>CAWFVI010000009.1:0-178113 GCA_963819245.1 uncultured Acidobacteriota bacterium | reverse complement strand
CGGTGACGCTCGGCTCCGGTGCGATTTGGATGCAAGCGTACGACGCGGTGACGACAAAAGGTGGCGCGTATGTGCAAGGCGGCGGATGCACTACGGTCGGCGTGGCGGGCCTGGTCCAGAGCGGAGGCTTCGGAAGTTTTTCGAAGCATTATGGAACCGCGGCGGCGGGATTGTTGGAGGCGGAAGTAGTCACCGCAGATGGGAAAGTGCGCGTCGCGAATGCATGTACGAACCCAGATTTGTTTTGGGCGCTGAAGGGCGGCGGAGGAGGAACATTCGGCGCAGTGAGCAAAGTGACGCTGCGCGTACGGGAACTGCCGGAATTTTGGGGCGCGGCGATTCTTACGGTGAAGGCCGCGTCCGATGACGCGTTTTGGCGTTTGTTGCGCTACTTCGTCGGGTTCTATCGGGAAAATCTTTTCAACCATCACTGGGGGGAGCACGCGCAAATTGCGGGGGACAATGTGCTCGACTTGTTGATGGTGTGCCACGATTTGAGTACGGAAGAAGTAAAAAAGATATGGCAACCCTTTCTGGATTGGGTGGCGCGCTCGCCGGCCGCTTACACAATCGAGGGACAACCGATTCTGGGCAGTATGCCGGCTCGGCATTGGTGGGACGTGGAGTGGAGGAAGCAGAACCATCAAGCAGTTTTTAATTTGGACCAGCGGCCGGGAGCGAGTTCAAACAATGCGTGGTGGACGGGAGACGCGGGGCAAGTGGCGTGGTTCCTTTACGGATACGAATCGTTGTGGATGCCGGCGTCTCTGCTCGAAGATGATTCGCAGGAGCGGCTCGCGCAGGTGCTGTTTGCCGGTTCGCGGCACAAAGACATCGAGTTGCATTTCAACAAAGGGCTGGCGGGAGGGCCGCGCGAGGCAATGGAGGCGACACGCGATACAGCGACGAACCCCGCAGTGCTGAATGCATTTGCGCTGGCCATCGTAGGCGACGCAGGCGGCGGATATCCGGGCGTGCGCGGCCATGAGCCGGATGTTGAGGCCGGACGAAAATCTCGGCAAGAGATCCACAAGTGCGTAAATGAGTTGCGCGCGATCGTGCCGGATGACGGAGCGTACGTTTCGGAAAGCAATTTTTTTCAGGAGAACTGGCAGCAAGCGTACTGGGGAAGCAATTACGCACGGCTGGCGTCGGTGAAAAAGAAATACGATCCGACAGGATTGTTTTTCGTGCATAACGGCGTGGGCTCGGAAGAGTGGGGCGAGGACGGGTTTGTGAGGAAAGCCAGGAGTTGAGCCGCGATCTATCATGGAGCCATCCATAACCACTTCACCATTTAAAGAAGCTTTGCCCCCGATTGCCAGCGCTCCTTGCGACCCATCGGTTAGAGTCCATGTAAGCGTGGCCATGGGAAGGCAGGTCTTATCCAACACCGCTTTGTTCTTTGGAACTTGAGTAGACATGCCATCTCCACACTTGTGACGTCGGTCACATGAAGCGGTGAGCTCGCTCACTGTGAGAGTGACGAGGATCTCTTAACTTGTAGGTCTGAATTAGAACTGCGGTCGTACAGACTCGGATTTCAACCGACCAGGAGTGGTCAAGGAGGAATCTCCCATGGCGCAAAACACCATCACTATCACCGACAATCGCACGGCACAGACTTATACGCTGCCCATCGAAGACGGCACGATCCGGGCCATGGACCTGCGACAAATCAAAACCAGCCCCGAGGACTTCGGACTGATGACCTACGACCCAGCCTTCACCAATACAGCTTCATGCCGCAGCGCGATCACGTTTATTGATGGTGAGCGCGGCATCCTGCGTTATAGGGGCTATCCCATCGAAGTATTAGCCGAACACTGCAGTTTTCTTGAGGTTGCGTACCTGTTGTTATTTGGCGAGCTGCCCACCGCAAATGAGCTGAAAGATTGGGTCAACGACATCACGCATCACACCATGCTGCACGAGTCGACCAAGAACTTCCTAGGTGGTTTTCGATACGACGCCCATCCCATGGCGATGCTGGTGACCTCCGTGGCAGCACTCGCCACGGTTTACCCGGAGGCGAGGGACATCCACGATCCCGTCAATCGTCTACTGCAGGTGAAACGCCTAGTTGCCAAAATGCCCACTATGGCTGCCATGGCTTACCGGCACAATCTGGGCTATCCCTATGTGTACCCTGACAACGACCTGGGATATGCCGAAAACTTCATGAACATGCTGTGGAAAATGGTGGAACCAAAGTACGTCGCGAATCCGGTGCTGGCACGCGCACTGGACATTTTGTTTGTCCTGCATGCTGATCATGAGCAGAACTGCAGCGCCAATGCGATGAGGTGCGTGGGCAGTTCGCAGACCGATCCCTACCTGGCTACCGCAGCGGCGGCCGCGGCCCTTGCCGGGCCGCTGCACGGAGGCGCTAACGAAGAAGTGTTGAAAATGTTGGATGAGATCGGCTCCAAGAACAACGTGCCGGCTTATGTGAAGCGAATCAAGGAAGGGCATGGGAAGCTGATGGGATTTGGGCACCGGATTTACAAGAACTACGACCCACGCGCCAAGATCATCAAGTGGACCGCCGAGCAGGTGTTCGAGGTAACTGGCCGCAACCCGAAGTTGGATATCGCGCTTGAACTGGAGCGAATCGCGCTTGAGGACGATTACTTTATCAAGCGCAAACTGTACCCGAATGTGGACTTTTACTCGGGAATCATCTATCAGGCGATGGGATTCACGCCAGAAATGTTTACTGTGCTGTTTGCCATTCCGCGCACGGTGGGGTGGCTGGCGCAGTGGCAGGAGATGTTGAATGACGCAGAACAGAAGATTGCGCGTCCACGACAGATCTGGACCGGGCACGAAGTGCGCGAATTTGTGCCGATGGCCAAACGCGGCGCCTTAGCAGAGCTTCGCTAGCATTGAATGACCGCCGGGACGGCAAATTCCCGCACTGGAGGCATCGGGTCTCCTTTGTGTTCACGCGTGCAACCGCGAGTTGGAGATGTGTGCGGCTTCGCGCAAGCGACCCGTTGGACGGAACTTATCCTTTATCCTTCTGACCGCCTCAGTTCCCGACCGTCAGAACAGGGCATTTGGCTTGGCAGAGGACGTCGTGAGTAACGGTCCAGGGTACGTGTGCGGCTAAACGAGCGGAGCGTGCCCGGTTCGCTCCCATCACGATCAGCTCAGCTTGACACGCGGCTGCAGCCGCCAAGATTCCCTCGGACAAGGACTCGCTTGCAACTACGTACTCTGGCTCGTTCGCCAGGTTAGCGTTCGACGGAACCAGTGCCCGCAGTTTTCTCAAGCTCTCCTGACGCGTTCTGGACTGCCATAAAATCAGCTCGCCAGCGGCGCATGTTCCGGGGCAGTATGCCGCTGGGCCAATATCTACAATGGCCGTAGGTGGCACGGTATGGAACAGTGTCAATTTTGCCCGGGCTCCGGCGAGGAACAATGCATATTTGAACGCGTTGGCAGAGGCGGGGCCAAAATCTGTTGCAAAAAGGATGCTCTTAAAATCGGCCACATCGGATTTCGGCTCGCTGGCATTCGGACCGACAGTTAGCACCGGGCAGGTTGCCAGGCGGAGCACTTCTTCCGCGATCGAACCTAACGCGAGCTTCTTTAGTCCTCCACGCCCATGGGTGCCGAGCACGAGCAGATCGATCTCGTCGTGTTCGACAATTGAATGCACCAGGTCCCAGACCGATCCATACTGAAGCAGGGTACGGTGACGCAAGTCCTGGAGATGTGATTCTTCGTCGAGCTGTTTCATCTTCTGCTCGGCTTTAAGCCGCTGGCGGTCGACCTCCCGCGGCAGGGGGTCCATCGGAACCGGCTCGCGTGGCTCATCACAAATTGCATGCACTAGCGAGAGTTCCGCGCCATACCGCCGTGCGAGAGTGGCGGCGTGGGCGAGCGCTCGTTTTGACGCAGCAGAAAAGTCCGTGGCTACTGCAATGTGCTGGAAATCGATCTTCTTTTCTTTTTGCTCGGCTATCGGTGCGATGGTTGACATAATTACCTCCACGCACACCTCCAACGTATTCCTGAGTTCAAGAAAATGAGGTGATTGAGCTTACGGCTGGGTGTGACCTCTATCACCGAACAATGATGAAAAATGTACCCTTGCAGAAGTCCGCAGCAAACTACCGATTTATCGCTACGCCGGAAATGATCGGATTGAAATGCCACAATATTTCGCAAATTTCGATACGCTTCATGACCCCGTGACGGCAATCACAGCGGAGTCCCTTGCGTTGGGTCTATTTTATAGAAGGTGACCCCTATGTCTGCGACGGTCGTCAGCTCGTCAACCATCGAAGATGGATTGCGCCAGATGGCTCCGGAGCATTTGCGTGCTGCCCTTGCAAACTTCTTGCCTAAAGGGGCAACGGCGGACGAGCAGACTCGCGCCATTGAAGCTGGGTTGCGAAGCCCGGCTGGCCAAGCTATGCGGGACACGATGGCGCGATGGATTGTTGACGAGATCGTTCCGGTGGAGAGGTTAGTGCCGCAGGCTTACATCAAGTGGCGTCCGCCGGTTCGGGACGCAATGATGTTTGTCGTGGCGCGGCTTTCACCGGCGCGGCTTGCCCCCAAATTGCTCGAGCAGCTTGAGCTTCCGTTGGATACTTCGGCGGAAGTGCGGTTGCTACGGTTGATTGCGAAAGTGCCTGGGCTGCAGAAGCTGGGACAAGTGATTGCGCGCAACCAGCATCTTCGTCCGGCGCTGCGGAATGCGCTGGAGCGACTGGAGAATGGGATTCGCGATGTCCGGCCAGAGGATGTGGTCGCGATCATTCGGCGAGAATTAGGGCCGCGGGTCGAGAAATACGACGTGAAGGTCGCGCCGGCTATTCTGTCGGAGGCCAGCGTCAGCGCGGTGGTGCGCTTCACCTGGCGTAACCCGGAGAGCGGAAAGCGGGAGCGCGGGGTTTTCAAAGTTCTGAAGCCTCACATCCCTGAGTACTTTGCGGAGGACATGGACTATCTGCAGGGGCTGGCGCAATACTTCAGCGACCGGCAACACAATTACGGATTTCCAGCGAAGCTGCTCCCCGACACTTTCAAGAAAGTCCGGCGCTTGCTGCGGCACGAAGTCAACTTTGCGCGCGAGCAGAAGACGCTGGTCGAAGCGTGGGGCCTGTATAAGTCGATGCGCGGGGTGCGCGTGCCTCGGCTGATTCAGCCGCTGTGTACGCCCCGAATTACGGCGCTTACCGAGGAGCGCGGGATCAAGGTGACCAACGCGGCAGCGCGCTTGCCAGTGGCGCGGCGAAGGAAAGTTGCCGAGCAACTGATCGAGGCGCTGATTGCGGTGCCGCTTTTAGCGGCGCAGGAAGATGCCATTTTTCACGGCGATCCCCATGCCGGGAATCTGCTTTATGACAATCGCACGGGCGAGTTGACGATCATCGACTGGGCGCTGCGGGAACGCTTGAGCCGCGATCAGCGGCGGCATCTTGCACTCTTGTTTCTGATGGTGACCTTGCGCGATCCGGTGGGTACGTGCAACGAAGTTTTGGCGCTTAGCCAACAGCATATCCGAAGTGCTTCACCGCGGGGGCGAATGGTCGCCGAGTTTGTCACGAATTTTCTTGGTGAACTGCCGGTCGTGCGTCTGCCCAGCGGCGTGGATGCGATGCTGCTTCTGGAACGCCTTGCCATGAAGGGTGTGAAGTTTCCCGGACCGCTGATCATGTTATCAAAGGTGATGTTTACGCTGGATGGAATTCTGGGCGATATCGGAGGATCCGACAGCGGCTTAGGCTTCGCCATCGCACGTCATGTCGCCCAGCATTGGATCACGAACCGCAAAGAGTTCCGCTCGCCTCTGAAGACTCGGGATTGGGTCACGCTGCAGTGTAGCGCTTTGCTTTACACAGGGCGTTTGTGGCTGCAGTGCGAGCAGGCGATTCTGGATCGCTTGCTGCCTGCAGTTTCGGCGGCCTCGGTAGCGACCACGGCAACGTAGTACTGCCTGAAAGAACCTTCAGGAGCTGGAGCCCAGTTTTCTTGCGATTCGATCAGCACGGCTCCCCTTGTAGCGCCGGCACTTGCCCTCGCCCGCGGGGGCGGAGACGCGCCCACGGCAGCCGCCGAGACGGCGGCGCTACATTTCCGATGAATCGTTCCAATCGGTCTCAGCGGCGGGCGGGATAAAGCTCATTGCCCGTTCGGCGAGCGCGGTGATCGTCAGGCTGGGATTGACCCCTAGATTGGCTGCCACTACGGAACCGTCACAGATGTACATGTTCTTGTAGTTGAAGACGCGGTGGCGAGAATCGACCACGCCGTGGGTGGAATTGTCGGCGATTACGCAGCCTCCGATACAGTGGGCGGTGCCTGGAACGTTGAAAAGGATCTCTGGCAGCATGCTCATGGGAAAACCGCCGGTGAGTTGCGCCAGTGTCTTCGCGAACTCGTTGGCTTTCGGAATGTAAGTGGGAACCTTCTCGCCGCGGCTTACTAAGAACTTCCGGAACGGCCAGAACCAGGGACGTTGCCAGCGCATCTCGATCTCTCCCTCGAGCGCCTGCATGCAGAGCAGGATCACGAACTCCCGGGCCCAGCCTATTGGTTGCAAAACACGTACCGTCTTGAACGGGTGGCGCAGCATCGAGGCTGCGACATTTCTTGCCCAAAGTACAATCCGCTGCCGACCGGGGCGGCCATCAGTCAGAATTGTAGTCAGAAATCCCATTGCATCAGAGCCCCGTGGGTAGCGGACGGCTTCGATGTGGGTGTGCTCGTCAATGTAGACGCCGGAGCCGATCGCGATACCCTCCGACACATCCTGAGAGTAGCCCGGTGTGCGTGCGCCGATGAGCGATTCGGAATTGGTGCGGACGTGCTGGCCGAGTTGGCTGCTGATGGCGGGCAACGAGCGTTTTTCTTTGAGATGAAAAAGAAGTTCCATGGTGCCCAGCGACGAGGCGGAGAAGACCACCGCGCGGCAGGTGAAGCGGCGGGGGTGGCGGCGAATCCATGCCGTGGACTTGACGGTGCTCACTTCGTATCCGGCGCTGCCATCGCTGGCGCCACCCAGAGGTTTGACGTTCACCACCCTCGTTTCGGGGAAGACCTGAGCTCCGTGCTTTTCAGCCAAATACAAATAGCCCAGATCCAGAGTATTTTTCGCGCCGTAGCGGCAACCCATCATGCAGCCACCGCAGCCGATGCATGTGGTTCGTGCCGGACCTTCTCCTCCGAAGTATGGGTCGGGGAAGGTTTGATCGCCCGGCTCTCCCTCCTCAGGCTCGAAGATGCCGACTTTTGTGCGGTAGAAAGTATGACCAGTGCCCGAAACTTCCGCAGCCTTCTTCAGGAGATGGTCGGCGGGGCCGAGGATTCTGTTTTCCGTCACCCCCAGCATCCGTGCAGCGGTTTCGTAGTGCTGGGGCATCTCGGCTTTCCAGTTGGACAATCCCGTCCATGATCCTGCTCCCCAGACTTTTTCAGGGGGCTGAAGCAAAGTGCAGGCGTAGGTAATTGATCCGCCACCCACCGCACTGCCGTGGAAGATGGTTGCGTGTTTGAAGAACTGGATGTTGAAGAAGCCGCGCAAGCCGAGCTTGGGACGCCACAGCCAGCGATGGACGGACCAACTGGTGTGCGGGAGATTTTCCGGCGTCCAGCGCCGGCCCATTTCCATGACCGCGACTTTGTAACCCTTCTCTACCAGGCGATGGGCGGAAACGCTACCACCAAAACCGGATCCGATGACGATGAAGTCGAAATCGAATTCGTTACTACGGTCCATATAGTCCCTGCTGCAAATCGCCTACCTGCTACGCGCAACGCGACGCGCCGTCGAAAAAGCGGGCTGGGATGGTTAAGGGCGTCGGCGAATCCGGCCGCGGAGACGCGACCACGGTTCGCAGGATGTTATCTGCGAGGTGCCACCAACCGTGGAAGAGGACACCAGCGGTATAACGAACATGGAGTGGGCTCCAGCCATTTAGATCGAAGGACCCATCGAAGGGGTTAACTACCACGCACCGGGTATCGAGCCGAAGCCCTTCATGCAGCGCTTTGAGCGCGCTCTCTTTCGCGCTCCACAGCAGGGCCAAGAGCCGAGGCCGGTCTTCCGCAGACGCGCGCGCAACTAAGGCTTGCTCTTCGATCGTGAAATAGTCGGCGACGAAAGCATCGGTACGCGGCTCGACCATTTCCAGATCACAACCTATCTCCACGCCGGACTTCGCCACCGCACACGCTGCGACGCCATCTCGGTGACTGAGTGAAATCGTGACCGCCGCCGGCTGGTTGGCGAAAAAGACTTCAGGTGCCCCGGATGACGCGGCACGTATGTCCATTTTCTTGAATACCTGGGGATGAGCAGGCACATCCATGCAAACGGACAGAGCGCGCTTCGCCGTCCAGCGTCCCAGCCGCCAGTCGGCGCGGCGCTTGGCAAAGCGCATGCCGTTCAGACGAACTGCCTCGTTTTCGCTGAGCCAATTATTCTCGGCGGGTACATCTGCTTCGGATTGTTCCAACCAATACACATTCATCAAATTCACTCTTGGCCGGAGCTAGGCCGCCTCCGTTATCGCAATTTCCGATACCTTGCTCTCCGGCTTTGCAGCTTCTGATTCCTCCACTCTTGCAATCCCACGTTCGACTGCGTGGATGAGATAAGGGCGCAGGTTTGCAGGCGGAATGATGTAGTTGAGAGCGCCGACCGCGAGAGCACGCTGCACGCTGTGAACGCGGTCGAACTCCGCTGCCATTTCGCCCAGCTTCTCGGAGTGGATGACTTTAAAGAGTTCGTCCCACTGGGCACGCAAACGGCCTTTCTCCGCGCCTTCGGCCTGAGCGATCGCCTGGTTCAGCGGTTGCAGGCGCGCATCTTTGCGAGCCTTGGCTTCGACCTCGCCGGCGAACACCACAGCCGCCGCCGGAGCTCCGCCGATCACCGAGGCATACGTTCCCTCCAAGGCCGCCACTTCTACACTTTCATTCAGCGCCCGCGAGAAGACCACGTAAGCACCGCCGTGATAACGGGAGATCACGCAAAAGACGATGGGGCCTTTGAAGTTCACTACTGATCTCCCGATCTCGGCACCGTACTCGAGCTGCAACCGGCGCATCGACTCTGGGGAGCCATCAAAACCCGACAGGTTAGCAAGGACAACGACCGGTCGATTATTGCTGGCCGCGTTGATGGCGCGCGCGATTTTCTTGGAGGATTGCGGGAAGAGCGTTCCCGAAGTCCACTGATCGGGCCCGTCGGCGGGGACAAATCCTAACCGAGGCACGGGCCGGGATTCGATACCGATCAGACAAACAGGATTGCCGCCGAGATGGGCATCCCACACTACCGCGGTCTCCGCCGCTCGCATACCGGCCCAGCGCTCCAGGGGAGCATGGTCCTGGTCTGTGGCCGCCTTCATCACTTTGCGAATATCAAAACTTCTCTTGCGCCCAGGGTTGGTCTCGTCCGATAGGATATCGCCAACAAGTTCGAAACCCTCATCTCCATTCTTGCCGTGCGGATAGTTTCGGACATCCCGGTCAGTGGGATCAGTAGTCGCGTCCCTTCGGGGAAAACGCTCGCCCGGGGCCACGTAGGTGTGGTCATAGTGACGCAACAGAATGTGGCAGGCTTCGTCGATATCGCGCGCCCAGTATTGCGCCTGGCCGTTGATCCCCATGATGCGATCGTAACCGCCGATCCCTTGATTGTCCTCGGCGGAGACGCTGCCGGAGTAGTCCAGCGCGCGCTTGCCGGTCAGGACCATGGCGGCTTTCGGAGTCATGATCAGAATGCCCCGGGTGTGCATGAGCATGGTGGCTTCGGCGTTCCAGTAAGGCTGCGCGCCGACGTTGATCCCGTTGACCACCAGATTCACTTCGCCACCGGCTTGCGTGAACTCGATCAGGCCCCGCAGAACGCGGGCAATCCAATCCATGTTCTCGACCCCGCTGGCCATCGAAATCTTGGCGCCGGCCGAGATGGGGAACCATTCCAGAGGAACGCCCTTCGCGTGGGCCAGATCCAAAGCTGCGAGGATGAGCCGGCATTCCGGCTCGGCGATGGCGCCCAGGTCCTTGCTCGGATCTCCCAGCATCAGAACGCGTGTCATGCCCTCGGGATACTTGGTCGTAAAGTTGCGGATCACGCCCACGACTATGTTGGCTTTGTTTTGCCCATAAGGACGGTCGACCGGAATCAGACGACCCGCAGGGTTGAGATCGTGCTCGATAAAATCGCCAGTGGGAAATTCCGCCCGCGTGTATTCCGGAGCGGGTGTGAGCATTTTGATAATTTCGTAGGGGTAGATGAGCCCACGCTGACGCATGCGGACGACTTTTTGGTCGTATTCGGGCAGCGTTCGGATGGGCAGTAGTTTGTCCGCGGGCCGGTAGCTGATAAGGATTCCGCTGCCGCCCGGAGTCGAGATACGCACCACCATTTCGCGCAACTCACCGGTCGCCGGATGGGGAATGCGGGCGCGCACTACCACTTGTTCCAACCCCAGGCCTTCGGTTGCGGGCGCAAGTTTGCGTACCAGATCACGCAATTCATCCGGCTGAAGGGTAAGGGGGGGCCACACATTAAGCAGTATGCGATTCCAATAGAGCCGTTGATGGGCGGGCCGTCGCGACTGAAATAGCCGGATGCCGGCCAGAGCTTCGGTTAACATGCGCTCCAGATGCGGCAGCTGCACGATCCTCCCCTTCTCGTCGCGCACTGGAGTTACGTCGCGAACTTCTGCGCAGGCGAACAAGCGCTCATCCTTCGGGTTATCGCGGGCGACGGCATGAAGGAGGTACACGTCTTCCACTGACGGTAACCGCTCAATCTTGAAATTGCTGAGCCGCCAGAGATGCAACCGCTTGCCCAGCATGGGGTGGATTCCGCGGTAGAACTTCTCCTCTTCGTATCCATTCCCGCTGGGGCGATAGGTGAATTGGTGCCTGTCGGTCAGGCCATGGCCGTGGCCGGGACCAGCGACCGTGACCAGGATGCGTCGGATCGAGCGTGGGAAGCCGGCCTGGTCAAGCACCGAGCGCACTTCCTGCTGCGTAACCTCTGGGTCGCCCAGCCAGCCGGAATGGAAAACGTAAAAATCGATGACGATGTCATGGTCCGCTGGCACTTCCGCGATCATTGGAAACATCGTCCGCGCCGCCTCCGAGAGGTGGGAGTACTCGGCGTGGGTAGTAAAGACATGGATGCGTTTTCCCTCATGATCGTACTCGGCAGAGGCGTAACACTGACCGCCCACTGCCAGGGTATGAAAGTTCGTGAGGTTTCGAATGCGGTAATACCGCCAAGTGAGCGCTTCCAGCATGAACATGCGCAGGGCCGGATCGGCGGCCGCAAACCGGCTGGATAGCAGGCTCGCCAGCGGTTGCGGACATTCGACCAACGCCCGTACTCTTTCGCGGCGATCGGTGGCGCCGGGATTGGCAGCCATATAGTCGAGGTGCGCCTTTACTTGCTCATACACTTGCTTGCGCGCCCGCTTAAACAGAGGCTGGTCGAAGTAGCGATAGCGCACCTCTCGGGCCAAGTCGGTGACCGCGGGAAAGAGCCCATTGCTCATGGAGGCCATTCGGTCGAGAAGCGTTCGAAAAGCCTCGTCGTTCTGCGGTGACTGCTTCTGGATGCGACGCAAACGTCGTTCGAGAACGCTTACAATGGGCGCGACTTGCTGCTCGACGCGTTGATGCGATTTGTAAATCCAGAGCAAGCTTTCTTCCAGTTCGGGAGAACGATCGAGCGTCTGCACACCGTAGTGAGCCAGCGCGCGTTTAAGCGAGCTGACAAAAGCGGACGGGAGTCCTTCACCTCGCGTCTCCAGCATGCGCAAGTACGAAAAGAGATAAGCCTCGGCGCTGCGTTCTTCACCGCTGGCCCGATGGTTTACCTCCGGCTCGCGTTGGAACAGCGAACATATGTCCACAAAGATGTTGAGGATCTCATCTTCGCTTTGTCTGATTTCATCGCTGTCCACGGGACAATTCTGGCTCCATTCGCCGAGTACCCGCGCAGTGTGCTTCGGATCCACGTCAAATCCCAGCATGAGCTGGCGGAGTTCATCCAGGCTCTGACGGCACGTGGACTGGATGGCTTGTCCGTTTCCGCCCGAGGCGGCCGACGTGCCAAAGACCACTCGTTCCTTGTCCGCAACGCTATCGCCATCGGCGGCGGGGTCGATCTGCAAGAGCGGGGCTCCCGTGTCCACCTGCACGTTGGGTATGGTCATGACTTGGCGGACTTTCCCGGCAAATGGAGCCACGACCTGCATTTCCATTTTCATGGCCTCGAGCACAGCCAGACGGTCGCCGACCGCGACCGTGTCGCCGGGCTTGACGGCAATGGAAACCACTACCGCCGGTGCTGGCGCGTGTACCACGCCCCCGTCATCTCGATCAATCCGGTGCGAAACGCCGTCGACCTCGATCAAGTAACTGAGTCCATGGACCACGGAGACGATGCGAAAACGACGCCCGAAAACCGTGAGCCGACTTTCAAACTGACCCAAGCGGTCGATCTGGGCTTCGATCCGTGAACCATTTGCATCCACGCCGTATCGCTGAGGACCGAGCCGATAAGTCTTAGGCGCGTAGCAATTGCCTCGATAACGTAGTTCTGCAGTTCTGCCTACTTCGCAGTGGACGTGCGGGCGCCCGCGCACCGCCGACGCATAAAACTGCGCCTGCTCCACTGCCAATTGGGCATCGTAAGACTCGATCGCGGCTTGAACCAGAGCTACATCGGCGTACTGCCTGGAGAGGTGCTTGCCGGTTGCCGCCAAATTGTCCAGCCATCCATTGTGAAATTCTCCACTTTGCACTTCGGGACGGCTTAACAATTCCAGCAGAAACGCTTTATTGCTGGCGCCGCCCTTGATGACGACAACGCTTTCGCGTAGCGCCCGCTGCAGGCGGGACAGCGCTTCTTTCCGGTTCCGGCCGTAAGCGATGATCTTGGCGATCATCGAGTCGAAATCCGCCGGGATGGCATCTCCTTCCGCCACTCCGGTGTCGATGCGGACTCCCGGCCCGGGCAGAATTCTGAACCGTTCAATGGCGCCTGGAGCCGGAGCAAAGCCGTTGTCCGGATCTTCCGCATTCAGCCGCACCTCTATGGCATGACCGGTGGTGCGGGGAGGTTCGCCTTCCAGGCGGCCTCCACGCGCGACATGAATCTGAAGTTTGACGAGATCGAGGCCGGTGGTGCATTCGGTCACCGGATGTTCGACCTGCAACCGCGTATTCATCTCCATGAAGGAGAAGCGATTGATTTCCGGTTCGTACAGGAATTCGACGGTTCCAGCGTTGTGATAGCCCACTGCTTCACTCAAGCGCACCGCCGCCTCGCGCAACGCCCGATCTTGCTCGGGAGAAAGCGCCGGCGAAGGCGCTTCTTCGAGGATTTTCTGGTGGCGCCGCTGGACGGTGCAGTCGCGCACGCCGGCGGCCCAGGTTGTGCCGTAGTGGTCGGCAATAATCTGGACCTCAACGTGGCGCGCGCGTGGCACCTGCTGCTCCATGAAAATGGTTGGATCCCCAAAGGCTTTGAAGGCCTCAGCCCGGGCGCTCGAAAAGGCTTGCGGAAGTTGCTCCGCGGAACGCACCAGGCGGATCCCGTGACCGCCGCCTCCGGCGGTCGCCTTAAGAAGGAGCGGATAACCCAGTCGCTCGGCATGCCCCCACGCGTCATCGATCGTTTCCACCGGGCCGTGGCTCCATGGAGTTACCGGTACCTGCGCCTGCTCGGCCAATCGCTTTGAGGCGATCTTGTCGCCCACGCGGCGCATCACATCGCCATTTGGTCCGATAAACACGATGCCCAACTGATGGCAGAGGTCGGCAAATGCGGCGTGCTCGGCCACAAAACCCCAGCCCACCCATACCGCGTCCGCGCGTGCCTCCGCCAGCGCGAGTTCGAGCCGGCCATAGTCGACGTAACTGCTCTTGGTCTGCTTTGTGTCTGGATCGACAATCTGAGCGGGACCGAGACACACAGCCTCGTCGGCCTCACGCACAAACATGCTATGGCGATCAGGCTCGGTGAAAAGCGCAATCGTGCGCAACGATGTGCCATTTTCCTGATTGAAATCGCGGACAGCGTGGATGAAACGCATGGCGGCTTCGCCGCGATTCACGATAGCTACGCGTTGAAATTCGTATTCCATAAGTCCCCCGATCAACCGATCGTCAGGACAATCAGTTTCATGTTCTTCATGCGGCGACGGCGTCCAGTGACATCGCCGCCTGCAGTGCCTTCAAACGTCCAGCATCCACCGCGTTGGGAACTGCTACCGTGCGGTACCCGCTAAGTTGCAGGTAGAGGTTTCCTTTCGCATCCACAACCTGCGCATCGAAGCTGCCACGATCCTGCTCGGAAGTGACCACGGCGTACAAACGGGTGTCGGCCGACTCCGGTATTAATAATGACGAGACGCGATTGATGTGCAATGGCAGACCCATGCGGCCCTCTGTGCCCATCTCCCAGAGCCCAGCGGTTTGGAAGCAGAGCTCAATCAGACGCGGTGCCATAAGGGTCGGCAGATTCGGAGGGCAGATGGTTTGGGGGCAAGCCTTTCGCCATCAGCCCGACAATCCGGTGTCCGTCCCACCACGCGCGCTCCACCACCTGGTATGCGGGTCCGTGGAAGTAGAGGGGATAGATCTCGGCGGCTTCGATGATGTGTCCAACCGGCGTGCCTAGCGCCGGCACGGTCACGGCTTTGAGTGTCTGCTTTGTGAGCCGTACCCGGGCGGTGAAGTGGGTGGTGACTTGTGGCTCGGCCTGGTTGGGGAGGGACCGTTGGCCGGTCAAGCGGCAATCTGCCACCAAGGTATCGCGGTGCGGATAGATGGCTGCTTCGACCGTCACCGTGCGCGGTTCCTTCCGATAGAACTTGAACGGCGCCATGAAGTTTACGTCTTCGATCGCCTCGATATGCCAGCCGGGAAGCATGCACAGCGCGGCTTCGGCGAATGCCTCGATGCCCATGACCCCGGGCAGCACTGGTGTACCGTCAATTTGATGGTCGTGTAGGAACGGTTGAATCGCCGGGTCGAGCGTGGTCTCGATTTTGAGGCCTTTGTGCAGGCCGACGGCTGCGATCTTGCCGAGAATTGGTTCTGGTGCGGATCGCGTAAGCGTTTCCGCCGCTGATGTATCGAGTCCGCCAGTAGCATCCCACTCGTTCAGCATGACACCGAGACGTTGGCCGATGACGATTTCGCCGCGGGTACCTCCAGCCGTCAGTTCGCGGCGAATTAAAGGAATCCCCGCGTCTGGTGGCAGCATATCGATGCCGGCCAGTTCCATCATCTTCGGGATGGACCCGCGGGTGGCCATGCCGATGCCGCCCCACGCCGTCCAGTCGATCACGATTCCGCGTGTGCCGGGTCGAGTGGTGCGGAAGCTTGAGCTGATCTTGCACAGGAGGTCGTTGGCCGCGCTGTAATCGGTTTGTCCGGCATTACCGAAGCGTCCGGCAATCGAACTGAACGCCACCGTTGCGCCGAGGGGCATGTCGCCGATGGCATGCAGAAGATTGAACCAGCCGTCGCTCTTGACGTCGAAGACAAGATCGAATTCACGCGCTTCTTTGTCCGGGAGAAAGTGACTGCGCTCGGTTCCGGCGGCGTGCAAGAGCACATCGATCCGACCGCTGCGTTCGCGCACTTGCTGGATAATTTTGGTGACAGCGTCTGCGTCCGTGAGGTTGACGCTGAAGTAGTGCGCGGTACCGCCCGCGGCCTGCACGGCATCGATGGCGTTGCGGGCGGCTTGTGCTCGCTCCAGGGCTGCCAGCTCTTTTTCAACCAAGGCGGGGGTGGCTCGCTCGCCACGCGCCTGGATGCGTGCGAATAGATCGCGCTTGAGACCGTCCTTGTCAGTCACGAAACGCTTGAGATCGGGATTTGCAGGATCTGGCTCGGGCACCAGATCGAGCAGGTAGAACGTGCCGCCGGAGGCGGTCGCCAAATCGGCGGTGATCGCGGATACGATACTTCCGGCCGCGCCGGTGACAAGGAACACGGTGTTGCTGTCCAGAGTCAGACCGGGGTTGCCATCGGCTGCGGGCTGTTCTTGCAAGCCGATTGTCCAACGCAATCCTTCCTTGTAGCCGATTTCGACTGCGCCCGGATCGCGCAGAGTTTCCTCAATCAGGATGTCGGCGACCTCGGATGGATTTCGTTCCGCTTCAAAGTCGACCGTCTTGACCAGGGCGTCCAACCGCTCGCGCTTGTAGGTTTTGGTGAAGCCCGCGACTGCGCCGCCTAATGGCGCTAACGCGCCGGCTTTGTCGTAGCCGTGCTGTCCACCGAGCCGCGTCGCCGAAACCAGGAATGTGCCCGGCGTCGCAACCTGCTCGTACAGAATGCGCATGGTGGCATACAGTGATTTGACACGTACCCGAAGCGCTTCGTGCCAACTGGCGAAGTCCATGGCTGTGAGGTCACCCTCATTGTCCAGCGCAGGCAGCCAGTACACTCCGTGTATCGGACCTGCGGCCAGACAAGTCTTGAGTCGGCTCGCTAGCTGCTCCGCATCCGGCGTGTGTTCAATCCGCAGAATTTCGACACCCAAGGTCTGAAGCCGCTGCGTCAGCGCGTCAGCCACACCGGACTTGTCCGGCATGAGGACCACACGGCGTCCAAGACATAGCGTGACGCCGGTTGGCTTGCACAGAGCAAGAGGCGGACGCAAGTTGGGAACGGGCACGCGGCGAGGAATCTGATTGGCCGCGTCGAGACTGGCAGGCATCGGACGCTGGGCCGCAATCGGCGTCGGCTTCGAAACGGCAGAGGCTGCCGGTTTTTTCTGCGCTGGTTCTAGCGTCTGTCGCGTAGTGGAAGAGCTGGGGGCGGGCACTTTGGCCAAGCCAGGCTGCCGGTCGCGAGCGAACTTGATCACGTGGGCCAATGTTGGAAAGTTGCGGAGCTTGAGATTTTCATCGCGCGGAATGTTGTAAGCCGCTCGCACGGCCGCGAACATTTCTGCCTGTTTGACGGTGTCGATACCGAGATCGGCTTCGAGATCGAGATCCAGGTCCAACATGTCTTTGGGATAGCCCGACTTCTCAGCGACGATGTCGAGCACCTTCTCCTTGATGGCATCGTCTGTTGCTGCTTGGGCCACTGCTGGGACTGACTTGGGTGTAGTTGGTTCGCTGATGGTCGGTGAGGATACGGTTGTTGGCACACCCGCCAAGTCGGGACGCTTCTCAAAGACGAATCGGATCACGTGGGCTAGCGTCGGATAATCACGCAACTTGCGGTTTTCGTCGCGCGGAATGTTGTAGATCTCGCGGATGGCCGCGAACATTTCGGCCTGTTTCACAGTGTCAACGCCGAGATCGGCTTCGAGATCGAGATCCAGATCAAGCATGTCTTTTGGATAGCCTGTTTTCTGCACCACCAGAGTGAGAATGCGTTCCTTGACCGAGTCGCCGACAGATTCTGGCGCAGACTTCGCTGCTGGGGCTGGTTTCTCAGCTACCACAGTAGTGTTGGGAGCGGTAAGGCTGACTCCTTCCTCTGCTTCCGCGGGGGCTACAGCCAGGTCAGGGCGTTTCTCAAAGACGAACCGGATGACGTGCGCTAGCGTCGGATAATCGCGCAGTTTTCGGTTCTCGTCGCGCGGAATGCTGTAGATCTCGCGGATGGCCGCGAACATTTCTGCTTGTTTCACGGTGTCGACTCCGAGGTCCGCTTCAAGATCAAGATCCAAGTCCAGCATGTCTTTCGGGTAGCCAGTCTTCTCTACGACCAGAGCCAGGATGCGTTCCTTGACGGCGTCGCCTGCGTCTTGCGACGATTTCGTAGTGGGTGCCGACTTCTCGACCACGGGCGTGGTTTTCGGAGTTGCGGGTTTAACTTCTTCTTTGGTCGCCGGTGGGGTCGAGACCAGGTCGGGCCGCTTCTCATACACGAAACGGATGACGTGCGCTAGTGTCGGATAGTCGCGCAGCTTGCGGTTCTCGTCGCGTGGAATACCGTAGGTCTCACGAATCGAGGCGAAGACCTCAGCCTGCTTAACGGTATCGACGCCCAAGTCGGCTTCGAGATCGAGATCCAGATCGAGCATGTCAACCGGATAGCCGGTTTTTTCCGCTACCAGAGCCAGCACTTTCTCTTTTACGGGATCGCCTTTTGCTGCCGGTTTTGACGGTGCGGAAGGATCAACGACAAGGGGAGCTTGCACTTTTTGTTCGCTCACCTTGTTCGGAACGGGCTTTGGCTCCGGCTTCACAGGCAGGGTAGGCATAGCAAGGGGCGGTACCTGAACGGTGGACGTCGGCGCGGCCTGCGCCGAGTGCAAGGCCTGCGCAACTTCCGCGAGACGCTTTGCCGATGCTTGATCCCGCACTCGTAGCGTACGTTGGACTACTTCCAAATCCGCAGTGGGATAGCCCGCGATCCTAGTTAGCCATGCACTCCAGGCAGTCTGGTCGGCGATGCGGTAGGCATAGCCCAGAGCGTTCGGGCGGCGACGAATTCCATCTTTCGTTTTCACCCAATGCAGCAACATCATGCTGATCTGCGAACCGAAGCCCGCTCCCAGATGGATGGCGTATTCGACGGGATAGGAACCGCCTTTCGACAGGTTCAACTGTCCCAACTCGGGATCAACTTCCTTGAAGTTGGCGACCGGGGGTACGCAGCCGGTTTCGAGCGCTTTGACTGCGACGACATCTTCGATGCCGGTGCCCATGGCGTGACCGGTGAAGCCCTTGGTGTTGGCGATTACGATGCGATCCGCGACATCGCCGAAAACGTGGCGAAGAGCATGGATCTCGGCGGAGGCGCTGCCGCCGCGCGCCGGTGTGTAGGTTTCATGGGAAACGAAAACCGTCTGCGGGGCGATCTGGCGACGTGAAATACCGCTCTGCGCTTCGGCGCTGGCTACCAGGGTCTCCATCACTTGGCCGATGTGCTGGACATCGAGACGAGTGCCGTGGAAGGCGCTGTTGTTCGTCGTGGTGGACAGCACCTCGCAGATGGGTTGAATTCCGCGTGCACGCGCGGCGTCGGCACTTTCGACTACCAGAGCCGCGGCGCCCATTCCGATCAGCATGCCGTGCCGTCTGCGGTCGAAGGGAATGGCTGCATCTGCAACCACTTCGTCGGTGGCGGCGGCTCCAGTAGCCAGGAAGCCCGCGCCCATCCATTCGATCAGATGATCGGAGGTGACATCGTCGGCCGAGATGACAATAACCCGACTGCATCGTCCGGCGTGGATCCAGTCCTGCGCCAGCGATACCGCCTGCGTAGTGCTTGCGCAGGCAGAGTTGACTTGAGTGTTGGGACCGCGGGCGCCGATGAATTCGGCGAATTGCGAATGCCCCATGGACAACACTCGGAGCAGGAAGCGCCGGTTGAAGACGTACGGCTCCTTGTCGATGGCGGCGCGCAGCTCGTCGATACGCCGCTTGAGTTCCTGCACCATCGAGGAATGGCCGTTCCCCTCAACCGCACGGACGAGTACGCTTTCAAGCGTGGCTAACTGCTGGCGGCGTTCGTGGTCTGCATAGTAGCGCGCCATTTCATCGGCGAACGCGTCTAACCCGGGGAAGGCGGAAGCGAAGATCACGCCGGTATCGTCACGTAATGCGTCTGGCAATCCCCAGCGCTCCGGTAATTGCGTGCCTTTGGTGGTGGTTTTATAGCGCATAACCAAGGGGATGCCGGCATCGCGCAATGCGTCGATTCCTGCGGCGATGGCCAGTTGGGTGACAATGTCGAGAGCGCCTACGCGTTCGGAGGAAATGCCGAATTCCTTCTCAAGATTAAAAACGCCTTCACGGCCCGCCAGCTTGATGACGTCCGCGACATCACTGAGGGTCTCAAACCTGGCTTCCCCGCTTTCGCTCTTCACCAGGCGCGTTATGTGTTTGTCGAGCATAGCTTGCCGGAACTGTGGGGGAATCAAGTTGATGAACTGCTCCCCCTGCAGAATGCGGGCAATGTTGGCATCGTCGAAGACGTGCTCGGTGCCGGGCAGTCCTAATGCGGCTCCGGTGATGACAACGGGATCGGAGTTAGAGCGCCCATTCTTGCCGCGATAGATTTCATACCCGCGATCGAGAACGTCGGCGAACAAGTGGCCGAGTTCGTTGTAGCGATCGCCGTTCGACGGGGCGACTGGCGTGGAAGAATTTGTTGCGGCAGACGCGCTTGCTGCATGGGTCGCCACAGCAATCGGTTTGGACGATTCCGCTTGTCGGGAAACCGTGGTTGCAGTTGACACGGCCGGCACAGCAGTCGTCGCCTGCTCACTTAAGGCTTCTGCCGCGGCTCCGCGGCCCAGCCCCGCCGCATAAAGACCGCACAACGCCTGATTGAACGCGACGATATCGCCGACTTTCGGGTGATTGGTAAACAATGAAACCACATCGCTGTTGCTACCGAGGACATCTTCGGCAAAGCCTTGCAACGCCTTCTTCGGGCCAACTTCAACAAAAACGCGGGCGCCGGCGTCGTAGAGCGTGCGCAGCCCCTTAATGAATTGGACGGGAGAAGCGACCTGCTGAGTGAGAATGTCGAGCATCTTAGGCACGACCTCAGGACCAGTGGGATAAAACTCGCCGTTGGTGTTGGCGACGATTGGCAAACGCGGCGATTGCAGATGCAGCCGCTCCAGAACCCGCCGCAGCGGCTCGCTGGCTCCGGCGACAATCTTTGTATGGAAGGCGTGGCTGACGGGTAATGCGGCCACGTCATAACCAGCTTTCTGGAAGGCTTCCATGGCCTGTTCGACCGCCTTGCTCGCGCCGCCGATAACTCCCTGACGGTTGCTATTGACGTTGGCGATCACGACATAGCCGTCGATTGTCTTCAGGATGCGTTCGATTTCTTCGAGCGGAGCAAACACTGCGGCCATGCGGCCGTTGTCGTCCATCGCCACCTGGGTCATTCCACGGCCGCGAGCGCTGACGGCTTCCAGCGAGTCGGTAAAGGGTAGGCCACCTGCGGCGACTAATGCTCCATATTCGCCCAGGCTGTGTCCCATCGTGAAATCTGGCTCGATGCCGTAAGCAGCCAGAAGCCGGGTTAGGGCGAGGTCGATGGCCAGCACAGCCGGTTGAGTAATTTCAGTTTGGCGCAGATCCTCTTCAGCTTTGGCAATCGCGTCGGCGTCCTCGTGGTCAACGAAGATGAATTTACTGAGTGGCTTGCCGAGCAAGGGAGTCATGATGCGATCGGCTTCAGCAAAGGTTTCGGCCACAATCGGCTCCGTGGCTCGGAGCAACTTGAGCATGTTCGCGTACTGCGATCCTTGGCCGGTATACAAGAACGCTACCTTGGGAGCGGGGCCCTGACCGCGGAAGATGCCTTGGGCACGCAGGGCTTTCCACACCGCTGGCTGATTCGCCGCTAGCGCTTTTAGTGCGCTGCCTGCTTTGGCCGCCAGTTCGGCGGCGTCGACATAGTCGATGGCCACACGCTCGGACGCGCGCAGGTCGGATTCAGCAGGGGCAAATGGCGCGGGTGCCTTGCCCGCTTTGGCATCTTTCTCTACGGCCCGCAAACGCTCGATGAGCGCAGCTTCCGAGGCAGCGCCGATCACCAGTGCTCCGCGTAACGGTGCTTTGTAAGAAGATAGGCTAGAAGCGCGAGATACATTTTCGGCATTCATAATCGACTCTTTCACTGTCGTCGGTATCTCACTAACCGCAACCGACCGCTTGCCGTTTCCGTTCAATCGGTGAGGAATGTATTCTTCGAGAACGGCGTGAAAATTGGTGCCGCCGAAGCCAAAGGCGCTCAGACCGGCCCGTCGTACACCATCCGATGGCATGGTCCATGGTTTCAGTTCGGTATTGACGTAGAGCGGAGAGTGGGCAAAATCGATGTTGGGATTGCGATGCTCACAATGCACACTGGGCGGCAGAACCTTGTCGCGAAGCGCCAGTGCGGCTTTCAGCAATCCCGCAGCACCGGCCGCGCCTTTGAGGTGCCCTATATTTGATTTGACCGAACCAAGCGCGACGGAATCGTGAGGAAGATTGGAACTGCTGAGCACGTCGATCATGCTTTGCACTTCGACGACGTCGCCCACGCTAGTGGATGTGCCATGGCCTTCGATCAAGGTCGCAGTAGCCGGAGACAACCCGGCATTCTGCCAGGCGCGTTCGATGGCCAGTTTTTGGCCAATCGGGTTTGGCGCAGTGATGCCCTTTCCCTTGCCGTCGCTCGATCCGGCTATGCCGCGCAGCACGGCGTAGATCTTGTCTCCGTCCCGCTCCGCATCGGCCAGACGCTTGAGCAAAAAGATCGCGGTGCCTTCGCCCATAACGAAGCCGTCGGCCCCCTCCGCGTAGGGACGAGTGCCGGTCGCCGAGAGCGCACCGATTTTGCAGAACTTGATGTAGCTCGAGACACCCATGTTGCGGTCAATGCCGCCGGTAACCGCGAGGTCATAATCGTTCGCCACTAATCCCTCGGCTGCCGCGCTGATGGCCGCCATGGCCGATGCGCACGCCGCATCCACAATGTAGTTAGGTCCGTGGAAGTTGAAAATGTTCGCGATGCGGCCGGCAATGCAGTTGGCCAATTCGCCGGGCATGGTGTCTTCTGTAACGTCCTGGATGCGCTTGCCCATTCGGTCGTGCAATTCCCGCGTGATGTCGCGGCGCAGCGTCTCCGGCAGGCCCGGCGAAGCTGGCACTCTCGGCCAGTTCATGAGCGTATTCCGGAAAGTACAGACGCAAGGCGGTGAAATAATGTTTTTCTCCCGCCATGGCATTGCCAAGAATCACCGCGGTGCGATCGGTGTTCAGAGGCCGCTTGGGAAAGCCGTAGTCTTCCAGCGCTTCGCGAGTGCACGCGATCGCCCATTTTTGCGCCTCATCCATGGCGGCGATGACGCGGGGAGGGACGCCCAGACGCCACTTCATCGGGTCCCACACGTAGTCGCGCACCCAGCCGCCGATGGTTGAATAAGTTTTGTCCGGTGCACTATGGTCGGAATCGAAGTAGAGCGCGGGATCCCAGCGGTCACGGTCAACCTCGGTGATGCTGTAACGACCGTTTTTCACATTTTCCCAGAACGCTGGAACGTTCGCGGCGTCAGGCATGATGGCTCCTGCTCCCACGATTGCTATGGCCCGGTATGAAGTGTTTTCCATGACGAGACTCCTATGAATATCGATCTGTAAAAAGCTACGCTGCCGCTTCCAAGCGCTTGGCGGCGCGCCCGTACAGTACGTCTGCTATGTAATCCATGTCCGAAATCAGGCCTGCCTGCGCGCGATGAATTGCGGGCAATCCGAGACTCGTTTCAAACCCGGCGATCTCGGCATCGCTGATGCCCCCGGCTCCGATGACCCAGCGCAAACCTTCCTCGGCCACCTTGAACGCGGCCTCGCGGGCAAACACTCGGCTTATGGCGGCCAACGCCGCCGCGTCGAATCGACGGTTAGCTTTTTCGTTTAGCTTGCCGTCAGCCAAAAGAGCAGCGCGACGGGACAAACTTCCGGCGCACTCGGCATAAGCGATCAACTCGCCCAGGCGCAGAAGAATGTGCTGATAGCGGGTCAGGCGCGCCACGCGCGCCTTTTCCATAACTTCAGCCAGTGCGTGCAATGCCAGCGCGGCAATATCAGCGCCCACGTTCGCGTGGCGGGCCTGCAAGGCTTCGAATTCTCGGGCTCGCTCGTGATAATGCTGCCCGCGAGTCTTGAGGTGGGATTGCCAGCGATCGCGGCTGATGGTCATCTCCATGATTTCGGACGTGCCTTCGTAAATCGTGGTGATGCGAACGTCGCGGCTGATCTTCTCTACCATGTACTCGTGCGTATACCCGTAGCCACCCAGTGCCTGGATGCTGGCCTCGGCGGCTGCATTCCCCGCCTCCGTCGCCATGTACTTGGCGATTGCGCCTTCAGTGTTCAGGCTTCCTTCGACTCCAGCGTCGATGCGCTCTGCGGTTTCTTCGATGTAGGAGCGAGCGGCTTCCAGTCGTGCTACGTTGGGCACAATCAGCTTGTGGGTGTAGCCTTGTTTTTCTGAAAGCGGCGCCCCGGCCTGGATGCGCTTGGTGGAATATGGGATCGCTCGATCGAGTGCGGCCCATCCGCCCCCAAGGCCAAACGCCGCGACCATGAGACGCGTGTAGCCGAACACGGCCTGTGCCTGATTAAGTCCCTGGCCTTCCACACCGCCGAGCAGCCGGTCGGCATCGACATAAACGTTGTCTAACGCGAGAGCTGCAGTGTTGCTGAGGCGAATGCCGTGCTTGTCTTCGGGCTCATCGTGGGTGAAACCTTTCGCTCCTTTTTCCACCACGAACCAACTTGGACCGGCGGGCGTGCTCGCTAGAATCGTGTAGGCATCAGCGATTCCACCATTGCTGATCCATTGCTTGTTGCCGGTGATTTTGTAGCCGACGGTGCGGCCGTTTTCGATGACGGGCTCGGCTGTCGTGCGGAGCGCCCCCAAGTCGCTTCCGGCCTCCGGTTCCGTGGCGCCATAGGCAAACAGCAATCCCTCCTCTGCGATGCGTGTCAGCCAAAGCTTCTTCTGCTCTGGAGTCGCACCGACCGTGATCGGGTCACTGCCTAAGAACGTGGCTAGCACAGCCGTCGCGACACCTAGATCAATACGCGCCATCTCTTCGCAGACGCAATACACGTCGAACGTGCCGCCGCCCATTCCGCCGAACTCTTCGGGGATGAACAGAAGTTGAATGCCCAGCTTGTCCGGGCTGCACATGTGGCGGACGATTTCCAGAGGACATTCGTCCTTGTCATCGAGTTCCCGGAGAACTTCGTCCGGCAGGCGTTTCTTGGCGAAGTCCTTGAGCGACTTCAAACTGAGCTTAAGCGTTTTACTTGTAATCATGGTCGGTTCCTCACTTTGTTGCGACAGCGCGCATTTCATGAACTCTGTTGGTTAGTTCCGGCAAGAACTCCAGAATGTCATCGACAATTCCGACATCCGCAACCTGGAATATTGGAGCTTTGGGATTTTTGTTAATGGCGATCAGGAATGGGCTACCTTTAATGCCTGCCAGATGCTGGAAGGCGCCACTGATGCCGCATGCGAGATAGACCTTGGGCTTAACCGTTTTGCCCGACGACCCCACTTGACGCGACTTCTCCATCCACTTGGCGTCGACTACGGGTCTCGAGCAGCTCACCGCCGCACCCAGGACGTCGGCCAGTTCCTGTGCGATGGCCACATTCTCTTTTTCTTGAATGCCACGGCCGATCGAAACCAGAATGTTGTGCTTGGTGATGTCGACATCACCTGCTTCGGCAACGACCGTTTCGAGATAACGCCGTCCTGCAGTGAGCGAGCCGACATCAGCGGACTTGTCGACCACGGTTCCGCTGCGAGAAGCGCCGTCTTGTGATTTGAATGCGCCCGGTCGAATCGTGATCACTGCGCCGGATGAAATGTCACATTGAACGTGAGCACTTACCTGTCCGCCAAATTCCTGGCGAACCACTTTGAGGCTGGTGGCTTCAACTCCGGCGATGTCCAGCACGTCGGAAACAAAAGCGGAATTCAGCTTGACGGAAAGACCGGGCGCCAGATCAATTCCGAAATGCTCGTGAGCAACTAACAGAATGCTGCCTCTCGCCAGCACTTTGACCAGAGCTTTCCGGATCAATTCAGCGTTGGGGTAGGCAAGGCCTTCGTTGGCGATTTTCCACACCTCAGCGTAGGAAGCGCGGAGGGCGCTGCATGCCGCATCAAGATCCGCACCCCAACCAGTGAGAATGGCTGTCGGCGAAGCAGCGGGATCGATCTTTCGCGCAGCGGCCGCCAGTTCGAACGCGGAATCGTCGACCACGCCGCCTTTGTGTACGATGTAAGCAAAAATGCGCGCCATTATTTCAGCCCTCCTTTAGCTGCCACCAACTCCAGAACTTTGTCGATGTTCTCTTCACGGCTGCCGTGCAGAATTTCTGCTCCCTTGCCCAGCGCTGGGACGAAGTAGTCCACCCTTTTCACTTTCGCGGCAGCGTCCCCTACGGCACTTGGGTCCAACCCAAGGTTGGAGACACCGAAAGTTGGGATGGGGATAGAGGCTACTTGCCGGATGCCTTTCATGCCGACATAGCGTGGCTCGTTGATGCCAGTCTGAATCGAGAGCACACAGGGCAAATCGATCTCGCTGATCTCTTTGTTGCCCCCTTCAATTTCGCGGCTGATCTTGAGCTTCTTGCCGTCCAGGACTTCGATTGAGTTCACCAACGAAGCGAATGGATAATCGAGCAGGGCCGCCAGCATTCCGCCGACCTGCGCGCCACCGTCCTCGGCCTGGACCCCGGTCAGAATCAGGTCGTAGCTTCCCTTCTGTACGTAAGCTTTTAGGATCGTGGCGATACCTTTGCCGTCCGACCCGCCGAAGGCTTCGTCGGTGATCAGCACGCCATGGTTCGCGCCCATTGCCATCTCTCGGCGAAGAATTTCCTCATCATCTTCGCCGCCAACCGTGGCGACCGTGACGTTCCCACCGACACGGGCGACCATCTGAAGGGCCTCTTCGACCGCGTAGTTGTCGGGTTCATTGATCGAATAGACCAAGTCATCCCGCTCGATATCGTTTCCCGCACTGTTGAGCTCAATCTCGTTTTCCGAAGTGTCAGGTACTCTTCGCACGCAAACTAGAATCTCCATATTTCATCCTCCAGAAGCCGTTCACGCCACTTTTTGACTTTCGTGCGCGATTTGTTGATCTACCAGCTCCGCCAGATCGATAGCGGTCATTTTTCCTTCCATGCCTGCGACCTTGATTGCATCTTCGATATTCACCATGCAAAACGGGCACGCCGTCACAATCACATTGGCCCCAGCTTCGGCGGCCATTCTGACTCGCTTCACACCCATCCGCTCATCTTCTTTCGGCTCGTAGAACAGCATCAGCCCGCCACCACCACAGCAGAACGAGCGGTCTCGGGAACGGCTCATTTCGACTCTCTTCAAACCGGGAATCGCATCCAGCACATCTCGAGGGTCGTCGTAAATCTTGTTGTGCCGCCCCAGATAGCAGGGATCGTGATAGGTGTAGACGCTGTCCGCTTTTTCTATCGGATTGAACTTGATCTTGCCGGCTTTCACTTCTCGGGCGATGACTTGGCTGATGTGCTCGACCGGCGGCACATCCTTATAGTCGTGTTTGAGCGCGTTGTAGGCGTGCGGGTCAGCCGTGACGATCCGCTTGACTCCGGACGCTTTGATTGCATCTGCGTTGTGATCTCGCAAAGCCATGAAAAGCGTCTCTTCGCCGAACCGCCGGACTTCATGGCCACTGTCTTTTTCGGCGGCGCCGAGGATTCCAAAATTCTCTCCGACGTGGTTAAGGATCTTCGCCGTGGCCCGCCCAATTGATTGCATGCGGTCATCGTAAGAAGTGATACTGTCGACAAAATAAAGAGTGTCCGCACCATCGTTTCCGTTCAGGACTATGACGTCGCAGGTTTGCTGGAACTCTTTGGCCTTCGTCCAGTCGGCTTTCTTCTTTTCCATGTTGCCGTAGGGATTGCCGCGGCTCTCCAGCGCCTTCAGCGGCTTTTGCAGGGACTGGGGCACATTCCCGTCATCGATGAGGCCGCGCCGCAAATCCACAATCTTGTCGATGTACTCGACCAGCAGCGGGCATTCTTCTTCACAGGCGCCACAGGTCGTGCACGACCAGATTTCATCCTCGGAATAAATGCCGCCGGACTCTTTGCTACCGACCAGTGCCTTACCATTGTTCGCACGTCCGAGAATCGGATAGTGCTGGAAGGCGTAATCTCTCGCCTTGGTGGTTATGAATCGTGGCGACAGCGGCCTTCCGACGGCATTGGCCGGGCAATTGTCGGAACATCGCCCGCAGTCCGCGCAGGAATAGAAATCGAGCATGTGCTTCCAGGTGAAGTCTTCGAATGTCTTTACCCCGAAGGACTTTACCTGATCCAGACGGTCATCGCTGACGCCCCATCGCACCGGCTTCAGAATCTCCCGGTCCAACTTTGCGAAGTAAATATTGAAGAGGGAGGTTTCCACGTGGAACTGGATTCCAAAGGGTCGATAGCAGAGTAAGAAGTAAAAGGTCACTTCATGGAGAAGATAAGCGCTGAAGTAGAGTCTTCCGAGAGTGGGCAATGCAGTCGAGGAGAAAACGCCTTGCAACATCCACGGCAATGAAAATACGGCCAACGCTTCAAGCGGTTGGCCTTGCTGCGACTGGGCGGCAGCTTTCGCGGCGGCAAAGAGGCTGTCGGCCACCATCAGGATTGCGATCAGCGACAGAAGGAAGATGGCGTCTGCGGTGTGAGCTTTGCCGTATCTAGCCGGTACCGCGTACCGTGCAGGTTTGAAAACCAGACGGCGAATTACCGCGATCACCATGCAGAGGAAAACAATGGTGGCGGCGTAGTCCGTGATTGTGTTGTAGATTTCACCCGCCCTTCCGGAGAGGCCGGGCATCACGAAATTCTCGGAGACGCCGACAATCAAGACGGAAAAGGCACGAATCGCCAGAACGATAAAACCCGTAAAAATGAAAATATGAATGGTTCCGGCGATCTTATAACGCGGCTGCTTCCACTGCCCCAGCCAGAATTTAAGAACCCTTCCCAGACGCACAAACGGCTGGTCAAAACGCAAATCGTGTTGGCCGCGAAAGAGCGGCACCAGGCGCTTGGCCACGATGTAGGCGAAGCATAGGACACCCAGAATATGAATGAGTAAGAACAGGACTCGGCCCGTGACCAACAAGGATGTTACTTGCGCGGCTGACTGCATGCCTTCCACTTCTCTACTCTCCCGCTTGGCGACCACTAAGCGATCAATCGCGTCAAGACGCTTCCCTCCTGAACTGGGGGAACTGCTACTTTTGTCGAATCCACCGAAGCGAGCGGCCGAAGGGGAACGGGCTACACGAACTGGCGCGGGCGCAGGTTTCGATGCAACCTTGGCCTTCGTGCGTACCCTCTTCATTTCTCTCTTGTGGGGGTCGGACCCCGGCGGATTCCCGCAGCTCCGTAAAACTCGACTTCAGAAAAGTTTCCAAACGCCGCAGATCGGGAGCGGCGTGCGTGCATCCGCTGAACCCGAAATACGCCGTGCCGTCGTAAGTCAAAATGGCGCAGTTGAGCGCCATCTCACCGCCGACTGGGACATACGGATAGAGGCTCAGCATCTTGTGGCCAAGCAAATAGAGCGGATGTTGCGGCCCCGGCACGTTGGTGCACACCATGTTGAAAGGCGTGAACGGCAACCGGCTGATGATGTGGCCGGCGAGTGCCTGCGCGGAATTTGGGAACATACCGATCAAACCGCCGGCCAAACTTACTAGTTCGGCCGTATGCGCTCGTTTGAGCAGCTCGGTTCTCTTATGAACCGCAGCCAGCAGTTTCCGGGGACTGCGAATGTACAGCGGAATGGTGACCGGAACCAAGGAGATGCGGTTCCCCAATTCGCCCGGACCATCGCTTCCGCGCAGATTGACTGGAACCATCATGCGAAGCTGTCGCCCCTTCACGGGGTCGCCATGCAGTTCGAGGTAGCGCCGGATGGTCGCGGTCACCAGCGCGAGAATGACATCGTTCACACTGGTCCCGCAGGAGTGCCGTATAGCCTTGATTTCTGCCAACGGAACTTCAGCCCAGGCAAATTTCTGTGGGCCGCGGTACAGAACGTTGAACCGTAGCCGCTGTGTGGACACGCTGAGTTCCGGAAGCAGACGGGTAAACTCATCGGTGGCCATGTCCCCACCATTTGCCGCGGCGCGCTCCGCCATACTCGATACGTCCGCCAGCGCGGCGAGAATTCGTTTGACCAACTCAGAATAGGAGTCGATGCACCCGGTGGTGATCGAAGTCAAAGGGTCACGAGGCGGCGGGATTTTGAACCGAAGCTTTCGCTTCGGCAGACGGGCCGCCACCGGGCTCGTATCCATAACTACATTCATGATCCCAACCCCAGCGATGCCATCGGCGAGGCAGTGGTGCAGACGGAAGATGAGCCCGCTGCGATCGCCTTTCAAGCCATGCACCAGGGTCATGTCCCATAGCGGGTGCTGCCGGTCCATCACCGTGCTCAGAATCTTTCCCGCAAGTGTCTTCAACTCTGCGTCGGTACCGTGCTTGAGAGTCGCCTCTCGAACGTGTCTCCGGATGTCGAAGGTCGGGTCGTATTCCCAACTGGGCAGGCCAATATTAAGGAGCGGGGGCACGACCCGCTTAAGGTAGCGGGGAATGAGCGGCAGCTTCGACTCGACAAACTGGACGCAAGCTTTGTAAGGGATCTTGCCGTCAAACACACAGACACAGGCCACGTTGAGAGGCATGCCCTCGCGTTCCAGATGGAGGAAAACTGTGTCTCCCCAGGAAAGGCGGTCACCTTGTTGTTGGCTCTGCACGGCTGCTCTCCTATTCATCAGTTCACGAAAGAAAATCGTGATGTGAGTTTCACCAGCTTCAGCACTTTGTACACGCTCACGTTGACGCCTCGCAACACAACCTTGAGGCCCTTGCCGTCAGCCTTTCCCGCGAACTCGTCCATCGCCATGAGTCCGCTCGCATCGATCCAGAGCACGGATGAGAAATCCAAAACCACTTCGCCCTCGGCACTGTCCAGTTTTTCTCCAGCATCTTGCAACGCTTGGACAACGCGCTCTTCGTCAATCTTGAGAAACACGGTCATCATTGCCATAAGAACCACCATCCGCTACGCGGTCTGCTGCAGCGATGCATTTCCCACCTTCTCCAGGCCTCGCCCCTGATAAGCCTTCCAAAACAGGTCGGCCAATTCGCTCATTAGTGGCATCCGAGGGTTCGAGCGCCACGACGGATCGTCGAAGGCAAGCTTGGTCAGCTCAGGCATTGCCCGCTCGAATTCTTCCTTCGAGATTCCCAGGTCAGCGATCGAACGCGGGAACCCCAACTGGTCGAGTAACTGCTCTGTCGCCACGATCAGGTTCTTTACCTTTTCCTCAATCGTGTGCCCTCCGAGACCCAGCAAATCCGCGACCGTTGCGTATTTCTTATGCGCGAGATACCCCTTCTGATACGGCGACGGCACGAACTTGGTGGGCACAGACGCGTTATACGAAATGACGTGCGGCAACATGAGCGCATTGGCCCGGCCGTGGGCAACGTGAAAGCGAGCCCCGAACGCATGCGCCAGCGCGTGATTCACGCCCACGGAAGCATTGGCAAACGCCATTGCCGCAATGCACGCTGCATTGTGCATCATGCAGCGGGCCTCTTCGTCCCCGGGATGCTCATAAGCAATGGGCAGGTACTTAAACGCCATCCGGATGGCCTGCATGGCGTTGCATTCGGTATAGGCCGAACCGTAACTGGAAACTACAGCTTCCAGCGCGTGGGTCAGACAGTCGATGCCGGTATCGGCGGTAAGGCCCTTGGGCATCGACATAACAAATTGCGGATCAACGATGGCCACATCTGGAGTCAGCGAGTAGTCCGCCAGTGTCACCTTGCGTCCGCGCTCTTTATCAGTCAGGACGGCGAAGGGAGTAACTTCGCTGCCGGTTCCGCTCGTGGTCGAGATCGCAACCAGACGCGCCCGGTTCACTTTCTCGGTCGGGTACTGAACCACGCGCTTGCGCAGATCCAGAAACGGCGCGGCCAATTCTTCCAGGTCGGCTTCCGGAGATTCGTACTTGAGTTTCATGATCTTGGCGGCGTCGATCACCGAGCCGCCGCCCAGCGCGATGATTTGATCAGCCTTGTAGAAATTGAGCGCCTCCACGCCTTGCATGATCACTGTGACCTCAGGCTCCGCATCGGGAATGACCGAGACGTGGACGCGGGTGCCCTCCGGAATGTAGCGCCGGACAAGGTCGACGTGGCCCATTTGCTCAAGTGCCGGATTCGTAACGATGACGGTGGAGCGCGACGGGAACCGGCGCACATTCTCCACCGCGTTCAGGTTGAAATAAATCTGATTGGGAACCCGGAACCACATATGCGCTTGTGTCCTGCGAGCCATTCGCTTGATGTTGAGGTAGTGATAGATATTTACGTTATCGGTGGTGCTGTTGCCGCCGCCGGTGCCACATCCGAAGGAGAAGGTGGGCACCAGATCGTTGTAAACCGCGCCCAGAGCCCCGACTGATCCTGGGCAGTTCACAATGATCCGCCCCGCATTCATTACCTCACCGAACTTGCGGATGACCTCGTCGTTACGCGAGAAAATGACCGCTGTATGTCCAAGCCCACCAGCATGATTCACGTCGATGCACACTTTGAGCGCCTCATCGGCGGACTTCGCCCGATAGACCGCGAGCACTGGGAACAGCTTCTCCACCGACAGAGGATGTTTAGGGCCCACGCCCTGAATCGGCGCAATCAGGAGTTTGGTGTCAGGTTTGACGGAAAGACCGACAAGACGGGCGATATCAGTAGCCTTCTGCCCAACGGCCGCGGGTTGCATAAACCCGGTCTCAGGATCGATGACGGTGCGCGCCAGCAGTTCCGTCTCTTTCTCATTGCAGATGTGCGTGCCCAATTCCGCGAATTTCTTCAGGACGAGGTCATAAACCTCATCGTCGATCACCACCGTTTGCTCTGAAGCACAGATCGTTCCGTTATCGAATGTTTTGGAGAGAATGATGTCCACTACGGCCGTACTCAGATCTGCCGTTTTCTCCAGGTAGACTGGCGTGTTCCCCGGCCCTACACCCAGTGCGGGTTTTCCGGAGCTATAAGCGGCTTTGACCGCACCCGGCCCGCCGGTGGCGTCAATCAGACCAATGCTTTTGTGCCGCATCAGGTAGGCGTTGTCCTGCAGGGTGTGCGATTCCAGGCAGGAAAAAACTCCTTCGGGCGCGCCATGCTTCAGTGCGCTCTCATACATGATCCTCACGGCCTCGGAGCAGCAACGCCAGGCCTTGGGATGGGGACTGAAAATGACTGCATTGCGCGTCTTGATCGCCATGATGCATTTGAAGAGCACAGTGGAAGTGGGGTTTGTAATCGGCGTGAGCGCTAAGATGACTCCGATCGGCTCCGCGATCTCCACCAGATTGCGCTCCGGAAATTCGCGAATGACGCCAACCGTACGCTTATCCTTGATGTAGTTGTAGGTGAACTCCGTGGCGCACATGTTCTTAAGGACTTTGTCTTCCATGACTCCGAGGTGGGTTTCCTCAACCGCAAGCCGGGCGAGAGGTTGAGCTTGTTCCAGGCCAGCCAGGACCATCGCCTTGACGATGCGATCAACATCTTCTTGACTGAATTGGGTAAAGACGGCGGCAGCGGTTCTGGCCTGACTGACGACTCTCTCAAGGTAAGCAATCCGTTCTTCGCTGAGGCTATCTGCGGCAACTGGGATCTGAACCCGTTCCAGCACTGCTTCACTCGTGTTCATTACTACCCCCATGCCTATCCCTCGGAGTGCACTGCCTGTGAGGAGTACGCTCACTCTTGGTGTTCCCAGAACACTCGCGACCATAAGGACCAACGCTTGATCGCCGGTAAACGTCCTTCGTTTCTACGCGTAGTCGATAGGATGGTTGCTCAGCCAATGCTCATCGCGTACCCTGCCAATGTTCTTCAACACACTTCCAGCAACGCTGGCGGTCAAACAGCGGTTTTCCCAAGCGACGCTCGCGCCAAAACCGATTGCGCCGCCCAGCAAGCCGTACGTCAATGCTCGGCTTATTGACTTTTCACGGCGGCATGGAAAGCTGCCCAAGACACCGAGGCAGGCTCCAAGGATGGCAGGTTTCAGGGCGCTTCGGACTGAATCGGCAACCAACGGGGTAGAAGATTCTCCGTTCAGAAATGCTTCTCGACCCGAACGCGCTCCCTCAATTCCGGAATGCAAAAGCTCTCGGCCATAATCGGCATTCGACTTCGACCATTTGCGTAGATCCATCGGATTTCCTCGCGGTCTCAAATCAGGACCACCAAGTTCACTACATCACTCAGCGCGGGGTGAGTCGGTAGCACACGTCACGCGTCATTGTGATGTGGTCACAATTGGGCCAAAAAGTTCATGGGATGGAGTGTCACGTCGTCGGGTGACTAAGGTGGGAGAACTTCAGATGGGCTGACTTAGTTCAGGGGATCTGAAAGAGTGGGAAGAGTTACTCGCTCAACGATCAGTCTAGGCCCCTGCTCTGCTCCTGTCAAAAGAAGGAGCGGCCAACAAATGCTCTTATACAGCCGCGATTCCGGCTTGGCGGTTGGCGACTCGGAAGCTACCGTCGAGAAATCTACATACCATCATCACGTGTTGAGCGTAAACCTCTGGGCGAAACAGCGGCGGACCCGCTTGGGCTGCTGCCGAGGCAGGGTCTCGCCAGCGTAGTAGTCGTCTCGTGGGCAACCCGGACGAAGTCGAGGGACCGATCCTTTCGCCCACGATGTGGGTTCCCTTCCTCCTGTACTACGCTATGCCAACATGTATTTGCCGGCTTCGATGACTCTCTGTGCGATCGTCTGCCGGAGAGCCACAGTATTGAATGGTTCGTACTTGCACAAGCGACGCAGGATCGCCATCTGCGAACGCAGCATGTCGCCTTCGCTCGAGGCCGCAACCACCATTCTTGCTGCGCTCTCAATTCTATCCAGCGCGCCCGCCATATAAACGCGAGTCATCGCAATGGCATTGGCCGCCCCAGCTTCGCCCTTCCGCGAAGCCAGTTTTTGAGCGCGCAGCACGGCCGACTCTATGGCGTAGGTTTCAATGGTCATGTTCGCGATTGCTCCCATGATCTCTTGCTGATCCTGGATCGCCTGCATGTATTTCTGAGTGGCAACCCCGGCGGCAAACAGTCCGATCTTCTTGGCTGCCGCCACCAGTTTCCGCTCCTCCACCAGTAAACCTTCCACGCCGTCGTCTCTAGTGCCCGAAAGCACTTCATCCATCAGCTGCTTGATCGCTCCCATCAGCGGAAGCTGTCCGGACATCGCCCGCTTCAGCAGGAAGCCCGTAATAACCAGCCGGTTGATTTCGTTCGTGCCTTCGAAAATCCGATTGATGCGAGCATCGCGGTAACCGCGCTCAGCGGGGTATTCCTCCACGAAGCCGTATCCGCCGTAAATCTGCACCGTCTCATCGACAACGTAGTCGATAAACTCCGATCCCCACACTTTCAGGATCGAACACTCGACCGCGTACTCGTCAAATACCCTGCGAGCCTGGGCCATGTCGCTGTGAGCATCGCCAAGTTGCTCGATGGCCGCATCGATCATGCCGACCGTGCGATAAGCCATGGCTTCGCCAACGAAAATGCCGGCAGCCATATTGGCCAGCTTCTCGCGCACTAACCCAAAATCGGCAATGACCTTGCCGAATGCCTTGCGCTGCTTGGCGTAAGCGATAGCGCTCTCCAGCGAATTGCGGGCCGCGCCGATCGCGCCTGCGCCGAGCTTGAAGCGGCCCACGTTCAGAACGTTAAAGGCGATGTGATGCCCTTTGCCAATTTCTCCAAGCACGTTCTCTACCGGCACCTTGCAGTCATTGAGAATGAGGGGACAAGTGGAGGACCCGCGGATACCCATCTTGTGTTCCTCCGCGCCCACCGCAAAGCCAGGGAAGTTACGCTCGACAATGAACGCCGTGAACTTTTCTCCATCCACCTTGGCAAACACAATGAACAGATCAGCAAAGCCCGCGTTCGTAATCCACATCTTCTCGCCGTTCAGCAGATAGTGTTTGCCGTCGCCGAGAGAGCGCAGCCCGGGTGCGGCAATTGAGCGCGTCGGATCCTGAAGACGATTCTGAAAGCGCATACGCGCCGACCGTCGTGCCGTTGGCCAGTCCGGGCAGATATTTCTTCTTTTGTTCTTCCGTGCCGAAGTAAACGATAGGCAGAGTCCCAATGCAGGCGTGAGCCCCCCAGGTCGTGCTGAAGCCGGCGTATTTTGCAATACGGTCGGCAACGATCGCCGACGTGACTTTATCCAGTTGCATGCCACCGTACTCTTCGGGAACGTCCACCCCGCTCAGCCCGAGTTCACCAGCCTTCCTCACCAGTTCACGGCTGACCGCGAAATCCTTGTGTTCCATCTTTTCAGCATTGGGGACGATTTCTTTGAGCGCGAATTCTTCCGCAGTCTGCGCGATCAGCAAATGCTGCTCGGTGAAATCTTCTGGAGTGAATACTTCGTCGGGCGTGCGATCCTCAATCAGGAAACTTCCGCCAGAAATCTTGGGAGCGTTTGTTGCAGCAAGCGTAGCCATATGTCACCTCGATCGAATCTCCTTGAACGTTAAGAAACTGTACTCTTCAGCGCCATCCCATACTTTTGTCGTAGCTCTCGTTTCAAAACTTTACCGGAGCCAGTCTTCGGCATGCTTTCGAGAAACTCGACTGCGCGTGGACACTTGTAGTGCGAAAGCCGTGAACGGCAGAACTCCAGGAGATCGTGTTCTCTGGCCTGTGATCCCGGCTTCAAGGTCACGAGCGCCTTCGGAATCTCGCCCCACTTCTCATGAGGAACAGGAATCACGATCGCTTCGTAGACGTCGGGGTGGGAGAGCAGCACCTTTTCCACTTCCAGGGAAGATATGTTCTCCCCACCGCTCACGATGATCTCCTTTTTACGGTCCACAATTTGAAGATAGTTGTACCGATCCACAACGGCGATATCGCCGGTGTGAAACCAACCGCCCGTCCATCGCGGCCGCTGTGGCCTCCTCTTGACGCCAGTAGCCGTCCATTACGACGTCGCCTCGCACCACGATTTCGCCCATCACAGCGCCATCATGCGGTACATCCTGCCCGTTGGGACCAACCACTCGAAGCTCCACTCCCGGGATTGCAAACCCGGTCATCGCCTGGCGCGCGTAGCGCTGTTCCCCTTTGAATGGGAGATCTGATTTGATCGCTGATTTGGCGAGCGTGGGGCAAGTTTCGGTCAGGCCGTATCCGGAGATGCAGGTGCAACCCAGCTTCTCCTCAACTTCTTCCACCAGAGTGGGCGATGAGGCAGCTCCGCCAATGCTGATAACCTGCAGGCTGCTCAAGTCATATTTTGTCCTTGCGGGAGAGTTCACCAGAGCTGTCGCCATTGTGGGCACCAGAGCGCAACTGCTTACGCGCTCCTGCTCAATCAGACGGAACACCTCCACCGGATTGAAATGGTGAATCATGAGGTGCGTGCCCCCGACCACCGTCATGATATGGGCGATGCCCCAGCCGTTTGCATGAAAAAGCGGAATGGTGTGCAGCCACACCGATTTGCAGGACATTTCTCCGAGCGTGCTGGTGGAGGTCTGTCCTGCGGCGATCACCGACAAGGCGTGCAGATACACGTTGCGATGCGTGAGCATCACGCCTTTCGGGCGATCGCTGCTGCCGCTGGTGTAGAAGATCTCGGCAACCGAATCCTCATCGATTTGCATAAAGTCACATTGGAACGGAGGGAAAGCCGACAGAACGTCATCGTAGTTACTTGGCGCCAGCCAGTTCGCTTGCGGCTGACCATCCAGAAGGAAAGAGGTTTCGACCGAACGGACGCCGGTTCGAAACGACTCTACCAGCGGCAAGAAGGCCGATTCGACGAACAAGAATCTTGCCTGCGCATCATTCAAAACGAAAGCAAGTTCCTGCGGCCCCAGGCGAATGTTCAATGGCACCAAAATGCAACCGGCTTCCAAAACGCCGTAATAGGCCTCCAGCAGACCGATGACAGTTGGTACTGAGAAAAGCGACGCGATCACCCGGCTTTGCCCCCGCAGCGATGAGGGCGCCAGCCAGGCGCGCTGCGCGCTCGGCGAATTGAGCATAGGTGAACCGCTGCTCGCCGCACACTACTCCGACCTTGTCCGGAAACTGTTCAAGCGCGTAGCGTAGGAAACGGATGGGAGTGAGTGGAATTTTCATCTGGGCCTCCTGATGGATGATAAGTATCCGTTGGCAGGAACTCGCCGGCGCGATACTCAGCCTGGATGGTCAATTGAAGCTGACTTCTCATCCTTAGCGGGAGTCGAAGGACCCGTGTGCTCGTACTTAACGCCAGCCTCGCTCGAGATTCTCACGTGCTGTTTCACACGTGCGAAGCCAGCTTCTTGCCGAGAACGCCCTCAGGCGCTTGGAGCACTCGGCCGTGCAGGGGTCCTTCGACTTCGTATGGCCCGCGCTTCGTGCGGGCCATACTCCGCTCAGGGTGACACGCTACTACTTCGTTCCGCGTCAGGCAGCTGCCGCCGCCGCTTTCTTTGGCGACCGCTTCGCACGATGCTCTGGCTTGTGCACGGGTTTGTGAGCGCCATTATTCTTTACCATGACATCCATCAGCTCCTTTTGGGCGTCGACGTAGCTTTTCACGCCTTCACGCGTCAACTCTGCCAATGGTAAGAAGGGAAACGGCCGCAGGAGCTCCAGAGTCTTGCCTGCGGTTTTTACACTGGCGTTCATCTGTCGCCCGGCCACATCAACCAGCTTCCGTTGTGCCTCGATGAACGACTCCGTGGCCTCTCGCGCCAACTGGGACAGTTCAGTCTTCTTAGTCTTCTTTATCCCGTTGGTGTGCTTGCTGCCTGTGGCTTTCGCTGTCTCCTCGGCGATGACGTCCATGAAGTGCTTCTGCGCCTTCACAAAGTTTTCCATCGCCTCGCGGGCCAGTTCGACCACATGCTCGCTCTGGTACGGTTTCCCGGCCTTGGCAGCCTCTATCCAGTTATGAGTCTGCTTCCCGGCAATCTTCAGAAACTCCTGTTGCATGTGGATGAAAGTCTCCACGCTGCGCCGCAGCAGGTCGGTGATCGCCTGCGCTGCAGGCCATTCTCCGACGCGCTCCTTCACGCCGCTCATCAGGATTTCGTTCTGCTTTTGACCCAGTTCCAGAAGAACTTTTTGCCCTTCGATGAAATTCGCCATACCCTCGGCAGTCACTTCGCCTAGAATGGCGCTCGGGGAATGGGTGGGGTCAGACAATTGTTGCCGTAGAGAGTGCATCAGGCTTGCATTCTGCCGCATCGCAAGATCCAACAGGATCCGCTGTGTGGCAAAGAAGCTCTGGACGCCCTGTTGTGCCCAGCCTGACAAAAGAGAAACAAAGGATGACTCCCCAGGATGAGTTCGATGGGTTTCGGACTTTGCAGTTGTTGCCATTTGACACCTCCAAATTTGCTGCACTGCAGCATCAACTAAACTATACGAGTGCAGGCCTTTTGTGTCAAGATATATTTATCTAGTGTGCAGAGCAGCATGGACGGGACCAGGAAATGAAGCCAGCTCCGGTCGTTATCAAGAAATACGGGAATCGCAGGTTATACGATTCCTCGAACAGCAAATACGTAAATCTTGACGATATCGCGGGATTCATTCGCGAAGGCCGGGAGGTCCAGGTGGTCGACGCGAAAACCGGCCAGGATCTGACCCGTGTCACCCTGACACAAATCATTACCGAGGACGCAAAAGAAAAGCCAACCGGGCTGCCGCTCGAGCTGCTGCGCCAACTGATCGTCGCCTCCGACGAGGTGCGGCAAGAGTTCGTAATGTGGTACCTGAAATCCGCCTTCGACACTTATCAGAAGGTGCAGGATGCTGTACAGAGCCGCCTGGGCGAGGTCCAGTCTGCAATTCTGTCGCCAGTGGACATGATGAAGCAACTGATCGGCGCGCAGGCGCCATCTCAGCCGCCAGCCCGGGCCGAGCCGGAACTCGATGCCCTGCGCAAGCGGGTGGCGGAACTCGAAGCCCGGTTGGAAAAACCCGTACACGCAAAACGAAGATCAACCCGAAAGCCTAAGACAAGGGTATAATCAGCAGCGGGCAAGCATCCGCCCGCTGCGCGCGCTAGCATAGGGTGCGTGAATGCTGGACAGACTCAGGACGAAATTGCGCCGCAAACAGAAAAAGGTTACAGGTTCATCGAAGGCGGGGGGTCGGAAGCACACTCACAAGGCCGATTTACAGGCTGACATCTCTCCGTGGACAGAAGCGCTTTTTGCCGCTGAGATTCTCCTGCTGCACGCGACTCCCGTCTATTACGGTTTCGGCGTACCCCGCGGGGATGGCTCCGCCGTCGTCATCATCCCCGGCTTTCTGGGCACCGATCTTTACTTAATGGAACTCCACGCTTGGCTGGGGCGCATCGGATACAGGCCGTATTTTTCCGGCATCGGAATCAATGCCGAGTGTCCGAATCTGCTAGTCCAGCGCCATCTGAACGGCACCATAGAACGAGCGCTGACCGAGACCGGGCGGAGAATTCACCTGATCGGCCACAGTCTCGGAGGCGTAATCGCGCGCTCGGTTGCGGGCCAGCGACCGCGGGATGTCGCTTCGGTCATCACGCTTGCCGCGCCTATTCGCGGTACCGCCACCAGTCGAACTATTCTCCACGCTGCCGAAGCTATTCGCCAGCGCATCCAGCAGGAGCACGGCCGAGGCGTGTTGCCCGACTGTTACACCGGGCGCTGCACCTGCAATTTTGTTGATTCGTTGCGGCGCGACATTCCGGACTCCATGGTTGAGACCGCGATTTACACGCGCGATGACGGCATTGTCGACTGGCGCTATTGCCGAACCCGGAATCCAGAAGCCGACTTTGAAGTTCCCGGCACGCACATCGGAATGGCATTCAATCCGTCGGCGTACGCGATCGTCGCTGAGCGCCTGGCGATGGCGCAATCGTCCGAGTGACTCTAGTGGCCGACCATTTCCAATACGGCTCCGGTACTGGTCTCTAATGTTTCAACCGGCCGGGCCTGCCGCTCCAGGCGGAGTACCGCTTTCGCCAGGCTGTTGTTTGCCACCTCAAAGCTTCCCCTACAATCGGTCTTCACGTAAGGAAGGCGATGGACGTTCGTCCCATCGCCGTCGATAGCTGCTTCCAATCGGCATCCATCCTTGCTCGAACAACGAAAATTCCAGCCAAATTTATCCGGGTCTCTTCTGATCTCTTGCAGATTTCCGAATTCATGTTTCTGCCCATCATGCCATAGCAGAGCCTTACGAAAAACGAGCCCAAACGGCATCTCGTAAACCAAGGCTTCCAAGGTGCTCGGACCGACGTCAGAGCGGGGAAAATACGCATGCGTCCAAGTCCAGAAGTTACGATGCCGGTACCCACAGTTATGTCCCTGAACTCCGAACCCCAAAGGGCTTCCCTCAAAACTCCGGCCATCCAACGTGATCTTTCCGGAAAAAATCGCGTCGGAATGCGGGGTTCGCGAGAATCCAATCCACCCCTTGTTGCTTAAGGTGGCGCGAAACGTGGAACGCCACTGGAGGTCCCATGAAATCGAGTGTCCCTCAACTTCCAATGTTCCTCGGCAGGAGCCTTCGCCGATTTCGTTGTTGCCGATTCGGAAGTGGAATGGATTTTGCATTCTGGCGCTGAGATCCAAACCTTCCAAAGGCAACCCTTGAATGAAGCTTTGCGGTTTTCCATCGCTCGGAAACCAGGTCGCCCAAACCTGAGCGGGCATTCCACGGGGATCGCCTGCGCAACCGCTCCGCCCAGGATTCATGAGCAGGTATCGGAACCACCACGCCCCGCCACCATCCGCAAGTCCGAGACGAAGAAACCAGACTTCGTAACGGCGTCGGGAGGAGAGTGATGAATATAGTTCGTTCAGTGTCTTCACAGACTCATCGCTTCGCCGCGCCAAAAAGGAAAAAGCGCACGCCCATGAACAAAAGACGCGCGCCTACCCGATCGGGAACTTGATTTTACCGGCCAAAATACTTGGCGTTTCGCTCAGTGAAAGCTTTCCACTTTTCCGGCAGGTCATCCAGCGCGAAAATCGCCGATACCGGGCAGACGGGAACGCAGGCTCCGCAATCAATGCACTCGACGGGGTCGATGTACAACATTTCCTCCTCGGCGTAAGCGGGCGAATCCTTCTTAGGATGGATGCAATCTACCGGGCAGGCGTCCACACAAGCAGTGTCCTTGGTGCCGATGCACGGCTCTGCAATTACGTAAGCCATAGAATCTGTGTCTCCCTGAGATGTTTGCGGAACTTAACAGAACCGCTAATTCTAACAAGAATCCCGCCGGTGGTACAGCATCCAGCAGCGAATGTGCTGCCAGAGCAGTGGAACCCTCGCTTATACGACGGCAGGACCTGCTGTGCCTCCTACGCCTCCACCAGTTCCCTCTCCGCGCTTGGCTCGTATTCGACAATGTGCCCCGCCACGGCGCTCGCCGCCACGGTCAGCGGACTGGCCAAGTACATCTGCCCGGGCCCACTGCGGCCCGGAAAATTGCGGTTCTGCGCGCTGATGACAACTTGTTCCGGCCGCGTGGTCACGCCCGGTCCAGCGTTGATGCAGGCGCCACAGCTCGGTTCGATTACATCCGCCCCGGCTCTCTGGAAAATTTCGAGATAGCCTTTACGTTTGCAGTAATCGCGCGTCTCCTGCGAACCAAACTGGATGTAGAACTTCACCGAGTCTGCCACGCGCTTGCCCTGCCTGAGGGCATCGGCGAGCACGAGCGCATACATGTCCATGTCTTCGTTCTTGCCTGCGGTGCACGTGCCGCCATAAGCGAGTTCCACGGGCACGGGCGTATGCAGTTCGCGAATGTACTTGCCGTTTCCCGGATCGCCCGGCGTGGCTACCATGGGCGTAATCTCTGCGGCGTCCAACTCAATCATGTGCGCGTACTGCGCATCGGAATCGCTGGAAAGACCATGGATCATGGCCTCGGCCTTTTTGCGGTCCATCGCGCGGCGCTCGACCAGAAAATCCACGGCCTTGCCGTCGGGCGCCACAATCCCGGTGAAGCCGCCGATTTCCGCGGCCATATTGGTCATGGTGGCACGTTCGTCGACGCTGAGTTCCTCGATGGCCTCGCCTGCGTATTCCATGACCTTGGCCAGCGCTTTGCCCTGGCGGACGTAGTCGAGACTGAGAATCTTTAGAATGAAATCCTTTGCGGTAACGTTCGGGTGCTTCTTGCCGCGCATCACAATCTTCACCGACTCTGGCACCTTGACCCGGACGTCTTTTGTGATCCACGAATTGAAGACATCCGTTGTACCGATGCCGAAGGCTACGCACCCGATTGCGCCCACGTGGGGCGTGTGCGAGTCGGAGCCGATATTCAACTGTCCCGGCAGCGCGTAGCTTTCCAGAACAATCGAGTGGCAGATGCCTTCCGAGCCCTTGCGGTCTTTCAATTCACCATGCAGCTTGATACCTTGCTTCGCCGCGAAGTCCTGTTGCTTCAGCTTGAGCTGCGTCGCCAGATCAAGTAACCCCAGCTTCTTCTTCTCCTCCGAGATCACCTCATCGAGGAACGTGAGGTGGTCACGGAAAAACAGAATGCTCGCGGGATCGTTCACTTTTGCGTCCTTGCCGACGTAGTGCTCGAAGAAAATTGCGGCCATCGGCGTCACGTATTCGTGGCTGAAACGCAAGTCGGCGCGGGCAAAGCCCGTGTCGCCCGGCTTCACAAACGGCACGCCCACATCTCCTTTGTCGTCGAGCATGTGTCTAGCGAAGATCTTCTCCGCCACGGTCATCGGCCGTTTTTCTGTCTTGATCGGTGGCAGAAAGACTTTCTTCTGCATACGCGCGACGTTAAACGGAAACAGACCGCCATACTCGATCACCTGCCGCGTGATCTCATCTTCTCCGGCGGTGAATTCGCTGAGATGCGATCTCCTGGCCGCTGCGAATCTGGTCAATCAGGGAGAAATTGGTTGAGGTCAGCACACCGAGATTCTGGCAATTCTGCTTATAGATGCGCTCGATGTTCTCCGCGATAACGATCCGAATGCCGGCACACATCTCCGCGTAAGGCGACTGCTCCCGGCTCGATCCTTTCCCCCGCCGCTTGCCGCTGACGGCGCAAACGAATCCACCCTTTTTCACATCAGAACGCCCTATGGGAAAAACGCTGCCGCACTTGAGGCCCAGGTAAGGAATCTCGCCCAGAGTCTCGTCGAAATAAAAACAGTAGTGCGCTGGAGTAATCTCGTCAGTCGAGATATCGTCACGCAGCTTGGGATTGTTGGCGGGATTCTTTGTGTCCCAGGGCAAGTCTTCCCCTGCAAGCTGCCGCTTGATGAGTTCGGAATCCTCGGTAAGAAAAAGAATGCGGCCCTGCAGACGAACCTTGTCGGGGCGTTTCTCGATTTTGCGTTCAAGAAGTGAGCTGATCACGATCGATAGCCTAGGTCAAAAGTAGTGAGCGATACTGATCCTATTGTAACTCGCGCAGCACACGTCTTTCATGGCGTGGCTAGTGGTGTCCGTGCGTCCGATCATATTTCTCTCCCGCCGGGATCGCGACTGCCAGACGATTCTCTTTCGGCGCGAGCGGGCAGGTGGCGTAGGGGGTCACTGCGCAGGGGGGATTGTAAGCTCGGTTGAAATCGATCACCACGGTTCCATTCACGACAGGCTCGGTTTCCAGGAAACGTCCACCCGGGTAAGTGTCGGTTTTGCTGGTCAGATCGTTGAAAACGAACGAGAGGCCTTTCGAGGGATTGCCACCCAGATCCGTCAGTCGCACCTCCTGACCGTTGATCTTAAAGACGACGGTCCCGGCCACCGGCGTAGGTGTGGTGTCGCCTAGAACGTTGGGCACATCTACCGTTTTCTTTCCGTCGGAGGGTACCCAAGTCGCGGTCACCCGGTAGGACAGGTCGAGCGGGAAGAAAATCGGTCCGTGGTAATTCTTGGCCTGCTCGCTATCGAGATCCTTCAACCGAATGCCAATGCGCTGACCCCGCACGATAACTTTGATGCGCAGACTTCCCAGTTCAACCATTGTCGGGCTACCGGAGGTGTCCGGCTGCAGCTTGGCTGTGGTCACGGGTTTGCCGTCGATGGTGGCGTGGGCGTCCGGGCCGAATTTCACGGTCACATCCGTCCCCTGCAACTCGAAAACGCCGGCATGAGCCGGCCCCTTGGGGAACATGATAGCGTTGCCCGCGTCACTGCCGAACGAATTTTCGCCGGGCTTGAGCCAGAATAAGCCTGCCAATGACAGCCAGTTCGTCTTGAGGTCGTCGACCAGTTCAGCCTTCCATTTATCGAACGACTGAATGTATGCCGCATCGGGCGCGGAAGGCGACGAATTCTTGTCTGCAAGAGCCAAGGCGGCGAACTGCATTGCGATCGCCAAGGCAAATATAAATGACCAGGTCCGCTTCATAGGCAATTCTCTCAACCACTCTCGTCGTTCAACTATCTTCTGAACTCGTGCAGATCGGGCAACGGTTCCAAGTCGCGTCCGGCGAAAACCTGTTCGAACTCGCCGATCATGGCCAGGTGCACTAACCCGTTCGAGGCCAGAGTTTCGCGACTGTGCAGTTGGAATGGCCCACCCTTAAAGTCGGTCACCTTCCCTCCCGCCTCCTGCACCATCAGTACGCCCGCCGCGGTATCCCAGGGATTGAGGTTGAATTCCCAGAATCCGTCAAAGCGTCCGCAAGCCACGCAGCACAGGTCAAGCGCCGCCGAACCTGCTCGCCGTACTCCGTGCGTGTGCAATGTGATCTGATGGTAAAAAAATATATTCGGATTCTTATGCCGCTTATGGCTTGGAAATCCGGTAGCCACCAAGCACTCAGCCAAATTCGCAGTCTTCGAAACGTGAATTCGCCGCTGATTCAGGTAAGCCCCGCTTCCCTGCTCGGCTGCGAATAATTCGTCCCGCGTGGGATCGTAGATTACCCCGGCGATCCGCTTCCCCTTGTAGTCCAAACCTAGGGAAACGCAAAAAACCGGGAAGCCATGAGCGAAGTTCGTGGTTCCGTCGAGGGGATCGACGTACCAGCGGTAGTCGCTGCCCGTGTCCCGCAATCCTTCTTCTTCGCCGAGTATGTCGTGAGTGGGCCAGCGCTTCCCGATTCGCTCCCGGATCAGCGCCTCTGACTTGCGATCCGCAATCGTGACCAGGTCAGCTTCGCCTTTGTATTCCACTTTGACGTTTTGGCGGAAGTAGTCCATCAGCAGCGCACCGGCTTCGCGCGCGATCTCCGCCATGGCCGGGAGGAAGTCGTTGCTATTCGAGGGAGATGTCATTCGATGGGAAGTCGTTCTTTCACAGACCGCTCCGCGCAGGCTACCGGCCCTTAGCGCCGTCCTCTGCGATGTACATAATTTCGTGTTTAAAAATGAAAAGATTCGGCCCGTCTTCACGCGTCAGCCTGACCATATTCTTATCGTAATATTCAATCCAGCCGTAGACGACTTCGCCGTCGGCCAGTTTGATCCGGACCGGCTTCTGTTTCTCCCCCAACGACTTCAAATACGCGGCCTCCTGCGACGTTTCCTCGGGAGGAGTGCTCTTGGTTTTCCGAGGAGCGGAGGGACCTGCTTGTCCGTTGAATGCCATAACAGCATTTTACACGTGGCTACGGGTGGCCGCTGTGGATGGTCCAAAGATAGAAATCAAGGCTAAAAGCGGTGGATCGTGGTAGCATACGGCAATCGTTTTCCCAGGAGGTTTCGCCATGAGAACCTCAATTCTCGTGTTTGCGTTTCTTCTTTCAGGGGCCGCAGCTTTTGCGCAGGGTCCGATTCCTCCCAGCGGACAGGTGCAGGCTGGCAAAGCCGAGCGCGACTTCGAAAAAACCGTTCCTCCGCCAATTCACCAGCAGCCCTCACTGGATTTCGCAAAAGTTAAGAGCGACGCGGATGAACTGCTGATCCTGTCTCAGTCGATTCATTCGGGCGTCGACAGCGTGGGGAAGGGCATGCTCCCGAAGGATCTGATCGATAAGCTGAAGCAGATGGAAAAACTTTCTAAGCGTCTGCGCAACGAATTAACTCCTTGAGCCTTAGCAAGTAAATACCGGCTCCTGGTGGAGTTGGTGTTGGCAGTTGCCGGCAATTCGCCTGGAAGGTCAGCTTCAGAGCGAAGTCGATTCGTACGGTGACTCCGAGGTGTGCCCGCCGGCATTCGATCGTCACGCATTTACCGCTGCTACGTGCCTCCCTTTGCAAATGGCGGAGTGAGTCTCAAGCCGCTAAGGCCGGGGCGATCCCGCCAGTGTAAAATTGCCTTCTGCAATGCAAAAGATGGAAGGCGGGGTTTGAATGTTTTGGTGTCGATCGTTTGTGTGTCTGCTTTTCCTGGCAGGCAACTCGCTCGCGAGTTTTGCTAAACCGGTCAACATTATCCTCATCACTCTGGATACGACGCGCGCGGACCGCATGGGTTTCTTGGGTTCCAAACGCGGACTTACGCCGAACCTGGATTCCCTGGCCCAACAAGCGGCGGTTTTTTCCCGCGCTTACTCGCAGGTTCCGCTGACCACGCCTTCGCACGCCACCATTCTGACGGGAACGTACCCACAGTTCAATCACGTGAGCGATTTGGGATCACCCCTGGGAAAAGACTTGCCATATCTGCCCGACATTCTGCGCCAGCACGGATATCGAACCGCGGCATTTGTCGGATCGCAGGTGCTCGATCCGAAGAGCGCGGCTGCGCCGGGGTTTGACCGTGGCTTTGAGACCTACGACGCGCCGTTCCACATTCGCGGACAGGGTGAAGACCGGTATCACAGCGTGGAGCGCAGAGGGATGGCGGTTGTGGATAGCGCCTCGGCTTGGCTCGACCAACATCCGCAAGGTCCCTTCTTTCTTTGGCTGCATTTCTACGACCCTCATGATCCTTACGATCCGCCGCAGCCGTTCAAAGCGCAATACGCGGCTTCGCCTTATGACGGCGAAATTGCTTATGTGGACTTTGCTGTTGGCAAGCTGTTGACGACGCTGCGTTCACGTGGCCTGTACGATCAAAGTCTGATTGTCGTCGTCGCGGACCATGGCGAGGCTTTTGGAGAACACGGGGAATGGAGTCACGGTCTATTCCTTTACGACGAGACCATCCACGTACCGCTATTGATTAAGCTGCCGTCGGCGGGTTCAGGTCGCCGGCTAATCGAGAGTCGCGTTGGCCTGGTAGACATAGCGCCAACGCTTCTGCAGGAAGTGGGAATTGCCGCGCCTTCGGCGATGCAGGGTCAGTCTCTGCTGGAGCTGGTGAAGGCAAAATCGAACGCAGCTGCGCAGGATCGTCCGGAATATGCGGAGACCGACTACCCTTATCGCGCCTTCGGCTGGAGTTCGTTGCGCGCCTGGCGGGCGGGAAAGTACCTGTACATCGATGCTCCGCAACGCGAGCTCTACGATCAGCCGCTGGATCCCGAGGCGGCGCACAACCTGGCGAACAGCGCCCCCAGCGTGACGGACACGATGGCCTCGCAGCTCGATGAGTTTCGCCACAAGACGAGTCGGGCCGGGCAGGCGGAAGTGGCTCTCACTCCCCGTCAGGCTGAGCAGCTGCAGGCGCTCGGCTATGTGAGTTCCGGATCGAGCAAGCCGGAGAGCGAGGAAAAGCAAAGAGGGGCTGATCCAAAAGACAAAGTCCAGATCGCGAATTCATTGCATCAAGGTTTGCTGGACGCGGAGGAGGGAAACTACCGCGAGGCCATTCCACTGTTCGAGCAAATACTCAAAGCCGACCCGAAAGTAGCGCTGGCCAACCTGCAATTGGGCCGCGCCTGGAACAGCCTGGGAGAGTACGACAAGGCTGTGCCTTGGTTGCAGAAGGCGGTAGAGCTCACGCCGGACTCAGCGGAGGCGCACTACGAACTGGGAGCGGCGTTGGGGGAGATGGGTGACTGGGCGGGCTCGGCGAAGCAACTGGAAGCTGCAGTGGCCCAGGACCCAGGCTCCGACGAGATGCACTTCTATCTCGGTTCAGCTTATGAGGAAATCGACCGCATCGGTGAAGCCATCAAGCAATACCAGGCCGCGCTCGACATCAACCCTGACAATTTCAGGGCAAATCTGCTCTTGGGGCGCCTGCTGGCAATGCAAGATCGCCCCAAGGAGGCTGAGCCACTTCTGCAAAAGGCGGTGAAGCTGGATCCACAATCGGCGGATGCGCACAAGTTTCTGGGCAATGTGTACACCGTGTTGGGAGACGAGGAGAAGGCGCGCCGCGAATTAGCCGAGGCACAGCGGCTGAAAGCAATGGAGCCCTGAGGAAAGTAACCGGTTCAGGAACGCCGGTTGCGGTACAGTGAAGGATCCACCGCGAGCGCCATCGCTTCCACGTTCAAGTCAAGACCAAGGAAATCGCGGACCGACTTTGCGGAGCCCGCTGGGTCGCTGAGTATTTTTCGGTATCCCACGCGGCAAACCGGGATATCCGTTCTGTGCTCGAGCCAGTAGGCGATCTCTCTGATGTGATCGCGAAAGGCGGAAGTCAGGAGCGCGGCGTCCACGAGCTCCGCTGATCCGCGACGCTTGAGCATTTCATCTTGTGACGCGAGCACTTCTGGCAGCGGTCGCTCCATGAAAATCAGCTTGTAATTCCTGCCGTGCGGAAGCGAAAGAAGAAGCTGAGAAATCACTTTCACCGCCTTTCCTTCGGCTTCGTCGATGCGCTTCGCTTCCTTGGGCAAAAGTTTGATTGGCTCCCATTCGCAATAGCCGCGCGGATTGTCGATGTCCGGCTTGCGTTCCAGATCGGTGAGCAGAGGCATGCCACCGGCCGCCAGCATTTGCATCATCAGCGATGTACCAGAGCGCGGTAAGCCCGAAACAATAGTGATCACGATTCGACCATAGTAATGTGCCACGACCGCGCTCTGCCGAGCTACGTGCGGCCAGGCTACGGCGCGGTGGATGGCGCAACGGTCCACGGTTTCCCGTCAAGGTGCCCGGGGAGCGCCAAGCCAAATAGTTTCAAAACCGTGGGAGCGACGTCGACAATGGCGGGCTTCTCATCGCTGATCTTGCGATTGCAGAAAAGAACGCCGGGAACCAGCCGTGGGTCAATGCAATGGTCGCCGCTCCACGCCTTCAGGTTGTCTTCGAAGATCTGGCTGGTGACCTTGCCCATGACGGAATCCCAGGAGGCGCGGAACCCGTCGCCATAACCGACAATCAGATCAGGTGCGTTGTCCACGTAGGGACCCGCATACACGGAGTCGCAATCGAAAACACCGGTGATGCCGGCACGGCCAGAGGCAGGGTCTAGCAAGTCCATCGAGTTTGTGCCGCAGTTCGTCCTTCAGCGCTTCCGCGTCTGGCGCCTGGTTCAATGATGCCCTCACGCTCGCGACCTTTGAGGTTCAGGTACAGTCCATTCAGGCCCATGGTGTAAGCGCGCGTGCGGGACCAGTCCACATCATCGAACCAGTCGCCGCTCTCGGTCTTTCCGGCCTTCAGCGCCAGATATCCGTTCTGGTGCAGCCAAGCATTCAGATTGACGCAGCGAGCAAACGACTTGAAACCGTGGTCGGAGACGACCATCAGCAGAGTCTTGTCGTCAATCTGCCCCATGACGCGGCCGATCAGTTTGTCCATGCGGGAGTAAAGTTCCTGGATCACGCTTGGGGCGCTGATCGCGCGGCACATCGCGGGCGGCAGGATGGTCATCCTCGAGGTAGCGCCAGAACATGTGCTGCACGCGGTCGGTCGTGTCGAACACGCAGGCGCATAGACCCTGTTGCGTTTTTTCCAGGGCGTCGAACAACATACGCTCGCGATCGTCATGATTGGCATAACACTGCGCGAGGAAAGCTTGATCGTCGAGCACTTCCTCGTTCAAAGCCCATGTGTCTTCCGCAAGCCCCAGGGTTGCATACGGGCCAAACAGTTTTGCCAGATAGATGGAATACGTCACCGGGTGAGAGATGGGTAGATCGGGCCTGCCGGGATCGATGTTCACCGGCGTGACGTATACCTCGACCTCGGGCGACAGTTCCTTGAGATAAAAGCGGCAGATTCCGTGTGCGCTGAAGCCTACACCAGCTCTGAATTTCACCGGAATCCACTCCGAGTAGTCGCCAACCTTTAACGTGAACCTTTGTGAGTCCACGGTGAAACGGGCTTGATTCCCTTTGTCAGGATGGATCTCAAAGTTCACGCGCAGTTCGTCGCCCGAACCACCCCTCAGTGGATTTTCAGGGCCGGGAACGTAGGATCTGCACGACGAGCCGTTGCGCTCGATCGGAACGCGCACCCCGCCTTCGCGAAATTTGTCACTGCGGAGGCGAGTTGTGCACAAACAAAAAGTTCCCTGGCTCCCTTTCAGGTCAGGGACACACATGCCGGATAGCAGAACTCCAGAGAATTTCTCCGGCGGAAAAGTCACCGGCACGCGAATCACGGAGCAGAAAATACCGGCTTCGCCCAGCCAGTGCCAGAAAGGGATTCCGCGACGCATGCCTTTGATTCTGGGTCTGCCGAGCGGGATCGTGTACTTGCCAATCTTCCAACTGCGCTTCGGTCCCTTAATCTCGGCCGAGGACAGGTAGGGAAGGTAGTTGCTGAGATCCCGGGCGAGAAAATCGTAGATGTTGTGCTTGCCGGGGTTCACGCCGGTCATAAATGTCGACCACGCCACCGGAGAAATGGGTGGGAATGTGGTCTGCAATTTCCTGAAGGTCCCTCGCTCGCGCAACTTCGCGAGATTCGGCAGCTTGCCTTCGGCAATGAATCGCTCGGTCAATTCCGGATCCATGCCGTCAAACCCGAGAATGATGGCACGTTTGATCTGTGCTTTTCCGTAGGCCTTGCGTCGCCGCAACAGGCGAAATAACTGCCGGAAAGGCCAGGCAAAAAACGCGTACACGGAATAGAGGAAGGCAACGAAAAGCGTCCAGAAAGACGAGAGGACCGCGAAACCTGCTCCAGGCCCCGCGTATGCGTGGCTGCGTAAGGGATAGAGTAGTACGATTCCGAGAACCACCAGACTTGCGAGGAGCCGCCTACGCTCAGCCGGAGAATGTTGTTTCGCTCCACTTCATATTTCAATCCCAAGAATACTCTTGAAAAGAAAACCTGCGGCCAGAGACAAAACAAAGAACAACCAGATCCAGTTCCATTCGAACCCAGCGAAAGCTATGTTCCGGGCAGGATACTGTACGTCGATTGACTCGATAAGACTGTTCTCGGGCAGAGCGGGTTCCGAAGATACGAAAATACGCTCCCAGAATTTCCCGCGAAGTCGGACCGGCGACAAACGCTGCAAGCCCGCCCCAATCACTAATCGTTTCGAAAAAGTCTCATCAGAGGCTTGAATATTGACGATGTATTGTCCCGGTTTTTCAGCGACAACTCTCCAGGCAATCTCGTTTTCCGAAGGCACGTGCACTGCCGGGGCCGTAGTCGCCAGCCCATCCGGCAGTCGGAGCGATGCCTCACTCGAAGCCTTTAGATTGTCCATCCGCACCGTTATCAGAAATGGGTGCCCCGCCTCCACCGGCATCGACCCAAGATAGCGATCGAGTTGCACGATCAGAAATATCAGAGGCACGATTACAAGCAGCAAAGGCTTGAATGCCAGGCGGAGATAACGGCCGGTCGCCACCACGATGCGACCATACGACCTCAAAACGACGGGGATCTGATCCTGAAAAAGCCTGAGCGCCAGCAGGTGGGCCTTGAGGCGATCCTTGGCGACGTGGATTGCCTTCTGGTCGGAAGTATAGCGAAACACGACGACCATCACCAGACCGATGACAAGTGAGATCCCGACAACGATTACGGCTGGGACATTAACTCCAAGAGAGCCCATAGGCGCGGAAAGCGGTGAGGCCACGCTACTCGATATACCCAAGCCCCTGGAGCCGCTTCTTTACGATTTCCTTCGACGTGGAACCGCCTTCGCTGGGAGGCAGCACCTTGTTCACTTCTTTCTCGAGAGCATGCACCACGAATTCGTCGACCGACGCGTAGCCGCACGCCTCCGCGCACTGCTTCACTTTATCCAGCAATTCGCCTTCTAGCTTCACTTTGTGAGAACCGAACATTGATCTGCTGAACCTCGATCTCCTGCAAAATCAGTGGGTCGCGCTACCGGACTGAAACACGGATTGTCCAATCATACCCTTTGCCTTGGCGATTCCAAACTCTTCAAGAATGGTCGGGGCAATGTCTGTCAAGGCGGGCGCCTCAGCCGCAATTTTCCTATTGCTGAGCAAAACTCCGGGGACGAGAGTGTAGTCCATGCAATGATCGCCACTCCAGGGATTGGTGTTGTCTTCGATTTCTTCCGGTGGAAAAGCGCCCAAAATCGTCTGCCATCCGGCCCGATAGCCGCGGTTATACCCGACGATTAAATCCGGTCCCTCCCTCGCATACGGCCCTTGATACGCCTCACTGGCAAGGTCAACGCGGGTGATCACCGGCAGTTTTGCTTTTGGATCTTGCACTGCGAGCAGCTTCGCCCGAATCTCCGCCATTAAACTGTCGGCCGCAGTTCCCGGTTCGACAATTCCATTGGTCTCGCGGCCTTGCAAGTTGATGTAGAGCCCGTTCAGCCCAAGACCGTACGCTCGCGTCTGCGTCCAATCAACCTTCGCAAATGGTTCGCTGGCATTGCGGCTCGCGTCACTTTTCAGTTTGATGTATCCGTTGTCCAGCAACCAGGTATTCAGGTTGAAGGAACGATAGTATGGGGCAAATCCGTGGTCGGAGAGAACGAGCAGTGTCGTGTGGTCATCCAATCGAGGCAGCACTTCCCCCAACACCTGATCCATCTGCTCATAAAAGTCCTCGATTGCCGAACCGTTCTGGGCTGCAAGCGTGGCATCGTATTCGGGATGCTTGGGGTCCATCAACCGCCAGAACATGTGCGAATTGAGATCAAGGCTGGAAAAGTAAAAAAAGAATACGCCCTGATTGAACTTGGGAAACTCGGCGTCGAAGATGCGGCGATGCTCAGCCAGAACGGTTCGCGCCTGCTGCAGATACTCGTTGTCGTCGAGCACGCCATCCGAAAGAGCTTTCGTGTCTTCAGCGATTCCCTGGGTATGAAACTCTCCTGCTTCGTCCGTAAGAAAGCGCGAATAACTGGACGGTGTCGAAATCGGCAGCGCGGGATCTGCGGGATCGATGTTGATCGGCGATACGTATAGCTGAAAGCGGGGATGCGCCTGCTTGAAATAAAAGCGGCACATGCCTTTTACATTTGCGAAGAAAGGAATCAGCTGGAACTCGACGCGAATCCAGTCGCTCCACTCCCCCTCGCGCAGCACAAATTCCCTGCCCTGCACCGTGACTTTTGCGACGGACTCCAGAGGGTCAACCGCAACCGAGAATGGTTCCTGAGCGGCGGGAGAGCCTTTTCGAAACGAATTGTCAGGGCCGATCAGATCGGCCGTTACGCGCGAGTTCTCAACCTGCACGGGGATAATCTGCCCGCCTTCGACCGCCCCGGCAACGGCCGCGGGATCATCGGTGTAAAAAGAAAATGTGCCGTAAGTTCCCCGCAGATCGGGAGTGCCCATGCCCGAGAGGGTTTTTCCCTTGGCTGGGACTGGAGGGAAATTCGAGGGAATCCGGAAGACTGTATTTGGGACGCCGTGCTGATCAAGCAATTGCCAGAACGCGACGCCTTTTCGCAGTTGTTCGGCGCTGCCACCACCGAGAGGAATCGCCCAACTGCCAAGGTGGATCGCGTGCTTCGGTCCCTCGACCCGCGAGGCCGAAAAATAAAGTCCCAAGGTCTTCGGGTCGCGATGAATGAAATCGAAGATTCCATGACCACCTGCATTCATGCCCGTAATAAGGTTGGACCACGCCACTGGACTCTGCGGCGGAATGCTGGTTGTGAGCTGGCGAAAATCTCCCTGCGCCTCCAGTTTCGCGAAGTTCGGCATCTTTCCTTCGCGCATGAACCGATGCAGAAGTTGGGGATCCATGCCGTCGATGCCGAGAATGATCAGGCGCAGATCGCTATGCGATTGAGCCGGGGCGGAACGGCACGAAGGCAGCATCGCCACTGCAATTAGAAGCAGCGAAGCGCAGAGTACCCGGGAGTATTTTCTTCAGTGACTTCAATCCTCAGAGATCCTCGTTTCGCTTGTGACACGTTCTCGGAACGTTGTTAGACTTCTATCCATGCTGCGGCATTTGGGCCCGTGGTTCCTTCTTGGCATTCTAACCTTGGTTGTTCTCCCGGTCGACTCCCCGGCCGCGGCCAAGCCGAACATTGTCCTTATCACGCTTGACTCGACTCGCGCCGACCGCATGGGCTTTATGGGCGCACACAGCGGCCTGACTCCCAATCTGGACGGAATTGCGCACCAGGGATTGGTCTTTGCTCAGGCCTATGCGCAAGCGCCCGGCACGGTGGCCTCCGACGCGACTGTTCTTACAGGCGCTTATCCCCAGACACATCGGGCAAGCGAATTTGCTGTTCCCCTGGCTACGACGCTACCATACTTGCCGGACCTGCTTCATTCCAACGGATACCGCACTGCTGCGTTTGTGGGGTCGATTCTGCTGGATCCTCGAAACGGCCCGTTCCAGGGCTATGATCGTGGCTTCGATGTATACGATGCCGGCTTCCACCAGCCGCAGCGTGGTGAAAACCGCTTCCAGTCAGTCGCGCGCCACGGGGACCAGGTGATTGCGCGCGCCATGAATTGGCTAGCCGCGAACAAGCAGCGGCCCTTCTTTCTTTGGGTTCACTTGCAGGATGCCCACGCCCCTTACCCAACTTCGTACGATCGTGCGGTCGCGTCTACCGATGCCGCGGTCGGGAAGCTGGTCAGTTTTCTGCGTAGCCAGTCGATTTACGACGATGCCCTGATCGTAATCGCTTCGTCGCAGGGTGAGAGTCTTGGCGCGCACGGAGAGGAGACGCACGGCATTTTCCTCTATGACGAAACCATCCACGTGCCATTGGTTCTGAAGTTACCGAAAAACCAGATGGCTGGGAAACAGATCAGGAATCGCGCACGCCTCCTGGACATTGCGCCAACTGTGTTAGCGGTAGCCGGCATCCCCACGCCCGCACAGATGCAGGGACAGTCGCTGATGCGAGTAGCTCAAGCCAGCTCCCAGAACGACCAACCGGCCTATTCGCGCAGCGAACTTCCGCAGCAGGGCTTCCGATGTAGCGTGCTCGAGTCGTGGCGGGCGGGAAAATATCTCTATATCCGCGCGCCGAAACCGGAACTGTACGATCTTTCGCTTGATCCGAATGCGACCCACAATTTGGCGCAGAGTTCAAGGGCCACGCTTGAAACCATGGCCTCACAACTCCAAGCCCTCGACAACCGTCTCGGAAACGAACCCGGCAAATCCGCTGGCTCAGAACTGACCTCCAGCGAGATGCAAAAACTGGCTTCGCTGGGGTACGTCGGACTGCAGAAGGGCGGCGCGGGAGTAAATGCCGCAACCGGAGGAACCGACCCTAAGGAGCTTATCGCTGCCATCAACAAGACCCTCGCGGAAATGCTCGAGTTGGACGACGGCAAGCCGGAGAAGGCAATCCCGCTGCTACGTCAGGTGCTTGCGGTGCAACCCGCCTTCTACCTAGCGCAGTATGGAATGGGCTTTGCGATGGTTCAGCAAGGGCAATATGCAGAGGCCATTGGATACTTGCACAAAGCGATCGAACTGCAGCCTGATTCTGCGTTCGCGCACTACATGATGGGTCTCAGCCTGATGAAGACCGGCGATTTCAAGGCTTCTGCCATTCACCTGGAGATCGCGTCAGGGCGATTGCCGGCATTCTCCGCAGCGCATTCCATGCTGGCCGACGTATACGAGCACCTGGGACGCAGCCAGGACGGCGCCCGAGAACGAGCCAGAGCAGTTCAGACAAAAGATTGACAGCCGCCAGGCCCAAGTGGGGATAGCGTCATTTGTGCTAGGCTGATGAAACCGGTGAAGGTTCTTCGCACGCTCTATGTAGTGCTGATTCTGTCTGCTGCGGCATCCTCCGCGCCCACCAAGACGCCGCCTCCGGACATCTTCCTTATAACCATCGACACTCTTCGGGCAGACCACGTTCACTGCTACGGGTACACGGGTGTGGCGACGCCTGCGCTCGACGCGTTAGCGAAGGACGGTGTACGGTTCACCCAGGCTTTTACGCCCAGCCCGATCACCAATACATCCCATGCCAGCATTCTCACAGGACTACTGCCGGGCTCGCACGGGGTGACGGATTTCGGCGTGCCCTTGTCGGTGTCACATCCAACCGTGGCGGAATTGCTCAAAGCGCAAGGTTATCGCACGGCAGCGTTTATCGGGGCTGTGATCCTCGACAGTAAGAGCCTGGCTCCGGGATTCGATCGAGGGTTCGATTTCTACGACAACTTTCCCGAACATTCGTCGACCAAGTCGCGCTGGGGACGCCTCGAGCGCCGCGGCATGGACGTCGTGGAACACGCGGAGAATTGGTTGAGCAAGCACCCTGCGGGCCCGCATTTCGTGTGGGTTCACCTCTACGATCCTCATGATCCATACGAACCGCCGGCGCCCTATTCGCAGATATACAAGGATCATTTGTACGATGGCGAAATCGCATATGCGGATTCCGCGTTGGCGCACTTCATCGCTGTATCTCAAGAGAAGCGGCAAGTACGGCAATTCGGTCATCATCGCGGTCGGTGACCACGGTGAAGGTTTGGGAGAGCATCACGAAGACACGCATGGGATCTTCCTGTATGACTCGACTACCCACGTTCCCTTGATCGTCAAGTTGCCTGGCGCACGCGGCGCCGGCACTGTAGTGACTGCGCAGGTGCGGACCCTGGACATTATGCCAACTCTCCTGGAATTGGCGAGTGCTTCGGCTCCTCAACAAAAAGATGGAGACTCGTTGGAGCCCTATTTTGACGGCAAAAGTGAAGCCGCCCGCCCCGCCTTCGGCGAAACCGACTACCCCTTGCGTTTCGGCTGGGCCCCGCTGCGGTCGGTGCGCAGCGACGGTTTTAAGTTTATCGAGGCGCCACGGCCCGAGCTCTACGATTTGCCTCTTGATCCCGCCGAGATGACCAATAAGTACGAACCTCAGGACGCGCGCGTCCAAAAATCGCGTGCCATGTTGGCAGAAGTGCGATCCAAAGAGGCTCAACTCCAAGGATCCTCAAGCTCAGCTCCGGAGCCGTCCTCGCTGCCTGATCCGAAAGACAAAATTGAAGAGCAGAACCTCTTGCACGCGGCGATGGTCGCTGCGGAAGACAATTGCCCGGCGGATGCTCGCAAAACCCTTGAGAAAGTACTCGCGCTCGATCCCAAGTCGCCTACAGCGCTGCTACAGCTAGGTGAGTTGGAGTTGCAGGCAGGGGACTATGTTCAATCTGCCCGTCATTTCAAGGGCGCTGCAGAATTCCGCCCGGATGACGCCGCGGCCCTGTTTCACGAGGGGCAAGCGCTGGAGAAGACGCGCGATCTGGGCGGTGCGCGGGATGCGCTCGAAGCCAGCCTGAAACTCGTGCCCGGACAGTTCGAGGCTCGCCTGCTACTAGGCCAGGTGTACTTGGGCCTCAAGGACCCGGCAGCCGCCGAAGATCAGTTCGAAGCTGCGCTATTGCTCCAATCGGGCAGCGTGGAAGCCCAACTCGGCTTGGCAGACGCGCAGATCACCAAAGGCAACTTCGCGGAGGCGGCTCAATCGCTGGAAGCATTATCGAAAGTGCAAGCCAAGAATGCGCATGTCTTCGATCTGCTGGCGAAAGCTTACTCCGGGCTGGGCAAAAAGACGGAAGCCCAACAAGCGGAGACCAGAGCCAAGCTTCTGTCCAGCAACAAGTAAATCCTCCAGCAGCGTTGAATCCAGACCTACACCATCGGCTTTCCCGCCGGAGTAAAATACAACCGACCGTATCTCCTGCCGGGAGGTTTCGTCATGAGAACCCCAATTCTCCTGTTCGCTGTTCTGCTTTCGGCATCATTAGCCTGGGCGCAAGGTGCGGCGCGTAACGGCAACACGGGACAGCGGCAGGCTGACAGAGCCGAGGACCAGTTCGAGAAAACCGTGCCTCCTCCAACTCGACAGCAATCGTCAGTGGATTTCGCAAAAGTTAAGAGCGACGCGGATGAACTGGTGATCCTGTCTCAGTCGATTCACTCCGGGATCGACGATGTAGGGAAGGGAATGCTCCCGAAGGATCTGATCGATAAGCTGAAGCAGATGGAAAAGCTTTCCAAGCGTCTGCGCAACGAACTCGCTCCTTAAACGGCAAGAAAAAAACACCAGCCCCTGGTGGAGCTGGTGTTGGTAGTTGCCGGTTAAATTCGCTTAGAAGGTCAGCTTCAGAGCAAATTCGATTTGGCGCGGCGACCCCAGCGAATATACGCCGGTGCCGACGCCGACCCGGTTCACGAAATGACCATTGTAATCGGTGCCGTTGATGGTACCCGTGCTGCCGGTCAGCAGGCCGGACATCATGCTTTCCGGCAGGTCAAAGTTCGCGAAGTTGCCGATGTTGTAGAAGCCGACCGACGGTTTGATGGTCAGCCGCTCTTTGATGGTGTAGGTCCACGCCAGCGTCATGTCCATGGTTCGCATCCAAGCTTCGTTGACTTGGTCAGGCGGAGCTAAGGGCACCGCCGGGGCCACGCCGCCGAGGGCCACCAACTGCGCCGCCGTCATCAGGCCATTCTGGATCAGCACGTTGCCTGCTGGCGTCGGCTGTCTTGCCACCGTGGCGTTGTAGTTAGCAATAGCCGCATTGATGTTGCCTGTGTTGATGCCGCGGTCAAAGTTTCCGACATGGGTTCCCGGCATCGGGTCTTGCGTAACCCCGCTGCCCTCGAAGTCGGTGCGGATTGGCCTTCGATGACCACATTTCTCACTTGATCCGTCCGCTGCTCGGCTATTTTAAAGACGAGCAAAAGTTCGACGGGATTGGCGTCAGCACGACTGTCCATCTTGCCGGCAAGTCAGCGGAGAGCACATCCGAAGCCGTAGAATTCTACTTTCCACTCGCATCTCTGCGCTCCTATGAAAAATACGATTGCACCGGCCAGCAACTTCTGGACGCCGGAACCGTCTTAATCAATGGCGAACGCGTGGCGCTCGATCTGCAAATTGCCGAAGGCGGTTCCAGCCGCTAGGGAAACTCTGAATAAGCCGTGATAGGCAGTAATTGTTTAGCCATGCCACAGCAAGCGTTCGGATTTTCCGACGCTGCCACGGGTTTGCAGTCATCGCTTGGGTCTCGATAGAGTAGTCGGCGATCACAGAATCAATAAATAATTGAAAATGCATTAGTTCTTGGCTTCGTTTTGACAAAATGTCCCAGCTGTGAAGACTTAGCTGCTCCTTCATTGGGTCAAACATACATTTACTGGAGCGCGGGAGAATGTCAATTCAACTGAACAAAGCCAGATCTCGACTATTGATTAGGCGACCGAGACGACGGACCTAATGTTCGGGTCGGACGAGTCGGGGGCTGGCTGGAGATGATCTGCGGGGCCCTCTAGGCAGGAGCCAACTCGCTGGCCGCTGCAAAGAGGTTCTTTGCGGCTAGACCCCGCGCGGCACCTACTGCTTCGAAATCAGGTGCGCTCCGAGATGGTCGGCGATACCAATTATGATCATCTCCAAACTGGAGTCGACGGCGAAGGGGTTGCACTAGGGGAATAATGAGTTCTTCCGTCCGGTATCCTTCTATGATACTTCCTCCGCGTTGCTTGTCGAATACGACTTCTCACCGCTCGGCGGCTTCGGCGTCTGCGGTGGGTTCTCAGGTGTGACTGCAGAGACCTCAGCCTCGGGTTCACCCTCTTCTGTTGCCGACGGGGGCGGCGAAAGCTTTTCCAGCTCTTCTAGATTTTTCTCTAGGGCCCGCTGACTGGCGGTGCGGTAGCGCTGGAAGTTCCCAAGCCCCTTCGAATAAAAGATACCAACGTCCTCGATAGACTTCGCCTCGTGTTTCAGTGCTTTGCCCTGCCGCCAGCACTCGACTATAACGGTTTGTATCCGCAGGTCGGCTATGACATCGCCCTCACCGTACTTTTCGTGCAGCTCGTCCCAAAGCTGATGAAGGTCTTCGTTCATCCGCGTTCCGTCGGGATGGAACATGACACTTTTCGCCAAGAGTCCGTGCTTTAGAGCATTGCGACGACTGTACGCCTTGCCCCGTGCCGTTTTCGGCCCAGTGGATTTCTTGGCGTTTTCACGGTTCGCATGCAAGCGTGCCTCTGAGACAGACTCGGCGCCGTTACTGTGGTCTTGTGCGTCGGCTCTGGCATCGGTGTGAGCTTCAGCGTTGTTGTTGTGGAAGTTCGTTCCGGTGTTGGTATCTGGCCTGGAGTTGCCGTCATCCTGCGAAGTCACACTGTCATTATTATTATTCACATATCTCTCCACTAAATCTTTCAGATCTCTGTCACTATTCATATCTCTGTCCCAAGAATTATTCATATATATCTGCCCACAGATAATCCGTACGGAAAACGAACGAAGTGTTGCGGAATTAGCGATTACGCTCCGTCGCGCCAGTTTCGAGCCTAGGGCCCTGGGATCATGCGCCCGACAATGCACGGTCCTCAGCCCAGTCTCAGGTCGCCGCATTCCCGGAACGGTGGAAGAGGACGGGACAGAAGAGACCGCGCGAGTCGGTCAACTTAATCTTGCCTCTGATCTCGGATAAGCTGAAGATTACGAGCGGTGGGGTACGATCGTAAGAGTTCGACAGGTAAGGGGCTGGGCTCGCTGTGTCGCGAGATGTTGTTTATCTGAATTTCGGTTCCGGGCGGGTTTTCTCGTTTAGCATCCCACGCAATCGCGGAAACTGATCCTCCTAATCGTTGTCGGGGTAGCCGCCAAGGCGAGCAATGCCCTCTCCATCCTCCGCAGGAATTGAGCGCTTCTCAGCCAATCTAGGGTGGAAACATTACTGGGTCTTCTCGGTTCGTGGTTTGGCCCATCTAGCATTTGCTGCCTTCTTAGCACTAGCGCTCCTTTCTTCTGGGGTCAGCTTGGCGGCTCTTCTCTTTCCACCCTTCGAACCTCCCATCTTTCCCAAGGCAACTGCGTGTGGATTCTTCTTTGGCATCTCAGAACCTTTATGCCTGAATGTATCTAAGAAAAGCAACTGCTAGGAATAAAGATTGACAATACGTAAACGCCTACGCATAATAGATCTAGGATTGCGTAAGCGCCTACGCATACTACGAGAATTCGATATGACCTATAGAACAACCGCAACTTGTGAGAACGTGAGGCTCGCTAAGCGGCGATGGGGAAGATTGCCGGCGACTGCACTCACAACACTAAGGGAGTTAACCAGACACCATCGGCTGTCCGTTGCTTTAGGGGATTTGCTCTACTTTGATCGACGCTGGTACGTGAGCCACGCCGGTCTGCTGAGAATTGCTTACAGGAAACGATGTTCTGGCATACAGGCGGAGTGTATTAACGAGTTCAGCGATCAGTCGTCAGCACGATGGGCATTTAAGGCGACCGTCTTCAAATCAACCGCCTGCCGAGGTTTTGTCGGGTATGGCGACGCTGATCCGTCGAATGTCGATCCTTTAATCCACGGCGCCGAAATGAGAATGGCAGAAACTCGTGCCGTGAATCGAGCACTCCGCAAAGCGTACGGTATCGGAATCTGTTCGGTTGAGGAGATCGGATCTTTCGCGGGACACTCCGGCTCGGCTGGCGAGTTCAAGAAGATTTCACAGCCTGCCAATGGCAACGGAAACTATGGCGGCCGCACCGTCCGCGATCGCCTCTGCCAACTGATTCGTCAGCATCAACTCGATGCCACCTTGGTCAAGTCCTATGCGACCGACTTCTGTGGCGTGAAGACCCTGCGCGACGCTACTCGCGAGCAAGTCGAAAACTTTGTGGTCTATCTCGCAGACTGGGCCCAGAAAGATCGCAATGCCCTGCTCTGCCAGCTCAACAGCTATCTCGGCAAGAAAGAATCAGGTGCCGCATGAGACGCCAGATCGCCGGTTTACATGCCGCCGACCGATGCGCCGCCGATCACATCCCCGACGGCCTTTTCCTGGTCCGCATCCACCGGGTTCAGTTTCGTAGATACGCTCAGAAGCCCTACTACACGGTTGCTCTGTCCATTCTTGAGCCACGCCGATTTGCCGATCACGTCATTTCCAGCCGGCTCTATTGCAGCCCAAAAGCCCTTTGGAAGCTGAACTGGTTCCTGCGCGACTTTGGCTACGACACCGAACTGCTGGGCCGTGATGAAGTCGATGAAAGTCAGCTTGTCGGCCTAACGGGTGTGGTCAAGATCAGCCACATCGTGTTCAACGGCACTTCTCTGCTCCGGCTCGACGGCTTTTCTCCCGCCAGCCGTTGGGAGGAATTGTCACCCACCAATCTGGACAGCCCGCAGGTGGCCTGATGACCTACAGCTACACCCAGATCAGCCAATACCTGACCTGCCCCAGGCGGTATCGCCATCGCTATCTCGACGGCTGGAAGGAGAAAGATACCCGCGCGGCCATGCTCTTCGGCCGCGCTTTCGAACAGGCTCTGGGCGCCTACTTTCGCCGTGAAGATCCTGGAGACGTCCTCTTTCGCGAATGGTCAGTTTGTAAGGATCAAGATCTGCGCTTTTCGAATCATGACACTTGGGATCGCATGTTCGAGCAAGGCATCATGCTTCTGACCCGCTTCTGCCAAGACGACCGCGTCCAGGTTCCCCAGCCGCGGCGCAACCTGCAGATCAAATTCACACGGCCAATCGAAAGAAACGAATTCGTCGCCTACATCGACGGGATCGGGAACCTCGACGAGACACGGTGCTTGCTGGAATGGAAGACGTCCTCGAGCCGTTACCTCGAAGACCCTGAGGGCCTGCTGGCACTTGATCCCCAACTGGTCTGCTATTCCTGGATGACCGGCATCTCCGATGTCGCTCAAGTGGTGTTCGTCCGCAAGCGGCTGGTCGAGGTCCAGTACTTGCGTACCACGATCACGGACGCGCAGCGCCAGGAATTTGGTCATCTGGTCGAAGATACGATCCGGAGAATCGAGTCGGCAGAGTTTCTGCCGCACAGCGGCATCCGTTTTCCGCAGAACCCGTGCAGTACCTGCCCGTATCTCGGGCTTTGTCTTGGGAAACAGCAATTGGTCGAAACCGACCTCGTGCGGCGGCCAGGAGCCGAAAACCTTGATTGGCTTGACGAGCTTGAATACTAGAACACCACCGATGCCGCGGAAATTCAATCGTCGCCGAGCCCTGTTCGTATTGACGAAGATCGACGAGATTCTGGCCTGGGAGCAACAAAAAGACGTGGAACGGGACACCAAGTTCGTGGAACTCGGGCGCTATTTATGCGAAGTGCGAGCGGGACAGTACTGGCGGGTGGACAGCGTCAAGTCATTCGACGAGTTCCTGGTGCGGCGATTCCCGGAGTCGAGGAGAAAGGCGTACTACCTCATGAGCATTCACGAACATTTGCCGCCGCAGGCGAGAAAAGAGTTGAAGGTGGTAGGGTGGGCCAAAGGGCTGGAGCTGGCGAAGCTAGCTAAAAGGGACAGACAGGACTTCGATTGTGCAACCTGGTTGCACAAAGCCCGCCAGATGCCGAAGGAACAGTTCAAGCAAGCGGTCGAACGGGAACTAACCGGGAAGGAGACGGAGCCGTGGGAGATTGTCACCTTCAAGCTGTATAAAAGCCAGATGCCGGTCATTGATCAAGCGATCGAGACGGCGGCTTTGATGCTCGGAACCGACAAATCCCGCGGCTATTGCCTGGAGATGATCTGCGCGGATTTTCTGGCGGGCGCCAGCCTGGAAAACGGCAATCCCGAAGTAGTGCTGCAGTCGATCTTGCAATTGTTCAAGTTCCTGCCACGAGAGGAAAAGCAAGCATTTCTGTACCACGCTGAAGAGAAGGCTTCGTGAATCGAATTGTCCCGAAACAGCCACGCATCCGACTCGAAGCTGAACCCTACGAAGAATTGCGGCAGCAGGTGTTGCGCCGTGATGCCTGGAGATGCCAATCCTGCGGAATCATGTCGAACCTTGAAGTGCATCACAAAGAATTCCGAAGCCAGTCCGGCAACGACTCTGAGCAGAACTTGATTACGCTTTGCAGTGCGTGCCACGGCAGCGTGCACAAGTCACGTTGATTAGTCACACCAACCGGATGGGAGATGTCCAGTGCGATTTTCTCTTGGTTGTGGCCTTTTTTGTGAAACGAACCCAATATGTATGTTGTTTTCAAGGACCTAGGATTTGAGGATACGAATATATTGCGTGACCTCACGAGCTTTACTTGGTAGCAAAGACTAACCATTCGCGGCCTTGGTGTGCATTCGCTCAATCATCCCACCAAAGGCAACTTTGCGGATGCGGCTCCATCGGTGAAATCGCTGTCGAAGGTCGAAAGCTAAGAACGTGCAGGCGCAGCGTTGAAAGATCATCCGAGTCAAAGGGCCGGACAAAATGTTTATTCGTTCCATCAATCCTGCCCCACAGGATGTCAGTCCAGAGTAAAATACGGGCAATTGTTTCCGACCAGGAGGTTTTCGTCATGAGAATCTCAATTCTCCTGTTTGCGCTTCTTCTTTCCTCTGCCACCGCCTTTGCTCAGGGTCCGCTGCCCCCCGACGGACGTCTGCAAGCTGACCAAGCCGAGAGAGAGTTCGAGAGAAGCGTTCCCCCTCCAATTAACAACGACATTCAGTGGATTTTGCGAAGGTCAAGGGCGACGCAGACGAACTCTTGATCCTCTCTCAGTCGATTCAATCCGGCATCGACAACGTGGGCAAGGGAATGCTCCCGAAGGATCTGATCGACAAACTGAAGCAGATGGAAAAGCTTTCCAAGCGTCTGCGCAGTGAGCTAGGTCCTTAATAAGCGAATCGGCATAGGGGGACGGGTCGCCCCGCCTCCCTGCCACACCACCGTACATGCGGGTCCGCATACGGCGGTTCGGCGGATTAAGCTAAGACGGCACGACCATGGGCGGAAGCCCGAGCTTGGCAAAGTAGGCATTCGGCAAAGCCATGGCCAAGGCGGGCGAGTTGGCGATGCGCCACGGGCCGTGAGGACTGCCAGCGGTTTGCGCCGCCAGGTCCTGGCTCACATTCCGTTTGCGAAGTTCGCGAAATCGCGTCCGTCCCCGTTTCCATTGCTTCCACACCACCGACCGAAGTCGACGGCGTAGCCACGATTCAAGGGTTTGCAACACCGTGCGTTTGACAATCGTCGAAGTATCCGAGCCATCCCCGCAGGTAGGTCGCGATCTGTCTGACCATCTGCGTCAGACTGATGCCACGGGTTCGACGTGTCTGTTCCCGAATCCTGTCCTTAAAGCGAGCGATGGCCTTGGGAGCGATCCGCCGCCTAGGTTCCCGTCCGCCGGTGAAGCTGAATCCGAGAAACTTTCTTTGCCCCGGTCGAGCCACGGCGCTCTTCGCCTGATTCACCTTGAGCTTGAGTCGGTGCGTGATGAAGCGCGTAACCCTCTCCATCACTCGCTGTCCCGCTCGTTCGCTGCCCACGTAAATGTTGCAGTCGTCGGCATAACGCACGAAGTGGTGACCGCGCCGCTCTAACTCCCGGTCCAGTTCGTCCAGCACCAGATTACTGAGCAAGGGTGAAAGCGGACCGCCCTGAGGCGTGCCCTCATCCACCGGACTCACCAATCCATCCTCCATCACACCGGCCTCCAGGAATGCTCGAATCAGCTTGAGCATTCGTTTGTCGGCCACGCGCTCGGCGACCGCCGCTAACAGACGGTCGTGATTCACTCGATCAAAAAATTTCTCCAAATCGAGATCCACCACCCAGCGGTATCCTTCGGCCTTTGCTCCACGCTTCTTTCAGGCCCCGCCTCGCGACGAGTGTTATTTCACCTTTGCGCTTCGCTATGACTGCCGGGTCGGCCCGGGGAATTTCGCCCCGAGCCGCCCACAGATCCGGACGTGAACCTCTCGATTCATCCGGCTCGTGCCACTCAAAGATGGCTGCCGCCTTACATCAAGACAAGGAGTTCCTCCGGTTTCCCGTTGACTCCACCCCGACGTGGGTGGCCTGCCCCCTTCGCTCCACGGGAATTACCCCGCTTCCTCGCTACTACCAAGCAGTGCGCCCCTGATCGGTGCATCGGTACTTTTGGCCTCGTGGGGTGTCCACTTGTGCCTTTTCCCTTTGCATCACCGACCCGGTTCTCAAGTTCCGTACGAAAGCCCGGATGAGAGTCATGCCTCCTATACACCGGACCCCCGCATGACCAGTAAGTAGGTACCTTTCGTGCTTATCCCAGGACAAGGTGAAAACCCTGGTTTTGGGTGTCGTGTTTGCCTGTTTTCGATGCTTCCTCGGAGGATCGTTTTCACTCATCTCTTCTCTTATCCACACATGACGTGATCTTCTGTCACGCCTTTTAACCATAACGTTCACCACCGCGGTCTTTGGACCGAAGCAGCTTATGGCAGTTTGAAGCCTCCTCCTACAAGGCGACTCCGAAGGACCTACCTTCATCTTTCGCACAGCATGACGATTCCTCGTCTTCTTGACACAATCACCTCCATCAGGTTGTCGAAGGGACTTTCACCCTCAAGCTGTCGAACATGCTCGGCACACAAAAAAACACCAGCTCCGGTCGGAGCTGGTGTCGGAAGTTGCCGGTAAATTCGCCTAGAAGGTCAGCTTCAGGGCAAATTCGATTTGGCGCGGTGATCCCAGCGCATACACGCCGGTGCCGACGCCGACCCGGTTCACAGCCGACGTGGCGTATGTGGTACCGTTAATAGTGCCAACCCCGCCCGTGAGCAGACCAGACATCATGCTTTCCGGCAGATCAAAATTGGCGAAGTTGAGGATATTGTAGAAGCCGACTGACGGTCTGATAGTCAGCCGCTCTTTGATAGTGTAGGTCCACCCCACCGTCATGTCCATCGTTTGCAACCAAGGAAAATTCATTTGGTTCGGAGGTGCCAAGGCCACCGTCGGCGCTACGCCGCCCAAGGCCACCAACTGTGATGCCGTCATCAAGCCGTTCTGGATAAGGACCTTCCCTGCCGGCGTCGGCTGTCCCGCCACCGTAGCGTTGTAGTTCGCGATGGCCCCGTTGATGTTGCCACCGTTGATGCCGCGATCAAAGCTGCCAACAGTGGTTCCCGGCATTGGGTCTTGAGTGGTGCCATCACCCGTGAAGTCGGTGCGGAATATCTCCCCGGCCCCTAGATTCGTGTTGGGAACGACAAGGGTGTTTGCCAGCGGACTGTCGAAATGCCCGATCAGGCCGATCTGGAAACCGTAGCGCAAATCCAGGTAGCCGCCGAAGGATATCTGGTGGGTGCGGTCCAATGTGGAAGGCCCGAAGTATTGGTTGACATTAGAGTTGTCGAGAGCGGCAGGGAGAAAATCCTGGTCGTTCTTGGTCGCTGTCACCGGGGCACCCGGATTCGAGCCTCCGCCGGAATTCTTGAAGCTTGACAAGGAGTAGGAAGCTGTGAAGTTCAGGCCCGTTGTACCTTTAAAGGGCGCCTTGGTGTTGTAGGTCCACTTCATCTGCAGTCCGTCGTAAACCGAACGGCCCACAGGGGAAAAGAACCCGAGCGGTGGCGCATTGGGATTGATCCCACCGAAGGCGCAGTCGTATCCGAGTACAGAAGGACAGCTGCTGCCGCCGAAGTCGGCCGTAGAAGTCAAGCCGTTGCCGGCATAGTTGCCAATTGTTGCGCCTTTGCCGATGGCACAGCCGACGCCGGCAGGTCCAGCCGGGCAACCAAGGCCAAGGTTGGTTACATTGATCGCTTGATTAGCCGCAGCCAGATTGAAGTAGTTGATGTCGCCGGTGTGATTTTGGTCCAGGCCCAACAGGTAGTGAGTCTGGACATTGCGTGCATAATCGACGGTTAACACCATGCCTCGGTGGAGTTCCCGCTGAATGCCAATGTTCATTTGCACCGAGCGAGGCGACTTGTAGTCGGGTAAAAACATGCTGTTGCCCGTCGGGAAGAAGCAGGGAGCGCCAGGGGTGGTGCAGGTGGCGAGGCCGGTCTGGACATAGCCCGGGTTAGGCGCCTGTAAGTTCAGGGGTGAACCCGCCACGTAGGCCTGCTGCAATGCGAGGAGCGCTGGTATGGCATTGCCGATAAGCGGGAAGCTGGTAGCATTCGCGGGGCCACAGATTGCGATCGCGCTCGCGCTTCCGGGCCCGTTGAGTTGACCGTTTGCACTGGGGATGGGTATTGGCTGACCCGGAGCTGCGCAGGTGACAGCGAACTGCAGGAACGCACCGGTAGCTTCACGCTTCGGTCCATCGAACAGAACGTTGTTCCAGATCGCGTTCTCGAAGAACAAGCCGATGCCGCCGCGGATCGAGGTCTTGCCATCTTTCGTGGGATCCCAGGCAAAACCCAGCTGCGGAGACCAGTTGTTGTTCGGTTGGTTCACGGGATTTCCTAGCCCAGGCATCAAAGCGTTAAGCCCGGGGATCGCGGGATACTGGCTGTCGGTGCGACCGGTGTCACGGTTATATCGAAGCCCGTAGGTCAGGGTGAAATTTGGCTTGATCTTCCAGCCGTCTCCCACGTAGAAACTAATGCGGTTGTCGGGTCCAAGGCCGCCAGCTGGGAAGCCCAGTGCCGCCTGGGTAGTAGAAAAACCCAAGCCGTTAGCGAGAATATCCAAATCATTGGGGTAATTGAGCGGGTTGGAAGCGCCACCCGAAAAAGGACCGGTTGCGGCGGCCGCGATTTCGCCCTGAGAGACATTCGCAATGACTTGCGGTCCGTTCTTGAAGAACGAGGCGAATCCGCCGCCTTGGATGTGATTGTACGAGATCCCATAGCGGATCACGTGCGCGCCGAGGATTTTGCTGCCATCGTATTTAATTTGATGGTCGCTTTGCGGAGTGCTCTGTGGAGCCAAGAGATTCGGCCCGGCCTGTAGCCCGGTGGCTCCCATGGAACCCAGCTGCACGCCTATGTTAGCGAATGGCAGCGACGAGCCCGTGGTCGCGTCCTTGATTTGATTCTGGAATTTCAAATACGAAAATCGGATGGCATGGCTGAAGCTGCCGGTGTTGAAATCCACGCCGCCCACAAAGTTGCGGGTAATGTCCTTGTTGTCATACAGCGAGAACCCATACCCGAAAGTCGCGCCCAGGATGTTCTGGAAATCCGAGAAGCGAAAGAACGCACGCGCGCTCTTCGTGAGCTGGTAGTCCAGACGTCCCAGCAAGTTTCCCTCATGGAATTTATCCGAAAAAGTACCCGAATACTGCTGGAAAGGAAAGGAGACGGGCACGGGGACGGTCGTGTGCTGAATGGTTCGCTCCCCGTCGATAAAGAAGAACAGTTTGTTCTTGATGATCGCGCCGCCGAAATCGCCGCCGTACTGACTTCGCTGGTAGGGCGCTGTGAATCCTATAGGAGTGGGTAGCGCTGCCGAAAACGCACTGTCGCGGAATGCACCGAAGGCATCGCCGTGGAAGGCGTTACTTCCGGATTTCGTGGTGACGTTCACAGCGCCGGAAGAAGTCAGCTCGGTGGACATGTCCAGACTTGACTGCTCGATCTGAAATTCCTGAATGGCGCTGGCCGGGACATCGGTCGTAGTCGTCCCTACGGTTTCGTCGGAGACGTCTACGCCATCAACCTCGATGCGGGCGGTGCGGCCGAAGCGGCCTCCGAACGAGATCGAGGAGTAACCGGCTTTGGTGGGGTCGAAGTTCTGACCGTCCTGAATCTGCACGCCCGGCTCGAGCTGCGCCAGATCAAGGAAGTTGCGGCCATTCACCGGCAGGTTGGCGATCTGATTTTCCGTGATCACGCCTTGGACGGTGGGCTGCTCGGTGTTCACTTGAACTGAGCTGGCCTCTACCTCAACCACCTGGCTGGTCTGGCCTACTTCCAATTTCACGTTTGCGGTCGCGGTGTTGTCCACCTGCACAGTCACCGGCACTTCCGTCGTCTTGAAGCCGGGGGCCTCGACCCTCACGGAATAAACGCCCGGGATCAACGAACCCGAAGTATACGAACCTCTGGAGTCGGAGGTCCTGACGCTTGACACTCCTTTGGATTTTTCGGTGATAGTGACTTTTGCTCCGCTAACCACAGCGCCGGAAGGGTCCGTGACTGTTCCCTGGATACTGCCGTTACCGACGTTGGTTTGCGCCAACAGGAGTGTGGAAGACAACAGAAAGGTTATCGCCAGAACCAATGTTAGAAACATTCCGGCGGACCGGAGAGGGCGGTTGAAATTCAGGGACATCGTCCACCTTCCTTTCATAATCTGTTCAGAGTCAATGTTTCCGAGCTGAATAGCGGTTCGCAGTCGAGTCAGGCGGAAAATTATCTGCTTGTTGCCAAGGACTCCCGCCAGCAATCAGAGGCCGACCGCAGCCTCTCACCAAAACCCAAGCAAGTCCTTGGGCGATTAACAGTGCAATTGACGGACCAAGACAATTAACGCCCACACTTTGGCACGTCATCTGTAATTATGTCAATAGCTTATATGCAGTTATGTTTGAGCTCATGCGACCTCGGACCAGGGTGGTCGATTCCATATTCTGTAGATTATTATTGAAAATGAAATCAGGACGAGCGCGAAAGCCGCGTCAAAACTTGGATTTCGTAGTGTAATACCCGGTCCGGTGGCGCACGGTGAGCGATGAGCCCCTGGATGATCCGTCCACTTTGACTTCAATGTGCCGGAAGCTGGAATCGGAAAGCCGCTGCGAGGGATAGTAAGCCAGCAGGTATTGGGTGCGGAGTTCGTCACTGATCTTTCGGAAGGCGTCGTCGAGTTGCGGCACTGATTCGGCGTAAAAGTACTTGCCGCCAGTGTCCTCGGAAATCTGAATCAAGGCGTGCTCCCCGCCCGTGTCACGTCCTGCGCTCGCCTCAATTGGAACCACGATAATGCTGTAGACGATGGCTTCCGCTTCCTGTGCGGAACGCACCGCCTCCTTATAATCCACCCGGCTGACGGTATCGCCGCCGTCCGTGATCACAACCAGAACCTTTCTTCCTTTGCGCGTATCGAGCGCCTGCGCCCCGAGGTAGAGCGCATCGTAAAGAGCGGTAGCCGATCCCATGCGAATGCGGTCGATGCCGTGGTCGATTGTCTTGAGATCGGAGGTGAACGGCACTACCTCGCTGACGATCTCGCTGAAACCGTAAAGAGAGATCGCATCGACGGGTCGAAGAATGGCGTGCGCAAAACGGCGCGCGGAGGACAGTTCGAGAGGCAGGTCCTTGCGGGTACTCAGACTAGTGTCGATATCCAAAACAATGGAAAGCGGCAACGCCGATTCTTTGTCGAACACCGAAATGGTCTGTGGCTTTCCGTCTTCCAGTAGCGTGAAGTCTTCCTTTTTCAGGCCGCCGACCGGAGCACCGTGCTCGTCGGTGACGGTGACGAAGACGTTCACCAGTTTGACGTCAACCTTTAACGTAGTTTCGGAACTCTGAGCCGGACTTGTGCTGTCCGGAGCGTCATTGTTCTTCGAGCTGTTAGAGGACGCCGGTTTCGCCGGACTTGTTCCGCCACTTGCCCACGGCGGCTTGGGCACCTGAGCATGCGAGACTCCGATCACGATAATCAGGAAGAAAAGCAGGTGTCGCATGCGGAAGCTGAAATTGTCGTTCTTCGCATGCTCATCATTCCGAACTTTGCGCATGGGCGCCTTCTCGAACCGAGCCTTTGACCGCAAAGTTCGCCACAAGAATCTGTAGGGATCACGAAGAGACAATCTTTTCACTTAGATGCAGACCTTCCGGAATGGCTGCTTTCGGCTTTGGGAATCCCATCCGGGAAAGGCTCGCCATCCGCCCAGACCGCGCCATCCTCAAAGTACTCTTTCTTCCAGATGGGTACGGTGCGCTTGAGGGTGTCGATGAGCCAGCGGCAGGCATCGAAGGCCGCAGCCCGGTGCGCCGAAGCCACAACGATCAAGACGCTCGCCGCCCCGATTTCCAACCGCCCCAAACGATGCACCATAGCAACGTCACGGATGGGAAACTGCTGACGGGCCTGCTCGGCCAGCGCGTCCATCTGTTTGAGCGCCATCTCTTCGTAGGCTTCGTAATCCAGATAGAGAGTACGGCGGCCTCGTGTGTTGTCACGTACCACTCCTTCAAATACGACTGCCGCTCCGTTCGCGGGCTGCTTGAGTTTGGCAAGCACACTCTGCGTGTCAATTTTTTTGTGGACGATCGCGGAGAAACGCCGGCGTTGCGTAGACATGTCGCTTTCAGGATCCATCGAACCTCCACTCACCGGAGGCAGAAACGCGATCTCGTCTCCTTCTTTCAGCCTCGCATCGGTCCCGGCAAATTCCTGATTGATGGAAATCGCAATTGAAGCGGCAAGGTCGCCGAGCCTGGGCGTGATCTCCTCGTAGTGAGTGAAGACGTCGCCCAAAGTAGCATGCTCTGGCAGATTGAGAAGATCACTGCCTCGCCCCGCAAGATCTTTCAGCATACCGAAAAATAGAACGCGAACCTGCATAAAATCCCAGTTGCAGCGATTGGCAGACAGTTGCCAGTAGTGTAACGCGACCGCGCTATTGCCAGCTTTCCGAAAAAAGAAAAATGCCAGTTCCCTTGCGAGAACTGGCGGATTCTTCCCGGCAATGAACTAGAGCGTTTTTACTTATGCGGTTTCGATTCATGCGCGGGAGGAGCTTGCGCCGCGCGCGGCGCCGGCGCCGGTGGTCGCGGCGGCGCACTTTGCCGCTGTTGCTGCCAGGCGTTGAATTTGGTTTGCTCATTCTGCTGATGCTGAGGATTCTCATGCACCGGCGGAGCTTGCCTTACCAGAGGATGTCCGGCAGGCGGACGTGGCGCCGATGGCGGTGCTGGGCGCGCCTGCTCCGGTTGACGCATTGCTTCCTGCGGCTGCGCGGGTCGCGCCGTATTTGGTGTTGGCGCCGGACGATTGTTTGCCGGTTCCTGTGGACGCGAAGGCTGGTTGGCCTGCGCTGGCGATTCCGGCCGCGTCGTTTCAGTTGGTCGGGGCGCAGGTTGTCCCGGTCGTGGTGCCTCAGCAGGTGCACGAGCCGCGGTTTGCGGTTGTCCTGGAGCCTCCGTACGCACTTTCGGCTCCGTTGTGTGCGCCTGTCCAAGAGACGCGCGTGGAGGCGGAGGCTGCCTGGTCGCAACCACCTGCCGGTTCATCACCGCGGCAGGCGGCTTTACAGTAACGGGCCGGCCGGCTCCCATGACGCTCTGACGGGCCGGCTGCGCCGAGACGTTGTGGACGACGGGAGCGTTCTCGAGCTGTTTCGAATCCACTTTCGCGATGTTGGCTGCGACTGGACGCGCGTTCACGAACGTATCATGTGAAACCGCCGTCACCGCGTTGTTCACGTGTTGATTCGCGTAGTTAATCCGGGTCACGTTGGTTGTATTGTTGTTGATGATTGTGGTGTTGTAAACGTTGGTCACCTGAGTCACGTTAACTCGCGTGTTGGTGATGTTCACATTGTTGACGTAGCCAGGACTGGTGCGATACCAGGGCACGTAAACTTCGCGCGGAGCCAGTGGGAACCAAGCCACGCCGGCGCCGATACCAACTCCGAAGCCGAAACCACCTCCGCCCACGAACGCGACCAGCGCGGGCGCATACACCGGGCGGGCGTAAACCGGACCCGGCACCCAGCACCATGAACTCTCCACAAACGCCCAACGTCCATAGTGGAAGGGAGCAAAACCCCAAGGCTCGTCTTCGACCCAAGTCCAACCCCAGGGCGCGACCCAAACCCAGTGGCCGTAGCGATAAGGAGCCCACCCGGGAGCAACCGCAGCAGGAGCCCATACCGGACCGTAATCCGCCACGTACCGCCAGTGGCCGTATTCGTCGAGGTCGGACGCGCCGGTCATATCAGGTGAAACGTAATTGGACGACTCGGCGTGATCTTCATGCTGATCCCGTTGGAATGCAAAGTTGTCGAAATCGTCGCGATCGGGTATCTGGTCGATCTCATGATTCAACTGGTCAGTACCCGTGAACTTAGCGAGCTGCCCAGCAACTACGTCGTACGAGTTTCCGCCGCCCGTCGCCTCGCCGCGGCCACTCCAGACTCGGGCATCGGTTTCCGTTCCATCGGCGTTCACGTCGATGCGATATTCACCGGTGCGCTGGATCTGAAACGCCAGATTCGGCGTGTCTATTTCAAAGTGATCGTCGTCATCCAGATGTCGCACCCGCACGAAAACGGAACCCTGGGACAGCTTAAGCTGAGTGGTCCGGTCATCGAGATCAAGGAATGTCACACTCGTTTCCGAATCCATCCGGATCGATGTCGAGCCGGTTTGCAGCTCAGCTCGTGAATCCTTGTCAGCCCACAAATTGTCGCCGGTAGTCAGTGGACGATTGGCGACTGCCTGCACCCAATCGCCTTCCCCGCCCGGCTGAAAGGAGACGGATCCCACCGAATAACTGAGTCGCGCCACCCGGCCCGGAGGATCTTGCGCCGGCCCCTGCTGTTCCGGGGGCGGTCCCTGATCCTGCGGTTCCTGGGCCACGATTCTCAGCGGGGCTTGCAACAGCACCAATACTCCCGCCAGTGCAATTCCAGCCACCAAGGCTTTGTGAGTTTTCATGAGTTTCATATTCCTCGTTGCGTCTTCTAACAACACAATCTACATTGTCTATTAACCCCGGCCCGCCTGATAAGTTCCATACCGTAAATACTGCACGGAAGTAACTTATTCCAGACAAAAAATGCCAGTTTTCGCTGGCGAAAACTGGCATCTCAACTAATACCCAATTATGCCCTTAGCCGACAGGCTGTTCGCTTAGAACCTTCTCACGTTCCTCCGCATCCTGCTTCTCCTGGCGAGGTGACGAAGGCAGAGCCAGCTCCAGAACCTCACTGATGGTCTTGACGTAGTGAATGCTCAGGTGCTCTAGTTGCTCGGGCGTCAGGTCCTCTTCCACATTCATCTTGTTCTCCGCCGGCAGGATGACGTCGTGCACCCCCGCCCGTTTGGCGGCCAGTACCTTCTCTTTGACTCCGCCAATTGGAAGCACGTTCCCGCTCAACGTGATTTCGCCAGTCATTGCTGTAAGCGGACGCACCGGATGCCCGGTAAGCAGCGAGACCAGCGCCGTAGCCATGGTCACTCCCGCGGATGGGCCATCCTTGGGAATCGCTCCCGCGGGTACGTGAATGTGTATGTCATGTTCCGCAAAGAAGGTCTCGGGAATTCCGAGTTGCTCCGCGTTAGACCGCACCCAGGTCAAAGCCGCCTGCATCGACTCCTGCATGACCTGGCCGATTTGTCCGGTCATGGTGAACCCGCCTTTGCCCTTCATCGTGTTGGCTTCGATGAACAGAATGTCGCCACCAGACGGAGTCCACGCGAGGCCCACAACCACGCCAGCTCGCTTCGTACGTTCCGCGATTTCACCTTCGCTGCGAATCTTGATGCCGCCCAGGAATTCCTGAACGACCTCGGGGGTCACGATCAACTTCTCGGTCTTGCCCTCGGCCAGACGGCGCGCCTGTTTGCGGCACACCGTACCGATGTTCCGCTCCAGATTTCTTACCCCGGCTTCGCGAGTGTAATGCCGAATGATGTTGCTGACCGCTTCTTCCGGAAACTCGATCTGCTCCGGCGTGATTCCGTTCTCTTCAATCTGCCTCGGAATCAGATATTGAAACGCGATGTGTATCTTCTCTTCCTCGGTGTACCCCTGCAGTTCGATGATCTCCATGCGATCGCGCAACGGCTCTGCGATCGGATCCAGCATGTTTGCCGTAGTAATGAAGAGCACCTTCGACAGATCGAACTGTACATCGAGATAGTTGTCTCGGAAAGTGGCGTTCTGCTCCGGATCGAGCGCTTCCAAAAGTGCGGAACTGGGATCGCCACGGAAATCGCGCCCTACTTTGTCGATTTCATCCAGCATGAAAACTGGATCCTTGGTCTCTGCGCGGCGAATGCCCTGGATGATTTGCCCGGGCAATGCGCCGATGTAGGTTCGCCGGTGACCACGAATCTCGGCTTCGTCGTGAACCCCGCCGAGCGAAATGCGAACGAACTTGCGTCCCAGCGCCCGCGCGATCGATTTTCCCAGCGAAGTTTTTCCCACGCCCGGAGGTCCGACAAAGCAAAGAATCGGTCCCTTCATCCCGGGCTTTAAACGACGCACCGAAAGATAATCCAGAATGCGATCCTTCACTTTTTTCAGATCGTAGTGATCGGTGTCGAGTACTTCCTTGGCTTTGATAATGTCGACATCGCCACCGGAAGTTTTCGCCCACGGCAGCACCGCAAGCCATTCGATGTAGTTGCGCGTCACCGAATAATCCGCGGCCATCGGCGACATCCGTGAGAGCCGCCCCAGTTCTTTCAGCGCTTCTTTCTTGACATCGTCGGGCATTCCCGCGGATTCGATCTTCTGCCGCAATTCTTCCGTATCTCGCGCGCCTTCATCCTGCTCGCCCAGCTCCTTCTGGATGGCCTTCATCTGCTCGCGCAGATAATATTCGCGCTGGGTTTGCTGCACCCGATCCTGCACCTCCGACTGAATCTTGTTTCGGAGTTGTTGGACTTCCAACTCCTTCGCCAGGTGCTGATTGATCTTCTCCAGCCGCACCCGTACGTCGGTGGTCTCGAGTGCGTCCTGTTTATCCGCAGTGGACAGCGATGGCAACGACGACGCAATAAAATCGACCAGGCGTCCAGGCTCTTCAATATTCATCGCCACGGTCGAGAGTTCGTCGGACAGAGTCGGCGAGCCCGCCACAATCTGCTGAAACAGAGTCAAAACGTTGCGCTGCAGCGCCTCGACTTCAGAACTCTTGGGCGGAATTGCCTCGGGGACGGAGTCCACTCGTGCCCGCATGAAGGGCGCCAGTTGAGCAAACTCTACCAACCGCACCCGCTCCAGGCCTTCTGCGAACACAAACAGGCTCTGGTTGGGCATCTTGACCACTTTGTGCACCACGGCCAAGGTTCCCACCGTGTACAGATCGGTGGGTTGGGGTGAGTCGACACGAGCTTCCCGCTGGGCAACGACGACAATTGTCTTGTCCTCACCCAGCGAATTAATCAACTGGACGGAGCTCTCCCGCCCGACAGTCAGAGGCAGGACGGCGTGCGGAAACAGCACCGTATCCCGAACCGGAAGGATAGGCAGCGCCCGGTCTTCCGGTTCGCTATTCCTTGTGTTTTCTTTGACTTCTTTCGCTTCTTTGACTTCTTTCACTTCTTTTGTATTGCGTTCAGCGCGCGATGGCTGTGCCATGATTTCACCTTGAGTGTAATATGCTCAAGTTTGATGACGTAAGTGTGCCGGAGGATGCAACTAACCCTTCGGAAATCGTTTTCTTGTGACCTGACGAATTCTAAACCTTCTGGCGAGGGTTTGCACCAAACCAAGGTGCACAGGACGATTGCCCGGAACACTCCATGATTTCCGGGGCCTAAACCAGCAATCCATCACTTGGAAAACACCCGGACCCTCCCCATCCTGCCTTTATTCTCCCGGCCGGACGAGGCGGGTCCCTGAATCCACCCGATCCAACCCTTAGAACACGTGCTGTGCCGAATCGCCCTTAAACGTCAGACTCTGCAGCACTCGCTCGTTGGAGGCATTGAGCACATAGACCTGCTCCGTACGCTGCGCCTTTTTCTGCAGGGGAACCAATTGGCACTGCACTTGAACTCCAGCAGGATGGCCAGTATACAACTGCCTGAAGGTCATGATGTGTTGGCTGCCATTCATGCTGTGCAGCACTTCATAATCGCCTTTGGGCAGCATCGTGTCGCCCACCCGTGTGGGTTCCGTAAACGTCACTTTACTGCTGTCTGCAACCCCAAGCTCATTCTGGGTGGCAGTAGCAAACAGGGTGAATCCCACCACACATACCAAAATTACAGCCGCAAGTCTGATCAAATACATAAGGCCTCCGTTTTAGGCGTCAAAATTGAACGCTCGCAACCAGAATAGTGCGGAAACCCAGAATGTACTGTGTCCCCTCTCACCCGTCTCTGTGACGTTTATCCCGAAAGAAGCAGCTCCTGCATCGTCACGCCGCAGGATACACTCCCAACACTTTCACTGGACTCGCGCTCTCGGCCAGATGTCGTAGCGCCTTGCGCGCGACTTCGTCATCTCCGCAAAGCAAATCAGCGTAGAAGACGTATTCCCACGGCCGCCCTCGCAGCGGCCGGGATTCGATCTTGCTCAGGCTGATCTCCCGCAACGCAAATACACTCAGAGCCCTGAACAGTGTGCCGGGAACGTTCTTCACCGTGAAAACAATCGATGTCTTGTTGGCGCCGGGAACGATGCGGCGGCCCTTGCGGATTAAGAAGAACCGGGTGAAGTTCCGTTTGTCGTCCTCAATACCCGCCGCCAATATCCGGCCCTTGTAAACGGCCGCCGCCTGGCGCCCGGCGATCCCCGCGGCGTCTTTCAACCCGTTCTCCACCACGTGCTTCACACTGCCCGCCGTGTCATAAAACGGCGTGGCCTCAATCTTCGGATGCTTGCGGAAGAAATCCCGGCATTGATCCAGCGCCACCGGGTGCGAATAGACCCGCCGGATATCGCCCATCTTCACTCCCGGTACCGCGATCAGGTTGTGTACGATCCGCAAGCGAAATTCTCGCTGAATGAAAACCTTCCTCGCCAACAGAAGATCCAGGTGTTCCGCGACTGATCCCGCCAGAGAGTTCTCGATGGGAATCACGGCAACCCTCACCGAACCGCGTTCCACCCGGTCGAAGACCTCCGCCGACCGCGCGCACGGCACAATTGTGCAACCCCGAACCATACGCTTCGCCGCTTCATGGCTGAACGAACCTGCTTCGCCTTGGATAGCAACTTTCATCGGAGCAACTTACTTGTCGCGGGAGCCCGAAAGCAATTCTTTCTCCAGCACGAACGCATCCACCCCGTTCGAGTAATAGCGCGGCATGGTCTTCACTACGCTGTAGTCGTGCCGCTTGTAGAAAGCCAGGGCGCCTGAATTATCCACAGCAGTCTCCAGCACCACGCTGCGGGAAGCGGCGGCACGCAAGCGATCTTCGGCCTCAGCCAGCAACTTCGACCCAACCCCGAGACGCCGGCTTGCGGGCGGCACATCAATCGTAAGGATATGTCCCACTCCACGCCGGTTCGCCTGCGCCACAATGAACCCCAGAACCCTCGGCGCAGATTCGGTGTGCGGTCCTCCGATTATTCGCAGTCCTTTCCTGTTTCCCAGGAAGAGGCTCCGCAACCACGGTAAATGCACCCCGAAGCCGAATGTAGGCGGCTAGCTCCATCCGGGAGTAGGCAATTCCCGGCGCAAAACATTCCTGGTCAATGCGCCACAAGCTGTCGAAATCTTCGCGCCGAAAGTCCCGCAGGGCAAATTCCACCCCGTCATTGTATCCGCAGGCCTTCAAATATTCCGGCCTTCCCCATGGCTTTCAGAGGCTTAAGAATCCCTTAAAAATAGTCCGCAAAACAGTTGCTTGCCTTGCACCCTAAGACGTACCATGCGCATCAGAGGATAGTTGTGGGGCGCCTCTTTCTGATTGACGCGGCTGGCGCGCTTGCCCTGGTAGGGCTGTGGTATTTCTGCCTTGCCCGTTACAACCACCGGCGGGGGACGAAGGCCTTACGCTGGGTCGAAGCCGCATGCTCCCATCGCGGTAAACTCACCGAAGCTCGCTGGCTCGGCTCCTCCCGCGTCCAGGCACATTTGCAATTCGCTACTCACTGGTTTGAGAACGCCCAGGTCACCATCCGGCTGCTGCCTCGACCGTTACCCATACAGTGGCTGTTAAGTGCCTGGCACAAACAAAAAGAAACGCTGACTTTTGAGGCGGATCTCGACTGCGCGCCCGGCATTCACCTCGAAGTACTGCGCCATCGCTGGCTCACTCACAGCGACAATAAGGTCATCCGCAAATCCCGCGACTGGACGGTTGTCCGTCCAGGCCCCGTGGTCCTGACCACCTGCACGCAGTGGAAGCAGGAACTCCCACCCGTCATCAATACGCTAATGACCTCGCGCGGGCACAATCTGCTCACCGTGCGCTTTCGTCCACACTCCCCGCATTTGGCCGCCACCATCGACCTCGAAACACTCTCCGACGAGCGCGCCGCCGCCGGATTCCTGGGCGTCCTCCGCGATCTGGCAGCCGGAGCCTCCACCCACCGCCAATAAATCGCAGCGCCGGGAGTGTATTCACGGTCGCCTACTCCTGGATCTGACCGTGCACGATGATTCGCACCCCAGTGTCCAGCTTCACATGCTTGCCATCAGAGGTGAGAACGCCATCCGATCCCAGTTGGAGACCATGCATTCCTTGTACCCCCGTCGACTTCGGGGTGAGCAGGGGCGATGCGTTGTTCATAGTGTTCAAATTCGAGCCCGACTTGATATCTGTGGTCGGCGTCCATCCCGCGCCACCGGGTCCCGAGTTTTTCGCCATGGATGGTCCGTTGGCTACGCCCGGGCCCTCTTCCGGCTCACTCGCCGCTATAGCTTGGATCGTCCCTTTAACGGCTAACTGTTTACCATTGCCGAGACTGATCTGGTCGAAAACAATGGCCAGATCCGATTGAGAATCACCCTTGGAGCGGGCCTTTGCTTCCGTGATGTGTCCCGTCACCTTCGCTCCCTCTGGCACCCGCGTCTCGCTGGGAAGGAGAAATGCTCCCGTTGTTTTGAACTCAACTATGTCGCCCGGCTTGAGCTTGCTGGAGTCCAACGGCTTGATTACCTTCACGGGAAAAGCTCCGTGCCCAAGCCCTGGCGGGGCTGGGGCCATCGGCGGTGCCGGGGACGCCGAGCTTGTGGTTGGGTTGTTGCTTTGCGTTTGTGGGGGAGCGGCGGTCTGCGCTGCCATCGTTGTTCCAAGTAGCGCGAGCGCCAACAGTGTGAGTACGGTGTTGCCAGAAATGGTCTTCACGTCCGCCTCCCGTTTTCTTCCAACCCCAGAGGATTCGTTAAGTTTTGAAACGTTTTTGCGGGCACCATCGTAGCATGGGTGCGCCCTGCGAGTGCCGGGGATTGTCGCACTCATTTCTATCTAAGGGGTGGCCCGTTCAAGCTCCGCTTGGGCGGGGATGTTTGTCGCCGAATGACCATATGCACACTTTATGGTGCAGAATTTACCTCAAAAAAACTCTCATTTCCTCGCAAAATCTAGAAAACAAAAGACTGGAATTTTTCTTGTCCGCTAGATCTATGGTTCTTAAGGTAGTTACAGGCAAAATCTTGGAAACATGGGAGTTAGCGTAGTGTCTGGCGGCTGCGATTCCGTTTTGGCACGGGCGTAGAACTTGGCCGGAGCAAAGGTTTTCGACTTCGCCATGAATCGGGCTGTTCGCAGGGAATCGCCCGGAGGCTGCGCTTGCGGTCAGGTTGTCAAAGATCTGATATTATCTTGTAGATAACATCTACGTGAATATATTATCGTATTTGATAGGCTGGGATCAAGAGCAAAGTGGCTGGACTGCGCACCCGGTTCCAAATCGGGAATCTGGCGTCCCCTCTTTGGGAGGAACACGACGGGCGGCGTTCCGTTTGCGGGTCGAAGAAAACCCGGCCCAAGCAAAGCTTGGACGGGCACCCTCGAGAGTAAAATGGACCCGATAGCCTGGGCCACCCGCCTATCGTCGCTGCCTGATGCATCCAACGTGTTAGATATAGTTCAGCCTCCGCCCGGTTCCGGCACGAACCTGTAGCCCACGCCGCGGACCGTCAGCAGATGCTTTGGTTTGGCGGGGTCGTCTTCGATGTAGCGGCGCAGGCGGACGATGAAGTTGTCGATAGCGCGGGTGTCGGTGTCTTCGTGCAGTCCCCAGACTTCTTCCAGGATGGCTTTGCGCGAGACGATCTGGCCGCTGTTGCGAACCAGATGGCGCAGCAGCTCCGCCTCCATCAAAGTAAGCTGGATGGTGTTGCGGTTGACGCGCAGTTCCAGCTTGCCAAAATCAAGGGTTCGCCCGTCGAAGGAGAAAGCATCGGCGGCGGGCGCCTGGCTGACGCCCATCCACTGGCGACGCCGCAGCAAACCCTGCAGCCGCGCCAGCAGGATGGGAAGCTCGAAAGGTTTGGGAAGATAGTCGTCGGCGCCGGAGGCGAATCCCTTGAGCACGTCCTCGGGCCGGCCCCGGGCCGTCAGCATCAGCACAGGAACGAAATTCTTTGCGGCGCGCAACTCGGTGGCGACGGCGAAACCATCTTTGCCCGGAAGCATCACATCGAGAACGACAGCATCGAACTCTTCGCGCTGGCTTCGTTCCTGCTTCCCTGCTCCGCGTTTGCCGTTTTCCTTTTTTCCGTTTTCCTTATGACCGAGCAGCAACTCGATCGCGCTCTCGCCATCGCCGGCAACTTCGACGCTGTGGCCTTCGGCTTCGAGATTGAAACGCAGCCCCTGAGCCAAATGCGCTTCGTCTTCGACGATCAGCACGCGGCTCATGCCCGATTCTCCCGAACCGCTTCCGGAGCGCGATTTTCAACCGCTCCGTTCTCCCGGGAAGTGTTTCGCGGCAACTCGACGACCACCGTGGTCCCGTGTCCTTCGCCCAGGCTCTCCGCAAACGCGCGCCCACCATGCTTCTTGGCAATGGCACGAACGATGAACAGGCCGAGACCCGTCCCTTTGATGTGAGCCAGCGAACGATTGGAAACGCGATAGAAACGCTTGAAGACGCTCTTCAGCTCTCCCGGCGGAATGCCGACCCCATGATCCTGGATGCTGAGCCTCACATGCTTTTCGTCAGGCGCCTCGACGCGGATGGAAACATCCACTAGGTCTCCGGAATACTTGATCGCGTTGTCGAGCACGTTGGTGACGGCTGTGCGCAACTCCTCCGGATCGCCGCTGACGATTGTTCCTTGATCGCTCACGGGCTCGAAGCGCAATGCCTGGGGCTGAAGATGATGGCCGGTGCGGGCCACTTCCACGCACTCGCGAACCAGGCTCTCGAAATCGATGGGGATGCGTTCGCGGCTGCTTTTTCTGTGGCCGGCAACTCCGGCTTTCAGGACTTGCTCGACGGTGCCCAGCAGACGATCGGTATCGTCCAGCATGCGGCGGTAAAACTCGCGGCGCTGGGATTCGTCGACGTCGCGATGTTGCAGTGTTTGCAGGTAGAGGCGGATCGAAGCAATTGGAGTCTTGAGTTCGTGGGTGACTGCGTTGATGAAACTGTCGTGCTGCTCGTTCCGGCGAATTTCGCGCAGCAGGAAAATCGTGTTGAGAACCAGGCCCGTAGTGATGGCGCCGAAGAAGATCACGCCCAGGAAAACCTTGATCCCCTCGCGCCAGTTGAGAATGATCCAGCCGAATCCAACGGCGACGGCAACGCCCGCGAGACCGACGCCTAGAACAAGGAAGGTGATGGTCGCTTTGCGCCGGCTGGTAATGCGCATAGCGTGATTCTACCGCGAAGGGAAGAAAACCGGAGAGCGGCTCGAAAGGTTTCTTTGTGTACCTTCGTGTCCTTTGTGGTTAGGCTTTTTAAAGGCATCAACCACAAAGGACACGAAGGTTCACGAAGGACGTTGACCTAGACCGAAGCCAACTCTGGAGCTGAGGCTGTTGCTTTCGCTTCTTGCTTGCGTTCCAGTTCCGAGAGTCTTACGCGGTACACGTGGCGCGCCAGGCCTAATTTCTTGAGGGTCCAGATGCCGTACCAGTTCATATCAATTTCGTACCATCGCAAGCCGTGGCGGGCGGAAACCGGGTGCGCGTGATGGTTGTTGTGCCAGCCCTCGCCAAAAGTCAGGATCGCGACCCACCAACTGTTGGTCGAAAGGTCTTTCGTGACAAAGCGTCGTGAGCCCCAGCTATGCGTCGCCGAATTCACCAGCCAAGTCGTATGCAGGCCAACGACCGTGCGCATGAAAACTCCCCACAACAGAAACGGCAAGCCGCCGATCGCCAGTAGAATCACGCCCAGGACAATCATGGGGACGTAGTGATATTTGGTGATCCAGACGTGGAACTTGTCTTTTGCGAGATCAGGCACATAACGCGCTAGCGTTGTAGTGTCGTGATGCATGGACTTGCCGGTCAGAATCCAGCCCATGTGCGCCCACCACTTGCCGTCGATCGGCGAGTGCGGATCGCCTTCCTGATCGGAATATTGATGATGAATGCGATGCGTGGCTACCCAGAAAATCGGTCCGCCTTCGAGAGCCAAAGTCGCGCACGTCGTGAGGAAATATTCCACCCACTTCGGAGTTCTGTAACCGCGATGGGTGAGCAGCCGATGGTAGCCCATACCGATGCCCAGGCTTCCCGAAACCCACCACAGGAACATGGATACGAACAGAGCTTTCCAAGTAAAGAAGAAGAGTGCGGCAATCGCCCCAACATGAAACAGGCCCATAAAGGTTGCGGTTACCCAGTTGATTTCGTTATCGGCGGCTGGTTCGCGGTGAAGCGCTTCGAGTTCCATTGTCGGGTCCTGTATTCGTTGTGGGTGCTGTAACACTTAAGCTAGCAGGGACCGTCGGGGCGGTGTGTAATAGTTCTGTAATAAGCAGGCGAGATTGGCATTACGGAAGTACTCGCTCAGTACCCTTCTCGGACAAAAATCTAACAATACAAACCGGGGCTGCGGCTCAGGCCGACGCGCCTTTCACCTCGACTCCCGCCCATTTTTCCAGCAATGTTAGCGTGGCGGCGTAATCGAGATCGCCGTGGCCATCTTCGTCCGCCACATCGTAGATTTCTTCCACCGTCTCCAGCCCTGGGAGTCTGACCCGGAGTTCCTTAGCCGCCTCCAACGCCAACCGTAGGTCTTTGTGCATCAGGCGCAATGGAAAATTCGGAGAAAAGTCACGTTTGAGGACAAACGGAGCCTTGTACTCGACCACGCCTGAATTCACCATCGAAGCCTGGATCAATGGCAACAGGGTCTCGGCATCGACTCCGAGCTTCGCAGCTAAAGTTAGGGCTTCGGCAAAGCCTTCATAGATGAGAGCGATTTGCAGATTCATCACCAGCTTGGCGGCTTGTCCTTTGCCGGTCTCGCCCATGCGGAAAAACTTTTTGCCGGTGGCGGCAAACAGCGGCTTCAGTTTCTCAATGGCTGATTCCTCGCCACCCACGATGAAGATCAGGGTGCCACTTTCCGCTCCCGCCTTGGATCCGGTCATTGGCGCGTCTACGTATTCCACTCCCTGCGCCCGCACGCGCTCGGCGAATTGGCGCGTGGCGGAAGGCGAGATCGTGCTCGAGTCCACAATGGTCATGCCTTGTGTCAAGGATTCATGCACGCCTTGCGGTCCGAACAAAACGCTGTCAACGGCCTTGGTGTCGGAGACGCACAGTCCATACCACCTCGGCGTCACGCGCCGCCTCCGCCGGAGACGCCGCGCTTCGTGCTCCTTCCACATCTTTGCCCGCAGTACGATTCCATACCGCAACTTCGTGGCCAGCCTTGGCCAAGTTGGAGGCCATGGCTCGTCCCATAATTCCCAACCCTAAGAAAGCAACGCGCATTTTCGCTCCTGTAAGTTAGACCTGCCGGGGACATGTTCTCTCCGTGAACTCTGCGGCTTTTCTCGGTGCGCTCTGCGATCAAAAGCTTTTAATCGCAGAGGGCGCGGAGAGTGGCCGCTGAGTTCACGGAGAAGAGTTTCCCTTAAGGATTAGAACTGACGGCCGCACAACGGTCAAGCAATCGCCAGCGAATTGTCTTAGAATGAAACCAGCTCTCGCGCCCAAACGTGGCAAACGTGCTGGAAACAGTTTTTTCCAGCTGTTCGCCCGCTTAAGCAGTTCGGAGCCGTCACTTCGGCCAGGAGCAGATGTTAAAGCCAACGCTTACGAATCCCGTTCTCCGCAAACGCGCGCGTGCGTTTGGCACTCTGGTGCGGCACTCGGCAGTGACTCCGCGAATCGGCCAAGCCTACAAACCTAAGTTGGTCAGCAATGGAGAATTGGGTTTAACTTTCATCGGGCACGCCAGCTTTTTTGTTCAGATCGGTGGCCAGAACGTCATCATCGATCCTAATTTCGCCCGCTGGCTGTTTGTGCTAAAGCGGCTGCGCCAGCCAGGAGTAAGGCTTCGCGACCTTCCCCCTATCGACCTGGTGCTGGTGACGCATGCCCATTTCGACCATTTGCACCGGCCATCGTTGCGTGCCATCGTTCAGCAGGCACGAATTCGTAACGCTGCACCGCCCAGCATCGTGGTGCCCCATCACGTGCTCGATCTCGTCTCCGACCTGGGCTTTGGCGATGTCGTAGAGCTGGACTGGTGGAACAGCTACCGTCATCGTGAGCTTACCGTGACGCATGTTCCTTCGCGGCATTGGGGCGCGCGCATCATCAAGGACTCTCATCGCGGATACGGCGGCTACGTGCTGCGCGACAGCAAGCACTCGCTCTATCACGCCGGCGATACCGCTTATTTTTCGGGCTTCCGCGAGATCGGACAACGTTTAGCACCCGAGCTGGCGCTGCTGCCCATTGGAGCTTACAACCCGCCGTCGTTCCGCAATGTCCACGCCAATCCCGCCGACGCCACCCGTGCCTTTCTCGATTTGAAAGCGCGCTGGATGGTCCCCATGCACTATGGAACCTTCAAACTCTCGCATGAACCGATGGACGAGCCCTTGCAGTTGCTGGAGCAGGAAGCCAAGGCGGCCGGGATTGAGGATCGCGTGCTGGTGCTGGAAGAGGGCGTGACCCGGTTTTTCTAGCAGGGTCCCCGACAATCCGCGGCGTGAGGGCTTCAGCATGCAGGATCCGAGCGAACTTTTGGGTGCAGAGCTTTACTTGTAGGTCGCTTTGAAGCCCGATACAGGGCCGGTGTTGCGGAGTTGATACCAGCCTACGATGGTGCTCTTGTCATTAATCCCGCCGCCGTAAGTGAATACCGCCTTGGGATAGTCGAACTTATAATATTTCCCGCCCTGCAACAATGCGCCGCGGGAAACGTGACTGGAATCGAAGAATTGATAAACAACATCGCCCGCACTGTTAATGTCATCGGCAAATGAGGCAATCGCGCCTGGAACGTTAATGGTCGTGTAAGTTTTGCCATTGTTTTTTGTAAGAGCCGATGTCGCACCCGTCGAATTATACCCATACAACACGATCCAGCCGTCCGTGTTGATGCCGGTGGCACCGGTACCCTCAGTGGCGCCAGGCACGTCTAGCGTCGTATACTTCCCAGCTTTCAAGAGGAACCCATGCATAACGTCGTTGGCGTCCACGTACGAGCCGACGATTGCTCCGGCGTCGTTTATCGAACTGGCGGACGATTGCCGCGTGCCCGTGGGACCGGGAATATCCGTATATTTTCCATTCTTATACAGAAATCCCACTGTCGTGCCGCTTCCCGTGCTGTACTCGCCAACAACCGAAATCGCGCCGTTAGGATTGAGACTGTTGGCGATGGTGCTGCCTGATTGACCTTTCGGGTCGTCCAGTTTGGTCAGCTTCTTGCCATTGAGAATATACCCGTGGCCCGAACTCTTGTCGCTGTAATGGCCCACCATCACACCTGCGTTGTTGACTCCATAAGTGTGGGTCTGCAACGCTCCGGGTATGTTGGCTTTGGTGAAGGTGAAGGTTAATTTCGGCGCATCGCCTGCACTAGCGTGAATCGAGCACGCCAGCGCGAACCCGACTACGCACAGCATCGACTTGTAGTTCTTCATTGATTTTTCTCCTCACGGATTGAAGCCGCCTAGAGCTGACAGGGCCCGAAGTCTCGGTTCACCTCTCTTGTTTCCCAGACAAGCGTTTTATCGGGACTCTTCGGCTTGACTTTCTTGCCCTGCAGTCTCATCCGATCACCCGGCTTAATGCCCACTGTGTTGCCAGACAACGCGTAAATTTGCTTGTCTTTCTCGTCGGTGACGGTCATCGCGTTCTCTCCAGAACTTACGCATCCCGTAATGTTTCTCTTCTTGGAATAATGAATCACCAAAATGGTGGTAACCACCAAGGCTGCAGCCACCGCTACAATTCCGATCACGATCTCCTCGCCCGCCGTCTGCAGTTTATCTGCCCGCGCGGGTGTGATCAGAACGACACTTAAAGCTACGGTCAGAACCCAGCGCCAGAGGTCTCTTGAGCTCAAGTTGCCCTCCTAAGTGGCACCCTTTCATCGGTGATCGGGACCGTCACAACGCCCTCTCTATGGCGTCACCAGGAAGTTCACGTTGCTGGTCAGCGTGCCGCTCGGCGTCGTGACCTGGACCGGGCCGGTAGTGGCGCCGGTGGGGACAGTGGCCGTGATTTCGGACTTCGAGGCCACAGTGAAACTTGCCGACGTGCCGTTAAATGTGACGCTGGTTGTGCCCGTCAATTTATTTCCCAGGATGATAACGATCGTCCCCACGCTGCCGGAAGTGGGCGCGGTTTCGACAAAGGGGGGCAAACCTAGAGACAAGCTGAAGATGGTGCCATCGCCGCTAGACCCACCTATTGAACCTCGCATAATATAGAGTCATTCTGACCACAAAGAAGCCTGTTGCCAGAAGGCGGTGATCAATCGCGGGCGGCGGCGCATGCGTCGCAGAGTCCGCAGCGCCGCTTGACTGAGCTGGTAGTAATCTTTGGGGCAAACGTTGGGTAGCTCGTGCTGCTTCCAGTGGGCCCAAATGAACTCCACCGGGTTCAACTCCGGAGCGTAGGAGGGCAGGTACTCCTGATGGATCCAGCCTTGGAGGGATGCGATGTAGTCCTGCACCAGTCGGCTGCGGTGTCCCGGCAGCCGGTCCCAGAGCAGCAACAACGGCCCCGGCAGATGCCGCACCAGGGTTTGGAGAAAGTCCCGCACTTGCGCCTTTTTGATCGACCCCGGGTACAAACGGAAGTAGAAGTTCCACACCGTCAACCCGGCGGCCACGGATAGGGTTTTCCAGTTAAAGTTGTACTGCAGCACCGGGGTCTGGCCGCGTGGCGCCCAAGTGCGGCAGCGATGCGGCCGCTGGCTCAACCCGCTCTCATCGACAAAGATCAGGATGCGCCCCTCGCGGAGGGCTTTTTTTTAAGAGCAGGCAACACCTTCTTCTTCCAATGCCGGATCTGTTCTTCGTTGCGTTCCCGCGCTCGTCCGGTGGGCCGTTGCGGACTCCAGTGAAGACTGACCAGAATCTTCCACACATGTCCCTCGTGATAACGCACGCCAAATTCCTGTTGGATCAGGTGGGCCACGCGTGGGCAGGTCCACAGCGGAGTTTCGAAGCCCAGTCGCTCGGGACCTTGGAGCAGCAAAGTGTGCAGGCGCTGCCGGTCTTTCTCGCTCAAACCGGGCTTGCGCCCGGCCCGTCCGGCTTTGCGCAGTCCGGACTTGCCCTGGGCACGATACTGTTTCACCCAACGGGCCACGGTTTGACGAACCACCTTGACTTGGCGGGCAATGGCAGATTGATTCTCGCCTCGCTCGAACAGGCGAATGGCGTGGAAGCGCCGTTTCTCCAGGGCTTCGAAATCGCGTCGTACTCCGGCAGGGTTTCCCATGCTTGATTAGACGCAGCCACCTCGGAAAAGTATCGCTATATTATGCGGGACTCAATAGTTTGCTTTCCTCTTGGTATTAAGAGTGCGATCAACGTAGGAGTTAGTTTTATGGTTTGCGAGGAGTTGGGCCAACTGGAAGGGAATTTCATTCAGGCAAGGTCGGGAAGCCTGGACATTGATTCTTTGAGATGGACAAATCGTGAAGTCTCGTGCCTTGACGCGATACTGGATCACAAGCGGGAGGGGCACCAAGGCGAACGCTGCCCCGCGGACTAAATACCAACTGCGGAGTGAAGCTGGACGGAGTATCATCATGGGGCTATGGTGGGATCAGTCGCTCTTCCCATTGTGACTCGTAAACGCAGAAATCCCGACTGGGGGCGTCCTATGCGGGCAGTTCCAGTTCTCGCTGCTGAGTTCGAACAGCAGGTCCGCTACCTGAGACTGACGGCGGATAGGTACGTCTGCTCAGCCGAGCTCCGTATATGGTGCCAGCACAACAGGAATCGTTTTTGCGTTCCAGAATGGCTGCTTGGGGCGTGGGGCATTACCGTAGATCCAAACGTCAGTGACGCAGCGTAGCCCTCACAAATTTTAGGCACCATCTTCCCCGCAATAACCCGAATCACCTCCGGCCGGTGTTCGCAACTGCCTGGTTTACTGCCTGGGCAAAGACTTCGATAGGCTTACGAGATTTTGGGGAACAACATGAATGAAGCCGCCACGGGGGCTGTCGATGTCCGCTATTAAAAGGAACGAGATGGATACGACCAGGGGCAGAACAAACAGCAGGGCGGACATTACTCCAGCGCTACGCGCAGCATACCCGACCAAAAGGTTGCAGCAGATGGCGATCGTTATCATCAAGCCCCAAGCCGACTTTGGAATGCGATTCCACCATGCGGCCTGAGTGTATCCCTGCGAGTTCAAAACGTCGTTCATACCCGCAACGGCGAGCGCGATCACGGGCGACGGTTGCGCCGCAGCCGGATCCTGCACCGCAGACCACATCTCCGCCTGCAGTTGAGCCGTATCGGCATTAATCTGCTGAAGTTCGCGCTGATCGCGTGTTCGGTAAAACGAAATGCGAAGATCGAGATACTTTCTCAGCAGCGTACGCACCCCCGCTGCAGTCGCAGCAGGTACCAGCCCCGTCCGGACATATTCGGTGCCAATCGCATTGGCCTCTGCTTCCTCATAATTCTTGCGCAGATCGTAACGGCTGACGGCCATCGAGAAACTGAATCCGATGATGAGGCCGAGCAGCGTCAGGGTAGCTGCTTGCACAATTCCGAAATCTTCACGCTCCTCGTTTTCCAGGGTCCGCCGCCTGCGCAAAGAAGCCCCGATCTGTGCCGAGAGCCACAGTACGAACAACGAGACCAAGAAGAAAAGGCGTGGATAGTTCAGCATACGTTCTGTTTTTCGATTAGTTCCTGCTTAGCTTACGTCTGCTCATACGGGACGGGTTCCGTTCATACTTCTCACGCAGCCTTTCTCTGCGTTTTTTCCGGCAGCATGCGGGTGCGACGTGCTCGGTCATAACGGATTCGTCAAGCCCGACCATGCACAAACTGGCCGGCCACAACCAAGGACACCCACCTTCGCATAGTCGGACTTCAAGAGCGTTTGACAACAGAGGGGAATCCTCTCCACGAACAGATTGCCGGATTTTCTTAGGGCTCAGCCAGTCAACGGAAGTCAACGCATCCCCCAGTCACTCGGGAAGGCCTGAGTGTTTTTGCGATTGACGCTCGAAGTAAAACGCAATGCCTAACGCCAGAATCAGGGCAGCGATCCCGAACAAGGTCAAGCTTGATACGGTGTTGGTTTCTTCAATAATGACCTTCCGCGCCATGGCGATTAGTGCAACTTCCAGGACAACGCGCACATGATTGACGTCTTTTTTCATATACGCTTTCATTGTATCCAGCAATTCCACTCCAATCAGCACCAACAGGAAGTATCCGAAAATCTCGAGCAGCCCCTGCACGCGAATGAGAAACCGAGGCGGAGTCCAGACTTCTTGAGCGATCAGCACGCCCAAGTGCACCGTAGAGAGCACCACCACCACAACGAACATGCCAGCGAGGGCCAAGACCGTGAACTTCTGGATTCTTGTGAGCAGCGTTTCCAACACTATCTCCTCGTGTAAGGCTATCGGAGTTCGGCGCCGATTGGGAAGGCGGTTGCACCAACTGAGATTGTAAGTGTAAACGCGACGTTTTGGCAGCAATTCCAGGCGCGGCTCGAAGTCCGTTTATAGTAAACCGATGAACTCTGCGGCCTCAGTGCGAACACAGTACCACGGGCTGCAAGGAATTCACGATTTACAATATTAAGGATGGGAAATCATTCGTCAGCATTGCTGATCGTAGACGTGCAAATCGGGCTGGTGGCGCTGATGTCCGCTGAAGTCCAGAGGAGCGTGCTGCCCAAAATCAAAACGCTCCTTACGGAAGCACGTGCTTCGGGAATTCCAGTGGTCTACATTCAGCACGACGGTGCAAAGGGAATAATACGAGGTAGGAGAACACTACGCCCCCCAGGACCAGCGACTGCAGCATGATCGTGGCCGCTCGGAATATGACCGAGAGAAAAGCAAACAAGTTGATGATCTGCATCTCTAGCTTTTTACGTTGAAGGGAATCTCACCCCTCGTAATGTGCCCGTCTGCTGCCAAGACCTGCCATCGCAGTGAATATGACCCAGCCTTCAGCCCTTCGGCCACGGCTTGCAACGTGTCTGGGAAAGGCTGGGTAGCGGACAATAAGGTCGACGTCTTGTCAGGGCCGACAAGTTCCAGGCGCGAACGCTTAGCATCGATCCTCACACTGAAACGCAACTTGATCGGAAGTGAAGGACCTGCGACAGTTGAGTTGGCTGATGGAGACGCTTCCACGAGAATCGCGTGGGCATACGCGAGGTTGGAAGACAGAGCAAATGCCACAAGAAGCAATAATGCAAGTGACCGTCGACGGTTCTGTCCCACTGCGGTGAGACTATAGCGCGACCTCCACTCTTCTTCCGAGACGCTGTTGAAGTACCCCTCAACAAGCTGCTTTCTCCGTGAAAGTCGATAGCGCCCACACATGAGGAGATTATGGCAGATCGGACGAGCGTTTCACCGTTTCACCCAGATAAATTGGCGCGATCAAGGTGGTGACGGCGGCGAAGAATTGGGCAAGGCGACCTCCCCCCATTTCGCGAGCCATCCATCCCGCGGCCACCACCTTGGCTGCGCCTGATAGCGCAGGCACAAAGCGCAATGCGGCGAGAGAATCGCCCAAAATGGCCCGCGTGAAGTGCGCAACCACTGCTACCAACGGAGCGTGATCCACGTAACCCCAGGCCAGGTGCTGCCCGCAGACCGCGTAGTACAGTTCGTCGCGAAAGTATCCGTACTCGCGGTTAAACAGGAAATGAAGGAGCGTAGCAAGAGCGGCCAGCACGAAAACCCACCCACTCAGGGGCAAATGCTGCTCGGCGTCGCTCGATAAGACTGAAGTCGCACGCAACTTCTTGGTGTGCTTCATTCCGTAACTCGACCTATTTCTTGTTGAGGTCGTCGTCCTTATGTAATGGCCTCCCTTGATGATTCCTGCGCCCGATATCAAAACTCTCATACCGAATCTAGAGTACGCTGATTGCCGGTATTGGTAAGGATTGCCACAGTCGCGAATTGGGGTTATAACTTGGGACGCGACCCAGCATCACCCGGGCGAAGGGAGGATCAACCATGCGTATGTTCGCTCTCTGTCTCGTACTAGTCAGCCAATTGACGCTGCCCAGCGTCAGCCAGCAGGCGGTCTCGGATCAACCCGCCGCCGTCATCTGTACGTTCGATGATGGCAAGCAAATGAAAATCCAATACAACAACTCACCGGCGAAGGGTGAGGAGGAGCTTCGCCGCGGGAAACTCTGGGAGCCAGGTGGTTCGCCCATGATTCTATTTACCCAAACCACAATGACCCTGGGCGGTTCGGTGATTCCCGAAGGAGCCTATAGTTTGTACGTAATTCCGGAAAAACAAAACTGGACTCTAGTGGTAAACCGGAACGTCACTACCGGTGCTAAGTACGATGAGAAGGAAGACGTCGCACGCGCACCCATGCAAATTGGGGAAATCGACAGTCCTGTAAAGCAGCCTAAGGTCGTGTTTGCCCACATGGCGCCGAAACAGTGCAACATGCGGTTGTATTACGAGCAAACGGGGGCGTGGGCGGAATTCCGGGAGAGATGAATCAGATTGCATCTCGATGACGGTGTTCGAGGAAAGTGCGCCGAATAAGGCCTTCCGGCGGCGACCGTCAGGCGAACACCAAAACAGCAAATACGTTGCTGATTTCAGTAGCCGAGCGATCCTGGATGAGCCCCGAAGTAGTGGACCGGAGGAGATTTCCGTCTACGACGCCCAAAGAGCCAACCACGCTCTCGTTGGTGTCGCTCGTTTCGGCTTAAAGGAATGGTTCGAGAAAACTCTGCGTGCGCCAACTGAGGGATATTAGTTGCCCGGCTTGCATACGCGATCGACTCTTGTGTCCGGGAATTTATCCCGTCCGCTATAAAGACATCACGTACACAACCAGCCCAATCCAGATCGCAATGGCCAGTGCCCACATCAAATAGCACGTCACCCGCATTGCATGATCTTCGTCCGGAAACTGATGCGCATGGGCCACGAAGGAGAGCCTCCCCACGACGGCCAGCTCATTCTAGCACTTCCCATTATTCGACGATCCAACACGGCTCAGGGTTGTCTGAACGAGATTTCCTGCCAGGGTGATTTCGTATGATCAGACGACATAATCATGCAGGAACGGCCTGCCTGCGGGAGAAGTGGCCTCGTGGCGTGCAGCTTCCGGACGGGGCAGAGGCAGGTTTTGGACATCGTGAGAGCTACGCTAACACTAGTGCCCGTTCTACCCGACTGAAAAGGTTTAGCAGAAAACAATGAGCAAAATTATCAGCAAAAATCCTGAGACACTTTTACGGCACCCAAGCTGCCAGATTTACCTCTGCATACCTTTCCCCGGTAGGCTCTTCACTTTGAGGTTTAGAAGGCGTCGCTTGCCCGTAACCTTCGACCAGATAGCAAATCGCACGATCAAAGAATTGGTCCATGAGCCAGAGCAATTCCATCTCTCCGTAGAGCTCCACTGGAGTGCGAAGGTATCCCTCCCTCTGCAGGAAACCCCACAGATGTTCTTTCGTAAGAGTCATGGCCCAACAGACATCGGCAAGGGCAATGCCCTGGCTGGCTCGCAGCGCGCCCAACTCGCGGTAGCGGATCTCAATGTCACTATCTGTCTCGCCTAGCAGCCATTCACTTAGGTGTTGAAGGAGTCCCCGCGTCCACATCTGGAACTCGAGCTCCGGCATCTTCCGGATGCTGCTTGTACGCGGTGATGTTCGAGTTTGCTGCGCTAGATTTTTCGCGATCTCCCCGGAATGCGTTTCTATGAGACGAACCAACCTAAGTGCAATCACACTTCCTCCGCGCGTAGTGCAATTTCGAATCCTCTATCGCGCTCTTTTCCTTGAGCCATTATTTTTGCGCGCCCGGCGAGCCTCTCTAAAGATAGATTCAGTGAAAAGAGATTTTCGTTGTATGGGGTTGTACAAATACGCTCCGCTTCCTCCCAAAACTGGCCAACCCTCGGGTGGTGGGATTCATCCAACGAAATAGGCTTTAGTCTGACAATCCTTACTTTGGGACGAGCTGAACGAATGTTTCCACGGCACCTGGGGTATGAATTCGCCATTCTTGCCGCAGTTTGCGCCCTCGGCATATTCCTGTTCCCAGCCACGAGCGGTCCCTATTCCGCTGTCCATGGGCCAGTGACAGCTTTGCTCAGCGCTCGCGCGAAACTCAAACTTTGCTCAGGTTTAGCCATTGCTGGACTATCCTTACGGTGGCATCTCTTGCTCGACGGCTGCGCTGCACTGAGTGGTCTAAGAGAAAACGTCGGGCTGCCGAAGTCGGTGTCTCCCGAACAGATCTCTGTCCTTCGCTGTTGACGCCGCAACTCCGGTGGCTCCGGTGCCACGGACGACCTCCCGACATTAATAATTCTTGTTTCTATCGTTTTTTCCTACTGCCGCAAGCCCTCAAGGGAGCGTAGGACGTTTGCTCTTCGTCCGGCCGGCTGGGCTAGCAACCGTCACTGTTCAACTCGTCTATGGGAGGACGATATGACACCAAGAAGATTTAAGATGTTTTCGCTGGTACTCTGTGGGATATTCTTGCTGACCGCGTGCAGCAAGAAAGTGGCGAAAGTAACTCCACCCTCACCGCCCCCACCCGCTGCTCCAACTGCCACTCTTGCCGCCAATCCGAACGTGCTTCAAGAAGGTCAATCGACAACCTTGACTTGGCAAACCACGAACGCGAACGACATCAGCATTCAAGGGCTCGGTACGGTGCCAGCGTCTGGTTCGCGCAGTGTCATTCCGAATGCATCGACAACCTACTTGTTGGTAGCTAAAGGCCCAGGCGGCACGCAAGATTCGAGCACGCGTGTGACTGTAAATCCGGCTCCGGCGGCTAAGCTTATAACACCGCAGCCCAGCGAAGCGGATCTGTTTGGAAAGAATGTCAAAGACCTGTTCTTTGACTTCAACCAAGCCACTATTCGCCCAGACGAAATCCCTGTGACAGACAATAATGCTAAATTTCTTACGCAGCATCCCGATATCAAGATCATGATCGAGGGACACTGCGACGACCGGGGTTCGGAGGAGTACAACCTGGCGCTCGGCGACAGCCGGGCAAATTCTCTGAAGCAGTCGCTGGAGCAGCAAGGTGTGAGTGCAGATCAACTCAAAACCATCAGTTACGGCAAAGAGAAGCCTTTCTGTACAGCCGATGACGAGCAGTGCTGGCAGCAGAACCGGCGCGATCACGTCGTGCTGGAGCGGTGAAGACACAGTTTGCGGGGGTTCTATTCCGACTGCCGTGTGATCGAACTGTCGGTTAGGGAGGGAAAAACATGGCGCAGGAATCCTCGTGCTCACGGTGGAGAGCAGACCGCAGCGCTGCTGGTGAATCGCATGCGGCTAGACTTCCGTTTGTGGTCGTGTCCGGGTTGGCGAGAAAGAACCCGGCACTCATGACCCGGGGGACCTACGTTCCGTGGTGTGTGACCGTTTCTGTATTGTGCGAACAGGTGCGTCGCATCCCGAGAGATCGGCAACCGAGAATTGCCGTTTTGCATCAGTTTTGAATGAACGTTTTGTGTTCGCCACTCTAGCTTCTCAATTCTTATGAAGGAGTTTGCGCAATGAAATGCGAAAAATACCTGACATTTCTCTCGACCTTGACCCTGTTGATTCCCCTCTGGTTGTGGGCCAGGGACAAGAACCAGCACTCAGTGGTTATTACCGATCCCGTCCAAGTTGGAGCCACACAATTGAAGCCTGGCAGCTACAAGGTGGAGTGGCAAGAGCCTGGTCCGGTCGTACATGTAAAGTTTCTGCAGGAGGGCAAGACTGTGGCCACGGCGTCAGGGATGTTGAAGACGAATGATGCCCAAGTCACTCAGGACGACGTCGTGATTCAAACCACGAGCGCCCACAAGAAAGTGCTCAAAGAGATCGATTTTGGCCATCAGAAGGAGGCGCTAGTCTTCGGATAGTAGCGAATCACTCACAAAGACCAACGCAAACTTCCACTCCGAACTGGGGAATTGGCATCGACTCCGTGCGTTAGTCGGTGACCGGCACCTTTCGACGATAGGAAAATGTCCGCAAGGGAGGTGCGGAGTCATCCATTCGACCTTCTGAATCGATGGGAGGCAGTCAATGACGAGACCGGCAATCGCATCCCAAACCATGCGGATAGGGGGACCGAACAAGTCTCTGCCCTGGGAACTATCGAAGCAGAGAACGCCAGGGCCTACCTGAAGCATGCCGCCAACTCAGAAACGCCGCCGTTGGAGTGGAAGAAGTCCCGCTCGCGGTAGCACTTGCTAAGCGGCTCTCTGGCAAACAAGCAGGTTGGCTCGAAAGGGTTCTCGCGGAAGAGCACGAGCGTAACAAGAAACACCTCGACCGAATCGAATTGCCGGACTGACCTGCAGGGCAGACGACGGGGTCCCTGCGTGGTGACTGTTATAGTGTCCACCCACTCCAAGGCCGATTTAGAGCACTCGAACGATTACCGAATCATCAGCTTCAACGGTCAACGGCTCTACCTCACACCACAGCAGGCGGCAATCGTGAGAGTGCTACACGAAAGTCCTTATTACGAAGCGAGTACACAGATAATCAGGAAGCAGACGAAGTGCGGCCCAATACACAACTATTTTAAATCAGGCGATGGCCCCGAAATCTGGAAGAAGGTCATCGTGCACCACCCCAGAGGCTTCTACCGATTGAACCTCACACCCAAGAACGACTAGCGGCGTGATGGCCGTTTTGGGCGGCATCAACTCACTTATGAGCCTCGCGAAGAAAGAGCGATGGGCAAAGAGAGCCGCAAATGACCAAGCGGGCATGATCAAACCCAAGCGCACCATGTCAGCATCAGCACGCAGGAAGATCGCAGCGTTTCAGCGGGCAAGGTGGGCGAGGGTGAAGGCGTGACAGAAGAAGGCTGCTTAGAGCCAGCGTAAAGGACTACGACATGCATCTCTCAGCTCAACCGGACGCACGCTGCCTGACACAAGCGACATTCCCACACTAGCAAGATTTCCTGCTTTTAAGCAGCTCACCGGCCCTCTGACGCTTTACCGCTTCGGCAACGAGCACGGTCGCTGGTGGTATGGAAAGTCGCCGATCGACGAGATGAAGAGTGATTTCTATGATGTGACGCTCGGGGGCACGCGAGTGCGCGATCCGGCCGGCACTATACTTGCGAATCCGCGAGGTGGCCTTGCCATAAGCCACGAGTGGAATAAGCTCGCTTGGCTTTGCACGATGACACTCGGCAAGGATGATTCGGTTGACTGCTGAGCTGAGGCCACAGCACCACAAAGCAAATGGCGGTCCAAGCCGGATGGGGCGAATCCTTCCCGGGGGATTGACGCGGTACCTCATCTACTCATCTACGACGTTTCAATGATTCCTGCCGGTCTAATCAGCAAGCAGCCGGTCGCTTCGCTTTGGCGGAAGTTTTCTCGCACAGCAGCGCGATTTTAGATTGAATAACATTCGACGGAGAGCGGCGACTGGGAGTCCCCGGGGCTCATTGTCACACGTCAGCGGAAATGGGACAGCTTGAGAGTAGAGCGCGAAGGCCTAGACAGAGAACCGATTGAGAAGTTACGACGGCATGTTGTACGCTCTCGCCCATGCTCGTAGGGCAGAGACTCTGTGAAATCTGTGAAGCTAAGAACCTCAGTCAGGGCGACATCGAGCAGCGCACCGGCTTGCTGCGCTGGTACACGTCACGTGTCGAGAAACAGAACGGGTCTCGAAAAATTAAGGGCAGGTGGCTGAGATATGTTTGATCGCGGTCACCTTCATGTAGTGAGGGGCCTTCGGCACGTCCTTGTTTTCCTTCATCGCTTCTTCCTCGGGAACCGCCGTACCGGTGATTTCCACCTTATGGCCGACGTGTGGGGCTAGGTTCGCAGTCGACGACACAATTCCCACCGTCTTCGGTCCCTTTGCCAGGTCGGTGAGCATGTAAGAACCGGGTGTGGGTCCTGCCTTCAAACAGCCGGTCATGCTGTGAACTTTGGGAGCTTCTTGGGTCTTAACGCCCTGAGCAAACAAAAGCACGCTACAGAGCATCAAACCCGCGACGACTGAACGTTTCATAACCACCTCCTGAGCCACAATTTCCGCTTTAAACTTCTGTCCCGCATCGTACGCTTCTCCTGCCCTCTTAGGCAACGAATGTGCCACCAGAGCAGGTCTCTAAGAAACGATAAACAGCGCTCTCAAAACCGTACCGCTCGTGAGATGATGTTGAGCCTTTTCGTCTACACGGTCACTAGGCTGGCCACAAAGGCTTCCCGCGCCTCTGAAACGCCCCAGCCGGCCCTGACTCCCCCCGGCAGCCAAATCCCCTCAAAATCGGTCTCCTGCAAGGCATCCGAACCCACTCCGGCACCGGCTCGATCAGGAACCCGATACAGGACTGGTCGATAAGAACGATAGCTGCCTGCTTGTGAGACACTCTTGTCAACTGGGCACGAACAAAAGCGTCACCGCGAGCCTCTGTGCACAGGAGGAGGGCGTGCGATGAACATATCGCGGTTTCGGCTGATCACGTTTCGCGCGCTTTCGCTGTTCGTGCTTTTTGCCCTCGTAGTATTCGGAAGCTGGTATGCGCCGGCTTTTGGGGATGCTGGACTGCGATTGCAGCACTATCTGTTTCAACCACTATTCAGTCTGGGCGGGCTGCCGATAACGTCCTTCTTTTTTCTCAAAGCCGCGATCTTTATTGTGGTGCTGGTCCTCGCGTCTCATTTCACGATGCTCTTGCAGAAGAGAGTTCTTACCCATATGCCCCTTGGAAGTGGGCAACAATATGCCGTCGCAAGAGTGACCTCGTATTTAGTGTTTATTCTCGGCTTGTCGGTTTGCAATACTCCGAGGGAAAGAAGTAGGAAGACGTTACTGTGTGAACCTTTCGATATGGAAAGGACGATCTTGCAGTGACCATGAGTATACAAGCCACACCGCCGCCCGGACCAGATCGCCTGCAATCGGGCAGCCGTTGTCGTGCTGGTGGGCGTTGAGCAGGGCATCCTGCTGGCCATGGTGCTGTCGCTGCTCCGGGTTGTACGGCACAGCTATCGTCCTCACACCGGAGTCTTCGTCGTAAGCGACGGTAATGCCTGGCAGGTGGTCCCAGCTGTTCCCGGCGCGGTAACGAAGCCGGGGTTGGTGATCTATCGCTTCGGAGCAGCGCTCTTCTACGCTAATGCCAGCCTGTTCGCAGAGGAGGTTCGCGGCTTGGTTGGGCCAGCTCCTTCACCTGTACGCTGGCTGGTCGTCGATGCCGAAGCGATCACGAATGTGGATTACACGGCCGCCCGGATGGTGCGACAACTTCACAAGGAACTGGTTCACTGCGGCGTCGTGTTGGTGCTCGCACGCGTGCTTCTCTCTCTGAAGGCAGACTTAGACCGGCACCTCTTGACTGAGGTCATCGGGCCGGAGCGGTTTTTCGACCGCCTGCACGATGCGCTGGCGGCATCGGGAGAATTCAAAGATCCGGCACAAACAGCCCCAGGGAGTCCATCAGTATTAGGCGGGACCTCGCTCTGAGCGTAGCTCTGATTCGGTGCACACATCGAGGTAACCGCAGGTTGGCAACGCTCAGCGTGGCGACAATCCAGAGGTTTCCGTAATAAATGTCCGTAATAGGCGAGCGCTCCCACCAATAATGTCGTGAGGCCCGCCTGAACAAGAATACGGTTCAAAGACTGTAGATTTCGGTACAACGCTCAGCTACGGTTTTGCCCGTGTTAAGTCGCATACTTCCAGCGCCCGCTGAAATGCGTGGAAGGTAACGATTTCGGGACACCGTCGGTCGAGTCTGGCACACCATTGACACACCGGATCGCCCAATAGCCCAGCAAAACAGCAGTTGTCCGCTGACTGATAGTCAGTCGGTTCAATGCAGTGAGCGACTCATCAGAAGTCCTGTGAGCCGCTGGCGGTCAACGAAGACCGTTGGGTTTGTAAACCAACGACCAGCACCTCGGATTGAAGACCAACATCAAGACAGCCGTTCACCCGGTAACGAAAGTGCGGCAAGAGCATCGCAGGCCTCGTTCTCCCCGCATTCGGCGCGGGAACTTAGCTGCTTACACTTCAGTCGCCCAACGCGGCCAGCGCCTTCTCAGTCCTGCTCTTCGTAGCGAAGTGAGCGTAAAATTTCCCTGTCACTGTGATGGATGAGTTGCCGAGCGCCTCGCTAAGTAGCCGAATGTCGCCACCAGCTTCCAAGAAGGTCGCAGCGTAACAGGGACGTTGTGCGACCGGATAAGGGGGTCATTTTATGATTTGACCGCCTCGTCCGGAACGTATCGCGCCCAAAGACACACGACAGCGAATTGGATTTCTTTTTTCCGGCGTCCTTCTGGCAGTGTTAGAGGGCAAACATCCGTCAAACGCGGCTCAGCATGGACTCTCTGGCATATCACGGTAACCTCCTTCTACGTGCCACTGGCAGTTTGTCGTGTGGTGGCTCGTTGGGTTATGAGTACCACTATCAACAGAATTTAAAGACAATGCGCGGCGCAAAGAGTAACGCATTGTTATTAAGAGGAATGCAGTGTCAGGCTGCCTGCCCCTGTGTTGCCCGAGAGGGCTCTGAGAGGGTTCGCGCAGATCTTGACATGCCCGTGGATGAACGATTTTCAGGCGTGTGGTGCGACGTCGGTAGGCGGGAATCGCTAAGAACTAAGGACATTTCCCTACCTGGTTTTATGGTCGCCAGCTGCCTCCTCCTGCTGCTCTTATACTTCTGCGCTTTTCGGTTTTCGCCTTTTTCACGACAAGACCCTTTTCCTACCAGCCCGACCAGGCAGATTACAGCGCTGGTCGTCTGGAGAACCGGCGCGCCCAGCCCGGTTCTCGAACTTGCTCTTCATCCAGTCTGCGGAGGCGAGCCGCCATGATCCCCTGGCGTCCCAGGTATCCCAATACTCGAGCGGTTTCCCGGCGTTCCACCACGGGTAAGCGACCGATATTGTGCCGGAGCATCTTTGCCGCTGCATCGTGCAGGGATTCATCCGGATATGTCACTACGACATTGCGCGTTCCGGCGTCCAGCACGCTCATCCTGCCCTCGCTACCTTTCTCAAAGGCTCGCAAGATATCGCTGCGAGTGATGACACCTTCGAGGTTGCCATCAGCATCCAGGATCAACAGTCCCAAGTGCTTGCTGATGAGAGGATCCCAGCGGGCAATTCTTTCTGCCAACTCTGCCATGCTCGTCTCGCTGGAAATCGTGGGCAATTCACGATCCATCATCTCTTCCACAGACACCTGCTGGAGCACATCGGTTTCGTAATCGGTATGGATGCGCATACCGCGACGAGCCAACTTCTCGGTCATGATCGAAGATTCCGGCATGAGCAGTATCGCGACGCCGTCCGCAATCACGCTGACCAGCATGAGCGGCAGCACCGAGTTGTAGTCACGCGTGATCTCAAATGCAAAAATGATGAAGGTAAATGTGGCGCGAGATGCCGCTCCGAATACCGCCCCCATAGCTACCAGCGCAAAGGCGCCCGCAGCTAGCTGGGCATCTGGATACAAGCGATCGATCAGCATTCCCGCGAACCCCTGCAATCGCCTGCGCGCCTATCTTCTTCGCCGCGTGCACTGCCGCGCTAGAACACGCGGCCCAGAGCAAAGAACCACTTAGCATGTCCTGTGTCTCCGACACTTCCGCCAAGGAACAAGGGTCCAATAGCGGTGCGCACGATCACACCGGCGGCGCCGTCATTGGGAAGTTTACTCACGTCCGGAGCATTGAACATTTTTCCGATCTCATACAATGCGACGGCGTAAACGCCAGTGCCGAGGAAGGGCGGGAGAGTGAGGAGTCTATGGAGGTATCCCGCGCGGAAGAGGTAATACTGATCTCCGCGTACCTCGTTCTGGCCATAAGCCAACAACCCGCCCGTCCCTCCGAGGAAGTATTGAGGAATGCCGGTACGGTCGTAGCCGATGGTCGAGCCGCCCTGAGCGAACAAGAACACAGAAGCCGGCTTGGACACGGTTTTGAAAAACTCAGTCCTCAGTTCCAGATTTGGAAACGCGTCGGGCGCTCCCGGGCTCTTATCGACCCAGTGGAAAGTCAACTCGCCCAAATAACCACGGCGTGGAATAATCGGATCGTCTCGGTGGTCGGTGGCGAAGCGAAATCGCGAAGCTTCGACTTCTCCCTTCACCGATGAAAACTGCGGAGTACCCAGCTTCAGATTTGCATCCAGGTAGCCGATTTCGTAGCCAGCGCGGACTTCACTGAACCGGCTTACTGCGTAGCCGAAGTCAATCCCAAATTCCGCTCTCTTGAGACGGTAGTCGGCTTGAGGGTTATTGTAGGAATAGATCCACAGCGCAGAGTCGCTTGCACTCACGCGTGGCGCGAAGAACCATTTCGAGGTCTGGCTAAATCTCTTATAGAACTCAGTATCAATCCCATAGGTGCTTCCGAATTGGAAGTCCGTACGCAATTCCGAACCGTAGCCCGCGATGTCGAGAAACGTCAATCGTCCTCCCGTCAGGAAGGTGACGTTGTCGGGCTCCGTGCCGTCCACTCCAAAGGCAGGTTGCAGAACCGGCGGGGCATAATTCTTCTCGCTGACAGTGACCAACAGGCCGACTTCGCCGTCATTCTGCGTCAAACCGTAGGAAGCGCTTTCGAATCTGCCCACTCCCGTCAAGCGGGTCAGATAAGAGTCCAGCATGTGCGTGTCGATCGGCTTGCCCACCAGAGGCAGGAGAAATTTCTGGATCTTTTGCTCCGTGTCGGGGGTGGTACCCTCCACTTTTACAAATTGTGGAATGCCCACCGCTCCTTTCTTGCGCGCATCGCGCTTTGCCACATATCCGTTCCATGCGGCCTGATCGAGAGCATAAGGCAGCAAGATTTTGGACTTCTCCTCTGCCGCTTCCATTCCCTTCTGGATGAGCGCTTCCGCTTTGTCAAATTCCAGGGCAGTGAATTTCTGAACATCCACTTTGACGACGATGTCCGCAGCCTCCATCCCTCGGAGCTCGGTGTTTGCGGTGCCGACGGTGATCGACTGGCCCAGGACACTGAAGAGGGATTGGATTTGATCGGCGGTGGCGGGAGCGACCTGGAGATGAATCGCGATAACCACGTCGGGCCCCATCTGGCGCACCAAGTCCGTAGGCAGGTTGTCCACCAACGCACCATCCACGTATACGCGGTCTCCCTCGCGGACGGGATCGAAGATTCCCGGCAGGGACATGGAAGAGCGCATAGCGAAACCAATCGGGCCGGTAGAGAACACATGCGCCTTTTCCGAAATCAGCTCGGTCGAAACGCAGCGGAAGGGGATGGGTAGGTCGTCAAACGATTTCACGTCCGAATAGGCCAGTGTTTCCCGGTCAATGACGAGGCTGATTTGATGTCCCGAACTCAATCCAGATGGGAGCGTCGCCCCATGTTTGAAACCAATGACCAAGTCGTTTTGGACCGCGCGCTCATCCTCCTTGCGGCGGAATGAGAGATCTTGGTAGGGGGTTTCGCCCCCAATGATGAATGGCCAGTCCATGTGTTTGACCAGCACTTCGAGTTCATCCGGGCTCTTGCCGGTCGCGTACATGCCTCCTACCAGGGCGCCCATGCTGTTTCCGGAGAGATAGTCAATCGGAATGTGATGCTGCTCAAACCACCTGAGCACTCCGATATGGGCCAGTCCGAGCGCACCGCCCCCTTCTAGCGCAACCCCGATGGTCAGCCGCTTAGGAGCTGGTGGTTCGTTCTGCGCAACAGCGACCAGCGAAGACACGCTTAGAGTAAAGAGAACGAGAACGACCCTCGACAAGCGAAAATAAAAACGGTACGCACCGTTTTCGAACGGACAAATGAAATTCATGGCCACCTCCGATTTCTTCAACCTCTAGTACTACTCAAAATCCGATCCGCCCTGCTCGAATCAACGCGGAGAAATCAGCAGAGCCGTCTGCTGCCTGAGCTGACGCGTTGATATGCTCGCGTTGCTTCAACTCGGGAAATGGAAGCCCGCCAGTGACCAGTCGTCCCCGGTCGTAGAGCAACTCATCCAGCGTGCCGTTCAGTAGAAATTGGTAGTTCCAGGGCTGCGGGTTGCTAACGTCTTCAGCAAGTGGTTTTTGGAGAGTAGTCGTGCAGTTTCTTGTGACTTCGTTATACCACTCGGGATGATCTTTCAATTTGTTCAGGTAGGTTACATAGGTCAGGAACATAGCCCGTGCTACTTCCGGCTGCGCCTGGACGCGGTACAGGTACACCTCTTCATTATCTTTGCGGTAATTAGTGCGTAATCGAATAACATCGCGCTCATCCGCCGCAACAAAAATCAGCCCGTACTGGCGAAAACATCCAAGAATGGTCGAGTACGCCTGACCAACTCTGTAGCGTGCCTCGATGGAAAATGCGACATGCTGGTTGTCTCCAAATTGAAAGCTGACAATCGGGTGGCTCGCAAACCTTATCCCCCAGTTCGTCAGGAAGAAGTCGGAGCCCCGGATCTGTGAAAGATAGACGGTGCGGTCGCTCCAGCAATTCGAGTAGTCAGTTTCGGTGCGATAGTCGCAGTTGCGCAAATTGTGAATTGTGACCCGATCTCCGTCCATTTCAGCCCAGGCGGTTCGAGCGCTGTCGGGTTGCCAATTGCCATCGTTCGAGGGCTTGAGGGTGAGCCACCATGCGAGCACACAACAAAAGCCCACGAGACACAAGGCGGCAGCCCAGGATCGTTTGAGCTTGAATAAAATTGTGATAATCCCCACGAAGTAGATCAAAGTCACCGGAATGCGCAATGCCGCAATCCGAAAATCGACGTAAAGAGCTGCCACTGCCCACAGAGTAAGCAGCGCGAGAACAAACCACATAATTGCGATTCCAATCGCCCGCAGCACTCTCAACCAAGTCGGCGATGGAGTCGGGCGACCGGGAGCACGGTCCGCAACGCGCCCCGATGAAGCTTCTTCTTGTGAACTCATAAAACTAACCAACCTATCTCATACCCTATACTCGGCATGTGCTGGTTTTCGTTCATGATCTCTCCTCTTACTTTTGGCTATTTCTTGCCGGACCATTGTTGCGGCGCAGCTTGTTCGACTCCCGTGGCATGGACGGCCACTCAGCGACGGGGCCTCATAACCCAGTTCGACCAATATCGCTCAGCTCCTTGCGACACGCGAAACTGAACGCAGCGAGTGGATCTGCTCCCGCAGAAACAACATCGCTCGCAACCTGTTCAATAGTTAAGTTCGCTCCACTGAAATCCTGGAGAATATGCTTTACGGTATCCTCGGCAGCATGCAAAACGGGATCGGTGGCGCACAGTCTAATGCGGCTCACAAGCGCGTATAGAGAGACCATCTCGCCTAGATTTTCAAGATGATGGGTCACCGCACTGACGTAGAGGCCGGCGGCCTCTTTGATGAAGTCGGAATAAAGCGCTTCTCGCGAAGCGACCATCCGATTCGCGAGATCGCGTCGCGCCGCGCTCCGCTGCACGAGAACACTGCTCAAAACTGGGGCAAGCGCGCCAATTGCCGATCCCCCGATAGCAGCCAGGGCACTAATCACTGCGGTATTCATAGAAGCACGCTCCATTCGTCATCAGGCAGGCAGCCGCGCCACAAATAGAACAACCCCCAAACCGAAATCTCCGCCAGATGGAGAGGATCAGCCACCAGGTCATGCGCAGCAGCATCCGGATGATAGGCGAGACGCCCGTCGGCAGCAGCCCGTGCAATCTCAGGAAGTTGCGCAGCAGCACGGCGAATACCGGCAGCATGCATCCACATTGTGACGGCCATTAGAACACACGCGCTGAGGATCAATGAGAGCATCGGCTACTCGTTAAAGGCTTCAGTTGCAGTTAGTGGTTGCTCTCCAAAGTGGTCTTGATTGACGCCAACGTCTTTTGCAGAGAGGTAGCTGACCGGCTCACCGCCGCTTTGCGCACGATCGTGCCCTTGAAACCGGTCAGCCCAGCCTGCTCCGATCCCATCAACATAACGAGGTAAAAGCCAGGTAGCTTCGGATCGTCGCTGCGGAAGCAGTAGGTGAGATCCAGGGCCGTTTCAAAATAGTGGCTTGAGTAGAGTTGTTTCTCAGCGATTGCATAGGCCGGCTCGTGGGGATTGTCGCCCTTCATCGTCACAACCTGCACCACGCGCAGCGTCGGCTTCAAACCAAACTTCACATTTGCCCAATAGAACATGTTCTCCACGTTGGCTGGCTTACCATTGGGGTACTCGAGAAGATAGTTGTAAAAGCCCGGCAACGCCTTCGGTAAGACTTGGTTGTAGCTGAGCATGTACTTGAACTGCTCAGCCACTTGCGTGGGGTTTTTCTTATCGTTGTATTCTCCCAGCGCCTGATTGCCTCCCTTTTGGTAAGCCAGAACGCGCTGTAACATCAACTTCTGCGCTAGTTGATTCACTTGTTGGTCCACGTCGGGAGCCGACCAATTGATGGTTGAACGAAGGTTAATGGTGCTGTCGGGTGCCTGAATGTTGCAGTGCTCAGGCTTGCAGTTCTGAAGATCCTCTATGTCCTTGCTGTCGTACGCAAAACCCTTCAGGTCGGAGAGTTGCGGAGGATCGCTGAATTTGTCGATTGCGAGATATCCGGGTATGCCCCGAAGGCGATTGAAATCATAAGCCATCTTGACATAGCTCTCTGGAGCCGCGTTGACATAGACCGCGCCTAATACAAAGATTTCATCGGGAATACGCGACTTAGAATTCACTGCAACCGCCTGTCCTCCCCGAATGGCTTTTAACTGGTCCTGAGTCATTCCGGCATACTGTTGAAAATAGTTGAACAGTTCAGCATTCGTCTGAGCATTGCAGGGTAATGTAACTCCGGCACTCAATACGATCATTACAACCGCTGTCAAAAGATTTCGCATCATGGTAGACATCCCGGAGCGCATCGCGGTGCTCGACAAGCTCACCGACGTGGTTCTCGCGCATGACCTGCGGCTCGTCGGCTACGGGATAGACGTCATTACGTACAAGAAGCTTGCGTCGAAGGCCAAGCAGAACGAATTCTTGGGAAACAAGTATGCCGCCCCGTTCGGTGGTGTCGTGCAGCTCAGTTGCGAAGCCATGGGCAATGTACCAGGGCCGCAAGATATTTGGGAGATCCAGGAAAACGGAGAACACTGGGAGCAGTGCGCTTTCATCATTGAGAGCAACGAATACAGCGCGAGTGCAAATCGGACGATTGCGAGCATGCGAAATTCTCCCGACCTTTGGTTCCGAAATCGAATCGGCACGGAAACCTACGGTACGAAGAGCGGACCTTCTGGAATTCGACTACTTCAGGTTGCAGACTTGGGAGCTTTTCTCGCCGCGAAGCACATTGGCAAGGCCCCTGAGGGCAAAATCTCCTGGAAGGTATATTACGAGAGATTAAGGAGCGCTCATTGCGTGTATCGGACCGTTCAGGCAGACGAATACAGCCTTGATGTTCTGCATCGAACACACGAGGAGCTGAAAAAAGAGGCCGCGGAAGGAAGACAGTATTGGGACGATATTTAGCCTGTGTCCCTCGAGCGGCGGCGATGGCATTTTATCGCTGGACGAATCGTATAAAATTCGCCCCAAGGACGAGTCTTGGCGCAACGACCCGACCCAACGGGCATATACGCCGTCGATGGGCTTTGGGAAATAGCACTGTCTAACATTTTGTCAAACATTTTGGTGTCAAGTGAGCCCGAATGACCCCGTTTGACCCCGCATAGTCCAGGCTATCCCGCTGAATCTTATCGAGTACGGCAGCTGAAGGGCGGTTTACGAATCGGCTGCTCTACCAACTGAGCTACGTCGGCTTCTGGTTTGATTCTAAATGGGGGCGGAGGTAGCGTAAAGGGTGAGACTGCGACGAGGTCTTCCATCGCGCGGCTCGTAGCCCCCGGAAAGCGTGCCGCTGCTAAATGCGCTGCGGAGCTTTGCTCCGCCTGGACGGGCGAGGGTGCCCGTCCCCACGTGAGCAGTTGCCATACTGGCAGTCTCCACGCGAGCAGCCCGCACTCAAACTGCGCTGACGCTTCTTACTTCTCTCTCGTACGCGATGTCGGACTCGGCTGGCAGCAGCACCCAGAGCGTGTAGATGCCGAGGGCGGTACCGAAGGGGACGTTGAAGAAGAGCGAAATAAACGCGAGTACGACGGCAAGCGTGCGCGCCCAAGGCTCTCGTTGTAGTAGACCCCAGCCCACGACAAATCCTGCGAAAGCTTTTACGATCACGACCGTTGCAATAAGGCTCAGGAAGGGATGCAGGAACGCGGGCCGCTCTGGATGGGTCCCCAGATTAAAAACGGTGTTGGCTACGATATAAGACGCGACCGCCATCAGGCCATCGAGCGCGGATAGCGCCAGCCAGAGAATTCCGAGCAATCGAACGTGCTCCCGGACACGGTTACGTTGCGGAAATCCCAGCAGCGGTCCCGCGACTTCTTTTCCGCACCGGCTGCAAAAACGCTGATCTGCTTGTAGCATGGCGCCGCATTTATCGCAGAACATGATTTCCTCCTCACCGAACCACTACTAGCGTCCCACACGAGATACGAACTATAGCGCGGGAGCGTTCCAACAAAACAGACGATGAATGCAACGAGTTCATGCGATGTGACAAGATCGGCGGGCGCGGGCGCCCGTCCCACAGAACGACGCGAGCACAAAATGAAAAGGCTACCCGGCAACTTGGGCAGCCTTTTCTTTCAAGGGAGAATAGTTCTAACGGAGATCAAACCGTCAAAACTTTCTGGCGAAATCTTATGAGCCTAAAAAGGGGGGTGTCAAGAAATATCTCGGAAATAAACACCTTCATTTTCAATGACTTAGAAAATAGGTTAATAGTCCCTGTGGGATGCTCATTGTGAGACAATCCTGCCTTCAGATACCCTTAACCCGCTTTTATTGATGGACTTACCGTCTCACTAAGGGGGTCTGGGGGCGTTTCCGAGAGGTGCAGGGAGATAAATTCTCGTGACTCCGCCCGGTCAAATCCGCGACCCGGGAACAGTCGCGGGGCGAGGATGCGAATGCCACCAAAGGCTACACCAGCGACCAGCGCGAGGCCAGCAATAATTAAACTGAGGATGATGCCGTTCATCACGATCTTCGCCATGGTCGCGCCCTTACCGAAAGAGGTGTTCTCGTTCCAGGTAACGTTGGCATCGTAGTTCACGGAAGCCAGCAGCGCCTTAGCCTCATCTTGTGAGAGCGGGCCAGCTGCGATCACCACCATGGGTCCGGTGCGTTTATCGAAGATCGGTCCTTGAAGAATCGGGATCGGAGTCGTGGCGTGTGCGTCGTTGGCTAGTTGCGAGTTTCCCGGGCGCGCAGCCTCAATGCGCCGCAGATGATCGGCTGCAATCTGCGGAGTCGGATAGGAGATCAACATCAATGTGGCTTCGCCGGATGAGCTGTTGTAATTTCCAATAACTACCTCAGCACCAAGGTTGAAGTCCACCAGTTCGGCTGGAACGGGAGGATCGAGCTTTTGCAGAGCCGCAGGACCAATCACGTACTTAGCCGTGTTTTTCACATAGGATTGACTTGGCAGATATGTGGGCAAATCCGGCAAATTGCGGGTATTGCCGAGCGGGAGCGGAAAGCCCTCTGCGAGTTCGCGCAACTCGGCCGCAGACATGGCGGATAGCTGCTGAAACACAGCGTCCACGACGATGTTGCCCCGGTAGAACAGCACGCGTTCGTTCATCGAGGCAGCCCCGTCCCCGATCTGCTCAGTCAACATCTCCCGCGTCTTGTAAAAGGTGTAGGCGCCATAGGCTCCGCTGGCATCCGCGAAGCGGGCTGCTTTGAGAGCCAGTTTGCGGCCGTCGTCGCGGGTGTACGTGGCGGACTCGAATGCGGTAAAGCTGTATTCTTTGAGAACCGCTGCATTCACGGGGTCTGCAACTGCGGGGTCGTTGCTGGCTCTTGACGAACCTGAAATCTGCCAACCGCCAAACTGCGGGGGCAGGATCGAAGAGCTCGCCTCGTTGGCGAAGCTGGGCCGAGTCAACGATATCGCAAGCGCAAAAACAGGAATCAGCTTAGAAAGCTTCACGAAGGCGGAATAGGCAGGGCACGACACAATCTTATGTTAATTAGACTACCGGGGAGCCAGGAAAGTTTCCAGAGCAGAGTTCCGCGATCAAGTCACACTGCCAGGTACCCTCCGTCGACCGGGAAGACTGAACCAGTTACCCAGGAAGACTCGTCACTGGCAAGGTAGACCGCGAGTCCTGCAATATCCTCCGGCTGGCCCAATCGGCCGATGGGATGCACGGCGATTCGCTCCGCTCGAACCGAATTCGGATTCGGGGCTTTGCTGATGACGGCGGCAGTGAGATCCGTTTCGACGAATGCAGGGCAGATGGCATTCACCCGGATATGTTCGTGGCCGTGGTCGATGGCCATGCACTTGGTGAGCAGAACCACAGCGCCCTTCGAGGGCGCGTACGAGGCGCGGTTGCGAGCTCCGTTGATTCCCAGGACCGAAGCCATGTTGATGATGGACCCGCCTCCCGCTTTTCGCATCGCGGGAAGCACTGCGCGGGAGAGCAGCCAAAGTCCACGAACGTTGACATTGAAGGTCTCGTCCCACTGTTCCTCCGTGATCTGCTCGGCGGTTCCAATGTGAAGGACTCCCGCATTGTTCAGCAAAACATTGAGGCTGCCGAAATATGCCACGGTCTGCTCGACGACGCGGGCAATTTCGTCTTGGGCCGACACATCCGCCACCAGGACGAGAGCCGAGTCGCCGATCTCTCTCGCCGTTCCTTCCAGCCGTTCTTTCCGACGACCGACCAAGACGACTTTGGCGCCTTCACGGGCCAAAGCAATCGCGCAGGCGCGACCAATGCCGCTGCCCGCGCCGGTGACGATGGCGATTTTGTTCTTGAGTCGGGAGTCCAAGGGAACTAGTGTAGACGATTAAGCGAGCAGGTCCCAGCCAAGGTATTTCACACTAAACATCTCTCCTCAGTAGCCCCCGCCCTCGAGGCGCACCTTGCCGCGGAACATGCGGAAGATGAAAACAAAATACGCGAGCGCTAGAACGAAGGCGATGCACCACCAAGTAACGCCGACGACGAGCCCATGATGACCCGCGGCCGAGTTGTAAATGGTCAGGCTGTAGCTGGGATCGGTGCTCGCTGGCAGCACGACCGGGTACAGAGCAAAGGCAGCGCCGACCAGCATGCTGACAATGTAGAGGCCGGAAGCGACAAATGCAGGCTTCTCTTTTTCCTTTAATGTAGCCCAAAGCATTGCGCCAAGAGTTGCCAGCACTAGCAGCGGTATCAGCATGCCGATAGGATGCGTACGGTAGTTATCCATGACTTCGGGTCTGATGGAATAGGTTGCAATCAGGCTAACGATGGTCAGAAGCGCCTGGATCGGCCACATGACCAGGGCCACTTTCCGAGCGCGAAGGTTCAAGTCAGCTTCCGTCTTGGTTACGACGTAGAGTGCGCCGTGCGCCGTCAGAGTGACCAAGGCGATCACGCCCGCCATGACGGTGTACCAATCCAGAATGCCGGGATGTGCACCGACCCGGAAATTGGTCCAGAGCGGCTCGAAGAAGTAGCCATCCGGCCCGAGCGGAACTCCGCGGATCACGTTGCCCAGTGCCGCGCCAAGGAAGATCGCCAGGAGGGCACTCGATCCGAAGAAAACCACATCGAAGAAGCCCTGCCAGACGGGATTCTCCATATGCGTCCTGAATTCGATGCCGATGCCGCGCAGCATGAGCAGCCAAAGCACCATCATCAAAGGAAGGTAAAAGCCGCTGAAGCTGGAGGCGTAGAGTTGGGGGAAAGCAAAGTAAAGTGTTCCGCCAGCAGCGAGCAGCCAGACTTCGTTCCCGTCCCATACGGGACCGATCGCACGCAGGATCGTGCGACGCTCCACGTTGTTCTTGGCCACGAAGAGATAAATCACGCCGGCGCCGAGATCGAAGCCGTCGAGCACTACGTAAGCGGCCACCATCACCGCAACAATCATGAACCAGAGCGTTTCCATAAATCCTCTAATGCGCAGCAACCGGTTCCGCTGTGGGTCCGTGTTCAATCTCACGATGAACCAGGAACAGGAATAAGATTCCAAGCACCACATACATGCCCATGAATCCCAGCAGGGTAAACATGCCATTTCCGGCTGACACGGTTTTGGAGTATCCATCCGCCGTGAGCATCAAGCCGTAGACCAGCCAAGGTTGACGGCCCAACTCCGCCGTCATCCATCCTGCGGTATTGGCGATGTAGGGAAAAGGCAGGCTGAGCAACAAAATCCAAAGCATCCAGCGCGTATCGAACAGCTTGCCGCGCCACAAGAGAAAAGCTGACACGATCATAATCGCGATGAAGATCGTGCCCAGGCCAACCATGATGTGGTAGCTGTAATAGAGCAGCGGAATGTTCTGGGGCCACAGCCGCTCGGGAAACGAATCCAGACCCTCCACCTGCGCCTCCCAACGACGATAAGTCAGGAAGCTGAGCGCCTTTGGAACAAGCAGCGGGTTGTCAATTTTTCGCCCCACTACATCGGGCTGGCCAATGATCACCAATGGCGCCCCAGGTTGACTGGTGAAAAGCGCTTCCATCGCCGCTAGCGTGACAGGCTGATTGTGCGCCACCATCCGGCCCTGCCCGTCGCCGGTAGGAAAAAGTTGCAGGACACTGAAGATACAGCCTGCCCAGATACCGGTGCGCAGAAAAATCCGTCCGTGCTCCTGATGCTTCTTGGACAGCAGATAGAATGCCCCCACGGAAGCCATCACGAAAGCGCCCGTGATAACCGCACCACTCATGTTGTGCGCGTATTGCCACCAGGCCCACGGGTTCAGCACTAGCTCCCAGAAACTGCTTAGTTGTACGGAGCCGTCGGGCGCCCGTTCGTAGCCGACAGGGTTCTGCATCCACGCATCGGTCACGATGATGAAGTATCCCGAAAGCCACGAGCCCAGGCATACCGCGACCGCCGACCACCAGTGCGCACGCGGGCTCAGTCTCTTTTCTCCATACAGGAACAACCCTAGGAACGCCGATTCCAGGAAAAACGCGAACATGCCTTCCATGGCCAGGGTCTGGCCGATCACGCCGCCGGCAAAGCGCGAGAAATGCGACCAGTTGGTGCCAAACTGAAATTCCATGGGGATGCCCGTCACCACGCCGAGCACAAAGTTGATGCCAAAAATGCGCGCCCAAAATCGGGCGGCCTGATTGTAGGTTTCGTCATTGCGGCGCAGCCCCAGCGTCTTGAGCACCACAATGAGTGGCGCAAGCCCCATGGTGAGTTGGGGAAACAAGTAATGAAAAGTGACTGTGAAGGCAAAGTGCAGACGGTGAACCAGCAGAGCGCTATCCATGAAGGACTCTCATTTGAGTGTGTGAAAAAAGTAACTCAAAGCAGTGAGCGACCGCTGTGACGCCCGTCACACGAGACCCTTCGCTAGCGCGAACTGCTTCGGCGTTCGAGATGCTCCCGGCGCATTTGACGGCGCTTGCCAGCGTCGTCATACCGGCGGCGCTGATCGTCCGTCTCAGGAATGACCGCAGGAACCTGGATACGGCGTCCGCCGGCGTCGACGGCCACGAAGGTCAAGTAGGCCGAACTCACGTGTTTGCAGTCGTCGAGGATGTAGTTTTCCACCCAGGCCTTTACGCCCACCTCCATCGAACTGCGGAATACACGGTTTACCGAGGAACGGAGGATGACCAGATCCCCCACGTGTACCGGAACCCAGAAGTCCATGTGGTCAATCGCCGCCGTGACTACATAGTTTCGGGAGTGGCGATGCGCGGCCATGGCTCCGGCGAGGTCGATCCAATGCATAAGGCGTCCGCCGAGCAGGGCGCCGAGCGGGTTGGCGTCGTTAGGTAGAACAATCTCGGCCATCTCGGATTGTGAGTCCCGGACGGGCCGTGGTAATGCAAGGTCGTTGTTCTGGTTCATGGGGTTCCGATTAATGGAGTTGTGCTCGAGATGAAACCCGCTGTGGCGGGCTGGATTCTACGCAGCAAGTAGGATTGCAAATAACATTCCGCCATTTTCTGAATGCGCGGATCGGTGTGAGAAGAGATCCACTGGCCCGACGACAAATCATATTCCAGCGTTCCATGGCCCGCGGGGCAATGACCGGACTCGTGAACGAACCAAAGGCTCAACCGTGCTCCATGGTCGCGAGCGATCGAAAACCGTACTGCATCGGAAGTACGATCCTCAGGCAGCCGAGGACAGGCCGCAGCGTAACCCATGTTGCAAAGCTCCCGCAGCTCCTCATTCGTTGGTTCTGCGCCTTCGTGCCCCGGTGCGGAACAGTGGCCAATCCATCCGCCGCCCAAAGGGAGCCGCGAAGGATGAAGCCAGCCGCCATCTTCCAATTTGCTCGTCGGCATAAAGAATGGACAGGCCATTCGCGAAGACTCCTGTTGAGGGATGAAGACATTGTACTCAGCGAAGAAATAGATCGCTAGTGTTGAAGGCAATTCGATCCGATTCTTGTAGCGCCGGCATCTTGCCGGCTGTCGCGAGGGCATCCTGCCCTCGCAGGTGGGGGCGAGACGCCCCAGGACAGCCGCCGAGACGGCGGCGCTACAAAGAATTCACTCGACGCATATAGTAATCTCGTATCCGAGTGGTTAGGCTAAGATTTGAAAGCTGAGGGCTGAGAGCTTACTTTATGGACCGACTTGCAATGCTCAACGAAATTCTTTCGCAGAGCCCAGACGATGCCTTCGCGCGTTACGGCCTAGCTATGGAGTACTCGAAAGCGGGCGAAGTTGAACGCGCGCTGGAGGAGTTCGCAAAGTTGCTGTCCACTCATCCCGACTACACGGCGGGATACTTCATGGCAGCGCAGACGCTGGTCAGTGCAAACCGAGTGGACGAAGCCAAGAGAATGTTGGTCGACGGAATCTCGTCGGCGAGGCGCACGAGCAATTCCCATGCGCAGTCGGAGATGACCGCCATGCTAGATGAGCTGAAATAACCTACTCACGCTTTCGTGACATCCTCACCATCGCCCACTCCACCAATCCCGGAAACAGCTGATAGAGTTTGATCATCGGAATCATCGTCCAGGGGACAACCACTTCCCGCTTTTGCTTCAAATAACCTCGCAGCACCGCCCTGGCGACCCGTTCGACGGTGATCCCTCGGACTCGGCCGGGCCGCACTTGTTTTGGTTCTTTGCCTTTGACTGCATTGGCGCCGAAGCCTGTGCGCACGTACCCGGGACATACGGTAAGCGCATTGATTCCGGAGCTCCTGAGTTCGATTCGCGCACCCTTGCCGATCGCGTTCATGGCAAACTTGGTGGCACTGTAGACCGCATGAAACGGGATTGGAATATGCCCGGCGACGCTCGATATGTTGATGATCGACCCCGAGCCTTGCTGCTTCATCACCGGAATCACAGCCTGCATGGCTTCGACCGCCCCGAAGAAATTAGTTTCAAAGGTTTCGCGACACGCGGCCATATCCACGTTAGCGACGGAATCCAATATTCCGTGACCGGCGTTATTAATCCATACATCGATACGCTGGAAGTGATGCAGAGTAAGCCCAACCACCCGATCGATCTCCTCGCGATTGCGCACGTCGCACGCCAGCGCTAAAGTGCGCTCGCTATGGCCGATCCGCCCGCGCGCGGCTTCGCCGCGTTCCGCATCACGCGAAAGCAACACCACGCTCGCACCATGATCGGCGAAGATTTTCGCAACCGCCTCGCCGATGCCCATGGATGCGCCAGTAATTACGACGACTTTTCCCGAGACTTGCATATTGCTCGATCCCATTTCGTGCTTCTATCCTTCTGGAGCTCTCAAGTCAAGCCGGGTGGGGCCGAACTCTGGCGTACAATCCTAAGAAATTCGCGCCGCGAAGGACTCGGAGGCTGTTCTTGAGCATACTGCTGCCACTGTTTCCCCTCGACCTGGTTTTGCTTCCGGGCACACCCTTGCCGCTGCACATTTTCGAGCCTCGCTACCGGGAGATGATTTCCGAATGCCTCGACCGCAACCAGCATTTCGGCGTGATCCGAGGCAAGGACCAGGAACTCGCCGAGGTCGGTTGCACCGCGGAAATCCTTACGGTTACCAAGAAATATCCTGACGGACGCATGGACATCGTCACCGAGGGTCGGGCACGCTTCGAAGTCCTACAACTGAACCAGGAACGATCGTTTTTGCAGGGCGAGGTTCTGTACCTTCACGATGAACCTGGGGTCGCGTCGCAAGAGCAAATAGCGCAAGCGATGAAGCTCCACGGCGAGATTATGACGCTGGCCGGAGCAGAGCCAGAAAAATCCTCGGAAATCGACGAACGGCAACTCTCGTTTCATCTCGCCGGATCGCTACCTCTTGATCTTGATTTCAAACAAACTTTGCTGGGGATGAAATCGGAATCCGAGCGCTTGCAAGCCATCATTTCATTCTTCGAAACCATCTTGCCCACAATGCGCCGCACTGTACACGTGCGCCGCAAAGCCGGCGGCAACGGGCACGCGGGATAAGATTGGAGGGGCGTATAATCGGGACCAGAAAGCTGTTCTCCCTGGGGGTTTTTTAATCATGAGTCTTCCACGGACGCTCGGCGAGTTACGCCATAGTCCATTTTCCGAAGAACAACTGCGAAGCCGGCGCGTGAAGGACGAATTGCGCGACAACCTCATGGCGAAACTTCGCCAGGGAGGACCGATATTTCCCGGAATCATCGGCTATGACGACACCGTGGTGCCGCAGATTATCAATGCCGTTCTTTCGCGGCATAATTTTATTTTGCTGGGACTTCGTGGCCAGGCCAAGAGCCGCATCTTGCGAGCTCTGACCACGTTGCTGGATGTCCAGACGCCTTACATCGCAGGTTGTGAGATTCATGACAATCCCTACTCGCCCATCTGCCGCCGCTGCCGGGACGAGGTTGCGAAGCACGGCGACGCTACGCCAATCGCCTATCTTACGCAGGAAGCGCGTTACGTCGAAAAACTGGCCACGCCCGATGTGACCATTGCCGACCTGATCGGAGATATCGATCCCATCAAAGCGGCACGGGGCGGCCACGAACTCGGCAGCGAGATGACCGTCCACTACGGCTTACTGCCACGGGCCAATCGCGGCATCTTCGCGATTAACGAACTGCCCGACCTTGCCGGCAAGATTCAGGTTGGTCTGTTCAACATCATGCAGGAAGGCGATGTGCAGATTAAGGGTTATCCGATCCGCCTGCCACTCGACGTCGCGCTCGTATTCAGTGCCAACCCGGAGGACTACACCGCTCGCGGCAAAATCATTACGCCGCTGAAGGACCGCATTGGCTCAGAGATTCGTACTCATTACCCAGCTTCGATTGAAGAGGGCATTGCTATCACCACGCAAGAAGCGTGGACGCATCGTGATGGCTACAAGCTGCACATTCCGAAATACGTGCAGGAGGTCATCGAGCGAATTGCCTTTGCCGCACGCGAGGACAAGAAGGTTGACAAGCGCTCGGGAGTGAGCCAGCGTTTGCCCATTTCCTGCATGGAGAATGTGATCTCAAACGCCGAGCGCCGCGCCATCCGGCATAGCGAGAAGCTGGTGGTGCCGCGCATCGGGGACGTTTATGCGGCCATGCCCGCGATCACCGGCAAGCTCGAACTGGAATACGAAGGCGAGATGAAAGGCGCGGATCATGTAAGTCGAGAACTGATCCGAACCGCCATCGCCAAGACCTACGATGGATATTTCAAAGGCACGGACATGAACCAGATCGTGCAGTGGTTCGACCTCGGCGGCGAGATCCAACTGGCCGATACCGCTGGTGCGGGTGAGGCCCTGCAATCGCTTCGCGGCATTCAGGGCCTAATGGAGAAGTTGGTCAAGCTGAACGTGGGACCGAAGGAGAACCCGGAGTCCCAAGTGTCAGCGGCAGAATTTGTGCTCGAAGGCCTGCACGCGCACAAACGCATCGGACGAAATGAAGAGCGTCTGTTCAGCGCCGGAGAAAAACCGCAGAAAGTCGCAGAAAAGCCCTTCGAGCGGGAAGACCCGCCGTTCCGCGGCAGAAGGCCGTTTAATTAGTCTTTGGTCGTCGGCCAATGGTCGTTGGCAGTCGTCGGTCCAAAGATTAAAGCAAGGGATTGTCATTCCAAGCGAAGCGAGGAATTTACTGTTGCACTGCCAAAGACCAACGACGAACGACCAACGACCGTTTCTATGAAACGCATCCGCTATTCAAAATACGTTCCCGACCCCGCTGGCGAAATGAGCATGGAAGACCTGCTCAGCGCCCTCTCCGATTACCTGCTGCAGAGCGGATTCCAGAATTACCTGTATGACGATTTCGGGGATGGTGAGCAGACTCTGGACGATCTGCGCCGCGCGATTGAGCAAGCGTTGCTCGACAGCAACTTGCTGGATGAACAGATGCGTCAGCAACTCCAGCAAATGCAGATGGAAGGCACTCTGGATGAACTCATCGAGCAATTGATTCAGCGCATGCAGCAAGAGGACTACATCAGCATAGACCAGCCCCACGATCCTTCGCGGCAATCGAGTGTGGGCGGGCAAGTGGGCGAGGCACAACAGCAGGTGAAGTTCGAAATCACCGATAAGAGCCTGGATTTTCTTGGCTTCAAAACCTTGCGTGATCTGATGGGGTCGCTGGGAAAGTCAAGCTTCGGACGTCACGACACCCGCGACTTGGCCACCGGCATCGAGGCCAGCGGCGCATCGAGACAGTATGAGTTCGGCGACACGTTGAATCTCGATATTACCGCAACACTCTCCAGCGCCATCCAGCGCGAGGGTTTGACGCTCCCGCTGAATATCGAATACTCCGACCTGCAAGTACACCAGTGCGAATACCAGTCGTCCTGTGCGACCGTGCTCATGCTCGATTGTTCGCACTCCATGATTCTTTACGGAGAAGACCGCTTCACCCCGGCGAAGAAAGTCGCCATGGCACTCTCGCATCTGATCCGCACGCAGTATCCGGGCGATTCCTTGTCTTTAATTCTGTTTCATGACTCGGCAGAAGAGGTGCCGCTCTCGCAACTGGCGCGCGTGAAAGTGGGTCCGTATTACACCAACACCCGCGAGGGCCTGAGGCTGGCGCAGCGCATTCTGCAGCGTCAACGCAAAGACATGAAGCAGATTGTAATGATTACTGACGGCAAGCCTTCCGCGCTGACTCTTGAAGACGGACGCATTTATAAGAACGCCTTCGGCCTCGATCCGCTAGTCGTAAGCCAGACGCTGGAAGAGGTTTCCAAATGCAAGCGGGCTGGCGTCATGATTAATACGTTCATGCTGGCATCGGATTACGGTCTGGTGCAGTTCGTCCAGAAGGTCACGGAAATGTGTCGCGGCAAAGCCTACTTCACCACGCCGTATACATTGGGCCAATATCTGCTAATGGATTACATGTCGCGCAAGACCAAGACCATCCACTAAGCGTAACGGATTCAAATCGAACCATCCGCCTTCTTCACCGCCAGTTCCGCACCCTGAAACCCGATCTTGCTGTGGGTCCCGTCGCAAAACGGTTTGTTGACTGATCCTCCGCAACGGCAGAGCGAAAAAGCTGGTTTGCCAGTCAGGTCATACGGGGTACCGTTGACGTCTACCAACTCGATTGAACCTTCGGGAGCTTCTACGCGATAGGGACCGTTGGGTCGGACGGTAATTTTGACCGTAGCCATGAGACCTCCGATTGAAATGAGTCTGAGGTATGAAGATAACAGCTTCTAGCTGTTGGCTGCTAGTTCAGAACTGCGTGGCTCGCTCTCACACCGTCGCGAAGGAAACAGCAGATTCCTCGGAGATAAAGCCCCCTCGGCATGACAAACGTTTACAGTATCGGTGAAGGAGGGAAAACCAGGGATGAGCAACGAAGAGCTAGAAACTAGAAACTAGAAACTAGAAGCGTTCTTCACGCCACTGCCAGCCTGGCTCCGATCAAACTGTGATAAAGCCGCACATACTCGTCGATCATACGTTTGGCGGTGAAGCATTCGCGCGCGCGTTGATAGGCACGGGTTGCGTAGCCGCGGCATAGGTCTCGATGCTCGTGCAATCGTCGAATTACATCCGCCAGGCTCTCCGCATCATTGGCTTGAAAGTAGATCGCAGCATCACCCCAAATCTCGCGGAAAGGGGGAATGTCGTTCGCTACGATCGCGCATCGAGAGAACGCGGCTTCGAGTGGCGCCATTCCAAAAGCCTCGTATCGCGAGGTGGCCGCGTAAATGGAAGCGCGGCTGTACAGAGTGCGGAGTTGGGCCTGCGTCTGCGGTCCCTTTATGGCCACGCAGACTTGATCGATTGCCAGTTTGACGTCGGTGCGGATCGGAATCTCGGAATCGGCAACCGGCGCCTCGGAGCCCACGATGCACACCGGCAGCGGGTGCGAGTGTTGCGTCAACAGGCTCACTTGCTTGCTCGCATCGCTCAATCGTCCCACCGCCAGCACCGAATCGTCCTTGCTCACGTATGGATTAAACGAGACTGGATTGCGCCCGTTGTAGATCACCGAATCGTGCCTGGGGCGTGTGTAGCAGGTGCGAATCGCATCCAGCATCCACACGGATGGAGCGACTACCGCGCTGGCGTGCCACAGGCCGCGCGTGACCGCCTCCCGGTACCAGCGCATCCAACGACCTTCCCTGGGTTCGTGGCCATGTACTTCTTTCCACCAGCTGATCAAATCGCCGTGAGCAACGACCACGCGAGGAGTATCGACGGCAAGACTTCCATAACATAACTGGTTCAGGTGCAGCAGGTCGGGCTTGAGCTCTTTGGCGAGCGCCGCGAGATACGCGGAAGAATCCTTGAGATCCTGTTCGGCTTCCTGCATCCAGTCCAGGCGAAATGCGGTTGGACGATATTCCAGACCCTCCAGATCATCCATCCATGAAATTTGGTGCGGCAGTGGAATATCGCCGAGACTGACCAGCGTGACTCGTACGCCACGACTCACCAGGCCCGAAACCAGTTCTTGAGTGTAAGTCCACACCCCGCTCAACGTATCGGTGGTCACAAGAACATGCACGGGCGTCTCCAAGGTAGGCACGGGCGTCCGCGCCTGGTCGACGACCCATTCTATTTCGGAAAGGTCGCGGATTGAAGCCTTTCTTTTGAGGCCGCGATTCATCGAGAGTGCAAGATTTTGCAACTCGCCCGCAACCGACTGAGTCGCAATGCTCAAGTTACAATAAATCCATGCTTCGCCTGATGTGCATCACCGCTCATCCTGACGACGAGGCTGGCGGCTTTGGTGGCTCGCTCCATCTTTACCATGATCGTGGCATAGAGACCTGCGTAGTCTGCCTTACTCCCGGGCAGGCCGCGAGCTATCGTGGTGGGGCAGCAAGCGACCAGGAATTAGCGGCCTTGCGGCGGAAGGAGTTTGCGGCAGCTTGCGAAATCCTGAAAGTTTCCCATGGGATCGTGCTGGACTATCCCGACGGCCAACTGCACCGCCAGGATCTCTATAAAGTGGTCTACGAATTAACCCTCCAAGTTCGCCGCTTCCGGCCGCACGTGATAATCACCTTTGGTCCAGACGGCTCCGTTACCGGGCATACCGATCATTCCATGACTTCGGTTTTCGCCACGCTGGCGTTTCACTGGGCCGGACGCAGCAACCGGTATCCCGACCAGATCGGCGGTGAAATAACTCCGCACCGGGCTCAGAAGCTCTACTACAGCACAACGAACTTCACCCTGCCCGACCGCCAACCGGTTACCCTGCCGCCGGCAACCGCGATCATTGAAATCGGAGATTATCTCGAGAGCAAGATTGCCGCGTTCAAGGCTCACACCAGCCAGACGCCCCTGTGGTCTCTGTTCGAATCCCACGTTCGTCAGCGCGGACGTCACGAGATGTTCCATCTCGTTGCCAGAGTGACTCCCGGCTTGATAGAACAGGAGACGGATTTGTTCGCGGGAGTTACTGATAACTTGTAGCGCCGGCATCCTGCCCTTACAGGCGGAGACAAATACGCTTCGCACGCCCTACTGACCGCGCAGTTCGCGCAGGACTTGCAGTAAGGAGCTATGTGCAAAAGGCGCAGGCGCCAAAGTTAGGATCAGCATAACCAGACCGAATCCTGCAATCCAGCGGCGGACGCCCGTTACTCCCGGCCATTCCGCCACCATCGGATGCCGCATGCCGCTGATCCGCAGCAAAACCGCCCAGATCAACCATCCTGCCCAGAAATAAAGCGCCATCGGGATCAGCGCAAGGATCGTCAGCCGCGAAACCGTTTTGTGCGCCCGGGGCGCGAGGGAAAAGATAATGTGCCCACCGTCGAGTTGGCCGCCGGGCAGCAAGTTGAGCGAGGTTGCGAACATGCCGATCCAGGCTGCAATTGCTATGGGATGAAGATTTACCGTCTGCCATCCAATCGCACCATGGACGGGAGCGAGCGGAAGCGCAAGCCACGCCAGGCGAAAAATAAGCGGGTATCCAAATTGAATGTCAGAATGTGTCCCTGCCGGCAGCAGCTTTGAAAATGGCAACGCCAGAAACATCAAAATTGTCGCCACCACAAATCCCGCGATTGGTCCGGCGATTCCGATATCGAAAAGCGCAGTGCGTGACCGGATCGGAGAGCGAATTAGAATAACCGCTCCCATCGTGCCGAAAAAAGTAGGAAAGGGAATAAAGAAGGGAAGCGTCGCGTGCACACCGTAGTAGCGACAGCAAAGATAATGTCCCATCTCGTGGGCAAGAAAAAAGAGGATGAGCGTGCAGCAAAAAGGAATGCCCAAAAGAATATGCGATGACTGCAGAGCCCACGCCAGAGGAAAAACGTCGGAGAGGTTAGCGTCGCTGCTGTAAAACGGTGGCTGGTTGTGCTCGAAGTTGAATTCCATGCGCGCACCGACCACGAGGGTAGTGCAGATCGTGGCCAAGAGCAGGACGACGTGCAGCCAGTAACGCTGCTTCGGAGGCTGGACGACAAACACCTCCACCGGACGGTAATACTCGGAAGAAACTGGGGGAAGGAATTCAGGCATCAAGATTCCGCAGCTGTCAGGGCTAGAGCAAATGCGGGCGGGAACGCCCGTATCTCCATCGTACGCGAGAAACCGAACTCAGTCGATGGACTGCAACTCCTTGCCCGGCTTGAAGCGCACGGCTTTGCCCGGCGGAATGGAAACTTCGGCGCCAGTTCGCGGATTGCGCCCGATACCGGTTTTGCGTGGCCTCACGTTGAACACGCCAAACCCACGCAGTTCGATGCGATCGCCTTTGGCGAGCGACCGCTTCATGCTTCCAAAGACGGTTTCCACCGCCAGTTCGGCTTTGGTTTTGGTGATTCCGGTCTTATTGACCACTTCGTTGATGATGTCAAGCTTGATCACGGGTGGCTCCCCCCAAGCAATGGAGTCAGTTCGATTGCACCAAGTGATTGATGCTAAGGAAGATATATGAGATTGTCAACCTGAGGTTATCTCTTCAGTTAAATGAAGAGAACCGGGCTTCCAAGCTTTAGGTTTCAGGGTAGGCACACAGCAACAAGGACGAGCAGTATCCCAAATAAAAGCAGGATCTCAAAGCCTGAAGCCTGAAGCCTGAAGCCTGAGAACTATTTCCGTGCGTTCTCGCCTTCCTTATACATGTACTTGATCGAGGGCTTGTAGATCATCAGGTTGGGCGAACCGTTGCAGTTCACCTTGAGGCAGCTCTTGTCGTACCACTCGATGACGCCATGGATCTCTTCGCCATCGCGGAGGACGATGACCATCGGAGTTCTCGCCTGCATCTGCTTCTGATAATAGAAATTTTCCGCGTTGGTTTGCTCAGGTGGAGGCGCCTTGCGGCCAGCGCCATTCCGGTCATTGCGCTCGTTGCGCTCAAAAGATCGTTCCGGGCGATCGCGACGTTCGGCCACGGGCGCGGACGCGTGGTTATGGTCGGTGCGGTTTAGCGAAGGGCGAATCAGCTTCCGGTTGGCGAAACTTTCAGGCTCGATTGTCCGTTCGCCCGGCATCGAATCAACCGCATCTTTTGTAGCCATAGCACCACCTGTTTGACACGCTTTTTTACGCGGGCCACAACCCGGCGCGACTGTGATTGTGGATTGTGAAGGCGTGAACTTTCCACTACCGTAGCACAGGAGCGGCAGAAATGACAATCCTCAACTTGTCGCTGACATGAGGATCTTGGCCTTCGATAAAAACGGAGTAGGGTAGTAGTTCGCATAGTGATGTATGTTGTTGCCGCAAGTCTTGCTTCGCAGGCGAAGAGCTTTCGAGAGTGTGGGCACGACCCGCTTTGGTGGTATTGTTTTCCACAATTCCGCAATTTTTTTCATCCTTGGTTGCCGCTCGGAGTGGAACGAGTCATTTGTTATTGAAGTCCCGGATGACTCGTGGTTATCTTATTGGGCGACATTCTTGCTCGCAGGTTAGAGAAGTATATGACGATATCCCTTAAGTCTTGGTTACCCAGTCTGACCGCGGTACTGGTCGGGGTTTTTGTTGCAAACGGGATGGCGGCAGGTGCCGGCAAGTCCCACTACGTGGTTACAAATGACGACTCGCCCCCGGCCCTGGCATCGAGCGCCACCTTCTACACGGTTGGCACGAGTGGTCTGCTGAACATGAAAGCCAAGGTGTTGACCGGTCGAGGCGGTATCGCGGGGGGATACTTTGCGGCCAACCGGGTGAGCGTGCTCAACAGTGGGAATGCGCAGTGCGTCTACACTTCCCAGGCTCAGACCGGCGAGATCGAGGGAATCGTCATTAAGACCCTGGAAATTGGTGGTCATGCGGTTGGCTCCAGCAAGGACACCGGTGCCTCCAACGGTGTCGGCTTGGCAATGAACGCCAAATACCTATATGCCAGCTTCACCGACTCAAGCAACATCGGAACTTTTCGAGTGCTGCCGGGCTGCAGCCTAAAGTTTGTTGGCGACATTTCTGTTAAGGGCCTGCAAGGCGGCGTGATCGACGGAATGGCAATCCACGGAAATATCATGGTTGTCACTTATGGAGACAACTCCATCGAATCTTTCAATATTTCAGGCGGGGAGCCGGTCTCGAACGGCGATGAACAGAATTCCACCGGCTCGCGCATTGGCAATACCTATCCCAGCGGTGTCGATATCACGCAAGATGGGCACTTTGCCATCTTCGGCGATACGTCCCCGTTCACGATAGTGGAAGTCTCGGATATTTCCTCCGGCAAGTTGGCCCCGACGGCTGTCTATCACTTGGGAAACGAGCTCAATTCCAGTAACGTCCTGCTCAGCCCGGATGAGAGCCTCCTCTACATAAGCAACAATCAATCAGGGACGGTCACCGCTGCTTTTTTTGATAAGAGCACGGGTAAACTTTCAAAAGGGTGCGTCTCCCGCCCCCTCAAAGGCTTCGACGCCGACTGGTCCTATGTCGCGTCGTTGGCCCTGGATCAAACGACGGGAACTGGCGGAGTGCTGTATGTTGCCGAGTATGGCGCTCCATCCTCCATCGGAATGATTAATGTAAAATCGGCAGGCGGGAAGTGCACACTGACGGAATCCTCCCACTCGCCGGTCTCTGACCCAAACAGTCCGGGGTTGTTGTCGATTGGGGCTTTTCCGCCTCGGCCGTTCTAACACCAGTTAGGAGTTGCGTGTGCGCTCCGTGTCCAGACATTTGCTCGAGATTGCGGTATGAGGATTTTCCTTTTTGAAATCAAGCGCGCAGGGGAAGCGCTAGTGGGGTGGCCATCCGTGAGGATCTGGAGAAAATCATGAGGAGATCCGCGAGATCATCGCGTTTGGCCGCGGTGCTGGTTGGGCTTTGTATCGTAAGCGGGGTTGCAGTTGGTGCGAACAAACCCCATTATTTGATTGCCAATGATGATGTGCCGCCGCCTTTTGCCACGAATGTCACCATCTACACCGTAGATGCCGACGGAATACTCAAACTCAAAACAAAAGTACCAACTGGCGGCATCGGAATTGGTGGCGGCTATTTTGCGGCGAGCCGGGTGGACGTGCTTAACAGCGGCAATGCAGAGTGCATCTACGCATCCCAGGCCACGAGCGCAGACATTGTCGGAGTGGTTGTGCCGACCCTAACAGTTGGTGGCAGCGCGAGAGGCTCGAAGAACGATGAAGGAAAGTCCAACGGCATCGGCTTGGCCATGAACGCCCACTATCTGTATGCCAGCTTCACGGACTCCAACACCATCGGAACCTTTCAAGTGTTGCCAGGCTGCAAAATCAAGTTTCTGGCTGACATCACCGTTGGCGGCCTTCAAGGCGGTGTGATCGACGGCATGGCCGTCCATGGAAGCATCATGGTCGCAACCTATGGGGATGGCTCGATCGAATCCTTCAACATTTCAACAGGCGTGCCAGTGCCAAATGGGGATGAACAAAATTCCACTGGCTCGCACGGCGGCAACACTTATCCCAGCGGCGTCGATATTACCCAGGATGGACATTACGCGATCTTCGGCGATACTGCCACATCCACCGTGGTCGAGGTCTCGGATATCTCGTCGGGGAAGTTAACGCCAACGGTTGTCTATCGCCTGGGAAACGGGATTAGTTCCAGCAACATCCTGTTAAGTCCGGACGGGACGCTGCTGTACATCAGCAACACGCAAGGGGACAAGATTACTGCCGCCTTTTTTGACATGAGTACGGGTAAGCTTTCAAAAGGTTGCGTCTCGGGCAGCCTCAAGGGATACGTGACAGACTGGTCCTATCTGGGATCTTTGGCGTTGGACGAAACCACCGGGACCGGGGGAACGGTATACGTTGCTGAGTTCGGCCAGCCGTCCTCGATCGCGGAGATTAAAGTGACATCGGCGGGCGGGAAGTGCACGCTTAAGGAAGCTTCGAACTCGCCTGTATTAGATCCAAACAGTCCGGGGTTGTTGTCGATTGGAGCTTTTCCACCCCGGCCGTTCTAACACAAGGTCAGGTCTTTTTACCTGGTGGAGTTTCAGAGACATGAGGAGTTGAATATGCGATCTATGTTGATGAGATACGTGCTTGTGATTCTAGTGTGTGGATTTTCATTTTCGAACCTGGAGGCGCAGTGTCCCAAACGCCCTGACGCCGGTACCGTGGTCCAGGATGCCCTCAGTGTCAGTAGTGTGAATGGCGTTCTTAATGCCGAATTGACCATGAAGCACTCGGTCGATGACGCCGGCTATACCCACTATTGCTTCAACTATGCGACCAGCAAAGGGGACGTGGAGTCTCCAACGTTGCGTCTCAACCAGGGCGATCGGCTGCTGCTGGATGTGAAGGACCGTATCGAGACCGATGATTCCGCGGGGATGATGGAAATGCCTGCTACGCCCGGCAAGGTTTGCGGCGACGGCGGAATGATGATGTTGTCTTCGACCAACGTTCACTTCCACGGTTTGAATGTTCCGCCAATCTGCCATCAGGACGATGTGCTCACGACTCTGCTTCAGCCGAACGACCCGGCGTTCCAATTTAACATTCAGATCCCGAAGAACGAACCCCCTGGCCTTTATTGGTACCATCCCCACGTGCACGGCTTCACGGAGTTTCAGGTGAATGGCGGCGCGGCGGCGGCGCTAATTGTCGAGGGGATGGAGAAGTTTCACCCTGAGGTGGCTGGACTAAAAGAGCGCGTGTTCGTTATCCGGCAGCAGTACCTGGTTCCATGGGTGCCCGGGCCCTATCAACTCACCATCAACTATCAGGTTGCAGCTTCCCCTAGTTTCCCTTCCCCCATCATCGACATGAAGCCTAACGAAAAGCAGTTCTGGCGAGTGGCCAACGCTACCATCCAGGATTTCCTGCCGTTGCAGGTGTGGTTCAATGGTAAGCCGCAGAAGCTGCAGTTGATTGCTCTCGACGGATATCCTCTTCCCAAGTCTCGATTCGAAGAAACCATTCTGATCCCTCCGGCTGGCCGGGCGGAGTTTATCGTGCAGGCTCCTCCGCAAAACAACGAGGCGATTTTCATCGCACTGGGGTATTCAACTGGCCCGACTGGCAACCCGGATCTCGAGCAACAGCTGGGCCGGATTCAAGTCAGCGGCGGTGAGGACGAAGCGGCAGAGACAAAGCCAACGGTCGACGCTGCCGAATCGATACCCCAAGCCTCGATGAAGAGCATCAAGTTCTCGGAATTGGAGAAGCAGAAACCAACCACGCTGCGGAAACTTTACTTCTCGGAGGAATTCGGCGGTACCAATGGCCCCATCCAGTTCTATATCACCGTGGACGGGCAAAAGCAGAAGGTGTTTGAAGCCAACGAAAAGCCCGTAATCACCACCCACGTTGGGGCAGTGGAAGACTGGATCGTGGAGAATCGCGCTCTTGAGACCCATGCCTTCCACATACACCAGATCCATTTCAAGGTGTTGGAAGTCGACGGACAGCCCGTCGCCGATCAGGACCTACGCGACACGATTGAGGTTCCGTTCTGGGAGGGCCCGGGTCATCCCTACCACAGCTTCAAGGCTCGTTTCGATTTCCGCGATCCAACGATCGCAGGTACTTTTGTGTTTCACTGCCATATCCTGCTGCACGAGGATCTTGGCATGATGCACAAGATTCTAGTCCTGCCAAAATGACGCGTGGCACCGACCAAGGAGGGTTCATGCGAAATAGGATTCTGTTCGTCTTAGGTACCGCGCTTTTGTTTGTCGCCGGATACCTGGTTGGAAACAGGAGCGCGACTGTCGCTTACGCCGAAACCCCAACCCGCGGTACTGTGCCGAAATCATACGGTCGTCTGGTTACGGCGATTGCAGACCAGATAGGTACTGGCCTGGTCTTTGAAGGCAGCGACGGCGTGATTCGCTTCGTCAGCATAACCGGCATGAAAGAGGGGGAGTTGGCCCGCTATGACCAAACCCCGACGCAAGGGGGAATCCCCAAGTCGTATGGTCGTCTGGTCACGGCAGTCGTGAACTCTAAAGGAACCGGGCTGATTTTCGAGGATAGCGAGGGCGTGATTCGGTTCGTCACCATTGCCGGTAAGAAAGAGGGTGAACTAACCCGGAACTGACAGTCTCTGCGTCAGTCCTTCTGAGTTAAGCTACGTCTGGCTCTCCTTCTCTGCCGGCGCCGGCCTTGACCTGTGCTCGCAAGCCGATGTGTTGATGCAGGAGTCTCGCATCATCAACCGCTCGACGGGTTTTCCGCCCACGATGTGCGAATCAACGATTTCGTCGACGTCTGCCAGCGTCACTCCGCCGTACCAAATGCCTTCGGGATAGACCACCAGGTTCGGACCGTGCTCACACTGATCCAAACACCCGGATTGATTCGCGCGCACACTTCCCTTTAGCCCGCGTTCCGCCAGTTTTTGCTTGAACAGCTTCTGTAACTCTGCCTTTGCCTCTGGATCGCAACAGCCTCGCGGATGCCCCGGCGGCCGCTGGTTCCCGCAGATAAAAATGTGCTTCCCGAACTTGGCCATGAGAACAATGTACAGGACGTCGGAAAAATTCGTGAGTCGCCGTCGGCAAGACCTCTGACGGATCGTAGGAAATTTCCGGGAATTGGGCGCGGAGGCCCGCTCAGTCCTTCAAAGGGACCACGGCCTGATTGCCGCGGCAGAAGGTCGCGACATGCTGCAAGTCGCCGTTTGGCTGTTTCACCAGCATGACTGGTCCGTAGCAGAAAACGGCATGACCAGTCTCCGCCATGTACCACATACCGCCCGCACGCGCGTGGTGGACTGCGGGTAGATCAATCGGCGCGGGTGGAGGAGTCGCGAACTTGGAACCGGGTACGGATAGAGCTAATAGTAGCGTTGCCAGGGCTTTCATATACTCGCCTGGCCCTGAAATTCAGATCGTTTCCACGATCCTGCGTCCGTCCACAATGTCCGAAATGCCTAATGGCGGCTTCGGCGGCACCGTCTTTCGCGGTTTGCCTGCATTGTGGCTGCTCTGGGCGTTGCCTCCCGGTTTGTCCTGAGTCATTGGAGCCTGGGTCATTGGAGCCTGGGTAGACGGGACTTGGGTCAACGGAGTTTGCGCCTGGGAGCGAGTTCCTGCCTTAGCCTGGGCCTGGGCATCGGCATACTTCTTTTGAATCAACTTACCTTTAAGATTGCTCAATTCCGAGCTGTCGCCGAGCAGAGACCGGATCAAGTAACGCTGTGCAGAAATCGTCCGATCCTGTTCCACCGCCAGCAGACACATCAACCCGTAGGAAACCAGAAATAGTACGATCAGAACCGGGAGCAGCGGATGTTTGCGCTTTGGTTTGGGCGCAGGCAACGCCTGCGGGATTGCGACCACGGTGTCCTGCGTCCAGCTTAACAATTGAGACCCCGATCTGCGCCCCAAGGCAGCGGGCATCAGGGGAAATGCAGCTTGAACACCATCGCGTCCAGCTTTCGCAAACTGCTAGAAAGCCGCCACTTAGCCCTTATTCCCTGGCCCCTGGCAGGTTCGGCAGGTGCAACACGATGCACATTTAGGTAACAGAAGTGGGGCAACGTGCGGAGGCTACTGCCCGGTCAGGCTCGGCCGGTAACGTCGGACTGGACGCCCCAGGTCAATACCAGCTTTCCGTCAACGACGACGCCTGTCATGCTATTCAGGAACACCTTGGGCTTTCCTTGGGCGTCGACTTCGTGCGATTCCCTCTGCCATACCTGATAGCCGGACCGAATAAATGTCCGCGTGAGTTCGATATTATTGGGATCATCGGGCAGCACCATATCGGTCATCCGCTTGCCGATCAGATCCTGTGCCGAATTCAGACCATACATCTTGGCCTGTGAATCGTTACAGTCGGCTATGTAAGAGTCGCGGATAATGTGTTGAATCTGCTCGTCCTCGGGCAAATCCACGGGCATAGGAGAATCCATCTCTACACAAAAGAGGCCGTCACGGCTTGCGTCCACCGACAAGCGGTAGCCTTCCAGGCTTGCACGCGGCTCCGTGAGCTCTTGCGCGGCCAATCCCTTACTGACAAACTGCTTGTCCTGCAGAACCGCTTCCACGGCGGAAAGCAGCTCGCTTCCGGCCTGGATCTTAACCACATATCCTCGTGCGCCCAGGCTGAAGGCTTCATGCACCACATCGTCAGAAGATTCTTGACTCAGGAAGAGTATTTTGGATTTGGGAACAAGCTTGCGGATTCGCCGGGCAGCTTCAATGCCATTCAACTTCGGAAGGCCGATGTCCAGGACAATCAAGTCCGGCTGAAGCTCTTCGGCCTTCTGGACGGCTTCTAAGCCATCGGAGACGCCGGAGATGACCTCTAAATCCGGCTGCCCTTGGAGCGTCGAAGAGACAAAACGACGCCAAGGTTCCAAGTCATCCACTACGAGAATCCGGACTACTGCCATGCTACCCCCAACCCGGCGCTATCGACGTGCTCCAGACTAGGCTCCTTTGCGGCTATACGGAATGGCTCCCATGTGCTATCAGGCGGCACCATTGGGCAACAGGGAACCGCAACGCAGTGCAGAGTCCTACGACTCAACTATCGTGCTTCGTAGAAGACGATTCAACAGCAAAAACTACTAGTCTTGCGCTGAATAAGGAGTCAACGACGCTTGACCTCCGGGCCTTGATATTGGGGTTTAGAATGTCAGTAGAGGTTCTGATCGTGGCTACCCTTCGCGAGATCGTCGACCAACACGTGCGCGAAGGTGAGCTCTACGAGAAACTCGACCGCAACCGGGTGCGCTGTTACGCCTGTGGTCATTGTTGCCCGATCCCCGAGGGCCAGCCCGGAGTCTGCAAGGTGCGCTACAATCGCGGCGGAACCCTGTACGTGCCTTGGGGATACGTCGGTGGTGTCCAGTGCGATCCGATCGAGAAAAAGCCGTTTTTCCACGCCTACCCGGGTGCGCTAGCTTACAGCTTCGGAATGCTGGGATGCGATCTGCATTGTGGCTACTGCCAGAACTGGGTAACGTCGCAGGCGTTGCGCGACCCCAATGCAGTCTCGCCTCCCCTCGAAGCATCGCCGGAAGCGCTGGTGCGGGACGCGCTGCGGCAGGGTGCAAAGGTTCTGGTCAGCACCTATAACGAGCCGCTGATCACCAGCGAGTGGGCGGTCGCGGTGTTCAAAGAGGCCAAGGCTGCCGGTTTGATCACCGGATTTGTTTCGAACGGCAACGGCACGCCGCAGGTTCTCGAATATCTGCGTCCGTGGATCGATCTGTATAAGGTGGATCTGAAGAGTTTCCACGATCGCCACTATCACGAACTGGGCGGACGCATTGGACCGATTCTCGAGACCATTCGCAGCCTGCACCAGATGGGCTTTTGGCTGGAGATTGTGACGTTGCTCATCCCCGGCTTCAATGATTCTGAAGCGGAGTTGCGTGGATTGACGGAGTTTCTGGCGAGCGTCTCCCCCGAGATTCCATGGCACGTGACCGCGTTTCATAAAGATTACAAGATGGAAGATCCGGACGACACGCGGCCAACGGATTTGTTGTGCGCGGTCGAGATCGGCAAGCAGGCGGGGCTGCGTTACGTCTACGCCGGAAACTTGCCCGGCATGGTGGGAGATCACGAAAACACCAGGTGCCACCACTGCGGCGACACACTGATCCGGCGGCGCAGTTATTTCGTCGAGGAATACCGGTTGACTCCGGATGGGCGCTGTCCGTCCTGCAGCGCCTCAATCCCGGGCCGTTGGGCGCCTCAATTCGAGGGACAGATTACCGATCGTCCTTTCTTGCCGCGCCGCAGTTCGCGTTTGGTTACAATCCTGGACTAGACTGCAAGATCACTGGGAAGTTCGCGGATCCGTCGTGGTTCCTAGCGGAGTGTGGTTTCGCGGACGCGGAAGGAAGAACTCGCTGTAGAATGCCCCCAACAGAAAATGAAGAAAAACACACTCAAAAGTCTGCATATTCGGAATCTGCTGTCCTTCGGTGATAACTCCCCAGAAATCGAGCTCGGGAACCTGAATGTGCTCATCGGCCCTAATGGCTCCGGTAAGTCGAATCTCATAGAGATTATCGGGTTGTTGCGGAGCACACCGAAGGACTTTGCGGCCGAAGTTGGGGATGGCGGCGGTATTTCCGAGTTGCTCTGGAAAGGAAAGTTGAGGGGAAGGAGTACGACTGCGACGCTCGAAGCGGTTGCCAGCCCAGTCGGAGTTAACCGTACGATTCGTTATCAGCTCTCATTTACGCGGGTAGGAGCGCAACTGAGCATCGTGGACGAGCGAATCGAAAACGAAAAGCCAGACCAAGGTCATGACAAGCCCTATTTGTACTTCGACTACAACGGCGGTCGCCCAGTACTTAACGTGGCCGGGCGACAGCGATCCCTAAAGCATGAGGAAATAGACCCTCAAAAGTCGATACTCTCTCAAAGACAAGATCCGGATCAATATCCGGAAGTGACCTATCTGGGCAGGTTTTTTGGCAGCTTCCGACTCTATAGGAACTGGGACTTTGGCCCCGATTCCGAAGTCCGGGATTTATACGGGTCGGAACAGAAGAACGACTTTCTTGAAGAAGACATCAGCAACCTTGGTCTCATGCTAAACAGGCTCCGCGCAGAGCCCAAGGCTAAATCGGAACTGCTCGAACACTTGAAAATGTTTTATCAGGGGGCAGAAGATATTCTGACGCCAATCCAGGGCGGTTTGGTTGACGTTCGCGTTGAGGAAGAGAATGGGATCACCATTCCGGCCTCTCGCCTCTCGGACGGGACGCTTCGATGGCTTTCTCTTCTGACCATTCTCTTACACCCCGATCCACCGCCTCTGGTCTGCATCGAGGAGCCCGAGCTAGGTTTGCATCCAGATATGATGCGGCCTCTGACCAAGCTTCTCTTAAGCGCATCTGAGCGAATGCAGTTAGTCGTGACCACCCACTCTGACAGTCTGGTTGACGACCTTTCTGGTACTCCGAGCGCGGTTATAGTTTGCGAGAAACACGAAGGCTCATCAACACTCAAGCGCTTGGACGCCGACCAGCTTGCGGATTGGCTGAAACGATACACGCTGGGACAGCTCTGGCGCACCGGTGAAATCGGGGGGAATCGCTGGTGAGCGTGCGGATTTATGTCGAGGGTGGTTTTCAAGGCAGCACGAAAAGCGCGTGCCGCCAAGCATTCCGATCGTTTTTCGGAAAAGTCATTCCAGTCCGATCCTTCTCGGTCATAGCCTCAGGAGATCGCGCTTCCGCTTTTAAGGACTTCTGTTTGGCATTAAAGCAAAATCCGGAAGATTACATCGTCCTTCTGGTAGATTCCGAGGAAGCGGTTACAAGAAGTCCTTGGGAGCATCTAGGATCCAGGGAGGGAGACAAGTGGCGACCCCCAGCGGCTCACGACGACCAGGCTCAATTGATGGTTCAGGCCATGGAGTCATGGTTCCTCGCGGACCGACAGGCGTTGACCGACTACTACGGCCAAGGGTTTCTAGCTGGTTCGTTGCCAGGTCAACCCAAGATCGAACTAATTTCCAAGCAAGATGTTTTCACCGCTCTTCAGCACTCCTCAAAGAAAACACAGAAGGGTGAATACCACAAGACGGGCCACGGTTTCGACCTACTCGAACGAATTGATCCCAATCGAGTAAGAGCCGCATCCCAACATGCAGACAGCCTCTTCGTTGTACTGCAGAGGGAAACGGCTGTGTGAAGGTTCCAGCATGGAAAGCAACCGAACGTTCAACACGTTCAACTTCATGGGGAAACTGCGAATTGTACTCGGCGTGGGACTGCTCTTCTTAACCGGTTGCTCGCCTCGCGACTTTCTGACGCGGCGGCTGGCCTCGGATCTGATTGCTAGCGCCGAAACCTTCAAGAGCACGCAACCGTTCTGGCTGCGGACCGGCGTGATCTCGAACAAGGATTACATCGCGCCCGAGTATCTGGTGTTGCAGCGACGTGGTTGGATTACTGGCGCGAGCAGCCCCTGCCCGCCGGACGTAAGTCCTCCGCCATGTTGGGAGGTCGCGCTGACTCCGATCGGAGTTGAGACGTTTCACGACCTGATCCCCACCGGAGCGGCTGACGCAAAATTCTTCGGCGTGCCGGTGGCCCGCAGACAGCTGACCGGGATCACGGGGATCAGCAGAAACGGCAACGCCGCCGATGTGGACTTCCTGTGGAAGTGGGTTCCGCTAAACGAAGTGGGAGCCGCGCTTTACGTCGGCGGTGTGCAGTACAAATCCACGGTGGGCTTTCGCCTATACGACGATGGCTGGCGAATCATCGAAGGCGGCGCACCCAAAAGCAATCAGGGCCTCGACGATGCTCTGAAGAACGCGGAGCTCGCGCCGTGAAGTTGACACGCGCGGTAACCAGGGTTGCCCGAGTTTGGCGCTGGCATTGTTTGGCGGTTGGTTATGTAACTCGCGGTTCAGGGCGTTTGATTCGGGTTTACAAGCGCTCCGTCCTCCGGTATACCTCTGTTTCGGCCCATGACAAATCGAAGGCTCCTGCTCGTCTCTTTTCTGGTTGTATTTGCTCTCAACTTTGCTCAGGCTGCTGAGAAGCCCAAGCTTGGCTTTGATGAGTTCTTCAACTACGTCGATATGCTGGCGGTGGCGATTTCTCCCGATGGAAATTCGGTTGTGATCGGCACCGAACGCGCTGATTGGGACCAGGGCATCTATCGTCGCGACCTCTGGCTTTACCGCGACGACGGTCACGGAGGTGGCGCACTCACGCAACTCACGCAACTGGGCGATAACACTTCGCCGAAGTGGTCGCCAGACGGGCGCTGGATCGCGTTTTTCTCCGAACGCGACAACGCGAAGGCCAAAGACGACGGCGGTTCGAAGGATGAATCAGTCGCACAGCTCTATCTGATCTCGACGGTGGGCGGGGAAGCGTTCCCCGTGACCCAGAGGGAAGAAGAAGTGCACTCGTTCGATTGGTCTCCCGATTCGAGCACTCTGTATTTTGCTACGCGCACTCCCTGGACCAAGTCCCAGAAAGATGCATACAAGAAAGAGTGGAAGGACGTCGTGCAGTATCGGGCGGCTGAACGTGGCGACATGATCTTCAGTATTGGCGTTGCAGATGTGCTCGCCCAGCGCGCGGCGGACGGAACCAAGGCAGCCGAGGATTCCGACGATCAGTCGGACACAACTCCCGGCTCGCACCCGCTGGCAAAAACTCCGTGGCATGTAGCTGAGCTCGAAGCTTCACCCGACGGGCACAGGCTGGCCTTTGAAACGGAGTCGGTGTCCGGACGGGAGGAGAAAGTCGAGGACTACGAAATCTATTCCGTAGAGCTGGCAAACGCCGCCCCCGATCGGCCACCGCGGCAAGTGACTCATAACCAAGCCGAAGAGCACCACATTCACTGGGCTAAAGACAGCAAACATATTTTCTTCCAGGTGCAATACGGCTCGGTCGAGGGCAAATACAAAGACACGCAGATCCGGCTGCACTGGGTGGATGCGGATACCAGTGAAGTGCAGCGGTGGGCGGCTGATTTCGAAGGGGCGGTGCAGGAATACGCAGTCACCCCCGATGGGGGAGTGCTTGCGGCGGGGCGAATTGGCACCGAGGTCCAGGTTTATTTCCAGCCCAAGGTTTCTGCGCCTTTCTCGCAACTGCCGGGCAGGGCCGGTACTTATGCGAGTCCCGTGCTGGGTTCAGACTCGCGGCGAGTCGCGTTCATACACTCGGCGATCCAGGAGCCGCTGGAAGTGTATTTGGCAGACAGCCCCGAGGCGCTGAAGTCGGCCCGTCCCATCACTTCCTTCAACAAATTGTTCACGGAACGCGATCTGCCTAAGGCCAAGTCTTATCGCTGGACAGCGGACGACGGAACTCCGATCGAAGGGATGCTGATGTACCCACCGGGAAAGTTCGAAGCCAAACATCTGCCCATGTTCGTCTTCATCCATGGAGGCCCGGACGATGCCGACGGCAATCACTTCGAAGCCGACTGGTACGTGTGGGACCGCTTGGCCGCGACTCAGGGCTGGTTGGTGTTCGAGCCCAACTATCGCGGATCGGAGGGATACGGCGACAAGTTTCTCATGGGAATCGTTCCTGAAATTGTTTCCCGTCCGGGTAAAGACATTCTTGAGGGCGTGGACGCGCTGGTGAAAGAAGGAATCGCCGATCCCGATCACCTTACTGTGGGCGGCTATAGCTACGGCGGCTACATGACCAACTGGCTGATCACGCAGACCATTCGTTTCAAGGCCGCAGTCACGGGTGCGGGCGCGGTGGAGAATGTCGCCAACTGGGGCAACGATGACACGACTTTCGATGACGCTTACTTTCTGGGCGGACGGCCATGGGAAGCACCGCAGCGCTATCACGACGAAGCAGCTATTTTCCAGATTGATAAAGTGCGCACTCCCACGCACATCGTTGCCGGGGCCGCTGATGTACGGGTCGCAGTGGCAGAAGCCTACCTTCTTGATCGCGCGTTGTATTCTCTCGGCGTTCCCAGCACGCTGCTGATCTTTCCGGGAGCGGGTCCGGGAGAGGGGCACGAACTCGACAAGAATCCGTGGCACGGGAAGATCAAAGTGCGGGAAGAGTTGAAGTGGCTGGAGAAGTATGGCGGGGTCGGAGCACAGCACTGAAACACTCAAGCAAAGAAGATGTGCTTTATCTTCCTGTCGCCTTCGGCGAGGCACTAGCAATCTTCACCGGTCGATTGGATGCCTGGTAGTGCGCGATCCCGCTATAAAGCGCTTCGGCAATCTGCTGGCGGTAGGTTGAGCTCTGCAAATTGTTCTCATCGGTTGGACTGCTCACGAACGAAACTTCGGCCAGAATCGCTGGCATCGATGTCCCGGTCAGAACAACATAGTGAGCTTCCTTGACTCCGCGGTTGGGCAGGCCAGGATTCTTCGCCGCGAGCATCGCATACAACGAGCGCTGCACGCTAGCCGCGACCCGTCGTGACTCGTGCACCTTTTCGCGGATGTCGACATTCGTCCAATCGACGGCCTTCACACCTGCTGCCGCCGCTTCGTCCGCTTCTTCGGTTCTCGCTTTCACCGATGAATATGTGTTCGTGTAATAAGTTTCTACGCCGCGAGCCGAGGGGTAATCGCTGTAATTGGCGTGCACGGAAACGAAAAGCTTGGCTTGCGCCACGTTCGCGATTTCAGCGCGCTTCTCAAGCGCGAGATAGCTATCGTCTTTCCTGGTGTAAATGACCTCCGCCCCCAGGCGATTTTCGACCAACTGACCAAGGCGTTGCACAATATCGAGCGTCAGATCTTTTTCCAACAGTCCCTTGCGGCCAACCGTACCCAGATCCCAACCGCCATGGCCAGCGTCGAGCACAATGCGCAGCTTCGGCACAGAAAGGGACGGGACGGCACTTAGCGGAATTTGGTTCAAAGGAATATTGGCCGGCTTCTGATTCACCGCAACCTGATCCGCCGGAGGCAGATTGGATGGAGCTTGCTTGGTTGCAGTCTGGTCCAAAGGCGCCGAATTGACTGGAGCGAAAAGATCGACCTTGGTTCGGGGGCCGGGCTTCGTTCCAAGCTTGCGAACTTCAATCACCAGACGGTACGGGTTTGGTTCCAGGCTGACTGAGAAATCCGATGCGCCGTTGGTCTCGAGCACTACGCGGGTCACACCCGCCATTGGCTGCGCGACGCGAACTCGTTGCAGGAGCGCATCGTTCACCGCGATAATCCGATTCGAGAGCGCCGCCGCCAGCGTAGTGTCGTGCAGGTCGAAATAAATTCGTTCTGGGTGCGGAAGCCGATGAGCCTCGTACTGCACCTGATCCTGTATGTCGATCACCACGGTGCTGGAGTCGGCGGACGACCAATGCCGGATGCCAGTGACCTGAGGCAGCACACCAGCTTCCTCCGCATTTATCGGCGAAGTGTCGCCCGAATCTTCTGCAACCGTTTCTGCGGCCGGCACCGGCGCGCTTGCAACTGGCTCCGCGGGCGAGGTTGCGGGCTGTGAAGTGTGGAGCGGGACTGCCGGTGTAGCCGTCCGAGCCTCTGCTTTTGCTGAGTGCGCACGATGGCCTAGGGTCCACCAGACTCCCGCGCCCAGAGCAATCGCGAACAACACGACCACAGCAACCACTGCAAGGCCGGGCCGGGAATGGTCGAGTTCCGCTCGCTCTGCAAGGGCATGCTCTGCTGGAGCGACGGGATGGTCGTTTGATTTCGAGGCCTCAACTGCAACCAATTCTGAATTCTCGACCGGGCTTTCTTCCCAAACCTTCTTCGGGTCTAGAGATTCCGGGCTGCGGCCCAAGTCCGCAGGTGATTCCGGCACCACCTTTGCGGCTTCACTGGCTACTGAAGAACCCTCACCTTGGAGGGAGCAGCCATTCATTTCTGAGATTAGTGGATCGACGTTTTCCGCAGTTTGTTCAGGCTCGACTGCGGCCGCATGGACGACTCGCCGTGAAATCTCGCTCAGCCGGTCTTCCTCTTCCGGCTTCATCGCGGAAAGAATCAACTCCGCCAGCAGGCCCAGACTGCGAACATCGCTGTCATTGAATCCATAGGGCTCATTGGAGAAGGCCTCGATCAAACCAATGACACTTTGTTTCGCCGAAAGCGGCACGGCCAGCATGGAGCGGACGCCAAGCCGGCGGCAAGCTGCAACGTTCACTCGCGGGTCGCTCTCGGCATCGTCGCAGCGCACGATGCGGCCGGACACCAGGCATTCCCCCGAAAACCCTGAGTTCGGATCGAGGCGAATTCCCGGATCCGGTGCGATGCTTCCTGCTGAAGCCCGGCAGACGATGGCATTGCCTTCCGCCAATGCGATCGCTACACCGTTAGCCCCAGTGATTGCCAGCGCGCGCTCTGCCACCAGTTGCAGCACTTCATCCAGGACGAATTGCTCGAGTTGCCAATCATCCTCGCTCGGGCGCCCGCCATTGCGCTGCTGCTTTGCACGCCGCGTACGTATCTGTTCGTGCAGGGCAGAGAAGGCGAGCAGAGCCTGCAAAGCTTCGTGGCCCAGGGCTTCGGTTGGCGATGGCGAAGGAGTTCGGATTGCGCGTGCGGGAACTTCCACGGCTTCTTCTTTAATCAGCTCCAAGCCCGCATTATTCAGAGTCGCGCACATGGGAATAGCGGAAAACGCTCTTCGAGACGATCAGTCTTAGTCGGCTGGCCTCACGCTCAATTTGACCGTCAATCTTGGGGGAGAAATATTTTTCTGATTCATCATTTGAACTTCCGCAAATGGTCTCTGCGGAGTTCCTTGCCTTCGGCCGTGGCATTACTCGTAAGTTACAAGGGTTTGGCGGTAATCGCAATATTTTCGGCGCACGAAGGTAAGGATCGTCGCCATGCTCTTTGGTAAGCTGCGGAAACCTTGCCGATTCATAGCTTTCCGAAAAACCATTGCGCGCTCCTCGATTTCAGCATATCCTTAGCCTTTGGAAGGACTTACAGGTAGTGGCTGGTGAGTGAACAGAAAAAGAAGTCGGGTTGGTTGTGGCCTCTGGGTGTGGTTGCTACTGGGCTGGGAGCGGCTGGAGTAGTGATCTTCCGCGGTTGCTGGCATGGCAAGATGAGTTGGCCGGTTCGCTTCCAGGATCACTCGTATCAGGTTTGCCTCGGTTGTGGGATCAAACGTCTGTTTGATGAGCAAGCCTTCCGCGCTTTCGGACCCTACAGCTATGACCTCAATCGCCTCATCGCCCGAGATCTGGCTCGAACCCAAAGGACTCCTCCTGAAACCGAGCCCGCCATTCATCGCACCGCTTCCTGAAGCCCGAACCTCCACGGTTACTGAGGCGCGTCCTGGTCAAGGCTAAGATTTAGTCATGGAGCCACAGTCGAATCTGGTCGAATCCCAAAGGGGTAAGCTGGCGGGCGTCCCACGCATCTCGCGGCGCCCTTATCGGCAGAAGATTCGCACCTTGGCCCACGTGAACCTTGACGCCGCGAACGGAGCTATTCTCCGCGATCTCAGCGAATTCGGGATCGCCATGCAAACCGTCACTCCACTGACTCCTGATCAACCGGTTCAAGTTCGCTTTGACTTGCCATCTCCAAAGCTGCGCATCGAAGCTGCAGGGCGAATCGCTTGGACCGACTCCTGGGGACAAGCCGGAGTCCAGTTCGTCGATCTGCCCGAGCGTTCCCAACGTCTGTTGAAAGAGTGGGTCTTTATTCAGATTCTTTCAGCGGCGTATCTGTTCGCACCCTGCGAGTCGGCAGCGGTCAAGGGCAATCATGCCGAGGGCGCGACCGAACTGCTGTTTTCAGCCGCTCCACGACCGGCCATTCCGCTTGAGCCGCCAGTGGCCACTCCGATTCTTCTGCCGCGTCCAGAGCCGCCCCGCGTGCGGCTTCACTGGTGCCCGATTCCAATTTCCCTGAACGCGCTTTCGAAAATGCTGGACGGTCTGATCCTGCTGTGTGCGGTCCTGCTCTTCGCCGTGATGGCAATGGTCATAACCGATGTCCTACCCACATGGCTGGTCACGCTACCCCTCGCCATCGTGGTCACGGCGGTCTTTGTGGGCCTCTACTGGTTTCTGTTTGTCTTCTGGTTCAGCAGCACCCCCGGCGAGCATCTGGCCCGCATGGCGTGCTTCGAGTCGGGAATATACGGCGAAGAAGAAGACCATCCGCGATTCCGCTAATGTACTCTGCCAAGTTCCACGACACAATTCACGCTGTCATCCTGAGCGGAGCGAAGGATTTCTGCACTTACTCATTTGCATAGAACCGTGCGCGCGACAAAGGAGTGCGTCGCTCAATCATCCTGATTTAATGGGTGAGATACTGCTGCGCCAGCCAAAGCTGCAAGTCTCGCTTCACTTCTGGAGTCATCTGCAAGAAGCGAATTCCGGCGTTGCCCATCTTATCCGTCCAGGCAACCTCTCCCTGAAGCTTCATTTGAATCTTGCTCTCCGGAAGCTGAAAGCTCACTCGCACCGGACCGGGCAACGCGACCGGACGAGGCAGGCGGATCCCAACTCCGCCTTGGCTGAGGTTCATGAGATGGGCCTCGACCTTTTTCCTGGAGCCGTAAGCGAGAGAAACCGTCAGGTCAAGAGCGTGCCGATTGTATCGGAGCCTGCCGTCGAGAATCATGTTGCGTGCAGCTGAAAGGGTCCGCACCGCCTGCTCCACCGAGATCGGCTTCTTGAAAACAAATGTGGCAAGTGAATTCTGCTGCTGCGTGTGCCCATTCGTACCGCTGACAATTACCAGCGGCACCGCATTGAGGCCCGTTCCCAGACCGCGCAGGAAACTGGTAGTCCCATCGAGATCGCAATCCACGATCAACGCGTCGATTTTGGATTTCGCCAGCTTGGCACGAGCCCGCGCCGGTTCCGGTTCTACGTCCACACCAATGTGCAAACCACCAAGAATGCACTCCAACACACTGACTTCAGCCCAGTCGCGAGAAACCACCATAGACGAGAGTGTCATACCGCAACTGTAGTCCGCTGCGTAACCCGGCCACAGATAACCAAGGTAATGAAAGCGGAGAATAAGGCGTCAGGCTTCAGTTCGCACCAAAGCTTCAGGCCTGAAGCCTGCCGCCTGCCTCCTCACGCCCTCGCTGACTTTTCCCGCGAGCGATACCAATCGATAGTGCGCCGCAGCCCTTCTTCGAAGTTCACCTGCGGCTTGTATCCCAGATGTTTTTCCGATCGGGACAGATCAGCCAGCGAGTGCCTCACATCTCCCGCGCGCTCCGGACCATGTTTCACCTCGCCGGGATAGCCAGTGAGTTTCTTCAGCACGCCAAACATTTCATCCAGATCAATGCGCGTGCCCGTTGCCACATTGAACACCTTTCCCGCCACTTCGCTTGCCGGCGCTTTGCAAGCCAGCAAATTCGCATGCACCACGTTATCCACGTAAGTGAAATCGCGGCTCTGCCCACCATCGCCATGAATGGTCGGTTGTACTCCCTTCAGCATCTGGGTAATGAACTTGGCCAGCACTCCGGAGTACGGAGATGACGGATCCTGCCGCGGTCCAAAGATATTGAAATACCGCAGCGCCACCGTCTCCAATCCATAGCAGCGAAAGAAAGACGCCATGTAATACTCACTCGCCAACTTCGCCACCGCATAGGGAGAAATCGGATTCGGAGACATGTCTTCCCGCTTGGGCAACGTGGGAGTATCCCCATAAGCCGAAGACGACGCCGCGTAAATCACCCGCTTCACCTTCGCATCGCGAGCCGCCACCAGCACGTTAACCGTTCCATCCACGTTAGCCTGATTACTCTCCAGCGGATTCAGCACGGATCTCGGGACGGAGGGAATCGCAGCCTCATGAAAAACGTAATCGACCCCCTTGCAAGCCGACTGCATCGCCTCAAGATCCAGCAGGTCGGCCTCGCGCACGTCAATTCGATCCAGCAGTTCGGCGATATTACTTCGCTTCCCGGTAGAAAAATTATCAACTCCGCGCACATTGTCACCCTGCGCCAAAACCGCCCGCGCCAGCGACGACCCAATAAAACCCGCAATTCCAGTAATCAGATAAGTAGCCATAGACTGCTAGATCATAACGGATGTTTGCCAATTGAGAAATTCGCGTAGACAGGCAAGGGCACGACTTCAGGCGCGATGGCTCTCGACCGCGGCCCGGATCTCCTTCCACAACTCCTCATGCCCAGCCGCACTTTTCGCGGAGAAAGGAACAATCCGCGCCTGAGGATACTCTCGTGCGAGCGTCTGCAGAGAGTTACGCAACTGGTTCCCCGACAGCCTGTCACTCTTCGTGCCAACAATCAAAAACGGCCTCCCGCTCGAAGTTAGAAAAGCCAGCAACTGCCGGTCACTCTCCTGCGGAGGCACGTTGACATCCACCAGCACCAGGCACAACGCCAGCGAAGCACGCCGCTCCAGATAAGGCTCAATAAACCCAGCCCACTGGCTGGAAATCTCCCGCGAGATCTTGGCATACCCATAACCGGGCAGGTCCGTGAAGATCAATTCGGGCTGCGGCTTTCCCGCCCACCGCAGCTCGAAGAAATTTATGCTCCGCGTCCGCCCAGGCGTAGAACTGGTCTTCGCCAGCTTCGCACCGACGAGCGAATTGATCACACTCGATTTGCCCACATTCGATCGTCCGAGGAAGGCAACTTCCGGCAGGGTGGGAGCGGGGAAGTGGATAGCGTCCATCGCCGACATCATGAATCGAGCCAAGACGCGCATGCCACAGTGTGCAGTCTCGACCGCCAAACTTGCAAGCGAAGCGCAAATCCTATCCCAACCCGAGCGGCCGCTTGTTCTCGATATCCTTTTCCTGGATCGGCCTCAGCTTATGCCACAGAAAGAGAATTCCCGCCACCACCAACCCAATTGCCAGGCTGATCAGGAAAAACCAGCGGTACGCCGGAAGTGCAATCAGAAGAATCACCACCACGCCAACGGCAACGATCAATCCCGTCGCACCGGAGAACGACCTGTTGGGATGAACTGGCTGAAGATTGGGTTCCATGCGCGACCCCCGGCGGACGCCCACATTCTAAAACGATTTTCCGTAGAAACGTAGCTTGCTACGTTTGCCGCCGAAACTGTTTGCTCAGCGCGAGCGCCTGCTGCTGGTACGACGACCCGATTTTGACGCCGTAGATCTTGTCCGGCCTGGACAGCAGAGGCATATAGTTTAGACGGCCGACGAACTGGCCATGCTCGATTAGGAATGGAACCTCGTGTGCCCGCACTTCCAGCACCGCGCGCGTACCTTTTATGTCACTCGTACCGTATCCAAAGCCGGGGTCAAAGAAACCTGCGTAGTGAATTCGGAACTCACCGTCGGAGGGATCAAACGGGACCATTTCCGCGGCGAAGTCGGGCGGAACGCGCACCTTTTCTCTCGAGGCCAAAATGTAAAAATCCCCCGCGTGGAGAATCAGGCCTTTACTGGCGCTTTGATAAAGAGGCTCCCAAAATTCGTCGGGCGGGTAGTGATCGATCCGATCCAGTTCGATCATAGGAGCATTCCGTCTCGCCTTATAAGCAATCACCTCGCCCTTCTCGCTGGCTTCAAGGTTGACTGTGATCCTCAGGCCTCTGTCCAATCGCGCCCTGGCCGGGATATCTTCGTCCATGTAGACGAGTGTCTGCTCTCGATCCAGTTTCTTGATGTCCTTATCCTGAGAGTCAGCATTTCCTTGCACAAATCGAAGCTGACTTAGCTTCATGCCCGCCCGAATACCGACGGTGAATGTGCGGGGAACAATTTCCGCGTATAGCTTGCCCGCGTAGCCCGCTGGCACGCGGTCAAATTCGACGCCGTAGTCCGTAATCAAGCGGGTGAATATGTCCAACCGACCCGTGGTGCTTTTGGGATTGGCTTTCCCCGCAATGCCACTAGGCAAATGCAGCTCCTCCAGCAAGGGCACAATATAAACGCAGTCTTTCTCGAAGACGGCGGCGCTGGTTAGATCTACTCTGGTCATCCGCAGCTCTTTGATTTTGGCTTCGACGGTGCCACTCTGCCCTGGGAGAAAACTCGCTCGGACGCGATGAGCTATGTCCCCTAGTCGTAGATCGAGGCTTGCCGGTTGGATTTGTTCTTCCACGATTGGGCGGTTGCCGGTGATTTGAGCCCTGGCGATCAATTCTTTGATTGTCTGCGACGGAAGGATGCCTGTCGTTCGAGCCTCGCTCGGTTCACTTGGCAACTCCCCGAACAATCCAACTTCTCCGTTCCTCACCTCGGAACTGGACATGGTTCAAGACTCCTGGCGTTGCTTGACGGTCTCCGAGAGGCGGTACGCCCCTCGGTTCATTCTAGGCTGGAAAGTGCTGTCAATCTACGGGTGTTTGTGCGCTGCTGTCAAGCCGTGGCGTTCGATGGCCAATTTTGGTTTTTGAAGGACGTCATCCCGAAGCCCGCAGGGCGAGGGATCTCGCGCGTAGTATTTTAAACCTGACCTGCGCCTAGCCTACTGATGCGCCGTGGACCCTTCCGCCGGAGGCGTCAGAGGCGTAATCGTCTGCGCACCCTCAACTTGAGGCACCGGCTCGGGCAGCGGGCGCTCCAACGCGACAGCCAGCACCTGGTCCATGGTATCGACGAAGTGCATCTTCATCGCGGTGCGAAGATTCTCCGGCACTTCCGCGAGATCCTTCTCGTTGTCCTGAGGCAGAATCACTTCGAACAACCCGGCACGATGAGCGGCCAGCAGCTTTTCCTTCAATCCGCCAATCGGCAACACTTTGCCGCGAAGCGTAATCTCACCTGTCATAGCCAGATCGCGCCGAACCGGAATCTTGCTAAGAGCGCTAGAGATTGCAGTGGCGATAGTGATTCCAGCCGACGGACCGTCTTTGGGGATCGCGCCTTCCGGCACATGCACGTGAATGTCGATATTGCGGTAAAAGTCGCGTGGCAACCCAAGGCGGTGCGCCCGCGAGCGCACGTACGACATTGCCGCCTGGGCCGACTCCTGCATCACGTCGCCAAGTTTGCCGGTCAATGTGAGTTTGCCCTTGCCGTCGACGACGGTAGCCTCCGTGCTGAGAATCGACCCGCCGACCTCAGTCCAGGCCAGCCCGGTAACCAATCCCACTTCGCTGCGCTCATGCGCCAGGGTATCGCGGAACTTGATCACACCCAGGTAATCGTTGACGTTGTCCTGTGCGATGGCGATGTTGTAATCCACGCCCTCCTTAACCACTTTTCGCGCGATCTTGCGGCAGATGTTCCCGATTTCGCGTTCCAGGTTGCGCACGCCGGCCTCGCGAGTGTAAGAGCGAATCAAGCCGGATATGGCCTCGTCCGAGAACTTGATGTTCTTATCGGTGAGCCCGGCCTGCACCATCTGCTTCTTCACCAGGAACTGCTTGGCGATCTCCACCTTCTCCTGCTCGGTGTAGCCATGCAGCCGCAGCACTTCCATGCGGTCCTGCAACGCAGGAGGAATAGTGTGGATGACGTTGGCGGTCGCGATAAAGAAAACCTGCGAGAGGTCGTACTCGACATCCAGATAGTGATCCACAAACATGAAATTCTGTTCGGGATCGAGCACTTCGAGCAGCGCCGCCGACGGGTCGCCGCGGAAATCCATCGACATTTTGTCGACTTCGTCCAGCATGAAGACGGGATTTTTTGTCCCCGCCTTCTTCATCATCTGAATGATTTGTCCCGGCAACGCACCGATGTAAGTACGGCGATGGCCGCGAATCTCAGCCTCATCGCGAACCCCGCCCAGCGACATGCGCACGAACTTCCGCCCGGTGGCCTTCGCAATCGACATCCCCAGTGAAGTCTTGCCCACTCCCGGCGGTCCGACGAAACAAAGAATCGAGCCCTTGGGATTCTTCACCAACTGGCGGACTGCGAGAAATTCAAGAATGCGCTCCTTGATCTTCTCGAGGCCATAATGATCTTCGTTGAGAACCTTCTCGGCGCGGCTGATATTGCGGATTTCCTTCGACCGTTTTTTCCACGGCACAGCCAAAAGCCAATCCAGATAGTTACGCGAAACTGTGGACTCGGCCGACATCGGCGGCATGGCTTCGAGCTTCTTCAGTTCCTGCACAGCCTTGTCGCGCACATCTTTGGGCATGCCGGCAGCGTCGATCTTCTTCTTCAGTTCGTCGAACTCGCTCTTCTCGCCGCGGCCCAGTTCCTTCTGAATCGCTTTAATCTTTTCGTTGAGGTAATACTCTTTCTGCGCCCGCTCCATCTGCCGCTTCACCCGCGACTGGATGGTGCGATCCATATTCAGCTTCTCGATCTCGATGTCGAGCACATCGCCAATGCGGCTCAGGCGCTCGGCGGGATCGAAGATCTCCAACAGTTCCTGCTTTTCTTCGATCGAAAGCTGCAGGTTGGCGGCAATCGTATCCGTGAGCTTCGCCGGATCTTCCATGCGCACAGCCGCGATCATGGTCTCGTAGTTCAACGACTGGCAAAGTTTTACATACTGCTCGAACAGTCCCGTGACCCGTTGCATTCCAGCTTCGATCTGCGGGTTGGTTTCGGTGGCGTAGCGAGCCAAGCGGACCGAAGCCTGCATGAATCCCTCAGTCTCGGTGACCTGCAGAATCTTGCCGCGCTCAATGCCTTCGACCAGCACCTTAATATTGCCGTCGGGCAGCTTCAGGCTCTGCACGATGTTGACCACCGTGCCCACCTGATAAATCTCATTGGGCTTCGGTTCGTCGATGCTGGCGTCGTGCTGGGTGGCCAGAAAGATCTTCTTGTCCGCGGCCAGCGCCTCTTCGAGCGCATGCACGCTCGACTCCCGCCCCACCACGAACGGCGTCATCATGTAGGGGAAGATGACCACATCCCGAATGGGCATCATGGGCAACTTCTTAGTCTCGAATTTTTCCTTGGATGTGGTCACTGAGTCTCCCAAAATCGCTTCTAGCTGCTGGCTTCTAGCTACTCGCTAAACATCTCAATCACGCTGTCACCACTCCCCCAACGCTGTCATCCTGAGCGAAGCGAAGGATCTATGCATTCCGTTCTCAGCCTACACACTCGATATCGGAGGGCGTTCAAGCTAGCAGCTAGAAGCTTGCCCTATCCCGCCTTTTCCATCATCGCGAACGACGCACTGTGCTTCTCCACCATCTGCTGTGTCACTTCGAATTCCTTTACTTTCTTCTGACTCGGCAAATGGTACATCAAATCCAGCATCAGTTCTTCCAAAATCATGCGTAACCCGCGCGCGCCCACCTTGCGAGCCATGGCCTGGCGCGACACCGCCCGCAGAGCGTCCTCGCTGAACTTCAACCGTACATTCTCGAACTCGAACAACCGCTGGTATTGCTTCACGATGGCGTTCTTCGGCCGGGTGAGGATCTCAATCAGCGCAAACTCATCCAGATCTTCCAGCACTCCAACCACCGGCAAGCGTCCGACGAATTCCGGAATCAGCCCAAACTTGATCAAGTCTTCCGGCTGCACGTCGCTGAGCAGTTCGAAATTCCGTTTGCGTGCCACCGTCGGCTCTTCAGTTTCAGTCTCTTCTCCCATCTTGAAGCCGAGCGACTTTTTACCTGCTCGCCGGCCGATAATCTTTTCCAGTCCGACGAACGCGCCGCCGCAGATAAACAAAATGTTGGTCGTATCTACGGGCGTGAATTCCTGATGCGGATGTTTCCGTCCACCTTGCGGCGGAACATTGGCAATGGTGCCTTCGAGAATCTTCAGCAGCGCCTGCTGCACACCTTCCCCAGAAACATCGCGGGTGATGGACGGATTCTCGTCCTTCCGGCCGATCTTGTCGACCTCATCGATATAAATGATGCCGGTCTGAGCCCGCCCCACATCACCATCCGCCGCCTGCAGCAGCTTGAGGATAATGTTCTCCACGTCCTCGCCGACGTAACCCGCCTCGGTCAAGGTGGTCGCGTCCACGATCGCGAAAGGCACATCCAGCATGCGGGCCAGAGTTTGCGCCAGCAGCGTTTTGCCCGTCCCCGTCGGGCCGATCAGCATGATGTTCGACTTGGTCAACTCGATCCCATCGCTGGTGCGTTGACGGTTCATGTAGATCCGCTTGTAGTGGTTGTAGACGGCGACCGCCAGTTTTTTCTTGGTCTGCTCTTGACCGATTACGTACTCATCGAGGAAGGTTTTTACTTCTTGCGGTTTGGGAAGCGTGTTGGGTGTTGCCGCCGCAGGCGTTGCGGCGCGGTCATCTTCCAGGATCGAATTACAGACCGCCACACACTCATCGCAAATGTAGGCCCGGGGATAGTCGCTTGGCGATGAAATCAGCTTGGCAACAGCGTCCTGCGATTTATGGCAGAACGAACAGCGTAGGATTTCCTCAGTGCCTGTTCTGTTTTTCACTCGGCTTAACTCCTTGGTGCTACCTTAACCTCCCGGCACTTTAACGATCATTGCCCTGGGGCAATCGGGGAAGAAATCTTTCTGCGCCGAGACCTCCTGAATGCAATCGGCGAATGCCGATCATACGCTTCATCTGGTCTTATAGATGATATCGTCTATGATTCCGTATTCCTTAGCCTGCTGCGCGTTCATAATGAAGTCGCGCTCCACGTCCTTCTCCACCTTTTCCAGCTTTTGCCCCGTATGCTTGGCCAGTAACTGGTTTGTAATCTCCCGCATACGCAGGATTTCCCGGGCGTGAATATCAATATCCGTGGCCTGACCCGAGAGACCGCCCATCGACGGCTGATGGATCAGAATTCGCGAATTGGGCAGCGCCAGTCTTTTCTTGTTTTCTCCCGCCGCCAGCAGAAGCGCAGCCATCGAAGCCGCCTGCCCTATGCAAATCGTGGTCACGTCGTTCTTGACGTATTGCATGGTGTCGTAAATCGCCATACCCGCCGTAATCGACCCGCCCGGCGAATTCACGTAAAGCTGAATATCCTTCTCCGGATCTTCCTGCGCCAGAAACAGCATCTGTGCGATCACCAGATTGGCAATGTTGTCGTCAATCGGCGTCCCAATGAAAATAATATTATCCCGTAGAAGTCGCGAGTAAATGTCATAAGCCCGCTCCCCCCTCCCGGTCTGCTCAATCACCATGGGCACAAGCACTGGTCACCTTTGCCTTTCACACTTCTGCTCCCTGCACTTTAAGCTTCTTGGGGGATCGGAAGCGAACTACGCGGACTGACGATATAGAAAGTCGAGGGTCTTTTCGTTGCGGATTCTATTCCGGATTCTATCCAGCGCCCCATCGCGTGTCAAACGCGACCGGATGGCTTCCGGGGTTTGTTTCGACTGCTCAGCCAGAGCTTCGACCTCGCGATCGATTTCCGCATCACTGACCTCGATCTTTTCCTCCTCGGCGATTTTTTCCAGCAACAGCGCGGCTTTCACTTCCTGTATAGCCTGTTCCCGCTGCCCTCCCCGCAAGCGGTGGAGATTTATCTTCTTCATATCTTCGGTCTTCATGCCCTGGGCTGCGAGCGCGCGCAGTCCGCGGTCGAGACGAATATCGATCTGGTGCTCGACCAATGCTTCGGGTACTTCGAAGTCGTTGCGCTTTACCAGCTCCGCCACCAGCTTGTCTTTGGCTTCGCGCTCGGCGGTGTGTTTTTTCTCGGCTTCCATGCCTTCGCGGATTCGTTTCCGTACGTCCGCAAGGTCGGCAAATTCTCCCAAATCTTTGGCGAACTGGTCGTTCAATTCCGGCAAGGATTTCTGCTTAACCGCCTTCACCTGCACTGTGTAAGTAAAGGTCTTGCCGGCGAGCCGCTGATCGGAGAAGTCCTGCGGGTAATGCACATCAAACGTCCGCTCGTCGCCAGCGGATGAGCCCCGCAAATTCTCGGTGAACTCGGGCATCGTTCCCTGACCGCCGATCTCCACCAGAATGTCGTCCATATGCACGGGGTTCGACCCGGTGGGGCCGGGCTTGGCTGAGCTTGCGGCCTCGCCGTCGCCATCCTTCGGTTTTCCGTCGAGTGAAACCTGGGCAAAGTCGCCATCGCCCAGCGGACTTCCCTCGATAGTGGTGAAGGTGGCGCGCTGCTCCTGCAGATTTTTCAGCGACTGCTCGACTTCTTCGTCGGTAACCGAAGTGTCCGGCTTGTCGGCGCGCAGCTCTTTATAATCTTCGACCCGAATGGTCGGCATCACTTCAAAGCTGGCTTTAAAGCGCAGGGGCTCGCCGTCGTGTACATGCAGATCGGTCACGCGCGGCTGCGACACCGGGGTCAGCCCGAGTTTGTCGGTTTCCTTGCGGAAATATCGCGGCACCAGCGCATCCACGACATCGCTCTTGATGCCTTCGGCAAAGCGCTGCTTAATCACGGAGGCAGGAGCATGGCCGGTGCGGAATCCGGGGATGCGGGCCAGTTTCTGGTACTTCTGGATCAGGGTCTCGGTTTCGCGGGCAACTTCGGCCGCCGGGATCTCGACTTGGATCTCCCGCTTGGTGCTGCTGCTGGTTTCAGTGGGGCTCACGTTTACCTTTCGGTGTGTCCGCCTGCGGTTTCAGGAGCGCGTGCCAATTCGGTCAGCCCCCAAAGCCACCGGCGTACATTCATGAGTGTAAAGAGTAAAGGAGAGCAGCGTCAAACGCCGGAGCGCATTTTTCTGTGCCATTTTGGGACTTTAGTAACCACAGTCGCTCGTGTGGTTGCGGGCGACTCGCCCACGAATGAGGAATGGAGTCGAACTTAACTATTATGAAGCTGCGCACGTCCCTTTTGGCGGACCTCATTCCAAGGAGTCGTCTTTACCTTTCCAGATCGAACGTCTTCGAGTCGGCGGGCAATCTCTTCCTTCCACGCGGCTTCCGCATCTTCATCGATGATGTCGTCCAAGCTCTCGATCAAACTGCCAGCCGGAAAATCAGGGGCCAGATCGAGGATTTTAGTTGGCTTCCGGCGAGTCGTGGTCATTTTCAACAGGTCTAGTCTAGGTCCTAGCAGTTGCGACTTCTTCGTCCCTTTTGCCTTCTTTTTTCTCACTCGGGGTTTGGCGCAGGATCGGGCTTGTTTTCTTCAAAATGTCGCAAACACAACAGATCTTCGCCCACGACTTCGTCAACGAGACCCAGCCAGTACGCATCCGTCGCCGTCAACTCATTCTCTCCTTCTTGGAGAGCATGACAGAACGCAGCGAAAAACGATGTGAGCGGCGCCAATAACGGGGCAACCGTTTCATGCAGTTTCTTCGATCGCTCTTTGTCATCCGTGACGGCTTCGATCTCTTTAACTACTTCCGGGGGAATGACGTATTTCCCCCAATTTGCTGACCACCTCTGAAGGCGTTCGCCTCCAAAACCAGACAGGAATTCGTTGAAAAGGAAGAAATCATCCGTCAGACGTTCAATACCCCCACCCCTGAAGCTCCACGATGGATTGTTCTTGTTCGCCTTCACCTCGAACTCCGCGATGGCCTTGATGGCTGCCGCCTCCATTTGTGCTGTGCTCATTTTCCCAATGTCGCCCTTAACCTTCTTAAGAACGGTATCAAATAGGTCGCTGTACCTTGCATGACGGTCTTTGGCTCTCTGCCATACTTTTCTCGCTTCGCTTGACAATCTGTCGTCGATGAATTCTATGAAGCACGCGAGATCGGAGAGTTGTTGATTGGTGTGCTTGTCGCGAACGCTGGCGAATTCACTTCGTGCGAACAGGAACCTGAACGAAAACCGATCATCGATTTTCCTGGCCAACTCCACTGCATATATGTCGTTGCTTCGCCTGAGAATATTTGTCAATACAGACGTTGACTCCACGGTCAGCGGGCTACTCTCTTGCGTCCTCATGCCGTGATACATGATCGCGCTATGGGGATACGCGACAGCGTAGTCGCCGGAGGACAGCAAGTCCGCAGCTGCGCTAGCTGCCCGCGTCGTAACTGTGGTTATGATGTGGCAGGGGCCGGATGAGTCCTGATCCGAGAGTTTCAACAGTCTCAGAATAGTTTCCATCGCGCTAACCTGGCCGCCTGGACTGTCAATGTAAACCGTGATCGGATTGCGGCTGTCATTTTGAAGTCTCAGGATCTGCGGCGTTAAGCGGGAAAGAAGTTCCCTGTTGATTGTTCCGTTGATATAAACCGCACGCGCAGGATTTAGCCGATAGTATGGGTGGGGAACAATCAACTTGCGGATCCCCCTCTCCTAGCCTCTTTTAACGAGTTCCCGTTCCTTCTGAATGTCACGCAAGAATGCGGAAAGATCGTTGCCGTACTTCCGGTACACGCGCTCGACTGCTTCGCTGAACTCCTTTTCTCTATCCTGTACGGATTTCGGCGTTGTCGTGTTTTCTTCCTGCTTTCCCGTGGCTGGATTTTCCATACGAATTCTCCTCAGCAAACTAGTGAACAGTGGCCCGTTACGCCCGTCACAAAACTACCGCGGGCCTCTCCGGGCTGACATTATGATAAATGTACATAGTGCGATGTTAATCAGGGCGAACGAACCTTTCGACCCTGTCCGTTTTGACGTCCCGCAGTGTATTCGGCTCTACCGGCCACACACTTTAGTGTCCGCCAGCATACCCCAAATCCAGTGTCTCGGTACGCGGAATTTTCGACCGTGCGGGTACTTGCGCCCCCTTTGGCCGATCGTTTTGATTCACCCTCCTGCAGTTTTCGTTGTATAAGCTATCGTCGATGCGCGCTGTGATCTATGAACATGATAAACGTTTAATGCGTGCAAAATCATGTGGCCTAATTCATTACGCCGTGTAATCAGTTGGTTACGTCGGGGGCTGGCCCAGCGAGCGCTCGGGCGGATCCGACGAATTGTAATCGAGAGAAAGGCGTCCGGAACCCTCGATAATGCAAATGGAGTCGCGCCCTTGCGGCGCCTAGACCGAAATGAGAGTCGTGGCGGCATGGCTGAAGCCATGCCCTTCCCGAGTTCGCGGGGGAGGGCGTCCGCGCCACACTGGTACTTCTCTACTTTGCCAGCTGCTCCAGGCGCTCGAATGTGTCCGGGTATCTGGCTGCGAGCAGCAGCAGGGCGGCTGCCTGGGCATTGGGCTTGGCGCGGCCTTGCTCCCATTTTTCGAGGGTGCGTTCGTTGGTGAAGAGTTTGCGGGCAAAGACGCTGCGGGAACAGTGGAAGCGGGCGCGTACCTGCTTAATCATTTTCGGTTTGACCTCGGGCAGCGCGCGGGGCTCGACCTTGTAGCTCCGCAGGGTGATTTTCCCGGTGCGGTGCGCCTTCATGGCGGTTACGCCGTCCATTAGTTCGTCGAATAGATTCCGCTTGTTTGCCATGGTGCTGTCCTCATCTCCGTGTGCGTGATTTCTTTTCGGCGTCGACCGCTGCCTTCAACGCTTTTCTTTGTTCTGGCCTGAGATCGACGGCTTCATTCTTGTCATAAACGGTCATAAGCCAGATCTGATTTTGGCCTTCGAACCAGTAATAAATGACACGCAGCCCGCCTCGGCGGCCTTTGCCGCGTCTAGTGTCGGCCCAGCGCAGCTTGCGGAATCCGCCGGTACCGGGTATGACGTCGCCCAGCGCTGGTGTATTCGCCAGAGTGTCCTGGAACCTGCGGTACTGCTCGTCGTCGAGGTACTGCGCCAAGTGGCGCGTAAACGGGGGCGCCTCAATGAACTCCATGAGCAAATCCTACGCCGCTAGCGTACCTTCATTGAGTATACGCTAATAGCGTATGGCGGTCAAAATGTGGGGCGGCGGGAGTGCAGAGATCCTTCGTTGGGAGTCGTTGGCTTTCGCCAAGGACTCCGCTGTCTCAGGATGACAGGTGGTGGCGGAGGGAAGTTCGTTGCCCCACCGCGCACATGCTTGTCGGAATTCCCCTCTGCCGTATTTTGATTGGCGGCGCCGTAGGGATCTTTCGACTGCGTAGCTTCTTCGCTTCGCGACGAAGCTACTTCGCTCAAGATGACAGTGTCAGGGAGAAAAGGGGTTTTTTGCGATGAAATCGTGGCCCTTGCGGGGTGTCCTTGGCTCAGCGGATTGCTGGGCTGTGGGGCTTGCCCAGGAGGTGCCAGGCTTCGCGGTACTTGGCCATGGAGTTCTTGCGGGGGAAATTGCGCGGTGGGAGCAGGATGGTTCTGCGGCCTGCGATCTCGCTTACTGGCAGGATGAACCAGGTTTGTTCGAGCATCAGGTAGGCGACTACGAAGTCGAGTTCGGATTTTTTGTAGGCGACGACGCGGCGGTGGGTGATGCGTTGAACGCAGAGCTGATACAGGTGGTCGCGCATGCAGGTGCTGGTTTTTACCTGGACGCGCCAGAGCTTGTTGCCGCCTTCCACCATGAAGTCGTAGCGATGCATTTGTCCGTAGGGCTTGGCGACCACGTAGCCGAGGCTCATGGCTTTGTGGACGAAGGCCACTTCGCCAAGGTCGCCTCGGCGAGTGATGCCGAGGCCGCGCGCCTGGGCCGCCTTGCGGGCAGAGCTCTCCCGCGACGCTCGGGTGCGTCGGGGTGAAGCGGCCTTGGCTTTGCGCATTGATGGTTAGTGCTGGAATCAGAGTCGTTGCAAAAGAAAAGGCGCAAGCTGGGAAGCTTGCGCCAAACTTGATCTCTACTTTCAGACTAGCAGATTCGAGGGGGTAAACCCGCCAAGTTTTTGGATTTATTTCTGCCACTGAATCAGCGGGTTGGCGGGAATTGGGTGCTTGAGGGGGCTTGACAAGATTTGGGACAAAAGCGGTTTTTGGCCGAATTGGGTGGGTTTGGCCCAGGGCGCCCGGATTTCACCGGGGTGAATCAAAAGGTCAAAGTGAGCAATTCAGATCAGCTATTTTATTGCGCTTCAGCGATTATGACGGTAGAGACGCATCGCTTCTCTCTCTTTCAGGTTCTATGAGCTAAGTCAGCCATCTGAAGTCTTCTTCTCTTAGTTTCGTAGCCTCGAAAGGGGCAATTCATGAAAAAGATATTTCACTTAGGCGAAACGAATTCGGAAGTCTCCGAGGACCGCGCCGGCTCGGTAGGTGATTTGCCCGGCGCGAAGAGAAAAGTCAATGAGCTGTAAATGGAGGCAACATCTATGAAACTAGCAGGAATTATCGGCACCGCAGTTCTGTCTTTGACCCTGGGAGCCGCAGCTCCCGTTTACGCGCAGGAAGAACACCCTCAGCAAGACGAACACGGCCAGCAGGAAGAGAAAAAGGCGCAACCGGACAAGCCTGCCCAGGAACAGAAGCAGGCGCAGCAAGACGAGAAAAAGGCTCAGCCGGAAAAGCCTGCGCAGCAAGAAGAGAAGAAGGCTCAGCAAGAAGAGAAAAAACCACAGCAGGAGAAGCCTGCCGTGCAACACGAACAGCAGGCACAGCGCGCTAGTGGCAACCAAGGCCGTATTCCTGACGATCGCTACAAGGCCAACTTTGGACGCGAACACACGTTTCGAGTTACCCAAGGCGATTTCAACAATCACCGCTTCCAATACGGCGGTTACTGGTTTGGATTTGCCGCCCCCTGGCCGAACAACTGGCTCTACACGCAGGAGGTTTTCGTAGTCGACATCGGCGGCGTGTATTACCTTTGCAACCCGATGTATCCCGGCGTCAATGTTGAACTCATCGTCCAATTCTAGCGCCGCGGAGCAAGCACCTTAAGCGTTGTCGGCGCAGGGCCCGCTCTTCTGGGCTTGCGCCGATTGAATCGTAGGAAATAAATAAGGAGCAAGCCATGCTTGGAACTATCTTGATCGTGATTTTGGTCTTAGCACTCTTTGGTGCATTGCCACGGTGGTCGCACAGCCGGGAGTGGGGCTATGCCCCGTCCGGCGGCCTGGGACTGGTCCTTTTCATCGTGGTCATTCTTCTGGTTCTTGGGCGCATTTAGGCCATGCGTCGGCCGTCCATATCGTCAGGCGTCATCACTAAAGGGTGGCGCCTGTTTTTTTTGCGCGGCGTGGCATCTCTTCTCATGGTGCTGATGTGCAGCGGCGGCTCGTCTGCATACTCCGTTCTGACCCACGAGGAAATCGTCGATCTGCTGTGGGCCGATGAGATCCGCCCGCTGCTGCTCAAGCGATATCCGGGATTGTCGGAGGACCAGATCAAAGAGGCACACGCCTACGCCTATGGAGGCGCGGTCATCCAGGATCTGGGGTACTACCCGTTTGGCAGCACGGAATTCAGCAACCTCGTGCATTACGTTCGCAGCGGAGACTTCGTTCACGAGTTGCTGATCGAGAGCCAGGATGTGAACGAGTATGCCTTCGCGCTTGGCGCGCTGGCGCACTATGCGTCCGATATCGCCGGCCATCCCGCCGTCAACCAGGCAGTAGCGATCGAGTATCCGAAGTTGCGAGCGAAATTTGGCAAGTCGGTCAAGTATGCGCAGAATAAAACGGCGCATTTAAAAACGGAGTTCGGCTTTGACATGGTGCAGGTCGCGAAGAATCGTTACGCGTCGCAGCAGTACCACGATTTCATCGGCTTTCAAGTATCCAAGTCTCTGCTGGAGCGGGTGTTCCCCGTCGTATACGGAGTGGAGTTGAAAGACGTGCTGGCCCACGAGGATCTCGCGATCGGTTCGTATCGTTACTCCGTCAGTCGAATGATTCCAGAGATGACCCAGGTTGCCCTGCAGACCCATAAGAAAGACATAATGCGTGAGCAGCCCGACTTCGCAAAAAAGAAGTTTCTGTACCGGCTTTCCCGCTCCGAATATGAAAAGGATTGGGGAAAGGACTACACGAGGCCTGGATTTGGCACCCGCGTCCTGTCAACCCTATTGCGATACATGCCGAAAATCGGCCCTTTCAAGGCGCTGGCCTTCAACAACCCGACTCCACAAACTGAGGACCTGTATTTCAAGAGCATCAATACGACTGTCGATCAATACCGGACCTTTCTCGAAGCGGTGCGCATGGACACGGTCGTGCTGCCGAATTGTGATCTGGATAGCGGCAATTTGACCAAGGCAGCGGAATACACGCTGACTGACGAGACTTATGCGAAGCTACTGGGTCAGTTGTCCGAGCGGAAATTCGACCAGACTTCGCCGGAGCTGCGCGCCAACATCCTTAGTTTTTATGGCGATCTCTCCGCCCCGATTGAGACGAAGAAGAACCAGGACAACTGGCAGAGCGTCCTGACATCCCTTGACCAACTACGGTTGGTCACTCCGGCCCCGCTTGTCGCAGGCAGCGCCACGCGCTGATGCCGGTCGGGGTTGCTCTGCCTTTTGCGCTCTGCGCTTTGTGCGAAGGCGCGACATCCTAATTTCCAGGATTCTCAGAGGCACGCTAAAGGATAGATCGTTTCCTTCCTTGTCCTGAGTTGTGTTTGACGGTGAATGCTGAGACACGTGCCTGCCACTCGTCCACGCCCTGCTGATCTTCTTCCTCGCGGGACTCGTTCACAGTTTGACATTGGCGCATGGCCTGCAATTCCGACATTCTTACAAGATCCGGCTCAATGGTTCCCAGAGGGTCGTTCTTTGGTTCTACCGTCTGTACCCACGCCGCTAACCTATCCATTGTCCAATTCTTTTTTGTCATGACGTGGTAGTCGAAAATGTGCGCGATAGTGTCCTTAATTCGCATTTCGCGCGGCACACGGAAACGCCAGCAGGTACAGGGACGCGCTACGATCTGCAGCACCCAATCTCCCCAGAGGCCTTCGGCGCCCATAGTCCGCCGGTCCTTTTGCGGAGGGAGATGGGCAGCAGGTCGGAAGGTGCATCCACGGGCGATGGCCGCCATTCCGAGAGCGCAGCCTGACTGATTCTTCGTGAAATGCAGCCCGCCTGCCTCGGGCGTGAGTACCGTGCTGCCCAGCAGAATCGCCTCACTGAGTTTCATGCGATTCTCCTTCTGCGCCTGTGGCCGGTCATCAAAGTCAGCGCTGGCGCGAGATTTACCGGAGATTATAACGCTGGTGGACTATTCTCGGCGTCCCAGAAGATAAAGCGGTGCTTTAGGCGTTCTGCCTTCATCTAAATTTCGAGCATATGGCAGACCGCGCTCCAACCCTCAACGAGCCGCCGACCGAGATCGCCGGGGGCGAGGCGACATCGACTCCTTCCGCGCCGTGGCGCCCCCGTTTCAATCCGTGGCTGATCGCGGTTGTGGTCGCTTTGGCGGCGTTCATGGAAGTTCTCGATACCAGCATCGCCAACGTGGCTCTCCCTTACATTGCGGGCAATCTTGGAGCGAGCAATGACCAGAGCACCTGGGTGCTCACTTCTTATCTGGTGTCGAACGCGGTCGTTCTGCCGATTAGCGGATGGTTTGCCAGTGTGCTCGGCCGCAAATGGTTTTTCATGACCTGCCTGGCGATCTTCACCGTGAGTTCGCTTTTGTGCGGCTTCGCGCCGAGCCTGGGGGCGATCATTGTGTTTCGCATCCTGCAAGGCACGGGCGGGGGAGGACTTCAACCCATGGCCCAGGCGATTCTGGCGGACACGTTTCCTCCAGAAAAGCGCGGGTTGGCGTTCGCCCTTTACGGCGTTACGGTCATCGTCGCGCCTACGGTCGGGCCAACGCTGGGCGGCTGGATTACGGATAACTACACCTGGCGTTGGATCTTCTTTATTAATGTGCCGGTAGGGATTGTGACGCTGTTTCTGGTTTATCGTTTGATCGAAGATCCGCCCTGGGCGAAGCGCGTTAAAGGGGCACTGGCGCGGTTTGATTACGTCGGCGTCTCTCTGCTGGTGCTGGGCGTGGGTGCCTTGCAAATCATGCTCGACAAGGGTCAGGAGGACGATTGGTTTGGGTCGCATTTCATCCTGACGCTGGCTATGCTTACCGTGGTCGGCCTGGTTGGTTTGGTCCTGTGGGAATGGTTTTACAAGAAGCCGATCATTGACGTGCATATGTTCAGGAATTTGAACTTCCTGAGCGCGAACGGAATGATGTTTGTGCTGGGGATCATGCTGTTCGCGAGCCTTGTCATGATGCCCCTGTTCCTGCAATCGCTCTTGGGCTACACGGCGGAGTCGGCGGGCCTGGTGCTTTCCGGAGGCGGCCTTCTGCTGCTGTTTCTGATGCCCATCGTAGGCGTTCTCTCGTCCAAGGTCCAGGCCCGCTATCTGGTTGCATTTGGCTGGTTGACCCTCTCCATGGCCATGTACTATTCCACGCAACGGCTCGACCTGCAAATCAGCTTCTGGAGCGCCAGTCAGTTACGGCTGGCGCAAGTGTTTGGCTTGGGCTTTCTGTTTGTTCCCATCAATCTGAGCTCGTACGTGGGAATGCCGGTGGAGAAAAGCAGCAGCGTCGCTGGGCTGGTGAACTTTATGCGCAATATCGGCAGCAGCGTGGGAACCTCGATGGTCACCACGCTGATTGCGCGCCGGGCGCAAGTCCATCAAGTGTACCTGGTGGCGCATGTCACGCCGGGACAGCCCAGCTTTGCCGGGGCGGTTGCGGGGCTGACGGCGCGGCTGATCGCATCCGGCGCGGACGCCGATCGGGCAGCGAAGCAGGCTTATGGCATGGTGTATCGGACAGTGATAGCTCAAGCGAGCACCTTGGCCTACATTGATACTTTCAGGGTTCTCGCGATTGGAGCGGCGATCATGTTCTTGGTTTCGTTCGCGTTGAAGAAAAATGAGCCTGGCGGACGCCGGGTTGCCATGGATTAGCAGCGCTATGATTGATGGATCCGTGATTCGAGTGATTACGATCGAGCGCGAATACGGGAGCGGTGGCGCCGATATCGCGAAGAGAGTCGCGGCTCGCCTGGGCTGGAAGTTGTGGGATCAGTTGTTGACCAACGAAATCGCCCGGCTGATGGAGTGCGACTGCCGAGTGGTGGAAGAACACGAAGAGAAGAGGGATCCGGTCTTCTACCGGCTGCTCAGGGCTTTCATGCGAGGCAGCTTCGAAGGCAGTTTGAATGCCCCGCGGCTGAAGATGGCAGATACCGATTGCGTCCGAGAGGTCACGGAGCGCGTGGTGAAAGGCGCTGCCGAAGGCGGCAAGTGCGTCATCGTTGGTCGCGGCTCGGCCTACTACCTGCAAAACCGACGCGATGCCTTTCACGTATTTGTCTACGCGCCGTTTGATGGGAAGGTCCGGCGGTTGCAGGCCGGCGGGAAGAGCGAGAGTGACGCCGCCCAGCTTGCCGAAACTGTGGATCGCGACCGGGCAGCTTTCATCAAGAAATATTTCGGCGTCGAATGGCCAGACCGGCACCGCTTTCACCTCATGATCAACTCTACGATTGGCGAGGAACTGGCGGTGGAGACAATACTCAACAGCATCACTATCCTGGAGAAGACGGCTGGCGTTCAATCTCCATCACATTGAACACAAGCCCCGGTTATTTCGTCCGCTAAGAACTCCGCTTAACTTCGACTCAAAAAATCATTTTCAGAGCCATCTGTACCTGCCGCGGCGCATAAGAATTGGTGGCCTGCAGAGGATTTCTTGGAATCTGGAAATGGCCTGGGTAGTAATTGACTCCGAGTTCGTTGCTGATCCTTACGAAGTACGCGGTGTCAGATTCCAGGCCGTCCTGGGTGATGAGCACGCGCCTGTTGTCGCGATTCAGCAGATTGAAGGATTCTATGATGAAGTCCAGCTTGACGCGCTCGGTAACAAACAGGCGGCGGGTCAAGCGCACGTCGGTGGTGGCGTAATCGGGCCCGGTAAACGAATCGCGGCCGGCTCCAGGAAGCCGGTCGTTGGTGCCGTTGCCGTCTTGATTGGGATCGCCTGAAACCATTACATTCTCGGGCCGGCCGCTGCCGAAGGTGAGCACTCCCGCCAGCTTCCAGTCATTGAACGCTTTGGCCAGGAAAGGCTGCTCGCGGCCAAAGAACTTGGGATCGGCAATCCAGGCTAGCATCAGGCGGTGGCGCTGGTCGGTGACGCTGAGACCCCGTTCAGCGGCGGTGTTATAGGAATTCTGCACCACGGCGGGTACGCCGGCGACTAATGCGTCCTGTCCATCATCAATGGCTTTGGCGAAGGTGTAGGCGATCCGAAAGTAGAACCCGCTGGTCATCTGGCGGTGAATGGAAACGGTCATTCCGTTGTAGGTGCTGGAGGCGGCACTCTCGAAGACGTCGATGGCACCGAGTTGCGGGATCGGCCGGGCGAGGGGATTGATGCATGGAGGATACGGGCAAGTAAAGGAGGGAGTCATCTGCCAGGTGGAAAACGAAGCCACATTGTAAAACGTGCCCAGAAAGTTGGTGCCTGAGCTGTCGTACACCGGATACTCGACATTCACCGGCGGCGGCAGGTTCACGTCGCGGGCGCGAATGAGATCGACGCCATGCACGTACATGTAAGCAACACCCACAGCTAAACGGTGGGCCACCTCTTTCTCGATGCCAAGGCTGGCCTGCTCGACTTTTGGCGTCTTGAAGTTTGGGGAGAACGCCGAGACTCCGGCTTGCGAGTATTGCGTCAAGCTGGACGGCAAGGTGCAGGAAGTTGCGGTCAGCGGGCAATTCACCAGTGCATTTGGATACTGCGGGAAGACCTGGTGATCGTAGTAATTGGAATTGTTGAGGAAGAGATTGGCGGAGGTGAATCCGTTGTCGGTCACGATCGTTGAAGTGTAAATCTGTGGAATGCGAGTGTAGAACCAGCCGTATCCCGCGCGTACGACCAGCGGGCGCTCACTTCCGAACGAATATGCCAGGCCAATGCGCGGAGCGTAGTTGTTCGGGTTGTAAGGAATTTTGCCGGAGTCCGGCCACAGGGGATTGGTGAGCAATCCTTTTTTGGTGAAGGTCTGCAGATCGTAGCGAGCGCCGAGGCTGATGGCCAGGTGGCTGGTTGCGCGAATCGTATCCTGCACGAAACCTGCATATTCGTTAGTGTCGGGATGGCTGGACTGGGACCCGAAATTCTGAATGTAGTATTTCGGGACATCGTGGGCGTAAGCGCGCAACGGCGTAAGCAGCAGGCCCGCCTCCTGGGGTTCGAAGGTGAAGGGATCAACCTTGATGAGATCGAAGATGTACTCTCCGCCGGATTGCGCGGGGAAATAGTTGTAGATCCATGTGAGCAGTGCGTCACCGCCAAACTTCCAGGAGTTCCGCTTGCCTTCGAGGCTGATGGTCTGGGCCAGGTTCAGGCGATGCTCGCGAGTCTGGCGCGGCAGGATGTTGGAACGTCCGAAGCCGTCGATGGTGCTGCGAACCACGGTCAGTGGATCGGTGGTGTTGCTGAAGGATTGCTGCAGATCGCGCGAGAACTGGGCGCGCAAATGGCTGATCAGCCGCCAGGAAAATGTACTGGACAGAGAGACCGAAGCGGTTTCCGTGGCCACCTGTTCCTGACCATTTTCGCTGATGGCATTGGTGGTGAGCGGGCTGGAGGGGTCGAGGAACACGTTGTTTAGACCGTAGTAGCGCGAGGTACTGATGCGCGTGGAAAGCGCTTCGTGCGGCGTGAGGGTGAAGTCGAGTTTAAAGAAGCCGGCATTGCCCACCATCTGGGACGGGAATTCACCCGCGAGCGTGGACAGGCGGGCGGCGGCCGCGAACACCACTGCCTGATCGCTGGATTCGTAATCGCCATTGTGCAACGGTTCCTGACCGGCTTGTGGGACAACAGTCGAGCTTCCGTTCACAAAACGAACCACCGTAGGCACATGAAAGATGTGCTGATCGAGCCCGCCGAAGAAGAAGATTCGGTTGTGGTGGACGGGACCACCCAGGGTGAAGCCGAATTGTTGCTGCTGGGCGTGTGGCTTGAAATCGAGCGTGGGCTGGGTTGCTCCGAACGCGCTGTCTCGAATGAAATAAAAATCGGTTCCATGGAGCTGGTTCGATCCCGATTTTGTGACCACGTTGATCACCGCGCCTCCGGCCCGTCCAAGCTCCGCACCATAGGTGTTCGATGAGACCCGGAACTCCTCGACGACCTCTTCGGAGAACTGGTAGGGAGCGCGATAGCGGCCGCGGGCCTGGGCGAAAAACGCGTTGTTGTTGTCAGCGCCGTCGACCAGATAACTCGACTGATATCCGCGGATGCCGCCAAAAGCCAAATCGCCATTCGAGCCCGAGGTCATCCCCCGAGGGTCCTGGGTCACCCCGGGTGTTAGAAGGGCGAGGTCGGTGAAGCGGCGGCCATCGAGCGGCAATTCCTCGATCGCTCGCTTGTCGACCAGCGACGACACGGCGTGGGATTCGGTTTCGACCATGGGAGGCTCGCCCGTAACTGTAACCATCTCCTTGGCGCCGCCAACCCGGAGTTTGAAGTCGAGTTCGGTGGTCGCGCCTGCATGCACTTCCAGCTTGGGCGTGAGTTCCGGCGACATGTCGGGAGCAACGGCACGCGCGGCGTATTCTCCGGGCGGCAGGAATTCAAACACAAATTTTCCCCCGGAATCGCTGGTGACGAAGTAATGAAAGCCCTGGGCAGAATCCACGAGAGCGACGGAAGCGTCGACAATCAAGTGGCCGAAAGAATCAGCCACGGTTCCGCGAATCGCCCCGGTGGAGGCGTCCTGTCCCACGAGGGATGGCACACAGAGGATCAACAACGGCAGCAAGAAGATGCCGCGAGAATGGCGTGCCATAGGACTATCACCTGCTTGCACAAGGAAGTTTCAGGTGAGCCCAGTCTGGACGGGAGACAGATCCTGTATATCACTGGAGGACGAGCGATGTCTGTGACGATGCAGTTTTCTTTTACGCTTGGTTCCAGGTTGGGAAAGCGGGACGGGCGTCGACGCCCGTCCTCCATCGAATCACTGCGATATTTTCCGCTGCACTAACTCTTCTACCCGCTGCAGCACTTCGTCTTCCGACAAGCGGGTGGAATCGACGATGGTTGCATCCGCGGCTGGCGTGAGCGGCGATGCTGCCCGTGTGCGATCGCGGTGGTCGCGTTCGCGTAACTCGGCTGCGGTGGACTCGGCGGCGGTTCCCCGCAGAATCTGTTGCTGCAATCGCCGCTGTTCGCGGACTACGGGGTCGGCATCGAGAAAGATCTTCACATCTGCATTGGGAAAGACTTTGGTTCCGATGTCGCGGCCCTCCATTACTACGCCCCCGCCTGCGCCCAGTTCCTGCTGACGGGCGACCATCCACTCGCGTACTTGGGGATGGACAGAAACGCGCGAGGCCCCGGCGGTCACATCGGTTTCACGCACGCGCTGGCTCACGTCGCGTCCGTCCAGCAGAACCCTGGTGCCGCTCGAGGTCGGCTCCAACTGGATGCGCGAATCGTGCGCCAGCTTGGTCAGCGCAACTTCATCGTCGAAGGAAATATCCCATTCGATGGCTTTCAACGCCAGGGCGCGGTACATGGCTCCACTCTCAAGGTTGGCATAGCCCAGCTTGCGGGCGAGGCGGGACGCGATGGTGCTCTTGCCCACGCCGGCGGGTCCGTCAATGGCAATGATGAGCTTGCGCTGAGAATCGTGGTTCATTCGGAAGCTATGAATTGTACACGCTGGGCGAGTGTGGCAGTCGCGGGCACGCCGCTGCTGATCCAGTTCTCGTTGAAGTACGCGTTCTGAGGAGGGAAGCAGAAGATCGACTTACGGCGTGATCTCGAACACGACCCCGTATCTGGTTGGAACCGAGGAAGTTGTTCTCGATGAAACCGAGAATGCTTCCGAAGTCGTGAACGTAGGGAAACGTCTCGCCGCCTTGACCCGGCGTGCCAGAAACGTAGCCACTGTAGGTGCCTTGGTTTAGCGTGCCCGTATACGCCGAGACCACCAGGAACGGTACGCGGAAGCCATATACGTAGCCGGAGCCCCAGCTCTTCCTGTCGTTAACCACTTTGAACGGGGCAACGTGGTCGTAAAAGCCTCCCCAGTCATCCCAGACGATGAAGACCGCGGTATTGTTCCAATAACCGCATTGACCGGGATCGTTGCCGAGAGTATTGATAATGTCGCCACGGCTGCCCGCGCCGTTTATTTTGCGTGCGAGGCCAAATTCCTGGCCGAATCATCAGGCTATGTTGGAAAAGATGCAGCCGTTGTAACCATCCATCGTCCGGCGGACAGGAATGACAGAGTGAAGTTTTTGCTTCAACCGGAGATCGCACAGATTAAGCGGATATGGAAAGCGAAGGGAACCCCGAGAACCCCTAAGCGAATTGAGAAGAAAATTGCAGCCCTAATGAACACCTTAGATGAGGCATTGTCAGATCCCGAGGGGGAATCTGAGTAAAATGAAAAGCCCTTGCTAGCACCGGGAATTGTTTACTTAGGTAGAGTGGGAGGCGCACTGCTGAACCATGCGCTCAGTAGTAGCGGAAATGTCGCACCGTTATAGATACATTTGATGGGATAGTCATCTCCCCATGCTGATGCGAAAACGCCACCGAGAAAGACGAAGGCTATGGAAACGATAATGCCGGGGATGAAATCGTAAGAAGAGAAAGCAAGCTCGTGTTCTTTAGTATGCCTTGAAAAGGCGCACAATCTCAGGAGCAGCAGCTCCGACGGTACCGTACCAGAATCTGTGCCAACTCCACGAGGTTTTCAAGTTTTTAGCGAAACAAGATACCTATGTACTCACGAACCTGATGGGGAAGCAACTGAGCGACCCAGGGAAATATAATGAGGAATACCAACATCGCGAACAGCAGCGGTCCACCAGTTGTTCTTGGGTCACGCGTGAGCCCGGGATCTGATGTGTTGGACATACTTTGCATTCGCCTCTTTCTTACCCGTCTATCGACAAACGGTGGCGCGGTCGCCATAGAAAAACCCCTACATTTCAGATGCTCTGAGCGGCAAAGTAGTTACATAAGTAACGGGGAAGGGACGGCAAATTCTCATCTATCAATGGGTAATTTGTCAAGGGGAAGCCTACAACATAAAGACGCGCTCATGGAGGTAACCAAAGTACCGGCCTGCGGAGGTTACGCAGTCAATTTCTCGAACGTGAGCACCGGGGCCCTGGCTGGCCCACCTTTACGTTTTTTGTAAAGGTGGGGGCTCACGCCGCCAGTGTCGCGACTTTGACCTTGGCCTCACCGCACTGATTGATTGCACGGTGTCCTCTTCCCTGACGCCGGTGACTGCACGGAAAAGCTATCACCGCCGACCTTGCGGTCCCTACCCTTACAAAAAACGTAAAGGTGGGCCAGCACTCAACGCAACGGATGCTGGCCTCCGACGTGTGCACATACGCGCGCTCCCAAGGTTGGCTCAATTCCGCGATCATCCCCGTTACCTACGAAAGAGGGCGTCACTTTCGGAGACTTGTGTGTGTAGGTATCCGGTTGTAGCTTCGATCCCATTCATACAACTTCGGAGCAGACCAGGAGATTTATGTTTCGCCGATTCGCTTTCATCCTCGCGGTTCTCACAGTGGCCGTCGCACCGCTGCAGGCCGGAACCATCCACGAAGTTTTCAACCAGACCTATACCGGCACCGCGGCGCTCAGCACCACCGATCTGTTGACCCCGCCAACCACCGACCGGAGCTACCTGATCACGATTTACTACACCATCTCCGGCACTTCTTCCGTCGGCGTCAAAGATACCGTCAGCCCCTATTTCAACTGGACGGACAACCTGGGCACCGAGCAGTTGGGCAACGGACTCTGTCCCTGGAATGAGAATGGCACGCCCAAGAAATGCGCCCTCGCCCAAACCTACGGCCCCTGGCTTCAGCCCCTGCAGGTCTACGGCGGAACGACCGGCACGCAAACCAACGCCGGTCCCATCGCGGTCACCTTTCCCGTCCGCGTGCTGGCCAACAGCCATCTCACGCTCACCATCCCAGTCTCGAATCCCGACAACCTGACGTATCAGGTAAACGTCCAGGTGCAAGGCTGGTAGCAAACGTGTAGGGCGGACACTCCTGTCCGCCGCCGTTGATCGTGATCTGAAACTGAAAACTCACAGCTCCCACAAAGATGTCTTGCTATCCGTGAGCGTCTAAGCTATTATGTTTGAAGAATTGATTAGCTCTTTGAAAATCAGGCGACATTGGCTAAGAAGTCGAAAGTCAGACTCTAACTCCTTATTCCGGAATATTTTACGTATAAGTCCTTATTCCTCAAAGATTTGAGGGGTAGTCCGTCCGTAACCCCATCATTCCAAAAGATCAGGGGGGAGGGGGGGCGTTACTGACTAGTAAATTCCCAAAACGGGCTCACCAGACTTTGCAGACCTTGTCCGACGGTTTCACCATCGGCTGGCCCGCCTTGCAGGAAAATGCGCGTGAGAACTCTGGCATGTTTACGACGACACCGTTGATGCGGTATTGCGCGGTCGAATGCGGATCGGTCACCGCCCGCACTCGCAGATCCTCATCACGCATGTTGGCGCAATCCCATTGCGCAAAGCCGATGAAGAAACGTTGCTCCGGCGTGAGGTCGTCGATCGGGTGCAGCGCCTTGTCCTTGGTCGCGTCTTTCCAGGCCATGAAGGCCAGAATCTCACCGCCCAGGTCGGCCACGTTTTCGCCCAGGGTAAGTTCGCCGTTGATGTGGATGTCATCAACCATGACATATTGCGAGTATTGATCGGCGACGCACTTGGTGCGAGCGTCGAACTTTTCGCGGTCGTCTTTGGTCCACCAGTTCTTCAAATTGCCCTTGGAGTCGAACTGGCTGCCCTGGTCGTCAAAGCCGTGAGTGAGTTCGTGGCCAATGGTGCCGCCGGTGTCGCCATAGTTGGGAGCGTCATCCATTTTGGGGTCGTAGAGCGGCGGCTGCAGCACGCCGGCAGGGAAGTTGATATCGTTCATCTGCGGGTTGTAATACGCATCCACCGTGGCCGGCGAAATGTCCCACTCGCCGTGGTCGACGGGCTTGCCAATTTTGTTGATGTCGCGATGCTGCTCGAACTCCGCCCCACGCAGGATGTTCCCGGCAAGGTCGTCAGGCATGATCTTGAGTGAACTGTAGTCGCGCCACTTGTCGGGATAGCCGATCTTGTTGCGAATCGCCGCCAGCTTGGCCAGCGCCTGCTGCTTGGTCTCCGGGCTCATCCAGTCGAGCTGCCGGATGCGCTGCCCCATGGCCGCTTCGATGCGATTCACCATGTCGAGCGTGCTCGCCTTCAATTCGGGCGAGAATACCCGGCGGACGTAAACCTGTCCCAGCGCCTCCCCCAAATTGTAATCGGTGAATTGCACGCAGCGTTTCCACCTCGGCTGCATTTCTTTGGCGCCGCGGAGATACTTGCGATAAAACTCAAAATTCTCCTGCACAAAGTTTGCAGACAAAAAAGGTGAATACTGATCGGCCACGTGGAATCGCAGATAGTTCTTCCAGTTCTCCAGCGGTTCACTAGTGAGTTCCGTGTTCAACTGTTTATAGAATTGCGGAGCGTCGACATTGAGGATTTCGAACTTCGGATACTGCAACGCGCGATAGTAAGTCTCCCAATCGAAGTTCGGCGCCAACTGAATGAGGTCCGCAAGTTTCATTTTGTTCTTGAGCTTGTAAGGATCGCGGCGCTCCACGCGAGTCCATGAAGCCTTGGCCAGCGCCGTTTCCATGCGCAGAATGATCTCCGCATTTTGCTTCGCGGCTTGAGGACTGTCGCCCAGCAGCTCGAAGATCTTCTGCACGTGCTGGACATAACGCTCGCGAGTTTCTTTCGACTTGGCATCGTCTTTGGTGTAGTAATCGCGATCGGGCAATCCCAGACCGCCCTGGTCGAGATGGGCAATCTCCTGTTCTGAGTTGTCGGGGTCCTGGGTTGAGCCGGCGACAAAGAGAATGGTCCGGCCAAAAGGAAGGGGCAAGCGAGCGACTAAGGAAGCCATGTCCTGCGCGGACTTCAGACCCGCAATCGCATCCAGTTGTGGCTGAATCGCAGCCACGCTGCGCTTTTCCGCGGTGGTCTCGTCCATGCAGGACGCGTAGAAGTCGCCAATCTTTTGCGTGGCCGCATCGCGCCGCGGCGCGCTCGGTCCGGATTGCTCAAGAATGCTACGCAAGAAGAACAGATTGTCCTGGTAGAGCTTGCCGTAGACGCTCCACGAAGTCTGGTCCGGCGGAATGGGATTCTTCTTCTGCCAGCCTCCGCAAGAATAATGGTAGAGGTCCACGCAGGGATCGACAGACTTGTCCATGGCCGTGACATCGAGGCTGGGGATGTAAGGCAATGCCGGCTCGTCCTTGGCGGGACTGCTGGTTTGAGCGGCGGCCAGCGATGCTGCGACCAGGGAGAGAGAGAAGATGCAGAACGCGAAGATTCGCTTCATATTTACCTTGGACTTAGTTCTAGAGAAAGCGTCAACGAATGCTCCGCTATGGTAATGGGAGTTTGACTCTCTCTCCAAGTGACGCTGTCGCGCGGTCGCTTCAGTTTTTTCAGAGAATGTCATCCTGAGCGAAGCGGAGGACCCATGCATTTTGCCCGAGCCGTCGGAGTGCAGAGATCCTTCGCTACGCTCAGGATGACACCGCTCAACTCATGTAAGAAATCGTGGGACACAACACACGCCGGGGAGAAGTATGAAGAGCGTGCATCAAAGTCGCGGCGGCAAGGACCCTTTTGGCAGTCGAGGCTTCTCGCGTGGTCCCGAGGCGCGTGGAGCCGACTCGACTTTCGCGGCCGTTACTTGAATCAACGACCGATTGCCCACGCGGATGAAGCTCAACTCCCTGGCAGCCAGCAGGGCGTTGACCGCTTCCTTCACCCGCGAGCGGGGAACGAAGTTGCCGAAAAATGATTCGAGCTCTTGTTGATCGGCGGCAACCACGCAGTCCAGGTATTTTGAAATGAGCGCGGAGAGCGATTCTCCGACTGAAAGGTTTATGCCTTCGCGCACCGCATCGGGCGACCAGCGAAAGAGGACATCCCAAAATGCGCCTTCATCCGGATTGTAGTCGACCCGCGTGATGCGCAGCCGCGACCACAGCTCGCCCAGCGCATGATCGAGGGCCGTGAAAGATACGCTGCCGCCCAACTCGTCACGCATCTTCTGCTTGGAAATCGGGCCATCCCGTTGGATTAACTCGAACGCGTCGCAAGCTAACTGCGAGTATTCCGAGTGTGGCTTCGGTTTCGGCGCCAGCTTGGGATTGCGCTCCCCGACCAGCGCATAAAAATAAGGAAAGATGGAAGGCGCAATCAGGAAAGCATTGTTCTCATCGAACCGGTTGGCTTCGTACGCCGCGCGGTCCCGTAACAGACGAACCATCAGTTCGGTAGCTTCCTGGGCCCGCGGGTCAGCGAAAGCATGCTGCCAAGTAGGCAACTGCTGATCCGAACCAGTCCACGCCCCGATGAAAGTGGGCAGTAGCGCCTGCTGCCGCATGGGATACATCATGCAAAACCCGACCGACTCGAGGAACGAGCGAGCGTCGTCGAACGTGCGCACGGCATGTCCATCCAGATGCCACTTCTCGCGTCGAAGCTCATTGAGTTCTTGATCAGTCATAGAACTGCTATCAGCTCTCAACTAACAGCCCCAACCTCAACCCTTAAGTTTAGCTTCCGCAAGCATTCGGATCATAGACCGGAACTGTGACCGAACGGCTGATAGCTGATGGCTGACAGCTGATAGCGGTTGTCTCAAATTCTCTTAAACGCCTTCTGAATATCCTTCATCGAGTATCGCAGAACTACAGGACGCCCGTGCGGGCACGACATTGGGCAGTCGGTTTTTGCAAGCTCGGCCAGCAGCCATTCCATTTTGTTTTGCTGCAGCGGCATGTTGACTTTGATGGCGGCGTGGCAGGCGATGGATGCGGCAATCCGCGCGCGAACTCTTTCCATGTTTAACGCTTGCTCTTCGCGCGAAAACTGGTCGAGCAGTTCGTGCAGCATATGCTCGATCTGGGAAGCCTCCACGCCTGCCGGGGCGACTTTTATGGCGACGCTTCGGGCTCCGAACGGTTCAGCCTCGAAGCCGTTCTGGTTGAGCTCTTCGGAGATCTCGGCGAAGACCGCTTGCTGGGCGGGCGTTAGCTCGAGGACCAGCGGCATGAGCAGACGCTGGCTTTCTACTTTTTGTGCTGCCCGCTGCTTCAGAACTTTTTCAAACAGCACGCGCTCGTGGGCCACGTGCTGATCCACGATCCACAGACCCTCGTGATTCACCGCGAGAATGAACGATTCGCGAATCTGTCCCAGCGGCTTGAGCGAGGCCAGCGACGGCGTCAGGTCGCCGGGTTCCTCTGACTCTTCAGGCAGCGGTGGAGCACAGTTGTCGTTTTCTATCACCTCGGAAACCGCTTGCGGCGCGCGAACCAGTGACAGGGCAGCATTGCCGTCGACCGCGAATCCATCGACTCCAAAGTGAAATCGCTCGGTGATGGGCGGAGGCACCGGAGCCTGCAGCGCGAACGTTTGCGGCTCAGACTGATGGTGAAGTGTGCGCCATGCTGAATCCACCGGGACGGAACGAGTTCCATCAGAATGAAAACCAGGAGTGAGCGAAGCACCCGCGGTGGGGTGCGCATTGATCTCCGTCATGAACCGCGGCACAGGGCGCGCCTTCATCAACGCAGCTCGCACGGAGTCTCGCACAAAATCATGGATGACCGACTGCTGGCGAAAGCGAACTTCTGTTTTCGACGGATGGACATTCACGTCTACTTCGCCGGTGGGCAACTCGAGGAAAAGCAGCACCACGGGGTAAACGGTTGGCGGCAGAATGTTTCTGTAAGCCTCGATTAGAGCATGCTGGACGAGCCGGTCGCGGATCAGCCGCCCATTGACGAAAACGTAAATCGAATTGCGATTGAGCTTTTGAATCTCGGGCTTCGAGACGAAGCCATGCACGCGCATTTCTCCGGGTTCGACCGGGCCCTGCTCTTCATCTTCTTTTTGTCGGCGCCACGGCGGGGGCTGTGGCAAGCCAACGTGCGCGAGAGGCTGCACTGCTGCTATAGGAATAAGCTGGTCGAGAACATCCTTCCCAAACACCTGATACACGCGCTCGCTGGATCCCGCCACCGGCGGCGCAACCAGGATCGCGTTGGTGGCGGAGTGCAGTTCGAAGTGCTTGTCGGGATGCGCCAGCGCGTAGTGCGTCACCAGCGATGCAATATGGGAAAGCTCGGTGGACTCCGCCTTCAGGAACTTCTTTCGTGCCGGCGTATTGAAAAACAGGTCGCGGATAGTGATCGAAGTTCCTGCCGGGAGTCCGGCTTCTTCCACTTTGAAGATTTTTCCGCCATTGATTTCGACGACGGTTCCGGAGTCCTCATCTGGGGCGCGCGTCTCCAGGTGAAGGCGGGAAACCGAGGCAATTGACGGCAATGCCTCGCCGCGAAATCCCAGAGTAGACACGCCGAGCAGGTCTTCGGCATCCTTGATTTTAGACGTCGCGTGGCGCTCGAAGGCAAGCAAGGCATCGTCACGAACCATGCCGCATCCATTGTCGGTGATCTGGATGAGCTTCTTACCTCCGGCTTCGACCTGAATCTTGATGCGGGTGGACCCGGCGTCAAGAGAGTTTTCCAGGAGTTCCTTGACCACGGAGGCGGGACGCTCGACCACTTCACCGGCGGCGATTTTGTTGGCAACGGATTCTGAAAGAACGTGGATGCGTCCCATGGTTGGCGGTCAGAGGCCAGTTTCGCAGATGAGAGAGGACAAAGCAAAGGCGGCCGCAGATTCTCGCGGATGAGCGCGAATCGAACGTCGCGCCTACGCCCGCGCCCGTGTTATGTTTAATTTCTTCTTGTTTTCACTTGGCGCATTGGTAAAGGGACAGCCTGAAACATGATCCGTTCTTATAAAGGCATCACGCCGACGATTCCGGCTTCGTGTTACGTGGACGATTCGGCGCAGATCATCGGCGACGTGGTTCTTGGCGAACATGTCAGCGTTTGGATGAACGCCGTGCTTCGCGGCGACGTGCACTCCATCCGCGTGGGCGCGCACTCCAATGTGCAGGACTGCAGCGTGCTTCACGGGATGAAAGAGCAATACGGAGTGTTCCTAGGCGAATACGTCACGGTGGGCCATTCGGTGACGCTGCACGGCTGCGTAGTCGAAGATCGCTGCCTGATCGGGATGGGCTCGGTCATTTTGAATGGCGCACGCATCGGTGCAGGCTCGATCATCGCCGCCGGCACGCTGATTCCGGAGAAAACCATCGTCGAGCCGGGATCGCTGTGGATGGGCTCTCCGGGGAAGTTTTGCCGCAAGCTTGAGGGGACAGATCAAGAGAGCATCATGCGCTACGCGAATAATTACTTGGGATACAAGGAGTCGTACTTGCGGGAGCGTTGAGCGCCAACATTTCTTAGCGATGTCATCCTGAGCGCAGCGAAGGACCTGTGTACCTTGCCTGCACCAGCGAATACAGAGATCCTTCGCTTCGCTCAGGATGACAATATTTAAGCCAAAAGCAAATGATCAAAGCCGTCCGAGGAACGCGCGATCTACTCCCGCCCGACACGGCGCTGTGGAACTTCGTCGAAGCCACGGTCCGCGATGTCTTCCGCGCCTACAACTTCCACGAAATTCGCACGCCGGTCTTCGAAGAGACGCAACTGTTCGCCCGCTCTGTGGGCGAAGAAACCGACATCGTCGCGAAAGAAATGTATACGTGGGAAGATCGCGCCCGGGCAGAGAGCGAAAAAGGTCAGTCGTTAACCCTGCGTCCGGAGAACACCGCAGGGGTCGTTCGCGCTTACATCGAGCATAAGCTTTGGGAGCGTGGCCTGAACAAGCTTTACTACATCGGGCCGCAGTTTCGCCGCGAGCGTCCGCAGAAGGGACGATACCGGCAGTTCTATCAGATCGGCGCGGAAGTCATCGGTCCGGCGAGCGCGGGCAGCGAGTCTCCTGCGCGTGACGCCGAGATTCTGGAACTGCTGGCCACTCTGCTCGATCGGCTCGGAATCGAAAACTGGACCTTGCAATTGAACTCCGTCGGTTGTCCTAACGATCGCGCCGCTTATAACGAAGCTTTGCGCAAGGCGCTGGAGCCGGTGGTCGGACAAATGTGCTCTGATTGCCAGCGCCGCGCCGTCACCAATCCGCTGCGCGTGTTTGACTGCAAAGTTCCTGCCGACCAACCCATCATCGACAAACTGCCGCGCATCAGCCAATTTCTCGATGAGCCTTGCCGCCGGCATTTCGAGCAGGTGCAGGAAATCTTGAAGTCAGTCGGGGTTGAGTTTCAACTGAATGACCGTCTGGTTCGCGGCTTGGATTATTACAGTCGAACCGCGTTTGAGTTTACCCACGGCGCCCTGGGTGCGCAGAATGCGATTCTCGGGGGCGGGCGCTACGATGGTCTTTCGGAATCGCTTGGCGGCCCCAGCGCTCCCGGGATTGGGTTTGCCATTGGCGAGGACCGTCTTGTGCTTGCTTTGAAGGAATCGGCGGACGCGGTGCAGCGCAAGCCCGATGTCTATATCACTCCACTCGGCGAGGGCATGAATAAAGAGGCTGCTCGTCTGGCGCGCGAGTTGCGCCGCCACGATGTTGTCGCCGATTTGGGCGACGAAGCTTTTCGTCTGAAGAAATCTTTTGAGACGGCAAGCAAGCTGGGTGCGCGCTTCATTCTGATTGTGGGTGAGAACGAAGTCAAAGCTGATGCCTTCGCGTTGAAGAATCTGGAGAGCGGTGAGCAGGTGTCTGTGCCTCGCGCCGAGCTGGCGCAGAAGCTCCAATCGGGTAGCTAGCATGGCAAAAGCTTTGTCGGGGTTTTGCGATCTCCGCGCACTCTGCGGTTGTTCTCAGCGTTTTACTGTTTTGATCTTGAGCAAACACAAAATCTTAAATCGCAGAGGTCGCGGAAAACGGCCGCGGAGTGCGCGGAGAGCCATGGCAGGAGCAGAATCGACCCGCTGCATTTATAATTTGGGATTCCTTTATTCTCCCCTGAAAGGCAAACCTTGCTCGACTTCTTAGGCGACCTGCAACGCACCCACCGCTGTGGCGCCCTGCGCGCCTCCGATTCCGGGCAGCGAGCTGTGCTCATGGGATGGGTGAAGCGCTGCCGCGACTTCGGCGACCTTATTTTTGTTGACGTTCGCGACCGTACCGGCGTGACCCAGGTCGTCTTTAACAAAGAACGTGACCCGGCGGTCCACGCGAAAGCCTGCCAGCTGCACAACGAATACGTGGTTGCCGTGATTGGCAAGGTCAAGCAGCGCACGGCTGACACAATTAATAAGAATATCCCCACCGGGGAAGTCGAATTGATTGCGGAGGAGTTGCGCATCCTCAACGAATCGAAGCAGCCGCCGTTTCTCCCTGGTGACACGGTTCTGCCCAACGAGGAAATGCGACTCAAGTATCGCTATATCGATTTGCGACGCGATGCCATGCAGCAAAATATCGAGCTGCGGCACAAAGTTGCGATCGCGATTCGCAGCTATCTTTCGGGGCAGGGATTCTTCGAAATTGAAACGCCGTTCATGACCCGTTCGACGCCTGAAGGTGCGCGCGACTATC
>CAWFVI010000008.1:0-71061 GCA_963819245.1 uncultured Acidobacteriota bacterium | reverse complement strand
CGGGACCGAGGTAAAAATGCCGCGGGCGATGACCTCGCGTTCGATCTTGGCGAACCAGATCTCGACTTGGTTGAGCCAAGAGGAATACGTAGGGGTGAAGTGAAGCTGCACGCGCGGACGCTGTTGAAGGAAGTCGCGAACGAGTTGGGTTTTGTGGGCAGAGAGGTTGTCGAGGATGATATGAATCTGCTGCCGGGGCGAGCACAACGATACCACTTCTTCCAGGAAGGCAACGAAGTCACGGCTGGTGTGGCGGGCCGTGGTTCTTCCGTGCACGCGGCCGGTCTTGGTGTCCAGCGCGGCATACAGAGAAAGTGTTCCATGCCGGTAGTACTCGAAGCCGTGACGCTCCGCTCGCCCCGGCGAAAGCGGCAGAACGGGATCGAGCCGATCCAGGGCTTGGATGGCGGTTTTCTCATCGACGCAGAACACGGCGGCATGCTGCGGAGGCCGCAGATACAGGCCGATAATGTCGGCCGCTTTGGTTTCGAACTCCGGATCATCGCTGGCCAAGTAACGCTCCAGGCGATGGGGTTTCAGGCCAGCTTCTTTCCAGACCCGATGCACTGCATCCTTGCTGACTCCCAATGCGGTCGCCAGTTTGCGGCAACTCCAATGCGTGGCACCGTCGCTGGGTTTCTTGCGGGTGGCCGACAGAATCCGGGCCCGCAAAGCCGGAGTCAGAACCGTGGCCTTCTGGCCGGGATGATAGGTGTCGAGCCCGTCGAGCCCAGATTCGAGGAAGCGCTGCTTCCAGCGGATGATGGTGGGAGCACTGGTCTGCAGCCTGCGCTTAATGGTGTTGAAGGAGGCTCCTTCTGCCAGCATCAAGATGAGCTTGGCGCGAAAGACGTAGCCGGCCGGCAGAGAACGCGATTGAGCGATGCTGCTGAGTTCCGAACATTGGCTGCGGGTGAGGGATACTTCACTGTCTGTTGCCATACCAACTTAGAAGCATAACAACTAGTAATGGTTACTTTGCGACAGTCCACTAGTGACGCTAACTCCTTTGATTTCAGCACGACTTAATTCGCGCGGCCAGTTCCGTACGATCGCGATCCATACTTGCGAAGCGGCAAGACAGAAGGCCGATGAGGTAGCCAAGACCCCGGAGTTCGTCGTGGCGCTACGCAAGCGACGGGAAGTGGAGGCTCTGTTCTCGGAACTAAAGAACCTGATTGGATTGCGGCGCTTGCGCCTATGCAGGATCAAGTTCGTGCGTGAGCAGTTCTACCTAGCTGCCGTGGCACAGAACCTGAAACGACTGGTGCGGTTCCTCCACCTGAGAGCGCAACCAGCGATGGCAACCGCGTAGGAAACAGACAACCGCAAGAAAAACACGAACCGGAAGAAACTCCCCTGAGGGAAAACGCGTCTTCGAACCGAGTTTTTCAACACCAACTCGCGATAACGCTCATTGAGGGGTTTTGAGCACTTCTATGAGAAGGTCATAAAAGTCAAGGCCGACGTGGCGGCCTACCTTAATTAATTGCTTTCCATCTGCATACCCCTCCGGTGGTGACGTGGGGAGCTGTCAAGGGCGCCCCCGAACAGGGGGCGTTCATCTTGACCCTTGACAGCTCCCCACGTCACTTACAATCGAGCTGGGAACGAAGCGCAACGCAGTTCAGTTGAGCTTCGTTCCTTAGTGGAGTGGGTTCTGCTTTTTCTCGAGAGCGCTCGTCAGCAGCCATACTCCGTGTCACCGCCTCTGGCGTTCTCACGCATCATCTTCATTCGTTTCGGTCACAGAACTGATTGATCCGCCTCTAACCAAGTCCTACGGAAACTCTGGCCGACGCCACCCACCCGTTGCCGTGCTTCTATCCGCACTCTGAATGGGCCGCTTCTGGGCCCGGTGCAAGTTGGGGTCCGATCTAAACCCAGGTCCATCACTCATGGGATGAACCTGGGATTGTTGGGGGCTGCCATCTATGGCGAGATCTTATAGACCAGCGCTCAAAACGCAGTCACCCGAACAAGGCGGTGGATGTCGTTGTCTGCCAAACCTTCTGGATCGACTCTGGTTCTCGCTTCATCAACTCCGGTCCTGCCCTCCGAAACCAATCGCTTGGAATCGTGCTCTCCCTTGCGGCGTGTTTTCCCCTTCCTCGGCCGGCTACGCAGCCGCCGCTATCGGCACCGACTTAGCATGGTGCAGCGGCTCATACACCTCTCCACTCACCCAGAGCCGGTGAAGCAATACCGCCAGCTTCCGGGCCACCGCTACCGCCGCTCTCTTCTTCGCATTCTTCCCCCCACGCTCGCAGAGCCGCAGCCCATACCGTCGTAGGTCCGTGTCCGGTCCGAACGGCCCCAAGATGTACTGCGCGCTTCCCACCAGCAGCTTGCGCACCATCGTGTCTCCGGCTTTGCTGATTCCTAATTGCGGCTGGCTCTCTCCCGAGTCTTCCTGCTTCGGCACCAATCCCAGGTACGGTCCCACATCCCGGCTCTTCGCGAATCGTTTCGGATTCTCCAAGGTCAATACGTAGGCCAGCGCCGTGATCGGCCCCACCCCTTTCACCTGCCGCAATAACGCCGTGTGCCCATACTTCTCCCGGCCCAGCTCTGCAATCTTTTTGTCGTACTCCTTAATGTCAGCACTCAGGGTTGCTGCCAATCGCACCAAGGGCAGCAGCGCTTCCCGCATCTCCACCGCAACTGCCTCCTCTCCCTTTTGTGCGAAGCTCCGGCTGGAACACTTGGGTAGCCGTGTGCCCATGCTCTTTACCAAGCCGCGAGTGGTGTTGATCAGCTCCGTCCGCGCTGCCACCAAGGCATCGCGGGCTCGCAGCATCACCAGATCCTGCCGCACTTCCCGACTGCGGTGCTGGATTGGGTACAACGACTCGGGGTCCACGCGTCCCAAGCGGGCCAACTTATTCGCATCGATCCGATCATTCTTACGCTTGCGACGCTTCGATCCGTCCATCAACCGCGGGTTGGCCACCAACACCTCGTGCCCGCAACCGCGGATGACTTCCTGCACCCATGCCGAGTGTGTCCCCACCTCCACCACCACACGCGCCGCATTCAACCCCTGGAAGAAGGTTGCAAAATCCTCCTCGCTCGTCCGCAACTGCCCTTCCGCCAGCCTTTCTCCCTCCAGACCCAAAATGCAGTAGTGGCTCCATTGGTCGCCCAGATCCACGCCCACCGTCAGACGGTCCAGATTGGGGCGAAGCTCACCTCGCTCATCCTCTTCTCCGCTCCTTGCTGCCACCTTTTTCGAATCCAGCTTTTCCTTCAGCTTGGCCACCAGTTCCGCCAGCACTTCCTTCGTATCCCGCCGCACCGGGCCCAGCGACTTCGTCCGCTTCGATGTCGGTTCACTCTTCTTTGCAGAATTGTTATGCTTCTTCAAGGTCGATCTCCTTAGCCGTTTTGATTGCACCTTAGAGTGCGTTGATCAACGGTAGCTTAATGCCGTCCGTGATCGGGGATCGACCTTCTCATTCCATCTATGGACTGATTTCATCAAGTATCCTCATCCCAGCTTTGTTATAAAACCAGTTTTCGTCCAGAGCGAATCACTGCCCGGCTCTAAGCTAGCGTCGGCTCCCCCAGCGATTTCTCAGCGTGCTCCTTGAGGATGCATGCTGGTTTTCGACGCACCCACGTTACTCCACGCTTTCTCGTCAAGTGGTATGCTTGCTGGTATCCACCTCCGCGATCTCTCTTTCTGTTCGCGAGACTGGAGGGAGGAATGGGAAGCCGAAACAGCCGCTTTGATAGTGTCTGCATCAAAGCCACCGGTTCTTACGTTCCGTCCAAGATTCTGACCAACGAAGAAGTGGTGGCAAACTTGCCAACCTCCCCGCAGTGGGTGGTCGAAAAGTTGGGGATTCGCGAGCGGCACATCGCTGAACCGGACGAATACACGTCGGACCTTGCCGCCCGTGCCGGGCTGGACGCAATCGCTTCGGCGGGGCTTGAACCAAACGAAATTGACTTGATCATCGTTGCCACGGCGACACCCGACCGCAAGATGCCCTCGTCGGCATGCATTGCGCAGACCAAGATGGGCATTAGCAACCGCTGCGCCGCGTTCGATGTAGCGGCAGTGTGTGCCGGGTTTGTTTACGGCATCACGATCGCCGGCCAATTCATCCAGAACGGTCTGTACGAGCGGGTGTTGGTGATCGGCGCCGATACCTTCTCTAAGGTCACGGACTGGAACCACCGCGACTGCGTCGTTTTTGGAGACGGTGCGGGTGCCGTGGTACTCGAGAGGAAGGATCGGGAGAATGGGCTCTTTTCAAGCATTCTTCTCGCCGACGGCGAGGGAATGGACCATTTCACAGTCTACCCTGGGGACGCCTATTTCACGATGACCGGAAAAGCGGTTTACGCGAAGGCTACAACCGCGGTGCCCGAGTGTATTCTGGAGATTCTCCGCATAAACGGGCTGGGACTCGAAGACGTCTCGATGATCGTTCCGCACCAGGCCACGGCTGGCGTCCTTAAGCGCATCGCCGAGGTACTCAACATCCCTTTTTCCCGAATCCAGACGAACCTGGAGTTGTACGCGAACACCGCTGGAGCCACAGTTCCGCTGCTCCTGGACCAAGTAAACCGACGCGGTCTCCTCCACGAAGGCGATCTTCTCTTGCTCGTGTCCATCGGCGCAGGCTGGACCTGGGGCGCAAGCTTATATCGATGGTGAGCTCGGATCCACCATCACCAAAACGGATTGCGAAGGTGCTTCACTCAATTGTTTTGCTCGCGCGCCTAGACGCACTAACACAACCGCATTTGAGGCAATCATGGACATCAGGACTGTAGGAGTAATCGGCGCCGGCACGATGGGCAATGGCATCGCCCACGTCTTTGCCAAAGGTGGATACAACGTCGTGCTAGTCGACGTGGAGCAGAGCTTCCTCGACCGAGGTCTGCAAACCATCAGCAAGAACCTGGAACGCGAGGTGGCTAAGAACAAGTTGACGTCTGAGCAGCGCGATTTATCGCTGGCGCGCATCGCGTTCACCACTGATCGCAAGCGGCTGGCCGACTGCGATTTCGTCGTGGAGGCGGCCAGCGAGCGTTTTGAGGTCAAGGCCGACCTCTTCCACGATCTCGACGCGATGTGCCGGCCCGAGGTCATCCTCTCGTCAAACACTTCGTCCATTTCGATCACCAAGCTGGCAGCGGTAACCAAGCGGCCCGACAAAGTCATCGGGATGCACTTCTTTAATCCCGTGCCGGTGATGAAGCTGGTCGAGGTGATCCGTGGACTGGCAACCTCGGACGAGACTTTTGCGACCGTGAAAGCTCTCGCCGAGAAGCTGGAGAAAACTCCCGTCGAGGTGAATGATGCGCCGGGCTTTGTCTCCAACCGCGTACTAATGCCGCTGCTGAACGAAGCCATGTATGCGGTGATGGAAGGCGTGGCCACTCCCCAAGCCGTGGATGAGGTCTTCAAGCTGGGCATGGCGCACCCGATGGGGCCACTCACGCTGGCGGACTTCATCGGACTCGATGTCTGCCTCGACATCATGCGCGTACTGCAGTCCGGCCTCGGCGATCCAAAGTACCGGCCCTGCCCGCTCCTAATCAAAATGGTGGACGCGGGATGGCTCGGCCGCAAGTCAGGGCGCGGGTTTTATCCGTACTAGTCCGTGACTACTTTCCTTCTAATTCTTGGTCGGAGCCTCCCGGCCAGCTCGCTGGTCCGCCTCTCGCTCATGCACTTCAACCATCGATAAGGGAATACGATCTGGGTAGGATCTACGAGTTCATTTCCCGTTTTGAGTCTTTTATAGTGGGTGGAACCGGCAAGTCAATGAAAGCCGTGGACTTGCCATCTCAAAAGGGTTGTTGCCGTAATATCACGATTTCACTCATTTGAGGTGCAGCTCTGATTCCGCTTGTAACCAATCTTTCCAGTCGTGACCATGTTCACAGCCACGCGTCTCAAACAACCCGTAGGCACGGACTGCGATCGCAAGGCGCTCCTGTTGCGTCTCCCACTCCCAGTGGAAATTCTCGATGTTTCGCAGACTCAAAGGTTGAGTGGGGGGATCAGATTGCCGCAGACTCCCTTTGGATTTCATGACATCCTCCTTTTTGAGCAAGTTTCCCCCACGGATCTCCAGCTCGCAGGGCTCGTAAGAACGCTCCGCTCTCCGGAACGGACTTCATCCCGTGTATGTCTGGGTAGTTCGGGAAAATCGCGCGGAGCAAAGCCTCACTTTCCTCGATACTGAAGTTGTCAGGGAGCGACATGAACTGCCCCCTTTTCAGGGATTGATGAGAAATCTAAGAGGGGAGGCTTCAGATAGGCTGACTTAGTTCAGGAGACCTGAATGAGGAGAAGGTGGTTACCCCTCCACAATAGTATATCAGGTCCCTCCCGTCATCACTGTCGTAATATCGCGGTTAGATAAAGTCGAGCCAGCATGAACTCGTTCAACAAGCAGAGGACACTGCGATGATGACGGGATTCGAGCGGTATACGAAGAAGACGCGACGGGCGATGTTTCTGGAAGAGATGGAGCAGGTCGTGCCGTGGGCGAAGTTGTGTGGGTTGATCGAGCCACACTATCCGAAGCCGGGTAACGGAAGACGGCCGAAAGAGTTGGAACAGATGCTGCGAATTTATTTTCTGCAGCAGTGGTTCAACCTGGCGGACCCGGCGGTGGAAGAAGCGTTTTACGACTGGGCCACGTTGCGGAAGTTTGCGGGGATTGACCTGGGATCGGAACCGGTGCCGGACGAGACCACGGTGTGCAAGTTCCGTCATTTGCTGGAAGGGCACAATTTGGGAGAAGAGATTCTGGGGCACGGTAAACCTGCACTTGCAGGCCAAAGGCGTGCGGATCACCACCGGCACGATCGTGGATGCGACCCTGATTCACGCGCCCAGTTCGACCAAAAACCGGGAGCAGAGCCGCGACCCGAAGATGCATCAGGCGAAGAAGGGGAAGAACTGGTACTTCGGGATGAAGGCGCACGTGGGAGTGGACAGCAAGACGAAAATCATTCATACGGCGGTGGCGACGGCCGCCAACGTTTCCGATGTGGCCATGTTGCCGGACCTGCTGCACGGCGAAGAAACGCGGGTGTGGGGTGACGGAGCGTATCAGGGACAAAGCGAGGTGATTCGCGAATCTGCGCCGCGAGCGCAGGACTTCACCCAGCGGCGCTGTCGCTACAAAGGTCAGATCGTGGATAAAGTGGCGTGGGCGAAGAACCGGACAAAATCAAAGGTGCGGGCGAAAGTGGAGCACGTGTTTCAAGTGATGAAGCTGCAGTTCGGATTTGTGAAAGTACGCTATCGCGGACTGAAGAAGAACGCACACCGGCTGTTCGTTACCTGTGCGCTGGTGAATCTGTTTGTGAGCCGCAGAAAACTGCTCGCCGTAGCGTAGGCTCGTCCGTCTTCGCCCTGTACGCGCCCTCGGAACGGCGGTGCTGACCCGCTCCAGCTTCCGAGACTCGAACCGGCAGCACGGTTTCCTGAGCACTGGTGCTAGTCGACTTAGGATGAGCGGTTATTCAGAGTGTCCCTATGGCGAACCATAAATGTTCTCTTCGAGAAGTAAAATGGGTTTCTAACCGGTACGTGCGTTGGTTGCTTGGCGGCTCGGGGGGGAGACCGGAACTGCAAGAGCCCCGGTTGGGGCTGGTCGCTGCCCATTTGTATGGTCCGTCGGTCACGGAAGACGATGTTGGCGGGCGGATTACTACCGGTTAGCCCGTAAATCTTCCAAACGGTGTCGCTAGACTTCCCAGAAGCCGAACACTTAAGTGTTACAGAAGATCTGCGCTTCCGGCCGGATTTTGTCTGAATTTCAGACAACGTAACACAATCAGTCACGAAGCGTGACAATATCTCAGAAGTTAATAGCGGCGAGCCCAAAACAATGCTATAAGACTTAAAAATGGCCTAATCGTAATTGAGTCGGCAGTCGAGAGTGTTGCATGCAGTCGCCTCTGCCCGGGAACGAAGCCGGCAGGGTGGAAGCCCTCCGGAGTTATCGGATACTAGATACGCCTGCGGAAGAGCGGTTCGACGACCTTGCTCGTCTGGCCGCCTATGTGTGTGGCACACCCATTGGACTGATCGGTCTCATCGACAGCAGCCGGGAATGGTTCAAATCAAAAGTCGGGTGGGATGTAAGTGAAATCCCGCGGGAAGTCTCCTTCGGCACCTGCGCCATCCAGCAACACGATGTACTCATCGTTTCTGACACCCTGAAAGACATACGTTTCGCCACGAACCAGCTGGCCACGCAGGCGGGAGTCCGTTTCTACGCGGCGGCCCCCTTTCTGACGCCCGAGGGGTACGCGCTGGGAACGCTGTCAGTGATGGATCATGTTCCACGCGCGCTGACCGAAGAGCAGATGCGCATCCTGTGGGCCCTGGCGCGGCAAGTGACGGCACATCTCGAAGACCAGCGCAACTTGGGATCGAATCCCGGAACGGAGTCGTATGAGCGCTATCGGCGCTTCTTCGAATCGAGCATAGTGGGATTCTACCGTACCACCCTGGACGGTCAGGTGCTCGACTGCAATCCGGCGTTTGTGCGGATCATGGGTTATGCGTCGCGGGAGGAACTGCTAGCCTGCCATGCCTTGGAGTTCTACTTTTCTCCTAGCGAACGGCAAGACTTCCTGGAACAATGCCGGAGTCTCGGCTCTTTGACAAATTTCGCTTCGCGGTTGCGTCGCAAGGATGGCAGTTCGGTGTGGGTGCTGGAGAACGTCGAGCCAGTGCTGGGGCAGGACGGGGCACCGGCCATGATCGAAGGCACGCTGGTAGACATCTCACAGCAGAAGTCGGCCGAGGCGGCACACAGTCAAGCGCAACAGGCGCTGGAAGACTCCGAGACTCGCTACCGGCGGCTCTTTGAAACCGCCAAAGATGGAATATTGATTCTCGATTTCAAGACTGGGCAGATCGTCGATGTGAACCCATTCCTGATTGAGATGTTGGGCTATACGCACGGCGAGTTCGTGGGGAAGAAACTCTGGGAAATCGGCCCTTTTAAGGACATTTCCGCCTCCCGGTCCGCTTTCAGTGAGCTCCAAACGAAGGGGGTTATCCGCTACGAGGATTTGCCGCTTGAAACCAAAGACGGGCGGCGAATTAACGTAGAATTTGTCAGCAACGTCTACCCGGTGGATGGAACCCAGGTGGTTCAGTGCAATGTCCGTGACATCACCGAGCGCGTGCGGGCTGAAACAGCGCTGAAGATATCGGAAACTCACCACCGGTCGGTCTTCGAAGGCGCGGTCCACGGCATCTACCGAGGCACTCTGGACGGTCGCTTCCTGGATGTGAATCCTGCCCTGGTGGCCATGCTGGGTTACAGCTCAGCGGAAGAGGTTCTGAAAGTGAGCGTGGCCCAGGATGTTTTCAGCGAACCGGAAGAAGGGCTGCGTCTGTTGCACAAGTGGCAGCTGACCGCGGAGATTGAAGAAGAAGTGCAGTGGAAGCGGCGGGATCAGCGTTTGATCACGGTACGGCTGAGCGGCCGAGTCTTACGCACAGAGAACCAGAGGGCCGCCGGGGTCGAGGTGATCGCCGAGGACGTCACCGAACGGCGGGCACTGGAAGAGCAGTTGCGCCAAGCGCAGAAGATCGAAGCGGTAGGGCAATTGGCTGGCGGGATGGCCCACGAGTTCAACAACTATCTTGGGATCGTCCTGGGATACAGCGAATTGTTGTTGGAAGAAGCCGGCACAACTGAAGGCCTGCGCCGGAACGTGGCTGAGATCAAGGCGGCTACTCAGAGGGCCGCTTCAGTGACGCGACAACTGCTGGCCCTCAGCCGGCGGCAGGTGCTCGAGCCAAAAGTTCTGGACGTCAATGCCGTGGTGTGGGAGACACACAAGCTCCTGCGCCGCCTCATCCCCGGGAACATCGACCTGGTTCCGGTTCTGGAGCCGAACCTGCAAGCGGTCAAAGTGGACCCTGCACAGATCCAGCAAATCCTCATCAACCTGGTGGTGAACGCTCGCGACGCCATGCCGCAGGGCGGCAGAGTGGTGATTGAAACGGCCAACGTGGAACTGGATGAGGAATACGCCGGTCGTCACATCGAGGTGCAGCCCGGACGCTACGTGATGCTGGCGGTGAGTGACAATGGCCCTGGCATCGATGCACAAACCCAGACCCGGATCTTCGAGCCGTTCTTCACCACCAAAGAGGAAGGCAAAGGGACGGGGCTGGGGCTGTCGACGGTTTACGGGATCGTACGGCAGAGCGGGGGGCACATCACCGTTGAGAGCGCCTTGCGAGAGGGCACCAGATTCCGCATTTACCTGCCTCCGACAGCAGTGACCGAACTGAAGGTAGAAGTAGAAGATGAGACGCCGCCGATGCAAACCGAGATCCTCTCCGGCACCGAAACTGTGCTGGTGGTGGAGGACGAACCAGCTCTGCGCAGATTGATTTCCGCGTCTCTGGAGAAACGCGGCTACACCGCACTTGCGGCGGAGGACGGCACTGAGGCGGTCCGGATTTTGGAGAACAATCCCGGCGAGATTGACCTCGTGGTCAGCGATATCATGATGCCTAAGCTGAACGGACTGGAGTTGAGGAAAAAAGCAGTCTTGCTGCGGCCAGAGATGCGGTTCTTGTTTATCTCTGGCTACGCGGAAGACACAATCGGCCGGACAGCGCACCTCCCGCAAGACGCTGGCTACCTGGAAAAGCCATTTCTTCCAATTGAATTGGCGCGCAAGGTCCGCGCACTGTTGAACCAGAGTGACGCGGGAAGAGGCAGTACCGGGAAGACCGCATAGAGAACTCGGCTCTTGAATGATCCAAGGGATTCCTCTTGCGAAATCCGAATGTCACAAATGGCGCGCTTGATACGCGACTCGGAAATAGCTCGCCGCCTTGTGTTCAGGAATCTCCTTTCTGGCCCGGGGTTCCGTCCGTGAAACGGGCTACACGTAGAAGCCCCAAAGGGTTCCGGGTGGATCGTCGGCCAAGCAGAAACAATCCCCACCGTCTTGACGGTAGTCGTAAACATAGCGTGCCACATCAGCTTTCGTCCATCTTCCTTGCATACTCCTCGAGGATCCGGCGAAGGTTCTCGCCATCATGGCCGGTTACATCGCCGTGTATGGACGTCCCATGAATCAAGCGACCACGTGAGTACAATCCGCTCAGCTTGACCAAGAACGGCTCATCGTCGCCGTCACTCGCAAGCCAGAGTTCTCCTTCCTTTGCTTCCGAACACTTGTCATCAGGAATCAAGAAGTGAAGTTCGTAGTGTGCCTTCTCATTACCCATGATGCTGACCTTCTTAAATCGTTCGCGCCTTTTCTTTTTTCTCGGAAGAAAAATGTTTCCAGAGGGAACTCTTGTCCGTCCACTGTCAACCCAACGGGCCGTATCTTTGTATGCTGGAGATTTGAGTTCACAATCGTCACTTCGAAAAGAACTAGTAACCTATGGTGCTACGAGCGTCACATTCTTCCGCTCTGATTGGAGTGGCGGAAATACTCATCAGGACCGCAGAATAGCGAGCAAAGATTTGCGGGCGTTTCCAAACCACTGGGCATCGGATTGAACATGCTCTTCGATCCATTCCTTTGCCTGTGGCGTCAGTGGGCAGAACAGAAATACGGTTCCTTCATTACGCACCAATACATCGGGCGTAGTTTTGGGTTCGATTTCCATGTGATTTCGTTTGCAGGTCCTTTCCACCTGCCGCATCTGCCTAGTGGGCGACCACCGTGGAACGCTGTCCTGTCCTCGGTTGGCGGAGATGCCGCGTGGGCACCCCGCTCTTGATGCACGGTCAGAACCTCAGATTGTTCGGAACTTGTCTATGGCACTTGCGTGAGGGTTGCCGAGCCGATTCGTACCGGTGGATGATAAGAGACCGGAAAGCTGCACTGGTGCATTGCCCTCTTTGCGAGCACGCACCACAACGCTTGCGGGTTCCGATGTAGTTGTAGGCGCGATTCCGATGAACTCGACCACCATAGTTGAGGGGCTGGCCGGCGGGACAGATATAGCGGTTGCTTTCGGGCTCATAAGTAAACCGCTCAGGGCCGTAGTACGGGCTGTTCTTTCGGTGGATACTGTCGCGGGTTCGCATATACGGAGTGATGCTCCGATCCGCCAACCATTGCAAGAACTCTCCGTTCCCGTACGTCGTGTCGGCCGCCACCGATTCTGGTTCTCGTCCTTGCCATTGCGTGAAACGTGTGAGCATGTCTTGCGCGGCCACAGTTTCCTGGCTCATGCGCGCCGCCGTGGCCTGCACTCCCACAATCACGCAGCTTTGATTGTCTACTAAATAGTTGTCGTAATAACCCAGCCGGGCCGGCGTGCTACCCTTGGTGGCGTAGGTTGAATCCGGATCGGTGGTCGAGACCTGGTCTTGCTCATGCACCGGTTCTTCCACCGGGTTCTGCTGTTCCAGTTCCTTGAGATACTGTCGCACGGTGTGATGGACCTGCGCTGCTTCCCCCAACTGCTCCCGTGGAATGCGACTCTCCTTCGCCGCGTTGGCCTCCACGAAACTGCCGTCCACCGACAGGTGATTGCCCTGCACCCGCCCCACCTCCACACACTGGCGCACGATCTGTTCAAACAACTGCTCGAACAGCTTCGACTCCTGAAACCGCCCATGACGGTTCTTGGAAAATGTAGAGTGATGCGGGATCTCCTGATCGAAGCCCAAACCCGTGAACCAGCGCCAGGCTAGGTGCATGCGCAGTTCTTCCACCAGCTTGCGCTCGCTGGTAATGCCGTACAGATAACCCAGGAGCAGAATCCGCAGCAGGAGCTCGGGATCGATCGACGGTCGTCCGGTTTCACTGTAGCTGCCTTTCAATTGTTCGCGCACGAAAGCAAAGCTGATGTGCTTTTCGATGAGCCGCAACAGGTGGGTTTCAGGAACCTGATCTTCCAAGCGGAAGTAGTCGAACAACGCTTCAGAACGGTCGTGTTGCCCCATCATGACTAGCAAGCCTCCGAAAATGGCGATCCACAGCATGGCAAGCATTCCTCCTTCTTATTACCATGCTCTTATTACCATGCTTCTGCCGCCATTCCGATCGCTAATCACAGTGACTTTTTCAACACCCACGCCTGATTTCGTAAATGGACAGGCTCCGGTCGTCTGCCCCGTGTGTGTCGCAACATCACAGAAAACCCTTGCCGAGCAGGGTTATAATCCCTGGCATAAGCGGGAGGATTTATGAAATTGTCTCCGCGTCCGGCAAGAAAACCCTTCAGCCTCTCTAATTCGCTTCATCATCAGCTCAACTTATATGCCGTCGCTGCTGGGGCGGCAGGTGTGGGTATGCTGGCGCTGGCTCAGCCAACCGAGGCCAAAATCATCTACACCAAAGCGGACGAAAGAGTCTGGCCCTTTGGTCTTCCCCTAGACATGGACGGGACGCGAGATTTCCTTTTCATGACCTACATGATGGCCACCACACCGGCCACGGTATCGAGAGTATCGATTAACCCCGTGACGGGCAATGCCATTTGGGTCACAGGCAAAGGGAAAGCCGCTGCTCTTTGCGCGGGCGCAGAGATCGGGCCCAAGGCACCTTTTAGCTCGCACAACAGCGACGTGTCCATGGGCGCGATTTCCAGACGCCAAACGAATGGAAAGCGGTACTACTACGGGCCGTGGGAGAACGGCGGCAAAGGCGTGAAGAACCGCTACTTGGGACTGAGGTTCCAAATCAAAGGAAAGACCCACTACGGCTGGGCACGGCTGAACTTTCCAAGTCCGCAACTCGCGAAACTCACGGGATACGCCTACGAAACCATCCCGAACAAGCCCATCATCGCAGGCAGGACCAAAGGCCCAGATGATGACGATCAACCGGCTCCCGCAACGCTCAAGACACGCACTCCTGAACCGGCTACGCTGGGCATGTTGGCGCTTGGAGCGCCGGGGTTGTCGATCTGGAGACGAGAAGAGTCGGTAGCCGCTACTCCCGAACACAACTAATTTTACGCGTTGACCTGCCCAGCCAATTCTCAAAACGTGTAATGGCCTGATAGCGTCAGTTGATTATTGCAGCTTCGCGTACTCAGCTTCAACGAGAGCGAAATGGCGCTCTTCTCGGAGTGCAGGCTGTGGTGTGCACGAAAATTGCTTGACACCGCCGATATTGTCAGAGAGGCCGTTTAATGACAGTTATCGGCAAACAGCAAGGGAAGAGTCAGCACTTTGTCGGGCTATTGCAGCTTCGCGTATTCGGCCTTGGCTTGCTTCAGGATGGGGATGTCCGGGTCGGCGTCTTTCCAGAGGGCGAAGAAGTTCTGGTATGCAGTGTGGGCTTCGGGGGTGCCGCCTTGCAGGACATAGGCGCGGGCGAGGCCTACATGCGCGAGTGCTCCGATGGGACCGTTCACTACGACTCCACGATGGTCCAGAATTTTCTGGAACTCAACAGCGGCTTCGCTGCCCTGATGCGCGGTCAGATAGGCTTCGCCTCGCACAAGAACGGGGTACATGGCGGCGGTCCAGTAGAGCGCACTTGACGTCGACATTCCTAGCTCATACGGGACGGAGGTTCTGAGACTCTCAATGGCATCAGAGGCATTTCCCCGGTTGACGACGAGCTTTGCGCGGAGTGTTGGCAGGTAGTTGAACCGCACGATGGTGTCTTCCGGAAACCTCTTGCCCAAATCGTCGGTCAGCCCTTGCGCTCGCCCATCGTCCCGCGCATACGCCAAGGCAAGCGCAGCGCTGTACTGCACATCGCGGCCTGCCGATCGCCCCATTGCCGCAGTGGCAAGCTGTCGTGCTTCATCTGCGTTGCCGAACAAAGCTTCTCGCAGGCCGGACAGGGCAGAGTACATTGCCGCAGTTTCTTTTTCCTCTGCTCGTTCGGCAGACTCCATCGCCCGGCGGGAGAAGTCCCGGGCTTTCATCAGCCGCCCGGAATAGGCGGCCGTATCGGCTTCGCTCGCCAGCAGCAAGTCCTCCGCTCCCGGCTTGCCCGCAGCCCACGACACTTGCTTTGCCATCCCTTCCGCATCGTTCTGTAGAAAGGCAAGCTGGTAAAGACATTCGCGCAAGTAAGGAGAATCGAGTTTCTTCGCCTGTGCCTCTTCGACTGCCGTTCGGGCTTCCGAAAATCGACTCAACAGAATGTAGATTTCGGCGAGGTGCTCATAACTGGCAGCCCTTTCTGGGCCTAAGCGAAGGGCCGCGAGGGTCGGGGGCAGCGCCTCATCATATTGCCCGAGATTTCTAGAAATCAGTCCGAGAGCAGTATGCGGTGTTAAATCACGGGGATAGGCCTGCGCCCAAATTTCAAACGATTGTCTCGCTTTTTCGAGGTCGCCCGTGACAAAGTAATAGTAGTTTGATTCAATGTGGAGTCTCTCGCCCTCGCTCACTCGCTCGCGCAACTCGTAGGCCTTCCGCGTGTTTTCGGCGCCCAAGACGGATTCTCCGGAGCGGTAATAATTCACCCCGAGCAATGCATAAGCCATAGCGAATTTCGGGTCGAGGCGGGTGGCTCGTAGGAAAGACGCTACTGCGGCGGGACGGTCGCTAGACGCCATGTTCTTCCATCCCATGCTGTAGGCCTGAAGCGCATCCAGTGAAGGCGTGCTGGCCTGTTCAAGCGGCGTATTAAACCTCTTCACAGTGCTCAGCGACTCGCCTAGCTTGTTCCGAACTTCCGAAGCTGTTTCTCCGAGAGCATCGAGTACATGGTTCTTGTCGCTCGCCTTGGCTTCCGCGCTCGCAATCGACTCGCCGCTTACGCAGTTGGCCGCTTTGAGGGTCAGCAGGTACTGAGTGCCTATCTGCGCTATCGAACCGTCGAGAACAGCCGCGCTGCCCGTTCGCTGGCAGAGTTCCCGTGCAATTGCCGATGTGAGTTTCGCATCGACCGGCTGGCCCATCAGGCCGAGCGTCTGCTGGATTTGCTGGTCAGAGATAATGCTCAAGAACGGTGATTGTTCCAGTTGTACTGATAGGCCTTGCCGCAGCGTTCCGTCAAACACGGTATCTCCGGTTGTGTTTGTGAAGTCTGCGAGAACAATCGTGTCCTTGTCGGTGAGCTTGGGTGTGCGGTGGAAGTAGAAGTAACCCCCAACTGACAACGCCAGCACAGCCACGGCGGCAGAAACAATCGTCCTCCAGCGTAATCCGACGGTAGCTGCGGCTCCGGCCTTCGCACTTATAGTCACCCGCGCCGAATCCGTGTCCCGCTCCAGCCGTTGCAAGTCCGTTCGCATTTCGGCGGCGCTCTGGTACCGCAACTTCCGGTCCTTCTCCAGCGCCTTGTTGATGATCTCTTCCAGCTTCGGCGGTGTGTTAGGGTTCAACCTGATCGCCGGGGCGGGCGCTCGATTCAGGATCGAATCAAACATCGCACCCGTCGTGTCGCCTCGGAATGGCAGTGTTCCCGTACACATCTCGTAAAGAACTGCACCGAACGAAAACAGGTCGGTTCGAGCGTCGAGTTCCTTCCCTCGAACCTGCTCCGGCGACATATAAGCCACCGTGCCCAGCGCACTGCCGGGACTCGTCAGATGTTCCTCGGACTCGATAGTCGGGGCACTCAGGGCAACGCTCTCCGGCTTCAGAGTGACTTTCGCCAACCCGAAATCCAGAATCTTCGCCTGACCTCGATTCGTGACGAAGATGTTCGCGGGCTTGATGTCCCGGTGGACGATTCCCTTCGAATGCGCCGCATCGAGTGCGTCGGCAATCTGGATGCCCAGATCGAGCACCGACTCGATCTCCATCGGCTTGCCCGCGATCATGTGCCGGAGCGTCTGCCCCTCTAGCAGTTCCATCGCGATGAAGGTTCGCCCATCGGACTCGTCGATCTCGTGGATCGTGCAGATGTTCGGGTGGTTCAAGGAGGATGCAGCCTTGGCCTCCCGCTGGAAACGGCTGAGGGCCTGCGCGTCGTGGGCGAGGTCGTCGGGAAGGAACTTCAGAGCGACGTGGCGGCCGAGCTTCACATCCTCGGCCTTGTAAACCACACCCATCCCACCACCACCCAGCTTCTCGACGATGCGATAGTGCGAAATGGTCTGCCCGATCATTGGCGCGAATCTTACGTCCGTGAAACGGGTAAGTCAATGAAAGCTGCGGAGTTGGCCGCGGCTCAACAGGATTGTTGTCGCAAAATCGCGATTTCACTCATTGAGCAGAGATGAGTGAAAGGCCAGACGTTCCGAGCGGTCAGAACTTCACAAACAATTTGCTCGGATGCACGCGCAGCGCGGCCGCCAACTTCAGGATTTTCAGTAGCGAAAGATTACGTTCGCCTCGTTCGACATCGGCAGTATAACTTCGATCGAGGTGCGCCAGTTTTGACAGTTTCGCTAGTGTAATTCCGCGCTTGAGGCGGAGCTTCCTAATTCTTTCCCCGAAAATGATTTGTTTACGCTCGTTCTGAGATTTCACACAACTATTTTAGACTAAGGGCCAGCCGCATGAGTTTTGCAGGTCAACTGGCGTAAAATCGCGTCTCTGACAATGTCGGCCCGTGTCAAGCACTTTTCGAGCACACTACTGCATGTGCTCAAAGAAGAGCGCCATTTCGCTCTCGATGGATGGTGTTGCCTTTCCAACCGTAGGCTCGCTCGTAATCGTTTTCCAGGTCAGGAACTCAGTCCGACCCATGCATCTCTTCGGTCACACCCGCGATCATGATTACTACTTCGAACTCCCCCGTGAAGGGGAGCGGGATACCCAATCAATTACTCGGTGATCGACTGCACACCATCGCGATTTCCGGGTTGTCCCGCGTGCGAACCGAACTTTTTCCACTGCTCGTAATTCCATCCCTTGCGCCACATCCAGTACATGCGAACCGCTAGCCTGCGGGCCATCGCTACCTTGGCGATCTTTCGTCCTCGCCGCATGGCCAGGTGGAAATACTTGCTGCGCCATTCCGGGTCGCTGCGTACCGTGACTTGCGCCGCTTCCACCAGCAAGAAGCGCAACAGGGAGTTGCCTTGTTTGGTGATGTGTCCCAGTCGTCGCCGCTGTCCGCTGGAGTCCTCCAACGGCACCAGTCCCAGATAGCTCGCGATCTGCTTGCCACACTGAAACCGTTCGGCTTGGCCAATGATCAGCACGAACGCCAACGCGGTCAGTGCACCCACTCCGGGGTGCGTCTGCAAGCGCCGTGCTGCGGGACACTTCTCCACTTCCTGCTCGATTGCTTGCGTCAACTCGGCAATCGTCGGAGTGAGTTGATCCAGCAACGCCAGCAGATCGCGCCGCCGTCGACTGGCCCACGGGGCTAACGCGAACGACTCCAGTTGCTCTCGTCCAGCCTCTCGCCACAGTCGCTTCTTGCAGCGCAGTCCTTCGTTGAGCGCCACCGCTTGCAACTGGTTCATGATCCGCGTGCGCGCCTGCACCATCCGGTGCCGATGCCACAGCAGTTGCCGTAGATCCCGATTCTCCCAGCTCGGTACCCAGATCTTCGGGAAATGATCTTCCAGCATCAAGCGCAAAATCAGCTGCGCATCCTGGCGATCGGTCTTCTGCTTGCGTACTCGCTTCGTCCGGATCTCCGCTGCATCTCCGATCCACAACTCGAAGTGCAACTCCGAGAGCAATCGTTCAAACCAGCGCGCCTGTCCACTGGCTTCCATCCCCACACGCACCTGCATTCCCTGGGCCGCGAGCTCGCGATAAAACTTTTCCGCTTCCTCGCGGTGTTGCAGTCGCCGTTCCTGAAACTCTCCAGTGTCGGTATCCACAAACGCAATTTGCTGAAAGCCCGGGTGGTAATCGCATCCTATAATGATCATTGTTCGGCTCCTTTCTCCGAGCCTTTTGGTTGGTTTTGGCACCACCAAAGTTTACTCGGGCATGGGAGCCGACATTGTCATGGAATCAATTACGCTCATTGAGGCGGTCGTAAGCCTGGCGCTTCTTTACATTGCCCAAAAACCCAGCGCCGCTTGCCACGGCAAACAGTTGAAACTGCATGATCAGGGCAGTGCAGTTTTCGTTGCCCACAAACAGATGTTTCTGGGCGACAGAAAATCTCGCGAAGCCAGACGGAACCTCGTCGGCGGAGAGTGAGGAGGGAAGGCTGCGGATCACGGAGAACGCTGGTCAATCGACTTCAAGGCCAGCACGATAATCCCGGTACTTAGCCGGAACGTTGCACCTGGTTCCACCATCTATACGGATGGCCTCAAAAGTTTCGCAGGTCTCGTTGAGGCCGGCTCTAAACATGTCGCTCGCATCCAGCCGCTTCGCTCGGAGCTACGAAAAGGTGCGAAGTCCGCTGTTCCACTTGCCGATCGAGCCATTGGCAACCTCCAGCAGTGGCTCATCGGCACCTACCACGGTGTGAGTAAGGCCCAACTCCAGGTATACCTCGACGAATTCGTCTTTCGGCACAATCGCCGCAAGACGCCGGCTGCCGCATTTCAGACCCTTCTTGGTCTCGGAACCGGCCGCAAATCAACCGAGTATGAGCAGATTCGGGGAGCTAGAGACCTCAACCACAACCGATTGGGGGTTGCTGAAGTAACCGGACAATCAGAAGCTAGCTAGACCACTGATCACTCTCCGAATCTCGTCATAAAGCAATACACGGCGTATCCACCGAGAAATCCGATGCCGAGCGCGATCAAGAGCTCTAGGCTGACAAAGTCTGGTTGCAAACTAACGTGTAACATTACCTTGGAGCATTTACGCCGTAGGGTTCGTTATTTGACGTGCATGAGGGTTCAGCGTACCGTCAAGCATGAGGCAGTAGTTCCTTTCCTCTTTCAGGCCCCCTGAACTAAGTCAGCCGATCTGAAGTACCCTACTCTTAGTGGGCATCCCAGTTTGAATCTAGAGATAGCAAGTGCATCGAGGCCCGTTACGCTGCGTATTATCTGGTCAGCGCGAAGCTTGCAGCCAATAAAGACGTCGAAATGGAGCGCGCCAAGAACAACTTGGAAGAGTACGAGTCGGTATGCATCGCCATCGCGCCGGGCTCTGCCAGACCCGACACGGAACGAAGGAATACGTCCGGCCTTCGCTAGTTTGAATACGGTCTTTGGACTGATGTTCAGCATCGCGGACAACTGCTTCGCCGTGAGCGCACCCTTCACGTCACGGGCAATTTTTTGGGTCAGCGTCAGTGTGATTATTTCGGCCTGTTCTTGTTTAGTAAACTTGATTTCGCTCATTGCACACCTCCGGCGAACGTAGCATTCACTTTGTCTCGGGTCGCTTTGCTGCGGGACGGCTTTAGATAGCGCATCGTGCTCTCCATGTCACTGTGCCCTAGCCACTGCTGCACGGTGCGCAAGTCAACTCCGGCCCACAAATGCCATGTGGCGAATGTCGCACGGAACTTATGCAAGAAGAAGTTCTCCGGCTTGAGACCCGCTCGTTCAGCGACGGCCTTTAGGTCGTCCAAGAAGTTCAGTTTGGGGCGACAGCCAGCAGTGGGAAATACAAGGGGACATTCCTTGTCACGTTTGGCCTTTGCGGCTTGCAGGCTCAACACTAACTTCTCGGGAATTGGAATCTCACGCTCCTTGTATGCCTTCGGCGACCAACCCCGATCCGGCTTATAAGTGACCTTCACCGTGCTTGCCTTCAGGTTCACATCCGACCAGTACATGTACTGAACTTCCTGCTCTCGTTCCCCGGTCATCAGAAAGAACTCGAACCACAGACGCTCGTCTGCATCGCATGCCCCGAACAAGATGTCCAGTTCTTCCTGCTCGTACACTTCTGGCTCCTCCTCGGTGTACTGCGGCCAGTCGGCCTTCTTCACGAGTCCACGAACCCCTTGGGCCTTCAGGAATGACATGACATTCGAGAACTTGTTCCAACAGGTGCGGGGATGCAGTTCTTTTTCATCTCGCAGAAAGGCTGAGAATTTCAGTAGGTCTTTGCGTTCGATGTCTTCGACGCTGCGCTTCGAGCAGGATTCCAGAAAGTAGTTGAGGGCAGTAGTGTACGCAGCCACGGTCTTCGGCTTCTTGGTGAGCTTCGTATCGTCGAGGAAATCAGTGACCGCTGCGGTTAATGAATGTTTGTCGGGACTGTCGTTTTGTTCATTCTGGACGACCATGCCATGGCTGGCGGCATTCAATGCGAGTGCCTTCCGATCACGTTGGGTGAGCGCATCTTGCGCGTTTTTTCCGACCGATAACCGGGTGCGCACGCCGTTCTCCCGCCAATCGAGGTAGTAGGAGCCCTCGGGATGGCGCTCTTCTTTATCGCCCACAAGCACGATGTCCTGCTTGATTCGGCCATTCGATGTGATGACGGCGGGGCAGTATCGCAACCCGGCCTCAGTTGAAATGTACTTTGTGATGTTGACTCTGACCTTACGCAAGGCTCCTCCAAGTGGTACGAGTATGTGGTAGGAGCCTACGTAAGTGCTAGATAACTAAGGTAATGGCGGAGAGAGTGGGATTCGAACCCACGTTACCCTTTCGAGTAAACACGCTTTCCAAGCGTGCGCCTTCAGCCACTCGGCCATCTCTCCCGCGACAAATCTACTGCAAGATTGCGCTTTGGTGGGAAGCTATTGCAGGGACCTCCAAGCGACGATCGAATGCCGCCATCGAGTCCTCTTCGATTTTATGGCCGTAGCCGCTAAAACAGCAAGGCCAGAGCGTGGAATGCCCTCAACCCCAGGAATTGGACTCACGAAGCGAACGCTCCCTAAGAAGAATCAATGAATTTGCTTCACGCCTTCAGATCAAATTCCGCAACAACCCACACAGAATTAGGAGCAGACCGGTCGTTTCTCCGTACCTTGGTGTCTCCGTGGTAAATTTGATACTTCATGAAAGATATTTCTTCCTGGGCCCTGAACGTCGCCGCGCAGCGCGGAGCTTCCTACGCCGACGCCCGCGTTGCCGACGATCGCAGCCGCCTGCTCTCGACCAAGAACGGCAAGGTTGGTGGCGCTTCGGACTCCGAGTCGTCCGGCATCGGCATCCGCGTGATTGCCGACGGTGCCTGGGGATTTGCCGCATCAGACGATTTGAGCCGGGCGGCCGTTGAGGCCACAGCCGCGCGCGCCGTTGATATCGCCAAGGCGTCTTCGCGAGTGAAGCAAGATGACATCCGGCTTGCTGCGGAAAAACCGGTCAGTGCGGAGTGGATCACTCCTTTCCAGATCGATCCTTTTACAACCTCGGTCGAGCAAAACATTGATCTGCTGCTGAAGATTGACTCCGAACTCCGCTCGGTTGCCGGAGTCACGCTGGCTGAGACCAACATGAATTTCCGCCGCGAGGAGCAGTGGTTCGTTTCGTCGGAAGGCGCCAACATTCATCAGACGAAATACACCACGGGCGTGGGCTACGCCGCCTACGCCTTCGCTGGAAGCGAGATTCAGAAGCGCTCGTATCCTAATTCCTATGGCGGACAGTGGCAGAATAAAGGGTATGAACTGATTGGCGAGCTGAAGCTATTGGAGAACGCTCGCCGCGTAGGCGAAGAAGCAGTCGCGCTGCTCAAAGCGGAGCAATGTCCGGAGGGCGTGTTCGACATCATTCTCGACGGTTCGCAACTCGGACTCCAAATTCACGAATCAGTGGGCCATCCTATCGAGCTCGACCGAGTGCTGGGCATGGAGGCGAATTTCGCCGGCACCTCCTTTCTAACCTTGGACAAGCTCCGCACTCTGCGCTATGGCAGCGACTTGGTCAACGTTGTGGCCGACGCGCGCCAGGAGCACGGACCTGGACTCGGAACCTTCGGGTTCGACGAAGAAGGAGTGCCCGCACAATGCACCCCAATCATCACCAATGGCTTGTTCACCGGATATCTGAGTTCCCGTGAAACTGCGCACACTATCGGCATGAATCGATCTGGAGGAACTCTGCGGGCCGAATGCTGGAACCGGCTGCCGATCATTCGAATGACCAACATCAGCATTCTTCCCGGTGAGAAGCCCCTGACTCGCGAGCAACTCATCGCCGATACCAGTAACGGCGTTTACATGGAAACCAACAAGTCGTGGTCGATTGATGACAAGCGCTACAACTTCCAGTTCAGCTGCGAAATGGGATGGGAGATCAAGAACGGCAAGCGCACCCGCATGCTGAAAAACCCCTCCTACTCGGGAATCACGACGGAATTCTGGAACTCCATGGACGCGATTTGCTCCCGCGACGAATGGGTAGTGTGGGGCACCCCGCATTGTGGCAAAGGCCAGCCCCAGCAGGTCATGGGCACGGGGCATGGCGCAGCGCCGGCAAGGTTCCGCAGTATTAAGGTCGGAAGCGCATATAAGGGAACATGATCGAAAACAAGCAATAAGCAATAAGCACTCAGCATTCAGCCTTGGAATATTCCGTTTCAGGCTAAGTGCCAATTGCGAAGTGCTGAATGCTGAATTCCGAATGCTTACTCAAAACAAAGCCGCCGACATCTTCGAACGCATCAAGCGGCATTCGACCGCCGACGAAGTCGAAGTCCTCTTCTCCGGCGGAAAGAGCGCCCTCACTCGCTTCGCCAACAACATAATTCATCAGAATGTAGCCGAAGAAAACTACGTCGTGTCCGTACGAACCGTATTCGGCGGACGCACCGCCCGGTCAACGACGAACAAGCTTGACGACGAAAGCTTGAAACGAGTCGTGCAATCGTCGGAAAGGTTGGCAAAAGTTCAACATCCGGACCCGGATTTGTTGCCAGTCCCCAACTCGTGTGGCGCGGGCGCCCCCGCCCGCGAAGGGTCGCCCACCCGTCATTTCGCGGAAACCGCAGCCGTCACGCCCCAACAGCGCGCGGACACCGTCAAGAAGATCGTTTCGATCGCGGACAAGCATAAACTCACCACGGCCGGCATCGTCTCAACCTCGGAATCGGTCGAAGCTATTTTCAATTCTCGCGGCTTGACCGACTGGCACACGCAGACTTCCTCTGAAATCTCCATCACCATGCTGGCCCCCGATTCTTCGGGATGGCAGAAAGCCAACTCTCCCAACGTCGCGAACCTTGACGCCGTCGCCCTTGCGGAAACCGCGGCCCGCAAGGCATTCGAGTCTGCAAGCCCGCGCGAGATTCCTGCCGGAAAATACAACGTCATTCTCGAACCCGCCGCCGTGCTCGACATCGTTGGCTTCATGTTCTTCGACTTCGGCGGGCTGTCGATTCTGGACCAGCGCTCTTTCCTGAACAACCGCGTCGGAGTCAAGCTCTTCGGTGAGAACATCAATATCTGGGACGACGTGGCCCACCCCCTGCAATCGGGCGTTCCATTCGATGGTGAAGGAGTCTGCCGTCAGAAAGTGCAACTGGTCGAAAACGGCGTGACCAAGCGCCTGGTGTATGCCCGCGCGACCGCCGAAAAGATGAAGCGCTCGGAATACAAAGAGAAGGTTGGTCCCATCGAGCCCACGGGACACGGCTTCCCGCTCCCCAACGAAATCGGCGAAGCCCCCATGAACATCGTATTCGGCGCATCGACCACGCCCACTTCGGTGGAGCAGATGATCGCCTCGACCGGACGCGGCGTTCTGGTGACGCGCCTCTGGTACATCCGCGAAGTCGATCCCTACGAAAAAATTCTCACCGGCATGACCCGTGACGGCACCTTCTACGTTGAGGACGGCAAAATCCGCCACGGAGTGCGCAACTTCCGTTTCAACCAAAGCCTGATTCAAATGCTGTCCAACGTGGAAGCCATGGGAACTCCAGTTCGCGCCAGCGGCGAAGAATCCTTCGACATGGTAGTCCCCGCGATGAAGGTACGCGATTTCAATTTCACAGAAGTAACGAAATTCTGAACCCGGCACTCAGCATCTGGCTGGTTAACCCAAAGAGTTCCTGCCGCGGGAATCCACTGCTCGCCTTATAGACCGCCAGCGTCAAGCGGGCCTTCTCCCAAACTTTCAAATTTCTGAAGTCCTTCATCAGGTACCCCGGCTCAAGGACCAAATGGGTAATTGCTCTGTGGCAACCCTCACACAGTATCCACAACTCCCCCGCAAGTTCATGACCCGCAAGAATTTAGCTCTAACAGTTCCATGACTTCGGTAACTTTGCACGTCTGGTTCCGGGGTGTAGTCTTCGCTCGTAATGCATAACATTGGCCCATTCGCGAAGAACGAGGACTCGGATCGGTCCCCGGAAGAAAAAGACGCCCCGCCGAAGGCGCAGGCGTCCGCCAAAGAAGAAACCGCCGATCCCAAGGCCGGCCGCGCCCGCTATCCCGAGGTGCAGAGCGCGATGCGTTTCCCGATCAAGCTGCCGATTTCTGTAAAATCGAAGACAGGCGAGAGTCATACTGAAACGCAGAACATCTCCGCCAATGGCGTTCTGTTTCAGATGGTCGATTCCGAAATGCCGGTCGGCTCGATGGTAGACTTCACTATTTCGCTCCCTGCCGACGTGGTGGGAGCCGAGGCCGATGTGCGGCTCGATTGCCGCGGCCGGGTAGTTCGCAGTTTTGAAGACAGTGGCCGACGCGGAGTAGGCGTGGTCATCGATGAGTATCGTTTCGACCGGCGAGGAGACTGATGGCAAGCACTCCGGCTACCGCGAGAGTCGACGTCGAACAGCTGCACGAGGGTGACGGCAACGGCCAGTTCATCCGCGTGATCGTAGCTGACACGCAGGCGATCTTTCGCGCCGGACTGCGCAAGATTTTTGCCCTTGAAGACGACGTTCGCGTCGTGGGACAGGCCGAAACCCTGGCCCAGACTTTAACCGCAGCCAAAAAGTTTACCGCCGATGTCCTGCTTTTCGAGGCCGCCATCGCCTCCAACCCAATCGAAGCGGTCGCCGACCTCCTGCGCCAGAACCCGCTCCTGAGGCTCGTCGTCGTCACAACGGAACCTGATCAGGATCTCACTCTGGAGCTGTTTCGCCGTGGCGTGCACGCCATCGTCTCGCGCGAGGTCGAGCCGGAGTTGCTGGTCGACTGTCTGCGTAAAGTATCAAAGGGTGAGCCATGGTTAGACGGCCGCGCCACCCAGTGGGTGCTCGAAGCCTATCGCACCCAGGGCTCGCGCGCCGGAGCCCCCAGACCCAAGGTGCAGCTAACCCCCAAAGAGACTCTCATCGTTTCCTGCGTGACTCAGGGCATGAAGAACAAGGAAATTGCCCTGCGCGTCGGAACCACCGAACAGGTGGTCAAGAATTATCTTCGCAAAGTCTACGACAAACTCGGCGTGGCCGATCGCCTGGAGCTGGCGCTCTATTGCCTGAACAGCCGCATCCTCGACGGCGCAGTCAAGGAACCCCCAGTAAAGGATGCCCCACCCAAGCTGACCGTCCCAGAACCCTCACCCCACAACGGTGTCGCAGCAGCACCCGCACCCCCAATCCCAGACACCCCAGAAAACCTCTCCTAGCAAATGTAGGCGCGAGGACAACCGCTCTCGAACAGATAGCGGCCTTTAACCTCCCATAGCCGCTCCAAACTGTTCTGCGCAAGCCTCAATATCCCCCACCGTCTCTTCCCCGCCCCGCAACAGATGCCAGGCCTCCTTATATCTCTCGTATTTTGACTTCTTCAAGTTCGGATACAGCCCAACCGTCCCCTGCATCTTGAAACTATCGCCGGGCAGGATGTACCAAATATCCAGCGGAATCACATACGCCGCCACAAAATCAAACGGGTCGCCCGTATACTTCCCGCTCCACCCGCGCACCGACACCACATAACCTCCCCGATCCAAACACATCGTCGACTTCACCTGCACCCGCACGAAGCGCCCCTTATACTCCACCGCAAAGTCATACCGCGACATCTCGCCCCAAGGCCGGGTCACGGACAATCCATGCTCCGCCGCCCGTGCCATAAAACACATTTCCGCCCATTCGCCCCGCAACTTGGGATGCTTGATCTTCATTCCGTTATTTTTCATAAGATATCCGCTACCCAACCCTTCCCCGCACCAAGAATCGTCTCCAAATAAAAACGCGGCCCGCAAAGGCCGCACTCATTATTCTTCGACTCGATTTTAACTATGGCACACCGCAGCCAAGAAAAGGCCACTCCACAAAAGAAAAACCTTTCCCAAAGCCCATTTTGGGAACGCCAACTGTCTTCCCCCTAAGCGAGACGATCTAATGGATTGCGCATGCGAGGGCTCCCCGCTTTTCCTTGATGAACGCGTTCAATTCGGAAACTGAGATCGCCTCTCCGATCATTACCTGGCTCTTATCGTAGATTTCTTTTAGCGCGATCGCCATGGCGACCTCGTTCGAAACTCCCTTGGTCACTCCGTTGACGTCCGTCACCTGAAGACCTCCGACTGTCGCCGTCCTTGAGTGCTGCAACCCAGTGATGACGGCTTCTATGTCTGGAGAGAAAAGCCGCCACTTCTCAACCACGATCCCTACAACCGTCCCGGTTGTGCGATCTATGAGAGGACCTCCAGAGTTTCCGGGGTTGAGAGCGCCGTTCACGATCAGGTGCTTGACGGATGTGCCCGGCTTCGTCGTATATCCCGCAACGTAGCCCCTGCTGAGAACGGGGGCTGAGTCCTGATAGCGTAGCGGATAGCCCCAAGTCTCGACCTCCGTCTCAACTTGGGGACTCTCATCGCCCTTCAGTTCTAAGCCGAAAGGCAAGGGCTTGGTTGTGCAGAGAAGGGCCAAGTCACGACTGGGGTCCTGCTCCACCTGTGCAAACTTCACAGGCTCATCGCTAACGGAGGATATTCCAACCAAGTCTCCCGCGCTGCAAGTACCAACAACGTGGGCGTTGGTTGCAATGAGGCTTCCGCCGGAGAGGACAAACCCAGTGCCTTTCCCACTGTCTTTTGGGCACTGAATCATCAGCACCGATTTGATGACCCCTTTGCTTTCGGGGCTCTTGACACCATCAAGCAGCGTTTGGGTCGCGATGGGAAAATTCTGATTCTCGGTGGCCTTTGCTTTCTTTTCGGCGGCGTATGCACCTGTCCACGAGGCGGCGACGAACAGAAGAAGGCTTGCGACGGTTTTGTGCATCATTCTAATTAGACAGCAGAATAAATCAATTTGTTCCAGAATTGAGCTACGATGAAAAGACAACGATACCGCGAGTACGAGGAACGGACTATGAACATCGAAATCCGCGACGCGGCCCTCGAGGCCAGAATCCAAAAGCAGCTGCAAGCGACTGGCTCCCGCAGCGTAGAGGAAGTGTTGCTGCGTTTGCTCGAAACCCAGGAGGAACAGGATCGCTGGCTTCTAGAAAACCGGGAAGCGATCAACGCGAAGATCAAGCGCGGGATCGATCAACTTGACCGGGGCGAGGGAATCCCCGAAGACAAACTCGATGCTTATCTGACGGACCTGAAGACAACGTTCACTCGTCACAGACACAACTCCTAACCGCTGTCATCCTGAGGAAGTGCGGGCCTTCGCAACGCGAAGGGCCGCCGACGAAGGATCTATGTACTCCTCGCCCCGCTTCTATTACGTTTACATAGTGACGAATCGCTCGAAAACTATTTACACAGGTGTGACTGGGAATCTGGAAAAACGTGTACTCGAACATAAGCAAGGCATCAAAGGTGAATCCGCGGCGCGCTACAAGATCGACCGTCTCGCTTACTTCGAGCGTTTCGGGGATATTCACGCCGCGATTGCTCGCGAGAAGCAGATCAAGGGAGTATTGCGAATCAAGAAAATCGCCCTGATCGTGTCCATAAATCCAGAGTGGAAAGATCTGAGCGAGGCGTGGTTCGTGCGACATCAGTATCAGCCGGAAAGTGCATAGATCCTTCGTTGGCAGGCCTTCGCTTTGCGAAGGCTTGCGCTTCCTCAGGATGACAGCGGGTAAACAAACGGGGCGGCTTGCGCCGCCCCGCGAACGACCAAAGGCCAACGACCAACGACCTAATCCTACGTCCCTTCACTCCACCCCGCCAAATACTCCTCCTGCTCCGGCGTCAGCTTGTCGATCTTGATGCCCATGGACTCGAGCTTCAACTTCGCTACGCGCTTGTCCAGGTCATCCGGCACGCGGTAGACCCTTTTCTCAAGCGACTTGTGGTTCTTCACCATGTAATCGACCGAGAGCGCCTGGTCGGCGAAACTCATATCCATCACCGATGCGGGATGACCTTCGGCGGCGGCCAGGTTGATCAGGCGGCCTTCACCCAGCAGATTAATCTTGCGTCCATCTTTCAAAGAATATTCTTCGACGGAATTGCGCGTCGTGCGTTTCGAAGAAGACAGTTTCTCCAATGCGGGGATGTCGATCTCGACGTTGAAGTGTCCGGAGTTTGAAATGATGGCCCCGTCTTTCATCAACTCGAAGTGGTCCTTGGTAAGGACGCTCTTGTTGCCAGTGACCGTGCAGAAAACGTCTCCGATCTTGGCCGCTTCGGTCATCGACATTACGCGGAAGCCGTCCATCACCGCTTCCAGAGCTTTCGTGGGATCGATTTCGGTGATAATTACCTCGGCTCCGTTGCCGCGAGCCCGGCTGGCCAGCCCGCGTCCGCACCAGCCGTAGCCGGCGACCACGAACTTCGATCCTGCCAGCAAAAAGTTGGTGGCACGAATAATGCCGTCAATCGTCGACTGCCCGGTTCCATAACGGTTGTCGAAAAGGTGTTTGGTGTCGGCATCGTTCACCGCGACGATGGGAAAGTGCAACACGCCTTCCTTCGCCATGGCTCGCAGCCGGATGACGCCGGTCGTGGTCTCTTCGGTGCCGCCAATCACTTCGTCGAGCGCATCCTGCCGCTTGGTGTGGAGGATGGTCACGAGGTCGGCGCCGTCATCCATGGTAATGTGCGGCCGGTGATCGATGGCCGCGAGGATGTGGCTGTAGTAGGTGTCGTTGTCCTCGCCCTTGATGGCGAAGACGGGAATGTTGTGGTCGCGCACCAGGCTGGCGGCAACATCGTCCTGCGTGGATAGCGGGTTCGAGGCGCACAATACCACATCGGCGCCGCCATCGCGAAGCGTGATGGCCAGGTTCGCCGTCTCCGCGGTGACATGCAGGCAGGCCGAAATGCGAATGCCCTGCAGCGGCTGGTTCTTGATGAATTCCTTGCGAATGATCTGCAGAACTTTCATCGACTGATTGGCCCACTCGATGCGTTTCTTGCCCAGATCGGCAAACTCAATGCCCTTGATATCAGAATGCACTTGCGTTGGTGTGGTCGACATTACTTCTCCTCTGTGGCGCTGAATTGATCCTGATTCTAACAGGTTGATGCAAACCTACGTAGCCTTTGATTTTTGGGTGGCGCAACGCTTTAGCGCTGCGGTAAGTGCATCAATTTCAATGCGGCGGGTGCCCCACCCTTTTCGCGTCCTTTGCGAAAGGGTGGGCCCATCATAATTTATTTGTGCGCCGCGACCGGCTGTCGCAAACCGGCATCGCTGGCCAGCTTCGCCGCTTTGTCGGTTAATTCCCACGTAAAGTCGGGATCGTTGCGTCCGAAATGTCCATAAGCTGCGGTCTTGCAATAGATCGGCCGCCGCAGATTGAGCGACTCAATGATGCCCTTCGGAGTCAATTTGAAGTGAGCGCGGACCAGATCTGAAATAATCGTGGTTTCCACCTTGCCCGTCCCGAACGTCTCCACCAGCACGCTCACCGGATCGGCCACGCCAATAGCGTATGCGAGCTGAACTTCGCAGCGATCCGCCAGGCCAGCCGCCACAATGTTCTTCGCGATGTGCCGCGCCATGTACGCAGCCGAGCGGTCCACCTTGGTCGGATCCTTGCCGCTGAAAGCGCCGCCGCCGTGCCGTCCCATACCGCCGTAGGTGTCCACAATAATCTTGCGGCCGGTCAACCCGGTATCGCCCATGGGCCCGCCAATCACGAAGCGACCTGTGGGATTGATGTGATACTTCGTGTCTTCGTCGAGGAGATGAGCCGGAATCGTAGCCTGAATCACGTGCCTGAGAATGTCGCTGCGAAGTTCGTCGTTGCCGACAGTCTCGGAGTGCTGCGTAGAAATTACGACGGCGTCAACGCGCACCGGCTTGTGATGCGCATCGTATTCCACGGTAACCTGCGACTTCCCATCCGGCCGCAAGTAGGGAAGCTTCCCATGCTTACGAACCTCAGACAACCGCATAGTGAGCTTGTGCGCAAAAGAAATAGGCGCAGGCATAAGCTCCGCAGTCTCATTGCAAGCGAACCCGAACATCATTCCCTGGTCGCCGGCGCCGCCGGTGTCCACGCCCAGGGCTATGTCGCCGGACTGTTTGTTGATGCTGGAGATTACGGCGCAGGTGTTGGAGTCGAATCCGTAGAGGGCGTTGTTGTAGCCGATGGAGGAAATTGTTCCGCGCACGAGGTTCTGGAAATCTACGTAGGCTTTGGTGGTGATTTCGCCGGCGATTACTACCAGGCCGGTTGCGGTTAAAGTCTCGCAGGCTACGCGGCTGGTGGGGTCATCGCTCAGGCAGGCGTCGAGGATAGCGTCGGAAACCTGGTCGGCGATTTTGTCGGGATGTCCTTCGGTCACGGATTCGGAAGTAAATAAATGGCGATTCTTCGACAAGCTTCTTCTCCTTAACGATCTGGGCGTTCACGTCTGGCGGGGGTTGATCAGGCGCACAACGGCCACACAAAATGCGTTTGTTTTGCGGTCCGTAAAAGGCTAACAGAGAACGAGCGGAGGCGCAATCTTTTTGGGCTGGTTTGCGGTTACCGGCAGTGAGCGGTGCGGACACGGTTTCAATGGGAGAATCGCTGGGGGTTTGTGGGTTAGCAGTATTCTCTGTCAGGTTTTTGGAGGCTATCCTTGGGTGGTCGGATGTCGAAGTAAGTGCGAGGGAGGTCGTGCCGTCCCTGCGGGACTCGCTGGGAATTGCCTCTTCTACCCGGCACTTCCGTGCCGGGCTTTCACATACCGTCGCTTCGCGGCTGGAGTTTGGCGATTCTATTCCGCCGGTTTCCCCGGGGCAGTCAAGCCGCCCGCCCGATCGGAACTTGCACGCTCCGGTCATTTATTATGATTCATGGGCGACACGCCACTACGGGCCACGGACGACCAGCAGGGCCGTCTTTCCGAGCTGACTGCCGAAAACTCGGACTCCGCCGCGAAGTCAAAGGCCCCACCCTAACGTCGAAAAGCACGACGTTAGGAGGGGCCACCCTACTGTTGACTGGCTCTATGAACCCTCAGGAGCGTGCAGCACGCGGAAGGTGTTGCCGCCGTTCGACCAGACCAGGATCAGGGCGTCTTTTCCTTTGGGAACACTTCCTAGTGCCTGCTGAACATCGGAGGCGCTTTGCACATCGTGCCGGTTGACCTGCACGATGACGTCGCCGCGCTGCAGACCGGCATTGTCGGCCGGGCTGCCTGGCTGCACCTGTTCGATCACGGCTCCGTGAAGATCTTTAGGAGCCTGCAGTTGCTCGCGGATATCTGGAGTGATGTCGCGGAGACCAACGCCCCAGTGCATTTTGCCGTGGTCGTTCTCGCTGACTTCGTTGCCCTGCTTGTCGCGGCTGCCCATCGCTTCCAGAGTGACTGGAACGCTTACGCTCTTGCCGTCGCGAACGACTTCCAGCTTGATGGTCGTGCCTGGAGTTTTCTGTCCGACTTCGACCTGAAGCTCGCCGGCATCGCTCACTTTCTTGCCGTCGAGTTCGGTGATCACGTCGCCGACCTTCAAGCCGCCCTTGGCTGCGGGAGAACCGGATTCGACCTGGGTCACGACCGCGCCGCTGGCGTCGCTCACATCAAAGAACTTGGAGTTCTCTGGGGTGACGTCGCTGATTCCGATTCCCATGTAGCCGTGGGTTACTTTGCCATCGCGGATCAGTGTGTCCACGGTAGGCTTCACGATCTGAGCGGGGATAGCAAAACCCATTCCAGAAAAGGCTCCGGTAGAGGAGACCAGGAAGGTGTTGATGCCAACCACTTCGCCGTGCGCATTCACGAGCGGTCCGCCCGAGTTTCCAGGATTGATGGCCGCGTCGGTTTGAATGAATTCGCCGGGCTTGCGCGCGTTGTCAGAGTAAGGGTTGGGACGGTTGAGCGCGCTGACGATTCCGCGGGTTACGGTGAAACGAAATCCGAGAGGATTTCCGAAGGCGAGCACGGTCTGTCCGGGATGGAGCGCGGTGGAGTCGCCCAACGGAATGCTGGGGAGGCTGCCGCCATCCACTTTGAGCACGGCGAGGTCGGTCAAGGGATCGGCGCCGACCAGCTTGGCGTTCATGGTTTTGCGATTGCTCATGGTGACGCGAATATCGACCGCGCCATCGATGACGTGGTTATTGGTGACGATATATCCATCGGGCGAAATAATTACCCCACTGCCGATGCCGTGTTCGATCTGCGGCTGAGGCCGGCCGTGCGGGCCGAAGAACTGACCGAACCCTTGACCGAAAAATTGCTGCATGTCGTCAGGGATTTGCTGCTGTTCGGCCATGTCCGGTTTACTTTTTGAAGTGACGGCAACGTTCACGATGGCGGGAGTTACTCTCGCAGCCAGAGTTTCCATTGCTTGATCGAGTGAGAGTAAAGCTCCCACGCTGTTGTCGTCCAGCGGTGCTGCTGCCGCGGCGACGGAGGCTCGCGCGGCCAGGGGCTTGGCGGTTTCGTAGGTTACGAGGGACGCCAGGGCTGCGACCGCAACTGCGGATAGAGCGATGCGGCCGATCGATGTTTTCCAGTTTTTCCAGTTACTCATTGGTTTTGCTTCTCCTTTTTGCAACTAATTATTTAGTTTTACAAGTCGAACTGATGTTTGCCGGTTTGGTTGAACCTTTCTTAAATCTTCTTTGCGGGAATTTGGTTGCGGGTTGAATCAACGACGGTCACGCGCCAGACGCAGATGGTCCAAACCGTGGGGCCGGATTCGTCGTAGTGCATGACCACGAAGATTGCTTGTGGTGTGATTGCTTGCTCGGCGATTTGCGCGCCGGATGGCACGAACCGTGCCTCTAAGACCTTCGCGTTCCGTCCTGATTCAACTGCGCCGGAAGCTGAGAGGGCGTCAGCGAGTGCGGTCCCTGCGGGACTCTTATCTTCCCGGGTTTGCTCCCCGGCACTGCCGTGCCGGGCTTTCACATATCGCCGCTGCGCGGTTGGGTTACTGTCTTCCGATACGGCTGAGCCTGCGCCAGGACGTATGTCGCTTTGCGGCACGGCTAAAGCCGTGTCCTCCCGAATCTGATGAATGGTTGATTCGTCCGAATGGACGCGGAAGGTTGCCGGGATTACTACTGCTGATTTTGCGAAAGAGTTTAGTTCGGTCGCGGAGGCTGATGTTGTTCCCAGCGTGGTCGCTGACGCCATCTCCTCTGGCGCCTGATCCTTGAAGGCTACTAGTTCGGGGGCGTGCGATAACGAAACCAGACAGGCGATGAAAAACGCGGCTACCGAATACAAGGCTGGTTTCCAGACATGGGTCGCGCTGGAGCGATTCACGTCGAGAATTTGCGACACGCGCAGGGACGTCTGGCGCACGCGATTGACCGCAGCTTGGGCCAGCGCCAGTCCGCGGCGCATGAAACTCTTTTCGGCTACCGAGATCAGGCATTTCGCGTAGCCTTTGGGATTGGCGGTTTCGGCCAGAACGGCGTCGTCGCATGCCATCTCGCGTTCCAAGGCGAGTTTGTTTTCGATCCACCAGACGGCGGGATGAAAGAACAAGAGCGCCTTCAGGACCTGCTGAGCGAGATTGGTCCAATCGTCCCAGCGACGCAGGTGAGCCAGTTCGTGGATCAGAATCGAGTTCAGTTCGGCGGTTGAGAGTTCGCGCATCGCCCAGGTTGGAATTACGACCACCGGTTTCAGAAAACCGATCGCAGTCGGCACCCGCAAGCGATCAGACTGGCAGAGCGTCACTCGCCTGATCGGTTGAAATGCTTGCAAGGTCGTGGACAATGCTGGGTCCAGGGTTGCGCTGTCAATTACGGAGCAACTGCGGCGCAGTTTGCCCAACTGCCAGAGGCCGATGCCGACCCTGAGCAGCGCTACGCCGGCGATCAGTGCCCACACCAAAAAAATAACGAGCGCCCACGAACCTGGGACCGTGATGGCAGAACCCGCGCTCCCGGCGCGGGCGCTCGATGCGGCAACGCCGAGGATGGGCAGCGCTGCTATCGCAAGTAAAGCGAAGAACCAAACCGCAAAACGGGTGCTGGAATTTCGGCGTCCCACAACCCTGAGGAGAATCCAGGCAAAAAGACCGATGGCGATGCCCTCGAGCATGCAGTTGAGCATGCTTTCGGCGGACATTCGGGCTAATGCGTTCAGGTTGAGGGCAGCGATCATTTGTTTACCCGTTCCGACTTACTCGATCTCTGGGGCTGAAGCCCGCGTTTCTCGGCTGCGTATCGGCACGGCTGAAGCCGTGCCCTCGAAGGTCATTTTGTGAAAACGACTTATTCATTCCCCACTATTTGTCCCCGTCTGGCTGGGTTTGTTCCAGGAGCTGGCGGAGGCGGTTTAGCTCCTCGGCATCGACGCCTCGGTCCTCCAGAATGTTCAGGACCAGCATTTCGTGCGAATTCTGGAAGAAGCGATGGGCGAGATGACGGATCTCGGACCGCGAGGCCTCCTCGCGCTCGACCAATGCCCTGTAAATGTATGCACGACCGTCCTTTATGTGGCGTACGTATCCTTTTTTTTCAAGGATGCGGATGGTGGTCAGCACCGAGTTGTAGGCCAGGGGCGACTTGCCGGGAAGCGCTTCGAGCACCTGCTGAACGGTCGATGGCCCTTGCTGCCACAGCACGTCCATCAGCCGGAGTTCGGCTTCGGTCAGGGTTACAGATTTTGTTGGTGGCAAGGGCTGCTCCGTTCTGATTTATTAGACGCGCTGGAAGCCAGAACGTCAACTAATTATTTAGTTGCATGGTGAGGGGTGGATGGTTGCTTGGGTGGCTGGGTGCTGTTGCAGGGATCCTTCGTTGGGAGTCGTCCGCTTGCGCACGACTCCGGTTCCTCAGGATGACAGAGTGTAGGACGATGGGTTGGAGAAGCTCCCGGACATTTTCCGTGACATCTTCGGGGTCTCGGCGGCGGACTGGAGTGTCCGCCACACATTTGCATGTTTTCTTGACTCGGAGGCTGCCTCGCTTTGCTCGGCGGCCGGACGAGGCATCCGGCGCTACTTGTGCTTGTTCAACTGACGTAGGGATCCTTCGTTGGGAGGCGTGCGCTCGCGCACGACTCCGCTTCCTCAGGATGACAGCCTAGAGGACGATGGGTTGCAGAAGGTCTGGCTTGGAACCTGGGCTTCCCGATTCGCGTAACAATGTCATGAACGGTCGTTCGTGTCTCCGATAGGGTGCTGCTATGATTTGAGTTCGCGCTTCGCTATTGCCGTTCGTTATCTGCCGCTTCTCGAAGAGAGGGAGTGTCATTCATGGTTGTTGGCTTGAGGGTTGGGGTGTGCCTGCTGGCTGCTTTGTCTGTAACCGCGTTCGCACAGACGGACGGCGCGGCGGGGCTTGCGATTCCTGCGACCACGTCGGCGATCAACTCGGCTACTCCGTTGTCGCAGCGGGTTGTGGCCTATGACATGGACGCGAAGTACAACGCCAAGACGCATTCTCTCGACGGAACGGAAACGCTGACTTACCACAATCTCACGGGGCAAGCGCTGGACACGTTTCCCTTCCATCTTTATTTGAATGGATTTCAGCCAACATCGACCTGGATACGGGAAGGCAAGCGGTGGAATTCTTATGGGCCGGACCTGGAAACGTGGAATCCCAAGAGCTACGGAGCGGAGGAGATCAAGAGCTTTGAAGTTGTGGGGCAGGGTGATTTCACTTCGCAACTGCAATTCATCCATCCTGATGACGAGAACAAAGACGATCGCACGGTAGTTCAAGTGCATTTGTCCAAGCCAATTCCGGCGGATGGGTATGTGCAATTTAAGATTCGGTTCCACGATCAATTTCCGGAGACGTTGGCGCGGACCGGGTGGAATCGCGACTTTATTCTGGGCGGGCAATGGTTTCCCAAGGTTGGGGTGTGGTGGCATGGCGCGTGGAATTGCCACCAGTTTCACTTCGACACGGAGTTCTTTGCCGACTTTGGGGTTTATGACGTGAAGCTTACGGTGCCGCAGTATGAAGTGGTCGGAGCGAGCGGCATCGAAGTTGGCAGCGTGAACAATGCGGACGGGACGAAGACGGTTACGTATCACGGCGATGACATCCATGATTTCGCGTGGACGGCGAGCCCGCATTATTTGATCTATAACGACACCTTTCAAGGCAGCATGGGTCCGGTGAAGTTGCGCATCCTGATGCAGCCGGCGCATTGGAGTCAGGCGGAGCGGCATGCGCGAATCGCTAAAGAGACGATGGAACATTTTGACCGCTGGTACGGGCCCTATCCTTATAAGACGCTGACGATCGTGGATCCGGAGCCGGGATCAGAAGCTGGCGGCATGGAATATCCGACATTCATCACGGGCGATACCACCTGGTATATGCCTAAAGGTGTGCGTCTGGTGGAAGACGTGGTGGAACACGAATTTGGGCATCAGTACTGGTACGGGATGGTGGCAACCAACGAATTCGAAGATGCGTGGATGGATGAAGGAATCAACCAGTACACGCAGATCAAAATCCTGAATTCTATTTTTGGAGCGTCCACTTCGATTATCAATATGTGGGGCGTCACGGCCGGCCAAGTTGACGAGGCCAGGTTTGGCTTGGAAGCTGTGGCCGATCTTGATCCTATCGCAAAGAATGGATGGCAGTATGCGGATTCAAATTCGTATGGCGGGATCACATACTTCAAGACGGCGCTCAGCCTGCTTACCCTCGAGGGCGTGATTGGCGAAGATACCATGCGGCGCGCCATGCATACGTACTTCATGCGCTACCGCTTTACGCATCCCACGAAAGAAGACTTCCTGAAGACGATCGAAGAAGTTTCTGGGCAAGACCTGCGCTGGTATTTCGATCAGGCAATCTATGGCACGCAGGTGCTGGACTACGAAGTGATGAAGATCACTTCCGTGCCAGTGGACTGGTACAAAGAAAACTTGAAAGAGAAAAAAGGAGAGACGGAATACGTCTCCAACGTATGGGTTCACCGGAAGGGTGAGTTCGTTATCCCGATCGATGTTGAGGTCAGGTTCGATAACGGCGACCGAGTGCGCGAACACTGGGATGGACAAGACCGGTGGGTACGATATGCGTACCAGAAGAAGGCAAGAGTGGAGTCGGTCGAAGTCGATCCCGACCACAAGATTTATCTCGATCGCAACAACTTCAATAACAGCCGAACTGCGGAACCGAACGGCGATCCGGCACGCAAACTGGCGAATTACTGGACCTGCATCAGCCAGTTCTTTGCGCAATTTCTGGCCTGGTGGCTGGTGTAGGGGGATATCTGAATGAATGGGAAAACGAGTCTGGTTTCCGCGGGCGCTGCCATCGTGCGCCGCAACAAACGCTACATCGTCTGGTTTTATCTGCTGAACCTGGCGTTTGCCCACTTCGGAGCGACCGCCTTCAGCGATGCCGCACACGGCATTCTGGACCACAGCCTCTACGCCGACAAGCTGCTTCATGGATTCAGCCTGGGGGTATTCCTCGAAATGCTGGTACGTCCGGAATTCGGAACGCTTCCTAGCGCAACGCATCCGGCGATGATGTTCGCGGTTGTGTTCTTTTTTGCGAGCTTGCTGTTCATGCCCGGAGTGTTGCTGGGTTATGCGTCGGACCACCGGCTGCCAGGGGATGAGTTTTTTCGTGCCTGTGGGCGGAATGTTTGGCGATTCGTTCGCCTGTTCTTATTCTTTAGCGTGATCGCGGGCACTGTCGCTGGCATTCTATTTGGCGGGTTGAACGCCCTGGTTAGTGCCGCGGACAAGACTTCCAATGAAAGGCTGCCATTCTTTACGCAACTCGTTGGCACTGTGATCATTCTGCTGGTGCTGACGGTCATCCGCTTGTGGTTTGATGTTGCTCAGACCGACGCGGTGCTGCGCGATCAGGCTGCGGTGCGCAAATCGATCGTGGCTGGATTCCGCAAGACGCGACGGAATTTCGGCCGTCTGCTGGGCAGCTATCTCGCAATTGCAATCGTGGCCGTGGCCGTTCTGATGGCTGGAATCTTGCTGTGGTACGCGATTGTCCCTCCCAGCAGTGTTCTGGGAGCGTTCATCATCGGCCAGGCGGCGATGCTGCTGCTTCTTGCCATGCGCTTTTGGCAGCGCGCCACTGCAGTCGCATTCTATGTAAGAGAGATGACCGAGCCGGTTGCCGAAGAACCGCGCCCCATCCCCGGCTTCGCTGCGCCATTGGTTTCTTGACACAGCAACCGAGCGCTCCTTTGAATTAGCGAATCTATTCCTGCTCCATTGCGGTGTGTGGTCGTAACCACACACTGTCTGCAAGCGAACACCATCCGGCCCCAGACTCGCCACGACAACTTATTCACTATCAACCATATGCACATTGGCCCGGGGACTGCCACTTCCTTTGTATAAGCACGCTCCGGGAGGACGCAATGGAAACGCTAATGACAGCAATCACGGTGACCGCGGGCATGGCCTTCTCGCTGGCGGTCGCGATTCTGGTGGAAGAGTGGATTTTCGGAAAAGTCTTCGGCCTGTTCTTTTCTCAACAGGCGGTGCAGGTTAAATCGGGACAAGAGCGTTAGCGCTCGGAAGGAGGGTTTATGTTGTTGCTGAAATATTTGCTGATGTGGGGCGGCATCGGAATGATTGCGTTGGCCGCTGGAATACTGGCTTACGATTTTTATCTGGAAATGAAATACCGGCAGGCGCTTGCCTCGGCCGGGGCGGGACCGCTGCCTCGGGTCCCACAGGTGCGCTGGCGAACCTCCCTGGCGCTGGTATTGCTAGCTTGGGGGCCGATTGTGTTGTCTCTGGGCATCGTGGTTGTGCCCAGCGGCATGGCCGGAGTGCGGATTAGCCAGACGAGCGGAACCTTGCCGGGGGCGCTTTATCCGGGGGCGCACTTCGTGGTGCCACTCGCAGAGAGTATCGTGCTCTTCGACACCCGCGACCAATTGTTTACCACCGGCGCCATCGAGGATGTGGGGAGTGCCGGTTCCGGCAAAGCCACCAAGTCACAGCCGTTGAATGTGCAAGCAAAAGAGGGGCTCACCCTTGGCCTGTCGATTACGGTGCGCTACCGCCTCGATCCGAAGCGCCTGGATTACATTCAGAGCAACATGCCTCAGCCCATCGAGAAGGAAATCGTGCCCGCGGTAGTGGCGAGTGCGTGGCGTGAGCTCGTGCCCAATTACACCGTCCGGGATGTGTTTGCTGCGAAGCGCGAGGAAGTACGCAAGCGGGCGTCGGATGTCATCACTCAGAAACTGGCAGCGGATGGAATTATTGTGAAAGAAGTGATGCTGCGCGATATCCAACTGCCACCTGAATACGCAAAGGGATTAGAAACTCTCTTGCTGAAGGAACAGGAAAGCGACCGCATGGGGGTGCAGACCGACATTCAGCAGAAGCAGGTACGGATCGCGGAACTTGAAGCCGAGGCCACAAAAGCCCAACAAGTGAAACAGGCGGAAGGCGAAGCTCAAGTGCGTGTGCTGCAGGCGAAAAGCGAGGCCGACGCCATGCAATACACTTTGCCGCTCAAACAGAAACAGATCGAACAATCGAAGCTGGAAGCCGAAGCTCGCAAGGAGACCACCGTGAAGAACGCAGAGGCGCAGGCGGAGGCCAAGGTGATCGATAGCAAGGCTGAGATGGAGCGGCGCAAGTTGCTGGCGGAAGCGGAGGCGGATCGCATTCGCGTGACCGCTGCGGCGGACGCGGTTCGGATGCAGAGCGAAGGCGCGATCCTGAAGCAGAATCCGCTGCTGATTAACAAGATCGTGGCCGAACGACTCTCGGACAAGCTGCAGATCATGATGGTGCCGGCGGACGGAAAATTCTTCTTCGCCAATGATGTGCTGCGAAGCATGAGCGTGGCAAACCATGCCAGTCAGGCGGAAGAACCGGATGCGCAGCAGCCGAAATAGGTTTTAGCGTTACGTTTGAGAGCTCGGTGTCTACAAACAGTACAGGGCCATATGCGAAGTACCATGCACAATGCGGTTTATAATTCGCGCATCCCGCACATGCGTGCCTGGTCATCACGGTTTCCACGGGCTGCCTGCCTCTGCGTGCTGATGTTGACGCACGTGCCCATGATCCTGGCGAGTGACTGGCGAGCACCCGAAGAGCAACTGGCACGAAAGATTGCTGCGGCCACGGGTCCGGGAGCAGTCACGCTGGAGCTAGTGAATCGGTCTTCGCTTAGCCGGCCGGACGCTGAAGCGATTCGTCGAGGGCTTGGCACCGAACTTGCTGCGCTCGGAGTGCATTTTGTGAATGCGGACCAAGCCGCTGCCTCGGTACAGATTACGCTTTCTGAAAATCTGCAGAGCTATGTTTGGGCCGCTGAGATCCATCAGGGAAACAATGGAGCTTCCGTCGTAATGGTCGGCACGCCCAGGTTGGGGCCGCCTGTAGTCGAGAACTCCACTGTTGCGCTCACGATTCAAAAGACATTGCTTTCGACGGAAGAGAATCGCATCCTGGATGTTGCGCTGTTGAACAGCGCTCCGCAGCACATGATTCTTCTCGAACCGGAGAGCGTCGTACTTTTGAAGCTCCAGGATGGCCAGTGGCAGCAGGAACAATCACTGCCGCTATCGCACTCGCATCCGTGGCCGCGCGACTTGCGGGGCCGATTGGCATTGCGGAAGGATCACTTGTTCGACGCGTATTTGCCGGGCACTTTCTGCCGAAGCTTAACGACCGCTCCTCTGGCTCTGAACTGTTATGACAGCGACGACCCCTGGCCGCTCGGGACTGATCAGTCTGGCCTGAGCGCATTCTTCGCTCCCACAAGGAACTTTTTTACCGGAGCGCTCTCTCCGGGCATCGAGAGGCAAACCACTGTGAAAGCATTTTATTCGGCCGCGATGCTACCGCGGGAGAAGTACAAGCTCTGGGTCTTTTCGACCGTTGATGGTCAGGTGCACTTTCTGGACGGAATCACGGACCAAACTGCGGCCAAACTCGGCTGGGGAACCGACATTGCAAGCCTGCGGAGTGGATGCGGGCTAGGCTGGCAGGTGTTGGTTACCGGCAACGGCGATGGCGCCGGCGAATCCGTCACGACGTTTGAAATTGCGGATCGTGAACCCATCGCCGTGAGCCAGCCCGTCGAGTTCAACGGGACCATCACGGCGCTTTGGACCGATTCCGACGGCACTGGCGCAATTGCAGTTTCACAGAATTCGGAAACAGGGAGATATGAGGCTTACCGGCTTTCCATTGTTTGTGGCCATTAGTCTGTTTTGCGCTCTCGGCCCTAGCGCTGCAGCTCGACCGCATTATGGTGGAACTCTGCATGTTGAGATGCGGGCTGCGCCCACCTCTCTCGATCCTGCCGATGCCGCTCAACCGGATTGGTCCGGCTACCGTAATCTGTCTAGTCTGATCTTCGACACCCTGGTTTCATTGGATGCGCAGGGCAAGCCTGAACCGGCATTGGCGACTTCATGGCAGGCTGAATCGGGCGACCAACGCTGGCAGTTTTTCTTGCGCCGCGGAGTTACTTTCCAGGATGGAGCGCCGGTTACTCCAGACGCAGTCGCCGCTTCGTTGCGGAGGACGAATCCGACATGGAAAGTATTCTCCGAGGGAGAGGCTGTCATCATCGAGCGTGATTCCCCGGCTCCCAATCTTCCTGCCGAGCTAAGTTTGGCGCGCAACGCCATTGCCAGACGCGACGGCGGAAGGATTTCAGGCACCGGACCCTTTGCGGTTTCCCAGTGGAATCCGGGGAAAAAACTCATGCTGGCGGCGCGGGACGACTACTGGGGCGGTCGCCCATTCCTGGATGCGATCGAAATTGAATTGGGAAAAAGTTTTGGCGAGCGGATGATTTCGTTCGACCTCGGCAAAACACAGTTGATAGAAGTCGCGCCAGAACAAGCGCACCGGGCGATCGCAGAAGGTCGCCATATCGAGAGTTCAGCCCCGATAGAGCTGATTGGTCTGGACTTTGGGCACGACCCCCAGTCGACTGAGGATGCGCGACAGCGTCAGGCTCTTGCCCTCAGCATTGATCGCGATTTGCTGAGTACGGTCGTGCTGCAAGGCGGCGGAGAACCTGCCGGCGGCCTTCTGCCGAATTGGATGACGGGCTATGCTTTTCTTTTTCCCACGTCGATTGACCTGGCGGCTGCGCGTCAGGTGCGCAGCGAGATTCCGCACACCACTTCGTGGACCCTGGGTTACGATCCTGCTGATCCCACGGCACGCGTGATCGCCGAAAGAATCGTGCTCAATGCTCGCGATGCCGGGATGGGAATGCAGATCACGACGGCGAGTAGCGCAGACTTGCGAATTGTTCGGCTGCCGCTGATTTCGATCGATGCTCAAATCGCCCTTAATGAACTGGCCTCGGAGATTGGATTGCCGCAGAGCAAATCTGCCTTCAGTTCCATCGACGATCTTTACGCCACGGAGAACAAGCTGCTGCAATCACAACGTGTGATTCCTCTGCTGCATCTGCGGACAGCAAACGGGGTGTCTAACACTGTGAGGAATTGGAGGACAGCCCACGACGGGAGCTGGCTTATGCCCAACGTCTGGCTTGCCGCGGAGAAACCATGATTTTCCAGCGCAGACTTTTGGCGGTGTTCGCGCTTACCGTCCTGGTGTCGGTTGTCGCGGTTGCCTGGAGTATTTCGTCGTTCACCCGCAGGGCTTTCGAAAAGGCCAATGAGGAGCGTAGCGCGGCTCTGGTCGCACAGTTTCGCCATGAGTTCAATCGTCGAGGGGAAGAAGTCGCGCATCATGTCGATACGATTGCAGCGAGCGAAAGCACGACTCGCGTGGCTCTAGCGCTGATGCGCGGCTCACCCGACTATGGCGCATACCTCAACGAAGCCCGGACGATTGCCGACAATCATCAGCTGGATTTTCTGGAGTTCATCGACAATCAGGGCACGATCATTTCTTCGGCGCAATGGCCGGCCAAGTTTGGCTACAAGGAAACTGCCACCCTCGTATCTACAATTCCAAAAGATGCTTTCTTGAAGCAGGAGGAACTCCCGGATGGCGCCGCACTAGGGCTGTTCGCGGTGAGAGAGGTGAGCCTGGGGGAGAAGCCGCTCTTCGTGGTCGGAGGACGCCGCATTGATAAGGACTTCCTCGCCAGCCTGGAGCTTCCCGCAGGAATGCGGGCCATGTTTTACCAGAATCTGGGAGCTGGCTTTTCTCCCCAATTCCTGATTGACGCATCAAGCTCGACCCCTCAAGCAGATCGGATTGCGCCCATTATTGCGCAGCTTCAGCAACAGCCGCGCGAGACCACGACGCTGGTGCATTGGTCTTCCAATCCCGCGGATGACGAGACCATCAACGCGATTCCGCTGGCTGGACGGGATAACCACTTGCTCGGCGTCCTCCTGATTGGCAATTCGCGGCGCCCTTACGTCGAACTTCGCCAACGCATCCGCGCGGCGGCACTGTTGTGTGGAGGCGGCGGCATCTTGCTGGCGATTCTACTGAGCGGGTGGGCGGCGGGCCGGGTTACACGGCCGATAGAGCAACTTGCGCGCGCCGCCCGCGATGTCGCTTCCGGCAACTGGAACACACAGGTGCCCGTAAATTCGTCCGACGAAATTGGTGAGTTGGCTGAATCGTTCAATGGCATGACCCGCGAGCTCCTGGCACAACGAGAGCACCTGGTGCAGGCTGAGCGGGTTGCGGCGTGGCGCGAGCTGGCCCGCCGACTGGCGCACGAATTGAAGAACCCTCTATTCCCGCTGCAACTGACCGTGGAGAATTTGCTGCGGGCACGGCAGCAGAGTCCACAGCAGTTTGAAGAAATTTTTCAGGAAAGCTCCTCCACATTGCTAGCTGAGATTGCTAACCTCAAAGCCATTATCTCGCGCTTCAGCGAGTTCTCCAGGATGCCACAACCGCAGTTCCAGCAAATACAACTCAATGACGTCGTCCAGAATGTAGCTCGGCTGTTTCAGGCGCAACTCCGTGCGCCGGAGCGTGCGCCAATTGAATGTAAACTGGAGTTGACCGAACCCATGGATTCCATTGCGGCCGACACCGACCTGTTGCACCGGGCACTCTCAAATCTGGTGTTGAATGCGATGGACGCGATGCCTCAGGGTGGCACGCTCACGCTGCGCACGCGCCGGGACGGCGGTCTCAGCTATGTGGAGGTTTCGGATACGGGAACCGGTCTCACGCCAGAAGAGTGCGAGCGCCTGTTCACTCCTTATTACACCAGCAAACCGCATGGCACGGGCCTCGGGCTCGCGATTGTTCAGTCGGTGATCAGCGATCACGGTGGCAGAATCAGTGTTCGAAGTGAATCGGGACGCGGAACCACATTCATGATTGAACTGCCACGCAATCTGGACAAGCTGGAAAAGCCCGGTCAGCCGCTTGGCGTACCTGCGAGGAGCGACTAGTGGCGCAGAAAGCAAACCTTCTGATTGTGGATGACGAGCCCAACACGCTGGCCTCGCTCTCACGTGCATTTCGCCTGGCGGGCCACGAGGCAACGGTTTGTGACAATGCGCTGAAGGCGCTCGAATGTGCCAAGACGCAGAACTTTGATCTTATTTTCTCCGACGTGGTCATGCCCGGGAAAGATGGCCTCTCTTTTCTGGAAGACCTCAAATCGCAAGGGATCACGGTTCCTGTGGTCATGATGTCAGGTCAGGCACACATTGAAATGGCGATTCGCGCCACGCGGCTGGGAGCTCTCGACTTTCTGGAAAAACCGGTCTCCACGGAAAAGCTGCTCCTTACAGTGGAGAACGTGCTCCGACTGCGGCGTCTGGAATCTGAAAACCGTCAGCTTCGGAATCGCCTGGGGAAGCACGAAATTGTTTGGACCTCAGAGGTCATGCGCAAAGTCATGGCACAGGTCGAGCGAGTGGCAGCAAGCGAGTCGCGCGTCTGCATTCTGGGGGAAACCGGCACGGGGAAAGAACTGGTTGCGCGCACGCTTCACGAGCGCAGCCCACGATCTGCGGGCCCTTTCGTTACCTTGAACTGTGCCGCGGTTCCAGCTGAGTTGATCGAATCAGAACTCTTCGGACACGAGAAGGGCGCGTTTACCGGAGCAGCCGCGCGTCATACGGGAAAATTCGAGCACGCCGAGCAGGGGACGATCTTTCTGGACGAAATCGGCGATATGCCTCTACCCATGCAAGCCAAACTGCTGCGCGTGCTCGAGGAAGGCGAGGTAGAACGCATTGGGGGAGACAAACCGATTTCCGTCGACGTGAGAGTCCTGGTGGCGACCCATCGAAATTTGGAGGGTCTTGTGCACGATGGCAAGTTTCGCCAGGACCTTTTTCATCGAGTGTATGTGTTTCCGCTCATCCTGCCCCCGCTACGTGAACGCCAGGAAGACATTCCCGTGTTGGTGGACCACTTTGCCCGGCAGGTTTGCGATCAAAATGGTTGGAAGGCGATTCCCTTCACTCCAGAAGCGATTGAGGCGCTTGCGGCCTATCCGTGGCCAGGCAACGTCCGCGAGTTGCGCAACGTGGTGGAGCGGTTGATGCTGTTGGCGACCGCAGGCGAGGTAACGCTAGAGACGGTTCGCGCTGCGCTGCCTTCTACTCCAACCAATCTACTTTCGTTGGGAACGAGCTCAGGCCCGCTGGCCGAGCGGGTGCAGAAGTTCGAGCGTGAGGTAATTATCGCTGAGCTGAAGCGCAGCAACTACCACGTCACGAATGCTGCCAAGTCGCTCGGTCTGGAGCGGAGCCACCTCTACAAGAAAGCGGAGCAGTTAGGAATCGATATTCAGAAGCAGCGCCGCGAAGAAGAATCAGACGTTTCCTAAAGATCAATCGAACGACTCGCCATTCTCCCACCGCCTCATTTGATTTATCCTGTCCCACTCAGACATTTTTTCTGGAGGTCTACGTGATTCGATTTCGTCATCTCATTCTGATTTTGCTCGCTGGCAGTTTCGCTGTTTCACTGCTAGGCGTCAGCCAGGCACAGCAGTATCCGGAGAGCATGTATCAGGAAATGCGCTGGCGCATGATCGGGCCTTTTCGGGGCGGCCGGACGCGGGCGGTCGCTGGCGTACCGAACCAGCCGAATCTTTTCTATATCGGCGCGGTAAATGGCGGGGTGTGGAAGTCGGACGACTATGGCCGCACCTGGACGCCGATCTTCGACCAGGAGTCCAGTCAATCGATCGGCGCCATCGCCGTCGCCCCGTCGGATCACAACATTATTTACGTGGCGAGCGGTGAAGGGCTGCATCGTCCTGACCTGTCAGTCGGCAACGGAATCTACAAGTCCACGGACGCGGGAAAGACCTGGACTCATTTGGGCTTGCGTGACGGGCAGCAGATCCCAGCGCTCGTGGTCGACCCGCGCGACCCGAATAAGGTATTCGCGGCGGTCCTCGGCCATCCCTATGGTCCGAACGAGGAGCGCGGCATTTTTCGTTCGATAGACGGCGGAAATACTTGGCAGAAGATCTTGTACAAAGACGAAAACACTGGCGGTTCCGACATCGAGATTGATCTCTCAAATCCAGACGTCCTTTATGCATCACTGTGGGAAGCACGCGAGGGACCGTGGGAGGATAACAATCAGTTTCAGGGAATCGGCGGAGGTCTTTTCAAGTCCACGGACGCGGGCAATACCTGGCACCCTCTAACCAATGGTCTGCCCAAGAACGTCACGCAAATCAATGTGGCGATAGCAGCCAGTCAGCCGAGCCGCCTCTATGCGGCGGCGGCGACCACTGAACACGGAGAATATGGTTCCGGCGCCGGTCTTGGCGTGTACCGCTCCGATGACGCGGGTGAAACCTGGCATGTGGCAATGACTGATCCGCGCCCCGCCATGCGCATCGGCGGCGGCGACCTTCCCGTCATAAGGGTGGACCCTAAGAACCCTGACGTGCTGTACAGCGTGAGCATCGTAACCCTGCGCTCCACTGATGGCGGCAAAACCTGGATGAGCATTCGCGGCGCACCTGGCGGGGATGACTACCAGAATCTCTGGATCAATCCGAATGATCCAAACATTATTCTTGTCGTCAGCGATCAGGGCGCGATTGTGACCGTCAACGGTGGGCAGACGTGGAGCTCGTGGTACAACCAGCCGACTGCGCAGCTCTACCACGTCGGAGTCACCAATACTTTCCCTTACCGCGTTTGCGCTGGGCAGCAGGAAAGCGGCTCGGTGTGCATTTTGAGCCGCGGCAACGACGGCGAAATCACGTTTCGCGATTGGCATCCCGTCGCCACTATCGAGTACGGGTACGTCGCGCCCGATCCGCTTGATCCCGACATTATTTACGGAGGCGGCCGAAGCGAGGTTTCGAAATATCACTGGTCTACCGGGCAGGTGCAAAACGTAACACCCATTCCAGTCCGCAGTGCAAAGTTCCGCACCGATCGTACTGAGCCTACTTTGTTCTCGCCCATTGATCCTCACACTCTTTATTTTTCGTCCAACGTGCTGTTCAAGACGACAGATGGCGGACAGTCCTGGCAAACAATCAGCCCGGACCTCACTCGCGAGAACCCGGGGGCTCCGTCGAGTATCGGTACACTTGCCTCCAAGAATCCCGATGCAGGCAAACAACGCGGAGTGATCTACGCTCTGGCTCCGTCATTCAAAGACATCAACACGCTATGGGCGGGCACTGACGATGGCCTGATCTGGGTGACGCGAGACGGCGGAAAGAATTGGAACAACATCACGCCGCCGGACTTGACCGCATGGAGCAAGGTCACTCAGATCGAGGCGTCGCATTTCGACGAGCAATCCGCCTACGCTTCCGTGAGCCGCTTCCGCATTGATGACCTGCACCCCTATATTTACCGTACTCACGACGGCGGCAAGACATGGAAGTTGATCACCAGCGGCCTCCCCGATGATGCCCCGGCGGACACTGTGCGCGAGGACTCAGTCCGGAAAGGCCTCCTATTTGCGGGCACCGAGACAAGCGTGTGGGTCTCATTCGACGACGGCGACCACTGGCAGTCTCTGCAACTAAACCTGCCCCACACTTCGATGCGGGACCTGGGGATTCACGATAGCGATCTGATCGTTGCCACCCATGGCCGATCGTTCTGGATACTGGACGACATCACTCCTTTACGGCAACTTGCCGAATCCATGGCGAAATCAGATGCCTATCTTTTCAAGTCCGAAGCGGCCTACCGCGTCCGGCGCAGCACGAATCCCGACACTCCAATCCCGCCCGACGAACCGGCTGGCGAGAATCCTCCGGACGGCGCGATTCTTGACTACTTCCTCACGCAGCCTGCATCTGGCCCAGTAACTCTTGAGATCGTTGATGCGCAGGGCAAGCTCGTGCGCCGGTTTTCTAGTGTAGACAAGCCGGAGGTAACCCCGGCTGAACTGGAGAAGCAACTGATTCCGTTGTACTGGATCCGGATGCCGAAGACTCTTTCGGCAGGGGCCGGAATGCACCGCTGGGTATGGGATTTGCATTATCCCTCGCCTGCTTCCTTGCAACACCAGTACCCGATTTCAGCGGTTCCCTACGACACGCCCAGATCGCCGCAGGGCCCAATCGCACTGCCGGGAGAATACACAGCTCGACTCGCCGTGAACGGACACACCTCTACAGCATCGCTGACGGTGAAGATGGACCCTCGGGTAACTGCGTCACCCGGCGACCTCGAAAAACAATTCGATTTGGAAATGCGTCTGGCCTCCGAGTTGACTGTCAGCACGGAAGTGGTCACGCAGGCGCGCTCTATCGTCGATCAACTTCACAAGCTCGGAAACCAATCCGGCGCGCTGTCGGAATCGATCAAAACCCTGGATCAGAAAGTGGGAACAATCCTACGCGGGCCGACTCCGGCCGTCCCCGGGGCGTCTGAGCCAACTCTGACTCGCGCGAGTGCCGCGGTCGACGCGCTCTACACCAGCGTTGGACAGGCAGACACCGCGCCAACTTCGGCGCAAATAAACGCCGCGGCGGATACCGAGCGTGATCTTTCCGCGTTAATGAAACGGTGGGAGGAAATCAAGAATTCCGACCTGCCAGCCCTCAATCGACAACTCAAGAGTGCCAACTTACCTGAGATTCATCTCGAGTCGAAGGCTCCAATGGATGAAACCCAGGGCGATGTCGAGTGAGCACATGATCATGAGTCATTCGGCAATTAACAGGTTTTCCGCGAACGGCCATTCTTCATCAATCCACTGTGCGTCACAGCGGAAGCCTGCCTGCTCAGCAATTCGAAACACTTCGGCGAGAGAATACTTGTGACTGCTCTCCGTCCAGATGGTTTCGCCTTCGAAGAAGGTAACTGACAAGGAAGCAGCAGGTATGCTGACGATTTGTTTCTTGCGGGAACGAAGGTGCATCTCTACGCTACCCGCGTCCTGATTGAACCGAGCCACGTGTTCGAATTGCGCGAGGACGAAGTCGGCATCAAGTTCCCGATTGATTCGTCCTAGCAGGTTCAAATTGAAGGCCGCCGTCACGCCGAGCGGATCATCATACGCATCGAGCAGTTGATGAATCGGTTTCGCGAGGTCGGTACCCAGGAGCAACGCGTCGCCCGCTTGCAGGATGTCCCGCATTTGACGCAGGAACTTCACATCCGCCGGATGCTCGAAGTTGCCAATCGTGCTCCCCAGGAACAGCACCAGCAACTGCTCCCCAGCCTGGCGTTGAGCCGCCACCTCCAACAGTCCATCAAGATATTCGCGCTCGAACCCGACGATGCTCACCGAATCAATGTCACCGAGTTCGCGTTCGCACATCGTGAGCGCAGCCCGTGAAATTTCGATTGGGCAATACGAAATGTGCTGATGACGGCTCAGCGCTTCGAGCATCCACCGCGTCTTCTTGCCGCTACCGCTGCCCAACTCGGCCACCACGGTCGGAGGAGTGAGTCTTGCCACGATGTCCTCCGAATACCGGCGCAGCAGGCGCTCGTCAGCACGAGTCAATCCGTACTCTGGCAGGACGCTGATGACCTCGAAAAGCGCGGACCCAACGCTGTCGTACAAATATTTCGAAGGCAGTTCCTTCTGCCCGGATTTGGTCAAGCCCAGGCGCACATCGGTGATCAGATCGGAAATTGTGCCGGTAGTAAAAGCCTGTGTCAGCATGCTGTCCTCCGAAATCGATTAGTTGCTCACACAACGAAATCCCGCGTAAACATATTGGTAGTGAGGCTGGAACCAGTTGCGAAAAGAGCGGCGCAGCATGCACGCGGCCGTGCGCGCGGATGCTCCTTTCATCACGTAGTGCTTGCCATCAAAGAAGTCCGCGGAGTAGCCCGGATAAAACGAAAATCGCTGGAAACCGGGAAATGGCTCGAACCGGCTCGACGTCCACTCCCACCCATTGCCTAGCAAATCCGCGACGCCGAAAGCGCTCTGGCCCTCGGGAGAGTCGCCCACTGAAGTCGGGTCCCAGCTATTGAAATCAAAATTTCCTTTGACCGAGGTCGGCGACTCAGTGCCCCACGGAAATGGTCTCTCAGTATTCGCCTCTGTTCCGTAAGCGGCTCGATGCCACTGCGCTTCGGTCGGCAGCGACTTCCCTGCCCAGCGAGCATACGCGCTGGCCTCGGCTTGGCTCACATACACAGGCCAGTCCAGAGGCAAAGGGATCTCGTCGAACATGGTGCGGCAATACCAGCGGTCGCGAGTGCGGCTCCAAAACACAGGATGGAGAACGCCATGCGCGGATCGCCACTTCCAATCCTCTTCCGTCCAACACGCCGGATTCTCGTAGCCCCCCGCCGACACGAAATCAAGGTACTGACCGTTCGTCACTTTATACTTGTCGATTGCGAACGCCGCGACGTCGACGGTCTGCGCTTCATATTCGTTGTCCCAACCAAACGCGCTCTTGTCGCCCCGGGAGAGTCCAAGCGTCACGCGCCCGGCGGGAATCTTGATCATTGCGGGTGAAATTGGGGGAACAATCAGTTCGGGCTTGCGTTGCTTTCGAACCTTACGATCAAGCGGCAACTGGTGCAGCATGTAGGCCAGCGTTTCCGCATGCATCAGGCGATGTTCAATCGCCACGTCAAGCAATGTCTCAGCAGAATAATCGGCACCAACCGGATTAGAAGTCCAATCGGCTGAGGTTAATGCTGCCAGCCCTTCATCAATGCTGGCGCGGATTCGGTTGACATAATGACGAGCATCTGCGGCCGAAGGCCAATCGATCGGTTGGTCGGACGGAAGAGCTCCATTCACCGGATCAATCCCGAAGGCGAATAACCGGTCGAAGTCGGCCTGGAAAGTCTTGAGGCCCAGAACCCGTTCGCGCAAAAGATTCCAATCGAATGCTTCCAAATGCCCGAGATAAAAAATGATCCGATGTCTTTCTGGAATAGGCCGCTCATACAGGGAGTCGGGACGGACAATGTCGAAAATCTCATCCGTTCGAACCCGAGCCGCGGACATCCGCTCAAGCAGTTGGTGCGGAACTTCGACTTTTTTTTGCGCGACGTGCATCTTTGCCTCCAAAGTCGCTTGCTGAAGCTGAGTTCACGTGGCGCGCTTCCGATCCACATCAACGCGTAGCTTTCCCAGCCAGCTCGTTCTGAGTGTTTACCCGCGCTCGTGCTATTGGGCGGGCCATCCTTGGGCTCTCGCCCTGCCATCCAGTAAAATGCGCCTCAACCTTAGATGCCCGTCGACACAGGTAGGTACATTGATTTTGTGGCAATTGCGAATCTTTCGGAATCGGCTGGCAAATGAGCAAGTTACGCGGCGCTAATACAGAGAACCTGGAACCCAAGCCCTTCGTCGCGGCTCCGGGTGCAGTAAAATGTGTACTTCTTTTTCGGATCGTGTTTCTCATCAGGAGGACATATGAACGTCCAGACCATAACTCCTGCCCTGTGGCCGGAATTGCCACTTGACGCGTGGAAGGACACCTACGCGACCCTGCACATGTGGACGCAGATCGTGGGCAAAGTCCGCCTGGCCCTGTCTCCAAGACTCAATCATTGGTGGGAAGTACCGCTGTACGTCACTTCGCTCGGGCTCACAACCTCTCCGATCCCTTACAACAATGAGATTTTTGAGATTCAGTTCGATTTCATCCACCACAAGGTGATCATTCGGACGAGTAGGGATACGGAAAAAGTGATGACGCTAGCGCCGCGATCCGTTGCCGATTTTTATAGGGAATTCATGCAGTGCCTGAACGCACTCGACATTCACGTAAAATTTTGGAAGATGCCGTGCGAAGTTCCGGACCCGATTGCTTTTGACAAGGATACAGAGCACGCTTCGTACGACCCGGAATACGCAAACCGGTTCTGGCGGATCCTTGTCCTCACCGACGAAATCTTCAAGGAATTCCGGTCACGCTTTATCGGCAAGAGCAGCCCGGTCCATTTCTTCTGGGGAAGCTTCGATCTTGCGGTCACGCGCTTTTCAGGTCGAAAGGCACCACCGCGAGAAGGGGCAGACCCGATCACGCGAGAGGCATATTCTCACGAAGTGATCAGCGCCGGTTTCTGGCCCGGCGGTGGAGATATCAAGGGCCCGGCATTCTACGCCTACGCCGCTCCGGAACCGGCGGGGTTCGGCGAAGCCCGCATCGCCCCAGCGAACGCTTTCTATCATCCACAGATGCATGAATTCTTTCTGATGTACGATGACGTTCGGAACGCGCCATCGCCGAAGGCCGCGCTTTGGGAATTCTTGCAGACCACCTACGACGCAGGGGCAAACCTCGGGAAATGGAATCGCGAAGAACTGGAGCGGCCTGCGGCTTAAACGATGATCGGGTAGGCACGGATGTCCGGCCAGCCGACAGAAGCTTGAGCAATGCAAGAGGTGCTACGGGAAGATTTGGGCGGGATGGACGGTTGCTCCGCTTCTCGTAAACTCGAATCTCAGAATCCATTCGCTCGGCACACCCCGCCCATCGATCTGAGGCGGATTGACTTTCCACTGCCGTGCAGCCTCCAGAGTTCGCTCCGCAAAATATTTGCTCGGTCCTCGAGAGTCAAACTTCGCGAGCACCACATTGCCGGATGAATCCACTGTGACTTTAATCCTGATCTTTAGCTTGCCCTGAACAGTCCTCAACGCGGCATTCGACACCTCGGGCATAACCTGGTGGGCCACTGTACCCTGACTCCGAGCGCCGGCGGAATTCTTCGCAGCGACAGGCGGAGCATTCGCGGAAGCAGGTGAACTGGAAGCTTGCTGCTTATTTATTGAGTTCCGCCCCGGCGCGTTCTGCGCGGACTGTCCAACTTCGGCGTTCTGTTGAGATGCAGCCTGCTCGCCGCTCGGATGGTGCTGCAACACTCTGGAGCCCAAAACTGCCAGCAGCACCAGTCCGGCTGCGATCGCTGGCGCCAGATAACCCCACTTGGCAAAAGAACTCTTGCGCTGAACAATTTCTCTTTCCTGAGGTGCGAGCGGAGCTTGATTCAACCTTTCCGCGATTTCAGGAACCGTCCATCGCTGCTGCGGGTTCCGTCGCAAACAATGACTCGCAATATCGGAAAATGGCAAAGTTTCTGGCAACACCAGTTCCGCCTGCCCCGTTCCCTTCCAGACCGGCGGACTCTGAGTCAGAGCTTCGACCAAGGTTACGCCCAGCGACCAAACATCCGCAGCCGGCGCCATGCCTGCACCATCCGCAATCTCAGGCGCTGCGTAAACATTCGCAGTACCCAAAACCCGGCTCGATTCGCCAACTCCGCAAAGTCCGTCGCTCGAAACCTTTATGAGATCGCCCACCGCCATAACATTTGCCGGCTTGATGTGGCCATGCACGAAACCTTTCGCATGAATGTAAGCCAGGACATCGAGAAGAGGCCGGAGCGTGTCCCGTGCTTCCTCGGGGGTGAGCGGTCGATAAGGAAGAATCTGCGAAAGGCTTTCTTCGGCGTATTCGGTTACGGAGTAAAGCAACTGCGTACCCTCGATCTCACAGTGGCCCGTTTGAAAGAGGCGAAGCAAGTGAGGATGGGATAATTTCGCAGCCAGTTCCCACCAGGAGACCTGAAGTTCAGGATTCTCAGCATTGGCCAGAATAAGTTTGATCGCCACGTCCTGAGGTTCGCGATCCGTGCGCTTGGTGAGAAACACAGCGCTGCGCTCCGAGCCGCCCAGATAACGCAGCAACGGGAACTCCTCATTGACGACTTGGCCTTCCCACTTCTTCCAGGCCTCGGGCATTCTCCTCCACCGTCTACCGCTTGTGCGGGTCAAGGTATTGTAACCGAGCAGACGTGCCGCGCCCGGATCAACGTACTTGCTTCATTTTATTGGCTGGGAATGCCGCGCTTCATAAGCGGCGATATCGGATTCATGTTGTAGAGTGAGTCCGATGTCGTCCAGCCCTTCGAGCAAGCAATGGCGGGTGAACTCGTCGATCTGGAATGCAGCGGACAATCCATGATCGTCGTGCACCTTGCATTGATTTAGATCGACCGTAATCTCATAGTTGGGATGCTTTGCCGCCCGCTGAGCGATCTCGGCGACTTCGTCTTCGCTCAAAACCACGGTCAGCACTCCGTTCTTCACGCAATTGTTGGCAAAGATGTCAGCGAACGATGGTGCAATGAGGACACGGAAACCGAAATCTTCCAACGCCCAGACGGCATGTTCTCGCGAAGATCCACAACCGAAATTCTTTCCCACCACCAGAACACTTGCACCGGTATAGCTTGGATGGTTCAGAACAAATGATGGATCGTGGTTGCCGTCGCCGGTACGACGCCAATCGAAAAATAGAAACTCACCGAAACCGGTGCGTTCGATTCGTTTCAGAAACTGCTTGGGAATGATCTGGTCGGTGTCCACGTTGGCGCGATGGAGCGGCGCGACGCGACCTTTGTGGGTACGAAAGGGTTTCATGGTTACCTCAAGACTCTTCCCCTTAAGGGTTGCTCGACTAACTGCCAGGCGTTCAGGTTCGCGACCTTCTTGAAATCTCACGTCTTCGCCCCGAACTCCTGCTAATCGAGTCTCTTCAACGAAAATGCCAATTGCGAATATCCGTAAAGTGTCCGGCGATCGCGGCCGCGGCAGCCATCATCGGACTCACCAGATGCGTACGCCCGCCGCGTCCCTGGCGGCCTTCAAAATTGCGATTGCTTGTCGAAGCGCAACGCTCGCCAGGCTGCAGAATATCCGGATTCATTCCCAGACACATCGAGCACCCGGATTCTCTCCACTCGAACCCTGAGTCCAGAAAAATCCTGTGCAGGCCTTCCTGCTCCGCCGCGTGCTTCACCGCCTGCGACCCAGGTACGACCATGGCCCGCACTCTGGGAGCAACGTGATGTCCCTTGGCGACGCGAGCCGCAGCCCGCAGGTCTTCAAGCCGCGAGTTGGTGCAAGAGCCAATAAAAACACGGTCGACAGAGATGTCTTCGATACGAGTGCCCGGTTCAAGTCCCATATATTCCAGCATGCGCTCGATAGCGGGACGGTCCGCAGGCATCTTCAAATCCCGCAATTCAGGAATACGTCCATCGACTGGCGCGATCATCCCCGGATTCGTGCCCCAAGTAACGAACGGCGCTAATTGCGAAGCGTCAATCTCCGCGACCGCGTCGTATCGTGCCCCCTGATCGGAAGCCAGCCCTCGCCAGTGCAAGACCGCTTCATCCCAATCCCGCGGGGCAAAGCGTCGGCCCTTCATGTAAGCAAAGGTAGTCTCATCGGGTGCGATCATCGCGGCTCGCGCACCGGCCTCAATGCTCATGTTGCACAAAGTCATCCGGCCTTCCATGGAAAGGCCGCGAACCGCCTCGCCCGTATACTCGATCACGTGGCCGGTGGCGCCGTCGATCCCAATCTGTCCAATCACTCCCAGCGCGAGATCCTTCGCGCTCACTCCCTCTCCAAGCTTGCCACGAACTTCGATGCGCATGGTCCGCGGCTGGCGCTGAGGGAGACACTGCGTAGCCATCACATGCTCGACTTCCGAAGTCCCAATGCCGAAGGCAAGCGCCCCAAACGCACCATGCGTGCTAGTGTGGCTGTCGCCGCAGACGATCGTCATCCCCGGCTGAGTTAATCCAAGTTCCGGACCGATCACGTGGACGATGCCCTGCTCGGACGAATCCATGTCGAACAGAGGCACGCCGAAATCTTGGCAATTCTGCTGCAAGGCCTGAATCTGTCGCGCCGCAATGGGATCGGTGATGGGCGTGCCGCGAGGCTCAGTCGGAATGTTGTGATCGACGGTCGCGACCGTGCGCTTAGGTTGCCGGACCTTTCGGCCCGCCACACGCAATCCCTCGAAGGCCTGCGGCGAAGTAACCTCGTGCACCAGGTGCAGATCGATGTAAAGCAGCGGCAACCGTCCGGACGGAACACAGACCACGTGCGCATTCCAGATTTTGTCGAACAGTGTGAACTTCTCAGCCATGGTTTTGGATTGATCCAATCTAACTCGCGAGCGGCCGTTTTTCAAAGGGCGGCGGAGCTTGCGGCCCATTCTCGGACCTAATATTTGTTAATTGGCATCCACCGCCTGATCTTGTGGAATGAGAGGGTTAGGCTCAGACTGACGCAGATAATGCGCATCTTGATTTGTGTTCGCCACTGATCGACTCTATGTCACCTTGTAGAGTCGCAAGGGAAACACTGTGCCGTAACGGAGGAAATCGTGGTCGGTAGTGAAAACCTGCCAGCCCCGGCGAAGAGCGGCGGCGCAAATGAGGAAGTCGATCGCAGATCCAGCGACGCCTCGCGCACGGCATAGATTGTTCAGTCGGGCGGCTTCTTCGTAGTCGGCAACCTCTAACGAGACCTGCTCAAAGGCTCGAAGTTGGTCGCGTAGCTTCCTGAAGCTGGCTTCTTCGCGCACGCCGGAGAGTAATTCCTGGCGGACCGGGCCCACAAGTTGAGCGCGCCCGTCCTGAATGAGTTCTCGCAAGGCTTGAGTGAAGCGCTGCTCGCGCGAGTTCAGGTCTGCATCTTTGCGGCGCAAAGCAAGCGACCATATGGGCGTGTCCACCAGTACGAGCATTATCAGGAGCGCTTTCTGCCACGCTCCGCTTTGTAGTCGTACTTAGGATCGAAGTCGAAGCTGCCAAATGCATCGAGAATGCGAAGCTGTTTTCGGCGCAACACGTATTCCGCCAAAGCGGCGTTGACGGCTTCCTTTTTTGTTTTGTGGCGGCCAGCGCGGCGGGCTTCCTCAATCAGGTTATCGTCGAGAGCGAGATTCGTCGCCATGTGTATAGTATTACACAGTCGAGTGTGTAATGGAAAGCTATCTTTTCTGGTATCCCGCGGGCCGTGTACAGACAAGGCCGAGGTCCTTCGCCAAGAGCCGCTCGCGAGCAGGCTCCCCTCGTCGGAAGAACGATCGGTGGCACGCTTTTGCCCAGCCCCTGTTCTTACCGTCCCAACTCTGTTACCAAAGTAATCTGGCAGCCACTCCGATAGACGAGCAAAATGGTGGGCCTATTTGAACGGGGCCCCGAGATCGCGAGTTGATCTTTCCCCGGGGGAGCGGTTCCATGATCGAGCGCAGAGTTGACCATCTGACGCGCAAGCGAGTAGCGGAGATGTCTCCAGAAGAAATGAGACGTGCCTTACTAGTCTCCGAAAAGACTGGCGGCCCGAACCGGCGCGCTTTTGACGACGGCCCGGCGAGCCCGTTTATCGCCATGAGTGATGTCGACGGCCTAAAGGCGTTGAACGACCAATACGGCTACTCCGCCGGCGACATACTCATCCGCAGATTTGCCGAGGTACTCACAAGTGTTGGTCTGGACGCATATCACGACAAAGGCGATGAGTTCCTGTGCAAGGGAGAGTCCTATCAGGAACTGAACCTCAAACTCACGGAGGCACAGCAGCGTTTGCGGCACGAACCCTTTGCAGTTTGCGGATTGGATGGCCGCATCGCCACCATCGAGGGTGCCGATTTTTGCTTCGGGATCGGCACCAATCTGGAGGAAGCCGAGGTTTCTCTGAAGCATCAGAAAGAGCTGCAGAAGGTATCGAACTAAAGGCTGCCGAAGGGTTTTGTTCTTCGGGTGCGTCGCTAAATCCAACAATATCAGAGGTTTTGCTGCCTTCTCCGGCCGTAACCGGGTGGCGGTTACCGTAGATTTCCATATAGCCTGAAAGTGCCATTCCCGCCCGGCCGGCCTACTGCTACATTAGTCCTCGAGCAGACTTCGGGGGAGGGCTGCTTCGACGAACGTCCCAGAAACTCTAACGAGTGCTGGGGCGTTTTGTTTTGCACGCGAATGTAAGCGTGGGCGTCCACGCCCGTGCGGACTCAAAAATGCCCTCAGTGTTCTCGTTGAAAGCGGTATCTTCCGCGCCGCTCCCGCGCAATGGTCTCAGCCACTTTAAGGAAAGCACGTGCGGCGTGCGACAAACTCGCGGATTTGCGATAGATCAATCGCAGCTTGCGGTGCAGCCGCAACTCGCGCACGGGGATGCGAATCAGTTCGCCGTGAGCCAGTTCGTTTTCCACACTGATCTCGGGGACCAGCGCGACTCCATTGCCCATCACCACAAAGCGCTTGATCGCTTGCAGCGTAGGCAGCTCGATGTCCATGTGCAATGGCGTTTTGTGCCGTTTGAAGGCCTGGATCACTTTCTCGCGATAGGGCGAAGCTACATTGTGCGCCACAAACGACTCGGCCCCCAGTTGCCGAATGCTGACCTGATGCGCGCTAGCCAGCGGATGACTCGGAGGAACCACAAAAATCAGCTCGTCCAGGTAGACAACCGTCGAACAAAGCTGCGGCTCCTGCGGATCGTAAGTGAGCACTCCAAGCTCGGTGCTGTGCCGCATTACGTCGTCGGGAATGTGGCTGCCCAGCGAGCGCCGCACCGTGATTCTGATCATGGGGTGCAGGCGGCGAAATTCCGCCAGCACCGGCAACAGGTACAGCGCGGTGAATTCATTGGCCGCGATCGCCAATTTGCCTTTCTGCAGCTCTCTTAGTTCCACCAGCGCTTCCTGGGCGTCTCCGCGCAGGTTCAACAATCGCTCCGCGTATTCCTGGAGCACGCGGCCAGCGTCGGTCAGCACGCCTTCCCGCGAGGAGCGATCGAACAGCGGTTCGCCCAGTTCGTCTTCGAGTTTGCGGATCGACTGGCTCACCGCCGACTGCGTTCGGTAAAGCTTTTCGGCCGCGCGAGAGAATCGCCCCTCCCTGGCTACCGCCAAAAACACTTCGAGTTGCGCCAGATCCATCGGCCCATTCCTTTAGCAGAACTTCAAGCCGCATTAGCTCTGCTTATGATGATAACTATAACTAATGATAATTGTAGGATTATAAGCTTGCTTAATATGCCTGTCTACGTAGGATTGAGCTCTGATCCCGCTAGGAGGGCCCAGCGATGGAACGCATCACGATTTTCGACACGACTCTGCGCGATGGCGAGCAGTCGCCCGGTTGCAGCATGAATGTGCCGGAGAAGTTGCGCATGGCGCATCACCTCGACCGCTTGGGCGTCGATGTGATCGAGGCCGGATTTCCTATCGCGTCCGAGGGTGACTTCGCCGCCGTGCAAGCCATCGCCGCCGTCGTGCGGCGTCCGATTATCGCGGGCCTTGCGCGCGCCTGCTCCAAAGACATTGAACGCGCCTGGCAGGCTCTTCAAGGCGCCGCCCGCCCACGCATTCATGTCTTCCTCGCCACTTCCGACATCCATCTGAAATACAAGCTTCGCATTTCACGCCAGCAGTGCCTGGAACAAGCCGTTGAAGCGGTACGCCTGGCCAAGAGTTTATGTGACGATGTCGAATTTTCTCCCGAAGACGCCACTCGCACCGATCCCGAGTTCCTGTGTCAGGTCGTCGAGGCCGTCGTAGCCGCAGGCGCCACCACGGTAAATATTCCAGACACGGTTGGATATACGACGCCGGTGGAATTCGGCGAACTGATCTGCACCATCCGTGAAAACGTTCGCGGGATGGAGAATGTCACTATCTCCGCCCACTGCCACGACGATCTCGGACTTGCCGTCGCCAACTCGTTAGCGGCAATCGCTGCCGGGGCGCGCCAAGTGGAATGCACCATCAACGGTATCGGCGAACGCGCCGGGAATGCGTCGCTCGAAGAAATCGTTATGGCCATGCGCGTACGCCCCGACCGGCTTGCCTACGAGACCGAGATCGTGAGCGAGGAATTGTTCCCCGCAAGCCAGATGCTGAGCGAGATCACGGGAGTTGCGGTCCAGCCCAACAAGGCAATCATCGGGCGCAACGCCTTTGCCCATGAAGCCGGGATTCACCAGGACGGCATGCTCAAGAATCCGTTGACCTACGAAATTATGACCCCGCAATCGGTCGGCGTGCCCGATTCGAAATTGGTGCTTGGCAAGCATTCGGGACGGCACGCGCTGGGACTGCGCTGCGAGCAATTGGGCCATCAATTCGATCGTCATCAACTCGATGAAGTCTACCGGCACTTCGTAGTGCTCGCGGATCGGATCAAGCAAGTCGAGGATGTTCATCTGCTCGAACTGATCTCTGCGATTCAGAAAGATCGCTCCGCTGCAGCCGACGACCGTGCGCAATCAATTCCGCTCGACATCCCGGCGTTCGCAGCTGCGCGCCCAGACAGCGGACATGGACATTCCAAGCTTCTGCGTTCGATGTCTGTTTCGAGCGGAGCGGGACTTGCGAGTTTCCCTCTGAATCCGATGGCAGAACATCACAGCGATCAGGAAGATTATTTGTGGGGCGTGTGAAACCTGGCAATACCACGTAGCGAGCGAAGCTCGCCACAATTTCGCGAAAAGGCGCGGCTTCCCAGGTGTTGCGAAGAAATCCTCGATTCGTATCAGGGTATGCCTTCAGGCATATCGTGAGTGCCTGAAAATGGGCTCGGCTTTGGCCGCCGGGTTTCGATGTTCCTCATGTGAACAGCATTTTTCGCACGGAACACTCTTCAACCAAACTCACGCCGCGCCCGCACTACAATAGAACCCATGCTCCTCAAGATCGCTATCCTTCCCGGGGACGGCATCGGTCCCGAAGTTACCGATGAAGCCGTCCGTGTTCTCGAGGCCGTCGCCGCCACATTCGCTCACGAACTCAGCCTGAAGAAAAAAGATGTAGGCGGCGCCGCCTATACGAGCAGCCGTGATCCGCTGCCACAAGATACATTGCAAACTTGTCTCGCCTCGGGCGCCGTGCTGTTGGGCGCAGTCGGAGGCCCGGCGTTCGACAATGTCCCAAAAGAGCTGCGCCCCGAAAAGGGTTTGCTGCGCTTGCGCAAGGAACTTGGCGCCTTCGCCAATCTGCGCCCGGCAGTATGCTTCCCGGCTCTCGAAGATTGCTCCCCGCTTCGCCCCGAAGTGGTTCGAGGGACCGACATCCTGATCGTGCGTGAGCTCTTGGGTGGAATCTATTTCGGCGAGCCCCGTTCGACGGAGGGCGCCGTTGGCAGCCGCACTGCGATCGATACCATGCGCTACCGCGAACCGGAAATCGAGCGCATTGCGCGCATCGCTTTTGAATTAGCCCAGTCTCGTCGCCGCCGCGTCACGTCCGTCGACAAAGCAAACGTCCTCGATTGCTCCCGGCTCTGGCGCGAAGTGGTCACCCGCGTGGCCCAGCAATATTCCGAGGTGCAACTCCGCCACACCTATGTGGATTCAGCCGCCATGGCTCTGGTCTCTCATCCCGCTGACTTCGACGTTCTGCTCACGGAAAACATGTTCGGCGATATCCTGTCGGACCAGGCCGGCGCCATCGTAGGCTCGATCGGGATGCTGGGATCGGCCTCCATCGGCGGATCGGTCGCGCTCTACGAACCGGTCCACGGTTCCGCGCCAGATATTGCCGGGAAAGGCATTGCGAATCCTCTAGGGGCCATCCTTTCGGTTGCCATGATGCTTCGTTACTCGTTCCACTTGAATGCCGAAGCGGATTGCGTCGTAGCCGCGGTCGCGTCTGTCCTCGGCGCCGGGAATCGCACGCGCGACCTAGCGAAACCCGCCCAACTCGCCATCGGCACCACGGAAATGGGCCGCAAGATTGTGAGCGCGATAAGAGAACGTGCGCAGCAGGCCCAGCCGATAGCAGTTCATTGACCCAACAGATCGACCCTAACAAATGAGGGTGCCCCATCCTTCCGCGTTCTGTGTGAGAGGATGACAGATGAAGTCTCAACACCAGGCTGCCATCCACTCTCGCAAGGCCGCTGAAGCCCATGGACTGCGACATTCAAGTCCTGGGATTACATCATCGAAATCAATAAATCATTTCCAGACCGAAAACTTGCCATTACACTGTCCTGCAATTCGAGCAACGTACTTCCGCCATGGCAGCACGCAGACCTCGGCGACGACAGGAGATCCTTGAGGAACAGGCCGGCCGTAGGGGACGATGATAACCGTGCGTCGAAACTCGTAGGTACCCGGCACATAACTTGGCAACCTGCGGGCGTCATCCATGAAGGCGAAACCCGCAGCCGGAAACTCAGTGCATGTGATCCACTCTCTGAAGATAAGGCCGCGGCTGGTTCGCTCCTTCTCCAGATACTTCACCATATCGTCCATCGCCACGTCAGGATGCCGGGCACAGTTCGCAGGGAGAGGAATAGGCACATCGCTCTCCGACCGCACCAGAAGTGCTGCACACGCCGGATCCAGAACGGAAGGAAAGAGCAGGAGCAGAGCCACGGCTAGCCCGCCCGCACCCAAAAGCCCGCCCAAAAGACGTACCGGCTTTGCCTTAGTAGCCATCAGTCATGCCGAGTCCCACGCGCTCTCGGACGGTATTTGTTGGCAAATAAAAAGCGCTACAGGAATCGCCATCGATGGGGACCACTACTCACCCTTGGAAACCACCCCTGAAGCCTCCGCCTCCACATACATCGCCTCAATCTGGACCCTATAGCGCTCCTCCACCACCCGCCGCCGCAATTTCATGCTCGCCGTAAGCACTCCATTCTCCGGCGAAAATTCTTCCGCGACTAATATCACCTTCTTCAACTGTTCGAAGCGCGCCAGATCGCGGTTCAGGTCCGCGACAATGCCTTCGTAAAGCGCCCTCACCTTGGGATGCGCAACCAGTTCTTCGCGGGAAACGCAGTCCGCTTGGTTGGCCCGCGCCCAGTCCTCCAGCACCGGAAAATAAGGCGCGATCAGAACTGCAGGAAACTTGCGTTTGTCGCCGAGAACCACAGCTTCGCCGATCAGAGCATTGTGCTTGAGAGAGTTCTCGAGCGGTTGCGGAGCAATAAACTTGCCGCCGGAAGTTTTGATCAGATCTTTCTTGCGGTCCGTGACCGACAAAAAGCCATCGCCATCGACATTGCCGATGTCGCCCGTCTTAAACCATCCATCCGTCAGAGCGGCTTGCGTTTCTTGCGACCGCTTCCAATATCCCTTGAAGACTGAAGGACCGCGGACCAGAATCTCGCCGTCCTCTGCGATCCGAACCTCAACGTTGGCCAGTGGCTTCCCCACTGTCCCGAGTTTGTGCGCCGCCGGGCTGTTGACCGCGATGACGGGCGAGGTCTCTGTCAATCCATAGCCTTCGTCGATACGAACGCCAATGTCCGCGTACCACTCCGCCAGTTCACGTCCCAGCGGCGCGCCCCCGGAGATAAAAACCTCTGCGCGTCCACCCATGCCTGCCCGCACTTTCGAATAAACCAGCCGGTCACATAGCTTCCACGCTAACGATGCCGGCCTGCTATCAGCGAGAGTCTCGCTCCGATGAGCCCGGCCGACCGACAGTGCCCAGCGATAGATAAATTTCTTGGGGAAGCCTTTCGCCTTGAGGTCCACTTGCGAGTGAATCTTTTCATAGACCCGCGGCACGCCGACAAAAATTGTGGGGCGAACCTCCAGCAAAGCTTGCGGAAGCTGATCGAGAAAGGAAACATAAGCCAACGTGACTCCGCGGGAGAGCATGGCGAAATCGACATGCCGCGCGGTAACGTGGGACAAAGGAAGGAACGAAACACTGATCTCGCCACCACGAATGGCAAATCCGGAAAGTGAATGGGCGATGTTCGACGCCATGTTGCCATGAGTGAGCATGGCCCCTTTCGGTGTCCCCGTGGTTCCCGAGGTATAGATAATGGTGGCAAGATCATCGGCCTCGAGGGCGCGCGCGGCCGAGTCGAAATGCGCATCGCGCTCCTTCGGGCCGTCATGCATGAGCCGCTGCATGTGCACAGCGTGTGCCGTCTCCACGTCATCCATTACGACGATTCGTTCGACCGCAGTTTGGTCCTGAATGCTTTGCACCTTCAGAAGCTGCTTTTCGGTCGAGACAAAAATCGCGCGAGCCCCTGAATCGTGCAGAATGTATGCCGTCTGTTCACCCGTCAAAGTGGTGTAGACCGGTACGACCACCGCGCCGATGAGTAGGCAAGCGAAATCCGCGATCGTCCATTCCGGTCGGTTTTCACTCAGAATGGCAACCCGGTCGCCCTTGGAGACGCCCCATTCCCGAAGAGCGCGAGCCACCCCCACAACGCTCTGATAGAGCTCGGACGAAGAGATGGAAACCCACTGGATGGCCCGCCGGTGCATCACAACCACTCGATCGTTCCGATCCACCACCGCGAAAAATATTTCGTTGAGAGTTCCGAGACTCATGGGCAGGCCAATGAACCAATCCGCCGCCGCAGGGCAAGGCCGGCCTTTAGCCGCGGAGCGGCGCAAGAATGCAGCCCACGGCTTAAGCCGTGGGTCGGACATCGGGTAACACCAAGCCCCGAAGGGGCGAAAGAAAAGTCACACCCTGGAATTTCACACGACAAGGTTCGATCTCCGAGAGCAATGTACTTGTTTCACAAACCGTTGGCAACAACCCGTCCCACTGGTGTCACCCCCCCTTCTGCTGAGACAATAAACACCCGCACTACGAAAGGAGTGTATCCGATGTCAAGACTTACGATTACCGCAATTGCAGCCTGGCTTCTGGTCGGAGGATGTCTCACCCCGCTGCGAGCCGCCGACAACAAATCAGCCTCTCCACCGCCTGCGCTGAAAGTCGGTGACGTCGCCCCAGACTTCAAGCTGCAATACTTCGACGGAAGCGATCTGAAAGATGTAACCCTGAGCCAGTATCGCGGCAAGAAAAATGTAGTGCTGGCTTTCTACGTCTTCGCTTTCACCGGCGGTTGAACCGAGCAAATGAAAAACTTCCAGAAGAATCTGCAAAAACTGGAAGCCACGGACACCCAGGTCCTGGGTGTGAGCATGGATAGCCCCTTCTCGAACAAAGCCTTCGCCGACCAAATCGGCGTAACCTTCCCCCTGCTGAGCGATTGGGGCGGAGACACAACCCGCAAGTACGGCGTCTACGTAGACAAATACAAAGCCGCACGCCGCGTAAACTTTTTAATCGGAAAGGACGGAAAAATTCTCGAGGAGCAGATCGACAGCTCCGCCATCGACCCCACAAAAATAGTGGACGCATGCCAGCGCCCCAAGCTGAAAAATTGACGCTGCATAGCACCGGTTGTTATGATGGATGCGCGGGGTGGAGCAGTCTGGTAGCTCGTTGGGCTCATAACCCAAAGGTCGGTGGTTCAAATCCACCCCCCGCAACCAATCCTTTCGTTTGGTTTCAACGGGTTGAGCCAATCTCATCAACGGACTCGGCGACTCTAAACCCTGATTCCCAGCCTATTTTTCAGAAATTGTTTACGCAGAGTTTTACGCAAACTCCGTTTTGGGGCGCGTCGCCTCTGAGCCTACCGTCCCAACCGTCGTAGAACCTCGCTGCCGTTGCATTCGATTTCCCTTATCCTCCCAAGCTAGACCATTCCCCAACTTTCGTGACGCGCATGCTCCCGTCCGGCAGCCCGCGCACCGAGACTCGATCCAGCCGCGCAGCCGCGTACAAGCCAGACCGGAATCGGTTGCGGCTCCGCTCGTCGGTGCCGACGCCCCGAACATCAAAGTGCTGACCTACTTTGAGCCTGTGAACGCGGTCGGCGATCTTGCGGTACGTCCCCGGCTGCTCGACCCGTGGACGAAGATAAGCGTGTTTCAGAGTGATGCAGCGCTTGTTGCCGCATGACGCATCGACAACTTGGCTCGCAGGGACGGAACCGTGCGCGTCGATCCAGTTGCGCCGCCGCCGACCGTAAGCGGTGGATGGGTTGGCGATCTCCTCGCAGTCGCCTTGTTGCTTTGTCGGTGAGAACTTTCCCATTGCGACATACCGAGGGTTCTTAGGCAGACTTCTTCTGGGCAGCCTTGACCTTTGCCCATCGCGCCCGCTGGGCGGCAGCAATTTTCCTTCGAGCGGCGGCTGACATCGTCCTCTTTTTCGGCATGCTGACGACGTTCTGTTTCTGTCTGACATTCCCGCGCACCATTGCCCATCGCGCTCTCTGGGCAGCCGCGATCCTCGCCCTTGCTGCCGCAGACAAACGCCTCCGAGTTCCTTTCCCTTTCCCGGAGACCCCGGTGAGAGCAGCAAGTGCCGCGTCCAGTTGTTCTACCGTTCTTGCCGCCTGATCCCGCTCTTTCCCCAACTGCTGGACAACACCAGCCAAGTTCATGTGATCCCCCTCGCCGGGGATTGTATCAATGTGGGCGCTCAGAAAAGCCGATTCTGGGCGTTCGGCTGCCCGGATGAGGTTCAGGTCGGCTGGCGCGTTTCAGAGGCGCGGGCAGCCTTTGTGACCACCGTCTCAACGCCACTATCGGCAGGCACAGCTACCAGCAGGTAACCAACGAGCCTATTGTGGCAGCTTCATGACGGCTGTGCCGCCGTCGAGCACACGTACCACCTGATCTACCTTCAGGTTTTCTTTCCGAGTTCGCTCTTGCGCTCTTCGCTCCACCCAATCCTCAAAATACCCCTTAGCATCGACGATGACGTCTTCGTAACCCGCATTGCGGAAATCGTTTTCGACGCGCTTCCCTTGGCTGCCGCAGACGATCTCCACCTGAACCTTCGTGTTTCGGCTTCTAAGAATCATGTCGCAAGCTCGGTTATCAGCCGGAGCCATACCGTACCCACAGATCACGATCTTGTCCGCCTCCTTCAGCGCTGCGCCTGCCTGATACCAAAGGCTGTCGAAAAAGAGCTTCCATTCGTTCCCGAACGATGTACGGTAAAAGAACTGCTTGTTTCGACCGGGAAGAATTAGACTGGGGAAAGCTCCCCCGCCCGGATAGATATACCCTGAAAAATTCGGGTAGCCGAGAAATTCCAAGTCCGCTTTGTGAATGACTGGGTGCTGTCCAATGGAACCCTCATCGATGTCAACCTGCCCCATACCGGAGGTTGCACCGCCGAAAATGGACGCAAACCAGTTGGTACTGCCGTGGAGTTTCAGAACGGTGACCGGGGATGGTTGCGGACTTGCGCTCAGCGGGAAACCGTATCCCAGCGACACGTCCCATTTCCCAGCGCGTCGAAGTTCCCGCTCAAGCGAATCGTCGTAGTTGAAGGTGATTACGACATCCCCAGCCTGAATCACTTCGTCCGCGAATTTTGCATACGCAGAGGCGGGGCGAAGATGGAGTTCACGGAACCACTCACGCAAACTGTCAAACAACTGCTGACGGGCGGTCACAAGCGTAAAGTGTTGCAGTCGATCCTTCATGTTGCTTTCAATCAAAGAATCGATCTCCGTTATGACATCCTCGATATTAGGATCGGTTCCAAACCGTTCGACAAGAAAGTCGGCGGAACTGCGGAACATGTCGTTTGGGTACGCTGCCATCCACTCGAACAATTGCTTGCTCATGCCGGAAATCAGCGGATACCCTACATGTTTGGACGCGCCCGCGCCCGTGACGTAGACAGTCCTCATAACGTTTTCCTTTTTGCAACACCGCTCTCAGGAAACTCGTTGGGGATATTTCCATAAAGCGTGACTGCGTGATGCAGGCTCCGAAGAGCTTCGATACTTGGGACATACGTATCGTCCGACACAATGGAGTACAGATGCTTTTGGGGGTCTTTCTCGTCCTTGGCGGCGTACTGGTGCGGATGATTGGTGAAGACAATCATGCTGAATGGGTCTTTGCCGCCGTGCTCCTTCTTGACTTGATCGAGCAGCTTACTCAGGAGCCGAGACGGGGCGTTGCCCGACTGAGGCGTGAGTAAGCGATCCGCAGCGCGGAAGGGCAAATTGGTATCGAGGAAGATCACGAGTGGATGAGGCGGGTTTTTCCGAACGGCATTGTTAATCAATCCTCCGAACCTCAGCCTGATCCTGTCGTGTGGTTCCGGTTGCCCCGGCTGCCCCAATAGCCCCGGTCGATGCTTGCTTTTCGCCTCGACCGAAATTCGCTGTCCGGTAGCCGTGTGCAGAGCCGTGAACTCCGCGTGCCGCCTTGAACCGTCTTGCTCGTCTTCACGCTCAATCGTGAAACCCGCACGAACGCAGGTAGCCTCGGCGAAGAGTTCATGACGCGCACCTTGGAAAAGTCCGGTCTTTTTCAAGCGATTGAGAAGGAGATCGTCAAGACCATCGACCTGCGAGACAACATAAAGGTCGTATGCGAAAGCCACAAAAGCCGCCACGACGCCATTTGGGATGCCTCTGCGGGAGCCATCGGGCTGCAAGGGCTGCCTGCTCATGTACCGTATGCTTTCCTCCCACCATTGAGCGATGGGATGGCGTTGGGCTTCTGCCTTAGCGACCTCCTCTTTCCACCATTCGTCGCCGAATACGATCACCACATAATCACGTAGGAAATCGCCAAAATATTCGCGAGTCTCTTGGGCATAGATGTTGTTGCGGACAGCAATCAACCGCTTTCCGAAATTCTCGGTTGTAATCGGCTGAGGCACGTGACCGTAGCGCTCAACCCATTTGCGATTTGTTTCCATCTTTTCTTGCAGAAGACGCCGCGCTTTTTCGATGACTTCTGGCGGTGGAGATTGACTAGCCTTTTCCATTTTGCGAAGGCAACATCTCTTGAACTTCAACCCGCTTCCACAGGGGCAGGGGGCATTCCGCCCCACCTTGCTCGCCTGTGCGCTTGCCGATGGCATTATTGGCTTACCAGTTCGACTCAGACAATTACGGTTTCCAAAAGGGGTCTCCCAAATCGCTGATCCGTTTGAAGTGTTGGCATTCAGATTCTAATGCCCACGTGAGCCGCGCATCATGCTCCAAAGTGAAGCCGTCGCCATCATAGCCAATAAACCTGCTCCCACTGCGGATCGGGCACCAAGGCGCGAACATCTGAACGAAAACCCCAATGGCAGTTGATGCCAGCACACCGTTCGACCAAACCACCTGTGGGTTCCCACCTGCAACGCCGTAACGACGACCTTCTTCATCTAGGTCTTTGGCTCGAATAAAGCCGACACATCTGAAGCATGGCAGACCGGGCATAGACACTACCACCTGCCCGGAAATCGAGTACGGATCGCCTTCATGTACATCTATGCCTATGTCAATCAGAGGGATCATCGCCCTTCTACAGCTTTCTTCAAGCTGGGCACGCTGGCTGAACCCATCAAGGCAGCCGAACACTACGTCGCAGGCTCGCAGCGAATCAAAGTCCTTCTGCCATTCGGTCTGAATTGCCCATACTTCAGCATTGGGACTAACGGATTTGACCACTCGTTCCGCGACCGCTACCTTGGGGGTCTTCGCATTGGCGTCGGCGAGTGTCGCACCAACCGTTGGGTTCAAATTTGGGAAGTCGAGGAAATCAGGGTCGAAGAATGCGAAACGACCTATGCCGAGATATGCGGACTGCTGCGCGATGTGAGAGCCACCGCCTCCCAGACCGACAACTCCGATTCGAACGCCCGCGAAAAGCTCGTCGCTATGCTCGCCCAGAAAGCTCTGACGGGATGTGAATGGTTTTCGAAGCTGCCTCCCAAAAACCGCATGGGGAAATCCAACAGCCGTGATCCTTGAAATTCTGATGGGCTTGTTGATCTCTGGATACCAGCAAAGACCTTCTGCTGCGTTGGCACTCAGCACTAGAGTCCCGTGGGGCGAACATCGTTTCACGTTCCAAAAGTCAGGCACGTACCGTGCTGACTCACGGATGTCTGGGCGGCTAAACCAAGGAAGCCCTTTGTGATCGTGGAGGTGGACATGAAACATCGAGGCGTCGTTTGTGAGGGCAAACTGCATAGCCGCTCGCATGGCATGCGAGTTGAAGACGCATCCGAAACGCTGGTCATCGGCGTACCAGTCGTCCGGCAATGACATATAAGTGTGGGAGAACACCAGAAACCCATCACGGCATCTGCTTACTTTGCAGCCGATAGCTTCTGCCTTTTTCGGCTGCGAAGGGATGCGGTCGCCTCAGATCTGGCGACAATGCCGTC
>CAWFVI010000007.1:0-357742 GCA_963819245.1 uncultured Acidobacteriota bacterium | reverse complement strand
CAGCAAGAAGTCGCTTTCAGGAAAATTTGACTTCGTTTTCATGGCGCTCACGGTGATTGCTGTGAACCGCCTGCACCAGTCGGTTCCGCGCACGCTGGTGGGGGTCGGGCTGCTAGCGATTCTGTTCCATCGGCCTCGCAAAAAAGAGAAAGAGGGTGCAGCCTTATGAACGAGATTCCGGCGCTGGTTCGCGTGTTTGCCTATCTGTCGATCCTCACGGTTGGGGGCGGTATGGCCGCATTTCCAGAAATGAAGGTATTAACCGTCGAGGTCCACAAGTGGCTTACGTTCCCGCAGTTGATCCACCTGTACAGCGTAGGGCAGATGGCTCCCGGTCCCAACATGATGATGATCGTCGTGATCGGACAATGGGCGGGTGGAATGCTGGGCGCGGCCGCGGTATTAGTTGCTTTCTTCGGGCCTACAGGCGTGCTCGCGTATATTGTCGCCCGTTTGTGGAAGAAGCTTGAGAAATGGCCGTGGAGAACTTCCATTCAACAGGGGCTGGCACCGGTCTCGATCGGGCTTCTGCTCGCCGGGTGTTTCACCATGGCAAAAGGTGCAATCTTTGGCGTGGAAACAGCAGCGATTGCGGTTGGCGTGCTGCTGATTCTGATGCAGTACAAAGTCAATCCCACCTTGCTGGTGCTCGGCGGCGCGGTGATCGGCGTGCTCTCGTTTTCCCCTAAATGATTTTCCATCTGGGATGTGCATTCTGCCGGCGATTACGAACCAAAAGAGAGGCTTAGCTATCACGGGTAGCCCTGGCAATTCTCGCTGCCTTAATCGTGGTCCGACTAGTCGATCTGCGCATACTTTGCCGAGAGGAAACTTCATATCATTTCAAGCGCCGTATCAAGCCCTGCCAGGCGCCACCAACACGCAGGTCATGCGGCGCATGAACGCTCTCGTCGCAGACCTGACGCGAGCTGTGTTGCCGATTGGCGTACATTAGGCGTAAGCATAAACCTGAAGTGAGCGTGTCCCCCTTTCGCAGCCGCGGCCGGTTTCGCAATACCGGAACTCGTGACCTACGTCACAGACCAGGGCCTAACACCTTGTTACTCTCACCGGTTATGGTGAGCCATCCTTCGCATCATGCGATCGTGGCAAATTCAGAATGGATCACGGGGAGACAAAGACCTTGACGAACATGAGACCAACGATCATGATTGCTGACGATCATGCCTTTGTGGCCGATGCGTGCAGGAAGCTGCTCGAACCGGAATTCGACGTAGTGGCTACGGTGGGTGACGGGCGCGCGCTGGTGCGCGTCGCTGCTAACCTAAAACCGCAGGTCATCATCGTAGACATCGGCATGCCGATGCTGAACGGTCTCGATGCCGGCTATCAAGTAAAGCAACTGCTAGATTCGGTGAAGCTGGTGTTCCTCACCATGAATACGGATCCCGCTTTGGCCGCCGAGGCATTCCGCCGCGGAGCCTTGGGCTATCTGCTGAAGACTTCGTCAGCCTCGGAACTCATAGCTGCCATTCGAGAGGTTCTGAAGGGCAAATTCTATCTCTCCCCTGCAATCGCTAAAGAAACAATCGATTTCTTGTTGCACCAGGACAAGGAATCTATCGAGGAAAAAGAACAGCTTAGCGAGCGGCAGCGCGAAGTATTGCAGTTGCTAACTGAAGGCAAGTCGACGAAGCAAGTCGCATCCGTGTTGAATGTGACAACTGCCACGGTCGTCTTTCATAAGGTCCGGATCAAGGACGCCCTGCACGCGAGGAATGATTCCGATCTGGTGAAATATGCAGTCAAGAATCATCTGATTGCTGTCTGAGCATGCCGTAGCTTCCTTTGGGCAGCCGCATGGGTTTGTGGGAGAGCCGCATACAGCGGCGTCAGGGCGAATGGCACGGCTGTACACGCCGGTCCGTGATGGCGATGTTGCCGCGGCGATCTGGATTTTGCATCATGACTATCGCGGAGCAATTCCGTGAAATTCGTTGGTAGAGGGCTGGCGTTTTCGTTGCGGTGATATTCAGGTTGGGAACAAGCCCCGATGCATGGTTTGATCTCGGAATCCAGGTTCAATGGTTGGTGCGTAGCGGAAACGCATGTCCTTGATCCGCGCATATCCCCAAACGGTCGAATGGACCATTTTGAGCAGAATGCATACTATTTCGATCTTATAAACCACCAACACCGCTGTCCGAGACATCGCGCAACGCTGTCGAACTAGTTCAATCGCTCGGAATTCGATTCGATTGATGAAGAGCGCCTGACCCAATGCCAACAAAACCTACACATTATTGACAAAATGGAGTGGGTTTATTAGGATCGCTGGGCTACATGCGTTCGCTTTGCCACCGACGCATCGGTTAATACGACTTCAAGGACGGCATTTGGCGAAAGGGTCTCCATGCGGTTGCGACTGGCACTGCCCGCGCTTCTCGCCGTATTGATTTGGACATCCTCCTCAACCTGTGCGCAAACTCAGCACGCCCCAGCGAGCCTGGACGTACTGTTGGAGCAAAAGCACTATGTTGAGCTAGAGCACGCTCTTGCAACCAGCACATCCGTAGTGCCGCCATCTAGTCTCGATTTTTTCCAAGGTGTAATGGCGAACCGGATCAATGATGTGCAGAAATCCGTTCGTTTACTGGAACCTCTGATACCCACTCTTCTGGCGACCAGTCCCGTTCGCGCCGAATTCGCCTTGTGCACGCTTGCGGATGATTACGCAAAGACCTTCCGTTACGGGCAGGCCGGTGCGCTTTATACCCAAGCAAATAGCATTGCTGATAAACTAGGAAAAACCTCAGAGTGTCGTGCAGACACGGAAGCCTCGCAATGGGGATTGCTAAGCAATACACCAGCCCAGACAGTCACGGCTCCTGGGGTGTTCAACATTGAAGGAAAGCGGGATACTCTTGGGTTCTTCCAGGTTCCAGTCACGTCGGACAAATATACGGGTTCCTGGGTTGTTAGTAGTGGAACCAAGTTATCGTTAGTTACCCGTTCTGTGGCGAACAAGCTCGGGCTTAAAATTTCAACTGGCAACGCGAGTGCGCAGGCGGCGACCGGTCTCCTTGTGTCTATCCATATAGCAGTCATTCCGGAGATCCGACTTGGACCAGCACTTCTCCGCAATGTGCCTGTGCTGGTCATGGAGGACTCGGATTTGAGTTTTCCCCAGTACAACTATCAAATGGAAGGGTGTTTGGGGCTCCCCGTGCTGGCAGCTCTGGGCAAAGTCACCTTTTATCGCGAGGGACGAATCAACTTCAGTTTCGGAGAGACCGTGCCTAACACAGGGACGAGCTCACACAACTTGTTTCTGGAAAAGTTTATCCCGTTGATTACGGCTGACTTTGGACACGGAGAGCAGTTATTCACACTCGGTACTGGTTCGATGGTAACTGTATTGTCTGCCGCATTCTATAAAGAGGACAGCAAAATAGTTGATGTTGCCGGGGTGGTTAAGTTGGAGCTCTCGGGAGTTGGAGGACCAGCAGCCCTTCCCGCATATCGGATCCCCAGCATGGTGGTGACGTTTGGGAAATCATGCGCGAAGGTAAAAGATATCTCACTTCTGACAGGATCCACCGGCGAACCCGATGAGTTTTACGGCATTATCGGCGAAAGCGCGCTCGATTCATTTTCGAGCTTCACCTTGGATCTCCATGGCATGAATTTCATCGTGAACGGAGGCAATCCTGGCGCTTGCATCGGCGCCCGTACTCTTGCCTCAAAGCTGAGCCCGAGGAAATCAAGCTACTCTGACTAGGTGCTGGTCTGTAGATGTCCAAGGTGCCTTCCGAGCAGTGCTACCGGTTCATCCTTTGCATTCACGAGAGAAAGCTTCAACGGGCGGGTTGTAGACCGTTGACACCGCTGCGCCCGCCTCCAATTCAATAAAAAATGGCGGAGTGCAAACTCGCACTCCGCCAGAAACTTAGGGTGATTGACTTATGCCGCCGTCTTGCGGTCCTTCGGCTTTGCTTTGGTCTTTGTCTTCTTGTCTCGTTTCGCGGCAAATTCCTCTGCCACGGCTTTCTGGAGTTTCTCAGTATCCACTCGGTAGCGTTTGGCGGCGTCCATGAGAACGTCGTCGCGGCTGGCGGTGGATCGCTGATACGCCGAATCCAGCAGGCTGATTTCCAGAAGCAGCTTGCAGAGTTCGGCCTCGTCGTACGTGCCCACTTGCTTGGCCAGAAGTTCCTGCGCGGACGCAGAGTCCTTCTTCGCCTCTACCTTGTGCCGCTTCGCCAGAGCCGGGACTTGGCTGTAGGAGAGATGGCCGATCAGGTAGTGGGCGACCGCCAGCAAGTCGGCCTTCTTTAACGGAGCCGATACGCGTTGGAGGATCGTAGCCAAGACACGATGGCGAGTCGTAATGGCCAGTTTCTCCTTTTCGATGCGCTTCCGTTCCTCTGCCCGCTCCCGCTCGACTTGCTGCGGAGAAGGCGTGTTGGGATGGTGGACGCGGCAAGCGGGATCGGCACAAACCTTGACGACCTGTCCGCGCTTGCCGCCGTCCATGACGATGGCCTCGGTCATCTTGTCGCAGGGCTTCTGAACGGCTGAGAGCTTGGTGCTTGCGCCGTTCGGCTTGGGCTTCTTGATCTCCAACTCCACATACTGATTCCGTCCCAAGGGAGCGCCCTCGCGGGAATTCCACGCCGCCGAAATCTGGATTAGCTGCGGCTTGGTTTCCAGAGTCTTTTTCACGGAAGCGTCGATCTTGGCCCGGAAACAGTCGGGCGAAGTGCAGGAATCTTTACGCACGTCGGGGAAAAGTAGCTTGTTGAATCCGGTTCGCTTCGGACAGTTGGCGCACGAACCTGCTTCGGGAACGAGTGTCTCATCCTGCTTGTCAAACGGCGCGGACGCCAGTTGTAGCAAGATGTTCGATTCAATCCACGCTGCCAACTCCCGCACTGGAATCAGGACTTGGCTGTTGCCTTCGCTTGTCCACAAGCCCCGAAAAGCAGCCGAGAATGCCTCCTGCTGTTGCGAAGCCGGGAGCTTGGCGATCAGCAAAGCGTGGCCGATGGTGATCTGGTCTTTCAGGAATGCCTCGGCCACGGGCGGTATGAGGTCAGCGAGTCTGAATGCGACCGTAGACATACGCCTCGCTCTTGCCAGCGCGTGAGGCGATGGTGGCGATGGTGTAGGCAGGCTCTCCGAGTTCCAAGAGCGACTTGAAACCCAGAGCTTCCTCAAGCGGGTGGATGTCCTCGCGTTGCAGGTTCTCAACGCACTGGGCCTCGATTGCCTCGGCATCGGTCAGCTTGACTACGCGGACGGGAAGTTTTTCGAGTTCCGCCAGTTTCGCCGCTCTGAGGCGACGTGCCCCGGCGACAACTTCGTACTTGCTTTCCTCCAGTTCGCGTACCAGAAGAGGGGCCAGAATCCCTTGCGTCTTGAAGCTGGCGGCCAGTTCTTCGAGGCTCTTTGCATCAAAGCGTTTGCGGGGATTGGTGGCTGACTCCGCAAGCGCGGTGATGGGAACGCTGCGATATTCGTGGTTGTTGACTGCATTTTGCGTACTCGGCATGATCTTTTCTCCTCTCATGTGTCTTTGGTTAGGTGTTCGTGGACTCAGCGCACACGTCGGGCCTGAAAACCAAACGGTGCAGGTGTTGGCGTGTTATGCGGCTGCCGCGAGTGCCGCTGGCTCGGGGGCAATGCCCCCGAGGATCACGGCAGCGGTTTGTTGAACGGCTTCCAAGCTCTCGCGCAGGAGATTGGCGTCTCCGTGCCAAAGCTGGATGTAGTCCTGGGATGCAGTTCCGTTCTGAAGTCCGACCGATTGGCAGACCACAAAGGCCACGGCTTCGGCCTCGGTTTCGCGGACTTGTTTGGTGGTCAGGGTGCGGCGGTCGCCACGATGCAACATTTCGTGGGCGATCTCATGCACGAGCGTGGAAAACTCCTCGGCTGGCTGCATCCCGGAAAGCAGCGTGATCTTCCCGCCATACGAGAGACCCTTCGCGGGAGCAATTCTCTCGGAGAAACTAAGCTCGACGCTTTGCGATTCCACGAACTTGAACAGACGTTCGCGGTATCCGCTCACGTCGCCATTGACTTCGGTCAGTGTTGGGAGTTCTTTGCCTTCGGTCTGGCTGACATCGAAAACGTAGACGGCCCGGAATCCGTACAGCGTCCGCTGACCCTCCGTTGTTGCGTCTTCACTCGGCTCGTCGGTCGCTACATCCTTCGTGCTTCGTCTTCCGACCATCGGGGCGAGAATGAAAATGCCTTTTTCTCCCCGTTTAACGAAGCGGCCAAGCGAGTTCCATGTCCGAAGTCCGGCAACGTTGGTAGCATCGGGCTTCTGGCGTGCGATGAGCATGATGTTGCCGAAGCTGTAGGTGTGAAACTTCGCCATTGCTCCGAGGTATGCGGTGAGGACTTCACTGTGACCGGACTCCAATGCTGCAACGAGGAAATCCACGGCCTCTTTGGTTCGTGTGTTGACTTCTTCTAATTTCATGTTTTTTCCCTTTCTGCCGTTTCCGGCTTGTTTCTTCCTTCACTTGAGCGGCAGCGGGAAGAAACAAGGCGGAACGGTGAAAGGGACAGAACGGAGGCCGAAGGAGGGTGGCAGGGCGTGAGTGAAAGCGCGGTGAGTGCCAAACGGGGTTGGGGTTAGTTTGGCGCGAAACCGGCGCAGTCCGAAACGCCCGTCCGAGCCGCGGCCAAGCGGCGTCCACCCGGAAGAGGCCGAAGTGGAAAAAAGATGGCGTAGCCCTCCGGTTCAGAACGATGGATGGTTTTAGGTGTTCGAAGTGAGCACACAGGAGGCACTCGCGGGAATTCGCAACGTAGTGGCGCGTGGGTCTTTCGACTGACCGAGAGTCAGTCGGCTTGATCCGCCAGAGAGCGCTACCGTGTCAATTCCGAGGTCAAACAACCTAAAACCCTTTGCTCGTCTTGCTGTTCGGCATGCCACATCCCTCAAAACAACCAAGAACAGCCTGTTTTTGCTGACGAATTGGTGACGAGTTTTTTCACTCCACTCTTTGGGAATTGGGTGGCCAAGTATCAATGAGTAAAACCGCGGAGCGGGTGTTGGGTCCGTCTTGCCATCTCGCCAATTCATTCCCTCCGTTCGCAAGACGAGCAAGGATCGCTGCAAAATCCTGCCTATATGCAAACTCTTTCATCTTGACCACTCCCCTATTTAACGGACAGACTTAGCACCTTACTTTCTCTTGGTGCCGCCATTTTCCTAACCTGCAAGGAGGTAGCTATGCGATACGCCGGTTGTCTTCTGCTCGCGAGCCTGCTCACAGTCGGATGCGGCACTGGAGTCAAAGGGAGTAGTGGTGATCCGTTCAAAGCCGTTGTATTTTCTCCACCCTCGCTAACGGCGCTTTCGCCAGGGAGCGTGCCGGTCAACAGCGTGCCCTTCACCATGACGGTTAATGGCAGTAATTTCGGCACCGAGGCCGTCGTCTTCTGGAACGGCAATCCCCTCAGCACCAGATTCATCACTTCTAATCAGCTCATGGCTGCGCTCACCGATAACGACCTGATGTTTTGGGGCATGATTCCTGTCTATGTGCGCACCGGTGGTCAGAATTCCAATACCATGGACTTTAATCTGACCACACAGTAGAACATCTTTTCTCTCGCAGAAGGCCACGCCGCAGGTTCGCGACGAACGTGTCTCCACGCGAGGTCGAGCCTCTTATCTGCCCCTTTGGTCCTCACCCATGCCACAAGCTTTGTGGCAACTATTTCATTGCTTGACGTTCTCCACTGGCATGCCAGAATTCTCATGCCGCCATGTGGGAACAGAGGGATGGCCGTGCCACCACACTAAAAGGCCCGAAATTCCTCGAGCGCCGGCTGACGGTTGAACTGTGACGTGCATCACTGACGCAGGCTTAAGTCAGCGATTAGCTTAGATCAAAAATCATCGGGCTTAGCTGACCTGGAATAGACTGCGCTCGACGAGAATGGACTGGTACAACATTCCGGTGTAACATCCCTTGACGCCTAAAGGAAAGCAGATCGTACTGCTGCCGCCGAGTATTTACCCCAAAATGCTCCAGCCCAATTGGATTGACACCAGTTTCCGAACGTTGTTAGACGCCGTCCCGGACGCGACACTAGTAGTCAACCGAGCTGGAGGAATTGTTGCTACCAATTTGCAGGCGGAAAAGCTTTTCAGATACGGGCGGGAGGAGTTGATTGGACGGTCAGTCGAGTCGCTAATCCCTGCAAGGCTTCGCACTAAACATCCGCAACATCGCGAAACATTCTTCGGCGATCCCCGAGTGCGACCGATGGGCACGGGCTTGGAGCTCTTCGCCTTGCGAGGCGATGGTGCTGAAGTTCCAGTCGAAATCAGCCTCAGCCCACTTGCCACCGAGTCTGGCACTTTCGTTGTCGCCGCAATTCGCGACGTGACCGAATGTCGTCGCACAGAAGAACTGAAGGCGAGCGAGGAGCGCAGCCGGCGATTGGTGCAAAGCTCCAGTGTGGCAATGATTGTCAGTCGTGGGTTAGAGCAAAAGGTCGAGTTGATGAACGACAAGTTCACAGCGCTGTTTGGTTACACGATTGACGATGTTCCCGATGTGGCGCACTGGTGGCCTCTCGCATATCCGGACGAAGACTACAGACAGACCGTCAGAAGGGAGTGGCAAGCACGGGTGGAAAAGGCCATCAGGGATGTGACTGACATTGAACCGATGGAAGCAACCGTCGTGTGCAAGGACGGATCAACACGTCATATTGAAGCTCACTTTTCCTCCATGGGGGATACAAATCTAGTCACCTTAATTGACCTGACCGAGCGCAAGCGTCAAGAAGCCATGTTACGCGAACGCGAAGAGCGGCTGCGCGTTGCCGCCGAGGTCGGCCGGATGTACGCCTGGGAGTGGGACCCGGCCACGGACTCAGTACTACGATCCGCGGAATGTGCGGAAATCCTCGGCATTGGCGACGACATCGAAGAGGGTAAAGCGAAAGATTACTTCAGATTTATCCACCCCGAAGATCGAGCCGAGTTGTGGAGTTTGGTCAATGCTTTGACGCTAGAACACCCGGTATATCGAACCCAGTACCGCATGTTTCGCCAGGACGGTGCGCTGCTGTGGCTGGAAGAGAGCGGCCGCGCAACATTTGACAGGGACGGAAAGATGGTCCGACTGGTCGGCATGACAGCCGACATCACAGAGCGCATGCGGGCGGAAAGTTCGCTTAAGCAGAGTGAGGATCGATATCGCGATCTGGTTGAAAACAGCCAGGATTTGATGTGCACACATGACCTTAAAGGCAGGCTCCTATCGGTGAACCCAGCCGTAGCACGAGCGTTGGGCTACGAAATCGGAGAATTGCTGCAGATGTCCATCCCCGACTTGTTAAGTCCCCGAGCCCGTCCCCTCTTCGATGCGTTCGTGGCCCAGATTAGGAGAGACGGAGCTTCAGCAGGTTCGATGCGTGTAACCACTCGCGCAGGTGAGGAACGAATCTGGGAATACCACAACACGCTGCGCACCGAAGACGTGCCAGAGCCCATCGTTCGAGAAATGGCCCGAGATGTCACCGATCGGAAGCGTGCCGAGAAAGCACTCCATCAAAGAGATACGGAACTCGCGGAAGCGCAGCGTAGCGTCAGTCGCAGGCTGATTGAGGCACAGGAGCAGGAACGTACCCGCATCGCGAGAGACCTGCACGACGACTTCGGTCAGCGTCTCGCACTGTTGACCATCGAGTTAGAACTGCTCCAGCAAAACTCTCCTGATTTGCCTGCTGAAGTCCGCAGCCGCATCGGCGAGCTAGGGAATCAGACCTCCAAGATAGCGACCGATATCCAATCCTTGTCGCATGAGTTGCACTCGTCAAAACTGGAATATGTGGGCATCACTGCCGCCATGAGAGGCTTCTGCCAAGAATTCGGGGAGAAGCAAAAGGTGGAGATTGACTTCAAGACCCACGATTTGCCCAGCCCTTTGTCGCCGAATATCCCTCTCGGCTTTTTCCGAGTCCTGCAAGAAGCCCTGCACAATGCGGCGAAACACAGTGGGGTGCGGCACTTCGAAGTGCGATTGTGGGGGACGTCGGATGAGATTCATCTCACGGTTAGCGACTCCGGCACCGGCTTTGATCCGGAAGTGGCAAAACAGAGCCGAGGGCTTGGCCTCATCAGCATGGAGGAGCGGCTAAAACTGCTGGACGGGACGTTTTCAATCGAATCGCAACCCAAGTGTGGTACCAGGGTTCACGCTTGTGCGCCTCTAGCTCAAGACAGCAAAGCAATACAGGCAGCTAGATAAAAGCTCCCCATTCAGTCGCCGATGTGGTTCAGCGTTCGCTGCAAATCTTCTCGAAGACTTGCTTATCTTCCTCGCGGTAAAAGCTACTCAATGAGAACCCGCAAAGAATATTCATTTCGTATCGTTTAGTTAGCTGGTTGCAGAGTTGCTCCACCTGAATAGCCGCATCCGCATTACCTTGCGCCCACAAGATTGACGCGCATTCCCCGCAAATCGTAACCCTTGACTGTTCCCCCGCTGTCGATCGAGCTGCGGCGGCAATCAGATCACCAACCACTCTAGAAAATCGCACTGGGTTGGGGAGATCATTCACCATGAAGGTCGAGAGCGTGTCGGCGACATCCAAAAGGAGACAGCGCCCCTGTTCAACGGCCGCAACAATATCCACGCCATGTGCCTGCAGTCTCTGAAGAAGACTGTTCCAATGCGACTCCGTCGAGACCACGATAACCGCGTTACCAGCCTCGAGAGCGGCTTCTATAAAATCAGTAAAGCCAACTACAAAAGCTTCATCATCGGAATAGAATTCAACCTCGTGGCTGCGAGTGGTCTCCGTCTTTCTCGGTACGCGCGACGGGAGAGCCTCCTGGCGACGGAGGCAGTCGAGGGCCTGTGCGTCCGATCCGTCGGTGAAATTATGACCCGACAATCCGCTGCTGACAAACTGCCTGCCCTGACGCACCGCTTCCACAGCAGCTAGCAATTCGCTTCCGGCATCTACTTTAGCAATGTACCCCACCGCCCCTACGCTGAGAGCTTTTTGCACCACATCGACTGAAGATTCTTGGCTCACAAAAAGTATTTCGGACTTGGGCGAGATCTTCCGGATTCGTCCAGCCACTTCGATTCCGTTCAGACTTGGCAGGCCAATGTCTAACAGAATCAGAGCCGGTTGCAGTTCTTCGGCTTTCTGAACTGCCTCCAACCCGTCTGACGCCTCTCCAACAATATGCAACTCTGGTCTTTTCCCCAGCGTAGAACATACGAATCGCCGAAAGGGTTCGTAATCCTCAACCACCAAAATTCCGATTTTTGACATGTGGCGCTAGCTCCCTGCTCCCTTGGATCGTGTCCATCTGCACCATAAGGAAGCCTTGTTCTTTCCACTATCATGCGCGTTATATCATTTCTGTCAATTGGCAAAATTTACAGGAGGGGGGGGACTCTTTTCATAACGTTTACCGGGCAAAAGGGGAACGCCAGCAGACTCCGAGGATAAGAAACTGTAGCGAGGCCAGTCGCCAAGTAGTCGCCTGGGCTCGTGCAAAATATGCGATTATATCGTATATTTTGCTTATGTGGATTCCACGCGCAGTTGAACCCCGCCTGCAACGCTCCGCGAAGACACGGCCAGTGGTCGTTCTAACCGGAGCCAGGCAGACCGGCAAAACCTCCACCTTTCTGCGCCTGTTCCCGAAACATGCGTTTGTCTCCCTCGACCTCCCCGCCGAAGCCGAGCAGGCTGAAAAGGAGCCGGGAACTTTCCTCCAGCGTCATCCTCCGCCCGTCCTTATTGATGAGGTCCAATATGCGCCCGGTTTGTTTCGGCACCTCAAGGTGGCCGTCGATGCCCACCGGACACACAATGGGCAATTCCTGCTTACTGGTTCGCAGAAGTTCACTCTGATGAAGAACGTATCCGAATCGCTGGCAGGTAGGGCCGACATTGCGGAACTTGAAACCCTTTCCCTCGCCGAGATTCAAGCGGCATTGCCGCAAACAAGGATCGAATCAGCCATCGTGCGCGGTGGTTTCCCAGAGCTTTACGCCAACCCAGACATTGATTCTGCTGCTTTTTACAATTCGTATCTCGCCACTTATCTCGAACGCGATGTGCGCTCCTTAACCAATGTTGGCAGCCTGCGAGACTTCGAGAGATTCCTGCGGGCCTGCGCACTCCGCTCTGCAAACCTGTTGAACAAAGCCGACCTAGCACGCGATGTCGGGATTGCCCCATCAACTGCAAATCATTGGTTATCCATGCTGGAAGCGTCCGGTCAGGTCGTATTGCTCGAACCGTGGTTCTCGAATCGAACCAAGTCCATCGTCAAGAGTCCAAAACTCTATCTCGCTGACACTGGTGTGCTTTGCGCGCTGTTGAATATTCGGTCTGAGGAAGCTCTTCGGCAGTCGCCGGCGGTAGGCGCAGTCTGGGAAACGTTTGTCTTTGCGCAGCTTCGAGACCGTGAACGCAGCGGAGGGCGCACGGGTAGCCTGTTCTTCTGGCGTGACCGAACCCGCGAAGTGGACTTCGTGGTGGATTCGGGCGGACGCCTGGAGCTGTTCGAAGCGAAGTGGACGGAGTTGCCAGATGCCGGTGATACAGTAAATCTCGACTTCGTGCGTAACGTCGTGGGCAAATCAAAGGTGGCAGCAGGAGCGGTCGTGTGCCGCACACCAAACGGCTTTCCGCTTGCGAATGGATTTCGAGCTCTACCCGTAACAGAGCTCAGATGAATGAAAGCGTCGTCGGCAAACTTAATGCCGCCTATCTGTTCCGCGAGTTTACCTTCTCAACCAACACTTTCAAGCCAAATCCTGCCAGCGAATTGGAGCTAGGGACACTCTGAATAAGCCTTCATGCTGAGGAAGGCAAAGTTCGTTGCCCAACTCCAAGAGGAAGTCCGTGAGATGCTGGATGAGTGCTTGCTCCATGTCTGACTCGGAGTATTCGCCCTTGAGGCCGAGGAATTCGAGAACGAACGGGTCCTTAATGGCCCCTTCAGGCGTCACCAAATCGCTGGGTTCAGAGTTTTCTGCTTTCGCCAGCATGGATGCTTTGTCCTTTGAGAGCGCAAGGCGTTCATAAAATTGACTGCTGATCTGACGGTCCAATTGCCGAACGGACCAGCCCGAACGTAGCGCCTCGGTCTCGTAGAAGTTCGCGCGTCTTGACTCTTTACAGAAAGCAATCGGACGTAGGCGGACCAGGGCAATGGGAACTGGTTAGCGAGGGCCGGAATAGTTGAAAAATTCCCCGATATGTCATTGATCAAGTTAGGAACAGAAGATTTTGCAGACGGTGTCTGCAAAATCTTGCTCTGAGGTCAGATAGATAAAAGCTCCTCATCTGGGCGAGATTGCGTGGTCCAAAGCCTCTCCCAAATGATGGCCGATAGGTCTCTGGCCAATCGCTTGATGAGCAATTCGCCGTACTCAGCCCTCTTCTCTCCAGCTGAGTTCTACGGCACGATCGGCGAAAGCGCACTCGATTCATTTTCCACCTTCACCTTGGATTTCCGTGGCATGCACTTCAGCGTGAACGGAGGTAATCCTGGCGATTGCACCGCCAGCGGTACTCTTGCCTCAAAGCAGAGCCCGAGGGAAATGGCCTCGATGTCGCGGGGCCTACCTTCGCAATGGTGCCGGTGAAAAGCGCTTGAATAGCATTAAAGCCGGTGTCGAACGGTGAACCCTGTCCCAGCGCGGCCACAGGCATGGCAAAGAATAGGGTGAGAAGAACGGCGGTCGGACGCGCCCACATTGACCAAACAAGCCGCTGGATTTGGCGGATGAAATGGACTGAGGACCAGCGTGGCATATGCACCTCCAGTAGCAGCCCAAAGCCACTGCTTTGGCGCAAAACTAACCGCATTCCCTCACGCTGTCCAATAACTTTTCGGATGAAGTTCATTCTTGGGGGTTATGAGTCCAAGAGGTAGAGTGATTCGACCTGGAACTTGTTGTCGAAGTCGGCATGAGAAAAGCTCCATCGACCTTGCAATAAAGGACAGCACCCCATCGTCGCTTGTACCATCTGCGAGTACTCACATATTTCCGGGCAACCGGCGGCGATTGTTCTGAATAGCACTGCGAGATGCCGAGTCCTATCGCTGCCTCAAGGAATCTCAGGCGTTCTTGGCGAATGACTTGCTTCTGTAAGCCCCGCTTGTTCAATAGGTTCTCGACCCGCGCCGTGCTTTGTCAGCGGGAATTGGATGGGACGAATCGGGCTAGCCTTGTCTTTAATAACTTGCAGGAATGAACCCAATCCGAAAAGTTATTGGACACGGGCGCGAGAATGAATCAAATTGGTTAACATTGCGCGGTCCCGTAGAGACTTGACCAGCCAGGACGGCAGTTGTGGGTTCCGAATCGCCGTCTCATAAGCCGACGCGGGAGCGCGTCGTAGGAGACCCGCGGTTCCCCGGAAGGAGGCACGTCATGGCATTGCACGAAGCGATGGCCCCAGCCTTTGCATCCGATCCCATCGAACCTTTGCTCGACGTGAGCAGATCCGCCCATTTGCTAGGCATTTCGGTCAAGACCTTGCGTGACTGGATTCAGGGTCGTAGGATCGACTATGTGAAAGTCGGCACAAGAGTCATGATTCGGCCGGAAACCATCCGTCAGTTCGTGACATGCAACACCCGACGTGCGGCAGGCTGATGAAAGTATTCAAACGCTCCGGAAGCTCGTACTACGCCTACAAATTCCAGTACCGAGGCAAGGAATACTACCGCTCGACTGGGACCGAAAACCGGCGTGAGGCAGAGGCTATCGCGGGTGCGGCGCGGGCTCGCATTGTTCGCCAGGCCGCTGGCCTCGAAGAACCCGAGCCGCAGCGGAAATCTTCCGCGAGTGCTGAAAAGGCCAGGGGCATTCCTACGCTGAGACAGTTCCAAACAACTTTCGACAAGTGGGTTGCCACAGCCAAAGCCGAACAAAAAGGCACAGTTAAGTTTTATCAGGAGAGCTATCGGAAGCTCCTCAGCTACGGTCCTTGGGCTGATCTACCCCTCGACCAGATCGACGAAGCTCACATCGAAGCGTTCAAAACTTGGGCTTTGAAGCACGCGGGGCGACAACGTGACGGAAAGCCTACGCCCGTGGGCAAAACCACGGTGAATCGCTATTTGGCCACTTTCCGCAAGGCCCTGCGTTATGCGCATCTCAAGCTTAAGTTGATTGCCAAGGTGCCGACGGTCGAACAGTACACGAAGGACGAAGGAGCAGAGCGTGAAACGGACTACATCTTTAGCGCGGCGGAGTATGCGCAATGGACTTCGAGTTCTGCCGAACCTTTGCGATCGGCCTCCATTCTGGCGCGGCACTCCGGTATCTGTCGTAACGAGATGCTAAAGCTGATGAAGGATTGCGTTCGCTTGCACTCGGAGCAGCCTGCAGATGGGAAAACCTGCGGAGAGCTAATAATCAAGCGCGGTCTAAAACGGCGAGCGCGAAAGCGCAAGCTGGTGATTGATCACGAAATGAAGGAAGTACTCGAACGGCTTCTGAAAGACTCCGAGTGCGACTATGTCTTCACGAGCCCCCAAGATCCGACAAAGCCTCTGGGGCCTTGGGTGCTGGACGAACAGATAGGCCAGGTACGGAAAAAGATCAAGACTCATCCCGATGCCGGCCTGCACGCTATGCGTCATACTTTTCTGACCGAGGCCGGAGAGTACACAGACCCCTTTACGTTGCAGTACGTCGCTGGACACGATAACATTAAGACCACCATGCGCTACGTACACCCACGGGAGGCTGCGGTCCACAAGTTGTTCGCGCGCCTGGCAGACTTGCAGCGGCCGGAGGATCTCATCGCGTGCAAGAAGCCGGTGCAAAATCCGGTGCAGTTGGAAATGCCCTCACCGGAAGAACTCGCTAAGGTATTGATTGCGGGTAGTTTACAAAGTGCGGAAGTGGTGGAACTGGCAGACACACCATCTTGAGGGGGTGGCGCCGAAAGGCGTGGGGGTTCAAATCCCCCCTTCCGCACCAATTTTACGCTCTTAGTTGAATAGTTTATCTCTCGCCGCTTCACCCGAATGACCGTCATTAGAGCGCTCTCTGAAGGCGGTTGTCGATCACTGGTGAATTCACAGGACAGTATTATCGTGGTTCCAACCCAAGGCTAGGGTAACGAGGAAACACTCGAACAGGCGGCCAGGGCCAACACCGGGCATGCAGCTTTCCTGGTCAGGCGGAGTCAAGGCTCAGAAGGTCCCCGAGTATCTGCGCGAAGCGGGGAATGCCCCCTTAGCGAGCTCCCAGGGAGTCGGCAACGGGTGCGGCGATCTCGATGGAATCGGGCTGTGTCCAGACAGGCTTGCCGCTGCTGAGGTCAAGGCGGTTCATCGTAGCCTTCAGATGACGGCGATCCACTTCGACGAGGAGGTAATGATAATTAATCTCCTTGCTCTGGAAGGGGTCACTGGCAGCGCGTTCAATGGGATAGACGTGGGCTCCTGCCCCCCCTAAAACAAAATAGGTAACGCCCCCGTGTTCATGCCGTTCGTAATTGTGTACGTGACCGGAGAACACTACTATCCGGGCACGGAGGCGCTGCTGCCGCCCTTCCAACGCGTTCGCCAACGCACGTTCAGGCGAGCGAGATGAGTGTCCTCCTCCGAACTTTTTGGCGTCCGAGGAACTTGTGTACGGAGGATGGTGGAGGACGAGGAAGACGAAATCGACATCTCCCGGCAACGTATCCAGAGCTTGCGATAGCCATCGGCCTTGCGGTCCGGAGGTTTCGTCGAGTGAGCTGTCGAGCACCAGCATCAAAGTGTTGGCCGCGCGCATCGAGTAATACCGGCTGTTCTTCAGGTCGGGAAAACGTTCGAAATAATTTGCCAGGGCGACCTTCTCGTCACCATGCAAATCATGGTTGCCCAAGGCTGGGTAGACGGGAATCTTTTTCTCGCGCCAAACGCTGGTTTCACTGTCCCAAACCTTCCAGTCGTTTGCATCGTAGCCGTTGTAGACGATGTCTCCGCCGAAGGAGATAAACGCGGGTTTAACCTCAGCAATAGCCTGGACAAGCGCCTGCCGGGCGGAAGGGTTTGCTGCCTCGGTGTCCTTGGGATCATGAAATCTCGAATCTCCATACGCGACGAAACGGAATGGAGTGTCGAGCTGCAATTGCAAGGCAACGGGTTGGGTCTCCGGGGCCTGCATCTGCGAGTGGGAACGCGTGCAGGAGGCACAGCCCAGGAAAACCACGACGAGGACCAATCTCTGGAAAATCTTCATTCACTTCCCCAAATTTACTTCCCAAATTCACTTCCCCATGACAAGCACTTCAAACTGCCCCGACTCAGCAGTCGACAGAAACAATCGGTGCGTCTTAGGGTCGAGCGCCGACGTTTTGGCTCGAGGTAAAGTCTTCACCGTTTCGACAACCGAATATTTATCTGGACTGTCCTGGCGAATCACGGTGACGGTGCCTTCGCCGTTGGAATTGAAAATCAGCCGCGTCTCGACATCGAAAGCGGTGGCATCCACGTGATCGCCTATGGGAAGCGTAGTGATGACCTGGCCAGTATCCGCGTTCATCACCGCCATGACTTTGCTGCGGCAGCCGAGAAACAATCTACGATTGGCCCGGTCCATCGCCATGCTGGAAGGCGAAGCACAAGGTGCTGTCGGCCAGCGTTGCTCGATTTTCAGCGTACGGGAGTTGATCTTGAGCACCAGGCTTTCGTCTTCAAGATTATTGTAAACGTAGCCGTTACCGTCCGCTGCCGCGAATTCAGGACCACCTCCGAGATCAATCGTGCCCGCCACCTTTCCGTCCTTGGCTTCGATCACAGTGGCACTGTTGCTACCGCCGTTAAAAGCGAAGACTCTTGAGGTCGCCGGATCATAGATGATTGCGTCCGGCTTTTTTCCAGTCGGTACCTCCGCGATCGTCTTAAGAGTTTTCAAGTCGAAGATCGTGACCGTCGAGGATTGTCCGTCGCTGACAAATCCACGCTCTAGGCCGGGAGCGATGGCTATGCCATGCACGCCCTGGGTGTTTTCGATTTTGCCGACAATCGCACCCGAGTCCACGTCGAGCACTTCGACCTGAGTTCCGTGAGAAACATACAAGCGGCGGGCGCCTTCATCGACCGTGAGATAGTCCCAGCTTCCCTGACCGGGGATGGGGATTTTCTTAGTGACTTGGTAGCTGTCGGCGGCCCAGACCGACGAGATCGCGAAGGCGAGCAAGATAGAGACGGCATGTTTTTTCAAAGCAGAACCTCACTATGCGAGTTTAATGGTCGCACCTTAAGCCTGGCTGAATTTCTCTGCCTAAAACAGGAAGCGAAGCATAAATTGAAGCTGCCGTGGCAAGCCTGTCCCGGTGTTTGGCGAAGTGGCATTGTCGTTGTTGTTGTTGAAATTGTTTGTCGTCGTGATCTGACCGAGATTGCCCGCCGGTTGAAGTACCCATGCGGAACCCACCTGAACATAGTTAAAAGCCAGGTTATTAGTGTTTGGATCTCCAAGTTGCACGTGATTGAAAATGTTGAATGCCTGTACGCCGAACTCCACCGAAACGCGTTCGGTCACTTTGGTTGTCTTCATCAGCGACATGTCGATCTGCCAGGAGTCCAGCGCCCGAATCAAGCCGTTGGGAGCGTCGCCGAATTGGCCTACCAGGCCGTAAGAAGCATAGGGAACACCGAACTGATCTGTCCCTTGTGCGAGCGGCGGCGGAGCAAATGCGGCGGGATTGATCGGGATCGTGTAGTTATGCACTCCTCCCGGCAACAGCAAAGGAACTCCGGGAACAAGGTCCGGCCGCTGGGTGGTTTGGTCATTGCCGTCCGGCAGTTGCGTGGGCGAGATGTTCATCGTGATCGTAAGGGGATGGCCAGTATGCCAAAGACCAACGCTGCTGAAGGTCCACCCACCTACGATCCTGTTCAAGACACCTCCCTCATTCAGGAAGCGTTTGCCAGTCCCAAATGGCAACTCGTAAACCACGTCGGCGGCAACATTGTGGCGAATATCGAAAACGCTAGGTCCGTAGTCGCATGGCAGGCAATTCACGTTTTCGGGCCCGTTGGACTCGCCTCCTCCCACTGACCCATCGTTGATGGAATGTGACCAGGTATAGCCAGCCTGGAAAGACAGACCGTTGGTAAAACGGCGCTGCAAGCTCAAGAGCAGCGCGTTGTAGCTGCTTGCGCCGATATCCGATTTGTAGTCCACCGACCCGTAGGGATCGCCTCCGGGATAGTATTGATCCAGCGTGCGAGTGCAATTGCCATTACTGTCGGGCTTGGTAATGCAAAAATTAACGCCTCCGCGAGAAAACAAACGTACACCGTGTGACCCAATATACTGGGCCGAAGCCAGGAAGTTGGACGGCAACTCGCGATCAATCGAAAAGCCCCACGTTTCTACGTACAGGTCGCGGCGGCCATGACGCTGCAAGGCGCGGGGTTGCTGAAGGTTGGCAACGTTGCTTCCCAGGCCACTCAGGTTTGGGACTGCTTGTTGATAGGCCGGCAAGAGAGGCGTGCCCGGGCCGCTTGGGTCAAGATTGACGAACGCCGTATAGCGGTCGCTCTCAAGGCCCGCGTTAAGGTCGTCGTTCTGTGCTGCACCCGTGTAAATTCCGAACCCCGCTCGAATGACGGTCTTTCCGTTAAAGACGCTGGGAGCCCACGCAAAGCTGACGCGAGGATCGAAGTTGGTGTAGTCGGAGTTATACAGAGCCGGATTGGTAGGACATGGCGGCGTGTTGATCGGCGTGGGATAGGGGCCGTTCGTCGATCCCGGTCCCAGGCAAACGCCGTGAAACTGAGTGACATCGAAAACCGTGGTGCGATTGTTAGCTTCATTCGCGACCCCGTAATACTCCCAGCGCAATCCCATGTTGAGCGTTAAGGTCGGGGTGACTTTCCATTCATCCTGGAAGTAGGGTAGGTAAAAAGTACGTCGAAATTTGTGGCAGCACCACGAGGAGGTATAGGCAATCTGATAAAGCGACGCATTTACAAAGCCGGTGTCGAGGGCGCCGGAATTGTCGGAAAAGTAGAGATTGTTATCCGCAGTCTTCCCCTGATTCAGTCGAATCCGGCGAATCTCCATTCCTGTCTTAAAAGTGTGGGCGCCGTGAACCCAAGTCAGATTGTCGATTACGCCATAAGTCGTGCCCACTTCATGATCAGCGTTATCGTCGTTGATTGTGACCCAGTTGTTGGTATGAACCGCATAGGGCAGAGGGGCTACCTGCGGATTTATGAATGGAGCGCGGTTCACATAAACTTTGACTTCGTTCACAACCGTTGTAGAAAGAGTCTGCTGCAGGGCAATGAAATAATTCGCGGGATGGTTAATTGTTTGAATCAGGTCATAGGGGACGCTAGCGCCGTTGGTACCACTGACCAGGCTGATGTCGCGCTGAGCCCGCCCGTATAGCAGCGTCTTGTCATTGATCTTGTAATCGATTCGAGCGAGCCACGTGTCTTCATGAACAGTGGTTGGCGCAGGTGCGGTGAACTGGTCCGAATCGGGGAGCCCATTGCCAGTCTGGTCGATAAAGGCCCCGTCTGGATAAACGAAGATCGGATTACAGTTCCCAATGGAACCAGTCGAGGCCCGCCACGGAAAAGCCTGCAGAATGGAACACATCTGGGGGGATTGAGCCAGAGTTTGTCGTTGTATCGAAGGCGAAGGCACGAGCACACGGGTCGTGGCGCCTCCGTATTGGCGAAGACCTTCGTAGTTGAGGAAAAAGAACAATTTATCCTTGACGATGGGGCCACCAACGGTCATTCCGTATTGTCCAAAACGAAAGGCAGGAATGGCGGGATTGCCATTGATGTCGAAGTCATTGAAGTTCCGCGCATCGAAAACCGAGTTCCTTAGGTAGCCAAAGACGGAGCCGTGGAACTGGTTGGTGCCGGACTTAGTGACCACATCGATTTGTCCACCTGACTGAGTGCCGTATTCCGCGTCATACAAAGCACTGCTGACGCGATACTCCTCGATTGCGTCCTGCGAAATCTGCAAACGAGTTTGTGACTTTTGCGCCTGTTCCTGAATTCCGCCCGCGTCGACGCCATCAAACTGAAAGTTGTTATCGTCTCTGGCCCGACCGGCGAAACGAATCGTTCGTTGATCGCCACCTCCGTCATCTTGAGCGAACGGTGCGAGCAGAGTAAGATTCGCCCAGTCGCGGCCGTTCGTCGGTAGGTTCGCGATCTGGTTTGCGCTGATGACGGTGGATGCTTCCGCTGAACTCCGGTCTGCGGAAGCTGCGGTCGCAACGACGTCGATCTTTTCGGCAAGCGCACCGACCTCCATCCTGACATCCAGTGTCCGCGTTTCGCCGACCCGCAATATAACGTTTTCGATGACCTTCGTCTTGAAACCGGTGCCGGTGACAGTCACGGTGTAGCGCCCCACGGCCAAGCCCGGAAAGCGGTAGTATCCCTTCGAGTTTGTAAGCTGCTCCTCCTTAATACCTGTTTCCACCGCCAGACTCACCACGCTGGCACCAACGATAATAGCGCCGGTCGGATCCATCACTGTTCCTTCAAGCACGGCCCGATCCACTTGCGCGAACAATGACGTGGTTGCGAGTGGAATCAAGAAACAAGCAACGAGAGCGAGCGTACCGCGCTTTAACCGCATGCAGGCCTCCCATGTCAACTCCCGAGGAACAAGCAGGTTTCTCCGGCGGAAGTGAGTTCTGTGGTTGCTGATGATGCCGCGATTCTAGGAAGGCCTGATGAAGCCGATGTTAAAGGAAGGTTAATATTTTTTCAGACTGCGCTTTTCAGCCCGCCGACGTTCTACCCTAGTGGTCAGCTCGCACCCAGTCACGAATCATGTCAATGAGACTGCTAATTGTGGAAGATGAGCTGCGCATGTTGGAATTGCTTCGGCGAGGGCTCACCGAAGAGGGGCACACCGTTTTCTGCGCTGTGGACGGTAGCGACGGGTTGCTCAAACTGCGGCAGCAACAATTTGATGTCGTAATTCTCGACGTGATGTTGCCGAAGATGAGCGGCTTCGAACTTGCGCTAGAAATCCGGAGAGAGAAAAACTCCACCCCCATTCTCATGCTAACCGCAAAAGACTCGGTTCCCGACATCGTGCACGGTCTCGATTTGGGCGCCGACGATTACATGACGAAACCTTTCTCATTCAATGAACTCCTGCTCCGATTGCGTGCCCTCAAGCGCAGGGCGTCGGCCAGCCAGCCTTCCACGTTTCAGGTTGCGGACTTGTGGCTTGATCCAATTTCTCACCAGGTGAGCCGCGCTGGACAGACCATCAGCCTTACGCGAACCGAATACAGCTTGCTGGAGCGCCTCATCAGTAATGCCGGAAGAGTGGTTCCTCGCGACATGCTCATCCTGTCAGTGTGGGGGCGCAAAGCGGAAGTCGAGGGTAATACGCTCGATGTTTTTATGCGTCTGCTGCGCAACAAAATAGACAACGGTGGCCGTGAGCGGCTGATCCATACCGTGCGCGGAGTCGGATACATTATGAGACCGGAGGTTTGATTGTGAAGAAGCTGTCGATCAGGGTTCGCCTTACCCTCTGGTATTTGCTGCTTTTCGCTGCGGCTCAGCTCGTCTTTGGCACGGGAATGTGGTTCTTTGCCCGACGCAGCCTGTACCGCATCACTGACGGTGCCTTGCGAGCACAAATCGACGATCTAACCAATTTTCTCGAGGCTCAAAAAAAGAACGCTACAGTCGCAAAGCTGCAGGAGGAAGTGGCCGAAGCATATTTGCTCGAACATTCCGGTGACTATCTTCTGATCTATGACGATAGTGACAGTACCTGGATTTTCCGTGCTGACTTTTTGCGACAGCATGCTCTGGAGCCAGCGGCAAACGGACTCTTGACCCAACCTCGCTATCGCGACGAGCAACTCGGCAGATCTCTCCGGTTTGTGACCCAGAAGATCCGGGCGAACGGCCGAGTCTTCACGGTTCAGATGGGCCTCCCGATCGATCAGGTCAACCAGACGCTGGTTTTGTTTCGCGGCTACCTGTTAATGCTTGCCCCGCTTTTACTGCTCGCCGCCGCTTCCGGAGGCTTCTGGCTGAGCCGAAAGGCCCTGTCCCCAGTTGACGCAATCACCCGAACCGCGCGAACCATCAATGCCACGAACCTGAGCGACCGACTGGAAAGGCTGACCACCGGCGACGAACTCCAACGCCTATCAGACACCTTGAATGAAATGCTCGGACGCATCGAGCATGCCTTTATCCGCGTAACTCAGTTCACGGCGGATGCCTCTCACGAGCTGCGTACGCCCATCTCATTGATTCGCACAGAAGCAGAGATCGCACTTAGAAGATCCCGAGGCGATGCCGAATACCGCGAAGCCTTGCGCCATATTCTCCTGGAGGCGGAGAGAACATCAGCACTCGTCGAAGAATTGTTGTCCCTTGCACGGGCTGATTCTGGACGGGAAACCTTAAGGATCTCTTCCGTAGATTTATCCACGATCGTTCGGGAGGTCAGCGAACAATGGCGAGAGCTGATGGCCGCACGGAATCTAACGTTCACTTGTGACGTTACCGACGAAGAAATTGCGGTTCTTGGAGACCGCAATGCTTTGCAGCGCCTGCTGACTGTCCTACTGGACAACGCGGCGAAATACACACCTGCGCCAGGGACGGTGGAGCTTCACCTGGAACTGAAGGGTGAGTTGGCGGCTATCCGTGTCAGCGACTCCGGCATCGGGATCGCTCTCGAGGACCAGCCAAAGATTTTCGATCGGTTTTATCGGGCTGACAAAGCGAGAAGCCGTAACCTGGAAGGCACGGGCATCGGTCTCGCGATCGCACAATGGATTGTGCAGCAGCACAAAGGGTCAATCACAGTTCAAAGCTCGCCGGGTAAGGGCTCGACCTTTCTGGTGCAATTGCCACTTCAAGCGACGAAAATGGAACTGTCAAAGACCTCCACCGTGGTCTTCACCACATGAACCGTCAGCCAATATCTAAAGGACCTGCTGAACGAATCACAACGTTGAGGTGTAGCGCTCTTGCCCTAACTCGGGGAATAAACACTCGTGGAAATACCTAGCCAACCTTGCGGCGATGGATGTTCAGCTTGGCGGCCTGTGCGTCGTTCCACACAAGCGTTCGACCACCTCATCCATTCGCCGGCGAGCCAGAAGGAGCCTTCGCTTGGCGGCGCTCCGGCTGATTCCGAGAATCGCCGCTGCTTCCGCAGCGCTGTGTCGTTGGATGTCGCAGAGAAGAAATACCTCTCGACAACTCCGACGTAACTGCAAGGCATGCATTAGCACGGCCTGCATCACTCCCGACGGAATACTTGGCTGATCTGTCGACAAACGCTCCCTAAGGCCCTTTACCTGGAGTGGTTCGGTCATAGTTAAAGTTGACGTTAAGCTCGACATCCCGGTTACTGGCTACCTCTGTTTCCTGGCGCAAGATCGACGCCATGCGCTTTTGTTGCGTTCACGGGCAAGTGTCCCGACTGACGCCGAAGCCGTCAAGAACGGCTCCGGCGAAGCTGAAGAACGACGCCTCTCCCCCCGGCGGCCATCGTCCTCCATCGGGATGCTGGTAACCCTGCGAAGCGGTTTGCTCCTTGGGCGGACCCGCGAACAAGCATCGGGGCCCATCAGTTACGGTGGTCCCGATCAGATGCTCATTGCCATGGTGCGTCCAGAGGGATTTTCGTTTCATGCAAAATAGTGCCGGGAGAGTATCCCTCAGTGCCTGGCATGGCAATCGTTTCATGGAGGACGGGTGTAGAATAGCTGCCACTTGCTCGCACGCTGAGGCCAGAGCCTTGCAATTCCAAGAATTCAACCAGTCTTACTTAGAACGGCTATGTTCGGGCGATTTCCGGACAGAGAGCCATTTTGTCGCCTATTTCAGCGAATTGATTCAATTGAAACTCCGTTCGCGGGTAAATTCTCCCCAAGCCGTCGAGGATCTGCGGCAAGAAACCTTTGCGCGAGTCTTCGTTGCTTTGCGGAGTGAAGGGAAGTTAAGAAACCCGGAACGATTAGGAGCCTTCGTGAATTCCGTTTGCAACAATGTATTGCTCGAGCACTATCGTGCGTCTTCCCGGGAAGATCCGATCGAAGACGAAGAGAGTACGAACATTCCCGATCCGTCGCTGGACGTGGTATCGATTCTGTCGCACAAGGAGATGCAACAGAAGGTCCGTCAGGTCCTAGACGAATTGTCAGAGCGAGACCGGCGTCTGTTGCGGGAAATCTTCCTGGAAGAACGAGACAAAGACGCGGTCTGTCACGACTTTGGCGTGGACCGGGACTATCTCAGAGTCCTGCTTCATCGCGCAAAGCAGGCCTTTAAGGCAGTCTATCTGAAGAAGTTACCCACTGGCATAAGGGGCACGGCCGCGGATTAACACTATGAAACGATTTGTCTTGCTCTTTCACTATCCATACGAAGGACATTTCAGGACATGGACCATAGCGAATCAATTCGCTTGATGGCTGCCGAGAAGTACCTGCTCGGCGAGCTCGCGCCCGAGTTACGCGAGCAGTTCGAGGAGCACTTCTTCGACTGCCAGGAGTGCGCTCTCGACGTTCGGGCAGGCGCTGCGTTGGTGGAACACAGCAAGGTCGTGTTGTCGGAGCCAGTCGCCGTATCTCCGGCAAGGGTACCGGTCCCGGCCCGCGCGAAACCAGGCTGGCTCGCATGGTTGCGTCCCGCCATGGTCGTCCCCGTTCTGGCGGCTCTACTGGCAGTGATTGGCTATCAGAATCTGGTGACATATCCGCAGTTGAAGCAAATGGCCAGCAGCCCGCAGATTTTGCCGTGGGCGTCGATCAACGTCAGCACCCGTGGGGCGAGTACGACCCAGATCTCGCCACACCCGGGCCAGGGCTTCCATCTGCTCGTGAACATTCCTCCGGAGAGCGGCTACACCTCTTACACTTTCGCCTTGTCGAGCCCATCAGGAAGACTAGAATGGTCGCGCACCATTCCCGCGGCCTCATCCGACGAGGCCCGGTCGATTTATGTTCCGGGAGCGAATCAGGAGCAAGGTGTCTATACGCTGGCGGTACGCGGCAAGACAGCCACCAACGAGAGTTCAGACCTCGGTCATTATTCGATTGAAGTGCAAATTCAGAGATAGCTCAAAGGGGAGGAGCTAAAAATATGGCCACGAATCCGAAATCACCAGTCGTGCCGCAACCTGTCAGGTCGCAGTATCACGTGTATCACGCCGAAGCCCACGTGCTCAGTGGCAACCTGAAACATCCTGTCGATCAGCCGATTGAACACAAGGCACGGGTGGTATTAGAGAAGACGCGCCGCGACGGTCACGTCAGCCAGTCGGTCGCAGAGGATACCATGGAGGGCCTCATTTCCTTCAAGGCGGGCCACACTCGCGCGTCGGGTACCAAGATCGAGAAAAAAGATCTTTGGGGCAACGATCATTCTGGCTGGGTGACACTCTCGACGTCGGTACTTGAAGGCTTGAACGTGTTCGAAGTGATCACGGTCGATCGCGTGGTGGCGCAGGTTTCGACCGAGCATCCCGTCACCGACGGCCACGTTCCTCGAGTCACATTCCTGGGCACGCGCTTCGAAAACTTCCGGATCGGCGGGTATCCCGTGGAGGTAGAGCTCGACCTCGGCATTTGTGGTGGCAAACCGGACGGCGACCGGCCCTATCTGCAAGACCGCGGTTTCCTTGATCGCGTCCAGCGCCAATTCAACGACATCGCCGGGGCGAAGGGTCTTCCTGACACTCTGGAGAAACAGTATGATGCCAAGATCGCGTACATCGACGATTTGAAGAAACGCGCAAATGGGCGCGGGAAAGGGGAGCGGAACGGCTATTCTAAGCTGCAATGCTCTCTGGTCAAAAGCATCGGGCCGATTCCGATTCCCGGAGTCAAGACGTTTGGCAACGTCATTTTCATCCCGGACTTTGGGACCGTATCCTTGGCCGAAATCGAGGTCGGAATCGGACCCAGCCACGATGGTTTTTCCGACGACACGCGAGCTGGTTCTCCGCAGGGGCCAAGCGACAGCAACTACTTCACCCTGAACATGCTGCACATGCACCTGGGCTGCATCGGCGGCGGGGCACTGGTTGTGGGCAGCGCCACGGCCAACGGGCACACAAGACCCTAGGGCAGGTTGTTCTCTTTTCCTTTCTCATCAGCGCACTCTCATGCACCCGCCATGAGAGTGCGCCGACCGCTTACGAGCGTATCCAGTCGGCCTTCGTACGCGGGAATCTCCGACAAAGTCAAGACGACTCCGACAGAGAATACCAACAACTCCGAACCGCAGATCCAGAATGGGCCTGGAGATTCAGAATTCTAGAAGCGAAAGCTGCGTTGTGGCGAGGCATGTATGAAGATGTGCTCCGTCTCCTTGCGTCCCAGCCTAGCCCCCCCCATGAAAATGGGTTGATCCTGCCCATCCTCACACTCGAAGCGGTCGCTAACGCTCGCTTGCAACGATTCTCCGAAGCAGAAATGAAACTGAAGGAGGCAGAGACGATTTGCGCAATCGGGCCGGACCCGGGCTGTGGAGAGGTACTTCAGGCCCGTGGCCTCATGTTTAATGAGAGGGGCGATTCGGCACAAGCGCGTAGGGCGTTCGAACTGTCCTTATCATTTGCGCGCGCACACGGTGACAGGTTTCTGGAGTCCACAGCCCTTCTAAACTCAGGGGCGGTTTCACTGAAAGAAGAACACTTCGATGAAGCGATCGCGTCATCGCAGGCTTCCGAGCAAGCTTCTAGCGCGATTGGTGCTGGGGACGTAGCGCTAGTCGCACAGGGCAACGTAGGCTGGGCGTATTACAAACTTGGCGACTCCGATAAGGCATTGGAGGTGTTTCAGGCGGCGGAAAAGAGGGCAGCGCAACTAAGCGATGTCTTCGACCAGGAAAACGAACTCACGAACATCGGCTACATCTACATGGACTCGCGCAAGTTTGACCTGGCCGCGCGGTCGTTTCAGCAGGCATTGAGCCTCGCCGAGGGGATTCAGGCTAAGGAAGACATCTACAACGCCCTCCGTGTGTTGGCGCGGCTCTCTTTGCAGACCGACGACTTGTTGAACGCGAGTCGGTATGCTCAGCGAGCTCTGGAGATTGCCCGAGAGAGCGGAAACCATGTCGATGAACTCTATCCCGCGCTTGTTCAAGGGCAGGTGGCTGCCCGTCACGGGAGTACGACGGAGTCCGAAACGAAGTTTCGCTCCGTTGAAACAGATGAGACTTGCCCGGTATTTCTGAAGTGGGAAGCACAGCACTCCATGGCTCGTCTCTACGAAGACGAGAATCATGCGGACGCGGCAGATCGCGAATATCGCGCAGCGCTGGCAACCTTCGAAGCGGCTCGCTATACCGTGAGGCACGAGGATTCGCAGCTTTCTTTCCTTACTAACGCCTCCCGCATTTACGACGACTACGTGCATTTTCTGGTGGCGCGCGGCAGGATGGAAGATGCCTTGCGCTGGGCCGACTACAGCCGTGCACGCACGCTGGCTGAAGGGTTGGGACTGCTGGTAAAGTCGGCTTCCTCTGAGCCTCCGCCGTTGAAACCTCAACAAATCGCACGCCAAGCGGACGGCACAATTCTTTTTTATTGGCTGGGCGAGAAGCAATCCTATCTGTGGGCGATCACACCGCAGAAAACCAGCTTGTTTACTCTCCCGGCCGGATCTGAAATCGATGCCGCTGTGCAGCGGTATCGCAAAGCTTTGGTTGGGCCACAGGATATTCTCGAAACCGCCAGCCCTGACGGGACCGGGTTGTACCGAATGCTCGTCGCCCCCGCGCAACCTCTGCTGACGAAGGACGCCCAAGTCTTCATCATCCCGGACGGCAGTTTGAATGGCCTGAATTTCGAGACCCTGCTTGTGCCAGAGCCCAAACTGCACTATTGGATTGAAGACGCGACCATTGCCGACGCCAGCTCACTCCGCCTCCTTGCAGCGTCACATAACTCGCAGCATGCCTCAAAGACTGGCCCGGGCAAGCTTCTGCTCATCGGGGATGCCGTCTCCCCCAATGCCGATTATGCCGAGTTGTCTAAGGCTGGTGTCGAGATCGAAAATATCGAAAAACATTTTGCTCCCGCAGGACGCGAGGTTCTTACCCGAGCTCAAGCCACTGCTCCAGCCTACCTCCTAAGCGCGCCGGAACAGTTCGCGTATATCCATTTTGTAGCCCATGGCACAGCCAGCCGATCGAGTCCTCTGGACTCCGCCGTCATATTGTCAAAAGCGTCTCCGGAGGAAGATTCCTTCAAGCTGTACGCACGGGACATCATTCAGCACCCTATACATGCGGAGCTGGTGACTATTTCGACCTGCTACGGTGCGGGCAGTCGTGCTTATACAGGAGAGGGATTAGTGGGACTCTCGTGGGCGTTTCTGCGCGCCGGGGCTCACAACGTGATCGGCGCACTTTGGGAGGTCAGCGATGCATCGACGCCCCGCCTCATGGACCAACTCTACGACGAGCTGAAGAAGGGCAGAAGCCCGGAAGCAGCTCTCCGCTCCGCGAAGCTTTCCTTACTCCACTCTGAAGGCGCCTTCCGCAGGCCATTGTACTGGGCGCCCTTTCAGCTTTATACAGGTACATAGGGAATTCGTTTGCTTGTTGTGAGATCAGGTTCGCGAAGTCGCGGATCATTTATTTCGACGCGCTTCAGCTTCTGCGAGCCAGCCGCGACGCAACTTCTCTGTCGGGATGCTTGACAGGTATGGCTTGACGTCCAGAATCGGGGTCCCATCAAGCATGTCTACGCCGCGTACGTGCAGCCGTGTGCCGTCTCGACTAAGAAGCTCGACAATGGTCAAGCCGATAGGGTTGGGACGTCTCGGGGACCGCGTGGCGAACACGCCGTGCGGTCGATTGTCGCTCGGTGGCGTGCCCAGCAATTCGAATCCTTGCGAGTGATCGAATACCCAGATGACGATGAGGTGAGAGAAACCCTCGATATCAGTGAGTCCGAGCCCGAACTCCGGCAACACTTCGAGAACACCTTCCGCGTCGTGTTTCGCGCCCAATCCTTTGGGAATCTCGCGAGTGTCCTTGTACGAGCTTCTTACATACCCAATGGGCTGCGGTGTGAACAAAGTCACTTACCCTCCTCGTTTGGCACTTTTAGGCGGCGTCCAACTAGCACACACCACAGTGTAGCCGACCATAGCATCGTGGAACACACCGCACAGCGGTGATTTCAGGCGGAGGTTGCGTGGGTGGCTGCAGTCTGTCCAATGCCGGAATTGCGACGGAGCGGTTCCCATTGCAGGTAGGTCAGCGATCGCCACAGCCATTCCAGCGGTCCAAACAAGAAGTAGCGCAACCAGATTGGAGACGCTACCAACTGAACCGCCCAAATCACGAGGACGATACCAAGCTGCCCCGCTCGCGACACTCTGCCAATCAAGCCAAAGCCGTGACCGTAGAAAAGAGTGGTGCACACTACCGTATGCATAATGTAGTTCGTAAACGCCATCCGGCCGACTGCAGCCAGCCGACGGGTTAACGGAGCCAAGGCTGCCTCCTTCGACGCGAGCATGATTGTGCCGACCCAACCCAGGCTGACCAACAAACTCGCCCAATAATTGAATTGCGTGCCGTAGAAGAAGGAATAGAGGAAGTCCCAGCCAGCGGCGAAGTCACGGTATGTTCCGTAGAGCGTCACGGGAATGCCGATGAGTAATCCGATGGCGATCATCGCCCAGTAGAACGATGATGGCCTCCTCGCACTGAAAACTCCCAGCTTGAAAAGGGCCATGCCAACCAGCATTAAGCCAGTCACTCGCCAAAATGTGAATGCCACAAAGAAGATGGTTTCCATTTGCAGGGAGTCCGGCACACGAAAACTCATTTGCGCCGTCCAACTTCCTCGATAGGCCGCGATCTCCTTTGCAGCCATCGCGGGCGTGGGCATCCACAACTGTTCGCGAGCGGCTTGCACTTGCGCGGGAGACCAATGCTGCGACCACAGGCCGTACGCCGTCATGGAGGCGGACGCGACGGCGATGGCTAGAACGCCCATCACCAGCAGCGTGCGTGGCCGAAATCTGCGGCAAAGGTAGACCAACAGCCCGCACATTCCGTAGGCGACCAAAATATCTCCGCTCCACAGCAGGTAGGCATGCGCCAGGCCAAACAGAATCAGCCAGCCCATGCGCCGGTAGTGCAGAGCTGCGGAGGGCTTGCCTGCGGCCTCGACGCGACTGGTCATGAGCAAAATTCCGGCTCCGAACAGCATGGAGAAAATCGTCATGAACTTCTCGTCTGCGAAGACATGGCTCAGCAACCAGACCCAGAAATTTGCTCCGTGCAGATCGCTATACGCAGTAGGATTCCAGTAGGCGGCGCTGATCATCGAGAAATACTGAATGTTCATGGGGAGAATGCCCAGCAACGCGAAACCGCGCAGCACGTCGATGCTGACGATGCGCTCTTTTTCAGCAACCGGCTGTGCGCTTTCAGTGGCGCATTCTTTGCCAAGCCCTAGCGTCGAATCCTTCGATATGATCGTTTCGCTCACTGTTCCACCTGTTTGGAGACCTTTGTATCACCGCTTGCATCAGCACCCGGAGAGTGGATCTGTTGGAAGACATCCGTGGAAGCCTTGAGATAATCGCTGAACTCGTCCACCTGGCGGATGCGAAATCCCGCGACGAGTTGTCGTCCTTGCGCTACAAACTCTTGATGGCTGGGTAACCAAATCTCATCATGCACTTTTTGCTGCTCGATGAAACCCTCAAAGCCTTTTACGCTGCCGAGGAAACCAAGGCCCAGGTTCAGCGAGGATACGCTGGTGAACTCCATGCGAGCGATTTCCGCGTCATCCGGGCTGATCCACATCGTCCCCTTCATGTCGCCGGCGACTTTGCCCGCAAGGTCTCCCTGGCGTCGCGGAGGTGATTTCGGTTCGAAGGCGTAGACGATCATGCGCTTTCCATGAATGTCGTCCCAGCGCAAGGGGGTGAATCGAGACTTCAGAATGATGTCGGAAAACAGAATATCGTTCTTGGGATGAACCTCGCCGGGTTTCTGGGCTTTCTGTTCGTACCGGCGTATTTTGTGTTCGATTTCTTTTTCTTGTTTTTGCAGATCGCTCTGCGACACCGGCTTTCCGTCGTGGCTGACGTGGAGGATGAAGAACTCGTAAGCTGTTGGCGTGATGTAGTAGGTATCCGTGTGTTGGCTTCGAACTTGCCCTTTTTTGTCCAGCGTGTAGGTCGTGATCCGGTCCGTGTAGGTGTATTGGCTGAGCAGGGATTCGAGATCCTTCTGATGTTGGGCGACGCGGGTGATGAACGGATCGGTATCAGGGAAGGAATTCTGCACTTGCTGAGCTGGCTGGCTCTGAGTATAGCCTTCCGCGCAGAGCAGCAGGGCAACAAGCACGGTGGCAAAGACCATGGACAAGGTGCTGGCCGCGCGGACTGAGATTCGCGTGTGGCATCTACTTCTGACGACCGTTAAGAGCACTTTCGTTTCTCCTCTCCATCGGTTGACTTGATCTCATCATTGGCGAAGATTAACCCAGGCTAGCGTGGCCGGTTCCGGTTGGTCTGCGGACCGCCTGAACGATGCGATAGGCTGCGGGTTTTGCGCGACAAGCTGAAGTGGGATAGCCGCGTTCTTGGGCTAGAATACTGATCATGCTCAAGCGCGACGAGCTCGGATTCCCATCGTTCTGGCAGCTCCAGATGATGGGATGGGCGTGCCTGTATGTGCTGGTGCTTGTGGGATCGATTCCTGATTTGTTACATCGCTCAGGAGCCTTCCGCGGCGAAACACTCGCTATGGTTTTCATGTTCATGGGCAGTTGCGTACTACGTCCTATTTGCCGAGCATTGTGGCAACGCGCGCTTCCGTGGCTGGCCTTCGAGATCCGAGTGTTTGCCTGGTCGCTGTTAGTGGGAACGGCAGGCGCGTTCGCCGCCGAGATCTCGGTGTTAGGCCTCCGCAAAATGGATTGGGCCGAATTGGCGGGGAACTCCGTTCAGTTCGCGGTGGTGCTTTTCTTGTGGTGCAGCCTGTACTTCAGCATCAAGCACTGGCAGCAATCGGCGCAGGAAAGGGAACGCCTGCTTCGGGCCGAGGCTGAGGCGCGCGAGGCCCGGCTCAGTGCTTTGCGCTACCAGTTGAATCCGCATTTTCTGTTCAATTCTCTGAACGCCGTCTCGACCCTTGTCCTGGATGGCGACGTTCCCGCCGCGACCCGCATGCTGGCGCAGATCGGGGAACTTCTAAGAACTAGCCTGGATAATGAGACGGTTCTGGAAGTGCCGCTCTCCCAGGAGATTGCCTTCACCGAGCAGTATCTTGCGATCGAGCAGATCAGACTCGGAGAGCGCTTGAGAGTTGACCTCGCGATGTCTCCAGAAACGCTGGACGCTCTGGTTCCGAGTATGTTGCTGCAGCCTTTGGTGGAGAATGCCGTGCGGCATGGCATTGCTCCCGTCGTCGAAGGCGGAACCATTGCAATCCGAAGCGAGTTTCACGATGGTCAATTGCAGATCATCGTCAAGAATTCGGGTGCAGTTGCTGCGAGGGAAGACAAGCCGATGAACGGCATTGGCTTGCCCAACACGATCGAGCGTCTAAAGACGCTTTATGGCACTGACCAGAAGTTTACGCTAGTGTGGCCTCGAGCCGGCGGCTGCGAGGTGACTGTGGAACTACCCATTCGAAAAAGTACCCAAGGACAAGAGGTTCTCTTGTGCGCGCGTTGATTGTTGATGATGAACCGTTGGCTCGCCGCGGCGTTGTACTGAGGCTGGAAAAATGCAGCGACGTCGAGATCGTAGGCGAATGCGGGGATGGTTCGTCCGCGGTAGAGAAGATATTCGAGCTTTCGCCCGACGTTGTGTTCCTTGATGTGCAAATGCCGGGCATGGACGGATTCGAGGTTCTCCGCACCCTGCCCAAAGAGAATCTGCCTGGCGTTATCTTTCTCACAGCGTATGAACAACACGCCTTGCGGGCATTCGAAGTTCACGCGCTAGACTATCTGCTCAAGCCAGTGGACGACGAACGCTTTGCCGCTGCGGTGAATCGCGCGCGGAAGCTTGTGGATTCGACTTCGAGGACCGCGATCACTGAACGTATTTTGCGAATGCTCGACCGCAACTCTGAGAAGTATGTTTCACGCTTCACAGTGCGGACCGGTTCACGGATTCAGATCGTGGTCGCGGAGGATGTCGAATGGATCGGGGCTGCCGGAGATTATGCAGAGCTGCATACTCGCAACCGCTCTCACTTGTTGCGAGAAACCATGAGTTCGTTGGAACAAAAGCTTGACCCCTCGAAGTTTCTTCGCATCCATCGTTCGCGAATCGTGCGCACAGCCTGCATTCTGGAGCTTCGATCCATCGAAAACCGCGAGTTCACCGTGAAGCTTGCAGACGGTTCCGAACACCGCTCCAGCCGCACTTACGCAGACCACCTCGAGAAATGGCTGTCTTCAGGAAGAGGTTGATCGAAACGACCTCAAGTGATTTGATCTAGAGCCGTAAACGGTGCTTCCCGTTGAGTATTGCAGTTTCGGGAATGTTGATCCGCGAGGGCTTGGATAAATCTCATTTATGTCCCGCATAAATTTAAATTGCAGAGATATTTCCGATGCTTGTGATAAGAACTATGCATTGGACGGTGACGGGATCGGTCTTTTATTGTCGCGCTTGGTATCTGCGGATTCGCCGAGTTTACCCGGAGATAAGCAATTCGGGTAGAACGTGAGCAGTGTTTGTGAAATGCGGTTTCCCCAATAGACCTGTCAAGGAGCGATGCGATGCGTGCTTTTCCGCAGAGCCGGAAGAAATTGTCTCTACACGAGAGATTCTCCCGTTTGGCCGTCCGGTTGCGAGATCCGGAATGGCAGCGCTACGGAAAGCTGTTGTTTCTCGGGAAGGCCGGCGGCATTGCCGTGGTCCTGCTGTTCATCACCGTCGTTTCAGGCCTGCTCTTCGGACGCGTCTATGCGGCCGATGTTGAAGTAAAAGCCGCGGACATCGTCAATCCGATTAACACTGTTTGGACGCTGATCGCGGCATTTCTGGTGTTCGGAATGCAGGTCGGATTCACCATGCTGGAGGCCGGCTTCTGCCGCTCCCGCGAGACGGTGAATGTCCTGATGGAATGCATCGTGGACACCTGCCTGTGCGGCTTGCTCTTCTGGGCCTTCGGCTTCTCATTCATGTTCAGCCACGGCAATGGCTTCATCGGATACCACTGGTTTTTCCTGAAAGACGTTCCCGCCACGTACGAAACCACCGGAGTTTCGTTCCTGGCCTTCTGGCTTTTTCAGTTTGCGTTCGCCGACACTTGCTCGACGATTACTTCGGGGGCAATGATCGGGCGCACCGGATTCGTCGGCGACTTGCTGTACAGCGTCGCGGTTTCCGGTTTCATCTATCCGATTATCGGTCACTGGGCATGGGGCCCTGACGGTTTCTTGGCTTTGATGGGCAGCGACGGTCATTTCTTTCCTTCCCTGGGCACGGGCTTTCACGATTTCGCCGGATCCACGATTGTGCATACCATCGGAGGCGTCATCGCGCTGGCTGGCTCCATCGTTCTTGGACCACGTCTTGGACGCAAATTCAAGCGCGACGGTGGCGGTCCAATGCTGCCTCATGACCTGACCATCGCTGCCAGCGGTGGCTTGCTGCTCTGGTTCGGCTGGTACGGTTTCAATCCCGGAAGCACACTTTCCGCGATGGATTTCGAAGGCATTGGCCGGGTGGCGACGAACACCACGCTGGGTGCATGCGCGGCTGGACTTACCGCCATGATTTACGCTTACATCCCGAGTAAGAAGTGGGATGTGAGTTTCACGATTAACGGATTCCTTGCCGGGTTGGTAGCCATCACGTGTCCGTGCTACTGGGTGAGCCCGACGGGAGCGATTCTTCTCGGGGGCGTAGCTGGCGTTGTGGTGGTCGCGGGCGTTGAGTTGCTGGAGTGGCTGCGCATTGATGATCCCATCGGCGCGGTTCCCGTGCACGGGATGTGCGGCATTTGGGGAACGCTCTCGCTCGGCCTGTTTGCGTGCGGCAAATACGGATCGACCGGCCCGGTCGCGCCCGACAACTCAGCGGCGCTGAAGGGACTGCTCTACGGCGGAGGCACCCAGGTGCTGACGGCCCAGGCGCTTGGGAGTCTGATTATCACCACGACTACTTTCACGGTTGCCTACGCCGTCATGTATTTGGTGAATGCGACCGGCACACTGCGGGTCTCGCGCGAGGGAGAGCTTTACGGCTTGGATTTGCATGAACACGGGATTTCCGCGTATCCGGAATATGTCATTTCTTCCGCTGGGACGCCGGTTGGTGTGGCGGACGAACCCGTTAGCCGGTCAACGAGTGCGATGAAATTCGAGTCCGCGGTGCTGCAACAGAACGAGAATTAACAATTCAGCTTCGGAGATTTTGGCGTAGGATTGATACGAATCACGATGACCAAAGTCGAAGCAATCATCCAAGTGTCCAAGCTGGAAAGCGTAAAGAATTCGCTGCACGAGATTGGCATCGAAGGCATGACCGTACTCGAGGCTCGCGGCCATGGCAGACAGAAGGGACACACTGAGTTTTACCGCGGACGGGAATATACCGTCGATCTTATTCCCAAGATCAAGCTCGAGTTGGTCGTCGCCGATCCGATGGTTGAGAAAGTCGTGCAGGCAATTTCTGCAGCCGCTCGCACTGGCAAGATCGGTGACGGAAAGATTTTTCTTTCGCGCGTCGATGAGATCGTTCGCATCCGCAACGATGAGCGCGGAGAGGATGCTCTGTGAAGCGGCAAGCACGAGGAGCATAGATCGACTCAACATCCCCCCTAGCAACAAGAACGCTGCTAAGTGCGTGAGGTTCGGCGCGGATCAAACGCTATGACCACGGCAGGCTCATTAAGCAGCGAACTACGGGATCTCTACACGGTAGAATCGGCGAGGATCCGGGAAGACTTTGCTGCTACGGGCAATGGCTGGGGGGCCATCTCACGGCGCACTGCCCTGGTAGAAAAGATTGCTCTTCATCTCTGGAAAGAAATCATCAGTCCGGAGGAGCAAGGTCCACAAAAGTTTTCCCTGGTTGCCCTGGGCGGATTCGGACGCAGTTGGCTTTTTCCGCACTCCGATATCGATCTGCTTTTTCTCCACGCCGACCACGAAACCGAAGAGGCTTTCAAGGATCAGGTCAGAGGGTTTTCACAGGGTTTGTGGGACCTGCGCCTGAAGGTAAGTCCTGCCACGCGCGTTCTGCAGGAATGCGACCGCTTCGATCCCGCCAATGTCGAGTTCGCAATCTCGCTGCTCGACTGCCGCTATCTTGCTGGGGATCCCGATCTGTTCGCACGGTTGTACGACAAAGTTATCCCAAAGTTAATGATCACGGAAACGCAGCCTCTGGTGCAGAGGCTGGCTGACGTCACGCGCAAACGCTATGAAAAATTCGGCAACACAATCTTTCATCTCGAACCGGACGTCAAGGACACTCCCGGTGGCCTGCGGGATTGTAATGTGGCGCTTTGGCTCAGCCTGCTTTCGTCCATGGAGAAGCTGCACGACTGGCCCGATCCCAAGTCGCTGCTGTCATCTTCGGCACGAAAACAGTTCGAGCCCGCGCTCGATTTTCTGATGTCGGTGCGGTGCTTCCTGCATCTTCGCTACGGGCGCGACGACAATGTGCTGTCCTGGGAGGCGCAGGAAGAAGCGGCCAAGCGCGGCATCGGAGTGTATGACGCTCACGAACTTGCTCCGGCCGACTGGATGCGCATTTATTTCGGCCACGCCCGCTCTATTCATCGCACCGCGACGCAGTTACTGGAAGAAATTCCGGCGGCGTGGTCTTCGCTGTCCCGGCACTTTCACAACTTGCGGGCGCGAGTCTCGGATGCTGACTTCTCGGTGGTTGATGGCCTGGTTTTTCTGCGCCGATCGTCGGCCCTGCAGGATCCGGAAGTATTGCTCCGTTTATTCCATTTCGTGGCGCAGCACGACGTGCGGCTCAGCACGACAACGGAATACAAGATTGAGCAAGTGTTGCCATCGCTGGCAGCAACGCCGCCCCGGGGAGCAGAGCTTTGGCTCTACTTGGGAGAAATCCTCACTCAGCCGCACGCAGCACAGGCGCTGCGCGCGATGCATTCGCTGCGTTTGTTGACACTGCTTCTACCGGAATTGAAGGCGATCGACTCGCTGGTGGTGCGCGATTTCTATCATCGCTTCACGGTCGACGAACATTCTTTCCTGGCAATCGAGAGCCTGCACCGGCTGCGGCAGTCTCACTCGGAGTGGAAAAAGCAATACGCCGGAATCCTGGACGAACTCGAACAGCCGGAATTGCTCTACTTGTCTCTCTTGTTGCACGACACCGGGAAAGGCGCACCGTCCGAAAATCACGTCGAAGGCAGCCTTGCCATCGCGGGAGAATGCCTGGAGTGTTTGGATCTGGAGTCGTCCGAGCGCGAAACTGTGCTCTTTCTGATTGGCAATCACCTGGAAATGTCGGCCGCACTGCGCCGCGATATTTTCGATTCAGCGACCGTCGCTGCGTTCGCTGAGAAAGTAGGCACTCCCGAGCGCCTGAAGATGCTTTGCCTCTTCACCTACGCCGACATCAAGGCGGTTAATCCCGACGCACTGACTCCCTGGAAAGCGGAGAACGTTTGGCAACTTTACATTGCGGCCGCAAATCAACTCAATCGCAATGTGGATCAGCGACTACACTCGGGCGCCGACCTCGATGACGAGAAAGTCTCCCGCCTGCACGTTCTGGCTCCTGGCGCAGGCAAGAAGGTGAAGGCTTTTTTGGAGGGGTTGCCGCAGCGCTACTTGAGAACTTATGCGGCGAACGAAGTGTTGCATCATCTGGAAATGTCGGAAAGTCTGGGGAGGCATCCCATCCAGCTTGATCTAAAGCGGGGCCGCCACTGGTTCGAAATGACGCTGGTTACGACCGACCGCCCATTCCTTTTCGGCAAGGTTGCCGGAGCCCTGGCGGCATGGGGCATGAATATTGTGAAGGCTACGGCTTTCTCGAACCAGGCCGGAACAGTCGTCGACACATTCTATTTTACGGATCGTTTCCGGACCCTGGAACTGAACCTCTCGGAATGGGAGCGCTTCAAGCGCGGAGTCAGCGACGTCTTGACGGGAAAGACGGATCTCGAGCGCATGCTGAAGAGCCGCATGCAGGCAGAGGAGAGGAAAAACACGCCCAAGGTAAAGATAAAGACTTCGATTGAGTTTGACGAGAAGTGCTCTTCAAACAGTACGCTAGTACAGGTGGTGACCCAGGACCGGCCGGGTCTTCTGTACACGATTGCCTCGTGTTTCTCCCATCACAAATGCAACATCGAAATTGCTCTGATTGACACCGAAGGGCAAATGGCGATCGATGTTTTCTATCTCACTGCTCACCGGAAGAAATTGACAGGCGACCACCTGAAAGAAATGGAGCCCGCTCTGGGCGAAGCGTTGCGGAGCGGACACTCGCAAGGACCGCCCTCCACATTGAAGCCAGTGAGTCGGTAAAGGGGCATCCTTTCCCGACGACTGGTCCGAGAGCGTCTCGCGTCCCCGAAAAATCCATTGCCACCATCGAAATTCTTGATTGTACTTACCTGCCTTCGAGAAGGTACACAATGTAAGATGACTAGCGGTTTCGCTTCCGTCGATCACGATGCCTGCGGTGTGGGCTTCGTGGCGCAACTTGGCAGCCCAGGTTCGCGCGAGGTGGTGGAGCGGGCGCTGGAGGCGCTGCGCCGGCTCGGCCATCGCGGTGGCCTGGATGCGGACGGCAGAAGTGGCGACGGCGCCGGTTTGCTCACGCCCATTCCCGACAAATTTATACGAAGGTGCGCCCGCGAAGCCGGAATCGAGCTGCCATCTTTATACGCATTAGGGATGGTTTTCTTGCCTCGCGGGGAAGAAGGTGCCGCGCGCGATTTGATCTCCAAGCTCGCACGAGGTCGTGGGCTCCGATTATTGGGATGGCGTATCGTGCCAACTGATTCCTCGATTGTTGGCCCACGTGCGCTGGAAACGCTTCCCGTCATCCAGCAATGCTTTTTCGCTCCGGTGGACGAATCCGTCGATCTGGAATCAGACCTCTTTGGACTGCGCAAAGAAGTGGAATCCCAGGCGCTGGATGGAACGTATTTCTGTTCTCTCTCTTCGCGAACTGTCGTCTACAAAGGATTATTGACTCCGGAGCAATTGCCGGCGTTTTATTCCGATCTGGCGGATCCAGATTTTGCCAGTCCTTTCGCGATCTTTCATCAGCGTTATTCGACGAACACGAATCCCAGTTGGGCGCTGGCGCAACCGTTCCGCTTCGTCGCCCACAACGGCGAAATCAATACGATCAGTGCGAACCGCCGATGGTTTCGAGCCAAAGAATCGTCTTTGCGCCAGACGCTCGCGCTGCCGGCGACAGTGAGATTGCTTGAGCAGAAGGTGAGCGACTCCGCGAGCTTCGACAATTTGCTGGAAGTCTTTCTGCGCAAAGGCTACACTCCGGCGGCCGCGATGTGGTGCATGGTTCCGCCAGCGGGGGAAGGTGACTCCGGCGTCCAGTTGGACTTTCAATCTTTTCTGCAAGCCCACGCTCGCGAGCAAGAACCGTGGGATGGTCCGGCTGCGCTGATCTTTACTGATGGCGTCACGGTGGGCGCCAAGCTCGACCGCAACGGCTTGCGTCCGCTGCGGTACACGCTGACCTCAGACGGCGTGCTCGTTGCTGGTTCGGAAGTCGGGATTGCCGATTTCCACGACAAGCAGGTAATCGAACGGCAGCGATTAGGTCCCGGCGAAATGCTGGTGGCCGATCCCGCCAAGGGCAGGTTCCTTCGTCCTGGAAGTATTCCTGACCTTGGCGATTGGCGGCTGCTTGTTTCCGAAACGACGGCGGTGCGGATCAATCCGTCCAACGATGTTTCTATCGCATCGACAGCCGAGTCGACGAAGGCCTTAGCGGCGCTCGGATGGAGCGAAGATCAGTTTCGATTATTGTTTCAGCCGCTCATTCAAAATGGCCAAGAAGCTGTGTGGAGCATGGGCGACGACGCACCCTCAGCGTTTTTATCGAGCATGCGGCGTCCGCTGTGGGAACATTGCAAGCAGCGCTTCGCGCAGGTAACGAATCCGCCAATCGATCCCTTGCGGGAAGCGCACGTGATGTCGCTAAATGTTCATCTGGGCGATACTTTGCTGCTCTCCTCTCCGCTGCTGGACTCCGGCCAACTGCAATTGATACGGGAGAAGCTGGAGCCGGTTAAAGTTATCGACTTCACTTTTCCGATCGCCGATGGAATCGAAGGCGCAAAGCGAGTTTTGCAGACTCTCGAGCTGGCGATCACGGCAAATTCTCGTCCCCGCATGGTCCTGCTAAGCGATCGTGGCGTGAATGCGAACAATGCAGCTTTGCCCGCGCTGCTCGGCTTGGCTGCAAGTTGGAAGTCGATGGTGAATGCGGGAGACTGGAATGTGCCCCTCATCATCGAAACGGGGCAGGTGGTCGATACGCATCATATTGCTTTACTGATCGCGGCAGGCGCGAGCGCAGTACTGCCCTATGCTGCGTTGGAGCAGGCAGCGAGGCTGCGTCTCCACGGCATGGCTGCATTTCGTCTCGCAGTGGAAAAGGGTCTGCGCAAGGCAATGGCGCGCATGGGCATTTCGACGCTTGCAAGCTACCGCAACAGCCACCTGTTTGAAACCATAGGCCTGGACGAAGAGCTTCGGGCAAGCTTCTTTGAAGATGCGGGCGGCGCTCTCGGCGGCAAGGGGCTCGACGAACTCCTCGAAGATTGCATTGAGCGTCACGCCGCGGCGTTTAGATCCGAAAATTTCCAACTGCGCGATCTCGGGCTATACCGCTTCCGGCGCGAAGGAGAACGCCACGCTACCTCACCGGATCTGGTGCGGCGAATGCATCACTACATCAAATCGCCTACCCAGGAGAATTACCAGGCGTTCACCGAGATTGCCGGAAAAAGAGAGCCAGTCGCCATCCGCGATCTCTTGGAGATCGCACCTGGCATTCCAGTGCCTCTGCAGGAGGTTGAATCGGACGCTTCCATACTCAGCCGCTTCAGCACGCAGGCTATGTCGCTGGGAGCGATCTCTCCTGAAACCCATCGCACCTTGGCGATCGCCATGAACCGCTTGGGGGCGCGCAGCAATACGGGCGAGGGGGGCGAAGATCCGGCAGTTTACGACGAGCAACCCGAGGCCAACAATCGGGTTAAGCAGGTCGCCTCGGCGCGATTTGGCGTGACCACCGAATACCTCGTTCATGCCGATGAGTTGGAGATCAAAATCGCGCAGGGGGCAAAACCAGGCGAAGGTGGCCAACTCCCCGCGGCCAAGGTGACGGCATACATCGCGCGGCTAAGGCATTCGGTCCCGAACACCATGCTGATCTCCCCGCCGCCGCATCACGACATCTACAGCATCGAGGATCTGGAGCAACTGATCTACGATCTGAGGGCAGTGAATCCGCGTGCACGCATTGGAGTCAAACTGGTCTCAAGCACCGGCGTAGGAATTGTCGCAACAGGCGTCGCCAAGGCTGGTGCGGACGTTATCACGATCAGCGGCTACGACGGCGGAACGGGCGCGTCTCCTCTGACTTCTATCAAGAACACGGGGATGCCCTGGGAAATTGGATTGCGTGATGCGCACGGCGCGCTGGTGCGTGCAGGTTTACGTCGCCGCGTTCGCTTGCGTGTGGATGGCGGATTCAAATTTGGACGGGATGTCATCGTGGGCGCGCTGTTGGGGGCTGACGAATTTGGTTTCGGTACTGCAGCTTTGCTCGCCCTGGGATGTGTTATGGCTCGCCTATGCCATCTGAACACGTGTCCGGTCGGAATTGCGACTCAAGACGACGCGCTGAGGATGCGTTTTACCGGAAAACCGGAAATGGTGGAAGATTACTTTCGCGCAGTAGCCAGGGAGGTTCGGGAACTGCTCGCCGCTATGGGATCGCACTCGATCGATGCGATCGTGGGCGCGGTCGATCGACTTCGGCCCCGCAATCCGCAGGCTGTTCGCGCATTGGCAGAACTGCTTGAGCCCATCGTCACGCCTCCACAAACGGCTTGCCTGCACGAGCCCGCTGGCGCTCTTCAGCTCGCCATGAGTCGGAGGCTGGCGGAGCGGAACGCGAATCGTTCGCAACGTTTGCGTATTACGAACGCTGACCGTGCCGTGGGAACCCGTCTGTCGGGCGAAACCTTGCGCCAACGCACTGAAATCAGTACGCCAGTTGACTATGATTTTGTCGGTACGGCCGGCCAGAGTTTCGGGGCGTTCCTGATCCCTGGAATTACCCTGCGGCTGTTCGGCGAGGCCAACGACTATGTAGGCAAGGGTTTATCGGGGGGCAATATTACCATCACAGCGGGCGAAGAAGCTTCTCTGCGCGGAGATGTATTAGCCGGTAACACCGTGCTGTATGGCGCGACGAGTGGAGAATTGTATATTTCCGGCCGAGCCGGAGAACGATTTGCCGTACGCAACAGCGGTGCGCTGGCTGTAGTCGAAGGCGTGGGCCAACATGCGTGCGAATACATGACAGCCGGTGTGACGGTCATTCTCGGGCCTGCCGGAATTAACCTCGGAGCCGGACTGACGGGCGGCCTCGCCTACCTGCTCCGCGACTCCGCGGGACGACCCGTACACAACGAGCAGTCCGTCAGGATGGTTCCCATTGAACTCAAAGAAGAGCTTTGGCTGCGGCGCGTCCTCCGCAAACACGAGCGGCAGACGGGAAGTCCGCGCGCTGCGAAGTTGTTGCGGAGCGAACGGCCGCTACCGTTCAGCCGTGTTGAGCCTCTTTCCCCTTCCTGCTCGATCGCGGAGACTTGGGAAGCGATCCTGAATCGTTTCAGCAGACGCAAGACTCCCGTTTTCGATGTCTCACGGCTCGTTCCGCTTGACGGCTTGCCGTCGTATCGTAAACAGCGAGCGCTCCAGGGAAATCAATGACGTTTTCTTCATAGGCTACCCTTCCGTCCAGCTATAATCGCACACTAATTATGGACTTTGACCAACTAGTCACATTTCTACAAGTCGCCAAGCTCGGCAGTTTCTCGCGCGCCGGAGAAAAAGTCTTTCGCTCGCAATCGGCGGTGAGCAGTCAGATCCGGCTGCTCGAACAGGAATACGGAGACAAGCTTCTCGACCGCTCCGGAAAGTCTGTGCGGCTCACGCCGGCAGGAAGAGTATTGTATGCATATTCAGAGCGGCTTTTGAGGATGCGCGATGAGTCCCTGCTGGCCGTAGCCGATCAAGGCGCAACACCTCGCGGAACTCTCTTGATCGGCGCCAACGAGGCAACATGTCTTTACGTCTTGCCGGAGGTGTTCGCTGAATATTGCCGCCTCTATCCAGGTGTTCAAATCAGCATTTACCGCAACTTCAGCTACAAGATCATAGAGAAGCTGGAGAACGGATCGATTGACGTGGGCATTGTAACCTTGCCCGTCAAATCGCCGAGCCTGAAAGTGCACTCTATTTTTCGCGACCAGCTGATGCTTATGGTCAATCCGCAGAATCCTCTCGCCAAGCATAAACACGTATCCGTCGCTGACATCGTGACTCAACCGTTGCTGTTACCAAGAACCGGCTACAGTCGACGGGTCATGGACAAGCTTTTCCGGTCTTACCGTGCTCACTTGCAAGTCAGAATGGAATTACCCAGCATTGGGATGATCAAGAGCTTTGTCGCGGCCGGGCTTGGCGTCTCGCTGATCAGTTCAAGCTTCGCTCGGGACCAGGTGCTGGCGGAACGAGTGAAGCTGATTCCTCTTCAAGGCGTGGAGTTGTGGCGGGAACTGGGGCTGGCTTACCGTAGGGATCGAACCCACACGCGTCCCACGACTACGTTCATCGCTACGGTGAGACAGCTTTCCGCAGGCGCAAAATAGTCCGCTGCGATTCTCCGATCGGCCCATGAAAAAGGGGCACAACGTTTTGTGCCCTTTTCTGAGAGACATTGAACTAGACGAACCGAAGTGCTTTCCTCACTGCCCGATGAACGTCATTCCGTGCGGGCTAACCATGTCCTTTACTACCGGAGTGAGCACGCCGGTGTGAGTATTGAGTCGGCCTACAAACGTCGGGCCCGCAGAATAGGCTTCGCTTGGTCCGAAAAATGGCGCCGTGACGGAGTAAACCGTCTCGCCATCCCGATCCGAAACCAGAATCACGCCTTGCGATGAATATGCCAAGACCGTATCGTCAATTTGAGCCGAAACGCCCCCTGAGGTAAGCGCCAGGTGAAACACGCCCTGGTCCGTGAATCCTGGGTGATGAACGAAGATCAGTTCGGCGTCGGCCTGACTGTCAAGGATCAAGTCGCCTTCCATATCAGTAGTCATCGAGTCTGGGTCCTGGAGATTGAGTTGAATCGGGTGGCCGGAGGTGATGTCGGTGGCGATGGCGTTACCGAGAAGCACCGGAGTTACAGCAACTCTGCTGCCAACCAGAGTGGCCTTGACGATAGCCTGCTTAGTATTAGGATTGTTCGATGGATTCGAACAGCTGATGTAAACATCGTCTCCGATAAACGACATATCATCGTATCCGCCTCCGTGGGCCGGCTTCGCGAAGGTATATCTCTTCCAGCTCCAGTTGCGGGGATCGATGATCACCAGGTTTGGATTCGCGTCCTCGTTCTGGAGGGCCCACAAGAGGTTGGTTTTCGGATCTACTTTCAATCCGTCATTGTGGCCCTTGACATTCATTTTATGAAGCACAGTTCCGTCCATCGCATATTCGACAATCGTGCTGTGCCCGCCACCAGTAGTCTTGGCGTTGTTTCCGTAGCCAACGAACACGTTGCCGTTCCAGAGGGTGATCGAGTCAGGCTGGTAATAAACGTGGGGCACGCTGGTCGCGAATACCGATACCGTATAGGGGGGTACAGCCGCGACCTGAGCTGCGGCCGTCGCTGTAGCTGCCGTCGCCAAGAACAGAATTAGGCAAATTCCAAAGACTTGGGACCATAAGTTGCTGGTTTGTCTCACAGATACTGATCTCATTGGGGGTCTCTCCTGAAGAATTGTGCGAAGCGGTGCGCAGAGCGAGTGTAGGTCTTTGGCGTCCGGGCTTGGTTAACGACAGGTTAATAATTGGCTATCGTTTCGCTGTTCGTGGAACGTTTTGCAATCGGTGTCGTCGGGCGACGACACATGTCCTCTACGACAGACTTGCGCAATAGCTTCGCGGGAACAGGCAATTGCAAATGGCTAGTACTTTACGATTGAGGCAAACGATTTCGGATCTAGACTGGCGCCGCCCACCAGGGCGCCGTCGATTTCTTCTTCTGCCATAAGCGCCTTGGCATTCTCAGGCTTGACGGAGCCACCATAGAGGATGCGGAGGTTGTCCGCGAACTCCTGCCCGAAAGCTTTGGCTGCTTCTCCGCGGATCAGACTATGGGACTCGGCGGCGAGCTGCGGCGTGGCGGTCTTGCCGGTTCCAATGGCCCAGACTGGCTCGTACGCGACGACCAGTTTGGCGGCTTTCTTGCCAGAGATGGCGTGGAAGGCACGAAGGCACTGGCGCCGGAGCACATCTTCGGTCAGCCCAGCTTCGCGTTCTTCCAGAACCTCGCCGACGCAAACAATTGGGGTAAGGCCCGCTTCAAGAGCGGCTTTGAGTTTGAAATTCACCATGTCATCAGTCTCACCGAAATACTGGCGGCGTTCGGAATGGCCGATAATCGCGTGAGTACAGCCGACAGCGAGCAGCATGCTGGGGCAGACTTCGCCGGTATAAGCGCCTTGCTTTTCCCAGTACAGATTCTGGGCGCCGATTGCCACATTCGATCCCTTGACAGCATCCACTGCAGCACAGAGATCAATGTAAGGTGGACAAACGACGATTTCATCGCGATCGTGGTCCGCTACCAAGGGAAGAAAGTCGCGAAAGAAATCGAGAGCTTCGTCGGGCGTTTTATACATCTTCCAGTTGGCAGCGATGAGTTTCTTTCTCATGGGGATCCCTTTTCGATTCGGTATGAAAAAACTGGGTTGAGATTCTGTAGTTGTTCGGCGGCGCGCGTGTACGTTCGCAAAGTCGCAACGTCGAAAAGAACAAATCGAACCCGACTTACATGGTTCGTGGAGGCCAGAGCCTCAACTGTGGAAGAAATCGCGATAGTTGCGGCTTCAGAAGAGGGGTATCCGAAAGCCCCAGTCGAGATTGCAGGAAAAGACAGAGACTTGATAGCGTGCTGATCGGCTAGGCGGATTGATTCGCGGTGGCAACTTGCCAGCTTTTCAGCTTCTCCGCTTTCTCCGTCGCGATAGACCGGGCCTACGGTATGGATCACGTGCTTTGCAGTTAGGCGTCCGCCTGTCGTAATCACCGCCTGCCCCGCGGGCAGGCTTCCAATCTTAGCGACAATTCGCCTGCATTCGGCCAGAATCGCAGGTCCGCCCGCATCGTGAATGGCGCCATCCACTCCGCCTCCCCCTAGAAGAGACGAGTTGGCTGCGTTTACCACCGCGTCGGTCGTCTCGTGAGTAATATCGGCCGGACCGTGAAATTCTATAGTCCTCCCCCGGTCCAATAAAATGCGAATTTCCGAACGCGGCACACTGGTCTCCAGGCAGGTCAACGCTTCTCGGTGAGCGCCTCGACCCCTGGAAGCTTCTTGCCTTCCAGGAATTCAAGCGACGCGCCGCCACCGGTCGAGATGTGCGTCATCTTGTCGGCAACTCCGGCGGCGTGTACGGCGGATACTGAATCGCCACCGCCTACAATCGAAATCGCACCTACATTTTCTGCGATGGCGTGAGCGATCTTGGAAGTTCCCCTGCTGAACGGCGAAACCTCGAATACGCCCATGGGACCGTTCCAGACGATGGTGCGGGCGCGGGAAATCTCTTCCGAGAAGAGTTCTACGGTCTGAGGCCCGATATCAAGGCCCATCATGTTGGGCGGGATCGGTTGCCCGCTGTTCACGACGTGGACCACGGCATTGACGTCAATTCGGTCAGCCACAATGTGATCAACCGGCAACAAGAACTTCAACTTGTGGCTTTTGGCTTCCTGCAGAATCTGGCGGGCGAGGTCGAGCTTGTCTTCTTCCACGCGCGACTTGCCGACATTTTCGCCCTGAGCTTTCAGGAATGTGTAAGCCATGGCCCCGCCGATCAGGAGGGTGTCCACTTTGCTCATCAGATTCTGGATCACGGCAATCTTGTCGCTCACCTTAGCGCCGCCTAGGATGGCGACGAACGGCTCCTCCGGATGCTGCAGCGCTTTGCCCAGGTAGCGGAGTTCCTTCTCCATGAGCAGTCCAGCGGCAGACTTCTTCACAAACTTGGTGACGCCAACTGTGGAGGCATGGGCGCGATGGGCGGTCCCGAAGGCATCGTTCACGTAGTAATCGGCGAGGCTTGCAAGTTGCTTGGAGAACTTCTCGTCGTTAGCTTCTTCCTCGGCGTGAAAGCGAAGGTTTTCCAGAAGCAGCGTCTGTCCTTTTTCCAGCTTGCCAGCGATTTCCTCGGCTTCCGGGCCGACACAGTCCGGAGAGAATCCGACGTTCTCGCCCCGCGCCAGTTCCTTGTCGAGGAGCATTCGCAGACGCTCAGCCACAGGTTTGAGGCTCATTTTGGGGTTGGCCTTGCCCTTGGGACGGCCGAGGTGGGAGGCGAGAATGAGCCGCGCGCCGTGCCGCAGCGCGTACTCGATGGTGGGCAGAGTTTCGCGGATACGGGTGTCGTCCATGACCCGGCCGTCTTCCATGGGTACATTGAAATCCACGCGCATGAGGATGCGGTGATCGTTGATGGCAAGATCGCGGATGGAAAGCTTGGACATTATGGATTTCCTTGATGCAGCACGGGCGCTCCGGCCTCCTATTGGCTCCCAGCGAGGGCAAGATGCCCTCGCGACAGCCGGCACGATGCCGGCGCTACAAGACCTTACAGGCCCTTCTTGCCGAGATAGTTGATCAGGTCGTGCACACGGCACGAGTAGCCCCACTCGTTGTCGTACCACGAAATCACTTTGACCAGGTTTCCGCCGACCACGAGAGTCATAGGCGCATCGACGATGGAGGAGCGCGAGTCGCCGCGGAAATCAGCCGAGACCAGCTCGTTCTCTTCGTATCCTAGGTAGCCCTTCAAAGGGCCTTCTTCCGATGCCTTTTTCAAGGCAGCGTTGACTTCTTCCTTGGAGGTCTTTTTCTCGACCAGCACAACCAGGTCGACAACCGAGACGTTCGGTGTGGGAACGCGCATGGCAAAACCATCGAGCTTGCCGGCCATCTCGGGGATGACAAGCTTCAGTGCCTTAGCCGCGCCGGTCGAGGTCGGAATCATGGAAAGTGCGGCGGCCCGCGCACGCCGCAAGTCTTTGTGCGGGAAGTCGAGGATTACCTGGTCGTTGGTATAAGAATGAATGGTCGTCATCGAGCCGACGATGATCTTGAAATTGTCATTCACCACTTTCACGACGGGCGCCAAACAGTTGGTAGTGCAGGAGGCGTTCGAGATGATGTGATGCTTGGCTGGGTCGTAAACCTGTTCGTTGACGCCGAGCACTAGAGTGACGTCTTCATTCTTCGCCGGAGCGGAGATAATGACCTTCTTCACCGGACCGCGGAGATGCTTCTTGGCATCGTTGGCATCGGTGAAATGGCCGGTGGATTCGAGTACGACCTGCGCGCCGACGGATTCCCATGGAAGCTTGGCCGGGTCTCTCTCCGCGAACACCTTGAAGGTCTTATTGTCGACTGTGATGCTGTCGGGGCCGGCAGAGATCTGGTTGTGCAGGTTGCCGAGAATGGAGTCGTACTTGAGCAGGTGGGCGAGCGTCTTAGGGTTCGTTAGATCGTTGACCGCGACGAATTCAATGTTGGGGTCGTTGAGCGAGGCGCGCATTACGTTGCGCCCGATGCGTCCGAAGCCGTTAATGCCTACTTTGATAGCCATCTTGCCTCCGTGAGGATATGAAGATACGACTGAAAAGAATGCGTGGCCGGGAACACAAAATGTTAACAGGGAAAGAGGAGGTCAGCAAATGCGGCATTGGCGAAATGCCTGTGGACGAGGCAGATAGCCCATTGGCGGAAGCCGACTTAAGTAGCTTGCGGGAAGAAATTATGGATGCGACGTGAAGCCACCGATCTCGATGTAGACGTTCTTCTTGCTCCAGAGAAACGAAATTCGCGTCAGCCAGTACTTCTTTTTGATCGTCTGGCGCGCCCGCGGCCAGTCTTCGGGAGGGAGCACGCGCGCTATGGCCAGGAACTCCGGACCGGTAATTTTGCCGCGGATCGTGCAAGGCGCGACTCGCACCTGGGGATTATTCCGGACGCGCTTGTACTTCCCGGAATCGCTGCGAGTCATCACGTAAAGCTTGTCGTCCTGTTCTCCAAACCATACCGGAGTGGCTACGGCGGCCCCGCTCTTGCGAAAGGTGGTAAGGCTAATATATTTCTTGCCATGGATTACGGGCGGGATCGGCATAGGGACATTGTACGGGAGTGGGATCTTAGAAGTCTGAGGCGTGAAAGCGTTGGTTCGTCATTGCGCTTCAGACAGCCCAAGTCCGAGTTTTTCCACAGTAGAGATGTTTCAAACCTACGTCAGTCGAGGGGAAGGTGCGCTGTCAGGCTTGGTACGCTTGTGACGGCATACGTTGCCCGCGAGGCTGCAGGTGTGTTACAAGCCAGACATGCGCAAATGGATGAGCGAGCGCCTGAAGCGCCGCAAAAAGCAGCCGGAGAAAGCAGGAACTGATCCCGCACCGGCCCCACTGCAGCCTGCGTTTTACGACACGGAGCCGGTACACCCCGAGCCAGACACCCAGAGACAAGCGGCCGCAGCGCCGTTGCAGCCGGAGTCAGCGCACGAGCTGCTGCCGGTCGAGCCACAGCCGGCTCAACCACAGCAAGCCGGAAACGGAGATGTAGCCAAACGCCGGAGACGGCGAGGTAGAGGTGGTCGCGGACGCGGCCGCAACGGCGCTCCGCCAGCTGAGTCGGCAGGGACGGGTGGCGAGCCACAACCGTCGCAAACTGCATTGAAAGAAAGTCCGGTATCGACGGCCGTGGCCCCGCACGGTCGTGCAACCGCAAAAGCTCCATTAAATCCGCCCCAGGTCGAGGCGCCGCATCCTTCTAAGGGTGTGGTCGTGCTGGCGATTGGGCTGCCAGGGTCGGGCAAGAGTTCATGGTTTAAGCGCCACAACATCACGCCGCTCTCAAGCGATCTATTGCGCGCGCTTCTGTTTGACGACCCCACCGAACAGCGCTTCCAGGATCTTATTTTTTCTAACCTGCGTTCCATGCTGAAAGCGCGGTTGATCGCGCGGCGTCCGATGAATTACGTGGACGCCACCAACCTGTCGCCCCATGAGCGCAGCGGGTGGATCAAGCTGGCGAAGGATTACGGCTATGAAGTGCAGGCAGTTTTCTTCGATGTGCCGGTGGAAGTGTGTCTGGCCCGCAATCAGCGCCGCGAACGCAAGGTGCCGGAAGACGCGATGCGGCGCATGGCTGGAAAATTAAAGCAGCCAACGTTTGAGGAGGGGTTTTCGAAGATCACCGTGGTAAAGGTGAAGCATAAAGAGTGACAGGCGAACTGCTATCCCTTCAGATAAGGTAGCAACTCTTTGAATGCGGGTGCTCCGGACGAGCGCAGCAGTTCGTAAATCATCATCTCGGTCGACGAGATCACGGCGCCAGCGGCGCGCATGCGTTCCAATCCGATCTTCCAATTCCATTCAGTGCGCGAACTCACGGCATCCGAAGCCACGTGTACAATGTAGCCTTCGCGGAGGGCCGCCAACGCGGTTTGAGTCACGCAGATGTGACTTTCCATTCCACACAACACAACCGTGTTGCGATTTCCCGGCAACCGCTTTAGCAGGGAGCAGAAAACATCGCTGCCGAAGCAGGAGAACATTTGCTTGTCGATAGCCTGGGTTTCGGGCAGCAGGGAAGCGATCTCGGGCACGGTGGCGCCCAGCCCCTTGGCATATTGCGTCGTCATAAGAGCGGGAAGTTTCAGGATTCCGGCGAGCCGAATGAGCAGTTGGGAGTTCCGGATGAGCTGTTCTTTTTGAAAGATTGGGGGCAGAAGTTTTTCCTGGATATCGACCACAAGCAGCGTACAGCGGTCTGCCTCAAGAGGAGTGCGAGCTATCTCGCTGTAGTCGCTGGCCAGTGGAGTGATGTTGCCAAGTGCGGTAACCATGAGTGTTCTCCTGCATGAATCTTAAACCGTAAGCTCGCGAAGTGACAGTTCGCGCAGAGCACGCGCAGAGCCGGTAAGCCTACTCCGCGAAAAAACGGAACAGTGATTGTTGACCACAACGCGACAGCGCCAATAGAATCAAGACGGCGGGTTGTTCCGCCCTTCTGCCCCCTCGTTCAATGGTAGGACACCTGCCTCTGGAGCAGGTTATCGGGGTTCGAATCCCTGGGGGGCAGCCAAATTTCCTCTCGATCGCTGCAAAGCACCCCCAAAGTCATTTTTTTCCTCGACTCGGGCGTCCCAATGGGATAACATAATGATAACTGCATTAGCTGTTTGATAACAGCAGTGGCTCTTTCAGATCTTTGACAATCGTTGCTGTTTCAAGAAATCCTGCGCGGGCGCGCCGCCGGGGAGGGGAAGGGATCTATTTCCTCCGAGTTACTCGCTGCTAAGTCCTTTAAAAGGGATATTTTAGGCGTCATTCGACGCTTGGCCCTGTTTTCATGGAGTTACGAGGCAACAAGGCCTTGCCGATGTCAACTCCCTAAGTCCTTTAGAAGGGATACCTTACGAGGGTATCTCTAAAGCAGCGCCTTTGTTTTCATAGATCTGACGAGAAAACTCTTTTTTTGGCCTATATACCATATACTCTTCGGTAAACTAATCAGGCGATGTCGTTACTTATAAGTAAACAAATGAAGCCGACTCCAACTGGCCTTGTCATCGTGAAAATCGACCACCGCAAAGAGCTGAAGCAAATGAAATCTCGAGTTGCAGCCAGGGCACTCGCTGAGGCGATCCGATGAAGGTGCTTCTGATTGGCGCCAACGGGCAGCTGGGCAGCGATCTGCTCAAGGTTCTTCAAGCCGCAGGCGACGCCGTCGTACCCGTGACTCACGCCCAGTTGGACGTTTGCTCCGAGGAGCGAGTGGCCGAAGTCATGGCTGAGGCCAAGCCGGATGTGGTGATCAGCACGGCAGCCTATCACCGCGTCGAGGAATGTGAAATTAGAGCTGCGCTGGCCTTCCAGGTGAATGGTATCGGTGCGATGAATTTGGCTAGAGCTTGCCACCGGTCCGGAGCGGTCCTGGTGAACTTCAGCACCGATTACGTTTTCGATGGGAAGAAGAATGGCGCGTATGAGGAAACCGATCGGCCTTCACCGCTGAGCGTGTATGGTGCTTCCAAGGTGCTCGGAGAACACCTCGTCGCCGCCTATGCCGACCGCTATTTTGTCATCCGTACCTGCGGTCTCTACGGAGTTGCCGGAAGCAGCGGAAAAGGCGGCAACTTTGTCGAGACCATGCTGAAGAAGGCGATGGCGGGAGATGCTATTCGTGTGGTCGACGACCAGGTTCTTACTCCCACCTACACGGCCGATCTTGCGAAGGCAACACGTCAGTTGATCCTGACCGGAAATTACGGGCTGTATCACATCAGCTCCGAAGGCCGATGCTCGTGGTACGAATTTACCCGTTATACCTTCGAGCGTGCCGGTCTCGATGCAAAACTCTCGCCCGTCAACTCCTCCGAGTTCGCGAGTCCGGTCAAACGTCCAGCGAATTCGGTGCTCTCAAAGGCGAAACTTCGCGCGCTGGGCATATCCATTCCATCCTGGAAGGACGCCCTGCCCAGATATCTCGAGGAAAGATCGAGGAAGAGTGCACCGTGGGTGTTTCCTAATTGGCACTTAGGTGGCGGGCAGAAAATTTGACGCTACTTGCCTCTCCGCTCCATCCTTCTCCACTCGGTTGAGACGCTGTCGCGCAGCGAGCGGGACGTCTTCCAGTGCAAGAGTTGCTGCGCGCGCTTCGGGTCTGCCACCAGCGCTGGCGGATCACCGGGACGCCGCGGGACTATTTTCGTCGGGGGCAGTTTCTCTGGCTCCCCTAAACTTAACTTTCGGGCCGCAGACGATCGGCACCACCAGTTCCCCCCAGATATCCACGCTAACAAATACGGGAGCCGGGACGTTGACGCTCTCAAGCATTGGTATAACCGGCACGAACACGAACGATTTTGCACAGAGCAACAACTGCGGCCCGACCCTGGCACCGAATGACTCTTGCCAAGTCAGCGTGACGTTTACGCCAACTGCAGCGGGAGGTCGAAGCGCGGCGGTGAGCATCACCGACGACGCTCCTCGTAGTCCCCACACAGTGGGCCTCGCTGGCACGGGCACCACTGCTGCTGCTACGTTGTCGCCACTCAACGTCACCTTCGCTGGCCAGTACGTGAAGAACTCGGGCTCTCCCCAGACAGTGACGCTGACGAATACCGGCACGGCCACACTCGCGATCACGAACGTGGCCGTCAGCCCCGCCGACTTCGGCATGGTCAGTACGTCCACCCCCTGCGGAAGCACCCTAGCCGCCGGTTCGAGTTGCACGATCGGAATTTCCTTCGACCCAACTGCACCCGGAACCAGAACCGGGACGTTGAGCGTCACGGATAACGCAGCCGGCAGCCCGCAAACGGTGGCCCTCACAGGAATGGGGCAAGATTTCGCGGTTGCTCCTTCCGGCTCAGCGACGGCGACGGTCGCTCCGGGACAGACCGCCAACTATACGGTCGCAATCGCGCCCGGCGGCGGATTCGATCAAACTATGGTGCTGAGTTGCAGCGGAGCCCCACCACAATCTGAGTGCTCTCTCTCCTCTAGTTCCGTTGCGCTGCACGGTTCTACGCCAGCGTCAGTTACCGTCGCGGTAAGGACGGCCGGAACCACGGCGAGTCTCGCGCACCCCGCTGGTTCTACTCCTGACAGGGGAAGGCTTGCGCTATGGTTGACCCTTTCTGGCTGGTCCGGGCTGGTCCTAGGCTCACGTGCGCGATCCCGCGAGCGGTACAGCCGGTTGCTCTACGGAGTAGCCTTCCTTTGCTTGATCTCACTGGGAATCACATTTTCTTCCTGCGGGGGCGGGAGCAGCAGCACCGGAAATAGCGCCAGCGCGACCCCGCCCGGCTCCTACGATCTCACCGTGACCGGCACTTTCACTTCCGGCTCGACTACGCTGACCCACGCTACGAAACTTACTTTGGTCGTGCAATAACCGCACGCCCGACGCCATTGTTGTTCTGCAATGATTCCGAAAAACGGCTGCTTGCAGCGAGAGCTGGCGCGGAGTTATCTTTCGTTGGCCTTTTCTGAGGCCTTTCGAATCTCCTTCAAAAAAATCTGTTGCGCTCGTGAGGGAATTGACCTGGGAATGTCGCCTTTATAAGTGAGCGGGAAAATAATCGGCCGGACGGCCAATTCCGATCATAACGCAAACAAAAGAGGAGAAAAAACATGAAACTAAAATCACTTGCTCTCAGCGTAGGATTCGCGGTTCTGGCCGCTGTCTCGATGTCGGCCCAGACATCCTACAACTTTAGGACGATCAATTATCCCCACGACACTTTTACACAGCTCTTGAGTATCGATAAGAAAGGGGAAATCGCTGGCTACCACAATGTCAACGATAACAAAGGGTTCACCTACGAGCTGTCCACCAAGAAGTTCAAGAATGAAAATTTCCCTGGCTCGACTGCCACTCAGGTCATCGGCATCGACGGGCTGGGTGGGACGTGCGGCTTCTACGTTGACCAGGCAGGCGTCACTCACGGTTTCATCGACGACAACAACGCCTTCAAATCGATCGATTTCCCGGGAACACCCTTCAACCAACTGCTCGGCCGCAACGACTTGGCGCAGGTGGCTGGCTACTATAGCCAAACCGCAAACGGCAGCGGACCTTTCGTTCCCTACATTTACGACATCAACGGCGGCGTCTGGGAAGTAATCACGATCCCGGGATCCACCAGCGCGCAGGCAACTGACATTAACGTCAACCAGCAGGTTACCGGATTTTTCATCGACTCTAACAACATTAACCACGGCTGGTGGCTGAATGCGGGAACGCTGCTTCAACTCGATTATCCGGGCGCCATCTTCACCCAGGCGACCGGTGAAAACAACAAGGGCTTGGTGGTGGGAACATACCAGGATTCATCTGGCGGCTTCCACGGCTTCGTCTACAACAGCACGACCGCGCAATACACTTCGGTGGATGATCCCAAGGGAGTTGGCTTCACCTTCGTGAACGGCGTCAACGATAACGGCATGCTCGTCGGTTTCACGATGCCAAGCAGCACACTGGCGCAAGGATTCGTGGCGACTCCCAAGTAGTACGGGTCAAAGCGACCGATTTAAATCTAATGTCTGTTTCCTGCCGTCGGTAAAGCGCCTTGGAAGCCTGCAAACCAGCAGGTTCCAAGGCGCGGTTTCTTGCATCCCGAAGTTTTGCCTTATCAAGGTCATCTGGAAACAGCGCGGACTTCACACGACAACGCTGGCTTTAAGCCTGATGCACTGTCTCGCCGCTGGCGTAATACTCAGGAGTTCCCGGTTCCAGCCGTCGGCCATTCGGACTGAAAATTCGGAAGCGAGCCAAGCCGAATCTCTGCAACGCGAATTGCAGAGTAGTGGTCAGCACGCCGATGCCGTACTTCACGCTTCGCCTGAAGTTGATGGAGGAGGCATCGTCAAAATACTTGGTCGGACACGATACTTCTCCGATGCGGGAACCAAAATGCACGCACTGCACAAGCATCTGGTTGTCGAAGACGAAGTCGTCGGAATTCTCAAGCAGCGGCAGGCGGGTGAGTACTTCGCGGCTGAACGCTCGGTACCCGCTGTGATATTCCGAGAGCTTAACCCCCAAAAAGAAGTTCTCGAACGCGGTCAGAAAGCGATTCGCAATGTATTTCCAAATAGGCATGCCACCCCGCAGGGCTTGTCCTCCCAGAATGCGCGAACCCAGGACCACATCATAGACTTCGTATGCCACCATGCTCGCCATGGCCGTCACAAGAAGCGGCGTGTATTGGTAGTCGGGATGCAGCATAATGACCACGTCCGCACCCGCAGCCAGAGCCTCGCGGTAGCAAGTCTGCTGGTTTCGTCCGTAGCCATAATTTGCATTGTGCACGAAGAACTGCAATCCGAGTTGCTTTGCGACCTCGACTGTGCGGTCAGAACTGTGATCATCCACCAGGATGCGAATATCCACCAGACCCGGTAGCTCGCGCACCGTCGCTTCCAGAGTCTTCTCCGCGTTGTAGGCGGGCAACACGACTGCGATGCGTTTACCGTTTATCATTTATCATTCCTTACCCTTACAGCTCATGATACCTACGCGCTTCGCGTTCCCGTCAAAGCAAGCCTGGTGGCAGCTTCGGTTAGCGCATTACGCAGTTCGCGGAGGTGGCGCTCTTCGGTGAGGTAGCTGATCACCATCATTCGCAAGACGCTGCGTCCGTTCACACTGGTTTCCGAGATCCACCGCCGGCCGTCGCGTGTTACTTCCTCAACGATGCTGGCATGTGCCTCGGCAAGATTTTGCTGGCTAAGGTTTGCCTTAAACCGGAAGGCGACAATGGGCAGAATTTGGGGTGCAGACAATTCGAAATGCTCCGAGGCCCTTATCCATGAGGCGAAGCTTTGTGCTAAACTGAGCCGGCGATTGATGTGTTCCTCGTAGGCTTTCCTTCCATGGACTCGCAGCGTGAGCCAGAGTTTGAGCGAGTTCATGCGCCGCGTCCACTGGGTGCTGATGCGGGAATTGTCGAGGCCCTTGGACTCGGCTGCCTTCGGCATGTAGGGAGCTGCGACGGCAAAAGCGCGCTCCAGCATTTCGGGATGGCAGGTCAAGATTACGCCGGCCGCCAGCGGCATCGCCATCCATTTGTGGGGGTCGATCGTGATCGAATCGGCTTGCTCGATGCCCCGAAGCAGGCTCCGGTGTTGATCGGAGAAGATCGCCGATCCGCCGTAGGCGCCGTCGACATGCAGCCACAGGTCGTAGCGCCGGCATATTTCAGCGAGGGCCACGAGATCGTCCACCGCGCCGGTGTTGGTGGTTCCGGCGGTAGCGACTACACAGAAAGGCTTCTTTCCGGAAGCCAGGTCGGCGTCTATTGTCTGTTCGAGAATTCGCGGATCCAGTTGCAAATTTTCGTTCACCGGGATGCGCCGTAGCGCTTTGCGCCCCACTCCGAGCAGGCCAGCTGACTTATCAATCGAGTGGTGTGCCTCGTCGGAGGCATAAAGGACGGGCAGTGCACCAATCGAAGCGATGCCATCCTCGATCGCATTCGGAAATTTTGCGGCCAGGGCCAAAGCCAATCCAGTGAAATTCGCCTCATTGCCACCCGAAGTGAAGGTTCCGTTGAATTCGTCCGGCCAGCCGACGCGTTCTCCGATCCAGCGCACGGTTTCATGCTCAATCTTCGAAGCCAGCTGTGAGCGTTTGACCGTGGCTAGCTGCGGATTGAGCGCAGCCACCAGGGCTTCAGCCATAACCCCGATGTAAGTGGGCGTGGGATTCATCAATCCGAAATAGTTTCCGCTGGGAACGTGAAAACCTTTGTCGACCATCTCGCGAAAGATTTCGTCGAGTACCTTGTCAGCGTCTTCGCCATGCTCGGGTAGGAGATTGTTCAAAGCTGCGAACGTCCTCTGCTCAGCTGGAAGTTGCACCGGGCGGTCGGGCAGGGAAGTGAAGAAACTGTCGATTTGGTCAATGAGGTGGTAGCCGAGACGGCGGCGAGTGGCGGAGTCGAGGTCGAAGCGCATGACAATTTGATTCTAGCCGCTGTGTGAAAGTAGCAGTCTATCCGAAGCTTGCGCTCAAAGCGCGCTGGCGCACAAAACACAGTGACTCTGTCATTCTGAACGAAGCGAAGAATCCATGTAATTTGCTAGTTTGACCAAGTATCCTGCTGGCGCGACAAGCTCTATTCCTTTGGGTCTTCGGCGTTGGATGCTTTCTCCGGTCTCAGCAGCGGAAACAGAATCACATCGCGAATAGTGTGAGAATCGGTCAAGAGCATCGCCAACCGGTCCACACCTACGCCCACGCCTCCGGCCGGCGGCATGCCATACGAGAGCGCCCGGATGTAGTCTTCATCCATCTGGTGAGCCTCTTCGTCTCCGCGCTCGCGTTCCTTGAGTTGCTGTTCGAAACGGCGGCGCTGATCTTCCGGGTCGTTCAGTTCGCTGAAGCCATTGGCAATTTCCATTTGCCCCGCGAAGATCTCCCAGCGCTCCGTCCAGTCAGGCTCGTCGGCTTTTTGCTTGGAAAGCGGCGAGACCGCCGTAGGGAACTCGTAAATGATTGTGGGCTGAGTCAGATGCTCTTCCGCCACCGCATCAAACAGATTGGCGATGGTCTTTCCGACTGGTTCATTGGGGTCGTACGCGATATGTGCGTGACCTGTATTGAATCTGCCCACCAACGCTTTCACTGAGTCGTGAGAGCTAAAGTCTGCCATCGTAGGCTTCGTCCCTGCGGCGTCTGGCCAATAATGAATGATCGCCTCGCGCATGGTCATGCGCCGCCAGTTCGATCCCGCCCAATCGATCTCTTGCTCACCCCACTTAGACTTCGTGGTGCCGTTAACATCGATGGCGGCTTGCTCGATCAACTTCTGCGTCAGATCCATGACGCCGCGGTAATCGGTATAAGCCTGGTAGAACTCGAGCATGGTGAATTCTGGATTCCAGCGCCAGCCTAGGCCTTCATTGCGGAAGTTGCGGTTGATTTCGTAAACCCGGTCGAAGCCGCCGACGGTCAGGCGCTTGAGATAAAGCTCGGGAGCGATGCGTAAATACAAATCCATGTCGAGGGTGTTGTGATGCGTAACAAACGGTTTGGCAACCGCTCCGCCAGCGATTTGTTGCATCATCGGCGTCTCGACCTCGATGAAGCCCTGCGCGTCAAGGAATCGCCTCATGGACTGCACCAGTTTGCTGCGCTTGAGAAATACCTCGCGCACCTCCGGATTCATGACGAGATCGACATAGCGTTGCCGGTATCGCAATTCAACATCGGTCAGCCCATGCCACTTTTCGGGCAGTGGTAGCAGATCCTTGGAGAGGAACGTAATCTCCTCGACGTGGACGCTGAGTTCACCAGTGCGGGTGCGGAACAGGTATCCGCTGACTCCAACGTGGTCTCCGAGGTCGAGCAGTTTGTAAAGGTCGAATCCTTTCTCGCCGACGGCATCTTTCTTTACGTAGATTTGCAACTTCTGTCCGCCCTGCTGCAGATGCGCGAACCCGGCTTTGCCCATCAGGCGAATCGCCATAATGCGTCCCGCAACCCTTACATTCACTCGCGATGCATCGAGTTCCTCTGCCGACTTTCCCGAGTAGTCCGCGAGAATTGCCGGAATCGTATGCGTGAATTCGTACTTGGTCGGATAGACCTGTTGCCCCAGCCCCTCAATCTGTTTCAGCTTGTCGCGTCGCAGTTCGTAGATTTTCTCGTCGAGTGCCAATTGGTTCCTTTGATCCGCAAAGATGAGAATCGATTATAAACAAGCGCCTGATGGGTAGCGTCCCGGATTGCTCTCGATCGGGCATCTCCGCGGACTCTGCGGCTGGTCTCAGCGATCTCCGCGATTCAAGATTTTGCGTTTTGCCGGCCCATAGAAGTTTAAAACGCAGAGACCGCTGAGAAACGGCCACAGAGCACGCAGAGACAAGCAATATCACTTTTGGGGAATCTTGAGGGTGACGCAACTAAGAAGCTGTCCTGTGACCAGAGTCCTTGAAGCAACCGCCTCACAGCGGTACTATAAGCTGCTTTAGAGTTTTCAATCGACCGAGGTCCGATGCCGCAAAACTACGTTCCGCTTTTCATATTTGTCGCCGTGGTGGGGGTACTGATCCCGATCACGCTGCTGGTGGCTAAACTGATTCGTCCGGACAATCCGAACCGGGCGAAATTGATGCCCTACGAGTGCGGCATCGATCCCATTGACAGCGCCCGAGGACGTTACACCGTTCGCTACTACATTATTGCCATCCTGTTCGTGGTCTTCGATGTGGAGACCATCTTTCTGTTTCCGTGGGCGGTGAAGTTCAAGGCGCTGGGAACATTCGGGCTGGTTGAAATGCTCATCTTCCTCGGCATCCTGATCGTCGGCTACATCTGGATCTGGGGAAAAGGAGCGCTGGAGTGGGTATAGAGCAGCACTTAGCACTCAGCAGTCAGCATTCAGCCCCGAGAGATTCATGCAAACGCGAATCGCCTTTGCCAACCATTTATGACTAACGCAACTCCCGACGGTGAGACTTTCGTTGCCAGCCGCTGGACGAAGGGGAACTTGCTTTTCCCGATTCGCATTGTGGTGAATTCGCTACATGTCATTAAGGTGAAGCCGCGCTTTTTCGGCACCAGCGAGGAAAGCATCGCCATCGCGCAGGTCGCGTCGGTACAAATTTCAACTGGAATCGTGTGGTCGAACATCCGGATCGACTCGTCAGGCGGGACGAACCCGATCACCAGCCACGGGCATCGCAAAGCGGACGCGCAGCGCATTCGTGACCTGATCGAGTCGTATCAGGCTGCAACTCATCGGACGGGAAGCGCTGCGCCGAGATGAATTGCACACTCGTCGTTGACACAGTATCCGCAAGCTGTTAGAAGTTAACGTTCTCCAAAACCTGTTGCAGCGCCGGAGGTCTGTGCCTTCGTAGCTATGCCCGAGGAAACCAAATCGTCCACGCCGCCGCCGAGCGGTGCGTCGAAACCGGCCGCCGGTCATGCGCCCGCTGCGCCGGCTAAACCTGCTGGCCCTACCGCAGTTCCCTGGGAATCTCCCATGGTTGTCAAACTCAAGGGTCAATACGGCTCCGGCATCCGCGAAGCGAGTACTTACCTCGGACAGGACTACATGGTCGTGGAGCCTTCTATCGTTTCCGAGTTGCTGCAGATTCTGCGCGATCGCGAGCAATTCGACTATTGCGTGGACATTACCGCAGTGCACTACCCTGAACGCGAGAAGCAATTCGATCTCGTCTGGATTCTCTATTCCTTCCCCAGGAACGAACGCATTAGGGTGAAAATCATGATCGCCGACGGCGAAAGTGTTCCCAGTGCGGTTGCGGTCTGGGCCACCGCCAACTGGCTGGAGCGTGAAGTTTATGACATGTTTGGTATTCGCTTCGACGGTCATCCGGACTTGAAGCGCATCCTGTTGCCCGACGGCTGGAAGGGCCACCCGCTTCGGAAAGACTACGGCATCATCCAACAGGATCAGGAATGGGTGCGGGCCAACCTGGGAATCGAGAGCGGCCAATAACCATGACCGACCGCACGATTACTGATCCGAAGCTGACTGACACGACGACGTCCGACCCGAAAGCCTCTGACTCCACAAGATTCCTGTCGCACCTGGAACTCGATCAACCCGACAAAACCTTTCTCGACAGCAATGAGCTGGTCATCAATATGGGGCCGCAGCATCCGGCGACTCACGGGGTGCTGCGCGTGATTCTCAAACTGGATGGCGAGAAAGTTCTGGGCACAGAATGCGTCATCGGTTATCTCCATCGCGGCGTGGAGAAGATTGCCGAGAATCGTACTTACACGATGTTCAACCCTTATGTCGATCGCATGGATTATGTGGCCGCGGTCTCGAACGGGTTGGGATACTGTGAAGCGGTTGAAAAACTTCTCAACATTGAAGCTCCGCCGCGGGCAAAGTACATCCGTGTCATTCTCACGGAACTGAACCGCATGGCGAGCCATCAGCTGTGGTTGGGCACGCACGCTCTTGACATCGGCGCCATGACGCCGCTCTTTTACACCTTCCGCGACCGGGAAGAGATTCTGAAGATCTTTGAAAAGTATTGCGGTGCCCGTTTGACTACGCATGCTTTCCGCATTGGCGGCTGCCAGTACGAGACCTACGAGGGCTTTGAGCGCGACGTAACCAAGTTTCTCGACTTTGTTCCTCCGAAAATCGACGAATACGAAGAACTCCTGACTACCAATCGCATCTGGCTGGAGAGAACAAAGAATGTCGGAGTGATTTCCCGCGCGGATGCCATCGCGTTGGGCGTCACCGGCCCGGTGTTGCGTGCCAGTGGCGTGAAATGGGATCTCCGCAAAGCTCAGCCGTACGCGGCGTACTCCGACTTCGAATTCGAAATTCCGATCGGCGCGAACGGCGACACCTACGACCGGTACACGGTGCGCATGGAGGAGATGCGACAGTCGCTGCGCATCATCCGGCAGGCAGTCGAAAAGATTCCCGAAGGGCCCATCATGGCGAAGGTCCCGAAGGTGATGAAACCGCCGGTCGGCGAAATCTATCACTCGATCGAGGCGCCCAAGGGTGAGTTGGGATACTTCATTGTCAGCGACGGATCGACGCAACCCTACCGTATACGAGTAAGACCGCCGTCGTTCGTGAACCTCCAGGCACTGGACGTTATGGTGCGCGGAGCTTTGGTCGCCGATGTCATCGCGGTGATCGGCACGTTGGACATTGTGCTGGGCGAGGTCGATCGCTGATGCTCAACTACATTACCTCCTATCTCAGCAGCAACACGACTCCCGGGCAAGCGGGCAATGTGTTTTGGGCCACCGTCTACATCCTAGTGGTTTTTGGTGGAATCTCGGTCGCGGTTATGGCGATGAACTGGCTGGAACGTAAAGCTCTCGCGCATTTTCAGATTCGCCTCGGCCCCATGCGCGTCGGCCCACACGGCTTACTGCAGCCGATCGCCGATGCCATCAAGCTGATGACCAAAGAAGACATCATTCCGGCCGAAGCTGACAAGTTTGTCTTTTGGATCGCGCCGCTAATTATTCTGTGCGCTTCTTTCGCTGTGTACATTGTTGTCCCCTTCGGCCCCACTCATGCCATTACCGATTTGAATATCGGTATCTTATTCATGCTCGGCGTTTCTTCGCTGAGCGTATTGGGAGTCGTGATGGCGGGCTGGGCTTCGAATTCGCATTACCCGCTGATCGGTGCGCTGCGATCCAGTGCTCAAATGGTCTCCTACGAAGTAGCCATGGGAATGGCCGTGGTTTCCGCGGTGCTCATGACCAGCTTGCACGGGCTCGGGCCTTACGGAGTTGGCGTCGGCACGTCGGGGACGGGAACGTTGAGCATGATTGGTATCGTCCAGGCTCAGCAAGAGCAGCATGTCTGGTTCCTGTTCAAGTTTTTCCCTCTAGGCTTTATTGCATTCGGCATCTTTGCCATCGCCATGGTCGCGGAAACCAATCGCGCGCCGTTTGATCTGCCCGAAGCGGAATCGGAATTAACCGCGGGCTTCCACACCGAATATAGCGGCCTGCGCTGGTCGCTGTTCATGCTTGGCGAGTATGCGGCGATGATCGCGGTATCGTCGATTGCCGTGACTCTGTGGCTCGGCGGATGGTACCGGCCTTTTCCCAACACGCTGACTGGTGACACTTGGGATCTGGTGTTCTCCCTATTTCCGGGATTAACATTCCTGGCGCTTGCGGCCATCGCTTTCGTCGGCGTTCGTCGAATGCCGAAGCATCCTTACTTCCGCGTTCAAACGATTGGCCTGGCAGGATTCGGAGCCGTTCTGGGTTTGATCGCACTGATATTGTTTGCGCCTCCGGTGCGCGATCGCATTCAGGACATCTTCTGGTTCGTCGCGAAGGTGGCTGGCTTCATGTATCTCTATATCTGGTATCGCGCCACGTTCCCGCGCTACCGCTTCGATCAACTCATGAAAGTAGGATGGAAGGTGCTATTGCCCATCGGAATCGGCGTTCTCATCCTGACGGCTATTTTGGGAGTGGTGCTTTAGCATGCAGCAAGTGGTCCAACCCGGCATGCAGCCCGTAGCCACGACGTTCTTCTTTTATTTCTTGTCCGGCCTTACCTTGCTGAGCGGCGTTTTCGTGATCATACGCAAAAATCCGGTGCATTCCGCGCTGGCGCTGATTTTCGGCCTGCTGGCGCAAGCCGGACTTTACTTGATGCTCGATGCGCCGTTCGTCGCCGGCGTTCAGATCATTCTTTATGCGGGCGGCATCATGGTGCTCTTCCTGTTTGTGATCATGCTGGTGAACATTGAGCGCTCCCAGAGAGAAGAGCAATTCAATAAGCAATGGGTGGTTGGGCTCCTTGCTGCCGTCGCCCTGGGTGCGCTGTTCGTAGTGGTATACGTGAAAGGCAAAGCCTTGTTTCCGTACCGCATTGCTCAACCGATTGAGAGCAGCAACACGCAGCAAATCGGCGTCATGCTTTACGGGCAATACATGTTCGCGTTTGAGATCGCGTCGCTCTTGCTGTTAGTGGCGATTATCGGCGCAGTGGTGATGGCGAAGAAAAGAATTTGAAAACAGCTGCTAGCTTCTGGCTCCTAGCTAAAGGCCAGAAGCTAGAAGCTAGAAGCTCTTTATGGCTCCAATTGGCACTCTTCATTATCTCGTGGTGGCCGCGGCTCTGTTTATCCTGGGCGTGATCGGCGTGTTGACCCGCCGCAACGTGGTCATCGTTCTGATGTCGATTGAACTTATCTTGAATGCGGTCAACTTGAACTTGGTAGCGTTCTCGCGTTTGTGGGGATTGCATGGGCAGGTGTTTGCGATTTTTGTAATCACCGACGCGGCAGCCGAAGCGGCAGTGGGCTTGGGAATTTTGATCGCCTTCTTCCGCAATAAAGAAACGGTGAATATGGACGAAGTGGATCTATTGAAGTGGTGAGTTTTATTGGTTGTCTACCCGGGCGAACTCTGGAGGCTGCGCAGGTCCGGCAAAGTGCAGAGATCCTTCGCTTCGCTCAGAATGACAAAAATGGGGACGAACTAACGACCGACGGCCAACGACCAACGACATGTTTTTCCTAGACCACATCTGGCTGATTCCTCTCTTGCCGGCTTTCGGTGCGGCGATGATGTTCTTCTTTGGCCGCAAGCTGCAGAAGACAACCATCAACGCTGTCTGCGTCGGTGTCGTGATCCTTGCGTTCCTGTTCGCTTGTGGCGCGGTTTGGCAATACACGGATTACGCTCACGATAAGCCTGGCAAGCCCTACCAAACCATTGTCTACACCTGGTTGGGCACCGACACCGGCCAAATGAACTACGTGATGCGCGACGGGAAGCCAGCGCCGTTTCAGGCTGATGTGGGCTTCCTCCTCGATCCGCTCTCCAGCATTTGGCTGCTTTTTGTAACCGGCGTCGGAGCTCTCATCCACATTTACTCAACCGGCTACATGGCCCACGAACACGGGTATTACCGTTTCTTCGGATACCTGAACCTGTTCATGTTTTCCATGCTCACGCTCATTCTTGGGAACAATTACGCGGTGATGTTCGTGGGTTGGGAGGGCGTGGGTCTGTGCTCGTACCTGCTGATCGGATTCTATTTTCATCGCCATTCCGCCAGCACCGCCGCCAACAAAGCGTTTATCGTGAACCGTATTGGCGATGCAGGATTTCTGCTGGGCATGTTCACCATCGCCTGGTACTTCGGATCGCTGCGATTCACCGAGGTTACACACCTGGCCCGGAGCGGACATTTTGTCATTGGCGATCCGATCATTACGGCCGCGACTCTGCTCTTGTTCATCGGCGCCTGCGGAAAATCGGCGCAGATTCCGCTCTACATTTGGTTGCCCGATGCAATGGAAGGTCCGACGCCAGTTTCCGCGCTGATCCATGCCGCGACCATGGTGACTGCGGGAGTTTACATGGTGGCACGCTCAAACGCGTTGTTCGTGCTTGCGCCAACGTCGATGAAGACGGTAGCAATCGTCGGTGCGCTGACTGCGATCTTCGCTGCATCGATTGGCTTGGTGCAGAACGACATCAAGCGCGTGCTGGCGTATTCAACGGTGTCGCAACTGGGATACATGTTTCTCGCGCTGGGCGTGGGCGCATTTTCTGCGGCCGTCTTCCACGTATTTACACACGCTTTTTTCAAGGCGCTGCTATTCCTCGGATCAGGATCGGTAATTCACGCCATGAGTGGTGAGCAGGACATGCGCAACATGGGAGATCTGCATAAGCGCATCCCCATCACGCATTGGACTATGTTCATAGCGACCTTCGCCATTGCCGGAATCCCGCCGTTTGCAGGGTTTTTTTCCAAAGACGAAATTCTCTGGCAGGCATGGTCTTCCGAAGGCGGAGCTTATCGCTTGCTCTGGTTCGTTGGATTCATCACTGCATTGATGACCGCGTTCTACATGTTCCGGCTGATGTTCCTGACTTTCCATGGCCGACCCCGGATGAGTCATGAGGTCGGGCACCACATCCATGAATCCCCGAAATCGATGACGGTGCCGTTGGTAATTCTGGCAGTCTGTGCCGTGGGCGCTGGCTGGCTCGGGTGGCCGCACAGTATCGGTGGGTCCGATCATTTTGCGAAGTTCCTGGATCCTGTTTTTGCCCGCGAAGCGAAAGTCTTCCAGGAAGAAGGAAAGACCGCTCAGTTGGCTGCTGGCGAGAAGGAAGAAGAACATACGAGTCCGATTGAATACGGGCTGATGTTCCTTTCGGTAGGCGCGGCAGTAACTGGTTGGGGGATGGCTTGGCGCGCGTATCGTCACGCAGATAAGGGCTATGTCGAGCCTATTGCGGCTGCGGCGCCGCCGCTATACGACGTGCTCTATAACAAGTATTACGTCGACGAAGGCTACGACTACGCCTTCACCGGCCGCCGCAAAGTAGGAGACGTGCGCCTGGGCGTAATGGGCTTGGGCGAAGCATCGTCATGGTTCGATTCGCACGTCATCGATGGGATAGTCAACGGAATGGGATGGGCCACGCGTGCCTTCGGGACCCTGTCGAGTTGGTGGGATAAATGGATCATCGACGGTGTCCTGGTCAATGGTCCCGCAATACTTTCACGGATGTTGTCCTACCCAGTGCGGTTACTCGAGTGGGGTCTGGTGCAGTGGTATGCGTTAGTGATGGTCATGGGGTTAGTAGGATTTGTCGCCTATTATGCGTGGCGATGACTGATTGTGTGGCGCGGGCGCCTCGCCCGCGTAATGGACAAAAATGCAAAGCCATATTCTCTCGATCATTTTATTCACGCCGCTCGCCGGCGCTCTCTTGCTCATGTTTGTTCCGAAGGAGCAAAAGGACGCTATTCGCTGGATTGCGAACATTTTCGCTTTGGCCGGCCTCTTAGTCTCGATCCCGCTGGTACCGTGGTTCTGGGCGCAGCGTTTCGAGCCGGGATTCAAGTTCATGGAGGGCGCACCCAACAACTGGATTCCGTCCATCGGCGCGGGATACGTGCTCGGTATCGACGGCATTTCTTTTCTGCTAATCATGCTCACCACGCTCCTGGGATGGATTTCCATCCTCTCGTCCTGGAGCGCCATCGAGAACCGGGTGAAGGAATACTACATCTGGTTTCTGGTCCTGCAGACGGGAATGCTTGGCGTCTTCATGGCACTCGATTTCTTCCTGTTCTTCGTTTTCTGGGAAGCCATGCTGGTGCCGATGTATTTGCTGATCGGCATCTGGGGCGGTCCGCGCAAGCTTTATGCCGCGATCAAGTTCTTCCTATACACGCTGTTTGGTTCGGTGCTGATGCTGCTGTCCGTCCTGTTTCTGTATTTCTACAACTTCCGCCAGACCGGCCAGTATACGTTCAGCATCCAGGCGCTTTATAAAACCGCGCCACATATTTTCCACGACCCGGCCTATGGTTCGACGTTTGCCATTTTGTTGTTTCTGGCTTTCTTCGTGGCCTTCGCGATCAAGGTGCCGATGTTCCCATTCCACACCTGGCTACCGGATGCGCACGTGGAGGCGCCCACCGCGGGTTCAGTCATCCTGGCCGGCGTTCTGCTGAAAATGGGGACGTATGGTTTCATCCGATTTGCCTTGCCCTTCTTCCCCGACGTGGTGATGCATCCCAAGGTGCGCTTCTGGATGATTTTTCTCTCCATTATCGGAATCATCTATGGTGCGCTGGTTTCTCTGATGCAGAAGGACATGAAGAAACTGGTGGCGTACTCTTCGGTCAGCCACTTGGGTTTTTGCACGCTGGGAATTTTTGCCCTGAATCCGGCTGGACTCAGCGGGTCGGTGCTGCAACAGATCAACCACGGTATTTCGACTGGCGCGCTGTTCTTGATCGTCGGCATCCTCTACGAACGGCGGCACACGCGCGAGATATCCGAGTACGGAGGCATCTCCAATGTGATGCCGCTCTACGCCACGATCACAATGATCATGTTTCTTTCTTCTATGGGTTTGCCGTTGCTGAACGGCTTCGTGGGCGAGTTCACCATCCTGCAGGGTACGTTCATGGAGAATTGGAAATGGGCGGCGTGGGCTGTGCCCGGTGTGATTCTGGCAGCGGCTTACCTGCTGTGGCTGTACCAGAGAGTATTCTTCGGAACCGTGACCAATCCCAAGAACGAGAAACTGCATGACCTGACGCCGCGCGAGGTCCTCACTTTCGCTCCGCTGCTCATCATGGCATTCTGGATCGGGTTGTACCCTAAGCCCTTCTTTCAGATCCTGCAACAACCCGTGAACCAACTCGTGCTCACTGTCCGGCCCGACTATCCGGGCATCGGCGGGGCAGTGAATGCGTCCGCTCAGCCGCGAGAACCGCTTGCGGCAGCGGTTGCAGTCCCAGGTGCTTCCAACATCGCAAAGGGGAAGAAATAAGTGCCCGGCATTCCATCACAATACTTCACCGGCACGGACTATCTGCTGTCCCTTCCCATCGTCATGCTCACTGTGTTCGCGCTGGGTATTCTGCTGATCGACCTGATAATTCCGCCGGAGTGGAAGTGGACGAATTCGGTAACCGCGTTAATGGGCATTCTTTTCTCCGCGGCCGGAGTGCTGAAAATCCAGTACGCGCAATTCGAAGCCGCAAAGGTTGGGCGTTCGCTTGAAGTCGCGTTCGTGCACTCCATGGTGCTCGATCACTTCTCGATCTATTTCTACTACCTTTTTCTCGGTGGAGCCGCCCTGTCAATCTTGATCTCCGTGCGCTACCTCGAGATCGAGCATGAAAACCACGGCGAGTTTTACGCGCTGATCCTGTTTTCGGTCGTAGGCATGATGTGCATGGCCTCGGGCTTCGATATTGTGCTCATCTTCATTGGCCTTGAGCTGATGGCCATCTCCACCTACGTGATGGTTGGATTTTTGCGCAGCGATCGGCGCTCGAATGAGGCGGCGTTGAAGTATCTGTTGCTGGGAGCGTTCTCGTCGGGAATCTTTGCTTACGGCTTGTCTCTTTTGTACGGGCTCACCGGCTCCACGGATCTGGGCGGGATCAGGCAGGCGCTCACAATACAGATGGCGCAGAACGCGAATCATGTCAGCCCAGTGGCGGTCATTGCGCTGCTGACCACCGCGACCGGTCTGTTTTTCAAGATTGCTGCCATTCCGTTTCATCAATGGCTGCCTGACGCCTACGAGGGCGCTCCGACCAGCGTTACGGGATTCATGTCCGTGGCGGTGAAGGCTGCGGCCTGGGCAATGTTATTGCGTATTTTCCTGTGGGGCTTGTATCCCTTGCGGACGGTGTACGTGCCGCTGCTGATTTTTGTTTCGATCCTCACCATGACCGGAGCGAATTTGGCGGCCCTCACGCAGAACAATCTCAAGCGGCTGCTGGCCTACTCCTCGATCGCTCACGTCGGTTACATGCTGTTGGGTTTGGTCGCGCTGGCTTCGGTGGACTATCCTGCTCCCGCGTTTTTCGACGGCTTCAAGGGAATTCTGCTGTATTTATTGGTCTACACTTTCATGAACCTTGGCGCCTTCGCCGTAGTGACTTCGCTGCGGCAGCGGAACGTGATTGGTGACGAGATCGATGACATTGCCGGACTTTTCTCGCGGGCTCCAACCGAAGCCGTCCTGATGTTGATTTTTCTTCTGTCCCTCGCAGGGATTCCGCCTCTGGCGGGCTTCTACGGGAAGTATTTTATTTTCCTGAGCCTGATAGAGAGCGGCCATTATATTCTGGCGTCCTTGGCCGTACTGTATGCGGTTTTTGGGCTTTATTACTACATGCGTATCGCGAATGCCATGTTTATGAGCGAGGCTTTGGATAAAACCCGGCTGCCTATCAGCGTGGCCATGCGGGTGGCGCTTGGTGTAACCGCATTCGCTACTGTCATCATCGGCATCTTCCCCGAGCGATTCATCCGAGTCGTGACCTGGTCGATGGGCCTCGGTTAGAGTGGGGACGTTTCAAGCAACGTCTCTACCGTCGCTGTACAGACGTTGCTTGCTGCGTCTCCTGCGCAGCACCATATCCAGCTTTAGAAAGTCTGCAATCTATGGCTCCCCGCGATGACGATCCTCCTGCCAAGAAGAGCATGTTGGTGCAATTGGCGAACTATAGCCAGTTAGCATTTACCCTTCCGGCAGCAACCGTCGCCGGATGGCTGATCGGTTTGGCTCTGGATCATTGGTTGCATACGACCTGGCTGTATCTGGTTGGGCTGATCCTTGGCATCGTTGCCGGTTTCGTGGAACTGATTCGAACTGTCACCTCTTCCGACTCGAAGAACCCATGATGAGCGAAGATAGTGAGAGCCGGGCCGAGTCCTTCTACTCGCGCGCGCTGACGCGTATTCCACGGTTCATGATCGTGCTGGCCCTGCTTCTCAGCGGAGCGGGATGGCTACGATTTGGCTGGCGCGTCGCGCTGGGATTCGCCTGCGGATGCGCCATCGCATACCTCAATTTTCATTGGCTGGAGCGGGTTGTGACCGCCCTGGCGGACCGCGCCACCCAGACCCCTTATAAACAATCGAGCGGTGGAATTGTGTTTCGATTTCTGGTGCGGTACTTTTTGATGGCAGCGGCCGCATATGCTATATTCAGTGTTTCTCCCGCGAGTCTTTATGGGCTCTTTGCGGGCCTGTTCCTGCCCGTAGGGGGCATCGCGTGCGAAGCGGCTTTTGAGTTGTACATGGCTTTGGCGCGCGGATTCTGAGTACCCCAGCAGAGAATTGAAAGCAAAGCCAAGAGCTAGGAGCTAATCGCTAGAAGCTGGATCATGCACGAACAACTCTGGTTTACGGCACTCCTGAATCACCTTTTCGCTGGCCCAGTTACCGGGCTGCTGCGGACGCTCCACCTTGAACCGAAGTATCCGAATGCGCCCATCGCTAATTTCGTGGCGATGGAGCTTCTGGTATTTATCTTCCTGGTGATCGTATTTACTCTTGTGCGCTCCCGGCTTTCGGTCGACAGGCCGGGCGCCCTGCAGCATATTTTCGAAGGCGCTCACGGATTCGTTCAGGGCCAGAGCCATGAAATCATAGGTCGTCACAGCGAGGGTTTCACGCCATTTCTGATGGCGCTCGGTTTCTTTATCCTGATCTGTAACCTGATCGGCGTGATCCCCGGATTTGAATCGCCTACCGCGGTCCCAGTGGTCCCATTGGGCTGCGCGATTTGTGCCTTCGTGTACTACCAGGCTCAGGGATTCAAGCATGCGGGGGTCTCCTATCTGAAGCATTTTGCCGGGCCGATGCCTGCGCTTGCGCCCCTGATGGTGCCGATTGAACTCATAAGCCATCTCGCCCGCGTGTTGTCGCTGACCATCCGTCTCTACGCCAACATGTTTGCCGGCGACATGGTGACTTTGGTCTTCTTTTCGCTGGTCCCGATCGGTGTTCCGATTATTTTTCTGGGATTGCACATCGGCGTGTCGTTGCTGCAGACCTACATCTTTGTTCTGTTGACGACCGTATATCTGGCTGGAGCCGTGGCGGAAGAGCATTAGATTGTCGCGCTGTAGAGACGTAGCTAGCTACGTCTCTACAGGCCAATTTCATTTTTTGGTTGTGCATCGTTCAGCGTGAGGGCGTCTGCAAGGTATGACGTCAACCACCCACTGGCGGTAATTTATAGTCCACGAGGAGAAACACAATGCGTAAATTGAGTAATCTGTTCATGGTGTTGTCGTTGTTATGCTTTGCCGTTCCTGTGTTCGCGCAGGGCGGGGAAGCGGCCGCTGGTGGAGTGAACTGGGTCGCGATCGCCGCTGGATTTTCCATGGCGTTCGCTTCCGGCATTTGCGCCTTGGCGCAGGGAAAAGCCACGGCCGCAGCGGCGGAAGGCTTGGCTCGCAATCCCGCAGCCCGGCCCGGCATTCAGCTGGCGCTGATTCTTGGTCTGGCCCTGATCGAATCACTGGCTCTGTACACGCTGGTGATCATCTTCGCCAAAGTGAAGTAGCAGCGTTTCCTGGAAATGCAAAAGCCCCCCTCGATTTGAGCCGGGGCTTTTTGTTTGCCTGCGATTCTAACGCGCAGAATTTAGACCTTGCGCTCACCCTGCCACTCGCTGCCTCGTATCTCGGGAGCACGCTCCACTGCCTCCATCAAGATTGCTCGCAAGCGTAGACGGCTTTCCAGGTCAGTATTCACAATTTCAAATCCGACTTCGTTCACCCGGGCGCGACGCAGTAGAACCAGCCCGCGAATATGCCGGACGCCAACTGAAATGTCGATGTTCGCTTCCGAGCCCACGCGGAGATTGTCTTCCTTCGTGCCCATCCCGCCGCCCAAACTCAGTTCGCGAAGGGAGATGCTGGACTTTCCCCAAGAGCTGCTGATGATTGCGGACAAAGACTTTCGCAAAACGATTCGTTCGTAACGCCGCTGCCGCACCCATGGGCAGGCCGGAGCGGCGTCGAGCGGCGCAATGGCCAGTTCGCCCGGCACCAAGCCGCTATCCGACATGACCTGGCCTGCGTACCGCGGATCGATCTTGGCCAACGCTTGCGCGGCCGCGATTCGCAATTCGCGATGATTGGACCACTTCCACATCTTCTTGGCCTCGAGCAAATTGCGCAGCACGGGAATGGATTCTGGTTCGCGCAGTCGCCCCAAGGACTCCACTGCTTTGATCTGAATGATCGCGGAGCGGCCTTGGGATTCGCCCGCCTCCGCCATAACCATGAGTGGCGGAACCGTGGTACGGTCACCGCTCATGCCAATCTCATCGATGGCCTGGGGCAGGACCAGCGCATCCAGATGCTCCAAAATCTCCAGCAGAGTACGTCCGCGATCCGGAGCAGCCCCATAGGCGATCTGGCGAACCACGATATCGTGATAGAACCGGTTCCATTCCGGTAGACGGATAGGCAACAACTCCAGCAACGTCGGTACGTCCAGACGGCTCAATAGCCCGACTACTGCTGACGCTTGCCGTACCGCCCCCATCCGCAGCATTTCTCGCGCTTGTTGCAATGCGTTCGGCCCGAGATCTCTGACGATCTCTACCATCCGGTCGCATTCTTCACGCCGCATGCAGCGGAAGAATCTGTCGGCCAGATGTTCCACGGCCGCCTGCGAAGTGCGGCGCAGCACGAGAATCAGGTCGGGAGGAACTTGTGGCAGTCGCAACGCCTCTTCGATGAACTCTGGCAGGCGATTCTCCACTCCAATGCGTGGGCGCAACTCGTTGGCCAGTGCCGGACGCTGCTTGGCGACGCCTTCTATGGCTACGCAAACCTCACTCAACGCGGCAAACTGCTTGCGATTTCCGGCTTCTGAACTCAGGCGTACAAAGGCCGCGCTAAGCAGACTTTGCACTTCTGGATCGGGGTCCCTGACCAGAGCCTCACCAATTTTGTGAACGATGGGGCCGATCAAATCGATACCGGGGCTGGCAAACAAATCGGCCAGCTGGCTCAGTCCAATTGCCGCTTTGCGACGAGGTTCCGCATCTTTAGCGGTGAGGCAATTCGAGTAATTCTGCAGGATTGCGGTGGCGCCTTCCAGGTCTCCGCGCTCCAGCAAAACCTCGATGAACTGGCGAATATTGCGCGGTGGCACGCAAGGCGCCTCGCTCGACAGCAGTACACTTTTCTTCCCCGCCTCCGGCACTTCCGCCCAGAACATTCGATCCAGAATGTCCGCATGGGACTCGACCAGAATCCCGGCCTTGCTCATCTTGTCTTCGTGCACCCGCAGAATCTGCCGCAAGGTATCCATCTGCCGGCTCATGTGTTCCAGCATCTGGTGCACGGCGTTGACCTTGATGTCGCCCTTTTGGAAGCGTTCCATAGCGAAGCGGATCGCCATGTGCTCGGCTGCCTTCATCAACAGAGGCGTATCGTTCTTTTCCGTGGGGTTCTTTGCAGCCAGGCTTTCGAGCAGTTGTTGGAGGTTGAGCTTGGTGTTGGGATCTGCCTGGGTCAGTTCGTTTTGCAGCGATTCTGTCTTGGCACCGGGGTCGGCACCGACTTCCCCGAACTTGGTAAGCAGGCGGATCGCCTGCATCACTTCTTCTTCCTGAAGCGGCACAACTCCACCCGCCCAGCTTCCCCCGCCCGAGCCACCGCCATCGCCTGCATCGCCGCTGCCCGCCTTACTGCTGGGAATATTCGGGACACTGCCAATCGGGACGGTGCCGCCTGCACCGCCGGAACGGGAGCCTTCAGCCGCGGCAATCAGTTGCAGCAACTTCTGTGGATCATTCAGCCATTCTTTGAATTCGGGGCCGAGAGTCTGGGCAGCGATTTGCGCCGCGATGGTCACGTCGGCTGAACCCGGGTCAGCCGCTACAAATTTCACTTCGTTGATCCGAATCGTAGAGGTCTTGTTGTCTCCGAAGATGTCTTTGATCTGCTGGACTACGTCCTGAGCTTTGGAACCGCCCACAGCAAAGGCTTTGATCAGCCGGGCAAAATCGTCGACCGTGACTCCCTTCGAAAAGTGAATGCTAGCCAACCCGGCAGCCGTCAGAAGTTGGGCGAAGCTACGCTCGGCCTGTCCCGTTTCAAGGGCTACGCCATCCAGCAGAAGGCGGTTGTCAGAAACTCCCAGGAGGAAACCACTATCAGGCAGGCCGTGCTGAAGCTCATTCCACGTGACTTCAAATTGGCCTTCTGTGCGCTTGTGCTGAAAACCATATAGCCGCACATACTTCACCAGGATGTTCAGGCTGTGAATAAAAGCACGAGCAGACGCATTCCGATCTTCTCTCTTGGTTGTGGCGGCGGTGGAAATATGCGGCTCCTGAAACTCCGATCTAAGGTTAATGCACAAGATAAGGGGATGCATGTTACGGAGGTAATTGTCCTCAAGTGGGCTTCAGGAGCGCCTCGGCCGCAGGCCGGACGAAAATTCCGAGCGGTTCGGATCTTTTTCCCCTGCCGAGGTGTTCGCGAAATAGCACCCGTTCACCACTGGAATTAATTCCCTCTAACGGCGAGAATGATTAGTTATGCTGCAACCTCAGAAACCACGATGCCTCTGCCTGTAGCCGTCGCCACAACAATCAAGGCGCAGAAAAAAGCAGGCCTCGCCCTCTGGATGGAGCGGGTGCTCGACGAATGCGACCGCGCCAGCGTGGAGTTTGAAGCTGATCCGGTTCACGATCTGCGTGTGGCGCTGCGCCGCTGTCGTTCCATGGCTGATGGCCTACGCGTCATGGATCCCGATCCCGCGTGGAAAGAGATGAAGAAGGCAGGAAGGCAGCTTTTCCGCGAGTTGGGGGAACTGCGAGACGCGCAGGTGATGGAAGAGTGGGTACGCAGTCTGGGCAATCCTGATGACCCGGTGGCCATCGCCGTATTGCAGTTTCTCGCCGGCCGTGAGGCGCATCTCAAGCAGCAAGCTGCCCAGGCATTACAGGACTTCGATCGCAAGCAGTGGAAACGATGGATCATCTCATTGCCTCGTCGAGCGGCCAGAATGCGATCAGGAAGCGCCCTGTTCAAACACCTCGCCCTCGAGCGTTGGACTGAAGCATACCGATTGCATCACCTTGCGCTCCGCAGTCGCTCCCATATCGCATACCACCGTCTGCGTATCGGCTTGAAGCGCTTCCGCTATATCGTGGAGAACTTCCTGCCGGAGCAACATGCCGCATGGAGCGACGATCTAAAGGAATTACAAGACGTGTTGGGAGAGGTTCACGACCTTGATGTACTTTGGACGACGGCACTCCAGGTCAACGCTTTTCCGGATACTGACGCAAGGTCCAAATGGCATTCCCGGATCAACGAAGAGCGCACACGGAGGGTCGAGAAATACCGTAGCAAGATGCTGGGCAAGTCCTCGCTATGGCACGTCTGGCGGGCCGAATTACCCGTCGGAAAACAGATCGAATCTGCCGCGCTGAGCCGCCTCAAGCTGTGGGCTTCGCTTCTCGATCCTGACTTCAAGCATTCGGTTCGCGTCGCTCGATTAGCCCTTCAGCTTTATGACGGATTGCCAGCTAGGAGGGCGCCCGCAGACTCAGGGCCGGAAGACGAACGCACCATCCTGCAGGTGGCCGCTTTGTTGCACGATGTCGGCCTCGCCAAGGATGAAAAAGGGCATCACAAAGCTACTTACAATCTGATCCGGCGTTTGACGCCTCCGTTGGGCTGGAGTGCAGAGAAGATGCGATGGGTTGGCATCGTCGCACGGTATCATCAGGGGGCGCTGCCAAGAATTGGGCAGAAAACGATCGTCGGGCTAAGCCAAACCCAACGCCAGGCCGTCCTAAAGTTGGCGGGGATTCTACGCTTGGCCAACGCATTTGACAGCGAGCGAAACGGACGCGTTCAACGTCTCCAAGTCCACGAGCACAACGGTTTCTTTGAGATCGCCGCGCAAGGCTACTCTCCGCGCGATAGCATGGCCGAGAATGTCGCCGCCGCGCGCCACCTCCTCGAAACCGTCTATCGCCGCCCGGTGATGGTGAAACCACTGAGACCTCCGAGGCCCAAGCCAGCAGCCAGAAGCTAGAAGCTGAAGCTAGAAGCTGAAGCTAGAAGCTTTCGAGTCACTTCCATCTGCGCCCGCCAGCGAGTACAACCTAACCATCTCTATGACTCACGCCCAACTGGTTCAGAAGGCCGTCGCATGGCTGCGCTCCTATCGTTGCGGAGTTGTTCTCTCCGAGCAAGCTTGCCTTAGCGGTGAAATGCCCGACGCCATCGGATGGAAGCGAGCCTGCCACTCTGTGCTGGTCGAATGCAAGATCTCGCGCGCTGACTTTCTCGCCGACCGGGAGAAGCCCTTCCGCCGGAAACAGGAATTCGGCTTGGGCTGTGAGCGCTTCTACCTTACGCCCGCGGCCATGCTTCGTCCTGAGGAACTGCCCGCCGGCTGGGGACTGCTCGAATGCCACAATCGGAAAATCAGGCTTCTTCAGCCCGCTGCGAAAAACTTACGCACTGCAACCGGATTTCGCTATGAAATGAATTTGCTCCTCGCCAGTCTCCGCCGTGTAGAAATCCGCATCGAACCCCGGAACCTGACCGAGTTCCTGAAGTGGAAGAATCGACTGGCCGAGTACAACCGCGGCCAATTGCCAGAAGGCGTTGTGCCCACAGAAGAAGAGCCTAACTTCTTCTTGGAGACGGAAGCAGTCCCCAATTGAGCGCAGTAAGCGATCATCTGGTCCGTGTAAATCCGCGCAAATCCGTGGCCGCTTTTTTTGACTCAATAAGAAAACCGGGCTGGTTGGCCCGGCTTCTTACAGCGTCGAGTTGAGATGCGGTTACATCACAGCGCGGCGCAAGCTGACGCCGAGTCTAAACGTCGGGTCAGCCGAAAATTGCTATCCCACATCGGAGAAGACGAAGGAAACATTGCTGGGGTAAGTGCAACTTTAAAGCCAGGATGGCGATTATCCATCGCTTGATGAGATAACTGGAAGCCTATGTCGTACAATGACTTGTCCGCGTATCAAATAATGCTGCCCAGGCTCCTAACACCTACCTTCCAGCCAAGATGCAAAGATTTGCACATCCTGGAAAGCGATAATCACAGCTCCCGGCGCCCCTCCATAGACTTCAACATCGTGATCTCGTCAGCATATTCGATGTCGCTGCCCACGGGAATACCCATGGCAATTCGCGTGACCTTGAGCCCTGCCCGTCGCAATTGCCCCGAAAGATAGGTCGCGGTGGCTTCGCCCTCGACCGTCGGATTGGTGGCAATAATGACTTCATCGACCTGGCCGTTCTCGACCCGCCGCATCAGATTGGTGATGCGTAGCTGCTCCGGACCTACGCCGTGCAATGGAGAGATCGACCCATGCAGCACGTGATAAACGCCGTTGAAGTGTTTGGTCTTCTCGATGGCTCCGATATTGGTGGGTTCTTCGACGACGCAAACCATCCGCTGGTTGCGGGTAGCGCTGCTACAGTACACGCAAGGATCAACATCCGTAATGTTGTTGCAAATCGAACACAGACGCAGCTTGGCTTTCACGTCGCGCACCGCAGCGGCGAGCGCCTCCGCATCTTCGTCATTCGAGCGCAGGATGTGAAACCCGAGCCGCTGTGCGGTCTTGCTGCCAATCCCTGGCAGCTTCTTGAGTTCATCGATCAGTCGCGCCATCGGCTCCGCAAATTTAGACATAGATAATTGAGAAATCGGGTGATTGAGTAATTGGGCAATTGAAAAGTCGAGAATGGAGAGGACAATTGCCCAATTACTTAATTACCAAATTTCACAATCCCGGAATTCCCAACCCACCCAGCATTCCGCCCATGGTGGATTGCATGGCTTCATCAACTTTCCGGCTCGCCCCGTTGATCGCCGCGGTCACCAGATCCTGCAACATTTCCACGTCGCCGCTCTTCACCGCCTCGGGATCGATCTTCATACTCAACACCTGCTTGCGGCCGTCCATCTTGACCACGACAGTGCCTCCGCCGGACGAACCCTCGACCACGGTCTCCTCCATCTTCTTTTGCAGCACTTCATATTGCCGCTTTGCCTGCGACATCAATTCTTGTATGTTGAATCCGCCCATTGAATCCTTCCCAGTGAAACCTCAAATTCCTGAAGGCTGCGCCTGACGTCACGCCTCACCGCTTTTCCTTGTAATCGATAATCGTCCTGATCTCCGCTCCAAACTTTTCCTTCATGCGGCGGACAATCGGATCCTGTTCTGCCCGACTGCGCCCTCCACCGTTGGAAGACGGACGGCTCGTCGCCGTGCTGGCCGCCCCGTTACCAGGGATCAACTTCAACTTAAGTGCGCGTCCAGCAACTCCACTGGCCGTCGCGATGGCAAGCCGTCTGGCATCGGCTCCGAGCGTCATGTCGATCACAGTCGCCGATGCTGCCACCTTGATCACCAATTCGTTTCCTTCGATCTGCCATTCTCCGCTTTCCAGCATCGAAACCAGCATTTGATGCCCGCCGGCTGCCAACGCATTCAGCACGGGGTTGCGTAAAGAATCGTGCTGCGGGTCGTCTTTCCGGAATTGTTTTTCCGGAACGCTCTCTGGTCCGACGGATCTTTCAGGTACGGTCTCGGCGACCGCTGCTGGAGCTGCCGCGCCCATCACCACGGTTGCCGCGGCCCGACCGGTTCCAGACGCAGGAATGCCTGCAGAGGGATTGTCGTCGCCTAAAAGCTGCGGCTTCCCACTTTTTCGAGCCGAATCTGCCGCGAAAGGCGAAACTTGATTCGCACGAGCGGGCGTTGTCGATTCCAACTTCTTCGCATCAGGAACAACCGTCGGCCTGCCCGTGGTTCTCGGACCGTTTGTGATAGTTGCGCCCGCAGCGCTCAACAACTCCTCGATGGGCAGCAACCGTTGCGCGTGCGACATCTTCAGCAGGCCTAATTCCAGATGAAAGCGTTGTTCCTGCCGGTATCCAAGCTCACCATGGGTGCGCAACATGATCTGCAGATGCCGCACCAGATCCTCTTCGCTGAACCGTTGGGCGACACGCGCCACCCGAGCCCGTTCATCTCCCGAAATCTGCAGCAGGGAAGAGTCTCCCCCGGCAATCTTGGCCACTACCGTATTGCGCAGAAACCGCACCATCTGTCGCGCAAAATGAGTTGGACTGTGGCCTTCGCTGATCAACCGGTCCACTAGCCGCAGCACATCTTCGCTGGAACTCCGGGCCACGGCCTGCATCACTTCTTCGAGCACCGCGGAGGGCGCAGCACCTGCCAACTGCCGCACAGCATCGGCGGTGAGGCGTCCATTGCAAGAGGCAATGGCCTGATCCAAAATGGAGAGCGCGTCGCGTATCGATCCGTCCCCTGCTTCGGCCAACAACGCGAGCGCATCTTCGTCAGCTTCGATTTTCTCCCGGCCTGCGAGATCCTTCAGTTGTCCAAGAATCTCCTCAAACCGAACCGCCCGGAAACTGAAATGCTGGCAGCGTGAACGAATCGTTTGTGGAATATCTTCCGGCTGAGTTGTGGCCAGCATAAAAACCACGTGGCTGGGAGGCTCCTCCAAGGTTTTCAGCAGGGCATTGAAGGCCGCATCCGTAATCTGATGAGCCTCATCAAGGATGTAGATTTTGAACCGATCGCGCGCCGGGCGATAACGCGCCGCTTCGCGCAATTCTCGAATCTCATCGATGCCCCGGTTGGTGGCCGCGTCGATCTCGATCACATCCACCGAGTTTCCCGCCCGGATCTCGGTACAGGACTCGCAAACGCCACACGGCTCCGTCACCGGCTTGTCAGAAGACCGGCAGTTTAGCGCCATAGCCAAAATACGCGCCACGGTCGTCTTGCCGATGCCCCGGTGCCCGCTGAAAATATATCCGTGGGCCGTACGTCCCTGCTCAAGGGCGTTCTTCAACGTCCGTGTAACGTGCTCCTGCCCTATGACTTCAGAGAAGTTTTGCGGACGGTATTTGCGCGCCAGAACCTGATAGCTCATGGTGTGGAAGCTCGATTATACGTGATGGCGGAAGCTCACGGGCCGTATCGCGTCGGTGAAAAACTCGAGGGCCAGCATCGCCCACGTAGGCCCGGACGCCTCGTCCGGGCAGCGAGCAACGCGAGGCGGGATTTCGGGCCAAGAACGTCAACTCGCATCTTCCACCACGAAGTCCTTGCAGAAAAGATACTCCACAGAGTAGGCTTCTGTGTTGGCTTTCTGGCCGAACAAAGGGGCTCCAATGCAACTGAAACTGACAGTCCGTACGGTGGACGATATTGTGGTGGTCGATTGCGCAGGTCGCATAGTTTTTGGTGAAGAGTCCGCAGACTTGCGCGACACGGTGAGAATGGTGATCACGCAGAGCAAGCGCGTGATACTAAACTTGTCAGGCGTAACCTACATCGATAGCGGCGGCCTGGGAACGTTGGTAGCCCTATACACAACCGCCCGTAACAATGGCGGCTCGATCAAGCTGGCCAATCTGACTCAGCGCGTGGGAGACCTGCTGCAGGTAACCAAGCTGGTAACCATTTTCGATGTCTATGACAGCGAAGAAAAGGCTCTCGACTCGTTCCGCAAGGGCGCAGCCGCTTAATCTTCGTGTGGCGCGGGCGTCCTCGCCCGCGTCTGTGTATCCTCTAATGTTCTAATCTCAATTGGCATGCGACCAAAGAAGAGCCATCTAACATGACGATGGACAGCCGCATCCTTGCCACAATCCGCAAAATCCCCCGAGGCAAAGTCTCAACCTACGGTGCCATCGCCCGGGCTGCTGGGTATTCTGGAGCCGCCCGGCAGGTGGTTGCCGCGCTGCGCCGGTCCTTCGACCTGCCATGGCAGAGGATACTGGGCGCCGGAGGAGAAATTAAACTGCGCGGGGATTCAGCGATAGAACAGCGACTGCGCCTGGAATCCGAAGGAGTGACTTTTCGCGGACGTCGCGTGGATATGAAGCAACACGAATTCAAGTTCGCGCGAGTGAAAATTGCAGCCAAGCGAATGAAGAGGGGACCTACTCGGCCGAAGGCGGGCCGACGACGAACGACCACCGGCTAACGACTGCTCTTAAACTGCTCGTCAATCTCAACCTGATATCCCGCGCTCAGCCGGTTGGTTTCGTTGGCCATGCCCACCACCGCCATCAACTCTCTAAACATCTCGTCCGTCATACCCTTGTTCCTGGCCGATACAGTGTGTGAAGCAATGCAATAATCGCACTGGTTGCTGACGCTGACCGCAACGTAAATCAGCTCCTTGGTCAACGGGTCGAGCGCCCCCGGTGCCATAATTTGCTTAATGTCTTCCCAAGTCCGTTTCAGGGTTGCGGGATCGTTCGCAATGGCCTTCCAGAAATTGTTAATCCAGTCGATCTTCCGCACGGCCATAATGTCGTCGTAAACCGCCCGCACTTCCGGACTCGCGTCTTCGTACTCGACCAATCCAAGGGTCGCCATTTTATCTCCGAGTAGATTTGCTACAGACCAGATTGTCTCAGCGCACTCCGCGGATCTTCTCAGCGAACTCTGCGATAAGCTTTTGACTTATCCGCCCTTCGGCACCTGCCCGCTCAACAATTTCCCTAACTCGCTCGAAGCGCACCGCAAGCCAACATAAAATGTCCCAAACAAGGCGTAGACCGCGCTCACTTCATCAAACCGCATCTCGTAGATCAGCTTCTTGAATACCAGAGGATCATCCGCAAACAAATCGACTCCCCACTCCCAATCGTCAAATCCAATCGATCCGGTGATGATCTGCTTAACCTCGCCTGCGTACCGCCGGCCCACCAGACCATGCTCGTTCATCTGCCGCGCCCGCTCTTCGATTGGAATGGTGTACCAGTTCTTGTCTTCCCCGCGACGCCGGTCCATAGGATAGAAGCAAATGTAACGATGCTTCGGCAGTTCGGGAAATAAACGCGGTCGCATGGCCTCTCGCTGCCTGGCCAGAGTTTCCTTGATCGCGCGATTCCATTCCTCCGAGTGCGGCTCTACTCCGCGTTCCGCAAGCTCGCTGTACACCTTGATCGTAGACTCATACAGCCCGAGCTCAATCACCGAAAGATACGATGTCGTCGGCTCCAGATACTCGCTCAACCGCAGCCGGGCTATCTGCATCTCCGCCTGATTCAATTCGTCGAACGACTCCCGGAAGTGGATAAACATCAGATCGCCCTTATGTCCTATCAAGGAATAAAGCCCGGACTGGCCCGACGCATTCTGCTCCATCTTCGCCAGCACGCTACTGGCCTCGTGGATGACCTTCGCTTTTTGTGCCGGACGCAGCGATCGCCAGGCGGACCAGCGAAAGCGCATCATCTGATGCAGCACGCTGTAACCCTCAATCGTTAACGGGACAGGCGGGATCTCGCTTGAAACCATGGTGGCACGCGCGTGTTCCGGTTGAGCAGTGCGGGAAACTGGCATAGGTTTTCCTCGTCGAACCTATTGTACCCGCGAACCGAACAATGTAGGCGCGGGCGTCCGCGCCCGTGCGCTGCCGCCAGAAATTGTTACGGAGTGAGAAGTATTCCGTGCGGAAGGTTATCTTGAACATGCCAGTCTGCCGCTGCCAGAGTCTTGGGGAGTCGCTCCAGAGCGGCAAATTGAAAATAATGCGAACTCAATGCACGCGGTTATACAGAACAGCCTCGACGTAAGTCACCGCATCGCAAACATCCAGTCCACAAGCCAGCAGGCCAATCACATCGTCTTCGGTCAAGCCCGCTTGCTGCGATGCCTCTTGCAATCTCTCTACCGCAACGAATATGGGTACCCTGTATTTATTTTCCATGATTTCAGCCCTCCTTTTGCCGGTTCCCATGAATCTGGTTCGTATGAATTTAGAAAGGGGCAGTACAGAAAACACCAGGTCCTCCCCCGAAGACCCTAGTCAGCCACCGAACTGCCCCTTCTTTGCCCCGAAAATCCAGAGCAAGCCTGAATGCAGTCTCCGGCGGAACTTCTAGCAGCGGAGCGAGCGATGGAGGAGTGGTAAGAAACTGGAGCCCGTATGAGCAAACACAAGGGAGCGCTCACGGCGGCGTGATGCGGTCTGAGCAGAGAAACTAAACGGCACAACCGTGTTCACGCTGAGCAAAGCGGGCGCGGATGTGACCTGAGCGTGTACGTCAACCGGAGCCGTGCCTCCATGAAACGCGGTGTCAGGCAGGTCCACTTCCGGCAACACAAGGATTACCACAATAAGGAACAGCAGGGTCATCAGAACGAATAAACATGAGGGTTTTATCGTCCAGCGTCCCATGAGATGGAAGGTAGCACAAAGCCGAGCGGCGTCAAACCCCACGAACGTGCTACGCGTCTACGAGTACGAATAGTAGATAGGGAGCATCCACAGAATCGACCGACAACGGCCCAAGTTGCGACCAATGCGGACTAACTCACACCGCGCGCAGTACGATCATGCTCGCGTCATCCTGAAAATGCCCACCGCAGTGCTCCGACGCAGCCTGCATTAACAATGTCTTCAACTCCTCTGCGCCAGCACTCCGATTCTCCTGCGCAATCCTGATCACGGATTCCTCACCAAACGCTTCGTCCTCCCGATCACAGGCCTCGACCACTCCATCAGTGAATAGCATCAGCGTGTCCCCGGTCTGTAGTTGCACATCGCTCTGCTCATAAACCCAGTCGGGAAATTGTCCGAGCACCGCTCCTGCTGCATTCAGTTCGCTGGTCACCCCATTCGCCCGCACCAGCACCGGAGGATTGTGTCCGGCATTGCAGTAGGTCAGGCGATTGTCCTTGCTGTCGAGCACGCCATAGAAGAACGATACGAACTTACCCACAGGAGCGATCTCGCACAGAATGCGATTGAGCCTGCGGCACAACTCGCGCGGCGACCGAGTGTCCCACATCAACGGCTTCAGCGCCGCTTGCAAGCTGGACATCAACAGCGCAGCCGGTAATCCTTTACCCGATACATCAGCAATGCAAAGCACGGTCTGCGTCTCGCTAACGCGGACCACATCGTAAAAGTCCCCGCCGACGTAGCGCACCGGCTGAGTCATGCCGGCAATTTCGTAGTCTTTTACCTGCGGGATCTTCTTGGGCAGCAGATTGCTCTGGATTTCGTGCGCGTCCTTGAGTTCGTCCTCTCGTTGCCGCCGTGCCCGCCGCAGCGACCGGCAGCGCTCCACTTGCGTTTCCACCTTTTCCAGCAGCACCTGATTCGCCCACGGTTTCTGTACGAAATCAGAAGCCCCGCGCCGCATCGCTTCCACCGCCAGGTCCACCGTACTCCAGGCCGTCATCACCACCAATGGAAGGTTCTCGTCGATCAAGCGAATCTGCGAAACCAGTTCCAGGCCCTCGCCGCCCGCCGTCGTATCGCGCGTGTAGTTCAAGTCCATGAGCACGACATCGAACTCACGCGCCCGCAGTGCCTGCAACACTCGCGCCGGATGCGTCACCGCCTCGGTCCGATACCCATGACTCTTGAGCAACAACTGCAGGGCATCCAAAACGTGCGGCTGATCGTCCGCCACCAGAACGCGCCCGACAGGCGAAACTCCGGCTGCGATCTCGGCTCGATTAGACGGGAAGGATTGTAGGCTTTCCATGCAGAAGGGAATTGCACCCTGTGGGCCAGCCGAACTCAAGTGTAAGCTGCTGATTTCACAGGGAACAGCCGCTTGGAAGAAGATCAAACTTAGGGTTCGACTGTGCGAGCCCGAAACTACGCGTCCGAAAACGAACAGATATCCTATGGAACTTTGAACCCTCAACCGGCAGACTCGGACCAGCCAGACGGCCGTCACCCTGAGCAAAGCGATAGGATCCATCGCTGCTTTCACAGATGGTTTGTTGAAGGATACGGCTTCCAGCACTGTCGCCAAGACCCGCTATGGAGCAAGGTACTGTAGTGTTGCTAGCCCTCTTTATATCGGGAATTGTCACGAATGGTGACTACAGCGTTCACTGTATTGCCCGCAGCCAACGCATTGGGTATCTTTAGTCCAAGGTTCAACCTTAGCGGTCATGGGTTAGCGCCGGCGGCATCGACATTCGACCCTCACGATCGCTCTACAACCCTGACTCAAACCCGCACGTTTCAGGCCGGACCTACGGAGGGTCGGGCCTTTTTCTTTCTCAGACGTGCCAGTGATTGAGTTAACGGCTCACCTCTCCCTCGTACTCCTCTGCATTGACCCAATATGCCTTCCGGAAATCAATTTCCCCGGAGAGTTGGTCCCGGATTAGTAGCTGAAGGACTGGATTTCGCTGACCCCAGAATCGGGACCATCCACGTACCCGCCCCGAACGCTAGGGTGCAGGGCAATGTGAGCGGGGATTACATTGAACGTATTTGAAAAATTGAACCCGTTGAGCGTTTCCTTTAGATTGCCCTTGGTGTCGTAGACGTAAATCGTGCTGCCGCTTGACGACGAACTTGAATTAGGTTGAGCAATCAAGAACAGCTTGTGGAGGGAATCAAACTCGACGTCCGCTCCGCTGAAAAATTGCTGTTCCCCCGAGTTCGGCAGCACCACAGTGAATCCGCTCTCTTTCTTGAGGTTGTAAAACTCCACGCTGGCGTCGTCTTCCGTCGTCGTACAAGCGATGCCATCCGCTGAATCGATGGCGATGCCATTGATGAAGCCGAAGCCAATCCCCGTAAACTCCGAGAACGCGCCCTTGGTCAAGTCAACCACGCCGATTACCGGCAGGCAGCCAAAGCATCCATTTCCTCCTCCCAAAACTGCGACGTTCGTCTTACTATCGTATGCGATCGGCGGAGGAACGCTCCCAAAGTTATTGGAGTCCGTGATCTTGACAACAGGCCCGAACGTATCTGCGGCGACGTCAGAACTGAACACGAGCGGAATGAAATTTCCTCTATTGTCATAGTCGAAGACTGCGACCTTCGCGACCCCCTGGTTACGACTCACGCCCGTTGGCATAATGATGTGTTTAGCTCCAATCGGCGGCGTCCAGAGGCCGGTGAACTTGTTCGAGGCAAGGGGATTCAAAGTATGGAATATCCGCTTGACGACAAATCCGCCTTGAACGTGCTCCCGCTCGACCAGGCCAACGCTGCTGCCGACGATTCCCATGGTGACGAAGTCGTCCTGTGATTCTAGTTTGTCTATCACCTTGAGAATCTTGCCGGTCTTTTGGTCAAATGTCTCGACGGCGGCCAGTATGTTTCCGTCGGCTAGCGTCTTCGCCTCACTGAGCAAGCCTTCAGTGCCGTTCTGATCGATGTCAAATCCGAAAATCTGTCCGCCGAACTTGCTGCGAACTAGAACCTTGCCAGCGCCGGCATGCTGGATCGCCTGCGACTCGACGGTCTGCCCGAACACACCAGTGACAGCAAGAAGTATCAGCGCCGAGGAAAAGAGCAGGTGCCTGGCGAAAGTAAAATGTCGAAGTGGGCTGTATTTCCACCCTATTTGCATATTATTTCTCTCCTGATTAGACGAATCAAATCTGTCCCGGACGGGCTTCCGAAAACGGACCCAGGCTACCCAATGACACTAGGCCAGCCAACCGCTAGCTATGTCAGCCCCTTGTCAAAGATTTGTAAAACCGTAGGACAGAGAATTGTCATCACGAGCACGGCGATGGCTACGACCTCGTCACATGCCCAGCAGACCATTGATGGAGGACGGGCGTCTCCGCCCGTCCTTTCGGCAGACGAAATAAACGATGGGCACCCCACCCTTTCCGCCAAGTTGCGAAGGGTGGGAGGTTCAATCTACACAACAACCGCCAGGCTTACAGTGCCGTGCAGACCGCCTTGACTTCCGTGTACTGCTCCAACACTTCATGACCCATTTCGCGCCCCCAACCCGACTGTTTATAGCCACCGAAGGGCAGGGCGGCGTCGAAAATGTTGTAGCAGTTAATCCAGACCGTACCGGCGCGGAGTTGGGAAGCCAGACGATGCGCCTTCGAGATGTCACGCGTCCAGATTCCCGCAGCCAACCCGTAAACCGAATCGTTAGCCTGCGCGAGCACCTCTGCTGGATCGCTGAACGGAATGGCAGTGACCACCGGTCCGAAGATCTCCTCCTGCACGACCTTCATCTTTTCATTGGTATTCACCAGAACCGTCGGCTTGACGAAGTAACCTTTGTCCCCGTGCCGGCCTCCTCCGACCACGGCCTTGGCGCCTTCCGAGAATCCCGACTCGAGGTATCCACAGACCCGGTTCAGTTGTTCGGCGGAAACTAACGGTCCCATGTCGGTAGACTCATCCTGCCCCGATCCCACGTTGATTTTCTTGGCGTGCTCGGCCACACCTTCGACAACTTTGTCGAAAATCTTGTTCTCGACATAGAGCCGCGAACCCGCGCAGCAACATTGTCCGTGATTAAAGAAGATCGCGCTGGCAGCTCCAGCAATCGCAGTGTCGAGATCGACGTCGGCAAAAACAACATTCGGAGACTTGCCACCCAATTCGAGCGAGACCTTCTTCAGATTCCCCGCGGCCGCCTGCAGAATAAGCTTGCCCACTTCCGTCGAGCCCGTGAACGCAACCTTGTCCACGCCCGGATGAGCAGCCAACGCGGCCCCGGCAGTCTCTCCGTAGCCCGGGACGATGTTCACTACCCCATCCGGAATTCCGGCTTCCTGAATCAGTTCGCCGAAACGCAGCGCGGTAAGCGGAGTCTGCTCCGCAGGCTTAAGCACAACCGTGTTCCCCGTAGCCAACGCCGGACCCAACTTCCACGCCGCCATGAGCAAGGGAAAATTCCACGGAATAATCTGGCCGACCACACCGACTGGCTCGCGCAAAGTGTAAGCCAGAAACTTCGCCCCAGGCGCATAAGGCACCGAAATTGGAATAGTATTCCCCTCAATCTTCGTAGCCCATCCAGCCATGTATCTCAGAAGGTCCACGGCCAGGGGGACATCAGCTGCGCGGGCTATTTTTAGGGGTTTTCCGTTGTCGAGAGATTCCAGTTCGGCGAACTCTTCCAGATTTTCTTCGAGCAGGTCGGCGAGCTTCCAGATGGCGCGGCCGCGCTCGGACGGAGTCAACTGCGACCATCGGCCGGTCTCGAATGCATTGCGAGCAGCTTTGACGGCGCGGTCGATGTCCTCGTGATTACCCTCGGCTACGTGCGCGAGAACCTCTCCGGTCGCCGGGTTATAGGTGGCGAAGGTTTGGCCAGACAACGCTTCGACCCACTTGCCGTTGATCAACATCTTGTGGGTTCGGGAGATAAAACTCTGTACCTTGTCTTCAAGCGGATGGATTTTCAAAGCTGTTGCCATAATTTCCTCCTGGCGTAGAGATGTTCAGCGGATTCCATGAATACCTTTGCGATACTTCCAACCCACGGCTGCGCCGTGGGCTGCATTCTTTTCGCCGCATCGCCGCTGCGGAGGGCGATCCTTTCTCGGCAGTTGCAAATTGTAGCTCATTTCACTAGCTGAGCGATGCCCCTTTCTGTCCGATCATGATTGCTTCCTGCATCTGGCGGAACAGGTCACCGATGGCTGCCGGTGAATGAGACACGAATATGGTGTTGCTCTTGTCGTTGGCGCCAATTTCCTTCATGGTGTCAAGGTATTGGGTGACTAGGACGAGCATCATCACGTCGTGCGGTGTAGAACCCTCGACCGCCTTGGAGAAGGCCTCGACGGAGTCTTTCAGGCCTTCGATGATGGCCTTGCGCTGGTTGGCGATGCCCTGACCTTGCAAAGCTTTGCTCTGGGCTTCGGCTTCGGCCTGCTTCACTTTCAGAATTTTCTCGGCCTCGCCGCGAGCAGTGGCTGCGACCTGCTCGCGCTGGGCCGCATTAATGTCGTTCATCGCGGCCTTTACTTTTTCATCCGGCTCGATGTCAGTCACCAGGGCCTGGTCGATGGCGTATCCGTAGGTTTTCATCACATCGTCCAAGCCTTCTTTGATCGCAATTGCAATGTCAGATTGCTGCAAGAACGCATCGTCAAGAATCATCTTGGGGACGTGGCCGAGAATGACGTTGAACACGTAGGAAGAAATCTGCTGCTTGGGATTCGCCAGCTTATAGAAAGCCTCATACACTTTTTCTGGAATCACGTGATACTGGACGGAGACGGGAATCTTTACGAATACGTTGTCTTTGGTTTTAGTTTCGACGTCGAGGGCCAGTTGCTGGACACGCAAGTCGATGCGGCCGGCGATCTGATCGAGCCATGGCAACTTGAAATTGATGCCGGCATTGGCAACACGAAGGAACTTGCCCATGCGCTGGATCACGACAGCTTCGGCAGTTCTCACCTGGAAGAACCCGCTGAGGATGGTGCCGACCGCGAAAATAGCTACGATCGCATACAGGAAAGCCTCAGAGCCTTGCGAAACGTCCATCGGTAGTCCTCCGTCCAGTTCTTGAGGTGCTGGCAGACGGCTGCGGCCGCAGGCTGGCACGAACGGGAATCGGAAGCATGATAGCGGTTAGGAGGACTTCGGACAATTCCTAAATGGCAGTTGCGCTATTAGTTTTGCCAGTCGTGTGGCTGCCGCCTGGTGGATTACAAAAGGACGGGCCTTGCTAGACAAATTCTGATTAAATATGAATTTCAAATGAGTGTCACACGGGCGTGGACGCCCACGCCTACATCGGAAAGGAAGGTCGATCATGAAGGATCTTTCAAAAGTTTCCCGACGTGAGTTCGTCACACTGGCTGCCGCAGGATTGACTCTGGCTGGTTCCGGGGGATTGTTTGCCTTGGCGCAAAAGGAAGGGGCGGCTAAGGCGCGGCCTTCCATCAGCGCGGACGAAGCATTGCGCCAGCTTATCGAGGGCAATGGACGTTTCGTGAAAGGGCAACCTGCGAGTCCGCGACGCAGCCCTGAAGATTTTCGGGCGCTGGCAGAAGCCCAGTATCCGGAGGCGGTGATCGTTAGCTGTGCGGATTCCCGCGTGGCGCCGGAGATTTTGTTTGATGTCGGGGTGGGCGACATCTTCGTGGTGCGTATAGCCGGCAATGTGGTGAGCGGTGCCGGGGTTACGGTCAAGGGCAGCATCGAGTATGCGATCGCCGAGCTCAATGTACCGCTTATAGTCGTGTTGGGCCATAGTGGTTGCGGCGCGGTCAAGGCAGCTATGAAGCACATTGATGCGAAGGATTCGCTACCGGGCGCGATCGATGGCCTGGTAGAACTTATCAAACCCGCCGTTGCCCAGAGCAAGGGAGAACCCGGCGACGCGCTGGAAAACGCGATTCGGAAGAATGTGGAGATCGGAGTGGAGCGCCTTAAGGAACTGCAACCGATCCTGGCGCCGCGCGTTAAGGACGGAAAGTTGAAGGTGGTGGGCGGTGTTTATGACTTGCGCACCGGGAAGGTGACCATGCTGTAGCGTGCAAAGTGTTGCGACGGCTGAAACGCCTCGGGACGGCCGACATTGCTCGCGCAGGGCGGCGCTGCGGGTACAGTCCATAGATCCTTCGCTTTCGCCCAGGATGACAGCGTTAGGGGCGAAGCCCGCGCCTACATTGGATTATTGGGGAAGCGGTGGCGGACTTGTTTCAGTCAATATCTTTGCTGGCGGTGGCACAGGAGTTACGACATAGCAGGGCAAAGGGCTCTGCCATGGTAGCGTGGTGGAAGGGAAGTTTTGGGCGTAGGTAAGCGAATACTTCGTTTCCACAAACTGACCATGCGGAGCGAAAACGGCACGCCTGGAAATGTTTTCGAGAGTATCGTCGCACGTGGCGTCCCTTATCGCCGTAAGTTTATAGAGCTTTGAATAGTCGAGGCCGAAGACTGGCAGGTGGGATTGATAAATGAGAAACGTGTTGGAGAGGGTCACGAACTGAGATCCGGTGGGCGAGAACATTTCAAAGACGTAGGATTCGCGATTCATCCCGAAACCAGTCAACGGAGGGCCATCGACCCGGGCCACAAACTTCCCCGTGAGGACAGTTCCTAATTGTTTCGCGGACCGGGCGGCACAATCAATCTCCGCGGTTGCGCAGATTATCAGCAGGAATATCAAAGCCGAGGTTCGCAGGCGTCGCGTACTCTGTGGGTTTGTCGCCAAGTTAAGTTCCAAAGGTAAAGATTCGATAGCGAACTTCAATAGTGGATACTACTGAAATTCGCTATCGAGGTGGAATTTAATTGCCAGCAGACAGTCCTTTGTTTACCAGTACCTTTACGTCGACCCGGCGATTTTCTGCCCGGCCAGAAGCCGTCTCGTTGGGTGCTGCCGGATCCGCCGTGCCCATAGCTCCAGGCGCTACGATGTGCCGAACAGGCACATTGCAGTCCTGTAACAGGAACGCGATAACTTCCTGAGCGCGATCCATGCTCAACTGCTGGTTCATCGCGGCGTTCCCCGTGGAGTCGGCATAACCTTTAACCTCGATGATATAGCCAGTAAGGCCGGTAGCACTCTGCGCCAGTTGCTTGAGCGCGGCCTTGTCGGAAGCCGAAATTGTTGCGCTCCCGACTGCGAAGTTGACTGTTGCCTGACCCTTATTCTCGTAGTCAGTAAGATCATCGAAGCGCTTCGTGGTTGCCTGAATCTGCTGCTGGTTGGCGTCGATCTGCTCCTGATTGTTAGCAATCTGCTGCTTGTTGGCTGCAGTCTGCACCTGGTTCGCTGCGATGCCCTGGGCATTGGTTTGAGTGGCCTGTTTGTTCGCCGCAATATTCTGTTGATTGGTCGCGACCGCTTGCTTGGTTGGGGTCAAGCCGGCCTGAATGGCTTCAGCCGTTTCCAAGTCGTCCGAATTGAAGTTAATGGTTTTGGCAACGACGCGGCTCTGGGCATCGCCGACGCCGTCGACTGAGATTTTCAGCCCCGGCACCAGAACGGTGGCGGACATCTGCTTCTTACGGAGGCCGAGACCTTTGGGCTGTTGGACCTTGGTATTATCGTCAAGCACGATGGTGACGGTGCTGCCGTCATTGGTTTTGATGGTCACTGATTCCCCGGTTCTTCCGGTAATCATTCCCTGGACTTTGACCTTCTCGCCGTTTGATGCGCCGTAGGCCACTCCGACTGCGAGGCAAAGCACCACCGCGGCGTATCCAATTCTTGTTCTTGTTTTGCGGTTCTGCATCATAGTGTCATCCTTTCGTTTTGGTTGGTCCGTGAGGCTGGCTGGCGTGCAGTCAGCCTCACGGAATTGTGGTTGCGCACTTCTACTCTGCAGGCGGGGTGGATGCAGCGGCTTGTTGTTTCGAAGCTTTCGTTTTCTTCGGAGCACCGGTTTTATCCGCTGGTAAGGAACTCTCGTCCACAACGATGGTGTCTTTCACGGTGAATGTTCCACCCTCCGGGACAAAGTAGAACTGTGCTTTCTTGCCAGTGTCCCGGGCGTCGCTCTTTCGAACTTCTATGCGAGTGGCGTCAATCTGCTGTTTGGCTTCTCCGCCAGTGAGGTACGACTTTGCATTGTACGCCCGAAGAGACTCGACGTTGTTGACTTCAACTTCCTCTTCCTCTTCGGCATAGCCCACGACCACGAGTTTGCCATTGGGTTCATGCTGCAGGCGAAGAGCAACTTCGTCCAGCACGGCCTTGCATTCGTTGTCGATGCGAGCAAGCTTCTTTGCATTCTTGAACTCACAATCGCTGATCAGGCTTTCGCTGACTATGGTGACCGGCGCCGGGAGCGCTTCTACGTTGGCGGTTGCCACGCAGGTGGCGCTTAGGCCGTGCACGTCGGTGACATTGACCGTCACATTCAGCGGTCCCGGTGGAGCGTTGCTGGTATCCAGAACGGCAGTGGACGAGAATTGGCCGGGCTGTCCGCCCGCCGTGGTCTCGCCTTCCTTGACGGATCCGGCGCTAGCGGAGAAATTGCGGTCCTTAATCGGGCTCCCGTCAGGACTGCTGCCCTGGACGCTGAGGTTGACCGGATCGCCAGGATGTACGGTCGTCGGAGTAGCCGAGCAAGCCACCTGAGGCGGTTGAGGCTGTTTCACGGTGAACGACGCCGAGCAGGAGGCAGAGTTCATCTTCTTCTCCTTTGGATCGGTGACAACCGCAGTGACGGTATAGCTGCCCGGAGTCAGCGTCGTAGTATCTATCGTGGCTGACGTGTTGTCCCCATTCACGTTTCCGCCCGTACCCTTCCAGTCGGTCGTAATAGGGTGTTTGGGATTAAAGTCCGCGGTTTGCAGAGAGGCCTTGACCGGTCCCTGCCAGGGCAGCACTTCCGTGGGGGCAACGGAACAGGAAGCCTTTGGCGGCGGCGGGGGTGCCCCTCCAAACCGGAAACTCAGGCCGGTGGAGTAGCGAAGGTTTTGCTGCCACTTGGTGGCGTTGATGTTTCCCGGTGCGTTGGTAATGTTGAATGGAGAGAAATGGGTCGGCAGGTAGTCGAGTTGAACCGGGCGAAAACTGATCAGCCGACTCAGCCGGATGTCGATGCCTCCGCCCACAGCCATCGCAGCTGCGGTCTGCGTGCTGGCAAATTTTGTAGTTGTGGGGCCTGGGGTTACCGTGACCCCCGGCGGAGCAGTGGAACCTACGGGAATGAGCGAGTTCGGAAGAGAGAAACTTCTCGAATTGTGCACGCCCCCGGCCAGGAACTCCAGGAACGGCGAGACCACGCCGGCCTTGTTAAAAAAAACACGCGGTCCGAACAGATAGGTGAAAGCAGTTTGGTCGGGTGTGAGGGTGCCGCTGCTGCTGATGCTCAGCGCGCCGTTGTGAACACCGCCCAGTTCCGCGGCAAGTCCAATCCACTTGTTGAAGTTGTACTGGAAGGAGCCGACCCCGCCGTTTGCGGTGAAGGCGTTGACAGGAGCCGAAGCGTTAAACCGAACGAAGGTGTAACCGCCGTAAATTTCTTCCTTGGGTATATCTTGTGCGACTGAACAGACCGCAAACAGCAATATAGACGCGAAGCTCACAATTTGCTTATTCATGTAAGTTTCCTTCTTCTCCACTCAACCGTACATTTGTCGAGACTGAAAGTGCGCCTGAATCCTGTAAGCCGATCTCTCAAACAAAAGCATGGCCAGTTGGACAGATTCACTTCTCTGTACTGAGGAAATGTTAGAAAGCTATCTGCCTCTCGCACACTACTAAATGTGCTAGTTTGCGCGGGAGATTCTGCCAGTTTGGCCGGGAATGCCGGTCCTCGCGGGCAATTGCGAGTCCATGCTTTGAAAAATCCAGCCGGACTTGTCAGCAAAACCGGGTCCATGAGAGTGCCGCGAGCCGGTTGCGGCCTATGCTGACATTCGGCCGCTGCTCAAGGTGCAGGGCAAAAGACTGGCAGAAGTAGTAGGTATATCGGAAGGCGTTTGCGGCTAGCATTTGCCTGACGAAGCCACCAGACCTCGAACGATGGGGCCAATGGAATGTGGCCCGGCATCGAGTTGAGGCGCGGCGAATGAGGGACCACAATTCCACCGTCGTTATTACGGGACAGAATCGAGACGACGGCTGGCCCCGTGAACAAGGTGTTGTCATGGAACGTAACAAGCGGGCGCGGCTGCTGATTGCGGATGATCATCTCTTGTTGGCTGAGGCCTGCAAGAATCTGTTGGAACCAGAATTTGAAGTGGTCGCGATCGTGGGCGATGGACGCGCTTTATTGCAGATGGCGGCTGAGCTCAAACCGGATGTTGTGATCGTGGATATTGCAATGCCGCAGTTGAACGGATTGGACGCGGGCGAGCAGGTCAAACACTTCCTGCCGTCGGTCAAGCTTGTTTTCCTGACCATGAGCCTGGAGTCGGATGTGGCGGCAGAGGCGTTTCGGCGCGGGGCCTCGGGATACGTGGTCAAGACGTCGGCTGCCGAAGAACTGATCTTGGCCATCCGGCGCGTCCTGAAAGGCGAATCCTACCTGTCGCCCATGATCACGCAAGACACGGTCAACTTCCTGCTGCGTAGCGGACAGATCTACGACGCCGAGAAACGAATCTCCGCGCGGCAGAGGGAAGTCCTCCAGTTGCTGGCGGAGGGCAAGTCGATGAAGGAAATTGCCAACATTTTAAACTTGAAGCCGGGGACCGTGGCCTTCCACAAATACAGCATCATGGAACGGCTGGGGTTGAAGACAAATGCTGAACTGCTGCAGTACGCGATCAAGCGCCACATCATCCCTTCGTAAAAAGCCGGTACTTCGGGGGAGCAACGGAAGCAGTGTTTACTCGGCCCTGAACAATTTCGCGAGGTTGTCCAGGTCAGGGGCACTTGCGTCGCCGATCACGAAATAGCGCAGGCCCTCTTGACTCCACGTTTCCATATTGAACGACTGGTTCTTGCGCGAAATTGATTGCCCGTAAAAGTTGGCTCGCAGTGCTCCTTCGGGGAAGATGAAGACAGAAAATGTGATGCTTCCGAATATCGAAATCGAGAGCGCACGGCGTTGCCTTGTTTGAGCGACGCCTTAGTTTTTCACAGGCTGCGAAGGCGATCAGGCTGCGACGCGCCGATGGATTCCGATGAAGGGAGTGAAGTGCTGCTGGAACAAAGGCTGGGCACCACACCGTTCAGGAATCGCAATGCGTCTTCACAGAATTCTTGGGAATACCTTTCCATTCCAGTGCAAGTGGTCGGCAAACAAGAAGTGACCCATAAATCGTCTCACCGAGATTAGGATCCGATGACCTGTATTGGAAGCCCTCGCCCGGTTGACAGGTAAGCATTCGCCGAACGAAGGATAGTGCGCAAACGACGGTCGCACAGTTTCGGACCGCTATGGGGCTAGCCCGGAACCGCAGTTAGGTCTCGCCAACTGACTTTTGTCGAAAGGCAATCTTTCCGGCTCAGCATCGGGGGGACGATGATTTATGCGGGAGTCGCATCGATCAATGGCTGGCCAAAAGGCTGGCATCACACCGCCTCGGGCTCTGCCGGAGGAGGAAGCTCGAACATGGTCACCAGATTACCGCCTTCGTGCGCTCGCTGGGCGAGTGCGCGGGGTGCGCGAGCGCCGAGCGACCACGCAGGAGCAGAGCGAGTGACGTGGGAACAGAACCGAAGTTACTGTTGCTAGCGACTCAGGAATACAATTTGCAAATGGCCTTGCCGACGAGCATCGAAGCGGAGAATCCGGAGTCGGCGCAGAATAAGCATCTGCTGCTTGGCACCGTATCTTTTACTGTCTGCTTCGCGGCTTGGGGCCTCATCAGTGCCTTCGCTCCGCTTTTCCGTCAACAGTTTCATCTGTCAGCGACACAAACTGCCTTTCTAGTGGCAGTGCCAGTTCTGCTGGGCGCGCTCGCGCGCATTCCGATAGGAATGCTGGCCGACCGCTTTGGAGGCCGTGTTGTTTTCAGCGTTCTGATGTTCTTTGTCGCCGTGCCAGTGGCCTTGGTCCCGGCCGCTACAAGCTATCGGAATCTGCTCGTTGTGGCGTTCCTTCTCGGAATAGCGGGGTCGTCATTCGCCGTTGGCGTCGGGTATGTCTCCCGCTGGTTTTCGATGGAGAGCCAAGGCAGCGCGCTCGGCGTGTATGGCTTAGGGAATATTGGCCAGTCTGCCGCGGTCTTCCTTGGGCCGGTGGTAGCTGCCGCGTACGGGTTTCGCACTGTCTATTGGGGAATGTCGGTCATCCTTTTCGCCTGGGCAGTGCTGTTCGTTATCTTCGCTCGAAACGCTCCCCATGCTGCTCGCCCCAAGAGCCTGTCTGAGATGCTCAGCGTACTCGCCCGCGAGCCTCTGGCGTGGGCACTGGCGGCATTCTATTTTCTGACCTTTGGTGGATTCGTTGCCTTCTCGATTTATCTGCCAACGCTGCTGCGCGATCAATTCGGTTTGCGACCCGCCGACGCTGGCTTCCGAACGGCCGGATTCGTCGTGCTCGCCACTCTTTGCCGTCCGCTCGGTGGATGGCTGTCTGACCGCATTGGCGGATCGCGAGTTCTTTCATGGATTCTGCCCGCAGTGGCGGCTTTCGGATTGTTGCTGGGAGTGCAATCGATGCTGCCGTTTACGGTGGGCGCGCTGGGATGCGCTGCCTTGCTTGGCATCGGCAACGGCGCTGTGTTTCAGCTTGTACCTCGATATTTCCCGACTCAACGAGCTACTGTTACCGGACTGGTGGGAGCGATGGGTGGAATGGGTGGATTTTTTCCGCCTCTGCTTCTAGGCATGTTTCGTGACCGGCTCGGAGTGGTTTGGCCGGGATTTCTCTTATTGTCGGCGTTGGCCTGTGTTCTCTGGTGGATGAATGGCAGCGTCTTCTTGACGCGGGAAGAAGCCCTTGCGGCGAAACTTCCTCCTGCCCTGATCCGCACCGCCGACCAAGTGCGCGCAGGAGCCTGGGCCACGCTATGGACTCTCGTTCTGATCGCCGCCATAGTCTTGGGCTCACGCAATCTGCAGAACTTCGATGCTGCGCTGGTGATTTACACGTTCGCAATTATCTTCGCGACATGGGGCGTCATTTACCACTACTCCGTCTGGATTCGAAAGCCTCCAACCTACGTGTACTGGCAGCGTGGATGGCAACTATTCAAGGAAAGAGGAGTAATTCGAAGCTTTGTGCACATCGTTACATTGGCAGGAACGAATCTCCTCGCGCAGACATTCATCGCCCAACGCTCAAGGCTGCGTTGGGCGATGCATCAAATGATTTTCTGGGGATGCGTACTGGCGCTGATGATCACATTCCCTTTGGTGTTCGGATGGATAAATTTCACCAGCGCCCCGAACGATCAGATGATATATGTCACCCACCTGTTCGGGTTTCCGGCAGGCAGGTTTCATTTGCACACGTTCACTGCTCTGATTCTTTTTCATGGCCTTGATATTGCAGCGGTTTTGGTGCTGGGCGGAATTGCGCTTTCCCTGTGGCGCCGCATGCGGGATGAGGGAGCGCGCGCGGTTCAAACGCTGGCCATGGATTTCTGGCCGCTGATCTTGCTCTTCGCCATATCGATCACGGGCTTGGCCTTGACGGTTTCCCAAGAGTGGCTCGGTGGCAGCTTCTACGATTTTATTGCCATTTTGCACGCGATCACGGTCGTCGCCGCTTTGCTCTATCTTCCATTTGGGAAGTTCTTTCACATTTTTCAGCGTCCCGCGCAGCTGGGAGTGAAACTCTACCAGCGTGCCGGTGAGGAAGGCGAGGGCGCAATCTGCGCACATTGTGGCGAGCGCTACGCATCCCTAATGCATGTTGACGATTTGAAACGCGTGCTGCCGCAAGTCGGATTCAACTATTCGATGTCGGGGCCCGTGGGCAATTGGCAGGAACTGTGTCCAGCCTGCAAGCGCAAGTCAATTTCTCTTGCGCAACTGAGATTGAAAGAGGAAGCGAATGGCTAAGGCTCCTGTTTCCGAAGAGATCCTCAAAGAACAATTCGGCCCACATCTGAATTACAAACCGCCCGGCGGTTGGAACGACGAATCCATCCACGCTGCAGAGAAGCTGGTTAAGACACATTGCTGTTTTTGCGGACAGCAATGCGGAATCCAATTAAAGGTCCGCGAGAATCGGGTCATCGGGTTCGAGCCTTGGGAGGAGTTCCCCTTTAACCATGGCATGCTCTGCCCAAAGGGAGTGAAGCGTTATCTCCAGGGCAATCATCCGGACCGTCTGCTTGCGCCCTTGATGCGCGGTGAGTTGGGATTTCGTCCCACGTCCTGGGACGAGGCATTGAACTTCACGGTTAGCCGAATGCGCGAGATCCAGGAAAAGTATGGCAAAGACGCCATCGCCATCTACGGCGGCGCATCGCTTTCAACTGAAAAATCGTACCTGCTCGGCAAATTCGCCCGCGTGGCCTTGGGAACTCGTCACATCGACTACAACGGGCGACTCTGTATGGTTTCTGCCGGAACGGCCTACAAACTTGTGTTCGGCGTCGACCGAAGTCCGATCCCTTGGAGCGAGATCCCCAAAGCAGAAGTGTTGTTTGTGATCGGCGCGAACATCGGCGAGTGTGCTCCAATCACGACGGACTACATCTGGCGCTGTCGCGATAAGGGCGGAAAACTTATCGTCGCCGATCCCCGAATGACCCCCATTACGCGAAACGCTGATCTCTATCTTCCGTTGCGCCCGGGAACTGATCTCGCACTACTGATGGGAATGCTACACGTCATCCTGCGTGACGGATTGGAGGATCGGGAATTCATCGACCAATACACCACGGGATTTGAAGCCGTCGCCGAGTCTGCCAAGCAGTGGGATCTCCGCAGAGTAAGTGAGATGACAGGCGTGCCGCCAGAGTCCATTGAGAAGGCGGCGCGGTGGATTGGAAAATCGAAGCGGGTCATCATGATGCACGCTCGAGGACTGGAGCATCAGTCCAAAGGTGTGGAGAATTGCCTGGCGGTGCTCAACATTGCTCTCGCCACCGGAAACATTGGTCGCGAGGGCGCGGGGCCCACGATGATTACCGGCCAGGGAAACGGGCAAGGTGGGCGCGAGCATGGGCAGAAGTGCGACCAGCTTCCCGGCCAACGGTCTCTTGCCGATCCTGCAGCCCGCGAGTACGTTGCCGGCGTCTGGGGCATCAAGCCCGAAGAACTTCCCCAACCGGGCTACACCGCGCAAGAAATCATGAACGCAATCCACAGCGGCGAGATTAAGGGACTGCTTTGCATGTGTTTCAACCCGCTGGTTTCACTCCCGGATGCGAACTTCACCCGCGAAGCGTTGTCGAAGCTGGAGTATTTCGGCGTTGTCGATTTCTTTCTGTCCGAAACTGCCCATCATGCCGATGTCGTTCTTCCGGGTAGTCTGCATGAAGAAGAAGACGGACTCGGTTGCAGTGCCGAGGGTCGCGTCATTCACTGGAAAAAGAGCATCGATCCGCCCGGCGATGCGCGATGCGATTCCGACATCATCATTAATTTGGCACACCGACTGGGGCGCGGCCAGTACTTTCCATTCAAGAATCCCGCCGACATTCTTGAAGAGCTGCGGGTCGCCTCGCGGGGCGGTGTAGCCGACTACTACGGCATCACTTACGAGAGAGTGGACGCACAGATGGGTATTTTCTGGCCTTGCCCATCGCTCGACCACCCCGGCACTCCGCGCTTATTCGTCGACAAGAGGTTTTATACCCACGATGGCAAAGCTCACTTCAACGTCACAGAGTGGCGTCCCAGCGGCGATCCGATTAGTGAAGAATACCCGTTGTTCCTGACCACCGGCCGAGTGGTCAGCCAGTACTTGTCCGGAACACAAACCCGGCGTATCGGAGCGTTAGTAGACCAGAATCCCGAACCTCGGGCGGAGATTCATCCGCGTCTGGCGGAACAGCACGGGATCAAAGACGGCGAGTGGATCACGGTGACGACGCGGCGCGATGATCTGACGATTCGCATCATGGTAGCGAAAACCATTCGGCCAGACACGGTCTTCATTCCATACCACTGGGCCGGCATTCGCAGCGCAAACCGCCTTACTCACCGAACACTCGATCCTCGCAGCAAGATTCCGGAGTTCAAGGTTTCGGCGTGCTGGATTGCCAAAGCGCAGGGACCTGATGAGTCTCCCGATGATCGTACCGCACACAAAAACGGCAGACCGAGGGGAGGCGACTAGTGTTCGGATACGAATTCTATGTCGATCCCTCGCGCTGTATTGGTTGTCAGTCGTGTTTACAGGCGTGCGAGGAATGCGATACCCACCGGGGAAAGTCGATGATCAACTTCGACTTCATCGAGCGGAAAGAGAGCATCCGCTCTGCCGCATACGTATGCTGGCATTGTGACGAGCCCACCTGCGCACAGGTCTGTCCGGCAGATGCAATCAAGAAGGGCGAGGATGGAATCGTCCACTCCTCGCTCAAACCGCGATGCATCGCCTGCAACAACTGCGTGTTTGCCTGCCCCTTCGGAATCCCGAAGATGATGATTCCCGAGCAGCAGATGATGAAGTGCGACATGTGCTATGACCGCACTTCCATCGGCAAGCGGCCTATGTGCGCGACCGTCTGCCCGAGCCAAGCACTGTCTTACGCTAGACCAGAGGAGATTGCCAGCCGCCATGAGAAGCCGACAAATATTTTCTATTTCGGCAGCCAGAAGATCACGACCAAGGTTTACATGATGGCTCCAGCCGAACGAGAGGCCATCGCCATGGATGTTGTGGATTACATGTGGGAGGAGAACCATGAACTGGTTGCGACGAGGGACTAGCGAACCCCTCTGGAAGGAAGAGTTCTCGGTTCGCACCGCGGACGAGCGCTACGTGACGCGGCGCCAACTCACGAAATTTCTCGTCTTGACCAGCCTCGGCATGTTCGTGGGCAACATTTGGATTCTGATTCGTTCGCTTTTCTACAAGGCTCCCGTCTACCCGCAGCAACCTGTAGCCCAGCTCGGAGAGATTCCGGTCGGGGGAGTGAAGCTGTTCAGCTATCCGACAAGAGATGACCGCTGCATCATGATCCGGATCGCTCAGGACGAATACGTAGGCTACAGTCAGAAATGCACTCATCTTTCATGCGCAGTCTATTATTCGCAGGCGGAGAACAGACTTGAATGTCCGTGCCACCAGGGGTTCTTCTCGATCAAGGATGGCGCCGTCCTGCAAGGGCCTCCGTCACGCCCTCTACCGCGTATTGTTCTCGAAGCACGAGGCGAACAATTAGTTGCGATTGAGGTGAAGGGTTAACGAAATGCCGACTTCGAACGACCTGCCTCCTCAAAATCGTGGCTTGACCGCCATCGCGGGAGCGATGTCTCTGATCACCGTTCTTCTGATCGTACAAATCTGGCTATTGAGCGCCGCTTTGGAGTCCTTCCTGGGCGGAAACCGTCATACTGCACTGCCAGCCGCGATCTTTTCAGGTGTGATGTTCTTGATTTCCCTAGGCCTCTATGCCTTTGTCGATCGTATCGATACCGAAGTGCGCGGCTCCGGCAACGGTCGTTAATCCCTCCCGTCGTTCCTCTTGCGCCGTCGGTCATGTCCAAGAATGAGTTCTTGCTGCCGATGTTCCTCAGTAGAATCCAAAATGTTATCAGAATTTGAAAGACGCCTCGTCGATGTAAGGCCGCGGGACGAGGGTGTTCGACGATGCCTAACATGGCGCCATTTGAGCTACATCGACCCTTTCACCTACCCGGTTGTAGGTACACCAGCGCGAATATGAATATCGTCCCCACAAGTGCGGCAATGCCAAGGCAAAGAATCATCCATTGGCGGGTACTGAGTGGTAACTTCCTCCGGCGCCGCCTTCGCACCAACGATGAGTTTTGTTTCCTCCGGTACCCGGCCAGCGCCTGACGAATGAACGAATACATGACTGTTAAGGTTCCCGCCGTCTCGTGCTCAAAACTGCCTCAGGGCTGGGCTCCGATCTCAAAATTCAGTGTGGAGAGCGCAAGCCGGTACTGGTACTGAGCGTTCACATATCCGATAGCGGCATCGGCCTGCTGCAGTTGTCCCTGGCTCAGTTCGACGATCGAGCCCAATCCCAATTGATAACGGCTTTGGGCGAGGCTGAGGCTCAAGTCGGCTTCTTTGGCGAGTTCGGCGGCCACACCGACCCGTTGAAATGCCGTGTTCGCGGACAGCCAGGCGGTGCGAACGTCGCGTACCACCACGTCGTGCAAGTCGCGGGCACTTTCCGCGGCAGCTTTTGCATTGAAATTTGCTTCCGAAGCCTGTGCGGTGAACAAGAATCCGTTAAAGATCGGAATATTCATGTTGACTCCGACAGCCCCGAACCAACTGGAAGTGAAATAGTTGGGAGAGCAGACGCCATCGACACAGTCAGGACGTACTGGAGTGCCACCCAACACGCCCAGTGCGTTGATGGAAGGCAGAAGCAAGTCGCGTTGAGCGCGACGGAATTTTTCCGCTGCCATTTGGTTATAGGTGAGCGCCTGCAGATCAGGACGTTGTTGCAGGGCGAGATTCGTGAGCACGTCGATGTCCGGTGGAGGAGCAGGTAATTGCGTATTTTCCTCGATCAATTCGTAGCGGATCTGCTTATCGAAACCAAGGACCGCAGTCAACGCGGCGATAGTTGAGTCAACATTGTTCTGCGCATCGAGCTCCAGCAGTTTGGCTTGCGACAGATTGACCTGGGCAAACGACAAGTCCAGAGTTGATCGCAACTTGTTCTTAGCGAGTTCGTCGACTTGACTTTCGACCTGTTGCCGGGTGCTGACGGTCTGCTGAGCCACTTTGAGCAAAGCCTGGGCCTGAAGGGCGTTGTAAAAAGCTTGATCGGTAGCCAGAACTATGTCTTCCGTGGTTGCGAGGGCACTGGCATTTTGAGCCTTCTCGCGAAGCTTTGAGGAGGAAACGAGGTTAATGGTACGTCCGAAATCAGTGATCAGCTGCGTGAAGACAACGCCGGCGCCGGCATGATCCAGCAGACGCGGGGCGTTGAGTTCGCCTATGCCGATGCGGCTTCCCTCATTTGTCTCGGAAGCAGTGATAGCTCCGTTAAGGGTGGGCAGTTCGGCCGCTCGGGTCTCACGATAAACCTGGTGCTGTGCCAAGGCGAGCAGACGTCCAACGCTGATCCGAGGATTATTCTTGATGGCCAACTGTTCCGCCTCAGTGCGGGTTAGACGCATTACTCCGCCAGGAGTTGGATTGGACGGAGCCGCTGCCTGACCGGCAGGGGCAGACGATTGCGCCCCGCTCTGGGGAGGATAGGTAGCCGCCAAGGCTGCAGCTGTGCGCGGCATCGCCACCCCACGCAAACTTTCGGTTAATTGCGGGTTGGGAGCAGGTGGGAGATCGTCGGCATGCGAGACCCCGACCGATACCTGCGCATGTGAACAAATCGGCGCCAGTAACGCTAAGAGAGCCAGCAAGACGATTGAAACTGCATATTGTTTTGGCTTCATCGGACGAGCCTTCCAGACATTAGAGATCGAGATATCCTCCGTCCTCGTAATCCGCACCGTCCCAGGCGTGGGTCCGTACGCTGCGGATTTGATGGTCGCAGAAACGCAGTTAGCTACGCTTCTACAGGCAGATATTAGCGGTTCGCCCTACACACCTTTTTGCGGCGAACAATTCCCATCTTCAAATCCGGATCATAGGGCAGATCAAAATACATGACACGTTTCGTCAAGCGCACCTGGATCGGCTCATTAGGAGTAAATTCCGAGGGCAAGTAGTTCAACACTGTCTCGTACCAGCCAACATAAGTTTTGCAATCGACGCGCACAGAAACCCGGTAAGCGTAGTACCGCGAGGTCAGGGGCGCATCGGAAGGATTGCTGCCCCCGATCGCGTAATCTGGGAAATAGACTTTCTGCTTCTGCACTTCAATCACAGTTCCCCGCACAAACGGATTCGCCTTGCTTCGAGCCGGAGAGGCATTCAGCATGGGCGCAATCACCAACACTGCGATGCCGATAGCGATATTTTTCCGCATGATCTTCTCCATCAAAGCGCCTGCCAAAGTCGCAGGGCGCGCCGCCCGCTGATTCGAACCGCCGATTCCAACCAACGTTTCGCGTCGGAATCGGTTTACAGGTTCCTTTCGAAAGAAATTCAGTGGGATGGAGGAGGCCGGCTATATAGGAAATCTGTCGCATAAAGTTGAGGCCCGAGGGGAACGGCGGGCAATCCGGCGACGAGAACCTGCGTGGGTTCGAACAAAACCAACGTCGCAGCAGGAGCCGACCAGTGCAGACCGTCCTTCAGCAGATGCTGCCGTTTGGCATCGAGAGATTGCGACGTTAGGATCTTTGTCGCAGCTTCGTGGCGCACCACCGTGCTGTACCTGGTTGCAACGCTGATCGTAAGAGAAAGGACGGCGCCAAGCACCAGCGCTCTTCGCCAGAAAGAATGCTGACAAACGCATCCTCTGTCATTCCGAGGAGCGAAAGCGACGAGGAACCCAGGTGTTCGCCGATCAAAAGAAGAACCCAGATCCCTCACTTCGCTCGGGATGACAACTGGAATATCGGCGAGCTGAGAACGTCGTTCCCTCATTCATGCTCCCCGGGCAAGGCCTCCGCGGCCTGCTCCTTGCGTCGGCCGTAAACCAGCAAGTACGCAGCAGGCACGATGAAGATGGTCAAAAGAACCGACGAAGTCAGGCCTCCAATGATCGCGCGCGCCATGGGCGTGTATTGCTCGGCTCCAGTCCCCAGTTTCAGCGCCAGGGGAATCATGCCGATAATGGTCGCCAGCGAAGTCATCAAAATCGGCCGCAGACGCACCCGGCACGCGGTAATGACCGCATCGGCCGGCGTCATACCTTGCCGCTCCAGATTGTGAGCGAAATCCACAATCAGAATGCTATTGGAGTCGGCGATGCCAACCAGCATGAGCACGCCCATCAGCGACATCACATTCAGCGTGCTGTGGGTGAGCGGAAGGATGATCAGCACACCGACAAATCCCATCGGAATCGCCAACATGATCAGGAAAGGATCAATGAAAGATTTGAATTGCGCCGTGAGAATCAGGAACAGCAGCAAAAAGGAGATCAGGAATCCCAACGCAAAGCTCTTGAACGACGCCTCCATGCCTTGCACCATCCCCCGGAGATTCACTCGTACGTTGCCGGGAATCTTGGTTTTCGCCAGAATGTCGCGTATCGAACTGGTGACCCGGCCCAGATCCTCTCCCGTTGGCGTCACATAGACGTCCATGGCTCGCTGAATCTGATAGTGGTCGACCTCGGTCGGCGTCTGAACCTGTCTCACGTTCACAACATTGTTGAGCACCGTAATCGGCCTGCCCTGTCCACCGCAGGCCCACGCAGCGCCGCCGGCGCCAGTCGGACCGCAGCCCATTCCACCTGCATTGGCCGGATCTCGCAAGGGAATCTGTCCGAAGTCAGCCATGTCGTGAATAGCGGGTTGACCTTTTTCGAAAAACTGCACCGTCAGGTAATAATCGTTGCCGCTCTTACGATCCACCCAGTAATTTGGAGCAATCATGTAATTGGAATTAAGCGCGGTGATGACGTTGTCCACCACGTCTTTCTGCGTAAGTCCCAACTCTCCCGCATGCACACGGTCAACGTCGAGGCGCAGTGTTGGGTAATTCATGTCCTGCGGGATATAAACCTGGCCCACCCCGTGGACTTGTCGAATTTGCGTGGCCAGGTTCTGCGCGATGCCATAAATCTGCGTTAAATCCGGGCTGCTCACTTGCACGTCAATCGGCGCAGGCATGCCGGCATTCAGAATGGCATCTACCATCGAGCCACTCGAGAAGAATGTCCGAATGTCCGGAAACTGTCTCGCCATCCTGCTCTGAACCTGGTCCATGTATTCGAAACTGCTCAAGTGGTGGGGTTCGTTCAACTGCACTTGGACGGTCGCGGTATAAGGACCGGCATTGCTGGTGTACAACGCAGAGAAATCCGGCACCACCCCAATATTGGACACGATCAGCTTAAGATCCTTCGCTTCCACCGTATGGCGAATCAAGTCTTCCACCTTGGCAATGTATTGATCCGTCACTTCGATGCGGGTCCCGGTCGGAACTTTGAGGTTGATCGTGAACTGCCCCGCGTCCGTCTTCGGGAACAACGCCAACCCGAGCAGTGGATAGATCGCCAAACTGACCACAAACAGACCGCTCAATGCCAACACGGTCAATCCCGGGCGCACCAGCGCACGCCTAACCCAATGCTCGTAATAATCCAGAATCTTGTTGAACATCCGGTTGAAGCGGGCATTGAACCTGTCCATCCAGGATTGGCTCACCGCCTGTTCCGGTTCAATCTCGTAATGCTGATGCTCGGCAGCGTGCGGTACAGCCTTCAGGAACCGGGAGCAGAACAAGGGAATTACCGTCATGGCTACGACAAATGAAGCCAGCAGGGACAAGCAGAACGCCAGAGCTAAAGCAGAGAACAGAAACTTGGACACCCCATACAGAAAAATCACCGGAAAGAAATCAACCACATCCACCAGGGTCGCCGCCAGCACGGCCAGGTTCACTTCCGCGCCCCCAACTTCGGCCGCAACCATGGGCACGGCTCCCATCTCCAGATGGCGGTAAATGTTTTCCAGTGAGATCACCGAGTTATCGATCACGCGCGAAAAAGCCAGCGCCATCCCGCCCAGAATCATCGTGTTTACCGTGCCCCCCATCAAAGCCAGCACAACAAACGCCGCCAGCGCAGATAGCGGGATGGAGAGCAGCACGGCCGACGTGGCCCGAAAGCTTCCCAGAAAAATGAGGATCATCAGGCTGGTAAGAATCAGCCCCAGAAAGCCCTCGTGCAATACCGTTTTGATGGCTTCCTTCACGTACACAGACTGGTCGAACACAATGCTGGTGACCATCTGCTTGGGAATGTCATACAGATGCTTAGTCAGTTCGCGAAGCCCGTCCACCACGGCGATGGTGTTGGTATCGCCTCCCTGCTTCATCACCGGGATATAAACAGACTTCTGCCCATCAATACGAACGATGTTGGTTTGAATCTGGTGGGAATCTTCCGCCTTGCCAACATCGTTCACCGTAACCCAGGAGTGTCCCTTGACCTTGAGCGGAAGTTTGCCCAACTGGTCCATGTTGTCGACCAGGCTGTTGGAATAAACGAAATAATCGTAAGGACCCATCTTCACGTCGCCCGCCGGCAGGATGAGGTTCGCATCGTTCACCGCTCCCACCACGTCCATCGGGCTCAATTGACGCGACAGTAACTTGTACGGATCGACATAGACCATGATCTGACGGTAGGTTCCGCCGAACACGCCAGGAATCTCCGCGCCCGGCACCACCGCGATCTGGTTGCGAATCTGAAACTGCCCATAATCGTGAAGCTGAGTTTCGTTGAGGCCTTCTCCCTTCACCGTAACCAGCGCGACCGGCAAGCTGGAGGCGTCGAATTTCAGCACGACTGGCGGCAGAGTTCCCGGTGGCAGCCGCTTCAAGTCTGCCAGAGCCAGGTTCGACAACTCGGTCACGTCCGCATCCGGGCTCGTCCCTGGCTGGAAGTACACCCGGATGATGCTCACGCCCAGAAGCGACCGGGACTCCATGTGATCGACGCCCGCAGCCAGCGTAAAGAAACGCTCCAGAGGATCGGTAATGTCGGTTTCAATGTCCTCCGGCGGCATGCCCGAATAGAAAGTTGCTACCACCACTTCCGGCAGGTTGATGGGCGGAAATAAATCTATCGGCATTCGCGCGATACTGGTCACGCCAATCACCAGCAGCACCAGGCAGATCACGATGATGAAGTACGGATTGCGAATTGAAAATCCCGGCATAAACGTTATCCGATCGTGCTGCTACTGGGCATTCTGTTCCTGGTACTGCATCACGGACGTGGCTTGCGGGTGAACCTTCTGACCCGGCTTTAGGCCGCTGCGGTCGCTGACCACAACCTGCTCTCCTTCGCTCAATCCCGAAAGGATTTCTGCATCAGTGGTGGTCTGCAGACCGAGCTCCACCGTGCGCTCCTCCAGTCCCCCATCACGATTCACCACAAAAACAGTTGTTCTATTGCCCTGATGACTTACAGCCTGCAAGGGCACTGTGGGAACGTTTGCTTTTTCGTCAAGCGCAACTCCGGCTTCGGCATAGAGGCCCGGCATGAGCACGCGCTCCGGATTCGGAACGTCGACTTCGGTGTGCATGGTGCGCGTGTCGGCTCTCACATCCACGGAGAAGCGCGCGACTTTGCCAGGAAAAGTCCGGTTCAGGGAAGGAACGTGAACATTCACTGGATCTCCGATGCGAATGTACCGAACGTACGACTCCGGAATAGGAATGACCAGGCGAAACAGATCGTCCTGAGAAAGCCGTACGATCGGCATTGCCTGTGTACTCGAACTCGTTCCCGCCTGAACCAGAGTTCCCAGGTTCGCATAGCGTTCAGTCACCACTCCGGAGAAGGGGGCCGTGATTTTGGCATAGTCGAATAGGGTCTGGTCGTGAGCAAGCTTCGCTTTGGCCGCTGCCAACTGGCTCTGGGCCGCTTCCAGTGCCGCTTTTCCGGCGTCGACTTGAGAGCTGGCGGCAAGGTCTTTGCCCTGGGCGTCGTCAACTTCCTGTTGCGCCACGATCCCAGGCTGAGTCTCGAAAACCTGGTGCAATCGCGTGTATTCAAGGTGCAGGGCGTTGTATTGCGCGTTGTAGCGTTGCAGTTCGTGATCCGCCCGGCTTACCTGGTTCATCGCGTTCTTGATCTCGGCTTCATCCTGCTGCAGCTGCGCCTGCAACTCCGGAATCTCCAGGACGGCCATCACCTGCCCTGCCTTCACATGGGTTCCGTAATCAACGTCCAGTTTCTGTACGTAGCCGGATTCCTTCGCATAGACGTCGATCTCTTGAAAGGGCACTAATTCGGAAGACAAAGTAATTTGCCGGCTGACCGTTTTCTTCACCACGCTGGTCACCCCGACCGTGACCGCCTGCTGAGCATTTGCCTCAACCTTCTCATTGTGTCCGCTGCACGATGACAGTGCGCCCACCAGCATCACCGCGAAGCCCACGCTTATGCAACCGAATGCGTTGAACGCTTCTGCCCGCTTACCATTTTTTTTGCGAAGTTGTTTCATCAGTATCTAAACACCAGCCCTTCCTGGCATCTGGGCCAGCAATCTGTAACTAACTCAGCTCCTCAAGGACTTTTCGTAACTTTTCCACGGAAAACTCCTGGGATTGGCAAAGGCGGATCACCCTGTGCTCTGCCGCCTGCAATTTCGCCGCAGCCGCGGGAATCTCAGGAGCAATCCTTTTGGGTACAATCAAAAGCCCGTGCCGATCCCCATGCAAGAGGTCGCCCGGACGCACTTCCAAGCCGCCCACGTTGACCGGCGATCCAAAATCGAAGATGTGGGCATAGGCATGCGAGACCGCCACATTTCCCGCAAACAGCTGCAAACCCGTGTCCCTTACGCGCGGCAGTTCTCGCACCGCACCATTCGTCACATACCCGGCGCAACCGAGCGCTCTCAAAATCGCCGCGTGCATGTCGCCAAGAAATGCCCCCACGCCCGGCGGTTCGTCCAAATCCTGCAATACCGCAATTCGCGGTGCCGGTACTCGGAGAATGCTGTTCCACCAGTCGGTACGATCGTGGTAAGAGCCTGTGATCGGCGGCTCGCCGCTGCGCAGGCGGGCCGTAGCCGCGTACCCTACCATGGGCGGAAGATCTTCGAAGACGCACCGAACGCGCGAGTTGGCGAAGCCGGCGTTTCGTAGCCGTAACTGAAAGGTCTCGATCGCGTTCGAAACCGTGCAAGTATCCAAACGTCGCAGAGCATCTAGATGCTCGACGCTAGTAGCAGACTCAAGAGCCATGCGAAATCCTTTCCACGAATTTTCAATTTGACCCTATCCGGTTCGCGTCCAATCGCGCCACCGAAATGCCGTCAGAGCAGCCAGAAAACCGCCCATCACGACCCACAACGGGATAAAAAGCAATACAGAATTACGGGACAAAATTAAAGGTAGAAATCAGACGATGGAGGGGGCCTGTTGTACAGGCTGTCGCTGAAAACGTGCTTCGTTAGTGGAGGTCCAGCGAGCGCCAGAGAGGCTTCGATCGGCGCGGGTTCAATGATGCTGAAATCGGCAGCCGGCGCTACCCACCGAATCGCATCTCGATTAAGATGCTGCCGTTTGGGTTCGACCGATCGGCGGTCAACAGTCCGGACGGTATGAGAGGGAGAATCGGAGGTAGCCCAAAAACGAGTTGCAAGACTGAACGTCAGCGAGCAAATGGCAAGGATGATCAGCGCACGCTGCCATCTGCGCTGACCAACTCTACAATGTCTCAGCGATCGCATATTTCAGTCAGCCGTAAGCCACTTCGCGGGATTATACAACATGGGACATAAGGACACAGACATTACCTCGGTCACCGACTCCCCATGAGTTGGATACCGAACCCATGGAGTTGGTTGCACGGTTGGTTCCTGCGCCCGAACTGTTGTCAGCCATCTCCCCCCGCTGCCGCATCATCATCGCGAACCGTCGAGAAAATCTACTTGTCTGCGCGTTTCGGATGAAGCTAATTGAAGCAAATGCGCCGCAGGTTTCTCAAGCTACTGCTATAGTGGACTTCAATTGACGCTCATCCTCTGGTTGCCGTGAAACTCTTCTGCCGCACGTCCGTTCTGTTCCTTTCACTGTTTGCTCCCCTTTGGGTGAGCGCGCAGGAATCCATAGCAATAGAGGTCATCAGCGACACTGTGTTAGTTCCAGGTAAAATCCATGATCGCGACCTTGTCTTTCTGCTCGATACCGGCAGCGAAGAATCGTCGATCGATGCTTCTGTTGCCACGGAATTAGGATTAAAGTCTGTTGGAACCGAGCAAATCCTCAAGAATTTCCGAAATCTGACAGTCGATTTTACTGAGGCGGAGTTTCTCAGAATTGGTAAATCGGTGTTCAGACATGTGAAACTGGCTGAGATTACTCTAGCGCCTCTGTCGCAAGCTTTGGGCACAACCGTCGACGGCGTGCTCGGCAACGATATTCTTCAAGACCTTACGTTCAAATTGAGCTATTCGAAGCAACAACTACTTGTGGGGCCACTGCCGAGTCTTGGAAGTTTGGGGCAATCAGTTGAACTTCGTCGCTCCGACGGTCAGTTTCTTGTACCCGTGAGCTTTGTGTCTACGCCTGGAACGTTCGTCTTCGACACCGGTACGAACTCGACGAATCTTGGCTGGGAAACGTGGGAGCTTGTGACACGGACCTGGACTCCGAGGGAGATTATTGAAGGCATACTGCGCGCCGGCAATCCGACATCACCAGCCATCTTGGTCTGCCTGCCCACCGTCCAGCTGGGGAACACGACGCTAAAGGATCAAGTGGTTCGAGCTCAGACCAAATCAGATGCGGGTGCTTTTTCTTCAGCAGATTTTAGCGGAATCCTTGGTTCAGACATCCTGCGGCAGTTCGAGATCACGTTTGATCTCAAACATGATAGGGTCTTCCTCCAGCGCGACGAGAACTACCAACCAGACCCTTATCGGTACGTAACAATCGGAATTCAGATTGCGAAGGACGCTCGGAACGGGATTCAAGTGATGTCGGTTTGGAAAGATTCGCCGGCTGCAGAGGCAGGGGTTAGACCGGGTGACCGTCTCGAAGCAGTGAACGGCCAGCCGATTGAACCTCTCACCCTGGCACAGGTATCGAGCAAATTCCATGCGGAGGAAGGCACTGCGGTAAGACTAACTATCGAACGCAACTCAGAACCGTCAACCGTTACTGTTCAGACCCGCCGCTTGCTATGTTTGGGCCATCGGCCATAGCAAATTTCCGCGAACTTGCCACTTGGTAGGAATTTCTCTGCCTCATAGATTGAAGTCAAATCACTATAATTCATGACAATGATGTCATCCCGTTCTGGAAGGAGAAATCTCTATGAGAAAGTTATGGTACGTTCTCCTGCTTTCGGGCGGCATTCTCTTGGCACAAAACAACAATCCCAGCGCCACGAGCCAGCGCAAGCCGAGAGGTTCCAAGGGAGAGCTAACCGTACAGGGCTGCGTGGGCAGGTTTAGCGGCGATTACACATACTGACGAAGCAGGACCCAGCGATCACCTATGAGCTGCAAACTACAGGCAAGATAAAGCTCCGCCGGTACCTGGGCCAACGGGTGGAAGTAACCGGCACTGAGGGACCTTCGATGAGCACAAGCTCCGACGCCTAGCAAGAACGGGTTCTGCATCCGGTGACGTTGACGATCACCTCGATCAAGACTATCGCGAAGCAATGCACCGTGGACCAAGTCCCAGAGTAGGAGGATCCTTAGTCACACTCAGGAGGCATGGCCTCGATTTCCGATTCGGAGTCACATGGTTTTTTCGTCTTGGCGGGCTCCAGCAATGCCGGCCGAGGGTAGCGCAGAATCCACAACCCCTCAATGTTGGTGAGATAAATCAAGCCGTGCCCGCCGTCAAGGAGACTGGTCACCCCACTAAATTCCTGAACTGTTTTCGGATTGTGCGGGTCGCTCAAATCTAGCACACGCACGGTCTCCGTGGGATGGTCTCTCCTAGTGGGGCTGGCCGGTTTGTTCTCCGGTGTCTCAGCGATGGCCACGTTAGGGCTGACCATCTCCATGTTCCCTGCGGTGCCCTGGCTCGATTCTGCGGTTCGCTTCAGCAAGTTCGGTCTGTCTGGCTTGGTGACATCCACAATCATGAAGCCCTGCTTCGAAGCTTGTTGAACGTAGAGGTAATTCTTTCCGTTCTCCTTTTGCAGCAACATTTGGTTTCCCGTCGCCTGAGGAAGCGGCAGGTGTGCGATCACCGTCGCGGGCACATCCGTGGGCTTCTTGGGAGGTTTGTCCTTCGCAGGCGACAGCGCGACGAGAAGCAAAAAGAACGCAAGAACTCTAATTCCACTTGGTACAACGGCTCTTCGAATGCTCTCCATAAGTCACCTCAACTTCAGGTCAGGCTCGCCCGTGCGTTGCGTACGGCGGCTAATGCCCGAAGGAGTAGCCGATCGATATGCCGTATCGCGCTGCGTGACCCGAGCTGAACTCAACATTGTTGTTGATCAGGTAAAGCCGCGCCTCCGGCCGCACGAACACGCTGTGCCAGACATAGAATCGAATACCCCCGCCGATGTCTCCCATGAAGTGATTGCTGCTGACGTAATTGGTGCAGGAATAATAGTTGCAATTAGGGGAAGGGGTATAGAAGCGGAGGCTTTCGGCGCCGATGCCAGCCATCACTTCAGCGGTGATGGATTTTGTCAGCGGTGGGGCCCAAATCGCATTGAAATCATAAAAAATCGGGCGATAGGGCTGATATCCACCGTACTCGTTTTGAGTGGCTCTCCAGTACAACTCGCCCTCAACACCCATGTGGTGCATGAGAAGGAAATCACCGCTGAATCCCAAATATGTTCCTCCACCCATCGTGGGAAAGAAAAGACCTGAAGAGTTGGTGCTGCCAGCGGGTGCAGAAAGTCCGCTGGCGCCAAACGCGAAGTCAAACTGCTGTGCATGAGCGCTACCTGCCATGAGGCACAGGGTGAGCAGACTGGCGAGTAAACTCAGCTTTCTCATAGTGATCCTCCGAAAAATTTGGTCTAGACGTGTAACCTTCCTTGGTGGAGAAGTAGGCGCAGGCACCTTCACCCGCCTGGTCTACGGGTATAAGGGCTCGTACCTTGGATGCATTTTGAGTATGTTGACGACCGGTCAACGCGACGCGCACCAAACCTACAATGGCGGCCGTCGAGAAGAGCAGATAGACACGATCACGCTCCACCGCGAGTTCGACAAGCGAAACAATGAAGAACACTAGCAGCAGCACACGCTTCATGTCGTGCCTCCATCAATCCTTCCTTTTGCTGTTTTGGAGCGCGCCCGTCAGGCCGAAGCCGAGTTCACCTGGGTCTTAGCCTCAAATCACGCTCGAACAGCGACTAATCGCGAAGCAGGAGCAAGCCAGTTCAACAGGAAGGAGGGGGCCGGTTGTAGAGATTCTCGTCGAGAATTGAACTCGGAAGGGGCGACCCTGTAGTCGCCATGCATGAATGAATGTCGAAGCGTGAAGCGGGGTGAACGTTGGAACCGGACCGACCCAGCGAATCGCATCGCGATCCAAATGTTGACGGACTGCATGGGGTGCGTGGGATTGTGCCGTGGTGCCGTAGGAAGGCTTGAGGCGAAATGTGCGCGTTACTAAACTTTCCGTCAGCGAAAAGACGGACAGGACGATCAACAGATAGTAAGTGGTTGGGCAGTTACTGGATCGCGAGTTTTGCCTTTTCGCCATCCTCACAATCTCACTATAGCAGAACAGCACTCGGGCATCCGCATAACTAGGAGAGATGTGTGACAGGTCAGTATGGTTTCAATCAAACCGGCAATGGCAAACGAAAACTAGCCAGCAGCCAACCAAAGCTATTAATCAATCATCAATCAATTTATAGCAAGTAGGTGTTGGTTATGTGGTATTGGCAGAACGGCGCTAATCGGCTGGCGATATACTACGCCTTCGTTTGTGCAATGTTGGTTGCTCTTCTGCTCGTACGGGTCGCTCCGCCAAGCTTTCCGCTTGTATCCTCGGATCCCCCCAACCGTAAACTGCGATCGACATCATGACCCAAGACCTTGTTTTGATCAAGGTGAACTGTACGGGCTCGCTGCGATCGCAACCTTTTCTCCTGAAGTTCCGGTCGCATTTTCTCCCCTGATGCCGGGAGCGGCACCGGTTATTTCTTCTTACCGGGGCGGTACTCACTACACTCGCCCCCCTCCGCTCGCCTAACTTCCCCAGACTCCGTTTGTGGCGTTAAGCGGTATTCCGATCTGGCGAATTCATCCCGCCATATTGGATCTCCGCAGAATCGCAAACTTCCTAATTCACCAACGAAATCTCCGAGGAATGGCACCATGGCTGAAAATAAGTCGGAAAACTGGAGGGATCTTTGCAACGCCGCACTTGAGGCAAAGCATCCCGATGAGCTGTTACGGATCGTTCACCGACTGAACAAGGCACTAAAACAGGAGGAGCAGGTTCGACGTGACTTTCGAGCGGCGAACGCCGGCAGCAGAGGAGAGGCTAACCTTCGTCCCCTACCTGGATGATTTAGCCCAGCGACTGACCCGTCAATATCTCCTGACATTTTCTGTTAAGCCGCAGAAAAAAAATGGTTTGCAGCCAGTGAAGGTCATTACTGAAGTGCCGAATGCAGAACTGGTTTCGACCGACAGGGTTTACATCCCAGGGACACGCTAGAGATCGAGAACGAACCCACGTGCGGCGGCGTCTTGGGGTGACTGAGGATGCACTGAAGAAATCAAATATGGAATTAGATAACCAAAATCGTTATATAATCATCGCTATTAGTAGGGTGGGGTGCATGTCGCTTGACCGGCATTTTCCGAGCGGCAGTTTCAGGACGATCTGTATTCGCGCCGCGCTTGCGTCCATCGCACTTCTTGCGGTTCTCGCTGCGCGAAATGTACCACCCCATTTTCCCAGCGTCTCATGTGCCCACTCTGCGGCCCGCGCCGATTCACACCACGACCAGAGACCTCGATTTGAAAACAGCGGTTCGAAATGGCGGGCTCCGGTCGACAGCTTTCGACCAGCTCCTCCCGCCACCGAATCAGCACACTTAACACCGGCTCCGCAGCTATTCTCCACGCTTCAGACCAAAGGCTTCCACTTCAATCGCCCGCCTCCGATTAGCTAATCCGTCCCAGCTCAAGCATAAGTAAATTTTTTCGTTAGTCCGACACTTTGCAAGCACTGGAGGTGGCCCATGGTTGCTTCGGTGGCAGCAAGATTTGCTACTGGACAAAGAAGCTGGTTCAACGATTTGCCTCCCAAGTGGATTGAACGGCTCATTCCCTTGGGTGTGGGGTTGGCCTGCTTCACGATCACTGAGGTTATGCACTATCTGTTGGTTCCGGATATTGGACGCCGGAAGGAAAGATGGTTAGCGGAAGCTGTGTCCGCATTTTTGGTTAGCGTATTGGTGGCGAAAGTAGCTGCCGTCGTACACCGGCAATATCAGGTAATGCTGGCGCGGACACAAGTGATCTCCGAAATGAATCATCACATTCGGAATGCCCTGATGGCGATCTCCGCCTCGGCGTATCTAAGCCAAAACCAGGAATGCATTCGGACGATTTCGGAAAGTGTTTATCGAATCGACTGGGCGCTTCGGGAGATCTTGCCTCGAATGCAACCGCTCCCGGAAGTCGAGAGATCCAGACTCATGTTCTTGGTCCCTAGATCCCCGAGCGCATCGCGAGAGAACGACAACCTTGATTTGAGCCTAAGTTTTGGAGAACGCAAATGAGTGGAATGAAGATTCTGTGTGTCGAGGACCAGCCCGAGTACATGGCTATGCTGACAACCATGCTCGAAGGGATTGGCTACGAAGTAATGCCTGCACGCAACCGGGGGCAGGCGATCGATCTGCTTACCAAGCAAACGATCGACGGGGTGCTCCTGGAATGCAACCTGCCAGACACAACCGGCACTACGTTGCGCGCGCAACTAAAAGCCATACGTCCGGAGGTACCCGTGCTGCTGTTTGACGGAATCGGAAGGCAGACACCGTTCATGGTGCGCTTCTTTGACTCCTACCTGCGGAACGCGGGACTGTTGGGAGGTGGCGCGGGAGATTGGGACGTATGAAAACAGAACAATTGTGGAGAACAAGTAAGGTGGACAGCTCAGAAATTCTAAGGTGCCGGCGCATTCTCCTAGTCCAGCGTGACGAAACGATGAGGTCTCTCGATCGATTAGGAGATGAAACACGCAGCTTGGATTCTGACTGCCCCAAGGACGTCGGGGATCTTTGCACGACGAACCTGTCTAAGGAAGCTCTGTTTCAACAAACGGACGACCGGCGACTGATGGTGCGCATGATCGACGCAGCACTGGCTCGAATTCAGCAAGGTACTTTCGGGGTGTGCGTGGTGTGCGGGGACGACATCAATCCCCGGCGGCTTGATGCCTTGCCGTGGACTCAGCACTGTCTTCGCTGCCAACAGGCTTTTGAGCAGGTAGAGACAGCTGATCGGCGAGTTAAGTTGAGAAAAGCCGGGTAAGAGCACTCTCCGTAAACCGGATTACGAAAAGGAGTATTGCAATGACAACCCTCAATCGAACAAGGCGCGTTGCCCGCATGATCTTGGCGCTGAGCGCGCTATTTCTGACGATACGCTCCCGTGCATCCAGTGGTGATTTCTATCCGTCTTACACAAGCGTGAAGGTGATTGCCCATTTGGCATTGTCCGGCGTATCGCCGCAACAAATGTTCCTGCAACAAGATGGCAGGAAACAATACTTGTACCTGCAGCAGCCTTCTGGGCAGGGTTTCGCGGTTGTCGATGTAAGCAAGCCGACAAAGCCAAAGATGGTCAGCCACGTGCCGCAGGGGAACCTAACCATGGTGAGCTCCGGGCTCGCAATCGCTGAAAAATCAGATAACTCCGCCGACGCGGGTGCGTCTCGCGCAACTGGAAGCACAGAAGGAACGCGCGGAGGTGGTAGTGTCCCGCAATCGGTTCGCGTGCTCGACGTAAGCGATCCAGCGCATCCGCGGACAATTCAGACCTTCAGCGGAGTGACGAGTGTTTTGGCAGATGATGCACGGGGCTTGATCTATGTGGCGAACGGCGAAGGCATCTGGATCCTCTCGCACCAGCGGGTGTTGCGGAGACATGAGTGCGGTTCGTCGGATGCGATATCGTCGGCGATTCCAAACTGCGATTAGCGACTCGCATGGGAAGTGTCGACTCTTGAACCGGGGTGCTCCCAGAGAGGAGATCGTTTGCGCGGAAAGAGATTTGTCGACCGAAGCTGGGGTTCTAACGGTGTAGTACTGGTGCCACGCAAGAGGACCTCCTCGTTTGATGAGGTCGTGAAGAACATGGGGCTCTCTCCGGCACAGTACGCAAGCTCTGCGGAACTCAAAGAGTGGGCACGCACAAACAGAACCCAAAGGTACGTGCCGATCGATCTACTAATAGCGTGGGGCTTTGAAGTGGAATCGTTGTAAGTTCGATCCTGGTCAACGGAGATTCAACATGAATGACGTAAAGGTTCTTTGTGTAGAGAACCATCCCGAGTACATGGAGGCGCTCAAGTATATGCTGGAGTCGGCCGGCTATGAAGTCATGCCGGCCACGACTGGCGAACAGGCTCTTGATCTAGTGAGAGATCACTCGGTACTGGGCGTCTTGTTGGAATACGACTTGCCAGACGCTACCGGCTACGCCATAAGGGCCGAGATGAAGCGGATTAAGCCCGAGGTTCCTGTTTCTTGTTGTTCAACGGTGTAGGCAGCCAGACGCCGTTTTTGCTTCGATTTTTTGACTCTTAGCTTCGGAACTTTGAACGGCCCGAAGGAGTATTCGAAGAGTTGGAGAATTAGCGCTACGTGTTTGTACTTGGAAAACGCTGATGTGCTGGTCTTCTTCGTAGCGGCGAAATGGAGTTGAAATGCCCGCGGAAGAGGTTACCCAACCCGGAAAGGCGAAAGGCGAGTCAAACTCGCCGGCGACGCCGAGACCCAGCCAAACAAGCTCTCCTGCCGCCAAACTAGACGCCACGCGCTACGTGGGGAGTCCGGCAGTGGGAACGTCGAGGACTGCGCCCGCCCGCAGGCTGCGACCGCGGTTGTGGGCTATTGCCGAACAACCGCCACGGTCAGAATTCCGTGGATCTTTCCCCAATCGTCACTTTCGCGGTTGAACTCAGTTTCCCTTCGCTGGTCAGAAAATCGTGGATCCAGCAACAGTAGTTTGTGGACTACAAACTGCCGCTGTCCGCTGGAATACAGAGTTTCGTCGAAGATCGCTCCATACAACACGTACAAGTGCGACTTCCATTCGATGAGCGAAGCGTGTTGGTCCAACAGAGCGCTGATCATGACGTAAGCGTTGATCGAGCTTTGTGGGACATACTCAGCGTTGACCACGATGGGCCGGCCATCGCTCAAGAGATGCCTCCCCTGCAACTTGGCACTGAGTTCCGTCAGGGACGTGTCGCTTAAGCAGATCAACGCCAACACCATCGTGGAAACCGACAAACAGGATGGAGCAGTTCACTACAGGCTTGTAATGGCTGTCTCCCCTGATGGGAAATGGATGAAAGTTACAGAGACCGATACGGAGAGAGGAACCAAAATGACCTACACGATGGAGAAGAAGTCGCCATGAAGATAGTCGGCTCGTCTGCGCAGTCCCTTCGGACCGAAACGTGTGCCGCACAAGTTCGTTACGCACACGTCCGACAACTGCACATATATGTCCCCCTGGATACCGGGAGTACATAGGCAGTAGGCTATTTTTGCTTGCAAGGATCCCCATCCGCACTGAAACTCATATTCTGAAAATCAAACGTATAGCTTTTGAATTGGCGAAGAATACTCTGACCCACGTTGCCGTAGAACTTGTCAACCGACGATCCTCTCGTTTGAGTGATTACAGGAAGTTCGTTCACCACGACGCAGGCTCCGCCGATTTTCATTTTCAGCTTGCCAGCGAAGTAAGCCGGATACCTTCGCACGCCACCTGCTCCCGCTAAATCGAAATTGCCGATCCTTTGCGATGCGAAATCACTTTTGTGTTCAAGGTAGTATTGCACCGTGAAAAATGATCCCACCGCGCCGGTATCAATGGTGAATAACCTCTCCATCCCTCCTACTTCAGCAGCTACGATCGGCGTCAGTCTTTGCAGAAACAGGTTCTCTTCGCCACCAGAGCTCCCCGCTGCCTCCCCCACGCCGAGTCGACCATCCGCGAAGAACGTAATTCGTCCCAATGCTGACAGGACCGGGAACCCTATACTGCCGGGAATGCGATAGTGCAGCTCTGGAACAATCAGGTCTTTGTCGCCGACCACGATGACCGCAACATTTCTTAATCTCGCGTCGCCGAGCCTGAGTTCTGGAATCACCGCAGTATGAACCGCCATCTTCCGACCAGCAATTCCTCTGGACGTCGCCACCGAGCTCGACAGCTTAAGACCAAGCCGCTGCGCTAGGCTGAAGCTTATTGCTGACAGGTTTGCCCCCGTGTCAAGGATCAGCGATTCGTGAAACCTGCCAAACTCCGCGGATACTTCCAGAAGTCCGACCCTATTTCTTGTAATCGGCACGGTGAACGGCACCTTCACCTCGGCAGACTGCGGCGGCGCTCCTCGCAACAAACTCCACCGGGCGGCCTCCCTACTCGCTCTTTGGCGTTCCTGGTCGTCCATCGACGATCCGAAGCGCTTCTCCAACTCCCCATAAGTATCCGCAGCATCTGAGTACCGGAACGTCTTCTCATAATCGTCTGCCAACGTGCTCAGGGCGATCACTGCCCGATCTTTATTGGTAGCGGATAAGGACGGCACCAGCGGTTCCAGCATCTTGATGGATTCGGCAACCCGGTTGCGGCGGTTTGCCATAACCCCCTCGAAAAAGGCTCGGTCCGAACCGCTCAGATTTGATTTCGACGAGAGAGCCCTGTCAAGCTCCAGATAACGCCGCTCCTGCAGAAGCTGATCCCAGTCGATAGTTCCGCTTTGCGCCGTTCCCGTGCCCTGGGAGTGCCGCGACGAAGACCACGCAACAACAACGAGACCGCACAACACAACGCCGGCAATTGAAGAAAGGCTATAACGCATGCGGACAAAACCTCTCACGAGTTCGGGTCTATCCGCCTGAGCTGCGACACACCCTCTTGATGAGTCCAAGTTTTTTGATAGAAGCGGATCGCGTCGACGCTGATTGCGGCCAGCTTAGCGGCTTTGCTAATCTGAACGGCCTTCGCCACATGTAGAGAGGATAAACCCTGTTGTTGTGTCTGGAGTCAAGGGAACCTCGTAAACGGCCGTGGGTTCGGTTCGAGTGCAAGGCAAAGCGTCGCGCAGCTCTGCTTGCACGGACTAGGAAATACTATCGGCAAAGGGCTGCCGAGCATGCAAACAATGGATAAGCACATTGCGAGCGTGTTGAGCGATGGTTGGGAAGATCATCACCCAAACCTCCCACTCTGGCAATAGCCGCGGGTTTCGACCCTTTGCGAAACGCGACAGCATCATTGTTTCGTTTCGAAAAGGCCGCTTTTGCTTCAACGGCTACTCCTACCGCACTGTGGGCGAGCAAACCGGCTCAATAGTTATCAGTTGCGGGCTGGGAAAATAATGGCGTTGAAAGTAGAAGGCGACGTTTACGAGTGCGACCATCACCGGCACTTCAACCAACGGCCCGATGACAGCCGCGAATGCAGCTCCAGAGTTGATGCCAAATACCGAGACTGCCACTGCGATGGCCAGCTCAAAATTGTTGGAGGCGGCCGTAAATGCCAGGGTTGTCGTCTTGGAATAGTCCGCTCCCACTTTCTTGCCCATGTAAAAGGACACCAAGAACATCAACACGAAGTAAATCAATAACGGCACGGCGATGCGCAGAACGTCCAAGGGCAGGCGAACAATGTACCCACCTTTAAGGGAAAACATCACCACAATTGTGAACAGCAAGGCAATCAGCGTCAGCGGGCTTATACGCGGAACGAAGTTCCGGTTGTACCAATCGTGTCCTTTGGTACGAACCAATGCAGTGCGAGTCAAGAATCCCGCCAGAAATGGAATTCCCAGGTAAATAAAGACACTCTTTGCAATCTCTGCAATGGACACATTGACGACAGTACTCCGAAGACCGAGCTTGGCGGGAAGGACGGTAATGAAGACCCAGGCGTAGAGGGAGTAGAAAAAGACCTGAAAAAGGGAATTGAAGGCGACCAGGCCAGCCGCATATTCCGTGTCCCCTCTGGCCAGTTCGTTCCAGACGATGACCATGGCGATGCAGCGTGCAAGGCCAATCATGATCAGTCCAGCCATGTACTCCGGATATCCGCGTAAGAATACGATGGCTAGAACAAACATCAAAATGGGCCCTACAAGCCAGTTCTGCACGAGTGAAAGGACAAGGACGCGCTTGTTGCGAAAGACTTCATGCAGTTCCTCATATCGCACCTTCGTGAAAGGTGGATACATCATCAGAATGAGTCCTGCCGCAATCGGAATGGAAGTCGTACCAACGTTGAAGCGATTCAGAAAAGGTACGATTCCCGGCACAAGCCAGCCCAGCACAACGCCCGCGACCATGGCGGTGAAAATCCACGCAGTCAGATAGCGATCCAGAAAATTGAGACGACTTGTTGCTTTCATGAGTGATCCCTATATGACGGCAAGCTCACTCCGAGCGAGCCTCTTCTCGGAACAGGCCGCTATTGGGGGACGGGTGTCATCGTCTGGCCGATGCTGTCGAGCTCCCTTTTCAGTGCGAGGCTGTCAAGACTCTTCAATGGAAGACAGAGAAATAAACTGATTCGGCGATCCAGGATAAAAAACGCCTCGCGAAACGCTCGTTCCACTTGAGCTTCGCTTCCATGAACTGCCGCTGGGTCTGGAACGCCCCAGTGGGCGGTCATCGGCTGTCCGGGCCACACTGGGCAGACCTCTTTTGCGGCGTTGTCGCAAACCGTGAAAACGAAGTCGAGCTTAGGTGCGCCGGGCAGAGAGAATTCATCCCAAGCCTTGCTGCGTAGACCCTGGATTGGTAAATGCGCCATTTCAAGCTGCTTCAGCGCTTCGGTTCGAACCGTCCCCGACGGGTGACTTCCGGCGCTGTAACCGGTGAAATTGGGTCGGCCTTTGAAGTTTAGAATGGCCTCAGCCATGATGGAGCGCGCGGAATTGCCCGTGCACAGGAATAAGACGTTGTAATGTCCTTGCATTCGTTTTCTCCTAGCTACAGCAGGTCGGCCCACAACATGCCTTCGCTCCGGCGCCTGCCGGTTTGACGGCCCGAACAAAGGCGCTCAAGAACTTGCCATCCACCTGAGGTGCAATGGCATCCGCATCGACACCGGCTGCGGCCAGAAAGTCACGAGCATCTTCTGCGCGATAGACCCGTGTCGGCTCGATATCAATTTGCTCAAAACCTGCCGCGGAAAGTTTGCTGCGATATTCGTCATCCCTGAGGGCGCCCGCCACACAGCCAACCCACAGAAGCACGCTTTGGCGGATTTCTGGTGTGATTTCGCCTCGGGTCACGACATCGGAAACGGCAAAGCGGCCACCAGGCTTTAACACGCGAAAGGCTTCTCGCAACACACGATCCTTGTCGGCAGAAAGGTTTATCACACAATTCGAGATAATCACATCGACCGAATTGTCCGGCAAAGGAATATGCTCGATCTCGCCCTTCAGAAACTCGGCATTCTCAGCACCGGCCTTGCGCTTGTTCTCATTGGCAAGGGTGAGCATTTCGTCCGTCATATCGAGACCGTAAACCTTGCCGGAGGGCCCGACCCGCTTCGCCGAAAGCAGCACATCGACCCCGCCGCCTGAACCGAGATCGAGAACCACCTCTCCTGGATTCAATTTCGCCAATGCAGTTGGATTTCCACATCCGAAAGAGGCGAGCATAGCTTCCTCAGGCACCTGGGCCGCCTGGGAGGAGTCGTACAGATTGGAGGTGATCGGGTCGCAACCTAAGCCACTCGCCGCCGTGGCTCCACAGCAACTGCTTCCGCCAGTCTTCACGCGCAAGGCTGCGTGGCCATACTTTTCTTTGACTACTTCCTTGATGTCGGTGGTGCTCATGATGCCTTCTCCTATTTACAAAGTTGGACGATATCTTGGGGTTTGACGGCCTTATTCCGAGTACAGCATTCGGCGTAGAGGAATTGCAAAAGTTCCTGGAGGGCTTCCGTGTTGGCCGTGTAGCGTAAAAAAGTCCTTTCGCGGCGCACGTTCACCAACTCTTCATTCTTCAGTTTGTCCAGGTGGTGCGAAAGCGTGGAATTCGGAATGTCCAACTCTGACTGGATATCGCTTACGACCAATCCGTCCGGATGCGCGGATAGCAGCAATTGCATGATTCGAAGCCGTGGTTCGGTGCCCATGGCAGAAAGCATGTCGGCGTACCTTGCGACACGCTCTGTACTCTTTTTGCTTGAGGCAACTTGCATATTTCCATAATTGCAGAAATATAGAGTATTAGTCAATCAGAATTTCGCATGAACGTTCGCCAGACTACGAAGGCCGCTGACCCTCTCGGCGATCACCAGGACCGATAATCACGCTTCCCGTTTCTGCCCTTCCAGGTCGCGTTTCAACGGTCGCAAATGTGCGGCAAGGTTATATCGTTCTTCCCAAGGCCTCACCGGGTGAAGCCAGTGTGCCGGAATCGGCTTTCTTCTCCGTTACTACCCCGTCGAAGGGCGCTCGAATCCGCGTGTAGTCAAGGGAAGCGTGAGCCTGTGTCAGTGCTGCCTTCGCCTGGGCTTGGCCTGCCACTGCCATATCGCGATGGGCGAGAGCCGATTGTTGACGGGCTTTCACTTCGTCGAACTCCTGCGGGCTCACCGATTTCTTTTCGTAGAGGTTCTGGTAGCGCTTCAACGTCGAATCCGCGAGTGCAAGGTCGGAATCCGCTGCCATGAGTTGCTGCTGGGCCGCGATATCGGCTGCACTCGCGCGGTCTACGGCGGCCCGCGGTTGCGAGTCGTCGATCAATGCAAGCACTTGGCCGCGCTGAACATGGTCGCCTTCGTGAGCCCGGATATCGACGATGTTCCCCATCATCTGGCTGGCGATTTCGCTGGTCTGGGCGGCGTGTACCGTGCCTACTGCTTCCAGCAAATCGGGTACGTTGGCCTGCTGCACTGCGAGCACGGCAGTGTTTCGCACGGTTTCCGGCGCTACAGCCGTGCGGGTTTGTTCGTGAGAGCAGCCGACCAGGCTAACCGCCGCGAAGAGCACCAGAAACGAATGTCTGAGTTTGGTATTTATACGATTCATGGCATCACCACGGGAGATTGCGGATTCAAGCTTCCACTCGCCAACTCCAGGTTGGCGTAGCTGGTCTGGAAGTGATAAACGGCTTCCCAGTAGTCGGTCTGGCTGCGGCGCGCCGCATCTTCGGCGCCCAACAAATCGGTAATTGTGGTCAGTCCGCTGTCGTAGCGGTCCTGGTTGATGCGCAGACTCTCCTGGGCCTGGGCGATTGCGGCGCGGGCGACTTCGATCTGCTGCCGGTCAGCATCCGTCTCGTGATAAGCCCGCCTCACTTCGAGTCGAACCGCATCGCTAGCTGCCCGCTTCATCGCCACAACCTTTTCTTCGAGGGCTTGCTGGCGGGAGAGTTCCGCGCGTTTTGCACCGCCTTGAAATGTCAAATTGCACTTCAATCCCGCCCAGCCAGTTGTTGCCCCCACCACCGGCGACGAACGTAGGGTTATCCATTTCCCAGCCTGCAAAGGCGTTCACCCGAGGACCGAATGACGACTTGGCCACCGACACGCTCTGCCGCTGGGCCGCCTCCTCGGAGGCAATGCGCTTCAAGTCGGGACGATTTGCGAGTGCCTGCTTCTCGACTTCCCCCAGCACAGGGGCGGGAAGCGTGCGCTCAGCCAACGCTTCGGTAGTCTGGAACGGAGAATCGAGCGGCACACCCATCGCCGTGTTCAGCTGTGCCCGCGCCACTTCCAGAGCGTTCCTGGCCCGGATCACCTCCTGTTGTCGCGCCGCCATGCGAACCTTCGCTGTCAGCAGATCTGACTCTACAGACAGCCCGCTGTCGAATCTCGCCTGGCTACGGTCCTTGATCGAATTGGCAGTTTTGGCCGACTGCTCGGCAACTTCGAGTTCCTTAGCCGCCAAGAGAACGTCGTAGTAGGAGCTGACCACACGGAAGACGATCTCCTGATCCGTGCGGTCCAATTGGTGTCCGACGGCCTCGTTCATCTGTTTTGCCTGATTGATGCCGTGCCAGCTGGCGAATGAGTCGAAAAGGTTCCAGCTTCCTCCAAACCGCGTGGCGAAGTTACCGAAGGGCAGAGGTGAATTCAGTTTGTTCAATGCGAAGTCTGCAACGGTGAAACGCCGCTGCCGTAGCTCGCTGCCGAACACGTAAACCGGATCATTACCACGAGTCGCCGTTTCGGAAAAACTCAAGTGAGGCATGAGGAACGAGCGCGCCTCGCGAACTCCGGCAGAGGCAGCTTTTGTGTCTGCGATACCTGCTTTGCGCAGAGGATTTTTCTCCAACGCGATCGTCACCGCCTGCTGCAGAGTAAGAGATGAAGGCTGAGGCTCTTGCTGAGCCGACGCAGACACAAAAGATAGCCACAGCGTAGCGATGCTCAGAACCACTTTGAACAAGCCTTTCAACCTTGCACTCCCGCAGCCTGAGTCGGCTTCATCCACTCGGTCTTGTCTTCAATGATTTCGTAAGTGGTATGAAAACTCGCGGTCTTCTGCACCATGGCCCCCACCGAGCAGTACTTTTCCTCGGTAAGGCGGATAGCTTCCTCCAGCGCCGCCACATCAAGTTCAAAGCCGGTTACCACATGGTGGATTCGCACTGCCGTAAACACCTGGGGCGGGCGCTCCGCTTGATCGGCTTCGACCCGCACTTCATAACCGGTGATTTTTTGATGGTACTTCTGGCGAAGGATGGTGACGACATCGAACGCCGTGCACCCGGCCAATCCGGCGGCGACCAGTTCAATCGGCTTTGGGCCGGTACCTCCGGCTGCATCGTCTAACAGCAGGTTATGGCCGCTTCCGGTTTGGGCCACAAATTGGCGCTGCTGTTTAAGTGGTTGAGTCAGTTCGACTTCGGCTGTGATCATGATTTCCTCCTGCTGCTTCTATCGACCAAGCACAGGAATAAATGCAGTACGACAGATTTTGTTACAGAAAAAGTCTATTTACAGCATCGTCAGACGCGAACTTTCGACAGGCGCCAACATTAGTCGGGACCGGCTCCGGTTTGCTTCTTGCTTGCGAGAGCGGCGATCCCGCGCGGATAATGCCGAAGGAGCCGCGTGGAGAATTTTCGACTTAGAGTCTTTCGAGCTGTGGCCAAGCACCTGAACTTCCGCAAAGCGGCGGAGGAACTCTGCCTGACCCAGCCCGCCGTTACCTTGCAGATCAAAGCTTTGGAACAGTACCTTGGAGTGCAACTATTCGATCGCAGCGGGGCTCGAATCTCGCTTACCCTTGCCGGCACCTTGCTGCTGAAGTATGCCCGCAAAATTGAGGAGTTGGAAACTGCAGCGCTGGCAGGCTTATCACAGCTTGCCGGTGAACACAGGGGCGACTTACGCATTGGTGCGTCGCTGACGATCGCGCAGTACATCCTGCCGCATCTCTTGGGAGCGTTTCAGCAGCAACATCCCCAGGTCCGGCCTCATGTCGTCACCTGCAATACGGAGCGTGTGCTGGAAGCATTGGTGGCGCGCGACGTATCGGTTGGATTCATCGAAGGCCCGGCGCTCCGTCGGGACGTGCATACCGAAACTTTCCTCGAAGATGAAATTGTTCTGATGGTGCCTCCCGCCCACGAATGGAGCGAGCGCGTCGCCGTTGAGCCCGAGGAATTGAAGCAAGGACGGCTAATCATGCGGGAACGCGGGTCGGGGACACGTCGCGTCGTCGAAATGGCTCTACAGAAGGGTGGCGTTCAGGCTAAGCACCTCACCCTGGCGATGGAAATCGACTCCACCGAAGGCATTATTACAGCCGTTGAAGCTGGGCTTGGGATCGGCTTTGCTTCGCTCTGGTCCATCAGCAAGGCGCTACAGCTTGGCTCTCTGCGAGTTGTGCCAATCCACGGAGTCCGCATCAAACGGCCATTGCGCGTGGCGTATTCCGTCGGCCAGGAACCGCAAGGGATTGCACTGGCATTCCTCCACTTCCTGCGTTCTCGCCACGATGTAATGACTCCGACGAAGACCAAACTCTCTAAGTAGGTCGCCCCCGCCAGCAGCGGCTCGTCACAAGGCTCGTAAGATTCTTCAGAGCATGGTAAAGCCATAAGCCGCGCGCATGAGCAATAAGAATTACTGCTTGGACAGCAAGGCGCCGGTGCAGCGACACTGAATCTTGACAAACACCAAGAACATTTTCTTCGTCGGCCTCGTAATCGCTGCCAGCGGGCTCATCTCCACTCCTTTGGCATTGTTGGCCGGGCTAATCTACGGTCTGTCGTTCGCGCACCCCTATCACATCGACGCCAAAAAGCTGTCCGCCTTTCTTTTGCAAGCATCCATCGTTGGGCTGGGCTTTGGAATGAATCTGCACGAGGTCGTACGTGCGGGCCGGAGCGGTTTTGCATACACCGCGATGAGCATAAGTTTTGCCATGCTCCTCGGCCTCGGAATCGGACGCCTGTTCAAGGTTCAACACATACCGTCGCTGCTGATCAGCGCGGGCACCGCCATTTGCGGCGGCAGTGCGATTGCTGCTGTGGGCCCAGTCGTAAACGCTGGGGAAGAGGAGATGGCCGTTTCGCTCGGCACCGTCTTCATGTTGAACTCGGTTGCTCTGTTTCTTTTTCCGCTGATCGGCTACGCTCTTCACCTCACCCAATCTCAATTCGGATTGTGGTCCGCGCTCGCCATCCATGACACCAGTTCGGTGGTGGGCGCGACCGCGAAATACGGTCCGCAGGCATTAATGATCGGGACCACGATCAAGCTGGCTAGAGCCTTGTGGATCGTTCCTGTAGCCTTCGCGCTGGCAATGTTTAACAGGAGCAAGAGCCGGATCAAGTGGCCCTGGTTTATCTTATTTTTTTGCCTGGCTGCGGTTGCGAGCACGTATTTGCCGGTGTTCGGCCCGGTCTATCCAAAACTCAGCGCATTGGGAAAAACTGGGTTGACAGTCACTCTTTATCTGATTGGCACTGGGATTTCAAAGTCAACTTTGAAACAAGTCGGTGTGCGTCCACTGCTGCAGGGAATCTTACTTTGGGCGATTGTGGCAGTCACTTTTATCGTTCTCATCCGTTATGGAATCATCGCCATCTGATTCGCTTCCCAAAACCCGAACTTATAACGCCTTGCAGGTCCGAACAATCAACGTTGATAATGCCCAAGGAGTCAAATGAATCGTTCATCGATGAAACGCGCAATCACCATTGTTCTCGTTGGGACTGCCGCATCCGTTTGCGCCGTTCGGGCGAATACGCAAACCCGCTTGGGCGTCGCGTCCTGGGCAATGTTTCCCGTTTATCAGGCCACATCTTTGCCAAGTTCGCAGCTCATCAACCCGGAAGAACTCGTCAAGATCCTTGAGTCTTCCAAGGGTGAAAAGCCACTCATGATCCAGGTCGGATCCCATGTGCTTTATCAGCAGGCACACATTCCTGGTTCGGAATACATTGGTCCGGCTTCCAGTGAGAGTGGATTGCAGTCGTTGCGCAAACGCGTGGAATCTCTCCCGCGAAACAAATTCATCGTCATTTATTGCGGATGTTGTCCGTGGAGCCACTGCCCCAATGTCAAGCCTGCCGACGATGCGCTGCGTGCAATGGGCTTCACCAATGTGAGAGTTCTCTATATTGCGAACAACTTCGGGGCAGACTGGGTTGACAAGGGCTATCCGGTTGCCAAGGGAGACTAGGAAACCCACCTTCTGATTGAGGCCGGCGTATTGAAGAAACGGATTCCCAGCGCCCTGGCGTTGATCGCGGTCGCAGCGGGGCTTTACTTCGTGAGTCGGCATCATGCTGTGACTGGCGGCACGAATAGCGCAGCCATTGAACATCCCCTAGCCCCCGACTTCTCCCTTCCCGACTTAACGGGACAGAAACTCAATTTTTCGTCCTATCGAGGCAAGGTCGTTCTTTTAGATTTCTGGGCAACCTGGTGCGATCCATGCCGGGACGAGATCCCTCATTTCGTCGAACTGCAAAACAAGTACGGAGGCCAAGGCCTGCAGATCATTGGCGTTTCCATGGACGACGGACCGGAACCTGTGCGCGATTTCTACCAGCGCTTCAAGATGAACTACCCGGTCGTTATGGGCAATGCAAAGATGGGTGAACTCTATGGAGGAGTTCTCGGATTGCCGATCGCATTCCTGATCGGGCGGGACGGCCGGATCAGCGCCAAGCATATTGGCGCAACCGACATCTCGGTCTTTGAAAAGGAGATTGCGAGTCTGTTGCGGAGCGGAGTCGGTCCTGGTTAAGCCGACTCATTGGCCGTCGATTACGGCCGGATGTTTTTCACGATCATACGTTCGTAATCAGCAAGAACCTTCTTGCGTAGTTCGGTCGCCTTCTCACGGTCAGGGGGCTCTGCGGGCGATCGTCGGCACTGTTCGATAGTGGCCTTGAGACTATCGAGGAATGCTTGGCATGGTTCGCAGCCGTTCAGATGCCGCTCCAGTTCCTCACAAAGAGAATCATCCAACTGTTCGTCGAGATAGTTCGAGAGCTCAGCGAACATGGCTTTGCAGCGGGCAGGTCTGGGCTGATCGTTGCTGGGTGGTTCGTGGGAAGGTGCCCGCGAAGGGACGGCTGCTCTCCCCGAGCGTGGTTTCACGCCTTTGATCAATTGTTTCCTAACAAACAGCCTGGCGCGATGCAGACGAACTCGTATTGTTCCGGAACGTAGCCCTGTGATCTCGGCCACTTCTTCGTCGGTGAGCCCCTCCATGTCGCGCAGCACCAAAACAATACGGTATTGTGGCGGCAGCCGCTGAATGGCGCCTCGCAATCGACCCGCTTCTTCAGTCCGAATGGCGAATGCTTCGGGGTTGATGCTGCCATCGGTCGTCAGTTGCTCAAGTTCCCTCCGATCCGGCATGAGTTCTTCCAGGGAGAGGTCTGGATTGGGAGCAAACTTGCTCCGGCGCCGACTCATCAGGCAGCGATTCTTAGCAACCTTATAAAGCCACACCACGAGCGCTTTGGGACTGTCGAATTTGGGCAGGTGCGGAACCGATTTCAGCAGCACCTCTTGCATGGTATCTTCCGCGTCCTCGCGCCGGCCGCAGACGCGCATGCTAAAGGAGAACACGGTATTTTGGAGTAGAGCCAGGGCCTGCTCCAACGCAGCATCGTCACCCCGCTGCAAGAGTTGCACAGCTTGTTCTATCTCAGAACGCATTGCGTTCAATGTAGCACTTCTGTCACTTGCCCTTGGTGACTGCCATCAGCGCAAAACCTCGATGCACTGGTGATGCAAGACTCTGCAGGATCGCCCATCAAGGATAAGACCGACGATCCATCACCCCAAGCGACGGATGGGTCTCCTCAATCATTTCTGGACCGTCTCAGCGTCCCCAGTTTGATGCTCTTCGATCTGAAAGCGCAAAAACTCATGCACGGCTTTCAGAGCCTCGGGGTTTGCAGTGCTGATGACTACTTTGCCGCCGCGATCCGTCTCGACATACGCGTAAGAAAGATCGCCTTTCAAACGCTGCATATCAGGAACACCGGGTGGAATCTTTCCGTGCGTCATCATCGGAGAGGAGAAGTCTCCCTGGGCAAATGCCTTGGATATTCCCTGCAGGTGCTGGCGAATCTGATCCCGAGTGGTCGTGTCGGAAACGTCATTCGTTTGAACTTCGATAACACCACCGGACGCGGTGAGTCGGAAATGATGGGTTGTCTTGTCTTGGCTGAAACCCATGGCCATCTCGCCGTGCTTCATCATCTGACAGTGATGCTCACTAGGACTTTCCTGTTTGTTTTCTTGCTGGCCATAAGCCACGAGGGCTATGGTCAGGAACGCTACGAACACAGCTGCTTTCATATCCAACCTCGCTTTCCATTCTTCTTAGTTGACGTAGCAGGCGAGCGGACCGGCATTGGCTGGTCCGCCAGAGTCTCCAGTAATCTCGCCTGCTCCCCTTCACCTACGCGAGCCAGCTTGACATCCCACTTGTCAAGAATCTGCTCAAGTTGCTTGCGCATTACAACCAGCTCTCTGATTTTCTCCTTGACCTGTGTCAGTTTGGATTCGGCGATGCTGCGGACTCGGCGGCAAGGAACGCCTCCTTGATCGCGAATCTTCAGAATGCTCGTCAGCTCCGGTAACGAGAATCCGACACTCAGCGCACGACGAATCAGCCGAACTCGCTCCAATGTCTGAGTAGGGTAATCGCGATAGCCGCCAGAGGTCCGCGGAGGCTTCGGCACGAGGCCCAGACGCTCGTAGTGCCGGAGAGTGTCACTGCTGAGGCCCGCAAGACGCGCTAGTTCGCCTGACTGCAAGAATTCCTCCACTTCTTCAAGCTGAGGTTACACCCTGGAACTGATTCCAGGGTCAAGCTTGTTTTTTCGGAGAAAGTTTGGGGGAGGACCGGCCGTTTGGCAACCAGGGGCAATGGCGCTATTGTTCACCGCGTCGGAGGACTGCCCAATCCACTGGCAAATTTATGCTTAGCGTTCATAATGGGTACATGTCTTCGACCGCGCTGGCAAACTCTCGGGATGTCGTCCGACGCGTCATCTGGATACAAGCCATTACGATCGGCTGGATGGCGGTTGAAGCTATCTTTGCGCTCGGTGCTGTATGGCGCCCTTAGTCCGGCATTTTGTGGGAGTCTCAAACGTATCCACACTTGCCGAGATTCCATCTGGTGCGGCGATTCTTGACTTAGGCTGCGACGCCGGCTCGGACGCCTTACTCGCTGCGCGCAGAGTTGGCCCGGCGGGGAAAGTAATCGCTGTCGACTTTCCAGAGACCCGAATCTTCCTTTTTGCGTTTGACATTATGAATCTCTCCTCCGGCGATCCCTTGAGCATAGGATACGTCTCCGCGCAACGGCATAAATACTCGGATGTCGAGACCGCCTTGCAGCATCATGGCTCAGATGAGTTAAGATCGCACTACAATGCCGTGGGAAGCGATTGTCTGATCGATGGGAGTTGGTCAACTGGCATAACACAACACGCAAGCGCCAAGGAACCAACAAGTGCGGTGCTGACGGCACGCTCGATTCGAACAGGGATCCACGTAAACTATGAAAATTTTGTTAGCAGTTGACGATTCGACATTTGCCGAGGCGGCGATCCAGGCGGCAATCTCGCAGGTCCGTCAGGATCATACGCAAGTGCTCGTCCTGCACGTGGTGGATTGGAGTAACTTTATGCCGACTCCCTTTCCGATAGGCGGGCAGGAACCGATGTACAGCACCCGGCAACTCGAATCCATCATAGAGGGTGAAACCACGAAAGCTCACGAACTGGTGACAAGCGCCGCTGAACGTCTGCGCTCGGCGGGGCTTGAGGCGAGCACGTCGGTGCGCGAGGGCGACCCCAAAGGGGTAATCCTCGACTGTGCTACCGAGTGGGGAGCTGACTTGATTATCGTGGGCTCGCATGGGCGCAAGGGTGTCGCTCGTTTTGTGTTAGGAAGCGTATCCGAAGCCGTCGCTCGCTATGCTCGCTGCTCGGTTGAAATCGTGCGTTTGCCAACCAACGTTTGAGCGGTTCGTTGCAAATCTGTTCCCAACCACGGGGACGGAAAAGAATGACCACTGAAAATTTGGAGCCGATCGGGGACCTTCAGGCTCGCGGGTGCTTATCATGATCCTGGATTTCTCGACCATATATTTGTTTACCCACAAAGCTAAAATCGCCGTCGGATTCATGGTGGTGAGCAATGCGTACACAACAGTCGGGTATTTTGTCCACGAGAGGATTTGGGACAGGGTTAAATGGGGAAAAGGCGATATATAAGGTTAGTGCGGCATGACACGCGAACTGTTCCCCACGTTACGCGGAGAATCAACGATGGATGACTGCACTCCGTGCGGCTGCATTGGAGACATGCGCTCCGAGGGGCGCCGGGCAGCAGTCTGGTGGGAGGCGCAGCTCTAGTGGAACTATACTCGCGGCTCCCGCCCGATGTTCCGAAGATTGTTCTCGTCTTGTTTTTGTCTTTTCTGATAGGTCTGGAGCGGGAAGAGCACAAGGCGGCAGGAGGCTCTTACTCCTTCGGAGGAGTACGCACATTCCCGCTCATCGGCCTGATTGGTTATTCTATTGCTCTTATCTCGGGCGCGCAGCTACTGCCACTGACAATCGGTTTTCTGGTAATCGCCGGATTCCTGCTTTTGTCTTACTGGCACAAACTGTCCTCGACTGAAGCCGCCGGTGTCACCTCAGAAATGTCCGGTCTCACGACTTTCCTGGTGGGAGCTCTCGTCTGTTACGGACATTTCTGGATTGCTACCACACTGAGCGTTGCCAGCTTACTCTTACTCGATCTCAAAGTAGCTCTCGAAGAACTTGCTGTTCGCATCGCTCCGCAGGAAATTCTTACGTTCGCTAAGTTTCTGCTTCTGACCGGTGTCATCCTGCCCGTGCTGCCGAACCAGGAATTCAGCCGATTCCATATCAACCCTTTCAAGACCTGGCTCGTCGTGGTTGCGGTCAGCACGATCTCATACGGCAGTTACGTTCTGCAGAAGGTAACGAAGGGAAAGGGTGGGGTCGTACTGGCGGCGCTGCTGGGCGGGGCGTATTCATCGACGGTGACTACGGTCGTGATGGCGCGCCGAGCCGCTCGTGAACAGCATCCCCACCTCTTCGCTGGGGGCATCTTGATCGCCTCCGGTGTGATGTACCTTCGGCTGGTCGTGCTTCTGGCCCTTTTCAACCGACAACTCATGTCTTTGCTGGTGCTCCCGTTTTTGGTGCTGGCCGGTTTGGCGGTTGGCGTCGGCTGGCTCTGGACTCGCCGGGCGGATCCCAGTGCTCAGGCGGTGCAGCGCGAGTTCGAACCCAAGAATCCACTCGAGTTGCTGGCAGCTTTTCTCTTCGCCGTGTTGTTTCTGACAATGCTGATAGCTACCCAGTTGGCCGTGACTTATCTCGGGAAAGCAGGAGTGAACACCCTGGCCGCCGTCATGGGTGTTACCGATGTAGATCCGTTCATCCTGGGGATGACCCAGGCAGCGGGTGCGCTCACACCTCTGAAAGTAGCGGCGGCCGCAGTCCTGATCGCGGCCGCCAGCAACAATCTCGTGAAAGGAATTTACGCCTATAGCCTAGCCGACCGGAGAACAGGTCTGCAGAGCCTTTTGCTTCTGACGGCTCTCGCCGCGCTGGGTCTCGCCCCGTTAGTTTGGCTAGGATCGTGAGTATCATTCTGCACCGTCACTCAGCATATGCGAGGGCGTTTTCGCATTACGCAAGATCTACTTCGCAGAGAAGGATGATCTCCCGGTAATGCAGCGGCAGCTTTTCGATGGCGCGTTGCACTAATTGGGAATTTGAGCGGCTCATTAGAATCGTTTCAGGAGTTTCGCTTTCGACTGCCAACTCGGCTCCGTCCTCCTCCAAGTCAAGAGAAACGGTCGAAGTAGCTCGTAGCCCCGTACGCGAAGTTAAGAACGTATTGCGCAAAATGCGATACATCAATGCCCGGAAATTAGTCCCCAACCGGCCCCGAGGCTGCTAGCTGAATCGTTTTACCAGCAGTGCCTCCACGTTGGGCGGAGATGGTAATGGCGGAGATTGATAAACGCTGGGAGTGAGCGACACGCCTCGCCCCATTTTCGTCTCGACCTCTGCTAACCTAGAGGCAGAATGAGCTGCGCGATCGTGATGGTTCGAGACGTGGACGATGCAGCTGGTTATCCTTGCGGAGGCACGTCAATTGCTGAGTGCTGCGACTGTGACGCTAGTCTCTGCGAATTACATGCTGACGAATGCGATCTTTGCCGAGAGACGTAATGCAGCATGCGTTTGCTGTTTCGCATGGACGAACCCCATACTAGGCCGAACGCGGCCCTAATAAGAGATGAGGCTGAGCGACGCAGCGCGTGACGTTGCGGGCTTTTACATTTTTGCCCACCACGCCGGCCACCCATGATGCGCCGTCTTGTGCCAGATGCCTATCGCTATCCCGGCAATGAAGATGCAGGTGATGGCAATCCCGCTATTCCCCAGGCTGACAAAAAAGAAACACGCCCGGACACAAAACAGCACCATAAAAGTGATCCATGCGGCTTTCAGCCAGTCGAGGAACGGGGTTCCTGCTCCGACTCGGCTAGCATCATAATCGCCAGCACTACACCGAGTCCGTTGAAAATCATCCAGAAGATTCGGGCCGTCTCGTGTGTCATATTCAATCTGTAGCTAGGGCTGCCAGCGTGTGCCAGGCCTCCCCCGTTGCAGCAAAGCGTAGTGCGGTCCGTTAGCAATGTCAATCTCGGTTGATTTCTTATAGCCCAGCGCTGCCCTGCGGATGGTCGGTGGCGGGCGGTTGAAGGCATCCTTGGATCGCGCAAAGAGAAAGCGCCCCAGACTCCTCCGAGCCAGGGGCGCTCTCAAGCAGCCCTCCCCCAGAACTGCTCGGCCACATTAGATCCACACCTAGAACTTGTAAAGGCCACCGGCGAGGTAAGGTCGTGGCACGAGCGGGGTAAGGGACACCGAGGCAGGTGGATTAAGGGCCGGAGATGTGCGGAGGCGTCTGCACCATTTCAAGCCAGATCCTCTCCGGCCCCGCGCCATTGTCACATCACATCACGACTCACCCAAAAGGGACACTGGCAGAAGTAGCAGGAACTGCGGAAATATGTGGCAGTGTAGTGAAAAAAAGCCGAACGCTGTGGAATCGTCCGGCCCGAAAAGTCGGGGGAATAGGTGGGTGGGGCGGTCGTAAGGATCTGAATGTCGGGGCGAATAAAGAATGATCTGCCGCTGACGCTAACCCATGACCGACCATGAACCGTGCGTTGGTAACTGTACGTGCACATCGGGCGCGGGTAATACAGTGGGTACTGTAGGCACGTTTCGTGACAAGTCCATCGTCGTACAGTAAGTAAGGTATGGAACTGACACTGGGGTTCAGGTAATTGTACCGTACCGGTGCTTTGTGGCTTTCGATGTAACGCTTGAACGGCGAATACGCGAGTTGTGTGCCCAGGCTGTCAAATCACAAGACACGGACGAGTTGCAGCCCATTCTGGCCGAGCTGAGGCATGCGCTGCGCGAACACCTCGAACAGCTCCGGGACATAGTTGCTGAGTACCCGTACTCTACTTGAATCCAACCATTGAACTCGCCAGGAAGAATGAAAAAAGGGCAGCTATGCTGCTTTCCCTGGAAGTCTCCAGTAAGTTCGTAAGCCTCCCATGTCTGGACGGACATGCCTCTCAAACACGATCCCAAGCTTGGCAGCCGCTCGCTTCATCACCTTTGGGCCGATACCGTTGATGCGGCCACTGGACAGTAGGTCCTCCTGTGGTTCGATCATCCCTGGCGCAGCAGTGAGCTCGCAGAGCAGCAACTCGACCGCTTCTTCAAGATGTTTAGCCCACAGGACTGATCTCATTGGAATCACCGCGAACGTGGGTCAATAGACACAAATCGAGTGCGGACAATATAGAGTCTGTAAATGCAGTGACGGCACAAAACTAGCGCACGCGTCGGGCGAGGGCAATACAGTGACTACTGTAGGCACGATTCGTGACACGCCAGCAGAATGAATGAAAAGAGGGCAGTCAGCATGTGGCCGCCGCCCCTCTCTTCAGCGTGGACAACTCGCCCACGTCTTCGCAAGGCGTCTCCCTGGGGGAACGGAGATTGCGCTCGTCACGGCGCATAGGCCACACTGTTCTCAAGCAGCACGAACCTCTTGTGATGGGTTGTCCCTAGCGGATCGTTGAGGTGGCAGCGAGCTTAACGTGCCTTCTTTATCCGTTGCGGCGGTCCGGCTACACAGCCAGTACAGGAATACCACCGTCACGATCCCAACTGCAAACCATCCCAAGAGAAACAATCGTAGGAGATAGATACATAGCATCACCTCGCGCAAAGCGCCCGAAGCGACTTGGGGCAATAGCATTATAGCGGATGCGATATAACAGGAATGTTAGCTTTTTGACCTGTCCATTTTACTATTGGCGATCTGGTTTGCTTCACTCGACGGATCCTGAGAGGGCCGGAGCACACCGCGTTTCATTCGCATCCGCCGCACGTAACAGTCTTCGTGGATAGCCTTTCCGTACTCGTCGGTCTTGGCCGTTCGAAGATCTACCGGATCGCCGCACAGACAGCAAAGGAATAATGGGGATTCCGGAAATGCCCTTGCAGCGTCCATTACTGATAACGGAAATGCCACAGTCGGCCTCCTTTGCTAGAAACACCGACGCCCTCAAATTGACGCAATCAAAATTCAGGTCTAGGACATGGTGACTTCAGCACGAATCTGGCCAAATCAACCTTATATAATCCAGCGGTGTCCTGGGTCTTCTGGGCCTCATGCCCTATGTAAGGATTACCAGCTTGGCCCGGATTTCCTACAGTATCGACTATGGAGGAATGGGCAGTTTGAGTTCCGCAACTCCTAGCCGTCGTCCCGGCCCTTGTGGGAAACTGTCCGCATGGCACGCCTTGAGGATCACATCGAGAAGATCCTCGGGAAAGTCGGGGATTGCCTCACAGCGGCGGAGATCACGCTGCGTTTGAATGGCGAACTTGGCGATAGTGAACCCTATACGCCAGCGGAGATCGAAGCGTGCGCCGACAAAATGCCGAATCTTCGCAAGGGAAGGAAAGAAATATTGCCGCGCGTGAGGATGCATGGCCGTTGTGGCTCCAGCTCAGTGTTTCGGGCATTTACAGCGGCGATGGTTCGGGTCGTCTGCATGTGGACAATCAGTGGAGTGACGAGTCCAGACAGTGACGTTCATGCTCGTACCTTAATGGATTGGTAGCACAAGAACAGCACAAGACTTATGCTCTCGCTTTAAGTTGTTGACTGTAAGGTGACAAGATTTGGTGGAGGCGGCGGGAGTCGAACCCGCGTCCGAAAATGTTACTGGTCAAGAGACTACATGCTTATTCCGGTTCATGCCCTGGGCATTACCCCAGGACGTTCGCGGTTGCCGCTCAGAACGGACAAGAAACGCCAGCCGCTAGCCTGAAGATCTCGCCCTCCCGGCCCAGACGTAGCCGGGAAGACCAGCCCTCTGTGTGACGCTCGCTCACCGCCCAAGGGCGAAGCGGTGGAAAGCGGCTGCCTAATTAATTAGGCTGCGTATGCCATTTGTTGATTGGCAATTATCATTTTGCCCACGATTACGGGTGTGTGCACCCCGGCATGCCTCTTGGCCGCAAGCATCTCCGTCGAAGCCGTGACGCCCCCACTGGTGGGATTGGCCATGCAAAGACCTACTTCCAATCTAGGGGGAAAAGTAGATGAAGTCAAACCGCTGAGCGGCCCAAGAGTTACGCCTGTTCGGTTACCCGCGTTTCGGGCCGCAGGGTGGGGATATCGAATGAAAACTGCGGGTCGTGAGTCTAAATGGCTAGCGAGTTGCCTTCATAGACTGGAAGGCGTTTACAACTCTCTATAATCAGCTGGGTTTGCTCGGCGGTCAGGCCGAGGAATTCAAAACCATAGACTCTGCCAGTGTTACGTCGTACTACTGCCTGCACTTTATCGCCAGCAATCGGCTCTAATTCCACGGTGTCATCTACCTTCAACGAATCGGAAGTAATGGCCGAGAGCCCGCTCTCGCTGATCTCGATGCTGATACCTCGTTTCACCACCCCGTCGGCCGAGCGGATAATTATGGGGACGCTGGAGCGATATCGCCGGTGCCGTCTCCGGTCGGATGGGGTCTCGGAGATCTCAATGTCAGTTTTCATAGGCTGTCTTCAGTTCCTTTGTTAATATCGGCGGATCTCGAACTTTCTTCAGTTACGCCTGGCCTTGTTTTTTGCATCCTCCCGCCCTCGCCTACATCTGACTTAGAGCACCGGCCTGTAGAATCGAGGGCGTTGACTTAACATGAATTTCATCGTCCAACGCTGTCAGGAGAACTGCCCGTGAAGTCGGAGTGTTTGCCTTTCAGCCAGATCCCCCACACGACACGGCTTTTCGCCGACTTTCTTTGCAATTATTCCAAAGTTCAGCAGTTCTATCCGCGGTCCGCGCATTTCAACCAATGGTTCAAGGACGAGGCGTCGAATCTGTCGTATGTCGCCGAACGGCGTGAGCTTGTTGCTGCGATTCTCGACCGACAAAATCAATCCTGGAACGCATCCGCGAAGGCTCTGGAAAATGTTGCTCGACTTCGAGCGGGCGCATCGGCGGTGGTTACTGGACAGCAAGTGGGACTCTTCGGCGGTCCAGTGTTCACGATTTTCAAGGCCCTGACTGCAATCAAACTCGCCGACCATGCGACTCGATCTGGCGTCGATTGCGTGCCGGTGTTCTGGCTGGCCACCGAGGACCATGATCTTGCCGAAGTGAATCAGGTCTCGATTCCAGGATCTGATGGTTCTTTGCAGAGGCTGACGGCGCCGGCCCAGGGCCTGTCGAATGCGCCAGTGGGGACGGTAAGTTTCGGCTCGGAGATTGATGCCGTCATGGAAGCTGCCACCGGGTTGTTGGGGCCAGGCGAGATTTCCGATTTTCTTCGGGAAGCCTACCGCCCGGATGAGACCTTTGGCAACGCCTTTGCCCGCTTGCTCGCACGGCTATTTGAAGATTGGGGCGTAATCCTTCTGGATGCGGCCGATGCGGAATTCCACCAGATTGCAAAACCCATCTACCGGGCTGCGATCGAGCGCGCCGCTGAACTGGATAAAGCCCTTTTGACTCGCGGAAAGGTCCTGGAATCGGCGGGTTACCATCAGCAGGTTAAGGTTACGCCGTCGTCGACGTTGCTGTTCACAGTTCGAAATGGCGCGCGAGTCCCGGTGCATCGTCGGGTGAACGGAGATGGAAGCGCTGAATTTCTCATCGAGGAGGAACGGGTTTCGAAAGCAGATCTGCTAAGCCGCGTCGCATCGTCGCCGTGGGACTTCAGTGGCAATGCGCTGCTTCGGCCTGTCATTCAGGATTACTTGCTGCCGACTCTTGCTTACACCGGAGGCTCTGCCGAAGTCGCTTACTTCGCCCAGGTGGCTGTGGTCTACGAATTGCTTCTGGGCAGAGTTACTCCGATCGTCCCGCGTTTCTCTGCGACCATCGTCGAGCCAAAACCGAAAACATTACTTGAGCGCTACGGGCTCCGTTTACCCGATCTTTTCCTGGGTCCAGAAAATCTGCGCGAACAGATGGCTTCCCGCACTTTGCCCAAGGAGCTGCAATCTGCGTTTGATCAAGCCGAAACTTCGCTGGAAAAGTCTCTGGCCGCCATTCGCGAGGGTCTGGCCCGGTTGGATTTAACCTTGGTCGATTCGGCTACTAATGCCGCGTCCAAGATGCAACACCAGCTGAGCCAACTGCGCTCGAAAGCTGCCCGCGCCGAGCTCCGCCAGACAGAAGTTCTCACCCGGAAGGCCGATGTGCTCAGCAATTTGTTATATCCTGGCAAGGCTTTGCAGGAACGCGAGATCGCGGGCGTGTATTTCGTTGCGCGTTACGGGAGAGAATTCCTGAGAGATGTGTACGAAACCATCCACCCGGACTGTGTCGATCACCTGGTAATCTCCGTGTAGGCGAGAGCGTTCATGCTCGTGCGGCCAAGCGTAAACGACGTGGAGCGCCAGTGTTCGGTGCGGAGAAAAATCGTCTACAGCTTCTGTTCTAACTCTTCCAGCGATTCCACCCGAGGCAGGCCAGATTCACGATAAGCTCCAGACACATCGAACAAGATGGCTTGCATTCCCGCCCGGGTCGCACCTAGATAATCAACCGAATACACATCGCCCACGTACAAACTCTGCTGGGCGGCTGCATCCATGCCGCGCAGCGCAGCTTCGAAAATCGCCGGATGAGGCTTCTCGTATCCGACTAGGCCCGAGTCGGTAATCGCGGCGAAACAATCGGCTATTCCGCAGCGGGTCAGTACATCGTCAATCTTGCCGTCGGCATTGGAGATCACTGCAAGCGGGTAGCGGCGTCCCAGCCGCAACAGAGCCTCGCGCGTGCCCGGACGGATGTCGCGCCAGTTCGCGGAAATACGCGTGGCATCGACCAGAGCATCGCGCAAAGCATCGTCATGAACGCCAAACTCCTCGAGCAGGTGGGAATAGAAGAGATACCAGAAACTGTGGTCCGATCGGCCATCATGCTGCAGTATCTCGTCGAACTCCTTCTTCGTTTTTCGCTCTATGGCATGCCATTGTTCGAGACTCGGAGTCAGCTTTCGCTGGTGTAAGGGAGCCAGGATATGCGACCGGTCAGGGAAGAGAAGAGTATTGCCAACATCTAAGAAGATTGCTTTTAGCGGAGCAGGCATCGGAAAAGTCTGCCCTACTCCGATTCTTCATCGCGCTTCTTGCCATACCGCAACGCTAGGCCAACTCCAATCGTCATGAATCCGATGGGCGGAATAATCAGGACCACAACTCCTCGCGTGATCGCGCGCTGGCCTTCCTGATTGAGGGCGCGCGCAGTGCTGTAGCACATGGCGCAACTCTGAGCAAAAGCGGGAGCCGCCCACAACACGACCAACAACGCCAAGATGGTCAGACGGACCTTCATCGGACTCCCAGGTGCACGATTCGAAAAGCGTCGGGAAAGAAAATACACATCAGGCACAGACAAGCCGTCACTGCCGTCATCATGACCCACTTCATGGCGGCGACCTCATACTTCAAATGCATGAAGTAGCCGATGATCAGGGCCGACTTGATGACCGAGAGAATCATGAGGGCCTCGAGCATCTGCAGCGGCTCAAAGACCCGCTTGTAGGCGAGAACCACTTCGACTGCGGTGAGCAGCAACAACGCTCCCCATACCCAGAAATACTGTCCTTTGCCTTCATCGTGCGTTGCCGCGGCGGTGTGCATTCAGTCTCTCCCGTTCGACTTCCGACATTTCTGATCGTATTCGCCAGATCCTTCGGGGCTGGAAGCCCCTCAGGATGACGTCAACGGCTTTGCGTTCTCAGCGCGAATCACACCCGCGTGGACATCAAATACACCAGCGGGAAGATAAACATCCAGACCAAGTCTACGAAGTGCCAGTACAGTCCGGCGATTTCGACATCATGCGCGTCGTAGTCTTTGGGTTTCAGAATCAAGACCACGGCTGCGACGATCAATCCCGCTAGCAGTGCGTGTATCCCGTAGTGGAACACACTGCTTGCCGGAATCAGCCACCACGCGACTGCCCAGACAGCCAACAGGATCGGCAGAAATGTTTTGCGCAGCGAAACCACACCCAAATAAATGACTCCGATGGTCACGTGCAGCATGTGCATGCCGGTCAGGGTAAAGAACGTCCCGCCGAACTGGGGCACGTTTGCCGCCCAGGGATTCTTGAACGGGGTCATGCCTTCATCAATCAGGTGGGTCCACTCCAACCCGTGAAGCACAATGAACGCGATGCCAAAGAACATGGTGAAGAGAATCCAGTTGCGGGTCCAGCTGCGATCGCCGCGCCTCGCCGCCAGCACCGCCAAAACCATGGTCAGCGAACTGGAGAGCAAGCATCCAGTCATGATCGTGGCATTGAAGATGCTTTCCTTGCCGAACGGCGTGGGCCAGTCGGGATTCGAAATGCGGCCGTAGCTGTAGGCGAAGAGCAACGCTCCGAACGTTAGAGTGTCGGAGAGCAGGAACAGCCACATCCCGATCTTTTTCGAGTAGGTGCCGAACAGGGACGGTTCGTAGACGTCGGCCATCCCGTGTTGCACCGCGACTTCGGACATTTTTCGGTCTCCTTAAGAAATGTTTGCGCGGCGCGGACGCCCCCGCGCGTCTTACCTGACGAACCACAACAGCCCGAAAATGTACAGCCACAACAAAAACATGAAGTGCCAATACCAGGCAGTCACATCCACGACGACCCGACGCGCCTCTACCGGCGTGTGCAGGAGCGAAACCACGGCCGCGTAGAGTAACACTAGAATGCCTCCGGCGAGGTGAACAGCGTGGGTTGCCGTCAGAAGATAAACGAACGAACTACTAGCGCTGGTGGCCAGATAAAAGCCGCGATCCGCGAGCTCGCGCCAAGCCATCCACTGCCCAACCAGAAATCCGCCTCCGAGCACCACAGTGACCCCGAGCCAAGGAAAACCTTTGCCCTCTCCGAGAGAGACGCCTGGGATGGAACGAATCGGCACGAGAGCCGCTTGCCGTGTAATCTGTCGCCGAGCCAATTCCGCCGCAATACTGCTCACCAGCAATAGGGCCGTGTTTATCAGCAGAAGCGTGATCGGAAGATCGACGGGAATCCAATCACGAACATAAGTATTGGTGTGTTCATCGAGAGTGGGCAAGCCCCGGCGCACGACGTACGCGCTGGTCAGGGAAACGAAGATCATGGTGACCGAGGTCAGACCGATCGCCAGTCCCAGCCGGAGGCGGCGCAACCGCGCTCCGTAATCCGGCGAACCATCCCCTCGGCCGTCACCACCTCCGCCGTACGCGGGCGGACGTACCCCACCGCCGCCTTGGCCTGTCTTCGGTACGTCAATCGTAACTGGAGAACTCAAAGTCGCCATTCTAATGAGATGCCACAGTCGCTGGATCCGTCTGCATCACATAATCCCGCGGCGCGCCTGGCACGCTGTATTCATACGGCCCGTGATTCACGACCGGAGTGTGTCCTCCAAAGTTATCGTGAGGAGGAGGCGTGGCCGTGGTCCACTCAAGGGTAGTTGCTTCCCATGGATTATCGGTTGCCTTGGGACCTTTGAACATGCTCCAGAACAAATTGAGCACAAAGATGAATTGGGCCGCCACGGTAATGATCGCTGCGTAGGTCATGAAAGTATTCAGCGGGATCAAGTGTTGCAGATAGGCAAGCTCTGTGAACTGAGAGTAGCGCCGGGGTTGGCCTGCCATGCCGAGATAATGCATTGGCATAAAAATGCAGTAGGTGCCGATGAGCGTAATGACGAAGTGCACCCGTCCCCAGGTTTCATTCATCATGCGGCCAAACATTTTCGGGAACCAGTAGTAGGTACCGGCAAACATGCCAAAGATCGCAGCCACACCCATAATGAGATGGAAGTGACCGACCACGAAGGCCGTGTCATGCAACGGAATATCGAGCACCGGCTGCGCCAGAAACGGCCCGCTCAATCCACCCGAGACAAATAGGGAGACAAAGCCGATGGCATAGAGCATCGGCGTTTGGAATCGCACGCGTCCGCCGTGAATAGTCCCCAGCCAGTTGAACGTCTTAATGGCCGACGGAACTCCGATGGCCATGGTCATGAGCGAGAACGCAAAAGCCGTGTATGGGCTCATGCCGCTCATAAACATATGGTGGCCCCACACCATGAATCCCAAAAAGCCGATGGCCATAATGGCATACACCATGGCCTTGTATCCGAAAATCGGTTTGCGCGAGAAGGTTGATAGCAACTGCGAAGCCACGCCCATCCCCGGCAGAATCGCGATGTACACCTCGGGATGTCCGAAGAACCAGAACAGATGCTGCCACAGCAGCGGCGAACCACCCTTGTGGCCCATGATCTGACCGTTCACCACGACCAGCGGGACATAGAAGCTGGTGCCCAGATTGCGATCGAGCAGCAGGAGAATGCCCGCGGAGAGCAGAACACCGAAAGCCAGCAGCCCGAGAATCGCCGTAATGAACCATGCCCAGACCGTGAGCGGCAGGCGCATCATGGTCATGCCCTTGGCTCGCATGTCAAGCGTAGTGGTGATGAAGTTCAGCGCTCCCATCAGGGACGCTATGCAGAAAATCGCGATGCTGGTAATCCACAAATCCGCACCCAGTTGTTCGCCAGGTCCGGAATTCGTGAGGGCGCTCAACGGCGCGTAACCGGTCCAGCCATGCAGCGGAGCTCCTCCAGTCACAAAGAACGCCGCCAGTATCACCACGAAAGCTACGAAAGTAGTCCAGAACGAAAGCATGTTCAGGACCGGAAACGCCATATCCGGTGCGCCGATCTGGATGGGCAAAAAGTAGTTCCCGAATCCGCCCTGCGGCGCCGTCGTCAACACGAAGAACACCATAATCGTGCCGTGCATCGTCAGCAGGCTCAGGTAGGTTTCAGGCTTGATCTCGCCAACCAGCGGCAAAACCGCCGTCGGCCAGATCATGTGAAAGCGCATCAGCAGCGATAGAAACATCCCGACAAACACCGCCACCAGCGCCAGAAAGTAGTACTGCAGCCCAATGACTTTGTGGTCCAGGCTGAAAATATATTTGCGGATAAAGCCCTGAGGAGCCGCGTGCGAGTGAATTGTAGCCGAAGTCGCCATTACTGTTTCTCCGCCTCCTTAGCTGCCAGCCACTTATCAAAGTCTTCCTGACTCACAACCTTCAGCATGCCGTGCATCTTGTAGTGTCCGAGTCCGCAAAGCTCGGCGCAGGCAATCTCGTAATCGCCAACCTCAGTCGGCGTGAAATGCATATGGATGACAAGTCCAGGAACCGCATCCTGTTTGAACCGCATTTGAGGAACGAAAAAGCTGTGAATGACGTCGACCGCACGCAAGGTGAGATTCACCTGCCGGTTCACGGGAAGATACATGGTGCCGGTGACCACATCGTCCTTGGCCGACGGATCAGTCGTATCCAGCCCAATCGCAGCTTCGCTTCCAGCCGATGGATCCATCAGCTTTACGTCGGTCCGGCCAAATTTTCCGTCAGTCCCCGGATATCGGAAGTACCAGGCAAACTGCATGCCGGTCACTTCCACCGGAACCGAGTCCGCCTCCGCTGGGGCAAAGCGCTCCGACGCCCAGATAGGACTGCCCATTAAGTTCAGCCCTATAAATAGGACGGCGGTCAACGCCGTCCAAACCACTTCCATCCTCGTATTGCCGTGAGAATATGTGACCTTGCTGGCGCTTCCACGATCGCGGTACTGCCACACGAAAAGCCCAAGAGCGCCTTGGGCGGCCACGAAAACGATCCCCATGAGCACATACGTCAGCGCAAACTGATGGTCGATCCAGGGCGTCGACGTCGAGGCGCCGTGCGGAAGCCACCAGGTTTGTGCCACGAAAAAAAAAGTGCTGACAAAGGTGATCAACCAGATAATCGCAAGAAGAGCGAGGCCCATCTACAAGACCTCCAAGGGTCGGGGTTTGTGCGTTGTCATAGCTCGTTCAAAAAACACAAAGCTGCGGTTGGCCCCGAAGTTTATCACAGCCGTGTGTGATGCGTGCAAGCACTAGTTGTGGAAGGAATCGATTCGGGAACCTAGCTGTTGAAATTCGCAATGACAAACTTTACGCCGAACTCGGTTTGATCGTTTGCTTCTAGTTGTTTCCTTTGTGTACGGGAGCCTGCACTGAGCGTAGTCGAAGTGTGTTCTTCGTGGTTTAATGCTTTTGACGTATGCCAAAGAAAAAATCCACTGGCCACGGCCACGACACCCCCTACATCCGCCTGCAGAAGAACTACTGCTTCGCCTGCGGCAAGAACAATCCTGAAGGAATGCGCCTCAAGTTTACTTATGACGAGGAGCGCGATTGCTTTGTCTGCCGCTTCCGCCTCGGCAAACGCTACACCGGACCGCCCGGCCATGCCCACGGCGGCATTATCGCAACCATCCTGGATGAGGCCATGGGTAAGGTAAACAAGCTGCGCCACGTGATCGCGTTGACCTCACAGATCACCGTAAACTACCTGAAGCCCGTGCCGCTCAACAAACCCCTGCTGGTCGAATCCCGCGAGGTACGTGTCCACGGACGGCAGCACATCAACATGGCGGAGATTCTCAATCCCAAAGGCGAGGTGCTGGCTCGCGGCCGCGGTTTGTTCATCGCAATCGATCCCCACAAAATGTTCGCCAAGTTCGTGGATAGATAAAATAAGATAGATAAAATAAATGGAGGACGGGCGTCCCCGCCCGTCCCAAACAATCAAGCCCGACACTCCTGCAATGCCATAGCCAATTGCTCCACACCTCGCCGAAGTTCCCGCGCATCCACCGCCGCAAACCCCAGCACGATCCCGTCCGGCCTCGCCCGGCCGTAAGCATATCGGCCCAAAGGAACCACCTCGACATCGTACTTCGCCGCAGTCTGCGCCGCACGCTCGGCCAGGATTCCGCCCTGCAGCCAACCCACTGTTCGCAGCCCCGCCTCTATCGCCGGAATCTCCAGCAGTCCCCCGAGCCGTTCCCGAGCAGATTCCACCAGCACCGACAGGCGCTCGGCGTACAACTCCCGCATCCGCCGCACGTGCCGCGCAAAGTGACCTTCGCGGATGAAATCGCACAGAATAGCTTGATCGATCAGCGGCGGATGATGTGTGCTCACCGACTCCGCCGCGGCAAAAATGTCCACCATGTCCGCCGGAACCACCAGATAAGCAAGCCGCAGAGCAGGGAAGAGAACGTCAGTGAAACTGCCGGCGAAGATCACGACCGCGGCCCGATCCAAACCCTGCAGCGCCGGGATGGGCCGCCCGGAATAACGATATTCGCTGTCGTAGTCATCTTCAAAGATGATCGTCCGCGACCGCCTCGCCCATTCGAGCAGCGACAACCTGCGGCGCAAGCTCATGGTTACGCCCAGAGGGAACTGATGCGCCGGAGTCACGTAAACAAGCCGAGGACCCGCCTGTCCCGGCTTCTGCCAACGTCTTCGGCCGGCGTCGAGATTCAAGCCTTCGGAATCCACTGGCACCGGACAAATTTCCGCTCCCAACGTGCGGAAGACGACCGCAGCACCAGGATATCCTGGTTCCTCGATCCACACCGGATCGTGCGGATCCAGCAGCAAGTGCGCCGTCCGATCAAGCGCCTGTTGCACGCCCGAGATGATCAACACCTGATCCGCGGTACACTTCACGCCCCGAGACGTATTCAGGTATTCCGCCACGGCTTCGCGAAGCGGACGATATCCCAGTGCTTCTCCACCAGCGAGTAAGCGTGCTGACACGCGCCGCAAACGCCGTGCTGCCACCTGAGCCCAAAGGTTCGTAGGAAAAGCATCGAGCGCAGGTTGGCTCGCGCGAAATGCCCGTGCGGGACGAGCCTCGGATCGGGGCAAAGGCCGCAGTCGTCGTGCGTAGGCGGAAAGCGGAATGCCGCGCCTCCGAGTTCCCGCGGTTGATTTTGCGCGCGGCGCCTGCAACAGTTCGTCGGGAAGAGTTTCGCTGACGTAGGTTCCCGAACCCACCTTGCCTTCGACATAACCCTCGGACCGCAACTGCTCAAAAGCGGTGACAATCGTCGGACGAGAAATCCGATATTGTTCGGCCAAATCCCTTGTAGCCGGCAGACGAGCCCCCGGGTGCAATCGTCCGGCAAGAATCTCCGAGCGCAGTTCTTCATAGAGCCAGCGATACAAAGGCATTCGCGGCTTCGGGCCTTTCAGGTTCAGCGGTAGCGTGCTCGACTTCTTCGCCATGTCTTGCCCAGTTGTAGTTCCGACTTCGGTTGGATGCATACCCCAAAACAATTGTGTCATCCTGAGCGCAGTGGCTGCTTCGCGAAGCGAATCAGCTACGGAGTCGAAGGATCCCTGCCATCTCAATTGTCGCTAAATTGCTCCAGGGAATTTTCCCATCGTTAAGAAGTGGTATGGAAAGAATATAGGAAAATGGACATTCCAAGCTAGCCAATAATATTGTTATCGTAAGTGAGTCGTTCCAAAGAGTAGCGCTGTCATCCTGAGCGCAGCGAAGGATTTGTGCATTCTGTCCTGCACAGTCCAGGCGTTACGCATCGCCGTGAACAACACCGGATGGCGGCGACGTACTTCAGGGACGCCGATCAGTTCCACTAGAAAAGAGGACCCATGTCGAATAACAACGGGAGATCCACCAGCCTGCGCTTGAAAACGGGCTTGGCCGAAATGCTGAAAGGCGGCGTCATTATGGACGTCACCAACGCCGATCAAGCGGTGATTGCCGAGAAGGCTGGCGCCGTCGCAGTCATGGCTCTCGAGCGCGTCCCCGCGCAAATCCGCGCCGAAGGCGGAGTAGCCCGCATGGCCTCGCCGAAGAAGATTCGCGAGATTATGGCCGCGGTCTCGATCCCGGTAATGGCCAAGTGCCGCATCGGACATTTTGCGGAAGCCCAAATCCTTCAGGAACTGGGCGTCGACTACATCGACGAGTCGGAAGTGCTCACTCCCGCCGACGAAGCCCACCACGTCGACAAGCACGCCTTCACCGTCCCGTTCGTCTGTGGCGCCCGCAATCTGGGCGAGGCCTTGCGCCGCATCGCCGAGGGCGCAGCCATGATTCGTACCAAGGGCGAAGCCGGCACCGGCGACGTCGTTCACGCCGTGAAACACATGCGCCAGATCGTGCAAGAAATGAGAATACTGACCGTGCTCAGCGAAGAAGAACTCTACGCCAAAGCCAAGGAACATCAGGCCCCGTATGAACTGGTGAGAATCGTCGCCAAAGAAGGGAAGCTTCCGGTGCCAAACTTCTCGGCCGGCGGCATCGCCACACCCGCGGACGCTTCGCTGGTCATGCAACTAGGCGCCGAATCTGTATTCGTAGGGTCAGGCATCTTCATGCAAGATTCCACCACCTTCGCAGATCCGCAAGAAGCAGAGAAGCGCGCCAAGGCAATCGTGCAAGCCGCGACGCACTATAACGACCCTAAAGTGTTACTTGAAGTAAGCGAGGACCTAACCGGAGCCATGAAAGGCCTAGCCGTAGCAGGTCTAGACGAAGCTCACATGCTGCAAACGAGGGGATGGTAGATTGAGGTGTTAGATCACGAAGGACACGAAACTTCCCCTAATGAAGTAGACCTTAGTTTTCCTTTGTGAACCTTCGTGTCCTTTGTGGTTAAGCGTTTCTTATGAAGATCGGAGTATTGGCTCTCCAGGGCGATTTTGACGCCCACCGCCGCCGGCTTGAGGCGCTGGGCGCTGAAGTTGTGCTGGTCAAGAAACCCGAGCAACTCGACGAGATCGACGGCCTGGTAATCCCGGGAGGAGAATCAGGAACGTTCCTCAAACTGCTGGGCGAAACCGGATTCGAAAAGCTGAAGAAGTTCGTTCACGTGAAGCCGACCTTCGGCACTTGCGCGGGCGCAATCCTGTTAGCCAACGAAGTAGAAAACCCAAAGCAGTCTGGACTAGGAGCGCTCGACATCCTCATTCGCCGCAACGCCTACGGCCGACAGATCGACAGTTCGATCCGCGAAGGCCGGCTGGGTAACGAGCCGCTGGAAATGGTCTTCATCCGCGCCCCCAAAATAGAGCGCGTTGGTCCCGGAGTCGAAGTAATTGCCACTGAAGGCCGCGATCCGGTCGCAGTTCGGCAGGGAAAAGTAATGGCCGCAACTTTCCACCCCGAACTCAGCGAAGACACCCGCATCCATCAGGCATTCCTTGATCTGATCTAGCATTGACAAGCTTCCGCTAAGTGTAGGGTGGACACTCCTGTTCGCCACCTTGGACTCACGTCGTTACCCGCGCATGCCTTCGGTCGCGAAACTATCAAAAGTTTCCTCTTGACAATCTAATCGCGTAACCGTACAGTTACGGATTATGCGGAACCGTTCGGTTACATATTCCACGGAAGCGACTTTTCAAGTATTGGCCGATCCGACCAGACGAGCCGTACTTGATCTTCTCAGGAGCGGAACTCAGCCGGCGGGACAAATTGCCAAGGCTTTTCCAGTTTCACGCCCTGCCATCTCCAAACATCTGCGCTTGCTTCGTCGCGCTCATCTGGTGCAGGAACGTCGGGAAGGCCGCCACCGCCTTTACCAACTCAATCCTGAACCTTTGAAAGCTGTGGATTCATGGCTGGAACAGTATCGCGTCTTCTGGCAGACCAGCCTGACCAACTTGAAGACTTTTGTCGAAGCTGAGTACGCGAAAGAAACTGCACACGATCGTCCAAAATACAAGTAACAGGAGGAACGAGAATGAAAACACTACGAATTGCAACTTGCATTATGTTGTTCACAACCGCCGTTTTTGCGCAGTCGGACGCGCAGAAATCATTCGACCAGCTGAAATCACTCGCCGGTTCATGGGAAGGGAAGAACTCCATGGGTCAATCGGTGCAGGTCTCTTACCGCATGACCGCTGGGGGCTCTGCGCTGATGAGCGAAATCGTGGGACACGGCGAAACCATGATCTCAATGATTAATTTCGACGGCCCCAATCGCCTGCTCCTGACTCATTACTGTGCCGTCGGAAACCAGCCGCGCATGCAGGCCAGCGCTTCGCCGGACGGCAAAACCATTACCTTTAACTTTCTCGACGCAACCAACCTCGACAATCCACAATCGGGCCATATGGATCACGTAGTGATCGCCCTGCTCGGACCCGACCACCACACCGAGGAGTGGAACTTTATCGATCACGGCAAGGAGATCAAGGAATTCTTTGACCTGACGCGCAAGAATTGAAGCACGTTTAACGTCCAGAACCAGGCAGCGAGACAACTCAATCCAGGAGCCAGCTATGGCACAAGCAGTGGTTACTCCCGATCAAGATGCGATCATCAGCGAAATAGATGTCAACGCGCCGGCAGAGCGGGTATTTCAAGCTCTCACCGATCCCCGCCAGCTCAAGCTCTGGTGGAATAGCGACGAATGCCAGACCGAGTTCTTTGAAATGGATCCGCGCAGCGGAGGCAAATGGCGATTCGGAACCAGGAAAAGCAATTTGAACGTCAATGGTGTGAACCAGTTCTCTTGCCAGGGCGAAGTACTGGAATTCGATCCGCCGCGGGTGCTGGCCTACACGTGGGTCGCGAACTGGCACGACGACAAATCCCGCAGAACGATTGTGCGCTGGGAGTTGACGCCGACCAAAGACGGCACCCACGTCAAAGTCACTCACAGCGGTCTCGCCCAGGAAGCGGTTGCCCGCAAGGATTACAGCGGAGGCTGGCCCGGAGTTGTGGAAATGCTCAAGAAATTTGTCGAGACAAAATAAACAGGAGAACTCATGGCTACGATTGAAATCACACCCGATCAAGATGCGGTGGTTGCGGAAATCTTCATTGCCGCGCCGCCGGGGCGTGTCTTCCAGGCGATTACCGACCCCACGCAGACCTCGCAGTGGTGGGGGCAAAACGGCGTGTATCGCATTACGGAAAGGAACGCCGATTTTCGCCCGGGCGGCAAATATTCAAGTATCGGCGTGCGCGCGGACGGCACGTCGTTCCGGGTGGACGGCGAATATTTGGAAATCGATCCGCCCCGCCTGCTGGTGCACACCTGGATCGCCAGTTGGTGCGGCGAGGTCAAGACCATTGTGCGTTGGGAGCTCGAGCCCCAGCCACTTCATGGTTTGCAGCATCGCGGTCCGCAGAAGGTGGGCACGGGCACAGTGGTCAGGATTCGGCAGCAAGGATTCGCGGGAGACCCGAAAGCGGCGGTCGATCACGCCCAGGGATGGACGCGCGTCCTCGGCTGGATGCAGGCGTACGTCGAAAAGGGAGAGACGGTCGACACCCGCGAGTAGGAAGTTCAGGCCGGGTTCAGTGCCCGGGTGCCCCGGTCTCGGGCTCTTCGAGACCTTTGTGGTTCCGAAACCCACATCTCGAAAACCGCGAGATGTGGGGCACCCGGCGCTGATTGAATCATACCGACGCTGACAATCGCTCTCCTACACGCGAGACCCTTTGTTCGCGCCAGTGGCGAGCTTGCGCGATGCAGATGATGTGCAAGATGAACAGCAAGGGTACAGCGAACGTCGGAATCACGTTCAGAGGGAGCACGGTCATGGGGCTGGTCGGGATTCCGTGCGGGTCGATCAGCCCGGCGGTGGCGCCCAGGGTCACCGCGGTTACCAGATCTGTAATCCCGAGCAGCTGCCACAGGATGAAGCTTTTGCGGTGACCAGGATTCGCGAGTGTCATCGCAACTAGCGGCGCGGTGGCTCCGATGGCGATGTCGCCCCAACCTGCGGGCAACGCAAACAGGCCGGGCAGAATGCCGTAGGTATACAACGCGAGGAAGGCGAGGCCGGCGATCCTCCAGGCCTGCAGGAACGTCAAGGTACGCGGGTCCAAGGCCAGAACGAATTGGCGAAATGAATCCGAGGCTGCAAACCACAACAGGAACAGGGCGATCGGAGCCAGCGCTGCCACTCCCAAAGGAATCGGCGGACGGCTGGGATCAGTCTCGAATACATGCAGAGCCGAGGCGGCAAGAGAAAGAATGAACCAGGCGCCAATCAGCCTGGCGGTGAGCTTTCCATAATTTGGGTTCGTCTTCGTCATAACAGTTTCTCCTTGTGCTGTTACTGCAATTCCGTTACTGCGTTAGTTACTTTGTCGGTCAGCTTCAGCAGGCTGTCGCTGAGTTCGTTTCCAAGTTGTGCGCGTAGCCGGCCTTGCACTTTCCGCCAGTAGGGCAGCGCACGTTTGAGTTGGGCCTCGCCGGGCTTGGATAGCCGCATTCGCCACTCGCGGCGGTCTTGGCCACGCCGCTTTGCGATCCAGCCGTGCTCGCCCATGATCTCCAGAGTGCGAGTCAGCGTGGTGCTATCCATGGCCAACAGCTGTCCCAGGTCGCGCTGGGAGACTTCTCCGGCAAGCGAGAGCGCTTGCAGGATGGTGAACTGCGTGGCCCGCAGCCCGATCGGACGCATGGCCTCGTCGTAAAGCTGAGTAAGGGCCCGCGATGCGCGGCGAAGCGTGGCGCACGTGCAGGGAAGAGTTGGCATTGAATCAGTCATGCCAAATTAGATGCATATACATCTAGTGGATTCAAAAAATCTTTAAACGGGAACTCGCTTGACCGACAAAGTGGGGGTCTGTTACGCTCCGCGCGACCTTTCCTTGGGAGGTGCGGTATGCGTCCACTGGGCGTGACTCTCATCGCCATCCTGCACTGGTTGCGCGGCTTGGCTTATGTGGCCGTCGGATTCGCGCTGCTCGGAATTACGCACCTCAGCGCGCACCTGATCTCAAGCGTTGCCGCCGACACCTTCTTCCAGCGCCTGATTTCCGGCCTGGGCAAGACTCTGGGATTTGCCGTGCTTTTTTTTGCCCTGCTCTACATCGTCATGGGATTGGGCCTGTGGGCGATGAACAATTGGGCTCGGACGTTGACCCTGATCTTTGCCGTGATCTGGCTGGCCTCGGCGATGGTCCGCCTGGTCTCCTATCCCACGCCTTTTCACGTGCTGCGGGCAGCGGTGGATGTGGCGATCCTCGTCTATCTGATGTTGCCGGATGTGAAGCGGGCCTTCGCCGCGCAGTGAACAGAACGCGGGTGCCCCAGGTCTCGCTCTTTCGAGACCTGGGATCTGGCCAACTCCGCAAGCATAACGCGAGACATTGGCCACGCTACTTCATCGGCGAAAAATCCGTCGGACGCATGTAGGTCACATCTATTTTTTCCACCGTCTTCTCGGTCTGTTCGGATTTCAGCATCGCTTGAAACTCCGGGTCGGCCCGCATTGCGTCCCAGTTCTTTTTCGCGTCCTCCAGGCTGGGATGAGCCAACATAAAGATGAACGTGTCGTCCCAACCGGGAGCATCCGCGGGAACCCAGTAACCCACAACCTTCAGATCGTGTTTGGCGAGCAGCTTGGAAGTGGTGTTGCGAAACCGCGCCTCCAGCGCCGGCTCTTTGCCCGGCACCGTGTGATAAATACGAAGCTCAAAGACGCGATCGCTATCGGCCCTCACTTGTTTCACGTGCGCCAGACGGGCAGTCACGAGCGATCCAGCGACAAAGGAAAGCAGGGCGATGCCTAAGACCGTCCATCTTGTCGATTGCCAGCCTTTGAATTGCCAACCGTTGATTGTCATGAAAGTCTCCTTAACGACTAGTGAATTGGGCGGGAACTCCCTATGAAGTACGTACAGCATTGCATTTTGGATTGTTTACGGCACGTGTAGGACGGACACTCTTGTCCGTCGCCTTTGACTTTGGTTCTTGCAGGTTCCCAGCAAAGAAACATCAAGCTCAACGTCAAATTCAAAAACGGCGGACAGGAGTGTCCGCGCCACACGACCGGATCGTGGCGATATGCGGGCTAGGTTGGTCTTCGGAATCTCCAAGACCCACATCTCGAAAACCGCGAGATGTGGGGCACCCGGTGCCAGGTGGCAGCTGCGCGATTTCATGGCTCGGCTGCTGTCTCGTGGCCTAGCGCACGTTGTGCTGCACGCTCTCGAATCCCTTTTCAAATTGTGTGACGAGCGGAGTTTCCCCGGCCTGGAGACCGCCGCGTCCCATGACGCGCCAGAGAAAATTGCCATGCATGTGCGCATCGTAAACAGCCAGCAGATCTTCGGACGGCCGGCCCGTCACCAGGATGATGATGTCGGCTTGGGAAGGCTGGTACACAATAATGAGTTTGCCCCAATTCTGAATGGCATTCTGCACGGCGTTGATCGCGTCCCGATCTTCGTAAAACAGATTCGGATCGAACTGATCTCCGTCATAAGAGGCAACATAGACATAGCGCGCATTCGCCAGAGTTCCCGGAAACGCTGGCACTTTCGCGGTACTGGGATTGGGCGCAGCCGAGGCGGAAATCGCCACCATCACCATCAAGCTGATCGCCAGGAGAGAAAATCGCTTCATACAAACACCTCTGCTTGGTTAGATGCGTTCGGACGGGGCGGACCTTCTGGCGCCTTCGAATCAACGGCTTACGTCAAGAACCGGGCAATTCCCGAACTGGGAAGCGTGATGCATTTTGTTGTTTCAAACAGCTGGGAGCGGGTTAATCTACAATCTGGTGGATTCAGGCGCGGCCGTTGTCTCGCGATTTTGGAGCGAGACAGGGTCGCGTTTTCGTTTCTGCCACAAATCGTTTTTACACAAATCCTAGGAAAGGGAACTCAGGCGCGGCTTCACCGGCTGCGCCTTTGTCATCATGCAAACTGAAAATCACAAATACGATTGCGACCGTGTGCAGTCTGTGAAACAAGGATTAGACATTCAGGCCATCGGCCTCGATACCCAGAAACGTCACGGGGATGTGGCGGAGGCGAGGTTTCTGGCCAAAGCTGCCAGCCTGGGCTTTGGTGTATCCAAACCTTGGGGAGATGAGCGCTATGACTTCGTCCTCGATTCGGGGCATTGCTTTTCGCGAGTTCAGGTGAAATCGACGCGGAGGCGTGCGTCACGTGGGTATACGGTGACAATTGCCAGCGGCACTGTGACGCGATACGACGACACGGAGATTGACTTTCTGATAGCGTACATATCGCTTGAAGACGTCTGGTACATCATTCCGGTGGGGATGCTTAAAGGACGGAGCAGTTTGCATTTCTGTCGGGGCGGACGATGGAAGTCGAGATGGGAGAAGTATCGCGAGGCCTGGTGCCAGATGGCTTGTCCTCACGACGAGGACGGCCCCAGCAAGATCGTAACTCCGCGCTGCTGCGACAAAGGCCCAACCCGTCTTCCGATCTGCCCGCTGAAGCTGTTGCGCTGAGATAACCCGAAACCATCAGCCCCTAGCTGCGAAGCGGCGAAAGAATGGATCCCACAGCCTGCCCTGAGCCTGTCGAAGGGGCGCAAGCCGCGGGAGAAAGCGGAAAGCGAACCAGCCCCGGCGGGGTGAAAGAATCAGGCTAGTATGTGAAGGACCGTAGGACGGGACCCTCGCCCAGGAATCCGCTGCGTTGCTTTGGCTGCAGTGCGATGTAGCCGCCGTAGTGGTTGCGGGGGCCGAAATTTATCGAGTCCACCAAGTTTCCCTTGGGATCATAGACCTGGATGTAGCTATCATTTCCTATACCACTGGCCTGGAAGATGAGGAGCAGCTTGTGGATGGGATCGAACTCGACATCGAATCCGCTCTGCGGCTGCCCACCCCCACCGGGAAGCGACTCGATGATGCCGGTCTCGGCCTTGAGATCGTAGAACTCAACGTTAGCGTCCCCGGTGGTCGTACAGGCAATCCCATCGTCGGAATCAACGGCGATCCCGTAGACGCCTCCCGTGCCCAGTCCCTGAAAGTCGCGGAATTCGCCGGTGACGAGGTTGACCAAACCGATTTTCGGAGAGCTTCCACGACCCCCGCCCTCCGACACCAGGACACCCGTGTTGGTCTTGACATCGAACGCGAAGGCGGGCTCGGAAAAGGGCTCGAAGTTGGGATCGGTCATCGTAATCTCTTTCCCAAAGGTATTCTTTGCCATATCTTCGCTGAAGGCAAAGTTGGTGGCCCCGGGGTAGATGTTATGCAGCGCGATAAACGCAGCGTGGGCGGCTCCCTGATCCCGGCTGACGCCAAAAGTAAAGTCGTTGTTGTCAAAATGCGGCGGGCGCCACAGGCCGGTGTACTTGTTCGCATCAAGAGGACTTATCAGATACCAGGTGCGTTTGGTGCCGTGGGCAGCATTCTGTTCGTGTTCGACAACGGCGGTGGAAGTGCCGACGATGCCGATAAGAACGTCGCCGGCGCCTGGGTCCGTCTTCGCAATCACTTTAATGATTTTCCCCGTCTTCTGGTCGAACGTCTCCACTGCACTCAGATATCCATTCTTTAAAGGCTTAAATTCAGTAAGGACGCCTTCAGTTCCATTCTGATCGACGTCGTAGCCGGAGACCGGACCGCCAAACTTCGGGCGCACCACGATCTTGCCTGGTCCCTTGGGTGGGATTGCCGGGTTCTGGGCTGCTAAGAAGCACTCTGAGCCGAGCAGAGCAACCGCGACAACGGAAAAAAACAGGTGGCAGAACAAACCCTTCGCTTTCGTACTGAATTTTGTGCGCGTCATGGGGAGTTATCCTTTCCGTCGCAGAGCATTAATACAAGAAGTAGGCACGGGTATGTCTCAGCGATGTCAACAGTTTGTAAAATCGGGGGAAAACCGCAGAAATCGGGGATAGGGAGCTGATCTTACTCACGAGGGTGCCCTGCCCTTGTCTCTCCGGTTTTTTGGAGAGACAAGGCGGGCATTTTGTTCTCCGACGGCCGAAATGCCCCAGCCTTCGCAAAGAACACGAAAGGCTAGGCCACCCGTCTCGCCCTGGTAGATTACGTCCGTATCATTTTTGCTTTAGGGCTTCGCGGATGATCGGCAGCGCCGCGTTGAAGCCTGATTGCGTCAACCGGTAGCCTTCCTTCGCGCTGCCTTCCACCAGCTTTCGGCCCCACAAGTCACGCACGCTGTTTGTGACACTGCCTTCTCTTCGCCGGTTGAGCGACGACTTTATATCAGCCACAGGAACGTAAGCTGGGTAATGGCTGTGCAGCAGCACAAGCAATTCGCCCTCGATATTCAAATCAGGGAGCACAAGTCTGCGCGTACCGAAGTCCTCTACCAGCGCACCCACAGGGGCGTGCACCATCTCGATAAGTTCGCCAGCTTCCTGCATGGTAAGCCCCTGCGTTAGCCGCAGCAGCTCTGCAATGAACCATTCAGCACCATGCAGTGTTAACCGCTGGTCGTAGGCATTGGAATCTACATTGCCTTTGTGGACGATATTGCGTTTGCTGCGGATGGCGTACATGCTGCGCGCAAGGCGCGCGGCACAAATGCGCAAGCCTTCGTCCAACGTGGTCTTGGATTCGACTTGCAGAAGGTACTTATCAATGTCCGGATGGGCCGCGTAGGTACCACTTTCGAGCTGCTGCAATATTTGGACGGTAGTTTCAATAACCTTGCCGCCAGCAGCACGACCCAACGTGGCCGTGGCGACGTCCTGCCGCAGTTGCAGGAAGTCGTCCACCAAGTCAGTGGCCAACTGTTGAGGGATGGCTTTGGCAAGGGCTGCGACTAACTTATTCCTGTCCACCGTTCCCCGCCAGCATTTGTTTCACGCGCTTAATACCTTCGCCCGTCACTTTGTACTTTTTGCGTGCTTGCTTTGACTTCCCCGACTTGTGCGTCTGTATTACGAGGCGTGGAGTGGAATCAATCAGCGACCCGAGTGCCACGGTGATGTTCTTAACCCCATGGCCAAGATTGCTCAATTCCTTGTTGACGCTGAAACCTGTAAAGTCCGCGTTGCCCTGAACTACCTGAAACCAGTAGCCCACAACCAGCGCCTTGTCTGCCTCGGTCGTGGGATTCGCCGCATCATACAGCGAAGCCACATCGGCAAACGCACCGGGCGTTTCCGTTTCAGGTTGTTCGTCGTCTTGTTCTTCTTCTTGTTCTTCCTCGTCGTCGGCACTCCCTTCACCAGCAGGTGCAGTTTTTCCTTTGGGCAAGATAATTTCAAACCGTTGTGCTGCCCAATGCAACACGCGCTGTCGGACTGCGGGTTCGAGCGGCAATAGTGCGTCGTTTACTTTTCCGATCGCTGCAACTTCAGGATCGGGGCCAGCCGAGACCGAAGCGGGTGTTGTTGTGGTTGAAGTGGCGTCTTGTAGCGGGGCCGTATCGGCCATGCAGATAACCTCCCAAGCTACGGCATGATGTGCCGCGCAGGCTTTCAAGTATTCCTTTTGCTGGGGAAGGAAGACAGTACAGATTAGACGGCTAAGTGGGCCGTTCCGTCAAGCCGGAGTGAATGAGGGGGCTGGCCCACCTTTGCGCGTTTTGCAAAGGTGGGAACTAATGCTGCCCGCGTCCCGATTTTCCACCCGTGTCCTTGTCGCGTTCTGTGAGACAGGGCGGGGTTAAAGCGGTAGGCCCACACGAACGGCGGAAGCGCGGGCTCGGCCTGACTCTCGTCGTCAGCAACGAAGGCGAACTTCACGCCGAGGGCCTGCATTCAGCATGACCACCAAACATGCTCTAGTGCGGCCTTGGATTCAAGAGGCGCTCGACGCGCTTGGGTTCGTGCAATGACCTTTAGATAGGCTTGGGTTGGCTGGTCCGGCTCCGCGCGGCCTTGCTCCCAATCCCGGAGAGTGCCTAGAGGGATGTGGTAGTGGGCGACAAATTCCTCCTGCGTCAGGCCCAGGGCGCGGCGAATGATTTTCGCCGGCGGCGTCCGCTTCATCCGCTTAAGGTCGCCGGGGGTCAGCGGTTGCGCGTCGCTGTCAGCGCGAGCAGCCGCCTCGATGGCCTCGGGCGACATCGGCCTAAGCGTTTTTCTTGAAGTAGTCGTCCTGCTCATATTCTTCTTCATTCTAATTTTGCTCCCCCTCTCAGCGCTTGAGATATTGCGCCGGAGGCAGGATTGCGACGCCCCGCCACGGATGCAGAGCCAGCAGATCGGCGTCTCCCGTGAGAATCAGGTCTGCCCTGCCATTCAGAGCTACTTCGAGAAACTTGTCATCTTTGGGATCGCGGCATTCGCGGACCGGATACACACTCGGCACGAACTCGGCTACGCGCCCAAGCAGCCGCAGGAACTGCTGACGGTCGGCAAGACTGATATAGCGGTCGAACTTGGCGCGGGCCAGAACGTCAGCCAGTTCGTTCATGGTGGCTTCGGACACGAGTAAGAGTCCGGAATCGGCGGCTTTGCGAACTGCGTCCCAAGGAACTGACGATGGAAGCAGGAGGCGGCTCACAAGACAGTTGGTATCGGCGACGATGCGTTCGCGAACGCGCATCAATCCTTCAATAATTTCTTCAGCACCGATTCAGTCAGGCCTCGAGCCTTGGCCCGAGTCGCGACTCGATCACAAAAACGCTGGAATTCCGCAGCGTTAAGGTCGCGCATTCTTTCGTATTCCTCGGCTGACATGATCACGGCAACGTCCCGATTTTGGCGGCGAATGACAACCGGCTCGCGCTGGGCGGCGTCCAACAGTGCAGCCAGCCGCTGCTTGGCGTCGGTGGCAGAGACAGTTCGCATAATGTCTATAATGGATAAACTAGATACAATAGTCAAGTGTTCTACCGACGCATAGAGCGGACACTCTTGTCCTTTGCGAACAGAACGCGCAAGGCAGGCCGAGGCCCCTGCGCTATACTTAAGCTTGGATGGCTAGCGACTCCCAGAAGACTTTCTACCTCGAAACCTTCGGTTGCCAGATGAATGCGCACGACTCCGAAAAAGTCGTGGGCACGCTCACGTCCGAGGGATACCGGCAGGTTCAGACTGTCGAAGAGGCTGAACTGGTTCTCTACAATACCTGTTCCATCCGCGACAAAGCCGAGCAGAAGGTCTTCAACCGCCTGTCCGACTACAAGAAATTCTATAAGCAGGGCAAGAGGTTCGGCGTGCTGGGCTGCGTGGCCCAGCAGGAAGGCGAAAAGATTTTCGAGCGCGCGCCGTATGTGTCGATGGTTTGCGGCTCGGCGTCGTATCGCAATCTGCCGCAGATGCTGATCCAGATTGAAGCAGGGAAGCAGCGCGTCACCGGATTGGACGACCGCGAAACCGACGAATGCTTTGAGACGGAATTCACTGCGCGCACCAACCCGCACCGGGGTTACATCACCATCATCGAAGGCTGCGACAAGTTTTGCGCCTACTGCGTGGTTCCCTTCACGCGCGGCAAGGAGCGCAGTCGCACGTCCGAGTCGGTGCTGTCCGAAGCTCGGCAAATGGCCGATCTGGGTTATACGGAAATCCAGCTGCTGGGGCAGAACGTGAATTCATACAAGGATCCGGCAGGGAAGAACACATTCGCCGAATTGCTCGCGGCGGTAGGGGAGACTCCGGGCATCAAGCGGGTACGGTTCACGACTTCCCATCCCCGGGATTTTGGACGTGACATTATCGAGGCGATCGACGCGGTTCCTACGTTGTGCGATCACGTCCACTTGCCGGTGCAGAGCGGCTCGGAGCGGGTGCTGCAGGCGATGCAGCGGCTTTACACTTGCGATGAGTACCTGGAACGCATCTCATGGATGAAGGCCGCGCGCCGGGAGATTAGTATTACCAGCGACATTATCGTCGGATTCCCTGGCGAGACTGAGGTTGAGTTTGAGGAAACTTTGTCGCTGCTCGACCAGGTCGGATACGACGCCATCTTTGGCTTCAAGTATTCGCCGCGGCCGAACACGCCAGCGTTAAGTCTGGAAGATGCAATCCCTGATGCCGAAAAGGCACGCCGTTTGGCGGTGCTCAACGAGAAGCAGCGGCTTATTCAGAAGCAGCATAATGAGAGATATCTGGGAACAACTCTTGAAGTGATGGTTGAAGGCAAGAACGAGGCACGAGGCCAGTGGAGCGGACGAACCTCGCAAAACAAGGTGTTTAATTTTACCGCCCCCGAGCATGCTAAACCGAAAATTGGAGCCTATGTAACTGTAGTGACAACGGGCACGTTTCCCAACAGCCTTTTGGGCGAAATAGTGGTATAAGGAGCTTTTCGGAGATCACGATGGAAGTCGAAATGAAAATTCGCGGCCTGTTGATGGACCCTGTAACAAATATGCCAATCGTGATCCTGAAGGACGCGGGAACAGACACTGTGCTGCCGATCTGGGTCGGTATTTATGAGGCGAATGCGATCGCGCTGGAGATCGAGAAGGTCAGCACGCCGCGTCCGATGACCCACGACCTGATCAAGAATGTGCTGGTGGGCCTCGATACGAACGTCCACAAGGTGGTGGTCACGGAGCTGCGGGAAGACACGTTTTATGCGGTGATCTGGCTAGAACGCGAGGGACGGATTGTTAGTATTGATTCACGACCGTCGGATGCGCTGGCGCTGGCATTGCGCGTGGATTGTCCCATCTTTGTGGAGGATGAGGTTCTGAAGAATTCCAAGCTGGCGACTACGGCTTCCGACCGGGTTACAAGCGAGGAGCTGCGAAAGTGGTTGGAAGGGTTGAATGACGAGGATTTGGGACGTTACAAGATGTAGTGGCGCTACGGGCCGAAGGCGCAAACCACAACGGACACGAAGGATCACAAAGGAACTCCAGCCGCAAAGACCAGCCTGTGCCTGACCCGGCAGAACAACTCCAACAAATCTACGTGGCGGGATTCGAGCTGAAAGTCTTCGATCGATTTCCCAAGTGCGTGGGAGTGGTGCGGGACAACTGCATCGCGCTGATGGTGCCATCGCCCGACGGGCTGCAGATGCTCGGAACTCCGGGTTGGCTGATGGGGGAAGCCATGGGCGTTCTGGTCGAAAGCGGGGGCCGAAAAGTCTTCCAGGCCAAGCAGGAAATCATTGAAGCGACGCCGGAGAGGCTGGAAGCGCTGAGTCGTTTCCGCGACGATCTCCAACAACTGCTCAGAACATAATGGCTCAAGAGTGGGTCGTGATTGGGACCGCATCATTTGGCGCGAATGATGCTATTTGTGATCTATTGACATCAAAACACGAATGTAGCATCATTATGACATGCGTACGACCCTTAGTCTCGATGATGATGTCTTTCAAGTGGTGCGGAGTTATGCGGAAAGCCGCTCTTTGGCCTTGGGAAAGGCAGTGTCCGAACTGGTGCGACGGGGATTGAACGCCTCGATGAGCACAAAAGTGGTAAACGGGATTCATGTTGTCGTGCTCCCGCCGGGTTCGCCTGAGGTCACCACGGAGCGGGTTAAGGAATTGGAGAACGAGTTGGAGTGACTGCTTTTTTGCTGGACGTAAATGCCTTGATTGCCTTGGCGTGGCCAACTCATCGCGCCCATGAGAGAGTGCAGAGTTGGTTTTCACGACATGGCAGGCAAGGATGGGCGACCTGCCCGTTCACCGAATGCGGGTTCGTCAGAATCGTATCCAATCCCGCTTTTTCACCGGACTTCTTGACCGTGCCAGAAGCAGTTCGGCTGCTAACGCTCAACGTCAATCATCCAACGCATTGTTTTTGGGCTGACGATCTGCCAGCCCAGGAGGCCGTCCGGCACTTCCAAGGCCGGCTCGCAGGACACAATCAAGTAACGGATGCCTATCTGCTCGGCTTGGCCATTCACAAAAAAGGAAGGCTGGCTACGCTAGACGAGAGGCTCGCGACGCTGCTGAATTCCAAGGGTGGGGAACGGGATAGAGTTGTGGTGATCGCGAAGAATCCATAGGCAGGGCGTTAGGGATCGCGTCAATCGTAGTTTACATAATACCTATTATCGGACATTACATACGTGAGGCGCCGCAGTGGTTTGAACCGGCCCTTACATCGCCTGCGGTTGCCTCAGTTGCGGGTTCCCAGCCAGCACGATCTTGGCGTGGAATAACGTGCCGGCGACCCGGGTTGCGATGGCGATCAGTTCCCTTTGTCCGGCGAAGACTTTTACCATTCTGGCTTGGGAGAGTTCGGGTAAATTCACTGGGCGGCCGGTGCGGATGCGGGCGGCCATTTCATCATTGGCTGTGACGCACGGAAATTGCGGCAGAAGTTTGCGAGGATGAATGAACAGATCGTCCGTCTCGCCCCTCTTAAAAGCGGCATCCAGTTCTTCCAAAGTAAGAGCATCGGCCAGTTCGAATTCGCCGACTGCCGTCCGGCGTAACGATTCCAGGTGAGCGCCGCAGCCCATTATTTGACCCATCTCGTGGGCTACCGACCGCATGTAGGTTCCGGAGGCGACGCGGGCGCGGAAGCTGGCGCGGCCGTTTTCGACCTGTGTGATCTCGAATTCTTTAATCTCGACTTGAACTGGCTTGAGCGATACTTCGGCATGCTTGCGAGCCAGTTTATAGGCGGGCACGCCTTGAATCTTCTTGGCCGAGAACGGCGGCGGCGTCTGTTGGATCGAGCCTCGAAATCGGGTTGCCAGTTGGCGCACTTGGTCAAAAGATAAGGTGACGGTCTGGGGCGGACCGATCGGTTCGCCTTCGGCGTCGTAGGTATCGGTGGCGAATCCGAAGCGGATGCTGCCCTCATAGGTCTTCTCGCAAGAGCTATAAAACTGCGCGAGCCGGGTCAGATTGCCGGTCACCAATGGCAGCACTCCGGTGGCCAGCGGATCAAGAGTGCCGAGATGTCCCACCGAGCGTTCTTGCAGGATGCGGCGTACGCGATTGACCACGTCGTGGGAAGTCAGACCGGAGGGTTTGTCGATGATGAGGACGGCATTCATGATTGATCTAGAAATTGGGTAATCGGATCATTTGGTAATTCAGGACTGGAACGTCCCTGGCCAAGGGCTGCTATCCTTGGTGAGGGCGAATAGGGGCATTTACCAAGAAATCTGCTTCATTGTGATCCCGAGCAAAGTGCAAAACCGAGATTCCTCGTCGCTTGCGCTCCTCGGAATGACAAGTCTTGTTGGTAGTCCCCTCGATCAATTACCGATTACCAACGTACCAGATTTCGCAATTTCTTAATTCTCGCATGATTCCCATTCGCGACGACACACCACGGTTCAGCACTCCGTTCGTTACCTACTTCATTATCGCTCTGAATACCGTGGTCTTCGTATTTGAATTGTCGGTAGGCGGACAGGGTCACCGGGCTTTGAACAGTCTGATGTATCAGTTCGGGGTCGTTCCTCTTCATTTTGAGCGGGCATTGGCGGCCTGGCCAGCTTCTTCGCTGGCTGGATCATTTCTTCCGCTTCTCACTTCGATGTTCTTGCATGCCTCGTGGCTGCACCTCATCGGGAACATGTGGTTTCTTTGGATCTTCGGTGACAACGTCGAAGATCATCTGGGCCACTTTACCTATCTACTTTTTTATCTGGTCTGCGGTTTCGCCGCGGCGGTCGCTCACATCCTGCTGAATGCCGGGTCGAATGTTCCGAGCGTGGGAGCGAGCGGGGCGATTGCCGGCGTGATGGGCGCGTATTTCGTACTTTACCCGCGAGCGCGTGTGCTGATGTGGTTTCCACCAATCTTTCTTTTTCATCTGCCTGCGTGGCTGGTGCTGGGATACTGGTTCTTCATGCAGTTCCTGAGCGGCACTGCGACCTCGATTGCGGAGACCAGCCAGAGCGGTGGTATCGCCTTTTGGGCTCATGTGGGAGGATTCGTGGCCGGTGTTGTGCTGATCAAGGTATTGCCGGAACGACCGCAGAGGTATCGCTACGCGGCTTGGTAGATGGAAGTCCTGCCGAGCTTTCGCTCGGCCTGCACGGGCCGGACGTCCACGCCTCCATTTGCTCCCGCTATAATGCTGTTGTGAGTTCTCAATTAGTTCAGCAGGTTGCCTCCGCGGACTTCCCTACCCGGTGGGGTAAATTCCGCATCTTCGGTTTTAGAGATACTGCGGGCAAAGAGGAAGCCGTGGCCCTGGTGATGGGCGATGTGCGTTCCGTGCCGCCTCTGGTGCGCATCCATTCGCAATGCCTTACGGGAGATGTTTTCGGCTCACTACGCTGCGACTGCCGTCAGCAACTGGAGATGGCACTGGCCATGATCGCTGAGCAAGGCGCCGGAGTGCTGATCTACGAACAGCAGGAAGGGCGCGGCATTGGGCTCATGGCCAAGTTGCAGGCTTACGAGTTACAGGACGCCGGTTTGGATACGGTGGAGGCCAATGAACGACTGGGATTTGAAGCGGATCTTCGCGCGTTCGCGCTGCCGGCGGGAATCCTGAAGGCGTTGGACGTGTCCAAGGTGCGATTGCTGTCAAATAATCCAGACAAAGTTGCGGCGCTGGTGCGGGACGGAATTGAGGTGGTTGAACGGGTCCCCTGTGAAGTGACGCCGAGCAGCCATGCGGAAGACTACCTCAAGACCAAGAAAGAAAAGATGGGGCACTTGTTCTCGCGGTAGGCCTGAGAATTTCTACGCCGCCGATGAAGCGCTGCAGATCCCTCGCGTTGCTCGGGATGACAATCCTCTAGTTGCTTGCTGCCGCCAGGACTGCGCGCTTGGTGAACACTCGAATCATCTCGCGGCGATACTCTGGCGTCAGTGCCGACGTCGTTAGTGGCTTTGCAGTTTTCGCGGCCAAGTTGCCCACCGCTTCGGCGAGAGCTTCATCCACGATCTTCCCCTTAAGCAACTCACTCGCCCCCTTAACCAGAAGAGGCGCGGGATTGACCGCCGTGATCGCGAGACGAGCGTCGGCCACGTGGCCGTTCGAACGCTTGATCACGATGGCGACACCGGCGAGCGGATAGTCAATCGATCCTCGAACGCGAAGCTTACGATAAATACCACGATAGTCGGCGGACGATTCAGGCAGGAACACTCGCGTGACCAGTTCATTGGGCTGCAACTTGCGATAAGCGACGCCGTCACCGGTGTAAAAGTCGCGCAGCGGCATCCGCCGCACGGCAGAGGCGCTGGCGATTTCAATCTCCGCATTCAAGCAGAGAAGCGCCGGGGGTGTATCAGCAGAGAACGCGGCCCAACATTTAGTTCCACCGGGGGCGACATGACACAGGTCTCCATCTTTCTTAATGCAAAAGCCACAGCCCTTGCGCCAGGTGAGCGACTGGTTGTACCAGAGGCAACGGGTGTCGAGACAGACGTTTCCGCCGATCGTGCCCATGTTGCGCAGCAGAGGCGATGCAACCGTTGCGGCCGCCTCGGTCAGTACTGGATAACGGCGCCGCAGAAGATCGGAGTGCTCGATGGTGGTCAGCGAGGTAAGCGCTCCAATCTCGACGCCACTTCCCTGCTGGCGAATGCCGTTCAGTTCCGCAATGTTCCGGATGTCGAGCACGTACTGGGGCTCGAACAATTTTTGTCGCATGGATGGAATAAGGTCGGTACCTCCGGCAACAATTCGCAGGTTGTTGTGTTTCGCCAGTTGCGAGATCGCTTCGTCGAGCGTGCGCGTCCGCAGCAGTTTGAATTGCGGGAGACTCAATCGTCGCCTCCCGCTTGAGCGGCCGTTTCGCGCCGCGAAGGATCGAGCGCATGCCGCTTCGGTCCCTTGCCTCGATACCACAGCGATCCACCGTGTTCGCGAAATCGCGCGGGTGAAGTAGGATCGACGCCTTCGGTGAGATTGATGTGCTTTGCGTTTTTCTTCGCGCGCAGGGCCACGAGCACACGCTCCGGAGTGAATGGAGACTCGTGCAACCTGACTCCGACAGCGTCGTAGATAGCGTTGGCGATTGCGGGAATGGTCGCTGCGAGAGAGCCTTCGCTGCACTCCTTCGCTCCGAATGGGCCTTCGGGGTCGATGCTCTCCACGATGATGGGCTCAACCTCCGGCGATTCCACCGACGACGGGCTGCGGTACTCGAGCAGGCCAGGGTTCATCAGCATGCCATCTTTCCAAATCATTTCTTCGGTTAGCGCCTGGCCCATGCCCATCCAGACGGAGCCTATGATTTGGCCTTCGACGGAGACTGGGTTAAGGGCGCGGCCGCAGTCGTGCGCAGCCCAGACTTTGTGCACGGTCACTTCGCCCGTGTCTTCGTCGACGGTCACTTCAGCCACCTGGGCTGAGTAGGAGTATGCGGGCGACGGTCCGACTCCAGCGCCCTTATGTTTGCCGCCGCGGGCGTCGGCAGGCGGCGCGTAGGAACCGGTTCCGGTGAGAGCTCCATGGAAATCGATTGCAGCGACTACAGCCTCTTCGAACGTCATCCAGTCTTTCGGGCCTTCGTCTTTGCGTTTTTGTTGCAGCGATCCGCGAAGGATTTGCCCTTCGACCCGGCCGCTGACCGAGGCTCCGGACTGCGTGACATCATCGTCTGCAGTCTTGGCAACAGCTGGCGGGGCGCTTCCCTGCTTGTGCAGGATGTCGTCTCGAAAGATCAGGTCTTCGGGCGCGCAATTCATTTTGCGAGCGGCTGCCAGAGCAATCCGCTTTTTTACTTCTGCCGCGGCGCGCAATGTGGCGTTGCCCGCCATGAAAGTTACGCGGCTCGAGTAGGAGCCTATGTCGATGGGAGTAAGGTCGGTGTCAGCGGCCACGATCTTGATCCGTCCCAGAGAGCAGCCTAACGTTTCAGCGGCGATTTGAGCGGTCATGGTGTCGGAGCCTTGTCCGATCTCGGAGGCGCCGGTGTACACGACGACTCCCCCGTCGCGATCGATCTTGATGTTCACGGTGGAGTGGGGCATGTCAGAGCGGATGATCGAGTTGGCGGCTCCGCTCACGTAGTGGCTGCAGGCAATGCCAAGCCCGCGTCCTTTGGGCAGCTTGCCCTTGCGTTGTTTCCAACCGGAGCGTTCCACAGTTTTCTCGATACACTCCGGCAGTCCGTAACTCTGCACGCGCAGGCCGTTTACCGTGATGCACGGAGGTTGGAGCAGATTGCGTTGGCGAATCTCTGCGGGATCCAGTCCTGCTTTGGCTGCTAATTCGTCCAGTTGCGATTCGAATGCGAATCTTACATTCACCGTGCCGTGCCCGCGCATCGCCCCGCAGACAGGCTTGTTGGTCAGTACGCGATACCCGTCATATTGAATGTTGGGAATGTCGTAAAGCGCACCCAGCAACGCGCCCGAATAGAGAATGGTTACGACGCCGTAGGAACAATAGGCTCCGCCGTCCTGGATTACGCGGGCCTTGACGGCTGTAATGCGGCCGTCGTTCTTGATTCCGGTTTTCAGATCTATGATGGTGCGCGGCCGTCCCCGGTGGGCCCAGAAGACTTCTTCGCGGGTATAGGTTATCTTCACTGGGGCCAACGCTTTTCGTGCAGCAATCGCCGCGATGATTTCTAGCGGGATGACCTCACTCTTCCCACCGAAGCCTCCGCCGACGAGCGGCTTGATGACGCGAATTTGCGCCATCGGCATTTCAAGCACCAGAGACAGTTTGTGTTGCAGGTAATACGGAACCTGGGTTGAGGACTGAACCGTCAGCCTTCCGCGGTTGCCGGTGTGCGAATCGATTTCGAATGCAGCCAGAGTCGAGTGCGGTTCCATGGCCGCATGTGTGACTTCGTTGGCGATGAAGCGGGCTTCGGCTACCTGGTCGGCTTCGGCAAAACCTTGTTCCGGATCCCCGAAGACGTGGTGATAGTCCTTTTCCAGGTTGTGGGGCTTGTTGTCGTGGATGAGGTCGGTCTCGGCCTTCATCGATTCTTCGGGATCAAAATAGGCGGGCAAGAGCTCGTATTCAACGTCGATCAACTCGAGCGCCTGATCCGCCGTGGCCTCGTCGACCGCAGCGACACACGCAACGTTGTCGCCCACGTAGCGGACCTTGTCGAGTGCGAGCGCGTACTCGTCATGACCGACCGGAAGAATGCCGTAGGGATTGGGCGCGTCCTTGCCGACAACAACCGCGGCCACGCCTTCCAATTTCTCGGCGCGGCTTGTGTCGATCCGTTTGATGCGGGCGTGCGGGTACGGCGAATGCAGGATTCTGCCGATGAGCATTCCGGGCAGGCTGAGGTCGTCAGTGTATTTGCCGGCGCCCGTGGTCTTGCCGGCGGCATCGACCATGGCGGTGGGCTTGCCGATGATGGAGAAGTCGTTGGTCGTTGTTTCGTGGATCAGGGGTTGCCGCTCGTTGGTCACCACAGATTCCTCGCTGCGCTCGGAATGACAGGACTTAGAATGAGATTTCACTTCGCTGCCGCCATCCCTTTTTGTTCGGCATCAATCGCCGCTTTGATGGCTTGATACATCTGGCTGTAGCCTGTACAGCGGCAGAGATTTCCGCTGAGCGCGCTACGGATGTCTTGTTCTGTCGGCTCCGGGTTTTCAGTCAGCAGATGTTTGACGGTCATGATGAATCCCGGAGTGCAGAAGCCGCACTGCGCGCCGCCCCAGTCGCCGTAGGCTTTCTGAATGGCAGCCAGGCTTCCGTGTTCGCTCACACCCTCGACCGTCGTGATCTCCTGTCCCTCACAAGTTGCCGCCAGCAAGGTGCACGACATCATCGGGATGCCGTCAACCAGCACCGTGCAGGCGCCGCAGGAGGAATCGTCACAGCCACGTTTGGATCCGGTGAGTTCGAGATCCTGACGCAACACATCGAGCAGCAGCTTGCTCGGCTCGACGGCGAGCTCGTGCGAGCGGCCGTTGATTTTGAGTTCGATGAGTTCTTTCTTCATAGCTTAGTTCAGCTACTAGCTCCTAGCTTGATTCTTCGCTAGCGATGAGCTTGAAGCTGTTTCAGTACCCAAAATCCGCTTGCGCGGCATACGCGTGCTGCTTCACGCCTAACTCTTCCACCCGGCACGCTCCCAATTGGTTTATATAAGCGCATCGATCCGGCGTGCTGTACACCCAGCGATCAAGCCAGGCGTCGGTGTCGGCCTTCGTCTTGGTCTGCTCGTGATATTGACGAAAGAACGCGTCGTCACGTTTGTAATATCCTTGGACGGGCGAAGGGTGCGCACCGTATGCACAGTCCACCACGGCGTTGACCAGGAAGCCAGGAATTACAGTACGATTGGGATCGCTGGCAATCACCTCGGGCTCGACGATCTCCTCCGCAACTACGATCACGCGCCTGGCCGCGCGCACTCCTTCGATCATTACTCCGAAATTGCCCCAGCAATGTGCGTTGCCTTCGCGATCCGCCCGCTGCACGTGAACGATGGTGACATCGGGATTGAGGGCGCGCACGGCGTGGAGCCTTTTTGAGGGAGTCGGCTGGGGCTGCCGAGCTGCGCTCGGCCTAGACCCTTCGACTTCGCTCAGGGCAAGCTTGCGAGGGCGCCCGTCCCCACATGAGTTGTCCCCACGTGAGTCAGGCGGTTCGAAGGGCGAATCGATCAGGGCGAAAAACTCGTTGTCCTTCTGGACATCGCTCCCCAATGCCGTTCGAGTGGGGAGAAACGGCACTCCCATGGCTCCGGCTTGCAGAGCCAGAGCCACCGTGAAGTTTGTCAGATTGAAGACCTTTATTTCGTCTTGTTCGACGGAGCGACGAAAGTTGTAGGCTGATCCCATCATCACGTTTCCGACCCAGGCGGCAATGACTTGGTCGACACAACCCGCAGCGATGATCTGATCGAAAAGAATGTCCGAGATTGGCCCGATTAGAGTGAGACCGCGTTTCTTTTGACGAATGATCTCGTGCCCAGCAGCGAAGGGGATCATTTGCTCCATCTGCAGGCCGAGCGCGACCGACGCGCCATCCGACACCAGATCGGCAATCGCTTCGCCCATTGTAAGCAGCTTAGACATTGTTACTTCCCTTTCCACACTGGCGTCCGTTTCTCGAGAAAGGCGTTGATTCCTTCCGCTGCGTCTTCCGTCTTGATCAATTCGTCCAGATAAATCTTTTCCGCGCGTGCGAGCCCTTTGTCGAAGTGGATCGAGTCCCAGGCGTAGATTGCTTTCTTGGTAATGGCCAACGCCACTGGGCTGAGCTGCGAAAGATGGTGTACTGCCTCCTGCACGGTGTGATCGAGGTCGATCTCGGGCACAACAGCGTTTGCCAGGCCAATGCTGGCCGCCTCCCTGCCCGTGATGGTGCGCCCAGTGAGGACCAGATCGGCGGCATGCTTTTGTCCAATCAGCGCCGCCAGTGCCGCGACCGCGACTGGTGGATAACATGCCAGCTTGATCTCGGGAAATCCCCAGGTAGCGAGCTCCGAGGTGTATGCCAGATCGCAGACCATGGCAAGCTCTGCGCCTCCGCCCAGGCAATGGCCGTGGACAGCGGCGATGGTCACCTTCTTCGTAGCGACCAAGGTTCGAATGACGCCGTGAAACTTGCCGAGCATTTGTTCAACTTTGTCGGGAGTGTGGGCAGCAACGTCGACTCCGCCAGAGAAGGCTCTTTGAGACCCGCGAATAATCAGAACCGAGATTTCGATCCGCGCCTCGACCTCGGTCAGCGCCTCTGCAAGTTCGTCCATCATCGGGATGTCGATGATGTTGAGCGGAGGGCTGTTTAGAGCGATGCGTGCGACCGGCGGCTGCCAGTCAAGAGTGATCCGCGAAAACTTCGTGAGTGAAAGCGTAGTCATCGCGTCCAGAAACCATCTTTGTCGTATTCGCGGATGGCATTCAATTCAGCAGGGCTCGGCTCGGGAGTCTGCGTAATCTCGTCGCTCACCCGCAATGTCCATCCAGTATTGCTTAGAACATCCTCGAGATCGATCCCGGGATGTGTGGAAGCAAGGTACGCCTGTCCATCATCGCCGAAACGCAACACCGCCTTGGTCGTGATTACAGCGGACGCCCCGCCTCGCGGCAGACCTGCGCGCTCGCGCCAGCCAGGGCCGTCTCCGTTCCCGGGGCTGGTTCTATATGAAACGCGTTCGGGCAAACGTCTCTTGTCGTGTTCCAGAAGAACAACATACCGATGCGCGAGAGACGCAATGTCGCAAGCCCCGCCTGAACCCGGCAGCCGCGTGCTTCCCTTCGGCCCCGTTACCCCGGTCGAATTCAAGTTGCCGAAACGATCGACCTCGGCGGCGCCCAGAAATCCCAGATGGACGCGACCGGACTGCAGCAAGCTCATTACGCCGAGCATGTCCAGGCATTGAGTTGCGCCAAGGATGTTCGGCGGATCGGCCATAGTGTAGATCAATTCTGGCGCGGGGGTGGTACGGATCACACCATTTTCAAATAACCCCACTGCATTCGGAGCATGTGTTTTCTTCGCGACCACGAATGCGATCAATGGCAGCCGCATGCCGACGAAGACAATTTCCCCATCGTGGATTTCGCGGGTAGCTGTCGCGACCATCAGTTCGCCCAGAGTGTAAGGACGACTCGCGATGCTTGAACTCTTCGGGATGTCAGTCACGGTCGTCACAGGCGTCTTTGCGGAGCTGCGCTCCGCTGAACAGCCGAGGGCCGCTGTCCTCACGTGGTCATTGTTGAGCAAAGATCGTTGGTCCTATCAATCGTCGGTCCTATAAATTGATCGCCGACTTGCGAACTTCGCCGATTGACGAGAGTGGATCGCGCGCACCCTCTTTCGGTGCAATCCATTTCTTCTCATTCGCGATAATGTCGAGCAACAGCTTCTTGTCCTCGGTGCTCGGCATGTAGTCTTTTATGTGCTCTTCGTAGTGCTTATCGTCGATCGGCTCGCCGATCTGCGCGTGGAACTTCTGTCCCGCCCAGCGGCCGATGTTGCGATTGAATTTGATATTTGGCGCGTATAGCTTGGGCTCTCCCGGCTTGAGCACGCCGTTGAATCGCTCGATCAGTCCGGCGACTTCGTCGCGATACAAATGCCGGTTGTAGTCGTTCAACTCGTCAACTTTCGCTTCTTGCGGATTTTTTGGCTCGTCGTAACGGCCTTTGACCCCCCAGACATACGCCCAGTGCGCCGACGATGAATTGTCGGTGCCAAACAGATCGTACGAACTGGAGATCCACTTATTTAGATATTTCTGGATCAGCCAGGCCGGGATTACGCCTGCCTCGACAATGCGGCGGAGACCGTCGTTGCCCGTCCCCATGTGGAAAGCCTCTTCGCGTAACATGTAAGACATCGAGCGACCAAGCGGTGCGAAGGCGGAATACTTTAGCATTTGCAGTTGGAATTTCCCATCGCGATCGACGAAATCGGTATAGGTGAAAAAGTCCATCCAGTTGTCCACATCGACGTTGAACGCGCCCAAAAGGCGCTTGTTCTCGAAGGCGCGACGCTCGAGCATCTTTTGCGCTTCGACTTTTCCGGAGTATCCGAAATGCTCGACCAGTAGCGCGCACATCTGCCAGCCATGACGCATCTCTTCGATCATGACCCGGGTGAGCGCCTTGCGATCCCAATCCGTGGGCGCCATCTCGAACAAATGCCGCTGCTGCTCTACGCTGGCAAACTCGGTGTCACCCTGATAGACGATCAAGTTGATTAGAGCGTCACGCATCTGTTGAGTGGGCACCTGGCGCAGGTTTTCCCATTTGCGGCGGCCCTTGAAAGCTCCAAACTGAATCTCATCGGTTTCGATCGCGCCGTAGAGCGTGTCGAATTTGAAATCGGCAATTTCGTCGTGGTTGACGCCGATGTCTTTTCGCCAATCGTCGAACAACCCAACCCAGTCACTGAAGGTTCCAATTTTTGCAACTTTACCTGGCATAAGACCTCGGCAAATCTGATTTGCGATTAATAATGTTCAACTATAGACGTTGCTAGCAACGTCTCTACCCCATATTTAACCAAACTGTTTTCAGCTCCGTGTAGTGTTCGATGGCGTGAACGCCCAACTCGCGACCGAAGCCGGAGCTCTTGTAACCGCCGAATGGCAAGGATGCGTCCATCAATCCATACGTGTTGATCCATACCGTTCCGGCTTTGAGTTGCCGCGAAACGGAATGGGCTTTCTTCACATCGCGAGTCCAGACCGCAGCCGCAAGACCGTATGGATTGTCGTTTGCTTGGGCGATGACTTGATCCACATCGTCGAAGCTCAAGGTCGCTAGCACCGGACCAAAGATTTCTTCCTGGGCGATCTTCATGTCGTTGCTCACGCCGCCGAAGATCGTGGGTTCAATAAAAAATCCCTTGCCACCATCGACTGAAACGCGGTTTCCGCCGGCGATCAGCTTGGCGCCTTCTCTCTTGCCCGCTTCTATATAGCCAAGGACAGTCTGCATCTGGTCCTGACTGACGATTGCGCCCATGCGAGTTTTGGGATCGAGCGGGTCGGCGGGCTGCATCTTTTTCGCTCGCGCTACCAGTTTCTCCAGGAACTCGTCTTGCACTTTGCTCTCAACGAACAGGCGCGAGCCGGCATTACAGACCTCACCCTTGCCGTAAAAGATCCCCGTGATTGCACCTTTTACGGCGTTATCGATATCGGAATCCGCAAAAACGATGTTCGGCGATTTGCCTCCAAGTTCAAGCGTCAAGCGCTTCATGCTGTCGGCTGCGCTGCGCATGATTTCCTTGCCGACTTCGGTCGAGCCGGTAAACGCGATTTTGTCGATTCCCGGATGCCGGACGATCGTCCTTCCCACTTCCGACCTGCCGGTCACAATGTTTAAAACGCCTGCCGGTACACCCGCTTCAACCGCCAATTCGCCGAATCGCAACGCGGTCAGGGATGTGACGCTGGCTGGCTTCCACACGATGGTGTTGCCGCAAGCCAGCGCCGGACCAAGCTTCCAGGAGGCCAACAGCAACGGGAAATTCCACGGAACGATGAGCCCGACGACGCCCAGGGGCTCGCGCAGAGTATAGGTGAATGCGGTCTCAACCGTGTTCACCGTCTCGCCATGAATCTTCGTGGCCCAACCCGCGTAGTAGCGGAGAACGTCGATCACCATCGGCATGTCGACGTAGCGAGACTCGAAAATCGGCTTGCCATTGTCGAGAGTTTCGAGTTCGGCAAATTCGTCGATATTCTTTTCGAGCAGATCAGCCAAACGCCAGATCAGCCGCCCACGTTCGCTCGCGGACATCTTCCGCCACGGACCTTTCCGATCTTCGAAAGCACGGCGGGCCGCCTCGACGGCGCGGTCCACATCGGCGGCCGAGGCTTCCGCGATTTGCGTTAGCACCTCGCCCGTCGCAGGATTCGTGGTGTCGAAGCTCTGCGAGGCGTCGGCCCACTGACCGTCAATGAGTAATCGCCCAGGAGAGAGTTTTGTTTTGGTAGCTGTAATCATCTTTCTTCCAATCGGTAAAACAACAGAAACCGGGCGTCCCCGCCTGGTGGGGACGGGCGAAACGCCCGTCCTGCATTGTGACTCTATTTCGCTTTGAAAACTGCCGGACGCTTCTCCACGTATGCGGCCAGGCCTTCCTTGGCGTCTTCGCTTTGAAATAGCAACTGCTGATTTTCGCGTTCGACCGCGAGCGCGGATTCCATCGGAATCTCCCAGCCAGTTTGCACAGCTCGCTTGATGCGCCCCACGGCCTTGGCCGCTTTGTTGGGCGGGCAGAACTGGCGAGCGTATTCCATGATGTTGTCCATGAAGCCGTCGCGCTCAAAGATGTCGTTGATAATCCCGAATTCTTTCGCCTCTTCAAAGGAGAAAGTATTCCCGGTGACCATCAGTTCGATCGCTTTGCTTTTGCCCACCATCCGCGACAGCCGCTGCGTGCCGCCGGTTCCGGGAAGCACGCCCAGATTTACTTCCGGCAGACCGATCTTGCCCGCATCCTGACGCGCGATGCGAATGTCCGCGGCCATGGCAATTTCCAGCCCGCCGCCAACGCAGTGTCCATTGATCGCCGCGATCACCAGTTTCGGTGTGTGTTCCAGGCGAAGCAGCATTTCATTCGCGTGCAGACAGAAGTAATACTTAAAGGTTGGGTCGACGCTGGCCAGCATTTTGATGTTGGCACCAGCGGAGAAAAACTTGTCGCCAGAACCGGTGAGCACGATGACGTAGACGTCGTTGTCCATGCGCGCTTTCAGGATGGCCGCGTCGAGCTGGCGGTTCATTTCATAGGTGTAGGTGTTAGCGGGGGGATCGAACATCTCGATCACCGCGACCCCGCGATCGGTCCGGTAGTTGACCAGTTGCTTCGTACTCTCGCCCGCCGCCGGTTGCAATGTAGTTGCCATGCATACACTCCTTTTCGCAATTTTTAGTATCTGAAATTTAGTTCGATACTGATCTCTTTTTCTGGGACTTCTTTGTGTTGGATCGTTGACGCTCAGTGACACCGCTGATTCCCCGCAGGAAAATGTCTCCCATCCCACGCGACAGCTCCTCAGCATGGGCATCCACCCGTGGGTTGTACCAGGTGTAGATCCAGTTCATCATGCCGAATAAACTGAGCACCGCCATCCGACTAGAGAATTCTAGTCTCTTTGCCAGCTTGAAGTCGTCCAGCAAACCGACACATATTCGGTAGTACTCTCGCTTGATCGCCGCGACCTCGGCACCAAAACCGTTTTTCAGTACTTCGGCTTCGTGCGAAAGAACTTTCATTGCCTTCTCGTTGGCCAGAAAGTATTCGAGATGATTGAGAATGAAAACGCGGATGCGCTGCTCGGGATCAGAAACTTGGTCGAGCCGCTCCCTCAGTCGCTCAACAATCGTGCTGAAGGTGTGTTTCTGGATGAGGTACAGCAGCTTCTCTTTGGACTCGAAATAATAGTAAAGCCCCGACAAGGACATGCCGCTCGAGCGAGCCAGATCGCGCATGGAAGCGCCCTCGTATCCTTTTTCGTAAAAGACCTCGGTTGCATGTACCAGAATCTTGCCCAGCCGGCGATCGAAGCGGCTTTCGGTGGGAGGTGCCGGAATTTCGCGACGACGAACGGAAGCCTGTGACGTAATTGGCGAGGACGATGCCATGAAAGTTCGAACGTTCGTTCGAATAAGGATAACGCAGCCTGACGAGAATCGCAAGGGTATGGAAAGTGATCTCGGTTGCCTCCGTGCTTACGCTCCGCTCAGTTGCGTATGTCGGCCATCAAGTGCTCGACCTCTGCTTTCAGGGCAGCGGTCAGAGGTAGCAGCGGCAGGCGCACTGGGCCGCCGAAGTAGCCGTTGAAATCCAGGGCGTGCTTGATGCCGGGAATGCCCAATTCTCCTACCACTCGCTGCGCCGCCTTGGCGATGCGCGCCTGCTTGAGTTGGGCCAGTTCGATATCGCCTTCTTTCCAGGCGGCATGAATTTCGTAGCAGGCTGTGGGCGCCGCATCGGCGAAGGCGAGAATCGCACCCACTGCTCCCACTTGCAACGACGGTTCTAGCTTTTGCGCGGCACCAACGAGGACCTGGAATCCAACTTCCTTTTGCCGGGTCTTCAGGCCCGCAATCATACTTACAGCCGCGGATGAGGGCTTTGTGCGCTCCCCGGCTCCGAGCGTCACCAATTCTCCGCCGTTTCCGTTGCCTGCGCTCGCAACGTTCAGCATGCGTGCCGTGACTGCGTCAAACGTCTCGGTAACCGTGGCGCTACGCTTCACGTGCCGTGTGCCTTCGACCATGCGGCGGACTTTTTCGACGTCGCCGCTCGATTCCTTGATGCCGATCAAGTTCGGATGCTCCGCCAGTTGAATGACCAATTCGGCGGGAATATCGTACCCCGTGGCTTGCGGAAAGTTGTAGATGATGACGGGCAACGGCGAACGGTCAGCCACCGTCCGATAAAAAGACAAGATGTTGGCAGGCTGCATCTGCATCTTGTAATAGTGCGGTGTGCGCACCATGGCCACGTCGTAGCCAAGTTCGGCGGCGTATTCGGTGAGATGCAGGGTTTCGACGGCGGACTCAATGCCCGTCCCGGCGATCAAGACTTTGTTGGGTGCAGCGGTCTCGCGGATGCTCTTGAGTACGTCGCGCCGTTCTTGATCTGACAGCAGAATTGCTTCGCCAGTAGAGCCGAGGGCTACGATCCCAGCCACAGGAGTTTTCGAATAGCTCTCGACGTTATGCTCAAGCTTCTTGAAGTAGACGTTTCCTTCCGGATAGAACGGTGTCGTAATGGGTGGGAAAATGCCGTGAAGCAGCATGTTTGGATCCCCTGGTTTGAACGTACCCTGTAGGATACAGCGGAAGGGCTCCGCCTGAAGCGATTTGGCAGCATTTTCTCTAACGTCGAACTGCATGCCGATCAGCATGTAGCCTCTGCAGCGCCTGCACTCTGATCTCTCCTCGCTGCAAAGCCGCAATTCCTTCGGCCGCGGCGCGGGCCGCGGATAGTGTCGTGATGGTTGGAATGCGGGCGCTGACCGCAGCGCGGCGGATGGCTTTCTCATCAAAGAAAGGGTCGACCCCATGCGGAGTGTTGATGATGAGTTTTATGCGCTCGCCTTTGATGAGATCGACCACGTTGGGCCGGCCTTCTTTTACTTTGTAGACGCGTTCGACCGTCATACCGGCGTTCTCCAGCACGTCGGCGGTGCCTGCTGTGGCGACCAGCTTGAAACCCATGTCGACAAATTTACGAGCAACGTCTGCTACCTGCGGCTTGTCATGATCGGTGACGCTGACGAAGACCATCCCTTGCGTGGGCAGCTTCTGCCCCGCCGCGGTCTGCGCTTTGGCAAAGGCTTCGCCGAAGTTATCCGCCACTCCCATAACCTCGCCGGTGGATTTCATTTCGGGGCCGAGCACTGTATCGACGCCAGGAAACTTATTCCAGGGGAAAACCGGGGACTTCACGTAATAGCAGTGCCCGGTGTCGAGGTCGGCGCGGCGCTCAATGAACTCCGGCAGAAACTCGCGCAGTTTTCGTCCGGTCATCAGTCTGGCAGCAATCTTCGCCATCGGCACGCCTGTGGCTTTCGAAACATAAGGAACCGTGCGCGAGGCACGCGGGTTGACCTCCAGCACGTAAACCGTGCCACCCTCGCCGTTGTTCTTGGAGTTGCCGTTGCTCCTGGGAATGGCAAACTGAATGTTCATCAGCCCAACCACTTTCAGCGCTCGCGCCAGCTTGAACGTGTAGTCGCGCATGCGGGCCATCAGAGGCTGCGGAATGTCGACCGCTGGCAAAACGCAGGAAGAGTCCCCGGAGTGGATTCCGGCTTCCTCGATATGTTGCATGATGCCGCCGATGACTACGTCTTCGCCGTCTGAGAGCGCATCCACATCCACTTCGATCGCGTCCTCGAGGAAGTGATCGATCAGGACCGGCCGGTCCTGCGAATATTCGACCGCCTCCTTCATGTAGCGAACGACGGTTTCCTCGTCGTAGGCGATCACCATGGCGCGTCCGCCTAGCACGTAGGAGGGCCGTACCAGCACGGGGTATCCAACTCGATTTGCGCCTGCGACGGCCTCTTCGATCGAGGCCGCCATCGCACCCGGAGCTTGCGGGATGTCGAGTTCCTCGAGCAGCTTGCCGAATCGCTTGCGGTCTTCTGCGAGATCGATATACTCAGGCGCGGTGCCGATAATGTTTACGCCAGCGGCCTTCAGCGGCAAAGAGAGGTTCAGCGGAGTCTGTCCGCCGAATTGCACGATCACCCCGACGGGTGCGCCTGCCGAAGCTTCGTGCTCACAAATGGCAAGCACGTCTTCGAGGGTCAGCGGCTCGAAGTAGAGGCGGTCGCTAGTGTCATAGTCGGTCGAGACCGTCTCAGGGTTGCAATTGATCATAATGGTCTCGTAGCCGTCGTCGCGCAGGGCGAAGGCTGCGTGGCAGCAGCAGTAATCGAATTCAATTCCCTGCCCGATGCGGTTGGGGCCGCTGCCCAGAATAATGACTTTCTTCTTCTGCGTCGGCGCCGCCTCATCCTCTTCTTCGTAAGTCGAGTAAAGGTAGGGTGTGTAACTTTCAAATTCGGCGGCGCAGGTGTCGACACGTTTGTACACCGGCTTAATCCCGTGCTTCCGTCGCTGGTGACGGACTTTGTCCTGGTCGCCTTTGCCGCTCAGCCGCCACGTGGCCGCCAGCCGTCCGTCGGAAAAGCCCATGCGCTTGGCCTCGCGCAGGACTTCTGTCGGAATCGATTCCATGGGATGTTTCTCCAACTCAAGCTGCATGTCATTAATTTCTTTGAGTTGGTAGAGAAACCAGGGATCGATGGACGTCATCTTTGCCACTTGCTTGACGGTGTGGCCCTGGCGTAATGCGTAGCGAATGTAGGAGAGCCGCTCGGGATGCGGCGTCACCAGCCGCTGGGTCAGAATTTTCGGTTCGATTTTTTCTCCGCCGATGCGCTTGCCGGTATCCAGGGCACGCACCGCCTTCATCATTGCCTCCTTGAAGGTGCGGCCGATGGCCATGACTTCGCCCACGGATTTCATCTGCGGGCCAAGATTCTCGTCTGCCCCGGGGAATTTTTCGAACTGCCATTTGGGAATCTTCACCACCACGTAATCGAGCGTGGGCTCGAAGCAGGCTGGCGTCTTGCGCGTGATGTCGTTGGGAATTTCGTCCAACGTATAACCCACGGCCAGCTTTGCGGCAATCTTGGCGATGGGAAAACCAGTCGCTTTCGAGGCTAACGCCGAGGAACGCGACACCCGGGGATTCATCTCGATCACAACCATGCGGCCCGTGCCAGGATGCACACCGAACTGAATGTTTGATCCGCCTGTCTCTACGCCGATCTCGCGAATTACCGCAATAGCGGCATCGCGCATCGCCTGATACTCGCGGTCCGTAAGGGTTTGCGCCGGAGCGACTGTGATTGAATCACCGGTGTGCACTCCCATGGGATCGAAATTTTCGATTGAACAAATAATGATGACGTTGTCTTTTAAATCTCGCATCACCTCAAGTTCGTACTCTTTCCATCCCAGCACGGATTCTTCGATCAGGGCCTCGTGTACGGGAGAGAAGTCGAGGCCGCGGGCCAATACCTCCATTAACTCTTCGCGGTTGTAGCCAATGCCGCCACCGCTGCCGCCCAGAGTGAAAGAGGGTCGCACGATGACCGGGAACCCAATCTTGCCGGCGAACTCCAGGCCGTCTTTCAGATTGTTCACCAGCGCGGACTTGGGAACGTCGAGGCCGATCTTCTGCATGGCATCTTTGAAGACCAGGCGGTCCTCGGCTTTGTTGATGGCGCTAATCTGCGCGCCGATAAGCTGGACGTTGTATTTTTCTAATACGCCGCCATCGGAAAGCTCGATTGCGAGATTGAGCGCGGTCTGACCGCCGACAGTGGGAAGAAGGGCGAAGCCTGCTCCGGGCGCCATCTCGCGTTCAACCCGGATGATCTCTTCCAGGTATTCTCGGGTGAGCGGCTCGATATAGGTCCGGTCGGCAACTTCCGGGTCGGTCATGATTGTGGCGGGGTTGGAGTTGGCCAGCACCACTTCAAAACCTTCCGACTTCAGCGCCTTGCAAGCCTGCGTGCCGGAGTAATCAAACTCCGCCGACTGGCCAATGATGATGGGACCAGAGCCGAGAATCAGGATTTTCGAGATGTCAGTGCGTTTGGGCATTCGTTATGCAATCTTGTCGTTGGTCTGCAAAGGCGTGGCCTCGTCGGTACCCACGGCCTCTTTCTTTTCGGCGCCCGAAGACTCGCGTTCATCTAAAGAGTTGTCATCCCGAGTGAAGCGAGGGATCTGCAGTTCCCCTTTGGCGCCCCAATCCTCAGCCAAGTCTTGCCATGTCGGATTTGTTGATTTGATCAGAGCAAGCCGTTTCGCCCGGGTCCAAGCCTTCACCTGTTTTTCCCGCGCGATGGCGTTCCCAATGTGCTCGAAAGTCTCGTAGTACACCAATCGATTGATGTTGTACTTCTTCGTGAAGCCATCTATTTCTCCATTCTTATGCTGCAAAGCGCGGTGATAAATGCTGTTCGTCACACCGCTGTACAGATTCAGCGATCGGCTGGCCATGATGTAAACGTAATAACGTTTCTCGGCACTCAAACTGCAGATCCCTCGCTTTGCTCGGGATGACAACTTTAATAAGGATCACATCTTACAAACATGAGAACCTCATAAAGAACACTGTCCTCACCCTTTCCATTCCTCCATCAGCTTCACGAAATCCTTGAACAGATAATGCGAATCATGCGGGCCCGGCGATGCCTCGGGGTGATACTGCACGGTGAATAGCGGCAGATTCCGGTGACGCATGCCCTCGAGCGTGTTGTCGTTGAGATCCACGTGAGTTAGTTCGACCTCGCTTTGCGGCAGAGAATCTGGATCCACTGCGAAGTTATGGTTGTGCGCCGTGATCTCGATCTTGCCGGTATTCAACTGCTTTACGGGGTGATTGCCGCCGTGGTGGCCGAATTTTAGTTTGAACGTCTTGCCGCCCAGTGCGATCCCAGTGAGTTGATGTCCCAGGCAGATACCAAAGATCGGCACTCTTCCCATGAGCCGCCGGATGCTGTCCACTGCGTAGGTGCATGGCTCGGGATCGCCCGGGCCGTTCGACAGAAACACCCCGGCGGGCTTGAGCGCTAACACATCCTCTGCTTTAGTCTCGGCGGGAACCACCGTGACCTTGCAACCTTCGCCACGCAGCTTGCGCAAAATACTCAGCTTGATGCCGAAGTCATAAGCGACTACGTGAAAGCGCTCTGGTTGGTCTTTCACTCCGACTACTTCTTCGGGCAGATGCGAGCGCTCCCCGGTTTCCCACACATAGGTATGGTTGGTGGTGACGACCTTGGCCAGGTCGGTGCCATCCATTTTCGGAAGCGCGCGCGCCTTCGCGATCAATTTCTCGGTGTCCGCTTCAAGCGTGGATATGACTCCACGCATCACGCCGTTGTCGCGCAAATGGCGCACGAGAGCGCGCGTGTCGATGTCGCCGAGCACTGGAATTTTGAATTGCTCGAGATATTCTTCTGCGACCTGCTGCGATCGCCAGTTGGAGCTGACTCGGGAAAACTCGCGCACAATCAGGCCCTCGATGTAAGGCCGAGTCGCCTCAGAGTCTTCGGGGTTGGTGCCGTAGTTGCCGATTTCAGGATTGGTGAGAACGACGATTTGGCCAGCGTAGGAAGGGTCGGTGAAAATTTCCTGATAGCCGGTGATGGAAGTATTAAAAACTACTTCCCCGTAACATTCGCCTTTGGCTCCGTAGCCTTTGCCTCGGAAGATTCTTCCATCTTCCAGCGCAAGGATCGCCTGCATTCGTGCTCCAGGGAGTGGATTTTAAAGATTCTAGCAGGGATGCGGAAATGCGCAAAAGAAAATGTCTGTGAAAAATCCTTAATCCGCCCACTCTGCTTGGTCTCGAGTTAGGCTGAATACCAATACGCGTCCGAGGGCTTGCGCGGGGTGCGGCGACGTTCGCAAGCGTCGGAGGTGCACTCGATCACGTCGAAGAAGAGATCATCTTCGCTGCGCGAAGAATTTGCGGCTTGCGCGGCATCGTGAGCCTCATGCTGGAGGCGAAACCAGCTTTGAGGGTTGACCTCAATCACGCCTTCCGTTGTGTGGCGCCGAAGATGAAAGTGCAAACGCATTGTGAGGACCCGACAAGATCACCGGACGCGTCCCATTTTGTCCATGGGCCAGTATCCGAAGACGGCCTTGCCGTAGATGTAGCTTTGCCCGACTGGACCGAAGTCACGGCTGTCATTCGACAGGCTGCGGTGATCACCCAGCACGAAATAGCTGTCGGCCGGAACCACTACCTCAGCGTACGAGCGCTCGTCCTCGTAGGCGCGCGGCACATAGTCTTCGTCGATCGGCTTGCCATTCACTAACACGTGACCGGCATCGATTTGGATGTGGTCACGCGCCAGGCCAATCACCCTCTTGATAAAGCTCTTCGATGGGTCCCGGGGATAGCGAAATACGATGATGTCACCGCGCTCGATCGGCTCCAGCCGATAAACAAACTTGTTCACGAAGATCCGTTCCTGATCCTCGAGCGAGGGCATCATGCTCGTGCCCTCCACTTTCACAGGCTGGTAGAGGAAGACGATGATGAAACACGAAATCGCCAGCGAGATGATCAGATCACGCAGCCAGACGGAGAGCACCATGGCGCGCGAGGGCGTGGAAACGATTGGTTTGCTGTCATGAACCGCGCTGCATTCCGTGGCGTCCGCCTGTCCGGGCATAATATTTCTAATTTTATACGGATCGGGCTTCCCGTGCTGAGAATGATTCGCGGAGCAGACAGCAACGCCCCGACTACAACGGCCACGGGATTCGGGTTACAATATCACAGCATCTCGGACAAGGAACCGGATTATGTTGAAGCGCGGGCTCGCACTGGCTTTTGTTTTTCTGATTACCCTCACCGTGTCCGCTCCATGGGCTACATCCCAGCAGGAAGGCGTGGTCCCGGCGTACAATGCCGCTCCGCCGCCGAAAGGCGCCAAGCTTCCTGCAATTCTCGGCAAGGATCAATTGTGGGCTGAAAATGCCCAGTATCCATATCAGACGCACGCCTACGATTTGGCTGCGAAGATACCGGCGGTGTTGCATCAACAGCCCTGTTATTGTTATTGCGATCGAATGGGACATAACAGCTTGCACAGCTGCTTTGAAAGCACGCACGGCGCGCGCTGCGACACCTGCTTGAAAGAACTGTACTATTCCTATTCCGAGTCCAAGAAGGGTAAGACCGCATCGCAAATCCGCAAAGGCATCATGCAGGGCGAGTGGCGGCAGGTGAACTTGGAGACGGCGGCTTCGATCAATTAGAGTGGGGATCTCACTCGATTGACGAGCCTCGGACCGCGCGTTTAGACTGCCCTATTGACTATGGGTTTTCCACAGCCGGAAAATCGGCACCTTGAACCGCGGGTCACAGTAGCCGAGCGTGGCGGGATGAAAACCATCAGCAGAGGTTAGCGAGGCTTCATCTAAGTTAAAGATAAGAGGGACACTTACGAAGAGCACAGGAAGAGTTTTGCAGATGGCACAGAAGACCCCATCAAAGAAGTCTGTTGCCGACGACCCTCGTTTTGCACAAGCTGTGCAAAATTACGAGGCCGGTTTGCGGGCCATGCAAGAGCACAAGTTCGACAAGGCAAAGACCTACCTGCAAAAGGTTATCGCCGGAGGCAGCAAGGAGCTCGCCGATCGCGCCTCGGTCCATTTGAACGCATGCAACCAGCAAGCGGAGCATGCTGTCACCCAGTTCAAGAATTCCGAGGAGCACTACGACTACGCAATTTCCCTGATGAACGTTGGCGACTACGTGAGCGCCCGCGAGCACCTGGACAAATTGTCGAAGCAGGCGCCGAAAGCGGACTATGTCGCTTACGGTTTGGCGGCCCTGGATTGCCTCACCGGCCACGTGGAAGATTCGCTGCGCCATCTGGACGATGCGATTCGCTTGAACCCGGGGCTTCGTTTTCAGGCGCGCAACGATTCTGACTTTCAGAATCTGGCCGAAGACCCGCGTTTCACGGAACTGTTGTATCCCGATCCTGGGGCCGAGTTACCTTCTCCGGCTGAAGCTGATGAGGATCGCTAGGCGGCCCTGATGGGCTACTCCGAACACCACGGGCGGCCTGCGGCCACTGCCAGCAGTGGTCTACGGGTGGTTGTGATTGGCGGCGGCACCGGCCTTTCCACTCTTCTAAAGGGACTGAAGTGGTATGTCAGTCCGTCTGCGGATCGACCCGTCGCGAAATCAGGGAAACCCGAAATTTCCGATCTTAGCGCCGTGGTTACGGTCAGCGATGACGGAGGCTCCAGCGGACGCCTGCGCAAGGAACTGAACATGTTGCCGCCGGGCGACATCCGCAACTGCATCGTTGCGCTTTCCGAAGATGAGGCTTTGCTCTCCAAGTTGTTCCAGCATCGATTCGTAAAAGGGTCGGGACTGCAGGGCCACAGCTTCGGGAATCTTTTCCTGGCGGCTCTTACTTCCATTACGAAAGATTTCAGTGAGGCCGTGCGGTTGTCGTCTGAAATCCTAGTTACGCGGGGGCACATCTACCCTGCCACGACTGCCAACGTCGAGTTAGAAGCTCTCATGGAGGACGGAACGCGGGTGCGCGGGGAGACAAGAATTACCGCCAGCAAGGGGCGCATCAAAGAACTTTCCCTGATTCCGCACGATGTTCAGCCCCTTCCCCAAACTTTGGAGGCGATTGCCCGCGCCGATCTAATCACGATTGGTCCGGGCTCGCTCTTCACCAGCCTGATTCCCAACTTGCTGGTAAATGGTATTGCAAAAGCGATTGCCGCTTCGCCGGCAACTAAAGTTTATATTTGTAACCTCATGACCCAGGCCAACGAAAGCCTCGGCCGGACGGCTGCTGACCACATCCGCGCCCTCAATGGACATGCTCACACGCATCTCTTCGATTATGCCCTTCTCAATCGCACGACGATCTCTGCACAGTTAAAAGCCAAGTATGCGCTCGAAGGCGCCAACCAAGTCGTCGTCGACGAGGAAGCCATTAAGGAACTAGGCGTGAGTTCGGTGCTCGGGGATTATCTTGACGAGGCGGAGGTTGCCCGTCACGCGACTGATCGAATTGCCCGCGACTTGATGGATCTGGCTGCGCGGGCGCGGTCGAATGAGCGGTCGGCCTCGAAGCGACACACCACAAGCAGCTAATCTGTGTGCGAATTTCGGCTGGGCCGCACGAGCGAGGACGCTCGCGCCTACACGACTCTGCCGCGCACGAACCTCTCGCGGTATATTGGATCACATGCCAAAAACTAAGAGCAGCCACTCGCCTCGCGCCCCGCGCGTTGCCATCCTTATCATGGCGGCGGGCAAAGGAACGCGCCTGAAATCCAAACACCCCAAGGTTTTGCATGAAGTCGGAGGAAAGCCGCTACTGGCGCACGTAATTGCTGCGGCTACGAAAGTCGTTCCGGCGCACGATGTATTCGCCGTCATCGGTCATGAGGCGGATCGCGTTCGCCAAGCGGTTGCCGACACTGGTATCGGCTTCGTGTTGCAAGCCGAGCAGAAAGGAACCGGTCACGCCCTGATGGTCGCGCGCGAAGCCTTAGCTCCTTATGATGAGGTGATCGTGCTTTCTGGGGACGCTCCACTGATTAGTTCGCAAACCATCGAGAAGCTTCGCGATTTTCACAACACAAACCATCCAGCCATGACCATTCTGAGCGCGCAACTGCAGGACCCAACCGGCTATGGAAAAGTGATCCGCAAAAACCAAAGAAGGCCTGATGTGAAAGCCGTCGTCGAAGAAAAGTCCGCCACTCCGGCGCAGCGCAAGATTCGCGAAATCAACTCAGGATTTTATGTTTTCGACGCGAAGGTTCTTTTTGCCCACATCGACGAGTTAAGCAACAACAATCCGCACCGCGAGTACTACCTGACTGACATGGCGGCGGTCTTTGGTAAGGCGAAGAAGCGTGTGATGGTGGTGGTGGCGAGCGATCCAGATGAAATCCAGGGCAGTAACACCCGCGCAGAAATGGTTGAAATTGATCAGCACATGCGCATGGCTAAGTGCCGGCAGCTTATGGCCGACGGGGTCACGATTTTCTACCCGCAAACCTGCGTGATCGATTGCGATGTCGAGATCGGCGCGGACACCGTTATCGAGCCGTTCGCACAGATTTTAGGGAAAACCCGCATTGGCACTGATTGCCGAGTCCGCTCCTACACCGTGATTAATAACTCCGTGATCGGAGACGGCGTTTCGATCCTCCCAGCTTGCGTATTAGACGGGGCACAAGTAATGAAGGGGGCAATTCTCGGACCTTTCTCTCGTCTTCGGCCCGGGAGCGAGATCGGCGAGGGCGCACATGTAGGAAATTTTGTCGAGACCAAGAAAACCCGCCTGGGCAAGGGCTCCAAGGCCAATCATCTCACTTATCTGGGAGATTCTGAGATCGGTGAGGGCGTGAACGTTGGAGCTGGCACTATCACCTGCAACTACGATGGAGCGCACAAACACACTACCGTGATCGAAGACGGGGCGTTCATCGGCAGCGATTCCACTTTGGTTGCGCCGGTCAAGGTAGGCCGGGGAGCTTACGTGGGCGCTGCCTCATGCATCACAGAGGACGTTCCGCCAGATTCGTTGGCCATCGGTCGGGCAAAACAGGTTGTGAAAGAAGGCTGGGTCAAAGCCAAGCGCGCAAGCAGCCGAAAGTTGGACAAACCGATTCTCAGTTGAAGCGCACTATTGCAACTGCGAATAGGGAGCATTCAGGCAAGTCGCATTCACCGTTGCTGGCGCAGCATTCCATGCGGAGGCAACGCGGATCACGCCATCTTCATTCGAGCAGAAACCACGCACTCCGGTCTGGTTGAACCCAGCCGGCGCGCCACCGACTGTGTAGCCCTGGTAGGGACGACTTCCAGCCGGAACGCCCATCCCGAAGTAGTAGCCGGTTTTGGCTGCGGCTGGAACCGTGGCGCTGGCCAGTCCAAAGTCGATCAGGCAAGCGTTCGCCGCAACCGGCCCGCTCGCCGGGCAACCAGTCGAGGCCGGAGGTCCCAGAGCTGCGATGGAACCCGCATATCCCATTGTCGGATACGTGGATTGATATGTGATCTGGGCAGTATTGATGGTCCGAACCGAGCTCGCCGCCGCCTCGTTGGCCGCCATCCTCGCGTGCACCAAGCTTGGAATGGCGATGGCAGCGATGATCAGAATAATCGCGACCACAATCAGTAGCTCGATCAGGGAGAAAACCTTTTTGTTTCCGCATCAAGCCTTCCTCTCAAGCGAAGATAGGTTCGCAGCGAGATAGCCACAACCCTCAATTGGCGGAACGCGCTATTTCCGTGGACTTGCAGATTTTCTGCTGTGAGGAAGCTGACGTCAGGCACTTACTTCTTGAGCTGGCGAATTCGCACTTCAAAGCTGATCACGCCGTTGTAATCACGCAGCGCGAATAAGGAGAAATTGCGCGTAATGTTGTATTCCACCTGAATGATTTGTTGCGAGGTCTGCGAAACGTTAGTGGTGTAAGTCACGGTGAGGTTGTCCTTAACCTGCTGTTCGATCGTGACCGCGGGCGAGGTCGTGGTGGGAGACGTCTCCGTGTTCAGGCCTTGCGGATCAATCCGGATATGGCTAATGCCGAACAAACTTCGCGAGCGGTTACTGATGGCAGAATTCAAGGCCTCAGCCAATATGGCGCTGGATGCCTGTTGGGCAAACGGCGACCCGCCAGACTGTTGCAATTGGGCAGACTGCTGCTGGGTTTGGCCGAGCGCCAGCAAGCTGATGATATCGGCGACCGGCAATGGCGGCTCGGAATGATAAGTCAAACTAAGCTTGTCGATGCTCCCGTTCAGGTTGACGGTGATGTCGTAGTCGCGAACCCGGGTGGACGCTTGTAGATCAAGCACGGGTGTGGTCGTGACCGGGTTGGTAAAGGTAATATCGCCGCGCTCCATGCGGTACTTGGTCCCGTTTAGCGTTACTTCACCCTCGGTAACGTCGGCGCGCCCTAACAGAACAGGCTTGGCCGCCGTCCCACGCAAGTGTAAGTCGGCGTCACCGGAAATGCGGACCACGGCGGTTTGCATCTGCAGTTCGGGCGTCGTCACGATATGCACGTCCATCCGGATCCGGTTCAGAAGAGGATTGGTTTGCGGCAGCGCCGAACTCTGTGCGCTGCGCGCCAAGCTTGCTCCAAAATCGAAGCCGGGAGTCACCACCAGCTTGGTGACGGTAATGTCGCCAGCGAGTACGGAGGCCGCGGAAGTGCCTGCCCATCGCAGTTCAGCATTGGCCATGGAACTGACACCCGGCGGATAGCGCAAACGCACGTCCTGAGTTTGCATCGTCAGATTGAAATTAAGCTGACGGTTATAAGCGGTCGCGTACCCGCCAAAGCTTACGGCGCCGCCTCCAACGCGCGCGGTAAGAGTCTCGATTTGCAGGCGGTCTTGATTGAATACAGCGGATCCGTTAAGGGCGCTCAGGGAGCTGGGCAGATCGCTGTACGAGATTGAGCCGTTGGTGATCTGCAACCTGCCTTGAGTGGTGGGTTTGCTGAATGTGCCGCCAACCGTCAGGTCCACCGCGACTTCGCCCGAGGTAGTGAAGTCGGAATCATAGTTTTGAATGAGCTGGAGACTGGCTCGACCCTGAGCACGCAGGTCGAGTTCACGGTCACCGTTTAACTGTATCGCGCCGCCCACCGTGAGGTCCGTGCCTTCACCAATCAAATGGAACTGCTGAATCTTGAGGAATTGGTTGGCAATCGTAAAGCTGATAGGACCGTTGTTGCGAATCTTGATGTTCTCTACATCAGCAAAAAAGTCGTTGAGATTGCCAATGACCTCCAGTTCGCGAGGCTTGCGCAGCGGACCTCGCAACTGCAGATCGCCAGCCAGGGCGGAGGGACCAGTCACGCGCCGCTTCAGATAGGCTTTGAAGATGGAATCCACATTGAGATGGTTGAAATGAAGGTTTATGTTGGAGGGCCAATCTTCTCGAACCTGAATGTCGCCGTCGATGTTCAGCTCCGCGGTTTTGAACTGAGAGCGCCCACTCACATGCAGGTCAGAGCCCTGGGTCACGGCCTCGACTGTATAGTCACCCACCGGCTTATGATCAAAGGCAAGGTCGCGCAGATGGATGTTCGCGTTGATCGCAGGCTGTTCCAGCGTGCCTGAGGCTTGAGCAGTGAAATCCATTCGGCCGTCCACGGCTACGCGGCTGGCTTGAAGCTGGGGAATGCGCGCGAGATCAAAGTTGTTCCCGTTCAGATTGAAACGGAAAGCATGCGTGGAGATGTTGTAGGTACCGGCACCTGTGACGTGTGCGTCGTAATAAGAGAGACGAAGTTCGTCCAAAGAGATTTCGTCACGGTTGAACTCCAACTTGGAGTCCAGATGCTGAACCGGTTCGCCGCGGATCACCGCATCGGAGAGCTCAACCCGGCCATTTCCACGCGGCTCCCCCTTCGTGCCCTCTATCTGTAGAAAAAGGTTTGCCGTCCCGCTGACGGGCAAGTCGTATCCGCTTAATGCGAGAATCTCATCCACATCGGCGTTGCGCATCTCGACGTGAGCCGAGATCGGACTCGAATCGGTGAACTGTCTATCTTGCAGGCCGGCTCTGATGCCGAAAGCGACTGTAGTTCCGCCATGGTGCAGTCTGCCGTGATGTGCCGCAAAGGCACTTGGCGATAGCTCAACCTCCGCAACCAGGGAATCGCAGTGTACATTTTTGGCGGGCGAGCGCGATGTCGCAGGGATCAGGAGATCGAAGTCTTCCGACTGAAGCTTACCGGCAAAGGCGATCGCAGACAGTCTGCCGGTCGCGGTTCCAGTGAAGGAGGCATGCCCTTGCAGAACGACGGGGATTCGCTGTTGGTAGCCAACGTCTGTGAGAATGGGCTGCCACTCGCTGAGGTCGGAAGTCGTGACGGAGAGGTTCAGAGCGGCAGAGGAAGAAAGAGTACCGGAGGCGCGAACTTGAGTGGCGCGGGTGGAAGCGTTGAATTCCGTAACCCGCAAATCGCCAGAGCCTGAACGGTAGGTGGCATGAACCCGGGCGTTAATTGGCAGGTCTCCCGTATTAACTTGAGCCGGAGCTACGACGTCCACCGCGATTTCAGTTTCCGCCTTACTGACCGAGCCTAACCATCGCGTCTCGACGCTTCCGCTCGCGGCACCTGCCACCTTGATGCGTTTGAACGGCCGGGCAGAGGACGATAGCGCAGCCGCTATTTCAGACGTGGAGACGTCCTTCAGCCGCAGCCGAACGCTTCCCTTCTGTTCGTCAGAAGCGTTCCCTTTCGTGGTTTTTCTTGTGGGCGCCGAATTGAGCCAGTTGTTAACCTCGGCGTCGCCACTCACATCTCCTCCCAACAGACGCGCCTGCAGTCGAGAAAACGCAAGCCGCTGGGAACTGATTGCGTAGTCGCTATTTACCGTGACACCGTGCAGCCCAACCAACTTATCGCGCCAATCAAAGTTCTTAAGCGAGAGTTTGCCAGAAGAAGAAAAAACTGAAGATGACCACGAACCTTCACCGGTTGCCTGCAGAACACCCTGCCGAATTTCCGCACGCCGCACCACCGCGCTGGCTTCACCAAGATCAAGAGTAAGGTCGTACTTGGCATCCACACTCGGCTGGCGAAAATTCACCAGCCGGCCACTGCCCTCGAGCCTTGAACGTCCCGAGGTTGCCTTGAAGGACTTGACGTCGAGAGCGTCCTCGCCGAGGGAGAAGTGTACTTCCACCATCCAAGCCACGGGACGATAGCTTTCGAACTTTGTATCGATCTTTCCGAGCAGGAGATTGCCGTCGTATCGGCGGTGCAACAAAGAATAAGTCGCATCCGCCGACACATCATGAGCGATGAAATCGAATGGTGTTTTCTGGTCATTCCAGAAAAACTCGCCGTGCCGCACTTCCAGTTCGCCGATCGAAAGCGAGAACAATTGGTCGATCGATGTTTTCGTTGAGGTCCTCTTCATGGCGGGCACAGGTTGATTGGTGGTGCCGTCGGGATAGAGGACGATGTGAACCACAGGGTGGTCGAGCACAAGCGACGAGAACCCGAATTCTGTCGCTAATGTCGAGATGAGCTTGACTCGCGCGACTAGCCGGTCCACGTGGGCATAAGGAACTTCACCCGCGGCTTCGCGGCCATGGATGGTGAGGTCGCGAATCTCCACCTGGAAGCGGAATGGTACGGTGTGAATCCCACCCAAATCGACACGCCCACCTGTAATCCGCTCCAACTCAGCTACCACGCGGCGCCGCACCAGCGCTTGGAAGGAATCGGTCGTGGCGTACCAGGCCAGAGCGCCCAGCAGAAGCAGACCCACAAGTCCCGTGAGCAGGAGATAGGTTCGGAACCTGCGCCAACCCGGCCTGGCGCGGGGCTCGCTCATCGCAACTGGGCTCCGGAATCAGGCGGCCCAGTCTCTGTGCGGATTCGGCTTCCGGAACGTAGATCCTGAAGCCAGGCAACCAACATCTGGTTCATCTTCTGCTGCGTGAGCAGTTCCTTGATCTTCGGGGTGACTTCGGCGAGAGGAACCCGTTCGGCACCGGACTGTCGAAGTTGGGGCAGAAGCTCCTGATTGTAGTAACTCTCTATGCTCTTGGAATCAATAATGACGTTCGGCCGCAGGCGGGCATCCACCAAACCCATCAAGTCAACTTGCAGTGTGACTCGCTTTTTCAGTTCGCTCTCGGTCAATCCATAGCGTTGTAGCGCGGCCTGCCATTGAGCCTCGCTCTCGGCGGTTGCGTACCGCTTGCGAATTTCCTGAATGGTATTCTGCACCTCTTCGCTGCTGGCATGCGGAAAACCTGAAGAGCGCATTTGCTCACGCAACAGCTCCTGGTCGATCAGATGGTCCAATGCAGCTTTACGATCTGCGAAGTTCACCTGGCTGAGCGCGCGTCCGCTCACGAAACTTTCGTAGCGCACAGCATCCTGCCATTCGCTTTGCAGGATAATGTGGTTGTTCACGGTTGCTACGATTCGATCCAGAACGTCGCCCGCCCGGGCCGGCAAAGTGATCGCGAACAACACCAAACTGCAAGCAAGAATGGAATACTTTTGATTCATCAGAAGCTCTGTCCAATACTAAAGTAAACGTTGAAGTGCGAAGTGTGCTGCGGCACGAAATACGGCAGCGTAGCCGTCCCATTACTTGTTGTGGCGTTTACGCAATAGGACGATTGCGCCTGCCCGTTGACGTTAGCTACAGCCTGGCAACTTGGAAATGCCGGTGGGTTTAAATTGTACCCGAAATCGAACCGCACCGGACCGATTGGTGTCTTGTAGCGGACCCCGACTCCTACCGCGTGCGAGATATAGCTGTAATCGCACTGGTTGGCCGTGGTTGGCTGCAAACAGAGTTGAGGATCCTTCTGGCGCCACCGGAGCAGGTTGTCCAGCATGTTCCGGCCATCGGTGAAGACGTTCCCGGCGTCTTCGAAAATGGAGAAGCCGAGGTTGTCCTGAACGTAGGGCAGCGTCGGCGGCGGCAAGCGTAATTCAAAGTTATTCAGGAAAAGAGCACTCCCGCCCAGCGGAAACCCGGTGACGGGGTCGCGCGGGCCCGCTTGATTTAACCCGAAACCTCGATGAGAGTTGCCGCCGCCGGTAAAAAAACGTTCCGCTAACGGAATGACGGTTGTATTCGGACAAGTGGTTTCCGTTGGGTTCGGACATGCTTGGCCGGGCGGCAAGATCACCGTATTGCCGAAGGTGCTCTCCAACCCGATTCGCAACGAACGCGCGAACACGAACTTCTTATCCTGCGGCCGGTTCTTGCCGAACGCGTGATAAGTGGCATTCTGGGCGAGAATGCTGCTGAAATCGGCCTCCGAACCGAAGATACTGGATGCGACTGCGGCGTCGATCGTGTTATAGCTCCCCTTCGTGGTCTCCAGATTATTGTCGCGTTTATTGCGAATGTAACTGAAGCCGGGTTCGCCCACCCGCACGGGCAAGGAAAGCAGCGGAATTTGGTCAGGGCTGATGTCTATGTTGCTGGCCTTCACCCGGCGGTAGGTAAAGCGATAAGCCAATGTAGTGGCTTTGCTGACCGTCTCCTCGGCTTGGACTGATCCTTCTAATCGCTGCGAAGTGAACGTCGTGACGTCAATCGTGTTGTCGTAGAAAGCCGTCAAAGATAACTTCCAGTTTGAGCTGTTGAACCAGCGCGGCGCAGTATAGCTGATCAAGCCGCGCTGCTGCAGGCTGCCAACGTCGGCCTTGAACGTGATGGTGTGGTCGCGGCCGCGGAAATTGAGACGGGTCACGCTCAGCGAGACTCGTGGGCTCACTCCCGTATTGCCCTTTGCTTGGTTGCTGCCCACCGCCGAAGGCTGACCGGTCTGGAATTCCAACCCGATACCGTAATTGAAGGCGTAGCGCTTCGCCTCCTCAACGTCAACCAAAACGTTCTTGTCCGGCTCATTGCCATTTGGATTTTGCACCGCAGTCCCTACCTGACTAAAGATACCGAGGTCATAGAGACGCTGCTGCGTTTGCAACATTGCAGCTTGGCTCAGCGGGTCGCCGGGCTTAACTTGTAGTTCACGTTGCACGATAAACGGCTTGGTGTGGTTCAGGCCGGAAACAAACACATTGTCCACGAAAACCTGCTGCCCTTCGTTGATTTTGAAAGTAACGTCCATGCGATTGGGTTCGCCCGGCATTGGTTTTGCCGCTGCCTCGAAACTGGCGTTGGGAAATCCGTGGTTGAAGTAGTAGTTCAGCAGATTATCGCGATCCTGCGCAATATCGTATTCGGAAAAGGGCTGACCCACGGCAGTATTGACCTCGGCCGCAAGCTGGGCTTCTGTGAATGCCTGATTGCCCTCCATGTGGAATGCTCCCACCAGCGTTTGGGCACCCTCGTCCACTAGGATTTTGAGCACAAGGTCGTTTTCGTGACCTTCATAGTCGTCCAATACGTTGGAGGTTATTTTGACCTGCTGGAAGCCGTTCGCCCGGTACAGGTCTTCGAGCCCATGAATATCTCCGCTGAGCAATCCTTGGCTATATTTGCCGCGCGACTCGAAGCGGGAAGCCGGATGCACCTGCATGCGGGAAAGCAGCCGGTCGGTCAGGAAGTATTTATTCCCCACAAACTCAATCTTTACCAGTTTGTGCCGAGCACCGGGGTCGATAACATAAGTGATCAGCAGCGCGTCTCCCGCGGCATCCGAACGCTGCTTGATCCCGACCTTGGCATCAAAGTAGCCCCGACTCTGAAGATAATTCAATAAATTGCGACGACCTTCGTTCAGCAGATCTTCATCCACAGCGTTCTCTTCGAAGACCGGTACATTCTTTTTGAGCGCTCCCCGCCCGATTTTGAAACCTTCCGCTGCGATTTGCACCTTCGGTCCCGGAGCAATGTCAAACGTATAGTCCACCGCGTTCGCCTCCTCGCGATAGGACTTCTTGGAGATTGAAACCTGCGCGAGCAGTCGATTCTGTTTCTGATATTTCTTGCGCAACCGATCCAGGGCATTGGTTACACGCTGCACCGACACTGGCTTTCCGGAACGCATTTTAGCGATGTCCTGAATTTGCGCCTGGGAGTATCCCGGATTGCCTGTTACGGTCACATTCCCCACCCGGGCTTGGGGTCCGGGATTGATTTTAAAAAGGATGGAGATCTGCTGCCTGGCCGGATCTTTGCGCTCTTCTTCGCCCACCGAAGACCGGTAATACCCGTTTTCTTGCATGAGCAGCTTAATGTTGGCCAGGGCACGCTCAACCTGATCGGGAGTAAACAAATCTCCCAACTGAAACTTCGAGGCGTTCGTGACTTGTCCGGCGGTGGGCCGATTGGGGACGCCTTCCACAGTAACGCTCCCCACAAAGTAATTTGGAACGGTAAAGAACGACAACACAACCTTGCCGTCCGGAGTTCGTTCGGCCTCAACGCGGATGTCGGCAAAGCGCCCCGAGCTATGAAGCTTGTGAATGCTTTCGCGGATAAGTTCACGGTCAAGCGGCTTCCCTACTTGTTGTGGAATGAGCTGCAGCCATCGCTTCTGATCAACGTCGGAAGGTATGTCGGGCCAGCGGATGTCTGCGACTATGAGTCCCTGGTACTGGGCAAAGTTGTCGTCGACGGGCATGGCTGGAGATTGCGCTTCAATGGGTTGACCTGGTTCTTGCGGGAAGGACTGCGCAGACGCCTCCACGGCACACATCGCCGTGAACGCCAGCGCAATCAGGGTTGTCAACAAAGTCCCCCTCAGTTGCAAACAGGCTCCCCTATCAGGTGTAGCTGGTTAATCAGTTCGATGAACGCTTGTAAAGCAATGTTGTATTCCGCAGTTCGTCGCGAGCGGTGTTCTTTCTTCAGCACCCGGAAGTTCTCCTGCGTCCTGCCTCAGTTCGGTTTTGAAAACAACGTGGACCCTATCATAATGGTTCGTAGAGGTGAAACTGGTGACCCCTTTGGAACAGGACGAGCGATACTCGCGGCAGGTGCTCTTCCGCGGAATCGGGGTTGAAGGCCAGCGTAAGCTGACTGCCTCGCGCGTTACGATTGTTGGCTGTGGCGCTACCGGTTCGGCGCTCGCTTCCCTTCTCGCCCGCGCGGGTGTGGGCACGATCCGGATTATTGATCGCGATTACGTGGAGCCCAGCAATCTGCAGAGGCAAACGTTGTTTGATGAAGCTGACGCCGCAGAATCCCTGCCCAAGGCAATCGCCGCAGCCAGACGAATTGCCGCTTTCAATTCCGAAATCGTGATTGAACCCCATGTCAGCGATCTGACGCCAGCGAATATCGATGCCCTGCTCGACGAACCGCAGCTTATCCTCGACGGCACCGACAACTTCGAAACCCGCTATCTCATCAATGATTTTGCCGTGAAGAATTCCGTTCCGTGGATCTATACCGCAGCTGTAGGCAGTTACGGGGTGACGCTGAATGTGCTTCCTGGCAGGACCGCATGCCTGGCTTGCATTTTTTCCGACCCTCCGCAAGGCACATTCGAAACCTGTGAAACGGCCGGAATTCTGAACTCAGCGGTGAATCTTGCTGCCTCGATCGCAGCTACCGAAGCGGTCAAAATCCTGGTCGGGGCCGACCAATGGCTCCGGCGTACGCTGCTCTCCTTCGACGTATGGAGGAATGAACGGGCCGAGGTGGCGGCCGACAAGCCCCGCGCCGGCTGCCAAACCTGCGGCGAACACGAATTCCCTCACCTCGCCGGAGAAGGCCGGCCGCATATTACGTTGTGTGGACGCAACTCCGTGCAGATTCATGAACGCCGCCGTCCGGTGGATTTGGCAGAGATGGGCGAACGGCTGAAGCCGCTGGGTACCGTGCGCCACAATGACTTCGTCCTGAAGTTCTGGCACGAGCCCTACGAAATGACGTTATTCCCCGACGGCCGGGCCATCATTAAGGGTACAACCGACAAGACTGTAGCCAAAAGTCTCTATGCGCGCTACGTCGGATCCTAATAAAACCCGCTCCCAGAGCCAGGTTTCGGGTTATGATGCTGTCGTTCTGATTTCGACGCGGTACGGCGCGATGAACGCTCAACTTTAAGAAAACGTTCTGAGCCCGGTCCCGGCGGAATCGGATTACCCAAGGTCTGTGGAGGATCCAATGCGTTCACTGAACACTCTGTGCATGATTTTACTGCTGTCTGGATTGGCCGCTGCGCAAGCGACGGTAATCGGCGGAACGGCTAGCACCTGGGCTCCTGCGTATGGCGTTTATGCAGCGCCTTTTGTGCCTCTGGTGACAACTCCGTCCGTCACTCTCGCAACCGTGTCACCTTCCGCGGTGGGCGCCAGCAATGCCACATTTGGAAACGTGGCTGGCGCAACCAACGCCACACTTTCGTATGTGTCACAACCTCCGGCCGGCCCCTACACCCAGGCCATCTGGTCCCCTTCATACACCCAGCCGACTTGGCTCGGCCCGTCCGCAGCCGAGGCACCCGCCGAGTCCGCGCCCGAGGGCAGGCTTGCGCACAGAGCTCGTGCGTTTGACGTCGGAGTCGCCGCCTGGCAGAGCAGCCAGAGTGTCACGAACCTGATGGCGTCCGGTGCGAAGAAAGCATCGCGTACCTACAGCCAGCAGGATATTGATCAGGTAAATCAGAAGAACGGCACCGTCAAGTATCGCGGAAGAACTGAACACATGTGAGTTCGCGCCGACACTATTTTGCGGTTGGGTCTGCTTGCGCCTCACGAGTTCGGCCCAACCGCGCAATACAGCGGGAACGCAAAGTCTCAGATTCTTGGTTTCACCTTTGCGACAAACCTTCGAGCGCTCCGAAAAATCCCGGGCAGGAAATCACAGCCGCATCCGCTCGATGAATGATAGTCTCGCCTTCCGCCCGCAAGGCTGCCACCGCAAATGCCATCGCAATGCGGTGATCGCCAAAAGAATCTATTTCCGCTCCATGCAACCTCTGTCCGCCCGGAATTTTTAATCCGTCGTCATGTTCCTCGACTTCCGCGCCCATAGCTCGCAGATTGGTCACAATCGAGGCAATCCGGTCCGATTCTTTCACCCGTAGTTCCCGGGCATCGCGGACTTCGGTTCCATTCGTCGTGTAAGGCGCAACCGCCGCGAGCACCGGGATTTCGTCGATCAGGGCGGCAGTATCTGCGCCCGCGATCCTTGCGCCCCGTAAATCCCGCCCGTCAACTTCCACGGTCCCTACCAGTTCTCCATGCTGGTCTTCCAGTTCGGCCACTGAAATGCCCACTCCCATCAGTATCAATATATCGAGCAATCGTGCTCGCGTCGGATTCATCAACAAGTGGCTGATCAAAAGGCGTGATCCGGGAAACAACGCAGCCGCACAGAGGAAAAAGGCCGCGGTCGAAAGATCACCCGGGATCTCCGCCTCAATGGCATGAAGTTTTTGTCCGCCCGCAATCCTTGCCTGATTGCCGTCCTGTGTCACTTCAGCACCGAACGCGCGCAGTGCCAGCTCCCCGTGATCTCGAGTTCGAAGCGGTTCTTCGACACGAGTCTCTCCTTCGGCGAGCAATCCTGCGAACAGCAGAGCCGATTTCACCTGCGCACTTGCCACCGGCATTTTGTAGTCAATCGCATTTAGATGTGTGCCAGTAATGCGCAAGGGCGGACGATCCCCATCACTGGCCGCAATCTTCGCGCCCATTGAACGAAGAGGCGCGATGATTCGCGCCATCGGACGCTGCGAAAGCGATTCGTCACCCATGAGCTCACTGGTGGATTCTTGTCCGGCCAGAATGCCACTAAGCATGCGCATGGTTGATCCCGAGTTGCCGCAGTCGAGCGAACTCTTCGGAGGTTGCAGCCGGGGGCCGCGTCCATGAATCAGGACACCGTTTTCCTTTCGCTCCCACTCGACTCCCAAAGCGGCGAGACAACTCAACGTGCTGGCGCAATCGGCTCCGGTGGAAAAATTCTCCAGCCTCGTTGTTCCCTCGGCAATGGCCGCCAGCATGGCGTAGCGATGGGAGATGGACTTGTCTCCCGGCAAGCGCAGCACCCCGGCGATGTTGCGGGCGGGGCGAACCACGACCGTGGATTCTGTGGTTTCCTTCGACATCTGTCACTCACTATAACGGAATGGCGGGTGAGCCTTTTATGGATGGTCGTAGTGAATCGAGAGGAGCAGTGCTGCTACACCATTGCTTTCGCCTCGGCGGTAGCTTCTTTCAAAATCTCTTCTGGCACTTCCTTGATCGTCACATTGAATTCGAACATCGGAGTCTCACTTCCGCGGCCCCAGCGACCGACCTCCCAGTGAGCGCGCAGAAATTTGACCGCTGGATGCCCAGTCAAGTCCAGCAACAAAGGATGCTGCGCCTGGTAGAACTTCTGCGGAAAGTTCGTGACCGGCTTCGGCCCCCACGTCGTGCCGTCGGGCGATCCTTGAATGCTGACGTCCAACGACTCCTGCTCGACGATGCCGGTAATGTTCAGACTCAGAAGGAATACACGGTTCGCGGCACCGCCAACCTCGACCACGGGACCATCGCCCTTGGCGTTCACCACCGTTTTTTCTGGAACCAGGAAAGTATCAATCATGGCGCGAGCATTGTAACAAAATAAGCTTCGTGAGCGTTTCAGCTCCCGTGTTGCACATCCAGGAACTGCCGCACTAACTTCCCTACTTCCCCGGGTTGCTCCCATGGGGAATAGTGCCCTGCCTTTGCGATAATCTTCATCTGGCTGTTCGAGATGTTTTGCCGCATCAACTCGGCCTCGGCCGCGCCGGTGAAGATGTCCTCGTCGCCAGTCACAATCAGAGTCGGCACGTTGATTGTCTTCAGCGTCTCCACGGAATCCGGCCGCTCGGCCATGCCTTGCTGCACCATCGCAACATCTTCCGGAGACATTTTTCGCATCATCCGCAGCGCTCCGTCGACCAAATCTGGACGTGTGCCGTAGGTAGTTTTTCCGAGCAGCTTGGGAAGCATGCTTTCGAAGAACGGTTCGGTCCCGCGCTCCATCACCTCGGCCGCAGCCTGCAAGCGTCCTGCTCGCGCTTCGGACGTGTCCGCCTGGGCTTTCGTATTGCACAGGATCAGGGCTTCCACCCGCGCACGGTACTTCCGCCAAAATTCGAACAGCACATAGCCGCCAATCGAGACTCCCACGAATGGAGCGAGCCCTATTTCTTCATGATCCAAAACTCGAGCGATGTCCGCAGCATGCTTTTGCATGACGGCCGGACCTGCGCCAATGCCCGAGTCTCCGTGCCCGCGCAAATCGGGGAGAAGGACCCGGTAGTGTGAGATCAGCGCCTGAGCCGCCGGTTTCCACAGCTCATGATTGGCCGGAAAAGGATGGAGTAACACAACCGGCGGGCCGCTTCCAAGAACTTCGTAGGAAATGTCCGCATCGTCGCTGGTAATTTGAGGCATCGCCAAGTTTAAACACAGCGACGGGATGAGTAACGAATCCCAGAGCACGGTTTACTCTGGAATCTTAAGGATTGATCACTTGCGGATCCGCCGCCGGAGCCGACAGCCTCAACGGCTCTTCGGGCATAACGATCCACGCAATCGGATACGCCAGAAAGCCCACACCCGTCATGATAGCAACGAACAACCACAGCAGCCGCACCAGCGTAACGTCCAAGTCAAAGTACTCGGCGAATCCAGCACACACGCCAGCAATCTTCCGGTCCGCACGTGGACGCACCAGCCGTTTTCGCGCCGTCACCGCGCCCACACGAGTGCCGCAGTAAGCGCAGACATTCGCGTCGTCCTGAATCACTTTTCCGCAATAGTTGCAATACATGGCCTGCCTCTCTACCCATAAGATACGCGCTTTGCAGGGGAAACGTTCCCTCGTTGACACCGAAGCCACTTGTTCCTCACTCGCCCTGGTAAGGTTCCTTCAGGTATCGATTGGCGCTTTGGGCAAACGGCGTTGAAGCATCCGTCGCCACGACCGCGTGGTATCTTTTCACCGCAAGATCGCGTTTCTGCAGCAGGTCGTACATCTCACCGGCTGCAAGATTCGCTTTCTGTAGCACCTCCGGATCGGGTTGTGGAATCTCATTCACCTGCTCATAGGCGGCGACGGCACCCGCGTAGTCTTTCTGACTGCGAAGCAGATCCCCGAGACTCAGAGTGGCGATTTCATAATGCAGTCCGTCATAGTAACCTTCGCGTCCGGCTTGCCAGATTTTTCGATAGACGGCGGCCGCCTCCTGGACATGATTCTCTGCCCGAAGCAAGTTTCCTTCCTCGAGCGCCATGAGGACATCGCGCGGGTAGGCCTGGATGAGGCCACGGGCAATGGGCAGCGCTTCCTGGTAACGTTGTTCGCGCCGCAGGAACAGGACCAGGAGAATCTTTGCGTCCGTGCTGGTCTCGCCCGTTCCCTGGGCGCACTCGCCCAGATACTGAAGTCCCTTCTCCTTGTTCCCCCCGATTCCGACCATGGTCACGCCTGCTCGCAGGGCCAGGGGAAGGCTGCCCATCACGTAATTGTGGGCTCCGACGATCAGCTTCGCTGGCGTATCCGATGGGGCGAGTTCAAGTACGCGTTCGTGATCGCGACGCGCGCCCACTGCATTTCGTAAGGCTGAGAACCACGCGTGCTCGATCATGGCGGTATAGGTTGCGAACTGGGCGCGGGTCACACCGCGAGCGTAGAGTGCGTCCACATCCTTGGGATTGGCGCTCAAGCTCTTCTCTTCCAGCTGAGAAGCCCGCTGAACCAGGTCCAGAATTTGCTGCTTCACCTTGGGATCAGCCGGGCGATGCGCGGCTTGAATAAAGCTGTCATTCGCGTACTCGCCCGTGTTTAGCGATCCCATGCGGTAGAGCTCGCGGAACAGGACCGCGGTTAAGAAATGATTCACCGCGAATGGGTCGTCTGGATGGCGCTGCAGTATTTGATCAAATTCTTGAACCGAACGATCGTAATCAAGATTGTAGAAGTGGTCGAAGGCCGAGCGATTCAGGGGGTCGTTGGGACGGAACGAGAAACTGTCGCCGGTTGAGGCTGCTCTGGCGTTTGTCTGGGCAGTTGCCGCATGGGCCAGAACCAGGCAGAGGAACAGATTGCAATAAACCACCGTGCGGGGAAACAAAATGGGCATTCCTCTGGTTCGGTTTGGTGACTTGAGTTTATCTGATGCTCGGGCGGCGGAATCGATGGAACCAAGAACATCAATTCGACCAGACATTTGTCAGTCGGAAGCTTCTTCGGAACCTGCATAATTCCCGAAACAGGCCATCTTTGCCGGGAACGGAGTAATTCTTGCCCAGCCCGCGCGCGGGGAGCAGAAGTAACTGTTGCCTTGCAACAACTTACCGTGCCTCGGTTTTGGTCACTGGCTTGCGATTGACTGGCTTGGGGAGATCCACATGTCCGAGGTTGTCGACAACGCACCGCAGGAATTCTGGCGTCCTCCGGTTGCCCAGCCCGAGGTTGCGGTCCCAGCCATGGTCGAGGTTTGTGATCGCTGCCAGACCGAGTTTATGGTCGGCGCCAGATTTTGCCACGATTGCGGGGCTGCCCGTCAACCCAGAATCGAATCGTCGGTCGGGCATGGCTGGATGCGCGCCTTGGAGTTTCTCCACATCTTTGAATTCCACAACGTCAAAGAATGGCTTGGCCTTTCCATGGCCTCGCTCATCGCGTTCTTCGCCGGAGTGGGATGCCTTTTGGCAGCGGTCGCGGTAGGCGTCATTTATTCGGTTCAGACCTTGGCTGATTTCCAAGCTATTCAATCCTGGCGCATGCAATGGCTGCTGGCGGCGCTGGTGGCTTTTGCCGCCGGAATCTTGTTGAAGCAGTCTGGTTCCAAAGAAAAGTAGTTCAAACGCAGGCTTCGAACCAACTTCCTCCCCCGGATTTCTTTCCGCAGCATCGTTGGTGCAAAGCTGATTATCGCAGCGCTGAAGCGCTGCGCCACCCCAAATCGCGGTTTTCGGGAACACGACGCCAAGGCGCTAATGGACCGGCTCGGGATCCGGAGCCATGATCCGCCTTTGCTGCTGCATGCGATAGAGATGATGAACCGGGCCCGTGCCGTGTCCCAGGGGATGGGCATTGCTGATCGCGGCTGCAACATAGGCTTTTGCCAGCAGCACTGCTTCGGGCAATCCGCGTCCCATTGCCAGATGACAGGCCACCGAGGTGGCAAAAGCACAGCCTGTGCCGTGAGTTGAATTCGAGCGCAGACGGGCGGATTTGAACAGCTCCTGCTCAACGCCACGGTTCCCGGTGAAGCTCAACAAGTCAATCGCCTTTTCGAGATGGCCACCCGTTATTACCACCGCCGAGGCGCCCATTTCGTGGAGTTTCCTGGCTGCCGTCCGCATCTCTTCGGGATCGGTGACCGGCAATCCCGTCAAGGCCGACGCTTCGTCGATGTTTGGAGTCACGACCGTTGCCAGTGGGATCAGCTTCTCGGCTAGCCAGCGCGCTCCAGCGGCATCCAGCAAATCGGCTCCAGAAGAACTCTTGAGAATGGGATCCAACACGACGTTCGGCAGCTTGTGCTCGGCCAGGAAGTCTGCAACCGTCCGAACTATCTTGCCCGAGCCGAGCATTCCGATATGCACTGCCGCAACTTCAACATCGGCGCCCAACTCGGCAAGCGTTTCAGCCACTAGTCCAGAGTCAACCGTCTCTACTCGCCGAACGCCTGCAGTCGACTGCACCGTGAGGGCGGTGATGCAAGCCACGCCGTAGCAGCCGTGGGCCGCGATAGTCTTGATGTCGGCTGTGATACCTGCGCCCGAACCGGGATCAAATCCGGCGATCGTCAGGACGACAGGAGGAGTCAGAGCCATAATCGAAATGTATCGGAAACGCTATCCTTTGCAAATGTGTTTCGCGGCTCCCGACATTACGAAGAGATTCTGTCGTAACTAGCTGAAATCATGAGTTCGATGCGGAAACCATCCTAAGCGCCTGAAAACAAACGCAGTGCAAATATTGCACGCCCCCTCCGATTCCGGGTATTTACTACTAACTAAACACCTAAGTTACTGCTACTACAGCGATATCCGTATGTTTTCTCAAGTTGTACAGCAAGTTACGTAAGATATCCATAACTATCTCGTAACATTGGTACAGGCGATTTCGGATTGACAGGGCTAACGCTGGACCTATAGCATCGTCAGATCACATCACGGACTGGGTCGCTGGAGGACGACTTTCGGATGAGAAGACTTTAGAGAAGAGGTGACACTGAATGCGAAATCGAATAGCTCATGGACTGGCGAGCGTCTTATTGGTCGTCAGCCTGGGGGCGGCTCAGGGGCCAACCAGCTCAGGGTCGAAAGACACTCAAAGTATCATTCCAATCAAAGCCGTCGCGGGACCTTACTCAGGTTCCCATCTCACCGCTCATCATAAGCAGCCGTACCAGCTGGGGACAGCCTCATGGTATGGAGAGAACTTTGAAGGCCGTACCACTGCAAGCGGTGAACCCTATAAGATGCACGATCTGACCGCGGCTCACCCGACTCTGCCTCTCGGCAGCTGGGTACGAGTGACCAACCTGCGCAACGGGCGAGTTGTCTATGTCCGGATCAATGATCGGGGACCGATTGTCCCCGGCCGGATTATCGACCTTTCCTACGGCGCCGCCGAAGTGCTCCACTTCCAGAATAAGGGCCTTCAGCGCGTTCGCCTTGACCTGGCCTCGCCGCGGGAAGCCGCGCCCGAGCAGCTAGCGATGCTCCAGTCACTAGCGTATTAGCCAGGTTCGTTTTAGACTCCAAACGGGATGTACAATCCGCGCCAGCGTCTGATTGTCGCATTGGATGTATCGTCCGCGGCTGCCGCCCAAAAGATCGTGGCAGCCGTGGGCGACTCCGCCTCTTGCTATAAGGTGGGGATGCAGCTCTACACGGCGGAAGGCCCACAAATCGTTCGTGATTTGGTGGCGTCCGGACGCCGGGTGTTTCTCGACCTCAAATACCACGACATTCCCAACACCGTCGCCGCCGCCGTGCGGGAAGCCGCCGGCCTCGGCGTGAGTATGCTGACGATACACGCCTCCGGTGGAGGCAAAATGATGCGTGCAGCGACGGAGGCCGCGCGCGACCGAAGCGCCGCGCTCATGGTTTTGGCTGTTACCGTCTTGACCAGCCTCGATGACAACGATCTCGACAAGTTAGGCGTACACGGCCGGGTCCAGGATCAGGTGCTGCGTCTGTCGGCACTGGCTCTCGCTAGCGGTTGCCAAGGCGTGGTCGCGTCAGCACGAGAAGCGTCCGCATTGCGTAGTGAACTGGAGGGCGACTTTGTTATCGTCACGCCAGGCGTGCGCCCGCTGGGTACGGATCCCGACGATCAAGCGAGAGTGGTGACGCCTGCCGAGGCCATTGCCGCGGGCGCGACGCACATCGTGGTGGGACGCCCGATTACAAGCGCCGTCGACCCCGCCGGCGAAGCTAGAGCCATCCTGGGGCAGATCAGCTTTTAAAGCGATCGCGGTATACAATCGGCGGCGCCCTGTGGAAATGGTGCTAGAATCTGGCTGCCACTTGAGAGTCGTTATGCGTGCGATCTCACGCCTCCTGCTTATTCTTCTGTTTCTTGCGCCCGTTATTTCACCGGCGCAGGAGGTTCGAATTCGCGAGAAAGCGGTCACTCTGCTGGAGCATGCCAATTCCATCAGCACACCGCATGAGTTCGCCGGTTACGAGCAAGTCATTACCTTCCAATCTTTCTCGCCTTCGGGGTCGCAGAGCGGTCGGTTCACCAGCGTCGTGCATGGTCCGCGTTCCTATCGTGACGAGTATGAGTTCGGAGACTTCGACCTTCTTGTCGTCGTCAATGGAAGCTTGATTGCCGATGTTGGGGACAGGGCGAAGGCTCCCCTCGAAATCCGCCGCATGACTCGTCTCAATCGGCCCTACACTGCGCGGTTCGACCAATCTGACATTATCCGTTCCATCCAAGACAGTCAGGTCAACGGCCGCCCCGCGCGTTGCATTGAGTTCGACACCGTCGTTGGGGAGAAAAGCGCTGCCAATGAAATCTGCATCGATGCGCAGCTAGGGGTTGTGCTGCGGGCCCACGCTAACAACGAGACCATTACTAATTCCGATTTCTTTGCCTATCGAGACACCTACCTCCCTGCCCACATCACCTACGAGCAAACCGACTTGCGCATGGAGCTTGAGCAATCAAAGAAGGAGATCGAAGGTCCGTTCGATCCTGACTTTCTCACGCCTCCTCCAAATGCCCTGGTGGGGAAGGTTTGTACTACCTTTCGCCGACCCTTCGGGCAGGTGATGACGCAACCAAAACCGGGGAGCGGGAGCCAGAAGGTGGATGTGATGCTCCACGGTACGGTCCGTACTGATGGTCGAATCCGCTCCGTAAGCGTCGATCGTTCCGACCGTCCGGACTTGAATCAGGAAGCTATCAAGCTGTTCAGTACCTGGCAATTCAGCCCGGCAATCTGCGATGGTCGGGCGATCGAAGTGCCCGCCGATGTGACCCTTCATTTCGAAGGTCGTTAGAGGGTCTTGATTTGGTTGAATGAGATAACAAAGCCGCAATGGCGATTGCGGCTCCGCGCTGTGGCCATCCCTGAAAGCTCCAGGCCAGAAGCTAAACGCTAGAAGCTAGAAGCGCTTTCCCTACAATTTCTCGAAGAATTCGCACACCGAGCACGAAATAAAAACTCCTCCCGGCACTCCGCGCTCGCGGTCCTTGACCCGCTTCACGATCCTCGTCGGCTTGCCGCACTTCGGACAATCCGTGCTCTTGGAGGTATCCATCACTTTTTTACGATCCGCTGTCTTTGCAATCTTGGCCATCGTTTATCTCCTGGCAAAATTCTCCCACAGGCCACCCGGCCTGAACGAAATCAAATCCTGAATAAGAATTCGGGAGTACTGTCTAAGGCTGGGAATCTACATTCGCCGCTATCAATTTTACACGAAGAACTCCTTCGTGTAACTTCGTGTCCGGAGCCTGCCCTGAGCGGAGCCGAAGGGTGGTTTATGCTTTTACAACACCGCTGAGAATCTGACCGCTACTTCGACACAGCCGCAAACAGATCCGAGTGCATCAGACCCTGGAATTGTTTGTCATCCGCCTTGAAATGCATCTGCAAATTGGAGCTGTCCGAGTTCACCGAAACATTTTCCAGCGCGACCTTCTCAACCGGAGTCGCCGTCATCTTTCGATAGAGCACGCCCGCCTTCACCAGCGAGGAAAGCGTAGCTGCCGTCACCGAGTCTGAAGTCACCACATCCATGTCGAAGTTCACTCCGTTGGTGAAGTTCATGGCGTAGCGCGAGCCCAGCACGTGCTTCTTGATGGTATCGAAATCAGCCAGCTTACCGGCGTCGCCCAGTGCCGAGAGCAACATGTTCTGCGTTCCCTGCTGATCGAGCACGCTCCACACTGTACCGGACTCGACTGAACCGATCATATCCGTGACCTGGCTGTTGGCATCGAGCGCCGACGTGTAACCGTCGCGGGCGTCCAGCGCACCCTTTACCGCACTTCCATCTCCGAACAGCATCGAGTTCTCTTCCAGGAAAGTCATCTGCATGCCGGCTGACATGGGATAAATATCGCTGTCGCGATACTTGATCGGCTTTACCTTGTTCAACTTCGCTTTCTTGAGAAACGCCTTGCTCGAAAACGAACCTTGCGCGACTCCGATCACCTTCACACCCTCTTTGCCGTGACGGAAAGAAGCGAAAGTGAGTTGGTCGACATCCTTCTCGGGATCGATTCCGACACCCTTCAGCGAGGTTTCGAATTCCTTAAGACTCGGCGGGAGCACCTGGTCCTTCAGCGCCATCGCGGTGCTGGAGTTCTTCAGCATCCGGTAGTCCACGGTGATGACCTGCTGCACTTCTGAAGGAATTACACCCCTGGCGGAACTGCTCATGGCAGCCGCCCAGGCAGCCGCTGTCGAAAGCAGCAGAACCCACAAAACCCCTTGCAATCGTCTCATAAGTAAAGCGCCTCTGTTTTAATATGCCCAGTAATATGCCGAGTCTGAATATGGTACTTAGATGCAGAACGAACCGCATCCGCAAACTTGCACCATGAACGTATTGTATGTCAATGGGACCAATAAGATACGAAACGAAAGTACGACCTGTACCTGGTCCGCCAGCCACACTGGAAAGTGCCACAATTGAAAACACTACCCGGCCGACAGAGTTGCGACCTTCCCGCGAACTTCCGCAACAAACGCCGCGTCCTTCAGCGATTCCAGATTAATCTCCACATTGGCCAGCGCTCCCTCGATCGCGGCTCTCGCCAACGCGATCGCCGTCGTCAAATCGGATTTCATATTTGGATTGGTGATGGGCTTAAGCTTCTCCGCGATCCCCGCCACTTCCCTCGCTCGCTCCGCCACGCTCAAAGGCACGCTGGTAGCTTGTTTCAAAGCGGTATCAATGATGCCATCAGCGTTCGCCGATTCCTTCGCCTGCTTGTAAGCCTTCATGACCGCATTGTAAGATTCCGCGTCCGCGTCGATCGCCGTCTTCAACTCTTCGCGCAACTGCGAAAGCCGCGCAATGGCCTCACTCAACTCGCGCTCATACCGCACATAAGCCTTCTTGCCGCGCGACATCGAAGCCACCATCGAAGCCAGTCCCGCCGCCATGGCTGCGCTGGCCGCAGCCGCGCTGCCCCCTCCGGGCGTAGCCGTAGGCGCGGCCAACTGCTCGACGAATGGCTCAACCCCGGCCCTCAATCCACCGACCGCGGCCTTGCCTCCCATCACCGCACTAAGGCGATTTTCCAGAATCAAAGACGAATCGAAATTCTCCACCTGCAAGAACCATTCGGCCGCCGACTCCAAAGCCTTCTTCGGAATCAGGCCGACGATCTCACTACTCAGAGGCGCAACCCCATAACGCCCAGCCTCACGCTTCACCAATTCAAAGGCGCGATGGATCGGCGTCTGCTCAAAATCCGTCAGGTTCATCGATACCTGCGCCAGCCCGCGCACCAGGAATCCCGCACCCTTCACAAAGCGCAGCCCGCCACTGGAAAAGCGCACCGCCTTGGCAATCTTCTTGGCAATTCCCACATCCGTTGTGTTCAGAAAAACGTTGTAAGCGATCAAAAACTTGCGCGCTCCCACGACAGTTGCCCCAGCCGTCGGATGCACGCGCGCTTCGCCAAAATCTGGCTTGCGCGCCGGATTGGTCGCAATGTCCGCCCGTATGCCCTCAAATTGTCCGCGCCGAATGTTCTCCAGATTCTGCCGCTCGGGCGTGGTCGCCGCCGCTTCGTACAGGTAAACCGGAATCTGATATCGCTTCCAGATTTCCTCTCCCACATGCCGGGCCATGGCCACGCAATCTTCGATGGTCACACCATCAATCGGAATGAACGGCACGACGTCCGCCGCTCCCATGCGCGGATGCGCTCCCTGGTGGTGATTCAGATCGATCAATTCAGCAGCTTTGCCGACGCCACGAATCGCGGCCTCCTGAATCGCCTCGCGCTCCCCAACCAACGTGATCACGCACCGATTGTGGTCGGCATCCATTTCGCGGTCGAGCAGGTACACGCCATCCATCTTCATGGCCGCAACAATGGCATCGACCTTCGCCTTATCACGCCCCTCGGAAAAGTTAGGAACACACTCCACTAGAGTTGACATAAGCGAGAAGAATATCTGGCTGGCTTGCGAAGCTGCAACCCGTTGCGCTTTCCGATAGTGTCCAAATCGTTTTCTGCCCGGGCTTCTCTGCGCACTTTGCGGCAGTTCTCCGCGACCTCAGCGATTTAAGACTTGGATTTTACGAAGTCCGCCAAAAACCCGAAGCCGCTGTGTCCTATTTCCCGAAGAACTTCCCAATCCCCAACCGCACCTGCACCGTATTGATCCCAGGGTTAGGCGAACTCAACCCCGCATTCGAAATATGCATATACCGGACCTCGACGCTAAAAGCATGTTTGTCGCCCAGGATATGCATGCCGAGCGCAGCCGCATCAGTAAAATTCACAGCGGAGGTTCCCGTAGGCACTTGGTGGTTAGTAAACAGAGTCCCGCCATTCAACTCAAGGTAAGGCTCAATCCGTCCACGAGCCGCGAAATCCCACTTCAATCCCAGGGGACTGAAGCCTCCTCCGTAAGCCGTGTTGTAGCGCTGGAAGATCAAAAAAACGGGCACGGCATCCAGTACGTATTCGAACCTTCCGTTGAGGAATCCGGGACCATGCGGCCGGGTCAGGATCCAGCCATAACGCACGCCCACATTCCAGACGCCGGTATCCGATGTGCCTCCAGGAACCGAATAGCCGCCGCCCGTCCACACCTGGAACTCATGACCACCATCTTCTGGACGCGTCTGTGCCCATGCCACAGAACTCAGGAACAGCAGCGCGACTGCGATGAGACGCTTCTCCATAGAGATCAAGACCGAAGTTTGCAACATACAGGAAAGTTCGGTAGTGGGCTACTTCGAAAATCTACATGTTTATTTTATTTTCGATCCAAGCCGCCAAAGCACGCGGAATACGAGAAACACACCAACGAGTACGACCACGAGGAAAATTAGGATGATAATCAGGTGCATAGGTTGAAACAGTCCGTCAAACATAAATCCTCCCTTACCTACGCCGCTCTTTCCGCCCTCCGCTGTTCGTGAGCTTCCCAGACGATTCGCCGTAGTCTCAAAATGAAAGCCCACTACCGAAAGTTCGGTGCGCGACAAACCACCGACGCTTGATTAAAGCACACGGATCGGGCAAACTGATGCGGCTATCGAAACTTTCTCACTCCACAAGCAGGAGAGGTCATGCCAAAATACGTAATCGAACGTGAACTGCCTGGCGCCGGACAACTGAGCCCGCAACAACTTCAAGCCGTCTCGCAAACATCCTGCGGCGTTCTCCGCAAACTTGGCCCAGAAATTCAGTGGGTTCACAGCTACGTGACCCAGGACAAAATCTACTGCATCTACATCGCTCCCAACGAGGCCCTGATCCGGGAACACGCCAGCCAGGGGGGATTCCCCGCGAATCGAATCTCCGAGATCAAGTCGATGATCGATCCCACAACCGCCGAACTGTAATCACGTAGCCCTGAAAGCCTTGTCCGGGGGGCGCTACAAACCCAACCCACCATCCACAGCCATGATCTGTCCTGTAATAAAATGAGGCGCGGCAGCAAAGAATAGCACCGCCGCCGCAATCTCTTCTCCGGTCCCATTCCGCCGCATTGGAGTCTGTTTGGCCATTCGCTTCATAAACCCAGCTGCTGACTTTTCGCCCAGATCAATCATTCCCGGCGCCACGCAATTCACCGCGATTGCCGGAGCCAGCGCCTTCGCCATCACCTTGGTCAACATGTGCACCGCAGCCTTCGACGAACAATAGTGAGCATGATCCGCCCAGGGCCGCAATCCACCGAGTGAACCCATGTTGATGATCTTCCCTCGCCGTTCTCGAAGCATCTTCAAAGCCTCACGCGACACCAGAAATGGCCCCCGCGTGTTCGAAGCGAAAATCGCGTCCCACTGTTTCACGCTTAGCTTTTCGAACTCAACCGTTTCGTAGTTCGCGGCATTGTTCACCAGAATGTCCAGCCCGCCCAGTTCCCTTCCGGTTTCCTTGATCGCAGACCTAACGCTCTTCTCCTCGGTGATATCGCAGCGCAGCGCCACCGCCCGCACTCCAAAGCTACTCAGATCGATCACCGTATGCTGCGCCTCGCGCCCCGAGTGCAAAAACGTAATAGCCACATCCGCCCCGGCCTTCGCCATAGCCAGAGCCGATGCCCGCCCCAGGCGCCGCGCCCCACCAGTTATCAAAACCGTTTTCCCCTTCAAAGGCTTGTCTGATGTCATACGCATAAACGGATTGTACCTCTTACCACGCCGTCATCCTGAGCGCACGAAAGTCCGCGAAGGATCTCGCGCGTAGTACGTCAACTCTCCCCATCGCCTCGCGCGACCATCCCCAACCCACTGGCAGAAACCCGCCCACCCTTGCTACACTCAGCCCAATGTCGAGTCTCCGCCAAGTCGTGGTCTACTCCCGCAAAGGATGCCACCTCTGCGAAATCGTCAAAGAGACCCTCACCAAACTCCATCGCCGCGGCGGCTTCACCTGGCAGGACATCGACGTGGACGCCGACGAACAACTCCGCCGCCAGTTCACCGACGAGGTCCCCGTCGTCTTCATCGACGGCCGCAAAGCCTTCAAGTACCGCATGGACGAGTCCGACTTCCTCCGCAAACTCGCCAGCTGAAAAATGTTCCGCGTAGAACCCGCCGTAGGTTCGCGCTAGAATCACATCCGCATGCTTCGCACCCGTCTCTACGCCGACCCTCAGGTCCGTTTTGTCCACAACGTCATCCTCGAATCATGCCTTCGCTTCCCGCGTAAGACAGCGATCATTGATTCATCCTGTGACGATTCATCCTGTGACGATTCGTCCCGTGAAGAAAGCCCATGCAAGCCTCGCATCACTTACTCCGAGTATGCAGAACTGATTCAGAAGCTGGCCCGTGGGCTCGTCGCAGCCGGCCTCAAGCAGGGCGAAGTGATTGCCATTTACCTGCCCAACTGTTGGGAGTTCTGCACTGTTTACCACGCCGCAACCCTCGCCGGAGGAGTGCCCACTTTGCTCAACCCAAGCTATCGTGAGCGCGAAGTGCGCTACCAGTTGGAAAACTCCGGAGCGGCACTCCTCATCACCGACGGCCCGTTGCTCCAAGGAATCAATCTCGCCGGCCTTCCTAAACTCCGGCGAATCTATACCACACGCCACGCCGCAGCCGGAGCAGAACCATTCACCAACTTGCTAAAGCACGTCACGGCCGCGCTCCCTACGCCCGGCGAACCTTCCGATCAAACTCTCGCGGCGTTGCCCTACTCGAGCGGCACCACCGGTCTCCCCAAAGGGGTGATGCTTTCACACTTCAACCTGGTCGCAAACGTTTTTCAATTCATCGGACCACACGCCAGCGAGATGTCGACCAACGATGTGGGTCTCTGCTTCCTCCCGCTCTATCACATCTACGGTTTGAACGTAGTCCTGAACCCGTTGCTAACACTGGGAGCAACGCTCGTACTGATGCCGCGCTTTAACCCTGCCCATGTACTCTCGCTGATAGTGAATGAGGGTGTCACGATGATGCCTGCGGTGCCTCCCGCGTTGAACGCTCTTTGCCAGGCAGCCGAGGCCGGACAGTTTCCCAGGAATCATCATCTGCGCTGGGTGAAGTCCGGCGCCGCTCCGCTCGCTCCCGAACTCGGCCGCCGCTTCACCGAACTCACCGGGATTCTGGTGTGTCAGGGCTACGGCATGACCGAGGCCTCGCCGGTTACGCATGTCGGCTACCTTGAGCCCGAACTCTACAAGCCTGAGTCCATTGGACAACCGCTGGTGCAGACCGAATGTCGCGTCGTGAATGCGATCGACATCGACGCAAGCGAAAACGAAGTTTCTCCCGGCCAGCCCGGCGAACTGGTCATGCGCGGTCCGCAATTCATGATGGGCTACTGGAAAGACCCGCAAGCCACCGCCGCAGTGCTGCGCGATGGATGGTTCTGGTCCGGTGACATCGTCACTCGTGACGCCGACGACTTTTATTACGTCGTCGATCGCCGCAAGGAGATGATCAAATACAAAGGCTTCGCGGTCGCTCCTGCCGAGGTCGAAGCTCTGCTGCTCGAGCATCCATCGGTTCGGGATTGCGGCGTGGTCGGACGTGCGGACCAGGCCGCGGGCGAGATTCCAGTCGCCTTTGTCGTCCTTCGCGAAGGTTCTGTTGCATCCAGGGAACTCGAAGAAGAGCTCTGCGGATTCGTAGCCGAACGCCTCACCACCTACAAGCAGCCCCGGCAAATCCATTTTGTCGATGCACTACCCAGGACCCCCTCCGGCAAGATCCTACGCCGAGAGTTGCGTAAGATCCTCTCCGCTTAGGTCTGTTGGAGGACGGGCGTCCCCGCCCGTCCGGCCGGCACAATAATCCACATTAAATTGCTCCAACTACCAGGAACTTTTCCCACTTTCCTCCCGTATCTCAGATTGACGGCAGCTTCCTAAGCCGCAACAAGGAGCACACCATGGACGGAAATTTGGTAGGTCTGGCAGCGGTGATCATGGTCTTCGGGATTCCCATGGCCGCAATGTACACCTTTTATCACGTGCGCAAACTGCGAACCGACGAACGCATGGCCGCGCTGGCACGCGGAGTGAACGTGCCCATGCAGCCCGAGCTTCCCGAGGGCGCTCGTTCGCGACGCTCCGGCATCCTGCTGGTCACGGGAGCACTCGGCTACATGCTCACATTCGCGCTCATTGCAAGGGTAGAGTCGGATGCCTGGATGGCTGCGGCCTTCGGGATCATCCCGCTCAGCATAGGCATCGGCTTTTTCGTTGACTCAGCCCTAATCCGCCGCGACCAGCACGCGTAAGAGTGTGCCAAGTGGGGGACGGGTCTCCAACTGCGAGAATCGCGTAGGCCCGGACGCCCTCGTCCAGCGGCCGCGCAAAGCGCGGCGGGACCCAACTTCAATGGGAGAAGAACCGTTTGAGACACTTGGGGACAGCCGCCCCGGCTGTCCTGTCGAGCGCCGCTCGACTTGTTTCGTCGAGAGACCACGAAGGCCTCGCGCACTTACTCGCCAGTGAGAAACTTGTATTGCTCTTTGCTCAGCGGCACCACGCTCAGCCTTCCCTGCCGCACCAGCGGCGAATCGGCGAACAGCTTGTGGGCCTTTACTTCGGCCAGCGTCACCGGCTTGCCCAGCCGCTTCCCTGCCTTGATCTTCACCAGCGGAGTTTTGGGATCAGTCGCATCGACCGACACCACAGTCGCGGTTCCCACAGCGCTCTTATGATCGCCGGTCTCGTAGATCACCAGGCGGTCTCCAGGTTTCATCTCGCGCAGATGTTTCACCGCCACGGGATTGGTCACGCCGTCCCAAACAGTATTCTGCTCACGTTCGAGATCGGCAAACGAATATACGGTCGGCTCAGTCTTCAATAAGTAGTCCATGGCTGTCCTCGTGCGGAAGAGTGTCCGCTGCCCAATCAGATTTAGAATTTGACGTCATCCTGAAGCGACGGTATTTCGTCGCCGAAGGATCCAGGCGAGCGACCGCGCGTCCGGTGAGCCCAGGCGAACCGGACAATAAAGCGCGACGCGAACATCCATATTGCTTTGCCTGCGAACCAGCCAATCGTTCCTACGGCTGCGGCTTGGCATTTGGATCGGGCGTTGGAGTCTTGTCGGGTTTCTTGTCGTTCTGCTGATTCTCGTAGATCGAGTACTGCCCTCCGGGACGCTTCAGCTTGATCGTAATCTCCATCGTCGGTTTATCCACTTCGTAGTCCTCGCCGTAGGTTTGGAATCCCGGGGCCAAGACCTGCACTCGCAATTTCCCGTAAGGGACGCCTTCAAAGCTGGCCTTGCCTTCCGCGTCGGTTTTGAGTTCAAGGCCGCCGCGATCCTGCTTACCATTCTTGCCCACCGAATGCATGACAACACCGGCGTTGCGCACCGGCTTCCCGTTGTCATCCTTCAGCACCACAAAGCTCAGTGCCGATACCGGAACGTCGTACTGCGACCTCTTATCACTCGCGCCCGCCTTGGCCAGGAATATCCCGGCAAACGACGTCGCCAATGTCAGTACCACCACCAAGAAAAGATTCTTCATGGCCAGCACCTCAATTCAAAGGACCTCTGTGCTTCAACATGCGATCGTAACTAACTGTAAAATAATATAGATATAGCCATCACTTGACAACGCAGCCCGCGCTCTCCTATACTTAGCACTCGCCAATCATGAGTGCTAACAGACGTCCGAAATACATTGGCGACTGGTACCTCTTGAGCACTTCAACCCTAAATCCTAACTGAATACGAACGAAAGGAGCTATAAGCATGGCTACAAAATTTACCCCACTGCACGACCGTGTCCTGGTACGCCGCATAGAAGAAGTAGGCACCACCCGAGGCGGCATCATTATTCCGGATAGCGCTAAGGATAAGCCTTCGGAGGGCGAGGTTATCTCCGTGGGACGCGGCAAATCCAACGATGAGGGGAAGGTGTTCCCTCTGGCCGTAAAAGAAGGCGACCACATTCTGTTTGGCAAGTACTCCGGCACGGAGATCAAGCTGGACGGTGAAGATTTTATCATCATGCGCGAGGAAGAGGTTCTCGGCGTGGTGACGGGCGCGGCCAAGAAGGAATTGGCTGGCTCGCGTAAGTAAGAGCGATAAGGATGTTCGTCTCGCGCTTTATTGCAATCGCTAGACGTGATTGCGCGCGGTGACGAACCTGGATCCTTCGCGGCCAAAGTGCGGCCGCTCAGGATGACATCAAAATTCTAAAACTTCAGGAGAAAAGAAATTATGGCAAAGCAAATCGTACATGGAGAAGAGTCGCGGCAGGCGATTCTTCGCGGCGTGAATATTCTCGCCGATGCAGTGAAAGTCACTCTTGGCCCCAAGGGCCGCAACGTTGTGATTGAAAAGAAATTCGGTTCGCCGACCATTACCAAGGACGGCGTCACCGTTGCCAAGGAAATCGAACTGAAGGACGCGCAGGAAAACATGGGCGCGCAGATGGTGCGTGAAGTGGCGTCGAAGACCTCGGACATCGCGGGCGACGGCACCACCACGGCAACCGTTCTGGCCCAGGCCATCTATCGCGAAGGCGTTAAGACAGTTGCTGCCGGCGCCAACCCGATGGCGATGAAGCGCGGCATCGAGAAGGCCGTTACCGCTATTTGCGGCAGCCTCGATAAGGAAGGCAACCGCATCAAGGGTGAGCTCGACAAGTTCTCCAAGCCCGTGACCGGCGACATGATTGGGCAAGTGGGCACCATCAGTGCCAACAACGACGAGACCATCGGCAAGATCATTGCCGAGGCCATGAAGAAGGTTGGCAAGGATGGCGTGATCACCGTGGAAGAAGCCAAGACGCTCGAGACGCAACTCGAAGTGGTCGAAGGCATGCAGTTCGACCGCGGCTATCTTTCCCCGTACTTCGTCACTGATCCGGAGCGCATGGAAGCCGCGCTCGAGAACGTGTACATCCTGATTCACGAAAAGAAGATCAGCTCGATGAAGGATCTTCTTCCGTTGCTCGAGCAGATTGCGAAGAGCAGCCGACCGTTGCTGATCATTGCCGAGGATGTCGAAGGCGAAGCACTCGCTACGCTGGTTGTGAACAAGCTGCGTGGCACGCTGCAAGTCGCGGCCGTCAAGGCTCCGGGCTTCGGCGATCGCCGCAAGGCAATGCTGGATGACATCGCGAAACTCACTGGTGGCAAGGCCATCACTGAGGATCTCGGCATTAAGCTCGAGAACGTAACGATTGCCGACCTCGGTCAGGCCAAGAAGATCACCATCGACAAGGACAACACCACCATCGTCGAAGGCAAAGGCAAGCCCGGAGACATTCAGGGCCGGGTAAAGGAAATTCGCGGCCAGATCGAAAAGACCACCAGCGACTACGACCGCGAGAAGCTGCAAGAGCGGTTGGCGAAACTGGTTGGTGGCGTGGCTGTGATCAAGGTTGGCGCTGCGACCGAGACCGAAATGAAAGAGAAGAAGGCTCGGGTCGAAGATGCCATGCACGCAACCCGCGCCGCAGTCGAGGAAGGCATTGTCCCCGGCGGCGGAGTGGCTCTGGCTCGCTGCGTCCCCGCACTCGACAAGCTGAAACTCGAGGGCGATGAGCAGATTGGCGTGAACATCGTACGACGCGCTATTCAGGAACCGCTGCGCCAGATCGCCGAGAACGCCGGCGAAGAAGGCGCCATCGTCCTGGGCAAAGTCAACGACTCGAAGGACAACAACTACGGCTACAACGCCCTGACCGGCGAGTACGAAGATCTGGTCAAGGCGGGCGTGCTCGATCCGACCAAAGTTGTGCGGACCGCGCTGCAGAATGCCGGATCGATTGCGTCGTTGATGCTGACCACCGAAGCCCTGATCGCTGAAATTCCAGAGGAGAAGAAGGGTGCTCCGATGGGCGGCGGACACGGCGGTGGGATGGAAGGGATGTACTAAGAACCGTCGTTAGTCGTTGGTCCTTAGTCGTTGGCAAAGTCAAAAGCCCCGCTCGCGAGAGCGGGGCTTTTGTTTGGGGCTCTGGGTACGTTTGCCCACATTGGGAACCCTCCCGCTTTTTTCGGCGTGGATTCCGCCACGACCTCCGTCGCAGACCTGCAATTTACAGAGCGGACATTGTTTGGAGGGTATTGCCAGTGGGTACTGGACGCTGTCCGTCAAACAGCCGAGCGGCCTATCAGCCACTAGGGTTCGAGTCCCTTGCCCTCCGAAGGTTACTCGGCACAACCTAAATCCGCTTGACAACGCCCGCAGCCGCGCTATGCTGGAAAGTGACGGACAGCGTTCAGTAAAACCATCTGCAAAGGCCCCGCGAACGCGGGGCTTTTTGTTTGTGGCGACATTCACATGGGGACAGCCTCCCCCGGGTTTGCAGCCGAGCAAAGCTCGGCAGCGCCGACGAACTCCGCACGATACAATTAATTGTGATCGAGAGCAGAGAAGAATTGCTGGAGGCGTGGTATGAGTTTTTCGGCATCGGAGGCAGATGAACGTGTGCTGGACGTGCAATCCACGGACGATACGCTCAGCGTGAGTCTGCGGGATGGCCGCGTCATCGCTGTGCTTCTCGTCTGGTATCCCCGCCTGCTCAACGCTACGCCCGCACAGCGTAAGAATTGGGAGATTGCCGGCGGTGGCTACGGGATTCACTGGCCCGATCTGGACGAGGACTTGAGCACTGAGGGATTGCTTCGCGGCGCGCCTGCGCCCAAGACATCGGTTCACTCGAAATAGAGGCAGCCGTCAGCTTTCAATTGGATCCAAAGCCCCGCTCGCGAGAGCGGGGCCTTTTGTTGTGTTGGTTCAGGTTGGTAACTTTTGGTATCTGGTGCGGCGCCTGTGCCCGGTGTCTAAGTAAGACATGGCATGGCGAATAGGCGTCTACGTGATTCTGTCCGGAGTCGCCCTTGACCTCGCCTTGCACAACCTGTGGGGCTTCGACTACGTCGTCCCCGGAGTAGGGATCTTCGGCGCCCTGCTGTTTCCCTTCGGAATTCTGCTCCTAGTGGGTGGCGCCTTCCTTCGACTTCGCGAAAAGTGGGACTCCACCCTAAACAGAGTTTCCCTGACCTCCCCAGGACTGCCCGCAGGAAAGTTACAGATGGGTTCAGCACCGCGGATCAACACGGCGCAGGAGCCGTACAAGATTCATACGGATTCGTGGCTGCTCCGGACAGTTGTAATAGCCATCATCCTCTGTGCCGCCGGATTTTCGCTGTATTTCGGTTTCAAGCATTGGTTGGATACGCGAACTTTCGAGCCGCTGAATATTCCAGTGTTGCTCTCGCCTGGACATGTCAGAACCGGCAACTTTTACATCAATCTGAGAGAGCTGTATTACATCAACGTTGACGTGGACTACCAGTTTCCGGAGGATGCAAAGTGTCAGTTGGCAGGGCCCGATTCCGTACTGAAAACGCACTTGATTCTGTACCGAGACGGGCAGATTCTCGGCCAGTCTGATGGCGACAAGTACAGTTCTATCGGATATTTTTTCGCAGAGAAAAAGGGCGACTATGACCTCGATGTTCAAGTCCTAACGGATGCCGGGTGCCTCAACGTACTGAATCCCAGGATCAGAATCCAGACCTCTCCGGACTACTCTGGGTTGCAGTCGGGTGTTGGCTGTCTAGCGGTGATCTTGCTTCTGGCGGGCGTCAGCCTGCTGGCTCATTCCATTGCGGCGTGGATCATGGGCTGGCGATCAGCGAGGCGCAAAGCCTCTACCATCTTCCAAGACGCCCATTACAAAATCTATCCCTCGCCTCAGCCGCTCATAAAGCGGCTTGCTCCGTTGCCTCCTTTCGGATTGTTTTGCGCAACGACGCTAGCGGTGACCGCCGTATTGCCCATGCTCGTGGTGCAGTTTGCTTTTGGACCGATCCCGAAGGGAGTCTTCGTTTCCCTCCTAGGAAGCGATTTCTCTATGACGAGAACCGGCGACTGGACCAGGCCAATAGTCATCCGGATACAAGAGGTGGGCCCAGCGTTACCCCCTAACCTGTATTTAAATTCGACGCCTGTTTCGTGGGAAAGCCTGCGCTACGCGTTAAAGGCCGAACTCGCTCGCCGGGCCGACTGGACTGTGTACGTCCACGGCGACGAAGACATCGCCTTCCGGGACGTTGTGTTGGTAATGGACATCATTCGAGAAGAGCATGCCAAAGTTATCCTGTTAACGCCAAACACCGAGAAGCTAGTCTTAGGGCAGTAGTGTGTCGCAAGGGTGGGCACTTCAGTCTTGAGAAGCGCGGACAGGAGTGTCCGGGCCACACGATCGCTGCCGAAAAGTTGTCAAGCCCCCTTTTCGCGGTGATTCTTTGTATCTTGGTGATTGCAGGGCGTAAATAAAGTTTAAAATTTGGCGGGTTTACCCTGGTCGTTGTGATATAATATAATTACATTAGATAGCTAAGTGATAATGGACTTTATGGCGTAGCCTTCGGGCTGCGCTTTTTTGTTGTGCGGGTTCTGGGCGCCTCCGGGAGCGGAGGTACAGAGATCCTTCGCTTTGCTCAGGATGACAGCGGTTTTGCTTGGGATGACGGTGGCTTTGCTCAGGATGACAACGACGGAGGGGATGACAGTGGCTTTGCTCAGGATGACGGCGGTGGAGGAGATCACAATGACGGAGGGGATGACAGTAGTTTGCTCAGGCAATGGCTTTGCATCGTACGGCAATGGCGGAGAGGATGGGGTTATTGCGATGATTGTGGGACGTGCGGAAGAGTCGGGGATTTCGATATTTGCGGTTTGCGATGACTACGGGTGGGTTGGGGAAATCTGGGCTTCTTCCTGCACGCGGAAGCGGTTGGGGGAGCAGGCGGAGGCGGCGTTCTTAAAAAAGGCTACTAGTCTGGGCCTGAGTGTGGCGAAGCCTTGGGGAGATAGCGATCGGTATGACTTGATCGTGGATTCCGGGCGGCGGTTGTGGCGGGTGCAGGTGAAGTCGACGCGGTATATGGGGGAGCGACGGTTCAGCATGACGGCGCGGGGTTGCACGGACGCGTATACGGAAGACGAGATCGATTTTCTGGCAGTTTACATTGTGCCTTTGGATATCTGGTATGTGATTCCGGTAAACGCTTTTGCGCCGAGGAAGTGTCTGCGGTTCTACCCCGAGGACGAGGGTTCGCTTGGGCGGTATGAAAAATATCGGGAAGCGTGGTGGCTGATGAAGGGCGAGGAGGCACCGGTCTGTATCGGCGTCCCGACTCGTCCGTAAAGATTCCTAGCTGCGGGCTAATCGGTTCAACTGGCGGCGCGGCGGGCTTCGGCTTCTTTTTGGGAGACGTAGCGCAGGAGGATGTCGCGCAGGGAGACCAGGCCTTTTAGCTGCTTGCCGTCGGTGATGGGGAGATGGCGGAAGCCGAACTCGCGCATTAGGAAGAGGCAGTTGTCGATGGTTTCGTCGACGCTGATCGACTTGGGGTTTGCGGTCATGACTTCGGAAATTTTTGTCGTTCCCGGCATGCGTCCGGCAGCGACTACGCGGTTCATTACGTCGCGCTCGGAGAAGATGCCGACGATCTCGCCGTCGCGGAGTACGGGCAGGGCGCCGATGCTGTGTTCCATCATGAAGCGGGCGGCTTCGAGCACCGTGCTGTTGGCGTCAATGGAGTAGACTCGGCGGTCCTTCACGATTTCGTAAACCTGGCCCATAGGTGACTCCTTCGGAGCGGCTTTGGGAGGCGCTCGGTGCGTCGCTGCCAGCCGCGAGATTCAACACTTTATCACGGACGAGGGGGGTGGGGAAAAGGCTTCTGGACGGTTTGAAATAGTATGCGCGAGATCCTTCACCGGCTTACGCCGGGTTCAGGATGACGTCTTTTTTATAGCGCTGCGCGTCCGGGTCTACGCCACACCGAGCTTCGCTCGGGACAGCCGGGTCGGCTGTCCCTACGTGAGTTTGGGTCGTGCTAAGTTTTGTGGCATCTGCTATCTTCTTGGGTTCTTGTTGGTTGGCTTCTTAAAGGAGAGTTGATGTCCGAGTCCGTGCGCCCGGAGCCTTCACGGTTCTACCGATGGATGGTGCTCATTTTCGTGAGCATCGCGATGTTCGGAAATTACTACGTTTACGACGCGTTGAGCCCGCTGGCTGACGTGCTGAAGCAACAGCTTGGTTTTACGGATTCGAACATCGGCCTGCTGCAGGCGATTTACAGTTTTCCCAACATATTCACCGTGGTCATTGGCGGAGTCCTGATTGACCGGATGGGGCTTAGAAAATCGCTGATGATCTTTGGGGTTCTTTGCTTTATTGGGCCAGCAATCACGGTGGCATCGGGGCACCTTTGGCTGATGGCGATTGGGCGGCTGATTTTTGGCATGGGCGCGGAATCGCTGATCGTGGCGGTCACGGCTGCCCTGGCGCGGTGGTTCAAAGGGAAAGAGTTGAGTTTTGCTTTTGGCATTAATCTGACAATCTGCCGGCTTGGTTCGTTTGCGGCTTTGAATTCTCCCACGTGGGCTCGGGCGGCTTATGCAAACTGGCGCTGGCCGTTTCTGATCGCGCTTGGAGTTTCTAGTTTGTGTGTGATCGGGGCGGCGATTTACTGGATACTGGAAGTCCACGCAGAGAAGGTTTACCACCTGGGCGAAGTCTCGACCGACAAAGTGGTTTTCGCCGACTTGTTCAAGTTTGGGGTGAGCTATTGGTATATCGTCGCCTTGTGCGTCACTTTTTACTCGGCCATCTTCCCTTTCCAAACCTTTGCGGTGAAGTTCTTTATGGAGGCGCATGGAACTTCTCGGGAGTTTGGGGGTTTTCTTTCCAGCACATTGACTCTTTTTGCCATGGTGGCGACGCCGTTGTTTGGCCTGATGGTGGATCGAGTGGGCAGGCGGGCAATTTTGATGATGCTTGGCTCCCTGCTGCTGATTCCCGTCTATTTAATGATGGGCTACACGCAAATCAATTTGTATGTACCGATGGCGATGATGGGAGTGGCGTTTTCGCTGATTCCGGCGGTGATGTGGCCGTCGGTGGCTTATATCGTCGACCAGTCGAAGCTGGGGACGGCGTATGGGCTGATGACGATGATCCAAAATATTGGACTGTTCGGGTTTAACCTGGTCATTGGCTGGGCTAACGATTTCGGCCATGCCAGTGCGGTGAATCCGGATGGGTACCGGCTGGGAATGTGGATTTTCTCGATTCTGGGTTTTCTGGGAGTGTTCTTTGCCTTCCTGCTGCACAAACGGGAGACCGGGCCGCTTGGGCACGGACTGGAGACGATCACGACCGGTTCGGCGTCGGGTTAGGCAAATGCTGGGGCGGCGTTCGCGCGCTCTTCTCAGAATCTCGCGGTTCTGACACCACATCTCGAAAACCGCGAGATGTGGGGCATCCGATGGAAGCAGGGTCCAGCGGTTCTTTGGGTCCTTTCTGGCAACTGCTGAATCTAAAGGCTAATTGGACCGGATGTGGAACTGGCTTGGTGACCAAGGTAATCCCTATTTCAGTAACTCGAAGGGCCTGACTGGGTACCTGCAAGCAGTACAACGAAAAGATACTTACGCCGCATCTGACTGAGTGCGGCCGGAAAAGACGACTTGACGGACGCGAAAAAACAGCAGGGCAACAAGCTCTCCGAAGCAGAGGCAATCGAACGGGCAAAGCAGGGGGATGCAGAAGCCTTTGAGGCGCTGTATAACCTGCACAAGCGACGAGTGTACTCACTATGCCTGCGCATGACGGCCAATACGGCAGCGGCCGAGGATCTGACCCAGGAAGCTTTTCTGCAGTTATTCCGCAAGATCGGAACGTTTCGGGGCGAATCCGCGTTTTCGACCTGGCTGCATCGGATGTCGGTGAACGTCGTCCTGATGCAATTGCGCAAGAAGGGTCTGCCGGTGGTCTCGCTCGAGGAGACCATGGAGACGGAGGAAGACGCGCCCAGGAAAGAACTGGGCGCGGACGATGCGCGGTTGGCGGGATCGGTCGACCGGATGCAGCTACAGAGGTCGATTGCAGCTTTGCCGCCGGGATACCGAATGATTTTCTTACTGCACGACGTCGAGGGTTACGAGCACAATGAGATTGCCGAGATGGTTGGATGTTCGATCGGCAACAGCAAGTCGCAATTACATAAAGCACGGATGAAGTTACGAGATATCCTCAAAACGAGCAGAGCCGAAAAGGCCACAAAGCCGTGAGGAGCAATCTTAGAAATGAATGGGGAGAGGTAGTATGACCTGTCAAGAGTTCGAACGGGTCCTGCCAGAGCTTGGGGACGGACACACTTTTGAGCAGGAAGCGCACTTGAGGTCCTGCTCCGCATGTTCGGATCTGGTAGCGGATCTGAACGCCATTTCGCAACAGGCGCGGCTTTTGCAGGGTTCCGAGGAACCCAGCCCATGGGTATGGAACTCGATTGAAGTCGCATTACGGCAAGAGGGGCTGATTCGTCAGCCCCATCTGGAGCACTCGCGAACGCCCGCACCCTTGCTGGGCTGGAAGTTGCGCTGGCTGGTGCCGGCGGCAGCTATGTTTCTGGTCGTCTTCGGAGTATTAATGTTCCAGCATGGAACGGGCCAGCCGCACGTGGCGGAACAACAAGCTCCACCCGTGGGTGTGGAAACTGCTGACTTACAGTCTATGGCCGGCGATGATCTGCAATTGCTCAAGACGGTTGGCGAACGAATGCCATCCATGCGAGCGGAGTATGAAGCGAACCTGCGGTCGGTGAATGCTTATATCCGGGATGCGGAGCAATCGGCGCATAGCGACCCGAATGACGAGGTCGCGCAACAGTACTTAAGGAATGCGTACCAGCAGAAAGCCATGGTTTATGAGATGGCTTTGGACCGTTCTCTGCCATAATAGAGCGGAAGGATCTCGGGGCCAGCGGGAGCAGAGCCCGTGTGCAATGGGGAGATGTTGATTATGTGCCGGAAGCAGCGCGCCGCAATATTTGCCGTCGTGATCCTTGTCCTGGTGGCTTTCGCCGCCGCCGAGACAACCCGCAAGCAAATGCGTTTCAAGGTTGGCCGCCGGGCGAGCGTTTCCATCGTCAACGCATACGGGCCGATTTCCGTCAAACCGGGTCCGGGTAAGCAGGTGGTGGTGACCGCGATTTTGTATTCCGACAAAGTTGAAGTTGATCAGAGCAAGAGGGCGCACCGGGTTTCTATTTTTTCTCATCTACTGGACGGGGCAACCCCGGATACGGGACGCGTCGATTACGAAGTTCTTGTGCCGGCGGATGCGAACGTGACTTTGCATTCGACAACCGGCCCTTTACACGTCGAAAAACTCCACAGCGACATGATCCTGGAAGGTAGCGGTGCGGTTGTGGACGTTCGCGACGTCAGCTCCGGGCATGTTCAGATTAAGACCCTGAACGGCCCCGTAACCGTGACCAACGTCAGCGATGGACACGTGGATATCACCTCGGTCAGCGGCGATGTAGCGCTGAACACGGTGAACGGTTCCGTGGTTCATGTGAACTCCAGCAGCGGTAAGATCCATTACGACGGAGACTTCGGTGACTCGGGAGATTACTCCTTGACGACTCACAGTGGCGATATTGAGGCGATCGCTCCGGCTTATGCCTCAATCGAGGTTGTCGCTCGCTCCGTGCAGGGACGGGTGGAGAACGACTTTCCTTTGCAACCCGAGCACACCTCCTTCGCGCCCCGAGCTGGAAGTACCTTCGCAGGTACGATGGGCGAGGCCGCATCTTCGGTTAAGTTGCTTTCCTTCAGTGGTAAAATTCACCTCAAGAAACGTTGAACAAGTTGAATAACCGGACTGGACGGGTGGAGAACCGTTTCGGTAAATCGGGATCCATGAGCGCAAAGCCCGGTTCGCCTGCTGCGGCCAATCCGCTAGCGCGAGAACGTGTACGCACCGTGGTTCTGGTTGGTTTTATGGGTGCTGGCAAATCCACAGTCGGCCGGGCTTTGAGCCGCCGCCTGGGTCTGCCGTTCGAGGATTTGGACGATCGGATACAGCAGCGGGAAGGAAAGACCATCGAACAGATTTTTCGAGAGTCGGGAGAAGCTGGATTCCGCAGGGCGGAAACTTCGGCTTTGCGCGAGTTGCTGGGAGAGCTTGGTTCATCCCTGCGTGTGGTGGCATTGGGCGGAGGCGCTTTCGTTGAGCCCGGTAACGCCGCGCTGATTGAGGAAGCTGAGGCCCGTTCAGTCTTCCTCGATGCGCCGGTGGAAGAATTGCTGCGCCGATGCATGGAAGAAGAGACGAAGCGTCCGTTGCGGCAAAATCCTGAACAATTTCGCGTACTGTACGAAAAGCGTCGGCGATCCTACATGAAAGCGGCAGTCCGCATTGAGACCGGCGGCAAAGACGTGGACACAGTCGCGGCGGAGGTGGCATGCAGTCTTGGCTTGGGTTGAGGAAATGGCTATCGACGGATATTGGGTTGGTCGGCGGCCCGATCGTCCCGAGAGCGATCATCACCAAAACGATCGTCCCGAAAACGATGGTCGCGCTGGTCGGGTTGTGTCTCCTGGCAGCGTCGAGCGCCGCAGCCGCCTCGGGCAAGGATGATAAGGCGGCGACTGCTCAGAACGTAGACTCCGGATCGTTCGGAGTGTTCATGAACGGACGCCGGGTGGCCACTGAAACCTTTTCCATCCATCAAAGCAGCACGGGCAGCTCAATTGTCTCGGCGTTCAAAAGCGAAGCCGGAGCCGACAAGGCCGAACAAAGATCCGAGTGGCAAATGAGCCCCAACGGCGATTTGCGAAAGTATGAGTGGAAGGAAGTGAGCCCGGGACAATCGCAGGCCGTGGTCGTTCCCAACCAGGACTTCCTGACCGAGCGGTTTAGAGCCAGTCCGCAAGATAAGGAGCTGGAGAAACCCTTCATGCTTCCCGCCTCCAGCAGCCTTCTGGATGATTATTTCTTCGTACAAAGAGAAGTCCTGGTCTGGAAATACCTGGCCAGCAGCTGCAAGCAGGACAAGGGCGCGCTGCAATGCCCATTGAAACAGCACGTACAATTCGGGGCGTTGAATCCGCATTCACGCTCTTCGATCTCAGTGACGCTGGAGTTTGCCGGCAGAGAAAAGGTCACGATCCGAGGCGCGGAAGTCGAAATGAACCGCCTGGACCTGAAGGGCGAGTCGGGCACATGGACGCTCTGGGTCGACGACCAGTATAAGCTGCAACGAATTTTGATTCAGGGCGAGAATACGGAAGTAGTGCGGGACTAGCGGCCATTGGCTCTGATTGACTCACGCACGGTGCGCGTGCTGGTGACAACGCTGTTCTTTGCGTTGGGCCTCGGTTTTTTGTCCATCGCGCGCCGCACCCTGATTGCCTTTCTGTTTGCGATCTTCTTTGCTTACCTGGTGGACCCGGCGGTATCCCGCTTGGAGAAATGGACGCGCCGCCGGGGACTGGCCATCGCCCTCATCTATCTGCTGTTTGTCGTCTTGCTGGGGACGCTTTTCTTCTTTGTTGGGCCACGGACGGTGCACGAAGCCCGGCACTTGGGCGAAGCCTGGCCCACTCTTACAGATCGAGTCAACACGGGCGATCTCGCCCACGAGATTGGGCGGGAGCGGGGATGGAGCGGCGAAACCACCCAACTGCTGCAGAAGGTATTGTCCGATCCTCGTTTTGCCGCTGTGGCACAACAGGCCGGATTGCGCGCAGCCGAAGTGGCAAAGCAGGCATGGCTTCTGATCGTGGTGCCCATTCTGGCGGTATTTTTCTTGAAGGATGGCCGCGGCTTCAGTGAAGTCGGGTTGTCTTTTGTGCAGAGCCGCCCGCAACGCGAATTCCTGCAGGAAGTTCTCGCGGACCTGAATCAGATGCTGGCGCATTTTATCCGCGCCCAACTTGAACTCGCTGCCCTATCCATGGTGGTTTACATCTCTTTTATGGAAGCAACGCGGGTGCCCTACGCTTTGGTGCTGGGAACTGCGGGCGGCATGATGGAGTTTATCCCAGTGGTCGGACCCCTCGTGGCAGCGGTCGTGATTTTGAGCGTCGCGCTGCTCATGAGCTATAAGCACTGGCTGTTGCTGCTAGCTTTTCTGATCGCATGGCGCCTGGTTCAGGATTACGTGGTTTCGCCCCGCATCATGGGAAAAAGCATGGAACTCCACCCGCTCGCGGCAATCTTTGGCGTGCTGGCGGGCGGCGAGATTGCGGGAGTGCTCGGCGTGTATCTATCGATTCCCGTGATGGCGAGCCTGCGCATCGTGTGGCGGCGCTGGCGGGTATACGCGGAGAAGAAACGCTTCGGTCCGCTGAATGAGTATTCGTTCGGAACCGAGATCAGTCCGAGGCCGTGAACTCCTATTTAAAACTGTCATCCCGAGCGAAGTGAGGGATCTGGGGTTTTGCCGGCATTGCGATAGATGGCGGCACAGGCAAGAACCTAGATCCCTCGCGTTGCTCGGGATGACAGGTGCGTTTTAGTCGGAACGTCGAGCAGCCCTAGCGCAATTCTTCCATCACCTGCGCGAGCACTTCCCTTCCCGGACGGGTTACCGATTCCGGCAGCGTGGCCAGCGGTTCGTCGGTGAGGTTGAGCATATCGATGAAACTGGGCGCCTCCGGGTTCACGTAGAAAAGCCCTGTCAGTACTTCGTCTTTTTCGTGCGCTTCGTGCAGGCGGCTGATGGCCTTGATTCGATTGGTGGCATCGTAATCCTCTTCGAGTTTGCTGAGGCGCAGGCGTGATCCGTCGTGCATGGTGACTTCAACCGTCGTGCCCGGATCGTACTCCACGTTAATTTCCTCGAATGCGGGAACGAAGCTAAGTTCCTGTAACGGCTCTTCGTGGTCTTTCATGTACTTGTACGATTTCGTCGAGCCTTCATGGTCATTGAAGGTCACACAGGGCGAAACCACGTCGAGCATGACGGTGCCCTTGTGTGCGATTGCGGCTTTCAACAGGCTGTGCAGTTGCCGCTTATCGCCAGAAAACGAGCGGCCCACCAAGGTCGCGCCCAACGTGATCGCCATGGCGCAAGTATCAATCGGCGGAAGATCGTTGAGTACGCCAGACTTCAGCTTGGAGCCAAGGTCGGCGGTGGCTGAAAACTGGCCCTTGGTCAGGCCGTAGACCCCGTTGTCCTCGATAATATAAATGATCGGCAGGTTACGCCGCATCAGGTGGACAAACTGTCCAATGCCGATGGAAGCAGTATCGCCGTCGCCGCTGACGCCTAGAGCAATCAGCCTGTGGTTAGCCAGTACGGCTCCAGTGGCAACCGAAGGCATACGGCCGTGCACGGCGTTAAAGCTGTGGGAGCGGCTCATGAAATAGGCCGGACTCTTTGAGGAACAACCGATGCCGCTGGGCTTGATAACGCGCTCTGGAGGCACACCCATCTCATACATTGCGTCGATAATGCGCTCGGAAATCGCGTTGTGCCCGCAGCCGGCGCACAGGGTGGTTTTGCCGCCGCGATAGTCGAGAACGGTCAAGCCGATGCGATTGACTTTAGGTGCGGGCGTGGGTGTTGTGGTCGTGGTCGCCATGTTATTTGCCCTCCATGCTCGTGAGTTCGTCGGTTACTGAGCGCGCGTCCAGCGGCAGCCCGTGAATGTGCGCAATGCTGCGGAGCCGTGTGACCAGCTCCGGCCTTATGTCCAGCTTGATCAAGCTGAGCATCTGGGCATCGCGGTTTTGTTCGACCACGTAAACCCGGTCGTGTTGTTCAATGAATTCGTGAACCTCACGCGAAAACGGATAGGCCTTCAGGCGCAGATAATCGGTTTCGATATTGTATTCATCGCGCAACTGGTCGCGCGACTCGATGATGGCCCAGTGCGAAGTACCGTAAGCGATAATCCCAATCTTCGATTTGGATTTACCGGTGCTCATCAATTCGGGCCGCGGCACAAACGCCCGCGCGGTGTCGAACTTCTTATTGATGCGCTCCATATTTCTTTCGAAGTCGTCAGGGCGCTCGCTGTAGCCTGATTTCTCGTTGTGTCCGGTGCCACGGGTGAAATAAGCGGCTGCCGGATGCTCCGTGCCCGGCAGAGTGCGGTAGCCAATGCCGTCGTTGTCCACATCTCTGTAGCGAGCGAAGCCTCCCAACCGGTCCAGATCTTCTTTCGTAAGCACCTTGCCGCGGTCGATTGGTGCCTTGGGATATTCGAACGGATCGGACATCCAGTTGTTCATCCCAAGATCCAGATCCGACATTACGAACACCAAAGTCTGGAACTGCTCGGCGAGATTGAATGCGTCTTGCGCCATGCTGAAACACTCAGCCACGGAACACGGAAGAAGGAGGATATTCTTGGTATCGCCGTGCGACAGGAAGGCGGTTGAGAGAATGTCGCCCTGCGAAGTGCGCGTGGGTAAACCGGTAGAAGGGCCAACGCGTTGGATGTCCCAGACCACGCCCGGAACTTCCGCGTAGTAGGAAAGCCCTGCGAACTCAGCCATCAGGGAGATGCCAGGACCGGCGGTCGCGGTCATCGAACGCGCACCCGCCCATCCCGCACCCAAAACCATGCCAATCGCCGCGAGTTCATCTTCGGCTTGCACGATGGCAAACGTCGCCTTGCCGTCAGGACCGATCCGATACTCTTTCATGTACTCGATCAGGGTCTCGACCAGTGACGAGGACGGCGTGATGGGATACCAGGTAACCACGGTGACCCCGGCAAACATACATCCCAGCGCGGCCGCGGAGTTGCCATCGATAATGATCATTCCCTGGTTCTTGTCCATGCGCTGGATGAAATAAGGATCTTGCTTGGTAAGATTCGCGGCAGCATATTCGAACCCGGCGCGGACCGCTGCCAGATTCAAATTGGCCGCTTTTACTTTCGTGGCAAACTGCTTTCGCAAGGCCTTTTCGACTTCGGCCATCTCGATGCCGAGCAATTGCGCCGCGACGCCTACGTAAATCATATTCTTGACTAGCTTGCGCAGCTTGGCTTCGGGACAGACAGGCGCGACCAGCTTGTCATAAGGCACAGGATAAAAAATCAAATCAGTGCGGAGCTTATTCAGGTTAAGAGGCTCGTCGTAAAGCACGGCTGCGCCCGGCGCGAGCGACATCACGTCTTCCTGCGCGGTCTCGGCGTTCATCGCAATAACAAAGTCGATCTCTTTTTTGCGCGCGATGTAGCCATCCTTATTGGCGCGAATGGTGTACCAAGTCGGCAAGCCGGCGATGTTTGAAGGAAACAGGTTCTTGCCGGACACCGGAACACCCATCTGAAAAATACTGCGCAGAAGCACGGTATTGGAGCTCTGCGAACCCGACCCATTCACGGTCGCAACCTGAATGCTCATATTGTTGACGACGCGTTTCGGCTCCCGTTGCCCAAAGGCTTCGTGGAGCGCTACATCCGTGGTGGCCATCCTTAGTCCTTCCTTTGACTGGAGCGAGTTTTCGCCCGCTCGGGGTGCATTTGGAGTAGTGAGGCGAACCCTTGATTATACGGCACTGGGGTGGTTGCGGATAGGCATGGGCGATGGAATTTCAGGCACGAAAGTATCTGTTTAGGAAACACGGATTCCGCTTATTCCGCGCGCAGGAACTGCGCCATGTTGCGGAATTTATTATATCGTGATGCGACCAATTCCTGGGTGGACATTTTTACCAGTTCGCCGAAATGTTTCTGCAGTGCGGCGTCCAGCAGAGTCGCCGCGGCTTCATGATCGGTGTGAGCGCCCCCCTCAGGTTCGGGCACAATGCCATCGATGCATCCGAATTCGGCCAAGTCCGCGGCTGTGATGCGCAGCGCCTGCGCGGCAAGTTCTTTCTTCGAGGCGTCACGCCACATAATTGCGGCACAGGACTCGGGAGAAATGACGGAATAGATGGCGTTCTCCATCATCAGCACGCGATCGGCAACCGCGATTGCCAACGCGCCGCCGCTGCCGCCTTCCCCGGTGATGGTCGTAATAATGGGAACCTGCAGTCGCGCCATTTCACGCAAGTTCTTGGCGATCGCTTCCGCCTGGCCATGTTCTTCCGCGCTCAGCCCCGGATAAGCTCCCACGGTGTCCACGAAAGTGAACACCGGCCGTCTAAACTTCTCCGCAATCTTCATGATGCGCAGAGCTTTTCGGTAGCCCTCGGGGTTCGTCATGCCCCAGTTGCGATAAACATTCTGCTTCGTATCCCGGGCCTTCTGGTGGCCAAGCACGACGACCTCATGGCCATGAAAGCGGGCGATGCCACAAACCATGGCGTGGTCGTCGGCGAAGGCGCGATCGCCATGGATCTCGGTCCAATTAGTGAAGATCCGCTCCACGTACTCGAGCATCAGCGGGCGCTGCGGATTCCTCGCCAGTTCCGCCTTCTGCCATGCACTAAAATGCGCCGAAACCTGAGCTTGCAAAGCCTGAATACGATCGTGAAGTTGCTGGATCTGGCTGCGAATGTCTTCGTCCTGACCCGGTAAAGCCTGCAACCGCTCCAGTTGCTGCTCAATTTTTCCCAGCTCTTGCTGCGCCCTCAGTTGAGACTCCATCTTCCTGCCGTCACCGTTCCTGGCGGCCCAGCGGGCCTCCACCATCGAAAGGAGGAACTCCGTGCCTGTCACCACCAGCATTGCATTTGTAGCCGGAGCAGTTGCCGATCGCAAACCAGCCCTCCTGTGAATGGCACCTCTTATTCGCCGCACCTCATAATCCTTGGTAGAGACATAGCTAGCTATGTCTCTACAGACACGCCTCAGTCAATGACCCTCACCGCGCCGCGGCCACACAACTCCTCGACGCGGGCCACAAAATTGCGGTCTGGATGGACATTATAGCCCTCCGCCTCCATCACCACCATGAAATCGCCCTGGCGTTCGACGTCGAATAGTACTTTCGCCTCCCCTTTGCGCTGGGCACACAGCGCGTGCAGTTCATCCACCATGGACTCATTTGCAGTCTCCACCGGAATGCGGATGCGCAGCGAACGGGGCAGTGGGACCTTGGCATCCTCGAGCGGAATAATATCGTTTGCCATCAGCTTGGGATTTACGCCTTCTTCGATCCGCAAGCCACCGCGCACCAGAACCGGGACTTCGAGCTTCACCTTATCCTGCAGCTTTCGATAGGCTTCGGGAAACACGATCATTTCCACTGATCCTGACATGTCCTCCAAAGCGGCTTGGGCGTAGAAATCTCCCTTTTTCGACTTCAGCACACGGAGATTGGTGATGATGCCGGCGGTGCAGATGTTTTCGTCTTTCCCGGTGGAAGCCTTGATGCCAGCGATATCAGCCGTGCTCAAAGCGCGCAGGTCTTCCAGCTTTTCCTTGTATTTTTCCAGGGGATGCCCGGTGATGAAGAAGCCAAGAATTTCCTTTTCAGCCGCTAAACGCGTGTGCTCGTCCCAATCCGGCGTATCCGGCAGCCTGTCATTGTTGACCGTGGTTTCCTCTTGCTGGAAAACGCCGAATAAACCGTGCTGACCGGATTCCGCGTCTCGCTGAGTCTTCAGCGCCCGATCCATGGCCTTGTCGAGGACAGCCATGAGCTGGCCGCGCCGGCCCAATGAATCCATAGCGCCACTCTTAATCAGAGATTCCACAACACGCTTGTTCAGCAGCCGCAAATCCACCTTCTCGCAGAATTCATAAATGGAGCGATAACGCCCCAATTCTTTGCGCCCCGCCACGATCGACTGGATGGCGTTATGGCCGACGTTTTTAACGGCCGCTAGACCGAAGCGGATTGCACTGCCATGTGGCGTGAAGTTAGCATCACTGACGTTGATGTCAGGCGGTTCAACAGCAATCCCCATTTCACGACATTCGTTGATGTATTTCACTACGTCATCGGTATTCCCGGTTACCGAAGTCAGCAGCGCCGCCATGAACTCGACCGAGTAATGCGTCTTGAGATATGCGGTGTGATAAGCCAGCAACGCGTATGCAGCAGAATGAGCTTTAGGAAAGCCATATTCAGCGAACTTGGCCAGCAGGTCGAAAATCTTTTCGATCTTCTTGGGCGGGTAACCCCGCTGCACTGCGCCCTCGACAAATCGCTCGCGCTGCTTGGCCATCTCTTCAGGCTTCTTCTTGCCCATGGCGCGCCGCAGCAAATCGGCCTCACCCAGCGAGTAGCCGGCCAGCCGGTTGGCGATCTGCATCACTTGTTCCTGGTAGACGATCACGCCCCAGGTTTCTTCCAGCATTTCCTTCAGTTCGGGCAATTCGTACTCGATGCTTTTGCGCCCATGTTTGCGATCAATGAAATGATCGATCATGCCGCCCTGGATCGGGCCTGGGCGGTAGAGGGCGTTCAAAGCAGTGAGGTCGTCGATCGAGTTGGGCTGGTAGCGGCGAAGCACGTCACGCATGCCGTGCGATTCAAACTGAAAAATGCCGGAGGTTAATCCTTTGTGAAAAACGCTTTCGTAGGTCGTATTGTCCTCAAGCGGAATTTCATGCAGCGTGATTTTCTGGTTGCGTGTTTGCTCGATCAGCTTCAGCGTGTCGTCAAGAATGGTGAGCGTGGTCAGGCCAAGAAAATCCATCTTCAACAGGCCCATTTTCTCGATGGCTACCATGTCGAAGGCGGTAACGATTTCGTCGTTCTTCGTCTTGAAAAGCGGAACCAGGTCGGTGAGCGGCCGCGGCGAGATCACCACGCCAGCAGCATGGACGCCCGCGTTTCGTACCAGACCTTCCAGTTTGCGCGCGGTATCGAGCAACTGGCGCACTTGCGGCTCGCTCTCGTAAGCCTGTTGCAGCGCGGGGGAATCTTTAATCGCCTGCTCCAGCTTGATGTTGAGCGTGGTCGGAACCATCTTGGCGATTCGATCCACGTCGGCATACGGAATATCCATGGCGCGACCCACATCTTTAATCGCCGCCTTCGCCGCCATGGTGCCAAAAGTGATGATCTGGGCTACGTTCTCCCGTCCGTACTTCCGGGTGACGTAATCAATCACCTCGTCGCGGCGGTTCATGCAGAAATCGATGTCGATGTCGGGCATCGAAATGCGCTCGGGATTCAGGAAGCGCTCGAAGAACAGTTCGTGCTGCAACGGATCAAGGTCGGTGATATTCATCGAGTAGGACACGAGCGACCCGGCCGCCGATCCACGGCCCGGCCCCACCGGAATGTTGTTCTCCTTGGCGTAACGAATAAAATCCCACACGATCAGGAAATATCCCGAGAACTGCATCTGCTGGATGATGGCAAGTTCCCGCGCCAGCCGCTGCTCGTATTCCGCAATGCTGTGCTTGACCCGTCCCTGCGCCTGCAAGGCTCGCAGCAATTCCAGCCGCCGCGCGAAGCCTTCCCTCGTGACATGCTCGAAATAGCTGTCCAGTGTATAACCCGCGGGCACGTCAAAATGAGGAAAGGGATTGCTGACTTTCTCTAGCCGCGTGCTGCAGCGCTCGGCAATGGCCAGGGTGCGAGAAAGCACATCGGGCGCGTCTTTGAAGACGCGGAACATTTCGTCATGGCTCTTCACGTAGAAGTCCGTGCCCTGGAACTTCATCCGGTTGGTGTCCTGAATGGACTTCCCAGTCTGAATGCAGAGCATCACATCCTGCGCGTGGGCATCGTCTTCGCAGAGGTAGTGGCTGTCGTTGGTCGCCACCATGGGCAAGCCCAATTCTTTTTCCAGCCGAAACAGATTCGGATGGATGCGGTGTTCCATCTCCAATCCCTGATCCTGAATCTCGAGAAAAAAATTGTCTTTGCCGAAGATGTCGCGATAGAACACCGCCGCGTCCCGCGCAGCTTCGTACTTCTCTTCCATCAATCTTTCCGCAACCTCGCCCTTGAGGCAGCCGGACAGTCCAAGCAATCCTTTGGAGTGCTCCGCCAGAAACTTCTTGCTCACCCGCGGTTTGTAATAAAACCCATGCAGCGAAGCTTCGGAGGTAATCTTCACCAAATTCCGATAGCCTTCTTCGTTCTCCGCCAGCACCAGCAGGTGGTTATAAGTGTCGCCGTCAGGCGGCGTGCGAATGATGTTGTGATCGTCCTTCTTACAGATATAGAGCTCGCAGCCGATGATTGGCTTGATCCCGACTTTGTTAGCTGCATTCACAAAATGCACGGCCCCAAAAATATTGCCGTGATCGGTCATGGCGACCGCGGGCATGCCAAGCTCTTTGGCGCGCTCGCAGAGTTTGTCCACATCGCAGGCGCCGTCGAGCATCGAATAGTCAGTATGCAGATGAAGATGGACGAATTGGGGCATGGGGGCTCGAAGTGGTTCTAGGTCACGCTCATTCTACTTGGAGAAAGCCGCACTAAGCCGGTTAATTATCCACAGATGGACCGCAGGATTTCATCAGGATTTACACGTCATTCGGGTAACTGAAAGTCGACACCGCGATCTTCATTCACTTTTCGTGTCGCTGGGACATCGAGTTGCGCGATTCGAATCTTCCTCGCCTTCTCGGCATTCAGTATCCAAAATGTCTGTCCCACGATCGCGTAGTTCTGCACTTCCTCGGTATGCTTGTCGCGGAAAACCAACTCGGTCGCTTGCACCTCTGTCTTCGTGCGGCCTTGTGACGCGCTCGATCCCCGAGACTCCCGCGCTTCCCGCTCCTGGTGCAAGCGATCGACTTCATTTTCCAGGCGATCAATCTGCGCCTGCACCCGGTCGTTCTCAGCGTACGCACTCGAATAATCGTACGCCGGATAGTTCTGAGAAGAATCTGCCGAGTAAGAATCGTCCCCGTAATACCAAGGATAGCCATAACCAGCGTAGCCGTAATATCCGGCGTAGGACCACGACCGGTAATAGTAAGGATGGTGGTGAAAGAAATTTGGCGAGTGCCCCGGATGACCAAAGCCACCCATGACGAAGTTCACGCCGCCCCGTTGAACGCCCGGGAAGCCCCGTGCGCCAACCATCGGCCCGCGACCGCCAACCATGCTGTGGCCGCCGGCAAATCCGGCATGTCCCGCGAAGCCTCCCGAGGCTCCACCACCGCGACGTTGCCCCCAAGCCGGTGACGCGAGCAAAGCCGCGCCCAAGGCCGCAAGTACCAGCCAGCGACGCATACCTACATTATAACGCCGCGTGCAAGGGACCGTAAGCCAGAATTAATCTCACGCCCGAAAACTGAAAGACAAACGCCAACCGTGGCCGTGGACGTCCTTCTCGGCATCTTAGCTGTTATGCAATTCGGCCTGCGCCAATTACCCGAGCCTTCGCCCCCTCCGATAAAAGAACCAGCGGATGGTCCGGAAAATCCTGACATTCCGGTGCGAGAGCCCGATCCAGACGAACCCTTTCAGATTTAAAGCACGAGACAAGAAGGATCACGATGAACCGGCGACATTACATCGCTCATCGGTAGACGTCGCCAAGTCTGTCGAACCTGATTTGCATTCGCCAGTAACTTTGCTTTCGCGAGCGTTACTGTCGCGAGCGATGTTCCACAGGTACATTGCCGCGTAAGCCCGCCAGGGTCGCCATGCTTTCGCGCGTCGCTCGAGTTCAACAGAACTCTCTAAATCCAATGCGCGCAGAAGACCGACGTCGCCTGAGGGAAACGCATCTGGCTCTCCCAGCGCCCGCATGGCCACGTATTGCGCCGTCCATTTGCCAATGCCGGGAATTTCACAAAGCCGTGTCAGGAAAGCATCGGAATCCGTAACCCCATCGAAACTGATTCGCCCGTCGCAGACCGCCCGCGCCAGCGCGCGAATGGTCTCGGCTCGGGCCCCGGGCATGCCGACGCTGGCAAGCTTGGCGTCGGCGAGAACTTCCGGCAAAGGAAACAAATGCGTCAGATTGCCTGCCGCAGCGAACGGCTGCCCGAACGTCTTCACAATTCGGCCTGCGAGGGCGGTGGCACCCTTGACCGTGATCTGCTGCCCCAGTATGGCTCGCACCGCGAGTTCGAAACCGTTCCAGCATCCCGGCACTCGTAGCCCGGGATGAGCCGCGATCCGCTGGGCCAATACCGGGTCACTTCTCAGACCTCGCGCGATGGCCGTCCAATCCGCGTTCAGGTCAAACATCGTCCGAATTCGCTCCACAATAAAGAAGAGCGCGCGCGGATCGCCAAACTGAACTCGCACCGCGACCCCGACGTTCGCCTCGTCCAACGACACTTTAAAATATCCGTGGCTCCCATTCACCGAGATCGACCGCCGATAACTGCCCAGGTCCACGTCTTCGACGCCCGGCGTGGCCCGCGCCGCCAGAAACTTCAGCATGACATCCCAGTCATAGGGCGCCCGGTATCCCAGGCGAAAGAAATACTGATTTTCCGCCTGCGGGGACGTCTGCCGCGCCAGCCGCCGGATTTGCGTTGGTGTCCGCTTATAGACTTTGCGGATGCCGGCGTTGAATCGCCGTACGCAGCCGAAGCCCGATGCCAGCGCAACCTGGCTCATCGGCAGCCTGGTTTCGTCGATGAGCTTCTTGGCAAAATGCAACCGGCGCGTCTGCGCGACCGCAAGAGGCGTCGCCCCCAGGTGGCGCAGGAACAGCCGGCGAAGATGTCGCGAGCCCACTCCCAGCCGTTCGGCAAGAACTTCCACCCCGCCATCCTCCAGGCCGCTCTCGCTGATCAGCCGCAAAGCGCGCGACACCGTGTTTGGAGTTCCCAACCAGGCCGGAGTTCCGGGCGAGCATTCCGGCCGGCAACGCAGGCACGGCCGAAAACCCGCTTCCGCCGCCGCCGCAGCACTCGGAAAGTACCGAACATTTTTCTCCTGACAAGTGCGCGCCGGACAAATCGAGCGGCAATAGATTCTGGTCGTGAGTACGCCAATGAAGAACTTGCCATCAAAGCGCGCATCGCGCGACAGCCGGGCTCGCGAACACACCTGCCAATCCAGATTCATATGTCGAGAACTGATGATAGTCGATCTCGCAAAACAAATTGGACGTTTTCGGACCGCGACAAAAACTTATCAGATCCGCGATTTGCCGTAATGAACGCGCCATCAGATTTCCAGGTCCGCAAGTGTCCAACGCGCTGGCATCTATGTCGACTGATGCGGGCTTGCGCTCCGTAGTCCTGCACATCTTTCGGGCAAACCGATTGGACCTGCAAAAGAGCACGCGGCAGCTCGGCCCGCCACTCCCCAAAGAATGAATCAGGAGGCAACATGCAATCCCCAATAACGACATGCATCACCGCCATGACCTTGCTTGCCGCGTTGACGGCGCCGCTTCAATCCGTCGCACAGAATCAGCAAACACCTCACCACGCTCACTACTCCGTAAGAAACTTAGGCACGCTCGGCGGAACGTTCAGCGCCGGCAATGGCATCAACCAGCGCGGATGGGTAACTGGCGCGGCCACGCTCGCCAATAACACGCAACACGCCACCTTCTGGATCGACGGCTTGACCTTCGACCTCGGCACCCTCGGAGGCCCCAACAGCTCCGTTCCCTTCCCCATCAAAGACGATCGCGGCATCGTCGCAGGTATTGCGGATCTTTCCACCATGGATCCCGCGCACGAAAACTTTTGCGCCTTCGACGACGGTTATGAATGCGAGGCATTCCAGTGGCGCAATGGCGTAATGACCGAACTCCCCAACCCTCTCGGAGGCAACAACAGCCGCGCCGCCGGAGCCAACGATCGCGGCCAGATCGTCGGCTGGGCAGAAAACACAACTCAGGACCCAACCTGCATCTCCCCAGCCGTTTACCAGTACAAGCCCGTCGTCTGGGGACCCAAGAATGGCCAGATGCAAGTGTTGCCCACCCTTTCCGGTGACAATGATGGAGCCGCCGTCGCCATCAACGACCAGGGGCTGATCGTTGGCATCTCCGGACCTTGCGGCGACGATGACGGACTCGGCGCCGCTCACGCCGTCGTCTGGCAAAACGGGACGGTCACGAAGCTGCCAACTTTCGGAGGCAAGTACTTCAACACCGCAGCCGCCGTTAATGAAAAAGGTCAGATCGCGGGTTGGGCCGACTTGGCCAACGACACGGCCTTATGCACGCCCGCCTGCCATGCCGTCCTATGGACGAAAGACGGCGGCTTCAAAGACCTCGGCACTCTTCCGGGAGATCTGAACAGCCTCGCCTACGGCATCAACGAACAAGGCCAGGTCGTAGGACAGTCGATCGATGCCAACGGCAACACTCGCGCCTTCATCTGGCAAGACGGCAAAATGACCGACCTCAACACTCTGGTTCCGCATGGCAAAAATGCGCTGGCCTACGCCGGCGACATTAACGATAGAGGCGAGATCACCGGCGGTTTCTGCGTAAGCTCCACCGGAAGCTGTGCCCCAACCGCTGCGACCACAGCCTTTCTAGCGATCCCAGAACATGACGGAGACAAATGACCGTCGGAAGAAGAGGGTAGGCCCATGTCCTACCCTCATATCCTGAAGCCCAGTGTAGGCGCGGGTGTCCCCCGTGCTCGTGGGGGTGGTGGTGCGATTTGAGCCCAAACGGCTGGCACCGTACTAATCCATTTGACTACTTTAAGAATGCGCTTGTTGGCCACGACCGAAGTTTCCCACAGGTCGAAACCGACTGCGACTCCTGTGGACTTCAGAACTGCATCACTACCGGGATTCGGTAGTGGCTGAATTTGTTATCACTTGGTTTCACGGGTGGCACGATAATTGCCCCTACTCGCCGTAAGTTTGCTGATTAGCCTTAGCTCGCTCGCGTCTCTCCCTGTCTCGCTTGGAGATCGCCCGGTACAATCCACGAAGGGCGAACGCGGCCAGGAGTGCCCAGAAAATTCCCCAGTTGAAATCGAGCATGAATATGATTTAATCACAAATAGAAAAGCCCGGATGCCAGTCCGGGCCTCACAAATTGTGGTCTTTACTGACCTGCAATTACAAACTTACCGGTGACCGCTATGGAGCGTCAAGAAATTAGTTCTCTGTCTTCTTTTGATTTGGACTGAGTATCCCAATTACTTCATCAAGCAACCTATCAACGTGCTTGTCAACGTCAGACTTCTGATTCTCTAATGCGGTTTCCACATCTTTCAAAGTTTTCTCAAAGTGCTCATCGTAAGCTTCGGCTAAAGAAGAAAGAGAACGCCGCAGAGCTAGTGTATAAGCTTGCAGCTTCCAGATATCTTTCCTCATCTCTCTCACGATGTTCATGGTTTGTAGTGATACCGCCCGGAACTGCTCTAGACGTTCTGCTTCGCTCATTCCAAACCCCTAATTTAGTAGTGAGGAAATCGGCCAAATCTCACTTGCAATCCCGTATCCGTCGAGAGCGTGTACATTTTCGGCTCCTCATTTCCCGATTGACGGGAGAGTGAGGCAAGCCGATAATCCAAGTTGAGCACTATGACTACGGCTTGCCGTGGTTGTGGTTTCAGGGCCGCTTGAGTGTTTCAGCACTCAGCGGCTCTCAGTGCCTGCGGTTCGTTTTGGTGGCGGCGGCATCTAGGCTCCTTTCAGTGAGACATACTTCTCTCGCCCACGCTTTATGATCCTGAACTCATTCGGATGCGTAGCTAACGCAGACTCGATTGCGGGTCTGCTGGCCTTCAACCCAAAATGCTTCAAATGATCCTCTAGTTCAAATACCCGGATCTTCGTAGTCTGCCGAACAACTTCTCGGATCACGCGCCATAGGGAGAAAGCAGAGAGGTCTAGGTCTTTTTCACTCATCGCTATCCCAAGACTCTCGCCTTCTTCCTCTATACGGTCAAGATCAGCATAGGAATCACCGTTAGGATTTTCCCTTACGGGCACGTTCAACAGGAGCGCATAACCAAGCTTTACGCTGCGCTCTTTAGATTCGACCTGTGCCGCTAATTCACGGTAGCGTTGGTAACCGTCCCGTAGTTTGTTTAATTCGTCAACATCTCGGGCCAATTCCTCAGACCTACGAGAAGTTTGCCGAGCCAATCCCGCGACGATATCCTTGAAACGTGCCACACTCAAAACAATATACTCCGACATAATACTTGTCAATGAGTTTCTATAGTCGATCTTTCGTTCTCCGTTCTTTTCCTTACCCGCCTTTTAAGTTTTTGCTGGTTAAAGAATTTCCACAGGCGGGATTTTGTGGAAATTCAAATTAAGCCACTACCGGTTTTCGTTGAGGCTCCGATCGAGCCCAATTCGAGCTATACTGATGCGAATTTACAACTTCTTCCGGTGGAATAACGTGCCATCATCAGGACGACGAACCCGGACACCGCAGGCGGGGGCTGGCCCAGCCTTTGGCTCATGCCAACCAATAGGGTGCCCCACCCTTCCGCATTCTTTGCGGAGGGTGGGACGCGGAACCTTCAACCAGCCGCAGGGTCAACTCTAACAATGGCAATGAAGGCCGTCGGTCCGAGATGCGAAGGAAGTCAATCCCCAAATAAGAGGGGCGGGAGATAAATCTCCCGCCCACCGTTTTATTACGTACCTGTTTACTGTTGTCCGCTTGAGGACCCGGTTGCGGTTGCTTCCCCGAACACCAGAGATTGCTTGCCACCCGCGAAGTCCACCTCATCCAGGGTGTTTACGTTGCCCACTACACGCGTCGTGATTGCGTTGGCGCGCGCGCTCGTGCCCTGCCCCAGCTTCGCTGGAACCGTGGCCACAACGTTTTTACCCCTCAGGATCTTCACCTGCACGTCCGGGCCGTTGCCCTCCCACTGCAGCGTGTAGTCGCCTGGTTTCAGATCGGTCGTGCCTACCTGCACCGAATCCGAAAGCGTAATCCGCGTCTCATTCTTATCCTTCGCGAAAGCGCTAAGCGACAGGCCGGAGGCCAGAACCGCTACGATAGCAATGTATCTGCCAGTCTTCATGAATATTCGTCTCCTTAAATAATAGGTTTCTGCAAGCTGATTTAGACACACGTCCACTCGCAAATACGGTTCCATTGTTGAATTGGGCTCTCTTACCCATTAGACGTGTCGTTCACCGTAAAGATTCGTTAAAGTATTGTTAATCCGGAGCAGTCATTTTGGAAAGATCGGGGGCTGGCTCAGCCTTTGGCTCATGCCAACTAAGAGGGTGCCCCACCCTTCCGCGTTCTTTGCGGAGGGTGGGACGCGAAACCCTCAACCAGCCGCAGGGTCAATTCTAACAATGGCAATGAATGCCGTCGGTCCGAATGCAAGTGGCCACGCCACGCCGCAATCGGGCAACCTCCGTTAATTTCATCCGTCGGAAAGCGTGCTACACCCCGCTCCAAAGACTAGAACCGGTCTCATAAATGGTGGTGAACCTACTTAGCTATTTCCTGCGCGTGGGAAAGTGGGCAGAAGGAGGGCATGCGAGGACGATGGGAACTCAGCGATGCCCAGTGGCAACTGATCGAACCGATCTTGCGGCCGAAACGACGTTCCGATGGTCGGGGTCGCCCTTGGCAGGACACGCGAGCGGTGCTCAACGGAATCTTGTGGGTCTTGGGTACGGGTGCACAGTGGCGCGAACTGCCCAAGAAGTATCCCCCGTACCAGACCTGTCACCGCCGCTTCCAGCATTGGGTGCGGGAAGGCAATTTGGAATGCATCCTGCGCATACTGGCTGAGGAGTTACGCGGCCGAGGAAAATTGCACCTGGAGGAAGCCTTTATCGATGCCTCCTTCACGGGGGCGAAAAAAGGGGCCTCGCGGTCGGGCCCACCAAACGCGGTAAGGGGACGAAAATCATCGTTCTCGCCGATGACCACAGTCTTCCTCTCGCCGTTAGTGTCGAAAGCGCTTCTCCGCATGAAAGCCAATTGGTGGAAGGAGTCCTGGGACACAGCTTCCTCGACACGCTCCCCACGCGATTGATCGGTGACAAAGCCTACCAAAGTGACCGCTCGGATCGTGATCTGGCCGACCGCTATGGCATCGAGATGATCGCACCTCATCGCGGGGAACGCCGGGACCCGACGCAGGATGGTCGTCCCTTGAGGCGCTATCGCAGACGTTGGCGAGTGGAACGACTTTTTGCTTGGCTTCATCACTTTCGTCGGCTGGTGATCCGTTGGGAATACCACGTCGAGAACTTCTTCGGCATGGTTCGGCTTGGCTGCATCAAGCTGCTGTTGAGGCAGATATGAAACTAAGCCGGTAATCGCTTTTGGCTCTTAGCCTTTGGGCTGATACGCTACCGCTGTGTGTTCAAGGAGTTGGGGAGGAGCCGTGCGAGTGTTCGCGAAGCAGCATTCTCTGCCGCTCTACTTCGCGCTCGCCTTCGTCTGGTTCTGGGGCTGCATCGCTCTCGGCTACATTCAGACCTTCCATTTCTGGGTGCCGCTGCTCGGCGCTTTAGCGCCTGCGCTCTCCGCGCTGGTGGTCACCAGCATGGCAGAGGGCGAACCCGCCGTGCGCGAGCTTGGGCGCAGCCTGCGAAAGTGGCGCGTCGGCTGGCAATGGTACCTTGTGGCGTTCGGTCTTCCGATCGCAGAAGGCTTGGTGGCGGTCGGGGTGGCGTCGACGTTCGGCGCATTCAAACTTTCGCGAATCAACGTTGGAATGCTACGCGCCACGCTGCCGGCGATTTGGATCGTCTTCCTGTTTGCGGCGGGGGAGGAACTTGGCTGGCGGGGCTTTGCCTTGCCGCGCCTGCTCGCGGTCCGCAGCGCGATCGCCGCCAGCCTTATCCTCGGCGGCCTGCACGCCTTGTGGCACTGGCCGCTCCTCCTGCTGCCGCACGGATACTTGAGCAACCTTCCGCTCGCGCCCTGGACTGCGGCCGTGGTCGCCGAAGCTCTGGTGTTTACCTGGATCGCCCGCGGGACCGGCGGCAGCGTCCTGCTGGCGGCTTTCTACCATGGCATGGTCAACATCACGATGGTGTTCTACGACGGCGTGGATCCGCACTGGATGCCGCTGCTCAAGTGCGGCATCAGCGTGCTGGTGGCGGTCGTGCTCGTACTTGCAACGGGGCCGGAGTTGGTGCGGCAGCGAACCCGATCCGACACAGCACCCGTATGACCGCGATATTTAGGATATTAGGCTCCAGCCCCGCCTAAGAGATATATGAGACCAGTTCTAGCAGGGGGCACCGGGGATGTCCCCGAATTTCCATACGGAAACATACAGCCCGCCTGCAATTTTGAGAAGATCCAGCGCAAGCTTGGACGAGGTAGTCGAAGTCAACGTTGAACTGGATCGTCGCATTTCGTGGGCAAATCCCACTGATCGACCGGAACGAATCGACCGGAAACCAAGTCCGCAAACGTCCAACGTTATTCCGCTAGCGATTTATCTTCATCCATGTGGGCGCCAAATCCGCAGAGACGACTGTGATTTCTGCACAATTCAAAATGAACCCAACTGCTCGCTGGTTAAAGCTAAACCTTGGCCTTGTCTGTTTGGTCGTCTTCTTTGCCGGAGTTGCAAGCTACGCCACTCGCCCATCCTCCTTATCAGCAGCCCCGGCAGATTCTCCGAAACCCGCAGCGTGTGGCGCACCCGAGTATCGCCAGTTCGACTTCTGGGCCGGCGACTGGGACGCGTTTGACTTCGACAACCCGACCACCAAGGTCGCTCGCACTCAAGTAGATCTCATCCTCGACGGCTGCGCGCTGCGCGAGAACTACCAAGCCACGGACGGACACCAAGGTCAGAGCTTCAGTATTTACGACGCGTCCAGAAAGGTATGGCACCAGACTTGGGTGACCAACCGAGGCCAACTGCTGGTAATCGAAGGCACCTTCGAAGCCGGCGAGATGGTTCTAACCGGCGCTGACCCCGCCGCCGCCGAACCGACTCTGGTTCGCGGCACCTGGAAGCCGGTAAGCGGAGGCGTTCGCGAAATCGGCGTAACCTCAACCGACGCCGGCAAAACCTGGAAACCGTGGTTCGATCTGGTCTTCCGTCCCCACAAGCAGTAACCGCTAACCCCGATCAATGAATACCACTTAACTCCATCGTACATATATTTTTGTACATATATAAAAGTAATAACAAGTGTTCCACGTGGAACACTTCGCAAGTTTTGTGAAGTGAAAAGTGTTTTAGAAAACAGGAACGAGGTTATGTTTTTTCTGATAGAGCTGGCGGTCGACTGCGCGAAGCACGTCTTCAACCTCACTGCCAGTCACGTAAGCCGCGACGCCCCAGCTGAATGAGAGCTTGTAGCTCTTCCCGCTCGTGAGATTCCATTGCTCAAGCGCGCGATGCAGGCGCCGCACAGGAAAATCAGAGTCTTCCTCGCTGGTATCGGGCATGACGACGAGGAATTCGTCTCCGCCTTGACGAAAGACAATGTCGCCACCTCGAAAACAGGTGGTGAGCAACCGGGCAAATTCTCTGAGCAGCAGGTTGCCTTCGATGTTCCCAAACTTGGCGTTGATGGCGCGAAAACCGTCGAGGTCGATGGTCAAGAAGGTGAGGTTACTGGACAAGCGGTTGGCGCGGGCAACTTCTCTCGGAATCAATTCGTTCATCGCGCGCCGGTTCAACAATTGGGTCAAGGGATCGATGAGCGACAGGCTTTCCAGACGCTCGTTCAGTACCAACTCGCTGATCAGTGCGCGACGCGTGTTGTTCAGGGTAACTTTTTGTCCCACCAGATAAATATTGAAAAGCAGAACCAGCGAAATCAATCCGAAGAACAGTTGCGGCAGGTAGGCGTGTTCCACGCGGATGACGCGCTGCGCCCAGATGACGTTGGGCAGAACCAGCGCCAGCATGCCCGCGGTGAGTACCAGAATGACCAGAATTACGATCGACCACAACTGCAGATCGCGTCCCGAGAGCTGCTGAATCTCCCGCTGGATTTGTTCCGCGCGCGCCAGCATGGTTGGCGGCGGCGCAGTCTGTTCCTCTTTCGTCAACATTCCCCCTCCGCTGCAGGCGACTTCGCCCGGCGAGCACCGATGGTTGTAATTCTCTATTGGAATCGCAGGTTGGAGCGAGACAGAAGTAGGGTCGTGGGTTACGTTCGTAATCGGATCGATGCTGGCTGCGGATTGTGAGGAGGGCTCAAACGTCAGGCGTGATTGACATCTACCAGAACATTCTTTCCAGCTTCTTTCCGCAAGGTGATCTCAAAGGTCTGCCCTACGGGAAGGGCGTTGCGCACGTCTCCTTCGAGGGCGAGGGTCTGGGACAGACCGCCACCATCGGAAAGGGTGACGATGGATTTGTTAGGCTGGCCTACGTTGGACTCGAAGAACACAACCTCTTTCACTTTGCCGCGGGTTTTCAGACGGGAGCCATCCGAGACCAGCCCCCCAGGCTGCCTAACCAGCGCACTGTGGCTCGGAGCAAAGGCGGACTTCCCTTTGCGCAGCTCGATCAAGACGTTCAACCCAAGAATGGCCGAGATCGAGAGCAGAATGAGAGACATGAACAGCCCATCCACCGTCGTCAGCGAGCCGAATAGAACGATATAAACGATGCCGAGGAGAGGAAGCAGTGCCAGGAACAGCGAAATAACCAAGGCCATAGATTTCTCAGAGGAGGCTCGATTCGAGCCCAGCTTACGGGGAACAGACTAGCAGAAAATTCTGGAATTTTGCAGACCCGAATCAGGATCAGGCACACTGATCGCGCCAGTCGCCAATTTCCTTGAGGCCTTCGCGACGAGTTTGCTCGAACAGGCGGACACGGTGGCGGATGTGCTCGAATTCGTGAATATCGGCCCAAACCTCAGCCTGCCAGTGCTCCTCGTGAACCGAGGTTTCGCCACAGGTGGCACAGCGAGTGTGAAGCCTGCGAACCACGGGGCCGGTGGGCGTAGAGTGCGCCATGGGCAGTTCGATGAAGATGCAGCGGACTTCCTGGATATTTTCGTTGGCGTCGATCACATGCTCATAGCGCAGCAGAAAGCCAAATCCCAGCTTGCGCGCCTCGGCCTCGGCCTCGGCTCGGGTCTGAAAGGGTCCATACTCCGCTCGCAACTGCTCGACGGAGTCACAGGCCATCCAGAAACTTTCTTTAGTGGTCATTACCTACCTCGAATCGCGACCGCCGGGGGGAGACATAACAAGACCTGGGACGCACCCCGCGATAGTGCAATTGGAGTGCCGGAGGCTGGCGCTCAAACGCTTGTAAGACTGCGCTTTGCGCGAGCGATCTCCGAAGCAGTGGAGTTTTTGTGCAAGCTTTTGCAGCGTTTTCCCTACTCCAGAACGGAATAGTGCCCAATCGGGTTGCCCATCCGTTCGTCCGTCGACGAGGGGGTCTGAAGTAGAATCGGGTCAGCCCAGGCGCAAGCTTTACTGGACGAGTCTGGTCAGGATATGGGTAAACGCCGAGAGCCCCGTAAGGAAATCAAAGTGCCGGTCCGAATTTTCGGGACGGACCGCGGCGGCCAAATCTTCTCCGAGAAGGTTTTCACCGTCAACGTCAGTCAGCAGGGGGTGGAACTCGGCGGGGTGCAAGCTCAGCCGAACGTGGATGAGATCGTTGGCATCACCTACGGCGTCACCAAGGGTCATTTTCGAGTGAGGTGGGTCGGTCAACCGGGCAGCGCCAAAGCGGGACGCTTGGGTCTGCTCAATCTTTCTCCGGAAAAGAGCTTGTGGGACTTCCCCTTGCCGCCGCCCGGGTTCGATGTATCGGTTCGCGATGCGCGAGATCGCCGGGCCAACTCGCGGATGAAGTGCGCTAGTTCCGTGGAAGTTTACCCGACTGGTGAAGCCACTCCCATCCGCACCAGGACCGCCGATCTCAGCCTGGGAGGATGTTTCCTGGAGATGCCTAATCCTCTTCCCGCAAGGACGCAGATCCGGATCGCTCTTTGGGTCAAAGATTTCAAGTTATGGGCGAACGCTGAAGTCATCACCAGCACACCGGGGTTTGGCATCGGTGTAAAGTTCACGGAGATGACGGAACAAGACAGAGGCCAGTTGAGGCAGTTCATCGACAGCATGGTTCGAATCAGGATTTGAAATCGTGATTCTACAGCGGGCTGGGTGATGGCAGGACGAAGAGCTGGCCCCCGAGATGATCCGTCGCGCGCTTTGCCGGACCATCGGTGAGGCAACGTTCGACCGCAGCCGAAAGATACAAATGCTGGACAGGTTTCACGAGATAAGCGTGCGCACCCAATGAGGCGGCTTCACGAATCTTTTCGGGATCGTCCAATCCCGAGCACATGACGACCTTCGCGTCGGGCCGGAGCTGCCGCAATCGCCGCAAAGTTTCGAGGCCATCCATCCCGGGCATCTGCAGGTCAAGCAGAACCACATCGGGGGCGCACCCACGGCGCAGGCTCTGCAAAGCCTCATAGCCGCTGTTGGCCGTTTCGACGTGGTGAGAGTCGAGTTCCAGTAGGACGCGAAGGTAACGTTGGATTTCGGGGGAGTCGTCCACGACGAGGACGGTGGCTTTGAGCTGATTACGTGCAATGTAAGCCATAGGGGGAACAAGACTACGTGTTTGCATATCGCTTACGGCTGGCGCCCAACCGCGTTAACGCCTAACAGAATTCGCGGTTCTGGTAAATCTGCTCCTTCTGAGCCATCACGAGCAGGCTGCGTCGAACGTATTCTGAGCTTCGGCACAAAAAGTGCCCCACCCTTAACCAGGACTTGCGCCGCCGCGCGCGAAACGATTCACTACGAATGCCCAAGCGGCTGCGCGAATCGACTCTGCACATCGCGCCCACGATCACTCCCCAAGACAGTTTGAGGTGTGTACTCCGAAGAGCAAACCTGGTCAACTGGTTTCTGGCGATTACAGACTCTTCGTTTTCATGCACATGCGTTCCCTCCACAGCGTACTGCACCATTTCTGGTGAAGTCGGTGGTTGGCCGGTTCGAGGGCGACGTGCGCAAACGCTCGCTAACAGGCAATTGAGACCGGCGTCCCAACCAAACCGTGGCCTGCTGTATAGGTATTCCAGCTGTGAAAAACTAGGCTGAAATCAGTCGTGACGAGACTTTTGCCGCGAATGAAGATGGCTGTGACCGATGGTCATCCTTATCACTTTGTGATGAAGTCTGCCGGGCTTGTTGCTCCAGCGGACGCGCAATCGGCGAAGCTGACGAAACCGAAGGGGATGTCAAAGTGGTGGGATCGCGCCAGTGAGTACCTCCGTGCGCGGCCACGTAGAGTGCCAGCTCCAGGCGGCTCCAAACACCCAGCTTATCAAACGTGTTGCGCAAGTAATTTTTGATGACTTGCTCGGTGGTGCCGATGACACTGGCAATTTCGCGATTGGTCTGGCCTTCCCAAACCAGCATGGCGACTTGAATTTCCTTGGCGGTCAGGCGATCACATGGTTGCATAATTCCCTCTGCTCTCTTTGGAACACCGCGGTGGCGAGCTTCACGCGCTTGCGGCCATCTTTGATCCCGGCCCGTAGAAACAGCGTACGCAGATGCTGCTTCACGGTTCGGGGGCTGATGTGCAATTGCTCGGCGATCTCCTTGTTGCTGCAGCCTTCGACCAGAAGGTGCAGAACCTGTTCATCGCGTCGCGTAATCTTGATATCGCTGAGATCCAACATGGCGTTTCCTCTCTGCTGGTTTGCGAAACTTTGCTTCGACTTTTTCTGATTGATGTGAAGTCAATCGGTGAATGCGAATGCAGTTGGTTCGCCAAAGTTTCGCCTGCTGGCACGGAGGGATAAAGACCATTGAATGCATGGGTTGAGAAAACGACGAGCGGAGTTTGGATGGACGGAAGAGCCAAAACGGGAGAATCTGTGCTGAAACGGTCCAGCACGAGCCGCCAGAGTTCGAGATTGTGTTTTTGCCGAGCTGTGCGATCACTACCACGCGGGCAAAGAGTGGGCTACTCGTAGCGCAGGGCGACCATGGGATCGACTTTGCTGGCGCGGCGTGCGGGAATATAGCAGGCGGCGAGCGCGACCAGGGTGAGCAGGATCGCGACTCCGGCGAAGGTCAACGGGTCGGTGGAGCGAACGCCGTAGAGCAGACTTGCCATGAGCCGGGTCAGGGCCAGCGCGGAAACGAGACCCAATCCCACGCCGGCCATGGCGAGGATGCCGCCGCGTCCGAGGATGAGGCGCAGGATGTGCATCCGGTCCGCGCCTAAGGCAAGGCGGATCCCGATCTCGTGGGTGCGCTCTCCCACAACATAAGAGATAACGCCGTAGATGCCGACACTGGCCAGCAGCAAAGCGAGCCCTGCGAAAACACCGAGCAAGATTATGGAGAAGCGCTGTGCCGCAAGCGCCTTGGAAATAATCTCGTCAAAGGTCTCAACGTTGAAGAGGAACTGCTGGTTGTTCATGGCGATGACCGCGCGGCGAATCGAATCGAGGGCCGCTTGCTGGGGCCCATCGAATCGCAGCACAACGTCCACACCCCCGGTCGTCTGTTGCATCTCCTTATCGGCGCCTTGCATGACAGGAGCGTAGAGCTGGGCGTGCAGAGTCTCTTTATCGTCCGCATCGAGGCCCCATTGTTTCACGTGGCCAACCACGCCTACGATTTCGAGGGGCTTATCAATTCCTTTTATGTTGACGTGCTTGCCGATCGGGTCCTGGTGGGGGAAGTATCGGCTGGCGAAGCTTTCATCGATGACGGCGACGAGGGGTGAATGTTCATTGTCGTGCGGGGTCAAAAAGCGGCCGCGCTCGAGAGGAATTTTCATCGCCTCAAGGTAACCGGGTTCGATGGTGTAGCGCAGGGTCCAGTTCATGTCCTTATCGTTCGCGGGCCGGGTCTGGCCTTCGATCCAGAACAACTCTTCGTCGTCGCCCATGAAAGGAATCGAACCGCCCGACAAGGAAACCGCGCGAACGCCGGGTGCAGAGGCGAGGTTGTCGTGGAGCTGACGATAGATAGATCGAGCTGCGTCGGCACTGATGCCGTTCGCTGAAGATGGAAGGGCGACGCTGAACCTCAAAACGTTGTGGGGATCGAATCCGGGATCGACGTTCCAAAGCCGCATCAGGCTGCGGATCATCAAACCCGCGCCAATCAGCAGGACGAGCGCCATGGCCATTTCGATTACGACAAAAACACTTTGCACGCGGTGGCGAGTGCCACTCATGCTGCGGCCACCTTCTCTGAGAGTTTCTTGCAAGTTGGTGCGCGAGGTTTTTAACGCCGGGGCGAGGCCAAAGAAAACTCCGGCGAGAATGGAAACGACTCCGGTGAAGATCAGAACACGCAGGTCGAGTCCGACTTCCTCTGCGCGGGGCAGGGCGACCGGCAGTACCGCGAGCGCGGCTCTGCATCCCCAGGTAGCGAGCAGCAAGCCAAGCCCCGCGCCACCTATCGCGAGCAGGATGCTCTCGGTGAGAAGCTGACGGATCACGCGGGCTCGACTGGCGCCGAGTGCGGCACGGATGGCAAATTCGCGGGTGCGACTGGTTGACCGCGCCAGCAGGAGATTGGCGACGTTCACGCAGGCAATGAGGAGTACAAAGCCAACAGCGGCGAGCAGCAACAGAAGAAAAGGCTCGATGGTTCCGACCATTTTCTGCTTCATCGGCTCCAACGCGGCGCCTTCCCCGGCATCGGCCTGGGGAAAAGCCGCGGCCAAGTTTTGCGCTACCGAATCCATGTCGGCGCGGGCCTGGGCAAGAGTGATGCCAGGCTTGAGCCGGCCTACGGCCTTCATACCTAAAGCGTAGCTGCGATCGCGGAAATAGGGATACGTCCACTGGCCAATGGGAACGAAGACGTCCCGGTCATCGCGGAAGTTGGGCAGGGTCAGGTGGAAATTGGATGGGACCACGCCGATGATGGTGTAGCCTTGGCCATCGAGCACGAGTCTGCGCCCCAATATGTCGGGGGAAGATCCCAGTTTTCGCCTCCAAAAACCGCTGCTGACGAGCGCGACGTGATCGGCGCCTAATTGGTCTTCCTCTGGAGTGAAGGTGCGGCCAAGCAAGAGCTTCACGCCCAGCACGGAGAAAAAGTCCGAAGAGAGCATCTCGGCTCGCACCTGCTCGGCTTCGCCGGTGCCGGTGAGGCTGAAGGTGTCAGGGCGACAGGCTGCGATCGAGGTGAACGCATGGTTCTCGCGACGCCAGTCGAGGAAGTTGGGATACGAGATGGAGCCTTCCTTAAAATGCGGCTTGCTCTCGAACAGCACAACCAGTTTGTCGGGGTCGTGGAATGGCAGGGAGTTGAGCAGCACGCCATTCACGATGGAGAAAACTGCAGTATTCGCGCCGATGCCTAAAGCTAAGGTCAATAAAGCTACCGCGGTGAAGCCTGGGTTCTTCCGCAGGTTGCGGAGTCCGTAACGAACGTCTTCGAGTAGCGTTTGCATGGGCGAATCCCCTAACCACGGGACCTCGTAAAGCAACTGCGCTTCCCTCTCCCCGTCTGCTAAGCCTTTGATTTGACGCAGCAGAATGCGGGATGTGAGCCGGGAGGTGTTCGCTGGCGAAACGGGATGTCCAGAATCGGACAAGCGATGACACGAGGACTGGGAAAGTGCAATAGTTTGCATGTCGCACTGATCGGCGGTGCTGTGCGATTTCTGGTGGTGCAGTGTGCAAGTGCGGTTGCGATGAAAGGTCCGACGAACGGCAACTGACGCGATGCCATAATGCCAAGAAGTGCAAGCACTTGAGTGCATCTATTCGGGTATGGTTCGAGGCCGTCAAGACTGCTAGAATCAAGCGGTTGCGGGGTCGCGGTCAGCACTGTGGATGGCGAATTGCATTGACCTATGGCGGAGCCGGACAAGCCGGGAACACGGGACCAACTGGAGCTAACCATCATCAGCGAGCGGGAAAAGCCGGCACTGGATGAAGCAACTTTCCAGCAACTCCTGGAAGCCGCGCATGTGCTGCAGGAGCAGAAAACTTTCGAGGTCGAACCCCGTTCGAGGCCTGATCCCACCGAGGCCCTCGCCCAGATCGTCGAGACGCAGGAGTTTCTGCGGTCGCAAGCCGGCGACTTGCAGGTCGCGGCCAATGTGATTGTCGAGCGCTTGCGAAAGATTACCCACGCAAGTGGAGTGGCAGTCGCGGTCGTGCGGGAGAATCGGCTGGAGTACTGCGCGGCCACTGGAGATGCGGCCAGCCTGACAGGGTCAAGCTTGCCGATGGATTCGAGTCTTTCCGCGGACGGCCGGCTCTCCACCGAGTTCAGCCGGGAGCACGCAGGCAAACCTTCTATGGCTCTGCCGCTTTATCACGAAGGCAACCTGGCCGGCCTGCTGGAAATTCGCTTTGCAGACGCTGATTCCATTCAAGAGCCAGAGATGCGAAGTTGCCAACTCATGGCAGGATTGATGACGGAGGCGATCGCAAGAGCAGCTGACAAAGATTGGAGACAAAAGCTCGCGGCAGAACGCGCTGCCATGCTCGAAGCGCTGGAACGAATCAAACCGCAGCTAGAGCGGCTTGCGGTTGAACCGGGAAAAAATGTTGCTGCGCAAGCACACCCAGTGATCGAACCGGCGGAGAGCGTTGTCGAGCCGATAGAAATAGGGGAAGCAGACCTCAGCATCCCGGTCAGCACTTCGAGTGCGAAATCGGGCCGTGAAACAGTTTGTTCACAGTGCGGGTATCAGTTTGGAGAACAAGAGTTATTCTGTGGTAGATGCGGAACCGCACGGCCGTCAGCAACTTCTTCTTCAGGCGACTTGCAGAGCAAGTGGGCATCGATGTGGCGTCTGCAGCAGGAGGCGGAGAACAAGCAGCAGGAAGAGATCGAAACAGACAGTCACGAAACCGAAGTCGGCTCACCGGCGATGGATGAAGGCCGGCTTGCTCACGAGCTCTCTCTCAACCTCTCTCCCGGACTGAAGAAAGTAATCGATCAATTCCCCGAAGAATCGGGCGAACCCGAGGTAGCGGAGGAGGGCGATTTCGGGCCCGTAATCGACGGTGAGACAGCGGAGGACGCGGCTCCCGTTTCAGAGGCAATCGAAGCGTCCCCAAAACCTCTGTCGCCGTGGGCGTCAGCAACCGAGACTCACGCGTGGCTGAAATCGCTGCACCCGAAGTCGCCCTTTGGAATCTGGCTGGCGAAGCATCGCGCGGACGTTTATGTCGGAGCGGCGGTTCTGCTGCTCTTGATGGTGCTTTCGGGGGTGGGTATGCGGCCTGCGGAGAATCGGGCGCAATCGAAGAATCAACCCAATCTAACGCTATTTGAAAAACTGCTGGTGAGTTTGGGATTAGCGGAAACGCCGCCCACCCCGGTTTATCTTGGCAACCCCAACGCCCAGGTGTGGGTCGACCTGCGACATGCTCTTTACTATTGCTCTGGTTCCGACCTGTATGGCAAGACTCCCGAGGGCAAATTTACCACGCAGCGCGACGCGCAGATGGATCAGTTTGAACCGGCAGCTCGAAAAAACTGCGATTAGTCTCTTCAGGCTGCGGCGACCTTCCTTCGATTTTAGAGCTCGCTCATAAGAATGCCGCAAAAACAAAAATGAAGACCCCTTGCGTTCGCACGCAGAGGTCAGAAATACTTGGTCCAGGATATTTGAGATTCAGTCCGGTAGCGCCTCGAGTTGAAACCAGGCGCTCGCAGTTCTTGAAATGTCATCAGACCCCGACCAGAGACTCGTGCCGGCGCGCCTCGTACCAGAGCGCAAGTTCTACCCGATTCCAGAGTCCAAGTTTGTCATAGATGACGCGAAGATAATTTTTTACGACATGCTCAGTCGTGCCGATGGCTTCTGCGACTTCACTGTTTTTGAGTCCTTGAGCAACGAGCTCGATGACTCGCCGTTCCCGTTCGTTCGGAACGCGCTTTCCGTAGCGTTCTCCTCCAAACATAGCTGCCTCCGGTATAAAGTTGTCGCGAGTTTGACTCGTTTGATACCGCCGTCAATTCCAAAGCGCTGGAAGAGACGATTGAAGTGGGCCTTGACCGTCCGTCGGGCCATTTTGAGCTGCACAGCAATTTCCGTATTGTCACAGCCCTGCAGCAGCAACTCGGCAATCTGCTGCTCTCGCGGGCCTAAACGAACAGGCTTCTCCTCCATTCAGCTCTTCCCCAAGGGTGAGATAATAACCGACGCCGCCCGGGGAAGTTTTCCACAGGTCCCTCGTTGCAAGCGCCCTTCGCCATCCAGCCGCAAAAGGAAGCACAAAGTTTTTCGGCTGGGTCTCCAGAAAACCATAGCATTCACCGTGCCAAGTGACCCGGATTTCCTCAGTCTCCTATTGTGTCCGAACGCACATCAGACTCGGACCGAAGGGAACCCGCACCCACGAAAACACGAAGGCACGGGCACTTCCCACCGGCTAGGTCGTTTGATTTCTGGCGAATCCGCAGACGTAACAGCTAAGCAACAGATAACAAAGGATGATATTTCAATAATGACCAAGGGTCACGAAGCCCCCTCTTGCTGTGAATAAAAGCGATCCGCCGAGACCTCTGACGACCCTCGCCGATCCTTCGGCACCACGGGCAAAAGCCACCCCGACCAAAGTTTTTCAGGCTGGGCGCCCGCTAGATATTTAGGGCAAAGACCTTAGGACAAAATTCCCCGATCATGTAAGACTTTTGAGAACTAATTACACTTGTTGACAATCCTTCGATCCAGCTCATAAACGGTACCGCATTGTACGGTGCGCGAATGCCAGGATTCCGACTGCCGGAATGTTCTACACTAGGGAAACTTTCCCAGCATGAAACTATCGGTCGTCATACCGGTTTACAACGAGCGCGCCACGCTGCGCTTTCTAATCGAGCGCGTATTGGCAGTGCCACTCGAACTGGAAGTGATTTGTGTCGATGACGGATCGCAAGACGGTTCTCAGGAAATTCTCTCCGGGTTGCATGCGCAATATCCGCAGGTCCGGGTATTTTTGCAGCCGCGGAACATGGGCAAAGGCGCGGCGCTGCGGCGCGGAATTCAAGAGGCAACTGGAGACTTCGTGGTAATCCAGGATGCGGACCTGGAATACGATCCGGCTGATTATCCGCTGTTGCTTGGTCCGCTCGTGCAGGGCAAGGCTGATGTGGTTTACGGTTCGCGTTTTCTGGGCGCCGCTCCTCATCGCGTCCTTTATTTCTGGCATTCAGTTGGAAACCGGCTGCTGACGCTGCTCTCGAATTGCCTTACGAACATCAACCTCACCGACATGGAGACTTGCTACAAAACTTTTCGGCGCGAGGTAATTCAGTCCATTCCGATCGAAGAGAACCGCTTCGGATTCGAACCGGAGATCACGGTCAAGGTTGCGAAGCGTCATCTGCGCATCTATGAAGTCGGCATCAGCTACTGGGGGCGAACCTACGAAGAGGGAAAAAAAATAGGCTGGAAAGACGGAGTACGCGCCGTGTGGTGCTTGCTGAAATATTCAATCAAGGAACCCGTGCTTGCGGCTCGCAAACCTGTGCCCGTTGAATCTCTCCAGAGTTCTCCTGCCCAAAAGCGATTCTCCAGTGGCAGCAATTGAATTCCCCTCGGCGGGAGCGGAACTGCATCTTGAGTGCAAAGCTTTTCACATTCGCCGATGGTCAGAAGCGAAAGAAAGTGATTGCCTCGGCTAACCCTCAATTTGAGAATCACATAGCGGCGCAAACGGGGTCGACAAAGGTACGCAAATTGCTCATAGCGAAGCTTGACTCATACTAACCAGTCTGAACTTGCTGCACCGCGGGTTACGCGGTATTCTTGCGCAACGCTCGTTTCGTTCCCCTCGCTGGTTTTCGTGGGCCGCAAACTGCTACCGTCATATTGCCTGCATGGCAAGCTACACAGTATCGAGTTTATGAACCCGTAGTTATAAGGAGCCAGGATTTGGTCGCTTCAACGAGTCACATTATTGCGCCGCACGGCGGAGAACTAACCGACCTGATCGCGTCGCCCGAACGAATCGCAGAGCTGAAGGCCCATTCGCGAGAATGGCCGTCGTGGGATCTGACACCGCGTCAGATCTGCGACCTTGAGTTGCTGACCAGCGGAGGATTCTCGCCCCTGCGGGGATTCATGACACCAGCGGATTACGACGGCGTCTGCCACAATATGCGCCTGAGCAGCGGCGTTCTGTGGCCGATGCCGATTACCCTGGACGTCAAAGAAGAGTTTGCCAAGTCGCTGAAGCCAGGAAGCAGCACGATTGCGTTGCGCGATGCTGAAGGCGTGATGCTTGCAGTGCTGCACGTCGAAGCAGTCTGGCAGCCGGACCGCAAGGCGGAAGCTCAATCCGTATTTGGAACCACAAGCGCGGTTCATCCCGGCGTCGATTACCTGTTAAACAAGGGCAATTCCTGGTACGTGGGAGGCCGTATTGAAGGCACGCAAATGCCTTCGCACTACGACTTCCGCACGCTGCGTCTCACCCCAGCCGAATTGCGCGCCGAGTTTGCGCGTCTCGGCTGGCGCCGCGTAGTCGCGTTTCAAACCCGCAACCCCATGCACCGCGCCCACGTGGAGCTGACATTCCGCGCGGCCAAACAGGTCGAGGCGAACCTCCTCATCCATCCTTCGGTCGGGATGACCAAACCTGGTGACGTCGACTATTTCACTCGCGTGCGTTGCTACCAGTTGCTGCTTTCGAAGTTTCCGGCGGGAAGCGTCAAGCTTTCCATGCTGCCGCTGGCGATGCGCATGGGTGGACCACGGGAAGCTATCTGGCACGCCTTGATCCGCAAGAATCACGGCGTAACCCACTTCATCGTAGGCCGCGACCATGCTGGTCCGGGAAAAGATTCCGACGGCAAGAACTTCTACGGCCCTTACGATGCCCAGGAACTCTTCAAGAAGTACGAAGCGGATATCGGCGTCACCATGGTTCCCTTCAACATGATGGTTTACCTCGAAGATCAGGATCAGTACGTGCCTGACAACGAAGTAAGCAACGGATCGCGCGTGCTGAACATCTCAGGAACCGAGTTGCGCGATCGCCTGAATGAAGGACGTGAGATCCCGAGCTGGTTTACTTACCCTGAAGTCGTGAAGGAATTGCGCCGCAGCTATCCTCCGCGGCACAAGCAGGGCGTGACGATTTTCTTCACCGGCCTTTCGGGTTCGGGCAAATCGACCATCGCCAATGTCCTCGTGACCAAATTTCTTGAGGCCGGCGGGCGTCCGGTCACGCTGTTGGATGGGGACCTGGTGCGTAAACATCTTTCTTCCGAATTGGGTTTCTCCAAGGAGCATCGCGATATTAACATTCGACGCATCGGCTATGTAGCCTCGGAGATTACCAAGAACGGCGGCATTGCGATCTGCGCTCCCATCGCTCCCTATGATGCGACCCGCAAAGCAGTGCGCGGCATGATCGAACCGGTCGGCGGCTTCATCCTCGTCCACATCGCGACCCCGGTGGAGACTTGTGAAGAGCGCGACCGAAAAGGTCTTTATGCCAAAGCTCGCGCCGGCATTCTCAAGGAGTTCACGGGCATTTCTGACCCCTACGAGGAACCCAAGGATGCTGACCTTGTAATTAATACGGCCGAATTGAGTCCCGAAGAGGCAGCGCAAGAGATTATTTTGCATCTAGAGCGTGAGGGCTTCATCGGGGTCAACGGACAAACATCTTGATCTCGGAGCTAACAGGCTAGGCTGAGTGGTACTGGATTTTGGCATGCTCATCGAAAAGATCTTGATCGGCTTCGTGGTCGGTACTCTGATCGGTATGACAGGAGTGGGGGGCGGTGTGCTTCTGCTGCCTGTCCTGATCTTTTTTCTCAGGGTACCACCCATCGTGGCCGTCGGATCTGACGCTCTCTTCAACTTCGTCACCAAGATCGGTTCGAGCTGGGTTCACCTCAGCAAAGGAACGGTTCGACGCAAAGTCGTTGCGGCATTGGCCGTAGGCAGCATTCCGGGATCGATACTCGGCGTGAGCTTGCTGGGCCATCTTCGAACCGTGTACGGCACCGGCGTCAATGCGTTCATTACGACCGCTGTCGGAATTCTCTTGATCTGCATTCCGACTCTGCTTCTGTTCCAGAGCAAGATTGAAGAACGCGTAGCGCATCGTGCTCCGACCTTGCAGCCATTCGCGGGAATGTCAGCGATCGGACTGTTGGCGGGCTTCCTGGTAGGCATGACTTCGGTTGGCTCGGGCAGCATCATCATGATGCTTCTGCTCCTGTTCTACAGCTTCTCACCCAAGGTGATGGTGGGCACGGACATTGTGCACGCCGTCATTCTCACTGGCGTAACCAGCCTGTTGCATTTCCGGCTCGGCAATATCGATCCGTACCTGGTGAGTTCCCTGCTGATCGGCTCCATCCCTGGCGGGTTGCTGGGTTCGCACTTGAGCACTCGCCTTCCTGTACCCTGGTTGAGAAGGCTGCTGTGCGCAGTACTGCTGGCAACCGGCGCACGCATGCTGTGGGCCTGAGCAAGAAATTCCAAACCACATGGCGAACAACCGCAACGCTGAAACTCTGCAACGCATTCACTCTGCCATGGAAGCGGCGCGCGTCGTTTTCAGCCGTTTTACGGCCGGCGCGATTGAGGCGGAATACAAGATCGGACACGATCCCGTCACCGAAGCCGACCGGGCGCTCGACGCCGTCCTCCGCAAGGAATTGCTGCGCGATGGCGAAGGCTGGCTCTCCGAAGAAAGCGTGGACGATTACACTCGCCTGGAGAAGAGCTGCGTTTGGGTGGTCGATCCCCTCGATGGCACGCGCGAGTTCGTTGCCGGCATTCCTGAGTTCTGCGTCTCCATCGCGATGGTGGAGAACGGGCGTCCCATCGCCGGCGGAATCTGCAACCCGGCCACCAACGAGGTGTTCCTGGGCTCGCTCGAATCTGGCGTGACCTACGACGGCAAGCCGGCCCGGCCCAGCCAGAGAACCACTCTCGATGGCGCCACGGTGCTAGCCAGCCGTAGCGAAACCAAGCGCGGAGAGTGGAAGCAGTTTGAGGGCGCGAATTTCAAGGTTCGCCCCATGGGATCCGTCGCCTACAAACTTGCATTGGTTTCCGCAGGCCTGGTCGACATCACCTTCACCCTGGTTCCGAAAAATGAATGGGATGTCGCTGCAGGAGTCGCGCTGGTAACCAGCGCCGGAGGCTTTGTCAGCACGCTCGAAAACGGCACACTTCAGTGCAACCGCCGTGACCCGCTGATCTCGGGCCTGATCGCCTGTGGTCCTAACCTGCGCGAACCCCTGCTCCAGTTGCTCGAGAATCACATGCAGCCCGCAGGTTCACAACCCAACCGAGCATAAGCGTCGAACGCATAAACTTTCCTGCCGCCGATACCTTTGCCTTCCTTCTCCGGAAATGTCGTTCCGCAACTTCCACGATGACGGGGTTGTGCCATGAGTAACTTTCTGCCGTACTCTATTTGCAGTACCCTAAGACCGAGAAAAGAAGAGACTGGGAGAACAAACGCGCGTTCACTGCGCCTGTCCTTGGAGATTTGTAATGAGGCATTCGTCCATTTTTCGTCTGGTTCTGGCTGTAGGACTGATCGCAACCGTCTTCGTTGGATGCTCCCGCGATCCCAACGTGCGCAAGCAGAAGTATTATGAAAGCGGTCAGCGCTACTTCGATAAGGGTCAGTATCGCGAGGCCGCGATCCAATATAAAAATGCCATCCAAATCGATTCCACGTATGGCAATGCGCATTATCAACTGGCTCTGGCGCTGCTCAAGCTGCAGCAGTGGTCAACGGCGTATCAGGAACTTGGCCGGACCATCGAACTGCAACCGGACAACTATCAGGCCCGCATTGATCTGGCGAACCTGCTGATTGCGGGACGCGATTTCAAGCAGGCGCAAGCCCAGACCGATCTGCTTCTCCAGCAGCAGCCCAACAATCAGCAGGTCCACATGGCCCTGGCGAACCTGCTCATTGGCCAGGAAAATTATCCCGCCGCCATCCAGGAGATGCAGAAGGCCATCGCTCTCGCCCCCAACAACTGGGAACCGTATCTCGATCTCGCATTCGTGCAGATGCGCGCCAACCAGCCCGACGCCGCCGAAGTGAATTTCAAGAAGGCCGTCGAGGTGAATCCCCAAGCCGTGCAGGCCCAACTGGCGCTTGGCAGCTATTACCAGTCACGCAGCCGCTACCCTGAAGCCGAACAGCAATTCCGCCGTGCCATGGATCTCGATCCCAAGAATCCCGATCCGCCGGCTGCAGTCGCCCGTCTCTACATCGCGCAAGGAAAAAAGGCTGAGGCCGAAGCATTCCTGAAGCAAGTCAAGACGAAATTTCCTGACAACTCCACCGGCTACCGCATGCTCGGCGACTTCTATTTCGCCACCGGCGACCTCGACAAAGCCACTGCCGAATACGCCGCTGTCTATCACGACCATCCCAAAGACGTGCAGGTCGAGAAGAATTACATTCAGCTGCTCATCCTGAAAAACCGCCTGGACGAGGCGGGCAAGCTGAACGATGCAATTCTCGCGGCCAACCCAAATGACAATGAAGCTCTGATCTACCGCGGACAAATCCAGATCCGCAGCGGACACGCCAGTGACGCGGCCCAAACTCTGCAAAACGCCTTGAAGAACGATCCCGACAGCGGGGTGGCCCACTACCATCTGGGACTCGCGCTCGACGCGATGGGAAACCCCGAGCGTGCCGTCGAAGAATGGCGCTCCGCCGTGCGCTTGCGTCCTGATCTGATCGAGGCGCAACGCGCCCTCGCCAATGCCGCCATACGCAAGGGCGACATGGAAACCTTGGAACAGACGGCGACGCAGATCATTAAACTGCAGCCTGCTTCGCCGGATGGCTACGCCATGCGCGCGCTCTCGAAAACCAATCGCAAGCAATTCACAGCTGCCGAAGTGGACGTGAACAAAGCCATCGAAGTCGCCCCCCAAAGTGCTGTCGGTTATATCCAGCTGGGAAATCTGAAGCTGGTGCAAAAGCAATACAACGACGCTGGGAAAGCCTTTCAGCAAGCTCTCGACCGCGATCCCAACTCGAACGATGCGCTCAGCGGACTGATGAATACTTACCTGGCCCAGAACCAGACCGACAAAGCGATCGCGGCCGCGAACGCGCAAATCGCCAAATCGCCCAACAGCAGCCCCTTCTACGATCTGCTCGGCACAGCCCTCTTCAACAGCAAAAAAGATCTCGACGGCGCCGAGGCCGCATTCACAAAAGCAGCTCAGCTCGACAAGAATAATTCCGACGCCCTGCTCAAACTCGGACAGGTCCAGGTTGCCAAAGGCTCAACCGACCAGGCCCTCGCGACATATCGGGAATCGCTGAAGAATAATCCTCACGAGGCCATGTTCTACATCCTGATGGGCGAACTCTACGAGCACAAGCAGGATTGGGCCAACGCGAAGGACGCGTATCAGAAAGCCCTCGAAATCATACCGGAGAATCCGCTGGCCTCGAACAATCTCGCGTACGTCATGCTGCAATCCGGCGGCAACGTGGACATGGCCCTCTCGCTCGCGCAAACCGCCCGCCGCGGCATGCCCGATTCACCCTATGCCGCCGACACTCTGGGTTGGATCCTCTATCAGAAGGGCGCGTACCAATCCGCGGTCGATCTTTTCCAGGAAGCGCTCAAACTGGGCGAGAAAAGCAAAGCTCCCGACGACGCCACGGTTCACTATCATCTGGGACTCGCCTACGAAAAGACAGGCAAGAACGATCTGGCCCGCCAACATCTGGAACGGGTGCTGAAGATCGATCCCAACTACAGCCAGGCCGCCGACGTAAAAAAGCAGTTGTCCCAGCTCAAATCGTAGCTAACCACATTGCTCGACAAAAGGGTGCCCCACGTCTCGCGCCTTTCGAGACGTGGGAAAGCGCCACGACCTACGCAAATGCGCCTGTTTTCCCGATTTGGGAGAAATCTTGTCAAGCCCCCTTTTGCACCCAATTCCCCTCAACTGCTTCATTGCAAACAGAAAATAAAGTTGGAAAACGTGGCGGGTTTACCCCTCTGAATATGCTAGGCTAGATGTATAGACAAAAAAGAGGCGCAGGCATCCAGCCCGCGCCTTTTTCTTTTGTGTGGCGCGGACCTGCCCGGAGCGTAGTCGAAGGGGCCCTCGCCCGCGAAATCCTCAAACAAAATTCATATATCAAAGGGAGAAAAGTGCGCGCGTGCGAACGCCTGCGCATGCAACGTTTATGACAGAAAATTCTGTTGCTTCCAAGCCACTCCGCAAGCGCCAGTCGATCGGACGCACCACACTATATTCCAAACGCAAAGGCGTGATCGCCGAATTGATCTTCGTCGTCAAAGCCGCCAGCATGGGATTCGCCGTGAGCAAGCCCTACGGTGATAGCGAGCCCTACGACGTGGTCGTCGAGGCGAACGGCCGCTTGTTTCGCATTCAGGTGAAGTCGGTTTTCACCACCTCCCGCTGGGGGTACAGCGTTTCCGTTGCCCGCAAGCGCCAGCAGAAACAGGCTCAATATTCCGTGCAGGAGATCGATTTCGTCGCCGCCTACGTGGTTGCTCACGATGCCTGGTACATCATCCCCGTCGCTGAGATTGCGAGCCTTACAAACATCCGCCTCTATCCCGAAGGCGCAAAAAGGCAAGACGGCGCGCTCTTCGAGAAATACCGCGATGCCTGGGACCTGCTCCGTCTGGGAGCGGCAATTCCAACCAATGCGTAGAGACGTAATGAATTACGTCTCTAGGGAATCTCCATGAAAAAAACGGGCGCCCCAAGTCTCGCGCCTTTCGAAATGTGGGCAGGCCGCGCGAGGCGCACATCGGCAAAAGCATTTTGCCGATATCACCCCCTAATCGGCAAAAGCCTTTTGCCAATCTCCGAACCGCTCCACTCAAGCCAAAACGCGGATTGAGTGGACCAACATCACAAATCCGCCATCCGATCGAAACGCGGACAAAGCGGCACCACGCCCCACACGCAATCAACCTACGACGAGGATTAAAACCATGACAGAACCAACCGAGATAACCAAGAAGCAACCATGCCGGCGGACCCCACTAGCCGAACTCCACTGCTGCGCCTGCCGGGGATGCGGCGAACCGATGCTCCTGGCCTGGGACGGACAAACCCAGAAGTACGGCGGAATGTGCCCCGGCTGCGGCGTCTTCTCACCCCTAAGATCAGCCGTAGACGCCAACCCACCGAGACCCTCATGATGATGATCACCGAAGAATGTCATCCCGAGGAAATGCAGGCCTTCGCAACGCGTCCGCTTCAGCGGACGGCACCAGACCATCAAAACCTCCAACCCTCCACCCAGAATGTCATTCTGAGGAAGTGCAGGCCTTCGCAACGCGAAGGCCTGCCGACGAAGGATCCCTGCACTACTCACCGCGGAGGCAGGCCCAGACTGTCGCGTTCACTTTACTCAAGAGGGTGCCCCGTCCATGCTCGCTTGGGCGGGGGTTTTCCTCGGCTGAGCGAATCCGCGACTTCCCCACCCTACCGTCGAAAAGCACGACGTTAGGATGGGCCACCCGCCGAAGTGTCCGTGGTGGTGGGAAAGCAAAGGAGGCAGTCGTAGCGCAATCGCCCGCCCCTTGCGAACAAACCGCAAGGAGCGGGGCACCCGGCAGGACGTTAAGATGGGCCACCCGCCAGCCACCGAGGTTTCACTTAGGTAAGTGGAAACATAGAATTGATACTTGAACTTTCTTCTCCTTATCTCCAAGGTGAAATTCGTATCCGAACCACGACTCGTCAGTTCTTCCGTTGAATTTAACAAAAGACGGGTGCTTCGGGGTCGTCTCTTCGATACTCTTCAGAGGCTGGGCAATCTCCTTACCGTCGATAAAGTAGACAATGGCTGTTTTGGAGTCGCGCCAGGTGAGATAAGAAAGCAGCTGATCGATAGTTTCTAGGTGCTGCTTCGCCCCGCGCCAGAACTTAAACTCGGCGACGAATACGTTTTGATTTTGGTACCTTATCAATATATCGGTCTTTCCCGAGGCATTGAACGTTTCCCCAGTCGCGCTGCCTTCCAGCCCGAAATGTGGTTGCAAGAGAAGCAGAAAGTGATCACGGAGAGTCTCTTCGTCCTTGTGCTTGTAGGTCCCCGGCAATCTCTCCATCTGCATGCCGAAGTCGTGCATTAACTGAAGTATCTCCTGGTATAAGGCTGAGTCGAGAGTGGGGTCGATCGTATACGGGCTAGAGGGTGCTGGCGGCCGCGGAACGATACGTTTCGGCGATTTCACAGGTACAGCAAAGGTCGCGGGAGCTGTATTCTTACGGATGGGCACTCTGAGCGCGGCGCGGAGCTGAGCTTTTTTTGTCAGTTCTCCCTTTCGCTGATCAAAGAATTGTTTGGCCCTAGCTCTGAGCCCTTCGTTGTATTTATCGACGTTCCCCTTCAGGTTCTGCAACTGGAGGGTCATGTTGCGGACGATCTCGTCGTATCTAGCATTGACACGTGCCATGTCGTCCGCAAATCGAATCACCTCGAAACAAATCTCGCGTTCATTTTCATTTAGTTCGACTAGAATCGTCCACTGCAGGCGCGGGTTCGGGGCGAGATGCACAAGGCCTAGTGAACCTGAGACCGGAATATGAAACGTGAATACCTGTTTCAGATATTTTTCGCCCGACCTGACGATCGACGTCGGGGGAAACTGCTCCGCCGGGATCATCCTGTCCTCATCGGTCGCGGTAACAGACTCAAAGTGGAACACCAGAGGGTCCAGCAGCCGCTCGGAGACCAGGTGATCTAAATAAGCGTCTTCGTTGACATTCAGCAAGTACTCTTCCTCTTCGCCCTTGATCCTCATATCGAGATCGTGCAGGCTTCCTCGTTCCCAATCCTCAAACCCGTGCTTCCCGAACAGTTTGTAGATCACAGATGCAACATACCTCCCGCGTTTTCGTCGGCCGCCTGTCCACCGCCTATAGCAGCTGCGATCCGCCGCAGATCGTTCGAAGTTACGGAGCTATGGTTGTCAGCAGTCTATCTAGGTGATCAACCATGATGTCACTTGGCTCAGTGCCACGATCTTTAGCGCGTAAGAGATCAAACAGCTGATTCATGTCAAGGATCAGAATCACCTTGCCCATTTCTCGAAGGGCCCCTTGAGTGGCGCGCAGCGCGCCCGCATCCGCGCCATTTCGCGCAATGATGATCGCCACTGAACGGAGAGCGGAAGGGTATAGATACTTCTCGGTCGTGTAGATCTGGTTCTGCGAAATTTCGTTGGTATAGTTCTTGAATTCGAAGACGATGTATCTGCAGCGGAAATCTTGTGACAGCGATAGCCAGAACGTACTCGTCTGTTTCGGAATCAGCCGGGCGATTAGGTCCATGTACTGAAATCCTTGTTCGACGCGCTGTTGTTCTTACAATTGTCCCAGATGCTCTCCGAACAAATGCTTTATTGAATCAGAGCACAGCTTTTCGAAGGTTCGCGAATCGGCAGGTCCTGGAGCTGTGCCCTTAAATGCCTCAATCAGTTCCTCGCTGCGCGTTTTGGCCGGAGCAGAGGGAGCCTCGGGCATGTCACCGGAGGCATACTGAAAATCGAGGAGGAGTGTTGCGTACTCAATCTCGGCGTCCCGAAATAGCTGCTGTAAATCGGCAGAGAGGGCTGCATCAACCGATGCCTTTTTGGCTATCGTCGATAAGTCCCACACCTCGTCGACCCCAATATTCTTCAGTAGCTTTACGTCACGCGGTTCGAGGAGCGCCGTTGCGATCAGCATCCCCTTCGTCTGATTTCTCTGCTTGTACCGAACCACCTGGGCCGCGGCATTTCGGAGGATGGAGCGATCAACCTGGAAAGAGCGATAGAGTTTTACCTCGACGGCGATCCTTTCCCCGCTTTGATCCTCTATCAGCATGTCCGGGGCGCCCGGTTCTCCTTGCCTGGAGACCCGAAAGCCGTCGGCGGCGAGAATCCGTTCACATATCGATTCGAAGCGTTCGCCGAGCGTGCGCAGCGTGTCAGCCATGGCCCGTGGTTGCCTCCCCTGGACAGCCTTGGCGGCTGTCGCCAATTAATCTATTTTAGTTCTTGACGGTCATGGTTTCGGAGTCGACGGCTTTCTTGCCGGATACGCCTTCTAGTCCGGAGAGGGTGCCGCGGTGGTCGTTCTTATCGCGCCCTGTCACACTTCTCGCACAGAACGCGAGAAATGGCGCACCCAGTTTCCTGATCTTTTTCTTTCTAGTCAATGTCTGTCCCGTCGATCTGTCCAATCAGCGTTTGTCCAAGGCAATCCTATGTGCTTTGCGTCGGCAGACGAGTGCAGAGATCCTTCGTTGGGAGTCGCTCGCTTCGCGCGCGACTCCGCTGCCTCAGGATGACAATCGACAACAGAAGGCTTTGTCACAGCCTTGATTCCGCGACGCGAAACGATTTCCTTGGGGAAGACTTCGGGGCCCTACATCTTGGGGGAAGGAGAACAGTACTCCGGGGATTTCGGGGAGTCAAGGGAATCTGGAGTGGCTGGGTGAGAGCGTTGGTTCCCCTTCGACTTCGCTCAGGGCAGGCTCTGCGGGGCCTGAATCGGATTTTCGGCTTGGAGGCCTAGCTAAAGCCATGCCCTTCCCCTTTGGCTTATGTCGCGGGGTTCGACTGCTGTGAGAAACTCTGGGAATGGAGAAGAGGAGACTGCGGGTGCTCAAGTGGCTCGGAACCGTGCCGGCTGTCGGAGTCTGCACTCATTGCAATCTTGAGTTCAAGGTTCCCGTGACCGCCATCAAGAGGGTTGCGGATTCGCAAGCGGCCCTCAAGCTTCAGTTTGATCAGCATCAGTGCAAAGAGGAGTAGGGGCTTAGATTTTCAAACCCGCCGCCTTCTGGAGTATTCGTTCCCTGCGGGGCCTGGATCGAATTTTCGGGTTGGTGGCATGGCTGAAGCCATGCCCTTTCACGAATCTTTGCGGGATTGGCTTGGTCCGGGGAGGCTGAACGTGTGCCTCGTGCGAGCAAAGGTCTGCGGAGCCTTGCTCCGCCTGGACCCTTCGACTTCGCTCAGGGCAGGCTCGCGAGGGCGCCCGTCCCCACGTGAGCCTAGGCGAGCATTAGTCTGCCGCTATGCCTGCGCTTACTACTGTTTCGCGGCGGCGGGTGGAGCGGTTGGGCGGGAGGCCGGCGTCGCGAATCTTGTAGAGCAGGGCGCGGTAGCTGATGGACAGTGCTCGCGCTGCCTGTTTGCGGTTCCAGTGATGGGCCTGCAGAACTTTCAGAATGATCTTGCGCTCCAGTTCGCGGGTTGCCTTGCGGGTCAGGGCTTTCAGCGAGATTGGGCCGTCGAGGTTGATGTCGGGATTGAAGAATTCCTGCTCGTTGTGGGTTACGAGGTCGCTGCTGATCACGTCCTCGCTGCCCAGGATCACGTAACGCTTGATCAGGTTTTCGAGTTCGCGGATGTTTCCCGGCCAATGATATTTCTGCAGCACGCCCATCAGCTCAACGGATAGGGCGCGGGCGCGGCAGTTGTATTTGCGGTTGTAGTATTCGAGGAAATACTGGACCAGCATTTCGATATCGCCGCGGCGTTCGCGCAATGGCGGCATCCGCAGGTTCACGACGTTGATGCGGTAATACAGGTCCTGGCGGAAGGTGCCATTTTCGATTTCGACGTCGAGCTGCCGGTTGGTGGCGCAGACGATGCGGACTTCGACCTTCTTGTCTTCCTGAGCGCCGATGCGACAGAATTGGCCGTCCTGCAACAACTGCAGCAGCTTCGACTGCAGGGCCAGATCGAGTTCAGAGATCTCATCCAGGAAAAGCGTGCCGCGATGGGCCATTTCGACGCGTCCCGGCTTCATCCCATAAGCGCCGGTGAAGGCTCCCTTTTCGTAGCCGAACAACTCGCTCTCGAGCAGGGTTCCAGGAATGGCAGGGCAGTTCACTTTGACGAAGGGTCCGCTCTTCCACGGGGACAGGCCGTGGATCATGCGAGCGATAATGTCCTTGCCGGTCCCGCTCTCGCCATTGATAAGCACGGGAACGTTAGCCGAAGCAACTTTGTCCATGCGGGCGCGCAGGGACTGCATGGCCTCGGATTTGCCAAAAACGACGGCGTCGGGAGGGAATTCGCCTAAGGGATGGACTAGAGAACTGACAGAATTTGTCGCTGGAATAGGCATCTTCTTGCGTGCGGCTCCTCTACCCAGCCTCTGATGTGCATCCCGAGAGCCAAATGCGGCAGGCCCCTGTTTACCCCTGTAAATATTAGTTTACTGTTGATTAGTCAATGACTTACTGAAATTCCTACGGGATCGCGTGGGGCGCAAAAGACCGTGGAAGTAGGGCTCATTGCCAGGATTTTGGATAGGAAAAACTTTTCACACAGAAGAACTAACTTTCCGTCTCGCGGCGACCCTTTCTGACTTGCCAGCGATCAGCGGCCGGGAGAATTTGAGGCCGAGAAGATGGTAACCATCCACGTGGGTTACTCGCACGGCGCGGGCTCGCAAGATGCGCGAAGCCTTGGGAAAGGAGTTGCCGGAGACCAGGGGTGCGCTGGGTATCTCCAACAGAACCTGCGCCGAGAGCGGCAAGGAGCGGCGAACGGCGACCAGGGCACCTCCTGCGGAAATATTCAATGCTGTGGCGAATTCCAGTAGTTCTTTGCCATCCTCGTCGCGGCTGCGGACAAAAATGGGAATTGCCAGCGGCAGCCGAGGCCACTTCCGGCTTTCAGTTTCCGGGGTTCGTCGCTTCAACCGTATCCCTCAGAGTGGACTTAACTCATTCTTTACCGCACCTTGTGGGCCAAACCGTGTCTGGAATCTGGACGCTTTTGGGGGCAAAACCTCTGGAAAGCACGCCTTTTCGCTACAACTGGCCTGCAAAAAGAGCAGTTGTGCGTCCTTGCCTTTGCCATCTATTCGCCATTTTTCAGAGCTTTTAGAAAGGCTTTGAGTACTTCGGAATGCAAGCATTTGCCCTTCCGTGACCACTTCCTTGCGTTTTCCGTTGACACAGGGAAAGCCATGTCTTAGCATCGCGAGAGTCAGCATTCACCTCAGCGAGTTGAGTGCCATCCTCCCTCGCCGTACAAATCACTGAGCTCCAGATAATGGCCGCAACGCCTGAAAAGACGTGTCTGCCGCAAGCGAAAGAGTCTAAAGCAAGCTACGCGGAGCTGTGCCCGGCCAAGACCTCGGAGGCCCCTTGCCCCGATCTAGGCTGTAACCAGGATTTGCTACAGCAATTTACCCAGCTTCAGGAGCGGTTTCAGCGCACCACCAATGCCCTCGCCTCGGCTGCCCACGACCTTAAGACTCCGCTAGCCATTCTGAACGGGTATGTCGAGCTCTTGCAGAGCGAGAAGCTGGGCGGATTGAACGAGCGCCAACGCGAGATTTTGGGCGACATGCGCAGCAGCGGCCAGCGCCTGGAGCACTTCATTCAGGACTTCCTCAGCTTCAGCCTCCTCGAAATCGGCGAGATGAAGATGCACTTCGAAGCCGCCGACCTTAACGCTTGTCTGTCCGAGGTTTGCCGCTTGTGGTCGCACTCCTTCCAGGAAAAAGGGCTGGCGCTATACTTTCTGGCCAACGAGAAACTGACCGAGTTTGCTTTTGACGTGCCCAAGATCCAACGCGTGGTTTCGAATCTGCTAGAGAATGCATCAAAGTTCACGCCCGCAGGAGGCACGGTGTGGTTGCACGCTGAGCCTTACATGTGGGAGCGGCGAAGCGCCAGCAATCCGGATAATCCCACCGAACGGCGGCGACAGATGATTTCTCATCCCAATTCCGTGAAGGTGAGCGTATCCGATACCGGTCCGGGCATCCCGGCCGAGTACCACATTGAAGTGTTCGACGATTTCTTTCGTCTGCCACAAAGTGAGAGTCAGGCGGGAATGGGGCTGGGCCTGGCGATCGCCCGTCGCCTAGTCGGCGGCATGGGCGGCAAGATCTGGGTGGAGAGCGAACCGGGCGCAGGTTGCAAGTTTTCTTTCATTTTGCCGCTTCTGCCGCCTTCGACCGCAACCAATAATGTAGTCAACCCAGTAATCAGCACAGTAGTCAACCCCGGGAAAAGCAAATGAAAGCTGCGGCCAACAACATTCTGCTCGTCGACGACGAACCTGGAATGCTGCGCTACATCCGAACCCTGCTCGAAGTGGACAACTACAAAGTCGAGACCGCCAGCACCGGCGAAGAAGCGTTGGAGCGAGTGCAGAAAGGTCTGCGTCCCGACCTGGTCTTGCTCGACCTGCTGATGCCCGGCATCGACGGCCTCGAAACCCTGGAACAACTGCGGAAGCTGCAGCCGGGGATTAAAGTTGTGATGCTCTCGTGCGTCAGCGACACCCGCAAGGTGGTACAGGCAATTCGCCTGGGCGCGCACGATTACCTGACCAAACCGTTTCAGAAGAGCGAACTGGATACCGTGATCGACCAGTGTCTGGGTACCAATCAGCAAAATTATCCCGGAGAAGTGGAAGAGGTCGGCGATGAAGTTTTCTTTGTGGCCGCCAGTCCGGTGATGCGCAAGCTTCGCTCCCAGGCTGCGCTGGTCGCGAACGTTGACATTCCAGTGCTGATGCTGGGCGAAAGCGGCACGGGCAAGGAAGTCATGGCGCGGCTGATCCACAAGCTGTCTCCGCGCGCCCATCGAACTTTCCTCAAGGTGAACTGCGCCGCCGTTCCCGCGGACCTGCTGGAGAGCGAACTATTCGGCTACGAGGCCGGAGCTTTCACGGGCGCTAATCATGCCAAGCCCGGCAAATTCGAGCTGTGCAACAAAGGAACGATACTGCTCGACGAAATCGGAGAGATGCCGCCCAGCTTGCAGGCAAAGTTGCTGCACGTGCTGCAAGACCAGCAATTTTCCCGCCTGGGCAGCCGGTCCATGATCAAAGTGGACGTGCGCATTCTGGCCGCGACCAACATCAACATTCCTGAAGCGCTCGCGAACAAGCGTCTGCGCGAGGATCTTTACTACCGGCTCAACGCTTTCACGCTGTCGGTTCCTCCGTTGCGCGAGCGTAAGGAAGAAATTCCAATCCTGCTCAAGCATTTTATGGCCAACATGTCGGAGCGGTATGCGCGGCCTCCGTTGCCGCTTTCGACCGAGTTGCTGCAAGCCTGCCAGGATTATTCCTGGCCGGGTAATCTTCGCGAGCTGAACAACTTCGTCAAGCGCTATCTGGTCCTGGGGGACGAGAAGCTGGCCATCCAGGAACTGAGTCCGAAAACTGATGGCAGCGGAGCCCAGTTCGATCCGGTGGCGCATGGTTCCGGGGATTCAGCCGGGGGCTTAAAGTCTCTGGCTCGCACTGCCAAGGACGGAGCCGAAGCTGAGGCCATCAGCAAAGCTCTCGACGAAACCAATTGGAACCGCAAGCAGGCGGCGGCGCTGTTGAAGATCAGCTACAAGGCGCTGCTGTATAAGATCCGCCAGTACGGCATTGCTCAGTCAAAGAGCCACAAGCTTTCCGCCGGGGCTTAGACGGTTCCAGCGCCGTAATCGAGACCCAGGCTTGTCTGCAATGCGACAAAGCGGCAAATCTCTCCTCGTTGGCGAATGGTCTCGACCTGCTCCTACAGCATTCTCTGTAGCGCAGATTTGCTCGGTCGTCTGGCGATTCTTGCGCGTATTACCTAGCCCGGGAGTCTAACTGATACAAACAAAGCTTTTGCTTTTTGGCACTCAATTTGCCTCTCCCGAGACCGGGAGGGACGGCATGCTAAAAGTGAACATGGATAGTGTTGGTGAAGCCGCAATTGTCGAGTGCCGGGGCACCATCAGCGGCGATGATGAAGCCCTTCAGCTATACGATGCGGTCACGGGGCGAGCAGGGGATCGTGTGATCGTAATCGACCTCTCAAGAGTAAGCGTCACTGTGGGCAAAGGTTTGAGTATGTTGCTGTTCCTGCAACGCTGGGCACGCGATCGCGGCATTCAACTTGAATTGTTTAATCCATGTCCTTCTGTAAGACGTGAGCTAGAGCATGCCGTTTCGCCCTACGAACTTGAGTTCGTCTCTCTAGGCGAGGTCATGGCTGTCTTGATAGATGCGGCAAACCGCCAGACTCTGGCTGCCTGATTCCTCCCAAGATACGGAAGCTTGCTAGTGCAGAAGCAGCTTGGGCAAGTTCCAATGCCGCCAGACGCTGACTACCCTTAACAGGAAACAGACGACGGCACCAAGTATGGTCATCAGCTTGGGATTCATTTTCAGACTGAGGCCAAGAACCAGTACGGCTGCGCCTGCGAGCGCTGCGGTCGCATAGACGTCGGCGCGGAGAACCGTTGGAATGCGGGCGAGCAGAACGTCGCGTATGGTGCCGCCGCCAACGCCAGTGACGCCTCCCATCAAAACCGCGATGAACGGATGTATTCCAAAATCGAGTGCCTTGGCAGCTCCCGCAACCGCAAATAATCCCAATCCAGCAGCATCAAAAACGATGATCACCCAGGCGGGAACCTGGCTGACCAGTTGGTAGGAACAAAATACAACCGCGCCACCGACAAACGCTGCCGTTGGATATCGCCAATCGCGAATTGAATTTGGAGGGATCGCCCCGATCAGCAGATCGCGAATAATCCCGCCGCCCAGCGCGGTCGCAAATGCCACCACCATCAGGCCCAGCAGATCGAGATTCGCTGCGATTCCTGCGGTTGCGCCCTCAACCGCGAACACAAAGGTGCCCAGCAAATCGACGACAAGCAGCATTCTGGCAGAGTCGTACTTGATAGGGCCTCGCAGTGGTTAGCGCCGGCGGCTATGGTAACACTCAGGGATACTCTGCTGAAGTGAGATTCGAGATGGCGCGCGGATGGGTAAAGATCCGTGGCCTTATTGAACGACGAGCGTAACCACCGTGGTCCTGGTCGCGTTGCCCGATACCGCATTGACCGTTACGGCATAAGTGCCCGCGGGAGTGCCTGTGGTGGTCGTCGTGGTCGTGCCTGAACCGCAAGCGGGCAGGAACATAATAAGCGCGAACAACCCGCCCAGCAGCAACCCCATCAGCAACCGCCTCCGGCCAGAGGTTTTGCCGCCCAGTCCCATACCGAGCAGCGCCAGGCCTGACACGGGAAGCAGAGTCGCGTAGAGCGGCATCCCTGGTCCGTCTCGATGCCGCAACTCGGTGGTGGTCGTCACGCGAGCGATGGTGTTGATGATCAACTGCGAACTCTGCGCGCCGGTGTTGAGATTGGGGATGGGATTGTTATTGCCCGGCAAGCAAGTTGCTCCGGTGGGCAGACCGCTGCCGCAGGCGATGGAGACGCTGTCGGGAAATCCGCTGTTCGCGCTGGGTGTAACCGTGGCATTGTAGACTGCGGGCACGCCGGCGGGGACGGTGAGCGTGGCCGGGGCCACGGTGATTTTGAAATCATTTACGGTTACGCTCGCGCTGGCCGTGGCTAATTGGGACTGCCCGACAAATGCCGCACCGCTGTTCCCCAGACTTACCGAACCACCGGGTAGGGTCGGCGCGGCTGGGGTCAGAATCACGGTAACGGTTGCGGTGGCTGCGGCATTGAGCGTACCAATGTTGCACAGCACGGTCTGGTTGACGGCGTTGCCGCAAGTCCCCGGGCTGGCAGTCGCGGAAACGAAGGTCGCGCCTGCCGCCGGCAAGTTGTCGACGAAAGTCACGCCGTTGGTAAACTCTCCACTGTTTGTAATCGTATAGGCAAAACTGACCTGGCTGCCCACACCTACGACCAGCGGAGTGGCGGCGGGCGTTGGCATGGTCAAGTTCAGGACAGGTGCAAGCTTGGCCACATATGCGTCATTCGGTCCGCTGAGATTTCCCTGCGCAGAATTCAACACAGGGAAATTGGTTGACCATGTTTCTCCCGCTAAGTAGCTGGAGCCTTGCTGATCGAGCGCGATGCCGGTACCTATATCCTCGGCATTTCCTCCGAAGTAGCTCGAGGTACTGGTTGGAGCGCAAGTAGGAGTTGTGATCGGGCTGCAGGTCGCGAGCGTGTCGATGCTGGCATAAAAGGCATCGCTGGAGCCGCCCCCGAAACTCTTCTGCAGCGGATTCCCGACAATCGGGAAGTTTGGAGAATTGGTCCAGCCGGTAATGCGCGCGGCCGCATTGTTGTCCACGCCGATCGCCGTACCGACATCCGTTCCCGCACCGCCGAGATAGCTGAAGTAATTCAGGGGAAGCGGTACGGTGCAGGCCGTGCCAGTGCAAAGTATTCCGAGTTTTGCGACGAACGCGTCCGTTCCGCCGCCGTTTGACGACTGCAAGGCTGTGGTCCCAGTGTCGCCGGCGTTGAAATCCGTAGAAGTCGTCGAACCGGTGACATAAGCGTTAGGGCTGGTATCGACTGCGATGCCGTAGCCGATATCGTCGCCGGAGCCACCGAGATAAGTCGAAAACAACAGTTGGGTTCCGGTAACGCCCGAGGGATTGAACTTGGCCACGATGACGTCATACCCGCCCTTGTTCGTCGCTTGAAAAGCGTTGAGCACAGGCATGTCGATGAAATTCGTACCCCCCGTAAAGTACGCATTCGAGTTGGTATCTACTGCGATGCCGCCGCCCACGACCGTGCCGGTACTGGGGCTGCTGCCGCCGAAGTAGGTCGAATAGAGTACGCTCGCGGAGCCGCTCGCATTCGGATCGACCTTGGTGAAAAAGAATTGGTTCAAGCCTGCTATCTTCGGCGCCGTTTGATAGGCCCCGATCGTGGACGGAAATCCTGTATCCACGTCGGCCGAAGTGGTTGTCCCGGTTACGTACGCGTTGCTGCCCCCTTGGTCGACCGCCAGGCCCGAAGCGATGTCTATGCCGTGGCCGGAAAGATAAGTGGAATACAACAGGATTCTTCCCGTGGGATCGAGCTTGCTGACAAATACGTGCTTGCCGCCGCTAACCGGCGTAGTCTGAAACGCGGCATTGTTGGGCCCGTTCGTCGTGGGAAAATTACCGGAACTTGCAGTACCCGCAACGATCACATCGAAACCGGTATCCGTGGCGACCCCGGCAGCATAATCGGTGCCATTTCCGCCCAGGTACGTAGCAAACAGCAGAGTCCCGGTGGGATTGAACTTGGCAATGAAAACATTGGCAGTCGCTCCCGCCGCGAGTTCAGGCTGGAATTCTCCTGTCGTCTGGGGGAAGTTGGTTGATTCAGTCGATCCCGCTACGTACGCGTTCGAAGCCGCATCCACGGCAATCGCTGGACAGCCTGGCGTAAAGGGAAGGCCCGTAATGAAGGAACAACTCTCAGCTCCCGTGCCCCCGAGGTACGTTGAGTAGGCGAGCACCGGATCGATGATTAATGTCTGGCTGCGATCGTAATCGCCGAGTTCAAAACCGACTTCGTCTTTCTTTTGGCCCCGCAATTCAAAGCGGCCTGCCACGATCCGTTCCTCGGCTCCAAACTTCTGATACACGCGCGGAGCTCGCAGTCGCACATCACTCCCGGCAACGTCAAGAACGAGATCCCCTCCAGCGACAATTCTTGGATTCTTGGGGCTGTGATTCGCGAGATTCTGGAATCTTAGCCCCACCTGCCTGGGATCACTGCCGGGCGCAACTTCGAAGTCATATTCCAGTTGCCCCCGATTGCCGTAGTACACCAGGTCAACGCCGGGATACACGTTGTGGTATCGCACCCGCGCGAACTGCGGAATATCGCGGTGCCACTTTGTGGCATCGTTCCCGATGAAGTAATTGCTTCTTCCGGGAAGTTGAACATCACCGACCGGCTCAGCGCTGGAATTTGCTCCTACCAGCTGCATGCTCACCGCGGAAGTCTGAGCGAACGGATGCCGAGCTTCGGATGCCGCGTGCTCCAGAACCAGGACGGCTTCTTGCGCCGTGAGATACAACCCGTAGCCGCTGCCGCGTGCGGCGAATTTCACGCTGGCATCGGTCTGTCCCTGGTTCGGCTCAAACATCAGCGGCAGATGGCTATACGTGGCCAGAATTTGCTTCGGGCTTTGGGAGGGAGCATGAGTGGAGGCGACAAACGCCCTAGGAGTTCGATCGGAAGCGTCGGCAACCTGGAGCTTCGCCATACCGGAGTTCATGGTCAAAGCGATGGCTCCGAGCAGCATCAACAGGGTCATGGCCACGAGGATGCGGCTTGGCGAACAAGTCTTTCCCGACCGACGGCGATTCAATCTCACTGAACTCCTCCGATTTCCGCGATGTCTTTTCCCGATTTCAGGGAGAGGAAGAAGCAACGGCGCACAAACAGCACCCCGAGTCGCGCCCGCGAAGCGGCTTGCGTACTTGCCACCAAAAAATAAGAGCAAAAGATAACTAACTACTTAAACATCTGACGGATAGCCTGTCAAGATGCGTGCTCCTATTCTATGCCTTAAGAATCGTCAGATGCGCTGCAGGCTGGCCGGAGATGCCGTCTGACGGTGGAAAAGTGCGGACACCCATGATTAACGTGAAATGTCGCGAAGTCGCAGATTTTCTGCAAATTGTTTCATGCTGCGTGTCATCGGCAGCGGGTTCCGGACCGCAAGTCTTTCATCCGCCTGCGAGCGCGCTGTTGAGATGCATCATTTTTGTGGCAGTACGATTGCTGCTTCGAGCGGGCGCATCCCTTCCCCGCCCTCCCCTGTTTACACATTCTTCGTTCATCTTCGCCAGCGCGGCAACGGCAGTAACCGAGTCAGTTCCCTCAATCTCTTTAGTCTTGCAAACTCCTGACAAGTAAGTATCTTTGGCCTGAGAGCATGACTCAGTTACATCTCTTCGCTGGTTGAGGATTGAGTTGCGGAGTGACTTTGTTGGTTTGAAGGGAACATCGAATGCTCGAAAAAACGGAAGGCTCGCCGCCGGAAATGTCGGAGGAGCGGCGCGCCATGCGGCGTTTCGACATGCGCCTGCCCGCTATCGTCAAAGTGACCGACGCCAGCGTTGACGAGTTGTTGACAGAGACCCAAAATGTGAGCGCTCGTGGCGTTTTTCTCTACCTCGACCGGTCGCTCGCCCCCGGCTCCCGTATTCAGGTGACTTTGACTTTTCCGCCGCACGTCACCTTGACCGAACCGCTGCGCGTCCGTTTCACCGCGCGCGTGGTGCGTGCCGAATCGCCGTTGCCGGCCTCCCGGGTCGGCATCGCGGCTGTCATTGAGGAGTACGAATTCCTGGGCTCGGCTGCCTCGAGCAGTTGAGGAATTTCGGCTCCAGCACAGAATGACAGGACGGAATAATTACTTCGCCGCGGCAAAAATCGTCCAGGGATGCGACGGCATATCGAGCAGAAGATCTTTCTGCCAGGAGAACTCCGGATGTGCCTGCAGATGCGCGGCAGCGTTGAAGTTGATGCCGCACGAATGACCGGCTGAAGCTGCAAGTTTTAGCTCTGCAGCCATGGCGGCATCGGTGGCTTTGTTCTGCACGGCCCCGGCAATGCCGTAAGGCGGCTGCCAGGCACCGTCACCCCGAGGGGAAAGATCGACGTGGCCACAGAGCGTCCGCTCATTGGGTTCTTCCTTCTTCGTGAATGTATCGTAGTGATCCCCTTCGAAGCGCTGTGCGGCTGCCAGATCGATCGTTCCCTTATACTTGGCCATGAGCTGATCCCAGCGCACGTGGCGGGCGTTGGCGCTCAAACTCAGGTCATGCACATCGAAATCCGTCTCCTCGCGGGCAAGCTTTTCGTCGATGGGAAAATTGGACCCAACAAAATATCCATCCTTCTTCCGCATCAGGATGACATTCTTCAGACCTAATTCGAGGCTGGCTATTTCGTTAGTCTTGATGTCGGCTAACAGCCAGTCGTTGGCATAACCACCGTTGTTGCCTTTCTTGAAGATGCGCGCGGCGTCGTCAATTGACGCGGAATACTGCATGGCCTTGCGGGCGCGAACAAATTCCGGGATGCCGGCGGGATCGTAACCGAAGAATCCGCCGATCGTCGTCTCGCTAATGATGATTCCAGCCGAGTTGATGCCAAAGTCATCGCCGCTGTGAATGAATCCCGGGAAACCGTCCATGATGAAGCGGTAGCCCTTGGCGGGAACGATGTCGAAGATGATGGTCCAGCGCTCGCCATCAAGATAGTTGGTCCAGTTGTTGTGGGCGATAACGATCTTGCCATCTTTGGTGTAGCTCCCGGTAGCCACGAACGCGCTGCAATGCTCGGGAACGCCGACAGAGGCGGATTTGATGCCGTGCGCTTTATCGTATTGCTTAACGTAATAGCTCCACTCCATAGCGCCATTCAATGCGACCACGTCCCACAAATCAAGCTTCACGCCGTGGGCGTTTGCGCCATCGGCGATGCCCTGCATTTCTTCCCGGTACTCGGATTCGATGTGCGGCCACATCATGTTCTGGGCGGCGTCCCGGAAGAACTGCCAATCCTTTCCATTCTCGTGCGTCTGTTCGAGGGTGGTGACTTTCAGCGCATCTTCGATCTCGGGCGCGAGCAGGTAGCCATGCTGGAAGCCGATTTCGGATGGCGAACCTTCGAGGTGCACAAATATCCAACCGTTGTTGTCGGGCCGGCGAAAGGAATGCTTTAGACGAGCGTCAGCTTCGGCAGCCTGGGGCGCCTTCGCTTTGGCGTTGCCCGCAAAGGAAGTGACACCAGTTGAAAGTACCAGCAGCACAGTCACAAAGATGATTCGGCGCATGAAGTAACTCCCGGAAAGCCCATCGGCATACTAGCAGAAACCGTGGTTCCTGGCCGCATCCTAGGGACCCAGCAACTTGACTGAATTCGGCTACTGCTTCTCGTCTCTTGCGTTGAATTCTGCGATCTCGTTTCTCAGGCGGATGTAACGGCGCAGCAGAGCGCTCAGATAAGCGACATGAATAGCCCAGGTAGCGATATATGCGGCGTAAAGATAACTCATCCCGCTCTCCACGTCTGCGAAGTTCTGGTTTGCGAACCCCGTGGTTCGAGCAAAGCCTCCAGCGCCAGGGTTTCGTCTACGTCCCGCCGCAGCACTTCCAGGCGGTAACGAGACCAGCAAACTAATGCGGCGAAGCAGGAGAACGCAAGCCAGTTGATCAGCAGGACGTGCAGCATACGGGGATCAATGGAACCGCCTCCGCCAATCACCGGTTGGGGATGCTGGGTGCGGAAAAACCAGATGGAAAAATAAACCAGGGGAACATCGAGGGCACCAAAAATGGCCAGCACCGCCGCCAGCAATGGAGTCTGCCCGCTGCTCGAAAACCTCCGCAGAACCAAGTAGCTGACGTAGATCAGCCAGAGTACCAGCGTCAGGGTCAGGCGCAAATCCCAGGTCCACCAGATCCCCCACACCGGACGCGCCCAGATCGGCCCGGTCACCAGCACGACGGTGCAGAATACGACGCCCACTTCCGCTGTCACCAGGGCAACAATGTCCGCTTTGTTAGAACGGCGGATCAAGTACACGACGGAAGCGACGAAATTGATGGAAAACAGGATGAAAGCTGTCCACGCCGAGGGAACGTGGTAATAGAAAATCCGTTGCACGTCGCCCATGGTCTGCTCGGTCGGGGCGACGATCAGAGCCTCATACAAGGCGTAGCTAAGCAGCGCAGCCGTGAGAACAGCGAGGATGGGGAAAACGCGCTTCATTCCGCCTGCAACACGAATCCGAATAAGAAGAGGCTAGCGATAGTAAACACCAGATCGTAGGCAGCAAGCAACACGATCCAGAACTTGGCGGAAAATTCTCCGGTCAGGATCGCGCCCGTGGCCTCGACCATGGCAAGCAAAGCCGGGATCGAAATGGGGAACAGCAATAGTGGGAGCATGATTTCGCGGCTGCGGGTGCGCAAAGACATAGCCGCGAAAAACGTTCCATTCACCACCAGGGCCCAGGTCCCCAGCGCCGCGACGATGGGCAACTGGTATGCGGGTCCGAGGGCGCGCAGGTTGTAAAACACAATAAAGAGCGGCGTCATCAGCGCCTGTAGCACTGTAACGAAGATGAAATTCCCCAGGACCTTCGCCAGGAACAGGGCGTTGGGAGGCGCTGGAGAAACCCGGTAAGCATCGAGCACCTGATTGCGCATTTCCCGTGCCCAGGTCTGGTTCAAAGCCACCACTGCGGCGAACAGAAAAGCGACCCAAACCAGTCCGCCGGCAATTCGTCGCGATTCTTCCGCAGTCGGATCGAACGAGAAGCTGAAAATCACCACGACCAGCAACGAGAAAAACAACATGGAGTTGATCGCGTCTTTCGACCGCCACTCCAGGCGAAGGTCTTTGGCCAGAGTCGCACGCGTGAGACTGGACACGGTACTCATGGCGTCTCCAATCTTGCCGCCAGATCCGAAGTGCGACTAACGATTTGTCCTGCCTCCATCCAGACGAACTCATCGGCAGCGCCTTCGAGGAGGGAGGCTTGGTGCGTGACTACAAAGATAGTTTTACCGGCATCGCGCAAGCCAGTCAGCAAGCTCACCATCTCTCGCGCCGAACGCAGGTCGACGTTGGAGAAGGGCTCGTCGAGAAGAAGGATTTTGGGATCATTCAGCAGCGCTCGCGCCAGGGACATCCGTTGCCGCATGCCTTGCGAATATTGGCCCACTGGCCGCGTCAGCGATGGATCAAGTTTTACCGCCCGGATCACCTCGGCGCAGCGCTGGTCTTTCTTGCTGAGATCGTACAGCCTAGCGAAGTAGCCCAGGTTCTCCATGCCGCTCATCTCGTCGTAGAGCAACGAGGGATGGGCCATGTATCCAAGTTGGCCGCAGACGGAACGGAGATCACTCGCTCCCAGCATGGAAATGCTTCCCCGCGTGGGCGGCGTCAACCCAGCTAGCACGCGCAAGAGAGTCGTCTTCCCTGCCCCGTTGTCGCCAAGAATGGCGTAGAGGCGGCCGGGAGCAAACTCCGCGCTAACGCCGCGTAACGCAGCGAAGCGTCCAAATTGTTTGACCAGACCGGTGACGACAACGGCGGGAGAAACCTGCGGATCACTTGCTAGAAGCATCGGAACCGAAGATATCTGAAGCGCCCCGCGAAGTCGAGGCGTACTAAGAATGGGGCAAGGGCGTCTCGGACGTCTGGGTTGGCCGCTGGCCCGGCCTTGGCGATTCCACGACACCAGCTAGGTGCGACTCATTCTGTGATGATTCGATCCGCCCATTCCACTAACGAGACAAAAATAGCAGGGCTACCAAATTTCGCGCCCCACTGCTCCAAGTCTGCCTCCGTGACCCCACGGGCCCGGGAGCAGACTCCTCAAGAAAAGATCGGAATGTGTTTGGCAACAACCTTTTCGAGGGTTTCGCTCAGCGGGGGCCACCCCGCAGGCATGATTGCATTCACCGTTGCCTTGCGCATGGTATAGGTGGCTTCCCCGGTCAGGAAAATCTGCACGTCGTGACCGGCGTCTGCCAGCGCGAGTCCGTGAATAAAGGGAAATGATGCGCGGGTTGGGTCATCTGAGCCCCACGCACTTTTCATCATGATTTTTAGTTTTTTGGCTTTCGGCGCCTCTTGCTCGCCAACCGAGCTCAATGCAAAAAGAGGCAACCCAGCGAGCCATGAGAAAAGCAGTCTACGCTCCACGGTTGCATCCTCCCCAGACTTCAGTATTTACCCTTGACCGAGATCGCCACGGAGTTTACACCACAGGGTTAGGAGGAGCAATTGCTGACTGCAAAACAGCCTCGATAGGTTCTAGTTCGGCATCGAGCCAGAACCGCCGGTCTGAACTTGGGTCATGCTCTTCGCGGGCGCATTCGGAGACGTGCCACTGGCGGGCGCTCCCGGTTGTTGAGGCGCGTACTTCGAGGCGCACTTGGCTTGTAGTTGCTTGGCGTGGAAGACGCCGTCCCGTCCAAAGCTACCGTCGGCCAACGCCTGGGAATTGTCCTTGAAGGTATCCGGCGGAGGCTCGGTCCCGCTGTACGAAACTTGAAGAGTCTGATCGTTTTCTATCAGGACGAATTCAACTTTTGTTCCGTTCCGCTTGATCGAACCGGGCTGAACATTCCCCGCAACCCGCAGTCGCTTGGTGTGGGCCGAGTCTCCCATACCACGCAGTTCCTTGATGGTGACGTAGTAACTCTTACTCTCCTGGACGCCGGTATAAGCGAGATATCCGAGCGCCAACAGGATGACTACCGTCGCACCGCCGAATTTAAGATATCTGCTGCTTTCGCTGGACATGAAAGAACACACCGCCTACAAGGAACTCTATTCCTCCGCTCGGACACGGTCAAGGAACCTGTAGGGCGGACACTCCTGTCCGCCGCCCTTAATCTTGATCGACCGATGCTCACCACACGTGGCAGGCGTTCGCGCTCACCATGGGTTGTCCGGCCTTGCAACCCCAAGCCTGCTGGAACTCAGGCATGTTCTGAACCACCCCGTTCACCCGCCATCTACCCGGCGAATGCGGATTCGTGGTCACCTGCATGCGCGCCGACTCGGGACGCCGTTTCTCGCACCACACCCGTGCAAAGCCCAGGAAGAATCGCTGCTCGGGCGTGTAGCCGTCAATCTTATGGGCTTCTTTTCCAGTTTTGTCTTCAGCGATCATGCGCTCGAGCGCCATCAGCGCTATGCGTGCCCCACCGTTGTCGGCAGTGTTTTCACCGAGCGTGAGGCGCCCGTTGAGCTTAAGATCGTCGACGGCAACGAAGCTGCTGTACTCGTCGGCAACGCAGCTCACTCGCTTTTCAAATTCCTTGCCGTCCTCAGGCGTCCACCAATCATGCAAATTGCCCTGCGGATCGAACTTGCGTCCCTGGTCGTCGAAGCCGTGGGTCAACTCGTGCCCAATCACGAGCCCGATTCCACCGAAGTTCACGGCATCATCCATTTTCTTGTCGAAGAACGGCGGCTGCAAAATACCTGCCGGAAACACGATTTCGTTGTAGGAGGAGCTGTAATAGGCGTTGACGGTAGGCGGCGTCATGCCCCATTCCAATCGATCGAGCGGTTTGCCAATCTTGGCGATTTCGCGCTTGGATTCAAATTCGTTCGCGCGCAGAAAATTACCCAGCAAGTCGCCCCGCACCACGGTCAGCGAACTGTAATCGCGCCATGCGTCGGGATAGCCAATCTTGTTGCGAATGGCCTGCAGCTTGACCTTGGCCTGTTTCTTGGTATCGGCGGTCATCCAGGAAAGGTTCTGGATATCCGTGTCCAGCGATTCTTCGAGCGCATCCACCATCTTCAACATGCGCTGTTTACCATCCGCCCCGAACGTAAGCTCCACGTATTTCTGGCCCAGCGCCTCGCCTAGCGAGTTGTCAGTGAGCTCCACGCAACGCTTCCATCTGGCCTGGATTTCCTTCTGGCCGGTCAAGGCCTGCCGCATTTTGAAGCTTGCGTCTACGAAAGGCTGAGAGAGCCACGGAGCCGCGCCTCGCAGCAGGTGCCAGCTCACATAGATCTTCAGGTTGTCCAGCGATTCAGATTCCAGCACACCATTCACCTGTTCAAAGAACTCCGGGTTGCTGACGTTCAACTCTGAAAAACTGGGCGCACCCGTCGCCGCAAAATAGCGGTCGAGATAAAAATTCGGTGCCATTGCGACGGCCGCCTCCCGCGTCATCTTATGGTCCCGCGTTTTCGGGTCGCGGCGGAGGGTACGGTCCATGGAGTCCTTAGCCAGCGCAGTCTCGATGCGCAAAACAGTTTGCGCCGACTCCGCCGCCTGCGTCGGAGATTGCCCGGCAAGAGTAAACATCTGGGTCACCTCTTCCGCCAGATGCTTGCGCATTTCCGTCATCCGGGCATCGTCTTTGATGTAGTAATCGCGATCGGGCAGCGACAATCCACCTTGGTCAATGTAAGCGATGACTTGATCCGCATTGTGCAGGTCCGAGTTGGAATAGAAATTAAACAACGGGTTGGGACCCTCAAGATGCACCCGCGCGACAGCGTCAATCAGCGTACCCTTGTCGCTCACCGTCGATATGCGGTCGAGCTCCGGCTTGAGCGAGTCCAGGCCTTTCGCGTCCACAGTCTTCTCGTCCATGCAGGAGCTGTAGAAATCGCCGATCTTCTGATCGATTGGACTTCTGCCTGGATCATTGGCGGAGGCCTTTTCCAGGACCTCTCGCAGCGTTACCAGATTCCGCTCGTCCAACTCGACAAAGCTGACCCACGCACTCTGGTCCGCCGGAATCTCCGCCTTCTTGAGCCAGTTACCGCAGGCGTACTGGTAGAAATCGACGCAAGGATCCAGTGCCTTGTCGATGTTGTCGATGCTGAAACCTGCCGCTGGCTTCGCGGTGGAATCAGTCTGAGCAAGAATAGCTACGGCTGCGAGCAGCAGAAATACGGGCAGGAGACGGAATAAGCGCATGGCACCTCGTTGAGTCGAAGCAGAGATTCTAAGCCCTGAGGGTTTGGACGGACAACCATGGAATAGGGTAGCCAAGAGCTACGGAGTTCGGCTCAATCTCATCCACGGCGTATAATCGGTTTTTGGCGAATCCAACCCAAGGTGGTAAGTCATGGCTCCGACGAGCGGTAAACCAGCGAACGGTAATGCAGCGGACGGCAACAGCAGTCAGGCCAATCATGGCTTCGAAAGCAATGGCCACAATGTTCCCCGGCCGCGCTCCGAATGGATCGCGCGTCGCAAAGTGGAGAACGACGACGGCAACTTCTCCCAGATGCATTACGCACGCAAGGGCCTGATCACGGAGGAAATGACCTATGTGGCGAATCGTGAAAAGCTTTCCCCTGAACTGGTTCGCGACGAAGTAGCATGCGGCCGCATGATTGTTCCCGCCAACATCAATCATCCGGAGCTCGAGCCGATGTGTATCGGTGTGGCTTCGCTGTGCAAGATCAATTCGAACATTGGGAATTCGGCAGTCACCTCCAACATTGATGAAGAGCTCAAGAAGCTGCACACATCGGTCCACTACGGCGCCGACACCGTGATGGATCTTTCAACCGGCGGCAACATTCACGAGATTCGCGAAGCCATCCTGCGGCACTCGCCTGTGCCCATCGGAACCGTGCCGATCTATGAGGCGATTTCGCGAGTGAAGCGCATCGAAGACTTGAACGCCGACGTGATGCTTGAAGTGATCGAAGAACAGGCCGAGCAGGGCGTCGATTACATGACCATTCACGCCGGCGTCCTGATCCAGTATCTTCCGATGGTTTCCAAGCGCATCACCGGGATCGTCAGCCGCGGTGGCGCAATTCTGGCGCAATGGATGGCCCACCACCACAAACAGAATTTTCTCTACGACCGCTTCGACGACATCTGCAAGATTTTCGCTAAGCACGACGTCTCGTTTTCGCTAGGCGATGGCCTGCGTCCCGGCTGCATCGCCGACGCCAGCGATGAAGCGCAGTTCGCTGAGTTGAAGACGCTGGGCGAACTGACCAAGAAGGCCTGGAAACACGATGTGCAGGTGATGATCGAAGGCCCTGGCCACGTCCCGCTCGACAAGATCAAGGAACAGGTCGACAAAGAAAAAGAGCTCTGCTACGAAGCGCCGTTCTACACCCTGGGCCCGTTAGTCACCGACATCGCACCCGGATACGACCACATCACGTCGGCCATCGGTGCCGCGATGATCGGCTGGCACGGCGCCGCGATGCTTTGCTACGTCACGCCCAAAGAACATCTCGGACTCCCGAACGAGAAGGATGTCAAAGACGGAATTATCGCCTATAAGATCGCAGCCCACGCGGCGGATTTAGCGCGCCATCGTCCCGGCGCGCAGGACCGCGACGACGCGCTCAGCTATGCGCGATATAAATTCGATTGGGAAAAGCAGTTCGCGTTGTCCCTCGATCCGGAAACGGCTCGGTCCATGCACGACGAAACGCTGCCTGACGACTACTACAAAGAAGCCGCGTTCTGCTCCATGTGTGGGCCGAAGTTTTGCTCGATGAATTATTCCAGCAAGGTGGACGAGTACAACAAAGCGGTCCACGGCCTCGAAAAGAAAGACTATTCGGAACTGGTAGAGAAACTGGTTTCGCTCAAATAACGTGGCGACGGACGCCTCGTCCGTCCAGTCTTCGCGAAGCTGCTTGAGCGAATGCACGAAAACTGTTAACCATCATCCGAACAGACGCATGAATCCTCTCGCGGGCAAATCCGGCACGAGGAACGACGCATCTCGCATTCCCGCGACTCGGGCCACGGATTCCGCCCCCAAATACCCGCTCCGTACCGCGCCTTCCATGGTGGCGGGCCACCCGGTCGCAGTCCAGTCTCCGGCCAGAAATACTCTTGGCCAGACCGTCTCCGGGCGGGGACGGTAGATGTCCACTCCCGGCCGGGGTGAATAGGTCGCGTGGACTTCCTTGATCACCGTCGATTTCACCAGGTTCGCTTCTCTCGCGTCGGGGAAAAATTCGCGCAGTTCGGTCAGCGCTAACTCGATGATCTCCGCTCGTGACTTTTCCACCAAGGTCTTGGATGAGCTGACGACCAGTTCCACGTAGCTGCCATTCTCGTTGCGCCCCAGCAGCTTCGATTTGTGGAACATCCACTGAATGGTCCGGTCTAATAAAACGGCGTGATCAAGGTCGGTGATCTGGCGATCGAACCAGAGATGAATGCCGGTGATCGGTGAGGTTTCGAATCGCGCCAAAACTTGCCGCAACGGGTCGGCAGTCGCGGATTGCGGCAGTATGCGGGATAGAACATCAAAGAGTACAGCGAACACAACGAACTCAAAGCCCGTTTCCTCGCCCGACACCAGTAGTTTTACGTTATCCGGCTCACTCAGAAAAGACTCCACGCTGCTGCGGAAACGGATCTCGCCTCCACGCGCGATGATGTAGTCTCCGGCGACGCTGTACAGGTCGGTCAAGGGCACGGTCGGCACGCCCATCCGTCCAGCCGCCGCCGACTTCAAAAAGGATTCACGCACTACCTGCGCCGCATACGGCACCGACACGCGATCCAACTCTTCGTTCAACGCGCTCACCAGGATCGGATTCCAGAAACGCTCGATCGCCCGCTTGGTTTGTCCATGTCGGCGTAGCCATGTCAGGAAGTTCTCACCAGTGTCGTGCGGCGTGCCGGGCGCCAGGGCGGCCATTGCCATGCCAATGGAAAGTTTGTCGGATAAGTCCAGGCAAGCAGCGCGGAGAAAAGCAGGCGCGTTGTGAAGCGGCGCAGGCAGCCTCGATGGCGCAATGACCGAGGCGCGTCCGCCCGGCTCGATGAAGGTAAGCCGGTCGTACCAGCGGATTTTGTTTTCGACGCCGAGTCGCTCGTAGAACTGGATCAGGTTGGTGCAGCAGCCGAGCAGCACGTGCTGGCAGTTGTCGACGACTTCGCCGGTGCCGGGATGCTGATAAGAAGAAGCTCGCCCGCCTAGATAAGGACGGCGTTCGAATAGGGTCACGCGAAAGCCGCTGCCGGCAAGGGCGCAACCAGCGGCGAGCCCCGCCAATCCACCTCCCACCACGGCCACTCGGGAATTCGGTAGCGAGCGCTCGCTCATCAGGAAAGGCGTTTCAGGAAGCCTTTGGCCAGAATGCCGAGCTTCTCGCGCACGCTGAGGCTGACTTTTTCGCTGCCACTGAAGACGTCGTATTCACGCTGCGCAATTTTCTCGAGCAGCCGCTGATAGATGGTCATCAGCACCCAAAGCGCTGGCTGGCTGTCCTCTTCGACGAGTGGGATGAGTTCTTCTCCAGCCTTGTAATACTCGCGAGCCCGGTCGGCCTCCATGGCCAGGAGCGGGCGAAAGACTGCAGGATCGGAGACCGATTCCAACGCAGAAAGTGAAATCCCAAACTTCTCCAAGTCCTCTTCCGGAAGATAAACGCGGCCCATCCTAGCGTCTTCCTTTACATCACGAATGATGTTAGTGAGTTGGAAGGCCAGCCCCAGGCGCTCAGCCAGCGGCTCGGCAGCTGGATCGCGATAGCCGAACACATGAATGCAAACCAGGCCCACGACCGAAGCCACCCGGTAACAGTACTGATAGAGATCATCGAAAGTCCGGTAGTGAACGCTGAGTGCGTATGGCACCGGCGACTCGCTCGTGCGATTCTCGTCCGCGCCCGGACCTCCCTCAACATCCATCGCTGTGCCGTAGGCCAGCTGATCAAGCAATCCAACCCGAATGTTGTAACGGCGCTGTGCGTCGGTGAGGGCCAGTAACACAGGCTCGTCGGTGGGATGACCAGACTGTGCGCGGTGAAAAGCATCGAGCCATGCGGTGAGTTTCTGCCGCCGGTCGTACTGTGACAGAGACTCATCGTCCGCAATATCGTCACAGCGCCGCATGAAAGCATAGACCGCGCACAACGCCTGACGCTTAGCCCGGGGCAGCAGCAGAAATGCATAGTAGAAATTCTTAGCGGCCGCACGCGTGATGTGGCGGCAAACCGAGTACGCAACCGCGAGTTGCGATTCGGTAGGCGCGAAGGGTGTGGGAGCTGGCTGCACCGCCGTACTCATACCCTTTTTCCCCGCAAGATTTTTCCCCAAGCTGCACGCGCGACCAGCGTCAGTTTGCGTGCTTGCGAAATCGCCGGACGCCGGCCCAGCACGTTGTAACCCTGCGCCTCGATGGCGTTCAGAATCTCCTGCCCGCCCCGGCTGAACAATTCGATATCAAGAGCCAGTTCGCGATCGACCTTCGCAATCAGCGGCAAGCCTCGACGGAACCAATCCCGGGCGCGCTCCACCTCGAAGCGCATCATGTCGCAGAAGGCAGACGTGTTGCGTTGAGCCGCGATGTCATCTTCCGTGACTTCAAAGCGTCGAAAATCTTCCAGAGGAAGATAAATTCGTCCGTTGGCATAGTCCGGGCTCACATCCTGCCAGAAATTCGCCAGCTGCAGCGCGGTGCACGTGAAATCGGAAAGCGCTTGCCGCTCGGCGTCCCGGTACCCGCACACGTACAGCACCAGATGGCCCACAGGATTCGCCGAGTAACGGCAATAACCGAGAACGTCCTCGAACGTGGAATAGCGCGAAACTCTCTGATCCTGACGAAACGCCGTTAGCAGATCGACAAACGTTTGCTTCGGAATCTCGCACTTGCGCACAGTCTCGGCCAAGGCCACGAATACCGGATGCCGCGGGCTGCCCGCGTAGCAAGCGTCAAGCTGTGCTTCCCACTGATCGAGCAATCGCAAAGAAGCATTCGCATCGCCGACTTCGTCTCCCAAGTCATCAGAGATACGACAGTAGGCATAAACATTGAAAAAATCCTGACGCAGCCGCTCGGGAAGGAACCAGGTCGCAACCGAAAAATTCTCGTAATGCGTGCGCGCCAGACGACGGCAGTACTCCTGAGCCTGCGCCTGAGTCGCGGCTTCTTCAGGAATGGCGTACTCAGGCGGAAGCCTGCTCCACCCCGGCAGGGTAGAGGAAATCTCAGTCCGGGAATCGCTGGCAATGGATGACATGGTCAGTTTCGTCAAATGCAGACACACGCGAACGCAGAATCCCGCCTCAGTGCCCGGGAATGATCGCGGTCTTGATATCGCCGTTGCGGTTCAGCATGTGATGGAAAACCTGCTGCAGCCGGGAAAGCGGCGCTTCGCCAGTAATGTAATCGGTGGAACGAATCTTCTTCTCGGCAATCAGAGCGAACGCTCTGCGCACGGTTTCCGGCGTGTGATGGAACGTCGCCTTCAGCGTAACCTCCGAGTAGTGCAGCCGGTTGGTGTCGAGCTGCACTTTCGTCCCGCTGGCGCAGCCGCCAAAGAAGTTCACCGTCCCGCCCTTGCGCACCATGTCGATGGCCATCTCCCAGGCTTCCGGACGCCCCACCGCTTCGATCACCACATCGCTGCCACGCATTTCAGGGGAAAGCCTGCGCACCCCTTCCACAGGGTCCTTTACCTTGGTGATCTGCACCACTTCATGCGCGCCCATGTGCTTCGCGGCTTGAACTTGACCATCACGCTTCACCACAGAAATCACGTTGCAGCCAACCGCCTTGGCGACCTGCACAAACATTAGGCCGATGGGACCGCCTCCAATGACGGTAACCGTATCGCCAATCTCAACCCCGGTCTCGTGCAGCCCTCGGAGCACGCAGGCCAGGGGCTCAACCATCGCCGCTTCCTCGTAGCTGACGTCTGGCGGGATCGCCAGCATGTTGATCTCGACAATTCGCCGCGGAATTCGAATGTACTCCGCATAAGCCCCGTTGTTGAACAGCAGGTCCTCGCAAAGATTGGCCTGATGCTTGGAGCAGTAAAAACACATCTGGCAAGGTGCGGAGTTCAACGCCACCACCCGCATCCCCTTCTTGAACCCGCGCACGCCCGGTCCAACTTCCTCGATCACTCCAGCCAGTTCGTGCCCGAACAACGCCGGAGGAACGATCATGCGGGCGTGGTAGCCACGCTGATAAACCTTAAGGTCGGTTCCACAAGTCAGGGCGACTTGCACCTTCACCAACACTTCGCCATCGCCCACCCGGGGAATTGGAACTCGCTCAATTTTTACGTCCTCTTTGCCATAGAGGACCGCTGCTGTCATCTTTCCGTTCACTCTTTATTTCCTTCCCACGAACTGCCCGCTTGAATCACAATCTTCATCGAATCCGGCTGCGGACGCGCCGCCAGTTTCAAAGCCTCAACACTGTCCGACAAAGAGAAGCGGTGACTGATCAAACCTTCCAGGTTCATCTCGCGGCCCATCACGAACCGCACCGAATCTTCTTGCAATTCCACCGACGCGCTATACGACCCCAATAATCTCTTCTCGTCCACGCAGATCGCAGCCGGATCAATCGTAGCTTCACCGCGAACTGTCTGCGCAAACAACAACACCCGGCCTCCCGGACGCACCGCATCCATGGCGGTCCGAATCAGTCCGTTGCCACCTACTGCAAGAATCGCTGCGTCGGCGCCCCGGCCTTCCGTCTGCTCCCGTACCGTTTTCACGGTGTCGGCGCGCGAAGCATCGATCGCATTCTCTAATCCGAAGCTTTTAGATATTGTAAGCCTCTCGGGATACAAATCGGAAGTGATTACCCTAGCTCCTGACCTTTTGGCTAATGTACTCAACATGATGCCAATCGGACCCTGTCCAATAACGAGAACACTTTCCCCGGGCATAAGTTGCAGAGTTTCGATCCCCTTCATGCAGGTGTTCACCGGCTCCACAAAACATGCCTGCTCGAACGATACTCCATCGGGGATGCGAACCGTTCCGTGATCGACAATCCAATCCATCACACGAACATATTCGGCGAATCCCCCGCCTGATGGCTCAAAGCCCGCCGTGCATCCGACCTTCTTGTAAGTCTCACACTGGGCAAAAGTTTTGTGCCGGCAGTAGTAACACTCGCCGCAAGGAATGTGATGGAACACGACCACTCGATCACCCTGCTTGAACTGTCTGACTCCCTCCCCGGCCGCCGCCACTACGCCTGAGGTTTCATGTCCGAAAATGCGCGGCGCGGAGTGCGAGCCGCTCGAGATCTTCTTGAGATCGGTCCCGCAGATACCGCAAGTATGCACTCGCACCAGCAACTCGCCAGGCCCAATCTTTGGCACCGGCACGGTCTCGACTCGAACGTCATTAACGCCCCGGTAAACCGCCGCCCGCATAGTGGTCGGAATCGAATGCTTCGTGTCTGCGATCGTAAATTGTCCCGCGATTGCCATCTATCCTTACCCTGCCCTCCGAACTATCCTGCTTTCTAGTTTTGTCATCCCGAACGAAGTGAGGGATCCCTACTTCTCCAACTCACCATCGGCGTTCCATGGAATTTCCGCCACGAACCCTGGCCGCGACCTAGTCCGGCTCAATCACCGCAGTTGACTAGATACCGGATGCAACTCCGGCCCCGAAACTTTCGATTCACTAATGCAACGATCCAGCTCAACGCAGAGCGCCCTCGATGCCTTCGCACTATTGCGGGCAAGCTGGAAAATCTTTGACCACAGCCAAGGTCGTACCACAACACTCGCCGCGAAGCTTCCCTGGCGAAAATGTCCATCGCGATTCACAAATCGATCCAGCGGCGGCATCGAGAATGCACTCTCGTCGGAGATCGCTTTCACCGCCATGAAGCGCACCCCTCGCGCCTGCGCTCCACGGGCCACTGCGGCAGCTTCCATATCGACTGCCTGCGCAGCGTAGGATTCCGCTAACTTCGCTTTCTGTTCCATGCCCGCGATCGTTAAAGCGCTAACCAGCACGCCACGGCCCGCAGCAATATCTACGCTGCTACCGTCCCTGGCGTCAATCACACGGCTCGGCGAAAAGATCTCGCCCACCTTCAGTTCCGCATCAAGCGCCCCCGCGAAGCCCACTGAAAGCACAAGCTCCGGCATATACAGCGCGATCACAGCCTCAGTCGCCCGCCGAGCCGCCTCCGCTCCGATCCCTCCGCACACCACCACTGCATGTCCACTCTCGAAAAAGTTGAACCCACGACCCAAATATTCGCGCTCAACCCTGCGCCAGCCTTTCACCAGCGGACGCACCTCCCGCTCCAGAGCAGCAACCATCGCTATCTTGGTTGAACTCGACATCACGCCTAAACCAACCTGTCATCCTGAGCGCAGTAGCTGATTCGCGAAGCGACTCAGCTGCGGAGTCGAAGGATCCCTACCAAATCAGTTGCCCCCATGTGCGTCAAGGCATTCTCACGCAATGCCTTCAGCCTCACCCCGCATACCCATTCGCCTGAAACCACTCGGCCGCTCGTCGCAACGCGCCATCCACCGGAACCATCTTCCATCCCAGTTCGCGCTCCGCTTTTACGCACGACACAAACATCTTCTTCCGTCCCATGCGCACCGCGTCAATCGTCGCCCGCGGCTCCCGGCCCAGAATGCGTCCAGTCACAACTTCGTCCACGACGCCAGTCGCCAGCGCCAGCACGTAAGGAACTTTCACCTTAGGCGACGGCAATCCGGTAATCGCCGCCAGTTTGTCGAGAATCTCTTTCAAAGTCAGATTCTCTCCGCCCAGAATATAGCGCTCCCCGCTTCTTCCCTTCTCCAGCGCAGCGATATGGCCACGGGCGCACTCCGTGACATCCACCAGATTCAGACCAGTATCGACGTACGCAGGAAACTTCTTTTTCAGGAAGTCTACGACAATCCGTCCCGTGGGAGTGGGCTTGATGTCCCTTTCTCCAACTGGCGTACTGGGATTGACCACGACTACATCCATTCCGCCGCGCCCCGCCTCCAGCGCAACTTCCTCCGCCATGAATTTCGACCGTTTGTAGTGGCCAATCATGCCCTCAAGCGAAACCGGAGAATCCTCGTCCGCCGGATGACCGTTCGAGGTGAACCCCATCGTCGCAACGCTTGACGTGTAAACCACGCGCCGCACATGGTTCTTTCGCGCGGCGTCCAGCACAGCCCGCGTACCCTCTACATTCGCGCGGTACATCTGTTCCGGATCACGTACCCAGAGCCGGTAATCAGCCGCGACATGAAACACCACGTCACAGCCTGCCATCGCCTTCTCAATGGATTCCGGATCGCGCAGATCGCCGATCACCCGATCCGCATTCAGCCCCTGGATATTCCTCAGATCACTGCCGGAACGAACCAGCAGCCGCAGCTCGGCCCCCTGCTCGGCCAAAACCCGCGCCACGTGACTTCCTACAAAACCGGTTGCTCCTGTAACAAAAGCCTTCATAAAGAGCTGTCAGCAACCGCTGAAACTGAGAACCGGGAACTGACAACTGCCGGACGCTACTCCAGCTTCTCCGGCTGCAGCGAAATATCCTTCTCGCCCGCTGCCTTCTTTTCCCAATAATGCCGCACCCAGTTTTCCCAACTCTTGCCCGCAGCCATATCGCGTCCCGTAAATGCCAGGGCGGCAATTTCTGCGTAGGAGATTTTTATCCGGGGAGAACCGTCTTTCGGCAACAATCGCACGAAGCTGTCGGTAAGCCCGCTTCCACTACTGCGATCGAAAATGTAGCCTTCGATCTTCGTGCCGTCTTTCCGCGTGATCGAAACATCGCCGCGATAATCGAACGCCTGCTCCAGCGCCTTGCGGAGGTCTTCCTCGTTCGCAAGCGATGGAACTGATCCCTCAAGCCGTTCGTGAGTCGTTCCCGGCGCAACTTCCAATAAGTCCGGATCAATGGAGACAGACGGTCCGTGCCCGGATTCCCGCCCGCTCAAACCCGCGTCTCCTCGCCCTCGGGCGCGCCAATCTGCACCAACGGACGGGCAGCATGCGCTGGCTCGGTAGGCTCATCCAGTAGCCTGAGCGCCGAAGCGTCTTCATATTCGCCAAACATGCGCGCCTTCACTTCCTGCCATATGCCCTGCACTGACCCGAACAAATCGTTCACTGCCGACGCTTCATATCCGCTGTGCACCATGCAATTCGCGCACTTGGGATTGCCCGACTCTGTCCCGTAATTTTCCCACGCGGTTGTTTCCAGCAACTCCGCAAAACTGTCGGCGTAACCGTCCTGCAGCAGATAGCAGGGCTTCTGCCATCCGAAAACGTTGTAGGTTGGCATGCCCCAGGGCGTGCAGGCGTACTCGCGCTTGCCCATTAGGAACTCAAGAAACAGCGCCGACTGATTGAATCGCCATTTCTTGTTGCGATTGGAAAGCATGGCGCGAAACAACCGCCGCGTGCGGGCCCTCCCGAGGAAGCGTTGCTGATCCGGCGCCTTGTCGTACGAGTAACCGGGCGAGAGCATCATGCCTTCGACACCCAACTCCATCATTTCGTCGAAGAAGGCGCGCACGCTCTTGGGATCTGCACCATCGAAAAGCGTGGTGTTCGTGGTCACGCGGAAACCGCCGTCCAGCGCGGCTTTGATCCCGTCGATCGCCTTGTCGTATCCACCTTCCAGGCAAACCGAAAAGTCATGATGCTCGCGCTGTCCGTCCATGTGAACTGAAAACGTCAGATATTTGCTGGGCTTGAAGAGATGAAGCTTCTCTTTGAGCAGCAACGCATTGGTGCAGAGATAAATATATTTCCTGCGCGCTACCAGCCCTTCCACAATCTCCCCAATCTGCGGATGCAGCAAGGGCTCGCCTCCCGGGATTGAGACCGTCGGCGCCCCACACTCATCAACCGCGCGAAAACATTCCTCAGGCGTGAGCTGGGACTTCAGCACGTGAGCCGGATACTGAATTTTCCCGCAACCCGCGCAAGCAAGATTGCAGCGAAACAACGGCTCCAGCATCAGCACCAGCGGATACTGTTTACGCCCCCTGAGCTTCTGCCCGAGAACATAAGTCGCCACCGTCCACATCTGAGAAATTGGTACCGCCATTCGTCTTCTCTCCAGTGCCGCTATGCCTACACTCTCACTCGTCGTCATCCTGAGCGAAGCGAAGGATCCCTTCGTCCACCACAACTTCCCAACTACCCAATCCGCCGCACCCCAGTTCCCTGCGCAGCCCCTGCCATCGCCTTGCTATAAGTCGTCAAAGCGATCAGCGGGAAATACTGTCGGTACAACGTGTACGTAAGATAAAACACCCGCGGGAAACCAGTACCCGTAGTTTGCGGCTCATCCCAACCACCGCTTTTCTTCTGCGTTCGCAGCAAGTATGCAACCCCGCGCGCCACCGAATCACTCCGCGTATCGTTCGCCGCCAAGAGGCCCATCACAGCCCAGGCAGTCTGCGACGGCGTGCTTGGACCTACGCCCTTTGTGCTGGGGTCGTCATACGAACCGCACGTCTCGCCCCAACCTCCGTCAGGATTCTGCATCATCCGTAGCCACTCCGCACCCTGCTGCACATAGGGCTCATGATGATCTACGCCGATCGCTTCCAGCCCGCGCAACACCTGCATCGTGCCGTAAATGTAGTTCACGCCCCAGCGGCCGAACCACGAGCCATCCGGCTTTTGTTCTTCGCGGATGAACTTCAGCGCCTTCTTCACCCGCGCATCGTTCTTGTCGTATCCATACGCCGCCAGCATCTCCAGAATTCGTCCGGTGATGTCCACGGTCGGCGGATCGAGCATGGCGTTGTGGTCGGCAAACGGAATATGCTCGAACACCATGCGTGTGTTGTCCTTGTCGAACGACGCCCACCCGCCTGACTTACATTGCATGGAGAAAATCCAGTCAATGGCTCGCTGCACAGATTCCCGCTGGTAGCGGCCGTTGGAATGCTCCACCTGAGCCAGCGCCAGGCAAACCATCGCGCTGTCGTCAACGTCGGGATAAAACTCGTTGTTGAACTCGAAATACCAGCCGCCCGGCTGCCCTTTCTTGTTCTTCACTTTCCAGTCGCCGACGGTGCGAACCTGCTTCTGCAGAATCCAGTCGGCGCACTTGACCATCCTCGGATCAGTACGCGGCACCCCCGCCTCGCCAAGTGCAAACATCGCATACGCCGTATCCCATATCGGCGACATGCAGGGCTGCATGCGGAAGGTATCGCCTTCTTCGATGCCGAGCTTCTCGAATTCATCCAGCGCGCGAATCACTTGCGGATCGTCCAGCGAATATCCCAGGCAGCGCAACGCAATAATCGCGTTCAGCATCGACGGATAGATCGCCGCCAAACCATCGCTCATCTCGAAGCGCTCTAGCATCCACTGCTCCGCCCGCCTCAGCGCCAACCAGCGCAACGGACGAACGTGCACCATCTCGAACCAATGGGTAAGCCGGTCGAAAACCAGGAAGAAGTTGCGCCACGAGATAAGCTTGTCGCTCCAGTGCAGACGCATGCGCGACTTGTCGCGGCCGCCGACAAATAACTCCTCCACCCCCATGTCATCAGGAATCTTCTTGAACGGCTTCTTCGCGTAGCAAATCGAAAGCGGCACCAGAATCGCCCGCGACCACGAGGAAATTTCGTAGATATTGAACCAGAACCAATTGGGAAACAGCACAATCTCCGGCGGAATGGCCGGCACCGCGTCGTAATCGAACTGCCCCAGAAAACATAAATAGATTTTGGTAAAGGTGTTGACCTCAGTCACCCCACCCATCTCAAGAATTCTCTTCCGAGCCCGAACCAAAGCGGGATGGTCAGCCTTATACCCAGTAAGCTTCAATGCAAAATAGGCCTTGACCGAGGCGCTGACATTTGAGGGTGCGTCAACATAGATGCCCCACCCGCCGTCTTCGTTTTGGTGTTGGAGAATCCAGTTGCAGCACTTTTGGAAGCGCACCGGGTCGCCAGTGCCAAGCAGCGTGTGCAGCAGAATATAGTCGCTCTCGAGAGTAGTGTCAGCGACCAACTCGCCGCACCAGTAGCCCTCTTCGTGCTGCTGGGAGAATAAGAGTTTACGCGCGCCATCGACAGCGGCAGCGACCCTGCTAGCCAAGTCGTCTATTTTTCCGAAACGCAACTGCGGCGCACTCGACGCGGAAAACGCGGGGGAGGTTTCGTCCATATCTATTTCTTTACTCCGCACTCACTGCGCTAGGGGCGCTGGCAATCGCCTCCACAATCTCAGGAGGCAAGCCAAAGCGCACGTTCTCGGGCATCACTTCCACTTCCTGCACGTTGCCGAATCCTTTGCTGCCTAAAAACTTCACCACTTCTTCCACCAGGCACTCCGGAGCCGAAGCCCCGGCCGTCAAAGCAATCGTCTTTACGCCTTCCAACCAATCCGGCCTGATATTTTGGAAGCTGTCAATGAGATGCGAACTGGTGCCCAGGTTGCGCGCCACTTCCACCAGCCGATTGGAATTCGAGCTGTTATCCGAACCCACCACCAGCAACAGATCGGCATCCGAGGCCACGTGCTTCACCGCGACTTGCCGGTTCTCCGTCGCGTAACAGATATCCTGCGCCGCCGGCCCCTTGATATTCGGAAACCTCGCACGCAAGGCCGCAATAATGTCCTTGGTTTCGTCCAGACTCAAAGTCGTCTGGGTCAAGTAAGCCACCCGATCGGGATTTGGCACGGTCAGTGACTTCACCTGATCCGGCGATCCCACCACCTGCGTCACCACCGGAGCCTCGCCCAGCGTTCCAATCACTTCATCGTGATCGTGGTGCCCAATCAGAATCAGCGAATAGCCTTCCTTGGCAAACTTGACCGCCTCCACGTGAACCTTCGTGACCAGCGGACAGGTCGCATCAATCACCCGCAAATTGCGCGCCGCGCTAGCCTCCCGCACCTCCGGCGAAACTCCATGCGCGCTGTAAATCACCCGCTCGCCCGGCGGAACTTCGTCCACGCTGTCCACAAAAATCGCACCCTTGCCCTGCAGTTCCTCAACCACAAAGCGGTTGTGCACGATCTCCTTGCGGACATAAATCGGCGGCCCAAAAGCCTCCAGAGCGATACGGACGATATCAATCGCCCGCACCACCCCCGCGCAAAAGCCCCGGGGCTTCAATAAAAGCAGCGTCTTGCCATTGCTATTAGGCACGATAAGGTTCCTGTAAGGGTACACTTCCCCACTATGGTTTTATCTATTTAAGCTACCTGAAAGAACCAATTTGGTCAACGTAAGCCCAAGAACCGCATAGGATTAGCAGTAATCGGCGATATGCAGCAGCGAGCGGGGATCAATCGCCGATCACGTGTGGGGCGGACACTCCTGTCCGCCGCCTTTGGAGGCTGTCTGCTCTGAACTCAAAATCGCCCGAATCCCTCATTCTGCCGAAATCTTGTCAAGCCCACCAAACCGCCAATTTCCCCGCAACCCCCTCATTCCACAAGCAAAATAAAGTCAAAAAGTTGGCGGGTTTACCCTATCCATTATGCTAGTCTAGAAGTATAGACAGAAATAAGGCGCGGACTCGATCCGCGCCTTTTTTGTTGCCCGTTCGACCCTGAGCGCCCAAATTCCGAACAACCTAAAAGGAGAAAAGACAGGCGCAGCCTGACCGCTGACGCCTTTCTTTATTTGCGCCATGAAAAAGCAAGCTAGCCCCAGCATCAGCATCCTACCGCGCGGCAATCCCCGCCGCCCCACCCGCAAACGCCAGGGAGAACTGGCCGAACTAGCCTTCATGAGCAAGGCAGCCAGCCTCGGCTTCGGAGTCGCCAAACCCTACGGAGACAGCGAACGTTTCGACTTCATCCTGAGCTGGAACCGCCGCCTATGGCGCGTGCAAGTAAAGTCCACTCGCACCGCCAAGCGCGGTGTCTACGAGATAAGTGCGCACGGCTGCTGGGGAGCTCACGACATCTACACTAAGGACGAAATCGATTTCATCGTCGCCTACGTCGTCCCCGAGAAGGTCTGGTACATCATCCCCATCGAAGCCACCCGAGGCCGCAAGCGCCTCTGCCTCCATCCCAACGTCCCCCGCAAAGCCTGTTACCGGTACGAGAAATACCGCGAAGCCTGGCGGCTGCTGAAGCCAACCCATAAATCGGCGGGTGCCCCATCCTAACGTCGTGCTTTTCGACGTTAGGGTGGGGACTTTGACTCTGCCTTGCATTGCATTGAAAGCACCCGCTGCAGGGTGCCCCACTTTTCGCGATTTTCGAGAGATGTGGGTGCGGCAAGCCAGTCCCACAAACCTCTCTCAACCCGCCGTCATCCTGAGGAAGCGCAGGCCTGCGCAAAGCGAAGGCCTGCCAACGAAGGATCTCTGTACTCTCGCCAGGGATGAACTTACCAAGCCCGTTCGACCCGGTACCCATCGAACACAATATCGTTGCTCACAATCACCAGATTTTCGGCGAGCGCTTGAGCAATCAGCATGCGGTCGAACGGGTCCTTGTGCGGCCCCGGCAGCAAGCCAGCGCGAATGCCATGTTCAGCACTCACCGCAAGAGTTTCAAATCGCTCCCGCTCAAGATAGGCGCTGAAATCGTGAGCCAAGTCGATGGCAATCGGAAGTTTGCCAAGGCGCACTTTAGTTGCAATTTCCCACGCCGAGGCGGCGCTTACGAGAACGTCGTTGCTTTTGTTTGCGATAAGTTTGCGCGCGGAACGCGGCAAAGCGGGATTTTCTTCCAGCCACCACAACAGGGTGTGGGTGTCGAGCAGAAGATGCATTCTGCTCTACTCCCACCGCTCCAGCTCATCGGGCGGCAAAGGCTCGAAAAACTCCGGGCCGACATGAATCTTTCCCTTCAATGCCCCCGGCTTCCGATTGCCGCGCGAATCCTCAATCGCGACCAGCCGCACTACCGGCTTCGACCCTCGTGCGATGACGATTTCCTCACCCCGGCAAGCCTTCTCAATCAGCCGCGAAAGCTGAGTCTTCGCCTTGTGAATGGTAATGGTTTCCATAACCTTATATTAGCTAATATAGTTTAGCTAACATAAGATTTTCCGTCAACCCTTGCCGTCATCCTGAGAAAGCGCAGGCCGTCGCAACGCGAAGGCCTGCCAACGAAGGATCTCTGTACTCCCACCCCGCAAACAAAATCCGATTCTTGTCATCCCGAGCAAAGCGAGGGATCTGCAGCCCTCAGTATCAGAAAACCCGGGTGCCCCACATCTCGCGCTTTTTCGAGATGCGGGTGTCGGGAAGCCAGTCCCGCAAATCCCTCAACTCTTGCCGTCATCCTGAGGAAGCGCAGGCCTTCGCAACGCGAAGGCCTGCCAACGAAGGATCTCTGTACTCCCACCCCGCAAACAAAATCCAATTCTTGTCATCCCGAGCAAAGCGAGGGGATCTGCAGTCCTCAGTATCAGAAAACCCGGGTACCCCACATCTCGCGGTTTTCGAGATGTGGGTACGGCAAGCCAGTCCCGCAAACCTCTCCACCCGCCGTCATCCTGAGGAAGCGCAGGCCTGAGCAACGCGAAGGCCTGCCAACGAAGGATCTCTGCACTCTCCAGGTCCCCATCAGAATCCCAACCGTTGTCATCCCGAGCAAAGCGAGGGGCGGGTGGCCCATCCTAACGTCATGCTTTTCGACGTTAAGGTGGGGACTTTGACCTTGCTTTGTCCCACTTCCAGAAAGAAGCCCGACTTAGGTTGGATTTCCCCAATGCGCGCCGAACGAGCAGTTTTTTCGGCGATTCGTTCATGGATCACGCGTTCGTCTTCAGCATCTGCTCAGCGTGCTTGCGCGAAGTCTCGGTCAACTTAGCCCCGCTCAACATCCGGGCGACTTCTTCGGTGCGCTCCTCACCAGTGATGAGGCGCACCGCTGTGCGGGTGCGGTCGGCCGAGGTTTTCTTTTCGATCACATAATGATGGTCGGCAAAGGTGGCGATCTGCGGCAGGTGAGTCACGCAGAGCACTTGATTGGCTCGCGACAATGCCTTCAGCTTTTTGCCCACGGCTTCAGCCGCGCGTCCGCCGATGCCGGTGTCGATTTCGTCGAAGATGAGAGTTCGGTGCACGGGCGAAGACGCCCGCGCCACACTTTTCTTGCTTTGTCCCGCTTCCACGCTCACCTTTAGCGCCAGCATCACTCGCGACAGTTCGCCGCCGGAGGCAATGTGCTCCAGCCGTCGCAGCGGTTCACCCGGGTTTGTCGATATCAAATACACGACCTCGTCGAAGCCGGACCCGGTCCAGTTCCCTGCTTCATCCGTCCCGCTGACCTCGATGTGAAAGTTAGACTTCATGGCCAGATCATTGATCTCTGCTTCGACCAGCTTTTCGAGTTTGCGGGCCGATTCATAGCGCTTCTTCGAAATGGCCCGCGCCGCGCGCAGATACTCCTGCGCCGCTTGCGCCAGCTCGGCGCGGAGCTGGGCCAGAATTTCGTCTTTGTTTTCCATCTCGGAAAGTTTGCGGCGGACTTCTTCGCCGTGATGAATCACATCATCGAGCGTGGGACCGTATTTGCGCCTCAATCGATCCATAACCGCGAGGCGGTCTTCGACTTCGGCCAGGTGCTCTGGCGATGCTTGAATTCCGCCAGCGTAATCGCGGAGCGTCGCGCCCACATCTTCGACGCTGATGCGGGCGGTCTCGATCGCCGCCAGCGCCTCCTGGAATTTGGGTTCGTAGCGCGACAATTCTTCGATGTGCTTCTGCGCAGTGCGCAACGACGACGAGGTCGAAGCGCTGCCTTCGTAGAGCAAGTCGAAGGCATTCATGGCCGCGCTGTAAATCTTCTCGGCATTCGCCAGAACGCGCTTCTCGGTTTCGAGCCGCTCGTCTTCACCGGGCTGCAGCTTGGCATCTTCAATCTCTCGCTTCTGGAAAGTCCACAGGTCGAGCAGCCGCAGGCGGTCTTGCTCGCCGTGTTCGAGTTCTTCGATGCGATGGGCAGTGCTCTTCCAGCTGGCGAAAGCTTCGCTGACAGCATCGAGCTGAGTGCCGGCAAAGGCATCAAGAAGTTCCAGCCGCGCCGCGGCATCGAACGACAGGATGGATTCGTTTTGCGCGTGGATGGTGGCGAGATACGGGGCAAGCTGGCGCAAAACGCCGACCGTGGCGGGCTGATTGTTGATGAAGACGCGGCCCTTGCCGCCCAGTGCGATCTCGCGGCGCAGAATGATGGATTCGTCCTCGTCGTTGGGGTCGATGCCGTTGGCTGCAAGAATTCGAGCCACGACCTTTTCGCTGCGCTCATCGATTTCAAAAACGGCGGTCATCACGGCACGATCGGTGCCGGTGCGAATCACGTCGGTCGAAGCCTTCTCGCCGAGAAGAAACGCGAGCGCGTCAATCAGAATAGATTTCCCGGCTCCGGTCTCGCCGGTCAACAGATTCAAGCCAGCAGCAAACTCGACCGCCAGACTGTCAATGACCGCGTAGTTTTCGAGCCGCAGTTCGGAGAGCACGCGCTGTCCTGGGACGCCAGAAGTTGAGCGCAGAATAACATGAAAACCATAACGCATTTCACAAATGGCCTGGGAACGCAATCCATAAACGCTTTGGGAAGGGCACGGCTTCAGCCGTGCCGCCCAGGCCAACAAAAATATGGGCTTTAGCCCCAGGGGCCATGGCGTTCAGGTGCGAGTTGCCAGTTATGTGTTCTCAGTCGAGTCATCTACAGTGAAATCCCGTTAATGGATGCGATACGCTCTCCAAGAAGCCGACAATGTTCGTCTATAATTGCGAGAGCCTCCAAATAAAATGCATTTTCCCTTACCCCTGGCAGCGGTGGTTGGCGGAGAGATCGTCGATCTAGTCGGAGAAACCGGTCCCGTCGCGAAGGTCGTCCTCTTATCCCTATTAATTTTCAGCGTCATCTCGTGGGCGATCATTCTTTCCAAGTGGAGCCTCGTACGGCGCGCTCGCGTGCAGAGTGGACGCTTCGTGCGCGCCTTCCGCAAAGCGCAGCGCCTGCAGGATGTCTCGGCCGTAGCCGAGCAGTTCAAGCCCAGTCCGTTAGTAGCGGTTTTCGAAAACGGATTCGCGGAACACAAGCGCCAAGGCAGCAGTATCGCAATGCAGCGCGCCATGCAGATTGCCTGCTCAGAAGAAGTCACGCGCCTCGAGCGCAACATGCCCTGGCTAGCAATAACGGGCGCCGTAACCCCCTTCGTAGGCCTCTTCGGCACCGTCTGGGGAATTATCGATGCGTTCCATGGGTTGGGGACTGCGGGGGGGGCTACGCTTCGGGCGGTGGCTCCGGGGATTTCGGAGGCTTTGATTACTACTGCGGCGGGATTGGCGGCTGCGATTCCTGCGGTGATTGGGTACAACTTGCTGGGGAGTTCCATCCGGGAGTTTGCGGCGCGGGGTGATGATTTTGCGCTAGAGATGCTGAACGCTGTGGAGCGGTCGCAGCCTGCGGCTCCGGAGGTGCGGAGGTAATGGCGTTCACGGCTTCCAACGGGCGCACGCAATCTTCTATCTCTGACATCAACGTTACGCCGCTGGTGGACGTGGTTCTGGTGTTGCTGATTATTTTCATGGTGACGGCGCCGGTGCTGCAATCGGGGATCGAGGTGAGCGTTCCCAAGACGCGTACAGTCAAAGAGATCACCGAGGAGCGGCTGGTCATCAGCGTGGACAAGCAACAGCGCGTCTTTCTGGGGAACGATCCCATCAACATCAATGAGATTGCTGCGAAGCTGCATCAGAAGATTCGGGATCCGCAGCACCAGTCCATTTTTATCCGCGCGGACGAGAACGTGCCCTTCGGCGCCTTTGCGACCGTCATGGATGCGGTGAAGCAATCGGGAATCACGAACGTAAGTATCGTCACGCAGCCGCTCGACAGCCATGGAAGCAAACGCTGAGATATTTTTCGAACACGACAACTGGTTTCGCAATCTGGCGTGGTCGGTTGGGTTGCACATCGCGGTTGCGGGCTCCATCATTTTGTATGCGCTTGTGTGGCATGGCAGCGGCGGCAGCAATTGGGGCGCGGGCGGCGGCGGAGACGCGATGGGAGTAACCCTGGTCAGCTCGGTTCCTCTGCCCGCCAGCGCGGTGCAAACGCAGAATGTTCTGGCGAATGAATCCAAGGGGCTGACCCAGTCGCTTCCGAAGACGGAGGAGAAAGAGCCGGAAGCGATTCCGATTCCCGACAAGAATGCAAAGATCAAGCCGACGCCACGAAGCAGCGCTCAGCAAAAGCCCAAGCCTCAGCCAGAAGAAGAACCCAGCAACGTAGTTCCATTCGGACAAGGCGGCCCGGTCAGCGGCCCATATGGAACCTTCAATGCGGCGGGGGCGAAAGGCGGATTTGGCTTCACGGGTGGTGGGGGCGATTTTGGTTCACGCTATGCCTGGTACGTGCGGGTGGTGCAGCAGAAGGTTTCCGAGAACTGGCTCAAGTACGAAGTGGATCCGCGCATCACCGAGGCGCAGAGGGTGTATGTGACATTTGACATCAAGCGCGATGGTCACCCGACGAATGTGCAGGTCGAGCAGTCGAGCGGTGTACCTTCGCTGGATCAGTCGGCGGTAAGGGCCTTGCAGCGCATTGATACTTTTGGCCCGCTTCCATCGGATTATTCTGAGAGCAAGGTTTCTGTGGAGTTCTGGTTCGATTACAAGAGATAAGAGCGGCTTCTAGCTTCTGGCTCTTAGCTTCTAGCTTGTAGCTCTCTGGCTTTAATGATGCATCAGCATCAAACTCGGGCCGAGAACGGATGGGGAATGCACAAGGGCAACTTGCAGTTCGATGGTCGTCATCATACGATTAGTAGAGGTCTTAGGGCTGGTATCGGCAAGAGGACGACCGGCACGCGCTACGTCACAATCAAATCTCGCTTAGTCGTTGCCGTTTTCTTTCTTCTTTTGGCGGCGGTTCTTGTTGTGACTCCTTGTCTGGCCCAGCAAGACTGGATTAAAACGGGCACGGGCCTGGGGATGGAGAAAGTTCGCCTCGCGGTCCCCGATTTTAAACCTTCCACTTCGGACGCCAAGAACGCTGACCTGCTCAAGGTTTTCAACGACACTCTGTGGAATGATCTGGAAAGCGCCGGGATCTTCGACATGGCGTCGAAGAGTTTTTATCCAGTGGCAGTTCCGGGCACGCCGACGGAGGTGCAGTTTAGTGCGTGGAATGGTCCTCCTCCCAATGCATCGATGCTGGTGTTCGGCAACCTGGGTGTAACCGGCAACAACGTTACGGTGCAGGGTTGGCTGTATGACGTCAAGAACCTTACGTCGCCCCAGGTGCTGGGCAAGCAGTATCAGGATACGGCTACCCCGGCTGCTGCCCGCACCATCGCGCACAAGTTCGCGAACGAGATTATCTTCCGGCTGGGCGGCGGTATTCCTGGTATTGCGGAGAGCCAGATTTACTTTGTGAGCAGCCGCAGCGGGCACAAGGAAATCTGGGTGATGGATTACGATGGGGCAAACCAGCGGCAGATCACGCATCTGGGTTCGATTTCCCTGTCTCCACGGATTTCGCCCGACGGCTCACGCCTGGCTTTCAGTTCGCTGACGAAATCTGGTTGGGACATTTTGATGTATTCGATGGATCTCAATCGCCTGGTTAAATTTCCCTCGTTTGGCGGTACAAATCTCTCGCCGGCATGGTCCCCCGATGGCACAAGGCTGGCGTTTTCTTCGTCGCGTTCGGGAGACCCAGAGATTTATGTGGTGGATCAATCGGGGGGAAATCTCAAGCGCATTACGTCTTTCAAGGGGCCGGATGTTTCGCCGGTGTGGAATCGTAAGACCGGGGCCCAAATCGCATGGGTAAGCGGGCGCAGCGGGTTGCCGCAGATTTACACCATGGAGGCGGACGGGACCAATATTCAGCGGCTTACTGACCAGGGATATGCGGTATCGCCGGCATGGTCGCCGAACGGGCAATTTCTAGTGTTTGCGTGGACTCGACATTACGGGCCTGGCGCTCCGGGGGCGTCGGATATTTACCTGATGGACGCGGCCAGCAAGCAGTGGGTACAACTGACGCATGATGGGGGGCGAAATGATTTTCCGTCGTGGTCGCCGGATGGTCGGCATATTGTTTTTCAGTCCAGCCGAGCGGGTGGGGAGCAGATCTGGTCGATGCTGGCGGATGGGAGTAATCAGAAGCAGTTGACGTTTACGGGTAGCAATTCGCAGCCGAATTGGAGTTGGAAGTAGGGGAAGGCGAAATCGTACGCGCGAGATTCCTCGCCCCGCTGGGGCTTCGGAATGACGTCAATTAAAAAAGGGAATTACGCCGTTCAAAAAGAGAAGAAAAATGTCGCTCTTTGAGTAACTGGGATTAACTGGCCCGGAGGCGGAGAAGTGAACCCGCCCCGCTATGGATTCTGAAGCGCGCGTTGTGGGCAGCGGCGCGCGATACAGGGAGGAAAAGTGAAGCAGCAGAGAATGAAGTGGTTCACGCTTATATTCGCGTTAGGTGCCATCCTGTTTCTAGGCGCTTGCCATAAGAAGACACCACCGCCACCACCACCAGCGCCGCCACCGCCAGCAGCGCCGACGGCCTCGCTCACGGCGAGTCCCAACAGCATTGAGAAGGGACAATCGACCACGCTCACATGGCAGACCTCAAATGCCACCGACGTGAGCATCGACGGCGTGGGAGCCGTGCAGGCGGGCGGGTCGCAGTCGGTAACCCCGTCCGACTCGACTACTTATACGCTCACGGCCAAGGGAGCCGGAGGTACCCAGCAGGCAACGGCGAGAGTGACCGTGACTTCGCCTCCACCACCCCCTCCGCCCGCGGCTGGACCGAGCGAAGAGGAGTTGTTCGCGCAGAATGTGAAGGATATTTACTTCGAGTACGACAAATCGGATATTCGGTCTGACCAGCAGAGTTCACTGCAGGCGGATATCGCGTTCCTCAGGCAGCATCCCAATATGCACTTTGTAGTCGAGGGACACTGCGATGAGCGCGGGTCGACCGAATACAACCTGGCCCTGGGCGACAGCCGAGCCGGCTCGGTGCAGAGCGCGTTGACGCAGGGTGGGGTCAGCGCAAGCAACATCAAGACGATCAGCTACGGCAAGGAGAAGCCGTTCTGCACTGAATCCAACGAAGCCTGTTGGCAGCAGAATCGCCGTGGCCATTTCGTGTATCAGAAATAGTCAGTGGAGGTGCGGAGGGTGGCTCGTTCCGCACCTCAGTTTTTCCGGCAAAGCCGCACGCGCAGCGGAACCTCCGAGACAACTGTGTCTGGAGCGCGCTATCCTTCACAATAGAACGTGGCCGAGGTCGACGCCGGACGGGCGATCGTCTCTCGACTGTAAAAACGTAGCTAGCTACGTTTCTACGGCGGATTTGTAATTCAAGTTTTGGAACTCAAGGAACACGCTATGAAAATTTATCGATATTCGACCATGGTTGTGCTGCTGATCGGTTTCTGGGCAAACGGGACGCCGGCCTGGGGCGTCAGCAAAGAGATGGTTCAGTTAATGACCCAGGTGCAGAACCTGCAGGACCAGATGACGAAGATGCAGCAGTCGTTCAACGAACGCATGGGGGTCATGCAGCACCTGATGGATCAGAACACCGACAGCATGAATAAAGTGGCGGCGTCCATCACGGCGGTTCAGGGCGGCCTGGAAAAGTTGCAAACCGACAATGGCGGCAAGGTGGACCAGCTTTCGGGCCAGATCCAGTCGCTCAATGATTCTCTCGACGAATTAAAAGCGCGCCTGGCGAAGGTCAGCAAGCAATTGGAAGATATGCAGGCCGCGCAGCAGAGTGTGGCAGCAGGACAGGCGGCGCAACAGGCACAGCAGCAGGCACTGGCGCAGGCTCCGCCTCCCGATGTGCTGTACAACAACGGGCTGCGGGATTACAACGCGGCGAAGAATGACCTGGCAAAGCAGGAATTTTCGGACTATGTGAAGTTCTATCCCAACACCGATCTTGCGGGAAACGCTTATTTTTATCTGGCGGAGCTCGCCTACAAAACGGGAAACTTTCAGGAAGCCGTCACCTATTACGACCAAGTGCTGCAGAACTTTCCCACCGGCAACAAGGCTCCGTCATCGGATTTGAAGAAGGGATTGGCGCTCATCGAACTGGGAAAGACGGACGATGGGATTGCGCAGCTTCGGCACGTGATCCAGCGCTATCCGCGTTCGAACGAAGCGCTCCAGGCTAAGGATCGGCTGAAGAAGTTGGGAGTGTCGACAACAGCGGCGCGGGCGCCGGGCGAGTAGGGCTGGCGATTTCCGGATCCGATATCCGGATCAACGGCGGGCGCTAATGCTGCTGTGATGCTGAGGGTGGTGCGGCTTTTGCTTGTTATGCTGCTTGTTGTGTGGATGCTTCTGAGATCCCATTGATCCAGGGATGGTCACAACCGGCACGGACGATCCGTTTTGCGCGCAGAGGGTCAAAGTCGAGAGCAAAACTGCAGCTGAGGCAAAAACCAGTCGCTTCATGGGTCCTCCAAGTCCATTCAGGATTTTTCTCAAATACATCAGAAAAACCGCTGCCGGGTTGGGTAGTTTCAGAGTAGGCTAATTATAGGCATGGTTCTCTGCCACTGGGGAGAAATTATTGTGACGATTACTAAAGATCAGGACCGCTCGAAAGGCGCTGTGGAACAGGACGAGAGGGACCAGTCGGACAATACGTCGATGCAGGGCCAGCTTGGACATCGGGATCAGGATCCGCTGTTGAAGTCGGCTGACACGGACTTTCCGGAACCGGGTGGAGGTCCGGAGCACACGGGCGAACCGGAGGAGCGGAAGCGCAGTGACGCCGCGTAAGCGTTAGCCAAAGACATTGCCAGCAATGTCTCTACCGTATCAACTTGCTCCTGCCGCCAGTTCGACCTTCACATTTCGCAGGAACTCTGCTGCGGCTTCTGGCAAAACAGTGTTGATAAACATCCCAGAACCCAGTTCGAAGCCCGCCATGCGGGTTAGACGCGGGATGATGCTGATATACCAGTGGAAGTGCTTTACTCCGACGTATTCGGCGGGGGCGCTGCGAATGGTGAAGTTAAAGTCCGGGTTTCCCAGACCGTGGTAGAGCTTCGCCAGAACGGTTCGCAGCACCCGGGCTAAGTCTGCGATCTCAGATGCACTGATATCGCCGAAGCTGGCCATGTGCCGGCGCGGGTAAATCGGAGTGCAGAAGGGGGTGGGCGAGGCATAGAGCTCCAGGGCGACAAAATGCTCGGTCATGAGGACCACCCGTTCCCGATCTGCAATTTCCTCTTCCAGAGACTGGCAAAACATGCACTCACCGTATTCGTCATAGTGATTCAAGGCCTGCTGGAAACGCTCCCTCACCTGATGGGAGATGACTGGAGTGGCGATCAGTTGGGAATGAGGATGCTCCAGGCTGGCGCCAGCGTCGGCGCCGTGGTTCTTGAAAATCGTAACGTGGGCAATGCGATGATCGAGGCTCAAGGCCTCGTAGCGAGACTTGTAAACGCGCAGGACGTTGGCTACGTGCGCATCCGACATTTGGGCGATCGAGTGCGAGTGGTCGGGCGTGTCGATAATGACGTCGTGAACGCCAAAGCCTCCCATGCTGCGGAGGGAGCGATGGATGGTGCGGGTGGGCTGGATGTCGGGCGACAAGGCAGCGAATTTGTTGGCCACGACGCGCACCTGCCAGGGGCCGCTGCCGTTGGCCGGAAAGCGCATTACCTCAGGTGGAGTTTTGCTTTCGTTGCCAGAGCAGAAGGGACAAGCTTCTACAAAGGGAGGCACGACCTTGACGGGGCGTTTGCTGGCCAATTCTTCAGGACGCTTGGCGCGCTCGGTGGCGATGATGACCCACTCTTTGGTGAAGTAGTTCTGGCGTAGCTCGGGCATATTTAGTCCTCAGGTTCTTCTATCGGCGGAGGGCGAAATTTCTGTAGTTGATTCTGACGGTGTTTTTGCGGCACTTCGTGTGGGCGGAGGTTACGCGAGGCTTGGCGACTGGCGGGTTGGGGTTCTGGTGCGGATGGCCTGTTGTAAAATGCAATTCAACTATGTCGACAAAGACTCCTGTGGGGATCCTGGGCGCGACGGGAATGGTGGGGCAGCGCTTTGTGCAAATGCTGGAACACCATCCGTGGTTCGAGGTGGCGTGGCTGGCGGCTTCCGACCGCTCTGAAGGCCGCTTGTACGGCGAGGCGGCGCGTTGGAAGATGAAAACGCCCTTGCCTGCGCGGGTGGCGGAAATGCGTGTGTCTCCGGCTACGCAGGAAGGGGCTCCGAAGATTATTTTCGCGGCCTTGGACGCTTCGATTGCGGCTGAAATGGAGCCTCGCTTCGCCGCCGCAGGATGCGCCGTGGTCACCAACTCCAGTGCGCTGAGAATGCAGCGCGACGTGCCGCTGGTGATTCCGGAGGTCAACCCTGATCATATTCAGATGATCGAGTGTCAGAGCTGGAGGAAGTCGTCGGGTGGCTTTGTGGTGACGAACCCGAATTGCTCCGCGATTGGGTTGGTCATGGCTCTGAAACCTTTGCAGGATTTATTTGGTCTCGAGACCGTCATGGTGGTTACGATGCAGGCGGTGAGTGGAGCGGGATATCCGGGCGTGGCTTCGCTCGACATTTTGGGCAACGTGATCCCTTACATTTCGAAAGAAGAAGAAAAAATGGAGGAGGAGACGCGTAAGCTTCTGGGCGGGCTGAATGGGTCTGGTTTCGTCCCGGCGGAATTTGCCATGAGTGCGCATTGCAATCGGGTGGCGGTGGAGGATGGGCATACTGAATCGGTTTCCGTGAAGCTGAAAAGCAAGGCGCAGCCGCAAGAGATTATCAAGGCGTGGAACGACTTCCGAAGTGTGCCCCAGGAATTGCAGCTACCCAGTGCTCCAGAACAGCCCGTACGCTATACGGCGTCGGCAGACCGGCCGCAGCCCAGGTTCGACGTCGAGTCGGGCAACGGGATGACAGCTACCGTCGGGCGATTGCGGCCCTGCGGTGTTCTGGATTGGAAGTTCACCGTGCTCTCCCATAACACCATTCGAGGCGCGGCGGGGGCTGCCCTGCTGAATGCTGAATTGCTCAAAGTGCGGGGTTATTTGGGGTGAAGAGCCGCACGTCTTCATGCAGCAGAGTGGGGGCGCCTGACCGAGAAAATCCGCGTCCGAGGTACGTCTGCCAATGATCGTGATGAAATTTGGCGGGACCTCGGTGCAGGACGCCAAGGCCATCGAGCGCGCCGCGGAAATTGTTAAAGGACGACTGGCGCAAAAGCCGGTAGTCGTGGTCAGCGCCATGTCCAAGGTCACGGACCAGTTACTGGCGATGGCGCGGGCCGCCGGCAATGGCGATCGCAAGAATGCGCTTAGTCTGTCCCGAGCCCTCCGTGAACGGCATTACAACACTGCGGGCGAACTTCTTGGAACAGCGCTGTTCACGGAATTCCACGGCGATCTGGGAGTTTACTTTGAGGCGCTGGACGAACTCTTGCGCGGCATCGCGGCGGTTGGCGAGTTAACGCCGCGCACCACCGATCACGTCGCGGCATTCGGCGAGATTCTCTCCAGCAGGATTGTCAGCGCCGCGTTTTCCGCCCAAGGCCTTCAATCGACGATGGTGGATTCGCGCGAGTGTGTTGTAACCGATGCTGAGCACATGCGGGCCGCTCCCTTGATGGAAGAGACGAACCAGCGGCTAAAGTCGAAGGTGCAGCCAGTGCTGGACAAGGGCCGCGTGCCGGTCATGGGTGGTTTCATCGGCGCCACCAAGGCAGGAATCACCACCACGATTGGGCGCGGCGGATCCGACTATTCCGCCGCCATCGTTGGGGCGGGTTTGGGTGCAGAGCGCATCGAAATCTGGACCGACGTGGACGGAATGCTGACCACCGATCCGAATATGTGCCCGGAGGCGCGGCGGATCAAGGTCATCAGCTTCGATGAAGCAGCGGAGTTGGCCTACTTTGGGGCGAAAGTGCTGCATCCGGCTACGGTGCTGCCGGCGATTCAGCGCAACATTCCGGTTTACGTGCTGAATTCGCGGAATCCAGACTGCGAAGGAACACGCATCTCGGCGCGCGTGCCCCACTGCAGGAATTCTTTCAAGGCCATTGCTGCTAAGAAACGCATTACCATCATCGATGTCGCGGCTCCGCGGATGCTGCTCGCCCACGGTTTTCTGCGTGCGATTTTCGAAGCTTTTGACCGGCATCGAGTCGCCGTGGATGTAGTCTCCACTTCGGAAGTGAGCGTATCCCTGACGGTGGATTCTAATGAGTCGATCCCGGCGCTGGCGGCTGACCTGGCGAAATTGGCGGATGTAAAATATGAAGGCCGCAAGGCGATCGTTTGTTTGGTGGGAGAAAATCTCAGGGAGACTCCGGGAATTGCAGCACGCGTTTTCGGGGAACTTTCTGACGTGAAGATCCGCATGATTTCGCAGGGCGCGTCGGAGATCAATCTGACCTTCGTGATTGAAGAGGACGAAGTGCCGCAAGTGATTCGGCGGCTGCACAAGACGTTTTTTTCGGACCTGGATCCGGAGGTATTTGCTTGAACGAAACCTTAGAACGCAGAGTACGCTGAGAACTGTGGCAGAGTGCGCCGAGAGATTTTCTTTTCATGAACATTCTGATCCTAGGCCGAGGCAAGACGGGTTCGCTGGTCGCGGAAGTGGCCGGCCAGCGAGGCCATCAGGTGAAGGTGCTGGGCGCGGCTGAGAATGCGAGAGCCTCTGCGCTCACTGCGGACAACCTGGCTGCGATCGATATGGTCATCGATTTCACCACTCCGGCCGCGGTGCTCGGGAATGTTGAAGCGTGCGTCCGAGCCAAGAAAAGCGTTGTAGTTGGAACTACTGGCTGGTACGGCGAGCTGGCGCGAATCCGGGCGATGGTGGAAGACCCGAGATGTGGAATCGGTATGCTGTATGGCGCGAATTTTTCGGTCGGGGTAAATCTGTTTTTCGAGGTTGCGCGAAACGCGGCAGCCGCTCTCGATCATCAGTATTTCGGACAGATCTTCGAGCGGCATCATGCTCAGAAGAAGGACGCGCCCTCGGGAACGGCCGTCACGCTGCAGAGAATCATTCAGGACGCCTCAGGAACCGAACTTGAAATCACTTCGTTCCGCGAAGGGGATGTAGTCGGAATGCATGAACTGGTGCTCGACTCGCCGAGCGACAGAATCTACCTCTGCCATGATGCCAAGTCCCGCCGCGGATTCGCGGAAGGCGCGGTGCGGGCCGCTGAGTGGCTCGCCGGGAAAAAGGGCTTTTTCGACTTCAAGGACGTGTGGCGGAAGCTCTAGACGGCTGCGGAAAACAATCTGTGCTGCCTCGGAGTTAAACCCCCTTACTCATTCCAAGACGGTTATCGCAGCGCAAGCGCTGCGCCACCCCAAACTTCTTCGGATCGATCTCGCGGAGGCCGAGCAGAGAGTTTTCGTTGTACGCGCGAGATCCTTCGCGGACTACGTTCGCTCAGGATGACGTCGGGATTTGGGTTTTCGTACGGTGTGAGGGGCTGTTCTGTTCTCGTCTTCACCGTTTTCCCCAGTCCCCTGGGCAGCAAATCTAGCCTGGCCATTAACCTCAGCCCGTTGCTACCGAACTCCGAACGAAATACGTCAAATACACGTATCCTTAGATTATGCGGATGCTGCTGGACATCTTCGCGCAAATCTTCCGCACCCTGTGGGCGCACAAGCTGCGTTCATTCCTGACTATGTTCGGCATCGCGTGGGGCGTGGGCTCTTTACTGCTGCTGGTAGGTCTAGGTGAAGGTTTCCGCTCCGGCAACAAGCGTGAGATGGCGCAGTACGGCAAAGACATTATGTTCATCTTTCCCGGGCGCGCTCCGGTGGTGCAGGGCAATATGAGCTCCGCGCGGAACTACTTGCTTACCTATCAGGACTATCTGGACGTCCGCAAGGAAGCGCCGCATGTGCGCAACGCTTCTCCGGTGCTGATTCGCACCGATGTGCGGGCGGTCAGCGAATTCGCGAGCGCGAATGGAGAGATTGCCGGAGTCGAACCGCAGTTCGCCGACATAAGATATCTCCCTCTTAATTCAGGACGCTGGCTCAACGGGCTGGACGAATCCCAGAGACGCAACGTGATCGTTCTGGGGGATGAACTGGTCAAGAACCTTTTTCCCGGCCGCCCCGCCTTGGGTGCAACCATCATTCTGAACGACATCACCTTCGAAGTCATCGGCACCGTGCAGCGCGTCGGACGGGGCGACGATAACTCGACCAACATGCGCGGCTACATCCCATACCGGGTGATGGCGACGCTGTTTCCGCTCAAGGGCGAGAACCACGAGAACTCCATTTCATTCATTAATTACCAACCGCGAGTTACCGACGAACACATAATCGCGCAGGATGAAGTTCGCAAGCTCATTGCGCGCAACCACGGTTTTGATTATCGCGATAAGAATGCCTTCGAGGGCTGGGATACCATTCAGAACTCCAAAGCGGTCGGTCTTATCTTCGACGCCATGAACATGTTTCTCGGAGCTGTCGGCCTGGTAACGCTGGCATTAGGCGGGATTGGCGTGATCAATATTATGCTGGTGACGGTGAGCGAGCGCACCCGGGAGATTGGATTGCGCAAGGCACTCGGCGCCACCAACCGCAGCATTTTGCTGCAGTTTTTCCTGGAGGGCATACTGCTCACGCTGTTCAGCGGACTCGTCGGTATGGGGTTCGCGGCTGGTTTGATGGCGGTTCTGGGCACGCAGCAGGGGCCCGGAGGTTTTGATCCCCCGAAGATTGTGCCCATGTCAGCGTTTCTGGCGATCGCCAGCCTGACGGTCGCGGGAGTGATTGCCGGACTTTATCCGGCGCGCAAAGCGGCAATGCTGCAGCCGGTGGAAGCGCTGCGTCAGGACTAAGAAATGTTTCGTGATCTATTTCATGAGGCCTACGGAGCGATGCGGCACAATCGCCGCCGTACTGCGCTCACTATGCTCGGCATGGCGTGGGGCATCGCCACCGTGGTTATGCTGCTTGCCTACGGCGACGGCTTTGGACGGGCCTGTGCCAACATCTTCGCCAACTTCGGCACCAAGCTGATGATACTGGTTCCGGGGCGCACTTCCATGCAGGCTGGCGGCCAGAAGGCAGGCGTTCCCATCCGTTTCACCATGGACGATGTGGACACGCTCACCACAAATCTTCCGCAGATCACGCACATTACTCCTGAAGTCAGCAAGCAGTGCAACATTCAGTTCGACACACGTACCTTTACTTTCGGGGTTACGGGAAATTATCCGAATGTTGATTCCGTGCGCGCACTCAAACTGGGCCAAGGACGCTTCTACAACATGCAGGATGAGATGCAGCGTGCCCGGGTCGCGGTCATCGGCTCCGAGGCCAAGGAAAAACTTTTCTCGGGGCGAAACGCCCTGGGTGAAAGTATCCGCATTGATGGCCTCAGCTTTGAGGTGGTCGGCATCCTGAGCGCGAAGATGCAAGAGGGCGACGACGACATCAATCGCGCCATCTACGTCCCTTTCACCACCATGAGTGATTTGAAGGACACACACTACCTCGATTCCATCTGGTTCAATTACGAGACACCGGAGTACGAGAGGCTGGAGCAGGCGGCGCGCGACGTCCTGGCGGTCCAGCACAAGTTCAGCCGAACCGATCGCCGCGCGGTGCGCGTGTTCAACCTGATGGAACAGGTGCACCAGTTCGAAGTCATCACTATCGGCCTGAAAATTCTGCTGGGCTTCATCGGCACGCTTACATTGGGAATTGGCGGCGTCGGCCTGATGAACATCATGCTGGTCTCAGTAACCCAGCGCACGCGCGAGATCGGTGTGGAAAAGGCACTGGGCGCGCGGCGCGGACACATCCTGCTTCAATTTCTTGCTGAAGCTCTCACCATTACGTTCATCGGTGGAGCGCTGGGAGTCATGCTGGCCTACGTGGTTTCGCTTTCTGTCGGACGATTGACTCTGTATAGTGCAATGGCGACGAATGCCGAGGGCGGCGACATCCGCCTGATCATTGCGCCCGGCACGCTGCTCGTCGCGACCCTCATCCTGACCGCGGTCGGCCTGATCAGCGGCATGGTTCCGGCGGTGCGGGCTTCGCGGCTGGATCCCATCGAGGCTCTGCGCTACGAATAGGTTCTTCCGTCTTTCGAGTTCCACTTAGGTAAGTGGGCGGCCCCACCTGCGCTGTATTTGATGGCTGCGAGACCGATCAGTAGTAGTCTGAAGGCAGACTACGATGCGTGCCGGTCGTGCTGTTCGGGATACAACGAGTGGCTTGCTGTTGGCTGTCCTGCTTGTCTCAGCCGCACGGGCAGCCCCTCCTGATCCGGACAAAACTGCGGCCGCGCCCACCTTACGCTGGGAAGAAGGTCAGCCCGGTTGCAGCTTTAGCCGGGATGACGACGGCAAATACCGTTACGGATTCTGGACCGCGGATTTTGGAATTGTCCTTGCGGTGGACTCTCAGGAGTTGGAAAAAGCACGGCGCCGCGGACATGCGATGTTCGCGGTGCTGCTCACCATGCACTATCGCGGCAAGGATTCCATCGACGTCGCGCCGGGCAAAATCACTCTGGAATTCGTGAAGCACTATCACGACGTGCACCCCGCACTGGATCCAGATAGTCTCGCAACCAAGCAGCAGAACGACGCAGATGCCCTGGCGGAGGAAACCGAACGCGAGATTCGCAAGCATCCAGAGAAAAGAGAACAGCAAGAAGCCAAGCTAGCGGCCCGGCAAAAGGATACTGCCGATATGATCGAGTTTCTGAAGACGAGCAGCCTGCGGGCGATAACACTGGACAGCGGGCACCCTGAGGCCAGTGGCTGGGTACTGTTCAGCACGAAGAGCAAATGGATCGACGACTTGCAGAAGCAGGAAGAATTCGGGTTGCGGGTGCCCTTGGGAAACCGGATTGTCGAGTTCCCGTTCTCGCTCCCACCGAGTGAGGGCGATTTAATTCTGCGACGAAGGCCGGAGAATTAATTAAGAAGCTCCGTTTGCAATTAGCCGCAGGACCTGCACGGTAATGTTATCGGGCCCGCCGCGGTCTTTCGTCGTCTTGACCAGAGCGCGGCACGCTTCTGGTGGATCATTGCTACTGACGATGCCCTGGATCTCGGGTTCACTTAACAAACTCCACATACCGTCCGTGCAAAGAACCAGCACATCGCCCTTCTGCAACGCGATGGGATGTTCCGGAATTTCGGGCGAGATCTCTGTGCCGGCGCCGAGGGCAGCGGTGAGGATGTGCCTTTGCGGATGAGTTTCGGCTTCTTCGGCGCTGATCACTCCATTTTGCACCAAGCGACCTACATAGGAATGATCGTGGGTCAGACGAGAGATGTTCGCTTCCCGCACCAGATACAAGCGGCTATCGCCAACGTGGGCGTAGTAGAGCTGGTTTCCCAGAAGAGCGATCGCAGTAGCCGTCGTCCCCATACCGTGGAGCTCTGGATGTCCTGCGGCGTAATCGAGAATGCGCTCGTGTGCGATCTGGAATCCGGTGAGCAGCAGGGACTGTGCATCAGCGTCAGCGGTTTCGGCAAAAACTTCCTGGATTGACTCGACTGCAATTCGACTGGCTTCCTGACCTCCCTCGTGGCCGCCCATGCCGTCCGCCACAATGGCGAGTCTGCCCTTGCGCGCGAACTCTTCGTCGTTGGCGGGCTCCCAGTAAGCATACTGATCCTCGTTATTTTCTCGCTGGCAGCCAATATCGCTCAAGCTGGCCAGCTCAACTCCAGGGCGTATTCGCATCACACCTCGCACGTCTTCCTCGACTAAACCGAGAACCGTTCTTCGGGAAGCCACATCGAATTCCGATCTAAGGCGGAGCGGGTACCGCTCACACCCGAGCAGCTCGTAAACAGCTGCGCTCCCCGGAGAGCGATACGCCGATCTCTAGCAAACTTGGGATTATACCGAACCTTGGCGATTTATTTGTCCTAAGGCGGCGCTTGTTACGCCATCCGGACAAAGCCTGGCCGGAAATGACATTTGTCATCATAAGCGGATGATGATCTCCACTGGCGGGTTGCATGCGATTCCCCGATGATGAGTTCACTCGCTGGATCGATTTAGATCCTGCGCGGATCGGGGGGAATCGATGATCGCAGCACTACCAGAAACTCTAGAGCATCGGATGAAAGACGCTGGAAGTTGCGGGGCGGTGATTGCCAGCCTGCACGGAGCCAGCAAGACCTTCGGCGAAGTACAGGCTTTGCGTCAGGTCAACTTTGCCGTCAGAGCCGGCGAGTTGGTCGCGCTCCTCGGACCGAACGGCGCCGGCAAGACTACCGCTGTCAAGCTGTTTCTCGGGCTGGCCAAACCAACCTCGGGCACGGTGAGAGTGTTTGGCGGTGATCCAATTCATGCCGAGGTTCGTACTCGCATTGGAGCCATGTTGCAGGTGGCGAAAGTGCCGGAGACGTTGCGCGTCAGGGAGCACATCGATCTATTCTCGTCCTATTACCCAAACCCGTTGCCCCTAGCCGAAACTCTGGCAGCGGCTGGCCTGCAAGAGATCAAGGATCGGGTATTCGGAGAACTCTCGGGCGGACAGCGGCAGCGGGTGCTTTTCGCGCTGGCTCTCTGCGGCGACCCCGACATTTTGTTTCTCGATGAACCCACGGTTGGCCTGGACGTTGAATCCCGGCGTGTGCTGTGGGATGAGATTCGCAAGCTGATCGCGCGGGGCAAGACCGTACTACTCACGACTCATTATCTGGAAGAAGCGGACGCCCTTGCCGACCGCGTCGTGGTGATCAATCGGGGAGAGATCATTGCCGAGGGAACACCGGCTGAGATCAAGGCCAGCACTGCCGGGCGCCGGATTCGCTGTGTCAGTTCTCTGGATATCGAAACCGTGCGCAGCCTGCCAGGAGTAAACGACGTCCGCAGGGATCGCGATGCACTGGAGATCCGCGCCGCTTCGGCCGAGCCCATTCTTCGCGAATTGTTGGCGCGAGATGCGGGACTTTCGGGTGTCGAAGTAACGAGCGCCGGACTGGAGGAAGCGTTTCTGGCGCTGACTCTGGAGCATAACAACGCTTGAGAAATCACGCCAAAAATCAGCGCTATATTTCGATGAGGTGATGGAAATGGCAACTGCTTTGACGACATTCGCCCCCAGCACATGGGAACGCCCACTGAATAGAACTCTTGCGATCTATCTCAAGGAAGCGAAATATGAGTTTCTAACCCGGCTGCGACTTCGGGCCTATTCGATTTCGACGATTTCCTTTCCTCTGATGTTCTATGTCCTGTTCGGCCTGGTATTGAATCCGAAAGATGCGGCGGTCGGTGGCACCACGATTGCGACTTACCTGATCCCGAGTTACGGCACGTTCGGAGTCATGGGGGCATCGCTATTTGGCACCGCGTCCGGACTGGCTGCGGAGCGCGGCTTGGGATGGTTGCAAGTAAAGCGCGCAAGCCCCATGCCTCCGTTTGCGTACTTCGCGGCGAAGGTCGCGCTGGGCATGATTTTTAGCACGGTCGTTGTGCTCCTCCTGCTGCTGCTAGGATTTGTCTTCGGCGGAGTGCGTATGCCGTTACTGGATGCTGCGAAACTACTGGCGATCCTGGTTGCGGGATCACTTCCCTTCTGCGCGATGGGTTTGGCCATCGGTTACTTCGTCGGTCCCAACTCTTCGGTCGCAACCACGAACCTGATCTACCTGCCGCTGTCTTTCTGCTCCGGGCTGTGGGTTCCGATCATGTTTTTGCCCAAATTCATGCAGCATGTTGCCCATTTCCTGCCGCCTTACCATTTAGCCCAACTTGCGCTGAGCGTGGTGGCAGCCGGACAGCACGAATCAAACTGGACGCACTGGGAGGCCCTGATCGGATTCTTCCTCATCTGTCTTGGCGTGGCACGCCTTGGATTTCAGCGCGACGAAGGAAAGATGTACGGTTAAGACCGAACTGGCCAAATAGTCAGTCAAGGAGACGGTATGAACGTTAATCAATGTGCTGGCTGGACTCTTGTTCTGGGGACAATTCTGCTGCTGGTCACGCTGGGCAGGGTCGATTTGCTGCTGATCCTGCTTCCACTGTCGCTTCTGTTGGCTTTCGCAATTGGATGTTCCGGGCACCACAAAACCGGGCTGACGGGCGACATCAAAAAGGGGTAGCCTAGAGCTGTACACATGAGGCTTTTACCTGACGATCGGCAACACGGCTGGGCGCCTTACACCTGGCTCTTCTACTTCTGTTTCTTTCTCCTTAATCCGATATTGAATCACGCCGGGTGGAAGGAGTGGGTGGCTACCGGGCTGGGCACAGTCGCGTTCCTGGGTCTGTACTTCAGTTTTTTTTGGATCAAGTGCCCTTGGAACTTGCTCAACATTGCGGGGATGGCACTATTGGGCATCGGCTTTTCGCCCTTCAACGCGGGGGCCTGCACGTTTTTCGTCTTTGCAGCCGCTTTCATCCCCTTCGCGGTGGAAAAGGAATCGACCGCGCTCAAGCTGCTGACTGCGATGTTGGCAGTGGTCACATTGGAATGGTGGCTTCTGCATTTGACCGGGTGGTTCTTGTTTTATGGGGGTGGACTTGCGAGCGTCATAGGCGTGGGCAATGTCTACTTCGCTCAGCGTAATCGGGCCAACCAGCGATTGCGTAAGGCCAACGAGGAAATCGAGCATCTAGCCAAGGTAGCGGAGCGGGAACGGATTGCACGCGATCTGCACGACGTGCTGGGCCATACGCTTTCCGTGATCATTCTGAAGTCTGAATTGGCTGGGAAACTGATTGACCACAATCCAGAACGCGCGAAAGCGGAGATCGCCGATGTGGAACAGACCTCCCGCGCGGCATTGGCGGATGTTCGGAGCACGATCCGGGGATATCGAGCTCACAGTCTCGAGGCGGAACTCAAACAGGCTAAGGCTACGCTCGAAACTGCGGGCGTAATCGTTAAGTCTGAGTCCGCGGAGGTTCGGCTGACTCCGGCCCAGGAGAGCGTGGTGGCGCTGGTGGTGCGGGAAGCCGTGACTAACGTGGTGCGTCATGCGCGCGCTCGAAATTGCCACTTGCGGCTGATTCCAGTAAATGGAAATTGCCGGATCGAAATTCACGATGACGGGCGCGGCGGCGGCGCGGTCGAGGGGAACGGCTTGCGCGGCATGCGCGAACGAATTGAGGCGCTGGGCGGCACTCTCCAGCGCGAGAACAGCGTGGGAACCCGGCTCAGTATTGAGTTCCCGCTGTCACCGAAAGCGAATGTTGATCATTGAATCCTTCTCACAAAAACGGACGCAAGGCGATTCGCGTTGTAATCGCGGAAGATCAGGGAATGGTGTTGGGAGCACTTGCAGCTCTGCTCGAGATCGAAGGCGACATCGCTGTCGTCGCGCGCTCGCGCAATGGCAAAGAAGCTCTGCAGGCGGTGCTTGAACATAAACCGGATGTCTTCATCACCGACATTGAGATGCCGGAGATGACTGGCCTCGATGTTGCGGGAGAGCTGAAACGCCGGCGAACCGGAACGCGCGTGATTATTTTGACCACCTTCGCACGCGCCGGATATTTGCGTCGCGCTCTGGAAGCCGGAGCTTCAGGATATTTGCTGAAGGACATGCGCTCCGAGGAACTGGCTGAAGCCGTGCGCAGAGTGCAGCAGGGCTTGCGTGTGATCGATCCGGAGTTGGCCACAGAAGCCTGGGCGGAACCGGATCCGCTGACCGACCGCGAGCGGCAGGTGCTTCGACTAGCGGGCGACGGGGTGAGCAGCGGCGACATTGCGGCCGAGCTCAGTCTCTCCGAGGGAACGGTTCGTAATTATCTGTCGGAGGCTATCAGTAAGCTGGGCGCGAACAACCGCGTCGAGGCGGCGCGCATCGCCCGCACGAAAGGCTGGCTGTGATGACCGATTAAGTGATCAACGGCAGCCTCTTTTGCGCCGCTGGGGCTTGTTTGTGTTCCTGTATCCTTCCCACGGCTTGCGCCGTGGGCGCATTCTTAGGCCGCTTCGCGGCTTGGTTCCAGCGTGTCGCCAGAATCGCCGCTTTCCGCGCTCTTTACAGCATTCCTCCGGTTTTCACCGTTAACATGCTCAGGGCGGTCTCCAGCTTAGTGATGGCTTCGGCTAGTTCGGGATGTTCTCCGATTCGTTTTCGCAGGGCATTTAGCAGCTCATGAGCATGTGAAACATGCTCCACGACAGGTGTGTGTTCGGAATCTTGCTTTGGCTCGGGTGCGTTTTGCGATTGCATGGCACGCCTTCCTCTTGCGATGTCGACTGCCCAATGGCCTATCAGGTTTCGCTGGTCATGATGAACAGCGGCTTCATCTCGAAGCTGCTGAAATGCGGCCGGAGCCGCGCGGTGTTGTAGTGCTCCTTCACATTTACGACTTTCTTCGAGGCGATTACGGCGTCGACTGGCATGTTATCGTAGCGGCCGTTCTTCAGCACGACGAGCCGGCCGTGAATCTTGTTCAGCAGCAAGTCGAGGGCGAGGTTGCCGTAGGCCATGGGCACGATCGAATCGATGGCGTCCGGATCGCCGCAGCGGACGAGATATCCCAGCTTCTGATTGATGACTTCGATAGTCTTGCCATTGTTGTATTTGGGCGAGAGCTCTTTCAGTTTTTCGGAAACCAGGTCGCCGATGCCGCCGAGCTTCTTGTGGCCAAAGGCGTCTGTGGTTTGGTCCTCGAAAACCATGTCGCCGCCTTCGAACATGGCCCCTTCGGAAACCAGAACCACGGAATAGTGGCTTGGATTCTTGCGACGATCGGCGACCAACAATTCTGTCAACTGCTCGATGTTGAAGCGATGCTCCGGAATCACACAGCGGTTGGCGGCTCCCGCCATGGTCGGAAGCATTGCGGTGAAACCGGCATAGCGGCCAAACACCTCGAGAACCAGGAAGCGTTCGTGCGAACCGGCGGAGGTGCGCAGGTCGTTGGTCATTTGGATGGTGCGCGTGACCGCAGTACTGAAACCCACGCAGTAATCGGTTCCCGGAACATCGTTGTCCATGGTCTTGGGAATTGCGACCACCTTGACCCCTTCCTGATAGAGGCGCACGCCGTAGCTCAACGTGTCATCACCACCAATGGGGATGAGGTAATCGATTCCGAGCCAGGCGAGATTCTTGAGTACTTCCGGGGTCAGGTCGTTGACGTCGGCATTGTAGGTGCTTTGCAGATGCTCGGGGACGCTGGACTTTTTTACCTTGCCGGGATTGGTACGCGAGCTGTGCAGGAACGTGCCGCCGGTGCGGCCGGCGCGGTTGACGATCTCTTCGGTTAGGGTTTGAAAGTTGTCGCTGTTGTCGTAATCCTTCTCGCGGACCATATCGACGAGACCTGCCCAGCCCCGGCGTAGGCCGATGACCTGGCAGCCCTCACGGATCGCCCGGAAGGTGACGGCGCGGATTGCGGGGTTCAAGCCGGGTACGTCGCCGCCTCCGGTGAGGATTCCGATGACTCCCTTTTTTGTGTTTACGTTTGCCATTTTGGTTCTTCTTAAAGTTTAAGCAGTAGTGGGCGCGGAAGCAAACTGGGTTTCGTTTAAAGGTCGTTCGTGCTCAGGGCTGAGGGGTGGGAACCGGTTGGGCAATTAAGCGGTTCAAGTATTCTTCCGGCAGGGTGTGCAGGAGTTCGAGAAAAACACCATTGGTCCAGCCGAACCCTACGATGTTGTCGCGGTAGCCTTCGGCGAGCTCGAAGTTCGATGAGTCTGAAACCACGTCGTATTTCTCGCGAATGTTTCCGTCGCGAACGAAGTTGAGTAGCACCATGGAAAGGATCGGAGGCCGCTTCGCAAGTGGCGGTGGAGCGAGTCAGAAGACTCCAGTCCGCGGAAATGTAGTCCAGAATTGTTGCCAGTTCCCGGCTGCCGTTTGAGGGGTGGTTCATGGTTTAACCCGGACAAGTGAACTCAAATGTAAGGTGGACTGCTCCCCCAGGCAAGAGAAACTCCGTAGCAAAGCACAGGTGCGATCTGTTTGTCTCAGATCTGGACTGCAGACAGGATGATAGCAAGTAGGAGAGCCCCAGGGTTGCGAAAATTCTTTGGCGAACCAAGAGTGGGTATGGAGCACCCCGGAAAATTATGCTACTCTGGTGCGCAATAGAGCCCGCCTTGTATAGCAAGCTCCATGGGCACACATTCATTTCGCCACGTCGCCCAACTTCTTCCCGCCTGGGGAGAAAGGGATGAGCGCGCCCTGGGACCGACTATCCCTTTCATAGAGTCGAATGGGCGCTGCGAGCCAAATCTACGGGAACCAAGCAGATGCCTTCAGAGCAGCAGTTAGTGACGCAGCTTCTGCAACAATGGGGGAGCGGGAACAAGGCGGCCCTTGACGAGCTGATGCCGGTTGTCTACGCGCAACTTCGAAAGCTGGCATCACGGTGTTTGCGTGCCGAACGTCCGGATCACACGCTCCGGGCCACGGCTTTGGTCAATGAGGCTTACTTGCGGCTGGTCGATGCCGATGTGGCTTGGCAGGACAGGGTTCATTTCTTCGCAGTCTCTGCACGGCTCTTGCGCCGTATTCTCGTCGACCACGCGAAAGCTCATAACCGCGACAAGAGGGGGGGCGGCGCAGAGAAGCTTTCGTTGGATGAGGCCATCCTGGTCGGCCCGCAAGCAGCGGGAGGGATCGTGGAGTTAGACGAGGCGTTGCAGCGTCTCGCGGTTCACGACCAACGCAAAAGCGAATTGATCGAATTGCTTTTCTTCGGCGGGCTTACGTATGACGAAACCGCGGCTGCCCTCAAGATATCTCCAGCTACGGTGCATCGTGAGCTGAAAATGGCGAAAGCCTGGCTGCACCGCGAACTTACGCAAGGTAATTCCTAGGATCCAGTGGCGATGGCTTCTTCCTCCGGTTCTGATCGCTGGCGACGGCTCGAAGCCTTGTTTTATGCGGCTTTGGAGCTGAAGCCTGAAGCGCGCGCGGAGTTTCTCGACAAAAGCTGCGATGGCGACACGGCGTTGCGAAAGGAGGTGGAGACTTTGCTTGAGTCCGCCGAGAAACCCATGGATTTCCTGGAAAAGCCCGTGCTCGAAGCTGCGCACCGGATGATTGGCGACCCTTCCCCTACGAGCATTGCCCCCGGCACCCAGCTGACACATTACGAAATTATTTCCATGATCGGTGCGGGCGGAATGGGTGAGGTCTACCTTGCCGAGGACAAGCGCCTGAGACGCAAGGTCGCACTCAAGATGCTTGCGCCTGAACTCACTCGCGATGAACGTGGATTGCGCCGCTTCGAGCACGAAGCGCACGCGGCTTCGGCGCTCAATCATCCCAACATTCTCACCATCCATGAATTCGGGCAGGCCGATGGGATGCATTTTATTGCCTCGGAATTCATCGAGGGCGTGACCCTTCGGCAGCGTCTGGCGAATGGAAGGCTCGAGTTGAGTACCGCCGTCGAAATTGCAATCCAGATTGCCAGCGCGCTGGCGGCTGCGCATGCTTGCGGAATTGTTCATCGCGACATCAAGCCGGAAAACGTGATTGTGCGGACCGACGGAATTGTGAAGGTTCTCGATTTTGGAATCGCGAAGCTGACGGAGCACCGTGTAGGAGAGACCATTCGCCGCCGGGCAACCACCGTGGGAGCCTCCACCAGCGAACCTGGAATGGTGCTGGGTACCGCGAAATACATGTCCCCGGAGCAGGCGCGGGGAGTTGAGGTTGACGCGCGCAGCGATATCTTCAGCATCGGAGCGGTGATCTATGAGCTGGTTACCGGAAGATCGGCGTTCGATGGGGATACGGCCAGCGACATCATCGCCGAAATCCTGAAGGTCGAACCGCCGCCGCCGGTCGAATTTGCTCCAGAAGTGCCGCACGAACTCGAGCGCATTGTCAGTAAAGCCATGCGCAAGGACCGCGAGAACCGGTATCAAACCGTAAAAGACTTGCTGATTGACCTGCAGGATTTCAAGAAGGAGACGGAGTTCCAAGCACAGCTGCGACGGTCGGCTCGTCCTGCCGACCGGTCGGCTGAGCCGAAGAGTAGCGGGCGTGGAGCGTCTCGGATCGAGCCAGCCAAGTTAGGATCGGGTAGTCGCAGGTCAGTCGCGGTAGAGGATGAGCCACTCGACTCCGATCTAACTTCTTCACGCGGAAAATTGCTGGCGGTCGCTGGGCTGCTGCTCGGAGTGCTTGTTATCGGCTACTTCGCTCTGCGGAAATCCAATGCGACGCCACCCCCGGCCCGGCCGCGCAGCCTGGCGATTCTGCCGTTTCGAAATCTTAAGCAGGATCCCGAGACCGACTTCCTGGGATTTTCGCTGGCCGATGCAGTCATTACCAAACTCAGCTACGTCAACGCTCTTACGGTGCGCCCTTCTTCGTCGGTCGACAAATATCGCAATCAGACTCTCGACGCCAAAAAAGTCGGGGCAGATTTGAACGTCGACACGCTGCTGACGGGCAGCTTCATTAAAGATGGCGATGATCTGAGAATCACTACACAGTTGGTCGATGTAAAGCTGGATAAGATTCTCTGGCAAGATGCGATCGATTTAAAGTACGACAAGCTGTTGACCGTACAAGACCGCGTGGCACAGCAAATCATCAAGGGACTGGAGTTGAATCTCTCGCCTTCCGAGGCGGCGAATCTCAAACCTGATGGCGCAATAAATCCCCTGGCTTACGAATACTACCTGCGCGGAGTCGATCTCTATTCGCTGAATGAGTTTGCCACGGCGATCCAGATGCTGGAGAAGTCCGCTGCCATCGAACCGAACTATGCGCTCACTTGGGCACATCTGGGCAGGGCGTATACGACCAACGCGTCACTGCGCTTCGGTGGGCGCGAGGACTACGCCAAGGCGCAGGCTGCGTATGAGAAGGCGATTGCATTAAATCCCTCACTGGTTGAGCCGCGAATCTATATGGCCAATCTACTGACCGATACCGGAAGAGTGGAACAGGCCGTGCCCCTGCTGCGATCGGCTCTGCAGATCAGCCCCAATAACGCCGAGGCACACTGGGAGCTTGGATATGCCTACAGATTTGGAGGGATGCTTGAGGAATCTGTGGCGGAGTGTGAAAAAGCTCGCCAGAACAACCCGCAGGTCAAGATCAACAACTCCGCGCTTAACAGCTATCTCTACCTGGGCGAGTATCAAAAGTTCAGGCAGAGCTTGCCGGTCAACGATTCGATTTACATTCTCTTCTACCACGGCTTTGTTGAATACTATCTGAACAACTATGCGCAGGCGGCCAAGGACTTTGATCGATCCTTCGAAATGGAGCCTTCCCTGCTTCCCGCAAACGTGGGGAAAGCGCTCAGTTATTCGATTAAACATGACAATGCCCGTGGCCTGAAGCTTCTTCGCGAAACCGAAGACAGGATCGAAGAGCTGGGAGTGACCGATCCCGAGGGGATTTACAAGATCGCTCAGGCCTATGCAATCTTGGGAGACAAGGGTTCAGCCTTGCACATGCTGCGGCATAGCATCGGGGGAGGGTTCTTTTGTTATCCCTACTTCGTGCGCGACCCTCTGTTGCAAAATATTCGCAACGAACCGGAATTCCAAATCCTGATGAGCCAGGCGCGTCAGCGACATGAAGAATTCAAAACCAGCTTTTTCGGAAACAGCTAACTTCAATTGACTGGGGCCGGAGTGACATCGGTGACACTTGCCGGAGGGTCTTTTCTCTCCCACGCAAGAGATAGACAAGATAGCTGAGCACACGCAGAATCAGGATAAACAGACGCTCAGGTTTGTAACGGCGGCAGCACCACCGTTTGCCGATGGATCGGGCAACTCGGGTGCCGCGATATAATGAATTGAATGATTTCTGGCCGCACGGGATGTAACCTGGCTTTACTGGCAGTTCTGTGCGTCCTGATGGTCTTTCTGTTCCCAGCCGTCCAAGGTCCTTATTCCGTCGTGCATGGACCAGCAACTACACTTCGGGCGGCGCGAGCGGCGGTCCGCTTGCGGGTAGCCATAGCGCAGGCCGCCTTGGGTTCTGTTAGCAACTACCCGATCTCGCCGCTCGTCTTCATGCCTTCGACGTCAACTTCCAAGGCAGAGCTCCGGTCGGTTAGCTTGTCCGGTTACAACTTTATCCTCCGTTGCTGATCCTTCCACTCTCGCTCTAAGACCAATCTTTTTCGCGTTGCCCAGAGCAGTGTTTCGCTTCTGCCCAAGCATCCTTGTGTGGGCGGAGTTATCTAGTTAATGTTCGCAGTATCATCAACCGGTCAGCATGGACGCATCTTCAGAAGACACGATGGCTGCAGCCGAGAAGGAGGCAGGTCTTCGGTTCTATCTCACTCGAGAGCCGATGATCCTGGCTCTGCTCTCTTCAATCGCGGTTGTTCTGTTCGTGGGGGTGGGCGGGCTGTCCCGCGTCTACCATGCCCAGCGGCAGTCTTTGGGGAATCGCTGGTTTGCCCGTGGTGTGGAGGATCTCAAGCAGCAGCAATATGAGCAAGCAGCTGGTGAATTCCGCGCGGCGCTGCGTTACTCTCGGGACAATTATGCCTACCAGCTGAACCTGGCCCAGGCGCTGATTGGTCTGAAGCGGACCAGCGAAGCTTATGCATATTTAATTAACCTCTGGGAGCGGGAGCCAGAGAACGGGCTGGTCAACCTTGAACTGGCGCGCATCGCTGCGCAAAAGGGAGAAACCGAACAGGCTCTTCGTTATTACCACAATGCGATCTATGCCGCCTGGCCCGATAATCAGAAACCGGAACGCCGCAACGTTCGGTTGGAGCTCATCGAATACTTGCTAGGTATCAAGGCTCAGGCCCAGGCCCAGTCTGAGCTGATTGCGCTGGCAGCGAGTTTGGGTGACGATCCATCGCTGCACCAACGCGTCGGAGATCTGTTTCTGCAGGCACAGGACTATGAGCATGCACTCGCCGAGTATCGTCTGGCCCTGAAGTCTGACCATCGCAATGCGGCAGCGTTGGCCGGGGCGGGATTGGCCGCCTTTGAGTTGGGTCGCTATCCTCTTGCTCAACGTTACCTTGAGGCCGCTGTCGCCGCGAATCCTAAGGATGCGCAAAGCCTCGACCGGCTCAAAACCGTGGAACTGGTTGTACAGATGGATCCATTCCGACGACAGATACCGGTCGACCAGCGTAACCGGATTGTCATCCAAGCTTTTGAAGCGGCAGGTGGGCGTCTCAAGTCCTGCTCCGCTGCGGGCGATTCGAGAGAACGTGCCTCGGCGCAGACTCTCGCCGAGATGTGGACGAAGATGAATCCGCAGATCACAGAGCGAGGCCTCCGGAAAAATCCGGACTCGGTGGAAGCAGCGATGGACTTGGTGTTTGCAATTGAACGCAAATCCAGTACCTTGTGCGGGCCTCCGACAGGAACGGATATGGCGCTCCTCCTGATCTCAAAATTGCACGAAGGAAATTAGCGTGGACCTTCCGCCCAACTCGCCGATTGAGGTGTTATCACAGCCCGAGCTAGTCGCAGGACTCCCTCAGCGGTCTCGCGGGACTCTGCTGCGATCGGTTTTTCGGGAAGATCGTTTCTTCCTCGTCTTGTCGGTATTCATCGGAGTCTTCGCCGGACTCGCGGTGGTCTGTTTCCGTTTCGCGATCGACTGGTGCCGAATCTATCTGCTGGGATCCGGGGTGACGCTCTCACCACTGCGTCTGCTGCTGGCACCCAGCCTCGCCGGACTGGTCATCGCCGTACTTGTCATTCACGTATTTCCTCAGGCGCGAGGGAGCGGGGTAAACCAGACCAAGGCCGCGTTGTATATCTACAACGGGTACATTCCCCTTCGTACTGCCATCGGCAAATTCATCACGGCTGCGCTTGCCATAGGATCAGGACACTCCCTGGGCCCCGAGGATCCATCTTTGCAGATCGGTGCCAGCCTGGCCTCGGCACTTGGGAGGCGTATGCGGTTATCTCGAGATCGCATGCGTTTGATCGCTCCTGTCGGCGCCGCTGCCGGATTGGCAGCCGCTTTCAATGCGCCGATCTCGGCCGTGCTTTTTGTGATCGAAGAAGTTATTGGCCGTTGGACCGCCGGCATTCTCGGCTCAGTTGTGCTTTCCGCGGTACCCAGCGTGGTTGTGACTCGATGGTTTCTGGGCTCCGAGTCGCTTTTCCGCATTCCCGCCGTACAACTCGAACATCCTTCGGAGCTGATCGCGTACTCTGTTCTCGGCGTTGCGGGCGGCTTTGCCTCGGTTGCATTCTCGAGTGGAATCGCGACGTTCCGGCCGTGGTGCAGAGCCCTGCCGCGCTGGACCCAGTATTTTCAGCCTGCGATCGCTGGCTTACTCATCGGGATCATGGCAGTGCTTGGTGCTCCGCAAGTGATGGGGGCGGGCTACGAGTACATCGACCAGGCGATGCATGGTCAGTTTACCTGGCAAATGCTAGCTATTCTCGCTGGACTCAAGATTATTGCGACCATGCTTTCGTTCGTCAGCGGGACTCCTGGCGGCATGTTTGCTCCAACATTATTCATTGGAGCAATGCTGGGCGCAGCCGTCGGCGGAGCGCAGCACGTATTTCTGCCTCATCTGAGCGGGTCACCGGGGACTTACGCTCTGGTGGGCATGGGCGTTCTCTTTGCCGGATTCCTGCGCGCGCCTATGACCTCCGTATTCATGGTGCTCGAGGTCAGCGGGAACTATTCCATCATCGTTCCGGTGATCGTCGCCAACACATTCGCGTACGTGATTTCACGGGGGCTGCAGCCCACCGCAATTTTTGATGTGCTCACCCGGCAGGACGGCTTGGACTTGCCATCCATGGAAGAACAAAGGGAAGAGGGAATCTTGCGCGTGGAGGACGCGATGCGTCCAGTAACGATCCCAGCGTTGGACGCCGATAAAACGTTAGATCAAGTTTTTCAAAGCTTGGATGGAAACTCGCCCGACGTGCTTCTGGTTCGCCTGAATCCCACAGGATGGAGCAGTGTCACCAAACAAGAGCTCGAAAAAATGCTGAAGGACGGCAAGGGCGGCCTCACCCTGAGTTCCCTGCTGGCCGGACCGCACATTCCGTATCTCCATCCCGATCATCCTCTGGAGACGGCATTGCGTTACGTCGATCGTTGGCCGCTCGTTCCAGTCGTGAACCGGGCGGATCTGCGCAAGCTGGAAGGAGTAATTTCGGAGCACGACGTCCTCAATCGCTATCGCGACTTTGGCGAGGGATGAAGCCAACCCCGCTACTCTTCGTCCAGATACTCGGCAGGCACGTCATCCTCCGGCACCTCATGGGTGTGCACTTCCTGCTCGTCAGCATCATCGGCGCTTTCCACTCCGCTGACCGCGTCAGCCTCGAACGCGTTCCCTTCCTCAAGCAACTCGTCGACACTCTCTGAATCTGCAGCTTCGCGGTTGGACAGTCCCTGCAAATCTCCCGATAGCTCGCCTGACTGCGATGCTGCTCTCTCGCGAGAGAACGCTCGTGCAGACTGCCTGCGCGCTGGTGTTCGCCTCCTGGTTGCAACAACTTTCTTCGCACCGGTCGCCTTCTTGCCGGCGTTCTCAGGAGCAGGCTTTTTCTTGGCCAGTTTCTTTTTTGGCGTTTTCTTCTTACTGATGGTCTTCTTTGACTTCGCGGGCCGCTTTTTGGTCTTCTTTTTGGTAGCCATTCGCGCAGTCTAGCACTGCCACATGCGCGCCGCCAAACTGAGCCCGGCGGATCGAGAGGCCCGCGCGAGACATCGCGGCTGGTTTCTAATAAAGAAACTTTGCGCCCAACTGAATCAGGCGGGGCGGATTAGCACTAACGACTTGACCGAACGAAGGGCTGCCGATATTACCGTCGACGGATTGGGGTCCGAAGAATTGAGCGTGGTTGAAAATGTTAAAACCTTCGAGCCGGAACTGAAGAGACTTCGATTCGGTTAGACCCACGGTCTTGAGCACCGCCATGTCGTAATTGTCCAGCCCCGGTCCCGAGAAGAACCGCCGCTTTGCCGTGCCCGGCATGCCCAAGGCGTTATCGCTGAATTGGGAGATATTGAAGTAAGACCGCCCATTGCGGGGATTGCGGCTTAGATCGAGAGGGCCGCCATTGTAATCCGGCTCATCGATACCATAGTTGTTGATGCCATTCGGCTCCGCCCCGAGCAGAGAATTGTCCCCGTAGTTGACGAGCGTCACCGGCAGACCCGAACTGAAATGGGTAATCCCCGAGAGTTCCCAGCCCTGCGTCCAGCGGTTGGTGGCGTGGAACAGGCTTTCGAATGGAAGCTTGTAGTTGTAACTCACAACAAAGTTTTGCCGGATGTCAAAGGACGACAACGCATAGCTCAAGGCAGGATTGATCGGATTCACCTCTTCCCCCAAATTGGAAGATTCATCCAGGGATTTGCCGTAGGTATATCCGGCAGACAATTCCAACCTTCCGCTGGTGTGGCGCAAGCTCAGTTCAAGGGAGTTGTAATTCGATTTTCCGATGGTCGCCTGGTTGGTGTCGCTGCCGAAATTGAAACCCAGCGGCCCACGAGTTCCGTTGATCACCTGGCCCGAAGCCGTGGTGAATATATTGCTCTCCCGGAAGGGACCACACGTGGGGGAACTGGGCGCTACTTGATTCGGTTGACTGAGGCTCAAACACAGCTCAGGATCGCCAGGGTTGGCTTCCACCATCACAAGCAGCCGATGCGCCTGCGTTCCAACGTAACTCACACTTAACACCGTGTTCGCTCCGAGTTGCCGCTCCAAAGAAAACATGTACTCGTCAACATAGGGGATGCGGTTACTCGCGGAGTAGCCGGGGATCCCGCTGATCGGTTCGTATTGCGACCAATTGACACTCGAATTTGGATTGCCACCGGAAGCCTTTTGTGTGGCCAATGCCACCGGAAACGGCTGGCCCTGGTTTTGCCCGGTGGACGCGGAAATGAAGGGCGTGGCGAACAGCGGCGGGGCGGGACTGGAATAGGTAATTCCAAAGGGCGCGTTCCCCGCGAGAATCCCAACGGTCAGCGCCTCGATCGCCGTATAGTTCATACTGAAGCCGGCTCGTACGCTGGTCTTGCCCGGTCCACCCAGAATCTTGCCGAGAAACGCGCCTTCCCTCGCTTCAGGTGAGTACGCCAGGCCGGCGCGTGGACCGAAGTCCAGGTTTCCCGGAGGCGCCAAAGTGCGAGGGATACCGGGATCGCCGGGAAAGAGAATTCCGGCAGGCGCGCCGGGAAAGACTGCTGACTGCCTGCCCGGCGCAAAGGTCGAGATCCCATTGTTTTTTTCGGACCAGGGTTCGATCCGGTCCCAGCGCACGCCGTAGTTCAGAGTCAGGTTAGAACGCACACGCCAGCTGTCCTGCGCGTAAAGTCCCAAGTATTGGTTGCGACCATAAAACAGCTGTAGCTGGCTCTGGTTGTATTGGCTCGGAATTCCCAGGAGGAAATCGGCAAAGTCGGACCCGGTCTCGCTCCCCGTGAACAGGAAATTTCCATTGAATTGCGCGATCGGGTTGGTGTTGATCTGGTCGAAGTGTACTTCTCCTCCGAATTTCATGGTGTGACGGCCCAGCACTTTGGAGAAGTTATCTGTCCATTGGAAAGTATTGTTGACCTGCCGCAATTCGTTCGCGTTTGTGCCGATGGAAAATGCATCAAATACGATGTTCTCAACCCCCTCGCCCTGCGGATTGAGCGGCACAATACCGGGCGTTCCCGTGCCGGTCACAAAGCCTTGCGACGCCAGGCTGACCCCAACTCCGCCGATGGGTTTGCCAAGATCGTTGTGATTGCGCATGTAGGTGAAGTGGAACTCATTGACCGCTGTCGATCCGAGGGCTTTCGTGTCGCCTAAGCTGAGCAACTGGGCTCGACCCAAATAGAGCGCATTGAAACCCGGCACACTTGCCCCGCTCTGCGCCACCGGATAGGGATTGTTGAGAGTGTAGTCGTCCAAAAAGTAGTACGCTGAGAGCGCGCCCCAATGACTGTTGTAGTCGAGCCGATAAGCTCCCTTGTCGTCCCGCAAGCTTTCGTCGGAATTGGAAGTCGCGAAAGTGCCATTCAAAGTGTTAGGCGAAGGAATGTATTGCAAGAGATTGATTGCAGGGACGGACCACGCATTCTGCGGAATCACACCTCCTGGGAAAACACACGGAGTGGAACCACTAGTCGAGCATCCCACCGTGTAGTAGGATTCGCCGGGGGAAACGGGATATCCGAGTTTTTGCGACAGCAGATTTGCCCAGTATTGGCCGGTGACTGTGCCGGTCAGCGAGCTCGTCTGATCGAGGAGATCGCCAGACCGATCCTGGGTCGAAGGAACCGGAATCTGACCCGTGTCCACTCCCTGGGTCAACCGGGTCCCTTGATAATCGGCGAAGAAGAACACTTTGTTTCTTCGAATCGGACCGCCAAGTGTTCCGCCAAACTGGTTTTGATCGAAAGTTCCCCGCGTGGGAGAAAAATAGTTCCGAGCATCGAAGTTCGTGCTGCGCAGGAACTCAAATACGTCGCCATGAAATTGGTTGGTACCGGACTTCGTGACGACATTGATCTGCCCTCCGCTGTGCCCGCCGTATTCTGCGTCGAAGTTGCTGGTAAGAATGCGGAACTCGGCGATGGAGTCGAGGTTCGGGACGATCGCCGTCCCGGAGTTCACGTCTTCTTCAGCGTCGCTTCCATTCACGACGAATGCATTTGAGAATTCTCGCTGTCCGTGAATCGAGATCGTTCCGGGATTGAGACTACCGGAAGGCGACAGCGCGCTCACGCCGACGTCCTGCTGAGTATTCGAGGTGAGGGAGGTCGCAGGAACGACGCCCGGCTGAAGCGCCAGAAGATCAGTGTAGCTCCGGCCATTCAGAGGCACAGCGGCCATCTTCGTTCCGCTGACGACTTCTCCCATCTGTGTGTCGGACACTTCAACATGTATAGCGTTCTCGGTCACCGTGATGGCCTCCGTGTGTCCGCCGACTTCCAGAACGGCGTCAACCACGAGCGTGCTGTTCGCGTCGATGGCGATACCGGTTCGCTGGTAGGGCATAAAGCCCGCCTTTTCGATCACGATGTTGTAGCGCCCAACGGCGAGGTTGGGGAAGGAATAGAAGCCCCGGTCGTTGGTTATGACCTTCTGCTGCACCCCCGTGGCAGTATTGGTCGCCTTCACGGTTCCGTTTGAAACTACCGCGTTGCTCGCGTCCTTCACCGTGCCAGAAACACTCCCGCCCACCCCAGCCCACGAATCGGCGGCAATGAACATGACCATCGAAATAGAAAGGCATAAGGAAAGCAGGCATGAACGCCGGAAACTCAACAGACGACAATTCAAGCCGCAATTCTGCTGGGTACCTGCCATGCCGTTGTTTTCCTTGTTACGTTTCATGTCCGCTAAAGACCACACTCGTTGGTTCATCGATTGTCCAGCAGGGCTATTGCGACTCAGTCGCATCTACACAGCAGAAAAAACTACAACGTCGATCCTTTTTGACACCGCTTGCAAAATCCACCCACTTCCAGCCGGACTACCCGGATCCCCTGGCCACCACATTTCTAGTAGTATAATCAATAACATACAAACAATTGATTCCAGTGGACCCGAGAATCGCAACCTCTACTTGTTGTCTGGTGACTGAGTTCCTGAAATGTCTAGAGTTGTGCACGATCGAAAATGTCATCGAGCCGCTGGAGCAGGAGCGAACCCAACAGGGAGGATTGAAAAATGCAGCTAACCGGAACCAGGAAAACACTTAAGCGAAGAATTGACGCTCTCCGGAGAGAATCGACCACCTGGCGCTCTCCTGAGCATGCACGGTTGGAGCAGGCGATCTCGGACCCCTACCGCTGGGCCACCGAATACACCCAGACCTACAATGAGCACTGGCAGGAAGAAGGACGGCCTTCCCCTTACGAAGCTTTTCCGCAACGGTTGCCGTACCTTGAACCATTGTTCCAGGTCTTCGAACTGGAACGCATCATCTGGATTGTCAAATCGCGTGACATGATGATTTCCTGGGCCTGTGTTGCCTATCTTACCTGGAAAGCGATGTCTACGCCTGTGTGCGGATCGGTGGTGCAGACGCAGAAGGAAAAAAAGGTTATCCAACTCATCGAGTATGCAAAGTGTCTATATCGGCGCCAGCCGGCTTGGTTGCGAGAAGCCTTTCCTTTGGCCAAGCCACTGAAAAACCAGTCTGATTTGGAACTGCAGTTCGCCAACGGCAGCTACATCGTCGGCATTCCCGGCGGCGCCGACCAGATCCGCAGTTATCACCCTTGGGGCTACCTCAACGACGAGAGTTCATTCCAGCCGGAAGCGGGTGACTGCTATAACGAAGCTCTTTCAGTCGTCAAAGGCAAGATCATCCTCAACTCCAGCGCCGGGCCGGGCTGGTATGCGGATGCTCGGCGTGACATCGTTCGCTGTGAAGAAGAATGAGGGATATCAAGAAGATCTTACAGAAGAGCGCAGCCCTTCCCCCCCAGAGCAAAGTGGACATCGTTCGCGGCATGAGCGTTCATTGCACCAAGGGTGGCATTGCGGTTCTTTCCATTCACTATTCAGGTGACCCCGACCGGGATCCGGCGATCCATCCGGAATGGAAGCAAAAAGAGCGCAAGACCTATAGCTCGCAGGCGGCATGGGACCGCGAACAAGAGATGATCGACGAGGCTGGTGGCGGGGAGTTGGTTTTCGCGGACACGCTCCTCACCTACTGGAACAAGATTGTGATTACTGATCCGGGCTGGCGCCCGTCCCCGCACTGGCGAGTCGAGGCGGGCTTCGATCATGGCAAAACCAACCCCACCGCTCTGCTCCGTGCTTATATCGACGGAGACGGTGTGATCTACTTTTGCGGGGAGTACTACATGCCCGGGAAAGAAGTTTGGGAGCACGTGGGTGAGCTCCGCAGGGTGCCGGACATCGGTCGCGTGAGCGCCTGTTACGCCGATCCCAGCATGTTTGACTGCACCATGCAGCAATCCATAAACCCTGCCAACACTTTAACCGTGCGCGGATCCGCCAAATCGATCAATGACCTTTACGTGGAGCAAGGCATCGAACTGTTTTCCCCCTTCGCGCTGGATCGAAGCGACGTGGGTTTCGCCGCACGACTGCTGCTGCACTGGTCGAACCTAGACACCCGGGAGCCAACGATAAAAATTGTCTGTCGCAACCGCTCCGAGCAGCCTCAATACGGACTGCACCCCTGGGACTGCCCGAACTTGTTGTGGGAACTCATGCGTACTCGGTGGGAGAAATTGACCGCCCAGCAACTGCTCACCAGGAACGTTTCCGAGCGCATTGTGGACAAAGACAATCATGCTCGCGACGCCATGAAGTATTTGGTGATGTCGCTGCCGGAGCCGGCCATGATGACGATACGTGACCGGGCCCGCGAAATCGTCAAAGAATTGGTGGAGATCGGAGACTTTACCTCCGCATACGTCCGTTACCGGCAGCACACGGACGAAAAGCCGTACGAGCCGGCACGGTTTGTTTCACGGCGCAGCAGAATGTTCCGCCGCAGGTAGGTTGACACCGGCGGTTCCTTGGATCTCGGAAGGAATCCCGTTCTCCCCCGCAAAACGGGCCGTAGCTGCGTGACCCAGCGGCAATCCCATTCCTACAGAAGACGAGAAATTCAATCGTAACGGCCGGGCTTAGAGCGTCCCAATAGCGCTCACGCAACTGGAAAGCGCGTGATCGCTTAGCGGTACCGCTAGGTGTGCCGCTCGACCATGCAATTTTGGCTCTTCTGGACCGCTAAGCGGTCGACCTACGATCGGAGTGGTTCCTTCGCAGGCAAACGCTCGCGTTGATGGCCAAGATACGGCAAGAAGTAGGGTTGGTGAGACAGTCGGCTATGCCAAAAGCAACCGCCGCTATGAATTTGAGGTAGTCGGGATTTTCTGCACCGAAATACGCGTTTCACCTGATTGCGGGTTGAAGTCCAAAGGCAGACGCTGGAGTAGGGCTGGGGCGGGCATTGCCACAACTTTTCTGAAATCCCCAGCTTTGCCAATCAAATCGTTTTATGGAGGAAAAAATGTCGGAAGGGTTAAAAAAGCTTTATATCGATGAACTGAAGGATCTTTACAGCGCGGAAACCCAACTCGTCAAGGCGCTGCCAAAAATGGCCAAGGCAGCATCGTCTGACGAGTTACGGCAGGGCTTCGAAGAACACCTCGAACAGACCAGAGGCCACGTGGAACGGCTCGAGAAGGTCTTCAAGACTCTCGGTGAAAGTCCTAAAGGCAAAACATGCAAAGGCATGCAAGGCCTGATTGAGGAAGGCGTGGAGGTGATGGCAGAAGACTTTGAAGGCAGTCTTATGGATGCCGCGCTGATTGGGGCTGCGCAGCGGGTCGAGCACTATGAGATCGCGGCTTATGGAACGGTTTGCTCCTTCGCCAAGGAGCTCGGGGAGTCCGATCAGGCCTCGTTACTGAACGAGACGCTCGACGAAGAGAAAGAAACAGACGAGAAATTGACCGAACTCGCCGAGCAGATCAATACGGAAGCAAACGGAGAGGAAGGCGCAGAAGAAGGAGAGAAAAAAGGAGTGTTCCGGGCAGACAAGAAGAAGTCCCGCCGGGTGGCTTAATCCTTCACATCATGAAAGCGTCCGTGATTTCCGCGACGCTTTCATTTGTGCATTTCGTAAACAGGTGCGGCAGAGCACACAACTACAAACTTATAGATGAGTGTCTACAGTCTGAACGTTACAGACGGTGATCGCGGTCGGGAGTACGGTTGTTCGTGGTGATTGCGTCCACAGGAAGGGAACTTAAATGAAAAATGTCCTCAGGATCGTTTTTAGCATGGCCGCACTCGGGTGCCTGCTGACCGTAGGATCGATGCTCGCAACAGCACAGGAGGGTGGCGCACCAGCCCCGGATAACACTAAGGTCAACCAGCGGGATCAGAATCAGGCAGCACCGACGGCGGATCAACAAAAAACAAATAAGGCCGACCAGGAAACGACTCGCCAGATCCGGCGTGCTGTGGTGCAGGATAAATCTCTGTCTACCTATGCCCATAACGTGAAAATCATTTCGCAGAACGGCATGGTGACGCTCAAGGGGCCGGTGCGTTCAGATCAGGAAAAGAGTGCCATTGAGGCCAAAGCGGCGGAAATCGCTGGAAAGAACAATGTCACCAGCGAACTGGAAGTCAAACCCAAGCAATAGGAATAACAAGCACTAAATATAAAGGAGATCATCCATGGCGGGAAAGAACACAGCGGTATTTGGTATCTATACGGACCGGTCGGGCGTCGACCGCGCCGTCGAAGCTCTAAAGGCGGCCGGATTTTCCAATAATGACGTTTCCGCATTGTTTCCTCAAAACCAGGGCACGAAGGATTTCGCGCACGAGAAAAGCACCAAGGCACCCGAGGGCGCAACGACCGGTGCCGGAACGGGAGTGTTACTGGGCGGAGGACTGGGTTGGCTCGTCGGGATAGGCGCCCTGGCAATTCCCGGACTTGGACCTTTCATAGCTGCGGGACCGATCATGGCAGCCTTAGCGGGGGCGGGCGTGGGAGGCGCTGTCGGTGGGTTGACCGGCGCCCTCATTGGGATGGGAATTCCAGAGTACGAGGCTAAGCGCTACGAAGGTCGCGTAAAGGATGGCGGCATCCTGCTTTCCGTTCATTCGGACAGTTCCGACGAGACCAAGCGGGCAAAAGAAATACTGGAACGCACAGGCGCTCAGGATATTTCTTCGACCGGCGAGGCCAGTGGCGAAAAAACGGCGACCGCTCGAGTCGCTTAACACCCGCACGGAAGAGCTTACCCGGCGAGTGGATTCGCCGGGTATAGCCCCCGTGAGATGTTCGCAAATGTGCAGTGTCAGACGAAAGGGATCCATATGGCACAAGTAGTTGTCGAACAACCCGGAGTTTCGCGCCCGACCGTAGGACGACGATCCTTTGTGGCCGAGGTTCCCAGCAAGAACGAATCCTACTCGTCCGGCGTTTCTTGGGCAGTGATTGGCGGCGCTTTCGTGTCCGCTTCCTTGGCGTTAATCTTGCTATCGCTGGGCTTCGGCCTTGGACTCCCCTCGGTCTCGCCGTGGTCAAATGCTGGCGCATCGGCTACCACTATCGGCAAGGCCGGGATCGGATGGCTGATTCTCACGCAAATCTTGGCTTCCGCCATGGGCGGTTATTTGGCTGGCCGCCTGCGTACAAAGTGGACCGATGTCCATACCGATGAAGTGTATTTTCGTGATACGGCGCATGGATTCCTAGTGTGGGCCGTGGGCCTCGTGATCACTGCATCTTTGTTGGCAACCACGGCCGCGTCTCTTGCGGGTGACACGACCCAACGCGGTAGCAACGGAACAACCCTGGCTCCGGCCGACGCAAGGGCGCTCAATGCCAACGCTTACTTTGTCGACGCCTTATTACGCTCCAGTAATACAGCGCAAGAGCAGAGCGATGTTTTAGTGCATGGCGAAGTGGGACGCATATTTACTCGCGCGCTTGCCTCGGGCAGTTTTCCCGCCACTGATAAGACGTACTTACTGCAAATGGTCTCGGCGAAATCAGGGCTGAGCCCTGCCGATGCTGAGAAGCGGGTGTCCGATGTGTTTGAACAAGCTCAGCAATCCGCGGATCACATTCGAAAGGCACTGGGGCATTTATCGCTGTGGCTTTTCGTCGCCTTGTTAAGCGGAGCATTCTGCGCGAGCTATGCGGGCACGATCGGCGGTCGGCAGCGCGACCATGTCAGGGTGTAAGCGATGATCCAGGACGGCGACTGGCATTTGAGAATCGTGCGTCCAATTACTAAAGGAGGTCACCATGCGTTCGATCTTACTGCTGCTTCTTGGCGTCCCGATACCGATTATTATCTTGATCGCGTTGTTTAGCCGCTGATTCTAAGCGAAATTGGCGAACAGTGTTTCACAGCACGAATGCAACGAAAATTGAGGCTGACTACATGAAAACGAAAATCTTTTTGCTCCTGATCGCAACAGCCGTGATGGCGTCCGGCGAAAGCCCTGAGCAGCGGCTAACCGATTCGACAGTGGTGTTACGCGAAATGTCTCACGCGTCGGACAAAGGTATACCTCAAGACTTGCTTCAGAAAGCGCGTTGCGTGGTTGTTGTGCCTGGGCTAAAGAAGGTAGCGTTTATCGGCGGGGGCAAATATGGCCGCGGCTACGCGTCTTGTGTGACCAGGAAAGGATGGAGCCCGCCAGCTGCTGTGAGAATCGAGGGGGGTAGCTTTGGCCTTCAACTCGGCGGATCATCCACGGATCTCATCATGCTAGTGCTCAACGAGGGCGGCATGAAAAAACTGTTGTCCGACAAATTTACGCTTGGCGGCGAAGCTGCAGCCGCTGCCGGGCCAGTCGGACGCAACACGAGTGCGAACACCGACGTTTTGATGAAGGCAGAAATCTTGTCGTGGTCCAGATCGCGCGGTGTCTTCGCGGGTCTTTCCTTGGAGGGCGCCACTCTTCGTCAGGATGAGGACGAGAACGCGAAGCTTTACGGCAAGCCGCTGACGAACGAGGAAATCCTAACCGGCACGGTCAAACGGCCGGCAACTACAGCCGCGTTCCTGGCGCAACTCCAAAGATTCTCCGGCAAAGGGGTTCCGCCCGCAGTTGTTTCTGCTAAAACGCACCAGCCAGTGGCCCCGCAAAATAAGCAGAGCGACACCGCTTCCGTGTCTGCGCAGGATAGTTCGAGCGCCAGTTCGTCTGACGCTGCCGACAATACAGTTAACAACAAAGCCGATCATTCGGGTGCTGAAGCCACCTCGGAGCAGCAGGGAAATGGTAAGAGCGACGTTCAACTGACGGCGAGCATTCGGCACAGCATTGTCGCCGACAACTCGCTTTCAACGTATGCCCACAACGTCAAGATCGTGGTTCAGAATGGCGTGGTCACGCTCAAGGGACCCGTGCGAACAAATGATGAGAAAACAGCGATAGAAGCAAAAGCCGCCGCTGTGGTTGGCCCAGAGCACGTTGTGGATCAGATGGATATCGTGGCACAGTAGTTCAACTTTACGGCTCCGGCGACACGTACCAACTAAACGTTGGGCGTCGCCTGAGCCATCTTACTTTCTTACTTATTCGGCCCCCTCGTACCTGTTCAAACACGCCGCACTCTGGGCCAACCCGTCACTTGCCTTTTGTGCAACTAACCTAAGCACTACTCTTAAGGCGTTGCGCGGCGAATCGGTTTGCGACTCAGCGAAAACGCGCTCCGCCTCGGAGGCCATCGATCCATGGCCCAATCCATCAACTACCATCGGACTCATTGTGTCGGCGGTTCCGACTCAGCGGTAAGGATCGGGACAATTTCCACAATGGATCCCTCTCGATTCACCTTGTGAGCCCTCTTATTTCCATGTAACAAAGACGCCGATTGACGCACAGAACATCACAGCCGTTGCAAGCCAGCCCATTCCCTTCAAGTACGGCGGGATGACCAGCTTTCCCATGACCTCGCGGCTGGAGGCCATCACCAAAATCACCGCCATCAAGGGTGCCGCGACGATTCCGTTCAGAATTGCCGCCCAGAACAGCGCCTTCACGGGGTCGATATGCATGAAGTTCAACGACAAACCGATCAGTGTAGCGACCGTAATGGCCGCGTAAAATCGGGTCGCTTCCCCAGGCTTGCGCTCAAGGCTGGTTTTCCATCGGCACGCCTCCCCAATTCCATAGCACGCCGAGGCTGCCAGCACCGGGACTGCCAATAAACCGGTGCCCACGATACCGCAGACAAAGAGCAGAAAGGCAAAGCGGCCTGCCAGCGGCTCTAGTGCTTTGGCTGCCTGGGCGGAAGTGGAAATCTCCGTAATCCCGTGCGCGTGCAGCGTGGCGGCAGCAGTGAGGATGATGAAGAATGCAACCACGTTGGAAAATGCCATGCCGAGGTAAGTATCGACGCGAATGCGCGCCAGTTGCTTTTGCGCCTGCGACGGGGCCCGCTTTAGGGGTTTCTCGCCGTGATTGGCTCTCACCTCTTCTACTTCCTGTGATGCTTGCCAGAAAAAAAGATAGGGGCTGATGGTTGTGCCGAGCACGGCAACCAGGGCGGTTAGATAGTCCTTGGACAGCTCAATGTGAGGCAGCAATGTCGCTTTCAGCACAGCAGGCCACGATACGTGCACACAAAACACGACTCCAACATAAGCAAAGAGAGACAGGGTTAGCCATTTCAGGTATTTCGCGTAGGTCGAATAGGGCACCAACAAGACACCGGCCAGCGATCCAACGCCAAAGATCACAATGAACACGCCAATGTTTCCCGGCAAAACGAGTTTTGTCGCCGCTCCCATAGCGCCGATATCGGCTCCCAGATTGAAGATGTTGGCGACTGACACAACGAAGAGCACGCTGTAGAGAAGAGGTCGCGGGTAGTTCTTCCGAAGGTTTGCCGCAATGCCAACTCCGGTCACCCTTCCTATCCGCGCACTGATTTCCTGAATCGCGGCCATGAGCGGGTAGGACAAGACCATCGTCCAGAGCAGGCCATAGCCAAACTGTGCACCCACTTGCGAATAGGTGCCGATGCCGCTGGGATCGTCATCCGACGCACCTGTTACAAGTCCGGGGCCCAGCTTCTGAAAGAGCTGTCTGGCAGCTCCGGCTAAATGCTTCCCACCCGCCGTGGAGTGGGGGTCTTTGAGATCGGATTTCAGCTTGGCAGCTTGAGTTCCCATGGGCGTTCGCCTGGCATTATTCTCAAGCGGCAATGAACGGGCCGGCTTGTCAAGTAGACGACAGTTAGTTGCTCCCTGGCTTTGTTAGGTTGGATAGTAGCCCGGTGAATTATGCGACTGTCGACTCGCGAGTGGCCAGTACCGTCGGCCGCATACGGGGTATGAAGTACCTGCGGCTACCGGCACTGCCATCGCCGCTGGAACCATCACTGTCACCGAGCCGCAATCATTAACGGTCCCGCTGGCTACACACGCAATCGATCCGAGTTTTCATGGTCGAAGATTCCCAGGCGACGTAGACCTCTGATTTTGCAGGGAACCGTCTCGTGGATGGTATGTCCGAAAGATGCTGGGTGAGACATCGAGAGAAGACCTAAGAGCAGACCTAGATGAGCTAGGGGGATATTTACCAGATCTCCACCAGACGATAACAAACCTCCATGTTAGTCTGCGCATCAATTCATGGTTGTTTGATGGGGGTGAAATGAGCTACAAAAACGGGCTTGCCGACCCAACCCGTCTCAAACCTTTCGATTCCGAAGACAAACGATTGCTCCGGGTCGTTATCGAGACTCCAAAGGGCAGCCGCAATAAGTTCGCGTTCGATCCCGACGACCATATCTTCAAACTGAAGAAGGTCTTGCCCGCTGGAATGGCATTCCCGTATGACTTCGGGTTTGTTCCTTCGACCAAAGCCGATGATGGCGATCCGGTGGACGTGTTGGTCCTGATGGACGAACCGGCATTTCCCGGATGCATGTTGACGTGCCGCCCCATCGGCGTGATCCAAGGCGAGCAGGGCGACAAGAAAGACAAAGTGCGAAACGACCGGATAGTGGCAGTGGAGCAGGACGCCCACAGTTGGGCGGACATAAAAACTATTAATGATCTGGGGAAGGAGTTCTGTCAAGAACTGGAGAAGTTTTTTGTGAACTACCACAGCCTTTCCGGCGAACGGTACAGGGTGCTGGGTGTGAAGGGGCGGGATCACTCTCGAAAACTGGTGAAATCTGGGATGCGATAAGGATGGAAAGCGATGAGCCAGATTCTCATCCGGTTCCTGATCGGCGGTGCGGTCGTTTCTGTCTTCGCAATCCTAGGCGATCTGTTAAAACCAAAAAGCTTTGCCGGGTTGTTTGGTGCTGCGCCGTCAGTCGCACTTGCTACTTTGGGGCTGACGGCAGCGAGTGAAGGTGTATCCTACGCCGCCAAAGAGACCCGCTCCATGGTGGCAGGGGCGGTCGCGTTGTTTGCGTACGCTTCTTTCGTCAGTTGGGTGATGATGCATTACAAGCTGAAAGCTCTTTTTGTAACGATCTGCTCGATCCCTATGTGGCTTGGGGTAGCTTTTGGACTCTGGTATCTCTGGCTGAAATAGTGATGCAGATCAAAGTCGATCTTTCGGTTCTTGGGCAAACAAAGTGGTACGAGTATGCGGTTCGATTCCTTTTCGGAGGGCTAATCACGGCCTTCGCGGGCATCATCGCCAAGAAGTTTGGACCCGGCATCGGCGGGCTATTCTTGGCGTTCCCGGCGATCTTTCCAGCCAGTGCAACACTGATCGAGAAACACGAGAAACAGAAGAAAGAGAAAGAAGGATTACGAGGAACGCAGCGCGGAAGAGAGGCAGCCAGTATTGATGCCGCCGGTGCAGCAATGGGGAGCAGCGGACTCTTAGTTTTTGCTCTGCTCGTTTGGCAATTAATGCCCCGCCACAGCACATGGATGGTGCTCATGGCGGCCACCGCTGCTTGGTTGGCGGTTTCTGTGCTGATCTGGCTCGTTCGAAAGCAAGCATAGTAAGCATCGCCGCAAGAACTCCCCTGTCGGTGGATCGCTCTCGTCGGATGTACGAAGGATCGCTTAAGAGCCGCCGACGGAGCCATTTGCGTGAATGGGCCGAGTGCCAGACTCGCGCCCGGCAACTGCGGGTTCATCTTCTTTTAGCGATGATGGCTACTCGGAATTACACTGCACCGCTGTGAATATGCACGGCCTAACCGCTTCTCTTGGAAAGTTGCCGGAATACCGCCGTTTAGCCAGAATGGGCATATAATCGGGCGCGGGACGGTGCCATGTCGGAACTGGAGAAGCGATTAGAGGAGCGATTCGGAGTTCTTCCCAATTTCTTCCTCCTCGCACCTGAGGCTCCTGAGATCAGTGAGAAACTGTGGGGATTCGCACAAGCTGCCTACCTCGACAATCCTTTACCCTCCGTTTTTAAGGAGCGTCTTTTCGTCCACCTGTCGCGCTTTTGCGCAGTCCGTTACTGCATTGCTCGTCACGTTGGCTTTTTGATAGGGCTTGGCCGTCCAGCTGGGGATCCGACTGTCCGTACGCAGAGCATTACAGAGGTTGTGAAACTCCTTCGACGGCCTTTTCCACGTGGACTAGAACTTGGGTCTTGCCTGTCACTGTGCGCAGCCTGCCCCTCGCCAATTGTTGAAATGCCGATGGCCGACACTCAGATGGAAGATGCCGTCTTTGCGTTGGCAGCGCATGTGTTTTTGAAGACTGCTGACTATTTGTTGTGCCTAGACGCGCTGGCGCGATCTCTTGGTCCGGTTCGCCTTCAATATTTGCTGTTGTTCTTGGCGTTTGTCAGGGCGGCGCACCATTGGACTGAAACACATCCTGAGATCGCCTTTGAAGCTGACATCAACAAACTACTGGCGACACACGAAGCATTGGCGGATTGCATCCTGAATGACCCGGAGGCCAGGAACATCACCAGCCAGTCGCTCTTGGATGAGTTGCCAGCCCTACGCCTCAAAGCGGATAAAGCGATTGGCTTGCTGGCCGCGATAGTGGACTCATCTGACGATGCCATCGTCAGTAAAACGCTGGAGGGCGTCATAACCAGTTGGAACGCAGGTGCGGAACGGTTGTTCGGCTACACAGCCAGCGAAGCGGTAGGCCAGCACATTTCACTGATCATCCCGGCCAATCGCAGGAACGAAGAAACAGTCATCATCGAACACATCAAGAAAGGCGAACGAATCGAACACTTCGACACCGTTCGTATCCGTAAAGACCAGACACCGCTCGATATTTCCCTCACGATTTCGCCTGTCCGGGACGCTAGCGGAAAGATTGTCGGAGCGTCAAAAATTGCTCGGGACATCACCCAGCGTAAACGAATTGAGCGAGAGTTGCGCGAGAGCGAAGACCGTTATCGAACATTGGCGGATGCACTCGACACCCAAGTCCAGTTCCGTACTCAGGAGCTTGAGAGAAGAAACTCGGAACTGCGTGAGCTTTCGGGGCGACTCCTGGAGTCTCAGGATGTGGAGCGGCGGCACATAGCACGCGAACTGCACGACAGTGCGGGGCAGACTTTGGCTGCGTTGGGCATGAGCCTTTCGCGGCTCGCGCAAGATGCTAAGAATAATCCTGATCAACTTGCCAAAGGCATCGAGGATGTCGAAGGCCTGGTTCAGCATCTGACCCAAGAGATACGCACAACCTCCTATCTCTTGCATCCACCGATGCTGGATGAAGTCGGTATTTCCTCAGCACTGGACTGGTACGTGCAAGGTCTCACGGAGCGCAGCCGTTTACAGATCGACCTAAAGGTTTCCGAGAACTTCGGAAGACTTCCCTCAGAAATGGAACTCCTCATATTCCGACTTGTTCAGGAAAGCTTGACGAACATTCATCGTCACTCGGGAAGCAAAACCGCGCAGATTCGAATTCAGCGCGAAGAAAACGCTGTCCACGTAAAGGTTGAAGACCAAGGAAAGGGAATATCCCCGGAACGACTAGCCGAGATTCAGTCTCAAGGCACGGGAGTAGGAATCAGAGGAATGCGCGAGCGCGTGCGCCACTTTCGCGGCGACTTGGTTATCGAATCCAATGGTTCCGGTACGAAGGTTTACGTGACTCTCCCTTTGAAGACACTACTTTCAACGCAGAAGAACAACACGCAGCAAGATGTAGCATGAAAACCTAATTCCATGACGATCGGACAGAGGTGCTTTGTCGGTAGCTTTTGAAATATCGCCTTTCTAACAATGTCGGCGGTGTCAAGCAGTTTTCGTGCACACCTGCTGCATGCACTCCAAGAAGAGCGCCATTTCGCTCTCGTGAAGGTCTGGCCCTTCCAACCGTAGGCTCGCTCAGCCCTACGGCCACGAACTTGAGGGCTACTCGCGGTTCTGCTCCCGAGTCTGCGTAGAACACTTAGGTAACATTGACTGGTCTGCGCCTGCTTGTAATGCTGGTCGTGCGGCGGAGAACTTCTTGCGCAATTCGCCACCGAACGTATCGCGGTAGCGATCGATATATCTCTCAAGGAGCTATTCATGCGCCGAATTCTGCTGCCCTCTTTTATAGTGCTGGTGGCCTCGGTCTCGTGCTTTGCCCAGTTGGGCGACATTCTAAGGAGCGCCAAGACGCAGTGCAACCATCCAACTCTGACATCTCCAGCCTTAGCAATGGCAAGATCACTGCCGGGCTAAAACAGGCCTTGCAGGTGAGCACCGGGAATGCTGTCGCGCGTACGGGCAAGCCTGACGGATTCCTTAAGAACGAGGCCATCAAGATTCTGCTGCCCGACAAGCTGCGAACCATCGGCCAGGGAATGCGCCTGATGGGTATGGGCGCGCAAGTGGACGAGCTTGAAGTGGGCATGAATCGCGCTGCTGAGCAGGCTACTCCAAAGGCCAAGGAGATCTTCCTCTCCGCACTTGAAAAGATGACTTTCGACGACGCGCGCAAAATACTGAGCGGCGGCGATACGGCGGCTACGGAGTATTTCAAGCGCACGAGCTCGGCCGAGCTGACCACGGCTTTCGCGCCCATTGTGCATCAGTCGATGGAGAACGCATTGTAACTCCGCAACGAGCTGCCGTTTCTCAACATCCGGTTTGCCCGTGACTCCGCCGGAACCCAGACCGGCCAGACCCGAATCGTGAGTTGTGATCGCCTGGTTTCGACAACTATCTATGCTATTTGGGGTCTGCCAATAAACGAGTTGTACACGTCAGGCCCTTGCCGCCCATTGATCCGATATCCGTCCGAGGCAAATCTTAGCGTGATTTTTCGGTCAAAAGTTGAGTAATCCGCCGGGGTTTGATCGTATACAGGATATATGTCGGCTCTTCCCATGACATTGAATACGACAGCCGAAACCGAAACGGCAAAGATTGCGCGAGGCTTACGTGAGAGGGATATGGAGCTTCTTGCAGACCTGGTGGAGCGCTGTCAGCATCGACTGGTGCGCTACCTGCTATACCTCACCGGGAGGCGAGAGTATGCGGAGGACCTTGCGCAGGAGACCTGGATTCGCGTGCTGCAACGGGGCAGCCAGTACAACGGGCGGCAGCGGTTTGATCCATGGCTATTCGCGATCGCCCGCAATTTGGCAATAGATTACCTCCGGAAAAAACGAAAAGCGGTGGCAGACAGTATCCTTGCCAAATGATCGCGATGCAATGCTGCTGTTACCCTCTTCCGATCCTTCCCCATTCGAAGCCGCGGCCCGAAGCGAAGACGCAATGCGTCTGGCCGGCCGGCTGCAGATTCTGCCACCGCTGTATCGCGAGGCTTTGCTGCTGAGGTTTCAAGAAGACCTGTCTCTTGCGGAGATGGCTCAGGTCTTGGGCGCCCCTACTACAACGGTGACGTCCAGAATCTATCGCGGTCTTGCAGCACTGAGATCCGCATTTGAGGAGGGTGATTCGCATGGAGGGTGACAAGAGATTTCGCGAGCTTATCGACAGGTCTTTCGTAGAAGAGGTTTCAGAGGGCGAAAGACAGCTCATCCATGACCACATCCGCGACTGTGATGGCTGCAAGCGCTACCTCGAGCTAACTGCGCGTACGATTCGGGGGTTGCGGGAATTCACCTTTACGAGTGAACCAGATTCGAATGCCCAGGTCCGTGAGATTCTTGCGCATCATACCGAGACAATGCGCCAGCACAACGTGCAATTCAAGGTCTGGGCTGCATTTGCTGTAGCGCTCTCGATGTCAATTGTGGGATCGGCACTTGTCTACCAGGTGGCCAAGCTCCTGACGGTCCCAATGCATTTCGACACTGCTCAAGTCCAGGCAGGCGTGCTCGTCTTTTGGCTGCTGCCATCTTTTTGCTCGGCCTTACGTCTGCTCGCGGCGCCTGGTGAGAATAGAGGTATTGCATGACACAGCAATCGGCGGTGCTTTTGATAGCGTTCTTGGCCGGGCTTGTAGTTGCGGCTGTCTTGTTGGGAACCGCAAGACGGAATGTTCTACCCAGGTCTGCAATGGTCATCGCAGCACTGGCGATCCCGATTTGGGTAGTCTATTTTGCTTCCAGCCAGGGCCGTTCCTTACTTGCTTCCAAAGGATTTCTCAGTACCATGCCAGAAGCGCTTTGGTTTGGCTTGACGTTTGGCGTCTTCACCGCGGCTTTTTTCCTTGCCCTCGGATATATTTATGGGGACGCAAAAAGGCGTCAAATGCCTGCTTGGGCCTGGGTGATTGCCGCTTTCCTCATACCCAATTTGATTGGATTCATCCTTTATTTTGTGTTCCGAGGGCCTCTCCTTGGGCCTTGCAGTTCCTGTGGCAAGCCTATTCGAGGGGGAGAAGCATTCTGCTCACACTGCGGATGCTCGCAGGGTTCCAGTATCGGACGCATCACAGCTGACAATCGCACAATCTGAAGTAAAAAAGGTGGTAATAACCTTGCATCGCACAAAACGGAGGACGGTATGAAACGTGAGCGCGCCTTACAGGTAGTGTTGGTGTTGGTGGGCTTGTTTTATTGCTTTTGGGGCTATCTCCTGTTCGACGATCTGTGGCACTCTAGGTGGCTTAGCGGGCATAGTGACGTCATGCCGATGTTCCTGAGCCTTAACACGGCGCTTGGGGTCTGTCTGTTGGTGGCCGTTAATCAGCCGGCCAAGCATCGCTTGATGATCGCCTATGGGGCGTGGTCAAGCCTTGCCCATGGGTTCACGATGACAATCATGTCGGCGCAGGCCGTGGCGCACGGGATGCACAGGAAGGATAGCCCCCAGGACATTGTGATCTTTGGCGTGATTGGAGTCACGCTGCTTGCACTCCTCCCGGCAAAACAACCATCGCCGGCCGGCGCGCCTATCAGTGAGCCGCGCGTTGCCGAACGCTAGAGGACCTGGTCCACCGCCGCGCGCATACCGAGATGCAGGGACTCCTCACGGAAGCGCGGCGATTCGCTTCGTTGACTATATGCTTGGCCTTGCCGCTGTGTTAATTCTGCATTGTCGGCTAACGGGAGCAATCCGTTTCATCCATCACGCCGCCCCCTGGCGGCGATTCTTCCGCTGTTCCTTCGCCGCGTCCAACTTCCGATCCCGCTCGGCTTGAATCTCCTGCTGGTGCCCGGCGAGCATGTCCTTTGGAGTGATGTAGCCGATGGCACTGTTCAGGCGAACGTTGTTGTAATGCTCCACATAACCCTCTACCAGGCGCCGTGCATCTTCCAGCGACAGCGGCGTTCCCGGCCGAATGCACTCCCCTTTCAACGACTTGTGCCAGCGCTCAATCTTGCCGTTCGACTGTGGATAATAAGGGGAGGTTCGGACGTGCGTCATGCCCGAGATGCGAATGAACTCCTTGAAGTCGCGAGCGATGAACTGCGGGCCATTGTCGGAGATGATTCGCGGCTTGGCTTCCAGGTACTTCTCCTTGGCTCGCTGCAGGATCACTTCGACATCGGTTTCTCGCATAGACTCACGCAGATCCCAATGCACGAGGAAACGACTGAATCCATCCAGAATGCTGCACAAGTAATAGAAGGTGCCGCTCAGGTTGATGTAGGAAATGTCGATATGCCAGTGCTGATGGGGCTGCAGCGGCTGCTCGAAACCGGTTCCCTTGCGCGATGGCTTGCTCTTCCACCGGGATAATAATCCAGCTTGCTTCAACACCCGCCAAACACTCGCCGGACTGACGGCCACAACGTCAGCGTCGAGCATCATGAACGTCAGCCGCCGATAACCTTCCAGCGGGTTCTTCAGATGGAACTCGATGATTGCTTCTTTCTCCCACGGTTCCAACCAGAAATCACGGGGAACCCAACCGTTGTGCTCGTTGACGCACCCGTACCGCTGCCGCCAGTCATAGAACTTGCTGGCGGTCACGCCCAGCCACGGGATGAACCGTCCGACGCCGATCTCGGCCTTCTCCGACCAGCGCCGGACGAAATCCACGACTAGATCCCGTACATCATGCGGCACCCAGATCCCGGTTAGAGTTCCCCAAGACTTTTTTTTAGCGCGATGTGCTCAGCCATCAGCTCAGCCAGGACCTCGTCCTTGGTCTGCACCTTCTTCTCCAAGAACTCGATCCGTTTCTGCTTCTCCTCCACTTGGCGGTGGGGACGCCCTTGAGACTGAAAAGCGGCGGCTCCGTTCTCGAACAGTTCTTTCTGCCAGCGGTAGAACATCGTTGGCCGCAGGCCTAATTCTTCACACAGCTCCGAGACGGGTACTTTGTCCACAAGATGCCGCCTCAGGATGGCTACTTTTTCTTCTGGTGTGAAATGCTTCCGTTCCTTCCTCATACGTTCGCTCCGTTATCTTAA
>CAWFVI010000006.1:0-639500 GCA_963819245.1 uncultured Acidobacteriota bacterium | reverse complement strand
TCTTTACCCGCTCCAATGGCTAAGTACCGGATCTTCCCTTTGGCATCCTTCATGGAGGGCAGGACTAAGGCGCCTCCGGAACCCAGGTCTTGATCGCCTTCCGATTCCCTGAACCGTGTTAAACGTGTTGAAATAGTCGACCACGCGAAGCTTATTGTTGGTGGTTGAGACCTTGAGGAAGCCGTTTCAGTAGTCCCCCTTGATGGGGAAGCCTTCCTTATTCAGAGTCGTGTCGAAGGTGCCATTGGCATCCAGAAAAAACAGACTCTGGCCGTCGGACGCGATTCCGGCCCCGGCCTGCCAGATCGATCCCTCGCTGCCATTGGGCGTCACATTCAACACACTGGTTTGGGTCAGCGTGCTCTCGCTGTAACCAATCAGCCATCCGGTGTAGGGCCGGCTATCACAGTGGGAAGTCCACCCGGCATAGATCGCGTGATTCAGCAAGAGCAGTCCCTGCCGCTCGGCATACTGCCCTGGGTCAAATATGACGTAACCATCGCGGCTGTTTCTCGCCCTTGCCCGGGTACTTGGCACTGACCGCAACCGGCCCGCCGAACTCTTCCTGCCCAGTGGTTATGTCCAGAGCGTGAATGCGCTGGAAATATTTGGAGGAGTTCTTGCTCGTGGCTACGACATAGATGGTGCCGTGAGGACCGCTGGAGCGATCGATGACAAGGGAGTAGAAGTGATGCCCGATTTACAGAGCTGATTTGGCTGCAACCTTTGTCATCGGAAGCAGACTCGCCAGATCCCAGTACGGACACTTGCCACAGCAAGGTCCCGGCGTCTGCATCGAAGGCGTACACGCTATACGTTCTGAGTCACTGTGTAAACGACGTTATGCGTTCCCTTGCCCGGGATGAAGACGCAGAAAGATATAAGGGTTCGGCATCAATTATGCCGTCCACGCGGAGGGTAAACAGCTTTCCGAAGAGCGATGATTTGACGTTGCCGGTGGTCAGGATCGTCTCTTGCAGGTTCTGACCGGTGCGCGCGATGTCGTTATGATAAGTGACAACATCCGTGGCCGAGCTCGCTCAGGGCAACGCAAAGGCTGAAACAAATCAACCCGAAAAAGCCTACAAATGTCGATGGGCCGATTCGCGGCAGGCAACTGCCGCAAAAAGCGCGTGAGTCGTCAATACAAATCGATAGCACTGTCTAACGTAGCTGACACAAGAAGTCTCCTGAAGTTTTCGTCATTAGCTTTTCGCCGTGCCATGACCCTGCGCGGTTCGAAGCCGCACGACCGACCCGTGGCGCGCACGATGCCTCGCGTTTACCGGCTGAAATATGAAGAAATTGAAATCCTATTTCTACTGGGCTAACCACCCGTGTACTAAGAGTTTCTGGTGGGAGAGGATTCTGGTTCGGCGTGTCAAACTTTGGGGTGGGGGACCCCCAATTACAGTCAAGCAGAAGTTTCTCGTCTAAAGCGAGGGATGTCAATATGAAACATTTTGCATAAAAGCTGACCGCCAACCTGCCCCGTGAGTGCCGCATCATTTGCCAGAGAAGGCAGCCTAGTTCGTCCCCAACTGGCCTCGCAAACCCCAAAGCTCGTTCAATCTCGATCCGCAGCTATCTCATTTCACTGTGCTTGTTGTGTCACTCGCCGTTCAGCGACCGATATCGGGGCCGGTCTATGGAGATGCCTTTCCTGAATGAGCCACCCTCCGCCTGACCGCTACTGCGGATGGGATGAGCGCTGTGGACACCTACAAAGTTTCGTTCTCCGTTCGGCATTTCTTCCTGGCTGTATTGTTGGTCGCGTGCCCCGCAATAGCGCAGACGCAATCGGAGGCCTTGCCTGGCTATTCGGTATTGTCGCCGGGATTGTCCAACCAGAATTTCTACTGCCACACGGGCTACACCCTCGCAGATTGCCGGCAGGAGGTTGCCGAGCTCGCGAGGGCTCTTTTGGTCCGCTATCCTGCCCGAAGAACTCGGTCCCTGGACATGGGTCCTGGTGCGTTCGCCGGTTGGATTCCGATCTCCGTGGCCCTTGGACTGAAGCCGGAAAGCCCCGCATTCACCGCAGTGAACCAGCAAGAAACCTAAATAGAGGAGGCCCTTTTCAAGCGCGAAGGCCTGCGCTCGGCTGAATTGCAACGGGAGTGGCTTATGCCGCGCGAGCAACCTCCAGATCTCGCTGTAACCCACGAACTCGGCCATGCTCTGTGCAGCGAACCAAACGAGCCAGTGGCCGATCATTTTGGAGAAGAACTAAGACGCGGACGCCGTCCTCACTGCCACTCCTCCAAGGAGCGCGGCTACACATGAGTCCGCAACCCGGACACAGCCCAAAGGTAAACCGCCGTCACCACTTCAGGGAATAGATTTCCTGTGCGCTAATGTTTCGTGCCAGGAGAATAGAACCATCCGAGCCGGGCCCCTCCGGTCCAACCCATTAAAGACCCGATGGGCAGCCGGTCTACCCGTTTCACATCCAGCACGGTCTCGAGCTTTCGATCACTGATCCTGAGCCGCACGATTCGCGACGGAAGACCCGCGCCGTTGCTCCAGTCTTGAAAATAAAGAAATCTCCCATCCTGCGACCAACTGGGGTAGCCACTATAGAGGTTGGCTATCGGATCCCATTTTCTTGTGGCCGTATCGAACAGCATCATCTTGCTCTCGTTCCGCGTCATGGCTGCGATGTAGCGTCCATCGGGAGAGACGCGGGGAGACCATAGCTCTCTTGACTCGGGAACGGCGGAAAGCTCTTTTGTACGCAAGTCCAACGCGTAAATGCCTCGACCTTCGCCGTCTTTCCACGGGCCGAAAACGATGGATTTTCCATTGGGCGCCCAGGTAGGATCGGCGAACTGTTCATCGCCGCTCGCTCACTCTAACGCAACTCCTCCTTGGGCAGAGATCAATAGTTTGTCCAATGATTCCCTTCCACGCTCCCGATGAAGGCAATCTGCTTCCCGTCGGGCGACCAACGTGGCATAAGTGCGCGCATCGGTGGAAAGGTCAGCTGCAATCTCTCGCCACCCGCGCTATTGCAACGCCACAGCGCGCCATCGGGGAACGATCCCTCGGCAACCCGCTGCCCGTCCCCGCGATGAATCTATACCCTTCCGCCGAAATTCCCGAAAGATACGGCGCAAACTCTCCAGATTGCGGCGCGTACTTGACTAGTTCAGCTCGCGGCAAGTTGCCAATCGCCGAAAACTTCACAGACTTGGGCTACCGGCTGCCTGCGAAAAGTTCATCGGACCCGCCGTGAGGCGAACCGCTCTCTGGCTTGGCCGAAAGAGATCGTGCCCGTCTCTCAATTCCCAAAGATCGGTTCTGCCTGCGCTGGAGGCTTGAAAAACGAAATCCTCGCCGCGCGCTGTCCAATCTCCGCAGCATACCGACGGATATTCAAATTCAGGAAGCAGCCGATGCAGGCCGCTTCCTTTCGCGGCCACCTCCCACAATGAGGCCGATACTCCCATGTGGTGGTCTGTCATGGTAAATCGCAGCCGCTGCCTGTCTGGGGACCACCGAAAGTAACCCGGATAAGCTGAACTCGAAAGGAACGTTCGCTGGTTCGATCCATCTTTGTTCACCATGTAGATCCAGTGGCCATCGGTGTAGAGGATAGTCTCCCCGTCGGGGCCCCACGCCGCATCCCTCGGCAGCACGTTACCCCACAGGACGGGCGGAACCTACCGCGACCGGAACAATCCACAGTTCCATCCCGAGTTCCTTGGCCATTGGTCCCTTCACCGACGAGACCAGTAACTCGTTGTGGTCCGGAGAAAGATCGACCGGCCTCGGATCACTCAGAGATGTCGGCACGGAAATTGTTTGTCCGCCCTTCGCTGACACCTGTGCCAATACCCATCCCGACGGTAAGACTTCGGAGAAATAGATGCGTGAACCATCCGTGAGGAGAGGTCCTAACTTTGCCTGCCCGTCGCTGGTGAGTTGCGCAAAACTCAGCATCCTTTCTAGTGGCGCTCCGGACACGCTTACGCGCTTGAAGCTGAAGGCAACCAACATTACGGTGAGAGCGACAGCGAGGCCCAGCCGCAAACCGGTCCTCATTTTGTTCTTAGGAGCGACCTCAATTCGTTGCGGTGAAGATAAAGGTACGGAACCGGACTCGCTCACCGGAGCAATAAATCGATACCCACGCCTGGGTACAGTCTCGATGAAAATGGGATTGTCCCGCCGAATCTCCCAATGTCTCCCGCAAGCGCTTGATGGTGGTGTTGAGACCGGTGTCGAAGTCCACGAAGGTGTCCTCCGACCACAAAGCGGACCGCAATTCGTCTCGGCTAACAATTTCGCCGGGTTGTCGCAGAAGCCTGAGCAGCACCTGGAAAAGCTGGTCCTGCAGTTTCAGCTTGACGCCGTCCTTGGGCACTCGCCGGTTCGGCCGTCCAGTTCAAAAACTCCAAACCGATAAACCGAGGAGATTGCGGAACACAAAGGCATTGCCCATTCACCCCACCCCGGATTTAGACGTTTGAGCGAAAAGTTGGACACCAGCCGCTTGGCCGCACGACTACGCACACCAGTATCCTGAGCGGCGCTACGGCACTTGTGATGGGTAATTTTCTACAGAAAGCAGTCAGCGCTGAGAAGTCCAGACCGGGTTCCCTTTCTCGTCTCGCAAGACTAATGTGTCGTTGCCTTTCACCACTTCCCGCGCAAGAACGATGTCTGCCTCGCCGTGTTTCACTCTCGAGCCAGTGAGCGCAACTTCGTCGCCCTTGTTGAAACTCATACCCATGTCGTCGAAAAAAGACTTGGGACACAGGTACACGTCGACCGAGTCTGTTTCGCCCTTCACCAGAAGGTAGGCAACTTCTTTCTCACTGCCCTTCGGAGGAAGTTTCACCTCCTCCACCGTTGCTTTCATCTTCGTCTCGGTACGCAGGTCGTATTTCGGAGGGCTGGGCGGTTGGCTCTTTTTCGCGATCGCCGGTAGAAGGCACATGGACACGAGAAAGATCGCGAAGAAACAAATCCTGCAGGGATGGATCTCACTTGCAACACACATGGCTCCCCCTTCCTCGAAATGCGTCAGGAGTTGCTGCGGCCACTTGAGACTGACCGCCTAACGTCTCCTTAACTTCGCCAAATAGGATGAAGCCAGCGTTCCCGACACATCATACTCCACTTTGCGACGCCCGAAGTGCCCGGTCCCACAGCGGCGGGGACCGATGGTGTCAATCTCGGTTCGGGTCCACGCGGCCATCGCGCGGGGAAATCGCGGAGAGTCGATGGAGATTGAGTTGGCCCGGCTAGAGATGACCGGGCCATTCTATTTGGATTCAGGGATTGAGCATGGACGTGCGAACCGCCTCGCGTTTACTTCGGCATGACCTCCCGAGCCAAGTGACTTGCAACCACTTCGCAAATATCGCTTCGTTTCCGTGCCGCCTCGAAGGCCGCTTCGCGTGACCCATAGTGTTTCACCACAATGGTCGCAGCTTTTGCGTCGATCTGGTCGAGACACACCGGGGTTGGATAGAGTGTCGCGACAGCAACGTCCCAGTCGTTAGGCTGATTGCTAGTCGGGTTGGTGAACGCCTTATAATCGGAAATCAACCCCTGCTTCTTCTGTTCATCAAGCACTGGCTTTATGTTTTGCCGGAAGTCGTTCCAGAAAGCATCTCCCATACCAGGCTTGAGATGCATGTAGGTCACGCGCCACACCGGTCCGACATATAGTACATAGAATATGCGCAAACCCTCAAACTTCTACTCAGGACGGCAACAAGAAACACGACCGCGATCGTTTTTCGCATGTGTCCTCCTTGAATGTGAAAAGCGGGGCCATTGTACACCTGTCTCTTTCTTCTTGTTATTCATACCGACGGGCATTCAACGGTGATCGTTGCCCAGGCCTGCGAGCTCCAAAGAATCGGTACTACCACTGCGCGCGTGCCTTATCTGAGCTTGCGGGGATTTCACATCCGCGCCTGCCTGCACCAGCCAAGTTGCATGGCTTGTGCACAGCACACGCCAGTTCACATAGAACCCGAGCTTCTCGGCTGCGGGTTGTAGGTGTCGCTTTGGAATTATTTCGCGTCCCAGTTGATAGGTAGCATCTTAATTTTTGTAGACACAATGTGCAGCCCTCAAAACCAATCACATGTCGTTCCAATAGAGTTGATCGTTGACTCGTGCTTTCCACGGCCCGGGGCCAGATACAAATGCAATATAGTCAGACCTTGCTCGGTGGATATCCTCGCTGGTTTCGGATGAAAACTCCAGAAATGGGGGCTGGCAGGCCAGGTATCTCTGCTGCATTGATTTCATCCAGGAGACGTATCGAACGACGATGATTCTGGCAGGCGATGTCGGAGGGACAAAGTGCAGTCTCGGGTTGTTCGCGAAGACTGTTCGGACCATCCCTTCGTTCCGTCTTCCAGAGTCGGCTTGCAACCCGTGACTACTCCGGATTCGAGGACCTGATCGGCGACTTCCTCGAACGAGCCGCCGGTCCCAACAGAAGCGCGCGCGCACAGAGGATCGAGGCGGCAGGATTCGGTTTAGCTGGCGTGGTCGTCGATGGATCCCTTCACGCCGGCAATCTTCCTTGGGTCCTCAACGGAAATGCGCTGGCGCAGAAGCTACATTTAAACAAAGTAGTATTGCTGAACGATCTCACTGCGACTGCTCTCAGTCTGGATCGGCTCCGTTCCAGATGACTTGGCCATCTTGAATCAGGGAACACCGGAGCCTAATGCGACCAAGGCAGTGATTGCTGCGGGAACTGGTTTAGGCGAGGCCATTCTCTTCTGGGATGGCCAACAATATCGAGTCGCGCCATCGGAAGGGGGACAGGCAGATTTTACGCCCCGAACCGAAGATGAGATTCAGCTACTCACGCATTTGAACAAACAGTTGACCCAAGTATCGTGCGAGGAGATTATTTCCGGCCGGGGCTTCCTCAGGATTCATGAATTTCTGGATCCTTCATCGCGGCACCCATCTTTGGATTCGCCGGAAGGGGATGCGGCAAGAGAAATTACGGAGCGAGGATTGGCGCAATCTTGTCCAGTTTGCATGGAGACCATTCAGCTGTGGATTGAGGCCTATGGCGCTGAGGCCGGAAATATGGCATTACCGACCCTCGCTCTCGGCGGAGTCTACGTAGCGGGCGGTATTGCTCCAAAAATTCTGTCGAAGCTTCGTGACGGCGGCTTTCTGCGCGCCTTTTGCGGGAAGAGCAAGTTCGCGCCGGTGCTGGCGCGGGTTCAATTTCGGTGGTCGTGAACGAGGATGCTCCGGTCTGGGGAGCAGCTTAACAGGCGCTGAGCGGGAGCGACTCAGGAGATAAAGTTTAGCGAAACCTTCGGACTAACAGATTGTAGCGGTCTGATCGATACAGACCCAACACATACAGCGTCGCTTTTCCCTGAGTTGAGTAAATAGCCTGGCGGATACAAAGCAGAAGATGCCCGCGCGGAACCTGGAGAAGATTCGCTGTCGTGGACTCGGCGGCGGCCGCGTCAGCTTCTTCATCTGCGTACGCCAACTGAATACGTAATCGTGCTCCAGAATAGAAAACAGAGATCCGCGAGCAAATGAAGCGCGAGTGAGCCGGTTGAACTCCTGGGCGGGCCAGTAGCAGGTCTCAAGAGCAAATGGTTGGTCAGCTCCCAGCCGCAGCCGTGACAGCTTGCTCAATGCTGTGTTATCCGCCAAGCCCAGGCGAGCGGCCACTGCCTGTTCATTATCGACCACGCTGAACGACAGAACTCTTGAGCAAGCGCTCAGATTTCGACCCGCCATCAACTCGGTGAAACCCATCAATTTATTGAAGTGGATCTTCGGAGGCGCTACAAAAGTTCCTGAGCCGCGCCGCCGTTGCACTACGCCCTCGCGTTCGAGCGCAGTCAAGGCATGGCGCGCGGTCATTAGACTCACGTGGTGGATTTCGCGAGTTCGCGCTCGGACTCGACGGCATCGCCCGCTTTTAAATGCCCGCTTTCGATCCGCTTCAGTATGGTCGCCTGAATTTTCTTATAGGCAGGCGTTCCGTTCTGATGGTTGTCTGTCATGAATGCTCTCCGGAGTCATTCGGCTGAGAAATCATCGAATTTATAGCACGCTTCTTCTGTAAGCGAGCGAACTGTCTTGTGCTAACATCTGCTATAGAGCTAGGGCAACCAGGAGGAGTGTTCCTCACGAAATGCTACGGGTCCGATCCTTTGTTTCGTGCTATAGAGCTTATGCCCACATGCTATAGAGCGGAGGCGCTTCTTCACAAAGACTCTCTACGTTAGCCCCTTCTGGGAATATTGTAAAGATTCTGGCGAGAACATCATAGCGCAAAGGCCTATTTCTAGCGACAAAATATTCCATTTTGTGTATGCTTCAGGTTCCTACTTTTCCACAGAGATTGCCAACTGCTATCCCATGACACCGATTCTCGGGATATTATGTGCTATAGATAAATCAGATTATTGACAACGACAAAAAATTAACGTTCCTTTCACTTTTCGCTTGACGATGGCGCGTAATCTACTATATAGCATTTGCCAGTCCCTATTTTATGGCGCGGTGTGTTGTTAGGTTGTCCGGGGTGGTATTTGAAATCAAGACGTTCTCCTGGGGAGGTGTGGTGATGCGTACATCAATAAGAGTTGGAGTTGCCCTTTTGCTATTGATCGGTCTCCTTGGGGCACTCGAGACGGCGTGGGGCCAGGAAGTCACGGCGGCAATTGTGGGCTCGGTAGAGGATCCGAGCGGCGCGCCGATAAAGGGTGCTGCGGTTGTCGCTGAGACACCGAGCGTGGCGTTGTTTACACGGCCCAGACCAACGATTCTGGTACCTTCAACCTGCAGCACCTTCCTATTGGGACCTACGAAGTGAAGGCGACCGCGCCGGGATTTGACACCGCCGTTCATGCGCCCTTTACTTTGGTGCTCAACCAGACGGCACGCCTCACCTTCCAGATGAAGATCGGCAAGGTCTCGGAGACTCTGGAAGTGAGCGGCTCGGCGCCGGTCCTGCAGACGGAAAACGCCCAGGTCAGCGCGGTCATCGATTCCAGAACCGCTGACAATCTGCCGCTGGAGACCCGCAACTATGTGCAGTTGACCTTACTTTCTCCTGGCGCTGTCTCGGTCGATCCCCATGGCATGAATCTTGGATCCCACACCGCCGAGGAGTCAGGCCGTCCTTACATCAACGGAAACCGCGAGCAGGCCAACAACTTCTTGCTGGACGGCATCGATAACAACCAGGCCTCGGATAATCTTCTTGGTTTCACACCCTCCCCCGATGCGATCGGAGAGTTCAATATCATTACCCAGAACGCTTCCGCGGAGTTCGGCAACTACAACGGCGGAATCGTCAATGCCACGATCAAGTCCGGTACTAACCGCTACCACGGGGATGTGTTTGATTTTTCCGTAACGATATCTTCAATGCCAATCAGTGGGAGAACGGCTTGACGGCAGGCACCCCGGTCGGTGTCCTGCCCACGCCGAAGTTGCGCTGGAACATGTTCGGTGGCACGTTCGGCGGCCCCATCATTAAGAACAAGCTGTTCTTCTTTGCTGATTACCAGGGTGGACGTTTGGATCATCCGGCGTCCGCGAGCACCATTACCGTCCTCACGCCCGCCGAAATCGGGGGCAACTTTAGCGCTTTGAGCACACAGCTCTACAACCCATGTGCCGCTGGTACAGGCGGAACGTCCGGCACTCCCTGTTCTATCTTGGCTCCTGGTGCAAGGCCAAAATTTGCGGGCAACATTATTCCGGCGAATATGCTGAACCCCGCATTCACGTCGCTGGTCACTAACTCGCTGTATCCAGCCTCCGTGGCTACGCTCCCCAATGGCTTTGGGCAGGCGGTCAACGTCATCGACCAACAATACAATTCGGATCAGGGTGACATCAAAGTCGACTACAACGCGACCGAGAAGGACCACCTCTCTTCCGGTATTCCAAGGGCGATCAGTATGATCCTCTGACCAACTCCGTGGCCTTGTTAGGCAATTTGGTGAACGAGGCCTATCTGCAGAGTGGAGCGGTCGAGCTGGAACCATACGTTCTCGCCCAACTTGCTCAACGAAGCGCGCTTCGGAATGAACTACGTCAAGCTGCCCCATGGGCTGACAACGTTCGACCCCGCGGTCGGAGCCTTGGGGAACTCGATCGGCCTCACAAATGGCAATCCCGCTGGCATAGATGGTCTTCCGCTGTTTGGCTTTGCCGGCGGCTCGATTACCAATGTTGGTACGGGGACGCTGACCAATCTGGGATCCGCAGGCGTTACGGAAAAGTTTTCCTCCACGGTGACCCAATTTGATGATGTGCTTATTTACACTCATGGCCGGCATATCATCAAGACGGGCTATCAGATGAATCGTTACAACATCAACGTCTTCTACAGCGGCAATGCCGGCGAACTGGGTTCCATACTCTATGGGAACGGCCCCGGTGGCAACTATTCAGGGAACAGCACTACCAACACCGGCGACCCGTCTGCTGATTGGGCTCTTGGTATTCCGGGGGTTGCAGGGCGGGGCACAAGCTGGGAGAATGGCATCAGCGCGACTGGCTCTTCGCTGGCTTTGCTCAAGACGACTGGCGGGTTACCAGCAACCTCACGGTGAACATAGGCCTCCGCTATGAAGCCCGGACTCCCTGGATTGAAACCAACAATCGCCAGGTCGGAGTCAATATCAACACCGGTGCTCTGGAATTCATCGGCAACACCCCGGTTCCAGCCGGGGTTGTGGGGACCAATGGATTCAGCCGTGGGCTCTACAACAGCACCTACGGATTGCCGGACTTCCAGCCTCGCATCGGGTTCGCGTGGAGCCCCGGGGCGTCCAACAAAACCGTGGTTCGTGGCGCCTACTCCGTCTCGTCTTATCTCGAAGGTACAGGGACCAACCTGCGCCTTCCGCAGAATCCGCCGTACACCGCCCCGCAGGTTGAGGCCGACAATGTGGCCAGCGGGACGGGTTATAGCACCAATTCGGCATTTGCTGTAGCAGCGCCGGCGGCCGATCCTTTCATCGGAGCCACGATGCTGGCTTGGAGTGGGAAGGTCCAGCCGGCAGTTGCGAACCAGTGGAACCTCTCGGTCCAGCGCGAAATTGCCAACAATACTACTCTTCAGGTGGGTTATGTTGGCCAGAGCACGACTCACTTGATGGTTCCCGAGTGGTTAGGGCAAGGCTATTTGCAACCGAATGGCACGGTCACGTATCCCTTGATCGGCGGCCAAAATCCGGCGGGAACCGTTATCGACGGAATCACCACCCTTACGCCGACCTTCGGTCCCAATGGATTCGGCAATGTGAAGAACACTGCCTCCGTTGGCAACATGAACTATAACGCACTGCAGGTGGTGCTGCAGAAGCGCTATAGCCACGGACTCGAGGGCCAGGTTTCGTATACCTACGAGAAGTGCATGACCAACGACGACGGTTATTACGGTACCTGGGGCACTACCACTCAGGCCGCACCCTCCGGGAACTACTGGCAAAACCTCTATAACCCCGCTGGCGATTACGCACGATGCTATTGGGATTCGACCCACATCATCAGTGCATACGCTATGTATGAGCTGCCCTTTGGCAAGGGCAAACAATTTGGGCACGACATGCCGGAGGCCGCGAACGCCGTTGTCGGCAACTGGTCGGTCAACCCGATTGTTTCCTGGCATAGCGGTTTCCCGCTTACTGCCTCTGGAAGCAATACCTCCGGAACCGGCACCCCCGAAACTCGTCCCAACTGCAATGGTCCCGTCAGCTACCCCAAGACGGTTAGCGTCCAGGGTCTGCAGTGGTTCAGCCCCAGTGCATTCTCCACGCCTGCCGCGGGCACATTTGGAAATTGTCCGGCTCAAGGCCCGGCTATTGGGCCCGGATACGTCGACGTTGACTTCAGCCTGCAAAAGAACTTCCCGATTACAGAAACCATGAAAATCCAGTTTCGTACTGACTTCTTGAACGCGTTTAACCATCCGAACTTCGCGACGCCGAACTTTAGCTTCGGAACCCCGACTTTCGGGGTCATCAACGCGAGCCAGGATGCGCGAGAGATACAGTTCGCTCTGAAGTTCTACTTCTGAGCCTGGCGTTGTACCATTGGGCAGGCGTTTCCCCCGCGCCTGCCCTCTTTATGTTTAGACCTCGCCATAGCATTTTCGTTCTCACCTTGCTCTGGGGATCCTCTGCGACCTTGTCAGCGGCCCAGGCTGCCAAGAAGCCCGCTGCAACGGATGCCACCTCCTCTGCGCAACGAGCTGTCAGCCTCGCCCAATCCGGTAACTGCAAAGAAGCCTTGCCGCTTTTGAAACAGGCTATGCCGCACGCCGCGGACAAAGATCTTAAGCGCAATGTCGGCTTTGCGGGCGTGCGTTGCGCGATGTTTGCCGATCAACCGGATGTGGCAGAGGATTTTCTGCGGTTCTTGAATCGCGAATTCCCGCGCGATCCTGATGTTCTCTATCTTTCGGTCCATACCTACTCGGATCTATCGACCAGAGCAGCGGCGGAACTGGCCACCACTGCGCCCAAGTCTCCTCAGGCACTCGAACTCGACGCTGAAGCCCTCGAAGCACAAGGGAAATGGGATGAGGCCGACAAGAAATATCGCCTGATACTGCAGCAGAATCCACGCATGCCTGGCATCCATTTCCGCCTCGGCAGGCTCTTGCTCTCCAAGCCCAATCCACCCTCCACCGTCGCTGAGGAAGCGAAGAAAGAAATGCAACAGGAACTCGAGATCGATCCTTCGAATGCGGGCGCCGAGTACGTTCTGGGAGCGCTGGCGCAACAGAACCAGCTATGGGATGAGGCCATCGGGCATTTTTCACGCGCAGCTAAACTGGATCCAACATTCGGCGATGCCTTTGTTGGACTCGGAGCTTGCCTGGGGTCGGCCAAGCGGTACTCAGAGGCGATCGCGCCTTTGGAGAATGCCATCAAACTTGAGCCGGAGAATCCGGCCCCGCATTATTTGCTCGCAATCGCATACAGCCGCACCGGACGCAAGGAAGACGGCGACAAGCAATTCGCCATTCAAAGACAGTTGACCCAGAAGGGTGCCGCGGGAGAAGACAATCCTCAGTCGCAGGCAAAGCCGAACTAGTGTAGGGTCCAAATTACGGCGTCATCCTGAGCGAAGCGAAGGATCTATGCATTCTGCTTGCAGCGCCGAGCTTTACGGGTTGCGAAGAGCGACGGAACGACAGGTGCAAACGAATGCCACAAATTTCAGGCACACCGCACTAGAATAGCTGCACCCAAAGACAAAACCGTGACTCTGTTGCCGAATCCAAAAATATTCCTTTTCTCTCGACGCCACTTTCTTCGCGGCCTTGCAACCAGTTTCGCTCTTCCATCTTTCTCACGACTCGCTCGTGCGTTGCCCGAAGCCGTTTATCCCTTCGAGGAAATTCCTCCTGCAGCGAGTGGGATTACTTGGAAGCACACCGCCGGAAAGTCGCTGCAGAAATACCTGCCCGAGACCACAGGCGCAGGTTGCGCCTTCCTCGATTACGACAACGACGGCTGGATGGACATTTACCTGGTCAACAGCGGCCGGTGCGATTTCTTCAACCCGAATCCTCCTCTGCGCAATGCTTTGTACCGAAACAATCGTGACGGAACTTTTACCGACATAACTGAGAAGTCCGGTGTGGCTGGTGGCGGCTACGGCCAAGGCGTGGCTGTGGGCGACTACGACGGAGACGGCTTTCCTGATCTGTACGTCACCCAATACGGCAGAAGCATCCTGTATCACAACAATCGGGACGGCACCTTCACCGATGTAACCGAGAAAGCTGGCGTCGCCGCTGCAGGATGGTCCGCAAGCGCGGTGTGGTTTGACTATGACAACGACGGCCGCCTCGACCTGTTTGTCTGCCGGTTTGTGGACTTCGACAAATCGAAGAACCTGCCTTGCGCGGCTGGTGACAGCCCCGGATACTGCGTTCCGCGACTTTACAAGCCGATGGCCAGCTGGCTGTTTCACAACGATGGGGACGGAACATTTACCGACGTCAGCAAGACTTCAGGAATCGGCAATCACCTGGGTAAAGCCTGGGGAGTGGTTGCAACCGACATTAACAACGACGGCCTCATCGACCTGTTTGTTGCCAACGATACCGTGCAAAACTTTCTGTACATCAATCGTGGCGGAGGAAAGTTCGAGGAAATCGGGGCGCAAGCCGGAGTCGCGTACAGCGAGGCCGGTCGCCCACGCTCCGGCATGGGCCTGGACTCGGCTGATTTCAACGAAGACGGCTGGATGGATCTCTTCGTCGCCAACATCGACCACGAAATGTACTCGTTGTACAAGAATAACGGCGATGAGACTTTTGATGATCAAGCTGGAACCAACGGGATTGCGTCCGCCACTCGGCTCATGAGCGGCTGGGGGCTCAAGTTTTTCGACTATGACAACGACGGCAATCTTGACCTGTTTCTGTGCAACGGCAATCCTGACGACCTGATTCAAGTCGTTCGCAAAGATGTCGGTTACGAAGAACCGATGCTCTTGTTCCACAACAATGGCAAAAGCTTTCAGAACGTGAGCGCGGAGAGCGGCCCGGTTTTCGCGAGACCTCTGTCGGCACGCGGAATGGCGATCGGGGACTTTGACAACGACGGCGCGGTCGACGTGCTCGCGTCAGTCAACGATGGCGCGCCGCTTCTCTTGCGAAACAATGCGGCCAAGCAACGTCATTGGTTAGGCATCAATCTGGTTGGAACGAAATCGAACCGTGATGCGATTGGCGCACGCATCACCTATCAGGCTGGGGATCTAAAGCGCCACAGAATGAAGGTTGGCGGTGGAAGCTTCCTTTCTTCGCACGACCCCCGCATCGTGCTCGGCTTGGGCGAAAGAACGAAGATCGACTGGCTGGAAATCAAGTGGCCCCTGCCCGGCGGCGCGACCGAACGCTTCGCTGATCTTCCCATTGACCGCTACATCACGATCGTGGAGGGCCAGCAGAAATGGAAGTAATAACAAACGCATCGCGGCCATGAGATGAATTTCGATCCCAGACTTGTCGTGATTGTCACCCTCCTTCTAGTCGCGGAAGTTGCGAGTCAGAATCGTAGTCCGGAGATGAAATCGCTGCCAAGCCAAACCCCAACTCAGGTGATACCGCCTCAGGAAGCATCTGCAGGAAACACGAAGCCGAACCCTCGCGAGAATTACCTTGGTGATGGGGCGTGTCGTAGCTGTCATCAAGACAAGGTAGAAACCTTCCACCGAACCGCACACTACTTGACGTCCAGGCTTCCTGACAAAGATTCGATTCTTGGCAACTTCAACACGGACGCAAATGTTCTCAAAACTTCAAACCCTGATCTGTATTTTCGAATGGAAGCAAAGGACAGCGGTTTTTTTCAGACTGCGGTGCAGGGAATGCCGCCATACACAACATCCCGCACCGAGCGCTTCGGTCTGGTAGTTGGCTCGGGGGGTAAGGGACAAACATTTTTGTTCTGGAAAGGCGATCTGCTTTTGCAGTTACCCGTGTCCTACTGGAAGGAAATCGGTTGGGTGAACAGCCCCGGGTATCGCGATGGCGTGGCGTACTTCGATCGACCAGTGATTCCGCGCTGCCTTGAGTGTCACGGAACCTATTTCGAATCGCTCCCACCACCCCAGAATCATTACAGCCAGACCGGTTTTGTAGTTGGTATCACCTGTGAAAAGTGTCATGGACCTGGACGAGGACACGTTCAGCGTTTCAGTTCGAAATCCGCGAAGACTTCGTCAGACCTGGCTACTCTCAATCCCGCACGATTCTCACGAGACCGGCAGATGGATCTTTGCGCCTGGTGCCACGCGGGCCACGGCGTCCCGCTCCTCGCCACGTTTTCCTACATTCCGGGCGAGCCCCTGGAAAAGTACGTAGAACTGGCAGAACCAGACCCGAACGCGCCGGTCGATGTCCACGGAAGCCAGGTTGAACTGCTCAAGAAAAGCCGCTGCTTCCAGTCATCCACCATGACTTGTCTGACCTGCCATGATGTTCACACCACCCAGAAGGACCAAGCGGTATTCTCCGGGCATTGCCTAAACTGCCATAAAGTCGAGACCCATCCAAAGACAGGAAAGCCAATTGCGAACAACTGCGTTGATTGCCACATGCCGAAGCAGCAGACGAACCTCATTGTCTTTAACTGGAATGGCCGGAAAGTAAGCCCTGAGGTGCGTAATCATTGGATCAAGGTTTATCCAGAGACCAGCGCTCCGGCGCCTATACAACAAAACGAAAAACCGTAACCGCCGACGCGAGAAAACTGCCGGTGGGCATCAATCCCGATTATGTGACGGAAATATGTTGGTGGGAACACCGCCGATTTTCCAAGCGGACACCGCGCGAAGCCGCCGTGTTGGTCGCGTTTGATCTACTTGATCCAGCCCTGAGAAGCCGGAAACCTATTGGCAAGGCCGCAAAGGAACTCTACCTTGATCGTTCGCGACAATAACATTTATCGTGCCGCTTAGTACCGGGCCAAGGTCCACTCGACGGTCAGTCGCGAACACACGTCCGCTGAACAAACTTCCTAGTACAACTACGGCGGCCAGAATTCGATTCATCTTCACCCTCTGAAACCGCGCGACATCACAATGAGAACGCTTGTGCCCACGCTCCTTGCAGGCCCACGTCCGTCATCTGCTAACTCTAGTGATTCTCCGCCAAAAAGTTGTGTGCAGATACGTCTCGAACGACATTCCCTCGCACCCCGCTTGCCGTTCAAGTGTGGTAGCGAGGGACCACTCCGAATTGCTCTGTCCACGAAAAAGCAACGGAGCAGACCACTTAGACCGCAGCTGCCTAAACTCTTCCTCAAATGATTCCCAACCGGATAGGTCCCTTTCCTTCCATGTTGGCCTCCGAAACATTATCCCAGAATGCCCGGGGGCGGCGCGCTTCCGCTCAACTGCATTCGATTCGAATCACAACATTTTCATAACGCATGCTTCTCCTTAGGAGCTGAGGCAACCCCGGCAGGACCTGAAATAGTTTTATGTGACAAAATGGGACAAAAACTGTCTACGGAAAATTTGTAAGTGATTGAAAACTTGGTGGAGCTAGTCGGGCTCGAACCGACGACCTCATCGTTGCGAATTCTCAACCCCATCCGAGACGATGCGACACAGAAGAAGTCGGAGTAGCACAGCGAGGCACTTTCCATGCGGGCTTGGCGCATATTCCCTGCTCTTCAAGTGCCACTGACCGACACCGAGCGTTTCCATTCAACACCGGCAGGGACGGCAGGGTTACGACACAAGTTACGACACAAAATTCTTGGCGGAGCGGGTGGTTTGGCCGAATAGGCCGGAGGGGTCTGACCCCAACGTGGCGCATCACAATCGGCTAGTAGCGGCCTGCAATCGCGGCAATCTTTCCTCCACGCTCGCAAAACCGGCGATGCCGGACGAGTACATTAAGTGTACTTACTGCTGCTCTCCGTAAGGGAAATGCTTTGTCGGGATTCTTCGTTTTGCTGCAAAGAGAGGAATGTGTGTAGGCCTCCTTCTAACCAGCTCTGGTTCACCGATCTACCGGAACCGAACCCACGCTGTCTTAGCAGACGAATCCCGCGTTATGCTGCAATGGGGCACGGCCCGGTAAGATAGGTGGCAAACGCCATATGAAGACGATGACTCCAGAGGAAGGGCACCAGATCGCCAGGAAGCCGGTCACGCCCGCTGGTCGAAAAATGGTTATAAATAACTGGAGAACAAAATGAGTAATTGGCTCGAAATAGCAGGCTCTTCCCTCACATTTACCATTCTGCTGCTCTATAGACGTGCCCAGGGCTTCGGAGAGGTTCGGCCTGAGCATTATGTCTTTCCCGCTTGCGAAGCCTCGCACTTCGACCCTACGCGCCCACAGACAAGTTGGCGGACTGCGTGGCGCAATTTGACGCGACTCATTCAGTGCCCGGTTTGCGGACGGCAACAAAGTCCCTCCGAGACGTGCGCAGACCCGCAGCGCAAGGCTGATCTCAAGAACGTAAAGAGTCCCTTGGCCGGGCTGCGCTTCCACGATCTGCGACACCATGCAATCACCGAGCTTGCCGAATCGCAAGCCAGTGACAGCACGGTCATGGCAATCGCCGGGCACGTCTCTCCGAAGATGCTGGCGCACTACTCCCACGTGAGGCTTCAGGCGAAGCGAACCGCACTTGACTCGCTCTCGACTAAGCGGGCAGAAAGGGCCAATTCAGGGGGTGAAGCGGGGAGTTACGACACAAACCACGACACAAAATGTGGTGATGTCGAAACCGTCCCTCCGCAAGTGCTTGAAAACTTGGTGGAGCTAGTCGGGCTCGAACCGACGACCTCATCGTTGCGAACGATGCGCTCTCCCAGCTGAGCTATAGCCCCACGTGTGGGAAGGTACAGAGCGATTTTATCAGTGTTCGCCTGCGTGGGCTAGACGTCTCCCGTGGCTCACCGCCGCACGACCTTTCCCTCTCCCCCCGCTTCGCGCTATAGTCTCTGTCCGGTTCTTTTGGAGGGCATTCATGGCTACTCATGCCAAACCTGAAAGCAAGGCCAGGAGTTTTGGCCAGAACATCGAGAGCGATCTGGCGTCGAGATTTTTGCGCGTGGTCGAGACCGCGGCGATCGCTTCTGCTCACACCATGGGCCAGGGCGAACGCAAACTGTCAGACCAGGTAGCCACCGAGGCCATGCGCCAAACCATGGACAGCATTCCCATGCGTGGAACAATTGTGATCGGCGAAGGGGAGCGCGACGAAGCTCCCATGCTCTACATTGGAGAGAAAGTGGGCGCGGAATTTCCCGATGGCCGCGAGGTGCCCGAGGTCGACATTGCGGTCGATCCCCTCGAAGGGACGAATCTTTGCGCTACCGGAGCGCCCGGCGCCATTACCGTACTAGCGGCTTCCGAACGCGGCGGCTTGTTGAACGCCCCCGATTGCTACATGGAAAAAATTGTGGTCGGCCCTTCCTGCAAGGACGCCGTTGACCTCGATGCACCGGTCGTTGAAAACCTCAAAAACATTGCCAAGCGAATGGAACGCGACGTGGAAGACCTGGTCATTATCGTGCTGGACCGCCCGCGACACGAGAAGCTCATCGCCGATATCCGCGCCGCGGGTGCCCGCATTCGCTTGATCGGAGATGGAGATCTCTCGGCTGGCATTGCAGCCGCCGTAATTGGCACCGGCGTCCACGCGGTCATGGGTTCAGGCGGCGCTCCGGAAGGCGTGATCACGGCTGCCGCCATTCGCTGTTTGAACGGCTACATGCTCGGACGCTTGGTGATCGACAAGCCCGAGTTGGAAGAGCGCATCGCTCGCATGGGCATCAAGGACAAGAATAAAATTTACGAGGCCGAGGACCTTGCTCCCGGCAAGCAGTTAATCTTCGCCGCCACCGGCGTGACCGAGGGCGCACTGCTGAAAGGGGTCCGCTTCTTCGGCGAAGGCACACGCACTTCGTCGGTCATCCTGACCTACCGCACCGGCAAAGTACGCTTCATCGACAGCATCCACCTGGAGAAAGGCCCGGATGTGAAGGTACGCTTCGCGTAGCCGACTCGGAGGAAATCTCAGGGACGCTGCCAGTCCGGCGCGTAAATTTCTTCCGTGCTTTCGTCGCGAGCAGTAGCGGTGGATCTTTGTCAGTAAAAGCTTGAGAGACGTCATCCTGAACCGGCGTCAGCCGGTGAAGGATCTCGCGGGTAGCGCCAGCACTCGCCTGAAAGCCTCAACGAAATTGTCAACCGCACTCCTGCCAATCCGCGCGAGATCCTTCGTGCCCTGTCGGCCACTCAGGATGACGTCAAGGAAGGGCAGAGCTTCGACCCCGTACCCCTTGCCGGTTTTATTCCTCTCCCCCTCTTGTCGATTTTCGACCCCTGTTCAGAAGTGCAAATGCCAGAACCACAAAGGACACGAAGGTGCACAAAGGACGTTCGCTTCCATTACTATCTACTCAAACTGTTTCTTCACCTCCGCCGGAACTCTCGGCTCCGGAGGAAAATCTTGAGAGAATCCTTTGAACATCGCGACCGTCTTCTCGGCACGCTTCGTCCCATCATGCACCGCAATCTTATGCATCTTGGACGGCGAGTAACCTTCCCAAAGCGAAACCCCAGCGTAGACCCCGTCTTTGCGCAGGATGTAATAAGTCATGTCCACGAAGCGCAGCTTGGCCATGTCACCGTTGTAATTCCGCACAATGCGCTTGAGCGCGTCCATGCCAGCATCGAGTGGGGACATTTTGTTGCGCATGTTCTCCACGATGGTGTGCGCACCGGCGACCTTGATGTTCTCTTCCCCGCTGCCTGTCGCGCCCGCCGAGCCCACATCCTGATCGGTATAGCACCCGGCTCCGATGATCGGAGAATCACCCAGACGTCCCGGCAATTTATAAGCCAGACCGCTAGTGGTCGTGCAACCTGAAATCTCACCCTTCGCGTTCAGCGCCGAGCAATGAATCGTGCCCGTAGGCGGAAACAAAACTTTGTGTATCGCCTCCTCTCGCAACTCGGGCGCGATGCCAAGATCAGCCGCCCGCTCTTCCAGGCGACGAAAACGTTCCCGCATCTTCTCGGATTGCGGCTTCATATCCGGAGGCTGCCACCGCGGATCATCCAACCCCGGTCCCCACCAATCTTCATTCGAGCGATACTCCTTCCACAGCAACCAGATCTTGCGCGAATGATCAGTCAGCAAATTCTCGCGTGGAAAGCCGACGGCCACGGCAAACCGTTCCGCGCCCTCGCCTACCAGCATCACGTGCCCGGTATGCTCCATCACAGCTTTCGAAACCAGCGAAACATTCTTGATATTTCGTACCCCGCCGACCGACCCCGCCCGTCGCGTGGGCCCGTGCATGCAGCAAGCATCGAGTTCGACCACACCTTCCTCGTTGGGGATGCCCCCAAGCCCGACGCTGGTGTCGTTAGGATCGTCCTCCGGCCCCTTCACCACGCGCAGTGCCGCATCCAACGTGTCTCCGCCGCCCGTCAGAAATGCGTAGGCGTCGTCGAGATAGTTGAATCCGTTGTTCGCGCAAACAATAATCGGACGCTTGCCACTCGCCGAGCTTGGCTTAGGATTTGCCGAGTCCTGCGCGCCATTCGCAACGCCCGGCAACCCCACCGATAAAGAACCCACAACAGCCGTAGCCAGAAAGTCGCGCCGCGAAACCGTCATCAAATCCTCCCAGGAAAGCTAGCGTTGGAAAGCGTCCGCCAGAATAGCACGAGCATACGATGCTCGTACCAGTACGGCAGACCGAAGGGGAAACCCGCCACGGTTTACAACTTTGATATTTGGAATGGAATTGGGACCGGACGCCTGAATGGCCCTCACGCCAATTGCCGAAGGGCATTGACGTAAGGGCACCGAGAAAATGTAAATAGACGAGCCAATTCCGCTGACTTACGGCGTACGGATAAATCCGTGCACGGCGCCCGCGGAGTCTGTATAGAGCCCCACGATGACACCGCCAGGGTTTATCCCTGTTGCCTCAGTGAAGACGGCTCCGGGGTAGTCGAACGACGTGTAAGCGCCATTAAACAGAAAACTGTGTCCGGCGCCTGAAGCATCGGTATAAATCCCCACGATGCTGCCCTCGGCGTTGGCCCCTCCAGCAAACGGGAACCAACGCTCTCTCCAAGCCACCGCCTTTCGCATTCTTCGCGAAGGCATCTCAACCTGTTAAACTGCCCCCCATGTCGACGTTCGTCCTTGTACACGGCGCATGGCAGTCGACGGGAACGTGGGACCTCTTAGCCCCCCTGCTGGAAAAGCACGGCCATCGAGTGATAACACCGCTCCTCAGCGGGATTGGCACAGATCAAAGCCGACTGTCTCCCGACATTACGCTACGGCAACATGTAGAGGACGTTTCCCTCGAGTTGTCGAGGCTCTCCGACCATGTGATCCTTGTAGGTCACAGTTACGCAGGCATGGTCATAAGTGGTGCAGCAGAGACAAACCCAACTCAAATCCAGCGATTGGTTTTCCTGGATGCCTTCATTCCGGAAAATGGCCAAAGCGTATTGGATTTGCTTCCGCCCGAGATTGGCACCTATTTTCGTGACGTCGCACGACAGCACGGAGATGGCTGGCGGCTGCCAGGCGGGGAAGGCCAACTTGATCTCTGGGGATTGAAGCCAGGCGAGGCGCGTGATTTCGTACGCGCCAGGCTGTGTGATTTCAGCCTGCGTTGCTTTGAGGAGCCGCTTCGTCTTCCGGCCAATCGGAAAACCAGCATTCCAGCCACTTTCGTTAGTTGCGTCGCGGAAGGATATCCCGCAAAACCGTTCTTCGAGCCCTTCGCCAGAAAAGCTCGCGCTTCCCGCTGGGAGGTCATCGAACTGGAGACTGGCCACGATTGTCACGTTGAACGTCCTGGCGACGTCGCGAACATCTTGCTGTCGGCCGCGCTGTCCCAATGAAGCTCAGCCAACACCGATCAGCAGCGAGACAGCCCGCGCAAAGCATCCCCGAATTGGAACTGAACCCGCATCCCAGGCGCTTTTCTCTTGACCTCGTCCGTTCATGTGCGATAACATTTATACAAAGCGATTATCTACAAGATAATTTAAGATCCTTGACAATCGATGCATCCCGAGCAGTTAGCAATGGAACTGAGGTCAGCTGGCACGACCCTAACTCCAATGTTTCCAAGGTTTTGCCTGTAACTACCTTAAGAACCATAGATCTAGGAGGCAAGAAAAATTCCGGCCCTTTGTTTTCTGGATTTTAGGCAAAACGAAGAGTTTTTTTTCGACGAAATATTGCACCACAATGTGTGCAAATTGCTCACGACGCGGCGCGCAGGCCACTCCCTTTGCTTTGATCGGCGCGGAAGCGTAGCAGCGCGGCGATGTTTCCGGCCCGGTCAAACTCGGGATCGTCCTTCACGTAGAACAACTCAATATCGCGGCGGATCGCGGCAGGAATGATAGCTTCGGTTACGTCTTCGATTTCGCGGGTCTCGTGGCCACAGGCCGGGCAGTGTCGCACCATATGCGCGTCGAGGTGTCCGCAATTCGTGCACTGTACCGCCAAATGCGAGAATTTATCGCCGATTAGCAAGGTTTGCACTTCGCCTAGTTCGAGCGACTTTAGCACTCGACGCAGCCCGGTCACTCCGCGGGCGTTGCTCTTGGCCTGACTGATTGCTTCTCTCGCCAGTTCTTTGCAACGCTGATCAAGCGATTCGCGCAGAATGCGGCCAGATTGTTCACGTATCTGCTCATTCGTGATCCGAGTGAGATCGGACGCGAAATGGCCCAGCAGCCGCTGTTTCACATAAGGATGCAATTGGGGTTCGAGCTCGTGCCAACTGGTCTCGTGGCAGCCGATGATCAGCTTCTCGAACAGCCCTTTCTCGAGAGCTGCGCTTAAGTGCTCGGCCACGCTCTTGAAGTGATGCAGGGCTTCGTCGTTGACGCGGCGCTGGGCATGCCCGCCGTCGTATCCGGCATAACCGTCGCCGCGGCCCTGACGAGCAGGAGGCGTGCGGAACATCCCGTCACGTTCTTTGAGTTCATCCAGCCGGAGATCGAAGAACCGCGCCTTTTGGCGATCGACAAGTGCGACCCAAAGACGAGGCTGGGCGCCAAGCAGCAAGGCCAGCGGCTTCAAATGGAACTGGCGGTTCACGAAGAGCTGGGTTCCCGGCAGTTGCGAAGGCAGATCGAACTCGCGCCAGAAATTGCGGCTGCCGCAGGCAAACACGGCTCGAGCGCGCGCCTGGTTGCCGTGCAGATTCTCGGCCATTTCGAGGATTCGATTCAAGTCGGCCCTTGTGCTGCCGTTCTTGCTGGTCTTCTCCGCCTCGTGCAGTGCGCGGCGAACCAGATCTTTCGCGAGAATGGTTTCCTCGTGATGCGATTTATTCTGCGGGGTGTGCGGCTCGAAATAAAAACTGAGCGCCGAGCCTTCGTCGCCGTTAGTGTGGAATTGAGCTAGCTCACGGATGTCTTCGCGGGTAATCATCACGATTTCTCCTGAGTGCTGTCGATAGTTTCAACCTCTTGCTGAAGCCCGGACCAGCTTTTCCGGCTTTGGCTTGAACCGGTTGGCCAGCGGCGCCAAGTGGCGCAAATGTTGACGTGCCAACTCGATGGAGCTTCGCACCTCGTCCGGCTTGCGGTCAGTGATGACGCCGATTTCATCGAGCGAAAATCCCTCGATGGCGTGCAGGATGAAAGCTTCGCGGTCGGAGCGGTCGGCGCCCTCAAGAGCAAACTGCACCAGCGTGACCATTTCGTCGGAGGAGGCAATGTCTTCAGGCGTAGATGTGCGCCGGTCCGCGATCACGTTTTCCCCGGTCAGAGTTTCGTCGGGCTGATGGAACTGGAGTTCGGGCTCGTCGCTGGCGCGGACGTTGGGGCGACGGGCGGAATCCTCGAGATGAAACGAGAGCAGGCTCTCCGGGCTCCGGGCCGAGAGATCCTCAATGGAGCGCAGCGCCAGCCGGTAGAGCCACGGCTCAAGGGCCAGGCTTTCCGGCTTCTCGGCTCCGTTGGTCCCGTTGCTGAGTGCACGCGCGATGGCTTCGTCGATCACTTCTTCTTTGGTGACGGAGTCGGGAGTGATCTCCTCGGCAGTTTCGCGGAAATAGAGTTCGCGCTCGACGAAACGTTCCAAGCGGCCGAGACTGGCATTCACGTAGGTGCGAATGTCATCGGATGACGCGGTCGGAACGCGCACCGCTGCGACTGTGTCTTCGAAGGCAACTCCCGACTTGGGGCGGAAATCTGCTACCCGCCGACGCTGCCACTTGTGCGAGTTGCGCAACAGGTCTTTATGCTTGCTGATCTGCTGCAGCAGGTCGTCAAAGGCCGCCTTCACCGCCGATGCGGCGGTCGAGGCCGATTTCTGCACCGCCATCTGGCCGGAGGGCAAGCGCAAGTTCAGCGATACCGTGGTTCCCTCGCGCGGCGAATTCTGCTCGACAACGCCCTTCAGATGCACCAGTTCCGGGCGGAAAACCTGGAGCCGCTTGCGCAGCTTTTCGATCAGGTGGTTGATATCTTTTTCTATGTCTGGAGATTTGCGAACTTTATAACTGATGTGGACATTCATCTCAGGCCTCGGATCACGGAAGAGATTCCGTGAAGATTTCCGGTTCCTTACAAACCGATTCTACACCCGCCGCAAGAAGGAGAAATGCAAAATTAAAGGACTCTAAACTAATCACTGTACATTGTGACGACCGCCCTTGCGGAGGCACGGGGGTGAGAGGGACAGTTTAGGGATCTAGACCGCGACCGTAACCGACGTCTCTGTCCTGGTCACAGGACGATACAGAGTATCGCGTTCAATCGGTTCGCGACCGGCTTCGCGGATCAGGCGTACCAACTCTTCGCGGCGCATGCCTTGCGGCGTGGTCGCGCCAGCGTCATGGTAAATCTTTTCCTCGATGACGGTTCCGTCGATGTCATCGGCGCCGAAGCGCAGCGATATCTGCGCCATCTTGGCCGTCACCATCTGCCAGTAAGATTTAATGTGCGGGAAATTGTCGAGCACCAGACGACCCACGGCGATCTGCTTGATATCGAGCATGCCTGTCGTCTTTGGCAGATGTTGCAGCGGGGTGTTGTCGGGGTGAAAAGCCAGCGGAATGAAGGTCTGGAAACCGCCGGTCTCATCCTGTAGATTACGCAGCTTGAGCAAGTGATCGACCCGGTCCTCGTCGTTCTCGACGTGGCCGTAGAGCATGGTCGCGTTCGACTTCAGACCGATCTGGTGTGCAAGCTTCGCGGTTTCGAGCCACTGGTCGCCATCGATTTTGTGATCGCAAATGATGTGGCGCACCCGGTCAGCGAAAATCTCGGCTCCGCCGCCAGGCAGCGAATCGACACCCGCGGCTTTGAGTTGCTCGAGTGTTTCGGCAATCGATAGCTTGGCGCGTTTCGCCAGATACGCAACCTCAACCATGGTGAAAGCTTTCAGATGCACCTGCGGGAAGCGCTGCTTCAGGCCGGAAATCAGGTCGAGGAAATATTGAAATGGCAGATCGGGATGCAAGCCGCCAACGATGTGGAACTCCGTTACCGCTTCGCTGTAGCCGGAGGCAGCCGTTTGGAAGGCTTCTTCGAGTGCCATCGTATAAGCGCCGGGCGTGTCTTTCTTGCGGCCAAAAGCGCAGAGGCGGCAGGCGGCCACACAAACATTCGTGGGATTGATGTGGCGATTGACGTTGAAGTACGTCTTGTCGCCATGCATGCGCTCACGCACGGAATTCGCCAGCCAGCCGACGGCGAGGATGTCTCCGGAGCGGTAGAGCGCGAGCGCGTCATCGGCACTCAGACGTTCCTGGGCAAGGACTTTATCTTTGATCGCGTAAAGCCGGCGGTCGTCCGTCTCGAAGGCATGAGTTTGAAATGCGCGGCTCGAAAATGATTGCGTGCTGGGCATTGCTTTGATCATACCGCACCGAAGTGGCGGAAGTCACAGCGGTTGGTCGTTCCCGAATCGGAACGGAGTTTACTGTTTAGTACCGGGTACCCCCCTCCCCCCTTTCGGTGCAAAATCTTGAAAACACAAGATTTATTTTATGACTATGTGCTAGATCTTTGAGTTTAAAAGAGTTGCGCGCAAAATCTAGACAACATAGGAGTTAGGGCGACGTGTACCGGATTCGTTGTTCCGTTTCGGAACCGGATTGGGCAAACTTGATCGAACAACCGCCGCGCGGATCCAAGTTGCTGGGGTAGCCCGGCAGTGAGTCTCAGCCAAGAAAATCCCACGATCCCGCGGGTCAGATTGTCAAAGATCGAGTATTATCACTCAGATAATTTATCTACGATTAGGTTATCTGATGTGAAGCATGCCGTCAATAAGAAACGGCGATTTGGCAGGGTCGTGTGCGCCCTGGCAAATGACGCGACGATGGGGACAACCTCCTCGAGCCAAGAAGAAATGTGTTGGGCATTCCCCAAAAAACCCACACGGCCGCTTCACTCTCGAGAACAGTGAAAACTCAGGTTAGCGACAAAAAAAACGGGCGCGAACCGTGGGCACCAGTCCGGGACCATCGCCTAACAAAGCCGAATGAAGAAATCCAACTATACAACTCAGAACCTTGCCAAAGGTCAATGAGCGCTATCGCGATTTTTGCAACAGGCGTCATAGGCCTCCGGCGCATGACGTAGCATGAAAATAGCGAACGCTGATAAGTCATTGATTTCTCGGGTACAGACCCGCCATTTTCATCGCAGTTGACCTCCGGGCCGCCTCTTTAGTTCTTAACGACGTGACTAGTTCTTTTGACAGTAGTGTTTAGCTAGCCTCAGTCGATATGATCCTCACAGTCGAAGGAGGGCGCGGATGTCCAAGCTATTCGATGTGCTGTTGATTTTTGTACTTACGGACCGATCTACCTTCCGGATGCGTCTCAAGGCGGGCCAACGATGAACTCATCCGAAGTGGAAGCGATACCTTCCCCAAAGGACAGTAGACGGCGTGATCTTTCCATTCCTATAGTACTCATGGAATCGTGATGAGCAGCGTTGACACGACTTATGTCGAAGTCATAGTAGGAACCCGAAAGTTCTCGAGGCCGAACACGCTTTGGAGTCTTGCCCTGGTCCTGTTTACTTGGTGTGCGATCGCGAGTGCGCAGATGGTGGTGCCAACCCAGCGCGGTCTGTTGGCCGGAGAGACATCTGCCGAGGGTCCTTCTCCCTCCGCTTCGGGTGGGTCGGAGCAGAAGACGCAGGATCAGGACACCCGGGCGGCCAAGCCGGGAAGCGTCCTCGGTACAGTCCTCGACCAATCGGGAGCGTTGAGCGTGGGCACGACGATCCGACTCACTCCCGAGGATAAATCCGCCTATCGAGAGGTGATTTCCGGCGATAAGGGGCAGTTCTCCTTCTCGAATGTTCCTCCTGGCCACTTCCAACTGTCGGTGAGTTCGACGGGTTTCGGAAACGAAATCTACTCGGGAGATCTAGCGCCTGGGCAAACCTTTCTTGTGCCGCCGATTGTTCTCTCGGTGGCCACGGTGGTGACAGAAGTAAAAGTTACGGTCGATCCGGTGGAAATCGCGACCGAAGAGATTAGAGAGCAAGAACACCAGCGCGTTCTTGGTTTCATCCCCAATTTCTATGTGACCTATCGCCCGGATGCGGCCCCTCTGACCACGAGGTTGAAGTATCAACTGGCGTGGAAATCATCGACCGACGTGGTTACGATTGGCGGAGTTGCTTTTCTTGCCGGGCTTCAGCAGGCGGGCGATCAATACTCCGAGTTCGGGCAGGGCGCGGAAGGGTACGCCAAGCGTTTCGGGGCGGCCTACGGGGATGCATTTGTGTCCACGTTTCTCTCCGGTGCAGTTTTTCCATCCCTCTTGAAGCAGGATCCTCGTTATTTTTATCGAGGAACGGGGAGTACGAAGAGGCGCATTCTGTACGCGATCAGCAACTCGGTGTGGTGTAAGGGCGATAACGGACGCTGGCAGGTCAACTACTCCAACATAGCGGGAGCTGTTTCCGGCGCAGCGCTTGCATCTACCTATTACCCTTCGACAAACCAGGGAATGGAGATCCTTCAGGACAGCCTGATCCGAATGGGGGAGAGTTCCCTAGCGGGCGTTGTGCAGGAATTCGTTCTACGGAAGCTCACGAAAGGTGGCCATCGCAAAGATTCGTCGGTTACGTCGGAGCCGACCGTCTCAGTTGACGCGCCCAGCAAGCCTTAGGGCTGCCTTTGCGGGGTCGGATGTGCCACCGCGCGGCAAAATCCAGGAAAATGGTCTGCGTTAGGTCCTCCGCCTCACCTAGGTCCCGGACGATTTTCAAGGCCATGCCCAGGACCTACACACGCGCAGGTCGGAAAAGAGTACGGGCCGGCGCGCGAGAGCCGCTAAAAGACAAAAGGCTTCCGTTGGGCTGGCGTGGCTGATTGGCATGGGAGACGACGGCGGGGGCGACCTAAGCAAACGTTCGGACGGAGATTTTCATAGGAAAGTCTTTGTGTCATTATTGGTGACACTTTGCTGCCATCGCCCTCGCCTGAGGAGCCTGCGCCTTGACAGCTCGCGTCATAGGCCGACGGAGGGCCGTGCTATGTCTTGTCTGTTACGCGCGTCTGGCAATCAGGCGGAGTTTGGTAGTGAGATTCTCATCCATTTCAGGGGCCTCAAGAATCTGGACAAACCCTCAGTCTGGGTATTTCCCAAGCTTTTCGTTTGTCTTGATTGTGGCTCTTCGCGGTTCATGACCCCGGAAAGCGAACTGGCTCTTCTCGCAAAAGGTGCTCCGGCGAGTGAATGCTCAATCCCCGACCCTGTCGCATAGCGGCGTAAGGTTTGCGCTTTGAGCGGGAGGGTAGGATGTCGTTCGCCAATGTGCTCACATGCTGAAAGCCCGCGCCCGCAAAGAGGGAGGCCAGATCGCAGTTTTCTTCATCGACGACAACTTTGCCATTAATGTAAAGCGCACCAAATCACTGCTGCGTGACATCATTGCGGCGAAAGCCCAAGTCTTTTGGGTGGCGCAGATCAGCGCCAATCTGCTGCGCGACGAAGAACTGGTTGATTTGATCGCTGCCTCCGGAGGCAAGTGGATCTTTATCGGCATGGAGTCAATCGATCCGGTAAATCTGAAGGACGTGAATAAGGGATTCAATAAGCCCAGCGAGTACGCCGCCGTGCTTGAGCGTCTGGCAAAACGCAATATTTACGCGATCACCTCGTTCATCTTCGGGATGGATAACGACACTCCCGGAGTCGCCGAACGCACTTTGAAGCAGGTCCGCACATGGCCTCCGGGCCTGCCGATCTTCGGACTGCTCACGCCGTTACCCGCAACGCCTTTATACAAGCGCCTGGAGGCTGCCGGACGGCTGACCCGCCCTCGGCACTGGCTGGATTTCGCTCCGTTCACCATGGCGCACACTCCGCTGAGGATGACGATAGAAGAAGCACATGCCGAACTGAACTACGGCTGGGCTCACTGCTACTGCCCGGAAGCACTGGCTCAGGCAGTTGCCGCGCTGGACGATCAGCATGTGGGCGATCGCGTTAATATTTTCCTCGCGCGTCTTTGCTTTCGCGGAATCTATTTCCCGATGCTGAGGAAGTCGTCGTGGCTGCGGGTCGTTGTCGAGAACCGCCGAACGATCCTGAGGCTGATCAAGGAGGGAGTGTTCCGATGGATGCTCCCACGAAATTCTGCCCGCCAGGATTCATTTGACGTGGCATCGCCCGACGCTAGGGGCGAAGCCAACGCTTAAACAGATTTCCTGGAAAGCTGTTCACGACCCAAGGCACGCCTCGCCGCCTTGCCGACCTGTTGCCCCGACTGGCCGAGGGATGGCCCCGGTTTGCATCCTGAGCGAAACCAACATGAGGTGCAATGTACCGGAAAGTGATGTACCTTTTCGCCTAACTATTGTAACCAGACCATTGCACTAAAAACCGCCGGCTCAGGGTCCATGACTGCTATCGCGATAGTACGGCAGATGTCCAGTCTATTCCGGCAACAAGCGGCAGGACGGCGATGTCGTTATCGACGTACAAACACGAAGCTGCCTGACGCTATCGTCGCTCGGGCGGCGAGCCCATTCTTTCTCTTGATCTTACTCCGAAGGGCGCCTGCCCTTGTCTCTCTGCTTGTTGGAGAGACAGGGCGGGAGTGTCATTCGTAACCGCACAGACAGAACGCCAAAGACTGGTCCGCCCAAGGGGACGCTGGCTCGCATCTCTGCTTTATCGTCTCCCACCTTTCCGCAAAGAGCGCGGAAAGATGGGGCACCCTTCGTTTGTATGTGATTTAGGAATGCGGCCCCGCTCCCGAGAATAGCCCCACTCAAGCCAAAGGACGGCTTGAGTGGGCCACCCGCCAGGACTGACAGGCATCACCGCCGCAGCAGCAAATCTCCCGCCACAAAGAAGAAGAACACTACCGAGATCACGCCGTTCATGGTAAAGAATGCGGCGTTGAGTTTTGAGAGATCGTGGGGCAAAACCAGCGAATGTTCATATGCGAGAAGCAGAGCCACAACTACGACTCCCGCAATTGCAAGCTTTCCCAATCCGAAGACGGCCACCAGGTTGATCAGCAACAGAATCATGATCAGATGAAAACATCGCGAGATCCAAAGTGATTTGCGGATACCGAAATAGCGCGGCACGGAGTGCAGCCCGGCTTGTTGATCGAAGTCGAAATCCTGACAGGCGTAAAGCACATCGAAGCCGGCGCCCCAGAAGGTGACAGCGGCAGTAAGCAGCAGGATGCGCGTATCGAGCGAGCCGCGGACGGCGATCCAGGCAGCGGAAGGCGCGATTCCCATGGCGAAGCCCAACACCAGATGAGACCAGCGAGTGAATCTCTTGGTGTAGGAGTAGAGCAGAACTATGGCCAGCGCGAACGGAGAAAGAATGAATGAAAGCCGGTTGAGCTGGGAGGCGGCGAAAACAAATAGCGCGCATGACACCAGCACGAACGTGATCACGAAACCCGGGGTGAGCGTGCCGGCGGGGAGGGCGCGCGTTTGGGTTCGCGGGTTAGCGGCGTCGATCGACGCGTCGGCGAGGCGATTGAAAGCCATCGCCGCCGATCGAGCCGTGACCATGGCGATGATGATCCAGGCCAATGCATGTCCGCTGGGCAGGCCATTCGCCGCCAGCATGGCTCCGCAGAGCGCGAACGGAAGCACGAAGACGGAGTGCTCCCATTTGATCATTTCGAGAGTTACGCGCAGGTTGCGAAGAACGGGCACGGATAAATTGTAACGGCAGTTCTCGGTTCTCGGTCGTCAGTTCTCAGAGAATTCTTTACCATCCTGAACGGTAGCCTTCGCTGCCAATCAGGGGGACGAATCGGCATCCTTCCATACTGGTGACCACCGGCTGGCCTTCGTGTTTACGCACCAGTTGTAATTCCTGAGCATGCGCTGGACCCACCGGGATCACCATGCGTCCGCCCTCGCGCAGTTGTTCGAACAGCGGCGGAGGGATCTGCGGTGCAGCTGCGGAGACGACAATGGCATCGAAAGGAGCGCGATCAGGAAGGCCACGGCTCCCATCGCCGACGAACACTTCCACGTTGTTGAAACCAAGCCGGGCGAGTGTGGCTCGTGCAGCGCGGGCGAGCGCCTCGTGCCGCTCCACGGAGTACACCTGCCGAGTGAGTTCCGAGAGGAGTGCGGTTTGATAGCCGGAGCCTGTGCCTATCTCCAGAACTGCATCCGCGGGACTCAGCGCCAGAGCTTCCAACATAATGGCGACGATGTAAGGCTGCGAGATCGTCTGGCCCTCGCCGATTGGAATTGGGTGATCTTCGTACACCTGGTCGCGATGCTCCTCCGAAACAAATTCATGACGCGGAACGCGAAACATCGCCGCGAGCACGCGCTCGTCCCGGATTCCGCGAGCGCGCAACTGCGACTCGACCATGCTCCGGCGTTGCGTGAGGAAAGAATCGATTTGGGTGTCTGGGGCCACGGTTTCGTGGCCTCTAGAATAGCGCGAATCTTCGCGCGAACTTGCGAATCATCTAACATTACGACTCTAGTACCATGCATTGACAATTCTCGGAGGCTGCTGAAAAACTCGATTCTGTTATCTCAGCGGCTAAAGCCTTCACCCATTTAAGAACATTTACCGCAGCGCTGAGCGCTGCGCCACCCAAAACCAGAGTTTTTGTGCAAAATCTTAGAGGATAGACCAGTGAGTGAGGAACGATACGCTCCGGGTTGGCCGGGGATTCCGCCGCGCTGGACTTCAAGCGCGAAGAGTAGCGTGGGCACGGCCTTGAATCAGCACAGCCGGGTTTGGTTCACCACCAGCCACGGTATCCTGAACGAAGTTTATTACCCTCGTGTGGACCAGGCTTGCACGCGTGACATGGGATTGATCGTCACCGATGGCACAAGCTACTTCTCCGAAGAGAAACGTCACTGCAAGTTTGAGAACATCCCGGTCGTGCCCGGGGTTCCCGCGTACGAGTTGATTAATACGGAGCTACAGGGGCGATACAGAATAGAAAAGCAAGTGCTGACGGATCCCTATCGCAACGTCGTGCTGCAGAAGATTCGCTTCGTCCCGTTTCGAGGAACGCTCGGCGATTACCATCTATATGCTGTGCTGGCACCGCATCTTGCCAACTGGGGATTCGGCAACACCGGGTGGGTGGGAGATTACAAGAGCGTGCCCATGCTGTTTGCGGAGCGCGATGACTGCGCCTTGGCCTTTGGCTGTTCGATTCCGTGGAAGAAGATGAGCGTCGGCTTCGTCGGATTCTCCGACGGTTGGCAAGATCTCTCGCAGAATTTCATGCTCACCTGGGACTACACCCGCGCCGAGAACGGCAACATTGCCATGACAGGGGAGATTGACCTGGCCGCGTGCGAAGGGGAATTCGTAATCGCTCTCGGATTCGGCGGCATCTGGTCAGAGGCTGGGCAACAGGTGCGAGCCACCTTGCTCGACTCCTACGACGACCTTCACAAGCGTTACGTAGAGCAGTGGGAAACATGGCATGAAGGTCTGATGAAATTGGATTCCGTCCCGCGTGAGCGCGATCTCTACCGCGCCAGTGTAGCGGTGTTGCGCACCCATGAATCAAAAGACTTTCTGGGAGGTGTGATTGCGAGTCTCTCCATTCCGTGGGGCTTCAATAAAGGCGATGAGGATCTTGGCGGATATCACCTGGTCTGGCCGCGCGATCTGGTGGAAACCGCGTTTGGATTCCTGGCTGCGGGCGCGGAGACCGACGCGGTTCGAGTGCTTCGATATCTTGAATCCACGCAGGAGGCTGACGGACATTGGGCTCAGAACATGTGGTTAGATGGGCGTCCGTACTGGATGGGCCTGCAGATGGATGAGGCCGCGTTTCCCATTCTGCTGGTGGATTGCCTGCGGCGGAACTGCCCGTCAACGTTGGGCAGCGTGAAGCGGTGGTGGGCTCTGGTTCGGCGCGCAGCCGGGTTCCTGGTCCGCAATGGCCCGGTTACGCAGCAGGATCGATGGGAAGAGGATGCGGGCTATTCGCCATTCACGCTGGCGGTGGAGATCTCCGGATTGCTGGCGGCGGCGGATATTGCGAGTGCGGTTGGAGAGAAGGCCATCGCGGGATACCTGCGCGAGACGGCGGACAATTGGAATGACAACGTTGAACGATGGACCTACGCTACCAACACGGACCTCGCGCGGCAGATCGGAGTGGAAGGCTATTACGTCCGAATCGCTCCGCCGGAGACGGAGTGCGCGCCGTCACTCTCAGAGGGATTTGTGCCCATAAAGAATCGGCCACCGGGAAAGAGCTCGGAGGCAGCGACTCATATGATCAGCCCGGACGCGCTGGCGCTGGTGCGATTCGGTTTGCGGGCAGCGGACGATCCGCGAATTCTGAACACCATCAAGGTGATCGACGCTCTGCTGCGGGTGAAATTGCCGCAAGGCCCCTGTTGGTATCGCTACAACGGCGACGGCTACGGAGAACATGAAGATGGATCGCCCTACGACGGCACCGGGATCGGCCGGCCTTGGCCATTGCTGGCGGGCGAACGCGCGCACTACGAAATAGCTGCCGGGCGCCCACGAGTCGCCGAAGAGTTATTGCGAGTGATGGAGTTCTCCACGGAAGGAGGACGCTTGATCCCGGAGCAGGCCTGGGACACAGCGGATATACCGGAGCGAGAATTATTCACCGGAAAACCTACCGGCTCGGCGTGTCCGTTGGTGTGGGCGCACTCGGAATACATCAAGCTGCGGCGCTCCCTGCAAGAAGGAAGAGTCTTCGATCAGCCGCCGCAGACGGTGCAGCGATACCTTGTGGGGAAGGGGAAATCGACCTACTTTGCGTGGCGCTTCAACAACAAATGCCGAACCATGCCGCAGGGCAAGAAGTTGCGGCTCGTGCTGACCGCTCCGGCGATGGTGCATTGGAGTTTCGACAACTGGCAGACTCCGCAGGACATCAACACCAGCGACACAGGCTTGGGCACCTGCGTGGCGGACCTGCCAACAGACCGATTGTCCGCGGGACGTGAGATCGTCTTCACGTTTTATTGGCTGGAAGAACAACGGTGGGAAGGCGCGGACTACTCCGTGAGTGTAGAAAGATAGGTGGTGCTTTGTGAGATCCGCCGAATAAGGTCGCGATCAGCTGCCTGTGTAAACCAGTTCCACTACGGTGCAATCGTCGTTCAGGGGCGTGCCGCCGCAGAAGGTGGAGATCGCGGTAAAGATTTGTTCTAACGATCCGGTTTTCGCGGCGAGTTCCAGGCGCGAGTCTTCGAAGAAATCTCCGCGTGAATTTTCGGCTTCGGTCACGCCGTCCGTCACCAGCACCAGCCGGTCCCCTGCTTTCAACTGACAGTGATCGCTTTCGTACTTGGCATCGGGCAACAATCCCACAGGAAGATTGCCGTGCGCGGGCCTCCACACTTCTCCTTTGGAAACCACCAGCGGCTGAACGTGCCCGCAATTCACATACTCCAAGTCACCACTGTCCCGGACGCGGGCGATGATGACGGTTGCGTACTTCTCCCCAATATTCTTGTCGGTGAAGAAGCGGTTCACGGCGGTTACGATATCGGTCAACGGCATACCGGCCGTGAGCTGCGAATAAATCATTCCTTGCAAAGTCGATGCCAGCAAAGCTGCGGAAACTCCCTTGCCGCTCACGTCGGCCAGCACGATGGTCAAGCCCTGGGCGGTGTTGACCGCGTCGAAGAAGTCACCACCAATCTCTTTGCAGGAAAGGTTTCTTCCTGCCAGCTTGGCGAATGGAACCTCGGGAATCGTAACTGCCATCAGTCGTTGCTGAATGGAGGCCGCGATTGATAATTCCTGTTGATATCGCCGGCCAGCCTCTTCGGCTTGCACCAGACGGGCGTTTTCAATGAGTGAAGCAGCTTCAGTCGCGATGGCATGCAGAATGTCGTTGCTGACTCCGGAGATGTCACGAGAGGCGAAGCGCGAGTCGACGTACAAGGCTCCCATGACTTCGGCGGAAGGCGCGGCTGCGGGAGCGTCGGCGTCGCGAGTGGCTTGCACCTGCGGCTTGCGCAAGGGAACACAAATCACGGTGCGGAGATCGTAGGCTACGATGCTCTTGCGTCCGGTAAGGTCAGCCGACCGGCTGGTATCGGTGAGGACGAATTCGGAGTTGGACTTTAGCGCATCATCGAGAATCGAATGTGAAATCGTCTTGTCATCCAGCAGGGGCTCACCCTTCGAGTTGCGTCCCGCAGCCAGCCGCAGTTCCCCGCGGGCATTCTTCATGTAGACGTAAGCCCTCTCAGCCCGGGTCAGCTTCAGGGTCACGTCCAGCAGGGTCATCAGGATTTCATCGAGCACGCCGATGGTATTGAGCTTGCGGGCCGCTTCGAGAAACAGAACCAGTTTTTCCAGGTCCGTGGTTTCGTCCGAGATGTGCATCCCGGAGATCTGGCTCAGGAACTCTCGGGCAGAATTGGTGGTCCCGTGCTGCGGATTGAAAATCACGTAAGCGACTTCACGAACTCCGAACTCCAGACGGTCGTTGCGCTCGAGAGTCTTGCGGTCCACCCGTTCGCCGTTGACGAACGTCCCATGCTTGCTGCCCAGGTCCACAATGCTGAAGACACCGTTTTCCGAGATGATCTGGGCGTGATCCCGGGAGACACGAGGGTCCGCGATCACCAGATCCTTATCGACCTTTCGGCCCACGCCGAAAGGACTGTGGTCGAGATTGATCACCCGCTGTTCGTTTCCCTGGACAAATACAAGGGTGGGGAACACTCCCGAACCAGTTCCAGAAGATGGACCAATAATCGTTTGGAAATCCATGCAGTGCCAGCAAAGCTCCTTAAAGTCGCTAAAGGAATAATGACAGCATCGAAGGCCGGTGGGAAGAGGCTAAGAAGATTTCACCAGCAGACCGTAAACGGCGGTGGCTGGCATTCACTTTCAGGCCGCGCCGCGATGGAACGTAGCAATCGCCTCCTGCTCGCTGTCGTAGACCTCGAACACCGTAACCAATTTGGTAATTTGCAGGACATCTCGCAAGCGCTGGCCCAGTCCGGTCAACTTGATTTCGGCGCCGGCGGCACGCGCGGAGGAATAAACGCCAACCAGGGTGCCGAGGCCGCCGCTGTCGATATAGGTCACGCCCGAAAGGTTGAGCACAACCTGGCGAGTGGATGCCAACACGCGCTTGAGACCCTCGCGGAGTTCCGTGGCCTCTTCCCCAAACATGATGCGGCCCTGGCATGAGACGATCGTGACTCCGTCGGCTTGCCGTGTCTCAATCTTCAGAGTCATTCGATCCTCCGGAAACCTCGGGTGCCCGAGAAGCCTAACGCGGGCGGCGCGGGAATGCAAGTTCAGGTACCTTGCGGCCTGGCCCGAGTGCGCGTAGCTGCTGTCAATTCTCGGCCCTCGTGAACTCGCGGAAGCCAACCGCAAGCAACACAGCCACGGCAAGAGGAATTGCGAAGCTGGTCCACATTGGCCAAGCCCAGGCTTTCTGTATGGCGTCCATGGGCAGGCGCAACGAAGCGAGCGTGAGTGTGCTTGCGGCCAACCAAGGCCAGAAAATCAGCAGCCCGCAAACCATGAGGAGAATGCGCGACATGCGGTTCTTATGCCAGAGAAGGTGCCAGTGCCTCGCCAACAGCAAGATAGCTGGCAGCAAGAGGATCTGGTTATAGGGGGCCGCTTTGGGGACGATCACGACAGTTATCGCGAGAAGAAGTCCGAGCATCAAGTTGAAAATGTTTGAATCATTCGAAGCTCGCCGGAATTTCCAGGCCGTTACTGCAAACGCGACCACGATCAGCGCCGCGAGCAGCCTTCCCCACTCCGGCGTGAGCAAGACGTCCAGCACCGATCCGGCGCCGTCGTCGTATTGCCGGTAGGCCGTGATGGCGCCGCGAAAACGCCCGACCCAGCCCGGCAGCACATACTCGGCGCTCGCAAAGAGAACGCCGATGGTCACAACGAATCCCCATATCAGATTCTGGCGATGACGCCAATCACTGAACGCCCACAAGAGAAGCCAGCCCACCAGCGGCAACAACAACTGCGGCTTGATGGTCGCAAGTGCCAGGAAAATTCCCGCGAACGCGAGATATCCTTCGGCGAGCAGCAGAGCGCATCCGGCGATCAGCCCGCCAACCACCAAGCTCAACTGTTGCAGCTTGATCCCTTGCAGTACCTGGAAACTGCCCAGGGTGAGTGCAATCAGGATTGCCATCACCGTGATTGAAGGACGCCAGCGCAACGTGCGCAACCAAAGCAACACTGTGGCGGCGGTCAAGGCCACGAGGAACCATCGAAATCCGCTCTGAACGGTGGGGAACGGAGCACCGATGGTCGGCGCAAGAAGAAACACTACGAACGCGGGATAAGCAAAACCCTGCTGATCTTTCGGGTCCGACGGGCGCGCGGCGTCTAACTCTCGTCCGTAATAGCCGATCTGAATCTCGCGGGTAAGCTCAGGGCTGTAAGGATCGCGATGATGCAACAGCAACTCTCGCGCACCCAGCCAGCGCGGATACAGATCAGAAAGATTCCCACGCGGCGTTCCATGAAGGGCAGCTTCAGCTCGCTGATGAGGAATCAAAATGTGCTGCACGTAAAACCACATGCTTCCCGCGAGAAGCAGACCCAGAGCCAGACCGGCCTTGGAATTCTTGCCCATAGTTCACTGACGATCAGGGAGAGCCCTTTGAAGCTTCCGTTCGAGAGTCAGACACGAAACCATGGTGCCCCCGATCAGCGTCCATGGGACAAGTGGGGAAGCCCACACGGTTCTCAACCCGAATCTGAGTAGAGCGATCCATCCCAGCAGCAGAAGAGTACCGTTCAAGAGTGGTATAAGCCTGTGCCGATCTGTCCATGGAATGTTCAGGGCGCACCCAGCGTGGATCATCAGCGCAAACGGGAACGCCGCTATCAAGTCGATGAAGTAGTGTTCACCCAGGCCCAGAGTCGAGAGCACTGTACCCGCCAGAAACAAGAGCAGGAAAAGCTTCGTCCAATGCGAGAGTCCTTCCGCGTACCACCACGCGAGCACGGCCCACGCCAAGTGCAGCGACGGAAAAGCATTTCGGGCACCAGAGACCAGCAGGGGCTGCACCAGCATTTCTTTGAACTGCAGAGCTGAGGGGGGTGTGAAGGGAAACCTTGATCCGAAGAGGTAAATGGGGCCACACGCCGGAAACAGATTATAAAAAACAACAGCGACAGGACCGGCCATGAAAAAACCGAGAAAGACAGTCATTGCGGCGCTCCGGCGCCGGACCAGTTGCTGGGCGTAAACCAGCATCACGGGAATGGGAAGCGCAAGGTAGAAAAGCAAGGCGATTCGAGTGAGCCATCGCGACCGCAATACAAATTGCCCCGCCTTGAAGCTCGGTTGCACACCCATGCTGGCGTCGAAGCTGTAAAGAAACATATCGAGCGTCTTCGGGTGCAGTCGGCCGGTAATCGCAAGCGGCGCCGAACCTACATATCCAAGCAGAACAAACAACAACGGGGGCAGGAATGCGTAGTGCAACCGCTCGCGATCTTCTTCGTTCGCACTCCAGATTCTTTGCCAAGCCAAAAAAGCGAGACTGCTCACTCCCGACAAAGCCAGCGCTGGCGCGAGTCGCAATGGCACTCTGAGAGCGGTGCATTGCAACAGGATTAGCAGTGCGGCTGCGACAACAACGTGCAGGGCCTCCGCCAAAGGCCGGACGTAAAGAAAAACTATCGATGTGCAGGCCAAGGTAATTGAGAAAAACAGATCGGTTGCGCACTGATTGCAAAAGTTTCGGTTCAGCGCAACAGCTGCGACGATGACGATCACGAACCCTGTTGCTGCCCACCGCATACGCTCGCTCACGCTGCTGCTCCCGTCTCACGGCTGCGCAAAGACAGTTGCCCGGCAATACCGAACAACAACGACAAAACCGCCCAACCCATCAGTGCCAGCCGGTTACCCCGCATCAACAGGACCAATTGAAGCGGCGAGAAAAACAATACCGCGATCGCCGCAGCAGTAAGAAAATCGGGCCATCCACGAACCTTGCTATTGCCGAGCAATTCGTTCGCAAGCAGCACGATGGGCAGCATCAGCAGGCTCAGGTCGTACCCCAGGGTGTGATAGCTGACGAGTACCGTCGCAACCGCGCCCAAGGAGACCTTCAAGTCAAAAAGACCCGCTCCCGCGGAGCAACGCCATGCCGCGAAGATGAGCACTGCCACCGACAACGCCAGCGTGACCACCCCGGCGTAGGAATCGCCATGCAGAAGCAAGTACAAAACCCCTCGCAGATTCGGCATGTCCGAAGGCATGATCGCACCCCGCGCCATCGTGTCCTCCAAATGCAACACGTAGCGTGGGTATTGCAGCATCGCTTCCCTACCCACAAGAACAATGGAAGCTAACGCCAACACCGCTCCAATCGGAAAAAATCCATACAGGACCTTCTTCTTTCCCTGCAGGGTTAAGAGGAAAATGAAGGGCAGAATGAGGTGAGGCTTGAACAGCCCAAGTGCAAGCCAGCCCCCGGCCAGGGCGTCGCGGTTCTTTTTCAGGCAAATGAATGCGAGTGTGTAGAGGAACAAAAGCAGGATGGCATCCTGTCCTTGAAGCAGGGTGAAAAAAATCGGAAAGAAACCCAAACTGGCTAGGACCCAGAACGGCCTCGAATAATTTTGAAGATGATGCAACTCCGGCTGCAGTAGGAATGGCAAGCTAATCAGCATAGCTAGATTTGCCAGCGCCCACAGCGCGAACGCGAAGGGATAAGAAACGTAAGTGAACGGGGCGAAGAATGCTGCCTCAAAAGGTGGGTGATTGTAAGGCAGTGCATCGAGGCGAATAGCGACTTCAGGAGAGAACTCCCGTTGCACCTTGAATTGGGTGATGTTGTCGTAGAGTTGATGTCCGAGTCCCCTTCGCACAATCGTCCCCGCGCAGTAGTAGATGGTGAAGTCCGAGTATCCCTTGCGGACTGACTCTCGAACGCTCCAAAAGACCGCGACGTGGATCATCACTATACCGGCCAAGTAGAGGAGAACAGCGGATTTCAGTTTCGCGGCTTGCATGCTTGAAGAATTACAGATCCTCGCTTCCGCTGGGGACGACAAACTCTTGCCTAAGAAACACTCCTCCAGCAGGGCGAGGCGATTTTATACCGAGGGACGGCGAGCAAGGTATTATCTTCGGACTGGTGATGGAGTTCCTCCAAACGCGGCGCATCTTCGTGGCGATCCTTGCCTTCGGCCTTTTCACCATGGCAGCGCGCAGCGTCACTGATCCTGATGTCTGGTGGCATCTGCGCACGGGAGAACTTATTCTCCAAACGCACGCGATTTTTCACACGGATCCTTACTCCTTCACGCGGTTCGGACAGACCTGGGTCGATCATGAATGGCTATCCCAGGTTTTAATGTTCAGTTTGTATCGGCTGGCGGGATGGGGCGGACTCATTGCAGGATTCGGCGCGGTCATCGCAGCAGCGTTCATGGTGGTTTTCCTGCGTTGTCCGGGGCGTCCTTACGTCGCTGGGGTGCTCGTGCTATTGGGAGCTTTCGCGTCGGCTCCGAGTTGGGGTGTTCGTCCGCAGATGCTTACATTGCTGCTGGCCAGTGTGTTTCTCCTGATCCTGGAGCGTTCGTACCAGCGTCCCAAGCTTCTGTGGTGTACACCTTTGCTGATGCTGCTCTGGGTAAATCTTCACGCGGGATACGCAGTCGGACTCGCGCTCATGACATTATTCCTGCTTGGCGATGCTCTGGACGTCGCCTTCGGTTTTAAACTTGGGACTCCAGCCCGCGCTCGCTTTCGTGTACTGATCCTGGCGGTTATGGTTTGCGCCGCTGTAGTCCTCCTCAACCCGTATGGCGCCGCGCTATATGCTTATCCGCTCGAGACGCTTCGTTCGCGAGCCATGCAGAGTTACATCGGCGAGTGGCTTTCACCCAACTTTCACCAAGCCAGGTACCTGCCGACGCTTGCATTATTCCTCGGGACGGTCGCTTTAACCGCGCTTTCGCCCAGGCGGTTGCGTCCGAGAGAAGCTCTGCTGTTATCCGTGACGATGTATGCAGCGCTGCGTTCGGTACGGCACATACCGATTTATGTGCTAATTGCGATTCCTATCCTGAGTGCGATGGCGCTGCCCTGGCTGCAGGAGTGCGGGGTTGCGAAGTGGTTTGAATCGAAGCCAGCCGGTATGACTCCAGTTAAGACTCTCGTGAACGCAGTCTTGCTGGCTGGCCTTCTCGTTTTCCTGGTTGTGCGGGTGCGTTATGTCACGCGCCGACAGCCCGAAACGGAGGCAAAAGAACTTCCCGCAACCGCAGTTTCGTTTATTGCTGCACAACGTCCGCCTGCTCCAATACTGAACCATTACAACTGGGGCGGATACTTCATCTGGAGGCTGTATCCGGAGTACCGGGTCTACATCGATGGGCGAGCAGACGTGTATGGCGATGCCTTTATGGACGACCTGGCCACAACCTACTATCTGAAAGGCGATTCGTGGCGGAGTCCATTTGAGAAATGGGGAATCCGAACCGTGGTTCTGCCGCCGGATGCTCCCCTGGTAACAGCCTTGCGAGCCTTGCCTGATTGGGAGACGATCTATGCTGACCCTCAGGCTGTGGTTTTGACCAGGAAAGCTCCTTAAAGGGGTTTTAATCTAGGTTCTCCCTTAAGCTGACAACGATACCCGAAGAAACCGGGGGAAAGATCCCGGGATTCGCGCTGCTTGGCCTACAAAATACGTAGTTTGGGGGTCCAAAATCCCTGTCCGCGTCTCCTCTGGCTGCCAATACCTAAGAAACTATGGTCACTTCCGGGAGGCCAAGGCGTGCAACAAATTGTCGCTCTGACGAGATGCCTCGGGTATGATGGTGAGGGGAATTGAGGGCGGCTACCTTCCTCCCCGTAAACCTTTGATTCGAAAAAAGCAAGTCTTTGGCGCACCGGGACGCAAGTGCGCATAGAATTGCACAGCACCAGGCAAGGAGTATCTTCTCCTTGGCTTGGCGCATGGAGGTAGAGAGATGAAGAATGTTTTCCGGGTGCTATGGTCGGAGGATCAGGGACAAGATATTGCCGAGTACGCGGTCATGCTGGCGGTAATCCTGGTCATCGTTGTGGGTACAATCCGTCTCATCGGTGCTAACGCAAACAATGTCTTCTCTTCCGTTGCCAGTTCAATCTCGCAATAGTACGTGCGGAACCGCTGTGTATGGTTCGCGAGTTCTCGTGATGGAAAGCGCAGCTCGGCTGTTCGGTTGTGCTTTGGCCACCGGGCCGTGCCCGAGGCGGTCAACACGAGATTTCGATTCCTGAGGAGCAGTGATGAATCGCAACCGGCTCTTGTTAATCGGATTTATCGCCTTGGCACTGGGCGCGTTTGTGAGCCTTGTCGTCTATCGTAATCTGCAGTCCAGGGCAGGATCCAAAGCCCCACCGGGCGAAGAAGTGGTAGTCGCGGCGGACGATCTGCAGGTTGGGACGAAGATCGAAGACAAGGATGTCCACTTGGTCCACTTCCCCAGTGGCGAGCTGCCTGCAGGTGTCTTTCACCAGAAGAACAAGGTGGTGGGCCGAGGCATAGTGCTGCCAATTGCCAAGGGAGAATTCGTTCTACCGCTCAAACTGGCGGGGGAAAATGCGGGCTTTGGTCTGCCGTCATTGATTCCACCAGGCATGCGGGCAGTTTCTGTCCGGGTGAACGACACCACTTCCGTTTCCGGTTTCGTATTGCCCGGTACCCGCGTAGATGTGTTGCTGACCGGTAATCCGCAGGGATCCAGCGAGCAGCAGACTACGACCGTCCTCGAAAACGTTGCCGTCATCGCGACCGGCCAGAGGCTGGAGCGTAACTCCGCCGGCGAACCACAGAGTGCTCCTGTAGTCACCCTCCTGCTGTCTCCGGATGATGCGGAGAGAGTCACGTTGGCCAGCTCTCAAGGCCATATTCAACTGGCGCTCCGTAATCCGCTCGATACCCAACAGACAGACGTAGCCGCAGTGAAAGCCAACTCTCTTTACAAGGGTGGCCCCGTGCCGACGCCGTCGGCCGAGCCGCACAGCAGCCGGCCCAAGCACGTTACAGTTCAGACCCCTCCCCCACCGCCTACCGCTTACACAGTGGAGGTTTATAAGGGAGACAAGAAGGAAGAGGACAAGTTCTAAGCACAAGTCAGGGTTGCGAGGTTACAAAACATGTCGATCCGCTCCCGCAAGTGGGAGGACCGTGAAATCCAAGTTGGCAAACTGGTGGGAATGACGTTTGGCATTCTGGTGCTGCTCAGCGCGATTGCGGTGACACAATCTCAGGACCAATCGCCGCCCCAAGCTACGCCACCGCAACCTGAGCAACAACAGGCAGCGCCTCAGGCTGTGCCGCCACAGGAAGCGCCTCCGGTCGCACCATCGCCGGAAGCACCTCAAGCCGCTCCGTCGCAGGCGGCGCCTCAGGGTCCGGCAGCCACAGCACAGACTTCTTCGGAATCTGAGTCGCACGGCGCCGCCCCGTTGCGGGTAATGGTGGGCAAGTCTCTGCTCATCAATACAACGGAGCGGCTGAAGAGAGTCTCGGTCACCGATCCCGGTGTGGCGGACGCCATCGTGATCACTCCCACGCAGATCCTGGTGCATGGGCGTGCCGCGGGCGAGGTCTCTTTGCTGATCTGGGACGAACTGGAGCGTTCGCGGAGCTTTGATTTGCGCGTCGATGTGGATGTCAGCGCGGCTTCGGAGGAAGAAAAGCGTATCTTCCCCGATGAGCAGATCACGGTCACACCTTCTCGTTCCGCCATCGTGCTTTCCGGTCACGTCACCACTGAGGATATCGCCGCTCGCGCGGGCAAGATTGCCGAGGCGTACTCGAAGAATGTGGTAAACGTGCTCACCTTCGGTCCGGTGGGCGCGCAAGAAGTGTTGCTGGAGGTAAAGTTCGCGGAGGTGGATCGCAGCGCTGCCTTGCAACTGGGGGTCAATTACTTCACCCCCGGCACGGGCCATACCACCGGAACCTTGAGCACGGGGCAATATGGAGGGTCGACGGTCTCGACCAGTTCTACGACCACCCAAACCAACGGAAGTGCGACTACGACCTCCACTGCACCCACGGCTCCTACCATCAACCTCACCAACCCATTGAACCTTTTTCTTTTTCGTACTGACATCAACTTTGGGGTGGTGGTTCAGGCGCTGCAGCAGCAGAACCTGTTGCAGATCCTCGCGGAACCGAACCTGATCGCAGTGAACGGCAAGGAAGCCAGCTTCCTGGCCGGGGGAGAATTCCCTTTCCCCATTGTCCAACCGGGACAAGGCTTCACCGCAGTCAGCATTTCCTTCAAGGAGTTTGGCGTCAGGTTGAGGTTCACCCCGGTGATCATGCCGAACGGGAACATACACCTGCGAGTGGTGCCCGAGGTGAGTCAATTGGATTTCACCAATGGACTGACGATTTCCGGCTTCAACATCCCGGCCCTGAGCACGCGCCGGGCGGACACTGAATTTGAACTTCAGGACGGGCAGAGCTTCGTGATCGCCGGTTTAATCGACAATCGTCTAACCACGATTAACGACAAGATTCCGGGGTTGGGCGACATTCCGATTCTGGGCAATCTGTTCAAGAGCAAGAATGCGCAAAAGAGCAAGACTGAGTTGATGGTGTTGTGCACAGTACACCGCATCGCGCCCAGCAACCAGGAACCGGCTGGTCCAGCCTATCCCCAGCCGTTCCTCGACGATAGCAAGTTTGATGGAAAGAAGCCGCATGGCAGCAAGTAAAAGTAGGAGTCGTCGTCCGGCGAATGCGGCCTTTTTGTAGCAGGGAATATGTAGGAGAAGTGGCAGAGTCATGCCCGAACTTTCAGTTGTAATTGTTGCAGCGGACAACGAGCAGCGTGCCGTGTTGCAGGTTTTGGTGGACGGTACCAGTGTGGCACGGGCAGTGCACACTCATGCCAGTTTTCCGATAGCAGCCAACGACCCCCTCGTGCGTCGGATCCAGGCGACAAAGGCCGATGTTGTTCTGGTGGACATTCCCGCGGATAACGCGATCCTGGCTTTACGGGCGATCGAACTGCTGCATCAGGAATTGCCGAGTATGGCGCTGTTTGCCATCGGCAGCATCTCGCAACCTCAGGTGATTGTTGGCGCCATGCGTGCCGGGGCTCGTGAATTCATCGAACGCCCCACGACCACGACCGACCTCCTGGAGGCATTTGTCCGTCTCACAGCGGCCCAGCGAAAGGTAAACCGGGAAGGAACCAGCGGCAAAGTCTTTATGGTGGTGAACGCGAAAGGAGGGAGCGGTGCCACTACGGTGGCAGTAAACCTCGCGCTGGCTTTGCAGTCCGCCCATGGCAACACGGCGCTCGTCGATCTGGCTCCGCTGGGACATACCCAGTTGCACATGAATCTGAAGCCGCTATTTAACGTGACCGATGCGATCCGCAACCTGCATCGTCTCGACAGCTCTTTGCTCGAAAGCTTCATGACCAGGCACAACGACGGCTTGCAACTGCTGGCCGGCCCTAATGTACCGGTCGCAGTGGAACCTTCGACTGCTGAGTTCGCGCGATTGTTCGATATGCTGATGGGGCAATTCCGCTATGTCGTGGTGGATGCGTCTACGCGCATCGACCCGACTACGCGGCTTGTCTGTAGCTTGTCCCAGACCGTTTTGATGGTGGTCAACGCCGATGTTGCTTCTCTGTGGAGCGCGGCCCGAGTGCAGCAGTATCTCGGCGAATCTGGCGGCCGCGAAAAAGTGAACCTGGTGCTGAATCGCTTCCGCAAGATTCCGGGCTTCAGTGAGTCCGATGCCGAAGCCGCGGCTGGGGTAAAGTTGCTATGGAAGGTCCCCAACCAATACTTCGCAGTGTCCACGGCGATCGACCGCGGAGTGCCGGTGATGGCGCAAAACCACACCGAAATCGCGCGTTCCTTTATCGGTCTGGCGGCGCGTCTGACGGAAAATGATTTGGAAGTAAAACGCAAAGCTTGGTCTTTATTCAAGACAGTTTAGGATTGAAACGGCTTTAGGAAAATCAGGCAGGCTTCATGGCGAATTTGCAGGCCTTTGAGAGAACTGAATACCAGCAGGTCAAGGCGGACCTTCACCGCAAGATTCTCGATCGTCTTGACCTGGAGAAACTCGGCAGAACCCCGAGCGAGGCTGCCCGGGATGAAGTCCTCCTTTTAATTCGCAATACGGTAAATAGCGAAGCCGTGCCTCTGAGCTTCGCCGAGCGGGAACGGCTATCGCGGGAGATTCTTGACGAAATCTTTGGTCTCGGGCCGTTGGAACCTCTACTCAAAGATCCAACCGTCTCCGACATTCTCGTAAACCGTTTTGATCGAGTCTACGTGGAGCGGGCGGGCAAGCTTGAGCCCACCGGATTGAGCTTCAAGGACGATTCGCATCTGATGCAAATCATCGACCGGATTGTCTCCCGGGTAGGCCGTCGCGTGGACGAGTCATCGCCGATGGTGGACGCACGTCTCCCGGATGGCTCCCGTGTGAACGCCATTATTCCCCCGCTCGCGATTGACGGGCCTTGTCTTTCGATCCGCCGTTTCGGCCGCGACCCGGTCACCGCCCGCAACATGATTGAAAACAAAACTCTGACCGAGCCCATGCTGGAGTTGCTTTCCGCCATGGTGAAAGGCCGGCTCAACTTGCTGATCTCCGGTGGAACCGGCGCCGGCAAGACCACCCTGCTCAATGTGCTCTCCGGCTACATTCCGAATTCTGAACGCGTGGTCACCATCGAGGATGCCGCCGAACTGCAAATGAAGCAGGAGCACGTTGTGCGCCTGGAAACCCGGCCGCCCAACATCGAAGGCAAGGGCGCGGTGCGGCAGAGGCAATTAGTAATCAACAGCCTGCGTATGCGCCCCGACCGCATTGTGGTGGGCGAGGTGCGCGGTGAAGAAGCGTTCGACATGCTTCAGGCCATGAATACCGGCCACGAGGGTTCGCTGACCACCGTGCACGCGAACGCACACCGCGACGCCCTGGCTCGATTGGAAAGCATGGTCTCGATGGCCAATCTCAACCTTCCCGAGCGAGCAATGCGGCAGCAGATCGCATCCGCCATTCACGCCGTGGTACAGATCGCACGTCTCTCGGACGGAACTCGTAAAGTGATTTCTATTTCGGAGGTCACCGGAATGGACGGTGAAATTATTGGCCTGCAAGACATCTTTGTGTTTGACCGGACGGGGATCGACGAAAGTGGCAAGGTAAAAGGTGTTTTCCGCGCCACTGGGACCCGACCCCGATTTGCCGATCGCCTGGCTACCGGTGGATGCCGTCTGCGTGCAGGTCTATTCGAGTCCCGGGTGGAGGTTTAGTGGAATCTCGCCAAGCCCTGTAGCGGAAAATCATGCTAGCACTTATCGCCATACTGGTTTTCGTCGTGGTCGCCATGGGCGTCTTCGCTGTCGCTTCCTTACTCGATCAGCGCAGCGCCCAAGCTCGGCTGCTTCGCGAACGTTTGGCAAGCGTGCAGGAGGCGGCTGCCCGCCAGCCCAGCGAGGAACTTGCCTTGCTGCGCGACGAGATGTTGAGCAAGATCCCGGCGATCGACAACCTCCTGCGCCGCTCTTCTCGAATTTCGAACCTGCAGCCGTTCCTCGAACAGGCCAACCTGAAAATACGAGCGGGCAACATTCTGATGCTTTGCGCGATCAGCGCGGTAGGCCTGGCTGGTGTGGGGTTCCTCGCGGCTGGGTCACTGCCGCCAAACCAGGCTTTGTTATTTGCCGCCGTTGGTCTCGTTCTTGGCGGATTCCTTCCCTACTCGTACGCCTCGTATCGCCGCACCAAACGTTTTCAGAAATTCGAGGAATTATTTCCCGAGGCTATCGACACCCTGGCCCGAGCCGTGCGCGCCGGCCACGCTTTTACCACCGCGCTGGAATTGATTGCAAACGAACTCTCTGAGCCTGTGGCATCCGAATTCCGTAAGCTCTTTGAAGAACAAAAGTTCGGCCTTCCCGTGCGGGACGCTTTGATGAACCTGGCGGAGCGCGTGCCCCTGGTGGACGTGAAATTCTTCGTTACCGCAGTAATGCTGCAGCGCGAAACCGGTGGTAATCTGGCTGAAATCCTCGATAACCTTTCTTACGTGATTCGGGAACGATTCAAAATCATGCGCCAGGTGCGGGTTTACACGGCGCAGGGACGCCTCACCATGATGCTTCTCATGGGGCTGCCTCCCGTCATCGTGATCACGATGCTGATGACGAGCCCGGCGTTCATCCGGCCTCTGTTCGCCGACCCCATCGGACACTTTCTGGTTGTAGCCGGCATTGTGCTGCAGACGCTTGGTTACTTTGTGATACGGAAGATCATTCGTATTCAGGTTTGATGAATGGCACTTGCGCTCACTATCGTAGTGTTCCTGACCATCGCTCTGGTCGTGTTTTCGTTTGGGGCAGCAGCCTATGCGCCTTCTTCCCTGCTCGGTTCCCGCTTGCGGGCGCTAGGATGGCAACGCGCCAAAGCCCCGGAGAAAACCGCCCTTAAAGAGCGTCTGGAACAAGCACTCGATCCCTTCAGCAAAGCCATACCGCTCTCCCCGAGCGAAGTCTCGCGCGCGCGGCGTTGGTTGATCCAGGCTGGTTATCGGGAATCCCGTCACATGACGGTTTACGTTGGCAGCCGTCTGGCGTGCGCAATTTTCGGATTCGCGCTGGTGATCCTCGGGAGTGGCTTCGACTCTCCCGTATTGATGGTTAGCGTGGGCGCTTTCGGGTTTTTTCTGCCCCGGTTTGTGCTGAAGCGGCTCATCAAGGGCCGGCAACAGCGTATCAAACTCGGTTTGCCCGACGCCTTGGACCTCACCGTGATCTGCGTCGAAGCTGGCTTGGCACTCGATCAGGCACTGATGCGCGTGGGCCAGGACCTGCATCACGCGCATCCCGAACTGAGCGACGAATTCCACCTGGTAAACTTGGAAATGCGCGCTGGCAAGCCCAGAGCCGAGGCTCTGCGCAATCTGGTGGATCGCACCGGAGTTGACGATCTCCGTTCCCTGGTGGGCACCTTAATACAAACCGATCGCTTCGGTACCAGTATCGCCCAGGCGCTCCGAGTGCACTCCGATTCGCTGCGCACCGAACGCCGGCAACGGGCGGAAGAACAGGCTGCCAAGACAACCATTAAAATGGTAATTCCCCTGGTTTTATTTGTCCTCCCCTCGATCATCTTTGTCACGCTCGGCCCGGCCATCATCGAGTTGATTCGGACGCTGGCGCCGGTGACGGGACACTGATAGAGCCGACGAATCAAATTTGGAGATGACGGACCGAATCCAGCAGGTGTGAATCAGGAGTTGTTGATGTCGTCACAGGCCGCCACAGGATATGCGTTCAATCGGACGCGCAACGCCTACCTGGCGACCCATCTGTCCGTGGCTGGAACGCACTGGTCCCGCCTGTGCGGGCTTATGGGTAAAGACGCCGCAAGTTTTCCCGCCGGGGATGGCCTTTGGATTGTTCCATCCCGCGGCGTGCACACGCTCGCCATGAAGTTCCCTATCGATGTCCTTTACCTGGATCCGAATAAATTTGTAGTTCATGTGGAGAGGAATCTGAAACCGTGGCGAGTGGCGCGAGTAAGCATGCGAACCGCTTCGGTACTCGAGTTGCCCGGCAACACACTCAAATCCAGTCGGACTGCTGTTGGTGATGAAATTGAGATCGCATTGGGCGAGACCACGATGAACGGGGCGCGGGAGGTGAGCGAAGCGTGAACGGCGAGCTCAAACTCCTGGTCGAGTGGTCGTCGCCGTGGCAGGAATTCGTCACTGCAATTCGGCCTGCACTGGCGCGTTCTCCCCAGCCCCTTGCGGGAGAAGCCAGAACCGGATTGGTTCCCTACCGCGGGATGTTCGCCTCCTGGATCGTGGAGGGCGCCGTCCTGGCGTTGGGTATCTTGATGTCTCAGAAGCTGGCCAGCCTGCAACCGGCTGTGCTGCCTTCCATGCCCAAGTACGACGTGATTTATTTCTCGGGCGAGGAACTACCGCGTACCGAAGACGCGGGTGGAGCGCAAGCTGGCCGGTCAGGGCGTGCAGGTGGACATGAAGCTCATCACCGTACCCAGACAATACGCGTGGCCCGTGGTGATTCGCTACGCGAAAAGGTCGTAGACGCTCCCAAGCTGAAGCTGCCGCACTCAGATTCGGCGGTCGCCAATCTGCTGGCGTTCAATTCGAATCCAGGACCCGCGCCGGCGGAGGGCCTGAAATCCTCACCGCGGACCCCGGCGCTTGCGGAAACCGTCGTTGCTCCCACTCCGGAAGTTCGAAATGACAAGAACCAACGTGCGCCGGTGTTGAATGCGAACGTCATCCCGCCAACGCCTGACGCTCAACGCGAAAAAATGCGGTCCGCACCACCGCTGAATGCTGCCATCGTTCCTCCCAGTCCCAGTGCACCACAGCGCGATATTCCATCCGTCCGCGTGCCAGGTTCGCAAGCCGTGACCGTGATTCCACCCCCGGTGTCCGCTCCCGAACAGGCCACCAATCTGCATCCCAAACTCACGCTTCCCGCGCCATCGGTGGTCGCACCGCCTCCGTCGCAAATTACACACGACATCAGTCCCCGAGGACCCGGATTTGGCCAAGGCGAAATGCAAAACCAGATCGTGCCCCCTCCGGCGTCGATGGCAGATGCCTCCGTCGCGCATCACACATTCGGCGGTCTGGGTAACGCCGCAGTGGTCCCGCCTCCGGTTCAGTTGAACGGCGCGGCGACGGGCACTCGCGCCGTGGCTGGTTTGGGGAACGCCAACGTCGTGCCTCCGCCAGTCCAGGTGGGCAGCGGTTCGCTGCAGCGTCCGGCGATGACAAGCTTGGGCGGAGGAGGTCTAGGCGGAGGAACTTCCGTCGTGCCTCCTCCGCCGTCGGTTTCCGGCGGAGGTTCGCCTTCTGGCTTGGGTCGGGGAAATCGTGGTGCGGGTCTCGGTGGTCCAATGGATGCTGGCTCTGTCACTGCGCCGCCGAGCAATAACGGTGGCAGCGGAAGAGGAACCGGCATTGTGGTTTCGAACCAACCCGGGTCCAAGATCGGCGTGCCGGGTAACGGCGGCGCAGGCTCGATTGCCATGTCCCCGTCTGGCGGAGACAAGCCCGGATTAGGCGGATCGGGCGGCGGAGCAGGCATCGGCCGTGGCGCTGGTCCCGGCAGCGGATTATCCGGAGAAGGTTCCGGCGCTGCGAAAGCTGATGCCACGAAAGACGGCACAGGCCGCGGATCTGACACTATGGCGCGCGGCGGAATCTCCCCATATCCCGGTCCCGGCGGCGCCGGCAGTGGGACCGGGGGTAAGCCGCCAATGCCCGGAGTCTCAGTAAGCGGGGGGAGCAATATTGTCACGCTGCCCAGCTTCGGCGCCGACGGAGGCGGTCCGAATATCGTCGCGCGCTCCTCTGTCGGCAAAGATCAGCAAGGGCCGGGCATCACCGTGGTCGGCACTGCCCGATCGGGAGGCGCGTTCAACTACTACGGCAAGCTCATTGGCGACAAGAACTACACCATCTACATCGACACCATCCTCGGCACTGCGGTGATGCAGTACGCCGATCCCTCGTCCGCAGCGCATCCCTACGCTGAAGACTTGGTCGCGCCGCAACCCATGCACTCCGATTTACCGGCCAATTTGAAGCCCTCCCGGCTGGTGATTGCGTGCATCCTCGACCGTTCCGGAACGTTGCGAAATCTGCGAGTTCTGGAAGCGGGTGGGGCTGAGATGACGACCAAAGTCCTGGCGGCGTTAACCAACTGGAAATTCCGCCCCGTATTTCGCGGCGACCAACCGGTCGAAGTAAACGCCATCTTGGGCTTCAACATCGACACCCGCTAACCCAACGTGGCCCCGGACGCCTCGTCCGGGCGCTCTTAGCAAAACTTTCTCCGACGACACTTGGCCCTGGTCTCGAACCGCGGGCGAGACAATCTCGGGAAAGCCGGCGAGATGCCGGCGTTACATTCGTCCCGTCGCGCTGAAACAACACCGCCGTCCCGTCCTCATGGATCAGTTACGACGCTGCGTGAGCCGCCGCCGAGCCGTGGCAAAAAACTCCATAACAAGCTACGATAAGCCAAGGTGAGAACATGGCTCTCGATTGGTCACAATGTCCCGCCGTGGAAAGCGTTCCCGGTAAGCGCAGTGGCGCGTGGGTATTCCGGGACACGCGGACGCCGGTTTCCGTCGTCTTTGACAATCTGGAAGTCGGTGCGTCGATCGACGAGATGATGGATTGGTTCCATTTATCGCGGGAGCAAATTGTAGCGGTTATCGAATTCGCGGCGCGGAGCCTTGACGCGCCTCCTGTTCCGCCGCCCGCCCAAGTGGTCGATGCTGATACTCTTCGATAACGGCACGCCCGCCCCGCTTCGATATGCTCTCAAAGACCACATTGTTGTTGAAGCAACTGAACGCGGATGGGACCGACTTACCAATGGCGAGCTGATAGCAGCTGCGGAGGGTGCGGGTTTCGAGGTTTTGCTGACGACTGACAAAAACATGCGTTACCAGCAAAACCTGAAAGGCCGGAAAATCGCGTTTGTGGTTATCGGCAATCAGCAGTGGCCCACTCTGCGTCGCCACATTGAAATGGTTGTCCTCGCAGTGAATGCGGCCACGCCGGGCAGCTATTCCGAGGTTGACATCCCGTTCCAGTAACACCCCTTTGCAGCAGGGTATGGGAAAGGGCCTTCTCACGTTCCCTCGCGATGAAACAACACCGCCGTCCCATCTTCATGAATTAGCTTCCATCCCGAGGTCAGCCCGAGGATCGTCCCCAACGACGAGTTCTTCTGCACCAGCACCCAGTTCACGTGCTTTTCATCCAGCACTTTGCTCCACTCAGGTTGAACGAAGATGACTTTCAAGTAATCCTCAAAGAACTGATCGCCATACAGATCATGACGATCGTCCACCAGGACCTTGGTCTGTGGATAAAGCCGGTAAATCAGATACCCTCCCCACAGGTCGGGACAAAAGATCGGCTCGCGAATATCGCGCTGGGCGATGACCTCGGCGCCGTCAACCGGAAAGCGTTTGTCATCGAAATACGCATTTATGAGCTGAACCGAACCGAGCCTTCCGCCGTGCATGCAAGCCCACAAACCGAGAACGAACGCGAGCACAATCCAAAGGTGACCTTGAAAACGTAGCTCCAGTTTTTCCATGCGAGTGCTGAAGTTGTTCACCCGGGAAAGCAGACTGCGCAGCCAGGGCCCGATCTCCGTGTTCTCGCTCGCCCGCGCCACTGTCTCCGAAAGCATGGGAGCAATCATCAACGTAAGCAGCATGGAAGAAACTGGAAGATTGCGCGAGGCGTAGAGCCCGCTATACGCAGCCAGCAGAATTACCAGCAAATGGGTAGGCCCGGTCTTTCGGCGCGCACTCGCGAGGGCCGCGATTGTGATCAGCAGGATCACCGCGAAACACTGCTGCGCCACGCCGTGAAAATCGGGCGACAGAAACTCGGTGACGTGGTTCATCAGAAAGCGGTCAGACAGATACCGATAAATATGAAGGTGCAGCTTGTAGCCGTAAGGATTGACGAAACTCGCCAGCAGCGTGAGCACGCTAACCAGCCCCAGCCGCCTCAACCGACTCCTGATTTCTGCCCGCTGCTCGGGGCAACTAAAGTACCGGATCACGCCGCCAACGAAGTACACGCCCAGTAATGCGAAGCCAAGAAGAAATCCGCCGTGCAGATTTACCCAGAAGAGCATCAGAACGGGCAGCCAATAAAGCCGCCGGGCCTTATTCGCTTCAGAATCGAGATCAGGTTGAGGATCGAGACCTGACGCCGAGTCCAGCAACTCGAACCAGATCACCGTAAGCAGCCAACTCAAAACATGTGGCCGCGCCAGAAAATGGACGGACGCGGCGCCCAACGACAGCACAATCAAGACCAGCGTGATTGGCAGACTGCCATCTCGACGCATGGCCAGATTGAAGACCAAAACGAAGCTGACTGCCATGACTGCTGCCGAGTAGAACACCACGCCGTTCAGTCCAAGCACGTGGTGAATCGCCGCGATCAGCACGTCATACAGCCATTCCCACGCGTACCATGGCTGTCCGCTCATGGTCGCCGAAAACGGGTCGACGCGGGTGATCGAGTGCGTCCGCAGCATCAACTCCCCGTCGCGGATGTGCCATCCCGTCCCCGCATCACGCAGCAGGAGCCGTCCAAGCGCGCCGCAACTCAGGCCGAGAAGCAGCGCGACAAAAAGCAAATCGGAAACGGAAGGCATGAGGAACGACAGCCAGCGTGAGAAACCGCCGGATTGTGCGGTATTAGATTGAATCTCTGTTTGCAGAGGTTTCAAATGCAAAGCATGCTCGCGCCCAACCCCGTCATGTTACCCGATTAATCGCAGCAGCGCGCTGTTCTCTTGATAGGTCGCCCGCTATCACGGACGGTACAACAGGTATCCGATCCCGACCCGCATGTGGTGAAGCAATCTATCTGGAAGACTCGCCGCAATGGTGAGTCCGAGCGCAGCGTGTACCAATCCCAACGGAAAAATATTGCGATAGCGACGAAACATTTCGCAGAACAACAGACCGCCGATGAAGCTCATCAGGGTCAGCACCGGGCTCGGAAGGTGTGCGAGGCAAAACAGAAGCGCTGCGCCCCACAGCGCGCGGCGGCTGCCCAAAAGCGATTCCAGCCGCACGTAGAAGAATGACTGCAATATAAATTGCTGCTCCAGCGCCCAGAGCGCATATTTCCAAATCCTTTCCCAAGGTACCCTCTGAGCCGGTCCAAGATTATGGATTGCCGATCCACCTACAACAATCGTAACCACCAGGAACGCTCCGCACATGACCGTCACAACTGCCCCCGAGCCAGGCTTGGTAAGGCCCAATTCGCGAACTGAATAACGACCGCGTACGGTGAACCACAAAATGCAAAGCGCTGCCAAAAGATTGCTGCCGACGTTGACACGGCCCGGCGGTGTCCACACCGCGACCATGATCAAAGCGAAGGCCAGTGCGACCTGGAACGCGAGACCCACAGCCGAAGTTCCGGCTGACGCGGCTGTTCGAAACCTCTGCGGTGAAACGACGCTGCGATCGGCAGCAATCCTCGAAATCAAATTCTTCGACTCGGCAGCCATGACGGGAATCTACTAAAGTGAGATGCACGTTTCCCTGGCGCAGAATATTCCAAACGCCATGAATCTCGGTGGAGGAGTCTGATGAACGGCAAACCCATGCCGCAGGTCGTGATTGTTGGCGCTGGATTCGGCGGCCTTAACGCAGCTCTCAAGCTCGCCCACGCTCCGGTTCACATCACCTTGATTGACCGCAGAAATCACCACACCTTCCAGCCTCTCCTTTATCAAGTGGCAACTGCCGGATTGTCCCCCGGAGAAATTGCCGCTCCCATCCGCTGGATCCTTAGCGGCCGTCGCAATATTGAGGTTCTACTCGAAGAAGTACACGAATTCAATCTTGACCGGCGTGTCGTGAAACTTGCCGATCGTGAGCTTCCTTACGACTACCTGATCGTCGCGGCGGGCGCGAGCCACGCCTATTTTGGACACGACGAGTGGGAGCCGATGGCACCTGGGCTGAAAACGATCGAAGACGCGATCGAGATCCGGCGCCGCGTTTTGCTGGCGTTCGAACTCGCTGAACGGCACGCTGCCAGCGGCGCGGGACAGGTGCAGTTGAATTTTGTCATCGTCGGCGGCGGCCCTACAGGAGTGGAGTTGGCGGGAACCCTCTCTGAGATCGCCCGCCGCGCGCTACAGGACGAATTCAGATCCATCGATCCCGAACGCACGCGAATCATCTTGCTCGAAGGTGGGCCTCGTGTTCTGCCTACATACCCGGAGGATCTTTCCCGCAGCGCGGAAGAACAGCTTCGCGCACTCGGCGTCGAAGTCCACACTTCCGCGATGGTCACCGGTATCGAACCCGCGACGGTAGTCATGGGAGAAACTCGGATTCCCGCCGCGGTAATTTTGTGGGCAGCCGGAGTGGCCGCTTCCCCGCTAGGCAAGAAACTTGGCGCGCCCACCGACCGCTCGGGGCGCGTCTTCGTGAATCCGGACTTGAGTGTTCCTGGTCATCCTCACGTTTTTGTTATCGGAGACTTGGCCTCGCTGAAACGGGAAAATGGCGAGCCTGTGCCGGGCGTGGCCCCGGCCGCGATCCAGGAAGGAAAAGCCACAGCCCACAACATCTTGCGCGACCTGAAAGGACAGCCGCGGAAAAACTTCCATTACGTAGACAAGGGTAGCCTGGCAACCATCGGCCGCGCCGCCGCCATCGCACAGTTTGGCAAGATTCATATTTCCGGTTTCCTCGCCTGGCTCGCGTGGCTAACTGTTCACATCTTTTTCCTCATCGGATTCCGCAACCGGCTGATCGTGCTGATTCAGTGGGCGTGGTCGTACCTCACCTTCGAACGCGGTGCCAGACTGATTACCGGAGACCAAACCCTGCCTGGCTGGAAGGAACTGCAGCGCGAGGAGGACAGCCCCGAGAAAGAAACAAAAATGACCGCTTGAACAACGCCCATGCAAGACGTCCCTCGACTCCATATCAGATTCGCTGCGCGAATCTGATATTGCACCGCGATGACAGTTGTTCATGGCACTGCGTCTACTTGTGCGACGCATCCGCAAACACATTCTGCGAAGAAGGCGAAGCCTTTGACGCTGAGGCTATGCTCTTCGATTCCGGTTGTCCAAAAACCTCCGGATGCAAATAGTAACCTTGCTCCCCAGCTGCTTTGTCCTCCTCCACTGGTATGCGGTACGCATTGGCATAAGCGTCGTGCCGGATGCCAGTCACCTGCCAGGACACTTCCACGTTGGGCTTGCTCGTCCGAATCACAAAGCGGTTGGCAGCGATCTTCTTAGCCACGATGGCCTGCGCGAACTGCCCAATCACCGTCAACTGATAACGGAAATCCCCATTGAGCGCCTCGAAATAATCCGGCAAAGTCACCGTCGCCAAACCCTGCCGATCGGTGGTGATATTCCCGTTGTACACGTTCATCATGTCGGGCGATTCGACAAACGAATGCGAAAGATACTTGTTCGCCGGATCAAGTGGGTGGTCGATCTTGAATGAGCCGCTGCCTTTCGTCAGTTTGCCTGTGACATTGAGATTTCCGGCATAGAAGCCGTTGCCGGCGGCGTCGACGCTAAACTTCGAGACATAGGTGCTGCCCGTGAGCCCGCTCAAAAGCAATCCCCCGCCACCATGCGCAACGAAAATGCCAGCCGCCCCGCCGCTTGTGCTCTCGGTTTGACCCTGAATCCCGGTGCCACCAGTGGTCGAAGTGCTGTCCCCAAATGCGCCGATGCCATTCGGGCTCACAGTTGATCCGAAAATACCCGCGGTGTTGCCGGTGCTGGCGTACGCGGTGCCAATCACTCCGACTCCCCCAGTGCTGGGTGTGTAGCCGCTGACGCCATATACGTTGCCAGTTGTGGCACCAGCGTTACCAGTTACGCCCGAGGCGCCAGCGGTTGTGCTGGCGGTCCCGCCGGCAACGCCGGAGACCTTCCCGCTGGTCGCTCCCTCATAACCGCTGACACCGGACGAGTAGTCGGTAGTGCTATTGGTGCTGCCGCCAACGCCAAATACCTGACCGGTCGCAGCGCCCTCAAAGCCGTTCACGCCCGCCGCATTGGTCGTGGTGCTATTGGTCCCCCCGCTAACGCCGTAAACCTGGCCAGTGGTAGCGAGTTCAAAACCAGTCACGCCAACTGCGCCGGTGGTGGTGCTCGACGCAAATCCGCTGACGCCGTGTACTTGGCCAGTAGTGGCGGTTTCATTGCCGAGCACGCCACTGGCGCCTGTGGTCGTGCTGGTCGCGAGACCAGCTACACCATACGACTTGCCCGAGGTGGCGTTGGACTGCCCGATAACCCCGATGCCACCCGTTGTCGCATTGTCCAGCCCATAAACCCCGTTTCCAATCGGAGACGAGCTTTGTCCGTACACGCCCGTCGTGCCTGCTTTCGGATCTGTCGCAATGCCGCTAATGGCACCTTCGGAGCCTGGTACTGTCACTTGCATGCCCAAAGCCGCCTTACTGGCAACATCAACTGTGGCTTGCGGCGTCTTCGTACCGATCCCCAAATTCCCTCCGGTCTGGTAAATCAGCGAATCCCCCAGAGCCGTCGCTCCAGTCCAGAGAGGAACGAAATTCTTTATCCCCTTGCCCGTCACGCCCGCCGGAGGAAGATTTGACTGCGCTGGAGACCCAGCCGCTGCTCCCGTTTTTCCCTGTACTGCTCCACCAGTGGCGTGCATGAATGCGGACGCCGGCAAGCCGCCTAATGTTTCTGCATCCGCCGCCTTCAACGCATACGGCACGCTCAGAAGCAGTATCCGCGGCTGCTCCGGCTGTCCTGAAATCTGCGTACTGATCCAGTGCGCCTCCGCCGAACTGAACAGACTCAACGGGACCCCATCCGCGCTGGCCGAGCCCAGCATCACTGTGTAGTGTCCAGTCTCGTCGGCTCGCACGTTCTGCGTCTCGGCCCACAACGGACTGCCACCCTGCTGATCCTTGTACAGAGAAAAAGTGACGCCGACCACGCCAGTCACTGGCTTGCGGGTTTCGCTCTGCGCCACACCGGAAAATTTAATGAGCCGCGGAATCTGCGTGGAAACCAAACTTGAGTTCGGAGCCGGTGTTTGCGCCGGAGTTGACACCACCACCGCACACAGAGAAGTGACAACGACGAAGCATGCGCGAAGCTTCATAAGAAACCTCCTCTTCCTTTGAGATGTGCTCGATCACGGGACTGCGGGGCAGACTAAGCCCTCCCGTCGGCCATGGCGCACCCTTATATCACCGATGAAGTACCCTGACAATGGCCCTCGCGCCGTCAACCTTCGCCAATGCGGGACCGGGAAACAAAACCCGGGGAGAACGTTCAGAGTCTTTCAACCCACAATCAAAGACCCGTCACCCGCTATAATCTAGTTGCCTTGAAACTTCTCCGGCTCAGCGCAATCATTGTTCTCTTGTCCACAGCGGCCCTCGCCCAGGGACCGGCCACCGCCGGTCAGACCGTGCTGGTAGTTCCTTTTGAAAATCAATCCAAAGCTCCGGGCATCGAGTGGATCAGCGATTCCTTTCCCGAACTGCTGCAAGAGCGCCTGAATTCCGCCACGCTGTTTGTGTTGCCGCGCGAAGATCGAATCCGTGCTTACGACCGCTTGGGTATCCCGGTCGCGCTTCATCCTTCGCGCGCCACTCTCTATCGGATTGCGGAAGAATTGGACGTGGACTACGTCGTGCTAGGCGTGTACCGCTTTGATGGCCGGACCTTCAACGCTGCAGCGCAACTTCTGGACATGCGTCGCCAACACTTGCTGCCCGAAATGAATGAGTCCGGCCCGTTGCTCCAACTTATCGACATTCAGACCGCGCTGGCATGGGACGTTCTGCACGCCCTCCGTCCGGAAATCTCGATCACAAAGCAGGCATTTGTTGCCGCCGCGCCTCCCCTCCGGTTGGACGCGTTCGAAAACTACGTGCGCGGCGTCACAGCGCCGAGGGCTGACGAACAGATTCAGCATTTCCACGAAGCCGTTCGTCTAAGTCCCAGCTATCCCGAGGCATTGTTACAACTCGGCGAAGCCTACTACCGTGCGCGACAGTATGAACCCGCAGTCGCCACGCTGGCGCGCGTGCCCGAAAACCATCCCCTCGCCCGCGAGGCCAATTTCTATCTTGGACTTGCAGCTTACTACCACGGAGATTTTCAGCGCGCCGAATCGGCATTCCACTTTGTTGCCGCGCTCATGCCTCTGGCCGAGGTTTACAACAACCTTGGAGTCGTAAGCTCTCACGCGGACAGAAAAAGCGCTGCCGACTATTTCCAGAAAGCCATCAATTCGGATCCGAATGATCCCGATTATCACTTCAATCTGGCCATAGAACTTTACCGAAGCGGCGACGCCGCGGGCGCGTCTCGCCAGCTCCACGAAACTCTCTCCCTACGCCCAGGCGATACCGCAGCCAAATCTCTGCTTGAAACTGTCTCGCCCGACGCCGGCGCTTCAGCCCAGCGGGCCATTGTGCCGGCGACACAGAAGATTCCAGTCGAGCGCATCCGCGCCAACTACGACGAGAGTTCGTTCCGCCTGCTCGCCTTAAAGATCGACGCTGCTGCCGAGCAGCGTTTGGCGAAGACTGATCCTCGCACCCATGCGCAATTCCACACCGTTCGTGGACATGAACTGCTGGCGCAAGGCTTTCTTTCCGAAGCGGAAGGCGAATTCCGCGAAGCCATTGCACTCAACCCGTCGAACCCGGAGGCACACGCTGGATTGGCGAGTGCGCTGGAGGCCGAAAATAACCTCACCCCAGCCCACACCGAGGCCGAGGAGGCATTGCGGCTCCGTCAATTCCCTGAGCCGCTTTTGGTGTTGGCGAGGCTTGATTTGCGAGACAATAGACCTGAAGCGGCCGCGGAGAAAATAGATCGGGCTCTGCGTTTAGAGCCAACCAATGCGGCCGCGCTGGCGCTCAAGCGCACCGTCGCAGCCAAGCTCGCGCAGGAAGCGCAGCCACTGCCTAATCGATGAGACCGTTTTTCGTTTCGCGCTTTTTCCCCACCCTTCTAACCGGATTGCTGTTGTTCGTGCTCTGTGCCGCTTCTTCCGCCCAAGTATTGAAGATCGTAGTGAATGACTCGATTCATCCCATCACCGATGAATACATTGGCCGCGCCATCGCCGAGGCAGAACGCAACAAAGATCACGCCTTGCTCATCGAGATCAACACTCCCGGCGGCCTGCTCGAATCCACTCGCGACATCATCGAAAAAATCCTGGCCTCACCGGTTCCGGTAATCATCTACGTCACGCCCAGCGGAAGCCGGGCCGCGTCCGCCGGATTTTTCATTCTCGAAAGCGCCGACGTTGCGGCCATGGCGCCCGGAACCAACACCGGCGCGGCTCATCCCGTCACTCTTGGCGGCGGCAAGATGGACGACACGATGAAGGAAAAAATCGAGAATGATTCCGCCGCCCTGTTGCGATCGGTAGTTGCGAAGCGCGGCCGCAATGTTGAGATCGCCGAGACCGCGGTCCGCCAATCCAAGTCTTTCACCGACCAGGAAGCCCTTTCGCAAAAGCTGATCGACTACGTAGCACCCAGCGAGGACGACCTCTTCAAGCAATTGCAAGGCAAGCGGGTAAAGCGTTTCAACGGGGAGACCATCACGCTCAATTTAGTCGGCGAGCCGGTTCGTCCCTTTGGCATGACCTTAAAGCAGCACATTCTCGCCTACCTGATGGATCCGAACGTAGCCTTCATCCTGCTCGCCGTGGGAGCATTGGCTCTTTACGCCGAGTTCAACCATCCCGGCGCAGTGGTCCCCGGAACGGTCGGGGTCGTCTTCATCCTGATCGCCATCTTCGCGCTGAACCTGCTCCCCACTCGCTTCGCCGCCGTAGTTTTGATTTTCGCCTCGTTCATCCTGTTCGCGCTGGAGGCCAAATTCGCCGCCCACGGAGTGCTAGCGATCGGCGGAATCGTCACCCTCACGTTGGGCGGACTGTTGCTCGTGGACGCGCCCATCCCCGAGATGCGAGTCCATCTGCTGACGGCATTGGCGGTCAGCATCCCTCTGGGAATCATCACGGTCTTTTTAATGAGCATCGCCCTGAAAGCGCGAGCCAATAAAGTTGTCACCGGAGTGCAAGGACTAATAGGAGAGATTGGCCTGACCCAGAGCGCTCTATCCCCGCAGGGAAAAGTCTTCGTCCACGGCGAACTCTGGGACGCAATCGCTTCCGCCAATGTGCCTGCGGGACAGCGAGTGGTAGTGCGCCAGGTCAAAGGATTGCAATTATCAGTCGACCCAGCTCCATCCGCCAAGCAAACCACCCAAGCGTAACCATACATCACCGGAACCTGGAGTTTGGTGATCAAAATCGCCAGCAGAACTAAATCATAGAGCTGCCCAGGCGTTAACCACTTCTCTCCGGTGCGCTGTCAGGCTGCTACCAGATCGGCGTGCCGTCTTTATCGCGGAACACGAACGTCTCGCTGCCGCGTGTGACTTCCCGAGCGAAGATGGTTTCCACACCTTCAAATTGCACTTTGGTGCCAACGACCGTGACTTCATCGCCCTTGTTGAACACAAGGTCGTAGGCCTTTACGAATTTTGTGCTGGCGAGGTGGACCTCAATCGTGGTGCTGGGAGACAACCGCAAAATCAGATGCGAGCCCATACCCCCGCTCACCGGGCACTGACGGTCTCTCACCTCTTCCACTGTTCCCTTGAACGTGGCTTCGGCCGCCCGATCATACTTCGGAACTCCAACACCTGGCTGGGATTTCTGCGCCGCAGCCGCCGTGGGTATGGATAGGACCAGTGCTAGAAACGTAAGAATCAGAATTATGATGCGCGAGGTCTTCATAGCCACCTCCTGGTAAACATCCAACTTCTGGTTTAAGTGTGGCCCTCTTTCCCCAAGCCCGCTGTGACGACCGTCACAGGGTGCTGTGAGGCGAGGCAGGGAGGGCAGCAGGTGTATCATTCGAATTGCGAGACGGCCCAACAGAAAAAAAGCCCTGGCTTTGAAAGGTCAACCATGAAAGGCGACGCGAACGTCATTGCACTACTCAATCAGGTGTTGAAGGCCGAATTGACAGCCATCAACCAATACTTCCTGCACGCTGAAATGTGCGAGAACTGGGGCTACGAGAGGATGGCGAAGCACACTCGCGCAGAATCGATCGAGGAGATGACCCACGCGGAGAAACTGATGGAGCGCATTCTCCTGCTCGACGGTTCTCCCAACATGACCGATTACTTCAAGATCAATATCGGCCAGACCGTCAAGGCTCAATTGGAGAACGACCTCAACCTGGAGTATGAGGCGGTCAAGCGCCTGAATACAGGAATAGAAACCTGCGTAAAAGCAGGCGACAACGGATCGCGCGAACTATTGGAAAAGATTCTGAAAGACGAAGAACACCACATCGACTGGCTGGAAGGCCAACTCCACGCCATCGGTGAGATGGGCATCGAGAACTATTTGGCGCAGCAACTGCACGACAACGAAGAGAAGTAGCTACAACCTATTTGCGTCGCCCGGAATTACGCCTGGCAACATCCGGAAAAGCCAACGAACCTCCAGGGCCGACCTGTGTGTTTCCGAAGAGAAAGCAGAAGTCGACTGCCCATGCGAAGATAGACTCCGGACACTAAAGACACGCGGAGCACATGGACAGGTCAACTTTTCGCAGGGTATTCAAGGCTTTTCAATATCGAGATTTCCGGCTCATGTGGTTCGGCGCCTGTACGTCCAGCATTGGCACCTGGATGCAGATTGTGGCGCAGGGCTGGCTCATCTATCGTCTAAGCCATTCTGCATTTTTGCTAGCTCTGGACCAGTTTCTCGGCGGCATTCCGATTTTCCTGTTCTCTCTGATCGGCGGCGTGGTCGCCGACCGCATCGAGCGCAGGAAGATTCTGCTCGTCTCTCAGTACATGCAGATGGGGAGCGCGGCTCTGCTGACGATCCTGGTGGCGACCGGAGTTGTACACGTATGGCATATCCTCTGTCTTTCGTTCGTCTCCGGATTGGCCCAGGCTTTCGGCGGGCCCGCGTACCAGGCGCTGATTCCTACCCTAGTTGACCGAGAGGACATGCCGAACGCCATTGCCCTGAATTCGATCCAATTCAACATGGCGGTAACGATTGGACCTGCGCTCGCCGGTCAGGCTTTGGCAAAGTTGGGTGAGAAGTGGTGTTTTGGCTTGAATGCGATTTCCTTCCTCGCTCCGATCATTACGCTTTCCATTATCACTACCCGATTCCTCCCGGTGAGTACCACCGAGTCGATGTTCAGCAGCCTGAAGGAAGGCATCAAATTCCTTCGCAGACAGAACTCCATGGAGGCGCTTATCGTGCTGGCGTTCTGCATGACCGCTTTGAGCATGCCCATGCGGACATATATGCCTGTGTTCGTCAAAGACATCTTTCATCGCGGCCCAGAAACCTATGGCAACTTGCTTTCGCTGATGGGACTCGGTTCGATCTGCGGCTCACTCTTCGTCGCGGAGCGGGGAAACATACGTCACAAGGGCCGGTTCGCGATCAGCGTGCTCATCTGTCTGGGAGTGGGGATTTCAGGGTTTTCGTTTTCGAAGTCCTTGCCCTTGAGCTATGCCATGCTGGTGCTCGTGGGCGCTTCGATGATGGCGGTCTTCGCCACGGTGACTTCGCTAGTGCAGCTGATCACCACCAACGAAATGCGCGGGCGCGTGATGAGCGTATACACCTGTGCGTTCCGCGGGGGCATGCCTATGGGAAACCTTTTGTCAGGATGGCTCGTTCCCTTGTTTACGGCACCAGTGGTTTTGGGCGTGAACGGATTGCTGCTGATTCTGGTGGCTTTGTACTTCCTGCTGGTGCAACGGCGAGTCGCTATGCTTTGATCGGCTACTGAATTTACCTTCCTCGGAACTGGATGATTTTTCGGCGATCGCGTTTGGATGGTCTGCCTGCCGGCAACTCCTCGAATTGCCTCATCGCCTTACGCTCAGCTTCCACCTTGAGGCGCAGCTCTCGGCTCGCCTCTGTCTCGCGGTAGAGAGTTTGGGCAACCGGAGCGGGGCCGCGCACTTCGCTGAGAATCAAAACTTCCACTTGAAAGGCACCGCCGTCGTTTGTCACTTGCAACATGTCGCCAATGTGAACCTCGCGCGCAGCCTTGGCGAGCTGCCCATTGGATTGAATCCTGCCAAGTTCACAGGCTCGTGCAGCCAGGCTGCGCGTCTTGAAAAATCTTGCAGCCCACAACCACTTGTCGATCCGAACGCCGGCCATGATCCATCTTAAATTGCGCGGTTGAAAAATGCGGTTGTGTCCTGCAAGCTACTTAACATGCCGGAACTGCCGGATATCGCCGCATACATCAGCGCGCTTGAGCCACGGATCCTGGGGCAGCCAATCGAGCACGCACGGTTGGCGAGTCCCTTTCTGCTTCGCACCGCACAACCACCGCTTACGGATGTCGAAGGCCGCATTGTACGCGAACTGCGGCGGATCGGTAAGCGAATTGCGATTGGTGTAGAAGGCGATCTCTGGCTGGTGCTGCACTTGATGATTGCCGGCCGCCTGCACTGGCGGCCGCGAGGAGCAAAGCTTGCCGGGCGCCGAAGCCTGGCAGCTTTCGATTTTCCCAACAGCTCTCTCGTGCTCACGGAAGCCGGTACAAAGCATCGCGCGTCGCTCTATGTCGTCAGCGGCGAGGCGGGTTTGCAATCAATGGATCCTGGAGGAATCGACATCTTCAGCAGCAATCTGGGATCGTTTCGTGACGTGCTGACCGCCGAAAACCGCACTCTCAAGCGGGCCCTCACCGATCCACGGATACTGAGCGGCATCGGCAATGCGTATTCGGACGAGATTCTGCACGCTGCCCAATTGTCTCCTATCGCGCTAACGAAAAAGCTCAAACCGGGTGAATGGGAGCGCCTGTTCGCTGCGACCCAAGAAACTCTGACGCTCTGGATAAACCGGCTGCGCGTAGAAGCGGAAGCTGGCTTCCCGGAAAATGTGACAGCGTTTCGCAAGGATATGGCCGTTCACGGACGCTATGGCGAATCGTGCCCGAGGTGTGGCGAAAAGATTCAGCGGATTCGCTACGCAGACAACGAGACCAACTACTGTGCCCGCTGCCAAACCGCTGGAAAAGTTCTCGCTGATCGCAGTTTGTCCCGCCTGTTGCGCTCGGACTGGCCGCGTACTCTGGATGAGCTCGAGGCTCTTAAGCGCCGGTAGCCATCGAATATGGTCTCACGACCCGAGCGAAGCCCGGCCATGGCCGCAGGGCTCAGGCTAAAACGAAAGCAAACATAATCTTTCGTAATAACTTTCGAAGGCGATTTCTGTCGAAGCCGCGGTTGATCGTGGCAGAGGGGTTGGGAGCAGAATCCGCAGGATGTTTGGAGAAACCTGCGTTCGCCCTGCATTCCGGGCGGCTTAAATTTTTCTATTGACTTTCCGGCAAGATCGCAACTATTAATATCAAATCGTAATAATACGAAAGTGGCTGCCATTTCTCCGCCGACCAGGAAAACTGAGATGAACCGATTCACGCGCTGCTCTTCTTCGCGACGGTCAGGACACTTCAGCCAGCTTCGATCGTGCTTCTGGATACTGGGGATACTGGTCTTCGCCTGCGGTGCTGCGATCGCCCAGAAAGACACCGGCGGTCTCGCAGGTCTAGTGAAGGACCCGAGTGGAGCGGTCATCGCCGGGGCGAAGGTCACGATTGTCGACACCGAACGCGGAGGACAACTCGTCACCGCTACCAACGCGCAGGGTGAATTTGTCGTCAGCCCGCTCAAGGTTGGTCGCTATCAAGTGATCGCGGAAAAAGCTGGATTCAAGAAGACGGTCGCCGGCCCCATCACCGTGAACGTCGATGCGCGGCCCGCGGTAGACATAACTCTCTCGCTCGGCGATATCAAGGAAGTTGTGACCGTCACCACCGAGGCTCAACTTCTGGAAACGCAAACCTCCGATCTGGGGCATCTGGTGGACAAACGCCAGGCAGAGACGCTTCCTCTAAACGGACGCAACTATGCGCAGCTTGCGCTTCTCGGGGCTGGAATTGCCCCCAGCGAGCCCGGTTCTCGTGTCGAGACCAGCTACGGTTTCAGCTCGAACGGCGCGCGTTCTCTGCAGAACAACTACCTCCTCGACGGCATTGACAACAATTCGAATCTGGGGGACGTTCTCACTGGCCAGGCGTACGTCATTCAGCCTTCGATCGATGCAATTCAGGAATTCAAGGTCCAAACCAACGCTTACAGCGCAGAATTCGGCCGCGGCAATGGCGCAATCCTCAACGCAGTGCTCAAGTCCGGCACCAATGGGTTTCACGGCGATCTCTACGAATTTTTTCGGAATGATGCTCTGGATGCGAGCAATGCCTTTGACGCATTCGGCAGGCAGCCCTACCATCAAAATCAATTTGGAGCTACCTTCGGCGGCCCCATCATTAAGAATCGGACCTTCTTTTTCGTGGATTACGAGGGCTTCCGGGTAGTGCAGGCGCTGCCCCAACTCTCAGCCATCCCAACACCGGCTGAGATCGGCGGCGATTTCTCTTCTTTTCTTACCACGACGGTGGCGCCACAGGTGGATATGAACGGAAACGTCCTGTCGGGCACGACGGCACTAGATTGCAGCGGTCACCCAACGTATTACGGAGAGATCTTCAATTCGCGATTAACGCAAGCGTCCAATGTGAACCCGAGCGGGTATTGCGGCGTACCCATCGGCGTCGATGGATCCGGAAACCCCACGAATATTTTCCCTAAAGGCTTGATTGACCCACTGGCGGCTCGGCTCTCGGCTCTCGGCTCTCTTTCCTGCGCCGAACGTCAACCTCAATGGCTCGAACTTTCTTGCGGAGCCAAAGAAAACCTATAGCCGGAACAACGCCGACGTTCGCATCGACCAGAAGATCACTGATCGGGATAATCTTTTCGGAACCTTCAGCTACGAGGATCAGCCCAGCTTCACGCCGTCGCCGTTTCAGAACGAGCTCGACGGCGGAGCGTTCTCTGATGGCTACGAAAACGATTCCTTTCGCGCCATCGCCGTGAGCGAGACGCACGTCTTCTCGCCCAACCTGGTCAACGAGTTTCGGCTGGGCTACAACCGCATCAACACCCACCGCTTCCAACTGAATTACGACACGAACGTTTCCGCGAACCTCGGATTTCCAGGGGTTCCCTTCGGGCCAAATATTGGCGGGCTGCCGCAGATCAGCATCAACGACGGCACGGCGACTTTGGGAAGCGCCAGCTATCTTCCCGCGATTGAGAAACAGAACACCTACATCCTGACGGACAACGTCACTCTGGTTCACGGGCGGCATTCTTTCAAGTTTGGCGCGGAAATACGGCGCGAAGAATTCACGTTGTTCGAACCTGCCGCACCCCGTGGGACAATCGGCTTTGGAAGCGACTTCACAGACAATCCGGCTTCGCCGACGTCAGGTGGCGAGGCGTACGCCACCTTCTTGTTAGGCGTTCCTGACTCTGGCGAGATCACCAGCCTGCATACCGTTGATTACCACCGCCCGGTCTATGGTTTCTACGCAGAGGACGATATTCGAGCGACCGCGCGGCTGACGCTGAATCTGGGACTGCGCTACGACTTATTCACCACGGTGAAGGCCAGGGGAAACGAGCAGGCGAACTTCGATTTCTCTACTGCCTCGCTGATCGTTCCCGCCGGACAGACAGCAACCCTCACGCCATTCCTTGCCGCGAATATCCCGATTCAAAGAACTGCATCCAGTGGCTTGATTCCGCCCGACCTGACCAACTTCGCACCGCGCCTCGGCGTGGCTTACCAAATTACCAACAAGCTGGTGATGCGCGCCGGGTATGGCATTTTCTACGGAGGCGACGAAAATGGACCGTATTCAAATCCCAGCCCCGGATTCAATCCTCCGTTCTTCGTAACTCAGTCGTACTCGGTTCCATGCTTTCTGTCGTCGGCGAATCCGGCTCTGGGCGCGAATAATTGTTCGATTCCCGGCCTAAGCACGCTCGCGGACGGCTTCCCATCGAATGCTCTGACGGATCCCAACACTCCGTTGCTTTTTGCTGTCAGTCCGAACCTGCGGACGCCCTCCACGCAGCAATGGCATTTCGGTTTCCAATACGAACTTCCGGCACAGAGCGTGCTCGACATCTCCTATGGCGGTTCGCACGGGAACAATCTGTATAACTATTACAACGGCAATCAAGCTGTGCCGGATTCGGTATTTTGCACCACTCCGCCGAACACAGCGGGCAATTGCCCGACCGCCCCACGCCGCCCTGCCAAGATTTGCGACAACTCGGTGTTTCCACCGAACTGCAATGGAGTATTCGACACCGCCATCAACCAGCTGCGCTCCGACGGTTACTCAAACTACAATTCTTTGCAAGTAAGCTGGCAAAAGAACTTTTCCCATGGCCTCCAGTTTCAAGCATCCTATACTTACGCGCACGCTATGGATGACGCTTCCAGTGCGAACCTGGGGTCGCTCAATAACGGCGACTTCCGTGACCAGCGATATCCCTATCTCGAGTACGGCAACTCCGACTTCGATGTACGGCATCGCTTCGTATTCAGCTACATCTACCAACTTCCCTTCGGCAACGGAAAGAAGTTTGGCGGAGGCGCGACTGGCGTGCTCAACCAGGTCATCGGAAACTGGCAAGTCTCCGGTATCGTAACCGCGCAGACGGGCAATTGGTTCACGATTACCGATTCCCTGACCAATGTCTCCAGCAGCGACGGCGGAGGAGGTGTTGGATTTTATGAGGTGCGGCCGAACCTCGTGGGCAATCAGAACGGGGAACCCTGCATCCCTGGAACGATCTTCAACACCTGCGCCTTCGTGGACAACACCATCCCCTTCACCTTTGGCAATGCGGGACGCAATATCGTTCGCGGTCCCGGACTCCAGAACTGGGATTTCTCCGTCTTCAAGATGTTCCCCATTCGCGAGCAGATGCGCGTGGAGTTTCGCTCGGAGTTCTTCAACATTTGGAATCACGTGAACCCGGTATTCGAGCCGGTGGGCCTGATCGGAGCAGAACCGCAGCCGCTTGAATTCGGAACTTCGCAATTTGGGTTTCCGCAAGGCGCTCGTGATCCGCGCTTCATACAGTTTGCGATGAAGTTTTACTTCTAAACCGCTCTCGATAAAACAAAGTCACGCTAGGCAGCTTTTCTGCTGGCAAACGCGTTCCCTAGCTTCGTGAAACGATGAACGAAAGCTATCTGTGACATTTCTCCCTTTTCCGCCTCATCCTCTTGAAATTCGCTAGCTTCGATCACCGAAAAGTGAACGTAATCGTACATATCCACATCTTCTACTTTGACTCGCAAGCCAGTTGGATCTCCGCAGATATCACCAATGGCAACTTGAACATCACGCATCATCTCTAGCCTCCAGTTTTTTGGCATTTGCTCGAAATCCATTTTCTTCGAAATCTAAGACCAGGCCTTCTCACAGGCAACAGCGGGCAAGGCGCTGGAACCCCTGTAGTTACGGGGGTTCCAGCGCACTGACTCACTTATGGACTATGCTGACATCGCCCGACGCGGCGACCGGCTCTCGCGAATCGAGGCAACCCCTCGTCGGATGTTCAGCCAGCCGTTTTCCTGAAAGAGATGGAAAAGGTCGTAGCTATAGGGAACCTCGCCGGTGATGATCTCTTCCTTTCCTTGATCATCGGTGACCGCGAAAGCAACCTGCACCGGCTCATCGGGTGAGTTTTGTTTGGTGAAGTGAACAAGTTTTACGTTGAGGGTGCTTTGGTCCTGAGATTGCATTGGCATGTTTTCTCCTTCGTCTTTTGTATTTTGGACGTACTCCTTGGGAAGGATCGAACCTCCAAGTGATGCGCATATTTTTGTAAAACTTTGTCCTCACCGGCGACAATTTGCATGGCCTACGGATGAGGACTCGAAAGGCCTTGGCTTGTACAAGTTGGCGTGCTCTCCTCGCGAAAACATAAACACCTACGGTTTTTCCTGCACTCTCCCGACGCATTTTCCAGGCACTGAGATCCTCGAACTCTCAGCGTTAAGCCGCCATTACTTCCACGCCCGTCTACACCGCGACACGCACGTGTCTCCCGTGACACGCCAACGTTTCTCCGCTAGCCCTAACCTGCCTGATGTCAACGCATCCGCGTGGGCAGCGTCCGTGCAACCGAATCAGTGCGATTAACAAACCGTGGAGGAAACACCTTTGCTAAAACAGATTCTTGCTCTCGCTTTCATTTTTGTTTGCACCACCATTGCCTGGGCAATTCTCGGCGCGACGATTTTCTCCCGCACCTACGGCAGCAACCAGCAACTACAGGACCACGTCGCTTCGACCTGGGGCACGTCGCAGGAGCAGGCACCGCCAGCCGCCACCTACACAGTGACTGAACCGACGACTTCAACCACGGTTGAGAATGGGAAGGTTGTAGTCCACAACGAAAAGGTGCTGCGGCAGTTTCCGCTGGCGCTCGAAGCCAGCAGCATCCACGTGAACCTTCACCTCGATCCACGCCAGAAAGGGCTGCTCTGGTACAGCACCTATGCAGTCGACTTCGAGGGAGACTATACCTTCCGCAACAATACGACCCAGGCCCAGTCAGTCGACTTCCGCTTGAAATTTCCCGCGCAGAAGGCTCTTTACGACGGCCTGCAATTGACGGTGAACAATCAAGCCCTTGCCCTCGTCACTGACGAACAGGGCACGGTGGGAGAAACCACTGTGCTTCCCGGACAAGCTGCCTGCCTGCCTGCATGTTGCATATCGCTCGCAGGGACTGGGCTCCTGGCGCTATCAATTGGGCCGCGGGATCGCGCAAGCCCGCAACTTCGTGCTGGTCATGCAAACCAATTTCCGTGACATCGACTTCGCGGGTGACACGCTTTCGCCCAACTCCAAACGACTCGTCCCCGGAGGCTGGCAACTGACGTGGCAATACTCAAACCTGGTCTCCGGATTTCAGATCGGCATGACCATGCCGGAGAAGCTGCAACCCGGCCCCCTGGCGGGAAACATTAGTTACGCGGCGCCCGTCTCGCTCTTCTTCTTTTTCTTTCTGATGTTCATCATTACTACGCTGCGTAACATCGATCTGCATCCCATGAACTACTTTTTTCTGGCTACCGCCTTTTTCGCTTTCCACTTGTTGCTGGCGTATTTAGTCGACCACATTTCGATACACGCGGCCATGGCGATCGCATCGGTGGTTTCTGTTGTTCTGGTTGTGAGTTATCTTCGGCTGGTCGTGGGAATGCGCTTCGCGGCCTTCGAGGCCGGAACCGCGCAATTGATCTATCTTGTGCTGTTCTCCTATGCCTTCTTCTGGAAGGGTTTCACCGGCCTGTCGATCACGGTGATCGCCGTCATCACTCTGTTCGTTGTGATGCAGGTAACCGGCCGGATTCGCTGGTCCGAGCGATTCGCAGCTCGAACCGGGGCGCCACTACCGGGCATCCGGTAAAACCATGCGGGGCGAGCGATCCCAGCCGTCCTGCTTTGCTCGGTTCCGAATTGACTGGCGACTCGGGTGAAGAAGATAATGGTGTCGCCTGTCGGAGGAGTTTATGAACCGACCTTCCGGACACCTTCTCGTAATTTCTTCGCTTTTGCTGTTAACTCTGCTTTGTGGGGCACAAGAAATCCGGCCCCACGCTCATCCTGCGCCACTGCTTGCGTCGCATCAGCCAACCATATGGCATCCGCCTCTGAACACAAATTGGCAATGGCAGCTCACCACGCCTGTCGATCAGAACGTGAAGGTGCAGATGTATGACATCGACATGTTCGACAATGATGCCAGCGTGGTCTCCTCGCTGCACCATAAGGGCCGCAAGGTGTGTGCTACATCGATGTGGGCACATGGGAGAACTGGCGTCCCGATGCCAAGAAGTTTCCCAAGTTTGTAATAGGCAAACACAATGGCTGGCCGGGAGAAAGGTGGCTGGATATTCGTCGTATCAACATTCTCGACCCAATCATGCAAGCACGCATGGACCTGTGCCAGGCCAAGGGCTTCGACGCCATGGAGCCAGATAACGTGGACGGCTATGCCAACGATACCGGCTTCCCTCTCACTTACCAGGACCAGATCGCCTACAACACATTCGTTGCGAAGGCAGCCCACGCTCGCGGCCTTTCGGTCGGCCTGAAAAACGATCTGGACCAGATTTCGGATTTGCTGCCTTCGTTCGACTGGGCACTGGATGAGCAGTGTTTCCAGTACACCGAGTGCGGCAAACTACTACCTTTTATCAAGGCCGACAAGGCGGTGTTCGAAGTCGAGTACTCTCTGCCTACGAGCAAGTTCTGCCCTGAGGCAAACTCCCTAAACTTTAATTCCATGAAGAAGCATCTCGCGCTGGATGTCTACCGCGTGCCTTGCCGCTGAGTCTCCCGCACGAACCGCGTCTGCGCGAGGAAATGACTATTTTGCGGGAAACGAGTGTTTTTCTTGAGGCAACAATTTTGTGGCGCCACACAGTCGGACCCCAACCTCAGGCGTACGTTCTGCACACCGCGAACAGCGCCTACATTGGCTGGCTAAGCGTAGCTTCGATCTCTCGACCGATTGCCGCCGCCGCCGCGCGGCCGATGTGTTGCCCTAACGCCCGATAGCTCTCGAATTGCAATTCGTCGAACCACTGGTCCGCGGTGCTCTGATGCGGGAACGTCTGATGTTTTTCGGAATATTGCCAGACGTCGTCGGGAAGTGAATTCTTGTTCACGGCGCTTTTTTCTTGTCGTGGTGGCAGGCTGGCTTTTACGTAAAACAGCGTGCCGCGATCAGTGGGGTTCTGCGGATCGTAGAAAATGTCTCCGACCGCGAAGTTGTATTCGCTTTCACGTCCGTCTTTCGGACGGATTTTTGAAAAATCGATCTCGATGCGTGCACCGAAGTCGGTGCGTGCTTTTTCGATCAGGCTCAGGAGATCGTCAAACGCATAGCTGTTATCGCAGCCCGCGTCGCAGGCCACAATCACCTCGCAGTGCCGCTTGATCAATTCATAGACCGCCAGATTCTCGAAGTGTCCGCCATCAGAAAGATAGATGTAGTCCTTGTTCTGGTCGCTCTGGGCGACTAATTCGGAAACCAGGTAGCCGAGCCCCGACGTCGGCCCGGCGCTCTTCCATTTGGGCGTGAAGCGCGAGTTGCCCATCCACCACCCCAGCCGCACGTCGAACAGGGTCATGAACAGGCCCGTGGCCGGAGAGGTGAAGTAACCCATGTTGGGGCTGGCTGCAGCGCCCGAGATCGCCATCGCCGTGCCCAGGGCAATCCCGTCGTCCGCGGACATTAGAGTGAGGGATTCCGCCGTGCGCCCTAGTTCGGTTTTCGAGAAGCTGAGCTCACATGCATTTTCCAGCTTGAAGCGGTTTTGGCCATCGCCGGGGAAGATTACGTCGTAGCCGCAATACAGCGGAGTAAAGACGAACGACTTCGCTCGCCGTGTCGCATAACCCAGCTCTGCGCCGCTGGTGATGTTGATGGCTGCATTCAGGATGGGGTAGGGTCCGGGGTAATTCACAGCGAGTTCCTTCAGCGGGAGATCGTCATCAGGATCGAAGCCGGTGAAGGGCTGCGGTGTGCGGTTCGGGTTCGAGGCTCCCAGATAGCAGCGCACCAGGCGGTTGCGGTAGAAGTGATGCAGGGAGAAGTCGTTCACATCCACCCGGCGGGATAGCAAGAGCGACGCGATCGCCAGAATTACGCCCGCGCCCAGCAAATACAACGACCACCCCGCCCACTGGATTTTCCAGTACTGAACAGACAAGACAGCCCAGGCGTTTCCGGGTATGGCCTCCGGCATCGAATGCCAAAGTTTGGAGGTCTGTTCGGGAGCGAAAAACATTCCGGCGCCGATGTGAACCGCCGTGGCCAAAAGCAGAACCAAGCCCATGCCGAAAACGTACGGCGCCAAACGCGCAATCGCATCCAGAACCAGGGGAGACTTGAATAGCTGTACGATCCACCGGCCGCCGGAGGTATCCGCCGATGCGATCTTCTCGACCTTTCCGCTAGTCTTGGCACTGCTTGCAGCCTTCACGCCGAGGTAATTGTGAGCAACCCACAAAGCCGCGGGAACAATACTTGCCCACTTCAACTTGGCTATGACCCAACGCACGAACAGTGGCCCGAAAGCGCAGGATCCAGCCAGCAACAGCCAAGCCATTGTGAGCAGCATCATGTATCCCCCAAGGCGGGCCCACCATTCGCGCACCAGGTCTTTGCAGCCACGGCCAGCGAATCCAAGATGCAGAGCGCCGGCGAGCAACATGATCAGCATGAAAACGCCGGTTCCGAAGACCCCCACGACCCAATGAGCACCGTGAGAAACTGGGCCTGGCGCTGGTAACATGCGGTTTAGCAACCTTGTGTAGCCGCAACCAAGAGCACCTCCAACCGCCCCGGCGGCCAGCGCGGAAAACGAGAAGGCAGTAAGGGAAATCATCCGTTCTTGCGGGCTTTTCTTCTCCCGCATCTCCCTCCATAGCCTGATCAGGCCCGCCGCCACTCCCCAAGCAACAAAATAGAAGCCTCCCCACCCTGCGAGCCACATCCACAGGGGCAAATTTGCTGCCACATCCCGCCATCGCCATAAGCCAGAGTTCAACAACAAGCAGGCCAGGAAAAATGGCAGAATGACCATGACCGTCACTTTGACCCGCTGAAACGCCGTTAGCAGCATTTCCTTCGAGGGGATCTGGTCGGCCACGTTCACAGCCATCGAGACCGCAGCGATGAACCAAGTCAGTACGCCACCCAGCAGGAGGCCGGTGGCACCGAGCTTCGAAGATCTCATCAGTCCCAGCAGCACGCCGTGGCAAGACACAAACACACCGAGGAAAAGCAAACCGAGGACGGTCTGGTTTAGAAATACATTGCGCAGCCACGTCCCGATCATTGCCCAGGTATCGCCGGAAAGCAGGCCGGTGTGAGGAGTCAGATAATTGCTGTATAAGCGCAGCCAGCGCAAGAAAGTGCGTTCTTCGCGTCCACCGGGCTCACGCTTCCCGGGAACGAGCGCCTTTTCGACGTCTCGAAACGACGAATTCGGCAGGGTGTTCAAAAGTCTGTGAGTGAAGGCGGCCAGCCACGAGCCAATATACCCGCCGCCCGATACAGTGGAGAGGTAATCGAATTTGTGCAGCAGTTGGTTTTCCGCTAGGGCTTGCAGGATGCCGAGGTTAAACGTGGCGCTGCGGATGCCCCCCCCGGAGAATGCCAAGCCGATCAGGTTGTCGGCGGTGGGTTTCGAGGTGCTGACCCCGCGAGCACGGCGGGCCTCCGCAATCTTCGACAACTCGTCTTGCAAAACTTCCTTGAATGTAACCGGGAGAGGATCTTGCGATGTCGATTCGACGGGTGGGATTGCCGCTTTGAGAGGTGTGTCTCCGGGCATATAAGTCCCTCGCTCCCCCTCATGAGCTTGTGGCCGACGAATCTACCAGAACTGCGGGCGAAGTCAAGGAGATTTTGCAGTTCCGGCGCTGGAGGCCAGTTCCGCAGAGCCAAGTGCTATGCCCTGATGTCGACAATGCCGTCACAGACTAACTGCACCGCGATCGCCAGCAGCAGGAAACCGAAGATGCGATTAATCGCGCCAGCAGCGCCCGGCCCCAGACGCTTCACGAGTGGGCCGCCGAGTTGAAGAAACAGATAAACAACAACACCCAGTGCGGCGATGCCGATGACCATACCCAGATAAGACACCGGGCTGGTGGCGTCTGCCGCCAAACCCATCACCACCCCGATTGAGCCGGGGCCGGACAGCATAGGCATGGCCATTGGCGTTAGTGAGATATCTTCTTTCGTGCTTGCTTCTTTGCTCTCTGCTGCGGTCATGCGGCTGCTTCCGGTGACCATGCCCCAGGCAGTATTGGCAACGATCAGGCCGCCGGCAATCTTCAGGACAGGCAACGAAATGCCGAATAGGATCAGCACGAAACGTCCAAAAAACAAAAAGACTATGAGAATTGTGATTACGTAAACCGCGGTCTTCAACGCTGTGCGCGTGCGCTCGGTGCACGGCGTGGCCGGGTGTCATGGGGACAAAGCTTAACAGTGAGGAGTCATTTCGAAAAGCATGTACGCGAACCGCAGATCTCGAATTGCTCTAGTGAGCGCTCTCCAGCACCTTGGCGGCGCGATTCAATGCTGCCGCGAGAAATGTAATTTGCTGCCGGGTTCGAGCGAGATCGTGCTTATCAATGGCTTCGTTAATTCCCGGAATCACCACCGCTGCATATCCGGTGTACTGGCCGGGAGCGTAGATGGCGTGCCGAAACCAGGGACGATTCGGCAATCCCTCGGGCATAAGGAGCGCTCGCTCCGCGTCGCGCAAAGCCTGGTTCAGCTTGGCGGCATCACGTGGAGAATCTTGTTGCCGGATAAGAGTCTTCGCAGCGGCTTGCTCGAAGTGATGCGCCGCTTGAGTAGCCTCGGCAAAGTCTACCTTTTGGCCAGTGAACTCAGCCTGCGCTTTCTTTTTCGCGGAGTCGATGTACGAGACGATTTCCTTGGCATATTCTTCGTAGTCGTATGGCAGGATGTCGGCGTCGGACATGCGAACGATTGAAATCCCAAAGATGCGCGCCATTTGCTGCTCGTAGACGAAATCAGGATCGCCAAATTTCTTGAACCAGTTGAAATTGTCGAAGGCGGAGTGGTAAACGCCGTAGGATCCGGTCGAACTTACATCGGCGGAGGGCACGCCCAGGTGCTGGAGGAACACGGTGTAATCCGAACCGCTGCCCAAGTCGCCCACGGGCACATCGGCTTTCGATTGCGCGGCAGGGATGCGCTTGATGTCGCCGATAGCTTCGGTTGGAGACTGGGCAGACTCGGCCCCGGGCTGATTTTCCTTTTTCCAGTTGTCGTAGACGGTTCCTCCCTTGGGAGCGGGAACAGCCTTGGCCACGTCTCGTAGAAACTGTTTCAGGCTGGGCACGGACGCCGCCCCGAATTTCGGCCCTGACACGGCGACGTCCATATTGAAATAGGCTACGGCGTTGGCCAGTTCACTCTCATGCTGCTCGCCCCATTCGGTGGAACCGATCAAGCCCTCTTCTTCCGCGTCCCAGCTCCCCAGAATAATCGTGCGCTTGGGCCTCCAGCCTGATTTCAACAGCTCGCCGAATCCATGCACGGCTTCCAGCATAGCCGCAGTCCCACTGTTCGGATCAACCGCTCCATAGACCCAAGCGTCGCGGTGATTTCCTGCGACCACCCACTCGTCGGGGAGTTCACTTCCGCGCACCCGCCCGATCACATCCCAGATGGTCCGGAACTGGTAATCCTGTTTGAGATGCATCTTCACCTTCACCGGCCCAGGCCCAAGGTGATAGGTGAAGGGCAGCGCACCTTGCCAGTCGCGGGGCGAATCCGGCCCTCCGAGATGCTCAAGGATGGGCCATGCATCGCCGTAGGACAGCGGAGTGGTGGGAATTTTCGGCAGCTGTGCGGATTGCTCAGGCGGCGTGCGCTTGGCGTCGGGAAGCGACGGAACAGAGGCAATCCCGGGCGTCGTGGGATCTCCGGGGAACTGGAACATATAGCCAATGGATCCGCGCTGCACGCCGGTAGTGGGGCGCCACGGACCCTCGGGATACTTATCACCGCGGCGCCAACCATCGTCGGCGGGATCGGAGTAGATAATCAGGCCAGCGGCGCCATGCTCCTGCGCAACAAATGCTTTCACGCCGCGGAAGTTTTGTCCGTAACGGACCACGACGATCTTGCCGCGCACGTCGACTTTCATCTGCTCCAGTTTCTTAAAATCCTCCGGCGAGCCGTAATTAGCATAGACGACCTCCGCCTCCGCATCGCCCGACGGCGACATTGCATTGAAGGGTGTGATGACTCGCGGATCGTCAGCAAGTGGATCGCCTTCGACGTGCTCGCGCGTGGGACCGTGCATATGAACCCCGGCCGGCGCGGTCACATCCACGCTTATTTCCGACGGGTAATTCAGCCATACACGGTATTCCACGATCTCTGCTTCCAAACCCGCCTCGCGGAATTTTTGCGCGACGTAGTCTGCGGTCGCTTTGTCTTCGGGCGTGCCGGCGACATGGGGAGCTTGGGTCAGAATGCGCAGATGTTGTTCGGCAAGTTTAGGGTCGGGTACGGCAAGAAACCTGCTTTCCTGGGCAATTTCCACTTCGGCGTTGCGAAAACCGAAAATGGTGGCAGTAGCACTCGAAGCACCGTGTGCAGTCTGAGTCTGCGGAATGCTCAACAGTAAAAGGCTGCAAAACAAGGCTGAGGAAGATCGAAGGGCCATAGGATTTCAAGCTAAAACATGTCAGTGTACATGGGATTCTCGATTTCGAGGTTGACTTGTTTCACCTACTTCACCATTTGCACCATATGGTGATACACTGGATCTCGTGAAACGAGCAACCATGACTTTTCCTGACGACCTGGCCAAGGCGGTGGAGAAGTATCTGGCATCTCAGGAAGCGCCCCCGACATTGACCACAGTCGTACAAACTGCCTTACGTCAGTATCTAGAGGAACGAGGATTTCTACGAACACGGCGAAGCCTCGCGATCTCCCCGGCGGGAAAAGGAAGCGGGCGCTCTGACGTCAGCCAGCAGCATGACCGCTACCTGGCCGGGACGCAGAAGTGAGACCGGCGGTGCTGGCCGACACCGGCCCACTCTATGCGGCGACCGATCCGGACGACGCTCACCACAAGCGGTCCCGCCGGGAGTTGCGAAGGCTTGCCGACGAGAACTATGAAATCATCGTTGCCTACCCTACCTTGCTTGAGGCATACACGCTGGTGCTGTTTCGGCTGGGCGAAACCGCGGCCATGCGCTGGCTGGAAGAAATGGCGGGCGCCGCTCTAGTCAATCCCAGCGCGGATGACTATCGGCAAGCGGTTGTCAGAGTGCGATCATTAAAAGACCAATCCATCACGCTGTTCGATGCACTCGTCGCTAGTCTGGCCGGTAGAATAGGTCTGGAAGTGTGGACTTACGACCATCACTTCGACGTGATGCGCGTTGGGGTGTGGCGCTGAGGTTGGCTCGCGCCAGGACTCGCAACCGGCGCACTGTCCTCCCGACATGCAGACGTTCGAAAGCGATAAACTGCTTGCATGCCGGTCAAAGATGCTACCCAGCGCTTTTCCTCCCGGGTCGAGAATTATGTTCGTTACCGTCCCGGATATCCGCCCGAAGTTCTTGAGCTCTTGAAGAACGAATGCGGCCTCACGTCTGATTCCCTAATCGTTGACATTGCCTCGGGCACCGGCATTTTTACCCGGATGCTGGCGGAGAACGGCAATCGAGTCTTCGGGGTTGAGCCAAATGACGAAATGAGGCGAGCCGGGGAACGGCTCCTGGAAAGTTACTCAGGTTTCACGAGCATAGCTGGGACCGCAGAAGCAACGACACTTCCAGATCACAGTATGGACATTGTTACGGCGGCGCAGGCGGCGCACTGGTTTGATCGCGAAAAAGCTCGGCGTGAGTTTGTCCGCATCCTCAAACCCGGCGGCTGGCTGGTGCTTCTCTGGAACGAACGCCGCACCGATTCGACACCTTTTCTTCGCGAATACGAGCACCTGCTGCTGGCCTATGGAACTGACTACCGGGAAGTCCGGCACGAGCGCACGACCGCGGAGATCGCCGACTTTTTCTCGCCATCACCATTTCGCTCGAGTGTGTTGGAAATGCGCCAGGAGGTTGACTACGCCGGTCTGGAGGGCCGGCTACTGTCTTCGTCTTACACGCCAACTTCCGATCATGCAAACTATGACGCCATGTTGCAAGAGCTGCGACGAATCTTCGACGCCCATCAGATCGACGACCGTGTGTCACTCGATTACAACACGCTGGTTTATTACGGGCAGCTGGTATAAACCCAAAGGCATAGACCACAAAGGACACGAAGTTACACAAAGGAACTCTGGCTGGTTTCAAATGCGAATCTTTCGAGAAGTCGGAGACTGAATGGCTGACGAAAAATCCTTTCACATGACTCCCGATGAGTTCCGCCAGCATGGCCATGCGGTCGTGGATTGGATCGCAGACTACTACTCACGCATCGAATCATATCCCGTGCTCTCACGTGCGGAACCCGGTCAGGTGCGGGCTTCGCTGCCTGCGAAGCCTCCAGCGAGAGGCGAGCCTTTCGCTACGATCCTGAGTGACATCGAGAAAGTGATTCTTCCCGGCGTGACCCACTGGCAGTCGCCAAGTTTCTTCGCTTTCTTCCCCGCTAACGCCTCGGGGCCGGCCATTCTTGGCGACTTGCTTTCCTCGGGATTGGGAGTCCAGGGGATGCTTTGGGCAACCAGTCCGGCCTGCACAGAACTGGAGACGCATGTTCTGGATTGGTTGGTTGAGATGCTTGACTTGCCGCGGAAGTTTCTTTCGATCAGTACCGGAGGCGGCGTGATCCAGGACACAGCTTCAAGCGCTTCACTCTGTGCGTTGCTCGCCGCTCGAGAACGCACCACGAATTTCGCCAGCAACAAACGTGGCTGCGACGGGAAATTGACGGTGTACACGTCGTCGCAGGCGCATTCTTCGATCGAAAAGGACGTTCAGATCGCCGGGCTTGGGCTGGACAATTTACGACTCATCGATGTCGACGAGAACTTTGCGATGCGTGCGGACGCGCTCTCGCGACAAATTGAGAACGATCGGCGCGCGGGTCTTGTTCCCAGCTTCGTTTGCGCAACCATTGGCACCACCTCCTCCAACGCGATTGATCCGCTGCCTGAAATCGGCCGCATTTGCCGCGAGAACAATGTGTGGTTCCACGTGGACGCCGCAATGTCCGGAACCGCCGCACTCTGCCCCGAGTTCCGGCATACTCACGACGGAGTTGAACTGGCCGACAGCTATACGTTCAATCCGCACAAGTGGATGTTCACCAACTTCGACTGCAACTGTTTCTATGTGGCCGATCGCAAATCGCTGATTCAAACTCTAAGCATCCTGCCCGAATATTTACGCAACAAGGCCACGGAATCGGGAGCAGTGATCGATTATCGCGACTGGCAAATTCCGCTCGGCCGCCGATTCCGCGCCCTGAAGCTCTGGTTCGTGATCCGCCACTATGGGATCGAAGGCTTGCAGTATCACGTTCGGCGTCACGTTGAATTGGCGCAACAATTCGCGGTTTGGGTGAAGAATGATGTGCGTTTCGAACTGGCAGCGCCCGCGCCACTCAACCTGGTCTGCTTTCGTCACAAGGGCGGAGACGAAGTGAATCAAAGGCTGATGGATCGCTTGAACCGCAGCGGAGATCTGTACCTTACACATACGCGTTTGAACGACCGGCACACGCTACGATTCTGTGTTGGCCAGACCAACACAATGGAACGACACGTTCAGCGGGCGTGGAGCAGGATTCAGGAAGAAGCGCGAATGTAGGCTCCGGCGTTCACATTTTCAGAGTCACATGCACTCTTCATTTACTTTGGCTTGTCCGGTTGCGGCTGGACTGCCGGCGGGTCGGGTTTCAAGGCTATCGCATTCGCCGGAGCAGCCGGGTTCACCCCGAAATCCCAGACGTAGGTGTTCATTCCGTCCTTACCCAGCATCTCGACGACTGCGTACTCTCCCGGTTCAAGAGCATTCGCAGGTGTGATCTTGACCCAGCCTCCGGTCAGCCTTTGCGAGGTGGTTACAATCAGGTTCTGTTCCTGGGTCGCTTTTCCGAGCGGGTTAATTTTTATATCTCCAATCACGCGTTTCCCCTTCTTCAGTTGCGCCCGAACAATGTGGTAACGGTCCCACGGTTGTTCTGGCTGCTGAGGCTGTTGCGGACCCTTTTGCGAAGTGGGGTTCGAATCTTGATCCTGGTCAAGGCTGACGTAGATTGCAGGCACGGTCGTGTGCGCCTGGACGCTGGCGTGCGGGCCGTCGAGTTCGATGGTCTGCTTGCTGCTGGCGACGGGATTGATCGCAGAACGAAGGATGTTTGTTTTGGTATTGCGGTTGACGTCGCCGGCGTTCTGCTGCAGCAGTACAAGCTGCGGCTCACTCTGAAAAGTATCGAGCAATAACATTCCGCCAGAGTCGGGCAGATGCAGCCTGGGTGCAACCTGCGGGGTTTTGGCCTCCTCAGCAAGGCGCTCGGCTTCGGCTTCCTTGTCGAGTTCAACCGCTTCCGGGGCAGGAACGCCGGCGGCGCGATCTTTTTCAAATTTGTCCGTGGCCGGCCAGTCCACCAGCGAGTTGGGCAACTCCTCCCACTCGTCGCGCTCAGCGCTCAAGTAGCGCACGCGGTCACCTTTGACTTCCCACTTGGTGGCAAGCTGGTAGGAGCCATCTTTGAGGATGAGCCGCTTGGCCAGTTGCTGGGCAGAGGCTGGGATCCTGGCCAGGACCACGACAGCCGCGACCAGTAGGAGACCGATCCAAGCTCTATTTTTTGTTCCCATGATCCTTAATAGTGTGATGCGGACTCAAGCGATGCTCGTACTATTCTTCAGCCTTACGCCACTCGTCCACAGATTTATTTTGCACCACCTTCTTCGGGAAAAGGTGGTTTACTTTTTGGTAACGGGCACCCCCTCCCCCCTGATCTTTTGGAATCATGGAATTAGGGACACACTACCACCAAGATCTTTGAGTTAGAAGGACTTATATGCAAAATCTTCCGGACAAAGGAGTTAGCGGTTCCCTGTGTTATCTATAGGCTGAATATACAGTTACAGGATTAACTCAGAGTCTGCATGAAAGTCAAGGGTTAGAACGAGAAAAGCCACAGGCATTTCCCGATTTGGGACGCAGCTTTTCAAGTCTCTAGCGGACGAGGTGGATTCGTACGCCCAGTTTCAAATTCTTCCATGAGCGGTCGGCCGTGTAGACGGGAGCTTTGAATGCAATTCCGAGAGCTAAGCAGGCCCGATCTCCTAAGGACAGCCCGAATGCGCTGGTTCGGGCAATCAGGCTGCCAGCAATTTTGGCTTGCTGGTCCGTGAATACCGCAGCTTCCCGAATAGGACTGATGGTGGCTTCCCAGGCCTCATCAGGTTTGATTCCCCGGCTCACCAGTTTGCTCTGCACTTCGGCCAGATTGACGGTGCTGCTGGTGGCGGCGCTCAATAAATGGGGAGTTAGCTTTTCCGCACCCGGCTCGCGGTTGAGCACTGCAAGCAGAGCAGAGGCATCCAGCACGATCCTACTCACGTTTCGCGGCCTCGCGTCTCTCAGCAATCAACTCGTCCACCAGCGAGGTGCCTGGTTTTACATGCTTCCGGACAAGACGTTGTGCCCGCTCGATGCGCCGCTTAAGGGTCGAGATGCGCAATTCGTCGTCTTCAATCCGCAGCACGACCTCATCGCCGATCTTTATACCCAGCGCCTTGCGAAAAGAGGCGGGAATGACGACGCGGCCGTTTTCGTTGATCCGGGTTCGGGTTTCGTCCTGCATAGTCATATGTTCAAATCTGTGACACCTTCATAGCTTGTGACAATATTGTAACATTATGACATTATGACCTACGTTTGGGCAGATTCGTCCGGGCCTCTTGAGCCTAGGTTAGCGTCAAAAAAACGACGCGAACAGGTGACAACGGCTAGCCTTAGGTGGTGTAAGCTAGCAGGGCTGAAAGGGGTGTTCCGATGTTCGAGTTACTCTTCCCCAAGCTGAAATGCGTTGGTTTGTCGATCGCTTGCATAGTTGTAGCCGTATGCGTTCTACAGCCGTCTCTTCTCGCCCAACCACATCCGGGATTGATCGCGAGCGCGCAAGAACCGTCTAGCTCCGGCATGACTGAGGCGGTGCCCTCCGAACAAGCTTGCCAGGCGCGAGTGAATGACACGCCAGAAAAACTTGTGGAGTGCATTCAACCGTCATCGCTCTGGAATCATCTCGCCCACTTTCAAAAGATCGCCGACGAACACAAGGGATCGGATGGTCACGGCAATCGCGATACCGGCACTGCCGGTTACAAAGCGTCGGTGGACTATGTTGCCGGGCTGGTGCGGCAAGCAGGCTACCACGTGACCGTCCAGCAATATCAATACAACGCTTCCGAGGTCACTGGAGTGCCGCAGTTCGGTACGCCAGACCAGAGTTATGCTTTCACGCGCGACTGGCTCGTCGCTCAGCGCTCCGGCGGCGGAACACTCACAGCCTCGATAGAGCCGTCCGGTGGCTCAGGCGAGGGTTGTTTCCTAGGTGATTTTGCAAGATTCGTGGCTGGACATATTGCTCTGCTTGAGCGCGGGACCTGCGCCGACGATGTGCAGGTGGCGAACGCTGAAAAGGCGGGGGCAGCAGCAGTCATTCTGTATGGGTCTGGTAACGCAAGTCCGTTCCCAGTGCGGCTGACGCGTCCGGCGAAGATTCCGGTCGTTAGTGTTTCTTACGGGGTGGGCGCGGAGTTGCTTCGCCGATACACCGACGTGAACCCACCGGCAGTGCATCTCGACATTCGCATGCGGCCCACGTCGGGCGTGGACTACAACCTGATCGCCGAGTCTCCTTTCGGAGATCCCAACCACGTCGTCGTGGTGGATGCACACCTTGACTCTATCTATGGCGCGGGCATGCTGGATAACGCATCCGGGTCGACAACCATTCTTGAGATCGCCTTGAACATGGCTAAGACGCCGACTCGCAATCAACTCCGCTACATCTGGTTCGGAGGCGAGGAAATCGGGTTGTTCGGCTCCGCCTATTACACCACGAATTTGAGCAGCGCGGAGCGAAAGCGAATCGCCTTCGACATTGATATGGACGTCACGGCCACCCCGAACTTCGATATGTGGATTGCCGATCCCGCGTTTGCATATAACGTCAGCCAGTTCCCCTCAAATGTTGTCCCCCAGTCAAAAATCGGCAATCAGTTTTTCAGGGATTTTTTCAACTCCATCGGAGTTGTGTCGCAATCTGCCAGCTTCGGGAACAGCGGAACAGACTCGAACTCGTTCGCCCTGATCGGCATCCCGGACAGCGGCATTCTGACCCGGCAGGATTGCTGCAAGGCACAATCGGAAGTCGACATATGGGGTGGGTTCCTCGGAAACTACGAGGGCACAATACCAGGTAACGATGGTGGATGCGTCGACTATCCTGAGCGTTGGTGTGACAATCTTTCGAATAACGATCCGTTTGTCTTTGGACTGGCATCGAAGGCCTCAGCGTACGTGACCTTCAAGATGGCCAACCATGTGTTTAAGGCAAACCAGCCATGAGGGGCTGGCCCATAAACACTGCCACCACCCGCATCGTGGTCCGGCATTCTTGTTTCCAGCGCCTGCAACGCCGATGAAGCTTTTGCGGAATCCCGAATGCACCAAAGTTGTTCCCGGCGCGAAGCTGGCGCTCTACGACGATACCACAGGTGATGTCGCCTCGCAGTCATCGGTGACCGCGCACCTGGGAGACACTGTAACCATACCGGCCACTCATCGATAATTCGCCTGTCTTCCATCGAACTGATGTCCATAGGCCTCCCGTCGGCCAGAAAGCTCCCGCATTTTCAGTTCACGACCAGTTTGGCCGCGTGCAAACTCTTGATAGCCTCAAAGGACCGAACGGCACCGTTCTTCTCTTCTTCCCTCGCCGACTGGTACCCTCTGCAAAGGGCAGCTGGTCCAGCTGCAGAGCGCCATTCCACGATTCGAGAAGCAAGGCCTCAAGCTGGCGGCCATCAGTTATGATTCGGAAGAAATTCTCAGATTTTTTACCGGTCGCCACACGATCACCTACCCCATGCTTGCGGACCCCGACTCCAAAACCATCAAGGCCTATGGTGTCTTTAATTCCGAAGCCACTGGCATGCAGAAAGGTTTTGCCCGGCCGGGATATTTTTTTATCATCCCAGCGGCATCATTCGCGAAAAATTCTTCAAGCCCGCTACCGCGAGCGCCTCACGGGCAATAGCATCATTTCCAAACTGTTCCCGGAACTGGGCCAGGAAGTCACCGAAACCGTGGAAGCCCCTCACCTCCAACTGGCCCTCGAACAATCCGACCCCACTGGCGTTCCCGGCACGCACCTCACGCTCGTCGCCGAAGTGCGCCTGCCCGCAGACGTGCATGTGTACGCGCCCGGCGCGCAAGGCTATATACCCATCAAGCTTGTCATCGATCCTATCCCAGCCCTGGAGTTCAAGTCAGCATATACCCGCAATCTAAGACGCTCTACCTGCCAGCGATCAAAAAGAGTGCCCGTCTTCGATGGACTTCCGCATCAGCCAGGATGTGAAAGTGGACTCCGGGTCGGCGTTTTGGGGCTCGCTTGGGAAAGATGGCCAGCTATTCACCATCACCGGCAAGCTCGAATATCAGGCTTGCGACAAAACCATATGCTATCTCCCAAACTCCCGTCCCCGTTAAATGGCAACTCCGCGTTTTTCCGCTCGACCGCACCCGCGCCCCCGTGGAGATTCGCCACAAATAGAACTAAAAAAAAAAAAAAAAAAAAAAAAAAAAAAAAAAAAAAAAAAAAAAAAAAAAAAAAAAAAAAAAAAAAAAAAAAAAAAAAAAAAAAAAAAAAAAAAAAAAAAAAAAAAAAAAAAAAAAAAAAAAAAAAAAAAAAAAAAAAAAAAAAAAAAAAAAAAAAAAAAAAAAAAAAAAAAAAAAAAAAAAAAAAAAAAAAAAAAAAAAAAAAAAAAAAAAAAAAAAAAAAAAAAAAAAAAAAAAAAAAAAAAAAAAAAAAAAAAAAAAAAAAAAAAAAAAAAAAAAAAAAAAAAAAAAAAAAAAAAAAAAAAAAAAAAAAAAAAAAAAAAAAAAAAAAAAAAAAAAAAAAAAAAAAAAAAAAAAAAAAAAAAAAAAAAAAAAAAAAAAAAAAAAAAAAAAAAAAAAAAAAAAAAAAAAAAAAAAAAAAAAAAAAAAAAAAAAAAAAAAAAAAAAAAAAAAAAAAAAAAAAAAAAAAAAAAAAAAAAAAAAAAAAAAAAAAAAAAAAAAAAAAAAAAAAAAAAAAAAAAAAAAAAAAAAAAAAAAAAAAAAAAAAAAAAAAAAAAAAAAAAAAAAAAAAAAAAAAAAAAAAAAAAAAAAAAAAAAAAAAAAAAAAAAAAAAAAAAAAAAAAAAAAAAAAAAAAAAAAAAAAAAAAAAAAAAAAAAAAAAAAAAAAAAAAAAAAAAAAAAAAAAAAAAAAAAAAAAAAAAAAAAAAAAAAAAAAAAAAAAAAAAAAAAAAAAAAAAAAAAAAAAAAAAAAAAAAAAAAAAAAAAAAAAAAAAAAAAAAAAAAAAAAAAAAAAAAAAAAAAAAAAAAAAAAAAAAAAAAAAAAAAAAAAAAAAAAAAAAAAAAAAAAAAAAAAAAAAAAAAAAAAAAAAAAAAAAAAAAAAAAAAAAAAAAAAAAAAAAAAAAAAAAAAAAAAAAAAAAAAAAAAAAAAAAAAAAAAAAAAAAAAAAAAAAAAAAAAAAAAAAAAAAAAAAAAAAAAAAAAAAAAAAAAAAAAAAAAAAAAAAAAAAAAAAAAAAAAAAAAAAAAAAAAAAAAAAAAAAAAAAAAAAAAAAAAAAAAAAAAAAAAAAAAAAAAAAAAAAAAAAAAAAAAAAAAAAAAAAAAAAAAAAAAAAAAAAAAAAAAAAAAAAAAAAAAAAAAAAAAAAAAAAAAAAAAAAAAAAAAAAAAAAAAAAAAAAAAAAAAAAAAAAAAAAAAAAAAAAAAAAAAAAAAAAAAAAAAAAAAAAAAAAAAAAAAAAAAAAAAAAAAAAAAAAAAAAAAAAAAAAAAAAAAAAAAAAAAAAAAAAAAAAAAAAAAAAAAAAAAAAAAAAAAAGAGCCGTCCTCGTCGGTGCTTCCTAAACCCAGGTTAGCGTCAAAAACCGATGCGAACCTGGGGCACCAGGGCCTCACACCCCCCCCAAAAAAAAAAAAAAATTTTTTTTTTTTTTTTTTTTTTTTTTTTTTTTTTTTTTTTTTTTTTTTTTTTTTTTTTTAAAAAAAAAAAAAAAAAAAAAAAAAAAAAAAAAAAAAAAAAAAAAAAAAAAAAAAAAAAAAAAAAAAAAAAAAAAAAAAAAAAAAAAAAAAAAAAAAAAAAAAAAAAAAAAAAAAAAAAAAAAAAAAAAAAAAAAAAAAAAAAAAAAAAAAAAAAAAAAAAAAAAAAAAAAAAAAAAAAAAAAAAAAAAAAAAAAAAAAAAAAAAAAAAAAAAAAAAAAAAAAAAAAAAAAAAAAAAAAAAAAAAAAAAAAAAAAAAAAAAAAAAAAAAAAAAAAAAAAAAAAAAAAAAAAAAAAGTCAAGGGCACCGCACACGCAAATAGTGGGATTGCGATGATCGTGCCAGCGGATTTTCTCAAGGCTCTGCTGGATGTACCTGAGCTCAAAGCACCGAGGGAAGCTGCCCATTCTCTTTTTTTTTTTTTTTTTTTTTTTTTTTTTTTTTTTTTTTTTTTTTTTTTTTTTTTTTTTTTTTTTTTTTTTTTTTTTTTTTTTTTTTTTTTTTTTTTTTTTTTTTTTTTTTTTTTTTTTTTTTTTTTTTTTTTTTTTTTTTTTTTTTTTTACAGATGACAGCACCATTTTTTTTTTTTTTTTTTTTTTTTTTTTTTTTTTTTTTTTTTTTTTTTTTTTTTTTTTTTTTTTTTTTTTTTTTTTTTTTTTTTTTTTTTTTTTTTTTTTTTTTTTCATTCTACAGATGACCGGCGCCAAGTTTTTTTTTTTTTTTTTTTTTTTTTTTTTTTTTTTTTTTTTTTTTTTTTTTTTTTTTTTTTTTTTTTTTTTTTTTTTTTTTTTTTTTTTTTTTTTTTTTTTTTTTTTTTTTTTTTTTTTTTTTTTTTTTTTTTTTTTTTTTTTTTTTTTTTTTTTTTTTTTTTTTTTTTTTTTTTTTTTTTTTTTTTTTTTTTTTTTTTTTTTTTTTTTTTTTTTTTTTTTTTTTTTTTTTTTTTTTTTTTTTTTTTTTTTTTTTTTTTTTTTTTTATAGATTAACCGTGCCTAAGAGGTAGAATCAATCCTTGGGTAGGAGTAAGGTAGGAGTCAATCCTTGTACGGTCAGCCTAGCCGGTCTCAAGAAAACCACCTAGCCACGCTCGTCCATTTCTGGCATAATTACTCGTGCACCCATCCTGCACAAAATTTCAAACACAATTTAAGGTGAGGAAGCGATGTCGGCAAAGTACATCTTTGTGACCGGGGGAGTGGTGTCTTCGCTCGGGAAAGGGCTGGCGGCGGCCTCGATTGGCTGCCTGCTGGAGAGCCGTGGGCTGAAAGTCAACCTGATGAAGTTCGATCCTTACCTCAACGTGGATCCGGGCACGATGTCGCCCTTCCAGCACGGCGAGGTTTTCGTTACCGACGACGGCGCCGAGACCGATCTCGACCTCGGCCACTACGAACGCTTCACCCACGCCAAACTTTCTCGCGATAACAATTGGACCACCGGTCGCATTTACGAGCAGATCATTGCCAAGGAACGGCGGGGCGACTATCTGGGCAAAACTGTGCAGGTCATTCCGCATGTGACCAATGAAATCAAGGCGGCCATGAAGAAGGTCGCGCAGGATGTGGATGTCGCGATTGTCGAGATTGGCGGCACGGTGGGCGACATCGAGTCGCTGCCGTTTATGGAAGCCATTCGGCAGATGCGTCAGGAACTGGGGCGCGAGCGTACTTTGTTTATGCACGTCACGCTGGTGCCCTTCATTGCGGCGGCGCAGGAGCTTAAGACCAAGCCCACGCAGCACTCGGTGAAAGAGCTGTTGAGCATTGGGATTCAGCCTGACATTCTGCTCTGCCGCACCGACCGGTTTCTTTCCAAGGAAATCAAATCGAAGATCGCGCTGTTCTGCAACGTGGAGGAAGAGGCGGTCATCACGGCCAAGGATGTTGCGTCGATTTACGAGGTGCCGGTGGTGTTTTCGCATGAAGGGGTGGACACGCTGGTGCTGCGGTATTTGCGTATCGAAGCCAAAGAGCGCGATTTGAAGAGTTGGGAAGAGCTTGTGCATCGCGTCTATAACCCGAAGGCCGAGGTCACCATCGGCATTGTCGGGAAGTATGTGGAATATGAGGATACTTACAAGTCGCTGAAAGAGGCTCTGGTGCATGGGGCGCTGGCTCACAATCTGAAACTCAACTTGAATTGGATTGAGGCCGAGGGGCTCGAAGCCGGAGATCAGGCCAGCGAAGATCAACTCGCGGAGTACGACGGGATTCTGGTGCCCGGCGGCTTTGGCAAACGCGGCATCGAAGGCATGCTGATTGCGATTCGCTACGCGCGGGAGAAGAAGGTTCCGTACTTTGGAATCTGTTTGGGGATGCAGACGGCTTGCATCGAGTTTGCTCGCAACGTATGCGGGTTGGCGGATGCTAATTCCAGTGAGTTCGATCCGGCGACTCCTCATCGCGTGATTTACAAGTTGCGTGAATTGCGTGGGGTGGAGGAACTGGGCGGCACTATGCGGCTGGGTGCGTGGACTTGCAAGATTGAGCCTGGAACTTTGGCGCATAAGATTTATGGCCAGCTTGAGATCAGCGAGCGGCACCGGCATCGTTACGAATTCAATCGCGAATATGAGGAAACTTTGACCGCAGGCGGGTTGCGAATTTCTGGGTCGACGCCGGATGGAACTTATGTGGAGATAGTCGAGCTTCCGGACCATCCGCATTTTATCGGATGCCAGTTTCATCCTGAGTTCAAGTCAAAGCCTCTGGAGCCGCATCCTTTGTTCAAGACTTTTGTAGGAGCCTCTTACGAGCATGGACTCAAGCGCAGGGCTGATAAAGCGGCAGCCGAGATCGAGATGTTTCACCGGCCTGAAAAAGTCGGCCGACGGTAAAGTAAAACCGCTTAGACACCGACTGTACGAACAAAGGTACATATCGATAGGAACGCCTTCTTGAGTTTGCCCCACACCAATAGCAAAGCGTAGGTAATCGTCACTTGCGATGTGTTGAAATTCGAACGCATTGAGGGACCCTGGTTCGCTGCTTCGCTCAGGCGGTCAGGTCATCTGGTTTCCCGGACCGTTACCATTCGACCGAAGTACGAGGAAGGTCGGGCGCGGTCTCGGGCTCGGCTTCAATGGCGGCGAGTTGCTTTCTATTCGCCTCATCGGAGGGTGCTACAGCAACGACATCTCTATCGCGAAGCAGCAAAGCGCGGAGTGAAACTGAAGGCAGTGCGAGTCACGGTAGATGCCGATTGGGGCGGGGATCCCGTGCGGGCTCAGAACGTGAGTTTTTCAGTTATTGTAGAGGCCGATGCCAGCGAAGCTGCGATCCTCGACTTGATCCGACACACTGACAACGTTGCAGAAATTCCCCAACTCGCTTCGCTTGCCGGCACTAAGGTGAGCATGGCTGAGGCAAAGGCGGTTTCTGATCTGGCCAAGCTCGTCGCTGAGTGAGCCTATGATATTTCTTTCCAAGTCGATGGCGTCCGCATTGGCTCGGGCAATTTATTTCTTATTGCAGGGCCGTGCGTCATCGAGAGCGAGAAGCACGCCATATTCATGGCGGAAGTGATTAAGGGCGTGACTCGATCGCTCAACGTTCCATTCATTTTTAAGGCTTCCTACGACAAGGCGAATCGCACTTCCATGCGCAGCTTTCGCGGACCGGGATTGACCGAGGGACTGCGCATTCTCAAGAAGGTGAAAGATGAAGTTCACGTGCCGGTACTGACAGACGTGCACGAAACGGCGGACGTGGCCAAGGTTGCGGAGGTCGCGGACGTGCTGCAGATTCCGGCATTCCTCTGCCGCCAGACCGACTTGATCATTGCGGCGGCTATGAGCGAGCGGGCGGTGAATATCAAGAAAGGCCAGTTCGTCTCGCCGTGGGATATGAAACATGCGGTGGAAAAATGCCGCACCGCAGGAAACGACCGGGTATTTCTCACCGAACGCGGATCGAGCTTCGGCTACAACAATCTGGTTGTCGACATGCGGTCGCTCGCCATCATGCGGAAGTTCGCGCCCGTGGTTTTTGACGCAACGCATTCGGTGCAGTTGCCGTCGGCCTCGGAGGCGAAGATGGAGCGGCAACAAGTGGCGGCCAACCAGAGTTTATTCCTCTGCTGGCACGCGCGGCGGTAGGCGCGGGTGTCGACGGCGTATTCCTGGAAGTCCACGACGATCCCAAGGAAGCCAAATCCGACGGAGCGAATGCGCTGGAGTCGACCCAGTTGCGTGGCGTGTTGAAAGAATTGCTGGCGGTGCATGGGGCACTCCGGACCGCCCAATCGATTCCATAAGCGACCGGGGTCGAAGCTAAGCCGCAAGCCAGTCTCGAAGCTGAACCCCGCCAAGTCCCGAAGGGACCAACCAGCTTACCCAGCGCGGCGGCGCTGGGGATATGGAAATCTGCTACCATTTTCGCCACTGCTAACTCCGAATGTTTATCTTCGCCACGATCGCCGGCATTGTCGTCATCCTTGCCGTCCTGCTGGACGCGTTTGAAACCGTCGTTCTGCCGCGCCGGGTGCGGCGGAAATTTCGCATCACGGTTTGGTTCTATCGCAACACCTGGATTCCGTGGCGGAAAATTACCCGTCTGATCAAGTCGCCAGGCCGCCGCGAAAATTTTCTTGGATACTTTGGGCCGCTGTCGCTGCTTTTCTTACTGGCCCTTTGGGCCTCAGGTTTGATTTTCGGCTTTGCTCTGTTGCAATACGGCGCGGGTGAGCACGTCCGCTTGAGAACGAGCCAGTTACGTTTGTCCGGCTCATTTACTTGAGCGGCGCGACTTTCTTCACCCTGGGCTATGGCGATATTATTCCGACCTCGATTTTTGCCCGCGCTCTGGCGGTGCTGGAAGCCGGCATGGGCTTCGGTTTTCTGGGAACCGTCATTGGATATCTGCCGACAATTTATTCTTCGTTTTCGAGGCGCGAAATTGAGATTTCTTTGCTGGACGCGCGCGCCGGTTCATCGCCGACCGCTGCGGAGTTGCTGGTACGATTCGGAAATGCCCGCAACTGGAAGACATCTTTCGCGACTGGGAACGCTGGGCGGCGGAACTGCTGGAGAGCCATCTCTCTTATCCCGCGCTCAGCTTTTTTCGTTCTCAGCACAACAATCAGTCCTGGCTCGGCGCGCTGACCATGATGCTCGACGCCAGCGCGCTGGTGATCGCTGGCATCGATGGCATCCCGGAGAGCAGGCGAAACTACTTTCGCCGTGGCGCGGCACGCCATCGTGGACTTGGCGCAGGTGGTCTGTGCCCGCTACGATCCGCTCGCTCCTGCCCGGCCGGACGCAGAGCAACTGACTGGCGCTTCGGCAAGCGCTGGCGGAGCATGAGTTGCGGCTGCCGGAAGGAGCCGAGGCCGACGAAAAACTAACGCATTTGCGCTCGCTTTACGAACCCTATGCCCAGGGCATCGCGCGCAATCTGCTCATCACTCTGCCTCCGTGGATTCATCCCGAGAAGAAAAAAGACAACTGGCAGGCCGGCCCGTGGGACCGCGCAATCCAAGCCAGAAGTCTTGCCGGAGCGCTTCGGGCGGGACGGTCGGGCGAAGATGGACGATCATTTCTGAACGTGCTGTTATCTGTAGAGACGTAGCTTGCTACGCTCGGTGGATCTTTGCCGTGCTCGATGAGGACGTTGCCAGCAACGCCTCTACTCGAACCGGCGTGCTAACATCCTCTTTCTTCCATGAAACATGACGGCGAAAACGTGGTTCGCATTGAGGCGGAAGCGCTGCGCGCGCTGGCCGACCGCATTGCCGGCCCTATGGCCGACGCTTTCAGCCGCGCCGTGGACCTGCTCTACGCCTGCAGCGGCCGTGTCGTGGTCACCGGCATGGGGAAAAGCGGCATCATCGCCCGCAAGATCGCTGCTACCCTGAATTCGACCGGGACGCCTGCGCTGTTCATGCATCCGGTCGAAGCCGTGCACGGGGACCTGGGCATGGTGGTGCGGGGCGATGTCGTCCTTGCGCTTTCCGCCAGTGGCGAGACCGAAGAGATTCTGCGGCTGCTGGCGACGCTCAAGCGTCTGCAGGTGCCGCTGATCGCCATGACCTGCGATGAACTATGAGAGCCTGCGGCAGGAGTGTCCGCCCACAAGTCTTCCACTTTGGCCGCTGCCGCCGACGTCGCCCTCGACTGCTCCGTCGCCAAGGAAGCCTGTTCTCTTGGGCTCGCTCCGACAGCTTCGACCACCACCATGCTCGCGCTGGGCGACGCGCTGGCGGTGGCGCTAGCGGAAAAACGCGGTTTCAAGGAAGAAGATTTCGCCAACTTGCATCCCGGAGGCAAGCTGGGCAAGCGGCTGGCGCGAGTGGAATCGCTGATGCACAGCGGCGACGCCGTGCCGCGGGTCACGCCGCAAACCAAAATGCCGGACGTGATCTACGAAATGTCGCGCAAGAAGCTGGGCATGACCGCTGTGGTGGAAGGTGAAAAACTGGTGGGCGTGATCAGCGACGGCGACTTGCGGCGGCTGCTCGAAAAGCGCGGCAAAGACGCTCTCGATTTGACGGCCGGCGAGTGCATGACGAGGAATCCGAAGACGATCGCAGGCAATGAATTCGCGGCGGCAGCCCTGGCGCTGATGGAAGAAAAAAAGATTACTTCGCTGGCTGGTGGTCGACGGCGACGGAAAACTCGAAGGCATCATCCACCTGCATGATTTGTGGGGGACGGAGATGGTGTAAGAATTGAGTAATTGGGTAATTTGGTAATTGAGTAATTGAAACCGACCGATGTTCGCAATTACCAAATTACAAAATTACTCAATTGACTCAATCGAGGTTCCATGTATCACTACGATCCCGTTACCGCGCTGGAAGAACTGACGGAAGATGCAACCCTGCCCAACCCCGTGCACGTGCGCGACATGATTCTTCGCAAGCGTCCTCGGACCGGACAATCGCTGGAGCTGAACCGCCTGTTCGTCGAGTATCAGAAGTTTTTCGGCGAGACGCAGAAGCTGGGGAAAGAGATTCTGAAGCAGTTGGCGGGGTAATCACACGTGGGGACAGCTCGCCCCGGCTGTCCGGGCGGGTGATGCCCGCCAGCGCTCTTGCCGATATAACTCCAGAGGAGACCCATGAGCACCCGATCATCGATTTGGCTAGGCGAGAACAAAGGCAAGTGTGTCCACATCTACTGGGAGCTCGCCGACCGAGAAACGGAAAACGGCAGAATGAGCGGAGTCGCCGATTTACATCGCTGTAGACGCCGGGAATGTTGACGAGAAGTTGCGATCCGATTGCCGAAAGAAATTGCCTATACGGCTTTCTGATGATGCTCAGTCCCGATTGGGCGGACGAGGTTGGGCGGTCCTCTGTAGCAGGGCGTCGATCTTTCGATGAACTAGCTAACAGACTTCCAGGTGCCTTTACAGGCCGGACAGGTCTTGCGATCGATCCCACGGATGACATGGCGGCGAACGCTTGACCTGTATTCTGCGAATCGGAACTTTGCCAGACCCGCCACACTGCCGGCATTTCTTTATCTTCTTTTTCTCTTCATCAGGGCTCACTCCTGCCCAGCAATAGTTATGCCCGTTGACTTCCACGTTTGGTTTGTCCGTGCATAGCTCGGCTTGGCTTTGGTACATAGGATACGGACCACCAACGACAGGCACACAAGCGGAATCGCCTTGCTCACAGAAGATGCCTCACATTCAAAACCGTTCTTGTCGGTCAAGACGACAATTCTCATCTGATGGCTGTTAATCCAAGTGTCTACGCTCTCACGGCGGGGTTGATAATGTGCCAATCTACTTGCGCTAGAAGTGGCAATGAACAAAACTCTTCAGCCAATGCACACTTTGCCATAGAATCTGCCTAATCTTTTTTCGATGTCTGCGAAGTTGTAGACGCTTTCTTCGTCGCTTTGGGAACATGTTGCTCTGCCTGCTCTCTCCTCAAAATCCTCTGTTCGCATTCAAACATCACGCCCGCATTTCTTCCTCCTTCACGATGGGGAGGGTGTTATCGGCCATGTCAGAATACAAGGGGAAATTATGACATAGGCCAGCGTATGGTGGCATGAAAATCGACCTGAGGTAGAGTAGTAGAGCGGCACCGCAAGGCTGCTAAGGAATTAGAATCCCACCGCACCCAGCTGCCGCAGCTTCGCTCGGCCTGGACAGCCGAGTGCGGCTGTCTCGCCACGCGTTTATGCCCTCTCAATCATTTACAATCAAAGATTCTCTCTCGATCGGAAGCCTCAACTATGCATCGCTGGTCAGAACTCTTTATTCCTACGCTGCGCGAGGCCCCGGCGGACGCCGAAGTCGCCAGCCACAAATTTCTGGTCCGGGCCGGATACATCCGCCAGCTGGCCGCCGGAATCTATTCCTATCTTTTTCTGGGACAACGCTCGTTCAACAAGATCATCGCCATCGTCCGCGAGGAAATGGACAAGATCGGCCAGGAATTTTACCTGCCCGCGCTGCATCCGCGCGAGCTCTGGGAAGCCAGCGGCCGCTGGTCGGTGATGGGCGACAACATGTTTCGCCTGAAAGACCGCAAGGGCGCCGATCTTTGCCTGGGCATGACCGAAGAAGAAGTCATGACCGAAATCGCGCGCAAAGAGCTGCGCAGCTACAAGCAACTGCCGCAGATCTGGTACCAGATTCAATCCAAATTTCGCGATGAGCCGCGGCCCAGGTCCGGCCTGCTGCGGGTGCGCCAGTTCATGATGAAGGATTCTTACTCTTTCGACATCGATGCCGCCGGGCTCGACGTTTCCTACCAGAAGCACCGCGACGCTTATTGCAGGATCTTCGACCGCTGCGGGCTGAAGTACATGGTCATCGAAGCGCACTCGGGCGCGATGGGCGGATCGCAGTCGCAGGAGTTCATGGTGCGCACGCCGGCCGGCGAAGACCAGGTCGTGAGCTGCGAGAATGCGACTACGCGGCGAATCTGGAGAAGGCAACTTCGAAGCTCGAGCGGTGCAGGATCTCGCGCCGGAAGGCGACGGCAAGCCGCTCGAAGTCCACACGCCGGGCCAGAAGACCATTGAGGATGTGGCGCGCTTCCTCGGCGTTTCGCCGAAGAACAAGATCAAGACGCTGGCCTACATGGCCGAAGAGAAGGACGCAAAGACCGGGAAATCACGAACCGCGGCCGTCGTCGTGCTCATGCGCGGCGATCATCAGCTCAACGAAGCAAAGTTCGCCGCGGCCAATGGCGGCAAAGAAACCCGCCCCATGCAGGAAGAAGAAATCAAGCAACTGTTTCACTCTCCCGCCGGCTTCCTGGGCCCGCTTGGCATCGACTGGGCCAAGGACCTGAACGACGTCGCCAAGCCGGTCCTGCTGGTCGACCAGGCTCTCGAAGGCCGCAAGAATCTGATCTCCGGCGCCAACAAAGAGGACTATCACGTGAAGAATCATCACGCCGGGCAAGACTTTCAGCCGACCGTCTACGCCGACCTGCGCAGCGTGACCGCGGGTGAAGCCTGCCCGAACTGCGGCAGCCCCTGCGCATCGACACCGCAGTCGAGATTGGCCACATCTTCAAGCTCGGCTACAAGTATTCGGAGTCCATGGGCGCCCGTGTGCTCGACAAGAACGGCAAAGAAGTCACGCCGATCATGGGCTGTTACGGCATCGGCATCGAGCGCATTCTCACCGCCGCCATCGAGCAGAGTAACGACGAAAACGGCTTCTGGCTGCCGCCGCAGATCGCCCCCTTTGAGATTGTTGTCACCCCGACCAATGTCCGCGACGAGAATTGCTGAAGACCGCCGAAGACATCGCCCGCGCCTCGAAGCCGCCGGTTTCGACGTGTTATTGGATGACAGGGACGAACGGCCAGGGGTCAAGTTCAAAGATGCTGACCTAGTGGGCATACCCTTTCGTGTCACCGTGGGGAAAAAGGTTACCGAAGGTACTGTAGAAGTGGTTCAACGCTCGACTCGGGTAGTGCAGGATGCTAGCATCGGCGCAATAACAGAGTATTTCAAGGCTTTGCGGCCGGCGCACTAATTGGATTTTGGCGCGCGGGCGAAGCGGGAGCGCGCTATGGGTACGATCAAACTTCTTTTCGGCATATTCGTCATTGTGGCGGTGATCTTCTGGGGGCGGAGCTGATCCCTGTTTACTACGCGAATTACCAGTTCGAAGACATCGTCAAGACCGAAGCCACGCTGCAGACCTATACCACCAAGCCTGAGGCCGAAATTCAGGATAACCTCTTCAAGAAGGCGCAAGAGCTCGAAATCCCGCTCAGCAAAGACCAATCAAGGTTCAGCGCCACGGCACCACCGGCACCGGCTCGTGAGCATCCGGGCGCCCTATGTGGTTCATGTGGATCTGCCGGGTTACCCGTGGATCTGCATTTTGACCCCTCGACCGAGAACCACAGTCCCTTCTAGACCGGCTGTGGACGGCGTGATTTAGAATGTCGGAGCCGGACTCTGGGAGCTCTCGACTGGTTTTCGCTCCGCCGAATTGCGGGCGCGGAGTGACGATTCCTGCATCTAGGGATAACGGATTCCCACCGTCAGCTTGATAGGAAGCGCGTCTGGCTCGGGCAGGTAGTGACTCCGCGAATCCAAGTGGCCATCAAAGTAAAGATTCCGAGGCGAAAGAAAGCCCGACAGCAGGCAAGGGGCTTCTCCCGCGACCCGGTCATCCGGATTGCGCTGGCGACTTTCGTGGTGCTGGGCGTAATCATCAGCGCCTGGTTTTCCTACTACTACATCAAGTACGACCGCATCATTGAACAGCGCTTCAAAGGGCCGGTATTCAGCAGTTCGGCCAAAATCTATGCCATACCGCATTTGGTCAAGGTGGATGAGAAGATCGAGCCGCGCGAGATTGCGGCGCAACTCCAGCGCGCGGGATATTCCGAAAACGGGAACTCGCCCATCGGGAGCTACCGGCGCTGAAGGCCGGCATCGAAGTCAAGCCCGGCCCACAGTCCTACCACAGCCCCGAGCCAGCCACCATTCACATTCAGGACGGCAGTGGTCAGCATCACCGGCAAGTCGGGCGACCTGTCCGCCTACGAACTCGAACCCCAGATGATCACGGCGCTATTTGACGTGGAGCAGCGCTCGAAGCGCCAGGTCGTGAAGTACGACCAGATTCCCAAGATCATGGTGGACGCGGTGCTGGCCATCGAGGACCGGCGCTTCTTCCAGCATAGCGGCGTGAATTTTCTCCGCATGGCCGAGGCCGCCTGGATCGACTTCATGCACGAGCGGCATGAACAGGGCGGCTCCACGCTGACCATGCAGCTTTCCCGCGGCTTCTTTCTGACTCCACAGAAAACCATCAAGCGCAAACTGACAGAGATGCTGATTGCCGAGGAGCTCGAGCAAAAATTCAGCAAGCAGGAAATTTTCGAGTTCTATGCCAACTGGGTGGACCTGGGCCAGCGCGGTTCGTTCACCATCAGCGGACTGGCGGAAGCGTCGCACGCCTACTTCAACAAGGACCTGAAAGATATCACCTTGCCCGAGGCGGCATTGCTGGCAGGATTATCCAGCGGCCCAGTTATTTATCTCCCTATCGTCACCCCGAGCGGGCTTTGGAACGCCGCAACCTGGTTCTGGAGAGTATGGTGGAAACCCACGCCATCACCCGGAGCGAAGCCGACAAAGCCAAAGCCACGCCGCTGAAGCTGGCGCCGCCCAACGTGGAAGCCAGTGACGCGCCGTATTTTGTCGATCTGGTCCGCGATACTCTGACCAGCAAGTTCAACGAACGCGAGTTGAACGAACAGTCCTACCGCATCTACACGACGTTGGACCCCGACCTCCAGCGGGCAGCTGCCCAGGCAGTCGAATATGGGATCAAGCTGGTAGATGACCAGGTCACCAAGCGCCGCACCAAGCGCATCAAGGTAGGCAAGAACAAGTTCGAAACCAGGTGGAACCCGGTCCGCAGGCGCAGGTCGCGCTGGTGGCAATGGATCCACACACCGGGGAAGTGCTGGCCCTGGTGGGAGGCAGGAACTACGCCTTCAGCCAACTGGACCACGCGGTCGCGAGCGGCCCACCGGGTCGATCTTCAAACCCTTCGTCTATGCCGCCGCCATGAACACCGCCGTAAGGGGGGAACCCGGTGTTTACGCCCGCTTCCATGGTCACCGACCAGCCCACCACGTTCGCTTACGGCGATCAGATCTACGAGCCTAGAAATTACAAAGAGGAGTATCACGGCGACGTCACCGCCCGTTACGCTCTGGCGATGTCGCTGAATAATGCGACCGTGAAGCTGGCGGAAGAAGTGGGCTATGACAAGGTCGCGGACTTGGCCAAAGCCGCGGGGATTGTTTCGGTGAAACCCACTCCCGCCATGGCGCTGGGCGCCTATGACGCCACGCCCCTGGATATGGCTGGGGCTTACACAGTTTTCGCCAACTCGGGAGTGCGGATTTCGCCATTGCTGGTGAATTCTGTGCGCAACGCTGCCGGCGATGTGGTCATGGACTGGAAGCAGGACAAACGAGAGGTGCTCGATCCCCGCGTCGCCTACGTCATGACCAACATGATGGAGGGCGTATTTAATTTCGGAACCGCGTACACGGTGCGCACCCTCGGCTTCACCGCGCCCGCGGCAGGAAAAACCGGAACTTCTCATGATGGCTGGTTCGCAGGCTACACCAGCAACCTGCTCTGCATTGTCTGGGTGGGCTTCGACGATTACAGCGACATTCGCCTGAGCGGCGCCCAAACCGCCGCGCCGATTTGGGCGGAGTTCATGAAAAAGGCCGTCACCTTGCGGCCCTACTCGGACGTTCATTCCTTCACCCAGCCAACGGGCGTGGTCGACGTGCAACTCGACAAGGCCACCAATCTGCTGGCCACACCATCCTGCCCGGACACCTATACCTCGGCATTTATCGTGGGTACGGAGCCGAACAAACCTGCGAGCAGGGCACAGGAGTCAAGGGATTCTTCTCGCGCATGTTTGGATTGGGAGGCGACAAGGCCCTGCCTCCGGATGCAAGCCGCCCAGCGGCAGAGCAACGCCGGAGGATACGCCGCCGAGGACGCAAAGAAGAAAAAGGGATTTTTTGGCAAGGTAGCGGGTATCTTTAAGAGCGACAAATCGTCTAACCCGCCGCCGACTCCGGCACAGACGGAAATGCGCCCCAGTGAAGGAACATTGTTTGGTTTGAAGGTGTCAATAGACCTGTAGGGAGTTCGCCCGGTTTTTCTGGAGGTGAGCCTATGCATCGTACTCTGTCTGTTCGCCTGACCTTGTCAGTTTCTGCCTTACCCAACCTGCACGCCCAACTCGACGCTGGTGCAAATCACGCCGCCTGCCACTACGCGCGCCGAGCCACCGCTCCCACTGCTTCGGCAGACGAACTGGACGCGCGCGGCGATGAACTCCGCGGCCAGAAAGCCTACCTCGACGCCCTGGATTACTACCGGGCAGCTTTGGCGAAGAAACCGTCAGCCTCGCTCTACAACAAGGCCGGCATCACGGAACTGGATTCGGCGCGACAAGGAAGCGGGAAGGACTTCGAACGCGCCGTGAAGCTGGACCGTCAGTTTGCCGACGCTTGGAACAACCTAGGCGTGGTTGATTTCTGGAAAAGAAGTACGGGAAGGCCATCAAGGAATACGAGAAGGCCATCAGGCTGAAGCCGGATTTCGCCTCGTTCTACAACAATCTGGGAGCGGCATATTTCGGAAAGAAAGAGTTGGAAAAAGCTGTCGAGCCTACGCCAAGGCGCCTTGCAGCTCGATCCCGATATTTTTGAACGCACGTCGCGTAACGGAGTCTCCGCCCAATTGCCGTCGCCCGAGGACCGGGCCCGCTTTGACTACATGATCGCCAAGCTTTATGCCAAGCAGGGCGATCCCGATCGCTCCCTGCAATACCTGCGGCGCGCCATGGAGGAAGGCTACAAGGGAATCGACGACGTCTATAAGGATCCTGATTTCGCGGGTCTGCGCAAAGATACTCGTTTCACCCAACTGATGGCATCCCGGCCCCCGGCGATCCCGGAGTAAATTGCGCCGTTTCATCACTTTAGGAAATTACAAAATTTTACATTTTTCCCGCAACTTTTTCCCGTTTGGGTTTCTACTGGAGAATACTCCTGAAAACACAGGGTGAGTAAGGAGAAACGGTAGCCCATCGGTTGTCGACCCGAGCACGCCCCAAGCAGACAACCGGTGGGCTTTTTGATTCAGCTCCTAGCTCCTAGCGGTTAGCCAAACCAGAGCTCGTTCAGGCGAACATTTTACGAAATCTCTTTTCTCCGGCTACAATATTCTCAATGTCTTCCCTGCCTCACCGCTCGACTGGGCCCACCCTCTCGTCAGGGATTGGTTTGTCCGCCGGTTCGGCACGCCCACTGAGCCGCAGGAGCAGGGATGGCCGCACATTCTGGCTGGTCACACCACGCTCATTTCTGCACCCACTGGCTCCGGCAAAACGCTCGCCGCATTTCTCGCCTGCATTGATCGACTGGTGCGCAAAGCGCTGGCAGGCGATCTCCAGGACCGCACCGAGGTCCTTTACATTTCGCCGTTGAAGGCGCTGGGCAACGATATCCAGAAGAACCTCGAAGTCCCGCTCGGCGAAATTCTGCAGATGGCCGGCGAACGCGGCTTCCTGATGCCACAGATTCGCACCGCTGTCCGCACCGGCGACACGCTCATGCACGAGCGCCGGGCGATGCTGAAGCGCCCTCCGCATATTCTGGTGACCACGCCGGAGTCGCTTTACATCCTGCTTACCGCGGAGAAGAGCCGGGCGATCCTGCGTGACGTTGAAACGGTGATCGTGGATGAAATCCACGCGGTGGCCGATGACAAACGCGGCGCTCATCTGACCCTCTCGCTGGAGCGGCTGGAAGCGTCTGACGCATCGTCCGCCGGTGCGCATTGGCCTCTCGGCGACACAAAAGCCGATTGAACAAATTGCACATTTCCTGACAGGCAGTGGCCGTCCAGACCCCGTAATCGTCAACGTCGGCCACAAGCGCAAGCTCGATCTCGCGTCGAAGTTCCCGCCAGCCAACTCGGTCCCATCGCGACCAACGAAATGTGGGACGAGATCTACGACCGCCTCGTAGAACTGGTCGAGCAGCATCGCTCCACGCTGGTGTTCGTAAATACGCGGCGACTCTCGGAGCGAATCTCCCACCATCTGGCCGAAAAACTCGGCCCAGACAATGTCGCCGCCCATCACGGCAGCCTCTCCCGCAAATTGCGCCTGGCTGCGGAGAAGAAGCTCAAAGATGGCGAAGTCAAAGTGTTGGTCGCGACCGCTTCGCTGGAATTAGGAATCGATATCGGCACAGTGGATCTGGTCGTACAGATCAGCTCTCCGCGAGCCATTGCCGTGGCTCTGCAACGGGTGGGACGCTCCGGCCACTGGCGGGGCGCCGTGCCCAAGGGACGCTTCTTTGTGACCACTCGCGATGAACTGCAGGAGTGTGCGGCGCTGGTGCGAGCCATCCGCCAAGGCGATCTCGATCGCATCATGATCCCCGATGTCGCCGCTGGATATTCTGGCCCAGCAGATCGTTGCCATTTGCGCCGCTGGTGGTGGTTCGCGGACGCTCTGCCGCGTCTACGGTGACGAAAATCTCGGCGAAGCGAAGAATTGTCGGCGTCTCCGACACGCGGACAGGAGTGCCCGCCACACGATCCGGCTGGGACGAAGACGAACTGTTCGCCCTGGTGCGGCGGGCGTATCCGTATCGCAATCTTTCGCGCGAATCTTACGAAGCGGTTCTCGAAATGCTCTCCGAAGGTATTGCCGCGCGGCGCGGACGTTATGGCGCTTACATCCATCGCGATCGCATCAATCGCAAGCTGCGCGCGCGACGCGGCGCCCGGCTGGCGGCAATTACCAGCGGCGGCGCCATCCCCGAAACGGCGCTGTTTACCGTCGTCGCCGAGCCCGAAGGAATTGTCGTGGGCACGCTCGACGAAGACTTTGCCGTCGAGAGCAACGCGGGCGACATCATGCTGCTGGGCAACACCTCGTGGCGAATTCGCCGGGTCGAAGGCAAATCGGGACGCGTGCTGGTGGAAGATGCCCACGGCGCGCCGCCCAGCGTTCCCTTCTGGCGCGGCGAAGCTCCGGCGCGAACCGAGGAGCTCTCCCTGCATGTTGCCGATCTGCGGCAGGAGATCAGCGACCGGCTGCCGAACACCTCGCCCATCGGAGTCTCTCACAGCCAGCCCGAAGTCGCGGAGACCGTTGCGTGGCTGAAAGAAGAATGCGGCCTGGACGACTCCGGCGCCGAGCAAATGATCGAATACATTCTGCAGGGACGCGCCGTGCTGGGAGCTGTGCCCACGCAGCACACCATCATCGCCGAACGTTTCTTCGATGAAGGCGGCGGGATGCAACTGGTGATCCATGCCCCCTTCGGCGGACGAATCAACAAAGCCTGGGGCCTGGCCCTGCGCAAGCGGTTCTGCCGCAGCTTCAACTTCGAACTGCAAGCCGCAGCCACCGACAACGGGCTGAACATCGCGCTGGCCGAGCAACACAGTTTTCCTCTCGCCGACGTTTTTCATTTCCTGAATGCTGAAACCGTGCAGCCCATCCTGGAGCAGGCCGCGCTGGCTTCGCCCATCTTCGGAACCCGCTGGCGCTGGGACGCCAACCGCGCTCTGGCCTTTTGCGCTTTCAAGGTGGCAAGAAAGTTCCGCCGCAGATTCAGCGCATGCGTTCCGACGATCTGTTGGCTTCGGTATTTCCCGACGTCGCCGCCTGCCAGGAAAATATTGCGGGAGACATTCAGATTCCCGACCATCCTCTGGTGAATGAAGTCATGAAAGACGTGCTCACCGAGGCCATGGATCTGGACGGTCTGAAGAATCTGTTGCGCGGGATGGAGGACGGCAGCATTCGCTGCGTGGCCGTGGACACGCCTGTTCCGTCGCAATTTTCGCATGAGATCCTCAACGCGAATCCCTATGCCTATCTCGATGACGCGCCGCTCGAAGAGCGGCGCGCGCGGGCTGTGGAGATGCGGCGGATCCTGCCGGAATCGGTTCTGGAGGAAGTCGGCAAGCTCGATCCAGCAGCGATTGCCCAAGTCCGCGAAGAGGCGTGGCCGGATGTCCGCGACGCAGACGAACTGCACGACGTGCTGCACACGTTGATCGCTGTGCCCGCGTGGGGACAGCCGCCCTCGGCTGTCCAGTTCAGCGAAGCTGAGCAGGTTCTTGCCGCCACAGAATTGACGCCAGCTATCGGCCTTCTTCGACGCAGCCAGGGCGGTGCCACGTGCCGAGATTGGACGCGCGGCTCGACAGCGCAGCCTTCGGCAGCGGCACGGCACTACTGGGTCGCAGCCGAGCGCGCCCAGACCTTTTCTTTGCTCTTCCCGGACGCCAGTTTTGACCGGGCGCCTGCGCGAAGTCGAGAGCACACTTCCCTCGCGCGATGACGCTCTGCTGGCGCTGGTCACCGGCTGGATGGCACACCTCGGTCCCGTCACGGCGGAACAACTTGGCATCACTGCTCGGGCTGCCTGCCTCTGAAATCGAAAAGTCGCATTGCTTCGCATGGAAGCTAGTGGCGCGATCCTGCGCGGCAAGTTCACCGATCAAGGGCCGCGGGCGGGGGCGCCCACGCCACACGAACTCGAGTGGTGCGAGCGGCGCTTGCTGGCGCGCATCCATCGACTCACGGTCGCGACCCTGCGCAAGCAGATCGAGCCTATAACGGCAGCGCAGTTCATGCGCTGGCTGTTGCGCTGGCAGCACGTCGCGCCGGGAACGCAGGTCCAGGGCGAACGGGCCACGCTCGACGTTCTGCGCCAGCTTCAAGGATTCGAAATCCCTGCCAATGCGTGGGAGCGGCAAATCCTGGCGAGGCGCATTGCGAACTACGATCCTCAGTGGCTGGATCAACTCTGCCTGACCGGCGCTGTAGGCTGGGGACGCCTGTCTCCGCATCCGGCAACGCTCGAAGACTCGGCCGCTGGCAAGCGGCGGGTGATTCCCACCAGCGTTGCTCCGATTACATTCTTCGTGCGTGAAGAGGCCGACTGGATGACTTCCCACAATCCCGCCGCCAATCAGCCTGAAGCACGCGGGTTGAGTGACGGCGCGCGGCAGGTGCTGGATTTCCTGCGCGCAGCGCGGAGCCTCGTTCTTCGCCGACATCGTCCGCGGCACCGACAAACTCAAAGCTGAAGTCGAAACGGCTCTGTGGGAACTGGTGGCCGCTGGAGTTGTGACCGCCGACGGCTTCGACAACCTGCGCTCTCTCATCGATCCGAAGCGGCGTGCCGGACAAGGCAGCGGGCGCAGCGCACGTCCGCGGCACAGCTCCGGGCGATGGGCTTTGCTTTATACCGACCAGGATGTCGAGCGCAACCGGACGGTCGAAGCCACGTGCTGGATGCTGCTTAAACGCTACGGAATCGTCTTCCGGGATGTGCTGGCCCGAGAAACGAATCTGCCCAAGTGGCGGGAATTGCAAATGGCATTTCGCCGGCTGGAAGATCGCGGCGAAATTCGCGGTGGCCGTTTCGTGGATGGATTCCTCGGCGAGCAATTCGCCTTGCCGGTTGCGGTAGAGTCTTTGCGAGCCACGCGAAAAATGCCGCCGACCGGAGAAACCGTCACCCTGTCCGCCGCTGATCCGCTGAACCTGGTCGGCATCCTGGTTCCGGGCGAACGCGTTCCAGCGATCTCAGGTAGAAGTGTGAGCTTTCGCGACGGAGTTCCTGTGGACCAACCAGAAACTCAACTCTCGGCGCAGCCGTCGGCGGTTGCTGGCTGAGGGAATTTCCCGTGACGGCAGCTCTTGCGCCGCTGAGCATCCATCAGAATCTGACTGGTAACGGCGACAGGTAGTAAGTGCCAGGGGCGCATGTCCCCTGTCTTATCCTGATAGGCCCGGAGTGCCTCATCCACAAAGATCTTGTCCATAGTCGGTGGGGGGGGGGGGGGAAGAGGCAGGTGAGGGTGGTTTGGAATAACAGAGAGTCCGTGTCATCTCCGTCCTCTTAATGTGCTATCACAGTACGATATAGTACACATGCGAAGGAACAGGAAAAAATCGGGAGTCTGATGAGGGGGTCGCCAGACTCCCGATTCAGCCTATTCCCAGCAAGACTGCCAAAAGCGCTTCCCCCATCGCTTCGCCAGGTCAGGGCCTATGACCTCAAGTGCACGTAGCGGACCACGGCCGTGGGGCTGTCGAGCGCCGACAATTCGGTTCTAAATAACTGATTTGATTAGGTCGCATTCTCTGCTAACAGCGCGGGATCGCCCCTGCAGCCTCAAAATCACTATCCGAACAGATAGCCCACCTATCCGTTCGGATAGTGGAACAAGGGCAGATAGTTTTGTAAATCCGGCAGGAAGTATGTTAGATGAGGAGTGCATGTGACGAGGGATTGCAGTGAACCCAAGGCTTTTCGTGATCGCTGGACCGTCCAAAGATTTGACCTTCGCCCTCCCCAACACGGAGATTCACATTGGCCGCGACCCCTCCAATTTGCTTTCCATCAGCGACCCGTCCCTGTCGCGTCGCCACTGCGCACTCAGTCAGGACGGCGACGGTTACAAGATACGGGACCTCGATAGCCGTAATGGCACACTGGTGAATGGCGTGGCCGTCAAAGAGGCACACCTGCGTCACGGAGACCAAATATCCGTTGGCGATTCGATCTTTTTATTGCTGCTCAATGACGAAGCGGAGGAACCAGCTGCCGGCAGGGTCGAGTACGAAGACAGTATGACCCAGGCGACCGCGCAGTTTCGTCCACAAGATGCGCTGTACCTGCAGCCGGATCGAGTTCTCAAAGAGCTTCCAGCAAACTCCAGCGTCGTGCGCAACTTGAACGCACTGCTCAAGATCAGCCGAGCCGTACATTCGATCCGCGATCTCGACGAACTGCAAGGGCAAATCCTCACTCTGATTTTTGAGGTGGTGCCAGCCGAGCGCGGCGCCATATTGCTGGATGGCAAAGGCGACGAGCCCTTCGCTTCGGTCTTCGCGCGGCATCGTATCGCCAAGTCCATGTTGCCGGTCCCCATCAGCCGCACCATTACTCGTCAAGTCATGAAAGAAGGTCTCGCGATTCTGGGAGCTGACGTCCCCGGCTCGAATGGTTTGGCCGAGGTAGAGAGCCTGGTGAATTGCCAGGTCCGCTCATTGCTGTGCGTACCCGTGATCATGTTCGAGAGAGTGACCGGCTGTATTTATCTGGACACTTGTGACGCAGCCTGCCGCTTTGACGAAGATCACCTCCAGTTGGTGGCGGCCATTGCGGGCATTTCCGCGGCGGCGCTCGAGAATGCTCGCCGAATGCAATGGTTGGAACAGGAAAACCTCCGGCTTTCAGCGGAAATCAATCTTGACCACAACCTGGTTGGCGAAAGCCCCCGGATGAAGGACGTTTATCAATTCCTGGCGCGAGTCGCGCCGACCGACTCGAACGTGCTCCTGCAGGGCGAGAGCGGAACCGGGAAAGAACTGGCGGCTCGGGCCATCCACCGCAACAGTCCAAGGTCAAGTAAGCCGTTCATCGCGATCAACTGCGCCGCCATTCCGGAGGGCCTGCTGGAGAGCGAATTATTCGGCCACGAACGAGGCGCGTTCACTGGCGCCGTTGCGCAGAAGAAGGGCCGTTTGGAAATGGCGAGCGGTGGCGTTGTATTCCTCGACGAAATCGGAGAACTGGCGCCCGCTCTGCAAGTCAAACTGCTGCGAGTGCTACAGGAACGTGAATTCGAGCGCGTGGGCGGCATTCGTCCGATCTCCGTGGACATACGTCTCATCGCCGCCACCAATCAGGATCTCGGAGAAGCCGTGAAGGCTGGAACGTTCCGCAAGGATCTCTTTTATCGGCTGAATGTCCTCTCGTTAGTCATGCCTCCGCTTCGAGAGCGTCGCGAAGACGTAGGGATGCTCGCTGAGTACTTCATCGCCAAGTACGTCAAGAAATCCAACACCAGAAGCAAGAAACTTTCTCCCGAGGCCAGGGTATGCCTGGCGAACTATGACTGGCCCGGAAATGTACGCGAACTGGAGAACGCCATCGAGCATGCGCTGGTGCTGAGTGCGTCGGATGTGATTCAACCTGAGGATCTGCCGGAATCCATCATGGAGAAAGGACTTACCCCGTGCTCTGAAGGCGCAAAATATCACCTCCAGGTGAAAGAACTAAAGAAGCAGTTAATCGTTCAAGCTCTGGCGCAGTCGAAGGGGAACTATACGGAGGCCGCGCTTATTCTTGGCGTCCATGCAAATTATCTCCACCGCTTAATTCGTAATCTGGATCTCAAAGATACGCTTCACTTTTCGCCGAGCCCGCGTCCCGGAACCCAGCCTACGCCACGCAAAAAGTCATGGCAATTGGAGACTTAGCAAAGTTTCCGGATTCAAGTAAACCCCCTGCCAGCGCACCGCCACATGCAGATGCGGTCCCGTGGCGCGCCCCGTTCCACCGCTCACTCCGAGTTTCTGCCCGCTGGTGACGCGATCGCCCTCTTTGACCTCGATCTTGGAAAGATGCATATAGAGAGTGAGTAAACCCTGACCATGATCGAGCACCACACAATTGCCCTCGAAGTATAACGGTTGCGCCAGCAGAACCGTTCCGCTGTTTACCGCCGCGACCGAGGTGCCTTCCGGGACGGCATAGTCGAGCCCCTGATGCACACTCTGCACTTTTCCATTGAAGGTGCGGGAGGTTCCAAACACATCGGAGATCTGCGCCTTTACCGGCGGGTGAAAGCTGCCGGCCCACTCGCGTTCCGGAGTCACATGTGCAAATGCGCGCTCTTTGAGCGCCTTGTCTTGATCGATTTTCTGAAGTTGCTCAGCATTGGGTTCCGTATATTGCTTGGGAACACTGGCTGCGATGCTGTGATATTTTCCCTTTCCAACCGCAATTTGTTTTTGAAATGAGAGATCCTTCCCAGTTGCAGTTACGCCCTTGAGTTCCAGCGAGTGATTTCCAGGGTGAGTTTCCAGGCTCGCGCCGGCGAGTCCATACCAAACCTTGCCCCGCGAATCGGACGAAAAGAACACTTCATGCTCGATCCATTTACCTGCGAGCGACTTTAATGGCTCCGGCGAAACCACGTGGAACACAATCGGCGACCCATTGACCAACCGCAATGGCTTGTAGCTGACCGACCAGGAATCTGCCGCCTTGCTCTTCGACGCCGCACCCTGGACTTCAACTGCGCATACAGGAAGTGTGGCGAGCAGGATGCCTGCCAGCGAGATCGCAAACCTCCTACGCCATGTCATTGCGGATATCGAGGATGGATACACTCCGCGATTAGCCTAGCACCGACGCCTGCGTACTGCGGACTCGAATCCATCCGGCAGAACCCCACTTCACACCCATGAAGGAGGTCGCCGGTGGTGCCTAACTCATTGAATCATAAGCAGAACACGATGGTAATCGGCCGGACTCGTTTTGCCCGGACATTTCCTTCACCCTGAGCCAGAATCTTCTAATGTCCCAAAGCTTGCCCCGTCAGGTTGGCGCACAAGTGTTTATCGCAGCCATGGCGCTTGCCGCGGTGGGGTGCTTCTACATTGCACTGTCGAACTGGCAATCGACGGATCCGCTCAAATTCCTGTGCTATTTGGCCGTCGCCCTTTTGGCTTCATCCTTGAAAATAAAACTGCCCGGCATCAACGGCACCATGTCCGTGAACTTCCTGTTCATTCTCCTGGGGGTTTTGGAGATGAGCTTCGCGGAAACCCTCGTGATCGGGTTCGCGGCGGTTCTGGTTCAGTCTTACTGGAGATCCTCCAACCTCAAATCGATCCACGTCATCTTCAATCTCTCGCAGCTGCCGGTCGGAACGGCCGCGGCCTACGTTGTCTACCAAGCGGTCACAACTCATGGACTGCATCGCAGCGATCCCCTGGCGTTGCTTCTCGTAGCGATCACATACTTCGCCTTCAATACCTTCGCTATGGCGACCATCATCCGATTGACCGAAGGTAAGCCAGTCTTGAAGGTATGGTCCGAATGCTATTTCTGGTCTTTCCCTTACTACCTCGTGGGCGCGGCGATCGCTGGTTTAGTGAGCTTCCTGAATCGGCATATTGGATGGCAGTCCTCGCTTCTTGTGCTGCCTCCCGTGTATCTCATGTATCGCTCGTATCGGCTTTATCTCGGCAAGCTCGAGGATGAAACGCGGCATGCTGAGCAGGTATCCAATCTCCACCTGCGAACTATCGAAGCCCTCGCGTTGGCAATCGAAGCCAAAGATCATACCACTCACGATCATCTGCAGCGGGTTCGCATCTACGCCATCGAGCTCGCTAAGGATCTTGGTTTAAGCGAAGACGAAACCGAAGCGTTGCAGGCCGCTGCGGTTCTGCATGACATCGGCAAGCTCGCGGTTCCCGAACACATCATCTCCAAGCCGGGCAAACTCACGCCGGAAGAATTTGAAAAGATGAAGATTCACCCCATTATTGGGGCAGAGATTCTGGAACAAGTCGAATTCCCTTATCCCGTTGTGCCCATCGTTAGCGCGCATCACGAGAAATGGGATGGCAGCGGGTACCCAAACGGACTGAAAGGCGAAGCCATACCGATCGGGGCGCGAATCCTGGCGGCTGTCGATTGCCTGGATGCGCTGGCTACCGATCGGCAATACCGCCGTGCGCTGCCCCTGGATGAAGCCATGGCCCGCGTAGTCGACGAAGCGGGCAAGAGTTTCGACCCGCGCGTGGTTGAGGTTTTGCAACGCCGTTATGTTGAGCTGGAAAAACTCGCGCACGCTCAGCCTCCGAAAGCTCCGGCAAAACTATCGACCGACATTAAAGTGGAACGTGGATCGGCCCCGGCTGCGGGGTTCGCCGAATCCGAAACCCCTGTTGCGCATCCGGCCGAGCAACGCCGCGATTATCTTTCCTACATCGCCGCGGCGCGGCAGGAGGCGCAAATGCTCTTCGAGCTGAGTCATGACCTGGGCAACTCGCTGAGCGTCGACGATACCCTCTCGATGCTCTCGGTGCGGCTGAAGAGGCTGGTGCCATACGACTCCATGGCGGTCTATCTCAAACAGGACAACATCTTGACTCCCGAGTATGTCAGCGGCGATAACTTCCGGCTGTTCTCCTCTTTGAGGATTCCGCTTGGCGAAGGATTGTCCGGATGGGTTGCGCAGAACAGCAAGCCGATTCTGAATGGCAATCCATCGGTCGAGCCCGGATATCTCAATGATCCGACCAAGTACAGCACGCTGCGCTCGGCGCTGGCCGTGCCGCTCGAGGGAGTGTCAGGTGTGGTCGCCGTGTTGGCGCTTTATCGCACTCACCAGGACGCGTTCAGTAAAGATCACCTGCGAATTCTGCTCGCAATCAGTTCTAAACTCGGATTTACTATCGAAAATGCGCTGAAATATCGCTTGGCCGAGGATTCAGCGACGACGGATTATCTGACCGGGCTTCCCAATGCGCGGTCCCTCTTCCTGCACCTCGATCGCGAGATTGCGCGATGCAAGCGCTCCAATCTGCCGCTGGCGGTTTTCGTTTCCGACCTCAACGGTTTCAAACAAGTGAATGACCGCTTCGGACACTTTCAAGGCAACAAACTGCTGCAGATGTTTGCCGAGGCTTTGAAAGAGTCCTGCCGCGAATACGATTATGCGGCTCGCATGGGCGGCGACGAATTCATCGTCATTGCCCCAGGTCTCAATCGGGAAGCGGCCGCAGAAATGGCGCAACGTGTCGAAACTATCATCGCAGACGTCGGAAAAGTCGTTTGCGGCGAGGGTCTGGTCTCGGTGAGCATCGGCCAGGCTTTCTATCCGGCGGATGGCACGAACGCCGAGCACCTGCTGGCGGAAGCTGACCGCCGCATGTACGCGGTGAAGAACTCCCATTACGCAAATGCCGAGCGGCCTACCGCGGCGCGCTCGGCGCGTGCGACCTAGTGCGTTGGGCCGAACGCGACGGCCCCCAGGCCTCGATCTCTCTGCACACATTCTGGTGCAGAATTTACCTCAAAAAAAACTCGCGTTTTTGGCGCAAAATCTAGAAAACAAAGGACCGGAAATTTTCTTGCCTCCCAGATCTATGGTTCTAAAGGTAGTTAGAGGCAAAATCTTGGAAACATTAGAGTTATGTGCTTCTCAAGGCCTGCAGGTCCGTTTTGGATTTGCCCGGACTACTCCCTAGAATTGCCAGGAAGCTGCGCTCGGGGTCAGGTTGTCAAAGATCGTATATTATCTTACAGATAATCTGTACACATGTATGTTATCGGAAGTTGGAGGGTGAGATCAAGGAGAAAATGGAGGGCTGCGGCCACGGTTCCAAATTGGGAATCTGTACCACCGTTCTTCCGTGGAAAGCGAAAAGGATGGGCAGCGCGCCAATAGCATTCACACCCGGCATTAACCAGTCAAACAAACGCATTCGCGACGTTTTCGACAGTAAACCGGGACGAAAATCTTATGCTTTGCCAGCAGGAAAACGGGGATATACTTGTCGGCGTTTGCTCGAAAGGGGATTCCGGTTGAAAACTTCCTGGTTTTTGCTGAACCCGGTCAAACTGGCTAGGCTTGATTCGTGGAGATCGGCTTGCGCTGTGCTTCTATTTTGCGCTGCGATGGCCATTGCCGCAGCAGCACAGACATTTGATACTCTGACGGATTTCAACGGAACCGACGGGTCCAATCCCTATGGGTCTCTGGTGCAGGGCAGAGACGGTAATTTCTACGGGACAACTTACGATGGCGGGGACCCGACTTGCAGTGACACGTCCGGCTGCGGAACGGTATTTAAAATCACTCCCGCGGGGACGTTAACTACGCTGCACCTTTTCGAGTCCACAGATGGCGCCAACCCCGGCGCCCAATTGCTATTGGCCAACGATGGCAAGTTCTACGGGACAACCCTCAGGGGCGGGGCCGATGGTTATGGTACGGTCTTCAACATCACGCCAAGGGGCACACTGACAACGCTGCATAGTTTCAACGCCACTGACGGCGCAATGCTCTTTGGAGGGCTTATTCAGGCTAGCGACGGTAACTTCTATGGGACAACTTACCAAGGGGGGAATCTCGCATGCAATGCGCCTTACGGCTGCGGAACGGTATTCAAAGTCACGCCAGCAGGCGGGTTCAGAACGCTGTATACCTTTACTGGTTACCCCAATGATGGAGCTCAGCCCGCGGCGGGCTTAGTTCAGGCTACCGATGGGCATTTCTACGGAACGACGGAAATTGGCGGAGCCATGAACCACGGAATCGTTTTCAGAATCACTGGATCTGGCGCATTGACGATGCTTCACAGTTTTTGTCCTCCACCGGAGTGCGGAGAGGGGTCCTATCCAGAAAGTGCACTGGTTCAAGCCAGCGATGGGAACTTGTACGGAACGACTAACGGCGGTGGGACCGGCGGAGATCTCGGCTATGGTACGGTCTTCAAGATCACTCCGAAGGGTGCGATGACGACGCTGCACAGTTTCGACATTACTGATGGCGCGTCACCGCAGGCGGCGCTGATTCAAGCAACCGACGACAAGCTGTACGGGACGACTTTCGGTTACGAACCAACCAACTACGGCACAATCTTCACAATTACCTCGTCAGGTAGCCTGACGACCTTGCATACTTTTTGTACTGAACACCCTTGCCAAGACGGCGGCAATCCTATCGGAGGACTACTTCAAGGTACCAATGGAAACTTCTATGGGACCGCCACCGGTTATCAAGGTGCAAATTATGGCACCATCTTTAAGCTGTCCGTAGGGCTCAAACCGTTCGTCAGCTTTGTCCGCGGCTCAGACAAGGTCGGGAAAAATGTGGAGATCCTCGGGCAGGGATTCACCGGAACGACCAGCGTTTTGTTTGGCGGAAGGTCCGCCAAGTTCGTGGTGAAGTCCGACACTTTCTTGGCGGCCACGGTTCCGGCCGGAGCAACGACGGGTATTGTGTCAGTTGCGACGCCAGGCGGTACGCTGAAGAGCAACCAGAGATTCCGGGTGACTCCACAGATCGCGAGTTTCACGCCGCCAGGTGGGATCGTGGGTACGTCGGTGACAATTACGGGGGCGAGTCTCGCACAGACGAGGAAGGTGACGTTTGGCGGAGTCGCCGCAATCAGTTTTACTGTGAACTCGGACGCGCAGGTGACGGCAACCGAGCCAAGCGGAGCTAGGACTGGAAAGATTGCCATCACTACCCCGGGCGGAAAGGCTACGAGCGCCACCAGCTTTTTGGTGACACCGCAGATCCTCAGTTTCTCCCCGCCCAGCGGGCCGGTGGGAACGCTGGTAACCATCACGGGAGTCAGTTTGTTGCAAACCATGAAAGTGACTTTCGGTGGTGTAGCGACAACCCAATTCACAGTGAACTCGGACACCCAAGTGGCGGCAACCGTACCCACTGGAGCCGTGACCGGGCCGATCGGTATCACCACTCCCGGCGGCACGGCCACAAGTGCCACAAATTTTGTAGTGACAGAATGATATTCAGAGCAGTTTAGGAAATTAGGACGAGGCCGCCGTTCGTTGCGCACACCGACGCAACTTTTTTCTGGCGGATTTCTTCCAAATGAGATGTCTAACGTTCCCGGCCCTCACACTGACGGACGATCGCCCGCTAAAAAACAATGATGGCCCACCCATTACGTCTTACAGGTCCGTGTACTCGGGGATGTAGTCCTTGAAGAGACCGGAACCGACATACATGGTTCGTACCGGGACGCGATCGGCGTTCTTGCTGGTTCGGACCCACTCCCAGGCGGAATTGATCTCGGGGGTTGTGAAGTAGCGGGTCTCGGCCTGAAGAACGGCGGTTCCCGCGAGAACCATGGCGACTACTTCTTCCCATTTGTCGGCACCGACCACCGCCATGCGCGCGATGTGATCGGTATACTTCTGGAGAAAGCACATTTCGTCCCAGCGAGCCTTCCAATCCGCACCCTGCATTTGCGATAGGTCGGCTAGGATGCCGATGGGCCGCTCTTTCCGTTCTGCAATGACGAATTCAATTTGCGGCTCAAAGGCTTTGACTTCGTCAGCGGTAACCCTTCCGACAACTTTGAAACCGATCGCCGCTCCGTGGCTCTCTTTGAGTCTTTCAATCATGGCCGCGCGTCTCCGTTTTTCTCCTAAAGTTTATCCTAAAGTTTGAACGGTGGATTGTGCTGGCGACCACCATTACGATCAATCAGCCGATATTTCTTGCGTGCACAAGAGACATTTTACGATTTTAGGGTAGGAATTGAGCGACCCATGCACCCGCCCCTTGCAAAAAGCGCAAGGAGCGGGGCACCCTAACACTTTCATCTGTTTAGGATCGGGCCATTCCGCTTCAACCGGATGCTACAGCGTTTTCAGATATTCGATGATCTGCATGCGTTCTTCTGTTGTAAGCTTGCGGCCGATTATGCCGTTGCCTTTGGGGCCGTCGTTGAATTCGTGTCCGGCGTTGGAGTTGCCAGGTAGATCAACGCTAAACTCGCTGGCACCTTTGAGAGGACTGGTGTCGAGACCGAGCTTGACTGGATCGAACTGTTTGTTTCCGAGATAGAAAACCTTGGACCGCTCAGCAACCGGCGAAAGCAATTCGAACAGGTTGGGCACGGAACCATTGTGAAGATAAGGAGGCGTGGCCCACACTCCATTGTGCGGACGGGCCTTGTAGGCCAGCGGCTCCCGAAGCTCGTTTTTCCGGTACCCGTTCCATTGTTCCTGTTGTTCAGGCGTGAGGTTGAGCTGCGCGTACGCTTGCTCAATCACTGTTTGCGTAATGAACGTCAGGCCGTCACCGGCTGAGATTATGCCCTTGCCTAGTGGCGCGCTATCGGCCTTCCGGTCGTGAAAGTTCTGAGCTTCCTTCGGGTCGGTTCCGATTTCCGCCAAAGGAATCATGGTTACTTTAAAGAATTGTCTGCCTTGGCTGTCGGTGAAGTTCGTCCAATGCTCTGGCTTGCGGCCCTCGTCGGAATTCATCGGGGGCTGGTGGCAGTGCAGGCACAGTTGGTTGTAGAGTTGCTCGCCCTTGTCTGCTCTCCCTTGATCAATCTTTCCTAATATTTCTTCCGGCCACTTTGGAGACCAGACACCTTTGCCCGGCTCCGAGCCACCGAGCAGAGTCTCGATCTCGTGCAGGTTCTCTACCCGAATGGTGTTCTGGAACTGTACGCCGGGATAGCCTAGAAGGTTGATGCGCGAACGCACGCCCAGCGCTTCGCCAACATTCCTGCCCATGGGCTGCTGGATCGAACCGTTGTACTGGACCCAGTCCATCCACGATGCGTCCCAGATCGGCGGGTAGTTCACGGGCGCATTCCCCACTATCAGGTTCTTGTTATTGTTCAATTCCGTTCCGAAAACGAAGTTGCCAATCCGAGCCAGCGCGTCGGTGCGGCCATAACCTTCGGGAGTGGGAAAGAGAGGAAGGGTTGCTTTGACCTCGGTGAAAGTTGTATCGAGATAGTATTTGAGGGCCTGCCGCAGGCGAACCTGATCGGCGTGCGGGTGGTTGGGACCAAGCACGCGGTCCGCGAATCTGTGGAAGCGGAGGGGATCGTAATAAGTCCAGGTCACTGCGAGACCGAGCGCCTCGGTAAACTTCTGCAGATTGATCAGCGATGGACCGGCATCGATCCTGATTGCCTTCCCGCCGTAGAAAAGTTCGCCGGTGTGACAAGCCGCACAACTGATTCCCAGCACCGCGAGTTTCTGTCCGGTGTACGGATCGACGAAGCGATCGTCGCGGGTAAATCCAACCGGCAGGGCCTCGGGGTTCTGCTCGTAGACTTGATCCGGGATAAATCCGAAGCCCTGCAGGTAGTGATTGTCTTTGAACGGAGGCGCGCCGCGAAGACTGAAACGCGGCTGCTCCAGTGCCAGAAACCAGGCGTAGGGCAGGAGTTCGCTTCCCTGCGCGGTGTGGTAGAAACGGCGGCGCTGATCTTCGGTCCAGTTCTGCGGCAGCCAGACGACGTCTTTGGGCCGTTCGATCCGGGGCACCTCAAGGCTGTTGTGTATCGCGAAGATCAGTACCACTGCTGCGCACGCGGCCAATGCTACGAGCAACGCAACTGCCGCGATCACACTCTTGCGGTGGAGGAATCCGGTCTTGCTGCCCGCTTTCGTGCTTTGTTGCTCGGTCATTGGCCACCTCGATTGGTCGAACATTTAGGCACTGCGCAAGAACCCATCTTGGCAGGCTGGCCTGGCCCGGGGATCACACTCTGGGAGGTAACGTCAGATGGAAGCGCGATTCTTGCACGAAAGCGAAGCGCGCGCAAGCTCACGATGTTTGCCAGTCGCTCGGAGTAACCAGATTCGCGGCGGACGCGAGCCGATGTCATCGCGCCCGAGGCGTTAACTATCGCGACCAGCAGCGGGGGCCGCTGCACTAGGAGAGAACAATCTTCTCCAGCGCAGTGGTGCTACCAAAATCGCCTGCGCCGGTGCCAAGTCCGGCTGGCGCAGCAAGGGAGTTCGCGGTACCGAACGCGAGAATCTTCCCGCGCCGTTCTGGCGAAACCCATTTCACTCTTCTTGGGAAATTATTCGGTACGTAAAACTCAATTACTTTAGCCACAGCACATCTCCCCCTTTCTTGTTTTCCGTCTCCCCAGCCGTTCCGATCTACCACTCCCACCCGCATTGACAGCGGACGGACTTGCTCAACCGGAGCTTGGTCAAGAGTGCCTTGCAAACTGCACACGACCTCATCCACATGGCTCTTCTCCTACGAATTGTGTTCCTGCCGATCGTGCTTTCCAAGTTGCAAGCGGGGTTACCCGCATCCCCCGGCTCACTGACTCGTACACATGGTTGGACGCGCCGCTCGCATCGGGGATGCCGTACAGTTGTCACTTTATTGTTAAGAGATTGTTCGGGTAGTTTCGGGCTAGCCGCGGGAAGAGGCCGATGTCCGCGTGGGAAGAACGGATCGAGCCGCACGAACCAGTTCCAATATCACACTGCAATTCGGTTCCGGCGTAGAATGTGCGCTACTGACCTACGAAGATTTTAGTAACTGAAGAAGGCGAAACCAGAACGCGAGGAAAAACGACGATGACCTGGAAAAGCAAACTGATCCTCGGAATACTCACCGCGGTAGCAATGTTCTTCCTCTCTCTTGCCCTTCCACGAGGAGGCTCACTGCGGGAAGCACAAGCGGCCCTGTTTCCCATGACGGTTGGAGTCTGGGCAATCTTCGTCTTGCTCTTTGTGAAACTGAAATAACTGGCGGAGATTGAGTTCGTCGCAGTCGCGACGCGCGATCGTCCCCCATGGTCACCGACTCAATAAGCTGTAAGTTCGTAATTTCCGCAGATTACTTGGTCGAGAACTTGTAGACAGTCGTCGACTGAAAATGTTGTCCGGGCTTGAGCTCCGCGGAGGGAAAGTTGGAGTGATTCGGCGAGTCAGGGAAATGCTGGGTTTCGAGGCAGAACGCGTAGCGGCGGTTGTAGACTTTTCCATCCTTTCCGTGAATACCGTCGAGAAAATTCCCAGTGTAGAGCTGGATGCCCGGCTCCGTGGTCAGCACCTCGAGCACGCGCCCAGAATGCGGATCGTAAGCTTGCGCTGCGAGAAACAACGAGCCTGGAGTTCCGTTGTTCAGCACCCAGTTGTGGTCGTAGCCTCTTCCTAATTTTAATTGCTGGTCATCCTGGTCGATGCGGGCGCCGATCGCAGTTGAATTCGTGAAGTCGAACGGAGTTCCTTTGACGCTTCGCAGTTCGCCGCTGGGAATCGAGACCGCGTCAATTGGAGTGAATCGATCTGCGCGAATCATAATCTGCTGTTGCAGAATGTCTCCGTTGCCTTGACCTGCAAGGTTGAAGTAAGCGTGATTGGTGAGATTGAGTACCGTGTCTTTGTCGGTGGTCGCGCTGTAATCGATTTTGAGTTCGTTCTGATCGGTGAGCGTGTACACGACTTTGACCGGCAGGTTTCCTGGAAAGCCTTCTTCTCCATCCTTGCTTAAATAGGTTAATTCCAGCGCCTGCCCGGCGCTGCTGGAAACATCTTTCGCAGTCCACACGTGCTTGTTGAAACCGCCGTGCAGGTGGTTGTCACCGTCATTCTTGGCCAGAGTGTAAGTAGTGCCGTCAAGCGTGAAGGTGGCGTGGGCGATCCGGTTCGCGTAGCGCCCAACCGTCGCGCCGATATAGGCCTTGCCGGTCGCGTAGCCGTCGAGATTATCGTAGCCGAGTACGACGTCCTCGAACTTGCCGTTCCGGTCGGCAACCTTTAGCGAGACGACGGTGCCTCCGTAGTTGGTGATGGCCGCTTCCATGCCATTCTTGTTGGTCAGGATGTAGAGATTCACCGGTTGCCCGTCTTCGGTCTTACCAAATGATTGCTTTTGCATTTTCGATTTCGCCTCGGCTTGTAACCCGGATACAAAGATCGTTGCGATGGAAACAACGAGCATTAGTTTTGTCACTACGAGCATCCTCGCCATTCACCATCTCCTGGAACTATGATCCTGTATCTACTTAGAGCTTGACGCGGGTTCGATTTTGTCGACGACCACGGCGCGCGAGCCACCTCGTTCGAAAACCTTTCCCGTGGCCGTCACCTTCTGGCCGGCAAATGGAAGGAGTCTCTCGTTCTGACCGGACGAGGGTGTCGCGTCCGAGATGGGCCAGTAAATGGTCCCGCCGTCGGACAGAATTACGAGCGGCGAGCCGGCTTTCGCGCATGCGACCGCACATTCGGGGCTTATTGGCTTCTTGAGATTCTTGGTGAAAGCGCAAGCAGAGTCGAGGACATAACCTTTGATCGTGTCTGGCTTTCCGTTGCCGCTGGCCGCGAAAGCGACCGCAAGAAGTGCAAGTGGGAGTGCTAACTTTACGACAATATTTCGAAGATGCATGGCATCTCTCCGTTTAGAGCCTTATTTCGTGGCATGAGAAAGACCCATTCAGTAGACCACCGATTCAGCCGCCCGCCAAGTCTCCATTGACCGCTGCCGGGAAGCTCCGCGCAAACTTGTCTTTTCAAAAGCCCGCGGCGGGTGTGATTCCTTCGCTCTCCACGCACTCATAGGCTTTGCCTGGCGCAAGGTTCTTGTATTCTTCGGTTCTTCCGTTGGGCCACTGGATGACCACGCGTTCGATCTTGTCGCGTTTTCCCAGACCGAAAGTGACGGGAAGCTCGGATTGTGACAGATAGCTCGATCCGCTCTTAATCAGGCGGGATTGCGTCGTGCCCTCGTGGTAGATCCGGACGGTCGTGCCGATTGCGTCCCGATTCGATTGCTTGCCCACCAGGCGAAAACGGATGCTGCGGTTTCCCGCGAGTTGGTCGTTGCGATACAGATAGGCTGGGCCATTGTTCGTCGTGATAAGAATGTCGAGATCACCGTCGCGATCAAAGTCGCCGCAGGCCAGGCCGCGTCCGATCTTGGGCTGACCGAATGCATCGCCGACCTCTGAAGTTACATCGCGGAAGGTCCGCTTTCCCGTGTTTAGAAAAAGCTGCGGCGGTTGCGCGTAGCCGACGTTGCCGCGGATGTTGCGCACGGTGTCATCGATGTGTCCGTTGGCTGCGATCAAATCCAGCGTACCATCGAGGTTTGCGTCGAGGAACATGCAACCGAATCCCAAGGTGGTTTTGGAAGGAAGTCCGACGCCAGCCTGAGTCGCGATATCTTCATACGTGCCATTGCCGAGGGCTCGATACAGCCCGATCATTTCGTTGTCAAAATTCGTGATGGCTACGCCGGCTGCACCAGAGTTATCGAAATCTGCTGCGTCGACGCCCATTCCCGCACGCGCCTTACCGTCGGCACTGAAAGCGATGCCTGCCTCAACCGCGACATCTTTAAATGTGCCATTGTGCGCGTTGCGATAAAGTTTGTTGGGCTGCGTGTCGTTAGCCACCAGCAGATCGGGCCAGCCGTCCTGGTCGTAGTCGAGCATGGCCACGCCGAGCGACTTCGAACTGCTATCGAAAATGCCGCTGGTCGCCGTTACATCGTCAAATGTTCCGTCGCCGCGATTGTGGAACAGCCAGCAGGTTTCTCCGCGGTAAGCCTCGGGCGTGCAGTAGGACTTATGCTTCCCATCCAGGCTGCAAAACACATCGTGCTCGGGCGACCACTTCACGTAGTTGCAGACGAACAAGTCAAGCCGGCCGTCACGGTCAAAATCAAACCACAACGCGGACGTGCTAAGGGCTTGCCGGTGGCCGAGGCCGCTGGAGTTGGTAACGTCGACGAAAGTTCCCTTTCCGCTATTTTTGAACAGCCGGTTCTGTCCAACACATGTGATCAGGATGTCGGGAAAACCGTCGTTGTTGTAATCGCCCACGGCGACGCCCATTCCGTACATCTCTACATCGAGACCGGCCTTGTGGGTTACGTCGGTAAAACTACCGTCGTGGTTGTTGTGGTAGAGCCGCAGCGCAGATGTTTGGCGCTTGTGGCCGGGCCAGTCCATGCCGTTAATAAGGAGAATGTCTTGCCAGCCGTCGCGATCGTAGTCGAGAAAGGCGCAGCCTGAGCCGAGCGTTTCGGGAAGAAGCTTGCCTCCGTACGCGCCGCTATTGTGTTGAAATTGAATGCCGGCTGAACGGGTAACGTCGACGAGGCGGAAGCCTGGATTGAAGGTTTCCGGCGTGGGTCCGGCGAACAATTCCAACGGCAGAAACGAAGCGGAGGCAGCACCAGCGAGCCCGCGCAGGAAGGATCTGCGGTTCACCGAATGTTCACCAGGCCGCTGCGAATGGCGTAGACAACCAGATCGGCGGTTTTGTGGATTCCGAGGGCATCCATAATGTTGGCACGATGAACGGCCACAGTGTTGGCGCTCAGATCGAGATCGGCTGCAATTTCCTTGTTCGACTTGCCGGCGACGATCAGTTGCAACACTTCGAGTTCGCGTACCGTGAGTCCGGATTTTCCCTCACCCTTCAAAGTTGTGGCGCGAGAGAGTTGCGGATCGAGCACGACCTCACCCGCCACGACGCGGCGGATCGCCGTGACTAACTCCATGTCAACCGCGCTCTTCAGAATGTAGCCGCGGGCGCCGGCAGCCATCGCCTGATGGACCCAGGTGTCTTCAGAATGCATGCTCAGCATCAAGATAACGGTATCCGGAAACTTCTGCAGGATGCGCCGGGTCGCGTCCAATCCGCTCATACCCGGAAGCGCGCAGTCCATCACGATCACTTGCGGACGCAACTGCTCTGCCAGTCGAACCGCTTCCGCGCCGTCGCTGGCTTCCCCGACCACCGTAATGTCGCGTGCGTCCTCGAGGAGACGTCGAAACCCGCGGCGCACCAGGCTGTGGTCATCGACCAGCAGGATAGAAATCTTATTGGACATGCGGCTCTGCTTTTTCGATTGGGACTCTGAGACGAACCAACGTTCCACCCTCCGGTGGCTTGAGAAACTCGATCCTCCCGCTCAATAACTCCGCGCGCTCGCGCATCGCCACAAGTCCAATGCCCGACCTTGCGGACCGTTCCACAAATCCGACTCCGTGGTCCTCAACCTCAAGCTCTAAAGCATGCGCCAGGAAACGAAGCCGCACCCAGGACTGGCGAGTTCCAGAATGGCGGGCGACGTTGTTCAAGGCCTCCTGCAGAATGCGATAAATATGAACGCCAACGCTGCCGTCGACCGGAAAGGGCGTTCCTGATTTCTTGTAGGATATTTCAATTCCGGTTTGCCTTTCCACCACTGGAATGTACCAGTCGATCGTACTCTCGAGACCGGATTCGTCCAGCATGACCGGGTGCAGCGCCTGCGATAGGCTGCGGACCTTATCCAGCGTGGACTGCGCAATCTCAGAAACTTCCCGTAGTTCAGCACGCAGCGGCGAGTCTTCGGGCACATGGTTTCGCGCCCGGCTCAGCATGGAGCCAATCGCAGTCAGGATCTGTCCAAATTCGTCGTGAAGCTCACGCGATATATGCAGCAGCGTGGACTCCTGGGTCGAAATCAGTTTCTGCGCCAGTTCGCTGCGCTGCTCAGAGAGACTCGCGAGTCGTGCGAAGAGCCGGCGATTGGATTGGATCAGATACAGGCTGGTGAGCAGAATCGCGCTCAAGATCGCCGCAAAAAATATGTATACCTGCCGCTGCACGCGATCGTAGATGCGCCCAATGCGCAGCGCCACCTGTTCCTCGCTTTCATTGTTCTGGACGAGCAACCGAGCGACTGCCGTGCTCAGCGCCGCCTGGCGCGCCTGTAACGACACCCGAATCTGTGTGCGTGCATCGTTCTCTTTGCCATCGCGAGCGAGCGCGAAGGTGCGGTCGACGGCGTCCCAGAATTGAGCGATCGAGTTGCCCAAGAATTGTCTTTGGTCCGGCGTGCGCTCGGCGACCGCGACTTGCTCCTCCAGTTTGAGGGCGTCGTCCAAGTCCGCGCGGATGCGTTGGAACTGCGCCGACCAAGCGGTAAGAGGGTACGGTTCGTCGTTGTCGAGCATATCGCGCATGGCCAGCGCCAGGGAATTCAAGTCGTTCTGGATGCGCAAAAGTTGAAGCGAGTCTTTGCGGTTCCGGCCGGCAAGATCGTTTTGCAGCGCGCGAAGACCCGAAATCTGAACCGTGATATACCAAGAGTAGGCGACCACTGCGGCGAGAGTGATGATGAGTCCCAGGAACAAACCCGGGGTTGGGGAGCGGCCAGACGCGAGCGGGCGAAGCACGCTCCGAGGATATAACGCGGACACGCTGAGTTCCAGCGTCGTACTCTTGAGAACCTCCGCGGTCATTCCCAGCTACTCCTTTTATATTATTGACCGTCTGGGCACGGTCTCTATAATCGCGTAACTCTCGGTGTGGGCAAACAATGTCGAAAGAAGTTTTGGCAGAACGACCTGCGAACACAAAACGTAAGGCGAGACATGTCTTGGTCACGACATTCATCGTGATCGCGCTACTATGGGTGTTCGCCTGCGGCGGGCTGTTCGCGATCATGCGGCAATCGCCCGAGACATTTGCCCGTTTCATGGCCAAGATACCGGGTCCGATCGCGTTTCTCGTGCTTCCATTTGAAACGTTGTGGACGCGGTCCCGTGCCGGTCGGCTGCAGATCGGCGATCCCGCGCCTGACTTTACGCTGACGAAGCTGGATAAGAGCGCGCAGATCCAGTTGTCCGCGCTTACGGCGCAACGACAGCCGGTCGTGCTGGTGTTCGGAAGCTACACTTGACCGCCGTTCCGGCGGGAGGTTCCTGCCCTTAACAAGCTCTACGAGCAGTACACCGGAAAAGTCGCGTTCCTGGTCGTCTACATCACCGAGGCGCACCCTAGCGATGTTTGGCAGATGCAGAGCAATGTCAAAGACAATGTTGTTTTTGCCAGCCCGAAGAGCGAAGAGGAACGCGCGCTCGTGGCCGGAGCATGCGTGCGGAAACTAGGTATACAGATTCCCGCTGTGCTGGATGAATTCGGCAACTCAACCGAACAGGCGTACACCGGCTGGCCGGATCGGCTTTACTTGATCGACGCCGCAGGCCGCGTGGCATACAAGAGCAAGCCCGGCCCCTTCGGCTTCAAACCTGACGATTTGAAAAGCGCCCTGGCTCAGGTGGCGCAGGTTCACTAAAACGACGCCCTCAAAGTGCACCCCTAAGGCCTACCTACGGTCTTCCCTGTACGAATAACTTTCATGTTCGTCGGCAAAAACCTCTCGTCCCCGTGGACAAACCATGCGCTCTTCAGCCTATGTGGCTGGGATTGCGAGGTCGACAAAATTGGCACGGCGCTTGCTCTAGTAAGCCCTGCAAGAACGTAATCAAATCCGGAGGAATGAAAATGAAGAAATTGATGACGGTGATGGCCACAATGGCGCTAGCGATGGCCCTCTCAGCGGTAGGCTTTGCCCAACAAGATCAGTCAGCCCAGCCCAGCGCGCAGCAACCATCCTCGGACACGCAGATGCACAGCAACCAACCGCGGATCAGCAAGGCTCAACACAGCCGAGTTCGCCGTCCCAGGATTCGTCCAGCTCGATGCAGACCAGTCAAAGTTCAGCTTTTACTGGAACCGTCGTGAAGGCCGGTGGCAAATACGTGCTGAAGACCAGCGACATGAGCTACCAGTTGGATGATCAGCAGAAAGCCAAACCGTTTGTAGGCCAGCAGGTGAAAGTAAGCGGAAGCCTCGACACCAACACCAGCACAATCCACGTTTCAGATATCATCCCGGCTAGCTAGTTCGGGTTCCTGCAGCCGCGTGAGGGAGCTCAAGCCTTTGGGCAGAGCTCCCACCTTTATCTCTTAATTTCTTACCTCTTTCATCCCTACCCACAAGCGCTCCGTTGCAAACTGCGGTAAACTTCTTGACGCAGAGATTTGCTACTTGTCCGACGCCTCAAGCCAAATCGATTCGCACTCCGCCTTCGCGGACAGCTTTTCCGTTTTCAAGCCATCCGTTCTCACATCCTACGTTCTCAAACCCAGGAGATCATGATGCGCCACTTAACAGCGATCGTCGTCGTTCTACTTTGTTCCGTATCCGGCATCATTCGTGCCAATGCGCAGAGTGCACCCGCGTCACCGAGCACTCCTAAACTCGAGCACTTCGATATCAGCCAAGTCGATAAGACGCTCGACCCCTGCCAGGACTTCTACCAATACGCGTGCAGCAAGTGGAACGCGGCGAATCCCATTCCTGCGGATCAAGTGGCTTGGGGTACGGGCAGCGGGTTGCAGTACTGGAATGAGAATATCTTGCGCGAAGCCCTGGAGAAGGCTGCCGCGCAAACCAGCAATCGCACCGACTATGAACAGAAAATCGGTGACTACTGGGCTGCCTGCATGGACGAATCAGGAATCGAGTCTGCCGGAACCCGCGATCTGAAAGCCGAACTGGAGCGAATCGCTCAGATGACGAACAAGTCGCAACTGGCCGATCAGGTGGCCCATATCCACCAAGCCGTTCCCGGCGCCTGGCAAGGCGATGATAATCAGACTCGTGCTGCGCTCCTGGGCTTCGGCCAGCAACAGGATTTTGACGACGCAACAAAAGTTGTAGCCTCTATTGATCAGGGCGGACTGGGATTGCCGAACCGTGACTTTTATATAAAGGACGATGCTAAATCAAAGGAGATCCGCGGCCAGTACGAAACTCACATCAGCAAGATGCTGGCGCTTTCGGGAGAAAACCCAGAACAAGCGGCTGCCGACGCGAAGACGATCATCGCAATAGAAACCGCAATGGCACAAGCGCAGATGGACAATGTCGCGCGCCGTGATCCCAAGAACCTGAACAACAAAATGAGTCTGGAGCAAGTACAGGCGCTAACCCCCTCGTTCGGCTGGAAGGGCTATATCGAGGTGGTCGCGGCGCCGCCCTCTTCGCCCCACTACATCGTGACTTCTCCCCAATTCTTCCGCAGCCTCGAACCGCTCATCCAAAAACATTCGGTGGATGATTGGAAAGTGTATTTGCGCTGGCACCTGGTGCACGGTTCGGCGCCGTACATGGACAAGGCTTTTGTCGATGAGAATTGGAATTTTTATTCCCACACACTGCTCGGAGCAAAACAGCAACTGCCTCGGTGGCGTCGCTGCGTGCGCGCCGCTGATCGCGACCTCGGAATGGCTCTGGGGCAGGCATACGTAGCCGCGGCTTTTCCTCCGGAGAACAAACAACGCACGGTCACAATGGTGCACGACATCGAGCACGCTATGGACCAGGACATAACCAACATTGACTGGATGCAACCGGTTACCAAGGAGCAGGCGAAAATCAAGCTTAAAGCGGTCTACGACAAAATTGGTTATCCCGATCATTGGCGCGATTACTCCTCGGTGAAAGTTGGTCGCAACAGTTATCTAAACAATGTTCACGAGGCGACGGCGTTCGAATTTCACCGGCAACTAGATAAGATTGGGAAACCCGTCGACCGCGAGGAGTGGGGCATGACACCACCCACCATCAACGCGTACTACGATCCGCAGTTGAACAGCATCAACTTTCCAGCCGGAATCCTGCAGCCGCCGTATTTCGACAGCAAGATGGAGGATGTGGTGAACTACGGCGCCATCGGCATGGTGATCGGACACGAACTCACGCACGGCTTCGACGATGAAGGCCGCAAGTTCGATGCGCAGGGAAACCTGCGCGACTGGTGGACGCCAGAGGACGCGAAAGCCTACGAACAACGTGGAGAGTGCATCGCCAACGAATACACCGAAGAAATACCGGAGGCTGGCGTCAAACAGAACGGACACTTGACCCAGGGCGAGGACACCGCCGATAACGGCGGGCTGCGATTGGCATTTATGGCGGTGAACAATAACCTGCAGTCGGAGGGCAAGTCGCTGGACGCCAAGGAAGCCGATGGCTGGACACCGCGGCAGAAGTTCTTTGTGTCCTACGCCTACTCATGGTGCGAGCAGGTTCGCCCCGAACTGATGCGAACCCTTGTGCTCACCAACCCGCATTCCATACCGAAATACCGGGTGAACAATGTCGTCTCCAATATGCCCGAGTTTCAGGAAGCTTTTTCCTGCAAGAAAGGCTCGCGCATGGTGCGAGCCAATCAATGCAGGGTCTGGTGAGATTTGTGTAATGCGACGCGCCCAAAATAAACCGGAGGAACTGAGTTCCATGTTGAAAAAGCTTCTGCCCGTTGCGAGTTTATTAGTTGCCGTCTGCGCGTTCTCCGCACAAGTGGCGCCGACTCATTTCGATGGCAAAACCTGGTGGGACTACGTGAAGGTTCTGGCCGATGACAACATGGAAGGTCGTGAGACCGGTAGCGCAGGGCTTCGGAGGGCGGAGGCCTACATTGTAGATCAACTGAAAGTCGCAGGGCTTCAACCCGCGGGAACCGACGGTTTCTACCAACCGGTGAAATTCGAATCCCGGCAAATCGTTGAAAAGGATTCCAGCCTCGCCCTCGTCCGCAACGGTAAAGTTGAGCCGCTCGCGCTTGGTGAAGACGCTTTCTTCAACACGCGAGTCGATCTTGCACCCGAACTACAGGCGCCGCTGGTCTTCGTGGGGTATGGATTGAGCATTCCCGAGAAAAACTACGACGATCTCGTGGGGCTCGATCTCCATGGGAAAGTCGCCGTCATCTTGAACGGTTTGCCGGCCGAAATTCCGGGCTCTCTGGGCTCTCACTATCAGTCCGCAGCCGAACGCTGGAAGACTCTCCGCAAGGCCGGAGCGGTCGGAGTCGTTGGCATCGCCAATCCCGCGACGATGGATATTCCATGGTCTCGTATGTCGGTGAATCGTACACACCCCAGCATGGTGTTGGCTGGGTCAGAATTCAATGAAACCCAAGGCGAGAAGCTTGCTGTGATCTTCAATCCGGCGAGTGCGGGCAAGCTTTTCGAGGGATCCGGACACACTTTCGACGAAATCCTGAGTGTAGCGAAAGAGCGCAAGCAGCTTCCACGCTTCCCGCTGACAGCCTCGATCGAAGCAAAAGCTAAGGTTGAAAAGAAAGACCTCGAGTCCGCAAATGTAATCGCAAAGCTGCCGGGAAACGATCCCCAGCTCAAGAATGAATATGTAGTTCTCTCCGCGCACATCGACCATCTGGGCATCGGAGAGCCGATCAACGGGGATCGCATTTACAACGGCGCAATGGACAACGCTTCTGGAAGTGCTTTATTGCTCGACGTCGCATCTTCGTTGAAGAAATCGCCGGAGAAGCTCAAACGCTCGCTTCTGTTTCTGTTCGTCACTGGCGAGGAAAAAGGATTGCTGGGCTCAAAATATTTCGCTGCGCATCCCACGGTCGATGCCAAATCGATGGTGGCCGATATCAACGTTGACATGTTCTTGCCCATTGTTCCCCTCAAGGTTCTCACCGTGTTCGGGCTGGCGGAATCCGACCTTGGCGATTCGGCTCGTGAGGCGGCACAGGCTTATGGCATCAGCGTGCAGCCCGACCCGGAGCCACAGCGAAACATCTTCATTCGAAGTGACCAATACAATTTCATCCGGCACGGAATTCCGGCCTTGGCGATGGGAGTTGGAGTCACGCCTGGTTCTCCTGAAGCGAAGATTTTCAAAGACTGGCTCACCCAGCGCTATCACGCGCCTTCCGACGACTTGAATCAGCCCGTGGATCTGCAAGCGGCCGCACTTTATGAAGAAGTCATTCGCGGCCTAATGATTTCAATCGCGCAAAATCCTGAGCGGCCGCAGTGGAAGCAAGATAGTTTCTTCCGCAGATACTCTCAGGCGGCTGCCGAGTAGGTCAGGCCCGAGTTAGGTCAACCAAGGATCCGATTTACTACGGCGTGGCCGGAACGTACACTCTGTCGGCGCTGACCAGTTCCGCATTCGGCACCTCAGTCTGAACTTTTACTCGCTGCATTCCTGCTTTTTTCTGCGGCTTAGCGATAAAGCTCAGCAGGTACTGATGGTTTATCTTGCGCGATATGTCCTCGAAATAGGGGACGAACGAGACTGGCGGAGCGGAACCAATTAGGTAATAGCTCTCGGCACCAGTCTCGTCGGAAAGCTGGGAGAGATAATTCTGACCCCAGTAGGTCCGCCAATAACTGTGGCCGTAGTGCCCCACTCCTGGCGTGTAGATGCTATAAGCGATGACGCCAGCGCGCTGGGATTGTTCGATCACTGTGTCGACATAAGCGTTGTCCGGACCGCTGCCCCAGTATCGGTCGATGCCATCGGTGATCATCAGAACCTCATGGCGTTCGTCGCTTGCGGGCCAGCGCTTGATCAAATCCTGTAGCGAAAAATACGGACTCGCAGAGGCGCCAGGGTTTCCGAAAGGCAGGCGCAACGCTTTGGCCGCCAGCGCATGGTCAGTGGTGAGATTCTGCACGACCTGCGCAATTCCATTCGACATATAGGCGACTCCGATCTTCGTGGTCGGGGGCTGCGCATTGATGAACTGGCGGATATCTTCCAATTGCGAGCCCAGGGTGACGTTCGATGAATCGTCGAGCATAATGAAGAATTCCAGTCCCGCGTGGTCGCCCTGCAGGGGCAGCCAACCAGTCACCCGGTCGCGATCTCGGCCTTCATACACCATCACATCGTCGCGAGTGACGTCGGGAACGCTGGAGCCGTGACGGGCCTCCACTGTCACCACTAGATTTACGGCAGGTCCCGTTGCGGATGCGCTTTCCTGAGCAACAACCAACTGCACGCTGGCCAACAGGCCGGCAATCGCGACTAGCGTAAGCAGACAATTCTTGTTCATGGAGTTCTCCTTTCAAACTCAACTATCTACTTAAACTGCCCTTCTATTTAAGATGCCGGAGAGCGAACAAAGGCGGCAAACAGTTGAATCCCCGGTCTAAGCAAACTGCCGGCGTTTGTGGACTAATCAGAGCTCCTAGTGCCATCTAAATCGGAAGTCTTATCGGGCGTCAATCTCCTCAATCGTTTACGCTCCGCAGTCATCTTTGAGTAGCTGCGCTTGCACTTTTGCCCCGCCGCCGACGATACTGGAGTCACACAAAAACTATGAAGACTAACCTTTCTGTTGCCAATCCCGCAGAAGTCGAAACCGAGTGCCTGGCCGTGGTGGTTCTCGATCAAGGCTCAAAAGATAAAACCGAAGTCAGCATCCAAGCGAGCGACGCCGCCATCAAGGACGTCGCGGCCGAGGTGATAGGCTCCGGCGAAGTCACCGGCAAGATATTTGAAACCACGCTGCTGCATCATCCCGCGAAACTGAAGGCAAAACGCTTGTTGCTGCTGGGCGGCGGCAAAGCTAAGAATTTTACTGCCTCCGAGTTGCGCAAGCTAGCCGGCGCAGCAGTCCGCTTTTTCAAGCCGAAGGGGATTCGCAGTTTCGCCTTTCTGGCTCCCGAAAACATAAAGAGCGACGAAGCGGTAAAGGCCATTGTGGAAGGAGCTTTCGTCGGTAACTTCGACCCCGACACGTACAAGAGCGACCGGAAAGATCAGAAGATCGACTCCATCACAGTTGTTGCACGTGGAGACCAGGCCAGACTTCAGAAGGCGATGGATGAAGCTCGCATTATCGGTGAGTCGCAGAATTTCACTCGTGACCTGGTGAACGAACCCAGCAACCGCATGACGCCAACCATCCTGGCGGAGCGCGCACGCAAGATGGCGCAGGAAGTCGGCTTGAAGTTCGAAGCGTACGGCGCCGACAAAATAAGAGAATTGAAGATGGGCGCCTTCTGGGGTGTGGCCCAGGGATCGGACGAACCTCCCGCGCTGATCGTTATGCGCTACGAGCCAGCGGACGCGCCAGCCACTCCGGTTCTCGGCTTGGTTGGGAAGGGGGTTACGTTCGACACCGGCGGCATCTCCATCAAACCCGCCGATGGTATGGAAAAGATGAAATATGATATGGCCGGCGCCGCCGCCATGATCGGCGCCATGCGGGCCATCGCGCTGCTTAAGCCGAAAGTACGAGTGACTGCGATCGTCTGCGCCACTGAGAATATGCCTTCAGGCAAGGCCCAAAAGCCCGGCGACATACAAATCGCAATGTCTGGCAAATCAATTGAGATTATCAATACCGATGCCGAAGGCCGGCTGGTGCTGGCTGATGGGCTCTGCTACGCCCGCCAACTCGGTTGCACCCACTTGATCGACGCCGCCACGCTGACCGGCGCGGTTGTCGTCGCACTCGGATACGTAAACGCCGGCGTCTTTGCCAACGACGAGAAAATATACGAGCGCTTCAGCCAAGCGCTGGAGAAAGCTGGCGAAAAGTTTTGGCGCCTCCCGCTTGACGAGGAGTACAAGGAGAATATTCGGTCGAACATTGCGGATATCGTTAACTCCGGCGGACGCTGGGGCGGCGCCGTGAACGCGGCGATGTTCCTGAAGGAGTTTGCCGAGGATACTCCGTGGCTGCACCTCGACATCGCAGGCACCGCATGGATGGAAGAGAATAAACCATGGATCGCGAAAGGCCCATCCGGGATTGCGGTACGCAGCCTGGTGGAGTTTGCCAGAGGATTGAGCAGCTAGACCGTGTGGTGGCGGGCGATTCGCCGCCCTGTCACATCGCTGACGGGACTGTGATTCCCATCATTGCCAAGGCGCGAATCAGTTCGCGACGCACCACCGCGACCGTCGCCAACAGAAATCTTTTTCGACCCTCGTCCGGCTCAGCAAGTATTGGGTGCCTGTGGTAGAAAGCGTTGAAAAGTTGAGCTAGCTGAAACACGTGCTTGGCTAGATAAGCCGGTTCGGTCGTAGCGATGCACTGATCGATCACGTAAGACGTCTTCGAGGACACAAGCCACAACTCCCAGATTTCATTCCCGTCCGCAGCGTTAAGATTCTTCGCGAAGTCGTCTGTAGAGACGTAGCTAGCTACGTCTCTACAGAAAATGTCCGGATCGAGGCCGCCTTTGCGGAAAATATTGCTGGCGCGAACTACCGCATACTGCGCGTAGGGGCCAGTCTCGCCTTCAAAACTCAACGCTTCCTTGAAATCGAAGGCAATCACGGAGGGCTTGGTGAACTTCAACATGAAATAACGCAGCGCGCCAACCGCAATTTGCGTCGCGATCGTCATGCGCTCAGCCTCGCTTAACTGTGGGTGGCGAGGATCAACTTCCCTTTTTGCGGAAGCAATCAACGTGTCGATCAAATCGTCGGCCTTCACCCCGAACCCCTTGCGGCCAGAAACCTCGATGTAGGAACGCGTCTTGTCCTCGTCGGACAACTGATAACCCAGCTCGGCAGCACAACGCGGGGTGAGTGCGACCATTTCATAAGAAAAATGGGTGTAGTGGTCGGCCTGCTGGTTGTAGCCAAGTCCGCGCAGGGCTTCAATGACAGTATTCTGGGCCTCGGCCTGGCGGGCGTCGATCACGTTGTAAATCTCCGCCACGTCTCCAAAATGCGGATGATCGGGCTCGCCGTTGGTCGTCGAAATCCAGCAGTCATGGCTATTGGGATAGCGATAGAACTTGCGATATCCGAAATCGCGTCCCAGTAATCCGAACTTCCACAAGTGATAGGCGATGTCTTTGCCAACATAGCCCACGGTGCCATTCGACCGCACAATCACTTTCTGGTCTTCTTCAGCAACGTCTGCGTTCCCTGCGCCGTTTGCGCTCGCTTTTCCTCGCCGCATCACCCAGCAGCCTTTATTCTTGCCCTCGATCTCGAAGGAAAGCACACCAGCGTCCTTGAGTTTGGTGAAAGCCGCATCCCAGAAGTGCAGGTGCAGGATTTCGCTCTCGCGTGGGAGGAAGTCGTATTCGATGTCCAGCCGGTCCATGGTTTCCAGATGGCGACGCAGCACAGCGGTGGAAATCAAGTCAGCGATCGCGGCGGTCTCGTTTCCACCTTCCTCCAGGGCGTGCAACACCTGGTGACGCGCATCGCGGTTCTGCTTGTCCTGCTCGTACCAACGGGAAACTTGCGCGTACAAGTCCCAGCAGTAGTAATCGAAACGCGGCTGGCGGGTCAGCTCTGCGATTTCGGCGCGCGACTTTTTCTCCAGACGCAAGAATCCAACGATCACGTCTGCGACCTGCACGCCGGTATTGTCGATGTAATTCTGGACGTCCACTTCCCTGCCCGCAAAATGCAGCAGGCGAACAAAGGTGTCGCCCAGGATGGCGTTGCGGAGGTGTCCGATGTGCGCGGCCTTGTTCGGATTGATGCTGGAGTGCTCGACCAAAACCTTGCCCGCTGGAACGTCGGCCTTCGGTTTTTCATCGGCCGCGAGCGCGGCAGCTAGGACCTCGCGTTTAACCCGTGCGTTGATGTAGCCAGCCCCGGCGAGCTCCAGCTTCTCAAAACCATCAATCGGTCCAATTCCGGCAACGATCTCTTCCGCAATCTTCGGGGGAGGCTTGCGCAGCTTCTTGGCCAACTCAAAAGCGAGCGGGAGCGCGTATTCGCCAAGGTCAACGCGAGGCGGCTGCTCGATGACAATCTTCGGTAAATCGAGACCGTAGTAGCTTTGCAAACGGTCGCGAATTTGCTGGGCAAGCCGGCGTTCCAGATGACGATACAAGAGTCCCTCGAGGCGGTCGATGAAAATAATGATTGTAGCAGAGGGCGCGTGGCGCGGCGGTTTGACGGAGTGGGCACGCTTCCCTATGATGAAAATCAGGCGTTGGTCATTAGTCGTTAGGCGTTGGTCATTAGTCGTTAGGCGTTGGCCAGCGACTGCAGCGAGCCTGGTTAGACCTTGGTCGGACTCTAAGATTAACGGATAGAAGCCAACGACTCACGACCAACGACGAGCATTATGCGCATAGCCTACCTCGATTGTTTTTCCGGCATGAGCGGCGACATGTTCCTGGGCGCGCTCGTCGATGCCGGCGTTCCGCCGCAACTTCTGGAAGAAACGGTTGCGGCGCTGAATATCGGGGCGAGGCTGGAGATTTCTCGGGTTCAGCGCAACAGCATAATCGCGATCAAGGTCGATGTGTATTCGAACGGTGAGAAGGATTTACCGCGCGAGATCTGGGAGCAGCAAGAGGAACAGGCAGAACATCATTCTCATCTTCACGATCACATGCACGACGAGCATGAGCACTCTCACGCTCATCAACGGGAACCGGTTGCGCTGTTGGAACACAATTACGGCTTGCAAAATCCCGCTGAACCCAAGCGACGCACACATGAAGACGAACGCAATCATAGCCATTCGCATGAACACGGCCGCGGGCTGAATGAGATTCGCAGCATTATCGGCAAGGCAACAATTAGCGAAGACGCGAAAAAGACTGCTATCGCTATTTTCGAGGCGCTGGGTGGGGCAGAAGCCAAGATTCACGGCACCAGCATCGAGAAGATTCACTTTCATGAAGTCGGGGCAGTCGATGCCATGGTGGATATTGTCTGCGCGGCCGTGGGGGCCGAGGCCCTAGATGTGGACGAAATTGTCTGCTCGCCGCTGAATGTTGGCGGCGGCACAGTGAAGTGCGCCCACGGAACTTTGCCAGTGCCGGCACCGGCCACGCTGGAATTGTTGAAAGATGCGCCGATATATTCGTCTGGCATTCCGTACGAACTAGTCACGCCGACCGGGGCCGCGATCGTCAAAACGCTGGCGAAACGGTTCGCGCGGTTTCCTTCGATGAAGGTCGAAAGGGCCGGCTACGGAGCAGGCACGCGTGACTTTGCCGGACATGCGAATGTCGTGCGGCTCACGATCGGCGAAGCGCAGCCGGAACTCTCGGCCGCGGTCCCCACGGACACCGTTACCGTGCTCGAAGCGAATATCGACGATCTGAATCCGCAAGTCTTCGGCTATGTGATGGATCGTCTGCTCGCGGAGGGCGCGCTCGATGCTTTTGGCGTGCCGGTGCAAATGAAGAAGAATCGGCCGGGAATGCTGCTGACAGTCCTGTGCAGTCCCGAGGACGCTTCCAAATTCACGCACTTGATTTTCACGGAAACGAGCACTCTGGGTGTGCGGCAGCGCGAGGAAAAGCGTGAGGTGCTCGCTCGAGAATGGGTAACCGTAGCGACCCGCTGGGGGGATGTACGACTGAAGGTCGCGAGCATGAGTGGCACCGTAACGAATTATGCCCCGGAATACGAGGATTGCCGCCGCATCGCGACTGAGCGGCATATACCGTTGAAGATCGTCATGCAGGAAGCGCTGCAGCTTTACATGAACCGCCAGCGTTGAAAAAATCATCAACCACAAAGGGCACGAAGGTTCACGAAGGAAGGCGTTAAAATCACAATTTCCTTTCCGTTGCCTTGAAATGTGCAAATGAACAAAAAGTTCTATATCACGACGCCGATTTATTACGTCAACGCGCGGCCCCACATCGGCCACGCCTACACCACGATTGCTTGCGACGCGATTGCGCGGCGGCAGCGCATGCTGGGTGCGGACACCTACTTCCTCACAGGCACCGACGAGCATGGGCAGAAGATTGAGCGCGCCGCGCAAGCTGCGGGCAAAACGCCGCAACAATTTACCGACGAAGTGTCTGCGCAGTTCCGGGCGTTGTGGAAGCGGATGGGAATTACCAACGATGACTTTATCCGCACCACAGAGGAACGCCACATCAAGCGGATGCAGGAACTCTTCCGGCGCATTCGTGACAACGGCCACATCTACAAGGGTACCTATACAGGCCAGTATTGCGTGTTCGACGAACTTTATGTGGATGCGGTGGGACCTGGAGCCCCGTGCCCAGAGTGCGGACGTCCGACGGAAACGGTAAAGGAAGAGAATTACTTCTTCAGACTTTCGGCGTTTCAGGACAAGTTGCTGCAACTGTACACCGAGCAACCCGACTTCATTCGCCCCGAAACCAGGCGGAATGAGGTGATGTCGTTCGTGCGCTCCGGCCTGCGTGATCAGTCCATCAGCCGCTCGACATTCTCCTGGGGTATTCCTGTGCCGGATGATCCTAAGCACGTGATCTACGTGTGGTTCGACGCGCTGGCAAACTACATCACGGCGATTGGGTACGGATCGTCTCACAAAGGCGCACAGGAAGCATTCCAGAAATACTGGCCGGCCGATCTGCACATGATCGGCAAGGAAATCGTTCGCTTCCACTGCGTATATTGGCCCGCGTTTTTGATGGCCGCAGGGCTTCCTCAGCCCAAAGGCATCATGGCGCACGGTTGGCTGTTGTTCGAGGAAAGCAAAATGTCGAAGTCGCGCGGAAATATCGTGCGTACGGAGACGATTCTCGACGTGCTCGGCGCCGACGCCCTGCGCTATTTCTTGCTGCGTGAAGTTGTGTTCGGTCAGGACGGATCATTCTCTTTCGATGCACTGGTGCAGCGTTACAACGCGGACCTGGCCAACGGACTCGGCAACCTCGCCAGCCGCACGCTGACCATGATCACAAGATATTTTCGCGGCGAAGTGCCGTATCCCTCGGCGGCGATTTCGCAAAAAGCGGGCGATAGCGCGATCGCTAAAGGTGCGCGTAGAGTGATGGCCGAATACGGCGCGTTGGTTGATCAATACCAGTTCTCGCGTGCTCTGGAAGTTGCGTGGGGGCTGGTGGCGGCGGTAGACAAATATATTGTCGAAAATGAGCCTTGGGCGCTGGGTGAAAAGCAGGATGAAGAGAGCCGCTCGCGCCTGGGAACCATTCTGTACACCAGCGCCGAAGCGTTACGCATCGTGACCGCATTATCACATCCGGTAATTCCCGACGCGACTTCGAGGATCTGGGCGCAGCTTGGCTTGGGTGATATTCGCAAGTTTCCTCTCTCGGAGTTGAAGTGGGGACAGCTCCAACTGGGAACGAAGCTGGGCAATGTTGAACCCGTATTCCCGCGCGCCGACAAGAGCGCAATTGAAAGGATGCAGAAGATGGAAGAGCAGCAACGAAGCGGACCGACGACCGAAGCGCAACCCGACGCAGCACCACCTGCGATGGCAACTCCGCCCGCCGCCACTCTGGCGGCTCCAGTGCCCGCAGCGAAGCCTGCCGCGTCCGTGCCTGACGGCAAAATCAGCATCGATGATTTCGCGAAGATCGAACTGCGCGTAGGGCAAGTCAAGGCGGCTGAGAAAGTTAAAGGTGCGGACAAGTTGCTCCGCCTCGAAGTAGACCTGGGTACAGAGGTTCGGCAGGTCGTGGCTGGAATCGCCGAATCGTATGCGCCAGAGTTGTTGATCGGGAGGAAAGTGGTAATCGTGGCGAACCTTGCGCCTAGAAAACTTCGGGGACTGGAATCGAACGGAATGATTGTGGCCGCGTCGCCCGAAGGCGGGAAGGCTGTGTTGGCGGGTTTTCTCGAAGATGTGCCTGTGGGAACGAGACTGAAATAAAGCCAGCTTCTTGACCTCGACAACCAACCTGACGGGCGAGCCGCCCGTCACTACACAACCAATGACCAACGACCAACGACCCATCTTCGTCGATTCCCATGCACATCTCGAGATGGAGCAGTTTGATGCCGACCGTGAACAGGTGCTCGCTCGCGCCCGCGAAGCCGGAATCGAAGCGATTGTCGCCATCGGCAGCGGAACCGGCCCAGGGTCTCTCGACTGCGGCATCCAGCTCGCCGAGCAGCACGACTTCATTTATGCGACCATTGGAATTCATCCGCACGAGGCCAAGCTTGCCAGCGATGCCGATTTCGAGGAGATGGAGCAACTGGCAAGGCGGCCAAAGGTCATTGCCTGGGGCGAGATCGGACTGGATTATTTCTACGATCATTCGCCGCGGGAAGTGCAACAGCAGGTATTTCTGAAGCAGCTGAACATTGCGCAATCAGCCAAGCTGCCGATCGTCATCCACTGCCGGCCTTCCGACAATAGCGACGACGCCTGGCAGGAGTGCCTCAAGCTGTTACACGAACACTGGGCGGCAAGCGGATTAGGCGGCATCCTGCACTGCTTCACCGGAACCTGGGCACACGCCGCGCAGGCACTCGATATGGGGTTCATGATCTCCTTCGCGGGGAACGTTACTTTTCCCAAGGCCCAGCAGATTCGCGAGGCCGCGAAGCAAGTGCCGCTCGACCGCATGCTGATTGAAACCGATTCCCCATTTCTCGCGCCCGTGCCGCATCGCGGCAAGCGCAACGAACCCTCGTTCGTAAAAGAGGTAGCCCGGCAATTGGGCGAATTGCGCGGTCTTTCCATGGAAGAGGTCGGCATGCAGACCGCGAACAACTTCTATCGGTTCTTTTCACTTCACGAAAACCGCAACACCATTTAGCTTGTTAAGAGCATCTTTTGCTGGGGCTGTGTAATCTGTTAAATAGAAGCGAAATCTCATGCCAGAGAACACTTTTGACATTGTGAGCAAGCTCGACCTGCAGGAAGTCTCGAACGCCATGCAGCAGGCGCTAAAAGAGATTCACACTCGGTTCGACTTGAAGGATTCGAAATCGAACATCGAACTCGAGGGGAAGGACGCGATCAATTTGCATTCGATCGATGAGTACAAACTGAAGGCCGTCACCGAGATCTTTCAGCAGAAACTGGTGAAGCGTGGCGTATCTCTCAAGGGACTGACGTATGGACCCGTTGAACCCGCCGCAAGCGGCACGGTTAAACAGAAGATCACAATGCAGCAGGGCATCCCCATCGAGAAAGCGCGCCAGATCGTGAAAGTCATCAAGGATTCCAAGAAGAAAGTAAACGCTTCGATTCAGGGTGATCTGGTGAGAGTAAGCGGGAAAGATCGCGATGCCTTGCAGGAAATCATTGCGCTGCTGCGCGGGCAGGATTTCGGCATCGATACGCAGTTTACGAATTACCGAACGAACTAGAGTTGTCCGTCGTTTTTACATTGAGGCTTCACGCTTGGGGACAAACCAATTGAGCACGCCGGCCGCCGTCAACGGAAAAGAAATCTTCGAGTTGCTGCGCGGCGACCTCTCGGCCATTGAGCGCGAGTTCGGGCGGGATACGGTCTCGGGCGTCGAAGCCATCACCGAAATCGGCGAGTATCTGCGCGGCGGCGGCGGCAAGCGCATTCGTCCCATGCTATTACTGCTGTCAGCCAAGCTTTTCGATTACCGAGGACGCGGCGCAATCAAACTGGGCGCAGTCGTGGAAATCATTCACACCGCCACGCTGGTGCACGACGACATTATCGATGAAGCCCAGACCCGGCGCGGCCGCCCCGCAGCCAACACGCAATGGGGAAACTCCAAGTGCGTGCTAGCCGGCGATTGGCTCTACATGCAGGCCTTCAAGATCGCGGTGCAGGAGCGCAACTTCCGCATCCTGGATACACTCATCGACCTGACCCAGCAAATGGTTGAAGGTGAACTATTGCAGATGGAGAAACTGGGCAAGCTGATTTCTTCGGACGAGCACTTCGACCTCATCTTCCGTAAGACCGCGTGCCTGTTCTCCGTATGTATGCGTATCGGCGCGATTCTGGGCGGCGCAACTGCGGAGCAGGAAGAGAACCTGGCGCAATATGGTCGCGATCTGGGCATGGCATTTCAGATTGTAGATGACCTGCTCGATCTGACAGCTTCCGAGGAAGTGCTAGGCAAGCCCGTGGCCAGCGATCTACGCGAGGGCAAGGTGACGATGGCCGTGATCCATGCGCTCGAACGGTGCAGTCCGAAGGAGCGGGAGCGCATTGACCGGGTAGTGCGTGAACGAGCATTCGATGGCGTGACCCACGGAGAAATCCTCGAAATCCTGAACCGCTACGGCTCCGTCGAAGCTGCCAATGCCCGGGCCATCCAGTACGCGGGGCTGGCGCGAAATGCGATCTGCGGTTTCCCTGACAGCGAAATCAAACGGGCTTTGTTGTGGGTCCCGGAGTTCGTCGTGGCCAGAGAAAAATAGTTTCCAGGTTTTTCTCTGTGTTCTCTGCGGCAGTTCTCCGCGAACTCTGCGTTTTAAGATCTTCCAATCCGGCCAACGTTCCGTCGTAGGTTTATCCACAGAAACCGTTCCTGCTTGTCGTGACCCCCATCACTGACCACATCCCCCAATCCGCTAATCTTCCGGTTATGCATCCAGTAAGATCGCTGCAATGGCCCCAACAAAGCCATCCAATAAGTTCGAACCAATTGACGGAAAAGATCATTGGAGCGGCCATTAGAATCCATCGGAGATTGGGACCTGGCCTTCTTGAGTCGGCATACGAAACCTGTCTCGTATTCGAATTGCAAGAAATGGGCGTTCGCGTCGAACAGCAAAAAGCAGTTCCTTTAATTTACGGCACTGTAAAGTTGGAATGTGGATTTCGAGCCGACCTCGTGGTAGACCGCAGAGTCGTCGTCGAACTTAAATGCAAAGAAGCGCTGCATCCTGTAGATCATGCTCAAGTGCTCTCGCACCTAAGGTTGCTCGGCCTGCAAGTTGGGCTTCTGATCAACTTCCATGTCGTCATCCTGAAAGACGGTGTCAGGAGGATCGTCAACCACTACGACGAAAACCTTGAATCGCAGAGCGCGCAGAGAAAATCCGCAGAGGACTCTGAGAAGACCTGACGTTCCAGCGACCTCTCCGATTCAGGATCTCTTAACCGCCACTCCAAGCATCTCGAATCTCCCGCCTTTCAAGAGTAGTCCTGAACCGATAAAAGCCCGCGCCGGCAAGTCTTTGGAGAAGCGTTTCACATAGGCAACATTAAAGCGCTCCCAGAGCGAAACGTCCGGCGAGTACACTTGTACCCAGACCAGATCATCCATGTTCATACCGGCCTCGGCAAGGACCGCCTCGAAGCCATCGAATAGCAGACGAAGTTCCTGGTCGACACCCTCGGGAGCTACGCCAGTCGCGGGATCGATGCCGATACGCCCGGAGAGGTAAAGAGTGTTGCCCACCATCACCGCATCGCTGAATGGCAAAGACGCTTTACGGCCGGGTAGATTAATGTGGCGACGGTCAATTTTGGCTTTTGCTCGCATATCGACTATCGTTCCTATCTGTGGCTTTGAATCCTCTTGACCAAGCCGTCTATCTAAAGACTGCGATGCGAAGGGCCGAGTAACGGCCCGGGTACCACGGCAACGATGAACCATATTCTCTCACTGATCGAGCATCACGGGTACCTTCTGATCTTCGTAGTTGTACTGTCCGAGGCAATCGGACTGCCGGTTCCAGCGGCGGTGGCGTTGGTTGCCGGAGGGGCAGCGGCAGCGGCCCACAGCTTGAATGTATTCAAAGTTATCGTTCTCGCGTTAAGCGCGATGCTCATGGGGGACACGCTGCTTTTCGTTCTCGGCCGCTACATGGGCTGGCGCTTGCTGGGTCTTTTGTGCCGCCTGTCCGTGAATCCCGAGTCCTGCATCCTGCGCTCAGCCGAGTCTTTCTATAAACGCGGGAAGACCACGCTGTTAGTCGCCAAGTTTATTCCCGGTGTCAATACCATGGCTCCGCCGCTGGCCGGCAGCATGAAAATGCGTCCCTTGCAATTCCTCCGCTTCGACGCCACCGGCGCGTCGCTGTACATCCTGGCATACGGTGGGATGGGATTTCTGTTCCGTGACTTTCTGGCTGCAATCACGCGTGGATTCCAGGCCGCTAGCCGGGCGTTTGAAGAAGTATTTTTCGCGGCGGCGATCGTCTACGTCGCTTACCGGGTTTGGCTCTACCACAAAAACAAGGTCTATCGCGTGGTGCCACGAGTTCAGGTGGAAGAACTGGCGGCCAGGCTGGCTTCGGAGGAAAAGGACAAGATTTTAATACTGGATGTCCGTAGCCACGGATATTACGACGCGAACGCGGAGCGTATCAGAGGGTCGATCCGCATTGAACCCAACAATCTCTCCGAAGAACTCAAAATTCTGCCCAAGGACAGGGACATTTATCTGTACTGTACTTGAGCACGCGAAGCGACCAGCGCCCGGGTGGCGCTGCAACTGCGAGAACAGGGATTCAACGCGTTCGTACTCGTGGGTGGGGTGGCGGCATGGAAAAAGGCAGGTCAACCGCTGGAGCCCGTGCCGAAGTCTGATCTAATAAAGCTGCCAACGTTCGCTTAGTGGCGGACTCTCGACGTCTCAATACTTCCAATGGCCACAAGTAACGAAATCGAGATCAAGTTTCGCGTCGACGATGTACGGGCGTTAAACCGTCGGCTGCGACAATCGGGTTTTCGCCTGCTCACTCCTCGTACCCACGAAATCAACACGCTTTACGATCTGCGCGGCCAACCCTTGCGCAAGCGCGGAGAACTGCTTCGACTGCGCCGGTATGGATCCGAGTGGCTGCTGACCCACAAGGCCAAAGGCAAGGTGGGACGTCACAAGACGCGAGTGGAAACTGAGACCAAAGTCGCTGATGGCGCAAAGATGGAAGCCATCCTGCTTGCTCTGGGATTTGCTCCAACCTTTTGCTACGAGAAATTCCGGGCCGAGTGGGGTGACGGCAAGGGGCATGTGGTTGTGGACGAAACCTCGATCGGGAACCTCGGCGAGATCGAGGGCCCTTCGCGCTGGATTGATCGAACTGCGCGGGCTCTGCAAGTTCGCCCCAGCGACTACATCACCGCAACCTATTCAGACCTCTTCTTTCAGTGGAAAAAGCAGACTGGAAGCCCGGCGGACGAGATGACATTCAAGGCCGTCCGAGACAAAACACCACGCTAGTGTGACGAGAATCTGACGTCAATGTGACCACAAGTCTCGTTGCCGCCCGCTGTTTATGCACCAAACTAACTAACAAGTTCGTTAACCACCTGCGTGTTACTCTTTTTCTGCTCTGGTTTTGCTCCTCCAGTGCCATTGCAAAAAGACAATTTCCGGCGCTTGCTACGAACGGTTGAAGCGCTCTCTGATCTCGGTCCGGAGATGACCGCAGAGCGCGAGTTTCCGCAGACCGCTCGCGCCATGCTGTCGGCGTCTCTTGAGGCAGGCGGCGCCCGCGAAGGCGCGCTCTTCACCTATAGCGACCGGCCTTCCCTGCTCACCTCGATCACAGCCGAAGGCTTCAGCTTGATGCCGGAACCCGCGGTGATCCCGCTGCTGCCCCGACATGTTCACGCTCTCACGTCGTCGCGTGAGCCGGTGATTCTCGACCCGGGCTCTTACGACCTTTATCTGAGCGCCAACGGAAATGTAGCTCCCGAGCTTTTCAAGTGCATTGTTCCCCTGAAGGTCGGCAGTAAATTGGTTGGCCTCATCGCCCTCGGCCGTCGCGACGGCGATGGCCTCTACGATGCCGGTGAACTCGAGGCGCTAGACTTGCTCTGCCACTACGTCGCCCTCGCCGTCCACAATCATTCGCTCACGCAGACCCTGGCTCAGCGCGTGTCTGAAAACCTGCGCCTCATGGCGTCCCTGCACGGCTTCTACGACAACGCGCTGGAAGCTTTTGCGGCCGCCATTGACGTGAAACACATCAACATTCACGGACACTCCCTGCGCGTCGGACGCTACGCTTCCGCCATCGGTGAAGCCATGAACATGGATCCCACCGAGGTTGCGGCTCTTCGGTCCGCCGGTTACTTGCACGATATTGGTAAGGTCGCCGTGGACAAGCGTCTCTTCGGCAAACCGACCTCTCTGGATGCCGAAGAATTCCGCGAAATGGCGGACCACACAATCGTGGGGCATCAGATCGTGAGTGGCGTCCAGTTTCCCTGGCCGCGCATCCCGGAGATCGTACGCTGGCATCACGAACGCAGCGATGGATCTGGCTATCCCGACGGATTGCTTCTTGAGGACGTGCCCATGCCGGTTCGGATCGTCGGCCTGGCCGACACCTTCGACGCTATGACCAGCGAGCGCCCTTACCGTGAGCGCCTTTCACTCGGCAGTACGCTCAACGAAATCGTGCGCCTGACTCCGCAAAAGTTTGATCCCAACGCCGTGCACGCCTTGCTTCTGCAGGTCCGCCGCGATACCGTCGGCAGTAACCGCACGCCCTTCCTGCAAGATCGGATGGTGGGCGACATTGCAGCGGCCGACATCGATCAACTCGCCGCCAGTTTGCAACATAAAATGAGTCATGGCCGGCTGTACCTGACCTAGCCAGCACCGGGTTTATTTCCCGCTTTGATCCCTGCTTCGCCTGTTCTCCTTGTATTGTTTTGGTATCTCCAGCGGGTTTCACGCGATCACTCGCGGAGTCAGAGAGTATTGCCCGTCGCTAATGTTCCTGCAAGGCCCGCCGATAGTTGATGTGTACCCATCAGTGTCGATTTCTTCCTTCCTATGTTCGATCGAAATACAGCCAGGCATTACGGTATAGCCACGCCACACTTTTGCCAACTATCCGAAAGCTTAAGGCCAGCGCGAAACGAAAGAGGTGACCCATGGCAGCAACGATGGAATATCGATATGAGGCTCTAGCACAGCAATCAGACGCGTTGCGGATCATCTTTGAAAGCCTTCCTTGGGGTGTGATCGTCGCCGACCTCGAAGGCAGGTTTCTATTCTCCAATCCTGCTGCGGAAAGGATATTGGGAATCGGCAATGTCGAAGTTTTACCGGACACTCGCGTAGCCCTTGAAGGCTGGTACCTTCCTGATCAGGTTTCAGTCGTACCACCCGATCGATTGCCCATGGTTCGCGCCATACGCGGAGAAAAGATTATCGACGAGCTTATTTTCGTGCGCAACTTGCAACCGCATCCCGGAGTTTGGATCCGGGTCAACGCGTGGCCCCTGAAAGACTCGGCCGGAATGGTTTCCGGAGGAGTCGTAATGTTCCACGATTTCACCCAGGGCCGCAATGCGCTGCAAAGCTTTGTTCTGCTTTCTCGGGTGGTCGAACAGACCGCCGACAGCGTCGTCCTCACCGACACGCAAGGCATCATCCAGTATGTGAATCCAGCCTTCGAGGCCACAACCGGATACAGCCGGGACGAAGCCCTGGGCAAAACCCCGCGAATTCTGAAGTCGGGTCTGCATGACGCGGAATTCTACCGGCAGATGTGGGCTCAGTTCACTCACGGACTGGCCTTCAAAGGAATGGTGATCAATCGTAAGAAGACCGGCGAACTCTTCTGGGCGCAGCAAACCATCACTTCCATGCGTGACGAATCCGGCCATCTCACTCACTTCGTTTCCGTCTCACAAGACATCACCGAGGTTAGAAAAAAGCAGGAGCAGGAGTTTCAGCTGCAACTCGCGCGCGATGTTCAGCAGCGCTTCTATGCCGCTGCACCCGTACTATCAGGCTTCGACATTGGCGGTTCCGCGCATCCCGCCGACGAAACTGGCGGTGACTATTTCGATTTCATCCCCATGCCGGATGGCTCCCTCGTTATCGCCGTGGCCGATGCCAAGGGTCACGGCTTCGGCTCTGCACTGGTCATGGCACTTACGCGCGCCTACGTGCGCAGCTTCGCCGCCATGCAATTGGAACTCGATGACATTCTGGCCCGTGTTAACCAGATGCTCCTGAAAGACCTCGAACACGGCCATTTCGTCACCCTTTTTCTGGCTCGGTTGAATCCCGATCGTCGCAGTCTGTCATACGCCAGCGCTGGCCACGTTCCAGGCTTCATATTCACCGATTCAGGCGAAGTGAAGTGCACCTTGGACAGCACCGGCCCACCGCTCGGCCTGTTTTCTGGAAGCAAGTTTTCGCTGCGGCCCGCAATCCCTCTTGACCCGGGAGAGATCGCGTTGTTCCTCACCGACGGAGTTACAGAATCGACTACGCCTGACGGACACCAATTCGGATCCCAGCGCGTGCTTGACTACATTCAGGCCCACAAGCAGGATTCGGCTTCGAACCTTGCGGATGGCCTTTACCATGCAACTCGGGCGTTCGTGCAGGGCGACCCCCAGGACGACGACATCACATCCGTCATCATCAAGGCCGATCGTTTGATGTAGGACGGGCGATGTTGGATGGGCGTCCTCGCCCATCTGTCCACAAGAGGTGCCGAAGGTAACCCGTTTGCCAGCAACTTTTTCCTCGCGCCGGGTTCATAATTCTAACGACCTCCCTGTGCTCCTATGAAGTTGGGACGCCTCCAAGTCGGCACCGCGCTTCTGCTCTCTTTGCTGGGATGTACCGCCTCTGTGCAACTTGCACTCGGCAAGAAGAAAGAAAAACAAGCCTCTGCCGCCGCGCAGATGGACCAGCGAAAGCAGGCCGCACACGTGCTCAACCGGCTGGCGTTCGGTCCGCGAACGGGCGACGTTGATCATGTAATGGCGATCGGTGTGGACAACTGGATCGACCAGCAACTTCATCCCGACAAGATTGACGACAATGCGCTCGATGCCCGCCTTTCCCCGTTCCGCACACTGCGCATGAATACGCACGAGATTGTTCAGAACTTTCCCTCCGAACAAATGATCAAGGCCATCGCCGACGGAAGACAGTCGCTTCCCTCCGATCCCCAAAAACGCGCTATCTATCAGGCGCAGTTGGAACGTTATCAGGACAAAGAAGACCGCAAACAGCAGACCGCCGTCGCCGGCCCCGACAAGATGGCTGACGACGAACGCTTCCTCCGCCTGCAAGAGCGCATGAACGCCGATCAAAAGGTCGAGGATCTCCTCGACATGCCACCGGATGAGCGCATGAAAACGCTGCTTAAGATGTCGCCGGAAGATCAACGCGTCGTTACCGACTCTCTGCAAGGCGACAAACGGGACGAGTTTTTGGAAGGAATGAATCCGCGGCAGCGCGAAACCGTTGGGGCGATCAACCACCCGCAGCAGGTGGTCAACAACGAACTCGTCGAAGGCAAGTTACTGCGTGCCATCTACAGCAATCGCCAGTTGCAGGAAGTGATGACTGATTTCTGGTTCAACCACTTCAACGTATTCCTCGGCAAGGGTGCCGATCACTACCTGCTCACCAGCTATGAGCGCGACGTCATTCGCCCTCACGCTCTCGGGAAGTTTGAAGACTTGCTGGTCGCGACCGCACAGAGTCCAGCCATGCTGTTTTATCTTGATAACTGGCTGAGCGTCGGACCGAACTCCGACGTCGCCAACGGCATTCCCAAGCGAGCCAACAGTGACTGGAAGCGGCGGGTCCGGAATAACGGGCAGACAAACCAATCCAAAGGCAAGCGTAACGGGCTCAACGAAAACTACGGCCGCGAACTGATGGAACTGCACACTCTCGGCGTGAATGGCGGCTACACTCAGCAGGATGTAACCGAGGTAGCGCGCGTTTTCACCGGATGGACGCTGAAGCAGCCAAACCTGGGTGGCGGCTTCACTTTCGAAGAACGTACACACGAACCTGGCGACAAGACCGTGCTGGGCCATCGCATCAAGCCGAAAGGCGAGAAGGAAGGCCTCGAAGTATTGCGTATCCTCGCCCACCACCCTTCGACCGCCAGATTCATTTCCACCAAGCTGGCAATACGCTTCGTCTCTGACGATCCGCCGCAAGCCTTGGTCGATCGCATGACACAAACATTCTTAAAGAAAGACGGCAACATCCGCGAAGTGCTCAGGACGATGCTGGACTCTCCCGAATTCTGGGCACCGGACGCGTATCGCGCCAAGGTGAAAACTCCACTGGAATTCGTAGTCTCGGCCGTACGCGCCAGCGGCGCCGAAGTCACCGATGCCATGCCCATCGCTCACCAGCTTCAGAACATGGGAATGCCGCTCTTCGGAATGCAGCCGCCAACTGGCTATCCCATGAAGGCGGACGCCTGGGTCAACTCCTCCGCGCTTTTGGGCCGCATGAATTTTGCCTTGGCGCTGACCTCAGGAAAGGTAAAAGGAGTGCAAGTGGATTCCGAACAATTGCCGGGCCGAAATGATCCGCAGCAGACCTTGGCAGCCCTGGAGAACGCGCTCCTCTCGGGAGATGTTTCGCAACAGACGAACGACGTGATCGCCGCACGTCTTCAGGATTCAAAGATCAGCCGCCGTAAGCTCGACGATCCAGCCCGGCCGCCGAACATCAACCTGATCGCAGGTTTGCTATTAGGATCGCCGGAGTTTCAGAGAAGATAGAAGGCCAAAAGCCAGGAGCTAGAAGCTAGGAGCTTTTTTATGTCAATTACCAGGCGAGTATTTCTGAGAAATGGCGGCCTCGCCGTCATCGGCACCGCCGCCATTCCATCATTTCTCACTCGCGCCGCGTACGCCGCGGAATCCGTAGGCGCGAAAAATAAGCGCCTGGTCGTCATCTTCCAGCGCGGCGCAGCCGACGGTCTCAATATCGTCGTGCCACACGGCGAGCGCGCCTATTATGCCCTGCGCCCGTCCATCAACATTCCCCGCAACCAGGTGATCGATCTCGACGGATTCTTTGGACTCCACCCGTCACTCTCGCCCTTTCAGCCGCTGTGGAAGCAGCGTCACCTGGCAATTGTTCACGCCGCCGGCTCCCCCGACCCCACGCGCTCGCACTTCGACGCGCAAGACTTCATGGAATCCGGCACGCCGGGCGTGAAGGCGACCGAAGACGGCTGGCTGAACCGGTCGCTCCATTCTTTGCCTCAGGCCGCTTCGGCCGATTCTGCCTTTCGCGCTATCGCCCTCGGGCCGTCCCTGCCGCGAATTCTTTCCGGCAGCGAGCCCGCAATCGCGATCAACAACATCAACGAGTTCGGCGTCGGGGGAAACAATCCCAAAGGCACACCCAACGCCAACACCTTCGAAGCCATGTACGAGCACTCGGTCGATTCCGTGCTGCACGGCACCGGACAGGAAACTTTCGACGCAGTAAAGATGCTGAGATCCGCGGACCCGACGAAATACAAGCCCGCCGCTGGCGCCGACTATCCCAACGGACGATTCGGCGACAGCCTCAGACAACTCGCTCAACTGATCAAAGCCAACCTTGGAGTGCAAGTCGCATTCGCCGACATCGGCGGCTGGGACCATCACGTCAACGAGGGCAGCACGCAGGGCCAGATTGCGAGCGTTCTGCACGAATTCTCGCAATCCCTGGCCGCATTCTGGACCGATCTCGGCGATCTGGCCGAAGATACGGTCGTCGTGACCATGTCTGAGTTCGGCCGCACCGCCCGCGAAAACGGAAACCGCGGCACCGACCATGGCCACGCCAACGTAATGTTCGTGATGGGTGGCCCAGTCAAAGGCGACAGAGTCTACGGACGCTGGCCCGGCCTAGACCAATCCCAACTCTACGAAGGCCGCGACCTGGCCGTAACCACGGACTTCCGCCAAGTCCTGGGAGAGGCGGTTTACAAGCATCTCGGAAACAAAGATATCAATCAGGTATTCCCAGGCTTCGACAATCAACCAGGAAAGTTCTTGAAGTATTTGGGATAAAACTACAACTCAACCATCACGTCGGCGCCTTCCACCTTGATCGGATACACTGCAACCTTCGCGCCGGGATTGTGCACCGCCTCGCCCGTCGCGACATTCCACTGCCAGCCATGCCAAGGACAAACCACTTTGTCACCTTCGATGACGCCCTGTCCCAACGGCCCGCCGCGATGCAGGCAAACGTTATCCATGGCAGTGATAGCCCCATTCACGTTGGCAACGCAGATGACCTTGTCGCCACAAGGAAATTCTCTGGCTTCGCCTTCGGCAGGAAGTTCAGATGGGGTGGTGAGCTTAGTGAGCATTCAGCACTCAGCATTCAGCCGGATGGGTTTGCCGAGTGCTGACGGCTGAAAGCTGACAGCTACTTGGGTTGTAACGTCTGCGCGATCATGACCTGCCGCTTGAAGTTTTCTACCATATTCTGATCGAGCCGCACCTCGGTAGGCTTCCTAGCGAGGGTCATTTGGTCAATTTTGTCTTGCAGCTTGAGCAGGGCGTAAAAGAGGTTTTCCGGACGCGGCGGGCAGCCGATCACGTACACATCTGTGGGGACGATTTTGTCGACGCCTTGCAACACGGCGTAGGTGTTGAACGGGCCGCCTACCGACGAGCACGCGCCCATCGAGATTACCCACTTGGGATCGGGCATCTGGTCATAGATGCGTTTCACCACTGGCGCCATCTTCAGCGTTACCGTCCCCGCCACGATCATCAAATCACTCTGCCGCGGGCTGGGACGGAATACTTCCGAGCCAAAGCGTGCAATATCAAAGCGAGCCGTCGAAGACGCAATCATTTCGATGGCGCAGCAAGCCAGCCCAAACGTCATCGGCCATACTGCCGACTTCCTTGCCCAGTTGAAGACGTAGTCCACCGTGGTGATCAGGAAATTCTTTTCGAACTTATTTTGCAGCCAGGCCATTGAGCGTCCTCGGGTCTTCCGGTACAAGCTTCGCCGTTGCGCCGGAGCACTTTCAGTCTAGGGGCGTGCCGCGTGAGTGTCAACGCGGATCAGTCAACGCGGATCAGGGATGGTCCCACATGGTGCCAAAGACCGCAGGCTCGGCTCGTAAGCCATGGCGTGCACCCGGCGGAGTATCCCCGGTTGAGGGGTCGCATCGCCGCCCGGCGCCAGCAGGTGCCAAGCTTCGCGCCAGCGCTCGAAGCGGCCTCCGCCGCGCTTGCATCCTGAAGGATAGAGGGCTATGGCGCGAGAGCGTGGTAAATACTTCAGTGGAATTATGTACCAAATATCTCGTGGAGCGATATAGACGATAACAAAATCAACTTCGCCGATTTTGTAGATATCGTGATTGCTGCGCTGTCCTACAGTTCGATAGCCAGATCGGAAGAGGCTAAGAATCGATTTGACCTGCACCCGCCACAGGCGCTTGCCCGAATCGAGGATGAAGTCGTAGGGTTCGTTTTCGCCGTGGGGCTTGGACACGCCAAATCCCAGGCTGGCCGCTTTGTGCACGAAGGCGAGTTCTCCGAGTTCGCCCTTGGCTTTGCAGGTTAGCTTTCCGCGGACCAGGGGTGCGCTCTGCCATCTGGGCTCGCGTGATTTCCGAGAATCTTTTCTCATTGAGACTCCAATAAAAAAGGCGCGAGCCGGATTTCCGGCCGCGCCTGTTTAATTTCCTTCTATTTCTAGACTAGCAAATTCAAGGGGGTAAACCCGCCGAATTTTGAACTTTATATTTCCATCTGAATCAGCAGCTTGAGAGAAAATGAACGGTTTTACCCCCTTGACAAGTTTTCGGCACCTGGACGTTGTTGGGGTTTAGGGCGATCGCAGTGCTCGATTGGGGCCCAGATGAATCATTGCACCCAGCACTCCTCAATGAGCGTAATTGATTCCATGACAATGTCGGCTCCCATGCCCGAGTAAACTTTGGTGGTGCCAAAACCAACCAAAAGGCTCGGAGAAAGGAGCCGAACAATGATCATTATAGGATGCGATTACCACCCGGGCTTTCAGCAAATTGCGTTTGTGGATACCGACACTGGAGAGTTTCAGGAACGGCGACTGCAACACCGCGAGGAAGCGGAAAAGTTTTATCGCGAGCTCGCGGCCCAGGGAATGCAGGTGCGTGTGGGGATGGAAGCCAGTGGACAGGCGCGCTGGTTTGAACGATTGCTCTCGGAGTTGCACTTCGAGTTGTGGATCGGAGATGCAGCGGAGATCCGGACGAAGCGAGTACGCAAGCAGAAGACCGATCGCCAGGATGCGCAGCTGATTTTGCGCTTGATGCTGGAAGATCATTTCCCGAAGATCTGGGTACCGAGCTGGGAGAATCGGGATCTACGGCAACTGCTGTGGCATCGGCACCGGATGGTGCAGGCGCGCACGCGGATCATGAACCAGTTGCAAGCGGTGGCGCTCAACGAAGGACTGCGCTGCAAGAAGCGACTGTGGCGAGAGGCTGGACGAGAGCAACTGGAGTCGTTCGCGTTAGCCCCGTGGGCCAGTCGACGGCGGCGCGATCTGCTGGCGTTGCTGGATCAACTCACTCCGACGATTGCCGAGTTGACGCAAGCAATCGAGCAGGAAGTGGAGAAGTGTCCCGCAGCACGGCGCTTGCAGACGCACCCCGGAGTGGGTGCACTGACCGCGTTGGCGTTCGTGCTGATCATTGGCCAAGCCGAACGGTTTCAGTGTGGCAAGCAGATCGCGAGCTATCTGGGACTGGTGCCGTTGGAGGACTCCAGCGGACAGCGGCGACGACTGGGACACATCACCAAACAAGGCAACTCCCTGTTGCGCTTCTTGCTGGTGGAAGCGGCGCAAGTCACGGTACGCAGCGACCCGGAATGGCGCAGCAAGTATTTCCACCTGGCCATGCGGCGAGGACGAAAGATCGCCAAGGTAGCGATGGCCCGCAGGCTAGCGGTTCGCATGTACTGGATGTGGCGCAAGGGATGGAATTACGAGCAGTGGAAAAAGTTCGGTTCGCACGCGGGACAACCCGGAAATCGCGATGGTGTGCAGTCGATCACCGAGTAATTGATTGGGTATCCCGCTCCCCTTCACGGGGGAGTTCGAAGTAGTAATCATGATCGCGGGTGTGACCGAAGAGATGCATGGGTCGGACTGAGTTCCTGACCTGGAAAACGATTACGAGCGAGCCTACGGTTGGAAAGGCAACACCATCCATCGAGAGCGAAATGGCGCTCTTCTTTGAGCACATGCAGTAGTGTGCTCGAAAAGTGCTTGACACGGGCCGACATTGTCAGAGATGCGCGATTTTACAACAACGATCAAGACCCGCCAAAGGACTCCACTCTCGTGAGATCCGCCCAGAGAACATCCCTCGGACCCGACAAGCTGCCCAAATTCGCTTGACTGCCCAATGTTTCGGGTACATGATTTCGGACGTTGAGCCTTGAAAGAGCTTCCGAGGCCGCGCAGTAGACCCTGGGGCAGTACATTCCCGTCTCGTTGAAAAAACTTCGTCAGGAGAATTCGATATGAGAATTTCCGCCCTTACTCGCTCAGCGATGCTGTGCGCCGCGGTGTCCCTCTTCGCGGTAGCCACCCGCTATCTGCCTTCGCACAAGGCAGCTTTCCGGTATTCAATCACATTCTTATCGTCGTACAGGAAAATCGTACGCCCGACAATCTGTTTGGAAGTGGGCCTGACAGATCGCCGTGCAACGCGAGGATCCGTTCGAGCCGGGAGTGGATATCGAAAACTGCGGCTACGACTACACCGGCAAAACCGTATACTTATCACCTAGACACCTGAGCGACGGTCTGAATCCGGGCCATTCTCATTTACCTAATTGGACCGATCAATGCGACTTTAACTCTGTGACGGGAGCTTGCCAGATGGACGGAACTTGTAAATCTCCCCCCGCGAAGGCCGTTCCGCTGGCTGACTTCTTCCCCATCCCCTCGACATCGCCCCGTACCTTCGTGCCGATCCCGGTGCCCCCCGCGTACGGCCAGAGCTACTTCCAGAATTACTTTACCGTGACCGACCCGAATGACACGCCGGACGGACCGGATGCCGGGGACAGTGACTAACTAAGATGATCGAAGATCTCACGTGCGAGGCCGCTGCGGGCGCTAGGTTCTTTCTCAATAAGCGCTTGCGGCGGTGCGCGGCGGCACTGAAACTCGTAGGCACCGTTACACTGGCTCTGACATTGCTGGCCACCAGTGCTTGGGCTGGGCCTACATACAGAGTGCTGCATTCCTTCGGAACGGGTACTGGCGGGGGCGGGTTATGGGGTAGCTTAACTCTCGACACAAAAGGCAACCTTTATGGAACCACGATCGGCGGTGGCGCGCATAATGCCGGTACGGTTTTTGAGATGGTGCCGCACGCCAACGGCCACTGGACGGAAACTGTCCTTTACAGTTTTTGTGCTCGTTCCCGTTGTAGCGATGGATCGATGCCCTTCAGCGGTGTCGTTCTCGACGGGAGCGGCAACCTTTACGGCACTACAACCTTCGAGGTCTTCGAGTTGAGCCCTGGCCCAAACAGCTGGGCTCTCAGCGTGCTCGAAAGCCAAGGTTCGCGTGGAGACTTGGTGCTCGATCGAGCGGGCAATCTTTACGGAGCCATTGGCCCCGGCAAGTATGACGGGGGAGCAGTCACGGAACTGGTGCACTCGTTCGATGGCTGGATTGAAGACGTGCTCTACAGCTTCTGCGCCCAGCCGCACTGCGTGGACGGGGATGCTCCCTACGCAGGGCTGACCTGGGACGCAACAGGAAACCTCTATGGAACGACGGAGTATGGCGGCAAGGGTTCACCGGGCGACGGCACTGCCTACGAACTGAAGCACAACCCGGATGGAACCTGGCAACACCTGCTCCTGCACAGCTTTCCCTCGTTCCGGGCGACGGTGAGGTTGTCTATGCCGGGCTCGTGCTCGACACTGCAGGCAACCTCTACGGCGCGACCAACAGCGGCGGCGGCCACGGCTGCGGCCAAACCCTCACCTGCGGCACCGTGTTCAAACTCAGCCCCACCTCGAACGGTGGTTGGAAGGAAACCATCCTGTACCGGTTCCCCAACCCATCGAATGGCTTTTCTCCGGGCGCCAGCCTGGCGTTTGATCAGGCCGGCAATCTCTATGGTACGACAGCGTTGGGTGGAAACAACGCCTGCTCGAACGGCTGCGGCGTGGTCTTCAAGCTGACACCCGGCTCCAACGGCACCTGGAAGTACAGCGTGCTGCACCGCTTCACCGGCAGCGACGGAGCCAACCCCGCCGCCGCGCTGATCCTCGACCCGAAAGGCAACCTCTACGGCACCACCACGCTCGGTGGCGCAGGCGGCTACGGCGTAGTCTTCGAGATCACCCCGTAGGGTCAGCTGATAGTGCTTCAGGGAACCAACGTCTCCAGCGCAATTCACGATTGCCGCGATATCCGATCTCGGTCTCTTCTTCGGCGAAGTACTCAACACACGACTATTCACGTCAACACTTTACGCCAATTTTGGAACAAGGTTGTAGGGACAACTGTCGCAACCAGGCCATAGCGCTCATTGAGAATTGGCGACCGGCGTCCGCAGTCAATGAGCTTTGCCCCCGCACCTCACGCCATCGTCCTTCCGGACAGTACCTTTAGTACCTGGGTCCTATCCCCAGAGGCGCCGTATAATCGAGGCGAAACCTGCATAATTCTAGCAAGGCTGGGCAAAGCACACGGTGGACCCTGCATTCGCATTGGCGATTTTCGCGTTGGGGCTGGCATTCGGCAGCTTCCTGAATGTGTGTATCTATCGCTTGCCGAGGGATTTGTCGGTGATTCATCCAGGCTCGGCGTGCCCCAAGTGCGCCCAGCCAATCGGCTTTTATGACAACGTCCCCATCCTGAGCTGGCTGATTCTGCGTGGACGCTGCCGCTACTGCAAGGCTGCAATCTCGCCGCGCTATCTCGTGGTGGAACTCCTTACGGGCGCGCTGTTTCTGGCCTGCTACGCGTATTTCGGATTCACCCTGGCCGCTCTGAAATACTGTGTTTTCGGATTCCTTCTTTTGGGCTTGATCTTCACCGATGCCGAGACTCAGCTCTTGCCCGACAAATTGACCCTGCCGGGCCTTGTCGTCGGATTGCTGTTCAGCCTGGTGGTTCCGGTCAACGATTTACTCTCGAAGATGCTGTTTGGTCTCATCTACCAACCCGCTGCGGGGGCTTCGAGCCCTTGGCTCTCGTTGTTGCAAGCGTTGATGGGAGCCGCGGCGGGAGCGTCGTTTATTTATGGCGCAGGAGCGATTTATCTGCGCGCCCGCGGCGTCGAGGGCATGGGCTTCGGCGACGTCAAGTTGATGGCGATGGTGGGCGCGTTCCTCGGAATCCGGCTGACCATCTTCACCCTGTTCGGCGCTTCAATCGTGGGATCGCTGGCTGGGTTATCGACCGTGCTGGTGGTGTGGATCAAGCGCACCCGCCGGCGGATCGTCCGGCATCATGAGCCGACGAGCCTGGCCCGCCGTCATGGATGGGAGTCGGCCAGCATTGCGTTGCGGCGCTTTCCCATGCCGTTTGGCGTGTTTCTCGGCAGCATGGCGATGGTTGCTTCGTTCTTTGGTGACCAGTTCTTTCGCTGGTACTGGAGGTTGCTGTGAGAATGCTCAGCAACCCCATCGTGGTTCGCATGGCGGTGGTGCTGTTTGCCATGGCCCTCTCGTTTTGGATGGCAACTCTGCTGCTGCGGCGTATGCGTCGCATACTCACGGAGGAATCTTTCGCCATTGACTCCGCCCCCGAGCTCGAGCAGTTCCCCATGCACACCTACAACGCCGTGATTCAGCAACTGAAGCAGCAGAAACACGAATTGCTGAGCGTGCAGCAGGTGGAACGGCGCCGAGCGAAGACTTCAGAAAATATCAGTGCCGCGGTGCTCTCGAACCTCTCGAGCGGAGTGTTGTTTCTGACCACGAACGGCCTGGTCCGCACCGCCAATGCCGCAGCCAAAAGCATTCTTGGATTTGCTTCACCGGTAGGAATGAGTGTGAGTGAAATATTTCGGGATGCGAGATTGAGTTCGTCTTTGTCGCTAGGCTCTCAGGAAACGCTGGCAGCCGCGGTGCAAGCCAGTTTGCGCGAGCCCAGTTTGCGGACACCAGGCGTTTCGCGAAGCGTGGAGGCGGATTACATCACGCCAGAGGGCGACCAACGCATTCTCGAGATCACGATTTCTCCGGTGCCCACACCTTCGGGTGAGACTTTGGGCGCGGCTTGCCTGATCACGGACAAAACGGAATTTGCAACCATCCAGCGGCTGCAGGAATTGCGCGGAGAAATGTCCGCCGAAATGGCCCTGGCGCTGCGCAATTCGCTGGCTACAATCTCGAGCTACGCGCAACAAGTGGCGGTCAGTTCAGATCCCACACTGGTGCGGCAGTTGGCCGTCGACATTGTTTCAGAAGCAGCTGATCTGGATCACACCATTGGAGGTTTCTTAGCCGGCGCAAAAGCCGCGAAGGCCGCCGGAGCATAAGTTCAATCGGAGGATGAAACAAAGATGAAACGCATAACACACGTTTGGATTGCCGCAATGATTCTAGCCGGAGCGATGGCAACCCCTGCCAAAGCCCAAGATTCGCAACCCCTCGGCGATTACGCCCGAGCCGTCCGAAAAGACAAAAAGCCAACTAACGCGAAGCAGTTCGACAACGAGAATATGCCCGTGGACGATAAGCTTAGCGTTGTGGGGGGCGCGGCGTCGTCAAGCGATAGCCCAGCGCAAAATACGGCGGACGCGGCTTCGTCGGACAAGAAAGGCGACGACAAGCCGCCCGCAATCCAGCCGGGACAATCGCAAGAAGATCGCCAGAAAACCTACGACGCATGGAAGGACAAGTTGGCGGACCAGAAAGCGAAGATGGACCTGCTCAATCGCGAACTGGACGTGGAGCAGCGGGAATATCAACTGCGTGCGGCCGCGATGTATGCCGACGCCGGGAACCGGTTACGGAATTCAGGAAATTGGGACAAAGAAGACGCAGATTACAAGCAGAAGATTGCTGAAAAGAAAAAAGCCGCGGACGCCGCCAAGCAGGAACTCGATGACATGCAGGAAGACGCCCGCAAGGCGGGTGTTCCCTCTTCAGTTCGAGAGAGTAGCACGGGTCAACAATAGTACGGCTTGACAGCGCGCGGTTCCAAGCCCTCGATATGGTCGAGGGCTTTTTCTTTTGGTCTCGCCATTAAGCACGCGGGAGTGTCAAGAGCCAATACGCGCTGACACATAGCAGAATGACGGCTACCGCGGCCACCGCGATCCGTGGACCAAGAATTCGAAAGCGCTGACTGAGTGCCGTCAACAGCAGCACGGTAGCGAGGAACACGGTTACCTTGATGTAATCGTCCCCGGTGTCGCGCGTGCTTACGCCTTTTTCAAAATAGCCTTTCGCCTCTTCCGCAAATTGCACCGACTGTGCCGCATTGGCGTTCTTGTACTCGGACATGAAGATTGGTCCCTGCGGCGCCGAAGGGTTATTGATGGGGTCGAGCTTCCACCAGGCCTGAAACGCGATGGCGTACTCGGGGCGGAAGCGGCGCTCGTAGAAAGCAGCGAGTTTGTCCCGGCCGGCGACCTTGGACGCGACCCAACCGTTGAAGGTCACGATGTCATAGAGCCGGTCCTGACCCGCCAAGGTAGCTTTTTCCTGCGACAGCACGGTGGTGCGCGAAGCCCGCGAGTAGTTCTCAGCCGAGAGTGCTCCCCAGCGCGACGCCTCGTAGCCGCTCCAGGCGGTGGCGATGGCCACAATGGCGAGCACTACGGCCTCAAGAATCTCGACCCATTCCGCGTGCGCGCCTGAGGGTGATCCGTGATGATGGGCCTGCTCGTGGATCTTGTGAGCAAACTCGACGTTCGATGTTGCCTCTGGCATCGTGATCTCCTCTTTGTGGTTGGGGCCACGATTTAACTCAGCTTTTTGTGACGAACTCAAACCGGGGTCTGAGCTCCATGGCGATATTAGAACCGCAATCACGAGACACGATGTTGGGAACCTCGGCTTCTGCCCCGACAAAGCCGATGACAATAAATTAGTTCCGTCGGGCTGACGCACACCACTCGAAAAACTACTAGTTGTTTCGAGCGTCCACGATTTCGGGTCGCGGACAATAAAAAAGCTGTGCAATCCCGCTGATTGCTTTAATCAGCGGACTACCGGTCTCCATTGCGGAGCTTGTGAATCTGTTTGAGGTGGTGTTGGCCGTGGACCCAGTGAAATTTTCGCCATTGACGCCCGGTCAGGGGTCCGAGGATGGGATGGTCCAACACTCGGGTGCCTCTGCCAAACCGGGCTTCGCATTTCGCAATCTGGTCGTCCATGGCTGAGATGCGGGGCCCGATGTCGCGTATGACTTCTTCAACCGCCATCCCACGGGGTAGGGCATGCTTTGGCGATTTTCGTCCCTCGGGTAAGTGCCCGAGTCCGGTGACCACAAACGTCCTCAAGCGATCCATCAGTATCGGCGTCCGCGCCTGCGGCTCGCCCGCTTGCAGGCAACGCTCGAAAGCTTTCGTAGTTCCGGTGTAGGTAAGATAGAGGTGCTCGAGAACTTCGGCCGTGCTCCACTTGCCCTCGGGATGACGCCGCAGGTCTTCGGCGCTCATGTCTTGAGTGGCAGACGCGATCGCTTGCTGTAACCTTTGAAGGTACGCATCCATGGACGAACTCCTCCCGCTGCTTCTAGTAGAATCAATTCCGGCATTCACGGTTGCAAAATTTCACGCCCTACGGATGATGCTATGAAAAACTTGCTGATGGCGATGCTGGCACTCGCACTATTGACGATGGCAAGCTGTTCATCGGAGTCCTCGAAGCCGGCAGAGACGGAGAAGCCGCAGCCGAAAGCCCCGGAGTTCCAGACCGGCCGCTACGCCTTCCAGAAGCTTTACGTCGCGGCGCGTGGGTGGGCACACGATGCGCAACCGTACCGGCTGGAATCGCAGGTAACATCGGACTGGAAGGGCAAAGACGGCAAGGCGGACGTATGGCGCGCGTCATTCGCGTCTCCCGCAGGGCACGGGGCGAAGACCTATGTATGGTCGGGCACGGATGCCCAGGACGCTCCTGCGCGCGGGGTCATTCCTGGTGCGGAGGACAGTTACAGTCCCACGAATTCGTCCACGCAGGTCTTTGATATTGGCTTTCTGCATGTGGACTCGGACAAGGCATACGGAGTTGCCCAGCAACATGGGGGCGATAAAGTGCTGGAGAAGGCTCCGGATACTCCTGTCCTATACGTGCTTGACTGGAATCACGCCACCAATGAACTCATTTGGCACGTGATCTACGGCAACAGCCGAGATGTTTCCAAACTCACTGTCGATGTGAATGGAACTACGGGAGAGTTCATTCGGGTCGAGAAGTAGCAAGATTACGGTTTGGATTCGGTCTTCTGCGAGGTTTCGTTCTTGGCCTCAGACCCCTTTAGTTTCTGCAGTGCCTTGCGCGCCTCTTTGGCGTAGGGCCCGTCGGGGAGAATCTTCAAATATTCCTCGTAGTGCGGGATTGCCAGGTCGGGTTGATCCAGCTTCTCGTAACACTGCGCCATGCGGAAATTGGCGACGGCATCTTTCTCCTTCCAAATCAGCGCGTCCTGGTAGCGGGCCAGCGCGGCCTTATAGCTTTTCCGTTTGAAGTAGTAGTCGCCGACCTCGTCGTCCTTCATCGCCCGGTAAGGATTCCAGGGATGCATCTCCTGCACGTCGCCTTCGGGTTCGTCTTCGGGGTTGGTTTCAACCACGCCACTGTTGGGATGGTTCTTGGCGTCATCTTTCGGCGGGCTGATATCAACCCGGGTGTCGCGGCTGGAACTTTCCCCTGCTTCGGTTGCCGGAGCCGAGCGCGGAGGAGCCTGGTTTTGTCCGGGCTGCTCTTGCTGATCCTGATCAGACTGCGGCTGCTGTTGAGCGACTGCCCATCCTCCCAGCAAGAGGGAAAAGAGGATAGTGAAAACGAACCTACGCATGGATAGATTTTAACGCTTTGCGAGGGTAAAAAGCGCGGAACAGAACCCGTTAACCACCAAGGACACAAAGGTACACAAAGGAAACCAGATGTTGAGACCGTCGTAGCCATGCCAGGAGATAAATCGCGCGATCTTCCTTTGTGTACCTTCGTGCCCTTTGTGGTTAAAGGGTCCCGCCTCAAAAAAACAGGCCGCTCCGGGGGATGGAGCAGCCTGGTTGGCGAAGTCCTCCGGGGAGGAGGGTGAACTTGTTTATAGCGACGGCCCCGTCGGCTGATTCGTGGCCGACGCAGGAGCGGCTCCGGTCGTATTGGTCATCAGACGCACATCGACGCGGCGGTTCTTGGCCCGGCCTGCTTGGGTCTTGTTCGAATCGACCGGCTTGTCCTTGCCCAATCCGATTACGTAAATCTTGTAGGCCGGAATGTTGCGCTCCGAGGCCAGGTATTGAATCACGGCGTCGGCACGGCGTTGGCTCAGTCCGTAGTTGTATTCTGCATCGCCGACTGAGTCGGTCGCGCCTTCGACGGTAAGGATGTAACCTTTGGTATTGGACACATCGCTCGCGAGCTGATCCAGTGCGGTCTTGGCGTCCGCTGTCAAATTGTCCCTGTTAAACCCAAAGTGCACCGAGGTCTCGGTCACGACCTTGTAATTGTCAAGGTTGGCGACCGCGTCCTGCAACGTGTCCACGCGGTGGACGGCGTTGGTAGCCTGGGTCTGCGCCTGGTCGGCTGCTTGACCAGCTGCCTGAGCCTTCTGGTCCACTTCGGCAGTTTTAGCTTGCACCTCCTGGATTCCGGCCTGGGCGCGGGCGTCGACGTCCTTGATGTCCTTCGAATTCTTTGCGGTCAGGTCGTCCAGTTCATTGGTCTTGTTGATCAGCGGGGTGGTCTGTTGACGGACATAGTTCTTGCTGGCGCATCCCACCGAGGCCGCCAGGCCCATTGCCAGTAGAACGGTTAACGAAGTGCGATTCATATATAGAGACGCTCCTTTTTCTCTTACGTCAGCGGATCTTTAGCTCACTCGATCCTTCGATGCTTAATCCTGGGTACGAACCTGGTTGTTAAAATTTGGGCTACCAAAATTGGGTCGTTCTGCCTCGGATCGCCAACTTCTGTGCCAATCCGTTGTTACTTTCCGCCTTGTACTTGAGCACGAGCGCTGCCAACCCAACGTAGATCGGCGTTGTGCTGTAACTTGTTGCTGCGGCGCAGATTATACATCTGATGGTGCGCACAGGAGCGCTTCCAGAGGGAACAAAGGCGATATAAGTGGGGAAATTTTATACGATGGCAGATCGCTAGCCCTGCGTCCGACGGCCTCGCAGGCGTCACGTCCTGGGCGGACACAGTATCGGAATAGCCTCTCGTTTGTTGCGTCGGAACACCCGGAAATCGCTTTCATCTACAGTGATCACTGTATGCTTCGGATAGAGCTCGCTCATGCGAATAATGCACAAATCGGCAAGATCAGGCCTACGGTCGTCATAACGGCGCGCCAGTTCGGTTAGTTGCTCCAGATTACGGGTCAGGTCGAAGGACAAGCGCAACATCTCGCTCCGCACCAGGGACAAGACATAGGAACTAGAGCCCAGATGAAAGGCGGCCTCGGCCAACACTGCCTCACAGGTGATCAGAGGCTCAGTGATGTTCTTGGCAATGTCTACAGCCCATGTGTGATGATGGTCTCCTTGATTGCCGAACGCCACGATGAGACCAGTGTCGGCGATGGCCTTCATCGACGGGAGAAGCCTTTCCGCGACGACAAATCGGATGGCCCGTTAATCTTGCCCGCGAGGTTCAGGAATCGCTGATTTCCGTTTTCCGCCTTGGCACTCTCAAGCTGCTGGCGAATAATCCGTCCCACCGGCAGCCCCGTCCGTCGAGACATTTCCTTCAGCCAAGCCAAAATCTCGTCTGTAAGACGTATTGTGAGTGTATGACTCATATGACACTATTGTAACACATCGTTCTTAGCTTCCCCGAGAGCCCGAGCAAACTCTAATAAAATAGAAGTACAAGCACAGCCCATGGATCTTGCCGCGAAAATCCGCACCTTGCCTACCTCGGCCGGCGTGTACCTCTATAAGAACGCTGAGGGCGAGGTTATTTACGTAGGTAAGGCGAATAACCTGCGCAGCCGGGTCAGTTCTTACTTCCGCGAAGGCCGACTCGAGGACGCAAAAACCGACACCCTGGTGCGCGAGGCCGTCGACGTTGACTACATCGTCGTAGCCAACAACAAAGAGGCGCTGGCGCTCGAGAACCACCTCATCAAGCAGAAGCAGCCACGATTTAACATTCTGCTGCGCGACGACAAGACCTATCCCTACGTGAAGCTGACCCTGGGCGAGCGTTTTCCCCGAGTTTATGTGACGCGGCGTCTACGCAAAGACGGCAGCAGCTACTACGGCCCGTATTTTCCGACGAGCCTCGCATATCGCATCGTGGACCTGATTCATCGCCATTTTCTGATTCCATCGTGCAAGGTCGATCTTGGGCATTTTCATCCCCGGCCGTGCCTGCAGTACTACATCGGACGCTGCCTGGGACCTTGCGTAGAGGGACTCACCACGCCCGAGGCTTATCAGGAAGCGGTGCGGGATGTGAAACTGTTTCTCGAAGGCCGGCCGACGGACTTGTCGCAATCCTTGCGCGGTCGCATGGCAAGGGCCGCCGAAGCCGAGGAGTACGAGCGTGCGGCGAAATATCGCGACTTGATTTCAACGGTGGAGCAGTTACAGGAGAAGCAGCGGATTGCCGCGGTCGAGGGCGACGACGCCGACGTGTTCGGATATCACTTTGAAAATGAAATGTTGGCCGTCAACCTGTTTCACATGCGGGGAGGGCGGGTGCTCGACCGGCGTGAATTCTTCTGGGAAGAACTGCCCGAGTTCACAGACGATCACGTGGGGGCCGACGCCCCCGTCCGCCCAATCGAGCGAAGCTCGGCGGAAGTTTCGCCGGCCATGTTCAACCCTGGCGAATTCTTCTCAGCCTTGCTGAAGCAGCTCTACATCGGACAGCCCTACGTGCCGCGCAACATCTACGTCCCGGTGGACTTCGAGGACCGCGAAACGCTCGAGGAAGTATTGTCCGAACAGATTGCAGGCGACAGTTCTCATCAGGCGCGGGTCCACATCCTTGTTCCCCAGCGGGGTGAAAAACGCTCTCTTCTGGACTTGGCCGGCAACAACGCCAAGCAGTCGTACGACCAGCGCTTCCGGGTGATGAAACCGAACGCCAAGGCGATTCAGGAGGCGCTCCAGGACGCGCTCGGCGTGCCCGAATTGCCACGGCGCATCGAGTGCTTCGACATCTCGCACATTCAGGGCGCGGAGACGGTCGCTTCCATGGTGGTCTGGGAAGACGGCCACATGAAAAAGTCCGACTACCGAAAGTTCATTATCCGCAGCGTGGATGGCGTGGACGACTTCGCCTCTATGCGCGAGGTGGTGACGCGCCGCTACAAACGTGTGCAGGAAGAAAAGAAGCCGATGCCCAGCCTAGTGCTGATCGACGGCGGACTCGGTCAATTGCACGCCGCGGCCGAAGCGCTGGCATCACTGGAGATAATCAATCAGCCGCTGGCTGCGATTGCCAAGCGCGAAGAGATTATTTATGTGTACGGACAAGAAAGCGAACCGGTCGTGCTCGACCATCACTCTCCGGTGCTGCACCTTGTTCAACTGATTCGCGACGAAGCTCACCGCTTTGCCGTGACCTTCCATCGCAAACGCCGCCAGATGCGCGACCGCTCCACCGAATTGCTTGAAATCCCCGGCGTGGGCGCGCGTACAACGCGTCGCTTGCTGGAACATTTTGGAAGCGTGCAGGCGGTCAAGCAGGCTGAAGCCGCGGCTCTGTCCTCCGTAGTCACTCGGGCGCAGGCCGAGGCGATCCTAGAACACTTTCGCAAGTGAGAATCTTAAAACGCAGACAGCGCTGAGAAAGAACGCTGAGTCGAGCTTTTCTCGGCGACCTCCGCGGATATTCTCAGCGTGCCCTGCGTTTTAAGATTTTGGGCTGGGCGAAGCGTTGCCCATATCCATCACAACTTTCCAACTCCCATCTTTCTGTTTCTTCCAGATGCTGACGTACTTACCGTACTCCACCGTAGGCTTCCCGTCTTTGTCTTTGGAGCGGAACTCGAAGGTTCCGTACGTATAACCCAAGTCGCCCGAAGCCGCCATGTCGGCGTAAACCGGCTTCCATGTCAGGTGGTTGTTCTTATCGTCAAGAAAGTCCATCGTCTTCGCAATGCTTTCCTTGCCCCGAAACATATCCGCCCCATTGGGCAGTTCCGCGGCGTCTTCGGCGTAGTAGGACATGTATCCCTGCGAGCCTCGCTCGGCCGCGGCCTTCATGAAGTCAGCTTCGAGCCGGAGCAGGATGCCCGCATCGCTCTTGGCGGCGGCCGAAGGAGACGCGTGTGCAGAAACAAAGACGACGAGAAGTACGGCGGTAAAAACTGGCATCAGCATTTTCATGAAGCCTCCGTGAAAAATCAGCGACAATTTTACCCGAGCGGCAATCGACTCGCGACACCCTCGTCCTGCTAAACTAGCCGTTCGTCCCATGAAAACGCTCCTGCTCGCCTTCACTCTCAGCACCGGGCTTGTGCCGTGCGCATTCGCGCAAAGTTCGGACGCTCCCAACCCACCGACTCCGCAAGAAAACCTGGCAACGCCGCAAGAAAAACATCTGCGCAACGTTCGCCAGCTCACCTTTGGAGGCCAGAATGCCGAAGCTTATTTCTCGGCCGACGGCAAGAAGCTCATCTTCCAATCCACGCGGGACAACCTCGAATGCGATCAGATGTTCACCATGAACGTGGACGGCTCCGACGTTCGCATGGTCTCGAATGGGAAGGGAAAAACTACTTGTGGATATTTCTATCCCGACGGCAAAACCATTCTGTATTCGTCCACCTATTTAACCGATCCGAGATGCCCGCCCCGCCCAGATTTTTCCAAGGGATACACGTGGGCGGTCTATCCCGGGTTCGACATTTTCGCCGCCAACCCGGACGGCTCCGGCCTCATGCAACTTACCGACTCACCGGGATACGACGCCGAAGCCACGATCTCGAGAAATGGCAAGCACATTGTCTTCACGTCCACGCGCAATGGCGATCTCGACATCTACGTTGTGGATGCCGATGGCAGGCACGTAAAGCAACTCACCCACGAGGTGGGATATGACGGCGGCGCGGTCTTTTCGCCCGATGGAAAGCAAATCGTCTATCGCGCCTATCATCCCGTCAGCGACAAGGAAATTGCCGAGTACAAGGAATTGCTCGCACAGAATCTGGTCCGCCCAACCACGCTCGAGATTTGGATCATGGGATCGAACGGCGGGCATAAGCGCCGCGTCACGAATCTCGGCGCCGCCAGCTTTGCTCCTGCATTCTTCCGCAAAGGCAAACACTTGCGGATTATTTTTTCCTCGAATCAAGGCTCGACCGGCGGGATGGGTAACTTTGAGCTTTACACCATCAACGTCAACGGCACGAACCTGGAGCGCATCACCTACAGTGACGGCTTCGACGGATTCCCCATGTTCAGCCCGGATGGCAAGAAGCTGGTGTGGGCGTCGAATCGCAACGGCAAAGCGCCCCACGAGACCAATATCTTCATCGCCGACTGGGCTCCGTAAACCGAGTCGCCTACAAAATCCCGCTCCCAACTCACTTTGTCATTCCGATGAGCGAAGCGAAGAGGAATCTGCGTTTCTCTGCCCACGCGAAAAACCTGGGTCCCTCGCGTTGCTCGGGATGACAGCGACGGGACGGAAGTTCTCGGCCTTCCGATTGCCCTTCCGAGAGCGGACACTCGCGTAGCGCGCCGTATAATAACCCTTCGCACCAATGGAATCTCTGATGAAATCGCGCCAGTGGTTGATCGCGCTCGGGCTGGTCGGTTTGGTATTGGCTGCTGTCGTCGGATCGATTCTGACCCGCGATCTCGGCCCACTAGCTGCGCCGATGGCCACCAGAACAACAACCGAGCAAGCTCCACTGGTGGACGAGCGGCCGCTGCAGACGGCACGCGCAATGGTTAAGCTGGCGGCGGGCGCGGACGAGCATCGCTTCGCGGATCAGGCTGCGGAACTCGCCGACAACGAGGTCGACCTCGACTTTCACGACTCTTTGCGCGATGCCGCGAACCATCCCGTCGCGCCCACACCGCAGAACCGCGAACTCTTTGAACACGCCAGCCAGTCCGAGGTGGATGTCAAAGCCGACCAGGACCGTGTCGAGCAACTGAAGAAAGACCTTGCCTCCGCGAGCGGGGCTAAACAGGAACGCGTGCAGGAGCAACTCGACGTAGCCCAGGCCCAACTGGAACTCGATCAGGATGAGGCGAGCGATGCCAAGGAAGACTTGATCCGCTCGGGCGCCGATCCCGGCAGCTTGATCCAACGCCAGTTCGACCAGCACCAGGCCGCCGAACACGGGGCCGATGAAAAACCTGCAGCGGCGGCGGCAGATACCCAGAATATCAATTACCAGGCCGGCAGCCTCTACGCTCAATTCGTTGCCTGGCGCGCCTTGCGCAACAAAGCGCTCCCATTGCTGGAGGCGCAGAAGGAGGCCCGCCAGACCGCGGCCAATCTAGTCGAGAAGCACGCCGCACTGGAAAAGCAGGTCACATCCGGAAAGGCCAAACAGCGGGAGAACCCGCCAGCCACGAGTCAAACAACTTCCGGTCAGACGAGTCCCGGTCAAGCGAGTGTCCAACCGAGCGCCAGTCAATCCGCAAGCCAGCAAAGCGCCGTGCCCCCCAATGCAAACACGGCGGTCAAGGCTTTACATCTTCTTTCCAATGACCAGAAGAATTTGGCTGACCTGGACAAGCGCATTCAAGACGAGCAGGAACTGGCCAACAGCTACGCGGGATGGATTGCAGTAATCCGCTCTCACCAGCGCACTGCGTTGCACGGCATGTTCCAGTCTGCACTCTTCATCATCCTCATTGTGCTGATGGTGTATCTTGCCGACCGTTCGGTCGACCGCCGCCTCGCCGAAATGGGTCCGGGCACCCGCCTGCACACACTTCGTGCGGTGATCCGTTTTGCAGTGCAGGCCGTCGGCGTCTTGCTCATTTTGTTTGTGATAGCCGGCGCTCCACAGCAGACCACAACCTTCCTTGGGTTGGCCACGGCGGGAATCACGGTGGCGATGAAGGATTTCATCGTCGCTTTCTTCGGCTGGTTTGTGTTGATGGGAAAAAACGGACTGCGCGTCGGCGACTTGGTCGAGATCAACGGTGTGGCCGGCGAAGTGGTTGAGATCAATCTGCTGCGTACCGTGTTGCTCGAAACCGGCAACTGGGCTGATAGCGGCCATCCCACCGGCCGCAAGGTGGCATTCGTCAACGGCTATGCCATTGAGGGCCACTTCTTCAATTTCACCACCAGCGGGCAGTGGCTCTGGGACGAACTGACGATCACGGTACCGCCGAATCAGGATCCGTATCCGCTGCTGGACGCCATTCAGAAAACCGTGGCGAAAGAAACCGAGACTAACGTCCACGCGGCCGAAAAAGAGTGGCAAAATGCCGCCAGCAATTACAAAGTGAGCTCAGTCTCAGCCGCGCCAACCGTCAACCTGCGCCCAACGTCCTCGGGCGTAGAAGTCCATGTCCGCTACATCGCGCGTGCCCAGGAGCGGTCAGCGATCCGCACGCGCTTAAATCAGGCATTAGTGGAGTTGCTGCATCACCGCGAGGGAGACAAGAAAGAAAGCATGTCAGCAGCAAAATAGCGCAGTGCCCTTTGCTCGTGTGGGGACAGGCACACCCCGTCCAGGCAGAAGCTCAGCAGCGCGATGCAGAGCACGCCGGCAACCCGCATGGGTCAAGAAAATCCCGCCAGCATTCGCGACAGACTCTATTCCCGACCACTCTTACGAGCCAATTCCAATGCCCCCATCGCCGGATCCTCCAAGGTCGCGCTGGGCAAGACCTGGGGAAACACGGCACGCAAACTGTCGTAGAAAACCTGGCGAACCAGTTCGCAATTACAAAAGACTCCGCCCGACACCGCCACCGGCAACGTTTCAGCAATGGCAAATAGTCGTCCAATCACGATTTTCGCCAAAGTCGCCAGCTCCACGCCAGCTTGCGTAAGGACGACGCGAGCCCCCGCATCGCCCGCCTCCGCCGCGGAAACCACTGCCGGCAACAAAGCCGCGAAGTTATGAGTGCTGGCGATTTTAAGAGCCGCGTTGGCAGCCACGACCATCTGATCGCGCGTGGTCACGCCCCAGGACTTCATGATGCCCTCGAGCAGCGGGCCCGCACTCTCCGCTCCTGCTTCGTCAAAAGCGCGCATGGTCGCCGCCACAGCCGACCGTCCAATCCAGTGTCCCGATCCTTCATCGGAAATAGCAAATCCCCAGCCGCCAGCTCGCGCAGTCCGGCGTGCAGAATTCCGTCCATAAGCAATCGAGCCAGTGCCGGCAATGACGATCACGCCCGCCCCCCTGCCGAATGCCGCTTCCATGGCGATGACCATATCGCCCACAACTGCAACCTCGCCGGAAACAAACTCAGATACCAGTCGCCGCACCACCCCAGCGATCTCAGGCAACGCCCCACCCGCGATTCCGACGCAAGTTTTTTCAATTCGCGACGGACTGATGTCGGCCGCAGCACAAGCCTGCTGTATGGCAGCGCCCAGACTCTCGCGCGCCCGAGCCTCTCCAACCCTAACCACGTTGCTGCCCGCGGATGTGCCCGTACCCAACACCGAATTCTGATCACCGATAACACACGAGGTCTTGCTGCCGCCACCGTCAATGCCGAGGAAGATGCTCACGAGCGTAGTTCTATCACAAAAGCCATTTCACCACGGAGACACCGAGACACAGAGGAAAATCATTTGATTCTTGCCGCTTAGGATTGTGATCGCCCAAAGCAGAGTTAAAGGGCCTGTCTTCCTCTGTGTCTCTGTGTCTCCGTGGTGAGAAGTCTTGCACCGAATTTACGAGCTGGATACCTCGCACAGATAAGCCACTGCGGGAATCCAAAGCTGGATACTCTTGAGGAATCGGAGATCCATGAACCTGGACAGACTCGATCTCGCAATCATCGCGCTGTATCTTGCCGGGATCACCCTGTTCGGTTTGCGTTTCCGCAAACGTCAGCGTACGTTGCGCGATTACTTCCTCGCCGATCGCAACATTCCATGGTGGGCGATCGCGCTCTCGATTGTGGCTGCCGAGACCAGCACGCTCACCATCATCAGTATTCCCGGCTTGGCCTACGATACGAATCTCACGTTTCTGCAAGTTGTCCTCGGATATCTGGTGGGACGCGTCATCATCAGTTTTGTTTTGTTGCCACAGTACTTTCGCGGCGATCTCTATACCGCCTATGAACTGATCGAGCGGCGCTTTGGCCGCGGCCTGCGTTCCCTGACCGCGGGCCTGTTTCTCGTGACCCGGGCCGCGGCCGAAGGCGTGCGCGTCTATGCGGTTTCGATCGTCGTGGCCATTGCGCTGGGCACAGGTGAAATTGCCTCAATCGCCATTATCACGATATTGACTTTGATCTACACCTTCGAAGGTGGCTTGGCTGCGGTGATCTGGACAGACGTAGTGCAGACGGTGATCTACGTGGGCGGAACGCTGATCGGGCTGTTCACTATTCTTCACCTGGTTCCGGGAGGGTGGGCCACCATTCACAGCGTGGCCGAGAACGCTGGCAAGCTGCGCGTCTTCGACTTCAGCTTCGACCTCTGGAAGCCTTACACATTCTGGGCGGGAGTCGTTGGTGGAACCTTCCTCACCACCGCCAGCCACGGGACCGATCAACTGATCGTGCAGCGACTGTTGGCGGCGCGCAACCAGCGGCAGTCCGTGACTGCCCTGCTCTCGAGCGGAGTCGCCATTCTGTTCCAGTTCACTCTGTTCCTGCTGGTTGGCGTGATGCTATTTGCCTATTACCGCGTACCTTCCACGAACTTTGGCACAGCCGACAGAATCTATCCCAGATTCATTGTCAGCCAGATGCCGCACGGAATCTCTGGCCTGCTGATTGCCGCGATCCTGGCAGCGGCGATGTCAAACCTGAGCGCCGCGCTCAACTCGCTTTCGTCGACTTCCATCATTGACTTTTACCTGCAGCGCAAACCGCAAACCGATGAATGGCGCCGAGTGCAGCTATCCCGCATCGCGACCTTCGTGTGGGCGCTGGTGCTGTTCTCGCTGGCTGTGTTGTCGCTGCACAAGGTAGGACGCGTCATCGAAGTCGGATTGCAGATCGCGTCCGTCGCTTACGGGGCTTTGCTCGGAGTGTTCCTGCTCGGAGTTCTGACCCAGCGAGCCAATCAAACCGGGGTGATGATTGGCATGTTGTGCGGCTTCGCTTGCGAACTCTACATTTGGCTTGGAACGCGCGTGCCTTGGACCTGGTACGTCGCGATTGGAACCGTGGTGACATTTACCGTCGGATACCTCGCGAGTATCGTGCTCCAGCCAGAAGAGGCAAAATCTTAAATCGCAGAGAACGCCGAGAACGTCCGCAGAGATTGCAGAGGGCGAGGTTCTCAGCGATCTCTGCGTAGCCTCTGGGGGTCTCTGCGTTTTCAGGTTTTCGCTTATACTTTCCACTCGCCGAATGCCGACTGACATCCAAGCCGTAAAGTCCCGTCCCGAACTCGCCCGCGATCTTGGGGTAAGTCATGCGGGCGCGATTGTTGTTGGCACCATCATTGGGAGCGGAATCTTTCTGGTCCCGGCTGAGATGATGCAGGCGGTCGGGTCGGCCACGTTGGTTTATCTGGCATGGATCGTGGGTGGGCTGCTCTCGTTCTTCGGCGCGCTTACCTATGCGGAGCTGGGCGCGATGAAGCCACAGGCGGGCGGCGAGTATGTTTATGTTCGCGATGGCTATGGACCGCTGGCTGGATTTCTGTACGCCTGGACCTGGTTTCTGATTGCCAAGCCGGCGTCGATTGCGACCATCACGACGGGGCTGGTTCGAATCCTTGAGACCTTTCCGGTCTTCGCGTTCTTCTCCGACTCTGTCATCAGCCAGCCGTTCCACATTACGTACGGACAGCTGGTTGCCATAGCCGCGACGGTGCTCATTTCTTCGCTCAATTATCTCGGGGTCAAGAAAGCCGGCGAGTTTCAACTGGTTTTCACTTTGTTGAAAGTGGCGATCATTCTGGGCATCGTTGTCATCGGATTCAGCTACCGCGACGGAAGCTGGAGCCATTTTGCCGGAACTTATGCTGCGGCAAAGGGTGGGCTTGCCGGATTCATGGCGGCGCTGGTCGCGGCCCTGTGGGCTTACGACGGATGGAACGATCTGAACATGGTGGCCGGAGAGATTCGCCAGCCGGAGCGCAATATTCCGATTGCACTGATCGTAGGCGTCGCCACCGTGGGCGCGCTCTACATGCTGGTGAATGCGGCGGTACAGTTCGTCCTCCCTGCGAATGCGATTGCGGCTTCTCCACGACCCGCCTCGGACGCCATCGGTTTAGTGTGGGGCACCCTTGGCGCCAGCATTGTCTCGGCGGGGATGGCGGTCTCCATGCTGGTCACGTTGAACGGCACGATTATGAGCGGGGCGCGCATTCCCTTCGCTGTGGCGCGTGACCGCTATTTCTTTTCTGCCTTGGCCGAAGTTCACCCTCGCTTTCACACGCCTTCGGTCGCCATCGTGGTGCAGGCGGCTCTTTCAATTCTTTTGCTGCTTCTTGGGGGAAGCTTCCGGCAGTTCTTTTCGCTGGCGATTTTCGCCGAGTGGCTGTTTTACATGATCGCCGGGAGCACGGTGTTCGTATTCCGGCGACGCGACCCGCAGGCTGCCCGGCCTTATCGGGTCTGGGGATATCCCGTAGTCCCTGCCCTGTTTGTGCTGTCTTCCGCTCTGCTTCTTTACTACACATTTACCGATAATCTGCGGAATTCCGGGCTTGGATGCCTCGTAATTCTGGCTGGCGTGCCGATTTTTTATGCTTTTGCCCGGCGACGGGCCGACGAGAACCGGTAGATGTTTCTTTGCCGCATCGGGCGGCTTTTTGGTCGACGCCTCTTTCGCCCCTCCGGGGCTTGTCTGTTTCCCGCCTCTCCCCACGGCTTGCGCCGTGGGCTGCATTCTTTCGCCGCTTGCGCGGCTGACGGCTCGTGGACGTCGGTCCGGCTCGATCGCCAGGATTCTGGTTCACTGCACACATTCTGGTGCAGAATTTGGGTCAAAAAAAACTCTCGTTTTCGCCTAAAATCCAGAAAACAAAGGGTCGGAAATTTTCTTGCCTCCTAGATCTATGGTTCTTAAGGTAGTTAGAGGCAAAATCTTGGAAACATTGGAGTTACGTCGGCGCTATCGCCTTGCGCGCCCATTTTGGAACTGCTCGGCTGGATAGGTTGTCAAGGATCGCAGATTATCTTGTAGATAACCTGTATGCTGATATGTTATCGCAGTTGGAGGATGAGATCAAGTGAAAAGCGGAGGGACGGGTGATCTGGTTCCAATTTGGGAATCCGGGACTGCGCCGAAGGTGATATTGGAATAGGTCAAGAAATTGGGAACATCGCGTGCGTCCCCGGACTCCGCCTGAGTTCATCGGTGACCTACGGAACACCCGCCCAAGCGGGAGTTTGGACGGGGCACCCTCGAGAGTAAAACGATCCCCATTGTCAGGGCCACCCGCCGTGGGAACCTTGGGGGTACACAAGGGGATCTTCCGGAGATTCCGGAATTGCGTAGAATAGCGGGCATCGCAACTTTGTGGGTTTTCATGGGTTCAAACTGCGAGCAATTCACTCTTTAAGGAGGGTACAGATGCTAAAGAACGCGTTACTAGGAGGTATGCTGAGTGTTGGTTTGCTGTTCGGGGGTCTGCTGTACGCACAAGGTGGTGGGCAAACTGGCGGAATGAAGCCGCCGGCCGAAAACGTCAGTGGGAAAAGACATCCAAACCTGGCTGCGGCGCAACGTCTTTGCGACCAAGCCTTTGAAAAGCTCCAAGCTGCCCAACAAGCCAATGAGTTTGACATGGATGGACACGCGCAGCATGCCAAGGAGTTGCTCGACCAAGCCAGCCACGAACTGAAGCAGGCCGCCATGGCTGCCAACAAAAATCACAAGTAGCCTCTGATCTGAAAATATGGGAAGCTCAGCTGCGTTCGCGTGGCTGAGCTTTTCTTTGTGGTCGAATGCCGGCGGCTAAAGCCCGGTTAATTGCGGTTACTGCGGTATGCCTGAAGGCATACCCTGATACGAATCGCTTTTTTCGCGATCTGAACAGGCCGCGTGGAAGCGCATCTTTGCTGAACACGGAACAAAAGCCCCTAACTCATTCGAGAGCAGGTTAATCGCAGCGCTGAAACGCTGCGCCACCAGAAATCGCGGTTTTTCACGGCCGGCGAATCCCACAAGCGCATGCCGTTTTGGGCTGATTCCCTTTTGGGCTTCTTTTCGTTACCTAAGTACACGTGCCGGAGACACGTTTACCCCTCGCCCGCTCTCCCGTAAGTTAGAAGCTCTACCCGCGCACTCTCCCCAGGCTCGGGTTCCCTATTTTGGAGTGTGTGGATGGCTACGCCTGACAAGCTAAATTTCGGTCTTCTGCCCGACCGGCGCATGGATTGGCGCACGTTAGCGACCAGCTACGGCATTGAGGCGTTTTTTCTCTTGCTGCTGCTGAGCGCTGGCTTCTTCTTTCCAGACACGCTGCGGCTCAATAAGAGAATGACCGTCACGGAGCTGGTTCCGAGGCCCGACTTGAAGCCGCAACCGGTTATGCCAAAGCCCAAGCTGCGGCGTCCGGTAGTCGTGCCCAAGGTGGCGCCTCCGGTGAGCTTCCCCACGGCGAAGCTGTTTGTGCCGAAGGATATCCGCACGCCGAAAAAGAAAGAGGAAGAAGAGAAGGCTCCGAAGCTGGAAACCAAGTTCAAGGCGCCGGAACTGGCGGCGCCGTCCAGCGCGATGCCGGCAAAGATTGTGTACACGGGCGCGTTTGGCAGCTCGGCTCCGGCTACGGTCAACGCTCCCATACAGCAGGTGCAGACTGGCGGATTCGGCGATCCGAACGGCTTGAAGGGACAGGGCAAGGACAATGCCCATCTCGCATCGGCCAAGCTGGGGTCGTTTGACCTGCCTGAAGGCCAGGGTACCGGTAACGGAGCGGGGGGAGCGAAAGGGATCAAGGGCACGATCGCGAGCGCGGGTTTCGGAAACGGGATCGCGCAGGGCGACAACAAAAATCACGGCGCCTCGGTGCAGACGGCGGGATTCGGCGCGCAGGAACTTTCGCACGGCGGACCCAAAGTTGCGCAGGCGGATAGCGGTCCGGCCACGACGCAGGTGGAAATCATTTCTAAACCCAGCCCGGTTTATACGCAGGAAGCCCGGCAGCTCAAGCTCGAGGGAGAGGTGCTGCTGGAAGTGATGTTTGGCGCGAATGGGCAATTGCACATCAATCGCGTGGTACGAGGCCTGGGTCATGGGCTGGATGAAGCGGCGGTCACGGCCGCGAGTCAGATGCGGTTCAAGCCGGCACAGCGTTTTGGCACACCCGTGGATTCCACGGCGATTGTGCATGTGGTTTTCCAGTTAGCGTACTGAGTTTGGTAGAGACAGACTTGCTGAGACCGATTTGCTGAGACTAGAGAGGAACAGAGTTATGCGTACTTGGAAATGGATGCTCACCGCTTTCCTGCTGATCACGCTGAGTGCGATGGCGCAACAGACGGCGGATCAATCATCGACATCGAGCCCCGTACAAGCGAGTGCTGCCGGGTCGCAAACCGCAACCACGCCAGCAGCGGCGGCTCAACCGGCTGCATCGCAGGCCGCCAACCCAGCTGCGGCGTCAGCTGCAACAGCTGCGCCCACGACCATGGATCAGGTGGTGGATCGTTCCATTGTGCGCGAACATGCGCTGATGGACATGTTGAAGTCGCGCACGCCACTGGTCGAGACTTATCTGCAGAACCTGAAATCCGATCAGAAGCTCGGGCCCGTGCCTAGCGAGGACCATTATTTTCTCGGCCGTCTCGACCTGGGAGAGGCCGTTGACCGGCGCGACTATCTTTCCAAGGACGAAAGCTTCGAAAAGAATCTGCTGGGCGGCGTGAGCAAGCTGTTCAAGTTTGAGTACAAGCCCATGGGCTTCTCGTGGATGATTTTCGCCGACCGCGAGGACTTCGATCGCGGTCATTACAGTTTCAAGTACGTGCGCCGCGAGTTCCTGGGAGACGTGCGTTGCCTCGTGTTTGACGTCACGCCCAAGAAAGATGCTGGCAAAGGCCGATTCCTGGGCCGCATCTGGGTGGAAGACCAGGATTACAACATCGTCCGGCTGAACGGCACGTACGCGCCCCGGCCGAAAAACGCGATGTACTTCCACATGGATAGCTGGCGCCTGAACCTGATTCCGGGATACTGGGTTCCGGCGTACATCTACAGCGAAGAAGGCGACTTCAGTTATGGCGCCAAGGACAAAATGGCTTTCAAGGCGCAGAGCCGCATCTGGGGCTACGACCTGAAGAAAGGCGGGAAGGAAGACGAACTCACTTCCCTGAGAGTTGACTCGGTGAAGGACGAAACGCCTTCGACGACAGATGCGTCGCCGCTCGAGGCGCAGCGGCAATGGCAGCAACAGGCTGAGGACAACGTTGTCGAGCGTCTGCAAGAATCTGGATTGGTGGCTCCGGACGGCGAAGTCGACAAGGTTCTGCAGACCGTGGTCAACAACCTGATCGTCACGAACAATATCGACTTACCGCGTCCAGTGCGGACTCGGGTCATGATTACTTCTCCGCTGGAAACGTTTAGCGTGGGGAATACCATCGTAGTCAGCCGTGGTTTGATTGACGTGCTTCCTGACGAAGCTAGCCTGGCAATGGTGCTCTCGCATGAACTGGCGCACATTGTTCTCGGACACAACCTGGGCAGCAAGTTCGCCTTCAACGATCGCATGCTTTTCTCGGATGAATCGACTTACAACAACTTCGGCTTCCGGCACAATCCGGACGAAGAAACCACGGCCGACGCGAAAGCCATGGAACTCTTGAAGAACTCGCCCTACGCGCAAAAGCTGGACGTGCCTTCGCTGTTCCTGAAAGAGCTTTCTGAACGCGCTCCGTCGCTTAACGCTTTGTTGACGGCGCACCTGGGAAACAGCTTCACCAACGACAAGGGGCAACTGGTGCGGCTTTCGGCGCTAGCCACATCGGGTCCGGCACTCGATGCGAACAAACTGGATCAGATTGCCGCGCTTCCCATGGGCGGACGCGTGAAACTGAATGCGTGGACTGACCGCGTGGAGCTCACTAAGTCAGCGCCGGTCGCGATTACATCTGCGCGTGACAAAATGCCGTTTGAAGTAACGCCGTTCTTCCCGCGATTGAGCCGCCTCACCAGCGACGCAAATACCGGGAACGCGACATCGGCATCCAACACCGCGCCGAGCAATTAGAAGCCTTTTCGAGCCGGACGGGCGAGGACGCCCGTCCTCCATTGGTCTTCGAACGAGTTGAGGGAAGCGCAGGCCGGGACCGGAAGCAATTCCGGAGTCTGGCCTTCGTCTTTTGTTGGCAAAGAACTCACATCGGCTCCTCCGCGCACTCAGCGGCCGGTCTCCGCGACCTCGGCGATTTAAGATTTTTTCGCTCAAGGCGGGGAATCGAAATCTTAAAACGCTGAGACCGCAGAGAACCACCGCAGAGGGCGCGGAGGGCGAATCGTCTTTTATGAATGACACGTATGCTCTTTGAAGAGACGATTCAGGCGGCTTCGTTTCGGTCAGGAGAAATGCTACTCGTCTAAGTCCGCACAGAACTCGGGCGTGAGGCCGTGCGGAGAGAACATCGGTGAACCGTCGTCTTCGAAACGGCCCAGCAGTTCATCGAGCAACTGCTGCGTGGACGAGGGAGCTTCTACGGCTGGGCTCGAATCGAAATCGACGAACTGTTGTGCCTGATCGAGGGTCAGGGCTTGTTCGAGATCTTCTACGGGGTTCATTCCAGACTCCACTTCCTGGAAACTTCATTTGCCACTCCTCGATTATGTTGGAAGGTGCTTACTTTCGATAGATTACTAACGGTCTAGGCCGTGGCGCGCGCTAAGGGATTTCTTGCGTGTCCGTCCACGCATTCTGGCGAGGTTTCCTCCTCCGCTCGGCGGAGGTCGAGGAACCTACCGTTTGGCCGGCACGAGAAAGCAGGTTTCTCGACTACGCTCGAAATGACAGTGCAAAATTGAATAAGACACTGGAACTAGTCTTGCCTATTCTGTTTGCCCGGCAGGCCTGCTGGATTCTCGTGGGTACGTTCGCGGAAGCCGCCTTTCAATCCTGTGGCCAGGGACACGCTCGACTCCCCGAATTTGTCGCGCAGGCGATCCGCGGCCGAGAGAGCTCGCTGCCAGCGCTCCCGGCGGACACCTTCCAGCAAGTCTTCCTGTTTCGATTCGCTCTGGAATGATGAGGCGTGCACTCCAAGCAAACGCACTTGGGTTCCCTTGCGCCAGTTCTTGCGAAACAGAGCACGCGCCTGCTCGAAAATCTCGGTGTCGAGCTGCGTGGGAGCAGGCAAGCTGTGAGCCCGCGTAATGGTGGTGAAGTCTTTATAGCGCAGCTTGAGTTGAATGGTGCGTGCGTGCAATCCGTTTTCCCGCAGGCGGCGGCCCACCATTTCAGACAGACGCATCAAGGTGGACTCGATTTGCTCGGGATCGGCCGTGTCTTCGTTGTAGGTATGTTCGTGGCTGATGGACTTGGGATCAGTGTCGGCGCCGACCTCGGTGTCGAACCATCCCCCGGCATCTTCTCCACGCGCTTTGCCGGCCAACGCCAGACCCCACTTGCCGAAGTGTTCTTCGAGAAACGCATCGTCGAAACGGGCGAGATCGCCGACCTTTCGAATCCCCAAAGCTTGCAGATTCTGTTCCGTAACCTTGCCGACCCCTGGAATATCGCGCACGTCGAGCGGGGCGAGAAACTTCGCCTCCTGCCCGGGGATAACCCAGAGGACGCCATGCGGCTTGGCCTTGGCGGAGGAAACTTTCGCGATCAGGCGCGAGATACCAATGCCGATCGAACAATTTAATTGCGTGTCAGACTTGATTTTCTGATGAAGCGCATGAGCCGCGCATAAAGGTGGGCCATGGAGGCGAGCGGTGCCGGTCATGTCGAGATAGGCTTCGTCAATCGATGCCATCTCGACCAGCGGCGAAAACGACGTGAGCACAAGATAGACTTTCTCGGAGCACTCGCGATAGCGCTCTGGATGGCCATTCACGAAGATGGCATGCGGGCAAAGCTTGGCGGCCGTGCGCAGCGGCATGGCCGAGTGCACGCCGAATTTGCGGGCTTCGTAGGATGCTGCCGAGACTACACCGCGCTCGTCGCGCTGGCCTCCGACGACCACGGCTTTGCCTTTGAGCGCGGGATCGAACAGCTCTTCCACCGAGACAAAGAACGCGTCCATGTCTACGTGAAAGATGGTTTTGCCGGGCGAGGGCATAAGAGGACCACAGGAGATGCCTGAAGGATTGTATCAGCGACGCGGCGGCAGATTCCTCTAAGTGAAGCTCCGTCGATCGCGCCACGAAAGTCTGACTAAGTGTGAATTTCAACCGGGGAGTACACGGACGTAGAGACCTTAGATTCCCACGACATCTCCCTTTGTGTACATTTGTGTCCTTTGTGGTTCCAGCATTTGTACTTCGTCAACCACAAAGGACACAAAGGTAAACAAAGGAAAGGTCCACTCACAACGACAACGGAACCAACGCTGGCGACTCCAGATCCGGCTGCCGCCTGTCAGGAACTTCAAGGTCCGGCATGGGATTGCCCGCGAAGAGGTGCTGGCAAGGTTTAGCCATCCACCGCGCCCAGCGCCCGGACCAGGATACGCGGGCGCTGTCCGTAGCAATGCCGGTATCGGCATACATCATCCGGTAAATTCTGGAGATGAGTACAAAGGCCAACCGGCCCCGGCTGGACTTGATAAAGCTCGAACGTTTCCAAATGGGACCCCAACCGTAGAAACTGTCCCACACGCCCTGGGTTCGGGAGCGGATTTCTTCGGCCGACATCACGGGATGATCCCAATACAACTTGGGGCGAAGCGCCTGCGGTATGAGCCAGCGCCGGGTCAAAGGAATTCCTGCAACGGTTGGCGGGTTATCGCCCAGCGTCTTTTCCCAACGATTGAAATCCACGGTGCCGGGATAGGGGCTCAACATCACGAATTGCGCGAAGGTGCATTCCGCACTGATGGCGGCAGCGGCGGTTGCTGCGAAGGTTTCCGGACGGTCGCTGGGCAGGCCAAAAATGAAAGATCCGAGCACGTGCACGCCATGACGCCGGAAGGTACGCAACTGCTCTATAAGTTTCTCGCCCGCGAGGTTGAAATCCTTGTAGACATCTTTCAATCCTTCCGGGGTAACCGATTCCACTCCCACCAGCGCGCCCTTGATGCGCGCGGCTTTCATGGCATCGAGAAATTCTGGGTCTTCCGCCGCTTCCATTGTGATCTGCGTAAAGAAGACCAGGTCATCAGGAAGCTGGGCGAGCCGAGACATCAGCTCGAACCGTTCCGCACGTATGGACTTGAGTTCATTGAGCCTGGCAGAGTTTTTTTGTTGAACAGCCAGGCTCAGGTCAGTCAAGGTTACGGGATAGAAATTGTCGTCCGCCAGCGCGATAAAACGAAAACCTAGGCGCCGGAGTTGCACGATTTCCTCGATCACCACGTCGGAAGCACGCTGGCGGGGCCGCTGGCCATCCGTGCGCCAGACTGAGCAGAAAGAACAATGCTTGGGGCAACCACGAACCGTCTGTACCGAGGCCCACATATAGCGGTTGCGGGGAACCAGATCCCAGCGGGCGGAGACGAAATCGCTGGCTTCGATCTGCCCTCCGACGTAGATGGGCTTGGGAACTCCCTCGCGGCAATCGGCAAGCGCCCGCCCCCACGCGATGTCGCCGTCACCCTTGACCACCGCGTGCGCGCCGCCGAGTTCGAGCGCTTCGTCGGGATAAAGAGTGGCGTGGATTCCGCCAAAGATTACAAATGCGCCCCGGCTGCGCGCCATCGTGCCAATCTCGTAACCGCGCAGCGCGTTCGCGGTATGAATACCAATCCCGACCGCATCTCCCGCGTGAATCGAATCGGGACGCACTTGCGATAGCGTTTCATCGACGAGAACAGGATCGCCGAAACTCCTCGGAGTGGCTGCTGCCAGCACATACTGCCAGCGCGGAGTGATGACCGCTGTCCCAAATGACACACTGCTCGGATTGATCAGGTGAACCTGCAGGCCGGGAGCCTCCTTTGGCACCGATTGCCCTGGCGCAGTCGCGATCCACGATCTCGCCTCTGCACGAAAGACAGGCTCCGCGTCGTTTCATTCACTCTGAAAGGCGCGGGATTTCGATGTGGCAGGAGGTGGGAGCGGACGGTCCGTCTACTCTCTCGGCCTGAAAGAATCCCACAAGGTTAGAAAGCGCCGCAAAGATAGGACATGAATAGCGGCAAGTAGGAGATTAAATGGACACCGACAGGTTGTCAAGATTCGTGACAAACAATAGTCACATTTAATGACAGCCAACTTCCCATTTTTGAACCGGGGAAACCATGGAGATGCAACGGCAGCCTATACCGCGGCCAGCACCGCACTCGGCGCAGACCGAGCCTGCCGCACCCGTTCGTAGACACGAACATATTCCTTGGCCGACGCGTTCCAGGAGAAGTCTTTGTTCATGCCGTTGCGCATGAGCGTCTGCCAGGAGGATTGATCGCGAAAAGCTTTCAGCGCCTCTTTGATGGTCAGCAACAGGGCTTCGCCGCTATAGTCAGTGAACTTGAAACCGGTTCCCTTCCCGGTGCGCGTATCCCAGGGATCGATGGTGTCGTCGAGCCCGCCGGTAGCGCGAACAACGGGTACGGTTCCATACTTGAGGCTGTAGATCTGATTCAGCCCGCAAGGTTCGTACCTGGAAGGCATGAGGAACATGTCGCTGCCGGCTTCGATCTTGTGCGCAACCGCGTTGTCGTAGGCGATTTTGACTGCAATCTTCTGCGGAAACTGTTTCTGCATGCGTGCGAACATCTCCTCGTATTGTTTGTCGCCGTTGCCAAGGGTGACGATGATCATTTCCTCGCGCGCCAGCCGATCCATGATTTGCGCGATCAGATCAAACCCTTTCTGAGCCGCGAAACGCGAGACGATCCCGATCACGGGCAGACGCAGATCTGGTTTGGCTACGCCAAATGCGGCCAGCAGATCCTGCTTACATTTGGCTTTGCCAGACAAATCCTCGGGCGAGAATTTGGCCGCAATAAACTTGTCCGCCTGCGGACTCCACTCGTCGTAGTCCACGCCGTTGAGGATTCCGGTTACCGTCGAGGCCCGGTCGCGGAGCACACCTTCCAGTCCAAAGCCGAACTCCGCGGTCTGGATTTCGTGGCTGTACTTACGGCTCACCGTGGTAATGAAATCGGAATATACCAGGGCCCCTTTGAGGAAGTTCACCTGTCCAAAGAATTCCATCTTGTCGATTGCCAACAGGTCCCAGGGTAGAGTAAGAAGCGGCAAAGTATCGGGCGGGAACAAGCCCTGGTATCCCATATTATGAATGGTGAAGACGGTGCCCACGTCGCGGAAAGCGGGGTCTTCGGCATATTGCGTGCGCAGCAGCACCGGAATCAGGGCCGATTGCCAGTCATGACAATGAAACACATTAGGGACGCCGAGGACCTTGGAAGCCTCAAGCACGGCGCGCGAGAACAGCGCAAAGCGCTCGGCATTGTCGGGATAGTCGCCGGCAGAGGTTCCATAAAGCGCCTCGCGGTCGAAATACGGAGGATAGTCGACGAAATAAAAGTGCACGCCCGAGTGACTGCCTCCGCTGACCACGGAGCAGAACCGGTAGTGATCATCAAAGGGCACAGTAATGCTGCGGACAACCGTCTGCGCATCGGAAAGCTTGGTCTGGCGATAGCGCGGCACATATACGCTGACCTGGTGCCCGGCAGCAACCAGAGCTCGCGGCAAAGCGCCAACCACGTCGGCCAATCCTCCGGTCTTGGAAAACGGAACGCACTCCGAAGCAGCAAAAGCTATGTGCATGAAAACCAACCTCCATATTATGGCCCACGCTTCGGCGCAAGTTAGCAGGCCGCAAGTTATCATAGAGGGGCGTCATCGCTCGACGCCGCTCCAGCGCACGAAGACTCGCGGGGTGAATGTCCAGTTTAGCCGTCCGAAAGAAAGAGGGTCAATGTGCCAAAGGTATCTGCCGCGCGTCCGACTCCCAGAACGCCCAAATTGGGCCAGCATTTTCTTGCCGACCCCGCAGCCGCGCTGCGCATTGCCGAGGCCTTTGGAGATCTCTCTGAAAGTACGGTGCTCGAAATCGGCGCTGGACGCGGCGCGCTGACTTCCCTGCTCGCCCGGCGCGCCCGGCGCCTGATCGCCGTCGAACTTGACCGCGTTCTGGCGGCCCAGCTGCGCATGAAGTTTTCTCTGGCCCCGAATGTGGAAATCATCGAGGGCGACATCCTGGCCATTGATTTCGATACCCTCTTCGGCCCCAAGCCCGGCAGCACGCGTCCGGGAATGAACCACCAGCCGGAGCGAGTCCGCGCCGTGGGCAATCTGCCTTACTTCATCACTTCGGACATCCTGCTGCGCCTGTTCGCCTACCGGAAATATTTTGAGACCATTGTGCTCATGGTGCAGCGCGAAGTCGCGGACCGGCTGGAAGCACGTCCGGGAACCAGCGAGTATGGCCTGCTCTCGGCTACGGCTCAGCTCTACGCCAACGTCGAGAAATTATTCACCTTGCCACCGAGCGCGTTCTCGCCGCCGCCCAAGGTGTACTCTGCGGTCGTCCGGCTTACGATTGAGTCCCGCATCGAAGGCTTGCATGTGCCCGAGGCGGACTTTATCGACTTTCTGCGAAAGTCATTCGGCCAGAAGCGCAAGACGCTCTGGAACAATCTCAAGTCAGACTACCAACCCATCGCACTGCGAGCGGCGCTGGAAAAATCGGGAGTCAAGCCGACCGTGCGAGCGGAAGCATTATCGCTGGAGAAAAGCGCAGCGTTGTTTCGAGCATTGCTGGAAACTGCAGGTCCGTGATTTCTTAACCGTGGCTGGTTAATAAACATGCAAACGCATTCGCCAGTTCGCCATCCCGCAGTAGCTGGACGCTTCTACCCCAGCGACCCGAACATCCTGTTTCATGATGTGCGCTCCTACCTCTCGCCGGAAGCAGCCACGAGTCCAGCGCTCGGCTGCGTGGCCCCGCACGCTGGATATATTTACTCGGGACTGGTGGCCGGAGCTGTGTACTCCCAACTACAGATCCCCCAGCGGATCATCATTCTCTGTCCCAATCACACCGGCAAAGGGCGTCCGCTCGCGATTATGAGCAGTGGAAGCTGGGAGACACCTCTGGGGCCAGTCGCTATCGATTCTGCGCTGGCGGAAGCCCTGAAGAAGAGATTCCCGCTCCTGACCGAAGACGCCGATGCTCACCGTAGCGAGCATGCGATCGAAGTGGAATTGCCCTTCCTCCAAGCCTGTCGTCCCGATTTCACTTTTGTCCCGATCGCCCTGGGCACGGGACAGTTCGAAACTTTAGAAAAGCTGGGAGAAGCGGTAGCCGAGGCCGTGCAGGCGCAAAACCAGAGAATCCTGATCGTGGCTTCAAGCGACATGAATCATTACGAGAATGACACCATCACGCGCATCAAAGACCACAAGGCCATCGAGAGGATGCTGGCGCTCGATGCCCACGGGCTATTCGGCGTAGTGATGAAGGAAGAAATAAGCATGTGCGGATTCGGCCCGGCGGTCGTGATGTTCACCGCAACCAAGCGCCTGGGCGCGACCTCCGCCGAACTGATCAAGTACGCGACCTCAGGAGACGTCTCCGGCGACCGCGACATGGTGGTGGGTTATGCGGGCATCGTAGTACGCTGAATGGCTCGCAATGCCGACGAAGTCCCGGGCAAATGTCTTATGGCATCTTCCACGGTAGCAAAGCGGCAACATTTCGAATCGATTTGGAAACTAGGCGGCCTGACGCCCTGGCAGCTTACAAAAAACGTGATTCGCGAGGCCGACGAAGATGATCTTCTCGGACGCACCTCCGGGCTGGCATTTAATTTCCTGCTTGCTTTATTTCCCCTGATGTTGTTCATGCTGGCCTTGTTTGGCCTATTTGCCTCGCGCAGTTCCCAACTGGAAAGCGGGCTATTGGCTTACTTCGGGGACTTGCTTCCACCAGCAGCCTTCCAACTTCTGCAAGCAACCACCAGCGAGCTTGCCATGAGCACGAGCGGCGGAAAGCTCACTCTTGGCATCGTGCTGGCTCTGTGGTTCGCTTCCGGAGGTCTGAGTTCAATGATTTCCACTCTGAATGCGGTCTACAAGGTTCGGGAGACCCGTTCCTGGTTTAAAGTTCGGGCAATCGCGCTGGGCCTCACTCTCGCCATCTCAATGCTTCTTCTCTCAGCTTTGGTCATGGTGCTTATCGGTGGGCATCTCGTCGATTGGGTGGGGGCGAAACTCTCCTTGCAGTCCACGATGCTTGTCGTTTCGAAAGCGCTTCAGTGGCCGGCCTCCCTGCTCTTCGTGATTGTCTCGTTCTCTGCGATTTACTACTTCGGACCGGACCTGCCGGAGCAGCATTGGCACTGGATCACTCCCGGCTCGGTATTCGGTGTGCTTCTATGGTTCGCCGCTTCGGCAGGGTTTCGCGGCTACCTGCATTTTTTCAATACCTACGCGGCAACCTATGGATCTGTTGCGGACGTGATGATTCTGTTGATTTGGCTATACGTCACGGGATTGGCGTTTCTTATCGGAGGCGCAATCAACGCCGAAATCGAGCGCGCTGCCCAAGCAAGACTATCGAGAGACGAGTAGAATTCTCCGAACTTCACTGCGAACGTCAGGAGGATCGCCTTCATGTGCGCCCGCACGTCCGGCACAGATCCCAGCCCGCGCACGAGCGCCTGGCTCGTCGCTGCCATGTTGGCGATGGTCGCGGTTCCGGCCGCGATCACCCTGCGCACGGTACGCTCACCGGGAACACTGCAAGTGACGGACTCCGACCCGACCCCGTATGGCTATACCTGGAGTCTGCTGCTCTTCATTGTTCCGATCTTGGTGATTGGTTTCTGGTTCGTGCCGGCCGAAGGCGTCGAAATTCCGCGACGAGCTTTTTGGCGGACGATCGGCGTTCTGGTTCCCCTCGGTTTCGGGTTGGATTTCTTCTTCGCCCAACGGTTCTTCGTTTTCGTCAACCGGGGCGCGACTTTGAGGATCGAAGCTCCAGCCTTGGGTGCGCCGGTTCCGGTCGAAGAGTACGTCTTCTACTTCACCGGCTTCCTCTGTATTTTGCTGATTTATGTGTGGCTGGACGAATTCTGGCTGGTGGCCTACAACGTTCCCGACTACCCGGGCGAAGCCAAAAAGATCTCTCGCCTGCTGCAGTTCCATCCGACGTCCGCGATCGTTGGAGTGCTCCTGATCTTGATGGCCATCGTCTGCAAGAAAATGTTCTCGCCGGTTCCAGACGGCTTCCCAGGTTACTTTACTGTGCTCGTGGTTGGCGCTTTCGTTCCTGCGATGAGCTTCTTTCCGACCGCCCGGCCGTTTGTCAATTGGCGAGCCTTCAGCCTGACGCTTTTTATTGTCGTGCTAGTAAGTTTGCTGTGGGAGGCCACGCTGGCCGTGCCTTACAAGTGGTGGGGGTTTCAGGACGCCCAAATGACGGGTCTGTTTATTGGAGCCTGGGCCCGCCTGCCGATCGAGGAGGTCGGGGTCTGGGTCGCAGTTACGTATTCGACGGTGATTGTGTATGAGGTTTTCAAGTTATGGCAGGCATCGGGAAAGAAGGCGAGGCACGCGTTCCTAGGCAAGAAGTGAGAGTGCTTCCCGGATGCGAAGCCTGCCGAACTTTGCTCGGCCACCCGGACGGGGGCGTCCGGGTCTACGGGGTACCGTGAGGAATGTCCGGCTGTTTAATCCTCGGCGTTCGAGTTGGAAACGGTCACTTCCTCGGCTGGATCTTCATAATCCCCAGCCAGACTGAAATCGTTGTGTCCGAAGTCGTCATTTTCCCCTGGAACGCCCGATTGTTTCTCTAACTTTCGCTGCTGTTTTTTTTCTAATTTCTCGCGCTGTTTGTCCTGACGCGAACGCTCCTTTTGGCGTTTGTTAAAGCTTGAACGACTTCGACCAGCCATACCCACCTCCAGGGATGATTTTGCGGGTTGCGATCCATCCAAAGAATCGACTCTTCCGGACCGTCACGAAGCTAAGACGTGACCGGCTCGGGATGGACGGCGGCTTTCACCTTCTTGGGCACGCCCGCGGGTTTCGTTTTGGCAGCCTCGGCATGGAGCAGTGCTTGAGTTCGTAAGCGACGTTGAATGTTCTGCTTGCGCTCACGGTTCGCTCGGGACTTGTCTCCATTGATTAACGACATAGATATCTCTTGCCGCGCCTCGGCTTTTGAGTCTTCTCAATCGCGAAGGCGCAGGGCTGGTTGCGAGTAATCTTCGTGGTTAAGGGCTGGCTCTAGTATACGCGATTTATCGCGACGCCGAGAACATTACGTAGGGTCGCGTGCAAGCAAGCGCTAACTGTGGGTTTGACTAATCGTCTATAACGTGGACGGAGGACGCAAACATGCGTGCTTTGCTTTTGCTCTGCCTGGCTTTCCTGTTCCCCGCACAGTATGACTCGAAGACTACACCTTCGCAGGGCGATGAACACACGTCGTCCACGCAGACTCCAACCTACACGGAGGACGGCCGCCTCTTGTTTCCGGCAAACTACCGCGAATGGGTCTATCTAACCTCCGGCATCGACATGAGCTACAGCCCAAACGCCATGGGGATGGACCATTCTATGTTCGACAACGTTTTTGTGAACCCGGATGCATATAAGGCATTCCTTCAAACTGGAACCTGGCCCGACAAGACCATGCTGGTGCTCGAGGTTCGCGTGGCGGGAAGCAATGCCTCGATTAACAAGAGTGGCCACTACCAGACTTCGGAAACGATGGGCCGCGAGGTCCACGTTAAAGATGAATCGCGCTTCGCTGGCAAGTGGGCTTTCTTCGGATTTGAGACCGACAGCCCATCCAAACAGGTGCCCAGAGAGGCGTCCTGCTACTCTTGCCATGAGCAGCACGCCGCGGTCGACACGACGTTCGTGCAGTTTTATCCTACTCTCATCGAGTTGGCCAAAAAGAAAGGAACGTTGAGCGCGAACTACCTGAAGGATGAAGCCGCGAGCGCGAAGAAATGAGCGACGAAGAATGGCGCTCGCCCGTTGGGCCGGGCGGGGACGCCCGGCATCCATCGTTTCTTCTTACCAAACGCGGAAGGTATCCCGCACCATGGCTTGGCCTTGTTGATTACCAAATCAATCGGCCTTAACAAAACGTCGCTTAACCCAAATGTTCAGCTCGAAATCAAAAAGGGCAGCCCGAAAGCTACCCTTCCACGTTTCAATATTGTCTCAGGCTGATCGTCTTAACGATGCCCACCAGCGCCGCCGGAATGGCCCCCGCCCGCGCTCCCATGTGCGGCTGAAGCGCTGGAGAAACCGCCGGCGTGCCCCGCCGCCATGGCCGGACCCGGTCCGTAAAATCCGCCGCCATTCCACCAACTGACCCCCACGGGCGCAGTGTGAACTTTTGCCGTAGCAAATCCCTGTTGCTGGACCGTGCCCGACAGCTGGTTCAGGTTCTTGATACCCCCGCGCGGGATTCCGAGTCCCGCCGAGTTCTTGGCGATTTCCATCCGGTTGAACGATCGCCCAAGTTGGACCGGCACCGGACCCCGGTTCACGACCACCGTTCCGTGGCTTAGATTTGACGGGGGCTGCGGTGGAAGGAAATTCGACGGCGGATGGACGATCCTCGGCGTGCTCCATCCCGTCCAGCTGCCTCCGGGCAGCCATCCCCAACCATTCGTGGGCATATAAACCCACGAGCCGTAGTGGTACGGCGTCCAACCCCACGGGTAGCCGGAAACCCAGCCGTAACCGAAACCGGGAGTGAAGGCCCAGGCACCGTTCATGAACGGATCCCAACCCGCGCCAGCAAAGTAAGGCTGCCAAACGTTGCCGTAGCCCGGCACGTTGGAAAAACTGCCGTAGTAATTCAGATCGTTGGTGCCGTACGCGTAGGGCGAATAGCTGCTGTAGGAGTTGCTGGCGTACTGCTGGTGGTATTGATTTTGCTCCTTATCCCATTGGTCAAAGGGATCCGGTTCGACACTCTTAGCCAATTCGTAGTGATCGTCATCGGTGAGGTCGAACTGTGCAGTGTGGTTCTTGCTCACTGCCACGGTGCCTGCATCGCCCTGGACTTGCACTTCGCCGTTAAAGACGGCTAAGGTCGCATCCGCGTCCCCCATTTCAAGACGAAGATGAGCCGAATGGGCGAGCGCCAGTTTTTCGTGGGCAAAGGTCAGAGTAAACTCGTCGTCCTTTGAGCCGGCGAAGTTGACATAGGCACTGCCTTCTTGTAGATGCACCGTCGAGACTTTCGCCCCGGAGTCGCGGAGCGAGAGCTGAGGAAACGTAATCACTGTCTCCGGAGTGACCCGCAGCGTACTTCCATCCTCGAATTCCACTTCCGCCCGGCCATTCTTGCCGGTCTGCAATTTGACGCCCTGCGTGATGGGTAAATTCAGAAAGGCCTTCTCCAGGCCCTGTCCAGCGTTGCGGTCGACCTGCACGTCGCCCTGAACCTCGCTCAATCGCACTACGCGGGCTTGCGAATCCGCAAAGGCAGGAAGCGTGAGGACTGGAACCGCGAGAAGAAGAGAAGACGCTGCCGCCGTCGCTATCAAAACCTTGATGTTTAGCTTAGACATGGAACACCCCCGGAACGGCCCCTCTGCAATATTAGAACACGGTTGGCGCTATTGTGTTGCCTGAAAATCACTTATATTCGATCATCGTCGGTTACTTACCTTTGGCCGCGGGGGCTAGCATCAGGCGCTGTGCACGGGCCCGCACCACCTTGATCACGGCGGGATCGTCCGCGATCTTCTGCAAGATGGGAGCCACCGCTGACATTTCCACCAGGCCGCCGCTATTCGACATTTCCTCCATCTTTTTCATCTCCTCGTCCAAGGCGAGTTTCTGGTAGCGCAGGTAGTAATCAAGCCGGTGGCCAAACTCCAAAGTGGTGGACAGGGATTGAAAGAAAGCTGTCAGGTCCTCGACCGCGGCGATGGGCGAATAGTTGTAGGTCGCCCGCGTGCTTTTCTGCGCATCCTTGTATGCGAGGGTCTTCGTGCCGGTGGATGCCAGGTTCTTTTTCTTGGAATCAACATCCCCTTCGAAATAATGCGCGCGTTTGGCGAGGTCGAAAACACGCGTGCGCGAGGCTTGGGAGACGGTGAAATCCGAGTGGAAAGGCTCACTGGCGGCAGAGTTGTTGAGCTTGCTGTCGGAGTCATAAACAGCGTTACCGTCGTCGGACACCGAGATCGCGTAGTGATCCGGTTCAGAGCCGGGAAAATCGCAGGTGAAGCTGACCGTAGGGACAACCGTTTGCTGAGCCCCTGCGGCAGCGAGGAGGCACGCGATCAAGCCTGCAAGAACGGCAATACGGGACCCATACTTGAGCGTCTGCGCGCGGACACACCCTGTTCGGAGCTTACTGAAGAACATGTACAGAGAATTATGCCAAAATGTAACGGCGCTGGTAATCCCTCACGCTTGCTGGCGTTCCAACGTAGCCGCGGTATGCAAATGGCAGATCGCAATGGCCAGCGCGTCGGCGGCATCTGGCGGCTCGGGAATCTCGGCCAGATTCAGCAGCCGTGTGACCATGTGCTGCACCTGCTGCTTCTCCGCTCGACCGTAACCGACAACCGCGGACTTAATCGAGAGCGGCGAGTACTCGGCGACTTCAAGCCCGGCCGACGATGCAGCCAGCATCGCAACCCCGCGCACCTGTCCCAGTTTGAGCGCCGACTTCACATTCAAGGCATAGAAGACGTCTTCGATAGCTACCCGATCGGGCCGGTGTTCCACGATGATCGCTCCCAGGCGGTCGAAGATAGTTGACAAACGCGCCGGCATGGACTCGCGAGCAGAAAGCTTCACAGCGCCGCAGGCAAGGCAAATCAACTTGCCGTCGTGGCAGAGCTCGACGATACCGTAGCCGGTGTACTCTGTGCCACAATCAATGCCGAGAACCCGCATCCACCAGAGTCTAGCATCCGGACTAAGAAATTTTGTTTACTCCTGAGCCTGGGTAGTGCCTCAATTTCAGCAACCCCGAAGATTCCCCGGAAGCGATTCTCTGCCTCAGCGCACTCTGCGGCCGTTCTCAGCGGTCTCCGCGTTTTAAGGTTTGATGAGACTTTGGCAAACATAAAGTCTTAAATCGCGGAGACCGCTGAGAACCGCCGCAGAGAGCGCGGAGAAGCTCCCAGAGAGAATCTGAATCTGACCGATTTTGTTTATTCCTGATTGAACAGATCGGAGCGGTCGAGCTGCTCGCCCTTGAAAAAGACAATCGAAATGCGCTCGACTGCACTGATGTCTTCGAGCGGATTCCCATCGACCAGTAGCAGATCGGCATCGTTCCCGACGTGAATTGAACCAATGCGGTTCTCCGCACGCAACAGGCGCCCCGCGTTGTACGTCGCAGCTTCGAGCGCAACCGCAGGAGCAATGCCGGCACGCACCCATAGCGCAAGTTCATGTTGCACCGTTGGACCGTGAAGTATCAGAAAATTGCCGGCGTCACTGCCGGTCACGAGGGTGACGCCGTCTTTATAAGCTCGCAACAGATTTTGCGTCCCCACTTCCAGGTTGATGGGAAATTGCGCAATGCGCTGGCGCACGGGCTCGAGGTCTTTCGACGCCATCGCTTTCTCGGTGCCTTCGATCAGGTCGGTCGGCCCGACTTGCTGCACCAGCGAGCGTTTTAACAGAGCTGTCTCGCCGGCAGCAAAGTCTCTGAACGCCTCCGCCACGCTGAGGGTCGGATCATAGAAGATCTTTTTGCCAGCCATTTGCTGGAACAGCGCATCGGGAATAGCCTCGCGGAACGAGCCGTGTTCGATGGAGTTTGCGTCGGCGGAAACCGCGTCCGTCACATCGCGGACGTCCCCGGTATGCACGGCGAGCGGTAATCCCTGAGCATGGGATTCCTGGGCAACGGCTTGAAAGATCGGACTGTCGAGACGATTGAAGACGCTGGCGCCGCCACCAGCCTCAAGTATGGCCTTGATGCAATCAACATTGGAGTGCTTGAGCTCATCAACTTGACGTCGAGCTTCATCGATGGAAGCTGGTATCCGCGTGAACTGCGCTTCCGCCTGCTCTCGAATGTTCGGCGGCATGTCTTTGAAGTATTCGGTGCCGTGCCCGCCTTTCGCAGTAAAAAGTGGCCCACACGTGAACAGCTCAGCCCCCAGCTTTTCGCCACTGTTCACGGTCGACCGAACTTTGAGCACAATATCCAAAGGGTCGCCCACACTTCGGACCGCGGTCACGCCGCTGTAGAGATAAGCCGCCAGATTGCGCAGCATGTGGGGTTCCGGGTTGTACTGGCTCATGTCGGTGTAGACGCCGCCAGGTGCGACCAGATGAACGTGCACATCGATCAACCCCGGAAGGGCAGTCTTACCCGCAGCCTCGATCAGCGTGGCTTTCACCGTCCTCGGGTCGGGACCTTCCCCTTCATAAACCTCGGCGATCTTGCCACCGCGAATCAGGATCGCGCCCGATTCAATCACCTTTCCGTCACCAACGAAGATGCGGGCGCCTCGAATCAGGTAGGTTTCACCGCGCGCTAGTTGCCGGTTCAGCATCTTGGTCTTGGCCACATTCTGCTTGCTGTGCGCCTGCCATACGCCGAGTACGATGAACGGCAACATTACCGCGCCCACCCAGAGCTTGGCGGAGCTACGAATCTTTTCTTCTTTTTCCCAGCGGAAAAGCTTGTACGAAATAAACAGTCCCACGAAAACGGTGATCAAGAGAGCTAACGCCGGAAGCGCATTCGCCGCCAGGCTCTCCTGGCGCAGCATCATTCCTTCGAGCCCCGAAACCAGGTAGGTGGCTGGCAAGAATTGCGTCACGACGAGCAGCCAGGAAGGAAACATGGATGTCGGAAACGTGGCACCGCTCAAGAACAGCATCGGCAAGTACACCAATTGCACGAGGATCTGGCTTTCCTGCATGGAATTGGCCACTGCAGCGAGAATCATCCCGATGGCACGAAAGGCCAAAATACCCAGTGTCGCGAAAAGAAGAATCGACCCCAGCCTCTCCGGCCAGGGCATGCCGTACCCGAAGTGCGCCACGCAAAACATAAACAGCACCAGGGGCATAAAAAGAATCCAACCGACGACAGTCGCCGCGATCAGAATCGGCGCGGGCGTAATCGGAGTGACCTTGTAACGGCGCAGCACGTTCGACTCTCGCTCCTGCACCGCGCGCATGCCCGCACCGAACAGCCCGTTGCCCAGCACACCGATAATGATCACCATGGTGACGATCTGCGTCATGGCATTGCCGCGGTCTCCATGCAGAGCCTGGGCGAACACCACGAAAAAAATCAGGGGGAACATGTAATTGAAGAACAGCACGGACTTCTGCCGCAGCGCGAGCTTGAGGTCCAGTTGGATGAGTGCGATGTAACTTTTCATTTCTTTACGTTGTCATCCTGAGGAAGTGGAGCCCTGCGCTCGCCCAGGACTCCCAACGAAGGATCTGTGTATTCCGTTTGCACCACGTGTGTGGATCCTCTTGTCAGTCGCGCAGCCGCTTTCCCGTCAACTCAATAAACACATCCTCCAGCGTGGGCTTCTTGAGATGAACATCCACCAACTCAAGTCCGCTCTGGTCAATCCATTTGATCAACTCCACCAGCGTGGTCGCGGGACGCCGGGAAATCACGGTGAGAGTATGGCCGGTCGAATCCACACTGCTCTCGATTGCCTCGCCCCACGCCGGACGCAGTGCGGGAATAGCTTTGTCGCACGTCACCACGATGGTCGAAGCCGCGCGGCTCTGCTGCTGCAGCTTTCGGGGCGTGTCCATGGCGATGATGCGGCCCTGATCGATAATGGCAACGCGGTCACACAGACGCTCCGCCTCCTCGATGTAGTGGGTGGTGAGCAGGATGGTGCGGTTCTCACCCCGCAGTTGCTCGAGCAACCCGTGAATCTCGGCCCGAACCTGCGGATCAAGACCGGTGGTAGGTTCGTCGAGAAACAACAGAGCGGGGTCATTGACCAACGCGAGAGCTAGTGCCAGCCGCTGCTTCTGGCCGCCCGAGAGCGTGCTGTAGAAAGCATCGCGTTTGTCCTCCAGTTGTAGCCGGCGAAGTATTTCGTTCGCGTCCACGTTGCGGCTGTAAAAGGAGGAGAAAACGTGCAACGCCTCGCGGACGCGAATCTTGTCCGGCAGATTCGTGGCTTGCAAGCAAACGCCGATGCGATCCTTGAGCTGCAGTTTCTGCTTCTCCGGATCGAAACCCAAGACGGAAACCTGCCCCCCAGTGCGCGGACGCAGGCCCTCGAGAATTTCGACAGTGGTAGTCTTGCCTGCTCCATTCGGACCAAGCAAACCGAAAACTTCGCCGGACTCGATTTGAAAATCGAGGCCCCGCACGGCCTCGACGGGCCCGTAGGACTTGCGCAACCCCTGCACGGAAATCGCTGTTTCGCTCATAGAGGAAATGCACCGGCTGTCCGAGAACGCTCCATACCTTTCAAAGCTAGCAGCATTTCGGGCGTCGCGCCTTGCTGGTCCCATGCTCGCGAAGGAACGCGGCATAGGCATTGGGGCAAGAACTTATTGAGTGTCTTGCAAGAAAGCGCGCGTAAGCAGACTCATCGAAAATTTCCCGGAGAGTGCTAAGCAACAGTCTTATCGAGCCAGTGAACCACGTAGAGACGGACGCCCTTGTCCGTCCAGCCGAGCAACACTCGGCCGCCGGTTTTGCGTTCGAACCCGGCTTCACCGTAGAGCTACTCATCCCTGTTCCTCCGCGGCAAAACGCGTCGGCACAAACGGCGCTTCCCGCACTCTCGCCTGCATTCGGCCGGAGACCACGCTCACCCACACGGAAATCGACTCCAGCAAAATGAGCGCAACCATACAGACCAGGACACCCGCCACGGCAGCGTCGAGCCGGTCGTTCAAGATCAACCGCGAAATTTCATGAGTTGGGGTCGCGGAAGATGCAAGTTGCCGAGCATGCGCCAGAAACCCGATCCGGGGACTCGCATCGAAAATCTTGTGCCAGGACGCCGTGAAAGTCACCGCAACCAGCCATATGAGGGGAACCAGAGTCACCGGCGAATAGCGGGCCTTGCCCATCTTGACGATGATGGTCGTGGCCACGCACAACGCCACGGTCGCCAGAAGTTGATTGCATATCCCAAAAAGCGGCCACAGCGAATTGATTCCGCCTAGCGGATCCTTTACTCCTTGCCACAAGAACGATCCCCACGCAGCCACGATCAGCGCGCTGGTAGCCAGAATCGAGGGATACCAACTCGTACGACCGAGTGGCTTCCAAAAATGGCTGAGTGCATCCTGCACCATGAAGCGGCCCACGCGCGTGCCGGCATCGAGAACGGTAAGAATAAACAACGCCTCAAACATGATGGCGAAGTGATACCAGATCGCCATCACAGCCTGTCCGCCCAAACTACTGGAGAAAATGTGGGCCATCCCAACGGCAAAAGCGGGAGCGCCACCAGTACGATTGAACAAAGTCTGCTCGCCAACGGCCTGCGCCAGCGCATGCATTCCGGTAGCTGTAACCGGGAATCCCCAACTGCTGATGGTCGCGGCTGCACTTTCTGGCAACTGGCCCACAACTCCCGCAGGACTATTGATCGCAAAATAAATTCCTGGCTGGAGCACACAGCAGGCAATCGTTGCCATAATGGCGACCATCGACTCGGCCATCATCGCGCCGTAGCCGACCATGCGCGTTTCTGGTTCCCGCCGAATGAGCTTCGGGGTCGTACCGCTCGAGATCAAAGAATGGAAGCCGCTGATGGCGCCACAAGCGATGGTGATGAAGGCGAAAGGAAAAATCTTGCCGGCAAAGATTGGCCCTGATCCGTCGACAAACCGCGTCAACGGTGGCATGTGAAGCGTAGGACGCAGCACAATGATTCCTAAAGCCAGCAGGCCGATCGTCCCCAGCTTGACGAAGGTACTCAAGTAATCGCGCGGGGCAAGCAACAACCACACCGGCAACGCCGAGGCGGCGAATCCATAAATGATGATGACGATCGCAAGCGCGGGAGCAGTCAAAGTGAACCAAGGGGCGACCGTCGGAGTCTGCGAGACCCATTGTCCGCCCCAGATCGCGAGCATCACCAGAATGAATCCAAGAAATGAAACCTCCAGCACTTTGCCAGGACGCAAGTGGCGGAGGTAAAAGCCCATCAACAACGCGATTGGAATGGTCATCGCAATGGTGAACACGCCCCACGGACTCGATTTGAGCGCGTTCACCACGATCAACGCCCCCGCACCGAGCAGAATCACGATAATGCTGATCACCGCTGCGTAGGCCACGAATCCACCGACGCCGCCGATTTCCTCGCGGGCCATTTCAGTGAGCGACCTTCCATCTCGCCGCACGGAGAAAAGCAGGATGACGAAATCCTGCACACAACCCCCAAAGACGGCTCCGGCCAATATCCAAAGCGTCCCCGGAAGATATCCAAACTGCGCGGCGAGCACCGGCCCCACTAGCGGCCCGGGCCCGGCAATGGCTGCAAAGTGATGCCCAAAGACCACCCATTTATTAGTGGGAACGAAATCGCGGCCATCGTCCAATCGCTCGGCGGGAGTGGCCCGCTGGCCATCGAGGGCAAGCACCTTGGCGGAAACAAACTTGCTGTAGAAGCGGTATCCCAACGCGTATGCGCAGAAGGCCGCAACCACCAGCCACATGGCGTTAATCTCCTCGCCACGGTGGAGCGCAATCGTGCCCAGCGCAAGCGCACCGAGAATGGAAACTCCAAGCCAAACCAAGATTCTTATCGATTTTTTCATTGCTCTTTTTGCTTAGCGGAAGTTCTCTCCTTGGCGGAAGGCGGAATCTTATCCGCATACAAGTCCGCGCGGACGAAGCCAAAACTCCGTTCCGAACGTTCACTGAAATTAGCTGCCAACGGTGCCTCTGCCCGAAGACTAGCAGCGTTGGGCTGAAAGGCGGAGATCACCCACACGCGCTCGTACCCGGCGACAATGCTATTTAGTAACTCGGCGCTGGGCCGCGATGGACGTAGCGTCAGCAACTCCAAATCCGTCTCCTCCGGAAATTCGTGGATTTGATAACCAGCCATTTGAAGCTGCCTCTGATACTCGTCGAAGGCAAGCCTCTCCTCACTATAGCTAAACAGAACGGCATCGTCCCCTCGCGCTTGCGACAAGATGTAATGCGTCGCATCTCTCCAGTTATCGGTGTGTTCGGCATCCGCACGGCCCCGATAATAGGAGTACGTTCCATTCAACGAGAGCCCAAGCACAATCGTCACAGCAGCGGCAAAGAGAACTTTCGAACGAACTCTGGTCAGAGCATCGGCAGCGAGCAGCACTAGCGGAGGAAGGCAAAAGATCAGGAAACGAGGCTCAAACGCAGGCCAGCGGAGGGAAATGGCGAGAACCAACGCTACGGGCAAAACCAGCCAGATCAGCAGGAACCAGTACTTCCAAACTCCCTCAGAGGAATGGGATTTCAACTGACTGACGGCGGGGCCAACCCCACCCAAGACCAGCGCCACGTAGGCCAGCAGTAGTAAAGGACCACCGTCTCCTGTCATGTCGAGGGAAAACTCGTACAAGCCATGCAGCGTCGGCGTGGTCAGCCAGTGAAGCTGTGACCGGTCCGAAGCAAAAAGCAGGCAACAAGCCAGAGGAGAGATCAGCAAACAAATCATCGCAACACTGACGAGGAATTGTTTCCAACGAATTTTGTGGCGCAACAAATATACTGATAACCACTGGGCGAGCAGCATCCAGCCGCCGAACACCTGGGCGTACACCATCAAAGTGCTCACCAGAATGTACCCTCCCCAGTTCTGGCGCGACGGATGTTTCAGGCTCCGCAGCAAAAACAAAGAAGACAGTATAGCCAGCAGCACAAACCAGCTGTAGGCGCGAGCCTCCTGCGAGTATCTGATGTGAAAGGCATGAACGCACAGCAAGAGCGCAGCCAGCCTTCCCGCTCTGGGTCCAAAAAGACGCGTGCCGAGTAAATAGATTGCCGGAATCGCGGCTACCCCGGCAAGCACTGAAAGACAGCGTATGACAAACTCGCTGTTACCCAACCGGATCCAGCCACGCAGAAGCACGTAATACAGAGCCATATTGGCCTGACGGTGGATGAGTGCAGTCCAAAACGGCTGCCAATCGAGCCGTGCCAGTGTCGCGCTCGCTGCCTCGTCCAGCCAGAAGCTTTTGGTTCCCAAGCGAAAGAATCTAAGAGCAGCGCTGAGAGCAACTGTGAGAGCAAGCCACAGTATCACCCCAGAGGCTGAGGCATCGCGCACCCCGATCGAAACTGCTGCGTTCCCGGAACGATGGGTTTTCACTGCGCGAGAGCATAACTCATTGCGATTGGCTCAGGGAAGATCCTCGGCCATACGTCCTGCGCCAATTGACAATAGTCCATCAGCAATTAAGAATCTGCTATTCATGCCTCTTTACGAGCGACTGCTCTTCGAGTTCGGCGTGCAATTCATCGAATTGCTGCTGGTAGTGGCGGTGGGTGCGATGATTCTGTGGCCTCGCTCGAGGCGGCCGACGCCGCGGATTTTTCGCTACCTGGAGCAAAAGTTTCGATCTCTGGCGCGAAGAAAAGGCCTTTCGATCGCCGTTGTGGGTCTGGCGGCCATTGTGATTCGTGCAGCGCTGATTCCAGTCCTCAGTACTCCTGAACCCTACTATCACGATGAGTACAGCTACCTGCTGGCGGCGGATACTTTTGCCCATGGCCGACTTACGAATCCAACCCACCCGATGTGGATGCACTTCGAAAGCTTCCACATTATCCAGCGTCCCACCTATATGTCTATGTATCCGCCTGCCGAGGGCTTGATACTCGCCGCGGGGAAACTTCTGGGACATGCCTGGATCGGCAACCTTATCGTAACCGGGCTGATGTGCGCGGCATTGACCTGGATGCTTCAAGCTTGGCTTCCGCCCGGCTGGGCGCTGTTTGGAGGCGTGCTTGTCCTGCTTCGACTGGGCGTTTTCGGCTACTGGATCAACGGATATTGGTGTGCTTCCGTAACGGCCCTGGGTGGAGCCCTCGTGCTGGGCGCACTGCCGCGTTTAAAACGTCGCATAACCGTGCGAGACGCGATTTGGATGGCTCTGGGTCTTGCCATCCTGGCCAACACCCGGCCGTATGAGGGACTGGTTCTCGCATCTTGCGTCGCGGTGGCAATAGTGGCTTGGCTAGCCGGCCCGGCGCGTCCCAATTTCTCTACCTTGTTGCGTCGAGCGCTTACTCCGATTGCTCTGATATTAGCGCTGTCAGCCATCGCTACTGGATACTACAACTACCGCGTGACTGGAAGCCCACTTCGTATGGGCTACCAAGTGGATCGCAGTCTCTACTCACGGGCTCGATATTTTATTTGGCAGGCCCCCTTGCCAAAACTCACATATCGCTATCCAGTGATGGAGAAGTTTTACGAGGTCGAATTTAAGGATTACCAGGACAATCGTACGCTTGCCGGCTTCATCAGGCTGGGTTCATACAAGATTTCTTGGTTCTGGCGCTTCTTTTTAGGGCCGATCCTGACTGTTCCCTTACTGGCTCTCCCTTGGACCTGGCATGATCGGCGCGTTCGATTTCCGCTCCTGGCGCTGGCGGTGTCTTTGTTGGCCCTTGCAGTGGAAACCTGGTTCCGGCCGCACTATTTCGCACCCGCCACGGGACTCCTATACATTGTTCTGGTTCAGTGCATCCGGCATCTCAGACTCTGGCGTTGGCGGGAAATGCTGCTGGGGCCGGCGCTGGTGCGAGCAATCCCGCTGATCTGTTTTGCCATCGTGGTCATCAGAGTTACGGCGATCCAGGCGCATGCAAGAATTGAGGATCCATGGCCGCGCGGCAACCTGTCCCGCGCCAGGATTTTGCACAGCCTGGAGAACACACCGGGACAGCACTTGATCATCGTGCGGTACGGGCTATCTCATCAATCGGATCCGGAGTGGGTTTACAACGCGGCCGATATCGACGCTGCGAAAGTGGTGTGGGCCCGGGATATGGGCGAACAGAACAATCTGGAGGTGTTGCAATATTTCAAAGATCGAAACGTGTGGCTGCTCGAACCCGATGAGTCGCCACCAAAACTTTCTCCGTACCCTGCTATGGTCCACGAAGAGTCGATAAAGTCTCAGTTGGACTCAGGAAGGGTCGATCCGACGACTGGGAAATGACCGTCTCTTACTTCCTCATCAGATCTCTTAGGAGATCCCGAATAGAAAACTCAACGCATCCGGAAAGCGCTTCGCCCATTCAGCCTCGTTGTGAGATGCGCCCTCGTCGATTTTCACCAGCAAGCGGCGCTCGTCCAGGCCCGCGCCGCGCAGGCTGCGTTCGAGTTCGCGGACATCTTCGACAACTTGCCTGTCTTTGTCGTCGCGACCAGCTTCCCGGGTGCCTATCGCCAGAAACGCTTTCGTCGGCCACTTTCGAAAATGGCGCGCGTTCTTCAAGATCCTTCGATTGGAAATAAACAGCGACGGGCTCTCCAGCAACAGGTGATCAAAAACTCCGGGCCGCGCGATCACCGTGTAGAGCGAAATCAGCGCACCCAACGAAGACCCACCCAGCCCGGTATTTTTCTGGCCTGTTGCGACGCGGTATCGCTCGCCCACAAACGGCATCACCTCATCGATCAGGAAAGCCGGATAGCGCTTCCCTTTCGGCCGCAGGATCGGCGGATGAAACGAGCGGTACGGCACGTACTCCTTGATGCGCTCACTTTGGGCATTGTCGATACCTACAACGATCAGCGGTGGGATTACCTCCTGGCGGATTAGCCGATCCGCAGTCTCGTTCACCTGCCATTCCACACCAGCAAAGGCCGTGGCGCGGTCAAACAGGTTTTGGCCATCGTTCAGGTAAAGCACGGGATAGCGCCTCGTGGCGTTGCTGGGCGCGTCGTATCGCGGAGGGAGCCATACCCGTAACATCCGCGTATTGCGAAATACGCGACTGCGAAATTCGTGCAACCGAAGATCGCCTGTTACGGACTCGTTTGGCGGCGCGACTTGCTGGTGAGCTGTTTCTTCCATCGTCCAATGTAGGCGCGGGCGTCCTCGCCCGTGCTAGCCCGGAAATAAACGCTTGATTGGCTCGCACTCAACTCCGGCGCAACGCACCTGCCACCAGAAACGATGATAGCGCCGTAATCAGAACAATCAAGGTGAGCGACGAAAGGCACAAAATGCACCAAGTCGCCAGCACAAACTTTTCGATATATGTGAGATACAGAGCGAAACCCAGTCCAGCTGTGGAAGCGACCAGGAGCATGAAGGGGGTTTCCGCTTTCGTCCGATACAACGTCGCCAGAGTGAGCAGCAGGCCGTAGCCAAGAATGCCAATCAGCGCGTCCGGAATTCCAAACACTGTCGAGTAAACGCTGCGATTGACGATGTCGCAGTTGAAACTGGCCCCGAAATCACAATAGTTCGTTTGCGAAGTGCCATAGTGGTGATGCAGCGAAACGGAAGAGACGACGACCCCAGCCAAAGCCAGAACAGCAATCAACTGAAAGACCCGCCGCACGGCTGAGTTTATGGCAGGCTGCATCCCGTCTCCTCACCCAGGAATTCCAACTCGTGTTCGCCCTCGACCCGTGTACCATCGGCAAAAATCCAGGTAGGAAACCGTTTGATGCCGGCTTGGGTGCAAACCGATGCGATGCCCTGTGAGCCTTTGATTCCACACTCAATATAGGGAGCGTACTGAAACGATGAGCCGAACTTCTCTTTCTGCTCGTCGCAATGCGGGCACCAAAAGGCGCCGTACATTTTGGCTTGCTTCGCCGTCAGGCACTTGGCGAAGGCATCCAAATGGCTAGTGCGCTTGTGCCAAATTAAGTAATAAGCGGCCGCAAAGACCACCACAATCACGATCGCAATCATTATGTAGCGCAACCGCGCCGGGTTCGGTTGATCTTGCACTTGCCTTTGCTGTTGCCGTTTTCTGCGTTCTTGTGACATAGGGATAAATTCTTATACCACGACGCGCAAAGCCGATGGCAAGACATCCAGCGTCTGGCATTGCAGTGTGAGTACCTCGCCATCCACCATCACATCCACAGGAGCGTCCAAGTGGAAATCAATTTGCTTCGCCTCGCGTCGTTCTGCCAGCGGATGGTGAATGTGCGTGCCGTCGTAAAGCGTCGGCAAATTACGAATCAGTCCCAACCGTCCGATCGGCCCCCAACGCACATATTCGATGAGGCCATCGTTCACCTCGGCCTTGGGCGCAATCATCATGGTTCCGCCGGTAAACTTGCTATTGCTGAAAGTCAGAAAAAGGCAGGGACGCCGGTCGATCTCTCCTTTGCCATCGACTTGCAGTGGGAAAGGCCGGCGGCGGAAGCGAGCCAGGGAAATGAAAATAGAAGATTGATACCCAAGCTCTCCCCAACCGCTGAAACTCCGAGCCCGTAAGGTCGCGACGTCCGCCGCAAACCCCATGGCCAGCAGGTTAATGTAGTAGAGAACTCCCTGGGTGTAACGCAGTCGTAAGACATCACATGGCTGAGATCGGTTCGCAAGCAGCGCCTCGACCGCGTGTTCCACTCCACGATCGGTGAATTCGCGCAGGAATGAGTTGCCGGTTCCCAGAGGAAGAAACGCCAGCGTGGCTGGCTCGTCCGGTTCTGGTCGCGGAAAAAGTCCGTTCACGATTTCGTACGATGTGCCATCGCCCCCCACCGCGATGAACTTGCGATACCCGCGGCCGTAGCCATCCCGCGCTAGCTGCGTTCCCTGTCCGGGGCCAGCAGTTTCGATCACATCCAGCTTGATTCCGCCCGCCCGCAGGCGATTAAGCGCTTCCGAAACGAGCTTGCGACACCGTCCTCCGCCGGCGGCCGGATTCACGATGGCGAGAAAAGTGTCGGTGCCGCTCACAGTTCGACCACGGCAGCACGGCCGAGAATCGGGCGAATCTCCTCGGCCAGCACTGTACGTTTGATTTTCATGGACGCAGTTCGAGGAAAATCTTTACTGCAGAGCAAATATCCGCCAACCCGCTTGAAGTCGGGCAGTCGGCGGTTACGGGCAACGATCTCCTCTTTCAGCGCATCCGTGAATTCCTGATTTTGCTCCAGACGGAGAAGCAGAACCAGCATCTCGCGACTGAGAGTCTTTGCAGGCCAAAGATAGTTTGCGGCGAAAATGCAATATTCTTTGACCGGGAGTCCGTCGAAGGCACTTTCTATGTCCTCAGGATAAATATTCTTGCCGCCTTCGGTCACGATCATGTTCTTCTTGCGCCCGAAAAGCTGCAAGTGCCCATTGCCGTCAAAGCGGCCGAGATCGCCCGTGACCAGCCAGCCGTCGACGATGGTCTGCGCCGTTAATTCAGGATCATCCAGATAGTGTGACATCACGGTCTTGCCGCGAGCCGCAACTTCGCCGATCCCGTCGGAATCAGGATTGAGAATGCGCAATTCGACTCCCGGCAAAGCCTTGCCCACGGTGTCCGCGCGAAAAGGGTTAAGGTCGTTGAGCGTGAGCGAGGTGCCAGCCTCGGTGAGGCCATAGCCGTTGGCCACCGGAATGCCGAGATCGTAGAAGAACTGCAAAGTCGAAGGCTCCATGAAAGCGCCCCCGGTAAACATCGCCCGCAATTCTCCACCGAAGCCCTGATGCACCTGCGAGAGAAGTTTACGGCTCAGGCCGACCTTGGGATGTGAGCGAGTAAGAGACTTATTCAGCGCGATCATTCGATTCAGCAGGAAACGCCTCGCGCCGGAGAGTTCGTCAAACTTGCCGCGCAGCCCGCGTTCCAGGTTCTTGAGAATCATGGGAACCAGAGCGACATAAGTGATTTTGTAGCGAACGAAGGCATCGCGCACAAACTCGGGCCTCAACGTGCGCAGGTGCACCACGCAAGCGCCACACACGAAGGGGCCGATGAAGCCAACCATAAAATCAATCGCATGATTCGTCGGCAGAATACTGAGGTAGCGCACCCCCGGCCAGAATGGGTACCACGCCGTGAGCGCTTTGCACTGCTCCAAGTAATTATCATGAGTGAGTACGCATCCCTTGGGCCGCCCGCCCGTACCCGAAGAGTAGACGATGCAGGCCACGTCCGCCCGCCCTCGCGAAACAAAAACAGGATCACCTTTGCGGCGGAAATCTTCCCAACGATAGGCACCTGCGAGATCGGCTCCCAGAGGCGCTTCCGTGACCAGCACCTTTTTGAGCTTGTGATTTTTGAACTCCGGCGACTGCGTAATTGCCCGCCACAGATAGTACTCGACGATCAGAAACTTCGCCTTGGAGTGCGCCAACAGTTGCAGGTGCTCCGCCGCTGTTAATTTGAAGTCGAGCGGCACCACCACGCCGCCACGGTAAAAAATGGCGTATGCCGAAATCAACCATTTCGACTGGTTGGTCATGATGATCGCGGCCCGATCGCCAGAATTGAATTCGGCATCCTCGAGCGCGCGGGCCAGAGGCAGAGCTACGTCTTTGAAATCAGAATACGTCAGCCGCGTCTTCTCTCGATCCCGGTCCGCCTCGATCAAGCAAGTTTCGTTCGGCCAGCGATCCAGCGCATCCCGCAGAGCATCGCCCACACAGGTGTATTGGTCAAGATTGAGCATTAAGGCTTTATTTCACCACAGAGGCACAGAGACTCAGAGAAAAGCATGTTTATCAGTTCACTACCGGCAAGACTGAGAACAAGGAACTGGAACCTGAGTTCTTGTCCGCACCTGGAAATCACAACCGAGCCTGGATCCGGTCGGCCAGCGTTCTGAAATCCGATACGCCCTGGAGTTCGTAGTCCGGCAACTCGATGCGAAAATGATGTTCCAGCCGCGTCAGCAGATCGAGCGCCTGCAGGCTGTCGATACCGAGCGTCTTAAAGAAGTCGTCGTCCGGTGTAAGCTTCTCTCGCGGCACTTTGAAGTGAGCCGATGCAAGGTCCAATACTTCATTAAGTGTTTGTTTATGTATAGCCATTATCATATTACCTCTGGATAGATTGTCGCCCGAGCGAAGCGAAGGATCGCTGCATTTTGCGCGACCAAAATCATCAGGGTAAATACGGTAGCGCGTCCTCGCTTTCGACGAACTTTCTCAGACCAGCTTCCACCGCTGGCTGCGAGAACAACTCGCAGAAGAGATCGATTTCTCGCTGTAACTCTTCATACGGGATCGGTTTGATGAATTTCTTCGCTGCAATCGCCGTGCGCCGGTCAAACTTCCCGAGCTGAGCCGCGGTGGCTCGCGCCACTCTCAGCGATTCACCCTCCCCCACCACCTGACTCACCAAGCCAACTTGCTGAAGCCTGGTCGCATTAAAACTCCGTCCGGTGAGCAGCAGATCGCGAACCACCGCATTCCCCAGATCGCGCTTCAGACGCGGAATCCCTCCGAAACCAGGGATCAATCCCAACCGCAACTCGGGGAAACAAAATCTGGCCATCTTGTCAGCGACAATCAGATCGCATACCAGCGCGAGCTCAAAACCCCCGCCAAACGTTACGCCATGCACCGCTGCGATGGTGGTTAGCGGCGAAGCATCGATGGTATTCAAAACCCGGTGAATGCGCTCCAAATAATCGCGTACGCCCTGGGCCGCTTCGTTCCGCTCCAGTTCCTTGGACCGGCGATATAGCTCCCGTAGATCGGCGCCGGCACAAAATCCAGCCTTCAGCTCGCTGTAAATAATGAGCGCATGGGCTTCGTCCTGGGAGTCATCGAGATCATGGACGAATTTTTCCAGCTCATCGAGAGAGAGCGAGCCAATCTCGTTGCAGGGCTCGCGATGCAGCGCCAGCTCGACCACACCGTCCTTCAGATCCCAGGAAAGGGATTGGCCGTCAAAGCTCTTCATAATAATGAGTCAGCGGCTACACGGCCGAATTGTGAGAGTTCGTCCACCCAAGCTAGAACCAACGGCGCGCCCCTCTTCTCGACAATAGATCTTCCGTCAGCTGGGTTCTCAGATCACTGCACCGTAGTCTTACTTCTTCGTAGTCGAGGTCGGTAATTTCACCCTTCGGCCGCTGGGTAACTATCTCACCAACGGTGTCCTGCAACTTGCCGTAAGCCCTACGGGCCGCGCGAGAGAGAAATATTCCACCATCGCCGAAATACCAGTTCCTCAATTCTTCACTCAACTCGTGAAGCTTTTCATAGGTCACATCGGTTCGATGCGGCCACTTGGGCAAGAGTTCAGTCTTCTTCCACAGGACTCTGTACAAGGCGAGCCGCGTATCCCGTAACCCTTCATCAACCTTGGCGCGATAGCTCAAAGCGTTGCTCAGGGTCGAGACTACAAACGATACAACTCCACCGACTACGGCCGGGGTAACCAGGGGCCCCAAATCTCGCATAAATCACCTCGCTGCATCGTGCCCAACTACGTCTTCCCTGGCACCTCATTTCCTGTGGCGATTCTAAGAAGCCTGCCTCACCCCATACATCTCTTCGATCTCATCTTTCAAACGAGCCGCAATCAAGTCCCGTTTCAGCTTGCCATTTGCTGTCAGCAATCCGTTCTCAATCGAGAACGGCTCGGGATAAATGTGAAACGCTCGAACCTGCTTGTAATGCGGCAATCCGGGATTCACCCCATCCAGCGCATCCTGCACCCGCTCTCGCGTCACATCCCCGGTCACGACCGACGAAAGATATCCCCGCCCGTTGCCCACGAGCACAACCTGCAAAGCCCCCGGCAAATTACGCAGCAATTCTTCTTCGATTGGCTCTGGCGCGATGTTGTGACCCGAGCCCAGAATAATCAAATTCTTGATGCGTCCGACAATCCGCCAGTTCCCCATAGCATCCACGTCACCCTGATCGCCGGTATGAAACCAGCCATCGCGCAATGCCTTCGCCGTCTCCTGTGGACGATTCCAGTATCCCGGAAACACATTCGGCCCGCGCACCACAATCTCGTCATTTTCGCCCAGCTTCATCTCGACGCCGCGGATCGCAGGTCCCACGCGGCCCGGCTCCACATGACCCGGGTCATCCATAGTGCAGATGGCGGTGGTCTCGGTCAGCCCATAGACCTGCAGTACCGGAATGCCCAGCATCATGAAGTAGGGCTGCGTTTCCACGCTAAGCGGCGCCGAACCGCAAATGAGTGCTTTCAGATGAGACCCAATCATCTTCTTGCGAATCGTCGGAAACACCATTGCATTGGCCAACGCCAGCCAGCTTGAATCGGCGAAACTTATCTGTCCCTTCTGCTTGCGCACCCATGCGCTCTTGGCGCGGCTGTAAATGCCGAGAACCATGCCACCAGTCTTCCAAAGCTGTTCGTCAACGGCTTTGCGCATACGCTCGAGAAGTGCCGGGACGTTGAGAAAATAGTCAGGCGCGACGCTGCGCATCTCGCTAGCAATCTTGCTCAAGTCCGTATTCAGGGTCAGCGAGCTGCCTCTTAGAAGGCAAGTCAGCAGCATGATCCAGGAACCCGCAAAACAAAATGGAAGATAATGGAACACGCGATCCTGTCCGGCTGTGCCCTGCATGAGTGCATCCAGTCGCCCGGATGTGCAGACCAGCATGTGGCCAACATTGCCCGCAGTGAGAACCACCCCTTTCGCATCACCCGATGTACCGGACGTATAGATAATTGTCACCGGATCTGAGTCAGCAACCTGTGATTCGAACGCTGAGTGCCCCATCCTTCGCATACTTCGCGAAAAGTGAGAACTTTCCTCTCCCTGATTCTTTTCTGAAAACACGTCCTCAAACAACACCTGCGGCGCAGCCTCTGGCCAGTTCTCTCTAATCCCGTCCCGCAGCGCCGCGTCCCCGCAGCAGATCAATGCCGGAGAGCAATCCTTCATCATGGCCACCAGTTCCGACGGCGCCTGCCGCGCATAAAGCGGCACAACGATCAGCCCTTCAGCCATGATGGCCAAGTCCATCGCAACCCAGCGAATACTATTGTGCGCAAGCAAAGCGCACCGGTCACCCTTCTTCAGACTCCGAGATGCGAGAAAAGCGCGTGCCATCGCTATCGACTGTAGAAGGTCGCGCCCAATCTGTAGAGACGCAGCTGGCTGCGTCTCTCCGCGAAGCTCCTGCAGGACTACGGTCCCCCCCGCCGTCTGAAGCTGTGCAAATATGTCGTCCAGAAAACTCATTGAATTTGTTTTGCCACGCGTCTTTGCATCTTGCAACGACCGCTAGCTGTACGCCTCAGCCAAGCTGTGCAGCCCAGAGCTCATCGGCGGCAAGTAATCTTCCCAGCTCCACTCTCCCCGACGCGTCGGAAACTCCGGATACCGCCGCTGCACTTCTTCCTCGAAGTACACACCCATGCGCGCCATCAATTTCAAATTGCGCACCACTGTCCGCCCGATCCCATCGGCAATCTTTTCGCCTTCCTGGCTCAACTTGGTCAGCGCCGCCAGCAGCTTCGGTTCGAGATCAGGGTCGTCCACATTCATCAGCAGATCCTCATGCCCGCGCTCGCGCATCAGGTTTCGAATGCGCTCATCCATGGTGATTCCAGCCGACGGCACCAGCGCCGGCATACTCGTCACAATCCCGTGATAACGCGACGAAGCCATCATGTGGCAAGCCCGCAGCACGCTTACCAGCTCATACATGTTGTAGTCTTCAGAACTGAGCACGGGCACTCCGCCGAGCTTTTCTGAAATTCGACCTGCCGGACGCGCATCCAAACGCTCCGTCGCCGCCAGGATCACGAACACCTTCCGCTGCTTGCGAAATGCATCCACCGCATTCGCGATCCCCGTCAGGTAGCGGTCGTAAGCGCGGTCGGCCTCTGGCCCCGAGTTATGAAAGTAAACCGAGCGGTAGTGGCTATCCTTATATGCTCCCACCATGCCGTGCAGCGCGAACTTCGCCACCGATGCCTTTACCGGCCATTCAAAAGGATTAATCGGACAGACCACCAGCACCGGCGTACTCCCGTCCCATCCCAGCTCGCGCAACACCTTCCTGCCAAATTCAGCGGGATGTGGCTCAAACGTCCACGCCGTGTCCGTGCCCAATTCGTTGGGCACTCCAAGCTCTCGCAGGATGGTGCGCGATTCCTCGTTGCGTGTAATTACCAGCGAGTTCTGGCAGTAGCGCGCGCACATCTTTGCCACCAATGGATCCATATGCCCAGCCTCGGCCCCGTAGCCCACGGACAGCTTGTTCTGCGCCGCCGCAATGCCTAACGATCCGATCATCATCGTAGTCAGAGCGTTGGCGAACTTGCTCTTGAACATCGAGCCTTCGCATGCGACCACGCCGTGATGTTTGGGCACTTCGTCCGATAAAAACGGCGGGAAAATATCCGGCAGATGCACCTGCGCCGTGCTCTGGAAATATCCCTGGGAAAATTTCGGAACTTGCGTCATCACGCTGAACGCGACCCGCTCAGCGCCGAGAATGTGACGAAGCTGCCGCAGCATCTCCTCTACGCGCACATCCGATCCCATGTTGCGCGTCCCGTTGTATCCCGCAAACAACAGCTTTAACTTTTCTCCGGGCCGCCAGGGCTTCCCTTCGCCCAGCATCCACCCAGCTTTCGACTTTTCAATCAGGGCGCTAACCCAGGCTTCGAGCACGAAGTCCATCATGCCGCGGACCCTCCGATCTTGGCCGGCCAGTCCTCATACCTGTAGGAAAAGTTAGTCTCCCGGCTGAACTTCAACAATGGATAACTGTAGTTCGAAAATGGCACCGGCTTGCGGCCGAGTTCAGAAGTTACCCGCGTGTTGTCGAACACCGTATTCCAGAGCAGATATGGCATGAACACTTTCATCAGCGAAGCTCCATGAGCAACCGCGCCTTTGCGATTCGCCAACGTGTTCACAGTCCCGGAGAAAGGTCGCGCCAGCACAGGCGCAAACACGGGTGCGCGTTTCTGTTGCGCGGTGGCCAGCGCGCTGGTCAATTCACGAAACGTCTGCGATTCTCTGCCCGAAGAAAGATGATAGGTGTCGTACTGCGGGCTATCTTTTTGATGCAGCGTGGCAATCGCATCAGCCACGAAGTCGACGTTTACAATGTCAATCTTGTCATTGGGACGAAACGGAAGTACCGGCAATCCAGCCAGGAACACAAACGCTTTGACCATGTCGAACTGGGTAGTCTCCGCGCGACGGCTGTCGCCGAGCACGATGCTCGGACGAAAAATCGTAAGCGGCACTTCCGGTAGAAGCTGCCGGATCATGTGCTCGCAAAATTTTTTTGTCCGGGCATACGGATCGTAATCCGACCGTTCCCAATCGATCGACTTATCTTCCGTGACTACTTCATCCTTACGTTTGCCGGCCACAGCCACCGTACTCACATGGCTAAAGCGCCGGAGCCCATGATAGTGATGCACCCGCATGGCAAGCTGCAAGACTTCCAGGGTTCCTCGCAGGTTCACGTTAAGGCAACTCTTCTCCGACTTCCTGTTCAACGACGCTGCACAATGAATGACCGAATCCGTCGTATGGATCAATCGATCGTAATCATCCCTGGCCAGTCCGAATTGCGTCCCAGTGAGATCACCGCGAAAGATCCTGATCCGGGTCTGCAAGTACTCGTAGAAACGCGGAAAATCGAGATGCAGTTGCAAGGCATGCCACAAGCGCAACTCCGCCTCGCGCGGATCCCGCGCCCGCACCAGCACGTTCAGTGAAGCTCCGTGCTCTTCCAGCAGATTGGCGGCGACATGCCCGCCGATGTATCCGGTGGACCCGGTCAGGAATATCGCCACGTTGCTCCGTTGGTACCGGTTTTGATGGTTTCTCCGTTGCTCTCCGCCTCAGCCAGCTGAAAACTCCGCGACGGCCGCGCTTCCAGAGGGCGCCCCTCAATCAGCGGATATGTCCATCGCCGCAGCGCCGGAATATGAATGTTAATCCAGTACTCCCACCAGTCGACGCCGCGCGTATCATAACCGAAATCAGCCCTCTCTTCAGGCACCAGCGCATACCCGAGTTTCTCCACGTTCTCCGCTACGAAGTCATGCTCGTTCAGAAGAATAAACGGCTCGAACAACTCAATCAGCTTTTCAACTTTTTCCAGATTGCGCTCCGCCCGCGCCAACGGTGTCTTTCGCAGCGCGAGGGGCGACATAATCCGCTGTATGGATTTTATGATCGCCTTCTGCGCCGGCGCCGACATGCGCTCGTAACGTTGCTTGGAAACTGGAATGGCATCGAAGCGTAACCGCAGCCAGCTTTCCAGGCCTTCCAGAGCGCGGTAATGTTTCCGATGCGCCAAAGAGGTCAGTTCAATCGATCGTCGCATATCACAAGGATTCGTGACCGACGTAGCCAGCTGATAAATTTGCGCATTCCTTCGCTCCATGATGGCAGCTGCGATGAGCGTCATGCCGCGGCACACCGCGTCCACCGGAATCACGTCCAACCGTTTGCGCTCATTCGATGGCAGCTGACGAAAGTACGTTCCCAACAGGTAGGAGAGGGCCGCCGAAGTGTTGATGCCTTCATTCCAACCCAGGAAAGGCTTCTCCACCGAGGTTTCGACAATGGACGGCCGCACCATCGCAATCGGCAAGCCCACGCCATACTTGTGAATTAACGACTCTGCCAGGCTCTTGGTCAGCGTGTATGTGTTCGGCCAACCCAGCTCGTTCGCGCGCTTCTTCCCCGCTTCGGTCAGATAATTTCGCAACCAGCGAACCCGGTTCTTGCGAACCTGATTCTCCAGCGCTGCGCCTTTCAGGTCCTTGGACGCGTGCTCTTTCTGCAGCGCCTGCTGTCGCAGTTCGGCTGTAACCTCGGAGCTCTCTGCCTGCTCCGTCACCCGCGTCACCAACTCGTGCAGCGAGCGCCATTCCGCATCCGCATCGAAGTTCGCCACTCCAGCCGGAGTGTAATTCGGCCTCAGCGTTTCGCCGACTCGCCCATCCCGCGCGCCCGCCACGTAGCACGTCGAAAGATGCAACAAGCCCGCATGATCCGACCTGCGTACAAATTCGACGATGCTCACCGCCGCATCCACGTTCGTCAACAGCGCATCCCGCAAATCAGGATTGAAGTCGGTCAACCCCGAACTGTTGACGATAAGGTCGAGATTCTTTCGCAAGGCTTCAGACACATCCGGCGCGAGCCCAAGATCTGGCTGCGACACATCGCCTTCCACCACTTCCACGCGCTCCCGCAGGAAGTGCGCCAAACCTGCGCCATAACGCTTGTACAACGGATCGAAGACCGGTGACTCTTCGACTAGCTTTTCAAACCGACCTTCGGCCGGATTCGATTTCTGCCTCCGGATCAACAAATAAATCCGCCCGATTTCCGGCAGATCCATCAGCAAGTTCACCAGCCAAACCTTCCCAATGAACCCAGTCACGCCGATCAGCATGATCCGCTTCCCTGCCAGCGTCGCGCGAACCGAAAGCGGCCCTGCCTCTGACCCACCATCGAAGTGCACGATCGGATGCTCCAGCATCGGCAGGTGCCGCGATGCAGGAGTGACCGCAGACTCCAACGCATCCATCCCGGGCAAGCCCGAAACATCCAGACCCAGATCCCGAACCAATTGTTCTGGAGCACGCGCTCCATCCGGTCCCGCGCCAATGATCCTCGCAAACACTCCCCTCGGACGAATCACCGGATCCAACAATCGCCCGGTGGCCATGCCGTCGCGAAACTCGAGCCGATTTGCAATCACCCACTTCGCGCCCAGATGCCGCGCCAACGGCCCCATCACTTGATCCAATCCTTGGCTTACCAGCACGACCTCTACGCCGGAATCGATTAACCCTCTAAGTTCTTTTACTCCTGCAGCTTTCAACTGCGGCTTCAACTTGTACTGGAAATATTCCTCGCCCAGCAGATCCAGCCGGTCCTGGCTGATCCCGCGCAGCACGGTATGAACCACCCGAGTCGCGAACACCCGGTTCGTGGCATATAAGAAAGGACGCAGCGCGGCCATCACCAGGACCAAGCCCCGTCGCATCCAGCGCTCGATAAACGTCTGCCCGTTCCAGGTAAAGAACGCGATCGGACGCACGGTAGTCAACTCCAGAAGACTACCTTCCACGCGCCAGTACACACGCGCAGCAGCCCCGCAGTCGCCCGGATTGTGATTCGACTGGTTCAAATTCTGTTTGGCCCCACCCATAGGGGCTCACCAAGTCTTTCCCTATTGTGGATAAGCTATCTATTGTAAACAATAGCGGCAAAAGGACGAAGCTTAAGTGATACCTATTGGAAGGAATTGTGCCTTGGCTTTGGCGGACGGAGGAATCTCCAGCGTCCAAGCTATCGTCTGGTTTGACAATTCAGAGGCAGGGATTTCGTCCTGACTTCAGCAAACCCTTTCTTAAAGATTCCCTTGCCACATTGATCCAAAGTTTCGCAATGGCAACATTCCATCATCTTCTGAAGCAAATGCTGCATCGTCTTGATCTGCGCCGTCAACTCCGCAAGTTCCGCCAGTTTTCTGCGTGAGAGCTTTTGCCAGCGTTGCGATGCCGTGGCTGCATCTCGAAAGCCAAAGAATAACTCCCTGATTTCATCTAAAGTAAACCCGGTTTGCCGGGCCCGCTGGATCACCGCCAAGCGATGAAGCACGGTCGTATCGTAGCGTCTCTGCCCTCCGATCCGCTGAGCCGGAAGAAGGATTCCAATCTGTTCGTAGTAGCGAATTGCGGAGGGCTGAAGTCCAACTTGTCGCGCTACCTGAGAAATAGTTAATTGCGACATTGGTAAATTCTAGTCCACCCCGACCGGTCCCTGCTGGATTCCTCCGGCGAAATTGAACAAATAATTTACAAACATTCCCCTTGCCTTCAAGTCGACTTTAAGTCGTAAAGTTCTGCTTACGGACCACGCATGTCCCGCAAGGAGAAAACATGAAAATGTTCTTGATCGTCGTCATCACCGTCGCCGTTCTAGGGGGATACGCATTCTCCCAGATCGTTTCCGAGCGCCAGGCTGCCGCTCAGCGTTCTGCAAACCCCAAAGGGGAAACTCCCTTCTACTGCGACCGGACCGCCCTCACGCCGGAGCAGTCAAACGGCAGCAGGAACTGGGTAAGATGCTGCGCTCATCTGTACTTGGCATCCAGGAATTACCGGACGGGTTTGAGTTCGAGTTTCCATACGACGCTGCGAACTATCAGGCTCTGACCGAATTCACGCCGCTCGAACGAGCCTGCTGCCCGTTCTTCGACATCAACATTCGATTGGAGCGTGAAGGCGGAAAAATCTGGTGGGGTCTCACTGGTCGCGAGGGCGTAAAGCAATTTATTCGAGCAGAATTTTCCCCATGGATCAAACGATGAGCGATCAAACGATGAGTGATCAAACGATGAACGATGAAACGAGGATGGTTCCGATCACCTGGCCACCACCAAGCTACGGAAGTTCCTCTGACCCCTCAGCGCCAGCCTGTTGCCGATACATCAAAATCTGATGCCTGACGATCTCAAGATCTCCACTCCCCCACAGATTCGCCGGCTCGATATCGTCGTTCGTATTAGCGTCGAATCCCTCGTCAGGCAGCGTGAATTCGTTGAACTGATGTATCCATAGAAAAATGGGACGAAGCTCTCTTGCGTATTTCATGAAGGAATCGAATGTGACGTATTTGTCATTCGCTCCAAAACGCAGCGCATCATCGGGGCAGTACGGCGGCGTGGTCGGTCCACTCGGACATTGCCAGCCAAACTGGCCCGCGGTGGCGATGGAAGCGGTGAAATTCTCCACTCTCGAACCAACTTGGTTGTACGAAGGATAGTAGGGGCACAAAGAGATGGTGCACGAAGGGTTGAGCCGGTCAACCCAACTCCAGAACCCATATGCCGGATTGATTTTCACCGGTCCGTGGGGTTTGCCCTGCGTAGCCCACAGCGCCGGTTGACTGTCGAGATATCCGGCCATCATCTTAAACGTGTACTTCGAACCGATCTCCGGATGTTCCCTGAGGAATTGCCGGAGCTGAAACCACAGCGGATGATCGGAGCGGTTTGGATCCTGCGCCGCCCCAAGAAAAATCACCATGAGCGGCTTGTCCTTGTAGATCACCGCCCGCTCCGGATACTTCTCCAGCAGCGCCCCAAAATATTCCACTTCCTTTTCGAAAGCGGTCTTGCCGTCTTGATCCTTGAACAAAACATTCTCGTCGATGCCACCGAGGAGCGGAATCAGCCCCAGCCGGGTTCCCAATTGTGTCCAGGCCGAATAAAGATTCCCGGTATTGTCACGGATAGTTCGGTTTTGCAGCCGAAACGCACCGCTACAATTCGGGAAGTATTTCTTGATAAACCATTCGCTGTTAAAGATGCAGCTCACGTTATTCGTTAGATCGGTCGCAGCCGCATCCGCGCCCATATACTCGAACCACGCAAGGTGTTGTTGAATGATTGCCGGGTCCGCGCTGTCGTATCCGCCTCCTACTTTTTTCATATCTTTGGATTGCAGCAGCGGCATGGCCGCGCTGCCTTGAAACGTCACCGCGTTCGGACCGAACCACGCCTCATACTCCATGACCACCACATGGCTGTTCTCGTCGATAACCAATGGACCCACCGATTGCGAGGCCGCGACTGCAGTCAACGGCGCAAAAGGCGATAAGAAAAGGATGGTCCCTGCCAGCAAATACCGACGAAGCCGTCGTCCGAGAAAACACCCTCCCCGTGACACCACTTCAAAACTTTCGCTCACAACCTGCTCCTTCTCTACTGATCCTGCTAGTCGAAAGTTGATTCTGTCATCCTGAGCGAGGCGAAGGATCTATGCATTCTGTCTCTAGCGCCAACCCTGACGTGTCGCATGGAATGATTAGATGCGGACTTAAGCCCCGTTTCAGGGACACCACATCTCTAACACCGGATTCCGGTATTTGTAGCGAAAAACCTTGGCCACAACCTCATCAAGCCTGCCCAACAATCTGAGCAAACTTATCCAGGTCGATGTTCCCCCCGGACACGATCGCCACAATCTTCCCCGAGCCCGCGCGGCCTGTCAGCGCCGCAGCCACTGCGCAAGCCGCAGCCCCTTCAACAATCACCCGATTCCGCTCGGCTACCAGTTTCATAGCCCGCGCCGCTTCCGCCAGAGTCACAACCAGCGACCCATCCAGCAGCCTCCCGGCGCGTTCGAACATATTGGGAAACACCATCTTGCTGCCAATCCCGTCGACGAACGAAGGCTTGTATTCCACCGTACGCGGCTCGCCAGAAGCCAGTGACGCCGCCAAGGGTGCCCCACTCTCGATCTCCGCCGCGTAGATCCGAACCCGCGGCGCCCGCGCCCGCAACACCGCCGCGATGCCGCACGATAACCCTCCACCACCCCACGGAATCACCACCGCATCCAGTTCCGGCAAGTCCTCCAGCAACTCCAACCCAATGGTCCCGTTGCCCGCCATCACATCCAGATCATCGAAAGCGTGAATGAAAGTAGCCTCCACGCCCGGATACGACCGAGTCTCAAAAGTCCGCCACCATTCGGCGAACGGAACTTTGATCACGCGCCCACCCATCCGCTCGACCGCACCAATCTTCGTTGCCGGCGCTGTTTCCGGAGCCACAATCGTCGCCGCAATCCCCATACGCCGCGCGCAGAACGCCACTCCCTGAGCCATGTTTCCGGCCGACGCGGTCAGTACTCCGCGTTCCAACCGCTCCCGCGGAGTTCGCGCCATCACGTTCGCCGCTCCCCGGATCTTGAACGACCCAATCGGCTGCAAGTTCTCCAGCTTCAAATAGATCTCCGCCGGCGCGTCAGCATTGCACCGCACCAGAGGTGTGCGCAACGCCACCGCAGCAATGTTGCGCCGCGCTTCTTCCACCTGAGCCAGCGTGATAGGCATCTCCATATCTTAACCGCATTCCGACTCCTTCCTCGTTCAAGCTTGAGGACTCCGAACTATCAGTTCTTACAGTTCCCGCGGGTCCAAATAAGGGGCACAATTACTCTGACGGTGGAGAGAAAAAATGATCAGGACCTTCACAAAACAGCTTTTGTCGACGGCGTTGTCTTTCCTGCTGGTCACTACAGCTATGCCGTTTGAAGCCGGAGGTCAGCAACCCGCTCCAGCGGCATCGACCGGATATTCAGGACAAGGTGCGCCCCTGTCCGCGGAAGACCTGCAAGGATTGGTCGCGCCCATTGCGCTATATCCGGATGCTTTGGTGGCCCAGATTCTTGCCGCCGCGACCTTCCCCGACCAGGTCGCAGTGGCCGACTACTGGCTCCAGCAAAATAAGAACCTGACCGGCAGCGCCCTTATGCAGGCCGCCGATACGCAATCCTGGGATCCGAGCGTTAAGGCGCTCGTGCAGTTCCCTTCAGTGCTCGACAACCTGGCGAAGAATCTCAGCTGGACTTCCGCGCTGGGCGAGGCTTACCACAACCAGTCTGCCGACGTAATGACTGCGATTCAGACGTTACGCGCAAAGGCCCAGGCGGCAGGCAATCTCAAATCCAGCGCCCAAATCACGGTCGTTCAACAGTCGCCGCAAGTCATAGTCATTCAATCCCCAAGTCCGCAAATCGTCTACGTTCCGCAGTACAACCCGGCGGTCGTGTACGGCTATCCCTATGTGACGCCCGGATACAGCACCGCCGCCTTAGTGACAACCGGCATTCTCGCCTTCGGTGCCGGAATCGCCGTGGGTGCAATGATGAGCGGCGGTTGCTGCAGCTGGGGGTATAGCAGTTGGAACTGCGGCTGGCACGGCACCGCGGTGGTCTATCACGGCGGGGCCTACTACGGCAATGCGGCTTGGCATGGCGGCTACTACGGCACCTCCACTTCCGCTTACGGAGCCTATGGCTCCGCCCATTACAGCCAAGGCTACAACCCATCGACCGGAACCTACGCGCGCGGCGCCTCAACCAGCACAGCCTACGGGACCCAAAAAGTCGGCCAAGCCTACAACCCAAGTACCGGAGCCTACGGCGCCACCCATCAAGGTTCGAACGCATATTCGAGCTGGGGAAGCTCGACTGTTTCAAAAAATGGACAGTCAGCTTACTCGCAGCACTACTCGGATGCCCAAGGGTCGGTGGGATCGGTCCAGGGCTCCAACGGCGGAAAAGCAGTTGGCGGAACGGGCGCTTACAACAGCGGTGCGGCCGGTGAGACCGCAAACGGCAACAAGTATGCCACTGCAAACGGGAATCAGTACAAGAACACCGGCAGCGGCTGGCAGAAAAACGATAACGGAAGTTGGAACAACGTCAACAAGCCCAGCGGATCCAGTTACCAGAACACGCCACACGGCTACGGGCAGCAGGATCATAGCGGCGGATCAGCGTTCAGCGGATCGGGCGGAGGTGGCTGGGACTCAAGAGCAGCAAGCTCTCAAGGCTGGGCGAGCCGTGGGGGCGGTGGAGGCTGGGGTGGCCGAAGGTGATTTCCGCCGTTGGTCGGTAACAAGGAATGAAAGAGCTCGGAGGACTGGGTATGTCGCAATTGCAATTGCTAAGACACCGCAAGATCAATTCCCTACACGGGTGGATACTGTTTACCCTGTTCGCGCTCATCATCTGCCTCGCCTCGTGCAGTAAGCCCGAGCCTCCGGCTACGGCCGAAGCCAAGACATTCGCTTCCCCGGATGAAGCCGGCAAAGCACTCCTGGCAGCAGCGCAATCGGCTAATCAGGATGCCATCGTCGCCATCTTCGGCCCGGAATCGAAGCAACTCATCGCCTCCGGCGACGCCACCCAGGACAAGGAAACCGTCGACGCTTTTGTTGCAGCGTATGGCACGATGAACCGCTGGCGCAAGATGGACGACAAATCACAAATCCTCGTGCTCGGTGTTGATAATTTTCCCTTCCCCATTCCTCTGAAACAGAATGGAGATGGGCGCTGGTACTTTGATACCGCGGCGGGAAAGGACGAGATTCTCGCACGCCGGATCGGCCGCAATGAACTGGCCGCGATAAAAATCTGTGGCGCGCTAGGCGACGCCCAAGCCGAATACCACTCGCAGCCTCACGATGGCGCGAAGCAATACGCCCAGAAGTTCATCAGCGACGAAGGAAAACAGAACGGCTTGTACTGGAAGGCAGCCGAAGGACAGCCCCAGAGTCCTCTCGGGCCCTTGGCAGCATTCGCGAGCGCCGAAGGATACACCGTGCAGCCGAACGCACACCAACCCTTCCACGGATACTTTTACCGCATGCTGACCAAACAAGGCGCACAAGCCAAAGGCGGCGCGAAGGACTACGTGGTCAATGGCAAAATGACCGGCGGCTTTGCCTTCGTCGCATACCCGGCCGAATACGGCAACTCGGGCATCATGACCTTCATGACCGACCAGGACGGCGTACTCATCCAAAAAGATCTGGGCAAGACCACGACAGACGTGGCAACCGCCATGACCGCCTTCGATCCTGATGCCACCTGGACCATCGTAGTGCAATAACCAGCTTCGCCTGCCATGATCTACACAACCCTGTCATCCTGAGCGCAGTGAATGCTTCGCGAAGCGAAGCATTCACGGAGTCGAAGGACCCCCAATACGTGCCCATCGGCAAAACCGATGCAAGGCATTCTCGCCACGGGGGCTGGCCCAGCCTTCAGCTCTGCCAACCAAGCGAGTGCCCCATCCTTCCGCGTTCTTTGCGGACGATGGGATGCGAAACTTTACTTCTGGTCCTTCTGCAACTGTTTGTTAAGTCTCTTCTGATCGCACAGCTGCGCCGAGATGTCCTGCCCTCGATAGAGAGGAAGTTTATTCTGATAGGCGCTGCACAACTCCAGAATGTAGTTCACGTCATGCTCCGACTTGGCCTTGTCCGCCGTCAACGCCGGCGCAGCCACTTTCGATTTTGCCAACGCCGTCAAAGGAGTGAAACTCGGCAGCACTCGCTCCTCCGCCGCGACCGGCACCTGCACCAGCGCCTGCCCCGGCTTTTTCTTCGAAGCCATCGCCGCGGAGAACGATCGCATCCCCGCAGCATTCTGCTCCCCTAACTGCTGTTTGGCCTGGCGCAAATATTCTTCTGCACTCTCGGCCTCATTGGGAGTAGCCACAGCGGCTCGCCTGACCAGCCCCACCGGAGGCGTGGTGCAAGCAGGCGCAGGAAAGTTGTTCCAGCGCAGGTGAATCTCAAGTTCCGCATAGGCCAGCGTTTGTTCGGGAGAGGGCAGAGTGAAAGTCACGACAGGCCCCCGTCCCGGCCAATAGCTTACCGTGGGAAACGCAATATTCGAACCGGGCGTGGCGAACATTTTGTTCATACCCGGGATCAATGTCGCTCCGCCGCTGCCCGGATCATCCACCAGCAGAACGCTGAGTTGGTTGTTGGGAAAGTTAACCAAGTGACGGTACTGGCTGCAATAGCCGCCCGTCCCCCAATTGCGCACAAAAAGAAGCCAGGTGTTGTCGTTCGCATCGGGGTTGGTCTCGACCGCAAATGCCAGCACCGGATGTACCTCGCTCTTGCAACCGTGCTCGCAGTCGAGTCCGAACACCCCGACCATCGCCGCCCGCGGGTTCACCGCCGGATTCCCCGGATTCAACAGTTTGCCGATTTCCGCCTGACGGCTCTGCTGACCATTGTCTTCCAACTCCACCTGTTGCCGAAGCTCCGTCCACAGCGGCAACTCAGCGTTCACCAGGGTCTCGGCAAAATCAAATTCCAATCCGATGAATTGCCCGTTGTTCTTGGTCAGCCCCGATCGATTGCGATTAGGCGGAAACAATCGGAAATTGTAATCATCATCCGGCGTATGTCCCTCCCAGTCCACGCAACCCTGCTGCGTCGCCACAATCCAATCGGCGTGGCCGTCAAACGGGGCCGTGAAGTTTCCAATCTTGCAAATCACACTGTTTGGAAACTGAGGCGGATCCTTCACGATGTTCTTATTCTCTGTGCACTGTTTCGCGTAAGGGTCCAGCTCGCAGGGATAAGGATGCTGTCCCTGTTCCCGCGGAGGGATTTCGTTTTGTATCTTCTCCAGCCCCCAGTACGGATCGAGCGGTCCTCCGTTCGCATCCTCCTTATCCCACACCAGCGTGAAGTCCTCCTTCGGCTGTTGGATCGAAAGTGCATTAGGAACCGGCTGCCAGGCGTGAGGACGATGACACGCCACGTTCGTGGATACACACAAGGCGCAGAGAAAAAGCGGTGAGATCAGCTTCCGAAGAGTTGTCATATTCCCTCCAGATCAAGCATTGAGTCGGGATCTCCAGCCTTTCGGCGGCGAACGAAAACCGGGCAAGCCCGTTCACAGGGCCTGCAAGTCACGCCGATTCTCTCCATCGATCTAAAATCACCGCACGGAGATAAATAGCCTGGAGCCCCAGAGGGAAGGACCTGATAATAGTCTCCAGTTTGTCCGCCGTCAACCACCCCCGGTGAAACCGGGACAGGGGGAACGGTGCAAGCAAATGCCCCCAGCACTCAAACCGAAACGGACGGGACGGCGTAAGGGGGTGCCCCATCCTTCCGCGTTCTTTGCGGAGGATGGGTCGCGAAACTTTCAACGAGTCGCAGCATCAACCCTAAGAGGCGGCGAATGCCGTATCGACGACGCTCCATTCTGCCGCTTTCAGCGCGGGATCATGCGCTCGGTTCTGGTTTCGGCTGCGTTCATAGAGTTTCTTAAAGCCGGAATTACTCTGAAATCTCGCTCCGGACTCATGGCACAAGCCGAAAAGCGCGTTTTTGGGCAGAGCGATACACGCCAAAATCTCGCCGGTCCAGGGTGAAGATTGTGTCGATCCCTTCGCGGTCGGCCAGGTAAACCAGCGCGGCGTCGGCCAATTGCGGACGGATGTCCTGGTACCGCTTCATGACTTTGGCAATGGCACTGGTCTCTGCTCCGGCCAAGGGAAGAAGTTCCAGAAAGCCGCCGGGCTTCTCGGAAAAGCAGCTTCGTAGAAGCCGCTGGATGGCGGGCGGATGCGACCGCAACAGCCACACTGCCTCGGTGATCACCGGCCAGCAGGAGAATAGAGGGCCGGGCAATTGCTGCAGGGCTTTGACGCAGGCGGCGTGGTGCTCGTCCACGCTGGAGAGAATGGCAACCAGTGGGCCGGTGTCTACCAGTATGCGCCGCTTCACTTGGACTTCCCAAAACCTTCCAGGTGGCGGGGATTTGTGCTGAGGTCTTTTGCCGGAGACTTCGGGCCACGCCCGATGCAGCCAATCAATCCCGCTTCTTCGGCCAGTTCATAGGCCGGCCGCTGCTCGGTGGGCTGTCCCAGATAGGTCTCCAGAGCTTCGCGGACGAGCGCCGACTCGGGCTGCCCTCGCATCCGCGAGCGGTGGCGCAGGCGCTGCCCCAGCGTCTCCGGAATGCGAATAGTGATGCGGTGAGATGCCATGTCAGACATTATAGCATAAATGTCCGACATAGCCTCGGTGGGGCTGGCGCAGCCTTTAGCCCTGCCAACCAAGAGGATGCCCCATCCTTCCGCGTTCGTTGCGGAGGATGGGACGCGAACATTTCCACGAGCCGCGGCATCAACCCCAAGAAGGTTACAACTTCGGCCGGTTGCGGATTGTAACTGCGCACCCTCACGGCTCTCGGTGGCAGGGCACGCAGGTTTCCGGCAACGTGCCATAAGCTTGAAGTCCCTCACCCGAAACCGTAAACGTAAACGTAAAAAAGGCCGCCAGGAACTGGCGGCCTTTCTTTGCAATCAAGACTTTCCTGAACTAATCCCCCAAAACCGGCTCTCCTACGTCGATCTTAGGCTTGGAAGCAGTCAAAGCCCCCAGCGGAATAAACCCGTTCTCCGCCACTACCGGCTTCTCCTGCAACACGACTTCGCGATAGAGAGAAGCCATGCGCGCATTGTAAGCCGCATCGTCCTTCTGCGGACCACGCGCAGCCGCCTGCTTGGCGTCACGCGCCCGCTTCTTCTCCTCGCCAGAGTTCTTCGCGATGCCGAGCTTATCGAGATCGTGCTGCTCTTCGTTCGTGACCAGCTCATCCTTTAACAGCAGGGAGTGCGCCGTCGATTCCATCTTCACGTTCTTTCCGCCCGCAAAGATCTCGTGCCGCCCATGCTCCTTGTACCACTTGGTAAGCGTAGCGGTCATGTGCATCTTCTCGATGATGTTCCGCCAGCCCACACCCGTGTTGTAAGCACAGAAAGAAATCTCTCCCTCCTGCGTGGCATAAGGAATAATGCACTGCTCGGTCCGCCGGAAATCGTAGTTAAACAGATCCTGAAACCACATTCCCGCGATAAACAGGAAATTCCACCGGTCCTGCCGCCGCTTCATCACATCCTCAATCGTCCGGTCCGGACCAACCTTCCCGTAATTTTTCCCGGTAGCATTGAAGTTCTTATCAAACTTCTTCAACAAATCCATCATCTTGAAGTGAGTCGGCGATTGAAACGGATCGTAGTTCTTCATCAAACACAAAGCCATCCCCACAATCGTAAGAAACTTCCCCCGCGCCGCATCATTGACTTTCTGAATATCCCGAGCCAGCTGATCACCTTTAAGAAAAGCCGTAACCGGCACGGCCTCCTTAGTCTCCTTATCGATCATCACAGCCATCCCCGTCCCACAATTAGGGTGGCAACCGCAGGAGAGCTGGCCCCAGTCATTGTTTTTGTCTTCTACGTGCATTAGGTCGGCCCAGTCGCTGAAGGTTCCCATGAAGGAGATGGGGAACCAGTCTCGGCTTGGCTCGCCCAGGCCGGTTTGATTTTTTACGTCGTGGGCTAAGTGGGAGAGGGTGTAGCGCTGGGCTTCGCGGCGGTCATCGGTTACCGCTTCGTCGCGGCCGGTGAAGCTTACTGGCTGGAAGGACAAAAATCCGATTCGCTTTGGATTATCGAGGGCGAACTTGATTATTCTTCCTACTTGCTCGTTGTTGATTCCGTTTACGATCGTGACTACCGGGACGATTTCTACGCCGGCGGTGTGCAGGTTTTCGATTGCTTTCAACTTTACATCGAAGAGATTGCCGACTTTCCTGTGGGCATTGGCGGCGTTGCCGATTCCGTCGAATTGGAGATAGGCGTAGCGCATTCCGGCTTCGGCGGCTTGTTGGGCGAACTCCAGGCTTTTGGCGAATTCGATTCCGTTAGTTGCGGCTTGTACGCTGTTGTATCCGACTTTGCGGGCATAGCGGACGGCATCCAGGAAGTACGGCGACAAAGTTGGCTCGCCGCCGGAGAACTGTACTGACATCTGGCGCCGCGGCTTGATCGTTATCGCGTTGTCGAGCATGGTCTTGATATCTTCCCAGCTCAACTCGTGGACGAATCCAACCTGGTTCGCGTCCATGAAGCACGGGTCGCACATCATGTTGCAACGATTGGTGAGGTCGATGGTGAGCACCGAGCCGCGTCCATACTTCACGGTGCTCGAACCGTGGTGGTGAAGCTTTTCGTCGTTATGGGCGACGATATCGCGGCCGGGGAACACTTCTTCGAGGTGGCGCGAGAAGTCGGTGTCAATCGACATTACGTCTTCGAAGTGACCATGTTTCTCGCAATCCTTGACCATGAGGATTTTGCCGTCGCGCTCGATGATCTGGGCTTTGATCTCGCCGACCTTTTCGTTGCTGAGGACTTCGACCGGCAGCTTGCCATCGAGAATCTGCTGGCGGATTTCGGGGACACACTTCGGGCATAGCGAGTCCGTAGTACGAGGCCAGCCGAGCGGAGGCTTGGTCTTCTCATACGACTTGAGTAGCGGCTTGTCCGACCACTTGGGCTTGGGAGAAGGATTCTGCTTGATCCGGTTGAGGCGCTCGAATACGGCCCATGCGCCTGTGGCGGCGACTGTAACGGCTTTCTCCACATACTTCACTGGCTTGTGCATGTCCTCTCGCTTTCCACTGCTTGGGATTATGGCAAGTCAGGCATCTGCCACTTTTCCCTGGGTGAAGCTTCACAACAAATTCTGAAAACGGTTGAACCTGTAGAGCCCTACCCCTTTACTGACCTTCACTCTCGAGTTCACTGCTGCAAACTCAACCTGAAGAGGCCTTCTCGATGGACCTCTCCCTGGATTTCTTGTTGTGACTATCCTATTGAAAGCAATGCTGGGATGGCACGCGGAACCCAATGAAAGGGTAAAAATCGGGGTTTAGCGGTGGAATGGCGCATTGGGTGGATGTAAGTGATTGAAAAAGAAAGACAAGGTTGGCATCGTGTGGGCGAATGAGGCACCTGCTGTGACACTACAGGTAATCGCCTGCAGGAACTGGGGATTGGGCATATTGCTGAAAGGTCTAGGGATTCGCCAGGGCAGATCCTATTCTGAAGGGTGAGCAATTCGAGCAATCCGATGGTGCTGGAAAGCAGGCTCGACGGGCACCCGGTTGAGGGAGGGCAATCATGAGCGTGACGGCAGTCAGTCCGGTTTCTTTTCTGAACGCGACCTCTTTGATCAATAAAGGACAGCCCCAGGCGCAGAGTTATCCGCAAGAGGACACCGAGAAAGCGAAGGCGCAGATTTCGTCGGACGTCTCATCATCGGGCAGCGCAGCAGTGGCGGTGCAAGCATTCACGGCATTTCAGCCCGATGTTCAACCGATCGCCATCCTCATCCCCACCAACGATGGTTCGCAGGCATTGCCGGTGGGATCGGGAGCGGATCTTAGTGGCTCCACGGCGCAATGGTCCGGGGGTATGGTGGATGTGTACGCTTAGGACTGGGCTGGGATCTGAAGACATGCAGCGGTAACTTTGACCTCCTGTCTGGTTTGCCAATAATCAATTTTGCAGTTGGACAGGTTATGCGCCGCCCTACGATTCTTGTTGGAATGACGGCATGGCGGCCGTTTGGTGTTTGCTTTCTGGCCTCCCACCCTTCCGCAAAGAACGCGGAAAGGATGGGGCACCCTGCTTTTCTGTGTGATTTAAATTTCGGTTATGAATAGGTGGGCCACCCGCCGTAATATCGATCAGGTGCTGACAGGAAATGTCTGCGCTGGGGGTAGTGTGATAGTTGAGTTCCTTCCCCTTCGGCGCTGTTCGTTAGGCGGACCCCAGAGCCTCCCCACCCTTCCCCGAGCCGGGGGCAACCGGGGCCCGCTCTCCCCCTCCAACTTACTAACGAGGAGGTATACCATAGACGCCAAGGAACGACCGTTTGGTATCGAACACAATAAATCGTTCTGTTTTGCCTCTGCCATCACGCCAACATACTTAGACACTACCGACTCCTCAAGAGCCTCGACATCCTGATCTCCTTTTGCCAATAAATTTTGTGGCTGGACAGGTAACTAGCCCACCTTTACGTCGTTGGGAGTCACTCGCTCGCGAGCGACTCCACTGCCTCGGATGACGATCCAAGGGCCGGAGAGTTTCTTTCGAATGGCTTTGATGACGATTTCACCGTGCTTTAACGCCTCCCACCCTCCCGCAAAGAACGCGGAAGAATGGGGCACCCCTCTTCATGCGTGGTTCGGGTTTGCGTGAGAATGGGTGGGCCACCCGCCCACCCGCCCTGGACGCCAACGCGGAACCCGAGTGCATTAGCAGCTAAGGTGTGACTTCGAACACCGTACCGACGCCGAAAGTGCCGCCTCCCTGGGTGGTGCCGTAGAGATTGCCGGCCGGATCGAAGATCACGCCGTCGTAGGGACTGAACCCGTCCGTCTGGGTGGGGTTGAAGGGGAATTCATGCAGCACATTCTCGGTCCATCCTCCGGCCGCTTTGGGGGATAACTCGAAGACCGTACCGCCGCCTCCGCCATTGTTGTCTTGTTGGGTCGTGCCATACAGGTTGCCGGCTGCGTCGAAGATCAGGCTCGAGGGAGCGGATTCCATGTTGTTGGCGCCGAAAGCGTGGACAATCTTCTCCGCCCAGCCTCCGCCAGACTGGGGCGTCAGTTTGAACGCCGTACCGAAGCTATATTTGCCACCGAAGAAGGTCGTGCCATAGAGATTGCCCGAGGCATCGAAGATCAGCATCGAGCCGGGATCGTTTCCGTCCGTGACGTCGGGTCTGAAGCGATGCAAAATCTTCTCCCTCCAGCCCCCGCCCGACAGCGGCGTCAACTCGAACACGGTTCCCTGGCTATACCCCCAGCTATGAACCCCGCCGCCGTCTCTGGTAGTGCCGTAGAGATTGCCGAGGGCATCGAAGATCAGGCCGGCCACGGGACTCTGCCCGTCCATGCTGCTTTTGCCGAAGTTATGCAGAATCTTCTCCTTCCAGTGCCCGCCCGCTTTGGGGATCAACTCGAACACGGTGCCGCAGCCCCCGTTGCAGGCAGTACTGTTGCCGCCGTAGAAGGTCGTGCCGTAAAGATTGCCGGAGGCATCGAGGATCAGACTGGCGTAGGAACCGCTTCCATCCGTTCCGTTGGTAAAGTTATGCAATACCTTCTCCTTCCATCCGCCGCCCGCTTCGGGGCTTAATTCGAACACCGTGCCGCAGCCCGCGTTGCAGACAGCACTGCTGCCGCCGTAGAAGGTCGTGCCGTAGAGGTTTCCGGAGGCGTCGAAGATTAGGCGGGAGTAGGGACCGCTTCCATCCTTGCCGTTGAAGTTATGCAGCACCTTCTCCGTCCAGCCCCCACCCGCTTTGGGGGTCAATTCGAACACCGTCCCCAGGTTGTAAACGCCGCCTGCGAAGGTAATGCCATAGAGATTGCCGGAGGGATCGAAGATCAGGGCGCCGTAGGGAGTGGATCCGTCCGTGGCCTTGTCGCCGAAGCTATACAGCAACTCTTCCGTGGCAGTGGCCCAGGCGCCGGTCGCCAGAAGTGCCACGACAAAGATCGCTGCAGTTGCTCTCAAACCGATGGACAATCTATGGACTCCCATGAGCAATCCTCCTTAGCTTAGAGAAGCTGGGATTTCCTGTGGAATCCGCACTCCGTGGGAGTTTACACCCGTCTCGCCCGTTCGACGACCGTATTAATTTACCACCTCGCTGCTAAGGGAGCGTCCGTGGCACGGGTTCCAGGAGGTGCCAGGCTTCGCGGTATTTTTCCCGGCGGGGATTTTTGCTGACGATGTCGGGGTACAGGCGGAGGCTTTTGCTGGGGGTGAAGGCTTCGATGGGCAGGATGTACCAGACGTTGAGGGGGACGATGTGGGCTACGAGGAGGTCGATGTCGTCGGCGGTGTAGCCTACTTTGCCTTTGCCGTAGATGCTGTAGATGGCTTGGACGTCGTAGCCGCGGGCGCGGAGGACCTGGGTGCATTTGAGTTGCACGCGCCAGAGGCGGGAGCCGGTGTCGAGGATGAAGTCGTAGCGCTCGCTGTCTCCCCAGGGCTTGGCGAGATGGAAGCCGAGGGTTTCGGCTTTGAGGAGGAAGGCGGCTTCGGAGAGCTCTCCGGTGCGTTTGGTGTTTCGATGCACGGGTTTGCGAGGGGCTTCGGTGGTTCGTGGCTTCATGGACGAGTGCCTTTCGGTAGAAAAGAAAAAGGCGCAGCTATTGGCTGCGCATTTATTTGACTTATAGATATAGTCTAGCACAATGGGGGGGAACCCGCCAATTTTTGAACTTTATTTTTGCCGTGGAATCAGGGACGTAGCGGGAATTGGGGGCAAAAGGGGGCTTGACAAGTTTTCGGCAGAGGTGGGATTTGGGGGGGCCTTAGTACAGGCGCACCAGATTATTGGCCACGAATCCGCCTTCGACCGCGACCATGGTTCGGGTCGCAATCCGCTCGGCTTTGTAGTGATGGGTGATGTGCAGGAGATAGGCGGTTCCGACTCCGAAGCCAAGGCCGAGGGCGGAGGCGGCGGCCTCTCCGGCTACGCCGCGGGTTACCAGGGGGCGCATGATGGGGTTGGATTCGGTGAAGCCCTGGCTCAGGCCGTGCTGGGTGGTGATGGCGTCGACGGTGATCTGTCCGGTGAGAATGGAGAAATCAATCTTGTTTTCGCGGCTCCAGAATTTGTGGGTGCTGGGAGCGCTGGGCAAAGGGCTGGTGGCGAGAAAGTTCTGTTGGGCCTGGGCTGCGCCGACGAGCAGGAAGAGGGTAAACAAAGCCGATTTCATGAGGTCTCCGGTTTGTCGTTTCTTTGTTCTTTGTTCTCTGCGACGCAAGCACTAAGGGAAGAGTAGCGGGTGCGGTCCCGGGAGTACATGGCCTAAAAGTGCCCTCGAAGCTGCCTTTAGTAATCCCGATAGTAACTTGGGAAATGGTTACCGTGGCGCACTGAGGTATGGGTTTTGGGCTCGATTGGTTCTGCAGCTCGATACAGTTGCTATGTTCATATATTGTCATTATGTGTACATGCATTGCGCTATACTTATTTAGGGAGAAAACATCGCATGCCCAGGACGAGGAATCGTGCTCACAAACATTTCCAGCTGGATCCGATCAAAATCAGCCGTGCGCAGAGGGTGTTGCGGGCGCAGACGGAAACTGAGGCCATCGAGCGGGCTCTGGATTTGGTGATTGCCGAGCACAAGAGCAATCGACTGGGGACTGAAGCCAACGATCGTTTCGTGAAGAGTGGTATCGAAATCAAGGATGTGTACGGCAAGCTGGAGCCGTAGATGCAACCCGTTCTGTTTGACTCATCGATTTACATCACGGCCCTACGAATGGGAGATGAAGCGGCGCTCGCGCTGAGAAGGCTGGCTGCGGATTCACCGGTGTGGCTGAGTTCGGTTGTGCTGGAAGAACTGTACGCCGGAGTGGGCGTGAACGGTGTCCACGTGGTGGAACGCCTGGAGCGTGATTTTGACCGGACTAAACGCATCCTGGTCCCGAATCTCAGCGATTGGACTCGAACTGGTAAGGTGCTCTCTCAACTCGCGGCTAAATATGATTACGAGAGAGTTGGCCGAGGACGCCTGACGAACGATGCGCTGATCGCTATGAGCGCGGGACGATTGGGAATCACGGTGATCACGGCCAATGGGCGGGATTTCAGCAGGCTGGCTGAATTTCGTCCGTTTCCGTGGAGAGTAAACGATCCCCGAGGCGTTTGATATTGCTAAGTGGCTTGCATCAGGCCGCGAATTGCAACTGCCGCCAGGGCTGCGACGGCCAACAGCATGGCGGCCCAAAGCACGGCTGGATGGCGGTCGGACCAGGGGCGTTCGTCAGGACGGCCGGTGTAGGCATCGTTATGCGCGCCCGGGCCGAGCGAGGCTAGCGCGGCAGATTCGTCAAGGTGAAAGAACTTGGCGTAGTCGTAGACCGGCGCGGAAAGTTTCTGGTCTCCGTAATACAACTTCAACGTGGCCTTGCCTTGTGGGTCGAAGTAGACGCGGCGCTCGACGGAGAGTGGTTGAACGCTGGTTAGCTGCAGAGGCGGGTTATCGCCATTGTCGACGGTAATGGTGAGGCTGCCGACTGGCTTGGCGAAGACGCTCACCGCGAGATCCTCTGAAATGACAAGCATGCCAGCGCGATCGATGCGCACACGGTTGATGTCTCCGCTGCCGACCTCCAAACCTTTCGCATCGACAATGTTGACGGCACGGCGGAAATTTACCTGAGTCGAGGCTACTTGGAAGAGGATTCGGTTCAGCGGCACTTTGTCGGGGAGATCGCATGCGATCACGGTGGAGCGCGGCTTTTGATCGGGAGGCGCGCAGGATCCGACGTTGGTCCAGCCCGCCTGCTTTTCGTGGACATTGGAAACGGTCGCGCCTTTGACCTGTTGTGGACGGATTCCGGGAGACAGCTTGACGTGGAGATAGCGAAAGCTGGACGGCGGCAGCTTGAGCACGGAGTTCGAGCCGAGCGCTTCGCGGGTGAAGTCGTAGAGGGTTGAGGGTCCCAACTCAGTGATGGGTCCTTGGCCGAGCGCGTTGGCTCCGGCCACCGACGCTGTGGCTACGAAATCTTTTGCGTCGATGCGGAAGCACACGCGGTCGTACTCAGTGATCGCTCCTACATCGATGTCAAACTCGGTGTGGCCGGCGATGCTTCCCAGGTTGAGGATCTTTGCTTCCTGCTGCTCGGCGGAAAGTCCTCCATACTGCGCGGACAATGCATATTGCACCTGGGCCTGGCCGTCGTATAAGCGGAGATCGGCGAGGTCGGGCCGGGCGTGACTCCAGATTTCTTCATCCACCACGAGATAGTTCTGGTGATCCGGTTGGGAAACCTGGACGTCTCGGACGTTGGTGAAATACGGTATCGCGGCTTCGGGAGCGGAAGCAAAAGTACAAAGAACCAGAAACGCGATCGAGGCGCATCTCATGCGCGGGCCGAGTTCCCTTCGGAATGCTTCTCTGGCGACAACTGGAGCCAGTTTCTTTGGTAGACGAACGAGATCGCAAGCAGCAGCGCACCCAGAACAATGAAACTCAGGATGCGGTAGGCGCGGTCGAGTTCGGAGACGTCGTAGATGAACACTTTGAGGATCGTAGCGGCGATCAAAACCAACGCCTGCCAACGTACGAACGCGGAACGACGCCACAAGCCGACAGTCATCAGCATGGCGCCATAAGCCATTCCTAAAGCGGAGTAGGTAAAGTCTCTCGCAATTTCCACGCGCCGGACCGCTGCCCAGCTGGCGGGGTTCCAACGACCGAATGGCGGGCGAACTTCGATCATTTGACAAGCGTAGTAATCGGCGATCTCGTGGCCGAGGGCAATCAGCGCCAGGAGATTGAGTGCGATGACGGCGGCTGCGGCGGCGCTCTGTCCTAGTTCATCGGCGCGGTCGCGACCATACCAGGCGACGATCCCCAACACTGCAATCGCTACAGCGTATGTGGCCATGCGCGCGTTGAAAAACAACGTGGTCGAAGAAAAGTTATCGATGAGCAACAGACGGCCCACTCCGAGAATCAGGGCCCCAATGGCAAAGGCATTCAGGAAATCGGATTGAATGCGCTCGGCCACCCAGAGAAGTACCGCTGCCTCTACAAACCAGCCGATGGTGATCCAGTGAGCATCAAGACGAATTGGAATGGCAATGGTGATAAAGCCGATGGCCAACGCGAGGTGCAGAAATTGCAAGGTCTGCGCCGTTCCTGGATCTGTCTGGTGGGCGCGAACCTGGCGGCTCAAGACGATATATATTGCTGCTAACGCAACGGAGAACCATGCAATCCCGGTCTTGCTCACATCGGAGAACATGGCGTAGATCTCGAGGAAGTATGCACCGGCGTTCACGAATGCCAGAAATGGCAGGACCTGAGAAGACGCTGCAGCGGCTGGCTGCGCCACAAGCGGAGCGATGGCAAAAATGGCAAAGAACAGGCTGGCAAATGTCGTGGTCAAGGAAAGTTGGCTGCGGCTGTAGAAGGTGGCATACCAGCCAATGTAGAGCAACAACGTTCCGGCATAACTTAGGAGCAGCAGGCGCCGCCAAGGTTTAAAGACCACTAGGACGAGGGCAGCGAGATCGAGGAGTGCTACGTACGAAAAAAGCGCCAGCTCGCGGTTCTGCCCGGTAGAGAGCAAGAGCGGTGTTGTAAAGCCGCCGGTGAGGGCGAATGCCGCAAGAATTTCAGCGTCCTGGGTGAAGGCCATGACGCCGGTCGCCGCGGTCACGGCCAGCATGGCGACGAAGGCAACACCGCTCGGGATCAGGCTGTAAATCTGAAAGGCTGCCCAGAGCGAAAGATAGAGCGTTCCGATGCCGACCGCTTTTAAAGAGTAGGAGAACGTCCGGTACCCTCGGGAGCGGAAGCGTTCACTCCACATCACCACGGCGATTCCTGCGAGCAAGCCGATCGTGACGCGGCCCGCTGGCCCGATCCAGTTATTCTCGAAGGCGAACTTCAAAAAGTAGGAGACCCCGATCAATAGAGCGGCAATGCCAATGCGGTTGAGCCAGTGTGAGCCGATGCGGGACTCCAGATCTGCCTCCCTATGTGGCACGCGATCGGGCACGAGCGGGTAAGGTGGCCGCGGCGGAATGTGCGGTTGCGTGGGTTCTGCGCTGGGCCGTCGTGGAGCCGGAGGCGAAGGCGGTGGGCTGGCTGGCAGGGGCTGCGCGGGCTTCGGGGCGGGCTCACGAGCTTTCACCGGCTCGGGCGATGGGGATGCATCCTCGAGGCCGAGTTTGAGTTCGATGCGATACACACGACGAGTGAGTTCGCTGAGGAGTTGCCTGATGGCTTCGAGATCGCTGTGAGACGCATCCATGGTCTGCCGCAGGCATTATCTGCGAAACCAGTGCGCTCTGCACGCCATTTTCAAGGAATCCAGTTACCTCGGTTAGACACCACCGATTCTCACAACCGTTTCATCTTGCCGCTGCGCTGTCCTTGGGAAGATCGCCCAGTCCGCCGCGCACGATGGTCAGCGAAGCAGCGGGCAGGGTGTAAATCGTGCTTTCACCCCCGACGATCGTAGAGGTCACCGGCGGACCGTCCGGATCTGCATAACCGTTCCGCCGATTTGGGTGCCATTGGTACTGGGCCTTTCCGAAGGTAATGGACGTGACCGGGCCGAGGAAAGAGCGATTCTGGTTGCTGTCGGCGTCGTGAAAAACAATGTGCACTGGTTGAGAGTTGTCGTGGTCTTTATTAATGAGCATCAGCGACCACTGGCCGTCAGGGCGCAGCAGCGCATAGGCGGTCACGAGCACGTGTCCGCGGGAATCCTTCACATCGCTCAAAGCGACGAAGAGTTTGTGCTCGGCATCTTTCGGTTCCGCCCACTCCTGCGTAATGAGCTGTGCCGCGAAAAACTGTGAAATTCGTTGCCGGATCTGGTAATGCTTGTCGACCATAAACATGTGATACGTTCCCCAACTATTCGCGCACGCGGGATGCGGCGGAGAATAGGGCAAGTCGTGATAGTAGTGGGTCGACTGGCCGCCCGCTGTGAGAAAGCCTCCGAACGAATCTGCGAGCCATAAAGCGCCGAAGATATCCGCGGCGGCTTCTCCTCCATGATCATTGGTTTCGGTGTCGAGCATGGGGACGCTTGGTGGCAAGCCATCGTCTCGCCACACTTGCATGATGTGGGTGATCAGCTCGGGCTCCTGATAAAGATTCTCCCAGGGCGTTTCACAGCCATCGTAGGGATAGTGCTCGAACGACATGAATGCCAGATCCCGAAGGCGATCGTGGGCCTTCAAGTAAGCAAGAAAACGTTTGAACCACGAATCCTGGCCGTGTGCATCGGGCCAAACTTTAATGTCTTCGGTCACGCCTTCAAAGACTGGCCCACCCAGCTTGAACGCCGGGTCAACGCGATGGATCGCAGTCGCGAATTGCAGATAAAGAGTGGCGTAGTCCTCGGGCAGCATGTACTGGCCATCGGGTTCTTCTCCCATCTCGACGTACGACACGGGATAGCCTCGCTTCTTTATGTAGGTCATCTGCGCCGCCGCATCCTCGGGCGTCGCGTACAGCATGGCTATCGGTATGATCGCGGGCAAGTTGCGGGTAATGCCGCTCGTGAAGAAGAGGTCGAAGCCCGGCTGATCTCCCGATTCCATGCGGTCCGGAGCGACATACAGATCGGAGGGCTGATGCCACGAATCGACCGAGGAACAATATGTAAGCGTTTGCTTCTGATCGTGAGAGTGGTGGAGCAGATCGGTAAATTTACCATGATCGTCGATGGTTCCGAGGTAAAGTTCGCGGATGGCATAGCCGACGCAATTGCGACGGTCGCCGGAACCGTGACTGTCGCAAGTGTTGGACGATTGCGTCATCAGGATGCGCACGTATTTCGTGCTCACCGGGGAGGAGTCGAGATGTAAGGAAGCAGTGCTTCCCTTCCCGTCGGCGATGGCTCCTGAGGCAAATGTTTTCCAGGCTCCCTTGTCTTGCTCGTCCATGGCGTCGCCGTCGCCGACCCAATACTGGACTTCGTACACCCGGGCGTAGGGTTCTGCCCAAGCGATGCGAATTGCATTCACGTTTTGCTTTTTCTCCAGGTTGATCACGACCCACTGCGGATGCAACGAATCGTCCTCACCCGTGAACGTGCTTGTGAGATAGGGATTGCTCTTCCAATAAGTCTGGAGATCGCCATCGTTCAGTCGCGAGAAGCCATCGAACTCGGAGCCGTTGTTGCGCGTGAAACCGCGATGAGGAAGCGAATACCCGTAAGAGTGCCGAATCATCTCGTTGGTGGGAGTCGCGTCACCGACGAAATATCCCTTCCCCGAAGGATCGCTCCACGTCCCCTTCGGATTCCAATGCCACGCCTGCACAAACAGATCAGTGTTTTGCCGATAACTGATCACGCCCCAACCAGCAGAGAGGATTTGCTTGACTTGGTCTGGCCGGAAAAACGTATCCGTGGCATTGCTGGGTATGCGATCGACGGTCGAACCCAACGCGTAAAGCGGACTAAACTTGTTGGCAACGTGAGTGGGGGTCGCGTATACCCGCACAGTTTGCGCAGTTGCGCTTTGCAAGATGATCAGCAGGAACGCAACCGCGCTCAAATTTTGAAGCAACCGACCGGACGATGACGATCTCCGATGCAAAGGGCACCTTCTCTGGATGTGATCTTGATCCCGCGTAAGAGTCATACAACAAGTAGCTTGATTCCGCCATTGCACAAAAGATTTGTTTTCACGTGATGAAACTCGCGATCATGATCCTGCTACCTTGAGTTTATAATTCTGGAGCTCTGACGATCTGCTACTGGTTCCCTCTGATTTGGAGGCTTGCCTGATGCTGTTGAAGGTATTCAACGATAAGATTGCTCTTGGCAATGCTGCAGCGGAGCAGGCAGCAAGCGCGATTCGCCGGGCGATCGCGCAGCACGGCCGGGCACGCATCATCGCCGCCACGGCTGCATCGCAGCTCGAGTTTCTGGATGCGCTTACAAGAACAGCGGATATCGACTGGGCAAGAGTCGAAGCTTTTCATCTCGATGAATACGTCGGCTTGCCGATCTCGCATCCCGGCAGCTTTCGAAAAATGCTGCTGGAGCAGTTGGTTCGCAAAACGGGAATCAGCAGCTATCATTTGCTCGACGGTGACGCAGTCGATCTCTCCCAAGTCTTGCGCCGAGTTGGAAGTGAACTGGCTTCGGCGCCGATCGACATCGCGTTTCTTGGAATCGGGGAGAACGGTCATATCGCCTTCAACGATCCGCCCGCGGACTTTGATACCGAAGAACCTTACCTCATCGTGGATCTCGATGAGACGTGCCGACAGCAGCAGGTGGGCGAGGCCTGGTTCGCCGATATTTCGCAAGTGCCAAAGAACGCGATCTCCATGTCGGTGCGTCAGATTCTCAAGGCCAGGGAAATTCTCGCGGTCGTGCCCGACGCGCGCAAAGCGCAAGCTGTGAAAGCCTGCTTTGACGGCGATATCAGCCCCATGGCGCCGGCATCGATTCTGCGCACTCATCCCAACGCGACGGTGTACCTGGACAGGAATTCAGCCTCATTGTTAAGTCCCGCTTTGCAGAGTGTGCTCAAGGACAAATCGCAGGTGCTGTTCACTCGTTAGGCCGGTCCGCGAAACCTACACATGGCAACTGCCTGGAAGCCGACTGGCGCTCATTCCATCCCTTCCTTACGTTGGTGGATTGCCGGGATATTGTTCGCCTCCACGGTCATCAATTACGTCGATCGGCAGACGCTCTCTCTTCTCGCCCCGTATTTGAAACTGCAATATCACTGGACCAACAGCGACTATGCGAATCTTGTCATCGGATTTCGGATCGCGTACTCGATCGGGCAAACCGTTTTCGGCAGGCTCATGGATCGCATTGGCACCAGGCGTGGACTGACGCTCACCGTCGCGTGGTATTCGATAGTGTCCGTTGCCACGTCTTTGGCCAGAGGCTTCTACAGTTTTGCGGGATTTCGTTTCTTGCTGGGAGCGGGAGAATCTGCGAACTGGCCGGCAGCGACTAAAGCGGTTTCAGAATGGTTTCCAAAACGCGAACGTGCACTGGCGACGGCCATTTTCGATAGCGGGTCTTCGATTGGCGGCGCCATCGCTCCTTTCATCGTTCTGCCAATTTATTTTCACTGGGGATGGCGTCCCGCATTCATGATTCCTGGCGCTCTCGGCTTCTTATGGTTGATCGGCTGGCGCTGGCTGTATTACCCGCCAGAGGCGCATCCCCGGATAAGTCAAACAGAGTTGCAGATGATCGTCTTGGACAAGTTTGGATCCGGCTCGCCGCCACTCAGCCAGACGCGAACTCGCTGGCGCGATCTCTTGAAGCTTCCACAGACGTGGGGAGCCATCATTGCCAGAACTTTCACCGATCCGGTCTGGTTCTTTGTGACCGATTGGTTTCCAATTTACCTGGTCGCGAAAGGGATTGAGCTAAGGAGTGGCCTCATCGCAGTGTGGATACCTTTCATCGCTGCCGATCTCGGAAATTTCTTCGGCGGCGGCACGTCTGGATACTTGATCAAGCGAGGATGGGCATTGGGCTGGGCACGAAAAGCTCTGGTGATTTTTGGAGGTATCGGAATCACGCTGCTGATTCCAACCATTTTCACCACCAATCTATACGTAATCACTTTGCTGTTCGCAGTCGCGACTTTCTGTTATGCATCTTTCAGTACCATCGCGAACGTGTTACCGTCTGACCTTTACCACAGTGATTCGGTAGCATCGGTCAGCGGGCTGGGCGGCACGGGAGCAGGTATCGGAACGATCGTTGCATTCAAATTGATTGGATATTTCTCCGATGCACGGCGAGCTACTGCCACACACGCATTCGATCCGATTGTCATCGTGGCTGGCTTGGTTCCATTTCTGGGGATGGTTCTGGTGTTGCTGCTAGTCCGCAACACGCAGGCCACGGAGGACGGGTTAGTGCGGCGAATTTGAAGCTTGAATATGCGCAAAATAAGGCTAAGCGCTTCTTGAGGGATTTATGGGTTACAAAGCTCTGGAACTGAACGGCAAGGTGGCCGTTGTGATCGGAGGAAGTTCCGGCATCGGTCAGACTCTCGCGCGGGGTTTGGCTGAAGCGGGGGCTGACGTTGTGCCGAGCGCCCGTCGCCTCGAGCAGGTAAAGATCGCGGCGAACGAGATTGAATATCTCGGTCGCAAATCCTTGCGCGTGACTTGTGACGTCACCGACCGAGGATCTTTGGAGCAATTGCTGACGGCCACAGTCGAGGCGTTCGGCAAAGTGGATATCCTGGTCAACTCTGCCGGGTTTAACCAACGCACTCCCACGTTGAAGCTTTCCGAAGCCGACTGGAACCGGCTTCTTGATACCAATCTCACAGGTACTTTGCGAAGCTGCCAGATTTTCGGGAGCCACATGATCGAGCGCGGTTGTGGACGGATCATTAATATTGCGTCCATGGGCTCGTTCCTGGCGCTGTATGAAGTGGCAGCGTACTGCGCCAGCAAAGCGGGCGTGGCGTCACTGACGAAGTCGTTGGCCATCGAATGGGCGCGCCACGGAGTTTGCGTGAATGCTATTGCGCCTGGATACTTCCGCACGCCGCTGACCGAAAAACTTGTCATGGGCACGCCCCGCGGCCAGGAGATCCTGTTGCGCACTCCGATGAAGCGATACGGCGAGCTCGAAGAACTGGTTGGGGCAGCCGTCTTTCTTGCTTCCGATGCGGCCAGCTTTGTCACTGGCACTCTGCTGGTGGTCGATGGCGGCTACCTTGCGAGCGGAGTGAATCAGTAACGTCTCATCGCGTTCCGCGGGGGCTAATGCCTTTCGAGGATCGACTCGCGCGCCGTGAGGACAGCGCCCACCAACTCGCGAGCGGCTTGCTCGATCTTCGCCAAATTCCCCTCTCGCAGTGCCGCTGCGTTGACTAACTCCGCGCCGACGCCGAGAGCAAAGGCTCCAGCGGCAATAAACTCGGCGGCGTTTGCAGCATTTACTCCTCCTGTCGGAATCAGGGCGGCGTCGGGGAAAGGACCTCTTAGGGATTTCAGATATTTTGGACCGCCAACGTTTCCGCAAGGAAAAATCTTGATCAGCTTGGAGCCGTTTTGCTGGGCATTCATCAATTCAGTCGGCGTCAGCGCGCCCGGGATCGCCAGTTTTCCACAAGCCTGTGCCGCCGCGAGCACCGGAAAGGACAATCCCGGACTCACGATGAATTCCGCGCCCGCGGCAATGCACTGCTCGGCCTGGTGCGCAGTGGTGACTGTGCCAGCTCCAAGTAGAACGTCCTTTCCGTATTGACGCGCAACCTGGCGAATCACTGCGATGGCGTCGGGAACGGTCATCGTTATTTCGACAATGGGAATGCCGCCGGCGCAGATCGCCTCAACGGCCCGGGTTGCTTCATCGACGGCGGCCGCCCGCACCACCGGTACGATCCCAATTTCTCCAATCCTGCGAATCACGTCATCGATGGTCATATGGTTATTGGCTCTTCTCGAACTTCAGCGTTCAATCCGCGCAGTCTGCGTTTTCATGACTTGCAAAACCTCGGCCAGACTTGCCATGGATGTATCGCCCGGCGTCGTCATTGCGAGCGCACCGTGGGCTGCCCCGCATTCGACGGCCCACTGCGGGTCTTTCCCGGATAAGAATCCATAGGCCAAGCCGGAAACAAAAGAATCGCCGCCCCCGACACGATCGAAAATTTCAAGATTCTCCCGCATCGGCGCCTTGTAGAAATGGCCGCCGTGATAGCAGATGGCTCCCCAGTCGTTCAGGGTCGCAGTCTTTGCATTTCGCAGAGTAGTCGCAACGACTGCAAGATTGGGGAATTGATCAACTACCTTTTCAATCATCCGTTCAAAGTTTGCCGGATCGAGGTTCGAGTGTTGCGTATCCAGATCAGTGACCGGGAAACCCAGCGCCGCCGTGAAATCCTCTTCATTCCCAATCATTACGTCGACGAGCGGGGCCAGGCTGCGATTGACCTCTTGAGCTTTCGCTTTCCCCCCGATGGCTTTCCACAGAGACGGACGATAGTTGAGATCGTAGGAAACAATCGTGCCGGCCCGCTTCGCCGCTTCCATGGTTTCGCGCGCGACCAGCGGCGTGGTCTCTGAAAGGGCGCAGAAAATTCCGCCAGTATGAAACCAGCGCGCTCCATCCCGGGTGAAGATTTTGTCCCAATCGACGTCTCCGGGTTTCATTTGCGAGATCGCGGTATGCCCGCGATCCGAACAACCGAGGGCAGCGCGAACGCCAAACCCCCGCTCGGTAAAATTCAGGCCGTTGCGCACACTTCTGCCAACCCCGTCATAAGGCACCCAACTCACATATTTCTGGCTCACACCTCCTTGCAGCATGAGGTCTTCCACGAGACGTCCAACCGGGTTGTCAGCGAGTGCCGTCACAATTGCCGTGTCCATGCCAAAACAGCGCCTGAGTCCACGGGCAACGTTGTATTCGCCTCCACCTTCCCACACTCGAAACTGACGCGTTGTCGATACACGATCGTCCCCGGGATCGAGTCGGAGCATGACTTCTCCGAGGCTCACCAGGTCCCACATGCGCTCGTCTTTCGATCTGATCTTTAGTTTCGCCATGTTCAATTTCGCCTTGGTTTCACCGGCTCACAGAACGGCGCACCGCCCAATCTGGTTAGAAATTTTAGCCGGGCAACAGCGTGATACTTTCGCCGTCACTCGACAGCATCTTCTCCTGAGATCCCGACGTTGCGATTAGGCTGAGTGCTGGCGCAAAATGCGCGACAGTTGCTCGGCAACAATCTGGTCTTCGCCGGGCTGCAACATGAACGAGTTCATCGCCAGTCCCGGTTTCTCTTCACCGGCCGACATCACGATTGAGGGTTTTGAGTTCCTCAGCAGTTGTGAGACTTGCTGCGGCGTCAAAGAAATTCTTGAGTCCCAGGTGATCTGCATATGCGGAACGTGATTGGCGATCGCGGGCGTGAAGAACTTCGTGCTCACGCCGGGAATCCTGGTGATTTCCCGAGAAACCAATTCCAGGCGGTCTTGCCATTCTTTGTCTAAAGCGTCGTAGTCCTCTTTAAGATGGAGTTCGAGCGCCTTGATCATTCCGATGATTTCTTCTTTCCCAACTTTCTGGCCGCGGCCTAGCGTGTCCTCGTACGGGCTGTTGTTGAGCAACGCATAATGAATGAGGTCCTGGCGGCCGATCAGCAATCCAGCGCACTGCGGACCACGAATTGCCTTGCCCCCGCTGAATGCCACCAGGTCATAGCCCATGTTTGTGTAATCCCAAAGATGGGAAATAGGCGGAGTGTCGGCGGCCGCATCGTTGAAGCACGGAAGCTTGTATTCCTTGGCGAGCCTCACCCATTCATCGACCTTGATCTGCCCGGCGTCGTTCGCGAAATTGGTGAAGTGCATCATGGCGGTGCGATCGTTCACCGCGGCGCGCAATTGATCGCGAGTTTCGATCTCGATCAGCTTCGCTCCCGTGCCTCGCAGCTGATGGTCGAAAGGATTACGGTGCGATTTCTGGATGATCACTTCGGACTTCATCCCCGTAAGGTCCGGGAGTTGTTTGATCAAGCTCTCGTTATCGCCGGTTAGAATGCCTGCCAACCCGGACTGAATTGCCGCGGCTGCGCCCGAGGTCACAAGCGCGCCGTATCCCTCAGGTAATTTGAGCATCAGCGCGATTCGCTTTCCCGCTGCTTCTTCCAACCCGGGCATGCTGACAAAATGCCGCGAAGCCTGGGCCATAATCACTTCGACTTCCGGACGGATCAGCGAGCCGCCGAGCGTCGTCATGGTTCCTTCGGCGTTGATGACGGTCGTCACTCCCAGTTCTTCATAGGGATTGCCGGATTCGCCGAAGCCGGTCAGGCCACTAGCTTTTTTGTCAGGCCCATTCCCGGCGAACGTTCTTCGTGGCAGTGCGAATAAACTGGCAATGGCTCCCAAACCACTTAGAAAGCCTCGGCGATTCCACTTTGAGTTGAGGCGCATGATCTGCTCCTTTGCTTGCGAAGACTCAATTACGAAAAAATGTCAAACCACTACGGCAAAGCGAAACTGAAAACGTCGCTGCCAGCGGCAATCGCGGCGTACTGCTTGCTGCCGATTGCGTAGGTCATCGGCGACGCGCTGATCTCCTGCCCGGTATTGAAGTGCCACAAGGACTTGCCGGTTTGCGGGTCTACGGCCTCAAAGGAATCGGCATCATCCCCAAAAAAGACCAGCCCCCCGGCTGTGGTCATGGTCCCGCCGGAAGAGCGCGCTCGGCCCACTTGTGGATACTTCCAGGCAAACGCACCCGTATCCAGGTTGTACGCCACCAGAATCTTCTGCGAGTTTTCCCCGGCAATATGCTTTACCCCGCTGGAATAGTACATCTCGCCTTCTTTGAAGCGTTGCGGCTGAGCTTTCGAAAAGTAGGTCTCACATTGCTCCAAGGCCATGAAATATACGGAATGGGTGGACTCGTTATAAGAAGGAGCAAACCAGTTGGTCGCGCCGGCGTATCCCGGACAGACCCGGGTTCCGTTCGGAGTAGGCATAACATCGGTGCGGATAGGCCTGCCTTGCGCATCGATTCCCTTCGCCCAGTTAAGCTTTTCGACGAATGGCGCCGCGGAAAGAAACTTCCCATCGGTACGATCGAGCACATATATATAGCCGTTGCGATTCGCCTGCACCAGCAACTTGCGTGCTTTGCCTCTGTAAGCAGCATCGATCAAGATCGGTGTTTCCACGCCGTCGTAATCGAACAGGTCGTGCGGGGTGAACTGGAAATACCATTTCAGTTTCCCTGTGTCGGGATCGAGGGCGAGGATGCAATCTGTGTAGAGGTCATCGCCCGGACGCACGCTGCCTTCAAAATCCGGCGCAGGATTGCTGGTGCCCCAAAAGATGGTGCCGAGTTCAGGGTCGTAGGTTCCAGGCATCCACGTCGTGCCGCCGCCGTGCAGGTACGAAGTACCCGGCCAACTCTTCGAACCGAACTCGCCGGGAGCCGGGATCGTCCAGAATCGCCAAGCCAGTTTCCCTGTCGTGGCATCGTAAGCGGCCACAAAGCCGCGGACGCCGTCATCGCCGCCCGAGGTTCCAACCAGCACTTTGTCTTTGACCACCAGCGGCGCACTCGTGGCGCCATAGTTTTTGTTCCAGTCCGCATAAGCCACATCCCAGATGACATTGCCAGAGCGCGCATCCAGGCACACGAGATGGGCATTATCGGTTTCCATGTAGAGCCGACTTCTCCAGACAGCAACACCACGATTGATGTGTCTGGATGCGTCGTCAATCAACCCTCCCGTGATCGGTCGCGAATGGTGCCAGAGCACGCGCCCGGTACTTGCGTCGAGCGCAAAGGCGTCATTGGCAGCGGTTACGAACATAATTCCATTCACGACCAGCGGAGTAACCTCGAGCCGGCTCGTGTTGTGCGCGTGAAATACCCATGCCGCTTTCAACTGCGCGACGTTGGTCGAATTGATCTCGGCAAGGCTGCTATAACGGCGCCCGGAGTAGTCTCCGTTATACGAAATCCAGTTTGACGCGGGCGGCTGAACCAGCAGGTCCTCAGCGCGCACATCGACTGCCGTAGAAATAGGAGCCGGTGAATTCTCGTTCGCGAGTGCGATCAAACAAGTCAACACAACGCAGATATTGACCGCCGTCCGCATGGTTACGAGGTCTTCTCCGGTTTCGTAATTTTGGCTTCGCCAAGACTGCCACGATCAACTCCCTGTTGATCATTCAGGTGAACGGAGACTCGATCTGCTGGTTCGGCCACGCTGATGGTCTGATTGAGTTCCACCGGATTGAACGGATCGACAGCTTGCAAGTCGACAACCGCAATCTCAGCGCCCCGAGCGTCGAGCACATGCGCTCGCAGAGTCCCCGGAAAAAACACACCAAAGACGCCAGAAACCTGGAGACCCCGCGGTATTAAAGAAACTGCTAACGGCTGACATACTATCCCAGCCGAGGTGATGGATTTGGGCTCACCGTCTGCACGAGCGGGAAACCAGGTCGTGTCCATCGCGTACGAAGCGCCCGGATCCAGTTTGACCATCGGGCTGTTGATCTCCGCCTCCATGTAGTAGGGAGCGTCTTGCCAGTTCGTGGAGCGCAGAGTGGGCATGCCGTCTTTATTCAATTCCAGGGCAGCGCCATTTTTGTAGAAAATTACGGAAGCCTTTCCCGGGTACTCCGCGGTAGGAGCATATTGAAAGCGTTCGATCATCGCGTATTTGGTAGCGCTGTCGACCACCGCAATCCAGCCCGCATCTGAATCCAGCCACACTTCATTTTCCAGATAAAACCAGTGCAGCCTGAAAAGACGATCGCTCACTTCAAACGAGGGATCGTCAGCCAGGCCGGCAACCACGTGATAGCCATCGACGAAAGCGCTTTGCGGGTTAATCGGGGCAAATGCCCAGAAATCTCGATTGTATTTGGAAGGATCGCGGGCGTCGGCAGTGTTGTACTGGGTCACCGATTGCATCGACCAGCGAATCGGCCGACTCGTCGCATTCTTCATAACCGCATGAAACAAAATCTCCGGAGATTCGTTGCCAATGCTAATCTGGCGCGAATATTGCAAACCTGTTGTCGGATCGGCGGGACCGTCGAGACGCACCGCGCAGGTTTGATTCCGCGACACGACGCTGAATTTGTATTCGCCGTCATCGAGCGCATCCGAGACAGGCCCAGCCCAATGCTGGTCGTCGCCATGACCTTCCGGTAGCGGCCAGAGTTTGTCGCCTCCGTAGTTAATCCATTGGCCCGTTTTCGCGGCTGCGCTTGGCGGAAAGTACTTGCCCTTGTATTTCGGATTCACGAAAAGGTAGTCATGACCGTTGAAGGTCACTTGCAAGAGCCTGCCACCGAGTTGCGGCACGATTGTCAGACGCACCCAATCGTTGCCAAGCACTTCCGCCTTCCATCCCTCAAAGGTTGCAGACTGCACTCGACAAGGCGCGTGCGCAGCAGCTGTTGAACCAGACTCGGCCAAACTCGGCGTTACAAGCAATCCGACGCTCATGACCGCAATCCGAACAACGATTCGGCGCACAGCCATCGAGTCAAGAAACTCGGTTCGCAACTCGCGCCTCCGCAATTTCGCCTTTCCGCACCGGCAACTGGTTCGACGGTTTGCCGTTTTTCGGATATCCCAACTCCATTGAAATTCGGAGCCCAGCTTCTTGAACTAAGGGCGCGAGCTGCCGCAACCTGCTGACCGGCATTCGCACCATGGGTGCGGTGAGGCTCAGGCTCGCGGACACGCTGCAGGTGTGATCCCAGATCGGCGCGGCGACGCAACGAATGTGGAGTTCGTGCTCCTCCATATCGCAGGCGTATCCGTTCTTCCGGACCCGGTACAACTCTGTCTGCAGCTCTTGCAGGCTGCCAACGGTATTCGGAGTCAGCCGCTTGAGTTCAAGTTGGCGAAGCACCTTGTCCTGCTCGTCTTTCGGCATATAGGCCAACATGACCTTGCCGACAGCTGTGCAATACAAAGGAACCCCTGCCCCGATTCTCGAGTAAATGCGCAGTTGCTCCGGGGAATCGAGTTTCTCGACATAAACCGCGGACAGCCCATGCCGCACCGTCAGGTGGATGGTTTCACGCGTCTGATGATTCAGTTCCTGAAGATATGGCAGACTGAGCCTGCGAATATCGAGTTGGCCAAGTGCGGCCTGCCCGATCGCGAAACACGCAATTCCCAGGTGGTAAACCCCGTCTCCAGCACAGTTCAAAAATCCCGTGCGATGCAGGTTCACCAGGAAGCGGTGTACTGTGCTGACAGGAAGGCGGGAAAGACTCGCAACTTGCTTCGCAGTGAGTCCGCGTGGCGATTCGCTGAAGAGATGAAGAAGGTGCAAGCCTCGTTGCAACGCCGTAATGTTGTAGCTTCGTCCTGAGACGCCAGCCATGTTTTCTTCCGCGGACACGAAAATGAAAGTCCGAATTATCTGATGAAAATCGATTTCCCGCAATAGTGCAGCTCATCACAACCTGCCGGACTTCTTCACCGCCTCCTCGATCGATTTCAATTGCTCAATCTGCGGGTACATCGAGTGCTCTTTGAAATCCAGTTGCTGGGCAAGCTTCAACACTTCCGGCGCTTTGCTTGCCGGAACCACCACGACCCCGTCGCTGTCTGCCGCAACGATGTCTCCTGGATTGACCGTGACCCCATCGCAAGTGACCGGAATTTGCCCGCCCGCAAAACGGTAGTGTCCTACCGAGGTCGAGGGAACGATGCCTGTGGCAAACACCGGGAATCCGATTTTCCGCAAATAGGCCACGTCGCGTACACCACCGTCGATCACGGCCCCTGCATAGCCGCGCGCTGCCATGGCTGTCCCCATCAACCCGCCCATGCCTGCAATGTCGGCGCCGTCTTCGACTGCCATGACATAAACGGAATCGATAGAGCCTTGATCAATGGCCGCCAGCATTCCGTTCAGCGCGGACGGGTCCTTATTGCCTTCGTCCTTCTTGAGTTGGACAGTTCGCGCGTAGCCAGCGAACTTCGCCGTGAAAATCGGCTGCATGTGATGACTCATATACATCCGTTTGCCAGTAAGCTGTTCGAGCGCATCCGAGACCGAAGCCACTTCGACCCGCCGAAAATCAGCGATCAACGCACTTTCGGACGCAGGCGGCGTTGACTGTGCGCGTAGAAGCCGCCCCCGGCTGGCCAGCGCACAGAGAATGCACACCGCAATCAAAACTCCTGTCTTCTTGCGCGATTTCGCAACGCGAGTGAGTTTGTCCATCAAGGCCTCCCTGTTGTATATATGTGCGCGGACTCTAACACTGTTTTTTGTCTCATGGAAGAGCCAATGCAGAACCATTCCATCTAAGTCGAGAGAGGAAACAATGCCAACACGGAAGACAATTGCACACCTTTCCATCCTCGCTCTGGCGATCGGCCTGACAATTTTCTCCGGCCAGCTGGGTCACGCTCAGGAACACCACGCAGTGAGTCTATCGAGTGCGAGGGGCTTGCCCTATAGTGATGGAATCGTCGCTGGGAACACTCTCTACGTCGCTGGGCAGGAAGGGGCTGATGACTCTGACAAGTTAGTCGCAGGGGGCATTGCCGCCGAGACCAAGGCAGCCCTAGAGAACGTCCAGAGAGTGGTTAAGGCTGCGGGCTTCGATTTAAAGGACATCGTTTCCGTGACCGTCTATCTGGCGGACATTCACGAATTTGGCGACATGAACCGGGTTTACAAGAGCTTCCTGCCCGATCCGAAACCGGCGCGGGCGACCATTCAGGCAGCCGCCCTGGTCAACAACGCTCGTATTGAAATCTCCGCCATCGCAGTGAAGCAGAAGTGAGCGTGGCGTTCGCAGGATCAATGGTGTGTTTACTTCTTGTGGGCCTCCACTTTCTGGAATCGGGGAGTTCCCGCTTGTAAAACGTTTTAATTCGTGCAAGAAGTTATTGACTTCCCACCACAATTGAGATAAACCGTCCTGTCAGACAGCAAGAAATGCTTTCACAACTTCAAGAACCATTTTCACCAGATGAGAGAGGTTGGGTCTGGCAGTGCATTCGTCTGGCAGGAGGTCGGGTCATGCGTAATCGTCAGCGCGCTAGCGTGTCACTGTATCTGTTCTTATTTCTGGCAATCGGACTGACTTGGGCCAGCATCGCCGGCAGCATTTCCGGACTCGTGACTGATTCGACCGGTGCTGTAATTCCTGGCGCCACTGTCGTTGCAACGGATACGCAGACCGGAGTCAAAACCACTGTCACCACCGATGCCAAGGGTTTTTACAGCCTTCCCGCCCTTCCGGTCGGCACCTATGACTTGCAGATAAGTCAGATTGGATTCAAGACCTATACCGAGAGTGGGCTGGTGATCAATGCCAACTCCGCCCTCCGGGTCGACGCGACTCTTTCGGTAGGCACGATCAACGAGAAGATCGAGGTCAGAACTGACGCCGTCCACGTGGAGGCGGAGAGCACCCAGATGGGCGAAGTAATCACGGGGAAGACCATGACCGCGGTTCCGCTGAACGGCAGAGCTTACACCGACCTGCTGGCGCTTCAGCCCGGCGTTTCTCCCTACACGTCAAGCGCCAACGGCGGTACCGGGATGGCCGGGATTAACGATCGTCCAGTCGATGGGGGCTTAAATTCGGGCAGCCAATCGGTCAACGGCCAGCGTGAAGCCGCCAACGGATTCATGGTGAATGGCTCGAACGTCGAGGAAGGCAAGACCAACGGAACCGCAATTATCCCCAACTTGGATTCCATTGCGGAATTTCGCATCATCACAAACAACTTCGACGCTGAATATGGAAACTACAGCGGCGGCCAGATCAACGTGGTCACAAAGTCTGGCACCAACTCTTTCCACGGAAGCGGCTTTGAATTTCTGCGCAACACCGCGCTGGATGCAAAGAACTACTATTCATTGCCGACGGATAAAACACCGGTGTTTCGGCAAAACCAGTTCGGAGGGACGTTCGGCGGGCCCATCCGGAAAGACAAGACGTTCTTTTTCGTTGACTACCAGGGCACTCGACGGACGCAGGCTCCAACGGTGAACACGCAGATGCCGTCGGGGGCGAACTTCGGTGGGAATTTCCTGGACTCAGCCAGTTCCCTAACGGGTGTCGTCAACGGGCCAGCTTTTGCCAGCCTGCTCTCCAACCGACTGGGCTATACAGTCACCGACCAAGAACCGTATTACATGCCGGGTTGCACCAGTGCGAATTGCGCGTTTCCAGGCGCGGTCATCCCCCAGAACGCCTGGTCACCCGTTGCAGTCAACGTGCTGAAACTCGGACTTATACCGCAACCGAACGCACCTAACAACTTCTTCGAGTCCTCCCAGTACGCGCAAACTCTAAACAACAATAAGGGTGGCATTCGTGTCGACCAGAACACGCGATTCGGTACGCTGTTTGTGTACTACTTTTTGGATAACTACACTTTAGACGATCCAGCTCCCAATTCTGGGGTCGGCAACGCGGTTCCGGCTTCTGGCTTCGCCTACAGCGCCAACACCACCGGCCGGGCCCAGTTGATCAACCTGGGTGACACCAAGAACATCGGATCTTATGCAGTCAACGAATTCCGCTTCAGTTACGTGCGCAACGTTCTCAAGCTTGCCACCCCACAAGGCGGGGTCGGATCAAATTACACCCTGGCGAATCTGGGTTTCGTCACACCGTGGAATGCCACCACCGGAGGGATCAGTCCGATCCAACCATCCTTGGAAGGCGTGCCCACCTTCGTTTTCAATAATTTCCTCGTGGGAGTTCCTGAAGTCACCACCCGGCAATACAACAATTCATTTCAATGGCTGGACAATTTTTCCAAGGTGATCGGAAGACACTCGCTGAAATTTGGCGGGCAATTCCATTACGACCAGATTAACGAACGAAATTTCGCGGCAGAAAATGGCCAATACCAATTTACGGGCAATGAAACCGGTATCGACTTCGCCGATTTTCTGATCGGCGCTCCCGACAGTTTGACCCAGGCCAGTCAGCAAATCCTGGACTCCCGCTCTAAGTACTACGGATTATTTGCGCAGGACAGCTGGCGCGCCACCCCCAACCTGGTCTTAAACTATGGCCTGCGATGGGAAGCCAGCATGCCGTGGTATGACACCCAGAACAAAATCGAGACGATAATTCCAGGTCAACAGTCGGTAAAATTTCCAGGCGCGCCTCAAGGCTACGTGGTTGCGGGCGATCCGGGTGTTCCTCGCACTCTGGCGCCCACTCAGTGGCACAACTTCTCGCCTCGTCTCGGCTTCGCCTATTCCCCGGACACAAAAACCAGTATTCGAGCGGGCTTCGGTTTGTATTACACCTCGGTGGAAGATCTCTCGCAATTCCTCGAAGTCGGCGATCCGCCCTACGGACTCTACTACGGCAGCGCCGCCCCGCCGCTCCTCGAGTCTCCCTACATAACCCGTTCCAGCGGCCAAAGCGTAGGACAGCGCTTTCCATTCCCCTATCCTCCGACCAACGTTTCACCGTCGAACCCCGATACGACTTTCCCCTGGGCGCAAGTCGAGCCGCTCTCCTACGACTTCTCTTTCGATAACCGGAACAAGTTGCCTTATTCCGAGGACTACGAGCTCTCCATCCAGCGCCAATTTGGGTCGAACACCGTGCTGACCGCGAGCTATGTGGGAAACGAGGGCCACCGGTTGGTTACATCCATCGAGGCTAATCCCGCCAACCCGGCGGCGTGCTTGTTCCTGAACAACCCGAATAATCTCGCGCCCAACAGCGCAGGGCCTTGTGGTCCGTTCAGCGAGACTCCACCGTTCCAGGTGACTGTCGTCAACGGGCAGAGTATCGGAACCAGCACTCCCTGGGTCACCGCAGCTGGAGTAACGGTTCCAGCCGTGCGTCCACTTGGTCCGCTCTTTGATACCAACCCCTTCGTCTCCACCGTGGCCAACTCCCACTACAACTCGTTCCAGGCCAGCCTTAGTCACAACAGCGGTTCGCTAAGCTTTCTCGCTGGTTACACGTACAGCAAGTGCATGGACAACGCATCCGGCCTGCAGGATTCCACCAATCCCTTCAATCCAGCCCTTAGTATTTCCCTCTGCAATTTCGACGTGATGCACAATTTCGTTTTCAGCTACAACTGGCTGATGCCGTTCGACAAGTACGTCACCGCGGGCTGGGCTAAGAAGGTGGTTGGCGGATGGAGTTTGTCAGGGGTCACGAACTTCGCTACCGGTCTGCCGGTCACGATGTCGGAGAATGATGACAACTCTCTGATCGGCGCCAATGCCATCCCGGTTGACGTTCCGAACTTTGCCGGCGGACACGTCCTGGCGACTACCAATCCGCGAAAGGGTGGCACTTATTTCAATACGTCTCTCTTTAGCAACGAACAGCTTGGACAATTCGGGAATTCTTCGCGGCGTTTCTTCCATGGCCCTGGCCTCAATAACTGGAATATGGCCCTGCTGAAGACAACCCAAATTACCGAATCCAAGGAACTGCAGTTGCGCTTCGAGGCATTCAATCTTTTCAATCATGCGCAGTTCATGAATCCGACGGGCGAGATCAACTCCACGTTTGGAGTGGTCACCGGTGCGCGCGACCCTCGCATTATGCAGGTGGCAGCAAAGTTCCTTTTCTAGGATTCTAGGCCCAGGTCAGTCGCGATCCGCGGAAGCAAAAGCCTTCCGCGGATCATTTGAAAAAGGAGCAGTCACATTCACAAGAGATTGTTTCTGTTCCTTTTCGCGACCAGTACCTGTTTTGCTCAGCAATCGGCGACGCCGCAGTCCTTGCGCCCAAAACCACAACTCAATTCAGGGAACCCCAAAGGACAGAAGATTTTTGCTTCCACCTGCGCAGGTTGTCACGGGCTGGACGGTCGCGGTGGAGAGCGCGCTCCAAACATCGCTCAGAATCGCGAAGTGCAGCGGCGTTCGGATGCTCAGCTGACGCGCATCGTTCAGGAAGGTGTCCCCGGAACTGGAATGCCAGCCTTCCATTCGCTTGCAAATTCTGACGTCAAAGCAGTCGTCGCTTATCTGCGCAGTCTCCAGGGGATCAACAAAACGTCCGCCCTGCCCGGCAATCCGGTGCGCGGGAAGGTCTTGTTCTACGGGGATGCCGGCTGTTCCGCCTGCCACATGGTCGCGGGCGGCGGTGGATTTACCGCTTCCGATTTGTCCGGCTACGGGGCTACCCATTCGGTCCAGGAGATTCGAAACGCGATCACCCAGCCCGGCCAAGCTTCGGATCGTCAGGTACAAAGCGCGGTGGTCGTCGTTCGCACGGGTCAACAATATACGGGCAGGATACGCAACGAAGATAACTTTTCTTTGCAGTTGCAATCGCTCGACGGCACATTCCATTTCTTTCTTAAGTCCGATATCGAGCGCCTGGAATACAAACCGCTCATGCCCTTGGACTACGCGTCAAGGCTCAGCGCCCGAGTTTTGGATGATCTGGCGAGCTATCTCATAAGTTCCGCAAGAAAGAGCGAACCAGAACTCGCAAAGGACGACGAGTGACCAGAGCCTTGCTCAATGGAAAGCAAAGACTGCTGACAAACCCATTCTCTGTCATTCCGAGGCGCGAAGCGACGAGGAATCTGGGTTTCTCTGGCCCACGCGAAGAACCCAGATCCTCGCCTTGCGGAGGGATGACAACAACTAAGGCTTTGTCAGTAACCTGGGCCTTCCTCAATGGAAGCTCGTCTACTTAAAAAAGGGATGCATTCATGAATCAGAGAGTGACCATCGCATGCGCCAGCATCCTGGCAGCGTTGCTCCCGATTGCATTCCACACGCGAACCTCTGTGAGTGCCGCCCACCCCGTGCGAGAGTTTCAGCTGCAACCCGCATCGCCCGATTTTTGGAACCTCGTGGACCACAACGCGCAACTCAACACTGTGGCAACCGGTTTCGGATTCACCGAAGGACCGGTTTGGGATCAAAAAGGATTCCTGTATGTGAGCGACGAAACTCTGAACAAGATCTTTCGCGTCCGCCTCGACGGCAAGAAAGAAGAAATAATCGCGCTCGGCGATCCTGATGGCAACACCTTCGACCGCCAGCATCGCCTGATCGACTGCGCGAGTGTTTTGCGCGCCATCATTGAAGTGATGCCCGACGGAAAATACAAGATTCTGGCCGATCGCTACCAGGGCAAGAAATTCAACAGTCCCAACGACGTAGTCCTCGGTCCGGACGTCGCACTCTATTTCACCGATCCTACGCTGGACCTGGTCGCGGGCGAAAAACAGGAGATCCCGTTCCAAGGTGTCTACCGCCTCGATGCCAACGGTAACGTAAGGCTGGTTACTAGAGATCTGTCGCAGCCCAATGGTCTTGCCTTTTCTCCCGACGGCAAGCATTTTTATGTCGACGACAGCGAGAAGAGAAACATTCGCGTGTACGACGTTGCCGCCGACGGCACGCTCGCAAATGGGAAGATTTTCGGTGAGGAGCCCGGCGAAAAGGACGACGGCGTCCCCGACGGTATGAAGGTCGACAAGAACGGCAATCTGTTTGTCACCGGGCCAAAGGGCATCTGGCTGTGGGATGCTAAAGGCAATAAGCTTGGCACAATCGTGATGCCTGAGCAGCCCGCAAATCTGGCTTGGGGAGGCGACGATTACGGTACACTATACATAACAGCGACCACTTCTCTATATCGACTGCGCACAAAGGCGCATGGTTACGTACCCTACTCGGAGACAAAGTAACTAAAGCGGAACTCTCAGGCCGAAAGCTCTGCCGTTACCAAAGTAGCAGGCGGAATCTGCCGTTGGTCAGGGCTGTGGGGCCTCTAGACCGACCGCGACTTATGCTCGGATAATTGTGTTGTGCAGAGAAGATCCGCTTCATTCCGGTTGAGCCTTCTAGGTTACCTCCTAGCAGTGCCTGCGATCTTCGCGCTGGTCGGCTGCCAGGGCGTTTCCTCTGCTTCGAAACAGTCTACGACGGTCAACGAGGGACCTGGGCAGCTTGCAGTTGCGCCCACCACGATGAGTTTTGGGAACGTGGCCGTAGGCAGCAAGTCGGCCCAGAAGGGTACTTTGACGGCCGGGACTACCGACATTACGGTCTCGTCCGCGGCATGGAACGGTCAGGGATATGCGCTCAGCGGCATCACCTTTCCGGTTACAGTGCCAGCCGGACAGAGCGTTCCTTTTAGCGTCACTTTCGATCCTCAGGCCTCCGGAAGCACGCCCGGCAGCGTCGCATTTGTAAGCGATGCGACGAACTCTCCAACCACTGAAACTTTGTCAGGAACCGGAACACAACAACAGCAGTCTCAGCACAGCGTCGCGCTTTCTTGGAACCCAAGCAGCTCGCAGGTGATTGGCTACAACGTCTATCGCCGCCCATCGGGCGGCTCCTACGCAAAGATCAATCCATCGGTAAGCACGACGACCAGCTATACTGACAGCTCTGTCCAGAGTGGAACGACCTACGATTATGTAACCACAGCGATTGATTCGAGCAATGTGGAGAGTGCGTATTCGAACCAGGCGACCGCCACGATTCCGTAGCGTGCCCGACCATCAGAACACTTTTTCTGTCAGCAATTGCAGCAGGTACGCGCCGTAGCGATTATTCTTCATCAGAGATGCCGTCGCCTCCAGTTGCTCGGCGCCGATGTATCCGAGACGGTAAGCAATTTCTTCCGGACACGCAACCATTAACCCCTGCCGAGTTTCGATGGTCTGAATAAATAAAGATGCCTCCAGCATCGACTCGTGCGTTCCCGTATCCAGCCAGGCCATGCCACGACCCATCACGACAACATCCAGCTGTTTCTGTTTCATGTATTGTTTGTTGACGTCCGTGATTTCCAGTTCGCCACGGGCAGAGGGCTTCAGCGACTTTGCGACGTCCACCACCTGGCTGTCGTAAAAATAAAGTCCGGTCACAGCGTAACGTGACTTCGGAACTTTCGGCTTTTCCTCCAGGCTCAGCGCTTTGCCTTCGGAGTCGAACTCAACCACTCCATAACGTTCAGGATCCTGAACCGGGTAGGCAAACACTCGCGCGCCCACAGTCTTCTTCGCCGCTTCCTGCACGCACTTCACCAGGTCGTGGCCGTAGAAAATGTTGTCGCCCAGAACCAGAGCACAACAGGAAGAACCGATAAACTCCTTGCCCACCAGAAACGCCTGCGCAATGCCCTCCGGCCGCGGCTGCACCACGTATTGAAAGTTCAGACCGAAGCGCGATCCATCGCCTAGAAACTGCTGGAACCGCGGCACGTCTTCCGGCGTCGAGATCAGCAAAATATCCCGAATCCCCGCCAACATCAGCGTGGACAGCGGGTAATAGATCATGGGCTTGTCGTAAATCGGCAGCAGACTCTTGCACACCGCGTGGGTGACGGGATAAAGCCGCGTGCCCGATCCGCCCGCCAAAATGATGCCCTTGTAATGAGAACCGCGCGTGGATTTGTGAGTCTGCATTCGTCGTCGTTTTACAGTGGGGCGGTTCTTTTTCAGTGTAAGACAGAAACGTCACACCGAATATTGGGTCGCAATCCACTCGCGGTAATGCCCGCTCGTGACTTCTCGAATCCATGCCTCGTTAGCCAGATACCACTCCACAGTCTTGCGGATCCCGCTTTCAAACGTCTCCCTCGGTTGCCAACCCAGGTCGCGCTCAATCTTGCGCGTATCCATGGCATAACGCCGGTCATGGCCGGGCCGATCCTGGACATACGTAATCAGCTTTTTGTGCGGGACGACAGAATCAGCAGGCCTCAGCTGGTCGAGAATCGTGCAGATCGCGTGCACGATCTCAAGGTTCGGCTTCTCATTTCGTCCGCCTACATTGTAAGTTTCGCCAACTCGTCCGCGAGCCAGAACCGTGCGGATCGCATCGCAGTGATCCGCCACAAACAACCAGTCGCGGACATTCTGGCCATCGCCATAGACCGGGATCGCCTTGCCATTCATGGCATTCAGAATGGTCAATGGAATCAATTTCTCAGGAAACTGATACGGCCCGTAATTGTTCGAGCAGTTCGTGGTGAGGACTGGCATCCCGTAAGTGTGATGATAGGCGCGCACGAGGTGGTCAGAAGCCGCTTTGGTGGCCGAGTACGGGCTATTGGGAGCGTAGCAAGTTGTCTCAGAGAATGCCGCGTCCTTGGGCCCGAGCGATCCGTAGACCTCATCGGTCGAAACATGAAGAAAGCGAAACCTTCCCTTTTCTTCTTGCTCGAGTTCCGTCCAATAAGCTCGCGCTTCCTCCAGCAGGCTGAAGGTGCCATTCACATTGGTGCGCACGAAATCGTCCGGCCCATGAATGGACCGGTCCACATGACTCTCCGCCGCGAAGTGCACGACGGCACGCGGACGACTGCGCCCCAAAAGGTCGCTCACCAGTTTTCGGTCAGCGATGTCTCCATGTATGAAAGTGTATCGCGCATCGGCGGAAATCTTTATCAGATTGCCGAGATTCCCGGCGTAGGTAAGCTTGTCAAGATTCACCACCGGAGCAGCTTCGGCCGCAAGCCACTGCAAAACGAAGTTGGAACCAATAAAGCCGGCTCCTCCGGTCACCAGAATGGGTTGGTTTATTTCCAGGATCGAAAGCCTCTAGCCGGCAACTTCTTCCAGCAACTTCTGATCGATATCGAAGTTGGAGTGAACGTTCTGCACGTCGTCATGCTCTTCGAACGCCTCCATCAGCCGGATCATGGTGCTCGCCGCCGGCCCTTCCAGCTTGATGTAGTTTTGCGGAATCATGGTCACGCTTGAAGATGTAGGCTCAATGCCAGCCTTCTTCACCGCTTCCAGAACCGCTTCGTAAGCCGAAGGCTCGCACAGCACTTCCCAGTTTTCGCCATCGTCGCGCAAGTCCTCGGCGCCGGCGTCGAGCACCACCGCCATGAGGTCGTCCTCTTTGACCGCTGACTTCGGCACCACGATGTCGCCCTTCTTGTGGAACATGTAGGACACCGCGCCAGCATCCGCCATATTGCCGCCGTTCTTGCCAAACACGTGCCGGATCTCGCTGACCGTGCGATTCCGGTTGTCGGTATTGATGTCGAGCAGAACCGCGACTCCGCCGGGACCATAACCTTCCAGCGAGAACTCTTCGTAAGTCGCGCCCGGCAACTCCCCGGTGCCGCGCTGGATCGCCCGCTTGATGTTGTCCTGGGGCATGTTCTCCGCCTTGGCGGCGAGAATCGCGCCCCGCAAACGCGGGTTGGCGTCAGGATCTCCGCCGCCATTCTTGGCGGCAATCGAAATTTCCTTGATCAGACGGGTAAAAATCTTGCCGCGCTTGGCGTCGAGCGCGCCCTTCTTATGCTTAATTGTGGCCCATTTAGAGTGCCCAGACATGGCAATACCTCGTGTTCAGTAAACTTCGACTGCGCTGCTCTTGATTACGCTGATTCTAACTATAAAGGACGCGCCCGTAGAGGAGATCACTGAATTATCCTCGGGATTTGCCTCGAAAACAACCGCAGGCGACTTAAAAGTATAGCACGGAGCATCGCCTGATCCATTGTTTCGAAGTAACGGCATTCCAGAGTGAGGGATGCGCGAGAGTTCACGGATAACTTCCAACTAAGAACTGTCATCCCGAGCGCAGCGTGATCGCGCGAAGCACGCTCACGCGAAGTCGAGGGACCTTGTGTGTACCGTCCATCGATCAGGCAGCAGTTCCAGGCGGAGTGCTCTTGTAGAGCGCCTCCGTGATTCCAAGCTGCGAACGGCCCAGTTCGGTCAGATCCGCAACTGTGCCCCGCCCCACGAAATCGACCTCGAAATTATCGGCAGGGAAATCCGGCGGAGTCTTCCCGGCGACGAAGGTGAGCGCCTGCCTTTCGAGGTATGCACTGTTCTTCGGACAGCCCGGCGCCGACCCGATGTACATGACGTTGCTGTAGCCGCTTCCCCGATGTTCATTTTCGACGGCGTGAACCACATCGCAGTGCCAGAAGACCGCGTCTCCAGGCTCCATCAGCGGGATCGACGAGACCGCGTTCAGCAGCAGGCCGTGATACCGATCGCTGATCGAAAGGGCTCGTCCCGGCTGCGCGCCGCAAAGGTCATCTTCGGGCACATCGTCTTGTATGGCGCGCAGCAAAACATAGACCATCGATTCGGCAATGGGAATCAGCTGCAGGGTTCCATCGCCCTTACCCTGGCGCGTGAGCGCCGTCCATCCCTGGTATGTGCGAAACATCGAGCACACCGCGGGCGAGGGCACTTCGCGCACCTCCGGACGATAGGCCGCATCGAAGGCGTTGTACTTCCGCCAATCCCCTGCGAAGACGTGCCGGTAAACTTTCCGGTAATTGTCATCGAGCCAGCGCTCGACCGATCCGCCGTCCACATGCGGCGAAAGACCGAGCGATGCCGAACCCGGTGACCGCCGACGGATGCGATCGGCATACGCCGGAGCCTCATTCGGATCGATGTGACGAACTCCCTCGCTCTCCGCCTGCCACAGATTGTTCAGAAACACACGAGCCTTGGTTAGTGATTCCGACTGCCGCGCCTCGACCTGGGGACGCGACCAGTAAATTCCGTAAATCTGGGGCTTCGCCGCGGCCAGCGTGCCAAAGTACTTGTCCTCAGCGCGATTCGCAAGCTTTGAGTCCAGGTCGTTCCGCTCGACATAAGCGGCGATCTCATCATCCCATCCGGTCGCCTGTTCTTTGCTGAACGTCTCTCGAACGACGCAGGCTCCGCGCGCCTTGATCTTCCCCCTCAATTCCGCAGGGACTTTCCCAGACGCGACATCCGCGTATTGGACAATGGGAATGACGTCGTGTCCGGCTTCACGCTCGCTGACGATTTCTTCCACCCGCCGACGCATCTCCACCTCAACTTCGCGGAAGATCTCTTTGTATTCGGGCAACGCTGCGCGAAGCTGTTGTTTCGTACCCCGGATCGCCTCCGGCAGATTCTCAATTATCAAATGCATATCGTTGCTCCTTTGTGCGACCGAAGAGGACCGAGGCCACTCCTGCGCGCGACGCCGCAATTCTAGCCCACCTTGAGCAGCACAAGCGATGAAACCTTAGCGCAAGGGAGAATACCGGGTGCCCACATCTCGCGCCGTTCGAGATGTGGGTCCCAGATGCCGAGGCCGGGGGTAATTCGGGGACTGGGCCCCGAATTACGATAGACTCAAGCGACCTTGGCGACAATTTGCCTACGCCCTCGCCTGTCGCTTCCCACGATTAGTTTCCGAGCTCCGGTACAGAGAGGCAGAAGAGAAGAGAGCAGGAGATATCCCTGCTCTCTTGATCGCGACTCAGACCTTGGACCTCTCGGGTTCACCCGACCGCAGCGATTGGTATGTCCCAGCCGGTCATTGCGGCCCCATGAGCCCAACTCCGAATCGGCCGGATCGCAGTTGTTGCTGAAGCAGCTTGCGGGCATCGTCGCTCAGAATCCTCCGGCTAATCACGCCTTGTGAAGTGCTCTCGCTGGTCGCAACACCGTGTGTCGGGGTCGCCAGATAAGTGTGAATCTCGCCGGTACCGGTCATACCCAAACCAGTGATCTCCCCGCGGGCATTGATGGAGCAACCCGTTAGTAGATACAGGGGAGAATGACCCGCAATCAGCGTGTTGAGGTCGCTCATCACGCCCTTCTCCCGCAGAAACGCCCGCGGGTTGAATTTCGCGTCCAGGGACGCGCCAACCACCGAGCCGGCATCATTAATGCTGATGCTAACGCTCGCTACGTCACCGGAGAGTGTGCCCAAATCCTGCATCCCAGTTCCCTTGGTCCAGAGAAAAGCGTGAAAAGTTGTGTCACCCGGCAGGTCCGAGTTACCGACCACCTGGCCTTGGTTGTTAATGTCATAGGCGATGTTTCCGCCCGCCTGTCCCGTTTTACCCCCGAGATTGCCGAGGTCAGTCGCTTTGCCTTTTTCCCAGAGCAAGGCATGAACCGGCACGAGATTGTAGAAGAAATTCGGGTTGAAAGTTGCACAAGTGCCCGACCCGCCGACAACCTCTCCGTTGTCGTTGATCTGCTGGGCGACGCCATCGGGATCGCCTCCAAACGTAGGCAGTTTGTGAATCGCTCCTTTTTCCCAGACGACGGGCTCAAAGTGGAGAACTTGAGGAGCTGGGCAGCCCGGGTCCGGTGTCGAGTTCTCTGCAAATCCGGCCACTTCTCCCCGATTGCTGATCGCCATAGCCACGCCGTTGTTGCCACCGAGTGTCGAGAGCTGAGTCATTTCCCCGTCCTGCCACAGGAAAGGTAAACAAGTGAGGTGGGTGCCGAATCCGCAAAAATCTTCACCGTTGGTATCCGCAGTGGAGGTTTCGGCTTCACCGGCGGACTGGAATCTTTCGTTGTCGCCAAACGCGATGCTGTTCGGTCCCCCGAGTCCGGGCGCGCCGATGTCAACCTTCAGTTTTTCAAGCCAGAGGGTTGCGTGCTGATTGCCGCCCGGGAGGTTCGACGAGCCACTCACTAGACCGTATCTGTTAATAGAGAATGGTTGGCTAAACGTTCCGCCATCCAACGTGCCGAGGTCGGTGATGGTATAGTGTTGAAGTTTCTGCTTCTTCTGTTGATGGTTTACCTGCGCGACAAGCCCAATCGGCATTGCCAGCAGAGTGAATAAAGTGATGCCTGCGATACGCGTCGTTGTCTTGGATTTCATGGTGTTCTCCTTTTCATGCGCCCCTGGAAAATAGGGTCGGGCGTTTTCTGTCTCACTCAAATAGGCGCGAACGGAGGGACAGAACTATCACGCACGGATTACTTTTCTTGGGAAATTCGGGAACGGGGTAATTCGGGGGTAATTCAAGGACAGGACACTATGGAGATAGCAAGTGTCGATAAGATCAGCCTGGACTTCATCGCCGAGGATTTTGCATAGCCAACCTGGACGCAATAGCACCTCGAACCACCCCTGTGCACTCGAAAGGCGTGCCCCGCTGTCTGCAACGTTTTGTCCTGCGTGGGGGTCAAATTCCCAATTTGGGAATCAGCTCCGCAGCCGGTGCACTTTCTTCTTGATCTCATACTGTCACTTGCGATAAGATAACAGTACGCAGATTATCTGCAAGATAATATTCGCTCTTTGACAATCCACATCGGTGCAGCCTCTGGCCACCAACGGCTGAGTCCCAGCTTAAGCTGAGGGTGAAAACTTTCATCCTCTAACCCCAATGTTTAGAATATTTTGCCTGTAACTACCTTAAGAACCATAGATCTAGCGGGCAAGAAAAATTCCGCTCCTTTGTTTTCTAGATTTTGCGGGAAATTGAGTGTTTTTTTCTGGGGAAATTGTGCACCGAAAAAGGTGCAGTAGATTAAAGGCTACGCTCCGCGGGCACCTTCTGCTTCTCGTGCCAGGCTTTGTAGGCATACACGACCGCGAGCAGCGGCGGCGCGAGCAGCACTCCCCAGAACGGAATCAGAATGCCCAGCACGATCGGAGTGAACAGAGAAGCCCAAATCGGCACCCTGGCCACGCGCTTCATGATGTAAGGCTGCAAGAAAAAGCCATCCACCACAACGATCACGGCATAGAGCATGAGAACGTAGAGAGGATGCTCCCAATCTCCCCAACGCAAGGCCGCCGCCAGACAGGGCCCGATCAGTCCCAACACCGGTCCCAAATGCGGCACCACCTGCAAGGATGCGGCCAACAGCGCCCACAGAGGCGCCCATGGCACTCTCAGCGCGTAGAGGCCGATCAGCCACAACACTCCGACCGCGAGCGAGTCCTGTATCTGCGCGATCACCCAGTTCTTGAGCGCACCGCCGGTAATTCGAAAATGCTCGCCGAGATTCATGTGTTATCTCTAATGCTTCCCGTTGATTCGAGCGACCGCATGCCCATGTTAAACTCAGAATACAGCCCACTCAGCGAGGAATTCGCATGAAATTCGGCGTCATTATTTTCCCCGGATCGAACTGCGATCACGACGCATTCTGGACCATCCAGCAGGTAGCGAAGCAGCCGGTAACATTCCTGTGGCACGAATCGCACGATCTCCAGAACTGCGACGCCATCGTCGTCCCCGGTGGGTTTGCCTATGGCGATTATCTGCGAACCGGCGCCATCGCCAAGTTTTCGCCGGTGATGGAATCGGTGAAGAAGTTCGCCGAGGGCGGCGGCCTGGTTCTGGGCATCTGTAATGGCTTTCAGATTTTGTGCGAGTCCGGATTGCTCCCCGGCGCCCTGATGCGCAATGTTGGATTGAAGTACGTCTGCAAGCCGGTTCACGTGAGAGTCGAGAACGCCGATACCCCGTTCACCCATGCCTGCCGGCAAGGCGAAGTCTTGACGATTCCGATCGGCCACATGGAGGGCAATTACTTTTGCGATGAGGCCACTCTGGCCGAACTACAGCGAAACAATCAGATCGTATTCCGTTATTCAAGTCCGGAAGGCGAGATCACGCTGGATGCTAATCCCAACGGCTCGTTGAACAACATCGCAGGCATCTGCAGCCCAGGCCGAAACGTGCTTGGAATGATGCCGCACCCCGAGCGCGCGAGCGAGCCCGAGCTTGGCGGTACCGATGGCTTCAAGATTTTCGAATCCCTGGTCGGAGCGATGGCGGAAAAGTAATCGGGGCTTTAAATTAACCCTGTTTTCCTCAGGATTTCCGTCGTCGACTCTGAATTAGCACTTCCCTTTCACATTTTTCTTTGCTAGCGTGAAGTCCCCTTCGCTTCCCGGACTGCCCGGTTCTTGGATCAGTGTCTTTTCTGCCGGGAGGAGTCCGATGACAGCACGAGAGATGATCGACAGTCTCTCCGGTACCCTGTTGTGCGATGAGCGCATTCTCAGCGTGCCCGAGAGAAACCTGCTTGCCAACCTGTTGCAGCGCACACAAACCCAGACCAGCGCCCCGGGAAATGACGTAGCCGAGGCAATCACTCGCACCGTTGGAGAAATCATCGCCGAACGAGCCCTCGGAGTCTTGGGGGAGAGCATGACCAAGCAACTGCTCCATCAGCAGTTAGCCTCCTCCCTGAAGCAAACCGTGCCGGTGATTCGCGCAGGCACGCCTGGAACTCCGCCACCGAGTCCTTCACCGGGAACACGCCCGCCAGGTACGAGCCCACCGCCGATCAGCGCAGGCACGCCTGGAACTCCACCGCCGAGTCCTTCACCGGGAACACGCCCGCCAGGTACGAGCCCGCCGCCGATCAGCGCAGGCACCCCTGGAACTCCACCGCCGAGTCCTTCACCGGGAACACGCCCGCCAGGTACGAGCCCGCCGCCAATCTCATTCGCGACCGTAACCTCTCAACCAAAGACGGGCGGGGTCGCTGTGCTGGAGGCGGAAGACTACGTGCCCGCCCAATGTGTGGTGCTCGACGAGTTCCTGACCTTGACCGAACTCAACACGCTGAGGCAATACGTTCTCGAACGAGAACCGCAATTCGAAATCAGCGAAGTGCTTTCGCCGGGCGTCTACGGAAGTGCCGTGGACTATGAGCAGCGTCGCTCACGTGTCCTCATGAGCCTGGGCGGGCATGAACGGATGATTACCGATCGTGTTCTAACCTGCTTGCCGCGGGTTCTGCAGAAGTGGGGACGCGATCCGTTCCCGATCTCCCGCATCGAGACCCAAGCCACTGCCAGCAACAACGGCGACTTCTTCCACTGCCACAGCGACAATGGCGCAGAGGCAGTCGCGGCTCGAGAAATCACTTTCGTCTATTTCTTCCATCGCGAGCCGAAGCAGTTCAGCGGCGGCGAGCTGCGCATCTACGACTCGCGACGGGAAAACGATAACTACGTCCCCACCGCAAACTACCGCACCATTGTCCCCGAGCAGAACCAACTAGTCCTGTTCGCCAGTGGTCTTTCGCACGAAATCACCCCGGTCGATTGTCCGTCCGGACAATTTGCCGACAGCCGTTTCACGCTCAATGGATGGATCCACAAGTAATGGATTCACAGATAAAAGACGAAGCTTGGCTGGCATGGATTGAGCAGCTCGCAGTCGCACCCGCGAGTGATGATCGGGAGAACCAACTTCCCCGATCGCTCTTCCACTGCCGCCTGGACGATCAGCCGGACCATCTGGTGCCAGAACGCCTCCTCCGGCCAGAGTACTGGGAGAGTCCGTCTGATCGTCCGTTTTATCTGAATCCTGCCTGCTTTTTCACTCCACACGGAGAGTTGCCGGCCTCCGCTCCCATAGGTGTTTTCGCCACGCAGGGCGGGATGGTTTGGGTCAGAGATCCCGCAAACGATGCTTTGCAACCCTTCTGGCTGGGTCCGGAACTCACCGCCATGCTCTCCGGCGCGCAACCCGGAGACCCAGCTCCGTCCACGCTTTCGCCACAAGCTCGCCGCATTCTAACTATTGCGAACGTCCTCGTGACGGAAGACTACGCTTCGCATCGGAGAAAGCAATGGGACAAGATTGTCTCCGTCGTCGGAGCAAAGTTTCAATCGCAGGGCTACGCTCCCGTGGGCCGGCTAATTCACCCCTTTCACATCGCTGCCCTGCGGCGCTTTTACCGTCACCAACTCCGCACCGGAAGGCTTCGTCTCGGAGACAGCCAGTGCCCTCGTCGTTACGTCTCTGACAACGACCCCCTAGCCCGCTTCTTCCATCAACAGCTAACCACGGCCGTGGTGGCTTTGGCGGGTGAACCGTTGAAAGCGTCCTACGTGTATCTGGCTTCTTACCAACCGGGGGCCATCCTTAAGAAGCACACCGACCGCGAGCAGTGCGAATTCAGCGTTACCCTGTGCCTCGACTATTCACCCGAGCCGGGCAACGCGACTCCTTGGCCGCTCTGTCTGCACAAGGAATCAGGAAAGGTCACCGTCTTCCAGGGCATTGGGGATGCGCTGCTCTACCGTGGCTGCCAATTGCCGCATTCCCGCGAAGCGTTGCCCGAAGGACACACGTCCACCTCAATCTTCTTTCACTACGTGCGGGAGGACTTCACGGGCAGCCTGTACTAATCGCGCACCGTGCCTTCCACCCAATATGTGGCCATACTGCAAGAACCTCATCTCGGCGAGAGAACGGCCCCGAGCGTGTTGGCTGCAAACTGGGTGAACCAGATGCGATTGTCGGAGCCAACCGTGATTCCATCGGGATTGGTATAGACTCTGCCAAACGAGAACTCGGTCAGCTCGCCGCTCATCGTGATGCGGCCGAGCGCGTTGCCACCGGCTTCGGTAAACCAGAGATTCTTGTCCCGGCCGACCACGATGTGCATCGGCGCAGTACCCACCCCCGAGGTCGGATACTCGGTGATTTCACCGGAGGTCGTAATTCGTCCAATTTTGCCGGCGTTATATTCCGCAAACCACAGCGCTCCGTCCGGCCCGCTGACGATCATGAACGGCTGTGCATTTTTGGTGGGGACCTCGAACTCGGTGATCTCCCCGGCCATCGTAATCCGTCCGATTCGTCCGGCGCCAAGTTCGGTGAACCAGATCGCACCATCCGAACCGGCTGCTACCTTGCAAGGGCCGCTTGCAGGATGCGGCAGCTTGAACTCGGTAAACGTCTGGGTGCGGAGGTCAAATCGGGCGATGCGATCGTTGACACCTTCGGTGATCCAGATATTGTGGTCGGGCCCGGGGCCAAGCCCAGCCGCGCCCCTGCCCTGTGGCATAACAAACTCAGTGATTTTGCCGGCTGGGGTGATTCTCGCGATAACGCCGCGATTGCCGTCGAAGTCGCTGTACCAGACGTTGCCATCCGGCCCATTGGACATGACCAGCACTTGGCTGGTCGGATGCAGCCGGAAGGTGCGGAGCTGCCGACGACGAATGTCGAAGCGGGCGATCTCGTGTCGGCCGATATTCGAGAACCAGAGGTTGCCGTCCGCTCCCTTCAGGAGAAATGTCGGCCCTGATCTTTTCGGAAGTTCGAGTATTTTGAATTGGAAGAGCCCCGGATCGCCTTGCGACGCCGACAAAACTTCGTCGACGCTGAAAGACGAGGGCGTCTCTGCGGCGAACATTCCGGTGGCAAGCGCGACGACTCCCGCCGCGACCAACGCTACAAGGTATTTCATGAATCGCTCCTTTGCTACCTGACTTGTTTCTCGCTAGTCTTTCTGACGTTCATACGCTCCCCGGTCGCAGCCGCTCTCGTCCTCCTTGTCGGGACGAGGTTCGCCGCGCTGATCGGTCTTTAGCAGATGACCCTTGCCATCGGTGCAGCCACTCGGGTTGCCCGAATCAATCGCCGGGCTTCCGGGAAGCAGTGCCATAGTCTCAGTGGGGCCGCCGTTATTCTGTAACTTCCCGAGTTTGGGATCAGTGTTGTTCAGATCGCCTGCGCCATCGAAGTCGCAGGTGCTGTCGCTGCTCAGGCTGTAGCCCTTGGAGCTCACCGCGCCGTGACAATTTCCTCCCGTATTGTTCGCGACAATGCTGTTCTGAAGCACCACCGTGCTCCACTTGACGTTGAAGATGGCTCCGCCCTTCCCTCCGCGTGCGACATTTCCGCTGAGAGTGCTGTTGTTGATCGAGAGTGTCCCCGACGACTGGAACAATCCCCCATTCAGGATGCCGCCGGCGAAGGCGCTGCCCTGGTTAGATCGTGCGACGTTACCGCTGAAGGTGCTGTTGGTGATGATCAGGGTGCCGTAATTGGCGATGCCGCCACCCCGACGCTCATGCGCCTCATTCCCGCTGAAGGTGCTATTGATAATGGTCAGCATGCCACCGTTGCAGATGGCGCCGCCGATTTCCGCGCTGTTGTCGCTGACGGTGGTATTGATGAGTCTCAGGGTGCTGCTAGGGCAGTTATAGATACCGCCGCCGTAACCGAAGATGCCATTGCCGCCCCGAATTCTATTCCCGGTGATGATGCTGTCGATGACGGTCAAGGTGCCGAAGCAGTTGTAGATGCCGCCACCGCTGTCTATCAGCCCAGCGGCACCGCGGAAGGTCATGCGGGAGAGCGTGACCGGAACTCGGGGTTCGGAGCCAACGACGGCGGCCTGGTTTTGGTGGCCTCCAGGGTCAATGATGGTTGTCTTCGCACCGGAACCGATAATCTTCAAGGTGTACGGGATAAAAACACTCTCGTGATATATCGCTGGAGCGACGAAGATGGAATCACCCGGCAAGGTGAGGAAAATAGCATTCGAGATGGTTTTGCAGGCGTGCTGGGGCGACTTGCAATTGTTGTTGTCACTGCCGTGCGCCCCATCGACATACCATTTGCTGCTTGCCATGGCCGTTGGCACGGCAGCAAACAATGTCAGCGCCGCAACGTAGATCAGTTTTCTGGGTTTCATTTTCCCTCCTGTGAACGCGAAAGGATCTTGAATATGGGTAGCCGCCGGGCGGCAGCACCCAGCAATCGCCGGTTAGCAGCGTTAGTGAGAGCACTTGTAGCTTGGAAAGTAGGACGTGTCACGAGCGCCTCCTTGATCGCACTAAAACTGATCGGACTACAGCGCCGGATTAAGCAAGATGGATTTGCTCTGGGAAACGTTAGAAGGAGTTTCGCTGCAATGTGTCACCACGGCGTCAAGAAGATGTAAAAACATTGCTGCTGCGCGTAAGAACGTCACACCAAACCCGAGTGCTTCATTTTTTACGCGTTCTGCGCGCAAAGATGTGAAACGAGTGGCCCACCTCCAGCGATTCTCCTCTGTCATCCTGAGCGCAGCAGACACTTCGCAAAGCGAAGTGTTTGCGGAGTCGAAGGATCCCTACCCGTCAGCTGCGGCGCCGGAGCGCAAGGGCATTCTGACCGCACGCCCGCACCCGCGGGGCTGCGTTTGGGATTTCGGGCGGACTCAGGAAGCCGCTATATACATTTTGCGGAGGGATCGGCTACCCATCAGATCAAATCGTACCTCTACTACCCAACATGTCAACCGAGCGTTAGCAGGGTGAGCGGGCTGAACGCCGGGCCACCTCGCTCAGCGCAAAAGACGCTTCCACAGCAGGGCGATCACGAGAACGACGATGCCAATCACCATTCCGATGGCACGCGCTCTATTAGCCTTTTCTGTCATATCGGTGATTCAGCGTCCGCACACTGGCGCTCGGTCGAAGCTTATCCTTCGCCGGGCGGACGAGCGCGTCCGACCCACACAAGTCCTGCAGAATCTACGCCCCTCGTTTCGTCTTCAGCTCCACCAGCAACTGCTCGATGCGATCTTCCTTTTCAAGCGCGGCCAGGCGCTCTTCCATGTTGTCGGCGGCGATCTCGGACTTCGCTTGGCTCAGGGCTTCGCTGTGTGCGACTTTGCGTTTCATGCGATCGAAGGCAGCGGCGCTCGATCCGTTACCCGCGGCCATCTTCGCGTCGCTGGCTTTGCCTACAGCCCGTGCGCGGCGATGCTGCGCGATCAGAAGATCGGCCTTGGCCTGGGCCTCGGCGAGCTTCTGCTCCAGTTGCCGCAACGCTGTCTTCAGGTTTTCCACTTGCGCTTTCTGATCGGTGACCTGTTGGGCGAAGCCGTCGGTCAGGTCGCGGTAACTCTCCACGCGTTCGAGTGCGGCGCGCGCCAGGTCATCCTGCTTCTTGTCGACGGCCAGCTCGGCTTTGCGCATCCACTCCGCGACTTTGTCTTCGTTTTCCTTGCGCCGCTTTTCCAGCAGATGCTGATCGGCGATGGCAATCGCCACCTGCGTCTTCACCTGCAGAAGCTGGTTGTGCATGTCGAGAATGACTTGCTTGATCATCTTCTCCGGGTGCTCGGCCTTGTCGATCAGGTCATTGAGGTTGGCCCGGACCAGTGTCGAAACTCTCTCTAGTAATGCCATGGTGAACTCCTTTGGTCAGTCGTTGGTCGTTAGTCGTTAGTCGTTGGTCGTTTGTCTTAGAGTTCGTGCGAGGAATGGCAACGCCGATCGCGATGCCCACCGCGATCCCAAGCGCAAGCCACGCGCTTCCTGCGCCGAGAACGATCGATAGAGCCGCGCCTAATGCAGCTCCCAGCGCGACACCGAGTCCGATCTGCAGGAATGTTTTTTTCATGTCTCCACTCCATCGCTTGCAGGGGGACGGGCGCGGACGCCCGTCATCCATCGTTCGCTTACTTTGCCGGGCTGGGCGCTGGTGGAAGCACGTCGGGCTTCGCCGGCTTGTCTCCGATCGATTTATCGCCAATCAGTCGCACCTTCGATAGCAGGTCGGTCATACTCATTCCGGAAAGCGTTTCAAACAGCGCCGGAACTTGCGCCGCCATCTTGGTGATGTCGCCAGTAATCTTGTTCAATCCCGCGGCATCGCCGTTGCCGGTCGAGACCACGGTGATTTTGTCGACATTCGCCAGCGGGCTCGCCAATGCTCTGACGATCTCAGGCAAGCTGGTGAAGAGTTTGTCGATCACTGCGGCCTGGTTGTACTCCTGATAAGCCTCGGCTTTGACGCTCATCGCCTTGGCTTCGGATTCGCCTTTCTTGAAAATGATCTCGGCTTCGGCCTCGCCCTGCGCCCGAATCGACGCCGCATGACCTTCCGCTTCGGCCGTCAGGCGCTGCTTTTCGGCCGCTGCAAGAGTTTCGATGCGTTGGCGCTCAATCTCCGCGCCCTTCAGCACGGTTGCGATCAGTTCCTTCTCGCGGCGATTGATTTCCGCTTCCTGCACTTTGACTTGCTGCTCCTTCTCGACCTGCTGCACCTTGACCTGCTCAGCCACAACCTGCTGCTGCATGATGTTGGTCTGAATGTCATACGCCTTGTCGGCTTGCGCTTGCTGGCGTTTCGTGATTTCGAGATACTGGGCTTTCTTGACTTCCAAATCACGCTGCGATTCGGCCTGCTTCGCCAAGGAAAGCGTTTCCGCCAAGACTCGTTCCTGATCAGCTTGCGCTTTAGCGACGGCGGATTCCCGTTGCGCCAGCGCGCGCTTAATCGCGGTGTCGCGATCAGCCTCCGCCGCAGCTACATCCGCATCGCGTTTGATCCGCGCCACATCCGGACGTCCCATATTGGTGATGTATTCGTTCTTGTCGCGCACTTCTTTAATAGTGAACGAAATCACCTCGAGGCCCATCTTCGAAATATCATCCGCGCAGGTTGAGCGCATGCGGTCGGAGACCATTTCTGGTTGCTTTACGATTTCTTCTACCGTTAGTTGGCCGATGATGCCTCGCAGATGGCCTTCCATGACCAGGCGGATCAGGCCTTCGCGTTGCTGATCGGTTTTGGTGAGGAATTGTTCTGACGCGGTCAGAATTGATTCAGTGTCGGACTTTACTTTTATCTGCGCTACCGCTTCGACTGTCACTGCTACGCCTTGCTTGGTGTAGAGGTCTTGCTGTGGGGCGACGTCGAAGGACATCAACTCCAGCGAAAGGCCGCGGCAGTTTTCGATCATGGGAAAAATAACCGTGCCATGTCCCTTCACTACGCGCGTGCCGCGGAAGCCGTACACCACCAGCGCTTCGTGCGGCCCCGCCTTGCGATAGAGCTTTGCCAACATGCTCATCAGGAGCATGACGGCCAGAACCATCAGCCCCACGATTACCCAAATTTCTATTGCCATGCCAAACATATCGCCTCCTCTTTCCAATCCATCTGCCTATCAAAAACCTTGAACCACTAAGGGCACGAAGGTCCACGAAGGAATCAGCGCGTTATCGAATCCAAATCGCGGACGATGCGATCGGGTTCACTGTGCCCCAGGAAAACTTCGCCATCGGTAGTCTGGATACGAACGCCTTGGTTGCACCAGACATAAGCGCGGCGATTGCCGATGCCGCGGATCCCGTAGCCACGAAACGGGTTCCAGCTTTCCACCGCATACTGCCTGATGTCTTCCCGCGGAATCGACCGCAAACGGAAACCCAGGGTGCGGACCTCCACTCCTGCGCTGCTGAAGAAGTACTGGAACCCCGTCCAGACGTGGACAGCGATCACCGCGAACAACACGCAAAGGATGGCCGACGCGAGGCGCACGGGCGGAGCCGGTATCACGACAGCGGCCGCAAACTGCGCCAGCAGCAAGGCAATGAACAGCAGGCTCCAGGTTCGCGAGCCATGCGACTCTTCCGCGATGACAGCCGCGAAGGGCAAACTGGCGCCGCGTTTTGTGCCCAGGAAAATCGCAACCAGAGCGACGATCGCTACCAGAACAAGGACGGTCCAAAAGTCTATTTCCCCACGTTGTTTATCGAGGTTGTACTGGACAACGCCGCTATTGCCGGCGTAGACGAAACCAATGACCAAGTAGAAGAAACCCAGAAGAGACCAGGACAAAAGATCCGGGGCGTGAGTCTTGTGAGCGACGTAAGCTATGACCGTGAAGACCACGACCACCAATGCCGTAACTCCAAGGGCAAAGTAAAGGGCGGTTTCGCGCGGCATCCAACCGTTGGGCTGACCATTGAGGTTGAAATGCGTCGCCATCCGAAGCGGCAGGCGATCCCATGCCAGCCAGAAGCGAAATGCCGTAATGGGCAGTGCAAGCCACATTAGCCAAGTCAATGTCTGAAACACTTTGCGGTTCATCTAGCTCAACCTCTGCACTCAAAAACCTTCGCAACCGGACGGGCGAGACGCCCGTCCTCCATTTAATCTCAGTTTTCCCCGGCCTCGGCGGACGGTTGTTCTCCCGTCATTTCGGTCCATAGGCGCACGTAGGCTATTCCTTTTTCGTAGCGGGTCACGATTACTTCGGCTCCCTTGGCGATGGCGGTGCCGTCTTCGGCGCGCGCGCCGCAGGTTTTGCGGGTTCCCGCTTGCGAGTAGATAATTTCTCCTGTGCCGCCCTGGCGAATGGGAACGGAAGTGCGTCCCAGCACGCCAGTCATCTCGTAGTCGGCGGGATCCAGATTCTCCTCTTCCGACATCAGCACCTTGCTGAGAAACAGGTAAATAATTCCCGCTCCACTCACCCCGCTGAGCAGCGCTATCCCGAGTCCCATTGCGAACCATATCGTCCAAAAGCGTGTCAGCAGATAGCCGGTCCCGCCGAACCATGCCAGGAACGCGGCAAAGCTCACGAAGTTGAAGGGCGAGATTTGGCCAGTCTGCCCGCGTGCCCCACCCTTTACCGAGGCTGAATGTCCCGCTACGGGACCATGTGTGACGGGCGCATGCGGCAAATGAGGCAAGTGCAAATGCCAGCGCACGCCTGCGGTAAAAAACGAAAGCAGGGAGAACACGAGTCCCACGGCAAAGCAGACGAGATAGAAATTCGCCCAAGTCATTGCGCGCACCTCCCGCCGCTCATGCGATTGGTTGCAACCCGTGCTGCCTGCGGCTTCAGCGCCTCGAGCAGCCGGTCGGCAAGGCCGGGCGTATCGAGGATCGTGCCCAGCAGGATGAGACAGCGCCGGGTGTCTTTTTCGCGCGCCGCCTTAATCATGACCTCACTCACTTCCGGGTCGCTGGCGAAGCGCTCTGAACCCTGCAGGAGCCAAACGTCCAGCTTGCCTTCCGTCGTGCGCAGGTCGGAGACCAACTCAGTGTGATAGCCCACGGGATCGTCGACCAGGAATCCGGGATGGACTTTGAAAAACTTGGCCAGCAGGGTGCGCGTCGATTGCGTCATGTGAGGACGGGTTCCGCTTTCGATCTGCGACACGTACGACTGGCTGATGGTCTTGCCCAGCTGCTTGCGGATAGCGCGCACCAGTTCGAGTTGGGTCATGGGACGGTCCAGGCCGCGCAGCGAGCCTTCCACTTCACGCAAGTAGCGGATTTTCTCGCCTAACGTCATATCAAATATCGCGATATTTATATTGCAATTTGCAATTGTTGTCAAGAATTAGATTTGGCGTGTTTCCATGCGGTTAGGAGGCTGTGGGGTGACTACCGCCCGTCAAATTCCGATACTGGGTCAGTTTCGGGTAGACCGTCGCCTAGGAGTCAGTTTGTTAAGAACTCAGGTTCGAAATGACACGCTCGAGAAGCCGATTTGTAGGCAGCGATCCGCATATCGCGATCTGTTTTACTTCCGATCAACTGACCAACCATCCAGAATCGTTGGATCAGCAGCAACTTGCTCAGGCTATAATTGCGCGCACGGATGGCTCTTACTGCGGGCACCAAACTCGGGCCGTACGAAATCCAATCGCTGCTGGGCTCAGGCGGTATGGGAGAGGTCTATCGCGCTCGCGATACGCGCCTCGATCGCGTTGTGGCGGTGAAGGTTCTAGCCTCGCATCTTTCCTCCTCTCCTGAATTGAAGCAGCGCATGGAACGCGAGGCGCGGGCCATTTCTTCGCTAAACCATCCCCACATCTGCCAGCTTTACGATATCGGCTCGCAAGACGGCACTGATTTTCTGGTGATGGAGTTTCTGGAAGGGGAAACTCTCGCCGAAAAACTCCGTAAGGGTGGGTTGCCGCTGGCCGAAGTTTTCAAGATTGGAAGTGACGTCGCGGAAGCGCTGGCGGTGGCTCACCGCAGTGGTATTGTGCACCGCGATTTGAAGCCGGGAAACATCATGCTGACGACGGGCGGCGCGAAACTGATGGACTTTGGTCTGGCGAAACCGCTGGGAATCCAGACTGCGATGTCGGGATCGGGAGCCGCGCCGCCTTCGTTTACCGCAGTAGCCACGTTGAGTGGACCGAGCCCGCTGAGTCCTCTGACCACGGCAGGCAGCATCGTCGGCACCATTCAGTACATGGCTCCAGAGCAGATTGAAGGGAAAGAAGCGGATGCTCGCAGCGATATTTTTGCATTTGGAGCCGTGCTGTATGAAATGGTGGCGGGCAAGCGTCCGTTTTCAGGGAAGAGTCAAATCTCGCTGGCATCGTCGATTCTGGAGTCCGATCCGGCACCGATCACTGCACTCAAGCCGAACACGCCGGCTGGCTTTGAACATGTGGTGACAACCTGCCTGCAGAAGAATCCGGAAGAGCGCTACCAGTCGGCGCAAGACATCAAGCTGGAGCTGCAATGGATTGCGGTGGACCGGCCGGCCCCAGCGGTTGCGGCCGCGATGCCTGAGCCAGCGAAAAAGAAAGAGCGCGTCGGTTGGGCTGCGGCAGTCGTAGCGGCGATAGTCGTGGGTGCGGCTGCTGCGATCCTCTTTTACCATCCGGCTCAATCCGTGCGCTCCATCCGCGCCGTGATTGATCCTCCTGAGAAAACCACTCTCAATCTCACCGGCGATTCTGCTGGGCCGCCGGTACTTTCGCCCGATGGCGCGGCGATTGCTTTTGCCGCCACCGCTGCGGATGGCAAGACGGCACTCTGGGTCCGTCCCACGAATACATTGGAGGCGCGCATGCTCCCCGGCACCGCTGGTGCGATGTTTCCGTTCTGGTCGCCGGACAGCCATGCCGTAGGATTCTTTGCCGAGAGCAAGCTGAAGACGATTGATCTCAGTGGCGGCACAGCACAGGTAGTTTGTGACGCTGCGCTCGGGCGCGGCGCCGCATGGGGGCCGGGTGACGAAATCCTGTTCTCTGCCGGCCCGATTTCGCCTTTATTGCGCGTCAACGCCAGCGGGGGAACTGCATCCGCCTTCACCTCCATCGATGCGGCGCAACACACCTCGCATCGCTGGCCATTTTTTCTTCCCGACGGCCAGCATGTTCTCTATCTGGCAATGCACCACGATCCCACGAAATCGGCGAACAACACAATTTATTACGCCTCGCTCGATGGCAAAGAAAATCGTCCGCTGTTTCATTCGCAAACAAATGCCATTTATGCCGATGGCTTCCTTTTGTTCGGGCGTGGCGAGCAGTTGATGGCACAAGCTTTCGATCCCTCGTCTGGAAAATTGAGCGGCAGCCCGCAAAACGTGCTCACGGGCGTGATGAACGATGCCGCTACCTGGCACATGGACGCCTCCGCATCGGAAGACGGATTACTCATTTTTGCCAGCGGCGCCTCCGGCGACGTGCAGTTGGTCTGGGTGGACCGCAACACAAAACAGATCAGCACCATCGCGGACAAGGTTACAGACTTGCAAAGTGGCGTCCTTTCACCGGAAGGAGACCGGGTCGCGATGCAGATTAACGCTGGCGAGACTGACATCTGGGTGCTCGATCTGGCGCGCGGGGTTCGCACTCGGCTGACCTTTGGGCCGGTCGGGAATACTTCTCCCCAATGGTCGCCCGATGGCGTGTGGGTCGCGTACGAGTCCGCTCGGAATGGCCGTTATGGCATCTACCGCAAGCACTCCGACGGCAGCGGCGCAGAGGAACTCTTGGTCAGCGATGAGCTCACGATCGTGCCCACCGATTGGTCGCGCGATGGAAAATTCCTGCTCTATTCGCGGCCCCTCTCGGGGTTAGGCCCCATTCACCAGACCTGGTCATTGCCGTTGGAGGGCGACCGCAAGCCTTCGCTGGTCCTGGAGCGGGGAGGAAATGCAAAGCTCTCCCCGGATGGCCATTGGATCGCGTACAACTCCGGCGAATCCGGCACGGTTCAAGTGTATGTGGTCGCTTTTGGTGGAGGTCAGGGCAAGTGGCAGGTCTCGGCCAACGGCGGAGTAATGCCGCGCTGGAGTAAAGACAGCAAGGAACTGTATTATTTCGATCCGACCTACAGTCTTCTTGCAGTGCCTGTAAATGCAGCCGGCAGCGCCCTGCAATTCGGTACACCGCAGACGCTCGTTAGTAATTGGACCGTCCCGAGCGTCCCCCTTTATGACGTCTCGCCCGACGGCAAGAAAATTCTTCTTGACCGAGTGCCGCAGCAGGTCAGCCAATCTGTGACCGTGGTCACGAACTTTACGGCGGGGTTGAAGAAATAAACGATCCAAGGGTTCGAAGACCCGTCTCCATAAAAGCAACGTCAAAGGCCGCGGACACGAGTGTCCGCGCCACACTGGCTTAGCGGGTGGGGCTTGCTAGCACTTCGTAGTGGATGACTCGTGGACCTCGCTCCAGCAAGAAGTTGTCGTCTTCGGGGTAGAACACGGCTTTCTCCGGATCCGGGCCAGCGAAGGCTTTGATGGCATCCCATGAATCCCACAGCGAGATCAGGGTGAACTCGGATTTTCCGTCGTCCACACGCCGCAAGACCCACACGCCCTGGTTGCCGGGAATGGACGCGTATTCCTTCAACCCTGTTTTCTGGAGATATTCGAAGTAAGTGTCTTTGTCGGCTTCGCGGGTGGTACCGCGCCAGATGCGTGCAATCATGATTTATCTCCTTGGGCTTGCTGACGTAGTGATGCAGGATGCGGAGAGAGAGATCCAGCGATATGTTTTGGCCAGGTGTGGAGGGCAGCGCTCTTTGACACGCCCCGGGGAGGAAGCCTATGATCAACGTCAGGACGGCCATGCAGAAGCCCCTGTCAAACCTGGACTACTTGATCGGCCCCGAAAAACAGCCGTCGGCTCAAGATACACCGGCCTCTTCCAGTCAATCGGCGATTGATGAAGCTGCGGTGGCGTTGGGAGGACCTGTTTTGACCGCCCTCAGCCGCGACCCGCTAGGCAAACAAACCACATTCCAGTTAGTCGACACTCTCGATGTCAGTCTGCAGGACTTATCTCCAGTCCTCGAGGTCTTAGCCGACCGTTTTCGCTGGATTGAGATCGATCGGAGTGATCGTAAGGGAAATTATCAAATCACGCTGACGCCGCGCGGCCGCGATTATATCGAGAAGATTATGGGCGGAAGCAAGGCCCGATGAAACGGAACTGAACTTCCCCCAAGGAGTCAGAGCCGTTGCCAGCAAGATATGCAGAGCGGGTTCGCCAGTGGGGAGCCACTGCGTTCGCGGCGCTTGTCCTGTTCCTTTCCATCACTGCTCTTCCTCTGCTCTCCATATGGGTGGTTCTTCCAGGTACGCTTCCCACGATTTGGTATGCAACTCTGGCTATCTCCTTTGGGGAACTGGTAGGCTTTTCGGAAATCATTACACGCTATCGCGATGAACCACTGCGGGCGACCTTCAATCGATATGGCATTCTCTATCTCCTGATCAACGGCGTGCTCTCCGGTTGCGCCTATTTTCTGCTTCGCACTTACGGTGAGAAGATATTTCCCGCTGCCCAGGATCCGCCGTTGCTGGCTGCCATCGTTGCCGGATTTGGAGCCATGGCGGTGCTTCGCTCCAAGCTGTTCATCTTCCGTAGCGATGACGGCAAGGATATCCCGATCGGCCCCGATCTTGTAATCAGCTCCATCCTACGCATTGTTGACCGGAAGATTGACCGATTACGCGCCGCCCGCCGTCAACAACTGGTTTTTGAACTGGCCAAGCGTATTGCGGCCGTGATGAGTTCGGAGTCCGATTTCGACAACCCCAATAGTTTCGTCAGCATCTCTCTTGCTTCGTTTCAAAACTTGAGCACCGAAGAGAAACAGCAAATCGTGAGCAAATCGGAAGAGCTCCGAGAGAAGCTCAAAGGCAAACCAAGCTTGTTCAAAGCCATGGTGCTTGGTTTCGTGGTGCTCGACATCGCAGGCGAGGAAAACTTCCGGGACATCATGCAGGATCTGGAGGAATATCTTCGGAGCATCACGCCGGCTAGGCCAACGGCAGCGTCCAGCGGACCTACACTGCCACCTTCGTCGACGTAGTTTTCCCGAGAAATATCGCGAGGCACCTTGTTAGAGGCCGGCTTCGATGCGCGAGCGCGGATCGAGAAAGTCGCGCAGGGCGTCTCCGATGAAATTGAATGACAGCACGGCCAGCATCACGGCCATGGCAGGAAAGATTACCAGATGGGGCGCGTCAAAGAGGTGGGCACGGCCGTCGTTGAGCATGGTGCCCCAACTGGCGGTTGGGGGCGGTACGCCCAGACCGAGGAAGCTCATCGTGGCTTCGGCGAGAATTGCACCTGCCATGCCGATGGCGGCTTGCACGATGATGGGCTGAATAATGTTGGGCAGGATGTGGCGGACGATCACGCGCAGGTCGCTGGCTCCGAGGGAGCGGGCGGCTTCGACGAATTCACGCTCGCGGGCGGCGAGCACCTGGGCGCGAACCAGGCGGGCATAGCCCACCCAGCCTCCCAAGGAGAGCGCCAAAACGAGATTGAAAATACCCGGTCCGCGGAAGGCCACAAACGCGATGGCCAGTAGAATTCCCGGGAAGGAGAGAAAGGCGTTCATCACGACCACGTTGACAAAGCGATCGATGCGTCCGCCGTAGTATCCGGCGATTGATCCCACGATGAGGCCCAGCGCCAGCGAGGCCGCAACGACGCAACTGCCGACCAGCATGGAAATGCGCGAGCCGTAAATGAGGCGGGAGAGGATGTCGCGTCCGAGTTCGTCGGTGCCGCACCAGTGGGTTAAGGAGGGTCCGGCAAGCCGCGTTGGCAAGTCGATGCGGGCTGGGTCTTGTGGGGCGATCCAGGGCGCGAAGAGAGCGCAGACTACGAAGAGCGTGACCAGCACGACTCCGGTGGAGGCCAGGACGTTGTGGCGGGCGGCGCGTTGGAGCGAGATGGTGGTCGTGGACATAGTGGAATATCAGATTGCTACGCGGTCTTGTGGCCGTTCGAAAAATATGTTCTGATTATTGAAGACTATCGGTGCGGACCAACCCGCATGCGCTCCATAAACCAGCACCTCTAGCTTACATTCTGAGGAGAAAAATCATGAGCAAAGTTTCGTATATTCCCAAAGATTACAACTCCGTCACACCATACCTGATCGTCAAGGATGCAGCCAAAGCCATTGACTATTACAAGAAAGTCTTCGGAGCGACTGAAACCGTTCGCATGAATGGCCCGGACGGCAAGGTCGGTCACGCCGAGTTGAAGATTGGCAACTCACACATCATGCTGGCCGACGAAAATCCCAGCATGGGACCGGGACACACCAGCGCCGCCACCGTCGGCGGAAGTCCGGTGAGCCTGTATGTATACCTTCCCGACGTCGATAGCGTGGTTAAGCGCGCGGAGGCGGAGGGGGCGAAGATCCTGAAGCCGGTGCAGGACCAGTTTTATGGAGACCGCAATGGCTTCCTCCAGGATCCGTTTGGACATCTGTGGGGCATCGCCACGCATGTGGAAGATGTCTCGCCCGCAGACATGAAAGAACGGATGAAAAAAATGATGCAGGCGGCGTAGGTTAATTCACAGGAGGCGGGGCAGCCATACCCCGCCTTAGCATTTCGACTCCTCACTTCCAGCTTGTTCACGCAATAGCGATGAATTAACTCAACATCTCTCTATCGCCTCAACCGGTCGATCACTAATCGCAATGCTCCGGTCGGGATGACAGAGCTTCGACGCCTCATTGTCTAATTCTCGGGTTCGCCACTGAGTACAACAAGTCCGTCAGGAAATTTACGGCGATGTAGGTTAGGCCGATCGCGAGGATACATCCCTGGACCAGGTAGTAATCGCGGTTCCCGATCGCCTGGATGGTCAGGCGGCCGATGCCGGGCCAGGAGAAGATTGTTTCGGTCACGATAGCGCCGGCTAGCAGCGCGCCGAATTGTAATCCCAGAACCGTGATTACTGGGATCATGGCGTTGCGCAGGGCGTGGCGATAGACTACCGTGCGCTCTGGCAGGCCTTTGGCGCGGGCGGTGCGGATGTAGTCCTGGCCGAGTTCTTCTAGCATGGAGGTGCGAACCATGCGGGTCAGGATGGCGGCGAGGGCTCCGCCCATGGTGATGGCTGGTAGCACTAAGTGCGCGAGGGTGCCTGAGCCTGAGACTGGGAGCAGCCCTAGCCTGATGGCGAAGAACAAGATCAGGATTGGGCCTAGGGCGAAGTTTGGGAAGGACAGTCCGAAGAGGCTGACTACGCTGATGAGGCGGTCGTCCCAGCGATTACGTCTTTGGGCTGAGCGGACGCCGGCTGGAATTGAGAGCAGAATGGCTACCAGCAATGCTGCCAAGGTTAACTGCAGAGTGTATGGATACCGCTGGGCGATGAGAGTTCCGACGTTCTGATTGAAGCGCAGCGACGGGCCGAGATCGCCGTGCAGCACGCCTTTCCAATAATTGAGGTACTGCCGGCCCAGGGGGACATCGAGGCCGTAGGCGTGCCGAGTGGCTTGAATGTCGGTGGCGGGGGCTCCTTCTCCGAGCATTTGCAGGACGGGATCGCCGGGAACCAAGTGGATGAGGATGAAGACGAGAGAAACTACCAGCCAGACTACCGGTAACGTGTACACAACACGATGGATGAGGTAGCGGAGCATGAAATTCAGTTCTTAGTTTTCAGTTCCCCGTTCTCAGTTTCCCTACGTCAATCCCAATGTGGTTTAGGTGGTGCAGCATGTGGTCGATGTAATCTTCGAAGACAAATTTTAGCGTGAGTGGCTGGGAGTCGGCGATGGAGCAGGTTCGCGACCAGGCAGAGTCGGGCACGGCCTCGGCGGCAGCGAGCAGTTGCTGGTTGAGGGCTCGCCAAAGCTCGATCATTTCTTGCCAGTTGCGCTGCTGATACTTATGGAGTTTGACCCAGGCGTCGCCGTCGTAGCCTGGCATTTTGGGCTTATCTTCGAGTTGGGTACGGACAATTCTTTGGTGGTTGTTGGCGGCGGAGTCCAAGAGATGTCCTAACTCTTCCTTCGGCGACCAATTGGACGGTGATGGTTTTAGTTCCACTCGGGCGATCTGAAGTTCTTTTAGCTGAGGTGGAATTTCATCGATCAGGGCGCGCAGTTGTTTTAGTCTTTGCATTTTCTTATAAGCCAGTTGTCAGTTCCCGGTTCTCTGTTCTCAGTCTCCAGCTTTCCCTACCGCGGTGGCTTGCAGCTTCTCGATTTGTACCTTGGCGATGCGGTGGCCTTCCATCTGTTCGACGGTGAAACGGTGGCCTTCGAAGTCGAAAGCGTCGCCGACGCGAGGAATCTTCTGCAGCCGGGCCAGGACAAATCCGGCCAAAGTTTCGAAGCCGCCGTCGCGTGGTAGGGAAAGCTGATATTGGGACTCGAGATCGCGAATGCCAAACGAGCCTTCGAGTACGAGTGCTAGCTTCCCGGAGAGCACGGGCTGCTCGGGTGGGGGAACGTCGAACTCATCCTCAATCTCGCCGACCAATTGCTCCAGAATGTCCTCGACGGTGATCACGCCGGCGGTTGAGCCGAACTCGTCCACGACCACAGCCAAGTGCCGTTTGCGATCTTTGAATTCTTCCAGCATTTCGGTGAGCACCTTGGTTTCGGGAACGACGAGAACGTCGTGCATGATCTGATTGATTCGATGGGCCGAGGCTCGGGCTGCCAGGGGCTGAGTGAGGCGGAGGCGAGCCCAGCGCATCAGATCCTTGGAATAGAGGACTCCGACGATGTGCTCGGGACCACGCAGGGGGTCATAGATCGGAATGCGGGAATGCTGCTCTTCGACGACGCGGGCCAGGGCTTCGTCGAGCGAGAGGTCGCTGGGCAGTGAGAAAATGTCCGGCCGCGGCACCATGACCTCGCGCACCGTGATGCTTTCGAGCTCAAGGGCGTGGTGGATCATTTCTTCCTGGAACGGGGGGATTTGTCCGAACTGGCGGCTGGCGGTGACGATGAGCTTGAGTTCGTCGGGAGAATGTATGGGGCCTTGGCGGACCTTGCGCGATCCGAACACCCGCAATACCGAGCCGGCGGCGGCGCTCATGGCAAAAATGAAGGGCCGGGTCAGGGTGAGAAAAACTTCCATGGGAGCGGCGACTGCCAGGGCCACCTGCTCGCCACGTTGCAATGCCAGAGACTTCGGAACCAATTCGCCCAGGATCACGTGCAGGCAGGTGATCAGGCCGAAGGCGATCCCGATGGCGATGCCGTGGGCGTAGACGTTAGCGTGAGGAACCTGGCCGAGAAGTTCCTCGACGATGTGAGCCAGGAGCGGTTCGCCGACCCAGCCCAGAGTCAGGCTTACTATGGTGATTCCCAACTGGACGCCGTTGACGACTTCGTCAAGGTTGCGGTGCAGCTTCTGGACGATGCGGGCGCCGATACGCCGGGCTTCGATGAGCTGCTGAATGCGGGTTTCGCGAATGCTTACCAGGGCGAATTCGGCCGCGGCAAAGAACGCGTTGGCTGCGACCAGGAGCAGGATCAAGAACACCCGGATCAGCACAAAGGCGATCATGGATGGGTAATTCTAACATTTCAAAGGCTGTACCGCATTCCCAGTGGGCGAGGGACGTTGTAGAATTGGCTGTGCGGCAGAAAAGCCGTACTCGTGGTTTACCTCTGGAAATCCACCTTCTTGCACGGAGAAGATTCTCTGCTTCCATTTCTGAGCTTTGGCGGTCTAACGCAGCGGACATGATTGATAGGGATGGATAGGTCCGAGCAAGTTATATCCGAGGAACAAAACCCGAAAGATTATCGTAGTAACCATATAGAAGGCTGAAGACCTTGATTCAGCCCAGGAGGCGGATGTGAACGGCAACAGCAATGGTAAAAAGAAGCGGCGCAAGCGAATCATAATTATTGGCATTGTTGCAGCGGTGCTGTTGGTGTTTGCGGGCGCGCTTTTCGCCTTCACCCGCGGCGGCACCAAGATTGACCCCACGAAGCTGGCGAAAGTCGACAAAGGTGATCTGGCCAAGAGCGTGGTGGCCACGGGCAAGGTGACTCCCATCACCAAGGTTGAGGTCAAGTCCAAAGCCAGTGGGATCGTGAAGAAGCTCCTGGTCGAGTACGGCGATTCGGTAAAGAAGGGTCAACTCCTGGCGCAGCTGGACAAGGTTGAGATCGAGGCACAGGTAGACCAGTCTCGTGCCGCGTTACAGGCCGCCCAGGCCAATTTGGCCAGCTCGCAGGCCGACTACGAGCGCGCCAAAGTGGATGCCGAGGGTCCTGACGTGCCGTTGCTGAAACGGGCTTATGACCGCGCGGTTGAGATGGAAAAAGATGGCGTTGTCTCCGATTCTGCACTGGACGATGCGCAGAAGAACTATCAAATGGCCCAAAACAAACAGAACGTGTCCAAAGCGCAAGTCACGGTTTTGAAGGCGAAGATCGCGCAGTCCCAGGCAGAAATGGCGAGGGATCAGGCAAACCTGAAACAGCTGGACGAGCAGCTGAGTTACACCGATATTGTGTCGCCGATCGATGGCATCGTTCTCTCACGCGACGTCGAAATGGGCGATGCGGTCAGTTCCATCCTGGTGCTGGGTTCTTCGGCCACTCTGGTCATGACTTTGGGGGACACCAGCGAGGTTTACGTAAAGGGGAAGGTGGATGAGAGCGATATCGGCAAGGTCTATCTGGGACAGCCAGCACGGATCAAAGTGGAATCCTTTAAAGACAAGACCTTCAATGGCAAGGTGACCAAGATCTCCCCGATGGGTGTGGAAAAGGACAACGTGACCACCTTCGAAGTACGCGTGTCCATCAACAACCCGGGCGGGGAATTGAAGGCGGAGATGACCGCTAACGCGGAAATCATTCTGGAAGAGCACAAGAACGTGCTGCAGATTCCGGAAGGCGCGATTATCTACGACAAAGACAAGAAAGCCTCGGTCGAGATCCCTGACCCGAAAGCCAAGGACGGAAAGAAGAAGCTCGCGGTCAACATTGGCATTTCGAACGGCGCCAAGACAGAAGTTCTCAGCGGGCTGAAGGAAGGCGATCAGGTCGTCCTGCAGTAATGTGGTGTCCGAGATGGGGATGAACCGATCTCCGGGTCCTCTGCGGCTCTTCTCAGCGTCCTCTGCGATTTAAGATCTGGGTTTGGCAAGTGCCGCTAAACCTTAAAACGCAGAGGACGCTGAGAACGACCGCAGAGGACGCGGAGACCAGTCACTTCTACGAATCCATTAACGGTGCGTGCTGTTTGAGTTTTTGTAAACGCCTATACCAATCCGAATCCTAAAGTTGTATCCTCCTTCCCAGCATTCAATGGAGCTCCCCCGATCCATGAATCTCCTGGAAATCGCCCGGCAGACGCTCGCCACGTTCAAAGCCCACAAGATGCGGATCTTCCTGACCATGTTTGGCATTATTTGGGGAATCGCGTCGGTCATTCTGCTGGTGGGGCTGGGCCGTGGATTCAGCGTGGATCAGAAGAAGCGCATGGAGACGCTGGGGAAGGACCTGGTCATCATTTGGGGCGGGCGGACCAGTTCTCAGGTGGGAGGGCTGGCGGCGGGGCGCGAAATCACTTTGACGGTCGACGACGCCCGCCTGATCCGCGACGAATGCTACATGGTAAAGAATGTGAGCCCGGAGTTGAGGCGCGCGGTTCCAGAGGTAAGCCAGTTCAACTCAGCGAGCCGCGAAGTTGTCGGCGTTTGGCCCGCCTTCCAGACGTTTCGTTCCCTGCAGATCAGCGAAGGCCGTCTGATGACGGAGGAGGATGAGTCCGAGGGTCGCCGGGTCGTCATATTGGGAGACGCCGCCCGTAAGCAACTGTTCAGCGGTAAACCGGCGGTAGGCGCCAATTTCGAAATTAAGGGTGTTCCCTACACGGTAATTGGCGTGCTCGAAAAGAAGACGCAAAACTCGAACTACAGCGGGCCGGATAACGATTTTCTATTCGCACCCTACTCAGCCGTGGCTCGGGATTTTCCTCGGCCGGAAAAGAAGGGGGTGGTGCGTGGCTTTGTGGATGACATCGTGTTCGAGGTGGGCAATCCTGACGAACACGAAGAAACAGTCCAGCAGGTACGCCGGTCGCTGGGCCGGGTCCACCATTTCGACGAAAAAGACAAAGACGCCCTTTTTGTCTGGGACACGATGGACGGGGCCAAGCTGGTCGAGAACATTTTTACCGTCATTACGATCTTTTTCGGCTGTGTAGCCATGATCACCCTGTGCCTGGGGGGAATTGGGGTGATGAACATCATGCTGGTCTCGGTGACCGAGCGCACCCGCGAGATTGGCGTCCGTAAAGCGCTGGGAGCCACTCGCAACGACATTCTGCGCCAGTTTTTTGCCGAATCTGCGATTCTGACCGTGGTCAGTGGTATTTTGGGGCTAACAGCTGGTTTAGCTCTGTGCGCGGCGATGTCCGCGATTCCTCTGCCTGATTTTGTTCCTCACCCAATCGTTTCTGGCGCGTCTATCGTAGCGTCGGTGCTGACGCTCTCCGTGATTACGCTGACGGCCGGCATGTATCCGGCGCAACGCGCAGCCGAAATGACACCGGTTGAGTCACTGCGCTATGAGTGACACAGTCGGGGAAGAACTCCCCGAATAAACCAAACTTTTCTCGAGCAAATTCGTATAGATCAAGTGGGTATCGATCAGGGTCACGCTTGCGGGTTAATTGTTTGTTGGTGACTTGTGAAGGAGGGAATAATGAAATCCCGAAGGAATTATTCGGCGACCTTGGCCGGCGTCTTTGTCGTAAGCCTGGCTTGTCTGCTGCCCGTGTCGGTTGCGGCATCGTCGGAAGGCTCGTTCCAGCGCACGCTGCAGGTCACTGGCCCGGTCAACCTCGACCTCAACACCGGATCAGGCAGTGTGAATGTACGCACGGGAAGTTCGTCGGAGGTTCAGGTAACTGGGCACATTAAGACTACGAACTGGCTCGGAGGCAATGCCGACGAGCGAGTCAAGCGGATTGAGGCCAACCCTCCCATCCAGCAGAGTGGCAATGACATTCGGATTGGCCACATCGATGACTCGGAACTGCTGCACAACATTTCCATCAGCTATGACCTGGTGGTTCCCCCAGAGACTCAGTTGCACTCCCACACCGGCTCGGGTAGTCAGAGCGTCGAAGGCCTGCAAAAACAGATCGAGATCGAGTCGGGATCGGGTAGTTTGAAAATTTCCGACATTGGCGATACGGTTCGCGCTGAAACCGGCTCGGGGGAAATTGAGATCGATCGGGTCAAAGGGAATGTGCGTACGAAGGCGGGGAGCGGATCGATTCGAGCCACGGATATCGCGGGCGGATTCGAGGGCCGTACTGGCAGTGGACACATTACCCTGCAGCAGACGGCATCGGGCTCTGTGCACGCCAATACTGGGTCCGGTGGTATGGAACTGCGAGGTGTGCATGGTTCGCTGGATGCTCGGGCAGGAAGCGGCACCATCACTGCCGAGGGCAACCCGACAGGTTCGTGGACCGTGGATTCCGGCTCCGGCAACATACATCTCAAGTTGGCGTCCGACGCCGGTTTTGACCTCGACGCTCATACTAGCTCGGGATCTATCTCGGTGAGCCAACCGGTTACCGTGCAAGGAACCATGGGACGCAAAGAATTGCGTGGGAAGGTTCACGGTGGCGGGGTTCCGGTTCAAGTGGAAACGGGATCGGGAAACATCGACATTCAGTAGAAGCTTGGTTTAAGTTCCCTCGGAATAAGCTAACAAAGCATGCGCGTTGACATCCTTCGTGTACCTTCGTGTGCTTTGTGGTTCATGAAGTTCAAATGCCATAACCACAAAGCACACAAAGGTGCCCGGCTGGAACCTGTGCCTGATCCGAGTTTCCTCGTTGTAATTTCCAATTGACAAATAGATATCCGGCAATTCAACTGGCTGCGTGTTCCTCAAAGAACTGATTTCACAAAGCTGGCAGGCGCTGATGCGCAACCGGCTTCGGTCGGTCCTCACGATGCTGGGTATCGTGTGGGGATTGGTGTCGGTGGTCATCCTGCTGGCCTACGGGCAAGGATTGGGCGGCAGTGTTCTGCATGCCTTTTTGAACATGGGCGACAACGTGATCGTAATCTGGCCGGGACAGACCAGCATGCAGGCAGGCGGGGAGCGGGCGGGTAAGAAAATCAAGTTTGAAGAAGAGGACGTTCAGGCCGTCCGAGAAGAAGTGCCGATCGTGCGCGCGGTCAGCGGCGAGGTGAATCGCAATCTCGCGTTCAAGTACGGCACGCGCGTGGTGTCGCTTAAAGTGCGAGGAGTGGATCTGCCTTACGGGCCAATGCGCAAGCTAGATATCGAAGATGGCCGCTACTTCAGCGACCGCGATTTCGTCGATCACGACCGGGTCGTAATCCTCGGCAATGTTGCGAACCAGAGAGTCTTTCAGGGCGCGCCTTCCGTGGGCCAATCGGTGAGCATCGGGGGCTTGGATTTTGAAGTCATCGGAGTTTTGCGCAACAAGATCCAGGATTCCTCTTACAACGGTCCGGACAATAACGATGGATTCGTTCCCTTCGATGTCTACCGCGACCTCAAGAATATTCGGGATCCCGATCTCATCGTTATCCAACCTACTGCTCCAGAGCTGAACAAGAAGGCTTTGGCGGCCGCTCGCGAAGTCATAGCGCGACGGCATCACTTCGATCCGAAAGACGAAAAGGCGACGCCGGTGTGGGACACCATCGAAGATCGGACCATGCTGGACGGGTTCTCCTTCGGCTTGCAAGCGGTGCTCGGTCTGATTGGCGCGGTCACGTTGGGAGTCGGCGGCGTGGGCGTAATGAACATCATGCTAGTTTCAGTAACCGAACGCACGCGTGAGATTGGGTTGCGCAAGGCGTTGGGAGCGCGAAAGTGGCAGGTGCTGATGCAATTTCTCCTGGAGGCCCTCGTACTGACCTTCTGCGGCGGTTTGATCGGCATTGGCGTAGCCGTTCTTCTTACCTGGGCGATTCCGCCGATGCCCCTTTACAGCGACCTCTATAAGACCGCCAACCATGAGGGTGACATCTTTCTGCATGCCTCGCTGGTTGTGATTGCGGTTTCCTTTACCATCCTGTCGCTGGTGGGCGTAGTTTCAGGGTTTTTCCCAGCGCTGAAAGCGTCTCGCCTCGATCCGGTAGAAGCGCTGCGGTATGAATAGCGCGCGCTACTTCGTTAGCTGCCAACTACGGCATGACATCTTAAGTTCGTTGTTCGTCAGGCTTCTCTGCGTACTCTGCGGCTGTTTCTCCGCGACCTCAGCGTTTTAAGATTTTAGGTTTCCCGATGCACATCTAGAACCTTAAAACGCAGAGACCGCTGAGAACCTCCGCGGAGAACGCAGAGATCGCAAAGCCCTTTTGAGGAACCGCCGAGTCTTACGAAATGCACCACCAATTACCTCCGTGTCTTGACGCCGCTCTCGGTGGCAGGTTACTTTCGAGTTTTCCGGGCAGAGTTCTGCTTCGGACAAGGAAGAACATTGGCGAACCGTCCTCTTATCACTCTGACCACCGACTTCGGGCTCAACGATCATTTTGTCGGGACCATTAAGGGCGTCATCCTGGATATTGCTCCGGAAGCTGAAATCGTGGACATCTGCCATGCGGTACAGGCGTTCGATGTTCTCGACGGAGCCCTGGCTATCGCCCAGGCATACTCGTATTTCCCAAATGGGACGATCCACCTCGTAGTCGTCGATCCGGGCGTAGGCACAGCGCGGCGGCCGATTCTTTTGTCCACTGGACGACACTACTTTGTGGCGCCGGACAACGGCGTGCTTTCTCTGATCTACAGTCATGCGGAGCGCATCCAGGTGCGCCACATCGACGCGGAACATTACTACCGGCAGCCAGTGAGCAGCACATTTCACGCGCGGGATGTTTTCGCGCCCGTGGTTGCGTACCTCGCCAAGGGTGTCGAGCCGGCCAAATTTGGCGAAGAGATCACCGATTTTGTACGCTTCAATGCGCCCAAGCCCAAGCCAGTCGATGCGCAAATATTACGGGGCGTGGTTCTGAGGGTGGACAGGTTCGGAAACATCGTCACCAACTTCACCCCGCAAGACGTGCCTGCGTTGTTTCAGGCAAACCCGCCCGCGTTCAAAATTCGTGTGGGCAAGCACGAGATCACCGAGATCCACGCCAACTATGCCGAGGGTGCGCCGAACCAGGTCTTCGGCATTCTCGGAAGCATGGGGTACTTGGAGATTTCCGCCAATCGCGCCGCTGCCGCGCAAATCGTTGGCGTCGGTAAGGGCAGCGAAGTAAATGTCGTTCTGGAAGGCGCCTCAGCGGCCACCAACAGCCAGTAGAGTCACGAACTCTTCGGCTTGGGATGGACGTAGCGTTCCATTTCCGCGGTCCATTTCAGAAAGCGCCACAGATTCTTGCGCTCCCGCCAGGTGAACTCCCAGAATTCCAGGACTCCAATCTGTTGCATCTTCACCCCACAATAAGTTTCGATTCGCCACAGCAGGTAAGGACTCCGCCAGGGGGTAAGGTGGTGGCCGCGGGTCGCGTTCCACAGGAATCGGAACATGTAGGACATGGGGTTATCTTAACTGATCGCTCCCGAGCCGGATCGTCCTACCAACCATGCAGCGACAATCGTCAGTAATGAAACGACCGTCACCAGGGCCACGCCGGTGAGGAACAAGGGAGCGGTGTAGTACTCCGGCCGACGCATGAAGACCGCAATGGATGCCGGGAGGGTCAACAGAACGATTCCGTTCACCATCAAGATTCGCCTCGCCCACGCAGCATGACGATTCTGGGAGGCGGCGGCGACCCATGTTGTGTAGCCCAGAGGCAGGAGAAGAATACCCATTAACACATGATTCAATAAAGTCGGCCCTACGGCGCGCTGGTATACCGCGGTGGAGCTTTCTCCCAACAAATCTCGGATATGAGGTGTCGCTATCGTATGAACTACTCCGAGAACGATGAGCAGCACGCCGATAGCCCGCAGGAATCCCGCAGCAATTTCTTGTGAGCGCATGTTCGCTCTACCGCAACTCTAACAACTATACTGCTCTTCGCCTCCAATCGCTCGACGAAACGCACTCGCGCAATCGGCTTCGTCGGGGCCACCGCCGCTGCATGCTAGAATCCATTTCTGCCTGAGGATTTCTGTTTCTATGGCCGACCCTGAAGCTCGCCAAAAAGCCGAAGACCACTACTATGCCGCTCTGGACTTGGTCTCCGAGGGGGAGCACGAGCGCGCTGTGCCGGAATATGAGAAGTCTCTGGAAGCGGATCCGACTTTCACCGAAGCCATGCACGGTCTAGCCCGCGCTCTGCAGGATCTCGGACGACTCGACGAAGCCATTGTGGTAGCCAAGAGCATTTCGGAGATCGATCCGGACGACGTGTTGGCCTATACGAGTCTGTCCGTTCTCTACCAGAAGAAGGGCATGATTCCGGAGGCTGAGGCCGAAGGTGCCAAGGCGAGGGTGCTGGGATGGAAGCAACAGTTGAAGAAAGACGGTCGTTAGTCGTTAGTCGTTAGTCGTTAGTCGTTGATCGTTGGTCGCCGGTCGTTGGCCGCTACAAGATAGCCATGATGCCAGGGCCAACGGCGAACGACCAATGTCCAACGACTACAATTCGTACTTCTTCATCAAATGCCGGAACGAGCGATATGAAATTTTCAGCAGGTCCGCCGCGCGAGTCTGAACACCGTTGGATTGGCTGAGCGCAGTTAGTAGAAGCGACTTCTCGATGTCGGCAACGTACTTCTCCATATCCATTCCGTCGGGTAGTGCGCTCAGGGTCCCGGTCGTGGCCGCACCTGGCAGGCCCACTCCGGCGGCCGCAGCTCGAGCCTTGGCTTTTTCCGCCGGGAGATCGACGCGCAGTTCATCGCCGGTCTCCAAAGCGACCGCGCGCTCGATCGTATTTTCAAGTTGGCGGACATTGCCGGGCCACTCATAGCCTCCCAACGCTTCCAGCGATTGGGAGTTGACCCTCTGAATGCTCTTGCCCGCTCCGGGCGCGTACTTTTTGAGAAAGTGGTTCACCAGAAGTGGAATGTCTTCACGGCGCTGTCGCAAAGGCGGCACGGAAACCGGAATCACGCTGAGCCGGTAGTAGAGATCCTCGCGAAAAGTATTTTCCGCGACCTGTTTGTCGAGATCGCGATTGGTAGCGGCGATCACGCGCACGTCGATGGGAATTTCGGTCGTTCCACCCACCGGGCGCACCGAGCGTTCCTGCAGAACCCGCAGCAGTTTTACCTGCATGGTCAGGCTCATCTCGCTGATCTCGTCGAGAAAAATGGTGCCCTGGTCCGCGACTTCAAACAAGCCGCGTTTGTTCTGGTTGGCGCCGGTAAATGCGCCTTTCACATAGCCGAACAGTTCGCTCTCCAGCAGAGTTTCGGGGAAAGCGCCGCAATTGATGGAGACAAATGGCTCGCCGGCACGTGGAGAACACACATGAAGTGCTCGCGCCACAAGCTCCTTTCCGGTTCCGCTCTCGCCGTAGATCAGGACGGTGCTTTGCGTGGAAGCGACGGTGCGAATGGTCTGCTTCAGTTTCTCCATCGCGGGACTTACGCCTACGATGTTGTCCAGAGAGTTGCGAGTGGCGGCGTCGCGTTTGAAAGCGAAATTCTGGCGGCTCAGAGCCACCTTCTCCAGCGCCCGATTGATTGCCAGCTTGATTTCGTCGACCAAGCCAGGAGACTTGCGAATGTAATCCGTGGCGCCGCCAGCTTTGACCGCCTGAACCGCGGCCTCATAGTCGTCAACCGCTGTCATCAGAATCACGGCTGAGTCTGGGGAAATCTGGTGAGCGTGGCGCAGCACCTCAATGCCATCGATCTTCGGCATCTTAATGTCAGTCACGATCACGTCGTACAAGGCGCCGTCGAGTTTCCTCATCGCGGCCTCGCCCGAGTTTGCCGTCTCAACCTTGTGGCCTTCGCGGCGCAGGGCGATGTCCAGCATCTCGCAGATAGAGCGCTCGTCATCGCAAACGAGAATGTTACCCACGCGCTCCTCCTGCCGTGGCCGCGGCGGTGGTGTCGACGAGCGTCGCGGGGGCCTGTTGTGCGGACGCTCTCGGGGGCGCAGCCAATTCACCCACCACAAAGCGACGCAAGCGCAGCACAAACACGCTGCCTTGGCCCAGCTTGGAGCGTGCCCAGACCTTGCCTTCGTGGGCTTGCACGATCTGGTAGACGATCGCTAAACCAAGTCCGGTGCCACCTTCGAATTGCGACTGAAACGGCTCGAATATCTTCTCGATGACCTGTTGGCTCATTCCTGGGCCAGTATCGGCGAAATTGATTTGCCAGTCTTCTCCGCTGGTCTCCAGTGAGACGGTTAGGGTGCCTCCAGCACGCATCGCGCGCACAGCGTTTTCGCAGAAATTCCAGAAAACTTGCTTGAGTTTGTCACCATCCGCTGAAGCCCATGCTTCCTTCGCACCGTATTTCCGCTCCACCCGAATGCCAGCATTTTGTGCGGCCAGGCGATGCTCCAGCAGCGTGAGTGTGTCTTCCAGGAGCGGCAGCAGATCGACTTTCGTGAACCGATATTGGCGGCCTCGCGAATACGCCAGAAAATCGGTGATGATCGTATTGAGCCGCTCTGATTCCCGAGTGACAATCTCCAGCAGTCGCCGATGCTCATCGCCCAGATCTGGGATTTCCGAGAGCATGCTTACGGAGCCGGCGATCGAGGTGAGAGGATTGCGGATCTCGTGGGCGATCGCCGCCGCCAGCCGCCCTACCGCGGCCAGACGGTCCTGCATGCGAACTTCGCGCTCCAGTCGCCGGATTTCCGTCAGATCATCGAAGGTGTATACGAAGCCCAGCGTGCCCCGCTCCGGCACCGCCAGCGCGGAGACCAGCACGCGGAAGGTCTTGCGATAGCCATTCGGCGCAACCCATCGGACTTCGCCATGCGCCGGTTCAGAGTCAACATGAGGCAGAGGATCCAGAAAAAGTTGCTTGACCGGCTGACCCAGCAGGTTCTCTTCGGAGCGATCCAATAGTTTCTGCGCCGCAGTATTGACCAGCGTAATGTGTCCGTCGAGCCCGGTGGTGATCAGCCCTCCGGTGATGGATTGGATGATGTTCTCATGCAGGGCTTGCAGATTTTCCAGCGCGCCGCTGGTGTGCTTCAGCTTTACGTCCACCTGTCGTAACTTGTTTGCCAGCAGCCCGGCAAGGTAAGAGACCGCCAGGTAGCCGAACAGGTTGACAAAAATAACGGCTTGCAGTGCCTTCAGTTCTGGATGGGTGGTCGAGTAGGAAGGAATAATTGCGAAGTAGGTAAGCTCCAGAACCGTTCCATAAAGAATGAACGCCAGCGCCGCTATAAGATACGCCCAAACCCGCGGCAAGAGAATGCACGCCACGATGATGACCAGGGGATAGAGAAAATTCAGCGAGCTGTCTACGCCTCCAGTCGCGTAGACGACCAGGCTCACAAGCGCCAGATCGGTGAGTACTTGCAGCACGGCCTGGACGCGGTATTCCCGCCAGAAAGAGAGCAGCAAAATGTAAAAGATTGAGATCCCGTACCACAGGACAATGGCATTGACGAACAGCCGTAGCGGTAAAGGAGTGGGAGTGAGCCGCGAGATAGCAAGCTCGATTCCCAATAGAAGTGTAAGGATGAGGATGCGAACCTTGACCAGCCAGGCCAGCCACTGCCGCTCATCGAACATGGATTGCATGCCTGATCCCAGTTTCTCTGCTCTTCCTTCGGAACGGGGCTTCGATCACGTAGCCGGGACCCTTCGGAAGACCTTTTTCACTTCGGGCGGAGTTCCACAGGCTTCTTTTCCTGAAGCCCGGCTCCTGAAGTCCGGCGCTCCGCCCATCATTTTTCGTGACTAGCCGGCCAGCTTGGCGATCATCGAGAACAACGGCATATACAGCGAAATGACGATGCCGCCGACGGCAACACCCAGGAAGGCGATCAAGATTGGCTCCAACATAGCGAGCATGTCCTTGGTCGCCGTATCGACTTCATCCTCGTAGAAGTCGGCGATCTTTTGCAGCATGGCATCCATAGCGCCGGTGGCTTCGCCAACGCCGATCATCTGGGTCACCATGCTGGGAAAGACTCCCGATTCGCGCAGTGGATCGACGATCGTGCGGCCTTCTTCAATTGCCTTGCGCACCTTCAGCAACGCTTCTTCCAGAACGGCGTTTCCAGAGGTTCTTGCGGTGATGCTCAAACCTTCAAGAATGGGCACACCCGAGGTAATCAGCGTACCCAGAGTCCGGGTAAAGCGCGCGACTGCAATCTTGCGCAGCAGCATGCCGAGGACGGGCATTTTCAGCAGTGAATAGTCAAGATAGTAACGGCCCTTGGGATTCTTGCGGATCTGCTTCACGCCAAAAAAGAGAGCCACAACGCCGACGATGAAGAACCACCAGAACTGTCCCACGAATGCGCTCAACCCCATCACCACGCGGGTGGGCAGTGGCAAAGCCACGCCCAACCCGGCGAAAAGGTTGGCGAAAATCGGAACTACCCATTTCAGCAACGCGCCCACAACCAGGATGGCCAGACTGATGACCGACACCGGGTAGATCAAAGCAGATTTCACTGCGCCCTTCAGCTTCACCGCCTTTTCGACGTACTGCGCCAGGCGCTGCAGGATGATGTCGAGAATACCGCCAGTCTCGCCGGCCTCGATCATGTTCGTGGACAAGTCATCGAAGACCTTTGGAAACTGCCGCATTGCGTTGGCCAGGGTTGAACCGCCTTCCACCGTGGTCCGCACACCCGTCAGCGTTTTTTGGAATGCCTGGTTCTCCTGGTTGGCCGCCAGGATCTCGAGACACTGCACCAGGGGCAAACCAGCATCGATCATGACCGAGAACTGACGGAAGAAGATGGCGATCTCCTTGGTCTTGACCTTGCCCGAGCCAAATGTCGGCATGGCAAACTCTTTGCCTTTTTCCCGGATGGCCCCCGCGTTGATACGCTCCTTGCGCAATTGAGTGGCCAACGCTTGTTTATTGGGCGCAACCCTCTCGCCGCTGACTTTTTCTCCGTTTTCGCTCTTCCCGGAATATGTAAAAACTGGCATGGTGGACCTCTCCTTGCTTCCTAAATCGTTCCTTCCGCAGCGCCCGTTCGTTCGCGCTACGGTTTCCTACTGCAAAAACTGCTCCCTCGAACTGAAACTAAACAGTTCGCACAAAAATCGTTTAGCGCTTCCCAGTGGCTGCGCCCTTGACCGCAGTCGCGGACTGGTTGCGGTTTAATAGTCCGGCGCCGCGGTTGATCATCTCTTGCAGCTCGTCCACGTTACTGGACCGAGCCATGGCGACTTCCAGAGTGATTTGCTTCTGGAAGTAAAGGGTCGCCAGCGCCTGATTGAATGTCTGCATGCCAAACTTGTCCTGACCCGACTGCATCGAGGAATAGATCTGATGGATCTTGTCTTCGCGAATCAGATTGCGGACGGCTGCATTCGGCACCAGAATTTCCATACCCATGGCGCGGCCCTTGCCATCCGCGCTGGGTAACAAGCTTTGGCACATGATGCCCTCCAGCACCAACGACAATTGCGCCCGGATCTGGGACTGCTGGTGTGCCGGGAACACATCGATAATTCGGTTGATGGTGGACGATGCCGAGTTGGTGTGCAGCGTGCCGAACGTGAGGTGGCCGGTTTCGGCGATACGCAGCGCCGATTCAATGGTCTCCAAGTCGCGCATTTCGCCGATCAGCACCACGTCGGGGTCCTCACGAAGCGCGGCGCGCAGGGCGTCAGTAAAGCTCTTGGTGTCGGCATGCACTTCGCGTTGATTGACCACGCAATTCTTGTTCATGTGCACGAATTCGATCGGATCCTCGATGGTGAGGATGTGGTCGTGCCGCTCGGTATTGATCTTGTCAATCATGGCGGCGAGCGTAGTGGATTTGCCCGATCCGGTCGGGCCTGTGACCAGCACCAAGCCGCGAGGCTTGTCGCACATCTTGCTCACCACCGCGGGAAGTCCCAACTGATTAAACGACTTGATCTCGAAGGGAATCAGACGAAAGACGGCCGAAGTCGCACCCCGCTGGTTGAACACGTTGGCACGGAAGCGAGCCAGCCCTTTCAATCCAAAAGAAAAATCCAACTCTAGATTCTCTTCAAAACGATGCTTCTGCGAATCGGTCATGACGCTGTAGGCCAGCTGTTTAGTTTCGGCAGGCGTCATCTGCGGCAGGTCCAACGGCACCAGGTGCCCGTGCACGCGGATCTGCGGTGGCGAATTCGTGGTAAGGTGAAGATCGCTTCCCGACATCTCCAACATTCTTTTCAGCAGATCACTTAATGCGAGCGACATCTTTTATTCCCTTTCTTCCTCTTGCGATCTTTAGTGAATAGTCTCGCGAGCCACTTCTTCGAGCGTGGTCATCCCGGCGGCAACTTTGATCAGCCCGCTGCGCCGCAGGGTAATCATTCCGCGCTCGATTGCCTTCTTTTTCAGTTCCACCGCCGACGCGCCCACGAGCACCAGTTCTCTGATTTCGTCATCTACTTCCATGACTTCGTACAAACCACAGCGGCCCTTGTAGCCAGTGTTGTTGCAGACACCGCACCCTTTGCCCTTTTGGATCTTTACGGTCTTGACTTCCTCTGGGCTGTACCCCTCCTCGAGCAAGGTTTGATGGGGCACATCGACGACCTCTGTACATTCTTTGCAGATACGGCGAACCAGGCGCTGCGCGCAGATCAGGTGCACTGAAGTCGCGACCAGAAACGGTTCAATGCCCATGTTCATGAGCCGGGTAATGGTCTCCGGTGCGCCGTTGGTGTGCAGCGTGGAGAGCACCAGGTGTCCGGTAAGAGCGGCTTTGATCGCGATTTCGGCGGTTTCAAAGTCTCGGATTTCGCCCACCAGAATGATGTTGGGGTCTTGCCGCAAAAAGGCGCGCAGGGCGGTGGCAAAATTTAACCCGATCTGCTCTTTCATCTGGACTTGGTTCACACCGGCTAACTGGAATTCGACCGGGTCTTCCGCAGTCATGATGTTGGTATCCGGTTTATTCAATTGAGAGATCGAGGAGTACAGCGTGTTGGTCTTGCCCGATCCAGTTGGCCCGGTGACCAGCACCATGCCGTAGGGCTTCAGAATCGCTTTCTCAAATTTGACCAGAGACTCGGGTTCGAAACCCAGCTTGGTCATATCCAGCCGGAGGTTTTCTTTGTCGAGCAAGCGGAGCACGATTTTTTCTCCCCACAGCGTGGGCAGCGTGCTGACACGGAAATCGAGTTGCTTCTTGCGGCCGCCGATGTTCATCTTCAGCATGATGCGGCCGTCTTGCGGCAACCGCTTCTCGCTGATATCCAGCTTGGACATAATCTTCACGCGCGAAATGATGGCATCCTTCAACTTGAGCGGCGGCGTCATAATGCTTTGCAGCACACCGTCAATACGGAAGCGCACGCGAAATTCCTTTTCGTATGGCTCCATGTGGATGTCGCTAGCCCCCCGTTTCACGGCGTCGGTCAACACTAAGTTGACCAGCTTGACGATAGGAGCTTCATCGGCTGCCTTCTCCAAGTCCGCGAGTCCAAGCTCCGCTTGATCCGCCTGCAGTTCGACGTCGGATTCATCCATCTCCGACATCGACAGCATTACCTGCTCGAGGTCCTCTTCCTTGGTGTTGCCGTACGCTTTATCAATGCCCTCGAGAATTGAGCTTTCCGACGCGACGACAGGCTCGATGTTGAACCCGGTCATGAACTTGATATCGTCCATGGCGAACACGTTTGTCGGGTCCACCATCGCGATGGTCAGAGAAGCACCGACCCGGCTCAATGGCAGAATTTGATAACGTTTGGCAGTTTCAAACGGAATCAGCTTGACAACTGCGGGGTCAATCTCGAAATAGGAAAGGTTGATGGCGGGTACGCCGTACTGCCGGGAAAGAAAGTTGGTGACGTCTTCATCAGTCAGGAATCCCAACTTCACCAGGGCAGCGCCCAGGCGGACGTTGGTTTCCTTCTGAGTCTTCGTTGCTTGTTCCAACTGCTCTGGGGTAATGACCTTCTCTTTCACAAGAAGATCACCCAGCCGTTGAGACATACCTCGATCTCCTATCTGAGCGGCAGAGGAATGACGTCGACTTCGCTTTGCTCACGCGACTTCGCTGCATATTAGGGGAGAAGTTGCAGCCTATCGCGTTGACACAAATTGTCACAGCAGATGCGTTACTTCACCAGTAACTTTGGTACTTGTACCGTGCGTAGGGAAACGGGGAACGCCTTTCCACCGCGTGAAATGGCCGCCAGACGCACTCTGGCAGAGCAAGGAAGGTCAGAGGGGCATGAACTTCGGTAAGCCCAAGGGTCAATCTGGTCAAGCCGTTTCCGGGCATTAGAGTTCTCTAAACTTGGCGCGGCGGGATTGCGCCGGCTTTGCGTTTTCACGGGCCTTCCCGGTGATCCTCAAGCTAAGGCTTCCGACTTCCATCCCTTTAGACAGGCAGCCGCATGGTGTCCAGCTCCGCGGGATGGATGGTTGACTGGCGAGTGACCGCTTGGCGAGGCGTCCGCTTATAATGAGCCAGACAAGCTTGCAAGCTTCATCGATCAAAGTTGACGGCTGTCAGCGAACGTGGCTGCTTCCAATCCAATTCGACCGGACCGCAAACCTTCCAGCCGGAAGAAGGTCATTATCCCGCTGGCAGTGGGGATCGTGCTGCTCTTTGCCGTGCTGCTTTCGCTGACTTCATTTGACCTGCCTCTCAATCCAAATACCAACCAGCAGCTGCTGTTTTTTGCTTCTCTTTCGGCACTGATCTTTCTCCTGTTCGTGGCCCTGACCTTCGTCCTGGCCCGAAACCTCCTCAAGCTCTTTGCGGAGAGAAGGCTGGGTGTTCTTGGATCGAAATTCCGCACCCGTCTGGTAGTGGGGAGTCTTCTGCTTTCGTTTCTGCCCGTAATCGGCATGTTCTTCTTCGCCTACGTGCTGATGAACCGCTCGATTGATAAGTGGTTCTCCAGCCCGGTGGAAGAAGTGCGGCGGGATACGGCGATCATGGCAGCGCTGCTTTCGAACTATGCGGCACAAAACACGCGGGCTGAAGCTGAAACCATAGCAGCTACGCCAGAGACGCAATCTGCTTTTGCAAGTGGAAACTTTTCCGCGGTGACCAGATCGTTTCAGCGTCACGCGCCCACACTGCAAGGTGGGTTCGCGCTGGCGATTGTCGACGACGAGGCGGAGACCAGCTTCGGCTTACCCGCTCCCTGGCCTCAACTGAAAGCCAAGCTTCCTCTGGAGCGTGCGAAATCGAAGACTCCGACTCCTTTTACTTGGGAACAAACCGAGTACATTCTGGGCGCTGCGCAGGTCGGTGATCATGGTTTGATTCTGGTGGGCATACCCTTGCCCAAACAGTTTTCTGAAACCGTCAAACAGGTAGAAAGCAGCCAGCAGCGTTACCTTGACCTCGCCCGCGAACGCAGACTGGTTCGACGAACCTACATGGAAGTATTGCTGCTCCTTACCGTGATGGTGCTTTTCGCTACGACCTGGTTCGCACTATTTCTCTCCAAACTGGTTACGCGTCCGGTGGTCGCACTGGCTGAAGCGACGCAGGAGATTTCTCGTGGACGGCTTGATTACCGCGTCGAAGTCCGTGCCGCCGACGAAATCGGCGATCTGGTTCACTCGTTCAACCGCATGGCTGAAGAATTGGAGTCCAGCCGTCAACAGATTGAGGCTTCGAGCCGCGACCTTGGCGCCGCAAACATCGCCCTGGAGCAGCGGCGCCGCCATATTGAAACCATCCTGGAAAGCATCCCGAACGGCGTGCTTTCGTTGAACGCGGACAGACTCGTCACCCACGCGAATCATGGTTTGCTTCGCTTATTCCATCCTTCCGGTGCGGAATCTGGGAGGCCGAGCGTTCTAATCGGCGCCCCCTTGCGCGATGTGTTTGCTCCCGAGGTCCTGGAAGATCTTGAACCCTTGCTGCGCCGTGCCGACCGCATGGGCACCACCACCACCCAGATGGAAATGGTTGTACAGCGCGCTACCTTGAACGTCGCTGTGACCGTGGCTACCCTGAAGCACGATGGGCAAGGGTTGGGATATGTTCTCGTGTTTGAAGACCTCTCTGAATTGCTCAAGGCGCAGAAGCAGGCCGCATGGCGCGAGGTGGCCAGACGCGTTGCTCATGAAATCAAGAATCCTCTGACCCCGATTGCGCTCTCCGCGGAGCGCATCCGTAGACACCTTGAGCGCGGTACGCCTCGCGATCCAGCTTCGCTGCAAGTGCTCTATAGCTGTGCCGAAACCATAGCCGGAGCCGTGGAGACGGTGCGCACGCTGGTCGATGAGTTTTCAACTCTGGCGCGCTTCCCCACGGCGCGGCCACAATCGGCCAATATCAACTCCATCGTGGAAAGCACTCTGGCTATGTTCAACGACCGCCTGGACAACATCCGGGTGCGTACCTCTCTGGCGCCGGAGTTGCCGAACGTGATGGCGGACGCCGAAGCTATCAAACGAGCACTAGCCAATCTGCTGGACAACGCGGCTGAAGCGATGCAGGATGCGCTCTTTCGCGAGATTCAGATTTCCACCGCGCTGGTGGCCAGCCGCGATGTCGTGGAGATTACCGTCGCCGATACTGGCCACGGCGTTACGCGGGAGTTGAAAGAACGGCTGTTTCTCCCATACTTCTCCACCAAGAAGCGCGGAACCGGTCTTGGGCTTGCCATCGTGAATCGTATTGTTGAAGATCACCACGGGTCCATTCGCGTGGAAGAGAATCAGCCGGTCGGCGCCCGCTTCGTGGTCGAACTGCCAATCGTATCCGACGCTGTCGCTGAGCCCTCCGTCAACCAACATGCATAACATCCTCATCGTTGACGATGAACCCACGATCCGCCAGTCGCTCAAGGGCGTGCTGGAAGATGAAGGCTTCAAAGCGACGACAGCCGAAAGCGGCGAGGCAAGCCTCGAGATCATCAGCAAGCACGCATTCGATGTAGTGCTGCTGGATGTGTGGCTGCCCGGAATCGACGGCTTGGAAACTCTGGAAAAGATTCGCGAAAAGGAAAACGCTCCCGAGGTCATCATGATTTCAGGGCACGGCACCATCGAGACTGCCGTTCGCGCCACCAAACTCGGCGCATACGACTTTCTGGAAAAGCCGCTCTCCATTGATAAGACACTCATCCTCATCAAGAACGCAATTGATGCTAAGCGATTGCGCGAAGAGAACCGCGAACTCAAGAAGCAGCTCATTCCGAAAAGCGTAATCGTGGGCGATAGCATCCCCATGAAGGCGCTGCGCCAGCAAATCCAGATTATGGCTCCGACCAATGGCCGGGTTCTCATTTATGGCGAGTCGGGAACTGGCAAAGAATTAGTGGCCCATGCCATTCACGCCCAGGGTCTGCGCAAGGACGAAATGTTCGTCGAGGTGAACTGCGCCGCGATTCCCGAAGATCTGATCGAGAGCGAGCTCTTTGGTCACCGTAAAGGTTCCTTCCCTGGAGCCACGGGAGACAAGGAAGGAACATTTCAGAAGGCCCATGGCGGCACGCTTTTTCTTGACGAGATCGGCGACATGAGCCTGAAGACCCAATCGAAGGTTTTGCGGACGCTCGATGAGCAGCGCTTTGTCCCCGTCGGCAGCGATGAGCCGATCACGGTGGATGCCCGCGTGATTGCTTCGACGAATAAGGATTTGGAAGAGGAAATTTCCCGAGGAAATTTTCGCGAGGATTTATTTTACCGACTTAACGTCATCCCTTTTTCGGTGCCACCACTACGGGAGCGCAAGGAAGACGTCCCACTGCTGGGCCGTCACTTTCTAAAGGAGTTTTCCGCCACATATGGCCGCCGACTTCGCGAGATTACCGACGATGCGATCGATACGCTCATGCGCTATTCATGGCCCGGCAATGTGCGGGAACTGCGCAACGTGATTGAACGCATCGTGATCATGAATCCAACCACGATCCGATTCGAACGCAAGCACCTGCCTCCGCTGGTTCATCGGGATGGCACGCGGCGCGCTGCGGGCACCGACTTCTCTACCCTGCACCAGGCACGTGCCGCTTACGAGCGCGACTACATCCTGAAAAAAATGGACGAGAATCACGGCAACGTTACCCGCACGGCGGAAGTGCTTGGCTTGGAACGCAGCCATCTCTACCGGAAGATGAAAACGCTGGGTATTGCCGCGAAGGAGTAGAGTTCTGTAAGCTCTTACCGCTTGATCATGTGGATCTCAGTGCCGTTTTTCAGGAACTTCACCTCGTCCATAAGCTGAGTAATCAGATAAACACCCCGACCATGGCCGGAAAACAAGTTCTCCCCGACCACCGGGCTGGGGATTGTCGCAGGATCAAAACCATCTCCTGGGTCGCGTACCACGATTAGCAGGCTGCGGTTTGCATCGCAAGCCACATCGCATTCGACGATTTTCGAAGCATCAGATTTGGCTCCATGCACGACGGCATTGGCGAGGGCCTCTGAAAGGGCCAGTTCGATTGCCGGTTCTCTTCCGCCAGCACAATCCTTCTCGCGAATGGAATCCATGATGCGCTGCACCACGGCATCCACCGCGGATTGATCGGCAGCCAGCGTGACCTGGAGCTTGAAAAGTAACCTGTCAGCCAGGAAGTCAAAGGTTGGTTCGGAGTTGGTGGGCATTTAATGAAGTTGTTCTAACGGCCAATCGCGGCCTTGGCTATTGGGATTCTACAGGCCAAGTGCCAGTCCGGCAACGTCAAAAACACCGCAAACAACCCGGTGTCGGCCTATTTCAAGCCTTTTCGGCATGGGTTAGCAACTCCAATTGCCGGCGCCAGTCCAGTTCCTCGATAAACGAGTGCGACTCTCGCCAGTCCGGGCTTACTTTTACGAAAAGCTCCAGAAATACACGAGTGCCGACCATCTTTTCGATCTGCAAGCGCGCGGCCGTGCCAATTTTCTTGAGCATCTGAGCCTGCTTGCCAATCAGTATCCGCTTCTGCCCCTCCCGCTCACAGTAGATTGCCGCGGCAATTCGCGTGAGTTTCGCGCCTTCCTCGAACTGTTCGACCAGCACCGTGGTGGCATAGGGAACCTCTTCACTAGTCTCCATTAATACCTGCTCACGGATGATCTCGGCCACCATGAAGCGCGCCGGTTGGTCGGTCACTTGATCTTCGGCGAAGTAGCGCGGGCCCTCTGGCAACACATCGATCACCTTCTTCAGCAGCAAGTCTAACCCTTCGGGCTTGCGAGCCGAAAGCGGAATGATTTCCTTGAATGCGTAAAGCTTGCTGTATTCATCGATGATGGGCAGCAACTTGTCTTTCTGATTCCGCAGCAAATCAATCTTGTTCAATAGCAGAAAAACCGGGGTTCCAGATTTCTTCGCCATATCGAGTACGGACTCATCGGCATGACTAAACTTGCGGGTTACATCGACAATCAGCAGGAGCAAGTCGCACCCTTCCAACGCCTCGCGTACTTCCGACATCATCTTGCGGCCAAGTGAGCTGTCTGGCTTGTGTACACCGGGAGTGTCGATGAGCACAATCTGCCCGCCCGCCTTTTTCTTTTGCTTGGGAATCTGCACAATCCCCAGGATGCGGTTGCGCGTGGTCTGCGGCTTGGGACTGACAATGGCCAGCCTTTCGCCCACGAGCGCATTCAGCAAGGTGGACTTGCCGGCGTTGGGACGGCCAAGAATGCAAACGAATCCGGAATGAAAGGCCATAGGAATAAGCTACTAGCTTCTGGCTCCTGGCTGCTAGCTCACGATCTGAGTGTCGTCTAACTAAATGGAAGATGCGACTTGTGACCTAAGAATCCCGCGAAACCCGGCCATATCCGCTCGATTCGAAGCCAGGAGCTAGGAGCCAGTAGCTAGCAGCTTCTTTTAAATCAGCCGCATCTGTTTGGGTTCGACTGCCGAAATCCGAACTCGTTCAACTCGCCGCTCAGTTGACTCTAGCACTTCAAAGCGCAGGCCGTCGTCTTCTATCACCTCGCCCTTCTGCGGAATGCGCCCCGCCAATTCACTTACCAATCCCGCCACCGTGGCCGACTCTTTGCCCTCGGGACGCGTTCCCAGCAACTCATCCAACCTGTCGACATCCATGTTTCCGGGCACGATATAGGAGTGATCGCTCTCGCGCACGACTTCGGCTTTCTCGTGCTCGTCGTCAATCTCGCCAACAATTTCCTCGACCAGGTCCTCAATTGTGACCAGTCCCGCTACCCCGCCGTACTCGTCAACGACGATGGCCATGCGGATATTGTTCTTTCGCATCTCGCGCAGAAGCTCGCTTCCCAGCTTGCTCTCGGGCACGAAATAAACATCTTTGCGCATCAGCGTGTCGACTGTCCGGGTGTGAGCTTCAGTGTCCGGCACCTGTAACACATCCTGCGCGTAAACGATCCCTTTAATGTTGTGAATGGTGCCTTCGAAAACCGGCACTCGCGAGAACGGCTTCGTCCGCAGCAACTCGATGAACTGCTCGACCGTGGTGTTGGTCGGAACGGCGACGATTTCCGGCCGCGGCTTCATCGCCTCCCGTACCGTCTTCTCGCCGAACTCAACGACCGACTGAATCATGTCGCGGTTGCTTTCATCCAGGATGCCTTCTTCCTGGCCTGCTTCGATCAACGCATCCACAGCTTCCGCCTGGGTTTCCGGCTGCTCATCCGAATGGCCCTTGGTAAGAGCGGCGACCGATTGCAAGAATCCCAACACCAGGGTTACTGGCAAAACCAGGTAGATGAGGACTCGCAAGAAAGGCGTCCAGCGGATCAGCCACTGCCCTTTGGTCCGGGAGAAGAAAACGAAAGGCAGAAATTGGTTACAAACGATCACGATCAGAATCAGGGTCAGTGTGGCCTGCAGAATTTCGTAGATGCTCCAGGCCCGGTCACGGAATACAGTGAAGCCCACCAGCATGGCAATCGCTGCCGTGGTCATCTGGGTGAGCACAGCCATCGACAGTGCCGCGCGAGCCCGGCTCACATGCAGCCTCGGCTCCACATTGTGTTCGAAAGCGTCGATATTGTCCTGGAACTCGCGGGAAAGGAATTTCCCAATCTCGGTGTAGAGACGTTCTACGTAGGAGACGAGAGTCAGCAGCCCGAGCAGCATCAGCAACACGATAGCGATGACGAAGTTCATCTCGATGCCCGTCTGGTGCGCAAGCCTGACCTAGGACGCTTGACCTCCGGTCTACGGGACCGCGCACCATTAGGCAGGCCCTTGCTCTTTCCCATCAAGACTTTTCCGCGGTCTGACTGTTCTCTTCTCTCAATCAATCCCACCGGCAGACCGAGCGACTTCCGCAAATGCGCTTCCTTGCGTGCCATTTCTCCGTTGTCCGGTTCGTGATCGTATCCGGCGAGATGAAGCACCGCGTGCAACGTGAGAATTCTGATTTCCTCACCTGCTGTGTGACCCAACTGGCGGGCGTTACGGGCCGCAATTTCCGCGGAGATGGCGACATCACCCGCAAATCCCCTCATCAGTCCTGGTATAGCGGGGAACGATAGCACATCCGTCGGCTTATTCTTTCCGCGGAAACGCCGATTCAATCCCTTCAACTCCCGGCTGCTGGTCACCAGCACACTAACGGCTCCTCGAAGCCCGATGGCCCGCCGCGCACGCGTCACAAACTTCGCCAGAGCTGCCTCAGTCAACCCTGCCACTCTTTCTTGAATGATTACCAAACTTTCTCCATGGGGAATTCGTCCAAATAAACGGGAGGGCCAAAACCGCAGCCCTCCCAGCCAGTTATGTTCGTTTTATTCTTTTGCGTCAGCTTCCGCGGGCATTGCAATATTCTTCGGCAGTGGCACAGTGTCGGCCCCGTTGGTCTTGCCGTTCGTGCCCCTGGGTTCGAGCAGCGACAACTGCTGTTCCGCCAATTTTGTCTTGTGCTCGTCATAAGCCCGAATGATGCGCTGCACCAAGTGATGCCGCACGACGTCGCCTTCATCGAAGTAGACAAACGTCAATCCTTCGACACGCTTCAGGATATCCACCGCTTCCAGCAGTCCGCTGCGGCGGGCGTTGGGCAAATCGATTTGTGTGACGTCGCCGGTGATCACCGCCTTGGAGTTGAAGCCCAGACGGGTGACGAACATCTTCATCTGCTCCGAGGTCGTGTTCTGCGCTTCATCCAGAATCACGAATGAATCGTTGAGCGTGCGCCCCCGCATGAATGCGATCGGAGCAATCTCGATTACATTCTTCTCGAGATAACGATCAACCTTTTCTGGATCAAGCATGTCGTACAGCGCGTCGTAAAGCGGACGCAGGTAGGGGTCGATCTTGTCCTGCAATGTCCCTGGAAGAAATCCCAGGCGCTCGCCGGCTTCAACCGCTGGACGCGCCAAGATGATCCGGTTCACTCGTTTCGCCAGCAGCGCCGAAATTGCCATCGCCACGGCCAGGTATGTCTTGCCCGTACCGGCAGGACCGATCCCGAATACCATGTCGTGGTTTTCGATGGCCTCGACGTATCGTTTCTGATTCAGGCTCTTGGGCTGGACCGTGCGCCTTCCGAAGGAGCGCTGCCGCCCTGCTTCGGCCAGTCCGCGCAGGGTAGCTTTCGGGTCTGCGATCAGGACGCGCAGCATGCTGTTCAAGTCGCCGTTATTGAAGGCGTGTCCAGAGCGCTGCAGATGGTTGTAGTCGGAAAAGACTTGCTCGGCTCGGGCGACATCGCGCGCCGCCCCTTCCAGTTCAATGGAGTCGGATCGAAGGTCAATGTTAATGTTCAGACCGTCTTCCAACACATGCAAGTTTTCATCCCTGGTACCGAACAGGGTTTCAATGTGAGGAGTCGTCTCGATGCTCTTCTTCATTCAGTTTTCGCGCATCCCTCCGTCCTGCGGCTGCGCGTTGCGTTCCGCGCGCCGGTGCTTAGATGGCGTCGCGGCGACACAGGCACACTCGTACCGGTCTCAGCGACAACAAAATTCTTCTCTCTGCAGGTGGAACCAACCGGAATGCTCGCTCCCGAGGTGCAAGCAACAACCATTGAGATAAGGGTACGCCGGGAGTCGGATGGGAGTCAATGGCAGGCATAGACTGTGTGGTCACGGGTCTTTTCGACCCGTCCTGCGGGTCCACGACCCGCCGCCACACAAGCCTGCTTTCGATCCCATCCATTTGACCAGCCGCGACTTACTCCCGTAGAATAGCGTTCGTATCCACTCGAATCTCTCTGCTAGAATCCAAGCAAGAGAAATCCAGAGAACGTAAGGTAAACGAGATTACATGGCAAATCATTTTTCGGCGCTGAAGCGCACCCGTCAGACTGAGAAACGCACGGCTCGCAACCGCGCCAACACTTCCCGCCTGCGCAGCGCGTTGCGCGACTTGCGCGAGTCGCTCGCCAAAGGCGACAAGCCGGGAGCCGAGCAGATTTTTCGGCAAACTGTCTCCGCCCTCGACAAAGCCGTCCAGAAGGGCGTGCTTCACGAGAACACCGCGTCGCGCTACAAGTCCCGTTTGAACGCGCGCTTGAACGCGGTCGCGAAAAAGTAGCTCCGCTAAGGGGTACGTCGCAGGTTTCCGCCCACAAGCGGGATCAGCCCGTCCTATTTCTATGCGGACGTCTTCGCCCCCGACGGCCCCGTCGTTTGTAGGGCAAACTGTCCGCACCCATACCGCTCTCCGACTTCTTCAACTTTGGGGGTAGCGCAAGTACATTTACGCCCTTTACCCAGGGAGTAAACTATCCAACCGAGTGCTTTATAACCCCTGCAGCACAGGGTTGCTTCGGTCCGAGCTTCACGCCCACAGATCCTGATGATGATGCCGTCGACTAACGGGATTGAAAACGTATCCCACTTATGGCGGGCGTCCGCGCCTTACCCGACGCCCGCGATAACCGGTGGTTTCAATGTATATGATGGTGCCCGAAGGGGGAGCCAAATGCTGCCAAAACGGCTCCTCGTTCCATTGTCCTTGCTTCGGCGATGCTCGCGCTTTCAAGTAGCGCGTGGGTAGCCCAGGTACAAAGTTCTGCACGCCTTCGCCGGGGGTAACGATGGCGGTGGCCTGTATAGCGGCCTAGCGCTCGACCGCCAGGGCAACGTCTACGGCACGACCATCGCCGGCGGACCTATAGGAAAGGGCACCGCCTTCAAACTGACGCCTCGGGCGAACGGTACGTGGGCCGAGGCAATCTTTATAACTTCTGTAACGGCCAGGACGGTGGCGACCTCACGGCGGGTTTAACCTTGACGCTGAAGGTAACCTGTACGGCACGGCAACCCGTGGGGCGCACCTGTACTATGGTACGATGTTCAAGCTGACCCAGGCTCCGACGGCTGGAAGGAGACCGTCCTTCACAGCTTCGGGTTTAACAAGTACGGGTGTTGCCCCCAAGCCAGCCTCGTTATGGACAACGCAGGCAATCTCTTTGGCACTGCCAACGCTGCCTTCGAGCTTTCGCACAGCACCGACGGCTGGAAAGAAACCCTGCTTCACGACTTCACAGGCCAGCATGGCGACGGCTTCGGCCACTATGCTGGCCTGATCCTGGATACCGCAGGCAATCTCTACGGGGAGACCGAGGCGGGGAACAAGTACACGGTGTGGTGGCGGCTGCGGCACTGCCTACCAACTGCAGCCCGTTTCCGGAGGAGGCTGGAAGGAGCACATTCTCCATGACTTTGGCGCCATTGGCGACGGAGCATTCCCCGGAGGCCCGCTCCTCCTTGACAGTATGGGTAATCTTTACGGGACGACCGGCGTCGGCGGCACGACTGGCAACGGCACCGTCTATCGGCTGACGCTGCAGGCAGACGGTCGCTGGAAGGAGACTATTCTGTACGGCTTCACGGGAGGCGCAAACGGGTTCGAACCCGGCGGCGGCGTGGTCATGGACAAAGCCGGAAATCTCTATGGCACGACCATCAACGGCGGCGATGCCCGAACTGCGGCTGTGGCGTGGTCTATAAACTATCGCCGGATACCAACGGCAAGTGGACCTACACGGTGCTGCACCACTTCGTCACGGCACCGACGGTGCCCAACCCGCCGCCAACCTGATTCTGGACGACAAAGGCAACCTCTACGGCACCACCATCACCGGCGGCGCAGGCGGCTACGGCGTAGCCTTCGAACTCACCCCGTAGTGTCTTCCACCAATCCCAAGTTTCACGCTGCGAATCCTTTTTTCATTGACTGCTTTCTTCCAACAAGATAATCTACCTTACAAGGCATTATCCATTGGATAATGTCCGCTCTTTGACAATTCGTCTCGCCAAGTAATTTTGGGAAAGACACGAGCCCGCGTCGAGTGCCTCATATTGCGTGGCTAAGTGCCAGGCTTAATCGCCGCTCTACACCGGCAACTCTTCCTGCATCCAGCCAGCTTCTGGCTTCGGTTCTGATGTCAGGTCCATCACCAACTTCTCCAGCACCATTCGTTTGCTTGGAGGATTCGAACGCAACGCGAGATCAGTTTTCGCCACCAGCCGGATGGCGCGCGTCAGCTCTCGTTTCGATTTGTAGCGTCGAGCCTGCTTGATGATGTCATCGGCGGCAAACGGAGGCACGCGGAAGCCTTGCCACAGCGCCGCCCACAGCATGCGCTGGTCGCGCACGTTTCGCTCCAGAATCACCAGCATCTGGCGAAAAGTCTTGGCCAGCATGTATAGATGTCCGATGGCAGCCTCGTCCCCTTCACCAGTGGTGAGAATTGCATCCAGCATTTCGAGCGCCCGCACCCGGTCTTTCGCGGAAATCGCATCGGTCAGCTCATACAACGATCGTTGCTTCGCGGCCAGCACCATGGTCTCCACATCGCCCAGCGTGATGCGTTTCTTTTCCCCCACGTACAGAATCAGCTTCTCCAGTTCGTTCGAAACCATCATCATGTCGCCGCCGAGAGCGTCCACCAGTTCGCGCGCGGCATCGGCATCGATCTTGACGTCCCGCGTGGCGCCGTATTCGCCAATCCAGCGCACTGCCTCGCTTTCTTCCACTCGCGCCAGTTCGACGATGGCGCAGTACTGCCCCAGCGTCTCGCGAATTCGCTCATAGCGTTCTTTGTCGGTTAAGTCCATGCGGCGCGGGTCCGCGGGAATGCTGATGTGATCGGCAACAAAGATCAATACCGCAGCGGGATTGGGATCTTTGCAATATTGCTCGATAGCCGCCAGTTTCTCTTCGTTCGACCCGCGTCCGAACAGATTCTTGACCCCTCGGACAAAGAAAACTTGAAAGGGCGCCATTAGCGAAGGCGTGCGCGCGCGATCGAGCACCTCCACCAGATCAGTTTCCGCCAGATCAAACTCAAAAAGGCTGAAGTCCCGCAAATCGGGCGTGACCAGGTGTTCGAGAATCGCTTCACGGCAACGTTTGCGAAAGAAAACTTCGGCCCCACGAACACGTAGGCCGGACGCAGCTTGCGGGCTTGCACCTCGGAGACAAACCGGTCGGTCTGGGCGAAGGCTCGCATCAGAAGCCCTCCAGAATATTCGACACCAGAGTTTGTGCAAAGTCATGCGACAGGCGTTGGAATGCCGGGGTATCCTCCTCGAAAAAGCTGTTCAGGTCGCGCGGCACCTCGTACTGCTCGCGAAACAAATACGAGGGATTCTGGTAAAGAACCTTGCCCTGCTTGTCCAGCAATGACACTTTCATGGAGATCACCACCAGCACGCTCGCCGCCCGCCCAGTCTGCGAATCGTAGGTAAGTGGCGTGGTGTAGGTGGCGAGCACGGTCCCGTGCAGCGTCGCATCCGCATCGTCATTCACCTGGTTGATGACGTGATAATGGGTTCGCGTGACGAACTCTCTTACCACGGCCGCGGTCAGCATCTGCTCGATCTTGAAGGTTTGAGTTTGGTTCACGAATGCCGGAATGGCAATGGTTCGGACATTGTCAGGAATGGTTACCGTGTGACCGGCAGTGTGATAGCCGCATCCTGCGCTGAAAGCGCAGAGCAGCAAGCACGGCCAACGCCGCTGCCATGGCTCATTGGATTTTGCCTCGCGGCCGGGTTGCCGCCATGGTTTCCGCACATTCCACCGCATTTGCCGCGGCGATGCGCAGATTATCGGACGCCGCCCACAGCCAAAACCCATTCGGCTGACTTGCATCCGCGGCGAATCGAAACCTGAATATCACTCTGCCCCGCGGCATTCACGTTGCGTGGGAGCGTCTTCGGCTCCACGCGTGAGGTTCACGTGCTCGCCGGCAAGCGCGCGCGAAATGCTTTCGATATCCGCCGCCTGTCCAAGTTCGACGTGAAGCGCAAAGGCGTGTCCGTGAAAGATGGGCGCCTGCACCAACAGCAGCGATGGCACCGGAGCGTCGCTGGCCAACAATTCGCTGATAATGCTTCAGCACCCGGCTCTCCACCGTGGCCAGCGCACGGCACCGAATGCTCGCCGTAGCGCGCCACCATGTTGAACGCCACCTGCGCATCGAAGATAGTTCTTCGGCATCTGCTGGAACGAGAGCAGGTTCACCGTCTGCTCGTGCAGTTCGTCCATGCCCTTCTGACCGTGCTCAGAGGCGGGCTCAAACACCGTGGCCACTACCCGCTCCACTGGTCCAGCTTTCTGCACGCGCAGCAGAAGCAGAGCCAGCACCACAGCCGCGGGATGCGCAACCACCGCCGGGCCGGGCTGCAACTCAGGAATCAAAGGCTGCCCCAGTTGCCGCTCGATCCACGGCGAACGCACGGTGGCGCCCGGCTCATCTTCCAGCGCAGAAGAAAGATCAACGATCGCGCTGCCCGCATCGCGCGCCATCTTCCAGTTCTTCCGGGTGGACTCCGAGTCCGAAGCAAAGAAAGTGAAGTCGATATTCTGGAACTGTTCGGTGCGCACATTCTGAATGAACGTGACCTCATCTGCCGACGGCTTCCAACTTCCCCAGCGACTCATCGTCATCCAGTAAGCTTGACATCAATCGAAGGAAAATTGCGGTCGTTGAGCACGTCCGCAACTTCTTTGCCCTTGAGCGTGCCTGCGCCGACGATGGCAAGGCGATAGAAATTGCCCACGCGCACAGCTTCGGCGTGCGACGCCGGGGCGGGCTTGAAATTCGAACTCATGAAGTCTGCGAGGCCTCTTTATACGGAGGAGGTGGCGGGTTCCGCTTGCGCCGGAAAATCCATTGCAACCGCCAGAACACCCCCGAAAACATGTAGGTCAGCGCGATTATGAATAGCACCCACTGCGAGAAAACCCAAACTGCCGCGAACAACAATCCCAACAGAATGACGAGTTGGAAGGGCTGCCGGGCGCGGAAATCAATGTCCTTGAAACTGTAAAAGCGCCACGTGCACACCATCAGATATCCCGCCGCCACCACGATGAGCATCCAGGTAATGCAACTCCACAGCGAAGAAATCGGATCCCCGCCGGAAAAATGCACTACTGCTGCAATGACTCCAGCGCCCGCCGGAATAGGCATGCCCACAAAATACTTTTTCCCGGGACGTCCCGGGTTCGAGGGTTGCGGATTGGAAGTAATATTGAACCGTGCCAGGCGGCTGGCTCCCGCCATCAAGAATAAAAAGCTTGCGATAGAGCCGAGTTGAATCATCTTCCCGGTCAATTCGCTGGATCCCAGAAATACCGGCAACTGGCGGAATCCCCACATCCACGCCAGCAGCGCGGGGGCGACGCCAAATGTGATGACGTCAGCCAATGAATCCAACTCCCGGCCAAAGTCACTGCTCGTGTGAGTGATGCGGGCAATGCGCCCGTCCAACCCGTCAAACAACACCGCAAACCCGATCGCCTTGGCGGCAAAGTCAAAATGCCAGGGCTCCGCAGCCGTAGCATGCGTGACCTGCAGGATTGCGTAATACCCCATCGCAATATTCGCCGCAGTGAACAGTGAAGGCAAAATATACATGCCCTTGCGCAACCGTCCCGAGGGCCGGTCTTCCTTACGCCGCCTTGGAATCACTGGAACTTCGGGGTCCATTACAGTGCTCCTTGCTGAGCCTGTCCGGCGCTGCCCGCCGCGAGTGGTCGCTCCGCGTTCAGGTACGCCAGCACGCTCGATCCGCCTTTCACTCGATCCCCAACTTTAACTTCGAGAGCTGCGGAGGCGTCCAGCAAAACGTCCACGCGCGAGCCGAACTTGATCAAGCCAATGCGCTCTCCGCGCCCCACTTGATCGCCGACCTTCTTGTTGAACACGATCCTGCGCGCCAGAAGACCCGCAATCTGCTTGAAGACCACAGTCTGGCCATCCCCTTCGACGGTCACCACATTCTGCTCGTTCTGCTCGGCCGAAGCGGCATTCATGGCATTGACGAACTTGCCCTTCTGATATCGGACCTCGCGAATGATGCCGCCGATGGGAGAGCGGTTCACGTGCACGTCAAAGACATTCATGAATATGCTGATGCGGAGGCGCGGGGCGCCATTCGAGAATCGAGGCGCAGATATCCGTAACCTTGCCATCAGCCGGTGACACGAGCGCGCCGGCCTCACCCGGAATGGCTCGCTCTGGATCACGAAAAAACCAGAGAAAGAACGCGGCCAGCAGCAAAGCAGGCAAAGCCCAAAGCGGGCCGGCGAGCCAACCGATCAGCGCCGCGGCAGCCAGAAGCGGAAATGCGTAGTAGTAAGCGTCACGAACCATTTTGGGAGATACAGAGAATTATAGTGCAGGCTCAGGACGCATCTCAGTCTTTCATGTTAAATGCAAATAAAAAAGGCGCTTACGAGCGCCCTGGACGAGACAGTTAATCCCTCCCGCGGCTTGGCCGCACAAGGTTGGAGCTTAATTAAGCGACCTGGTTCTGCTGCGGCTGTTGCCGGTACTGCCGCTGAATACTCTCCATCTGATCCTTAAGACGGAGTTTCAGTTTCTTCAGTCGCACTTCTTCCAATTTTTCGTCGTCGGTGAGATAGCGTTTTTCAGTGAGTGAATCTAGACGTTTTTCGTAGAGTGTGTGCTCCATAGCCAGCTTTCGGAATTCATCGTGATTGGCGAAGAGCTGGTCCCTAGAAGTTAGCATCCAGCAGACCTCCTAACCGGGTTTTCACACTTAAAACTACCACACCACATAGCCCGCTTCAATGCGAAAGGTAAGAATTGCGCCATCTTGAGGCGTCAAAAATAGCGCCTGCAACAGTATCCCTCTTATTTATCATCAGTCTGCAACAGATTGCACAAAGACTGATGCAAGATCAGATAAAACCAAGCTGGTAAACGATGGCATCCTCTTCGGGTTTCCGATAATAGAGCTTGCGTCGGCCAGTCTCCACAAAAGCCCACTTCTCGTAAAGCCGCCGCGCCGCCAGATTCGATTCCCGGACCTCCAGGAAGACCGTGCCCGCGCCCCGGTCGCGAGCCAAGTCAAGAAACTCTCCAAGCAGACGCGTGCCGAGCCCACGGCGTCGCACGGGCTCTGCGACGGCGATGTTCTCGATCTCCCACTCGGCGTCCACTGCCCTGCCAGTAATAAATCCCTGCACGCCAGCTTCCTCTTCAAGAATCAGCACCACATCGGCATGGTTCTTCGCTGGAGAACGCGATTTGATATTGCTCGGCAGACCAGTGCGCCGCCGTAGCGGCATGCCTTCTCCAGCACCATCATGTGGGGAATGTCTGCGGCGCTGGCGCGGCGAATAAGCATTTGTAGCGCCGGCATCCTACCGGCTTCACCATCGGCAACCTAACTGCCCTTGACGAAAAGCTCCGCCTCCGACCGCCCAATGTACGTTCGCCTCCAGCGCCTCCGGAGAAATGGTTTCTCCAGATGCAATCTTTCTCCATCCGAGTTGCGCAATTGCATCGCTCCGCGGACGCTCCACTTCTATCACGCTGCAACCTCTTAGCCTCGCGCAGCTTCCGCAAGGCTGTTGTCCGGCGTCACGATCACCGCATCACCGGCCGACTCCAACCATTGGTCCCGGGTCGAACAGAGCGCACACGAATCAGCTGGGCGCCTTCGCCGCCAACTTCATACTCACCCAGGAAAACCTCATTCCGCCCGGCATCGAGCGCAGCCAAAACTCTTCCTTTCAAACGACCGGCACTTGCCACGCTTCTAACAGCGACAGGGCAGCAATCGGTTTCGCCAAGCACCTCCGCCAGTGCCTTAATCACCGCCAAGCCAATACGCAGCCCGGTGAAGGACCCCGGCCCGGAAACCACCGCAAAAGCGCAAATGTCCGCTTTGCCGAATCCGTTTTTATCGAGCAAGGCTGCAATTTGCGGAACCAACTCCGCGGAAAATGTCCCTCCCGTCAGCGCGGCGACCTCGATGATCTCGCAGGCATCATTCGGCCCGCATTGCGCGAATGCGATGCTGCCGTGCTTACCGGAAGTGTCAACAGCGAGAAGAATCATGAATTAAGAATCGCGGGGAACGTCGACCCGCCTGTCATGGAAGCCGGGCGTCCGCGGCCTCCAATCAAGATCAGTGCCCGCCTTCCACCAATTCCAGCAACACTCCTCCTGCGCTCGAAGGATGCACGAAAACATATCGATGACCGCCCGCGCCAATTTTGATTTCGTTCGAGACCAGCCTCACGCCGTCTTTCTTGAGACGCTCGACGATCACACTCAAATCAGGCACCCGCAGGCAAACGTGATGCAGCCCTTCACCCCGTTTGGCGATAAACTTCGCGACCGCCGAGTTTTCCGACGTCGCCTCCAGCAGTTCCAAACGGCTCTCTCCTACCGGCAACATCGCCACCCGCACCTGCTCGCCTTCGACCATCTCTTCCGCGAACGCGGCCAGCCCCAGCTTCTCGTAAATGCCTTTCGCCGCCGCCAGCGATTTCACCGCAATACCCAGATGGTCAATGGTAAACATCGATGTTTTCATCCCGACGACTAGCCTTTCCCTATCCTTCCTACGATCTCTTCCACCAGCGTATAAGGATCGCGCTTGTGCTCGGCCACTTCCGCTGCGTAGCGCGCCACATTGCCATCTTCCATCTGTTCGCGGGCCTTTTCCAGCAGCGCGTCGCGCAACATCTCGATCAACCGCTCCTGCCAGTTTTCAATATTGTGCTGCAGGACCAGGTTTTCCTTCTGCAGATAAGCCTCGTATTCCGCAATGGCCGCGACCAACTCACCGATTCCGGTTCCGTCGCTGGCCACGGTCTTCACAATCGGCGGAGTCCAGTGATCGCTGCGATTTGCCAGTGATTGCAGGGCGCGAATCTCACGCTCCACTCGCTCAGCCCCCTCGCGGTCGCTCTTGTTGATCACAAAAATGTCGGCAATCTCCATGATGCCGGCCTTGATGCTCTGCACATCGTCGCCCATCCCCGGCACCAGAATCACAACCGTAACGTCGGCCAGCCGCACGATATCAACTTCGTCCTGCCCGACGCCAACCGTTTCGATCATGATCAAGTCGCGCCCGGAAGCATCCATGACCGTGGCCACGTCGGCCGTAGCTCGCGCCAACCCGCCCAGTGAGCCCCGCGTCGCCATGCTGCGAATGTAAATCCCAGGATCAGAAAAATGATCCTGCATGCGAATGCGATCCCCCAGAATCGCCCCGCCGGTATAAGGGCTAGTGGGATCGACCGCGATGATCCCGACGGTACGATTTTCCTTGCGATAGTGCTTGGCCAGTTGATCGACCAGCGTACTCTTGCCCGCACCGGGCGGCCCAGTCAGGCCCAGAATCCGCGCGTGCCCAGTTTGCGGAAACAAAGCTTTCAGCAACTCCGCCCAGCCGGGCGAGCGGTTCTCGACCACGCTGATGGCCCGCGCCAAAGTCCGCGGATCGCCAGAACGCAACTGCTTAAGTAATGGTTGGAGGTCGTGGCAACCTGTCAGTGTAAAGCAGAGGGAGATCGAAAAGCTGACAGGAAGTTCCGCCAGAGCGAGGTAATGACGACACGTGGGCGCTCTATGCACTACTGCAAGCCAGTGCATGGATTTCGTTCGCGGTTTGCCGGACGGACTAGACCTTCAGAGATCAGACGATGAAATGTCACCGACAGATGTATCCCGACATATCGTCGACACTTACCTGCAAGCTTTCATCCCGACACGCAGTTATTGTTTCTCAAGTCGCGCTAGTTATTTTCCATAGTCGTCTTAAACATCCGTTCGAGACAGAACCCCAAAACTTCCGAGCTCTATGGTTACACCGCGAAATGCTGGAAACCATTTCACACTGTGCATCGAATTGCCCTACTGTATTCCTATCGGCGGTAATTGTTTGCGACTCACCGAGACTTCCTGTCACAGAATACAGGTACCGCATGGGATTTCCCTCTCGAACGTGATGGCTGGAGTGCGACCATCGAACAGATCGACCCGGGGAGTACGTTTTTTCGTTACCCAATGACGAAAGATAAGGCGAGCGACGAACAAAAGTCGGGATTTAAGGAAGCTACACACGAGGATATTGTCGCCCAGATACAACGGCCCAACCGGAAACCGCTAAAAGCGTTTATCGTGGAAGACGAAAACGATGAATTTGTAACGGCATATTACCTCGACGACGAATCAGGAAGCCAAATCGAAGTCGCTTTGCGGAAAACGGCAGGACTCTTAAGCGCTGTGCATATCGCCATGCGAGTTGAGTTAGCAGGCGGATTCTAGAAAGAGTCTGCGGGTTTGTCGTGTGTTAGTTTACTCGGTTGATCCGCGTTCACCCCAGTCGTCGTCGCTAAGATGCATAGCCGCGAACTCGCCCCACGCGCGGTCGTCGGCAATCTCCTCGTCGGTCAGCGAATCGTATATAACGGGTGGCCGCATCGTAAATATCTTCCATTCCTTCGTCTCTTTTCTCATGAGCCTGTCAGTCCTTTGACAACCGCCACGTCATCTCCTTTGACCTCAGCCGCCGATCCCCTTAGGATAAATGCGGAAGAAACTATGGCCGACATGGATATGATCCTCACTGATGCCGGAGCCTAAGGCGCAACTGGAAGTGTACGCCAAGCGCCGTGGTCAAGATCCTGCCACGGCCCTCGACGATGCTCTGGCCACCTATCTCGAGTGGGAGCGCCAAGACTTCGCAGAAGCCACTAAGGGCATCGGTCGCGGCTACGAGGACGTAAAGGACCAGGCGTACCCGAACTACCACCGAGTTTCTCGCTGATCTACGCCGCAAGCAGGACCATCCGCGTTGAAATCCCACAGCGCCGCGAGCGAGACGCCGATGGAAATCTTGATCTGGTTGCTGTCCAGTATGGAACGCTTGCATGCGGTGGTTCCCGACGCTTAGACGCAATGAGTCACTGTCAATTTCTGAAATGCGCGCTAGCTCCGGGGCGCGCGATGCTTCCCATTCGAATCGCCATCTCTCTATGCCCACGCACGGAACGTGTTCGGGAAGCTCTTCACTCTTGGAAGATCGAACGTGTACGTCCTGCATATCCGCCACGGCCGCCGTCAACCGCTCACCACTCAACTAGTCCTTCAGCAACTGCCGCGCAATCACCAACCGCTGCACCTCGCTCGTCCCTTCGCCAATCGTGCACAGCTTCACATCACGATAAAACTTCTCCGCCGGATAATCCTTGATGAATCCATATCCGCCGTGAATCTGCACGCCTTCGTTAGCGCAGCGCACGGCCACTTCGCTGGCATACAGCTTCGCCATCGACGACTCCAGCGTACTTTTCGATCCCGCATCTTTGAGCGACGCAGCGCGGAACGTCAGCAGCTTCGCTGCCTCGATCTCCGTCGCCATATCCGCCAGCTTCCACTGGATCGCCTGAAATTCGCTGATCGCCTTCCCAAACTGCTTGCGCTGCTTGGAATACTTCAGCGCCGCTTCGTACGCGCCCTCGGCCATGCCCAGCGAAAGCGCCGCAATCGAAATGCGTCCTCCATCGAGCACGCGCATGGCATCGATGAATCCGTCGCCTTCTTTGCCCAGAAGATTTTCCGCCGGAATCACGCAGTCTTCAAAGATCAACTCAGCCGTATCACTCGCCCGCAGCCCCAGCTTGTTTTCTTTCTTCCCCGGACGAAACCCTTTGGTGCCCTTTTCCACAATAAATGCGGAGAGCCCATGAGTGTGCGCCGCGCGGTCGGTCACTGCGATCACCACCAATGCATCGGCATAGTGCCCGTTGGTGCAGAATGTCTTGGTGCCGTTCAGCACCCAGGTATTTCCCTTGCGCACCGCCGTCATGCGTGCGCTGCCCGCGTCCGACCCTGCAGAAGGCTCTGTTAGTCCCCACGCCCCGATGTGCTCGCCAGTTGCCAGCTTGCTGACGTATTTCTTCTTCTGCTCCTCGGTGCCGGCAACAAAAATATGATTCGAACACAGCGAAGTGTGCGCAGCCACGATGATGCCCACCGAACCGTCCACGCGAGAAAGTTCCTCGATCGCGGTGACGTATTCGATGTAACCCATCCCGGCGCCGCCGTATTCCGTCGGGAAAACCGTGCCGAGCAGGCCCAGCTTTCCGAGTTCCTTAATAATGGCCAGAGGAAACTCGCCGGCCTCGTCCCATTTCATTACATTGGGCAGGATCTCGCGCTCGGCAAACTCGCGCACGCTCTTCTTCAGATGAAGCTGCTCTTCGTTTAATAAGAAATCCAAGGTTCCTCCGGTCAAGCTTCGTCCGCTCAAGGATGGGCAGCCGCGCCGAGGACTTAATCCTCGCCCGGCAAGTGCAAAACATTTGATTAGAGCACAGTGCGCGCAAGGAGTGAAAGTGACCTTCGGGAGCAAGCAGCCCGCCTACGGTATGCGTGCGCTCAGCACCGGAACCATCCAAACCGCGTATCCGTGCGGATCGCGAATATTGGCGATCATTTGATCGAAGTATGCCATCGCAGACTCGCGCGAAATCGGCGTCAGCTCGCCGATCGGTTCAGCGTACCCGTCGCGCCAAGCTTCCAGGATCGCCGCAAATGTATCGCGTGGAACGCGCACCGTGTCAACGATCACGTAGTCCACCGTGATCGCATCGAGTTTCATGGCGGCGAGGATGCTGAATGTGTTCCGTCCAATAAACAAGTCCGTGCCTGTCTTGGACTCAAAACTCGGTGGAACCACGTGCCAGAAGTCCTGCGGATCGAGCGCGCCTCGTTGGAAGTGCAGCATTCCGTAATCCTCCGGAATGAGGTGCAGGTACCCTCCGCTACGCGTGACCCGCGCTAACTCGGCCAGCACACGGTCGGGGTGAGGAATCGAATGCATGACGTGGCGGCAAAGCGTAAAGTCAAAACTATGGTCTGGAAAACCGAGCTCGAATATACTTTGCCGCTCAAACCGCAATCGGTCCGCGAACCCGGCGTAGCGTGATCGCGCGAGTTCCAGGTGCCCGTCGATAATGTCCACTCCGAGCACCTGTGCTTGCGGAAACAATTCAGCCAATCGCGAGGACCCCTCGCCCGTTCCACAACCGGCATCGAGAATTCGCGCCTCCGCCGGGATCGCATAGCGGCGAATGAACTGCAGTTCCTGCGGCCAAATTGCCCGAGCCTGCGCTTCCAAGCCCCGCACCATGGACTCGTCGGCCATCTGCTTAGCCTGCGGGTTGAGGTCGGTCACGGTGCTGTTCTCCTGAATGTCTGGTCAAGACGCAGGAACCTGTCCAGTTCTAACTGCGATGAAGCGTCCAAACACTTCGTTGGAAAGAAGCCGGCCCTTCGCCGTTAGAAGAACGATATCTCCCTGTTTCTCCATCAGTCCCATCTGTCTTAATTCGGCGATGGTCTCGCCCAAGTCCGCGATCACGTCTTCCCCAAATGCCGACGCGACCTGCCGCAAATTAACCCCGCAGGTCAGCCGCAGGCCCAGAAAGAACGTCTCCTCGAGCGCCGCGGCCGGTGAAACCTGGCTCCGGTTTAACGGACCTCCGGCGACATAGGCCTCCAATGAATCCGGGAACGAAAATCGCACCGCTTCGCCGGCGAAACCCGGCAGCATCGAGTGCGCGTCCACGCCAAATCCCAAGTACGACTGCCGGGTCCAATACTTCAAATTGTGCCGCGACTCGTATCCCTGCCGCGCAAAGTTGGAGATCTCGTACTGCCGCACCCCCGCCGCCTCCAGCCGTTCACATGCCATGGTGTAAAGATCCGCGGTGAGGTCGTCATCAGGCACGAAATGAGCGTGGTATCTTGAACCGCCAGCGATCAGTTCGCGGCCCAGACGGGAGTCGTCGTCCACTTCGAGCATGTAGACGCTAGCGTGAGGCGCTTGGCTCGCAATGGTCTGCTCTACGGAAAATGTCCAGCTATCGACAGTCTGATGCGGCAGCCCAGCTATAAGGTCGACATTGATGTTTGTGATCCCTACGGCACGCAGGCTGGCGATATCATCGAGAACCGCCTTCCGATCGTGCTGGCGCCCCACCGAGGCCGCCTCCTGATCGACAAACGATTGCACGCCCAGGCTCACACGGTTCACGCCGCCTTGCTGGAGAGCTTCAAGAACAACCGGATTCAGCGTCCCCGGCGCGCATTCGACCGTAACCTCCGCACCCGCCTGAACCTCAAAATTTTGCGAAATCGCCACAAAAAGCTGCTGCAATTGCGAGATATCCAGTACAGTAGGAGTTCCGCCGCCCATGTAGACGGAGTCGATAATCCGGTCGGTGCGCCCGCCCATCTGTGCTACAGTCGGGTTGTCACGCTTCATGTCAGCGCACACCCGGTCCACATAGTGCTGAAACACGGAGCGGGAGAAGACATCGGAAGCGAAGTTGCAATAGCTGCACTTGGTACGACAGAAGGGCACGGAAATGTACAGGCCAAGAGGCACCCGACGATTATCCCACGTCGGAACTTGTCGGTGCCTGACGTGCTTTATCTTGAGCCAATCGGAGTGGGAACTATAAATTGATGACTCTTCCGCGCGTGGTTATCACTGGAATGGGCGTGGTCAGCCCCAACGGCATCGGCAAGGAAGCCTTCTGCCTCTCAGTTCTCGCAGGAAAATCGGGCGTGAAGCGAATCACGCGCTTTGACCCCTCCGAACTGCCGGTACAAATCGCCGGCGAAATTCCCGAGTTCGACGAACTCGCCTGGGTCGATGCTCGCGAGCGCAAACACGTCTCCCGAGTTGTCCCGCTGGCGGTAGCCGCATCAAACGAAGCCATCCAGGACGCCGGGCTGGAGCCCACCGCCATGTCGATGGACGAGAAACGCGAAATCGGCGTGATCCTGGGCACCGGCGGCGGCGCGCAGGAGTTCTCCGAAGAACAATACCGGCTTTGGCATTCCGGACACATGAAGCAGGTCAGCCTGTTCTGCATTCCGAGCGGAACCATGGGCACGATCCCCAGCGAAATCAGCATGCGGTTCGGCTTTCGCGGCTACAGCCACGTCGTGACTGCGGGATGCACCTCATCCACCGATGCCCTCGGTTACGCCTATCAGCACATTCAAGCCGGAGTGCAGCCCATGTTTCTGGTCGGCGGCGTGGATTCGCCAATCACTCCTGGCATCATCAAGGGCTACACTCTGTTGCGCGCACTCACCCAATCTTGGAACTGTGCTCCGGAGCGCGCCTCGCGCCCATTTTCCGCTGACCGCGATGGCTTCGTGATCGCCGAAGGTTCCTGGATGTTTATTCTGGAGGACTACGTCCATGCTCGCGCACGGGGCGCCCGCATCTACGCCGAAATCACCGGGTACGCTTCTACCTGCGAGGCGTTCCATCGGGTCCGCATGAGCGACTCGCCGGAAGAACCCGCCCGCGCCATCACTTTGGCTCTGGAAGAAGCGGGCATCGCAGCCGAGGATGTCCACTACGTGAATCTTCACGGCACTTCCACGGAAATGAATGATCGCGTGGAGACCCGTGCCCTGAAACTCGCTCTGGGAGAGCACGCGAGCCGCATTCCAATGTCCGGACTCAAGTCGCAGATCGGACATGCCCAGGGTGCCTGCGGCTCAGCCAGTCTGGCCGCAACCCTGATCGCGATGGAACACGGAAAGATTCCACCAACCATCAACCTCGACGTTTCGGACCCCGAGTGTGATCTGGATTATGTGCCCGAGGCAGGCCGCAAAGCGCAAATCGAACACGCGATTTGTAACTGCGTAGGATTCGGATCGAAGAACTCAGCCCTGGTCCTGAGAAAAATCGCGTAGACGCCACCGTAGAGACGTAGCTGGCTACGTCTCCGCCATGCGGCAACGTGAAGGAGACGTAACAACTTACGTCTCTACGGAAAGCTTTTCCATCCTCGCAGGTTTTTCCCCCATCTATCTAAGGTATCTTTGAAGCGTAAGCCCCAGACACTAGCCGCCTCATGGCCTCAGAAGAAGAAGTATTGGGCAAAGCGTATGACAGCCGGTTGATGAAACGGCTGCTCACCTACCTGCGTCCCTACAAGTGGCAGGTGACGGTTGCGCTGGTTTCGATTTTGATCAAAGCCGGCGCTGACGTCCTCGGCCCCTATCTCACGAAAGTCGTGGTGGACCGCTATCTGGCGCCGGTGCACGGCCTGCATACGCCCCTGGATCGGTTCTTAAGCAACAAGCCACTGGTTGGGATCGCGCAGATTGCTGCGCTTTACGTCGGCCTTCTGATCTTCAGTTTCCTGCTGGAATACCTCCAGACTTATTACATGCAGTGGGCTGGGCAGAAGACGATGTTCGATATGCGCGCCCAGATCTTCCGCCACCTGCAGCGCATGCACATCGGTTTCTACGACAAGAATCCCGTCGGCCGCCTGGTGACTCGCGTCACCACCGACGTGGATGCGGTGAACGAAATGTTCACCTCCGGCGTGGTCTCAATTTTCGAAGACGTCTTCGTGCTGGCCGGCATTATCGCCATCATGCTGCGCATGAACTGGAAGCTGGCTCTGATCACGTTTGCCGTGCTGCCGCTGATCGGTATCGCCACCAAGCTTTTCCGTGACAGGGTCCGCGATTCTTATCGGCGGATTCGCGTAGCCATTGCTCGAATCAACGCGTACTTGCAAGAGCACGTGAGCGGGATGGTTGTGCTGCAGCTCTTCAATCGCGAGGAACGCGCCTTCGACAAGTTTTCCGAAGTGAATGCCGTCCACATGGACGCGTTCAAAGACGCGATCCTGGCGCACGCCGTTTACTATCCGGTAGTCGAAATTCTTTCTGCGATCGCAATTGCCTGCGTCATCTGGTTCGGCGGCAACGACGTCATTCGCAACGCGACCACGCTGGGTGTCCTGGTTGCGTTTATCCAGTATGCGCAGCGCTTCTTCCGGCCCATCCAGGATCTCAGCGAAAAGTACAATATCCTGCAATCGGCCATGGCGTCCAGCGAGCGGATTTTCAAGCTGCTCGACACGCCAACGGAGATCACCTCGCCCAACGTCACCAAGGCGCCGGAAGGCCCGGGCCGCATCGAGTTTGACCACGTCTGGTTCGCGTATCGCTCGACCCCCGATGCCCACGTGGGGACGGCCGCCCCCGACCGTCCGGTCGAGCTAAGCTCGACTACCTCCAGCCCCGATTGGGTTCTGCGTGACGTCAGCTTTGCCATTGAACCCGGGGAAACCGTCGCCTTTGTCGGCCACACCGGAGCGGGCAAAACCACGATCATCTCGCTGCTCATGCGCTTCTACGATGTGCAGAAGGGTGCGATCAAGATCGACGGAGTCGACGTTAAAGAAATGGACCTGGTTGACCTTCGCCGTCGCTTCGGTGTGGTGTTGCAGGATCCGTTCCTGTTCAGCGGAACGGTTGCCAGCAACATTCGCCTGGGCACGGAGGGGATCGACGACGAGGACGTGGAGAAAGCCGCCGAAGATGTAAACCTCGCGGATTTCATCCGCACTCTTCCGAACGGCTATCAGGAGGAAGTGCGCGAGCGTGGCAGCACGCTTTCGACCGGACAAAAGCAGCTTATTTCCTTCGCCCGCGCCCTGGCGCACGATCCCAAGATTCTGATCCTGGACGAAGCCACGTCCAGCGTGGACACGGAAACTGAATTCCGCGTCCGCGACGCGTTGAGCCGAATGGTCGAAGGCCGCACCTCCGTGGTCATTGCCCACCGGCTTTCAACCATCCAGCGCGCCGACAAGATTGTCGTGATGCACAAAGGCCAGGTCCGCGAGATGGGCTCACACCAGCAACTGCTGGCCCAGCACGGTATTTACTTCAAGCTCTATCAACTGCAATACAAAGATCAGGAAGTGGCGGCCGGCTCCCAGGTAACTGCCGACTAAGCGTAGACGCGAGGGAACTGGCCCAGCTCTTCCAAGTTCACAGCTTTCCGGGTGCCCCACCCTCTCCGCGCCCTTTGCGGAGAGGGTGGGCGCGAGGCTCTCAATTCGTGGACTGGGCACGCATCTATCAGTCCCCAGCGTAATAACTCTGCCCTCATTCACCGTCTCGCGACGACCCCTCCTTTTTCGGCTTGACCCAGCATTTCTACTCGGATAACATATAGACAACAACATTAGCTGTTCGATAAACAGCAATGAACGACTCCGGCTCTTTGACAATTGAAACGCTCCAGCCGTAGGGCCCAAACACGCCAAGTTTTCGCGAAAAAGGCATCCGCTAAGTCCTTTAGAAGGGCTATTTTAGAAGGTATCTCCAGCTCATTGTCTGTTTTCAATAACTTATAAAGCGGGAAAGCGCGGGATATCCCCCCTCCGTAAGTCCTTTAAAAGGGGTATTTTACGAGGGTATCTCGAAAACAGTCCCTTTGTTTTCATAGATCTAGCCGGAAAACGCATTTTTTGGGGTATATACCCGATACTATTCGGTAATTGATGCGAGATTGAGTATACCAAAAAGTAAATAGAAGCCAGTGCCTGGCTCCGTTGAGATTTTCGCCTCCCACCCTTCCGCAACGAACGCGGAAGGATGGGGCACCCCCATGGTTGGCGGAGCGAAGACTGGCCGAGCGAGATTCGATGGGTCAGTCGCCGCGACGCTTCCCAAGTACAATGCTCCCGTGCGAATTATCATCTCCGCTGGCGAGGCCTCAGGTGAAATGTATGGGGCTCAACTCATCGAGGCTCTGTGGCGTCGCGATCCGTCTTTGGAATTCTTTGGGGTGGGTGGGGATCGCATGCGGGCTGCGGGGTGCGACACCGTGGTCGACGCAAAAGATCTCGCGGTCGTCGGCATTTCTGAGATCGTCAGCCATCTTCCCAAAATCTACGGGTTGTTTCACAAGTTGATTGCTGAGGCCGATCAGAGGCGCCCTGACCTTGCCATCGTGATTGATTCGCCCGCTTTTAACTGGCGGGTGGCGCGGCAGATGCGGAAGCGCGGGTTCCCAGTCGTCTACTACGTTTGCCCGCAATTCTGGGCTTGGCGTCAGGGGCGGGTGCGGTTGCTACGCAAGTACGTCGACAAGGCGCTGGTGATTTTTCCCTTTGAAGAGAAGTTTTACCGCGATCGTGGGGTGGATGCGACTTTCGTTGGGCATCCGCTTGCCGATCTTTCTCTGCCCGCAATTGATCGCGCCGCCTATGCTTCGCTGAACAAGCTCGACGCCGCAAAACAATGGCTCACCCTGATGCCGGGCAGCCGGATTAAAGAAGTACGAATGAATTTGCCCACTATTTTGGAGTCGGCCTCGAAGCTCGGGCCGGGATACGAATTCCTGCTTCCGGTTGCGCCCACGCTGGATCGCAGCTTTCTCGAATCTTTGATTGGCATCGGGATTGCCAGCGGCCATGCAATCCGCCTGGTGAGTGATGCCTTGCCCGCGCTGGCGCACTCCCGCGCCGGAATCATTGCCAGCGGCACGGCCACCGTCGAGGCCGCGATGATGGGAACGCCGTTCGTGATGGTTTACCGCGTTTCGCCGCTGACTTATTTTCTGGGACGGTCGCGGGTTAAGGTGCCGCACTTTGCCATGGTGAATTTGATCGCCGGAAAAGAGATTGTCCCGGAGCTGGTGCAGCAGGACTTTACTGCCGAGAAGATAATCGCGCGGCTTAGGGAGATTCTCCCGGACGGCCCCAAACGCGATCAGATGATTGCAGGCCTGGCAGAGGTTAAGGGTCGGCTTCGCGGTCCGCAGGCAGACCGACTGCGTCCGGCGGAGCGGGCGGCGGAGGCGGTGTTAGCGCTTCTGAGAGCACGCGTAGAAACGTAGCTAGCTACGTTTCTACAGGCAAAAACGTTCAACTCTTGTCCTAGCACATCTTTTGCGTAACAATCTTCATCATAGAGCTTAGAGACCTGCGGGATTTCCCGGGAGACGTTTCTGAATGTTCTTTGAACCTCGGCGCCAGCGTCGGGCCCTTACACACCTTGTTGCCTTATTGATGCTTTTGGGTTCGCTGCCTGCATGGGCTGCGGAAAAGACGCGGCTGCGAGTGGACGACTATCAGATCGATGCTGAACTGACCCCTCACACCCATAAAATCGCGGCCCGCGCGAAGGTGAAGTTTACCGCCCTGGAGGACATCACTGCCGCCACGTTTGAGCTGCATAACGGCCTGCGCGTGACCAAGGTGACCGACGACGCCGGCAAGACGCTGACCACCGAGCGCATCACTCAGGACTTCACGGTGCGAGTGCTGTTGTCGAAGCCCCTCAGCAAAAACAGTTCGACCACGATCACGTTTGAATACGATGGCACGCTCGACACGGGCGATGACAGCCCGGTACAGGGACTCAAGCTGGCTTCAATCAACGATGAAACCAGTTATCTGCTTTACGCCGGGCGTTGGTTTCCGGTGAACGCCTACGGCATCAACCGGTTTACGGCCACAATGAACATCACGGTGCCTGCCCATATGGTCGTGATCGGCAGCGGGAGGGAGACGGCCGGCGGCGCTTCTGCCGCCAAGAAATCAGGCACGAGCACACTGCCAACCAAGACGTTCACCTTCGTCTGGGACAAACCGAGTTTCCCCGGGACGATCGTTGCCGGAACGTTTCAGGAATTCAAGAGTGACGAAGCCGGGGTCGACCTGCACGTATTTTTTAAGCCGGTTCACCAGAATCTGGGAGCGATGTACGCAGAGACCGCGATCAAGGAATTCACTTACTACGTGACCCTTTACGGCGCGGCGCCTTCGACTAGCCTTAAAGTCGTGGAGCTTCCGGATGACACCGTGCCTTCGGCGTGGGCTCCGGAAATAGCGGCGGTCGCGAGCCGGGCTGTGACCGAGAAAGTAAATTACCGGTTGCTGGCAAACACCATCGCGCACCAGTGGTGGGGAGTCTCGGTCAGTCCTGCAACCATCGACGATTGGTGGATGTGCGATGGCTTCGCCCGCTACTCCGAAGCACGCTATGTGGAAAACGCCGCAGGAAGCAATGGTCTCGAAGAAGTGGTGAAAGACATGTCGGTGGGAGCGCTGGCGTACGACTCGGTGCCGCTTGCGACGATAGGCAAGCTGGATATGTTCTCGCCCGAGTTCCAGTCGCTGGCGACGGACAAGGGTGCGATGATTTTGCACATGCTGCGCTGGGTAGTAGGAGATCAGAAGTACGACCAGACGATGCGCACCTTTGCCACGAAATATGCGGGCAAGTCGGCGTCGCTGGATGATTTCACTGCCATCGCAGAACAGGTTTATGGAGAGAAACTCACCTGGTTTTTTACGCAGTGGCTCGATTCCACGGGCGCTCCCGAATTCAAGACCAAGTACACGGTTTACCGGCTGGGTAACAACAAGGGCTTTCGCGTGGTGGGAGAGATTACGCAGGATCTCGATCTTTTCCGCATGCCGGTGGAGCTGAGAATTGATACCGACGGCAAGACGGAGGAAAAACGGATTGAGGTGGTGGGAACCGATTCGGCGTTCGCGATAGAAACTTTCGGCAAGCCGCGGCGGATCTCGATTGATCCGGACAATCGCGTGTTGAGAAACTCCTCTGACGTAAAACTGCGCGCGGACATTCAGCGGGGACAGGCCCTGGTGCAGCAAGGCGATTTTGCCGCGGCGCTTAGCGAATTCAACAAGGCCCTCGAGGTCAATAAGAACAGTTCGCTGGCGCATTACCGCATTGCCGAAGTCTTCTTCTTGCAAAAGAATTATCAGGCGTCGGCCAACGCTTACCGCGATGCGCTTAACGGCGATGGTGATCCGCGCTGGACGGAGGTTTGGAGCCACATCCAGCTAGGGAAAATTTTTGACGTGACCGGGCAGCGCGAGCGCGCCACCAACGAGTATCGCCAGGCCCTGCAGACAAACGACAACACGCAGGGAGCGCTCGAGGAAGCGCGGAAGTATTTGCAGAAGCCATTCGAGCAGCAAAAGAGCAGTGCTGGCGCGAATGGCAAATAGAGGCTCCTAAGCCAATCTCACGGTTGCCGAATTTCATTACGAAGTGTCATCCCGAGCGCCAGCGAGGGATCCAGGTTCCTGCCTGTACCGCCGGTATCGTGGCGCAGACAAGTACCTAGATCCCCTCGCTTCGCTCGGGATGACATGTGTTTTAGTCCAGGCTATCTGAAAATAAACTCAGTATGCCCAGCGCAATAACGTGGCGCCCACAGTGAATCCGGCTCCCACGGATGCCAGCAGCACCAGGTCACCCTTCTTGAGCTTGCCTTCCTGGCGCGCCGTGTCCATGGCGAGTGGAATCGTGGCGGCAGTGGTATTTCCGTAGCGATCGATATTGATGATTACGTGTTCCGGCTTCATGGCTAAACGGTCGGCGGTTGCCATGATGATGCGCTGGTTGGCTTGATGGGGAATGAAGGCATCGACGTCGGTGCCTTTCAACCCATTGCGGTCGAGGAGTCTCTCGCAGACTTCGGCCATTTTGCGCACGGCGTACTTGAACACCGCGCCACCGTCCTGGTGGACGTAATGCATCCTCTGGTCGACGGTTTCGTGGCTCGATGGATGCAGGCTGCCGCCTCCGGGCATGTACAGAGAACATCCTCCGGAACCGTCGACCTCGTGGATGAAGTCGATCATTCCGAGGCCATCGCCATCGGCTGGTTCGAGGATGACGGCGCCAGCCCCGTCGCCAAAAATAATGCAAGTCGCCCGATCGGTGTAGTCGATGATCGAAGACATGGTGTCGGCGCCGATGACCATTACCTTTTTGTGAGCGCCGGTCGCGATAAACTGGGCTCCCGTTTGCAGGGCATACACGAAGGCCGAGCAGGCAGCGGAAACATCGAAGCCCCAAACGTTCTTGGCTCCAAGCTTGTGCTGTACCAGGCAGGCGGTCGACGGGAAAAACATGTCCGGAGTGACCGTGCCGACGATGATCGCATCCACATCCGACGGCTCGAGGCCGCCGGCAGCAAGAGCCTGCTTCGCGGCTTCTACAGCCAAATCGCTGGTGGCCACACCCTTATCGACGATGTGCCGCTCGCGAATTCCGGTGCGTTCGACAATCCATTGATCGGTGGTTTCGACCATCGTCTCGAGATCGGCGTTGGTCAAAAGGCGTGGCGGGACGTAAGTCCCCAGAGCGCTGATTTTTGCTCGGGTAATGCCGGCGCGCACAGGTTGGCTCACTCTATGAGTTCTCCGGTTAGGATATAAACTTGCTATTCTGACGCACGGAACAAGCAATGTCCAATTTATCGACGCTGGAAGTCGGCTTCCGTTCGCATCCCGAAGCGAGTTAGCCAAGTGATAATTGAATGGCCTGATCGTTTCAGCCTAAGATGATCCTTCGCAGGGAATAATTTGCGCTACTACACGACAGAGGAATGCGAGACGTGGTTGTCCGACCGACAACGACGCAGACCCGACCTGGTGCCGGATGTGAATGTGGAACGCATCAAGTACCCGCGTGACCATTATCGTGTCTTCTTTATCGCGAATTTGGTTGCTTCCGCATTGACTCATCACAGACCGGCACTTCTGTTGGTTACTGAATGGGGCATTTGGCCGAGCAGCGAGAACTGGCATCTTTACTACAAATTACGTCGGAGCTATGGCGACAATCGGTTGCTCTATGATGCGCCAGGGCACTTGTTCGCAGAGGAAGAGGTGGAAGACCTGGCATCCTTCTTGCAACTTTCCATTCTGAATGGCTGGGGAGGCTACATTCTAACGGAGGCAAACTATGCAAATGCGTTTTTCAGCCATGACGAATACATTGACTTCTTCGCCGAGCATTCAGATAACCTGGCCGACATCCACAAAATGCTCGGAACAGATCGACCAACGACTGGCGATGATTTCGCGTAACGACCTCAATCGTTTTCCGACACCGAACGGATTCAGCGAAACGAAAAAGCCAGACACCGGCGACCCACTGCACACGCAAGAGCTCGTTACCGTTGCTTCCTTCCGGACCTGGCGGGGTTGGCGAGAGTGCGTCGCGCGGGACCGATGCCTGACCTGTTCGATTCTAACATCCCGATCGTACTCTTCCTTTTCCGGACGGAATCGCCAACAATAGACGAGTGCGTTCCATAGAACTAATTCATGGCTCTTGCGGGTAGCCCACAATCCGAGATCGCTCCACTGCCCACGGCGGTGCAACGCTACTTTGAAGTTGCGCTGTATTTGCTTGTGCTGTGCGGGTTCGTGACCCTGGTTTCGACCGGAACCCTGGATCTGCCTACGATTCTGCTCGTCAGCGCGGCGATTGCGTTTCGGGGATACCTGCTGGCCACGCGTCGCACTCTGCTGATTCCCGAGAGCTGGACGACCACGCTCACCCTTGGCTATGTGGCGTTCTATCTCGCGGATTACTTCGTGTTTACTGGTTTGTTCGTCACGGCGACCGTGCATCTCGTACTTTTCGTCATGGTGGTTCGGCTGTTCTCCACCAAACGGGATCGCGATTACTATTTCCTCGCGGTCATCTCCTTCCTCATGGTGCTAGCCGCCGCCGTGCTCACGGTGAACAGTACGTTCCTGCTGGCATTCGCCATATTCATGCTGATGGCGGTCGTGACCTGCATCCTGATGGAGATGCGGCGCGCGTCAGCCCAAGCTACAGTTCGGGCCAAGTCCTCGAGTGATGATTCGGCTTACCGGCAGATGGCGTTCTCTGTGGCTGGGGCCGCACCTGTGCTCGCGTTTTTGATCATGCTCGGCGCAGGGGCAATATTCTTCGTGCTGCCCCGCATATCGACCGGGTACCTCAGCGCCTTCGCACGTAGCCGTGAGATCAGCACCGGCTTCAGCGACCGGGTACAGCTCGGCCAGATCGGCGAGATACAACAGTCCAGTTTGCTTGTCATGCACATCCAGGTCGACGGCGATCCACATGGCTCATACGACTTGAAGTGGCGCGGCGTAACCCTGAACGTGTTCGATGGCAAGACCTGGTTCAATCCGCATGCACAGCACGTAGTGACCAGCATGGGCGAGGGTCGTTTTCTCTTGCTTCAAACCGGATCACGCTGGAAAAATCTTCGGCTTTCGGAACCCGCGCAGCCTATTCACTATCGGGTTTTGACGGAGCCTATGGCCAGCAATGTTTTCTTCCTCGCTCCCACTGCCCGGCTTCTCCATGGCAACTATCGTTTGCTCTCGATGGATACCGGAGATGCCGTCTTTGATCTCGACCCCGAGCATCCGGTTGGCCGCTACGAGGCCACATCTGACATTGCTCAGCCCAGTCCCAGCGAACTGCGCACGGCCTCGAATGATTATCCGCCCGAGATTCTGTTGAACTATCTGCAACTGCCTCCGCTGGACGGTCGCGTCGTATCTCTGGCCCAGCAGATTGCGGCTTCCACGGACAACACTTACGATAAGACGACCGCCGTTGAGCGATACCTGCGCACACATTTTGGATACACGCTGCAACTTCCGCGCACGGTTCCGCGTGATCCCGTGGCCAATTTCCTTTTCGAGCGCAAGCAGGGACACTGCGAGTACTTCGCTTCTTCGATGGCCATCATGCTGCGCGTGGTGGGCATTCCCTCGCGGGTGGTAAACGGTTTCCGCACCGGGGAATTTAACGACCTTACTTCGCAGTACCTGGTTCGCGCCAGCAACGCGCACTCCTGGGTCGAAGCTTATTTTCCGGGCTATGGTTGGGTCAGTTTTGATCCCACTCCGGCGGCGCCTATGCAGACGCGTACTGGTTGGAGCAGGGGAGCGTTGTACCTGGATGCGATGGCTTCATTCTGGCGGGAGTGGGTCATCAATTACGACGCGGGCCATCAGTACAATCTGGGTCGCGAGGTCTCGCGCAACAGTCTGCAGTGGTTTCAGCGGACACGAAGTTGGGCGCGTCGGCATCATGAGGCGCTGCTGGATGCGGCTCGTCGAACTTCGCGGACGATTTCTGATTCTCCGGTGAAGTGGAGCGTTGCGGGAGCGGTTGTTGCGCTCGCAATTGTTTTGGCAGCTAGCGCTCGGCGGCTGTGGCGAAGTTTTCGCAGCCACCGGCTGGCGGCCCGTCCGGAGAAATCTCCGAGTCTGGCGGCAACCATCTGGTACGAGCGCATGACGCGAATGCTCGCGAAGAAGGGCTGGCGCAAGTCCTCAGCGCACACTCCAAAAGAATTCCTGATGCTTATTCAAGATGACTCTATGCGAGAGTCGGTGGCAAAGTTCACCCGGCATTACGAGTCGGCGCGCTTCGGGGGTTCGGCAGAGGATGCGCAGCGCCTGCCGGACCTATACGAAGAGATTTCGACAGCGGCTCGCCGCTGAAACTGGATTCCGGCTAACCAGTCAATTTGAGTTTATTGCAAGCCACCAACGGCGCACGGCAACAACCGACCAAATCGCCTCCACAACTCCGAAGGGCCAGGCACCTTGGAGGAATCCATAGGCCGAACCCAAGAGGCATGCGCCGGCGAATGCCAGGGTGAACCATCGGTTCCGGTCTTCGAAGGCGTAGCACACCAGCATCGCCGTGACGGCGAACAAACCAAACCACGTCAGTCGATTCAAGTCGACACTCCTGTTGCGTTATTTTCTATTGTTTCAGTGATCCTTCCAAGCTCCAACTGGCGTTAGGCCGTGTCTCGCGAGAACAGACTCTCAACGGAGTAACCAATCGCTTCCGAATGTTAGAATAGAAGGATTCCATGCCTCATCAGAAGCCTACCGTAGCCATCGAGGATACGCTCGAAAACGCCGCACCTGCGCCGCTCTCTAGGCCCAAGGTTGGATTTGTCAGCCTGGGCTGCCCCAAGAATCTCGTGGACAGCGAGGTTATGATGGGCATGCTGGCACAGGCGGGAGCCGAGTTAATTCCGCGTGCCGAAGACGCCGATGTCATCGTGGTCAATACCTGTTCGTTCATTGCCAGCGCTCAGCAGGAATCGGTGGACACCATCCTCGAAATGGCGCGCCACAAGACCGATGGTCGCGCGCAGAAGCTGGTTGTCGCCGGATGCCTCGTGGAACGCTTTCGCGACGACATCCGCAAGAATATTCCAGAGGTTGATGCAGTCGTGGGCACAGGGGAACTCGAGAAGATTCTTGCGGCAGCAGGGATTGCGGCTGCACCAGCGAAATCTTCTCCGTTTAACATTTTGACATCGCGTCCCGAAGGCGATGCTCGCGAAGCGCAAGGCCGGTTTTCACGCGAGTCGTGGGATGGCGCCATCGCCGATCTGCCCAACTATCTTTACGACGAGGCGACGCCTCGCGTCCTGGCCACGCCGAAGTACACTGCCTATATCAAGATCGCCGAGGGCTGCGACCATCCCTGCAGCTTTTGCATTATTCCTCAGCTACGCGGCAAGTTTCGCTCCCGTCGATTTGAATCCGTAATCGCCGAGGCCGAACGCCTGGCCCTATCGGGAGTGCGTGAGATCACGCTCATCGGACAAGACACAACCTGCTACGGCGAAGATTTTGGGCTGAAGGACGGGCTCGCGCTCCTGCTCGAAAGACTGGCGGGCATTGCCGACTTGCGCTGGATCCGTTTCCTCTACGCCTATCCCAACAAGATTACGGGCCGCCTGCTTGAAACCATTGCCTCGCACGAGAAGATTTGCGCTTATGTGGATGTGCCTCTGCAACACGCTTCGGCGGCGGTTCTGAAGCGCATGAAACGTGGCGGAGGCGCCGACGTGTTTTTGCGTTCGATTGAGAAGATGAGGCGCACGATTCCAGACGTTACCTTGAGAACGTCCTTCATCGTCGGCTTCCCCGGCGAAACTGAAAGCGAATTCGAGCAACTCTGCGAATTCGTCCGCCAGGCCGAATTTGACTGGATGGGCGCATTCGGCTACTCCGACCAGGAAGGCGCAAACGCCTTTGTGCTGGACGAGAAGCTTCCTGTCCGCGAGATCGAGCGGCGGCGCAAACACCTCATGCAGATTCAACGCCGCATCAGCAAAAAAAGAAAAAAAGCACTGGTCGGCCGAGAGCTCGATCTGCTGCTTGAAGGAGTGTCCGAAGAAAGTGACCTGCTGCTCGAAGGACGCACTCCGAGACACGCTCCTGAAATCGATGGCAAAGTCTTTGTGAACGACGTTCCTGAAGGACTCCAACCGCAACCGGGCGAGTTCTACCGCTGCCAGATTACCGAGGCCCACGACTATGATCTGGTGGCTAAGATCGTATAGGAATCTATGGCACGCAAGCGCACTTTGAACCTGCGGTGTCCCATTTGCAAGAAGCCGGTCAAGAGCGGGGATGCGGAATTTCCGTTCTGCAGCGAGCGCTGCCGCCTGATCGATTTGGGCAAATGGGCGAGCGGAGCGTACGTGATCTCATCGCCGGTGCAGGACACATCAGACAGCATTTCGGGTGGGCTGCCGGACAATTCCGATGAAGACTGAGTCGGATCAAAAACCCGACTCCAATACTTTTCTGCCTCCGTCGTGCCGCCGCCGCGCACCGCTCTGGGCAAAGTTGACCGCGACTTTCTTTGGCACGGGGCTGCTTCGTCCTGGGCCCGGGAGTTGGGGTTCGGCGGCTACGGTCTTACTATGGTGGCTGGTAAGCGGCTGGATCAACCCGCATTGGCAGCCCGCTGCCGCGGTGCTGCTGGCGGCTGTGGCGATACTGATCGGCACTCCAGCAGCTACTCAAATGGCTCGCGCAACTGGTTTGAAAGACCCTCAGTTCGTGGTGATCGACGAAGTTGCCGGTCAACTCATCACGTTGATTGCCGTGCCAGTCTCGTGGAAATCTCTGTTGCTGGGCTTTATACTTTTCCGGGGGTTCGATATCGTGAAGCCTCCGCCGGTTCGTCAACTGGAGCACCTTCCGGAGGGAACCGGCATCGTACTAGATGACGTCGGGGCTGGACTTTACGCGCTGGCCCTAATGCAACTGGCGCTGCACTTTGGCCTTTTGCCGCGATAGCTTTTTCGGCGGACGCATAACCTAAGGAAGTCGGAGTCGATGGGAATTTCTGACCGCTTGCTCGGTAAGACGAACGTCAACGGGAAGCCGCATATCGAAGGGGTGTTTCCGGCCGCAGCCATGCCCGGTGGCGAAGTACGAATTACCGGCCACGGTTTGCGTCCTCAGGATTTACGACAGCCTCGGGTGCGCTTTGGTGAAATCGAGGGCGCAGTGGTCATCAGTTCCGACGAATTCCTGGTAGCTCGCGTACCGCAAGGCGCGTCCTCGGGACCCATCGTGGTCTCGACCAACGGGCACTCTAGCAATCCTCACCAGATCAAAGTCGCCGTCCCCATTGCAGAGAATCTGCACCCGGTGACGAATCCTGCGCTCGACGCTGAGGGCAATATTTACGTCAGTTTTTCCGGGAGCCGGGGGCAAAAGGTTCCCGTCGCCATCTACAAGATCGACACCAACTACAACGTCAAGCCATTTCTTGCAGACCTGATGAACGCCACTTCAATCGCCTTTGACCGGGCAGGTCAAATGTACGTTTCGTCGCGATTTGATGGGACGGTCTATCGGGTCGCTCCGAACGGGAGCATGTCCTCCTACGCCGAGGGGATGGGCATTGCTACCGGCGTTGCCTTCGACCGCGCGGAAAATCTTTATGTCGGCGACCGCAGCGGCACAATTTTCAAGATTGGTTCCGACCGTCAGATCTTCGTTTTCGCAACTCTCGAGCCCAGCATTTCCGCTTACCATTTGGCTTTCGGTCCCCACGGAGACCTGTTCGTGACCGGGCCGACTACCTCGAGCTTTGATTGCGTCTACAAGATCACTCCGCAAGGCAACGTGTCGACTTTTTTCCGTGGCTTGGGACGCCCTCAAGGCGTTGCCTTCGACGTGGAAGGCAATCTCTACGTGGCCGCTTCGCTCTCAGGCAAACGCGGCATTGTAAAAATCACTCCCGCTGGCGAGGCATCGCTGGCAGTTGCTGGCGCTGGTCTGGTCGGTCTTGCGTTCGCGCCGGGCCGTTCGGTCGTTTTAGCAACCAACAGCGCGGTGCATCATCTTGCATGGAACATTGAAGGATTGCCGTTGGCCGACTTCCCCGCTTGAAGCGAGCCTTCAGCCTAAGAACTACGGCGTGAATCCGTGGCTGATCTTCGTTTCTCCCTTTTTCATTTACACTTTTATTCGTGAACGCTGAGATCGTCGCCATTGGCTCCGAGCTGTTGACTCCTTTCCGTCAGGATACGAACTCGCTTTATTTAACCGAGAAGCTCAACCAGCTTGGGGTTGAAGTGATTTTCAAGACCATCGTTGGCGATAATCGTGAACATCTCACGGGAGCGGCCAGTCTTGCCGTATCGCGAGCTGAGATCGTTATCTTCATGGGCGGGCTTGGGCCGACCGAGGACGACCTCACTCGCGAAGCGGTAGCCGACGCGCTTGGCCTGGAACTTCAGCGCGACCCGGGGATTGTCGCTAGTCTCGAACGGCGGTTCGCGGCCCGCGGCTGGAAAATGGCGCCGAACAACATCAAGCAGGCCGACGTCCTCAAAGGTGCAACCGTCTTGCCCAACGCCAACGGCAGTGCTCCCGGACAGTGGATGAGCGGTAAGTATGAGGACCGCGAGAGAATTATCATGTTACTTCCTGGCCCGCCGCACGAATTGAAGGCTCTCTTCGAGGCACAGTGCCTGCCTCGCCTGCGGGCCAAGCTGCCGCCGCAATTCATTGCCACTCGCGAACTGAAAATTACGGGACTGGGTGAATCGCAGTGCGACGCCCGGGTTGCGCCCATTTACAAGCTCTATACGGATGTGCAAACGACCATCCTGGCTGGAGCCGGCGAGATCCAACTGCATCTAAAGTCGCGCGCCGCTTCTCTCGAAACCGCTCAGGGGCGAGTCGATGAATTGGTTGGGAAGATCGAAGAAGAACTCGGAGATTGCGTCTACTCTGACAACGGCGATTCGATGGAACAGATCGTCGGCTACTATTTGCAGATGCGCAACGCAACCCTCGCGGTCGCGGAATCCTGCACCGGCGGTTTATTGGCCGAGCGCATCACGTCCGTCAGTGGAAGCTCACGTTACTTTGTGGGGGGTGCCGTTGTTTATTCGAATCAGTTGAAGACCGGGTTCGCCGACGTTCCCCCCGAACTCATCGACAAATGCGGCGCAGTGAGCCGCGAAGTAGCCGCTGCTCTGGCGGAGGGAATTCGTCGGCGAACCGGCGCAACCCTGGGCCTGGGGATTACCGGCGTTGCCGGACCGACCGGCGGGACTGACGCAAAACCGGTCGGATTGGTTTTCCATGCTCTGGCCAGCGAGGGTGGGACCGAGGTCGTGGAAAGAAAATTTCCTGGAGATCGCAAACACATACGCCGGTTCGCCAGCCAGCAGGCGCTGGATATGGTGAGAAGAAAGCTGATGTAAATCGGTCTTTGGCCGTTGGTCGTTGGCCGGATCGATTTTGGCTAACGACCAACGACGAACGACCGACGACGGTTATGCGAATCTTCATTGCCCTCGACATCGACGACGCCATCCGCCAGCGCATTCAGCGCTTCATGGAAGGTGTGAGCGGGTTCGCGCCGGATGCGCGCTGGGTCCGTCCTGAGTCGCTGCACATCACTTTGAAATTCATTGGCGAGAAGCCGAACGAGATCGTGGAAGAAATCAAGCGCTCTCTTTCCGGCGTCCGCTCCGAGTCCTTCGAGATTACATTCCGCGGCTACGGATTCTTCCCTACCGCAAAAGCTGCACGCGTCTTCTGGGTCGGAATCGAATCCGGGCCGCAACTCTCATCTCTCGCGAAAGCCGTCGATGACTCCACTTCCGCTCTCGGAATCCCGAAAGAAGATCACCCCTTCGCGCCCCACCTCACGCTGGCGCGTGGCGGCGGACGCTCCGGCGCTCCCCGCTGGCACAAGGGGGACGCTACGAATAAGAACTTCCAACATTTGCAGGAGAAATTAGAGGCTCTGCCTACGCCTGAGTTTGGTACCATTGCGGCCCACGAGTTTTTTCTTTACCAGAGCCAGCTGTCGCCAGGAGGTTCGCGCTACACGAAGATCGCAGGATTCGGGCTGGAGTAGGCTGCTATTTCGCCCGGCCCAAACCAACGACCAATGACAACTGTCCTCACCGCCGTTATTAGCTACTTGCTCGGATCGATTCCCTTCGGATACCTGTTGGTACGAATTTTTCGTGGCGAGGATGTGCGCCAGAGCGGCAGTGGAAATATTGGAGCGACCAATGTTTCGCGTAAATCGCCGGCCTTGGGCGCGCTCACACTTCTGCTCGACGCTCTTAAGGGATCTTCCGCGGTGCTGGTCGCGCTCTTGCTCAGCCGACAGGAGTTTCTGCGCTGGTCCGATGCGAACGTTCCCTGGTCTCCGGACCATTCGTGGACAACACCACTTTCGCCGATGGTCGAAACTCGGGTTGCTATCGCAGCACTTTTTGCCATTCTCGGCCACATGTTTCCCGTATGGCTTAAGTTTCGCGGCGGCAAGGGGGTCGCGACTGGCCTCGGATCGTTTGTTCTGATCGCCCCTAAGGCAGTTCTCTTGGCCGTGGGCGTTTTTGTTGTGGTAGTGCTCCTCTTTCGCTACATTTCGCTGGGATCGATCATTGCTGTCGCTTTGTTCCCCATTTTCGCCTTGATCATGCACGAGTGCGAGAACCTATCAACATTGGCACTCCTGGCACTGGCTTCCCTTCTCATCATTGCGAAACACCACGAGAACATCCGCCGTCTGCTCGCCCATACCGAATCCCGCTTCCAGTGGAGGCGCACATGAGCGAGATTGCCGTGGTCGGCGCTGGCGCCTGGGGAACAAGCCTTTCCATCGTGCTGGGGCGGAAGGGCACACACTGCGTCCGCTTGTGGGCCCACGAAAAAGAAGTGCGCGATTCCGTCTCGTCGCGCCGGGTCAACGACCTCTTTCTTCCAGAGCACGCCATTCCCGACTGTGTCTCTGTTACGGGCAGTTTTGAAGAAGCTCTTCATGATGCCGAAATCGTTGTGAGCGTCATGCCTTCGCAACACTGCCGCGGCCTTTTTCAGAAGATGCGTCCGTTCCTCAAGTCGGACATGCTGTTTGTAAGCGCAACGAAGGGTCTGGAAGAGAGCACGCTCCTGCGCATGACGGAGGTCATCGCTGGCGTTGTTGGATCCGACGGAGGCTTCCAGCCTCGCATCGGCGCGCTGAGTGGACCAACCTTCGCCAAAGAAGTGGCACGCGGCGATCCCACCGCCATCACCATCGCTTCACGTGACACCGGATTGGCCGAAACCATTCAGCGCGAGTTCGGTGATCCGCGTTTTCGCGTTTATACCAACACGGATGTTGCTGGCGTAGAGCTGGGCGGCGCGCTGAAGAACATTATTGCCATCGCCGCCGGAGTTTGCGATGGCCTGGGACTCGGGCACAACTCCATCGCTGCCCTGATCACGCGCGGTCTGGCAGAGATCACCCGCTTGGTCATAGCGTGCGGGGGCCGCCAGGATACGATGGCCGGACTCGCGGGCCTGGGCGATCTCGTCCTCACCTGCACCGGCGGTCTTTCGCGCAACCGCAGCGTGGGAGTTGAGTTGGGACGCGGACGCAAGCTTCCGGAGATCATCGCCGCCATGCATGGCATGGTGGCCGAAGGCGTCTTCACCACGCATGCGGCCGTCGAACTCGCTCGTTCGCGCGGAGTTGAAATGCCCATCACCGCGCAGATGGACGCCATCCTGCACCACGGCAAGTCGCCTCGAGACGCCATCCATGAGCTGATGACTCGTAGTGCAAAGAGTGAAAGTGGGCTCGATCCGGGCGGTCCCCCGGCTTGATCGCACGCCTCACTTGCTCGGGACTCTCACAAACCTACCGATCTCACGTTCGCTTTCCGTCAGGTACTCGCATTGCTGATCGAGAGCCTCGTACTTGGCAAGCTGCCGCTTCCGAAAATCGTCGTAGGCCTGTCGCGACTTCCAGAAATCCAACGTCATATAAGTCCGCTCGCCGTTCAGGCTGTGGACTAAATCTGTTCCGATATATGATTCATCCTGAATGAAGAGTCGCGCCCAATCGCCGTCCGATCCATAGATTTGCTCGAAGCGTTTCTCCATCCCTGAGCTGACTTTAAATTCCCACATAATCAGATATCCCCATTCCCCGCGCTTCCTCTTGGAGGACCGGTCTTTAGCGTCTGACCCGTCAGACTTGCCGCCCCGAAGTGAAGTCATAGGATCATTCCATCAACCACTTAGCCTGCAAACGAATTGCCTCTTAGGCCATCGGTCACAGCCCGCAAATCCTGTCAAACCGCCCGAAGGGCACCGCTTTTCGGGGTACCTTCGTAACAATTCGCGACCGCGATATCACGCTACACTTAACGTATCGCTGAAGCCTTGGTTGAGTAGAAAACGCCGCGTGCAGGGGTCACTTGTCGCTGAATTTGCCAACGCCATCTCGCCTGCCTATTCTGTACGTCATTCTAAGTGTGCTCGTACTGATCAGCGTGGTCCCCATGTATTTTTACTCGGCCCAGGTGGAGTCGATCAACCGGGACCGCCTGATTACCAACGAAAGGCTTCTGCAGAACACGGTCACACGCTCGCTCGCGGATGACATTTCGCAGCACCAGGAATCCCTCCGCATGATGCAGGCGAATTTGGCCTCCGCACTCCAGGTCGCCAGTGGCGGGGACATCACTTCCGAACACGTGGAAGCGCCCGAGTTGCGTGCCTTGCTGGAAAATTTTGTTTCCTCTTCCGACGACCTCGCCTATGCCACGCTGTTAAATGCCGACGCCAAGGGAATTTCCGCCGGCCGAATCGCTCCGGACGCCTTTTTGCAGCGCGAATTGGAGCGCGCTTATGCCGCCGCCCGCGAAGCTCGAGTCTACAACGGCCAAGCGCTTGTAGTGGGCACTGGTAAGTCGGCCCGCACCGTGATGCTGGTCAGCACTCCGGTGATGTATGGTGGCAGCTTTCTGGGCATGATCGGTTCCGTCGTCGACCTGCAATTTCTGATACGCCGCCTGCAAGAGGTGAACCGGGGCGGCCTCACGCCGTACGTAGTCGATAGCCAGGGGCGATTGGTCGCCGGCGCCACTTCTGACTATGCGACCGGTCAGGATATGTCGAACCTCGAAATCGTGCGGAATTTTGTCGAGGCGGGTACCAAGGTGCAAATGGTGGCCGCGACCCGGGAATTCAACGTCCGGGACGGCAACGCCAACACAAGAATGCTCGGTACGTACAGTCCCGTGACCAACCTGGACTGGGCCGTGGTGGTACAAAAACCGCGCGCCGAGGCCTACCGCGGCGTGTATGAGATGCAGCGCAACGCCCGCAATCTGGCAATCATGGCCATTGCCCTGAGCATCGGCATCAGTATTTTCGCCGCCCGCCGGATTACGAATCCGCTGCAAGTCCTTACCCATTTCAGCCGGGCTATTGCTGGTGGAGATTTTTCGCAGCGCGTCCATGTCAAGAGCCGCACCGAAATCGGCGAACTAGCCGACACCTTCAATGTCATGTCCGAGGAGCTCGAGCATTACGTGCTCGACCTCAAACGCGCCGCCACTGAGAACCGCGATTTATTCATGGGCTCGATTCAGATGCTCGCCGGAGCGGTCGACGAAAAAGATCCTTACACTCGCGGCCACTCCGATCGTGTCACTCGCTATTCCATGATGATCGCCAAAGAAATGGGCGTGTCAGAAGAGTTCATAGAGACCGTCCGCATCTCCGCCCAATTGCACGATGTCGGCAAAATTGGAATCGAAGACCGCATTCTCAAGAAGCCGGGCGCACTCACCCCGGAAGAATTTGACATCATGAAGACGCATACCACCAAGGGCGCCAATATTCTGCGTCCGGTAGCGCAGCTGAAGGACATGATTCCGGGAATCGAGTTGCACCATGAATCACTGGACGGCCGCGGTTACCCGCATGGTTTGAAGGGAGACGAAATTCCGCTTCTGCCTCGCATCATCGCAGTCGCCGACACCTTCGATGCACTCACCACCAATCGTCCTTACCAACACGCACATTCCCCCCTGGACGCTTTAAAGATCATTCACAATCTATCGGGCAAGCGGCTCGATCCAACTGCGGTTGCAGCCATTACCGCAATCTATGGACGCGGCGACATTCGCATTCCGCGCCAAACCACACCCGCGCCGTCCGTACCAGTTACATCCGCTGTGCCCGTTCCCTCGACGCATCCGGCCGCTGCTCCGGTCGTTTCCGAAGCTCCCGCTTAGTCAGTCGTTGCCCCGCTCCGTTCTCAACCTTCACCTGCCGCTATAATTGATATTTAGCGCACGATTCCCGACCTCTATGATTCAGACCCTGTTTGGCAGCCTGGACGAGCAGCAGAAGCCGGGCCTCTTCGACCGCATGAAAGAGGCAGTGACGCGTACTCGCGAAAACCTCAGCCAGCGCATCGAAGAAGTTGTTTCCATCGGCAAGGAAATTGACCGCGCCACCCTGGACGACCTTGAAGCCACCCTGATTGGCGCCGACCTTGGCAACACAACCACCCGTGAAGTCCTCGACAAGCTTCGTGAAAAAGCCGACCGCAAGCAGATCAAGAATACCGACGAACTCAAACGCCTGTTGAAAGAAGAGCTACTCAACATCTTGAATGCCGCCAACATCCGTCCGGTTCAGAAAGTCGACGGCACCTCGGAGGTCATCCTCGTGGTCGGCGTCAATGGCACGGGAAAGACGACGACCATCGGCAAGCTTTCGCAAGTGTTTCGTTCGCAGGGCAAAACTGTTTTGCTGTGCGCGGCCGACACTTTCCGTGCCGCCGCCATCGAGCAACTGGAAATCTGGGGGCAGCGTACCGGGACCGAAGTCATCCGGACTAAAGCCGGCGGCGATCCGGCGGCTGTGCTCTACGACGCTCTGCAAGCCGCTTCCGCCCGCCATACCGATTACGTGATCGTCGACACCGCCGGACGTCTGCACACCAAAACGAACCTCATGGCGGAGCTCGACAAGATGCGGCGAACCGCGCAGCGAATCATTCCCGGCGCCCCACACGAAACTTTGCTGGTGATGGACGCCACCACCGGGCAGAACGGTCTGCAACAGGCGCGCCAGTTCACAGATGCGGCCGGAGTAACTGGAATCGTTCTCACCAAGCTCGACGGCACTGCTAAGGGCGGAGTCGTGATTGCAATTTCGCGAGAACTAGGTCTGCCTGTCCGCTATGTCGGCGTCGGCGAAAAGGCTGGAGATCTGCTGCCCTTCAATGCCAAAGATTTTGTCGATTCTTTATTTGCGTAGTTTTCCACCACAGAGGCACAGAGAAGGATGGAACGCCTGCGCGGAAGTTGGAACGTTGGGTATAAACGTAGTCCGGACGATTCAGTTCCAGCTTTCTCTGTGTCTCGGTGACTCTGTGGTGAAAAAACGTACAATGCCCAATCGCGATACTGACGAACTCTTCCTCCACCGGGCCCTCGATCTGGCCCGGCAAGGTATCGGATTGACCTCACCCAATCCATGCGTGGGAGCCGTCATTGTCGACGCGAAAGGCACAGTCGTCGGCACGGGGAGCCACACCTACGACGGCCTACAGCATGCAGAAGTCCTTGCCCTCGAGCAAGCCGGAGAAAAGGCTCGCGGCGCGACTCTCTATATCAACCTGGAGCCGTGTTCGCATCATGGGCGCACTGGACCTTGCGCCGATGCCCTGATCGCCGCCGGAATCTCCCGCGTCGTGGCTTCCATGCAGGACCCGAATCCGCTGGTCAGCGGACAGGGCTTTGCCAAACTTCGCAGCGCTGGGATCAACGTCTGCTCCGGCCTACTGGAAGAAGAAGCCAAGGCTCTCAACGAGTCCTTTGCCAAATATATTCGCCAGCACATTCCGCTGGTCACGCTAAAGGCCGCAATGACGCTCGACGGCAAAATCGCGCCGCCTCCAAATCAATCGCCGAATCCCGCAGCTGGGAACACGACTCGCACCGCCTGGATCACCGGTGAATCCGCACGCGCTCACGTACAGGAACTTCGTCATCAGAGCGACGCTATTCTCGTGGGTGTTGGCACCGTGATTACCGACGATCCGTTGCTCACAGACCGCAGTGGCCGTCCTCGCCGCCGCCCGCTGCTTCGCGTGGTGCTTGATTCGCGTCTGCGCTTGCCCCTCGAATCCCGAGTTGCCAAGACCGCCCAGGACGATGTTCTCGTGCTGTGCTCTTTCGCCGAAGAGAAAAAGAAGAAGCAACTGCTGAAGCTCGGCATTCGCGTGGAACAGTTACCCACGGCAAACTCGGAAGGCCACCCCGACATGGCTGTCGTCCTCCGCTTCCTTGGTGAGATGGAGATCACCAGCCTGATGATTGAAGGGGGTGCCATGGTTAACGCAGCCGCGCTTTCCGCGGCCATTGTCGACAAGGTCTTTCTGTACTACGCGCCGAGAATTCTAGGAGGCGTATCCGTGCCGTTCGCCGGAGGCGCAGGATTCGCGAGCATCAACGACGCGGCCTACGTGAAGTCCACACGCCTGCACCGTTTTGGCGAAGATTTCGCAGTTGAAGGATACTTGAAAGATCCATATGCGGATTGAGACGCATTTCACCACAGAGCCACAGAGAAAAACGAGAATTCATTTATTTCTATGTAATTTCCCTATCCTGCCTTCTCTGTGTCTCTGTGCCTCTGTGGTGAAATGAAGGAGATTCCATGTTCACCGGCATCATCGAAGAAGTTGGACGCGTCACCAATATCGGCCACGAAAACGAGAACCGCCGACTCACCGTTTCTTCTTCCAACCTCGTCAAAGAGTTGAAGAAGGGTGACAGCATCGCGGTCAGCGGCGTCTGCCTCACGGCCGTCGAGATCGCGCCCAAATCCTTCGGCGCCGATCTGGCCGAGGAAACCTGGAATCGTACGTCGTTCTCCCGAATCAAACCGGGCGCGCTGGTCAACCTCGAACTCCCCATGCGCGCCGATGGACGCTTCGGCGGACACATCGTCCAGGGGCACGTCGATGGCACCGGCAAGTTCGTCGCACTCGACGAGATCCCAGGCGCTGACAACTATTGGCTGCGCATCGAGATCCCACCCGACCTGGCGCGCTATGTCATCTTCAAAGGCTCCCTCTCGATTGAAGGCATCAGCCTCACAGTCGCAAAGGTGGAAGGAACCGAAGTGACGGTCGCCATTATCCCGCACACCACCGAAATGACGAACCTGAAATCCCTCAAGCCCGGCGATCCCGTAAACCTGGAGGTAGACATGATCGCAAAATACGTGGAGAAAATGATGAGAGGTGATTCGACCAACAGCTCCATCAATGTCGAACGACTGGTGCGAGAAGGATTTTAGAAACGATCCGGATCACGAATCACACTCGCCTAAAGCCCGGCGCCTCCCTACGCTTCCAAGGTCAGCCTATCCAGGTCCAGGAACTCCTGCACGATCGGCTCCTGACATTTCTCCATCTCTGAATAGGTACCAAAGAAAAGCACCTTGGCTTCGTGGAGAAATACAATTCGGTTCGCCAGCTTCTCGGCGAGGCGCATGTCGTGGGTTACAACCACGCTGGTCAAGTGCAATTGAGTCTTAAGCCGCTTGATCAAATCGCCGAGCAACTGCGCCATCAGCGGATCGACCATGGTTGTGGGTTCATCATAAAGAACGCACTCCGGCTGCGCCGCCAAGGCTCGCGCGATCGCCACCGACCGCTTCATTCCCGTGGACAAATCCGAGGGAAGCAAATCGCGCATTTCTTTTACTCCCACCATTTCCAACAGTCCGTCGACGATCTGGAATATCTGATCTTCCTTCAGATCGCGCCGCTCACGCAGGGGAAATGCCACATTCTCACCCACGGTCAGCGAATCGAACAGCGCACCGTTCTGGAACACCATGGTGACTTTCTTGCGGATTCGCTGCAGGTTTGCCTCATCGTAGTCGGTGATGTCCTCCCTGGCCACGATCACCCGGCCTGAATCCGGTTTGAGAAAACCCATAATATTTTGCAGCGTAACTGATTTGCCCACACCGCTTCGCCCCAGGATGCACACCGTCTCTCCGGCCATAACGTCGAAGCTCACGTGGTCGAGAACGCAGTTCTCGCCGAAGGCCTTCGAGACTTCTTTGAATTCGATGTATGGTGCCAATTCCCCGTTGCTGGCCATGTCGCTGTTCTCAGTCCTCTGCAAATACTAAATCACAATTGAATCACGTGGGGACGGGCGCCCTCGCCGTCCGACTGACTGAAGCTCCAGTCTGCCTGTTGTCTTGGAGACCTTCAATCAGCCGTCTGACCCTTCTGAAGTTTCTTCCCGATTGATGAGCCGCATATCCGGTAAACCTCAAGATACCAGTCGTTCTGGATGGCGAGGGTGCACCCCTCTGGAGAAAGAGCTGTGGAGCCGATGTGTGGATGCTTGACAGGCGTCTTCCGCTGCCACTCAACCTGATGGCCCGTCTTACGGTCGAGGAGCACCACACCCTTGCTCTTTGCTTTTGGGAAAGTATCCAAAAGCGTACTGCCGCCAGATAGAACGTAGGTGGAAAAGAAGAGAAGATCACAACTTCTACAACGAGTAATTGCTCCCGTCAGTATCCGGTCGAAATGTTGGTGGTATTGAATCTTGCCCGAGGTGTTCATCAGAGTCAGGTCGTGACATCCACTTACGCCCAAGGTCTCGTCGTCTAGGAACACAACAGAGTCGCAGCCCGGCTCGGTCGTGAACACAGGTTTCCCTAAGCTAGAAGTTAGGACCTTACCAGCAAGGCGAAAAACGAATAGGTCCGTTGGAGGATCGATTTTCGGGTGAGGTCGCAAGAATGCAAAGTACGAATCCGAACCAGCGTCGGAGAAGTAGCCTGGAAGGTCGAGCCATGTGATTTCCTGGAGATCCGCTGTCCGGATAACGAGCACGTGGTCTCCGTCCCGGTCCGCGCGCTTCGCGAACAAAGTGTCGCCGCTCGGTGACTGCGTGATCGAAGCCGCACGCGGGAAGCTCTTAGAATCCAAGTTAAGAGTTTTTATCACCGTCCCGTCGGACGCGCGCAGGCTGAGCTCAAGGTCATGCCACACGACGAACCGGCTATTTGCCGCGCCGAATACACCACATCCCATCTGAGAATTTGACCACTGCTGGGTTCGAAGTACTTCTCCTGACCTTGCGTCGATAGAGACCGTTTGAAAGAGATAGGGTCCGCCGAAAACCTCGCCCCGCACCGATAGGCCAGGTTTTGTATTGGGAGTAAATAAGGAAACTGCAATTGTGTTGTCGTCGATAAACGTAACGGAGTCCCTAGGGGGTATATGGAACAGCGTCCATTTCTCCTTCGCCTCCCGATAACCGAACTTACGCAGGTCTATCGTGTACTGCGACCGATAGTCATCCGCCGAAGCAGCCCATGCCCGCATGCTGCCTGTCAGTAGAATAGCGATCAAGACAACCCGTTTTGCAAAACAAAAACTCATTGTTTCCAACCCGTCAATAGTCTGCCTTCCTTTCGCTCACCCGGCACCGCCTTCAAAACGCAAACTTCTCGCCTGCGCTAGCTCCTGCGGTGTATTCAGATTCCGGAACATTTCAGCCGAGAAACCCGCCCGCACCAACTCATTCTCCTCAATCACGCAAGTTTCAATCCTTGCGAACAGCGAATCAATCTTGTTTTTTCCTTCCAGCAAAGACTGCTCAGCCACCTCCGTAAACCCGCGCCGATAGACTGCACAAAGCGGTTGAAACCCTGAGCCCGTCCGCGGAACCGTGACCATTGCACCCGATTCCAATGCCCGCGAAAGCAGATATTGAAGGAATTTCTGCGTCACGAAGGGCAGATCGACCGCGAGCATCAAATTTAGCTCGGTCGTCGAACCTGAGAGTACCGCATGAATTCCTCCCAGCGGTCCCCGCTCGCGATACACATCCTCAACCACCCGGCCAAAAGGCGCAAACTTCTTTGCGTCGCCTACAATGCAAACTTCGCTTACGACAGCACCCGCCAACTTCAATGCTTGCGAGAGAAGAGTCTCGTCTCCTAATCGGAGGAAGGCCTTATCGCTTCCCATGCGAGAGCTTTTGCCGCCCGCCAAAACAAATGCCGTAACGCCGAGTTTAATCCCTTCCTTCACGCGCCGATCATACACGTCACCGCGAGCTTCGAAGATCCAAACACGAGTTCAGAGCAGCACTAGAGTGATGCCCTTGTTGCCGCGCCCCACATCACTGTCTAATACCAGTTGCGGAACTTTCTTAAAGAGTAGTTTGCTCCGCTCGTCGAAGCTGGACCAACTCTCTCCGTTGACGAACGCTGCAATCTCACCTTTCTCTTTTCGCTGACGCAAGAAGCCGCGGATTGCAAACCGCAGCACTCCGCCCGTACCGGTCGAGCCATAACCGTGAATCACTTTCAACGCCGGGATGCCGTCTTTCCGCGCGCGAGCTAGTGCGGCTTCGAGCTTTTGGTAAACCTGATCGCGAGTTGGGAATCCCTCTTCGAGATTGATGACCCGAACCGCTGTGGACATAACTTTTCCCATAGCAGAGGCGTTTCGTACCACTTTAACTCCTTACGTCGCAAACAACGAACAACAAGAAGCACTCACGCCGGCTTCAAACCGCCTGTAGAATCAGCGCGACACGAATGACACGAAAGTAACCTACACAAAATTACGCTGTCGTTAGATGATGTGTCTTCCGGCGGTCCGGTCCCGGAAAGACGAACATGCCTCAGAAGTTAATGGACGTTCTTATGTTAGGCCGTTGCTCCCACGAGTTTTCCTGGCCCCGGCGGGCTGCCGATGGCCAGTTCTACCAGGTTTGCCTTCTCTGCGCTGTCGAATACAGCTATGACTGGACCACCATGCGCCGCACCGAGCGCGTGGATCGCACCCAGTCTGCCGCCGAAGCGGAAGGCACGAGCGCACGCCGCAGCCGCGCCCGAACTCGCAAACCTACATGGGTTCCGCGCGCCCGGCGCCTGAAGCTCGACACGCCAGTGCGCTACCGGGTGAAGAATCTCGGAAGCTGGTATGAAGGCACGATTGCGAACCTTAGCCAGTCCGGCGTGCTCTTGCAGGGCCCGCAGCGTTTTCCGGACAACACCTTGGTGGAGATGGTTTTCGAGATGCCGGAAGAGATTTCTGGCCAGAAAAATAGCACGGTGCTCTGCCAGGGACGCATCACTCGAACCAAAGACGTGCAAGATAAAAAAGAAACGCAAGAAAAAACCGAGACTTCGAAACTTGCGGCCAGCATCCTCGATTACAAATTTCTGCACCAGACTTAGCCGGCTTTACAGTAATCGCTTGTGCTCGCCCGGGCCTTCCCAAGAGGGACAAAACTTTGGTTGCGGCAGCTTTGCAAACTCTAATGACACAGAAGTTTCCAGCAACATTTTTCCACAAAACTGGGCCTAAGCATGCATCTAAACTATTTATACCGGACTTACATCAAGAGGAGTGATTTTATGAAGGCCAGGCTTTCTCTCTACCTCAGCGCGGTCGCGTTGCTCGCCATCCTGGTGGGCGTGGGCTGCTCCAAGGCTCCGACGGACGCCCAGATTGCCAGCGATATCCAGAACAAACTGAACACCGATTCCGGTCTCCAGGGCAAGCAACTCATCGTCCAGGCGGACAAGGGGAGCGTTACGCTTTCCGGCCAGGTGGACAACGACGCCCAGCGCGACGCAGCCGCTCGCTATGCGTCCAGTGAAACAGGCGTGAAGCAGGTGGTAAACAATTTGCAAGTTGCCGCGCCGCCGCCCCCGCCGGTCGAGGCCCAGGCCCCGCCGCCGGAGCAGCCCAAACCGGCCCCTTCGGTAAAGCATCACCGCAAACCATCCAGAGACCAGGACGATTCTGCGAACGCTCCGGCTCAGGTAGCGCAAGCAGCCCCAGCTCCAGCGCCTGCTCCGGCAGCTCCAGCGCCGCCATCTCCTCCACCGCCGCCGCAAAAGGTCACCATTCCCTCGGGAACAACCTTCGCCGTGAGGTTGGTGGATCCGATTGACTCAGAAACCGCCACTCAGGGCCAAACTTTCCACGCCACGCTGAATTCTCCGCTTGCCGTGGATGGTGCGACAGCGATTCCTACGGGCTACACCGTTGAAGGCCACGTCGTGACCGTGCAAAGTGCCGGCAAGTTTGCCGGACAATCTTTACTCGTACTTCAATTGGATCGCATTTCGGCTTCCGGAAGTACGTACAACATCCAAACCGATCAATACAAGAAGCAAGGCAGCTCGCGGGGCAAGAACACGGTCGAGAAAGTAGGAGCGGGAGCTGGAATCGGTGCCATCATCGGCGCCATCGCCGGTGGCGGCAAAGGAGCCGCCATTGGAGCCGCAGCCGGCGGCGGATTAGGTGCCGGGGCGCAAGCCGTTACCCACAGTCAGCAAATCAAACTGCCCCCGGAAACCATCTTGAATTTTACCCTGCAAGCGGCTCTAACCGTGATTCCGACCACGCAAGGGCCTAACGCAGGACGTCAGACTCTGAACACGCAGCAGTAGATCAGGTCGGCTACAGAGGAAAACGGGCGCGGAGAAATTCCGCGCCTCTCCTTTTTCCGCAGGTTTCTCACATACCCGCAATTGCGCGACTGCACCCTATCCTGCTAAATTGATCGCCTACAGCTGCGTTGTTTTCGGACGTTCCAGGTTTGCTCACGCCACACCGCCTTTGGGTTGGCTTGTTCCTCATTCCTATGGCATCGCTCGATATTCCGCAATCAAAGAATGCCATGGAGTGGAGCCATTGGATCATCCGCTACACGGCGCCGCTGGTCGCGACCGGCGTTGCGCTGTGCATCTGGTTTCTTTGGCCGGTCATGCAAAAGGATCCGTTCGCGATCTTCATCGCCGCAGTCATCGTGAGCGCCCGCTTCTTCGGCTTCGGACCAGCGCTTCTCTGCACGGCCGCTTCGGGACTCGCAATCGACTACTTCGCCCTTGAGCCGCGCTTCAGTTTTTCCATTTCTGCCAATGACTATGGGCGGCTCTTTGTATTTATTGCCGTCGCGGTACTTACCGCAGGCCTCGCCCGCCAGCGTTCCCGCGCGCAGACGCGCGCCGAGCAGACCCAGCGGCAGATGGCCGCCATGGTTGAATCTTCCGACGATGCCATTGTCACCGGAGACATAAACGGAATCATCACCAGTTGGAATCCGGGAGCCGAACGCCTCTACGGATACTCTGCTGCCGAGGCCATCGGCATGTCGGTTAAAATGCTGGCTTCGCCAGAGCATCCCGACGAGATCCCCGGAATCAGCAGAAAGATTATGCGGGGCGAATCGATTCAGCACCATACTTCCGAGCGAATCCGAAAAGACGGCACGCGGGTCGCGGTGGATGTCTCGCTGTCACCGATTCGTAACGAGCGTGGAGAAGTGATCGGCGGATCCAGCATCGCGCATGACATCACTGCGCGGCGGCGTTCGGAAGAAGCACTGCGCCGCAACGAAAAGCTGGCTACCGCCGGACGCCTGGCCGCGGCCGTCGCGCATGAGATCAACAACCCGCTGGAAGCGGTCCTCAATCTGATCTATCTGGCCCGCCACCGTCCCCAGAATCAGGACCAATACCTGGAGATGGCGGAAAAAGAAGTGCTGCGCGTCGCCGCCATCGCTCAACAGATGCTGGGGTTCGTCCGCGAAACTTCATCGCCCTCTCCGCTGAACGTTGCGGCCACTCTCGACGATGTTCTGCAACTCTACTTGCGCCCGCTGAGCGATAAGCATATTCAAGTCGAGAAACAGTATGACCCGGCCGTCGAAATCTACGGCTTTGCCGGCGAGCTCCGCCAACTCTTCTCCAATCTCATCCTCAACGCCCTCGACGCTCTCGACGACGGAGGTCGGTTAACTCTCCACGTCGCCCCCGGACGCCAGTGGTCCAACGGCCATGAAAGCGGAGCGTACAGGTCCGGAGTCCGCATTACCATCGCCGATAGCGGCAGCGGCATCCGGCAAGGCGATCTGCCTCGCATCTTCGAGCCTTTCTATTCCACCAAGGGCGACGCTGGCACCGGCCTCGGCCTCTGGCTCTCGCATGGCATTGTGCAGAAGCACGAGGGATCGATCCGTGTCCGCAGCCGCACCACCGCAGGCTCCAGCGGCACGGTGTTTTCCATTTTTCTGCCAGACGGCGCTGAGAGAGTCCGCAGTGCAAGCGCATCCGCCGAGTTGGCATCGTGAAGAGGAAACCATGCACAGCAATCGAAATACCTTGTCTTGTTTGGGCACAGTCATAGCCTTCGGCTTTCTAGTCATCACCCAGGTTGTCGTCGCCCAGAGCACGACTCCGACTCCCAACCGTCTCAGCGACAAAGACCTAGAAACGGTGATGAGTAATCTGAAAGCCGACGCCAAAGCGTTCCGACCCCGCTTCGATTCGGCAATCAAGAAGAGCTCGATTCGCAAGACCAGCCAAGCCAAAGACGCTGTGAATCTGGCCTCCACGTTCGAAAAGCAGACTTCTTCGGCGCTCAACGAATTCAAGAAGACCCGGAAGGGCGAGTCCGTCTCCGCCATGCTGAGCACCGCCGGCCAGATCGAAAAGTTCATGACCGATCTCAAGCTCGATCCGCAAACCACCGGTTGGGACAAGATTCGAACTGATCTCAATCAAGTGTCGAACGCCTTCGGAATCGCTCCGCCCGCGGCCGCAGCCAGCGGGGACAGCACAATTCCCTGCATACAAGCCGTAGGAGCGGAACGCTCCAAGAAACTGGTCGACGAGTGCCTCCAGGTTTCTCCGGCCACGCATCCACCCTGCAACAGCCAGAACTCGTGTCAGCTGATCATCGACGAAATCAAACGAAGTTGCTCATTGCTGGGGCAGAGCAAGCCCAGTTTCTGCGCCGAATATAAATAGCCCATAAACCAGCCGGCTCGCTGCACCTTCGTGTCAATCCGCTCGCCGAGCCTGTGTTAACTTGCTGATGCCGCCACTCTCCCGCCGGAGGTTTCATGCGACGTCTTGGGTTGCTCTTTGCTTTCTCCGCAGCGCTTCTGTCCTCCCCGCTGTATGCCCAAAACTCTTGCAGCGGCATGAGCCTCGGTCGCGGCGCCAGCCTGAACGGTTTCATTCCCTTCCCCAGCGACAACGCGTGGAATCAGGACATCTCCGGCACCTCGGTCGATCCTAACTCGGACGCGCTCATCAACTTCATCGGCGCCAGCACTCCCATGCATCCCGACTTCGGTGCCGGCCTGTACGCGGGATCGACCATCGGCATTCCCTATGTCGTCGTGAGCGGCTCGCCCTTCGTGAACATCCACTTCACCGCTTATGGCAGTGAGAGCGATCCTGGCCCCATGCCCGTTCCCCACAATGCTCCGATCGAGGGCTATCCGCACCCGGGCAACGGCGACCGCCACTTGCTGGTGCTCGACCGCGATAACTGCTGGCTGTACGAGCTCTACCATTCCTACGCGCAAAAGGATGGAAGCTGGAACGCCGACTCGGCCGCGGTCTGGGATCTGCTCAATGACGAACAGCGTCCCTACACCTGGACATCCGCCGACGCCGCCGGCTTGCCCGTCTTTGCCGGACTGGCCCGCTACGATGAAGTCGCCAGCGGCCAAATCCAGCATGCCTTGCGCTTCACGCTGCAATACAGCCGGCAAGCTTTCACGCCGCCCGCGTCGCATTGGGCGCCCACGTCCACCAATGCATTGGCTGCGCCCATGGGCATGCGCCTGCGGCTCAAAGCGAGCTACGACATCTCTTCGTTCCCGCCGCAATCCCAAGTGATCCTCGCGGCTCTGAAGCAATATGGCATGATCATGGCCGACAACGGCAGCTCCATGTACGTGAGCGGCGACCCGGACAATCGCTGGAGCAACGACGATCTCAGAAGCCTGAAGCAGGTCCCGGCTTCGGCGTTTGAAGTCATCCTGATGGACCCCATCTACACCCCAGCCAATGTTCCCCAAGGCAAGGCACCCGCGATCACGAGCTTTACCGCAACTCCGCCCACCAGCCACGCAGGACAACCGGTAGTTCTGAACTGGACCGCGACGGGAGCCTCCTATTTCGTCGTCTCCCCACAAGTAGGCGCAGTGCGCGGCAACACAGCGACCGTTTATCCCACCGTGACCACCACCTATACGCTGGACGCGACCAATCAGTACAACCGTTCAAAGAAGAAGGTGACGGTCACGATCCAATAACCGCGCGTCGGTCTTTGGTCGGATGCTGACGCTAAGAATCCTAGATCTGCACATATTCTGGTGCAGAATTTATCTCCAAAAAAAACTCTCTCTTCTGCGCAAAATCTAGAAAACAAAGGACCGGAATTTTTCTTGCCTCCTAGATCTATGGTTCTTAAGGTACTTAGAGGCAAAATCTTGGAAACATTGGAGTTACGAATGCTTCCAAGCGTCCGCCGTTCCGCTTTGGAACTGGGAGTAGGGCTTCGCCTTCAGGTTCGGGCGCTGAGGAGTCTGGGACATTGGCAGGTTGTCAAAGATCATAGATTATCTTATAGATAACCTGTGTCATTATATTTTATCGGCACTGGTGTGGGTAGGTCAACAAGAAAGCGGGATGGCAGCGAGTTTCGTTCCAAAATGGGAATTTGGCGGAGTGCTTTCTCGCATCGCGCGGCGATCTGGGTTATTGGCGGCGGACTGGACGTTCCCCGTTCCTGGGCAAGAAACGGAGAGCGGCCCGTCTGCCCGCGGTGTCCGTCGAGCCTCGCATCTTAGGGCCTCACACTAGCTCGACTCCAGCCTTGCCCAAGCTAACCGAAGTCCGTCGCGTCCACAGGACTGGCTCCACAGGGCATACCAGGAACAACCACGTCAGCACGCCGACGATACAGAGCGCAGCAGCAACCGCGAAGGCCCAGAAAAAGTCGCCGGTCCGGTCCAGTATGAAACCAGTTACAGCAGAGGCAAGAGCGCCGGAAGTGTTGCCAAAGGCGCACTGCAGTCCAGTCCATCGTCCCGAGGCGCGAGGGCCCGCCAGGGTCTGGCTTATCGGCCAAATACTCGCCGTGGTCGACCCGACCGAAGCGCCGACCAGCAACAACAGCACCACGGGAGAGAGCGGGGCCAACAAGCGAAGTGGCGAGGAGGCATCCGCCAGTGCCAAGCAATCCGGCAATCATGAAAGTCATGTGTACTCTGGTTCGAGTGCCCCCAGCGGCGATCCAGCGATCGCCTATCCATCCGGATACAAACGAAGACAGGGCTTGCGTGAGAAACACGGCGCCGCCAATTTTTGCCATTGTGTCCATCGAGAAATGCCTCTCGCGAACAAGGTAAAACGGCAGCCATGCAGTTAGGAAGTAGAGGGAGTAGGCGGTGCAGAACAAACCCAGGAATGTTCCCCAAGCCGAGCGCTGCTTGAGGATTTCTAGAGTGGTCGGCTCAGGCCCTGGTTGCATCTCTGTGGCAATCCCAGGTCCGCGCGGCATCCAGCGAAACCACGGCAAAAGCCAGACCAGACTGATCGAACCGAGGACCACAAAAAACGACCGCCAACCAAACCGGGACATCAGCACACCGCCCAGCAACATGCCGAAAGCGGGGCCGCAGGCCAGCCCCGAGGCGATGATTGAATTCGCGGAAGCGCGTTGCGCGGCCGGGAAATACTTTGCCAGTATTTTCGAGTACGAGGGATAAGCGACCGACTCGCCGATGCCGAGAACAAGCCGTACCACCAGCAAGGCGGTGAATCCGTGCAAGAATCCAGTGACACTCGTAGCAGCTGACCAGAGAAAGAAACCAATGGCCATTACCCAACTCACGCTCACTCGGTCGACAAGCCACCCCGATAGAATCAGGAAGAGCGAGTAAGTCCAGAAAAAGGATGAAAGGAGAATCCCGAGTTGGGAAGCAGACATCCCCAGTTCATCTTTCAACATGGGCGCGGCGATCGACAGGTTGCCGCGATCGATGTAATTGATGAACACGGAGAAGGCGAGCAGGGGTAGCACGTACCGCAGCGCTGTCGGCAACTTCGTGGCGTTTGTCCCGGAGTTTGTAGTCATAAGCACTCCCCTAGGACTCGATCGATCTGTTGGTTGACTGGTTATCCAACCGGGAATTTTGTCTCCGGCTAGCGGTCTTCATTGGTATTTTTGGGGGGGACGGAAACTCCCCCGTTATCCGAACCCCCCACTTACTGGGCTCACCAGACTCCTGTGGAGGAGGCGAGCAAATCCCGCAAGTGAGTGCGATCATGCTCCCGATGTCTGGAAACGTCCATGGAGTCAGTCTGAAGCAGTCTGAACTGATCTGAAGAAATTCGAATCGAGGAGACTTTTCGAACCGGGGGTAAGTCGGGGAAAGGCGGAACCTTCACGTTGGCTGGCGGAGGCGGTGGATGCTTTCTCCGGTCTTCAGCTCGTAGGCCATGTACAGCACGATCGCCACATTGATGAGAAAGACCCATACATGAAACGGGCTCGGGTGGTGAATCAGTTTGTAGATTTCGAAGGGCAGGTACAGCATTCCCGAGACGAGGGCAATCCACTCCGCCCAGGCTCTTGCGTACCAGAGTCCGTAAGCTTCCGCAAAGCGCAGAACCGAATAGGCGACGGCGACGCCAGCAACCGCCCACACTTTGGTTTCGGTCAAGGAGTCGGCCCAGTTGAGGAAGACTTGAGCAAAGTGGTGATCGGGGCTGATATGAAGGAGTTTGAGGAAACCGTCGGCAATGTCCCAAGGATCTTCGCGATGCACCAGCAAGAGGACGCCGCAGGCTGACAGCAAAACGATCATGCCCTTAGCGAGCTCGAGCGCGGCGACTGTGCGGAGGACCTGGACGGTCCCGCGGTGCTTTGGTTTCGTCAGTGCGACGCCGGTATGCACGCTAGAACTCATTACAACATTATCTCCCTGGTTGCAAACTCAATTGTTGCGCCGGGGTAAAAATTCGCTCCCGAATCAGCAACGTACTGACCAGCGAGGTCAGGCCGGACGCGGCAAAAATCATGGCCAGCACCACGAACTGATAGATGGCAGCATACACTGGCCGGGCCCCGGAGAGCAGCATACCTGCCATTAAGCCGGGAATCCATACGATGCCGAGAGAGCGAATGGAGTCGATGGCGGGAATCAGGCTGGCTTCGATGCTGGCCTGCACGTAAGGGGAAGCACTGGTCTTGGCTTCCGCTCCAAGCGCCAGCGCAGTTTCGATTTCGCCGACGTGAGCGAGTACGTCCGACCGGAAGCGGTTGAGCGCCAATCCATTCGTATTCATGGCATTGGCGATGAGCATGCTGCCGACAGGCACTAACGAAGTGATCGCGGTATCGATCACGCCCAGCCAGGTCATCAGCGCGATCACCGAGCCGGCGCCCAAGGCGATCGACCAGGCAGAAACCCGAAACGCGTCGGGCATGCCTTTCGCGCGACGCGCCGAGGTTGCCCCGGCGGCCGTGATCATTCCGGCGAGAAGAAGGCCGCTGGTCCAACGCGGGCCGCGCAGCAGCAGCAGGAGAATGGATCCGACGGCGACGATCTGGACGATGCCTCGAACCATCGCAATCAGCGTATCGCGCTCCAGATGAATGCCACGTTTGCGGGCGAGCAATATCACGACCATGGCCGCGAGCGCAGCAACAAGGGCTTGCGCCAATCCCAGATACAGTTGATTGCTAAACAAAATCTTAAGCATGCAACACCTCGCTGACGGAGCCTATGCGCACCACATGCCCGGCTTCGAGCAATAAAGCCCGCTCGGCCAGGCGCGCGGCCTGCGCGGTGTCATGAGTAACCAGTACGCAGGTCAGTCCATGGTCGTGCACGACGTTTTGAATGGCCGACTCAACCTCCCGCTTGGATGCTTCATCCAGCGCGGACGTAGGCTCATCGAGCAACAGCACCAGCGGAGAGTTGGCCAGCGTCCGAGCGACGGAGACGCGTTGGGCTTCGCCTCCGGAAAGATTGGCAACGTTGCGGGTGGCGTAGCCCTTCAGGCCAACGCGAGCCAGCAGTTGCTCGATAGATTCGTGCGACAAAGACTCTCCGCGCTGCCGTGGACCGAATTGCAGGTTCTCTTCCACCGTGCCGGGAAAAAGGTAGGGACGCTGGTTCACCAAGCCCAGCTTCCGTCGCAACTCGCGGGGTGCGATTTGGCGGTAGTCGGTGCCTTCGACATAGACCGTGCCGCTAGTCGGTTCATCGAGGCGATTCAGCAACCGGAGCAAAGAACTTTTTCCCGAGCCGCTGGGTCCGACGATGGCGAGAACTTCGCCAGTTCGCACTTCGAAGCTGACATCTTCGACCAGAAGTTTGTCCTTGACCACGCGGCCCAGGTGCTCGGTCCGCACGATGGGGTCGGAAGTGGGAGGCGTGGTCACGGGAATCGGCCGCAAGCTTTGGAATTATTGTCCCTGGGCACGCACTGCGGCGCGCAGCTCTTCCACGATTTCGCGGGCGGCTTTGCGTGCGGCCTCCTGATGGGTGACGTCGAAAGAGATGGCGCCGACCCGGGCATGTCCGCCACCGCCGTAGCGCTCGCAGATCTTTGCCAGGTTGACCACCGGCTCCGAAGGCGCCCAGGGATTCGATCCCACCGATACTTTGACCCGGAAACTGCTTTTGCTCAGGCCCACACTGTAGACGGACTCGGGATGCAGATAGTAGGGAACGAATTTGTTGTAGCCCTCGAGCTCATGGTCGGTGACATCGAAGAAAAGAGTGCCATCTTTGGATTCGGTGCGTTCGCTGAGGATCGTGATGGATCGTTGATGACGCTCCAGCAGTGGCGGCAGGAGGGACGCGACGAAAGGCTCTTCGATGATCTCGGCCAGAGACTTGCAGGCGAGAAGCGGAATCAGCCGCGGAACAAAATCGTGGGTCTGATTCGATTCGATTACCATGGTCAGCTTCATTGCAGGAGCTTGCATTTCGACCGCCGTGCGGGCGTCGGGATACATGGCACCGTCCACTATGTCAGTCCAGTGAACCAGTTCGGCCACGGGTTTGGGATCGAAACCGAAGCGCTCCTCTGCGATGGTGGCAATGAAGCTGGTGCAGGATTTGAAGTCTGGGTCGTAGAATTTTTGGTTACTCTGATCCTGCTCGAAGTGGGAGGCATCGGCGGGCGACAGAAACGCGCTTTCGTGATGATCGAACCACCAGGTAATCTTGGGGGAACTGGAATATTTAAAGTCGACGATGGCGTTTTCGTCGCCGTCAAAATTCTTTTCATCGAACAGGGAGCCGGCACGGTGCAGCAAGCCGGAGTACACGAACTGGACGTCGTTGCGAATCCGTTCGCGGTAGAAACGGGAGAAAAGTGCCGCCGATGAGGCGCCGTCAAAGCATTTGTCGTGATAGAACACCCGAACTCGCAATCGTGTCTCCCCTTCCGACCAGAATCAGACAGACTACCCGAAATCGAGCCCGAATCAAAAGTAAATAGGAATGGCGTTCTGGCGTGGTTGAGTCAAGGACATAGAGCATTGGTACTGGATCAGTTTGAAACAGTCCGCGCGAGATCCTTCGCCCGCTGAAAAGCGCGGGGCTCAGGATGACGTCTTTGCATTGTGCATGGGCGCGGGGCTCAGGATGACGTCTTTGCAAAAATAACGGCGCGGTCTGGACGCACGTCACAATACGCTTCTGGTGGACTCCCGAACTGCTAGTTCCGGGGCTACTTTGCGGTGTACGGCGGAGACTTCCCGCTTCTCCTGAACCGCATTGATGCCGTCGACGACAATGCTGACCGCCATCGTTCCCATAACTTCCATGGGCTGACGAATTGTGGTCAAGGATGGTGTGTACAAGCTGGAAGCAGCTACGTCATCAAAGCCGATGACGGAGCAGTGTTCTGGAACACGCATTCCAGCCTTTGCCAGCGCGCGTATTACTCCAAACGCGGTCATGTCGTCGAAGGCCATCAGCGCGGTGAACGGGCGCTTCTGTTTGAGCAAATCTTCGGTTAACTTGTAGCCCGCTTCGAAACTTGAGATCGGGTCTCGCGATTCAGGCAGATCGAGAATCAGCCGCGAATCCAGTTCCAGTCCGCTCGACTTGGCGAAAGATCGAATTCCCTTCCATCGCGGGGCGCTGTCGGCCAGAGTCTTGGGGCCGCGGATGAAGGCTATCTTGCGATGCCCCAGCGAATGCAAATGTTCGAGAGCGGCATGGGCGCCGAGTTCGTTGTCGACCATGACGGAACTGATGGAGTCGGTTCGCAACTCGCGTCCGATCATCGCTGTGGGAATGCTGCTCTTTTCGAGGTCGGCCAGAACGTCGATATCCACGAACAGCCAGTTTGCCAGCACGATGAGAGCTTCAACCCGCCGGTCCAGCAGCATCTCGAGGTAACGCTCGAAGCGGCTGCGTTCGTTGTGAACATCGGTGAGAATCGGAAGGTAAGAAGACTGATACAGAGTATTCTCGATGCCGCGCAGAACGAGAGTGCAGTAAGGGTCGGTCATGTCGAAGACCATGACGCCAACGGTGTGGCTGCGCTTGCTGCGAAGCGAGCGGGCAAACAGGTTGGGGCGGTAACCCAGCTTCTTGGCGGCTTGCTCGATTCGCTTCTTGGTGACGGCTGGAATGTAGCGTGCGAGCGGAGCGTTATTCAGAACGATGGAGACGGTGGTCGACGAAAAGCCACTCTCCTTCGCCACATCTTTAATGGTGACGGTTTCAGCTTTCATCGCGAGTTTTTCATCCTTGGCGCGCATTGCCGTGAATCATCGTGTCTTGAATTCATGTTGCTGCTGGCGGACACTACAGCAGAGAGTGAAAGCAGTGTCAAGCGCAACCATGCGATTTTTACTGATGTTCCTGTGGCTGGCCGCGGCGCAAGCGGCCGGTGCGTATGCCATGCAGCAGGCTCAGACGCAAAAAACAGGCTCCGCCACTGCCCCGCAGAACGCCGATCCTCAGCAGCTTTTTCAGCGCGGTGAGGCGGCGTTGAAGAGCGGAAACCTGGACGAATCCGAACATGCGTTTCGAGCCGTGCTTGCGATCAATCCGCAAGTGGCGGGCGCGTACGCGAATCTGGGTGTGATTTACATGCGCCGCAAGCAGTGGCCGCAGGCATTGGAGATGTTGCGCAAGGCTGAACATCTGGCGCCGCAGATTGCGGGAATCCGGCTCAACATCGGGCTGGTTTACTATCGCCAGAACGATTTTCGAAACGCGATTCCTCCGTTTGAGTCGGTGGTGCACGATGCGCCGGATTCTTTCCAGGCACGCTATCTGCTGGGGCTGTGCTATTTCTTCGTCGAGCGTTATGGCGATGCGGCAACCACACTCGAACCTCTCTGGTCACAGGCTTCCGGCCAATTGAATTACCTCTACGTGCTCGGCATCGCGGCGAACAAGGCGGGGCGCGCTGATCTGGAGCAGCGAGCGTTAAGTCATTTAGTTGAGATCGGGCAAAACTCTCCCGAGTTTCATCTCCTGATGGGCAAAGCTCACCTCAACCGGGAAGAGTATGACGAGGCCATCACCGAACTTGAACTCGCGGCCAAGGGCGATCCTTCCCTTCCCTTCGTCCACTTCAATCTCGGAATGGCTTACTTGAGGAAGCAGGATTTGGAACACGCAAAATCAGAGTTCCTCAAAGAGATCGCCATCGAGCCCGACGTCACTTACAACTATGACCAACTGGGACAGGTGTACTTCCTCCAGCAGCAAGATCAGGAAGCGGAGAAGATGTTTCGTAAGGCGCTGCATCTCGATCCTCAGCTCGCCAGTTCCCACTTTCAACTCGCGAGGGTCTATCAGCACGAGAACAAATACGCGGAAGCGCTGACCGAGGTTGACGCAGCGCTAAAGCTCGATCCCGACAGCCCCGGCATTCATTACTTACGCGGACAAGTGATGCAACGCCTGGGACGCGTGCAGGAGGCCAAGGCCGAGATGCAGACGTTTACGCAAATGTCGAATGCAGCCCGCGAAAAACGGCATCAGGAGCTGGAGTCAGGACCGATGCCGAACCCGGAGCTTACGCAGGAACCTCAATAGCAGCTCACAGCGCAGCCGGTTTGCTATCGCCGGTTTGCTAAGGTAAGACATGATCCGGATCTCTTGCCGCGCGCTCCTGTTCGACCTGGATGGCGTGCTGATTGACTCCACGCCCGCAGTCACTCGGGCTTGGACGCGGTGGGCAATCGCACACGGTTTCGATCCCGACGAGGTTGTTCATAGAGCGCATGGACGGCCTAGCGTTGCGACTATACGCGACTATCTTCCGCACGCCGACCATGAGGCCGAGAACATCAAAGTGGAAAGCGGCGAGATTCAGGACCTCGAGGGTGTAGTGACTTTGCCGGGCGCGCGCGAACTGCTGAGCGCTCTTCCTCCGGACCGATGGACGATCGTGACCTCGTGTACCCGCCCTCTGGCGGAAGTCCGGCTGCGCGCAGCTGGTCTTCCGATTCCTGAGCGGTTGCTCACCTGCGACGATGTCACAAATGGAAAACCGGATCCCGAGCCCTATCTGAGAGGCGCGTCGTTGCTGGGAGTGCCGGCGACAGACTGCGTCGTGGTGGAAGACGTACCCGCGGGCATTCGCGCGGGGAAAGCGGCTGGCGCCCGGGTCATCGCCTGCAGAACCACGGCATCCGACACGGAACTCAAAGACGCCGGCGCTGATTGGATCGTGGACGGTTGCAAGTCTATTTCAGTTTCGCAGTTGAATGGCAAGTTGACGCTCGTTTTGACGGGCGAACACATCGTCGGTATTTCTTAAAACCAATCTCCCAGAGTTCGCGTGCATCGTCGGGGTGAAAATTATCGCTGGATTCGCCCTCGTTTTGCTTCGGCCGGATGTACTTCGCAAACTGCCAGTCCTTACGAAGTGAGGGAGAAGACCGCACAAGCCACATCGGACATCAAGCGCGACACGCAGGCGCTGGGCCGCCGCGATAATCTGGAAACGTCGATTGTTTCCTTCGTACTAGCATGGAGTGTTACTCTCAGCAGCTAACATTATGATCGCTCCGTGGATTGGAATCCTGTCCTCCTTTCTTTGGGTCTACCTGCTGGCCGGCAGGGGCGGATTCTGGCGAATGTCGAAAGCAGCGACTGAACTGAGGCTGCCGCTGACGTTCGCACCTCGAATTGCGGTTGTTGTGCCGGCGCGCGACGAGGCGGAGGTCATTGGGCTCGCAATCCGCTCCTTGCTTGAACAGGATTACGCCGGGCGGGTACAGATCTTTGTGATCGATGACCACAGTTCGGATGAGACCGCGAATGTGGCACGCCGGGCCGCAGGAGACAAAGCCGACCAAGTCACGATCAGTTCGGCTATGCCTCTGCCCGCAGGCTGGACAGGGAAAATGTGGGCGCTATCGGAAGGCGTGCGGCAGGCAGCGCAGTTTGCGCCTGATTATTTCCTATTTACAGATGCGGACATCGTCCACGCCCCGGATAGCGTTACCTCTCTGGTTGCCCGCGCACAGGCGGACAAACTCGACCTGGTGTCGATCATGGCCCGGCTGCGGTGTTTGTCGCTGGCCGAGCGTGCGCTTATCCCGGCATTCGTGTTTTTCTTTTTCATGCTCTATCCGCCCGAGTGGGTCAACAGCCCCGCGCACAAGACTGCGGCGGCTGCGGGCGGCTGCATCCTGGTTCGTGCCGAAGCGCTGGCGAAGATCGGAGGAGTGGCCGCCATCCGCAACGAATTAATCGACGATTGTGCTTTGGCGCGGGCAATGAAATGCAACGGCGGCGTGTGGTTGGGAGCAGCCCAGAACACGTACAGTACTCGCGGGTACGACGGCTTCGGCGGAGTTGGCCGCATGATCTCGCGGACCGCGTTCTACCAGTTACGGCATTCCGGTTGGCTAATGCTCGCAACCGTTCTTGGAATGGCGATCACATACCTGGTGCCGCCGATTTTGGTCTTCTTCGGCGGACGGGCCGCGATTTTGGGCGGTGCGGCTTGGCTGCTGATGAGCGCTGCATTCTGGCCAACACTTCGCTTCTACTCGCGTTCGCCGCTGTGGGCGCCTCTGCTGCCTGCCATTGCGCTGTTCTATACGGGGGCAACGATCCATTCGGCGGTTCGATACTGGCTGGGTCACGGTGGCGAGTGGAAAGGCCGCTTGCAGGACGCCAAGACCCACGTGGCGGGGTAGGGCGCCTCCGGCGGCCGTCTCGGCTTGTCCATCTAGCCCTCGGGGCTTACGGCGAAGCGTCCGAGCAAGAATCTTGTCCAGAAACTTGTTGGCCAACACTTGGCACATACGTCTAAAACGGCGTAGAGTATCGTTTCCTCGGAATCTCGCTGTTTCAACTTCACAGGAGCACGTTGCATGCGTTATTGGCTGGTTTTATTGCTCGCAGTTGTCTGCTTCAACCTTCATGCTGCTTCCCAAACCGCGGATGAGTTGGTCAACAAGAATATCGAAGCCAAGGGAGGGATGGACAAGATCAAGGCCATCAACACCTGGCGCATGACAGGCAAACTTATTGGCGGCGGCATCACGGCCACCGCAGGACAGGAAAACATGCGCCCGAACCTCGTGCGCGAGACTTTTTCGCTTCAGGGCATGCCTGCAGTGCAAGCTTACGACGGCTCTACGGGATGGCAAATCCAGCCGTTCGGCGGACGCAAAGATCCCGAACTGATGGGAGAGGACGATATGCGGGATCTCTTGATTGACTCTGACTTCGACGGGCCGCTGGTAGATTACAAGGCCAAAGGGAACACGGTGGAATATCTGGGCCACGACATTGTTGACGGCGACGATGCCCTCCGGCTCAAGGTCACGCTGAAAAATGGCGACATCGTCTACTATTATCTTGACCCCGACACCTATCTGGAGATTCACAAGGAAACTCAGGAATTTATTCGCGGTTCGGTACGAGAAAGCGCTTCCGATCTCGGATCTTACAAGCCTATCGGGGGCGTGATGTATCCCTTTTCTATCGCGTCGGGCCCCAAGAACGATCCCACCTCATGGCAAACGGTAACGGTCGAGAAAATCGAGGTCAACGTGCCTTTGGATGCCTCCGACTTTGCGTTACCAGCGTCCCTCAAAAAGGGAGCATCGAAAACCCAGTGAGCGGTCAAGAATCGAGCGGGCCACTTTGCCCCGACTATCTCTGCGCACTTTACGTCAAACAGCATTTGCATTTTGAAGAGGACCTTTACAGATGACAGTTCACGCCATTTCCAAAAACCTGCTGCGAACCCTTTCGCGGTTACTCAGTCTTGGATTGTTCTTCCTATCCGTGGCGGTTTCCGCGCAGCAAGCGACGAAGTTCGACGCCGCCACGATCTCTGGATTGCCGGCCCGCAACATTGGTTCTGCGACCATGAGCGGGCGCATTGCAGCGATAGCCGCCGTGAACGAAAACGGACGGCTCACTCTATTTGCCGGGTCAGCCAGCGGCGGAGTCTGGAAGTCGGTGAACGGCGGAACCACGTTCAAGCCGGTTTTCGATCGTCAATCGGTTCAGTCGATTGGAGCGCTCGCGATCGATCCGTCAAATCCCAAGATCGTTTGGGCGGGCACGGGAGAAGCGTGGACGCGAAACAGCGTTTCCATTGGCGATGGTATTTATAAGTCGACCGACGGTGGCGAGAATTGAACCAACATAGGGTTGAAGGACACCGAGCATATCGCGAAGATCCTCGTCGATCCCAAGGACAGCAATGGTGTTCTCGCCTGCGCCACTGGCCACGTTTGGAACGACAATGACGAACGGGGAGTTTTCAAAACCTCCGACGGTGGTAACACCTGGAAGAAAGTTCTGGCTGGGGCTAACGGTTCCACAGGCTGTGGCATGCTCGCCATGAGTCCGCTCGAACCGAAGACGATATTCGCTTCGATGTGGGACTTCCGTCGCCAGGGTTGGACGTTTCGTTCAGGGGGCCCGGGCAGCGGACTCTTCCAGTCCTCCGACGGCGGTAACAGTTGGACGGAACTGAATGACAAGAACACCAAGGGCCTGCCCGAAAAACCCTGGGGACGCATCGCGGTGGCAGTGGCGCCCGGTAAGCCGCAAGTCGTGTACGCCATGATCGAATCAAAAAAGAGCGCGCTGTTTCGCTCTGACGATGGTGGCAAGACGTGGAATCGCCTGGATGCCAGCCGGTTCATGATCTGGCGGCCTTTTTATTTCGCCAACCTGATAGTGGATCCCAAGGATGAGAATAAAGTCTTCAAACCCGACGGGCCGCTGCTGCTCAGCGTAAACGGTGGGAAAAGTTTCAGTTCGGTTGGCAACGCGCATGGCGATTTCCACGACATTTGGATCGATCCCAGCAATCCTAATGTGGTTTATACGGGCGATGACGGCGGTTTGTGGCGCAGCGAAGATGGCGGCACGCGATGGAAGCACCAAGTCAACCTTCCAATTTCGCAGTTCTACCATGTGAGCGTGGACAACGCGAATCCCTATCACGTTTATGGAGGCTTGCAAGACAACAGCAGTTGGATTGGAGACTCGTCGTATCCCGGAGGTGTTACAAATTCGCGTTGGGAAAACATCTATGGCGGCGACGGCTTCTGGGTTTTTGAGGACACTTCCGACCCGAATTATATCTACGCCGAATACCAGGGCGGCACGATCGGCCGCGTGAATCGACACACGCTTGAGATCCGGCCCATTCAGCCGCTTCCCAACTACAACGAAAAGAAGTTACGTTTCAATTGGAACACGCCCATTCACATGAGTCCCAACAAGAAAGGGACGATCTATATCGGCGCGCAGTTCCTGTTCCGTTCTCGCGACCATGGGCAGTCGTGGGAGCGCATCTCGCCCGACCTCACCACCAACGATCCCGAAAAGCAGAAGCAAGAGGAGTCCGGCGGAGTTACCGTCGACAATTCCTCAGCCGAGATGCACACTTCGATTTATTCAATTTCAGAATCACCCAAAAATAGTCAGATCATCTGGGTTGGAACCGACGACGGCAATCTGCAGATCACGCGGGATGGTGCCAAGACGTGGACGAACGTCGTGGCTAACATCCCTGGACTCGCCAAGAATTCCTGGGTGTCCACCATTGAAGCCAGCCGCTTCGATGAAGGGACCGCCTACGCCACGTTCGACCGCCATACTTTTGGCGACATGAACCCCTACGCCTACAAAACTACCGACTACGGTAAAACCTGGACTTCGCTGCATGTAAAAGAAAACGGCGCCCTCGGCTATGCCCACGTGATCAAGGAAGATTCCGTCGATCCGAACCTGCTGTTTCTGGGAACTGAATTCGGCCTTTGGATCTCGGTCGATGGCGGGCAACATTGGGGACAGTACAAAGGAAGCAACTTTCCTGCGGTAGCGGTGCGCGATCTCGTGGTGCAGCCGCGTGAGTCCGACTTAGTGCTCGCGACGCACGGACGCGGAATCTGGATCATTGACGATATTTCTCCGCTGCGCGCCCTGACGCCCGATCTGATGGCAGAAAACGCTACCCTGATCGAAGGGCCGCCAGCCATTCAATGGCTCAACGCCAACGGAGGCTGGGCTGAGGGTGACGAGAGTTTCAACGGTCCGAGCCGGCCCACTGACGCGTTCATCGATTATTACCAGAAGCAGCGTCACATCTTCGGCGACCTTAAGATCGAAATCCTCGATCAAGATGGCAAGTTGATGGATACAGTGCCGGGCAGCAAACATCGAGGGGTCAACCGGGCGAAGTGGTCGATGCGGCTGAAGGCCCCGGTCGTCCCTCCAGCAGCCAGCGCTCTTTTCCAAGCCGCACAAGGGCCGCGGGTCCTGCCGGGCACTTACACGATCAAAATGACCAAGGGAGATCAGGTCTATACGGAACCGTTGAAAGTCGTTCTCGATCCCCGCGCCAAATACACGGTTGAGGATCGAACGGCGCAGTTTGCCCTCGCCATGAAGTTGGACAAAATGCTGGGGCATATGAGCTACGCTGTGAGCGCTATCGAAGCAGTGCGCGATGCCGCTTTGGCGCGTGGCGCGAAGCTGCCTGAGAAAGATCCTCTTCGTGGCCGCCTCCAGCAACTTTCAACTGAGTTGGATAACCTCCGTTCCAAGATCGTGGCGACCAAAGAAGGTGGAGCGATTACCGGTGAAGAACGCATCCGCGAACATCTCGGAAGCCTGTATGGCGACGTGAACGGTTATGAGGGCCGACCCACCGATTACCAGGTGGCTCGCGCCGAGTCCCTTGGACATGAACTGGAAGACGTAATTACGGATTTCCGCAAGCTGATGGACAAGGAGCTAGCCGCGATCAATGCGGCTTTACAGAAGAAAAAACTTGAAGCGATTTCGGTACTGACAGAGGCCGACTGGGCTAAGCAGCACGACGAATCCTCGTCGAAATCGGGTGGAATGGAGCTTCGCGAAATGGATTGAAGGGAATACCGCTTCCTTACTGGCTGCGAACGTCGCTCAGAAGTTTTTCCGCGGCCTCTCCGGGATCCTGGGTAGCGAAGGTCTCGTCCAAAATAAGAAGCGAAACCGCTGGATCAATCTCCTCCAGCGACTTGCGTGTGGGTTTGCCATGGACGGATTGCATGCGCGCAGGAATCACCACGAGTTTTGCCTTCGTAGCCTTCAGCAGGATCAAGGCATCGTCAATAGTCGCAGTGGTTAAGGCGTTGTATCCGGCGCTGCACAGCACTTCCCGCAAAAACGTGCGGACGTCTGTCGAGTCGTAAACGCAAAGTATGCGTGGCCTCGTGTCTCCGGCTTTTGCTCGCGAATATCGCGAGCCCAAATAGGCGGCCGTGATCGCTTCTTCGATCGTGTCGTAGGTTTCAAATTGCGAGAGCAAGCTGGTCATCTCGAGCGTTTTACGGATCTTGGCTGGCACTCCGCTGAGTTTGAGGTCTCCTCCCTTTGCTCGGGCGGCTTGCATCAGGCGTACCAACGCTCCCAATCCGCTGCTGTCGATGAACTCTACCTGGTCGAGTTGCAGTACGATGTCGCCGTATTTGATGAATGAGTCTCCAACATGAGAGTGCAGTGTAAAGACTTCCTTCCCGGCAATGATCCGTCCGGAGCACTGAACGATCAAAACATCGCCGACCGGGCGGCTTTCCATACGCAACTGCATCACGCCTCCTTATACTCGAAATTGTGACTCAATCACGGTTCCGTTCTGGTTCGGCTGGGAGTTGCCGTCAATCACAGAGCGATGGCAAAGATACACCCTCGCGGCCGCTGCCAGTCTAACCAGCAAGCCTCGCCATGGCAACCCGGTAGGACGAAGACTGAGTTTGAGCTTCTCGCTCGTGTGGCGGATCGCGTTTCGAGGAATGCCGCGCACAGACCGTCCCTTGCCGGTTTGACAGCCCTTTGCGACGGCTCCTATACTTGCTCCGCGCCGCGAATCCCCGTCCGGAGAAGACTCCCATGTTAAGACGCTTGCTAGGTGTTTTCCTGATTGCCGCTTTCGCAACCCTCGCCTTTGCAGGAGATCAGTGGAAAGGTCACCAACCCAAACTCACTCCGCAAAAGAGCGGCACCACGCAACTGCTCATTTCGGTAAGCCCGGTGGACTCTCGTGTGGTCTGGGCAGCCGGGACTGGCGGTACTTATGTCCTCACGACTGACGGAGGAAAACATTGGAAAGCCGCGGTCGTGCCAGGAGCCGAAAAGCTGCAATTCCGCGATGTGCAGGGCGTAAGCGACAAGATCGCGTATTTGCTGTCCGTCCCCAATACGACGGGCACTACGGATTTTCGGATTTACAAAACGGTCGATGGCGGCGCAACATGGAAGATAGAGTTCACCAACCACACTAAGAACGCGTTCTATGATTGCTTCGCCTTCTGGACCCCGGACCGAGGCATTGCGCAGAGCGACTCCGTAAACGGAGTATTCCCTGATATTCGTACGACCAATGGAATGACCTGGAAGAGCATCAGCGCCAATATGCCTCCCGCATTGACGGGGGAAGCCTCGTTCGCGGCTAGTGGAACCTGCGTAGCAGCCCAGGGCCAGGGGAATGCATGGATCGCGACCGGTGGGGCTACCGTCGCGAGGATCCTGGCCACGAGAGATGGGGGCGACACTTGGAACGCGTATGACACTCCGCTGGTCAGTTCGTCCGCCGCGGGCGCGATCAGCGTGGCCTTCCGCGACCCCCGGCATGGCGTCGTAGGCGGCGGTGACTTGGCCTCAAACAGTAGCGCGGACATGGCTACGTCGAGGGATGGCGGTCAGACCTGGAAGCTTACCAACAAGCCCCCCGTGCAGGGAGCCATTTTCTGCCTGAGCTACGTGCATGGCAGAGGCAACAGCGACGCTAAAGAAGGAGATGGCCACGGGGCCCGCACGGTTGTAATCACGGCCGAGACGGAGCCAAACTTTACTTCAGGACCAGCAGCCTGGACTCCAGATGAAGGACAAACCTGGTTCAAACTGCCCAAGAGAGTGAGTGGCTACTGGGCAGTCGCTTTCGCGGATCCGCAAGCCGGATGGTTCGTGGGCAACGGCGGGAAGATACTGAAGATTAGCTTCTAATAGTTCTGGCGAACCGCGCGCTGCGTTCAGGCGCAGCGCGCTTGTTACCTGCCGTCATCTCCTTGCCATCTTCCAACTTCTCACTCGTAGCGGAGCGCCTCAACAGGATCCAGTCGCGAGGCTTTCATCGCAGGGTAAATACCAAAGAACAGGCCAACGCTCATCGAAGCTGTTACCGCGGCAATCACCGACCAGAGCGGCACTGCCGAGGGCAAACTCGGGAATAGCTTGTTGATGGTGAAGCTGATCCCCGCTCCCAGCGAGACGCCGATGATTCCTCCAGCGCCCGTCAGGGTCATGGCTTCGGTGAGGAACTGGCGAATGATGTCGCGTCGTCGGGCGCCGATGGCCTTGCGTACACCGATTTCACGGGTGCGCTCGGTGACCGACATGAGCATGATGTTCATCACGCCAACCCCGCCGATAAGGAGTCCGATCGAACTGATTACCACTACCGCAATGGCAATCGCTCCCGTGATTTGACGGAACTGGCGCGCAATTCCCTCCGAGCTGGAAATCGCGAAATTATTCGGCTTATCGATCCCCACCCCTCTGCGCCGTCGCATCAGGCCAATGATTTCGTCCTCCGCCTGAGCCTTTCTCCCCGGGTATGCTTGTGCGCCAATAAAATGTTCGTCGTCCTGGGGATTGTGCTTGCGGTATGCAGCGTAAGGAACAACGACGACTTTGTCCGCCGACTCATCTCTGAAGAACTGGCCTTTGCGCTTCTCCAGCACGCCGACAACCTGGTAGAAAGCACCTCCGACCTCGATGGACTTTCCTAGCGGATCTTCCTCGTGGAACAGTCCCTCGGCCAGGTCGTGCCCGATTACTGCTACATCCATGTGATGCAGGTTTTCCGCTTCGGAAAAGAAGCGGCCTTTCTCAGGGTTGGCGTTATAGACCCATTCGTAGGACGGAATCGTGCCGGTAAATTGAAGACCGTAGACCTCGTTCTTTTTGTAACGCGCCGGCACCACAGTGATGGGCTGGCCCGGTTCCAGACGCGGGGAAACCTCGACAGTCACAGACTTCACGTCGGGGCACTCATCCAGGATCGCCATCGTGTCTTCATAGGTCAGCGGCTTGCGATTGCGTTCTTCCGCCGTGAGCGAGCCTCGAAAACCGAAGTCAAAACGAAACACGAACAGGGTGTCGGTACCATACTGATCGAGAAATCCGCGAATATCCCGGTCCAGGCCGACCATGATCGAAGCGACGGCGACGATGGCCATGATTCCGATGACCACGCCCAAGACGGTCAACAGCGACCGCGTCTTGTGCTGGCGGAGAGAATCAAATGCCAGGCGCGTGCTTTCGCCGATTTCAAGGTGCATGGTTGAAACCCTTTAGAATTGCATCAACAAGCCCTTAATAGGCTACTGGAAAAATCGACTATGTACCTTAGTGGCTAAAGCCTTCGGTCGCCCAGTTACCGCAGCTCTGAAGCGTTGCGCCACCCAAAATCATTTCAGCCTGCTAAACCTCAAAACGCAAAGCCTCGATCGGATCAAGCTTCGAAGCTCGGCTCGCCGGATACAGCCCAAAGAACAATCCCACAGCCGTCGAGATCGCAAGCGACAAAATCACCGCGCCGACTGGCACTTGGGACGGCACCGGTGTGAACAGCCTCACCAGCGTGGAGAGAAGATAGGCAATGGCAACACCTGTCGCGCCCCCCACGGCTGCCATCACCGCGGATTCCACCAGGAACTGCATGAGGATGTCGCGCCTTCGCGCTCCCAGCGATTTGCGCACGCCAATCTCGCGAGTCCGCTCAGTTACGCTGGCCAGCATCACATTCATGATGACCACGCCACCGATGACCAGGAATACCGAAACCACGCCGACCATGGTCGCGGCGATGGCGCCGGTCAGGTTCTTCCACAAGCTCATAATGGTGTCAGACGCCAGAATGCCAAAATTGTCATCAGCCTTCGGGTCGAGGTGGCGGCGGGCGCGCATTATGGTGCGGGCTTCATCCTCGGTTTCCTGCATCCACTCCGGGCCTCGCCCCTGTATGTTGATGGCCATGTCTAAACCCTGGCCGTGTTCGCCGTACCGCTTCAAAAACGTCCGGATCGGGAGGTAGACAAAATTGTCTTGTGATTGCCCAAAGACAGTGCCGATTGGCTTGGCTACGCCTACAACCTGGAAGCCCATCCCATCGACGTAGATTGTCTTGCCGATGGGATCGACCGTGGGGAAAAGTTTGGTAGCCACGTCCTGTCCGATAAATGTGACGGTAGCCCTGCCTTCATTGTCCGCATCAGTTATGTAGCGGCCGGTTTCGGGTTCCTCCACATCCATGTCTGCGATGTTGGCCGTCACTCCTCTGATATTAATGTCGTCCAGCGCTTGTGTTCCCAGTCGAACCTTGCCGTTGGTGCGCGTCTCCAAGCCGACAGCCTTGGGCAACTTCATGCCGTCGTGCAGGCCTTCGAAGTCCTCCCAGGTGATATTGCGATTGCGACGCATCGCTTTGAGGAAGTCCTGCTGATTGGTGATGATGGGGAAGCGGACCACGAGAAATACATTGGATCCGAGATTGGCAACCCGATTCTGAATGTAAAGGTTTGCCCCAGTGATAATCGACACGACCAGGATGAGCACCGACACCGACAAAGTAACGCCCAGCAGCGTCAGTGCGGAGCGAAGCTTATGCGCGCGTAACGCTGCCAAAGCCTCGACCGCCGGGTCGCGAAAGACGCTGCTCTGACGCCTGAGTTGTTGTCCAACTCGCGAGACATCAAACTTCCGAACGCCTTCCCGCGGAATCGCGGCCTCCGTCGTTGTGGGTTCGGTGAGGTCCACACTGTAATCGTATACGAAGCTGGGCCGGAAATTGTTCCAAACCCCTTCGTCGCGGACCAACCCTACTGTGGGCTCAGATTAAAGTCCAGGGTGTTGGAATTCATGCCCCCGGTGCGAACATAAACCGGAATCATGCCCCAATAACTGAGGTTCGTATCCGTGAGGGCTGCCATGAGCTGGCTCGGAGTGATGAACCTTGTGTTCAGTGGCGTGCCGTTCCAGAAAACGACGGCGTCCGTGCCGAAGTTACTGCCATTGATTGTCATGGTGAATGGCACGCTGTTGACTGGCACACTGTCCGGTGTCAACGTCGTTATCGCGGGCGGAGAAAAAACGACGGCTTTGAATGGATCACCAGTGCTTTTAACTCCATTGCCGCACCCGATGGTGAGTAGGCTGGCGAGCACAAGACTGACGTATCGCATAGCGACCTCCTGCAGGTTTAGGAAAATGCCGACACGCCGCAAAAACAAGAAGAGGGCATAAGTTTGTCCGCTGGAAGGGTGCGGGTCAAGATGAAAGAGTTTGCACATAGGCAGGATTTTGCAGATTCCGGGCTGATTCCAGGAAACCAGATTTTTGGCTGTAGCCGGCTCTGGTTGCGCTGAAGGCGTGAGAGAGCCGAGTACAGATCTCCGGGTGTATTCTTAGCCAACTTGCGGGTTCCAGCGGGCCTTTGATGTTGGAAAGGAGCTACCGTGGCAGCAAAAGTGGACCTCTACGACAATGCATACGCCCACTACGATGCTGAGGTGTATCGGCAGATTCGCGTCGAGACTTACGGAGAAGATCTCGGCCAGACCAGCTGGGTAACCACGGAAGAGTCCGACGAGATACCGCGGACATTAAGTCTCACGCCCAGTTCGTACGCGCTCGAAATCGGCTGCGGGGCAGGACTATATGCCTTGCAGGTTGCCGCAACGGTGGGTTGTCGCATTCTTGGTCTTGACATCAACGGTCCTGGTATCCACACCGCGAACCAGCTTGCGGCGGCTCGAAACATGTCCAATCAAGTACGCTTCGAGATTTGCGATGCCTCGAAGAAATTGTCTTTTGGCGACTCGACCTTTGATGCCGTTTTCTCGAATGACGCCTTGTGCCATGTGCCCGGACGTCCCGCCGTCCTGCGTGAACTGTTTCGCGTCCTTAAGCCCGGTGGACGGATTCTGTTCAGTGATGCTCTCATCATAGGCGGAACGATTTCGCATCAGGAAATTGCAACTCGCAGCTCGATCGGCTTCTACATATTTAGTCCCCCGGGGGAGAATGAACGAATCGTCAAGCAGCAAGGTTTTCACCTGGTGAGCGTTACCGACACAAGCGAAATTGCAGCCTCGATTGCGAAGCGCTGGCTGGACGCGCGTCAGAAGAAAACGAATGATTTGATGGCAATCGAAGGCAAAGCAAATTTTGAAGGCTTACAACAATTCCTTTCCACGGTGCACGCCCTCACCAGTGAAGGGCGGCTGCGGCGATACGTCTACGTGGCACAAAAACCGCAGAAAGCGTGACGCGGGAAGTATAATCCTGGTGATGCGAAAGCTGTCTGTGCGCAACACAAAGTGGGACGATGCCCGAATCGATTGACTGGCCGCGGACGCAGCCGCCGCGACATCGCCGCCGCTTCCTTCTCATTCTGGCTGTCCTTGCCGGCATCCTCTTCGCGGCTCGGACGACGCTGTCGTATTACGTGGACGTGCTCTGGTTCGGGTCGCTCGGCTACGGCGGCGTGTTCTGGAAAACACTAAGCCTTCAGTGGGGAGTCTTTGCGGCTTTTGCCGCTGCTACATTTCTCATTCTGTACGTATCGTTCCTGGCCCTGAAGCGGGCGCATCTCCCCGATTTGCCGAGCGGTCACACGATTTTCATCGGCCAACAGCCGGTGACACTGCCGGTCGAGCCTGTGCTGCGCCTCATCGCCCTTGGCGTTTCGCTCGTCATTGCCGCTGTAACCGGCGCTGGTATGTTGGTTGAGTGGCCGACGCTTGCGCTCTTTTGGTATGCACCCCAATCCACCGGCGCGGTGGATCCGATTTTTGGCAAGCCGCTGAACTTCTTTCTCTTCACCCTGCCCGCGTGGCAGTTGATCGCTGGCTGGCTGCTTACGCTCGCTGTGATTACCTGTGCACTTGCGGTTTTGTTCATCTTCATCTCGGGTGGAGCGAGTGTCCTCGCCCGCCGGCGCAGCTTCGTCACGTTGCCTTGGCGCGGGTTCTCCATCACATTTGCGTTCCTATTGCTGATCCTCGCGGTGCTGGCGTATCTCGGCCGCTTCGAGCGCTTGTTCGAGGATCACACGATCTTCGGAGGTGTGAGCTACACGGACGCCCACGTCACGCTGACAGGGATGCTTGTCGTGTGTGTTGCGCTGGTTCTCGGTGCGGTGATCGCAGCCGTCAATGCCGTGTCGATGCAACGCGGGCGCTGGCTGGTGGCTGCGATCGTTCCCGCGGCCGTGTGTTATTTCGGTGTGCAGATCGTCGGCTGGTACGTCAGCAGCTTTATCGTCAAACCAAACGAACTGGTTCGCGAGCAACCGTACATCGCCCACAACATCGAACTGACGCGGCAGGCCTATGGGCTGGACCGGGTTTTGCAGCGCGAATTTCCTGCAGAAACGACCGTCGAGGCGGCAGACCCGGCGAACAATCAAGCTACGCTTCAAAACATCCGGCTGTGGGACTGGCATGCGCTGCAGGATACGCTGCGTCAGATCCAGGAAATCCGCACCTATTATGATTTTCCAGACATCGACATTGACCGCTATGAAATCGAAGGCACGACTCGCGAGGTGATGCTGGCAACGCGCGAGTTGAACGTCGAAAAGCTTCCGGAGAGCAGCCGCAATTGGATCAACGAAAAACTGATCTACACTCACGGCTATGGCATCACCATGAACCCGGTAAATGGGTTCACGCCGGAGGGCCTGCCCACGCTGATTCTGAGTAACATGCCGGTGCAAAGCACGGTGCGCAGTCTAAATGTGACGCGGCCAGAGGTTTATTTCGGGGAGTTGACCAATACCGACGTGTACGTAAAAACACGGCAGAAGGAATTCAACTACCCGCAAGGCCAGACGAACAATCTGAATTCCTACGAGGGAAATGGCGGCATTCTCCTCGGCGGCTTCTTGCGGCGTATTATTATCGCGCTCGACCGCGGCGACCTTGCGAAGCTGCCGTTCAGCGATGACGTGACCCCGGACAGCCGACTGCTGATGCGGCGAAACGTGCGCGATCGGGTGGCGACATTAGCGCCGTTCCTCACCTTCGATCCAGATCCGTACATTGTGCTCGACGACGATGGCCGGCTCTCGTGGATGATGGATGGGTTCACGAGTTCAGACAGCTATCCCTACTCGATCCATTTCCGCCTCGATGGCAGCTCCATTAACTACATGCGGAATAGCGTCAAGGTGGTTATTGACGCGTACGACGGCACGACTACCTTTTATGTGTTCGATCCGGAGGATCCGATCATCGCAGCTTACCGCCGCATCTTTCCGACTCTGTTCAAAGATGCGGCCACGATGCCGCCCGGGCTGCGCAAGCATGTGCGCTATCCGGAGTTGTTGCTCAAACTGCAGGCGGAAGTTTACGGTCTGTATCACATGACAGATCCAGAAGCGTTCTACAACCGTGAGGATCTGTGGACGGTCGCCACCGAAGTCGGCATGAGCGACACGGGTGAGCAAAGAACACAGACTATGGAGCCGAATTTCGTGCTGATGAAGCTGCCGGACGAAAGCGGCATGGAGTTCGTAGAGATTCTGCCATTCACGCCGGCCAACCGGAATAATCTGATTGGCTGGATTGCCGGGCGCAGCGATGGCGCACACTACGGCACGTCGGTGGTCTACAACTTTCCCAAGACGAAGCTGGTCGACGGACCGCTGCAGATCGAGGCGAGAATCGATCAGAACGCGCAGCTTTCCGGCCAGTTGACGTTATGGAATCAGCAAGGTTCGCACGTGCGCCGCGGGGCTCTGCTGGTGATTCCAACCGGGAAAGCGTTGTTGTATGCAGAGCCGATTTATCTGCAGGCGGAGCGAAGTCCGATGCCGGAGTTGCGTCTGGTCGTCCTCGCAGTGCAAGACCGGCTTGCCTACGGACCAACTTTCGAGTCGGCGATGGCAGCCCTTTTTGGTGGTGCGGCCTCATCGCTAAGCGCCGCGACACCCCCCGCGGAGGCGGTGCGGCGCACACCACCATCTACCGCGTCACCACAGCCCGCAACAGATCTCAACGCGCTGATTGCGCAAGCCGGCAAGGACCTTGCCGACTACCAGCGTCTCACGGCGGAAGGTAAACTCGGCGAGGCTGGACAGAAGCTTGAAGAATTGAAACGAACGATCGAGAAACTGAACACGCTTCAAAAGTGATTCAGGACGGTCACCGCCGCAACCAGCTGCCTTCTCCCCATATCCACGCGAACGCCCACGAATGTGGCCTCGGCAAAAAGCTGGTGCTAACATAAGAGACCAAAAAGGTGAGGAACCGCGACGCTTCCGCCTAATCATGGTGCTCAATGAGATTGGGAAAATAGCACCGCACCCACGATCGGATTCACCAAGATTCCGCCCGCAGCACAAGGTGGCCGCGAAAAAGTGGATAGCATCGCGGGAACCGTTGCGGGTGCACGTACCGGCCAGCAGATTGTTGTATATGCCAGGAGCGGACCATGGTGGGTTCAGCCTTGGCCCGACAAACCTCTCATTCCGATTCAACCGGATTCGACCTGGAGCACTCCAACACACTTAGGTTTTGAGTATGCCGCTCTGTTAGTCGAGCCAGGGTATAGTCCGCCGCCTACGATGGACGTAGCCCCAACCCAAGGCGGTTCTATCGCCGCCGTGAACATCGTTAAAGGCACTGGCTCCGTAGTGCTGGCGCCCACGGTGCCGCTTCATTTCAGCGGATACGATTGGCAGGTTCGCACCATCGCGGGTGATCGCGGAGGACTGAACAATCCGTACGACGGAGACAACGCCTGGACAGATACGGGCGGAGCTCTACATCTTCGCATCAAGAAAAAGGCGGGCCGGTGGTCGTGTGCAGAAGTGGAGATCACACGCAGTCTTGGATACGGAACTTACATCGTGGTTGTACGGGACATTTCTCGTTTGGAGCCCGCTGTGGTTATGAGTATGAATACGTTCGACGATTGGGGAGGAGACCAACATTACCGCGAATTGGACGTTGAGATGAGCCGATGGGGCGACGCGGCCAGTAAGAACAATGCGCAGTACGCGGTTCAGCCTTTCTACGTTCCCGGCAATGTAGCTCCGTTCACGGCACCTTCAGGCACGCTCACCCATTCGATGCATTGGGAGTCTGGGCGCGCGAGCTTCAAAACTGTCCGTGGATCTTCTATACAAGCCGGAAGCTCGGTGGTTTCCGAACACGTCTTCACTTCCGGAGTACCTTCACCGGGCCAGGAGAAGCTACAGTTCCTGTTCTACGTTATCCCCAGCGACAAGAGTCCCATGCAAAATGACAGCGAGGTTGTAGTTGAGAAATTCGAATATCTTCCGTGATGGGTATTAAACGGCACTGGCTCATAAAGGGCATCATAATTGGAGTTGCCGTGGTGTGCTTCGCTTATCCGGCCCGTGCGCTGGACCCCAATCGATTAATCTCGCAATATATGCGCGAGTACTGGGGAAGCGAGAAAGGATTCACCGGCGGATCCGTAACTGCCATCGCGCAAACCAAAGACGGTTATCTATGGATCGGAACCGAGAAAGGTCTGATTCGTTTTGACGGATTGAACTTCCGTCTTTTCCCGCAAGCGATTCCCAGCTCACTCCCAATCGGTCCGGTTCAGGGATTGTTGGCGGATTCTGAAGGAAATCTTTGGATCCTTTTGCAGACCACCAGGATCCTGCGTTACCACGATGGAACATTTGAGCCCGGCCGCGAGGAAGCAGAGTTTGGAATCACCTCGGTCCTCAACCGACGAGACGGTGGTGTTCTCCTCTCCTCGCTCGCGCTCGGCACTCTCACTTATCGTGGTGGAAAGTTTCAATCTCTTACCGACCAGACTGAACCGACAAAGTCTGCGACGGCGGCCACGCCGAAAACCGATGACAATCTTTCCAGCCGTCTCAGTTGGGCCACCGGCGTAGCGACGCATCGCTTTGCCGCGCCCTACTCCCCCGTAATTTCGATGGCGGAGACCACTGACGGCAAGGTCTGGTTGGGCACGCGCGATAAAGGCCTCTTCTACCTGGATGGAGGGCGGATTCCCGCGGCTGTGAAAGGATTGCCCGAAAAGATTAATTGTCTTCTTGCCCTCGATAATGGCGAGTTGTGGATAGGGACGGACAACGGCGTAGTGCGTTGGAATGGAACGGAGCTCACCCGGGCTGGTTTACCTCCCTCCCTCAACCATATCCAGGTTCTCGCCATGATCCGCGATGGTGATTCGAACATCTGGCTCGGAACCGCTACGGGGCTCTTACGGTTCAACGCCCACGGCGTCTCAATAGAGGGGCGCGATGAGGGGAACGGCCGAGCAGTGGCCGCGCTTTTGAAGATCGGGAGGGAAACCTATGGACGGATAGTGCGCTCGGCATTGAGCGTCTGCGTGATAGCGCATTCGTTACCTACACCGTAGCCGACGGTCTGCCGTCGGAAAGGAATGGACCGGTTTACGTCGACCCCGAAGGGCGCACATGGTTTGCTCCCTTGGATGGGGGACTGCATTGGCTAAAGGGTGGGCAAACTGGAAGCGTGACCGACGCAGGGCTGGCCCACGACGTGGTCTATTCCATCTCGGGCCACGCAGACGAATTGTGGATCGGCAGACAAAAGGGTGGACTCACGCTTCTCGGCGATAGGGGCGGCTCGGTCACGGCGAAGACGTATGCGCAGAGCGACGGACTTGCTGAGAATAGCGTCTACGCGATTCATCAAAGTCGTGATGGGACTCTGTGGGCAGGAACCCTTAGTGGCGGACTGAGTGAGTTCCGGAACGGCCGCTTCACAACTTACACGACCGAGAACGGTATCTCCTCGAACACAGTAACTTCGATTGCGGAGAGTCCTGACGGGACGATGTGGTTTGCCACGCCGAACGGCCTGAACGCACTCTCGAAGGGCCAGTGGCGCGTCTTTACCGTCCGCGACGGTTTGCCTTCAGCGGATCTGAACTGCCTGCTGACAGATTCCTCGGGAGTACTCTGGATTGGTACCGCGTCCGGGCTTGCCTTCCTTTCTTCCGATCGTATTCAGCTCCTGCGCGACGCGCCAGAGCCACTACACGAGCCGATATTCGGCATTGCGGAAGACAGAAGCGGCTGGCTTTGGATCGCAACCTCCAATCACGTCCTGCGCGTAAATCGGAGCAGACTGCTAGGCAGCGAATTCAGTGACGCCGATGTGCGCGAGTACGGGCTGGCTGACGGCCTGCATGGGATGGAGGGCGTGAAACGGCATCAATCCGTTTTTGCCGACCCGTTTGGGCGAATCTGGTTTTCGATGAATCGTGGAATCTCCGTTGTTGACCCAAGTCGAACCACAGGCGGTTCGGCGCCAGCGCTGGTTCACGTCGAGGCAGTCTCGGCGGATGGCAGTCCCATTGGCTCACGAGGCCCTATCCGCATCTCAGCTGCTCGTCAGAGGATTACATTCAACTACGCGGGGTTGAGTCTTTCTGATTCCGAACGCGTCAGATACCGGTATCGGCTTGATGGCTTCGATCGCGATTGGAGCGAGCCGGTCACGGCGCGCACAGCCATCTATACGAACCTGAGCCCTGGACGATACGACTTCCGCGTGATGGCGTCCAACAGCGACGGGCTGTGGAATGGCTCGGAGGCCACGTTCCCCTTCGAAGTCACGCCGATGTGGTGGCAGACCTGGTGGTTCCGTTTTTCGGTTCTGCTCGTCGGCGGATTTGCAATCCTCGCCTTTTATCGATCGAGGCTGCACCGCCTGGCTCGACAATACAACATGCGCCTGGAAGAGCGAGTGGGAGAACGAACGCGCATCGCTCAGGATTTGCACGATACCCTGCTGCAGGGCGTCCTCAGCGCGTCGATGCAGCTTCACGTGGCAGATGACCAGTTATCCTCAGACTCACCGGCGAAGCCCATCGTAAACCGTGTACTCGAGGTCATGGGACAGGTGATTGACGATGGCCGGAATACGCTTCGCGGCCTGCGTTCGTCCAGCAGGGGCCCGGACGATCTTGAACAGGCATTCTCCCGGATTCCGCAGGAACTCTCTGTGCAACGGCCGATCGATTTTCGCGTGATCGTCGACGGCCGGGTCCGGCCATTGCATCCAGTCATTCGTGATGACGTCTACCGGATAGGCCACGAAGCATTGTCCAATGCCTTCCGCCACTCGCAGGCAAGCGGCATTGAAGCCGAGATAGAATATGCGGACAACCAGCTGCGCGTTCTTGTCCGTGACAACGGCTGTGGGATCGACCCGCAAGTCCTGCGCTCCGGACGCGACGGACACTGGGGTTTGTCGGGCATGCGCGAGCGAGCAGGTAGAATTGGTGCGACGCTTAAAGTTTGGAGCCGTCCAGCGGGCGGAACGGAGGTTGAACTGTCAGTCCCCGGCCATGTCGCTTTCCAGGATCACTCTTCTGATCGCGGGCTGCGATGGCTCCCGCGATTGCGTCGCCGAAAAGAAGAGCACAACGTCCAAGAGCGAAGAAACGGACCAAAGCAATGAGCGAACATGCACGCATTCGCGTCTTCTGTGTCGACGATCATCCATTACTGCGCGAAGGAATCAGCGCTGTCATAAATAATCAGCCGGACATGCAGATGGTTGCCGAAGCCTCCAACGCACACGAGGCCATGGAGCAGTTTCGCAAGCACAAACCCGACGTGACCCTCATGGACCTCCGACTTCCCGGCGTCAGCGGGATTGACGCGATGATCGCGATCAGAACGGAGTTTCCCGAGGCCAGAATCATCATTCTGACGACGTTTGAGGGCGATGTTGAAATTCAGCGTGCTCTCGAAGCTGGAGCTCGCGCCTACATGCTCAAGAGCATGCCTCCGAAGGATATGATCGATACCATCCGCCAGGTCCACGGCGGGAAGAAGCGTGTTCCACCGGAGATCGCATCCCATCTGGCTGAACATTACAGTGACGAACCGCTCACGACTCGCGAAATTGAGGTTCTCTCCCAGATTGCCGGCGGAAATCGTAACCGGGATATCGCGGACAAACTCTTCATCACCGAAGAGACGGTGAAGGTACATATCAAACACATCATGGAAAAGCTCGGCGCCAGTGATCGCACGCAGGCGGTCGCCATCGGAGTGCGCCGGGGGATTATTCAGCTCTAAGCCAAGCCTCCGTCAATCCAGACCTACCTCGAAAGTAGTACGAAAAGATTCCGAGCAATAGGGATTCATTTTATGAGCAAGGCCTCTAGTCTAGATCCAGTCATGAAGGAGTCCGCCACTGCTCAGAATATTTTCTGCGTTTCCGGATGGGTGGCCCGGCGCAGGCCTACTACTGTTGCGATTAGCCATTGGAACTGCACTTGTTGTCCACGGTGCTGCCTACTTTCTCGTTTGGCGTGAGCTAGGGCTCGTGACCTTGGGGGTGGCGTTGCTGGCGTTAGCGAGTGGCGTTCTGCTGCTGATTGGCTATCTGACTCCGTTCGCCGGGGCGTTGTCTGGACTGATTAGTATGGGCAGTGCGTTCTCATGGTTCCCGCCTCCTAACCTGAATTTGTTTGAAGCCCGGTCGACCGCTGCTCTCGCGACCGTCATTGCGGCTGCCCTTGTCTGCCTTGGTCCAGGAGCGTTTTCACTCGATGGCCGCCTGTATGGACGCCGCGAAATCGTCATTCCGGATACGTCGCCTTCGTCGAACTCCTGAACTAGCACCTATCTTTCGGTCTCCGTCAAACTGTTTTCGTCGTACGGCCATCTTTTCCGCTACCCCAAACGTGGTATTCGATCCCCCGCCTTCGGTGGTATCAAAAAAACACTGCATTGCGGGATGTGTTCTTTTCTGCGATCCCTCAGAATGATTGACATAAGCCAACCGAGTGGGACAGCCAACGTGGGGGCATCGTGGAAAATGTTAAGGTTCCGGTAACCGCAGTCAGCGCATGTGTAAGGCTCTTCGTTGAGTTGTTGCTCGATGGACCGTCGAGAGTCGATGCGAACGATGTAGCTGCGGGCCGACCCGGAGGCCACACAACGGAAGCCCTTTGGCAACGCATTGATGTAGAGGTCAAAAGGAATTGAATCGATGATGGCACACAATCTATCAACCAAGGTGACTCATGTTTCGTCCTGAAAAAGTGGAAACCGCATCCTTCCGAGCTGACTATGCAAAGCGCGCTGACTTCTGCGAGGTATTTGAGAGGGAGATGAAACCCTTCTATCTTCTCGCATTTTTGTTGACGGCAAATCACCAGGACGCTGAGAAGTGTTTCGCAGCGGCGGTCGACCAGGCATTGGAAGAACCAGTCGTGTTCAAGCAGTGGGCCGAATCCTGGGTCAAGCGCAGCCTGATCAGAAATGCGGTTGGCATCGTGTCTCCTGCGTCGATCCGAAGTGGCGGCAAACGTGACCTCTGGAATAGAGGACAAGAGGAAGCACCTGGAGACAATGAAATCGATGCCGTGACCCAACTTGCCCCGCTGGAGCGTTTCGTTTTTGTAATTTCGATTCTGGAGGGCTATTCCATTTGGGACTGCTCTCTTTTGCTGGGCTGCAGCATGAAGAAGATCGTGCAGGCGCGAATGCGAGCATTGCGCCGGCGTTCAAACCCGGACGCAAGGTTTCCGGAACTTGAGGCGACAGTATCCCATTACGTGGCCGTCGCCTGACCCCGCCAACAACCAAGGCAAGGTAGTCTTAGAAACAATCGTCGGCCAGGCGAGGTGAAGAGTGGCAACAAAGGAAATTAACGTCCAACGATTTAGTGTAACTTCTTCCAGGAAATTCGAGGAGGTAGTGGCAGCGTTCCAGCAGGCGGTTGGACATCCTGACATGAGCGAATTTCGAAGGAATGTCACCGCCGCGGGAACGTACGCCGAGCTGGAGAAGGTCGTTCACGGAGCGGTTGGCCCGTCCGATTTAATGGAGTTCACGCACTTCGACCTCGGCGAGGTCCTGCGCAAGCGTAACGGCGCCGCTGCGCCGCGGAGCGTACGTTTCGTAGTGGGCAATCCGATCATCATGAGCCAGATGGTTGAGCACGTCCCGGACGCCGGCTCGTACGCTCCGGTAACCGTTCTGATCGACCAGCGTCCGGACGGAGTTTATCTTTTGTACGACCGGATCGCGAGCTTCCTTGCTCCGTACGGGAATTCCGAGGCTCTAAAAGTGGCTCGAGATCTGGATTCGAAGGTCGAAGCTGTATTAACGGCAGTGGCTAAATGAATTAAAACGTCGTGAGCTCTTGAAAGGAGACGCCTCATGATTCTCGGGATGTCGACAGCAACCTACACTTTCTTGCATGTATTAATTAGCCTGATTGGAATCGGTTCAGGATTGGTCGTCATGTTTGGGTTCATCACCGGGAAACGAATTGACACCTTGACTACGATCTTTCTAACCACGACGGTATTAACGAGCGTTACCGGCTTTGGTTTTCCCTTCGATCACCTCCTACCGTCTCACAAACTTGGGATTATCTCGTTAGCGGTGCTGGCATTTGCGATCCCTGCGCGCTATGTCTTTCATCTCGCGGGTTCTTGGCGATGGATCTACGTGGTCGGTGCTTCGATGGCCCTCTATCTCAATGTCTTTGTGTTGATCGCGCAGCTCTTCATGAAAGTGCCGGCTCTGAAAACATTGGCTCCGACGCAGTCCGAGTCACCGTTCCTGGTAGCGCAGCTTCTGGTTCTGTTGATATTCGTCGGACTTACGATTCTGGCGGCGAAGCGGTTCCACCTCCAACCGGCGCGAGCTTAGCGCGTGCCGTCGGCAACAAAATTCACAATTGAGGAGAAACTCTTATGAGTACGATTACAGTGAAAGATGGTACGCAGATTTACTACAAGGACTGGGGATCGGGACAGCCCGTGGTATTCAGTCATGGCTGGCCACTGAGCGCGGATGCCTTTGAGGATCAGATGTTCTTCCTGGCTCACCGAGGTTATCGCTGCGTCGCCCACGACCGCCGCGGCCATGGGCGATCCGGCCAGCCGTGGACTGGCAACGACATGGATACTTACTCCGACGACCTGGCAACACTGGTCGAAAAGCTCGACTTGAAGAATGCGATTCACGTTGGTCACTCGACCGGCGGCGGCGAAGTCGCACGGTACATCGGTCGCCACGGCACGAAACGCGTGGCCAAGGCGGTGCTCATCTCAGCTGTCCCTCCGCTGATGGTCAAAACAGCCGCAAACCCCGCTGGTTTGCCAATTGACGCTTTCGACCAACTCCGCGCGGCTGTCCTCACCGACCGCGCCCAGTTTTTCAGGGATCTTAGCGCGCCATTCTACGGCTACAACCGCCCCGGGGCCAAAGTTTCGCAAGGGGTGCGGGACTCGTTCTGGATGCAGGGGATGCTCTGCGGGCACAATGCGGCCTACGACTGCATCAAGGTATTTTCGGAGACCGACTTCACCGAGGATCTCAAGAAGTTCGATGTGCCGACGCTCATCCTTCACGGCGACGATGATCAGATCGTGCCCATCGGGGCTGCGGCGCTTCTTTCTTCCAAGCTTGTGAAGGGAGCGACACTGAAGGTCTATCCGGGCGCGCCGCATGGAATGTGCACGACGTTGAAGGACAAGGTCAACGAGGACCTGCTGACCTTCTTTAAGCGCAGCGAGCAGGTGGCAGCGTAAGTATCCCGATGGCTGCGGCCTTCACCTCCGCGCGAAGGCCGCAGTTGCTGGTCAGATTCGCCTCTTTGTATTTAATTTTGGGATTGATTGGCGTGGCTGCTATTGCTTACCCGCACAGCCTCTGCGTGCGGTTTTTTGCGATGATGCGCGACCGGGGGATGTATCTGTATACGCACTTCGCGTTCTGCTTGCTTGGACTCGTTGTCATAGTCTGGGTTAAACATCGCGATCACGGTTACCGCACGACTGGTATACCGCCGCGCCCAGTCACTTTGGATCAGTGTGCTTTGCACGGTTTTCCAGTACTCGTCTTCTTCTTGAATGCTGCCTTCCTGAGTACCGCCCTCCGCTTGCGCCAAATCCCGGTAGCTTGAGCGGTCATTTATGGCACTGAGAAACTCCACAAATTCCTCAAGATTCACACCCATTTGATAAACGAGTTGGCTCAGTGCCATCTGCTGCGATGCTGTCAGATGATCGAAATCGTCGCAATAGGCTCTTGCATTGTGAATGGCCTCCAGAGTAGAGATGCGCAGCAAATTCGTGGCTTCTTGCTCGGTTATTTCCGGAGTCAGTTGATGAGTCCTGATCTTCCTGCGAAACTTCTTCTTCTGCCATGTCTTCATATCGCGATCGAACTGGTCGAGTATGCTCTGCAGCCGTCCCAAATCGAGTCCAGCATCCTGCCACAGTTCAGATGTAGAGGGCTCGACAAATAAATGGGGATTGAGAGGGTTAGTCTGAATGTGCTGGGTTGCCGAAACATCGAGATTGAATCCCGCGCCAATCAGCGGTCGGCCGGTTTTCGGGTCCGGGTAAGCCGCCAGCACCCAGCTCTCATGTTTGCTGTCGCGAAGAATATTCATCAGGGTCTCTAGCTTGAACTTGATGTCGGAATCCTTGAAATCAAACAGCGCTTGGGGCGCCAACGAAAACTCGGGCGCTAGTGGGAAAAAAGATGGGGTCTGATTTCCGGACGAACGGTACGCAGACGGCGATTGTTCCCTGGTTGCAGATAGCGTTGTTTGCGCCAGCGTCGTGCCTGCGTGAGTTGTGACGGCGAATAGCAGTGTCGCCGCTAAGACGCGTTGCTGCGCAAGGCTCATCTTCCTCAGCGCCAGGGTCAAGCGGCGCTATTGCCCATACAATAGTTGAAAATAGTCAGGTTATGAACTGGCAGATTCACCAGTCTGCTGAAGCGAGCGAGAGTATCCGTCTTTACGATTGGGGATTAGGAAGCAATCAGAAAAGTGCATGAACCAGAGAAATTTAAAGGGCCGTGACATTGGTTATGCTCTAGCCGCCGACTCCTGCGAGGGAGTCAACAGCGTGGAGGCACGTACCGTCACAGCCCCTGATGCGATCACTGCTTTCGCAGTTCCAAACCCCAACTGTTCCTCGCAGATCCAGTCGGTTTTTTCAGGTCTGGTTGCTCTGCCGGTTGCCCGGCCTGGCTGATCACCCAATCTACTTCGGACTGGCTAATTTTATTTGAACCAATCCTTTCGATCGTCGACGGCGCCAACGTAAATGCTATCGTCCGTTCTTGTCAATGCCCCTTTTTGGTGCAAAGTCCTCCTTCTTCGAGAGGTTCCTGAGAAATTGCAATCGATTGAGTTGGGGGAGGTTGCTGATCTGAAATTTAAATCTTCCTCTTTTTCCACAGGTCCTTGCACACTGCGAATTTTGCCGAGGGAACCAGCCAAGCACCTTGACGGCACAGAAGTTCTCACGCATGTTATATTTTGGATGATCAGGGTGGTGGGATGTCACATCTCGTAGCCTATGTTGACGGCGGTTCTTTGGGAAATCCTGGGCCGTCCGGTATTGGCGTAGTCATCGACGGCGTCGAGGGTGGCAAGATCAGAATCGCCAAATGGATTGGCCACCAGGATAACAACGTGGCGGAGTACGTAGCCCTGCTCGAGGCCTTGCAGCATGCCTTAGCCCTAAAGGCCCAGGCGCTTCATGTTTTCTCCGATTCCGAAGTGGTGGTCAAGCAAATGACCGGCGATTACAACTGCCGCAGCCCTCGCTTGTATTCTTTGAACTGGATCTGCCGCAAGCTCGCCCGTTCCTTCGATTTCTCCATCTCCCACGTTCCTCGCGAGCACAACGCGGAGGCCAACGGCTTGGCCAGTTCCGCGATCCGCAGCCAGCTTTCCGTGGTCTGCCCGTAACTTTTAGTATCCCTCAGATTACTAGAACTGTCTCTCCGCGCGCCTCGGCGCCCGCCACTAAACATTCGTTGGTCGGCTCGCAGGTTTTCCGAGAGAAATCGGGATGGTGGTTCCGACGGCGCTGGGGTTAGAATGATCACGTTTGCGGCCAAGGCTTGCCCCAGCGAGCCAAGGCCGACTGGCGAACAACAGCTTTCCACTATCGATTTCCTGGAGGTGTGTGATGGCGACAGTGAATCCGAGCGAAGGGTTGCGTGGACGTGGCACGATCATGAAGAAGGGCGCGGGCTGGTTTACAGCGATGGCCGTAGTGTTCATCATCCTTGGGTTCATGGCCATTTTGGAGCCTGGGATTGCGGGCTTGGCAGCGACCATCCTGGTAGGGTGGCTCCTGATTTTTGCGGGTGGGGCACACCTGGTCGCGGCGTTCAGCGGCGGTGGAGCGGGGCGCGTGATCTGGCAGGTGATTCTCGGGATTATCTACGTCATCGGCGGATTTTACTTTCTGACCCATCCGCTGCTGGGACTAGGAACGCTGACTCTGTTCCTGGCGGGAATTATCGTAGCGGAGGCGGTCCTGGAATTCATCGCCTATTTCCAGACTCGAGGCGAAAGTGGCTCTGGGTGGCGGTTGGTGAACGCGCTGATCACACTGCTGTTGGGCGGGCTGATCTGGATGCACTGGCCGTCAAGTTCGGTCTGGGCAATCGGGACGCTGTTAGGCGTGAACCTGCTGATGACAGGAATATCGCGACTAATGCTGGGGATGGCGGTGCGAAAGCTGGCAAGCCGAGTGGAGGGCAGCAGCAAACTCGCCGCCTGATCAAATATTCCCTTACTCCTGGGCGAGGCACGGAACTCGAAGCTGCGGTGTCGGTGCCGCGACCTCAAGTGGCGTGCCGGTCCTCGCTGGAGAAGACGCATTGTTGTGGAGCGACCTACCTAACAGGTTGAGTCCTGCCAGGTATCACGCAATCTTTGGGTTGAGTCGCGCTTGGATCTTCTCCAGTAGTCCAGCACAGGCTTCCCCGGCATCACGGCTGGAGAAGTCGCTGCCCAGTTCGATCATCGGGACTTTGGCACACGCAGCCTGGAAGCCGTTGTGCGTGGCCGCGAATGAGGTCAGTTCCGGGCCGATCAGAACCAGATCGAAATGTGAGACCCGCATCAGGATCAGAGCGTCGCCCAGGCGGCTGCTGGTGTGGACGTGGTACCCAGTGCGGTGCAGCAGCTCGCGTAAGCAGGCGAGAACGTCGGCATTGCAATCCAGGCAAAGAACGCTTCGGCCGGTGGAAACAGGGGTCTCGGCCTTGGCTCCTCGGCGGTAAAACGCGGCGACTGCGTTCTCCTCCGACTCGTGCGCGTCGAACAACTTCGTCAGCTGCGACAGCTCCAGTACCTTGCGCACATGTTCCGGCACGTTGCACAGCTTCAGGTCGCCGTGGACTTGGCGGGTGCTGGTGAGGCTGCGGACTATGGTGCCGAGGCCGCTGCTGTCAATGAATCCAACCTCGCCCAGGTGCAGGACGATGGCGCGGCGATCGCGCAACAACCAGGTGACGTGCGAGCGGAGAGACTCGCTCTCGCTACCCGCAACAATCCTCCCGTTGCAGCGCACGATGGTGACGCGTCCGACTTCGCGGGTTTCAAGTGACAGGCGCATAAGCCTCCGACGCGGATTGGATCAAGTCCGCAAAATCGCCACATTATAGCCTGAAGGTCGCGAATTGGTGGTACGAAAAACCGTGCGGTAATTTCGCGGGCACGCTGCGAACCTTGAAATTCGCGGGAATGACTGCCTTGGTTCCCTTCCCAACAGCCATGTGCGGTCGCTACCGCCATCTGCTAAGCTTGCGCAGATCCGGCTGATTTCCGCCTACGAGACCAGGAATCAGGCCCATGGTGCTCACCTTACACAGCAACGACGGACGGTCAATAATCTCGTCCACTTCCTTTAATCCTGAAGCACTTGTCACGTTCGCGCTCTTCTTCTTTTCGCGGGAGGATTGATGAATCCGTTGCGTCGTTTTCGTGCAGTTTCTTGGCTTCTTCTTGCAGGCGTTCCCCTGGCGGCGCAGACGAAGGAGCAACTCAATCCCGCGCATTTTGGCCGGGTCACCGACTGGAGTTACGGCCACGTGGTCGTTAGTGGTGGAGCCTCGGCCGCCAACTTGGAGGCCGCGAGAACTGAGCCGCGCATTCTCTTCCACTTGGTCGAACGCAATCTGGTGCGTGTTCATCACGGCACGCTCTCCTCCACCCCTGCCCTGCGCGACGCGGAGAACCATGTCGCGGCCATTCCACCAAACCACCCCATAATCATTGATGGCACCAACGTACGAAACATGAAAAAGAAGAATCTGAGGAGGGACTGGAGCCTTAGCCTAGGCACGGGCAGTGTGGCTCAGGCCATGTTTCCCGCCAAGTTCGGATTCAACATCAACGGTGCTCCGAGCTGTGCCAATGACTTTGTGGTGTACGGCTTGAACGTCGCTGGCGTCACCAACGGCCAAGCGAATGTAGTTGGAGTCAATAACCTGTACGCGGGAACGGGAGGACTTTGCGGTGCCAATCCCACAGTCAACTGGGCGTACAACGGAAACACGGCTGGAGGCTCGGTAGTGACCTCCGCCTCGATTTCGCTCGACGGCACAAAAATTGCTTATGTGGAAAGTGCCTCGACATCTTCCATCTTCCATGTGCTTACCTGGAAGGCGGGACAAGGAAGTTCCGCGACCTCAGCTGCCGCTCCCACACTCAATGGCGCCTGCACGGCCACTTCTTCTTGCCTCAAATCGGTGACTTACTCCACGACTGCTACGGACACGCTGGCATCTGCATGGGTGGATTACCAGACTGACAAGGCTTTCGTGGGCAGTGACGACGGCAAGATATATCGGATCAGCTGCGTCTTCACATGTGCGCTCAACACGCAGCCCACGGTGGACTGGACTTTCACTCTTCCCGTCGCAGGCACAGGCGGCGCGCCGGCCACGCCCAATGGCCCGGTTTATGACTTTCCCAGCGGCCGTTTATTCGTCGGTGATCAACTGGGCGAGGTTTGGGTGATCAATGCCAGTGGCGCGACGGCGATTCTCAATGCTGGGCCAGTGATGATCGGTGGCGGAGGTTGCACCACCGCTCACCCTCCCGGCCGCACCGGCACTGGCGCAGATTGCACGGCTACCGGAACTGCTTATGGCATTCCTGACTCGATCATCATGGATGCCTCGGGCGGGAGCCAGAGAATCTTTGCGTTATCCGGCAACGACGGTACTGCGGGGGCGAGCGCCGTGCTGGCTCAACTCAAGATGAATCTCACTGCAGAGGTAAGCGTCCCCATCGGCCTCGGTGGCGTCAATCTTCATACCGGTGCCTTTGACAATGGATATTGGGGCATCACTCCTACGACGGGTGAACTATTCGTGTGTGGAACCGGCCCTACCGATACGACGCCTACACACTATTGGATCGGCTTCACTTCTTATCCCACGATGAACTCCACTCCCACGGGACACTTGCAACGTTTCAACGTCCCGAATCTCCCCTGTGCTCCCTACACCGAACTCTACAATCCCAATCTGGCCCTTGGGGGCAACACGAACAACCACGATCTTCTGATGAGCGGACTGGTTGGCGCAGGTGCCAACGGATACGTGATCACCAACGACATCAGTTCGGGGAGCGTTACTGCCGGACTGAATAGCACGAACTACCCGGGGGGAATCAGCGGCATCATCGTCGACAACGTGAGCACTCAAAATCAGGCTTCCAGCATGTATTTCACGACATTGACGACCTCTACCGTGGGAACGTGTGGGGGCACCCACTGCGCCGTCAAGCTGCAACAACTGAATTTGCAATAAGCTCTGAGCAGGACCAATCTTTCTCGTTGTATCCGAGAAAACGGGTGTAGAATTCCGCTGTGCGGTCCTGTGCGTAAAGGAGGTGTGTATGTCCGCCCGCCTCGTTTCCCTGCTTGTGGTTCTAATCGCGGTCCCTGCCTTCAGCCAACAGCCTTGCATCTCTCAGCGAATCAACCAGAGAATAGATTCGCGCGAACAAAGAATAAGCCAGATTGTCCGGGAGCCCAGCCCGGCCGAACTTGACGCCAGGGCAGTCCGCCTCCAGGCAATCCAGCGCGACGCGGAAGAGCTGTCGGGATTGAGCGCATCCGTGCAATCAGATCTGCAGCAGCTCGGGAAAGGCCTCCTCGCCAAAGACTTGGACGCAAGACTGAAAAAGATGGAAAAGCTTTCCAAGAGGCTGCGCCAGGAACTCGAGCAGTAGCCTCGCCTCTTTGCTCGTCGGACAAGTTCGCAATGCCGCGAGACCGTTTTTCATCTGCCTCTTCCCTGAGAGACTTTCTCTTGATCTACCTCTAAACTAACCCAATGCCATTTTCCGATCTCGCATTGTCAAAACGCCTAGAACGTGCGGAAGGACACGCGTGTGTTCAGTACGCCGAGGCACAAAGTCGTCTCTTTCCCAACAGCGGTGCGGCGTGGATCGAATGCGCCGGGGCATACGCGGTTTTCAATGGGGTCGACTCTCCCATCACTCAGAGTTTCGGACTCGGCCTATGCGAGGAGTTGACTTCCGCTTCGCTGGACGTGATTGAGCGGTTCTTTCTCGACCGAGGCGCTCCGGTCCATCACGAAGTGAGTCCTTTCGCGAGGGTACCTGCGCTCGATTTGCTTTGTAAGCGAAACTACAGGCCAATCGAGCTCAGCAACGTACTTTATCGGCCGGTTGAGCGGGCCGCGACTGAACCACAGGTTGATGTCCGTGTGCGTGTCACGGGTCCAGAAGAAGCGCAACTCTGGACTGACATTAGCGCCAGGGGCTGGGCACATGAACATCCGGAACTTCGGGAAGTTGTTTTACAGCTCGGCACCATCATCTCAGCACGCGAGGGTGGTCCATGCTTTCTCGCTGAGGTTGACGGTAAACCCGGCGCCGCGGGCGTGCTGTCAATACATGACAACGTTGCCCTGTTTGGCGGCGCGGCGACGGTTCCAGAGCTGCGGCGTCGCGGCCTGCAAACAGCGCTCCTTCACGCGCGAATGCGCTATGCCTTCGACCACGGATGCGATCTGGCAATGATGGTGGCTGTGCCGGGCAGCGATTCCCAGCGCAACGCTGAGCGTAAAGGATTCCGAATCGCTTACACACGGACGAAATGGCAGCTGTGCTCTTAGGTAAAGCTGATCTGATTGTCGATTAGCAGACGACTGAAGCTGTTATCAGTTAGGACGCAGCGTGGTTGTAGGGTCTCGAGGTTTGCTGAATTGCGCGGCAGATGGCGGGCCCATCATCGTCAAAACAACAATCGAGTGCCCCAGCATCCAACGCCTCGGTCCACATGACGTCGTCTGGGGTATGGTGCGTGCAAACGATTTCCATGCCATGGCGGCGCAGCCCGACGATTTCCTGAAAGGTCACAGGTCCAGGACTCCGATCTGGATGGGAAATTGCGTTACGAGCCTCCGAAGTTCCAGCAGTGACTGCACAATAAACACCGCCTCAGAAATCGACCTGACCTTGGAGATCAGATTTTGCGCACGCGCGGGATCTTTTTGCAGGATTACGATCGCGTTGTGCATGTGGCAACTCCTCCCGCCCGCGAATCAAGCCTGAGTCACGCGAACACACTCACCGCAGTGACTTCACCAGGTGGATCTCATGTCACTGGATGTGCCCCCGGCCGCGGGCACGTAGCACTTCAGGGTGTAATCCATCACCATGCGATCGGCATTGAAGCGCCAGCCGAGGGTGCGGATGGTTCGCTTCATGCGCCTGATCCAGCCACGCGGCAGACCGTCACGATCACGCTGGTAGTACAGCGGAATCACTTCGTCCCGGAGCGCGCGGTGCAAATCCTCCCCGTCGCGCGTGTCGTGGACGCTCATGTTAGAGTGCGTTCTGCCTGTCCCGATGGCGAATCCATTCATGCCGTCGTAGGCCTCGGCCCACCAGCCGTCCAGAACAGAAAGGTTCAGTCCGCCATTCAAGACCACCTTTTGACCACTCGTACCTGATGCCTCAAGCGGACGCCTTGGGTTGTTCAGCCAGACATCAACCCCCTGCACGAAATGACGCCCGACGTTAATGTCGTAGTCTTCGACAAAGACGAACTTATCTGCGAACCGCGAGTTGCGCATCAATTCGGCGATCTGCTGCAGAACCCGCTTTCCGGGCTCATCGTTAGGATGCGCTTTGCCGGCAAAAACGAACTGTACCGGCCGTTTGGGATCGTTCACCATGGACGCGAGGCTCTCAATGTCGCTCAGAATCAGGTTGGCTCTCTTGTAAGTCGCGAAGCGGCGGGCAAAACCGATGGTCAGCGCGTCCGGACTCAGCACCTTGCCGAGCCTCTGCAAAACCTCTCGTGATTCGCCCCGGCGCTCGGCCTGCTCCACCGCCCGGCGGCGTACAAACTCGAGAAGCTGCGATTTCAGGCTGAGGTGGGTCTCCCAGAGCTCGCCGTCATCCACGCTCTCGATGCCTTCCCAGATGCGGGCTTCGCTGCTGTGCTGGTGCCAGTTCGTACCCAGATGGCGGTCATAGAGCCGAAACATTTGCGGCGCGAGCCATGATGGAACATGAACTCCGTTTGTGATGTGACCGATCGGGACGTCGTCTTCCGGCTTGCCCGGACAGAGCCCCGTCCACATCGCTCGGGACACTTCGCCGTGCAGCGCGGAAACCGCATTGGCGCGGCGCGAGAGCCGTAGGCCCAGCACGGTCATGCAAAATGTCTCGTGCTGGTTGTTTGGATCCTCGCGTCCCAGCCCCATCAGGCTTTCCTGGGAAAGCCCCAGCGATTCGCGCATCGGTCCCAGATGCTCTTCGATGAGATCCACCTCAAAGCGATCGTGGCCGGCAGGGACAGGAGTATGAGTAGTGAAAACCACCTCCCGCGAGACGCGCGGCGCAGCGGCGTCGAATCCGATGCCCTCTTCTTCCATGCGCATCCGGATCGCTTCCAGCACCGCAAATCCACTGTGCCCTTCATTCAGGTGCAGAACGCCTGGCACGATGCCCATGGCTTTAAGGGCGCGGAAGCCTCCGACGCCAAGAACCAACTCCTGCCGGATTCGAGTGCGCGCGTCTCCGCCATAGAGGCGGGAAGTCAGTTCGCGGTCGTCGGGAGCGTTGCCTTCGACATCCGAATCGAGGAGGAACAGGTCGCAGCGTCCAACTTTCACGCGCCAGACTTTGGCATGAATCGAACTGCCGCGAGTTTCGATTTGCACCACAACCGGCCGGCCGTTCTTGCCGATGGCAGCTTCCAAAGGAAGTTGGCTGACGTCCGTCTCAAGATATTCTTCCTGCTGCCAGCCTTCGCGATCCAGGCGCTGGCGAAAATATCCTTGTCCGTAAAACAAGCCGATGCCGACCAGCGGAATCGCGAGATCGGATGCGCTCTTGATATGGTCCCCGGCCAGCACGCCGAGTCCGCCGGAATAAACCGGAAGCGATTCGTGCAACCCGAACTCCGCGGAAAAATAGGCTACCGGACAAGGCCGCAAGACGCCGGCATGCCTTGTTCCCCAAGTGCGGTCCGCTTGTAAATATTCCTGCAAGCGGCGACACGCATAGTTGATGCGGCTGTGCAGCACGAGTTCCGCGGCGCGGCTTTCAAGTTTCGCCAGCGGAAACTCCGCCAGCAGCGAAACCGGATTCTGATTCACCTGCCTCCAGCGCACGGGATCGAGATCGCGAAACAAGCTTGCGGCATCGTGGTCCCAACTCCACCATAGGTTGCGAGCCAGTGCCCACAGACGTTCCTGGGCAGGGGCGATGAAGCGATCCAGAGTGCGCGCCTCACTCACGACCGGAGCCACTTGGGCCGCGGCCTCGGCCAACATGCGAACCTCATCTTCGCGAAAAATTCGAGGCTCGATGGTTTGCACTATCAGAACGCCCTGCAGAACTCCTCGATCGATCAGTGGCACCCCGAGAAACGATTGATAAGCGTCTTCGCCAGCTTCTCGAAAGTACTTGAAACGCGGGTGACTCTGCGCCTGCTCCACGGCTACGGGCCGCACCTGTTCCGCAACTAGGCCGGCCAGCCCTTCGTGGATCGCCATTCGCAGATTGCCAATACACTCCCGCCGCAGGCCAACCGTCGCGGCCAAAACCAAATTGGCCCGGTCCGGCTCCAGCAGATACGCCGAACAAACGTCGGTCCCAAATCGCTTGGCAATCAAAGCAACCACGTTCATCAGGGTTTCGGCAGGTTGGCCCTCGGCCGCTGCAAGGTTGGCGATTTCCTCCAGAGGGAGGACGTGGATAACTTCGCGTGCGTGGCCAGTCAGATCCAAATCTTGTACTTCGCTTTGATTTTCTTCCAATCCCAGGCTCTCTGGTTCCATATTTTATCCGCTAAATCCGGTAGCAGCACCTACCTCGTCATCATCAGGCAAGCTGAAACGACCAGCCGCCAAAACACACTTCCGCGATCGAATCACGCGGCAATTGCGCGTGCCACCCTCCCGAGCTAACTTTACGTGCGCACTCACACCGAGTCCAATCGAAATTATCGATGGTGGACATAAACGAGTATAGGAGGAGGGATTCAAGAACCGGTGTACTCGCCAACGTAGGCAACAAACGAACGTAACAGACAAGTCAAGACATTCTCTTTGACTTAACTGCCTTTGGCCAGCCACAAAATCGTGGACAGAGGAGATGCTCGATAGACTCAAGCGCCGAATCTCTCGGCTGCGCGAGCTTTCGCTCTTGCGGCCTCTTCTTCTCGATTCTTTGGCGGAGCGTTGGTTTGGAGCGAACGGAGAAAGTGAGTTGAGACATCGACTACTTGATCGACTGCATCCAGGAACGAGGCTTCGTTTGCTTTCGACGGTTTGTTAAAACCGCTGATTTTTCTCACGAACTGGAGCGATGCGGCTCGAATTTCTTCGTCCGTGACTGGCGGATCGAAGTTGAAAAGAGTTTTTATATTCCTGCACATTCAGTATCACCTCAAAATCTTGGAATCTCCACGCGCCGTGAAAGCGCCAGAGTTTCCCATCACGTTTTATCTTAAACCAGCCCGCGTTTTGGGTGAACACGAAGCCAGAAGGCCGAAGATCTATTGCGGCAATCCGAGCCGGCGCATCAAATCCGCATAACGGGGGTCCGGGCGTATGGAATCGAGCGCCGGATACCGAATGCAGAAGAGGATTTCATCGTCTTCATTGGAGAATGCCTTCTCCAGGTATTCGAATGTCTTGTCACGATTTCCCAAGAGAGCAAAACTTACGGCGATGGCTGCTACGTCATCATTTTCGGCTGGCCCGGCGAGCGTTAGTTTGTTGTAGCCTTGCGCGTCTGCGCTCCACGAGCCTGGAGCGTCTGTGTATTTCTTGAATTCACTCACCGCTTCCGCGAACTGACCGGTGGTCGCCAGGAGCTGGGACAGTTTGTAGTGGGCCGGTCCGAATCCCGGATCAACGATCCAGAGTCTTGCGGAATTGCGCAAGCGACTCGGGATAACGGCGCGCCACCATGAGCACGGTGGCGTAATTCGTGTTGACGATGGAAGACAGCGGGTCGAGCGACAAGGCAACACGAAATTCCTCCAGCGCCTGATCGATCCGTTTTAGCGGAACCAGGTAGCTAAAGGCATAAAAGTAGTGAGCGCCGGCGCTATTAGGGTTTAATTCGATGGCGCGTGTGTACTCTTGCTGAGCCTCGCTCCACCGCCACGCCATGGAGAGCGCGCCGGCGCGAGCAGTGTGGGCTTCTGGCAAGGAGTCATCGAGTTCGAGCGCTTTGCGGCTCGCTTCGTCCGCCAGCAGACGTGCCTGCCGTGGCGTAATACCGATGCCGTAGCTGGAAGCGACGTTGTAAGTGTCCGCGAGTCCTGTATAGGCGAGCGCATAGGAGGGATCGGCGGCGATCGCCTGTTGGAACAAATCAATACTCTTCTTTAGACCCTGAGGCGTACGTCCATACCACAGCTGACGGCCTTCCGGGTACAGCCGGTACGCTTCCGGGTTGGTGGTGCCGGCACGTCCCAGCCGTTGCTGTTGGTCGCCGCTCAAGTGGACTCGAAGGCTGCTCGAAATGTCGCGGGTGATATCGCTCTGCACCTGCGTTATGTCCGCCTGCTTGCGAGCATAGTGCGAGCCCCACAGCTCCGTGCCATCGGCGGTATTGACCAAATCGGCTTGGACGCCCAGTTCGTCGCCATGCTGCGTGATGCGTCCCATAAGAACGGCGCCAACCTGCAGATCCCGGCCAATCTGCCTCGGATCTTCCTGATTTCCCTTAAAACGGAAGACCGTGCTACGCGCCATGACTTTAAAGTTGGGCAGTTGCGACAGCGTGCCGATCAGGCTTTCGGTCAAGCCATCGCTAAGGTATTCGTTGTTTGGATCACCGGTCGCATTGACAAAAGGCAGAACGGCGATGGAATTGACTGTGCTCTTTTCGGATGCTTGGCGCACAAAGTACACGCCGACCGCCGCTGCAACGGCAAGTAATACGACGCCCGCACCCATGGCCATCTTCTTGCGGGAAAGACCTGGCGCTACCACCGGCGGAGCCGAAGAAGCAGCCGCCGAGCTTGAGCTAACGCTGCTCACCGCGGAAGCGCTCGACGTATGCCCGAAGTCGAAATCACGCTTCAGGCGCGCAAGATCGGTTCGCAGATCGGCTGCACTTTGATAGCGCAGGTTGCGATCCTTCTCGAGCGCCTTGATGATGATGCGGTCCAATTCCGCGGGAGTGTCCGGATTGAGCCGCAGGGCTGGAGCCGGCGCCGCATCCAGAATGGATTTGAAGATCTCCGCCGAACTGCCTCCGCGAAACGGAAGCGTGCCAGTCGTCATCTCGTAAAGCACAGCACCGAAAGAGAACAAATCGCTGCGCGTGTCCAGCTCTTTGGCTCGAGCCTGCTCCGGCGACATGTAAGCGATCGTGCCCAGCGTAGAGCCAGGACTGGTCAAATGCTGTTCCTCGATTGCGGCCGTCATCGTGTTCGCCGACGCGACCTCGCCCGAAAAGCCAGCTTTGGCTGCGACCTTAGCCAGCCCGAAATCCAGAATCTTGGCGTGCCCGCGTTTGGTGACAAAGATATTCGCCGGCTTGATATCGCGGTGAACGATTCCCTGCGAATGCGCGGCATCCAACCCGTCGGCAATCTCAATCGCAAGGGAGAGTACGGTTTCGTTCTCTAACGGCTTCCCTGCTATGAGATGTTTCAACGTCGTGCCGTCCAGGAACTCCATGGCAATGAAAGTCTGGTCGCCGTGTTTACCAATTTCGTAGATCGTGCAAATATTGGGATGATTGAGAGCCGACGCCGCTCGCGCCTCCCGGCGGAAGCGTTCCAGCGCCTGCGGGTCTCGCGACAGTTCATCGGGCAGAAACTTGAGGGCGACGAAGCGGCCAAGCTCGGTGTCCTCAGCCTTATAGACCACACCCATGCCGCCACCGCCAAGCTTCTCGACGATGCGGTAGTGCGAAATAGTCTGGTCAATCAATGAACAAGTCTCGCTTTGTGCGCGGTTTGCGGGATACTCCCAAGCACTACGGGAAACGCACATCCAAACTATAAATCTCCTGCGTACTCCGATCCCGCATCATGAGAAGTGAGTCATCGGGCGTCAGCCCGATCCAGAACTCCCACGGATCGAAGCCGCGCGGCACTTCCTTGATACTGAGCAAGCGTTCCATTTTCCCAGTGGGAACGCTGACGCGCACCAGGTCATCAGTTTTGTCGGAATAATCTTCCGCATACAGATACTTGCCATCGTGCGACCAGTTCTCAAAACCGAACCGCGACACTCCGAGTTGCGTCCAGCTCTTTTTTCCTATGTCGTAGAGCATCATCTTCGTGGAGTCCGTGGAGAGCGCCGCCAGATATCGTCCATCCTGCGAAGCACGGGGACTAAATAGATTTTCAGAGTCTGGCACATCCGAGATCTCGGAAGTCTTCAAGTCCGCGATGTGAATGTTGGCCCCGGCTGCGGCTCCGAATTCCAGCCAGGGCATTCCCGCAAACACGATCGAATCGCCATCGGGCGTCCAGGTGGGATCGCCCTGGTTGTGGTCGCCCGCAGTCACTTCACGCGGCGTTCCGCCTTCGGCAGACATCACAAAGATCTTCCAGGGCTTTCCCGGACGCGACGCCATAAATGCGATCCGGCCTCCATCCGGCGACCAGCGCGGCATATGCGTCTGCACAGGTGAATACGTGAGTTGGGTCCGGGAACTTCCGTCCAGCTTGCTTCGCCACAACGTGAGTTCTGGATGCGCCACATACGTGATCCATTCGCCGTTACGGGTGATATCGGCCTCGCCCGCCGACACACCCGAAAGATAGATGGAGAACTGAGGAGATTTAGTATCCAGTCGGATCAAATCGAACCGCCGCTGCTGGCCGATCACGAACAGCTTCTTTCCATCCTGGCTCGGTGTCGGACTGCTGAACATGAGCGGTCCCACCATCAACTGCGTCGGCTCTGTACTTGCCTTGCGAATCAGGGAGGCACGCTCGCGTAAGGCCCAGATGTTCTGGGTGTGGTCGCGAGTCGATTCAAACAGGAAGTAGTCTCCGTTGGGCGTCCACGCTCCGCCGAACTCTTGCGCGGGCTTGTTCCAGTCCGGCAACACCGGGTGCAAATCCTTGCCGCTGGCCGAAACCTCCCACAATGAAGACGTGCGCTGATTGGTATCCCTTATGGTGAAACGCAAGCGTTGGCCATCGGGAGAAAATCGTGGCGCAAAAGGAACTCCCTGTACGGTGATGAGCTCCCGCGAATCGGTTCCGTCCGTATTGCACGCGTACAAACTTGAGTTCCGGGCGTAAACGATGTGTTCGCCATCGGGCGTCCACGCGGCTGCGTGTGCAAGGATGTTTCCGACAGACCGCACCGTCCCGGCCGGCAACGGCAATACCCAAACTGGGGACTCCGTCTCCGAACCCTCCGCAACGCCTTTCACCAGCAATTCAGATCGTTTTCGATAGAAATCATAGATGTCTGCGCTCGCCAGCGAGGTGGCCACGGGCGCCGTTTCGCCACCCGAGGTCGAAACTTGCCTTAGAACCGAGTGGCCACTCACATACTCGGAAAAGTACAGCCGCGCGCCGTCGGTCACGAGCGAGCGCTTGGACGTGCCGTCGTTCGTAATCTGGGTTGACGAAACCACAGCCGGCGGCGGCTCTGGCGATCGCACGTAGACTGTGAGCGCAATCAATACCGCGGCTGCAACCAGACCCAATGTTACCCACGTGGCGACGCTTACCTTAGGTTGAACGGTCGCCTCGGCCGCAGCGAACATGGCGCGGATTCTCTCCTTCGAATCCGGTAGAGCCCTGGGGGTCGACCCGGCAAGCTGGGCTTGTCCTGCCCATATTTCCCGGCGCAGGCGCTGCAAATCGCCGCGCATCTCGGCGGCTGTTTGATATCGCAACCCCGCGTCTTTCTCGAGGGCCTTCTTCACGATGCGCTCAAGCTCGGGAGGCGTCGAAGGGTTAAATCGCAGAGGTCCGTCCGGCTCGCTGTGAATGAGCGACTCGAAAAACGCGGCCGTAGTCTGTCCCTGAAAAGGCAGGACTCCCGTCGCCATTTCATAGAGAACGACCCCGAACGAGAAAAGGTCAGTGCGGGCGTCCAGCGGCCGGCCCAACGCCTGCTCCGGCGACATGTAGTGGATGGTTCCGAGAGCGGAGCCTGAGCGAGCGACATCTTCCGGCGACTGTGTGACGCCCCCAAACGTATTGCCACTGACGCTGGCTTCGTGCCCTACCGTCAGCTTCGCTAGACCGAAGTCCAGAATCTTGGCGTGTCCGCGCTTAGTGACAAAAATGTTGGCCGGGTTAATATCGCGGTGGATGATGCCATGCGTATGGGCGGCATCGAGAGCATCGGCGATCTCGATTCCAAGCGTCAACAGAGTTTCAATTTCCAGCGGTCGCCCCGCAATACGGTGTGCCAGAGGCAACCCGTCCAGAAACTCCATTGCAATGAAGGTTTCGCCGTCCTGCTCGCCAATGTCATGAATCGTGCAAATATTGGGATGATTCAGCGCGGATGCGGCTTGGGCTTCGAATTGAAAGCGGGCGAGCGCCTGCTGGTTACTCGCAACCTGCTCACTCAGAAACTTGAGGGCGACGAAGCGATGCAGCCGCGTGTCCGAAGCCTTGTACACCACGCCCATCCCGCCGCCGCCGAGTTTTTCGATAATGTGGTAGCGCGAAATGGTTCGCCCGATCATTCGAAGCAAGAATCCTACGTCTGCAAAGCAGGCAAGTCAACGAAAGCCAGCCTTTGGTTGGCAAGGGGTGTATACAACTGCAAGTCCACAATTTTTCTAAACGCGCAATGCAACGAGGATGGAAGAGTCGAGGCGTGCAAGCGAGTGTTAGCGGAGAACGATCGCGATGCCAGGATTGCTACCGAAAACAGAAATCCACGAGGACTGCTTGAGCGAAGTTCGTTAGCTGGAGTGGGCGGTGCGTAAAGCGCCGCGGCGCTTCGCGGAAATCAGAATTCCAGCCAGTATGGCGAAACCAGACAACATCAGGTAAGGCAGCGGAGTTCCACCTTCGGGAACTGACAGATACTTAAAGTCTCCGTCGTTTTTTCCCTGATAAATCCCTCCGAGGTCTAGGAATTGACCGGTCTTGAGATTAACGATGATAGAGTCCGTGACCCAAGCCCCGTCAGTTGCTTGTGCTTGCCAGGAGAATCCGCATCATCCAAACAAGCAAGTGGCCTTCCCTCCGCCGTCCGATGCGGAACCACCATTAAACACACCGCCGTTGAACAACAGCGAAATGTTGGAAAAAGTATCGTTGGAAGAGTTAAACGTGAAACCGCCGGAAACGGTACCAGAAACGCCGGTGAGATTTACATTGCTAAAACTGTCGTTGGAGTTTGCGAACGCAGACAACGACGCAGCCAGCAGAAACAGCGCGCTAACGCTCGCCAACTTCAAATACCGCATCATGACACTTCTCCAACCTTACAAATCAACTCTTGCTGGGAGTTTATACCCATCGCTTAACCTGTCAAGACTGAGAATTCTTGCAACTAGTTGCAAGCGCTTGCAACATCTACCGTAAAGTATTGCAGCAAAACGCTTTACATCCCTATTGCCAATCTGACTTGCCAAGCAGATCGGCCGTAAGAAACTGGTGCGTTCATATTTTCTTGATTGCTTCCGCGCAAGCACGAAGTTGCCCTGGAGCAGCGACACCACTCTTTGAGTCTGGCATTCTCTTTAAGTCTATCCGTCAAATACAACAAGAGTGAAAATCGATGAGCGTAGAGAAGAGTCGTCCCCAGGCCTTCCCGATCCGCTTCGGCCTCAATCCCTGGCCCTTTCTCTGGGCAATTGTTGGCGCCTGGATGTGGTATGGCGCCCTGCACCTTGCCCATATAATCTAAGACCCTTCGCGATGGATCACTGTCGGAAAGAGCCGCAACGACTCTCACGAACGGGATTGTCGTTGTAACGGCCATTTCTCATCCGCCATCTGATATCAGGTACAATCTCCGTCCTGTGCGCATTCATTTGCGCAGCTTCATACATCCGCTAGGAGATATAGATCCTTATGCGCGTTGGAGTCTTCACTCCTCTGCTGTCGCAGCTGTCGTTGCCCGCGGTTCTCAAGAAACTCAAGGCGCTGCAAATCGATACCGTCGAGCTCGGCACCGGCAACTATCCCGGCGACGCCCACTGCAAACTCTCGATGCTCGAAGATCCCTCCGCCCTGACCGAGTTCAAGAAAGTTTTGGCCGATCACGGCGCCACCATCAGCGCCTTAAGTAGTCACGGGAACCCGCTGCATCCGGATAAAGCTCGCGCGCAGCACGACCGGGAGATAAGCCGCAAGACCATCCTGCTCGCCGAAAAGCTAGGCATCTCTGTCGTGATCGACTTCTCAGGGTGCCCCGGCGATTCTGCCCATGCCACTGCTCCCAACTGGGTGACCTGCCCCTGGCCTCCCGACTATCTCAAGGTGCTCGACTGGCAATGGAACGAAGTGGTCGCGCCTTATTGGATCGGGTATGCAAAGTTCGCCGCCGACCATGGCGTGAAGATCGCCATCGAAATGCATCCGGGATTCGTCGTCTATAGTCCCGAGACGATGCTCAGGCTGCGCTCCATCGCCGGAGCGAACGTGGGCTGCAACTTCGATCCGAGCCATCTTTTCTGGCAGAGCATCGATCCCATTGCGGCCGTTCGCGTGCTCCAAGATGCTGTCTTGCACGTCCACGCCAAGGACACGCAGATCTACGCTGCCAATCTGCCGCACACTGGCGTACTTGATACGAAGCTGTACACCGAAGAGCGCGAGCGTAGCTGGATCTTCCGCACCTGCGGCTACGGTCACGGCGCCGAGTGGTGGCGCGAGTTTGTCTCCACCTTGCGAATGTTTGGCTACGATTCCGTGCTCTCCATCGAGCATGAAGACAGCCTGCTCTCGCCGGAAGAGGGCTTGACCAAGGCGGCCCACTTCCTCAACGGCATCGTGATCCGCGAGCAGCCGGCCGCTGCATGGTGGGTCTAGAAACCGCTATGGGAAACACTGTAAAACCAATCAGGACAGCAATCTTCGGCACCGGCTTCATGGGCCGGGTGCATCTTGAAGCCGTGCGGCGGCTGGAGTCAGTCGAAGCCGTTGCCATTGCAGGTCGAAACATAGAGGCTGCGCGACGCCTGGGCGCCGGCTTTTCCATTCCCACGATCACGACTGACTATCGCGAAGTCCTGCGCGATCTGGCCATCGATGCGGTCCACATCTGCACGCCAAACGCGCAGCACTTCCCCATGGCCAAGGACGCGCTTCAGGCAGGTAAGCATGTGCTCTGCGAAAAACCACTGGCCACGACTGTTGAGCAGGGAGAAGAACTTGTCTCCCTTGCCGTGCGGCAGGGAGTGCGCAACTGCGTCTGTCACAATTTGCGTTTCTATCCCATGGTGCAGCAGATGCGTGCGATGCGTGAGGCCGGGGACCTCGGCGAGATTCTCGTAGTCCATGGCACATACTTTCAGGACTGGCTGCTGTACGACACGGACTGGAACTGGCGCGTCGATGCCAAAACCGGTGGTCCTTCGCGCTGCATGGCCGACATCGGGTCGCACTGGTTTGATTTGGCCGAGCACGTCACCGGACTGCGTGTTACTTCTTTGTGCGCCGATCTCCAGACCTTTCACCGCACGCGCAAGCAGCCGAAACATTCAGTTGAAACCTTTGCCAATAAGCTACTGGGACCGGAGGACTACATTGAAACCGTCGTCGAGACTGAAGACTTCGGCGTGGTCATATTTCACATGGGCGCGCGGGCGCGCGGCAGCGTCACCGCCAGCCAGGTGTCCGCTGGACGCAAGAACCGCTTCAACATTGAAATCTACGGCACACGGTCTTCGGTCGCGTGGAACCAGGAACGTCCCGACGAACTATGGGTGGGCCACCGCAATACCAGCAATGAAATCTTCATTAAAGATCCGTCTCTGCTCAAACCCGGGGCGCGAAGCTACGCCGATCTTCCCGGCGGACACAGCGAAGGCTACGACGACACCTTCAAGCAGATCTTCCGCCGCTTCTATGCATCGATTACACCGGACGCTACGCCCGAGTACCCCCAGTTTGTCGACGGACTGCGGCAACTGACCATCCTCGACGCCGTGCTTCAGAGCCATCAGACCCGAGCGTGGGTCGATGTTCGCTGATTCCAAACTCGCAATGGAAAGGAACCCTGCCACGTGTTGATGCTCGCCGCCATTATCGCCATCTTCATCTACGGGATGATTGCCGCGATGCTGGGCACCATCCTGCCCGAACTATCTGAGCGCTTCCACCTCTCGCCCAGCCAGAACGGCACCATCGCCACTGCGCAAGCGCTCGGACTGATCCTCGCTTCGCTCGCTGCCGGCCCGCTGATTGACAACGAAGGCAAGAAGCTTGGCCTCATCCTCGGCCTCGCATTCATCTCTATCGCACTCTTTGCCCTGCCACGCTCGCCGGGCTTCCGCGCAGTTCTGCTCTTGATGTTCCTGCTCGGCGTAGGCGGCGGCATCCTCGTGACCGCGGCGAACGCTCTGGTCAGCGATATAGGCGAAGCCCATCGCGGCATCGCGTTGAACCTGGTGAACCTCTTCTTCGGCCTCGGCGGACTCGCCACACCGTTCATCGCCGCCAATCTTGTTGGGCGGAACTGGGTCCGCCTCTGCTACACCGTCGCATCCCTTACTGTGGTCACGCTGGTGATCCAGATGTTCACCAGAATGCCTGCACCCACCGGCGCTGGCGGTTTCGTGCTCGCGGATGCGGGTCCGGTGCTCGGGCGTCCCCTGCTATTTCTGATCGGGCTTTTCCTCTTTCTCTATATCGGCTGCGAAGTGGGCATGTGGAACTGGTTGGTGCGCCATCTCATCGCGCAGGGCATCCCGGAATCACGCGCGCTCAACATTCTTTCTTTGGGATTCGCACTCGGCTTGTTGATCGGCCGCGCCGGCATCTTACCGATTCTGGTTCATGTGCCCGCCATCACGGTCACGCTGATCGGATCTGTCGCGATGGCGGTCACGACGTTCCTGATGCTGCGGACCAACAAGCCTTCCGCTTCCTTGCTGCTGGTGTTTCTCTGCGGGCTCTCCATGGCGCCCGTCTTCCCTACCACGATCGCCATCGTCGGCGATGCCTTTCCGCGTATGACCGCAACGGCTATCGGCTTCGTCATTACTTGTGGATGGACCGGCCTCGCCGTCAGCTCGCGCATTATCGGGGCCATCGCTGGTGGCGACCCGTTGCGGCTGAAGAAGGCGCTGCTAGTGATCCCTGCCTCGGCCGTGTTGATGGTGGGCCTGGATCTCGTGATCCGGAGCATGCTGCGTTAGAGTGGCCCATCCTTTGTGGGCTTCGTGGTTGACTTCGCAAAAGGCTTGAACCACAGAGGACACGAAGGTACAGAATCCCACGGAAATCCGTTTACGCCTTGAACGCGCGCATGTAATCCGCGTCGATCTTCAGCGCTTGCATTGGCGACATGTCAAATTCTTCCTGCTCGACGAAGGCGTGCTCAATTTTGGCCTTCTTTGCTGCTGCGAAAATCGGATGATAGTCAATATTGCCGTGTCCCAACTCCGTCGAAGGCGGAGGCTCGGACCCCGGCGCTGCGCCGGTCAGCTTGAAGTCTTTCACGTGCAGCATCGAAAAACGCGTAGGGTAGCGTGTCAAATAGTCGACTGGGCTTTTGCCGCCCAGCACCATCCAGCCGCAATCGAGCTCCATCGTCACCTTCGTGGGATCAGTCAAGCGCAATAGCTCGTCGTAGAACACCACACCGTTTTCCGAACGGAACTCGGTCATGTGGTTGTGGTATGCGAAGCGGATTCGAGCCGCGTTTACATGCTCCCCGATACGATTGAACTGTTCCGCGCTCCAGCGCCAGTCGTCGAGCGTCATCGCTTCTCTGGCGGCGCGAGATCCGGGGTCTTTCACGCGCGACGGATCTTTCAACGCGGGCGATGCGCAAACGATGAATTTCAGCCCCAAATCCTTGCAAAACTGGATTATTTCGTCCAATTTTGGATTAAGTTGCGCCATGGGATAGTGGGCGCTCACACATTGCAGACCGGCGTGATCCATCTCCTGCTTCACGTGGCTGGGGGTGCGGTCGAAGAAGCCGGCGGCTTCGACCTCGCGATAACCGATTGCGCTCAACTGCCTGAGCGTTCCTTCATAGTCTTTGGGCAACAGATCGCGCACCGAATACAGCTGCACTCCGAGCGGCAGACCCAGGGCATTCGCCATCAGCCAAGGTGCGCTGTTCCATAGCGCCACGCATGCGGCCGAGGCGGAAGCGGTTTTCAAAAAGGTCCTTCTTGAAATGCGAGGCATAGGCTTACTGAATTACTAGTTGAAAAAAAAACTCTCTGTCTACGCAAAATCTAGAAAACAAAGGGTCGGAAATTTTCTTGCCTTGTAGATCTATGGTTCTTAAGGTAGTTACAGGCAAAATCTTGAGAGCGTTAGGGTTATCGTCGCGTCCGACGCGCCTTTGTTCCATTTTGGGACGGCGCGTCGAACTGGCATCCTGCCTTCCGGCGACTCAGGACCGCTTTCGCCCCGCCGGGGCTTATCGGCATTCCGCTTTTACCCACGGCTTGCGCCGTGGGCTGCATTCTTGCGCCGCTTCGCGGCTATACAAGTTGTCAAAGATCGCCGATTATCTTCCAGATAACCTATCTGTCTGTATGTTATCGGAGTAGAAGGGTGGGGTCAAGAGAAAACGGATGGGCTCGCGATCCTGTTCTAGATTGGGAATGTCGCGCCCGCCCTATTCGCAAAGAACGCGAATAAGGACGGGCCACCCTCTTTCTTGTCGATGCCAAGGTTGATTAAATCGCTTAATTCCGAGTTAATTTGAATTAGAAGTCTGTTGAGTTATCCCCGGATGGTCTTGGCCGCGGCATCCCAGGTTGCGATTGTGTTCTTGAAGTAGGCGAAGTTGGCCAGATGGCAACCGATGGCGGCGTGGTTGCCGAAGTCTTCGTTCTCGACCGTTGGCTTGCGGGTTCGAACTGCGTTGAAGAAGTTTGCCTGGTGGGCGGAAACGTCGCTGTAACCATCCGGCGCAGTGAAAGTCTCGGCCTCGACTACCTGATAATCCAGCGGTCCGGGTTGCGGATGTTGCGCCGCCCACTGGGCCAGATATTCCTTGCGCAGGCGTTCCGGCCAGCCTTTCGTCGAATAGGTTTCTGGCTTGGGGGTTATGTCCTGAGGAATGAAGGTCAGGGTTTGCCCGATGACCTCCATGGTGCCTTTGGTGCCGTGGAATTTGATCGGTTCCCCGCCGGCGTTGTTGAGATTGCAGCGCAGCACCACGCGGAATTTTGGGAAATCGTAAAGTGTCTCGATCACATCGGGGAAGTCGCGGCCGTCTTTCCAGCGAAACAATCCGCCGCTGGTTTGCGCACGCTTGGGCGCTTCGTTCGTTCCCGAGATGAAGAAAATTCCCGAAAGCAAATGGACGAACAGATCTCCGGCCAAGCCTTCGCCGTAGTCGGAGAAGCAGCGCCAGCGGAAGAAGCGCGCCGCGTCAAATGGCCGCTTGGGCGCGCCCACGAGGAATGCGTTCCAGTCGATGGTCTGCTCGCTCGCGTCGGGTGGAATCGGATAGACCCAGGCGCCGCTGGGCGAGTTGCGATCGGACGAGCCTTCGATAAAGAACACGTCGCCGAGCGCGCCGGACGCGTAGAGCTCGCGCGCCTTCTCGTAGACGATCGAGCTGACACGCTGGCTGCCGACCTGCATGATGCGATTTCCTTTCTGCACGGCATCCACCATGGCGAAGCCGTCTTCCACGGTGTGCGACATCGGCTTTTCGCAGTACACGTCCTTGCCGGCGGCGCAGGCGTCCACGACGATGCGGCGATGCTGATGGTCCATCACGGCTACGATCACCGCGTCTATATCTTTGCGGTTGAGTATTTCCTGATAGTTGCGCGTTGCCGGGACCTGCTTCTGCACGGCCTCTTGCGCAGCCTGATGGCGGCTGTCGTACAGATCGCAGACCGCGACACATTCGACCCCTGGGACCGCGAGCGACGCCGCTAGCAACTCGCATCCGCGCGTGCCCGTGCCAATCGATGCAAATCGGACCGTATCGCTCGGCCCCACCGGACGGCGTTGGCCCCAAAGCGCAGCCGGCTCCAGCAGAGTGACTTTTGCGGCAGCTCCTGCGGCTACCGAGCCTGCGCCGATCCGCATGAAACTACGGCGTGTCAAAGGATGCATTTGGTCCGTTCCTCTCTTACGGTTCCGCGGAAATCCGGCACCGCGGAGCTTTCGACGCTGCGGTAGCAGGAGATGGTTTGCGCGATCGCTGGAGCAGAATCCTACGTCTTCGAAATGTGCAAGTCAATGAAGGCGGCAGGGCTGGCGCCACTCACAAAGAGTTGGTGAAAGATCGCCCTCACGTCAACGTCGGGGTTGCGAGTGCCATGGCTTGGTTACGCCAGTTACCAAGCCGGTTGAAGAGGGATGAGGAGATTCATGCGGCGGTGTCTATTATTCTGAGGTACATTCCAAGGTCCGATTCGCATAATGGACGCGAAAACACACTTTCCGTTTGCCCGCCGGCTTGTCCGAGTGCTGACCGGACGTTGGGCTATGCGAATCTATGTCGCCATGCTTCTTTTCACGTTGTTTCTCACGACTACAGTCCGCCTACGCTCATACTTCATGGCCCGAAAAATCCAAGCGGTGTTGCGGGGGTTGGGGGAGATACGTCTAGATCAGACCACCGAAGAACAACTGACCAAGATGGTTCCGTATCTGAGTCAGAAGGATTGGAAGGTCGGTGGCAACTGGCGTCGCGGTTTTTGCGTTCATATCTCCAACGAATCCGATCGGTTGCCGGGGGTCATCGTCGTCGCCTTGAGCGCGGTGCAGTCGGAAGAACTCATGCTTTGGCTGGAGCATGTTGTGGACTGGTTGGGCTACCGGTTTATGAGCTTTGATGCAAACGTGCTGGTGCAGGATGGGAAAGTGTCGCAAGTCGACTACGGCTTGGCAAATCAGTGGGTGCGCCCGCAATATGCGGGTTACACGGGCTACATCGTCTCGGCTAGAAGTGTCCATGGATTCTGGCTTCCTCGCCAGCTTCCGTTCACAGTATCCAGCGAGGATGATGAAAGCCCACAATACCGTCCGAGTGGAGGTGAGAAGGGTTTATACTTGCTATACACCAACGATGCGCCATTCAAACTCACCGAACGCGCGTTCCAGCTGAATCTCAATTGCTTCTGGAGCACGCTCGGGTGCGACGATGCTCGCGAGATTGCGCCCGCTCTCTGGCAAGACGCGCGAGCGATCCAGCATGCCACTTATCAACAATTGATTTCCGAGAACTGCCCGGACTCGATAATCGAGGGGCGGATGCGATATCTGCCGGACATAACGGTGCTGCTGCTCGAAGTAACTGGCTCGAGGCGGATCGAGGTCAACGAAGAGGGAGATAAGGCTGAGGACTGGTTTACAGATTACAAGTTGAAAGAAGTGATTCGGGGTCAGAGCTCTGGACCTTGGAGGAACGTCCGCTTCAGGCGAACGATCCCGTCGCCAGAAGATCCCACGCGCACAATCGCAAACGAAATCTGGCCCCAGACAATGATCGGGACCCAGGTTCTGTTTTTCGGGAACCCAAAGTTCTATTCCTGCCGCTTTGTTCCCGCTACTCCATCCGCACTTGAGATTGTCCGCAAAACGCCGGTACCACCGAAAAGAGGCGAAGATCAGATTCCGAGGGGATTGATGTGAGCCGTCCGCAGCGCCGGTACAGGATGACTGGCGTAAATCGTCATTGCACTCATTCGCATAGATTGCCCAATTCTCAACGTAACGGCAGTCTCAGTTTTCCGGGAACTGCCCTTCTATCTAGCAGGAACTTGGGTTGTGTTTTCGCTATCCGCTGACGGCGCAGTATCCGCAAACACTGCTAAGAGTGATGAGAATCACTGCGACGCGGGTCATCCGCCGTTACGCTAAAAATGCGGGGGACCGAAGAGGGGGAACTGCGAGAGTACACCACTCGAGGGGGTCTCACGCTGGTGCCTCGCGTACACCGGCCCTCCGCTTTCCGCTGCAGAAGTGCCTGGGATTCCTGCCGTAAACCCGACATTCGTCGAGCGCCCTCTGAAGGGCTATGCCGTTGGTGATCTGCCTCCAGGATTAGAACCTCCTTAGAATTGGTGTTCAGTTGACGCTGTTCCGACCTCCTCTCGGCCGACGATTGGCGCGAAGTTTGCGCGTGTACAAGCAACAAAGGTAATCGAAATTGAACTCTAAAGGAGGCCATACGCATGGCTACTGGTACTGTTACCGCACGCGAACCGAAAGTGGATGTAAAGACCGAGACGAAGGCAGCGTCCGAGGCGCAGCCTCTGACACTGAAGCAGCGCTTTGTTCATCTGCTTCATGAAATCTTCATGGGACGCGAAGAACACCTTGGGTGGCGCCAGTAGGCACAAGCCGCGCTGAAGCCTAAGGTGCGGCTTGGCCAGGTCCACTCGCCGACTACTCTCCGGAAGTCGAGGTGAATCGTTGGTTTGCTCCCTCGTCTGAAATCCACTCCGGGCAATTCACCGAGTTCGTTACCGTTTCTGCAGCTCTTCTTTCCAGCCTGCCCGCTTGCTGGGTAGGTTCAGGGCGGTGCTGGCGATCTGCTCCAAAGGCACGACGAAGCTGACTGCACCGCGAGAAATCGCTTCTTTGGGCATTCCAAACACAATGCAACTAGCTTCGTCCTGCGCGATGGTGGTGGCTCCAGCTTCCTTCATCTCATAGAGGCCCTGAGCGCCGTCGTCGCCCATGCCGGTCATGATGATGCCAACCGCTTTTGTTCCTGCGGAAGCTGCCACCGAGCGAAAGAGAACGTCAACACTGGGACGATGGCGCGAAACCAGCGGCCCATCGATGATCTGGACGACAAGTTCTTCGGCGGCGCGATTGACCAGCATGTGACGGTTGCCCGGAGCGATCAACGCCAGGCCGGGTTGCAGCCGGTCGTCATCCCGAGCCTCCTCGACTTCTATCGCGCATTCCTTGTTCAGGCGTTCAGCGAAGGCCCGGGTAAAGACTTCGGGCATATGCTGCACAATGACGATCGGAGGGCAGTCGGTGGGCATGGTCGTGAGGAAGACACGCAGGGCCTCGGTTCCACCTGTCGAGGCACCCATCGCGATTAGCCCGTTCGGCATCGCTGTACCGCGAACCTTGGATTTGCGAGGCAGAACAGCATCAACCGACAGACGAGGAACTGCCGGCATACGTGGTCGCGGCCTGACCTGCGCTTGAGAGGCGCTCCAGACCGCATCTACGAGGGTAACGGCCGACTCGTGGAGGAACTCACGCACTCCGACTTTGGGCTTGGTGATTACCTCGACCGCGCCTTCTTCGAGCGCGCGAAGTGCGAGTTCGGTGCCGCGGGCGGCGAGGCCGGAGCAGACCACAACCGGCGTGGGCATTTCCGACATGATTTTGCGGATGAAAGTCACGCCGTCCATGCGCGGCATTTCGAGGTCGGTAATGACGACGTCGGGCGATTCCTTTTGCATTTTCACCCATGCAATCAGCGGGTCGGCCGCAACAGTGACTTTGACCCGGCTGTTGGTGCTCAGGATGGCCTGCATAACCTGGCGAACCATAGCCGAGTCATCCACAACCAGGACGTGCAGATCTTCTCCATGCATACGTGACCCATGCATACGTGATACCTTTTTTCGCCTTCCTCGGCCGAGGAAGCTCTCCTCAACGCGGTGCTAACAAGTCCTCGTTGTTTCCTGTTTTCGTGTAGATGGTTGGTTCAAGACTTCGCAACTGGGGGAACACGGTGGTCAGGTTCTCGGCGTGGCCCACGAATAAAAGACCGTTAGCCATCAGATGACGAATGAGGCTCGTGACCACTCTTTGTTTTGAAGCGGCGTCAAAGTAGATCAGGACATTGCGACAAAAAATCGCGTCGAATGGACCTTCGACGAGATCGGATTCCCGGTCGAGATTCAACCTTTGGAAGTCGATCATTTGCTGGATTTCGACTTTCACTTTCATCTCGCCTTGCCGCTCCGCCATTCCGCGCAACATGAAAGCGTGCAGCAAGTCTTTAGGGAGTTCCGCCGACCTCGCAATCGGATAAATCCCTTTGCGGGCCTTTTCCAATACGCGGTTCGAAATGTCAGTGGCCAGAATTCGTGTGTCCCAGCCTTGCTCGGCGGGAAGATGCCTGGCAAGCAACATGGCCACGGTGTACGGCTCTTCTCCGGAAGAACATCCGGCACTCCAGATCTTCACTCTCTTGGGCCGCAATCCGCGTTCGGCGTCCGCCTGCCAATGAGGAAACACTCTCTGTACCAGGAACTCGAACTGCCTGGGCTCTCGATAGAAACGAGTTTCGTTGGTGGTGATGGCATCGATCATCCGGGTGCGTTCTTCATGCTGATCCGGCTGTGAAACGCACTCGTAGTAGCTTTGCAGCGAGTTGATCTCGAGGGTACGAAGTCGTCGAAAGAGGCGCCCGCACAGCAGGGCGGTTTTTGAGCTTCCTAGCCAGATTCCGGTTTCGGCGTAGATCAGTTTCTGGAATTTTTCGAATAGGGCGGGACTGACAGAAAGATGGGGTGGCTGTTCAAGGCGTGGCTCGCCGAAGCGGGACTTGGCCGAATCCTTGCCTGGAGCGGTTCCAGCGGGCAAACGTTACGCTCCGGTCTCGAAGTGCGCTTTTTTGGCCGGTGCATTGACGATCACGTCGTTCGAATGGCTCCCATCGGCAACCGAATCCGTGACAGCGAGCAGCTCGTCGGCGGAGAGTACTTTGTCGATATCAAGAATCAGGCAGAACTTCTTGCCGAGTGCTCCCATGCCGAGCAGGTATTCGGTCTTGACGCGAGTGCCGAAAGGCGGAGTCTCTTCGATTTCATCAGCGGAAAGATCGATGACCTGGCTCACCGAGTCGGCCAGGACTCCCATGGTCAGCTTCTCGTTCTGGAACATCACTTCGGTGATGATGATGCAAGTGAATTTAGAAATACGGCTGGCGAGCAGTCCGAACTTTACCGCCAGATCGACCACGGGGACGACTCGGCCTCGCAGATTGGTGACGCCGCGGATCCAGGGCGGAGTGTTGGGCACGGTGGTGACAGCTTCGTACTCAACGATCTCGCTCACCTTCACAATACTGATGGCGTATTCCTCGCCCGCAGTTAAGAAGGTAAGGTATTGCACCGTGCTCAAAGGGAGTTGGTTCTTCCCTTGGTTCTTCGCTTGGTTGGGCGCTCCCATAGTTTCACTCCTCGCGTTTCTGCCGTTTGCTTCGTCGAATGCGCTCGGCTCTTCTGGCAGCGAAGCCAGTAGGCGGGCCCGCAGGCCGATCCCTTTAGAAGGGAGCGAAGTTGGCTTCTTCCGCCGCCTTGCCGTTCGCCGGCTTACTCTGGCTGCGCTGGGCGAAATCGCTCCTGAACGGCGGGTTTAGAGGCATAACCACACGCTGTTTGCCATCGCCACCGCGGTTGGCCGGCTGCTCTCCAGCTACACGGAAGAAAGTCATCAACTGCTGCAGTTGCTCGGACTGCGCGGCCAATTCTTCGGCGGTGCTTGAAAGTTCTTCCGCCGACGATGCGTTGCGCTGGGTGACCGTGTCGACCTGGGACATGGCTTTGTTGATCTCCGTCACTCCGCCGGATTGTTCGGTGGATGCTGCGGCAACGTCCTGCACAAGCTCGGCGGTCTTCTTGATGGAAGGCACGAGGTCAGAGAGCAATTGGCCAGATCGTTCGGCTACGCTGACACTCTTTCCGGCGAGCCCTCCGATTTCCTGCGCGGCCAACTGGCTCCGCTCGGCCAACTTTCGAACTTCGACTGCGACTACAGCGAAGCCCCGACCTTGATCGCCTGCGCGGGCCGCTTCGATCGCGGCGTTGAGCGCAAGAAGATTGGTCTGGTAAGCGATCTCTTCGATCACCGAAGTCTTGGCAGCAATCTGCTTCATGGCTTCGACAGTCTCTTTGACCGCATCGCCGCTCTCTTCTGCCGCCGAGGCTCCCTTGGCCGCTGCCTGCTCCACTTGCCGGCTGTTGTCGGCGTTTTGCGTGATGGACGCGTTCATCTGTTCCAGGCTGGAGCTCATCTCCTCGACCGAAGCAGCTTGCTCACTGGTTCCCTGAGAAAGACTCTGCGATGAGGCTGAGACCTGCTGGGCTGCTGAAGCAACCGCCGCGGAACCTTCGCGGACGTCGCGGATGATGCCGGACAGTCGACTGCTCATTTCTCGCATGGCCTGTTGCAATTTACCGGTCTCGGAGCGGTTCGTGACCAGGATTTCCTTGGTCAGATCGCCGGCGGCAATACGCTCGGCGTGCTCGACCGCTTGCTCGATCGGAGTGGTGATGCTCTTGGTAACACTGATCGCCGCGAACGTAGCCAGGAACAGAGTGGCGGCCAGGAGGAACAACGCAATCCTGCGTCCCATAGCGTAAGCTTCCTGACTCTCCTTCATACTTTGCTGCATGGCAGCAGCCTGCAGATCAATGAACTTCGCCCACATGGCACGATATTTGTCGAGCGCCGGGATCACGTCTCCGCTCAACGCTGCCATGGCCTGGTCGCGTTTCTTGTCGGCGAGCAGCGCCTTGGCTTTGTTCCTGGCCGAAATATAGGCCTGCCGGTCCTGGGTGACGACCTCGAACATGTCTCGCTCCTGGGCCGAACTGAGACTCTTTTCGATTTCGGCGACCTGCGTGCTGATTTCGTGACTGATCCCCTCGTTCTGCGTGTTCAACCTCTTCTCTTCTTCGGGATCCGTGGTCTCGAATAATTGAAAAGTTATGCGGGCGTTGGTGATTGAGTTTTCGATGGTCTGGTGCGTTAGTTCAACCGTGTTGTAACGCTGCTGGATCGACGCTGACATTTTGGAGTTCAGGCGACCGAGCCAGCTCAGCCCGAATCCACCAACCGCAATTACGCACAAGAGGATGGCCCCGAAGACCACTCCCAGTCGCGTGCCAATTTTCTGATCTTGCCAAGTTTTCATTGTCCTTCACCTCTCCAATAACTGCCTTTTTCTCTAAGCTTGTGCCTGCAAAGTCGATTGCATTACTCCGCGCAGAAGACTGGGAACGTCGAGGATCAAACCGATCCGACCGTCCCCAAGAACCGTAGACCCGGCGATCCCCGGAACGCCTCGAAACGCCCTGCCCAGCGGCTTCACCACCGTCTGCATGCCGCCCAGCAGTTCGTCCACGGCAATTCCGGCGTGGAACTCATTGATCTTGACGACGACAATGTTCTCTCGCTTCGGGGTCTCGCCGGAGAGACTGAACACGCGCCGCAATCGAACGTAGGGAAGCGCGCTTCCACGCAGGCTAAGGATCCCGCCAGCTTCTGGGCTGCGCTGTTCCGCGGGCAATTCCGTACACTCGGTCACATGTTCCAGCGGAACGATAAAAGTCTCGGAACCGACCCTGACGGAGAACCCTTCAATGATGGCTAAAGTCAGCGGCAGGCGAATGGTGATGGTGCTGCCCTTGCCGGCTGTGCTCGAGATCTCCACCGTCCCGCGGAGATTGTCGATGTTGCGGCGCACCACATCGAGCCCGACGCCACGGCCGGAAAGATCGGTCACCGACTTGGCAGTGGAGAATCCGGCGCGGAATACCAGATCGTAGAGCTCCTCGTCGCGCATTTCATCTTTACCAGACAAAAGTCCAAGGCGTTTCGCTTTGTCGAGGATGCTGGCGCGGTCGAACCCTGCTCCGTCGTCTTCCAGCTTCACGATGATGTTCCCGCCGCTGTGCGCCGCAGTTAATCGGATCAGCCCGCAAGGATTCTTGCCTTGGCTTTCGCGCTCAGCCGGCTTTTCGAAACCATGATCGACCGCATTGCGCAACAGGTGCAGGAGGGGATCTTTCAATTGTTCGAGCACCGTGGTGTCGACTTCGACATCTCCTCCTACGACTTCGAGGCGAGCCAATTTCCCATGGCTCTTAGCCAGGTCCCGCACGGGACGAACGAACTGGCGAAACAGCGGACCAACTGGAACCATGCGGATACTCATGACTTCGCTCTGCAGGTCCATGTACAGGCGCTCGGCCTCGCGATGCATCTCCAGGATGGCACGCCCTTGGTCGGCGTCGAGCTTTTCGATCATCTGACGCAGGCGGCCCTGCGCGATCACGAGTTCCCCGGTGAGGTTCAACATGTGATCGAGCTTGTCGACATCGGCGCGAAGCGTGCGGTGATTGGCTCCAGGGAGCATGTCAACCTTCACAGCTGAACTCGGCTCCTGGTTGGCCTCGCCGGTTGTCATAACTCTTTTCGCCCGCTTTTCAACCTCCCGCGCAATTTCCTTCCTCAGCTTTTGCTGGCCCGGCGTAAGCTCTGGTGGCCCAGCCGCCGCCGCGTTTGAGACCATGGCACGAAGCTCATCCACAGCCTTCAACAGCAGCGAAATCAAATCTGCGCCGGGCAGCGCTTGTTGCTCACGAAAGACGTCCAACAGATCTTCGATGACGTGGGCAAACCCTGCGAGTTCACTGAGCTCCAACGAGGTTGCGTTTCCCTTGAGAGTGTGAGCGACGCGGAAAATACTATGAAGAAGTTCCGGATCGGAAGGACTCGATTCCATCTGAACCAGCGCTTGCTCCATCAAGTCCAAGCCCTCTTCCGACTCGACGAGGAACGACGCGAGAACTGCTTCACGATCAAAGTCCGCCAAATCCATTGTTCCTCCTCTCGTCGTCCGCGCTAGCCATCAGCGCTGTTTTTCTACACCTGCTCGAAATTCTTGATCGTCGTCACACCATCGGATATCTGAAAAACCAGCCTGCGGCCATGCTTTCCCGAAACCTCTTTTTCAAGCACGGGGATACCGTGCGAGCGAAGAAAACTCTCTGCGAGTTGAACGTTCCTTGCTCCAAGCGACTGCAGAGGATCGTTGCCGAAGGCGCAGGAGCCACCGAAGATTTTGGCTTGCAGATATTTAGTCTCGCATCCCAACGCCAGGACTTGTTTCAGAAGTTCAGGATTGGCGACATTGCCGTAGCGAAAGCGATTCGGGCCTTCGCCCTGCCCCTCGGGCAAAAGATAGTGGTTCATTCCTCCCGCCTTCTTGTGCCGGTCCCAGAGACAGATGGCCGCGCATGATCCGAGTATGGTCGAGATAACGATCGGATCGCGGGTTACGAACAACTGCCCCGGATAGAGAAAGTGCCTCGCCTGTTCAGAGTCCGCGTGCTCAAAACTCTTCATGAACTCCGTGGGCAGGACTGCGGGATTGAACTTGGCCTCGCTCATGCTCGTATCCCTGATCCCCCGGCCGCTGCGTTGGAGTGGGCATCCGGGCCAAATAAAGGCCTGGCAGCTTGGTCGGAAAGAACCTTGAACAGTTCCATGTCGGATCTGTCGAAGCCGACCTTCTGAGGAAGCAAACGCAATATCGCAAGTATCGCGACCGTCTGGTTCGCGAAACGGAGTGGAATAAACGCCTTGACCTTAGCCACTGCGTTCGAGCGATTGTGATCCGGAGCCTCAACGTGGCACTCACCGCGCATTACGTGTTGAAGACCGGCATCGCCCAAGGCTCGCGGCAGATCGTAGTCTTCGGGGTCGATTCCGAAAGCCCAAAAGACATGGAAGGTCGCGTTTCTGCGATCCACTTTGAACAAAACAATTTCCTCCGAGCCGATGAAGTTAGCTACGATCTCGCGCAGGCCTTCGATAGCATCCTCTTGACCTCTGCTCTCAGCCAGCCTCTTTCGTGCGGCTTCCAAGCGCAGGTCGTTCATCTCGCCTCCAGAGGGCTTCGACCCGGATCTGTTGTGCTTGTCACCCTTCATGAAGGTCCTTATTAGTACAGCCAAACGCAGGAGATTCTTCGTTGAGCTACTCTCCTAAATAGCTTTGCAAAAGAGCTACCAACTCGGCACCATCCACCGGCTTGGTGATGTAGTCGTTGCATCCACTTTGGAATCCGGCTTCCATGTAAGACTCTTCGCCGCGAGTAGTGACCAGAACAATGGGGATGTCGCGCGTGCCTGGTTGTTGGCGCATCCTCTTGCAGGCCTCAAATCCATTCATTCGGGGCATGACCACATCCATCAAAACCAGATCGGGGCGTTCTTGTTGAGCCTTCTCGACCGCTTCCTGCCCGTCGCTCGCGGTCACGCACTGATAGGTCGTACGCCTTTCGAGGATCTCGCGCTCCATCATCAAGGCCGTCTTGGAGTCGTCAACTACAAGGATTTTCTTTGACATGGTTGTCTCGAACTGTAGCGCCGAGGTTGCGAAAACTTGGATCAAAACGGCGTTGCCCGCGGCGACCCACAATGATGTTTAGCACAGCCGGTAATTACGTCGGTAATTACGTCGGTAATTTAAAGCTAAAGTTCGAGCAGTTTGGATTCGGAGATAGGTCCGTGGAGTGCGTGTTTAAGCCCGGTCCCCCAGGTTCGCGCACGTTCCTCAGGGCGCCAACCTGGGACCACGGCGAGGTCGAGTGTCATAGCTTTTCTTCTGCCGTCACGAGTGGAAGCGAGCGCAGTGCGAATCAACCTGTGGGGCGAGGCCAAGATGAAAATCCCGACGCCGGCAGCCCCACCATTACAAAAAAGAAAGGCTGTTACGAAACTCGATGGAACACGGTGACGGACGGTCGCCCAGAGGAAGAAGATAAGATCAGTTCAACGGGTCAGCAGCATAGTTTTGGAATCCCAGGTGCTTTGAATGTAACGGCCTCAGTACAACAGTTAACTGATCGGATAGTTCTAATTGTCATTTCTAAACAGTTCCCCAGACATCGACCAGCCCGACTACGGCCTGATCTCAAGGACTACGCCGCAGCCGTTGCTTCCGGAGTTTTGACAAGCGCTCAGATTGCCGCCTGTGTTTGTCGCGCCATACAAATTTCTTGCCGCCCCGAAGATCACGCCGCCAAGAAAGGGTCCATCTCCGTCGCCGCCGTTAAAGGAATGCAGCACCGTCTCCGTCCATTTGTCATTCGCTCCCGGTGACAGCTTGAAAACGGTGCCGCAGCCACTGCAAGACTTCGAGTTGCCGCCCTGGAACGTTGTGCCGTACAAGTTCCCTGTCGCGTCGAAGACCATAGCTGCATCGGGATTAGCGCCATCCTCGCCATTAAAGTTATGCAGAATCGTCTCGGTCCACTCGCCATTCGTCTTTGGCGACAGCTTAAAGATCACTCCCGAGCCATAAGCGCCGCCGCCTGCTGTGGCCCCGTACAAACTCCCCTGGCCATCGACAGACACGCCGGCGTAGGCCTGGGCGCCGTCCTCGCCATTGAAGGTATGCAGAACAGTGTGGGTCCATTTCCCGTTCGAACCTGGTGTGAGCCTGAAGACTGTGCTCACGCCAGTGGTGGTAGAAAAAGTGGTGCCGTATAAATTGCCTGACGCGTCGAAAGTCACGCCCGCATAAGGGTTGGCACCGTCCTTACCATTAAAGCTATGCAGCACCGTCTCCGTCCATTTGCCATTCGATCCGGATGAAAGCTTGAAGACGGTGCCAAAACCGCAACAGGATTTGGTCCCGCCCAGCGATGTAGTGCCGTACAAATTCCCCGCCGCGTCGAAGATCAGGCCAGCGTAGGGCGCTGCCCCGTCTTTACCATTAAATTCATGGAGAATCGTCTCGGTCCATTCGCCCTTCGCGCCGGGCGATAGCTTGAAGGCGACGCCGCAGTTCGAGTTGCACGGGCTCGCGGCTCTTCCACCGAGCCAGGTCGTGCCGTACAAATTCCCTGCCGCATCGGAAATCAACCCGGCGAAGGGATTGGCGCCGTCCTTGCCAGTAAAACGATGCAGCACGGTTCTAGTCCATTTGCCGTTCGCCGTGGGTGACAGCTCGAAAACGGTCCCGCAGTCGCACCGATCGTCGCCGCCATCTAACGTAGTGCCGTACAAGTTGCCTGCCATGTCGAAGATCAAGCTGCCAACAGGGTGGACACCGTCTCGACCATTGAAGGCGTGAAGCACGCGTTCCTGACCCATGGCGTTGACGCTTGCCGTGATGAGAAATCCAAGAACGACAACCAGAGTTATATCTAACCCCGTCGGGCTCTTTCTGCTGCGCATTGAGAAGCCTTCCTCACAAGTCCTAATCAGGACGGGAGCCTCAGGCACGCAGGTCGTGGTGCCCGGTGTCCAAGAGATGGCAAGTATACATCGATGTACCGACGCCACTATCTCTGTTTTCTTGACAAATAACTGATCTGATCTGACGCGAAGGCGATTCCTGTTGACAAATCTCTCGATTGCACTCATTGAATTGCCCGATTCTCAACGTGACAGCAGCGACACCCCACCTCACACTAGTTCCTCGGTCGATCGCGGTCGCGCTGCCTTCGATGCACACTGAACCCTGAGCCAGCCCGCTTTCTCATTGACTGCGTGCTTCAAAGTGCGATAACCTACAAAAACATACATTATCTACAAGATAATCTGGATCTTTGACAATCGAATTCACGGGATGGCCTGGCTTCTGAACTGATCCCAGTTCCAAAACAGGACGTAGGACCATCGCTTGCCCGCTCGTAACTCCCATGTTCTCTAGATTTTGCGTGTAACTCCTGTAAACTCAAAGATCTAGCACATAGTCAAAATGTAAATCGGTTGTTTTCTAGATTTTGCAGACAAAGGGGGGAAGGGGGGTGCCAGTACTAAACAGTAAACTTCGTCCCAAATTGGGAAAAAGAAAAATCGCCCCTCACCGACCTCAGAAGGCGAAAACCGAAGTTACGGCGCTCCGGCTCGATCGCGTCCAGGCTTTTCCGGAACAAGACTCTGCATTTCAACCGCGGCCTATAAAGGATGACAACGATGGCAAGCTACATCGGCGCCATTGATCAGGGAACGACCAGCACGCGCTTCATCGTGTTCGACCGCGCGGGACGCATCGTAAGCAGCGCGCAAAAAGAGCACGAGCAGATCTATCCGAAACCGGGCTGGGTTGAGCACGATCCGGAAGAGATTTGGCGCCGCACGCATGCTGTCATTCGCGAAGCGATGGAAGCCCGCGGACTGCGGCCGACAGATCTGTCTGCGATCGGGATCACCAATCAGCGCGAAACCACTGTTGTCTGGCACAAGAAAAGTGGAAAGCCGGTTTACAACGCGATTGTCTGGCAAGACACGCGCGTTGCTCCGGCAGTCGCGGAGTTCGCTGCACTCGGCGGACAGGACCGCTATCGCAGCCGGACCGGCCTTCCCCTCGCTACCTATTTCAGTGGACTCAAGATTCGCTGGATTCTCGAAGAGGTAGCGGGCGCACGTGCACAAGCGGAAGCCGGCGATCTGCTGTTCGGCAATCTCGATAGTTTTCTGATCTGGCATCTCACGGGTGGCCCACACGGCGGTGTTCATTTGACCGACGTGACCAACGCCAGCCGCACCCAACTGATGAACCTCAACACGCTGGAGTGGGATCCGAACATTCTGGATGACTTAGGCATTACGATCCAGATGCTGCCAAAGATTGTTTCGAGCAGCGAAGTATACGGCACCGCGCGATTGGCCTCCGTTGAAGGAGTTGCGATCGCCGGCGATCTCGGCGATCAACAAGCGGCCCTTGTCGGCCAGGCCTGTTTCAAGCCAGGTGAGGCCAAGAACACCTACGGCACCGGCTGCTTCATGCTTATGAACACCGGGGAAAAGGCGGTGTTCTCAAACTTCGGTCTGCTGACCACGCTGGCCTATAAGTTCGGCACAAAGCCGGCATGCTACGCCCTGGAAGGGAGCATCGCGATTACTGGCGCGTTGGTGCAATGGCTTCGTGACAATCTTGGGCTCATCGAAAAGAGTTCAGACATCGAGGCGCTCGCACGAACCGTGACTGACAACGGCGGCGTTTACTTCGTTCCTGCGTTCTCCGGCCTGTACGCGCCCCATTGGAAGGACGACGCGCGCGGCGTGATTGCCGGTTTGACCCGCTTCGTGAACAAAGGCCACATTGCACGTGCCGTTCTGGAGGCGACCGCGTTGCAGGTGCGCGAGGTTGTCGACGCCATGGCAAAGGACTCCGGCATTGCGCTCGACGTCCTGCGCACCGACGGCGGAATGGTGGTCAACGATCTGTTGATGCAATTCCAGTCCGACATTCTGGCCAAGCCGGTAGTTCGTCCACTGGTGAAAGAGACCACGGCTCTGGGCGCTGCCTACGCCGCCGGACTGGCAGTCGGCTACTTCCAGGATACCGACGAACTCGTCGCCAACTGGGCGGTCGATCAACGGTGGGAGCCGAGGATGGACGAAGAATCTCGCGAGCGGCTTTACCACTTCTGGAAAAAGGCAGTGGCGCGATCGCTCGACTGGGTGGAATCGCCTTAGGCCACCGGGTTACGGTCTGGGAACGAAATCGCCTGCACCCCATTTCGAAAATCAAGAAGGAGATCGGCCATGCATGGACCATTTCTGGGCGAATTTATGGGTACGCTGGTCCTGATTTTATTAGGCGACGGTGTCGTGGCGAATGTCCTGCTGAAGAAATCGAAAGGGGAAAACTCCGGCTGGATTGTCATCGCAACGGGATGGGGGCTGGCCGTGTTCGCGGGCATCTTCACCGCCATCGCGTTCGGTAGTCCCGATGCTCATATTAATCCGGCGATCACCTTGACCGTGGCGCTTTTATCCGGAAACTGGTCGAACCTCGGCCTTTTCTGGGCAGCACAGCTACTGGGAGCTTTCGCCGGCGCCAGTCTGGTCTGGATGACCTACCTTGCACACTGGAAAGTAACGCCCGACGCGGAAGCGAAGCTGGCGATTTTTTGTACCGTGCCGGCCATTCGCAATCTTCCCGCCAATCTGCTGACCGAAATTATCGCAACTACGTGCTTGATTGTGGTTGGCTTCACTTTCGGCAGCAGGGCTGTGTCCTCGAGCGGCCTTGCAGTCGGCCTCGGTCCGGGATTGTGGGGAGCTCTGGTGTGGGCGCTGGGCTTGAGTCTTGGCGGGCCGACCGGATATGCGATGAACCCCGCGCGTGACTTTGGCCCGCGGGTGGCCCACGCTATCCTGCCGATCAGTAATAAGGGGAATTCAGACTGGGGCTATGCACTCGTGCCGATCGTCGGCCCGTTGACCGCTGGCGCGATCGGCGCTGCAATTATCAAGCTGGCGGGTATCCGTTGATTGGAACAAATTTCCACAGCGGATATTTTGTGAGGGGGGAGGGTGCTTCCTTGTTGGCAATCTACGTTGCGGACTTCGAAATCAGCCTATGCTCGATCTCATCGCAGTTGCCTTTCGCCGCCTGAATAGCATGGCTGCAAAACATGACAGCCCGGCTAAGAGCAAGTACATCGCGGCAGAACCGCCTTCCGGCATCACCTCGAAGAACTCCTGACCCGGGCAAGAACCGGGGCCGTTGGTGCAGCCTTGTGGCGTTAACAGCACAAAGTTAGCAAACTGACCAGGTGTCAAATTCCCCGGAACTTGGTTCAGCCAAGCGTTCACGCCCGCGAGTTGAGTCCAATTCAAGTGGTTGAGGGCGTTCTGATCGAACAACGACCAGATGGCGAATGAAAGATATCCCACCTGCAAGGCGTTGTCCGGTTTGCTGTTCAAGGAGAGCATCTGAAGGGTGAGCCACGCTGCTGCCTCGTAGTTGGTGGTCTGGTTTCCCCAGAGCGCGCTCCCCAACGTCGAGAAGTTATTTGCAGTGAAATTCCACGAATGGCCGATGACGCTGTCGTCCGCGAAGTCGTCGCAAATGACGGGCGTATTCGCAACGCCGTTCACGGTAGCTGTGTAAGGACCGACGTACACTCCCGCCATGACATTATTTCCCGCACCGGTCATGGTCAGATTGCTATTGGCAAACGCACAGGGCGCGAAACATAAGAGTGCCAGTACAGCCACACCCCACCACTTCTGGGTTGAGTAATTCATTTTTTCTCCCTACCGGCTAAGCTTTGGGGGATCTGATCTTCTTATCGTGGGGGGAATTTACTGGGTATCGGCGACTATCAGGAGGGGGCCCGTTCACCTAAAACCGTAAACCACTTACAGGCAATGTATCCTGTAGGACGGACCTGGTCAAGACTGATAATTCTTGCAACCTTCGCAAGCCCTTGCAACTATCCCGCAAGCCCATGTCAATTAAGCAGATATGCTGGAGAGGGCGCGGAAACTGGCTCTGCAAGCCGCTTCCCCGGTTTCCCACCCGGGACTGGCGCAGTCGAAATCAGCTCACAAAAAGGCACGGCGCGATTGTGAATTGGAATTTATGAAAGCGGCCGTTTCCACCTCAACCGACCGTCCCGAAGAGCGCGACTCTGCCGCGCGCAAGGTCGCCAGCGTCGTCGATACAATTTCATCAAATGGAATTGGCGGTCCGCCGGGACCGCAGACTGCAGCGGCGTAAGCCTGCAGCTCGCCGCAATGCCCCTTGTCCTGGCGGAATGGCGAGCGAAACGTTTTTTTCCGGCCATGACGCACGAGCTCCAGTCGACGAAAATCTTCCAGCACGGCCACAGCGCCTCCCCCGAAGATTTCCAGTCGCTCCTTTGAATAGGCCCGGTCACCGTTCGCCAGATAGCTGATCGCGCCTTGAGATCCGTTCGCAAAGCGCAGCGAGATGACGACGTTGTCGTCGCTGTACTGCTCGAGGCTGGTCACGCTGCGCGTCTGCACTTCGATCGGTAGAGCGCCGGCCATGAAAGTCAGGAAGTCGATAAAATGGCAGACTTCGCCGAGAAGACGTCCGCCGCCTTGCTCGGGATCGTTCACCCAGTGATCGCGCGCGATGAAACCCGCGTTGACTCGGTAATGCAGTGCCATCGGCTCTTGTACTTGCTTGATAAACGCTCTCATCTTGATTGCCATCGGAGCGAATCGACGATTGAAACCAACCATCAGCACCGAGTCACGGCCACCGCTCCTGTAAGCACGAACGATTTCTGCCAAATCGATCTCACTCAGGCAAAGCGGCTTCTCACAAAAAATGTTCTTGCCAGCTGAAAGCGCCGCCAACACCTGCGCCGCGTGCAAATGATGACGAGTGGCGATCACGACCGTGTTGATGTCAGGGTCGTCGAGGATTCTCTGCTCGTCGGTTGTACAGTACTGGAAGCCAAACTTCTCTGCCGCGTGACGAGCGTGCGAGCCGTTGGCTGCGCACACTCCGACCAATCCCACGCGGTCAAGTTGCTTGAGCGCCGGCAGCAGCGTACCCATCGCAAAGCTGCCTGCACCCAGAACTCCGATCCCCATCGACGACTCTCGCGCAAGAGTAGCGGCAGTTCCCTTCCCGACCAGTTGGATTTCACGGTTCGGTTCCGCCTGCTCGCGATACGTAATCAACACACCCAGGAATGGCTGGCCCACCCTCCCAGTTATCAATTCATACGCACCCTGAGCGCGCTCAATAGGAAAACGGTGAGTGATGAGGGATTGGACATCGAGATTCCCGTCCGATAGAAGTTGGAGAAAAGCCTCCATATTCCGAGTTTCGGTCCATCGCACGTAGCCGATCGGATAATCCCGTCCCTTCTGCTCATAGGCGGAATCGTATCTGCCCGGTCCATAGGAGCGCGAGATGCGGAAGTCCAACTCCTTTTCAAAGTAGATCTTGCGTTGGATGTCCATGCCGACCGTCCCGACCGCAACCACAACGGCACGATCGCGCGCCACTTCTCCCGCCGCGTCGACGGGTTCGCTGCTGGGTGTCTCCGCCGTGATCAGGACAGCATCGGCGCCATGTCCGTTGGAATGCTGCAGGCACAGATCGCGCAAACCAACGCGCGAGATACAGATATCATCCACACCCAGGCGCAGCGCCAGTTCAGCGCGCTCAGGAGCAATATCCATTCCCAACACGCGACAACCCGCTGCCTTGAGTATCTGAACTGTCAGTTGACCCAGAAGCCCGAGACCGATGACCGCAACAACATCGCCCAGTTTCGCATCCGCCGTACGAACGCCATGCAGAGCCACGGCGCCGAGCGTGCTGAAAGCAGCCTCTTCAAAGGTCACCGCCGATTTCGGATGAATCCTGGCAGCCAGCAGGCGAGGGATGCACGCAAATTCGGCGTGCACAGCGTAGCTCGCCCCGGCACAGGCAACCCGATCACCCACGTTAAGATCGGTTACACCTTGTCCAATTCCAATGATGGTGCCAGAACTGCTGTACCCCAAGGCGTTCGGCAGATCGAGCCGGCTGCGAACTGCAGCGACGGCAGAAAACAAACCATCTCGCCGAACCTTGCTAATGACTTCGCGAACCAGATCCGGCCGCGCACGGGCCTTCTGCAACAGGTTCTTGCCGGCAAACTCGCAGGAGGCTCGCTCTGTCCCAGCCGAAACCAGCGATGCTGCCATCCGGACAAGAACGCATCCTGGAAGCAGTTTGGGAGCGGGCACATCCAGGACCGCGATCTCGCCCGTACCAGCTTGCTGGAGTATCTGTCTCATGATCTGTCAATCGCTTGGTTGCCATATTACTCGGAGTCTGCCGGTCTCCCGATTGACACACTAGGCACATCGACGTCGACGTTCGAAAGTGAACCGGAAGCACCAGATTCTTTTATGTTGTATGCGCAACATCAGTATGTTGTAATAGCAACATGGAGGCACCCATGAGCCCGACTCTGGAAGCTATCTTTCAAAGAAGAGCGGTTAAGGTCTTTGAACCCGTAGAAATTTCCGAAGAGCTGCGCGAGCAAATTCTCAATGCAGCCCGCCATGCCCCCTCAAGCTTTAACAGCCAGCCTTACAAGTTTTATTGGGTGCGGTCCGCGACAAAGAAGGTCGCAGTGGCGAAACTGTGCCTCGGACAGAAGCCCGCAGAAACCTCCTCCGCGCTGGTCGTGGCCGTTGCAGACCTGGGATCGCTGTCTGCCACGGCGCAAGGCCAGTTGGAGTGGATGCGCAGGAGCAACTTCACCGAAGAAAAAATTCGCGACTTCGAGCGGAAAGCAAAGATCGGCCGGATCCTGTTCATGCCTGGGCCATTCGGAATGTTTGCTGCTATCAAACGGGCCTTCTTCCGGCTGCTAAATCTGCGGAAGGTGATCGGGATGCCGCCGCTGTCCCGGCAGGACTTGTTCAAATGGGCGACGAAGAGTACATCGCTGGCCTGTGAAAATCTGATGATCGCCGCGGAAGCGCTGGGACTGAACACGTGTCCCATGGAGGGCTTCGATGGCCGCAGACTCTCGAAATTCCTGGGGCTGTCCTCGCGATATCATGAGATCGTGATGGTCATCGCGATCGGGAAGAAGTCGGATGTCGATGTGATTGAGCCGCGGTGGCGCAGGCCGCTCGACGCCACGGTCGCGGTCCTATGATTGTTGTCGAAAAGAAGCTGATCCCGGCTGAGATACTGAAGGACTCAGTGCTGCTGCATTTGGCTGCGGCCTATTTTTCAATCGGGAAGCGACTCGAACAGAAGACTCAGTGCTCGCAGACCCGCGGCTTTGTTCTGTCTACCCTCCGAGGCGGGGCCGCGCTCAACCAGAATCAGATTGCTACTCTGCTTGGCTTCGACCGCACGGTTGTGCATCGCTGCATCCGGTTGATGATTCAGGAGGGGTTGGTATCAGAAAAAAAGGCAAACTCCGGAAGAGCCCTTCTGGTCCAGTTGACCCCGAAAGGCACGCGCTACCGGGAGTATTTGATTAAAGAGCGGCAGGAAGCGGAGGAGAAGCTTCGCAAAGAATTGACTCCGGAAGAGTGCGCCATCCTTGTTCGACTTCTTAAAGTGGTTACCGAATTAGAGTTGTGAGGCGGGCTTTGGACAAGCGATACCGGTTTAGTTTTACAGGCTCTTAGCTTGGGACTCCTGAAGATCAAGCCTTAGTTGCCGAAGTCTGGTCGCCTTCGCCGGGTCAATTCCAGGCTGCAGATCAGTTTCTTCGAGGAAATAACGCCAACCCGAGCCGCGGTCTTCCTGGCTCTGGCACCATTCGAAATCGTTGAGAGCTCTTTGCGCGCTCTCCGTTCCTTTGACGACGGCAACGACCCCACCCGACATGTAGGTTTTCTCGTTGAACCGAATGACCGCGAATGAATAATCAGAGTTGTGTGTCATTTCTTGATTTCCCCGTTGGAAAGTTCGCATGGGACAAGCATGTCGCCGTTGGACGACGGCTCCGCAACTTCCGCGAGTCACGGACGCTTCATGAACGTTCTTGCCCAAAAAACCCTTCGCTGCCAAAATACTTTTCCTCGGAGATTTCGTAAATGGCCTCTTGGTGGTAGGAGGTAGCACACATTGGGTAAGGCGCGGGACGGGCGATTCACGACAGATTCACAACGTGGGAACTCAGCCAGCGCAGATTTTACGCTTTCGGCGGCGCCATGACAGTTGCTGGAAAATCCTGCTTTGGAACGGATAAACCTTGTGTTGACAAGAACGGTATCCCGAGGTAGCCTCGGGCGGAAGTTCTGACGGGGTCGTCGATTCTTTCTCCCAAGAGAGGGCGTATGAAGAACCATAAAGTATGTTTGTTTGCGTTGTCAGTTTTCGTTTGCCTGGCAGGAACGAACGTGATGGCCGCTTCACCCCATCCGGCGCAAACCACGGCAGCGACGCAAGCGCCCGCCACGGCAGCGGCGCAGACGCCCGCCGCGCCACCGGCGCAAGGCCGCAAGAAACGTGTGGCTATTTTCGACTTCGACTACGCTACCGTGCATGCCGGAGTGTCGGGAATTTTTGGTCAGGACGTCGATATTGGCAAGGGCATCTCGGACCTCTTAGTGACCTACCTCGTCAAGGATGGCAGCTACTCCGTGATTGAACGCAAGGCACTCGACAAGATTCTGACGGAACAAAACTTCTCGAACAGTGACCGTGCCAATCCCAATTCGGCAGCCAAAATCGGGAAGTTGCTGGGTGTGGATGCAATCATCGTGGGCAGTATTACGCAATTCGGCAATGAGACCAAGAATACGAACGTCGGCGGCGCAGGCGGAGGCTGGACGGGCATGGGCATTGGAGGATTTGGCCACAAAAAGTCAAAAGCCATTGTGGCTCTAACTGCGCGTCTCGTCGACGTTGACACCGGCGAGATCCTGGGTGTGGCCGAGGGCAAAGGAGAATCGCAACGCGAAAGCACTTCGATGCTCGGGGGCGGCAGCAACTGGCACGGATTTGGCGGAGGCAATGCTGATTTTGGCAGCAGCGATTTCCAGAGCACCATTATTGGGGAGGCCGTGAAAGCCGCCGTGGAGCAGACGAGCACGGAGGTGATCGCGGACAAAGATAAACTCGTGACTCGCACCGTCACGGTGCAGGGGTTGGTCGCGGCCGTCGATGGCGGCCAGCTTATCCTTAATGTAGGTGCCAAGGCGGGCGTGAAGGTCGGCGATCAACTCAACGTGGAACGCGTGACTAAAGAAATCAAAGACCCGGCGACCGGGCAGGTGCTCCGCCGCTTGAGTTCGCCGGTGGGAGTGGTAAAAGTCACGGATGTGGACGATGTTTCTTCGATCGCCACGCCAGTTTCGGGATCGGGGTTCAAGACGGGTGACGCGGTCAAGACTGTAACGCAGTAGCGGGACGGTCAATCTACCGAGATCAATCTCTCGAGATCAATGTCCCGCTGTTAATGCCCGAGAAAGTGCTCGAGCGTTTCGGCGTCGCTCTCGGCTATGTCCGCGCGCTTCTTGGCGGTCGCCAAGTCTCCGCGCTCCATCGCGCTTTCCGCCTTCGACAGATTTGTGTTCATGCTCGCCTGCCGAGCCGCCATGTCGCCACGAAGGCCGTATCCTGACGCCGCCTGCTGCTGTTGCAGCCGTTCCAGACTACCATTCACTGCCGCCGCCCGATTGGAAAGCTGATCGACCTGTCGCTCCACATCATCCCGATTGATTGCGGCCGCTGGCTGCACCCCAGGCATCGGCTCCGGATTGACTTGATTCGGCTCACGGACGATAGCCTGGCCGGCAATGGGAGCGTTCTGCGCCGCATTCGAGATTCCGTCCGCAGGCGCAGTCGCAAGCGGAGCCGGTTGCGTCGCATGAGGTGTCTGCGGTTTGGAGACAGCGGTCACCGGCGCAGTTGTCGGCTGCATGGTAGCGGGAACGGCGTCAGGTACGGCCGCGTTAGGCAGGGTCGCATTAGGCACAACCGCGGGAGGCGGGGTCGTGGCAGGCAGAGTTGGCTGAGCTTCCCTTTTTTCCGTTTCGTCTTGTCGTGCCTCCGTCTTGATGCTACGCGGCAAGTAGATTCCTCCAACCACCAACACGGCCAGCACGATCAACGCGCCGAGCGCCATATACAGGCCCCGGTGACCGCCCGGTAAAGGCGCGGGCGGGGTAACAACGGGTGCAGGAACTGAAACGGCTGGCTTCGCGTCCGCCATCGGGCGAGCCGGCGTAACCGGTTGTTTCGGAGGATTGGCTGGAATGTTTGGAAGAATCGTGCACTCCGCCGTTGACGCTTCGGAAGCTTTCAGTGCGGCAGCGTTCGCGGCGGAAGCCGCCGCCCTCACGCTGCTGAGGGCATTCGCAAAAGCCTCGGCCGACTGGAAGCGTTGCGCCGGGTCTTTCGCAATGGACATAAGGATGATTTCGTTCAACGCGGGAGGTAGCCCCGGCCGCAGCTCGACCGGCGGTTTCGGCAGCTCTCGGACATGAGCCGTCATGAGAGAAAAATCACTATCGGCCCGGAAGGGTCGCTGCCCGGTAACCATTTCGTAGAGTGACACACCCACGGAATACAGGTCGGAGCGCGCGTCCGTAGCCTCTCCTTGAACCTGCTCCGGTGACATGTAGCCTAGCGACCCAAGTGTGGTACCGGTCATGGTCAGGCTGTGTCCGTCACCGGCGCGGGCTATCCCAAAATCCATGAGCTTCACCGCCCCCTCGGGCGTGACCATAATGTTGGCCGGCTTGATGTCGCGATGGATCACATGCTGGCGATGCGCGTAACTTAACGCATCAAGCACCGCGCCGGTATAATTCAACGCCTCGGGCACCGGAATCGGACCGTGTTCCAGTCGGTCAGCCAGAGTGCTGCCTTCGACATACTCCATAATCATGACCAACTGGTTATTCGCCGTGAACGCGGTTCGAAGCTGTGCGATATTGGGGTGGTTGAGGCTGGCCATGAGCTTGATTTCGCGCAGGAAGCGAGTCGCTAACTCTTGCTGTCCAACAAGGTCAGGCAATAGAACTTTCATGGCTTCGATGCGATCAGAGATGACGTTTCGCACCCGGTAAACCCGGCCCATCCCTCCGCTGCCCAACTCGTTGAGAATCTGGTAGTCGCCAATGCGCTGGTTGATTTCTTCGCTCATGGACAGAACTCCTTTTTGCCCGGAGACGTGCGCGCCGTGAATTCGATCATTGCCACCCGGCTGATCACCTACGACCAGCATGGGATCGAACTTCAGGTCCGCAATTATCCTCCGCTACCCCCTGCGGGTCAAGGTTTTCGGCAGGGTTATCTTTCCCCGATTGGCCTGCCTGGCGGCCAATTTGACGATCACGCGTTCGTCGATTCCCATCGGGTTCGAGCCACATTCAGCTTGTACTTCGCAATGTTCAAATTGTTCGTGGCTTTGTCTTGCATCTCTTTCCAGCTTTCGGGCCTGGAGGGATTCCCGCTCCGCAGAATTCGGATGTTGGTTTCTGCCTCTCCGGCGTAGAGCGCGGCCGCGCCCATGTTCTCCGCAACAATTGGATCGATCGCATTGGCTCGTTGGGTCGCGATGCCGAAGTCAGTAGGGAGAATCCTGATCTCGTCCGGCAGTTGCGGAAACGCAACCGAGCCGATTCGCTTAAGCCAGTCTTCAATGGTGTGAATCGCAACCTTCAACTGCAACCCCACGGCTGCGAGGTCCGCGGTTCGCTGCTGCTCAATCTGTTTGCGCAGGATCGAGAGGGTTTCCGCGGCAATTTCTCTCTGCCGGTTTGCTGTGTCCACCTGTGCGCTGCTCGCATCCGCCTGTCGCTTTGCGTGCCACGCATAATACATGTTGATGGAGACGAGGACCAAAACCAGCATGACGTTCGCGATCGCCGCGTACGCCATCACTTGATTAACACTGAGTCCGAAGGCCTTGTCTGACATGTCAGGCACCATCCGCGAAAGTATAGATCGTACGCGCTTTCACGAATCCTGGGGAAGAACGGCGGCGGGAAACACGGGCTGGAAAAAGGTAAAGGCCGTGATCTTGGTTATGCTCTAGCCGCCAGCTCCTGCGAGGGAGCCCACAGCGTGGAGTATGCACCATCACGGCCCTTGATGCGATCACTGCTTTCGCAGTTCCAAACCCCAACTACCCCTCGCAGAGCAGTCGGTTTTTTCGGGTCTGGTCGTTCGCCGGGTCACCCCAGCGAACTAATCACCCAGCTTACTTTGGACTGGCCACGGTTTATTTTAGCCAACCCTTTCAGCCGTCGACGGGGGCAAAGGTAAACACTTGTCAGATATTTGTCAATGCCGCTTATTGGTGCAAACAGCGCACCCAAGAACCTCAGACAGGAAGAATGCAGATCGTTGAAGCAGCGAGGTTTATAGAGCAGGAAAATCGCATTCCCTCTTTTTCCACACCGTTATGCACAGTGACGGTGACGTTGCGTGCCGGCCGCACTAATGTCATTGGGTGACCTACGCGGACAATACTTCTTCTGAAATCCGGAGCCGTCCAGGTTTGGAATGGTGCTCGATGGCTCCGGGGGCAAAGATCAGAATCATGGTCGCGTTTTGAGAAGCCATCCGTGGGATGGCTTCCAGAGGTTCCACCGCTTAAGGCATCTGAAGCTGTGATTCGTTAACGTTTAAGCCATCGTCCAAGCCGGAAGGCTACATCGCTTTCCTGGATACCTGTCTTCAGTTTGACTCATCATCTGCCAATAGGGATCCTTCCGCGATCCCGCGCGCTTGCCACCAGGTAGACTGGATATGACACCTTTCCAGTCTCTCGAACTCCCGCACTGCATCAAGAGCGCGCAGCCGCAGGCTCAGGAGAGCCGTCAGCTCTGCGGCCACCTTAGGCTGCACCTTGCCGGCATGTACGTCGGTGATTAGCCGCGTCACCGAATCCCGTACAGCAATCGCATCGTCCAAGAGAGGCAAGGGTGTAGCCTCGAAGGGAGGAAAGCCGATTATTTTTCGCGTTCCACCTCGACCCGTATTCGAGTTCGAGAGAGGCAGTGGATCGGCTATTTCAGCGGCAGCGTTGCGCTTGCTTCGTCCACCGATGCGACCTAACTGCGAGGCTTTCTTTGGATTGGCGTGAAAGAAGCAGAGTCCACCCGCAGTGGCGGCGGCTCGGCAAGGCTCGCCTCGTTTAGTTGTACCTTTACAACGCGTATTTTCGTTCCTGGAACTCATAGATTTGTTTTTTGGAAGTCCTTCTTCAAGATTCAGCCCAGCTCTTCGGGGAATGGCGAGGGGACGATTAGCTTCGCCTCACATCGGTTTCCCAAAGCTCGACATGGAATTGATTGTATCGAATCCGATGCGTTATGTCACTATAATATTATTATCTATATCGTAATACAGGCGTCTTATGTTGGTAACCTTTTGGTTACTGCGGTAACCTTAGGACATTATTGGTTACGGCTCAGCCTTTTTACCATGCCCTAGATACCGTTGCAGGTATTTTGATCCTTCCTTATCGTAGGCTTCTGTTCTAATCGTAAGTAGGATTTCGCAGATCTGAGAGATGCTCCGTGCCTCACGACTGGCAATCTGCTGGAGAGCTTTCTTTAGGTCGCCCGGAATTCACTGGGCACCTATTTGATAGAATATGACTCTCCCAGAGGGATCGAGTTGCTGCAGGAAGTCAAAGTCCCGAACGTTGCGGGACAACACTGCGCACCCGTATTTTCGAGCGGTGGCGAAGAGCAGCGCGTCGTTCAAGACGCGCCGCCGTTGTTCTCGTCCGTATCCCTGGGTTCGGGCCAGCGTGCCGGACAGCACTCCAGCTTCCCGCCAGATCTCGGGATCGGGCGTGATCGTCCGGTAGCTGGGCCGCCGGTCGATAACCGCCGCAACTTGCTGGATGATCTGGAGCGTTTGAGAGTGAGCGGGATCGAGCAGGCCGCAAGTCGCCGCCAGTTCGGCTTCCGTGACTGGGGAATGCCATGCCTCGGTCGCCCGCAGCATCGCCTCGCCCTGTTGCGGAAAACGGCCTTGAAGAATATCAATGTAGACGGTTGTATCGTAGAGCAGCTTGGCGGGTCGATGGCTGGTCGTTCCCATGAACTCAAGCTCCGAATCGGCCCGCGGTCTGAGCTGTGCTCGATGTTTGTCGGGTTTGACCCGCCGGAGAGTGCCTTGAAAATCAGAACTCAAGGTCAGCCTCGCTACTAACCGTGCCGCTTCGGGAAAACAGCCAGTCCGCGTAGTCGTCGGCTACCGCAATGTTAGCCAGCGCCACCTCGATCAAGTCCGTGTCAGAATCAATCCCGGTGCGCTTTTTTGCCCTTGCCACGAGCGCTTCTGGCATTCTTCCGCGGACGACTTGGGTGCGTTCGCCACGCAGTAGTCCCTCCTTCTCGGCGATCACCATTACGTCGCGCAACTTGCGAGAGCGCACGGGACTCCCCTCGCCCTTGCCCACATGTTTTCTTCTTCGTGAGGAACTGGATTGGGCGCCACGCTTCATGACTCACCTCCTCGGAAAACACCCTGCATGATGATCTCGTTGTAGCACGATATGAATAGTATTGTAGCACACCGTTGAGCGATTCGCTGGAGCACAGACATGACCAACATGGTCATGTCAGCTATAATGGAAGGATGAGAACTGTGAATATCAGCGATCTAAAAGCTCAGCTCAGCGCCCATATTCAGCTGGTCCGGGACGGCGAAGAGGTGCTGGTGTGCGACCGCAACAAGCCCGTGGCGCGGATCGTTCCCTGCCGTCTCGAAGGCCACTCCGAGCAGGAGCAGCGATTGGTCGCCCGGGGCGTTCTCACGCCTCCGCTGAAGAAACGACCTGTGTCGGTCTCGTGGCCCGAGCCCCCGGGAAATGTTTCCGATGAGGTCATGGAGCAAGTATGGCGAGAAGAACGGGAAAGCCGGTAACGCGGCTTTCGGCTTTTTGGGACGCGAGCGCACTCGTTCCTCTTTGCGTCCGTCAGGGCATTACGCCTCGGGCCATCGCACAGTACAAGATCTACGATGCAATCGTTTGGTGGGCAACCCCTGTCGAGATTGCAAGCGCCCTCGCCCGACTCGTGAGAATGAAGCAACTAGACTCCGGTGATTGGACGAAGGCCTGCAAGCTGGCGAAAAATCTTGCTGATTCATGGTCCTTGATCCAGCCGTCGAACGTCTTGCGTTCTAGGGCGGTACAACTGGTGGAGCGCTACGACTTGCGAGCGGCCGACTCCCTGCAATTGGCGGCGGCCCTAAGTTGGTGCGAAGACGTCCCGCAAGGACGTGTCTTTCTGACCGTCGATCAAAAGCTGAGGGAAGCGGCCCTCCTCAGCGGCTTCGATGCCAAGGAGATATGATTTCTTGATCTCTCGCGCCTGCCTCCATACACGTCGATGATTGACCGCGTCCCGCACCGCAATGGCGTCGTCCAATGTCGGCAGCGGATCGCCACTTTCGGCGGTGATATTGCGCTTGCTCTTGCCGCCGATACTCCAGGCAGACTCAGACTTGGCCGTGGTCCCCTTTGCGTCGTCGTTCGTTCGACCGGCACTCGGACACACCGGATAGAATTGGGGAACTTAGCGCTGCTTCTGGAGGGATCGATAAATCCTTCTGCACTTCTAACTGAAGGGCGATCAACATTTCAAGTCGGGAGACGTGGTTAGTGGACTCAAGTCTTCTTGGGTTCTCGTTTTCTTGCCGTACTTAGTTCTCTTTGTTCTCTTTCTTCCCAAAGCCTAGTCAGGGTGGTTTCCAAATAGTTTGTAAGTGATCGCCGCTCTTTCCTGGCCTCTTCCGTCAGCCTGCGTTTGAATTCAGCGGAAACCCGGAAGTTTAGAGTCTCCTTTTTGTCCATAGGGTCCACCGGCTCCGAGGTGATGCTACCGAAGGCCACGACCGCGGTCAAGGTCGAGTAATTTTTGCGTTGACAGTTGTAATGCATTATGCATTAATATTGCATTACAAATGCATTACGCATATGGGGGTACGTTTTGCCAGTTTCGATAGATAAGCTGTTGCGCCGCAATCGGAGACTTGCGCGTCAGAGGTGGGGTTCAGCCTTGAATCCACAGGTTCTGGAATCGCTGGCGTGTTTTTCTAAAGACTTCAGTTTTTCCATTTCTTCCGGGGATCTGCTACTGCTCGATAAAGGTTGGTATGTAACCCATTCCGGCCTCATACGGCTAGCCCGGAGAAAGCGATGCCACGGGATTCTAGTCCAGCCAGCGCGTGAGTTTTGTGATCCCAAACAGGGGCGTTGGGCTTTCGAGGCTACGGTCTACAGATCAAAGGAATGCAAAGGCTTTGTTGGTTATGGCGATGCGGATCCCTCCAATGTCTCTTTCATTGTTCACGGAGCCGAAATGCGCGTTGCTGAGACTCGTGCCGTAAACCGCGCCCTGCGGAAAGCCTACGGAATCGGCATCTGCTCCGTCGAGGAGATCGGTTCCCTCACGGAGCCGTCTCGATCCTCGACCCAATCAAAAAAACTTCCTCCACAACCTGCTAACGGAAACTACGGCGGACGAACGGTCCGTGACCACCTCTGCCAGATTATTCGCCAGCATCAGCTCGACGCCACCCTGGTCAAGTCGTATGCGACTGATTTCTGTGGGGTCAAGACCCTTCGCGAAGCCACTCGCGAGCAGGTTGAAAACTTCGTGACGCACTTGGCCGATTGGGCAGGGAAAGACCGTGATGCCCTGCTGTGCCAGCTCAACAGCTACCTCGGCGCGAAAGAGTCGGCGTAGGGACCATGATCGCTCATAGCCCCCGCCACAGATCCGGACGAGCGGTATTACCGCATCCGGCTCCCACCTCGGGTGATGACGGGCAGACGCAGAAGGGGATAAGGATGACAGATACGCGCAGGCGGAAGCCACCGACTAATGAGACGTTCCATACGGTGCCACGGCAGGTGGTTGCCCTGACTGCGTCGGCGCAGGACTGTCCGCCACAGATAACCCACTGCCATGCGATACGAGAGTGAGGTAGAATGTGGAATAGTCCGGGATGCGACCCGCCTCTGTTCCCGGGCAAAATCGCAAAACCGCTCAACCTGATAGTTACAAGGGATTGCGCTCCGACCCGCACAGATTGCTCAGCGCAGGTCGGCGCGACTCAATTCACTTCAATCGTCCCTAAACGAGACTACACACCTAGGCCGCTACTCTCTCAGCTATCTTCTTGGCCATCTTGACCTCGACGACCTTCCGAATCATGCGCCGCGTTCGTTCCACAAACGCGAGTTTGTCCGCCAGGCAGCTTTCCAGCAGCACGCCGACGCCATAGTGGCCGGTTACATCCGCTGCCGCGACCAACGCTGCATACTCTGCAATGCGAAGGTGAGTCAGGTGGATGGCCTTTACCAGGATGAACAGGTGCTTTGCGGCTGGGTTTTGTATCTCGGCGAGTTCCCTGCGAAAATCCTCCACAAAGATGTCATGGAGGCGGGAGCTGACCTTAACGGGCTGTTCGCCGATGAGCTTGAAGCACTGGTCTAGGGTGGCAAGGACTTTCTCTGAGACGAAAGCCCGCGCTTCCAAAGCCTCCTTTACGTCCGGGTCCTCGGCGAACTTGCTGATTTCCTGATACATCTTTGTACTCTTCTCTGTGCCTTGGCGGAGACCGCTAAGCAACTGGACGAAGAGCTCCCTCGGGTTTTGAACTGACATAAGTATCTCCTTTATGATTGGGGTTGCTAAGAAGAAAAAAACTTCAGATGGGCTGACTTAGTTCAGGAGACCTGAAATGAGGAGAAGGTGGAAACCACCTCAATTACGACCCTAGTCTTATGCGGCGGGACTGTCAAGCTGCTCGCTTTCCGATTGTCCCGCTGCCCAATTTACAACGTGTACGTTGGTTGTTGGCGCAGCATCGCCATAACGCACATTGACCGGGGTTGTGAAATCTACTGCAGGTTGGGCGTAGATTGGCGGAGATGTTCGCTTTTTTCAGGATGATCCGGTTACAACTCAGCTACAGCGCTAGACAAGGCGTCACGTTATCAATGAGATAGATGGGCGCGCTGGACTAGCAATCCCATGCGCCTGCAAACAAGAAATACTCACTGGTGCATGCCGGGTTTACTTTTCAATTTCTCTGGCGGTAATATTTGAATCGCTGGGTGGGCCATTTGCGAGACATATGCGGTTGCCGGACGCGGCACAGCCAATAAACTCTCCCCCAGGTTCACCCAGCGCCTCATCGAACCACGGTTAGAAGAACCGCTGTTCACCGCAACATCCTGATTCTGCTTGGCTCTTTCTGATAGGTGCACAAGCAGCGCACAATAACAACCAACCCGGCAGCTAACGCTCGCATCGGATGTCCCGCGGCGGGCGGACTAGGTTGGTGTGGCGGGCCGCAAGGACGAGCCGACCCACCCACCATGGCCTGGGAGCAAACCGACTCGCCGCCTTGTCCTCACTGACTCATCATCCCCGCGTTCTGCGCGAGCCCCAGCCGCACTGCGGGCCATTTTGCGAGCCAGCGTTTGCGCGAAAGAATGCGGGAGTCTCAGTCGACTCCCCCTCGGGACCATCCCTCCGGCACCCCGAAAAACCGGCGTGACCTCACGGCCGATTCAAATTGGAAATGGTGATTGTTTTTTGATTGCAAGGGTGCTGCATGTCATGGCCTGAAGAAGCACCATGGCTTGCTGCACGGCTTTATTGCAGATGCTGCATCTTGGTAATCGGAGCTTGCGGATAGATTGCAAAAATTTTCCCACGGGCTTGACCCCTAGACGCGAAGCACTGCAACTACTTGCTATGAGGAAACACGCTCGGGGCCGTAGTGTTGTTCCGAAATCGTAAAACTGTGGCGGGTGTCGAGAAGAAACGACTGCGGAGGTGGTAACGTGCCGGTTGAGGCTCTCTTCACCCCAAGAGCTACTTGCAGTAAAGGCGGGACCCAGAGCCTCCCAGCTCCCCCGAACAAGGAGAAACCAGGGCCCGCCCCCTCAAAACTTACCGCCTACTATACCCATGTTTCCCCGATTTGCAACTTCCAGGGCGCAAGAGAACTAGAATGCCCAGGCATGCCAAGTTCGCGGAAGATCAATCTCGAAAAGGTGCGGGCGTCGCTCGATGAGGTCTGTCCGAAATGCGGTGCTTTGATTCCGCCTGCCGATGTGCGCCGGATCGACTTTGAGCGTATCGAATGTCCGCTCTGCGGAGAGCGATTTGTGCCCAGGCCCTAAAGGGTGAGAGCAGGCCAGTGCGTCCTTGCAAAAACGGCCCAACCCCTCCAAGGTTGGGCCAGTTTTTGCACTGGTTGGGTAGTGTGTGATGCTTCGCTTTGGCGCAGTTGTACACCCGCCGGACCAGCTAGGCAACCCTCCTTTTCAAGTAGTCTGCGAACCTATTGAACCTCGCATAATATAGAGTCATTCTGACCACAAAGAAGCCTGTTGCCAGAAGGCGGTGATCAATCGCGGGCGGCGGCGCATGCGTCGCAGAGTCCGCAGCGCCGCTTGACTGAGCTGGTAGTAATCTTTGGGGCAAACGTTGGGTAGCTCGTGCTGCTTCCAGTGGGCCCAAATGAACTCCACCGGGTTCAACTCCGGAGCGTAGGAGGGCAGGTACTCCTGATGGATCCAGCCTTGGAGGGATGCGATGTAGTCCTGCACCAGTCGGCTGCGGTGTCCCGGCAGCCGGTCCCAGAGCAGCAACAACGGCCCCGGCAGATGCCGCACCAGGGTTTGGAGAAAGTCCCGCACTTGCGCCTTTTTGATCGACCCCGGGTACAAACGGAAGTAGAAGTTCCACACCGTCAACCCGGCGGCCACGGATAGGGTTTTCCAGTTAAAGTTGTACTGCAGCACCGGGGTCTGGCCGCGTGGCGCCCAAGTGCGGCAGCGATGCGGCCGCTGGCTCAACCCGCTCTCATCGACAAAGATCAGGATGCGCCCCTCGCGGAGGGCTTTTTTTTAAGAGCAGGCAACACCTTCTTCTTCCAATGCCGGATCTGTTCTTCGTTGCGTTCCCGCGCTCGTCCGGTGGGCCGTTGCGGACTCCAGTGAAGACTGACCAGAATCTTCCACACATGTCCCTCGTGATAACGCACGCCAAATTCCTGTTGGATCAGGTGGGCCACGCGTGGGCAGGTCCACAGCGGAGTTTCGAAGCCCAGTCGCTCGGGACCTTGGAGCAGCAAAGTGTGCAGGCGCTGCCGGTCTTTCTCGCTCAAACCGGGCTTGCGCCCGGCCCGTCCGGCTTTGCGCAGTCCGGACTTGCCCTGGGCACGATACTGTTTCACCCAACGGGCCACGGTTTGACGAACCACCTTGACTTGGCGGGCAATGGCAGATTGATTCTCGCCTCGCTCGAACAGGCGAATGGCGTGGAAGCGCCGTTTCTCCAGGGCTTCGAAATCGCGTCGTACTCCGGCAGGGTTTCCCATGCTTGATTAGACGCAGCCACCTCGGAAAAGTATCGCTATATTATGCGGGACTCAATAGTTCCCCGGCTTGTGGCTGAGCGCCGTCCGGGAGTCAACCCATCAGCTACCTCGCCAGCACCGGTTTTCTGGCTTTCCATGTGTGTGCGAACGGTGAGTTCATCTGTTCAGGCCAAAGCGTTGCAGGAAGTAGGGCAAATCTCCAGAGTAGTACCTATATTTGAAAACGTAAAAGCAGAACACAGCGCAACCCAGCGCGATAAGTCCTTGAACGATCCCGCTCTTCCACTTTGGGCGAGCACCCAAGCCATCCCCCAACAGGTTTGCGCCAACGCCGCCAAATACCAGGGAAAGGCCAAGAAAGCTCAGGGCGGAGTCCCTGGCGATGAGGGTGACAACAAACACCACGGCCCCGATGGCAAAAACCACCCGCGGAAGGAGATGTAATTCTCTGAAGTGCCAAGGCGAATTAACGTCTTCAGGTCCCATACTAAAGCCGTTCAAACGTTACGCCGACTATATACCCTTCTTTTACCCAACAAGTGTGCAATTTTGAACAGTCACGCCATGGTGTGCGGAGTAAACACTGTGGCCTGTACCGCGTTCTGCGAGGCGGTCATGGGTTAGCGTCGATTCACTCGACATTCGGACCCTCACGACCGCCTTTTTACTTTTGTGGCAGGGCGGATGTGAATTTCAAAAAAGGGGAAAGACCGCATCGAGAGTCATCTTGCCTGCTCCGATCAGGCGAGTTGATTAGGGCTAAAAGCGAGTGCGAGGACACTCACTTGGCCCGTTCCAATGTCCGAATGCGCAGCCTTATAGGTCTGCATCATGCGCCCGATTCCGCGTCATCCCTTCACGAGTCTCAGTTTTCATGTTCGCCCCGCACCGTTCCCTAGCTTCCCTCGCGCGCAGCGGCTTGGGGGGCATCCTCACGCGCGGCAATATTTCTTTCCCTCCCTGCGAAGATTCGGCATTTCGTCGGCGCACGCTACGATCTCCGTAATCGTATAGGGCTCACTATCACCAAATTCGGCATTTCAAACGTAACGTGATTTCCACCGCCGTGAGGCATTCCCTTGCTTCCCCAAGTATCCTCTCGATGTGGCTCTCAAGACGTGGCATGCGACCCGTCAAAGGTCAATGAGCGTTATCACGATTCTTCGCCAACTACGAGCCCGGCCCCAGTTTCTTAGTGACCAAACCTATGTGGAGCTAGTTTCTTGATATCCCGCTTGAGCAAATAAGAAAGGCCACCATGATCGCTGGCCCCGAGACCGAAGTGATGGGTGATTCACTTTTGCATGCTATCCTTCGCCATCTTGACGCAATTGGCTGGATGCCGCCTACTTTAATGATTGGCAGAACGATCCGTTTTCTCGCGGGGCTTATAGTTATGGCGCGGGCGGCTCGGATGGTGCGCAGCAGACTTTGGCGACTCCGGTAGAGAATACTTTGTTTTTTGCCGGTGAAGCCACGGATACGACCGGACACAACGGAACTGTCCATGGCGCGATTGCAAGTGGGAAGCGTGCAGCGCGGGAGATCCTGCTTGGCTTTCACTAAAAGAGCCTTATAAATTGGGAGAGGTAGTCTTCGACCAGCCCGGAGGTGTTCACGATAAATGTCCCAGCAACCTCAGCCCATTGTCTGGCCCGGCCGTCCTTATCCCTTGGGATCGACATGGGACGGAGAGGGCGTCAACTTCGCGCTTTGCTCTGAGCATGCGGAGAAAGTGGAACTTTGCCTCTTCGACATTTCCGGAAAACGCGAGATCCTTCGTGTCCCGCTTCCCGAGCAAACCGACATGGTCTGGCACGGCTACCTCCCAGAAGTGCGGCCAGGTCAGTTGTACGGATATAGAGTCTACGGTCCTTATGCGTCGGAACAAGGCCACCGTTTTAATCATCACAAACTCTTGCTCGATCCTTATGGCAAGCAGGTTCAGGGGACGATTCGGTGGAGCGACTCCCAATTCGGCTACCGGGTAGGACACAAGCAAGAGGACCTGTCTTTCGACCGCCGCGACGACGCTGCTGGAATGCCGAAGAATCGGGTCATCGACTCCGCCTTTACCTGGGGAGCAGACGCGCCTCCCAGGATCCCTTGGCACGAGACTCTGATCTACGAGCTGCACGTAAAAGGATTCACCATGTGCCACCCCGACGTTCCCGCCCAGTTGCGCGGGACCTATGCCGGACTGGCCACGGCACCCGTGATCGAATACCTCACCCGCCTCGGAGTGACCTCGGTCGAACTCATGCCAGTACACAGCTTCGTGGACGACCGCCAACTCGTCGAACGAGGCCTGCGCAATTATTGGGGCTATAACTCCATCGGATTTTTTGCGCTCGAACCGCGGTACATGGCAACTCATTCAATCAACGAATTCAAGACGATGGTTAAGACCTTGCATTCGGCGGGACTGGAAGTGATTCTCGACGTTGTTTATAACCACACTGCCGAGGGCAACCATCTGGGTCCCACGCTTTCGCTGAAGGGCATCGACAATAGCACCTACTATCGCCTTATGCCCGATAATCCGCGCTATTACAGGGATTACACAGGCACCGGAAACACCTTAAACATGCGGCACCCGCGTGTTCTGCAGCTGATCATGGATAGTCTGCGCTACTGGGTTCTTGAGATGCACGTGGACGGCTTCCGCTTCGACCTCGCTGCCACTCTCGCCCGCGAACTTCATGAGGTGGATCGCCTGGGCGCTTTCCTCGACATCATTCATCAGGATCCCGTGCTTTCGCAGGTCAAGTTGATTGCGGAACCATGGGATCTTGGCGAAGGAGGATATCAGGTCGGAAACTTCCCCGTAGGTTGGGCCGAATGGAACGATCGCTATCGGGATACGGTGCGTAGTTACTGGAAGGGTGACGGAGGACTTCTGGGGGACCTAGCTTATCGCATTACCGGTTCGAGCGATCTGTATGCGCACAGTGGCCGGCGTCCTTATGCCAGCATCAACTTTATTACTGCGCATGATGGCTTCACATTACAGGATCTCGTCAGCTGCAACCAAAAACACAACGAAGCCAACGGGGAAGACAATCACGATGGCAACAACGACAATCGAAGCTGGAATTGCGGAGTGGAGGGTCCCACGGAGGATCCCGACGTTCAGGCATTGCGCGCCAAGCAGAAGCGAAATCTGCTCGCGACCCTCCTGCTCTCTCAAGGCGTACCGATGCTGTATGCGGGAGATGCAATCGGGCAAACGCAGATGGGAAATAACAACGCCTACTGCCAGGACAATCAAATCAGCTGGCTGAATTGGAATTTGCAGCCGCAAGATCGCGACTTGTTGGCGTTTGTACAGCGCATGATCAACCTGCGGAAGAGACATCCCGTATTTCGCCGGCGCCGTTTTTTCCAGGGTCGTCCGATCAAGGGGGCAAATGTAAAAGATCTGCTGTGGCTCAATCCCAGCGGCAACGAGATGAGCGAGGAGGAGTGGCGCGATCCTTCGCTTCACTGTCTGGGAATGTTTCTCTCCGGCCAGGGACTGGATGAGACCGATGAACGCGGACGGAAACTTGGGGACGAAAACTTCCTCGTTCTTATGAACACCCACCATGAAGATGTTGGATTTGTCTTGCCGGCATTTCGTGCCGGTACCCGCTGGACCGCATGGATGGATACTTTTCGAGAAGCCGGTTTGCGATCCGTCGAGACCTACGACGCGGGCACACCGTATCCGCTGAAGGTGCGGTCGATGGTCGTGTTGCTGGAGCGTCGCGGAAACGGCAAGAAGGAAGAGTCGAGTGAAGCGACGTTATAACATGCCGTTCGGCGCCGAGTGCCGCGACGACGGAAGCGTGCGCTTTCGACTGTGGGCGCCGGCAGCGCGCCAGGTTGAGCTTCGCCTCGCCAGCCCTGACGGATCCACGCGGGTTGCTCTGAACCAATGCGAGGGCGGCTGGTTCGAACTTGTCACCGATGCAGGTAAACCGGGGAGTCAATATTATTTTCGAATCAACGGTGAGGTCGAAGTCCCGGATCCAGCCTCCCGGTTTCAGCCGCGAGACGTGCATGGGCCCAGCGAAGTAATCGATCCTGACGATTTTGAGTGGCGCGATCACGCCTGGCTTGGTCGCCGATGGGAAGAAGCGGTCATCTATGAACTGCATGTCGGAGCGTTCACGCCGCCCGGGACTTTTTCCGCAGTGCGCGAACAGCTAGATTATCTCGAGGATCTGGGAGTCACGGCCTTGGAGTTGATGCCGGTTGCCGACTTCCCCGGCAAGCGTAATTGGGGCTACGACGGCGTCTTCCCATTCGCTCCCGATAGTATTTACGGCCGACCCAACAATCTCAAAGAACTGGTTCAAAGCGCCCATGAAAGTGGAATCATGGTTTTCCTCGACGTCGTGTACAACCACTTTGGCCCGGAAGGAAATTATCTTAGATCTTACACACCACAATTCTTTACGGATCGACACCGTACTCCATGGGGAGATGGCATTAATTTCGATGGCCCCGAGAGTCGGGCCGTCCGAGATTTCTTCATCCACAATGCGCTCTACTGGCTGACCGAATATCATTTCGACGGCCTTCGTCTCGACGCGGTCCACGCAATTACTGACGACTCGACCCCACACATCCTCACGGAATTGGCCGATGCGGTCCGGAGTTCCTTCGAGCCCGATCACCATGTCCACCTCATTCTGGAAAACGACCTCAATCAGGCCCGCTATCTCAAATGCGAAGAGCACTGCCAGCCCAAGTGGTACAACGCTCAGTGGAATGACGACATTCACCACGCCCTCCATGTGCTGATCACGGGCGAACGGGACGGTTATTATTCAGACTATTCGGAACGCCCTCTTGATCAATTGGGCCGTTGCCTGGGAGACGGATTCGCGTATCAAGGCGAGGTTTCTGCGTACCGGAATGGCAAACCGCGCGGTGAATCCACCCAAGGCTTGCCGCTCACCGCCTTTGTCTCCTTTCTTCAGAATCATGACCAGATCGGAAACCGTGCGTTCGGGGAGCGAATCATTAACATTGCGGATTGGCGCGCTGTGCACGCGGCTACCGCGATCCTCTTGCTCGCGCCGTCGCCTCCACTTCTCTTCATGGGTGAAGAGTTTGGAGCTGAAACACCATTCCTTTTTTTCTGCGATTTCAAGAAGGACTTGGCTGCGGCAGTGACCGAGGGCCGGCGAAACGAGTTTTCCCATTTTGCGAGATTTGCCGAGCCGGCCAAACGCGAGCGGATTCCCGACCCCAACGCCACCAGAACGTTCGAGGCCTCGCGGCTCGACTGGAGCGTGATTGCGGAACCGCGCCATCAAGAGTGGCTGCGGGTATATCGCAACTTATTGAAGTTGCGGAGTCAGCACGTCGTGCCACGCCTTTCTATGACGTGCGCTGTAAATGCAAACTATGAGGTCATCGGAGATCGAGGCCTCTCCGCATGTTGGAGGTTTCCTAACGATTCAGAACTCATTCTGATGGCGAATCTCGGTCCCAATTCGCTCTCAGGTCTGACTCCTCCCGCATCGCAGGTTCTCTATGCCAGCGACGAAGTGGTCGCCAGTACATTGAAAGCGGGGACACTGCTGCCCTGGTCCGTGGTGTGGTTTCTGCAATCATGAAATCGCTCTCCTCCATTCCGCTCGCGACTTACCGCCTGCAACTCAATCGCGACTTCACTTTTGCCCAGGCGACGGCGATCGTTCCTTACCTTGCGGCGCTTGGCATCAGTCATTGCTATGTTTCACCGGTCTTGAAGGCTCGCGCCGGCAGTATGCACGGTTACGATATCGTCGACCACAACTCGTTTAATCCTGAAATCGGGAGTCCTGAAGAGTTCGACCGCTTTGTCGCAACTCTTCACGAACATGGCATGGGATTGATACTCGACATCGTGCCCAATCACATGGGCGTCATGGGTAATGACAATGCATGGTGGCTCGACGTTCTTGAAAACGGCGAGTCCTCCGTCTACGCGAAGTTTTTTGATATTGACTGGCATCCAATCAAAGCCGAGCTCCACGGAAAAGTGCTGATTCCGGTGCTTCACGATCATTATGGCGTGGTCCTGGAGAGTGGGGAACTGAAGCTCGTCTTTCGCGTTGACCGGGGCGAGTTCGACGTGTCCTACCGTGGTCATCGCTTTCCCGTTGATCCCCGCGAGTACCCTCGAATTCTGAAGCATTGCACGGACACGCTTGCGGCGGACCTCGGCGAGCAGAATCCGGACTTGTTGGAGTTTCAGAGCCTGATCACCGCTTTCAGCCATTTGCCGGCGAGACACGAGATCAGTGCGGATCGCATTGCCGAGCGCAATCGCGACAAGGAAATCCACAAGCACCGGCTAGCGGAGTTGTGCTCTCGTTCGCCTGAGATCGTGAGCCGCATCTACGAAGCCGTCGACTTGATAAATGGGACAGCCGCTGATCCCGCAAGCTTCGAAGAGCTCCACGAACTCATCAAAGCGCAAGTGTTCCGCTTGGCTAATTGGAGAGTCGCTTCTGACGACGTCAACTATCGGCGCTTTTTCGATACCAACGATCTGGCCGGCATTTGTGTCGAGAACGAGGCGGTCTTTCAAGCAACCCACCGGCTGGTCCTCAGTCTGATGGCAGAGGGCAAGGTGGACGGCCTGCGCATCGATCATCCTGACGGCCTCTACAATCCAGCCCAATATTTTGAACGACTCCACAGCAGCATCGCCGAGGCCACAAAGAATGCTGAGAGCGGATCACGGTATGTGGTCATCGAGAAAATTCTTTCGGGCGCCGAACAGCTACCTACTGAGTGGCCGGTGTGCGGCACTACGGGCTACGACTTCGCCAATCTGGTTAACGGAGTCTTCGTAGACCCCGCGGCTGCTGTAAGTTTGGATCGGGTTTACCGAAACTTTATTGATGACGAGATCGATCTCGATGACCTCGCATACGATTGCCGAATGCTGGTCATGCGCTTTGCCCTGGCCAGCGAACTCAGCGTGCTTGCCAGTCAAATCAGCCGCATTGCCCTTTCGAAACGGCGCACCTGCGACTTCACGCTCAACAGTCTGCGCGACGCGCTGGCAGAAGTGGTCGCCTGCTTCCCGGTATACCGCACCTACGTCAGCTCCTCGGGCGTTTCGGACAAGGACGTACGCTATATCCGCGGTGCCATTGCCTCGGCAAAATGGAGAAGTCCGGCCGCTGATACCAGTATCTTCGACTTTATAAGCAATGTTCTTCTGACCACCATCGCCGAAGGGCAAGACACCGCTTACCGGAATGCGGTGACAGCGTTCGCCATGAAGTTCCAGCAGTTCGCCGGTCCTGTGATGGCCAAGGGCCTGGAAGATACGGCTTTTTACCGTTACAACCGCCTGGTCTCGTTGATCGATGTCGGAAGCGACCTTCACCAGTTCGGAACCACAACCTCGGAGCTTCATGTCGCTAATCAGGAGCGGCTCCGCAGTTGGCCTCACACTATGCTAGCCAGCAGCACGCATGACTCAAAGCGTTCCGAGGATGTGAGGGCTCGAATCAACGTGCTTTCGGAAATTCCGGGACTGTGGAGGCTTCGGGTGCGGGAGTGGAGGCGATTTAATCGCAACCATAAGCACCTCGTCAATGGCAGACCTGCTCCGACGCCGAATGACGAGCACTTGGTCTATCAGACGTTGGTTGGCGCCTGGTCATCGTCGCCTTTGGACGACACAGACAGTTGGAAGATGTTTGGCGAGCGGATGGAAAACTACATGCTGAAGGCAATCCGCGAAGCCAAGCAGAATACCAGTTGGATTAATCGCAATGTCGAATACGAAAATGCAGTTTTGTCCTTCGTCAGGGCATTGCTCACGCCAGGTGCACAGAACCGGTTCCTCAACGATTTTTTGCCCTTCCATCGCCGTGTCGCCCGCATTGGTTTGTGGAATAGCCTGGCGCAGACTTTACTTAAACTTACCTGCCCGGGCGTGCCCGACATTTATCAGGGAAATGAAGTGTGGGATTTCAGTTTGGTCGACCCAGACAACCGGCGCCCCGTAGACTATCTCCGCCGCCGCCAAATGTTTGAGAGTATCCGTGAGTTGGGACGCGACCCCGGCAAATTGAGTCTAGGAGAACTACTGGAGGATCCCGAGGACGGTCGAATCAAGTTGTATTTGATCTGGAGAACCCTGTGCTTACGCCGACAGCATGCAGATCTTTTTCAGCAGGGCGAATATCTGCCGCTGGCGGTTGAGGGCGAGAAAGCCGATCACGTTGTCGCCTTCATCAGGAAGACCGAATCTGCAAGCGTGCTTGTTGTCGTCCCGCGCCTGGTGGCCGGCTTGCTCCAAGACAGGGAAGTCGCACCAGTCGGACCCCAGATCTGGGGAGACACTCATCTTGTGCTTCCACACTGGGCAGATAAATGCTGGAATGCATTTACGGGAGAATTGGTGAGCCTGCAGAGATCCAATGGCGGAGCACACCTTTCTGTGTCCGAGATCCTGAAGGATTTCCCAGTTGCCCTTTGTTCCACCGGGTTAAGGGCCTGACCTTCGTCGAGCACCTTGAATTTACCAGGCTGCTCGGGCAGCCCAACAAGTTCGGCTATTGGGTAAACGATGTTCGATATTTAGGCGGCCTTACGCGCCGCTCCATTGCGGCCTTCTTCTTTTTTTCTCATATGTGCGGCTTTCATCGCGGAACGGTGACGCGCCGCTGCTCCGCGCTTGCTGGCACTGCTTCGTGCTTGTTTTGCCAGCGATTGACGTGACGCCGCGCTGTGACCTTCCTTCTTGAGGGCGGCGCCTGTCGCACGAGAGCGCCGAGCGGACGGCTTGCTTGCCTTGTGGCTCTGACCTCGATACAGGTCCAAGCAAGAATAATTAAGCTACACCGGCCTTCGCGGGTGCTTAGATCGGTCCTGGATGAGACACGCTGTGGGCGTACAATATACGGCAAGATCCCGCTTTGGCTTGGAGTTGTCCCATGCAACCTCATAGTGTGAAACTCGGAGTCACGCCTTGTATGCGTCTCGAATGTAGGTTCTGGCTTGAGGACGACGGCTGGAACGCCACAATCGAATCCTTAGGCCTCACAATTCACGCGCCCAGTTTTGAGGCAGCCAAGAACGATATGGAATTGACGCTGGGAAAGCACATTGAGTCACTGCTTGGAGAACGCGTGGCGGTCGATCGCGGGCATGCCGCCTGAAGCCAGTGCCGGGCGGTTCGTCGGGCATCTTCCGAAAACCGTTGTACCTTTGATCCCGGGCACATAAAAGCCTGTGCCAGGCGTGTTACCCTTCGTGATTTGTTCTCGCGGTCAGGCTGCGGTTGCAGTCCGGGTCTGGTTGATAGTGATGTTGATAGTTGTCGAAGGAGCCCTCTCCATGAAGAATCCCCTTGAAGTACTCCGAATGAAAGAGCAGGAAATACTGAGACTCAAACAGGAAATAGAGGCGCTACGGATTACAGCCAAGTTGCTTGAAGAAGAACCTCCTTCTGCCGGCGACGCGAGTGAGTTCCGAAAAGTCGTCAACCTGCCCTAGTCCAAGTCTAGAGCGCCCTGACTCCTTACACCTGTGCGGCAGCGCCGGCTTTCCCGCAAACTCGTGTGGCACGACTCCCGCATGGCTATGAATAAATTTCTCCTTAACAAAGATAATGCTAGGTTTCTTCGACTGCTAAAAGGAGTAAAAGAAGTGAGTCTGGCAAGCGACTTCAAGTCTTTCCTCTATTCGATGTTCGTCGGGAAAGAGAGCGGAAGATCGCGGACGCAGCTCAGGCGGGTTGGTTGTTCCGAAATCGTAACACCGTGACAGGTGTGGAGAAGAAGTGACTGCGCTGGTAGTAACGTGCCTTTTGAGTTCTTCTCACCCCAAGAGCTGCTTGCAGTAAGGCGGGGCACCAGAGCCTCCAGGCTCCCCCGAAAAGGAGAAACTCGGTGCCCCGCTCCCCCTCAAGACTTACCGCCACTATACCCCTCTTCTCCGATTTGCAACTCCCGTGACGCGAGGGACTAAAATGCCCAGACCGTGCCAAGCTCGCGCAAGATCAATCTCGAAAAAGTGCGGGCATCCCTCGATACGGTATGTCCGAAATGTGGAGGGTTGATTGCGCCTGCCGACGTGCGGCGCATCGACTTTGAGTGTATCGAGTCCCCGGTGTGCGGAGAGCGATTTGCCCCTGGGTCGTGAAGCATGAGAGCAGGCTAATGATTTCCAACCGAGGCAAAAACGGCCCAACGGTCGGTTGGGCCAATGGGATTCTCTCAAATGAATCTCGCCCCAGAATTGTGCAGCCATGGAACCTAGGAAGCATCTGTGCAGTCTCATCGAGCTTTGAAAAATTCAACGTAGACTAAGACAGACCTGACCCACGCGTCTCCCGCCAGGCATTCCACGCCAATTCTCACCTACACCAAAAAACCTACGAAAGAGCCCTGCATTGATGGATTTGGCCGGAGCCCTATGCTCCTGCTGCCCGGGCGGCAATGCAAACAAGATTGTGGGTATCTACGCGGAAATCTCGAGTTTTTCAACAGCGACGCCTGTTATCGCAAGTTGAGATTGCAGAGCTGGTTCGGTCCCCAAGACGTGCTTTACGATTCACCGCTGTGATAGTTAGCCGGGTCTAAATCTTGGCAACCGTCCTCTTCGCATTTGTGCACGATTTGAGCTTAAGCTGCCGCGCTCGATGCGCTTGGACTCCTTTAAGGCTTCTTCCGTCGCTTCGATGTTGGCGTCCAACTTGCCTTCGATCCTTTTTAGCCGTCGCTCTATGGAGTCGAAGTAAGGTCCGAAATCCTCAACTGCCATCACGACGCCGAAGACCATACCGAGGGATTTCCAAGTATCGCGCGAGGCAGCCAAAGAGTCTGGCGACGATTCCTGTCACGAAAAACACGGCGACAAGGCAGGCTAGTCGGAATCTGTCTACCCACTGAGCCGTCTCGTCGGCGGCGGTGTTGTCTCTTCTACGTCGCAAGTTGGGGGTCACACGGCCTTCTCGGGGAGAATCTACCAGCTTTGCGGCTTCTTGGCTCTCAAGGTGGGTAAGTCCCACGCAAATGCCAGTGAATAAAGAACTGCAGCGATCAAGTAAAGGGCACGGAACCCAAAATACATTGAATTATATTCCAGCAAGCCGCCGCACATCGCACCCAGCAAGTTGACCGCCATTATCCCGGTTATCTCACCGCGAGACGCCAGCAGCGTAGAGAACGCGATGCCTGAGAAAAACATGGGGCTGGTCAGCACGACTGTCGTCTCCAGGCGGCCCAACGATGTCGAGGGCAAGCCACCGTTGCGGGCTATGAACCACCCCAGGCCCAGGCTAGCGAGCAGCAAAAGGTAGGGAAACAGAGGCCGTTGGATGTCGAGCCATTGCACCACCCAATTGGCCAAGAACGCCATCACCAGAATGCCGGCAATGACGATACCGATGACTTGCCACGAATTGCCAAACGTCAACCCAAGTTCCGTGATTCCCTTCGTTTCTACCAACATGAAGCCAGCGCCCAAGAGGAAAAACGGCAAATTGCTGAATTGCGGCCGCTCAGTGAAAAAGTTGGCGGTCACGAGGAACGAGAGCACCAACATCAGGCCCACCATAATCAGGTACGAGAGCGGATAGATACGTCGTGGCATGTAGAAAAAGGGCCAGTCATCGGTGGAGACGTCTGCCCGGAGTGTTGGATTCGCGTAAAAGGATGTCTGCTCCTGGAATCCGGTTTCTTGCAGCAGCGCGGCTGGAAGGACAAGGTCTCTGTCCTTGGCTTCGAGGAAGATGACAGAACCATCGTAGCCCGAATTGACACACACCGGAGGACGCCCATCGAAGGCCTGTTTCATCATCAGGTAGATCTTGCGACCCTGTTCGTCGTTCACGAGCGAAAACGACAGGGAAAGGATGCCACCCGTTCTTAGGTGGGCCCGTGCTTCGTGCAATCCTTGGACTGTGTAGACAAACGAATCCAGCCGCACACTCGATGCGTGACTCAGCAGGGTGTGAGAATCCAGCAGGCCGTAGACCACCATGTCGTAGCTCTTTTCGGTGGTGCGCAAGAAGGACCGCGCATCGTTCACAATAGCGCGCACGCGATGGTCTTCGTACGGTCGTTCCGGATGATTGGCCACGCCTGCCATCAAGATGGCAGGGTCAATCTCAATGGCATCCACATGCTCCACTCCGGAGCGGAGGGCCGCTGCCACGTCGTTGCCTGTACCCGAGCCCACGATGGCCACATCGTTGGGCTTGCCGTACATCTTGTAGGGCAGTTCATAGTAGTCGCGGATGTGTTTAAGTTCTGGGTCCAGGTCCACGTTTCGGTTGGAGCGGGCAAGGTCATGAACCGTTTGGTAGTAGTGCCCAGCCGCGCGAATCTGCATCAGGCCGCGCTTGCTCTGAGACAATTCCAGTAACTGGTACGGGGAATAGATGCTCTTCGACAGCGGATTTACCGGCCAGGCCAGAATGACAAGGGCCACCGTGGCGCAGCCCATTCCCAGCAGAAGGGAGGACGGCTTTCTCAAGTAGAATAGCAAGGTTCCGAAGAAGCAGAGCGCGAACCATGCCAGCGGTGGGGTCCACAACCAACTCAGAACAAGCATCAGTACAACACCGGCAAGGCTACCCAGCAGATTCAACCCATAGGCCTTCAGCTTCTCACGTCGTTCCATCAAACGACCGCATAGCTGCCCAATAGGGAGGAAAGCCAGTACCGTAAGGAGGAAGATAACCGACAAGAAGAAGTAAATCGCGATCGACTGGGATAGTTTGTGGACACTAGAGAGACCCTCGTTCAGTTGCTCGCGGAAGGGCAGGGTGCGGAGACTTTCTAACAGCCACATGGGCATGCAGGAGCGCAAAACGATCATGAGCACGAACTGCCAACCGAGCAGCGGGATCGTCAAGCTCAGGGGAATGTGGTGTCGATCGGCCAGCGCATAACCCAGCCCCAGCCCAGCAAAACAGCATAGCAAGGAGAAGTTCTTATAGAAGGCAAAGAACTCAAACACCGTACCTTGCCAGCGGATCACGGCTAGTTCGAGGACCAGGCTCAATGCCGCCGCGCCTAAGATGGCTAGGTCCACGTACCCCGGTGCAAAAGCACTGAGGAAATTTTCCTGTTCACGAGCGTTGGCGTCGATGCGGCTCTCGAGCTTCCTGATTAGCGCATAGAATCCAGCTGTAGTCAGCAGTACGGCTAAGACCGAACCGCCTATTTTGAACAGAAATCTCGAGTCCAGAGGAGCGACCATCAGCCGGCTGCAGGTCGCTGCTGCCAAAGGAGCCAGACCGGATCCCAGAAATGCCAGCACCATCAACCGAATAAATGATTTGGTCATTGGTCCTCGTGGCCTTCAGCGGATGAACGTCATATGTTAGGGGCGGATGAACTCGCGATTTCGTGCCGCCTGTGTTCCACCACAATTTGAGCCGGAACTTCCGATTTCAACTTTATCTTTGCGCAAAGCCAAATGCAAACGGCCCTCGGGCGAGTGGCGCGGCGGAGTTTCACCACCGCGCTCTCTCAGAACCGGACGTGAACCACTGCGAGCTGCTGGCGCCGTTACACTCACTGAGAGTTACTGGTGAAACGGGGAACCAGATGTCCAGAGCGGCAAACAGGGTGGTGGTGCCGTGGCGGACGTAATCGTGCCCCCTTGCTGCTGCTGACCGCCGCGGTTTTCATCCTGCGTTTGGACATCTACGGTGAAGTGGTCGAGAAACGCTACGGGATCTCCGTGCAGGGATGGGGCTCGTGGAGCTGGGACTGGGTTAAGGCGGAACTGATCGCCCTGGTGATCGGGACCATCCTGATCTGGCTGCTCTACATGGTGGTTCGCCGCAGCCCGCGCCGCGCGTGGTTTTATTTCTGGCTAATAGCGGTGCCCATCGGCGTGTTTCTCTTTTTCCTCGGGCCCTGGGTGATCGACCCGATGTTTCACAAGTTCGGACCCTTGCAACAGAAGGACCCGGCACTCACGGCCAGTCTGGAACAGACGGTGCAACGGGCCGGCGAAAATATTCCTCCCGAGCGCATGTTCTGGATGGACGCCGGCGAAAAACCACAGGCTTGGACGCATTCGTGACCGGCGTTGGCGCCTCCAAACGAATGGTGGTTTTTGACACGACCATCGCCAAGATGAACAACGGCCAGATTGTCTATGTGGCGGGGCATGAAACCGGCCACTACGTGTTGCAACACATTCCCAAGGGCCTCGCCTTCTTTGCCACACTGCTACTGCTTTTCTTCTATCTGGTCTAGCGCCTGATTGGGTGGGTGCGGACGCGATGGGGAGCGGCTTGGAGAGTTCGCGGCTTAGACGATTGGGCGTCGTTGCCCGCCCTGTTGTTCTTGCTGTCGCTGCTGTTCTTCGTGACGAATCCGGTCGCGAGCGCTTTCAGCAGATATCTGGAGCATCAGGCCGATCAGTTTGGACTGGAAGTCACCCGCGGACTTACGCCCGACTCGGCGCAGGTGGCGGCGCAAGCTTTCCAGGTCTTGGGTGAGGTGGATTTGGCCGATCCGATCCAAACCCAGTCAATGTCTTCCGGTATTACGACTATCCGCCGATTTCCGACCGGGTGAACTTCTGCCTAACCTAATAACCAGTGGAAACATGGCGAGGGAAGGGAGTTCGTCAAGTAGAGCTGGTCTCCTCCCCGCGCCAAGGAGACCCCGCAGATCAACGCTTCTGATAATACACTCGGGCTTGAAGTTATGAATGCCGTAGCGCATCTGATCTTCCTGACCTAATCCGATAACGAGGTATGCCAGGTCAAGATTAAAGATAAATTCAGTTCTCGCCACTCACGAGTCGTGGTTCCGAGTTGAGTACCCTGGTCGCTTGCGGTCTGGTCCGCGGAACCTTACCACGCTTGAGGGCATAAAGCGTCAGTTCAACGCGAGTCGACACTCCGAGCTTCTCGAAAACCCGGAATAAATAATTCTTGATGGTGTGTTCGCTCAAGTCCAGCCGCTCGGAAATCTGACGATTGCTGAATCCTTCGGCAACCATGTGCGCGATCTCTTCCTCGCGCTTGCTAAGTGGGCGAGAGCTGGGCAGGTTGCGGGTCTCGATGGGCAAAGGGTCGACCAGGGCTTCCAGCACAAATTGAAGTTCCGTGGAACCGGCCCACACTTGACCTTCGTGCACACAGGAAATGCATTTGCAGAGGGCCTGGAAGGAGTCTGACCGCGCGAAAACGCCGTGCGCGCCACGCCGGAACGACTCCACCACCAGGTTGCGCTCCAGCGTGTCCAACAAGACCACGATGTTTACTTCGCGATGGAGGTCTCGAATTTCGCTCATAAAACGCAGACCTTTGAGCGGTTCCTCGGAAAAGCTGGCGCTGATCAGCAGAACGTCGAACCGGCTTCGGTCCAACGCCAGAACAACCTCTTGAGGAGTTGCGGCGGCCACCGCGTCGAACCGTTTGCTGCGCAGCAACGCATCCAGCAGGAGCTGGCAGCTCATGGCAACAGCGTCTGCGACCAGCACTCTGGTTCTGGGATCCGGATTGGAGACAAATTCCAAGTGAAGTCAATGCACCATTCTAGGGGGAAACCTTGGAAATTCTACGCGCAATCGCCCTGAATCCACAAGGAGTCCTCAGACTGTCGTCTTGCCTGTTCGTGTAAGGAGATTGGCGCGTTGCCCTAATTGCCGTAGAATCAATTAGTAGTGGATTCGCGGCTCAATTTGGACTGACCAACACATGCCCGGACACCGAGACGTTTGGCTCTATAACTTTTATCCTCTTGTTCGCCGTTGGTCTTTCGGGCAGAGTGTAAGGGAGAGACTGGTCCCTTGGATATCCCCGTCCGAACTGTACAAATCACAGGGAAACTCTGGCTTGATGGGCATTGTCACTCGTGGCAGTTTGAAACAGTAGGAGCGCGGCATGTATGAGAAGTATTTCGGGTTGCGGGAACAGCCGTTCGGTGTAACTCCGGACCCGCGATTTTTGTATCTCAGCGCAGCCCATCGCGAAGCGCTGGCCTCCCTGTACTACGGCATCGAGGCGAATCGTGGATTTCTGGGTCTGATCGCAAAGCCCGGAATGGGCAAGACCACTATCCTCTTTCATCTGTTGGAGAAGTTTCGTAGTTCCGCGCGCACCGCATTCGTCTTCCAGACCCAGTGTACCTCACGCGAGTTCCTGCGCTTCCTGCTGGCTGAGTTAGGCTACGAGAGCGACGGCCACGATTTCGTCCGCATGCACGAGGAGTTCAACCGGCGCCTGCTGCAGGAGGCCCGTGCGGGCAACCGCTTCATTGTCGTGATCGACGAGGCGCAGAATCTGGAGCCTTCGGTGCTCGAGACCGTGCGCCTGCTTTCCGACTTCGAAACCCCGCGGGCCAAGCTGATGCACATCATCCTTGCGGGACAACCCGAACTGGCAGATAAATTAGCCAGCCCCGGCTTGTCGCAGTTGCGCCAACGCGTCTCCATTGTCCATGGACTCGATCCCCTCTCTCCCGGAGAGATTAAGAATTACATTGAGCATCGGCTGCGCATCGCCGGCTACGAAGGCGAGCCTCTTTTCACTCCCGAGGTTTACACGGATATTGCGAGGTTCACCGAAGGCATCCCCAGGAACATCAACAATTTTTGTTTTAATGCGCTGTCGCTTACCTCCGCATTGCAGAAGAAGGTCGTTGACTTAGCCGCGGTGAAAGAAGTAATTGCCGACCTGGACCTTTCGAAACTCACCTCCGACGTCCCCTCCGATTTCGTCGAGATGGACTACCCACGCAACCCGCGCCCGTCCGCGCCTGCGAATGAGCAAGGCAATCATGAGATTTTGAGTCCTGCGGAAGCAGCGGCTTACATGCAGCAGGTGGCCTTAAAACTGAAGAACTGGCAGGATTCTTTGGATAAGGCAATCAGTAGCCCGCGAGTGGGGCGCCCGGTCCGGGCTCGCGCGGATGTAGACCGGTCATAGCAATCAGCACAATTGGTTTCTGGAAAGCAGTTCCGAAAACGCGGCGCCTCAATCCTGCGCTCTTCGATGACCGCAAAACCCCGTCGCGTATAACCAGGCAGATGGCCCGGTCTAGCTAGAGTATAACCGTTACTAGGCCTTCGCCATCCCGGAAACCGGAGTCAACGGAAATTGCGAAACCGTTGTTGGCGCTGCCAGAACTTTCTTCGTTACGACTGGCGGCAACTTCTTCCCATTGCCGCTATTGTTGGGTGCGGTGACTTCCGCCATGCTGCCCAAACTGTAGGCATAAAGGACAACCTCAACCCGCTTGGAGACTCCCAACTTGTCAAAAATGCGGAACAGATAACTCTTAACTGTGTGCTCGGTAAGGCCGAGGCGCTGCGCGATCTCGCGGTTTGATAATCCCTCGGCGACGCAGCGCACCACTTCGATCTCGCGTCGCGAAAGCAACGCAGCCCCTCGTGTGTCAACCACTCGCAGTGGCAGGGCTTCATGCGGCCTCCGCCGAGCGGATCAATTCACGTTCGGTCCGCGATGGATCCGGAACGCGTGTTTACCCCCGCGCGCATCTACCGCCTGATTTGGAGCAAGGTCTCCTTTACAGACTATTTGCCGATGACGATGACTCTCGGATCTTTGAGTCCGCCACCTACAGTGTAACTACACAACGAAATTCCTGATAGGCTTGGCTGTGTGGCATGAGTCGTGATGCTGCATTTGGTAGGGGGGGTAGTCGAGGGGCCAGGACAGCTCTGGTCGAGGGTGTAAGTAAACGGATTGACGCACCCATTGCTCTTGTCGAATGTAACCGTGAACTGCTTGGCACCCCGCCACCCGAACTCTTGGTCTTTGCAGACCGGAGTCACGAAGCTGTCGGTGGTATTTTTGAGATCTATCCAAATCGTCTCTTTGGATGGCCGGCACGTCGTTGCCAGATCTTTCTCACCTGAGACGCAGCTAAACGCGAAAGCCAGCAGTAAACCAATGACGCCACTAACCAGTACCCTGGGCTTAAACCATCCTTTGAAGTCCATGTCTCCTCCATGTGCGACTACAGGGGCCCGAGTAACTTCTTGAATCTTACTTCGCCACGAAGATTATCGAAATTTGGCGTGTCTCGCAACAGTGCCCTGGAGCACCCCGACGCGACTGCCTTATCCAGGTAGTTCAGAGCTTCCTTGGTACTGCCAAGCTGGTTCGCGATCAAAGCCGCATTGAACAAAACATCAGAGCTGTTGGGAGCGATGCGAAGCGCCTCTTTGATGTACGAGCGGGCCTGCCCTGAATGGCCGAGCATCGCCTGATAGTAGGCTATCGCGGTGATGGTTGGGGTATCGCGAGAATTGACCTGGAGAACCTTCGACGCGAGATTCACCGCCTTTTCGTAGGCGGCACGCGATTTGCTTCGCTGGTCCGGCGCCCAGTAGTAAGCATCGCCAAGGTTCCCCCAAATCTCAAAGTTTTCGGGATCAAGTTGAGATGCCCTTTCAAAGAGAAGCGCCGATTCCGCATACTCCTTCAGATTAAAGTGGGCGAATGCCAGGTTGGAAACAGCTGCCGCCGTGGGCCGTATCGCAATGGAGTGTTCGAGCGCCGGCATGGCTTTGGCGTAGTTGCCGCTTTGAATGTAGGTGGCACCAAGATTACTGTACCCGGCGAAACTGTCGGGAACGAGGGCGATCACCTGGGCAAACATCTGGACGGCGTCGTCGTAGCGGGCCGCACCCATATAGAAGATCCCAAGCCAATTGTAGCTAGCCCAATAATTGGGGCGCAGAGCGATAGCCTTGCGAAAGGTTTTCTCGGCATCGTCGGCACGTCCGAGCTGCTGGTACGCGTTGGCCAGGCCGCTGAAAGCAGCATCGCTGGTAGGTTCGAGTTCTGCTGCAGTCTTGTATTCCTCGATTGCTTTTTGGTAAGAGCCCGTGCCATCGTCCAATAGCCCGAGACACAGATGTCCGGCGGCCTGATCGTTGTCCAGTTGAACGGCACGCTGGCATGAAGACTTTGCCTGTCTTACCAGGTCAGCATGCTTCGTGTGCTGATATTCTCGCCAATACGCCTCACCCAGTCCGGACAGCGCCGGGGCATAGTTAGGATCGTATTGCAACGCACGACTAAACTCCACGATCGCGCTTTCTACGTTCTCAGGCTTATGGAAATCCTCCAGATATCCTCGTCCTTGCAAGTAGTAATCATAGGCAGCCGGCTGCGCAGTGTCGTGCTGTGTCAGCACTTGCTTTTCCTGCGGTCCAAGTTGAAGCTGCAGAGCATCGACTAGACTTTCCGCGACTTTGTCCTCGAGTGTGAACGGGTCATCGGATGAGGCGGTGATCGTCTCTCCTGCGAGTTGCTGATGCCGCTTGGCATCAATAAGTGCATAGTTTACGCGCACCAGCCCGGCGGAACGTTCAATATTCACTTCCACTCCAAGGTTCGCTCCAAATTCCTCGCTGGCTTCACGCAAAGTGGAGACATTTTTGGCACGAATTTCGCTGGCCGGAACAACCTGCAGAGCGTGCGTCGCAGTCAGCTTGGTAAGGCGCGAGGTGAGGGTCTGAATCAGACCATTGCCGAAGGCCGCAGCTTCCCTATCCCCGGTGACGGCGGCCAACGGCAAAATTACCAACTGGTTGACCTGAGGTGAGGCACGTCGCGCAGTCGTGCGATGCCGCACCATTAGGTAGGCGGTCACACAAGCGACTAATACCAGCAACGCAACTAAGTACAGGTTCCGTCGGGATGGCTCGTGCTCGGGAATTGCTGGTGGAGTGACGCCAGCGCCGGATTCAACGGCTTCCAAGGCCGCACGCACTTCCGCCGCGCTTTGATAGCGGCGAACAGGATCTTTGGCGAGGCAATGCAAGATGGTCGCTTCCAGTCCTGCTGTGAGGCCAGGGTTTAATTGATGCGGAGGAGGCGGAGACTTGTGAAGGATATCTTCGACAAGTTGCGCCGGGACCGCTCCATCGAACGGGCGTTTTGCAGTTGCTAGTTCATACAGCACAACCCCGAGCGAATAAATGTCGGTGCGGGAGTCGGCTGGCTGTCCCTTAAGCCGTTCCGGTGACATATACGGCAGAGTTCCTGCGAGGTCAGCTGCCTCGCCCTGGCTGCGAGTTACGTCGTTCGCGGGCAGCAGCTTTGCCAATCCGAAGTCGAGAAGTTTAGCTTCGCCGCTGGGAGTCAGCACAACATTCGCCGGCTTCAGGTCACGATGGACGAGCCCAAATTTCGAAATTTCGCCCAAAGCGTTTGCGATCTGCTCGCCTAGACGAATCACCTCTTCTTCCGGAAAAGCCCCGTCACGTAACTTGTGATGGAGGGTTACCCCGTCTACGAACTCCATCACCAGGAAGTCAATTCCATCTTGGGTATCGAAATCGAAAACGTAGGCGACGTTAGGGTGGCTGAACTTCGAAAGCGTCAACGCTTCATTGCGGAAGCGCTGCCGTGTTGTTTCATCTCCCAGGGTTCCCGGAGATAGGATTTTTAGAGCGACATCGCGATTCAACCGTTCATCGTGAGCACGGAAAACCACCCCCATGCCACCTGTTCCGACCTGCTCGATGATGCTATACCGCCCGAGCTTCTTTCCGACGATAGGACTTACAATCGGCATGCACTTTGCTTCGCCTCCACGACTCGGGACAGAATTCCTTAGTGAAACGGATAGTAGGTTTGGGCATTGCCCGCGCGAGCGCACTTACGGCCAGGGCACGTCCCCTCAATGCGCATACTCTACGCTGAACCGGAGCGGCTTTCCATAGTTGACGCAAACGCATTATAAAAGGCCGACCGTTGAGAAGTAGGTTGTGATCGTTGGAATCATCACCTAAGGAACGCGAGCACCGTTATCAACGGTGAAAAGTACATTGGGTGGGACGAACTGAAGAAGAGTTTTTGAAACACCACAGGCGATGACGCCGCCTATCCAGGTCGACGCCGCCCGAGCCCCGAGGCACAGGCAGGCGCCGATCAAGTCCCTTCAGACAGTCGTCTCATATTACTGACAGACAAATTTGCACCGATCTGGTCTCCTGGAACCAGATTTTCTGCTTCGGGTGGCCGCGCGAGCGCGACCCGTTGAAATGCCGAGCCCACAACATCAAACGTCTTAACGTAAGGAGTCCCGTCCAAAAGTTTCCCGAGAATCTTCAACACTTCTGGGTAACCGTCTGAATTGTAAGCTTGCGCACTCCGTTCGTGATCCCAGAAGCTGATTGTCGCGACTTCCGTGCGATCGGGGACAGCTAGTGTGATCAAATCTAGGAATCCTTCTTGCTCACGCAGCCAGGGAAGAATTTCACATTCCATAAGACTCGAAAATTCCCTAAGTGAGTTCGGTTTCAGGCGCGCAGCAACCTTGCGGGCAAACATATCAACCTCCCCGGTGTTGGGCCGGCTTCCTATCCTGCATGGAACCGATTTGCACGACACCGCATATTTGACAGTGCATTTCAGCGCCCAAGCGTTACATTGAAAAACTGCCACGCCAAGCATGCCGAATGCGGGCCTTGCACCACGCAAACCCGGCGGTCCCTGCGTCTACCTGGGCACCTGGGCCGTGCGAGCCCACCGGTCCAGTCTTATCCTGGTGCTCCGCTGTGGACAGCTGGCCCTGCGGGTCGGGCGGCTTGCATTGCCCCCCAGCCGTCAGCTGCTGCGGAATTCGAAGGTCCGCTTCCGGGCTCTGAATTCGAATTCCGCCACGATGAATACTCCCCGCGGAGCCTGCCCTTCGGAGAACAAAACCGCTCCCGTAGGATACGTGGTTGTAAGTGCTTCTTGCTCCAAGGCATCGGCTACGGATCGCGGAAAATCGCAAAAGGTCTTGACTGCTGGCCCAAGTTTCTGGGCATTGTTTACGATATGCGCGGCCATATGCTGCCTCCGCTCACAGCTACTTTGGCAAATCCATGTGATGAAAACGTGATAGTTCTATGTTCAGAACGCGTCTATTTCGGTCAGAACGGTTCAAGCCGACCGATTTGTAACCGGTTGAAGAATCATGTACGGTAGAGAATTTTCATAACGGATCAGAACACGCTAGGTGATCTTCAAAACCGGGGGCCAAGGCACCCCTTCGGGTGTGGTTCCTGATCGCCGGTGAACAGATCACCCAGGCTGAAAATCATCTCAACCAGTCCATGACCATGGAGCAACTGATCGAGGCCGAACAACGTGCCGCCGAGTGGATCGGAAAGATTAGAAAGATCCCACCCTCGTCGATCGAAAATCCTCCCAACGCATCTCTGCCTGATTTGGAGACAGGATCTCGCGTTCCAGCACGCTAACTCATCTGCGTACGTGCGAATCGTCAGGGATATCGCTTTGCGCTTGCCGCATCAAAACGCAAGAGCCGGAGCGGTAGGCTCCGGCTTCGTGGTTTGTGTTGCCGATCTCACTTTAGAGCGACGACGACCTCTTCGTTACCGCCCGCGGATCCTTTGGCGAGCTGCAGTTCCTTCTTCAGCTCCTGTTCGTGCTTCGAGGTCGGGACAATCATGCCACCCGCGCCCGAGCCTTTCCAAACCTCGGTCAGGAAGTATTGGGTGCCAATGCGGTCGAACACCAGCTTGCTTTCCGTATCTCGAGGACCCTCGTTCCTGGCGATCGACACTGCAGCTGCCGTGGTCTCGGTGTTCCGGATCATGATCTCGTTCGGGCTTTCGCTTAAGACCCTGATTTCGTAGGTTCCAGCCGGGAGTTGTTTCGCGCCAACGTTGAAGGCGAACGGCACTTTGGCCTTCGCGTAGGACTGGGCATAAGCACCGGTGGCGTTGAGCAACAGCGACATGACCACCAGCGACAGGATCGTGATAAGGTTGCGTTTCATGACGTCCTCCTTGGGGCTCCTTGCAGTGGAACCCAAACTGAATTTTGTCTCTAGAAGTCTTCAATGCCTTCGCTGAATACTGCTGTGACGCGTTGAGTTAGGGCAAGCGTGGTGCCAAGTCGAGCCGGGCTTCTTTGCTGGACCATTCTGCTGCGTTTGCAACAAGATGAGTTTTCGCCGACGGCGTCGACATGGTTTACACAGCTGCATGAGGTAGCCGATCGGATACCGGTGAGAACCCCCAGGTTCCGCGCGAAAAATCTACTCAAGCAAAAGAAGCTTGAGTGGATCATCCTGATCGGGCAGTTGCGCGCGACGCCAATCGATTCGACGACGCGTCGCAAAGCAAAGTCGGCTAGACTGTTCCGGAGGAGGGAGACTCCTTGAATCCGAGGTTGGTCGCGATGTCAGGGCCGCTGGAGGGGACGGTCCACACTATAACTGACGGTCCGCTGTCTTTGGGGCGGGACCCTGCCAACCAGGTCATGATCGGCGACTCCGCAGTTTCACGAAAGCACTGCGCCATCAGCCAAGTCACCCAGGGCATTTATGAAATTTCCGACCTCGACAGTCACAACGGGACGTTCGTCAACGGGATTCAGGTAAGCCATACGCCCATTCGACACGGAGACAGGATTCGTATCGGAAGCAGCGAGTTTGTGTTTCTCATCGGCGAGGATGAGGACGCCAGCCCGCAATCATCGGGCGTCAGCAAACAAACGACCAGCGGAACGCTGACAGCGTTGTTCCTCGATCAGCGTTCGGGATTGCCGTCGGAGGTCTCGGGCATAGGCCGGATGGCGCGTGACCTGTCGGCATTTTTCAAAATCGCCAATCTCGTCAACTCCTTCCACGACGTCGAAGCGCTACAGCGCGATTTGCTGGGGTTGATTTTCGAGGTGATCCCGGCGGCACAAGGTGCAATCGTGCTGCAGCCGAACGCAAATGAGGAACCCAACCCGCCTTGCATGTGGAGCCGCGACGGGGATGCAAAGCAAGAGACTGTTATCCGAAAGGAGTGGGCACAACGAGCCATGTGGGAACGCTGTGCTGTCTTCACAACCGCTTCTACTGCGCCCGCGCCGGATGAACACGTGTTGTGCGTTCCCCTGGTTGCGGTGGAGAACATCCTCGGGGTGATCTACCTGACTTCGCCGGCAACATCACCCCCATTCGGCGAGGACCACGCGTACTTCCTGAGCTCGGTTTCCCGCATTGCCGCGGTATCGCTGGAGAATCTTCTAAAGCTCGATTCTCTGCGGGCTGAAAACCAGCGGCTCCGTGGGGACGTGGGGGCAGCCACGCTGATCGGCGAGAGCCACGCGATGTCCCGGGTCACCGAGTTTATCGAACGTGCGGCAAAGCGCGATTCTACAGTCCTCATCCGCGGGGAAAGCGGAACTGGCAAAGAGTTGGTCGCCCACGCCATTCATGCCAACAGCTTGCGCCCCAGCAAGCCGTTCGTGGCCATCAACTGCGCTGCGATTCCGGAGACTCTGCTGGAGAGCGAACTGTTTGGGCATGAGAGGGGAGCTTTCACCGGTGCGACTGCGACCAGGAAGGGAAAGTTTGAAGCTGCCGAGGACGGGACGTTGCTGCTCGACGAAATCGGCGAAATGGCTCCGCTGCTCCAGGCGAAACTGCTGCGGGTCCTGCAGCAGCGTGAGTTCGAGCGACTGGGAGGCACCCGCCTGCTGCCGTTTAATGCGCGCGTCATCGCCGCAACCAACAAGAACCTGGAGCATGCGATCAAGGCGGGCGAGTTCCGGCAGGATCTCTATTACCGCCTGAATGTCGTTTCGGTGGTGCTGCCGCCCCTGCGCCAGCATCGCGAAGACATACCCGCGTTGGCGCTGCATTTTGCCAATAAGTTTGCGGCGAAGTCCAAGCGCGGCTTCAAAGGCATTTCGCCGGAGGCGCGGTCACTGCTGATGCAATATAGCTGGCCCGGCAACGTGCGCGAACTGGAAAACGCCATCGAACACGCCATCGTGCTGGGACTGACGGACGAGATCCTGCCGGAAGATCTTCCTGAAGCGATGCTGGAAGAGCAGTCGTCGGAAATGGCGGCGCTGTATCACAACACGCTTCACCAGACGAAGAAGCAACTGGTAATCACGGCGATGAGCGATGCGAAAGGGAACCACGTCGAAGCGGCACGGCTGTTGGGAATCCATCCCAAGTACCTGCATCGGCTGATCAAGAACCTCAATTTGAAGTCCGACCTGAAGCGGCTGGCGTAGTGATTTAGCCTTCGGGCGGTGGACGGGCTGATTGCTTCGGTTGTTCGGATACACCTCTTATTTCGATAGCGCTCGCCACGATAAAGCTAAGTTCGCCATCTGTGGAAAAGCTGCCGAGCAGGGCCTGCCCACCGTGCAACTCGTCTTGGCCCAACTCCACTCCGCTCACCGGGCTGGACCGAGGGACCTGGTGCACGCCTATATGTGGTCCCTGATCGCTGGCGAACAGATCACCCAGGCCAAGAACCCTGTCAACCAGTCGATGACCATGGAGCAACTGCTCGAGGCCGAACAAAGGGCTGCCGAGTGGATCAGAAAGATGAGAAAGGTTCCACCCTCGTCGTCGATCGAAAATCCTCCCAACTCTTCTACCGCTTGATTTCAAGGAAAAGGAAGAGGTTGTGTTGAAACTTGCAACCCAACCGAACTTTAAGGAACTTACGGCTCCCGGACCATTAATTCTGGCACAGAGTTACTTAGCTAACCCGGGGCTTTGTATATCGTCTGTTGTGTGCGGAGTATATCCATTCTTTGGCGCAGTCCGAGTCAATGGGGTTTCGCCCCGCCCGCTGTCCCAATTTCTGCAGGCTACTTTCGGGGACGAGTCTTTGACCAATACAGTGTCAACGCTATGTCCTCGGTATTTCGCAACCACTCTGCCACGTCTTTGGCTTGGAAAGGACGGTCCTCGAGGTCCAGATCACGATTGAGCAACTCGGTGATTTCTCCAGCGGTGCTTGGTTTCCTAATCTTGTTCAACGCTCGCAAAATGGGCTCGCCGAGAGGACGACCCAAATTCGGAATCTTCTTCATCGCTGGTTCCACCGTCTCGAAGAACTGACCCAGCTAAGTCCTGGAATGTCTGCCTCGGCTGTAGGGCGACGCGAACAGTATGCAAAATCATCGTGTGTTCGCGGGCAGCAGCTTAATAAGCACGTTTCGTATTGCCTCAGGCCGGTGCTCGCCAGCCTCGCCAACCAAAGTGTACGAACGCTCGAATCCTCGGGGTCCCTCCACTTTCATGTCCCAGTTGTCATTTGCACGAGACCCGACGATTGACACTCGCCACTCTCCCGCCACATCACTCAGCACATGTTCGACACCGGCTAGAATCTCCCTGCGTGCTCGTGAGTCATCCGTATTCTGCATCTCGATCGTCACTGCCATGTCTCCTGTATTGTACAAAGCGACCAGCAACTATTTCTGCGCAAACCGGTTAAGGCCTCGCGGATGGTGCCGGTCAACTTCTGTTTGAGCGATTCTTCCCAATTCTTGTTGAAAGAGCGGCGCGAGCGTGGCAACAGGACATCTCGAGGCGAGAATATTTTCCGGGAAGCCGCTTTTGCGAGGGTTAGGAGGAAAACGGTAGGACGAGGAAAACGGTAGAACAAAGATAAAGGCTGTGACATTGGTTACGCTCTAGCCGCCAGCTCCTGCGAGGGAGCCAACAGCATGGATGCATGCACCGTCACAGCCTTTTGATGCGATCACCGCTTTCGCAGTCCCAAACCCCAACTTCTCCTCGCAGAGCCGTCGGTTTTTTCAGGTCTGGTCGCCCAGCAGATCACCCTGCCTAGCTAATCACCCAATCTACTTCGGACTGGCTAATTTTATTTGAACCAATCCTTTCGATCGTCGACGGGACGAACGTTAAACGGTTGGTTGACCATTGTCAATGCCCCTTTTTGGTGCAATGAGGGCCAGCTTGCACACTCGGAAGTGCAATCCGTTGAAACACCCACGCTTAGCCGACCTAGGTAAGCAAATCCCGCGACTCTTGCCGCTTTGGGTTGTGACTCGTCGATAGTGGTGATTATCATTTCATTTCCTCCTAAGAGGTCGGGCGCAGCGGGTTGTCAGGTTCTGTTGTTGTGTTTCCAAATGGAGACACTTCACGAGACCGGAGCCCGAGAGTTCCACTTTTCTTTGTAGGGGAAAGTACGGCAACGGGCTCTCCTACTGGCGTCCAGGAAACAAGCCTAGCTGGCGAAGGATGAGCAACTGGCTTGTCTCAGTCCATTCTTCCTTTATTCTTCCATCCACCACGCGGAAGATGCTGATTCCGCGGCCTTCAGCTTTCTTCCCGGTCGCGTCCAGGCCGTTCCCGCTGCCAGTGTTCGTGCCTCGTCCTCTCCACAAAACTGTCACAAAGTCGCCTTCGGCGATTTCTCTTTCGACGGTCAATTCCAGGTCTGGAAATGCGGCCCGCCAACCGTGATCAACGGCCTCGCTCTCGTCAAATCCGAGGTCTTTGGTTGTCTCATGATTCACGAAGTCTTTGGCGTAGATCTCAGCCGCCACCTCGAACTTTCCTTGCGAGAGGATATCGGTGAAGACCCTGCGCACGACCGCCTTGTTTTTGTCGGCACGCAGGTCCTTGCCGAAGGCCAGCGTGACGGCGAGTATCGCCAGCACTGCTGCAACGAAGATCCGATTCATGTGAGACTCCTCCTTGATAAGAATTCCTCATCTTTCTCGAGGCGAACCATCTCCCCAGACAAACACTTCTTCCACAGTCTTCCCAAACGCGCGTGCGAACTTGAACGCTAGCGGCAGCGCGGGATCATATTTGCCGTTCTCAACGGCAATGATTGCTTGCCGTGAGACTCCCACGATCTCGGCCAGCTGCGCTTGAGTCCAGTTCTTCTCCGCGCGCAGTACGCGCAGCCGGTTTTTCATCGGTAGTGCCTTGCTGCAATGAAATACCCAATGCCGTAAAACACGGCCATGAAAATCCACACGATGCCGACATTCAACGGACGCACGGCCTGCGCCTTCTGTAAGTATCCATAGACAAAGACGCCTAAGCCCGTTAGCAGGAATGCGATTGCGATCGCTTCCAAGTGAACATGGCGCAAGAATTCATCGAGTTGCCGAATCGTGCGCACAATGACAGCTACCAAAACAAGGTTCGCCGGTACTGGCAGCAGCGCAAAGACGATTCGGGCATGCGGTCCGAGACCCGGCTTTCGTAAAAGCCAGCCGGCTCCGATATCGATTACGGCGGCGATACAAAGAACACCCAACAAAGTGCCGACGGGCTGAACTGAATTTCGCCTAGTCATCCTAGATGGAAGTCACTCAAACATGACAATATGTAATGTATACATTACATATTGTCAGTTGGCGTAAACCAGCATTTCACTTAATCGGAGTTCGGGCCTACCCGCCCGGCGAACGGGCAAATCCCGGATAGCGCCAGAGGGACTTTAACCCTCCCGAACAACGCGCTGCTCAGCACACACTATGCCGCGGTGTGACTCCTCGGAGACGTACACGCGGGCCGTACGGCCTGAGCCTTCTCCCGCCGTCCTGCCGCTCACTTTCGCCGCAGGCATCTTCGAGGTCTCTCGGTTCTCGTGCATGAAGTTTCTAGGCGTGCCTGGGGTCTTCGACTACGCCGGACTGCGCAGAGACTCGCGCTATCGCCCCTGCTCATGTTGCCTTCCGCGCATAGGCGCGCGATCTCCACTTTTCGGCGTCGGCCTCAAAAACACTCCTGGGGGATTCTTTGTTATTTGGGTGGTCCCGTGGGATTGCCATCGGTCGGCGTGCTCTCATTCAGGGCCACCAGTTGCTCCCAGAGCCATTTTAGAAAATCCGCCATACTACCTCCTTTCCTATCTCCCCGTTGGATGCCCGCAGGGACACAGTGCCCAGGTGTTGCGGTCAGAGTGGTCACGGACGTCGATCTGGAGCGGCGTGACTTTCGCGGGACTGACGCAAATCCCCCTCGAGGAGACGGGGGAAGCCCGTGTCCTGGCGAACCTCTCCTCGACTCCTTTCATTCACCCGTTCAGTATGTCATATGAGTTAACCATTTAGTACACAGGGTCGAAATCACACGCCGCCACGCGCGTAAAATCAAGCAGGCAAATACTGGGATAGCTGTCGGCAGATCACCGGCGGTGACAAGGGGGGTACTTCTCGACCGCCCTTTCCAGATCATCAAGAAATCCGAGAAGGTCACACGGGAAGCTGGGGGTGTCTGTGGGGGAGAGGCCCCAGTTCCCTGCCAGGTTTTCAGGGAAGGGCCAAAGCAAGGCTCCTGGGGCCCCCGCGTTGTAAAGCGAACCCCTCAACTTGAAAGGGGAGGGCTCAACAGCAACATTATTTTCACCTGCGCAGATTTCATCTCAACACCCTCTTTATAATTTTACGATTTCGGAACAAATGCCACCCCCCCCAGTTGCGCGTCTTCCTGCAACAGGCGAACACCGAATCTCTTTCCTTGACCAGAGGGATTCGACTACAGTGCGGATTCGGAATTATCACCAAAAATAAAACGGGACTGGGCCATATAAGCGGACCCACGGAAACCACAACTGTCCGGCTGGGGTTTTAATCCAGTTCGATTCATGACCATCTGTCGCCTTCGGGCCGACATAGATGTCCACCGAGCCATCGCCATTCTTCTGGGCTTTCACCGTCTACAGCTTGGAAACGTCGAGCTTCATCCAGAGTGTGAGGTGCCAGGTGTTTCCCACCACGGCCCGGCGGGTTCTGCGTGAAACGCTGTATGGCGCAGCCGCCATAGCGATGCCAAACTCGATGATGGTATGGACGATCTCGAACTGGTGATCCTTCAGTACGTGGGCAAGACACCGTCCCTAGCGGGTTGTGCCAAGTGCCAAATGAAATTTTTCACTCCCCACGAACTCATGGCGCAGCCGCAAGCCGCAGCTCAGTTTCTTCGGGAAAGGTTCGCCCGTCATACATGTGAAGGGGAAATTCTTGAGGAGAGAAGGGCACGAACCGTGGAAATGCGCCCTCTTCGGATCGTGAAGCATATCGACGGGGTGCCAGCGCTAGGAAGGTGCGAGGTTTGTGATATGCAATTCCAAGCCCCGGCCTATTTTCGCAACCTTGCTGACCTGGCAGAGAAACATATTCTGCGACAATTTGCCCGGCACAAGTGTAGGCGTCGGGAGGCGGGCTAAGCCGCTGCAAGAAGCAGATCTGGCGCTCGGCCCATCCGCATCCCGCAGTGATTCAATCAGGGCGCAAATCGCTCTCCGCAAACGGGACACTGGATCCCCTCAAAGTCGATGCGCCGCACTTCTTCAGGCGGAATCAAACCTCCGCATTTGGGACATACCGCATCGAGCGATTCCCGCACCTTTTCGAGATTGATCTTCCGCGAGCTTGGCGTGATCTGAGGATTCTAGTCCCTCATGTCACAGGGAGTTGTAAATCGGGGAAAGAGGGGTATAGTGGGCCGGTAGTTTGAGCGGGAGGCTGGCCCCGGTTTTTCTCTCCTCAGTTTTCCGGGGCCCGCCTTTTATCGGTGGGTGGTTTTCATGCCGATGTGGAAAAAGGTCGCGATTGTCGTAGTGGCCTGGGTTGTGTCTGTGTTGGTCTACGTTGAGTTTTTCAAAGCGCGATGAGACCATTTCAGTCTGATAGACGTAGGCCGGTGCCGAATTGGAGCATCCGAACCGCAACTCTCCGTGCCACGGGCGTTGCTGATGATCGCGGTAGGGACACCAGTTGCCCGGTGCCCACCGGGTGGCCGGGGGCGGTCGCCCGCGCCCCGGCTCCCACAGAACGTAGCGTGCAGATTTCCCGCACTACGCTCGTCAGAAGTTGCTTCACAGCGTGGCGATAGCTTGCAGCTCCGAGTAAGGGAGATACAGCTTTGGTCGCAGCAACGGAAACCGCTCCTTGATCTGCTGAAATTTCTTCCACCAGATCTGCCCTTGCCAACTCCGGCTGCTCAGCATTTTGCGCCAGTATCGTTCCACGGCCCGATGCACCCGCTGCAGTGCCCGGATGTTTCCGGCAATGCCGTAGTATGCATAATGTCCGCGGAGCATTTGATTGAGGCAGTCGGTTTGTTGCCGGATCGGCAAGTGCCGCATGCGTCGCATCTGGTCTTGCAAGCGCGTCAACGCGCGCCGCAGGCGTGACTTTTCCGTACGCAGTCCAACCCGAAAGTTGCCTTTCCGATTGCGTGTGCAGTACAGGGTGAACCCCAGAAAGTAAATCGTCTCCGGGCGTTTACGGCCACGCTTGCTCGCGTGTCGCTGCGCATAGCGACCAAATTCGACGAGCTTGGTCTTCGACGATTCCAGAGTCAAGCCGAACTTCCCCAGTCTCTGGCACAATGCTTTCTGAACACGTAGAGCATCCGTCCGATATTGGAAACACAACACAAAGTCGTCAATGTACCGCACCAAATAGGCTTCGCCCCGTAAGCGAGGTTTGACCACGCGCTCGAACCACAGATCGAGCAGGTTGGTAGAGACGAGTCTTGACGACGGTAGCCTGTGCGGAGCCTGACGAAGCGCAGCGCTTTCGCGAGCACCTCTCACCGAGTAGGCATGGCCGCTTGATCTCGTCTCCCCAAGCAGAACCCGGCGTGCAGATTCCCCGCACCGGGCTCCCCAGACGACATTCGCTAAAGTGGGCATTCGTCAAACCATCGGATTTAGGTTTTGAGCAAACGGCAGTTTGAACCACGGGCGATCTTTCAGGCGCGTCCAGTTCGTCCGACGTCTCTGACCCCGACGATTCAAGGCGCTTATCCACTGGCGCTGTACTTGCTGCCGCACCCAGTTGAGCTTGCGCTCACAGTGATGCAGGCCGAAGTACTGATAGAAACCGCGCAACATCTTCGTCAGGTGTTGCTGCTGTTCCCATCGTCTCCAGTGTCTGTTATGAAGGATCCACTCCCGTGTCCGAGCCAGAAATTTCCGACAACTCTTGACGCTGGGGATGCGAATCAGAGCAAATCGCCCCGCTCGATCCACCCCACAGACATGTTTGAAACCCAGAAACTCGAAGGTCTCCGGCCTTCCTAGTCCGTGTCGCAGACAGGTCATGCCTGCAAATCGCCCAAAGAGTATGCGCCGAGTTTTCTCCTCGGCCAGCTCCAGACCGAATTCCGCAAACCGCTTCCGCACTTTCTGTTGGAAGTCGTTCACCTCTTTTCGGAACTGGAAACTCACCACGAAGTCATCAGCGAAACGCAGCAGATACGCCTCGCCCCGACATTGCGGTTTGATCTTCTTCTCAAACCACAAATCGAGAACGAAGTGGAGGTAAAGGTTGCTCAGCACAGGTGAGATCGGACCGCCCTGTGGAGTCCCTTCCTTTGCGTAGACGACAACCCCATCTTGCATTGCTCCAGCGTTGAGCCATTTTCCGATCAAGCCCAGGATCACCGGATCTGCAATGCGATGGGCTACCATCTTGCGTAGCCACTGATGATTAATACGGGTGAAATAGCTGCGAATATCGGCTTCGAACACCTGCCCTACCTTCTTCTTCACGATCTGCACGCGTAGAGCCTGCAGCGCGTGATGAGGATTTCGGCCAGGTCGAAAGCCGTAACTGCAATCGAGGAAGTCTGCCTCAAACACAGCCTCCAGAATGCGTGCTACCGCCCGCTGCAGCAGCCGGTCCGCGGCCGTGGGAATCCCCAGCGGCCTTGTTCCGACTTTGCCCGGCCCTTTGGGTATCTCCACCCTTCGGACCGGCGGTGCATGATAGGTGCCTTCTTTCAGCTGCGCGCAGATCGCCTCGACTTGCGTTTCTAGCTCGCTTCCAAACTGCTCGGCGCTCTGTCCATCGACTCCGCCCGCTGCTCGCCGATTCATCTTTCCCCAAGTCTCCTTGAGAAATTCCGGCGTCAGCAGGTGCGCCAATGACGTAAACCGTGCCTTGCGGTCTAACTTCGCCTTCTTCGCTATCTGACTCAGTTGTGTTGACATCCGATTCCTGCCTCCGTCGGTGCAGGTGATGTTTCCCTAAAGTCAGGCTTCATCTGTTTCGCCGCTTCCCCTTGTACGCGGCTTTCCCGCGCTCCGAGTACTACCAGCGAATCCGACTTCGCACGTGGCATCTGCTTTTCTCAGGAATGATCCCTATCGTCCGGCATACTCGATCCGTTTTGTGCACGGACCAAGACCACAGTGGATCTCCCAGGTCCCTTGACGCTTCCCTATCCGAACGTGCCGTGCTCACTGACCCCGCCGCAGTCTCCGGCCACCTCGCCATTTGCGGTGCGCCTACTGGTGCCTTCCAGCCACTACGATGCTGTCGGCCTGCGGTTAAGTATTTAACGAGGCTCAATCGCTTCACTTTCGTTACGGCTCGCTCGTCGCTCTGTCTACGCTTAGTCCGATTCGTTGTCTCCTCAGACCCAAGACTCGATTCCCGGTGAGGCGGCTGCACCTCTTGTCGGGGCGGGAATTTCACCCGCTGGAAGCACCAGGTTTGTCCTGGCGCACCATAGTGCAGATAGAGATTCGACAGCAGCGGACTGATGCTTCCGCCCTGAACCGTCCCCACTTCACTTTGTATCCGCTGCCCCTCCTCCAGCACGCCCGCCTTGAGCCATTTCTGGATCAACCGCACGACGCGCCGGTCTGCTACGCGGTGCTCGACGAACTTCACCAACCATCCGTGGTTGAGAGTGTCGTAAAACCGACGGATGTCGGCATCGAGCACCCAGTTCACCTTTCTCACGGTAAGTCCAACCGTCAACGCATCCAGCGCTTGGTGCGGGCTGCGTTTTGGCCGGAACCCATAAGAAAAACCGAGAAAGTCTGTTTCGTAGATGGCGTTCAGTACCTCGACCATGGCACGCTGGACGATTTTGTCTTCCAGCGCGGGAACGCCGAGCGGACGAAGCTCGCCCGGTTTGCCCATCTTCGGGATGTAGACCCTACGAACAGGCCTAGCTCGGTACGCTCCTCGCTTAAGCCGTTGGGACAGGTCCCGGAGGTTTTCCTCCAGTTCCTCTCCGTATTGCTCCCACGTCTCGCCGTCTACGCCTGCCGCTGCCTGCCTTTTGATAGAGAAGTAGGCTGCTCGCAATCGTTCGACGTCATAGAGGTGGTGCAGGAGCGCGGTGAACCGCTGTTTCCTATCCGCTCTTGCTACCTGACGTACTCGCTCCAGCGCGCTGGGCGCACTCTCCCGGCTCTGAGTCCGGAGCGCGTTGCGCTCGAGCGAGTTTCCCTTGGCCAGCCCCCTTCCCTTCACCGCCTCCGCCGCCGGTTCCTCGGCTTTGTTCAGCGGCTTCGCCGGTACTACAGGGCCGTCCGACTTCCCACGTGTGTTCATCATCGGCGTATGTCGTTTGACTTCCCGATGCGGCCTGCGGCTCTCTCAACCGCAGGCGCACGTGGGATCTCCCGGTTCCCGCGCAAGGTCTTTCCGTACATGCTCGGGGTCTGTGACCGCGCGGGATCCTGGTGCACCTTGCGATGGTGGTACACCCGGTGTTGCCTTCCGCTTGCACCCACGGCGTCGGCATCCCGGAGTTCCTGCCGCTTGCGCGACAGGGCACGCATTTCGCGGCTCAATACCCGGCCTGCACGTCCTCTATCAACGCTTTGCCTTCGTCCTTACGAACGCAGACACATGACTCGAGGCCGTTGTGGTTCGCTACTCCTTCAACGTATGAATCTTTCATTCACTATCCCTTGCCGGTTTAACCGGCGCACAGGTGCCGCGTGAGACGTCTAATCCAAGGCTTGCACGAGGCCGATCAATCCGCTTCATCTCAGGTTCGAGATGGTCTGCTCCTCGTTCGCGTCGAGCGAGCGCATCATCGCTGGGATGCACGAAAACCTTTCTATCTCCTTCGCTTCTCAATCCTCGAACCCAAAGAACTTACCAGACACTCGGTTGCCGGCCGCCTCTACTGCACGCCCAGAGCGCTGTGGAAACTCAACTGGTTTCTGCGAGACTTCGGCGACGACACCGAACTGCTCGGGCAGGATGAAATCGACGACAAAAACCTAGTCGGCCTCCGCGGTGTCATCAAGATCAGCTACACCGTCGTGAACGGCACTTCCCTGCTCAACCTGGATGGTTTCGCGCCCGCTAGTGAATGGAAACGAGTCTCGAGTTCGTCACCCGCGAGCCTCGCTGAATGGGAGGCGTCCAAGTGACCTACAGCTACACCCAGATCAGCCAGTACCTAACCTGCCCTCGCCGCTATCGCCACCGCTATCTCGATGGCTGGCAAGAAAAAGATACTCGCGCGGCCATGCTTTTCGGGCGCGCTTTCGAACAAGCTCTGTCCGCATACTTCCTGCGGGAGGACGCTGCAGCTGTCCTCTTCCGCGAATGGTCGCTTTACCAAAACCACGGCTTGCACTACTCGAAGGGGGACACGTGGGATTGGATGCTCCAACAAGGAATTCAGCTGTTAGACCGATTTTGCCAGGATGATCGTATTCGTATTCGTCGACCACAGAGCGAACTACAGATCAAGTTCACGAGGCCAGTTTCTGGAACAAATGACTTTGTAGCCTACGTTGACGCCATCGGAAAGCTGGACGGAGAGCGCTGCCTGATCGAGTGGAAAACGACATCGAGTCGGTACTCAGAAGAACCAGACGGGCTGCTGGCCCTGGATCCGCAACTGGTTTGCTATTCCTGGATGACAGGCATCTCCCAAGTAGCCCAAGTCGTCTTCGTCCGCAAGCGCTTGGTTGAGGTTCAATACTTACGCACCAAGATCACTGACGAACAGCGTCGCGAGTTCGACCAGTTGGCAGAAGACACGATTGGCCGGATCGAGTCCGCCCACTTCTTGCCTCACAGTGGGGTTCGCTTCCCGCAAAATCCCTGCAGCAACTGCCCTTATATCGGGCTTTGCCTTGGAAAACAGGAGACGATCGAAACCCGTCTTGTGCGACGTTCAGGAGCAGAAAACCTTGGTTGGCTTGACGAGCTTGCGTACTAGGAACTCGCCCATCTTGCCCAAGCTCAATCGTCGACGAGCGATGTTCGTGCTGACCAAGATTGACGAGATTCTGGCTTGGGAGAAACAGAAGGAAGCGGAGCGGGATACCCGGTTCGTCGAGCTCGGACGCTATCTGTGCGAAGTGAGGGCGGGGCAATACTGGCGGGTGGAAAACGTGAAGTCCTTCGATGAATTTCTGGAAAGGCGATTTCCGGAGTCGAGAAGGAAAGCGTACTACCTGATGTCGATCCACGAGCACCTGCCACCGCAGGCAAGACGGGAGCTCAAGGAAGTGGGCTGGACCAAAGGGTTGGAATTGGCGAAGATCGCGAGAAGAGACAGGCAGGACTTTGATTGTGCAACCTGGTTGCACAAAGCCCGCGAGATGCCCAAGGAGCAGTTTAAGCAGGAAGTCGAGAAAGAGCTAACCGGGCGCGAAACAGAGCCCTGGGAGATTGTCTACTTCAAGCTGTACAAGAGCCAGATCCCGGTCGTTGAGCAGGCGGTCGAAACCGCAGCCTTGATGCTAGGGACAGACAGATCCCGCGGTTATTGTTTAGAGATGATCTGCGCGGACTTCTTGGCGGGAGCGAATCTGGAGAACGAAAATCCTGAGATCCTGTTGCAGTCGGCCTTACGGTTTTTCAAGTTCCTCTCTGCCGAAGAGAAGAGGACGTTTCTGCACCACGTGACCGGGAAGGCTTCATGACTAATGTTCGATCGAAACGCACACCTCTGCGGCTCGATTCAGGACAGTATGACACTCTCCGCAATCAGATATTATGTCGCGATCGTTGGAGATGCCAGTCCTGCGGCGCGATGTCCAACCTCGAAGTCCACCACAAAGAATTTCGGAGCCAATCTGGCGACGACTCAGAGCAAAACCTGATTACGCTTTGCACTCTGTGCCACGCCGGCGTGCACCGCGGCTGAAGTGCGATAGACATGATCGTCGAGCGTTTTAGCAGTGACCGATCAAGAAGTTTGTAGAATACGGACCTGGCCGGCGTGGCTCTGTTTCCCGCCTCCTACCACTGAACTCCTGGATAGAGACTTGGAATTCTCTGGCCCCTATAAGCATATTGCCCTGTAGTCTGCATCTGCCAGACCTTTTGCGTGCTGCTGTCCTGTGTCACCTCATATATGACCCCCGTGGTCCCCGGGCCCCCGGCAGCTTCGCAGAACTCCACGTTCCCGTTTTTTAGCACCGCGGCATTCCCTCCGAAAAATGAATACGTGGGTGCCGTCGCATGAAACGCGAGTGTGGCCGTCCTCGCCGTCTCGTCGAGCTCCAGGAGTGGCACTGTGCTGTAGAGACATGGTGGATTTCCCGCGATGCCACACGTTACGCCGGAGGGGAAAACGCGGTCGTCCCCATTGTCGAAGAGCACCAGCGAGTACTGCCCCGTCGTGTTTGTGCTGGCAAACGACGGGCCGTGCTGCGCGTAGAACCAGTCCGTCGGATCAATCCCCCCCGCCAGTGTGAAATCGCCCTGGTAGCCGAGTTTCCATAGGATGTCTCCTGCGCCCGTTCCATTCGCGTAGTCCACCTTCACCAACCAGCTCTGGTGCCGCATGGAAACAATCAGGTTGCCGTCGTCAGGAGAGTAGAGGACCGCATTAGTGTGCGTCCAGTCGGGAAAGGCCAGAGGGTGCCGATTGACGTCCAGGTGGTCGAATTCATTCCAAAGCCAGACGGGCTTGTGGTTCTGATCCAGATCGATCATCACGTCTCCAGTCACGGTCGTTCCAGAGATGTTTCTCTGAGTGGCAGCAATCACGACCAAGTGCCCGTTAGGTAGTATTGCAAAATCGTGGTGAGTCCCCACGACTGTGATATCGCATCCGGCGCATGTCGCGGCTGCCAGTGCCGTATTCAGGTCTGCGGCCGTCATTTGCCAAATCAGGGCCCCGCTCAAGTCTACTTCCTGTATTACGGAATTGAGGCCGTCAACAGTTCCCTCACTGAAATTAATGAGGAAATGGCCGTTTGGAAGCAGCTTGGCAGGATTCGGTACGGTTCCGGGAGGCACTGAATCGTAGGTCCACAGAACATTACCACTTAGATCCGTAATCGTCGGCCTCGAGTTTCCACCAGCCAAATCCAATAGCTCTACACCGCTCTGCGGTGTCATGCCGGTGGTGATCATGGTAGTTATGGTAGGGACTTGCTTGGGATCGACGGGACCCGTTTTGAACAAATGGTCGGTATCCATGACCTGCGTCCCATCGCTGAGTTGCACGACGGCTCTCATGTGATAGGGTGTGTTAGCCTTCATTCCCGCGACGAGAAAGTTGATCGTCCCGCCAGGCGACGCCGGCTGAGTCCACGTCATCAGTCCATAGTTCGTGTCGAGTCCGAACTGTACTGAGACACTTCCCGGCACGCCGGTTCGAACGGAATAGAGCGCCACTTGTGGGTTGGCTGTCGCCGACACCGTGCTCATAAGAGACCACGTTTGATTTCCACAACCTGCGCCAACAACCATCAGGCACAGAACAGCGCAACACCAGATCGATTTCAGGCACATCTAAGGCCCCTGTGTTTGAACCGGAATTTCCTCTTTGACTTCAGAAACAGCCATCATTCTACACTGTTCCGCTGACCTATTCGGAAGGTTGGAAATGACTTTCTTCTAGAGTCGGCCGTCTGGGGAGCGTCGAGAAGGAGGTGACCGGGCAAGAAATGCCTTCGGAACAGCCCTCACCGGTGTCTATTTTACATGTCCGCTTCCCCTGCGTCCGCCACACCGAGTGACGCTGACGAATAGTGTCAACGCTGTAGGTCAAGTGTTCGCGGGAACAGGGACAACAGATGAAAGGAGACCTTTCTTTGCTCTCTCCTGGAGATATCTGGGCAACGCGTCTTGCCAGAATGGAATCGACAAACGCACACCACGCAGTTTCGCCTTCGACAGAACTGAGTAAGAGGGGCGTTTGACAGGACTCGAAAAATCCGCGGTCTTAACAGCTGTCAGTTGTGCGGCAATTCCTGCGCACTCAAAGATACTCCGAGTAAATTCATACCAAGAGCATTGCCCTTCCGAACTGAGGTGGTACAGTCCGAAGGCTCCGGTCATAATTAAACTTCGCGTTACTTCAGCAAGATCCATGGTGTAGGTAGGGGTCAGAACCTGGTCGGCAACAACCCGGATCGCATCTCCAGTGATTGCTTTCTTGAGCATGTTCTCAACGAAGTTGCCTCCCTTCCCGCTACTGCCCGAAGCCCCGTACAGGCCGCAGGTCCTGATGACGAAATATCGGTCGGTGTTACAGGCAATCAGGTGTTCCCCCGAAACTTTGGAGGCACCGTAAACATTCAGAGGGGCGGGTAGATCGGTCTCCTCATATGCAGCATTCTTCTTCCCATCGAAAACATAGTCCGTGCTGAAGTGCACCAGGACGGCACCCGATCGTTGGCAAGCCAGTGCCAGATTCATGGCAGCGGTCCCATTCACCTGGAAGGCCAAAGCAGGCTTCTTCTCGCATTCCTCAACCTTATGAAAAGCGGCCGTGTTGAGCACGACGTCCGGTTTGGCCTGGGCGATAACTTCGGATACTCGTTCCTCCGAACAGACATCCAGTTGTGTGTGGGTAAATGGCAGAACATCGTCGCCTGCGGCTTGAAAAACGCGCAGCAGGTCGTTTCCCAGTTGACCATTGGCACCGATGAGCAGCACCTTCAACGGGAAACCTCGGCAACTGCGCGCAGCCCACTCGCTGCCAGCAACTTCAAAGTTTCAATGTTGTAGTACTGCGGGTTGTCCCAGTCCTGGAACTTGTCCATGTGTTCAATCAGATTCCGGACAATCGATTTGACATCGTGATTGGGATGGAAACTGAGTACGTTTTCCGCCTTCTGGATGCTCACCTTGTAGTTGCGGAAATCCTGTTTGTGGTTGATGGTCAGATGCACTCGGAATCCGAGTTGCTCTTCAATCGCCATTTTGACCAGATCGCCCACTTCCCCCACCGTATAGTTTCCCGAAGCAATATTGAAGATCCCCGAGATCCTGTCGCTGGCCTCAATCGCACGGACGTATCCGTTGGTCGCATCCTCGATACTGAGGATCGGCCTCCAAATCGAGGGATTGTTCACCGTGATTTCCCGGTTGCGCACGCCATTCTTGAACATGGTGTTCACGATCAGGTCCAGACGCATCCGCGGGCTGTAACCGGAAACCGTCCCCTTGCGCAGCGAGATCACCGAGAACTCCTCACCCTGCAGGTTCATCACCGCCTGCTCGCCCTGCAGTTTGGAAATCCCGTATGGGTAGGACGATGAAACCGGCCGCTCCTCATCGAACAATTCGTTGTCGGTGTAACCGTAAACAGAACACGAGCACGCGTACACGTAGCGCTTGACATGCGCTTTCTTGGCGATGTAGGCGAGGTAAGCCGGAGCCGCCGCGTTGAAAATAAAGTTCTCGCTCGGCGAATACTCCGCCATAGGGTCATTCGATAACCCGGCAAGAAACACGACCTGCTGGTACGGTTCCAAGTCTTGCGCGTTGATCTCGAAAATATCTTTCCTGATGATTCCGGCTTCGGGGGGAAGGTGGTTGCCGAACCAAAATAAATCGAGGACATCTACCTCATAGCCACGGTCGAGAAGCTTTGGAACCAGGACCGCGCCAAGATATCCTGCGCCACCCGCAATCAATATTTTCACGAACCTTACCTCCCGACCATGGTGTGATTTTCTGTGTACCTGAAATTTTCCGATTCCGGCGAAGCTAACCACTGCTTCAAGGTCTGAGCCTTGCGATCCTTGTCCGACAACTGGACGTCCGTGATGGGCCAGCGTATGCCAACCTCGGAATCGTCCCAGCGGATGCCGGACTCGCCTTTGTTGTTATAGATACCGGTGCATTTGTACTGAATCTCGGCAAAGTCCGAGAGCGTACAGAACCCGCGCGCAAACCCGGGAGGCGCCCAGATCTGCTTGCGGCTCTCCGCCGAGATCTCTGTGCCAAACCACTTCCCCAGCGTTGGCGATCCTTTGCGGATGTCGACCGCCACCAGGAACGCTGTGCCCCGGGTCACCCGCATGAGCTTTCCCATCGGAGGATCCCACTGAAAGTGCAACCCCCGGAGAACTCCGCGCACCGAGCCGGAATGGTTATCCTGGACGAACTCAGTGGGCAGCCCTAGTGCTTTGAATAGGTCCGCCCTGAAAACCTCGGTAAAAAACCCGCGATCATCCTGGAAAACCTGCGGAACCAAAACGCAAACATCTCCCAACTGTCGCGACTCAACTCGTATGTCCATGGTTTCAGAAACCAGTGAATAATGCTTTGTGACCGGAATTATAAACCGCGAGCCACTTCCTAGCCTCTGATTCTAACGTACTCACCGCCACAAGCTTTAATCACGGATCGGCCAGGCCAAACCCCAGATTATTGCGGGCACGTGTCTAGCTTGTAAAGCCAAGTGTCGCCGAGCATTTGTGACGGGTCGTGAAGCCCGCCAAACAACATCAATGTGTGGCTCTGCGGTTCCAGAACCAACGCACTATGCCGCCGCGAAGGGGAAAAGTCAGTAGTCGTTTGAAGTCTGAGAAATGAGGGTTGCGGGAAGCTGAACACATCGGTTGTGTTCACGTCGATATTATCATCGTGATCTCCTCCGGCCAAGAACAGGACGTTGCAGGAGCGGTCGGTGGCAGAAGCGAAATGAGCTCCGGCGCCCGGAGTCCCTTCAGGTAACAGCTGGGTCCAAGCCTGCGACGAGAACTGGTACTGCCACGTTCCAGGAGTCAGACCGGTAGCGTCGTGTCCCCCAACGATGTACAGCGAGCCAGAATCGAACCCGATTCCCATATTGGTGCGCGGAGAAGGCCGCACTTGGGATTGAGGTAACGACGTCCAGGTTTCAGAAGTCAGATCGAATTGCCAAAGCTCATCGGTAGCTTGGAGGCCGTTCACAAACCCCCCGTAAAACCACGCATTTGTGCCATCGGTGGCAGCGCCCATGTCGAATCTTGGTGACGGACCCCTTGGCAGCTGCGACCATGTATGAGCCGCGAAGCTGAAAGCCCAGACTTCATCGGTTGACGCAGAGGTGATGCCACCGACCACTACCATTCGGTCGCGGGCGGGGTCAGAAACGGCGGCCGGTGAGGCCCGTGGCGATGGTCCGTTCGGGGCATCCACGCGCATCCACGACTGTGTTGGGAAAGAAAAAATCCATACCTCAGTGCCGCCGCCGAATCCGCCAAATACTACTGCATTCTGCCGCTCGGGATCGAGTACCGCCGCATGAGTCCAGCGTGGCGAAGGACCCGTACCAACAATCTGAGTCCAACCGGTCGCCTGCGGTGGAGGCGGTAAACTTGATCCGCCAGTGCATGCAACGTGCAGAGACACGCACAGTAACATCATTACAACGAGGGCCGACCGCGGGACATACATTGCACACACCGCAGATACTCTATATTATGCACGGAATTAGGCAGCTTCTCGCGATCGATTGCTTGATCCGCTGCAGTTCCGTTCGCGCCATTGCATCAGACGGGCAGTCAACTTCTCAAATGACTTTGACGGGTTGGAACTCACTCATTCATTATCACTCCCTCTGGGGTGATAAAGTCTGGTTCCATTTTAGGCCCGTGACATTGTTCTGTAGCCGCCTATATGACTGGTGTCGCACTCTTTACAGCGCCGATCAAGTGGTACATAGGGGCCTAAATTGCGCTGTACGCCGAGGAGGGCAGGTACATGACTAAGAAAAGCCTATTGGTCAACACGATTTCCAGCGCGGTACTGTTCTGCAGTAGTGTGACGCTGGCTCAGGGGCCGGTGCAAGACATTGACAAGAAGGTACTCCCCAATCTGGCAGTGGCCCAAAGCCATGTAGTTCAGGCCAACGGCTACATTGCAGCTGCACAGAAAGACAACAAATACGACATGCACGGACACGCCGAGAAGGCGAGGGAGCTCTTAGTCCAAGTAAACCAAGAGTTGAAGACCGCCGCTAAGGACGCTGACGAAGCTGCCGCCGCGAGCCAAAAAAGAAGTAGATTTAACTCCGCAGCATCTCAGGGTGGTGGGGTAGAGCGGGCAGACACTTTCCCTGTGGAGACGGGGATCTCTCGATCGAAAACTCACCCGGAGAAGGACAGTCTACCGAGTTGGCCCGTGTACTCATAAGGCTTAGGGTCTGTGCTCCTCGTTTGTCGCGGGCTCGGGCGCACGAAAAAGCGGTTGCCTCGCCGGTTCCCACCGTACGCGTCAAGAAGTCGTATAGCGCGGTTGGAGCCATTTCCATTCAGGTTGCTTATGAGCCCTGAATTCCTCGGAGTGTCCGTCGTGACGACTTCTGATCGCGATGGGTGCAGCAATGTCGAGAGTACTTCAAGGCCGAACCTATGCTCGAGCGGAATAACCGCATCCCGTAGCGAGATTAGTATGTTGCCGATTCGAACGCAGACTTGCTCTCTCTTCTTGCTCTTGGCATAGATTTCCCGATCCCGTGCTTCGCTCAACGTCGCGGCAGAGCCTCATCGGGAACGCGCTGCCTCGATTGCTCTTGGGGACCGCTCTCGAGAGGTACCGAGGAACGAATCTTCAAGGCCCGTTCCTTGATTGAATACTTGAGCATGCACCAGAGTGCACGCATGCCATCCTTCCAGCCAATCTTCTTGCCTTCCTCGTAGGTACGTCCCCAGTAGCTGATACCAACTTCGTAAATTCTGAGTCGACGCTTGGCAATCTTGACGGTGATTTCGGGCTCAAAGCCGAAACGGTTCTCTTCAATGGGAATCGACTGAATTACTTCGCGGCGGAACATCTTGTAACAGGTCTCCATGTCGGTAAGATTGACATTAGTAAGAACGTTTGAAAAAAGGGTGAGAAGCCAATTGCCTACCGAATGCCAGAAGTACAGAACACGATGCGCATGGCCGCCTAGAAATCGCGAACCATATACGACATCGGCTTTCCCCTGTACCAGAGGATCAAGTAGTATCGGATATTCGCCGGGGTCGTATTCCAGGTCAGCATCCTGGATGACAACGTAAAGACCCGTCGCTTCCTGAATTCCCCGCCGCAGGGCAGCACCTTTGCCCATGTTCTTTGGCTGCAGCGCTATCTTGATCTCCGGGTGGTGTCTCTGTAACTCCTTGAGGATCTCAACTGAGCCGTCCTGAGAGCCATCATCCACACAGATCAACTCGATCTCAAGCGGGACCGCAAGTACCTTCTCCACCACTTTCTCCAGGGTAGCGCTCTCGTTATAGACCGGCATGACAACGGAAAGCTTCATTTCTGTATTTCCTTCCTAGATTCGAAAATCGCCGCGAAGTGCGGGCGGGCATTCGCGAAGCATTCCACCCCTGCGATGGATTCCGATCGCGGGGCTTTTTGCGATCGTCCCGAAATTTAATATCTAATTGCGTGTTCACTATGGCCAGCAGAATACAATTGTACCGCGAGGCAGTTATGAAATCCGCCCGACTGGTTTGCCTGTTCGTGCTTCTGGCCTGCACAATGATACCGGCTCAAACGAATCCCGTTCCCTTGGTGAATCAGCCGCTGGTTCCGACCGCTGTTGCGCCCGGCACGCCAAGTTTCAAACTGACGGTCAACGGTACGGGATTCGTCTCCGGGTCAGTGGCCAATTGGAACGGCACCGCGCTGACGACCACGTTTGTCAGCGGTTCGCAATTGACAGCGACAGTGCCGGCGTCGAATATTGCCACTGCCAGCACCGCTTCCATCACAGTATCGAGCCCCAGTCCGGGCGGTGGCACCTCGAATCTCCTGTTCTTCTCCGTCTCCGCTCCCACCACTTTGCATTTCACCGGTCTTCCTCTTACTCCTGCTGGCAGTAACTATTGCCTTGCGACCGCCACGGTGTTCTGTAGCAATCTCATTGCCGGAGACTTCAATAGAGATGGAAAACTCGGTGTGACCTTTGACGAATTCATGCCAAACTTCCCGAATGGTCTGACTTCCTTGGGCAACGGCGACGGGACATTTCAAGCACCCATACAATCTGGCGCAAGCTTCAACTTTGTCATTGCGGCCGACTTCAACGGAGACGGGAAGATCGACCAAGTAGGGGTAGGACAGGGTAGCGGTGAGTTTCCTTACACTGCCGCTATAAAACTCGGGAATGGTGATGGAACATTTTCCGGAGTCCGCACAATAGCGTCAGGTACCGATACCGACCTATACGGTTACCAAGTGGCAGCTGGGGACTTCAACGGTGATGGCAAGCTTGACGTGGCGGTCGGGGACAATCTCGGCATCGAGGTTTATCTCGGCAATGGGGATGGAACATTTCAGACTGGCCTCCCGCCCGTTGGCGGGGGGACGGCATTTGCGCAAACAGTCGGAGATTTCAACGGAGACGGGAAACTCGATATCGCCGAAATTGTAGGCACGGGTCCAAACTACCAACTACAGATTCTGCTAGGCAACGGGGATGGCACGTTCCAAACCGGGGCGAGTTATCCAGGGTTCAGTTCTTCAGACTCCGAGATTTTCGCAGCAGACCTAAACGGCGACGACAAGCTCGATCTGGTCGTCCTTCAGATCGCCAACACTCCTCAGGGCGCCGGCACAATGACTGTCCTGCTGGGCAATGGCGACGGCACCTTCGGCACGCCTACTAATTATCCCGTCAGCGGCTCTCTGGGTGGAGGCGCACTTGCTGACTTTAACGCCGACGGCAAACTTGATGTGATGTTGTCCAACAGTACGAACAAAGCACCGAGCACCACGATCATGCTGGGTAATGGTGACGGCACGTTCCAAAGCCCGTCAGTGCTCTCCATTCCTGCAAATGGTAGTGTTGCTGCGGGAGATTTTAATAACGACGGTAAGATGGATCTCGCCGCCGCCACCGCAAACGGTTTGTTTGCGCTGCTCCAGGATTATGTCCCGGATTTCTCTCTCACTGCCGGCTCTCAAACCTCGGCGACCGTTGCGCCAGGGCAAACGGCCAATTACACGATTAATGTGGTTCCAGGGACTGGCTTCAATCAGACTGTGTCCCTCACATGCAGCGGAGCGCCTGCTCAATCGACCTGTACCATCTCGCCCAGCTCCGTCCCCATTAACGGAAAACCGATTGCGGTACCGTGAGCGTTGCCACGACGGCCAGTACGATGGGCCTTACGCAACCTCTGAATGCGCCGCTCATCAGCGGTACGTTCAGCATGTGGATCGCGCTGTGTGGAATTCTCGGGCTGAGTGTACTGGCCACTCTCGGCAGAAGCCGTGCGCGAAACCCGCAAGTGCTGTATGGAGTGACACTGGTTTGCCTCCTTTCAATTGGGATTACAATGTCGGCATGTGGCGGAGGCGGCGGTAGCAGCGGCGGTGGCCCGGGCACCCAGGCGGGGACTTACACTCTGACGGTGACCGGCACATCAAGCGCCGCAAAATTGACAAACAAGACGAACCTGACTTTGGTCGTGCAGTGAGTCGAGTTTTTGTGCTACCGCTTTCGCGGAAGGTGCAGCTAAATGACGGGTCAGTCTCGAGGCGGACCTATGAGACTACACTTTGGTTTCATGTGCCTGATGTTGGTCAGCACGCTTGCGCTGGCACAAGACAATCCTGTTTCTGCTACCATCCCGAAACAACTGGGAGGGCCCCCAATCGTTTCTCGTTCCCCGCAAAGTTTCTCTTTTGCGCAGAGCGGGACTAGAGCGCACAAGGACACTGCGCGGCAGCGCGAAGCTTCGCAAGGGCTGGGATTGGACTTTGCGAATGCGGTGGTTTACAGCTCTGGGGGGTACAGCGCCAACTCGGTCGCGGTAGCCGATTTGAATGGGGATGGCAAAGCCGACATCGTAGTAGCGAACTGTGGGTCCAGTGGAAGCGCATGTAACTCGGCCGGTTTGGTGGGCGTGCTGTTGGGAAACGGTGACGGAACTTTCCAGACGGTGGTGACTTACGGCTCGGGAGGGGCGGGTGCGTATGCGGTGGCGGTGGCGGATGTGAACGGGGACGGCAAGCCCGACTTGATGGTGGCCAATAACTGTGCCAGCGCCAGCAATTGTGGTTCCTATGGCCCCGGCTCGGTGGGAGTGCTGTTGGGCAACGGCGACGGAACCTTCCAGCCAGCAGTAGCCTACGGCTCGGGCGGGCTTGACGCCGTATCGGTGGCTGTGGCGGAAGTGAACGGGGATGGCAAGCCCGATCTGCTGGTGGCCAACTTTTGTAGCAATTGTCAAAACTACGGCTACGGCTCGGTTGGTGTGCTATTGGGCAACGGCGACGGAACTTTCCAAACGGCGGTGACCTACGACTCGGGCGGGTGGGCCACTAACTCGATCACTGTAGCGGACTTGAAAGGGGACGGCAAACTCGATGTGATTGTGGCTCAATGTTCGGGCCCAACCGAGGGGTGTATCCCGGGTGAGGTGGGGGTGTTGTTGGGCAACGGTGACGGGACGTTCCAGACGACAGTGAACTATAGCTCGGGCGCGAACTATCCCGATGCAGCGGTAGTCGCGGATGTGAACGGGGATGGCAAACTCGATGTGCTGGTAACCAACTCGAGCACGTACGACCATGAAGAAGGAAACGGTGCTGTAGGAGTGTTGTTGGGTAACGGCGATGGAACCTTCCAGACGGTGGTGACTTACGACGCAGGCGGGACGTTCACCGGCTCGTTGGCGCTAGCAGATGTGAACGGAGACGGCAAGCCCGACCTCGTGGTGACAGATGCCGAAGATATCGGCGGCCAGTGCAGCAACCCCGGCTCTGCGGTGGCGGTGCTGCTGGGCAACGGCGACGGCACCTTCCAGACGGCGGTACTTTACTGCTCGGGCGGGTCTTCTGCCGATGCGGTCGCGGTAGCAGACGTAAACGGGGACGGCGAACCCGACCTTGTGGTGGCGAACGCCTGCGGCGACAGCAGCTGTGATACTGGTTCGGTAGGCGTGCTTATCAATACCAGCGCCATCGCCGTACTTTCTCCGATTAGCTTGGGCTTCGGCAGTCAGAACCTGGGCACAACAAGCGCTCCTCAGAATGCAACGCTCACAAACACGGGGAACTTTAGCACCACTTTGAAAATATCCTCGATTGGGATTACCGGAGCGAATAGCACGGAATTCGCTCAGACCAACCACTGCAGCCAATCGCTTCCTCCGGGCGGAAGCTGCACAATTATGGTGACCTTCACTCCAACCGCGTTTGGAAATGCCAGCGCCTCACTCAATGTCACTGACAATATTTCCGGCAGTCCGCAGACTGTGGCTCTGACTGGCTTTGGTCAGGGCCCAGGCGTCAGCTTGTCGCCATCGAATGTGTCGTTCCCAAGCCAGTACGTCGGAACTTCAAGCCTTCCGCAGTCTGTCACGCTGATGAATATTGGCAATACCACTCTTACGATCACCAATGTGGCGGCAAGGCCGAGCGATTTTGCCCCGCTCAGCACCTGCGGCAGTTCGGTCGCACCAGGCGCAAGTTGCTCTATTGGCGTCTTTTTCGATCCGACTACAAGCGGTACTCGGAACGGAACCCTGACTGTCACCGACAGTGCCAGCAGCAGTCCGCAGACCGCCGCGCTCACTGGGATCGGGCAGGATTTTTCCCTTGCGCCCGGATCCCAAACGACGGCTACGGTTTCGCCGGGCCAGTCAGCGAGCTATAAAGTCAGCGTTGCTCCCTGGGGGAGGGTTCAATCAGACCGTGAAGCTGAGCTGCAGCGGAGCGCCGCCGCAGTCAACCTGCTCGGTGTCGCCCAGTTCACTTACACTCGAAGGATCCGTCTCGACGGCTACCGTGACGGTGACCACTGCGGGAACTTCGGTTGGCTTGACGCAACCGATAAGCGGCCCACCGGCCGGCAGCATGTTTCGATCGTGGCTCGCGCTCTCTGGCGCGCTGGGGTTGGCGATGTTGGGGAGCTTGGCTGGCTGGCGTCGGGAACGACGTCCTCGGCTACTTTACGCACTAGCTTTCCTGTGTTTACTTTCCCTTGGAGTCACAATGCCGGCATGTGGCGGGGGAAGCAGCGGCAACAGTGGAGGCGGCGGAACTCAGGCGGGTATTTACAATTTGACGGTGACCGGCAGTTTCACGTCCGGCTCAACGACGCTGACTCACAGCACGCAGCTTACTTTGGTCGTGAAGTAGCGCACGTTTAAAGACAGCGCGGGACATTGCCGTGGGCGCGGGAGTACGAAACGATCGGTACAACCTCGCAGATCAATCTTCTATTGCACGGTTAATGTGAGGATTTGAGACTGGATCAATGAGCCCGAGGTTGCTGTTACGATCAGCTCATAAGTGCCTCGTGGAGTTCCCGTTAACGAGCTGCCGCTGGCTGATCCGCATCCCAACGATAAGAGGAGCAGTAGAACCAGACCAATGAGTGCGGCCCACCTTCTCTTGCAGAAGTTGCTCAACCCTGAGGGGAGCGGCATCATCCAAAACGCAGACCCAGCAAGCAATGCGCATGATTGCAGTCTCACCCGTGAGGTACCGACGTTCTGCTTATTGGCGCCGGCCTGGGCGACGGTACTTCCGGTCGTGGTTACGGTAGCCGTGGCTGAGTTCGACTTGTTTGCATTCAGGCCGAGAGGATTCGGGGCGACGGTGCAGTCGGACGCCGTCGGTGCCCCGGCGCAGATGAACTGCACATTCGAGGAAAGCCCTCCGACGCTGGTGACAACCAGTTTGAACGTCGCTGTGTTTCCAGCAGCCACCGTGGCCGACGCCGGAGATGAACCGGTCGATATAGTGAACCCTGGGTTACCTTCCACAGTACTGGCGGTCCATTGCGAAACCGGAATCCATTGAAGGTTCCCGAGCAGATCGTTCCGAATCAGGGTTATCGAACCATTGATTGCCAATGCGTTCATTCCCATCAAGTTGATGTTCCCACCTGCAGCGAAGATAACTGCGCCGCCGATGCTGAAAAGGGTAACGGTCTCTCCCGGACCAAGAGAACTCTGAATCGTAGTAATCGGCGTCGTCGATGCATTCAGGCCCACAGAATGGGAACCACCGATATTGATCGTGGCAGCCGGGTTGAGTCGCGCTGTAATGCCAGAAGTGACTGGAACGTTCGTTGATCCTCCAAAGAAGTTGTCCTGATAAATGACCTGCGACATGCCGGTCACCACAGAATCGGGAGTGCCGTAAATCTGATTATGAACAAAGCGAATACCCGAGGCTGCCGGTGTGGCGACGTCCAGCAGGAAACCCTTTCCGTTGTTGTTACCCACGTTGCTGAAGAAACTGCTGTTGGCGATCGTGATTCCTCTGGTTCCGATCTTGGTATTGTTGGTGATTTGATATGCGCCCAGTAGGCCCTCGTGATGGGAGGTATCAAACGAAACTGACTGAGCTCCGTCAAGCTGCACTGCCAGCGTGGATGCTTGCGATGTTAAGCCTCGAAACGTAATCACAAAAGGAAAAGAGAAGGTGTTTCCGGGAAGACCACCGATGTAGATGTTGGTGCCATTTGTCAATGTTTGCCCATGAACGAGGCAGTCAGTGAAATGCAATTCAAAATTGGCGCCTTCTATCCTGATACCGTTGCCACCGCCCACAACACGGAACACGACCAGGTTATTAAACAGCAGGAACTGGTTCCCCGCTCCAAAATTGCTGTTGGGGCCTCTCAGGTGAACCCCGACCCCACTGAAGCCTGCAATATAAATGTCGTCAAAAGTCGAAAACCACAAGCCGGCATTGACCAGAGTGCTGGCGTCAAGAAAAAACGCATCCTCTCCTTTGTTGTTAACGGAACCAAACACGCGAAACCCTGACAAGAAGACGTTCGCGGCTGGCTGGTTATTGGCCTGCGGGATGACAAACACTGGGTTCTCCCCGTTAACAGACTGCAGAATCGTGCCGCTAGAGGAAGCGCCCGTACCGATGATTCTCAGACCTCCGCGCAACGTGACCTGAGTCACGTTGTAGGTAAAGGGACCGAGATACAGAGTTATTACTTTGTTTCCAGGATCAATGGTTCCCAGATTAGGATTCACCGAGGGAGAACCAGCGTAAATAGTACATCCAGACGCGGGACAGGCCGCAATGGCATCAGGCACACCCCCAGGAAACTGATCGGCAAACAGGGTGTTCGCCAGATTCTGCATAGTCACGATCCCGTTGGAGTCGGCTATTTGAGAATTTTCTATGTCCGTGCTTGTAGAAAATCGCGGGACCGCGTTCACACTACCTCCCAATGTTGTGACAGGTTGGGGAGTAGAGGTTGGCGAACCTTTTCCCTTGATTGCTGCGGAGTTCGAATTTTGCGACGTTCCTGCATTCATCATCGGGGCGTACACTGCAGATCCAGCAGGGGCAGCCTGCAAGAAAGCTGATGCGGGTAAGCCGCCCAACGTTTCAGCGTCTGCTGCCTTCAGAGCATACGGGACGCTCACCAACAATACTCTGGGCTGTTCAACTTCCCCTGGAATAATCGGTTGGACACCCAGCCATCGAGACTCCGCGCCGGTAAAGATATCGAGTGGAACCCCTTCGTTCTTGGTGATGCCAAGCACAACCTCAAAATGTCCCTGTTGGTCGACTGACACGTTCTGAGTTTCCTGCCACAAAGGTGCTCCTTCCGTAGATTGGCGGTAGACGGAAAACGTGATTCCCACGGTGCCGGTAGGTGAATGTCCCTCAGCATCTTGCAGCGTCCCACTGAACTTAATCAGGTGAGGTACTGCTTGGCCACACCCGTCAGTGGCATTGGTGCACTGGGCGCGCGCGAAGGTGACAAACAACAAAAACGACAACAATGCGCCAAATACGGTGCGAATTCTCATAGTTTTTTCTCGTGAACCGCCAGACACTGCTTACTTGAAGCCTGTAAGTAATAGCTCAGACTTGATCTGCGATTTGGGTTAAAGTCAAGCGGCCGCCTCCACGTCGCCCGCCGGGTAAGAGCTTCACCGCGCACAATACAGACAACGCCGGAATTTCAGGATCTTTGGAGGGGTGTTCATTGGCGACGCGCGAACCGAGAGCACGGGCTAATACATGACGAATTTTCTCTGGCGTTCCATACCATAGCCAGTAGGCACCAAGATAATACAATATCCACTCAATGGGATAAACATAGCGAGTTGAGGTCTGAATAATGTAATAAATCGATGGGTACAGCAGTAGGACACTGACGAAAGAGAAGGCGACAAAACGGTCGTGACGACCTAACACGAGCAATCCAGGTACAGCTACAAGCGTGAGCGCAGCGAAGGCCAGAGTTTGTAGAGGACGTTTCGTTTCTGGGAACCACGTGTAGAAGATGCGAAGCAAAGTCAGCCGCAAGAACCCTCTTGGATGACAGACGATCCAATGCATCGCTTGGTCTCGCTTTTGCCGATTATAGTTGAGTTCGCCCAAGCGCGAAACCTCCTCGAGCTGTGTGCGGTTTGCGCGCGGGTGATACATCGCCATGGCGCCCCCATTGTCGACCGCGTTGGGAACTGCGAAATCGTTATTTGATACGTTGAGCTCGAGGCCAAGATTAGATCGAGTCCAAACAAATGCCCCCAGCTTGAGATAGTTGCGAAGAGCCCAGGGAAACATGACAGCCATCATGGCAAACACAATACCCACGGCTAAGCGTAGTTGACGGCGCCTCGAGCCATAGCGGAAAAACGCCAAGCCGACGAGCAACATCCCAACCATCACGACAGCAAGCAACGGAGAGACCAGGGCGGCCAAACCTCCCACTGCGCCAAGAATGAGGGTGGACTGAACAGAAAAGTCGCGGTTACGCCAATACCTGATGTGTACTGCGAAGAGCACGACAAGACTCAGGCCTATAAGGGTCGTCTCGAAAGCTCCTTTGGTCTCAGCAACACGGTTGATGGGAAGCACTGCTCCCCCAACTCCGCCCAGTATCCCAACCTGACGGTCTGTACGGCAGACTCTGCTTACTAACGGCATTAAGCACCACAACAGTGACGCCATCATGCAATTGGACGTCTCTTGAGCAATCTGTCCCGCTTCACCAGTTCCAAAGACTCGAAAAATCGCACTGAGCAGCAAGGGATATAGGGGTGAAGTGTGAGCAGTCGGACCGCTGTGCGGGCCGAAAACGTTCGCGAACTGCCCGTCGGTTGCCAGGGACTCGGCGATACTCACAACCTCGGTCGGCTCGGGCTGAAGGTAACTTCGAGTTAGGCACAACAAAGCCAAGCGTGGAATAAGCGCGAGAACAAAGATGTATAAGCAAATGGCCAAAGTGGATTGCGCTTGCAAGGCCATCCGCCGAGGTTGTATCACGGTCTGCATTCTAAATGACGTGTAATAGCTTGGACTTGATGTGGCATCTGGGTGACACATGCCTCTCCACCCGCAAAAATGTCCAGCGGAACTCGATTCGCTTTGGTTAGGACAAGTACCGTCTCAAAATGTCCTTGTTGGTACGAGAACATGTTCTGAGTTTCCTGCAACAAAGGTGCTCCTCTGTTGGAATTGGGATAAAGCGGAAAACATGATTCCCACAGTCCCGCTACCCGGACGCCCTCCCCGCGTCCTGCAAAGCCCCACTGAAATTAAATTAGGTGAGCAACTGTATGGTCGCAGCATCGGCGGCGTTAGTGAACTGAGCGTTCACCCCGAGCCGACAAGGAATGACAACGAAAGAATTGAGCTGGGCAACAGATTGCTCAGGGCTGCACGATCAAGCTAAGAATTTCTAGCGGCACAAGAGCCACCAAATAAAAATGTGTATAACAGCCTCTCCAATATGAAAAAGACAGAGAAATGGTGGTTTATCTCGTGACGATAAACGACTTCGGCAATCCTAGAAAGCGTTCGGTCTTTATGGTGCACCCTGGAAATATTCGGCGAAGTTTCCTCTTGGTCAACCACACGACGTCGTATTTGTATGGGCGCCCGAGCAGCCAGCCGTTGAGGGTGAAATACCGAAGAAATGTCGGCGTCAAGCACGACCGGGGCAACCAATGCAGGAAAAATGCCGAAAGGTGAGGGTCAATCGGAAATAACCTGCACGGGGTTTGACAATATAGCTGCTTTCCGACGCGCAACATTTCGGCGGCAAAGCGTGATTGACTCTCAAAGCTGTCCAGATGTTCAATGGCCGAATTCGAAAAGGCGAGGTCAATGGACTGGTCCTGGAGTGGCAGCTTGCGACCGTCGCCAAGGACGTACGGAATCTCATTGCGGTCGGGGGGAACCCAGACATTCAATACAATGACACCTTCTTTTCGCCCGATGATTGGCCAGAGGTTGTGGTCTCCACCAATATCGACAATCGTGCGGCAGTTCCCAAACTGTTCGAGGAAACTGGCGAAACGCCGCTTTCGAAAAAAAATACGGACTGGCGTCAGGATGGTATAAGGACTTGGCATGACAACCCCAGGGCCTAGACCCTACTATCAGTCAGTCCCTTCTTTTCTTTTTTCGATGGGCTCATTGAGTTATCCAAGTTGTCCACGTCACTGCGTTCGGCGTGATGCTGGAAGTCGATACATTGCAGAGCCGCACCGACACCGTATTAGAAGATATCACCCAAGCACTCCGAACTTAGGTAGGTTCGATTTTAGAGTGATGCCCGCGAAGCGAAAGGTTACAAGGATTGAGTTCAGATTTGACACTGCTAATGCACCTTACATTTGATGAATCGACCAGGAGATGTCAGGGCGAAACGGATACTAGTTTCCAATCGCTGCCCAAGTCGCTGCGTACAAAAGTGACCGAGGATGGGGCTTGTAGTTTCAAAGTGCGTAATGCACCTAGCTCAACGTTTCCACCGGTGCTGAAAAAGACGGTCCCGCGGGTTGGGAACAGGGTAACGTACTCGCCCGCACCTTGCATTCCGCGGATGGTCATGATCGGAGTGGTCGATGGCGTCAATCCAACAATGTGCACTCCTCCGATATTTATGGTGCCAGCGGCTTGAATTTCAGGAGTAGCGGCCGATGAAGCCGGAACACTAGATTTCAGTCCAGGAAAATCGTTGTCGTGCGACGTGACTTGAGCAAGGTTGCTTCCGATAATGAAGTGGTCAGGATCGCCATAGATCATGTTATCTCGGACTATGACACCCGTCGCTTGGTCAGTAGAGACTTTGACTATGAAACCGCGACCAGAAGCCGCGCCAACGTTGCCATTGAAACTGCTATTGGCTATAACGATTCCGTCGTTGGGGACGCGTGCTCCGTTGGTTCCATAGGTGATCAGGTATCCTCCGTCGAGAAGTTCATGGTGGCTCATGTCAAACTCGATGTTTGTACCGCCATCGATCTGTACAGCAATACCAGCCCGCTCCGAAGTCAAACCGCGGAAGTTGATGATATACGGATACCCGGCGGTTCCCGAGCCAGGACCGCCGCCGATAAATACGTTCGTCCCGTCGCCTTGTTTCTGCCCTTCAAACATGCAATTTTCGAAGAAGAATTGATATTCCCCACCCTCAATTTTCAGAGCAGGGCCGCCATGAGAAGTCCGCCATACCGCATCATTAATGAACGTCAGAAACTGGTTCGTACCTGAGTGTCCGCTGCTTGGGCCCCGGAAGTGAAAGGCGCTTCCGGCGAAGTCTTGAGCGTAGATATCCACGAAAGTCGAATACCAAAGCCCACCGCTATCCAGATTGCTCGAGTCAATGAAGAAGCCGTCTTCGCTCGTATTGCCCTTGGAACCATAGAGACGAAATCCTTCAAGCTTTACATTAGTAGCCGCACCGTGACTTACTTGGGGAACAACAAATACCGGGTCGTTGCCGTTTACCGACTGCAGAGTGGTTCCTGGGTTCGAACCACCCATCCCGATAATTTTCATTCCTCCTCGTAAAGTGATTCGCTTCACAGTGTACGTGTATGGGCCCAGATATAGGCTCAAGGTTTTAGTTCCTGGATCGATGACGCCCAGATTCTTGTTCACGCTTGGTGCTGTTGCATACACGATACAGCCGGCTTGCGGACACGCAGCAATGGCCGCCTGGACGTCTGGATAGCTGTGAGCCATTGTCAGTGCACCGTCACCTTCGATCGTTTGAGCACCCAATAAGGCCGCCGTGCACGCACAAAAGCAAACCAGGCTTGCGACCCAGACAGCCGCGAGTGCCGCCCTTCGCTCTGAAGGAGAGGTTGCGATGAGAGGCAAGGAACCACCTGGCCCGTCAAAACATTGATTCTCGGGTTCTAGCCATGCAGCGCTATGGGTTCTACTCGAGAGGATCTGATTACCTAATTGCATTGTGAATTCTCCTCATGACGCAGAACTTAACACTAGAATGTCTTGATAACTCATATATGACTTCCGCCCACACCATGAACCGTAGTGAATGGGTTGGAGCAGGTTCAGACCCGCGCTGTTGCACGATGCTGCAAAATTTGCTTCGGGTATTCCAACTGCAGTCTCGGGAAATTGTGGGTCGAGGACACGACACCCATCCATCTCATGCAGCAACGGGATGGAGCCTTGCCCTTTATGAATCAAGTCCAAGGATTCATCATTCAAGAGAAAGATCGTCACAAGACAACGCCCCGAAGGTTTCAACACCCGATGTATCTCACCCAAGTAATGCCGAATCGAGAGCGGCATAAGATGTGTAAAGACAGATTTCAGGAACACGAAGTCAAACGTCTTGTCTGGGTATGGAAATTGGAACGTGTCTGCCGACAGTGTCCCCTTGGGATTGTAGTGTTTGTTGAACAAATCAATATGAGCAAATGAGAAATTATGGAACCGCGAACTTATGTGGCGGGTAGCCCAGCTGATACCTATAGGGACTATGTCGAAGCCGAAGTATGCTCCAGTGGGACTCAGAAACTTGGTGAGTCGCGAAGCCATGACGCCTATACCACAGCCGACGTCAAGTAGGCGATGGTCGGGCTTCAAGCCACCGAGATCTATGAAATAGCGCAAAAACTCTTCGTTTACCGTGTCATAATCGTTTTCTCCGCCAACGAACCAAAGACCATGGGGCGGGATCAACGGGTCGCGCTTGTGCGTAATTCGGTCATAAGTATCCCGTGGAAGGTTTAAAATTCGGCGCACCAGGAGCCGGGATTGAAACCCAGGAAGTAGTCTCTTTGCAGCTACGCTTACTTTCATAGAGGAGTAGACTCCATAACTTTCCACTTAACCAGCCCAGCCGGGATTCATTGTGTCGAGAAGTGAACTGTCGAATTAGGCCGCTCGGCTCATCAGACGAAGTCTGCTTCAACTTGGTTTCGCGAGTCAGCGGATGCCGAGTGAAGCACGAAGTATCGGGAGAGCATTTATGAAGAATCTGACGAAGCGATAACCTTGCTAACGCAGACCTCGCTCCCGGTCACGTTCGTGGGACACCAAGTCAGATCAAGCATTCCTTTCAGCTTCTTCAGCGAGAGTCCGGCGAAGCTTCGAATGACGTGGATGGCTCCAGCGCCCCGAAGCTTTTCGGCATTACTGTCGCTTGCCACTCCTAAGCACTTCAAGCCGGCACCTCTCGCAGCCTGAATTCCAGACACCGCATCTTCGATGGCCAGCACACTTTCAGGTAGAACATTCAAGCGGCGGCAGGCCAGACGATAGATTGCAGGATCAGGCTTGCCGTCTTCTACATCATTCCCGGTGAGGACAACGCTGAAGTAGTTCTGCAACCGAAGGCGTTCCAGTGTCGAACGTGTGCGAGTTTCGCTCGCTGAGGTGGCCACGGCCGCCACTACCCCGTTCTCGTTCAGGTGAATGAGAAACTCGGTGATACCGGGGATTGGCTTAACTTCCGCGGTCGACTGTTGAAAGAACTCGTCTTTACGTTTCCCGTATTCGACAAGTTTCGCTTCGGAGACCGGCCCGAGAAAGTGGCTCAAAATATCCCGGCGCTTACGACCGTCGAGAATGAAATCTAGTTCGCGATTGGTGACGTTCCGGCCAATCGTTCGAAGGAACTGACGCCAAGCCTTGCGGTGCGCGGGATGACTGTCTACGATTACGCCGTCCATGTCGAAAACCACACCCTGAAGTGAATCGGTTGACCGTGTCATAGGCGCGGTTGTGGTCATGCTGGCATCCCCTCGGACAAGTGTTTTAGACCAGGCCAGGAGTTTTGTGCCTCTTGGTAGTTCTCCAAGGTTCCGATGTCAATGAGATAGTCATAGACAGGATAGCCTACCATGCGGCCGACGAGGCGCGGGAGGATGTCAAAACCAATGTCGGCTGGCAATCGATGTGGAATGCTCTCCATGATCGTCGGACTGGCGATCATGAGCCCGGAGAACACCCAATTGCTGCGCGGCTTCTGCGGTTTTTCTTCGAACTCACGGATCACCCCCGCGACATCACAGATCGCCACACCGCACCGAGAAGGGTCAGTCACCTGATAGAGACCGATGGTGGCGACGGTTTGACAACGATAGTGGAATTCGGCCATCCGCCGGAGGTTAGCGGTAGTGAGGACATCAGCGTAAAGGACCCAGAACGCAACTTCGTCCCTGACCCAATCATGGTTGGCCTGCAATGTTCCCGCCGAACCGAGTAAAAGGTTCTCCTCCACAATGCGTACTTTCACTGGGGTTTCTCTGTCACGAAGGGCCTCGCGGACGACGTCCGCGTGAGTATGGAGATTAATTAGAACTTCATCGATCCCATTGCGTGAACAGAGTTCGAGCCATATCTCTAACATGGGAGTACCGCGAATCGGTACGAGGCACTTGGGGAGGGTGTCAGTGATAGGCCGCAGGCGTGTACCATGACCGGCGGCAAGCAGGAAGGCTTTCAATTATGACCTCTGTTTTCCTACGGGGCACAGTTCCTAGCCGCTCACGCGGCTGAGATCGGTGAGGCCGGCTTGAAGGTCCACCTCAATCCGGCCCGGTCGTCGCCATCAATGAAAGGATCGTTCACAATGACTTGAGCGCCGTGGAAATCCAGAGCGAAGGCCATTTCTTGGATACCCTCTCGTTGCAAGGCCAAACGCAAGGCTTCTTGGCGTTCTTGCTCGCAGTATAGGAGAAGGAAACCGCCGCCGCCGGCGCCGGTAATCTTACCTCCGAGGGCGCCATTCTTTCTTGCCAACTGGTAGAGATGATCAATCTTTTCGTTCGAGATGCGGTGGGAAATGCGCTTTTTGGCTTGCCAAGCTTCGTCAAGAAGAGTGCCGAAGTGGCTGAGTTCGCCAGCTGCGAGGGCATTTCGCATCTTGACCGCGTACTCTTTCACGTCATGCAAAGCTTCGACGGCGGTACCGGAGTGAGACCGGCTAGACTTTTCCTGCTCCTCCAGAATCGTCCAGGAGTGATGCGAAGAACCAGTGAAGAACAACAGGAGATTCGACTGTAGTTCCTGTAGTAAGTCAGAATCCAGATTCAAGGGACTTACACTGGTAGTACCGTCAGGATTGAAAGAAATATAGTTCAGCCCCCCAAAAGCGGCAGCATATTCGTCCTGCTTGCCAACATAGCGCCCCAAAGAGTGACGCGCGATTGTAAAAGCCCGCTCCGCCAAGTCATACTTGGAGAGCGACGATCCAAGATAAGTGGTGAGTGTCTTAAGGATATTGACGCAAACGCTTGCTGAGGAACCCAGACCCGTGCCGGGCGGGATCTCCGAGGCAAGGAAGAGGTCGAGCGAGAAATCGGCGGAAAGATCTTTGAGGACAGCCAGCGGAATCTCCAGTCCGCTGACCTTGACGTCCGTAGCTGCGATGTCACGCCAGGTTTCAAAAATGCGAAGATCGGAAGAAATAACCTGAATACGGCCGTCCGAACGCTTGCCCAAAATAGTATAAAAGTACTTGTTTATGGAAGCACTTAGAACCGCCCCGCCAAATTGCTGGTAATACGCAGGCAGATCGGTTCCACCACCGCCGAAGCTAATTCGCACCGGACTGCGCCCGATGAGCATTGTGCAGAGTCTCCAAGGCCACTTGGTCGCCGGGAGGGGGTGAGCCTGCCTCTGGAGACGCATGACCTTCGTGGGATTTGGCCAGACGCGAATAGTCTACCAGCCGGGTGACCAATGTCCAAAGGGTTTGCACGACTAGGGACAGGTCAGCCAAGGGCGAAGGATGCAGCAGATACTGCAAGTCGAAGCGCGCTTTCTCCTCTGACGAGTGTTCCTCGCGGAGGCCGTGAACTTGGGCGAGTCCCGTCATCCCTGGGCGCACGGAAAGCCGCTGACGTTGCCAATCGGAGTAACGTCGCGCACGATCAGGCGACTCCGGACGGGGACCGACAAGACTCATGTCCCCGCGTAGAACATTCCAAAGCTGGGGTACCTCAGTAAGGCTTAATTGCCACAAGATCCTCTCAATGGGCGCATCACCCTGAGGATCCCGATCCACGTTCAGACGCAACATCGAGAACTCGCGTCCCTCCCAGCCACACCGTTTCTCCCAGCGGAATGCTTGTCCCTTAGTCAACCTCAACGCAATGATGATGGGTAAAACGACGGGAATTGCAAGTAGTGTCAAAAGAGATGATCCACCTACGTCCACTACACGTTTCCACTGGTAGAACATGTCGGAGGTCGACGCATCTCGCAGCTGAAGCAAGGGAAGACCATCGAGGTCTATCAGGTTAGGTTTGGACATGTAAAGTTCGTAGGGTTGAGGAACAAGGCTGACACCAATTCCCTGTTTCCGGCACCGCGCCACCAGGTTCAAGACTTCGGGCATCGCCGGTCGGGGCAGAGCCAGAATGAGTTCGTTCACCCGCTGCTGATGCAGCAGTTCGGTCACCCCCAGTGTCGAGATACCGGTAACGAACGCGCCCTGAGACACGCAAGACTCCACGTCGACCGTATCGACCTCAGAGCACAGGAAGCCCACAACTTTGCATAGCATTTCGGGATGACGACTGAGTTTCAGAGCAAGCTCGCTGGCGACGGGACCGGATCCCAGGATTACAATCCGGCTAACGTCTCCGCGACGGTAACGGCGCTGAAGCCAGCCCAGGGCGATCCACCGAAGTTTGAGGAAGCCAAAAAAAAGCAGAACACCGAAATAACTCAGCGCAAGACGGGAAACATAACGCTGCGACAGGTATGCCCCTGCCAACAAGAGAATCATGAGAAAAGCGACCGCGAGAGACAGATGTGCCACAATTGCCGAGAAACGCCAGCCTCTGCGAAAGCCGTCTAGCTGCATAACATAGGAAAGCAGCCCCCAGACAAACCACGCTGCGCCTAGGAACGGGATCAAGTTCCGTGCTCCCAGACGCTCGGCTTCTTCCCAATGCAGGCCGTACCGCAGCACCGCGGCGACTGCCAAGGCGATACCAGCCCATAGCAAATCGGCAATCAGGATCCAACTGTGCAGTCGTCTTGCTTTCATGAGGCTTTCATGCAATGAGGCACTTCAAGCGTGTACTCCCTCGGCGCGGCAGATCCTGCGGCGAATCGTGGTAAACACAGCATGCGCAACGCAGAGATGCAGATCCTCAATGACTTGCATATTGTCGGAAGGGATGATTACGCAGACGTCGCAGAGATCTTTCAACTTCCCGCCGCTGAAACCAGTGAGCCCCACGGTTGTTGCGCCCAATTCTTTAGCGGTGCGCAACCCGCGCAGTACATTAGGAGAATTACCGCTACCGCTAATGGCAAATGCGACGTCATGCGGTTTCGCGAAGTTGGCGAGCTGCTCGGCGAAAATGTCCTCGTAGTTTGCATCATTGGCCCAGGCAGTTATCATAGGCACACTATCGGTGAGAGCCAACACGCGAAACCGCTTGCCCGCGCCGTTTATCGTTCCTTTTCCGAGATCGCAGGCGAAATGTGAGGCCAACGCAGCGCTGCCTCCGTTGCCGAAAAGATAAATCATACGGCTGTCGACGTATGCCCTGACGAGAACGTCGGCCACGACGTCAATCGAGTCAAACGGGAGGCTAGCGATTGTGTTGGAAAGACAGTCGAAATATGAATTGATATCGGAAGTCTTGAACATTCGGCTTACAGGCCCCTGTCTGTTAGTAAGATTTGCACAGGAAAGTCGATTTAGCCTCCGACAGTCAGAACAACACCTGATCGACGCATATCCGCATAAGCGTCTCCAATCTGCTCGGGTATTCCACCGATCTCCTCAACCCACGCCAAGAAGTCATCCAAAATAGCGTGGAGATCACGTTGCGGTCGCCAACCCAGCTTCTTGAGCTTCTCCACACTGGAAACGCTGTGACGGTTATCGCCCCGACGGTACTCACCGGAAACTTTGATTCCGGCAGAAGATGGTATGCGACGCAAAACCTGCTCTGCGTACTCGCGAATCGTGGTGGCCGTACCACTCCCCACATTGAACGCCTGGAAATTAGCCTCGTCGTTCCGCAAGACTAGCATGTGGGCCTCCAGAACATCTTTAATATGTACAAAGTCTCGCGTTTGGTAACCATCTTCGTAAATGATCAAAGGCTCGCCCCGCATGGCGCGGCTGCAGAAGATTCTACATACCCCGGAGTAGTGGTTAAACAGAGACTGGCGAGTTCCCTGTGTAATGGAATAGCGCAACGCGACTGTTGGAATCCCGTGTAACCAGCCCAATCCCAAGGCGGCCTTCTCTTGTGCCAACTTGGAAACTGCATACTGGTTGTAAGGGTTCACTTGGGGTTCTTCCAGTCTGCGGGCTAGGGATGTTCGCCCGCACACCGGACAGCCAATCTCCCAATTCTCCTTTTGCAACTGTTCTTGGGAGCGCGGTCGCGGCAGGAAGGATCCATGCTTCTGACATTCATATTGACCTTCTCCGTAGATGGCTTGAGAAGAAGCCACGATTACCTTCTTCACAGGCAGGTGGTGCTGCACGATAAGCTCAAACATCAGGGCCGTTCCGACCGCGTTGATATGGAGGAAGCGAGAGAAATCCAGCATGTAGTCCTGATACGCCGCTTGATGGGACACCACGTCCACACCTCGTAGGGCGAAGAGCAGGATCTCGCGGTCAGTAACGTCTCCGTGCAGAAACTCAATATTCCGCGGAAGATAAGACGGCAGACCGTTTGGGTGGACCTTAGGGTCAAGGTTGTCGAGGACCCGGACCTGGAAACCTTCTTGCAGGAAACGATCGACGAGATGAGAACCGATGAACCCAGCCCCCCCTGTCACAAGAACTTTCATTCGCGAACTCCGTGGACTGCAAACATCAGCATGTTTCTTATCCTTTGGATATTTGGATGTTCTATTTGCCTGACCCTACAAACACCTCACGTGCCGTTTTTAAGAGGATCTTCAAATCGAGCCAAAGCGACCAGTGTTGTATGTATTCGAGATCAAGTCTAACCCACTCGTCAAAATCGCGAACTTGGTTTCGTCCATTCACTTGCCAAAGGCAAGTGATTCCAGGCCTAACGACCAATTTCTGCCGCTGGAACACGGTGAATTGGGCGTATTCGGTCTGAAGCGGGGGTCGTGGTCCGACCAGACTCATGTCACCCTTGAGGACGCTGTAAATCTGAGGAAGTTCGTCCAAACTATAGCGTCGCATCCACGCGCCAAACCCAGTAATGCGAGGGTCACGGGCCAGCTTGAAAACCGGACCAGTCATCTCGTTTTGCATCATGAGCTTGGCCTTCAAATCGTCGGCATTTGACACCATTGAACGAAATTTGTAGCCCACGAAAGGCATTCCATCCTTGCCTACAACCTTCCAGCGATAAAAAACCGGTCCCTGCGACGTAAGCCTCACGAAAAGTGCCAGCAATAGGAATACTGGAGAAAGCAACACTAAGAGCAGAGCAGAAACCAGTACATCGAAAATACGCTTGCTAATGCTATATGCAGGTTTGTTCCAGTTCTCAGACAGGATAACGGGATCGCGCATCTCTGTTGCAGAGGTAAACATTGTGTAATTACAAGCCTGTGGACTTTGCAAGTTCTGCGGACTCCCTGCGCCCCTCCATACCCAACGTCTGCTGGTAGAAGAGAGCATGCTGGCGAACCACATCTGCCCAGCGATAATGCTCTTGCGCCCGCTTCCGGGCTCTGCGACGGTATTCCCCTACCAGAGATGGGTTGTCGAGAAGCATTTGCAGCTGACTGTGGAGGGCCTCGGCGCCATTGGTACCACAGTAACTAAAACCGCTATCAGCGATTACTTCCAAGTTCGAAGGTGTGTTATTCACCAGGACGCAGTTGCCGAAACCCATTGCCTCGACCAGAGCTGGGTGGGTCCCGCCAACCTCATCAGGTAGCACAAAAGCATAGGCGTTCTGCTGCAATTGTGCGTATCCATCTCCATACACACCACCAGTGAAGACAATACGAGGATCGAGCGTGGTCTTCAGCGAACGAACGTAAGCTCTTTCCCATGGATCGTCGCCAACGATCACCAGTTTCTTTTCGGTGCGTATCTTTTCAAACGCCTGAATCAGATGATGTACGTTGTTCTCCGGCACAAGTCGGCCAACAAACAAAACGTAATCTCTCTCCGATAGCTCGAAACGCTCGAGCACGCTTCGACTTTCGGATCGATGCTCGGACATCCCGTACACGATGCAAGAAGTGGGCGCAGCGTACCTCTGCTGATAGTAGCTTCCCACATCCTGCGAATCAGAAATGAGTCCGTGACAGAAGAGTACTGCCAAGCGTTCGGAGAATCGTAGATACCACCTTGCAAACCGGCTCCACTTAGCACGCTGCCAGTCCGTCCCATCTACTGAGCACACAACTTTCTTACCCATCAGTCGGGGTAGCGGGGCAAATAGTGTTGCCCCAGTCGTGAAATAGTGCACCACATCCGCCCTTCGGCACATCACATGCAAGGTTGAAAGAAAAGCATGAACAATTGTGCTCAGGTTTTTTGATTTGAGGGTGGGCAAGGTCACCAATTCTACTCCCTCGTACAACGTTCCCGAGTATGAGCTCATACCGGAACGGTTGTAGACCACCACTTGATGACCGAGCTTGACTAGGCCTCGGGAGATCTCATCCGCAGCAGTTTCAAATCCCCCGAAGCGAGCGGGGATGGCCTTGATACCGATCATTGCGATGCGCATCTAAGTTTTTTTGGACTTCCAGGCACTGCCCGAGGACTCTGTCACGATCAGCTATGCTGACCTACCTTCACATGTTTGCAGCATTCCGGTAAACAGCTAAAGTATCCATCGCGGTCTGGTCAAAGTCGAACTCCTTGCTTCTGCGAATCCCTGCACGGCCCAGTTCCTGTCTGAGAATGGGATCCCCAAGCAAGCGTTCCAGCGCGGAACTAATCGAATTCGTGTCGAATGGGTCCACAATCAGCGCCGCCGCACCTGCGATTTCTTGTAAGGATGACCCCATCGACGTGACCACGGCAGTTCCACACGCCATTGCCTCGAGAACCGGCAAACCGAATCCTTCGAAGATGGAGGGATAGGCGAAAACGTCGGCCGCACTGTAAAAGTAAGGAAGGTCTCCCGCCGGCACGTAGCCGGTTAATATTACCTCGTGAGCTAAGCCCAGTTTCGAGATTGTCCCCGAAATGCGCTGCGCCATCCATTCCTTCTTGCCCACTAGAACCAACCGGTGTTGTGCGCCCCGATCACGAACCTGAGAGTAGGCCTCTACCAAACGGACCAGATTCTTGCGTCCTTGAAGCCTGCCAACATACAGAACGAAGGGGTGCTCGATCCCATATCGCGCGGCCAAGTACTCTCGCGCTTGGCCTTGATCTCTGGGATAAAATTCGCTTCCCGCCGCTTCATAGGTGACAGTAATCTTGTCGGGGTCAATTTTGTAACGTTGGGCTAGATCTGCTTTGGAGTATTGAGACACCGTAATGAGATGGTCCGCACGCCTTGCGGACCATGGAATCAATTTCTTCGACCAAGCCACCTGGTATGGCGGGAAGAATTCAGGATAGTGTTCAAAGGCGATGTCTGGAATCGTTGTTACTGTACGGCATCTTAAGAACGGAGGCACGATGAACTGTGCGTGAAAGACGTCCACCGGCTGAGAGAGTAGTTCGAGCGGAACTATAAACGGGATCCGAAGGTACGGGCTGGCGGACCGCATACGTCGCGATGAGAAGCGATCGTTCGTCAGCCCCAATTTTTCAGCAGCTCCATTCTTGGTGTAGTAAATCGAGTAGTCGTTTTCAGAGTCAACCCGCGCTAGTGACGTCAGCAGGGACCTGTAATACGTCTCATTCCCACTCTGGCCACTCCCGAGACAGTGTGCATCAATGCCGATTCTCATGCCGCTTATTTGAATGCAACCTGTTTTGGAAAACTGTTTTGCACCGTGGTCGCCTTAAGCTCTTCCGGCAGCACCGAAGTGCCGGGCATGAGCAACATCCTCCAGAATGCCAGGACGCCCTGCAGCATGGAAATACAAGAGCGGCGATCGTGAGTCCTAAGACTGACCAAAATCATCTTTGGCAGATAGTAGCCCACAAATACCGGCCAGAAACTGATCCAGTGATAGATTCGAGCGTGTTTATGCATGACCCAAAGCAGGTTACGCGCCGCCATAAAAGCGCGTACGTGTTGGCCGACATTCTTTCGGATGTCGACGCTTTCTTTATGCCAAAGTCGAGCGGTTGGAACATACCTGACCGCAAAGCCAACTGCGCGCATTCTAAGTGACAAATCTACGTCCTCACCGGTGTTGAATAGCTGTTCGTCAAACAGTCCGGTCTCGCGTAGCGCTTCTGTCCGTACTAGCATAACGCAGCCAGTGGCCCAGTCGAGATCACGAGGCTGATTGTTGCGCTCGACGTCGGTTTTCCTCAGGTCGATATGCGTTGCGAGTCCCGTCCACATGTTGAACCTACCCCCAGCCCACCAGATTGCATTAGACGGATCGAAGTAGTAGATCTTAGGGGACAGAATGCCAGCTCGCGGATGGGCCTCGGCCTCCTTCAGCAGTTCCTGCAGAAGGAACGGGTCGACAATAGTGTCATTATTGACGAGCAGAATATACTCTGCACCCTCCTGCGAGGCACGCCTCATGCCAACATTGCATCCTCCTGCAAAGCCGAGATTCACTTTGTTGGCAATGATCTCTATTCGAGGGAAGGCTTCTCGCAAAAATTGTACCGAGTCGTCTGACGAACCATTGTCGACGACAAGTATCTTAAAGCTGGCCCCGACCATCCCCTCCAAGCTCCGAAGACACTCAGCCGTCATTCTAAAGTTGTTCCAGTTAAGAACAATGATATACACAGTCGCGGACAACGACGTACCTACTATGCCGTTATCGATTGCCGTCTGTTTATCGATGAGATTGCTAGGACGCGTAGGTTTCCTGCCTTTCCGCGCAACTCTCGACCATGAGCCGCGACCAATCGATCGACGGAGAAAGAGAATGGCGATCCAAGTGCGTTGCGATCCCTGGAATCGGTATCCATAGCCCCGCGCTTCGTCCAAAGAGAATCTGTTGCCATCCGTACCACCACGCTTTCAGCAAGATTCTGCCATAGAATTCGCGCCGAGCTATGTAACCAGCCAGTGCGAAAGGGTTGAAGACACGGCGTTTTGTCAGGCTCAACCACAAAGAACAATCGTCATTACCGCGAACATAGCTACGGAAGACGCGCGCATAGCGCACCAAAGTTTGTTGCCGGGTGAGAAACGTGAGGCAAGTCGAGGAGGCCGTCCGCCAGTGGTGGGATGCACAGACCCGAATCCACTTCGGCTCGTGATGCAAACGTACGGTATAACAGTCCAGATGATCGTAGGGGGAGACAAAATGGGTATCCGCGTTCTCGTTCAAAAAATCCACCATCAAGCGAAACTGGTTCGGTAGATAGAAGTAATCGTCCTCTGCAAAGTAAACCAGCGGTGCGTTCTCCTGCCGCATCAGGATGTCAATTTGCCTGCCAAAGCTGGCGCGGTTGCCCAGGGAATCGCATGGCACGAGTACCAGGTCATCATCGGCGAAGTAATTCCGGAATAACTGATCGTACTGCGCAGGGCATCCGTCGAGAATTGCCCACACCTTGACTCGCAGCGAGCCTAACGATTCCTTGAAGGAACGGAGGCAGACCTCGGAGAGCCGGTACTTGTCCTCACTAAAGGGTAAGCCAAGGGCCGGACGAGAAACGCTCGGATAAATCCGATAGGCGACAGCCAGATCGTGCGTGTGAGTTGCGGTCATGGTAGCTCGCTAGGTGATACGGATAGCATGTTGCGGCTCCTCCCGCGAGCGACCGTCGTCGCAGCCGCCAGCAGGCCGATGTGAATCCAAGCGAAGGAGAGGTTCGTCGCATCCGTAACCTGAAACGTAATCGCGTACAATGCCAGCCCAGCTAGCAAAGCGATCAGGATCACGCGTATCGAGTCTGGAGCATCCCGAATGACCCTACGCACCTCTAATAGCAGCTTGGACAAGAATGCCAAGAATACCGCAAAGCCCACAATACCGGTGTCATGGAGGATTCGCACCGGCGTATTTCCGATCCAAGCTCCCCGTTCATCTTCATCTCCTTGGAGAGTCTCAGGTAGAGGCCAATAATCGGCCCAGTCAAAAAGTAATCGAAAACTATTGGTGCCAGTCCCCAGCCAGGGATGCGTTCCAACGTCACTCAATGCAACGGTGATTCCAACCAGGCGTCGGGCGGTAGTCTCATCCTCCGTAATCTCCGACGCGTTTAGGGTGCTGAAGCGCTCTTGCACGGAATGCAGGATGACGGGGGCGAAAAGCAACAATACAACCGCTAACACTCCAGCCAAAGCAACCACTCCACGCATCTGGAAACGACCTTTCCTAGCCGCCAGCCATGTTACGAAAGCAGCTGCGAATGGAAACGCCAGAAAGACCGCACGCGCTAAGCTAATGAAAGCCCCCAGGATCGTGATCGAAAAACCCCACAAGTACCAGCGCCGTCGCGCCTTTTCGTCCAGAAGGTATCCGGCCAGACACATGAGGGCACAACAGGCGGTATAACTTCCGAATAGATTGGCTTCATACTGTGACCCGTACGTTCCCGGCATGGAACCGTATTGCTCCAATTCAATTCCAAAATGTGTATTGAAAAGCTGATAAGAAAAAAAACTCAGCGTGCCATAGGCGGCCTCAACTATTCCGACTACGAGCAGCATGCGGAAAACTGCAACAAGAGTTTCCTCGTCGACCACCAACCAGCGGACCAGAAAATATGGCGTGACACCGAGCGCGCTGAGCAGAGCCCAGCGCAGCGTGAGGTGTGGCTCGGGGGACGTAACCGCTGAAGTGACAAAATTGACCGCGAGATAGCCTAACAACCAAAGATCAAAGACTCGCCAGGTGGCGTGTACACCCGAACTGCGCCTTCGGGAACGCAACAAGATAATTCCGGCCACTAGTCCTATTGCCAAGTGTTCAGGACGAACATGCAATCCGGCGACGGTCCAAGTGAACCGTGGCATTGCACTGGCGATTAGGAGGGTTAACACCGCACCGAAGGGCCAATTCCACATGGCAATCGCTACAATAGCGATTGCCAGGAGCAGGGTGGTAACCATCTGCGGGATCCCACTTAAGCCCTCTGTTGCGAGTAACCAACAAAGGAGAAGCGCCTCGCCTCCGATCGCGATGTTTCTCAGCGCCCGCAGGCCCGCTGTTCTAGTCATTGGAATTGTCGTGGGCGTGACACAAACCTTAATCCCTCTCCGGATCGGTGGCAAACAAAGACGACGGCCACACGCTACGAGTGAAGCCCGCTACAATTCGTCCGATCGCTCGCATTTCTTCGCCGCAAGTCAGTGCTAGCGGCCCAGTCGCCAGGAGCCAATAGAGGAGAGTGCGAAAGGCAAAATTAGAAGTCCAGAAAAATGCCAGCCACAAACTGATAGCTGACCAGGCAAAGTTAAGAACTACCAGCCCAATATCTCGCCAGGACTCCCCGGTTAAAGATCTGAGTCTCCATGCATTGAACAGCCAAAACATACCAGTCGAAATCACTTGCATGCCGGCCACAAGCAATAAGGAGCCGGACAAAAACACCGCAGCACCAGCTAACGCCAGGCTGAAAGCGACAGCGATAATCGAATAGACAAGGAAGCGTTTCTGTTTTCCGTACAGATTGAAAAGGCTGCTCTGGAGAATCTGAATCGCTGCAATAAACAACACTCCAAGCAAAAGCGTCCGAGCCACAGGCAAGCTCTCGACGTAGGCGTGGAGAAAACGGTGGACAAAGACATCCACGGCGAAGTAATACGGGAGAAGTACACACCATACCACAACGATCAACCGCGTTGCCTGTCCGTAGATCTCAGGATGCTCTTCCCTCTGACGTGCAGCGAGGTGAGGGAAAAAAACACGGGCCGCTGCGGAGATAATCGCGAGCGGCACCATCATCGTACTGGCCGCAAGGCTGTACTGAGCAAAGTGGTAGATCGAAACCGCCGAACTAAGAACGAAACGATCTGAGGATTGGACGAGACCGATAGCTGAATTCGCCAGCGTGATAGGCCACCCAATTAGCACGTATCTCTTGCCGATTGTCCATGCAGAGATATTGGAAACAGGGCCAAGAGGGCGAACGGTGCTCCAAAGGAAACCCAATACGATCAACCATGCTACGAGATAACAAGAGACTAGGACACGATAATCGGGCCTTGCTCGAAGCGCCGTGAGCGCTGCGAAGGCCAGAAAAAGTCCACTCGGCGCTGCGGCGGCCACTGCCACGGGACGGAATTGCCGAGCCGCCTGTAGAGCGCACTGTAGCAGCACGGTGGTATTTTGCAACGTCGCAAACACAAGCACTGCAATTGCAATAAACCGAACACGAGGCGGAAAGAAAGCGACAGCAATGAGGCAACCCACTATCAAGAGCAGCAAATGTAAGGCGATTAGGAATTTCAGCGAAGGCTGCAGTTCTTCGCGAAAAAGTCCCAGTGATTTACCAGCCCAGCAAAGCAGTGCTCCTTCACCGAACCCTAAATGGAAAAACCCTACATACCCCGCATAGAGTAGAAAAATGCGCCAATATCCGAAATCCTCGATTCCGGTGATTCGGGGCACGACAAAAACTAACATCGCACCAAAAACTGCGGCGAGAACCGACCCCAAAATCAGAGTCCCCATGTCGCGGGAGAAACTGTTGGCCCTTGGGTCGGGGGTCGACTGACTTTCTGGGTATTCGATTATTGCGGGTGTATTCATCGAGACGCTGCAGTCATCTCACGCTGCTGGAGAGCAGTCGAGCGGAGGTGACAACGGATCGGCCATCTTTGCGCCGGCGACAATCAAATATTGACGCGTAACAAAGGGATCCGCCAGTCCGGCGGTCGCGAAATGCATCAACTTGACCCTGGTCGATCCAAGAAGAGAAGATACTCGGTGCAGTTCATATCCCGTGGACTGAAAAAGAGTCTGGATGCTTTTCCTGGTAAAGAAACGCAGATGGGTACTGTCCATGATGCCGTATTGTTCGTATTCCCAACGGCCGAAAATCAGGTTGATTAAAACTCTGGAATGTTGAACATTTGGTATGCTGGCGACGATGACACCATCACGACGCAAGAGAGCCTTGGCGCGCCTGAGCATCCTCCAAGGATCGACGAGATGCTCCAGGACATCCGCAAATATAACGCAGTCGAAGTAGTTTTCGTAGGGCAAGTCCATCCGCTCAACGTTTCCGACGATCACTCTGTCCAAGACGGCCGCGGCCCTTTCCGCAGCAGACTCAAAAAGTTCGACGCCGACGATCTCCAGCTTGGAAGCGGGACGAGCAAGACGCAATGATCGGGCAAGGCCACCTTCAGCGCAGCCTATTTCCAGTATCCGTGATGCGTTCGACGGCACCAGCGGGATCAGGTCACTCCGGGGACACGAGAAGTATCCTTTCGGCTTGTCATCGAAATACACTGCCGCCACATCAACCGGTGGAGCTGCCTTGGAACTCTCCACAATTGTGCCGCGCTCAACACCAGCTGCACCAATTGAATTAGGAGCACGCTTCCGTGTGCGATAGCGATACCGCCAGAGCCAAGGGGCAGTCGCTAGGGATACCAGAATACGAGTGCTACGGGGTAGGTCCGCTGATCTGACCTTGATTTCGACCGACCCCCGCTGCAACTTGTCGGGATTACCCCCGAGCATATGTTGGGAGTTGAGCTCCACGGTAGAGTCTCCTGAGAACAGCCCGCCGATCTGCTCTTCATATCCCAAATCAGACGCTATTTCCGCAGTTAGACGCTGTGGGTTAGATGCAAAATCCTCATACCTTAGCGTGCGATACCGGGAAACTTGATTTTTCAAATGCTCACAGCCCATGGTCAATCCGATCCAGCCGGCGGTTACGTTAAGGGCGGGCATCTTAGGAAGGTAAACCTTTGGTTTGCGATAACTGCTTACAACTCCACGGGGATCACGGATCAAGTGAACGACAGACAAGTCTATCTCCGGTATCCATGATAGGAGCTGAGCATGAAGGGGGGTTTTCGAAGAGTCAACAATGACCCGAGCCGAGGTCTTCTCGGCTAGGACGTAGTACAACCTGCTCATTGCCTCCAGGAGTCTCCGAGCCTCTTGCTTGTATTTCCAGCGGTAGAACTCCAGGAAAGGCAGATTTCGGAATCGAAACAGTCGCGCATGAGCCGAGGGCTGTTGTTCGAGAAAGCCAACGTCTCTCCAAAAAGGACAAGCGCTTACTTCCAGCCCGCATCCACACGGGGAATTAACAGAGTCGTCGAAACGAAAGAAGTGCGCAGCTGCCTCCCCGACCGCTACGAAACCTGGCAAAGTTCCAAGCATGCGGGACAACAATGTGCTCCCACATCGCGTATACCCAGCTACGTACAAAACTTTTATCCGCTCCATCTTCGGTCTCAACCTCGACTTACCCTCGTCACAACCTCCAGTTTCGATCAACCTGGATAACAATACGCTAGAGTCCGCATCCGAACACTCTAGCTGTCCTCGTCTTTAGGATTCCGAAATCCGAAACTCGTGAAGCGAGCTACTGGCAACCTGCTCATGATCTGTCTCGCCCGTCTTCGCACGCTCCCGTACACACTCTGCAATAGCAATTTGCGTGGATCATCTGCGTCAACCTGTTGCCAGCGTTCTGCGCCGAGCAACCAGAAACACCCGATTATCGTGCACAGAATCGTCGACGCCAGAATTATCAGCGTCCGGGGAGGAAACGACTTCTTCTCTGGTAGGCTCGCAGGATCAACAACACTCACCACTGGGATTTCTTTAGCCTCTTGTAATCGTGCGAGCTCATATTGCTGGGTTAGCAACCCGAAAACGGTTTCTTGTACTTTCATCTCACGGTAAAGATCAGCCCATTCGACGCCGAGCAAGGGAAGTTGTCGAATTGGCGGATAGAGCTGTTTGTCATCGGGAGACAAAGCGTCGCCTATCCCTTTTGGGGAGTCGCTACCGCCCATCTGCAGTAATTGCTTCTGTAGCTCCTTTACTTGAGCCTGCAGCGAACGCACGCGAACATTGTTTGGCGTATAGATCTGCTCAAGGCTCTGGAGTTCTGACTGGGCAGCAATAAGCTGCCCTTGAAGAACAGCTGCGGCGTCAACCATGGCGCGGGTCTGTTCCTGAATATCGAGAGCAGCATTCTTACTTGCAAACTTGCTAAATTGGTTCTCCGCGGTTTCTAGGTCCTGGTTTACTTGTGTTAGTCGCTGTTCAATGAAGATGCGCTCACGACGTGCGGAGGACGTGTTTACCTTGGCGAGCAGTAAATTGATTTGGTCCACGTAGGCCTGAGCCATGTCTCTAGCTCGCTGCCGATCGTGGTCCGTAACCGTGATGGTGATGACGCCGCTCTTTCGATCCTCGGCGGCTTCGGTGCGCTTACCCAAAGCTTTACAAGTCTCTTCTTCATAGCGAGACCCATAAACCTTTTGCAGATTGAAATGCCGGACCAGTTCACTTTGTATCGTACGACTGTGCACCAAAACGGTGATAAGAGTGCCGTTGCTCTTGGTACCCAGTAAGTCCCCAGCGAGGCCAAGAAGCCCTCCACCAGAAGAAGAAGAGGAGGAGGACGAACCTCCGCTGGCGAGGGCGGCCAGCATCGCCGCCCCACCCGACTGTTGTGTCTCAGACGGAATGATACGCGTAGTCGACTCGAATTGTACGGGGATCAAGAAGACAACCAACGTGCTCGCCAATAGCGCGAACCCGGCCACCCTTGCAATCCACCGCCGGTGTTCCCACAGCCGCCAAAGTCTGGAGACGGTAGTAGACCTATACTGCGGTCTGGCGGTTTCGTTTTCGGGCAAGCGGTCCTCTAACCCCTCAAACACTTCTCCCCCATGCACCGCAATGTCACTGGCAGCTTCTCGCCTCAATGAATCCACAGCCTTGGATCCTTCACCGTCGCCGGCGTCATTCTGAGTGCGTTAACACTCATAATTTACGAACTAGATCGGTTTTGATCGATCCTGGATCAGCGTCGCTGAGTCCAGCCTCGTCACTGCGCTGCGAGGTAAAAGACGGCGCACCAAGTTTACTTGCAATGGCCTCGCAATCGAAATCGCATGACATAAATGCCACACTCGAACCGGGCGTAGTATAGACCTTTACAACCTGGTTGAGTTGCTTGAGCCACCTAGTAACCCCGCGACTGAGACCGGCGCGTCCAAAATCGTGCCAAGCGATCACGCTTCCCGAGTGACAGCAGTGGAGAGCATTCAAAGTATCTGATCTGACGTATTCATAGGTGTGCGCACCGTCTATGAAAAAAAGATCGATAGAGCGCCAGTACGGCGAAAAGTCAAACTTTGCACTATCCCCGTAGAGTCGGTGAATCTTTCTCCCCAAGGTGTGTCCAGCGAAACATGGTTCCACACGGTGACACCATTTGGCAATGTCTCGATCACGAGCGGTCAGGGGAGTGGTTGTCTTCGAATCCCCCGTAAGAAGATCCAAGGTCCAGATCTGGGCCTCGGGCGGACTGTTCGCGGCCAGAAACAGGCTGGAGTAGCCCGTAGAGGTGCCGATCTCGAAAATAGTACGAGGGCGGATTGCAGCGCAGAGCAAGCCAAGATGCACTAGATCCGCAAGATACGAAGGATCTTCCCATTTCCACGCCCGGTCCAATTCCGGGAAATTAAGTTTCGCGTCCGTCAGAAGCCCTGGGAACACCTCGGAAACGTTCTGCTTATGCAGCATCTGCTTCCCCATGGACCCGCGCAAAAATAGGCATGCGTTCCAGTAGAGATAGGCGTGCTTGGGTCGAGATAGAAGCGGCATAGAAGCAATGTTGGCGCCCAATAGGAAGCTTCTCATTCCGGTATGAACGCATCGCGCCATTTCTTTGAGGTTATGCATTTATGCGCTCCCTTAGGGTTTTACTTCCCCCACGTGCCAACGCGGATAGAATGTCATTTGCACCGAAACGGTCACATCGGATTGGCGCGCAGGATTGATGACGGGGAATCTCCACTGCTCATATTGAAGGAGACCGGAAACAGAAACGTCGCGCCCAAGCATGAACTGGCCCTGTGCAGAATAGTCAACCAGCCGGCCGCCTTCGATGAACGCGGGAGATACCGTCTGCAACCGATAGCCAAACTGCAAAGTATTGCGAGGAGAAAACGAGTAGGTCAACCAGCCTTGGCCACCTCGCCCGGCTCGGCCAATCCAGTTCGCTAGCAAGTTGCCGTCATTCACGTATCCGGAACGATAGCGATCGGAGTTGTAATAAACCCACCCAGGGGGAAATTCCGTGGTTCGAGATATGTTAATGCCTTCCGCACGCAACTCCAGCTTCGGGATTTTCGGTAGACGCGGCATGTAGATGCCGGGGCTCACGTTTGCACGCGTTGAACCGATGGGCGAAACTTCATCCCACGTCATAGCGTCCAAGTAAAGGGTCAACCAATCCCTTATACCTGGTATCCGGTAACTAAAGTCGGCAGCCGAAAGTCGCTTACCAGGGTTTTTCGCAAGATTCGGCGTATGGACGTAATACGTAGCAAAGAAGTTGCCGAAGGTGACCGGTAGCCCGGGTCCGCCGAACATCGCCGCCGTCCCCATGCCGATCTCGAGGTCGGGGAGGGGTTTGAAGCTGATCTTCCCCCCTTGGATGAATGGTTGCGGAACGATATTGGGACCTACCACATTGGGGTATCCAGGAAATGATTGGCAACTTGGCACCGTACAAAGCTCCCAGTGTTGTCCTGACAGTTGCCCGATGTAGAATTCCGTTCGCACCGGCCCGAATATCCGGGAGAACCCGGGTATGTGGTAGGGCAAGACACTATCCATCTTCAACATCAGGAAAGGCGCGGCATTGTTGCTCATTAGCAGCGAACCCGATTCACCGGGGCCAAGCCACTGACTCTGTTCACCGAACGTAAACTGTAAATTGTTAATGTTGAGTGAGACAGTACTGTTTAGAAGCTGAAATTGATTGACCTCCCCCACTCCATTCGACAGCGGCGGAGTGCCATCGGCAGCCGCAGTCGCCGCGAGCACCGATGGAGACTCTGACGGCATGGCTGGCGCATGCTGATATTCACCCTGAAAGTTAAATGCCACCGGGCCCATCTCGGCTTCTGCGCTGACTCCGGTGATGTTATTGAAGCCACTCCAGTAAGGTCTTCCGTAATCGTTAATGATGGTTTGCCCGAAGTGATATCCGTCCCGCAGCGGTGTGCCAGAAATTCCTGTGGACCGCGTGTAAACCGAGTCCACGCGTGCGCCCACATTGGCGGCTCCGTCAAGGCGCAGGATCTCGGTAGCGAACTCGCCGGTCAACGTCCGATATATCTTGCCCGCTTCACCCGCTTCCATGCCATCATTCTCGAACTTCTGTCCGGCGTCTTCCAGCATCTGCGCGCAGGCCATGCGGGTCCAAGGGCGCATCCCCAGCATGTTCGATTGCGCATAGCCCAAAGCCATCAGGCGTTCTAACAAGGGATAGATCCAACTGTCCAGCGGAACGTAAGGGGAGGCCATGTACGCTGGGTTGCGAACTTTGTCGCTGGTGTGCTCCTCTATTAAGTTGCCCCATGCGGAACCGCCCACTTCTGGATCGTGGTGGGAGCGATACACCTGACGGCCGAAGTACCATCCCAGCGCGCTGCCGACGATTACGTCTGAGGGGAAGTGCTGCTTTGCGGTCACGCGGGTAACTGTAATTGTGGAAGCCAACCCGTAAGCCGCGATTTGGCTGAGCCAGCCTGGATATTCGTGCGCCCAGACGCTCGCAATCGACCAGGCGATGGCGGAGTGCTCCGAAAAGAATGAAGAGCCTCCCGTAAAGAAATCCCCATTCCCGTTGCCTTGGAGAGGACGTTGTCTCTGCGTAATTTCTTTAAACAGATACGTCACGCCAGTTGCATTGATTGCAGCCTCAGCACTCAGAAGGCCAGTCTCTTGCAAGTGATCGTCATGGGTCATGGAACCGAAGAGGAATGACGCTCCACCCAGGCCGATCAGGGAATATGTGCCGTAATCTGAAACAGTCAGGCTGGTTTGCTGGTGAGCCGGGTTTACCTGCCTGGACCACCAACTATCGCTTGCGATGAACGCGGCGGTGATGCCAGCCGCCGGAAGGATCCACTTTAGATCTTTTGTACGAAAGCGTGCGGGACTGGTCCAGAATTGCTTTTGATCGCCCACAATGTGTTTCAGAAAGGGTGAAACTAAACGATTCTGAGGATCCTCTCCCGGCTGGAGATCGAACCGACTCGCGGAATCCTCAGCACTCGCTTTCTGAGTCGTGTTGGGAGCCGAAGGCGAAACGGGTACGTCAGTTTGCGCTCGAACCTGGGAACTGACCGCAATCGTCAACAGTGCGATTTGCAAACATCTGCGCTGCGCCCAAAAGAACATCAAGTGGCGACTCAAGTCTAGAAACTATGCGCCGCGCCAACGGCGATTGCTACAGCTGACAAAACCTGAGCCACCTGGACTGTGTTCTGCCACTTGCGACTGACCGCATATATTTTTTGTGGAACAACCACCATGTCTCCCGGTTGCATTGCGGCACTCTCCACTCCGCCGGTAAACAAGCCGCCAGAGCCGCCAACCACCGAACCGTCCGCCCGGATCACAAAGGTCGCCTTCTTGTCAGCCACGTTCGTCGGGCCACCCGCCTGCTTCAGAAACCAACCTGCACTCTTGCCCGGCTTATAGGTAATTGCCGTCGGGTTGTAGACAGAGCCATCCACGAGAACTACATTTGGTTTCTTCGGAACGTAGAGCGTATCACCCGCACGCACTTGAATATCTGCCGAGGTGTTGGCCCATTTCTGCATATTGCTGGAAATGTGGATCACGAGCCGCCCTTGAGGCGGCATGTTTTGCAGGCTTTCCAGCGTCGTTTGATACTGCTGCAGAACCGCCTGCTTGGCTAACTGGTCGTCCTGACTCTGCTCGGGAATATTCTTCACGTCGGCGGCTTGGGTTTGCACAGTTTGGATCAGGTCGGCGCGATTCTTTTCCTGCAACTCCTTGACTTTTTCGCGCTCGAATACAGAACCATACGGATAGGCATCCGTACGGAAGCCGCCTGCACGCTGAATGATTGAGCTGAGACGCTCACCTTCCTGGATACCGTAAGTGCCGGGATGAACAACTTCTCCAGTCACGGTAATCATCGCGCCAACATCTTTCCAACCGGTAAGCTGCCGGATGGCGAGAACGTCTCCGTCGCGGAGGCGAACGTCCGCATCTGGTTCATCGGCCATCGCTTTCGCGATCGGTACGGTCACGTGGTCACTGACAACTTTGCTGCCTTGCGATATTTCGTAACGGGTTAGATCCGCTTCGTCCTTGTAGGCGCCGCGTTTGAAGCCGCCCGCAAGGCGAACCAGCGCAGCTGCGGTCATATTGTCACCGAGCGGATACTTTCCTGGACGGGCTACTTCTCCTTCGACGGCGACCGTGGGCGGGTCAAGTAAGTTGAGGTCGCGGTGAACAAAAACCCGGTCCTTTGGCTCGAGAGCAATATTGTCCTTCGCATCGCCTTCCAGCGCCTTGGCCAGATTTACGTTGATCACTTCTAGCTTGCCATCGTTGGTGGTGCGAAACACCTGGGCGTCGGTAAGCAGAGCATTGCGAGTAGTTCCGCCTGCCAAATACACCACGTCACGAAGGTGGGCCACTCCATTCGTTAAATGGTCCCCGGGATCCCTCACCTCTCCTGTGACCGTAATCACCGGCGGATCTTCGAAGTCGAATCTTCCGAAAACCCGCACGATATCAAACGGCTTAAGAACAAAATCCTGGTCTTTGCCAGCGAGCGCATCGCCCAGATTGAAGGTGAGCACCTCAGGCGCGAAGTCGGGCTGGGACAGGCGGATGATCTCCGCGTGACTGGTTGAAGGCTCGGGCAACAAGTCTTTGTATGACTTGATCAGATCGGTAATTTTCATGCCGTCCGTATAAGCAAACTTGCCGGGGCGGGAGACGTGGCCGTCAAGGTAAACAGTCTTGTCGGCGTAGGGAAGGATCGGAGTAATCTTGATTTTGTCTCCGTCCTGGACGACAAAATCTTCGAGTGCTTTATTGACGCTCGCATCGCTGTTGGTCTCCGGAATGTCTAGGCGAAGCATCGTGCGACCCTCGTGGCTTTCCACGCGCTCCACATCCACATGACGCAACGTACCGGAAGGCAGAACCCCTCCCGCGAGCTCCAAAACTTCTGCAAGGCCTTTTTCGCCGTTCAACTCGTAGACGGCTGGCCGTCGCACCATGCCTTCGATCGTGACTTGACCCTTCAGCGGCGGAATCTGAATCGTGTCTCCAGCTTGCAATCTTTGCACGTCCCCGCGAATGCCGTGCAGCAACAGGTCGTAAACATCGACCTCCTGAATGAGTTGCTTGCCCCGATAGTGGCGGAGGATCCGCAACGAACCTCCAGACGTCGGCCCGCCAGCGATATAGAGGGCGTTCAGCGGGGTCGAGAGCGAGCTCACGTCGTAAGCTCCGGGACGTTCCACGTCACCGGTCACGTAGACCCGAACCGTACGAATGCGCGATAGGGAGACGTCGGCATCCACGCCGCGGAACTGGCCGCGTAGAACAGTCTGCACAAGATGTTGCACATCGCCCAAACTACGCCCGGATACCTCGACGGCTCCGACCTCGGGCAACGCAACTCTGCCTTCGCGATCTACGACCCGCTGCAGTCGCTGTGAGATTCCTCCCGTGAGACTAATCGTCAACCCGTCGCCTGGGCCGACAACGTAGTCTGGCCCGGCGGGTAAATCCATTGGCAGCTCATCGAGGTTCCCCGTGCCGTTGAGGAAAACGTCCTCTCCGAAGCGCTGGAGTTTGGGCGAACGCTTTGAGTATTGGGCGTATAGATCGTAAAGCGAGGGAACGTCAGCGTAGGGGTTCGGCTGATGACGCAGCATCGGCTGCTGCGGCGGTTTCGGAAATGAGTATTGTTGAAGCGGAAGCCGGTTCTGGTCCTCAAGCTTTGCTTGCTGCGGAAATCCGGAGCTGCCGTTCTGGCTTCCCAACATAGAACCTATCGATGAACCCAGTGAAGAACCCGACGACGAACTCAAGTCGGGGGGCATGGTCAGACCCGAAGTGCCAGCACCACCCGATCCCATCCCCTTCGACGGGCCTGAAAGACTACCGGTCTGGCTTGCGCTTAGGAGACTTGGAAGCTCATCGGGCTGGATGCTCGCCATCTCGCTTTGATCGCTGTCCATGCCAAAGTAGCCCTGGGATGGCTGCGTCTGTGTCAACTCAAGCTGACGACGATAGTCGGTGGACGGACCCTGCTGAGGAGTCTGCAATGGCGGGTATTGTTGTTGCGGGTACTGTTGAGGGTATTGTTGCTGAGGATACTGCTGGCGGGACGGATACTGAGACGCTGGATATTGTTGCTGCGAAGGCGACTGCGTGTACTGCGGCTGCCCGGATGGGTAAGACATTGTGCCGTAAGGAAGATACTGGGTCAGATAACAATCCAGATCATTCTCGTGCTTGCGCCAGTATTCCTCCTCTTGGCTCGGTGTGCGTTTCGTGTTCGTGTTTGACGAGGGCTGATCCGGTTGCTTCGCCGCGACTGTCTCTGTTTCATTGGGCATCAGCAGTCGGCATGGGAAGTCGCGCGCCAGCTCTTCGCGCGTGGGTTTCGCCTTGATGTAAGCGCGATCTACAATCTCGTGGGTCGCGATCACGCGAATGTTGTCATCTTGGCGAATCAGAGTAAATAAAGCGTCGTCCGTGAGGTCATTGGGATCGAGTATTCGTCCTTGCTCGAAGGCTTTTCTAACGAGAGCCTTCTTAATCTGGAGCAGCAATCCCGGTTCGTCGCGAAGGATGAAGAGAATTCTGTCGGCTGACAGCGAAACCATCTGTTCCGCTTCATGTTCCGCGCGAGAGTTCTTTTGATCGATTGCCGTGCTGCGGCTGTAGGCCGCTGGCTGTTGACCCCACGCGGTCGCACAAAGCACCAGGCCGATGCATAGCGAAATCACCTTTGGACGACGAAGAAAAATACGGGAGAATCTGCTCATAACACCTCTACGCGGCTGGAAGCAGCCGGAATCTCTTGATTGTCAGCGAGCGGATTGAAAACATCAAAACTGAACCAAGCTTGGACTCGCGACGACGGTTCGAAGGATGGTTCAGCAAGGCTCGACGTCGGCCTCATCTACTTCCACCGCGACCGAACGCATGATCAAATCGATGGAGAGCACGATACGAAACTTATCTTTCCTGCGCACCAGGATGCCTTGCGTCCCTGCCATGGGACCGTACTTCACGCGCACACGATGTCCAACCTTCAAATACGGATGCGGTTCGGCGCGAACACCCTTGGCTAACCCGTTGCTTAGAGCTTCGATCTCTTTGTCCGGCAAAGGTGCGGGGTAGCCGTTGAAACTCACGAAGCGAACCACGCTGGGCACCTGCAACACCCGCAACCGATCCTTCAAATCGAGGTGGACAAAGACATAACCGGGGAAAAGCACCAGGTCCAACTCTTTGCGGCGGTCTTTCCATCGCCGAACGCTGCGATACACCGGCAAGAAGCACGTGACCCGTCGCTCTTCTAGTTGTCGCTCGACTTGCTTTTCGTGGCGTGAACGCACATGGGCCGCGTACCAGTGAGATTGCAAGTCTGTTGTCGAGTGCGGACCAAGCTGCAACGATTCGGTCACCGCAACGAGATCAGTACTCTCCGTCAAATTCTTCAATCCTTAATTTATCCAACCCCAGCTACAGCTTCGCCCCCTCACTTACAGGGCATCTGTGAGCTAACCCGCATCGATTCCGTTGGTTCGCTGTTCCATCACAGCGGCAACGCAGTAGCTCGTCGCCTTACAAAAGGATCCGGTAGAACCAACGCCGTATCCAAACCCCTGTCAACGCACGAAGTCGCGGAGATGTGAGCTCAAGCGGCTGACGACTCCCCGACCTAGACAACTCCCGATGAGCAGCCAGATCCGTTCTGTGGCCGCCTCGCTTTCCGACCCCGTCCTGTTCGTAATCCGCATCCGCGCGTCTAAATTCCGACTAACTCCGACTTGCTTCGCAAAACACTTAAGATGCCCTGCTCGGATGATTCGACATGCATGGAACGGATGTCAACGAAAGCCCAATAAAAGATGCCTTTATTCCGCTCGGCGGCCAGCGCCAGGATCTTCATTTCCGGATAGCGGCCCAGCAGAAACCCGCTCAAACCCGGCCGGACCTCGGGGTTCTCCAACGCAATGATCAAATAATCAGGACGCATGCGCTCAACAAGTTCGGTGATTTCCGCTTCGTCCTGGGTTTCGCCGACCACTTCGATATCGGGTTGGTCCCCAATCGTCGCAAGGACCAAATCCTTCATCAAGCGCGGCCGGTTTGCGACCAACACTCTGATTTTTTGCACGATCCTCTCCGTGCCGGGCAGTATCTCCTGTTCTCCCCAAAAAAGTAAGATTCAAATTAGGCCCAGAGATTCAAGTAGATAGTACCAAGAGGGTTCCGTTCAGCACCGAAAATCAAGCCTGAACATATGCGAGATTGGTACCTAAGAAGTACCGGGCAGAAACTTTGGCATTGTGTCATGCGACGGCTCCCGGCATGCGGCAAATCTCCACCGCTCCGAGCCGGTCGGTTGCCCCAAGCTTTCGCAACATCCGATGAATATGGTTCTTCACCGTCTGCTCCGAGAGGTTCAACTGTGACGCTATTTCCTTGTTGGTGAGCCCATGGCTAATCATTTGAACGAGTTGCTGTTCTCGTCGCGTCAGGCCGAGATTGTGTCGGATGACAAAGCTGGCGGGGTTGTTGCGACTGGCCACCGACTCAAATAGAGCCAAGCAAAGACCTGGAGGACAAACGGCCTCGTTGTTTGCCACGGAACGAACCGCGGTCGCAACTTCCATTGCCGAAGCATCTTTGAGCACGAAACCGACAATTCCGTCGCGCACGGCGCGTAGAAAAATCTCCCGGTCGGCATCCATGCCGATCATAACCACTTTGAGTCCAGGGATTGCTGCACGCACCTCTGAGACTAGCCGAAGATCCGATAATGCGACCGCGGCAGAATCGGACAGGAGGACATCCGGGGCGGCGCTGCTGATTTGCTCCACGACATCAGGCGAGAAAGCGGAGGCCCCCACAACCCGGATATCATTTTTCTTTCCCAAAATGCGCGCAAGGGCTTCACGCAAAAGACGGTTCTCAGCCAATATGAAAACTTGTACGCTCTCGACCGCATCAGACATAATGAACCTCTACACCTTCGCATGCGCCCCCTCACGCGATGTTTTCGGTGCTCCCTGTTAGGATGAACGCCCTTTTATTTCATCCAAGGATATATGGTTTCGCCGCAAAATGCGAGCAGGGTAGCAGTTAATATTTACATTCCCGCTATCGATGTTCGACTACCCAGAATCGTGACCAGGAAACGATCGCTCCGGAAGGCCGGATTGACCAACTTCGGAATCTTAGCAATTCCAGACCGCCCCTGCGAGAGGCGGCTTGGCCCGTGAGTCTTCGAATCGAAAACCAAGACTTCAGCTTATTGGATCAGTTCTGTAGATGAAGCCCTGCAGGTCAAGGATGGCTAGAATCGAACCGCCAACCCCGAGGACAGGCGAACGTTCTGCTGCGTAAACTCGGTCAACTCCGTTTTGATTGCATCGGCCTGAAAACGCCAACTCAGCAGCCTCATCAGCCGGAAATCGATTCCCAAGCCCAGAGCTTCAGCAAAGGACGTCTCTGACTTTGATGGTGCGAGACCGGTTTCCTGCACCTGTACGGCTCCGAACAGCGCCTCGGCAAACGGCCGGAACCGTCCAATCGAGGCTCCCCCTCGCAGACCGAACAAGAAACTACGCTGGCTCACACCGCCATACTGGCCACCAAAATCAGCCACAAGTCCAAAATAACGAAGGTACTTTTTCTCTATTGATGTGTTCCAGCCGCTAAGGCTCGCGGCCTTGGCTGAAAACGGATCGCAGGCAGTTGGAGTGTCTGCGAATCCCATTTGGCAGTGAATTGCACCGGTGTGGGAGTATCCGAAAAACACGTCTCCGTGGTCGGGAATTTGTGTTTTCGGCGTCTCTCGCGCGGAGACGGCCGTTTTCTGATCATTAACAAGGCTCAAGCCTTGAGCATCGCGAGAGGCACGATACCAGAGGCTCTTTCCGTGAAGAACATTGGCTCCTCCGCGAATGGGATTGAGAGCAACACGGGCGGTGTCAATCAGCAGACGATTCTGGGTGGCGTCCTCGACGCGTCGAACCAATTCCTTGTCCAAAAAGTCTTCACCGATCAGCCAGCCCGTGCCGGCTAGCGGCGTCATCACAATGTCAATTTGGCCTACACCAGTCAAACAATGTTTCGAACAAGGGTACGACCCGTCGTAATTCCACGGCGCCCTGGTTTTCGTGCCGTACTTTTCAACTGTAACCTCACTCAAAGGCCCAAGATTCCACTGGGTGCTGTAAGCGGCATTCCACAATCCAGCCTTAAAGCGGCTCCACCAGTAAGCCTTGGTCTTGGAAAACTCCAGCTTCTCCCCCTGTGGATCGTTCTGGATTTCGATGAAGCCGGTCAATGCCCCTTGAATGGGATGCCCCACATAGCCAAACCAGTTGGGATCGCCATCGTTCCACCCCGAATGCGTCCACGCGGAGAGGGACTGCATATAATCGCGCCAATAGTGATTAAACGGTATCCCGTTTTCAGACACGACCCAACTGAAATCGGTGTGCACAACATACGCCTGCTCGATGACCAGGAAAGTAAACGATTCGGTTAAAGCTCGCCCCCAATGAAACCCCTCTTTCTTGGGAAGCACAGGAGGGTGCGTGGCCCCCTCGGAGGCTGGTTTGCTATCCGTCGTTCCCTCGGAGCTCGCTGCCAGCATCGCCGTGCGATCGAGAGAACCCAACTTAAGTGCGAAGAGTTGGTCCGGCGGAAGCTCAACCTGTGTAAGGGAAGTACAGTCTTCAGGGGCACTTTTGCTTGAATCACAACGAGACGACGGCAGCTGACTAAAGGAAACTGCAGACAAGATCAACACGACGAGGAGAACGAAACTGCCGGTAGTGACTCTCATCGCGAAATCGACCGCCCATAATATCAGAAGCAGATCCTTTTCGGACCTTGACCACCTTATACTGGAATAAAATCTGCAAACGAGGGGTTCCCCAACCGTGCTTGGTGATTGTAGACTTCACCGGGTACGGTCTGATGAAAACGGTTCGACGTTTCGCAGCCAGGCGAGTGAATTCCTCAGGCAACTGATATGGCATTGCTGACACCGGTCTTCGTGGCCTTCCTTGTTTTGCTGCTCGCTGGCTCGTGGGTTTATTGCATCCTTACCAGGATTGCGGCGCGCAGATACCTGGCAATTTCCCCTGCCCCGCCCGCGACACTCCCACCCATCAGCGTTCTGAAACCGCTTTGTGGACAAGACGATCGCCTCGAAGAGAATTTGCGTAGCTTCTTCACCCAGGATTATCCGGACTACGAAATTCTGTTCGCGGTCGACGCGCTCGCCGATCCCGCCGTCGCGGTTGTGGACAAAGTGCGTCGTGAGTTTCCGCGGGGGCCACGAGTCCATCTTGTCGAAACCGGGGAACCAATCGTGCCGAACAGAAAAGCGCACAGTCTCGCGCGTCTCGTCGCGCAGGCCCAGCACAGCATTCTTGTAATGAGCGATAGCGACGTGCACGTCCCGCCAGGACTACTGCGGCGTGTCGCTGCCGAGTTTCAGGACCCGGCCGTGGGCGTCGTGACGTGTCCTTACCGCGCGGTGCCTGGACACGGATTTTGGTCGCGACTTGAGGCGCTCGGGATGAACACGGAGTTCGTCGCGGGTGTGCTAGTGGCATGGCTAGTAGGAGAGATGGATTTTGCACTTGGGCCAACCCTCTCCGCCCGCCGCGAAGTAATCGAAGCTATGGGTGGCTTCGATGAACTTGGCCATTACCTTGCTGAAGATTTTGAAATCGGAAACCGTGCACCTCAACTCGGATACCGGGTTGTCCTCTCTTCCTGCGTGATTGAGCACCGCATCGGCAGTCAAACGCTAAGAGAGAATTTGCAGCACCGCCTGCGGTGGACCCGAAGCACAAGGCGTTCGCGCCCTACGGGCTACTGGGGGCAAATCTTCACCAATCCCCTTCCGCTCGCGCTGCTGCTTTGGCTAGTGGCCCCAAGGCTGTGGCCGTTTTTAGCGGTAACTGTCCTCTTCCGCGCGCTGGCAGCCTGGAGTACGGCGAAATTAGTTTTGCACGATCCGCTCACCAGTCGGAGATGGTGGCTGATTCCTGTACAAGACCTGATGAGCCTCTTGGTATGGATCTCAGGATTTTTCGGCAGCACGATCGATTGGCGAGGTCGCCGATATGATCTTTTGCCCGACGGTCGTTTTCAACTTGCGGGAAGTGCACCTGAGCCGACAGAAATCACGCACATGCTTCAAGCAACTACGGGACCCTTTCGCCAGCACGACATCAAGGCTCGCAAGAGCTGAAGGAAAAAAGCGCTCCGACTTGGATTCCGCGTCTTTACCTGCGCGCTTAAGTCCAACCGTGTAAGAGCTTTCAAACGCCTAGTGACCCGTTGAAAGCCCCTCTTCAGCGAACTGATATATTGGCTTCAACAACTTCCCTGCCCGCCCGGGTGGCGAAACTGGCAGACGCATTGACATCATTTCGAAGCGGGGATAGCTTCACATTCATTACACATTTTCGAGTTCTCGCGCCACTAGAGTGACGATTTTTGCCCGCGAAATAGCTTGAGCACTGCCAGAGGCTGCTGTTTTGGGCGCTTGTAGACGTGGACCTTGCCGCCCAGAATCGTGTGGTGTTCGGTCATCTTCGCTCACATCTTCGAAACCGCAAGACGCCGGTTGGCACTCGGGTACCATATTACCGCGTGGAAGGGTCCCGACCGCCCGTACCCGGCACTGATAAAGATCATCGAGTTAGCAAGACGGGTGAGTATTGCCCCCGACTCCGGTAGTTTGGGCCAAATGTGGCAGCCGTAATGAACTGGTTCCTCCGACCCTGAAAGCGTCAGAATATCTTCAATCCAACGATCACACGTCAGTTGCACTAGGTGCACAACTCATGCCTCTCGGCATGCAGCCGTTCAGTATGCACCTGGATACGAACGATATCCTGCGCGAGGACGTTTACCGTCCAAGCGCGAACGCAAGAGCCAGCAGGAGCTGGCCTTATTCAACGAGGAGAAGGAGAAATAAGACTACAACCCATCTCATAAATGCCTCGAGTCCCCGAAGCCTAATTCTGACCGTCTCGCTTTTGTGGTTCAACTTCGGATTGCTTCGTGACTCGGAGAGCAACGGGGTGTTGAGCTTGTACAAAGCTCAAATGAGTGCATTGGCGATTTTGAGTCAACCGATTTTGAGTGAGCGACGAAGCGTTCCGTTGTCCAGATTTCAGAGTCACGGCCTGGGCACTTTGCCTCGATCTGCCGGCATGATCTGCCGTTTGCCAAATTGATTCGGGGTGGCTGGTTTGCTAAGGTCGTCGTCATGTCCGAGCGTCCCCCAGAGCAGATACGTGACCAGATACGCGAATTGCTCGACTCCCTTTATCGCGTGGATTCGGGACGAATTCTGGCAACTCTGATCCGCTTGCTCGGTGATTTTGATCTTGCCGAGGAGGCGATGCACGAAGCCTTTGCGGCTGCGCTGAGCCTGTGGCCGAGCAGTGGAGTACCCGACAACCCGCGACCATGGTTGATTTCGACGGCCCGATTCAAAGCCATTGATACTCTGCGTCGACGAGCAAGATTTGATGCGTCGCAAGACGAACTGGTGCGCTATCTCGAAGCGCAAGGGAGTTCGGCGGAAAGGTCCAATCAAGAGGACAGCCTTGAGGGCGATCGGCTGGAGGACGACCGGCTGCGCCTGATTTTTACCTGCTGTCATCCATCGCTAGCGCCGGAAGCGCGCGTTGCGCTCACCTTGCGTGAGGTGTGCGGGCTGACAACCGAGGAGATAGCCAAGGCTTTCCTCACCACTCCGCGTACCCTGGCGCAGCGCATTGTGCGCGCAAAGGCAAAGATTCGAGAGAAACCGATTCGGTACGAGGTGCCGTCGCCGCAGGAATTGCCGGAGCGACTGGGCGCGGTGCTTCACGTCATCTATCTCGTCTTTAATGAGGGTTATTCGGCTGCGGCGGGAGCGGAGGTAACGCGGGCCGAGCTAACCGGCGAGGCGATTCGCCTGGGCCGGTTGCTGCTCGAACTCGGGCCAGAGCCGGAAGTAACGGGGCTGCTTTCCCTGATGTTGCTGCAGGAATCCCGTCGCGCCGCGAGAACCTCTCCGACCGGAGAGCTGATTTTGCTGGAGAATCAGGATCGCGCGCTCTGGAACCGGGAGCAGATCGCGGAGGGAGTAGCATTGCTGCAGAAAGCCCTGAAGTCCCGCCGCTTCGGCACCTACACGCTACAGGCTGCGATTGCGGCCGTTCATGCGGAGGCGGAATCGGTCGCTGTGACCGACTGGCGGCAGATTGTTGCGCTTTACGACCAATTGGTACGAATTCAGCCTTCGCCAGTTGTACAGCTGAATCGTGCCGTGGCCATTGCCATGCGCGATGGTCCAGAGGCCGGTCTGGCGCATATCGACGCGGTGTTGGAACATGGCGAATTGGCAAATTATTACCTGGCGCATTCCGCCCGTGCAGATATGTACCGCAGGCTCGGCAGGACAGCCGAGGCTCGTGCTTCGTATGAGAAGGCGCTGGCGCTGACCCAACAGGAACCAGAGCGGCAATTCCTGCAAGAGCGGATTCGGCAGCTGAAATAAGAAAGACTCGTCAGAAGCGACGCGGATATTGGAGGAAACCGAAGACAGACGGAACGTCCGCCAGTTTTTGGGCGAACGGAAATTGGTGAACGTCCCGCTTGTCCGCAGATTTCCGATCCCAGGTTTCCAACCGATTACAGGACGAAAGGAGCCGCTGGTTACGGGATAAAAGGGCCACGTGAACAGATATGCTTACAAGAGCAATGCGCGCTTCTCTTTCCCGATGTTGCTCCTCCTGCTCTGCACATCCATACTCACCCATGCGGAAACGAATCCCTCGTGGACTACACCCATCGCTCCGTTCCGAATTGCCGACAACCTCTACTACGTGGGAAGCCAGGAGCTTGCCAGCTACCTGGTCGTCACTCCGAAGGGAAATATCCTCATCAATGCCAATCTCGCTACTTCGCCGTCGCAGATACGCGCGAGTGTGGAGAAGCTAGGCTTCCGCTGGACAGACATCAAGATCCTGCTCAATAGTCAGGCGCATGACGATCACATGGCTGGCGCGGCCCAGGTGATTCGCGAGACACATGCGAAGAACATGGTGATGGACGGCGACGTGAGCGTGGTTGAGACCGGCGCACGAGCAGATTTCCTGTCGCCCTCCCCCAATATCCCCACCTACACCCCAGTGCACGTGGACCGAGTTCTCCACGACGAAGACACTGTAAGCCTCGGGGGTGTGATATTGACGGCCCATAAGACTGCGGGCCACACGCGCGGATGTACTACGTGGACCATGCGCTCTCATCTCCCAGGGGAGCCAGCGGGAACATCGCGCAACATCGTCATCGTGGGAGGGACAGGCTTTTGGTCGGAGTACCACTTCGTCGCTACGCCCAGCCACCCCGTAAGCTATCCCGGCATTGTTCAGGATTTCCAACATACATTTGCGGTCTTACGTGCTTTGCCCTGTGACGTATTTCTTGGTGCACACGGCGAGTACTTCGATATGCTGACGAAACTGGAGCACTATCCGCAGGATGGCCCCCGTGTCTTCATCGACCCGGCAGGCTATAAGGACTTCGTCGCTGACGCTCAGAAGACTTTCGAGCAGGCATTGACCAAACAGCAGGCCGCCGCTGCACGTTGACCTTCCACATAGCGGAAATCGGGGACAGACGGAACGCTCACCAATTTCCCGACGAATGGAAATTGGTGAGCGTCCCGTCTGTCCCCAGTTTTTTCTCCGTGCAGATATGTACCGCAGGCTCGGCAGGACAGCTGAGACCCGTGCTTCGTATGAGAAAGTTCTGGCGCTGACCCAACAGGAACCAGAGCGGCAGTTCCTGCAAGAGCGGATTCGGCAGCTGAAATAAAAATTGGGATGGCTGTCGATTTTCCGTCTCCGCAACGACTATAGAACAAAAGGACGATGAGCTACGGTTCCTGAGTGAACAGGAAACGAGTCATCGAAAACAAGTCACAGGAGCCAAGGAGAAAAAGTCATGCCACAATATCTGGTTGCTAACTACCTCCCCGACGACTTCGACCCGTCCACCGTAACCGAAGCGATGATCGAGGAGATCCACGCGCTCAACCGCGAAATGATTGCTGCCGGCGTGAGGAAGTTCGCTTGCGGAATTTCCCCGGCCCCCAACGCCAAGACGCTGCGAAAGCAGTCCGACGGCAAGGTGCTCGTCACCGACGGACCGTACCTGGAGACCAAGGAGCACATAGGCGGTTTTTGGATACTGGAAGCCGCCAATATGGATGAGGCACTCGCATGGGCGAAAAAGGCTGCCATCGCCTGCGATGTGGCGGGCGAGGTGCGTGAGCTTCTTTTCTTCCCGGCTCCGGAACAAGGACCCGGCGGAAGCAAGTAAACAGCCCGGGCCGCCGCGACTTCGGGACACGCGCCTGGCGGGCACCGGTTGAGGTGCGTGCGTTTTTTTCGCCTACTAAATAATATGAGCAATCCACTCACTCGTCGCGACTTCGCTATTCGCACCGCCGGCTTTGGTCTGGCTTTGGGACTCGTGCCTGAAGCTACGCTGGCGGAGGCTGAGCAAGCCTCGCGCTCAGAAACTTCGCCGGCGGTCGCAGATCCATATTCCCTCGTCGATCCGGAATTTCTTCCTGCACTGAAGCAGTTCCCCGCCTTTGACCTATCAGCGGAGATGGTCGTCAAGTTTCGGCAATTGCCCGGCATGCCCCCGTTACCTGCTCCTGCGCCGCAACCCGTGGAGCGGCATATCCCCGGGCCGCCAGGAGCACCCGAGGTTCGTCTGTGGGTCGTTGATCCTGCGCCGTTGGAGAAGGGCAAGCCGTTGCTGCTTCACATGCATGGCGGCGGCTTCATGATGACCGATCCCAGGTGGATGCCCCTGCTCCAGGGGATCGCGACGGATTGCCATTGCGTCGTCGTCTCGGTTGACTACCGGCTGGCTCCGGAGACGCGCTATCCCGGCTCGCTTGAGGACAATCACGCCGCGCTCAAATGGGCCCATGCCCATGCGGCGGAGCTCGGCATTGATCGCTCCAGGATTGCCGTGGGCGGTGAGAGCGCGGGCGGCGGCCACGCAGCGAGCCTTGCGATTCACGCGCGCGACCGCAACGAAGTTCCCATCGTCTTCCAGCTGCTCATCTACCCCCAGCTAGACGACCGACCGGGCAGCTCCCACCCAGCGCCGCCCGCCATTGGCCACTTTATGTGGACTGCGAGTGCCAATCGTTTCGCCTGGAGCTCGCTGCTCGGTGTTCCAGCGGGTTCGTCCAAGGTGCCGGTAGCAGCCGTACCCGCCCGGGTAGCCAGCGTCGCCGGCCTACCGCCTGCCTGGATCGGTGTCGGTTCTATCGACCTGTTCGTCGAAGAAGACATGGAGTACGCGCGCCGGCTCGTCCACGCCGGAGTCGGAACGGAACTCTTGGTAGTGCGTGGTGCCTTCCACGGGTTCGACCTCCTCGTGCCGGATGCCGAAGCCTCCAAACAATTCAGCGCGAGTTGGAAGACTGCCCTGCGCAAGGCATTCGCCCCTGGCAAAGCTGTTTAGCAGAGAAGCTGGAAGTGTCGCGGCAGAGTTCGGGGCAGTGAGAAAAGTTTCCTGGACGATTTGTCGAATTCCGGTCCAGCCGTTCGACTATATGGTGAAGGCAGGGCAACCAGCCCGCCGCAACGCCGTTACAGGAAGAAGACTTGGCCCATTCTAAGGAGGAAAACAATGCATAAGAAAATTAGCGCAATCGCAATCAGAGGATTCGCGCTGCTTGTGGTGCTCGGAACGGTGTACCGGGCGATGGCACAGGACGCCGTGACACCATATCCTAAGATGGCCCCGATCGCCCAATACCTCATGACGGATCAGAGTGCGGAGATAGCCTTGGCGCGCAGTGCGGCACCGGACTCCATTGCACGCGATGCAGATGTCATGGTTCTTGGACGGCATGGTTTCGAGACGGCGGTCAAAGGCAAAAACCGTTTCGTGTGTATCGTGGGGCGCTCGTGGACATCCGCTGCGGATGCGGACTTTTTGGATCCAAAGGTGCGGGTCCCCCATGTGTGTTAACGCGGCAGCCACGCGTTCCTACCTCCTGCACTTCACCAAAGAGACCGAGTGGGGACTGGCGGGGCGTACGCAAGCTCAGATGACCGAGTTCATCACCGCCGCCATCGCCAAAAAAGAACTGCCGGCGATGGAATCCGGGGCAATGTGCTACATGCTGTCGAAGCAAGGCTACGGCGGCGACAGCTGCCCCCACTGGCCTCCCCACCTCATGTTTTTCTATTCGGACACCGACCCCGCAATCTGGGGAGCGAATCTGCCGGGTGCCCCCGTCGTTGGTATGAGCGACCCCGTGGAGCACCTGACGCAGTTCGTGGTTCCCGTGCAACGGTGGTCGGACGGAACGGAATATCGCTAAGCTGTAAATGTGCAAAGGGCGCATAAGCGCTGGTGCATAAGAAAGGACAATCAAATGAGAAATGTAATCTTCGCAATCAACATTACCCTGGATGGCTGTGTCGACCATACCAAATTCAATCCCGCTGAAGAAACGTTTGAGTATTTCACGCGCCTCTTGCGAGATGATGCTGGCCTGCTCGTCTATGGGCGTAAAACCTATCAATTGATGGTTCCTTATTGGCCTGATATCGCAAAAAGCCAGTCCGAGACAAAAACGGATATCGAATTTGCTCAAACCTTTGTCTCCAAGAAGAAGATTGTTTTTTCACGATCGTTAGACAGCGCTGAAGATAAAAATACGAGAATTGTTCGTACCAACCTGCGCGACGAAATTCTTAAATTGAAGCAAGAACCAGGCAAACATATTCTGGTCGGTGGTGTAGATATTCCTTCACAGCTTATAGAGCTTGGCCTGATTGACGAATATCGCTTTGTCGTTATGCCAATCATTGCTGGAGAAGGGAGACGGTTGTTTGACGGTGTCAACCTGCAAAAGAAACTACAATTAAAACTTGTTGAGTCAAAGACTTTTAAATCAGGATGCGTTGCGCTTCATTACTTGAAACAGTGACAGAGAAAATCTGCGACTGCCGCGCTACTGGCTCGAATTAAACAAAATCAGATAGGACTCGAAAGGAACTCAGTCATAAGAAAACTCAATGTGCTTGAATTTATCTCCCTTGATGGCGTCATACAAGCCCCAGGCGGGCCAGAGGAAGATACCAGCGGCGGCTTCGCGTATGGCGGGTGGACCGGTCCACATGGCGACGCTGTTTCTTTAGCGGCCGTAAGAAAGCAGATGAACCTGCCGTTTGACTTGTTGCTAGGGCGCAGAACCTTTGACAATTTTGCACGATTCTGGCCGCAACATTATGACATTTGGCCAGCCGTCAAAACAGCGACCAAGTATGTCGCCTCGACTACCATGACTTCTCACGCATGGCAGCCGTCGGTGTTTCTAAACGGAGATATTGCGGAAAAAATCACCAAAATTAAGCAGCAGGAAGGGCCGGATTTGCACGTTTATGGCAGCGCAAATCTCGTGCAGACGCTCATGACATGATTTGGTCGATGCCTTCTGGCTGAAGATATTTCCGATAACGTTGGGCGGTGGAAAACGATTGTTTGCCGATGGCACGATCCCGGCGGCATTCAAGGTGACGGAAAGTACAGTCACCTCGAAAGGCGTCATTATTGTGAATTACGAGCGCGCAGGCGCAGTCCCAACCGGAAGTCTATAAACATTCGGCCGGGTGGCCCGGGCGCGAATGCGGGCGAATACGGGGACTGGAAGCTGTGAAGAAATTGGGTTTTGCTTTGTGCATGTCAGAGGTTTCCGAACTGTTGATGGAGTCGGTTCTGGTTGGCGAAGGTGCGGCGGTATATGGGATGACCAATGCACTAGACCGTCAGTGGTTGCGCATGGGGGCTTGGTCGCAGCCGGAACCAGCGGATGATGTTGTAGCTTAGGCAAGCCCACATGGCTTCCATGCTGGCCTTGAGGCGACCTCTGCAGCGGAACTGTCGTAGACCGCAGCGTTGTTTGATCCATGCGTGCGGGAACTCGGCGATCTGAGAGCGTTGCGCGTAAATTTGTTTTGCTTCCTCGGTTGCCATCTTCTGTTTGAACGCGATCGTTGCAGAAGGTTCTTGCAGGCGCGTGATCGAGCGCCGCCAACCTGGCCGCGCCTGTTGCGGCGCGCATTTATCGCGCAGCGGACAGTTGGGGCATGCCTTCTTGGGTGCGCGGTAAACGTGGGTGCGAACCCCGTTGTCACGATTCAGCAGCGCATGGTGGGTGAGCGTTTGTCCGGCCGGACACGTAAACCTGTCCTGCGTGGCATCGTAAGGAAACGCGCTGGCGAGGAACTCGGCGTGCCGGCCGTGTGCATCGCGCTCCACAGCCCGCCAGCTATCCTGCCAAGACCCGTAGAAGTCCACTTCGTGATCGGCGGCCACCTGCACCGAGGCGTGGTTGGTGTAGTCGCCGTCGGCCACGATCTGTTTGGGCTTGTGTCCCAGCGTCGTTGCGCAGCGTTCCAGTGCCGGCTTCATCTGCCGGTAGTCGATGGCATCGGTCGTCGCCTCGACATTCACCACGATCCCGTGTTGCGTGTCCGTAAGCAGTTGCACGTTGTAGCTGGGGACGATGCCCCCTTCGCCGTTGCGCATCACGTGCGCCTCGGGATCGCTGCTGGAGGCACGGGCCACGAACCGGTCGCGCTCGTGTTTCTTCTCCTGCTGCAAGCGCTCGACTTCGCGCACCGCCGCTTCCAGCCGACTTACTCGTTGCCGTGCGGCACGCCGCTGCGCCGCGGCCTGCCGTTTCGCGCTCTTCTCTTCTTCCTCAGCCTGCGCGTTCAGCCATCGCACCTGCTCGCGCGCCAACTCCAAGTGCGCCGCCAGCTTCTCTTTGCGCCGGAAACTGTTGCCGCCCGCGTTCGCCTTGACCTTGGTCCCGTCCAGGGTCACGCGTTCCAACGTGATCAGCCCTTCGGCGCTCATCATGCCCAGCACCTGCACGAACAGATCGTCCAGCGCCGCTTTATGATCGGAACGAAAACCCGACAGCGTCCGGTGGCTGATCGCCTGCAACCCGCATAGCCACTGGCAGCCCGGCTCGTACTCGCACTGCCGCGCCAGCTCGCGCGCTGAACTAACCCCACGGCTGTAGGCGTAAATCCACAAGCTGATCAGCAACTGTGGATCGGTGTGCTCCCGCCCGGCGCGCCCTTCTACTGCCTCGATCTGCGCGTGATAGAAGCCCAGGTCTAAACGACCGATGAGCTGCCAGATCAGCCGGGCACTGTGACCTCCGTCGATCAACTGTTCAACATCGATGCTGCGCAGCACAAGTTGTTGTCGATTGATAGAGACAAGTCGTGGTTCAGCGGGCACGCAGTTGTCGCTCACATCCGCAGTCTACGGGTGCTGGCGAATTTGGCAATGGCATTGTTGGCTCGGGAGACAATTTCTTCACAGCTTCCGGACGGAATGTTGCCCAATTCTTCGACGAATGGAAATTAGTGAACGTCCCGTGTCCCCAGTTTTCCCCAGTCCCCTGGCGCCCGAAGACATGAGGTCCGACTCTCCAACGGATGCAGTCCAGCAGCACCGAGGACCCTGAGGACCGACGTGGCAATCACAAGAATGGAGAATGGAAGCATGTTGGCATCCTTTCGAACAGGTCATTTTTAATCACTGCGAGGAAGGGATCGTACGATCCTGTAAAGCAGCCAACCCGCTGGGCCGAAAATAAACGTCAGCAGGAGACATGGAACCACCATTAGGTGAGGGATGCCCCGCTCATGGGAGTCCTCCAATTCCCATGAGCCTATGAGAAGGTCAAACGCCAGGTAATGTACCCATCCAGCCAGCAGCAGCCAGGGACTGGAGAACAGTATTCCGACACTTGCAAGAGTCGAGAAGCCACCAGGAGAGCGCCAGAACAGGGAAACGGCAATCGCCGTGTAAAGAATTGCGAAGAGTCCTGGAACGAGCTTAGTCGTGACCACCCTGGTTACCCAGGGTCTCCTGGGCAGGATTGCGAGCATGATCCAGGACACTAGCGCGAGGGAGTTGGCGATGGAAAAAACCTGTTGTGGAGACATATTGCACCTCAGACGGTCGCCGGGGTCGTTGCCGGTGAAGCTGAATTAACCGACTTCCAGCCCAGATCGTCGTGACGAGGGCCCATGCGCCGAATAGCCCGAAGGTGAGCGCGTCTGGCCTTAGAATCGGCTGCCCTCGGAGCGCCTGTATGAGCAGCAACACGACCAATGTGAAGTAGCTTCCTGCCGCAGTCAACGTCAGACGGACTCGTGTATTGCTGCTTAGCCGGCGGCGCCTCATCATGAAGGCAATCAGGGGAAGTACCTGCAGCGCATGCAGGCCTATGAAGTGTGGGATCCGCAGGTCGCCGTGTTCAGTGCTCCAGCCAGTCCCAGAAAGTCCGGGGCCACCGTCAGGCGCACCCACGGTATGCGCCCCCATGATCGGCATTCCCTGTCCGGCGTGCGCGGCGGCCAGTTGAGCAGCTGGCGGGTGCGTCATGAAACCCGCAATCAGAGCACCGATGATCGTGATGATCATCCCGAGTCGAAGGGCCCATCCCATTGCAGGGTCTTCAAACCTCTGCCGCCAGAATGCTACCGCCACGGCTATGCTGATGAAGGTCTGCGCCACGATGGCCACGCCCATGATGACGAACAGAACACCATTGAGAGGCGTGCTGAAGTTGAAGTGGCTAGTGGTGCCTCGGTACGCCTGGAACGCGATGATCACGAACTCCAGCACCATCGCGATTGCGGTGGCCCACCCGACCACACGGCGCGTCTTCCGCCACCCGGGGATCAGCGTAAACGCCCAGGCAAGCGTGAACACATAAATCGCAATCGATACCGCGAACTTCGCAGGCTTTAGCCACGCGGGTGCGTCGGTGATGATTCGCGGATCGATGAGCAGGCCGACGATCGAGATTGCCAGCGCAGGCAGCATCAGCAGCCCGGTAAACGTTAACGGTGCGTTCGTTCTCCAGAGTTGTTTCAGCATGTTCTCCTCCTCGATGTGAACACTGTCAACATCAAAATACCATCCCATGTAGACAGTGTCAACACTCATTGCTAGAATATTTCATATGCCTCATTCCTCCCGCCCAAGAACGGGAAAACTGCCCGCAAAGCCATACCACCACGGGGATTTGCGCCGCGCGCTTCTCGATGAGGCCATTCGCACCATCGAGACTCAGGGCGTCGAGCGTCTGACGCTGAGAACCGTGGGCGCGAGGTTGGGGGTCTCCCGGAGCGCGCTATACCGGCATTTTGCCGACAAGCAATCACTGCTGGCGACGGTCGGGAAAGAAGGGTTCCGCAAGCTCCGGCAAGCCCTCGCCGATGCCTGGGAAGAGAACGGACATGGCCGCGCCGGCTTTGACGCCATGCACAGGGCGTACGTGCAGTTCGCCGTCGCGCATCCGTCCCACTACCGAGTGATGTTCGGCGGATTCATCGAGTCGGCCGCTAAAGATGATCACTTCATTTCCGAGGCGAGGGGTGCCTTCCAAGTCCTGTTGGATGCGCTGGTCGAGCAGCAGAACGCCGGCGACATTCGTCGAGACGACCCCGTGCTGATGGCGCGCTTCGTGTGGGCGCTCGTACACGGCACTGCCATGCTATTCATCAACGGACAGTTGCCCGAGCCGGCTCAAAGAGAAGCATTGGAGCCGTACGTCGCTGAGAGAATCTACGTATCCATTCGCCAAGCAACGTTACCGGCCGGGTAGTCGCCTACTGCTTACGGATAGATTGGTTGCGGCCGGAGTGCGGGCCGCGCGGACCCCTTGGCCGTATCACGCACGTTGCTGAGACTTGCCGACGATTGTGCTCGAAGAGTCCCGTTACCGTCATGTGAAGCGGCTGGGCGTGGCACAAATCAGCTATCGGGTTGAACAGAGTGTTGCGGGCTAAGTGTGTCCGAGTGCGACGATGTCCTCAGAGTACGGAGGGCGGTAAACTGAGGGGAATGCCATGCGGAGCACTCCAGAAAAGGGCGACTGACCGTTTCCGTTTCCGCCCGGAGGTTTCGAAACTGCGAAGAATGGGAAACCGGGGACAGGAAGCTGTGAAGAAATTGTCTCCCGAGCCAACAATGCCATTGCCAAATTCGCCAGCACCCGTAGACTGCGGATGTGAGCGACAACTGCGTGCCCGCTGAACCACGACTTGTCTCTATCAATCGACAACAACTTGTGCTGCGCAGCATCGATGTTGAACAGTTGATCGACGGAGGTCACAGTGCCCGGCTGATCTGGCAGCTCATCGGTCGTTTAGACCTGGGCTTCTATCACGCGCAGATCGAGGCAGTAGAAGGGCGCGCCGGGCGGGAGCACACCGATCCACAGTTGCTGATCAGCTTGTGGATTTACGCCTACAGCCGTGGGGTTAGTTCAGCGCGCGAGCTGGCGCGGCAGTGCGAGTACGAGCCGGGCTGCCAGTGGCTATGCGGGTTGCAGGCGATCAGCCACCGGACGCTGTCGGGTTTTCGTTCCGATCATAAAGCGGCGCTGGACGATCTGTTCGTGCAGGTGCTGGGCATGATGAGCGCCGAAGGGCTGATCACGTTGGAACGCGTGACCCTGGACGGGACCAAGGTCAAGGCGAACGCGGGCGGCAACAGTTTCCGGCGCAAAGAGAAGCTGGCGGCGCACTTGGAGTTGGCGCGCGAGCAGGTGCGATGGCTGAACGCGCAGGCTGAGGAAGAAGAGAAGAGCGCGAAACGGCAGGCCGCGGCGCAGCGGCGTGCCGCACGGCAACGAGTAAGTCGGCTGGAAGCGGCGGTGCGCGAAGTCGAGCGCTTGCAGCAGGAGAAGAAACACGAGCGCGACCGGTTCGTGGCCCGTGCCTCCAGCAGCGATCCCGAGGCGCACGTGATGCGCAACGGCGAAGGGGGCATCGTCCCCAGCTACAACGTGCAACTGCTTACGGACACGCAACACGGGATCGTGGTGAATGTCGAGGCGACGACCGATGCCATCGACTACCGGCAGATGAAGCCGGCACTGGAACGCTGCGCAACGACGCTGGGACACAAGCCCAAACAGATCGTGGCCGACGGCGACTACACCAACCACGCCTCGGTGCAGGTGGCCGCCGATCACGAAGTGGACTTCTACGGGTCTTGGCAGGATAGCTGGCGGGCTGTGGAGCGCGATGCACACGGCCGGCACGCCGAGTTCCTCGCCAGCGCGTTTCCTTACGATGCCACGCAGGACAGGTTTACGTGTCCGGCCGGACAAACGCTCACCCACCATGCGCTGCTGAATCGTGACAACGGGGTTCGCACCCACGTTTACCGCGCACCCAAGAAGGCATGCCCCAACTGTCCGCTGCGCGATAAATGCGCGCCGCAACAGGCGCGGCCAGGTTGGCGGCGCTCGATCACGCGCCTGCAAGAACCTTCTGCAACGATCGCGTTCAAACAGAAGATGGCAACCGAGGAAGCAAAACAAATTTACGCGCAACGCTCTCAGATCGCCGAGTTCCCGCACACATGGATCAAACAACGCTGCGGTCTACGACAGTTCCGCTGCAGAGGTCGCCTCAAGGCCAGCATGGAAGCCATGTGGGCTTGCCTAAGCTACAACATCATCCGCTGGTTCCGGCTGCGACCAAGCCCCCATGCGCAACCACTGACGGTCTAGTGCATTGGTCATCCCATATACCGCCGCACCTTCGCCAACCAGAACCGACTCCATCAACAGTTCGGAAACCTCTGACATGCACAAAGCAAAACCCAATTTCTTCACAGCTTCCAGACGGGACGCTCCCCAGTTTTTCGACGCATGGAGATTGGTGAAGGTCCGATCTGTCCCAGTCCCCCCGGAGCGGCAAATTCCCTCAAGAGCGGATTCGGCAGTTGAGATAGAAAATGGAGTAGCTGTCGATTTTTCGGTCTCCCGAACGACTATCTGATAACAGAACGATGAGCTACGGCTCCGAGTCACAGGAAACAAGGAGTCACAGGAAAAAAGGAGGAATAGATGAAATACATCTGTTTGGGATACCTCGAGCCAGGAAAATTCGAAGGGATGACCGAGGACCAGCGGCACGCAACGTTCGACGAATGCTTTGAGTACAACGACCATCTGCGCGCCAACGGACATCTTGTTGCCGAAGTACCTCTTCAGCCTCCGGAGACCGCGTTGACCCTGTACTGGAAAAACGGCAAAGTCGCGACGACTGATGGCCCCTATGCGGAAACCAAGGAACAGCTTGGCGGCATTCAAACCCTTGAGGCGCGAGACCTCAATCATGCCGTCCAGCTTGTCTCACAGCAACCGGGCTTTAAGTATGGACTTGGGCCGATTGAGATACGGCCGATTATGGATTTGAGCGAAATAATAAAGGAGAGCGAGCGGCGACGGCGAAAGGATACCTCGCGATGAATGATCAGTATCATGGCCAGGGGCTGGCCTGGTGGCAGTCCGGTTTTTCAGCTGGCTAGGTCAGGCTGCCGCTGGTGCGCGGACTGCTTCACGGCATCAACACAGGAATGTGCCATAAACGTGACCTGACAGACCAACAGTGGGAGATCCTTGACCCCCAAGTCCCAGAGCCCGCCAGGCGACGTGACGGCCGGGGTCGGCCCTGGAAGGAGCGGCGGGCAGTTCTAAACGGTATCTTATGGGTTTTACGCACGGGTGCTCCCTGGGTTGAACTTCCGGATCGATATCCGTCGTACCAGACCTGCCATCGCCGATTCCAGCAATGAGTCCAGTCCGGAGTGATGAGACGAATTCTGGAGGCTCTTGCTGGAGAGCTCAAAATCCACGGCCTGATCGACGTAGAAGAGGCCTTCATCGACGGGAGTTTCGCACCATCGAAAAAAGGGGCTCCAAGATCGGGAAAACAAAGCGAGTCGCAACGAGATGCGGCGGAATCCACCTCTAGTCAATTTGTCCAAAACCGGTTGAAGGGAAAAAGGCCCGGCTATCGTTACAAATAACAAATGGCGTTTAAATCTGTATTCCCTCAGTTAGTGACCACATCGGTCGCCCCATTTTTTCTACGGCCTTTTGTTTGATACCGTGAAACGCTGACCCTTCTTTCAACACTATTCTTATGATGAGAAGACTGCGGTGACTTTCGGGGCAGCGTAGATTTGGCGGATTAGGATGGGCAGGCTTCCAACTTAGAGCTCGAACAAGCTATTCAATAACAAGCGACGGGCCGTGAGCCCGAGCGCGCAAACAGCGTGCTCTTGGTCGTGGGACCTGCCTTGTCTGTGCAGTCCATCCAAACCGCCGGCCTGATCGTAACCCTCAGTGGCACGCCGCCGGACGCGACCTTGGGAAGCCTCGAGACTCTCCACCCGTTACTGCGGCGCTGGGATCAGACTAACGGCGATCCAGACGAAGGCGGCCTCACGCTCGCCAACCCGGTCGCTCTGCCGCCGCATGGCATCACCCATTACTACGCTCCGCTGGCAGTCATATCGGTTAGCGCAACCGGCGCCATCGCGTTTCGTCGGGACTGTCGCTGCCCGTTTAGCAGCCTCAGTATATGTCCGGGGACTGGGTCTTAGCCTGCGCCCTCGCACGCGCCAATAAAGAAAACGTAGTCCTCTCGATGGTGTCTCAGTGTCAAAAGCTGAGACACTATCGCCTTCCACTTGCTGGGCCGCACTCGAATGACCGCGGTATTGGAGATTCGTCTTGCGATCTGCACAAGACCCGAACTCTGCACGGTCAAGACTATTGAACACCACAGCGAGCAGGTTCTTGTGAATCAGGATCGGATCTCGGGCCGTTGGTGGGCATCTTAGCCTGAGGAAGGGCCGCAAAGCACTTCATGGCAAGTGCAAGGACCCGTGGAGATCCGCGAATACTTTCACACTTTCTTACACAGTTTCACATTCGTTGTTTTGGATGACAAAGGAACATAGTGTGAAATATAGTTTAAAATGAGGCACTTATACGTAGAGCCCGGGTGGCGAAACTGGCAGACGCACGGGACTTAAAATCCCGGGGAGATAAAACTCCGTACCGGTTCGATTCCGGTCCCGGGCACCACTAGAAAGGTAACCACACCACTGGCGTCGTGCGAGTGCCATAGATGATTTATCCCCCGTAAACTCAATGAATTGATGGCGGCCAAACGCTCCGGCCCTCGGCTTGACGCTTCGTCTCGATTATCCCCGCCCTGAAAAAGTTGAGGGAAGACCGAATGTTCCGTCGACGACTTCCACGAAGTTTCGTTCTTCTCGGAGAATCAGGCGCTTGGTCTGTGCCATGGCGAAATTCGCGCACGCTTCCTGATCTGACTTCAAGCGTGCCCGGTAAGCCTCGTAAGAGGCGAGACTGTCAAATGCAATCAAACCCCAGGCCACGTTGTTCGTGCCCTCATGAGGGAGAAAATACCCGATAAGGTGGCCGCCGCATCGAGGAATGATGCGGCCCCAATTCTCGGCGTACTTCTTGAACTCGTCTCGCTGGAACGGATCGATCTCATAGCGGATGACGCAGGTTATCGTCATTTCAATTCTCCCGGTGGTCCGTCTTGCCCATGAATTACCCGAACTCAGTGTCAACACTGTCGCCGCCAGAACTGCATTGGCTTCGCGGCGGCTCATCTGTGCAGTTGCAAGACTCACATTCCGCAGTCTGCCAGTTGCCTGACAAGAACACTTCGTCTACCATCAAAGTATGAATGTGGAGAACCACCCTGACGCCGCAGTCTCCAGAATTGCAGCCGCCATTGGCGAGCCAGCGCGAGCGCACATGCTCTATTGCCTGATGGATGGTCACGCGCGAACCAGCACCGAGCTTGCCGTGGTGGCCGGAGTGAGTCCATCAACCGCGAGCGTGCACTTGAGTCGGTTGAAAACAGCTCACCTGGTCAAAGTGCTGGTTCAGGGGAAGCATCGTTTCTACAGCCTCGAAGGACCCAACGTAGCCCGTACGCTTGAAGGGCTGAGCGTGCTCGCGGGTGTTCGTCGCGGCAAGGTCGTGCCCAGCACGCCAAGCCGGCTGCGGGCTGCACGAACGTGCTACGATCACATGGCGGGCACGGTCGGCGTATCTCTCCACGGCCGCCTGAAGGAATTGGGATGGCTGTCCTCTGATCCGAAAGGCAGCGACAACGCATACGACGTCACCTTGGCTGGAACCAAAGCGTTTGAGGCTCTTGGCGTTGATCTCAAGGCAACTCGGACGCTGCGCCGCCGTTTCGCCTGCGCATGCCTGGATTGGAGTGAGCGGCGGCCTCATGTTGGCGGAGCGCTGGGAGCAGCCCTGCTGAACGTCGCACTGAAAAGAAAATGGGTCGTGCAGGATCTAAACAGCAGGGCTTTGGACGTCACGAGCCTCGGGCGACGCGAACTGCGGGCGCGATTCGGGATTCAGGTGTGAGAAATTCAGCACACCAGGGCACGAGGTCTCACCACCTGCTCAAATTTTTACAATTCGGAGACAGTTCCTTGACACAACTGCCGCTTTGATCACCGAGAATGCCTCTCATTCGGGGTGAGTGGATCGACTTGGGTCCCACTCGAAGTCCGCCCACCGGCGCAGCAGCCACTACCGTCAATTTTCGATAATTAAGGAGAAAAAGAATGGTCTCTCAGAATTGGTCGCGCCGCACGCTCGCGTGTCTGGCTTCACTCGTCATCATCGTGGGGTTGATTCCAAGCCCCGCCGCCGCTCAATATGCCATCACCAATCTAGTGTCGAACCAAGCAGGCACAGCCAAACATCAGGACAAAGAACTGGTCAATGCGTGGGGAATGTCTTTCTTCTCCGGCGGGCCGTTCTGGATCAGCGACAATGGCACCGGGGTTACCACTTTCTACAGCGGCAAGGGCGTGAAGGTGGGGCAAGTCGCGGTTCCTCCGACCTGCAACACAGTGCCAAATTGCGTCACGGGGCAGGTCGCCAACAGCACAACGGATTTCGTAGTCTCACAAGGCGGAAAATCCGGAGCCGCCGCATTCATTTTCGCCACCTTCGAGCCCGGCACGATCAGCGGCTGGAACCCGTCGGTCAACCCGAACTCCGCCGTGGTCGTGGTCAACGGCGCAAACGCCTGGTATACGGGCCTGGCGATGGGCGTAAACAACGGAGCCAACTTTCTTTTTGGCGCCGACAATCTGAATAACAAAGTCGATATCTACGATGGCACCTTCAAACTGGTTGGCTCGTTCACCGATTCGAAACTGACTGGCCTGGTCGTCTACGGTGTTCAGAATATCAACGGTAAGCTGTACGTGACTTTCTCAGACAGCAATTTCACCAAGGGCGCGGTGGACGTCTTCAGTACAAGTGGAAAACTGATCAAGACCCTTACCAAGAGTGCAAACCTCAAGGCGCCCTGGGGCGTGGCGCTGGCGCCAAAGAACTTTGGTCCGGCGAGCAACGCCTTGCTGGTGGGCAACGTGGGCGACGGCCGCATCAACGCGTTCAATGCCAAGACCGGGAAGTTCCTGAGTCAGCTCAAAGGTACGAACAACAAAGTCCTCAGCATCAGTGGCCTATGGGCGCTGGCTTTCGGCCAAGGCGGCGGAATGAACGGCAACCCCAACCAACTGTTCTTTACCGCAGGCCCGAACGGATATGCGAACGGTCTGTTCGGCGTGATCAACTTTAAGTAGAGTTGCTGGTCGTTTGCGACCTCAGGGCTCCTCTCGCGCCACGCTGAATCGAGTGAGAGATTCCGCGTCGGTCGAGCCGGAGCCCAAATCTTCTTGCAGTTGGCTTTCCTCGGAACGATTGCGGAGAGCGCGGCAACGAGTCGGCGGTTCATCCCAGCCTTGTGTGGAAATCTTTACAACCTATTGACAAAAAATTGACAAGACTTTCCTCCATACTGATGAGGATGGGTGGGGGGCGTTGTCTGACTCATGAGTGCCGGAGATTTTCTCTGTAAAGACGCTACAACACCGCTATGTGAGCACTACACCGCAGCTGGCGCCATTTGCAGTTTTTCGACCAACAGCGAACCTCTCCTCGAAGCCGCGCGTGAGAGCTTCCTACCTGTCGAAGTCACGCCGGATTCCGTGGACTTCTCCGTCCGATTCTGGGTGGACCATGGCAACGCGGCGCGGCCACCTTGGCCGAAGCCTTACGTTAGAGGCCTCGACCATCTCGTCTTCGCCGGATTTGATTCCGGAAGTTCAATGCTGGCAGATCTTCGCACTCGCCGCGTGATCGGGCGTTTTTCCGCAGGCATCGCTGCTGATCGCACGTTTTGGAAAACCTTTATTTTTCCCATCCTTATCACTATCGTTGGCGGCTCGGTCGGAGTTGCTGAGTTGCACTGCTCGTGCGTAGCTAAGAAACAGGACGGACTTCTATTAGCGGGTCCAGGTCGCTCCGGAAAGTCGACCCTGGCGGTAGCTTTGGCACGTGTCGGTTTTGGATTTCTTTCGGATGACCGGACGTTCTGCTCATGGCGAAAGGGCAAGCTGTTGGCCTGGGGACTGGCCACCACTCTCAAATTGCGTTGCGATGCCGGGATGCATTTTCGAGAGCTCCAAAGCCAAGAGCCGACCGATCTCCAAAACGGGGAACGGGGCTTTCGCCTCGAGCCGGAGTTCGAACTCGGCCTGCAGCGCATAAGGCGTTGTGAACCTCGATCGCTGGTATTTCTTGAACGGAGCGAGAGTCCCGGTTTTTGCTTGTCCAGAATCTCATCCAAAGAAGCAGCGTCTCGTCTCGAGGAAGATTTGGTCGCTGAGTCACCCTACGCGGCTACGATGCAGATGAAAGTAATCGGCAAACTGGCCAAGCTGCCATGTTGCCTTCTGCGATACGGGGGGCACCCTCAGGATGCGGCTGAAGAACTGGCGCTATATTTTGAGCGACTTCTATGACTGTGGTGGGCCCGGAAAACAATGTACTAGATATGCAAGGTATGGAAATGCAAGTCAAGGGGACCGATCATCCGGACAGAGTGCCTCCATGCTGGGATTCTGCCGGAAAGCGCAGAGACCTACTACGCCGTTTCACGCCGACGCCCTATAGCGTGGAGTTGCTAGTTATGACAAGGACGGTGCGCTTGGAAACCAACAGCCTCAATGTGATTGAAAGTGCACTGGGATTCTTTGCTCGCCATCAGGGGCTGGCGCCTAGCGCCGCAGAGTTTCTCTGGCGAATCATAAGTCAAGAGGATTCACAGATGGACCAAGCCGGGATCGCGCTCTCGGCTTTCTCGGATCGCGGCCTTCGTTTCACGAACATTGGGCAGAGGAGTTTCTTGGCCGTTGATCTGGAGGCGCGCGAGGGAATTGGCTTCGTCGCTGAGACACTGGTCGAACCCGAACCCAAGCTGAACTGCCGCCCTTTTTTCGACACTCTCTTCTGTATGAGTGCGGGGAGTCTTGGCATGGTACCGCTCTCCGCGGCATGCGTTGGCAAGGGTGAAAAAGGGCTTCTCATATTCGGCCCGCCCGAGAGCGGTAAGACGACCACTAGTTACTTAGCCGCAAAGTCGGAGCTCGAGTTTCACGCTGACCAAGCCGTATTCTTGGAGATTAAAGCTGGCAAGTTGCGGGTATGGGGCGACCTCTTGCCTGCGATCTTTCGTCCAGAATCGCTTCAGTTTCTTCCCGAACTTCGGGTCTCAACTCGTCGATTCTCCTACCCCGGCCTAACCGTACATTACTTGCCCAAGCATTCCTTTCAAACTGCCAGAGCACACCCGGTTAGTCCGGTCTGTTCAGTATTCCTCAACCGGGCAAGTAATTCTGAGACACACTTGGCGCCAATCGTGCTAACCGAACTCCTCCACCGGTTTGAAGAGTACCTCCTGTTCAAGGACGATGACCGCTTTCAACAACAAACGTCGGCTATTCTTCGTGCCCTCTGCGAGCTTCCGGCTTATGACCTGACTTACGCCAGCGACCCTGCGATCGCGGCACATTGTGTGGGACAAATGCTGACGGATCAGGATAATGCGGGGAATCGAGAACCGGGCCGAATCGCGGACCAAAGTCAGAACTCGCACGGTAAGTGAGATTCGGGCATGAACATACTGCATCTTCCTGTTGACGCAATGGTGAATCTGGAGGCCGCAGGTGACCAGGAAACACTTGAGGTCTCTGTCATTATGCCCTGCCTGAATGAGAGTGCCACAGTCGGAACGTGTGTCACAAAGGCGCAGCAGGCAATACAGGGCCTCAATCTTCGCGGCGAGGTAGTTGTGGGGGACAACGGCAGCACTGATGGGTCGCAACAAATTGCCCGTGCCCTCGGAGCTCGCGTCATCTCAGTCGAAAAGGATGGCTATGGCGCTGCGTTGCAAGGGGCCATGGCGGCGGCTCGCGGACGCTTTGTAGTAATGGGGGATTCTGATGACAGTTACGACTTCACTCAAATAGGCATTTTCTTGGATAAATTGCGTGAAGGATACGACCTTGTCATTGGCAATCGATTCAGCGGGAAGATCCTCCCGGGTGCGATGCCCTCGTTGCACCGGTACGCGGGAAATCCGATTCTGTCCGGGGTCGGAAGACTTTTCTTTAAGAGTCCGATTGGCGATTTCCACTGCGGTCTACGCGCCTTCCGTCGCAAGAGCATCGAGCAACTTCGGTTGCAGATGCTGGGAATGGAGTTCGCCAGTGAAATGATCGTGAAAGCAACGATATTCGGGCTGCGGCTCACGGAGATTCCGACAACTCTCGCGCCGGATGGACGCCTTCGCGCGTCGCACCTCCGTACGTGGCGAGACGGCTGGCGGCATCTTCGCTTCCTCTTGCTTTACAGCCCCCGGTGGTTATTCCTTTACCCAGGAGCGCTGATTTTCGCATTGGGAGTCGTCGCAACCTTTTGGCTTCTTCCTGGCCCACGCACGATCAGCAACGTCACCTTTGACGTCGATACCTTGTTGTTTTCAGCAATGGCAATTCTAGTTGGATTTCAGTCAATCATCTTCGCCGCATTCACTGAAGTGTTCGCAGTGACGCACGGCTTGCTGCCACAAGACGTGCGTTTGGCGAAGTTCTTTCGACATGCAAAACTCGAAACAGGTTTGATAGTTGGCATGGCACTCTTTCTGGTTGGGGTCGGAATGTGGGTTGCCGGACTGCGCTACTGGAGCAGCATGCATTTCGGGCCGCTCAATCCGACAAGCGTACTGCGCATTGTGATTCCAGGAATTTTGTGCCTCACGCTCGGTTTCCAGATCATCCTTTCCAGCTTTTTTCTGAGCGTGCTGAGTATGCAACGACAAGACCGCTAATGGATGTGGCACTGAACACCGTCGCGAATGACCTGGTTAGGCTTTTCTCTTGAGCTCTCCGTCGATAAGCGCCTTCGGAGTCTTGCACGAAAAGCTGGTGTTCAATCGCCGAGCTGACGTGCTGTCGAGCTGGTACGCGCGCCTGATGCCGAAAGAAGCGCGCGTGCTCGACGTCGGTTGCGGAGATGGCCTGATCTCGGCGCTTCTGAACAACAAGAGACCTGATGTTGACGTCCATGGAATTGACGTGCTGCCCCGCGATCACACGCGAATTGGGGTCGAGGTTTTCGACGGCGTCCATATTCCGTTTGAGAGCGGAGCCTTCGACGTCGTCATGTTTTCTGATGTTTTGCATCACGCAAATGAACCCATGACCCTGCAGCGTGAGGCACGCCGGGTTGCAAGCCAATCCGTCATTATTAAAGACCATTACCGACATGGGTTTGCAGGAGCCCAAAGACTGCGTTTCATGGACTGGGTCGGCAATGCGAGGTTTGGGGTTGCGCTGGAGTGCAACTATTGGGCCGAGAGGCAGTGGCGTGCGACATGGCAAGAAATCGGGCTTCGGCCGGAGAGCTTATTTACTCGACTCGGCCTGTACCCTGGGCCGGTGGACTGGGTGTTTGGTGCACAGCTACATTTCATTGCGTTGCTGAAACGAGTGTGATCCTTCTGCTGGCTCGTCTAGCATTGGGAGATAGGCATGATAGGTGCGAAAGCGCGCACTGGGTCGCCACCACCAAGCGCTCTAAGTCGGAGGACACGATTTTCTGTGAGAACGCTTCATTAGCATGGCAGGAGATACAGCTACGGGTTTATTGCGGAGGCTGAGTATCACGGGATCCGCTCCAGAGATGCTTCGTCGCCGATGGAAGAGCCTAGGTGAACGAGTCCTCCTGATGTTACTGATCCTCTCATTTTTTCGCTGGGGGTTCATCCCTGCGTGGAGACATCTCAATTCGGATTTCCCCAACTACTATGTAGTTGCACGTCTATATCGTGAGGGATATCCACTAGAGCGAGTGTATGAATGGATATGGTTCCAGAGGCATGCAGACAGTTCGGGGATTGATCGAAGGCTCGTCAGCTACATCCCTCTGACTTTACCATCGGCATTGGTCGTATTACCCTTATCTTCACTTTCTCCTTTGCAAGCAAAGCGGTATTGGTTGCTGCTGAACCTGGCATTTTTGGTGCTAACGTGGGTCCTGCTGGTTGGGAGCACAAGGCTGGGGCCAAAACGGATTGGGCTGCTAACGTTCTTGGCCCTCGTTCCGTTGTGCAGCAATTTCCTGTTCGGGCAAATGCACGTCCTGGTACTGCTATTGCTCACGATTGCGGCGTGGTTGTACTTCAAAGATCGGCTTTTCGCGTCTGGCCTAACGCTCGCGGTTGGCGCGGCGTTGAAGATCTATCCTGGCTTCTTCCTAATCTTTTTCTTGATCAAGAAACAATGGCGAGCAGCGGCCGGCCTCGTCATTGGGATGGGGGTCGGCATCCTGTTCTCCATTCACCTGTTCGGAATGGATGCTTGCCGAGTCTATGCGCAAGAAGTCTTGCCCTTTGCAATGCGAGGACAAATTGTTGATCCCTACAACGTCACGTGGGGTTCGCTGAGCGCTCTGCTGGCGCGTCTTTTAATCTACGAGCCAGAGCTCAATCCCTCGCCCGCACTTCACATGCCTTGGTTGTACGCACTTCTGTATTCACTGATTCTTGCCATCATTTCTGCCTTATTCGTCTGGGCGATTGGCTGGGGGAGGATCAAGGATCAGAGCCGAGTGAAACTCGAATGGGCAAGCTATCTATTTCTGCTCTTGCTTGTATCGTCGCAACCCGCCCCCTATCATTTCGTTTCCCTTATATTGCCTGCCGTGCTGATTACTGACTATTTGGTGGAACATGGTCAATGGTCTAGGGCCGTCGTGCTAACTGGCCTGTATGCCCTGGCTTGCGGATCGTACCAGTGGCTGTGTCCCGCGGACCCAGTAGGCTGGAAAATCATGCTGTGTTTTCCGCGACTGCTGTTCATGCTTTTTTTGGGCGGTCTGTTATTGCAGGTTTTGATCTCATCGGCTGAAGAACCCGCCGACTACCGACTACTATCGCGATCTTCGTTGTTCTCCGCCGGTGTATTTCTGGCAATATTCGCCATTGGTTTCGGCGGAAATTTGCGCCATTTCCGCGGACAGTTTGACAACTACGCGTCACGCGTGGTCACCGTCGCTGGCTCCAGCATGGCGGCAGATCCCGTGGTCACGACGGGGGAAGTGTTCTTCACCGCCTTGGTTCCAAGGTTTCTTCCCCTGGTACCCGACACATATGCAGTTCACAAATTAAAATCTGGTTCAGTCACGTCTTTTGCTATCGGCGGCGATTGGTTCCACCCCGCTGTTGGAAAGGATCCTGACACCGCGTGGGCTGAAATGGTCACCAACGCTGGTTCGCGAATTGTGCGCTTTTCCTCCGCGGTTCCAGTGAACTCACCAGCCGACACCAGTGTCGAAACCGAAAACGCGGAACAACCCGTCGTATCATCCGACGGAAAGTTGCTCGCGTTTATTCGCGAGGTAAGAGGGCACAACAGCCTATGGATTCGTCAGACAGGACCGGGCGTGAGCAGAGGAAACACCCTGGGAGATCACCAAATCGCAGGCCCCGAATACGATGTTCGTGAGGCGACCTTTTCCCCTGATCATCGCGTCGTTCTCAGCTCCGGACGCGCCGGACGTTTCAGGCTGTTCGAGGTTGACACCGCCTCTGGGGCTATCGAAGAGATGAGGCTCCCAACTTGCTCCGCTCGATATCCTGCGATTTCGCCGGATGGAGGATGGATCGCCTTCAGTTGTCAGCAGGGCGGAACTTGGCAAGTTCACATCTTGAACCGGCTCACGCGCAAACAAACGCAGCTCACCGACAGTGATTGCAATTCAATCAGTCCCGCCTGGACGCCTGATTCTAAAGACCTCATCTATGCGACGGATTGCGGTCGTGGGCTCGGATTTACAGCCCTGGCGAGACTGAGCGGATTTCGATAAACCATTCGTTAGCATGAGGTGACCAGAACTTGAAATCCTTTACCCAATTTGCTCCACCCGTTCGATACGCGGCGCCCGACCTTTTGCGGTACCAAGCCAAGACTTGGCTTATTCTCTTCACTTTGCTGGTCTGCGGTGTTTTTGTCTATCTGCAGGTGTTCGTTCTTCCTGCGACGCCTCGCGTGGCGATCGGTGACCAGTCTATTTACTTGCACAACGCAGCACGTATGTACGAAGGTCAACTAATCTATCGAGACTTTGACTACTTCACGTTGCCTGGCACTGATGTACTTTACTTGGTTCTGTTCAAGTTGTTTGGGGTTCGGGCGTGGATTCCCCAGATGATGCTGCTCCTTGCCGGGGTTATCTCGGCGTGGCTCAGTATCAAGATCACCACCAAACTGATGAGCGGTCCAGCGGTTTTTCTTCCGGGTTTCTTGTTTCTGACCCTACCGTTCGCCAGCTATCTCGATGCCACCCACCATTTGTACAACGTGCTTGCCGCTACATCCGCACTCGCCCTCGTAATCGAAGAGAGAACTCCCGCCCGTCTGGCGTGGGCGGGAGCGTTTTGGGGATTAGGGACATGCTTCGCCCAATCATTAGTGTTAGGGCCAGCGGCATTTGGTCTGTTCCTCCTCTGGGAGCATCATCAAAAAAACGAAGCGTGGGGCACGCTCCTTAGGAAGGAAAGCTATCTGTTGGGGAGCTACGTGGCTACGGTTGTAGCCTTCAGTACTTATTTCGTAAGGCAGGTCGGGCTGAAACAGTTCCTTTATTACACGGTGACATTCATTGCCAAGTATTTTTCTGCTTATGGGACCAATACCTGGAGAACCTACATGGTCGGACACCCGTCCGTGCATGAATGGGGTAACTGGCCGGACCTGATTACGTGGCCCCTGATTCATTTTCTCATACCGTTGGTTTACATTTTGTTTTTCGTGCGTTATTGGTGCGAGCGAAAGCTACGTCCGGATGAGCCATGGGAGCGGTTGATGCTTGTCAACATTACTGGCCTGTGTCTGTTTTTATCGATCGCCTCTGCCCCCGCCTGGAACAGGTTGTACACCGTATCCCTGCCTGCCATAATTATGCTTGTTTGGTTCTTGAGTTTCCCATTTAAGCTGGAGCGAGCTCTGCTACGAGTCCTGTGGACGACAGTTTTGGTCCTTGCGATCGCGCGGCCCATCGTCACGCAAACGCGCTGGAAAGCTTTTCTGGATCTTCCGACTGGACCCACGGTTTTCTTCGAGCCTGGGGTCTACGAAGAAACGAAGTGGGTGCTGGAGCGGACCCATCCCTCCGATTATTTTTTCGGAGATCAACTTCTCGGCTTTGACCTGAAGCTGCGGAATCCGACCCGAGTAGCTTTTGTCACGCCCTACGCTTTCACCAGACCGGAAGAAATTCGGAACGTCGTGCAGGCGCTCGAGGAACACCAGGTGCGATTCGTAGGCTGGTACCATGGGCTGGATGACCTAACAAATGCACGAGGAAACTATCTGGGGCCGCTGCGAGACTATCTAGAGATCCACTACCACGTCGCGGGGAGCTTTGGTAATGGCACCAAGATCTGGGAGCGATCTAGATGACGGCCACCGATTTGTAATAGCGTCGATCAGGACCCGAATGGAACTCCTGGGCACCACATTTCTTCAGCTCTGAGAGCAAATACTCGAGGATGCCATTTCTTTATGTGCAGCTCGGCGCGGTCTCTGGCTGGAGTCTTTTTGCGTCCACGCTCGGCTTCGGTAGTTTCACGATGTTCTTCAGCTGGCGGTTGATCCACAGTTCAATTGGAAAGCTGTAGAAATCGTGGTTCAAACGCACCCGAGCCGGATAGGCGGTGAGATGTTGAATTGCTTTCGCGAAGCGGCCATGGCCGGCAGTCGCGATGGGCTCACGATCAAAGGCGATACGCAGATAATCCCGCATGGTTTGAACCCGCTGATGATCTTTGCCCTTGAGCCAAGGCAGAACGGTGTATCGTGGGAAGTAGTCGACCCACCCCTCAAAGGACTGCGGAACTTCGATGCCAAGTTTTGCCGCCTGGTGAAAAATTGGTGAGCCGGGGTATGGTGTGAAAATGTTGGTCCAGAACTCTGCGCCGGGAAACTTTTGGCAGATGTCCATCATAAAGTTGACTGTCTCTCGTCGTTCTTTTGGTCCCTCACCCGGATAACCAAAAATGATGTTGAACGATGGGATCACTCCAGCTTTTATGCAGCGCTCCGTCGATTGGTAGATGTCCCCGAGGCTCTGAAAATCCTTATTCATCGCCTTCATTACGGTAGGCGAGGCCGTCTCGATGCCTTGGCAGATTTGGTGCAGCCCAGAGCGTCGTAAAAGGGTCAACTCGTCGATACTGAGACGCGCGGTGAGGTTTGTCGTGGCTTGAACACTCCATTTGAAATTCCCTCCAGCACGAATTAACCCCTCTGCGATCTTGAGCGACCGGTCTAGGTCGACCAGAAAATTGTCGTCAGCCATCCACAACAGTTCGAGCCTGTAACTCCTGGTAAGTTCGATGGTCTCTTCAACCACCTGCTCGACCGGCAGTGAGTTCCACTTGCGACCGTACACTCCTGCATTGGTACAGTAAAAACAATTGAAGGGGCAAGCGAGACTCGAGACATACATGGTCCAGCGGCGGCCGCAAACTTTCTCATAAGCGTCGAAGTCTGCCAGCTGATAGGCCTTGGCGGGCATCTTGTCGAGCGTCTTCAAAGGACGTTCAGGTGTAAGGTGCAACTTGCTATCGCGTTTAAACCCGATGCCCAGAATGTCGTCGAGAGGCGCATCATCGCGCAGGCGGTCGACAACCTCGAGCATGCTCTCTTCGCCCTGAGCGCGAACGATGATGTCCACGTATGGCGCCTCGAGGGTCTGGCCGGGCAGCAGCGAAGGGTGCCACCCTCCCAGAATTACAGGGAAATCCGGGTTCCACTTCTTGATTGCCTTAGCGACATCCACCGTCTCGCGGATCATTGGCCCGGTCACGACAGAAATGCCCAGGCAGAGTGCGTCCTTCGCTTCTTCCATGATCCGCTTCTTGTAGTCGGGTGTGATCGTCGAGTCGATGATTCGAACATCGTATCCCGCGTTCAATAAGGGAGTAGAGATGGCCAGGATGCCTAAGGGAGCCGTCGCCTCGATGCTTGAAAAAGAAGCGACAAAGAACACGATCTTTTTCGAGGATTTCACGCTGGTACCTTTCGATATCTCATCTCGACGAGCTCTCGGAGTAGTCAAACGGTACCAATCGGCTTCGCGCCGGTTGTCTCCAAATTGTCAATATTCTGCAAAATCCCCGCGATCCTCTCGCAGGGTGCCCCTGGATCCTCAGAGCCTTTGGAAAATGACAGCATTTTGACAATTGCATGACAAATATCACTCACCCGAATCCTAGTTTGGATATTTCAGCCCCACGCGATTGCATTGAGCGAAATGCGTCGGAAGAAAAAAGTCGTACTGTTTTATCCGCCCTATGACGGACCTCCGTTGGGAGCACCGTTGTGTTTGCTGGCGCTGGCATCTCCTCTGCTCGAGGCCGGATTCGATGTCAAGCTGGTGGACAATCTGATCTCACCGGATTTCGAGAATGTGATTCTGCGCGAAACTGAGGACGCGCTTTGCCTCGGTATCTCCATGTTCACCGGCCCGATGATTGGCGTGGCGGTGCATGTGTCGCGAGCGGTAAAAAAGCTTCGTCCCGAGCTGCCGATCGTGTTTGGTGGCTGGCACCCCAGCCTCGCGGTGGAGCAAACCCTACGTGAAGAGTTCGTGGACGCCGTTGTGCGCGGCCAAGGGGAGCTGACATTTCTCGAGCTGGTACGGCGGATTGCCGACGATCAGGAATGGCATGGCGTCCAAGGTCTGTCTTTCAAGGATCAAGCAGAGATCGTCCACGAACCGGCGAGGCCCGTAGCAAACATCAACGACCTGCCCGCTCCGGCCTACGATCTGGTGGACCATGGAATTTATGCGGCTACATCAGGGATTCGCCAGCTGTCTTACACCAGCAGCGTCGGATGCCCTTACCAGTGCAATTACTGCACGGATCAGGTGTTTTATAAGCGCCGTTTCAATGCCTATCGTGCCGAACGGGTCGTGAGCGATCTGACCGAGTTAGTTCCCCGATACAACATTCAGGATGTTCCTTTTTTTGACTCCAATTTCCTGGTTGACCGGAAGCGTGCGCTGGCCATTGCTCGCGGCATCATCGACAGCGGAGTCAGGTTCCGCTGGGATTTTCAGGCATCGACCGATTTCGTTGCAAAAATGACGGATGACGAGGTCGTTCTGCTGGCTGAAAGCGGTGTTTGGCACATCGGCTTCGGCACCGAATCCGCCTCCCAGGAAGTTCTCAATCTGATGAACAAGCGTTTCCAGAATCTTGATCAGATGGTCGACACTGCCCGCAAAACGCATCTCGCGGGTATGCATGTGGTGTTCAACATCATTCTCGGCTATCCCGGAGAAACGGAAGCGGATCGCCAGAAAACTTTTCGCGTCATGAGCGATATCGCCAAGGAATACTGGGACGTCAGTTTCTCGCCGAATATTTTCACTCCCTACCCTGGACTTCCAATCTGGCCGCAGTTGAAAGAACTTGGAGTGCGCGAGCCGCAATCTCTTGAGGAGTGGCAGAAGTTCGCACTCGGTGCAAGTGCTCTTCCGTGGCTGCAGGGAGAAGAACTGCGCCGGCTGCGACGCAGTCTCGAGTACTTCCTGCTGAACAACCAAATTCGCAAGGCGACAAAGAGGAGTGCCTGGCTGCGGCAGGGTTTTCGCCGTGCTCTCGGCGCGCCTGTCCGCTGGCGCATCAGCAAGAACCGCTATTCATTTCCTTGGGAACTCTGGGTCTCCCGCGCTGTTGAGCATGTCACGACGAGGAGATCGCTCCTTACCGGCCAAAAGTTAAGCGATCGGATGGAGGAAGTCTGCTAAGTCAGCGTCGCCTTGCTCACAACTGAACTGTCGGTTCCGGACTTTGAGCTTCGACGAGATCTGCCGCTGGTGACTCCCGCTTGCTTAAGGAAGATAGATGTGCGCTCGCTTTGTTCAGTCGCCGCCAACGCGGTAACTCCCAGAAGTATCGAAGTCCTGCCGTCACGTGGAATAGGAAGCGAATGAGCGCATGTTTGAGCTGACGGCGGCGTCCTCCGGAATTTGCTGACGACTTACTTGTTATCGATCCGGCTCTTCGAAACAGTTGCTCCCAAGGCAGTAGCCGAATTCGTGTTAGGTGCCTCCGAGCGCCTGCGTCAGGAAGATATTGCTGATGGAGGAAGAGGACTACTTTGGCGGTCGAAAACAGGCCGACTTGGTCAACTCGATTTTTCGCAAATGCCCACTTCCGCGCATAGTTCTGAATCCAGATTCGAACTGCGGGATCGAGTTCCTGTGCCCAAATAATAGACGTTGACGGGAGGGGTGCTCTGAAAAAGTGCGCGGATAACCCCGTAACTACGACCACGATCTCGCGCATTAGAGCATTGTCTCCGATATGCTGCTCGACGGTTTGCCATAGCAACTCGTCGGTCGATCGCTGATTCAGAAAGTATCCGATTTCGTAAAGCCACGAAATTCGAACCCAGCCCGTCAATATGTGATTGAAAGCGTGGATAACTTGGAGCAGAAAAGCGTCTTCCTCGGGCAACGCAGGAAACACCGATTCCTGCCATCTCTGAGTTCTTATGTTGTCCACAGAAAACTGGGGTTCCGTCAAGGATACGCCGTGAAAATCACTGTCCCAGAAGGCAACACGCAATTCGACCGCATGAGGGGCATCGGCCCCGTACTGTTCATCGTCAGGGAGCGGTATCGCTCTTGATGGCATCAAGAACACGAATTCATTCGTCTTGCGCTTACTTAGAAGGTATCCGGACTCCTCTAGTACGGTTTGCGCCGCTGGCAGCGATTGATGGTCGACCAGGTAATCGAAGTCGCTCTGGTGCCGTAGAGACGCATCGGGACAGAACTGAGGAACCAACGAAAACCCCTTCACGGCTGCATATCGCACGCCGGCAGCACTGAGTTTCTGGTTGAGAAACTCAAATTGACGCGCCATGTAGGCTACGCGCCGCCGGTTGGCGGCCAGGTTCTCCTCGAGGCGAGACAATATCGCGGTCGGAAGTATATCGGTGACATTTCCCTGCTCTAGTTTTTGTAATAGATACAGGGCGAGGCCAGCATCGTGCAGCCATGAGACAGCCTGCCTCCATTCATGGTCGTGAAATCCCGTCAGTTCGCCGACGTGAGCATTTGTTTTTCCCGAAAAACTGAGGAAATCAATGACAGCTTGAGCAACGGTTCGCTTCACAACCCCACCTCGGCAAATTCTTCAAGCGAATGTTGAAAAAACGGCACTCCGCGCTGAAACGTTCGGGTCTTTCGACCACGACCAGAGATCTCACGACCCGCTTGGCGACATGGTCTGTGTGGTACGTCGAAAGTGACAGACCAGGACAGCGGGCACTTGGCAGGCTGGCGCGAACGAATGACCTTTTCCCGCCCGGGCAAAGATCGGCTTCTCGGGTTCCCCGAGGCATAGCGGGAGGTGCGTCAGGCACTCGAATCCGGCCGAATAAAAGGCTCGGACAATCTCCTCCGCCGAGCGAGGCGTCATTTCGATTCGAACGGCATTGCGCGAATCACGGAAACCGATCCGCCATCCTCGCGCGTATGCCTCCGGATGGAGATCACTGACAATAACATCCGCTCCGGCCTTCGTCACTCGAGCTAACTCGCTCAACGCCTGCGCCCAGTCAGGGAAGTGGCTGAGAGCGAATGAACAGACGACCAGGTCGAAAACGGAGGTTTGAAATGGAAGGCTCAGGCAGTCGCCTCTTGCGAGTCGCCCATGAAGTGCAGACTTTTTCCCTGCGACCCGAAGCATCGCAGCTGAAAAATCAACTCCTACTTGGAGACGCGTGCCCATACCCGGAAGCTTCTCCAGCCACCTCCCAGTACCGCACGCGAGATCAAGAGCACATTTGCCACCCAATTCGGGAAGAAGCGCTGTGAGCTTGCGTTCTTCGAGATGCAGTAACGGATTGGGAGCGTCATCGTAAGTTGCTGCCCAACGTTCATACCCTTCCTCGACGGAAACACAAACCGGAGCAACCGAAAGGCCTGCATCTTGTTTCGATGATTGGATAAGGGCAGATACCGGCGTAATGGAGGCCTGGTTCACAGACTCTCTGCTTTCGGCTTTCGCAAGTCGATGAACTGCTGCGTCCATTTCAGCTCGAGTGGCGCGGCATAAACACCCAATCGATATCGCCAGCTGCTTAGGGCTTTCAACACAAGGCGTCCCCAATGGGGCAAGCGAATGTCCTGAACCGTCGGCCATCTGGAGGACACTACGAGTTCAAAGTTGTCGATTAACTGCTTGGTACGAGGCCGGAGCCAGGGGGTTTGGGGATCCTTTTGAGTAGCAAACCTTTGCCAGGAGTCGGTTGCCCACTCATCCGGAGTGGTGGGAAATTGAAACTTGTCTTCGATATCTCCGTACATCCGGGCCCGCTGCGGAACAGGAGTGTAGTGCTCCACTATGATTTCCGAATCGGGGTTGAGCCGCTTCAGTTGGCGAATGAACTTGATGCAATCGCGTGTGTCGCCCTCGGGATCTTTCGGGTTTCCGAAGATAATGGAGAACTCAGGAATGATGTCAAAGCGGCGAATGCGCGAGGCGAGCGCTAACGTGTCTTCCGCGCAAAGATCTTTGTTCATCTCCCTTAGATTTTCGTTTGATCCCGATTCGGCGCCGAAGAAAATCATGGTGCAGCCGGCGCGGCGAATGGCTTCGAACGTGGCATCCGAATACTTCATCATGATGTCAGCCCGTCCTTCGCACCACCATCGCATCTTGAGCGGGGCCATGCGATCCGCAAGCTCACGAGTGTGGTCCTCGCGCAAGAAAAAATTGTTGTCGTAGAACTGAATGGCATCAACGCCGTAGTTCTCGGCGAGGTGCCGCAGGATGCATTCAGTCCGAAAAGGCGATTCCATTTTTTCGCGGCTGCCAGAAAAGTTAACCACGCCACAGAAGTTGCATCGATAGGGGCATCCGATGCTGGCTTGGTGCACTGCGGTTCGCCGGCCTAGAAACGTAGGCAGGAGGTATCTTTCTACAGGGAGCTTGCGATACGGGAACCAGGGGAAGTCATCGAGGCTTTTCATCGGGCGTCCAGGATTGTGACGAGGCGTTCCGTCCGCGTCCTTGTAGGAGAGGCCGTTAATACTCTTCAGATCACGGTGGCCTCGAATTCCTTCCAGCAGATCGAGGAAAGTCTGCTCTCCCTGACCGCGGACGGCATAATCCACATAGCCCGCGTTGAGTGTCGCAGCCGTGTAGTTCGTGGGGAAGTAACCTCCCCAAACGATCGGCAGGTGGGGGAAGCGCGCCCGAACCTCGCGGCAACTTGCGACGGCACCAACCGTCTGCGGTCCGGGCATGACTGTAACCGCCAAGAGTTCTACCGGATGCTCTGCGATAAGCAAAATCAGAGATTCGGTAGGGTGGGGATCGATGTTGCCATCGACAATGGCGTATTCTTCTTTGCCTTCGAGAACCGCAGCGATCGCCAGTATCGATAGTGGCAAGCGCCGATTACGAGGCTTCGTCGCTTTTGGGTTATAGAAGATGATCATCTGCCAGGCGTCGACTTTGCAAGCTAAACAGACAACGTACCAACCGACTGCGGTTGACTTGTCTCTAATTTGTCAACATTCTGCAAAATCCCTCTGACGTGCTCCCTGTCTTCAGCTCTTGTCCATCGATGTAAGAAGAAGTGACACAAATTTGACAATCTGCTGACAAGTGCTGAGCCACACCGTCCTAGATTTGGCCATTACTCTTGCACAAACGAGGGGCAAGTAGCGTGGCTGACGTTCTGCTGACCCATTCCTATCATCTTTATTACGACCGCAAGCAGACGCGGAAAATGCAGCCTTATCCTCCGCTGGGAACGTTATATGCAGCGGCTCTGCTTCGAAGCGTGGGCGTCTCAGTCGCGCTGTTCGACACCATGCTCAACGATCCTGAAAAAGGATTTGAAGCGGCCCTTAACCAACATCGGCCTCGGGTCGTCGTGGTTTACGAGGACAACTTTAACTTTCTTACGAAGATGTGCCTGACCCGCATGCGGGAAGTCGCATATCACATTCTTGAGGTCTCGCAGCAGGCTGGAGCAACGGTCGTGGTCAATGGCTCTGACGCATCCGACCATGCTCTGGACTATCTGCGGAAGGGCTTCCGTTGTGTGCTGCTAGGCGAAGCGGAATGGACGTTATTGGAAACGGTTCAGCACCTCTTGAAAGGAGATGATCGAGGAATCGCGCTAATACCCGGGCTCGCGTATCTGGATGACGAAACCGAACGCTTGGTCAGGACGGCGCGTCGCCCGCCCACGCGCGATCTCGATCTCCTGTCATTCCCTGCGCGCGATCTGATTGATGCCGATCAATATCGCGCTGCATGGAAGACTTCTCACGGCTATTTCTCCATGAACATTGTTGCCAGCCGCGGTTGCCCCTACCGGTGCAATTGGTGCGCGAAACCCATTTACGGCGACTCGTTCGCTCTCAGGTCGGCGTGGAGCGTTGCAGAAGAAATGCGGCGCCTGAAATACGATTTCGGTGCTGAGCACTTGTGGTTCGCGGATGACATCTTTGGTCTGCGAGCACGGTGGGTCCGGGAACTTGCCGTGGAAGTCGAGAAGTTGCACGCGGCTGTGCCATTCAAAATGCAGTCCCGCGTCGACTTGATGACCATCGATACTGTGCGCGCCTTGCGCCGAGCCGGTTGCGCGGAAGTCTGGCTGGGGGTCGAGTCGGGATCGCAGAAGATTCTGGATGCGATGGATAAGGGGACTCGAGTCGAGCAGATTGCGAATGCACGAGAGAACCTACGGAACGAGGGCATTCGGGCGTGTTATTTCCTTCAGTTTGGATACCAAGGCGAGACCTGGGACGACATTGAAAGAACCGCGAAATTGGTGCAAGACACCCGGCCCGACGATATAGGAGTCTCGGTTTCTTACCCGCTTCCTGGAACCAAGTTCTTCGACCGAGTGAAAGCACAGATGGGCGACAAGACTAATTGGTCGGATAGCGAGGATCTTTCCATGATGTTCCAGGGCGCGTACACCGACGAGTTCTATCGCGCTTTGCACGATGCCTTGCATGCGCAAGTTGACTCCTGGAAATTGGACAGCGCGCATGTTACTCGGAAGAATCGCGATGAGGGAAATGGCCCAGACGAATTGTGGACGCGAGTCGTACAGCTTGAGAAATCGTGTCGCAACGCTCGATCCACCGTTCTGCCGAGTTTTGCAAGGCCAGGCCTCGTGCAATTGCAGGCAGTACCTGGCATGACGTGCGGCGACGACTAGATTCGTCATCCGAATCCAAACTGCAACATGGACATACTCCTTACCCACGGTTATTTCCTTTACGAGGATCCCAAAGAGCTTCAGATCATGAAGCCGTACCCTCCACTGGGGATCCTGTACATTTGCGCGCATCTCCGGAGCAAAGGCCTGAGTGTCGAGGTATTCGATTCGACATTCTCGTCGCGCCAGCAGCTGTTTGATCTGCTTCAGCAGGGTCCGCCGTCCGTGCTCGGCATCTACGCAAATCTCATGACGCGCCCTAATGTCGTCGAGATCCTGCGCGTCGCAAAGCATGCCGGATGGAAGACGGTTGTCGGAGGGCCAGAGCCCAGTGCATACATTGATGAATACCTCGAAGCCGGAGCAGACGTCATCGTGATCGGCGAGGGAGAGGTCACGCTGGAAGAACTGATACCAGTTTTGTCCTCACATTCCCCGGAGGCGCTGCGAAAAGTGAACGGCATTGCTTTCCGAAGGTCGGACGGCACGGTAGCCCGCACACCTCCGCGAGATCAGATCCGAGACATCGATGCTCAGCCTTGGCCCGCACGCGAAGCGATCGATCTGACGCGGTACCTGGAGGTCTGGCGTGAACACCACGGGCTGGGATCGGTGTCGCTCATCACGGCTCGAGGCTGCCCCTACCATTGCCGTTGGTGCAGCCACGAAGTATTTGGCAAGACGCACCGGCGCAGAAAGCCGGTTTCGGTGGCCGACGAACTCGAGTGGTTGATTGATCGATACCAACCCGAAATGGCGTGGATGGCCGATGACGTTTTCACTATTCACCACGGTTGGTTTTTTCAGTATGCCACGGAACTTAAGAGGCGAGGACTGAAGTTGCCTTTCGAGTGCATTTCGCGCGCCGACCGGTTAACTCCTCAGGTTGTCGAAACCCTTGCCGAAATTGGTTGCTTTCGGGTGTGGATCGGCTCCGAGAGCGGTTCGCAGCGCATCCTGGATGGCATGGAACGGGGCGTCAGCGCCGAAGAAGTACGTTTGGCTGTCGCAATGTGTAAATCACGCGGCATCAAGACTGGAATGTTTCTGATGTGGGGCTATGAAGGCGAGGAACTCGGCGATATCGAAGCGACGATCGAGCATGTGAAGAGGACAGATCCCGACATTTTTTTTACGACCGTTGCCTATCCGATCAAAGGCACTCCCTACTTCGCCGAAGTCGCGGATCGCGTTGAAAACCTCAAGGCATGGAACGTGGGTTCAGACCGGGAGGTTCGGATTCGCAAACGGCATTCTCGGCAGTTTTACAGTTTTGCCGATAAGTTGCTTCGCAGCGAAGTTGAACTGGAACGCCTGCGGAACGGGCCTGGCGTTGACAGGTCGGCTATTGCGGAATTGCAATCCAAGGTCTCTGACTTCCGCGCTGGTTTGACGGCAACTGCCCACGACGTGGAGGCCTAGCCCATGGCGATCGCTCAAGCGGAAGCTTACGTAGCGCCGTTCGATGCGATTGCCGATCGCTACGACGAGACCTTTACCACGTCAACGATCGGTCGGGCTCAACGCGCATCGGTGTGGCGAGAGCTTGGGAAGGCGTTCCGCTCGGGCGACCGCGTTCTTGAAATTGGATGCGGCACGGGCGTGGATGCTTGTTTTCTGGCGGAGCGTGGCATGAAAGTGCTCGCGTGCGATAGCTCGCCTCAAATGATCGCGGTGGCGACTCGCAGAGTCAAAGAAACCGGAAAACAGGAGTCGGTGCACCCGCGCTTGCTGGCCGCTGAAGACATCGCCAGCTTGCGACACAGCGACTTTTTCGACGGAGCCTTCTCGAACTTCGGAGCACTCAACTGTGTTCAGGATCTCCGGCAACTGGCCAAAGACTTGTCGATTCTTCTGAGGCCCGGCGCCACGGCTTTGCTGTGTTGGATGGGTCAATGCTGCTTATGGGAAATCACGTGGTATTTCGCTCAGGGAAAACCGACCAAAGCGCTCCGGCGATTTCATCGTGAAGGCGTCACCGCGCGACTGGCAGAGGGAGCGAGCGTTCGCGTCTTTTACCCATCGGTGCGATTACTCGCACAAACTTTCGCTCCCGAATTTCAGCTCAAATCCGTTAAAGGAATAGGCGTTTTTGTCCCACCCAGTTATCTCGAAACGTGGGCGAATCAGTTTCCAGGCTTATTCGGCTTGAGTGTGCGAGCCGATTCATTCTTGGGGCGCTGCCCCGGCATTCGCACGCTTGCCGACCACATCTTGCTGGAATTTCGGCGTGCAGGGCCGCCGGCTTGAATAGCAACTCTGATGAATGGCCTCGTATCCATTTCGGCCCCTTTTGAATCGGCGGGCGCCGATGCCCTCGGCCTCTCTGCGCATCAGATAAGCACTATGCCTGTCGTCGTCATTTCTCCCCATAATCAGTGCAACTGCCGTTGCGTGATGTGTGACATCTGGCGGATTCGTGAACCCAGAGAAATCACGCCGACGGATCTTGAGCGACAACTGGCTTCGCTTCGTGAAATGGGTGTGCGCTGGATAGTGTTTACCGGCGGCGAGCCACAAATGAACGGTGAGTTGAGTTCTTTGGCACGAACGATTCGAGCCGAGGGAATTCGCGTGACGATGCTTACCGCTGGGCTGTTGTTGGAATCTCACGCTGAATCCATCGCTGCGACTATCGACGATGTCATCGTTTCGCTCGACGGGCCGCCCGCGGTGCATGACCACATACGGCGTGTGCCCCACACTTTTGAACGAATAACCGCCGGAGTTGCAGCGTTGCGAAAAGTCCGTCCGGATATGCAGGTGCGAGCGCGCTGCACTATACAGAAAGCGAATCACCGCACGCTTTGCTGCACAGTGCAGTCGGCGAAGGAAATCGGCTTGAACTCGATTTCTTTTCTCGCAGCGGATCTTACCTCGGACGCATTCAACCGCACAGTGGGCTGGACACCCGAACACCAAGACCGGGTTGCGCTGAATGCCGACGAAGTCGAGGATCTGAACGCAGAAATTGAGCGCCTCATCAGCGAACACAGCCTCGATTTAGACTCCGGGTTTGTGGTCGAATCAGCCAGCAAGCTGCGCCGAATCGTGCACCACTTTCGCGCCCACCTTGGCCAGGCACAGAACATCGCGCCACTCTGCAATGCCCCTTGGGTCTCCGCCGTAATCGAGGCATCGGGCGAGGTGCGCCCCTGCTTCTTCCATCCATCGCTCGGGAATATTCACAATCACACGCTGCACGAGATCGTGAATGGTCCCGAAGCGCTGAAGTTTCGAGCAAACCTCGATGTTGCTACAAACCCGATCTGTCGGCGATGCGTGTGCTCCCTGCACATCCCCCGTCGCAAGGGATGAGACAGCGCGTTATGAACCCGACTTGAACACGAAGTCGACAGTCTTGATTTCGCCCGCCCCGATCGTAATCTTCTGGCTCTGGGTACCGAGTTTCTCCTGCCATGCCTTGATCGTGTAGGTGCCTGGCGGAAGATCCTTCAGATCGAAGTTACCGTCTTTGTCCGTCACCATAAAATACGGATGTTTGAATACCGCGATATAGCCCCGCATCCACGGATGCACATTGCACTTGACGGGAATAGCGATCTCTTCCCGTGGGAACGATTCTTCCACCGGCATTCCGTGGGGCTGGGTCTTGTTCCACTCCCGGTTGTTGTTGGGCATGGGATGGATGTTGTGCGTGGTCGCGTCATCGTTGACGACATCGAGCTTCTGATTGGTTTGCAATGCGAGTACGTGCGGTTTGTATTGGCAGCCTTTCTGCTCGATCACCGCAGGCTGTTGCGGCGGTTCAAAAGTTTTATCTCCCAAACCGTCGGCAACATAAACGACAACGTTTTCCAGGCCGCCATTCGCACCAATCACAAGATCCTCAGTTGTAGCGGGCGTGGGGTGCGCCTTCGCACAGTTAGGATCGGATGACATGTCGATGCGAGTGGGCTTCAGCGCTGAGCCTTCAAACTTGGCAGTACCTTTGACCGATCCGACGGCCGCCGCATCTGCGGCGCCTGCAGGAAGGTGAGCGGCCAGGGATAAAACAAATGCTGCAATTATCGCGACCAGGACGTATTTGGTTCTCATAGACACCTGCTTTCTTTTTACTCGCTTGCGAAAGCCGTTGAATACTTCAAGTACAACCGATTGCGTCAGATGTCGGACGCTGGATCTGTGTGTTGCATGAATCTCAGTCCGCCTAGGGCTCGACTTTCGGCTCGGCCGGTGCTTCGACCGGTATCCCTTTAGCCGTACGAAGCGCGTCGATGTAATGCGCGATATCCCATACCTGGTCTGGCTTCAAAGCATCGGCAAAAGAGGGCATGGGAGTGCCATCAAGGCCCGTCATCAAATCACGAAATATCGCCTGGTCCGACTCTCCACACTTGAACCGGGTTCCGCTAGTGAAATCGAAAGGTGTGATCGGATAGCCTTTACTGTCCGTGAGCGAAGAGGCAGACGGACCGTTTCCCCGTCCTTGTTTACCATGGCAAAGCCAGCAGTTCATGCTTTGGAAAAGTTCTGCACCGCGCTTCACGCTCTCCGGCGAAGTCGGAGGTTCAGGAGGTATCACCAACGGGGCGGCCGGTTTCTCCTCCTGAAATCGCGGAGAAAACGTCTTGATGTACGCGACCAGGTCGACCCGCTCCTGGCGCAACAGAGGCTTCCAGGAAGGCATTCCGCTGGCATGGATGCCTCGGCTGATCGTGTCATAGAGGTCGCTATCCAAAGGCAGACTGCCGCTCGGCGTGGATCGACACTTGAACGTGGCCTTGGTGAAGTCGCGAGGCTTAGGATCGAGATAAGGTGCGCTCTCTCCGTTTCCGTCGCCATACTGACCGTGGCAGAAAATGCAATAGCGCTGGTACAATGCCTTGCCGTGGTTGGCATTGCCTACCAGATTGCCGACGCGGGTCTGCTGCGCGACTGTGGTCAGACTCGACAGGAGGACAAAGAAGACCGCGCTGCCGGCCAAACTGATCTTGATGCGCATGAACCGTTCTCCTCTCGCCTCAAAAATCAAAATCGAATCCCATCAGGAAGCTGTTATTAATGTCGTCCTTGCCGGAAAGCGTCGGCGGTCCAGCATTGACGATGCGTGAATATTCCTGCACCCAGGCTAAGCCAGCCCGAGGGTTCATGATCGGATACCACCGATAACCAACAGTCCAAGTGTCCAGATTCCCGGCGTTGGCGCGAATGCTGGGATTCGCCTGCTGTGACATTCGGACCAGTTCATATTTGCCGATCAAGATGAGCCGAGGATTGTAGTCGTAATGCGCTTCCACGAACCCACCATTCCAGGATGGACCGGCGGCACCGGCCGGCAACTTTGAGGGTTGATTTGCGGGAACTGCATTGCCAAGGAAAACGTTGTCGTGTCCGTGCTCGTAAAAGGTTTCAAAATCAAACTTTCCCACGTACCACTGCCCGTACGCACCCGCGCGATAAAAGCCGCGATTCCCCATGCCCGTCCCAGGGATTGGGTTGCCTCCGCTGGTCTGGTAGAAGGTCGGGGATTGGCCGACGTAACTGTAGACGCCGATCCGCTGCAAGCCCAGCCCCGCCACTTCGAAGGCTTGATTGAAATTGGTATAGACGTTGTAGGCTTGGCTTGCCTGCAAGCCGGTCGCACCATTGTTGTTGCTAACCACGGCGACGGAGTAGCGAGTGTAATCGTTGTCAGAGTGTCCCGATACCTCGGCCCCGAGTTGCAAGTTGCCAATGCCGGTGAAAAAGTTATTATCGCCAGGCGGGGTAAAAAAATAATTGTAGTAAATGCCCCCAGTATTGTTGAGTGTCAGACCGCGCTCTTGTGAAATCGGCTCATCCAGTTCAAACTTTCCCATCTTGACGTTTAGCCAGCGCGATCGGACAAGATTGTCGAAGCGTACCCATGCTTCTTCTAGAGCAGCGCCTCCGTTGCCGATGAACGGCTGCACGAAGAATGAGATGTTTCTGGACAGCGTACCTGCTGTGACTATGTCAATTGCGCTAGTGTCGAAACCCGATTGGGTAACTGCTGACTCCACGAGACCGCTGCTAGCGTCGCCCGGAACCTTATCCACCGCTCCGCGGTTGTTGCTCTCCCTGTGCCACTGCGGCGTCACGCGAAACATGATGGGCCAGTAAGCCGGTTGCTGATAGATCGGAGCGTCCCGGTCGTTGCCCAACTGATACCCGTTGTCTTTGAAGGTTTGGCCAAAATTGTTTAGCATGGGCCACGCTTCGTGACAGGCGGAACACGGAAGACCGTACTTGCGGGCGAAAGCAGGAATAGCATGCGCGGGCCGGGCCGCCGCCAACAGCGCTGCCCCTAACAACAACTGCGTGCCAATCCTTTTCGCAACCGCAATTCGCATATCCGTCTCCTCGACTGTTCGGGCACACTTCTCCTCCGGCTTGTGCCGACCACAACCTCCCGACATCGCACATGTCAGCAGCAGTTAAAGCCAGGTGTGCCGGTGCAGTGACAATTCGAAGATAAAAAGGAAACGGCTCCAAGGTTGTCATGGAGCCGTAAAAATTCGGTCACGTTTTTGTCAATCGTGGCCTGTTCAAGAAATGTTGGTATAGAGCAATGCGGGTGAGTGTGGAATCACAAACCGAAACTGCGAAAGAGTACTCCTAAACGGCAGCGGCAGCCTTGGTCTTGAGCGGAATGGAATTTCTCTGCCTGCGAAGTTCCGCAAAGAAATTTTCAGTGGTGAATTCCTTGTTTCCCTGAAAGAGTTCTAGCAAGGGGTCTTCCATCTCCTCCAAGACTGTTTGCTGGGAAATGCCTGCTTCGGCATCGTTCATTCCTTCGGGTTCCACCAGGAGTTCGGGCTCAACGCCTTTGCTATTGGTAAGGACCTTGATGAACTCTTCTAAATGCTCGCGCTGCTGCTTGGTTGTCCTCGTGAACTCCACTCCCATACCAATCTCCGGGTGCATCACGCGCACCACGCCTTCCGCTCGGCTCTCGAATTTCGGAATCCGCATGGTCAGAAGGACTCTCGTATTGACGGGAAGGGGCGCGGCCATCTCCAGATAGCAACCACCCGAGCTTAGGTCGGTCAGTTTGCAAGGAACCGGGGGATCATCTGGCTCCATCTCCGGGGAATGCCGTCCCAACCACGACTTCAGACGTTCCCGCTGCTCCGGAGACAGATTCACAAAGCGAATGCCCGCCTGCGCTCCGCCGCTGTCCCACGCCGTTTCCGCGGCACACTCGACGCTATCGTCGGTTCCGGGCAACGTAAATTTCACCCGCATGGAATCGGATTTCCGGGCACGACGCGAGAGCTTCACCGACATACCTCCCTGACTAATATCAGAGGTGACCGCCTTTCTCTGGCCTGCTCCACTCTCGTTAACCAAGACTACGGGAATCTGCACTGTGACCCGCGTGTTGCGGCGACGTTCGCACTTCATTAATGCGCGGGCAGCGCGAAAACTGGTTCGCGCACGTTCCGCGAAGATGGGTTTGTAGAGAACGAAATGCGCGCCCAAGGCGAAAGCGCTGCGCACAGCCTTTTGTCCATCAATCATCGCCACGGCGATGGAGCGCTTGTTGCATGGAGCGGAGCGGACACTCTTGAGCACTTGCGCCGCCATGTCCTCGTCGTTGCAATCAACCACGACCGCTTCAAATCTCCGCCGGGTCAATTTGCGGACAGACGAATCCGCATCGGTACACAGTTCAACGCCAATCTCCAGGTCGCTGAGGACGCGCCGCAGCACCCGTATGATCTTGTCGTCAGAACACAGAACCAGCGCTTGCAGACTCATCGCTAACAAACTCCGTTAAAGAACTTCAGCCGCCAATGGCAGATCCCTCTCCGTGGGCTTCTTCTTCATTGAGTAAATGGGCTACGCTGCGAAGCTGCTCAGCGGCGGTCTGCAGGGCTTCGATCTGCTTGCCTAACTGAGCCTGCTCGGCTTGCTTCTTTCGGAGTACTTCATAGATATCCTTCACGATGCTTCCTCCTTAATGAAATGTAGGTTGGCGCCGGTTGCCGGTCAACGAATCGGGGTTGTGACCGGGTTACGGCGGTAACCTGAGATGTGGGGTCCTTAATGAGGAATGGATTTGCCAATACCCATCCCACTCGGCCTAATTAGCATCGGTTCGCGAACGAATATACTAGTTCGCATGAAGGCAGGACGAACGCTCTGGCTGGCAGCGTTGCTATTTTCTACCGTCGCCTTGCAAGCGCAGGAGGCCCAGAAATGGGCGATCGGTCCTTTTACCCGACCTGCGAGCGGGAATCCGGTCATTGCTCCACGGCCCGAATCAATCTTTCCCGATCCAATACTTAAGAAACCGGTGCATTGGGAAGCGCTGCACACCTTTAATCCCGCCGCAATCGCACGCGATGGAAATGTGTATGTCCTTTATCGAGCCGAGGACGACTCCGGGACAATGGCAATCGGGGGACACACCTCGCGGCTCGGCTTGGCCGAGAGCAAGGACGGTATTTCCTTTGTGCGACGAGCTGATCCCGTGTTTTACGCAGCTGACGATGCCCAAAAGTCTCGCGAATGGCCGGGTGGCGTCGAAGATCCGCGCATTGTCGAGGCAGAAGATGGCACCTATGTTCTCACCTATACCCAATGGAACCGAAAGACGTATTCGGTGGGCATGGCAACGTCGCCCGACCTGGCGCATTGGACGAAGCACGGGACAGCCTTCGCAACGGCGGCAAATGGCAAGTACGCCGAGCTGAAATACAAGTCGGCGGGAATCGTGACGCATTTCGACAAAGGGCGTCTGATCGCGGCCAAGATCAATGGAAAATACTGGATGTATTGGGGCGAAGGCGCTATCCATCTGGCCACTTCAACCGACCTGATCCACTGGAGTCCGGTGGAGGATGTAAAGGGCGCACCCGTCGAATTGTTGGGTCCTCGGCCCGGGCATTTTGACAGCACGTTTCCAGAAACCGGGCCGCCGCCAGTTCTGACCTCAAACGGGATCGTCGTCCTCTACAACGGCAAAAACGCCGTCAAAGACGGGGACCCGGGTTTAGGCCCCAACGCCTATGCCGCGGGCGAGGCGCTTTTCGACAAGAACGATCCTGCCCGACTGGTACAGCAGACCGAACAGCCGGTCCTGAAGCCGGTGATGCCCTACGAGAAAACCGGTCAGTATGCCGCCGGAACCACCTTTGCCGAGGGCCTGGTGTACTTTCACGACCAATGGTTCCTTTATTATGGCTGCGCGGATTCCCTGGTAGCCGTGGCCACGGCTGCATTCAAGTAGGCCAATTGCGGGTGACCAAGGCCTTTTATTTGCTGTTAATTACCGAAAGACATTACCTCCCGGGCTTCAATCTTGAGTCCGAATCACCAGACACTTGGACGGAATTTTGCCACGACTCCCCTTCTAGGAGGAGGGGCATATAGTTTTTGGAAGATTGTTCGATTTCTGTTGACTTTTGCCAAGAAAACCCATAGAATCAGAGTCTTCCAGTTAGCCCGACGGTTCAACAGTACGGACCGAAGTGCTATATGTCCGCTGGACGGGGTGAATCCCTCTTCTTGTCGGAGGAATCTAACTTTTTACTGGTGTAAGTTTATCTCACGCACGAGGCGTTATATTTATGGCTAAGCGACGCGGAAATCCTAACTGGGGGAAACCGGAGCCGATCGGCCCCATTACTCCTACTATCACCGAATTCGAGCAAGTGGTTCGCGAATATAAGCTTTCGCCGGACCAGTACCTGCGTTCCACCCGGCTGCGAGAATGGGCTCGGCGCAACAAGAATTCGAAGTACATCCCAGAGCCCCTGCTTGAGGCTTGGGGATTCGAGATCGAATCCACTCTTTAATTAAGCATGAACCAGAATCCCGAGGGTCGCCCGAGCGGCGGCCGTTTGTCTTGTCCTGAACACTTCGCAAGAGCCAGATCACAGAGGTTTCGTTGGCGTCTCCCCTGACCATCACGAGCATTCCGGCAAGTGAACTCGTGGCTTTGGTGACAGCCGCCAGCTTCGCCGCCGGACTCAACGTTTACGCTACCGTAGCCACGCTCGGACTACTGGCGCACGCGGGAGTGCTGCCGCTGCCGCCTTCGCTGCAATTACTTTCGAGTTGGTTGGTGATCGCAGCCAGTGGCGCACTGTTTGCCATCGAATTCTTTGCCGACAAGATTCCTGCCTTTGACCTGATCTGGAACGCGCTCCATACCTTCATTCGTATTCCTGTCGCTGCCCTGCTGGCCTACCGGGCTACCGCGAGCCTTTCACCCTCGGAGCAACTGATCGCCACTGTTGCCGGTGGCGCCATCGCTCTCGCCGCGCATGGAGGTAAGACTGCTGTCCGGGCGGCGGTCACGCCCTCGCCGGAGCCATTCTCGAATATGGCCTTAAGCCTGGGAGAAGATGGGCTCGCCATCTTCCTTACCTGGTTTGCTACGCAGCATCCGTATGGCGCGATCGCGATCGTCAGCCTGCTGCTCATCATCATTGTGGTGCTGGCCCACTGGGTGGTGCGCTCGCTCCGGGCACTTTTCCGGGGAGCCGAGCACGAACTGGCAAAGTAGCGAACTGCTCTCCGCGAACTCTGCGGCCCGTCTCAGCGATCTCCGCGATTTAAGATCTTGCGTTCAAAGGCCAAACCTTACAACGCAGAGACCGCTGAGGACGGCCACAGAGTTCGCGGAGTTAGAGAGCAAAGAAGGCATTTGCCGCCGGCGTGAGAGATGACAAATCTCTGACAATTCCCTGAAGGTCTATTTGTTACAATCGGTTGTTATGGTGCCGCAATCGGCATTTACCGACGTTCCGACCGCCATCGAGGAGGTCCGCTCCGGCCGCATGGTGGTCGTAGTGGATGACGAGGATCGCGAGAACGAGGGCGATCTGACACTCGCCGCCGAGAAAGTTACTCCCGAACTGATCAACTTCATGGCCAAGTACGGTCGCGGATTGGTGTGCCTGGCCATGACCGAAGAGCGCTTGGACCATTTGCATATCGGTCCCATGACCGCAGAGAACACGTCGAACTATGGGACCGCCTTTTGCGAAGCGATTGATGCCCGCGAGGGAGTGACCACCGGAATTTCAGCTTATGATCGCGCCCGCACGATCAAGGTTGCGATCGATCCCGCCACGCGCCCTTCGGATCTGGCGCGTCCCGGACATGTCTTCCCGCTGCAGGCTCGCAAAGGTGGAGTGCTGGTGCGCGCCGGCCAAACCGAGGCTTCGGTCGATTTAGCCCGCATGGCGGGACTGATTCCAGCGGGAGTGATCTGCGAGATCATGCGCGATGATGGAACCATGGCGCGGGTTCCCGACCTCATTGAGTTCTGCAAAACCCACAGCATGAAAATGCTGACCGTGGCCGAACTCATCCGCTACCGCATGCAGCATGAACGCTACGTGCACCGGGTCGGAGAAGCGCTGATTGGCACCCGTCACGGAGAGTTTCGCCTGATTGCCTATGAGAGTGAAGTCGACGGCGGCGAATCTCACGTCGCATTGGTTAAAGGGGACGCGCGCGGCGATATCGAAAGCAGCGAGCCGGTGCTGGTCCGCATGCACTCCCATTGCGTGATGGGCGACGTATTCGGATCGACGGCTTGCGATTGTCATGCAACCATTGAAGGCTCGATGCAGGCCATTGCGCGCGAAGGCCGGGGCGCTCTGATCTATTTGCATCAAACTTCGAAGGGCTTCTCGGTCGAGAGCATCGGAGAGCGCAAGATGCTCACCTTCCACCGCGACAAGCGCCTTCCATCGCTACCAGAGAGCGAGCGCAAGACGCAGCGCGAGATCGGCATTGGAGCGCAGATTCTTTCGGATTTGAACCTACGGCGCATCAGGCTGCTCACGAACCATCCCCGAAAGGTGCCGGCGCTTGAAGGGTTCGACATCGAGATTGTCGAGCAGGTACCCGTGTTGTTGGATCGAGTGAAAACTTAGATCCGGGGCACCGCTGTCTTCTTCACAGATCCTCGTTGACCCACGCGGGCGAGGGCGCCCGCGCCACACAACAGCTAGAACGGTTTTCGGCTTACGACCTGGCTATCGTTGATGAAGAACTGTGCCGGGCACTGGTTGGAGCCGCAAATTACGGGTAGCAGGCCGGCGAGCTGCTTGCGCGTGATCAGGCCCAGAGTGCCGCATTCAGGACAGGAAAGGACAGCCCAGTAGGGGTCGTCTTTTTCTCCGACGCGGCCGGCATTCTCCAGCACGAAGATGGTGCCGGGAAGCATCTGTTCGGGGATCCATTGGCTTAGGACGTCGAGTTCTGCAACCATGTCGCCTCCTTCTTCGGCCAAGCAATGTGGGGCCACTATGTGGAACCAAACTTCCCTGCTTATGAAGCCTGCCTTACTTTGCGCAATGAACGAAAGGTACTCGTACCGTTGCTTTTCTTGGCGCGTATTTCGGCGCGCACCTGGCGCACGGTGTCGCTCAGACAAATCGTGAGCATGGGCTGGCGCGCATTTTTCAAAATGTCCACAATCTGACGCGGCGAAGTTTCAAGATACAGAGTCTTGCCGTCGGTGAGCAGGTGGTATTCGGATGCGCCGCTGACGGTCTCAGCGAGGCGCTTGCCGAACTCCCGCTGCAGGAAACGCATAACCTTGCGTACCCGCTGCAACGAAAATCCGCGGTGGCGCAACTCGCAGATTACGGCGACCTCGGCGAGGTCTTCCATGGAATACACACGGCGACGTCCCTCGCGCGCTGGCACCACAATGCGGCGCTCGTCCCACCACTGCAGTTGCCTGGGCGTGATGCCGGTCAGCGATACCACGTCGCAGGATGTGAATAGTTGCTGCATGCCAAGTCGGAAAATGTTTCAAACAATTACGAAGCCAAATGTTTGAAACATTGTAGGCATGGACGGGCTGCTGTCAACTGTGGATTTCGGCGAAGAGGGGGTAACTAGACGAGTTCCATCGAACGGAATCTAACAGCCTTGATGTTTTATCCCCCGCCGACAAAGTGGACGATCTCCAAGCGATCCCCTTCCGCCAGGTTCGTTTCGGGCCACTGGTCGCGGGCGACAATACTGCGGTTTAGTTCGACGGCAACTCGATCTGCTTTCATTCCCAGGTGATCTACGAGGCCAGCGAGTGTGAGGGGAGAATCGAAATCGCGAGCCTCGCCATTGATCTGCAGTTTCATGTTATCTGGATTTTCGCAGTAAGCGCAGGCTGGCGGCAAGTGAGCGTCGAGCTTCGCTCGACTGGACAGCCGGGGGCGGCTTTCCCGATGTAAGCTACGCTTCGACTTTGCGCAACTGGAACTTGCGGGTTGCGGTGCGGCCGGAGTAGCTGGCTTGCACCAGCACCGCGGAATCCGGGAGCGAGGATTCGTCGACATCGATCTTCATCTCGGCATCGCCATCGGAACCGGTGACCACCTGGGTGTAAAACGGAGCGGAGCCTGGGCGAGCGAAGCGAACCGTCAGCCGCGCTCCCTGGACAGCGGCGCCTCCTTCGGTGACGCGCAGTCGCAGGGTCAGATTGCGATCCGCGTGCACCGAGCCGGCATTGAGCCATAGCACATCGAGCTCTTTGATAGCAGCCAGCACTTCGGGCGTGACACTTTTGTCGAGCACGCCCTCCACTCGGCCATCACGGATCGAGTCAAGGACGAGACGATGCTGGTCGCGCAGGATCTGCTCTTTTTGCTGGTCGGTGAAACCAGACTCGGCTGCTTTATCGGCGTAGGAAGTGGCACGCTTGCCGATGCAGCGTCCCCGGACGAAGACCTGAGTCTGCAGCAGCAACTCGTTCTCCCGCGCCTCGCTTTGCACGTGGTAAACCGTGTCTTCGTGCTTCACGTCGGTATTGAAACCAAAAATCATGTGAAATCTATTTTTGCGATCCTATTTAACCCATCCTACCGAATCATCGGCAGAAATCTGCAAACGTGTTGCCTAAGCATGTCAAAAGATCGTCACAAAGTGGCGCCGTCGCTTGACACTGCCACCCGCGAAATCTACTCTAGAATGTTTAGTTAATGCTTGGCTGCGAATTATATATAGCTCTTCTATGCCCGACAATTACTTCGCTCGCTACCTGCCTTTATTGATTCACCTCATCGTAGCAGGTGGGCTGGCTTCTGCCATCGTGTTGCTTTCCTGGTTTATTGGCTACCGCCGGCCTACGCTGGCCAAGCTATCCCCTTATGAATGCGGCATGACCCCGGTGGGAGACGCGCGGGAGCGTTTTTCCGTGAAGTTCTATCTGGTGGCTATGCTCTTTATTCTGTTCGACGTGGAAGCGGTCTTCCTGTATCCCTGGGCGGTGATCCTGCCGCAGCTTAAGATGTTTGGTTTCTGGGAGATGCTGGTGTATATCGGCATCGTTCTGGTGGGTTACTTCTATATCTTGAAAAAGGGTGTGCTGGACTGGGGTACGGTTTCGACGCGGAGGGGCGAGGTTTAATGCCGCTGATCCCCGCCATCACCGACCTTGAGGCTCTGAAAGACCACCCCGCAGTGGTGAGACTGCGTTCGTGGAACTCGGCTGCGGTCGAGGGAGCGAAGTTTGACCGGGATGAGATGACCATCTACATCGAGCGATCATCGATCCGAGAGGCTTGCGTGATCCTGCGGGACGATCCGAGCTGTCCCTTTAACTATCTCTCCGATGTGACCTGTGTGGATTGGTATCCCTCGCAGCCGCGGTTCGAGGTGGTGTACGAATTGCTGTCGATTCCCAATAAGGAACGGGTCAGGCTGAAGGTGCGGCTGGACAGCGACAGCCCGGTGGTGGAATCGGTAACCTCGGTTTGGCCGTCGGCGAATTATTTCGAGCGCGAGGTTTTCGACCTGTTCGGAATTCGCTTTACCGGGCATCCTTATCTACGGCGTATTCAGATGCCGGAAGATTGGGAGGGCCATCCCCTGCGCAAAGATTATCCCGTGGAGGGCTACCGTTAAACTTCGCTATGGCCCACATGACATCCACGCCCGTGCTTGAGCCCGGCCAGGATCGGACGATGATCCTGAACATGGGACCGCAGCACCCGTCCACGCACGGAGTGTTGCGGCTGATTCTTGAGATCGACGGCGAAACCGTGGTGCGGCTCATGCCCGACATCGGGTATCTGCACACCGGGATCGAGAAAACTTGCGAAGCGAAGTTTTACCAGCAGGTAGTGCCGCTTACCGACCGCATCGATTACCTCTGCCCCATGACCAACAACCTCTGCTATGCGTTGGCGGTCGAGAAACTGCTCGGGCTGGAGATCCCTCCTAAGGCGCAATGGCTGCGGGTGATGATGAATGAGTTGACCCGCATCAACTCGCACCTCGTCTGGCTGGGTACGCACGCCATGGACATTGGGGCGCTCACCGTTTTTCTTTACTGCTTCCGCGAGCGTGAGGATGTTTTGCGTTTGTTCGAGGCGGTCAGCGGCCAGCGCATGATGACGTCGTATTTCCGCATCGGCGGCGTGGCTCTCGAACCGCCGCTGGGATTCTTTGACCGGGTGCGCGATTTCGCTAATCGCTTCCCTTCCAAGGTGGATGAGTACGAAAACCTGCTGACAGGAAACCCCATCTGGACGATGCGGACCAAAGGCGTGGCGCGGATTACGGCGGAAGATGCCATCGCACTGGGCGCGAGCGGACCTACCTTGCGGGGCAGCGGTGTCGACTTCGATCTGCGGCGGGATATGCCGTACTCAGGCTATGAGAACTTCAAGTTCAAAGTGCCGGTGGCGCAGGACGGCGATGTGTTCGCCCGATACATTTGTCGGGTTCAGGAACTGCGTGAATCGATCGCGATCGTGCAGCAGGCGCTCGACGGTATGCCGGAAGGTCCGATCAAAGCGGATGCGCCGAAGGTTGTGTTGCCGGACCGCGAAAAGATGAAGACGCAAATGGAAGCGCTCATCTATCACTTCAAGATCATTACCGAGGGCTTTGCGGTTCCGGCGGGCGAGGTTTATCAAGCCGTGGAATCGCCGCGTGGCGAAATGGGGTATTACGTGGTGAGCGACGGCACGGCTAAGCCGTATCGTGTGCACATGCGGGCGGCTTGCCTGGCGAATCTGCAACTGCTTCCGAAGATGTGCGAAGGAAGATTGCTCGCTGATGTAGTGGCGGCGATCGGATCGATCGATATTGTACTAGGGGAAATTGACCGGTAGACAATGATCGGGATTAGAAAAGGCGCTACCCAATTAAGGGCACGAGGGAAGGAACTCTAAACTTGTCATCCCGAGCAAAGCGAGGGATCTAGGTTCTCGCCAGCACCGGCGCAAACCCAGATTCCTCGCTCCGCTCGGAATGACAATCGATATTAATTCCTACGCTATGAAGTTTTCGGACCAATTCGAGGCGCGTTTCGCGGATATGCTGACGCATTATCCGACGAAGCGGTCTGTGCTCGTGCCGACGCTTCTTTATGCGCAGGACGAAGTCGGCTATCTAAACCATGACGTAATTCATGAGATTGCGCAGCGGCTGGATTTGACCGATCTCGAGGTAAGCAACGTAATCAGCTACTACTCCATGCTCACGACCAAGCCTCGCGGCAAATTCAATGTGCAGGTTTGTACGAACATTGCGTGCATGCTGCGCGGTGGTGAAGAGCTTCTCGATCACTGCAAGGCGAGGTTGGGCATCGGACACAAAGGCACGACGCCGGACGGCATGTTCTCGCTCGAGGAGGTCGAATGCATCGGGGCATGCAGTTGGGCTCCGGCTGTGCAAGTGAATTATGACTTCCACGAGAACTTGACCGCGGAGAAGATCGACAGGGTTCTGGACGGATATAGAAAGAATTGAGTCAATGACTCATTGAGTCAATGACTCACTAACATGGCTGACTTGGTTTCCCATCCCGACGAAGTGAAAGTCGTCTCCAAACGCTTTGGCAGGGGTGCGACTGATATCGATCGCTACTTGGAGCTCGACGGCTACAAAGCCGTCCAGAAAGCGCTGGGGATGCAGCCGGATGCCATCGTCAATCTGGTGAAGGATTCCGGTCTGCGCGGTCGCGGCGGAGCGGGATTCAACACTGGGATGAAGTGGTCGTTCGTGCCCAAGCAATCCTCGAAGCCGAAATACATTTTGTGTAATGGCGATGAGAGCGAGCCGGGCACCTGTAAAGACCGTCTGATTTTTGAGCACGACCCACACGCGGTGATTGAAGGTGTGGTGATCGCGGGAATTGCTACGGGCTCGCACGCTGGATACATCTACATCCGCGGCGAGTACCGATATTTACTGGAGATCATGCAGAAGGCGATCAAGGATGCCTACGCGCGGGGATTTCTGGGCAAGAACATTTTCGGCAGCGGCTATGATTTCGAAGTCTACTGGCATGGCGGTGCGGGGGCGTATGAAGTAGGCGAAGAGTCGGCACTGATGGAATCGCTCGAGGGCAAGCGCGGCATCCCCCGAATCCGGCCTCCCTTCCCGGCTGTGGTCGGGCTGTGGGGCGGACCGACGGTCATTAATAATGCAGAGACGCTGGCGAGCGTGCCCCACATCCTGCTGGGCGGCGCAGATTGGTTTGCTAAGCTCGGGCCGCCCAAGAATGGCGGGACGCGCCTGTTCTGTTTGAGCGGGCACTTGAATCGGCCTGGGGTATATGAGTTGCCCATGGGCTACAACCTCAAAAGAATGATCTATGAAGTGGGTGGTGGCATTTCGAATGGCCGCGCTTTGAAGGCTGTGGTTCCGGGCGGCTCCAGTTGCCCAGTCTTGACAACTGGCGAAATCGATGTCTCCATGGACTTTGATTCAATGATGAAAGCGGGAACGATGCTCGGCTCAGGCGGCGTCGTCGTCGTGGACGACACCACCTGCATGGTGAAATTTGCTTTGCGGATCATGAAGTTTTATCAGCACGAGAGTTGCGGATGGTGCATCCCCTGCCGCGAAGGCACGGACTGGTTGAAGAAAACATTGACGCGATTTCACGCCGGTGGCGGAGTTAAGAAAGACATCGATAACATTCAGTACCTTTCGGAAAACATGCTGGGACGCACCTTCTGTCCGCTGGGCGACGCGGCGGCCATGCCGACGATTTCCATCGTGAAGAAATTCCGCAAGGAATTTGAAGATCATTTGGAAGGCAGGCCGTGTCCGTTTGAGAAGGTGGGCGTGGGTGAGCCAGCAGCGGTAATGGCTTAAGTCGTTAGCCGTTGGTCGTTGGCTCACGCAGCCGACACCGATGCGTCTGCCAACGACTGACGACGAACGACCAACGACGATTTTATGGCTGACGTAAACATTACGGTGGACGGCAAGAAGGTCACCGCTCCCGCCGGGACCCTGCTCATTGAGGCTTGCAAGAGCGTAGGCATCGAGGTGCCCTCATTCTGCTACTACCCTAATCTTTCATTGCAGGGCGCTTGCCGCATGTGCCTGGTCAAGGTCGAAAAAATGCCCAAGCTGCAGACCGCGTGCACTACGGTGATCAGCGAGGGCATGATCGTTTCGACCGACACGCCGGAGATTCATCAGGCGCGCAAGGGCATGGTTGAATTGCTGCTGGGCAATCATCCGCTCGACTGTCCGGTTTGCGATGCGGGCGGCGAATGCGAACTGCAGGATATGACTTTCTCCTATGGTGCCGCCGAATCGAAATACATCGACGCCAAGAATCATAAGGAAGAGCAACAGTGGTCACCGGTGGTTTTCTTCGACAGACCGCGTTGCATCTTGTGCTACCGCTGCGTGCGGGTCTGTGGCGAGGGCATGGATGTGTGGGCTCTGGGCGTGCAGAACCGAGGCGTGAGCTCAATCATCGCGCCCAATCAGGATGATCATCTCGAATGCGAAGAGTGCGGTATGTGCATCGACATATGCCCCGTGGGCGCGCTGACTTCGGGCGCGTATCGCTACAAGACGCGCCCCTGGGAGATGAAGCACGTAGGCACGACTTGCACCCACTGTGCCGACGGCTGCAAAACGACGCTGGGCGTGCGCCGATCCGATACCGGCATGGAGATTGTGCGCGGGGACAATCGCGACAAGAGCGGCATCAATGGCGACTTTCTTTGCATCAAGGGACGTTACGCTTTCGATTTTGCGCATCACGAAGATCGCCTGACGCAGCCGTTGATCCGCAAGAACGGACGATTGACTGCGTCAACATGGGAAGAAGCGTTCGAGTTGATCGGGAAACGATTCAGGGAGATCTGCGACCAGGCCGGGGGACAAGCGATCGGGGCTTTCGGATCTAACCGCACCACTAATGAAGAGAATTACCTGCTGCAAAAGTTCGCTCGCGTGGTGCTGGGAACGAATAACATCGACCACCATCGCACTGCGGACTTCCCGGCTCTGGCTGCAGCGCTCGCGAGAAAGCCGGAATCAACCGCCACCATGAGGGAGGTTTTTAATTCCCCCGCGATTTTGCTGATCGGCAACGATCCCACTGAGCAGCATCCATTGCTCGCGTGGCAGATTCGGAATAATGTCCGGCTGCATCGGGCAAGATTGTACGTGATCAATTCGCAGCCTATTAAATTGCGTCGGCAAGCGACCAGCTTCGTCCAGATTCCGGCCGGATCAGAAGGACAACTGGCTGCGTTTCTCGCGGGCGACGACGCGGTTGTACAAGCAATTGTGAGCGCAGAAACCGGCCGCGATTCCTGGATCGCCTTGCGTGACAAACTGCGCGGCGAACCAAACCTCGTCATAATTTTTGGATCGGAGATCCGGGGCAGGGACATTACTTCGGTTGTGGAGTTCGCCTCGGGTATCCGAGGTGCGAAAGTCGTTTGCTTGAGTGACTACTCCAACTCGCGCGGCGCTGCCGACATGGGCCTCTATCCCGACCTGCTTCCGGGCTATCAGCGGGTTTCGGATAAGGGCAAGTTTCACGAAGAGTGGGACAGCGTCCCACAAACACCTGGCTTGACTCTGCCGGAGATGGTCGAAAGCGCGAAAGCCGGTCAGTTGAAGGCCTTTTACGTTGTTGGTGCAAATCCGGTCGAACAGTTCGGTATCGATCCCTTTGCCTTTTCGAACAGTTTCGTGGTGGTGCAAGACATGTTCTTGACCGAGACGGCCGTGATTGCCGACGTGGTGTTACCTGCCGCCAATGCTTACGAGAAGTCAGGAACGTTCACCAATACGTGCGGCGACCTGCAGTTGGTAAAGAAGGCGGGCGAGGTCACCGGCACAAAATCTGATTTCGAGATGATCGTCCGTATTGCGGGTGCGATGGGTTTCGAAGTTCAGCGGTTGGTCCCGTTTGGGCGAGGAGTCGGCACAGACATGGGACAATCGCGCGGCGCGCAATCCGGCGAAGCAGACCGGCACGCGGTATGGCTTGAAGCCAACGGGCTCGAACCGAAGATGAGCCCATTCGATCCCATGGCCATTCTGGACGAGATTCAGCGACTGGTGCCCGGCTACGATGTCTCCCGGATGAATATCCTGGCCGGCAACGACCAGCACACGACTTTGTCCGGAAGCGGACCTGGGGCTCTGCATAATCCGGAGTTGATCGTGCCCGCACAGGATAGTCTTTTCAGCTCGGGCACATTGGGCCGTTACTCCCGCACTTTGAATTCGGTAATTGAGAATCGTCACAAGCAGCCGGCCGAGGCAGAGGTTGCCGCCGACTGAACTACCAACTCTCCTCGCGCTATCATCCCGAGTGGCTTTAGCCGCAAAGGACCGGGCGAGGAGTATCAATTAAGCAGCTGTGTCAGAATGCGGCATATCCTTCGTGGCCGATGCCTCCTGGGATTACGCAAGTAACAATTCTCAAGAAAGATCTTTTTGAGCCTAAGCGTATTCATTCTCGTTTCCGTCATTAAGATTGTGATCGCACTCGGCGTGTTGCTTACGGCTGTCGCGTACACGGTGTGGCTGGAGCGCAAGGTTGTGGGCCACATTCAGAATCGCTGGGGCCCCACGCGGGTGGGCCCGTTTGGCCTGCTGCAGCCGCTGGCGGACGGAGTCAAGTTCATTTTCAAAGAGGATCTGTTACCGCCGCACGTGTACAAGCCGCTGTACATTGCGGCGCCGATGATCGCGTTGATTTTCGCGCTAACCTCGATCTCGCTCATTCCCGTCGGCAACTGGATTACGGTGTTCGGAATCCACACGCCGCTCGAGATCGTCGATGTAAACATCGGCCTGCTGATTGTGCTGGGCATCACTTCGTTAGGCGTGTACGGCGTTGCACTGGCTGGCTGGTCGTCGAACAGCAAATATTCGCTGCTGGGCGGATTGCGCGCCAGCGCGCAGATGGTGAGTTACGAAATCTCACTCGGCCTTTCGCTGGTCGGCGTACTGATTATGGCGGGTAGTTTCAGTTTACGAGATATCGTCGATGCGCAGAGCGGAACATTTTGGGGATTCATCCCGCGCTGGAACATTTTCCAGGGACAGTTCGTCGCGTTCTTCATCTATCTGATGGCTGCGTACGCCGAAACCAATCGAATTCCGTTCGATTTGCCGGAGGCGGAAACCGAACTGGTCGCCGGATACCACACCGAGTACAGCGCCATGAAATTCGCGATGTTCTTCATGGCGGAGTACGCCAACATGATTACAGTGGCATGTCTGGCAACTTTGCTTTTCCTGGGCGGATGGCATGGGCCGCATCGCTTCGGACCGCCCATTGTGCAAGCGATCCTGCCAGTGTTCTGGTTTGCGGCCAAGATATTCACGTTTCTGTTCCTTTATATATGGGTGCGCGGCACGTTGCCGCGGTTTCGCTACGACCAGTTGATGGCGTTCGGGTGGAAGTTTCTGCTGCCGCTGGCCATTGCGAACCTGGTAATCACGGCTTTGATCGTGGCATTGAGATCGTAGCGCAAGAATTAAACGATGCTTCATTTGCTTGTATTTTCGATGTTTGGCTTGGTGTGCGTTGCCGGCGCGGTCAATCTGCTGGTGCAGCGGCACCCCATCAACAGCGCGTTGTCGCTGGTCGTGGTCATGGGTTCGCTCGCGGTCGAGTATCTGCTGTTGGGCGCGGAGTTTGTCGCGGCCGTGCAGGTGATTGTCTACGCCGGAGCGATTATGGTGCTGTTCGTCTTCGTGATCATGTTGTTGAACGCTGGCGTAGAAGACCGAAGCAAAGGCAGCCGGGTGGCGATGCTGTTTGGGATTCCCGGAATGCTCATTGGCAGTGTGCTGGTTGCGTGGGTACTGCTTGAACGCTCAGGTACGGGAAACGTGGCAGTCGGCGCACTCCCTGGTCCGCCTAAGGTAATCGGATGGCTGCTCTTTCATGATTTCCTACTTCCATTTGAAGTAACGTCGGTCCTTGTGTTGATCGCGATTCTGGGCGCAGTAGTCCTGGCGAGCCATCCGGCGTCGGTGCGAGAAGCATCCAGCCAACCCGACAAGAGGGAGGGCTGATGGTACCGCTTTCTTATTACCTTGTGCTTAGCGGCATCCTGTTCGCCTGTGGCGTGACCGGGTTTCTGATCAAGCGCAACATCATCACCATTTTCATGTCGATTGAGCTGATGCTCAATGGTGTGAATTTGTCTTTCGTTGCATTCGCAGCGCAATGGCACGCGCTCAGCGGACAAGTTTTTGTGTTCTTTGTGATGGTGGTGGCAGCGGCGGAAGCGACAGTGGGGCTGGCGATCATTATTGCCGTGTACCGCACGCGAGAGACTCTTAACGTGGATCGGGTAAACCTGCTTAAACTATGACGCCGAATCTTTATCTCTGGCTGATTCCGGTGCTGCCTCTGGTGGGCGCTGCCATTAATGGTCTGTTCGGGAAGCGCTTTTCGCGTCAGACCGTATCGGCAATTGCGCTTGGATTTTGCGGCGCCGCGTTTGCGATGGCGCTGTGGATTGTCAGCCAGTATTCTTCTTTGACGCTGCCTCATGTGGAGAGGCTGGCGTCGTGGATACGCGCTGGCGATTTTCAGGCGGACTTCGCGTTTTACCTCGATCAACTTTCGTTAGTAATGCTACTGGTGGTCACTGGGGTCGGCTTCCTCATTCACATTTATTCGGTCGGTTATATGTGGGAAGAGGGTGGGTTCTACCGGTTTTTCTCGTACCTCAATCTTTTCATGTTCTTCATGCTCACGCTGATTCTGGCCAGCAACTACCTCCTGATGTTTGTCGGATGGGAAGGGGTGGGGCTGGCGTCTTATCTGCTGATCGGATTCTGGTTCACGAAGGATTCCGCGGCCTCCGCCGGCAAAAAGGCATTCATCGTCAATCGCATTGGTGACTTCGGATTCTTGATCGCGCTGTTCCTGATGATCAAACATTTTGGCTCGCTGAGTTTTGAGCCGGTGTTTCGAATCGTATCCGGCATGCCTGCAGAAACCGCTGGCGCCGGTTTGTTGACTGCGATCGGCCTGCTGCTGATGGTGGGAGGTGCCGGAAAGTCGGCGCAGCTTCCGCTTTATGTTTGGTTGCCGGACGCAATGGAAGGCCCGACGCCGGTTTCCGCGCTCATCCACGCAGCGACCATGGTGACCGCCGGGGTCTATATGGTCGTGCGGTCGCATGCGGTTTTCGATCGTGCACCGCAAGCTTTGATGGTGGTTGCGATCGTCGGAACGTTGACGGCTTTGTTCGCCGCGACGATTGGCGTTTGCCAGACTGACATCAAGAAAGTTCTGGCCTACTCTACGATTTCACAGCTCGGCTACATGTTTCTAGCTTGTGGCGTAGCCGCGTATTCCGCGGGAATTTTCCATCTGATGACTCATGCGTTCTTCAAAGGGCTGCTGTTTCTCGCGGCGGGTTCGGTGATCCATGCCATCGGCGGCGAGCAGGACATGCGCCGCATGGGCGGGTTGCGGCATTACATTCCTTGGACGTTCTGGACGATGACAGCGGCAACTTTTGCCATCGCGGGATTCCCTCCATTCGCGGGATTCTTCAGCAAGGACGCGATCCTGTGGAAGGCATTCTCGGGCGAGCATGGGAGCTGGGTGTTCTGGGCGATCGGCGTGTTCACGGCTTTCTTGACTTCTTTTTATATGTTCCGGCTCTGGTTCCTGACGTTCTTCGGCGAGTACCGAGGCGAAACCGTGACTGCTCATGGCGACGACCACGTTCACGCCGTCAGCGGTTCGCGGGCGGGTGCGCCCGCGCCACACGGGCATGGCGGTATTCATGAGAGCCCGACGATCATGCTCATACCTCTCGTGATTTTGGCGTTGCTTTCGATTTGTGGTGGTTGGGCTGGCGGAGAACGTTTCGACAAGTTTCTCTCTCCGGTGCTTCACGCCGGCGTGACCGCAAATTCGCTTGAGGAAGTGGGCACAGCGACTCCGGTGTCGGAGCAGAAAGAGCACGGTGCTTCGGAAGGACTCCTCGAGAGCATTTCAGTTCTTGCTGCTGCCTCGGGACTCTTTCTGGCTTGGCTCTTGTACCAGAAGCGGCCGCAGTTGCCGCAGGAAATTGCTCACGCGTTAGGTGGTCTCTACGAAGTCGTCGTGCACAAATATTACGTGGACGAGATTTATGCAGCTGTCTTCGTGAAGCCTCTCATCGATGGCTCGACTCGGATTCTCTGGCATGGCATCGATCAGGACGTCATCGATGCGACCCTGGACAACAGCGCCGAGGGAGCACGCGAGGTTTCCGACGCTGTGCGCCATATGCAGTCGGGTAATCTTCGCTCTTATGCCGGATGGATCGCCGCGGGAGCGGCGGTCGTGATCGCGTACATGGTCTGGACGGGAACACGATGAGCACCGCGCTGGACAACTCGATACTTACGCTGGTCACGTTCATTCCGCTGGCGGGTGCGCTTTTGCTGCTGCTGTTTCCGCGGCGCGACCGGGATATTCGTCTGTTTGCTCTCGTGGTCTCGTTGCTCGATTTTGTTCTTTCCTTGCACCTGCCGGTGCATTTTCAGCGAGGACAAACCGCGTTTCAATACGAGGTTAACAATCAGTGGATCTCGAATCCGAATATCCATTACCACATGGGAGTAGATGGTGTTTCCATGTGGCTGGTGGTTCTGACCACGTTCTTGACGCCGCTCTGCGTGCTCATCTCGTGGAAGTCGATTCATGAAAGAGTGAAGGAATTTTTCATTCTGCTGTTAGTTCTCCAGACGGCGCTGATCGGCGTCTTCGTCGCGCTTGATTTATTTCTTTTTTACTTCTTCTGGGAAGCTACGTTGATTCCGATGGCTTTGCTGATCGGCATTTACGGGCACGGACGCCGCGTGTATGCGGCGGTCAAGTTCTTCTTGTATACCATGGTCGCTTCGATGTTTATGCTGGCGGCGATCCTGTGGCTCTACGCGAAAACTGGAACGTTCGATTTCGTCAGCATCCAGACGGCAATCCACAATGGCCAGGTCGAGAATTTTTCTGGCGCGGCGCTCTGGCTTTTTCTGGGATTCTTCATCGCGTTCGCGGTGAAAGTTCCAGTTTTCCCGGTCCATACGTGGCTGCCTGACGCGCACGTAGAAGCGCCCACGGCGGGTTCGGTTCTGCTGGCCGGCGTTCTGCTCAAGATGGGCACATATGGCATGTTTCGCTTCAATCTCGGCCTGTTCCCTGAGCAGTCGCGGAGCAATGCTTCGTGGATCATGGTGCTGGCGCTGATCGGCATCGTCTATGGCGCGCTGGTCGCGATGGTGCAACCGAATATGAAGAAGCTGATCGCGTACTCTTCGATCAGCCACCTCGGCTTTGTTGTGCTGGGAATTTTCAGCTTCACCCAGGCAGGACTGGATGGCGCGACCTTCGTCATGCTGGCGCATGGCGTTTCCACAGGAGCGCTGTTCATGCTGGCGGGAATTCTTTACGAGCGGCGCCATACTTACGAGATTGCCGAATTTGGCGGTCTCGCCACTCCCATGCCGGTCTACGCTACATTTTTTCTGTTCATCGTGCTCGCGTCCGTGGGATTGCCTCTGCTCAACGGCTTCGTGGGCGAGTTCCTGGTGCTCAGCGGCGCTTTCCGCGATCGCGCAGTTTACGGCATTCTGGGTGCAACGGGCGTCATCTGGAGCGCCTGTTATTTGCTCTGGATGTATCAACGGGTCTTCTACGGCAAAGTTACGCACCCGATCAACCTGTCGTTGCCCGATCTGAGCGGACGTGAACGCGCTGCGCTCTGGCCCGCGGCGGCCGCCGCTCTGGTGATGGGCGTGGCGCCGCTGCTCTGGCTAAACTCGATTGATCCCGCCGTACAAACGGCACTGGCACCGTTCGCGCAACTGGTCGGCAAGGTGGTCGGCCGGTGAACAACGCCAACGACCTCGTGCAAGTGATTCCCCAGGCAGCCGACTATGTGCGGATCTTGCCAGAAATTGTGCTGACGGTTTTTGGCATGATCGTGATGGTGCTCGATCCTGTGATGGACGAGCGTGGTAGTCAAAGGACGCTGGGAACCATTGCGCTGGTTGGCTCATTGGCAACGCTGGTGGCAACGTTGTTCCAGTCGCAATATCCGGGCCTGGGCTTCTGGAACATGGTGCGGGTGGACAGTTTCAGCGTCTTCTTCCACTTTCTGGTTGCGGCCGTTACCGCGGTTGTAATCCTGACCTCTTACGAGTACATGCAAGTGCAACGGATTCGCGCGGGCGAATACTACGCGTTAGTCTTGTTCGGCGCGGTCGGCATGAGCTTGATGTCGTCTGCGGTGGAACTTGTTCTGATCTTTATCGCGCTGGAAATCTCGTCGATCTCCACTTACATTCTGGCTGGATTTCGACGGCGCGCCGCGATCAGCAGCGAATCTTCGGTCAAGTACTTCCTGCTCGGCTCGTTTGCGACCGCGTTTTTTCTCTATGGAGTCGCGCTGATGTTCGGAGCCACCGGTTCGACGAGCATCAGCGTAATCGGAGATGCGCTCCGCTCCGGGGACATTCCAATCCTGGCCTATGTCGGAGTTGCGTTCATGTTCGTGGGCCTGGGCTTTAAAGTGGCGGCAGCTCCGTTCCACGTGTGGACGCCCGACGTGTATGAAGGTGCACCCGCGCCCGTAGTCGGATTCATGTCCACCGCTCCCAAGGCGGCGGTGTTCGCGGTGTTGCTGCGGATCATGTTTGAAGCTGACGCTCCGGGGCGGCTCTGGTTGATTTGGGTCGCGGCCGCCCTGTCGATGACCGTGGGCAACCTCGGCGCCCTCGTGCAGGACAACGTGAAGCGGTTGCTGGCGTACTCTTCCATTGCTCACGCCGGATACTTGCTGGTTGCATATGCGGCTTTGCCCAACAATGGCATTCCAGCCGCGATGTTTTACACGGCCACCTACGCAGCGATGAACGTCGGGGCTTTTGCTGTGATCAGCCATATCGCTGGCGAGGGCGAACGTTACGTTACGCTGGAAGATTATGAGGGACTTGGACGGCGCAGCCCGTTGCTGGCGGCGATTCTGACGATTTTTCTTTTGTCCTTGATCGGTATTCCAATTACCGGTGGTTTTTTCGCCAAGTTTTACGTATTCAGTGCGGCGCTGCAAGCCAATCTGGTCGGGCTGGTGATTATTGGCGTTCTCAACAGCGCGGTGGCTTCTTACTATTATCTGCGGCTGATCGTCGTGATGTACATGCGCGAAGCGCGAGAGGAAGTGCCGGTGTCACCGATTCCGCTCGGACTTGGAACTGCGCTTGCTATCAGCTTGGCCGCAACCATTTATCTTGGTGTGCTCCCCGGACGACTTCTCGACTATGCCGCGCGCACCGCGGCTGAGTGGGCGCGTTAGAGCTTCAAATTGTCGCGAGCTCAACCCCTCAGCGCCTAGAAGCCGAGAGTTTGTGCAGCCCATACGACATGGTTGAAGCCATACCTTCCCACTCGTAGCCTGAGAGTCGCCCTGTCATTCACTCCACCGCGACGGCGATATCCACATAGGCAAAGATACGGGCAGACAGCAGCCAGAATGCCAGGGTCTCTACTCCCGCCAATAGGATCGGAAACCAGGAAGCTGTTCCCGGCGATTCAAAAGAAGAATTGACTACCGTGGCGCCGAGTTCCCACACCGGTATGACGTATCCCCAGTGCGGCCCCAGGAATTGGCCAGCTAGAGCGGGAAGGCCCAGGACCATCGCGGTGGCGCCGGCTGCGAAGAAAGGGTTCAGAAACGTAGAAAACATCAGAGCTACCGTTCCAGCTAACGCGCAGGCGGCGAGCAGGCAAACCATGAGGAACCAAACGTGCGAGATAGGAAATCCTGCCGCTCCGACTGTCCAGCTTCCGGTCATACCGAGGGCGAAGCAATAGACCGCGCACGCAATGGTTACGCCAAGCACAAGTCCAGAAAGATACTGCTGGCGTCCCACGGCCTTCGAGAGTACGGCTAGAATCCGACGGGACCTGCGCTCGTTGTAGATAGCTGAACCGCCGAAGAATATGCTGAACGCCGAGACATATACAGCGTCCAGCTTGAAAACGAAGAGCAGATCGTCGCGTTGGCGGTGAATGTCGGAAACCAGCCCGAGAAACGCGAGCAGCAGGACCCACAGCAACAGAGTAAGCATGGGCCAACGCTGTTCGCGGGCGAAATTGATGGCGATCAGCAGAACGGGCTTCACTGAACGCCTTTCGAAGCGGTAGATTGCGGATCGGCGGTTACTTCCAGGAAAATCTCCTCCAACGAGCGCCGCAGCGGATTTACGCTTACCACCTCGCCTCCCAGGTTCCAGACTTTTTCCAATGCTTCGCGTTGGTTGGGAGCGGGCACGGAAAAGCTCACAACTCCATCCCGGGCCACGGCGCCTTCGAACTGGGTTACGGCGATGGCGCGAACTACAATTTCAGTCTGATCGCCGGCTTGAAGAAGATCTGTTGTCCGCCCCATGCGTGCCAGTCTGCCCCGATGCAACACCGCGACACGATCACACACTAGTTCCACTTCAGATAGCAAATGGGAACTAAGAAAGACAGTCTTGCCGGCGTTGCGGGCATTGAGCAGCAACTCGCGAACCACGACTCGCGACAATGGATCCAAGGCCGAGGTAGGTTCGTCCAGAATGAGCAATTCAGGATCATTCACTATCGCCTGGGCCAACCCGACGCGCTGGAGCATGCCTCGGGAGAACTTACCCGCGTTGCGGTTCGCGTGATCCTGCAGTCCCACGATTTCCAGAACCTGTCGCGCCCGGTCCTGAAGATGCTTTCCACTCATCCCGTTGAGCGCCCCGTAAAAACGCACGAGCCGTTCCGCTCGGCGGTGGTAGAGAGCGACGCTCTCGGCGAGAAAGCCTACGCGGCGGCGGGTGCCGGGATGACCAAAGCGCTCTCCTAGCAGACGACCGGTACCGCTCGTCGGCCGCATAAAACCCATCGCGAGGTGAATTGCGGTGGTCTTGCCTGCGCCGTTTGGTCCCAGGAAGCCGAAAATCTCTCCCGCCTCCACGGTCAAACTGAAGCCGTCCAGTGCGCGAAGGCGACGTTTACTGGCAAAACTACGATACTCTTTCGTAACGTTGTCGAACTCGAGCACAAGGCGCATCGCCGATTATTCTAAATGGCTTGCGCGACAAACGCTGACAGGCCGCATAAATTCGTAACCGGGGATACAACTATGAATTGACAAGCACGTCCCGTCCGCGCATCATAGTCGCACTGTAACACCAATACTGGAGGTAGTATGGCTAAGTTAATGAAAAGGCTATGGTCTGACGAACAGGGCCAGGACATCGCGGAGTACGCTGTGATGCTGGCAGTAATTCTGGTTCTAGTGGTTGGAACGGTACGGTTAATCGGGGGCAGTTCGAACAATGTATTCTCGGCCGTTGCGAGCTCGATCGGGCAATAGTTGATCGGCGAGTGTCGGGTTCGTCTGACGTGACCCCTGCGATATGGTTCTCGGTTGTGTGCGCTACGAAACCGACTGCAGCCCGGACTGATCCGCTTTGTACTGTTTTAGTTTGTGGTAGAGAGAACTCCGCGGGATGCCAAGCTTCCTGGCGGCTGATTGGACTCGACCTCGTTCTTTGCAGAGCACCTGCTGAATGTAATTACGCTCCATCTCCTCTAGAGTTCTGAATTGACCAATGCCTGAAAGGTACTGCTCGATCTGTACATCAAGACGAAAGTCCTGATCGGCCAAAGCGTCCTTTCCAGTGACGAGCACAACCCGTTCCAGAACGTTTCTGAGTTCCCGAATGTTTCCTGGCCAGGAATACCCCTGCAGGGCTCGCACCGCAACCCCGCCAAGTTCCAGGGCCTCTGTCCTAATATCGGCAGTCAACTCGCCGAGGATATGGGCGCTCAGAATCGGTATGTCTTCGACGCGCTCTCGCAGAGGTGGAACTGAAAGCGAAATCCAGCTCATGCGATCGTACAGATCGCCACGAAACTGTTTGCGAAGCAGCACCGGCGCCATCACTTGCCGGGTGGCTGCGATCAAGCGAATATCCACCCTACGATCACAAACTTCCCCCAGCCTGCGAAACTGTTTGTCATCCACGACCTTCAGGAGTCTGGGCTGAACATGGAAATCTACACTTTCGATCTCATCGAAAAAAACCGTTCCCCTATGTGCGATTTCCAGCAGACCGGCCTTACTCGGCAAAGCGTCGCCAAGAGCGTTGCGTTCGCCTCCGAACAACTCGCTCTCCAGGAGGTCCCCCGGGAGTTCACCACAATTCAGATCCACGAAAGGCTCCGAAGCTCTGGGTCCGTTGCCATGTAACCACCGCGCCATCGTTCCCTTGCCGGTTCCGGCTTCCCCTTGAATCAAGGCGGGGGTATCACTCAACGCTGCTTTGTGAGCCAGTTCAGCAAGTCTTCGGATAGTGTCGCTTTTACCGACGAACGGATCTACAGTCCCGCGGCTATTCCTGGTCTTTTCCGCCAGGTGCTGACGGTGGTTTCGCTGGTTCTCCAGAGTACGTTGGATCAGCGCGCAAAGCGTGGACAAATCCGCGGGCTTAGGCAAGAAAAGCTCAGCTCCCAGCTTAACTGCTTCAGCTGCCAGGTCGATCGAACCGTATCCGGTCAGAATAATAATGGGAATAGACGCGTCAATGGCCTTCAGACGAGGTACGAGCCCAACCGCGTCTCCGTCGGGCAGAGTGTAATCAAGGATTGCGATATCGGGCCGGGCAGTACGCCAGATTTGTTCGGTAACGGAGCAGGTCGGGGCGGTCGCGATTTCGTATCCTTTGTCCTCAAGATAATCGCGCAGTACTCCGCGAGTCTCTTTCTCCTCCTCGACGATCAGTACCCTTTCTCTAAGCACTCTGATTCCTCGAGGTAAAGCTGACATTGCTCTTGAAGTGGAACCGGCTGCGATCGTGCCCACGCGGTGCCTCCTTTTGCGCATTTCCTGCGCGCATTTCGATAGTGCCCGCGGGATGGCCTCCCCGCTAAATTTCGATGCCAAGGCCGTTTCCGCAACCTCTTGTTAACACATAGAGAGTGCCTGAGGGACCAATCTGCCCTCCTGTTACAAAAACGGAACAAGGACCGAGGCCGCAGCTGGGTTGGCCTTTTTTGTCGTTAAGACAGGGCTTGACACAGCCAACCCGGCAGAACAGAATTTCTGAACCCGTAGAGAGGCGGCTTGCCGCGTCTCCAGTTTGCAGTGAAACCGCTCTAGTCGTGTGCAAGTGACATAGGAGTTGTGCCGTGCAGGAGAAGAAGGTTCGCTTCGACGATTTCCAGCTGGATTACGGTCGCTTTCAGCTCTGCCGCCGTGGCATCCCGGTTCGGCTGGAGGGCCTGCCGCTGCAATTGCTGATGTTTCTGGTCGAGAAGAGGGGGCAACTGGTCACGCGCGAGCAGATCTCCACCGAACTCTGGAGCAAAGATGTGTTCGTCGACGTCGAACAGGGAATCAATACCGCCATCCGCAAGATCCGCCGCGCCCTGGCGGACGATGCCGGCGAGCCGCAGTACCTGCAGACCGTAGTCGGCCGAGGCTATCGCTTCGTCGCCCCCACCGCCGAAGAAGATGCCAGTAGCCAGGTGCCAGCCGAAGGATTTGTCGTCTCCCCCGAAGAACTGGGACGCGCCATCATGACCGCGGCCGGGTTGGATCCAGAAAATCCCCGAGGAACCCCGAAGGCTCGCCCCGAACACCGAACGAAGTCTGAAAGTTAATCGCGGCAGCTGGAGACTCGCCTAGCGCCCGTCCTGATGGCCTCATGGACGAGGATCTCATTCAATCTTCAGATTGCTTCAGAACAATTCAGACTGTCTCCATGGACGCCACCGGCAATCAGGTGCAAGATCGCATCCATGATTTCTTACCGTCGCGGCTGCCACGAGTCGAATTCAATTCATCACGGAGGTGATTTCATGAACGGATCAAAAAGTATCGGACGGTGCAGAGTCCTGGCATCCATGGCAATGCTATCTGGCGCGATGTTTACGATATTGCTGCTCCCGGCCTATGGCCAGCAGGACGTCAATCCGGACTGGTATGACCCTGCGCCAAACGCGGCGGTCGTTCATCCCGCTCAGGCAGCAGCGGTCGTGCACTCGTCTGAACTACTAGTCGCGACTCACCGGTATCAACAGACGGTCACGTCTGTGTCGACGGCTCGGGACACCGAGAAGGTCCGCGTGAAAGACGCACAGCTCCAAAGTGGTCATAACCCTGCCCGCAAAAGCGGTGGAGCACCGTCTGGGGAATTGGTGGCGATCGCGTCGCGCGACCCTCGCTGAGACTAGCATTTTGCGCCGCTGAGGTGTTTCAGCAACCGCGCCAAGAGGGCGAGATGAAAGCCCAGGAAGTTGTCGACGCGGCGGCGATATGCTCCTACTCTCGCGAAAAAACCACGGCCGAAGCGTCGGTGACGGGCTGATGTGGCTGGACGACCTTGCCTATTAGCCCGTCGCTTGGGTCGAACGAAGGGCTCGATTCGCTCTCCTTAGGCATCGCTGAGTTCCCATCGTCCTCGCACGCTCTTCGTTCTGCAAAATCGCGATTTCAAATTCACAAAGCTTTAACAATCGTGTCATGCTCGCGAAACACGGACCAGCTAGCCTTCCTATTCCCTGGCAACAACCCTTTAATAGCGGTGTTGGCCGGAGGACGGAGGAGAAATATGTTCGACCGCATCAGAGCATCAGCTACCCCCAGGAAAATGCTGGCCTTACTGACCGCATTGACCACCGCCCTGGGACCAAGTGTTTCCCCCGCATTTGGCGCTTCGCAGGCGCCTGGGCAGAAAATGCCGATCAAGCACATCGTTATCCTTTTCAACGAGAATGTTTCCTTTGACCACTATTTCGGAACCTACCCAACCGCGTTAAACCCTAAGGGAGAACCACACTTCCACGCTAAGCCTGGAACGCCCACTGTGAACGGCCTCAACAACGCGTTGCTGAATTTCAATCCTAACTTGAATCCAGCGAACGGCAGTGCGGCCTCGAATCCGTTCCGTCTCGACCGATCACAAGCCGTGACCACCGATCAGGACCACGATTACACCGCCGAACAGCAAGCTTTCGATGCCGGACTCATGGATCTGTTCCCCACCTTTACCGGTGGCAATAACAACGAGCCAATGGGTTATTTCGACGGCAACACGACGACCGCCCTGTGGAACTACGCCCAGGCTTTCTCGATGAGCGACAACTCCTACGGCACAACCTTCGGTCCTTCGAGTCCAGGGGTGGTGAACTTTGTTTCGGGCCAGACCAACGGGGTCACCAAGACCTTGAACGGTACTAGCGACGAGGTAAACGGCGGCAGCGATGGCTCGCTTACCTTGATCGGCGACGCGGATCCCCTTGGAGATGTTTGCTCCAACCCGACTCGCGACCAAGCCCAAATGGGTGGAACAAACATTGGTGACCTGCTGAACGCTGCGGGCGTGACGTGGGGAGGGTTCATGGGCGGCTTCAACCTGAATATCAAGAATCCCAATGGCACCACCGGTTGCGCACGAAGCTCGACCGGCCTTGCGGGAACAACGAACGACTACATTCCGCACCACTCACTTTTCGGCTACTATGCCTCCACCGGCAATCCGCAACACACGCGACCGAAATCAATCGCTGAAATCGGACATGACGGTCAGGCGAACCACCAGTACGACATCGACGACTTTTTCGATGCCGTCAAGGCAGGCAATTTCCCCGCGGTGAATTTCTTGAAGGCACCGGCTTATCAGGACGGCCATGCTGGTTACTCGGACCCGATCGATGAACAGCACTTCCTTGTCAAACTCATCAACTTCCTGCAAGAACAGAAAGACTGGGACAGCACCGCTGTCGTCATTATGTACGACGACTCCGACGGATGGTATGACCACCAGATGGGTCCGATCGTCAACACCTCCACTGGGCCAGCCGACGCTCTCACGGGACCTAACGCTTGTGGTACGGCCGCGAACTCTCTACCCGGCATCAACTCCAGCAACACGCACGCACTCGGTCGTTGCGGGTACGGCCCAAGGTTGCCTCTGTTGGTGATCTCTCCCTGGTCGAAAGAGAACTTCGTGGATAACACCGTAACCGATCAAACTTCGGTCATCCGATTCATCGAGGATAACTGGCTCGGCGGGCAGCGCATTGGCCAGGGATCCTTCGATGGAATTGCAAGCTCAATCAGCCAAATGTTCGACTTCGAACACAACCGAAGCGATGGCCGATTGTTCCTCGATCCGAACACGGGCGAACCGGCTCGATAGCAAAGCTGGGCATCACCCGCGAGATCTTTCTGGACTGATGCAGGTTTTGAATTAGCTGGAACAGAAGCGGGCATGCGAAAATCGTTCTTCGCATGCCTGTTTTCATTGGTCAGGTTGTTGGGACAGACTAGACCCTCGTGAGGGAGAAGCCAGCGGTGTCCATCACACGAAGAACGTTTCTGCGGCAATGAGTGCGGCTCTAATGCTTCCCCAATCCCTGCGCGCGACACACGCCTCCGGTACGGCCACTACTCAACCCCAGCTTGCTTACCCCATTTGTGGATCGGCTTCCAACACCCAACCTCGTAATGACTACCGCGAACCGCCCAAGTCCGGCGGACCCAGCCATCAGACTTCCCTACTATCGCTTTACAATGCGGCAGATCGAAAGCCAAGTGCATCGGGATATGAAACCAACGCGGCTCTGAGGCTTCGATTCGATCTCTCCGGGGCCGACCTTGGAAACGCGAAGTGGTCAAGGGCTTTTCGTGGAATGGGGCAACGGGCTGCCGCCAGCGCACTTTCTGCCGATTGACCACAACATCCATGGCTCCGAGGCTGACAAGCCTGACGTCCGGACCGTAATTCATCTGCACGGCGCGAAGGCCCTCCCGAGAGCGATGGATATCCGGAGAACTGGTATGTGCCGGGGAAATCCGCGATCTATTACTATCCAAACAATCAGGATGCGGCCATGCTTTGGTATCACGATCACGCTCTCGGAATCAACCGGCTCAATGTCGCCGCTGGCTTGTTCGGCGTGTTCCTGATTCGAGACGCGGTCGAGGACTCTTTGAATCTGCCGAAGGACCGGTACGAGATTCCGCTGGTGATCTACGATCGCATGTTCGACGAACAGAGCCAGCTTTACTATCCGGTCTCACCGGATCCCAAAGCGCCATGGATCCCCGAATATTTTGGCGACGCGATTTTAGTGAACGGGAAGCTGTTTCCCTATCTCGGAGTCGAGCCGCGCAGATATCGTTTTCGGGTTCTCAACGCGGCCAACGGCAGATTCTTTCACCTTTCACTTTCGAACGGACAAACCTTTCATCAGATCGGCACGCATCAGGGATTGCTGCCTGCACCGGTTGCGCTCGATCACGTGCTGCTTGCGCCCAGCGAGCGTGCGGACCTGATCGTGGACTTCGCCGGCCATGCAGGAGAGCAGATCGTGGTTAAGAACGATGCCTTCACGGTCATGCAATTTCGAGTTTCGCGGAGCAAGGTCAAAGACACCAGTTCGCTGCCTTCGGTGCTGCAACCCGTGCCAAGGATTCCGGAATCCGAATCCACAAAGACGCGCATGCTGTCGCTCGTCGAAATCGATGACCGCGCTCAGAATCCAGTCACGATGCTGCTCAATCGCGCTCATTGGAATATGCCGGTCACCGAGGATCCCGTCCTGAACTCCGTGGAAATCTGGAACCTGATTAATCTGACCGATGACTCTCATCCGATCCACCTGCACCTGGTTCGATTTCAGATCCTCGACCGCCGTCGCTTCGAACCTTTCTTCTATAAAAACGAGGGCATCCTGAAGTACACAGGCTCGCCAGTGCCGCCCGATCCGAACGAGGCGGGTTGGAAAGACACGGTGCGGGCCGATCCCGGAATGGTCACGCGGATCATTGTGCGTTTTGAAGGTTTTGTCGGCCGTTACGTCTGGCATTGCCACATCCTCGAGCACGAGGACAATGAAATGATGCGGCCTTATGACGTGGTCGCCGCGCGTTGAATCCGGTGCGCCGGAAAGAGTAGTTTCCCGCTCCGAGTCTTGCTCGTAGAGGCCTTCCGCCGATAGAACCGTCGAAACTTCGGGACAATCGTTTAACAATTAAGTGACAACCTCGCCGCTTCCCAATCGGCTATAACTGAATCCAACGATAGGTACGGAATGAATTTCAAAGATCGCGTCTGCTCGACGGTTGTATCAACGGTGACGAAGAACGCAGAGCACGTGGGAGAGAACCTACTCCCATGTAATGCGGCAGCCCGGTTGCAAGCCCGGGCCCCACAAGAAACATGTCTCCCATGGCTCAACTCGGTTGCCTGCTGGAAAACATCCTGCGGGAGCTGACTTTGCGTTTTGTGGTTCCGCGCCTGAGCGAGTTTGACTCTCTTTGGGACACCGCGAACCGGATCTGCGATCGCTACCAGATCAAGAGCATCTCCAGTTCGCGATAGATCTCTCGGTTTGCTTCGCAGACGGAGAGCTGCGAAATCACGGTATAGAACGCTCCTGCCCCCAGTGATAAGCGCGGTAGGCAAAAAATATGTTGGCGCCGGTTACAGCCGCAGCGGGGACGTACCAAATCCGGCTGTGTTTCTTCTTCATGTGGTAGGTCAGATACGCAACCCCAAAGTCGACGGGAATTCCGATTCCGTAGAGGGCTGCCCGGCTCTGTAAGGAGGGTGGCACATCGTTGCAGGAAGGGTGTTGCTGCAAGCAGCGGATGGTCAATTCCGCATTGGCAATACTTGCGCCGAACATCCCGCCGGTAAGCGCCAGGTAGTTTCGGTCTGCCACTGCGCGATCGACCGCGAGTGGGCCACCCGAGGCGGCCGGTGGCGCGCCGTGAGACTGCCGCTTAACAACCGGGGAAGCGGCCGGGCCTGCGGTTGACGCGTCGGGCTTGGTAGAACTGGGGGCGTCCGGAAGTTCGGAGTCGTTGCTAACGTTGCCGAACGCCGGAGCTTCGACCAATGCCGCTGTAAGTAGCGGGCGGCTACGATCGCTCAGCTTCAGTTGCAGGTCGTCTCCCCGTTTAACTTCCATGCGATCGGACTGCGCTAGCAGCGCGAGCGCCGACAGCAGCACGAAGGCAATACAGATACAGGATTTCTTATAACGGTTACGCACCCTTTCCTCCCGGTGCTCAAGCTTGATTCGCGAACAGCCAATCCACCCAACCAACAAGAATGGACGGACCAAAGTCACACGCGGAGCCCCGCTGCATTAGAGCACTTTAATCGCCGAGACTAACTTGAAGCAGGTACTCGACACTAGTAGCCGAGGAACTAGCACCTTAGATTGCAATTCATACGCAGGCATCGTTCGATAAAACACGAAGAGTTCGACACTTACACGACTTGTCGCTTCTTTCGTCTCGCCCGAATAAAATTTAGTCTGCTGTCGAACCCAGGTTTGTCGCGGTCAACCGAACGTCATTCGCTGATCACGAATGAGACGGGCGGATTAAATCGCCGGAAGTTTCTCTCGCTTTGAGACGCTAAGGCAGCGGACTACCTGGTTCTGCAGATACGTTCGCCACACCAGGACTCTATTCTGACCTCAGCTCCGCCTATGGCTCTCATCATCACGCCAGCTGAAAAGCTTGACGGGCCTCGCACAAGATTGAAGCGGGAGCTTCACGGTCGACGATCGGTCGGGTTGAGACATTGCCGAGTCTTATTTCCTGAGCGGCTCTCGTTTTGAGACGCTGCTCATCGCCGATTCCCGGATTGGCACGGCTAAACACTTGAGAAAAAGCCAGTTGGCGAAAATACCGAATTGGCACCCGCCATGCATCCAGGAATCGCGGCGAAGAGTGTAGTCGCCTACTTACACCGCAGCTGTATCAACTCGCGGTTGAGGTAAGCGGTCTCCAGCATCGACCGCGAGCACCAACAAACATTTCAAATCAAAACTAGCGCTATCTAAGCGACGGGGGCGAAGCCTTGTCTCAACTAATCAACGCCAGCACTTCAGCGACGACTGCGAGCTTCTTGCCTCCGCCGTGTCGGGCAGCCGAGCGCCCTCCCCGCTGGTACGCTATCTATACGAGTCCAAGACATGAGAAGCGGGTTAGCGAGCATCTGGCACACCGGCGTGTGGATTGCTTTCTCCCACTGTTCCGAAGCGTTCATCGCTGGAAGAACGGTTGCAAGGTCCAAGTTGAGCTTCCCTTATTTCCCAGCTATGTGTTCGTGAACATCCCGCGAAGCGAACGCATTCGAGTACTGGACGTGCCCGGGGTCTTATCGTTTGTCGGCCCCAAGAGCGAACCTGCACAGCTATCTGATTTCGAGATCGAGACTTTGCGCTCTGGTTTGCACTTGCAGAAATTTGAGCCTTATCGTGGTCTCGCAATCGGCCGGAGGGTGCGGATCAACCGAGGAGCGCTGCAAGGGCTGGAAGGCACGCTGATTCGAAACGCCAACAGTCTGCGGGTCGTGCTCACGGTGGATCTCATTCAGCAAAGCGTAGCTGTTGAGCTGGACGCCGACGCCGTCGAACTTGTTTAGTACCGATTATCTTCTTTTGTCCCCTGTCGAATCTCCCTCCAAATCAAGACAGCGCCTCATGACCGTTTTAAAAGTCCAAACCACGAATGGCACCGCGAACCGCATCGTTGAAGCGGCCGTGCAGCTATTCTCGCGGCAGGGTTTCGCTGCCAGCAGTACCCATGAGATCGCCCGACTGGCGGGGGTTAGCGAGGTTACAGTATTCCGTCACTTCCCGCGAAAACGGGACCTATTCTGGGCCGCAACCGAATCCCGCTTGCGCCGTCTGCGAATCAGCAAGGAACTGCGAGCAAGGCTCGAAAGCGACGAGAATCCTCGAACCGCCATTCCAGGCATTGTCGCGATGCTCGTCGAAACCGTTCAGCATCAACCCGAGATGCTTCGACTGCTGTACCTAAGCTTGTTTGAACTGGAAAACGGTGCGGAACGGATATTACGCAAGCATCTCGTGCCTCTCTTTGACCCGGTCCACGAATATTTGGCGAGATGTGTATCCAAGGGGTTGATCCGTAACCTCGAGCCCGGAGTTGCCACCCTGGGCTTGGCCGCTTCAGTTGCCGCTCACCAGGGCCTGCAACAGGTGCTGACCAGCGACGACATGCCCTACGCAAACACCGATGAGGCAATTGCTGCTTATAGCGACTTCTGGATGAAAGCGCTTGTACCTGAACCTGCTTTGTCGACTGCGCCATAAGCGGGCGGTCGATTACGCGGGCCGTAGGTTCTGCCGCTGGAGAACGAACTCGGTCCTCGGCAAGAGTTACTTAGGGATCTGTGACCGATAACATGGTGATCACCAACCTCACCGTAGGGCGTTGCCAGTGACGACGACCTTATCAAATATTCCCCAGCGTCATGGCGCATCTTCACTTTTGAGGACACCAATTGAGTAACCACTTAATAGTCGATGCAAGAAGCGAGACTTTGACAAGTTCCATGGTGACATCCGCTCATCATAGCTCGGCCAATTCCTATGGCTTGCACCATCTCATGCGAGTGTTGACGCAGCGGCGGTATTGGATTATTGGCTCAATCGTGATGTGTGTATTGTTGGTCGGCATCTTGACGATGATGATGAGGCCGACCTATGCGTCCACGGCAACGATCGAGTTGAACAAGAGCAGTTCCGGTTCTTTGGATTTAGGACTCGATGACGCTCTATCTCAGCAATTGAGTGCGGGTGCAGATAGCCTTCTCACGGATCTTCAGACTGAGACCGCGATTCTCCAAGGCGACTCCCTGGCCCTGGCTGTGATTAAGCGGCTCAATCTAATTTCACGGCCGGAGTTCGCCATAAAGGGAAGTGCAGCTCACGGGCTGAGTTCCGAGCAGGGATTGCCGCTAGAAAATGCGCCCCAGACTCGCACGCAGTTGCTGAGGATTTTCCAAGAGCATTTAAAAGTAGAGCCAATCCGTGGGACCCGTTTGATTCAGGTCAGCTACGAGAGTCACGATCCGAAGCTGGCAGAGCAGATTGCGAATGCCTTGATCGAGAGTTACAAGAATCAATATCTTCAATCCCACTATGACGCCAGCACCGAGGCCTCGGACTGGTTAACCAAGCAATTGTCAGACCTGAAGGCCAACGTGGAAGACTCGGAAAAGAAGCTCACCGACTTTGAAAAGGAAACTGGAATCATCAGCTTGAATGTGACGGCGCCGGCGGGGCTTAGGGACCATTCGGCAGGTGAGGGCGGAGAGATCCATAGCGTCGTGATTCAGAAGCTCGACGCACTCAACGCCGAGTTGACCGTGGCTGAGGCGAATCGCATCGAGAAAGAAGCGATCTATCGCTTTGCGCAAACAGGCAATGCCGATGTGGTTCTAGGAATTGGAAAGGATCCCCTGGCAATGCAGAGTGACTCGATGGTGCTCACGCAGAGCGGTGGACTTTCGCTCCTGGGACAGCTGCGGCAGCAGCAGGGCCAACTGAAGATCAGCATTGCCGAGGCGGCGACGAGCTACGGCGCGAATAATCGTCATCTTAAGGAAATGCAAACGCAGATACAGGCGCTGGATGAGCAAATCCGCGACGAACTGGGCGCAATCACCAAGCGTGCGCAAGTGGACTTTCAATTGGCACAGCACACAGAAGACACGCTCCGCCAACGGTTCGATCAGCAGCAGACGGCGGCCGGCAAACTCAATGAGAAGGCGGTTCAGTTTGCGGTCCTGAGCCAGGAAGCCTTCTCCCGCAAAAAACTATACGAGGATCTTTACACCAAGCTGCAGGAAGCAAATGTTTCCGCGGGCATCAAAGCCACGAATATCACGGTTGTAGATCCGGCGCGATCGCAATCGGTTCCAATTCGCCCGAAACCTTTGATGAACCTGGCGTTGGGAACACTGTTTGGGCTCCTTCTGGGTTTCGCGGCTGCGTTTACCGCAGACAATCTCGACCGGACGGTGACCAACATCGTGCAGGCGGAGGAAGTCACCCGAAAGCCTGTGATCGGTCTGATCCCGAGGTTTGGGGATCCCGTCAGAACCTATGGAACACTCCTTCTGCAGGACAAAGTTAAGCGGGAAGAACTGCCCTCCCCCACTTCAGCCGCAGTCTGGATGCTGACCGAACCCAAATCCGGCGCATCGGAGGCATTCCGCGCGCTGCGCACTTCAATTATGCTCTCCCGGGCCGGTGGCGGTCCCAAGACCATTCTCGTAACTAGCTGCATTCCTGGGGAAGGTAAGACGACGATCACAACAAATCTCGCCATCGCTTTCGCGCAGCATGACAAGAAGGTAATCATCGTGGAGTGCGACATGCGCAGGCCACGTATGAAGCACATGATGGAAGTCTCCAATAAAGCCGGACTTAGCAATGTGCTGGCTGGCACAATGACGAGCGACGAGGCAATTATCAGGGGAACCCATGTCTCTACGCTGGACGTGCTGCCGGCAGGTCCGCATCCACCCATGCCTTCGGAGATCTTGGGATCGACTGCTTTCGACGAGTTGTTGCAAGATCTTCAGTCTCGCTATGACATTGTCCTGATGGATAGTCCTCCAGCTCTGTTGGTAACCGATGCCGTCTCGATCTCCAGCAAAGTGGACGTCGTCATCTGGGTCGCGCGGGCCGGTGCCGTCACCAGACCAATGCTGGCTCGCGCTGCTGAATTAATCGAGCGCAACCGAATGCCGGTGATTGGTTTCGTGCTGAATGGCATTGACGCTAAGTCGGGCGGCTACGGATACGAATACTACGGCTCATACTATGAATAGACGACACTATGTGAAACATAAATTCTCCTTTGCAGGGCTGGTCGTGGTTGCGCTTCTGGCTCCGCTTGCGCACCGAAGTGTTGCTCAAATCGCGATGCAGCCGGCCTCCGGCGGCTCCACCATGAGCTCCGTCCCTTCTAAAGTCACCAGCCAGGATCGGTCGGACGCTGCTGCCGCGATGCGCAGCTCCGGGCTGATGGTGGTGCCCGAGGATTTTGCAAAATTGACGCTGGCTCCAGGATTCCTGCTGAGCTTGAATGTTCTCGATGATCCTGACCTCGTGGGAACTTTTCGCATAGACCAGCACGGCGATCTCTCCTTACCTATTCTGGGAACGATGCACGTCGCTGGGGAGACCGTCTCTGAAGCTCGGGTTCAGATCGGGAATGCGCTTTTGAAGAATCAGATCCTCAATGATCCCCAGGTGAACCTGACTGTGTTGGAATACACAGTGCCCCAAGTGACCATCATTGGAGAAGTGGCCAGCCCCGGCAGATATCCTTTGTTGGTACCACGAAGCTTGGTGGATGTTTTGGCGTTTGCCGGCGGAGCCACGTTGACCGCGGGCAACCATGTGCAGATTACGCGCGCTAGTGCCAGTGCAGAACCGATTCTTGTGGACTATTCTCGTGCAACTGATCCGCACGCGGTCAACACGGTAATGGTAAATCCCGGTGACATCGTGCTCGTGAAGCAGGCCGGCATCGTATACGTGTTAGGTGCGGTGAATCGGCCTGGAGGGTATGTGATGCAGGAGGAAGGCACGCTTAACGTGCTGCAGGCTATCTCGCTGGCGAATGGGACGGCCATTGCAGCGAACACCGGCACTATTCACCTTTTGCGTCGGAATGATCAGGGTTCAGTAGTGGATATTCCACTGTCCTACAAGAAGATCGTCCGGGGGAAAAGCGCCGATGTGCAACTGCAGGCTAGGGATGTGGTGTACGTGCCGACGGATAAGCTCAAAGCGATCTTTAGCAACGGCTCCTCGATCCTGGCCTCAGCGTCGTCAGCTTCCATCTATGCGATAGCAACTCACTAAGCAGCAGACTGTTTGCGGTCTTCCTGATTCATAAGATCAAATCTAATCAGACTTGCCAACCTATTCCTCTGATAGCACCTCACTGGAAATCCTATGAGGGAGTCGATGTCCACCTCTGAGACCATACCGTATCAGCTTCCGGCCATCGGCAAGCGTGAAGAATTCGTGAAAACTTATGCCTCGACGATGCTGGGGCAGAGTCTCATTCTTGGGCTGGGGATCTTGACGGGCATCTTGTCGGCGAGGATGCTGGGACCGGTGGGGCGAGGCGAGTACGCAGCCGTGGTCATCTGGCCCACGGGAATTGCCACCCTGCTTTCCCTTGGGATCAATCAAGCAGTCGCGTTCAACGTGGGACGCCGTTCGTTCACAATTTCCGAGATTGCGACCGGGGCCACGACCATCGGGTTGATCCAGAGCGTTCTCTCCGTCATTATCGGTTTGGCGGTCATTCCTTTTGCACTGGCGAAATATTCTCCCGCGGTCCAGCACTTGGGAATCATCTTCGTACTGCTCACGCCGGCATTGATTCTAGGTGTGTATACAGGCAATCTGTTTCAGGGTGAACGAGACCTGCTGCGTTTCAATCTCATCCGGGTGGTCGCGCCGTTAACCTACGCTGCCGGGCTGGCGGGGCTGTACTTCAGGGATCAGGGAACCCTCAGCGCAGTTGTATTTTTCACCCTCGCGGGATACGTCACGGCGCTGGCACTAGGTTCAGTCATGATGTGGAGCATCCTGAGGCCAAGGCTGAAATGGAATGCGTCGATAATCCCGCGCCTTATCGACTTTGGGTGTCGGACCCAGGCCACGAACCTAACCAACTACTTCAACCAGCGGATTGACCAGATGGCGCTCTCCTTGTTCGTTCCGCCGCGGCAGTTGGGCTTTTATGCGGTAGCCGTGACGCTCTCGACGGCGGTCACTGTGTTTCCACAAGCTGCCGGAATTGTGACGTTTTCGCGAGGAGCGGGTCAAAATAGCGGCGATGCCAAGAAGACGATTGGGATCTCTTTTCGTGCATCGTTGACCTGGTTGCTGCTCTGTTCGAGCGCGCTCTACGCACTTGCGCCATTCCTGATTCGTCTCGTTTTCGGCCCTGCATTCGAAGGTTCAATTCTAGCCTGCCGAATTCTATTGCCTGGCGCTGTCATGATCGGTCTCAACCAGGTGCTCTACAACGGATCGAGTGCGCTGGGTAGACCTGGGCTGCCTTCGATTGCCGAAGGTGTGAGCATGGTCGTGACGGCAATCGGTCTCTACTTGCTGGTTCCGCGTTATGGATATATCGGAGCCGCAATCATTTCGTCGATTGCGTATACGACGAGCTTCCTCTTGATGCTGGTGCTGGCGCACAACCAGCTTGGACTTAGCCTCCGGACGTTGCTGGTAGGCGGCGAACTCAGTTTAGAACCCATTCGCGAAACCTCATGTCAAAACGCTACGTAATGGGGTCCATCCCGAGAACGAAATGAGGGGCAGTCGTGGGAGTGGCGTTAATGCGCCTTAGATTAGCCGATATGCGAATAAATCTGCGCGAAGCTACGAGACTTGATCCCCTCCCATGGCCGGCGCTGCTGATCGTGGTGATAGGGGTTCCGGCATCGCTCTGGTCGATACATGTGGTCTTGAACGACGGTGCTCCTGACTTCATCGCCTTCGGAACAATGGCACTCTGGTTTTTTGTCTTAGCAGCTGCGTTTCTCTTCAAGAATGATCTGCACAATGCACAGTGGTGTAGCGCACCCGCGTTCATGACAATCGTGGCAACAATGGAATTTGTTGTTATCCCGTTTTGGAGATTTGCAACTGGGGCTGATCGGATAGATTCATCCTATACCAATGCGATGTCCTACGTGTTGCTGGGGTTTTGCATGTTCTGGCTATCGTCTTGGATGCTGATGAAGCCCTGTAGGCTGACGTTTTCTCCCACACTTCCCTGTGGATCCTCGCGAATTCTTCTGGCGTCAATCGCGATGCTTGCGTTGGGAACGATCAGTAATGTTGTCATGTGGAAACTTGGGATCACCGCATACGCGGCCGCTACTTTGCGATATGACACTTCCATCTCTGCTGCAGAATCACTTGAAATGGCCTCCAGGATGTTGGCCATGGCTATGCTGATCTCCGGGATTGAAGTTCTCGGGAAGCGATCGAAATCAATCGCGATGCGACTGATATTTGGAACTTCGTTCATCTTGGACATAGGTTTCGGCCTGATCTCGGGAATGAAGATGGAAGTGCTGATGCCTCTATTCTTCTTGGCGATTTTGTTGGGGATTACACAGGGCCGATTCCCGCGCCTGCTATGGGCGATTCCGGTGGTGTTCATGCTGATCTACCCATTCGTGGATGCGTACCGCGCAAATTTGAATGCGGGTTATTCTGCGCAAGTAAACACAGAGAGCGGTCTGATCGCTACCTTGAACAAGTCGGTGGAAGATGTTTTCTCCAAATATGATGGTTCGGGACAGGCCCTTCAAAACGGTTTTCAGAATTTCGGGTCAAGGTTGTCTGTCTTAACCCTTGTTCGTAATGTCTTGCAATTGCCTAATCCCTCGCTCTTGAATGGTGACGAAACTGTATGGATGGCACCCGTCTATCCATTTGTCCCCCGTGTCTTATGGCCGGACAAGCCAATTCTCAATAAGGGACAGCGCATGAGCTGGGCCATGGGTATCGGTGGGATTAGTTCCACAAACGTGCCGGGCATAGCCGACATGTATATTATCGGCGGCACTAAGGGTGTCCTGATCGGCATGTTTCTCTGGGGAGCATGCCTGCAGATTTATATGAACATCATAGGTGGAGGCCTTTCGGAAAGAGATGTTTTTTTCTATGTTCTGATGCTCATGCCGCTCACTAATGTCGAACACGATACAGTGGGGCTGATTAGTGGAGCTGTCCAAAACGCAGTCGTTTTTCTGCTTCTATCAAGGTTGGTTTATGGTCGACGAAGTTTTTCTATGACGCCAGCTGCCCGTCTCGTGCCAGTCGTGGTCACTCAATGAAAGTCCTAATTGCTGCGAATGGCCATTTTTGCGATCGGCCTACGGGCTCGGCAAGAGTCGCGTTTGATGAAGCTGCTGAGCTTGCACATTGTGGAGAGGACACGTGGATTTTAGCCCCAGGGGCGCCTTCGCTGCCCGAACACGAACTGAGAGATGGAGTTCATCTTCTAAGGTATGTTCCGTCGAAGGTGGCGCCTTGGAATCCGGCCCGTGGCTCTAGCCACCAGAAGGCCGTCACTGATGTACTCGCGCGGCATCTGCCGCAAGTGCACGCGGTCCATGGACATGTCCCGCTGCCTTACTTGGCGGCGCTCGATTTCTACGGTGATTCCGTCCATTCCTGCTACACCATCCATTCCCCCGCCCGGATGGAGATGGCCATTGTTTGGAGGAACTCCGGCTTAGTCCGGAGGATGACCGCCCCGGCAGGACTGTGGATGATCAACCGAATGGAAGCCGAGTGTTTGTCCCGCTCGCGCGTGATTACAGCCCTTTCGCAGTACACCATCGACCGCATCTGCACGATACATGGAAAGGAACTTGCCAGGACAGTGCAGTTGATACCAGGTTGGGTGGACACTTCACGCTTCGTTCCGGTGGAGGATCGAGAGCATGCGAAAGCGCAACTAGGATGGCCGACGGATCTGCCCGTGCTGTTTACGTTGCGGCGATTGGCGCCGCGAATGGGACTGGACCGATTGCTCGACGCGAGCCATCGGCTGCGTGGCGAGGGATTCAAATTTCATCTGGTTATCGGTGGAACCGGACCGCTGCGGAGTAAGTTGCAAGCGCAGGCAAGGGCGCTTGAGATGGACAACTTCGTGACCTTTATGGGACGCGTGGGGGACCAGGACCTGCCGCTCGCTTACGCCGCATGTGACGCTTTCGTCCTACCGACGGCAGAACTGGAATGTTTCGGGTTGATAGCCCTGGAGGCGCTCTCGGCGGGGCGGCCGGTACTGGCAACGCCGGTGGGAGCGATTCCCGAGCTGATTCGTAAATTTGATTCGTCTTGGCTGGCGCGATCAGCGGTGATCGGGGACATCGCTGACTTACTTGGCCGATACCTGGCAGGCAAGCTGCCGGAGCACGCTCCATCGCAGCTGCACGATCAGATCCACCGCGATTACAGCCGCGAGCGAGTACTGGACGAGTTTATCCAAGCCACGCTGGAGAGGAATAGCATTTCATGTCGGTGCTGATTGAACCTATCACGGAGGCTTTGGCACCGGCGAACAGTTTCGAGGGTCGTAAACGCGTGCTTGTTTGCGCTCCCTACTATCTTCCTGGATACAAATGTGGTGGGCCTATCCGCTCGATCGCGAACATGGTCAACGGTCTCAACACACACTTTGATTTCTACGTGGTTACACGAGATAGAGATGCCACGGATACCCAGAGCTATCCTGGCCTGACGCCGAACAAGTGGTACCGAGTTGGAAGTGCGCGGGTCCTGTATTGTTCTTCGATCAGGCCAGCAGTTCTTCGCCGCGCCTTTCGAGAGGTGCGGCCGGATGTGATCAGCCTGAACTCGTTTCAAGATACGTTCACGCGAATGGCAGTGCGGCTCCGCCGCCGGGGCGCGTTTGGGAGTACTCCAATTCTGCTGGCACCGCGGGGAGAATTCTCTCCGGAGGCGATGAAAATCAAAGGGACAAAGAAAGTCGTTTACCGGCAAGCGGCGAAGCAGCTAGGCCTATATGACGATTTACTGTGGAAAGTTTCTACTCCTCGCGAGAAACCGGATTTATTGCGCGCAGCGCCGGCGCGGCGACTTAACCCCGACTCCATCTATGTTGCCTACGAAATAAGCGACGCGATTGCTTCGACGGCTCCGCACGTGGCAAAGGAATCGGGGTCGGTGAAGCTCACGTTCATCGCAAGGATGAGCGAAATGAAGAACCTGCACTTCCTGCTTGAGCTTCTGCAGAAGATCCGAGGGGAAGTCCAACTCAACCTTTTTGGTCCTGTGGCGGAAAGTGATGAGGCCTACTGGGGAAGGTGCAAAACACTGCTGACGCAACTTCCGGGTAACGTCAAGGTTGAATACCGGGGGTCACTGGACCATTCCGCCGTACCGCAAGTGCTGCACGACCATCATTTCTTCGTCCTGCCGACAAGGGGCGAGAACTTCTGTCACGCGGCAGTGGAATCGTTCGTCAACGGCACGCCGGTCGTGCTCAGCGACGCCACGCCATGGACAGGACTATTTGAGCTGCAGGCTGGTTTCGATATCTCCTTGAGCGACCGCGCAGGATGGGTTACTGCGCTCCAGAAGTGCGTCGATATGGACCAGCAAACATATGCAGTCTATTTGGCTGGCGCTCAGCAATACGGCCGGCGGTTCTCCGTGGAAGAGGCAGTACGTCAGCATCTTGCGACGTTTGAGGCCGCGCTTAACCTTGATGTCTCCAAAGACTCAGCCACTTTTAAAGCCCGCTAGCACGATAGCTTGGGTAATCATTAGCCGATAAAGCGGAGCTGAATTCAAAGCTCGGTGAACCCATCATGCAAGCTGATCAAAAAATACTCCCTCTTACGTCCTTGCGGTTTTTCGCAGCACTATTTGTCATCCTCTATCATACGATTCCCTTTGCGTTGCGAGTAAATTATCCGCCAGTCGCGAAATTTATAAGTCTTGGTTTCACCTCCGTGAGCTTTTTTTTCACGCTTTCCGGCTATATACTGGCGGTTGTTTACTTGTCGAAGGGCGCAACTCTAGATCGAAAGCGATTTTGGCTCACACGGTTCGCCCGCATTTACCCCCTGTTTGTTCTCACGCTGATTCTGGACTTGCCTAATCTCTTGGCCACTCGCATTTCAATGTATGGAATCACTGATGCGATAACTAAGACTACCGTCACATTTCTCGGAAACCTCGCAATGCTTCAATCCTGGGTATTAAGGCTCCGCGGTATCGATAATCCTAACTGGTCGTTGGCAGTTGAAACGGTGTTTTATTTGATATTTCCCTTCATCGCATTCTGGTTGTGGCATTTTTCGAGCCGTGCTGCCCTGCTTCTCATTGGAGCTTGTTACATCGTAGCAATAACGGTCCCTCTTGTCGGTCCGAGATTCAATATCGGTCGTGAAGGGCTGATGTACAACCCACTTTTCCATATTCCGGAATTCGTCGCAGGAATCCTTCTGGCTCGTTGGCATACGAACACCATGGCGGATGAAGATTCCCGCCAAACTCTCCAGCAGTGCTGCGTGCCCTTGATATGCCTATCGATCTGTTTGTTTGGCCTTGTGGTTCATTATGCCGTGTCCATTCCATTTGGCGTCATCCACGACGGCCTCTTAATTCCGATTTTTGCTCTTTCAATCATCAGCTTTGCTAGCGGCGGCAACAGAACGTTGGAACGCATCTTCTCACACCCTGTTCTCGTCGTGCTTGGTGAATCAAGTTACGCAATGTACTTGCTCCATATTCCCGTCTGGCACTTCGTCGAACGAGCTCATCTGGACCAAATTGGAGAGTTTTTCGTCGTATATCTCCTGATCGTAATTGGCCTGAGTCTTCTTAGTTTTCGCTGGTTTGAAACTCCCATGAAGCACTGGATAGTGAAACGGTCATCTACAGTTTCTAGAGAAGCTTTCCTGGAGAGTTCACTGGCACGGTAAAACGTTGTTGGACCGATCGGTCTGAGATCAGCTCCGGTTTTCGCATCGGCATTCAATCACCCCCCAAGCTCCGACCTCTGTAACAGTTAGCGTTCGACGAAGACGGGTTCGCCAAGACCAAGGATAAGAAACTCGGAAATGGCGGGAAACCCTAGTGTCGGCTGTTTGAACTTCCATTGATGGTAGTGAGACGCACTACGGCAACAGTTACCGATATGAAGCTGATTCTGGCGTTGGCGCTGGCTTTTGCGGCAGTGAACGCTGCACGCGCGGAAACCTTTGTGTTCGAAACCGGCGTATCGCGACTCGTGATCGGGGCGGATGGCACGGCAAGCAGTCTGATTGACAAACAAAACGGAAAGGAGCAACTGCAGCCAGAGAGACTGCCGTTCTCCGCAGTCCGGAAAAGTGGCCAAATTTTCCCAGCCTCCGCGATTGAGAAGCAAGGTGCGCTGTTCCATGTCACTTTCGGGACCTCGGGCATATCTGCGGACTACCGGATCACTACGTCGGCAGACTATCTCGTGGTCGAGTTGACGCAAGTGCAAGGGAACGGCATCGAGGAGGTCAGGCTCATGCAGCTCAGCACTTCTCTGGCAAATGCGGGCGGATTGCTCGGCGTTCGATGGAACGACGACTTTTCCATATGTCTGATGGGATTGAGCCAACAGGTGGATTCCAGGATCACGGGTCAAGTCGTATCGGCTTCTGTTTATCCAGAATTCTCCATACAAGGGCAACGCGTTGCGCTAATCGCAGTACCTACGCCAGGGTTCTTGGATGTAGTGCAGAAGGTCGAGCATGATTTCCAGCTTCCCTCCCCGACGATCGGCGGTACTTGGGCCAAGCTTTCGGCGGACGCACGGACTAGCTATCTCTTCACTGATCTGACCGAAGCCAATTCCGACGAAACGATCCGCTACTCGAAAATGGGTGGCTTTCGTTACATTCTCATCTACTCCGGTACTTGGTCCGCGTCGCTAGGCTCCTATCCGATCAATCTTAAGAGCTTTCCCCATGGAGAGGCAGGCCTCAAATCAGTGATCGACAAATGCCACGCGGCCGGACTCAAAGTCGGCATGCACATGTTGACCAGCCTCGTGGGAAAGAACGATCCGTTGGTCACGCCGAAGCCGGATCCTGGGTTGCTCAAGGACGGCGAGACCGCGCTTGGGGCGGATGTGAACGAAAAACAGACAGAACTGCAAGCGACGTCGGCAATGGGCTCTTCGATGCAAGGAAACTCATCCGACGTCGTAATCGACAATGAGCTTATTCACTGCGGCCGGGTAGACGGTGCGAAGTTTCTGCAGTGCCAGCGTGGGTTTGCCGGTACGACCTCCGGGCCGCACAAGGCCGGCGCGAAGATCGAACATCTGGCCGAGCGGGATGGCGAGTACCTGGCGAATCCCCGCTCGCCGCTCGCCGGTACCATTTCAAATCGCATATCTGGGCTGATCAACCGCGTAGGCTTCGACATGATTTATTTCGACGGCGGGGAAACGAATAGCGCGGACGGGCCAGCCTGGTACTGGACAGGCGTGCAACAGTTACAGATCTGGGCGCGGTCGAAACGCGACCTACTAGTGCAGGGTTCAGGCGTGACGGACTGGTCGTGGCATATCTTCACCCGCGGCACCTGCGACGATTACTCTGCGGTGGCGGTGAAGCAGCATCTCGACTATCACAAGATTGCCGATTCCCGCCGCTTCTACCACGACAATTTCTTGCCTGCGGAACTGGGCTGGCTGGGATTCCTCCAAGATACGCCGGATCACCCCGCGACCACACCCGACGAATTGGAATACTACGCGGTACGGATGCTGGCGCTGGACTCGGCCGTTTCTCTTGAAACAAACCTGAGTGCGCTCAAAGCCAATGGCCGCAGCGGCGAGATGCTGGAACTGCTCCGCGAGTATGAGCAGTTGCGGTTAAGCGGCGCGGTGCCGAAGGCAGTGCGCCAACAGTTAACGCAGGGCGAGTGGCACATGACTCGGCGCGGAGAGTTTCATCCGATTCGTTATGACGCGCAACGCGCGGCCACACCGGGCGAAATCACGCTGAAGAACGAGTTCGAAGAGCAGCCGCTGAAATTCCGCCTGCAAGTGACGCCGGAACTCGCGAACCCTGGCGACCCGGCAAACATTATGCTGCTAAATAGCCAACTGCCGGTTGAAATCCCACCACCCAGCAGTAAGGATGCGATGCCAGGCGCCCTAACTCAGCGCGTCGAGCTAAGTAAGGCGGCGCAGGATCAAGGCAGCGTGTTCATGGTCGGGGCGAGTGACCGAACTACCGGCAAAGCGCTCGACCTGACAAAGCATCGTGCACTGGCTGTGCGACTGGACGTCGAGGGGCCGACGCAAGCTTCAGGTGAGAGTCCTGTTCTGAATCTCCAACTGGAAACCGGCAACAAAATTTATCGCGACTATTACGTTGATCTGGATTTCAGGGGCACAAAGACGGTTCTTCTCCCTGAGCCTGGAACCAGCCGAACGCTCGCTGAGTTCCGGCCGGCTCCTTCGAACTATCTGTTTAAGGCGGCGATGTACAGCTTCAATTATGGGAATGTGGTTGCGCTCAATCTGCGCTGGATGCGTTATGCGGCAGGTAGTGGACTGCGATGCCGGGTCAGCCTTGTGGAAGCTCTGGAAGAGCGGGAGAGCGGGTTGAAGCAAGTTCAGCTTTCAACCGGAAGCGCGACAATCGCGATTCCGGGAGAGATGACGACGGGAAATTATGCCGAGTATTGGAGTGACGGGCCGATTCGTGTCTTCGACGCTAACGGCGTTTTGCTACGGAGCGTGTCTGCCAATCATGGGCCGCAGCTAAAAGCAGGAGAAAACAGATTGCTGCTGAGGGCGGCGGGGCCAGGAACAGTGAAGCTAACTGCGATCACGACGGGGAAGTGAGCCGGATCCGAGGTTGTATGGCAGAAAGAAGGCAGGATCAGAAATGAACGCAAACACATTTGTCGGGAAGACTCTCTTGATCACCGGTGGAACCGGAACCTTCGGCAATGCCGTGGTCGACATGGCTGGCAAGGTTGGCTTTGGCGAGATCCGGATTTTCAGCCGGGATGAGAAGAAGCAGGACGATATGCGCGGCCGGCTTAAGAACGCTGCGGTGAAGTTTTACCTCGGCGATGTGAGGAACTACGACAGCGTTTTGCATGCTATGCGCGGCGTGGACTTTGTGTTTCATGCGGCGGCGCTGAAGCAGGTTCCATCCTGTGAGTTCTTCCCCCTCGAGGCCGTGCAGACAAACACGCTGGGCGCTGAGAACGTGATGAAAGCAGCGGTTGCCTCCGATGTCAGCAGGGTGATCGTATTGAGCACGGACAAGGCGGTATATCCCGTGAACGCGATGGGGATGTCAAAGGCATTGATGGAGAAGTGCATGGTGGCCAAGGCGCGAATGTATGGAGAGAGCTCCACCATATTCTGCGGGACGCGGTATGGAAATGTAATGGCATCCCGGGGATCGGTGATTCCGCTATTTCTGAATCAGATCTTGGCCGGGGAGCCTCTAACCGTGACCGATCCCAATATGACCCGCTTCATGATGACCATTGAGGGGGCAGTGGAGCTGGTGTTGTATGCATTCACGCGCGGCGCGCCGGGAGACATTTTCGTGCAGAAGGCTCCGTCGGCAACAATCTGCACGCTGGCGCAAGCCATGCTCAGACTTCTGGAAGCAAAGAACGAGATCCGGGTCATCGGTACACGGCACGGGGAGAAACTGTATGAAACTCTCCTGAACCGTGAAGAGATGGCCCAGGCCGAGGATCTTGGCCATTACTACCGGGTGCCAGCCGACGCGCGGGATCTGAATTACTCGAGCTTTTTCAGCAAAGGGAAAACCGAAGTATCCGAAGCCGCGGACTACAACTCCCACAACACGGAGTTGCTGGACGTGGATGCGATGATGAACCTGCTGTTGAAACTGGAGTGCGTGCAGGATGCCATGAAGGGCAAGGCGGTGCTGGTGTGATCAGAATTCTCATCACCGGCGGACGCGGGTTCCTGGGCCGCAATCTGGCGGCCCACCTGCTTGAGCGCAAAGACTGCGAGACCACGATTCTTGGTCGAGAGGATTCGGCCGAGGATCTGAGGAATTGTCTGCTTGGGACCGATGTTATCTTTCATCTGGCCGGCGTCAACCGGCCCCAAGATCCGATCGATTTCGATAGAGGGAACGCGGAACTCACGGAGCAGTTATGCCAAATCTTGCGGGAAGGTGGACGTGCTCCCAAGATCGTCTTCAGTTCCTCGATCCAGGCTGAAGTGGCGAATCCCTATGGGGCTAGCAAGGCGAAGGCAGAGAAAGCGTTGCGACAATTTGCCCGAGAGACCGGAGCCTGCGTTCGAATCTACCGCCTGAAAAACCTGTTCGGGAAGTGGTGCCGTCCCAACTACAACTCAGTTGTGGCAACCTTTTGCCACAACATCGCGAACGATCTGCCGATTACCATATCTGATCCCGCCCGCGAGGTGGAACTGAGCTATGTGGATGATGTAGTGGCGGCGTTCCTGGCGGAGATCGATGGGCTGTGTACCGCAAGGGAGGCTGGTAAGGAGATTCCAAGCTACCACGTTCGACTCGGAGATCTTGCAGGGAGAATCCAGGCCTTCCACGAGATGAGAGCTACGATGATTACGCCGAACTTTGCGGATTGGTTCAACCGCGCACTTTATGCGACCTATCTCTCCTACGTTCCGGCAGCGGCACGACCATACAACCTGGATATTAAGTCCGATGCCCGCGGCAGCCTGGCGGAATTCATCAAAGAGAAGCACTTTGGTCAGATCTTCGTTTCGAGAACCAAGCCCGGAGTAACACGAGGAAACCACTATCACCACAGTAAGACTGAGAAGTTCTTCGTAGTGGAAGGAGAAGGCGTGGTCCGGATGAGGGCGGTTGAAGGTGGTCCGGTCGAAGAGTATTTCGTGAGCGGCAGTGCCTACAAGGTGATTGACATTCCACCCGGATTCACACACTCGATCACAAACGTGGGCACGGGCGAAATGGTGACTCTGTTCTGGTCGAGTGAGATGTTCGATCCGAATCGCCCGGATACCTACTATCTCCGCGTCGATTTTGAGGAGCAAAGCCCGTCTCTGTCATTGGAGAACGCATGAAGGTGGCAACGATTCTGGGCACGCGGCCAGAAATCATCCGGCTGTCGCGGGTGATCGCAGCACTCGACCGGCATACGGAACACGTACTCATCCACACCGGTCAGAACTACGACCATGAACTGAATCAGGTTTTCTTTGACGATCTGGAGATCCGGCGCCCCGATTACTTTCTAGAAGCAGCGGGGAAGAATGCAGCCGAGACAATTGGTCTGGTGATTACAAAATCCGATGATGCGCTCGCCGAGGTGCAACCGGACGCGGTGCTGGTTCTCGGTGACACGAACAGTTGCCTCGCAGCGCTGGCAGCCAAGCGAAGAAAAATCCCCATCTTCCACATGGAAGCTGGAAACCGGTGCTTCGATGAACGGGTTCCCGAGGAGATCAATCGGAAGATTGTCGACCACATCAGCGACATCAACCTGCCATACAGCAACATCTCTCGCGAATATCTGTTGCGCGAGGGGATCGCGCCGGACCGGGTCATCAAGACCGGCAGTCCCATGTACGAGGTGCTAATGCACTATCGCCAGAAGATTGATCGCTCCGATATCTTGGCGAACCTTGGCGTGACCGAAGATGGCTATTTCGTGGTGAGCGCGCATCGCGAAGAGAACATCGACTCAACGGAGCAGTTTCGAAACCTAGTAAGAGTCTTGGAAAGCCTGGCTTCGAAATATCGGCTGCCCGTGATTGTCTCCGTGCATCCGCGGACGCGGAAGCGGATTGACGCCGAGGGGGTAAGTTTTTCTGAAAATATCCGATTAATAAAGCCTATCGGCTTGTCCGCCTATGTCCATCTGATGATGAAGGCACGGGCAACTCTGTCGGACAGCGGCACGATTACAGAAGAATCCTCGATCCTCAATTTCCGGGCGCTGAACATCCGCGAAGCCCATGAGCGTCCTGAGGGCATGGAAGAAGGATCCGTTATGATGACCGGTCTGGATCCGGAGCGCGTTCTAGATGCGTTGAAGGTATTGGAGGCACAGCCAACCGGCGAACAGCGGGCATTGCGAATTGTGCCGGATTACAGTGTTCCCAATGTGTCTGAAAAGGTAGTACGGATCATTCATAGCTATGTGAACTACGTAAACCGGGTTGTGTGGCTTAAGGCGTAAGAATCGTAGATTTGTACGCAATGCGCGAACCGGGTGCTGTGATGTTCGGATTGTCACTGAGTGTATGAAGATTCTTATTTTGACGCAGTGGTTTGACCCGGAGCCCACATTCAAAGGGTTGCTATTTGCCCGAGAACTGGCCGCGCGTGGCCATGAGGTGGAGGTGCTAACCGGTTTCCCCAACTATCCCGGTGGGGAGGTCTACCCCGGCTACCGGATACGCCCCTGGGTACGAGAACAAATCGACGGCATCAATGTGTTACGCTTAGCGCTCTATCCGAGCCACAACAGTTGCGGCTTTCACCGGGCTCTCAATTACATAAGTTTTGCACTATCGGCTGCAGTGATCGGGACAGCTTTGATCCGGAAGCCGGACGTCGTGTACGTCTACCATCCGCCCATTACTGTTGGCTTTGCCGCGGCGGTGATCGGATTCATTCGAAGGACGCCTTTCGTTTACGACATTCAAGACCTCTGGCCTGACACGGTCACTGCTTCCGGTATGATGTCCAACCCGGCGGCCCTCACACTGTTGGGCAAATTGTGTAAGTTCATATATCGTCGCGCCCGCCATATCACGGTGCCTTCCCGTGGCTTTAAGGAACAACTGGTCGGCCGTGGAGTTCCGCCGGACAAAATTGACATCATCTACAACTGGTGCGACGAAACGGCCTTGAAACACGACTGCAGATCTGTAACGCGATTGGGCGCAACGAACCGTTTTTGCATTCTCTTTGCGGGCACAATGGGGCTTGCCCAGGGCCTCGACAGCGTGCTTCGCGCCGCGCAAATCTGTCGAACTGCGGTACCGGCTGCCGAGTTCCTCTTCATTGGCGGTGGGGTCGAACGGCGCCGCTTGGAGAGTACGGCTAAGGAGATGCGACTCGCCAACGTCAAGTTCTTGCCTCGACAGCCGATGCACGCCATGGGAAGCATCCTCGCCGGCGCTGATGCTTTGGTGGTGCACTTGAAAGATGATCCATTGTTTCGCATCACGATCCCATCGAAGACGCAGGCTTACCTTGCCGCGGGAAAGCCGATCCTGATGGGAGTTCGCGGGGATGCTGCAGACTTGGTGAAACAATCATGCGCTGGTGTGGTCTGTGAACCGGGGAATCCGCACAGCATTGCCGAGGCTGTGAAGACGCTCGTCCACGCCGGTCCTCAGCAACTAGCCGCCATGGGTCGTAACGGGAGAGCATTTTACGATCGTGAATTGTCGGTTTCGATAGGCGTAGGTAATTTTGACCGAATTTTCAATAAGATCGTCCTGGGAATCGTACCGGCGGGAGACATAAAAGCTCTGACCGAGCCCGTCGGCAAGGTGCTGCGCAATCGAGCGATGTGCACCAATATGGGCGATGCCGGCCGCAACTGGATGGAGTGCAGCTCCCGCCCCGATATAATTTGGCAAGCGCATGCAGAGATGTATCGCGGAATGCTGGGCGAGCATTCGCGGCGAGTATCACGACTCAGTCTAAGGGCAAAACGAGCCTTTGATCTCCTCGCGGCAATGGCGGCACTGATTGTTCTCTCCCCGCTCTTGGCGGCGATTGTTGTAGTCGGCCGGTTGTCTCTAGGCTCTCCCGTTCTGTTTCGGCAGCGTCGGCCGGGATCGCATGGCCAACTCTTTACGTGTCTCAAGTTTCGCACCATGACCGATGCCCGTGACGCAAATGGCCAATTGCTTCCGGACATGCAGCGCCTGACACCACTTGGACGTTTCTTGCGCAGCACCAGCCTCGACGAACTGCCGGAACTGTTTAACGTGATTCGCGGTGAGATGAGCTTGGTCGGTCCGCGGCCATTGTTGCCGCAATACCTCAACCGCTACTCGTCGGAACAGATGCGCCGACACGAAGTGAAGCCGGGAATTACAGGATGGGCACAGGTGAATGGCAGGAACGCTCTGGATTGGAATAGGAAGTTTGAGCTTGACCTGTGGTATGTGGACCACTGGAGCTTATGGCTGGACCTCAAGATTCTGGCAAGGACCGCCGGGCAGGTGGTGAGGTGCGTTGGCATCTCCAGGCCAGGTCACGCAACTATGCCAGAATTCATGGGCATAAGCACAGAGCGTGAACAGGGAAACGCGTGATGAAGCGCAAGCGAATCGTCATCGTTGGTGCCGGCGGCATGGCCCGCGAGGTCGCGTCGGCAGTGCAATGGATCAATCGGTCCGAGCCACGGTTTGATTTCCTAGGCTACGTCGTCAGCGACCTCTCTCGGTTGGAAGAGCGCGACAGTCGTGAGCAGGTGCTGGGGGATTTCAGTTGGCTCGAGCAGAATCGTTCTTCGGTGGATGCACTCGCGCTGGGAGTAGGCAGCCCAGCAGCTCGTTTGAAACTTGCTGCCGAGCTCACAGCGTTGCTGAAGGAAGTCGAATGGCCAGTGCTCATCCATCCAACGGCGGTGATCGATCTTGACTCTGCGCAAATGGGAGAAGGGTGCTTCATTGGGGCCGGAGTCGTCGCGACAGTCAACATTCTCCTCGAACCGTTTGCGCTTGCAAATTTCGGCGTCACTCTGGGGCACGAAGCGCACATCGGCCGAGGTTCCGTGGTGAATCCCGGAGCAAACATTTCTGGATGCGTAGTAATCGGCGAGGGCGTGCTGGTCGGCACCGGGGCGCAGATTTTGCAATATCTTCAGGTCGGCTCCGGCGCTATTGTCGGCGCAGGTGCGGTGGTCACAAAGAACGTCGCCTGCGACACGACCGTCGTCGGTGTGCCTGCTCATCCTCGCAGGACCGCGAGCACCACCGCCGCCGGTACATCGATCCGGTAAACGCAACACCAAATCAGATCCTCCCTCAGCAATCCTATGAACACAGCAGCAGCTCAGCGAAAAACTGCGCCATCGTGTGTGGTCGAACAGTCACCATTTGCTCCGTGGCCCTATTTCGAAGACGATGAGATCGAGGCAGCGACTTCCATCCTTCGCTCGGGAAAAGTGAACTATTGGACGGGTGAGGAGGGCCGACTGTTCGAACGCGAGTTCGCCGAATCCATCGGCACAAGGTATGCGGTTTGTGTAGCAAATGGAACGGTCGCGCTCGAATTGGCGTTAGAGGCTCTCGGCATCGGACGCGGACATGAGGTCATCACCACATCTCGCACCTTTATTGCGTCCGCGAGTTGCATTGCAATGCGCGGCGCGCGTCCTGTCTGTGTCGATGTAGACCCGGACAGCCAGAACCTTACCGCGGAAACCATACGACCCGCAATTACTCCGCGCACGAAAGCTATTATCGCGGTGCACCTGGCGGGATGGCCGGCCGATATGGATCCCATCTTGAAGTTGGCGTCTGAATATGATTTGAAGGTGATCGAAGATTGCGCGCAGGCTCAGGGTGCCATGTACAAGGGACGCGCCGTAGGCTCGATGGGAGACGCAGCGGCCTTCTCCTTCTGCCAGGACAAGATCATGACAACGGGCGGCGAGGGAGGAATGCTTACGACCAATCATTCCGACGTGTGGGAGCGTGCGTGGAGCTACAAGGATCACGGCAAGAACTACAACTCTGTCTACAACCGGGAACATGGGATCGGCTTCCGCTGGTTACATGATTCCTTCGGAACCAATTGGCGGATGACAGAGATGCAATCTGCCATGGGGCGGCTTCAGTTGAAGAAGGTGCCCGAGTGGGTTGAAACCCGGCAGCGAAACGCGGACAGGCTCACTTCTTACCTTTCCAGAGTGCCGGGACTGCGGATATCCGTGCCACCGCAGAGTACTCACCATGCTTATTACAAGTACTACGCCTTCGTTCGCCCTGAAATGCTGCAATCGGGATGGTACCGCGACAAGATCGTGCAAGCCATCGCAGCGGAAGCCGTGCCGTGTTTCGTCGGCAGTTGCAGCGAGATCTACCTGGAGAAGGCCTTCGTAGAAAGACGCAAGCATAAGCGCTTGCCCATCGCTAAACAGTTGGGAGAAACGAGTCTAATGCTTCTGGTTCATCCGACTCTCTCGGACCAGCATCTCGCACTCGCGGTTCAGGCAGTTGAGAAGGTGATGTCGCAAGCTACGAAGCATGAAGTCGCACGCGCAGGGACAATTTCAATGTCTGAATCCGCGTTGGCCCAGCACTCATAGTCACACCTCGGCCTAATCATTCGGATTTATCAGCACGCAGGAGATAGTTTGTATGTTGCTCCGACAAAGATCTTGGATCATCGCACTGGTTCACGTCGTCTTGGTAGCCGCGTCATTTCTGTGCGCGTGGCTCCTCCGATTCGATTTTAAGCTCGCTCATCCCAGGCTGATGCTTGCTTGCCTGCCTTTGTTGGTTCTATCCCGGCTTGCGGCCCTCATCATTTTCAAGCTGGTCCATGGATATTGGAACCATAGTGGCGTGACCGACGTTGTCGACATCATCAAAGCTGTCAGTTTGGGAACCATCTCATTTGTCGTCTCCGTCCGTATCGTCATCGGGGCACACGCTTTTCCGTTTTCCATCTATTTGATTGAGGTGATGACAACAGCAGCGGCGCTGGCCGGAGTGCGCCTGTCTGCACTGGCATTTAGCAACACCAGGTCCATCCGGCAAAGGCAGGACAAGAGCTACCGCGTAATTGTGGTGGGAGCCGGCGACGCGGCTGGATCACTGATCCGACAGATACGACACTCCGAATTCATTCCAGTCGCCTGTGTCGATGATGACCTATTCAAACATGGGGCGAGGATTCATGGTGTACCCGTTGTGAACACCATCGATCGGCTCTCGGTTGTGGTATCGGCTTACGACGCAGAGGAAATCCTCATCGCAATTCCATCTGTGACCGGCCCCCAAATGCAGCGCATCAGCAAATTGTGCGAGCAAACGGGCTTACGTTATCGAACTGTTCCCAAACTTGAAGACTTGCTGCTTGGCCGTGTCTCGGTGTCCCAGTTACGTGAAGTGAACATAGAAGACCTGTTGGGCCGCGATTCCGTACAGCTCGACAACAACGTGGTTCGTGAGCAGATCGTCGGGAAGGTAATACTCGTAACCGGAGCGGCCGGATCGATTGGTTCCGAATTGTGCCGCCAGATTCTTCGTCACTCTCCCGCCAAGCTGATTGCGCTGGACCAGGCTGAAACCCCAATGTTCTATTTGCAACTTCGACTCACGAAAGAGCCGGATGGGGATCGCGTGGTGTATACGGTTGCCGACGTTGCCAACACTTCGCGCATGCGTCTGATACTGGATGAGTCCAGGGTGGACACGATCTTCCATGCCGCGGCTTACAAGCACGTTCCTCTCGTGGAGCTGAACATTCGCGCTGCACTGAACAACAATGCGCTCGCATTATCACCTTTGCTGGACGTCGCTGAGGAATGCGGCTGTGAGGTGTTCGTCTTGATTTCATCTGACAAAGCGGTTCAACCGACCAGTTTCATGGGCGCCACGAAAAGGCTGGGCGAACTCATCATGGCGGCCAGGCCTAAAAAACACATGCGCTGCGTTTCGGTGCGATTTGGGAACGTTTTGGGTTCGCAGGGCAGCGTGATTCCGGTATTCAAGGAGCAGATCGAGAAGGAAGGGCGAATTACCATCACACACCCGGAAATCACTAGGTTTTTCATGACGATTCCCGAGGCCGTGTCGCTCGTTTTGCAGGCATTTACTCTCGGTCAGCACGGCGACATTCTGGTTTTGGATATGGGCAATCCTGTCCGAATACTCGACCTGGCGCATTCCTTGATTCGCCAGTGCGGAAAGTCTTCCCGTGACATAAAGATTGAGTTCATCGGCCTGCGTCCGGGAGAAAAGATGTATGAGGACCTGTTCTATCCGAAGGAAAGAAAATTCGGGACCACGAACCGCAAAGTGAAACGAACCCAGTCTGAGATCATCCCGTGGCCTGCACTATGGGCGCATTTAGAAGATCTGATCGCGTTGACCAACTCTGGAACTGAGATGTCTATCCGCGCGAAGATGAAAGAGATTATCCCCGAGTATTCCTATCAAACCGAACCTGTACCTGTGCAGAACGAACCGGCCGAGAATGCTTTTTCTCCGGTGATAAATATCGAGAGAGCATTCGCCGCTGGCGCGGGACAGGACTAGCGTCCAACTCAAAACTAGGCTTTCCCTACCCCTCACGCCTCTCTCCATGTCACTCTTGAACTGATCATTCTGCAGTACACTCGCCGATGCAGCTCCACAATTAAAGCTCCAACCTTCCGTTCCTGCCCATTTCGTCACTCCGGCTTTTCCTGCCCCCAAATATTTCGGACCTTCTTTCGCTGACCTAAGTGCGCGTTCGAGGACATCGAGCACTCGTTTCCTCCTTGTCTTCGAAAGTCATTCCGGCCGGGAAACACAGCATGTGTGCCGTGGAATATTAAAATACACTGCGCCTTTTAAACCCATTCTGATTGGTAGTGGCTGAATTCAGCCACTACCCGCCAATGAATCTTGTAGCGGGTATAAGCGCTGGATTAATAGATTTACTTCTTTCCCAGCCGCGATCCACGGGGCGGGACCGGAACCATCCGTCTCCGCGTGGATGGCGACCCTGTCCAGTAGTTTGCCCGTGGCCGCATTCCCCTTGGAAACACAGATGGGCGGCGCGGGTTTGGGAAGCTCGCCGCAAAACGCTGACTACTGCGGCGCGCCATATCCGGCGTCAGGAAACAGGGAGACCTCTTCTTGGTGATATCCGCGGCAAGATCGAAGCAGCGCAGTCCGCTGCTTTGCCTTCCAGCGCACCTAGCAAGGCCTGCCAGTACGCGCTCGCACTGTGGAAGAAGCTCACCCGCTTCTTGGAGTATCCCGAATTAGAGTTAAGTACTAACCTGGCGGAGAACTCCATGCGTCCCGTAGCTCTTGGTCGAAAGAATTGGTTGCACATCGGCAGCCCACAAGCGGGACCGAAGGTTCCGGCGCTTCTCGCGGTCGTGGAAAGCTGCCGTCAGCTGCGAGTCCCGGTGCGCGATTACTTTTCCGCGATTCTCCCCGGGCTTGCCGATCTCCCGATCCGGAGGTCTTTCCCGGATCCATTCTCCAACTACCATCCGTCGAACTGGGCAATCGGCCAGGGTGGCGAAGAAATGAGAAGAGCGAAATCAGCGCAGAGACTGTTCTTCGGCTTGCGCGCAGATCAGGAAAAACCCTCGAACACTTTGCTAACTGGTAGGGTAGCAGGTAGCCGAAAATCGCTCAGGAACCATTGTGTGAGTAGGTTCCCGGGGATGTACTCTCGTGTCTTGATTTCGGGACACCAAGTGCCGTATGGTGTAGTCGATGTTCCAGCGGGTTCTAAGCGGTTAATGACGCGACTCTGATTGCGGTGAAGTTAGAGTTGGCGGCGCAAAGTAAGTCCTGAGTGGTTCCTCTCTAAATCCTTGTGGTGCGGCAGGTACGGCACTGCCGAACAATTAATTGGGCAGCGATGGCTGCGGCGCACCACTTTCGGCGGATTCAGCTTTAAAGGAGCCCGATATCTTCCGAGGGCCGTATTGACGGCTGCATCGTCCTGCCCGTATTCAGGATCAACTGTGGCCCAAATCCCGTCGACCCAACGACGAACCACGGTTGGCCCATAAGGAGATAATTATGTCAGCTAGTGATAAACAAATTGCAGCCAATCGCCTTAATGGACTGAAATCCCATGGCCCAACGAATACGACATCAACCCGAACCAACGCCACCAAGCACGGTTTGTTGGCGGCCGGAATCACCGAGCTCGATGACGCCGAGGGTTACCGCGTCATATTGCAAGAGCTGGAACAAGAAACAAATCCTGTTGGCACGATAGAAACGTTTCTCGTCGAGTCCATTGCTGTGGAGTTGGTGAGGTTGCGGCGTGCTAGGCGTCTCGAGGCGCAGCATATCAATGGCGCACTCGATCCACCGACCTATAAGACCGTTGTTCGGACCTCGTCCATGCATCGTCCGCAGATTGATCCTGGGCTGCCAGCCAGGATGAGACTCGAACACATTTACCCTCTAGTGAAGCTTTTCCAGCGGTACGAGGCGACGATTCAATTAAGATTTTTCCGGTTCTTGCACGAGCTCGAAAGGTTGAATCGCATGAGGCACGGCGAGCAACTGCCGGCGCCGGCCGCTCTGGACGTAAGCGTTCATAATGACACCGGAATGCAAGTCGACACCATGCCCTTGCCGCAGGAAGAAACCCTGGGCGATAGGGGAGATGACGCAATCAACCGCGCTCCCTTCCCCGGGCCGGAAAACGAAATCCTGGACGATAAGGGAGATACCGCAATCAACCGCGTTAGCTTCCCCGAGCCGGAAACAGAAATCCTGGGCGACCCCGAGGTTAAGGATTGAGTTTCGTCTGGAGTAGTTAAAGAGTCCGGCGCCTTGCCGTAGCAAGGCGCCGCACACTACGAAGAAAATGCAGGCCACGCAAGTAGAGGTAAGGGCCGACTGCTCGAGCGTACACATATATATGTCGTGATACGATATATATGTCCCGCCGCAACCGGCATAGGCTAATGGCCACGATAAAGTGGGAGGATTCATAGTCCGTCGGCCGCATGCGACCTTCAGCATGTGAAGGGAGCCAGGGGGGGGTTTTTGGTCAACGCAGACGTGAATCGATGAAGAGGTCCAGAGTCTTCTGGGTGGTTTTCGTTTTTGCGAAACGAACCCAATATGTATCCTGTTTTCATAGGCTTGTAAAATTGAGGGTGCAAATTTGCCTGCAATCAGCCGTATTTATGCCGGGCAACTCGGAGCAGAACCTGATTCCGCTTTGTTCTGCATGCCACGGCACTGTGCATCACGGTTGAGGTGTCCGTGCTCGAGATCACGACACCGGCCAATGGCATTCTTCTCGGACGCCATGAGATTCAAGAGGGTACGCCCAAGCTGATAGGCTCGATTTTGCGCAGGAAACTAGGCCTATGCACGAACGAAGCAGCGCCGGCTACGAGCTGAACCTCAGCTCATCTCAGCAGCTCGGGCCGCGTTGCTTGATTCTTTTATTTCGCCCAGCGGCAACTCTACAGTCACTCGCGAGCCATGGGGTTGCAGATTGGCGAGCCTGATCTCACCATCGTGCTCTTTGATGATTCCGTAACAAATGCTCAGTCCCAGCCCGGTGCCCTTGCCCACGGGTTTGGTGGTATAAAACGGATCGAGTGCGCGATTCAAGTCCTTGAATCCGGGTCCGGAATCTTCGACCTCGACGACCGCCCGGTTTCCACGAGTAAATGCCCGCACCGTGATCCGCTTCGGACCTTCCATATTTTCCACGGCATCGATTGAATTGTTCACCAGGTTAAGCAGAATCTGCTTGAACTGGTCCTCATCCACTGCCACGCGCGGTAGGTTGGATCGAATGTCCGAGAGAATCTCCAGCCCTCGGGTATGCGCGTAATATTCCCGCAGGGTAAGCACGTCCTTGACCACCGGAGCCAGGTCAACCGACTGGCGGTCCATGGTACTTTGCCGCGAGAAGCGTAGCAGGTTTTCAACGATCTTCTTCATCCGCCGGCTCTCGTTGACCAGTTTGTTGAGTTTTTCCCGCGCAGGCCCGGTAGGCACATCATCGCTGAGCAGATCGCCGTAGCCCATTACTGCGGTCAGCGGGTTGTTTAATTCGTGGGCGACCCCGGCCACAAGCTGCCCCAGTGCCGCCAGTTTCTCCGAGCGGATCAACTGGCTTTGCAACGATTTCAGTTCAAGAGCCACTGCCAGATCCGCCGCCAGAAGCTCGATTCGTGATAGCTCCGAGGCATTGACCGCCTCTACGTCCCGAGGATCATCCAATCCAATGCAGCCCAGATAGCCGCCGCGTGCGGAAACTAGTGGAATCAGGAGCTCATCTCCCGTATTCCAGTACGGGTTCGGATCGTAGCGGACGGAACTCTTTAGCGGATCGTACTTCGCGGCCTCGGACGCCGAGAGTAGAAACGAATTCTGCCCGATCTGACGGCCGCGGGCGCAGAAGTCTTTAATGTCATCCGCGGTCCAACGGCGTGCTTTCTTCTCCAACTCAGCCAATGCGGTGGGGGACAGTCCGCTCGCACCTGCCACTCGCAACCCATAACTTCCACTATCAAGTTGGATAACCGCGAGACGGAAATTGCTCACGTCGGTAATGGCAGAAGCGATTTCATTACACAACAAGTCCACCGTCTCGCCACTCAGCAGTTGCGAGGTAATCGTCGAGAAGCGTTCCAGTTGCTCATTCAATGCGCGTTGTTTGCACTGCATACTCGCGATGGACTCAGACTTGTCTTCGACGATTGCCAGAATCATGCCGAACGCCACAAACAACTTGGGAGTATTCCAAAGATCCGCGGGGACGATCACGTGGGGAGCAATCCGATCCAGGAGCATTCCTACCGGAAACACCGCACCCCAGCAGAAAAATCCTCCCGCGGCAGTGAGAATACCCGGGGAAGCGCGCCAGTAGTTCCGGCACAGAAAAACTCCAGGTAAAGCAAAGCCGAGCCCCAACAGCGCGGTCAAACCTTCATCAAAGGAACCGCGCAATGCCGCACGGATTGCCCAAAGCGCAATTGCCGACCCCACCAGCGCCAGCGACACAGCGTATCCGGAGAACCTTCTCACCCAGAAGAGCAGAAGGATTCCACCCACGAAGCATGTCAGCAGGCACAGGACGTAAGGCCATCGCGCACGCACATCGTAACTGGCCAGAATCGTATAGGCGACCGAAGGGATACCGGTTACTAGAAGCATCAATCTTCGCTTGCCCTTATCCTCGGCAACTGCTGAGACAGAGACGACAAAGGCCACGGCAGCGGCCTGCAGCGAGCCCAGATCGATCGCGAGAAGGTACGGGCTCACGTCTCCCGTGGCGGGCTCGAGCAACTGCGCCACGAAGTGGGTAAAGATGAGGAACCAAGCCACCATCCACAGTTGCAGACGGGCGGAATGGCTGTGCCGTTTGAGCGCCAGGAAAATCCCGACCAGCACTGCCACCGTCACTACGGTAGGTATCTTCTCAAGGAGCGTCATAGATATAAATAAGGAGACACCGACCCACAGTATGACAATTCATCGAAAGAACCAAGCGATTCGGGATTACCAAAGTAACCAAAGCATAAAGCCTATCACTGATACCTGCGCAACTTTCACGATCGTTTCGGGGTTTAGAGATGGTGGGTTACAAACATTGTTCGTTACAACTCTTGACCTTTCTTTACGGGATAGCTGCGGAAACTGATGTTTGAATAAGACATAGGCTTGGCGAAATCAGCCGTGAACGCGGCAGGGTAATGATTTCAGGGACACTGCCTTGAATCCAACTCAACCGGTCCGGGTCACATCCAAGTCTCTGAAGCTCTACCGGAGAAGAACTTTGAAAAAGTTAAGTTTGATCGCCGTCCTTTTTTTATTCTGCCTTTCCGAACACGCCGCGCACGCGCAACAGATCGATGCAGCTTTTGGCTACGGCACGCTCACGTCGGGTTCGAGCACGACCACGAATGGCATCTTCTACCCCTCTATGACCGGCGGCGGGTATCCCAGCTTCAGTGCGGATTTCCTGTTATTGCACCGCGTGGGAATTGAAGGGGACATTGCCTGGAGAGCGAGTCGGGGTCTGTACGGAGGTTTCCAGCCCTATCGTCCAATCCTTTACTCCTTTAATGCGATCTGGGCTCCAAAGCTGGCCAAACCCGTTACGGCTGAGTTGATAGCGGGCATCGGCGGCGAGAATCTTCGGTTCTATACGCCGTACCTAAACTGCGGCTACATCGGATGTAGCCCGTACCTTAGCAGCAATCACTTCATGGGAGACTTTGGGGGTGGCATTCGCGCCTACTTCTGGCGAGACGCCTTTATTCGCCCGGAAGTGCGTCTTTACCTGATCAACAACAACATCGAATTCAGCCACAACTATGCGACTCGGTATAGCATCTCGTTGGGTTACAGCTTCGGTGGACGGTAATCGCTTCATCGCGTGACAACGATCAGGAGGTGTTGTGGAAGGCTGAGATTCAAGCCTGCTGAGCCGTGATCTGCCGCCGATTCAGATATCATTCTTGCCTATGACATGGGCAAACGCTCTTCTCTTTGCGGCGATGACTGCCTCGTGTTTCGCGCAAGATCCGTCGACGATTAAAGAAGTCGACGGGGTTTATTCCGAGGCATACGCGCTGTATCTTGATCTGCACCAGAATCCTGAACTCTCTTCGCATGAAACGCGAACGGCAGCGAAACTGGCGAGCCAACTCCGCGCTCTCGGTTACGACGTCACTGAACACGTTGGCGACACCGGGATAGTCGCCATCCTCAAGAACGGATCTGGCCCAACCGTTATGCTTCGGACGGAACTTGACGCGCTTCCCGTCGAAGAAAAGACTGGCCTTGCTTACGAAAGCAAAGTCCGTACCAAAGACGACTCAGGACGCGACGTTCCCGTCATGCATGCCTGCGGACACGATCTACACATGGCGTCCCTCCTCGGAACCGCAGCGGTCATGGCACATAGCAAAGATAGCTGGCATGGAACGCTCATGTTGATCGGACAGCCCGCAGAGGAAACCATCTCAGGCGCGAAGAAGATGATCGACGACGGCTTACTGAAACGCTTTCCAAAGCCCGACGTCGGCGTCGCCCTGCACGTCGGCAACGATCTTCCAGCCGGAACGGTTGGGATCGCTCCCGGATATTCTTATGCCAGCGCAGACTCCGTGCGCATCACGATTTACGGGAAGGGCGGCCATGGCGCTGCCCCGCAGAACACGGTTGATCCAATCGTGATCGCTGCCAGAACGGTTCTCGCTTTGCAGACCATCGTGTCCCGCGAGGTCAAGCCCGGTGAAGCGGCCGTGGTCACCGTCGGATACTTCCAGGCAGGAACGAAGAACAACATTATTCCCGACCAGGCCGAACTCGGGCTAACGATCCGGACCTACAAGCCCGAAATTCGCAAACAGATTCTCGCCGCTGTCGCGCGCATCACCAAGGCTGAAGCGGAGGCTGCGGGCGCGGCGCGCGAGCCCTTGATCGAGGAGTATGAGTCCACGGATGCGGTGTACAACGATCCTGCGCTAGCTCAGAGACTCAGGAGAACGCTGGACGCAGCGCTGGGCAAGGACAATGTGGTAACCGCTGAGCCATTGATGGTCTCGGAAGACTACGCATATTTCGTCGAGCAAGGCATCCCGTCGTTTTACTTTGCCCTAGGCGGAGCAGAGCCACAAGAATATGCCGCAGCCAAGATCGCCGGAACGAAGCTTCCCTTTAATCACTCTCCGCTCTTCGCGCCCGACGTGGATCCTGCGCTCCACACCGGCATTGTCGCAGAAGTAGCTGTGCTTCGTGATCTTCTAAATGCATCGGCAAACGACCTGTACAAGTTAACGCACCAGCAATCGAACTCTAATCAGTAGCTCCGCGGCAAAGTCATGCCAGAGAATCACGACATCGAAGCGGCCCTGAAATATCACAACGCCACGAAGCACTCCTACGCCAGCGTCCGCGCCAATCCACATTTCCTGGACTTCACGAACCAGCCCCTGCCCTTCAAGATCTACCCAACGCTGGAGCCGTCGCGCTTGCCGGATGAGGTGCGTCAAACCGGAGTAGCTGCACTCTCGGCCATCGCCGAGAGCGTTCCTGCCCAGACCAACGCAGCCCCCGATTTAAGTGCGATCACCCAACTCCTCTATCTTTCCGCCGGCATAACCCGGCAGCGAAAGTATTCGGGTGGCGAAATCTATTTTCGCGCGGCAGCTTGTACCGGAGCGCTCTACGAGGTCGAGCTTTATCTGGTTTGCGGCGAACTCGGCGATCTTCCGGCTGGCGTTTATCACTTCGCCCCTGCCGAATTCGGACTGCGCAAGTTGCGTGCCGGAGACTATCGCAGCGTGCTGGTCGAAGCCACGGGTGGTGAACCCGCTATCGCTCATGCACCGTTGACCATCGTCTGCACTTGCACCTATTGGCGCAATGCCTGGAAGTATCAGGACCGTACCTATCGCCATTTTGGCTGGGACAACGGCACCTTGCTCGCCAACCTGCTGGCCGTCGCCACCGCATGGGGGTTGCCTGCCAAGGTCAGGTGCGGCTTTATCGACGATACGGTGAACGGCCTGCTGGATGTCGATTCGCGGCGCGAGGTAGCTTTCTCGTTGGTGGCGCTCGGACACGGCTCGGCGATTCCGTTGCAATCTTCGACGGACACTTCTCCTCTCGGTCTCGAGACTGTTCCGCTCTCGCGGCACGAGGTGGACCATCCTTTGATGCGCGAAATGCATGCTGCCTCTTCGCTGCATTTGAACGAGGAAGTTGCGGCGTGGCGCGGTCACACTCCGCCCAGCAGTTTTCCGCAGCCAACCGGGCCGGTCTTTCAGCTCCGGCCTTTATCTGACGATGAAATGCCTCGTGATGCCCTCGAGCAGGTCATCCTGCGACGGGGCTCTTCCCGCAAGTTTGCCCGGACGCTGATGACTTTGCCGCAACTCTCGACAATACTGGATCGAGCTATGCGCGGCGTTCCTTCTGACTTTCTCGATCCGCTGGGAACTCAACTCAACCATCTCTATCTGATTATCCACGCCGTAGAGGGCCTCGAACCCGGAGCCTACTTCTTCGACCGCGACCGTAGGGAGCTCGAGTGCTTGAAGCAGGGAAATTTCCGAGACGTCGCCGGCTACCTCGGACTGGAGCAACAGTTGCCTGCGGACGCTGCCGTGGACATCTTTTTCCTGGCGGACCTGCGGCCGATCTTGCAGCGTTTTGGCAATCGCGGGTATCGCGCTGTGCAGCTTGAGGCCGGCATCCTGGGTGGCAAGTGCTATCTCGCGGCCTACGCTCAACGTCTAGGCGCTACTGGCCTGACCTTTTACGATGACGACGTGACCCGCTTCTTCAGCCCCCACGCCGAGGGCAAGAGCGCAATTTTTCTGGTAGCCCTCGGCCACAGCGTTAAACGCCAATCCTAGCTAGCCTCACAAGATTCTCGGCGTTCATTTTGCATTAGGTAGAGCAGAGCTGATCGCGGATTGCGGTCTACAGCGCAGAGCGTCGCGGATGGTTTTCTTAGCTTGCTCAAGTTCATCGCTCACCAACTCCAGGCGCGGCGGACGCACACGTGCATTCCCAATTCCAACTTCCGCCTGCACCAGCTTGATGAGTTGAACGAAGTTCGGTTTGGTATCCATGCGAAGCAAGGGAAGGAACCAGCGATACAAGCTAAATGCTTTGTCACTTTCTCCGTTCATACCAAAGTTGAAGAGGTCGACGGATTCGCGTGGTAGTGCGTTGACCAACCCGGCGATCCAACCGGTCGCCCCAACTCCAATGGCTTCGAGCACGGCGTCATCGACGCCAACAAATATTTCCAGACGACGGTCGAGCAACGCGCGGATCGCGGATATCCGCCTGATGTCGGTGCTCGATTCCTTTACCGCCTCGAAATTTTCGTGCTGCGCCGCCAGCTCTCGAATCTGCTCAGGAAGGAAGTCCGTGCCGTAAGCAACCGGGTTGTTGTACAGCATGCAGGAAAGGGGTGTGGCCTTAAAAACCGCGGCGACGTGAGTCTTCATTTCGCGCCAGTTGCCCTGATAAACGTATGGTGGCAAGACCATGAGAGCATCGCAGCCTAAATCTGCTGCTGCCTTTGCGATCCTGACGGCTTCGGAAGTCGTCAGCGCCGAGACGGAGGCCACGACTGGACCTCGGCCGTGCACAGCGAGGACGCAGGTACGCAAAACCTGCAACTTTTCTTCGAAGGACAGCGTTGCGCCCTCGCCGAGCGAACCCAGCGCAACGATGCCTGCGCAGCCATTCTCCAGCAACCACCGGCAATGCCCTGCCATGAAGTCGTGGTCGATATGGAGATCTTCGCTAAAGCTGGTTGTGATGGCGGGCATCACTCCCTTCCAGTTCATCAGCGCCCTCCTGCTGCTCCGCAGAGTTCTCGGCCGGCATGGCTTTGCACGGCGGCCATGACCGTTAACGTGAGTTTACTCGGCATGTGCGGGTACCTTCGCCGCTCGCGATGGCAAGTACGGCGCAACGGCGATTTCCGGTTTCGTTCCCATGATTTGATCGACAAGGATTCGCGCAGTTCCAAGAGAGGTTGTGATACCGAGTCCCTCATGTCCGGTCGCAAGGAACAAGGACTCATCGCCCGGCCACGGCCCAATTAAGGGAAGCTTGTCAGGCGTGGCGGCGCGGAATCCGGCCCGCGCGAATAACGTCGACATCCGCGCCAGACCTGGCATGTATTCGTACGCGCGCTGCAGCATACGCGCCAGTATTTCATTGTCCACTTCTCGGTGCTCCGCCCCGTATTGCCTTGAAGATCCGATCAGAATCTGACCGGTGCGGCGGGGTTGGACGTTGAAGGCAACCGAGTCGCTGCTAATCGAGTGCGCACTCTTCAAGTACCCGAGTTCCACCAACTGATGCCGCAGAAATACCGGATAGCGATCGGTGATGACCAAGTGACCTTTTCTCTTTTTGATTTCGACTCGCGGCGTGAGTTCGCTCGCGTAAGCTCCTGCTGCATTGACGACAATCTTTGCTGTGATCTCGAAGCCATCCGCCATTCGCACTCTTCCTTGTCCCGCCAGCGCGACGGAGTGACCGAGATGAACTGTGGCTCCGCGTTTTTGTGCGCGTTCCATTAGGAAGCGTGCAGCGCACGGCGGATTGACGACGAGGTCTTGCGAAACGAGTAGTCCTCCGACCAACCCCGCCCGCAGATTGGGTTCAAGCCGCTGGAGGGTTTGCGCGTCCAGTACTTCCGCCGGAACTTCCCGCTCCACGTAGTAATCGTGTTTGCGCCGGACTTCTGCCATCTCCTCTTCATCGGCCGCCACCCAAATGGTGCCGCACTGCTCGTACTCGACATCCGCTGGCAACTCATCGCGCAATTTCTGCCAGAGTTGCTGCGAATAGCGCGTCAACGCAAACTGCGCTTCAGAATCGTCCATGGTTACAACGTGGCCCATGCCTGCTGAGGTCGCACCACTCCCGATCTGGTCCCGGTCTACGACTGCGACACTCAGGCCGCGGCGCGCGAATTCGTCCGCGCAAGCCGCGCCCACAATGCCGGCGCCCACGATAGCCACGTCATAGGCGGCGAGGCTCATGCGCGAATGCCCATGCACAGCGGATCGCGCGGATCCACTAACAGTTCGGCCTCGGCGGTCACGAACGCGGATCCCTTTATGCTGGGATACACCTTGCCATCGCACACTTTAATCGTGCCTTCAAAAACGCTTCCGATCAAACTTTCCTGTCTCCAGGTTTGGCCTTCGCGAATTTTGCCGTCGGCATAAAGACAAGCTAATTTTGCGCTGGTCCCGGTGCCGCAGGGAGAACGATCATAGGCTTTGCCAGGGCAGAGTACGAAATTCCTGCTGTTGGCTTCTGCAGTTTGGGGCGGGCCGAACAACTCAATGTGGTCAATCTCTTCACCCCCGGCGCCGGTAATTCCGTTCGCGCGGAGAGCCTGGCGGATCGCCCAACTGAAGGTGGTCAGGGCTTCAACGTTGTTGAGCGTCAATTCCAGGTGGTGGTCGCGAACCAGGTAGAACCAGTTTCCACCCCACGCGACGTCACCTCTCACCTTGCCGTAAGCGGGCACCTTCACCTCCACGTCGGCTGCGCTGCGATAACTTGCGACGTTGTTGACCGTGACGTCGCCGCTCTCGTGCAGAGTTGCGCCCACCGTTCCAACTGGAGTCTCAATCCAATGCTCTCCCGGCTTAATGCGTTTCAAATGCGCTAGAGTGGCAACGAGGCCTATGGTTCCATGGCCGCACATCCCCAGGTAACCCACATTGTTAAAAAAGATCACGCCCGCAGCGCAGGCGGGATCCACGGGCTCGCACAGCAGCGCACCCACAATGACGTCTGAACCCCTTGGTTCATTGACGACGGCGGATCGGAAACAATCGTGCTGGCTGCGAAAAAGCTCCACTCGCAGCGACAGCGGACCAGTCCCCAGATCAGGGCCGCCGCTCACGACTAGCCGCGTCGGCTCGCCGCCAGTGTGGGAATCAATCACCCTGATTCTCCGGGCTTCCTCACTCATTGCGCGTCCCAGTTGATAGGTAGCATCTTAATTTTTGTAGATACAATGTGCAGCCCTCAAAACTACTCGAATCTTCGTTCCAGAAAGACGAGCGTTGACTCGTCGTTCCGCGGCTCGGACCCAGATACAAATGCAGTATAGTAGACCTTGCTCGGTGGATATCCTCGCTTGTTTCGGATGAAAACTCCAGAAATGGGGGCTTGCAGGCCAGGTATCTCTGTTGCGTTGATTTCATCCAGGAGATGTATCGAACGACAATGATTCGCGCAGGGCGATGTCGGAGGGACAAAGTGCAGTCTCGGGTTGTTCGCGAAAAATGGATCCCTTCGTTCCGTCTTCCAGAGCCGGCTTGCGACCCGTGACTAC
>CAWFVI010000005.1:0-773219 GCA_963819245.1 uncultured Acidobacteriota bacterium | reverse complement strand
CAGTGGGCCGCCCAACAGTTTACCTCCGGTGCCCTGAGAGTTCTGTTGTTTGAGGTGGATACGCTAGCTTGGTTCGCCGTTGTGGCGCATGGATCGATTTTCGACAGTCATCCAAGTGATCATTGAAAGCTACTCTTCGAGAAGCAGAAGAAACCTTAACTGTCGTCAAGGTCGGCCTTACGACGAGAACATCTGGGTCAGATGAGTGATGCGCAGCAATTCCAGCACGCCAGGGGTCATGTTGGCGAGTTCAAGGATGCATAGCCCTTGGTTGATTGCGGACGTCTTGAGGCTGACGAGCGCTCCGAGGCCCGCGCTATCCAGATGTTTTACATCGCCAAGGTCGATAATGATGCGACCGCCAAGAAGGATGAGGGGCCTCACCACTTCTTTTAACTCACCCACGGGGTTACCGACCAGCTCGCCATGACAACTAATCGCTGTCACTCGATTCCCGTTTTCGTCTTTATCTTTCCACCTCTCAAGTTCACAGTGGAAGGAACCATCTCGTGCCATAGCTCCACCGTCTCCTTTAGCGAGAGCACTGACCGCCTGACCGACCTAGACAACTCGAGTCCTGCTGCCTACCGCGCTGCGTCATCAATCCCGCGATTTTATACGATGGTTGATGAAAACAGACCATTACGCTCATTCTATGAGAGCAGTTGACCGCGTCTTCGCCGTGGTCACTAGTACCAGAAACTTGGCGAGACCGGTTTATTGATTCGACAGGAGTTACGAGCCAAGTTCTTGGAGAGAGGATGTCAAGAAAAAACACTTCTCCACTCCTCGCGGTGAGACCTCGATCGGTGCTTGCATCCAGGCCCCTTCTTCTTCGTGCCGCTTGCCAAACACGCAGAAGCCGGAGCAGTCGGCTCCGGCTTCGTGGTTTGGGTAGGCTTTCACTTTAGAGCGATGACGACCTCTTCGTTACCGCCCGCGGATCCTTTGGCGAGTTGCAGTTCCTTCTTCAGCTCCTGTTCGTGCTTGGAGGTCGGGACGATCATGCCGCCCGCGCCCGAGCCCTTCCAAACCTGGGTCAGGAAGTATTGGGTACCGATGCGGTCGAACACCAGCTTGCTTTCCGTATTACGGGGACCCTCGCTCCTGGCGATCGACAATGCGGCTGCCCCTGTCTCGTGGTTCCGGATCATGATCTCGTTCGGGCTTTGGCTTAAGACCCTGATTTCGTAGGGTCCAGCTGGCAGTTGCGCCGCGCCAACGTTGAAGGCGAACGGCACATCGGCCTTCACGTAGGACTGAGCGTAAGCACCGGTGGCGTTGAGCATCAGTGACATGACCACCAGCGGCAGGATCGTGATAAGGTTGCGTTTCATGACATCCTCCCTTGGGGCTCCTTTGCAGTGGAACCCAAACTGAATTTTTGTCTCTAGAAGTCTTCAACGCCTTCGCTGAATACTGCTGTGACGCGTTGAGTTAGGGCAAGCGGGGTGCCAAGTCGAGCCAGGCTTGTTTGCTGGACCATTCTGCTGCGTTTGCAACAAGATGAGTTTTGGCCAACGGCGTCGACATGCTCCGCATGCCGGCATACGGTAGCCGATCGGCTACCAGCGAGTATCCGGCAGGTTCCGCCGCGAAAGATCCTGTCAAAAAAGAAACTTTGAGTGGGTCATCTTCATCCAGCGCTTGCGGTTTGCGCCAGTCGATTCGGCGACGCCTCGCAAGCAAACTCGGCTAGACTGTCCGCAGGAGGGAGACTTCTTGAATCCGAGGTTGGTCGCGATGTCAGGGCCGCTGGAGGGGACTGTCCGTGCCCTAACGGACGATCCGCTGTCTGTGGGGCGGGACGCTGCCAACCAGGTCGTGATCGGCGCAGTCTCGCGAAAGCACTGCACCATCAGCCAAGTCTCCCAGGGCATTTTCGAAATTTCCGACCTCGACAGTCACAACGGGACATTCGTCAACGGGATCCAGGTAAGCCACACGCCCATTCGACACGGAGACCGGATTCGTATCGGAATCAGCGAGTTTGTGTTCCTCATCGGTGAGGATAATGATGCCAGCCCGCAATCATCGGGTGTCGGCAAACAAACCACCAGCGGCACGCTGACAGCGTTGTTCCTCGATCAGCGTTCGGGATTGCTGTCGGACACCTCGGGCATAGGCCGGATGGCGCGCGACCTGTCTGCATTTTTCAAGATCGCCAATCTCGTCAACTCCTTCCACGACGTGGAAGCTCTACAGCGCCATGCTGGGGCTGATTTTCGGGAACGCTGTGCTGTCTTCACAACAGCTTCTACTGCGCCCACGCCGTCTGAACACGTGTTGTGCGTTCCCCTGGTTGCGGTGGATAACATCCTCGGCGTGATCTACCTAACTTCGCCGGCAACATAACCGCCATTCGGCGAGGACCATGCGTACTTCCCGAGCTCGGTTTCCCGCATTGCCGCGGTATCACTGGAGAATCTGTTAAAGCTCGATTCTCTGCGGGCTGAAAACCCGGCGGCTCCGAGCAGACGTGGGCGCAGACGCCCTTATCGGCGAGAGCCGGGCGATGTCGCGGGTCACCGAGTTTCTCGGACAGGTGGCAAAGGGCGATTCGACGGTGCTCATCCGCGGGGAAAGCGGAACTGGCAAAGAACTGGTGGCCCGCGCCATTCATGCCAACAGCCTGCGCGCCAGTAGGCCATTCGTCGCCATCAACTGCGCTGCGATTCCGGAAAACTCATCGGCAACGACGAAATTACGTGCGGGAACGTCTACTCAACTCTTTGGCACGTAACGGCTTTCAACGAAATCGGACCATCCGATTGCGGGCGATGAATAGCGAGCCTGGAAGCGACTCAATCGCCGTAGTAAAACAATGTTGTCGTGGGATGCCGTCGAACATCAGCTCGCTGCCGGCAGCGATGGCTGCATTGTTTTTGCCAGCGACGTTTCGGTCGAAAGTGCTTTCCGCAGAATTGGCAGACGCGGACATCGTTTGGAGTACTTCCTCCCATACCATGCGTCACCTTGCTCTCTGAAAGTCGGAGTGACGCATTTGCCAGCATTCTGTGTCGTGTCATGAATCTCCTCGTCGGCCCTGAAAGTCCCCTGCCGTCTCAAAGCCAAATTCGGTCCTAGGATTTCAGCCGCACCTGATACTTGCCAGGAACGGATTCTGTGTCCCGTGTGAACCTTGAACCTTTCAACGCCGCAACGCTACCCATCACCTCCGCACGATGACTTGTCAGAAGAAGAAATAGCCGGTGGTTTGTTGCGCGGGGGTTGCGGATTTTGCAGGACTTTGCCGTAATCTGCCGAGCCATCTTGTTGAACTTGTGTAGAATCAGTGGCGGGTTGGCGACTCATAATCCGTAGGTCGTCGGTTCGAGTCCAACGGCTGCCACCAATCTCTTCAACAACTTGCATGAGTCCAGCGGAATCTCCATTTCGCTTTCTTGCGCGCGGGAGTGCGGATTGTTGCGGAGCTGACCGTGGAGGGGATTTTGGGCGGCTTTGACCGGTCGCCGGGGGGGAGTGAACCGCTAAGTCTCGACGAATCCGAAGATTCCATTAGGTAGCCATTAGGTAGCCATTAGGTAGCTCTTGACATTATAAATCCCGAAGCATATCTTTGGCCCGACTCGGCGAAGCGAAGGATGAAGCGTGTTTCTGGCTTCTCATCCGAGGGGGCTTACACTCGCCGATTTCCCTGGGAAATCACTATTTCTTCCGGCGTGAGATTGAGGCGTCGGCGCGGACATGCCAAACGCTGCCGGTGGCTAATTCATTCTCGCGATGTTGGTTTTATTTGGAAGGATTGGCAGTTCGTGGAGACCCGTATCGCCATACTTTTAACACCTTGGGCTCAATGGAGGCTACGATGTTTTTTCCCGTCCCTCGAAAGATGGCGTTTCTTGCCGCGGTAGCTGTTCTCACCTTCTCCAGTGGCTGCAAGAAGGAGCATCAGGCGGTCACAACTTATCACTACGACAATCTGCGGACCGGCTGGAACCATGAAGAGAAGGAATTGACGTACAAGAAAGTCCAGAGTGCACAGTTCGGTTTGATACAGAATGTAATCCTGGACGACCAAGTGGATACGCAACCTTTGGTTATGCCGCACGTGGATATCCCCACGGGGCCAAGCCCCGGAGTGCATGATGTCGTCTATGTGGCGACGGAGGGCAACACCATCTATGCGATCGATGCGTCGAGTGGAGAAATACTGCTGCACCCGAAGTTTGGAAACCCGGTTCCGCTGCCGTTGGGATGCAGCAACAATGGGCCCAACGTGGGCATCAACGGCACGCCGGTGATCGATCGCGAAACACACACGATGTATGTGATCGTTTACGCTCTGGAGAGCGGCACACCAGTATATCGAATACACGCGCTGGACCTGAGCAGCCTGACGGACAAGGTGCCGTCGGTGGTGGTAAGCGCGTCCCACAAACTCAGCAACAATGCGAACTTCCTGTTTGATGCGCGCTACCAGCGGCAACGCCCGGCGTTGCTGCTCTCGAAAGGAAACGTATACGCAGGGTTTGGGAGCTTCTGCGATTTCTCCGTGAGCGTTTCACGCGGATGGCTGCTAGGCTGGAATGAAAGCACGCTTGCAGCGCTGGCTGCGAATCAGTTGGATGACACGCAAGCAACCTCGCCGAATAGCTTCTTTCTGTCTTCCATTTGGATGTCCGGCTACGGGCCGGCAGCAGATCCCGAAGGTAACATTTATTTTATTACCGGGAATTCCGATCCCAGCGGAACGACATACGACGGAGTGACCAACATCCAGGAAAGCGTAGTGAAGCTGGCACCCGACTTGAGCAAGGTGCTCGACATCTTCACGCCGTCGAATCAGGGGAACCTGGACCAGACCGACAATGACTTTGGCTCGGCGGGCGCACTTCTTATTCCACCGCAGGAGGGTGGCGCGCCACAACTCATCGCGGCGGCGGGGAAAGACGGGCGCATGTTCATTCTGAACCGCAACAGCATGGGCGGGTATACGCCCGGCGGACCGGACAAGGTCGTGACTCAAGCGAACATCGGGGGTTGTTGGTGTGGCCAGTCGTACTTTCACCACAAAATAGTGAGCAGCGGCGGGTCCAACGTGATCCTTTGGGGGATAAAAACTTCGCCGGGTGTCAGCCTGCAGAATGAAGGTTCCTCGGCGGGCATCGGTGGCGCGCAAGACCCCGGATTCTTCACAAGTGTCTCTTCAGAAGAAGACGATCATCCGATCATCTGGGCTGTTTCGCGCCCTAACAATTCCAGCCCGGCGGACATTTCCTTGTTCGCATTTAAGGGCGAACCATCGAGCAGCAGCACGCTGGACACGCTGTTCCAAGTCCCGACGGGCACTTGGCCGAATACCGGAGGGAATTCCAACTTGGTGCCGGTAGTGGCGAACGGCAAAGTCTACGTGGCGAGTTATAAGCAGCTGAGTATTTTCGGAATGCACTGAGAGGAGGAGATTTCAATGAAAAAGATTCGAATTTGCGTGCTGCTGCTGTCGGTGACAGCCAGCGGGAACAGTTTTGCGAAGGCACAGGCACCTGCCGTAGGTGAAGCCGCGAAAAAAGAGAGCGTTTCGAAATCCGCAGAGCAGAGAACGAACCGGGAATTTTACGGCAAGATTCAGAGCGTCAAGGGGACGATGGTCACGCTTCAGACGCGCTCAGGAGCTCTCGTGCAAGTGGATGTGAAACCGGCTATCGCAGCAGAACGTAGCGTTACTCTGATCGTGGGGCACGCTGTAGAGGTAACGGGCACGGTGGACAAGGCTGGCGTGTTCCACGCAGAAATTCTCCAGAAAGCGAAGGATTCACCGACTGTTTGGCCGGCTGATCGCTAGTTGGCGATGGTCACCGGGAACGAGGAAACTGGAATCGCTGGTCGCGTACCCAGGACTGAAGTAAAACTGTAGTAGTTCTATGTTCAGAACCGAGCAAATTGGATCAAAACGGAGCAAATCAAGTTGCTGGTAAGTGGTTGAAGAATCAAGTAGAGTAGAGAATTTTCATAACGGTTCAGAACTCACCTGTGAACTCAAAATCCGCCGTTATTTCCGCAATCCATTGGTCGTCAACTCCACATTGCACAGCGAATTATGGTCACTGGCCAAAGTGCGAGTGCCTTCGATGAGTAGATCGTGGGCTCGATGCTGTTCGCGACATAGAGTGCGAGAACGAACCCGAGAACACCGCTCCTGGTGTTCCAAGCTAGGACCGTGACAGATCGAACCTGGAACACCAGCGATGAATGCAGTTCAGGCTACGGCACCAGCACATTCCTGGGGTTTGTCTCCTTCGGACAGCAGTCTACATCGTACGTGTACTGGCCATTGGGAAGAGATGCCTTTATGTGCCCGGGCAATGTACTGTGCGCTGGCACCGGCCCACCGTCGTACCGGTGAGATCGTGGGCCCTCCTCAGCGCTTCGTGCGGATTTGCCATCGGGAGGTTTGCCCTCAAAATTCAGGACAATTGTACTGCGCACCATTGTATTCTCCTGAGCAACAACATACAGCTCGCATCGCCGCAGGCTCTGCAACGATACTTGCTGTGTTACGGATCGTTCCTTCCACGTGAGCGATCGTTCGCTTGAACGGATAGCCAGCCATCAGTTCCACATGGCGGTCTCTCATTCAAAGTTCGACCGAGCGACCGCAAGGATCGATTTCCCAGAGCTCACCTTCAAGAGACTGTCGCATTGAGTGGCTGGTTGCCCACTCTTTCCACCGGCAAGCACGGGCAGTGGTTGCACCAATTTGGGGCCGCACGTCTCAATTGGAGGTCGTGGCTCTAGTCAAGACTGTAGTTCTATATTCATAACCGAGCAGATCGGATCAAAACGGAGCAAATCAAGTGCCTGGTAAGCGGTTGAAGAATCAATTAGAGTATAGAATTTTCATAACGGCTCAGAACCCACCTGTGGACTTGAAAACCGGCGTACCCCGGGTATCGGGCGCGCAGACCTCCTTCTCCGCTGCTGCCGCAGCCTTGCGAAGGTGGCAGGTAGATACCCGTCCGTACGATATTAAGGGCTGGTTGCTTTGGACATGGGACACAGAGGAACCTGAGCAGGTGCCGCCCCTGCGGGCGACTATGTCGGGAGATGGCTCAGTCAACAAATCACTTGCGCCGGCCTTCCGTCCAGATCCTTGTCAGTGATGGCGATGCGAGAAGCTGAAGATTTTAGCTGCCGACGGACTGCCAGCACCTCAGGCGGCGGGACTGTCCTTCCAGAACTCTTCCGTTCCAAAGCGGATGACGCTTCGATAAACACACCTTGAAGCCTTAAAGTTTAAGCAGTGTCGGTTTATGGCGAATCGGAGTGTGTTTTGGCAATTGCATATATATCGTGACACGATATATATTCCTCGCGATCCTAGAGCCGACAAGATACAGGCAGGCTTATAGGTTTTTGTCAAAACGAACCCAATATGTACTTTGTCTTTAGGGACTTACAAAATTGAGCGGCGCGAATTCGTCGGCAATCAATGGCACGTGCAGCGGGACACTGCCAGAGCGGAGAAGGGAAGCGTTCTATCGGGCCCGAACGCAACCGGCACCCCCAGAGCTCCCCGTCGGAGAAGCAGCGAGGCCGCTCTCATACGGATCATGGAACTGGCCGAACTTAGCGCTTCAACTCGACTTGGATCACCTCGAATGGCGTGCCGCTGAGGCTCTCGGGCAGGTGGGTAAAGGCATCCATATGCTGCACCGTCCCAGCGTTCGCGCTGACGTCCTCGGTCCGCCCATCCGGATAGGTGAACTTGGCGTGGGCTTCCGTCAGGAACACCCCAATGGATTCCGGGTGGCTGTGCATCACCGACTTCTCGCCCGGCCCGTACTTGATGCGCAGCACGCGGACACGCTCGTTCTCGAATTCGACTTTGTAGTGCCGAGGATCAACTTTCACCGGGTCTTCGGCGGTTGGTTGGGGCATTCTTACGGTAGCCATATCTCCTCCTTCGATTTGATTGAGATGGGCACAAGTCTAGTACTCGCATCGCTGAAAGTACATCTGTAATGCGATATGGTTTGACCGATCACGCGGGCGGGCCCCGTCCCTGGCGCGACCATGTTATGGGTCACATACCGGCAAGTCAATCTGGCTGTGCGGCCAACTCGCACCGGCCAGTGTCAAGCGAGAGCCTTATTTACTGGGCGCAAGATTCGATAATAAGACGCACCAAAACAGATAACCTCATGCTTGTGGCGAATCGGCCTATCATTCCTAAAACAATCGGTGGGAGGTACACACGTGGCAGCGAATCAGGTAGTGCTTTACTTCGACAAGCAGGAGGATGCTCTGCTTTTCACCCTGGCTGCCAGTTCGGTTATGTCAGCGGAAGGGCCGGTCCACAGCAGCCACGCAGTGGTAAAGGTTGCGGAGGAGATTTGCAAAGCCAGTCGAATCACGACTGAGGGTGTTCTGAACATCACGTGAAGGGTGGCACTATTAAGATGATTCGAAAAGCTGCGCTGCAAGTAGGGGCCCCCGCGCTACTCGCTTTCATGGCATGGAATGCGTATCTTGCTGTCAACCATTTAAGACAGATGCAGAAAATTGCGGCGCTCACACTGGAAAGCTCCATGATCCAGGCGGACATCTCGGGTGTTCTGAAAGACTTGACCGATATGGAAACAGGTCAGCGCGGATACCTGCTAACCGAGGACCCTTCGTACCTGCAGCCCTACACCGACTCGAAGGGCAGGATCGGGAACGATTTTTCGGGCCTTCGTGTAGCGTTAGCTAACCGGGCGGAGCGCGAACGGTCCCTGGAGTCGCAGCTCGAGTCTTTGGCTAACTCAAAGCAAGCTGAGATGGAGCGATCTATTAGTTTGCGTGAACGGGGGTATCGCCACCGCGCATTCATGCTGGTGGATTCAAACGAAGGTATGGAGTACATGGATAAAGCTCGCGGGCTTCTGTCTTCGCTATCCGCGGTGGAGGCCAGCAGCTTCGCGAGATTCGACAGAGAGAGGAACGCTAGCCTAAGCAAGGCTTTGACGGAAACCATCGTTGCCCACTTATGTCTGCTCGTACTGACAGCGTGTCTGTTTGGACTCATCCGCTACCACGGGCAAGTACTTGAACAGGAAGCTGCCCAGAGCAGACAAGAGCTAGCAGTGCGCGATTTGCAGCTAGAAAAACTAACGTCTGCCCTTTCCAACCAAGCCCGCTCCAAGACCTCTGCCATCGAGGCGAACGCGCGTCTGTTGCTGCAGAACTACGGGGGATTTCTACCACGACAAGGCCACGAATATGCCGAGCAGATAAAGGAAGCATCGGCACAAATGGAGCGACTGCGACAAGATTTAGTTGGCAGCCCAGGCTCTAACAGTGACGAAAAGGCAGCTTAGCAACTTATTGGCCAGGCCACCCACCAGAAACCCTTGCTGAGATCCCGCATTTTCACAACGGCGATGGGCCCACGTTGAAGCGCCCCTGTGGCCGCTTGATCCCTTCTGCCGAGGTTAGGCGCATCGATTTTGAGTGCATCAAGTGCCCGGTGTGCGGAGAACCGTTTGTGCCCAGCCTGAAAAGGTGAGAGAAGGCTAGTGCTGGCAAAAACGGCCCAACCCGGCCAGGATTGGGCCAGTTTCTTGCGTTGGTTGGCTAAGTGTGTGTGTGTTTCGTTGGCTAAGTTATACGCCCGCCGGACCAGGTAGGCAAACCCTCCTTGTAGAACAGCCGAATTACTGGTTCAAGAGGCAGGAAGGAATGATGGAGGGCAGTGGCGCCACAGGTTTCGGTGAATCGCTGAGCTCGACTTTCGGCCCGCCGTTCTAGTTGAATGCACCTGTCACTGCGCATTGACTTCTCCGGACAACGCTCGATGGTAATGCTTTCCAACTATTGTCTCGGGCTGTGAAGTACCTTTAAGGTGCCTCCACTGGTTTTCCGCAGTTCTGGGTTTGACTCCGCGTGGCTCGCGGGGGAACTAGGGACAGAGCTGCCCGGGGGCGGGCCAGTGGCGCAGCCACAGACTCTGCATCCCATTGTCGTCTGTGACGCTCAGGACGTACTTACCATCCGGCGAAATGGCTTCTTGCGCCGCGCTTCCCGAATTCGTGATTTGCGTGATGGTGAAGTGCTGGAAAGGCATTGGTACAGGGCGATGAAAAATGGAGTAGACGCCGAAACCGGCCGCGGCGAACACGATCAAGATTGCAATCACGCTCGCCGCGACGCCCCATTTGTGCTGCTTCACGGCAATGATGGCGGAACTGCTGCCTGTTCTCATCAATGATCAGGCGCATCAATCGTTAGAATGGGTGAAACAATTTTTGCGTTACTAGTGGCCTGTCGCGGAGCAAACATTACCAGACTCCGCATCTGGTCACCGAAGCGGTACTTGCTCAATCAACTGCATTCGAGCATCAACAGCGTCGCTGTGCCGCATCCGCAGTAACGAACTCACTGCGACAGGCCACTAGCGCGGTAGGGCGACGGCTACAATCAGGGCGAAGTATGCGACCGCGATTGCACCACCCCCGGCGAACTTCCACCACTTCCTGTCCGTGACCCGATCCTCAACGGACGCAGCGAGACAAGCGAAAATGATAATGAAATGTCCGATGCAGCCGAGCGTCACCATCATCGTGTCAAGCCGCCGCACTTGGCGTTTGCTTTGGGACGTACCGATTCTGTCCGAGACGTTTCCTGCGCTTGGCTCTGATAAGCCGCAATTTTGCCCGTGCCCGACAACGCGCTTGGGCGGCGGCATAGCCAGGTCGACTGTTGAAACACTTACTGCATCCCGTCGAGTGACGGCCTCTGATCCACGCACTGGGCTGAATCGGTCGGTCATGTTTGCGACACAGCCGATCTTCCGGTTCTGGAACCTCAAAGCACAGAGGGCAACCTTTCGTTCGGTACCCGGACCACCAACGCTGCCGAATAATCGGAAGCTTGTGTTCCTTGCACAGCCTTTTCTTCGGGGGCGGCATCTTCTTGGTTCTGTAGCAGTCCGCGCATCCCGTAGTGCGGTGGCCAGAGCGCCAACGACTCGGTCGGATTGGCTTGCCGTGAATCTTGCAAAGTCTCTTCTTCTGCGAACGGGTTCGTTTCAAGACGGTTTTTCTTGAGATCACAATCCTTAGCATAACCTAGCCTTGGATGCTCGCCACATGCTTGAGTAAGCGCTGGTCTGTTCAAGGTGCGCAATTCGTAAATGTTGAAACATCGCGATAGTACTCATTGACTCGAGGGTCGGCCAAAACCCAATTCTCTTCAGTTACAAAGACTTCTCGAAGACGCTGGCGAGATAAAAGGGACGCCGGCTTTCATATATGGTTGTGAAGGCGGGTGCGGAGCGAAAGACTTGATGGATTTTCGGACTCCAGCGGCTTCCGGGATCAAAATTGAGAGTGAAGTGATTCACGAGCAACAAGATTCCGCCTGGTACAAGCAGCTGGACCACTCGCTCGCGAACCGTCTGTAACACCTCGTCTGAAAGTGGTGAGAGGTAGTATAGGGTGTCTGCGATCACGACTAGATCAAATCCGTTATCTAGGTCACGGCTGAGATTGAGAGCGTCCCCTTGCTGGAATTGCAGGTTGCTCTGCTCCGTCCCTTCTCGTGTGGCCTGTGCGACGGCGACGTGCGACACGTCAATCCCCAAAACCTGGTCAGCGTGGTTGCATAAGCGGCGTGTCAGATTGCCCAAACCGCAACCAAGGTCGAGTGCGCGTTTGTAACGACGGCTCGGGAGCAGGGACAGGATCGTGGCGTATTTGATTTGCTGGTACCGAAAGTGGGGGGAGTCCAATCCCCAAGGGTCCTTTCGCTCTTCATAAAGCAGGTCGAGGCTCTGGGCGTTATCGTGCTCTCTAAGCAAAAGCTGGAGTAACGTGTTTTCTGCCACCGCTAGTTCGATCGGGGGATGATGTCCGAACATTATTGGTGCTTATCCATCATGGTGTAGGCGTCTATTCCTACTCCATTTGGAACCACGATCCACCCAGGATCAACCCGATGTGATAGGGCGTACTTGCTGCGATGGCTGATGGAAAAAGTGTGTTGACAATCAAAGCAGCGCAATCTGACATGACATTTGTGCTCGATCGATCCGGTCCCGTGAAAGCTACCCCCAGGCCGCTTGCCGGAGTCCTGCTTCTCGAACCCAAGGTCTTCGGGGATGAGCGTGGTTTTTTTCTGGAGAGCTATAACGAAAAAGTCATGGCCGACCTCGGAATCCGGGAACGGTTCGTGCAAGACAATCAGTCGTTCTCCACGCGAAACGTTCTTCGCGGGCTGCATTACCAGCTGTGCCATCCGCAGGGAAAACTCGTGCGGGTGGTCACTGGCGAGATCTTCGACGTCGCGGTGGACTTGCGACGGAGTTCGCCGACCTTTGGCCAGTGGCACGGAGCCACCTTATCTGGAGAGAACAAGCTGATGTTTTGGATTCCACCCGGACTCGCTCATGGGTTCCGGGTCATCTCGGAAGGTGCTCACGTTCTCTATAAGTCAACGGATTTTTATCATCCGGAGTGTGAGCGTACGTTAGCGTGGAACGATCCCGACGTGAATGTTGATTGGCAGCTTGAAGGCGCGCCTATCATCTCCGCGAAGGACGCTCTCGGCTTAGCGTTTCGAGAGGCTGAAACGTTCGAGTAACAAAAACCGCAATTGAGATCACTTCGCATTTGGTCGGATGCCTCTACTCGGGACTTGTCTTAGAACCTGTAACCTGTTTATCGGTACTGATGGAGCACAGCGATGGCATTACTTCCGGTTAGCCACTACAGGTAGACGAGTGAATATCGATTCTCCGGCCTGCTGGCTGTGGAGCACGCTACTGGCGCCTTCCTGGGCGCTAATTGTGCGCTTGCTGTAGAATCGCAGAGCATCGGGGATGGGCCCCATTATGAATGCGAGTCTGCCGATCGCTGATCGCGGTGCGCGCCAATTGTCTTCTTCGGCCAAGCTTGGTTCTGCACTGCCTGCCGTGCGCCGGAAGCGCCACTCCTCGATCGTACGCGTGACCCATTGGGTTACCACGGTGGCGTTTCTCGCACTGCTGGTCAGCGGAGGAGAGATCGTGCTTTCGCATCCACGGTTTTACTGGGGTGAGACCGGCAACGTAAACATGCGCCCGTGGCTCAATCTGCACCTGCCATCCTCCAGGGATACCGTCCCCACCGGCTATGGGTACGTGCTCCCTGATCAGAACGGCTGGAGCCGCTATCTCCATTTTCAGGCGGCATGGCTTGCGGTCGGGACGGGTTTGCTCTACGTGCTGTTCGGCTTCTTCGCAGGGCATTTTCGGCGCAATCTGTTTCCCGCGGCTTCTGACCTTTCCATCAAGGAGCTTGGCGGTTCGCTGGTTCGACATTTGCGCTTTGAGCGGCCGGGCAAGGAAGAAGCGTGGTCGTATAACGTGCTGCAGCGCCTCACGTATCTGCTCGTGATCTTCGGGTTGTTCCCGTTGATGATCTGGACGGGGCTGGCCATGTCGTTCGGATTCACCTCGGAATTCCCTCTGGCTGTTCGGCTCTTGGGAGGCCAGCAGACGGCGCGCAGCCTGCACTTCCTTGTGACGATATTCCTTGTGCTGTTCCTGTTGATTCACGTGCTGATGGTCTTTGTTGCGGGATTTCGAAATCGTATGCGCGCCATGATCACCGGCCGCGCTACCCCGCCGACGGAGTGAAGTTATGAGCAATATCTCTCGACGCAAATTCATCACCACGGGGCTGGCTGTGGCGGCTGGCGCATCTGGGATTGCCGTCGCTGCCAAAGTCGCGCAGCATCATGGGCTCATCCCGCCGGACGCGGGTGGACTTTACGGCCCGGGAGAAACGCTGACCTACGCGGCGCAGCGACTTTTGACCCGCCATTCCATGGCCCGTGAATTTTCCCGCAGCGAGATTTCGAAGAATCCGTTCGCCAATGAAGTCGATCCGTTGGGCGATGAGTTCAAACGACTCCAGGCAGCCAGTTTCGTGGACTGGCGGGTGACTGTGGACGGGATGGCGGCGCGGCCGGCCTCGTTCTCGCTGGCAGAGATCAGGAGTTTCCCCACCAGTACGCAGATCACCATGATCGGCTGTGAAGAAGGATGGACTTACATCGCCGAATGGACCGGGGTGCCGCTCTCTTACATCCTGGACCGTGTTGGCGCGCTGCCCCAGGTGCGTTACGTTGTATACCGCTCGATCCAACCTGACTGGTGGGAGAGCATCGACATGGCGGACGCGTTGCACCCGCAAACGCTTCTCGCCCACCGCATGAACGGAAACGAACTTCCCGTGCCGTTCGGAGGCCCCGTCCGCGTGCGAGTCCCGCGGCAGCTCGGTTATAAGAACGTGAAGTACATCAATCGCTTGACTCTGACGGACAACCTCAAACCGTTCGGCAAGGGTCTGGGTGGTGCTAACCCTGATGGTGGCTACGCGTGGTATGCGGGCATCTGAGAGGACGCGCCCGATGAAAAGCTGGCGCACGGTGTCGTACACTGGCTCGGTCATTCGCTATAAGCGCGTCATTCGGGCGAGGCACAATGTGGACACTTCAGGAGCAGAACCTGATTACGCTTTGTTCTGCATGCCACGCCACCGTGCATCACGATTGAGCAATCGGACTGCGGCTGCTGACGGGAGCTAGACTCTGGGATCGGACGAACTTTGCCGAGAACATGTTGGCACGCGGCGGAACGGATCGCTGACGTTCTGCACGGCCGTCGAGAGGTATCATTTGCCCAGGCAGGTTGATTTCGCGGCCTCGGAGGGATGATCTCCTTCGCGATTTGGGCAACAATGCCGGTACAAGCAAACCCGGCAACTCGGACTGAAGGCTCGCCTGACGACTACCACCCCGATGATGATGTAAATCGGAGCCAGCACATACAAGAGGTGGGGAACCTGAAGCATGATAGCTGCCTTTCAGTTAGCTATTATCCGCCCCCACGACACCGAGGTATGTGATCTAGATCACACAAGTCGAGTAGTTACAGGGTTCTTTCCAACAGCCGGGAGGCACGTTGAGGTGTAAAATCTAAACGACTCGTATGGAGGTGCAAAATTGGCTGATTTTCTTCGCAAGCTCTGGTCGCAAGAAGAGGGCCAGGATATCGCTGAGTATGCAGTGATGCTGGCGGTCATTTTGGTCTTAGTGGTTGGGACGATCCGATTGATTGGCGGGAGCGCAAACAACGTGTTTTCTGCGACCGCTAGTTCGATCGGGGGATGACGAGCAAGCAGTTTGCCCTTCAGGATGGTGTTGCCGCATCTGTTTCTCCTTTCCATTCGGCGCAAGCGTGTGTTTGTTGGCACTCTCGTTGCGATGTTTCGCAATCTACGCAAGAATGTAGCTCAGATTGCCCGAATGTCTCGCCCTAATCCCTGCCAGGCAGATGTGGACGACTCGAAGCAGAACCTGATCACGCTTTGTTCCGCATGCCATGCCACCGTGCATCACGGAGTCCCGTGCCTGACCCTGCGAAGCAATACCGAGCGTCCAGTGACGGTCAACAGGCTCTTCCTCACCTTTGGGGTGTTCGCCATCTTTCGTCCCGACAAGCAGGCTGCTGAACCGACCGGAACATATAAAGGATAGCTTGCTCCTCTGCGACTCTCAGTAGCTTGCTCTTTGGGTTTTCACTTCACTCTCAGACACCACAAGGCAGCACGCGTGAAAGTATGCGTCAGAAGGCGGCGTCTGGCGCTGGTGCCGGGGACGGACGGCAGGAACATCCAGGTAAGTACGCGAATCGTGATCGGAAGATCGTAGGGCATTCCCTGGTCCGGCCTGGACGGAAAGAAACGACCGAGTGCTTCCAACGGCTGCTCTCGGAACTGGTCGATCATGGACACTTGGTGTACGCAGGAAACCGTGCAGTAGGGGGCACAGGGCTTGACGGTGTGATATTCGTGCTCCAAATGCTCCTGCCCGTACTGCTCGAGCGGTATGCCGGGGAAACCACGTTGCTGCGAACAGTAATGTACCAGCCCATTCTCGCAGATATAGAGATAGCGACTGCCGGCACGACAATGCCAGTCGTTGGAGAGTCCGCGAACCAGATTTTTCTGGAACTGGTTGTAATACGCGAATGTTGAAAAAGACTTGGTAACTACGCTCACAACCTCCTGGTAGACCTGTTGCTGTTGTTCGCTCAAGGGTCGAAGCTGGCCACCACCATCGTGAACAATTCCGACCGTGGTCACGAGACCGAGCTCCGCTGCCCGCCGGGCAACTTGCGTAGCATCCTCCGGATGCTGGACAGACGTTCCGATCACCGAATTAATATTAACTTGAAATTCTGCAAATTCGGCCAGCCATTGAAGCTTCTTGTCCAGCGACTTTTAAGCTTTTCTTCGAAACCTCGTCCGGCGTGGCGTTGTCAATGCTGATCTGAAGATGGTCGAGGCCAGCACGGTTCAGGAGCTTAATGCGGTCTGGAGTGAGCAGGTACCCATTGGTGATCAGGGTAGCAATGCCGCCCCGACTGCGAATGTGCCGAATGATCTGGTCTAGTTCCGGGTGCAGCAGTGGTTCTCCCCCACTGATTGTGATGACTGTTGTTCCCAGTTCAATGAGTCGATCCACGCGGCGCAGCATTACGACGGTTGGAACTGGCTGCGAGAAATCGTCATATTCATTGCAGTAAGTACAGGAAAGATTGCAGCGCCGGATCGGCACAATATGCGCGACAATTGGATGGCGCGGAGAATGCAAGGCTTTTGCGACGACGCGGGCTTGCCGCAGGTGCTGGGAGATGGCGCGAAGTTTACGCTTTATGCGCGTCGTGAATGTCGCACAGTTCAGAGGTGGAAATGATCCAGGTTCACTCATTGGTAGTTGCCTACCGATCGTAAGCTGACGGACGATTACCGTGCTCCTACCAAAACCAGAAAGTAACAAGAAACGCCAGGATAGCGACGAGCAACGCGAACAAAACGTCGGCAGCATAATGGTAGCCGCCCACGACCGTCGCTATGGCTATACTGAGCGCCACCCAAATGAAGATCAGGCCCAAACGGGGCTCCAATCGAAGCAGTACGAGGGCGGCCGCGGTCGACGCTGCTACGTGAGCGCTCGGAAACGTAATTGCCTGAATGCTCGCTCGACGGAGCACCAACCGATTTAGGGCTCGAACGCTGTTGGGCGGGATCTCGAATCTGTCGTAACCGGTCACCACGCGCGGGGGAAGGGCCGGCACGAACGGCGTCACCGCAAAGCAAGTGTAAGTAGAAAGCAAGACCACGACCCAATAATAGTCCGAATTCTGGCGCCTACCAGCGATATAGAGAGTGGCCGTGCCCAGTGGGATCAGAGGATAAACCATCAGATATGCAAGCTCCAGGTAGAGAGCGCGGAGCGGGCCAATGGATGTTTTTGCAGGTTGGATATGTACGGCCTTAAAAAAGGACACATCGAATGCAGCAAGCCTGGCTTGCACGCTCTGTATTGGTCCTGTGAAAAACTCACCGACCTGCCAATACGGTACCAGCAGCAAGGCAGCAGGAAGCCAGTCACGAACAACAGGAGAAAAACGAGGCGACACAAAGTAGGACATGAAACGGGCTGCCAAAATGGCGGCGATCGCGAGGGTCGCGAATGCAGTAACCCTAAGTCGCCGACGACGTGCGAGGGGAAATCTCCAAGCCGCCAAGACAAGAATCGAGAAAAAAGTGACCTCAATCCACTCAGCGACTCGCATTTATCGCTACCATGCCAGAGCCAGAGCCTCTTTCCAACGTTGACGCGTCCCGCCACAGGTCGGGATTGCCAGCCTTTTCTGGATGCAGTTCCATTAAGAGCAGCCTGCTGTCTGAATAGTAAGTCCCGCCGGTGGCCGTCTCTCCCGCGAATACCGGGTCGACGCAATGAAGGTATTCTTCGTGCGCGACCAGACGCGTGTCGGCCAAATTGGCGGCAACAAAATCACGCTCCGCGTCCACTTCAGGGTCAATTCTGTGCACGATGCGAAGTCTCTTCATCTGTATTTGAATTGCAACGTCGTGAGTTGCGGCGCCCACCCATATGGGGGTGCCGTCCATTTCGTAGTCAGTTCTCCAGATTCGGAGGTGATGGCGCCGGGCCACGATCGAAGTCGGGTCAGGCAGCGCATATGAGTAATCCTGCGCTCTCCCGAACACGTAAAGCTTGGCCATTGGCAGCTTGGTATAGTGTTTCCGCTGCTGCAACAGGTGCCAAACAATCGTAGGCTTCGATTTGTCGGTTTTCAGCCAGCCGGCACGCTCGAACGCCCCTTCCAAATCGTCTTTTTTTGCGATGAAGATCAGGTTCAGCATGTCGCCCTCGCGGCCCTCACCATCGACCGTGCGGGAGGGTAGGAAATCGATCATTTCATGGAGTTCTGAAGCGTCCGCGTTTCCATCCAACAACTTCACTGTCTCCACGACAGAATCACCGGTAATGTGGGCTGTCACTTCTGTGCCTTTCAGGACAGTACTGTCGTGGCCGCGCGAAAGCAGGAACACCGGTGCGGCGGGCAAGTAAAACAGCCCAGTAATCATCATCTCCGCCAAAATAAGCTTAGAACGGGACCTTCCTTTTATTTCTTTGCGGGCTTGCAACGCAACCTCATCGCCGGTGATGAGCTTAACTGAATCGAGCTTGATAACGACTTTGCCTCCAATTCCGAGGAGGCGCTTACCTTTAACTCCAAGGACCGAGCCGCTGGCGATGGTGCCCGCCTGGATGATCGTGAATCCGCCTACCGTCACATCTTTGACGACCACAAAGTCGAGGCGATCGCCAGTACGAGCCTGGGCAGAAGAAATTGTCCGGACCATTCGAAGTTTGACCGGAGTACCGTCCGGAATGGTCAGCCGAGGGGGGTTCTCGTGCACTTCCTGGCCCCAAAAACTAGAGGGCAGGAGAAAAAGAAAGAGGAGCGTGAAAGCGGGGAAACACTGATTCGCGCGGGGCATGTGGCGCCGCCTTCCTTTTGGGGTCAAGCCTCTCATCGCGAAGGCTCAAGGAGTGGCCGCCACTATGGGTCTTCGTCTCACCGAGTATTGGGCGTCCTGCGGGGGTTGTCTGGTCAAAATTGCACAGTCACTTCTGCTCTTCGGACTGACATCCGCAACAAAGGAGGTGGCAACTGCTTCACTCGATCTTCTTCGTCGTACGAAAGTGGCCTAGCTTGACGCCTGTCGCGTCGCTCGTTGAGCTTTCCATATCGCAGCATGGGTTGTGTGAATGAGGCGCATCTTCTTCGTTCGCAACAGGCAGGAGGAGAGAGTTGCCGCATCGGAAGCTCCAAGTTCGACACGGATGATGTTTGCCGCGATGTGGTGCCGAGACCGGACGCGACGCCGAAGGACAGTTTGAATCCTGCTGAGCAAGTAAGAAGGGCCAGCATGATTGCTGACCCAAGACAGAAGTGATGGGTGATTCACTTTGCCATACTATCCTTCGCTGTGTGGTCAATAGACATTATTTCCAGCTAGTCTGTTTGGCATGGACGCAGAGACACGAAAGCGGCTGCGGTGGGTGGAACTGCTTCTCCGGCTTGAGAATTACAGCTTCGTCTGTCTGAAGTGCGGCAGATCGCGACCGACGCTCCGAGAATGGGTAGGGCGATATCGGGCACTCGGGGTGATTGGCCTCTCCGCCGCAAGTAGGAAACCTAGGTCCTCCCCAGCAGCCAAGGTTCTTGATCAACAGCGCGGATGGATTCGCGATCTGCGCCGTCGTAACCTGGGGTCGCGAAGAATTCAGAGCGAACTCAAACGTGTTCATGACTTTGACGTGTCCCGGACCACAATCGAGAAGGTTCTGCAGGCGGTGGATGTCAAACCGTTGTCGCGGCCCCGCCGTCCTCGAAAAGGGAGTACTCGGTACGCCAAGCACATCCCCGGAGAGCGGGTTCAGATGGATATCTGCAAAATCGCGCCTGGGGCCTATGAATACACCGCGATTGATGACTGCACGCGAGTGCGCGTGTTGGCGATATACCCGCGCAGGACTGCGGCAAACTCACTGTTGTTTCTGGAACGAGTCATGGAAGAGATGCCAGTTGTTTCAGATAGTCATCCAACGCAAAAACCAGCGAGGATGAATCCAAATCTTCACCGTATTCTTCCAGGTGGATCGAAGAAACGCCGTTGTCCCATGTCAGCAATTCTCCGACAAAGTGCACTCGCATTTTGTTGTGAACCTCCTCGGTAGCTCGGCTAGTCGGCTCGCCAAACTTTGTTATCAAAGTGTTCCGCACGACATCGTAATCAGGATGCTTTGCCGTAAAAATGAGCAACACCCAACGATCCTCGGCAAAGCTCGCAACTTTCATCTTCATGGAGATATCAGCATAGGTGATTCGGGTAGACTTGCCGGGAAGCAGTTTTGGATCGAAGCTTAGTGCCGCGCATGAGCCGCCCCATTTTCCTGTAGTTTTCGCTTGGTAAAAATTGGCCGAATCAGTGATCGGGTCTTTGTCGGAACACTCTGGATTATTTTTACGATAAACAGAGATCGGCTCGCCTAGGACATCATTCTGAATGTGATACGGCTCTGGCGGCGGCGCCGTGGGCACTGGCTGTTGGGCAAGGATCGCTGATGGTGCGGAAAGAATCAAGAGGCAAAAAAGCCCCTTCATGTAATCCTCACGTCGTCTCTACGGGGCGCTTATGCTCATTCCATGCCTGCGGGATAAAAGCGGTATTGACCGCAGGTGTCACTTGCTGGGTTTCGCGTCGTGTCTGTGCCGCGCACAGGAAACTTCTGAAGGCAACCGCCCGTGAACTGATCGAGGTTAAGTTTCAATCCCTAGTTTACTCTCAACTCCTCAAACGATGGGTAAGCCATCAATACGCTCCCCAGCACCTGTTCCTGACGGCGCAGTCGTTCGGTCAGCAACTTGATAATTTGGGATTGGTCACGGATCATCTTCCACGCCGCCGCGAGATCGTCACGGGTCGGCTGTTTCCTGGATTTAGGCTGCTTCATAACGCCCCTTGACCTTTGATGCACGGGCGCACGTTGTCGTTGTCACTAACGATCGAACAATTGACACTAATAGTGACAGGAATCGCCAGGCGGTGCGCGACGGGCCTGAGCCGTGCAGAATTGCGGCGGATGGTTCGCTATCGAACGCTGGACCAGCGACGGCAGGCGCTCAATCCGGCCTATGGTACCCCGCATTCCCCGGCAAAAATAGGTCCGTCAAAGCGATTGGGGTACGTGGCGATGAAGGTCATTCTGCAGCGGACAGCCGGTCGAGTTCGCAGATATGCAGATATAATGTTGCTGCATGGATGGGGGCATCCGAGAACGAGTCGAGGCACTGAGGCGAGAAATTGCCGAGATCCAGAAGCTGAATCTGGCGTACTTGCAAATGCCCAGACCGGACTTCAGCGCAATTACCGATCACGCGAGACGCGATCAGAGGCTGGAGGAAATCATGGGTGAGTTAAAGTCTATGACTGAGTGGAAGAAGCCCTAGCAGGTAGCATGCGCAAACGCCTGATTTCTCCGATTCCGATCGAGTGCGTAGCTCTGGATAGAGGAGGACTCGATCTAGCCAATCTAGGAATGGTGGAGATTACATCGGAAGACGAAGGCTATCCCATCGAACATGCGCTGCAACTCGGCGAGACGCGGGGCTGGCGTGCCGCTGAGCCCGGGCCTCAGAGCATCCGCATTCTGTTCGACCACCCTCAGATGCTGAAGCGTATCTGGCTGGTTTTCGAGGAAACTGAAATCCAACGAACACAGGAGTTTGTCCTAAGATGGTCTGTGGATCACGGGCGTTCGTTTCGGGAGATTGTTCGCCAGCAGTGGAATTTCAGTCCACCTGTGACAGTACGGGAGACTGAGGATTACACCGTGGACCTCTCCGATGTGACCGTGCTTGAATTGAGGATTTTGCCTGACCAGGGTGGCAGCGAGGCTCGCGCATCGCTCACAAGTTTGCGTTTGGCTTGATGCATGGGCTGTGCAAAAGCGCAGAAAGGACCTTTCAGATGGCCGGGCAGATCGTATGTTGTCCATATTGCATGTTGGGCGATCAGAGCGCGCTGATGTTGCAGCGACCGGAATGGTTCATCTGTGAGCGGTGCGGCCACATCGTGATCCCCGAAGATCCAGATTTCAAGTGCTCCTGCCGAGACTGCCTAAAGCTGAAGCGAGCGGCTTGATTGCAAGGCGTGAACGTCGGCGGCGCTTTGACCAGGTCAGATGCCACTCCACGAAGAGGCCGTCTTGCGGATTCTCAGTGAGGCAACCGAACCCCTGTTTGCCTCTGAGATTGCCGAGGGTTTGAATCTGCAACTAAGACCAGTTACGGCGTACAGGACCATAGAGGTCGGGAGGATCCTTCGGGGTCTGCATGAGAGGGTCGTGCTGCTCGCAGACGGGCGCTGGGAGCTGAAGCAATGAACCTAACCGGAAGTGACAAAACGAAGGATATAGCTGTGATGACAATCGGGGTGGGAGCATGTCTTGAAGGTCCCAGACACGGAAATCGTTTGGGACTTCGTGATCTCCTTCGCGGTTCGGGCAAGAATGTCGGTGCACGCAAACTCGGCAATTCGGACTGGAGGCTCGCCGAGGACTACCACTCCGACGATGGCGTAAACCGCAGCCACCACACGCTTGGCTTGCCGTTTCGAGAGGTTGAGACGTTCGATTAAGAAACGTTGCGACTGGAGCCCGGATCGCTTTCGGTACCATTCCTCTCAGTAGCGTCCAACCCAGCGATCGTGGCTACGGAATTGAGGCAGTCGCCTGGTTCGAGTACGCGCTCTCCACGTTGCTCGAATCGACCGCCGTGGTCACATAATAATAAGTCTGTCCGCTCTGGACAGAGCTATCCGTATAAGCAGTACTCGCGTCCACTGAGGTGTTGAGCTTTGTATAGGGACCGCCCGATGCGATCCCGCGATAGACATTGTAGCCGATCACTTGGGACGTGCTCGGGACCCAGGAAAGCATCACGCTGTGCTGTGAAGCTTGCGTGCCGCTCCCTGTCAGGGCTTCCGTGGTTGGAGAGTTAGTTGCGTTACTGTCAAACGCGATGCTGCCAGGCGTGCTTCCAGCAGTCTGAGGACTGAAGGTGACCGTGAAGTGGACACTCTGTCCAGCGGGCACGGTAGCCGGGAGGCTGATCCCGCTAAGCGAATATCCCTCACCGTTCCAAGCCGCGGAGTAAACCGTAATGTCGGAACTACCTGCGGTCAACGTCCCCTGTTGGACCGAGTTACTGCCCACAGCCACCTTTCCAAAACTCATGGTGGTAGGCGCCACTGCGAGCTGACCAGCAGCCGGCCCGCCGCCCTGTTGCATGCCGCTTCCTGTCAGGGTTTCCGTGGTCGGGGAGTTAGTCGCGTTACTGTCAAACACGATGCTGCCAGGCGTACTTCCGGTAGTCTGCGGAGCGAAGGTGACCGTGAAGGGGACACTCTGTCCAGCGGGCACGGTAGCCGGGAAGCTGATCCCGCTAAGCGAATATCCCTGACCGTTCCCAGCCGCGGAGAAAACCGTAATATCGGAACTACCTGCCGTTAACGTCCCCTTCTGGACCGCGGTGCTGCCTACAGCCACGTTTCCAAAACTCATGGTGGAAGGAGCCAGTGCGAGCTGGCCAACAGTCGGACCGCCGCCCGAAGCTTGTTTCGAGGCAGAGGAGACGCCCTGACAGCCGACAAGCATGAGGATCGCAGGCACTGCCACGAGGCAGCCTAGACGACGCAACCGGAATGTGGTTGATTGTTTCTTCACTTAGCAATTATCCGAGTCTAACTCCCATCCGGTCGAGAGGCCCACAGCCCTGACCTGTGGCACACTCTCCGCAATACGTTCGCAATCCCGCTTGCTAACCAACTAGCTCAGATCTTGCACCGTTCTCCGGGTTCGCTCCCGCCAGAAAATCCGCACAAATCATCTCCAGGCAGTAGCCTCGGGACTTATGCAACCTGGTTGCACAAAGCCCGCGCGATGCGCAAGGAGCAGTTTAAGCAGGAGGTTGAGAAAGTCAAGCACTTGTGAATGTCCGAGTGCGCAATCCCGGGCCTATTGTCTGGAGATGATTTGTGCAGATTTCCTGGTGGAGCGAATCTGGAGAACCAAAGATTGCGAGAAGGGACAGGCATCGAACGAAGGTCACGTAACATGGCAGCAGCGCAGTTTGGTTTTCCGCATCGGAACTCATCCCCGGTTTGATGGTAAGCTAATATGCGAACTATGAAGATCCAGTGGCGGCAATGAGTACGAGTCGTCAATAGAATCGGCAATTACATCACCGCTCGTATGACCTTTCAAGAAACCAAACTGCCCGGGGTTTTCGAAGTCCGGCTTGAGCCTTGCCACGATGACCGCGGCTTCTTTGCTCGCAGCTGGTGCCAAAAGGAATTCGAAAGTCATGGGTTGAACCCCAGGGTGGTGCAATGCAACGTCTCCTTCAACAGCCAAAAGGGAACTCTGCGTGGCATGCATCACCAGAAGGCACCTAAGGCAGAAGCGAAGCTGGTCCGCTGTACCACTGGATCAATTTACGATGTGGTCATCGATTTGCGCCCGCAAGCCCCGACTTTTGGACGTTGGGTAGCGGTTGCTCTGACCGCAGAGAAGCGCAACATGATTTATGTTCCCGAAGGCTGCGCCCACGGATTTCTAACCTTGGAAGACAAGACCGAGGTTTTCTATCAAATGTCGGAGTTCTACAGTCCAGAATCCGCATGTGGAGTTCGCTGGAATGATCCGGCGTTCCAGATTGTTTGGCCGGCGAAAATTGAAGTGATTTCGGATCGCGATCGGACTTATCCGGATTTCGAGCCAGCGCAATGCAACTGCTGAAGGAATTCGATCAGAAGAATCTGGTGGAAATCGGTGAGGAACTTCACCGCTTTGCGGCAGACCTTTATCCAATTTGCCGGAGCATCACGGGCAATGGAATCCGGAGGACTCTGGCCGCGATCCAGGACAGAGTTCCCTTGCAGATCTCCGAGGTACCAACCGGGACCGCGGTTTTCGACTGGATCGTTCCCAAGGAATGGAATATCCGGGACGCTTATATAAAGGATGGTCGCGGGAAACGGGTTGTGGATTTCCAGCAGAACAACTTGAACGTATTGAACTATAGCGTCCCAGTGCGCACCAAGATGTGCCTCAGTGAACTCCGGCCGCATTTGTTTACGATCCCGGAACATCCCGACTGGATCCCATACCGGACATCCTATTACCAGGAAAACTGGGGATTCTGCTTGTCTCATAACCAGTTGGAGACACTGGACGATGACGAGTACGAAGTGTGTATCGACTCCACTCTCGCAGATGGTCACTTAAGCTACGGGGAGTGTTGTTTGCCGGGACACTTGTCGGATGAAGTCTTGATCTCCTGCCACATCTGCCATCCATCATTGGCCAATGACAATCTTTCGGGATTGGGCGTGGCAACTGCTTTGGCTGAACTTCTATCCGGCCGGAAGCTGCGCTATTCTTATCGATTCCTATTCATTCCGGGAACGATTGGAGCCATTACCTGGCTCGCGCGAAACCGTGAGAATGTTGCACGCATCCGCCATGGATTGGTGCTGACAGGTGTCGGCGATGAGAGCGGTTTCCACTACAAAAAAAGCCGCCGGGGAAATGCCGAGATCGACCATACTGTGGCGCATGTGCTGCAACACCACGGCCAACCTCATGAAATTCTTGAGTTTTCACCCTACGGATACGACGAGCGGCAGTATTGCTCTCCGGGATTCGATCTGCCCGTCGGCTGCCTGATGCGGAGTGTTTGGGGAACATTTCCCGAATATCACACCTCCGCCGACGATCTCAAGTTCATTACGGCACCAAGGTTAGCCGAATCGCTTCGAGTTTGCACTGCGGTAGTGGATGTTCTGGAGAACAACCGGCGATATCGCAATCTAAATCCCTATTGTGAACCACAATTGGGGAAACGGAACCTTTACCGATCGACAGGCGGTGAAGCAATCGGAGCGGAGATCAACGCGCGCCTGTGGGTGCTGAATCTATCCGATGGAGAACACTCCCTGCTAGATATCGCCGCGCGGTCCGGGCTGGCGTTTCCGGTGATCAGCGATGCGGCAGAGCTGCTGCGCGACAGCGGTTTGCTATCTGTAGTACCAGAGGAGGTTCTTGTCGGAACACAGAATCGGAAGGTTGCTGGTAACATTGCCGAGGTTACGTCTTTTCGATGACTAGTGGGCCATTCCGATTCTCTGAACTACATGTAAGGATGGGGATGAGCGATAGCCATAGAGAACTCTGCTCCCCTATTTAGGATCTAGGCGATCTTCTCTCATTAACCTTTAAGTGGAGCAAAACCTGGTTTGCACGGGAGCTGCATGAGAGTACTTCTAACGGGTCATAAAGGCTATATCGGCGCGGTCGCAGGACCGCTTCTGCGTGCTGCAGGGCATGAAGTAGTGGGCACGGATACCGATCTTTTTGCGGGCTGTGAATTCGGCATCTCTACGCAGGAGATTCCCGAGATTCGCAAGGACATTCGTGATCTGACCAAAAAGGATCTTGAAGGTTTTGATGCGGTAGTGCATCTCGCCGCGCTGTCAAATGACCCGTTGGGCAACCTGAATGCCAGCCTTACGTACGAGATCAACCACAAAGCCTCAGTTCGGCTGGCGGAACTGGCGAAAGCGACAGGAGTAAAGCGATTTGTCTTTTCATCGTCTTGCAGCACATACGGGGCAGGCGGCGATACATTCCGCGACGAGACTGCAGCTCTCAATCCGGTAACGCCGTATGGCGAATCCAAGGTCCTGGTCGAGCGCGATATTGCGGGGTTGGCGGATGAACATTTCAGTCCGACGTACATGCGCAATGCGACCGCCTATGGCGTGTCTCCGCGCCTGCGGTTGGACATCGTTTTGAACGATCTGGTGGCGTCGGCATATACCACCGGGCGAGTTTATATAAAGAGCGACGGGACGCCCTGGCGCCCAATCGTACATATCCGTGACATTGTCGGAGCCGTTCTCGCCGTGCTGGATGCGCCGCGGGAGGCAGTCCACAACGAGACCTTCAATGTCGGTCGGACGGAGGAAAACTTTCGCATCTGCGAGCTGGCCGATATCGTCGCTCAGACGGTATCCGGATGCCGCGTCGAGTACGCACCTGACGGCAGTCCGGACAAACGGTGTTACCGGGTAAATTGCGACAAGATCCACCGCAAGCTGCCTAACTTCCGCCCACAATGGACCGCGCGTACCGGCGCTCAAGAACTCTATGAGGCGTATCGCACCGTGGGGCTTAGGGATGAAGATCTGGAGCGTGGCCGCTATCTGCGAATGAGCCACATTCAACGGCTTCTCCAAGCCGGGCAGTTGGACGCTTCTCTGCGTTGGAGCCGCCGGCCCGCGGGGGCTGTGGTGGTTGCGTGAATTGATCGAGGCGCCCATAAGACAGGACAAAGAAAATATGGCAACGATCGTGCTTCCCGCGAATATTCAACGACAAGCCGCCACACGGCGGTGCCGACTTTGCGGAACCGGTCTGCAACGAACCTTTGTCGACTTGGGGTTGTCTCCGCTGTGCGAAACCTATCCAGCGGCGGCCGATTTCCATCGCGGCGAGGTTTATTATCCTCTCCACGTCTACGTTTGCGAGAACTGTTTCCTGGTGCAGCTGGAAGAATACGAGAGTGCGGAGAATATTTTCAGCGACTACGCTTACTTTTCTTCCTATTCGGATTCGTGGCTGAAGCATTGTGAAAATTATTGCAACAAGATGGCGGGCCGATTCCGCTTGAACCAGGAAAGCTTCGTAGTCGAAGTGGCCAGTAACGATGGCTATCTGTTGCAATATTTTGTTCGGCAGAACGTGCCCGTGCTGGGCATTGAACCCGCAGCAAATGTAGCCAAAGTAGCGGTTGAGAAAGGCGTTCCCAGTCTGGTGCGGTTTTTCGGCACGGAACTGGCAAAGGAGTTGGCGGCGGAAGGTCGTTGCGCGGATTTAGTTCTCGGAAATAACGTATTAGCGCAAGTCCCTGACTTGAATGACTTTGTCGAGGGACTGAAGATCCTTCTGAAGCCAGAGGGTGTCCTCACGCTAGAGTTTCCCCACCTGCTGAAGCTAATCGAACTCAACGAGTTTGATACTATTTATCACGAGCATTTCTCGTATTTCTCGATGCTCACCAGCGTGCGCATCATGGAAGCGCATGGATTGAAAGTGTTCGACGTGGAAGAATTGAAGTCACACGGCGGCTCGCTTCGCGTGTACGCGTGCCGGACCGAGTGCGCTACGCATTCACTGCAGCCCAACGTCGGGAAGGTACTCGCCGACGAAGAAAGGGCGGGCTTGGCTTCAATTGGAGGATATGAAGGATTTGGCCTACAGGTGAAAGAGACCAAATTCGCGCTGGTGGAGTTTCTGCTGACGGCGGTGCGGCAGGGGAAGTCTGTAGCAGGTTACGGAGCGCCCGGTAAGAGCGCTACGCTACTGCATTACTGTGGCATCGGCAAGGATTTGATCGAATATACGGTGGACCGTAGCCCTTACAAGCAGGGGAGATTTCTGCCGGGAAATCACATCCCGATTTTTCATCCGGACCGGATTCGCGAGACAAAGCCGGACTACGTCGTGATCCTGTCCTGGAATCTGAAAGACGAGATCATCGAGCAGTTGCAGTTCATCCGGGAGTGGGGTGGGCGCTTTGTGGTGCCAATTCCGAAAGTAACGATTTATTAGGTGGAGGTCCGGTATGAAAGTGGTTCTTTTCTGTGGAGGAGCCGGGATGCGGCTCAGGGGCTATGCCGATGACGTTCCCAAACCCATGGTGCAAATCGGGACGCGACCGATTCTGTGGCATTTGATGAAATACTATGCCCACTTCGGTCACAAGGACTTCATCCTGTGCCTCGGATATAAGGCCAACTGTATCAAGGACTACTTCCTCCACTACGATGAATCCGTCTCCAACAATTTTGTTTGGTCGCAAGGCGGAAGGAACATCCAGTTTCTGAACCGCGACATCGACGATTGGACGATCACATTCGTGGAGACAGGCGCCAATGCCAACATCGGTGAACGTCTGAAGGCTATAGAGCCGTACGTGCAGGGCGAAGAAATGTTTCTTGCGAACTACAGCGATGGGCTAAGTGATGTGCCGCTTCCCGCCATGCTCGAAACGTTTCGGCAGAGCAAAGCCGTTGCTTCTTTGCTGCTAGTGCAGCCGACGGCGAGTTTTGACATCGTACACGCAGGATCTGGGGGAATGGTGAAGGAGATTTGTCCGCTGACCCGCACTGACACTTGGATCAACGGCGGCTTCTTCGTCATGCGTAACGAGATTTTTCGCCATATTCAGCCTGGCGAGGAACTGGTGCGTGAGCCTTTTCAGCGGCTGATCGAGAAACAGGCTTTATTGGCCTACAAGTGCACCGGTTTTTGGCAATGCATGGACACTTTTAAAGACAAGCAACACCTCGAGGAGTTGGACCAGGGCGCAGCGCCGTGGAAGGTCTGGAATCATATCGCCAACGGGAACTCGAACCGCTTGGAAGTGGTTTCAGCTGACGTATGATCCGCCTGAAGCTAGAGGCAGGCAAGAAGGGAGCGCTGCAAGTTCTATGTCTGGGCTGTCATTCGGACGACATCGAAATTGGCTGTGGCGGTACCATCCTCCGGTTGGCCGAGCAATACCCGGAGTGCGATCTTCACTGGGTGGTATTCAGCGCTCTTGGTGAGAGAGAGGCGGAGGCCCGACGCGGGGCGATGTTGTTTGGCGGTTCCTGCTTGAAAGCCACGCCATTTTTGAAGACCTTCCAGGACGGGTTCATGCCTTATGTGGGTGCCGAGGTAAAGACAATTTTTGAAAAGGAGCTAAAGCAGCTGTCCCCCGATTTGATCTTCACTCATAACACCAGGGACGCACACCAGGACCACCGCGTTATCGCGGAACTAACCTGGAATACATTTCGGGACCATTTAATCTTGGAGTACGAGATTCCGAAATACGATGGTGACATGGGACGACCAGGTGTGTTCGTGCCGCTAGAGCGCGAACTGTGCCAGAAGAAGATTGGGTACCTCATGGACACCTTCCAATCTCAGTGCAACAAACCGTGGTTTCAACAAGATACCTTCCTCTCCCTAATGCGCTTACGCGGCATGGAATGTAATGCTCCGAGCGGTTACGCCGAAGCTTTCTACTGCCGCAAGGTAGTGCTTTGAGCTGAAGGGATCCACAAGGACGCAGCAGTTCATAGCCGTCAACGGCCTGAATCGCAGTGAGGGATTCTAGAGAGAGAAAGGGAAACAGCTATTGAGATTGCACGATGAATTTTTCATGCAGCTTGTGCGCCGTTTGGTTGCCGTCCTGGCCCTTACGATTCTTCTTGCCGTTCCAAGCTTCGCCAAGACTTCGGTACCTGTGGTGGTGACCAGTCGTGGCTATATCAACGAGGCGCCGCTCACGGCATATACGACAATGGCGTTCAACTCAAACGGTGCCTCCACGCTGGTGGCGTTTGTCTCTAGCCATCCGTCGTGGAACGGCCAGTCAGTTATCATTAGCGGCCTGAGTGACAACGGTGGGAATATCTGGAGCGTGCTGACCGGCCCCAGCATCTGGACGGGCGGCTCGTTCACGCTGTTCTCGGCCAATGTTGACTACACCGGCCCAGATGCATTCACATTCAAGGTCAACGATGGCACTGCCGTCAGTAACGCGGCCACCGTGAGTATCACCGTGCGCAGCAGAACCTTCGTTCAACGGCTTCGTGAAGTAATATGAGGATTGGGGTCTTCTCGCTCATCTGGGGCATTGCAATTGGAGTGATACTCCGTTCGAGAGGGTTTTGATCGACTCTGACGAGACCAAACTGGCGTAGCTCGGCGTGAAGAGAAGAATCTTGTTTCGGCCTAGTAGACAAGGCACGAGTGAAAAGTCGATCAAAGATTACGTTTGACCAGCGACCTTGCCCGAAAGACTCTTACTCTCGCAAGAGGCACACATGTGAGTTTGGCAAACCAACCGTCAGTACTTCCAGCAATGTCAAGAACTCTGAAAATTGCCGCCCTATCTGAGTTGAGCAAACGAGTCAACGAGAACAGCAATCTCGTTGGGCATGTGGCAGTCGTGACCGGTGCGAGCAGCGGGATTGGGCGTGCGATTGCACTGGCCTTGTCACGTCAGGGGGTGCAATTGTGCTTAATCGGACGGAATCCAGTAACTTTGGCGGAGACAGTGGCGGCAGCGGAGCAACACTCGAAGGTTACAAGTTTTCAAATCGACCTTACAAATCCCGAGAAACTCGAACCGCTTGTTCGACACTTGGAAGCGAATGTTCGAAGAGTCGATATCCTCATCCACGGTGCTGGGGTCATACATCAGGGGGTAATGGAGCAAGCCCGTATTGAGGACCTCGACCTCCAATATGCGACAAACGTGCGCGCGCCTTACGTGTTAACCCAGCACTTGCTGCCGTTGTTGACAACCGCGCGTGGGCAAATCGTATTCATCAATTCCAGTGCTGGGCTTACGGCGAAACGTCCGGAAGTGGGACAATACAGTGCCACAAAGCATGCCTTGAAGGCCATCGCAGACAGTCTACGCGAAGAGGTCAATTCGAAAGGAATTCGCGTGCTCACGCTGTACCTTGGGCGCACTGCAACACCGATGCAGGAGGCCCTTTCTCGACAGGAGGGAAAGGTCTATCACCCCGAGAAGCTTCTGCAGGCGGAGGATGTAGCTTCTGTGGTTGTTCATGCGCTCATGTTGCCACCTACAGCCGAGATTACGGATATCTCGATGCGGCCCATGATCAAGGCATGAACTTCTTCTGACGGAAGCTACCATCGCGTAGCCAATTACCAGGCTCCCCATTAAATAAGGAATTTTCTGTACCAAGGGCCGTCTAAATGGACCGATGATCTGATCTAACCATCGAGAACTCGAGAGAAGGTAGAGCCGAATATGATTACCAACGCCAGTCCGGCGTCGTTGTGATGAAAACCCAAGTTCGGTGCGAGCATTGCACCAGGTAGTGGTGCGGGATGGCCATCGCAGGGGGATGGTCCAGATCGATCCCCAGAACCGCTGGCATCTCATCTGGGAAGGCACCGGCGAGCATTACTTCTTCAACGGGACAACGGCGTACTTCCTCATGGGCTGGAATGACGAGCAGGTGATCAGATCGAGCATCGAGCGGCTGCACGGCCTGCAGATCAATCGGATGCGGGTGACGGTTCTGGGCAGGACGGAGCGTTCTACGGCGAAGCGGTGATGACTGTAAACAAATTCAAGAACAGGAGATCGTCTAGATCAGTGCTGGCTGCATTTTCGTTTCAGTTCTGGGCCAGCAGCCTGAAGTGCGTGCCGCAAAAGGATATCAAGCAAGAACAGCCGGGTCAATTAACCGTCTGGGCCAGTCTAGCTGCACTAGTGGTGAAGCTCGCATCACCGCTGTAAGAGGCGGTGATGGATTTCGTCCCGGGTGATTCGACGATGCTGGTTTCGTCCGTGAATCCCCTAACAGTCGGGGTGTCTGTGACCTTCACTCCGACGAAGAGAAGCAGCTGGTGAGCGGGATGATGGACAATGAGCCGTTAGTGACTACGAAGGCAAAGTCGGACTGGGAAAAGTTTTTCTCCGGTAAGGGAACCATCTTTCCGAAGCGCTGAAGGGAGATGGAAAAGATACCCTTGGAAGAGGTTGCAAGTCGCTGAAACACGGGTTCTTAACTCAAGCGCTTTTGGATGTTGGATTGCTGGCCATTGTCCGTCGCAGGTTGTACCGTCCGGGGGATTTTGATTGGCCGAGAGTGGTGCCGCGAAGTGCCGAGAGTGCGATGATCCAGCGCAAGGGCGAGATGGTCTCTGTCGCTGTTGTCGCGGGTATTTGAGCGCAAAGGCGAACTTCGCCGAGCGCCCGGGCACCAAATACGTGTGGGATAAGAAGAGCGATCTGCATCTCCGCTGGTGCTACAACCACACCGGCCGCAAAGAACTCTCTCTCGCGCTTACACGATTGGCCAATGAACTGGGTTATCCGAAGGGAGCACTGCGAAGAAGAGCCGAACAACTTGGACTCACCATGTGGTCCCATGTACGCTGGACACCACAAGAAATCGTTGTGCTTGAGGAGTACGCTGGCAACAGGACCGTGGGATGGATCACGCGCAAGCTAAAAGCGAAAACGGGAATCGGGCGTAGCTACAATGCGGTGAAGTGTAAGGCGGAACAAATCGGCAGAAGTTTGCGTCTGGTGGACGGCTACACGCAAAACGACCTCATCGATTTACTTGGCACGACTCACTTTACGATGCGTAATTGGTATGGCAAGGGATGGCTAGTTGCGGACGACAACGGACGCGTCTCGGAAGCGCAGATCAGAAGTTTTTTGCGGCAACACCCACAAGAATGGCATTTCAAGCGAGTTGACGAAGCATGGGTAAAGGGAATCCTCTTTTCTTAATCGCCTCGGATTCTCACCGCTACCGTCACCGACACCAGGCCTGCCGCATGCGCCGGCGTCGTCGCCATAAAGTCTGCTATCGGGGTGCGAACCGTTATCCACGCATGGAATATGGCGCCCTGGCGGAACGTATCGCCAACTCGAACAATGTGAAGCCGGAGCAGGTGCTCCTCGGCTGCGGATCTACAGAAATCCTCCGCGTGGCCGCTTTCACATTTCTTAACGATGGTAGACAACTGATCCAGGCTTCACCGACTTTCGAAGCCATCGAACACTACGCACGTGCAGCAGGTTCTAAAGTCACCTTGGTGGGGCGTCCGATTCCTTTCCACTTCCGTCTGGGTAGCGGTGCCTGGCCTGGTTTCCACACGCTCGCCGACGACTGGATACCCACTACGACGGAGAAGGCGTTTGCGAAGGCAGCCGTAGGAAGAGTTGTTGATGTAAATCAGCGTTTACCCTCAGACCCGGCTCCAGGGCCAGTCCCTCAAATTCAGTAGCTGTGAGCAAAACTGACCAGCCAAAACTCATCATCTTTCAGCATAGTCAGGTAGATGTCACGCATTTAGGACTAGGAGGGACTATGTTAGGTTACGGTTTGGCAGGAACAATTGTCGTAGTTCTATTGATCATTTTTGTCGTGCGCAGTCTATGAACCCAAAACTCTGGGCGCGCCCGAAACGCGCCCATATGCGCTCATGGTCCACCCTTGACTGACCGGTTGGCCAAATAAGCAGCGTAAACAGGTGATCGCGCCCCCTATTCCAAATTGACCTGTAATCGCTTCGGACTGCTGAGATCGTGAGGTGTATGCGTAAAGAGCAACCAAAGAAAGAACAAAGCGACAATCGCTCGCGTGAAGGAAATGGATGAACCCCGGATGGCCGTCTCCACACGGGAAGAAGATGTCAACCAGACCCCTCGGCAAGCGCGAACAGCGACTGTAAATGTAGCTTGGCAAAGAGTCCTTGGCTGAGCATGAACAAACTTCATACGAAAAAGAGCGCGAGTGCGCCAGACAGGTTCGCCGAACCTGAAGGAGCGGACGAATGCCACCTCCAAACACTTTGATCCTGCAACCGCGATCCCACAGAACCGCGGTCGTGCTGGTTTCGACTGCAATCGCGGTTGTTGTTGCGGTAGTCTTGCTGACGGCGCAGTGGCCCTTTACCAAACAGGCAGTGATCAAATCGTTGCAAGATGCCAGTTCCAGCACGGTGGAGATCGCGGACTTTCACAGTACATATTTTCCGTTTCCGGGCTGCATTGCGGATCAGGTCATCTTCCGCCGCAGTTCAGATCCAAACACATCTCCCCTTATAACCATCGGCAAACTAACAATCCAGAGTAGCTTTCTCGGCTTATTCACGCGCCATGTGACACAAATTCGAGCCGAAAAGTTGCACATCATCATTTCTTCTTTCGGCACTGCCCAGAAATCACCGAGGCCCAGCAATCGAACGATCGACGAAATCGTCGCCAACGGGGCCATTCTCGAATTCACACGTAGTCCAGGCAAGCCGCCTCTGATTTTCGCCATTCACGAGAGCACTCTACGCAACATCGGGGCGCCCCGAAGCTTATCCTTTCTGGTCAAACTTTCGAATCCAGAGCCCCCGGGCGAAATCACCGCCCGCGGACATTTCGGACCGTGGAAGGTGGGCGATGCAGGGCAAACTCCGGTTTCTGGGGACTACATGTTCCAGAACGCAGACTTAGGCATGTTTCACGGAATTGCCGGAATGCTCTCGTCTCAGGGGAAATTTCAGGGGACACTCGAACACATCGGCGTCCAAGGCTCAACTGAGACTCCCCACTTCGAGGTGACGTCAAGCGGACATCCGGTCCAACTTGAAACCCAGTTCGCTGCGTTCGTAAATGCCAAGAACGGCGATGTAATTTTGCAGCAAGTTAATTCGAGTTTCAATAAGACGACCGTTATTTCGAAGGGCAATGTGGTGGGAGCACCGGGCCACAAAGGAAAAACGGCAACCGTGGACATGCAGGTAAGCAATGGACGGATTCAAGACATCTTACGACTGTTCGTGAAATCGGACGAGGCTCCCATGTCGGGCACGGTCAGTCTGAGAGCTCGGGCCACGATCCCACCCGAGACAGCGCCGTTCCTGAAGAAAGTGGAGTTGCTGGGTGATTTTGGAGTGGATGCTGGCAGCTTCAAAACGGAGACGCAGCAACACGTGAACCAGCTTAGCGCGGCTTCCAGAGGCGAGAGTGACGACAATCCAGAAACCGTGCTCTCCGACCTGAAAGGACACGTCGTACTGCGCGAGGGGACCGCAACCTTCTCCGATCTTTCGTTCGGTGTACCGGGCGCGTTCGCCGAAATGCACGGTACTTACAATTTGCTCACGACCGGGATTGATCTCCACGGAACCTTGAGGATGGATTCCGATCTTTCGAAGCTGGCGCATGGTGTCCAGTCGTTGTTGCTGAAAGTCATGGATCCTTTTTTCACGAAGAAAGCCGGCGGATCTGTAGTACCGTTCAAGATCACGGGAACCTACAAACAACCCTCCTTCGGCCTCGATTTCACCGGCAACAAAGAGAATAAAGCTTCGAGACGATTGCAACGCCTTTATAGCAACAGCACAAAATGAACCAAACTCTTTAGACTATGTATCACTCAAACTCGCCGGTCACGCGGCCCAGCGAAGGAAATCACCCATGTTCGCCTCGGTGCATCAACTTCAGTCTATGCTATCAGTGACTGCGCCCGATACAAAAAGGCCCCGTGATCCCACAATGTAAACCCCTAGAGATCCCTACAGGGTGCGTTCGATCGACCATTCTTGATTTTGACCCTACTCTCCAATGTGATCAGCGCCGCCTCCAAAGCCGCCCACCTCGTCGTGGTAGCCCATGAATTGTCATCGAGTGTCCAAAAGTGGACAGCTTGGACGGGGATAGTTCTGCCACACTGCGGCCATGACAACTAAAACGATTCCAGCATACCTTGAGGACGAGCGCCGAAAACGCAAAGACGCTCAGCTGCGGATGGAAGAAGAAGCTACGCGCATCCGGACGCTGCACCATGGCCACCATCGCACTGCGAAACAGCCCAAGGTGGAATTGCCATCTCCGGTTGAACCCGCAGCCGAAGCGAGAAAAACTGCCGCCGCAGCTCGGAAAAAGCCACGCACTGCGCGAAAGACGGCAACGAAAGCCCGCAAGATGGCGTGACCCCTCCCGAGGCTGCGCTCGCAGGCAGGACGTGGCAGGCGCTATGGGCTCGCGTGTTGGCCGACCAAGGCCGACCGATTGCCCTTGTCCCTTCCCAACAGGCGGGTGTGTTGAACCAAAAAGATCGCGTCGATTTCTGCATGATCTTTGCGGTCAGAACCTGAAGAGAGGAGTCACGAGACGGGTCGCAATGGAATGTATCGATTAGTGGCGGAGGGCGGTAAACATGAGTATCTCTGTGCTGAAGACATCGTTCATCGTGAGTCTTGTATTTTTCATGGGAATAGCCACAGCTTCGCGTGCGCAGGCCACCAAACCAGCCCCGCCGACACCTATCGATGAGAAAAAGGTCGAGCTTGGTGGGACGCCCTGGAATCCACAATGGGACCAGATTATCGAGAAGGCGCTGCCGCCCGAAATGCTTTCTTCGCAGGTCCCCCAGGGCGTCCGTCGATTCTGCCCGCGATTTTATGAGATGGCCGAAACAGACAAACGCGCATTTTGGGCTTACTTCTTCCAGGCACTTGCGGGTGCTGAGGCCGGCCTGAATCCGAACACGAGCGTCCGTCACACCCAGCCGCAGGTCGCGAAACGCGATGAGGTGAGAGGGATGGCTACCCGCAGTGAAGGATTGTTGCAGCTTGCGTACGCAGACCAGAAGCGTTACGGCTGCGATTTCAATTGGCAAGTGGACCGTGCGCTAAAGGCGAACGATCCGGCCAAAACCATTCTCCAGCCGAAGAACAATCTCGAATGTGGAGTGAAGATTCTGGTCAACCAGACGATCGTCCAGCACAAACCCTTACTGACCCGGTCGGGATACTGGTCGACGTTGCAGCCAGACGGGCCGAGCTATCGTGTATTCGCCAAGCAGATGACAAATCCCCCAGCTGCATGTGGCCTGTCCACCAAATCGACGATCGACAAGTCGGCCACAACGAAGTCCGTGCAGGACGACGCGAACCGGCGTGAAGCTCCAAAATAGTTTGGCACCAGCCCTGCTAAGGATTTAAAGGATGCGAGGAACCTGGTATATGAAGAAACTCGCTAGGCCGCACAATTTCGTAGGAAAGTTCTTCTCAGCTTCAAGAATGACGAACTCCAATTGCACGGACAGATTATCAGCAAGGTCACTGAAGGCGTCTTTCTAGTGCAACTGCATGAGTGGACGACAGGAGAATCGAGCGATCAGGTATTCGTCTCAGTGCCGGACCCTAGGTTCGACCGAAGGCGAACGGTGGCAGGCCGGGCCACGTTTCTCACCCCGTGACGAATTTCCTCACGCTCCGACTTCAGCCAAGGTGAATTATGAGCGAATCTGGGCGCGTTTTGGGGGGCGCCCAGAGTTTGGGTTCATAGACTGCGCACGATAAAAACAATCAACAGAATTACGACAACCGTTCCTGCCAAGCCGTAACCTAACATAGTCCCTCCTAGTCACTAAATGTGTAAGATCGATCTAACCAATTATGCTGAACGATGATGAGTTTCGCTGGTCAGTAGTGCTCACAATGTCTGATCGCCCAGAGAACTCCGTTGGAGCAATATTCGGCAACATCAACGCGACGGCCTACTCCTGGAGGCTCGGTGGAGAAAATGCGTGAAACATTGCTGCAGCAATCAGACTAGGAATCGCTACTCCGCCAGCCCCCGACTTGTCAGCCTCGCCACCATCCACTGGGTCGTGTCAAAATCCTTACGAACACTCGTGCATTCTGATCTAAACTCACGAATCCGTTCAACTTCGCCTGACCCGAATCGACGTGGGGAAGGCCGTCCGACATGTTTTCCTGTCCTCCTTGCCCGGGCCATTCCTGCCTTCACCCGCTTTCGCAGAATCGCGTCGTGGTAAACCCAAACCTTTTGCGAATGCAGTGAGCGCAGAGACAACGACCCGGTTGCGCGAGCTCGGCGAGCGCAGAAATACGAATAAGCGCACAGAAAGCGGTTTATACAGTCAGCCAGGCCGAGGTGAAAGTGAAGCCCAGCGAGGCCGCTGCTATAATCTCGCGTCATGGAGGGAGGCATCCGAGAGCGAGTCGAGGAGCTGAGGCTGGAGATAGCGGAGATCCAGAAGCGAAATCTGGCGTTTTTGCAAATGCCCAGACCCGACTTTATGGCATTGCACGATCACGAAAGACGCCAACAGAGACTGAGGGAGATCATGGACGAATTGAAGTCCATGACTGACTGGAAGAAACCCTGATGTATCGAAACCTGGTCACAACTAATTCCGCGGCTATTTAGGCCTTCTGCCCTCCTCTCCTGAACTCAACCAAGTCCTACAGTATGTACCGTATCGAACACTCCGAAATCGTAATGCGATTTCTTGTCACTCTTGGAGTCTCTCGGATCAGCATGGGGAAACGGCGGGTCTATAGAACAACCACTATTGCCCGTGCCAAGGCGGCGGCATCAAAGGCCCGATCCGTCACGAAGAAAGCCTCCCACGAAGCTGCCTCTTGAAAGTCTGGCCACGCAAAAGCGTAAGCACAGAGCGAGTTCGTGATGAGGGCAGAAATCCTCACCTATTCCCGCGCACGCGGTTTGTTTGCCGGCATTTCGCTCGAGGGCTCGACGCTTCGGTCTGACGGCAGTGCGAACAAAAAGCTCTATGGTCGAAGCCTCAGTGCTAAGGAGATTGTCCGCGAAGGCAAGGCACGCCGCGGCTGATCCAGTTCTCGCTGAAATATGGCTTCTGACGAAGTACGAGCTGGACGATTTCTCGCTCGGCTCCAGCAACCTAGCTTCGCGTGTGCTTTCGGGTCTAAGGGGTCCGGTTGCGATTGCGAGAGATGGGTCGCTGGAAACAAAACCAAGGAAGGTTCCCGGAACCAATCTGGCTGCTAGCTTGTGGCTCCTGCAAGGGACGGTATGCAGGTCATCTTGCATTGGGTAGCAAGCCTTTTTCGACGAGTACGGGCCGTCTGCGGTGCCGGGTGGCCTGCTCATACGCATACGCCCAACTGAGTAAGTCGCCGTCTTTCCACGGCCGGGCTGACAGCTCTAAGCCGAACGGGAGACCATCGGGGTAGAACCCGCCTGGAACGACTACCGCGGGAACACCGATCATGTTGACCCATCCAGTGTCGCTGTGTGGACCTTCACTTATCTTCCCGTCCTGCGGCATGGTCTCATCGGGCGGAGGCATCTGTGTCGCCGGGTAGACGAGCCCGTCGAGGTGCAGCCGATCCAGTACTTCGTTGTAGGCGTCGAGTGCGCTTCGCCGGGGGCCAAGGAGGTTGGCTTCGGCTTGCGGATCGCTCTCGAACACGGATTGGATCAATGGCGGCCGCTCCTTTCGGGTGGTCTCATCCACGCCTCCGATGATCGTGGCCGGCAAAGGAGACCCAACGGCCTTCTGGTACTCGTCGGCCGAGTGATATTGCGTCGGACCATACTCGGCTAGGCACTTTTCTGTTCCTTCGCGGACGTAAGGAAAGGTGGCGACGCGAGCTACGGTAACCGCAAAGCTGTCGGGGAGGATTGAATCGTCGAAGATGACGGTTGCACCAGCGGCGCGCATCCCTTCCAGCGCCTTCATAAAGGCCTCGCGCGTCTCCCGCCGTAGCGGGAGGCGAGCCGCGGCCGCACCAGTCCGGCTCGCGCTCGAATCACCATCAGATGCGTCGAGGAGAGGTTCGCCAGGACACGGGCTTCCCCCGTCTCCTCGAGGGGGATTTGCGTCAGTCCCGCGAAAGTCACGCCGCTCCAGATCGACGTCCGTGACCACTCTGACCGCAACACCTGGGCATTGTGTCCCTGCGGGCATCCGACGGGGAGATAGGAAAGGAGGCAGTATGGCGGATTTTCTAAAATGGCTCTGGGAGCAACTGGTGGCCCTGAATGAGAGCACGCCGACCGATGGCAATCCCACGGGACCACCCAAATAACAAAGAATCCCCCAGGAGTGTTCTTGAGGCCGACGCCGAAAAGTGGAGATCGCCACTGCAGCAGGTCGGACTGCATCGGAAGGGAGATGGGAAGTTCTTTGCTTTCATTCCCAGGCAGTGGCCTTACCTTTGGGAGAAGCTCATCAAACCCGCAGGCCAGCAGCCAGGCAGTCCGTCTTCGTTCCCCGAACTACTCCGTGACACTCTCATCCACCAAGACATTGTGACGTATTGCAGAGGACTGTCCGCTAAACTAAGGTACAGACCGTGATCGCGGCAGGATCGGTTGTGCTCAATGAGACCTATGACCAATTCAAAGATTTGCCGGAAAACCAGGCAGCTTTGGTGCAACTAAAAAGCAATTTTAAGAAGTATGACTTTGAAAATTGGATTGACGCACAGTGATGGACCTTTCGGACTATCTCAGGGGGGCGGAGATTCGCCCGAACCCCGTTTTGTGGCGAGGAGAATATTACCCTTCACCGACTTTCGGGGGTGGATCGTTCGCAATTCTGCCACTTGTGGGGACTCCGCCATGGCTACGAATAAATTCCGCCTTAACAAAGAAACTGCTAGTTTCGCTCAACCCCAAGGGAATAATAAAAAGGAAGCTATGGAAAATTTCGCCGAGTTGATGCAAAGGCTACTTGAGATCCAAAGTGGCGGACGACAAAGAACTCCCGAGCTGATCGCGGAAGATGAGCGATTGACGGATCGGTATAAGAGAAACGAACTCCGGCAGGAAAACGGTAAAACTTAGCCAATAATCATCTCAACTTGTATGACTACCTCGCTGATTACTGGCTTAGGGGCGGGCTTGAGGTCACGATTTCTGGAGGGACTGTCCCCATCTGACCTTGAGGCGGTCCTTACGGCTGCAACTCAGCGGCGCCTGTCGGCCAATTCTGTAGTCACAAATCAGGGGGATTCTGCCAGCCATTTTTTCTTGCTGATGAAAGGCCGCGCCAGATTCTTCTATATCACGGACGGGGGCCGAAGAATTCTTTTACATTGGCTCGCGCCAGGGCAGATATTTGGCGGGATGGCGCTTCTGCCGACTCCTTGTCCCTATCTTGTCAGCACAGAAATGGTGAAGGACAGCTTGGTATTGGTCTGGAACCGCGCCACCATCCAAGACCTGGTTGCGCGATATCCAAGGTTAGCGGTGAATGCGTTGTCAACCGCGTCGGAATACTTGGCCCTCTGTGTTGCCACCCACGTAGCGCTGACCTGTCATAACGCTCGAGAGAGGCTTGCTGAGGTGCTGGTTAATCTTACTCGCGCAATTGGCCAAGAAGTACAGGGCGGGGTTGAACTCGATGTCACCAATGAGGAGTTGGCCAATGCGGCGAACATCACGCCGTTTACTGCAAGCCGTATTTTGAGTGAATGGCAACGAAACGGTGCCCTGAGGAAGAGCCGCGGCAAGGTCCTGCTCCGCTCTCCAGGACGGCTTTTTCTGAAGGCAGCATGACCACGACGTCCACGGAGTGTGATTTCAGTTTGCGCTATGGTGCTTTTGCAGCTCGAAAATCCACTGGTATCAAGGGGTGTACACGACACAGTAGTTCGGGAACCGCCTTGGGATACGAGGGTGCGAACCCCGTTTTGTGGCGAGGAGGAAATTCAGGCGCCTATAATTTGGCTATGGCTGACCGCATTCTTTGCTCCTGCGTCACTTGTCCGAAATGCGGAACTTGGATCGTGGTCGAACGGGAGATCAGATCCGGAGCCAAGGAGGGAAAGTTCAGGGCAACCTGTGGTGTGCCAGAGTGCGGGAAAGAATTTGTGTTCGAAGACCGCGAGACTCGCGTGTTTGAACTACCTCACTCCATCTTCGAGCGCCGTCACTTCTACCGGTCTGAATTGCCGCGTTCGTGATTGCGGCGATGACCGCCCCTCATTGCAGCTTCGCGTACTCGTCTTTGGCTTGCTTCAGGATGGGGATGTCGGGATGGGCATCTTTCCAGAGTGTGAGTAAGTCCTGATACCACGTCTTACTGCTTGGAATGCGTCCAGATCACTGCGCAGTTTCCTCAGAAGGAGGACGAAATTTTCTTTGTCACTTCTTCGCTTATGATCGGTTCGCTTCCCGCCAGTAACCGGGTATTCCCAATCAATGTCCAGTCCATCGAGACCGTACTTCTCGACAATTTGTAAACAGGATGCAGAAAACTGTCTCCTCGCCGAAGGGGTGGCTGCGACATCGGAAAAGTATCTTGAACCGCTCCATCCTCCAACTGAAAGCAGCACCAAGAGGCGCAGATTCTGGGCCCTTAGAGCCTTGAGAGCCCGCAGGTTTGGTATATCTAAGTCGTCGTGCGCCAGTTCGCAATCGCCGCGAGCCGTTGGCTTCGCGTGCGAATAGATCAGGTGGGTCAGTTCTTGAACCGGCACCTGAGAAAACTCGTAACCTGGCCGTCCCTTCCCGTAGTAGTAGCCGACGATCTTCTTTGTTGTTCCCGCTTGTGCTGTCGCCAACGTGCACAAGATCAGTACCATGCGACCGAGCAAATGCCCATCTCTGTGACGCTTTGGCATGCACATCAAAATCCTTTCGCCAGTTTGGAAGGCTCTCACCGTGCGGTCTCGACAGATTGACGAAGACCGATCTGATGCGTGCTTCGACTACGAGGCTCTTCTATCGGAAGATGATATGGATAGGATCCTGCGGTACGAAGAGAGAATGCACCGACAGATCGATTGGGCAGTGGTAAAAGCCGGCGAATTTTCCTCCCGCGCGGGGTAGGGGAAGCTGCGTCCGCAGCGCGCCAATCCTTCTCTCGTTTACACAAATCCTCAAAGTTCCCCAGAAGCTACGCAAGATCGATCACGGACGCGGTCTTTTGAAGGAGCCGGCCAGCCGGCCTACCTTGCCGCGACCAGATTGTGCGTAATGGCGTGCACCGAGAGCGCAATCCGGTTCTGCACTCCCACTGTTCGCAGCAACTTGGCGACGTGAGCCTTCACGGTCCGCTCTTCGATGGCCAGTTCGGAACCGATCTCCTTGTTGGAGCGACCCGTCACCAGCATCTCCAGAACTTCCTTCTCGCGGTCGGTAAAGGTCACCCGGCCGGCGGGAAAGATGTGTCCCGGAGACGCCGAGACGCGCTCAATGAACATGGAAAGCACCCGCCTGGGCGCCCATACTGAGCCTTCATTCACCACCCGAATGGCCTGCACCAACTCGGTTGGCGAGGCAGCCTCGTCCACGTAGCCCTTGGCGCCTGAGGCGATGGTTTTCAGAATGGTCTCTTCATCGATGCCGGAACCTGTCACAATAATGCGCAGGTCGGGGCGAGTGGCCTTCATAGTGACCATCAGATCGAACAGGTTCTGGCCATTGCGATTGCCCAGGAGGATTAGATCGATGCCCTGCAAGCTGCCAATATCGGGAAGCGAGGCAGAGATCAGCTCGAAATCCGACTCATTGTCGAACAGGGCCCTAAATCCCACGAACCGCAGCGGATCGCTTTCCACCACGGCAATAAGGATCGGCGCTTTCTTAACCGGTGCTGCTTTCGTGGCCATTGCAGATTTCATAGCTTTCCTACTCGGGTAGACGGGGCTAGCATAGCTGCATTCGCTCCGGATGGAAAGCTCAGTAACGGTTTCGCAATTACGGCGGTAACCCGTGATCGATCTTGCATAGCTTCTGGGGAACTTCGAGGATTCGCGTAATTGAGAGAGCATTCGCCTTCATGAAAGCGGTATCAAACTATCGGTTCGTCGTCATCGGGGAATACGCCCAGGCATCCGATTGAAGACTATTCCGGAGCTCTTCCAGATTTATCTCGGCAGCATCCACCGCGCGTGCCAAGAGATTGAAGTGTTCAGACAACTCCTCAGCCATCTGAAGTTTTTCCTCGAGTCTGACCGAGCAGTCATGGAACAATACTGGCTGGCCGTCCAGGCGCCCTGCGCAGCACTGCGAGCGGGTCTGGACCCGTTCTAAGACGCAACTTCAGTCAGAGTTTTCAACACTACTTCCTTCTTTGATGGGAGTTATTATGCGCAAACGGTACACCGTATCGATCAGAAACATCAGAAAACCCGCGATTAGAAACATGTCCCCAATGCTGAAACGGTACAACGCTGCTTGGTCTGCAAGCGTCAGCCATTGTCCCTTGCCGGAAACATTCCAAATCGGAGCCGCTGGCTGGAATGTAGCGGGAATTCCAACTGATGGCATAACACCTTTATTCAATGATGTAACTAAAGCGTTGCAAGTGATTCCCAGCAAAACAAAGAGTCCGCCTTTCACCTTGGCACGGATGATGTAGCGTACTACCCACGCAAGCGTTGTGATCCAGAACAAATAGCAGAAAGCCATATTCGCTGTCGTCCGCCAGAGCGCCCCTATGCACAGGACGCAAACGAGCTTGATATAAACCTTCACAGTTGACTCCTTGCGATTTGAACCGGGCTCCGACCACTCACGGGACTACCTCGTGTCGTGAAACTCGAATTTGTGGGGGGGGGGTACCTCACTCAAAGCTCGGCTCGTGGCTGGACTTTGCGGAGGTTCAAGTCGCCGGGGGAGAATATGCGACGCACTGCTTACATTACGGCACGAACCGACCGAAACACGTGTCTTACATCCCCTGTATGGTGACGAAAGACACTAGTCCGAAAAACTCCACGCCAATCAAAGTGGCAGCACGGGCTCCCGCAGCAGCCGTAGCACTTGCTCCAGACTGAAAGGCTCCCGCAGCACCGGGATGTCGCGCAAAACCTGGGGAGCTTTGCTCGCCCTTCCTCGGACTTAGCGGTCATCATCGCCATACGCTGAAAGGGATTGATCTCATGGATCGCGGTCACCAACTGCGCTAGTATCACCAGAATGACCGCCATGATGATCGCTCTCTGCGACATCCTGGCCTTCTTGGTGCGACCACAGCGTATGCCAGAGGATCAATCATGTTCCTTCCCACTATTCCGAATTCTCCTTGAGTTTGCCGCGTTAGCTAGACTTCGGCAATAGCCAGTTCGTGCCGCTCACCCCGGTAATATCGCTCGAAGCGGCGATGGTTACTTCTGGTGCAGGGAAAAATTGCTTTGGAGGAGCATCACTCCAAGATTGTGAAGCGGGCAGAGATGAAGGTCAAGAAGAAGAAACCTGAGAGTCACTTCTACCCAACAGAAGTAACGTATAATTTTCCATTATGGCGTCGTGGTACAAGGTAACCCTGCCGTCAGAGGAATGTGGAACTTCAGGCAAGGCTCGGGGGCTCCAGGAGGCATTCGGAGCTATCTTCCTAGGAAGTCATGCACCGCAAGATGCGGCGCTGTTCACCAATCATGACGAGAATTTCGAGGAGCACTTCTTCTTTTATTTCTATTTCTCGCCAGCGGCGGCAAAAATGCCAAATCTGTAATTGGCAGATTCGGAGGTGTTCTGTGTTGGCCTCCGGTGCTAGCGACGATGTGGTTCTTTTGGTCGGTCATTCTGGCGACTCGTGAAAAGCTCCTGCGGCCTGCAGAAAACAGACTGAAAACGCCGAGGCAGCGTTCAGACCCGAATGGCGCAGATCGCTCTCCGGTAGGCTTTCTCCCACTACGGTCTGATCCGCCGTCACTGTCCAATTGAACTAGCTGTGGCGGAAAAGACGTTGTTCGCACTGCCTCCGATCATGCGAATCGTGCCAACCACGAGTACCAGAATGACCGCGAGCATCACGGCATATTCCGCGATGTCCTGCCCTTTTTCGTCTGTCCAGAGTTGTTGCAGGTAGTTACACATGGGGGAGGGTCCTTTCGCTGTTCTTTTGGATTCTTGCCGCCAAGGGCTGGAAATCTTTACGACCAATTCGTAACGCAGTCTGCGCTTGATTCACAGGCTTGTCAACACAGTCACACTGCTCGGCAGTGACTTAGGTAACGTACCTACGATTCAGTCGATGTCATTTTTCGCAACGGCGCTGTCGCTCTGTCAGGTACGCTCTGCATGCACTCAAGTGACACGTGATCGGCAGAGGAAGGCGGGAGCGCGTAGAAGTGCCCTTGGTTTCCACATAAGCGCATTCGCGAGGCCGAACTCCGCGGTGCATGGGTTCATTGCTCGGTTTTTGCGACGGTCCCCCCACATACGTCGCGTCCACCCGTAATCTGGCGGCTTCGAAGCGGATGATCTGGGTCAGACCAACAGCAGCATCTCATCCCGCGCTTCGCTACCACCCAAAACAAAACGCCCCAGACTCATTACGAGTCACGGGACGTTAGGTCGAACAGCCCTCCCCCGAAAACTGCTCAATGGCAATCTACCAAGTGGAGGTGCTGGCGTGAATGGCCCATTCGGGCCATGACGTTGGTAAGTCCAGAGGCACCTACTCCCTTAGTAACAGCCGCATTTATAATAGTACTTCTGTGACCACCACGAACGAGCCATTGCACAAGCCGCAAGAACAAAGGAAACTCATGCTTGATGATGCAGAGGTTATGGTCGCAGCAGCACGGCCAGGACATAGCCGAGTACGCGGTGATGATGGCAGTCATACTTGTGCTCGTAGCAGGCACTGTGCGACTCATCGGATCGAGCGCGACCAACACATTCGCCGCTGTTGGAAGTTCAATCAAGCAATAACAGGCAACGCTCGATGACTCCTCGAATCCCGATAGCAATTTCGGGGTTTGACGCAGCTAGAACGACTTGGCCTTATGCGAAATCCCGAACTTTCCATGCGCTACGTTCTGGCATTTGCTGGATACCCCATCCGACGAACTGAATATCTGTCCAAAGGAACGTGCCGATGTCTTGAGCGCTGCGGCTGTCAATCCCTAGCTCATGGGAAGCAGAAGGACTGGCAGGAGAGTGTGGGCCGGGGGGAGATGCAAATCCGGCCCGGGAGGCCCAGAGGTCTGAACCATGACTGTACTCCCGCCGCCACCACATGAAACGGAAAACGAGGCTGCGACCGCGACCGTGTACCATCCCGTGACCAATTTCTAAGCACTTCCGGACCCAGACCCGCCGGACCCAGACTTGCCTTTAGCCGAGCATTTATGATTCGAGCCAGATTCACCGTAGAACAAAAATGAACCTTTCCAACCGACGGTCTCCGCGGGGGACACTAGGCATTGAGGCTTGCATGAAAACCCTGCAACCCGTTGCAGAAGGGGTGTTCAACAATAATGCGTCCCAAATTTTCCATGACAGCCCTCCCCGTTCGATCAGATGATTCTTGCTCTGTTAACAAGCTGAAAATGCGCCACGCGATCTCTTCTTCCGCTGCGCCAACGAAATAGGCGGACTTGCTACAATTCGCCGAGCTTGGAATCGAAGATCCCTACTACCTCTTCATAATCCCACTGTTTAGCGAATCCGGCTGCATCCGCCAGTTCAATTCTTCCAGTCGCTTTCGCATTTCATGCCCGGACTTTTCACGAGCATTGCAGTGTTCACAGTCTGGACGGTGGATTCTCAAGAGCGACAACAGGTGGCATCTTAACTTCACGACCGACCTCGCAGGATTCAGGTCATTCGCCTCAGGGAGTGTTGCGTCTCAAATGGTGGGGAACAGCTCTTCGGAGAGGCGGGATGTATTATGCCATACGACACGGGTGTCCTTATCGATAAATTTGGCTACTCCTTGGCTTTCCGATGCCATCATCTAGAACGGTGATGCCCGTCACGGTAGGCGCAGCCGAATCCTCGTAACTTAGTTTCGAGGCTCCGAGTTCCGCCTCATACGCAAGTCGGCCCACAAAACCCAAATCTAGGCAACTCAGAGAATATCGGATTTCCCCCGACCCTAGAGCCATCAGCGCAGTGACGACTATCACGCTCTGACGTGCAGCGATGCGGCACAAGCAAAAACTGCTGACAACTCTTCGTGGCGAAAAAGTAGCAGATTTGGAAAAAAGCAACCCCGGAGCATTTGCCCCGGGGGGTTGGCATTATGGTTCGTCGCATCAACGTTCGTCGGCTTAGGCGGCCATCGTCTCGACGAAGTGCTCGCACAGTGTAGTCTCGAGGTTGTAGTAGTTCGTCACCACCGGCGTGGTCAGAAATGGTTTCAGGATGTCAAACACTTTGGGATACCACTCTCTCTCATAGCGCTCAGCATCCTGCTTGCTTGTCCACAGGCTAATGTTGAACCACTTGTCCTCTTTCATCTTCTCCGGGAAAAAGGGCAGAATCTCCAGGAAGCCGGTCTGCTTCTTGAGGATGGGCAGCACTTGGTTCTTCATGACCTTCACGAACTCTTCTTTCTTTTCCGGTTTCACTTCGAAATTGAGGATACGTGCAAACATGGTAGGGCTCCTTTTCTTTCTGAGATAAGAACGGGTGCGAAGCGGGGGCCCTCAGCCCAGAGAGGCTCCAGTGTCTTCGAACGCTGGGAACTCACGCCGAGCGCGATCCTACCATGATGGCTCTGTTTAATGCAGTGACAAATGACTGCCATCGCAGTGCACTACGACACATATTTCCATGAATAGCTAAACCGACTGCTAGCACTTACCCGCCGCAGTAGACCGCCGCACGACCCGGCCAGACAAAAACGAAATCGGTTGTGTTGACCGTGACAGAGAACCGTATGGTTCCGGTCGGGAAGCAACCTTCTACCGAGCACCGCATGGAATAGTTGCGAGGGTCTTTGGTGACAAACGAAACCGTCAACGCGGTTTTGGGATTCACGGTGAAGACTTTGGATGAAGAGTCCGCGGAGAAAAAATTCTGGTTTGGAAGAAAGCCGCTGGAGAAGCAATGCATTCTTGCAAGCTCCCACACCTGTTTGCGTTCTCTCTTGCTGAGGCCTTTGTTCGTGGGAACGACCGAAAGCGGCAAAGCAACATGCCCGTCAACACTGGCGCCACCTTGCCGCACGGAGAGCTCAGATTCCGTATTGTTGACGATGGTGGTTGTGAAATTCAGGAGTTCGCCCACTTCCCCCAGGCCGATACGCTCGTATCCCGTGCGGGAGCTAACCTCGATCCCTGCGTAGCTCAACTTGTGGATTGCATTGCCTGTTACGGGGTCTTGAATGCTGGAGGACACAGCGCCGGAGCGGTGGTCCTCTCCCCACACGAGTGCGCTCGCGGCCTCCGCCGTAAAGGTGGGTAGGTCATTTTGGGCGAATGTGAGGAGCGCGACTGCAAGAAAAAGTGTGACTGCGAGTGTGCGTCGCATTGTACTTCGTGCCGGCTGCTGCCGAATCGCTCCTGTCTTGATGGCTGCCCGTGCGGCCCCAAACCGTATGCCTGAAGTTGTAAACCATGAAGGAACGGAGTGCGACTGGCAGAAATACCAGCGTTGGAGATCATAAGTTCTAACGAAACCACAACTTCGGCGGGCAAGTATTGCTGCTCAGCCTCGCGGGCATCCTGGCGGACGAACTTATTTCAGCGAGAGTCTCACGGTGGCGAGCCTGGAGCGTTTTTTTCAATCGTTCGATTGATTTTCGATCCATGCTCTGGACCTTCGGGCTGGCGCGTGCAGGTCAGTCCGGCAATTCGATTAGGTCGGAGTGTTTCTTGTCGCGCTCGTGCTCTTCAGCAAGGACCCTTTCGAGCCACTGTGCTTGTTTGTCAGCGAGCCTCTTATCCACGAACGCAGGATGGTGACCGATGAAGAACTCCTCGCCGCAACCCTCACACCGGAGCGTCCCCATTTCCAGGTAACCCGCCACTTTCTCTCGGCTCTGCCCTTTCCTTATTGTCACAGCCCTCATTTGCTGAACTTCTCCGACTGCTTGGCCTTCCGTTCCTTTGCCTTCTGTGTTCTGGCCTTCGCCACGGCCTTGGAGGCTATTTTGGTTGACCCCCACCTCGGCCGCTTTACTCAATTTACTCAAAGCAGGCATGAGGCGTGCACTTTTGGTATCGCGCTCAGAGACGCAATGGGCTTTGGCGCAGATGTAATCTAGAGGCATCACCGAATCGGTGCGTCTCCCGGATCGTCGGCCAACAGGAAGCTATCCAGAAACTGACTTCGAGGGAATCGCTGCCCAGGCGTGTTTTGCGGCTGACGGGTTCTCGACAGATTTCCTGGAGCCTACGTATGGATAGCATTGCGATATCCTGAATCCGCGTTTGCACTCCTGCGTCGGTGGGCATCGTCCTATCTGAACGAACTCGGAGCTTCAACATCGACGACCAATGGCCCCCGATCGAGAGTGACAAGGTTTGATTCCTAAATTAGATAGATTGACTGTCTTGAAATGTTTCACGGCTGCAGATTGAAAGAAAAGCGAAGACCGAGGCAAAAGGTGTCGCGATGCAAATTGTCGACCAGGTAGGATGTGACATACCGTTAGAACGCAAGCTTTGGCGGCGGATTCGAATGACTGCCGGCATTCTACTGATCTTTGTGTGCTGTCTCTACGTTCTCTTCCTGATTTATTTTACTCCCATAACGATGGTTCGCGACCCCGAGCTATACATGTCAACGGACCGGTTGATTAGCCGAACGGTGAATATCTGTGTTCTGCTGGCGGTAGCATACTTGGGAGCAAACCTTTTATCAGGTCCAAAGTGCCCTATTTTGTTCTTGAGGCGGTTCGGCCTAGACGTGAACTCCGTCGTAAGCCGCGTTATCAAGGCCGGCTTAGGACGGAGATTCCGCGTTGTTACGCTCGACGATTCGCGATTTCCTCCAATCGACGTGCCTGCTGCGGAACGGTGGCTGTCCCGATTGGGCCCGCCGGTTATCGCGGTCGCGGTACTGGCCGCCAGCGCTGCTCTGCTGGGCCGTTTTAGCACGGCCGTAGATATTGGCGGAAATCTCGTGATTGAGACCTCTAACATGATGGGCTATTGGGCGGCGTTAATCTGGGCTTTGCTAGTGCTTGCTTTGGCACACCTTTACCGTATGCGACGGTATTCCAGGTGCAGAATCGAAACTCAAAGGCAGCTGCACGCGTTTCTTTACCGCGTCAGAAAACTGGGCAGGTGGCCGTTTCGTCTTAGCTTACTAGCTCCTCAAACGATAATAGCGAGAGTTGGCGATTCTCTTTGGCAACAGACAGTGGCTGCCGCCTCGGCGCAGACACGGGCAGTACTAATCGATGTCTCGGATCCGACCGCGAATTTGCTCTGGGAAATGGAGCAGTTGCGCAGATCATCCAAAAAATGTGTCTTCATCGCCGAGCGTGATCATCTGCGGATCTGGAACGATCGCGGTCCTGAAGAGAGGACAGAGATAATGTCATCTATTATTACGCTCATCGATAATGATGCTGTGCTTGTCTACTCGGCACAATCAAAGGTCGGCGGCCCGGCATTTCGACAGAGTCTGCGTGCCGCTTTGTCACTGGCAAGTAGCACAGCGCCAGAGCATCAGGGTTCAGATCGCCTTCCGGCATTCTGGTGGCTCTGGCAGGTTGTAAAATCAACGCTCTATTACGGATGCCTTCTCCTTTTTGTTCTGATTTCTGGAATCGTGGTGAAGAGCGTTGTCACCCAGGCTGTTTTCCAGTACAACTGCCCGCTCTGTGGAGGTTAACGACCGCCGAATGGCAAACTACGAATGGCGCGCTCGAGAGCCCGGTCAACTAACCACGCGTCATCCAGTTTTTCCCCGGAGTTCATCCTCCAGTTCCTTTGCCCAAGGGCTTGCAGATCCGCGGGACTCCCGGCTTTCCCGTATCAAGCGCAGGTTCCGCATCGTAGTCTCAGGCTCCCATTTCTCGCGAATACATGCGAGCGCGCGGGAAAGTGCGTGCACAGCGCTGGCACGATTATTCTCGAGCACGGCGAGTTCAAGCAGCGTCGCGTAGTCCCAGTAGTCGGGTTTCCCCTTCGCGACTGTGCGCTGAACTGCATATCGAACAACCGGGAGCAGCTCCTTTTGACGCTCGTCCGGCGGATCCCGTAACTCCATCAGGGTTACTGCATTCACGCCAGGATAGGCATGGCGCCAGTCCGCTTCGAATCCACGGAGATACATCTCGATTGCTTTTTCGAGGTAGCCGGAGGCGAGCATTTGGCTTCCGGCCCTCACCGCGTCTTCCCACTGGTCCTTGTACACCCTTCCGAGAAGGCCGCAGGTCTCACTGCTACAACCTCTCTCCTCGATCAGTTTCAGCAGCACCGCTTCCGCCTCATCGCGACGTTTCAGCCGGTTCAAAGCAAACCCGTGTTGCTCGCGAGCCATAACCGTATCGGCAAGGGGCCGGGACATCTTCTTCTCTACGAGGGTCACCATATCGTCCCAGGCCGATGCAGCCCGATATGACAGCATGAGATCGATGGCTATGCCGGTGTCTAGTTGCGAGATGTCCCCCAATTCGCTTTCAATCGCACGAACGGCGTCAGCGCTGGTTTTCCGCGCTGCGGCAAGCTTCTCTTTCATCTCAACCGAATATTTCACCTGCTCGCGGAAGACATCTGTTTTCAGGTGCTCGATCGAGGGCTCTGGCAAGCCATCGAGCAACTGGAAGATCGGACTGTCCCTTAAACCTTTGCGCGCCTCTTGCAGAAAACTCGCAATCGTATTCTTTGTGGTTTCCACGCCGACGCGATCGGGAGTGCCATCTGCACCGAGCTTGTAGGAGATGGTCCTCAGCATCTGCACATCGAACGGCAGTCTGACACCTTCCGCAATGATCTGGACCGTGCTCCAGGGCCGAAAAGCGTGCCTCACGCCGAGTTCGTAGTAAACGTTTGCATTGGCGGTTGTGAGGTCAGCCACGGCAAACGGACACAAAATCAGGCGTTCGAACATAGGCTTATGAATAATCCCGCCGGTCGTCTCTTGATCCGCCCTGATCGGCTCCAGTTTCGCTTGGCATATCGCCGGGAAAATCAGGTTCGAGTAAACTCTGTCGAAGTCGATGACCGATCCGTCTGAGGTCGCCTTCTTCCCGAACGGCATCAGCACAAAACACAGCGGAGCTTTCATCGTTCATCTCCTTCATGATGGTTCGCCAGGCGCCCTTAGATTCTATCCGTGTCACGTCCATCCAGAATCCGTCGATGCAACTCTGCTTGGCGTAAGGAAAGCCGGCGAGACCGAAAAAATAACCTAAGACCTACGACTCTCACGAATCCCCGACGCAGACACCATATTAGAGGAAGGAACCAAAGTGTTCGGTTTCCACGCGCTGCGCAGCTGCCCTGCCGATCTCCATCAAGATTGGGATATTGCCAACAGCATCCATCTTCTGAATGTTCGCCGCATCCACCTGCAAAAAGCCCAGATTCTTGAGACCGGCAGCGCTCAAATCAGCGTTGTAGCGCGCGTACAGAAAATGTCGGGCAAGATTTGTTGATAACGGTACCGCTGGCGCTGCATACTGCTCTTCGAGAGTCATTCCTTCGCGTAACTGCCTGGGAACGAGGTCCATGATTTCCCGATCTAAGTGTGCGCCGAACGTGCAGCGTCCGATTGTGCGACAACTGACATCCTGGTCCACCTGAATGCCATACATCAGCGCACCGGGAAGCCCAGCCACCGTCGAAACAATATTCTTGTTTGGAGATGCTGCGGTCGCCCCGAATGACTCCGCCGCCCCGGTGCCAACCGAAACAATCAGCAGATTGTCCTCACCCTTCTTCCAATTTAACCTGTAAGCGGGATCGGTCGCCATCCGGTAGAGCAAGAAAGCAGGGTTGTTATAAGGCGTGGCCCCACCATCTACGAATACGAAGGTGCTGGTCTGGTCAGTGGGATCCCACTGCACGACCTCGGGAGGAAAATAGACAGGCGCCGCCGTGCTGGCTCGAACTAGCTGCCATAGCGGAATTCTGAGATTGCAGTCCTTTCGTGCCGGGTCGTTGTACTTGGCATCGGGGTTACTACTGATCGGCCACGGCGAATCGGTAGTTGCGTTTCTCGTGACTACCAAGAGGAGGCATTTCAGGTTGTCAGGTTCGAGGTTCGTGTCACGGCCAAAAACGTCCTGCAGTTGAGCTTTTAGTGGATCGGCCGTGTATAAGTATTTGATTCGCTCAAGCAGCCATGCCGGGTCGAACATCTGCTTTCCAGATGATGCGTAAAACTCGATCAGTTCCGGTATAGTCAGGCCGCGAGACAGACCAGCGGCGATGATCGCCCCCGTGCTGGTACCCGCAATGTAGTCGAAGTATTCGCCAAGTTTCCGTCCGGTTTTCTCCTTTACGAGTTTCTCGATTCTCTCAAGGATGCCTAGAGTAATGAGGCCCCGGATGCCCCCGCCGTCCAAAGACAACATTCGGTGTGGCCGATCTTCTTGATATCGGCCAAGCAGAGACATCCAGCGCTCGGGATGAATAAGCATTTTCAACCTCCGGCTCGACTTTTCTTCCTGACGAGCACCCTCGCCGTGCGAGACTTGAAGGTGCGGGGACAAAACAGCCTATGATAATAGCGCTGGCCGGAAGGCGAGTCGATGCTGCTGATGCGAAACAGCAGAGGTTTCCAGCCAAAAACGTCGAAATCGTGCGAGAGCGAGTTCATGACATGCTGCGGATTCAAGGTGCCGTCGCACTTGTAGGCTCCGCAGCCTGCGGATCTGATTTGCTTGCGCTATCGGAGGCCAGCAAGCTGGGAATGCGTCGCAGAGTTGTGCTTCCGTTCGATCGAGAAAAATTCCGAACCACTTCAGTCACAGACCGCCAGGGAGAATGGGGGCCCCTCTACGATACGCTGCTCAACGAAGTTGAAAAGAGTGGAGACCTGCTGGTCATCCACGCCAATTCTGAAGACAAGGCTTATGCCGAAGCGAACCACGTAATAGTCGATGAAGCTCTGTCGCTCGGTCTGGAGTTCCATCAGCCGGTTACTGCGGTACTGGTCTGGGACGGAAAATCTCGCGGCGAGGGAGACCTCACCGAAGAGTTTGGAGTATATGCCCGAAACAAAGGGGTTCCTGTTGTTGCTGTAATGACTCTCTGACCCGCAGCCTTCCCCTTCACGTGGTTTTGGATTTAGGCTCCTGCTGCCGCACCGATGCCCATTTCGCGTGTTCCTGCGAGACTACCGACTCGATCCTCTCCGCCAACAGAGCGTGGGGATCGACAGCAGCGGCATACGGCGAGGCCTTCCCCAGATAAACATATTTCTCGTGCTTAAGCGATTCACAAGTTGAGCGGTACGCAATCCAGTTCTGCTGATACTGGTTGAGCTGCAACATTCCTTCCAGCACCGTAATCAGAACGCCTAGTCCGCCGGTCACCCACATCACTCGCGGAAGATTGAACGCCGCCAAGAAGGGGATTATTGCGGCAGCCGCAATCTCAACCGTCTTTATTCGCTTAAAATATCGCTGGTTGGTCATGCTCTTTCGGTCATACCAAGCAATCTGATCTTCGAGCCGCTCCATAATGGGATCGATTTCAGGTGCGTTCGTTGCTTCAGAGCTCATAGGTTGCCGATTCTAACTCTTAACTGGTGATTTGGGGCCTGAATAGTTCGCCCGGGATTCAATGTGCGCTGGTTCTCGCGAGCAGAGGCATTGGCAGAGAACGCCAACCCGACGTACTCCGGCTACTGACCTTCGTTCGGCAGATGTCCTCGAAGCCGCCAGCCGGTTCACTCGCCAATGGGCGAATTGACGAGCGGATCCTGCCTCGGCCAGGAAGAGCCGATCAAAATGCAGGTTGTAATCGAGCAGAGGAGAGTGCAGGACGACACGGTGGGCAACATTCGTCGCTGGGCTACGGCGGGGGCGATGGAAAAAGTAACAAGCAGATGGGGTATGGCTTAGAAACTGCTAGCCGCTTTCCACTTCCCCACGTCCGCCCCGACGATGACTGCGAACAACCAGCCCCATCAGCGTTACACTAACATTTCTTCTGGTACAAATAATCGGACAGGTTGCACTCGTTGGTTGCCTTAGAGGGGCCCAACAATGAAGCTGCTAACGAAATTCAATCTTATCTTGCTGGTGTTATTCGGAATCGGCGGGCTAATTATTTCGCAAGTTACGTATAGGTTCCTCATCGACAATGCCCGCCGCGAAGTCCTCCGGGAAGCGGAGTTGATGATGGCCAGTGCCAAGGCGGTGCGGGACTACACAGCTTCCGATCTGGCGCCCTTGCTCGAGCAGAATCCGCAACACAAAACGAAGTTCCTGGCGGAGACGGTGCCGGCTTTCGGAGCAATCAGTACGTTCAACAAACTGAGGCAGAAGTATCCCGACTACACGTACCGGGAAGCCACAATCAACCCGACGAATCCGGAGCATCGAGCCGCCGATTGGGAGGCCGACGTCATTGGATTTCTCCGTGACCACCCGGAGCAGAAGCAAGTTACAGGAGAGCGGGAGACGCCGATTGGACCTGTGATGTACCTGGCAATGCCGATGGCTGCAGATCCGCCGTGCCTGGAGTGCCACAGTCGACCCGCCGTGGCTCCGCCCGCCATGATCGCCAGCTACGGGTCCAATAACGGCTTTGGGTGGAAACCAGGCTCGATCGTAGCCGCGCAGATCGTTTCTGTTCCCATGGCGTTGCCAGTGCAGAACGCCAAACAGGCGTTTCATGTCCTGCTCATTTGCCTGGTTATCACTTTGATCGCAACCATCGTCGTCCTGGATACTGCGGTCTACTTCATCGTGATTCGGCCGCTGAAGCTGGTGTCGGATACTGCTGATCGCGTCAGTAAGGGGGAGATGAACCTGCCTTCGGTGCCGGTGAAGGGAAGCGATGAGATCGCCAGTGTCACAGCGTCGTTTAATCGCATGCAGCTTAGTTTGGTCAAGGCATTCAAGATGCTGGGGTAAACTCACACCTTCGGACCTGCAAGACGTTCTACCCACCCGAAAGAGTGAAGTTGACGATGATCTGAGTGTTCACCGCTACCGGCTCTCCTTTTAGCACGTAGGGCTTATATCGCCATTGCTTAACGGCGTCGACCGCTGCCGGAATCAGCATGGGATGTCCACTAACCGCCCTGAGACTCTCAACTATGCCGTCTTTTGAGATATCGGCGTCGAGAACTACCGTGCCTTGAACGTGTGCCTGCCGCGCCAGCGGTGGATACACGGGCAAGATTGTCGTGATTAGCAATTCCCGTGACACTTCTTGTGGCACGCGAACCCTTTGAGGAGACCTGGGCTTACTTTCGTCGGTAGCGCGTGTAGCGGGTGCGGAGGCTTCTGCTGGTGGAGGAGGCGTGCCGGTCGTGACCGGAACAGATTCCTCGTGCGTCTCCTGGGGCGAGGTCTGCGGCGCATGAGGCGGAGCCGCCCCTTTCGATGGGAAGAAACGTATACCGAGAACGAGCATTAGGATCAAGAAAGCGCCTCCTGTGCTTGCGAGAAGCAAATACTTCCATCGACTCGACAATCGTGTCCCGGTTGCAGGTGAAGCTGTCTTAAGCGGTACGGCCCTCCCTTCTGAAAGCGGTAGGGAACCCATAGGTCCTGACGTATTCTTTGCCGGAGTTGTGGCTCCCGCGACATCAGCGAGTGGAATCGAGGGCACCGGAGCTCGTTTTAGAAGGAATTCTTGGCGATCGTCCGGGGAATCGATCTCCTCCGCGACTTTGAGGTAAAGATCTTCGACCGAGTTACAGCGCGAGGCTGCACGTTTCACCACAATGTCAGCGATTGGTCCGATGCGGAGCGCGAGCTCCCGGCTGACTTGCTGGAGAGCGGCGGGATCGATTCGCGCGGAACTTCCGTCCTCCCGCTTCGATAACTCTGTCGCTTCTTGCTGAGTGTGTTGGGCTGCGGCCGTTGCTGCGTTGGCTCCGACTCTGGTTGCGGCTTGACTTGAGACTCCCAGCAGGCGACGCAGCGCGTCAATGAGCAACTGGATGTCCGATCTCCATCGGGCATGCGTCAACTCGATACAGTTGCGATAAGCGAGCTCCCTGAGCCCCTCTGGCAGGTGTTCGGCGGACGGCATCCTGGCGGCCCGCACCAGAACCGGAATAACAGGGATATCCCGCCTCAAGGCGGCAGCGGTTTCGATGCGGACGAAATCCGCGGGATCGTCGAGACGCCGTGCTCCGCGCTCGTCTTTCGCATTGAGCCATTCTGGGCCCACTACTACCAGGAGCACGCCACACTTGGCGACGCTTTCTTCAATCGCTTTACGGAAGTCGCGTCCCGCTTCGATGCCGGCTACATCCATAAATACCATGTGTTCGCCGAAATGCTTGACGAGATCGTCAAACAAACGACCAGCCTCTCCCTGCGAGTCACTCCGTCGATAGCTGACAAAGACAGCGCCCAACTTCCACTCCCTTAGGCGAACATGGAGATCCGGCTGCCCGCACCGGAGTTGACTATCACGAGCAGCGATTGGACAAAGTCTACTCTCTTGACGGGTACGAGGGGCATAGCTTGCTTGGCGCCTGCCACTCTCCTTGTCGTCCGTTCGGAGACTTATCCAGAAACGCTAGTGCTGTATCGGACGCGCCCCGCCCGACTCCCGAAATCTACCTGCCACTCACTACGGGGCGCGTCCGATACAGCTGTTTGAAGGAAGCCGCTGGTGAGGAAGCGCTTATGCAAATTCAATGGGGTTGCCGTGATGAGAAAGACTCAGAGAATCGGTGATGGAGCTAACCGGAGCGCAGGCGGACTTGGTTCGATTGTAGTTTGCGAGCGAAAGCTCGAAGCCAGGAGCTTGGTATAGGGCAACCAGGGCGCACCACACCTGCAGGTGATGGGAAGCACCGAGGGAGCGAGATTGTGATTGGAGTTTCATGCAGCGGCTCCGATGAGAAACGGTGGAGAACGGAGTTGGAGCTGGGCAGCGGTAAATCTCTCGATGACCACCATGGGGCCGCCACATTGGGGACAGAGCCAAAGCGGGTTCAGCTCCTTGGATGGCGAGGCTTCTGGTTCGGATTGCGATGGCTGGACTGCGTCGAGTATTCGAAAGCAAAGCGGCAGGAGAGTGGCACGGCGGCGGTTGGCAAGGAAGCCGAAGTGGCGGATGCGGACGAAGCCTTTGGGGAGCAGGTGCAACAGGAAGCGACGCAGGAACTCATCGAGGGATAGGGTCATCATCTTGTGTTCATTGTGGTGAGTGGAATCGCGCCAGCGAAAGGTGACTTGATCATCAGCCAAGGAGACGAGTCGGTGGTTGGAGATGGCGACGCGATGGGTGTAGTGGCCTAAATAACAGAGCGCATGCTCGGCGCCTCCGAAGGGGCGTTTGGAGTAGACGTGCCAGTCGTTTGGGAACAGGGTTCTTATCCAGGCGGAGAAGGCTTTGGGGTGAGCGAGAGGTTTCAGGTTGCCGTGGAAGCCCAGCTTGCCCTGGCGGAAGTTGCGTTTGATAGCGGACACAAACTTGCCGCGAAAGACACGACTGAGCACCTTGACGGGAAGGAAGAAGGGGTAGCGTGGCTGGATCCAGTGGGTGGAATCCAGTGATAATCCGCCGGCGGGGACGACACAATGCACGTGCGGGTGATGTTCGAGTTTTTGATTCCAGGTGTGGAGCACACTGAAGAAGCCGATCTCCGCGCCGAGATGTTTGGGATCGCGAGCGACTTCGAGGAGGGTTGCAGCACTGGTCTGGAGCAGGAGATGGTACAGGATCTTCTTGTTCTGCAAGGCGAGCGACGCCAGTTCATGAGGCAGGGTAAAGACAACATGGACGTAGCGCGTGGGGAGAAGCTCCTGACGACGCGCTTGGAGCCAACGAGCACGGGCGTTGGCTTGACACTTCGGGCAGTGCCGGTTGCGGCAGCTGTTGTAAGAGATAGCCGGACGGTACCCACAGGCGATGCACTCATCGAGATGGCCGCCCAAGGCGGCGGTGCGACAGCGTGCGATGGCCCGTAGCACCGTGAGATGTTGCCAGGTGATCCACCTGCGGCTGCGTTCGATGAAGGCGCGTCCCGCGACGCGAACCAGATCGGCCACCTCAAGCGGCGGCCGGTTCATCTACGGGTTCTGCGGTGACTTATCTTTCAGCTTGAGCGAGTCCAGGGGACTGGCGGTAGCGTGGAGATGCCGTCGCGAGAGATGAAGATAGATCGTGGTCTCCTTCAGATCGTGATGTCCCAGGAGCAGTTGAATGGTGCGCAGGTCAGCTCCGTTTTCCAGCAAGTGCGTAGCGAAACAGTGAGGCAGCGTGTGGGGATGAACCCGGTTCTGCAGGCCTGCCCGCTGGGCAGCACGTTGGCACGCATACCACACGGCTCGGGGAGTGATGGAACGGTTGGAGGTGTGCCGGGATCCGCCTGGAAATAACCATTCCGTGGGTTTGCGCTTCAGCCCACGCCAATAGTCGCGCAAGGCTTCCAGCAGCGTGGAGCTGAGCATGACATCCCGGTCCTGACGTCCTTTCCCACCGCGGATGTGGATCACCATGCGTCGGCTGTCGATATCGGAAATTTGCAAGCGCGCCAACTCGGCGCGCCGTGTCCCCGTGCCATAGAGTGTCATCAATACCATGCGATGAAATCGAGTCTGGGAGGAGTCGATGAGATGGGCCACTTCTTCCGCGCTCAGGATGCTGGGCAGGGGTCTCGTCTTCTTCGGATATGGTGTATCGGCCACGCTCCAAGCTTTGTTGATCGTCTGCGTGTAAAAGAACCGCAGAGCCGCGAGCCTTTGCGTCACAGTGGATGCGGCTAGCTTCCTTTCGCGGAACAGATACGCTTGGTACTCGCGGATGTGCTCAGGAGTGAACTGGTCCGGAGGACGGTGAAAGTGACGCGCAAAATCCTCAATCGTCTGGATGTAGCAGTCGATGGTAGTCTGAGCGTAATTACGACGCTCGAGTTCTTCGAGCATCATTTTGCGAAGGTGGGTCATAGGTGATCTCCTTATGACCCAACCTTATCCGCTCACAGGCACACTGCCGACACCGAGCACGCGAAAGCGTCTGCCGCTAAGGCTTCGTTCAAACGGTCTTCGGTGAGATCAATGGATGATCTCCTCGAACCGGACTTCTGACCCGGAATAATTTCCGGTTTGTCGTCATGCACGGTCTTCAACACACGTGTTACTAGACTCTCTGGGACCGAACGTCGGGAGATTGACCCAGCGTTAGATCGGAGGATTTGTTCTTCACTAGCTTGGCCTCGAGTTCGACGAGAAGCAGGTCCGCTTCCAGTTCGTTCTCGATCTTAGCGATGCGGTCGTGAAAGTCACCCGCTCCTGTGAAGAGTGCCGCGCCATGTAGTGAGGTCCTGTGCAAGTCCGAAAGAGGTTTCTGTTTGGCGCCGAGAAGCTTCGCATGAACGATGGAGTGCCATTCGGCGGCGACGTCTTCGAGGATGGAGAATTGTGGTTTTGCGATGGGCGGCCGGTCATTGCGCGGGATGGGCAATGTCAGCGCATCTCCAACGTCGAGCGCCTTGGCTTGCCTGGCTCCCAATTTGCCTTGAGGCAAAGCGAGACAATTCACCACGGTGCTCAGTACCGAGGTGTGCTCGAAGATATGATGTAGCCGCGTTTGCGGCGGCGTGTAGGCGGAGACGATGATTGCCGGAACGCGAGGTCCCAGCCGATCGAATTTGAAACCGATGCCACCGGATTGGTCCCGCGTGATGATCTCGTTGTCCGGCGCTATGGCAACATCGCATTCGGCAGATGACGGCGGCGGCACGTGGTCGTAGCATCCGCCATGTTCGTCGAACAATATGATCAGCAGCGTGCTTTCCCAGTCCGGGCTGTTGCGAATCGCGTCATAAATCGTTGCGATCAGGGCCTCTCCCCGATGAAGGTTCGACGGCCCGTAGAACTGGTATAGATTGCACTCCGGGTGCATGTCATTTTCCGGGCCCCACACGATCGAGTCGAAGTAAATCGGTTCGATGAACGAGTAACTGGGCAGGCCACCTTTTGTTTGGGCAGCGACGAGGAAGTCCTTGAAGTACGCGAAGTGTCTGGTCAGCGCATATTTCCAAAGCGATTTTTGCGTCAACAGCGTAAAGCTGTCGAGCAGCCAGCCGCCGCAGAAGATGTTCCAGGTTTTCCCGGCACTTTCCAGGAGGTCGAAAATGGCGGGCGAGTCGTTGACAAAACAACGGCCGCCGCCCCCGTTATTGACGTAACCAGACGACGTGCCGGCGTGGACAAAGGAGCGGTTGCAAAACGTTTGCGTGGGGATGGAGGCGAACCAGCGATCGCAAAGGACGTAGTGGTGAGCCAGGAACGAGAGCACGGGCAAAGTCTTCGGCGTGAGCGAGTCCATGATCTTTGTGGGATCGGCGGGCGCGTCTCTTTGAACGGCGTAGTTGCGGATGAATCCTTGCATGTTGGGTGCCTGCGAAAGATCGCTCGGAACATCCTTGAAATCGACCTTCGGTACGTTGTAGATCTGGCTGTAGACATCCTCGAACGGTTCGCCAGGGTTGGGCTGAGGGCTGCGGGCGTCGTCCGTCTTGCCAGCAGGCACGACTCGCCCGTCGGGCGCGCGGTTCGACAAATTCTTTCCGTACAATCCCTCGAAATCCGGGGGCACAAGATTGAATGGCGCGTCGTTTGCCAGGTCGTAGAGCCAGCCCAGCAAGTTGTCGAAGGACCGGTTTTCGAGCATCAGAACCACGATGTGTTCGACCTTGCTCAATGAGTTAGCGCTGCTGGTCATGGTTTTTCTCGAAATTCTCTATTTTGCTATTCCAACCGAGACTCTCTGTCGCTGCTGCGGGCGGGCTGATAGCCATCTCTAGTTTGGAGGTCTTGGGCCTCGGCATGTAGCATAGAAAGCCCACCTCCGACGGACTTGTCTTAAAGTTCCCGCATACGATTGCCCACTGGTTTCTGATTACCAGGGCGGCCTGCGGGCGCGGTCTCTAACCAGCAATGAGCCGCGACAAATTCCCGGCACGTGCTTCCAATGCTCGCATCTGTCGGCGAAAGAACAGGAGAAGTTTTATGCCGGAAAAAGAAACCGTAAAACATGCCCGCGAAGACGCGCGCGACGGCGAATCTGCTGGCCTGAAGTGATTCGGTGCGCGCGTTCGGTGTCAAACCCGCGTGGCTCACGATTAAACCGTTGCTGATAACCCTCTACAACGATGTTTATGACGAACATCTCTTCGTATTTGCCGCCGGGCTGTCGTACTATTTTGTGCTCTCACTGTTTCCGCTGCTGGTGTCGATCGCGTCGCTGCTCGGGTATGTACCGATTCCTCACTTGTTTGAGGGCCTCCTCAGCTTAGTCGCCAAGCTCGTCCCAGGAGATGGAATGAGTTTGGTACGCAACATCGTGTCTGACGTCATCAGTCACAAGCACACGCGCCCTGCTCTCGGTTCACGAGACGCTGCAACGTATTTTCGCAGCGCCGTAGGTAGCGGCCAATTGCGGTCGAGGTCCAGAAGATGTGCCCGGCGGTGATCGGACCTACAAGCTTGCGATGTCCGACCGCAGCCAGCCCCATCGAAGCGATGCAACCGCATCGCGAGCAGTCAGGGTCGCCGCCAAACTGGCAGGGCTCGACGCGCGTCTTGAAATCCGCCGAGAGCGTGCACGTTGTCTGGGCGAAGATGCAGCGGTCGGGCGACAACGGCGGTGATAGGAACTCCTCAATCATCCCTTTGGGCATGCCGAGCTTGCGTTCATCCTGACGAACCCGCAGCAGAGTTTCGCCATTTCACCAGTAATTCAAGTGGTGAAATTGCCTCAAGTGGTGAAATTGCCTGCTTACGTCAACTAGGACAGCAGTTCCGAGCCAACGGATGCAAGAGGAACTGTGCTAGTGTGCATCGCTTTTGCAGTTTCATATTGGGCATCTCGTCCAAGATGCGAGCTAACCAATAGCTAAGTCAGTACGTTACGTTTTTCCTATGTTTGGCACGCGGGGTGCTGATACAGCAGTGATTGCAGAACACCACATGGAAGCGCAGCGATCGCCCTTCGCCGGAAGATCCGAGACGTGTGTTCGAGACAGCCGTGTGCGACATTCATCAGGCTGATCTGGCTGCCAAGAAGAAGCTGCAGTATCGCACCCCCATCGTTCAGCGCGGAAGGATTCTAGGGATTTCCCAAGCCGCTGCGGAGAAGCGCGCACTATCGGACGCGGCCCGAGCCCTAGCTCAGCTGTGGAAGGTTTGAGCGAATCCAGCTCGTGGGAGGACGACCAGGGTCCGATACTCCGTGCCGACAGGCGCGTCACCGGCTCGCTCTGGAATCCTCCGGTACTGGCCGAACCTTAGCGGGCGCTTCAGGAGCCGGAAAGTGGCTTGCCGCTTTGCGGGACCGAGTTATGGTGAAGCGAATTGCACCAGTCCAGGTCGTTTCCTTTTGCCTGTTAGCGGCTTGCGGAGCGTTATGTCAGAGCGAACGTCCTTTGGGTGGTGTGGTTCAGGGGTTGCAGTTTGAGGGCACAAACTCAACCGAAGTGCAGCGCCAGCAGAGGGGTGCGTGGAGATCACTGCCTGATGCTCCGTCGGCACGAGTTCTAAACCAAGCAGATAGGTTTCAAAGGGTTGGCGACGAAGCGCGCTTGCCTTTGAAAGTTGGCGCGGTGGGGGTGAAGGCGGGCGTAATGCGCGAAACAGATGTCACTCCCGGACCGCCGCCGAGCGTAACCGCCCTCTATGACGCGGTCCCAGCTCAAATAGAGTCCGGCGCCGCTTTTGGCGGGTACCTGTATCCGTCATTGCCCAAGCAGAGTTTGCGTTATCAGCCTTCGGCCAGCGGCAGCTTGATAGGCCGGGCCACTGACGCCGCTTCGAGAATTCTTGTCACGCGTGACGAGTCCGGAAAGCGGAGGCTGAACACTTCGTATTTCCTCGGCGTACTGACTTCAGTCGCTGTCCACACTGCCTCCCGTCCCTATTGGGCGCGCTCTAATTCGGCGCCGTTCAGCGATTTCGGTTCGACGGTTGGTAACGACGCGGGTGTGAACCTCTTACACGAGTTTGGACCTGGCATCCGGCAAATGGTGACGGGCCACATGCCGGAATTCGTGTCCAGGATCGAAGAGCGCATCATCCGCGACCAGACCCCGAGGGAACCTTGGAGTTCTCATCAGACTGCCGAAAACTGATCCACAAAACCCGTTGGGGGAACACCGTCCACATCAACCTTGAGGAGAAGACTTCGCCACCAATCACCGTCTCCAGCTACGCCATTGGACGCTCTCGCCCGTAAGAAGGCAGGCGATTCCCAGCGCACCGACTCAAACAGAGTGTCATGCCGCTGGATGTTTTTTGAGGAAGTGAAGATTGTACCGGGCGTCTTTGATTGCTTGCTGCTCATTGGCGTTAATCGGATTCCGACCATGCAAGGCATCTTCCAGTCGGTCACCGATCGCTTTCTGGGCTGCTTCAATTTTTGGCAGCAGTTTTATGCGGTCTAATTCGGCCACAGCATCGTTGTAAATCGACTGCCAGGCGTTAGTTTTTTCCCCATCCATCGGTTCTCCCCCAACAAGGACGCGGAATTATATCACACCCGTTAGACCAGCATTAGCAATCTATTAGCTATGATTCCTCATGAACTAGTTTAGCGTCGTGCCGGTCTGGGGCAGCAGTATTGGGAAATCCGCTGCCAGCGCGGACTCCGAAAACGCGGGAATAACGAGTAAGATTCCGAAAATGCATTTTTCCGCAGCCTGCTAAGGCGACGGACATTCTTCCGGAGTACGAGCAAAGCGCCGACCCTGCTAAATCTCTCACGGCGAAGCTTCCGCTCTACTAGAGCCCCCCACGGCCTCCGTTGCCGAGCAATAGGTCCCTCTTGCGGGACGAGCGGCAAAGACTCAAAGTACAGCCAAAGTGCCCGTACCATTGTTCCGGGAGTAATTCTTGGCAGCAGAACCTCCTCGAAGGCCTCGCCGATTGAACGCTCATCTTCCTTCCGACGCTTCAAACATCAACTCAAAGAGTCCAATATCTTCTTCTTTCACATATGGCTTCGCCAGAGTCTCGTACACTTTAGCGATCCAAAGCGGGTCTAGCTGTTCGGCCATTGCCGTGTCCATGGTGTCATCCCATTCCACCTCCTCCAGTGCAGTAAGCATTTCCTGCGCGTGCTCCTGCGCTTTTCTCAGCAACTCCTCGTCGCCGCGAGATAGAAATAGTTGCCGCAAAGCAATGCTTGCGCTCAGATGTAGACTGAAGTTTCTTTTCCATGAAGCAAAAGCGACGGCGCAATTCTCGAAAAGAACGGGCCATTGAGCTAACGAAGCCTGCCAAGAAAACGGCCGACGTTTCAAGCTGGCCGGGCGGGGGGCTTCGCTATGCCACGGTCATCGGCATCGCACTAATTGTGTTCTTCACGCTCGGCATCTATGTCCAAACGGTATGGGTTCCGCCCATAGACTACGAAGACTCTTATTACCTTGTGCACAATCCTTACGTAAACCTGACTTCTGCGTTTTCCCGCTTTGGGACAGTCTGGAATGAGCCATACTTCGCGAACTTTCACCCCGTTACAACCACCACTTGGCTCGTCGATCGCGCCTTGGCTGACAAGAGCGTGCCCTTCGATGGGCTGCCGTTTCGCGTCACGCAGCTGCTCTATTCCGTGATCGCCGCATCCCTGCTGATTCCACTGTATCGCCGCTTAGGTATTCCCGCGATTCTCGCGGTGCTCGGTGCGCTGGTGTATGCGGTTCATCCGATCCACACCGAAGTTGTTGCCTGGCTCTCAGCGCGGAAAGACTTGATGTCATTGATCTTTATCGTCTTGTCATGTTTGAGCTGGCTGTGGGCGCGAGCTGCCGAGACGCCTAACCAATGGAGGCTGCGGCACGGGTTTACCATTCTCCTTGTTCTGCTGGCGGTTCTCTCGAAACCGATCGCCGTGATCCTTCCGGTCCTCTTTCTCGCATGTGAATTCTGCTCCGAACCACACGCCGTCGTCACAAGCTGGCGTTGGGCGGAGCGCCGTCGCCATCCTGTCCTGACACGTACGCTCGCGCTGACAGCCATCTTCCTGACCGTTGGTGGTGTTTGTGCAGTGATCTTTCGCAATCTGCTGCAGAGAGACCCGCTTCACGGCGGTTGGTTGATCTTCGTACCAATCGGAGCGTTGCTACTCGTGCTGGCGTTGGCGCCGTCCGTCACAGAAGTGACGGCTTTCCGCGAAGGACGGAGCATCGGAGTGCGGATATTGGGCCTCCCGTTCGCAGTCCTCAGCGTGTTGTTCGGTGCAGGGTCTGCCTGGACTTTCTGGGCGCAGGGACAGGTGGGCGCGATCAAGGGCGGATTGCCGTTGTTGCCCACGCTCAACCTGACTTTCGACGCGATGCTCAGCTACGCTGGAAAAACGCTGGTGCCCGCAAAGATGAGCGCCTCCTACACGTGGAGTAGCTATCCGTACTTCAGCTTGAGAGGCCTGCTCGGCGCCGCCCTTGTTTGCACCTTGCTCTGGATCGGCGTACGCCTGGCCGGATCGCGGGACCAGAATCGCCGGCTCATTGCCTTCGGGATTCTCTGGTATTTGATTGCTTTTGTTCCGGTCTCGAACCTTGTGCCAACGAGCACGAAGATGGCCGACCGTTACCTTTTCGTGCCGAGCATCGGAGCTATTTTGGTGCTTCTCGCCCTGCTGGCCACTTGGTTTCCGGCCTCCCGTCCCAAGCAATTAGCCGTGTGCACCGCACTGATGCTGATCGGGGTTCTTTACGCCGGGTGGTCTTACACCCGTACGGAAGTGTGGTGCGGCAAAACTACGCCGTTCGATGATCGTCCCCATCCCGATCTGAGCTTGTGGACGAGCGCCGTAGAAACGGATTCCGAGGACACGACTGCGCTCTCCAACCTTGCGCTCGTATACCTGCGCGTCAATCCGCCTAAAGCTGATCAGGCCCTTGTATATTTGAACCGCGCACTACAGCTCAGTCAAGCCAACCAGGCAAAGATCGCGGGCGACAGGCAACTCGACCTTTCTCCCATATACCAGGACTTGGGCGAAGCGTATGTCGCGCGGGCGTCCGGTTTGGCAGCCGGAACTCCCGGGTCCGACGTCTGGCGGCAAAGGAAGGAAGCGTATGTCGAGGCTGCAAAATACTTTGCCTTGGCCTCCCAGAATCTGTCGGGCTTCGCTCCGTCTGACGCACGGCTTTTCAGCCGGCTTGCCGAGGTTTACGAGGGACAGGCGGAAATGGACGCGCAGGATCTTGCCGGGGTCACGCCTGGGCAGCTCGATTCGCTAGTCCGTCAGCGCGACGAACTCCGCAGCAAGGCGGAGGAGGCCATGCACCGTGCTCGGGAAATTCTGGTCGCGGGGAATGTCTCCTCGATCGATCCCGAATACCGTGCGGTAATCCTCGGCGAGGGTAATATCGTCTTCAGCCGCGAGGTCGGTGCGTCAAACGAAGAGAAGTCCGTCTATTACGGTCAGGCGCTTTCGCGTTATAAGGAGGCGGGCGCACTTTTTCCTGACGATCCCCGACCGTTCCTGTACCAAGGACTCTGCTACGAAAGGCTTACTGGGATAGCGCAATCTGCGGAAGAGAAGCAAAAGCAGTTCGCGCTCAGCGAGGCGGCTTTGCGCAAGGCACTCACGCTCGATGTTGCCTCGCCGGACTATAGCCCGGCAACGGCGTACCGGGCACTGGCCTCGCTTTACGCACATGTGAACGATTTCCATTCCGTGCTGGATTCACTAAAGAAAGCACAGCAAGTCGACCCTACCTCCGCCGAATCAAAAAACTTAGACCGCGAGATCAAGAGCGTGGAGCAATATCTCGCGGAGCAGAAAAAATCCCGCTGAGGTCTTAGGACCTGCAAAAAGCTAGCGGAAACGGTTGCTTTTATCCTGACCTCGCAGCAACGCCCGTCTTGTACCTAATATCTGTATAGATATCTCAATCCTATACAGGCGTTGTCTGTTTCGCCTCTCTCAGGACAGTTCTTCCTAAGTTACCTCTACTGTCCCTTGGCACAGTTTCAGGTTCTGCGGTTCCCTGGGGAGGGGCGCAGCCAGACAGGTTCGCTACCGTTGGTACAAGTGACTACTCAACACGCAGCAGCAGAACGGGTTCGACCATGAATTCGAAAGCGTTGATTGCCTCGACGGCGGCACGAATCGTAGGTTCGGAAACTGGCTCTACGGTGATGACGAACGACACTCGGTCCTTGGGAAGATGGGGTTCCTGCTCCAGAGAATCAATGTTGATGTCGTGGCGGGCAATGACCTCGGCTACCCGAGCTACAATACCGCGCTGATCCTTCACGGTGAGGCGCAAGTACCAGCTGACGGGTCGGGGATTCTCGCTGATTTTAAGATCGTGCGAATCCAGGAATCCCGAGATTTTCTTGGCACTAACTTGACCTGCTGCCAGGTCCCTTGCAATTTCAATGAGATCGGAAACTACGGCGGCTCCAGTGGCATCGCCGCCAGCGCCGCGTCCGTAAAACATTTGCGTCCCAATCTTATCTCCGACCAGGAAGACGGCATTGTTCACGCCCTCCACTTTAGCCAGCATCGACCGGCGACTAACCATCCATGGCCGAACCGACATTTCGATGCCGCCTGGGGTGTTCTCGGCCGAACCCACGAGGCGGATCGTGCTGTCCAGACGGTTGGCCGAATGGACATCAATCGCTCGAACGTGCCGGATGCCGTAAGTGGGAATCATTGACACCCTCAGGCGTCCACCAAATGCCATGCGAGCGAGAATGCAGAGCTTGTCTCGAGCATCCAACCCGTCAATGTCAAAGGTGGGATCTGCTTCAGCGTACCTTGCCTTTTGGGCCTCCTCCAAAGCCAGCTCGAACTCGATTCCACGGCTCTCCATTTGAGTAAGGATATAGTTTGACGTTCCATTTAGGATTCCGTGCACCGCGCGTAAACGATCGCCCGCGGTGGATTCCTGGATCACTCGTAGAATGGGGATGCCGCCCGCCACACTCGCCTCAAAACCTATGGGTAAGTTCTGCGCGGCGGCGAGAGCAAAGAGTTCGTCACCGTATGTGGCCACAAGATTTTTGTTGGCAGTGACCACGGGCTTCCCTTGTTTCAAGCTGGCCCGCACGAGTTGCCGGGCTTCATCGGTACCACCCATGGTTTCAACTATCACATCGACGTTGCTGGCTGCGACAAGTTGATTCCAATCGGAAACCGCGTGGGCGCCTGCGGGAATATCTTCTGTTTTCACGCCGGAGCGCCGGCATACCGCAGTAACCTCAAGCCGAACGCCACTGCGCAGCGCGATCAGGTCGGCATGCGCGGAGATAATTTCCGCGGTCGCCCGGCCGACTGTGCCGAAGCCAGCGATGCCTACACGAACTCGGTTCATAATTTGATCAAGTTTGAGCAATTGCAGTTTAGTTGATTAAGCACCGAGATGCCGAATTCAACTGTTCAAGAGTGATGCTCTTCTCGGAATCGTCTCCCGATTGTTTGCGGAATTGTGTGTGATGGACTTCAAGGTTGGACATGTTGCCACAGGATTCGCATCTCCAGCCATCGCGACGTAGCACTTGATTGCGTACCGTTGGTGAACGGTGTGTCCATACGACGAAATTCTCTCAGCCAGCGACCGCAATTCTTTCTTCTTGTTCCGCTCGGTACGTTTGGCTCGCACCTCGTCAGTTTCTAAAGCTCGCAGGCATATTGCAGCGATCCCGAGAACTGAAACGATCAATGCGACCCACCAGTGGAGCGAATGAGCAAAAAATATCCACTGTACTCCGGATAACCTCGTATGGGAGACCGCGAATTGACGCATCGTAAGCCAAAGAAGACAATATTCCGGAAAAGGAGGTCGTTATGGCTGGAGTAAAGCTCGTGGTGATTTTCCCGCGCCCCACGGACGTGGAACACTTTGAGAAAATTTACACTGAAGAACACATTCCGATGGCTGTCGAGAAGCTACATGGAAAGACCAAGATTGTCGCAACTAAGGTGGTCGGTTCTCCGAGCGGCACGCCACAGTTTTACCGCATTGCAGAGATACACTTTCCGTCGCTTGAGGCCCTGAATGCGTGCGCTGCGTCTGAAGAAGCGCAGGCGACAATCGCTCATGTCGAATCCATCTCCACAGGCGGAAAACCTATTTTCCTTGTGGCCGAAGAGGAGATTCTGTCCTTCGGCGCAACAAATGAAGCCGCCGCGTAACCAAGCAACGGTTTCGCTCGTTCCGGCCTAGCGTGAATTGATCCGGTCGTAAGGGCAGGACTAGACTTCGTCACGGAGGTATTCCATGCGCTGTTTACTTAAGGTTTCAATCCCGTAGAGACGGGCAATGCCACGATCAGCGATGGCAGCTTGGGCAAGACCATCGAATCCATTCTCGCTGATCTGAAGCCTGAAGCGTCCTATTTTGCCGCAGACAATGGCAAGAGAACCGGGTTCATCTTCTTCGACCTAAAGGATGCGTCTCAAATCCCCGCCGTGGCGGAACCGTGGTTTCTGGCCTTCGATGCCCATATCGAGTTCCATCCGGCCATGAACCTTGACGACCTGAAGAAAGCCACACCGGGCATCGAGAAGGCAGTCAAGACTTACCGCCGAGTGGCGCACGCAAAAGCGGCCTGACCTAAAATTCTCGGCACGAGCCCAAATTCGCCCTCGAAAGAGGGCTTTTTTATAGCTTGAAGGCTTGAAGTTAGCAACTCGCTGCCATGCGGAGGCCTCTCTAATGCCCGGATTCCAAGCCCCCTGTTTCATCCGAGTCATCGGGCGTCAAAGGCACTCCCCAAATATTTCGTGGCTCATCAAGTTCGATCCCGCAATGAAGCGGGTTTCTAGGATCGATGTTAGACAACCCGAGCCACAGCACGCTTGTCCGTCAAGTAGACGTGAATCGAGATTCTCATTCCAGTACTTAACCCAATTGCGGTTGCGATCAACGCTCCATGAAGGTTGACGACGATGGTCTCACCCTCGCACGTCCGACTCCCAGCGCCAGCACCTTCGATGGCGATAAGCACCTTGAGAGGGACACGAGTGCTTCGTCGGGGCTCGCGAAATGTCGCCGTGGAGGACATGAGCGGCAGGATACATGTGGCGGGCACCCGATGAAAGGCTGAAGATTCGGGCATGCTGGCGCAGTAGCGCCGCCGCGTAGCACGTTCGAGCCATTCCCACAGTGCTGGTCAGAAGGTAAGGTGGTTGTGAGCAGACTTCGGGGGAGGGCTGTTCGAACGAGCGTCCCGTGACTCAGTCGAGTCTGGGGCGCTTTCGTTTTTCTTAGCCATCTACCTGCCTAGCCACTGCGTTGCCAGATGACACCCAAGTCCGTTTTCTCGGCACGAGAAGTTGCCTGACGACTGAGATCAGACGTTTAACTTCCAATACCCGTTGAGGGGAGCCCTTTGGACTTTCTGTTCGCCCAAGAGAAGGTTCAGTGCTGTGGCAACAGCGTCCGGGCGCTTGCGAAGTTGTTCTGCTAGATCGCACTCGCTAACGACCACGTCTCCGGTTGGGTAGCGTTGATGGACACTGCGTCCGTAGGATGAAATCCTATTGGCGAGTGTGCGCAGTTCTTTTTTCCGGTTACGCTCCGCACGTTGGACTTTGGCTTGTTCGGTTTCGAGACAAATTCTGCAGGCGGCGGCCATCCCGACCGCACAAGCAATCGCCGTGCTAATTGTCCAGGGTGAGGCGATCCACGAAGGAATAGGTGTGAAGGGATTCATCATTTTGGATAAAGAGATTTCAGTGAGCCCAGAGTAACCTGCTAACATGTGCGGCACGAAGATTACAAAGGTCCTACGCCATCAGCGGGCGTAGGCGATGTTCTTACTGTTACCGCATCCGTGGCCGATGAGTCTGGGGCTCGGTTAAAATTACCGACTCAAACACGAAGCAGCACTGCCGTGACTGAAGGCACCATCACAATCTCGCCGGGTTCGCGCTTTCGAGCCGCCATGATGCTGGCCATCATTACCGATGCACTCCAAATCGTCGTTTTTCCCTTATTTGTGGAAGGCGCTTTATCGCCCGCTGATGACATGCTCGATTTCGGTATCGCAGCCGTGCTAGTTCACCTTCTTGGCTGGCACTGGGAATTTCTGCCATCGTTTCTTGCCAAGCACGTGCCCGGAGTCGATTTAGTTCCTTTCTGGACGATGGCGGTTGCAAACGTCTATCGGAAATCGAAGCGGATCGCGGTCACCGCAGAAGAAAATCGTCAGCAGCACCCCGCGCTAAAAGACCCACAACATTCGTAAGCCGTGAATCAGATGGAGGTCAGGATGGCAGGTTCCAATGACGACCTCAAAACCGCCTCTCCCGGTATCGCCAGATCAAGATCAGTGTGATCGGAAGAAAATCTGGGAAGACGAACTCTATTCCGGTCTGGTTCGTGCTGGAAGGCGAGAAACTTTACCTGCTGCCCGTGCAGGGCTCGGACACGCAGTGGTACAAGAACGTGCTTCAGCACCCGTCGATTCGGATTGATGCGCGGGCCGGAAAATCGTATCGTCGTGTTTTCGGTGCACCAATCTACAGACGACCTACTCTTGCGACGTGTGCCTGTTTACCACAACGCCGTGCAAAGACTAAGTTTTACATCGCGCACGTTTTCCGCAAGAACAAGCAAGTGTTTGTTACGATCACCTCAAGCGCGCAAGGCACAGCGATTTATGTAAATGGTGCTCTCATAGGCGCGTCTCCGCAGTTCGAACTTCTCGAGTCAGGACTTGAATGGCCAACTTGTCGTTGGCAACCACCCCCTGGCGGACAATGGCTGGCAAGGTCAGTTAAAGGGACTGGCTATTTACAATCGAGAGATCACGGCGGCCGAAGTTTTGCAACACTATGACGCTTGGACAACGAACCCACAAGCTGAGATTAAGAACGAAGGTCCCGTCGCGCTCTATTTGTTCAACGGGGGGATGGGCAACGTCGTTCATAACCAGATGAATTCAGGAACTGACCTTCAAATTCCAGAACGTTATTTTGTTTTGACCCACCGTTCCTCGAACCACCTTGGGACGAGTTCGATCCCAGCTGGGGCTACTGCAAGAATGTCCTGATCAACATCGGCGGCTTCATTCCACTCGGGTTCTTTTTCTGTGCATATTTCGCGTCGGTGCGACGCCTTAACCGGGCTGTACTAGCCACTATTGTATTGGGCGGAGTGGTCAGTTTTACGATTGAAGTATTGCAGTCATTTCTCCCAACCCGGGATTCCGGCATCACTGATATCATCACGAACACGCTCGGGACCGGTATCGGAGCCACGTTGTACAGTTGCGAATCAGTTCAGACTCTACTCGCGACAGTCGGTTTTGGAGGACTGTGCGAACCGGTCTGCAAACGGTAGCTAGAGGCTTATATGCGAGGTGACTACACTGTCGGTGTTTAGAATCGCGCAGCTGGGCAAGGTCGGTGCACGCATCCGCGCTTCCGAAAGGACGCTTGCGCATACGGGATCCATCGCGAGACGCGGTGTGCTGAGATTTCAGCTGGAACTTGTGGATTGCTCTGGGGGCGAGGCTGCACGTGCCAAAGTTCTCGCCCTGGGTTCTTTGATGGAGTACTTTATCAGGCAATACAGGGCGCGAACACCATCCTTCCACCCGATCTTCTTTCCTTCTTCATAGGTGCGCCCCCAGTAGCCAATTCCCACCTCAAAGATACGCAGGTTTCGGCGGGCGACCTTCACCGTGATTTCCGGTTCGAAACCGAAGCGGTCTTCCTCGATCGGGATCGACTGAATCACTTCGCGGTGGAAGGCTTTATAACAGGTTTCCATGTCAGAGAGATTAATGTTTGTGAGGCAATTTGAGACCAGGGTCAGAATCCAGTTGCCCACCGAGTGCCAGAAGTAAAGCACACGGCGCGGGCCTCCGCCCAGAAAGCGAGACCCGTAGACCACGTCGGCTTTACCCTGTATGAGCGGCTCCAGTAATTGCGGATATTCATGCGGGTCGTACTCGAGGTCGGCATCCTGAATAATGACGAAATCTCCCTTCGCCTCGTTAATACCACGACGCAGGGCGGCACCTTTGCCCATGTTCTTCGGTTGCGAGAGCACGCAGAGTTGTGGGTGGAGGCCCTGTAACTCGGCGAGGATTTCGCGCGAGCCATCGTGTGACCCGTCGTCCACGCAGACCAGTTCGAGATCGATCGGTACGGCAAGCACTCTCCCGATGATTTCGCGCAGCGTCGCACGCTCGTTGTAGACTGGCATCACAACAGAGAGTCTCTTGGCCATTAAGTGGCAGTGTAACAGCGGCACGTGGCTGATGCCCAATCATACCGTCATGAGTCCCATCCAACTCTTCAGCAATGATGTACGGTGGCGTGGCATGCGCAACAAGGCGTAATCAGATTCTGCTCCGAGTCATCGGGACTGGCTCGGAATTCTTTTGATGGACTTCAAGATTGGACAGTGTGCCACACGATTGGCATCTCCAACCGTCGCGACGTAGCACCTAGTTGCGGAGAGTGTTATGCAACAAACCCTCGGCAGGTTCGCAAAACACGGTCCGAACGGGTGGGCTAACGTAACGCTTCCTCCACATAGCGAGAGGTGTCAGCGCAAGTTCTTCGTTATATGCGGCGGGGCATTGCAGGCAGGCGGAGCAAAGATAGATCTATATCGCGGGGCTTCTCCCATGTCCCTGTGGTAAGAGTTTAGTCACCGTGATCAGCGGCATCCCAAGTGCTCAGCAGTGATGCACAGTGGCGTGGCAACCGGAGCAAAGCGTGATCAGGTTCTGCTCCGAATCATCGCCAGACTGGCTGCGAAATTCTTGGTGGTGAAAGGCCTTGTAGACCACGCCCATTCCGCCACCACCAATCTTCTCGACGATGCGGTAGTGCGAGATGGTTTGACCGACGAGTTGGGAGGGAGTGGCCATTGGCGAGATGTTAGGTCGGACACTGCATGAAGGTCAATCACCACTGCTGCTCGCAGCATCTGCCCTGCGAAGTATGGATTGCACGAGCGTTTGGAAGCGGTGGATGACGGTAACTAGACTCTGAGATCTGGAAAGCCTCGCCGAGAACTAGTACGAAGGGAGACCCCCCGGCTCTGCCGGGGAGGCAGTAGAAGTTTGACAGATCCAGGAGTCCATCGCGGAAACTCCCAAACGTGAGCCGCCAAGCACACGAATAGGAGTTTCACGATGGAGGAAATGGAAAGCCTAAGCCATACGAAGTGGGAGTGCAAATACCATGTGGTGTTCATCCCGAAGTGTCGCAGGAAGACGCTATACGGGGAGTTGCGACAGCACATGGGGGAAGTGTTCCGCAAGCTGGCTATACAGAAGGAGAGTCGAATCGAAGAAGGGCACCTGCTGCCCGATCAGGTGCACAGGATGATCGCGATCCCGCCAAAGTACGCGGTGTCGCAGGTGATTGGGTTTATCAAGGGGAAGAGCGCGATTCCCTTGGCACGTGTGTATGGGGAGAGGAAGAGGAACTTCGTGGGCCAGCATTTCTGGGCGCGCGGCTACTACGTGTCCACGGTGGGGCGGGATGAGACGGTGATTCGAGACTACATTCGGAACCAGGAGCAAGAAGACAAGCGCTTGGACCAGATGAACCTAGGGCGCTAATCGGCCACCGTATCGGTGGCTCCAGAAACTCGGGGCCGCGTTAGCGACCCCGCATAGCCGCTTTGAGCGGCTCACAAACTAAAGCCCCCGGCTCTGCCGGGAGATATTTACACGTAAACTGCTCGCGAGCAGTTATGGAACAGATTTTCCCTGCTGTGTGAAGCAGTGTTCCCACGGCAAACCGGATCCTGGTTACGGTCGTAACGTTTAAAGTAACGATCGCAGTAACTCAGCTTACCGAGATAGTTTGGTGCACCTCTCGCACCTCCGACAGCTCATCGAGGGCATAAGTTCGGCTCTTAGTAAGACTTCCACGCTGCAGTAAGCCCCGCGCCGACCCGCAGGACCACCAAGCCTGGCAGCCAGAATCTCCTGGCACCGCGATTGCACTATCCAGTACGCAACTCCCCCTGCGAGCTATGGTAAAGCCTGTCCATCCAGTGTTGGTGTGCGGTTTGTTCGTTGGGTTGAGTTTTGCCCAGACGCCGACGCTCCGCGTGCTGCCTTGGAACGACCATCCCGCCGCCGTGTCGCTCACCTTTGACGATGCCAAGCCCGTGCAGCTGGATGTCGCGGTTCCGGAATTGAACAAGCACCATCTACACGCAACTTTCTTCGTCATCGTCTCCAAACTTACCCGTCTGGATGACTGGAGAAGTGCGCAAGCCCAAGGGCACGAGATTGGCAATCATTCCGTGACCCACGAGCACCCGGAGGTGCTAAACCGGGCAAGCGAAGAGATCGAGGTGGAAGACGCCAAGAAGTTCTTAGACAGCAATTTTAATTCGAACGTAGTCATTTTTGCGTACCCATACGCCGAGTTATCCCCGGGGCTAGTTTTCTGGGTCAAGAAGTATGACTTTGCGGCACGGAGCTGGCACGGAAATAGCGATTTTCCCTACATCACTGCGGACGTCGAACCCGACTGGTATAACTTGCCCAGCCAGCCGGCCTACACCAAGTACGATGCTGCGGTTTACAAATCGTGGATCGACAAAGCGTTCGCGGTGCACGCCTGGACTGTTTTTCAAATTCACGGCATCGGCGACCCCTCGACTGGATTTGAACCCATCCCTACCGATACTTTCCTTTCTCTTCTCGATTACCTCAAGGCTGAAGAATCCAGAGGGCTCTGGGTCGCTCCCTTCGGGACTGTAGCCGCCTACTTGCGCGCGCAGAAGATTTTAGAAGCGGCAATACCTCAAGTTCGAAGCGGCGAAGAAAGATTTGTCTGGAAAGCACCCGACCCGTTCCCCTCCGGGGTAGTGCTCAAGACCGCGATTGAAGACGGAACGCACCTGCATGTTTACCAGGGGAAGCGTGAACTACATCCCAGCAAGGCTGGGGTCTACTCGATCTCCTTCGATTCTGGGGAACTGATTGTCAAAGGTGCATGGTGAAGAGGCTCTGCGTGGTGGTTCCCGCCAAGGACGAGCGGTTAGGGATAAGCAAGACGTTGAGGAGCATTCTCGGTGCCGGCGTGCTGTCCTCGGACATCTACGTCATCGATGACGGCTCCAGCGATGGTACGGGAGAGATCGCTCGCGCTCTCGCAGTAAATGTTCTCCGCAATCCAACGAATATTGGCAAGGCATGCAGCCTAGCGCGAATCACTTACGCATCTGAGCTGACCCGGCGCTACGACTACGTCTGCCTCATGGATGCCGATACCGAGGTTTGTCGAGATTATTTTCGGGCCGTGCGCGCAACCTTAAAGGACCCGGAAGTGGCTGCGGTTTGTGGCCGCGCCAAGAGCGCTCCGCACAACTGGCTCACTTCGTATCGCTGTCTGGCTTACTGGATCTCGCACGCGATCTATAAGGCTGGCCAAAGCAACATGGGCGTGATTACCGTGACTCCTGGTTGCGCCGCCGCCTTTCGGGCGGATGCATTCAGCCAGTTGGAATGGAACAACGACACCATCGTTGAGGACATGGACTGCACCATTCAAGTCTATCGCAAGAAGCTGGGCAAGATCGTTTATCAGCGCAAGGCTGTGGTTTCGACGCAAGACCCGAGAACCCTCCGCGACTACATCAAGCAGATGTACCGCTGGCACACCGGAGCCTGGCAGGTGGGGAGGAAATACGGAATGATCAGCGGGCGCAGCAAGATTGACTGGGAATACAAGTTGTTGATGGGAGAAGGTGTGATCTTCGGCCTGCTCTTTCTCTTGCTGCCTGTCTGGCTCGTGTTCTGCCCACGAGTCGCGCTTTATACGGTCGGCATGGATTGGATGGCCCTGATGTTCATGTCACTGATCTGCGCTGTGTGCGACTGGCGCAGCGATGTCCTGATTTGCTCGCCGCTGTACACACTCCTGCGTTTTGTCGACTGTTCGGTTTTTCTCTACAGCTTTTGGAGAACGGTGGTTCAAGGAAAACAGGTCCGGGGGTGGTTTGCAGTTAAACGGTACTAACAAAAAAGTGAGATTGATGAAAACCAAGTGGGTGCTCGCGCTGTGCACGGTCCTGGGGCTGACGGTTTTTTCTGCCGCTCAGCAGAGTGCTACGCCCGCTTATCAAGGGAATCTGATCGATGGCGTCGCACTCCCCGGGCAGACCTGGGCCTCGATAGGCAATCTGAGTCCCATCGAACATAACAACGTCTATTTCCAGTCGTACATTGAGCAGAGTGCGACGGCGTTTTCGACGTTTTCAGGTTCGATGACTTTGACGCCGTACGTCTCGATGGGTCTGGTTTTTGACACTCAAGGCTACGACTGGAACAACAGGATTGAGCCCCGAATCGGAATGAAGCTGAACAGGTTCTTCCGCAACGGCATCGTGAGTCTCGGTTCTGCCTATTGCTATGAGGACGAATTCCAGACTGTTCAGCGTAGCGATCTCATTGTTTATGTCCAGGACTGGTTTGGCTGGCAGCCCGCATCGGAGAAGGCGAGTCGTTTCCCCGGCTCCTCCTGGGCCGCGGTGGGAAACATATCGCCTGTCGAGCGCGGAAACATCATCGGTCAGGGATATGTCTCGCAGGGCGTGATCGCCAAGCGAATGCGCGGCACTGCACTTGTGCCCTACGCAGATTTCACTTTCTCGCGCGATACCAAGGGTTTCGATTGGGACAACAAAGCTCTTTTTGGTAGTGGAGTGAAAGCGGTTATCCCTCACGGTCAGTTCTATACCGAATTCGGTGCGGCCTATCTTCATGAACACCGTTTTCAGACGGATCGTTCTGCGGGAGGTCTCGCTCTGTTTACGAATTTCTCGTTTGGCTGGGATCTTTTGAGTCGAAAGGCAGGTCGGTAATATGCATTGTCACGGTTTCGGGAGTCTCTCCTGCCTGGTTCATTTGCTGGCAAAACGGCCCAATTTGCCGGCCGGCATCACGCTGGGAGGAATGGCAGCCCAACGTTCTGGTGAAGGCCGGTTTCGTGAATATGGGCAACCAGTTCAATCTGCCAATGTAAACCAGCAAGTCTTCGGCACTCTACCCGTGTTGCAGTCCCGGTGGAAGCTCTTCCTGACGATCTGGAGTGCGCAAGCTATCACCGTGCTGTGCCTGATCAACCTGCACCCGTTGTTCCCAAGAGTTCTTTCAGCGGCCGCCCAGGGACCTCGAAAGACGGTCACCACTCTTGTGCCTTTTCCGTCTCCTCTCTCGCACCAGCCTCAACCCGTCGCTCGACAACTAATCATTAGACCTAGGCCGGCAAAGCAAATGCCTGCAGTTGCGCGGCTGACCGTGCCAATCCCTGAGCGCAAGCCGCGGGAGTCCGAAGTCAAGACTCCCGAGTTGAAGATCGAGAGCAAATTTCCGGCGATCCCTGGTCCACCGCCCTCCAAGGTCATCGCTACCGATACCTTCTCCAGCGGCAGGTCAATCGCCGCCACCACCGACGCGCCAGCCATCGCAGTGCAGACTGGCGGATTCGGCGACCCCAATGGCGTTCCGGCACGGGATAAACGCGGCGCGACCAGCATCCTCGCGCTGGGCTCGTTTGACAAGCCTGGTGATTCGGGGCACGGCAACGGATCGGGCGGCGCCAATCGGGGCTCGGTTTTGAGTTCTGGCTTCGGCGATGGGGTGGCAACGGCCAACTCTGCGCGCGGCGGAGTCGTACAGCAGTCAGGATTCGATTCGAAAGGCGCCAGCCCAGAAGCACCCAGGGCCAGCCTCATCAGCGGTCCGCCAAGCACTCCGGTACAGATCTTTTCCAAGCCAAATCCTGAATACACCGAGGAGGGACGCAGGCTGAAGATTGACGGAGAGGTCCGGCTGGAGGTTCTGTTCAGCACCAGCGGTCAGGTTCGAGTGGTTCGAATACTGCAAGGTTTGGGACACGGACTGGACGAAGAGGCAGTAAAGGCAGCCCAGCAAATCAGGTTTAGGCCAGCGTCGCATCAAGGTCAACCTGTCGATTCGACGGCTGTGGTGCACATCATTTTCCAACTTGCTTCCTAAGGGAGTCGCTATGCGTGGTTCGAGACAAGTCGTGCTTTTGTGGCTCATGGTTCTGCTGTGCACTGGCCTCAGTGCTGCGGAGAACCCGACACTTTCCTCTCTGGCCTTAGGGTCGGCCAGCGTGGTGGGCGGTAACTCAGTCGAGGCTACGGTCACGCTCGACATGGTGGCTCCCTTCGACTTGGAAGTATCGTTGGCCGCCGATCCACCGGAGGCAGCCCATGTGCCTCGCAACGTAGTCGTGCCAGCCGGCGCCAAGGGTTCGACTTTCTCGATAAGTACCCAGCTCAGCAAGAACGCCGTTAGCGGTAGCGACACCACCGTGACCATTTACGCAAACTATGGCGTCACCAGGAAAGCGTCGGTCTCGCTGTTGGCCCCCGTATCCTTCGACCGAATGGTCGACCAGGTTGTAGAACGCGAACGTGAATTCGTGGCCACCATGAAAAGCATGCATCCGCTGGTGGAAACCTATGTCCAGAATCTGCACGAGGAAAAGGATCACATGGTTGCGCCGACCAGCGATCAATACTTCCTCGGACGGTTGGATCTGAGCAATGGGCCTAGCGATCAATTGTTCGAGAAAGACCGCCCTGGTTTTGGGCGTCATTTCTCGAATCTCTGGTCGGGCATTCTCTTCCGCGGTTTCGTGCCCGCCGGTTTCGCTCAGATGGTCATGTTGGATGCCGATTTCCAGAAGGGCAATTACTACTTCAACTATGTGCGGCAAGAGTTTCTAGGCGAAGTGCGCTGCATTGTGGTTGACGTGCAGCCCAAAGAAGCAGCTCCCAAAGGGCTGTTCACCGGTAGGATCTGGGTTGAAGACCGCGATTTCAATATCGTCCGGTTCAATGGAACCTACACCGCCCGTTCGCGCTACAGCTATTACTTGCACTTCGATAGCTGGCGGTTGAACCTGCAGCCGGGTCTGTGGTTGCCAGCCTTGATCTACAGCGAAGAATCCGATACCAGACCCAGCACTCCTCCTCTCCACCGCTTGTATTTCAAGGCGCAGACACGATTGTGGAGCTACGACGTGGAGAGTCTCAAACATAACCAGGAGTTTACTCAGATCCAGGTGGATACCGTGCAGGATCGTAGCGAATCCGGCAAGGATGCTAGCCCGGTAGAAGCCGAACGGATGTGGGAAAGGTTAGCGGAAGACAATGCCCTCGATCATCTCCAGAAAGTTGGCCTGGTGGCACCGGCGGGAGATGTAGACAAGGTGCTGCAAACCGTCGTCAATAACTTGATTATCACCAATAGCCTGGAAATCGCTCCTAGTGTGCGCTGTCGCGTATTACTGACTTCGCCGCTGGAGTCCTTCACCATTGGTCATACGATTGTCGTCAGTCGCGGTTTGCTCGACGTACTTCCGGACGAAGCTTCTCTGGCGATGATTCTGGCTCACGAGCTAAGCCATATCGCCTTGGGCCACCGCATTAATACGAACCTGGCCTTCAACGACCGGTTCTTCTTCCCGGACCAGAATACTTTTCAAAAACTGGATTTCGAACGAAATGCTTCAGACGAAGCCGACGCCGACCACAAGGCACTAGAGCTGCTCGCCAATTCCCCCTACAAGGACAAACTGGCAAATGCGGGACTGTTCTTGAAAGCTCTGCAGAGCCGCGCACCAGAACTCACCAGCCTGATCCGACCTCATCTTGGCAACCGTTTGGGTACCGCCAAAACCATTCGAATGTCGGTCCTGCTCGACTCCGCCCCCCAACTGGAGCCGAGACGGATCGATCAGACAGCCGCCCTGCCGCTGGGTGGCAGGATCAAGCTGGACCCCTGGAGTAATCGGGTGGAATTGGCCAGTGTCGAACACGTCACCTTGCTCTCCTCGCAGGAGAAAATGCCTTTCGAAGTTGCACCGTTCTTCCCTTATTTAACCCGGCTGCCGGGAGTTCAGATAGAGGCGATGGCTTCAAAATGACCGCTTATTACTTCTTGAAGTGGAGCGGTGAGAAGAAAGCGCGTTGGTTCAAGGCATCGCTGGACAGTTCCACTTTCGGGGCATGCCAGCCACGTCGTGAAAGCAAGCGTCACTACTCGAGGGAAAATCTAATGAAAAAGTTCGCCACCCTGCTGTTCGTTCTGCTTGCCTCGATTCCACTCATCCAATGCGGTGCTGGAGCGACTGGATCCGGCGGAGGAACAACCCCGCCCAGTCAAACCTCAGTTCCCCCCGCAACCTACACCCCCCATCCGAATGGCCTGTGGTCAACACTTCCTCAAACTATGCCCATTAATCCGATTCATGCGGCACTGCTCCACACCGGGAAAATTCTGGTGATGGCGGGTTCCGGCAACTGCCCGCCCCAGCAGGCAGGTTGCCCACAAGGGCCGCAGTATCCGCAGGGCGCGGCGCTTCTCGACTTGTCCAATAACAACATCCGTACCATGCCCACGACGTGGGACATGTTCTGCAATGGCATGTCAGTCATGCAAGATGGTCGCGTCCTGATCAATGGTGGCACCAAGGCATACGGTGCGCTGGCTGTGGTGGGTACTCAGGGCGACATTCCTTTCACCGGCCTGCCCAACGCATCGATTTTTGATCCTTCCAGCGCGTCCTTCGTCGACATACCTGCCGCGGCACATGGGCGTTGGTATCCAAGCCTCACTGAACTTAACGACGGCCACATGATGACCACATCTGGACTGAACGATATTGGTGGGAACAACAATACCAGTGAAATCTGGGACGGACAGCGATGGAGCGCAGAGATTCCCGGGAATCCCAACATCGCAAATTTTCCGGGCTTCCAATTCCCGCTGTATCCCAGAATGCACCTGCTTCCCACCGGGCATGTCTTTTATTCCGCACCATCATCTGCGACCCTCGACTTCGATCCTACTGGCCAGACTTGGACACTAGTTGCCTGGACAATTTACCCGGGACAAAATGATCCGAACGGAGAGCGAACCTACGGCACGTCGGTTCTGCTCCCGCTTACGCCGCAGAACAACTACAGCCCAAAGGTGATCATCATGGGCGGTGACAATCCGGCAACCGATACCACTGAATTGATCGACTTGAGTTCGGCGGGCGCTCAGATTTCTGCTGCCTGTCCTGCCTACGCTCCCTGTTGGGTACAGGGGCCGAAGATGGCTCAGAAACGCGTCGAGATGGAAGCCACAATTCTTCCAAACGGCAAGGTTCTGGTGGACGGCGGCTCCGCCGCAGACGAGGACGCAAGCACCGCAAGTTTGCAGGCTGAAATCTACGATCCGGCGTCTAACTCATTTTCTTCGGCCGGGTCGAATGCCTTCTCCAGGCTTTATCACAACACCCAGTTGCTGTTGCCGGACGGTACCGTTGCTCTTTTCGGCGGCAACCCGGCACAGGGTGTATTCGAAAACCATATTGAGATCTACCAGCCGTCGTATCTTTTCAATTCGGACGGCAGCCCGGCAACCAGGCCCAGCATCGGCACCGGTGCACCTCCTTCGCTCACCTACGGTCAGTCATTTACCGTCCCGACTCCCGATGCATCCAGCATTGCGTCCGTGGTTCTCATGAAAGCAGGAGCGGTCACCCACTCCTTCGACATGGATCAGCGCTACGTTGGCCTTTCATTTTCGGTGGAAGTGGGTGCAAGTTCCGCTGGCCTCACAGTATCGGGTCCGCCCAACTCGAATATCGCGCCTCCCGGGTACTACATGCTGTTCCTGGTCAACAAGGCGGGCACTCCCTCACTCGCGACATGGGTACAAGTGTCAGGTACCGCTGCAGCCGTTGCCAAAGTTGAGCTACATCCAGAACGGGTGCCTACCCCTAACTACATAATCCAGAGGAGGCATGTAACCGAATCGCCGCTGCCGATGCGCAAGGAAATGCATATCCACTAAGCTGGCAGAGAACTAGGGAATATCTGGACTGTTATTACCGATGCACCAGCGATGACCGCAAGCGTTCCTAAAATGTTCGCTGCGTTCTGATCCGATCTTCGCTGTTACTGAGCCCAGAACTTAAAGCTTGAGACATAAATGTAACGCTCTACACCCGGCGTAGCGAGGCCCCCAAAGCTGGTGGAGTTTGTGCCCCAATGATTGATCATGGCGTAAGCGGGGTCGGAGGGAATGTTCGACGTATGTGTCGATACTTGCTTTCCGTCAATGTAGAAGACGATCTTGCCGGGTGACCACACAAATGTGTAGATGTGAAATCCAGCTTCAGGTGATTGCAGGAACGAACTGGTGTATTGCTGAGCGTGGAGCCCCTTCCAGTTAGTCATCTCAATCCGATTGGGATACTGGCCTTCGACTTCCCAGTCGATCTCGGTCTGCGAGTTGTCGATGAATGTGAATCCGCTAGAGACTTGTCCTGACGTTACCTGACCGTATCCGTCCTTGGTAGGAGATGTGCTGCTCATCCGCATGGTCCACTCGTAAGTTCCGTAACCGAAAGTTGCTTTGGTTTGAATCTCACCGCCGACTGAGGATATCGAACCGTCGCTGTTCTCGGTTTGCGTTACGCTGATGCGGAGTAAGCCCTGCGACAAATCAATATTCGCGGGGCGGAACACTCCTCCCCCTGGTGCTCCCCAATTGCTGACAATCCAAACCTTCGTGTTGAGCACTCCCTTGTTAAAGTGCTCCTCGAAAGTAGGCTTGGGAGCGGATTGTACTTGTGCTGCGCAGCAGACAGCTAAGAGCATAAAGATGATCCGCAGTTTCATATTGTTTCTTTCTCCAGAGTTCGAGTGTCTTCACCATTCCCTTCGGAATCGTTCGCTGACGCAGTAAATGCCAGCGGTAGCCTTGCGCTCACCGGCTGAAGGCGTAGTGCGGATGTGCATTCTTGTTTGCCTGGGATACTACAAACCTAGTGACCGGGGACTGGGCTTTCCCGCTTAGTTCCGTGGCGTCTAGCCTTGCCTTTGGCGGGACTTCCGTTCTCGCCGGTTCCCGATTCCTAAGCGGCTGTCATTGCCACTCGATCAGCCATACATCAAAGGTGTTGCGAACGTGGCAATCGTAAATGGTGCGCGGCTTGTGGCTGCACGTCAAAATCAGAAGTACATCCGCTTCCTATTTTCCTGAGTCAGAGAGAAGACATAGTGTCAGTTTGGCGCTGTCGCCTCCTTCTTCCATATGCTCAACTTCATGATGATTGGAAAATCTTTGGTAGCCCTCGTCCGATTCCACCTAAAACCGGGTATCAGGTTAGTAGTCGGGAGAGATCAGTATCCGCGGATGCAGCACACGGTCTATTTTTGCTCCGGCGCTTATACCTGGCGCACTTTCCTGGAGAACCACCTCGCGCAGCTGGTCTCCATCGACTTCTTCACTGTGCCCACCATCCGCTTCCAGGTCCTTTAGGTGTTTCTGGTCCTGGCCCATGGCCGGCGTCGTATTCTTCACTTCAATGTGCCGCCCACCCGACCGCCGAGTGGATGGGCAGCAACTGCGGGAGGCAGTCCCTTCGACCAACTGCCGCGCTCCTTCCTCCGCGACCGCGATGCTATGTTCGGCAATGACTTCCGAGAACAGGTGCGAGACATGGGCATCCACGAAGTGCTGTCCGCACCGCGCTCGCCTTGGCAGCGAGCATACGTGCAGCGGGTGATTGGTTCTATTCGGCGTGAGTGCCTCGATCACGTGATCGTGTTGCATGAGACCTCACTCCGTCGAACCCTCGATTCGTATTTCGACTACTATCACCAATCGAGAACATATCTCTCGTCGGGCAAGGACTCGCCCCAGCCACGATCCATTCAGCCGCCGGCCATGGGACCAGTCGTGGCGGTTTCCCAGGACGGTGGACTGCACCGCCGCTACCAACGACGGGCGGCCTGAAACGGACCGAATCTACTGTGCTACGTGCTACCTCTGATCGGCCCTTTGAAGTCTGTCTCGGAATTGCGCTCTCTTGCACGGGGTGCATTGGGGAATTTCCTTCACCAGACTCGAGCAGGTCGGCAAACTGCTTGAGCTTCGCGGTTCGCCTTAGGATGACATCCGCAACAGGGCGCACAGAGTTTTCGTTAGGGACAATTGGCTGCTGTGATCTGTAGGCCGAGTTGGGCTGCCTTCTTTCTGAGGAATTGGATTTGTTGATGGCGGTTTCTCTGCTCGTAGTAGGCAGCGCCTTTGTCGACTTCAACATGCCGGTATAGGGCTGGTGGAGGTCGTCGTTTGCGGGCGACCTCCAGTTATGGTTTGCTTAGATAAGCGGTTGGACTTTGCTGCGAATTGCCTCGACCAAGGCACGTGGCAGGATGCGTTCATACCGTTGCATGGTACGGAAATGGTTCACGATGTTCAGCAGACCGAATTGTGGCACCAACTGAGAAACCTCGTCGGCATACTCTTCAGCGACCTTGTTGAGGGCGTCACAGTACGATTGCCAAGGCAAACAAGCCGATGGACACAGGAGATTGCATCGCTCTGTACTTTGCTGCGCTCCACTGCGATCAGCCCAAAATGGATTACTAGTCCCGCACATTTACTAGCATCAATCTCTCGGCACCCCTTATCCTAGGATGCCTTGATCGGCAACTGGATGCGTTTTGCGTTTCCACTCGGATGCCTTACTAGGCGGCCACGACCAGCCCCTAATTTTCTCAGTCAGAAGCGTGTCTTCGCACGCGGGCGGGCCAGGGTATAGACTGGGAGCCGTTGCACGGAGGTGCGAACAGGGTAACTTCCTTCGCGATCTCTGCTCGCGAGAAGAGGGCCAGGATATCGCCGAATATGCTGTGATGCTCGCCGTCATCCCGGTACTGGTAGTTGCCACAGTCCGATTGATCGGAACGAGCGCGAATAACGTCTTTTCCGCAACTGCCAGCGCAATCGGCTAATAACGTCTGAACCACAACCCAACGGTCGGCCGGACCCTAAGTTCGGCCAGCCGCGCCTCGTTGAGCGAATCGGGGCTGGCGCCCAACAGGGAATCTTTGGCTCCCGGCCAGCCCCGCAGCCACCAATTGGCGGCGATCCCGAGCAGCGCACCGGGAACGGTCAACCAGTTGGGAATCGGCGGGAACGGTAGTCCGTCCATCCGGAAGGTGGCAAGCAATACAGGCAAAATCGATACTTCTTCTGTGGCTATGGCCATACTGTTATCGCGATGGAGCCCGTCGGGAGCGTAGCGCTCGAGTAAGCATCAACAAGTCCAGATGCGTGGCACCGCAACGCAAGCAGCCAAAACCAGCGATCATGGGCGGGTTTTGACACAGGATGGGGGCAAGTCAATATTATGGCCGTCCTGGGCTGATGAGCCTCAACACCTCTAGACCCAGGAGGCAAACCGAGGAACACGGAGGGGGCTCCACGCCAGCCCGGTTAGCGTTCACGTTCTTCGCGAGACGAGCAGTTCGCTCTGGCACGTTTTCAAATGCCGCGCGCGACGATACTGAGCCACGTTGTCCGTGACGGATACGACGACGCACGCCGAAGGATCGGAACTGGACGACGACGAGTTCAGACTGCACAATATCGAGGGCGAACGATCAGAGAGCACGTACTTGCCTCCAAGACAGACTCTCGTAGTTGGCCAGGCCGGAGCAAAAGATGCTCGAGTGGCTTCCCCCGCACGTCTGTTGCCGATTCGGCAAGGCGGAGTCTTCCGTCTGAACGGCCCGTCTCTTTCTCTCGACGCTCGCCGGACTCCAGAGATTCTGGCAGCTCTGGACAAAGGTGGTCTTGAATTTCGATTGAATGAGGAGCTAGTGAGACGAGCGGGTGGGAACTAGAAGGTATCTCACAAAGAACCCGGGGCAACCAGAAATACGTTGTGAAATCGCGTAACTCGGCTCCCTCATTACCGCTTGGCCAGCTTTCTCTCCTCTGGGCTCATTTGGTCCCAAAGAACTCTCATGTCTTCCTCAATAATTCGGTTGCGGGGGTTTTGGCGCTGGGCCCGCGCGAACCAGCGATACGCGAGAGGCAAATCTCGGATCGCGCAGTGACCAGTTGCGTACATAGTTCCCAAAGCGCTTTGGGCCTTTGCGCTAGAGTGCTCAGCAGCAGCAAGAAGATCTTTCTTAGCGCGATCACAATTAGCCGGCACACCATCTCCATTGAGATACTTTTCGCCCTCGTTCTCCAATGTATTGCGGTCACGTGTGCTCGCAGAAACTGGCTGGGCCTTCGACGACCTGACGGCGGCTGCTGATCCTTCCTGCGACGGGTCCCGAGAGGAAGTCTCTTCGGTGGCACTTTGACCACGCGTTGAAGCCAATTCTGCAGGTTCAGGCTGCGCACTCTGCGGCGTCCGCACCTCCGCAGGTGAAACCGAGACGGGTGCCGGGGTAGAATTCGTCACCTTGGACTGGCTCCTAGCCGGACTCTTCAAAACCCTACTCGCCAACGTGCGCAGGTCCCGCCACTGCCAGCCCGCAGCTGCCACCGCAAAACTGAAAAGGACTAGAACGAGATAGCGGCCTAGATGAGATGCACTTACTTCAGTTTGAAAAGGGTAACTTACACTGTTCGTTGGCTCAGCGGTCGGGCGCACAGAAGACTCGCTAACCGGTGGTAGCGTAGGCTGTTCTGGTGGCATTGGCCACCCAGTCAAGAGTTTGGGGGATTCGAGAAGACCTCCGCATATTAGGCAAAGAAGATTCCCCGAATTGTTATTGGCCCCGCACTGTCTGCAGCATATCGTCATGGAAAAACAAGTATAGATACTTAGAAGGCGCTTGGTGAGCATTCTTTGTACCTCTTTGCAAAGCAACGGCTATACGCCTGTTTTAGGAATTCCCGACATGCAATACGGGCAGCGAACAACCGTGAGGGTATCTGTTGCGATGCCCATCTAGGCGGCTCCAGAGGTCTCTCGACTGCCTGCTGCGAGGGATCGCGTCTCTTGATGTAATGGTCGATCACTGGCGCGAAATCTTACGTCTGTCAAACGGGCAAGTCAATGAAAGCCGTAGAGTGGGCCGTGTCTCAGAAGGGTTATCGCCAGACTGAGCAGTCTTCTCTCCCGCATGGTGGAGGCGCATCTGTTTCTACTTTCCATTTGGAGCCACACCGAGCACAAGTACAGTGCGCCTATGTTTGTTGCTGTGGACAAGTGGTCCGTCATGGGTTCCCGAGATGCGAGTCAGGTCCGTAGTATCATCGAGTATGGCGCCCGCCTGCTACCGAGATGATCCTTAGGGAGCCGACTAATTCCCGCTACTTTACAAAACTTCGTTCTCGGGGGAGAACAGACAGGCGGTTTGATAGCGGCTGCGCGGGTAGGCCATGTCGACGAGGTCCGAGGGAGCGCCGGAGGTCAGTTTCGAAATATCCAAGTCGGCGATCACTTCTTTGACCGTATCCGCGTCAACGACCCTCTTTTGCAATGCGCAGGTAAGCGAAAGCGCATTGAAGCAGAAATTGTTGATGTTCCTGGGAATGCCCAGGGTGAATCTCGCAATGTCCTCATAAACCTCGGAAGTGAAAAGAGGATCGCCTTCATAGCCAGCAGTGCGCAGCCGATGCTCAATGTAGTTCTTGATCTCCCCTGCAGAGAGCGGTTCGAGGCCATGAACAATGGAGACGCGCTGGCGGAGCTGGGATAAGCCGGAGCTGGCTAATTTATCTGCCAGTTCGGGTTGTCCCGCCAGGATGATGTGCGTTAACTTGGCTCGCGGCGTTTCGAAGTCGGAAAGTAGCCGCACCGTTTCCAGCACGGAAGGGTCCAGATTCTGCGCTTCGTCGATAGCGACAATAAAGCGATTGCCGGCCTGCGCCTCTTGCAGAAGGCGTCGGTTGAATTCCTCGTGCATGCGCACGAAATCATCGCCGCCACCCTCGTAGCCCAATTCAGAAAGCAAGAAGTGCAGGAACTCACGTGAGGTGCACTGGGTTTGGAAGAGAAACGCGGTGCGCGCAGAGCTGCGAAATTTCTCCAAGAGATGAAAGAGAATGGTGGTCTTGCCCATGCCGGGCTTGGCGATGAGACCCAAAAATCCACGATTAGCCTCAATGCCGTAATACATGGAGGCCAAGGCTTCCCGATGGGTCGCGCTGAGATACAGGAATCGCGAGTCCGGAGCTACGCCGAACGGCTGTTCCCGCAGTCCGAAATATTTCTCATACATGCCGCTCTCCTACCGTTTCAGCCGTGGCACAAAATGACGATGCCTTTCCGAACCTAGCCGCCTGAGGAATATAAAAGTCATACAGCCAACCGTCCTGGTTCCCAGGCATGAACTAATTCGAATTGTTCATCGAGTACCACTGATTCGACGATATTGGCGCGATGCGCCAACATCATCGCACAAAATGCACAGGACGATAGGCAAAATGTGCGTTGGTAGCGCTACGATCAGCAGGAAGAGATCCGTCAGAGTCTCCCGTGAAGGCATGGCATCGAACCAACCCGTTCTATCTCCAGGTCAAACTGCCAGCAGCGGCCATCATGGCGCGCAAGGGCAGCTCCGCCGTAGCGAAGCGCGGCAGGGACTACTTCCGCCAGTTAGCAGCCCGTCGCACGAAGCATGGTGGAGGCAGAGCGCCAAGGAGTCCGAGTAACGGCTTACTCTTAGTATCCGGCGTAAAAGGCACGGTCGGCTTCCCTTCGTGTCATCCGGAGATAGGCTAGTGGCAATGCCGGACTCTCTTAGGTATTCATCCGCCGTGAACTCCCGTACATCTTGGATTCTGTAGAAGCGGTCATGGAGAACATCAACCGATGCCCGCCAAAAGTTCTCTCTTCTCCTTAAGTTCTTGGCTAACCAATGTGACCTTAGACTCCTCATGCCGCGTCGCCGCCTGTGCTAAAGCTTGCCCGTGACGTTTAAGTTGCTCGTTAGCCAGATCGTGCTTTTGCCCGTAAGGTCCGTGATGCCCAGGTTGCCGGACCTCCGGAATTGCGCTCGCTGCCGAGACAGTAACTACGCCGACCTTGCGTTTTGTGATCTGGGGAAGTGCGTGATTGGCATTCATGATGCGTTGCCTTTAACGTACAGCGGCGCCCATGGCAGGTGGTGTTAATCCCGACTTTTTGTTGTGGATTGAACGATCTCATGGAGTTCTCCCAGTTCGTGCTGTTCGTCCAAATGGGAATGAGTTAGTGGTACCGCTGCCGCTAACTCTCAAGTGAATTTGGTACCGGCACTCAGGTGCCAGTCCGGCGGCACGCCCTGGCCATTTTTTTTAATCAATAATAGACGTAGGTTTTGGAGTGCTGACGGGCGGGGGTATCGGCGAAACTGTTGGTGTTCTCCGACGACCGTTTCGCTTGGGAGACCGCGACCCGTCAGCTCCAAATTGGTGAAGCTAGCCTGCTAACTGGGGAACCGGGGCCACTATTTCTGCAAATCTGGACCTGTGCAGTTCTTGCCTAGAATTGTTCCGAAACTGGAACATTACAGTAGAAGCTTTGAGGTGGCTGAATCCGGCGTCGATGAAGCCATCGTGGCTTCAGCGACGGCGCGGTACTTCGAAGGAAGACCAATGGTAACTGATCCCCACTGACTCGCGGCAGTGTCAGCGTTTTACAAACCCGGAGAGGGACGTGGCGTAAGCCACCAGCCCTCAGTGTTTCCTTCCCTTACCGATTCGAAACGTCGGGGCCTTCTTAGTGCGCGCCTTGCTTTGCGGAAGGCCCTATGCCAGAGGCTAGAGCTATCAGTGTCCACAGCTCAGTGATGACGTGTAGAGCACGGCTGGTCACATCAGCAGCTAAATCTTGTCTACCAGGGGTTGGAGGAAGGGAGTGTTGAGAAAGTGGACCGGAATCCGGGGCAATTTCGGGCTGCGCTGGCGCGGATCGCTGACCATTTAGGGCGCTCTGGGGAAAATCATATCAACAACTCGGGCAGGCGATTTAGGTGTATAATTTTGCCATTTTCGAGCTCAAAATAAAAAGAGAGCTCGGGGGAAGGAGAGAACTCGCATGGGGCCGGAGATGATCGGTTCAACTGAGGTGGAACAAGACTGGATTCAGAAGTACAGAACAGCACTCGACGCGCGATCGCGCACAGAATCGCGCGGAAAAGCCGTGTGCGCCACTTTCAGCAAAGTTGCAGGGATTCTCAGTTTCGGCATGCGTTCCATTCTGAAGAAACGAGCCAGCACTTCAGCAAACGCAGTAGTGTCGAAGCAACTAACTAAAGCGGGACTCGTTCCGACTCCAACAATACTGGATCGACAGCGCCTTGAGACTGTTTCCGAACGACCGCGGAACCCAGCAACTACAACCGATATGTTGGACCCGCTACATTCTATAGAAGGTCACATCACGGGAGATATTTTAAAGCCGGCTCTTGGCAGGCAGGCAGGTGGCGACGCAGCGGCCCACCTTCAGATCCCTTCGCCTTGTATACCAGCGAGTGCGAATAGTTAAATTGTGCTGGCCATAGCCGCCGTTGAAGAAGTTGAGCTGCTGCTGGCCGTGGGTGGGATCGTAAGTGGAATCGAGATCGAGCAAGATCTCACCGCGCTGGCGAACCTGGTCGCCGCACACCGCAAAGGGGGACGAACTGCTCGCGCCAAGTGTCGTTCAGGCGCATCAGATCGCGTCCTGAGGGAGCGTTCTCCCAGCGGCTGAGTGTGGGCTGCGAGCCCAGCGCGCCACCCAGTTTCTGATCAGTGGCGATCTGCAACAGGGGATCGTGACGCAGACGATCGGCATCGTTGGCGTCTTCGTATCCGACCGCAATCCGGGCGAGCCGATTCTTTCGGTTCGTGTCTCTGTGTTTGACGGGGCAGATGATCGGGTGATGGCCGACGCGTCGGTTTGGCAGGGTACTAATTTCGACGGGGTATTAATACGGGTATTAAGGGGTATTAATAGGGTATTAGTAATAAGGAGGGGAGGTGTCGTGGCCGCAGTCTTACTCTCCAGGTGGCTTGTGCTCTCCGCTGCTTTCGATTGCAAATCTTACAGCCGTAACTCCAGTTGCTCGATCTACCACGCCAGCTTCTGCCGACTTCCGTACGAACCGCATCCTCTGCAGTTTGGCGATCAGCAGATTCAAATGCTCGATCTCGCTTTCGCGCCAGAGCAGTTGGTGTGCTGTGCGAGGACGGCGCTTTCAACGCTTCCCGCGGGAAGAAGATTCAGATGCGGAAGCGTCGTGGTTGAAAAGCACCGAGTATCGCATGAATTTTCGTGCCACGATCTCCTCCCCGCCGAAAAATTGTGCAAAAGAACCTCGCAAGTTACTCCGACAGTTGCGGGTCCCAGGTACGCTCCGTCCGCCGCCAGTCAATGCCTTCCAGCGGCATGGATAACTGCGCGCGCGTCAACGCCACCGTCCCGCTCGCCGCTTGAGGCCATACAAAACGTCCGCGCTTTAGTCGCTTGGCGAACAAACACAGCCCCTCCCCGTCCCACCACAGAACTTTAATCAAATCGCCCCGTCGCCCGACGAAACACGACACATAACCCGAGAAGGGACTCTCTTCCAACTTGGCTTGCACCAATGCGCTCAGCCAGTGAAACCCCATCGGTATTCGGTTAAGCCAGACTGCGGCGAACGAACTCCAGCCGAGATGGACCTGATTCTGAGGCAGCACGTTCTCATAGAATGATCTTCCGATGGAAAGGAAACGCGTTGGGCCCGTGCAACGAAAACGATCTGTGCGACTTCGGAACGCCTGTCATCCAGAAATAACAAGCAGTTGCAGATCTAGATTCAATAGTTCGGGGATTCCTATGAGAATACGACAGTTTTTCCTTGACTGTTGATACACCCGATGGCACAATGCCTGCTCGGCAGCATCGCCTCCCCCAGCGGTTCTCTCTCGGGTCCGTACCCGTCTCCGCGAAGTTTGTTTTTACACCATGTTCGGAAGTGCAAACTTAGGATTCGATCGTCCATCTCAAGGATGGTTCTCATGCTTCGATCAACGTTGATCTTCTCTCGTTCTGTTGTTGTGTGTTGGGAAAGACCATCGCCGACATCGTCGCTTCGCTGGCACTGTTTCTCGGCGATTTCTGGCTCTGCGGAGAACCCATGGCACACAACATGAAAGACACTTGCATCTCTCTAACTGGCGACATTTACATGAATAAACTGAACACCATTAGCACCATCAATGGTATTAACGATCAGAACTGCTGGTCTTAAGTTCGAAATTGACTAAGTGCCTTTGCTGTGTTACGGATAGAGTATTTTCCACACTAACTGACGGGGCGGAGCTGTGACTAACCGTTCCCCTGCGAGTTAGTTTCGAGAACTGATTAGCCGTCTTGGGCCACCTAGGTGACGTTCGCTTGGTGCGATGAGCACTGGCGTCGAACACCACCACCGGTGTTAAACACGATATCGGTTTGTTCGTTTGCTCTCAAGAGTGGCGTTGGGCCGGGACCCGTGCGCAGGTTGATATTCGGCTGCTGTGGGCTGTTCGGATAGGCGAATGCAGGTGCATGGCACGGGGCGAGTGGTGCAGGTCGTGCAGTACGTGGGGAAAAGCGGTTTCTCGCTCGCCGGAGCTCGGGTGACTTGGAGCCGCAAGAGAATGGAAGCAAGAGCAAGTTAAGTGTCAATGCCAGAATGACTTAGAGTGACTTAGGTCTCTAACTGAGAGGGCGGAGCTGTGCATGGAGAGGTGGAACTTTACTTCCAATATTCGCGAAGATTAATGCGCTCGACCGATGGGGCTGCCCATCACAGAACGGGAGACTAGGTGAGTAGATTTTACGAAGCATACGAAGCCATACAGAAAGCCGCTAGTGGCGGCGGCAGGAACGCCAATAGGAGTCTCGGAACAGGGGAAACACTGTCTCCGCCCCGTCGGGACATCGGGCCGACGGCAGTACTCCGGCCTGTGCAAGCTCAAGAGAAGAACGGGACTGAGTGGTTGCGCGCCCTCCGGATCGTCCGCAAGCATTGGCGAATCTCGGCCTTATTTGCGACTGTGCTCACGGTCACCGTCATCGTTGTGACGTTCAGCATGAAGCCCATATATGAGCCTGTGGCGCGAATTGAAGTCGATCCTCCTGGCGAACAATTTTCGTTGGAAGGTGGAATCTCGGGAAACGACTCGGAGTACCTGGAGACTCAATCTCAGAATCTTAAAAGCGACAGATTGGCGATGGATGTTATTCGCCGACTTCATTTGGACCAAAGTCCCGCGATGGTCGCCCCCGGCGACAGCGGGTCTAAGGCTGGGGATTTGGCCGTCTATCAACTGAATCCGGCTGAGTACTCGGCGCTGCACGCGTTTCGCGCTAACCTAAACGTAAAGCGCGATACGGCCAGCCGCTTGATCTCCGTTAGCTTTTCGAGTCACGACCCGAAAATGGCTGCTTTGGTGACCAACACCGTGGTGAATGCGTTCATCGACGACACCCTTAGCGACCGGCACGATGCAATCATGAAGTCCTCGGAATGGCTGGCTCGCCAATTGGATGACATTCGCGCCCGCATGATGGAGTCCAACCGGGTCTTGGCCGAGTTTCAGAAGTCCATTGGGGTCGCGGACGTGGATGGCAATAAGAGTACCTTCGCTGACCAGATTACCGAACTCAATCGGCAGCTGATCCAGGCGCAGGCTGATCGCATTCAACTTGAGGCGTTGCTCAAGAGCGTTCAAGCCGGCAGCCCGGATGTGCTGCCAGAAATTCGCAACAATCCCGTTGTGCAGCAATTGAGCACTAGATTGGCTGAGCTTCGTGCGGAGTTGTCGCAAGCCAAGGTCATATACGGCACGAACCACCCGAACGTCAAGAAACTCCAGAACCAGGTGGATGAACTGCAGTCGCAGCTCGAGGCACAAAAAACTGCGGTGACAGGTTCGATCAGGACTAGCTACTCGGCGGCGCGTGCTCGCGAGGAGTTGATGGATTCGCAAATTAAGGGCGCCAGCAGTGAGTTGAGCCAAATGGCCCGATATAACGATCTCAAACGGGAAGCACAAGCCAATTCCGAACTGTACAACAGCTTGTATGCCCGGGTGAAAGAAGCCGGCATTGCCGCCGCCTCCAAGTCGAGCAATCTTCGAGTAGTTGACGAGGCTCATGTTCTGGACAGCCCCACACGTCCCAACCGCACGCTGGCTATTTTCGTCGGAATCTTTGCAGCACTGCTAGGCGGCGTGGGCCTGGCGTTCTTGCGCGAACAATTCGATACGAGAATTTTCACGCCCGAGGACGTGCGCGACTGGATCGGCGATCACAATATCGCAGTTGTGCCTCTCTTCTTTGCCTCCAACGGAAAGCAACTCCCGATCCCGCCAGCCAAGCAGGACGATCAACTGGCCGTCGCCTCGGGCAGTGCCTCAGGCAGCTGGAAGTTCCCGCCTGGCATTAGTTTCCTGCTGGATCGGCCGCATTCTCCCGAGGCCGAGGCCTTGCGTTCACTTTATACCTCGGTGATGCTCTCGCGTCCGGGGAATCCACCACAAGTGTTGCTGGTGGTGTCATCGTTCCCGGGTGAAGGAAAAACCACAGTCGCGGTGAACCTTGCCATGGCCATGGCACAGCATGGAACTACGTGCCTGGTCGACGCCGACCTGCGTAGAGGCGGAGTGGCCGCTGCCCTCGGAGTTTCCAGTGATGTCGGCTTGACAGATGTTTTGAATGGTACCAGCCCGTTGGATCGCGCTCTGGTGCATGTTCCCAGCCTGCCAAATCTGACAGTTCTCCCTGCGCATGCCGGCAGCGCGAGGGCCGGACAACTTGTGTGCTCGGACGGGATGCGTGCGGTTTTAGCTGATTTGCGAAAGGAGTTTCAATTTGTAGTTCTCGACTCTGCCCCGATCCTCCCCTTCGCCGATGGTCGAGCCCTTTCTAATCTGACCGATGGCTTGATCTTCGTGGGTCGTTCGGGGATCACCACGCGTGAAGTGGTACGGCGAAGCCTTAAGATGCTGGACGAGGTCCACGCGGCTCCCATTCTGGAGTTCGTGCTGAACGCAGCTGATCTCAATTCAGCGCAATATCGGTACTACCAGTACGGGTATGAATATTACGAGCCCGCAACGAAGTAAGAACAGGCCCAATTCACAATGTCAACTTTAGATGTGTCCAATCTTCGCGAAGAGCTCGCGGGAGAACAGGCGACGAACGGTTTCGTGAAGTACCGCGTCTGGCTGATCGTGCTTTCTCAAATTGTGCTGGTCAGCTGCAGCTATTATTGTAGTTTCGCATTGCGGCTTGACCTGCCCCTGAACCAAGCCAGTCGGACGCAGTTCTTGGAGACTTTACCGCTCATCCTTCTAATCAAACTGGTAGTTTTCTATTACTTTGGCCTATTGCGCGGGTGGTGGCGCTACGTGGGAATGAGTGATGTCCTCAACATGATCGAGGCTGCGTTTCTTAGTGCAGCGGTCGCCTACGGGTTGATTGTTGCCGGAATTAGAGTGTCCGGTTACCCGCGTTCCGTCGTATTCATTGACATGGTTCTGACGATCGCCTTTGTGGGCGGTGCAAGGGTCATTGTCCGCGCCTACACCGAGCGCGCCCGAAGATACGACGGACAAAAGACAACGCTCATTGTGGGTGCTGGTCAAGCGGGCCGGTCCATAGCCCAACAAATGCGGTCCAAGCCCGATCTTCCGTACTACCCGATTGGTTTTTTGGACGACGATCCCACCAAAATGGGAGTCAAAATAAACGGGCTGAAGGTGCTTGGTAACACCGACGCGCTGAGTCAGTTGATCGCCAAACACAGAGCGGAGTGCGTTCTGATCGCGATCCCGTCGGCTAAGGGTCGGGTGGTTGAACAGATCATAGATAAATGCCGCGAAAGCAAAGTCATTTTCAGGATTTTGCCAGCGATCGGTGAAATGTTGAGTCGGCCTGCTTCCATTAAGGAGGCAAGGAGACTCCGTGTTGAAGATTTATTGAGCCGCCGGCCGGTTCGGCTTGACATGGAAAGGATCCGCGGCCGCCTGGAAAATAAGGTTCTCCTGATCACCGGTGCCGGAGGGTCCATCGGCTCCGAGCTAGTGCGGCAAGTGACCAACTTTCGTCCCCGTCTGCTCGTGCTCCTCGACAGATCGGAAAATGACTTGTTCAAGATCAGCTTGGAGCTTTCGCAGAGATTCCCCGGTGTTAGCTATGTGCCGGTTGTGGGAGACATTCTGGATATAACCCGTCTGCGGGAAATCTTCGCCCATCATCAACCGAATTCCGTGTTTCACGCCGCCGCGTACAAACATGTACCCATGATGGAAAAGAATTGCTTCCAGGCCGTGACCAATAACGTGTTTGGCACTTATAACGTCGCGCTCCTGGCGAAGCAGTTTCATGCTGACGATTTCGTCTTGATTTCCTCAGATAAAGCCGTTAATCCGACGAACATAATGGGGGTGACGAAACGCATTGCAGAACTGATCGTTCTTGCCCTGCAGTTGAACAAGACGCGGTTTATGGCGGTTCGTTTCGGGAACGTTCTCGGCAGTAATGGGAGCGTGGTGCCTGTTTTTGAGGAACAGATTAAAGCCGGGGGGCCGGTTACAGTCACACATCCCGAGGCAAAGCGGTACTTCATGACCGTGACGGAAGCAGTGCAGTTAGTGTTGCAGGCTTCGGCGATGGGCAAAGGCGGAGAGATCTTTGCGTTGGACATGGGTGAACCGGTCAAGATCATTGATCTTGCAGTGCGTATGATAGGTTTGGCCGGGCTAGAGTTAAACCGGGACATCCAGATCGCAATTACGGGGCTACGTCCCGGAGAGAAATTATTCGAGGAATTGAAACTTGAAGGCGAAGGGATAAAGCCCACTCCTCACGATAAAATCCGCGTGCTAGAAGGAGGCACGGTGGCTTTCGAGCAGGTGCGCACGTGGCTGGAACATTTGTCAACCCTCGTGGATTCCAGAAATGCGCACGGCCTAGTCGAAAAATTGGTTTCCATTGTTCCCGAATACTGGCCGAGTGAGGAGATCAAGGCGCTGTCGGAAATCGATCGTCATGACCAATCCCTCGCTTATCGGCGGGCCCGGAGCCTTCTAGACTCCGCTAAGAGCGCTTAGAACCGCGCAACCGGTGTAGAGTGTCGCAACTGGCAAGCTTTCGCCGGCTCCTTGGTCCATGATCCGTCGGGAGGCACCGCTGGCTCAACCCCCTTTCACAACATCTGGCTACGGAGAGATGATGGCACAAAACTCATATATTCCCTTCCATGTCCCCTCGATAGGCGAAGACGAAATAGCTGCGGTCGAAAAGGTTCTCCGCTCTGGGTGGCTGACGACCGGGCCAGTGGCGCTCGCGTTCGAAGAAGAATTCGCCAAATACATCGGGTGCAAGCATGCTCTTGCGGTGAATTCTGGAACAGCGGCGCTACAGTTGGCGCTAGACGCCATTGGGCTGAAACGCGGTGACGAAGTGCTGGTGCCCACCTATACCTTTACCGCCACGGCCGAGGTGGTTACGTATTTTGGCGCGAAGCCAGTACTATGCGATAGTCTCGCCGGTGGCTTTAACATCGATCCTTGTGATGCCGAAAAAAGGATAACGGCGCGAACTAGAGCCATCATCCCGGTCCATATCGGAGGCGAACCGTGCGACATGGCTGTCATCCGATCACTCGCCAACAGACACAACCTGCACGTGATCGAAGATGCTGCTCACGCTTTGCCGGCTAGCTTTGGTGGCCAGCGGGTGGGAATGATTTCGGAACTCGCGGCGTTCAGTTTCTATGCGACCAAGACGATTACCACCGGCGAAGGTGGGATGCTCACCACGAACAACGACGCCTATGCCGAACGGGCAGCGGTGATGCGTCTCCACGGGATTGGTAAGGACGCATGGAAACGCTATTCTCGCACCGGCTCCTGGAAATATCAAGTGGTGGAGGCTGGATATAAGTTAAATCTTCCCGACATCCTGGCAGCTGTGGGATTGGCCCAGCTGCGCAAGTGTGACCGTTTCTACGAAATGCGGCGCTCCGTAGCCGAACTGTATAGAAACAAACTTGCACAACTCGAAGAATTGGAGCTACCGCCAGTTGGGCCCGATAACTCGGAGCACGCCTGGCACCTGTTTATTGTACGCGCTAAGTCCAACCTCCTGGAACTCGACCGCGATGCCTTTATCGAACAACTGAAGGACGCGGGCATAGGCACATCGGTTCACTTCATTCCGTTACACCGGCACCCATTCTACCAGCAGCATTACGGAGTCGGGCCGGCCGCTTTTCCTAACGCCGACGATGCGTATCTACGCTCTATATCGTTGCCAGTTTTCCCCGGTCTCACCAACGAGCAGGTACACATCATCATCGAAACGATCACGCAGATCGTGCACCAGAGTCGCAAAAGAAGGATCGTAGCGGCATGACACCCCCAGGATTGTTGTCCGACGCTGGCTGTGTGACGATGGTGGTTGGTACCAGCGTGTGGAACCAGTCGAAGGGCAAGCGGCTATTTGACCTGTTCTTAGCGGCGGTTCTGTTGATTTTAGCGTCGCCAGCAATGCTGGCTGTCGCACTCATTGTCCGACTCACCTCCACGGGACCTATCTTCTATCGGCAGTGGCGGGTCGGCAAAGAAGGGCGCGAATTTCGGCTCATCAAGTTTCGTACCATGACTCACGCAGGGCAACGAGGTCCAAGCGTCACATGCGCTGGGGATCGCAGGATTACTGCTGCAGGCCGTGTGCTTCGGAAATGGAAATTGGATGAGTTGCCACAATTATTGAACGTTCTCCGCGGGGAGATGTCTTTTGTGGGCCCCCGTCCCGATGTCGCGGAGTATCTTACGTCTTTGAGCAGGGAAGAACAGAAGATTCTTTGCCTCCGGCCTGGGATAACAGGGTCGGCAACTCTCCATTATCGTAACGAGGAACAACTACTTACCAACGTACCCAGTTCGCAGCTAAAATATGTTTATTGCACTCAGGTGCTGCCAGAAAAAGTTCGGATTGATCTGGACTATGCACGAAGCGCGGGATTCCTGAGTGATCTCGCGATCTTGCTCCGAACCGTTAGGGTGATTCTAACTTAAGTGCTTGCGACGCAAAGTTGCAATGAAAGCATGCTACAGCACGTGCAGATTATATGCTCCCCAACAACGATTTGCCTAAAGCCGCACGCGATTTATGTTGTGTCGCGACTCATTCCTTAGTTTTGCAACCCTTTTGATCCCCATGGCGCCAGTAATGAGAACTCTCTCGTATCCGAGCGTTGACCAGATGGATCGCGGCCGTTGGTTCGTCTGGCTGATTGGAACCCTGATTTTGATCGGCTCGGCCCTTCTGATCGGGACAGTGATTGCCCAGGAAAAATGGCTCCTCCTCGGGTTTGCTACCATAATGATTCTTGCGTTCCAGTGGCCGATTGAGATTGCCCTAGGGTTGTACGCGTTCTTACTTCCATTCAACTCCATTACCGCTCTTGGGGATGGCAAGTCGGGGACAACCGCGAATTACGCACTTGGAGCGATAGCGGGAATGGCGATGCTTGTGACGGGCGTGGTAAGAAAGCGCCTAACGTGGCCCCCACGGGCGGCACTATGGTGGCCATTGTTACTGCTTTGGGGCGTGTTGACTACAGCTTGGGCCTTGCAGCCTCAAGTATCCGTTCACGAACTACCCACAGCAATCGCCCTGGTGCTTTTATATCTCGTAGCTGTTTCCTGGCGGCTCACCGAGAACGAGTTCTCCATTCTCACTTTGCTCATCATCGCAGGCGGATGTTTGGCTGCGTGCTATGTTGTTTACCAATTCGCGATTGGTATCAGTTACATCGCTCAATACGGTGCGACAGGAAGGGCAACGATGGTCGTAGGTAGTCTGGAAACCAATCCAAACACTCTTGGGACTGATCTCCTCCTTCCATTTTCGCTTGCTGTCGCTTGGTTTGTTTCGGCACGACGCTGGTGGAGCACGGGCTTAGGACTTGGGGCCGTCAGTATCATCGCTTATGCCGTCTTTCTCACGATGTCACGCAGCTCACTGCTTGCGATTGCTTTAGTGCTCGGGATTTACCTTTTCAGGCTGGGTTTCAACCTGCGTATTTTGATGATTGCCTCGGGTCTACTGACTCTGGCATTCACAATGCCTGCCACGTTCTTTTCCCGGATACAAACGATGGCCTCGAGTGGTGGTGACGGCCGCCTTGAAATCTGGGAGGTTGGTCGTGTTCTTTTAAAGCGGTATGGGCTCCTTGGCGCTGGACTTGTAAACTTCTCGACCGCCTACACAGAATACGCGGGACAGGCATCCCGTTTTCAAGGGTTTGGTCGTGGTGCGCATAACCTCTATCTGAGCACAACCGTCGAACTTGGTATCGTCGGTTTTCTCCTGATGCTCGCTGCTGTTACTTCGCATCTCCTTGCCCTGAGACGACTCCGACCAGTGTCCCGCGTCATCGCTGGTCCAGTCTCAGCTCTGGAATGCGCATGCTGGGGAATGCTGACTGCCGCCTTTTTTGGGGATCTGCTATGGGAGAAATCGTTTTGGCTGATTTGGATGCTATCCCTCATGGCCGTGAGACTTGACCCAGGCCATGCTCGATTACCCGCGCGCTGGAGCCGAGAGCGTCACGAAACGCAAGAATGGTTTGGGGCGGTAGTGTAATTAGCAAGCTTTAGCGTGCTACTCGGATACTTGCATTGGGGAAAGTGAATAGCGCAGAAGCCACACTCGGCTCGCTGGACCAGTAATGTCGAGGAGGGGAAATTAGGGAAATGCCACGGATACTCTTCATTGCTCACGCCTACCCTCCGCGAACGGCCGCGGGTTCGATTCGAGCAGCGGGATTGGCAAAGTACCTTCCCCGTTTCGGGTGGGACGTGCTGGTGCTAACGGCTAAATTGCCCAAAGGCCCCCGCCCCGCGGTTCAGGTCATAGAAACCGAATACCAGAGTGTCATAGCTGAGTGGAAGTCGAGATTCGGAATCGATCCCGAACGAAGTGTCCATGAGTCGTTAAATTTGCCGCTACCCTCAAAGCCGAACTCGAATCGACTCCATACGAATTTGATCCAGTGCGCGAGGGGGATGATCGCCTTCCCCGACGAACATAAAGGTTGGATACGCTTCGCAGTAAATGCATTGTCTGACCTTACTGCCAAGGAGAAACCGGATATAATCTTGAGCACCTCGCCGCCAGCTTCATCCCATTTGATTGCTTCTCGGGCACGACAGCTCTTCAACCGACCGTGGGTTGCAGACCTCCGGGATCCGTGGACAGACGGTTTGTGGGGAGTAGAGCGGCTTCTTCAGCCATTTCATAAGCGTTTAGAGAGAAAGACTTTAAAGATGGCCGATACCATAGTGACCGTATCATCCCCATGGGCCCATTCTCTTCAGAAAAAGTATCCGACCACGCCCGTGTACACCATCACGAACGGGTTCGATCCAGATGACTTTCGTTCCCAACCTAGAAGCTTAACAAAGTACTTCTCCCTCACCCATGCCGGACATCTCTATGAAGGTAAACGCGACCCTACACTTCTCTTTGATGTGCTGCACGATATGATTACAGAAGGGCTTCTTCAGAAGCATGACATTCGTGTTCGCTTCTATGGGCCGCCCGAGTCCTGGCTCCTCCCGCTCATGGAACGCTATGGGTTGAAGGAAATCGTCGAACTCGGCGGCATGGTGTCCCGCGAGGAAGCGTTGAGACGCCAAGCGGAGTCCCATATCCTTCTGCTTTTGGGATGGTCTGACCCGAGAGAAACTGGTCAGCATACCGGAAAGCTATTTGAATACTTTGGCTCAGCGAGGCCAATCCTCGCAGTGGGCGGAGCCGTGGGAGTGCTGACAGAAACTTTGAACGAAACTGGAACGGGTGTTCATATTTCGAATAAAGGTGCATTACGCCAATATCTGGCGTCGGCCTATGCTGAATTTAAGAGTAAAGGCTCTGTTTCATACCATGCTGATCAGGCAGCTGTCAGCCGGTATACGCATGTGGAAATGGCGCGGAAGGCATCTGAAGTACTAGCCGCGACCCTCAAGCGTGGCAAACGGGACAACGACCCACTCCTGCCCATCCTCCAGAACGATAGCCTTGAAGGAGTTGCTCGGGCTCCTGCATGGAGCAGTGGCATGATTAATTTGAGGCAGTAACCCAGGCTTTCGTAATGGACTTCATTACAGGAACGGATGTGCGTCGAGTCCAGGTCAGCATTGGGCTTCCCGTCTTCAATGGTGAGCGATACCTCAAGCAGGCGTTGGATTCGATCCTCTCACAAACCTTTCAGGACTTTGAGCTAGTCATTTCGGACAACGGTTCAAGCGATAGTACAGAGTTGATCTGCCGCGAGTATGCGTCCGCTGATCGCCGCATCCGCTACCAGCAGCAGACGTACACTCACGCTGTGACTTGGAATTTTCGGCAAGTGGCTCTTCTGGCATCAGGTGAGTATTTCCTTTGGGTCGCAGCTGACGACACGTTAGTTCCTACTTATGTGGAACGCTGCCTAGAAGTATTGCACCAGCATCCCGAGGTCGTGCTGTGCTATTCCAAGGCTATCGTAATGGACGAGGAGGGCAATTGCCTCCGTCGGGAAGAACAGCAACTGGATGCTCACTCCGAGAAACCCCACGAACGCTTCCGCGAACTGATCCGCATGGACCACAACTGCGGCGCCTTGTTTGGCCTTATCCGGGCCGACATACTCAGCAAAACGCCAATTCACAGCGATTTTGCGGACTCCGACCGTTGTGTGCTGGCCGAGTTAGCCCTGTACGGCCAGTATTACCGGATTCCAGAGTACCTCTTCTGCCACCGCGAGCACTCGCAGCGCGTGACCAGGATGTATCCTTCGCGCCAGGAGAGAACCTTCAGGCTATATCCGGAATGTCCGCCGAAGATCGTATTTCCCCACTTCAGGCAATTCTGGGAGTACATCTGCTGCATCCATCGTGCGCCGTTGAAGTGGAGCGAACGGCTACGCTGCTATGCGCAGATGCTGCGGTGGCTGAAGGACAATACCAAGCGGCTGCTGCATGACATGAAATTCGTTGTCCGCCAGGCGGTGAAACCGTTCTGGCGCGCAGACTATATCCACTAAGGTCGTGTCGATACGTTTATGTCAACCGAGCTCTGGTTGGGATCACCAAACACCTATGCAAAACGACTCCGGGACAGCTAAGTCAAATTCCTGTCGGTTCTGCGGAGCAGTTTTGCGACATTCTTTTGTGGACTTGGGCATGTCACCTTTGTGTGAGCGAACGGTTATCTGCTGCAATATTTCGTAAAGAAGGGAATCCCCTGCTTGGGCATTGAGCCTGCCAACAGCTTGCGCGATGAAGTAAACCCAGAGGGCGTCCGCGTCTTGAGGGTATTTCGGGGTCGGCATCCACTGCGATGCAGGCTGAGATCTACAAAATAGAAGGTCGGGAATACCGACCCGAGTTGCTAATGCAGTCGGAGGACATTGCGAGCATGGTTGTCAGCGCCCTCATTCTGCCACGAACCGCCGAAGTCACTGAAATTAAGATGAGACCGCTGGCTAAGTCACGTTGACAAGGGTTAGGAGAAGATTTTTTCGAAGCTGAATGGTTGAACGTAACCGGATCAAGGAGGGCTCATGAAGTTTCTTCGAAATGCCACACGAAATATGGGGGTCGCCGGCGAACTGTTCGCATTTTTTTGGAGCAATAAGCGGTGGTGGTTAACACCCATAATTGTCACTTTGCTGTTGCTGGGCGCGCTGATCGTATTGGCGCAGAGCTCAGCGATCGCACCTTTCATCTACACGCTGTTCTAGGAGAAATATGCTGAAACGTGCCTGGCAGGCCTGGAAAAGGATTGCTCATAAAATCGGCAATTTCCAGGCAAGAGTATTGCTGACCATTTTTTATGGTGTGCTCGTCCTGCCTTTTGGGTTGGCCGCGCGCCTGTTCTCCGACCCCCTCCGCATCAAGAAACGGCCCACCTCGTGGCTTGACCATCCAAACGAAGCCTGCGATCTGAAGTGGGCCAGGAAGCAATAACCGTGTATATCCTCGGAATCTCGTGCTACTACCACGATGCCGCCGCCGTCCTTTTGTGCGACGGCGAAATCGTGGCTGCCGCCGAAGAGGAACGCTTTTCCCGCATCAAACACGACTACGGTTTCCCCAAGCTAGCGATCAAGTTCTGCTTGGAACAAGCTGGTATTCAGGGACCGGATTTGGACTACGTCGTATTTTTCGAAAAACCCTTTCGCAAACTCGACCGCATCCTGATGACCTCTCTCCAAACCTATCCGCAATCCTGGAAGGTCTTCCGCGAGTCCATGATCTCCTGGATGCTGGACAAGATGTGGGTTGCCACCACGCTGCAGTCGGAGTTGGACGTTCCCAAAGACAAGGTATTGTTCTCGGAGCACCATCTCTCTCATGCGGCCAGTGCCTTTCTCTGTTCACCCTTTGATGAAGCCGCCATTCTGACCGTGGACGGAGTCGGCGAGTGGGTGACCGGCACCTATGGTGTCGGCCGCGGTAACGACATCAGGCTACTCAAGCAGATGGAATTCCCCCATTCGCTGGGCTTGCTCTACAGCGCGTTCACCGCGTTCCTAGGCTTTGAAGTAAACGAAGGTGAATACAAGGTGATGGGCATGGCCCCTTATGGCCAGCCGCGCTACGTCGACAAAGTATGGAAGCTCGTCCGTCAAAACGACGACGGATCGTTCTCCTTGGACATGGATTACTTCTCCTTCCACCACTCAACGGATCGCACGTTCAATCGCCGCTTTGAATCTTTGTTTGGCGACCCGCGGCCCTCCAAGTTGCAGTTCTTTACAGAGAGAACCGGCTTCCCGAAATATTTCGGCGACCCGCCGGCCAACTATTCAGAGTTGTGCAAGCTCAACCAGCACTTTGCCGACATTGCATCAAGCATCCAGAAGGTCACCGAAGAACTACTGTTAGCAATGGCCCGTAACGTTTACAAGCAGACCGGCCTCACGCGGCTGTGCATCGCAGGTGGCGTCGGGCTGAACAGCGTCGCCAACTCCCGTATTCTCCGGGAGACCCCGTTTGAAGAATTGTATATCCAGCCCGCGGCCGGTGATGGCGGCGGCGCTCTGGGCGCTGCTCTGTGGGTTTACCACTCCCTTCTGAGCAAGCCGCGCAACTTCACGATGAAGCACGCGTATTGGGGCCGTTCCAACTCCGAGACCGAGATCGGCGACTTCCTGCGCGAGAATAATATTCCGCATCGTCGTCTCAAGGACGAAGATGAACTCGTGGATAGCGTGGTCGACCGCCTGACCAACGCCAAGGTCGTGGGGTGGTCACAGGGGCGCTTTGAGTGGGGACCGCGGGCATTGGGAAGCCGGAGCATTCTAGCTGACCCCCGCAATCCGGATATGAAGGACATCGTTAACGCGAAGATCAAGTTCCGGGAACCCTACCGACCGTTTGCTCCTTCAGTGCTCGCCGAGTGCACGGAGAAATATTTTGACCTGCCCAATGCGATTCGTCACCACCCTGCTCGCTATATGCTCTACGTCGTACCAGTGAAGCAGGGACAACAAGCCACGCTGCCGGCCATCACTCACGTGGATGGGACGGGCCGCCTGCAGACCGTCTTCCGTGACCAGAGCCCGCGCTACTATCAGCTGATCGAGCGCTTTGGCCAGGCGACGGGCGTGCCCGTGGTGCTGAACACCTCCTTCAACTTGAAAGGTGAACCAATCGTCAACACTCCGGCAAATGCCTTTAATACTTTCTCAAAGAGTGAAATGGATACTTTGGTACTGGAGAATTTCCTGATCGACAAGTCGTCGCTCTGAGCCGGGAATCCTTTCCCCAGCAGTATCTCTCGCTTTGGCCATGCTGATGCGGCCGCTTCCGCCAAGAGCGACTCGGTTCTACAGTCCATGACATCCGCCCGATCCGGCACTTGAAATCAACAAAACCAGCCCGAGCGCTCAAAAATCGAGGCTCATATGCGGATGGCTTACCTACGCTGTGAGGCCGAGTTGAGAACCTACTTCACTATCGAGATGACATTTCTGTCCTTTGATGGGGCATTCCCATTCCGTGCTGTCTGCGTACGTTCTGTCCAGCGGCAAGAGTCGGGCGCTGGATCGAGCAACGCAGTCCGAGGTTAACAACATTATGCGGATACTTGGGCTGTCGTCTTTCAAACATGACACGGCTGCTTCAGTGCTAGAAGATGGTGTGGTCAAGGCCGCCATTGAGAATGACAAGCTAACCCGCTCTCGAACCCGCGGCCTACCTGAGCCAGCAATATACTCGTGTTTTGAAAGCCTGGGCACCGGCTGGAACGGCATCGACTTGATTGCGGTGGCCACGCAGCCTCTCCTGAGCTGGTTTCGAAAATCACTGCTACGGGCAAAGCATTCGGCTCTGGCACCCATGGCTAGCGCCTATCACGGGGCCAACGAAGTCGGCGTGCTTGCTCGGGAGTTAAACGAGCTACGGGTGCTGCGCCGAGACGGCCATGGTCGCCGCAGGGTTATCAGTTTCGACCACCACCTGTGCCATGCCGCCAGCGCTTTCTTTATTTCGCCGTTCGACCGCGCATTGATCATCACCATGGACGAGGATGGAGATGGCAACTCGGCCATGCTGGCGATTGGCGAAGGCAGCCGGATCCGGGTGCTGCGCACCATAGCCTTTCCCAATTCCCTCGCTTGGGTCTATTCACAGGTCACCGACCTGATTGGTTTTGTGCCTCATCTCCAAGAACACAAGACCCAGTGGCTCAGCCTGGAAGGCGAACCTCTGTTCAAAGATGTCTTGCTGAAAATGCTTCGCGGCAGCGGTCGTCCTGTACCTCAACTCGATTACAGCTTTTTCAATCGGGGGTTGGCAAGGCAGCTTTCCTTCTCGGCCAAGTTCTACCGTAGCACCGGTTTGCCGCCTGCCCCAAGACAACTCGAAGAAGAACAGCGGAAGGCCCTGGCCAGCAGTGTGCAAGCAGCTTGCACCGAACTTCTGACCGATCTCGTCGAAGATCTTTGCCGTCGCGAGGGGATTCAACAGGTTTGCTTTGCAGGCGGCCTTTTCCAGAACGTGCTACTAGTCGCTTCTCTGGAGAGAAACTTCGGCCGGAGCCAAGTCTTCGTTCCGCCTGCTCCCGGCAATGCCGGAACCTCGCCCGGCGCGGCCTGTCTGGCCTGGCACCAAGTGTTGCAGAAACCCCGAACCCCAACAGTTCCCAATGTGTATTTGGGACCCAAGTTCGGCCGCCAGGAGATTAAGGATATCCTGGACAACTCTAAGAGCCGGTACGCGCTGCCAGACACTGAGGAACGCAGGGTAGATGCTGCCGTGCAATTGCTGCAGGCGGGTAAGATTGTCGGTTGGTTCCAGGGAGCGGCAGAATTTGGGCCGCGTGCGCTGGGCAATCGCAGCGTCTTGGCCTCGCCCTGGGCGCCCTACGTCAAAGAAAATCTGAACGACTTCATCAAACACCGCGAGTGGTTCCGCCCCTTCGCCATCTCTGTGCCTGAGGAAGATTGTCTGCGGTATTTCGAAGCCTCCCCACAATGTCGTTTCATGAATTCTCTTGGCTGCGTGCGCCCTGGCAGCCAATGTCTGCCCGAAAGCTTTCTTTTGCCAAACAACCAGGTACGTCTGCATGTGGTGGAACAACGCAGTAATCCATTGTTCTGGCGCCTCTTGAAGCGCTTTGGCGAGCAGGCAGCCGCTCCGATATTGCTGAATACATCGTTTAACTTGTTTGGCGAACCGTTGGTGTTGACACCACGCGATGCAATGCGCAGTTACTTCAGTTCGGGCCTGGACGCGCTGATCATCGATAAATTCGTTTTGTCTAAGGCTACAATGCCTTTGTCTTCCAACATTCAGCTCACCAATCGCGTGATACTTAGTGCGTAGAGAATCCGCTTTCTCGATCCAGCTGAGACGGAACGTCCCTCTTGCGATAGTCACAGTATTTTTCAGGCCGTCGAATGACGATCGGGAGCAAATCGCCCGATGCCAAGCGTGGCAAATCGCTGCCAGCTGCGCTACGCATTTTGTCGGAGGTCTCGCCATGAAAGTAGTTCTCTTCTGTGGGGGGGTATGGGATCCCTGGCAGGTCGGTTAATCCATCGACGTAGTTGGCCAAGAAGACCTCCTCTCCTTTCAGGTAAGCTTTGACCGCCTTCAGAACGCTGACCGATGTTGGAGTTGATGCCCGTGTCCGCGAAGGTGATTCGCCAGTCATGGATGTCTGGGAATGCGAGATTCCGAAATACGACGGCGACCTGAGATGTCCCAACTGTTTTGTCCCCCTCGAGGCAAAGACGTGCGAACAGAAAATCAGATACGTAACCGACGTATTCAAAACTCAAAGCACCAAGCAGGCTGACTCCCGACACCTTCCGGGCGATTATGCGGCTCCGGGGGGCGAGTCCAACGCGCCCCATAGATTCGCGGAAGCGTTCTACTGCCGCAAGATAGTGTTTTAATGCCACGAATCCGACGCATAGCGGGAAATGTTTTCTCCAACTGGGTTGCACTAGGCCTAGGCATGGGCGTGGCCTTCTTCCTGACGCCCTTCGTGGTCCACCGGCTGGGCAACGTAGCGTACGGAGTGTGGGTACTTGTTGTCTCGCTGAACTCCTACATGGGGTTGTTCGATCTAGGGTTGCGAGGCGCCGTCACCCGTTACGTGTCCAAAGGCGCCGCCCAGAACGATCACACGGAGTCCGCTGCGGCAGTTTCCGCAGCACTTTGGATTCGCCTCTGGATCAGTGCTGCGATCTTGTTTGCCAGCCTTGTTTTCGCGGCTGTTTTTACGAAGATATTTCAGATCCCGGCCAGTTTGCAGCACGAGGCGCGCATGGCGATCGTGGTGACGGCGGCCGGCCTAGCTATCACACTGTCCTGTGGTGTCTTCGGCGGCGTGCTTGTGGGCTTGCATCGCTATGACCAGTTGAGCGGTGTATCCATCCTCCAGGCGACTGTCCGCGCAGCTGGAGTTGTGTGGTTATTGAATAACGGCTACGGCATTCTGGGGCTAGCAACGTGGGAATTGGTGTCCGCCATATTGGCTAACGCCCTCAAGATCGTCTTTTCTTTTAGAGCTTACCCTCAACTACAGATCCACATCCGCCGCCCCAGCCGGGAGACACTGCGGAAGTTGTGGAACTATAGTTTTTACGCCTTTCTCATCAATATGGCGGCGCAGTTGGTCTATTACACGGATAACCTGGTTGTTGGCGCGTTCGCTGGTGCCGTGGCGGTAACGCTTTATGCGATCGGCGGTTCCCTCATCGACTACGCGCGACAGGTTGTCGGCTCCATGACACAGACGTTCATGCCGCTGGCCAGCACTTTTGAAGCTGAGGGGAGCCAGGAGAATTTGCGCCGCCTGCTGATGCACGGCACTCGCGCCACCTTGATTGTCTCGCTCCCCATCGAACTGGCGTTGTTTGTGCGCGGCGAAACTTTCATTTCACTCTGGATGGGCGCCCAGTATGCGCATCCTTCCGGGACTGTATTGCGGATCCTATTGATTTCGCTTATTGCCAGTTCGGGAAGTGCAGCCTGCGGCGGCATTGTCTTTGGGTTGGAAAAACATCGCCCCGTCGCTCTCTGGGCGATCCTAGAGGGATTCACCAACCTGCTCCTGAGCATTCTTCTTGTCCGTCGCTTTGGAATCTACGGCGTTGCCTGGGGCACCACTGTTCCTAGCCTTTTCGTCGAACTAGTGTTGTGGCCTCCCTACATTTGCCGCTTGCTCGTAATTTCGATTCGCGAATATTTATGGCAGACCTGGATTCGCACCGGTCTAGCTGTGCTCCCATTCGCCCTTGGATGCTGCTTTACCGAACGATTCTGGCCAGCTCGCAACCTGGCCTATTTCTTAGCCCAAATCGCAGCGGTCTTACCCCTGTTCGCGTTGGGTCTGGCGGCAATTTATCGAAAAGAGATAAGTGTCGTTCTTAAATCGCGATTCCAGTTCCTGCGGGTGGAGCATGAATTGATAGCCTTGTCGGCGAGGGATAAATAGGACCCAGCAGCTTAAAACGGTCGTCGGTCATTTATGATTTTTGATAAGCAGCCATTATTTCCCGAAGTGGGCGTCGTAGCGCTGGTGCCCGATCCATGGGAACCGCGATGGCAAGCACGCCATCACATAGCCAGTCGTTTGGCTCGATATTTCCAGGTTGTGTGGGTGGACAATCCGCCAAGTTGGCGAGCTCTCTTTTCCTGGAAGGGCCGTGTGGCTCGGCCGGACTACCCGCCATCTGGACCCTCATTGCAAGTCTATCGTCCGGGATTGTGGCTGCCGGAATTTGGCCGTCCGGCATGGTTGGCGAATCTCACGTCGCGGGAAAGACTAAGGCGAGCGCGTAAACTGCTCCTACGGGGCGGCTGCAAGGAGATTGTGTTCTACGCGTGGCGCCCTCAGTTTGCCCAGGCGCTGAGCCTGGTGCGACATGATCTAAGCTGTTACCACATCGACGACGAGTATTCATTCTCGCCGGTCGAGCTGGAACTCGACCCAGCAGAAGTCCAGCTCATCCGATCCGTTGGACAGGTGTTTATTCACTCCCCTGCCATGATGAAGAGAAAGGGCGCGTTGAATCCCCACACGGAGCTTGTACCGAACGGGGTGGATTACAAGAAATACATGAGTCCCCTGCCTGAACCTTCCGACCTGCGTGGCATCCCGCACCCGCGAATCGGTTACGCGGGAAATTTGAAACGCATGCTCAACTGGTCCCTATTGCTGGAGCTCAGCGACAGACATCCAGAATGGTCTTTTGTTTTTTTAGGACACATCGATCCCCATTCCGAGATTGAGAGCCTGCTGCCGGAGCTTTTCCGACGCCCCAATGCGCACATTCTGGGGGAGAAACCCACGGAGTCGGTAGCAGGCTATGTGCAGCATTTCGACGTCTGCATCATGCCCTACCATATCGACGACTATACGAAGTACATCTATCCCCTGAAGCTGCATGAATATCTCGCCAGTGGCAGGCCGGTGGTGGGCTCGCGGATTCCTGCGCTGCAGATGTTTGAAAACGTGGTTTCGCTGGCAGCGACATCCGAGGAGTGGTCGAGCGCGATAGCGCAAGCGCTTACCCCTTCAGCCAACTCCTCACAGCTTCGTCAGGTCCGGCAAACCGTGGCCCGGGCACATGATTGGGATGTCCTGGTGGAAAGAATCGCTACCATTGTCGTGAAAAGGCTCGGAATCCCAGTCGCGAGGCTTGGAACGCCCTGGGAGACGTCGAACCCCGACGGTGGGCGGGACTTGCAGCTCTTGAACTCCTGAGCGCGAGTACTCTAGCTCGGCAGGAAGCCGGCCTGCTTCCGGAAGTGGCGGTGGCGAAGATGCTGCAAAGGCTTTAGGGCGCTGCAACGGGCTAGGCAGCAGAGGCGTTTTCGCCTCAATGAGCCTTCGGTCTCTCGTACTCCGCCTCGGCTTCTTTTAGGATGGAGATGTGAGCGTGAGCTTTTGTACCGTTGTAAGAGATCACTGCATTCGTCGAGGAGTGCTTAACTCAATGAGAAGACTTGGATCGTTTGCTTTGCATCTCGTGAGTTTGCTGTTCATGTTGAATTTCACGGCGTTTGGACAAGTATCCGTCGTAACGCAGCAGAATGACAATAGTCGCACAGGACAGAACCTGCAGGAAACCATTCTCAACACCTCGAATGTCAACGTCACCATGTTCGGGAAACTATTCGCCTATCAGGTGGACGGCTACGTTTATGGCCAGCCCCTCTATCTGCCGAACGTCACCATCAACGGGCTGACTCACAACGTGGTCTATGTCACCACCCAGCACAACAGCGTCTATGCATTCGATGCGGATAGCAACAGCGGCAGCAACGCCAATCCACTGTGGCACAGGACCCTGGAGCCACAGGTGCTAACCGACGACGTCTGCACCGTTGATCAACAACCGCCTGGCTGCTACACGGACATAATGCCCTACATCGGCATCACGGCCACTCCGGTGATCGATCCTGCCAGCGGCACGATCTATCTGGTAGACCATAGCAAGGACTCAGGCGGGACGTATCACTTCTGGCTGCACGCTCTCGATGTCACCACGGGCCTCGATAAGTTTGGCGGTCCTACCGACATCACGTCAACTAATTTCGTTCCCTTTCATCAACTGCAGCGCCCCGGCCTCTTACTGCTGGCCGGGAACATCTACATGGGGTTCGGCTCGGCGGGCGATTTCTTCACCTGGAACGGTTGGGTGATGGCGTATGACGCTCAGACCCTGCAGCAGGTAGCCGTATTCAATGCTACCCCTGACAACATTGCTGGGAATCCCGGGGGCGGAATTTGGGGCGGCGGCAAAGGCCTGCTCAGCGATGGCACCTACATCTACGTCGCGACCAGCAACGGTACTTTCAATATCAACACTGGTGGGCACGATTACTGCAGCAGTTTTCTAAAACTGAGTACTCCAGATCTGACTTTGCAGGATTTCTTTGCTCCCTTTGACCAGTCCTACCTGAACGTATACCCCGGGAACGTGGATATCGGGGCAGGTGGGCCCATTCTGCTGCCTGGGACCAACCCGCCAGAGATCGTAGGTGGTGGCAAAGACGGCATTCTGCGGGTTATCAATACAACCACAGGTCAGATGGGGGAGTTCAATTCCAGTGTCAACAATAATGTGCAGACCTTTCAGGCCACCAACGTTTACCCCAACGGCATGATTATGGGCGGGCCCGTCTTCTGGAATAGCCCCAACAACGGTCCAGTGATTTATCTATGGGGCCCAGGCGACGTGAGTAAGGCCTGGCAACTGGTGGGACAGACTTTTAATACCACGCCGATATCGCAAGGCACCATTCTCAACTCCTCCGGCATTTCTAACTTGGCGGCCATGTCAGTGTCGGCGAATGGGAGCCAGGCGGGAACGGGCATCGTATGGGCTTCCCGTTCCTTTTCCGGCGAGGCCAACTTCCCCAGTGAACCCGGAATTCTGACCGCCTTTGATGCCCAAGACCTGACGCATGAACTGTGGGACAGCAGAATGAACTTGGCGCGCGACGATGTGGGCGAATACGCCAAGTTCAATCCTCCGACTATTGCTAATGGGAAAGTGTATCTCGGAGGTTTTGTGGGAGCAGCGGCTGTGGGGCAGGACTCGGGACAGTTGCTGGTCTACGGCCTCGTACCTCAGCCTGATTTCGCTTTGGGTGCCGCCCCTAACAGCGCGACCATCAGCCCAGGAAACCCCGCTAGCTATACGGTTACTGTCAGCCCGCAAAACGGATTCAACAGCGCAGTTGCGCTCACGTTCGCGGATTGCCCGCCGAGTGCGACCTGCTCGTTCAGTCCGTCGTCGGTGCCGAACGGTTCAGGCACCTCCACCCTTACCATTGCCACCTTAACGTCCACACCGACAGGATCCTACAACGTCACGGTTACCGGAACTGGCGCCAGTTTGAGCCACCACACGACAGTCAGCCTTACGGTGCAGGTAAGCGCGGCGCCGAATTTCACTCTCAACGCTTCTCCAGCCAGCGCGTCGGTGAAAGCGGGCAGCTCAGCATTGTCCACCATTACGGTCACACCGCAGAACGGCTTCACCAATGCGGTTATGCTGGCCTGCTCTGGTCTGCCACCAGGCGCAAACTGTTCCTTCAACCCATCTTCGGTCACTCCGACCGGTGGCGCGCCGGGTACCTCGATGCTGACCATCAGCACCACGGCGGCGAACGCGTCCCTGACGTCGCCATCGAGGGGCATCTTTTACGCAACGTTGCTTCCAATTGGTGGCGCTCTGCTGGGCGCTGGCTTCACGTCACGCAAGAAAAGGCGCCTGGGCATCCCCTTGGTTTGCCTACTGTTCTCGGGGCTGATATTCCTTACGGCCTGCGGCGGTGGCAGTTCGTCCTCCGGTGGGGGCGGGGGCGGTACAGCGACCGGAACCTACACCATCACGATCACGGGTACATCGGGTTCGCTGACAAACAAGCAAACCGTTACTCTGACCGTACAGTAAGCAACTCAACTGTGCTGATGCCTGCCGCAAGGTAGGCATCAGCGCCTCAGGTGAATCTTTTACATAAGGGTTGTACACACCGCACCCCGTTTTCCAGGGAACCTCGCGTCAGACTACCTACCCATACTTAGCGGCTGTCTAAGTCCTTGCCGAACTTGACGGTGAAGTAATGTATCGAATTTGCTGTCCTTCGATTTCCTGCGCCGTGGTCTGCCTGCTTGCTACTCTCGGCGCCGCCCAAGTGTCGGTGCTGACTCATCACAGCGATAACAGCCGCACCGGGCAGAACCTGGCGGAAACCACACTGAATACCTCAAACGTAAACGTAAGCAACTTTGGCAAGCTCTTTACGCGCACGGTGGATGGTCAAATCTATGCGCAGCCGCTCTACGTTCCCAGCTTGATCATCGCGGAAACAACGCGGAACGTAATCTACGTCGCGACCGAGCACAACAGCGTGTACGCGTTTGACGCTGACGATTCCAGCGCGTCGTCCCCGCTCTGGACCGTCAACTTGGGGACCTCGGTACCTAGTCCAGATATCTGCAGCCACCCCACACCGACCTGTTACAACGATCTTATGCCGGAAATCGGTATTACCAGCACCCCTGTAATAGATTCTTCGAGCGACACGATTTACGTGGTTGCTAAAACCAAGAATACAGGCAACACCACATACCATTTCAGTTTGCACGCGCTCGACTTGCTCACGGGAGGCGAAAAATTCGCCGGGCCGGTGGAGATCAGCGCTACCGGTTTCGTCCCGCTTAACGAAAACAACCGGCCAGGACTGTTGCTGCTCAACGGTGTGATCTACATCGGCTTCGGATCAGTCGGCGACTTCAAGAGCTGGCACGGCTTCGTTTTCGGATATGACGCCACGACCTTGGCGCAGGTGGGCTTCTACAACGACACTCCCGGCTCCGGCGCGAATGGCGGCGGTATCTGGGGCGGCCAGCAAGGCTTGGTGGCAGACGCTGACAACATTTATGTCACCACCTCCAACGGTACCTTCGACGTGAACACGGGCGGCTCTGACTATGCCAGTAGTTTTCTGAGGCTGAGCACATCTAGCGGCCTGAAAGTGGCCGACTACTTCGCCCCCGACGATCAATCCTTCCTCAATGGAAGCAACGTGGATCTTGGGGCGGGCGGGCCGATCTTACTGCCGGGCACGACTTTCTTGGTTGCGGGCGGTAAAGACGGAATTTTACGCGTTGTCGACACTACCAACATGGGCAAGTTTAATCCCACCTTCAACGCCAACCTGCAGAACTTCCAGGCCACCAATATTTATCCCAACGGCATGATTATGGGCTCCCCCGTTTACTGGAATAGCCCTAATCATGGTCCGGTAATTTATTTGTGGGGACCGAGCGACGTGATTAAGGCCTGGGCGCTGTCAGGACAGACTTTCCAGACCACCCCGGTGTCACAAGGCCAGATAACCAGCCCAGCGGGAATTTCAAACGAAGCGGCCCTGTCCCTGTCGGCCGACGGGAGCCAGACAGGCACGGGCATCGTCTGGGCGGCGCGTTCCTATTCCGGCGACGCCAACGTGCAAGCGCAGCCAGGAATTCTGCATGCCTTTGACGCCGCTGACCTCACACACGAACTCTGGAACAGCAACCAGAATCCGGCCCGCGACAATCTTGGCTATTACGCCAAGTTCTCGCCTCCGACTATCGCCAACGGTAAGGTCTACCTGGCCACATTTTCCGACCAGCTCGCGATATACGGCTTGAATCCGCCGCCGGCGACCGCGATCCGTTTTATTCAGGTAGCCGCCGCGACACCGCAATCGCCTACCTCGACTGTGTCGGTTCCGTATGGAGCTCCGCAGATCGCCGGCGATCTGAACGTCGTCGTGGTCGGCTGGAACGACACGACCTCCACAGTCCGATCGGTAAAGGATAGTCTAGGAAAAACCTATACGCTGGCTGTGGGCCCGACTAAGGGAACTGGTCTCAGCCAGTCAATCTACTATGCCAAGAATATTGCCCCGGGTGCTAACACTGTCACTGTCACTTTCAGCCAAGCGGCGGCGTTCCCTGACATTCGGGTGCTGGAATACGCAGGTGCGAACAGGACGAGCCCGTTGGATGTGACGGCTGCGGCAAGCGGTAGCGGAATCACCACGAACAGCGGCTCGGCGACCACCACTTTGGCGAATGAGCTGATTTTCGGTGCTAACACCGTCTTCACCGGCAACTTGGGGCCCGGGGCGACGTTCATCCAGCGCATCATCACTTCGTCCGACGCCGATTTGGCGGAAGACAAGACCGTTTCCAGGACCGGTCGCTATAATGCCACCGCGCCCCTGGGCTCCAGCGGTGCCTGGGTGATGCAGATGGCTAGCTTCAAAAAGGCGAGAGCGTCCGGAGGCTCTGCTCCCACGGTGAACTCGGTCTCGCCCAAATCCGGGTCAGTGAACGGCGGAACGGCAGTGACCATCACCGGGACCAACCTCACAGCGGGTGCAACCGTTAGCTTCGGGGAGACCGCAGCCACAAATGTGAGGGTGGTAAGCAGCACCTCAATTACTGCCACGACTCCGACCCAGGCCGCGGGAACCGTAAACGTCGTGGTCACCAACTCCAACGGCCAGAGTGCCTCCTTGACTAATGGGTACGCCTACACCTCCACAGTTCTCCAGTGCAAGCAGTGGATCAGCGACCACCAAGTTTGCCAGTGAATTGATCTTCGGCGCCAACACTGTGTTCAACCGAAGCAAAGGGGCGGACACGGGGTTCGTTGCGCGCATTATTACCTCACCCGATTCCGATATGGCCGAAGACGAAATCGTGACTGTTACGGACGACTACGGTGCTACGGCTCCTTTGGCTGCCAGTGGCCCCTCCGGTCACACAGATGGCCAGCTTCAAGGCTTTTCGACAGTAAAACGAATCAGGCGTACCCTGCGAGCTCCTGATTTTGTTTAGTAGGCAGATGAAATTCGCCACACTCAAAACGGCAGCAGAACCTGCGACCGTTTCAGCCACTACGGTCACGGGACTCGAACTGAAGCACCCTCCAAAAGAGTCCACCAGAATGATCTGGTTTGCGCTCGGGCTCGGAGTTATCCTGCGGCTTGTTCAATATCTGCGGAATCGTTCATTGTGGCTCGACGAAGCGCAGCTGGCGCTGAACATAACCCACCGGTCGTACGCCGGTCTCCTCAGGCCTTTGGATTATCATCAGGGCGCGCCGGTGGGTTTCCTCCTCCTGGAGAAGATGGCAATTCGCTCGCTGGGAGGAAGCGAATATGCCTTGCGGTTACTGCCCCTCGTCGCCGGGCTCGTCTCCCTATTCCTGTTTTACAAGATGGCGAAAGAATCGATTAGGCCGGGCGCTGTCCCTATTGCGGTCGGACTGTTTGTGATCTCACCTTCTTTGATTTACTACTCCTCCGAGGTCAAGCAGTATTCGACAGATGTTGCCTGCGCGCTTGTAATTTACTCCATAGCTCTAGTTGGCAGGCCTTCCGAATGGAGCACCTATCGCATTACGGCTCTAGGTCTGGTCGGCGCCGCAGCCACTTGGATCTCGCATCCCTCAGTGTTTGTGCTGGCAGGAATTGGAGCGACGGCCGCTGCCGTGTTTCTGGTGCGCAAGCAATGGGAGGCTCTTGCCCGGTTCTCCCTCCTTGCCTGCGTGTGGCTGGCAAGCCTGGGAATCTCCTACTTCCTTTTCTTGCGAAACCTGACGCGTGATCAAGCGCTACTCGGCTACTGGACCGGGAATTTCATGCCGTTGCCCCCGACGTCTGTCTCTGACTTCAAGTGGTTCGTCGACAGTTTCTTCGGGTTTTTCAGCCAGACGGCCAGCCTGCAACTGGTGGGTCTTGCTGCCCTGACTTTCATTACTGGTGCGGCTTACATGTACTCGTGCGATCGCGAGAAGCTGTTTTTCCTGTTTTCACCGGCGTTTCTGACGCTAGCTGCTTCCGGCATGCATAAGTATCCCTTTGGCGGCAGGCTTACTTTGTTCCTGGTGCCCGCCGCACTGCTTCTCATCGCCGAAGGCACGGAACAGATACGGATCGCAACTCGGCGGAATGCGGTGATTGTCGGCTATACCCTGATCGCCCTGCTGTTCCTGGAGCCTTCGGTGTACGTTCTGCATCATTTCGTCAAGCCCCATATGCTGGTTTCCAGAGCAGGCATCATGCTGCCGGAGGAAATCAAGCCGATTATGGCGTACGTCCGTGCACATGAGAAGCCGGGAGAAGTCGTATACGTCGCTACTGGCTCCCAGCCTGCCTACCAGTACTATGATGAACTCTATGGGATTCGTGAAAACAACTTGATCTTGGGCACGGCTTTGGGCGAAGATGCATTGGACTACGTTGTGGATCTCGACCGCCTTCGTAGCCGACGCGCCTGGGTTATTGTCTCGCATATCAGTGGAGCAGGAGGCATTCAGTCGAAATATATTGAGTTTTATCTGGGTATGATCGGCAGACGAATTGACCAATTCACTGCCGCCGGAGCCGCGGTTTATCTCTACGATTTAGGCCCGCCCTCGCCAACGCATGATGTCCTTCTGAAGCCGTGAATCTGAGGAAGAACTTCCCTCGTTCAACATCCCGCCTGGGACAGTTTTCCTTTTTTGCGACCTTAATGATCAAGAAAGATCCAACCTGGCGACTTTTGCCGGCTGCCTGCAGCTTCTGGCAATTATTCAAAAGGACAATCTAGGCGAGCCCACTGCCTCAAGTCTTATGGCGACAGCAAACGAAAGTGTGCAGTTAAAGTCCGTAGCTGTGTTCCAGGAGAGAAGCGAAACGAGATTGCTCTTTTTCGTGGCAGTGGTCTTTTTTTGCTCGGGCTTCTCGTCGCTGATCTACGAGGTCGTATGGATGCGACGAATGTCGCTATTCTTCGGCAGCGACGTGTACTCGGCGGCACTTACATTAAGTGCTTTTATGGGTGGCCTCACGATCGGCAGCGCGCTGGCCGCACGCTACGTGGATCGTCTGAAGAATTCATTGATCTGGTATGGATTCCTGGAGATCTCCATCGGACTGTACGCATTGTTCTTCCCTGATTTCCTGAACATGTTCTCCGGCGAATACCGCCGGATCTATCGATCATTTTTCGAGGCCGCCCCATGGCGCTACAACTCATTCCGGGTTTTGGTGGCGGCTGTCACCCTTTTAATCCCCACCACGCTGATGGGAGCCACATTGCCGTTGGTTGTGAAACGGTTTGGCAGGCAGGGTGAAGTCGGCAAGTACAGCGGATTTTTCTACTCGGTAAACACCTTCGGCGCCCTTGCCGGCGTTTTGGGAGTAGGCTTCATTTTCCTGCCAAGTCTTGGGGTGAAAACAACCACCTTGCTAGCGTGCGTTACCAACTTACTGATAGGATCGATTGCCTTGTTGTTTGGAATAGTGTTGCGAGACGAACACAATCCACTTGTGGCCAGTTCGGAAGGAAACCTATCAGGCGAACCAGCGCTCGAGCTCGGTTATGAGAATAGGTTTGAAAGAGCTGGAATGATTGGTATCGGCTTATCTGGAATGGCAGCCTTGGCCTTAGAGGTCGTGTGGATGCGTATCCTGACTCAATCTTTCAGCGGCGCAGTCTACTCCTTCTCGATCATGCTCTCGTGTTTCCTCTTTGGAATTTACTATGGCAGCAAGCAAGTCGCACATGTTATTGACCGGCAGAGTGAGCCGATCCGGTGGTTCGCTTTCCTCGAACTGATTATCGGCGTCAGTGTCGCGGTTCTGGGTATCCTCACCTATTTCGTTCCGCGATTGTTTAGTAATCTGCTCTGGTTGCTCACGGCGGCTTTAAAGGGAAAATTCGGGTTCGCCTGCACGGTAGCTCAGTTTTTCGTGTCGGCGCTGTTGATAGCAGTGCCGACGATTTTTCTGGGAGCCACTTTTCCGGTTGCGGTCAAGATCTGCACCCCGACAGTCAAGTCGATTGGTCGTGGTACCGCCAAAGTTTACGCCGCAAATACTGCGGGCGCCATTCTTGGCGCTCTTGTCGGAGGACTTGTCCTGATCCCAACCTTTGGAAGCAGGGTAAGTCTGCTAATGATTGCCGCCATGTTCCTGGCTACCGGACTATTTCTCCTGCACAAGGCCGATGGCCGAGGATGGAAGAACCTGGGCCAGCCTCAGGTTGTGACCCTAGTCGTTGTGTTCGCGGTTTCAGTGATCTCCGTGCTCCTTTTGCCCAAGCGAATTGTTGTCAATTTCTCTTTTGCCGGCAACGAGAAAGCACAGGTGCTCTATCACGGCGAGGGGGTAGCTCACAACGTCGATATCGTTAAGACGGACAATAACGTCGTCATCATGATGGTGAACGGTACTATTGAAGCCGACACCACCTACTCCCAGCGACGCCATTTCATTCTCAAAGCGTATTTGCCTCTCCTTCTGCATCCTAAGCCACGCGAAGTCGCCGTAGTTGGCCTCGGACTTGGGATCACTCTGAGCGCTATCAACCGATATCCCAACATCGATCAAGTTCAAGTCATCGAGTTGAGCCCCGAAATGGTGAAGGCGCAGCGCTACCTGCAGGACGTGTCTGGCGGAGTGCTTCATAGTCCGAAAATCAAGCTTCGAATTGATGACGGTCGAAATTTTTTGGCGATGTCTGACCAACAGTTCGACATGATCACCGCAGACCCGATTCATCCTCGTGTTTCAGGGGTAGGCTATCTATACACGAGAGAATACTATGAGGCTCTTAAGCAGCGCCTCCGGCCTGGCGGCGTGGTGTGTCAATGGATGCCCATGTATCGCATCTCAAAAAAATCCTTCGATGTCGCCTTTCGCACGTTTGTCTCGGTATTCCCGAACGCGTCCTTTTGGTACGTGCGTGGTCACGGCCTGTTTGTGGCAACTCAGGATGACTTCAGCATAGATTTCAAGGACCTTGAACAACGCTTACAAGATCCGGTGGTCAAAGCCGACCTGGCCTCTATCCACATCCAGGGACCGGCAGAATTCCTTAGTTATATGCTGATGGGTCCGGACCAAATTCGCGCTTACTTGAAAAACACTCCGGAGAATGTGACCAACACTGACGACAACGCTTATCTTGAGTATCACACTCCATTTGAATTCCTCGAGTCGACCAAAGCCATTATCACTGGACTTACGCCCTACGCTGCCCTCGACCTCCGCGTTGTTCGTGACTTATCCGACAACGAGCGGGATCAATTGACAAGTTTGTGGGAACGACGGAAGACCGAACTCATTCCAGAGCTCGGCGCCAGACTTGACGAGTGATTCGGTCCTGATCTCTCAATAACAGCCGATTCGTTTAATTGAATCGAAGCAGGCAACTGGACGGTAACGGCTACCTTGAAAGGAACAGCGGGTAAGAACTGTGCCACAGATTGCGCAGAGTTTTGCAAGCCGGCTAGCAAACTAGATGCTGCCGCCATCGAAGTCATTGATACCACGGCACTTGCTATATTACTCAGTGGAAGGCAATTTGCTTCATCCTAATATTGCGTTAGGGCTATACTTCACTCAGCCTCCCCTGCAAAGACGCTTTGCGAGTGAGAGCTAAAAAGCCGGGACTCGCCATCAACAAATTCAAAACGAGGTCCAATCCGTGAGAAATGTAGCTAGAGGAATTAGTTTTCGGAGCACTCTACTTCTGACATCTTTGACAGTCGGACTGGTTCTACTCCTGGTGCCCGCCTTAGCGCCTGGGCAAGCTTTTGTGCAGGTCGCCGACAACGGTCAGCCTCCACCGCTGGCGAGCACGACTACGGTTACTTTCACAAAGGCGCAAGGTGCTGGCGACCTTAACGTCGTGGTGGTGGGATGGAGTGACACAACTTCATCGGTCACGGGCGTGACCGACACCGCAGGAAACACCTACGCCATGGCTGCGGGCACAAACGCGGGGTCTGGCGTCTCCGAATCTATCTTCTATGCCGCCAACATTGCCGCTGGAGCTAACACAATAACGGTCAATTTCAGGACCCCAGCAGCTTTCCCGGATGTTCGTGCTCTGGAGTATAGCGGTGTGAGCAAAACAGGGCCACTAAACATCAGCGCGGGCGCGGCCGGGTCCGGTACTTCCGCGAATAGCGGCTCTGCCACGACCACAGTGGCACACGCAGTCATTGTTGCCGGCGGTACTACGACTCAGTCTTTCAACAAGACGGGGGCCAACTTCAAAATTGAAGATTATACTCTCGGCAGCAACATTGCGGGAGAAAACATCGAAACCGTAGTGGGAACCTACAATGTCACTGCCACGCTTGGCGTTTCCGCTCCGTGGGTGATGCAATTGGCTGCTTTTGGAAAAGTCGCTTCAACATTCCCGGCTCCAACGCTCGCCCCTAATCCCGTATCCCCGGCTTCGGGACATGACAGCGGAGGGGATGCTGTAACCATTACAGGTACAAACTTTGCGCCGGGTGCAGTGATCTTGTTCGGCGCCGCAGGGCCGCCTCCGACCGGCATTTCGGGTGTGAATTGCACGGTAACCTCCTCAACCATGATTAGCTGTACCACGCCGGCAGACAATATCGGCCCCAAGGACGTCACTGTACTAAATCCTGATGGACAGTATGCCACGGCAGTTGGCGCTTTCACCTACACGGCGGTCACGCCTACGATAACTTCGATCACGCCACCCTCCGATTTCACTAATGGTGGAACAGCGATCACGATTTCCGGTACTAGCTTTGTCAGTCCAGTATCTGTCACCTTTGACGGGATAATAGCAAGTAACGTCGTAGCCGTCAGCTCCACCACGATCACTGCCAACACGACGGCACACCCCGCGGGTACGGCGAACGTGGTCGTGAAAAACAGTGATGGGGGTACCAGCGCACCATTCAGCTTCCCGTATTCGCTTGGCACCGGTCCTATCAACTTCATACAGTCAGCGGATTCTGGACCGGCTGTCATGTCCAGTACCGGGGTGTTAACGACCATGCCTCTGTCCCAGACCGCCGGTGACTTGAACGTCGTAGCTATCGGCTGGAGTGACGCCCTAAGTCACACCATCACGGTTCAAGACTCCGAAGGCAACACCTACACCCAAGCCCTGACTCCGACTATCGGTACCGACACTGGTCAGGTTATCTACTACGCGAAGGACATCAAGGGTGGCGGTCCGGCTAACGCTATTACTGTGACCTTCAGCCCGGCCGCAGCGTTCCCCGACGTGCGCGCCGCAGAGTATAGCGGACTGGATCCAAACAATCCGTTGGATAAGGCAGCTGGCAATTCCGGAACCAACGGCATTGGCAGTAGCGGTCCCATCACCGTTGCAGCTAATGAACTAGTTGTGGGGGCCGGGACTACAGATGGAGCGTTCACTGGTTCAGGCACAGGCTTTGCTACCGTTGACATTACCGTGAACGGCAACGACATCGAGCACCAAGTCGCGCCTCCAGCAGGAAGTGTCACTGCCACGGCTCCTGTCTCCGGAAACTGGGTGATGCAAGCCGTTGCATTCCTGCACGGGGCGCCGGTACCTGATTTCAGCTTCACTCCGCCCCCGTCGCCGGCTAGCAACACGGTGACCGCTGGCCGCTCCGCGTCTTATACCATCTCGGTGAGTGCGCTGAACGGCTTCAGTAGCGCAGTTTCACTGTCGTGCTCTGCTGGTCTGCCAACGGGCGCGACGTGCTCGTTCAGCCCACCCTCGGTGACACCGGGCTCGGCGCCAGCGACTTCCGCTCTCACCATCTCCACCACCGCGGCGACACCAGGTGGTACGTCCACAGTGACCATTACCGGAACCTCGGGATCTACAAGCCACAACACCTCAGTCAGTCTGGTGGTGCATGCGAGTACCACACCGGATTTCGCAATCACGGCTACGGCGCTCTCGCCGGCGACAGTTTCGGCGGGAGGATCGGCCACTTCCACCATAACCATCACTCCCGTGGCTAGCTTCAACGGTAGCGTGAGCCTCGCTTGCAGCAGCATTACTGGGGGCGGGACGCCGGCACCAACGTGCTCGTTCAGCTCGACCTCAGTACCGGGCTCGGGCACCTCCACGCTAACCATCAACACCACGGCGAATACGAAGGCGTCTCTCGCGCCGCAGTCGACCGGCATCTTGTATGCGCTATTACTGCCCATCGGCGGTATAACGCTGCTTGGAGCCGGCCTCAGTTCGCGCCGGAAGAAGCTGCTAGGTGTCCTGCTGCTCTGCGTGGTGATCGCGGGCATTGTCTTCATGCCGGCCTGCGGCGGAGGTAGCTCGTCTAGTAGCGGTGGTGGCGGTGGTGGCGGAGGCGGTACGCCGGCTGGCACCTATACCATCACGGTCACGGGCACGTCGGGATCGCTGACACACAACGCGCAGGCCCTGACCCTGACCGTGCAGTAACTCATGGCGGCTGATGCCTGCCTTGCGGGCATCAGCCATTTGTAACGGCAGCATTGGTTGGAGAAACAAGACATCGGGGAAAGTGTACTGGAATGCTTCCTGCGAGTCGAACCAGCCAGTCCATTGTCCGACTGGTCGTGGACACACCACCTGAAGCTTCGTGGCGCTTCTTCGGCTGGCAGAAGCGCAATTCCTCGCATCAAGCATCTAGGCTTGTCGGCAGAGATTCATTTTTTGCCTAACGGGGGCCCGCTCAATATTATTTTGCACTGTTGATGAGGTGTTCCAATGAACTCCGCCGCATCGTTCACCAGGGTTTATTTCACGATTGCACTGTTTTTGGCTAGCAGCTTCGTGCTAGCCCAAACGCCGGCCTCTTCCGGCGCGATTTCGACAGCGCAGCCCGCCACTTCTCAGGCCGCGAGTCCGAAACCGTCGAACTCACAAGCGGGTAGTCCCCAGCCTCCGCCTTCCAATCCCACCGCAGCTCCCATCAACACCTCAGCGACGCCCGCGAGCTCAGGCGGTGATGCTGCGCTTCCGAATGCTGAGCCCTTGATCGGCCTTGGTGACCTGCTGAAAATCAGTGTTCTTGGTGCGCAGGATTACGATCAAGAACTCCGTGTGGGCGGCAACGGTGATATCAACTTAGCATTAGTTGGACCGGTCCACGTCGCCGGGCAAACCCCCGACCAGGCAGAACAATTCATTCGGAAGAAGCTTATAGGCGGTGGATATTTTGCCGACCCCCAGGTCGAGGTCTTTGAGAAAGAGTACGCTACACAGGGCGTGTCCGTATTCGGTGAGGTGTCACATCCCGGGGTATATCCGATTACAGGCCCGCGTCGGTTGCTCGATGTGCTGTCTCTGGCGGGGGGAACAAGTCCCAAAGCCGGACAAGTGGTCAGTATCAGTCACCGCAATGAGCCGAAATCGTTGCGCACGGTAATGTTGTCCAACGATCCCTACAAGAACATCGAGGCGGACGTTGAGATCCTTCCCGGGGACACAGTGGTGGTCAGCAAGGCCGGGATTGTGTACGTCGTGGGCGCGGTGAAACAGTCGACTGGTATTGTCATGGAGAACAGCGGCGGTATTACCGTACTTCAGGCCGTCGCTACAGCCGGTGGGACCAGCTCGACGGCGGCGTTGAATGGTGCGAAAATCATTCGCAGGAGCCCAACCGGTCCGGTAGAAGTTCCTATACAACTCAAGAAGATACTGGCGGCAAAATCTCCTGACGTTAAGCTTCAGGCTGAAGACATTCTCTTCGTGCCAAATAGCAGCGGGAAAGCGGCGGCCGGTATGGCACTTGAGGCGGGGATCCGTCTCGCAACCAGCGTCGCTGCTTACGCTGTTTTCTACTGATACCGTCGATCGGGCGGTCCTCAACACGCTTATCTTCTTGACTCACGTGGGCAGGAGCGGGATTTGGTTAGCTTTTTCAAAGCGATCTCATTCCTGGGACGGTGCTCAACAGCTAGGCCTTTGCCCGAGGCGGAGATTTAGGCGATTCGGTGCACCTTTGGGGGGTGCAAGGTCAGCCTTACTTTAAGAGTGGCTTCGCGTGTGCGCACCAGGAGCGCGATGATCGCAAGTATACATGGTATCTTATTGCGAAAAAACTGTCTCACGAAGCCAGCGATGGTACTCAATCCTCTGAATCGCTGCAACGGTTGAAGTCATCGAAGTTTGCCTTATAACAGCATGGAGAGAGTCAGATACTAGGAGCTTTGATCCCGGCGCTTACCAGAATGTGTCGCAATGCGGCCCGCGTGTCCTCTCGCGTGCCCGGATATACGAGTGCGATAAGACGGGCCCGGTCCCGGTTGCTCGCCATTCCCATGTATCACGGTGTGGTTCACGAGGCCTTGCCAGTGTTCAACTGGTGCCAGCTTGAAGTCTCTCGTTTCGAGGAACAGATCAAGTTTCTGACTCTGGAATACCAGGTGCTTCCGCTGCGAGAGATGGTCAACCGCCTCTGGCGCCAATTGCCTTTGCCAGAGCGGACGGCGGTTATCACGTTCGACGACGGATTTCGCAGTGTGTACACAACGGCATTCCCAGTCCTGGAGCGGTATCAACTGCCGTTCACGGTGTTTCTGATCACCAGCCTGGTAGGGTCGAATCAACCTGCATGGCCGGAGCGACTGTTTTCCCGTATGCTGGCCACGAAAGCAGAGTCCGTAACGTTCGCACAGGTAGACTGGCCACTCATGACGGCGCCACAACGTGCCGCAGCCTATAGGGCGATTTGTTCCCAGTTAAAGGGAATGGGTGATGGGCAGAAAGATGAGATCCTGGAGCGATTGCTGGAGTATCTAGGGCCGACGGGAACAACTAATTCCGTGTTTACGCTGATGAGTTGGAGCGAAATCTACCATCTTTCGCAGAGCGGATTGGCAGATTTCGGATCGCATACGCATACTCACCCAATCCTTTCGCGGTGCGACGGGGCTCAACAGAGAAGCGAATTGCGCCGGTCCCGGGATATTCTCCAGCAGCACCTGGGAAACGCAGATATGTTTGCGTATCCAAATGGGACACGAGATGATTTCACTGACATTACCAAGGCGTTAGTAAAAGAGCTCGATTATCGCTGCGCGGTCAGCACCATCCCGGGCTTGAACGGTGCAGACGCCGACGTTTACGAGCTCCGGCGCGTCAATGTTGGTGCCGATGCAAATCTAACCGAGTTCGAGTTGCTGATGCTGGGTTTATGATCCGGACCTCGAAGTAGAATTGTCTCAGCACCTGGTCTCGAGCCATTCTTTCAGCCCAGCGATGCTCGACTGGATCTTCTTCGACACTTCTTCGGTTTCCTCCTCTGATGAATAATAGGGGTCGGCAATGGACGCGTTTGGGTCGTTGGCGAAGAGGCCCAGCGCACTCGTGCGCCGGCGTGCATTCGGGTGGCGGTTAGTGATCTCGGCATAATTTTCGAGATCCATTGTCAGGATGAGGTCAGCTTGATCGATCTGGGGTTGCGAGACGCGCCGGGAACGGAAGCCGGACAGGTCGAAGCCCATCTTGGCACCGATGTGCACGATCTTCTGCGGGCATCGCCGGCCCTCGATGTCGTATAGTCCGGCCGAGCTCACTTGCACACCGCGCAGCTTAGTCCGGGCAAGGTACTCCGCAATTGGGCTGCGGCATATGTTCCCGTAACAAATAAACAGAAGGTTTTTGGGGCGGGTATTCTTCCGTAAAAGCCGCCAATGGAAGTACGCCAGCCTGGCCTTAAGCAGATGTTTCTGGACGGTTTGCTGCGCCATCCGGGCGAATTCCAGGTAAACGCTTCGGACAATCAGATAAGTAATCCTCAGGTCTCGAAAATCAAAGTGGTCCCAACTCTCGCAACCCAGGAGCACGCGCAGGTATTCCAGCACAGCGAGTGGAGTGCTGCGAGTCAGAAGCAGCGGACTGCGATGATCCGTTCGCAAATTTCTTCTTAACCACGCCGCATCCAGAGCAAAATCTCGGGTGTAATAGGGAACCCTGTAATGTGGTTGGGGTGGCAAGTCGTGCCGCGACGCCAGCAACAGCAAACCCAAGGGAAAATCCACGCCCGCGTCGATGGCGAGAGCCAGGGAACCCCACAGCCGGGGGTTGATCTCGAGAAGGTAGAAGTCCCCGTTTTGACCTAACTTGAACTCGACCATAGCGACACCATGCCACTCCAGTGCGCCTAGCAAAGTTTCCGCGGCAGCCAGCATGCGAGGATCAGGCAGAATGGATTTTCGATAAGTACTCCGTCCTCCGGTCAGCGGAAATTCATGCAGGCGTTCGTGCGCAAATTGCCATACTTTATGCCCTTTATTGAAAAGCAGTTCAATTCCAATTCCACGGCCTTTGACGTAGCTTTGTTGCTGCACGCGAACGTGCGGTAGCCAGCTCTCTAAGGCGGCTGCCCTCTGTTGGCGGTTACTGACAACGCTGGGCCCGAAATGTCGCAGTTGTCCTGCAACCGCGACCTTGCTGCTCACGGGTTTCAGAACGACTGGGTATGCGGGCTCTTCACCAAGGTCGTCTAGAAAACCGTAAACAACACTCTGGGGCACCGGAATCCCCAGTTTGGTAGCCAGCTCCCACGTGCGCTCCTTATCGAGGGCGACGTCCAGCGATGAGTTACACGGCACGGCGGCTCTCAACCGCACCTCATCTCCGGCATCCAGGGTCTTCATTAATAGCAGAGATGCTTCTGTCGATGGAACAATCAAATCATACGGGCTGGAGTGATGCAGGTCGTGAATCCAGTTGGAAAACTCTGGGTTACTGCCGTGGTAGCCTGGCTGGCGAAGCTTACGTTGCGTATACCTCGAATGAAAGGCGAGGCAATCATCCTGGGTGGAGGCGACGTCTAGTATGACCCCACGCCTACCAAGGGATTGAACCACCTCAAGACCTGCACTACTCTGTGAGTCCAGCACCAAGGCACGCCATTGGTTGTTGTCAGTAAGGGACATGCATCGACCGCAATACCGACTCTATTTTATTACGACTCAACAAAGGGTCCGAGCCAATCGACCTTTGCCCGATTTTTGCTGTGCCTTTCCTCTGCTATTTTAAGGCAAGTTGCCAAGCACTTTCTGCGAACCCGCTTCAGAATTTTAGCACCCGAACCGCGATTCATGCGGTTGGCCCGAAAGTCATTGAGCAATTCACCTGCGGGTGGTAGAACTACCGCAGGAGCAAGGGGTGACGCAGGGACGGAAGCTGTGGGCGGGATGCGGCGGTGGTGGAAACCATCATTCACTATCCAACGACAGCAGCTTGTGGAGGGACGGCACGCGGGTACTGACGCGCACCATGAAGAAGATTAAGTCCAAGCCGAGAGGTCTGAAAGGCAAGGTGCGAGATCGCACGCGCAGCATGCTCAAGCGAGTCCTAGCCAATGCCTTATCGACCCGACTGTTACGGCCGCCCGGCGAAGAAACCGTTCACCAACAGAGACCGGACGAATCCCGCGCGCGGTGGCTGCCGATGCGGGATTTTATTCGCGCGAAAACAAGAAAGCGGGCAGGCGGCTAGGGGTGCAGTGGATGTCGGTGCCCATCAAGAAAACTAAATGAAGAACGGACTCTCCTTCAGCGGCAGCGTTGGTTTCGCGGCGGGCAAAAGTCGAGAACCCGCCGGGAGAGCGTGCTCAAACGAAGACACGGATTGCGTCGTTGCCTGAATCCCAATGTCGACGGCATGCGTCGTTGGTGGGGCGTAGTGATTGTCGACAAACCGTCATCCATATGGGTGGCTTGCGCGGCAGAGTACCTCAGCCAGGCCCGCCGACTTGGTCCCTTAAGGAAATGGACGCGCGAGGAAGAGCTTGTCCGTTGCGAATTATGCCACTGGGGCTATGTCAGAAATTGCATTTTTGCGACGGCAGGTAGGTAGGGTATCGGTTGCGGCCTCGGCGTCATTTATCCCGAGCGATTGGCGTCGCAGGTAATGCTTGGCCCATCGGGCAAGAGAGTTGCGTAGCGTAGTCACCCAGAGGCGACTTGCTCCGACCCAGAACCTATCTGTCTTGCATTCCGTAACTATGGTAATGACATGACTTACGTGGTTGTTGTCTCGCAGAAGGGGCAGACTCGGTCCAGTTGGTGGCAAAGGCTCCAGCTATTTGCGAACCTGGTTCTGATTCGGCACTAGTCCATTGTATAATCTTAAGCGAACCGCTCTCCACCCGCGACGGTAAACAAGCGCGTTGTCACGTTCGAAAGATAGATATCCAGCAAGATTGGCATTGCGATGGAGGATAAGCCCGAAGCAAAATACTTTCAACCACACTGGTATGCGCTCTATACCCGATCGCGACACGAGAAGACCGTAGCCATGCAGCTGGGCGATCGATCCGTCGATTACTTCCTACCTCTGTACGACACCGTGCGCAAGTGGAGGAACGGACGCTTCCATGTTCAGCTTCCCCTTTTCCCCGGCTATGTGTTCGTGCGGATCCCTTTGCGCGAACGGCTGAAGGTGTTGCAGGTCCCGGGCGTCGTCACCGTAGTCGGTTTCAAGAGCGAGCCTGTTCCTTTACCCCAGACCGACATTGAAATGATCCGCGATGTCCTGAGCAAGGGTATGCAAGCTCAACCCCATCCTTATTTGCGAGTAGGTTCCCGTGTTCGCATCAAGAGCGGGCCGCTCGAGGGAATGCGAGGCATTCTGTCGCGAAGAAAGGGCCACCTGCGGGTCGTCGTATCCGTGGACTTGATCATGCGCTCCATCGCGATTGACATCGATACCGGCGAAATCGAGCCGGCTAAGTAATCTCACACGGGTTCGCCTTCTGACCTCAGTCGTGGTTGCTTGGATCGAATTCTATGCTCACTTCCATCTCTCCAGGGCTTTGTCAAGCGGATGAGCATGCTCTTGACATCCGTGCGTCTTCCAGCAGGAAATTTAGAGCCACGAATGGGTTCAGTTACCCCAGACAAGGGTTTGCATGTGTATCTTTGGTCGTTCCGATTGCCTTCGGCGGCGCCTCTCGCATATCGACAATGCGGTCCAGGCAACCTGCTGGCCAGCAAGCGTCGGCAGGTGAAGCGGCGGGCCGATGATTAACATCGCGAACCGGGTACCTCAATGAGACCATTGCTGAGTGATCGGCTTGATTTTCTGCGTTCCACTCCACTCCCAAGCCCCGCTAGCTATTAAGGCGGCGAGGGTCCAATGGTAGGCGATCGAGAAAGTGCAACCAAGAGGGAAAACTACTCGGTATCCATGGGCTATGAATCTCTCTAACCAGTCATGACAAGATTAGGGCATAAAAGTATGTGAAAAAACCTTAATCTATGTACTTTTGTACTTAATGTTAGAGATACAATTCTCTAAATTTGTAACTTGCACAAAATAAATTGCAACGTTGATCACGCGGACATGCGCGATTATCGGTTGGTAGATGAGAGTGGATGCATTGATAAAGCAGCGGAAACGCGGTCCCAACATCGCGCCCGTCATGGTTATTGACGCATTCAGCGCTGGGGCAAAAGGGATCTTTTGTCGCGAAGATTCGCTCACCTCGTTGCCTGAACGGTATCCAAGCGGTGCATCTTGCCAGATCAGGGCGAACAGCACACCGCTCGTTGTCGAAGCCAACGATAAGGCTCCGCTCTCCAAACGCGATCAAGAGGTCGCCGAGCGGGTCTCTGCGGGCCTATCGCATCGCAAGATAGCACAACGGCTCAAGCTCAGAGAACACACCGTTAAGAATTACCTATTCCACATCTTCGAAAACCTGGGTAATGACCACGCGAATTAAACTGCGATAAAGTCGAGACGGGGCTTGGACCGGTTCGAAAGGATATGCCAAAGAGCGCAATGAACAAGATGCGATAGGACGATGCGGATCCTTTATCTCTCTCCTAGAAACCTCTGGCCCCTAACCTCGGGAGGGCACCTCCGGGATTATTACCTCGTGCGGGAAACGGTACGTTACGCTTCCGTATCATTCCTAGGGATGCGCGGCCCGCATGAGAGAGATAACGCTTCCGCAAACACCGACCATTGTTTGAAACTTGGACTAGAGAGGTTCGTCCTCGTCGACAAAGGGTGTAGTTATACGAGCTCGAAGATCTTGCGTGGATTGATGGGGCCCACGCCTCTGACTGTCCTCAATTATTATGACCCCAAAGTAGCAAAAGAACTGAGTCGTATTCTCACGGAGCAGACTTATGACCTGGTTCAAATAGAACAAGTCCATCTGATTGGCTACTTGCCGATAATTCGCGAGTGTCGTAGCCGCCCCCTGCTGGTATGTGATTGGCACAATATCGAATCGGAATTGATGGACAGATACGGTCGGCATACCCGAAGCTTTGCACGAAAGCTGTACGCCATCAGAACAGCTCACCTCATTAAGAATGTAGAGCGTCGCCTACTAACAGAGTGTGATGCTCACATCGTCGTGAGCAAAAGAGACGAGTCAAAGCTCCGGGCACTGGCCCCGGAAGCCCGCGTTCACATCGTGGAAAACGGAATTGATGTAGCACGGTATTCTGATTGCGGAGAACTCGCCGCGCCAACACTTCTGGGATCAAGTCAACAGATGCGAAAAGACATCGTTTTTGTAGGTTCGATGGATTTTCATGCCAACATAGATGGTGCAACCTACTTTTGTAAGGAAGTCTGGCCAAGAATCCACGCCCTGGTCCCCGAGCTCAGGCTCATGGTCGTGGGGTCCAGCCCAGCCGCCGAGGTTCGCGATCTCGCCCGAGCGCCCGGGATCGTCGTTACTGGAACGGTGGAAGACGTTCGGCCTTACTATCGTGGAGCGCTGGCGGCGATAGTTCCACTTCGGATCGGCGGAGGAACGCGTGTGAAGATCCTGGAAGCGATGGCGGCTGGGATACCGGTGGTTTCTACCTCTGTCGGCGCCGAAGGTCTAGCCGTGAACGCTGGTATTAATGTCCTGTTCGCGGACACTCCGGAAGAAATGACTCGTGTGTTGATGGAGCTCTACCATTCTCACGAGATGTGGCGACGGCTGTCGGAAGCAGGCCGCGAACTTGCGCGGACGCGGTATGACTGGTCCGTTATAGGTTCTTCCCTGTATCGGATGCATCGTGCTCTGCTCGATCAAGGACCCCATGGTTGACTCGTCATCAAACCGAGTAATCCGCGTATTGGCGATTGTCGAGGGTACTGCTGTCAGCGGGCCGGCCAAGAACATATTTGAATTCTGCCGTGTGTCGGGAGGCCTCGCTGCGCGGCCGGTCGTATCTACTTCCGTCGCCACCTTTGTGCGTGTGGCTAAGGACGGTCGGAAACCAAGAGCGGGACCAAACCAGATTCTCGATGCCGCAACTGCCGCGGGCCTAGAAGTACACTCGATTCCAGAGCGTTTTCCCTTTGATCCCAAGATCATACCTGGGCTGCGCAACCTGGTTAAGCGTTTGGACCCGGATATCATACAGACTCACCACATAAAATCGCATTTTCTCGTGCGGCTCTCAGGTCTAGTGCGACTTTATCGTTGGATTGCCTTTCATCACGGCTACACCAGTGAGGGCATAAAGATGCGGGTTTACGACCAGCTCGACAGATGGTCGCTAAGAGTGCCTTCTCAAGTCGTCACTGTCTGCGAGCCGTTTAAGAGGCAACTCGTTTCGTGTGGCGTGCCACCATCCCGCATCGTTGTGTTGCACAATTCAATCTCCGTCGACTGGCTGAACGGGCGAGACCAGAGGGATACGGCTGCCTCTACGGCAGCGCAAAATTTCAGCAATAGCTGGCGTGGACATGAACCAGTCGTGCTCGCAGTGGGCCGCCTCTCGGGAGAAAAGGCCTTTACCGACCTTATAGTGGCAATGGATCATCTTCGCCGATTGCGGCGAGACCTGCTTGTCCAGCTCCTAATAGTGGGAGACGGACCCGAAAGAGGCCGAATAGAACGAGCTATCCGTGATCTAAATTTGGAGGATCGAATTACACTGCCCGGACATGTGCAAGACGTACGGCCTTACTATCGGCAAGCCGATGTTTTGGCCATCTCTTCTGTTAGCGAAGGGTCCTCCAACGTGCTGTTAGAAGCGATGGCCGCTGGCGTTCCTGTCGTAGCAACTTCTGTCGGCGGCATACCCGAAATTGTGGCTGACAAAGAGACAGGTTTGTTGGTACCGCCATCTGACCCGAAGGCGATGGCCTCGGCAATCAACTTGCTCTTTTCTAATCGCGATTTGGCGAAGACTTTGGCCTGTAATGCATTAGAGCTGGTCAGAAAGTGGCATTCGCCCCAAGATCGAGCTCGATTCCTATTGGAGTTGTACGAGCAGGTCCTGACCCAAAAGCCATAAACTGTTTCAGCGAAACTAAAGGTAAGCTTGGGCGGAGGTCCGGGAAAGGAGACGAGGGTGTTCCCAAGAACGATCACACGAAGCAGCAAATCTTGGCGGTGTTGCGGCAGGTGGAAGCAAGTGAGCGGATGGCGTACATTTGCGAGCAAGGTAGGATCCACCAGGGCGACCTACCACATTTCGAAGAGCGGTAGGCCGTGTTGAGAGTGAGTGAACTGTGTGAGCTGCGGCGACTGCGCGAGTAGGACAAGCTAATACATCGATGCGAATACCCGCGTCAGACGCAGCCAAGAGGATTTTCACTGTAATTTCATTTCTGAGATTGGGGAACAATTACGGAGTACGTACGATGAGAGAGGCATTGAAACGAGCGTTCCTGAAACTAGCGGATAACAGCAAACTTCTCGCGCATGCCGGTAGGTCATTTGCGGCACACACAGCCTACGAATCTCTGAAGCAAAGATTTATTCGTAACGGCGAGATCTCTGTGTTTCATGAAGATGTCCGTTCCTTGATCGTGGCTCGGTTTGAGCTAATCGATCGAAATGTGCCCATCGGAACAACTCCAACAGACGGACTCTTTCTTGCAGAATTGATGCTCAACATGAAAGCGCCTGGTGCAATTGTGGAGTGTGGTTGCTATGCAGGAGGCAGCTCAGCTAAGTTGTCGATTATTGCGAGTCTCTTAGGCCGTCCGCTCACAGTGTTTGACAGCTTCGAAGGACTGCCTGCTGTCGACGAGTATTACTTACGCGATCGTCATTGTCGACGGGGTGAAAAGTGGGTTACCGACTGGGCGGCCGGAAGGTACGCAGCGCGGCTAGATGAAGTCAAGGCGAACATTCAAAAGTACGGTGAAATTGCAGGTTGTTCGTTCGTTAAGGGCTGGTTCAGCGATACTCTCTCTGGGAAGGCGCTTCCTGAAGCGATTGCGTTTGCTTTTGCCGATGTCGATTTGGCAAACTCCGCTAGAGATTGCTTTGTGTCGATATGGCCTCGTCTATCAGATCAAGGAATATATGTTACTCACGACGCCGCCTACATCAAAGTTCTGCTCGAGATATATAATCACGACCTTTGTCGAACACTCGGTTCTCCGCCGGGAATCCTTTTTGGTGCGGGGTATGGACTCTCTAACGAGTCTCCGCATTTGGGCTATATGGTGAAAGGTGAGAGGCTGTCGGCTGATTACCTTAAGGACCTCACCATCAACAAGTAAATTCATTTCGCGGCGCCTTTCCGGAAAGAAACGGGTTTCTAAGGTGGGTTCGGTCCCACCCCGGTCTTGAAGTTTGGATTGTCTCGTGCGAGTCGACAGCTCGACAGCGGAGCCGCAATAGTCATGAACCAGACTTTCCCCAGGCAATTGCCTTTTGTAAGTTTGGTGATGAGCCTCCGGAACGAGGAAAGGTTTCTTCCGAGGTCACTCGCCGGTATCGAAGAGCAGGATTACCCGAAGGACCGATACGAGTTGATCGCAGTCGATGGAGGTTCTACCGACCACAGTGTTGAAATCCTGAAGGCATTTCCCTTATCCATTTCTCATACGACTCTCGCGACGGGTAGGAGTCTGACGATCCCCACTGCTATGAACTTAGGGATCCGCCATGCTCGCGGCGACATCATCATCAAGCTTGATGCCCACGGCTACCCGAGTAGGAATCTTGTCCGGGGCATTGCTGAACGCTTGCACCAGCAGCCTGACTTGGGCGCTGTAGGGGGGTGCATCGTGCAGATTGGCGAAACACGAGCCGCAGAGGCCAATGGTTGGGCCAGAACTTCGGCATTTGGTGTGGGGAGGGGACCGTACACAGCGGGACAACAAGAAGGCTATGTTGACAGCGTGCAATGTGGGGGGTACCGCCGCGCGGTGCTCGACAGGGTCGGAACATTTGACGAGGAAATCGGTCTGGGGGAGGACGAGGAGCTAAACTGGAGGATAGTAAAGGCGGGGTATAAGATCCTGTTTACACCTGAAATCGAGTTTTTCTATTACGCTCGCCCCACTTTGGGAGCCTTATTTCGTCAGTATCGCTGGTATGGGGATGGTCGGACTTCGGTGTTGCGCAAGCATCCCGACTTCCTTAGAATCAAGCATCTTATGCCCTCAGCGTTCGTAGTGGCGTTACTAGTCTCCCTTTCTCTGGCCCTGTTTTCCGCATTTGGCCGCTCCTTGCTGGCAGGATTATTGGCAGCTTACGGGCTGGGACTTCTGGCTGCCTCGGTGCTGCTAGCCAGGGAAAAGGGTTGGCGTTACTTTCCGCGCTTTTTCGGTAGTTTCTCGGTAATGCATTTGGGATATGGAATCGGATTTTTGCGCGGTTCTTGGAACTACTGGGTTTTAGCAAAGCAGGCCAGATTTCCGACTCCGAAACAGTAGGCACCAAGAGCCAAATCGTAGGCAGTGAGTAACGCACGTGGCAAGGGTCACACAACTCGCAATTTGCAATGCCGAGGCCGCGGGGAGGATCCGGGTGCTGCTGAACTGCGGAGGCTGGAGTTAAGGAAGAACCTGGTGTATCCCTTCTACCGTGAAGAAGGCTTAAACGCTATGACCTAAGCCGGGATGGAGACGTCGACCATCGATCCGCGTAAACTCTTCTGGCCGCCGGCAGACTGAGCGAGAAAATTGTATTTTATTACCTGATAAAATGAAGACTATTTTAAAGACGATTCTCAGGACACCCTATTATCAACTCCGTGACTTGATCGGCCGAACCACGGTCGACGATGGGTCTCTCAGTCAACAGATTCAACGCAATATCATCACTCAGTATCTCCTGGCGAAGAATCAAGGACTTCCGCTCTACCCAAAACTCTGCGAGTCTGGATTCCGTGTTTACTCTGAATTCGAAGAAGATGGAATGATTCTTTATGTCTTAGCCATGATTGGCTTTAAGAGTAAGAAAATCGTCGAAATGTGCTGCGGCGCGGGTCGCGAATGTATGGCGACCAATCTAATACTCAATCACGGCTTTAATGGGTATCTGTTTGACGGAGACCCCCAGAATATAAAGTTAGCCCACAAATTTTTCCAGTCGAAGAAAGATTGTCTTCTGTACACACCTGTTCTGAGAAATGCCTGGATAACGATCGACAATGTAAACAGCCTCTTAGTTGAGGCTGGATGCGCAGGTGAAGTAGACGTTTTCTCATTGGATATTGATGGAAATGATTACTGGATTTGGGAGGCTATAAAAGTCATTAAGCCAAGGTTGCTTACTTGTGAAACGCACAACATTATTCCAAGCGACCAAAGTCTCACGATTGAATATCGGTCAGATTTTGATTGTTGGAACAAACCGGATCACGAGCAAGATTATCGAGGCGTCTCTTTGTTAGCGTTGGTTAAACTGTGTAAAGAAAAAGGATATCGTTTGATTGGCGCCCATAGGCACGGATTTAATGCCTTCTTTCTCCGTGAGGATGAGGGAAAAGAATTCTTCCCAGAGGTTACTGTTGAGGAAGTTCATGATAATTATTGGACCAAGTTCGGACAAAACACTCGCTGGCCTCTTGTGAAAGATATGAACTGGGTGAAGGTCTAGCAGGCGATTGGCCTGCCCCCAATGCCTGCCACCTCCGCAGACGGTGTGAGGTGCCCCCGTTTGCTGTACCAATCGAAACTTAGAGAAGTTGGGCTTCAACAGTCCGTTAGTCCGTTCCCCTTATTCTGACCTGCCGCCGTTTTTCGCGCACGCGATCACACGACATTTTCGAGGTGGGCGGCTGAGGACGGCGCAGCGCATGCCGACTGATGCGTGACACATCCTTCCGTCTGAGGTGCCCGGCGGTTAAATGTCTCAGGGTAGATCACACCCGCCCTACGCCCTTATGACTAACATGCTCCTGGCTCGCCAGCCAGCCGCTTTACCACGCACGGGTCAATGATGTGGATGTGGCTCAGCACTCCCGGCATGTTAAAGAACTTGAGGACAACCTTCTCGGCGACCGTTGCGCTATCTTCAACTACTGCAAGGCCATTTGATCCTGTGCAGGTTTTGGGGTAGCCGCCACCCGGACAACTCAACCCACCATTGGTGATAATCCATGCAGGAGTGCCAGTATTCAGGCTATTGAAGAATCTCGAATTCACGCCTGCGGTGCTTGCTGCCATGCCACCCTCGAGAGGTCGTACGTAGAGGCCGTTCCCGTCGCCGCCCGTATCAGCGATATACCCACCATAAGTCTGCATGGCGGTGCAGATGGGCTGCTGCCAGAGGGGAAGTGACCCACAGTTATAGCCGGAATCAATGTAGAACCAATTTCCATCAAGCGGCCTGAGATTGTCTACGAACTTGCAACCAGCAGCCGCACCATAGGCTGGAAAGACATAACCATCGGCAATGCCATTACCAGATGATGATTTTCCACACTGATAGTTGAGTGGAATGGCATGGTTGATGGTATTTTGCATGATTTCTTCTAGACGAACGTACCTCGCTCCATTCGAGTCATTCATGCTTGACCATGAGTCGTCAGTATTCCACGGTGTGAGTTGATTGAATGGATAATCAAAAGATGTGTAATACCAGCTTAGTTGGCATTGTGGTTGGGCGTCGGCTTGAGCTGGCGTGGTAGCCGTGCAGTTTGTTGGCAGCGATCGCACTTGATATGTCCCGCCATTATAAAAGTAACTTGTGATGATTCTGCCTCCGGGAGTGGAATCAATGTCCGTGCTCTGATCCCATACAACAAGGTTCTCATCGCCGAAGTCAGAGTCCCACGTTGCTCCAGAAGTCATGTGGAAGTACAGACCAAGCGGGCTGTACTGGGAATTTGCAGGTGGAGCAGATACGCTCACGATCTTGAATAGCGGATCACTCTGACTGGCGTAATAAAAACCGCCCTTCTGGCTGTTATGGCCTCCGTTGCTGGGAAGGGTGGAAGTAATGGAACTGGTTGCACCCGATCCGTTCGAATCGCCCCCAAACATGTTGTTCACGATGGCGTCGGAATTGGGATAGAGGTGGCTGCCTGCGTCCGCGGGCAATGGCGTGGTGAAGATCGACCCGGGGTAGAACTGCTGCGTAACCGGCTGTTGATTCTCGACAGTCCAAACCCCATCCCCGTCAGTTCTCTGAACCTCAACCTGGGCAGTCGCATATTTCGTGGGATCTGCTGCACTGATGACCGAGACTGTATCGCTGGTCTGACTCGCGACCTTGGGTGCTGTATAGAGACCGGAAGAAGTTATAGACCCTAGTGCAGCAGTCCACGTGACGCCCACGTTATTTGTGCCAGTGACCTTCGCCGCGAACTGCATCGACTGTCCAGATTGGAGGGTCCCCGCATTTGGCGACACAAATACTGTAATTCCTGCTTTGCTCCGAATCACAACCGAGGCGGCAGCATATTTGGTGGGATCAGCCATACTGGTAGCAGAAACCGTATCTGTTGTCTGAATCGCTACAGTTGGGGCCGTATAAAGACCGGAAGCAGATATGGACCCTAGAGCAGCACTCCACGTGACGCCCGCATTATTTGTGCCAGTAACCTTCGCCGCGAACTGCATCGACTGTCCAGATTGCAGGGTCCCCGCATTTGGCGACACAAATACCGTAATTCCTGCTTTGCTCTGAATCACAACCGAGGCGGTAGCATATTTGGTGGGATCAGCCACACTGGTAGCAGAAACCGTATCTATTGTCTGACTTGTTGTCTGACTTGTTTCGCTTGGGGCTGTATAAAGACCGGAAGAAGATATAGACCCACGTGCAGCACTCCACGTGACGCCCGCGTTATTTGTGCCAGTGACCTTCGCCGCGAACCGCATCGATTGTCCGGATTGCAGGGTCACAGAATTTGGCGATACCGATACCGTGATCCCCTTTTGTCCGCGACCATCATCATATCCTCTGCCTAAGACCCCAAGGTTGACATCCTGCGGAACGGCCGGGAACCCCATGCTCGACACAGCTACCGGATTCAGAGACTTGGTGGAACTAGCTGGGCTGGTAACTATCGTGAGCGTCCCCGAGTAGGTATCGTTGGTTGTTGGAGCAAATGCCAGGTACAACTCGACTGTCTCGGCGGGAGCCAGAGCGACTGGCACCGTCGAACCCCAAATGGAGAAGGCGGCGGTCGGGCTGATGCTGGCTGAATCTATGTTCACACTGACCCTTCCGGTGTTGGTCAAACTGAGTGCGCGCGTCGCTCTTTCTGAGTTCGTTTTGACATTCCCGAAGTCAATACTGGCGGGCGTAAGATACAGCGTAGTCCCACTCGCGGTCGCTGTGATGCCGGCTGGTTGTGATTGAGTCGTGCCAGATCCAGCGCATGCCGTTAGCCCCAACACGAAACACACCAAAAGCAAGAACGGAATGAATATCTGGCGAGAAAGGAGTTTTTTTCGTGGTCCTTCTGGCGGGGAGGGTTTCGTCATTTCGTACCTCAGGTAATTTGGGTTGCTGACTTCCGATCGCTAAGGACTTGATTTTGCAGGCGGCAACCAGAAACCGAAAGATAACCTGAGGCTTACGACCTTTGAGTGGAAGAAGTGGCCTTTCGAAACAACAGTGCCAATTACTGTGCACATTTTCTGGATTTTCACCCTGGTTTCTTAACAGCCCGTGGTGCAAGTTTAGAGTCGGGAAGAGAAAGTGGTTAGGTATCCACAGGCTTGGTTTGTAGAATCGGCGGATGGCGATGGGGACGCGCAAGCAGCGGGAGAAGCAGGAAGATTTGTGGATCGCACACACGGAGTTGGCATCGGCTCCGGGACATCCGTTCTATCAGCGTTTGAAAGAACTCCTGGAGGCGGAGGGCTTCGACGAATTTGTCGAGGGCCGGTGCGCGAAGTTTTATGCCGAGAAGAACGGGCGTCCGTCGTTGACGCCGGGGATTTACTTTCGGGCGCTGCTGATCGGGTATTTCGAGGGCATCGGAGCGGAGCGCGGGATTGCCTGGCGGCTGGCGGACTCGCTGGCACTGCGGCGTTTTGTGGGCATCGCGCTGGACGAGTACACGCCGGATCACTCGACGATTTCGCGCACGCGGCGGCTGATTGATCGGGATACGCATCGCGAAGTATTCGGCTGGGTGTTGGGCGTGCTGGCCGATCGTGGGTTGCTGAAAGGCCAGCGGATCGCGATTGATGCGACGACGCTGGAGGCGAACGCGGCGATGCGTTCGATTGTGCGGCGGGACACGGGCGAGAATTACGAGGAGTTTCTGCGGGGGCTGGCGAAGGCCTCGGGTATCGCGACCCCGACGCGGGAAGACTTGGCGCGGTTGGATCGCAAGCGCAAGAAGCGGACGTCGAATAAGGAGTGGAAGAGTCCGGCGGATGGCGATGCGCGGATCGCGAAGATGAAGGATGGGCGCACGCATCTAGCGCACAAAGCCGAGCACGCCGTTGATCTGGACACGGGCGCGGTGGTGGCGGTCACGCTGCAAGGTGCCGACCTGGGCGACACGACCACGCTCGATGAAAGGTTGTGCGCGGCCGGGATGGCGGTGGGGCACTTGTCAAGAAAGTTGTGTTGGAGAGAATCATGCGGCGGTCTCGAAGCGGGATTGGAACATGGTGTTGAGTTGGGGTAAGGCGGTGGAGATCGAACTAGAACGGCTGGGGCTGCGCCAGCGGCCTTGCTCCAGAGAGGAAACGACCAGGCCGAGTTTCAACTTCAAGCTTTCCTCAGACTGAAAGTAGCCGCCGCTGTTGCGGCGCAGGATTTCCAGTTGGCCGTTCACCGCCTCGACCGCATTGGTGGTGGAGAAGGAACGGCGGATGGATTCCGGATAAGCGACGAAGGCCAGATAGTGCACCCGCTTTTTGCGTACCTCGGCGATGAATGCGGGATAGGGTTTGGCAAAGCGATCGCAGAGTTGCTCGAACGGTTGCTGGGCGACCTCGGGATTCCAGGAAGACTTGATGGCCCGCCAGCGTTGTTGAAACTCGGCGCCGTCGGTTTTGCCGAGATGAGTTTTAGCGTTGCGCTGCAGGTGTACGGTACAAAGTTGGATGTCGCCGCTGGGGAACAAGCTTTGGGTGATGGGCAGGAGACCGGAAAAATCGTCGTGCACGAGGATCAGGACACGCCGCAAGCCGCGCTCGATCAGGCCGCGCAGCACCAGCTTCCAGTCTTCGAGATTTTCGCGGCCGGGGCGGGGCAAGCAGGTGAGAATCTGCTTTCGGCCGTCACGGCGCAGGCCGAGCACGACGTAGATGCAGGCGGAACGAAGACGATCGCCATCACGAAACTCGATGTACTTGCCGTCGAGGAATACGGCGAGCAGATCAGGATCGATGGGGCGGCTGTTGCGCAGATCGAGTTCTTCAATCAAACCTATCGCGACACGATCTAATTCCTGTTGGGAGCCAGAAAGTCCCATTTTCTGCAGAGCCTCCTTGGCAGCGTTCAACGAGCGAGCCGAAGCCAACAAGCCGAGCAACAGAGCCTGGGTTTCTTCGGGATAACCGCGCTGATAGGGCGGGGGCAAGGTGGCAGGACGGAAATCTCCGCTACGGGTGCGGGGAACTTGAACTTCGAGAGGGATGGCGCCGAGTTGCAGGGAACGATCATAAAAACCGTTGGGCTTATCGTGCGCGGTGCGTTCCAGGTAAGCTTGGCGCTCGGCCTGGCCGACACGAGAGAGCAACCAAGCCAGCAATTCGCGCAGGTTGAAGTCCGCCAGCCCGGAGGCGAGGGCCTGCTGAATCTCCGCCGGCAACGATTCCGGGGAGGACTTTGGAGGTAGACTGGCTTTCGGATCTGTGGCCATGAGCAACTCCTATCGAAGAGACTGAGGTACACGGATCTTTCCCCAGGGCGGCGACCCTGGGGATTTGTGTTTGAGTAGCCTACGCTCGGAAGCCAGTCAAGGCGCAAAGAACGCGCCTCCTCCGCTACGCTGCGGCCCTGCGGGTGACTGTTTCCTCGCTGCGGCTGAATCCAAATCTTGGGAAGTGAAATAAAAAAACTATTTCACTTCCCAAGTAAAACCAAACACAACTTTCCTTGTACTCCCGCGGTGGCGGAGCAGGTCGAGCGCGAAGTGGAGTTGCGACCCAACCAAGCGCCGCAGGTGAACGTGGCCGGCATCGAAGAGACGGTGACCGATAAGGGTTATCACAGCGGCGCGGTGGTGAAGCGGATGAAGGCATATGGCGTGCGCAGTTACATCCCGGAGAAGAAACAGAAGGGACGGTGGAACTGGGCGGGCAAACAGGCCGAGCAGCAAGCGGTGTACGCGAACCGCCGGCGGGTGCGGGGGGAGTATGGCAAGAGTTTACTGCGCCGGCGCGGCGAGTTAGTGGAGCGCAGCTTCGCGCACTGCTACGAGACGGGCGGGATGCGGCGTTGCCATGTGCGCGGACAAGAAAACATTCTGAAGAGGCAGTTAGTTCATGTCGGCGCGTTCAACTTAAGCTTGATCCAGCGCCAACTGCTGGGCGCGGGCACGCCGCGGGAGTGGAAGAACCGCTTCAGCAGGCTTGTTTTGACCCTTCACTTACTGCTCACGTGTCAGATAAGTCAGAAGCAGCTTTGCAGAAGCCGCATCTCCGGGTCGGTTGCGAAGTGCTTCGTGAGATTGCGCACTCGACTACGTCGCCCGACTTGCAAGAAATCCACTACTTGCACCCCGGGCTGTTAAGGAGACTCTGAATAAGTGCTTCCTTTCCACAACGAGAATAGATAGAGTGGCGCCAGATGGAATCTCGAAGCAAGCAGAGGACACTGGCGATGATGACGGGGTTCGAGCGATATACGAAGAAGACACGGCGGGCGATGTTCTTGGAAGAGATGGAGCAAGTGGTACCGTGGGCAAAGTTGTGCGCCTTGATCGAGCCGTACTATCCGAAGCCAGGCAACGGGCGACGGCCGAAAGAACTGGAAAAGATGCTGCGGATTTATTTTCTGCAGCAGTGGTTCAATCTGGCGGACCCCGCGGTGGAAGAGGCCTTGTACGACTCGGCGATCCTGCGGCAGTTCGCGGGGATTGATTTGGGAGCGGAGCCGGTGCCAGATGAGACCACGGTGTGTAAATTCCGGCACCTGTTGGAAGAACACAACTTGGGGGAGGAGATACTGGGGACGGTGAACCTGCATTTGCAAGCCCAGGGAGTGCGGATTACGACCGGCACGATCGTGGACGCGACCATCATTCACGCGCCCAGTTCGACCAAAAACCGCGACCAGAGCCGCGACCCGGAGATGCATCAGGCTAGGAAGGGGAAGCAGTGGTATTTCGGGATGAAGGCGCACGTAGGGGTGGACAGTAAGACCAAGATTATCCACACGGCAGTGGTGACGGCAGCCAACGTTTCCGATGCGGCGGTTTTGCCCGATCTGCTGCACGGAGAAGAGACGCGGGTGTGGGGTGACGGGGCTTATCAGGGACAAACGGAAGTGATCCGCCAGGGCGCGCCCCGAGCGCAAGATTACACGCAACGGCGCTGTCGCTCCAAAGGTCAGATTGTGGACGAAGTGGCGTGGGCGAAGAACCGGACGAAGTCGAAGGTGCGGGCGAAGGTCGAGCATGTGTTTCAGGTGATGAAGCTGAAGTTCGGATTCGTGAAAGTGCGCTACCGGGGACTGAAGAAGAACGCGCATCGGTTGTTTGTCACCTGCGCTCTGGTCAACCTGTTTGTCAGTCGCAACAAACTGCTGCTGGCGGCGTGATCTCTGTCCTTCTTCGCATGGCTAAAGGCGCTCGGACGGGCGCGAGAAACAACTTCCGGATCGAGGGGAAGTAGCATTTCCCGAGCTTTGACGTTACTCGATTTTAAGACCAGTGCTTATTCAGAGTGTCCTTAAGTGTGGTTTGACCGCGGAAATGAACTCAAACAAGACACGTTGTTCTGGCCTGCGAGACGGAAACTGTTGCACCCGTGTATGCTTGTCGGGCTGGCGGCGGGTGGTGGTCACCTGATGAACTGCCTCGGTCCTGGTGGAAGAATGGTCGAACGGTACGCATGAATCGAGAACGGACCTGGATCGAAGTTCGCGCGCAAAGGCGCGGGCAAGGAAGGGAAGTTAAGTTACAACGGGAATCTGAGGTGCCCCGTTTGCTGTACCAATCCGAATGAGCGTTTCCGGTCAAATCTGCCGGTGAAGAATCGGAATAGGCTGATCATCAATACTGAAGTGTTGGAGGCCACTGAAGGGGATTGAGAAGTACCGATTGTAGGTGTCTCAAGGTGGTCCGGTATGATCGCATAATTCATCGCCGACTAGATAGAGCGGTTTGTTGTCCATCCTCCGGCAAACGAGGACCGCCGCTAGAACAGCGAGGGCTCCGATCACGGGTACATGATGACGGGAATCCGTCTCGAACACACTATGAATTGGCAGCAGAAAGAGAAAACTGAGCATCAGTGTTAGCAATTCTGGACGGAATGAGGCGGCAGTCCTCCATCGTAGGCGCATCATGTTGAGGATCGAGATCCAAATCAAGAACCAATAGCCATTCGCTACAGCTCTGAAGAGGAAGTAAGGCCAGCCGGTGATTCCCAGTCCGCGCTTCATGCTTTCATATACACCGACGCCATCGTCACCCAAGAAGAAGGTGAGTTTGCGTTCGGCAAGCCACAGAAATTGGCGCGGATGGGATACGATCCAGCACTTTCCCAACTGATAGCCCACTCGGTCACGTTGCACTTCATCGTAAGGTAGCGGCGTTTCTCCCTCAGGCTCATAACTGCCCTTCGCCCGCGAATTGTTGGCACGATAGAAAACGTCGCCACCGTTATCGGAGATGATCACCCAGCGTCTCAGTTTTTTATGATTGCGTAGCGCCCAGGGAAAAATGACCAATGCCATCCCCGCTAACAGCACAGCTAGTCTCAGGAAGCTCCTGGGCGTACTAGAGCTAAGCCACTCGTAAGTTAGTAGTACGACGGGAAACAACTGGAATGAGGGGTGTGTTAAGCTCGCAAAGCCCAAAACTGCTCCTGCTGCCAGGCAAAGGACAATCATCTTGCTAACCCCGTTTGCAGTTCGCGAACGGAGATAGAGGAAAAGAGTCGCCAGCAGGCAGGGTACCACGACCATTTCCTTGCTGCCCAAGCCAGCGGAGGCGAGGTAATTGGGCCAGATAACCAACAGCAGAGCTGAAAGCCGACCAGCTTTATCGTTCGCAATCCAACGTCCAACGGCGTACACTAAAAGCACACTGACGGTAAACAGCAATACGTTAAGTACCGTGACCACCCAGGCATGTAAACCAAAGAACCTAAGCCCAACATAGATGACGAACGGATACCCAGGAGGCCAGTAAGCGAGATCTCCTGTCTCAGAACGATATTCGTGGCCTTGCGCCAGTTCCGAAGCCAGTCTGAAATAGTGCAAACCATCAGCATGAAGCGGGGCTGGAAAGAGCGCTACCCATGTCAAGCGTGCGCCAATTCCCAGTCCAAGGCAGATTAACAAATAAGCCGTCAGTGGCATCTTGCAGCATACTTCGGAGATCCAGTCCTCGACTAGGTACAGAGCTTCTCCCCATTTGTGCAGTACAACGAGTGCGCAGCCCGCAACCGTGAGACCAAATGCGTAGCTGCCCACGGAAACAGCGCGTGCGAATGTCTCCTCCGCGCTCAGCTGAGCCACGGTGAAGAGTACTATGATGCCCACCAGCCCAAAGGCAACCCAAATAAGGCGTGCACACAAACGACGCGTCTGATTCAAAAAGGACATAATCAGAGTCTCCCTAGCAAAGATATGGTCAATGGCGTATAAGTTTTTGTCAGGCGGCGACCCACTGATTCGCCTTGATCTGCTGGAGGAGTCACGTCTGTATGCTCATTTTTCAGCAGCCTGTTAAGCCAATCGTCACTCGTCGTTTGCCGGACTCTCGCAGTGGGATGGAGGGCACCTGTTGGATCTCCAGGCGAGTACTGTCACCAAAAACTTTGACGACTTGGCTCTTCAACAATGCGTGACTCTCCTCCGACATCGGGCCATTGAGGACCACCGATAAGAGAATCTGATCAAGGCTTGTTTGCTCGACCCGGAACTCGGAGATCTCAGTAATTTCCTTGAGCAGGTGTGGGAAAAATTCTCCCGGCACAACCCGGTCATCCTTGCCGCGGAGCACGTCTAGCGTGCGGCCTTCAATCGAACGAATCTTGGGCAACCCACGGCCACACGGACACGGCTTGGAATCCAGTGCCCCGATGTCCCCGATCTCGTAACGAATAAATGGCATGCCGTAGTTGTGCAGATCGGTGATGAGGAACTCAGATGATCCCTCGTTAGCAGGATTCTTGGTTTCGAGCAGGATATTCTCAGCATTAACGTGCAATCCTTGATGTACGTCACACTCCGCCGCGATCGACATGAACTCCCGTGAACCATAGTTGCTGAACAGCGGCACGTTCAGTGTCTCTCTCACAAGTTGACGATGGCTGTCATAGACTGGCTCGGCTATCGCCAAAATAGCTCTCACTTTAGGCAGCCCCATACCATGAAGTTGGCCGTAACGGACAAACGACTCCAAGCTTGAAACATAACCGACTACGAAGCGCGGACGGAACGCCGCGGCTCGCCGCCAAGTCTGCTCCCAGAACTGGTCCGTCTGCCGGAATGTACTGATCAGCAGCTCGCGGCGCACCCAGTGATACAACCGTTCCTTATTGAGCTGCCAAGCCGTTTGCGGGCGGATCGGACCACCCCACAGATAAAGCGTTCGCTCGCCCAGCAAACTCCCGCTCCAGGCACTAGCTCGCTGGCTGGCTGCGGATCGCCAATCATAACTCTCAATAGTAATAAAGAACCTCGTGGGTACCCCAGTAGAACCTCCCGTAGCCTCGGGCAGGAGCCGTCCCGAGTAGCTTGTCGAGCACAACTCCTGACGATACGTATTAACTTCTTGCCGCGTAAGAGCCGGTAGATTGCGAAAGTCATCCCAATTTCGGACGTCACGTAACGAGACGCCGGCTGTGGCGTACTTTTGCCGGTAGTAGGGAACCGCCTCGAATGCATGCTTGAGCAGACGCTGCAATTCCTGCCATTGGAAGTCGCGTAGCCGTTCGGCCGGCCACCATTGGCTTTTTTCCAGAAAAATTCGGTGCCGGAAATAGTTTCTTCCGAACAAGACGTCGTGCAAGGGAAGCAGTGCCGCCTCAAGGATCTTGCTGTACAGGCTCAATGGCGCCCTCGAAACCTCACAGAACGATACTCCCACACAGGCGTACCATCAACACTAAACCGAGGCCGAGGGCGGTAATGGTGCGCCGCGTCAGGAGTAGGTCCGCCTACAGCCGGGGTCTCTGGAAATGTGACCTGATCCCCTCTTTCGGAACAAAGCTGAGTATGATTTCAGCGAAAGAAAGGAGAAGCGGGTATGTCGAAGAGCAGGCACACGGAAGCGCAGATGATCGGGGCGCTGAAGCAAGTAGAGGCGGGGCGGAAAGTGGAAGATGTGGCGCGAGAGGTGGGTGTGTCTAAGCACACACTCTACTCCTGGAAGGCAAAGTACGGCGGCATGGATGTGAGCCAGGCGCAGGAGGCGAAGCAGTTGCGTGACGAGAACACGAAACTGCGGAAGCTGGTGGCGGATCTGAGCCTGGACAAGGAAGCGCTGCAGTGGCACTTGTCAAGAAAGTTGTGTTGGAGAGAATCATGCGGCGGTCTCGAAGCGGGATTGGAACATGGTGTTGAGTTGGGGTAAGGCGGTGGAGATCGAACTAGAACGGCTGGGGCTGCGCCAGCGGCCTTGCTCCAGAGAGGAAACGACCAGGCCGAGTTTCAACTTCAAGCTTTCCTCAGACTGAAAGTAGCCGCCGCTGTTGCGGCGCAGGATTTCCAGTTGGCCGTTCACCGCCTCGACCGCATTGGTGGTGGAGAAGGAACGGCGGATGGATTCCGGATAAGCGACGAAGGCCAGATAGTGCACCCGCTTTTTGCGTACCTCGGCGATGAATGCGGGATAGGGTTTGGCAAAGCGATCGCAGAGTTGCTCGAACGGTTGCTGGGCGACCTCGGGATTCCAGGAAGACTTGATGGCCCGCCAGCGTTGTTGAAACTCGGCGCCGTCGGTTTTGCCGAGATGAGTTTTAGCGTTGCGCTGCAGGTGTACGGTACAAAGTTGGATGTCGCCGCTGGGGAACAAGCTTTGGGTGATGGGCAGGAGACCGGAAAAATCGTCGTGCACGAGGATCAGGACACGCCGCAAGCCGCGCTCGATCAGGCCGCGCAGCACCAGCTTCCAGTCTTCGAGATTTTCGCGGCCGGGGCGGGGCAAGCAGGTGAGAATCTGCTTTCGGCCGTCACGGCGCAGGCCGAGCACGACGTAGATGCAGGCGGAACGAAGACGATCGCCATCACGAAACTCGATGTACTTGCCGTCGAGGAATACGGCGAGCAGATCAGGATCGATGGGGCGGCTGTTGCGCAGATCGAGTTCTTCAATCAAACCTATCGCGACACGATCTAATTCCTGTTGGGAGCCAGAAAGTCCCATTTTCTGCAGAGCCTCCTTGGCAGCGTTCAACGAGCGAGCCGAAGCCAACAAGCCGAGCAACAGAGCCTGGGTTTCTTCGGGATAACCGCGCTGATAGGGCGGGGGCAAGGTGGCAGGACGGAAATCTCCGCTACGGGTGCGGGGAACTTGAACTTCGAGAGGGATGGCGCCGAGTTGCAGGGAACGATCATAAAAACCGTTGGGCTTATCGTGCGCGGTGCGTTCCAGGTAAGCTTGGCGCTCGGCCTGGCCGACACGAGAGAGCAACCAAGCCAGCAATTCGCGCAGGTTGAAGTCCGCCAGCCCGGAGGCGAGGGCCTGCTGAATCTCCGCCGGCAACGATTCCGGGGAGGACTTTGGAGGTAGACTGGCTTTCGGATCTGTGGCCATGAGCAACTCCTATCGAAGAGACTGAGGTACACGGATCTTTCCCCAGGGCGGCGACCCTGGGGATTTGTGTTTGAGTAGCCTACGCTCGGAAGCCAGTCAAGGCGCAAAGAACGCGCCTCCTCCGCTACGCTGCGGCCCTGCGGGTGACTGTTTCCTCGCTGCGGCTGAATCCAAATCTTGGGAAGTGAAATAAAAAAACTATTTCACTTCCCAAGTAAAACCAAACACAACTTTCCTTGTACTCCCGCGGTGGCGGAGCAGGTCGGGCGCGAGGCGGAGTTGCGACCCAACCAAGCGCCGCAGGTGAACGTGGCCGGCATCGAAGAGACGGTGACCGACAAGGGTTATCACAGCGGCGCGGTGGTGAAGCGGATGAAGGCGTATGGCGTGCGCAGTTACATCCCCGAGAAGAAACAGAAGGGACGGCGGAACTGGGCGGGCAAACAGGCCGAGCAGCAAGCGGTGTATGCGAACCGGCGGCGGGTGCGGGGTGAGTATGGCAAGAGTTTACTGCGGCGGCGCGGCGAGTTAGTGGAGCGCAGCTTCGCGCACTGCTACGAGACGGGCGCGATGCGGCGCTGCCATCTGCGCGGACAGGAAAACATTTGGAAACGGCAACTGATCCACGTGGGCGCGTTCAATCTAAGCCTGATCCAGCGCCAACTGTTGGGCGCGGGCACGCCGCGGGAGTGGAAGAACCGCTTCGGCAGTGTTTTGACCCATTACTTACTCTTCCCGTGTCGGATAAATAAGACGCGGTTTTGCAAAAGCCGAATCTCCGCGTCCCTTGCCAAGTGTTTCGTGAGATCGCGTAGCCGACTATGTCGCCCGGCGTGCAGGAAATCCGCTACTTGCACCCCGGGCTGTTAGGCCCGGAAAGGACATACAATGAGCTAAGCTGCCAGGTGGTGGCAGCCCAGGCCTAGCGATCTCATAACCGTTCCGTAAGACGACTTTCACGCAAAATCGGCCGGGCCCACGCCGTGATTTTCAGATTACTGCGGTCGGCAGAGTTTAATAAACTGGACGAGGGGCGCAAGGCTGGATTCATCAGTGATTTCGCGATCGTTTTCCAGACTTTCGGGAGACTATGACCTGATTGTAGTGGCCCGGCAAATTGTTGGTCGTGAGTCCAAGTAAGCACAGCAGCGCTGTGCCTATTTTTCGGTCATCGGCTCAATGACCACTCAGGGGTCCCTACTGGTTTCCGCTTGAAGGAGGTATCGTGCGATGGTTCGAAGTCTGCTGGCCAAGCTGGCATTGTTTGCTTTTGCGTTGTTCTTGACTTCACTCTTTCTGGAAGTCGGCCTTCGCATCGCCTTCTACCGCAGTAAGGATTTTTCAATGGAGATGTGGAAGTATGCCGTGCAGCTGAAGCGTCCGGTTCCTGACTCTAACTTGAGCTTTGCGCATGCTCCCAACAGCCAAGCCTTTCTGATGGGGGTCGATGTAAAGATCAACTCACACGGCCTGCGCGATTACGAATACCCTCTGACTAAGCCTCCGGGGACGTACCGAATTATGATGTTAGGAGACTCGACGACTTTCGGTTGGGGCGTCCGCCTGGAGGATACCGCCGCGAAGATTCTGGAGCGCAAGCTTAATGAGGCTCGCTCGGCCGGATACAAGAGGTTCGAGGTCATCAATGCTGGGGTCGGAAATTATGATACGGTGCAGGAAGTAACGTACTACGAAACACAAGGACGAGCTTTTCGTCCGGACCTCGTCATCCTGGTTTTCTTTATCAACGATCCAGAGCCGGTACCGATCGAAAAGAAGGGCTTTCTGATCGATCGGTCCTACCTCATAGCTTTCTTGGCAAACAGATATGACGGCGTATTGAGACGTATTGGGTCGCGCCCCAATTGGAAAGATTACTACGCGTCGCTCTACGATGATGGTAGGCCTGGTTTTCAGGCATGCAAATCCGCTTTGAAAAGCCTAGCCAGTTCGACGCGAAGTGACCGGACAAGCCTCCTGGTAGCGCTCCTGCCAGAGTTGCATGAGATCAATGACGATGGCTACCCTTTCAAGGCCCAGCACCAGAAGATCAAAAGTGTGTTAGCCGCGGACGGCGTTCCCGTGATCGAACTGATCGATGGATTGAAAGACCAGGGGCCAGAAAATACCCTATGGGTGACTCCGTTGGATGATCACCCCGACGCAAAGGCTAATGACTTGATTGCGGACCAACTGCGGGACTGGATCAATGCTCGGATTACAGCTGGAACGGCTGCAGCTGAACGACAGGCAAATCGCCAAGCTCAACGCCCTGATCGCGCAAGCCATGAAGCCGCATCAAGAGGCGGTGATGCGACTGGCGGAAGTGCCCGGTTTGGGAGTGGATTCGGCGCAGCAGATCATCGCTGAAGTGGGGGTGCAAGCCAGTACATTTCCCTCAGCAGCGGAATTGACTTCTTGGGTGGGGACCTGTCCCGGAAAAGACGAAAGCGCCGAAGAGAACCACAGCAGTCGCTCCGCCAAGGGCAATAAATATCTGCGCCGGGTGCTGAACCAAGCGGCACACGCTGCCGTCAAGAAGAAAGGTAGTCATTTTCAGGTCGTGTTCCGGCGTCTGCTGCCCGGCTGGGCTATCAGTCCGCCATCTGGGCCGTCGCTCATCGGCTCTGCCGTTTGGTTTGGAAGATCTTGCACGAGGGGGTGCGATTTATCGAGCAGGGCGTTGAACCTGATCCCAAGGCCAAGAACAAACGCGCCCGGACGCTGGCGCGAGCACTTCGCAAGCTTGGGTACGAAGTCACAATCACACCCATAAACCTTGCTATCGCCGAGAACGGAATGCAAATTTAGCAGAGAATTTTCGAGGGAGTGCTCCTTGTAATCGTCGCAAGGCAACTCGTGGTGTTGCCAATTCAAGGGTATCAACGATAGAGCGGCGATCCAGGCTCTCAGAACCTGTCCGGCGTAAGCGAGCGATGTTCGTGCTGACTATCGATGAGATCACGGCTTGGGAGGATAGGACCAAGGGACCAAGACAGGGCGGGCCATCAGCTTCGCGGAAGCGGGACGTGGAGAAGGAACTGACCGAGCGGGAGCCGGAACCGTGAGGGATCATCTGCTTCTAACTGTACAAGAGCCAGATTCCGGTCATTGAGCAGGCGAACAACCCTAATTCTAATTTAAAAGTATCCCTGCCCGTAAAACGGGCTCATGTCCTCAAGCTTGTCCTTAATTTCTTGTGAGCGCAGATCCACGCATTCGCCTGCCAGAACGGCTAGAGCGGTTTCGATCGCCCACCGGTGTGAGTCACAACGAATCGTATTAAGGGTCCCCAGCGCCTGTCTCGCTAAGCGCGATCTTGAACGATGGGTTGGTGGGCATGCTCGTCGCCGTTCCGTGAAACCCCAGAGGTCGCACATGTCGCGGCCCATCCTAAGAGCCTCTTTGAGACGCTCGCGGAACGAAACGCGAGGGTATACCAGGCAGCTGCGTAAGAAAGGTCTATACGCAGACAACCGGTCCACCGCCAGGTGCTGCCAATAACCTTCGAACTCCGAGCCAGCGAGAATGCTCGAAAGTTGTTCGAGATGTGAAATGTGTGATGCGGCATCCCTCCGACTGCCCAGGGCCACGACTTTGTCGTGTACACGCTCGTACGGCACGATTTCCAATGTCTTGATGCAGCGCTCTTCGAGATGCACCCGGACCATGAATCCCCAGTCTCGATATTCATAGCGCCTGCCATTAGTGCTGTCAAAGTAGAAGTCTCCCAGACTGTAAAATATGTAGCGACCCGCGTACTGCTCCCACCCTTGTGGCACATGGGGGTGGTGTCCGATTACCAGATCTGCGCCCGCGTCTATCAGGTGCTGGAGTTGCTTTCGCCGCTGTGCGGAAGGGAGCGGCATCAACTCGTTTCCCCCGTGGGCACAAACAATGACAATATCACCCTGCTGCTTTGCCTGCCTGACGGCATCCTCAGCCTGTGGGCTGGTGAGGCATGCAGTACCAGCTGCGTTGCCTACACTGACGCCGAATTCGCGTTCACAGAATGAGAGGATCTGGACCTGCACGTTCCCAAGTAAGCACACCTTCAGTGGCTGTAGTGCCTCCTCCGAGTTGAAGCCGGCGCCCACATGATGGAGACCCCAATCCTCACAGAGCCGAAGTGTGGTCCGCAATGCTTCCACCCCGTAATCCATCGCGTGATTGTTCGCCAGTGTAATCCCGCGAAAACCGGCCGATTTCAGGAGTGCGGGAGCACGATGGTTTAACGCTAGATGAGGACCTTCTTTGGAAATTCCTTGGTTGTCCCCGGCAGCTAGCGTCCCCTCGAAGTTTACGACTGAAAAAGTGGACTGCTGAACTAATTCCATTATCTCCGGAGCGAAAAGGTCACATCGACTGTGAAAGCGATGGTCGGGACGAAGATAAAAATCACCTGCAAACAAAAGGTTCGGCTGTTCATTCCCGTTGGGCTGACCCGAAGCATTCACCAGCAGGCGAGGAAAAGACTGTGACTGCATATGTCTCAACCGGAATTTCCGTTTCGGGCGCTCAGGTAGTAGACACTCCCTTTTAGCGGGAGATTAACAGATTCAGACCGGAATTTCCATTTCCGGTTTGTAAACGGAAGGGGTCTGAAAATTCGCTCTTGATTGAACGAAGCTCCGCCCGGGGTAGACCTACAGTGTCGTGTACCGGACATACGCGAACAAGGTTTCGCGGCCTTCTGCAGATCGAACCGGCCGTAGCCGTCCAGATAAACGGGCAAACTGGAGTGGTTGTACCCCTGTGCGAAAAACTTCATTTTCCGCACGAACTCTCGACGCTAGTGAACGAACCGCGCCGAATGGCAGGCTAGGTGATGAGGTCGAACCAAAGTGCCACCTGATTGAAGAGGAATTGGCGGAGTGTAGCGGGGTGTACCGCATGTCATAGCCGGGCGCGCTGTGCTCAGCCAAGCCCGCACCTTGGGATGTGTGTGGGTGTCATAGTTGTCAGGTGAACGTCGAACTCCCGGTCACGACCGTCAGGCGGCGGAGTTATCATGGGTAAGGCCCTCGACGTAGCTCAGCCCCACAACTCGTCATAGAGCCCGCCCGAGAGATCGACAAAAACCTCGCGGTGCCTCGCCTCCAATCGTTTTGTCAAAGGAGCAGCACCAGATCGCACGCCTTCTTGTTACCCGCCAATCTCCGTATCCTCGATGTGATTGGGCGAGGCCCGCACTCCAAGCCCCGCACACCGACAGGCACGTCCCCGAATGGTAGTCCTTGTCTACCACGTTACTCGAAGTCGGAAGGTTCGTACTCGTGGGAGTGATCGACTCCGTCCTTGATTTAGCGGTATTCAACGTGCTGATCCTCGATTCTTATGGCAATGGACGAAACGGCCTTTTTGTATATTCTATTCAAAGCAATATCCTTTGAGCGCGGCTATCTGCTCACGCCACCGGAGACCGCGCCGGTTCTTAGTGGCCGCAACGAACAGTCCATTTTGAGACTTTGCTGGACATTTTCCCAAAGGGCAGGATCGATGAGTGTAATTGAAGCAAGCCAATTCTCACCGATGAGTCGGAATGAGCCTTGCCGCATAAGAAGTGTTCCGCACACTTTGTTAGGAGTACTTACGTCCTCAAAATTTCGCAGTGCTCTAATTTTTATCACCTTAACGGTGGTCTTCGGCCTGCTTTTTCCCAGACACCCGAGTAGTCGCTCCCTTTTCGTTACGGTCAAGGGGAATGGTAGGGTAAGCAGCAAACCGTCGGGCATTAACTGTCCCAGCACTTGCGCGGCCGAGTTCAACTTCGGAACTTCGGTCGCACTCTACGAAAGTACATCGGGATCTTTCAACGGCTGGAGCCAGGCCTGCAGTGGCACTGGCTCCTGTTCCGTGACGATGAGCACAGTGCAGTTCGTTACCGCTGTTTTTGACACAGGCTCTCACGGGAGTACTACGGGGGTTTGGACTGTCGAGAATCAACAGCCGGTTACGCAGCAGTTCTACCCCGGGTCGATCTTCACCACGCCATTGCCCGCGGACGCAGGCAGCCACCTCTATCCCAATTCCGACGCCATCGTGAACAACATGTTTGGGGGCGATTCGAACGGATCGGGTGCAACCAGTTCCATTACTTCCACCCTTCCCAGCAACGGAGGCCATAACAGCCAGAAGGGCGGTTTTTATTACGCCAGTCAGAGTGATCCGCTATTCAAGATCGTGAGCGTATCTGCTCCACCTGCAAATTCCCAGTACAGCCCGCTTGGTCTGTACTTCCACATGACTTCTGGAGCAACGTGGGACTCTGACTTCGGCGATGAGAACCTTGTTGTATGGGATCAGAGCACGGACATTGATTCCACTCCCGGAGGCAGAATCATCACAAGTTACTTTTATAATGGCGGGACATATCAAGTGCGATCGCTGCCAACAAACTGCACGGCTACCACGCCAGCTCAAGCCGACGCCCAACCACAATGCCAACTAAGCTGGTATTACACATCTTTTGATTATCCATTCAATCAACTCACACCGTGGAATACTGACGACTCATGGTCAAGCATGAATGACTCGAATGGAGCGAGGTACGTTCGTCTAGAAGAAATCATGCAAAATACCATCAACCATGCCATTCCACTCAACTATCAGTGTGGAAAATCATCATCTGGTAATGGCATTGCCGATGGTTATGTCTTTCCAGCCTATGGTGCGGCTGCTGGTTGCAAGTTCGTAGACAATCTCAGGCCGCTTGATGGAAATTGGTTCTACATTGATTCCGGCTATAACTGTGGGTCACTTCCCCTCTGGCAGCAGCCCATCTGCACCGCCATGCAGACTTATGGTGGGTATATCGCTGATACGGGCGGCGACGGGAACGGCCTCTACGTACGACCTCTCGAGGGTGGCATGGCAGCAAGCACCGCAGGCGTGAATTCGAGATTCTTCAATAGCCTGAATACTGGCACTCCTGCATGGATTATCACCAATGGTGGGTTGAGTTGTCCGGGTGGCGGCTACCCCAAAACCTGCACAGGATCAAATGGCCTTGCAGTAGTTGAAGATAGCGCAACGGTCGCCGAGAAGGTTGTCCTCAAGTTCTTTAACATGCCGGGAGTGCTGAGCCACATCCACATCATTGACCCGTGCGTGGCGAAGCGGCTGGCTGGCAAGCCAGGAGCATGTTAGTCATAAGGGCGTAGGGCGGGTGTGATGTACTCTGAGACATTTAACCGCCGGGCATCTCAGACGGAAGGATGTGTCACGCATCAGTCGGCGTGCGCGGCCCAACGTCAGAAGAGAATATCACGGCGGGGGTCGCCCCGACCCAACCGGCACCGGGAGAAAAGCCAGCGGGAGATCACAGCCGACCGCTGCCGGAAGTGACCTGATCCCCTCTTTCGGCACAAAGCTGAGTATGATTTTTGCGAAAGAAAGGGGAATGGTGTATGTCGAAATGACCTGCCCCCTATTTTCGTTCACGTAAGAATACGACAACTTTCTGCTGCTCCATCTCGGGTTTGAGCCGGGATGGGGGAGCGCGAGGGGCAAGGGACGGCGTTTGAAGCTGTTACGAAACACACTGGAAAATCGATAACAATGATGCGAAGATGGCGGCCAGCGAGGTCGTCGCTTCATGGCCTACATCGAAGGCGGACAACGCAGTCAGCACACGCTGTTTCCAACGACATTGGATGAACTGATTCCAGAAGATCATGTCTGCCGTGTGATCGAGGCGTTTGTGGGCCGGCTGGACATGGCGAAGCTGGGCTTCGTTCGCTCCGAGCCAGCTGAGACCGGACGTCCTGGTTACGACCCGCGTGATCTGCTGAAACTGTATCTGTACGGGTATCTGTGGCAGATTCGGTCCTCGCGCCGGTTGGAAACCGAGTGCCAGCGCAACGTGGAAGTGATGTGGCTGTTGGGCCGGCTGGTTCCCGATTACAAGTCGATAGCGGAATTCCGGCGGATGCATCGTGAGGCGGTAGCCGAGGCAGGTGCGGAACTGGTGCGTTTTGCGCGCTCCGTGGGCTTGGTGCGTGGCGAGTGGGTAGCGATCGATGGTTCGAAGTTCCAGTCGGTGAGCAGTGTGGATCGGGTTCGCGAGCGCGAGGCGCTGAAGCGTTACCTGGATCAGTTGGAGCGAGCCGAAGAACAGAACGAGGTGGTGATTGATGCGAGCGCGGTGGCCGATGCTCTGGAAAAACTAAAGAGCGACCCGGAGCCAGAGGCAGGCTTTATGAAGATCGGACGGCAACTCACGCCTGGCTACAATGTGCAAACCGCCGTCGATGCGAAACATGCGCTGATCGTGGCTCACAAGGTCACCACCGATGCGAACGACCAACGCATGCTGTTGCCCATGGCACAAGCAGCAAAGCAGGCAGTCGGTTCACCACCTTCCCTAAACGTGATCGCCGATGGCGGTTACTCCAATGGCGAGCAGTCGGAAACCTGCGAGTCCCAGGGTATCGTGCCCTACGTGCCGCCCAAGCGCACGGTCAACAATCACGGGGGCGGCAAACTTTTCGACCGCACTGAGTTCGTCTATGACGAGAAAAGCGACACCTTCCGATGCCCAGCAGGCCAGACGCTTTGGCGCAAGCAGTTCTCTAAGAAGGATCGTGCCGTGACGTATACTTCCCGACGAAAAACCTGCGGCTCGTGCGCACTCAAAGCCCGTTGCACCCTAGGCACTCAAAGCCCGTTGCACCCTAGGCCCACGGCGCTACGTTTCTCGGAACCTGCATGAGGATGCCCTGCAACGCATGCAACAACGAACCACTGCGGAAGTGATGCGGTTGCGAGGATCAACGGTGGAACATCCGTTCGCCACGATAAAGTACCGTATCTTCGGATACCCACGCTTTTTGTTACGTGGTCTCGCCGGAGCCCAGACGGAGATCAGCTTGGCGACCCTGGTGTACAACCTAAAACGAATGCTGAATATCCTAGGCGGAACCCAACTCCGATCGGCGCTTGCTGCCTAGCAGCCCGTGGTGCAAGTTCGGATTCGTGACCAGAAAGTGTTGAGGTATCCACAGGCTTGGTTTGTAGAATCGGCGCATGGCGATGGGGACGCGCAAGCAGCGGGAGAAGCAAGAAGATTTGTGGATCGCGCACGCGGAGTTGGCATCGGCTCCGGGGCATCCGTTCTATCAGCGTTTGAATGAGTTGCTTGAGGGCGAGTGCTTCGACGAGTTTGTCGAGGGCCGGTGCGCGAAGTTTTATGCCGAGAAGAACGGGCGTCCGTCGTTGACGCCGGGGATTTACTTTCGGGCGCTGCTGATCGGGTATTTCGAGGGCATCGGAGCGGAGCGCGGGATTGCCTGGCGGCTGGCGGACTCGCTGGCACTGCGGCGTTTTGTGGGCATCGCGCTGGACGAGTACACGCCGGATCACTCGACGATTTCGCGCACGCGGCGGCTGATTGATCGGGATACGCATCGCGAAGTATTCGGCTGGGTGTTGGGCGTGCTGGCCGATCGTGGGTTGCTGAAAGGCCAGCGGATCGCGATTGATGCGACGACGCTGGAGGCGAACGCGGCGATGCGTTCGATTGTGCGGCGGGACACGGGCGAGAATTACGAGGAGTTTCTGCGGGGGCTGGCGAAGGCCTCGGGTATCGCGACCCCGACGCGGGAAGACTTGGCGCGGTTGGATCGCAAGCGCAAGAAGCGGACGTCGAATAAGGAGTGGAAGAGCCCAGCGGATGGCGCGTTCTTTGCGCCTTGACTGGCTTCCGAGCGTAGGCTACTCAAACACAAATCCCCAGGGTCGCCGCCCTGGGGAAAGATCCGTGTACCTCAGTCTCTTCGATAGGAGTTGCTCATGGCCACAGATCCGAAAGCCAGTCTACCTCCAAAGTCCTCCCCGGAATCGTTGCCGGCGGAGATTCAGCAGGCCCTCGCCTCCGGGCTGGCGGACTTCAACCTGCGCGAATTGCTGGCTTGGTTGCTCTCTCGTGTCGGCCAGGCCGAGCGCCAAGCTTACCTGGAACGCACCGCGCACGATAAGCCCAACGGTTTTTATGATCGTTCCCTGCAACTCGGCGCCATCCCTCTCGAAGTTCAAGTTCCCCGCACCCGTAGCGGAGATTTCCGTCCTGCCACCTTGCCCCCGCCCTATCAGCGCGGTTATCCCGAAGAAACCCAGGCTCTGTTGCTCGGCTTGTTGGCTTCGGCTCGCTCGTTGAACGCTGCCAAGGAGGCTCTGCAGAAAATGGGACTTTCTGGCTCCCAACAGGAATTAGATCGTGTCGCGATAGGTTTGATTGAAGAACTCGATCTGCGCAACAGCCGCCCCATCGATCCTGATCTGCTCGCCGTATTCCTCGACGGCAAGTACATCGAGTTTCGTGATGGCGATCGTCTTCGTTCCGCCTGCATCTACGTCGTGCTCGGCCTGCGCCGTGACGGCCGAAAGCAGATTCTCACCTGCTTGCCCCGCCCCGGCCGCGAAAATCTCGAAGACTGGAAGCTGGTGCTGCGCGGCCTGATCGAGCGCGGCTTGCGGCGTGTCCTGATCCTCGTGCACGACGATTTTTCCGGTCTCCTGCCCATCACCCAAAGCTTGTTCCCCAGCGGCGACATCCAACTTTGTACCGTACACCTGCAGCGCAACGCTAAAACTCATCTCGGCAAAACCGACGGCGCCGAGTTTCAACAACGCTGGCGGGCCATCAAGTCTTCCTGGAATCCCGAGGTCGCCCAGCAACCGTTCGAGCAACTCTGCGATCGCTTTGCCAAACCCTATCCCGCATTCATCGCCGAGGTACGCAAAAAGCGGGTGCACTATCTGGCCTTCGTCGCTTATCCGGAATCCATCCGCCGTTCCTTCTCCACCACCAATGCGGTCGAGGCGGTGAACGGCCAACTGGAAATCCTGCGCCGCAACAGCGGCGGCTACTTTCAGTCTGAGGAAAGCTTGAAGTTGAAACTCGGCCTGGTCGTTTCCTCTCTGGAGCAAGGCCGCTGGCGCAGCCCCAGCCGTTCTAGTTCGATCTCCACCGCCTTACCCCAACTCAACACCATGTTCCAATCCCGCTTCGAGACCGCCGCATGATTCTCTCCAACACAACTTTCTTGACAAGTGCCATCCAACCGCGCCAAGTCTTCCCGCGTCGGGGTCGCGATACCCGAGGCCTTCGCCAGCCCCCGCAGAAACTCCTCGTAATTCTCGCCCGTGTCCCGCCGCACAATCGAACGCATCGCCGCGTTCGCCTCCAGCGTCGTCGCATCAATCGCGATCCGCTGGCCTTTCAGCAACCCACGATCGGCCAGCACGCCCAACACCCAGCCGAATACTTCGCGATGCGTATCCAGATCAATCAGCCGCCGCGTGCGCGAAATCGTCGAGTGATCCGGCGTGTACTCGTCCAGCGCGATGCCCACAAAACGCCGCAGTGCCAGCGAGTCCGCCAGCCGCCAGGCAATCCCGCGCTCCGCTCCGATGCCCTCGAAATACCCGATCAGCAGCGCCCGAAAGTAAATCCCCGGCGTCAACGACGGACGCCCGTTCTTCTCGGCATAAAACTTCGCGCACCGGCCCTCGACAAACTCGTCGAAGCACTCGCCCTCAAGCAACTCATTCAAACGCTGATAGAACGGATGCCCCGGAGCCGATGCCAACTCCGCGTGCGCGATCCACAAATCTTCTTGCTTCTCCCGCTGCTTGCGCGTCCCCATCGCCATGCGCCGATTCTACAAACCAAGCCTGTGGATACCTCAACACTTTCTGGTCACGAATCCGAACTTGCACCACGGGCTGCTAACTCGATCTGCCGCTCCACGCACGACGCCAGGAAATGCCGACTGGTGAGTTCCGGCCGGTTGTCGCAGCGGATCGCCAAGGGCTGCCCCGCTCGGCCACGATCGCGTCCAACACTCGCGTCACTCTTCGGTTCGCGAAGCTGGTGTCCACTTCCAAGGCCAGACACTCCCGTGTGTACGCGTCCACCACGCTCAGCATGCGGATGGCTTACCCGCAATCCACTGCATCGTGCACGAGGTCCAGCGCCCACTCCTGATTCGCCGCGGTCTAGGCCCGCAGCGGATGTCCCACGCGCACGCAGTGTTTCCGATTCTTCCGTCGGATGCTCAGCCCGGCCTCCCGATATCCGATGCACTCGCTTGTGGTTCACCGGTCCTCCACCTCGCCGCAGCAACAAATACAGCCGCCTATACCCGAAGCGCAGCTTTTCTCGCGCCAACTCCACCAGCCGCGTTCGTAGTGGTTCATCCGTGCGCCTCGTCTGGTAGCGGTAAGTCGATACCGCCACCGGCATCAGGCCGCAAGCCCGCCGCTGGCTGAAGGCATATTCCTCGTGCACTTGCTCGACGGCTGCCTTCAGAGCTACGAGCCCCACCCGTTTTTTCGAATCACCGACTGCAGCGCCTGTTTGTCCAGACTCAGATCCGCGACCAGCTTCCGCAGCCGAGTGTTCTCGTCCCGCAACTGCTTCGCCTCCTTCGACGAAATCATGCTCAGCTTTGTGCTGAAAGAGGGGATCGGGTCACGACCACGAAGGGAACGATGGGATTGGATCAGAGTCGGGACTCATGCTTTAAGGACGAATGTACTTCCGATTTTGACGCCCCAACCGGTGGGCACGCATTATTACACACACAAGTGCCACACAAAATGCTGTCACAGCTAGCTGAGCCCTTCGCGGCGAGTGTGGCTTATTCGTTATCTTGAAAAAAGACAATAGGTCAGTGGGGGCAATGAATGAAAAGAAAAGAAAATCTTGTATTCATATTTAAACGCCTTCTAAATGTCGGCAGCTTTACCTTGTCTTGCGGTTTAACTAGGTTAACAAACACCTGTTTATGTCGCTCTCAAAACCGCGTATTGTTAATCCATCTTAACACTTACTATAAGCTATATCTAACAGTCCCAAATGAGGTCGTACCCACTCTAGTTGGCCCTGCTGGAACCCTGTTCAAGAAAGGACATTATATGGGAAAATTAAAATTCCTGTTGATGGTGCTGCCGCTGTTCGTAGCGCTCTCTTCGCAGGCCTTGGCCCAGTCGGCACCGGGCCGCTTCGCTTATAGCATTACCAACCCTCCGCCTCCGACGTGGTTCCCCTATAACACCTCGACTTCGTTTACGAACAAGAAGCTGCCTGCGGATGTACTGCAGCATTGCTCTGGGAACACCTCGAACTGCGCGGACGGCGACATGAGGGCGAAATACGCCTTGAGTAACAACGGGCAAGATACGGACCTTGGGAACAACCCTAGTTATGAAGGAGGAGTAATGTTCGGCATGGCGGCAGATAGAGGTTCTCACAAACCTATTTATTATGGACAAGCGACTGACCCTTGGTACCGCATTCGTAACTGTGAGTACGACGATCAATACAAAGGCGTAGGCTTAGTTGATGTTAGAATTCATGCTCCCAATAAAGCGACGTGGAGCGGTAGTACTAACGGGGATCATTCCATAGCCATTTTCGATGTCGCACAAGGAATACTTATCTTTATGTATCATTATATTGATGGCTCCCAATGGTATCTTCCTGACGGTTCTAGTTGTCCCGGCACGGGCTCAGCCAGCTGCGCGGTGGATGTCTCTGGCGATTTCTGCGGAGCACAAAGAGCTGGCATTGACTCTGACCTACCCACCAAAAACTACGATGGCAAAGTTCCGGGTGATACATCTAAGACACACTATAAGTGGGCGGCTCCAAGCGGGTTCACCTACATCATGGGTGGGCCGGGAACATGGACAACCATACTTCGCGAAAAAGAGTTGATGCATGGAACTGTGAATCATGCCATCGCAATTGGTGCTTACTGTACAAATGGAACTACTAATTTTCCAATCATGGATGGTCTGCATAGTTGTGCGGGACTTGATGGACAGAACGTCACCAAAGCTGCCCCGGCTGGTGCGCTCCTGTTTCTTGACTACACTCCGGCACAGATCGCCAGTATGCTGAAAGCTGGACAGCTTACTGTTCCACAGGCAACACTTTTGACGACGATGAGCACTTATGGAGGTTATTTCTCCGTTACTGGGGGGGATAGCTGGTCGGGAATGGAGTTGGGCACTGAAGGAACAGAGGGCGGCGGTGCTTATGCGTATTACTTCCCCAACGAAACTGAAGCTCAGCGCGATCCGATTGTAAGTTGGGGATGCGCACATGGGATGAATGGTGATAACGAGTCTACCTGCCAAAATGGTGTGGTGACCGGACCCTTCGACCCTAACGAATACATGCTTGGTGGCATCCCTCGCCAGACCGGTCCCGGCGGCAAGGACTTGCTAGGCAATTCCTGCTCTGTATCTCCTGGTTGTTACGTGAGCGGCCATATTCATATGGCCGATGAGTGCGTCGCAAAGGCGCTGGCAGGAGTGAGCGGGGGGTGTCCATAAATCAATCTCGACAAGCGGGGTCATACAGAATTGCACCATATAGGGCGTTAAGGGATCTCCCCGCAGAATGCACTGTCTCCAAAACGAGGGTTTTAGGGCAGTGCTTGTAAACTGCCGTTGAGCACTGCAAATCAAGTACTGATTTTGAGTGAGTCCCAAAAAACACGAGCGATTCCCTTTTTCTGTAACACTTTCAAAGCGAGTTTTCGGCAGCTCGTGAGCTCACTCTGACCCAAAACCCAACAACTGTACCAAGGGGAAGTGGAGGTATCTTAGGCAGAACAGTCCTGGAGAGGAGAAGGGACGATGCCGAAGAAGGGACATACGGAAGAACAGATCGTGGCGGTGCTGCGACAGGCGGAAGCGGGGGAGAAAGTAAGCGATCTTTGTCGGAAGGTGGGGATCAGCGAAGCGACCTACTATGCTTGGAAGAAACAGTACGCCGGGCTGGGAGTGAGCGAGTTGCGGGAGTTACGGCAGTTGCGGGATGAGAATGGGCGTTTGAAACGGCTAGTAGCGGATCTCAGCCTAGATCGGCAGATCCTACAGGAGATCGTGTCAAAAAAGTTGTAAAGCCTGGTCTGCGGCGGAAACTGGGCCACTGGGCTCAGCAAACGTATGAGATCGGGCAACGGCGAGCAGCGCGTTTGATGAAGGTGGGATGGTCGACCTGGTTGTATCGCCGGAAAGTGCGGCAGTTGGAGGAAGTATTGCGGCGCCGCTTGTGCGAGATAGCAGCGACCTACGTGCGCTACGGATATCGGCGCTTGACCGTGCTGTTACGACGGGAAGGTTGGAAAGTGAATGCGAAGCGGATCTACCGACTGTATGCGGAGGAGCAGTTGATTGTACGCATGAAACAGCGGAAGAAGATCGGACCTCGTCAACGACTGGCCGCCCCTCTGGCGGTGGGAGCGAACGCGTGTTGGAGCATGGATTTCGTCAGCGACAAGTTGGCCGATGGGCGTTCGTTCCGCGTGTGTCAGAAATCGGGGAGCCGCTCAACTCCGGTCAACGCCTTATCGACAGAGTCGTTGAACGCGCTTTACGAAATCCCTTGTATGAGGCGGCTTTCTTCAAGTTTGTGAATGCCACTGTCAAACGGATGCCGACGCATCGATCCGTATTTCCAATACGAGGTCCCGGTATTTGCACGTGATCGACGCCGCAGAACAGTCCGCAGCCGCGGCCGAGGCCGCAAGGGAGCCGTCCCAATCGCTGCTTTCCCGTTATTTCCGCGCACCTCAGAACCCCAGCTTATACGGTAGTTCGGCGGATGATCGCCAACTCGTGCCCTCGTTCACCGAGGCGCTAAAGAAAGCACGGCGTAGTCCGTCCCCGGGATGGTCTCCCATCCAGAGCCGGGTGGCAGCGAGGGGGGATTCTGCGTCACCAAGACTTTCGCACCTGTCTGCTGCAAGAGACGTTCGACGCGCCGCTGGACTTCCGGGCTCGCAGACCAGAACTTGTCTTCCTCTTCGTAGGGAACCTCGGCCACGATGGTTACCCGAGCCAAATGCGCCCAGTAGTGGACGTCTCGGGTGTGGAAGAGCATCTGAGCGACACTGTCTCCCGGTCGTATGCCGCGCTGCGCGAGAGATTGCGCCACCGTCCATTGCACCGGAGGAACGGCTTGCCGCAATGGCCCCGTCGGTTCGTGAACAAGACGGTATCCGACGAGGGCAACAAGAGCGAGCGTGACGGCACGAAGCAGCCGTCGCGTGAGCAGGGCATCGGGGAACTCGAGCGAGAAGCTGACTCCTGCCCACACGATCAGGACGTAACCGCCCAAGAACCTCAACTCGATGTGTACGGGAGCGTACATTGCGACCGCTGCAATCCCGGGTAACCAAATAGGCCAGCAAGCAAGAAGGCGCCGCAGGAAACTGTGTGCACTCTCCTGCAGAAACAAGAGGATCAGAAAGACCAAAACAAATTCGCGAAGATAGTAGATGAGATTGAGGAGCTCCTTGGCGCTATCCCGCAACACACGGAACTGGCCGTGCCAGTCCAAGTGAAGTATCAGGCCGTCTGCCCAATAGGGGGTGTTGTAGTAGGGAGGAAGAGTTCCCCCTGTGCCTGTGGCGAACTCATAAACGCCTGGGTCGCTCATCAGTTTGCGTGTGGCGTCGCGATGCCGGGGAGTTCCTGCACCGGCAACCTGCCCCTGCCAATAAGAGAAGTCCGTGATCCCAAAGACATAATGGCCGTATGTGATGCGTGCGTTTTCACCAATGGTGGGTCGTCCTGCTGCTCGCGAGATCGCTGCGATATAAGGACCACTGACGAGGAGAAAAATCGCAAGCGCCGAGGCGACCCGCCAATGGACACGGCGAGCACGCGGCGACGCTAGCCAGGCGACACCCAAGTAAGCTAGACCCATGGGAAACATCGGCGATTTGATTAGATAGGCCAGGCCCAGTGTCGCTCCCAGTGTTGCGTAGGCACGTGCGTCATCGCGCCCGGCTGCTATCCGAACGACGATCCCCGAGGCAAGCAGCACCATTGCCTCGACGCACACATCCGGAGTGACAATGGTCATCGTCGTTATGAAGACGTTGACCAGCAAGAATAACAAATACGCCAGCACCCACCAGGTCCACTCTGTGAACGGAATTCGCCCCGCTCCACTTACCGAAACCTTGGTACGAAGCTGGATTACGCCTGTCAAGAAGTACTCGAAGGCAACGAGCGTCGCTATGAAAATGAGGACATTGACCAGATGGACTACTGTGGATTCCCGGTACGGCGGAACGTGAAGAGGCGCCAAGAATGCTCCCAGCAGCCAGGAGTATCCCGCGCCCCAGTATGCATTAACCGCCATCTTCCAGTCGGCCCTCATATACGCGTAGGCCATATCCAGGTAGGAGATTCCGTCCACGTTCATGAAAAACCGTTCGACCCAGTTGTACACGAGCGCGAGCACGACGGCCGACAGCCGCAAGCCCCACTTCCACAGTGTGATCGACGACTTTGAATCCTGCTCCTCCCCTTCTGCGAGGGATGGCCTGCAAGATTGGTCGCGGGCGGGCGGCTCACCTGAGCTCATTTGGACCTCCAAACCCAAATCGGCAGAAATCATCTATTTATGACAGGCCAGACTGCATAACATTGTTAACTTGGTTTAGTAGCGCTAGGCCTAGCCCGCTGAGAAAAAAGCTCGAAAATAGAATCTCACAGCCCAGCGTTAGCGCCAACGCCAGGCTCAGAGCTATCTCCTGGGAGTCATCGGAACTGCCATTGTCGGCGACAACGATTTCCCTCCCTATCTCTTCCCGCTGGAATGTCTTCTGAATCTTCTCAATGCAGACCCCGAGGGTCTTTGCCTCGTTGAGCCACGGCGTGATTACGGACACTTCCAGTGGATGGGGGTGTTGCTCGTCGCCCGCAGAGGCTGAAGCTGGATTGGCGGAAGAGATCACAGATTCGAAGCTAGAAGTATAAACGATGGGATAAACCTCATCGCCCGCAAAATATGCTCTCGTTTCGCTTGCTTCGATGACGCTCGTACTAGATGAGCATTCCTTGCCGGGCCAGAGGCTGGCATAGGACCTGCGTGATGCCTGCGTAGCGCCTCGTGCTCCGAGGAAAACGAAGCTAGGAGGACGAACGAAAGGTGGAACAACGTGAAGGAGGACAGTAACGCCTCCTACATCTGCACCTGCTGGTCCCTGCCCATTACCCGCTGAGCGAAGGTTACGATAATATAATCTGGCCATCCGGACCGCGCGTATGATCGGCGAAGCCGCCGGAATGCTTCGCGTCGTCAGCGCGGAAGCGCGGGCCGTCATGCAGCACTGGGGCACTCAGAATACTCGCTGCCCCGGTAATTTGCCGAGGTATGCAATGTCAAAGGATTTGAAGTTCCACCACGTAGGAATGCTGGTGGATGTGATTGAACAACATTCAGCACTATACGTCGAAAGGTTCGGTTACGAACTAAGGAGTGAAATTATCCATGATCCGAGGCAGACTGCGTATGTTCAGTTCCTCGCTTTTCCCGGACAGAGTGTCTATCTAGAGTTGGTGGCACCGGATGCTCCCAACAGCTTCCTCAGCAACGCTCTGCAAAAGGGAGGCGGCTTGAATCATGTTTGTTATTCCACCGTTGACATTGATGCCACTTGCAATGACCTGCGGTCGAAAAAAATGCTGCTGCTCCACCTTCCGACCGAGTCCGTTGCCTTCGATCGGCGGCGCGTAGCCTGGATGAAGGGTAAGGACAATCTCCTTGTCGAGTTGGTAGAGAGGGATATGGGAGACTACGGTTCGCACGGCCAGAGGCCCAAAATTGCCTAGCATCGACTTAACGGTCCTCTCCGATCTTGACGTTTCGGAGGTCGTCGCGTTTTCAGAGTCAGGAAAACTCATCCTTGGCCAACTCTCTGCCTGCTTTTACAAGGGGTCAGGCGGATGAAACTTGCGTCAGTGCCAAAGTCTTACGTCAGGAGGGCGGTCCATCCGCTGGTCCAGAGATGGGAACGGGTTAAATGGTCTGGATGTTATACAGACCTGCATGACAATCTCGATCCAGACGTGCATCTCCGTGAGGCCATTGACTGGATGAAGCGAGCTCAGGACTTTGGAGCCGATCGGGGGGTTTCATACGGCACACGTTTCCGCCAGGGCTTTCAGCCAAGCTATCCCGAGACTACTGGCTACATCATTTGCACGTTCGTCGAATTGTCCAAGCTCTATCGACTTACTGAGTATCTTGAGCGGGCCATCGAGATGGGCCTTTGGGAAATTGCGGTGCAGATGGGTAGTGGCGCTGTCATGGGTGGAAAAATCAATAACAACCCCACTCCAGCCGTATTCAACACGGGGCAAGTTCTGTTAGGCTGGGCATCCTTATACGAAGAGACAAATGACGAGCGATTTGCAAGAGCGGGAGAGCGCGCCGCCGCTTGGCTGATGTCAATGCAAGAGTCGAACGGCCACTGGATTCGTGGCAATTCAGATTACGCCGAGAAAGGCGCCACCCTCTACAATGTCAAGGCAGCGTGGGGTCTGGCCAGGATGGGTCGAGCAATCGGCAATGAGCAAGCAGTAAGAGCTGCCATCCGGAACGCCGAATACACCATCGCCCAACAAGCTCCGAACGGATGGTTCCCAGATTGCTGCCTTTCGGATCCGCAACGGCCGCTCCTACACACGATTGCATATACGATGCAGGGCCTATTAGGAATTGGTCAGTTGGCTTCGCGCGAAGCTTTTATTGAGTCAGGAAGGCGTATGGCGGACAATCTGCTGAAATTGATGGATCCTGACGGATTCATTCCTGGGCGAATTAACAGTTCGGTGGCGGGAACTGTCAAATGGTGCTGTTTGACCGGAACTGCCCAAACCTCAATCGTCTGGGCCCAACTTTATGAACTTACGCGGCGCGAAGAATACCGCAATGCGGTCCACAGAGCTAACCGGTACCTCATGGCGAGGCATGACATCGCAAGCCCGGATCCCGCCATTCGCGGTGGCGTGGCGGGATCATGGCCAGTGTGGGGTGATTATTGTCCCTTTATGGTCTTAAACTGGGCGACGAAATTTTTTCTTGATGCACTCATCGCTGAACAGCGCATTAGCGCACACACTCAAGCCGGTGGAAATAATGCTTGATTGGTTGCCCAAGAGTTTGAAGTCGCGGATGCGTAAGCACTATTACGGCACGAAGTCCGCCTACTATCGTTACCGTTACCCTTTCACTATGGCTGACCTTCTCTCGACACTATGTGAACTCGGCATCCGCGACGGAGATGTGGTGCTAGTTCATAGCTCTTTTGCAGAGTTCCTCGGTTTTTGTGGCAAAGCACCGGACGTGATCCGGGTCCTCAAACAAGCCGTCGGTCCTCATGGAACTCTGATGATGCCGACCCTGTCGTTCTCAGGAAGCGCAGTCGCCTATGCTCGCGAAGGGAAAATTTTTGATGTGGCGCGGAGTGCGTCTAAAGTCGGCTTGTTAACTGAGTTGTTTCGCCGCTCTAAGGGAGTGGTGCGAAGCTTGCACCCGACACACTCGGTGGCTGTGTGGGGTCCCGAGTCGAACTACCTTGTACAAGACCATCATTTGGCTGCGACGCCTTGCGGATGTCGGACCCCCTACTTTCGCCTACTGGAAAAGCACGGCAAGATTCTGTTACTCGGGGTTGGCATTTCCCCGTTGACATTCTTTCACTGTGTGGAAGAGTTGATCGAAGACGAGATGCCGTTTTCGCCCTTCACCTCGGAGGTCTTCACAATGCGCTGCCTCTTAGATGGGAACATAGTAGAGACCGCTCCCATGCGCCTATACGATCCCAGTATCTCCCGACGTCGAGACCTGGGTGTCCTGGAGAATGCTCTGCGGAATGGTGGTGCGTGGCACCATCGGAAACTGGGCAACCTGAAAGTCACGCTGCTGAACGCTGCAGACATTTTGTGCACGACGAAAGCGTTGGCCAAGCAAGGGATCTATTGTTATCGCAAAGCAAAAGTTTGAGCATTGCCGATGAAGCTTATTGAGGCTCTTAAAATCGGGCATCAGGAGGCACCATCCGGTGCCAAGACGTGTGTTGCCAGCCTTGCCTGCGGCTTTATGCCGTTGCATCTCAAGACGTTTGTATGTGCTTACTTGCGCTGCGCCTTCTCGGAGCAGGCAGTCCACGTGAAAACGGGGTTGTATGGCAACCTTGCCGGCACGGTCGAGCGTTTGGGGGAACCGCATGATTTCGCCCTTATCGTTCTAGAGTGGCCAGATTTGGACCCCCGCCTGGGTCTACGGACAAGCGGCAGCTGGGACCCGGCCGACTTGCCGGAAATCGTACGGGATGCGCAAATGCAATCACTGCGGCTGCAATCAGCAATCGAAAAGCTTGCGGCGCGTTCCGTACCCGTAGCGATCTGCCTGCCCACGCTCTCGCTCCCTCCCCTCTCGTTTCGCCGTCCATGCGAAGCTGATGAATTACAAATGAGCCTGAGGGCGATGTTGGACAAATTGGCCGGGGAGTGCCTGCGTTATCCATCGGTAGCCTTGGTGAGCCCGGCGGAACTGGACCGGGTTTCTCCGCCGGCTACGCGACACGATGTTCGTGCCGAGCTGGCCACTGGATTCCCCTACCAGTTGACCCATGCCGACCACGTCGCCAGGCTGCTGGTCGAACTGGTGAGTCCCAGACCTCCGAAAAAAGGCCTGATCACCGACCTGGACGATACGCTCTGGCAAGGCATCTTGGGGGACGATGGCGTCGACGGCATTTCCTGGGACCTAGACCATCATAGCCAGCTGCACGCGATTTACCAGCAGCTGCTGAATGCACTGGCAAAGGCGGGAGTGCTGGTTGCAGTCGCATCTAACAACGACCCGTCACTGGTGCGCGAGGCATTCCAGCGGACCAACCTCGTATTAGACCCGCAACAGGTGTACCCGGTAGAGGCGTCACGGGGGCCCAAGTCCGAATCCATCGGGCGCATTCTGCAAGCCTGGAACATCGCATCCGATAGTGTAGCGTTCGTCGACGATAATGCCCTGGAACTGGCGGAGGTGAAAGCCGCTTATCCTGAGATTGAGTGCATATCGTTTCCAAAGCAGGAGCCGACTGCTATCCTCGACTTTTTTCAGCTGCTTCGGGACCGGTTCGGGAAACGGCACATTTACGAAGAGGACCGGGGCCGGGTGGCCAGCCTGCGTCAATCCCAGGACTTTCATCGAACCGGGGGCGTCTCCACAAGTCTGGATGGAATATTGCACAGCGCCGCAGGACAGCTTAACTTAATTTACTACAAGACTCCCGTCGATCGAAGAGCACTCGAACTTGTCAACAAAACCAATCAGTTTAATCTGAACGGAGTGCGATATACCGATGCGTCGTGGTCGTCGCAGCTTGCCCAAGACGGACTCTGGTTGCAAGTCGCCGAATACCAGGACCGGTTTGCTCGTTTGGGGAAAATATCAGTAATCGCTGGCCATCGAGACGGAAATCGACTCACAATAAGTACCTGGGTCATGAGTTGCCGCGCTTTCTCGCGACGGATCGAATATCATTGCTTGGAGGACTTATTCGAGTACTTCGGCGTGCCGGACGTAAAGCTCCTCTTTGTTGCCACCGGCCGAAATGGTCCTCTGCGGGACTTCTTGGAAAATTTGACCGGCACGGTGCCCGAGGCTGAGATCGTAATAACGCGGGAAGCTTTCCGGGAGAAGTGTCCACCTCTTTACCATCAGAAATACCGTCGATATGGATAACAACCACGAAAGGCTTATTGGCTGTTTTCTCGCTGTTTTCCCACAATTGAGCAAAGCCGACGTGTGGAAAGCTTCCAGCACTTCGGTGCCTGAGTGGGATTCAATCGCTTTGGTTACATTGCTGGCTACGGTTGAGGAAGAATTCGGGATTCAAGTTGATCCAGAACAGATGGATCAACTTACTTCATTCAATGCCATTCTGAGCTACCTGGAGGACGAGAACTCGGGGAAGTGACCGTCGGTATCTGAAGGTTTCGACGGTGGAGTGAATCGAGAGCTGCTCGGCGAGATGTCAGCAGGGTGCGGCGCGAATCTCGTGCCGCATCTTTTTCTCTAACCACATCAACGTTTGATGCGCTGACCAGCGGAGACAAGCACCGGGCGATCGTATCAGCTGCGAGGCTATGGGCCAGTTCATTCGGATGGCCATCCAGCATACTCACCGTCAACTGCGGTAGCGAGTAACCATCAAAGGTATGCTCCAGGGAACAGATTGGTATTCCCGCTGCCGTTGCCAGCGGAACAAAGTACTTGTACCGTGCTCGAAACTGCGGTCCGGGGTCCATCTCAAACGGCACCACGCGCACGGCGGCCCCCTTTTCAGAGGCAACCCTCACAAAGCGAACAATGTCTTGAAAATGCCTGGAGAGCAGACCTTGATCCATGTACGGGTCGGCCTCGGGGGACGGCGCATCGTTCGCGAAGAAGCGGTAATAGATCAAGCGCACCCGCAGCATGATTTCCTGGACCAGGTAAGAATTAGAGTAGAGGACCCACTGAGGATAATACCTGGCTCTGCTAGGCACGGTCGTCGGAGCAATTTGCGGGGCCAAGTAGTCGATATCGTTAAAGCTATAGATCAGCAGGACTATATTCGGGCGATAGGAAATTGTCTTTTTGAGGTATTCGATTTCGTCAAGAGTGTTAGCGCCACCTAGGCTGGCGTTAATTGGCTCCCATTGTTCTCCCGTCTCTTCGCGGAGTCGGTCTGCCACCTGCTCACCAAGGCGGTTCTGGATATTGGGAATGCCCCATCCAAGAGCGAGTGAATCGCCTACAACTAGCAGGCGGCGTGTGCCTGGCCGTGCTGAGGAGGAGTGTTCGACGTCACGCCACCCCTCTCTGTTTATCTTTTCATAGCGCTGTTTCCATTGAAGCGAAGAGCATGTCGGGTAGCCCTCATCGACCGGAGCAACGGCCGCTTTCACGCGTAGAAAACCCTCCAAGCCAACAAATATGAACAGGATGCTTCCTACCGTCAGACCCACCTTTGCCCATTTTTTGTTTATATTGCCGGAGATTAGAGGAAACGGCGCGAAGAACAACAACACAAGTGCCAGCCATTCCAGGAGGGCGGGCACTGTGCTACACGATCCAAAAAAATTGAGAATGATTACGCGTCCCGCCTCAGTGGGTTCCGCCCTTCCGGCCAAGAAATACGCAATGCCCCACAACAGAATCGAGAAATCGACGAGTTTGGAGCTTCGCGCTGGAGAAGACCCGCGGCGAATCGCATGCCATACCGCAACGAGCGCAGCCAGCACAAGTCCACCGCTGACCACCACTACGATTAAGAATGGGTACGACCACATCCCGAAGACAGGGCGGTTCTTATTCGAGTGGTAGGTTAAGAGCGCTGTGAAGTAGAAGACGAGACCCAGCAGACGAGCCGCCGGGAAGATAGCGCTTTTGACCCTGCGCAAACCCGGGCCTGCCTCGTTCATGGCCTAGACTGGTTCGAGATCCTGTTAGCGTCAGGAATCGACGACCATCCCGCGGGTTTTGCGACCGTGACGATCTGTGAAAGTGAACCGCGCTTATTCCACGCTTGTCTCATGGCGCGAGCAGAGTATCACATAGCGACCAAGTGGAGAAAGAGTTCTGCGAGTGCCTGGTGGGATACAGAGAGTCGCCCTTACATCTGGCAGAGGCATAGCAGGCAAGTCTGGCAGACCCCGGAAAGGACGCATCCACGCCCATCGGCTTGATTTGACCATCGCTGGCACTCAGCTAGGCAACTAGGGTACCTTGCTTAGAAACCACTTTCTCTTCCCGACTCTAAACTTGCACCACGGGCTGCTAGGCTGTTCTGACGATGTCACATCCGGGGACCGCGTGGCTTTCCACTGCAGCATGTCTTCGGCAAGATCGGCGCCAAACGCTGGGGAACCGAATGCCCGGTTACCTGCTCAACTTTGTTCAGCACTTCTTTCATCGAGTATCCCCCGGCCGGTTCCCAGATTCAAAGACCAGGTACTGAAGCGCCCAAACGTGGGCTTCGGGAGATCGTGATGAACTCTAATCGGGTGGGGGCAGAAGCCTAGACTAGTAAGCCGTCCCGGTGATTTCGTTAATACGAATCCGCTTCTGAGGGTCGGTGTAAGTCCAGCGGCCGTGTTCTGCGTCGATGAGAAGACCGCCATTTAAGCCTTGGATCGTCTCGATCCCGTCCTGCGCGCTCTCGCCGGGATGCGCCGAACGCCACGGCTTCGAGTACTACCGCCACGCCACGCTCACCTTAATAGGCAGCGCTCAATACCGCCACCGGTCGCGTCCACGTCGCCTTTTTGCAAGAGGTCGTCTGCTTGTGCCCCCCTCGGCAAGAGATTCACATCATCCTCGACAATCTCTCGGCCAACAAAACTCAGGCAGTCCGCGAGTTCCTCCAACAATATCCGCGAGTCCGGTTTCACTTCATCCCCACTTACTCGTCCTGGCTCAACCAGGTCGAGATCTGGTTTGCCAAGATCGAACGCGAGGTTATCGCCCGCAGCATCTTTACCTCGGTTTCCGATTCAGCTCGCAAGCTCCGCCGCCAGCGTTGATAGGCAGGCGTTGCCGCCAGAGCGCGGACCGTTTGCCACGCCGACTCATGCCAGCGCACAGATAGCGAGCGATAGGGGGCCGGACGTACCACGCCTCTTTGCGGACAGCCTTGACAGTGCGCTGCCGTTGCACAGTACACATATTGTCGACTGCTGCGGCGCTGCCCACGGTAGCGCAGCGGTTTTCCTTCCGGGCAATAGTAGACATTCTCTGCCAGTGCGTAACGAAAGTGCCCGTGGGTAAAGTGCCCGTGGGCCTGGTGACAATGATGATCGTTGACAGGAAGCATGAGGTTGCACCGCACGAGCCAGCAGCCAAGCTAAGAACTCTCCGCTTCCGTAGTCCTTGTCGGCTCCCGGAATGTCGGGCTTAAGGAGTTCCGGGCAGAGTAGTGGCAATAGAGAACGGCTTAACGCAGTTCCTACCGGCCCTTCTTGGCGCGATACAGAGCCGCATGCGTGTTGCGGTCCGATTCAATCGTAGAATCTGGCGCGCGTTTCGTGGCTGCCACTCCCATGCTGACGTAACAGACGTTGTTACTAAAGGCATGGCAATGGGATCTCTATCAATTGACCTTCAGTAGCAGCACAGCATCGCCTGAGAAAGGCGTAACGAAAGTGTGGGCTCCGGTGACCTTAATCGTACCCGTGGCTGCCACGGCGTTCGTGGCAGGATTAAACCATTGGTAATTGTATGTCCCCGGCAATAACGTAACTGTGAATGCTCCACCCGCTGGCGAATAAACCAGGTACTGCTGCCCCGAAGAGACGAGACAATATCCAGGAAGCGGTGGATTGGTCTCGCACAGCGTATTCTGGGGAGTCATGTGAGCCAAATCAATCTGTCTGGCGTAGGTTGCGGTCTGACTCAACGCGGTGCGAATTGTATTCCAATATGGGTCAGTCGTCGTTGCCTGGTTGTCGATAACGGCGCCGCAGATGCCTGAGGATTCGCCGTCGGCGGGACAGTTGCGCCCCCCCCCGGTGTAATTATCCGGTTGCGGCCAGACGATTAGGTAGGGATCCATGAAAGCGGTATTCGCTCCGCGGGTGAAGTTTTCCCAGACCCACTTTCGCATAGCGGCGGGATCGCTCTTGGTCGCCGTCTGGATGTTCTTCCAGGGCCACGAATGATCACTGTCATCGATAACCACCTTATTGCCAGTTGAGGTCTCGCTGACGGGGTAGCTATAGCTGCCGAATTCAACGTCAGTACCGCAGGGCGCGACGTAATCCGCCTTACTGCTCCAGTAGGGGTAGGAATTGTCGTCGTTACAGGTAAAACCGACCGGATGCTGATAGGGCTTGGTGGCCTCGTAACTTTGAATCAGAGTGATCATGCCCTCCTGCCAGCTGGTGGAGTTGGGGTTTGCCTCATTCGCGATTTCGTAAAGAACATTGGGAAGATCGTTCACGGTATCGATCACCTTTTTCACGTAGGCATCCTGAATCTGAGTGATCGCCGGGTTCGACCCAGTTTGGGAGTTGTACCCGCTTATGCCCTTAGTGTAGCCATCGTCGATTGCATTGATGTTGTTTGCCCCCGTGAACCAATAACCGTCATTGGCAACACGATCGGAGACCAGGCCGAAACCATCGAAAAGCATAATGGACACGTAGACCCCGGCTTGGCCGGCCTCGATGACCCGCTGGCGCAGCCGGTCGAAGAAGGCTTGATTGAATTGCGTAAGGTCGAATTTTGGCTGGCCATCGGTCGCGTAACCCGGGCCGGCTCGCAAGAACGCAAACGGGAGGTGGCATTCGGTGCTCCCGTTCCCTGTGTACCACTTGGGGTCCGGCTCCGAAAGCGACGTCGGTAGCTCCCAAGTCCAGAGTCGAATAGAGTTGTAACGGTAACTCTGCACGTAGTTGAGGTAGCCAGTCCAGTTGAATTGCGGCGGAGGGCAGGTGCCCCCCGGTATGCCCCAACCGTCCTTATTGTTGGGCCAGGTGTGCGCGCCGGTCAGATAAATGCTATGGCCCGACCCGTCGGCGAAGTACAGCGGGTTAGCGGACACCTTCAATGGGCCAGTCGCCGGAAGTTGGACAGGCGTGAAGGTCACCATCTGCATGACCCAGGGACCGCTTGAACCCAACGGTGCTGTGGCGCCATAAGTACCAGCAGTGGAGACAATCTCGTCCTCCACCAGATCGCCGTCGGGCGAGGTGATGATCCGTTTCGTGAATCCTGAGCCGGGTCCCGAATTGCCCGTGTAGACCGTATTAGCGGCAACAACGAGCTCGTTGGCCGCGTTCGTTGGCGCGGAGCCACTGCTCGTGGTCGAACTATTGCCCGCGGCGGAAGCAGTTGCATCCAGTGGATTTTGCGGGTCCGCCCCGGAATATTCCAGCACTCTCAGGTCCACGGAAACCGCCGACTGGTTGAACGTGGCGGTAACGGTGTTGCTTCCTGAAGCTATGTTCTTCAAGTAATAGATCGATTGGCTGAGGTTGGTCCCGAGAACGGGGCCCACTGCAAGCGTGTAGGTATTTCCGTGACTGTCGGTGACGGATTTAACGGACGAGGTGGCGTCGTTCCATCCGACCACCACGACATTCAGATTGCCAGCAGTTTGGGCGGAAGGATAAGTCACAGAAACCGCGCTCATGGGTGTTTGTGGCGTCGCCGCAGCAACCTGCACGAACTTGATGGTGGAAGCAGTCGCGTTGTAAATAAAGCCATTGGTGAGCATCCCGCTCAGACCGTTGGAGTTGGTGACCACCACGTTGACTCCGCCCGCGGCATGGGCGGGCGTGGTCGCTGTGATCGAAGTGCCGCTGACGAACGTGACCTTGGTCGCAGCCGTTCCGCCGAAAGTGACCGTCGCGCCAGAAGCAAAGTTTGTTCCCGTGATTGTGACGGACGTACCGCCGCTAACCGACCCGGAACTCGGAGAGACGGACGTTATCATGGGATTCGCCGTATACGTGTAACCGTTGGTGAGGGATCCACTCTGGCCGTTCGGGTTGGTGACCAACACAGTCACTGCACCCGCAGTATTCGCCCGTGTCGTCGCTGTCATGGAAGTGCTGCTGACGACAGTGACGTTGCTGGCGTCGGTTCCGCCAAACGTGGCGGCTGCGCCTGAAACGAAGTTTGTGCCGGTAATGGTGACCGAGGTACCGCCATTGTCAGAGCCGGATGAAGGCGAAACCGATAACACCGTGGGCGCACCGGTCGACTCGAATGTTGCCATCTGCATGACCCAGTTCCCGGAGCTGCTCAGGGGGGCGCTGGCACTATAGCTGCCCGTGGTCGAGACAATGCGGTCCTCGGCAATATCCCCAGAAGCAGTAATGATTCTCGAGGTGAAACTGGAGCCCGGACCAGTAGTTCCCGTAAAAACCGTGTTGGCGCCAAAAATGAGTTCGTTTGCCGCGGTGGTCGTGGCTGATCCACTGCTCGAGCTGGAGCTGTTTCCGAATGCGCCGGCCGTGACGTCCAGCGGGCTAGTTGTGCTTAGCCCGCTATATTCCAGGATGCGGATGTCTGGAACCGTCGGCGTCTGATTGAATTTCACCACTACGGTATTTGCCCCAGCCGCCGCCGCAGCGATGTTCTTCGCATAGTAGATCGCTTGGCTGAGGGCGGTTCCCCTTGTAGGTCCGACTGCCAGGCTGTAGATGTTTCCTTTGGTGTCGGTCACTGAGCTGACGTTCGAAACCGCGTCATTCCAACCCACTGCCACCACATTCAAGTTTCCAGCCGTTTGCGCACTGCCGTAGGCGAGCGATACGGATGTGAGATGATCAATGAGGTCGTTTACCTGGGCAAAACCGATAGAGCCTGCGGATGCCGCCTTGAATGTCGCCATCTGCATGACCCAGTTCCCATATTGGCTCAGCGGAGCGCTGGCACTATAGCTACCTGTGGTCGATACAATGCTGTCCTCGGCAATGTCACCCGCAGCAGTAATGATTCTCGAGGTGAAAGTGGAGCCCGGACCAGCAGTTGAGGTAGAGACCATGTTGGCGCCAAAAATGAGTTCGTTCGCCACTGTGGTCGTGGCTGAGCCGCTGTTGCTGCTCAATCCACTTCCATGTGTTCCGGCCGTGACGTCCAGCGGGCTGCTTGTGCTCAGCCCGCTATATTCTAGGATGCGGACGTCGGGAACCGTCGGTGACTGATTGAATTTCACCACTACGGTATTTGCCCCAGCCGCCGCGGCAGCGATGTTCTTCGCATAGTAGATCGCTTGGCTGAGGGCGGTTCCCCTTGTAGGTCCGACTGCCAGGCTGTAAATGTTTCCTTTGGTGTCGGTCACTGAGCTGACGCTCGAAACCGCGTCATTCCAACCCACCGCCACCACATTCAAGTTTCCAGCCGTTTGCGCACTGCCGTAGGTGACGGATACTTTTGTGGGATGTACGATCGCATCATTGACCTGCACGAAACCAATGCTGCCGCCACCACCGGTGGATGTCGTCACCTGGTCGAAACTGGCAATCGAAGGAACACCCTCATTATTAACCGGTAAGTCCATTGCGGCAGCGGCCTGAGCAGCACCTGTTTTGAGTGAGTGGTTCCCGAGCAATCCATACACACTTAACTGGCTTCTGGCTCCCACGTACACCTTGCCATTCACTACGGTGGGCACCACCGAGATCACTGCTGGGCCGGGGTTGTCACGGTTCGGGTTCTGGCTGCTGTCGTAGAGCTTGGTAAGGTTGGTGGCATCATAGGCGTGCAATACCGCCGGGCTGCCGCTTTGGAATTGATCTGTCTGGACCACCCAGACAACCGCGTTCGTGCTGCCATTGGCGGAGATCGAAGGAGTGGCGCCAGGAGGATTGAAAAAGGTTATTGATTCTGAACTCGGCACACTAGCCAGTAGCCCAGTAGAGGAGTTAAAAGAGTATGCCTTCAGGACATCGGTCTTGGCGGCAAAGTAGACGGTGTTGTTCCACCATCCGGGAGTGGACAGCACGGGGCCGAGTGCGCCCGGAAGTGACTGAACGATCTGGCTGTTATTCGTGCCGTTGAACTTGCCTATGTTGTCCCGGTCGATGAGATAAATCGTTCCCTCCTTGCCGGATTGAATCAGCAGATGCTGATGGGGAGAACCGGAAGGTTGAGCGGGAAGGAGTAACACACCGCCCGATCCCAGATCATTATCTGCTGCGTTGAGGCCGGCCTCGTCTAAGGGGTGGAAGTAGTCCCCGACCGCTATAGTTCCGTTACTTGGCGAGCTCAGTTTCAGAATGCTGTCGCCGAAGTCTAGCCCTGCTGTATTGGCTGTGAAATCACCGTTTCCCGTAGCGAAATAAACGTTACCAGCGGAATCTGCGGCGGGCGCTCCTCCGCTCTGCCAGATTCCTCCCGCTTGTCCATTTGGAGTTGCATTCCACACTCCGGTGGTGGCAAGCGTAGTGGCGTTGAATGCGATAACCCACCCGTGATAGAGGACATTGTCGCAGTGGGAGGCCCAAGCGACATACACCAGACCGTTCTGAAGCAGCAAGCCAGGCCACTGGTTTGCACCCAGGGGGTCGAAACTGACCATTCCTCCCTTCGCCCCCTGGCCCGTACCTCTCACCTGGGCCTGAATCACCACCGGCCCGCCGAACTTCTCTGCTCCGCTGGTTACATCGAGCGCGTGCAGTCGCTGCACGAAGCTTCCATTCTCCTTTGTCTTGGCCACCACGTAGAGCGTGCCCGACCCGGGATCAATCACAGGTGTACCGGTGATGCCGACTTTGGGAGAGATGTCGTTACAGGACACATCAAGGTTGGAAACGGGAGTAATGCCGGCACCCGGGTTGATGAAGCTTGCATGCCAAAGAGGAGAGGAATTTGCGCCAGCATTGCTGTCTGCGTCGAAGGCATAGACAGAGTCGTTCTCCGTGGCTATGTAGACTACGTTGTGGACGCCCTTGCCCACGACGCGCACATTGGGCAGGTACAGGGGTTGGGCATACACGTCCCCGTCGACAGAATACGAGAACAGCTTTCCGAACTGCCCAGCGTTTACGTTGAAGGGGGTGAGGATAGTTTCGGCAACATTGGCTCCACTTCGGGAGTTGTCGTTGTGGTAGGTGGTCACACTCGCACTGCTACTCCTTACGTTACCCGGACGAGAAAGGCCGAGCATGGTTGAGAATAGAACCATCCAGGAAATGACCAAAAAGAAAACGATGATCGAGCCAAACCGAAATTTCCGATGAGAATCGTGGCTGCCGGACCTGGCTAAACTCTCAGTGAAATTCTGAAACAATTTCGATTGATCAGCGTTGGTGTCACCGGATGGAGAAGTGCGTTCCACTGGAACCTCCACAGCCAAAAAACTGGGCCCGTGAGACTCGACATGAAGGCTTAACCCGCCGAGGGAAGCAGATATGCGGGTGTAAGTCGAAGTGGCGTGTCCTTATATTGCCGGCACATTACTCCCGCAGCAAGGAAACTGCAATAGCACTTCGGTGCCAGTATCAAGCGAACCCCCAGGGCCTCGATTCATAATGCCCCGGTCTCGAAAAGCTCCGCAAGGCCGGGCAGGTTTGATACCTAGTAACTTCACACCAGCGAGCTGCCTTTTGTCAGTGACCCAGATCACAGGGCTTTTGCAATCACTAAGAGCGCGGTATTCCCGAGATCTCGATGGAAATTAATCGCCAGAGCCGACGGATCCAAGGCCGAATTTTCTGCGTCTCCGTCGGTGTGGCATTGCGTGCAGACGACCTTGTCGCCTCCCAATAAACAAGCGCGGCAAGGGGACCAAGATCACGGCCGTGTCGGATAGCGCCGGGGCTTCCTAATTCCGTCTTTGCAATCCGCAACGCCCCACGAAGTGACCCTCGTGCAAGAGACACTCGCTGAAATCTTCGTGGACGAGCCAATCAAACGTCTCATTGGCGACAACGCCAACGATTCTGACCGCCTGGACCGGGAACTAGCTGAGAGCGGAGTCGAGACGATTACCCCACACTGAAGCAATCGCAAGAATCGCACGCAGGATGGGCATCCACTCCGCGGCTACCACCGTCGGTGGAAGATTGAACGGCTTTTCGCGCAAAACTTCTGCCGCCAACTAAATGTTGCGCCTCATGAAGGAGTACCAGCAGAAATTGGGGGCGGCCTCCTCAGCTGCTATGCACGCCCACGTGACATGCAGTGCATAGCGTTATTAAGGTTCTCCTCTGAATCGTCACCGGACCGACTACGAAACTCCTCCCCAGAAATTTGTTGGTTGATAGCGTCAAGGATAGGCTGCTATGACATGTACCGAGTTGGGCTGCCTTCTTTCTGAGGAATTGGATTGTAATCTTGCAAGTCGTGAACGCAGAGGCTTTCGAAGCCGGCCCCTTTCAACCGTCAGCGGCCGGACTTGTGCTCACGTCTGCCGACCTCTTCTTTGAGAAGCTTTTCAATGAAATTGGATAAGTTCCGGCTCTCGGCTTTCGTCAGGATGACTAGCTCGGCCTTTAAGGCTTCTGTCAATCTTGAAGGATACCGTGGTGTCTTTCATCCAATCCCATCTACAAAAAAGGATTTACGATCTGAATCCCATCCACCTCCCTGGCATCCTGCAAATCTTCCGAGAAAAGGACGCTGCAGCCAGCCTGCATAGCCGCACGAAGGACCAGAGCATCCCAAAAAGAAAACCCGTGAAGGCGGTGCAGGTCGATAGCAGCCAGAATATCCGAGACTTCAGGAGCGGCAACATCGAACTCGGCGAGCAGTTCGACTTTCCGGCGTGCAATGCGCGAATCAACGCGCAGCTTGCGGGTAACTGTGACGAAATATTCCTGGAGCACTTGCAGAGACACAACACCGGTTCCCGTGCGCCGGTGTTCGGCCACGAGATCGATGGCGCGTCGTTGCTTAGCCGGCGTAGCCTTGTCGTCCGCGTAGACGAGCACATTCGTATCGAAGAAGCTACGAGCGCTCATGAATCTCGTTTCGATTGAAACGCCAGCCGCGCGAGTGGCCACGACCGGAGAGACGCTTGAACTCCTCGATGCTCTGCTCGGGATCGTCGCCGCCGGCCAGCTTTTGCAGGTAGTCGCGGATCAGCTGATTCAGGCTCTTGCCGAGAGCGGCGGCTTTCTTCCGTGCGCGGGCGACAAGCTGCTCATCGATGGATAAAGTGACGTTCATCAGCACAGTATGTGTGCGCATGTATTCCGTGTCAAGGCCAAGCTCAGATTTCTTAATATCGGTTTGGCATCGAGGTGGCGTCTCCAGAATCGCGTTTTTGCGAAAACGAAAAGGATATCTCCTTTATTTTTAATTGAGAACACAAACTGGCAAGCCTTCTTATAACCGATGATCGCCACCTTACTAAACGGGCAATGGATGGGTGAGCGGAGGCGGGCGGCTAAGGCATCCGGGCGAAGAGAAGACGAGATTTTCACCCGTAGCAAAGCCATTTTGGTCCGTCCGCTAACAACTCCGACTTTTCACCAATAACCTGCGCGACGGCCCTATTCCGATCAGCCGGGAAAGTGGTATTGTATTGATCGGCGGTTCCAGACGTAGGGGTATTGTTGTCTCCTGCTCACTTCCTCGTTCCGCTGCCCCGTCAATTCAAGAAGAAAAGCACGATCTGAGGACGAATGCATTTTTTACACGTGGTAGGTGCGAGGCCCAACTTTATGAAGGTAGCCCCGGTGACGCGTGCGCTGGCTGCGCGTCAAGGAGTTCGGCAGACCCTGGTACACACCGGTCAGCACTATGACCAGAACATGTCCGATGTTTTCTTCCGTGAACTGGAAATTTCCGAGCCAGACTTCAATCTCGCGGTCGGCTCGGGGACCCATGCTGAGCAGACCGGCCAGATCATGCTGCGCTTTGAACCGGTAGTGGTGGATCAGAAACCAGATCGGGTACTGGTTTACGGCGACGTCAATTCGACAATTGCTGCTGCCCTCGTCTGCGCCAAACTGCAAATCCCGGTGGCCCATGTGGAAGCCGGCCTGCGCTCCTTCGACCGCACCATGCCGGAGGAGATCAACCGGCTGTTGACGGATCAACTCGCCGATTGGCTATTTACGCCCTCTCCAGATGGAGATCGAAACCTGCTTCGTGAAGGGGTACAGCGGGAGCGCATACACTTCGTCGGGAATGTTATGGTCGACACGCTGGTGCGCCTGTTGCCGAAAGCGGCGGGCGCGCTGCCCGGAGGATTGCCTGAGCACTACGCTCTCGTGACTTTGCATCGTCCCTCGAATGTTGATGATCTTTCCGACCTCAAGAGCCTGCTCGATGCCTTGACTGGCATCGGTGCCGCCCTGCCGATCATCTTTCCTGTGCACCCCAGGACGCGGCAAAAGATCGCTGAGTTAGGTGTTCGTCATTCCGCAAGCCTGCAGCTCTGGGAACCGCAGTCTTACCTCCAGTTCCTGGCCTTGCAGCAAAAAGCAACGGTAGTCATCACAGACTCTGGCGGCATTCAGGAGGAAACTACCTTTTTGGGTGTGCCATGCTTGACCCTTCGCGACACTACGGAACGCCCAGCAACGGTGACGGTGGGGACGAATGTCATCATCGGCCGCGACATGAATCTCCTCTGCCGTGAAGTGAATGCCGTGCTTAATGGAAAACGGAAGAACGGTGGTATCCCGCCTCTTTGGGATGGCCGGGCGGGAGAAAGGATTGCACGGATCCTGGAAGAGACAGGATAAGGGGATTCTGGACCTGCCTCCGGTCAGCTCGGGACGCCCGTTCGAGCGCGAAGATCCTGTAGCGGAAAAATACCTGTGTGCTAGGATCAAGTTATCTTGACCCGGAAACCAAAACGAATGTATCGCCGTGCTGTAATCGTTGCATTGTTCGCCTCCCTGTCTCTAGCCCAGACCAGCCCTCCACCGAAGTCAGATGTACCCTCAACCCCGCCCGAGGGCCAGCGCCATGACGACGACGACCAGCCGCCACCCACCTCCGCGGCGAGCGTTCCGCCGGACAGCCCGGTAATCGCCGTCGAAGGCCTATGCGACCACACGTCGGGTGCGGCGAACTCGAGAGGCCGCGCCAAGGGGCAGGGAAGTCCCACGCCCGACCCGGCCAAAGAGGAATCTGCCGGTTCGTCTGCGGGTTCAACAAGTTCTGGATGTAAGACCATCGTGACCAAGGCACAGTTTGAAAAGCTGGTGGACGCACTGAACCCGCAAATGCCGGCGACGGTCAGACGCCAGCTGGCTGAGTCATATCCCCGCTTGCTCTTGTTTGCCGACAAAGCCCGCGAGCTAGGTCTCGACCAGGATCCAAGGTTCGCCGAAATGATGCGGTTCGCCTCAACGCAGCTCTTAACGCAGAGCCTGAATCGCTATTTCGAGCTGCAGGCCAGCAAGATCTCCGACGCGGATGTCGAGAAGTATTACAGAGAAAATTCGATCCGGTTCGAGCGGGCGGAGCTGCTGCGAATCTTTGTTCCGAAGCAGACCCAGCAGTCGCAAACCGCTTCCGGGGAGCAGTCCAACACGCCGCTTGATTCTCCGATGCAGACGGTAGCGGAAAAGATCCACGCCGGGGCTGCCGCCGGAGGAGACTTCCAGCAACTCCAGAAGGAAGCTTTCGAAGCGGCGGGTATCGCCTCCGGATCTCCCAACGTAAGCATGGGAAAAATGGCCGCAATGAGACTCCCACTCCACCAGCAAAAAGTTTTGGAACTGGAGCCTGGACAGGTTTCGGATGTTATCGCTGATCCCAGTGGGTATTACATCTACAAAGTGGTTTCAAAGCAGATGGTACCTCTGAGCCAGGCCAGCAAAGAGATTCGCAAATCGATTGCGTCCCAGCGGGTTCAGGATTCGACTGCTTCACTCACCAAATCCATCAAGTCTGAGTTGAATCAGATGTACTTCGGCGCATCGACCGGGACCGGCCGCCCTTCCGGTCAAAGGACATCCAAATCAGGAGACGAACCGCCGGCGAAGTAGGTTGACGGGACGCACGTCGCGGGAACCGGTGGATAGGGACCAGGAATGTGCCAGCGACCGCGACCTCCGACGTCGCTAAAATCCCATTACAACAGGCAAAACCTTCTCCTAAATTATTTTTTCGCAAGCGATAGAGGTTTTGCAGCTACCGGACTCCTCTTATAGGTGGCCACGATTTTAGGCCAAGCGGAAGGAGAATGAGATGGACTCTCTACCCTGTTCATCTTGTTATCTTTAATAAACCCGCGACAGGTTCGCAAAGCACGGTCCGAACAGGTGAGGCTGACCTTGCGCATCCTCCATATAGCTTGATGAGATGAATTCACTCAAGCGATCGGATTGCACAAGCCCTGCAAGGGCATCTTGGTTCATAAGTCGACGGGCTCGACAGCGATAACGACAATTAAACATTAATCCAAGCGCGTGACTATTCAATGCTCAACAGCCGGATAGCTTCAACCATGAGCGCCCGGATGCCGAATCCGACTCTGCAAGAGTGATGCACGATGTCATGGCAAACAGCACAGAGGGTTATCAGATTCTCCTCCGAATCATCGCCGGACTGGCTGCGAAACTCTTTGTGATGGACTTCGAGGTTGGACATTGTGCCGCATGACTGGCATCGCCAGCCATCGCGACGTAGCACTTGCTTGTGCAACTCTTCATACAGCTCGGGATTGAGCCGAACGCGCCCGTGTTTCGGTCGGAAACCAGTCACGACGCCTTCTCGGTAACGTGGTGCATAAATTTCGGCCCTCTCTTCGCCGGGGAGAAACTTGAAAAAGCGTCGGGCAGACTGCAAGAGAACCTCAGGATTCTCCTTGCCCAGATTTGCCCCCGCCCAGAAATCTGCGCCGATCATCTCCAGACAATAGCCGCGCGATTTGTCGCTGCCGAGCACCAAATCTGTTTCTCGTCGGTTAGCTCTTCTCAACCTCCTGCGTCACCTTTTCCTCGGTCATCTCGTGGGCCTCGTACAACCGGGTTTACACGATCAACGGCCTACCGGTCGTACTCTGAACCTCCTATGGGCAATCGCCGGACGCGAATTCGCTTTTCTTCGACGACGGGATGCTGCCCTCGCCCAGAGGCCCCTCAATCACAGGCATAGCTCCCAGCAGTAGTCGCAATTGAACTGCAGGACGCTTGGGGCCACGCCGAAGCAGAATGACGGATGGCTTTTCTTCATCGCGTAAAGCCAGTAGGGTGCCAAAATCCGTATCTGCAGAGATTACGATTCGATCTTCATGTGCGGCGCGTGCGAAAACCTCAGGATCAGTCGCCTTTTGCATACTATAGTCGCGAAGATGAGTCGCATCGTGGCCTGCGGATCGCAAACCCGCTGCAATCAAAGGTGACAAAGCATTGTCAACTAGAAATCTCAAGAACCACCGGCGACGGGAAGCTCCCGCTCGCGGACGGCCTCAGCCGCAAAGCGCAATGCTTCGCGAACATCTTCGATCTCAAGGTCAGGATAAGCGCTTAGAATTTCCGCTTCCGGCATGCCTTCGCCTACCATGCCGACAACGGTAGCGACAGGTATACGGAGGCCTCGGATGCACGGGAGGCCTCCCATCTGGTTGGGGTCCACTGTGATGCGTGTGAAGGTTTTCACTTCTACCTCCGGCTAAACGGACGCACATCTCTCTCCCATCAGCTAAAAGATAGCATGTCCCGATAAGGTAGCCGACGTCTAAATACAGCCCATCGTGCAGTTCCTGATTGAGCTCCAAGCGCGGCTGCTGCGGTCGGACTAGGTTGATGACGCCTCCTCGGCTACGTATCCAAGAATGTTCTTTTTTCCTCGCCAGGGAGGAACTTGAAAAACCGTAAGGCCGACTGCAAAAGAACCTCAGGGTTTTCATTCTCCAGATTTGCTCCCGCCAAGAAGTCGGCGCAGATCATCTCCAGACAGTAGCCCCGAGACTTATCTGTCCCCAGCATCAAGGCTGCGGTCTCAATCGCCTGCTCAACGACCGGCAACTGGCTCTTGTACAGCTTGAAGTAGACAATCTCCCACGGTTCTGTTTCCCGTCCGGTTAACTCCTTCTCGACTTCCTCCTTAAACTGCTCGGTGGGCATCTCGCGGGCCTTGCGCAACCAGATTGCACACTCGAAGTGCTGCCGGTCCCTCCTCGCAATTTTTGCCAACTCCACGCCCTTGGTCCACCCGACTTCCTTCAGCTCCTTCCTCGCTTGTGGCGGCAAGTGTTCGTGAATCGACATCAGGTAGTACGCCTTTCGCCGTGACTCCGGAAATCGTCTTTCGAGGAATTCATCGCTTGTCAGCAGAGGTGGCCCAAAGCCTCGGCGCGCCGCGTACGCGGCGCCAGGGGACCGGCAGACTGCCACCGGGCACTGGCACGACGAGAGTGAAATCTTCTATTCCGGAAATGATGACTATTGGAACCATTGGATAGAAGCGGTGTCTCGGTGGTCGTCAGCAAGAGAGACCACACATCGAGGCAAAATCAAACCGTTTTTTAACGAGGGACAGATGTACAGCGATACAAATAAGAATAATTTGACTCTAAATGGTGACGGCACCCCCAAGCCTGACACCACCAACAACCCCAACAACAACAACAAAAGCGAAAACAGCGACCCGACAGGCAAAGTCAACGACTTGCAAACCAGCCCGCCCAAGCCGAGCCTGTCGGAAGCACGTCTGCGGGCCAACCGTGAGAACTCCCAAAAGTCGACGGGTCCGAAAACCGCTCGTGGCAAAGCGTACTGTCGCCGCAATGCGGTGAAGCATGGACTATTGAGCAAACAGGTCTTGTTCTCCGACGATGGCAAGCCGATAAATGAAGAACTCCTTGAGCTGGCGGAACGACTGCACGACAAATACGGCGAGGGCGACGTCCGCACCGACTTGTTGGTGGAAGGTCTCGTGGTCGAATACTGGCGTCAACGTCAGGCAATGGTGGTGGAGCGTCAGTGCTTCAAAGAATCGGCGGATTTTCATTTTGGTCGACAAGGGCACATGCCCAATGTGCAGCGTTACCGCACGGCGAGCCAGCGTGCGTTGTTGAAGAACTTGGCCCTGCTGGAGGAGCTGCCGCCGCCCGTGTCGGAGGTCGAGGAGGACGAGGACGAAGGCGAAGGTGAGACTACGACTCCACAACCTGAGGACTCACCTGCCGTACTGGAGTCCCCCAGCGGGTTGACCGTGGTGGCCGCCGAGCAGGGAACGGCCGAGTGTGGGTCGCAATCCTAGGACGAGACGGCGAGGGGCGAGGGCTCGCCCCTTCGGGCGAAGCGGAAGAGGCGGCCTAGTCGAGAGCGGCGGCGGGGGTGATCACCTACTCCCCGTCGCCCTCGAGGGCAACGCCGTGGGCCGGCGACCGGACCGGCGTGCGGCGGCCCCTGCGAGTTCTATATTCTTCTCCTGCCATGGTGACGACCGTGATACACCGGGGGGAATAGAAACTTTTCGGAGGAGGCTCCGGCTTGTGCGCCAATCAGTCCAAGGCCACCAGCAAATGGAAGGGGCGAGTCCGGCGCCAACGATACGACTCAAAGTCTCGGTCCAGCGTGAGGATGTCTCCTGTGTTCAGCTCATCGGCCAGTTGCACCAGGCAGGCATCCGCGAGGTCCACGGGTAGATCCCGATACTTCCGCATCAGCGTTCGTACCGGCGTGGCGGAGCGCGAAAGCTGAAACGGAATCTGAAAGATTCCACGTTCGACGTTCTCGAGCACCGCCTCGACCGCTCCCGGCAGTTCGCGCAGGAGATAACAACTCTCGGCGATAACCGCTTCACAAGTGACAAGTGGGCCTTCCAGCGCTTCGAGAGCTTTTACGCAACGGGTGTGGTGCGCCTCGCTTCGGTCCAAAAGACCTACGATTACGCCGCTATCCAAGAGCGTCGGTTTCACCGACCAAACCCCTGCAGGTGCTTCTTGTTGGAGCCTAGATCCGGAACCCTGGAGGCAAACTGCCCAATCCCGATCACCCTCTTGCTGGAAGGCCGACCGTAGCATGCCGCCAGCAACCGCAAGCCTTCGCGCACGACCCGGGATGGACTCCACCCCAGGCGGTGGACCAATTCCTCTAGGGCGAGTTGCGACCGGTGATCCAATCGAGCTTGCACATTCGGCTTCATCGTCCTATTGTACTACAAATTAACTTTGTATGACAACAAATGAAGGAAAGATTCACAGGGGGCTGTCGGGCATCAGCTCAACTTTGGTCCCCCCTAAGGAATACGGAGCTTTGATTCAATTGAACGGACCGTCTGAGCAGGCGCGGAGCCTTGTGTTTTTGCAAAACGAAGCCAAGAAGTGGTGATTTTCTCGTCACTTAAGAATTTGGACGAGACGGGGAAAGCCAAGTTTCCGATCTCGTGCCCCACGCCATAGATCCGCTCATCTCAAGATAACGTTACGACGGTGGAGACAAGTCGAAACTTTGAAATGCACATGAGACCGTAGCGCAATCCCCGGCGGAAATCAACCTGCATTTAGTACTTTTGTCTACACCTTAGCGGTGGTTGCGCGAAGCGCCTAGGCAGGGCGCTCGCTTTGAGCAAATGCAAGCAGACCGCCTGAAATTAAAACGGCGGAGACGAAATGAAGCAACATGCAGCGCACTCCTGCAGATTACATCATAGGGGCGTGACCGATGTAATGAACGCTAAACGGCGCGTCGTCACATAGCCAGAGATCGTTCGGCACTTCGGGTGCGGGAAAGGCATTTGCCCCGTTTTCGGTGTTGACGATTGAGGTGTTTGAGGCCCGATGCCTCCCAGAGGACGGTCACCCCTTTTCGGGTTGGACATCCCCAAGTGCCTGACGAAGGGGTAATAGAGTTCCAGTTGAGCCATATCATTCTCGGGAGGATCCACGTGTGTCGGGAACGAAGCCAAGGGCACCTCGTTCATAACATCGGAGAAGGGTGGGTCATCTACAAGCAGCGGAATCACCGTGAGCAGCGCCTGAATTTCTTTGCGGACCCGCACGAGATCCAGGTCTTTCTGACGCAAAACACTACGGGGATCTTTCATGGTCCCCTCCGAAACATGAGCACAGTAGAACGAAGATCTTGTCAACAGTCTCTGGAAATTTGTCGTTCGGCCCGAGGGTTGGTTTTAGTTCTGGGTCAGCAGCTGAAGCGTACGCTTCAAGCGTTTCTTCCGGGATATCAGGATGCCAACGACCACTGCGATCCCGGACAATATCAGGTAGGTTGTTTCTGCGCCACCCTCTGGAACCGAGTGGCAATTCTTGCGTGAGTCGCAGCTATGACGGCGATTTTCAGCTGATCGCAGTCGGGAAACAAGGCTCGATTTACCTGGTCGATCGCGATAAGATGGGACATTTCCAGCTTAAGAATAACAATCAGATCGTGCAATTTCTCGCGAAAGCCGTCGGAGGTATGTGGGGAACGCCGGCGTGGTGGAACAACAATGTTTACTTCGGCAGCAGTCGAGATTATCTGAAGCAGTTTACTTTCAATCCAACAACCGGACTTCTGTCGACCACGCGATTCTCTGAGTCGCCAACTTCGTTTGGTTTTCCCGGGCCCACCCCATCCATCTCAGCGAATGGGAACACGAATGGAATTGTGTGGGCCCTGGAAAAAGATTCCATCCTATACAAGGCGCCGGGTACCCTGCACGCTTATGATGCCGCGAATGTCGCAAATGAGCTCTACAACAGCGATCAGAATGGCGTACGTGACAGCCTCGGTGAAGCCGTGAAGTTTGCCGTCCCCGACGGTGGCTAACGGCAAGGTCTATGTGCCCGCAGTTAAGCAGTTGACCGTATACGGTTTGCTTGGGAAGGACCGGCAAAGCCGTAAGTAGAATTCGTCGATAACGGGCACAGCTGCAGCCGGGTTTATTCCTGAAAGCCCGTCTGCAGATCGCCTATCGATTTGATCTGCTCCTCTGAGAGCCTTCGCCGGTCAAAGGGACCGCCTGCGGGCTGATCTGGTCGCTCTCGCTGACGGGAATTCGCGCCCATCCTGATCTTCTCGTTCTTGAGCGACCCTCATATCTCATATCTTTATGCTCAAAGTCCCCCAAACCCGGGTACCCTATCCGTCCAGGTCAGGCTGGTCTTGCTTAGTCGCCGGTACCGCTCAGCGGGATCGTCTGCGGGCTGGTACCCATGTCGCTGTCACTGATCGTGACAGCGCCGGTTCGGAGCCCCTTCTGCGTCGGAGTAAAAGTAACGCTGATCGTGCAGGTGCCGCCCGCAGGGATGGAGGTTCCGCAGCCGTTAGTCTGAGCGAAATCGCCGGTCGCGACGATGCTGGCGAAATGCAGTGCCGTGCTCCCGGTGTTCATCAGCTTGACGTCCTGTGGGCCGCTGGTGCTCCCCACTTGTTCATCGCCGAAGTTCAGTTTGGTGGGGGAAAGAGTTACTGCCGTTCCCACTCCCAGCAACCGGACCGCGTGCGGGCTGCCAGGATCGTGATCCCATATCGCGAGATTGCCGTACAGCCGCCCGGCGGTTGTCGGCGTGAATTCGACTGTGAAGTTGCAGCTCGCACCCGGCGGCACACTGTTCTTGCAGGTATTGGTCTGGGAAAAGTCTCCGACCGTGAGGACCTTTGAAATCCGTAGCGCCGTAGCACCGGTATTCGTCAATGCTACGGTGCGGCTGACACTGGAACCCAAGGCCGTCCCCGAAAGCGGGAAACTCAAGCCGGGATAGACTGGCAGCTTCACGAAGGTGCCAGTACCACTCAGAGCGGCGGTTTGCGGGCTGCTGGGGTCGCTGTCTTTTACCGTGAGCGTCCCCGTTCGAAGTCCGGACGCCGTGGGGGTGAACTTCACCGTGATCTTGCAACCGTTGCCCGGCTTGAGCGAGCTGCCGCAATTGCTGGACGCGGCGAAGTCGCCGGTTGCGTCAATCTCTTGAATGGACATGGCCGTTTTGCCATAGTTGAACAATTCTGCCTGATCGGTTCCCGAGGATCCGACGACCGCCTCTCCCACGTTCATGTCGGAAACAGCCAGCACAGGACATGCGCGAGGCGAGAGAATCAAGGGAGGATTCGCGGTCTGGCTAAAATTAAAGCTGTCCATCATGTCGTGGGCGTGCTTATCGCGAGCGGTCAAAGCGGGCAGATTGAAAACCGTTTCAATAAACCTCAGCACGGAGGAAAACTCGTAGTTGGTGTGAGACACCTTACCCGGAATGGCGTAGGGCGAAATAATGATCATCGGAACCCGCGGGCCGAGGGGAAACTGATCCTTGATCTTCGGGGGAGCCACGTGGTCATAGAAACCGCCAAAATCATCCCAGGTCAGAAAGATCGCGGTGGAATTCCAGTCCGGGCCTTCCATGATGGCGTTAATCTGTTGGACTGTAGAATTCTCTCCCGCGCAAGTGCCGGACGGCGGATGCTCAAGGTCGCCGCCTGACACGATGAGCCAGGACACCGCAGGCAGTTGCCCGCTCGTAGCGTCAGTGATGAATTCGGACGGGGGCACCACGTTGGTAGTCCAGAGCTCCGAATTACGGATGTGGGCGATCGCATCGAATGCCGAGTAGGTGTAGCCCCATTCTGGGTTGGGAGGCGCGTAATATTTCCACGTGATTTTGGCCTTGCCCAACGTATCGGCTACTGTCTTAAAGTCGAAACAGGGGAAAATTAGCAGCAGATCACCATAGCGATCGATGTCTTGCCCAGTGGTGTTCGGAGGGGAGTCGCAACCCCACTGCGGAGGTATCTTGCCGTTGACCACTGGGATGGAAATTGCCCCTCCGCCCTGGGCAGCTATTGTGTAAAGATGGTTTGGGAAACTGGGCCCTTGCTGCGACGAGAACATTCGGTCAGCCAGGACAAAATTCTGCGCATAAGCCCAGTAGTTCGGAATGTCCGCCTGGGTCATCTGGGTGTAGGCGATGAACTGACCGTTTTCGTTTCCGCGGTTGGAAAAGCAACACCATCTAAGAGAGCGAAATGGCGCTCTTCTCGGAGTGCATGCAGTAGTGCGCTCGAAAAGTGCTTGACACGGGCCGACATTGTCAGAGAGGCCTGGTTTCGTAAACCGTCCAGACTGCTCTGCCATCCCTGGCCTCTCCGTTGTCGATTACATCCCGTTTGCCCGTCATTCCGGGGAACAACCACGGCGAGGAGTCTGCAGTTTTCGTTGGACTTCTCACGACTGCAGATTTCTCGCCTTCGATTGGCTATCGGGCGATTTGCAGTGCTGCGATCTGCATCTCGGCTCGTTCTCCGATTAATTCCTTCTCGGGCCGAGACGGCGAAACTTTGCAGCCGGTCCCGCTGTCAGCACCCCACACCTCGGAGAGAAAATAGACATCGCCGTAGCGGTGAAAAACTATCTTGCCGGCATTCTCCAGCGCCTTGCCCTGCACCTTGGTGGTCAGCAGGACCGTACCCTGTTTATGGGAGTTGAAAATCCGGAGAGTTATCTCGCCCATGCGTGTGACGGTGTAGCGACCGGACGGGAGCGTGAGGTTCGCAACCGTGAATGCGAATGGGATGTCCGTAAAGGTGTCACCCCGGTTGGTCTGGCCAACGGCGCTTGAAGTTGCCAGAAGTGCTGCGAGAAATCCTACGACTTGCCTCAGTTGTTTCTTCATACCATCCTCCTCCTCAAGCGGTCCTGGCCGCTGATGGGAGTGAAATTCTCATAGGCGGCACAACGCGGCAATGCTTTGCGGATGACCTGTTAGTGAAGGAGTTCTCGCCAGTCAACTGGTTGATTCCAGGAAGCTTGACTAACGGAATCACCTGCGTGGGGCGGGTACGGTTGTACGACACCGCAGTGGTAGACTCTTGTCCAAGCCAGGTGGACGATGCCACTACCGCCAAAACCTCCTCAGGTGCTCCGCTTCGCAACATTCGAAGTCAACCCGCGAGAGGGCGAATTGCGTAAAAACGGGCTGCGGATCAAGCTGCAGGACCAACCCTTCCAAGTGCTGGTGATGCTGTTGGAGCGCCCAGGAGAGATGGTGACCCGGGAAGAACTGCAACGGAGACTTTGGCCGGCCGACACGTTCGTTGACTTCGATCACAGCCTGAACAGCGCAGTCAAGAAGCTGCGCGAGGCGCTCGGGGATCAAGCAGAGAATCCCCGGTTTATCGAGACGCTTCACCGCCGTGGCTATCGGTTCGTGGCTCCAGTCGAGGGTCAACTGGACGTCCCAGGACCGCAGCCGGATGGTACGTCGGGCAAGGCCAGTCGGGAGGCGGTAGAAGAGTCAGTACGACGTGCAGTACCGGGATGGGTGAAGATTGCGGGAGCTGTTGCCGCGCTTCTTGCGGTTGCAGGAATAGTCGTGTGGTGGGTCTCAACATCACCGGTACCTCGCGTCTTGAACTACACCCAGCTCACGAAAGATGGTGCCGATAAGATCAACGTAGTGAGCATCGGATCGATCCGGCCACCGATCGTGACGGACGGATCTCGACTGTATTTTACAGAGCTGCAACGTGGTGCTAGCGGCGTCATCGGCCAAGTGTCGGTTACTGGAGGTGAGACGGCAATCATTCCTACACCGTTTCCCAACGTAGGAGTGCTGGGCATCTCACCCAGTGGTTCGGATCTGCTGGTTTACACTTGGCTGGCGAATGAACTCAAAGTGCCGCTATGGGTCATTCCCGTGCTCGGAGGAACCCCACGCCGGATTGGAGACGTCACGCAGGATGCAACTTGGTCTGCTGATGGGCAAATTGTTTTTACCCGCGACCACGACCTTTACGTGGCGCAAAGCGACGGAACCGGGACACGCAAACTGGTCGGCGTGGCAGGCCTGCCCGTCTGGCCGCGATGGTCTCCTGACCGGAAAGTGCTGCGCTTCACCGAACATGATCCCAAGAAAGATTCGAGTTCGTTGTGGGAGGTTTCAGCCGACGGCACTCAACTGCGTCCCGTGTTGCCCGACTGGAGTAACCACGCAGTGGAGTGCTGTGGAGACTGGACACCGGATGGAGAATACTTTGTCTTTCAATCGACCCGAAACGGTAGAAGCGACCTGTGGGCGATTCGGGAAAAGCAGAGTTGGTGGCGGAAGGCCGACCGCGAACCGATGCAGTTGACAGCCGGCCCGATGAGTCTGTCACTGCCACTTCCCAGCAAAGACGGCAAGAAACTGTTTGCGGTGGGCACGAAACTACGCGCCGAGTTAGTCCGCTATGATGCCAAATCACGCCAATTCGTACCTTATATGGATGGGATTTCGGCAATCGGAGTGACCCACTCCCCCGACGGGAACTGGGTGGCCTACGTTGCCTATCCGGAAGGTACGCTGTGGAGAAGCAAACTGGATGGAGGCGAGCGCTTGCAGTTAACGTTTTCTCCAATGGAAGTGCTGGCACCGCGCTGGTCCCCGGAAGGAAAACGAATCGTCTTCATGGGACGCCAACCGGGCCAGGGCTGGAAGCTCTACCTCGTCGCTTCCGAAGGAGGCAACAGCCCGCAGGAATTACTGTCGGGAAGCGAAGGGCAGGCAGCTCCCGACTGGTCGCCGGACGGAAACTCCTTGGTGTTTGGAGGGTTCCCGGAGGAAATTTCAGGTGATGCCGGCGCCACCAGTATCTATTTATTGGATTTGAAAACCCATCAAACTTCGATGTTGCCCGGCTCGGAAAAATTGTACTGTCCGCGCTGGTCACCGGATGGTCGTTATATCTCGGCAACAACAGCCGACGGACAGAAGCTGATGCTGTTCGATGCGAAGGGCCGGAAATGGTTGGAACCGGAAGACCTGCCCGAAGGTTGTCCAGCATGGTCGCACGATGGGAAATATCTGTACTTTCAGAGCTTCGATGTGAAAGAGCCGGCATTTTTCCGCATGCGAATTTCTGATCGGAAGCGGGAACGGCTAGCTCAGATCGATCTGCGGCGAAATGAGGCCGGCTGGCTCTGGTGGAATGGTCTGACGCCCGACGATTCCCCACTGGTGCTTCGCGATGAAAGCAACGAAGAGATTTATGCGCTGGACGGGCTGGTTCCTTGAAGCTGCTTGCTCACACACCTGGGGTTGACTGTCCTGTTCTGTCCCGGCCTGAACGACTCGCGCATCTTGGCGATTTCGCCTCGCGCCTCATCAGTGCGCAGCGGACTCAACGATTCTAAGCGGTGCGTCGGCGACTCGCAGGTAATCCTGGAGTTTGCGCTCTTGTCCTTCCCCTTCGGGACCTTAACGAATAGGTAACTGTTGAAACATCCCGGTTACACTCATCGACACGTCAATGAGCGAAATGGCCTCCCTTGAAAAGAGCCGTAACTCACTGCAAAAGGGGGTTGGCGTAGAGCCTCTTTTCATGCTTCGTTGTGACCGGAGTCCGGTCATGCTGACCTGGTTACAACACTTACTTCCGGTTGGCTCGCCACTTGGGAACGACTCCGGCAGGCTCCCCGTTCTTTTGATCAAACAAGGGATTGAGGCAAACACAAGCCCGAGAACCAGACTAAGGCTCCGTTAGGCGATACCATGCCAGCCCGGATTGCGCGCCCAGCCAACGGAAAGGCTCATTCGGAACATACTTCAAGCTGGCGTTGAGGAAGGGGTACTGCTTCCAGGGCTCCTCACGACCGGCTTCCAAATCGGCGATGATTCTCCCGAAGATCGAGGTCAGATTTACGCCATGTCCGCTGTAGCCCAGTCCATAGAAGATGTTCTTGTTTTTTCCTGTGCATCCCACGGAAGGGGATTCATCGATCGACCAGTCAACTACTCCATCCCAACCTAATTCGAAACTCACGCCTGACAATTTGGGGTAGATGCGCACGAGTTCACGCCGGAGCTGCGAAAAATGGGAGGCAGCATCGCTGTCTTGGCCAACCCCGCTATTGAAAAAGTAGCCGGGGCTGCCTCCGCCGATGTGGATGCGATTATCCTGAGTCAAGCCGAGATAGAAGACTTCAGTGCGGCTGTCATTGAATGGAACTCGCTTACGCCATCCGATCTCGGCCAGTTGCTGCTCACTGAAGGGCTGCGTCACCGCTACATATTCATGGACGGGCACAAACGAGTTTCGGAAAAATCCCAGTCTGGGGGCGAAAGCATTGGTCGCCAACACTAACGCCTTTGCCCTTACGGTACGTCCGTCGGTCGTATGAAGAAGGTGCTCCCGACCCTCCTCGATGCTGGCCACGGTTGTGTTTTCGTAAATCTCCGCGCCAGCGTTCTCTGCCGCCGCCTTAAACACATGCACCAGTTTCATCGGATGGATGTGTCCGCCGTTGGGGTCGAAGAACCCCGCCTCGTAGACCTCGGTGCCGAGCGCGCTAAGAAGTCGCTGCCTATCCCAGAACTCAACAGGCATGCCTAGGGATCGGGCATGCTCCACATAACCTTTCGCCGCACGGATATCCTCCGAGGTACTGAGCACTTGCAGAGTGCCATTTATCTCCAACTCGCAGTCGATGCCGGTCGCGACGCTGAGCTTCGACAACGCCCGGATGTTCTCGGCTGTAAGGTCGTAGATCTTCTTGTCGACGGCCGGGGCGGAGCTGAAATGCATATACCTGTCTGCCGTCATCATCAGCACCATGGCGCCGTTTCGTCCTGAAGCTCCGTTCCCACAGCCTTTCGCTTCTAGGACCACGACGCGCTTGTGCGGGGAGATGCTGCGGATGTAGTAGGCCGCGGAAAGTCCCGTGAAGCCGCCGCCGAGCACCGCGACATCTGCAGAGATATCGTCCGTCAACGGCGGATTCTGAGGCGGTTGACTTCTTGCCCAATAGCTGCGGTTGGGCTCAAACACCAACGGTTCACGCCAGATCATGGGAGAGATCTGGTTCAGGCCGACGGTGCCGAGCAACGCACCGCCACCAGCAAAGGCTGCCCTTTTTAGGAAGCGGCGTCGGCTTGAGAGCTCTCGCATGGCGGATGCTGCAAAGCCTCAGAGTAAGAGATCGGTTTATCCACGGCAAGGCAAATGAAGTGTAGTAGACAGCCCATACGGAATGAAACGTCCATTCACATGCACAGGGATTCAGGGATTCTGCTCGAGTCGTCGGCAAACAGGAGTAATCCGAGCCGCCATCCGGTAGGCAATCGTCTTAATTGGCGAAATACGTGATTTCACTCGTTGGCCCCCGGACGCGGGTCGGCCAATTCTCAATGAGCGCTATGGCCTGGTAACAACAGTTAGGCTTAATGCGGCATTATTTGCGGCAGAATTCCTGATGTGCAAGCTTAGCGAAAAACCAGAGCCTCGAGCGGCCTTCTCTTCTTCATCAAGCCGAAGGCGGGTTGCGTGGCCACAGCTCACTTAGGCATGAACGTAAGAATACCAACGCCCGCGCTGGCCAGCACTAGCAGAGCCGGATTTACTTTGTACTGCATCAGGATCAGCAGCACAGCAACCGCAATGGCCGCGGTTTCGGTTCCGGTAATGGCGCCTTTGGCCATGCTGAAACAGCCGGCCAGCAGCAACCCGATCGATACCGGCGCGAGTCCCTTCTGAATCGACGTTCTCCACGGCCATTTCTCGAGCTTTTTCCAGCCTTTGGCAACCAAGAACGCGAGCACAGCCGTCGGCCCGAAAAAGGCAGCCAGGACAGCGATCGCGCCCAGGATTCCGCCCGCCCATTGTCCAATCGACACGATCATCATCATGTTGGGGCCGGGTGCCATCTGGCCAACGCTATACAAGTGAATTAACTGCGGGAACGTAAGCCAGCTGTGCACATCGACGGTCAGGATCTTCATTTCGGGGAAAGCCGCCATGCCCCCGCCCACAGTGAGTATGGATAGATAGGCAAACACGCGAATCAAGGCTGGAATCTGATTCATGACTTCACACTCTCTTTTTGCGGCTTGCGCGGATGGTGGAAGAGAATGGCCAAAATCCCGACTGCAACCAGCGTACGCGGCACTCCCAGGTGCAACCGGTTCACCGCAATCACCGTTGCTGCGATGAACACAAAGTCGAAATTATGGGAGAGCGACTTTTTGCTGAGGCTTACAACCGTGGACAAGATCAGCCCAACCGCCGCCGCCGCCACACCCTTCAATGCGGCAGTGATCCACACATGCTCGCCGTGGTGGTGGTAGAAGATGCCCACCGCGAACATCAGCAATCCACCAGGAAGGCAGACGCCGATGATCCCGGCAATTGAACCCATTACGCCGCCCAGCTTCTCTCCCACAAGGACCGCCATGTTCGTGGCGTTGAGTCCCGGCAGGCTCTGGCTGATGGACAGCATCTCAACAAATTCCTTGTCGTCGACCCAATGCCGTTTGGTTACGAGGCTGCCGCGCAAATAGGGCACGACACCGCCGAAGCTGGTGGCGCCGATGATAAGAAATTCCAGGAATATCTCCCAGATGGAAACTGCTGCCGCCTTGGCGGCAGTTTCCCCGGGTTGAAGTGCGGGTTTAGCAGCAGTTTCAGTCATGGCTCACGACCATGATCCCTTCATTCGGACATGAAGCTTGCGTTTCATTCATGGGACTTCGGCGGATTGCCCAGCAGCCGGTACACGGTCGCGGTCTTCGTCGCATTCAGCGCGATGTAGTCCTCGGCTCCATACTGCAGGGCGATAAAGAAGGCTTCCGTTCGGCGCAATGCCTCCGGGCTGAGCTGCGTACGGTCTTTGAACTTGAACTGGTAAGCGAACTCCCCGATGAGCGGACGGTGCTCACCGCGGGTACGCCAGATCGAGACGTTGGCCTTGCAGGTGAGGCCCGAACCGAAATCAAGCAGGCCGATGTCCTGAAGCACCTCCTCGACGATGGTATTGCTGACCAAATGGATCTCTTCTTTCGGGGTCTTCATGACTCTCCCAAGCACCGGGAGCAAGTCGATCAAAGAGTCCATGTCGCGGATATTTTCGCGGCCTAATCCAATGGCTCCGCGGGTGAATTGCACGTTGTGCGAGAAGAGCAGACGGATGCCCCCCAGCTTCTCCTTCAAAGGCAGGGCCTGGACCTTGAACTTGACGCGGTGATCGCCGAGGATATTCGGCCGGACGTCGGTCTCGGCCGCGGCCTGCAATTCGGGATGCCTGTACTTGAAGACTATCTCGGGCTCGCCGATTGGGAAACCGTCCTTGTACGGAATCCGGCGGCGCAGAATGAAGGCGTTGTTGTAGAGGCGGAAGTCATCCGTGTCAATAAACAGCACTTCACGGATTTTGACCGGCTGCTCGAGGAAGCCTTCTGTCGTGTATTTCACGCCGTGCTCTTTAGCCGGCTCGCGCATGACCTTGCCGAAGTCAAAGAAGCTCTCTCGCGAATGGAACTTGTTGGGCCGCAAAATCAGCTTGCAGCAGATGTATTCGGGCGCATGGATGGGCATGCCATCGGCGTACTGGCCCGGCTTGAGTTGGGGGACTCGCCCCACCCAGCTGGGGGTAACCGGCTCGCGACCCTTCGGCGGGTGCGCGGTTTTTCCATTTTGACGGCTTAGTGCGACTGCTGTGGCGGCTGGCATGTTCACCCCCCAAAGCGCTGACTCCTTAGTTACGAGTTAACCGGAGTGTAATAAAGGACAGACCAGGTTGCTACTGTGAGAATCACTAGGTGCGCAAATGACGGTGTATTCTTATTGAATATAGCTGCCCACATCTCAGCGAACGGGGGTTGGTGGATATGTTCGCCGGAACAAGGAACCATCTGGACGCAGTAGTTCTCCCTCTCTGGAATGCAGTCTTCTGCCTGGATTGCGAGGTCATCAGCAGCGGTCGTGGTGACGAATGCGCCGCGTGCAAAAGCCGTTCACTTGTGAGCCTAGCTCGGATGCTCGAGGGTAGTTTGCTCGCGCATAGGGCACAGCGGGAAAGTGGGTTGTTCGACATCACAATTACGATTGAATTGCAGCAGATGCACGCCAAGAACTTGAGCACCACTGTTGAGAGGTTGACCAGTGTGATTGGCCCGAAGCTCGCGTTAGACCGAGCGTCATTTCACATCAATGTCAAGCCGGCACTAAACAAACTCGACCTACAGCCCTCGCTTTGCTTCCCAGAACGGGATGCCGCATAGGGAATTGCTATGGCGTAGGGTCATCCAGCGGAATTTTCACTTCTTGCCGAAGACCTTCCTCTCGACCCATGCCCGAGTTCCCCGGAAGGACGACCGGACCAGCGCGGCGCATCCCTCGTTCCGGAATGGTTGGCGAAATATCTCGTGGCTGTTGAAAAAGTCCGTGATCGGAATGTCTTTTTGGCTGCGACTATCGTTGCTGCCGGGATTTTGTTCTCACTCAGCTAAGTGGTAGCTTCCACGGTTGGGGCTGTCGGTTGGCTGAGGAACCGCACCAGTCGCTTGAGGTTCTGGGCCGCCGCTGCGAGGAAGAACTGCTCGCGAACGAACTTCATCCGGCGTAGGCGCAGGCGACGCAGCCCGATCAGATTCTTCAGCTCCGCAAACAGCGCCTCTACTTTTTTCCGCTTCCGTTGTGCACTGGCGAATGCTGGTGTGTTTGCCAGGTCCCTGGCGCGTTGTCGTGCGGGTTCATGCATGTGAATGGCGAGATACTTATATCGTCCCCTTGTGCATTGCGCTTTTTGCGAACATGCCCCACAACGCTTGCCGCTGCCGATATAGGCGTGAGCGCGGTTGCGAACATTCAGACCGACATAGTTGAGCTGTTCCCCGGCCGGACAGAGATAGCTGTTGCTTTCGGGTAGATAGGTAAATCGCTCGGGACCGTAGAGTGGATTGTTCTTGCGCAGAGCACTGTCCCGCGTGCGCATATACGGTGTGATATCCCCGCTCCATTAACCACTGCAGGAACTCACCGTTGCCGTACGTGGCATCGGCAACCACCGACTCGGGATCGCGTCCTTGCCATTCGGCGAAACGAGCGATCATGTCTTGTGCGGCTACCGTCTCCTGACTCATCCGGGCTGCGGTTGCTTGCACTCCCACGATCACGCAACTGTGGTTGTCCACCAGATAGTTGTCGTAGTAACCGAGCCGGGCCGGTGTTCCACCCTTGGTCGCGTAGGTCGCATCGGGATCAGTTGTGGACACCAGTTTCTGCTCATGCACCGGCTCGTCGGTCGGGTTTTGCTGCTCTAATTCCACCAAGTACTGGCGCACAGTGTGGTTCACCTGCGCCGCTTCCGCTAGCTGCTCGCGTGGAATGCGGCTCTCCTTGCTGGCATTGGCTTCCACGAAACTGCCGTCCACCGACAAGTCATCTTCCCGCACTAGCCCCGCTTCCAGACAGCGCGCCACGATCTCTTCAAACAGTTGCTCGAACAGCTTCGACTCCTGGAATCTTCCGTGCCGGTTCTTCGAAAATGTAGAGTGGTGCGGAATCTCCTGATCGAAGCCCAGCCCGGTAAACCAGCGCCACGCCAGATGCATGCGCAGTTCCTCTACCAACTTGCGCTCGCTGGTTATGCCGTACAGATAGCCGATCAACAGGATGCGCAGCAGAAGCTCGGGGTCAATCGACGGTCGGCCCGTATCGCTGTAACTCTCTTTTAGTTTTTCCCGCACGAAGGCGAAGCTGACGTGCTTTTCGATGAGTCGCAGCAGATGATTCTCAGGAACCTGATCTTCCAGGCGGAAGTAGTAGAACAACGCTTCGGAACGATCCTGTTGCCCCATCATGATTAACAAGCCTCCGAGAATGGCGATCCCCACCATAGCAAGCATTCCTCCTTCTTATTACCATGCTTCTGCGCCATTCCGATCGCTAATCACAGTGACTTTTTCAACACCCACTCTCGATTACACTCAAAATCCCTAGTCAGGGGCGAACAGACGGCGCAAGCTTGCGCTATGGCCTGGTTGCAACAGTTTGACCTGCCCGTCGCAGGTCGTTCAGAATGTTTATTGAGCCACTCATGAAAATTCCTGAACTCATCGCCTACGACAGCGATGCGAAGGTCTATACAGAATTCTACGCGAGCAGTGCCGGACTCGTGGGTAGCGGCACAGGAACGGTTAACGGAAATACTTGGACGTGGATGCTTGAAGACAAGGTGTTTGGCAAAGCCGCCAAAGGAAGAACTACAATCACGATCTTATCAGCCTCTCAGTATACGTCGAAGTATGAAATGCTCGACGCGAACGGCCGTTATGTAACCCTCACAGAAGGAACTGCCACCAAAGTCGCGCCTTAGAGACGCAGGCGCCAGAGGTCCGGAATGAAGCAGAACATGGTCCTAATGGTAGAGTTCTGTTGGGCGGTGGATACGGGGTTCTCGTCCTGCATGAGACATTAGTCGACGGCCGCGCGCTTAGAGCTGTTATCCTCGATGGGCTCCGATGGACCCGCAACAATCCGATAATTCGGGTGAAGATTCCGCGATTCGCAGCAGCGGAAATGGTGGATTTCGTGATCGCCAGGGCCAACCGGTCAACGATGAGCGAATAGGCGTTTGTCACCTCCAACGCAAAGCGCAGATGGTCTGTTCCGGCACCTGCAAGAAACTCTACCGATTCCTCAGGCACCCACAAATTTTCCCGACGAGGCAGTAATTGAGGGATCGAGCATGCTCATAGAAATCGGAGCTGTGGAGGCGATCTTCCGGTATCCCGTGAAGTCCATGGGCGGCGAACGACTTGAGGTCGCCGAGCTAGGCTGGTACGGCATCGAGGGTGACAGACGCCTGGCATTCCGGCGGATGGATGACAGCAGCGGGATGCCGTGGCTGACAGCAAGCAAGCTTCCCGAACTGCTCCTGTTTGCTCCGCACCGCCGTGAGGACGGTGCTCCACGAGACCTTCCTACGCATATTCGTGCGCCGGATGGCGTAGAGATGCCTGTCTTCAGGGAAGAATTGGCCGCGGAGGTCGGGCGTCGGTACGGGGCTTCCGTGCAGATGATGCAGTTGAGGCATGGCATCTTCGACGAAGCGAGCATCTCCGTGATCGCCTCCGATACGGTGCGCCAGATCGGACGACTTCGCAGGGCGGAGCCTGGACGTGCGACGATTTCGCCCGAATGTTCTGGTTCGTTTGCTGCGACCGACTCCCTTCCAGGAGGACGAGTGGTTGGGCGGTGTCCTGTCGTTCGGCGAGGGGGACGACGCCCCCGCCATCGCCGTCACGATGCGCGACGAACGCTGCTCGATGGTGAACCTTGATCCCGACACAGCACGTCCGGCACCAGAAGTGCTGAAGGCGGTCGTTCGTGCGCACCAGAACACCGCGGGAATCTACGGCGCGGTCACACGCATCGGTCGACTGGCGGTCGGACAGACCATACTCCTCCGTGCGGCGACCGAGAAGAGGGAACGTGGGTAATCGAAACACATTGTCCCGGAACGTTATGGCAGCAACCGGCGCAACAGAGGAAATGTGGACAACCTCGATTGGCAAAGCCAGCTGGAGGGCACTGATCGCCTCGTGGCTAGGATGTGATGTTTGATGGATACGAATCTTGGGCACTCGTCCTTGTGATGGGGCTCGCCGTACGTCAGCTTCTCCCTCCGGAGAAGCTGCCGATGGCCTCGATATACACGGGTGGCCTGCTCTCCGTGACCCTGCTCGGATGGGCAGTGGGCGGAGTCGCAGCAGGCATTCTCGCCGACTACGTCGGTCGAAAGCGCATGCTGATGTTCTCGATTCTGTGGTATGCCGTTTTCGCAGGGCTGACCGCGCTTTCCCGAGACTACTGGTCCCTTCTGATTTTCCGTTTCTTTACTGGGATCGGGTTAGGTGGCGAATGGGGACCCGGCACCGCGATCGTCGCCGAGCTCTGGTCACCCTCGACGCGGGGGCGCGCTGCGGGTGCTCTCCACGCCGCTTATGGGGTCGGAATCTTCCTGGCATCTGGCATCTGGCTCTTGCTGAATCCGCTTGGGCCTTCATCTTGGCGCTACATGTTTGTAATCGGAGTTTTACCGGCTTTCCTGCTCCTATATATTCGCCGTTCGGTCGACGACTCTGCCCTGTGGGTTGATGCCGATAGACGTCGGCGAGAGGCGCAGAAGCGCCTTGAAATGGGTGTTGTCTCCAGGCAAGACCGAGAATTGGCGCAGTTCACTATTATCCGCATTTTATCGGACCCGGAGCTGCGTCGCCGAGTCGGCCTTTTACTGCTGATGTCCATTAGCGCTGTCGTGGGCTATTGGTCTATTTCCACATGGATTCCGCAGTATGCCGCACGGTTAGCAGCCACCAGCGGACACCAGTCTCAGTTATCCGCTTCGCTAGTCGGACTCACCCTCAGCGCCGGCTCGATCGCGGGCTATCTCGTACTGGGATGGCTGGCGGATGCCTTCGGTCGGAAGCCGACGATCTGGTTTTACTACCTGGGCGCGCTGACAGTCTCGTTGTGCCTGTTTCTGTTCGTCCACGACACACGCGTACTACTTGTTATGGCCGCGGCAAACGGCTTTTTCACCAATGGCCTATTCGCTTGGATGACGATCTATCTTCCCGAGCTGTTCCCGACGCGTGTACGAGGCTCGGCAATATCTCTCGTTTTTGACAGTTCGCGAAGCGTCGCGGCACTGGGTCCGCTTTTGGCGGGCTGGTTGATTTCTTCTTTGGGCGGCATTGAAACTGCCGCGGCGATGATGTCATTTATCTATGTGGTGGGGTTGGTAGTCACGCCGTTTGCCGGGCCGGAGACCAAGGGGAAACCGTTGCCAACGTGACGGCTTCGTCGCACCAGTCTTGTCCTAGAATCCTCCCTCATCTGCCTCTAGGGCTTCTTTCTCTGCCTAACCGCTGAGCGTGTTCTCTCTCAAAACGCGATACGATTTCAGGGAAGATCTCCTGAGGCACTGCAACCCTTATGACGCTCATTGTTGCGGCTGTACAATCGACTTCGATTGCCGGGGAAATTGCAAGTAATGTCGTGCACCATCTGCGATTCGGCACCATCGCCGCCGAGCATGGTGCACAACTGCTGGTCTTTCCTGAGCTATCGCTGACCGGATACGAACTGGGTGTCGCGCGGTCGAATGCAGTCAGTCCAGAGGCCCTCGTCCTGGATTCTTTGCGGTGTTTGGCTCAAGGGGCTCATATGACGGTGGTTGTTGGCGCGCCAATGCTGAACGACAGAGATGAGCTGTACATTGCGGCGCTTGCGATCCGTCCTGATGGTTCGACGCTGATTTACACGAAGGAATATCTCCATCCGGGCGAAGAACAGACTTTTGTGCCCGGCTCCGGCGGCCCTGCGTTTCCAATCGGGGATACGACTGTGGCCTTGGCGATCTGCGCAGACACAACACACTCGCTGCACCCAGCGGCCGCTGCGGCGCGTGGAGCGAACGTTTATGCTGCCGGTGTTCTGATCACCAGGGATGGGTACGATGCGGACACAACGCTACTGAAATCCTATGCATTGGAGCACGGGATAGCCGTTTTAATGGCGAACTACAGTGGTTTTACCGCGAAATGGGCATCAGCAGGCAGGAGCGCCATTTGGTCCGAAGATGGAAAGTTGGTGGCTGGAAGTGACGCAACAGCTGAGACCTTGGTCATTGGCAGAAAAAAGGATGGCGTGTGGGACGGTATGGTACTGCCGGTAACATAGTTTCGGAGGCGATTGCTCTACAGTCGGCTGCGCAACCTCCTAAAGCTCTCAACTCCCGGTTAGTCGGCAACCCTTACCGGATCGTGGAAGGGTTGCCCGTCAACCGCCTGAGACTGGCTCTGACTGCTCGGATCGACGATTACATTGTGAGGACCGCGCGGAACCGCGCCTTGCCCTCCGCAACGCGGTCATAGGCCTTCGGTGCCTGTGCCAATGGATACGTCTCGACAATCGTTTTAACTTTTCCTTGCGCTACGAAATCAAGCGCTTCGTAAAGATATTCGGGGCCGTTTTGCTGGCTGCCAATGATTTGAATGCGTTTCCCGATGAGATCCATTAGCGAGACCGAAAGCGGCTCCGCATCGGCGCCCATCGTGACGAGACGGCCGTCCGGCCGTAAGCCCTGTATGCTGTCCACCATCGACTTGGTCGAATTTGAGGTACTGAGGATTACATCTGCGCCACCGGCTGCCGCAAGGCTCTTGCCGTCGCGGACGACCTCATCGGCGCCCAGATCGCGGATCATCTTATCTTTATCGGGAGAATGCGAAACTGCGATGGTCTCGAAACCCGCGGCCTTCGCGTATTGCACTGCCAAGTGCCCAAGCCCGCCGATGCCGAGCACGGCCACACGCTCATGCGGCTGCGGATCGGCCCAGCGGAGCCCGCTATAGACTGTATAACCAGCGCAAAAGATGGGAGCTGCTTGCTCATAGGAAACCTTGTCGGGGATGAGATACGTTGCGTCGGCATTCATCAGCATGTACTCGGCGTGTCCGCCCTGTGCCTCAATCCCTGTACCCTTCAGATAGGGACAGAACATTCTGCGGCCACGCTGGCACCATTCGCAGCGCCGCAAGTGGATTGAATCCAAGCGGTACCCACGCGGTCGCCGACCTTTCGCGTGGTGACATCGGAAGCCACCGCAATGATCTCGCCGACCGGCTCGTGGCCGAGGATTCGGGGAAATGGCCCGGGCAAGTGTCCGAGCGTTTGATGGACGTCGGTGTAGCAGATGCCGCTTGCGTGCATCTTCACGAGCACTTGATTGGGTCCGGGTTGCGGTTGCGGAACTTCTTTGACCTGCCACAAACTGTTCACAGCGGGAACGACCGCAGCTTGCATAACACTTCCTCCTACCGAAATTCGATGCGAGCGCGTTTGGGTCGGTGCATGATTTTGGATGCCCGTCAATCGGACCCAAGCTGAAATTGATGATCATTGGGGGAGTTGTCGCTAGCCGGAAGTTGTCCAGAAACGGGCTTCGAGGAGATCTCCTAGAAGCCGACTTCTGGGGATCAATATCGGGAACGTAAGCCGTGGAAGTTCGTTCCGAAATATTGACCGACGAGTTCGCTGACAATCATATGTTCTGATGTGCTAGGAGAAAGCGCTTAGCCGACAAGCTCCTAGATCGGAAAGTTCGCTTCTCTGGCTCAAACTCTTAAGCGACATAGCAAACGATGATTCAATCCCGCCGATTCTGCGACTGGGCGACGGGTAAATGCCATCCTCGGTATATCGCCATAACTCGCAGCCAGAAGCAAAGTAGTGCGCCCACGGCGCGCGTCCAGAAATTGCTTGCTCATGTGCCGGTGCGTCGCGACGACCGTTGGGGTCTCGACCACGGTACTTGGTCGGTTCTGCGCCACGTCTATCCACAAGCCGATATTCCAGTGGTTCAACTCAGCATTGATGAAACGCAACCGCCCTCGTTCCATTACGAAGTCGGCAAGCGCCTGGCGCTCTTACGAGAAGAAGGCATTCTCATCCTCGGTAGCGGCAACATCGTGCACAACCTGCATGCCTATGCTTGGGGACGGCACGCACCGGAGCCGTACGATTGGGCGATCTCGTTTGAAACTCGAGTCCGCGAGCTGCTCCTCGCGGGAGAGTACAAGCCGCTCGTGAATTACGAGGATCAGCTCGGCAGTGAAGCGGAACTAGCAGTGCCCACGCCGGACCATTATGTGCCGCTGCTTTACGTTGCCGGCACTCGCACACCATCCGAGCCGCTCACATTTCCTGTTGAGGGCGTAGATGGCGGTTCGGTCTCGATGCTCGCAGTGCAAGTGGGCTGATTAAAACTGGGGAACACCCTGCCCGCAACGCGAAAGTGGTCCAGAAACGGGCATCGGGGAGATCAATGGATGATCTCCTCCAAGCCGACTTCTGGCCCTGCTGGGGAAAGCGCTACGATCCCCAAGTGTCCCCTGTCGGGAAACAACCAGTACCAGCGACAAACGACGAACGCAGTCTTCGTGCTTAACCCAATCGCGCTCAAATGCTGGCCAAATTGCCGTGCACCAGACGTTGCCTGCGGCTCAAGCCTCCGACTTACGCTTGCGCCGGCGCGGGAAGAACACTAGGATGACCCATCCGACCAGGGCGCCATTCCCTGCTGTAAACAACGCAGAGAGAATGGGATTCTTGTTGAGCGTTTCCAGGACGTTGACCGTCGAAACGTCTTTTCCAGACTTAAGCACGCGTCCCTTGCCCGAAGCATTGATTTCCAGCTGATGTTGGTTGATGCCGAAGGACAGCACAGTCAGAGGAGACTGCTTTGCACCGCGCGCTTCGAAACCGGGTGGTTCGGGCACACCGGTCTTCGGGTTCAGGGAACTGATGGCAATGGTCTGCGTCGTAAACTCATCGCTGGCAGAGGATCCGAATTCCAGCAGAGGCAGCGCCGAGCTCTTCGTCCTCCAGGTGCTCGACCGCTCATCGAGATTTTGCCAATGAAAGCGAAAGTGCGCCTTGGGCGGGACCAAAATCCTGATGGGTAGAAATCCCTGCGTGCGTTGCTTCCAATCGCCGATGGACAATTCGATTCTGCAGGGAGATAGTCCGTTCTGAAGTGCGCCTTGCGACGTGAGTGTAACCACCGCACCCGTACCGCTAAAACTGCTACCGAAGCTGCGATAGCCACTGCTGATGTCACTACCGCTCTGCGAAAACTCGACGCTTGTGAGGTTGCCCCCGGCAGGCTCGACCTTCAATTTCGTGGCGCAAGCTGTACTGGCGGCGTCGCTGGTCAAGTAGGTGATTACGCCGGGTGATGGAGGTGCTGAGAGTCCGAGTAACTTGAAGGCCTGCAGCGTCTGGTCGGACAGTTGACCCTCATCGAAGAAGGCGTCCAGAACCACTCGTTCGGCTTCGGTGGTCGGAGCAGACATGAACGAGAATGGACCGCCGGTTACCGAGCCTGGGCCCGTGAGGATTAGGATTTCATCGCGGGCCCGAACCGTCACCGGGAATTGTCCACTCACCTCTCCCACAGGCAGGTTTACGAGCTTGCCATCGACCACGCCCGCCACTACCAGGCATACCAGCGCGAATACTTTCTTGGCCCACTTGCTCCGCCAGATCGGCGGCGCCTGTTTGCCTGGCGTAGGGTTCTGGGTGACTTTTGAAGCCTGTTGCACCCGCCTGCTGCGTGATTGATGCGGATCGGGCACGGCTCACTCGACGGCAACAATGGTTTCCGACAGCGCGGTGACAAAATCGCCACCGTGGTTCTTACGCAACCACGCGCGCACCTGCAAAACGTGTTGCCCATTGGGAGCGAGAAGCCACTGTTGTAGCTCCGGAGAAAAGTTCTTCACAGCTTCCCCCGGCTTGATACTTCCATCCCAGTCGCCGTTCTTGATGTGATTTTGGGCAATGCTTCCCATCGACTTGCTGCCCACCGCGGCCGCCAAAATCTCACCAGTGTTGGACTTCGCCAGCCGGACGAAGGAGACCTCGGTGTCGTCGAAATCAGAGATAGAGTGATAGCTGAATTGCGCCTTTTGATGCTGGTCTAGTCGGATGCTGCCGGGCGTGAAGTTCACCTGATCGATACCGATGGAGCCGACCGCCTTGGGTCCGGCCGCGATTCCGTGGATATGTACATGGGAGGGCGAGATCAGCCCAGCACTGTCATCCAGCGTCTGCACGAGGTACTGCGAAACCTGCAGTTGGTCTCCGACCGAGGGTGGGATTTGGAGTTTGGTCACCCAGTGGCCTTTTTTTCCTTCGAGGCGATAAATGAGCGGCTTCTCCCCTTCCGGCGCGATCACCACCAGTAGCAGGCTGTCCTGTTCCAGCACGTAGTCAATCGCGACCGGCCAATTACCCCGGGAGAAACCCATCACGGCAAATGAGCTCATGCTGAACAGCGGCGGCAATTGAGGGCCCTGCTTGTCGAGCAGGTCAGAACGAGCTTCGGATGAACCTTTTGGCGTGCCTCCGAAGCCCAGGTGACAGTCCGACATGGGGAACTGAGGCGCGATGATAGTTCGAGACGGCTCATTTCCTCCGGTGTTACCCGTCGTTTGTTGGTCGCGCGAAGGGGAGGTGAAGGTCTGCTTTTGTCCCATGGTTTCCTGTGCGAATGAAAGCGTCAGCAGCGTGGGCAACAGGCTGCACAAAAGGTTCCTAGCTATTCTGGTCGAGCGATGGTAGCTTCCATGTTCCGATGGCTGGCCCGGATAATGTCTGAAAGAGTAGCGCCTCATGCTAAACCTCCTGCAACTACCTGCGATCTGGTCTTTAACTCTGCTGGTGTTGGGCAAGCATAGAATGAAATCCTCTCAAGTGACAAATCGGCGTAGGATTTTTTTGGAAACCGTTTCTGACGTGACAACGTCCAACCGGAGCTCGTCGAGCGACTCGCGCCTGAGCGCCGAATCGCACTGCGCGATCGCCCTGCGAGAATTCGTCCGGCAGCGGGCCGGGAATAGCGAGATGATCATGACTTGCCGAAACTGCCGACGCGAGAATGGGTCAGCAAGATGAACCTCTGCTTTGGCGCGGTCGCCGCCCCAGAAACGGGCTTCCGTGAAGTCATGACCAGGATTCCGGACCGTTCGTCGGCAACTCTTCCTTTACCGGATTAGGTAAGAGTTGCCCGTGATCCAGGCGCCGGAGACCCTGCTACAATCTCGCGGATTAGATTGGGGAGGATCTGCATGAAACGTCCATCGCTCGGGTCGATCCTCTGCGGGTTGATTCCGTTCGCTGCCACCTGCTTTTCGGTTGCTCTATGGGACCGTGTGTATCCCATGGTTTTCGGCCTTCCCTTTAACTTCTTCTGGCTGATTCTGTGGCTTCTGCTCACGCCTGTCTGCATGTGGGAGGCATATCGGCTGGAAGCCTCACGGTCACCCGACACTGATCGCGAAGAAGGTGGTATCGATTGAACCCGAGCGTCGCGGCGCTGACGGTGATCTGCGTTATTGTGGCCGTGGGCTCGCTTGTCGGCCTCCTTGCCCGATTTCACCACAGGATGGACCTGGAACAATGGACGGTCGGCGGAAGAGGCTTTGGCGTTGTGCTGGTTTGGCTCCTCATGGCCGGCGAGATCTACACCACTTTCACCTTTCTCGGGGCCAGCGGCTGGGCCTATTCGCGGGGTGCTCCCATCTTGTTCAATCTCGGGCAGGCACCCTTAATTTATGTAACTTCGTTCTACATCCTTCCGCTCATTTGGGAAGCGGGTCGAAAGTACAGGCTCCAGACGCAAGCCGACTTCTTCCAGGTGCGCTACGCCAGCACATATTTGGCTGCCTTTGTGGCCTTGGTGGGCGTTCTGTCGCTCATACCCTATTTGCAATTGCAGCTCACTGGTTTGGGGCTCATCGTGGAAGTTGCGAGCTTCGGAGGAATCCACCGCACGCCGGCTATGATTATCGGCTTCGCCCTGGTTGCGGCATTCGTATTGGCGAGCGGAGTGCGAGGAGTGGCGTGGGTCAGCATCATAAAGGATCTCCTGTTGTTATGCGCCGCCGTTGTTGTAGGAATCGCCGTGCCGCGTATTTATTTCGGGGGTATTGGTCCCATGTTCTCGGCTCTCGCGCATGCGAAACCCAATCACCTCGTAATGCCGGGAGCCACGAAGAACCTGGGACACGCGTGGTACATCTCAACGGTGTTGCTGACTTCGGTGACCTTCTATATGTGGCCGCAATATTTCGCAGCCAGCTTCACCGCGCGGAGCGGCAAAGTCTTGCGTCGCAATGCCGTCATTATGCCGCTTTACTCGATTACGACGCCGCTGATGCTGTTCGTAGGGCTTAGCGCAGTTCTGGTCTTGCCCGGCCTGTCCAACGGCGATCTCTCATTGCTGATGATGGTGCGAAAGACCTTCCCGGCTTGGTTCCTGGGCGTTGTCGGCGGCGCTGGCGCCCTGACCGCCATGGTGCCGGCCGCAATTCAACTGCTTACTGGCGCCACCTTATATGCCAAGAATCTCTTCCGGCCTATCCTAGCGCCTGGCATGACCGAGCAGCAGGTTGCGAAGCTCGCCAAAATCATGGTGTTGGTTCTCACATCGGGAGCACTCTCTCTTGCCATCTACAGCTCAGCCAGTTTGGTTTCTATGCTGCTGCTGGGATTCGCCGGGGTGGCGCAGCTCTTTCCCGGGGTTGTACTCGGCCTGTTTTCGAGACGAGTGACCACTTCCGGCGTTTTTGCGGGAATGGCCACCGGCCTCTCTATTGCCGTGTTCCTGATGTTGACTGGGCGCGATCCTTATATGGGTGTGAATGCCGGCTTCATCGCGCTATGTTGCAATTTTGTGGTGACTGGAGTGGTGAGCCTGCTTACTACAGTGCACGTCTCCGGATTTGAAGAAATACTTCCGGCGCTGGCCGCTTCACGCGGCGGGAATAGTACAAGAATCCCGTAGCCAGCGGCTCCTGGGAGACGGTTCTTCTCGACTCAGAGGTTTGCCTGGCGGTGTTCCGATAACTTCAGGATAGCTAACCGGAAGCTATCCGGAAACGCTCTTGGAGGAGATGTCCCCCAAGCCGACTTCTGGACAACTTCGGACCCACATCCGGACAGCAAGCGTGCAGCGTACAGCCGTTCTTCGGCTCGAAGTTTCGCTGCATTTGGTCAACACTAACCGAGATGCAATCGACGAGCGAGAACGACTTCGAGTGTTGTTGAGAGGACAAGGGTGAACACGCAGTGGGACAATGCTTCCGAATTGACGTGATCCGCACCATAGGAGTAGCGTGGCATGCCACAAACAACTAAGTCACATTTTCAAAGCGCCGGACTATGGCAAGGATTTCGGGTTCCTGCAGAATGCGGTTGGATTCTTTGGCAGCCAGCAGGACGACCTGAATGAGTTCATGGTTCGCTACGATTCCCCGCTCTGATAGATAAAAGATAACGTTCGAACTGCCCGACATAGGCCCAATCTCAATTTCCTGATCTCGTCCGATGAGACCTGCAGGCACTCCTGAATAGACGTGGTCGGTCAGCCAGCGATCACCCTTCTTCTGGGCTTTAATGATAGCCGCCGCATGGACGCCGGTTGCAGTGCGGAAGGCATCGCGTCCGATCACCGGAGTATTCGTTGGAATCGGAACGGATGTCGCGGCCGAAACCAGGTCCACATACCCCTGCAGAGAGGTGAGCACATCATCCCTCATGCCGAGAAGGTTAAGATTAACCAGCAACTGTTCCATGGGCGTGTTTCCCACGCGCTCGCCAATTCCGAGCGCGGTGCCGTGCACACGTGATGCACCTGCCTCAATGGCGGCCAGCGTGTTCGCCAAATCAAGGCCACGGTCGCGGTGACCGTGCCAGTCGATTCCGAGGTCGGCCCCAGTCTCAGCCAAGAAGTTCTTAACCCAAGACACCAAGTTCCAGACTGCCTCCGGAGTCGCAGCGCCACAAGTGTCGCAGAGACATAGCCGCTTAGCTCCAGCTTCGATGGCTTCGGCAAAAAGGATACGCAGATGCTCTGGCGAAGATCGTATGGTGTCCTCGGTCACGTACATCACGTCGAGGCCTTCCTTCACGGCCAAGCGGATCGCTTCTCGAGTGTGGCGCAGAATTTGCTCGAGGGTCCATTCTTCCGCGTACTGCCGGATGGGACTGCTACCGATAAATAAACAAGCCTCAATCGGCACGCCCGTCAGTTGCGATGCCTCCGCTATGGGAAGAATGTCCACCATCATAGTGCGGGCGGCGCAGTTGGGGCGTATGCGCATCCGCTGGTCGGAGATCTCGCGGCAGAGTGCGAGTACGGCTTCGCGCTGGCGTGCGCTCGCTCCGGGCAGCCCGACGTCGACGGTTTCAATTCCGAGGTTCTCCATGAAATGGAGAATCTCGATTTTCGCCGCTACGGGCGGATCGGTAACGGAAGGGCTCTGCAGACCGTCGCGCAACGTTTCATCGTCGAGCATGACGTGCGCGGGCCAGGAAGCCGTCCGCGGGCCCGCGCTGGCCCAGTCGAAGATGAGGCCATTTCCCCCCGAGATTCCCATGCCGTATTCCCCCGTTTAACTTCGGGCTTCGGATGCCGTCGGGCGCAACCTGCCGAACTCGCCCGCCCGCCTCAAAAGCTCTTCTGCTCCGGCGTTGTCACCCTGGGCACGACGGATTATCGAAAGGTGAAACAGACTGCTGAGTTCGTGAACCCCCTCTTCCAGGCTCCGTTCGAACTCCCGGCGAGCGATCTCGGCGGCGCCTTCGCGCTCGTGAATCACGCCCAGGTGATAGTGGGCCATTACGTATTCGGGTGTGAGGGTTGCCGACAGCTCAAAGTGCTCGCCGGCCTCCGCGAGCTGCCCCTGGTGAAAGAGCGCCAGGGCAAGCCGGTAATGGGCGGCATTGTAGTTAGGATTGATGTCGAGACAGCGGCGGAAGGCTTCCGCCGCCTCCGGCATGTTACCGCGGTGGTAGTAGGCGACCCCGAGGTCGTAATAGGCCAACACAAATGTGGTCGAGGCCATCACCGCCCGGCGATAGTGTTCGATGGCCAAGTCGAGCAGACCTTCGTGGAACAGAAGGTTTCCGAGCTGGTGGTTGCCCAGGACGTGATCGGGCTCGGCGTCGAGCAAGTGCTGGAGCTCCTGCCGAGCCTCCCGCTCCCGTCCGTCGCGTTGATGCACCAGGGCCAAAAGCAGACGCTGGTCAATGGAAGCGTCGCGGAGAAAACGTCCACACTCAGCGCAGAACTTGTCGGCCGTGGCGCTCAGCCGACCGCAGCGCGGACAACGTACAGAACTATGAGCGGCTTCTGACATACCACCTCCTTATGGGTGCGTCATTCAAATCGTGTAGGGTCGAGCGCACAATCCAGGCAGAGACGGCGCGCCAAAGAGAATCCCTCTTTTTTGAAGAAAGCGAGAAGATCAAAATCATCCCACGATACTTCAGTGCGCAACGTCGTGACCCGCAGCGCTGATAGATTCAGCCGCAACTGCCGCAGTAAGGCTCTGCCTACGTGCTGGCCACGGTTTGCCGGGTCCACGCTGATGGCATCCAGCGAAGCAGTGGGCTCGCTGACTCCGTACTCGCCATAGTAAAGCGATACGATGGCAAATCCGACGACGTGCCCATCCACTTCCGCGGCCAGCGAGACTTGCAGCGCTGCTTGTTTCACCGCGCGTTCCAACATCAGTTCGAAATAGCGAGGACGGCGCCGGCCACTCGCTGCCGCGTCAATCGCAACCACAGCCTGCAGGTCGTGCTCGTTCATAACGCGCACCAGGATGCGGTCCGTTTCCAGGATTCCTGGTTCTTCCAGAGATTCAGTACTCATATGAAGCTCCTCCCTCAAACACTGCCGAGCGACTGCCCGCCATCGACGCGAAGGATCTGCCCCGTGATCTGCTGCGCTCCGGGCCCGCAAAGAAACGTGACCGCGGCGGCCACGTCCGCAGGTTCGACGTATTTTCCCACCAGACTTTCCGCCAAAGCCGCGTCACGGACCGCTTGCGGCAGGCTGTCAGTGAGCGGTGTGCGTACCCATCCCGGCTCGACGACGTTGATGAGCATCCCCAGGCGAGCAACCTCACGTGCAACTGTCTTGGCTAAAGCGATCAAACCAGCCTTGCTTGCCGAATACGCCGAAGTGCCGAACTTTCCGCGCGAACCATTGATAGAGCCAATGAGCACGATTCGTCCGCCTTTGCCAGCTCGCATCACCGGGATTGCATGGTGCAGCAAAAGGAAGGCTCCGCGTAAGTTCACGCTGTGCACAAAATCCCAGTCCTCCACAGCAAGCTTCCATAGAACCGCTTCGCGGGAAACTCCTGCTCCATGAACGACCAGATCGAGGTGCCCGTAAATATGGAGTACCTCCGCGATGGCCGAAGCCACTGAACTGTCGTCCCGCACATCACAAGACTGGAAGGGTGCAGCCGACTTTGCCGGACGCGACACATCCAACGAAACGGCGCAGGCTCCCTGCTCCTCCAAGCCAGCAATAATGGCGGACCCGATTGCGCCGGATCCACCGGTCACGACCGCAATCTTGTTTTCAAGAGTGCGTGTCATGCCACGACCTCAGTGCGCCGTGCCAGTACACGATGGCGGTACGCACCCCAGAGCGCGGCCCCGATCGCTCCAGCATAGATCGAGTCTGAGTGAGTACGCACGCGCATGGCAAGCTTTTCTTCGGTGATCTTCTCTTCCAATGCGCGGCACAGCCCAATATCCGCCGCCAGTCCACCTGTGATCGCCACGTCACCGCAGGCATCGATCGAGCGCAGAAGCTTTGTGTAACGCCCCGCCATCGACAGATGAATTCCTTTTAGAATGTCGCCGCGTGAAATGCCACGGCTCACCATGTTGATCACGTCGGTCTCGGCCAGCACGGCGCAGATACTGCTGACCAGTTCCGGATTCTTTGCGTCACAGGACAAAGGCCCGACGTCCTCCAACATGATGCCAAGGTAGCGGGCAACGTTTTCGAGGAACTGTCCTGATCCGGACGCGCACTGGCTGGTCATGCGGTATGCCATTACGCGGCTGCGCTCGTCGACCCGCATGGCACGTGCGTGCAGGGCCCCGATGTCAATTACGGCGCCTGCGCCGGGCATCAGGAATACTGCTCCTCGCGCATGCGTCGTCATTCCGTAGAAGTGACCCCGACGGAAATTGACCAACTCGCCTTCCCCGGTGCTGGCGGTATAAGCGATCTCATTCTGGCGCACTCCAGCGAGTTCCAGAGAGACGTCGTAGCCTTCCCGAATCACCTTCGGGAGCTCGCGGCGGCGGATGCGTTCGTTGTGCAGAGCCAGCACGCTCGCAACTCCGTCTTCAGCAACCTGCACGAGCGCAAACTTGACGGCACTCGAGCCCACGTCGATGCCCGCGGCGAGGATGCTCTCTCCAGCCTTCATGCCGCGTTCCTTTCGTCGGCCGCGCGCTGCGCGAATAACGCCGCCCCCAGCGCCCCGGTGTAGATGGATTCCGGAGAGATATTCAGGGTTCGCACACCATAGTTTTGCTGGACCAAGCCTCGCAGGGCGGAAACTGCTGCGGGATTACGAGCCACCCCACCGGTAAAAGTGAATTCGTCAGAAATTCCTCCGGAACGCGCCAGAAGGGACATCGCCCGCAGCATGATCGCGCGGTGCAGGCCCGCCAGAATGTCCGACCGGTTCTGGCCCAGAGACAGCCGATCCCGCAGCTCGGCTCCGGCAAAGACCGTGCACGTGCTGTTGATCTTCACACTGCAGGTGCTTTCCTGAGCAAGCTTGCCAAGTTCATGCAGGCCGAGATTCAGTTCGTCGGCAATATAGCCCAAGTAGCGGCCACATCCCGCCGCGCAGCGGTCATTCATCTGGAAACTGGTAACGATGCCGTTACGGTCCACCTGAATCGCCTTGGTGTCCTGGCCGCCAATGTCGAGCACCGTGCGCGTTCCGGCGAACATGGCATGGGCGCCCAGGCCATGGCATAGGATCTCGCTGCGGATTTGTTCCTTCGGGAACGGAAGTCGCTGCCGGCCATAGCCCGTACCTACCATTCCAAGCACACGGATCTCGAGCGATCTCACCGACTCAACGGCAGAGCGCAGTCTTGCTTCCCGTTCGTGGATGTCCGCCGGTGCAGCGGCCAGCGTCTGCTCGAGTGCCGGACCGGCGTGCCGTTCAAATGCCCTGTCACCGGCCGCATTCTCGACCTCCAGGATGGCGGCGTCGAACAGGCCGCACAGAACGTCGAAGGAAACGTGTTTCGCATCGCTGAACTGCTCCGCGAACTGCATGTAGTCTGCTGCGGCCAGGTCGCGGAAGAAATCGCTTTTCCGCACTGCCAATTCGCCGAAATAGCTGGGAACACGCGACCGCATCCCTTCGCAAATACGATTGAGCATCTCCTTGACTGCTTTACGGTTGGGCGCGTACCGGGGCGCATCGGCACAGCCGTGCAGCACCGACTCCAGTAACTCCAACTGTTCCAAATGTTGCTGCTGGCGGAAATTTCGCACCAGCGATCCAATGAACTTGTTTTCAATTCCTGAGAGTTCCGGATCGGCCTCCATGGCATGCCGCACCAGTTCAAATCTGGATTGCACGAGTGCTTCCTCGCGAACGATCTGGGAAGCGACTTCATAGTTGCTGCGGGTGTTGGTGATGCCGCGGCCCAGAACCCGGCCCGTTCGATCAAGCGCGATGGCCTTCGTCGTGGTCGAGCCCAGGTCAATGCCAAGCAGAACCTCCACGCTCATGCCGTCACCCCGGCTCCCCGCCTCTGTGCGAGCATCTGCACGTAGCTCTCAATGCGGTTCTTGATGTTGGCCGGCGAAAAATATCGCGGATCCACCAGATCGCTTTCGATGAAACCGCCGGGAACCCCGGTCCGCTGCTCGAGTTGCCGCAGCATCAGCAATTGGCCGACACTGAACGAGTTGCAACTCTTGACACTGTTGATCATGAAGCCGTCAGCCCGGTACTCGCGGATGTAGCGCTCCAGCAGATCGACGCGCGCCGGCAGACCGAGGTTGGTGTAGCAACCCAGGCAGTATTCAGCCAGGCTTTCCAGCGGGCGGTTGGGGTCGTGGCGGAAACCGCGATCGTAGAGTCCACCCACTTTGGTATAGCTGCTGGCAACTACGACAGCGCCTTCGTCGTAGAACATCTTCCAGAACTCGCGGAAGCTCGTCCAGTTGGGCGGGCCTTCCATTACCAGGCGATAGCGCTGGCGATCCATCGTGCCCTCGGGAGTGACAGGACCAAGTCCAAGCCTGATCCGTTCCGCAATCTCTTCGCGCAGCACGCGGTAATACTCAACTCCCTGGCTCGTGCCTCGGAAGGCGATGAATATTGGACCGATGTAGTACACGCCACCGAAATAGGCATCAATCGGCGAGGGCTCGTTCTTCGCGCTCTCCTGCACCCATACGAAATCGTCCTCTGCCTTGGCGGAAAGAGCCAGCATTTCGGAAAGTCGAGCCTCATCATAGCGCCGGCCGCTGACTTGCTCCAGCTTCGGAATCACCTCGGTGCGCAACTGCTGCACGACGTAGTCGACGTGCTGCGGTTCAATGCGTCCGTTGGCCAGGTAGGGTACCTGCAGCATGGCCACCGGGCATTGATACTCCTGGCGCAGGAGTTCGAACCACTTGAGGAACGTAAAGCATCCCGTGTAGGAGAGCAGAAGCAGATCGGGATTAGGGAGTTTCACGCCGGTGGGACCCACGTTGCCCGACTTCAGCATGCCGATGTCGCATTTCACATAGGTGCACACATCCTCGCTGTGCCCTTGCCTCTCCGCTTCCGCAATGAAGTTGGCGGAAAGCTTGCGCATGCCGGACTGGAGCGCGTTGATCTCGGGCAGAATTGGCAGCAGATCGAAGGACCGTAGCAGTTCGGTCAAATTGCCGGGAACAAACGTTGAGACGACTCGCCTTCCCTCTTCCCGCGCCCGTCCCAGAGAATCGTAATAGCCCCCGATCAGTTGCTTCTGCAGGAGCATGCTCGGCTCTTTCTGCACGGTCGATGCCTGCGCAGCGTCTTTGGTCATGCCTCGCTCCACAGCCGGATGGAATCCGAGAACGTGCCCGCCTGCTCCCGGATGACGGCAAATTGTCCCGTATCCTCGGAATACTTGAACTGAGTGTGGGGAATGTGTTCGCGTTCCAGGGCCGCGACCAGCATGGGTTGCTCCAGCAGTGCGGGATCGCAAAAACTCGGAGCGCAAAAAATCACACCGTCCGCGTGATGCTGCCGCACCGCATTGACCAGCCACCGGCCGCGCTGCCCGTCGGGCGCATAGCAGGAGGCCGTCGCCACGCTTTGCGTCAGGTAAGCCTGCGCCAGGTTTTCGATCGCGTCACCCTGCTCGGGTACCTCGCCCGTGAACCAGCGCAGACCTAGTAGCAGGTCGTCGTTCACGATCCAACAGCCCGCGCGTTCCAGAGTGACGAGTAACGCCAGCGGAGGCTGTTCACAGAACATGCCCGTCAGTACGACTCGGCTGCGATCCTCAGGAAGGGCCGATCCCTGCGAGGCCGTTTCGAGGTAACGACGCACCATCGTGGTGTGCTCTTCCGGCGGCAGCACACTACCTGCGCGCAATACGACGTAGACCTGCGAGATGGGATAGAGCCACGGCGATTCACTGCGCGCCTGGTAGAGCTCCCGGATCGCGCGGCGGTTCTCGTTATAAATCCGGACGCTGTCTCGGAGATTTTGATCGGAGACGGGCCCGCCCGCCAACCGCGCCATGTCCTCAAGGATCGCGGTCAATTCCCGCCGCCAGAATTCACCTCCAACGCGGGCGTCGTAGTTCTGGGGAAGGTCGACATAGCGCACGTAACGTCCGGGAAAAAGCATCGTCCACATCCCACTCAGGTTGCGGATGACATCACAGATCGAAGGAAACAACATGCCGTCCAGCACGTCGAGCCGTCCCGACAATGCCAGTTCGACCGTGGAGCGAGGAATGTGGCAGATGTAACTCTGGAAGTAGGCATCACCACGAATGATTTCCAGCCGGTCGCCTCCGCCGAAGATTCCGACGGGCAACATTCCAGCGGCATGAATCAGTTCTCGCGGGACGTAAATTGGCATATACCCGATCGCTCTGCGCCCGGGCGCGCACGATTTCCATTCCGCGACTGACTTGTAGTCAACGTCTTCGTATAACGTCTGGGCGCGGCTGAGGATCTGTTCGAGCTCAGGATTCACACGAGCGCTCCTCTCTTGTCCCAACACGGCTCACGTTTTTCCATAAAGGCGCGGAGTCCTTCCACGGCGTCGGACTCGGCCATGAGTTCGTCGAGGTACATGCGCTCAAGTTGCGGCAGGTCTTGCTGCAGCGCCCGCTGCATCCGAAGGCGGGCAGCGCGTACGCCGTAGCGCAGTGCGACCGGCGAACGCGCCAGAAAGTGGTCGCGGATCCACGTCTCAACCGTCGCTTCCAGCTGTCCTTGCGGCGCGGTTCGCACGATCAATCCTGCTCCCGCAGCTTGGGCGGCGCTCCATGCAGTTCCGGTTAAGACGATTTCCGCCGCACGACTCGCGCCAATCCGGGCTGGCAATAGCACAGCCGCTGCGGGCGGAAAAACGGCCAGCTTGATTTCGGGACAGGCGAACTGGGCACCTTCCTCTGCGACAATGAAGTCGCAAGCCAGGGCTAGCTCAAACCCTCCGCCCAGGCACTGCCCGCGAACCGCCGCAATGGTGACTGCCGGCAGTTCTAGCAATTGCCGAAGCAGTCCGCTGAACCGCGGCAACATGCTCCTGACATGCTCGGGCAGGTGTTCCTGTACGCTGGCCCCAAGACTGAAATGAGGCCCTTCCGCAGTGAGAATCATTACCTTGAGTTGTGTTCGATTCCGGAGTTCCGCGAAAGCCGCAGCCAAAGCTGCCATCATTTTCTCGTCAAGGATGTTGGCCTTGGGCGCAGCTAATGCCACGCGGGCGACTTGACCATCGTGCTCGAAGGAGAGTTTCAGGCTGCTCATTGTCCTGCCTTCGTCGTTTCCGGAACTGCCCAGGGGGCAATTTCCGCGATCAACTCCTCGCTCCACCGCGCGCCTTCTGCCAGGCGCTGACGCAACCGGACAAAGTCCACCTCGCGTTGCTGCCGGGTGCCGTAGTGGAAAGCGCGAAAACCCGCATTGGCCTCCGTCATCATGTTGAGCGCCAACCAGGCGCGGTTGGTTTCGCGGTTGCGGTCCCAATGTTCCAGTTTGTGTTTCCTTACACTCTCCACAGTCTTCGTTAAGCAATCAGGCATGGTGTGCAGCAGCTTTGTGCAGAGCGCCTCAATCGCTTCATCCAGCAATGAAAGATCAACGGTGCCTCTGGACATCAGAGCTTTTCCCGCGTCTCGGGCTTCTGCTGTCTTCCAATCTCCGAACACTTGCCGGCCAAATTCGTCATAGTCCCGATCTGTCACGACCAGTGGATTGGACATATATTTGCCGTCAATTTTGAGTGCGGGAACGATCTGCGTGAGCCCTCCCAGACGATAGAAGCGGTGCGCGCTCCACGGCTCGCACAGCGTGGCGCTGTGCATGGCCTGCTCTATGCCCACGAACAGCGGAAGGAAATCGGTGCTGCCGCCATCGGGTGCTGAACCGTGCCTTGGTCCGGCCTGGCCGAATACGGCAAGGTCGCTGGCTACGGAAAAATCGCAAGCCATTCCAATCTCTTGCCCGCCGCCGACCCGCATGCCATTCACGCGGCAGATCACCGGCTTGTCGCAACTCAGGACGGCGCTGACCATATCATTGAACAAGCGCATGTATTGCCGGTACTCGCCTGGTGCCCCCGCATAAATCTCCGCATACTCGCGGGTATTGCCGCCAGTGCAGAAGGCCTGCGTGCCCGCGCCGGTGAGTACGACAGCAACGGCTGCGCGATCATTGCTGGCTTCTCGCAAAGCGAGGATCAATTCCTTGATCGAGGTCGTAGTGTAACTGTTCAGCTCGCGCGGATTGTTCAGAGTGATCCACACGTTGTGCAGCCCGCTCACGCTCGTCCCATCGCGATCGCGCGCGGGCCTGCGCTCCAGCAGAATTTCGCTGGGGCAGAGCGGTTCAACCAGATTGTGATCTTTCATGGCTTTGTTCCTTGTTGTATGCCCCGCAACTGCGGTACCAGTACCGCTCGCTTCCGGAGTTGGTGATGATGGACTGCCTCGAGAACTTGCTGGGCGCCCTCAAGTGGATGCATTTCGACAAAAGGCTCAACGTGAATTTTTCCTTCAAGCACCATGGCCAACGCGTTCGGATACTGGGCCGGAGGGCATCCCCAATTTCCGCGAGCGGTAGCGTCGAAGGCCATCAAATTGGACAGACGAACTTCAACTTTCTGCGCGGTGTATCCAACGATCGCCAGGTAAGCACCCGGGTCGAGCAGGCTGAACGCAGTCTGCTGGCCGGCGGCCGTCCCGCTGGTTTCGAAGATCTTAAGGCCGATCCCGTGCCTGCCGCTCTGCCTGGCGAAAGACCGCACGGTCGATTTCACATCTGCACACTCGCGGGCATTCAGTGCCAGTGCAGCACCGTGCGCCGAGGCAAGCTCCAGCCGGTCCGCGTCAACATCGATTGCCACCACTGCTGCGCCAAGCGCGGCGGCAATTTGCACTCCGAACCCCCCGATACCGCCGACTCCGACGAACACCGCAACTTCGTCCGCGTTGAGACCGGACCGACGAATTGCCTCATACGGAGTCGTGACTGCGTCCGCGACCACCGACAGCATCGGAAGTATGAGTCCCTTGGGAAGTTCTTCAGGTACCGGGCACAGGCCACGTGCCGGTACCCGTACGTGGGTCGCAAATCCACCATCGGCATCATTGCCCGGCATGAACTGTTTACGGCAGATGGTCGGACGCCCGCTGCGGCAGGCATCGCAATCGCCACACGAACTTACAGCAGGCACAATGACTGAGCGCCCGATCCAATTTCCAGCGCGCTCCCCGGCTAGCACGACACGGCCGGCGATTTCATGTCCTAGGATCAACGGCAGCGCGTGGCGGGTGGGAATGCCCTCGTAAGCAAATCCAATGTCAGTATGGCAAACACCGCAGCCGACTACCTCGATTATTACCTCGTCAGCAGAGAGTTCTGCCGGAGCCGTTTCGACCCACTCGAATTGGGCCTTCGCAACCAACTTCAGCCCCTTGCTCGTAGCGGGGGCCGAGCATGCGCGTTGCGCGGGCAGGACCGTCGTCATCGGAAGCCTCCTCACCCACAATTCGAACGACCGTTCGAAAATAATGAACCAAGGCTATCATCGTTCGGGGAGCCAGGAAGTGATGGAAATCACATCGGCCTGTGATCTGATGGCGGGGGAGCGTGTCGAAGCTGCATCCTTCCATGCTCGTGGATTCTCGGGATTCAGAAAGATCCAACAACCTGCCGGATCACCGATTTCCTTGAATGCCGAGGTGAAGGCATTCGAATAGGCTCCGCATGGTTCGGGGGGCTGAAACTCCTCGTGCTGCGGATTGAAGTACACTTTGTGAATTCTGCTCGCTAAGTGTCTCGCGACCTGCAGATTACTTTCGATGAATGCTCAGTGGGTCGTCAGCTTTGGCCCCTCTGCTCATAGTTGTTAGTCCGCCAACTCTCGACTTGCTTTCACATCAGCTCAAAGTTTTGCTGCGTCCGGTCGACACCTACTGAGATGCCGTCGATGAGCGAGAACGACTTCGGGTGTTTCGCGAGCACGGGCGTAAACATGCCATTGAGGGCGATGTTTTATTGCAAATGCATCATTGCCGGCTTGGGCATTGCTTCTAGGATTCCCCGCAGGAGCCCACGTCGATGGTTCGTCTGCTTGGACAGGCATGCAGTCCAGAAACGGGCTTCGAGACCATCACTCCAACTGAAAGACCATACTGAGCGTCGCGGCTAGGAGGCCGCCAGTATGGCGCATCGGAAGACAGCGAAACGCTCCAAGGCAAGAAATATGCTTCGACTAGCCGATTTGGAGCAGTCGAAGAATGCGGTTCTTCACTCGCTCGGCGCGGCCAGTTCGCAAGAATCATACGGTCACGCCATCGATGAATTTATCGGGTGGTATTGTTCCGAACCACGGCTTGCATTTAGCAGGACGGTTGTTCTGCGGTACAGGTTCTTTCTCGAACAGAGGAACCTAGCGCCGTCTACGATCAATGTGCGATTGGCAGCCGTCAGGCGTCTCGCCTATGAAGCCTCCGATACTGGCCTTCTGAGCCCTGATCTAGCCGCTGGGATTCGTCGTGTCAAAGGCGCAAAGCGTCTAGGCGTACGGATTGGGAACTGGTTGACCGTCGATCAATCCAGAAGCCTGCTCGGCGATCCGCTGTCAGGCAACCTCCGAGGCAAACGTGATCGGGCGATCCTGGCGCTGCTCATCGGATGCGGACTGCGACGGGCCGAACTTGTTGGACTCGAAACGGAAGACTTTCAAATCCGCGAGGAGCGTTGCGTGATTGCTGATCTGGTTGGCAAAGGAAAGCACATTCGTACTGTTCCTGTTCCACTCTGGGCGAAACGCGCCGTCGATGTGGATCACGGCAGCTGGCATCAACGGCGGGGCGATCTTTCGTCGAGTAAATCGACTGGATAAGATTTGGGGCGATGGAATTACGCCGAAGGCCATCTGGCACGTGGTGAAGGCGGCTGCCAAACGTGCTGACATCAAGAATCTGGCTCCCCACGACTTGCGTCGCACCTGTGCTCGGCTATGCCATCTCGCAGGCGGAGAACTTGAGCAAATTCAGTTTCTCCTTGGCCACGCATCGGTTCAGACAACCGAGCGGTATCTCGGCTGCAAGCAGAAACTCGGCCAAGCCGTGAACGACAATCTCGGACTGGAAGACAGGTGAGGGGCGGCAATGACCTACAAGCCGACTTCTGGCCCGGTTAGTAATCCGACCGGAACCGGTGCCAACGAAACCCCGAGTGTCCGTAACTCCCAAGTCGGAATTTCCGGACCACAGACAATATATCGGGGAGGCGCGGCAGGGATGCCGCGCCGACGGTCTGATGCCTTGCCCCCGGTTTCGAATCACGTAGCCGGTTCTGATGCGTTATGAAAATTCTCTACTCTACTGATTCTTCAACCAGTTACAAACCGGTTAGCTTGCACCGTTCTGATCGAAATGGACGCGTTCTGAACATGGAATTATCACGTTTTCATCACAGCACTTCAGGCGCCCAGCGAAGCAAATGACGGGCACCGCATACCGTTTCGATTGACAAACCCACTGTGGAAGACTAGGGAGGGAATTGCGCGAGCAACTTCTTCTCGCTCGTCCAGCCTCCTGAACTAAGTCAGCCCATCTGGAGCGACTAGGATTACGTTGCGCCAGCGCGATCGCACATTGGCGCGACCCGAAAACTACATTTGTGGGTTGCACGTTGCCGAGCATCCGCACCATCCGAATGTATCGGTGAGACATCGGCGCACGTTGCGCTTAACTTGGCCGCGTACCCTACACACGGGTTGCGACTTCTTTTTTAAGTATTCCGACCGCATTCTGTTTAGTACGGATCTGGCCCTCGAACTCGAGTTGTACCGGTTGCATTTTCGCTTTCTGGAAACCGCCGACCACTATTTTGAATATCCCTCCCATGCGTCACGCCAGGGCAAAGTGGAATATTTATAAATTCTTTTTCGATGAAGTTTTGCGCCGTGTGTACAGGAACAAAGCAAGGGAGCTTGTGAAGAAGTTCACCTCACCGGATCGTACGGACTAAAGAATTAGGCGACCGTGACTTGAACCCCGGATTTCTTTAGCGCGTTCAGGTCTGCCTTGGGGATCCCGGCATCAGTGATGACATGTTGTAGAGAAGAAGTCGAAGCAATCAATGAGAGGCTGCGTTTCCCGAATTTGCTGGAATCACAGACGGCCACTGCCACTTTGGAAATCTCTATCATAGCGCGATTTACTTTCGCTTCAAAAAGATTGGGTGTGCTGAGCCCATACTGAACGTCGAATCCATCGACTCCAAGAAAAAGGATGTCGGCATGCAACTTATGGAGCGTCTCCTCGGCGAGCGGCCCGACCAAAGAAAAAGAGTTTTTCCTCAGACTGCCCCCGGTCAAAATCACTTCTAGCACCGATCCGGAGAGTTCAGCTGCGATATTCACCGCGTTGGTAATGACCGTCAGGTTATGAAAATTCCGAAGGGCACGGGCGATGGCGGTGGTCGTAGTGCCGGAATCGAGGACGACGACTTGCCCTTCCGAAACCATTCTCGCTGCAGCCGACGCAATCTGCAGCTTCTCCTTGCGGTGCAGCTTCTCTTTTTCTGGCAAAGAGGGATCTTCCAGGGCGCCGTGGCGCGCTGGAAGTGCACCACCATGGGCGCGGTGAATCTCGCCTTTTACATGCAAGATCTCCAGGTCTTTGCGGATGGTGACCTGGGAAGTGTGGAACTGTCTGGCCAAGTCCACGACCAAGACCCGGCCATCCCGACGCAGCAGATCGAGGATTGCTCTTTGCCGCTCTTCGTTTAGCATGTCAGAGATTTTGAGCCGATCTACGACACACTTGCCCATAGCAGATTTTGTCGGCACTTCTCTTTTATCCCGCATAGCATCCGTTGTCTAGGGAAATGTCCCGATTTGGTTCTCCCAATCTGCTTCGCAGGGACACACAGGGAATCGCTCGCCTGCGGCTGAAAATGCGGCTCCACCCGGGGCAGTGTTATTCGGGTCGAGAAGTCCTTCGTTCGTGTAGGTAGCGTCGAAGATAGCGATGGATGGAGACGTCCTTGCGCAAATTGCCTTACTTGCCCGTCAGAAGCAGTCGCTCTGCGGCGCCAAAAGCGTCCGACACACGTTCCCCGCGGTTTGCACTTGGCGAAGTCGCTCCAGCTGCGAACACCAATGACTGTTTCCGACGTTGAAAACGGGGCTAGGATTTGCGGTCTTCCGCCAAACAGCGCGATGACACGACTCAGGAGGAAGAATATTCCGGTTGACAAGGCCACGAAACGGAAGTAAAAGTAATCGTTCGTAACATTACGAAACTGCACTTCGAAGTGAGAGTCCACCGCTTCTTGGATGCAACTTAGGGAGGCTTGCCATGCCCGTTTTTTTTCACGCCCGCCAAACTCTTGTGGCGCTGTTTCTTTTGGTAGCCATTGGCTTGGCTACACCGTTATGGGCACAAAAGGATGCCGGCACCATTGTCGGAGTGGTGCGCGACCCGAGCGGTGCGGTGGTTCAGGGCGCTAAGGTCACGGTGGAGGATGTGGATCGCGGCGTCCAAATGACTCTCTCCAGCAACGACCAGGGAGAGTATGTCGCGAGTCCACTGCACATCGGACGCTACAAGATCACAGTGGAGAAGACGGGGTTCAAGAAGGCGGTGTCAGAGGTTGTGGAGTTGAACGTGCAGGGACGCGTCGCCATCAACATGACCCTGCAGGTCGGGCAAATATCCGAAGTGGTGGTGGTCACGGGAGCAGCGCCGCTGCTCGAAACCGAAACTTCGGAGTTGGGACAGGTCGTTGACCCGAAGCGGGTGAGCAACCTGCCACTCAACGGGCGAAACTTTGCCCAGTTGGCGCTGCTCAGCCCGGGTACCGCGCCGAGCGAACCGGGCGCACGCGATGAAGGCGGATACGGTTTCAGCTCCAACGGAGCACGGTCGCTACAGAATAATTTCTTGCTTGACGGAGTGGACAACAACTCGAACCTGCCCGACCTGCTCAACGAAACGAATTATGTGATTCAGCCCCCAGTAGAGGCTCTGCAAGAATTCAAGGTACAAACTAATGCCTATGGCGCGGAATTCGGACGCGGCAATGGAGCCATCGTTAATGCGGTCATCAAGTCGGGGACCAACCAATTTCACGGCTCGGCGTGGGAATTTCTTCGCAACAACAAACTAGACGGGCGGAACTATTTTGATGCAGTAGGGCCCGTACCTCAGTACCAGCAGAACCAGTTTGGCGCAACATTCGGCGGGCCGGTGGTGCTGCCGCACTTGTACAACGGAAGGAATCGCACGTTCTTCTTTGTCGACTACGAGGGATTCCGCGTGCGCCAGGCGCAGACCCAGACCGCATTCGTGCCGCCGACGGCGTGGCGGACGGGAGATTTTTCGAGCCTGATTGACTACACCACCGTGACCGGCACGGATTGTAACGGGGCACCGACGTATGCGGGTGAGATTTTCGACGCCAAGCTGGCGCAAGCGAGTTGCGGAGTGCCCTTTCAATATGACGGATCGGGAAAGCCTCTGAACAAGATCCCAGCGACGCCAGTGGTGGCGGGTGGTGGTTCGTTGGATCCATTGGCGCTGAGGCTGGCAGCGTTGTACCCGGCGGCCGGGCCGATCAACTCCAGTGGGAACAACTTCCTCGCTAATCCGGTGCGCAAAGAAACGCGCAACAACTTTGACGTTCGGGTGGATCAGAAATTCTCCGACAAGGACAATACCTTCTTTCGCTTCAGTTTCGAAAATCAGCCCAGCTTTATTCCCGGAACCTTCGGCGGGTTGGCGGATGGCGGTGGCTTCTTTAGCGGCGAAGAGGATTTCTCCTACCGTAGTTTTGCCGCCAGTTGGACGCACATTTTCAAGCCCGAGTTGATCAACGAATTCCGGCTGGGCTACAACCGGGTGAATGCCCATCGCCTGGAACTCAACGCGAACACCAACGTATCGGCCGAGCCCAATATCGATTTTCCCGGCGTTCCTTTTTCGCCCGGCATTGGCGGGCTGCCCCAACTGGTTTTTAGCGACGTGGCCACCTTGGGCAGTCCCACGTTCCTGCCTTCGGTGGAGCTCCAGAATTCCTATACCCTCTCGGAAAACCTGACCTGGGTGCATGGGCGCAATACCTGGAAGTTTGGCACGGAGATACGCCGTGAAGAATTCACCATCTTTCAACCGGCGGCAGCCCGCGGGACGCTGAATTTCGACAGCACGCTGACGGATAATCCGGCGGCCATCGGGACAGGCGGCACCGGGTTCGCCTCCTTCATGGCGGGGCTTACCAGCGGCGGCAGCATCAACAACCTTCACAATGTCGACTATTTCCGGAACACCTATGCGTTTTACGCGCAGGACGACTGGAAGGTAAAGCCGACGCTGGTATTGAACCTGGGATTGCGCTACGAATTGTTTGGCACGGTGTCGGACCGCTACAACGAGGTCGGGAACTTCGACCTCAGCGATCCCGCCAATCCCACTGTCTTTGTGCCGAGTGGACAAACGGCGCAGCTCACACCCTACATCGCGCAGTACGTCAAGATAAGCGCCACCGCCAGCCGTGGGCTGATCAACTCGGACCTGAATAACTTCGCGCCGCGCATCGGCATGGCATGGCAGTTAACTCCGAAAACGGTGTTGCGCACGGGCTATGGCATTTTCTACGGCGGGCAGGAGAACGGGCCGTACTCGAATCCCAGTCCCGGATTCAATCCTCCGTTCTTCGTGAACCAATCGTTCATTTCACCCTGTAGCGCGCCGACGGCGAACGCTTCGGCGGGAGATTGCCGCGTGACCCAGATTCCGGCTCTAGCGGGTGGCTTCCCCGCCAACTCGCTGCTCGACCCCAACACCCCCATTTTTTTCGCCGTCGATAAGAACCTGCGCACGCCCTATATGCAGCAGTGGCACTTGGGCTTTCAACGCGAACTACCCGCGAACAGTGTGTTCACTCTGACGTATGCGGGTTCCAAAGGCACAAAGTTGTACACGTTCTTCAACGGCAACCAGGCATCGCCTGACCCGAATCCGAATGACGCGACTGCGCCACGGCGGCCGGTGCTTGCGCCCTTAATCGGAGCTCCCGGTCCCTGTTCCCTGGCGACATCCCAGTACTGCACGCCGGTTTTCGACACGGGAATTGATTGGTTCCGCTCGACTGGATCCTCCAATTACAACTCGCTGCAGGCAAGTTTCGAACGGCGCTTCGCGAAAGGTCTGCAGTTTCAGGCATCCTACACTTACGCGCACTCGTTGGATATCGCCTCAAACGCGAACCTTGGTCCTACGCAGAACAACAGTGACTTCCGCTACTTCCGCGTTCCGCAGGCAGAATACGGCAATTCTGATTTCGACGTGCGCAACCGCTTCGCGTTGAGTTCGATCTACGAACTACCGTTCGGTCACGGCAAACACTTCATGGGGAACGCGACCGGGTTTGCGAACCAGGTGGTCGGAGGCTGGCAGGTTGCGAATATCTTATCGATCTCCAGCGGCAACTGGTACACGGTGCTCGATGCGAACGGCAACTTCGCGAATTCTGACGGCGGCGCCGGTGGGGTGTCACAACGTCCTGACCAAGTCGGGAATCCGAACCAGGCAGGCATAGTGCCGGGCAATCCCAACCCGCAGTGCCAAATCCTGGTGTCGCGGGGCGGGCTTGCTCCCGACAGGATTCACACGCCGACCGCATGGTTCAACACCTGCGCATTTGCCGATCCCCCTCTGGGATCCTTCGGCAACGTCGGCCGTAACACCGTTGAGGCGCCGGGATACACGATCTGGGACTTCTCAGTATTCAAGTTGTTCCCGACCTCGGAGAAGACGAGTCTGGAATTTCGTGCGGAGTTCTTTAATCTCCCGAACCACACCAACTTCTTGTTCGCGAATACCGGCCCGCAAAATGGAAATAACGCAACCATTCTTGGAACAACTCAATTCGGCAGCTTGACGGCTGCTCGCGCGCCGCGACAGATACAGTTCGCCCTGAAGTTCTCTTTCTAACGGGCACGCCATGGGTGCTTCTCACGAAGATTGCGGCTAGACGTCGGATTGCTATTTGATCAGCGCGTCGGTTCTACGCTGTCCATCCAGTCGGCGGAAATCAAGAGTTCGGCTGTTGTTCACTCGAGCAGTTGTCGATTTTGGAGTCGACAAGCAATTGATCACAGAAGCCAACGAGAATCGCCGGACGATGGTTGGTCAAGGCCGGAAGCGGACGTATCTGCGAAGCAAAGACTTTTGAAGACGGAGTTAACTCATGGGCGACGCACAGTGTCTGATCCGAAAGCTAGCAATTGCACGGCGTGCGATCGAAACCGCGCGAAACGTGCTTGCAGTCTTGCAGTGCAGCATGATGGGCGCGACTATCGCCGCCTTGACGCTGGGCGCGGTGCCGTGTCCCGCCCAGCAACTGACGAATGGCACTCTGTCCGTGACGGTCAATCGTGAGGATGGATCGTATCAATTTGGACCCATGGGTAACCAGTCCGCGCTGCAGGCAAGCATAGGTGCACTGGTCGATCACACCTGGCTGCGTCCCGGGAGCTATCCCTCGCATTCGGTTTCCGAGTCGCCTTTCAGCGACCCTCTAGGGTCCGGTCGACAGTTGACGGTCACATGCAGCGGACTCCACGACAGTCCTGATCTTATCTTGGTTCTGCAGCTTTACACCCAGAATCCCTACGGCACGGTTCAAGTGCGGGTCAGGAACGAATCGCGCAAGGCGACGTCGGTGCAGGCAATCCGCAGTGTTGATGCCATGGGAGACTCGATGGTCAACTTGGGTGGGGGTCCAGCGGATGAGCGAGTTCTCTCCGATAGCTTCAGCGAAGATTGGCCGGACTTGATGATCTACGATCTCGGCGATGCTCCAGGCGGAATGCATCGCGGCGTCGGAAGCCAGCTCATCTATAACCGCAAAACAAAGCAGAGCTTATTTCTCGGTGCACTCACATCGGACCGTCTCTTGACTCTTTTGCGACTGAAAACCGTTGGCAAAGGCGCTGCAGCTAAGATCGCAGCTTATACGGTCGAATCTACCGGAACCACTGAGATTCAGAAGGACTACAGTGAGGCAAAGTCTCTGGAAGTAAAGTCTCTGCAAAGCGACCGGATCGAACTTAGTCTTCCACTCAATCCGGGCGAAGAGATGGTCTCTGAACGATTAATGTTCGCAACTGGGTCGGACTATCTCGAGCAACTGCGGGCATACGGTTCCGCGATTCGACGGCTGCATCACGCGCGGGTTTCGAGTGAGATTCCAATGGGATGGTGGAGTTGGACCGCTTATTATGCCGCCATCAATGAAGGCGAGACGCTGGCGAATGCCGATTGGCTTTCGCAGCATTTGAATTCGCTCGGTTACAACTTTTTCCAGATCGATGAAGGTTATCAGTACGCTCGCGGAGAGTACGTCACCGCCAATGCAACGCAATTCCCGGACGGCATGCGATTTGTCGCTCATCGTATTTTGAGAGATAGCCTCACCGTTGGCCTGTGGACGGCGCCGTTCGAAGTAAGCAGCCGGGCCTGGGTTTACGAGCATCACAAGGATTGGTTGGTCCACAATGCCAAGGGCCAGCCGATTCCCCTCGAGGATGTATGGAAGCAGGGTGTCGACACGCTTTACGCGCTAGATACGACACATCCCGGGGCGCAGGAATACTTGAGCCAAACCTACAAGACGTTGGTTCGGGAATGGGGAGTTCGTTTCATCAAATTGGACTTCATGGATACGACCGCAATTGAAGGTTACTACTACCGCCCAGGGACCACTGCACTCGAAGCCCAGCGTATGGGCTTGCAGGTGATCCGCGATGCCGTCGGCGACGGTGTGATCCTGGACAAAGACGGAAGCCCCATGCTCAATCCGGTTGGGTTGGTGGACACGGGCCGCGTCTCCGCGGACACAGGACACAGTTTTCTGAGGTCGAAAACTGCCGCTCCCGGCATCGCGGCCCGCTTCTATATGAACGGCAACTTTTTCATCAATGACCCGGACGCTTTCAACGTCACCGATACATACTTAGTGGAGCACTCGGACGAGCGTTCCTCACATTCGCTGGCGACAGCGCAGACTTCGATCGCACTCTCTGCGGTCGCCGGTGGCATGTACGAAATCGGCGATGACCTACTGGTGCTCAACACTGAGAAGGATCGACTAGCATTGGTGGAAAACCGGGACTTGCTAAACATGGCCCAGGCTGGGCGAGCCTCAACGCCCGTAGATCTGATGACCTATGACCCGGAGGATGAACAACCGAGTCTCTTCTTGCTCCGGCAAAGCCCTCGCCAAAACATCTTGTCCGTTTTCAACTGGACCGACCGGCCGCGCTCACGCTCCTTGAGCCTCACAGACCTCGGGCTCCCAGCCAGCTCCACGATGGTAGCGACTGGGGTCATGGATTCAAACACCACCTTTGTGCTCGAAGGTGGCGCGATCCGGCTGGAGAATCAGCCGCGGCAATCGGCGGTGGTAATCAAGCTGGTGGACACGGCCGTCGCCAAGGCCGCCCCAACGGTTACGGCGCGGGTCCCTTCTCAGTCGAAGGTTGGGGAGACGATAAACTTCTCGGCTCAGGCCGACCCCGACGGCGTACCGGCACTCGGCTATCAGTGGGACTTCGGCGACGGGACGATCTCGGAAGGGTCCAACGTTTCTCATTGCTATACAAGAGCGGCCGATTTCATCGTTCGGCTCACAGTGGGCGGGCCGGACGACGCGCCCTACGAACAACACTTTTCCATCGGAGTAACGGGCGAATTGAAACCGACTCCCCAACTCCGTGCGAACCGGCGTTTTGAGCAGCCGGCTGACAAATGATGTGCGCCCATAAAATTGCAGCCCTAGCCGACTGAGAACTCACTCCGGCTGGGACCGTCGACAATCGCTCATGGGTGGCGCGGCGAAATCGAAATCGCGTGCAACGCGAGGAGGAAACACTTTCGATGCAGCGCAGAGACTTTCTCAAAAGTGGTGTTGCATTAGCAGTGGCTGCTGGACTCGGGACAAACAAAGCGCTAGGAATCGTCCCTGCGCACAATTGGGGAAAATACGACTTTGGTTCTGGCCCAACCGTGACCGACCGCCTCAATCAGGGTCCCTTCTCCCAGTACCCTCCCGATGCTTCCATTCCGACCGATGATGTGGTTATGACGACAACGCCTTCGGAAGAAGTCGTGCCGAACTATGGGAAGGGGCTGATCACATACATCACGGCCGATATGGGCACAGAGGAAATCAAATCGGACAACATTCCCCAAGCTATTGAGGATCTGGTTCGATTCCCCCTGGGGCAGCAGCTTTACATACGCCCGACATGGCGGGAAATCCAGCCGCGAGCTGGGCGTCTCGAGATGTCTGATTACTTGAAGCTTGTTTTTGATTTGGCGAAGAAAAACAACAAGCGCATCGGAATGCGAATTCAGATGAGCGCTCCAGACTACTCCCACCAACCGGCGTTACCGGATTTCGTTCTCGACAAAGTGCCGACCGTTGAACTCATCCCCGATCAGAAGGAAGCGAGCGAGGCGGCAAGATTCCTGCAGAACCCGTATGCGCGCTATCAGCCCCGGTTTGACCACTCTCAGTAACCGACCGCCCTGGATCGCTGCGGTGCTCGAACAGGGGCTCCCAGGCAACGCTCCAGATCTTCTCGCCGTACAGGAAGGGATATCTCCCTCCGACAATATCATCGCTCATGTGATGGATGTAGGCGCGAATTACTGGTCGCTTTGGAACTTCCACCAAATCAACGCCAGGAATCTGATGAGCTACTACCAGGCATCGCCAACCTGGTTCGATCGAATCAATCGTCGAATCGGCTATTGTGTGAGGCCGTCAATGATTTGGAGCTATGAAGATGGCGGCTATCTGGGGCTGATTGTCGGCTTCGCCAACGACGGTATTTCGGGTGTTCCGGGTGTATTGCGAGTGACCGTGGAGAGCGAGAATGGGAAACCACTTAAGAGCGGCTGCTTAGATCCTGGGTATCCTTTGCCCGGCAAGGTCCGGCAGGCGCAGTTTGTGCTGCCGCAAGGGACAAAATGGCGAGGGTTAAAACTCAGAGCGGAGATAGAGGTAAAGGATATGCGCTATCCGGTGCGGTGGGCTTGTCACCAGAAACTGAACGACGATGGTTCACTCACTCTGCGCCCCAATCTCAGTCACAACGCTTAACGGGCCAGCTTGTTTCGGAAGTTTGCGTGGTCACTGGTTGTGTCGGAGACCTCGTCAATTGGTCCAAGAATCGCCATTTCACTCATTGACCAGAATGGCCGGCTCAACCTGGCTAGAAAACGACCCACTCCTAACACATTGTGCGGAGATCAGAACGCCAATGTTTGTGGGGTTCGCACGGGAACAATTCAGGACAAGGTTTTCTAACGCCGCCGCTGTGGAGGTGTGGTGGAAGCACCTCTTTCGAGTGGTCGCTAGCCAGGAAACCAAACGTGACGCGGTCCAGAAACGGGCTTGGAGGACATCAATGCAATATCCCACAAGCCGACTTCTGGGGAGTCAACGAGATTCCACCTTCCCGCTAATTCTTCTATCAGGCGTGGGCTTGGATTTGAACTGTCCCACTCGGCTTTAGCGCGTGGAAATCATCAAGTAGCAACGCTACTGTAGGACGACTACCGATCGGTCTATTCCTTTCTTTCGCCGAGAATTTACTCAGCAGATCGAGGGAACCGCGGCGAGCGGCGACGTTCGTAGAATCCGAACATAGCCGAGATTGCTTCCGAGCGGATCGCCGCGGCGGCCGATCTCGGGCAATACCTCCACTGCGAGAACGCTCAGCGGCGAATCGATGGGCAGACCGAGTGAAGAAAGCAGGGCTTCCACCTCATCTTCGTCCCAGTAACCGTAGCCTGGCACGCCCATAGCGCTAACACTCGACTGGCCCCTGAACCGTTTCTCCTGAATCGGTCCGGGCTTGCGGCTCAGCAGCACGTTGCGATGATCGACGCCGTCAGCCTGCGTTACTTGCGCATACAACAGCATCCACATCTCTGAGCGTGGCGTGACGGGCGTGAGGTTCTGACCGCCGAACACGGGGAGTGCGTAGGGAGCGCTCACGGTAATGGCATCCGGCACCCTAGCCGAAGTGCATAGAAGGACTGGAGCGGGATGCTGCACGCCTGTCACGCGCAGCGGACGTCCGAAGCGGCCTTGCGCGGTGGACCATCCCAAGGCATGCCCAACCCGGAGTTCGTAGACGAAAAATCCAAACAGCTCGGGTGAGTCGGCCGTGAGGCCTGGCGGCAAGGGCACTCCGTAGTGAATAGGCGAATCTGACGGGATCAACTGCTGCATTGCGTTCAAGCCGCTGCCATCGTCCGACATTCCGGGCGTGATGATACGTATCAGTTCGGGGTCAATTGGGAGAGGAGGTTCCGGAGGCGTCGTCACCGGTTCAACGCCCGACACAACCTGATCTCCGGTAAGCATCGGATCGGGCGCATAGCTCAATACACGCGCGAAATAGGCGTCGCGAGGGTTCGCTACAGCTTCGCTAAACTCGAGCCACAGCATGCGCTTGCGCGCCTCGGTTGACGAATAGTCATCCGCCCGCGTGTATGGCGATAGCGCGATTCCCGCCGAGGCGAGTTGCGGCGTCTGAGCAGTCGGCGTAGCCATTGGAAGCTCGAGCGAAAAAGATAGCGGCGCGTCCTGCTCCGCGGGCGGAGCGACGAACTTCGGCGTCACCGTATATCCAATAGTTTTTTCGGCCGGGAACGCTCCGGCCTCGGGTTTCGGATCAATCGCATCGAAGAAAATCAAGAGCGTCTGGGAGCGGTCCGGCTGGGCAAGCGCCGTCGCGCTAAGTCCTCGCGTCACGTCAATGGTTCCGACGACCGTTGCGCTTTCGTCGGAGATCTCAAAACTTATGTCGTCGAGACCGTCCCAGGTCCAGTCGCGCTGAAGCTGAAGGGTCAGCACCGTGATCCATTGCCGTGTGAGTTCGTCCTTCGAAGCGAAAGTAATGCTGCCATGGTCGGGAGAGAGCACATTGCGCAATCCCTGCGAGCAGCCAAACACCACACGCTTGCCGGTTGGCGCTGAGAGCGTAAGACCGTTGACATTAAGATTCAGCGCCAGCGCGAGCCTGCCAACCAGATCCGTTTGCGCGGTTCCCTGCTGCCCGAGCAGGGCCAGTTGCTGCACCAGGTTTGTGCTCGGAACGGGATCGGGTTGAAGCAAAATTGCTCGGAAGCGGTTGGCATCGGTATCGGGAACGAACAGATTGCGTTCGTCGCTTGAGTTAGAACGGGTCACCGTTTCCACGTCGAACCCGATGCGCGCGTCTGCCGAGCCGAAGTAGGCGAGGCTGGGATCGGGCTTGCCTATCGCATAAAAAGTGAACCGCACGTCGCGAGCGGTAGGCACAATGACGTCGCCGGTCGCGGGCTGCGGCGGGAATGCGGAGATGTCTGGAAAATCCTGATAGGAGACGTTAACGTTCAACAGCGCCGATGGATCAGCGGGAAAGTCGCGCGTAGTGGAATACAGCAGCTTGTATGGCAGATGATCGGTAGAGGTAATGGCGGCCGCGTCCTGATCGAGTTGCCGGACCTCCACGTCAATACCGAGTGTCACCGCGTCGGGATCAGGAAGTCCTACGTCGCGCTGTTGGGTCTTGGCGTTGGGGATGTCGGCGAGCAGCGCCGTGATCGCGTTGGGATAACCAGTGAACACCAGATCGGGGTAGCCGAGCCTGGGGCGCTGGATGGAATACATCGTCTGTGGAGCGGCGGACGTCGCTGTTTCGTCGAGGTTCGTGATCACTACATGCCGCGGAGGCGTAAAACGCCGAAAGGGAATCGAGGCGATGGGCGCAGGCGCCGGATTTATCGGATCGTCGCCCGCCCCGGGCCCGCCGCGAGCCAGATCGCTGAGGCGGACACGAAAATCATAAGTATTTCCGTATCGCAGCGGCACAAGGTCTTCACCCACCGGTTGGTATTGACGGGTTGCGCTCGGATCGGGAAAGCCGGAGGTTTGCAGAGCAGACGCGTCGCCGAGCACAATCGATTTGCCGCGCCAGTGCGTGAAATAACTGGATAGCCACCAGTCTGCGGGAGCGGTAGGGTCCGGTTGAATCGGCGGGGTTTCGACGCCGAGTTCGCCGTTGTAGTTTCCGAGTGCGGTGCCGCCAAGCTGCAGCGCGCCCATTACCTGGCACAGCGAGGTCCAGCCGGCCCCGCCATGGGGCCGAACATCCACGCGATAGCAAGAAGTGCCAACGGGGGCGTCTACTGCGGTCGCATCCAACTGACGATTCATCCAGATCGCGATCTGCTCGTCGTCCCATCCCAGCCGGATTCCGCAATCGCCGACCGGAGGAAGACCGTCGGGAGTGGTGTCGGTGAATATTGCGCGCTGCGGCTGCGCGCCGTGCACAATTTTGGCGAATCCATCGTCGTAATTTTCTGCTTCAGGAAAAATGTCATCGTACCCGCTGAGCGGTGTACTGACGACGGGAAACAAAATCGCGGCAAAAAGAGGCCGCGAAGTCGCGGTCAGAGCCGGAATGCGAGCGGCATAGCTTTGCAGCAGATCGGGCCGAACCGCGAACTGCGGCGCGAAGTCGCTGGTGGGATCGAGACTGATGTACAGCCATCCGCCGTTTGCGAAGAATGTCGCGGAGGGCAGCGTGAACGTGGTTTCATACAAGAGTCCCACTGCCGTCGCAGCGGCGGCCCAGAACCTCAAGCGACTGGTGCGGTTCCTCAGCCAACCGACAGCCCCAACCGTGGAAGCTACCACTTAGCTGAGTGAGAACAAAATCCCGGCAGCAACGATAGTCGCAGCCAAAAAGACATTCCGATCACGGACTTTTTCAACAGCCACAGGCGATAACACTCAAAACCCCTCAATGAGCGTTATCGCGATTTTTCGGTGCGCCGTGAAAAGGCGCTGGTCCACAGCGGGAAGAAGACCCGCCCGGGAACTGGATCGCTCCACCCGGTAGCAATCGGAGCGGCGGTGGAGGTAACAAAGCCGCCGAAGCCTCCGGTGTAGAGGGTCGCTAGGCGACTTGGCGAGTCTGCAGGCCGTAACGCGAGTGAACGCTGAGCAGGCCCCGAAAACGATAATGCAGGAGCCGACCCATCCGAAATTTGGGGAAGGCCGAGGTCGAGGGAGTAGTCATGAGCGATTTAGTCTCTCGGACCTGCCGGGGTAGTGGCGACAGCATGCAGACACAGGGGATCAGACGCAACACGGGAAGCCCCAGCGGTGATCGCAGTCGCGATCAACTGGCAACTCGTGAGAGACAGGCCGGGCCGTGTGGGGTGACGGAGAGGCTCGCAGTACTGACGAAACCGGGTAATGCCGGTGGAGGGAAGGGGCCTCAGTTGAAAGGAAACGCAAGAAGCGACGAAGACGGAGGGATTGGTGTCGAACCTAACAACCCCAGCCAGTGTTCAGAAGTTGCAGACGGCGTTGCACGACAAAGCGAAGGGATCGCCCGACTTTCGTTTCCATGCACTGTATGACAAGGTGTACCGAAAAGACGTTCTGGCCTTCGCCTACGAATGCTGCAAAGCTAATGGTGGAGCGGCAGGAGTAGATAGCCAAACGTTCGAGGACATCGCGGCATATGGAGTAGAGCGATGGTTGGACGAACTGGCGCAAGAGCTGAAAAGCCGAACGTATCAACCGCTTCCTGTGCGGCGGGTGTATATACCGAAGCCGGACGGGAAGCAGCGGCCGTTAGGAATGCCCGCTATCCGGGATCGGGTGGCGGAAACGGCGGCGGTGTTGGTCCTCGAGCCCATCTTCGAGGCTGATCTGCCGTCGGAACAGTACGCCTATCGGCAAGACCGCAGCGCATTGGACGCCGTGCAACACGTCCATAAGCTGATCAACCACGGCCATGGAGAAATCGTAGACGCAGATCTCAGCAGCTACTTCGATACCCTTCCACACGCCGAACTTTTGAAGTCGGTAGCTCGCCGAGTTGTCGATGGCGCGATGCTTCATCTGATCAAGAGGTGGCTGGAAGCACCCGTCGAGGAAACGGACGAGCGTGGAAAGAAGCATCGCAGTACGCGCAATCGGGATGAAGGGCGGGGAAGTCCGCAAGGTTCTCCGATCAGCCCGTTGCTGAGCAATCTGTACATGCGCCGGTTCGTACTTGGCTGGAAACGGCTGGGATACGAGAAGCGTTGGAAAGCGTACATCGTGAACTATGCGGATGACCTCGTGATCTGCTGTCGCTACCAGGCCGAAGAGGCGCTAGGTGCGATGCGGGACATGATGACGAAGCTGAAGTTGACGGTGAACGAAAAGAAGACGCGGGTCTGCAAGCTACCGGAAGAAAAGTTCGACTTTCTGGGATACTCGTTTGGTCGCTGCTATTCGCCGAAGACGGGCCGAGCCTATATAGGCACGACTCCTTCCAAAAAACGGGTGCAACGCATCTGTCGGGCGATCAGCGCAGCGACTCGACGAAGCCAAACTCAGCAGGCCGCAGAGCAGCTCGTGGAACAACTCAACCGACAAATCATCGGATGGGCCAACTACTTCTGCTTGGGCCCTGTCAGCAAAGCTTATCGCGCAGTGGAAGAACACACTCGCCGCAGGCTTCGCCAGTGGCTGTGCACCAAACATCAACGGAAGGGAGCCGGTACGACGGGGTACTCCGACCAGCTCCTGCACAATAGGTTTGGACTGGTTCGACTTGCGGAACGAACCGCCAGCTTTCCGTGGGCAACACCGTGAACCTTTCTCCGAGAGCTGGATGCGCGAAACGCGCCTGTCCAGTTCGATGAGCGGGAAGAGGAACCAGAACCAAGTCAAACCGGACTGAGGCGGTCAGGTGAAAACCTGACCAATCGCCACCGGGAGGCTAACGTCACTGCGCCTCTTCTCGACTCCACCCAACCGTGAGTGACGCCGTTTAGAATTGAGATCTTCAGAAGTACTCCGAAGACCAGCAGAGTGCAGGGGGCACGATGACCGCAGACGCGAACCTTAGCTCTCGGCCATCGGGCCGCCCGCTCATTGCCCCAGCCTGGCATACGATTGTGTTCATCGCTATTTTTGTCGGGCTGTCCGTCGCGGGCGGTTTCTTTCAGCACGCCGCAAAGCAGCACCCGCAGGCGACAGTGCCGAGCGGCAACGCTGTGCCACGTTACATTTCTGTGCTCGTCTTTGAATGGCTTCTGGTGCTCTATGTCCGCATGGGCGTGCACAAACGCGGAGTACGTTTGCGCGATATTGTTAGCGGCCGATGGGCAACTCCGAAAGACGTGATAAAAGACATCGTTTTGGGTGCAGGGCTCTGGGCGGTGTGAATCGGCTTGATGAATCCTCATATCCTGGGCAGTGGAACGAATACCGCGCAGGGACTTCTTCCCCGCGGGATTCTTCAGAGCCTTGCGTGGATACCTGTTGCTCTCTCCGCAGGATTTTGTGAGGAACTCGCGTTTCGCGGCTACCTTCAGAAGCAATTTCAGGCAATCACAGGTAGCGCCGCGTGGGCAATCCTTATCCAAGCATTTGTATTCGGTATTGGCCATCTATACGAAGGGGTGGGCCCGGTAGGGAGAATCATCCTGTATGGCCTCCTCTTCGGGCTACTCGCTGTTTGGCGCAAGAGCCTGAGGCCGGGAATGATAGCGCACGCGTGGTCCGACATTTTTGGGGTAATTATTTTTCGTGGAATGTAGATCGAACGGGGCAGCCTGGTTCACACTTTGCCGTGCTCCGAGGACGCGGTTTTCTTAGTGTGGTCGTTAAGTGTTGCTGTCAGGCCATAGCGCTCACAACCCCGTCAATGAGCGTTATCGCGAGTGGCTTCCAAGGAACTGCCGGGTGCTGAGCAGAAATTACCCGGCCAAGACAAGTTCCTTTCCGCTTTGCCCCGGCTACCGGGCCGGGCCCTACGCTGTTGAAAAACTCACACTCTAGAAGTTCGCAGAAATTTCATCGCGCTAGGATGCCCTATTAAACGACGTTCTCGATTTTGGTGGACATTTTCTATCCCTCGGCCTGGACTGTTTTTTCAAAAGAAGGGGTTTTTCAACAGCCACGGGATATTACGACAACAACGCTTTCGAGTCGCCAATTAAGCACAAGGCGAGTCCTCACTTCCGGACATATTTCAAGCCAAGCTCGCCATCGTACTGTTGGATAACCCCGTAGCACTCGCAGGCGGAGTCTTCAAGTTTTTTACGGTTCACGATCTTAACTACGCCACGGGTGTACTCAATGATCTCCTTCCTCTGCAAAACACCGGCTGCCAAGCTCACGGTAGGTCTATCTGTCCCCAGCATCGTTGCGAGAAAATCATGAGTGATGGGCAGCGACCCTGAATCCACTCTATCCTGAGTCATTAGCAACCACCGTGCAAGGCGCTGCTCAATATCGTGCAGCCGATTACACGCGGCTGTTTGTGCAACCTGCATACCCCGAATTAGGGCATAGCGGTTCAACATCAATTGCAGCTGTGGAGTGGATTCCAAGGTGTTTTGCAAAGCTGCGACCGCTACCCGGAACCCATCCCCGGTGATTTGTACCACCGCTTGAAGCGGGCTCCTGCTCAGGCCAACAGCCACCAGTGTTCCTGTAAAGCCCTCATTTCCGACTATGCCGGCTTCGGCGGTCTTTCCGTCTTTCATTACGACTACCAGAGAAATCAAACCTCGATTCGGGAAATACGCAAATTCTAGCTTTCCACCCGCCTCGTGAAGCACGAGATGGTTTGGCAAGCTGACGTATTCGAGATGAGGACGAAGTGAGTTGTAGTCGCTATCGGAGATCGAGAGAAGTATTTTGTTGCTGACTTGCTTCCCTGCGGTATTCGTCCGCTCGTTAGGCTGGGAATCAACTCGCCCGTTATGGGGTGCGAGACAGGAAGTCTGGTCGGGCATGGTGAACCCCCTCTCGAAGACATATCAACACTATGCTGGATACGACCCTGATACTGAGCAATACTGACCGCTTCAAGACGCACCACGTGACCAACAGCTAGAGCGAACCCGCTACTTGAAAGGACGCCTCGAAATCGGGCGTGCGACCGAACAAGAATCTTCTGCGTATGTGTGACGCCCAACAGACCATCAAAATTGGCATGTGATATTAGTGTAACTGGGGAAACTATGCGGTCCCGTGCCGCAGTTAAGAAGAGACGCGATTTTGACACCTATGCATTCCTCGCAACCATCGGCAAGGGCAGGAAATTTGTACTTTTCCCGAAGAAACAAAGAATCTTTGCGCAAGGGGATACGGCTGACGCAGTTTTTCATATCCAGGCCGGCAAGGTAAGACTTACGGTGGTGTCCAATGATGGCAAGGAAGCAACCATTGGCATACTGGGGGACGGCGAGTTCTTCGGTGAAGGTGCGCTGGCAGGTCAACCCCTCCGCATGGGCGCTGCAACCGCAATGACGGATTGCGCTATTCTGCGGATCGACAAGAAAGCCATGATAGAAGCACTTCATAGGGAACACGAATTGTCCGATCTGTTCGTGGCCTATTTGTTAGCGCGGAACATCCGTTACGAAGAAGATCTGGTTGATCAGCTTTTCAATTCAAGCGAAAAGAGGCTGGCCCGGATCCTTTTGCTGCTCGCTCATTTTGGCAAAGAAGGGACGCCCGAGACGGTAGTTCCTAAAATCAGCCAGGAGACGCTGGCCGAAATGGTGGGCACAACCCGCTCGCGGGTTAGCTTCTTCATGAACCGGTTCAGGAAATTATTGAACCTCGCATAATATAGAGTCATTCTGACCACAAAGAAGCCTGTTGCCAGAAGGCGGTGATCAATCGCGGGCGGCGGCGCATGCGTCGCAGAGTCCGCAGCGCCGCTTGACTGAGCTGGTAGTAATCTTTGGGGCAAACGTTGGGTAGCTCGTGCTGCTTCCAGTGGGCCCAAATGAACTCCACCGGGTTCAACTCCGGAGCGTAGGAGGGCAGGTACTCCTGATGGATCCAGCCTTGGAGGGATGCGATGTAGTCCTGCACCAGTCGGCTGCGGTGTCCCGGCAGCCGGTCCCAGAGCAGCAACAACGGCCCCGGCAGATGCCGCACCAGGGTTTGGAGAAAGTCCCGCACTTGCGCCTTTTTGATCGACCCCGGGTACAAACGGAAGTAGAAGTTCCACACCGTCAACCCGGCGGCCACGGATAGGGTTTTCCAGTTAAAGTTGTACTGCAGCACCGGGGTCTGGCCGCGTGGCGCCCAAGTGCGGCAGCGATGCGGCCGCTGGCTCAACCCGCTCTCATCGACAAAGATCAGGATGCGCCCCTCGCGGAGGGCTTTTTTTTAAGAGCAGGCAACACCTTCTTCTTCCAATGCCGGATCTGTTCTTCGTTGCGTTCCCGCGCTCGTCCGGTGGGCCGTTGCGGACTCCAGTGAAGACTGACCAGAATCTTCCACACATGTCCCTCGTGATAACGCACGCCAAATTCCTGTTGGATCAGGTGGGCCACGCGTGGGCAGGTCCACAGCGGAGTTTCGAAGCCCAGTCGCTCGGGACCTTGGAGCAGCAAAGTGTGCAGGCGCTGCCGGTCTTTCTCGCTCAAACCGGGCTTGCGCCCGGCCCGTCCGGCTTTGCGCAGTCCGGACTTGCCCTGGGCACGATACTGTTTCACCCAACGGGCCACGGTTTGACGAACCACCTTGACTTGGCGGGCAATGGCAGATTGATTCTCGCCTCGCTCGAACAGGCGAATGGCTTGGAAGCGCCGTTTCTCCAGGGCTTCGAAATCGCGTCGTACTCCGGCAGGGTTTCCCATGCTTGATTAGACGCAGCCACCTCGGAAAAGTATCGCTATATTATGCGGGACTCAATAGGCTTTATTCATTACAATGGCGAGCTGCAAGTCCACAGCTCACTTCTGAACGTTGTCCTCCACGACTAGCTGCACCATATTTTCACGGTCATGAGCTGTTTTACGGCGCTGGGCTATCAGGGTGTGGTATCGGACTAGCGAACTAGAGAAGAACACGTGTGAGTCCGAGTCGGCCTGATATTGACAGGAGGCCAAAGTGATCCCAGCATATCCCGCCTCGAAGAGAGTCATCCTGTGCATCGATGACGACGCAGCGATTTTGTACTACGAGACGGCGCTGCTCGAAAGGTCTGGATACTCAGTTCTCACAGCAACGTCGGCACAACAAGGACTCCGACTTGTGACCATGTGCAAATGTGATGCCGTGATCCTCGACTACGAGATGCCGGGCATGAACGGCTACGAAGTTGCTTCCGAAATAAAACGTGTAAGACCGGAACTGATGGTGATATTGCTTTCCGGTAGCGAAGTGGCAATCCATGCGTTGGCCTTGGTCGATGCTTTTATACCTAAGCTTGAAGCAAGTCGAGAGTTACTACCAATGATTGCTGCGCTTTGCAGCAGGATTCGCGACCCACAACAGGCGCAAGAAGAGTTTCAGCGATAGCCGTCCCGGTCCCCTATGAAGCTGCCGATCTCTTGAGATTCGCGCGGATTCGATAGAAGGCGCTTCTCAACTGTCGCAGTCAGGCGATTACACGTTTTGAGAATTGCTGGCAAGGTGGCCTCGTTGGATTAGAGATCCACGGCGCCATTGGAAAGTCAGGAGGGGCGCCTTGCGAACGGGGCAGCCCAAACGCTGACCGAAGATACAGGACCATGTAACCGCCCCAGCGATTGTTTTCCGGGAGCGGCGCGGTTTTGATTCAGTTGAGCCCAAAGAACCGGACTTCTTCCTTTGGAGTACCCACATTTAAGCGATAGAAGCCCCGCCCTTCGCGCACGAACAATGGAGTATTGTCATCGGCATTCCCCACTACGTGTTTCGACAAAAACGTGTGATACGTCCTGTCCGACCAGCCCGGACAAACCTTCTTCACCATCGCGGCATTGAAAGGTTCTTTGAGTTTGCCGGATCGAACCGCGGCGTATATTTGCGTACCAAATTCTTTCATTTGGCAAACCAACCGCTCTTCCAGAAGCAAGCTTGACCCCACTAGACCATCGGCAGCAGCGCAACATAGTGCACGGTTAGCCTATTCTAACTCCCCTCGTGCCTCTAGCAGTCGGTTTCGCTGTTCATGGAAATATGTGTCGTAGTGCACTGCGATGGCAGTCATTTGTCACTGCATTAAACAGAGCCATCATGGTAGGATTCCGCTCGGTGTGAACTCCCGGCGTTCGAAGACACTGAAGCCTCTCTGGGCCGAGGGCCCCGCTTCGCACCCGTTCTTATCTCACAAAGGAAAGGAGCACTACCATGTTTGCACGTATCCTCAATTTCGAAGTGAAACCGGAAAAGAAAGAAGAGTTCGTGAAGGTCATGAAGAACCAAGTGCTGCCCATCCTCAAGAAGCAGACCGGCTTCCTGGAGATTCTGCCCTTTTTCCCGGAGAAGATGAAAGAGGACAAGTGGTTTAACATCAGCCTGTGGACAAGCAAGCAGGATGCTGAGCGCTATGAGAGAGAGTGGTATCCCAAAGTGTTTGACATCCTGAAACCATTCCTGACGACGCCGGTGGTGACGAACTACTACAACCTCGAGACTACACTGTGCGAGCACTTCGTCGAGACGATGACTGCCTGAGCCGACGATCGTTGATGAGACGAACCATAATGCCAACCCCCGGGGCAAATGCTCGGGGGTTGCTTTTTTCCAAATCTGCTACTTTTTCGCCACGAAGAGTTGTCAGCAGTTTTTCCTTGTGCCGCGTAAGCAGGGCAAACCAGCGTCACCTTTCTACGTGAGGGAATGGCGAAACCCGCTCTTAGCAGAGAAGGCGTTGACAGCGACGGCTTTTTGCAACGACGACTCTGTGCTGGATTCGGTACGCGGGGTTCGAGCAGGTGGAAGGTTTTTCCTCGTAGAAGATGCCCCCATAGCTCCTGAGGTTCCGAGTCATGGTAGGAGCTGCGGATTCTGAAACCGCGAGCGCAGATTCAGAATCCTGCTGGGGGCATCAAGTCCCGCTCGTCATCACGATAATGATTATCCCGACCCTCCCTTTTTGTCTGTGATCGTTGTCACCTAACAGGGTTTCCCACAAGACTCCTCCGTTGTGGCTATTCCGATAAGTCAGCTCTTGGATACTCGATCTCCGGTCTTGGTCGTTAATTCTTGGCTGGTTGAGGCCCCGATAGCGGCAGGAAGGCGAGCCGTGGGAATTGTGGGAATTGTGGTAGCTGTGTCAACTGACGTAACCAGGCCATTTCGCTCATTGAGTGGGTTTTGAGCGTAATCGAGATGTTTCAACAGCTACGCGGGCCAGCGCCGAATCGGGGACTGCTGCGATGGCCTCCGGTTGGCCGACGATAGGACACGGAACTTTTGTTGACAGTCGCCAACAGGGCCGGGGTTGAAGAGCGTCTGATCAGAACAGGTACGCGTTCCTGCAAGGCACTGCCCAGCCGGGTCCTTGCTAACAACTGTTCGGAACAAACGTCAGATTGGCATCGTACTAATCTGCAAGGAGACCTACGACCGTATGATCGAGGCTGAGCAATCCCTTAGTCCATCTGCCCTCCATCGTGCGTTTTATGGTCCTTCAGAACTACGCGCCGGTTGGCGGCTGTTCATCTTCCTGGCCATCGTCATCGCCTTGATCAACGCCAGCAACCTGATAGTTCGCGCGCTACTGCACGGTGCGGACGACACTACCTTATTTCTTGTCCGCGAAATGATGGACTTTCTCATCTTTCTCCTTGCCAGTTGGATTATGGGACGGATCGAAGGCAGGACCATTGCCGACTACGGCTTGCCCTGGCGCAGAATGTTCCGCGTTCAGTTCTGGCAGGGCGTTTTGCTCGGCTTCGCGTCCATCACTGGTTTGCTGGTTGCCATGCGGGTCGTTGGAGTCTTCTATTTTGGAAGCATCGCGCTGCACAGCACCGACATCTGGAAGTGGGCCGTCGTCTACGCGTTCGTTTTCACCCTTGTCGCTCTGCGAGAAGAGTTTCGCGCTCGCGGGTATGGGCTATTCACTCTCTCGGCGGGCATCGGCTTCTGGCCAGCCGCAATTCTCTCGGCCGCATTTTTCGGCTACTCTCACCACGGGAACTCTGGCGAGGATTGGATCGGATTGTTTAACGCGGGAGCGTTTGGATTGCTGGCTTGCTTCTTGCTGCGCCGAACCGGCAATCTCTGGATGCCGATCGGACTCCACCTGGCCTTCGACTGGGGCGAAACTTATTTTTATGGTGTCGCCGACAGCGGTCAAACACTGCCCGGTCATCTTCTGAATTCGACCTCGTCCGGCCCGCCGTGGCTATCTGGCGGAACCGTCGGACCGGAGGGCAGCCTCCTCTGCACTTTGCTGATTGTATTGGTGTGGGTGATTTGCGCAGCTTGGCTGCGAGAAGTCAAATATCCCAAGCTCGCCCCAATCCAGAATTCCCGCGGCAGCCTTTGACTATTTCGGTTGTGTGTTTTCCGGCTCACGACCTCGATTGATGAGGTAGAGTCGAGAACAGGCGCAGTGGCTTTAGCCTCCCGGTGGCTGTTGGGCTGAGCTTTCGCTTCGCCCGCCTCAATCCGGCTTGGCCTGGCTCTGTTTCCTGTTCCCGCTCATCGAACCGGACAGGCGGAGTTACCGCATCCGGCTCTCGGAAAAGACGCACGCTGTTCGGCGTGTAACGCCGTCTGCAACTTCTGAACACAACCTTGGGGTGGCTAGACTTGTCGTCAATCCCCACGTCCTTCGTTGCTTCTTGCGTTGGTCCTTAACTGAGGTCCCTTCCCTCTGCCGGAGTTACCCGGCTTCGTCGGTACTACGGACCTCTCCGCCACCCCATACGGACCGGCCTGACTCTCGCGAGGTGCCAGTTGATCCCTACTGCGATCACCGCTGGGGGTTCCCGTGTTGCGCCTGATCCCCTATGTCTGCATGCCGTCGCCACTACCCCGGCAGGACCGATGGAACGGATTCGCTCATTACTGCTCCATCGACTTCGGCCTTCCCCACATTACAGTTGGGTCAGCTCCTGCATCACAAGTTTCGAGGCCTGCTCAGCGTTCACTCGGGTTACAACCTACAGACTTGCCGAGTCGCCTTTATGCGACCCTCTACACCGAAGCTCCGGCGGCTTTGTTGCCTCCACCGCCGCTCCGATTGCTACCGGGTGGAGCGAACCAGTTCCCGGGCGAGCTTTTGTTCTCGCTGTGGACCAGCGCCTTTTCACGGCGCACTCTAACGGCGATGTTACGACAGCAATCCTCATGTGAGGAGTTGTGATTTATTGGTGTGGGCGGGAAATACACTGCGCTGGCTAAGAACAGGAGTACAATCCTTCCCGTTGTTGAAGTTAGAAAGATTTCGGTCAAACCGATGGAGGATGCCTCATGAAGAAGCTTTCTCTTATTGCGTTGCTGATGTTATTGCTCATGCCCGTCTTGTCGCTGGCCCAAAGTGGCTTCGACGGAACGTGGAAGATTGATATGAATAAGGCGGAATTCCCCAAGAAGCCTGACGAGTACCTGCTGCAAAATGGCATGTACGAATGCAAGACGTGTGCTCCGCCCGTCAAGATCAAAGCTGATGGACAGGACCAGACAGTGACGGGACACCCGTATTACGACACCGCGGCGATCAAGGTCATAAGCGACCACGAGATCGAGGAAACCGACAAAAAGAACGGCAAGGCGGTCGCAACTTCGAAGACGACGGTTTCGCCGGACGGCAACACGTTGACGTTCGAATTTAGCGACAGCAGTAACACCAACGCCGCGCCCGTTACCGGCAAGGGTGAGGAAACCCGCGTGGCCAAAGGTCCTGCTGGATCGAACGCTATTTCCGGTTCGTGGCGAATCTCGAAATTCGAGACTCTCTCCGACAACGCGATTACGTGGACGTACAAGGTCAGCGGCGATGAGTTGACCATGACGACTCCGACTGGCCAATCCTATACGGCGAAACTGAACGGGACAGAAGCGCCGTACAAAGGTGATCCTGGAACTACCGGCGTCTCGTTGAAGATGAGCGGCAAAGACACTCTTGAGGAAACCGACAAACGCGGCGACAAAGTACTTAGTGTCTCGAAAATGACGCTGGATCCCGACGGCAAGACCGCAAAAATCATGGTCGAAGACAAACTGCACGGAACCACCAGCCAGTTTGTGGCGGTGAAACAGTAGATTCTCTTTCATTCCCACCCTTCGCGCAGGCGGCGGGCTGGCATAGAACGCCGACACCCTCGATTTGGGGGTGTCGGTGCTTTTCTGGTTCGCGGCGCGGCAGAAAACACCTTGAATGACTCAGTTGAGGTAAAGGTCTGCGCTATGGCAACAAACGCTCAGCGACGAGGGTCTGACGGGTAACTTCCGTTATCAGGTCAGCATGACCGGACTCCGCTCACAACGAAGCATGAAAAGAGGCTTTGCGCCAACCCCCTGTTTGCGGTGAGTTACGGCTCTTTTCAAGGGAGGGCCATAGCGCTCATCGACCCTCAATGAGTGCGCTACCGATTTTGCAACCCTCACAGAATCAGTTAGACTCTCGCTCACGGATGCAAGGAGAACAGTCATGTCTCTGCGCAAACAATGCTTCTACACGATGCTAGCCGCAATTCTTGCCTGCGCGGCGGCCGGAAGGTTAAACCGCGACAGCAACGAATTTGATGTACCGGAGGCGAATGCCGGGCGGAACGATCCGTCGCTCGCTGCCAGCTTCCGTCGGAAAAGCGAAATGCTGCCAGCCGATTTTCTTCCAGTCCAATCCAAGAATGCCAAAAGTCTGGGTGCCGGAAAGTTGCTGGTGGCGAGCCGAAACCTCGGCGATCCGCATTTCGCCAAAACGGTGATTCTGCTGGCTCGCTACGATGCCCAAGGCGTACTCGGACTTATTCTCAACCGGCGTACGGATGTGCCGCTTTCGCGTGTGCTTGAGAGTCCGAAGGCGGTGAAAGATCGTTCCGACCCGGTCTATCTCGGAGGACCACTCGAAATGCTGGCGGTGTTTGCGTTGTTCCAGTCGCCGGCCAAGCTCGAAGGGGCGGAGAACGTCTTCGATGGTGTTTACCTGATCGCCGCGAAACCTCTCTTCGAACAAACCCTTTCGGCTCGACCTGACCCAGCCGTTTTCCGTGTTTATCTGGGCTATGCCGGATGGACTCAAGATCAACTGCGGATGGAAGTAGAATTGGGCGCCTGGTTCATTTTTCCGGCGGAGGCCAGCACGGTTTTCAATGCGGACCCGGATTCCTCGTGGCTGGAAATGATTCGGAAGACGGAGCTACAGTTGGCGCGGAGCGAGCCTGTGAATGCAGATCCATGGATACGTGCAGGTCAATTTGCCGACCTGAGGTATAAGCGATGAACTTGTTGTCACTTTGGGGCTGTCCCACTTTTGGCTTTTGCGCCATTGCGCATTTCCCCTGCGCGAAACCCGCGCGACGCATAGCATTTGGAAAAGAGTCAGAATGTCCGGGAAGATTGTCGTGAACCCGTAGACCCTGGCGAAAGCGGCTCGTATCAGTCCATGAGTGTAAAGGCGATTCTGCAACAGTGCCTCGCCTTTCTCGCTCCGACCCTCTGGCGGTTCGGCTTCCGAAGAACAGAGTTGGAATAAGCCTATGTCTGGATTGGAGATTTCGTATGCTTGCCGCTGGGTGTAGCATTTATCCGACAACACAGTTCAACGTTCACCAACCAAACATCTCTTCAGCAGAGTTAAGGAGGCACTTCATGTCCTACGTTGATGTCGGAAAAGAAAACTCCACTTCCATCCATCTCTACTATGAGGATCACGGCTCAGGCCACCCTGTCATCCTAATCCACGGATATCCCCTCAGCAGCGCGTCGTGGGAAAAACAGGTCCCGGCCCTGCTGGCTGCGGGGTATCGCGTCATTGCGTACGATCGTCGCGGATTCGGAAAGTCCAGCCAACCCACAACCGGCTATAACTACGACACGTTTGCCGAAGATCTACGCAAGCTGGTGACCCATTTGAAGCTCAAGGATTTCACTCTCGTCGGCTTCTCGATGGGCGGCGGTGAGGTCGCGCGCTACGTTGGAAGGTACGGATCGAAGGACGTAAGCAAGGCGGTCATCATCGGCGGTGTTCCGCCGTATCTACTGAAAACCTCTGACAATCCCGAAGGCGTCGACGCCAGCGTGTTCGGGGCATCAAGAAAGCCGTCGCCGCCGACCGCTATGCGTTCTTCACCGAGTTTTTCAAGAATTTCTACAACACTGACCTTCATCTCGGGAAGCGCGTAAGCGAGCAGGCGATTCAGGCTAGCTGGAACACTGCTGCCATCGCTTCTGCCACGGCCAGCCTGGCCTGCGTGCCCACGTGGCATGAAGACTTCCGCCAAGACGTGGCAAAGATTGACGCTCCGACGCTGGTCGTGCACGGCGATTCGGATCGCATCGTGCCCTTCTCTGCTGCAGGCAGCCGCACAGCCAAGCTAATCAACGGCGCTGAGTTGGTTGTCATCAAAGATGGCCCGCACAACATCGCTTGGACACACGCGGAGGAGGTCAACGACGCTTTGCTGAAGTTCTTGGCCAAGCCGGGCGCAAAGGGGCAGACGACGGCTACAAAGAGAAAGGCCGTCGCGTAGGATTGTTTGCGTGACATATGCGGGCGGCGCTTCGAGTAAAGGGTTCGCCCGCAAATGCCTTGGACTGGAAGCTTCCCTGAAAGACACCATATTGCCAGCAACCCCGAGTCAAACAGCTCCAATCCTGAAGCAAGCCAAAGCGGAGTACGCGAAGCTGCAGTAGGGCTGCATATGAGGTTCCCGAGCGCCATCTTCCCGTCTGGGTGAAGTCAATCTGACGCTATCAGGCCATTACACTCAAAACCCCTATTCGCTCCCGCCCACTCCGAGCCGAGAACTCACAGTTACAAACAGGAGAGCTAACAAGACCTTTGCACCTTTCAGCCAGAGGGGGGCGCTCTGGGATGCACCCTTGGGGTGAGACACGAAGTTAAAGGGGTTGTGCCGTTCGCTGAAAAATCATTGTACGGCACCGTGGGTTGTTGAGAATCGTTCCCAGTCGGTGAAGCGCAGGCAGGCTCTGCCGGAGGGCAACCTGCTGAGGAATAGCCGACTGGAAACTCATCGCAGCCGATGAGCCGTGGGAGCGACGACCAACAATCGCCGCTCCCAGCTTGGCCGAGTCCGACATCGGATCGATAGATTTCCTCATGCCTAGAAAAACTCATGCTCGTCTTTTCCCGACCGCCGGCGAGGGTCGTAAGCTGCGCTCGAACTCGATCGGCGGACGATAGCCAAGCGCAGAATGTAGGCGCTCCTGGTTGTAAATTTTCTCCAGGAACGTCCCGATCGAAAGCCTGGCTTGTTCCAGATTGCGGCACTCCGTGCGATAGACTTCCTCATATTTGAGGGTCTTGATGAAGCTCTCCGCTTGAGCATTGTCGTAGGGCGTTGCCCGTCGGCTCATGCTGATGCGAATGCCGTGTTGTTCCAGTTGTGCGGTGTAGTCGTGCGAAGCATATTGCACGCCGCGGTCGGAATGGTGCACCAGGCCAGGCCGGGGCCGACGTTGCCTCAGCGCCATGCGCAAGGCCTCCAGTACGAGGGCCACTTCCATGGTGCGCTGCAGCGCCCAGCCGATGCAGCGCCTGGAAAAGGCGTCCAGCAGGACCGCCAGGTACACGAATTCCCATTGCAAGCGGATGTAAGTAATGTCCGCGATCCAAAGCTGATCAATGCTGCTCAATACCAGGCTCTCGGCTAAGTTTGGATAGACTGGAAGGCCATGATGGGAGTGGGTGGTCAGAATAAATTTCCGCCGCCGCACACAGAGTAAGTTGTCCCCTCGCATCAGGCGCAGAACGCATTTGTGATTGGTCTTCCATCCCCGGCGCCAGAGTTCGGCATGGATCCGGCGATAGCCGTATGCGGGCCAGCGCAGGGCGATTTGTTGGATCTGATCGCGCAGCTCCATGTTGGATTCTCGAGGCGGCGCGCATCGCCGGAAGCGGTAATAGCCCGCGCGACTCATGCCCGCTGCCCGGCAGAGCCCGTTCACCGCTGCCCCCGCTTCGGCGGCTTCACCAATTTGCTCGTAGATCCGACGCCGCCATTGCCGCCGGCTGCTAGCGGTTCCTCCCTGAAACGCCGCAAGGCTTTTTTTAAGAAGTCGATCTCCATCGCCTGCTGCCCGATCTTTCGTTCCAGTCCGGCAATCAACTCGGCATCCAGTTGCGACTGCGGGCGCGCACCCTTGCCGGGGAACGCCCGCTCACCCTTCGCACGCCACTCGCTTCTCCAGGCCTCAATCCGATTCGGACTGATTTGATACAGCCGAGCCACCTCGGCCATACCCTTGCCCGAGTCGATTTCGCGCATGACGGTGATCTTCAATTCGCGGGGATATTCTTGTCGGGGCATCTGCATTGTTCTCTCCTTTTAATGTAGCTTGCCCCTTAATTCGGTGTCTCACTCTTGGGGTGCACTCCACTCTGAGACCCCTCCCTTCCTTCCTCCCTGGCGTTGATTGACTTGCCTGTTTCGCCCACGTAAGATTTTTCGCCAGTGCGGATCAAGAATGGGAACAGCGTGGACCTAGAAAGTCAGGACGGTGCGAAGCGGTATTTGCCCCATTTTCTGGTTTTTGGGACATATCTCTTTGCGGCGGTGCGATTTTTCAGCCTCACCTCGCAATACGCCGTAAACGTGTTCTGGTGGGACCAATGGGATTTTGACGACGTCACCCTTTTCCAGGATCACTCTATTTGGCAAGCGTTCCGCTGGCAGCATGGGCCGCACCGGCAGGGCCTTGGCGCCCTGTTGCAGAAGCTAATCGAGCCTTGGATTCACTGGAATTCGCGCTACGAAGCTTTCGGCATCGGTGCGATCATCTTCATCACGGCGGCGCTGGCGCTGCTTCTTAAGACGCGCCTGTACGGGGCCATCGGTTACAGCGACGTCATTATTCCCTTGCTGTTTCTGACTCCGTTGCAGTATGAAACGCTCGCTGGAGCAACCAATCCGGCGTACAGTTCGTTGCCGCTGTTGTTGACAGTTCTTTATTGTCTTTGCTGGCTAATCCGGCCCTATTCCTGGAAGTACATCTGCGTTTTGCTGGTGAATTTCTTGTTGATTTACACTGGCTTCGGGATATTCGTCGGTCTTGTAACCCCAGTACTGCTCGCTCTCGATCACTACACAAATATCCGACATCTGGGATCCAAGTATCACTGTGGCGCTGCCGCAGTATTTATGATCTCGATTGGCTCGCTCGCCTCTTTCTTTGTCGGGTACAAGTTGCAGCCAGCTGCGGATTGCTTCACGCCAGCAGTCCAGAATCCAGTCATCTATCTCTGGTTTGTAGACCTCATGTTCGCCAATGCTGCCGGCCTAAAGATCTTGAACCCGATTCTCGCAACCTTGATCGGTTCGATCGCGTTGTCGTTGCTCCTGTTGGGTCTGATGGTCGTAGTCAAGAGATTGTTAACCCGGAAGGCGGATACCTGGTCCCGCGATGCTGCCATCGCGGTGTTATTGGCCTACTGTGCGACCTTTTCCCTAAGTAACGCGTATGGACGCTTGTGCCTGGGACTCGTGGTCGCAGGCTATTCGCGATACGTGCCGTTCATGGTGATCGGCTTTTTCGGTCTGTACCTTTACGCGTTATCGATCCACAGCCGGAACTTACGCGTTTCTCTGGTTCTGGTTTTGCTGCTCTTCGCCATGCTAAGTGCGCGCCCCCTAAACCGCCGCGATACTTGGATTGTGGAACAAATAAGTAACGGCAAGAGCGTTTGGCGAGAGTGCTACTTGGTGCGGCACGACATCCATGAATGTGACACGGTGGCACGTTTCAAGATCAACCCGCGTCCAAAAGCCAGCCGCCTGCAAGAAAAACTTGACTTCCTGGAGCACAACCATCTGAATTTGTATGACAACTCTCATTGACGCCGTGGGCGACTAGCGGCATCACCAACGCGGCGGCGGTGACGATGTTTAAGTACATTGTTGATGTAATCAGGCCATTTCGCTCATTGAGGGGGTTTTGAGCGTAATGGGGATTTTTCGTCAACAATCACGAGACGCTGCCCGTTGGAATTGTGAAATCGGAGGCAATACCTCTTCAGCCGCTTTACCGCTCAGCGCCCGCGGACTCTTCCCGCCGCCAGATCGAAAGCGCGGGCGCACCCAAGGCCAGCATGCTGAGAGTGGCCGGTTCGCGAGCAGGTACGGCCAGTGACGCAGTCGGTGCAATATCGCTATCATCTGTGCCCTTGGTTTGGCCTGCAACGATTGATTTTTTGGGAATCGTTTCGTATGCATAGCCAGTCAGCACGGCTTGATTCTTGAAAGATCCAGTCACTTTTGCACTCAATCGCGCCCAGCCATAGTGATACTTTCCATTGATGTGAAACTGCAGGCCGAGGTAGCGGTCAGTGACATTGACCCAATCACCAATGGGTTGTGTCCGCGAAGCTATGGTGCGGATCATTCCAATTCCCTTGTGGCCTTGCCTCCTGAATCGGCCAGCGCCAGAAATTGTAGTACCCTGTTTAAGCGCGAGGGCATATTCAACTCCGTACACGGATAGGAAACCCCAGACGCCATTCGCTCTACCTGGAGCGGGAGCCACGCACAGGCAGTTAGAGCGCTTCCCCGCCGACGACGTTTCTGATTCCAGGATAGTGAAGTCCGTGATCCCGTCGTGGTTAAGATCGAGCTGATAACTGCCACCAGGACCGATGACTTGATGAGTCGGGGTGTAGACGATTTTGGCTTGCGCAGCGGGTGCGAGAGCGAGAATCCCTACTCCGGCTGCGCTGGCGGCTGCCGCATACATGTTGAGTTGCCGAGTGATCGGCTGGGGAAGATCGGCTGTTGTGCGTGGCTTGGAAGAGCGATTCATAAATCCTCCGTCCCGGAAAAGTGGTTCATTATCCCTCTCGTCGAATCGAGAGTCAACGCGAGGTTTCTCAAGTGACGTTAACAGTCCATAGATGGAATGAGAAGGTCGATCCCCGATCACGGACGGCATTAAGCTACCGTTGATCAACGCACTCTAAGGTGCAATCAAAACGGCTAAGGAGATCGACCTTGAAGAAGCATAACAATTCTGCAAAGAAGAGTGAACCGACATCGAAGCGGACGAAGTCGCTGGGCCCGGTGCGGCGGGATACGAAGGAAGTGCTGGCGGAACTGGTGGCCAAGCTGAAGGAAAAGCTGGATTCGAAAAAGGTGGCAGCAAGGAGCGGAGAAGAGGATGAGCGAGGTGAGCTTCGCCCCAATCTGGACCGTCTGACGGTGGGCGTGGATCTGGGCGACCAATGGAGCCACTACTGCATTTTGGGTCTGGAGGGAGAAAGGCTGGCGGAAGGGCAGTTGCGGACGAGCGAGGAGGATTTTGCAACCTTCTTCCAGGGGTTGAATGCGGCGCGTGTGGTGGTGGAGGTGGGGACACACTCGGCATGGGTGCAGGAAGTCATCCGCGGTTGCGGGCACGAGGTGTTGGTGGCCAACCCGCGGTTGATGGACGGATCGAAGCGTCGCAAGCGTAAGAATGATCGGATCGATGCGAATAAGTTGGCCCGCTTGGGACGCGTGGACCCCGAGTCGTTGTACCCAATCCAGCACCGCAGTCGGGAAGTGCGGCAGGATCTGGTGATGCTGCGAGCCCGCGATGCCTTGGTGGCAGCGCGGACGGAGCTGATCAACACCACTCGCGGCTTGGTAAAGAGCATGGGCACACGGCTACCCAAGTGTTCCAGCCGGAGCTTCGCACAAAAGGGAGAGGAGGCAGTTGCGGTGGAGATGCGGGAAGCGCTGCTGCCCTTGGTGCGATTGGCAGCAACCCTGAGTGCTGACATTAAGGAGTACGACAAAAAGATTGCAGAGCTGGGCCGGGAGAAGTATGGGCACACGGCGTTATTGCGGCAGGTGAAAGGGGTGGGGCCGATCACGGCGCTGGCCTACGTATTGACCTTGGAGAATCCGAAACGATTCGCGAAGAGCCGGGATGTGGGACCGTACCTGGGATTGGTGCCGAAGCAGGAAGACTCGGGAGAGAGCCAGCCGCAATTAGGAATCAGCAAAGCCGGAGACACGATGGTGCGCAAGCTGCTGGTGGGAAGCGCGCAGTACATCTTGGGGCCGTTCGGACCGGACACGGACCTACGACGGTATGGGCTGCGGCTCTGCGAGCGTGGGGGGAAGAATGCGAAGAAGAGAGCGGCGGTAGCGGTGGCCCGGAAGCTGGCGGTATTGCTTCACCGGCTCTGGGTGAGTGGAGAGGTGTATGAGCCGCTGCACCATGCTAAGTCGGTGCCGATAGCGGCGGCTGCGTAGCCGGCCGAGGAAGGGGAAAACACGCCGCAAGGGAGAGCACGATTCCAAGCGATTGGTTTCGGAGGGCAGGACCGGAGTTGATGAAGCGAGAACCAGAGTCGATCCAGAAGGTTTGGCAGACAACGACATCCACCGCCTTGTTCGGGTGACTGCGTTTTGAGCGCTGGTCTATAAGATCTCGCCATAGATGGCAGCCCCCAACAATCCCAGGTTCATCCCATGAGTGATGGACCTGGGTTTAGATCGGACCCCAACTTGCACCGGGCCCAGAAGCGGCCCATTCAGAGTGCGGATAGAAGCACGGCAACGGGTGGGTGGCGTCGGCCAGAGTTTCCGTAGGACTTGGTTAGAGGCGGATCAATCAGTTCTGTGACCGAAACGAATGAAGATGATGCGTGAGAACGCCAGAGGCGGTGACACGGAGTATGGCTGCTGACGAGCGCTCTCGAGAAAAAGCAGAACCCACTCCACTAAGGAACGAAGCTCAACTGAACTGCGTTGCGCTTCGTTCCCAGCTCGATTGTAAGTGACGTGGGGAGCTGTCAAGGGTCAAGATGAACGCCCCCTGTTCGGGGGCGCCCTTGACAGCTCCCCACGTCACCACCGGAGGGGTATGCAGATGGAAAGCAATTAATTAAGGTAGGCCGCCACGTCGGCCTTGACTTTTATGACCTTCTCATAGAAGCGCTCAAAACCCCACAATGAGCGTAATCGGGATACTACGTCAAGTATGGAAGCTCCATTCCACCGATAGTCCGCGATTTTTCAACTCATGGGATCACTCGGAAGGGCACATTGCTGGTCAATTTTCCGCTGTACGTGGTCACTGAAACGTAAACCAGTCGTCGCTCCCGACGGAACTGTAGCCTTGACGAAAGTGTCGGAAATGACGGTGAACTTCGCGAAAAGTCCATTAAACGATACGCTGGTAGCTCCTGTGAATCCTTGTCCGAGAATGCCGCTGGAGTGGCCGACTTTGCCCGAACTACGCACGAAAGCCACGAAAGGTTGCAGACCGGTCGAGAGTCTGAAGACGGACCCATAACCCTCTCCAGCATTGCCACCATATTGAGTCGTCCCGTAGAAATCCCCATTTGTCCGCTGTACCAGTCCACCCGTAGGTTGGTAACCGTCCGAGGGTGAGTCAAAACGGTACACAGTTTCTAGAGACCCTGCAGACGTGAACCTGAATATTGTTCCACAACCCACAACTTGCGCTGCGCACTTTGGGTTACCCAGGTCCCCGCCTTCCGATGTGGTTCCGTAGAGCGCTCCGTCAGTCGCCTGAATCAACCCAGCCCAAGGAGTTGCGCCGTCAGCGCAGTCAGATTGTTCGCAAAATCTGTACAAGGCCGAAAACTTTCCAGCGGGCGTCATCTTGAAAACTGTTCCGCAACCCCCGCCTTGATAATTACCGCAATTCTTTAGACCGCCAAATGGAGTGGTGCCGTAGAAATTACCGTCAGTAGCAAGAAGCAGTGCTTGAGCACCGGTTCCGTCAGCGCAGTTCGCCTGAGAGCAAAAAGTGTACAGTGTTGTAAATCTACCGCTCGGACTGACTTTGAAAATCGTTCCAAACAGTCCGTTACCGGCAGTGCCGTAGAAGTCGCCATCTTGGCCTTGAACTAACGGTCCTGTTCCAGGTGAACAACCCCAACAACCAAAACTGTACAGGGCGGTGAGCGCCCCAGTCATGCTGATCTTGAAAATCGTACCGCCCTGATACGCACCTCCTGCATTTGTAGTCCCGTACAGATATCCGTCGGAACCCTGGATCAACGGTGCGAGCGGATTGGTACCATCCTCGCAATTCTGCAGAGAGCAAAAGCTGTAAATCGTTGTGAGTTTGCCATTGCGAGTGATTCTGAAGACCGTGCCGCACCCCAAAACACAATTCTTGAATGGCCCGCCATTTTCAGTTACTCCGTAGAAGTTGCCGTCGGTAGCCAGAACCAGTCCCGACCAGAGGAACAGACCCTCACTACAGTTCGATTTGTGGCAAGGGAACTTATATAGAGAGGCCAACTTGTTGCCGGTGACCTTGAAGACCGTTCCACAACCAAATTTGGAAACGCAGTTGAGGATACCTCCGGCATAAGTAGATCCATACAAGTTGCCATCAGTGCCTTGTACGGGTGACATGTAAAAAGGCTCTTCTCCGTTGGGGCCATCAAAGCTACCCAACGTTTGGAACGTCTGCGCTGTGACAGTCACGAGATCCGTGGCAACTAGACATAGCAGAAGGATCGCGCCATTTGGGATGCACCCTTGGGGTGAGACACGAAGTTAAAGGGGTTGTGCCGTTCGCTGAAAAATCATTGTACGGCACCGTGGGTTGTTGAGAATCGTTCCCAGTCGGTGAAGCGCAGGCAGGCTCTGCCGGAGGGCAACCTGCTGAGGAATAGCCGACTGGAAACTCATCGCAGCCGATGAGCCGTGGGAGCGACGACCAACAATCGCCGCTCCCAGCTTGGCCGAGTCCGACATCGGATCGATAGATTTCCTCATGCCTAGAAAAACTCATGCTCGTCTTTTCCCGACCGCCGGCGAGGGTCGTAAGCTGCGCTCGAACTCGATCGGCGGACGATAGCCAAGCGCAGAATGTAGGCGCTCCTGGTTGTAAATTTTCTCCAGGAACGTCCCGATCGAAAGCCTGGCTTGTTCCAGATTGCGGCACTCCGTGCGATAGACTTCCTCATATTTGAGGGTCTTGATGAAGCTCTCCGCTTGAGCATTGTCGTAGGGCGTTGCCCGTCGGCTCATGCTGATGCGAATGCCGTGTTGTTCCAGTTGTGCGGTGTAGTCGTGCGAAGCATATTGCACGCCGCGGTCGGAATGGTGCACCAGGCCAGGCCGGGGCCGACGTTGCCTCAGCGCCATGCGCAAGGCCTCCAGTACGAGGGCCACTTCCATGGTGCGCTGCAGCGCCCAGCCGATGCAGCGCCTGGAAAAGGCGTCCAGCAGGACCGCCAGGTACACGAATTCCCATTGCAAGCGGATGTAAGTAATGTCCGCGATCCAAAGCTGATCAATGCTGCTCAATACCAGGCTCTCGGCTAAGTTTGGATAGACTGGAAGGCCATGATGGGAGTGGGTGGTCAGAATAAATTTCCGCCGCCGCACACAGAGTAAGTTGTCCCCTCGCATCAGGCGCAGAACGCATTTGTGATTGGTCTTCCATCCCCGGCGCCAGAGTTCGGCATGGATCCGGCGATAGCCGTATGCGGGCCAGCGCAGGGCGATTTGTTGGATCTGATCGCGCAGCTCCATGTTGGATTCTCGAGGCGGCGCGCATCGCCGGAAGCGGTAATAGCCCGCGCGACTCATGCCCGCTGCCCGGCAGAGCCCGTTCACCGCTGCCCCCGCTTCGGCGGCTTCACCAATTTGCTCGTAGATCCGACGCCGCCATTGCCGCCGGCTGCTAGCGGTTCCTCCCTGAAACGCCGCAAGGCTTTTTTTAAGAAGTCGATCTCCATCGCCTGCTGCCCGATCTTTCGTTCCAGTCCGGCAATCAACTCGGCATCCAGTTGCGACTGCGGGCGCGCACCCTTGCCGGGAAACGCCCGCTCACCCTTCGCACGCCACTCGCTTCTCCAGGCCTCAATCCGATTCGGACTGATTTGATACAGCCGAGCCACCTCGGCCATACCCTTGCCCGAGTCGATTTCGCGCATGACGGTGATCTTCAATTCGCGGGGATATTCTTGTCGGGGCATCTGCATTGTTCTCTCCTTTTAATGTAGCTTGCCCCTTAATTCGGTGTCTCACTCTTGGGGTGCACTCCAAAGCTCAACCTTCGTGATCTTGATCTGATGGAACACGAACGCTTTTTGAAACGGTGGGAGTCCGTACAGTCTCGCTTTGTCGACTCCCCCAAAGGGGCGGTCACGGAAGCCGATGACCTGGTGTCGTCCGTAATGAAAACTCGTGGCTATCCCGTATCTGATTTCGATCAACGTGCCGCCGACATTTCTGTTGACCATCCCCGAGTGGTAGAGAACTACCGTTCTGCGCATGAGATTGCACTGCGGGTTGGGAAAGACGGGGCAACGACCGAAGATCTAAGAACGGCGATGATTCACTACCGCTCTCTATTTGATGAACTCGTGCAGGTACCAACGATTGTGGAAAGGAAAGAGGTGGCGTAATGGTTGAACTACTCAAGACAAGAGAAGCGGAGCTTACGACGGCCGACCTGGCGAGTTACGGCATTCCGCCAAAGCACCCCGAAGGACCCAAGCTGGTGAAAGGCCAAGAGCCGGAGACTCTGGATAAAGCGGCTGCAGTCTCAAAGCCCATGCCCTTGTGATCTGAATAGGAGATGGGAGATTTCTGATCGCAGTGAAGCAAGGTAGAGACTGGTTTCGTGGACGAACCACGCCCGACAGCGCGAAGACGCAGGTAAGCTGGTAACTGCGGTGATGCAGCGACTCGCGGAGGGTTTCGCCAACGAGCGAGCGGGCTTGGAAAAGCAGTGGGACCGCGGCGACAACGTGTCCACGGAGGACCTTCGGGTCGCCCTGCAGCGCTATCGTTCCTTTTTTGACAGGTTGCTGAAACTGTAGGAACGAACACGCTTTCGACAACGCGCGTGGCAACATTACGCTATCTCAAAGGACATATCAACACTGGCTCGCACAAGAGGAAAACGTTGTGAAGATTGGGAGAGCCCACTATATGAAGAAACTCACCAATCCGTGCGATTTCGTAGGGAGGTTCTTCTTCAGCTTCAAGAATGACGAACTCCAATGGCAAGGAAAGATTATCAGCAAGGTCAGCGAAGGCGTCTTCCTGGTGCAACTGCACGAGTGGATGACTGGAGAATCGAGTTCTCAGGTACTCTTCTCAGTGGCGGACATGATGGGTTGGAAATTCTACGATACCGCTGAGGACTGGCGCTCTGCGTTGACTGAATACGAGTCCAATAAAAGCGCCGTAGCGCGCTCACTTCTACGCACGGATTAAGGATCCAATCTCTGAATCTGCGCTGGGCCACACCAACTCTGGACCCTGTGCAGACTGCCATCCGATCATCCCACCGCATCTTTCAGCACTACGAGAACTGACGCGCGGCATGATCGATCGCAGGCAACTGGCGGCAGGCGTCATCGGAGTCAACGCCGTTACCCTTCGCCAACCGCTCAGCCATATCGTGCAGCAAGCAGAGAATGTGCTCAGCACGCCAATCGCCTCCGTTTGCTCCCGTATTCATCGCGAAGGTGTTGTCTGTCTTACGCATTCGCTACCCTGTCCACGCGGGGTTTATAAAGCGCGCACGATAAGAACAATCAACAGAATCACGACAAGTGTTCCAACCAAACCGTAACCTAACATAATCCCTCCCAGTCGAAAATATGCGACCTAACCAAGTATGCTGAAGGATGATGAGTTTTTGCTGGTCAGTTTTGCTCACAGCTGCTGATTTGAGGGATTGGCCTTAACCTGCCTGATGCTTTTACCAATCGATTTGAGACTCAGAGAATTTTCATAACGGTTCAGAACTCGCCTGGGACTTTGAAAACCGCTGCACCAGAACTGTCCTCAAGGATGGTGCGCCCAAAATAATTGCCCAGCACACCTACGCAAAAATCTCGTTGACCTTCTCGCGTACCTGCTGACTCCGCGATGGCTTCAGGTATCGCATCGTGCTCTCCATGTCTGAGTGACCAAGCCATTGCTGCACCGTATTGCAACCACTCGCTTCGCTCTGTTCTTTTCACCCTGCGCCTGCAGGTTTCGCAGAGGAGCAGTAAGGACAGGTCTTATGAATGTCCTGTTGCTTTCCATGCCGGATTCCTTCGAACACATGCCACCGGTCGCTATCCGTATGCCCAATGGTGCGCTCACATCATTGGCGGGCAACGTTGATCCGCACCACCGCGTGGCCGTGGCTGATTTGATCCTGGTTCAACGCCAGGTTCGCGACACTGTGACCCGACTTGTCCGCGAGCTCGATCCGGAAGTTGTCGGACTCTCCATCATGACCTTCCAGCGCCGTACCGCCGCTCGCATTATAGAACTGGTGCGCGCTCTCCGGCCGGGAGTGAAGATCGTGGTGGGCGGGTACGACCCCAGCCTTGCCCCCGAAGCTTACGAGGAAATGGACGTCGATTATCTTGTGCGCAGTGAGGGGGAAGTGACATTCCGCGAATTATTGCGCGCAGTCGAGCAGGGATCCGGTGTCGACCAGATCCGCGGCCTCTCCTATCGAAACCGCGAGATCTGGGTGCACAACCCCGACCGCTCGCCGCACTGGCTCGAAGACAGCGAGATCCGCCTGCCGAACCGCGATGCGCGGGTGCTCAAGGGATATACGTTGCTCGGCCGGCAGGTAGACGTAATCGAGACCTCTCGCGGCTGCACCTATGATTGCAGCTTCTGTTCCATCATCGAGATGAGGGGGCGCAATTTCCACACCTACTCCTTCGACCGCGTGTTGGCGGACATTCGCGACGCCCGCGACCACGGCGCTCGAACCATTTTCATGGTCGACGACAACATTACACTGAACGTCCGGCGCTTCGAGGCGTTGTGCGAGGCCGTCATTGCCGCCGGGCTGCACAAGCTTGATTTCTTCGTGCAGGCCATGACCTCCGCCATCGCAAACCACGGCGAAACGCTCGCCCCGCTGATGCGACGAGCCGGATTCCGCTATGTTTTCCTCGGCATCGAGAATGTTTTGGAAGGCGATCTGGAATTTCTGCGGGCTTCCGCTAAGAACACTACGCGCACGAACGGCCAAAGCACAGGAAACGCCACTCTCAAAGCGATCGACTACCTGCACCGCAACCAGATGTATGTGGTCGGAGGACTGATCGTTGGCAGCCCTGGCGATGCACGGGAGTCTATCGAAGCCAACCTCGAATTTGCCCGCCGGTATGTGGACTGGCCCTACATTCAACACCCGACACCGTACCCGCGCACGCCCATGACGAAAGCTTTCCGAGATCAAGGGTTGATCTTGAATGAGCAGTTGGAGGAATATGACGGCACCACGGCGGTGGTACGCACTGAGCACCTGCCAGCCGAGGAAGTGGAATTCATGCGCTGGAAGGCCGAGCGTTGGATGAAGGTTCTCCACATACCGATTGCGCTTAGGCATGACCCAAGGTTCGTCCTGTTCCAGGGATGGAAGATGTTGGCCCACACCTTTCGGGGAAGCTCGATCCGCTCTGTGCTTGGACTGGAAAGCGAGAAGAAAGTATTTGAGAGGTATCGAGTGATTCGTCGGACCGAGCGCGAATACCTGTGAGTCGGATGCGAAACCGTTCTCCGCATTCCTCTTGGTTTGCTCCGGCATCATCAGTCCACTCGGTTCGAGGGAGCCGACGTTGTTAGCTGTGGTCCTGCTTTCCCAGCAGATCGTTTCTCAAACTCAATCTTCGTCTCCTCCGAGCGCGAATCCAACTACCCCACGCAACGGCAAAACTAACGCGGGCAAGGTCAATTGCACAAACAACGGTACGTACGTGAACAGTAAAGGGCAGACTGTTCAACGACCAGAGCATTGCTCCGGGCCACCAAAAGGAGCCACGGCTCAATGCCACGACGGAAGCTACAGTTTCAGTCCAAGTCCTTGAAGCGAATGATGGCAGGGGAATACAGTCGGGATCTTTCAGCGAAGGTGTATCAGGGCTCAAAACGAATTGCTGAGCGCGGTTTTAGAACTGGAGGAACTGCGGGCTATGGCTTTCGCCGGATGTTGGTTTCACCACTTGGCCAGATGAAGCAGGAACAGCATTTCGGAGAACGCAAGAGCATCCAGGAGGACAGGGTAGTTCTTGTCCTTGGGCCTGTCCATGAAGTGCAGTGTGTGCGGGAGATTTTCTGAATGTTGATTGAAGAACACAAGATGTCAACCGCGATCGCTTCCGAATTGAACCGAGCAGGTGTTTGCTACAACGGTATCAAGAGGAAACACTGGTACCCTGAAGCTGTTGAACGCATTCTCAAGAATCCTAAATACGCCGGAATTGGAGTGTATGGCCGGAGAACCCAGAAACTGGGGACGCGAGCAAAAATTCTTCCACCAGATATGTGGACTACGGTGCCGGGTTACCGTTTCGAGAGGCTGAAACGTTCGAGTAGCAAACACCGCACTTGAGATCACTTCGTATTCAGGGCGATGCCTCTTTAGCGGACGTGTCCACAGCGCATTTTGATTTCCGATGATGGTGGAGCTGATTTTGCGGGCCTTTTACGGACCTGAAACCTGGCCATGAACTAGTTCGACCGTGGGAAGTCGATAAGGAAAGCCGGTGCGGTACCATTGTCAAAGAAACCATGCCTTGCCATTGCGTGAAAATTTCGACAGCTAGGGATACCACGGGAGGCGGCAACAACAGACGAGCGGACTGTTGCTTTTTAGAAGAGAGTTCAGCGAACCGGCATCCTGCTGCTCTGTTGGCACATTCGTTGTGTCGCGTGCGGGAAAAGCGTACGATGCGCGAGGAGAATTTCGTGCCGTGTCTCGTGCTGATTGTCTTTCTCGCGTTTCCTCGGATCGCACTCGCGCTGTTGTTTCTCTTCTCGAATTACCTGCAACGAGCGTACCACGGGCTATTATTGCCTTTGCTCGGGTTTCTGGTCTTACCCCTAACAACGTTGGCATATGCGTGGATGATGAATACACGACAGCCCATAGCGGGCATTAATTTGGTGATTCTGATTGTGGCGGTTGTGATTGACCTTGGCGGCCTGAGTCGTGGCGAATATCAGCGACGGAGACGATGGGAAGGGTAGCTCACCTCGCTCCTGAGCTCTAACAGTGTGAACTAGATCTTACGGCAGAACGACCAGTCGCCAGTTCGGACACCGAGCAGCAATGCGTTCGGAGCTCCCGACTTACCCGCCAGCTGCGAAGCCGATTTTGGCCATTACACTCAGAACCCGATCAATGGTTGCGGAGGGTCGGCATAGAACGCCCGGCACCCTCGATTTGGGGGTGTCGGAGGTTTTTCTGGTTCGCTGAGCGGCAGAACGCAACTCAGTCGGCCCGCATTCTACTCAAACCCGCTGGTTTGCCCGGGGTGACCGGAGTGGGCCCACCCAGAGGCCAACCGCAGAAGGAGGCTCCGAACCGTGGTTACGGCCTGATCTCAAATACGGTGCCGCAGCCCAAGCCCGTGCAGCTTGAGCCGCCGCCGTACTCGGTTGTTCCGAACAGATTCCCCGTTGCGTCGAAGATCAAGCCGTCATAGGGTCCGTTTCCGTCATTCCCGTCGAAGTTGCTGAGCACCTTTTCAATCCATTTGCCGTTTGTGGCAAGCGAGAACCGGAAGACTGTGCCGTGACCATACGCGCCGCCAGAATAGGTCGTGCCGTACATATTACCGGTCGAATCGAAGATAACGTCGCCGTAGGGATAGGCCCCACCCTTGCCCATGTTAAAGCTGTGCAGCACCGTCTCCCTCCATTTGCCCCTCGCCATCTGCGCCAACCGGAAGATCGTGCCGTAACGATACGTTCCGCCAGAGTAGGTCGTGCCGTACATGTTACCGGCTCCGTCGAGAACCAGGTCGTCGTAGGGGTTGATCCCGTCCTTGCTCTTGCTATTCCCAAAGCTGTGCAGCACCTTCTCGATCCACGTGCCGTTCGTTCCTGTCGCCAACTGGAAGACGGTGCCGTAACCATAAGCGCCTCCCGAATAGGTCGTGCCGTACAAAGCCCCGGCCGCGTCGAAGAGAACTCCGCCGTAGGGGTAGGCACCGTCAGTGCTATTACTGGAGAAGCTATAAAGGACAGTCTCGATCCAGGTGCCGCTTGCGCCGAGCGCCAACTGGAAGACGGTGCCATAACCGTACGCACCGCCATAAAGCGTGGTGCCGTATAAGTTCCCGGCCCTGTCGAAGGTCAGGCCGGCGTAGGGGAAGAATCCATCACTGTTATTGAAGTTGTGCAGCACCGTCTCGGTCCACGTGCCTTTCGCACCGGGCGCCAGTTGAAAGATGCTGCCGTAACCATAAGCGCCGCCCGCCCGGGTGGTGCCATACAGGTTCCCGGCCGCGTCGAAGATCAGGCGGGCGCATGGAAGAACCCCATCATTGCCAAAATCAAAGCTATGCAGCACGGTCTCGGTCCATTTACCGTTCGCTCCCAGCAACAACCGGAAGACGGTGCCGTAACCATAAGCGCCGCCCGAATAGGTCGTACCGTACAAGTTTCCTGCCGCGTCGGTGATCAGGGCGGCGTAGGGGGCGTTCCCATCACTGCCATTGAAGCTGTACAGCACTTTCTCTTTGTTGGCTGCAAAGAGGGGAGAAATTGGGGTCAGGAACGCGGAAACTACAGCCAAAATTAAGGCTCGAAAAATCAACGTTTTCTTACTTGGCATCGATGTCTCCTCGGGTTCCGGCTTCGCTCGGACGAACCGCGCATACAGTTTGAAAGTAAACCGCGTGGCGACGACTGTCGGTGATGAGCGTCACTCGGGGAAGCGAGGCCAGCCTCCCCCAAATTGGGGCAATAGGCAGGAAGTGATTGCGGAAGGCGAGTCTCCGGTCGCCGGGCAACCACCGATTTCGGCGTGGCAAATCGATAGCTGACGAAATCGATAGCTGACGAAATCAGGCATTACACGTTTTGACAACTGGTCAATGAGCGCTATCGGGATTCTTGTGCGCCGGGATAAACCGGCATGAAGTAGAGGATGAAAGAGCCTTACGAGAAAGGAGTAGCGATCCACTTGGCCTCGAGTCTTGCGCTGCTACCGCGAGGGACACAGTGCGTTTGGTCTTGAGCTCCACACATATGATCTGTGGAAACATGACGTCGAGCAAAATGAGATCCGCGGAATCGTGGAGCCCGCGCTTGATACCCTCGGAACCATTCTCGGTAGTGATGACCTCATAGCCCTCATATTCAAAGTTGTCGCGCAAGCCGACAACCATTCTTGGTTCATCCTCGATAATGAGAAGCTTGGCCATACGTCCCAAAGCCCCATCCCACTTTGCTGCAGGATTAGACGAAGAGAACGCAGTTTAAGTGTTATGTAGAAGTAAAATGGCGTAAAATTGTGAAAACATCGATAAAAACTTCCTCGCGGGAGTGGTTGTTACGGATTTGTCTTTGCGGAACTACAACTCCGTGATAATGGCCGACCTATCCGGTCAACGCCGCAATCACGGATCTCGAATTCAGACCGGTAGAAGTGACGATGCTCAAAGATGGAGTGAGGTAGTTCAAACACGCGAGTCTCGCGGTCTTCGAACACAAATTCTTTCCCGCACTCTGGCACGCCACAGGTTGTCTTGGACTTCCCCTGCTTGGCTCGGGATCTGATCTCCCGTTCGACGACGATCCAAGTTCCACACTTCGGACAAGTGATGCTGGAGCAAAGAATACGGTTAGCCATAACCCAATTATGTGCTCTCTAAGCCTCTGCAACCTCGGAGGGCTCTTTAGCACCGGGTTGCTCTGTCCGGGTCGCAGAAATGCACGCCACAAGAACCATAACCGCCAAAACAGCAGCGCCGCGTCGTAGTTGTTATCGGTGACTCGGGGGCGTCCAGGAAAAATCAGGAGTTCCGTGCCTGACCCTGCGAAGTAATACTGAGCGTCCGGTGACGGTCAACATGGGAACAAACGTTCTATTGAGTCCCGCATAATATAGCGATACTTTTCCGAGGTGGCTGCGTCTAATCAAGCATGGGAAACCCTGCCGGAGTACGACGCGATTTCGAAGCCCTGGAGAAACGGCGCTTCCACGCCATTCGCCTGTTCGAGCGAGGCGAGAATCAATCTGCCATTGCCCGCCAAGTCAAGGTGGTTCGTCAAACCGTGGCCCGTTGGGTGAAACAGTATCGTGCCCAGGGCAAGTCCGGACTGCGCAAAGCCGGACGGGCCGGGCGCAAGCCCGGTTTGAGCGAGAAAGACCGGCAGCGCCTGCACACTTTGCTGCTCCAAGGTCCCGAGCGACTGGGCTTCGAAACTCCGCTGTGGACCTGCCCACGCGTGGCCCACCTGATCCAACAGGAATTTGGCGTGCGTTATCACGAGGGACATGTGTGGAAGATTCTGGTCAGTCTTCACTGGAGTCCGCAACGGCCCACCGGACGAGCGCGGGAACGCAACGAAGAACAGATCCGGCATTGGAAGAAGAAGGTGTTGCCTGCTCTTAAAAAAAAGCCCTCCGCGAGGGGCGCATCCTGATCTTTGTCGATGAGAGCGGGTTGAGCCAGCGGCCGCATCGCTGCCGCACTTGGGCGCCACGCGGCCAGACCCCGGTGCTGCAGTACAACTTTAACTGGAAAACCCTATCCGTGGCCGCCGGGTTGACGGTGTGGAACTTCTACTTCCGTTTGTACCCGGGGTCGATCAAAAAGGCGCAAGTGCGGGACTTTCTCCAAACCCTGGTGCGGCATCTGCCGGGGCCGTTGTTGCTGCTCTGGGACCGGCTGCCGGGACACCGCAGCCGACTGGTGCAGGACTACATCGCATCCCTCCAAGGCTGGATCCATCAGGAGTACCTGCCCTCCTACGCTCCGGAGTTGAACCCGGTGGAGTTCATTTGGGCCCACTGGAAGCAGCACGAGCTACCCAACGTTTGCCCCAAAGATTACTACCAGCTCAGTCAAGCGGCGCTGCGGACTCTGCGACGCATGCGCCGCCGCCCGCGATTGATCACCGCCTTCTGGCAACAGGCTTCTTTGTGGTCAGAATGACTCTATATTATGCGAGGTTCAATAGTAAGCCGTCCCGGTGATTTCGTAAGCAGTGTTCCGTTGCCGAGTATCTGTAAAGCGACCCCAGGGTTCAACTGATCGGGTACAGGCGCTTCGATCCATGCTTCCATTATCGCTGGGACAGCTTACTAGTTGGACAGGGTCCGCGGCTGCTGGACTCCGAGCTGACAAGGATTCTCGAGGGAGGAGCTAAGAAAGGATCTATTCCACCATTGTGGGACGGTCGCGCGAGCGAGCGGATTGTCCGAGCTCAACGGGAATATCTTGCTCCATGAGTCAACGGGTTCGAAGGCGACAAGACAAGACCCTACTGTGCAGCCGAATCCAGTCGCGCCATAGAAATTGCCCAGGGCATCGACCATAAACCATCCGGGATTCGTCCCCGGGGCTCACGAGTGTGGAAGATATTTTCCTTTTCTCGTGGATAAGCTCTTGCATTACCACCTAGATCCCAAGTTACCGTCGTACGCCAAAGGTAACAGTCAAAGTAACTTGTGATCCAAGGAAGCTTGGCAAGGAGGCCGCTTCTGCGAGGTTCGCGAATGTGCTAAGTCCTCCCGCTGCTAGCATTCCCCAGCTGCAGGCAAGCACAAAACGGCATGATCCCTCTGTCCGATGGCTGCTAGGTAAGCGTTGGCACCGCGATTGCGCTATAGGTAGCATCCCCCGCATACATCCATGACAAGAATCATTCGTGCGGCCTTGGTACGGCTTGGGTTTCCTGCGGTACCGTGCCGGCAAACGCAACCGCCTCAACTGACAGAAGCACATCGGCCAACTCCCAGAACTTTGAGAGACGGACAGGACAGCCGGCACGCTGACCGACCTCGTGCGTCTTTATGCTCCTCCCAAGGAGTAGGCACCGGCAACAACACCAATTCCCAACAGGAGAACCATCTTTTGTGAAGAGCGTCACCGCGGTGCTTCTCGTTCTTGCTTTGGCCAGTGCGGCCATGAGCGCGGAACTTCCATCATCCCCACGTGCCGTGGAGCACGATCCGAGCGCGTGGGCATACACAACTGGGTTCGCTTCCGCGATCACCGGCACATTCACGAAGCCATGGATCGGTCTTGCAGCGGGCGTGACCATTGGACTCGCGGCCAACTTGCAAGATAGCAACAATGCCCGGCAAAACATGGTGGGCGGCATCTCCGGTGCGGTTGGTGGCTACCTGCTCATCAAGACTCTTAAGCGCGATTGGCATCGCAAGAAGTAGTTTCCCAACTCTCCCCGATTTCACTATCAGGACGCACCACGCAAAACTTCTGCATCGACGTGCTGAACGGCAAGAGGAAGCCTACGCCCGTATGCGGCACCCGGACGAGTCTCTCTCCTAGATCAATTAGCATAATCGCGATTGTTCGCCAGCTACCTAGATGATTTCGCTTCCTGCTTTGAGTGCAATCGAAATTATTCTGGTCGCTCTACAGTGAAGAACACATCGGAGATGTGTGTCGACCCGCGACCCTGATCGGCTTCAAACACTGTGACCGCTAGCATACCCATTGCCTGCGATTTCTGGTCGGAAGATGATGGCTGGAAGGGGCTCTGCAAGAGTCCATCGGTCAAGGTCCGTGGTAGTAGTTTCGAGATGCGAAAAAGAACATGGCAACTGAATTACAGACGCACATCGAAAGAATCCTACGTGAGCATCCCGAAAGAATTGCGCGGCGAATTGCCAGAGCCATGCTCGCAACCCTTCTGGCCAGGCAAGAGCCCGCTACACCCCATCGGTGTTTCTTTCTAGGATCGCTATTGATACTCTGTGGGATCTAGACGAGAGTGAAAGGATTGCGATGACTCCAAACGAAACAATACGAAGCCTGGCAGCCGGCAATGCTGCGGGTGCGTCGCACCGCGTCCCTCCGGTCCGCTGGTCACAACTCGTCATCAACTCACTCGCATCGCAGGGCTGTCGATGGGTCAAGACGTGCGGCGCGGCGCGCAGGAAGATAGCAGGCCACCAACGCGACTGCGGCTAGCAACACCGAAATACCTGCGAATGTCATCGGATCACGTGAGCTCACGCCCAACAACAACCCGCTAAGGACTCGTGAAATGGCGATTGCGCTGGCGATCCCAATGCACACTCCGGTCGCCACAAGAATCAAGACCTGCCGGAGCACGAGTGCAAAGATATCGCGGGGCAGCGCGCCCAATGCCATGCGAACACCTATCTCTTGCGTCCGACGGGTTGCGTTGAAAGACACGACGCCATACAAGCCAAGCACGGCCAGAAGCATGCCGAGAATTCCCATTGCGCCGGCAAAAACTGCTCCCATGTGAAACAGGAAAAAACCGTTCAACCCGGCAAGCTCTTGCTCCATGGTCATAACGTCAAAAACCGGCAAATTCGGATCAAGTTCACGAACCTGCGCCTCGACGGCCGATATTAGCGACTGGGGTGAAACTGCCGTACGCAGTTGCAAGACGCGTCCGGATTGATAATTCTGGGTTTGCGCCACATAGAAGTACATGCTCGCCGATTCCTAGATTTCGCCGTATTTTCCATTGCGCGCGACTCCTACGACGGAGACAAATGGGCCGGCCGCGCTTGTATAGCTGAACCGGCGGCCAATCGGATTCTGACGGGGCCAGAACCGTTCCGCGAAGGTTTGGTTCACAATCGCAACCGGCTCGGTCGTGCTAGTGTCAGCGTCGGTAAAGGCCCGTCCGTTGAGGAGTGGAGTCCCAGTGGTGGCAAAATATTCTGGACTGACGACGTTGTATCCCACTTCAGGGATGTTGTTCGCAGGTGCGGCCTCCTGACCTTCGACATGAATCGGCGCGGCCAGACTGGAATAGTTCATCGGAACGGTGAAAGCCAGGCTGGCGGACTGCACACCGGGGAGAAGTTTCGCGCGGCGCATCAACTCACGAAAGAAGGCTTCGGCGCGCGGCTGATCGTATCCCTGTAGCGCGGGATCGATGCCGACATTCAAGACATTGTGTGCATCAAAGCCCAGGTCGATTGTCTCTGCGTTCTTCAAGCTGCGCATAAAAAGCCCCGCTGCAATAAGAAGTACGAGCGAGCCGGCCACCTGTCCCACGACCAGCGCATTCCGAGCGGAATGACCACCGTCGTTGGTCAGACCTCGACCACCTTTGCGCAGACTTTCGTTGATATCGGTGCGGGAGGCGCGCAGCGCAGGGACCAAACCGGCAATCACTCCAGATATCAAAGCGACTGCAGTAATGTAACCAAACACTCGCCAGTCCAGTGTCAGTCCGAACCGGACGGGGAAATCACCAAGAACGCGCAAGGATTCCAGGGAACGGCACACCCAATTCCCCAGGGGGGCCCGGCTACTCCGCCAGCAAGGGCGAGGAGAATAGTTTCGGTCAGCACTTGCCGAATCAAATGTTGGCGGGTGGCACCCATCGCGGCGCGGATGGCCATTTCTTTCTGTCGCGCGGCTCCTCGTGCGAGCACCAGATTGGCGACATTCAGACAGGACAGCAGCAGTATTAGCCCCGCAAGAGCTAGAAATGCCGTCGCTGCCAGAGGCAGAGTTCTCCCCGCCGACGGAGAAGGTCGCGCGCGTCGCTCGGGATACACGTAAATGGTTTGCCCCTGGTCCGCTTGTGGGTACTCGTTTGCGAGCCGTTGCGCGATGACAGTCAGCGAAGCTTGGGCTGTTTGGAAGGTCAAGCCAGGCTTCAAAGTTCCAATGACTCGCAGTTGACGGAGTTGGCGATCGGTAAAGAAAGCTAAGTTCTCCGAACCACTCGCAATCATTCCAATTGGTACGTATGCGTCCATTTCCGCAATGGTGAAGGTCCCGCGAAACTCTTTGGGGACAATGCCAATGATCGTGACCGGCAGGCCGTCGATGCTCACGGCGCTTCCTACGACATCGGGATTTCCACCGAAACGTTGTTCCCAATAGTGGTGGCCGAGGACGACCACCGCGCTTGAGTTTGGCTGATCTCCTTCCCCAGCAGTGAAGAACCGGCCTATGGCAGGCTGGACCCCCAGGGTGGAAAAATAGTTGCTGGTTACATAGCTCGCGATGATTCGGTCGGCGTGGCCCTTTGATCCAAGTCCCGTAACATTGATCGCATAGGCGGCCAGATCGGTGAACGCATCGGATTGCTGCCGGTAATCCACGTAGTCACGATAGGAGAGCTCCGCCGGGATCGATTGCGCTCCGCCTTGTACGGCCACAACGGCCAGGCGGTCCGCGTTTTGGACTGGCAGCGGACGAAAGAGAAAGGCGTTAACTATGGTGAAAATCGCCCCGTTTACGCCGATCCCCAGCGCGAGTGTGAGAATTGCGACAATCGTGAAGCTCCGGCTTTTCCTAAGCATGCGCACGCCGAACTTCACGTCCTGCCAGAGAGTTCCCACTGAGCCTCCGTGTATTGGGCCTTGAATAGTCACCCGGTCAACCGTAGATACGGGATTTGGCTACCGCTGGTTCCCGACACTAATCTGACCCATTCCGCGCTCGATGAACGGCACACTAAACAGCCTGTTGTTGTGCGACTATCCTGCCTTGGAGACAGGTGGTCTGGTATCGACAATTCACAAAGAGCTTGCGCGTTCAGGTACTACGCCAGATGTACAGGGGCCGCGAGATCAGGCATTAGAAGGGAGCGGCCGCCGGAACGGCTCTGCCCAAAGAAAGGAGTGGCGTTCCGGCGTTGTTAGAAAACCCGTTCAAAATCGAGCTCCTCGGACCCACATAAACATTCGTCGGTACTCATCGAATCCCAAACGTCAGAAACGGGTTGTTTTCTAACAAAGGCGTTTGCCTCCATCGCGCGAGGCTTTCCAACTTCCAGATTTGTGACCATCACGCAGAACCGGCTTCTGTCTTCCCCCGGGATGGCTAGATGTTTCGTCAAGCGAGAAGGCAGCGTAAGTCGGGGACAACTCTGCGTCCCAGTGCGCAACAGGTCGATTTCCCACTTCCCGGCTGGAAGTTGCTCTTAGTCGGGGTCGTCACAGGCACCCCGAAATTTCAGCTGACACTCTTTTGTCCCAGGGCTGGTATTTTCGCCAGTTCCTCTTCGGCCCCCTGGCAGCTAGCGTCTCCGCATACCGGTGTGTGTCACCTCCCCTGTCGACCGCGGAGCAAAGCTCTTTGAGATGAAGGAGTCAGCGAAGTGAGTCGACCGGCCAGTAAGGGCAACTCGAATTAAACCGGCTTTCGGTCGGCGTTGCAGAAACGTTTAGCAACTTGGGCCTAGGTCCGACTGCACAGAGCTAGCAAATTGCAGAGAAGACAGGAGTTCTTCATGAAAACCCGAGTCATATTGTTTGCATTGGCCATTTGCTTGATTGCAACCATCGCCACTGGACAGCAGGTCTCAGTGAACTACAACCACAACCAGAGTTTCTCGAATTATCACACCTATGCGTGGGGTTCCAACAATGCCAACCAAATCCAGAATTCGATATTGGCGCAGGTAGCGCAACAGGATATCAACTCGGGGCTGCAGGGCAAGGGGCTGCAAATGGTGCAGGAGACTCAGAATCCCGACCTGATCGTCACCGGTAATGGCGGGCTGAGACAGCAGACCTCCTATAGCGCCTGGGGCATGCGCGGGATCGGCGGAGGTATGGGCGGTATTACCCCGGAGCAAAATGTTGAGGGAACAATGATCGTTGACCTGTATGACGCGAAGACTAAGAGTTTGGTCTGGCGTGGAATAGCCCAAAATACCCTGAGTAACAACGGCAATAAGAATCAGCAGATGGTGGAGAAAGCCGTCCAAAAGATGTTTAAGCAGTGGCCGAAGTAACCCCATGCTGCGATCTCTGCCCTGTGGGTTTCGAACGCGAGATGAGGAGATAGCCATGAGCAAACGTTCTTACCATTTCGCGCTGGTGATCACGCTGCTTTATGTGAGCGTCGCCAACGCCCAATACCCGGTCGTAGATGCCATCGCCAACAAAGTAGCCCAGAAATATCAGAGCTCCAGCTGCGAGCAGTTGTGGGTGCAGAAATCGCAGAAAAAGCCTCCGTCACAACAAGAGCAGGAAGCCATGACGATGTTACGCAACGATCCGAAAATGCGCGCTTCATTCGTCAACATCGTTGCGGCGCCCGTGGTCAACAAAATGATCGAATGCGGCATGATCCCATGAAGGTCGGTGCCGACGATCTCGAACTCGTTGCTCGAGGAGGTCCGTGATGACCGGACGCGAACTATTTGGTGGGGCACTATTGATGTCCCTGGTGACCTTTTCTTTTGGCGCTGAGAACGCATACGCTCAGGGCTCGAAGCCTGGCCTCGAACCGAAGGCGATCGAACTGCTGAAAGCCGCAAGCAATCGCCTGGCGGCAGCGCATACGATGTCGTTCACGACCGTGGTAACCGAGGAGAGCCCCAGTCGCCTGGGTATACCGCTGGCCTACACGACAAAGTCTGATGTTGTCATGCAGCGGCCTGACAAGCTGCGGGTGATCACCTTGGGCGATGGTCCCGCCTCGGAGTTCTATTACGACGGCAAAACCATGATGGCCTACGCGCCGGCCGAGGATTTGGTTGCCATCGCCGACGCGCCGCCTACGATTGACGAGACCATGGAGGTGGCCTACCACGTTGCAGCCATTTATTTCCCCTTTGACGACGTAATCGTCTCCGATCCTTACAAGGACATCGCTGAGAACCTGCGGCTGGCCTTCTACGTTGGCCAGTCCAACGTGATCGGCGGAACGACGACGGACATCGTGGCCTACGACACTGGAGGGGTGTTCGTGGAGACTTGGATCGGCGCCGAGGACAAACTGCCGCGCATGCTTCGCGCCATCTATGTGGATGATCCCTTGCGGCTGCGCCATCAACTCGAGCTTTCTAACTGGAAAATTGACCCGACTTTATCTGCGGACGTCTTTGGCTCAGCAAAGGCCACGGCCGCAAAACACATCAAGTTCGCCCGGCCTGATGCTCCGCTTCCGCCTACTGGCAACGCGAAGCCAAAGGCTGCCATGCAGACTCCGGCCACGCCCGGTCAATCTCAGTAACTAGGAGTAACCGTCATGAAAAAAGTATTTGTCAGTCTGCTAAGCATTCTAATCACGTTACTTCCCTGTGTAAGGGCCTCCGGGTATGGGCACGCGAACGCCTACGGCGGGGGCGCTACATACCACGCACCCGGGTCGGACTCCACCACGCGCACCAATGCTTACGGGGGAACTGCGACCCACACCGAGGGCGAGGGAACGACTGCTTCCAACAAATACGGTGCCTCTGCATCGCATGCCGAAGGGTCTGGAATGACGACCGGTTCCAACGCCTACGGTGGCAGCGCGACACATTACGCTGGACAAGGCACGACCGCTACGAGCGCATACGGCGGCTCTGCCTACCACCAGGAAGGTTCCGGCACTACCACTGCGACCGGCGCCTATGGTGGCAGCGCTACGCACTACGCCGGTGTAGGCACCGTCGGTACGACTGCCTCTGGCCAGACCGCTTATGCCAGCGACCACTACTACGGCGGAGCTTACGGCGCGGCATATCATCCACCCGTGGCTGCGGTTCCATATTACGGGGCGTACCATCCCCCCGTCGTGGTCAACTCTTATTCAACCGGCTGCTCCAACTGCGGCGGTTGGGCCGTAGCGGGAGCCGCAGTCACAGGCGCCGTCGTGGGAGCGGCGGTTGCGTCTGCCAACAGCAGTGCTGCCGCGTCGAACGCCTACACCCAAGGTTATGTTGCGGGCGCCACTACCAGCACTGCCAACACCAATGTGGCCGTGGCTAACGCGGACGCTGCCGCAGCGAACGCCAATGCAGCGGCTGCAAACGCCAATGCTGCTGCGGCCAATGCCAACCTCACGTATTCGATGGGCGAAATCGTGGCGACCATTCCTGCTGGCTGCACGACTCCCAACGTGCAGGGCACGACCTACTATCTCTGCGGCAACACCTGGTTCAGCCCGTCCTATGGCGCGAACGGCATTTATTACCGTGTGGTGCCAACTCCCTGAGGCAGATGGTGTTTGGCGCATCGATCAAGAAGCTTCAAGAGCGGTGATGTTGCTCAGGCCATACAGAGACGCAAACGAGCGAAGGAGATTACATGACAAAGCAGCGCTGGAAACCGGGGGAGTCAGGCGTCGTTGCGAAATCCGCGGCATTTCTACTCGTTGCCATGTTGGCGGTCACACCGGTCGTGGCGCAGCAGGTCACAGGCCAGTTGGGTTCGCCGAGCGCCACGACCACCATCGACGGGAAACAAATTCCGCCACCGCCCCCGAAATTCGGCGGAGTGATCAAGGAAAGTGCCAAGGATTCCACCCCTTGGTGGCCGCCGCGTATCGTGCCGCCCAAGGGCGCGCCCAACGTGCTCCTCATCATGACCGACGACCAAGGCTACGGCGTGTCAGGAACCTTCGGCGGTGTCATTCCGACGCCCGCGCTCGACCGCATCGCCAAGGCTGGGTTGCGCTACACGCAGTTCCACTCCACGGCACTTTGCTCGCCGACGCGGGCGGCGCTGATCACCGGCCGCAACCATCACTCGGTCGGCTTCGGCGTCATCGGCGAATTATCCACCGGCTACCCAGGCTATGACTCGATCATCGGTCCGCAGAGTGCCACGATCGGTGAGATTCTCAAAGAGAACGGCTACGCCACGTCGTGGTTCGGCAAGAATCACAACACGCCAAGCTTCCAATACAGCAGCGCGGCTGGTCCTTTCGAACAATGGCCTTCGGGCATGGGGTTCCAGTATTTCTACGGGTTCATGGGCGGCGAGACCGATCAATGGGAGCCGTACTTGTTTCGCGATCATACGCAGGTTTTCCCGTGGGTCGGAAAGCCCGGTTACAACCTCATTACCGACATGGCGGACGAAGCCATCAAGTACATGCGCGACTTGAACGCAGCCGCTCCCGACAAGCCATTCTTCGTCTATTACGTGCCCGGAGGCAGCCACTCACCCCACCAGCCGAAGCAGGAGTGGATCGACAAGTTCCACGGCAAGTTCGACATGGGCTGGGAAAAGATGCGGGATGAAATCTTCGCCAACCAAAAGCGGCTCGGCGTGATTCCGCCGAACACGACGTTGACGCCGTGGCCGGATGGACAGGCAGCGTATGGGGGTGCCAAGCTTCCGAAGTGGGACTCGCTTAGCGATCTGGAAAAGAAGATGTATGCCCGCGAAGCGGAGGTATTCGCCGGGTACACCGCCTATACCGACAATGAGATTGGCCGCGTCATACAGAACGTCGAGGACATGGGCAAGCTCGACAACACGCTCATCATTTACATCGTTGGCGACAACGGCACCAGCGCTGAAGGTAGCGTGTACGGCACGTTCAACCAGCTGACCGCCTACAACGGCATTCTTACCGACCCGGCAGTCAAGGCGGTCAAGGTGATGAATGCGTTGCACTATGAAGACTGGGGCTCGGACAAGACCTACCCGCACATGTCCGTGGCCTGGTCCTGGGCATTTGATACGCCTTTCAAGTGGACGAAGCAGGTGGCGTCGCATTTCGGTGGGACCCGGCAGGGTCTGGCTATTTCGTGGCCCGGCCATATTAAGGATGTGGGCGCGATTCGCACCCAGTTCCATCACATGATTGACATCGTCCCGACCATCCTTGAAGCCTCCGGCATCCCGGCGCCGGATACGGTCAACGGGATCAAGCAGAAACCGATCGAAGGCGTGAGCATGGCCTACACCTTTGATCAGGCAAACGCAAATGCGCCGTCGAAGCGCGACACGCAATATTTCGAGATGGTCGGCAACCGCGCGATCTATCACAACGGTTGGATTGCCGCCACAACACCACCATCTCCATCCTGGGAGTTGGGGACGGGCACGATGCCGGCGCTCAGCGACTACCACTGGGAACTCTATAACATCGGCGAAGACTACTCGGAATACAACGACCTGGCAGCCAGCAATCCCGACAAGCTGAAGGAGTTACAGGCGCTGTTCCTGACCGAGGCGGCGAAATACCAGGTTTTGCCGTTGGATAACTCGGGCTTTGTGCGCCTGCTCGCGCCAAAACCAAGCGCGATCGCCGGACGAACCGATTTCACCTACACCGGTGAAAATGTCGGCATTCCTGTCGGCAATGCTCCCAGCATTCTGGACCGGGACTACACCATCACCGCCAACATTACTGTCCCTGAAGGCGGCGCCGAGGGAGTGATTGCAACCATGGGAGGCCGCTTCGGCGGCTACGGCCTCCTGCTCAGCCACAGCTTCAATTGGTGGCTCAAATCCGATCTGTTCAAGAAAGTAGGACTTGGGTTGCTGATTCTGGGACTGCTTCTCGTCTGGATGGGCAGACAGGGAAGGTGGAGGAAACGTTTTGGATACGCTTGCTTGCTGGTCGCCGTGCTTGGACTAGTTGCTGTGTTTGCGACTGACATGTTTGGAATCGGCAGAGGCAGACCCGTGTTCGTGTACAATTTCCTGGATCTGGAGCGCTTTCGGTGGATAGGCCTGTCTTCACTTGACGCGGGCAAGCACACCATCGTGTTCGACTTCAAATACGATGGACCCGGCCCCGCTAAGGGTGGTACCGGAGTGCTCTCGGTGGACGGCAAAGAGGTCGCCCGCAAGACAATCGAGCACACGATTCCGTTGCTCATGTCCATCGACGAGACCTTCGACATCGGGCTCGATACGCGAACCCCCGTGGATTTCAGCTATGACGTTCCATTCCGCTTCACCGGGACCATCGACAAGCTGAACTATAAGCTCGGGCCGGAGCAGCTGTCGGCGGAGGACAAGCAGAAAGCGGCGGAAATACTCGCCAGAGCGAGGGACTAGGCGGTGAAGAATTGGATCTCCGGCGAATTACGACGATTGACTTGGGAAACGCAGAAACTAAGGAGACGATGAGATGAGCCACAACCACTTTACTCTGGGCTTCGCCTTGAAGTCGCCCGCGGACGCGAAGGCGGTGGGGGAAGAACTTCCGCCACTGATGTCGGAGTTGTTTCAAGCGGAGGATGCAATCGGCACAATTCACTACTCGCGTTTTACGGTGCTGAGTGAAAAGACTCTGCTGTTCCTTGGCGACTTCGATGGCGAGTTCACACAATTGATGGCTGATCTCGCCAAACATGCCGGGCCGGTCTTCGACGCAATCTTCCAGCATGTCGACAACCCGCCGCCCACTCCGGTTGCGAACAATGTAGATGCTTTCGTCGAATGGGCGGCGGAGCACCTTGTCCATGCGGTGAACCTCTACACCGCGTACGAAGGCGTGACGGTCAAGGAGATTAAGGCTATGGCGGCCGCGGCTGACGTCGCTGGCGCCACTAAACAGCTCCCATTCCTGGTGATCCTGCCCATCAAGTCGAAACTGGCTTACATCGAGGTTCAACTGATCCTGCGTGCGCGGGGACACGGCACAACCAAAGACCTGGACAAAGTTGGGACACCGCACTTCGCACAGTTCGTGCCTCTTGAGGACAACCAGATTGGTTTCTTTACGGTCTATGACGGTACGTTCAACGACTACATTGCAGATTTCACAAAGAACATCGGAGAGGTCTTCGATCTGCTATTCAAGTTCACTAAGGGCGCGCCGCCCTCACCTTGCAGGAAATATCTCCAGGAGTTCATTGATTTTGCGGCGGGAGCCAACAGGGAGCCGATCGGGTTCTACAAGGCATATCCAGGCCTGAGTGTGCACGACATCAAAGCCTTGATCGCCGACAGCAAGTCACAAGCAGGCTCGGCCGCGTAGTTACGAACTAGGATCAAGACACGATCAAGCAGGAGACCGGCAATGACTCAGGACGTCAAGGAACACGCGCCGCAAACGAAAGAAAGCGGAGGGCTCCTCCGTCATCTGTTCAATCGAGGCGGACGTGAGGCAAATGCCAAGTCGGGACGGAGCACGCTCGACCTTGCTGATATTCAGGGGTTCATCCTGCGCGGCTACAGGATGCCAATGGTGCGGCATTTCTTATTAACAGTGGGCCACCCCGACAAGGCACGCAAGCTGCTCGGGAGGTTCGTTAGCGGCGACGAGTCCGATGCCCCGCAGATCACCACTGCGGAAGACTGGCACGTAGGCTTCGAGCCGGGACCAGGAGACAATCCCGCCGATGTCCCGCGCCACAAGCCCGACTACTGCTTGAACGTTGGCATTACCTGGCCCGGAATCGTCGCGTTGGAGATCAAAGATCGTGTCCCGGCGCTCTCGTTCAAGTCTTTCGGCGCGTTCACAGCCGGTGCCGCCGAACGAGCGAAGCTGGTGGGCGATACCGGCGTCAGTGGTCCGGAGAACTGGGTCGGTGGCTTTGGCAAGGGAGGCGATCACGTCCTGGTGACGCTGCACGCCATCAGCCCAGAAGCCATGGCGAGCTACAGCGACCGGCTGTCTGCGCTCTTCGCCGAAGGCGATGCCTATCACGAGATCTGGCGGACCGGCGGGATGGCGTGGATCGAGATGAAGGACGGCCAACCCGTCTTCACTTCCAAAGTTCCTTTCGGCTACACCGACGGCATCAGCATGACTACGATTCGTGGCGGTCCAGAACGATATCACCCGGATCACCAGCAACCCTGTGAACCGTGGCTTTTCGTCTTGCGGGAGGACGCAGAAAATTACAACCTGCCTGAGCCTCGGGAACTCAGTCTGAATGGCAGCTTTGCTGTCTTCAAGATGGCCAAGACGGACGTGGTTGGATTTGAGAATTTCCTGCAATCGAACAAAAACAAGATCGATCCCGAACTGCTTGCCGCGAAGTTATGCGGACGCTGGCGCAACGGCGTGCCGCTCGCATTGTCACCGGATACGGATACCCCCCCGGGCGGGATTCCATCCGAGCAGTTGAACAACTACGAATACGTCAACGCAGATGGGTCAGGCGATCCCAAGGGCCTTCGCTGTCCCGTCGGTGCGCACATGCGTCGCATCAATCCACGCGGCCAGCCAGTCACGGGCCAGGGCCATCCCGGTGGCAGCAACAATACGCACCGTCTGATCCGTCGTGGCATGCCCTACGGCCCGAACTATGATCCGACAAAACCCTACGACGGCATCGAGCGCGGGCTGCTCGGCTACTTCATCAACTCCAGCATCGAGAATCAATACGAGTTCGTGCTGAAGCAATGGGTGAATGACGCCGAATTCGCCGGTTCGGTCAGGCTGCACCCTAAATCGAAAGATCCGATGATTGGCACGCAGGACCCAGCCGAAAGCATTTTCGTGATTCCGCAAGCGAATGGTGCGCCCGCGATCAAGATCACGGGGTTCTCAAGCTTCGTGACGACTAAAGCCGCCGCGTATTGCTTTCTGCCGAGCATCACTGCGATCAAATTTATTGCGCAACTGGGGTGAGGTTTCTATGCTCTTTCTGACCCGATGGTTCGGAGTAACGGGCACCGACGCTGAGCGGGACCTCGCACGGGAACGCTCCGACATCGAGCAGATCACAGAGAAAAGTCTTCTGCTACAGGCGAATGCCGCCGCCAAACAACACCGACCGCTTGGTCGTGGAACTCATGCGAAGGGCGTCTGCGCCCGCGCTCAGTTCGAAGTATTGGATGTCGCCGCCGGACGAAATCCTCAGTTGGCGGCGCGGCTCGCGAAGGGGATGTTCGCGAGGCCGGGCGTATATCCGGCGATCGTGCGATTTGGGAACGCGGATCCCAGCAAGAACTCTGATTTCAAGGCCGATGTCCGATCGTTGTCTTTCTCGGTCGACCTCACTCGGAATGGCACAACGGTTCCTGACGCGAACGTCGACCGCCAGGATTTCTCCATGCAAAACGCGACCACTCTGCCCATCAATGACTCGCCTGCGTTTCTCGCGATCATGAAGTTACTGACGGCATCGAACCCAGCCGCCGGCCTGTGGTCCCTGCCGTTCAAGGACAAGTTGAGAGTGCTGAGAACGCTTGCGCTGGTACAAGTGCAGGCTCACCAGAAAATCAAACCGTATCAGCAACTGCGCTACTCGAGCACTGTACCGTTTCGTCACGGGCCGACCGATGTTGTGAAGCATTCGGCGACACCATCCCCGGACAATCCAGCGCATTCTCTGCAAAGGAGTAACCCGAACGGCCTGCAGGACGAACTGATTCGGCATCTCAACGAAGATAGCAAGATGAGCAGCTTCGATTTCGGTGTCCAACTCCTCGACCCTGACCGAATGACGTATTGGGGCAAGCGCCACGACGCCAACTTCTGGATCGAAAACGCCAGTATCGAGTGGAATGAAGCCGAAGCACCCTTCCACAGACTCGCACGGCTCACGCTCTTGTCGAAATCACAGCTGCAGCCGGATGAGGCCGAGGCAATATATTTCGATGTCACCGGGCACTCGACACCTGACAGCACGCCCGTGGGGAGCATCAATCGTGCCCGCCAGCCCGCGGAGGTTGCCAGCAGAAAGGCACGCATGAATGCCGGAAGTAGTTGCGAACCGGTCCTGACCAGAATGTCGAAACGGGCCTGATCGTCGGCGAAGGAAGTCACAGATGGTACGAGTTCACCTGAGGGAAGGACCACCGCTGTCATCCTTGAGGAAGCGCAGCGTTCACTAGAAACTGGGATTTTCGTGCATTCAGCGCAAGAAGATCGAATCATAATCTCTGCCGATACGGATGTTGGCACCCTAATCGCTTTACGCAACGAAGAAAAGCCATCCATCATTCTGGTTCAGCCTGGCCCCAAACGTCCTGCAGTTGCATTGCGACTACTGCGGGGAGCTATGCCTGTGATTGAGGATCCTCTGGGTGAAGGCAGCATCGTCGTTATCGAAGAAAAACGAATTCGCGTCCGGCGGTTGCCGGTGGGCGGTTAAGAGTAGGATCGGTGGGCTGTTGGTTGTTGGAAAATGAAAACCCTGAAGACCTCCTGCAGTCGGCTTTGCGGTTCTTCAAGTTCCTCCCCGGCTGCAGAATCGACAGACATATGCCAAAGCAGAAGCGTCGTGCAATTAATGCGCTCCGGGGCAGTTGTTGCGTTCTGCAGGCTTGTGCTAGTGCCGTCATTCGTTGACTCGCAGATGCCGCATCCTTAAGATGAAGCGAATCGGAAGCTGAGGCATCTTCGAATGATCGACCAGATCATCTCGCACTACTGCATCTTGGAGAAGCTCGGCGGGGGCGGCATGGGCGTGGTCTACAAGGCTGAGGACACCGAACTTGGCCGCTTCGTCGCCCTCAAATTCCTGCCCGAGGAAATGTCGCGCGACCCGCAAGCTCTGGAACGCTTTCGCAGGGAGGCACGTGCGGCCTCCGCCCTCAACCATCCCAATATCTGCACTATCTACGAGATCGGCAAGCACGGCGACCAGTCGTTCATCGCCATGGAGTTTCTGGAGGGGGTGACGCTGAAGTACCGCATCGCCGGCCGCGCACTGGAAACCGAGATCCTGCTGTCGCTGGCCATCGAAATCGCCGACGCTCTCGATGCTGCCCATACCAAAGGAATTGTCCACCGCGACATCAAACCTGGGAACATCTTTGTGACCAAGCGTGGGTACGCCAAGATTCTGGACTTCGGCTTGGCGAAGGTCATACCTGCCGCCAGTTCTTCCAGCCAGATCGCAGGCAACAACACCCAGACGGGCACGATTGACGAGTCGCACTTGACCAGCCCCGGTTCTACGCTTGGCACCGTCAGTTACATGTCTCCTGAGCAGGCGCGGGCCAAAGAACTGGATGCGCGAAGCGACTTGTTCTCATTCGGTGCCGTTCTCTACGAAATGGCAACGGGCGCGTTGCCGTTTCGAGGCGAGAGTAGCGCGGTCATCTTCAAAGCTATTCTGGATCAGGCGCCTACGTCGGCGGTACGGCTGAATCCCGACGTTCCAGCCGAGCTGGAACGAATCATGAACAAGGCATTGGAGAAAGATCGCGAGTTGCGCTATCAGAGTGCCGCGGAAATGAGGGCCGACCTTAAGCGCCTGAAACGGGAAACGGAGTCGGGTCATGGCGTACCGACTAGTTCGGAATCAGTTGCGGCCGTGCAGGAGCCCGGCTCGGGAGGAGCAGTGAAGCCGCTGCTTGCGACATCGGGCTCGGCGTCTGCCGTCGCTCCTGCACAGTCATCTGGTAGTGCCAGGATTGCGGACCTTGCCGCAGGGGAGAAGAGAAAACTCTGGCTGCTTTTCGTTGCTGCAGTTGTCGTGATTGTCGTAGCGGCTTCGCTTGGCGGTTACTATTTCTTGCGTTCCCGATCAGCGTCTCACCTCACGGATAAAGATACCGTCGTCCTCGACGAGTTCACTAATACCACCGGCGATCCGGTTTTCGACGGTACGCTGCGGCAGGGATTGTCGGCGCAACTGGAACAGTCGCCGTTTCTGAACCTGCTCTCGGATCAGCGCGTGACGCAGACCCTTGCCCTCATGGCGCAGCCCAAGGAGGCGCGGCTCACGCGCGAGTTGGCACGCGAGGTCTGTCAACGCACGATGAGCGCCGCCAGCATTGAAGGTTCGATTTCGAATCTGGGCAGTCAGTATGTCGTGGGGCTAAAAGCTGTGAATTGCCGCACCGGCGATGTACTGGCGGACGAGCAGGCCACGGCTACCGGCAAGGAGCAAGTGCTGAAAGCGCTAGGCACGGCGGCGACCAAAATACGCGAGAAGCTGGGCGAGTCGCTGGCCTCGGTACAAAAGTATGACGCGCCAGCGGAGAACGTGACCACGCCATCGCTGGAGGCGCTGCAGGCCTACAGCTTAGGTTACCAGGCGCATATAGTGAGGAACGACTACGCGGCAGCGATCCCGTTGTTCCAGCGTGCTATCAGCCTGGATCCAAACTTTGCCATGGCCTACGCGGAACTGGGTTCGAATTACAGCAACGTGGGGGAGATCGCCCGCGCCGCCGAAAATACTCGCAAGGCGTACGACCTGCGCGAACGGGTGAGTGAGCGCGAAAAGTTTTACATCGTTTCTCACTATGAGTCTTTCGTAACTGGGAATCTTGAGGAGGCCCGAAAGTCCAATGCGCTATGGGCGCAGACCTACCCGCGCGATGCCACGCCGCCCGGGAACCTGAACAGCATCTACATGAATCTTGGCGACTACGATAAGTCCCTCGCAATGGCCCAGCAGGCAATGAAGCTCCGCCCCGGAAGTGGAATCTCTTACACGAATCTCGTCATCTCGTACCTGCTGGTCAATCGTCTGGATGAAGCCAGAGCCACGGCACAGGAAGCGCAAGCCCACAATCTGGATAATCCTCTAATACACATGAACCTTTATGCGATTGATTTCCTGCAACACGATACGGCAGGAACGAAGCGCGAGGCGGCATGGCTGACGGGAAAGCTGGGCTTTGAAGACGCTCTGTTCTACACCGAATCCGATACTGCCGCGTATGGCGGGCAGTTTGCCGAGGCGCGAGAGTTGACGCGGCGCGCGTCCGACTCGGCGCAACGCGCGGATGAAAAAGAAACGGCGGCCGGCTACGAAGCAGAAGCGGCAATGCGCGACGCGCTGGTTGGCAACATGAGCCAGGCAAAGCAGCAAGCACAGGCCGCGCTCGCGCTTTCGAATGGCAGGGATGTTGAGGCTATATCGGCAATTGCGCTCGGCCTGGCGGGTAACGCTCCTCAAGCAGCACGCTTGGCCGACGACTTGGCTAAACGCTTCCCGGAAGACACGGTTGTACAGTTTAACTATTTGTCCACGATCCGCGCAGCCATTGCTCTGCAAGCAGGCGGTGGCGCCAAGGCAGTCCAAGCGCTCACCGCGGCTGCTCCGTACGAACTCGGTTCTCCCGCTCAAACCTTGAATGTCGCTCTGTACGCCGTTTATCTGCGCGGCGAAGCACTTGTGGCGGAACACCAAGGCAGCGCAGCCGCAGCCGAGTTCCAGAAAATTCTCGACCACCCCGGCGTGGTCGGAAACGAGCCAATCGGCGCACTCGCGCACCTGGGCCTTGGCCGGGCGTACGCGCTCTCGAGTGACAGCGCCAAGAGCCGCGCCGCTTACCAGGACTTCCTCGCCCTTTGGAAAGACGCCGACCCCGATCTTCCTGCCCTGAAAGAATCCAAAGCGGAATACGCGAAGCTTCGCTAATTTCGACCGCGTGAAACGGCGTTTCTCGGATCGACCCTGAGTAACGGACTACTCCGAAGTTACTGCCCGGGACGGACGCGCTGGTTAGAGCACGGATGGCGCGTGGGTGCAGTGACGGGCAAACCGGAAGTTATGCACCTTCGATGCTTCCCTCTGGATCGTCTCCGCCAACCAATTGTTGCAGGTAATCGCGGATCAGCTGATCGAGGCTCTTGCCCAGGGCGTCTGCCTTCTTCCGGGCTCGGGCGACCAGCCGTTCATCGATGGATAAAGTAACATTCATTAATACAGTATGATGTTCGCACGTATCCCGCGTCACAAAGTGGCGGCGATTTTCATTGACGTTATGCCCGATTTCTAACACTGTTCACGGCCCGACGCCAGGCTCGTCGCTTCGTTTGAACGATTGCAACGGCGCGCCAAATTGTTGCGTCTAACTATGTAGCGAAAGGTTTTGTACAGGAGGTTCAGGAACATGAACATTTTCGGACGCGCAGCAGGGTTCGCAAGGCATGAATTGTTCAAGCAAAGTTTAGTCGCCCTGTTGTCGTTGACTGTTTTGTTCGCGACTTGGCCTCAGACTCTCTTGGCGTATCAAGACCCACAGACCCAAGCGCCGCCCGCTCAAGCTACTCCGCAAGGCGGACAGGCCCCGGCCCAGGCGCCTCCTTACACACCGCAGACTCCCGCGCAGTTGCAGCAACTGGTAGCTCCGATTGCGCTGTATCCGGATTCGCTGGTGGCGCAAATCCTGGCGGCGTCTACATTCCCCGAACAGGTGGTCGAGGCGGATAGATGGGTACAGGCCAATCCTGATTTGAAGGGCGACGCGTTGGGTAAAGCTGTCGACCAGCAACCTTGGGATCCGAGCGTCAAGGCGCTCACGGCGTTTCCAAGCGTGCTGGGAAATATGGACAAGAACCTCTCCTGGACGTCATCGCTCGGCGACGCTTACTACAACCAGCAACAAGATGTAATGGATGCCGTTCAGGTGATGCGCAAGCGGGCAGAAGATGCCGGCAATCTGAAAACCACGCCGCAGCAGACTGTCACCACGCAAGGCTCGACTGTCATCATTCAACCGGCCACTCCCGATGTTGTTTACGTTCCCGCATATGACCCGTGGCTGGTTTACGGAGGACCAATTTATCCGTGGCCCGGATGGTACGCGTACCCTGGCATCTGGTTTGGCGGGCCGTACCTCTCGTTCGGACTCGGATTTGGAATTGGCTGGTTCGGGGGCTTTGGGTGGGGTTGGCCGCATTGGGGATTCAACTGGCGCGGGGGATATCCAATCTATGGCGGCAACCGGTACTACTCCGGGAGTAGAACGTTCTACAACCGAAACAATTTCTACCGTGCAGGACGCGGACCTTACGGCTACAGCGGACACGGAGCCTACGGCGGTGGAGTTTACAACCACCCGGGAGCAGTCCCTAGACCATTCAACGGAAATAGCCAGGCTGCGCGAGGATACACGGAACCCCACGGCGGACAGAGCGGAGTTCACTCGGGAGCCTTCAGCGGCTACGACCGCGGCGGACAGGTCAGGAGTTTCTCCTCGCGTGGCGACGCCAGCTTCGGTGGCGGAGGCTTCCACGGAGGCGGCGGAGGCGGTGGCTTTCATGGCGGAGGCGGCGGTGGTGGCCGACGCTAATCGCGGTTACGTCATCCTCGTGAGTTCATGAATTTTCAAATGGAGAGAGCTATATGCTGCGAACGAAGTTGAGATTCGACAGACTTCCTGGATCCGATCTGCCTAAGCTAGCTGTGGCCGCTTTGCTTTTGACGGGATGCTTGTCCGTTCGTTCGATGGCGCAACAATCAGGACAGAAAACATTTTCGTCCGCGGAGGAAGCGAGCAATGCGCTATTCGTGGCTACCCGGAACAATGACGAAAAAGCCATGCTCGAGATCCTTGGACCAGAAGAGAAGCAGATCGTTTCCTCGGGAGACGACACCGAGGACAGCAACAACCGCGCTATCTTCGTAAAGAAATATGAGGAAATGCACCGTCTGCTGAGAGAACCGGATGGAACGGTCACTCTCTACATTGGCGCCGAGAATTGGCCTACGCCAATCCCACTGGTGAACAAAGGGACCGTGTGGTATTTCGACACGGGTGCGGCCAAGAAAGAAATTTTGTTCCGGCGCATCGGGCGCAATGAGATGTCGACGATCGTAGTTTGCCGGCAACTGGCGGCGGCGCAAAAAGAATACTACGCTTCGCAGCATAACGAGTACGCGCAGAAAATCTTCAGCGATGAAGGACAGCATGATGGCCTTTATTGGAAGGCCGCAGACGGCGAACCCAAGAGTCCGATTGGCCCCCTCGTCGCCTTCGCTGTCGCCGAGGGGTATCCAAAAGACCAAAACGGAGCCCCGACTCCTTTTCGCGGCTACTTTTACCACATTCTCACGCGTCAAGGAAAAGCTGCTGCGGGCGGGGCAAAGAACTACATCGTGAATGGCAAAATGACTGTGGGCTTCGCTTTTGTGGCCTATCCTGCGGAATACCGGTCGTCTGGAGTAATGACATTCATCGTCGGCGCGGATGGAGTGGTCTATCAGAAAGACCTCGGAAAAAAGACCGAGGCCCATGCCAAGGGTTGGACGGAATACAATCCAGATTCCAGCTGGCAAAAGGTCGAAGAACAAGCGGAAGATACTGCCGACAACCAGCCAACCGAGTAAAGCACCCGCCATTGCAGTAGAAAATTCAAGTAGCTGGCCAGCGTCTTTACCCTGTCCGGGATGTACGGGGGAAAGTCAATCTTCGGAGGTGCCGCGGGTGCGGGCTGTCCCGTGAACTTGCTTAGAGGCTCGTAAATGGCCCTCTGGGGTGCAGCGAAACTGATACAGGCGTCGTTCAAAATTCCGGGTCCGCTTTGTGAGTTCACGGGAAATCAGAGCGATGTGCGCGTGGAGGTGGAAGCGGGCGCCAATCTGCTCCAAGTTTTGCAAGCGCTATTCGTTGTATACCCGGGATTGCGGGGCAGAGTTTTAACCGAAACGGGCGAAACTCGACGGCACGTGAATATTTTTGTGGCCAACGAGAATGTGCTTTACACCGGTGGACTCGCGACGGTTATCCCTGCCGGGGCAGAAGTTTCGATTGTGCCAGCGATCAGTGGTGGCTAAGGGCATGACTACTGGCTAAGTGTGCAACCAACTGTTGGACATGTTTTTGCGCGATACTGCTGGCATCGCGACTGGCAAGCGGCGGGTTTGTGGCAAACGGTAAGGCATCCCTCAACCTGCAAGCGCTTCCAACATACACAGCCCCCACGCAAGCCCTGCCCGGTCTTTTTTGATTTTACAAGGCGGCGATAAGTTGACATTTGCCTGCTCGGCGGAGGCGTTATCTGACCTGTGGAGCACCATTGGTTTGGTCCCCGCTCGCGGTAGCAGACTGAATACTTGAGCTCCTGGTAACCCTGACAGCCCTTGGAATCCTCTCAACTTACTATCGCAGCGGAGGCACCGAAACCCGCTTCGCTGAAAGCCATGCCGCCGCAATCAGACAGACGGTAGTTACGATTGAGAAAACGATGGGAATAATAAAAAAGTATTTCCAGCTCAAAACCGTGATGGCGGCAAAGCAAAGGGCGAACGCCCACGCCGTGCCGCGCATGAGCGCCAACGACTCTGGCCGAAGGCCCCCTAGCTGCCACGCCAATACCACCGCGAGCAGAAGAAACACGCTGACAAAGAGTCCGAACCCAACATAAAAATCCCAATAAGTCCGGCTAAACCCCATAATGTAAAAGTGAGTGGACCGCATGGAGCCAAAATCCACTACCCACTTGGGATCGGACCAAGGAAAACCAGATGTGTGTCCGGCGTCAAAAAGCAGCAGAAGAACAGCAGCGATTCGATAAAACATAGATGCTTTCATTCTTGCCTCCAGAGATCACGGCAGCGGGCACCACTATCCTGCCGCGCGGCTACAAACTGTACCATTACCGATTACTCTAGTTATTAGGCAAGACCCCTTCGGTAGTCATGTTGCTTACGGCATTATCCGCAACCGCCTTCTTGGTCCCGGCTGCTTGGGTCCGATGTAGCCCGGCATTGATTACCCCCATCAGCAGCACAGTCACCAATTCAAATGAAATTTGCTTTGCCACAACCGCTCCTGGCCACGGCTGAACCGCGTAGTACGTCAGGAACCAAGGAAGCGAGGTCAGCATCCACACCGCAAAGCCAAAGCGGAGTCCTTGACCGAGCCAGGGCCGAGATTGAATACCGCGATCGTAGATCCAGACCAGCGCCGCAGACGAACAGGCGAATCCTATGAGCATGTACACGAAGTGCCGATTTGCGTCTTCCTGTGTGCGCAGGAGTTGCGGACTGGCGGCATAGTCCCCCTGAAGCAGGAGGCCGTGCACGACAAACCCGAAAACATTGGCAGCGATGAAGAGAACTGGCCAGCGCAGAACGAAACTTTTCATATGCCCTCCAAGAATTTTCATTGCCCACGAAACGACCCCGTCCAAGACCAACAACATTGATACGGCTCACAGCACTTCCACTCATCACTCCACGGAAAATCAGCGGGCTTTGGCTTGCGCGGTCCGAATTTGCGGCATTAGGATATCGCGAACGTAGTGCCAGTAAGGGACGAGCTTGAGGGCAGCTTGTGCGTACTGCTCGGCGGCCTTTAAATCAGGCGTGGTTCGGTTCAAATTTGACCAGGCCAGACTCATCAATAGCTCGGGTTCGCCCCATGTTGGCTCTAGCGGATCATTGGCGCCTTCTTTGTGTTGCCGGATGGCATCCAGACCTTTCTCATAGGTCGCAATGGCTTTCTCCTGGCCGCCGCCCCGCTCCGGAGGAGTGCTCCACTGATTCGGACCCACCACCCAGAGAAGCCTGGGGTTGTCGGGCGCTGCGGTCTTGGCCTCCTTAAGCAACGTCGAAGCAGGTGTCAGGATTTCCTTCAACCGTTGAGGGTCTTTCTCGTTTTTGAAAACCCCTTCCAGAAAGAGGCGGTTAAACATGCAGGACGCTGCGCCAATTTTTGCATCCACAAACCCTGGATCCCTCTGGATCGCGGCGTCGAATTCGCTTTCCGCGTCGGTCACGGTCCTCTGACAAATCCTTCGGTGTAGGGGTTTCGCCAAACCCGTTAATGGCCCTGCGCCATTTTGCAAATCCACGCCAATATCGCACGCGAGACGCGAATTCCGGCTCGTCAACGAACGGGACAAGCTGGTCGTAAAGTTGATTCAGGGCTGCACGGTCGCCTCCATAGTCAGAGTGTTGTATTTGCGTAACTATCTTCACCACCTGTTCACGCGATAGATCGACCGCGGGCCCCGCCGCCAGGGTCATGGTTACGGAAGCCAGCACGATTGCCAATCTGTGTGCCACTTTGCTCCAGATGCATTTGGAGGGGTTCGAAGGTTGGGTTGGAGCCACGGCACCTCCATATCCGCTCGATGTACGCTTCGTGTCCGCTGCCAATTTGTAGAGCGCTAATGCGTCACCAGGCCAGAAGTTTTCGGCGAACCAGCAAGTTTTGTCGGTCAACGATGGTGAACTAGCTACAGAGGTACGATAATTTGAGCGAATCATGCGAAAGGTCATCAAGCGCTACGCGATTGTGTTGGCAGCATGGCTGCCGTTCTTCGCAATTTGGGTTTTCCTGGCGATGTTGTACGCGCACTATCCATTGCGAGCCGCACTCGTAACAGGGATGATTTCGATGGGCAGCGCGAGTCTGATGGGAATCGCTGTCTGGCATATTTGCCAACGCTGGCCTTTTCCCCTCCTGCTCGATTTGAAGTTCTATTTTCTTCAAGTCTTCTTCGCTTCAGGATATTCAATTCTCTGGATCATTTTGGTCGATGGGCTGGAGGCGTTGCGCCGTGGCGCCAACCCTTTGCTGGATTTCTGGAAATCCCCCGTTCTTGGCTGGCAACTTCTGATGGGACTCTGGCTCTACGGCCTCTTCGCGGGCGTTTCCTATGCGGTGCAGACGCGGAATCGCTTGCACGAACAAGAAACGCTTGCCGTGCGTGCAGAGGCGCTGGCTGCAGCTGCGCGTCTGGATGCGATTCGCGCCCGTTTGAATCCACATTTCCTGTTCAACGCTCTACACACTCTTGCTGCTTTGGTGAAGTTCCAGCCAACCATGGCGGAAAAGGCCATCGAGCGCCTGGGGGACATGCTGCGCTATGCGTTGAAGGAAGATGGCCGCGAATTGGTTGAATTTGCCGAGGAATACGAGTTCACTCGTCAGTACATCGCCTTCGAACAACTTCGCTACGAAGACCGGCTGAAAGTCGATCTACAAATTGATCCAGAGTCCTTCAACTTCGATGTCCTGCCATTTTCGATTCAAACCTTGGCCGAAAATGCCGTGCACCATGCGATCTCCATCCGTCCGGAAGGCGGCTCAATCTGGATCATATGTTCCTGTCGAAAGGGGAAACTTAGCGTCCGTGTTCGAGATAACGGGCCTGGAGACAGCGCTGATCCTGGCCAATCGCACCAATTCGGGCTGCGTTCCTTGCGGGAACGTCTGCGGGCTGCATACGGACCCTCCGCTGAACTGACGGTTCAGGACGGCCGGGAAGGTTTTGAGGCAAGTTTTCTGGTTCCGTCGACCTCGGAACGCGATCAAAGATCGGTCGGTGGAGACCGATGAAAGGTTCCGTCCTAATCGCCGACGATGAGCCGCTGGCTCGACGCACCCTGCGACAATACTTGCTCGACCTCGGTTGGGAGGGGTCGATTCACGAGGCTCCCGACGGCGAAGCAGCGATTGCTGCAGCGAACGGGCAACGTCCTGACTTACTGTTCCTGGACATCGTGATGCCGGGCGCGACGGGACTGGAAGTACTCAAGCGGCTTGACTATCAGCCCAAGGTGATCTTCACGACGGCTCATGACCAATATGCCGTCACCGCCTTTGAACTTGGCGCTCTCGACTATCTGCTGAAGCCATTTGGACGCGAGCGGCTGGAACGCGTCATGCGTCGAGCACAAGCTGCGTTAGATGACTCGGCGATTCCTTTACTATCCCGCGTAACCGAATCGTTTGAACAGATACGCCCGCTCGCAAGACTTTTCGTGCGCGACAGCAACCGCATTGTCCCAATCCCTCTCGCAAGCTTTGAACGCGCACAAGGGGCTGATGACTACGTGACGATTTGTACTGCAGCGAAGCAATACCTCGTCAGCATCCGCCTGTCTGACCTCGAAAAACGCCTGCGGGGGACGAATTTCTTGAGAATCCACCGCTCACACCTCATCAATCTCGAATTTGTGACATCGATCGAGCCATTTGATACGTCGCGCGTAGAGGTTGTCATGAAGAGTGGCGCACGTATCGTCGCCAGCCGAACGGGCTCGAAACGGCTGCGGGATTTGGCACTCTGACATACGGCAAAAAGTGGTAATCGGGTTGGACGCTTCACCCGCCTGCACAGGCGGGTCTGCATTGAAGGATGTAGTTCCTTGAGGAGAACCATATGCGGAAGGCTTGCCTGTTTTTGGCGGTGCTGATTTGCGGGGCAGTCGTACCTGTTCAGAGCATGGGACAAACAACGTCGCATCAAGATGGAAACGACCTACTTCCACGTTGTCAACAAGCAGTGGAAGCAATTGATAAGACTACATGGAAGGATGCAAATGAATCCTTCAACTCGGGGTTTTGTTTGGGTTTGGTCCAAGGAGTTTCGTACGCCTCTGCCGATGTATGCACGGGAGAGGGTGTTACGTTTTCACAAATGGAGAGAGTCGTGGTTAAGTTCTTGCAAGACAACCCTAAAAAGTTAAACCTCAATCAGAGTACGCTTGTTCAGATGGCGTTATCCAAAGCATTTCCGTGTCTAAAGAAAAAGTGACGTTGCGCCGGGAGGCAGAATTGTTGATTTCAGCGATACATTGAGACTCCCGCGGAAATCCTTATCGATCCAGACCTCACGGCAAGAACCGTAGGAGAGATTACTATCGACCTTCAACACGTCAGGAACAAAAATCACGACATCTGCGTCAATCCAGATCACGCGATCAAAGTCTCGCTGCAAGTAGACACGCGCGAGCAGAAGTCGCGCAAAGTCGGTCACAACGGTTAGGTGTTGGGCTGCCCTAAGACGATACCAGGGCGGCGTAAGCTCAAGAAGATCATCACCCACAAGCTGATATTCGGCTCTCATAAAAAGGGCTTAATTCCGACCGTCGGTCATGCTCACTTGCCGAGCACGAACAGGACGCCGTCGTTTAGGGCGTAAATTCTTCCATCTGGCCCCAGAGAGACCGGTGTGTAGGCGGCGCCGATGGCTCGATTCAGGAAGATCCTCCGCTCCATCTTCCCATGCCGACTGAGGACGTACAGGTTGCCGTCCTCGCTGTTGACATAGACCGAGCCGTTCACGTCATAGGCCGCTGCATTGACGCACCATTCGAACCCGCGCGGGTGTTTCTTGTCCACGGTGCGGTCTTTGAACTTCCATTCCGGCTTGAGATCGGCGTTGAGCTGCGTGATGTAATACGCCGCCGGCAACGGCTTGCAGTAAATGTTGTTCGGGAAGTAGCAGTAGAGGCCCGCCGGGTAATGATTTTCTTTGATAGCGAGCGAGTAGCTGCCATCGTGCGGGAAAACGGCTGGAGTTATGTCATAACCGTAGGGATAAGCGGTCAGGAACTTGCCCTCGGAGCTGAACTTCATGACGTGTCCGCCGCCTTGGCCGTAGCTGTTTCCGCCGGCGATGAGAACGCTTCCATCAGGCAAAACCACGGGACTCGAGGAGGAGTAATCTAGGACTTGAACGCTGCCCCAGTCGTTGGTGTTCGGATCCACACCCACGGTGGTGCCCTCCCGGCACGCGTCCGGCTGTCTGCGATGCTTTGCAATCGGGATAATGACGCCGCAGCCGTCGTGCAGGCGCCGCTGCATCGAGGCTTGCCATTTCGGCGTCAGATCAGGATTCACCGCGACCAGGTAGCCGACCAGTTGATCGAAGTGTGCACGGCTGACAGTGTAGATCGTCCCATCCGGGGCGATGGCCGGTGGCACGTTCACGCCTGGCCGCTGTGATCCGCACTCAATCGTTATCGGTTTGGCATGTTTGCTCGGCGGCCAAGGGAGAGTTTTCTCCTGATAGAAAACATACGGGCATTTGCCATGCGGCGGGGGTGCATTCGGAACCAGGTCGTGATATGTCACCGTGGCGGTCGTGTCATTTCTGAACACCTTAACCAACCACGCCCCCAGGACATCGTGGCCGTACCACTGGTCTTGGCCAGTGGCCAGTTTCATTACGTTGTAGAAGATATTTCCCTGTGAGTCCGCGGTCAGCGGGCCCGCTACAAACTTTCGCTTGTCGATCTCCTTGCCGAAAGGGTTGATACGGGATACTGCCTTGCCATCCTTTTTGTCAACCTTCCAGAGCGTCCCTCCAGCCCCGGGGATATAGAGGTAGCCTCGGCTTAGGGCAGGATGGAAAACCGGTTCGAACGCGCCAAGTCCGCTGGGATAGCCGTTTGGTTCGGGCTTCCAGTCGCTCTCAAACGACCATGTCTCCACCAATTTACCCCGTTGCCAAACCAAGCGCTTTTCATTCCAGATCTCTGTCTCCCAGGCATTCGGTCCGCAATATTTCCCTTGCTCCCAAGCCAAAGGAGGGTGGCACGGAATCCACTTTCCAGTTTTGAATTCCATGTAGACGTCGTCACCTTCGATCAAAGGCACCTGATAGTGAGCAGGCACTCCGAGGCCTGCGAAATCTAACGTCTCTTGCTTCACAAAGGGGTCATAGCGGAACTTCGCGAGTTTGTGTTCCGGGGGTTGTCCGACCACAGGGATGAAGCCGGTATGCTCAGGGTTTCTTCCCCACTGCAGCCAGGAGTCCGGTCCCGGCTCAACGGCCGCCACGGCTGCCAGAAAAAAGGTCACGAAGACTGGAATCACGCGCCATTTCATGTTCCTACCTCGCTTGAATCGACGTCTGACGGAACTACTTGGGGAACCAATTGTACGACCTCAGGTTGCACACTCGCCACGACGTAGCGTGTATTCGTCCCTGCCAATCTACAACTCGACACTACAACGGTCTTATGCTTTACATGCTGCTGAACAACTCTTCGCACACATCGAACTCGGGAGGGCCCGAGTCACCAAGCGATCTAATTCTTCGTCTTCTTGCGCCATAGTCGCTGGTCCCAGGTATGGAGCACGCTGAAGAAACCGATCTCGGCTCCCAGGTGGCGTGGATCGCGGGCGATCTCCAGCAGAGTTGCAGCACTGGCGTGAAACTGCAGGTTGTAGATCAGCCGTTTATTCTGCAATGCGAGTGGAGCGAGTTCCCGCGGAAGGGTGAAGACGACGTGCACGTAGCTGGCGGGCAGCAACTCGCGTTCCCGCGCCTGGAGCCAGCGCCGGCGCGCGTTGCCCTGACACTTAGGGCAGTGCCGGTTTCGGCACGAGTTGTAAGAGATGACGGAATGTCCGCAGTCCGAGCACTGATCGCGATGTCCACCCAACGCGGCGGTGCGGCAGCGTGTGATGGCTAGCAACACCTTTTCATGTTGTCCGTTGATCCACTTGCGACTGCGCTCAATGAAGGACTGCCCGGCACTACGAACGATGTCGGCCACCTCCAGAGGAGGCCGGTTCATGCGCTCTGTGTCGGCTCTCCTTCTCCTCGGATGGGGAGTACATCCAGCGGACTGCCGGTGGCGCTGAGATGGCACCGGGAGAGGTGCAGATAGATCGTCGTCTCCTCAAGGTCGCGATGTCCCAGCAGCATCTGAATGGTTCGCAGGTCGGCACCGGCGTCGAGCAGATGCGTGGCAAAGCAGTGGCGCAGGGTATGGGGATGGATGCGCTTGTGCTCAAGACCGGCGCGTTCGGCGGCCTGCTGACAGGCGTTCCAGAGAACCTTGGTGGAGACCGGATGACTCGCTGTATGCCATCGGTTGCCGGGGAACAGCCAGTCGGTGGGCTTGCGTTTCAGCCCGCGCCAGTAGACGCGCAGGGCATCGAGAAGCTTGGGGCTGAGCATGACATTACGGTCCTTGCGTCCCTTGCCTCCCCGGATATGAATGACCATGCGTTCGCTGTCGATGTCGCTGATCTTCAGATGCGCCACTTCTGCGCGACGTGCGCCCGTGGCATAGAGGGTCATCAGCAGAATGCGATGAAAAGGAAACTCTGCCGCGTCGATCAGACGCGCCACTTCGTCCTGGCTCAGCACCTGCGGCAAGTGCAGAACCTTCTTCGGGTACGGTGTCTCGGCAACGCTCCAGCCGCGCTTCAACACCTGTACGTAGAAGAAGCGCAAAGCAGCCAAGCGCTGCGTCACGGTGTTCGGGGCCAGCTTCCAGCGCGTGAACAACGTGGCCTGATACTGGCGAATATGCTCGGGGCCAAGCTGATCGGGTGAGCGATGGAAGTGTCGACTGAAATGCTCGACCGTGTGAATATAAGCGTGGATGGTGGACTCGGCGTAGTTGCGGCGCCGTAGTTCCTCAAGCATGATCTGGCGTAGATGGGTCACAGAGAGTTCCTCCTCTGCGACAACAAACTAGCTCAGATCACCTCCACCGTCGGCTCAGCAACACGCGAATGCGTCCGCCGCAAAGCGGCTTAGTTCAAGTCGGCTTCGGGGAAGTTTGGAGCAGCCCCCGCTGGTGGCAAGGTGGCGATGAAGGCGAGCTATCGGCGGCCGCAGCTTCTTTCGCTCGCCGTCGATTTTAGGGAATGATAGCGTCCTTTATCTTGCGCTCAAGCTCAGGTAAGGGAGTGGCTTCAGGTTGAGCTTCCTCAACAACCCGTGAGACCACGAAGTCCTTTGCGTGACTGGTGGTATGATTTTTGAGAATGTCTATGACATCGCTCATTCAGGTAGTTCCTTCTCCCTACCAGCAGCAGCCCTTGGCGTACGATCCGCTGCTCGACGACGTTGGATACATGACCTGCATGACCCTGGTGCTGCTGGGAAATTACGCGCAGACCGGGCATCTCGGCGGACCGCTCGCATACACACCGTACAATGTTGCGGCGCATTTGATCGGTCCTGAAAACGGCGGACTCCGTTTCGATTACCGCCGGCCGAAGCATCCTTACTCCGACAAGTTCATGCTCGCGGCAGGCCACTCGATCCCCACGTGCTACGCGCTGTGGATGATCATGGGCCAAGCGCTGTATCGCAAGTATCAGCAGACCGGCGATCCGCGTTATCGTGTCGACCCGCACGTCGCGATGCTGCCCATCGATGCGTTGGGATTCCGGCGCGGCGCGGGCGCGCTGAAGACGCTGCTGCACGATACGGGTTTGGAAGACCATCCGCTGTTCGCGCAAGCGAAAGGCCGCGGCATTCGTGCGCTCTCGGGACATGCCGAAAGCACCGACTGCACCAACGACGTGAACGGCGGACCTTCGGGCATCGGCATCGCGACGGCCGCGGGCAAAGCGGCGTTCTGGGATGTGGCGGGCGCGACAGACTCGCCGAAAGTGATCGCGCTGGAAGGGGAATTCGCGCTCACTGAAGGTCACGCGCAGGAGTTGAAGACCCAGGCGCTCGCGCTGCAAGTGGGAAAGCGTTTGCGCGTCATGGTTTCTGACAACAACGCGGGCATCGACGATTGCCTGATTGGCGGCGTGATCGCCGCGCAGTTCGACGGCTACGATCTCGTGAATCAATGGACGTCGTATGGATGGAACGTCTTCACGCTGTCGCACGGTAACGATTACGGCGAAGTGGTCGCGGCGCTGAAAGCAATAGACGAAGTGGACCCGCACGACCGCCGCCCAATCGTCGCTATCGGCAAAACAACCAAGGGCTACTGGCCCGCAGCCGTCGACGGAAAAATCCCCGGCTACGGCGACCAATTGGTGAGTTACCCAAGCCATCCCTACGCACTGAAGATGAACTCGGAGTATTTTGTCGCGCTAGCGCAGTCGTTCGAGAAGCATTACGGCGTGGAGTTTGAAGGAATTCGCAAGGGCGCGGTCAGCAATAATCGCGAGAGATTGATCCAGTTTAAGACGAATATCGACGTGGTGATGTCGCTGCTCGACCGCAACGGACTGGGCGATCGCCTCGCCGATCGCCTCGTGGAGATCGGCGACACCGTGCGCGATGACGTGAAGTTGCGCATCTCAGCCTCGAGCGATCCGTTCCTCGACGATCGCCTGCGCGTCGCGGCGCTACCTGAAGACCCGCAGAAGGTCTCGATTCGTAATGCGATTTCCAGTGCGGAGAAGCAAGTTAGCATTGCGTTGTTCAAGAAACCGGGCGAGATTGCGGGAGCGCGGCGCGCAATTTCCGAAATCATCAAGTGGGTGAATTACGTGACTGAAGGACGATTCTTCACGGTGGCCGCCGACCTTTCGGAGTCGATCAACGTGGAGCACGGCAGTTTGTGGGGACACTACAGTCCCACGGACAATCCGCTGGGCACGCGCTTGAAAGCGCCCATACAAGAAGCGGGCAATGTTTCCACCGCCATCGGGCTGGTGAGTCAAAGCGCTTCCGTCGATCCCGAAAAATTCGCCGGCGTTTGGGCTTTGAGCGGCACGTACGGAGCGTTCACGCCGCTGATGTACACTCCGGCGCGCGTCTGGAGTCAACAAAATCAGGACAGCAAATTCCGCGTCGGCGTGCTGCATATTCTCGCCGCGCATTCCGGTCCTGAAACCGCGGCTGATGCGCGCACACACTTCGGCATCTTCGCGCCGCAAGTGTGGAAGCTGTTCCCGCGCGGTCAGGCGATCAATTTGAGCTTTTGGGATTACAACGATGTCGCGCCCGGCTATTTCGCGGCGGCGGAAATCGCAGCGCGCGATCCGCGCGTGGGCATTATCACGCTGGAAGTGGCGCGTCCCGACTTCGCGGTCGCGGACCGCAGCCATTTCGCCGACTCCGATCTGCGCGCCGCGGCAAAAGGCCTGTACGTGATCCGCGATTTCGCGCCGAACAAGCCGCGCCACGGTTACGTGATCGCGCAAGGATCAAGTTCCACTGTGAATCTTGTGAAAGTGCTACCGAAACTCGAAGCGGACGGTGTGAACGTGAAGGTGATCGCGGCGATCAGCGAGGAGTTGTTCGATCGCCAGCCGCAAGCGTATCGCGATTCCGTGCTGCCGCCCGAGGCTCGCTACGATTTGATGGTGATATCAACGGGCACGCGACGCATGTGGCCGCTGCGCAACCTCGGTCCGTTGACGGATGAGTATTCACTCACGTCCGACTTCGACAATTCCTGGAGAAGCGGCGGCCTTGAATCGGAAGTGATCGCAGAAGCACATCTCGACCCCGATTCGATTTTCGCAGGCGTGGAGCGATTCGCAAACGAACGCGAGCGCCGCATCGGCGATCAACGCAAAATGATCGGTTAGTCGAGTGGGCTGTCTGCACTTGTCGTTAGTGCGCATTTTCAGAGCGAGAGACCCGAGATGGTCATCGCGTGAAAAAGCAATACAGCCGATCCGCGCGCAAACCAGCGATCACACGAGCCCAGCAGGACCGAGAGCCTCCTACACAGTTTCTCCGCCACACCGTGTTCGGGACCGGGGGTATCGCAGGTTCACATCCTCCCCGACCAACTTGTTGGTAAGCGTCCGGTTGTGACCGTCTCGACAATCACCTGAAAGAGAGCCATTCTCGCGAAGATGACACTTGGGATAGGTGTCCACTTGGAGCAGAGATGGACACTTCGCGGCAGGTGCCAGAAGCGATTTGCGCTCGCCTGTGCCATGGTTGTGGAGGTGAACTCGAACAGATTCGATTTTTGCTTGGCCACGCTTCGGTGCAAACAACGGAGCGATACATCGGAAGCAAACAGAAGCTTCAAGATGCGGTCAATAATCGACTTGGAATTTCAGTCGCAAGCGACACCACCTTAAAAGTTTCAGGCGCTGGCCGTTTCGCGATGTTGACGATAGCGTTCTTTATCATTCCGACCTGGCTAGGCAACCCGCGAATGCAATCTGCGCGCTATCGCGACCAATCCGTTAGGGCGTTGACAGTCAGGTTTGCTGATCGGACTGAAACAACCCGCAGAGTTTCCCATAAGCCCGTTTCTGGATCCCGCGCGGATGCCTTGCTCCCCGATGAAGACCCGTCGAAGCGAGTGGCTGTTGGGTGACCGGTAAGAGGTACCCGGCTGAGGCGTCGTGGTTTTGGATGAGTTGTTCATGTTCCATCGAAACGAAACGGTCTGCGCGAGTCTCGACGTCTCACGTCCGTAATCGCCGAGTTGATCTACTGATCTTCTATGGTCAATGCACATCCTTCAATTCCTGGATGTCATGGATCGCGATCGCATGCGTCCCTTCAGGCTCGCATGCAGGCCTGCAACTTCCCGCTCCAGCACGGCGACGGTATCGCCAGCGCGGGAAAGGTCATTGCTGCGACCCATCTCTTCCAGTTGCCGCGCCGCTTGTGACTTTCCTCTCGTAACTCGTGCCGTTCACGCGAACATATTTCCCCAGGAACGGAATAAGCTTCTGGCGTTGATCGCTGTCGGGCATTTCGTCGGAGATTGGCAAATACAGTTCGCCATCCTGGGTCAGAATCACGAGCGGAGAGCCTTTCCTGGCGCAGGCCACCAGACATTTCATGCTCAAGTGAGTCGCCGTTGCTTCGAGGTTCTGAATCGGACACGCAGCATCTCGCACCAGGCCTTCAATCGTCACCTTGAGACTCGTGCGCGTGAGCTTCACTGTCTCCCGGCGCAGTCGCTTGATGGGACATCGCAAACATCAGGCTGCCGCAAATCAGCAGGCAGAGAAACGAGAATCGCTTCATGGTTCTCCTTTCACATTTACTGTTTGAACTGACTCACAAGTTCCCCGCTCGCCAGAACGTGCCCTGTCATGGCTTTCACGACCTGCTTCTTCGCCGCTCCAGGCGGCAGGTTCAGCTTTGTGTCGAGGGCATAGAGAGTAAAGACGTAATGATGGGTCCCTCGCGGCGGACATGGCCCCACATAGCCAATCTTGTCGTAGTCGTTGTGACCTTGGCGGGAGCCGTCGGGCAGCTGTTCCTGTTTCGGGGTACTTTCCGCCAACTCACGTTTGTCCGAAGGGATGTCGTAGAGCACCCAATGCGTAAACTTGAACCCGAATGGGGAGTCATTATCGAATACGATCAATGCGAAACTCTGCGTGCGCTCGGGGGACGACTTCCACGACAATTCAGGAGAAATGTAGTCCTGGCCTTTACAGCTGCTGTACTTGTTGGGGATCGTGTCACCAGCGAAACTGCTGCTCCTCAGTTCCAGGGAGGGAGCGGCCTGCTGTGTGGCGGCGCGGGTGCATCCAACCTGCGTTGCGGCCACGGTCAACAGGAGCCCAGCCCATGACGAAAGCTGTAAGGTCATGCGAACATCACGTATGCGAGATGCCATATCCGCCAACTTCTTGACTTCCGCAGATTAGGTCGTCAATGCATTTGTCATCATCTCTATCCGGCATTTCACTGTCTTGAACGATTGTGATCCTCTGCGGAAGGGGAAGGTGGGCCGGCGTCCAGTCTCGATCGCGCCGAATGCAAGTAAACATTAATGTCAATATATCGCCATATATATCAATAGTATACAGTATATTATGTAACCATCACTATAATGTTTGCATCAAATATAAAACCGCAAGCAACTGCTCCTTAAAGAGTTAGTCGGCGTGTGCCGGGATCGAAAGTTCATCCGGGTAGGGCCATCTTCAAGTCGAGAAATGCCCTCGGTTATTTCGAGCACTAGGAAAGGACACGTGTGAAAAAGCCACACAAATTGCAAAATGGTGCGGCGCAGAACGTCGAGGGCAACCATCCTTCAACCGTCTCCGCTCGCAAGCTGGAATCGAATCGTGAGAATTCCAAAAAGTCTACCGGGCCCAAGACCGCGCGCGGCAAGGCGAACAGCCGTTTCAATGCCGTGAAGCACGGCCTGTGCGCCAAGCGCCTAATCTACTCCTCCCAAGGCAAGCTGCTCGACGCAGACTTGCTCAAGCTGCTGGAGAGTCTGCAAGCGCAATATGGAAGCGACGATGTACGCGTCCAGTTGCTCTGCGATGCAATCGTGACCGAGTACTGGCGCCAAGGCCAGAGCCTGCGATTTGAAATGCAGTTCCTTAGCGAGGGTGACATACACTTCGGGAGTCAAGGTGGCATGTCTGGTCTGCAGCGTTACTTGACCGGCAGCCAGCGCGCCTTGCTAAAGAATCTGGAGCTGCTGCATGAGATACAGCCGCAACTCCCGCCGGCCAAGCAACCTGCCGTCGCCACGGTTGCGGAGCGCGTCCCGGCTGCGGGTGGGCGTAGAGCCCTTAAGATCGTCGGACAGAACGGACTTACTCACACGCCAGCAACCAAGTCGACGACACGTGGTGCTGGACCCGCCGAGCCAGCCCAGAACTCGGAACCGTCGGCTAGCGCCGACACTAAAAAGTTGGCCTAATCCAGGGCACAACCGCAACAACAACAAGGCAAGATGCCGGTCAGCCGCCGGAATCTTGCCTTATTTGTTTTGCCGGAGAGGTCCTGAACGCGGACGGATCAGCTTCTCGCCCCCTTTGCAGGAAGGCCCGACCGCCAGCCTCGTGATAGGTACCCGGATTTCTGCAGTCCGGTATGAGACAGGTGTACGCACCCTTGGTAATATCCATTTAACTTGCTCGCGCTCCTCCTAACTTGAGAACTGAAATTGTGAAAAAGGGGCAGTTAGCGTAATAAACAGTTGGAATGGTTCCACCGTCGATGACGAACTCGGTTCCGGTGATTGCCGACGCCCTGTCTGACGCAATGAAGGCGACCAACTCGACCACCTCCTCGGGCCGGTTGGCCTCCCCAGCAGAGTTCCACCAAGCATGTCCATCAGTTTTTGCCGTGTGGTCGCGTAGTCGCTGTTTTCTTTCTCTGCCATTCGCTCGATCATTCTCGTGGCGGCGTCGGTTTCAATGAAACCGGGCGAAACGATGACGACCCTCACTCCTTTTGGGCTGACCTCATTGGACAATACCTTGCTGTAGTTCGTCAGAGCCGCTTTGACGGCTGCATAGGCAATGGTCGAGTCGTAGAGTGGCAACCCTCGATGAATAGACGAGATGTGGATGAGCGCACCCGACCCTCGGGTGATCATTGATGGCAGCAGGCCGCGATCAAGCCTGACAGCGGGAAGCAGATTCTCGTTGATGGCTTGCTGCCAGAGTTCGTGAGTAACGGTGACGAAGTTGGTGTACCTGCCAACATCGGCGTCTGGGACATTGCAAGCCAGCGACGAATCTCGATTTTGAGATTCTCATGTGTTTGTGGATGATTCTCGCTACCGCAGCGCCGCGTCTTGCATTTGCTTCACCATTGTGCGGAACTCTCGCATCGCAGCGATCAACTCGGACTGCTCGGCGTCCTCGCGCCAGTCAGAGGGCACGACAAACGTGTCGTAGTCGTTCTCGACGTTCTTGTTTCTGTGATCTTCAGCTTCGAAGAGATCAAAAGTCACCGCGACATTTCGGCTTTTGACATCGCCATTCTTGTTAAGAGACAAGGATGTAAGCACGAACACATGGAAATAGTCCATTAAACGCCTCCTGTTTTACGACAAAAGCTCTTGCGCAGCCGCCATCCCAACAGCTAGAAGATCGGGCTGAACACTGCGAGGTACATCTCGATGAACCACGGCGAGTCCGATTCGAGGCGATTCAGTACCTCGGTTCGCTTAAGCTTGCCCGCGCCGGAGCACAATGGCCACTCGATGGTTTCGGTGGGCAATGGAGATCGCGTAGTCATGTATCCTCGGGGCCGCGGTCGCGGTCTGACTCAAGTGGGGAGGGCGTCGAAGTTCTTAGGGGAGATGTGCGCGGTGCTACTTCTTGTGCCCGATCAGGAGACCGGGATCGGAGGAATTGATCGACACCAGATTCCCGTGTCCGTCACGTGTCGTGTGGAACCGCTCGTTGGTGCGACCCATGATTCTGTTGCCTTCGTCTCGCTCGACGGAAGACGTGTCGCTGAAGCCAGTTGTGACCGAGCCGATGATCTTGCGGTTCCCGTCTCGAATGTAGTCCTTCTTCAGCATGGCTCACCTGCCTCCAGTTGAAGTATACGTCGAAGGCGGAAAAAACGGCCAGTTTTGGAGGGTAATCTGACGGTGATCTTTGGTAACTGTGCCCAGACTTTCTGGACGATTTTTCCAGCTGCTCTGTACACTATCAGCGGGAGTAGGATTGACCGTCCGAAGTCACAGGAGATCGTGCCGGAGGACATGCAGTGCATGGCTTGGACAGAGGAACTGGGCGAATGATGAAAGCCGGGACCTGCGCTAGGGTAAGATCCGCTGACCAGAGCGGGAAAGTATTCAGAATCGAGCAGGGCATGCGGAGGTGCATGGTCTGCGAGGAATTGTTCACTCGGGACAGCGCTGCCGAACACGCGAACGTCGCGTGCCGGCCGGAGAAGCAACCTTCACCAAACAGCTGCGAAGCGCAAACGAGCAACTGAGCAAGGAAGCGAACAGCTAGCCGCAACACGCCAAGAGCTACACTTCCCCCAACGTTCTTTTCAATGCTCTGTAGTGAACGGGACTGCGCCGGACAGGCTTCCGCGTGCCTTTAAGTACCGAGAAAACAACAGGCGGCTTCGGCCCTGCAATACAGAGCTGCCGAGAATTACGAACCTTGCCTCGATTTCGTGTGCGCGGGCTCAATGAGTTTTCAAGGAGGACTGATGGACCAGATGGAAGCGGCTCAGCGTGAGTTCCTAGATGCCCAGCGGCGTTGGAACGCGGATGAGAAGGGAGACTTCAAGCTGCTGGAGATTTGTAGCGCTGCGGAGCAGCGCCTGGTTGCGGCCTTCTTTGTCGGCTGGATCGCCGAGATGAGGCTGAAGAACCTCGCCTATTCGCACTTTCGCAAGGCGCTTGTTCCGTACAACGGGGGCGAAAGTGGACGGAGCCAAAATGCAAATTGGTGAGCCGCTGCGAACCATTGTCGTGGAGCCTCTGGAACTTCCGGTGAGTGACCCCAGACGCGATCCCATTTCTCAGCCGGAAGTACCCAAATCGGAGCCCGAACCTGAGCCAGGGCAGGTGCCAGCCAGCCGATGAAGGCTCCCGATTACGTCTCCGCGATCGTCGGCTACCGGGTTTGGCGGTGGGAGGCCACAGGGCTCCAATCGCTCAATGGTGAGCCATGGTTTCCCAATCGCCCCTTCGTAGCTAGTTGCAGGGCTCTTACTCTCGAGACCGTCGTCGGCGCCGAGGCGGCGCACAAAATGAACGATGTCCCACAGGCGAAGTGCACCTGCGGCGTGTACGCAACGAAAGGCCTTGACCATCTACGCGAGACACAATACTGGCGGCAGGGAATCCACGGGAAAGTGAACCTATGGGGCACTGTCGTGGAACACGAGCTAGGGTGGCGAGCCCAGTGCGCTTACCCCAAGGCCTTGTTTCTTCCCCGCGACGGACTCCCGTTCTCATTGGCAGCAATACAGTCCAGGTTGAAGACGCTGATCGCGTACCGCGCTGAGATTTTCGTTGCCGATCCAAACGGGAACATCCCGTTATGGGCGAACGATTCAGGATACGATTCCGCAGGATTGGACTACCTGATCAAGACGAGCAAGCAATATTACGACCGATGCCGACAGGAGAGAACATTAAAGAAGGGCGACCGTGTGGCGCTGCGCCGTGTCGGCATCGCAGTGGTCGAGCAGGTCGATGACAAAGACCTGCAAGTCGTGCTCAGGAAAAAGTACGTGCTCAAGATTCCCCGCAACCATGTAGTTTGGGACCAGCAGAACATGCGTTGGGAGGCGAGCCCTTGCCGGTTTTTTTGAAACCAACGTATCGCCTGGTCAGCGCATAGATACTCGTTCGGTGCAGAGACAGATTGGCAGCTGGCGAAAGTCAGAAGACGAATTGATCTTGCAAGCAGCAAAGGAGGTGTGGCGTGGAAATCCTCAAAGACAAATATGGCAGACCGCAAGGACTGATTCGGGAAATCGCCGGTGGCCAGGAACGGCTCTTCGATATCGGTGGCCAAGCGATTGCCACCTACAGGCCGTCGACGACTTTACCTGCGACAATAACAGTACCCCGCATCGGCTCCCGCAACATGCCGGGGCTGGGCGGCAAAAAAGAGTAAATTTCTTGGGGTGTTCTTGTACTGCCGAACCCAGAAGGCGGCACGAAAGCGAGGAGAAATAACCGCGCGTATTTATATCGTGACACGATATAACTCAACCTGCTAGATCTCTAAGAGACGCCTAGACTGCAGTCAAGATCTCGCGATGCGGAGTAAGCGCGTGCCAGCTCGCCGGAAGGGCTGGGGGCTTTTTGTCAACCCATAGACCGGGGCCCGGTGAAGGCGGCAGTCTAGCTCCTTGCTTTTTTGCGAAACGAAGCCAACATGTACCCTGCCTTCATAGACTTACGAAATTGAGAACAGGACAAAAAGGCCCACCCAGAGCAGCCTCGTTGCGGCCTGATTCCGTGCTGTACGAACAGTCTTGCCATTAAGTGCTACGGAAGTGAACGTACCGAGTCTCCGAAGGATTTCGTGGTGGCTGTTTTGCGCCGCCAGGGTCTACAGGTTTCTACTTCCATGGTGGGTCGCATTCTCACTCAACTGAAACGACAGGGCCGCCTGGTGGAACCGTCACGCTCCCGCGTTTCCGGATCGCCGGAATTCCCTGTGGTAAACTCCAAGGTTGAACATCGTTCCGCGAGATTGCCATCTCCAGCCATCTCGGAGCACCCGTTTGCTTAATTGTATAGGTCAGAATTGGGGAGCAGAGGCGAGCGCTTTGGTCCGAGGTAGTTCACGAGGTTTTCTCGCAGTTGCGTGATCAAGAAGCTTTCCTGTCCTCACCCGGAAGAAGCTTGAACAACCGCAGGATCTAATATCTAATACCGTCGGTTCCTAATATCAGAATCCATATGCCAATCAAATTGAATGCAGTTTCTCCAACTTTCTCGGAACAATTTAACAACAAAGTTCAGAACCGGACGGCCCGAGTAGGAATCATCGGGCTGGGATATGTAGGGTTGCCCCTGGCCTTATTGTTTAGTGATCAGAAATTTGCCGTAACCGGTTTCGACATCGACGCCCGCAAGGTGACCGCCCTCGAGAAGGGCGAATCGTATATTCACCGCATACTGCCTGCGGAGATTCAAGCGGCACGAACGCATGGCTTCTCGGCCACGGCTGACTTTAAGTGGTTGCGCGAGATGGACGCGATTATTATCTGCGTGCCTACGCCGCTCAATGAATATCATGAGCCGGACATGAGCTACATCACAGGAACGGCGGAGTCGATTGCTCCGCACCTACGCGACGGACACGTAGTCATACTCGAGAGCACCACCTATCCGGGGACGACCGAAGAAGTCTTAGTGCCAATTCTAGAGAAAGGCAACGCGAGCGGATTGAAGGCGAGCCGGAACAGCCGACCGGGCGACTTCTTCGTTACTTTTTCCCCGGAACGTGAGGATCCGGGAAATCAGACGGTGGCGCGACGCGATATTCCTAAGGTAATCGGCGGACTGGATCAGCAGGCAGCGGAGGCGGCTGCGTCTCTTTACGGCGCGATCTTCAGTCGTGTGGTTCCGGTCTCCACTCCTGCGGCGGCCGAGATGACCAAGCTACTGGAAAATATCTATCGATGTGTGAACATCGCTCTGGTAAATGAACTCAAGATGCTATGCCTGCGCATGGGAGTAGATATCTGGGAGGTAATTGCCGCGGCTTCCACGAAGCCCTTTGGATTCCAGGCATTCTATCCGGGACCGGGTCTGGGCGGGCACTGCATCCCAGTGGATCCCTTTTATCTTTCTTGGAAGGCGAAGGAGTTCGATTTCCGCACCCGTTTCATCGAACTGGCCGGCGAGATTAACTTGTCGATGCCTTATCACGTCGTGAGCGCCACAGCTCAGGCCTTGAACGACCGACGGAAAGCCTTAAATGGCTCCAAGGTCCTGATCTTGGGATTAGCTTACAAGAAGGACATCGACGACCTGCGCGAGTCGCCGTCTCTTACCATCATCGAGTTGTTGCAAAAGCAGGGTGCCGAAGTTAGCTATAACGATCCCTACTTGCCATTCGTTGGCCGGGGCCGAAAGTATGACCTACAAATGAAATCCGTCAGCTTGGACAATTTGGACCAGTACGATTGCGTCCTCATTGTGACTGACCACTCGACCTACGACTACCAGCGCCTCGTGCGCGAGGCGCAACTAGTGGTGGATACCCGGAATGCCACCAAGGGGATCCAATCACCAAACATCGTACGCTGTTAGTTTCCGCTGTAGGCACGCATCCTCGCCCGTTGACGGAGTCAGAGCATCGGGGATGGGGCCCATTATGAATGCGAGTCTGCCGATCGTTGATCGCGGTGCGCGCCAATTGTCTTCTTCGCCAAGCTTGGTTCTGCAGTGCCTGCCCCACACCGGAAGCGCCACTCCGCGATCGTACGCGTGACCCGTTGGACTACCACGGTGGCGTTTCTCGCACTGCTGGTCAGCGGAGGAGAGATCGTGCTTTCGCATCCGCGGTTTTACTGGGGTGAGACCGGCAACGTAAACATGCGTCCGTGGCTCAATCTGCACCTGCCATCCTCCAGAGACACCGTCCCCACCGCTATGGGTACGTGCTCCCTGGTCAGAACGGCTGGAGCCGCTATCTCAATTTTCAGACGGCATGGCTTACGGTCGGGAGAGGTTTGCTCTTCGTGCTGTTCGGCTTCTTCGCAGGGCATTTCCGGCGCAATCTGTTTCCCGCGGCCTGACCGTTCCATCAAGGAGCTTGGCGGTCAGCCAACCGGAAGTGATCCGATGCCAACGTATCGCGATTAGTAATCATAAGCATTGGATGGAGTTGCTCCAACAGGAACCAGAGGAATAGGTTTGGGTAGACAATGGTGCAGCCGGTGCCTGCGCCAGTTCCAGCCCGCGGCCGACATTGTTGCTCGATGAGAAAGCCCGTCGAGAAGCATCGGTCTGAGGTCACGTACAGGTCAGTGGTGACGACGCTTCGCCTCCAAGATTCCTTAGTTTATTGAGGAGTGGTCGAGCTGTAAAGTCCGACTATTGTGTCTGAGGGCCTACGACAACGATGGCCGGGGACCATGTTCGCGCGTAAGGTCAGGCATAAGCAGCAACCCAGCCCAGGCTATTATTCTGAAATGTGACTGAAAAGCCAGACACACGCCCCAAGATCCCGCTTCGCAGGGGCTTTCTCCGATCCTTTGTTCGATGGCTTGCCATCGGTGTGGTGCTTGTTTGGTCGCTTGCCGCGATGACCCTTGTGGCCGCCCGGTGGATCGACCCACCGACAACCGCGGTGCACATCCAGCGCCACTTGCAGGCCTGGATTCACCGCACGCCGTATCACGAACGCTATAAATTCGTTCCGCTCAGCCAAATCTCGCCCGATCTCCAGCACGCTGTTGTCGCCGCGGAAGACGCGCGCTTCTACCAGCACCATGGGTTCGATTGGCACCAGATCGAAATCGCTGCCCAAGACGATTTGGAGGGCGGTCGCACTCGCGGAGCTTCCACCATTACGCAGCAACTTGTAAAGAACTTATTTTTCGGAACGGGCCGCTCTATCCTCCGCAAGGGAGCGGAGTTCACGCTGGTACCGGTGGCCGAACTCGTCCTCAGCAAGCGGCGTATTCTAGAGATGTACCTCAACGTGGTCGAATGGGGTCCGGGTATTTATGGTGCGGAGTCGGCTTGTCGTTACTACGACGGAACCGAGGCTCGGAATGTTGGCCGGGAACAGGCAGCACGGCTCGCCGCGATTCTACCGGCTCCCCTGAAGCGACGGCCCGAGCGCATGAATAACTACAGCGCGCTCATCCTTGAGCGGATGCGCCAAATGGGTTGGTAATCGCGAGCAACTTCTCACCAATGCAGCGCGTATGATTTCTCTCGCGTTGGGCTGTGGCCGGATGGTTGCCGATTTGTAAAATTACTACCTCGACAACAGAGGATATGGCCGGAATCGACGCGGCACGATTCCTGAGATACCTGGGAGGTTCGTACCGAGAAACGTCCTTCGCGGAAAATATCGGCTCGGTCGATTTCGACAAGCCGACTTCTCGTGACTTATCGCTACAAGCCATCATCGGATCAACTCTGTGTGGCCGACTATTCGCTCAGAGTCTAGTTCTTCGTTCCCGGCCCGCTGGTCTCCGGATCGCACAGTGCTCAAGGCAGCCGCTCCCGTCACTTAGTGCAGCTTTTCTCGCCTCTTTTGTGGAGTAAGATCAATCGAATATATTTGTGCGCAGGCAAAAGGTTGGACTAGAAAAGGAGGTCCGCATGGTGTACTCCGACACAGCATTCCGTGGGTCGTCCGCTCTCCTCATTCTGATCGTATGCCTCGCGTGGTCAAGTACACTTTCCCTCGCCCAGGGAACTAGTCAAAAAGCTGCCTCAACAACGCGTGAAGCAGGTCTCGCCGCCTGGCAGCAGGTCTATTCCGTGCTGACAACTCCTCGCTGTATCAATTGCCACACCGCCACGAACTATCCGGAGCAAGGCGACGACCGGCACCGTCATTTGTTCAACGTCGTGCGCGGGCCGGGAGGCAAGGGCGTGCCGGGCCTGAACTGTGCTACCTGTCATCAGTCCGCCAACGCGGATAGCACAGGTGTTCCCGGCGCTTACAACTGGCATCTGGCGCCTCTTTCCATGAAGTGGCAGGACACCGGCGACAACATTCTGTCAAGCTCAGCAATTTGTCAGTCTCTTACCGATCGCTCCAAGAACGGCAGCTTGGACGGCCCCGGCATCTTGCGGCACCATGAGCAGGAGCCTTTGGTGCTCTGGGCGTTCCAGCCGGGACGCCGCCGCGACGGCACTGAGCGATCTCTGCCGCCACTTACCCACGAACAATTTGTTGCCGCCACGCGGACGTGGGTCGATGCTGGAATGCCTTGTCCACAGAACCCTTGAACTCGGAGGCTTTTATGCAAACTTACAAGCTGACGATAAACGGACAAACGAGAGAGGTCACCGCTGACCCCGGTACCCCGCTGCTTTGGGTGCTGCGTGAAGATCTGAAGATGACCGGCACCAAATACGGTTGCGGCATCTCGGCATGCGGTGCGTGCACCGTGCACTTGGCGGGAGTCGCGACTCGCTCGTGCGTGGTTCCGGTTTCACTGATCGGCGACCGGCCGATCGTGACCATCGAGGGCATCGGAGAAGATCGCGTGGGCCGCGCCCTTCAAGACGCCTGGGTGGCCGAGGACGTCGTGCAGTGCGGCTACTGCCAAAGCGGTCAGATCATGAGCGCTGTGGCGTTGCTTAAGAGCCGCAGGAAGCCCACTGACGAGGACATCGAGGAATCGATGGGCGGAAACATCTGCCGCTGCGGCACATATGTTCGCATCCGCAAAGCGATCAAGACTGCTGCACAGCAGCTGGCATAAAGGAGAACACCATGTCCGCGACCACCAGGTTGAGTTCGGAATCAGGTCTCAGTCGCCGCAGTTTCCTGCGCGTCTCGGCGACGGCTGCCGGCGGGTTGATCGTCGCTCTCTATCTCGATTTCCCAGTACAGGCTCAGGCTCCGCAAGCGAAGACGTATCCTCCGGATGCCTTCGTTCACATTCAGCGAGACGGCAAGATTGTGATTCAGGTGAATCGCCTCGAGTTCGGCCAGGGAGTTCAGACCTCGCTACCGATGCTGTTGGCCGATGAGATGGACGCCGACTGGGCACATATCGTGGCCGAACTCGCCCCGGCAGCCGATGTCTATAAGGATCCGGTGTTTGGGATCCAGATGGTTGGCGGCTCGGGGTCGATTGCGCATTCTTTTCAGCAGTACCGCGAATTGGGATCGAAAACCCGCGCCATGCTGGTTGCCGCTGCCGCGCAGCAATGGAAGGTATCGGCGCCGCAATGTCGGACTGAGGCCAGTGTTGTTTACGGTCCCGGCGGCCAATCTGCGAGCTACGGCGAACTCGCTGAAGCCGCTGCCCACGTGCCTGTGCCGGAGAATGTGCCGCTCAAAAAAGCATCCGAATTCAAGCTCATTGGCAAGGACACGCGTCGGCTCGACAGCCGTCCGAAGTGCGATGGCTCCATGAAGTTCGGTCTCGACCTCGACCTGCCCGGAATGAAAGTTGCAGTTGTGGCACACCCTCCTATCTTCGGTGGAACACCCAAATCAATCGATGACAAGGCGGCGCGGGGCATTCCCGGTGTGATGGATGTGTTCGAAATCCCTACCATCAGCCGGGGAACCGCAGTAGCCGTTGTAGCGGACAAGTTCTGGACAGCCAAACAGGCGCGCGATCGGCTTTCCATCGATTGGGATTTCTCTCGAATCGAGCCGGCCGACACTGAGCAACTGCGGGCAAAGTATAAAGAGCTAGCTGCCACCCCGGGCAATGTTGCGGTAACTCGCGGCGACCTCAGCGTGCTGGATGGCATCAGCGCCGCCAACCGGTTTGAGGCGGAATACGAATTTCCCTACCTCGCTCACACCCCGATGGAGCCATTGAACACCACCATCAGGTTTGATGGTGATCGCGCTGAGGTTTGGGCCGGTTCTCAATTTCAAACCGTCGATCAAATGGCTATCGCCGAAATCCTCAGCTTGAAGCCGGAAGAGGTTACCTTTCACACCGAGATGGCTGGCGGCGGATTCGGTAGAAGAGCGACGCCCGATTCTCATGTGCAGCGCGAAGCGGCTACCATCGCCAAACGTTGCAAAGGTATTCCCGTAAAACTCATCTGGACCCGCGAAGATGACGTGCAAGGTGGCTACTATCGTCCCATGTTCACGCACCGGATCGAGATTGGGATCGGAGCGGACGGCATGCCTTTGGCATGGAGACATGTGATCGTTGGACAATCTATTGTGGCGGGCACGCCGTTTGCTTCTGTGCTCATAAAGAATGGGGTCGATGAGACTGCGGTCGAGGGCGCGGCCGACAATCCTTACGAAATCCCGAACTTCACACTCACAGCGCATCACCCGACGCCGAACGTGCCGGTACTGTGGTGGCGCTCTGTCGGGCACACCCACACTGCCTTCGTGATGGAAACGCTGGTCGATGAGCTCGCGAGTCGTGCGGGAGCGGACCCGATTGCCTTTCGCCGGAAGCTGCTGAAACCGGATGAAAAGAAGCTTCGCGGAGTGCTCGATCTGATGGACGAAAAAAGCGATTCATGGCGGAATCACCTGCCGGAGGGCCACGCCGCCGGAGTTGCGTGCCATGAGTGCTTCGGAACCAATGTTGCGTGCGCCGTGGATGTCTCGATCGAGAACAAGCGGCCGAAGATCCATCGTGTAACGGTCGCGGTCGACTGCGGTACGGCCGTGAATCCGCTGACGATCGAGAGCCAATTTCAGGCTGGTGTGAGCTTCGGCGTATCGCAGTTAATGGCGAAAGGGGCGATAACTTTCAAGAGCGGGCACGCGGAGCAGAACAACTTCGACGGCTACACTCCACCGTACATAATCGACACGCCGGTTGCCGTCGACGTTCACATCGTTCCGAGCCCGGAAAACCCTTCAGGATGCGGCGAACCACCGGTTCCGGTCATTTCCCCCGCCGTGGTGAATGCATTGTTTCGCTTGACCGGCAAGCGGTACCGAACCCTGCCGTTGCTGAGTCTCTAACCTGAGCAAGCAGGTTTGGATGTATCGTCACCGAGTTGTGGTGTCCAAGGAGCGTGATCCCAAGGAGTAGAATGAGCGCTATGTATTCGCCCCGCCTGCACCCAATCGTCCGGGCCTACGTGATGTCGATTGCTTTTTGGTATGGCCTCTCGGTTCTGATGGGGCTGCAGTATAGTCCTTTGGATCGAAATCATCTTTGGTTCTCGTTCCTCGGATTATTGGTACAGGCAGGGGCTCGCGCCTTCGCGCTAGCTTTGTGGACACCACCGATCTTCTTCTTGGTGAAAAAATACCTTCGTTTTTCGACGAACCGTGTGCGATACGCGGCGTTCTGGGGACTTGGAGCGGTGCCGTTTGTATTACTCCATACCGCGATAGCGTGGCTAGTGATTCCACCTTACGTTTCGCGTTCTCTCCGGTCATGGCTTGAGATTGTTCGATCCGCGTTTGCCGACGACACATTCGTATATATTGCAATCGTTGTGGCGGCACACGGTTATGAATACTTGAAATGTTTGCGCAAAGAAGAGCGGGAGAGATACGAGTATCAGCAGGCGCTTGCCGCGAGTGAATTACAAGCGCTGAAGATGCAACTCCATCCCCATTTTCTCTTCAATACCTTGCATGGGATCGCCACGCTGATTGAGACTGACGCCCGCAGCGCCAAGGCCATGATTATCAGGCTATCCAACCTCCTGCGCACCGCGCTAGACCGCGGCAGCTCAGATCTGATCCCTCTGGAGAGTGAACTGAAGTTCGCCAGAGAATATCTCGATCTCGAGAAGATGCGCTTCGGGAGCCGGCTCAAGGTTGACTGGCTGGTCGCTTCGGAAACACTTCCCTTTCTTGTGCCGCAAATGATTCTCCAGCCGCTGGTGGAAAATGCCATTCGTCACGGAATCGCGTCGTCCCGCGAGCCGGGGTGGATCGAAGTTGCGGCTACGGTAAGCGACGGGCGGCTTAAGGTTCAGGTGCGCAACAGCGCCGGCAGCAAGACATCCAACGGAACCGGCGTGGGACTGCGAAATGTAGAAGCTCGCCTCAAGTATCTCTATTCGGGCGATGCCAGCCTGCACTTCACTATAGCTGATAACTGCATGGCAACTGCGACTTTGACGTTTCCGGCTTTGAATTCCCAGCCGCCCGGCGTGCAGGTTCAGCAACTACAATCGGTCCTCGAGGAGAACGACTATGCGCGTTCTCATCGTTGATGACGAGCCTCTTGCCCGCACCGCCCTTGCCCAGGTTCTGGCCAGCCGCCCCGATGTGGAGCGTTTCGATTCCGCCTGTGACGCCATCGAAGCTCAGGAATATCTCTCCAAAGACGGCTACGACGTCTTGCTGCTCGACATCAGCATGCCAGAGCTGTCGGGACTTGAATTATTAGATCGCTTGCAGAAATCCCAGCGCCCGCTCCCTTCAGTGGTTCTCGTGACCGCTTATGCGCAGCATGCCCTGGCGGCCTTCGAAAAACATGCTGTCGATTACGTGCTGAAGCCGTTTTCCAGTGAGCGTGTGAACCAGGCGGTGGACTTCGCCCTTCGACGGTCGGCCGGTGAGCGGGCGGCGAGATTAGTCGAGCTGATCCCTCATCTGAAGACACTGACCCAGCTGAGTTCCTCCAAGATCGCGATCAGGACCAATGGCAGGATTGTCTTCATCGACCCCTATGACCTGATCGCCGTTCAGGCCGAGCGCAATTATGTATTGCTGCAGCAGGAGGCTGGTTCGTATCTGCTGCGGGAGTCGATCTCAACCGTTGCCGAGAAGCTCAAGCCATACGGATTTGTTCGCATTCATCGATCGGTGCTGGTGAATTCTGCTTTCGTGCAGGAAATCCGCCCCTGCGTCACCGGAGAGTACGAACTCCGGTAAAGGGCGGCAAAGAGTACACCGTCACCCGCACCTATAAGAACAATCTCAAGTCGCTGGCCCGGTTCTGGAATGGGAACAGGCACCGCCCTCACCGACTGAGTTCCGCGGTGCGCGCGTTTTTTATCGACTTGAGCTCTGCTAACGCCGAGCCATACGTTCCCACCTGATTGCGAACTGGCGCAAGCCCTTTACGCCTGGCAAGGGCTCGCGCCAGCAGGTTTGTTGCTAGCGGCCCCTCGGACTTCGCAGGAAGCCGTGATACACGCCGCTCGAATCAATCTCGTATCCGGTGATCGCCCCCTCGGGATTGTTCAGCAGCGGAAATGTGCCCTGACCGGCGCTGGTCCCCGCTCCCGGCGCGTCAAAGGTCGTAATGGTGCCGCGTGGAGAGCGCACAAAACCGTGGCTCACGCTGTTTGAGTCAGCGTAGCTCCCGGTGATGGCCCCTTCCGCATTCAGCCCCTGCGGAAGCGTGCCTTGGCCAGCCCCGGTGCCCGCACCGGGAACATCGAACTCGGTAAACGTCCCGTCCAGGGCGCGCACGTAGCCGTGCAACACACTGTTTGAGTCAAAGTAAACCCCAGGAATGATGCCGGCGAAATTGAGCCCGTCCGTATCAGTGCCCTGCATGGGACCATTGCCCGCGCCTGGAGCATCGATCGGAGTGATGGTGCCGTCCGGAGCGCGAACATATCCATGCAAAGTGTTATTGGAATCGATGTAGGCTCCCGTGATCGTTCCATCCGGGCTTAACCCGATGGTTGATGCTGTGCCCGTGCCCTGACCTGCGCCGGTCCCCGCGCCCGGAGCTTCGTAGGTAACGAAGGAACCCTCCCGAGAGCGCACAAAAGCATGCGCCACGCCGCTGGAATCAAAATAATATCCGGCGACCGTGCCTTCCGGATTGATGTTGGCAGACAAGGTGCCCTGTCCGGACCCAGTGCCTGCGCCGGGAGCATCGAAGGTGGTGAAGTTGCCGAAGAAATTCCGCAGGTAACCGTGCATGGCGCCATTTCCGTCGATGTAGTATCCGGTAATGGTGCCTTCGGGATTCAGGCTGATAGCGAATGTACCCTGCCCCGCTCCGGTGTCCGCCCCGGGCGCGCTGAAGGTTACGAAATAACCGTTCCAGACCCGCAGGAAACCGTGCGCCACGCTACTTCCATCGATGTAATAGCCGAAGGTTATACCCAGGGGATCGATGCCCTGCGCAAGCGTACCTTGTCCCGCTGCCGTGCCTGCGCCGGGGGCCTCGAAAGTGATGGTGTTTTGCGCGGCTGCTAGGCCAGCGGCCAGAAGCAGCACGCTCATCAGTCTGCAAAATTGCTGTAGCCTCATAACGTTCTCCTCCGTTGACTTGAATTCGTCGCTGTGTAGCTTTCGTTTGACCCGCTCCAGTTTGGGATCTCGAGCTCTCGCTCGAAAGACTCCTGCGTTTTAGAAAAAGCGCCCGGTCCGAGAACAGCCATCTCACTGACACTGTGAGTGCATGAACCCTGCCATCAACAAGACGGGATTTGCGAGTTTTGTGAATAAGTACGAAATCGGGGAGATCAGGTTCGACCTTACAATGGTGGGTAACAGCCCTACGTGAACTCGAGAAGCTCCTTTGGATCAGCCTGTTTTCTCAGGCTCGCACCTTGGCCGTTCCCCTATGACAATTGGAAAGTTTGTGAAACGAGGGATTCCGAAAACTGTAGGCGGCAGCGCCTATGCTCGGGAATGTTCGCCCATGTGTTGGCCACACGTTCAAGCATAACTTTCCCAAAAAACCGAGTGCGACCGATTACTCCGCTCTCCCGAATTGCAGTTGCTATCGCCGTCTGGCTGAATGTGCGCCGAGGCTGAGATACCAGGGAGTCCTGCATTCGGATCTCCAGGCACCGATACGGTTTGGTACACATTCGGTAATTATCCGCGATGAGAGCAACGTTACTTAAGGGCGGCTGCTCAGCTTAACATTGGACCATCGGGCTCCTCCGACCAGTAGTCAAAGTTGTCACCGTGCAACCCGGAAGTAATCCGGGCCAGAAGTCGGCTTCGAGGGCATCATCGATTGATTTCCCCTAGGCCCGTTTCGGGCCAAGGTCCATGTAGCCGGCAACTGGCCCCGAGTTGGCCCAAATTTCAATCCTCGCTGATAAGCCAGTGCACCGGCGACCCGTGAAATCCGGATCGAGCGAGCAGCCGGTCTTTTCCACCAGGCCAGAGTCGCAAGCGGACTTCGGCAGTATCTCGGCCAGGTTCAAATCGGAGCCAGGCAAGTGGCTTGTCAACAGCAGCGGCTTGCCCTGCCTTTGCCATAGCACGCTCGATGCGAGCGCAGTCTTCGGAGGCTAGGTATTGCCACACAATCGAGTGAAAGACCACGGTGGCGACGCCATGAACTTCGTTGGCCAGCGCTGCTTCGACCCAGTCGGCCGCGTTGGCTTTGTCGAGTTGGGCCGGAACCCGCTCCGCGACATCCATTGCTGACGCAAGTCGGCGAAAGCGCTCCAGGTGATCTGGCCACACATACGACTGTAGCGTCAGTTTGCCTTCCTTCGTGTTTGGTTCGACAGGTAGGGTGTCACACCCACGGCGCTCGGTAATCGTCACCGCCACGTCGAAGCGGGGATGTGCATTTCCAAACGCTCCAGAAATGTGCACCGGAGAGTAGGGATCGCCCCAGCCCTCATCACCCTGTTCGTAGCAATACTGGTCCCAGCGAAGGATCAGGCCTGCGGAGGTTCCAATCTCGAGCAGGCGCAGTGGCAGACCGGTGCGGCGCACGACGTCAAGAAATCCGCCCAGCAGAGCAGCGCTTCGGCCCACCTCGTTGGTCTGTACGGGTAAATGAATCAGGTCGCGCAGCGCTGTCTGGTGTTGTTGCATAGCAGCGTGAAACCGGAGCCAGAGGTCATCACAATCGGCGTTGCCACCCATTGACGGATAACACGCAGCGAGTTCTCGTGCATAACCTTCCAGGACGAGGCGGTGGACTGCTCCGAGGAAACGCAAGGCGAGGGCTGACCCTGGCGGATCGTCGTGATGGCCACGCAGAATCGACCAGCATATGCCGAGAGCACGGACATCCGCTGCAGCTTCGCGCAAGAGTTTCGAGTAAAGGCGCGAGTCCAGTTTCTCGCACCACTCTGCTTGGCGGAGGAGACGCTGAGCGACGATTTCATTAGCCACGACCATCGTCTCGGGTGTCAGGCTTGTAAGCGCAAATGAGACAACGGTAAAGATCTCGCAATACCGTTTTGCTTCAAAACTTAGCGGAACAACATCTAGATGATGCCTTTTTCGATAGCCTTAAGCACTGCCCGAGTCCGATCGCGCACCCCGAGTTTCGACAGAATGTTGGATACGTGATTCTTAACCGTTCCCTCTGACAGGTCCAGGGCAGTCGCAATTTCGCGATTACTGTAGCCTCCCGTCATGAGCCGGAGAATTCCGGCTTCTCTGGAAGTGAGGGCTTCTTGGCTGTACCCGTTGTCGGCGGGCAAACGAGCCTCATGGATTCCACGAACCAGGCGCTCGGTAACAACCGGAGAGATCATGGTGCCGCCGGCCGCTACCAGCCGGATGGCATTCGTCAGCGTGTCCAGCGAGACATCTTTAAGGAGATAACCCTTGGCGCCCAGACGAATGCCTTCGAGCAGAGCGGAGTCGTCGTCGAACGTTGTGAGGAGAATGACGGCAGGTGAGTCTTTGCGGTTGTTCATGATTCGCAAGACGTCAATGCCGGTCATCTTCGGCATTCGCACATCCAGCAAAACCACGTCCGGGCGATGCTCGCGGATCTGCACGAGGGCCTCGTCGCCATCGACAGCATGAGCAACGGCGCGAATATCCGGGGCGAGGTTCAGGAGTCTTTCCAGGCCCTCTCGGACGAGAGTCTGATCTTCTACCACCAAAACCCGGATCATCGTAGTTCCGCTGTGCTCTTTGCAGGAAGCCAGGCTCTGAGTCCGAAACCAGCTTGCCGATTGGGGGTTACCGTCAGTCCGCCGCCTAACTCTTCCAATCGGTGGCGCATCGATGACAGACCCATCCCCGAGTGAGCAGCTGCGGCACTTTGGCCGTCATCTTGCACTTCGATTTCGATTGCGCCCTCATCCACACGCAGAGCGATCCACAGATTGGAAGCGTCGGAATGCTTAAGCGTATTGGTCGTGACTTCCTGCACACACCGCAAAACCGCATGCGCTCTTGCACCGTCCGTTATATGCAGTTGGGTCGGCATGGAAAGGTGGAGCTTGATGCGCGGGAGATTCTCGCCGAGAGATGTAAGCGCTTTGTGAAGATCGATTTCGTCTGCCTCAGGGAGCGATGAGACAACGGAGCGGAGGTCGGTTAGTAGTTGCCTGGAGCTTGCAAGCGCTTTCCCGATCGCGATATGCGCTTGCTCAACAGAACTATGCAGAGCAGCCTCTAGATGCAAACAAAGTGCGGTGAGGTGATGTCCCAGTGCGTCATGTAGCTCGCGGGCAATTCGCAGGCGTTCTCCGACCTTGGTGCTCTCCCGCAGTAACTCGCGCGTGGACGCCAGTTCGGCATTGATGCGAGCCAAATCCTCGCGCGCAAGCGATTCGCTCTTCGCCATGGCAGCCGTCACAAGGGCAAAAACCTGGAAACCAAGAAAGGCCGCGGTACCGCCCCATCTCCACCCCATGTGGTAATGCGGTTCCAGAAAATAAATCAACAGAAAGGAGTCAAGTGCAGTCCACGCCCCCGCTGCTTTGAGAGGCAGCACTAAGGCGAGTTGCCAGGAAACGATGACCAGCAGAAAACCGACAAAATAATCTTGCAGCAGTGCTGTCATTCCGAGGGCCGCAATGGTTTCGGCCAGGAGTGCAAGCAACCGCATCAGCACGGAACGCCTAGCCGGGCTTGAGCTGAACCAAAAAGCCGGGCCAAACATAAGAAACAGAACTAGCCAAGCAACCCACCGGTCCCCAGTTAGCGATTCGCCGCTGCGTGTTGAGCTGTCGAGAATCGGCAGGCCGAGGAACACCCAGGTTCCAATTCCGGCTGCCCGCAGTACGCGGTGATAAGCCGGAGACGAGGGTAATGCCTGCTGCATATAACGCATTATTACAGATTGCCTTTTGCGGCAGATGTGTCAGAAGTCATGGTTCTCAGCAATGACTTCCTGCACTGGCGAGCGTGCCGGAGGCTGCCTAAACTTAGATGGATCTGCTTGCTCTTTGTTGCGCCGGCGTAACGCACCAGCGTCCGGATTGCCCTGAACTCGACTACGACGAAGCGGTTGGGCTCTGAAAAGGAGAAGAAATGAAAGCGCGCATGTTGGCCTTCAAATCTTTTTACGCTCCCGCGTTGTCGATCCTGGCATTGCAATGGGCCGCGGGGATCATCTTCTTGTCTCATGGCCTGCCCAAGCTGCAGCATGGGCCGGAATGGGTGCAGGCATTTGGACAAATGGGGTTCCCCGGATTTTTTGCTTACATTTCAGGAACTATGGAAACAGTTGGGGGAGCCTTGCTCATCATCGGACTTGGCAGCCGTCTTGCGGCTGCATTTCTGACGCTGGAGATGGCTATTGCATTCCAGCGGGTTGATTTGCCTTCCGGCCGTTTGCTAGAAGTCCACAACTATGAGTTGTCGATGATTCTGGCTGCCGTGTCGCTCACGATCGCGGCACATGGGCCAGGTCGGCTCTCCGCCGACTCATGGCTGAGTCGCGGCTTTCATGCTGAACGCGATGTAAACGCAGCGGAACCGACCGCTGACTAGATTCTTCATTGCTGCCTAAGCGGCGGGTTCCCGTTTGCGACCTCCACGCATCGAATCTGCACCTCAAATCTCAGTTGATTCCGACTCGAATCTACTCGCATCGCCCGAAGTTATAATCGAATATTTTTCTCGCTCCATGACTTCCCGCACTGGTCAGAGAAAGCATCGTTCCCTACATTTCAGATAGCTGAACCAACAACCACAAAAGGAGGACACCCGTGAAGCTTGTAACACTATCACTGAAAGTCGGAATGGCAACCCTAGCACTTATTGCGTGCGTTGGCTTCCCGTTCTATTCACAAAAGAACGCGAACGCGGCAGACGAAACCCCTGCGGCTCATGCCGTGACGATACAGGGCTACATCCGAGATGCCGAGTGCCCCTTGCGCTACAAGGGATCCATGAAGCCGCAGGGCTCGTGTGCGATGGACTGCGTCAAAAAGGGCTCGCCCATCGTTCTGCTTACGAAAAACGGCGAGCTGTATATTCCTGTCGATCCCACTCCGGAGAAAGATGTGCGTCCATTACTAATGCCGCACTTTGGAAAGTACGTTTCCGTAACCGGCGACCTAATGGAACGGGGTGGGTTGCGCGCCATCACCGTAGAGGAGATGAGCGAAGTGCCCGACAATCAATAACCCTGGCGCGGTCGGGCCGCGCTCATGCCCGCATCAATTGTATTGCTATTGGTTTTGTCGGAAGAGGAGAGGGGAAAGGATTTCAGCGTTGCGTGGAGGAATTTGACCGGATTAATAACGAGGAGTCGGCTTCGTGGAGATCGCCATTGATCTCCCCGAAGCCCGTTTCTGGATAATTAACGGGATGGTCCACCGCCTTCCCGAAGTTTAGAGGGAAACTGGTCGGCGCTGGTACAACACCGAGCGTTGGCCCCCAGTTGCTGCCACTGAAGCACAAGGTCCGCCGAAAGAATCGAAAAGGCAAGGCACGCCCAAACAATGGTTTCATTCGTATGGACGTCGAGATTCTCCCATCCCCCCACGCCACCGATCACTCGCACCTCCAGAAAAACTAGTGCGACCGCAAAGCTGCGAGTCATCCATTGCCGGTGCTCCTGAACCTTCCGTTTGAGAATGAAGGCCAACGCAATTCCGGTAGTAATCATCCACAACGCGGCATCCACCGCTGCGGCAATACTGAAAGATCGGGGATCGCCCATGCGCTCCTGGAAAAACTGGATGTAAAAGCCGAGCGGTGCCGCCAAGAACACACCTGTGACATAGATTCGGCCGACTACACCATGGAGCTGCCGAAAACGATTGCGAAGTCGGTCGGAGAACTGCATCGGGCCCAGCAGCAGAGCACACGCACCGGCGATTCCATGTGGCAACAGCCACCACTTAAAGGGTTCGTAGTGCTGCCACAGCGGATCCTTCGGATGCACCAGAAAACTCTCATCGTGAGGGATCACGTAGGCCAACATCAGGAGGATGGCAGTAAACAGCAAATATTTTGGACGCAACCACGACCTCTGCCTGCGCGCTGTCAGTGTTGTTGACATCGAAGACCTCCGAAACGGTGATCCTTTATTTCGTGCCTTGACGTTGATGGTTTCTGGATACCTTGTAGGAGGGAAACCGCCGGTGGCAGCACGGCGGTCCCCAAGTCTTGTTATCGATTAAATCACCTCGCCATCACTGTTGAGGGTCGCGTAATGGTGTGGCTAGGAAAGCGTGGGTTGCGCCCGTCTTCTTCTGCACGGCTTGACCCACGATCACTCCGTTATCGTTGATCGCGAAGGCGATCACCAGGTGCAGCGGTGAATGGGCAGGGATAAGCGAATTCAGGTCGGTCATGACGTTGTTTTCCCACAGATAGGCGCGGCACTTGCCTGTCTTCTTACAGGACCAGCCCACGACCTGTTGCCGGTTATTTATGCCGCCCGTAGCTCCGGGCAAACTATTGATGTCACCGGGAAGCGTGCCGAGATCCCGCATGCCGGTTTCCCGGGTCCACAAGAAACTATGCAGAGCCCTGTCGCCGGGCAGGTCCGAGGCACCAACAACTTCACCGCGGTTGTTGACGGCGGCGCCAGTGCTGATTAGCTGACCTCCGAGACTACCGAGGTTGATAGGTGAGCCGTTGTCCCAAAGCACAGCGTGCGGCCCGATCGGCTGAGGAACAAGCGGAGTATCTGCGCAAGAGCCCGACGAGCCGACGTCCTGGCCCTTGTCGTTGATACCGAGGGCAAATCCGACAGTGTCTCCTGGCAGCGGAGGAAGCTCCTGTATTTGACCGGGCTGGGGTCCCCAAATCACGGCTTCATAGTCGAGAACCTGGGGCGCTGGACAGGCTGTATCCTTCGAGTCGTTCTCGGCATAGCCCATAACCTGCCCCCGATTGTTGATCCCGATGGCCGCCCCGTTATTGCCGCCAAGGGTGGGCAGCGCAGTCATGACGCCTTTTTGCCAGACAGCGCCGAGGCAGATGAGGCCAGTACCGAAGCCACAAAAGTTCTCGCCGAAAGGATCCGTCGTGGTCGTATCGGAGAGGACCGCAAGCTGGGTTCGGCTGTTGGGCCCCCCGGCGGCGCTGTTGGGTCCGCCGAGCGTCCCGAGATCATGCATGCCTCCGCTCAGCGTCCACAGAAAGGAGTGTTGATTGCCGTTGGCGAGGGTCGCGCCCCCACCCGCTTTGCCTGCGTTATTGATGCCATAAGCCACGCCAAACGTTCCTCCCAAGGTGCCGAGATCAATGACTCGATAGTGAGCAGGCTTCGCCTCGTGTCTACTTGATTGTTCTTGTGCTGGCAGACAAACCGGGGCAGCTAGCGCCAGCAGGGTCGCTGCGGAGATGGAAATTGCGATTCTGGTCTTCATGTTGCCTCCTTTTTTGCAACAAATCGAGCGCATCATGCTGTGGGTGGCCGCTTGCTGACAATGGCGAGCCCATGAAGATTGTCTGCATTTCTGCTGAACTCGTAACCTGCGCGACCGCTTACGTTTATGGTCGGGCGTCGGAGTCCGAGTAAAATGGTGCCGTCTACTGATGGTGTTGTCCCTATGCTGACGGACATAGTCAGGCTCGGAGGCGATCTCGAATTGGACCCGCACGCTTACGAACTGCGCCGTTCGGGGCGTCGTCTTAAGCTGGAACGAATTCCCATGGAACTGCTGCTCTTACTAGTGGAACGCAGGGGGGGACTCGTAACCAGAGAAGAGATCATCGAACGGATCTGGGGCAAAGATGTTTTCCTAGATACCGATAGCGGCATCAACGCCGCAATCCGGAAGATCCGTCAGGTTTTGAAGGACGACCCGGAAAAGCCGCTTTTCGTACAAACGATCACGGGAAAGGGCTATCGGTTTGTCGCACCGATGGTGGAAGTCCGGGCACCTCACGGCCAAGGCGGTTCGACAGTCAAGACGGACGTCGCGGGACCTGCCTTGATCAATTCCGGGGACCGGGATTTAGTGGCGGCGGCCATCAGTGTAAAGGCCGAAGCCCCAATTGGTATTGGAAAACGTTGGAAGGCGATCGTTCCCGCTGTCGTGGCTGGGTTCGCATTGTCAGTCGCGGGGTATTTCTACTTCCACTTCCACCGCACGGCGAAACTGACCGAAAAGGACACGATTGTGCTCGCCGACTTCACGAACACGACTGGCGACTCTGTCTTTGACGGGACGCTGCGACAGGGCATGGCAGTGCAACTTGAGCAGTCGCCTTTCCTCAGCCTTATCTCAGACGAGCGCATCCAGCAGATGCTGAAGCTGATGGCCAAGCCAGCCGACGCACGACTTACTCCGGAAGTCTCCCGGGAAATCTGCGAACGAACGGCAAGCGCGGCCGCTCTCGACGGCTCGATTGCAAGCGTGTCCCTCAGCGTTGCCGGTAGACACGCTGTTGCAAATCCGCTCCGCCGAGTGCACAGTCTGTCTGGAGTGTGTCGCAATCTGCCCTGCGAAAAATGCACTGACGGTGAGCATTCCTTCAGGGGTGCGAAAGCGCCGCGCAATTCCGGCCTGGAGCATGGTCGCGGGAATCGCAATTTTGTTTCTTGGCATGGTTGGATACGCGAAGGTTACTGGCCAATGGAACACGAATCTGCCAAAGCAGGTCTATCTGCAACTCGTACCGAATGCGATTGAAGAAGAACATCCAATGCCTGGCTCGCAGTAGTGCGCCCTCTTCCAGTTAGTACGGGGTTCGGCCTGCCGACATAGGTTCGTGGGTTCGAAGCTGCCAGAGCGCAATGACGCCGAGCACCATTAGGTTCCGGAACAACAGCGGCGCCATGGGGGGAGCCCCATAGACGAAGTTATCAAACGGCTGAACGGACGGTCCTCGCATGTGGCGAGAGCTCTGGTCAGCGCCGATAGGTGCCCATCAGTTCGGCCCTAGCCAGTATGTGATCTTGCATGGCCAACTCGACGTCCTCTTTGCTGGCGCCGGGTTTCAAGTCGAGCATTTTGCCCACAGCATAGAGTTTGAAGAAGTAGCGATGGAGCTTGCCGGAAGGCGGGCAGGGGCCGCCATAGCCGATTTTGCGGAAGTCGTTACGACCCTGGCGTCCACCGTTGGGCACTTCATCTACCTTGGCAACGCCTTCGGGTAAGGCGGTGGTGTGGGTGGATAGATTGAAGAGAACCCAGTGGGTCCAAGTTCCAACGGGAGCATCGGGATCATCTGCAATCAAGGTGAAGCTCTGCGTGCCGGGAGGGGAAGCTGTCCATGTCAGCTCAGGAGAAACATCGGTACCGTCACAGGTGAACTTGGCTGGAATCTTCCCACCATTTGAAAAACTCGGGCTGGAGATCGCGAACGTCATGGGGTGTGCTCCTTGAGGCGACCAATCGACGCACTAGAGTTGCCCGGATCACGAGCCAAAGACTGGGTGCTCAGCAAGCCGAGAATCGACAAAATCGCCTATCCGCAAACAACTAATACCGGATACGTTTTGGTTCCGGTTCCCGGTCCACGACCAGTTCGGGATACAGGCGTCGAAACATCTCGGTCACATGGCAATCCCAGCAAACTGGGCGGTGGGTGGCAAACACCTCAGGAAGTTGTTCAGGCCGCAATTCTCTCCACTCAACCGTTTTGTGGTCTGGGCTGAGCAACCCTGGCGCGTGATCCAGGTGGTGAAGCTTGCCGATAGTCTTGTGGCAGATCACGCACTTCTTTCCTTCATACCACTGCGAAACAATATTCCAGACGAGGCAGTTCTCCGGATCTGCTTCGATCTGCTGCAGGCATTCCTGGCCACAGTCTTGCCGCTCGGGCCACCGTGAGCATTGCTTCAAACGCAGGGTGGGTTCGGATAGAAAGGCATCAGCTGCAGCCTTGCTAGCCGCTATGTCAACAGCCTCAGCTTTGTGGGTCTCTGGGCAGGTGACAAGGCGCTTGCCTCTGTATCCAAAATAAGTCTGCACGCCTAGGATAGCGCGGTATACGAACAGAGCAGCCCCGATCCCCAGAACGGCGATGGCGACCCAAAGCGTTCCCGTCATACGTCACCTCGCAGGCGGTAAGCCTTTCGTCCGACTTTCCCTGCGGCACACCGCACTTCCGAGCAAACTCATTGTGACGCGAAACACGCTGCGCTGCCGTAGCTCCCGTCACATCAAGTTGTGACCAGCATCACTCCGCTCTCAGCCTTTGCGCTTACGGCTGCCAACAGCGCGTTATCAGTGCGGAGGTGCATCTTGACTGCCACGGAGACCTGGCAAAGCTCCAAATCGGGGAACTGCTCTAGCTCTCATTTTCTCAATTCTTCACCTATTTTCTAATCACAGTTTTTTACGTCTTACCTATTGAACCTCGCATAATATAGAGTCATTCTGACCACAAAGAAGCCTGTTGCCAGAAGGCGGTGATCAATCGCGGGCGGCGGCGCATGCGTCGCAGAGTCCGCAGCGCCGCTTGACTGAGCTGGTAGTAATCTTTGGGGCAAACGTTGGGTAGCTCGTGCTGCTTCCAGTGGGCCCAAATGAACTCCACCGGGTTCAACTCCGGAGCGTAGGAGGGCAGGTACTCCTGATGGATCCAGCCTTGGAGGGATGCGATGTAGTCCTGCACCAGTCGGCTGCGGTGTCCCGGCAGCCGGTCCCAGAGCAGCAACAACGGCCCCGGCAGATGCCGCACCAGGGTTTGGAGAAAGTCCCGCACTTGCGCCTTTTTGATCGACCCCGGGTACAAACGGAAGTAGAAGTTCCACACCGTCAACCCGGCGGCCACGGATAGGGTTTTCCAGTTAAAGTTGTACTGCAGCACCGGGGTCTGGCCGCGTGGCGCCCAAGTGCGGCAGCGATGCGGCCGCTGGCTCAACCCGCTCTCATCGACAAAGATCAGGATGCGCCCCTCGCGGAGGGCTTTTTTTTAAGAGCAGGCAACACCTTCTTCTTCCAATGCCGGATCTGTTCTTCGTTGCGTTCCCGCGCTCGTCCGGTGGGCCGTTGCGGACTCCAGTGAAGACTGACCAGAATCTTCCACACATGTCCCTCGTGATAACGCACGCCAAATTCCTGTTGGATCAGGTGGGCCACGCGTGGGCAGGTCCACAGCGGAGTTTCGAAGCCCAGTCGCTCGGGACCTTGGAGCAGCAAAGTGTGCAGGCGCTGCCGGTCTTTCTCGCTCAAACCGGGCTTGCGCCCGGCCCGTCCGGCTTTGCGCAGTCCGGACTTGCCCTGGGCACGATACTGTTTCACCCAACGGGCCACGGTTTGACGAACCACCTTGACTTGGCGGGCAATGGCAGATTGATTCTCGCCTCGCTCGAACAGGCGAATGGCGTGGAAGCGCCGTTTCTCCAGGGCTTCGAAATCGCGTCGTACTCCGGCAGGGTTTCCCATGCTTGATTAGACGCAGCCACCTCGGAAAAGTATCGCTATATTATGCGGGACTCAATAGTTATTACTGGGCGGTTTTTTCATGTGTTTTTTCATGTTGATGATATTTAGCTCATGGGGTCGTGGAATGATCTGCTTTGCAGTGGTCTGGAACGCGGGCCGAAACTTGGGCTGGTGAATCTACTTTGGGTTCTGTGATTCTGCCAAATCCTTCTTCAGGTTATCGGAAACAGGGGAACCCGGCGCAAGCTTCAGATATTCCTGCAGGTGAGAAGCGGCATTAGCTGCGTCATGCTTTGCTTCGTAAATCTGAGCAAGTAAGAACTGCAGCAGCGGTACGTAGTGATTCCTGTCAATCGCTTCGGCTTTCAACGCTCGGTTTTCCGCTTCGGGCACCTGGTTAAGATTGAAATAGGCGATAGCACTGAAAAAATACGCATACGCATCATTTACCGGATCGAGTTCAAGTGCGCGACCCGTCAGGTTCAAAACTTGATTCCATTCCTGCTCACGTCCCGCGATCTCCGCCAAACAAAGATAGGCGGGCAAGTAATTTGGATCGGCGCCTGACGCCCGCGAACAAGCATCACGTGCCCCGGTTGTTTGCTGCCTTGTCTCTAGAATCTGACCCAGCATTACCCATCCGGCGACGTATTTCGGGTAGATTTCGGTTGCCTTGTGCAAATGCCGCTCAGCCTCAGGCAGTTTCTTATTGTTCAGGGCCGCACAGGCTTGTTCGTACTCTTTTTGAGCCTTGCGGGGAATCTGCAAGCTCGTAACGCTGACAGAATTGGCCATCCCTGGAAACGGCTGGATCGAACACATTTTAGTTTCGCGGGCAGTCGGTTTTGAGTCACCCTTTTCGACCACGACGCGATCATCCGGCGTCGTGGGGACCATCACCGGCGCCGTCTTGTAAGTCATTCGTGGTCTTTGTGCGAACAGAGGAGCGGGTAACAAATCGATTATCAAAGCACAGAAAACCACTTGTTTCGAGCTCAGCATTGCCGACAACCGGAACCTATGTTGCTTGCGGTGTGTTGTCTCCATAACGCCCTCTTGGGCCGGCGGTTTCGATAATTCTGCACCTACTGCGCTTCAGAAACAAGTCGCGTATGGACCGCCCGGAAGGACGCGTAATCGGGGCCGGGAGATTCAACATTGAAGGATCGGATTGATATGAAATACTGGCTAATCATGACCACATCCCGGGTTGTTCGCGCAGTTACACTGCTCACATGCTGCGTCGTTGCGTTGATGGCTCCCCAGGATCGATCGCTGGCCGCCGCTTTCAGCGCGCAGGTGCAGCCGGTGCCTTCTAGCGCACCTAGAACCACGACGTCCACCGCACAACAACAGTCCGGCGCGAAAATCACTGCCTACACGCTGCCACCGGATCTGTACACGAAGGCGCACCGTCTTAATCGCATTCGTTTCCGGCTGGCTTTGCTCGGCTTTATTTATGGAATCGCAGTTTTGTGGCTGATTCTGCGCTGGAAACTGGCGCCGAAATATCGGAACTGGAGTGAGCGGTTCTCGTCGAAAAGCTTTCTTCAGAGTGCGCTGTTCTCTCCTTTGTTGTTACTGACGATAGCGATTTTGACTTTGCCCTTGGATATCTATGGCGAATGGGTGGAGAAGCAGTACGGGATTTCAGTACAGGGATGGGGTTCGTGGAGTTGGGATTGGATCAAGGCCGAGCTGATCTCGCTCGTGATTGGTACGATCCTTATTTGGCTTCTCTATGTCGTCATCCGGGGGAGTGCCCGTCGTTGGTGGTTTTATTTCTGGCTGATCACTTTGCCGATCGGCGTGTTTCTGTTCTTTTTGCAACCGCTGGTTATCGACCCCATGTTTCACAAGTTCGAACCCCTGCAACAAAAGGATCCAGCGCTTACGGCTAGTCTCGAGCAAATGGTGTCTCGCGCGGGGCAAAACATTCCGCCGGAGCGCATGTTTTGGATGGGAGCCGGCGAAAAGACCACTGACCTCAACGCCTATGTGACGGGCATTGGCGCTTCCAAGCGCATTGTGGTCTGGGACACAACCATCGCGAAGATGAACACCCCGCAGATCGTATTTGTTGCCGGCCACGAGATGGGGCACTACGTCCTCCAGCACATACCGAAGGGGCTGGCTTTCTTTGCCGTTCTTCTACTCGTCGCTTTTTACGTGGGGTATCGCACCATCGGGTGGTTGCTGGCACGCTGGAGTAGCCGCTGGGAAATTCGCGGCTTGCAGGATTGGGCATCGCTGCCGGTGCTGTTGTTGCTGCTGTCGGTGTTTTTATTTGTGATAAACCCGGTCGGCTCAGCTTTCAGCCGGTATTTGGAGCACCAGGCAGACCAGTACGGACTCGAAGTGACGCACGGGCTGACACTGGATTCGGGGCAGATCGCGGCGCAGGCTCTCCAGGTATTGGGTGAAGTGGGTTTATCCGATCCCGATCCAAACCCCATAAACGTTTTCTTGTTCTATAGTCATCCACCCATCTCTGACCGGGTTCGGTTTTGTCTTACGTACAATCCGTGGTCCAGCGTGGGACAAGGGGAATTCGTCAAATAAGTGTTGCGAATAGTTCATACGGGGCGGAAGAACCTTCATGGCAACATCACGATGGAGGTGCTCGTCGCGGGCGCGATAGACATCTTCCATACCACCAGCGCCGATCGTTTGGGCGTATGTTTTTCTGACCTCCGGCTGGCTCTACATCAAGATCGGTTTATTGACGTTTCTAACCGACATTCTGGTTTTTTTCATCAGGGCGAAGTGGAAAGCTACATGGCCGTTCAATCCGAGCCAGAATTCCGCGTGAGGCCGCATCAAGATCCCGCTGTAACAGGAGCAATTCATGATTGGAAATACTCTTCGTGGTTTTCAGGTGCCAAAACAATTGGTGGGACAAATCCGTCGGGTCCAGAGTGCAACCCTCTTCATAGCGGTGGCCTGCATGCTGATCCTGGTTGAAGCCTGTCTGGGCTCTTCTGACCCGGCTCGGACTTCTCAGGTAGCTGCTCATATCGAGGGCTTATCCGTGGTCGTTCAGCCGAGTGACGGAACCTATGAAATCCAAACCGGAAACGGCGGGGACAGCGTCATTCACGCAAGAGTAGCGGCAGAGATTGAACACAAGTGGCTTAAATCAACCGATTATCCGAAACATGAGATATCACAATCGACTTTTGAGGATGCTCTTGGGCATGGCAAGAAAATAACAGTCACTTCGTCGGGACTTTCGAATCTGCCTGATCTCGCCTATACACTGCAGATCTATGACGGAAGAGCTTTTGGTGTCATCGAGGCTGAGGTACAAAATCACACAGGCAAGCCGCTAACGGTCCAAAGTGTCCGGAGCATCGAGGCCGTCGGCAACAAAATTATCGATCTCGGTGGCACCGAGAAGAGCGACCGAGTTCTCTCGGACAGCTTCAGCGAGGATTGGCCGCCGTTGCAGATTTACGATTTAGGAAAAGCTCTCAAGGGCATGCACCGGGCCGTGGGCAGCCAACTTGTCTACAACCGGGACAGCAAGGAGAGTCTGTTTGTGGGGGCTCTGACTTCCAGTCGCTTCCTCACCATCATTCATTTGCAGACGCAATCTTCATCAGCAGAGGGCCCCAGCATCGGTTCATACACGGTCGATTCGACTGGAACTACGGAGATACAAGCCACCGATGCTGAATCCGTTCTGCGAGAAGGACCGGCGGAAAATCTGATTGAACTCAACGTCCCCCTTTCAGCAGGCGAATCGATGGTTTCAGAACGTGTAATGTTTGCCGCAGGAAGAGACTATCATTCGCAACTCGATCACTACGGCGCCGCGATTCGAGAGCTGCATCACAGTCGCATCAGCCCGGACAATATGCTTGGATGGTGGAGTTGGACGGCCTTTTACGCAAAGATCACCGAAGGAGCTACGCTCACGAACGCTCAGTGGCTGGCCGAGAATTTGAAGGATCTGGGCTACGACTATTTTCATTTTGACATGGGTTACGGATACGCTCGCGGCGAATACACGACGCCCAATGCCTCTCAATTTCCCGATGGCATGCGGGATCTTACTCATCGCATTTGCCGATTGGGATTGAAGGTGGGAATTTGGACGGCTCCCTTTGAAGTAGCCGAGCGGGCCTGGATTTACGAGCACCATAAAGATTGGCTGCTGCACAACGCACATGGCGATCCGATTTCCATCGCAACAGCCGAGGAGGTGGAGGGCGAACGCCTGTTCGTCTTAGATGTTACTCATCCCGACGCCCAGGAATATCTTCGGCAGACCTATCGCACTCTGGTCCGGGAATGGGGCGTGCGCTACATTAAGCTCGACTTCATGGACAACACCGCAATCGAGGGCTATTACCATCGTCCGAATACGACCGCACTTGAAGCGCAGCGCATCGGGCTCGAGATTATCCGCAAGGCAGTCGGCGAAGACGTACTCCTCGATAAAGACGGGAGTCCGATGTTGAACCCGGTTGGTCTGGTTGATGAAGGCAGGATATCCCAGGATACCGGTCATTCATTTCTCCGCAGTAAGGAGGCTGAGCCGGGCATCGCAGCGCGTTATTATATGCATAGGAACTTTTTCATCTCTGACCCGGACGCGTTCACGGTTTCGCGGCAGCTCATTGAAGAACGTACCATTCAAGCTCCACTTACATTAAACGACGCTCAGGTCTCGATCGCTCTGGCGGCAGTTTCTGGAGGAATGTTCGAAATTGGCGACGACCTTCCAACACTGGGGAGTGATCCGGACCGCGTGGCATTGGTCAAGAATCCTGATTTGCTTGCAATGGCGAAACTTGGACGCGCTGCTGTGCCACTAGATCTCCTGACTTATGCAGATAAGGATGAGCAACCGAGCATTTTTCTGCAGCACGAAGATCAGCGTCAGTCGATTTTGGCAGTCTTTAACTGGTCGGAGCAGCCGACTTCTCACACTTTCACTTTGTCCGATCTAAAACTCCCCAGAGGGCATTCATACAAATTATCCGATTCGTTCGCGCAAGATCAGCCGTTAACGATGGAACACGAAATGCTCCGCCTGGACAACCAACCCGCGCACTCAGTCAAGCTGATCAAAATTATTGATACTTCGATTCCGATCGCCGCACCTTCGATTGCCTTTCAAGTACGGACACAGGCAAAGATTGGGGAAGAAATTGAGTTCTCCAGCACCGTGTCCAAAGACGGGGCCCCCGCGCTCGCCTGTCATTGGGATTTCGGCGATGGGGTGATCGCCGATGGCGCAATTCTCAATCATACGTACACAGTTGCCGGTAATTACAAAGTGCGGTTTGCGGCTGAGGGCCTCGATGGCAAATCCGCAGAGAAAACATTTTCGATCGCGGTCAGCGGATTACCGATTCTTCCGTCTCCTCGGCGTTACACCGAACCGCACGAATAGCTGCACTTAAGAATGCGCTCTGGCGAAGGCAGTAATGGGAACAGGAACGTGGCGAGCCTCGACTAGCGGCTCGGCAGACCGTGTCCGAAATCCTCGGTCACGTAAATCGTGTTTCCGTTGCGGACGACGGCAAATCCGGCCACGTTGTAATCGGGATTGAGTAGATTCTCGCGATGATGCGGAGAACGCATGAAGCCCCGGTGCACTTCTGCTGCGCTCGGGGCGACACCTACGTTTTCTCCCTCCGCGCTGAATTGCAGTGTGCTCGTGGCTGCCAAGCGTTGTGGCAGCGCGGGTTCACCGGGCAATTCATGGGAAAGCTCCTTCCGCGAAGCCATGAGCTCCGAGTGTTTCCGCGCAGCCCGCGTTAGTCCTTCATCGCTTTGTAGCGGCGCGAGTCCGGCTTCGGCCCGGGCTTGATCCGCAAGATCAAGAAGCTGGCTCTCAGCCTTGGAGTCGTACGGAGCCGAAACCACGTGCGGCGGCCGCGGAACCGTGGCCCAGGGATTCGTCGGTTGCTGGAAGGCCGACGCTAGGCCTGCAAAGCAAACGGTCAACCATATAACGAGAGATAGACGCATACCTGCGGGCCCTCCTAAGAAGTAGAACCCGAATCCTCTCGCTTTGTTTCCCCTCGCAAATCTTGGAACCGAGGGGCGTCCGCTCCTTGACCTGGTAACTCCGCACAGCAAACGGGCATTCTCATATCAGGCAGACCGGGGCACTTCGAATGTGGTATGAGAAAAAAACGTAACTCGACTTGACAAAAGGCCTCTCAATGCTCGAACATTGCATCGCCAGCGTCGCCCTTCCCCTGGACGCTAAAGTTCACCCTTCCCCAAGGGAGAGCCAGGCTCTCCTTTCCATTATTGTCTTAGGCGCTGTTCCAAGGGACATCGCCGCGCGTCAGACGGGCCCTTTTTTGGCGATAAGCGAATTCACCAGTAGTGTTTGGCTGCGCCGACAGAAGCAGAAAGTAGAATAGCCAACGAACGGGTTGGTTCGAGCCAGCACGGCGAAGACTGCAAGGAATATTATTTTTATCTCGACAGCACGCCGACTCACTCCTATATGAAGTATCTCTACAAATACCCCCAGGGCGCTTTTCCCTATGACGACCTGGTGGAGACCAATGGGCAGCGCTCCCGCAACGAACCGGAGTACGAGTTGATTGATACAGGCATATTTGCGGAGGATCGCTACTTTGACATCTTCGTCGAGTACTGCAAGGAGGAACCAGAAGACGTCTTGATTCGAGTCACAGCGATCAATCGTGGCGACTTCGCAGCGACGCTACACCTGCTTCCCCACCTCTGGTTTCGCAATACCTGGACGGATCCGGACGGGAACAGGACCTCATCGCCGCCCCAGTTGCGAAGCGTCGATTCTGGGCGCGCACGCTGCGTCGAAGCATCCCATCCGATGCTTGGGAGTTTTTACTGGCACGTTGATCGGCAAAGCAGGCTACTGTTCACCGACAACGAGACAAACGCGGAAAGGATTTGGGGTCGTGCGAACTCCAGTCCGTTTGTGAAAGACGCCTTCCATCGGTTCGTTATCGAAGGACGGCACGACTGTGTCAATCCTGCCAATCAAGGGACGAAAGCAGCTGCGCACTGCACCGTAGAGATTGAACCGAAGGGTCAGTTCGTTCTCAAAATGAAGCTGAACCGGAGCCGGAGATGCGATGAAACCTCGTTCTACCAGCCTTTTGATACAACCTTTGACAGGCTCAGGCGGGAGGCTGACGACTTCTACCGAACTATTTCTCCTGCCAATCTGAATGATGACGAACGCATGGTGATGCGCCAAGCTCTCGCTGGCATGCTGTGGTCCAAGCAATACTACTATTTTGATCTTGAGCGGTGGTTGAAAGAGCACGGAGTCGTAACCTCCGCGGGTGCCGCGGGAATACGAAATGGTGGCTGGATGCACATGGTAAATGATGATGTGATCTCCATGCCCGATAAATGGGAGTACCCGTGGTTTGCGGCGTGGGATCTGGCTTTCCACGCGGTTGCGATTTCGACCGTGGACATGGAGTTTGCAAAGTCGCAGCTGCTGTTGATGGTTCACGAACTATATCAGCACCCGAACGGTCAGTTGCCAGCCTACGAGTGGAACTTCGGTGACGTGAATCCCCCGGTGCACGCGTGGGCTGCGATTTTCATCTACCTCTCAGAGAAGCAGCAAACCGGGAAAGGCGACACCAGATTTCTCAAGCTAGCGTTTCAGAAACTTTTGATAAATTTCACGTGGTGGGTAAACCGGAAAGACCGCGACGGCCGGAACGTTTTCGAGGGCGGATTCTTGGGGCTCGACAACATCGGAGTCTTTGATAGGAGCGCACCCTTACCCACTGGCGGAGTTTTGGAACAAGCTGACGGAACCGCATGGATGGCGTTCTTCTGTCAGTCGATGTTGCAGATTGCTCTTGAGTTGGCTCCCGAGGACTCGACGTACGAGGACATGGCGCAAAAGTTTATCGAACACTTCTTGCGCATCGCGGGCGCCATGGATCGCGTGGGAATCAATATGGACGATCTGTGGGACGAGGAAGATGGGTTCTTCTACGATTTGCTCCGACTGCCAGATGGCGGAGCTGAAAGAATTAAGGTGCGTTCCATCGTCGGTCTGCTCCCGCTTTGCGCTACGACTGTCATTTCCCCCGAACTCCTGTCCCGTTTCCCCAATCTCCTAGACAAGCTTGACCGGTTCTGCGAACGTCACTCCGACCTCATCGCCAACATCGCTCCTCCCAGAAAGCCCGGCGACAGCGGCCGGTTCTTGTTGTCGATCTTGAACGAGGACAAGCTCCGCCGTGTGCTCAGACGGATGCTCGATGAGGAAAGGTTCCTGGGCCCGCATGGCATCCGCGCCCTCTCTCGTTGGCATAAGGATCATCCTTACGTTCTCGCCGTGAACGGACAAGAGTATCGGGTCGAGTACATGCCTGCGGAGTCCAACAGTGGGATGTTCGGAGGAAATTCAAACTGGAGGGGGCCGGTCTGGATGCCGGTTAACGTGCTGATCGTGCGTGCACTGATGGTGTTGTATCAATATTATGGAGACTCTTTCTTGATCGAATTTCCCACAGGCTCTGGGGTACAAATGACTCTGTTTCAGGTAGCGCACGCCCTTTCCGATCGTTTAGTTGCTACTTTCTTGAAGGATGCGGACGGACACCGCCCGGTCTTCGGGGGATGCAGCAAGTTTCAGAACGATCCGCACTGGCGCGACTGCCTTTTGTTCTACGAGTACTTCCACGGAGACAATGGTGCCGGCATCGGCGCAAGTCACCAGACGGGATGGACAGGCACGGTGGCGAAGCTTATTCAGCTCTTTGGATACTTGCGACCAGAGGACGTTCTGTCGAGGTCCGATTTTCTGCGCGACATCTCTCAGCGGTGACTGCAGAAGCCAAGTCTGTTCGCGCTGCCAAATTCTGCCCCGTCGGACGGACTATTTGAGACCTGATAAGTCCACAGAACAATTCCACAATAATCAATCTCGCCCGGTTCGCGCCTGAGAGAGAATACATTCTGGGCAGGTAGTTCTGTGCGTGGCTTCGTATCCATCGAGAAACGGGTTCTTTGGTTCGCGGCACTGATGCTCCTCGTGCGTCTCTGCCTTGCCCAAACTCAGCCTTCGACCAGTGATTCATACAAGCTCGAGATCACCGTCACCGACGCAACCGGCGTTGCCGTCGACTCCGCCCGCGTGCTGCTCGGCGCTGCCTCGCAAACCAATCTACTGCATTGCGAAACCGACTTCGCCGGACGCTGCACTTTCCTAAGCTTGCCCAAGGGCGCGTTTCAGCTTCGGGTCGAGAAGCAGGGGTTCTACGCGGCAGTCCTGCCCTCCGTTCAGCCGGAAGTCACAGGCGCAGTGGACATCACCCTCTCTCGCGTGCAGGAAGTCCGGTCTGTGATCAATGTGAACGAGTCTCCCTCCGCGATTGATCCCGCGCAGGTTTCCTCGAAAGAACAAATCTCCGGACTGGACATCATTGATATTCCTTACCCGGCGACACACGACTACCGCAACGTGCTGAATTTCATCCCTGGGGTGGTGCAGGATTCCTCGGGCCAGCCCCATGTTGCTGGCGCCCAAACCTATCAAACTCTTACTTTGCTCGACGGCTTCAACGTCACCCAGCCCGCCAATGGCCTTTTGCTCGTCCGCGTCAGCACCGACGCTTTCCGCTCCATCGAGGTTGAACCCAATCGCGAGCCGGCGGAATACGGCAAAGGTTCGGGCGGCGTCCTCAGCCTCAACACCGGAATCGGCGACGATCATTTCCACGTCATCGCCACCAACTTCATTCCCTCGATTCAAAATAAGAACGGCCTTGCCCTCGACCAATGGACGCCGCGGGTGACGTTTTCCGGCCCGATTCGCGCTCGAAAGGTGTGGTTCTTCGACGCGGTCGAAGGCGAATACGACAACTTCATAGTCACCCAGCTTCCGCCCGATGCTGACGCTGACCACTACTGGCGCGCCGGCAATCTCGCCAAAATCCAAGCTAATCTGACCTCGCGGAACATCCTCACTACCAGTTTCCTTTTCAACTATATCCACGACCAGCATGCTGGCCTTTCGCCGCTGCAGCCCATTTCCAGCACTCCGACAGATGTTGAATACGCCTACGTCGGCACCGTCAAGGACCAGCATTACTTCAGCAGTGGCGCACTGCTTGAGACCGGTTTCAACGTTTCACAGTACAATCTCGCGCTAACTCCGCTCGGCACTCAGCCGTACTTCATCACCCTTGATACCGCCGGCGGCAACTACTATCTCAACTCGCAAACGAACGCTCGCCGATGGCAGGGCCTCTCGAACCTGTATTTGCCGCCGCACTACGTGCATGGTCGTCACGACATCAAGCTCGGAATCGACCTCGATCGCATCGACTATGACGCCAGCTTCCTCCGCCAGCCGATTTCTTACTGGCCGGGGCAGACCGTAGCCACGCCCAACGGCGCATGTCCCACGAGTGCCAGCGGAGTCCCAATTACGCCTTCGCCCTGTGCCCGTTACTCCGTATTTTTCGGCGGCAACTATTCCGCCACTTACAATTTTGAAGCCAGCGCGTACGCGGAAGATCGCTGGCTGATCACCGACCGCTTCCTCCTCGAACCCGGCTTGCGTCTCGACTGGGATGAAATTGTCCGCACTCCGCTGCTCTCTCCTCGTCTCGCTGGCACCTATGTCCTGGACAACTCGGGCAACACCAAGATCTCCGCTGGAATAGGCGTCGTCTACGACGCCACCGACCTCATCCTGATTGCGCGGCCGTACGCCGGAGAGCGGCAGGATTACTTCTTCAACTCCGCCGGCCAGCCAACCGATCTCAGTGGCACAGTCATCCCAGCCCCATCGCCGGTTCCCTCCACCTTCTCTGTCAACCACCACAACCTCGGGGCTCCGCACTTTTTGAATTGGAGTATTGCACTCGAAAAGAAACTCCCGGCATCCCTCTTCATGAAAGCTGAATTCATGCAGCGCCGTGGCAGGGACGACTTTGTTTACAACACACCCAACAATTTGCCAGGCGGCAACTTCATTCTGCAAAACACGCGTGACGACTACTACAACGCTTTCCAGCTGAGTCTGCGTCGCAGCTTCCATCAGCGCTATATGGTGATGGGTTCATATACCCGCTCCAGCACGCATTCCAACCAGGTCCTCGATTTCAATGTGGACAATCCCATTCTTGGTCGCGTCGTCCCGGAAACCATGACCATCACCAGTCCGCAAGCTCCCGGCTCTTTTCTTTGGGACGCGCCGAACCGCTTCCTCTCCTGGGGTTTGTTGCCGTTCTTCCGTCTTCCCATCATCCATGCGCTGGATCTCGCCTACTCCGCAGAAGCGCGTACCGGGTTCCCCTTCAACGTCTTCACCGATCAGCAACTACTCTACGGAGCTCCCGGCTCTTATCGTTTCCCGACTTATTTCACTTTGAACTTACAACTCGAAAAGCGTTTCCACCTTTTTGGCTATTACTGGGCGCTGCGTGGCGGCTTCGACGATATCACCGGCCGCTCGAATCCGGTGGTGGTCAACGCCGACGTCAACTCTCCGCAATTTCTGACTTTCAGCGGATACAATCGCCGTGCCTTCACCTCCCGAATCCGCTTCCTTGGCAAACAGTAGGGAAGTGCGGCTGGGGGACGACATGAGCAGTCTCCCGATTCACGCGAGCACGAGATAATCAGCGCGGTCCGTGAGCCGATATTGTGAAGATGGCAGATATGCGGATGATAGGTAGACGCGCAAACAAGGACGCCTGTCCAAACCTAGTCGATCGGCGAGTTCCGGGAATGACCTGCCACTGACCGCCGGGTTTCCGTACGCGCTGCATCCAATCGGGCCCCGAGCTCGGTGAAAGCGGGTGTTGGCCCGTTCCAGCGCAACTGGTCCACGTCGTTGAATAGGACGATGTCGGTTCGGAGGGTGGCGAGCGTCCGAAAAAGCAGTGCGCGCTCCCGCTCACGCAAGAGAGTATCTGCGAGGGCACTCGCGTTGGCGGCGTTCACTTGCCACTCGCGGGGATCCGAAGGGATGGATTCGAGATGGACAAACTTGGCTAGGACGGCAGCCGACGACTTCGCGCCCCAGCCTTGCAGTCCCGGATAACCATCTGCCGCATCGCCCACCAGAGCCAAGTAGTCTGGGATCGACACCGGCGAGATCCCAAACTTCTTAATCACACCGGGCTCGTCTAGGGTGACGCGCGTCCGGCGATTCAGTTGGACGATGCGTGTGCCGCGCACACATTGGGCAAGGTCCTTGTCCGGCGTGCAGATGATTACGCGTTCGACACGCGCGTCTCCGGCGGACGCGACGGCTGCCGCAGCCAGCGCGTCGTCCGCTTCAAACTCGACCATCGGCCAGACGACAACGCCAGCTGCCGAGAGGACCTCTTCGAGTAATGGGAATTGTGCTAACAAGTCAGGTTCGATTCCTTCACCGGTCTTGTACCCTGGCCACAGTTCGTTGCGAAAGGATTCGATAACGTGATCGGTTGCAACTGCGATATGTGTGGCGCCGCCTTTGATCATTCCCAGAATCGAAGCGACGACACCGCGGACCGCGGCCACCTCCCTTCCGTCCGAGTCCTTCGCGGATGGCAGGGCGTAGTAGTGCCGGAACAACTCGTAAGTGCCGTCGACCAGATAGATTTCCAGGGTGCAGCTCCAACACAAACCTATAGGACCGCTGTCGTCTGAATCAACTGCGATCAGAATCACGAGAGACGTGCCAGTCGCCTCGCGCTACGGCGTGCAAATCAAGTCCACGGAACGTTATAGTGGCGGATCGCTTTGCCGTAGGAAATTGGATGCAGTGAGTACTACTGGCCTAGCTTCGCAGATGCTGCCGAAAGAAGCTAACGATCCTTCTGCGCGCATCCTCAGCCGCTGATTCGTCATACCTAATGTGAATCACTCGCAGGGCTTTGAACAGCAAGGTATCGTGGTTGTTGAGGAACGCGTGGCCCGCTTCAGGATACTCTTTCACGTCGTGCGCGATATCCGCCGCAGTGAGCGTCTGTTCTAACTTCTGCGCCACGCCCCGATTCCAGCGATCCTTGGCCCCATAGCTCCCGACAATCGGGCATGCCTGTGCAAAAAAGGTCTCGGCATCCTCGGGCAGCGGGCCACCATAGTTCACGCTCGCCGCACCGAATCCATAACCTGGCGCGAGTAGTAGCGCGATCCCGCCTCCCATGCAAAACCCGATGACACCGATCTTGCCGGTGCATCCCTCGTGCCGATCTAACCATGCGCGCACAGCCTCCACGTCGTCGTAAGTCGGACCGCGCCTTGCCTTCAGATCTCGTACGATCGCGAACAGACATTTCATTACTGTGCCGCGAAAGAACAGGTTCGGCGCCGCAGCCAGGAATCCCTCCCGTGCCAGCCACCGAGCCTGGTTTCGGAGATCTTCCTTCATACCGGCGGCGTCATGAAGCACCACCACGCCGGGCCACGGTGCGTCCTGCTCGGGAATCGCAATGAATGCCGGCAAATCGCCGGACCTCACGGGGATCAAAACGTCGCCCACAGTTCCTCCTACGTTGTTGTTGAGCCCAGTCTTCGTCGCAGCGAATTATAAGGTGTAATGTCTTTCTTGGCGGACTCGCGGAGGCGTTTCAGGCCGCGCGCTTGGCTTCGTTCTTTGGAAGGTTCTCCAGGCACTGGTAGAAGGTTTCCCGAAGAGCTTTCTCCCGTGGATCATCGAAGAGGAACAGGCCCATGCGGTTGGGCGCATAGGCAAAGCCGACCTCGGCGTCGGGATCAGCAAATCCAAAACTGCCTCCGGCGCCAGGCGTACCAAAGGCCTTGTCGCTGATGCCGAACTTCAGATTCGGGCACGGGCGAATGTAGCCCAGGGAAAAGGCAACGTCGCCGCGTAGCATCTCGTCATACATCCCGCAGGCGGGCGGTACGGGAGGGCCGGTCAACGCAACTAGGGTTCGCGGCGTAATCCCGAGTTCGCAGCCGCCCATGGCAAAGGCGCTGTAGGCGCGCGCGATCGAGCGGACTTGGCCCACACCTGTGAACGCGGGATTTTCGAGAGCCAGGAACGCACGGTCTCTCGGATCGAAATCCTTGGCGTGAGTGAAGGCGCGAGCCGCCAGCGATTTCCGCCTGCCCATGGACTTCAGGAACGGTCGCGACATCTTGTTCGTCCGGAAGAAGTAGTCGAGTGGCGAAGGGAACTTCAATTGTGCGATCCGCGATTGAGGTATTTCGACCGGGAGACCGATGTAGAACTCTAGGCCAAGCGGTTTCGCGATTTCGTCCTGAAAGAATCGTCCAAGAGTCCGGTGCTGCGGATCCACTCGGCGAATCAACTCACCTTCGTACCAGCCCAACGTGAACGCATGATAGGCATACTTTGTTCCGGGCTCCCACCGAGGTTTTTGCCGCGCGAGGAGTTCCGCGAGCCGATCCGGATTCGCGAGCATGGCGGCGTCGACCGGCTCGTCCGTCACACACAATCCTGCCTGGTGGGATAGCAATTGCCGCACGGTGATATTTTGTTTGCCTTGCTGGGCAAATTCAGGCCAGTAGGTGGAGACGCTCTCCTCGTAATCGATGAGACCGCGCGAGTGCGCCACGGCGAGGGTCATCGAGGCCAGACCTTTGGTGGCGGAGAACACCAGGATGAGAGTGTCTTCCTCCCAGGGAGCGCGCGCCTTCGGATCCCCACAGCCGCCCCACAAGTCAACGACCTTCGCTCCCTGATAATAGACAGCACACGCCGCGCCCAGCTCGCCACGCCGTTCGAAATTTTCTTGAAACTGCGCTTCGACCTCTTCGAACCCGGGGGCGACTGACCCACGAACCCGCACGTGTTTGGTATTTCTGGCGAATAAATTCATATTCTGAGAGCCTGTCGAGACTAGCGGCGATGGATGCCTGTCACTGCCTTTTATTTTGAGCTAGTTTGTCCGCGACTTGCAGTGTCCGAAATCACAGGGCAAGGTGCCACGTTTCGTAGGATTGTGTCTCAGGTCACCGACATTTGCGACGCGAACAGGTAGAAATAACGATAAGACTGCTCGGCTGGATCAGGTATATCCAGGATTTCCTGGCTCAGAAACGCATTGCGATGGCGGGGATCTCGCGGGATCCAGCCAATTTCAGTGTGAAGTTGTTTGAACAATTTTGTCGTCGTGGGTATGACGTTGTACCCGTGAATCCCAACACGACGGAGGTGCAGGGACGCCGTTGCTTCGCTCGCGTGCAAGACATCCAGCCTCCGGTCGAAGCCGCGCTACTAATGACTTCCCCGGAAGCCACGGAAACAGTCGTGAACGACTGCGCCGAGGCGGGCATCCGGCGGGTTTGGATGTACGCGCAGGGGGCAAAGGAGCGGTTAGCTCAAAGGCAGTCCAGTTCTGCCGAAAGCAGGGGATTCAGCTGGTTCCGGGGCAGTGTCCGTTAATGTTTTTTCCGAAGACTGGGGGCATCCATCGCTTTCACGGGTTCGTCCGCAAGATCACGGGACGTTATCCACGACGTACGTCTTCGAGAACTAGAACGTTTGAACCTAAGTAGGATTTCGAAACGTCCGGACTTGACGGACAGGAATCCTCGCGTACCTCGTCTACGATGTCCTCAATTACGCACTCGCCATTCACTTCAACTCGATGTTTCTGGCGTATTGCAGCGTTCTAGGATCCGACTGCGATCGGGGCTCCCTTGGTGACGCTCCGCCCATTTCTCTAAAGAAAATGACGGATCTCACGCGGCTCGGGCGCTGCGCACCTGCTCCGTGTATTCCACATCTGCCGCTGCCGGAAGCAGGACCCACAGTGTGTAGATTCCGAGCGCGGTGCCGAACGGAATGTGGAACAACGCAATGAATGCAAGAACAACTGTCAGCATTCGCGCCCAGGGTTCGCGTTGCAGCAGACCCCATCCGGCCAGGAACCCGGCGGCAGCCTTTGCCAGAATAAGGACACCGATCGTGCCAAAGAGCGAATGCAAGAAACCGGTGGGTACATCCGGTGGCGCCCCCATCTCGTGCAGGTGCGCGAACACGGTATTTGCAAGAATGAACAGAACCACGCCGACCAACGCATTTAGCGCGGAGAATGCCAACCACAGGATTCCCACCATGCGAATGTGTTCCCCCACGCGGCTGTGTCGGGAGAAGGGCACGACCGCAGCTCCCGCGAATTCCTTTCCGCAGCGCCCGCAGAAACGTTGGCTCGATTGGACCGCCGCACCACACTTATCACAGAACATATTCCCTCCTCGCCTAAGTAAACCTACGAACTGACAAAGCTCTCAGCATAGATTTATAGCCGGAATCCAAACAGGTGTCAGTGACCCGGCGCACATGCTATTGCTCTGTTGTCGTCGACAAGACTTTTGCGTAGTGGCGTGGGTCGTGTCTGTCTAGGTCTACGTTGAAGTCTTTAAGACGCGATGAGACCATTCGAGTCTTGATAGAAAGCCTTCCATCTGCTCGCCGTCATACGATCGACAGTCAGTGATACCCACGAAGCTCGACTGGAAGGGCATCTCACTACGGTCTGCCCAACGTAGAAGCTGCTCCCGCTGGAGTACGAGGCGATTTGCTCTAACGTCTACTTTTTCGCTTTGAGCAGGCCGGATGATTTCCATCGCCGCATCGTTGGCCAGCCCAACAGTACTACGGGCGTGCACACCTGCCTGCTGCAGCTTCTCTACCAGGTCAGCCAAGCGCTGCTTCGCGCTGTCGATCAATTCGCGCTCGTACGTTCCTTCATTAAGAAGGAATCGTCGCGCGGCGGTTTTGGGATCACGGGGCCACGCTGTAACTCCACTCGGGCGCGGATTGAAGGAATGGTCATCTTTTGGACGAAGGTATCCAGCAGATAATCCTTGCCCAGTTCCCCTATCCTGACACAAGCCAAGGCCGAATACGCGAAGCTGCAATAACGAGAAAGAGGATCTGGTCGTTTGCGTCGAAAGAACGACTAAATCATTTCGGCGCTGCGTAGAAGTAGTAGTCAGCAGTGTAGTTGCTCTTCACTTCAACATTCTGCTTTGAGGCATCGCAGGTGGCGGCTGCAGGCGGCTGACCGCCGTGGGTGTGAAGCCGCTGGATGCTGGTGACACGGCTGAAGACGCCTTCCCCGGAATGACCAGTGGCGGTCACAAGCAGCCAGGGAATCGAATCCGAATCAGGCGAATCGATGCGAGCGACGGCTTTGCCTGTGACTTCGCTGCCATCGTTGTCCTTCCAGGTAGGGCCGGCATAGTGTCGGCCAACGACTGCCCCTTGCTGATCGTGAAGCTCTGCATCCGGAGCCTTCAAGGTCCAACCGTACTTGCCGTCCGCTCCCGGCTGACATGTGTAGATCTGCGATCCCGACGCGTGAACCTGCAAAATAACGTCCTCGCCGGCGGGAGCTTTAATCTTGTCGGGTACATCGGGTCGAGGAATCGCTTGTCCATTTGCGAGGGTAACGACTCCGGTCAAAACGGCAGTTTGCAGAAACCTTGTAATCACGGCGAGAATTCTAACACCAGAGGAATGACCAAGTGGTTTCGCAGCCTCTTCTTTGCCCCCTCAACCGCAACCCGGATTCTTCTTTGGCCGAGTCGGTCAACCTGCCCCTCGAGAAATTCTGCGGAATGCACCGTTCGGCCGGATCGCATTTGCCAACACCGATCTCGCGGGCGCGATGCACCATCGCTATTCCATCCTGGAAGCGCAACGAGCCGTCGGACAAGTACTCGACCAGGTGTTGACCGCATAGCAGGCTTGTTAACGAGAGCAAGTACCAGCGTCGGACTTGCTGAGGCAGCTAATTACGTAATATCAGATTAAGCATCCGGTCGCTCAGGGGCTGAGTGCGCGATCCCTTTCGATTTTGCATCCACCAGCGAGACCTCGGAACGAAGTCGCGGAAGTGCCTGCGGATAGTGCTCCTGAAGATATCCGATTAGTCTCTCGCGAACATAACAGCGCAGGTCGAAGGTGGCAGTGGGATTGCCCGCGCTCATCAGGAAGCGCAGTTCCACGCTGCGTTCCTTCGCGTCGGTCACTTGCACGGCCATCACCTTTCTATCCCAGAGCGGCGAGCCCTCCAGAATTTGCCGGTACTCTTCCCGGAGCTTGTCGACTGGCACCGTGTCGTCCGTGTACAGGAGAACCACGCCGATCAAATCGGACGAATAGCGCGTCCAGTTCTGGAATGGCTTCTCGATGAAGTAGGACAGCGGAACCACCAGATGTCTCAGGTCCCACAGGCGGACAACAACATAGGTCGTATTTACCTCCACCACACGGCCTAATTCGCCCTCAACTACTACCGCGTCTTCGATGCGGATCGGTTCGGCTAGCGCGATCTGGATGCCGGCGATCAGGTTGCCGAGGGTTGGGCGCGCCGCCATGCCCAGCACCAGACCAGCAAGTCCAGCCGACGCGAACAGTCCGGCACCCACGTTGCGTATGCTTGGGAAGGTCATCAAGACGGCGGCCAGCGCGCTGCAGGCAATGAGTCCGACTCCAATTTGACGGAGAAGGTGAGTTCGCGTGTGCCTGCGCCGCGCCCTCACGTTGTCTGCGAGGTCTTGCGGCAGATTGTGGTTTACCAGAGCATTGAAGACTTCGATGACTCCGATCGCCAGCCATGCGATCACGATGATGTAACCAATTTCGAGGCCGTGTTCTAAGGGATCCGCCAACCAGTCAGGAACATCGAATTTCGGAAGGACCAATGGAACCGCGAGCAACAGGAACATCAATCGCGCGACCTGCTGCGTATGCGCAATAATCTCTTCCGCAACAATGCTGTGCCGCCGTAACGAGAGACGGCGAAAGAGCGCGTAGAGAAAGTAATGGGCAATTTGCGATATCAATACCGCCGCAAGCAACCAGCCAAAACCGATGAGCCGAGCTTGCCATTCGGCGTTCAGGTGAGCGTCCATAAAGTCTCCCTCACGCTAGAAATCCTACCCGTCGTACTGACGGAGGACCGTCTCCATTTTTCATCAGAGTGGCCGTTATGCTCAACCTATCACGGGGGTGAGGGCGGAATCAGTATGGCTTCCGCGGCTGATTATGGGAGCATTATTTAAGGATGAGCGGGTGCGTTAGCCCGCCGAGCGCCGGGGAATGCCCTAAATCTCCTTGGGCACCTGAGCTTGAATCTGAACCAGTGGACTGGTCTCATCAGAGAAGTGCGCTCCCGCTTGCCAGCGGTTCGGAGGCCGGAGTTCGGTGCGCAATTTGCTCATGGCGGATCCGACGCTCAATGCGGATTGCACCAGATGTCCAACCTTCAACGGGCCTGCCAGTTTCACCTGGCGAACCCAATGCAGCGCGCTGCTGATGCTGCAGCCGCACTGGCTGCAATCGGGATTTCCACCGAAGACACAGGGTTCGACGCGAGTGCGCAGGTCCGCGGAATAGTTCACCGACATCTTCGAGAACAGGCAATCCTTCGGAGATGTTGGCGGCTTCACGAATGCCTGTGCCATTCCCTCCGGCATCTGCAGCTTTGCATAGCGATGCCGTAGGGGCGGCAGCGTCCGCGCCACGAATTTGCGGTCTTCCGCGCTCAACCGCTCCGGGCTTTCCTCGTTCATTTGCGGACTATACAGGCTCACCCAAATGTGATCGACTTCGGGCCGCGAATTCCAGAAAGCGACATACTCTTCAAGATAAGAAGCTCTCTCCAGCATCGGCCGCGTAATCACCCAGTGCACGTTGATCGATCGTCCGGCGACATTCTTAAGGATGCGTTCGTAGGTTGCGGGCCTGCGGCGCGGATCGTGATGCTCAGGAAGACCGTCAACGGAAACCGCGACGCGTAAGCGGGGGATTTTCATCCAGTGCGCCGGAATGGCAATGACTGCGCTGGTCACGACCATGGTAAAGACACCCATGTCGCTGAGGGCTGGAAGAATGCGATCGAGCTCCCGATGACGAATCATCGGTTCGCCTCCGACTAGAGAAACGTGCATCGGCCGGTGCCGGCGGACTAAGCTGATGACATTCTCGACCAGATCGTCACCTCGAAAGTCGCTAAGGTCGCGCAGCGTGGTTTCTCCTCCCAGGTGGCTTTCGCCATAGGCGTAGCAACCGGGGCAGCTCAGAGGACACTCACGAGTGATCTCAATAGAAAGCATCGGGGTGTAACCATTGAGCACTCGCCACCCGGCTCGGACTAAATCGTGAGCAATAAGACTGGGAGGGGTTTTGGCGACAGACGTGGCGGCTGCATTTTTCAACACGAACTCTCCTGCCACGACGGCGAACGCTCGATCGCGGCCTGTTCTGAACACCACTTGGTATGAGGAGTTCTGAACTGCTGGGTATAAAGATGTAGAAATATCAAATTAGGTTCTAAGATGCGGCGCTTCCTCAGCCGAGTTGTAGCTTAGATGATAACCGCCACTTTTTGTGTAGCTTCTAAAGGATTCCGGCATGGATCCTTTAGAACTATCGGTCAACAGTATCTCTCAATGCAACTTCAGACACGATCCCAGCTGATGGAGTGCCAAAATGACTAGAGTTACCTTGACAAGTTACGTTACGTAAGTCCAGCAAATCCCCACCAGCTTTGGTGCTTTGACGCTCTTCCCCCGCCTCCATACCCTGAGTTTGTATGCGGGTTAGGCCTGGTGCGCTGCTGACGGAGAAACTCCCTTTCTTCTGAGTAACATAAGGCGCTGCTAGCCGGCTCAATCCCGAAATGACACTGGAAACGAAGGTCAAAGGTCCCGGCACGGGTCGACTCCCCGAAGAAGGAGGGAAAAGAACTTATGCTTCCGACGCGCAAAACTCGAGGATTCACTCTGATCGCCACGCTGATGCTGTTGCTGATTATGTCAGGCATCGCCATTGGTCTGCTCATGATCGTGAACACTGAAGGCAAAGTGGGTGGCCAGGATACACAAAATAACCTGGCGTTCCACGCCGCCGAAGGTGGCATCGAACACATGACCTCCGACTTGGCCAACATGTTTCAGAACATTGAGTCGCCCACAGCAGCGGAGATCACGGGTCTGAGTGCGGATGCGCCCCCGAGCACCGGCATCATGAGCTATCCCATCTACAGCCTGACGCCGGCCACGAATCCGAATGGAACCCTCGCCACCAACTGGGGACAAATTGCCAGCGGTACCTACCAGGGCCTGTACGCGCAGCTGCTTCCGGTTAACCTGCAGGTCACCGCCACCACTTCGCTATTTGGGGCAGGAACAGTCGGTGATGAAGTTAACATGTCACGGACTGTTGAAGTGGCATTGATTCCGGTGTTCCAGTTCGGCGTGTTTTCCGAGAGCGACCTTAGCTTCTTCGCCGGCGTTAACCTGACTTTCGCCGGCCGTACTCACACTAATGGGGACCTGTATCTGGATGCTGGTACCGGGGCTACGACTACATTTCAGGATAAAGTCACCGCCTGGGGAAACGTCGTCCGTACGGTACTGGCGAATGGGAACACTTCCGCCGCTACCGCTCACCTTGGCACGGTCGACATCCTGACCGCGGCTCTGGGCTGCAATCCTCCGCAGCCGGCCTGCCGGGCGATGGCCCAAGCCGAGGGCAGCGTTGTCGGAGGACCAACCTCTGCCCAGAACCCAAACTGGAATCCCACAATTTCAGTGGGAGATTACAACAGCTGGATTATCGATGGAAATTATGGCAAGCCGGGAGGCACCGGAGCCACACAACTGTCGCTGCCGTTCGTCAACAACGCACTCGGCGTGGCAGGACAACCACAACCCTTTGAAATCATCCGGCGGCCTCCACCGGGAGAATCCACTACTGCGGCTCTGGGCGCTTCGCGACTTTATAACGAAGCGGAAATTCGAGTCCTGCTCTCCGATACCCCGGCAGATCTTCCGGGCGGAGTTGCCGATCCCAACAACATTCGCCTAGCCAATCCGAACGTCGCGGGCGCAACGTATCAATTCGGCGTACCGGCATCGGTCCCTGCCGGACTACCGGCCTTGGCCAGCGGCGGCACGTACAACACCTATTTCGCTGCAGGGACAACCTCGTACCCAGACACCAGCACGTGGACCAACGTTGGGCAGGCCCTCGGTACCGTGCCGGCGATGGCTCCCGATTGGCCGTACGCGCCGCTGCAGCCAATCGCGGCCGACATCACATTCACCAATGACCAAGGCCCCCCCGCGGCACCGCTGACCACGCCGACCGCATATACCAACAACAACGGCCTCACCACCGCACCGCCGTTCGTTAACTTGATCTCTTGCCCCGGCAATCCCCCAGTGTGTCCGGGAGCACCGATTCCTTATTACAACGCCCCTTACCCTTATTACACCGCAACCGCCGTCGCCGCCACCAACACCTGGAATCTGATCGACGGCTACTTGCGCGTGGAGTATCGTGACGCCGCAGGCGTGTACCATCCGATCACGGCAGAGTGGTTGCAACTGGGATTCGCGCGGGGCACGCTTCCTCCCAACTCCGCCGCCGTTCCTGCAATCGCGAACCCGGTCAATCCGAATGCAATCCTGATCCTCCAAGAACCTGCGGATCGCAATGGGGACGGCCAGATCGATCAAACCGGGGCCGGACCAAGCTGTAGCAAGTCGGCCGGAGTGTGGACGTGTGTCAAAGCTAAGCCGCCCGAGGCTACGGTCGATTTAGCGACGCTCTATCCATGGTATGGCGACAGCAAAGCCGCACTGCAAAGCGTCAGCATGAACAACTGGTATCCCATCAACTTTTACGATGCCCGCGAAGGAGAAGTCCGCGATGTGAACCAGGGAAATGCTAGTTGCGCACCTGCCGGCGTGATGAACGCGGTGGAAATAGATGTGGGCAACCTGGCAAAATGGATAAACGGAACGATTCCCGGCAGCGGCGGCCTTGTCGACCCTGTCTTTCAAAACGGATACGTTTTGTACTTCTCTGACCGCAGAGGCATGCTGCCCAATCCCAATGGCACACAGGTGGACGCTGCGGGCACGAAATCGGGAGACTCGGGTCTGGAAGATTCCGTTAACTCGCCTTTCCAGGCCGGTAACCCCGACGGCGCGCTGGAGCCAACTCCACCGGGCAAGCTCCAGTCTCCGGAAGACGTGAACAACAATGGCGTGCTGGACAATTGGGGAGGCGGAAACCTCGGCCTGGGACTGGGCTACGTTCCGATTCCCGCGCCGGGCGCGGCATACCCGCCAGCCACCAGTGTGAATAGCCTGATCCGGAACGCGGCTGCGGGCAACCCCGATCCGTACTTAGTCGCCGGACGCATCCCGAGTTGCATCGTAGGCCAAAAGAACTGGGTCAGCGGCGCCCGCCACGTTCTCAAACTGGTGGACGGCTCGTTAGGCAACCTGCCCGTCAGGTCAGACAACGGCCAAGGCGGGTTCACTGTCGCCTCGGAGAATCCAGTTTATATTCTAGGAGACTACAACAGCAGCGTCGCGGATCCCACTTGGGCGAATCCAAATGCGGCCGATCCTCCGCATGCGGCGGCGGCCGTCATTGCGGATGCGGTTACGATGTTGTCCAACAACTGGTCAGACCTCGGCAGCCTGAAGTCTCCCAGCAGCGACGCAGGACGGCCTGCTTCGACGACCTATTATCGAACGGCGGTCTCCGGCGGAAAGAACATTAACTTCCTGGTCAACGTATGTTGCGCAGGATGGGCGGTGGGCGACTGGGGCACCGATGGCGGCTTGCACAACTTCCTGCGCCAGCTGGAGAACTGGGGCGGTCAGACCCTCAATTACAAGGGATCTATGGCAAGCCTCTACTACTCCACTTACTCTACGGGAACCGACAAAAACGGCGGTAACACCACTTACGATCCCCCGGCTCGAAACTACATCTTCGATCATCTCTTCACCCAGCCGCAGAACCTGCCGCCAGGAACGCCGTTGTTCCGCGATATCGACAACTTGAGCTACCGGCAAAGCTTCACACCGCACACCGGCAGCTACTAAACCAAATCGCAAACCAACCAGCCCTGATTCTGCCGCGCAGAGTCAGGGCTGGGAAAGTAACCGTGCTAGACGATCTTCCCGTCGGCCAGATCCCGAACTAACTTAAGATCTGCTTCGAGGAAATCGTATGAAGGCAATTCCGCGCGCGGGGACCACCGAACATCTCGAAAGATCTTGTTTTCAATTTTCCTGTCGTATTCGCGGACGACGAAGAAGCGCAGCTCGACCGAACCGCCGCCGGGATACTCGTGGACGATGCGCGACACCTCTTCGCCGATCCTGGCGTCGATTCCAAGTTCCTCATCCAATTCGCGGTGAAGCGCGGCCCGCGGCTGTTCGCCTTCTTCAATTTTCCCGCCAGGAAACTCCCATTTCAACGGCATAGTCTGATGACGGGTGCGCTGGCACACCAATACTTTTCCGTCCTTGAAGATCAAGGCTGCGACCACACGCTTCATGGGCGGGCCAACGTTCTGAGAGGAGTGACGAAGGCTCGACGATTCGAAATGTTCACTGCGATATGAGTTTCCAAGAGAGATGACTTGCTAATGCATCTTAGACCGGGAGGTTGTGGAAAATCCTGGAGATGAATGGTCGATAGCCTGATCGTTGATTTCCCGCGCAGCACGCTACAATTCTTCAGATGTATTCTCCCCAGCTTCTCGATCACTTCGAGCATCCCCGCAATCCGGGCGAAGTAGCCAACGCCGACGCAACCGCGCAAGTCGAGAATCCCGCCTGCGGCGACATTTTGCAATTGAGCGTGAAGGTTGCTCAAGGTCACATCGCGGAAATCCGCTTTCTCGCCAAAGGATGCGTTCCTGCCATGGCTTGCGGGTCAGCCCTTACGGAGTTGGTTTCCGGAATAACGCTAGAGGCGGCCCGCAGTCTGAGACGCGAAGAAATTGTGCAGGCCGTCGGCGGTTTGCCGGAAACTTCCGCGCACGCCAGCCATCTCGCGATGGACGCACTTGCGGCCGTGCTCGATCAACTTAAAATCTAGCCACAGATTTCACGGATAAGGACGGATGTCGCGTTCCTTCGTTTTACTTAGTGTCCTTTGTGGTCGTCTTTCTTCTGGCCCGCCTGGTTCTCTAAAACAGGCCAGTAGATTGTCCAGCCCTGCTGCTGGGCCATCTTTTCCAGATCGGGGTTCGGATTCACGGCGAACCCATGGCGGGCGATCACAAGCATGTCGGCATCCCAGCGCGAGTTGCCGAACGCCGCATTGGGATGTTTTCCGATCACATCGCGTATCGCTCGCGGCTTGCCTTCGCCGGACGGTACTCGAATCAGCCGGTCGGTGATGAGTCCGTCGTTGATTTCCACCGAGGCGGCTAGAATCTTTTTTTCATCGATCCCAAAATGCCTCATCGCTGCTCGAATCACCCACTCATTGGTGGACGAGACGGCCCACACATCGGAACCCGAGCTCTGCAGACGGCGAATCAGTTCTCGCATCTCGGGAAAGATCTGGCTCACGAAGTTCTCATCAAAGAATTGTTTGGAGGCCCGTAGCACTTCGGATTCGGCGAGCCCGCAGTGAATCGTAACCATTTCCCCACACATTTGATCTTCGCTGACCTTCCCAGCTTTGTAGTCGGCATAACGCGCCCGCGCCCAACGAGCCACGTCATCGGGAAGCAAGCCTCGCCTGAGCTCCCAGTCGAAGAAACGCTCTCCCGCATCGCCTGCCCACAGGGTGCCATCGCAATCAAAGACGGCAAGTTGAGGTTGAAGGCGCAGAACCAAATCAAGAAAATCAGCGGACTTCAGCGTTGTAGTTGCAGTCACGTGTGTTTTGCCCATGTCGAACGAATGCGTGGAGGCTACTGAGATAATGCCGCATAGTCCTGTGGCGTGTCGACATTCAAGGTGACCAGCGGATCATCCACGACAACATAAGAAATGTGCGGCAGGTGCTGGTGTTCGATGTCCCGCGCGTTTGCACTCGGAGGAGCCTTCAAAAAAGCTTCGATCATCTCTCTCGTCACCAGAAAAGGGTGTCCATGTTTTCCGTTGAATTCAGGGACAACCGCCCACACATCGTTCCCGGCATCGGCGAAGGCCGAGCACAGAGTTTGCAATGTCGCTGTCCTTGCCGGCGGCCGATCTACCAAGGTGACCATAGCGGCGTCGCGGCCTTCATTCAGAACTTCCTGCAGGCCGACTTGAAGCGAACTAAATTGCCCCCGGTCAGGCTCGGGATTCCGCACCAGCGATGCCCCGTTGGCGTATACCACGGGGGCCAGATTGTCCTCGTTCTTGCCCACTACCACAATTACCTTCTCGCTAAAAGGATAGAGCGCCTGGATGGCGGCGGAAAGAAAAGTCTGACCGGTAGGCGGCGACCCGGACGTAGCCGGCGGCCAAGGGAGCAACGCTTTGTCCGTCCCCATGCGCGTGGACTCGCCAGCGGCAAGGATCACAGCGTAGAGGTCAGGCGCGCGAGGCATGAGGCGAAGATAGCAGAAAGAGAAGGATTTCGATTGTCAATTTCGATCAGACACTGAAACGGCCTGAACCCAATCGGAAATTGAGAATCAGCGGTGGCTCTCGTTTTCTTCGTGAGCCTCGCTCGCAGTGTCCGTGTTCGGCTCACTTGTACGGCCTTTGAACCAACTCATATGCGGTAAGGCTCGCTCGGCACGGCGGCGGACGGCAATCAGTTCCGCCGTGATGGCGACCGCAATCTCTTCTGGGGTAATGGCGCCGATATCCAAGCCAACGGGCGCGTGGACCCGCTCGAATAATTGCGCGGAAATGCCTTCCTTCGTCAGCTCGCGGAAGATCGTGATCGTCTTGCGCCTGGAACCGATCATGCCAATGTAGCGCGCCTGGCTTTGCACGGCCCAACGAAGGACGCGCATGTCGTCACGGTGCCCGCGGGTGACGATCACGATATACGACGACTCGTTTGGTGAGAGGCGCGACATGGCCTGCCCGAAGTCTGCCGCAATGACTTCTTTCGCGTCGGGGAAGCGTTCCCGGCTGGCATAGGCATCCCGGTCGTCGATGATCGAGACGTCAAACCCTGCACCCCTCGCAACCTTATAAAGGTTAACGGACACATGACCTGCGCCGAAAATATAAAGTAACGCTGGAGGTAATACGGGCTCGATAAAAATGTCGAGCGTTCCGCCGCAGACGAGGCCAGTATCGTACTTGGGATCCTGATTTAGATTGAAAGTCAGACTGCGAGGCTTCTCACTCTCCATCACCTCGCGTGCGGCTTGCCAAACCTCGGCTTCGACGCAGCCCCCGCCGATTGTGCCTGCGATGGATCCATCGTCCCGTACCAGCATTTTCGCAGTCTCGAAAGAGGGAATCGACCCGCGCACGTTGACAATGGTCGCCACCGCGCCGCGCCGGCCTTCCTGCCGAAGCTTAACGATCTCCTCGTAGATGTCCATCCAAGTTTGATTATTCGTGGCTGAGTGGAACAAGTCAATGGAGGGAAAGCAAAGCCCCGGGTCATCACTCCGAGGCTTGTTTGCGTATAACTAGTGGATACGGCCCGACCTGTCAATCTAATCGTCCCGCTTCGAGTACTAGAAGTCAAGCACTACTTCAGTGAGTGAGGCGCACGGAGGGCGGCAGACTCGAACTGCAATGGCTGATGAGCCACTCACCGACTTGACAGGTCGGGTCCAGTACCCACTAGCAACGCCCTCCAGATCTCGGCCCGTCCGTCAGATACTAGCCCCCGCCAAAGTCAATCCTTTGTGAGCTCCGTCACACTCCGGTGGGCCGCTTCCCAAAATGGGAATCGAATCACGAATTTATGATAGTTTCTAACTTCCTTAGGGAGGCTCCTTCATGAAAGCCGTTCGCATCAACGAATTCGGAGGTCCAGAGGTTCTTCGCTACGAAGACGTTTCCGACCCGCAGCCCCGGAAGGACCAGATTTTGGTCCGGGTCAAAGCCTGCGCCATGAACCATCTCGATATCTGGGTGCGCAAAGGTCTTCCGGGAGTAAACCTTCCCCACATTCTGGGCAGCGACATCGCGGGCGAGATCGTGGCAGTGGGCGATTATCTTACTGGTTTCAAACCCGGGCAGCGGGTGCTCTTGGCGCCGATGCATTTCTGTAATCATTGTGCCAAGTGCGTTGCCGGACTCCAGAATCAGTGCCGCGAGTTCACCGCGCTGGGCAACGGAGTCGACGGTGGATACTGCGAATTGATCGCCGTCCCTGCCGTGAACGTGATTCCGATCCCTGACAGTCTGGACTTCAACCAGGCCGCCAGCGTCCCCTTGGTATTCCTCACCTCCTGGCACATGCTGGTCGGCCGGGCGGGCATTCGTCTGGGGCAGACCGTGCTGGTTCTTGGCGCCAGTTCCGGTGTCGGCATCGCTGCCATCCAGATCGCGAAGCTTTTTCACGCCCGCGTGATCACCACCGCGGGAGACGAAAAAAAGCTGGAGAAAGCCCGGACGCTGGGCGCGGATTATGGCATCGATCATTACAAGCAGAAAATCTCCCAGGAAGTGCGGAAGATTACCAATAAAGAGGGCGTGGACATTGTGATCGAGCACGTTGGCACCGCAACCTGGGATGAAAGTATGAAATCCCTCAAGCCGGGAGGAACGATTGTTACCTGCGGCGCGACCACCGGCTACAATGCGGCATTCGATCTGCGTTTTCTGTTTTCGCGCCAGCTCAATTTACTGGGCTCTTACATGGGCACGATGAGTGAATTGCACGACGTCTTGGGACACGTCTTTGCCGGTCGCTTGAAACCAGTCGTGGACCGCACGTTCCCTTTGCAGGAGGCTCGCGCGGCCCACGAGTATATGGAAAAGAGTCAGATGTTCGGCAAAATAGTGCTGAATCCGTGACTCAACCTATTTCTTTTTTCCTTTCTTAGGAGGAGCCGGTTTTGGTTTGCCGCCTCCTCCGCTCGGAGCGTGACTTCCAGAAAGAATCTGTCCTTGTGTCAGGTCCAGGTTCACGGAGTCTCTCACTGTCACCACGCCCTTCGCCGCGGTCTTAAACGTCACCGAAAGCGTCTTGGCATCGGTCGTGATCGTCAGATAACCAAATTCCACGATCGGGTCGACCTCAAGAGTGGTATCGCCGATTGTATACGGCGCCTTTGGAGTCGCTCCTTGCGGCGGTGTGGCTGCGTAACCTCCGGAACCGGAAACTATATAAGGAGTCTGTTTGCCGCCCGCGACGCGAGTGAAGCGCTGGTACAAGTGCGCATGCCCGGAAAGGACAACGTCGGGCCACAACCCCGCGGCCTGACAGCAAGTATCGAGATCTTTTTCGACGCCGAGGGAGCCGCCGTGTTTGGCGTCCACCGAAGCTGGCGGATGATGAACCGCGACAATGATTGCCCGATTTCCGGCTTGGCGGTCCGCCTTCAGGCGCTTGAGTTCGCTTTGCAGGAAAGCCAGCTGGGCGTTTCCAACCACAGGGAATTTACCGCCTTGAGAAGAAATGACTCCCGCTCCCGAATCCAGCACGTTGCTGTAGAGTCCGATGATCGAGACGTAAGGAGCGTCCAACGTGAAATAAACTCCCGGCTGCGTCATCACGGTGCGGACCAGGCCACCGGAGTCTGGCGAAGGTCCTGGAGCACCGGCACAAAAATTTCTGAGGAAAGCCTCCAGTGTGGGAACTTGAGGAGTAGCCGAAGTCGAGCCAAAAACCATGCCGTCGTGATTGCCAGGGATGGCAAAGATGGGACGGTCGTAATCGCGGAAGGGCTCGTAGAACTGGTCGTAATAATATTGTGCTTCGCCGAAGTTGTAGATTACGTCGCCCAGGTTGAAGAAAAACGCTGGGCCGTTCGCGCTTCCCGATTGCACATCGGCTGCCATGGCGTCCGCAACGCCGCCCTCATGCGCGATGGCGGTGGCGGGTGTTCCCTTAGCCGCGCCAGTGTCGCCCACGGCGTGAAATGTGATCCTCTTGGCCGTATTGATGGCGTCGACAACTTCGCTGGGGATAAAATCCTGCAGATCAAGATAGGCTGGCACGCCGCTCTGTGGCGCAGGAACGGATTGCACCTGGTCTTTATGCGCCAAATAATACGGCGAGTTGTAGTATTGGGAACTGGTGTTGTCTATTTGGAAAGAAGTCTCATCCGGGCTGGGCTTCGGTTCAGCATAGAGCCGAGTGCCGGGACCAGCCAGCCTCGCTCTCGTTTTGGGTAGCTTTATCCGCACGGTATACCTCCTCAAATCGGCGCCCACGAGTGGTTCCACCGTGACCAGTGCGGGCATTCCTGGCGTTCACGGTGCAATACAGGATGGTGACAGGGGACCCAAAATCCGAGGGGAAGACGTGGGAAGTCTTACCCCGCGGATTCGCGTTGTCAAGCGGATTTTCGAAACAACGCTGGACCTGCGCAACGGCGGCCTCAGACCAGTCTCACGTTTGGACACCGCTGATGCTGGCAGGTAAAATAAAAACAATGTCCGACGATCTGAGCTTCGGCCCCTACGTCACCGTTGAAAACGGCAAACGCGTCGTCAAAGACCTGACTTACGGAAATCCCACGCCTGAAGGGGTGGTGCTGACCACGATGGACAACGCGGTCAACTGGATGCGCAAGAATTCCATCTGGCCGATGACGTTCGGTTTGGCGTGCTGCGCTATAGAAATGATGTCCATGGGCGCGTCGCGCTTCGACATCGCCCGCTTCGGCGCTGAAGTGTTTCGTCCGTCTCCGCGGCAATCGGACCTCATCATTATTGCCGGCCGCGTCTCCAACAAAATGGCTCCAGTGATCCGCCAGCTCTGGGAGCAGATGCCTGAACCCAAGTGGGTAATCTCGATGGGAGCCTGCGCGACCTCGGGCGGAGTGTTCAACAATTACGCTCTGGTGCAGAGCGTGAACCAGGTTATTCCCGTCGATGTATATGTTCCGGGCTGCCCGCCGCGTCCGGAGCAGCTGATCTACGCCATAACTCTGTTGCAGGAAAAGATCCAAAAAGAGCGCGGCACAATCAAGCGCGCCTTGAACATTTCCTAACAACGATTGAATATTAACTAAGCTCACGTGGGGGCAGCCGCCCCGGCTGTCCAGTCTAGCGGTGCTCGATAGCGGGTCCGCCAAGGGTCCCCTTCACAAAGCACGGGCGAGGACGCCCGCGCCTACACGGCTTTGAAATACAATCCTTCATCATGAAAACCCTGGAGATTTCGGCGGACGAGTTTCGCTATCTGGCAGAAAAGGTCACGCAGCTCTCCGCCGACTACCTTCGCGAGCTGGATTCGCGTCCGATATTTCCCTCGACCGGCGAGGAGTCAGAACGGCTGTTCCACGCGCCTCTCAGTGAAGAAGGAATCGGCGAAGAAGCCCTCACTCAGCTTCAACAAGTGATCACCCACTCTCGCGCTCAAAACGCCCGCTTCTTCGGATACGTCCTTGGCTCCGGCGAACCCGTCGCCGCAGTCGCCGACCTCCTGGCGAGCGTCTTGAATCAGAACGTCACGGCGTGGCGCTCCGGCCCCGCAGCCGTCACCATCGAGCGCACCGTTGTTGGCTGGCTCGCTCAGGCAATCGGCTGCCCCGGCTTTCGCGGCAGCCTCACCGGCGGAGGCTCCTCCGCCAACCTGATGGCCCTCGCCATGGCCCGCGAAGCCAAGTTACCTGCGAACGAAGCGGGCATATGTAGCGCGCCGCAAGGCGTGGTCTACGCTTCGGAAGAAGTTCACATGTCGATTCCGAAAAGCGTCGCGCTCCTCGGAATCGGTAGGAAAAATCTCAAACTCATTCCAACCGACCAAGACTTCCGCCTGATCCCAGCAGAACTAGAGCAGGCCATCGGGCAAGACAAAAAAGAAGGGAAGATCCCGATCGCCGTGGTCGCGTCCGCCGGCACCGTCAACACGGGCACGATCGACCCGCTCCCGGAAATTGCGGCAATCGCCCGCCGTCACGGCCTCTGGATGCACATCGATGGCGCCTACGGTGCTTTGGCCGCGATCGCCGCGCCCAAAAAGTTCACTGGCCTCGATCTCGCCGACTCGCTCTCCCTCGATCCGCATAAATGGCTTTATCAGCCGCTGGACTGTGGCTGCCTGCTGTACCGCGACGTGAAGGCCGCACATGCCGCCTTCGCACATACGGGGGAGTACGCCAAGACGCTGACTAACGATCCAGTCGAGGGATTCGCATTCTTTGAAGAATCTCTGGAACTCTCACGCCGCTTCCGCGCCCTCAGACTTTGGCTCTCGCTGCGCTATCACGGACTAAAGGCATTTCGTGCGGCCATCCAAAAGGACTTGGATCTGGCGCAACGTCTGGGCAGCGCTATTGCGAATCAACCAAGGCTGGAGTTGATGGCGCCAGTAGAACTCAGCGCCATATGCTTTCGCCATGTGGGCATCAACCCGCTAGCAGAAGTGGAACTCAATCGCCACAACACGGCCATCCTCAAGCGCGTCGTGCAGCGCGGCCACGTATATTTGTCAAACGCAACTCTACGCGGCAAATTCTTCCTGCGCGCCTGCATCGTCAATCACCGCACCACCGAAGCGGACGTCGACAGCGTGATCCCTGAAGTCCTGACGGCGGCAAAAGACCTTTAGCTGCTATGACTCTGGAGGACGGGCGTCCACGCCCGCCCAGCCGGGCGAGGATGCTCGGCCTCGATTCAGCGAAAACGCCCTCGGGACCGCCGCCATCTCTGTGATACAAACACTGCATGCAAAAACCTCCCGACGTGAGCAGCAGCCGAACTATTTTCGCCCAGGCGCCCTGCCGGGCCGACTTGGCGGGCGGAACTCTGGACCTCTGGCCGCTCTACCTGTTCCATCCCGGCGCACTGACTTTGAATTTTGCCCTCAACATCCAGACCACCTGCCGCATCACGCCGCTCAAAGGAAAGCGCATTCATCTTCGATCGCTCGACACCAGGAAAGAAGAATCCTTCCCCAGCTTCGACGACTTGCGCGTCGCCCGCCGTTTCCGCCTTCCCCTGGCAGCGCGCCTGCTCCAGTTCTTCGCTCCCAGAGAAGGATTGTTGATCGAAACCGATTCCGAGTCTCCCGCCGGCGCCGGCATCTCCGGATCTTCCGCTTTGATGATCGCCGCTACTTCAGCGCTGGCCCGTTTCACCGAGCGCAATCTCACCCTTGAACAAATGCGGGTGATTGCGCAGAACGTTGAGGCGCAAATTATCGCCGTTCCCACCGGTTGCCAGGACTACTACCCGGCCCTCTACGGCGGAGTGAGCGCAATTCATCTCGACGCCGACGGCATTCACCGTGAAGCTGTCCCGGTTATGCCGGAGGAGATCGAATCCCGCTTCGTGCTGGCCTACACCGGAGCCCCAAGAAAGTCGGGGATTAATAATTGGGAGGTCTTCAAAGCTCACATCAATGGCGATCGCCACGTGTTCCGCAATTTCGAACGCATTTCTGAAATCGCCCGCGCCATGCACCACGCTCTGGCCCGCGGTGAATGGGAAGACGTAGCTCGCCTTCTGCGCGAAGAGTGGAAGCTCCGTCGCACCAACGCCCCCGGCATCACCACACCGCTGATCGACAAACTGGTCGCAGTGGCCACCAGGCACGGAGGAAAGGCGGCCAAAGCCTGCGGTGCGGGAGGGGGAGGATGCGCGATCTTCCTGGTTGAAAAAGGCGCGGCGAGCCGGGTCGCAACCGCCATCGGGGACAACGGCGGCCACGTCTTGCCGCTGCAGGTAGCACGCGACGGCGTCCGCTTGTTCGCCGAAGCTTAGAGTTTCTGTGGTTGTTTACCGGGCGTCCACCCGTACCCGCGGCCAGCTTCCTTTGTGTACCGGAGCCTGCCTTGAGCGAAGCTGAAGGGCGCCCATTGTGGCTGATGAACGACCGACTGCCCGAAGCCCGCACGCCTGATGTGCGGCGCTTCCGCCTTGCGCAAGAGATGGTCACCGTCACCCCCGCGCCCTTAGGGCAATTCTCAAAGAGTGCTATGGCCTGGTTTTGACAACTACGGTGACGCCGAGCGTAGAGCAGGTCATAATATCGGCGGACGGCAAACCATGCGCACGAACAAATTCAAGGTCAGGCTTTGGGTCATAGGACCATTTCTGTTCTACTTTCTAGTTTTTCTGCTGTGGTTCCCTCGCTGGCAGCACGCGTCACACTCGTCTTCGACACGGATATTAGGGTTTCTGTTCGGGGCCATGACCGCAGTCCTCGCGGCAATTTACGTTATCGGCATTTTCTTTTCGCCTTGGGGGTTAGGGCCGTTTGTGCAGACTGCAATTGATGCGTACAACACATTCCTCAAGAAAGATTCCAACGTGAAGCCTGCTACGCCGCATCATCGGAGTTTGACGAAAGAGAACCGTCCGGCCCTAGTGATTACGGAGCGACTAAAAGACGGGACTCCTGTTCGCGGAGCTTGTCCATTGTGTGAAGTAGAGTTTAGTACCGAAGCCTTCAAGGAGGACAGAACGTACTCACACGAGAGCACGCTAGACAGGTGGTACGGTGAGCATCTTGAATATCACATCGCGGACGAGAAGTCTGAGCCGGTGCTTGTCGATAAATCTCTCTATTACGCCCATTGAGAGGTTCTGAGTGTAATGCCCTTTCGACGGCTTAGGGTATATTGTCTTGTACCCACTAAAGCCAGGTGTGCATGCCATCGACACCGCTCCTTCGGAAAGGACATTACATTGGCACACAGCAAGGATTCCAATTTCACAATTCGCAAGTTCGCATATAGCAGACTTGTACTCGCTACTCTGCTGCTGACGGCGGTCACCCTCGCCAATTCCCAGGACGAAAGGAAAGCAGAGACGATTGACGCAACCGCGATGGGAACAGGCACGCAGTTGGGCAAGACGGTCAGCGTCAAACTGATCATCTCCCAGTTCTCCACCGAGGAAGACCGAGCCGTCCTCGTCGATGCCTTTAAGAAGGGACAGAATCAGGGCTTGGTTGACGCGCTATCGAAAATGAAGCCGGTTGGCCGCATCGCGATCACCGGCACAGTCGGTTCTGACGTCGCTTACATTCGCTTGATCAAAACTGACACCGGCCGCAAGGTTCGCTTCGCTACGAACCGGCTGATACGATTCGGTGAAGCTTATAATAACTCCAGAACCATCGCCTACAACTTGACCGCTGGCGAAATCGACTTAAACGATTCCGACAAAAGCAAGAGCACGGGCTCTCTCTACCCAGCGTCTCAGCTGATCATCAACAAGGACGGCCAGCTTGAGTTTCAGCTCAATAGGAACCCCTGGAAGCTGGTCAACATTATCGACTGGAACCAGGCCGGCTCCAAAGAGTAGCGACTCGCATTGCTGGGTGCAGGGGGATGTCGTCCTGGCTAAGACTTGTGCATTTGAGCTACGCTAAGACGAAAGGATTCTCCCGGCGATGAGGGTTTGCGCCGTATTTCTACTGACCGCGGTCGTTACTTTGCTGAGCGCCGTCTCGTTCGCTGAAGACGAGCAGTCGAAGGCCCTGGGATTGCTGGAGCGGGCACGGAATCTGTCTGGCATACGTTCTCCGAGCGCGCCTGCTTTCCGACTAAACGCTACCTTCACCGCGATCACGCGAGACCTGGCCACTTTAGAAGGCACTTACACAGAGACTTGGGTATCGAACACACAATGGCGGCGGGAGACGGTGGTCGGCGCCTCGCGGCGCGTTGAAGTCGGCGGGGCGACCGGGCACTGGTTGCTGAATAGTGGGCCTCCGCTTCCAGACGAAGTCCAACGGTTCTCTAGTCTGCTGCAGCTTAGCCCTTCGTGGTGGCAGGAATTCACGTTCCAACCGACCACGGACCGTGACGTAAATGGTATCGCTATTCGATGCGTGATCACTTCGGCGGGAGAAAACGGCGAAAGATACGCACTTTGTTTCTACCGGGAGAGCGGACTCCTGATGCAAACAACCACGCCAACGAGAATTGGCGAGCGCCTTGGGGACTACTCCTGCCTATACGCCAACTATCAGAAATTTTGGCAGTACTTCTTCCCTCGTGAGCTACGGTGTTTGCAGGAAGGGCACCGAAAGTTGGAAGGAAAGGTTGTTGAGCTTTCCCTCGACCCACTCCCTGATCCGGCGTTGTTCGTAAAGCCTGCGGGTGCCATCGACTTAGGTAACGAGGCGGGCCATCCGATCCCTCCCCACCGTCTGCCGCAACCTGACCGTGGGTTTCCTTTCTGAGTCAAGCCCAAGGCTCTTCGAGGGTTCTGCGTGACTGCTGACAATCCTCAGGCTTTTTCGCATTTGGTAGAGCCCGTGAAAGCCTCACGCGATTCACGATTGACACCTTCCGTTCGGGCCTACGATTTGCGTGATGGTTGGCGTAAAATCTCTCTTACACTCAAAGTCCGCTACGCTCCGCCCGGGCGACTTCGCTGCACAAAAGACCTGAAAACTCTCCTTCCCATCCCCTCAAACAGCGCTATAATCGGCCTAGTTAGTGCTTTGGGTGCCCTGTGAAGGCTCATTGTGTTTCGGCCCTGTTCCTCTTGCTCTGTGCCTGCGTGACTGCGGGTGCTTCCGACCAGAAATCCTCCAACCAGGATCCGTCTTCTGCTCTTCCTCACCTTTCGAAGCAAACCCGGATGGATCTGATTCATGGATTGACCGACGAACTGATGTACATTCGCACGCCCTTCCCGATGGGAAAAAGAGGCCTTACCCTGAAGGACGGTGTTGTCTCGCCCAGCGGTGCGGAACTGCAACAGTTGATGGCGCTGTGGGGGCCCTCGGTGAAGCCCGGCGACGAAGCGCGGATCACCGCCGTCGACATCAAGCAAGACCACATCCGCTTCGAAATCAACGGTGGTCCAGTCAAGAAGCAGAAGTGGTATCAGCATATCCAGGTTGGTGGAGGCGGGGCGCCAATGGCTGGGTCCGATGACCAGAACGCGAATCCGCGGGGCACTTATGTGGATCTGGTTTTCGATCACTACGTTCCTGACCTGACGCCGCAGAAGTTCAAAGACCTGCTTCGTCCCGTTCTTGACTTCGACGCCAAGTCAGCCGTCGAGGCCTATCTTGATACCGTTCCACCCAAGGTGAAGGAAGCCATCCAGAACCATCAGGTTTTGGTCGGCATGAACCGCGAGATGTTGATCTTCTCCAAGGGTCGCCCACCCAAGAAGATTCGTGAGAAGGATGGAGACGTCGAGTACGAGGAGTGGATCTATGGCGAGCCTCCCCAGGATGTGGATTTCGTGCGCATGGTTGGCGACGAGGTGGTGCGCGTCGAGACCATGAAGGTTGACGGCAGCAAGAGTCTCCGCACCGCAAAGGAAGTCAATCTCGAGCCGGGGCCAAGCGTCGCCAAGGCAGCCGAACAAAGGCCCGTCAACGCTCCCAGCCTGCGCCGTCCGGGAGAAGCGCCTGCACAACAGCCTGGACCGAGCGGCCAGGCGCCGGTGCTTCAGGGACCACCTCCACCCACGGACCCCACTACGCCGGCTCCTCACTATTCCACATAGCGGGAACACTGAGTTTGCTCGCCCGGATGCGCCCGTGTGACTTGGCTCTCACGCCGCCTGCCTTTACACTGGAATGGTGAAGATTGCGCTGGGACAGATCAATCCCACAGTGGGGGATTTCGCAGGCAACGCCGCGAAAATCATTGAATTTTCCCTTCGCGCCCAGGGCGATGGCGCAGGATTAATCCTTTTCCCGGAACTCTCCGTATGCGGTTACCCGCCGCGCGACCTGGTGGAGCGCGCTTCATTCGTTCAGCACAACCGCGAGAGCGCGGACCGCATTGCTGGCGAAACCCGAGGCATCGCCGTCATCTGCGGGCTGGTGACTCCAGCCTACGCGGAGAGCGGCAAGTCGGTGATGAACTCGGCGGCGCTGCTGAAAGATGGAAGAGTGGCTTTCCTGCAGTCCAAGATGTTGTTGCCCACCTATGACGTCTTCGATGAGATGCGGAACTTCGCGCCGGGAAAGAGCCAGTTGCTGTTTCCGTTTTGTGGCAAGCAGATGGCGCTCACCATCTGTGAAGATGCGTGGAACGACAAGCACTTTTGGAACAGACGCCTCTACACGTTCGATCCGGTGGAGGCTTTGGTTCACGCCGGAGGCAACTTCCTGCTGAACATTTCCGCTTCGCCGTTCTGGCTTGCCAAACGGGAATTGCGCCGGGACATGTTGGCAACCATCGCGCGCAGCTACAAAGTGCCGGTCGCGATGGTCAACCAGGTTGGGGGCAACGACAGCCTGGTCTTTGACGGCTCCAGCCTGGTGCTCAATCCCGCGGGAGAGGTGATTGCGCAGGGAAAGTCCTTCGAAGAAGACATCATCTATTTCGACTCCGATCAACTTACCGGTGAGATACATCACCAGATCGAAGGGGAAGAGGCGAGCGTTTATGCCGCGCTGGTTTTGGGCACGCGGGATTACGTTCGCAAGTGCGGCTTTCGCCAGGTCATCATCGGCCTGAGCGGGGGCATCGATTCGGCGCTGACCGCAGCCATCGCTACCGATGCGCTGGGAGCTGAAAATGTGATTGGAGTTGGCATGCCGGGGCCGTACTCATCGACGGGTTCGATTGACGACGCACGCACGCTTGCCGAAAACCTTGGCATCCGCTTCGAACTGCTCTGCATTGACGATCTCTTCGAAACCTACAAGAAAACTTTGGCCAAGGTCTTCGCTGGCCGCAAAGAGGATGAGACCGAAGAGAATCTGCAATCGCGGGCCCGCGGCACCCTGCTCATGGCGCTTTCCAACAAGTTCGGAGCCATCGTGCTTAGTACCGGCAACAAGAGCGAACTGGCCGTGGGCTATTGCACCCTCTATGGGGATATGGTCGGCGGGCTGGCCGTGATCTCGGATGTGCCCAAGACCATGGTCTACCACCTTAGCCGCTACGTGAATTCGCGCCGCCCGGTAATTCCTCAGGCTAGCCTGGAGAAGCCGCCATCCGCAGAACTCCGTGCCGGTCAAATGGACAGCGACACCCTCCCGCCCTACGAAGTGCTCGACGTGATCCTCGAAGACTACGTCGAACAGTCGCATACCGCAGACCAGATTGCGGACGAGCGGGGCTTCGATGTTAGTCTGGTTCGGCGCGTAATCCGGATGGTAGAACGCAGCGAGTACAAACGGCAGCAGGCGGCGCCGGGCCTGAAAATTTCGGAGAAGGCTTTTGGCTACGGCCGACGTTTTCCAATCGCGGCCAAGTCCGACATTTAGCACCGCGAGAGACGGAGCAAGCTCCCTGTACAGACGTTGCTTGCAACGTCTCCGCCGCGGCTAATCCTACTCAACTGAAAGGAACGCATGCATCGTTCAATAAATTATCTTATCCTGCTCCTGCTCGTAAGCCTGGCGGGCGCGCAACAGCCGACTGCCGCGCCTCATGCGGCGGCTAAAGCTACAACCAGCGCAAACATTCCTTCCGAGGAAACCGTCAACGCTTTTCTCCACGAGTGGTTCGGATACGATCCTTCGTTGAGCTGGAAGGTCGTGAGCATTAAGCCGTCAGAAATCGAAGGGCTATCGGAAGTAAACGCAGTTCTCAGCGGCAATCAGGGAACGCAAGCCCTCAAACTGTACGTGACTCCGGATGGCAAGCACGCCGTAAATGGTGAAATCATGCCGTTCGGCGCTCATCCCTTCGCAGCTGACCGAAAAAAGCTGGAGGCGGGTGCGAATGGACCTTCGCACGGTCCCGCAAATGCCCCGGTCACGGTCGTGGAGTTCAGCGACCTCCAGTGTCCCCATTGCAAGGAAGCCCAACCGACCCTCGACAAGCTCATGGCTGAGGACAAGAATATTCGCGTGATTTTCCAGAGCTATCCGCTTCCGATGCACGACTGGGCCGCCAAGGCCGCCGCCTACGCCGATTGCGTCAGCCGCAGCTCAAACGATGCTTTCTGGAAATTCATTTCAAGCGTTTACGGTGCGCAGACCGACATCACCTCCGCCAATGCAGACGAAAAGCTAACCGCATTAGCCGATGCTGCGGGAGTGAAGGGCGCCGATATCGCAGCCTGCGCTGCCAAACCCGAAACCACATCGCGAGTAGAGAAGTCGATGGCGTTGGGCAAGGACCTGGACGTGAACAGTACCCCAACGCTGTTCATTAACGGACGCAGAGTTCCGGCCGTCCCCTACGAAACCCTGCAGAAACTCGTGGACTTTGCCGCCAAGGAGAATACTCAGGCTCAGAAGTAAACAGGAGACTATTTCGTGATTAATCGTTTCTTTCTTGCCTTACCAGTGCTGTGTGCGTGTGTTTCTGTGGCTCAAGTTTGCAGCACTCCAACGGGCGCTGGGGATCGCGCTCCCAGGGGCGGAATCAAAATCCCTGTCACAATTCACGGAGGAGGTGTCTTCGTGCCTGTCGTCATGAACAACGGGCAAACGTACAACTTCCTCCTCGACTGCGGATTTGAAGATTCGGTGCTGGCTCCCGCTACGATTCGCGCTCTTGACCTTAAATCAGGGGACAAGCACACCGAAGCCGCTCCGGGCGGAAAGGTCGAGACGTCTTCTGTGAGCGGTGTTAGCCGCAGCGTCGGAGGGGTAGCACTCGTCAACCGCTCACTCTCGTCTCTTGATCTTTCCGGTTTTGACCCACTGTTCGGTCAACGTTTGGATGGCGTCCTCGGATACGACTTCTTCGAGCAATTCGTAGTTGTCCTCGACTATCAGCACCGACAATTGACGCTGTGCGATCCCGCAGCCTTTCAAGTAGGCGGCGAACAGCCGGTTCCGCTCAATCTCAAAACCCGCCAGCCTTACATCGATGTTGATTTGGAAGGAGCGAACGGAAAATCAATCAGGACTTCCATCGAGATCGACACAGGAAAGGTCGACCCGTTTTCCTTAAGCGCTGCGTTCGCGCGCCGGAACGGTTTTCTGACAAATGCTTCTACGTTCTTAGCCGTGAAAGGAGTAAGCCTGGGTGGAGACACGCAGGCGTGGCTGACCCGAGCCAAGTCGTTGAGGTTCGCTAATTTCACGATCAAGGAACCGGTCATGGGTATAGCCGAAGAGGAAGCAGACCGAGCTGGTCAACTGGGCTACGAGGCACTGAGGAGGTTCACAATTACCTTCGATTACTCCCGGAAACGGGCCTACTTCGAAGCAAATTCCAGCTTTGATGAACCTTACCAATTCGATCATGCTGGTTTCATCCTCGGGGCTGGAGCCGATCTTTCCACTCTTACAGCGTACATGGTCATCGCGGGCACTCCAGCATCGGCAGCGGGTCTCAAGGAAGGCGACGAGATCCTGACTGTCAATAGCCGTGCGGCGAGCACCTTCACGCTAGACGAGGCTCGAAAGTACTTCGAGCATGCCATGGGACCCCAAAGGCTTACCATTCGCCGCAATGGATCGACCATGACACTGACAGTGGAATGCCATCCAATCGTTTAGTTTCCGGCCAGCCTTATACAAACTGATTTCTAGTAACAGCCTCGTCCAGTGGATCATTTCGGATTGCTGAATATAACGATCGACCACGAGCTTTTGCGAAAAAGCCTCGCGCGATTGAGCAACCGCCGCTGTCGGCGACCGCTGATTACTGGCCAACCCGAGGCAGCCACACTTCTACGCTCTGGCCCCGGGTGGCATCAATCACGTGCGGTGTGATCACAAGCAGCAGTTCATCGGTTTCGTCCATGTTGCTGTTGGAGACCATAACTTGATTGATCCCCGGAACGACTCCCAGGCCGGGGATTCCATTCAGCGTGCGCTGTTCGCTTTGGCTCACCGAGCCTGCCACCACTGCGGGCTCTCCATTCACCAGAGTGATATTGCCTTTGTATTCCCGGTTCGCAATTACGGGTACGCCGTTTAGACTTTGCCCAGCCAAAGTCCGGAAATCCATTTCAAAGGCCATCCCCACGTCCAAGTTTGTATATACGACCGGTTTTATTTTGAAGGTCAGCCCCAGGTCTTCGTACGTAAAGGAAGGAAAAGGCGCCTGAAAGCTGCCGTTCTGCAGTACCGACGCGATGGCCGGTGTGTTAAACACGGGAGCAAAACTTGCATTCAGGATGGGATAGCGCGAACCCATTCGAAACGTCGCCTCATTCCCCTGCGCCGCGCGTAGACTCGAGTGTTCCAGCGTCTTTACCAAACTTTCGTTCAACGAGAGCTGAGCACTCAGAGTGTCCAAACTCAATCCCATGAGGGTCAGCCCACCGCCAAAAGTCGCGTATGGCTGGTTGAAAATCGAGCTTTGCTGGCCCGTCAACTGCGAAAGCAAACCGCCAATACCCTGCGAATTGGCCTGGTTGATGCCTCCGCTCGATATCAACTGATTAATCAAACTCTGAATGTTTTGTCCGCCTAACCCGCCAAGCGCCCCCGTCAGAGCAGCGATCGCGCCAGCAGGCACGTTGATCAGCGTGAAATTATTGGGAATGTGCAGTCCCATGGCGCGCGTTAACTGATGGTCAATCTCAAATACCTGGATGTCCAGCATGACTTGCGGACGCGACAGCCCGAAGCTCTCGAACAACTTGGTAACTGCGTCCAGCACGAGCGCCGGCGCGCGCACCGCAATCCTCCCGCTCTGTGGCTGTGAAGTAACGAACCGGATATCGAAGATGGTTCGCAGGAGAGTCGACAGCTCATTCAGGTCTGCAGGCGTCGTCGCTCCGGGAATATAGAACGTGCGCAACGCCATGTGGTCGAATTGACGATGATTCTCAGCGTTGTCCTTTGCCACGAAGACTTGCTTTTCCGACAAGGGAATCCAGAAAGCCCCCGTTACCTCACAAGCCGCTCTCATCGCCGTGTAGAAGTCGACGCTCTCCATGTCGAAATGCACACGGCGCGATTGAACGGATTCGTCCAACTCAGCAGCCACGCCGAAAGCCCCGGCTACCTGGGTCAGCAGCGCATGCGAGTCCCCTCGAAAATGGAATTCATGAAGATCCGGATTGGGAACGACTCGCACCTCCGTCGATTCCTCCACCACTCGCGGCGTGCCCGTCAATTTCGGCGACCACTCCGCCAGCGAGTCACGAAGCTGTTGCTGTGCGAATTCGTTTTCCGGGTCGAGGTTGGCGGCGCTGCGAAACTCCGCCTGCGCCTCCACCCGCTTTCCTTTTGTAATATCGTCGTTTCCGCGCTGCAGGTGACCGAAGACCAATTGCTGTCGAACCAGGGCCAGCGCGGTTACATATTCAACGTTCTTTGGAACCAGCCGGGCAGCGGTGTCAAATTCTTCATACGCTTCATCGAAGTGTTCCGCTTTCTGGAGTTGCAAGGCTTTAGAAAACGCAATTTTGGACTTCTTCAGATCTGCCTTGGATGGATTGCACGCTGCGTCGCGCGCATCTGGGGGACAAGACAGCAAGCCAAGGTTTTGCGGCGCGTCGGCGGCCCAGGCCGCTGCCGCAAATACCACCGCGGCCAAAGCCGGCCATCCCCAACGCATGCGCATGCTCCGATTGTAACCGGGAATCCACGGTCCCCCACCACACCCAGCAGGACCATGTACCTTCGGGTGAACTCTTTGGAACGGTGGGAGCGGCGGCTCTTGCAAGAAAAGCAGCAATCAGCATTCAGCCAATTCCGTGAAGACCGAGGCCGCCATTTGAAAATGTCCAAGTCACCTGGCAACTGAGTGCTGAGTGCTGGATGCTCCCGCCTCGCCAAACCGTTGCCCCACGCCCGATCTAATACCCTCGTCCGAAACGGCCGGTTGGAAAGTTAACAATTTTGGCGTATAAAAGTTAGTTGCGACGTGCACGTTTCTTCTCCCTTCCGTGCGCCCACAACGCATCTTACAGCTCGAGCGAGGAAGTATGTCCAGTGTGACCGCGGCGCATGTTCCCAAGGGTTTGGAAGGGATTGTCGCCACTACCTCCGGCATCTGTTACATCGACGGAGACCAGGGCGTTCTGGCTTACCGTGGCATCGACGTGCACGAACTAGCCGATCATTCCACTTTCGAGGAAACCTGCTATCTCCTGTGGTACGGTCGACTGCCCACGCGCAATGAGCTCAAGGAAATTCGTGACCGCTTGGCGGAGGAGCGCAAGCTGGACCCGGCGATCATCAATTTGCTGCGGTCGGCGCCGAAGCACGTTGTGCCCATGGACGTCTTGCGCACCGCCGTATCGGCCCTGTCGTTCTACGACGCGGATGAACGGAATAACGACCACGAAGCCAACATCCGTAAATCGATTCGTCTGACCTCGCAGGTTCCGATGATCGTGGCCGCCTACGATCGCATTCGGAAAGGGAAGCCGGTGGTCGAGCCCGACCGTTCGCTCTCCCACGCCGCGAATTTTCTTCTGATGCTGAACGGCGCCAAGCCCACGCCCACTGCCGAACGCGCCCTGGACATCGCCCTCATCCTGCACGCCGACCACGAGCTCAACGCCTCTACCTTCGCTGCGAGAGTTACCGCTGCCACACTTTCGGACATGCACTCTGCCATCGTCTCCGCCATCGGTTGCCTCAAGGGCCCGTTGCACGGCGGAGCCAATGAGGCCGTCTTCAACATCCTGAAAGCCATCGACAGCTCAGGTTCTGACCCGGTGGAGTACATCAAGAAAATGTTGGCGGACAAAAAGAAGGTCCCCGGATTCGGGCACCGCGTCTACCACACCGAAGATCCCCGGGCCACGCATCTGCGCAAGATGTCTGAGGACTTGGGAAAGTCCAACGGTCAGGCCAAGTGGTTCGAAATGTCGCATGCCATCGAACTATTCGTGAAAGCCGAAAAGAAGCTCAACGCCAACGTCGACTTTTATTCTGCCTCGACCTACCACACCCTGGGAATTGATGTGGACCTCTTCACCCCGGTATTCGCCGTATCGCGAATCAGCGGATGGACCGCCCACGTGATCGAACAACTCGACGACAACCGCCTCATCCGCCCCCGCGCCGACTACATCGGCCCACCCTACCCGCAACACTGGATCCCGTTCGAGAAGCGCTGAAAGTGTGGCGCGGGCGCCCTCGCCCGCGTCGGGCAGCATTTCGCACACCTTTGCGCGGGGCGTAGAATAAAAGGCAGGAATTCCATGCGCCGGGTCTATCTCGACAACAACGCCACCACCCCAGTGCTGCCCGAGGTTCTCGAGGCCATGCGGCCTTACTTCGCGGAGCGCTTCGGCAACGCCTCGTCGATCCACCATCATGGCCAGGAGACGCGGGCGGCAGTCGAGCGCGCACGCGAAGCGGTGGCGGCGCTGCTCGGATGCCGATCATCTGAAATCGTCTTCACCAGCGGCGGCACCGAGGGCGATAACCTCGCTATCTCCGGCTTGACCCGTGCCGGAGACCACGTAATCAGTTCAACCATCGAGCATCATGCGGTGCTGAACTCGTGCAAGCATCTGGAAGCGATGGGATGTGAAGTCACCTACGTTCCCGTGGATAGCCGCGGCTTGGTTGATCCCGACGACGTCCGCCGCGCCTTGCGCCCGAACACCAGGCTCATCACCATCATGATGGCGAACAACGAAACCGGCGTCCTGCAACCCGTCGAGGAAATTGGCAAGATCGCCGCCGAGGCCGACGTTTATTTTCACACCGACGCGGTACAGGCGGCAGGGAAGGTGCCAATCGAAGTAAAACGTCTCGGCTGCGACCTGCTCTCGATCTCCGGTCACAAACTGCACGCTCCACAAGGAGTGGGCGCAATCTACGTGGGCAAGGGAACCGTCCTTCAGCCAATGTTTTATGGTGGAAGCCACGAGCGATCGCGCCGCGCGGGAACGGAGAATGTTCCTGGAATTATCGGTCTCGGCAAGGCAGCGGAACTCGCCAGAGAAGCGTTGGAACGAGGCGACCTGGCAAAGATGTCGGCCATGCGCGATCGCATCGAGCAGACAATTCTTTCCGAGGTAGACGCCACAGGCGTCAACGGAGAAGGCGCCCCCCGCGTTCCCAATACCACGAACATTCACTTCGACTACATCGAAGGAGAGGCGCTGGTGATCGCGCTCGATTTGAAGGGCCTCGCGGTTTCAACAGGAGCCGCCTGCTCGTCAGGAGCAATCGAGCCCTCCCACGTGCTCACCGCCATGGGCTTGCCGCCCGAGATAGCCCGCGCCAGCCTCCGCTTCAGTCTGGGCAAACAAAACACGCCCGATGACATTCAATTCGCCCTCGACCTCGTCCCCCAAACCGTAGCCCGCCTGCGCGAGCTCTCGCCGGTTTACAATAAGACAGCTGTCAGCTCTTAGCTATCAGCTCTCAGCTTAGTTCTCCAGAATAAGTTTCTTGCTGATAGCTGACGACTGAAAGCTGATAGCTGGCCTGAAGCCTGATGCCTGAACCTAAGACCATCGCCGTAGCCATGTCAGGCGGAGTCGACTCCTCGACCGTCGCGGCCATGCTGCGCGCAGAAGGACACGACGTCGTCGGCCTGACCATGCAACTCTGGAATCAGCGCCGCCTGGCAGACCACCCCGGTATGCCCGAAGCGGTCCAGGGACGCTGCTGCTCGCTCGATGATGTTTACGACGCGCGCCGTGTCGCCGAAACGCTAGGCATCCCTTATTACGTGGTCAATCACGAAGACCGCTTCGAGCGCGATGTAGTGCAGCCATTCGTCGAGGAATATCTGTCGGGACGCACCCCCATCCCTTGCAGCTTATGCAATAACCACTTGAAGTTTGATCAGTTATTAATTGTGGCGCAGCAGATTGGCGCGGAAGCGCTAGCGACCGGCCACTACGCTCGCGTTGAGTTTGATGAGAAGCGCGGCCGCTGGCTGCTGAAGCGTCCGGCTGACTCATGCAAGGACCAAACCTATTTTCTGTTCGGTCTTACACAGGATCAGTTTAGCCGCACCCTGTTTCCCCTCGGGGAACTGACCAAGCCGCAGGTTCGCGATCTGGCGCGTCATCACGGCCTCGCCCTCGCCGCGAAGCCAGATTCCCAGGAGATTTGCTTTGTCCCCGGAGGCGATTACAAGAAGTTTCTCGATGCCTACTTGGCCGAGCGGGGCGACTCTCTGCCCGATACCGCCGGCGAACTCGTGACCACCGGCGGACAGGTAATCGGCGAGCACAACGGCATCCACAACTTCACCGTAGGCCAGCGTAAGGGCCTTGGTGTGGCCACAGGCTCGCCGCTATACGTCATTCAGATCAACGGCGACCAGCGTCAGGTCGTGGTCGGCAACCAGGAGGAACTGTACTCGCGAACCCTGCGCGCGCGCCGGGTGAATCTGGTAGCCGTCGACGCTCTCCGCGAACCGATGCGCGTTCACGTGAAGATAAGGCATCGTCACGAGGGTGCTGCTGCGGTCTTGGAAAAGGCGAGCAGCGACGAAGTGCTGGTAACGTTCGACGAGCCGCAGCGCGCCATCACGCCGGGTCAAGCCGCCGTCTTCTACGACAGCGATGTCGTGGTCGGAGGCGGCTGGATCGCTTGAGTGGAGCGCGTTATTTCCCAAGGCAACCGAATAGCCCGAAACAAACAAGGCAGCGCGAGAGCGCTGCCTTTGGTTCATCAACCAATACTAAATAAACATCTCGTCCTGCGGCACCGGAACGCCATTCCGCTTGCGTCTTCCGCCGAACAGGAAATCCAGTCCAGATGTGATTCCCTGGACCAGTCCCGACAACTGTCGAACCGGCGAAACCACCGTCTTATGCACCATATCAGTCGTACTCTCGACTCGATCCAAAGTGCGACTCAACAGTTCGTCAGCCCGGATCACCTGCAACCGCGTGCGGTCGATGGCGTCATTGACCGTGGCATCGAGGCGCTCGATTTGGGCGCGAACCATGGTGCTGGACTCGCTCACGTTCGTGACCAGAGTCTGCAGATGCGGACGAAACTCCACCAGCATGGAGTGCACGGTCTCAGCTGCAGGCAGAACTTTGGTCCTGACCTCCGTGGCCAGCGTTTCCATGCGCGCCGCGCTTTGCCGCACGGCCAGGTACATGGCCACGAGAATTCCGGCCTGTATAACCACGGCCGCCGCAGTACAGCCGATGAAAATAGGTAGATAGTCCATAAGCGTTCCTCCGCTTTACGGCGCAAAAGCACAGCGCGGCGGAGAATTCATGAATCAGGGATTCTGTGGGCCGCCACCCTCGGCAGCCGTTGCTTCCTGGTACGCCTGCCTTCCGGCTTCATACGCCGAGCGGAACTGCTCTTTTTGCTGACTCAGAACCTCGCGGCCGCGATCGGCCCAAGTGGCGGCTTGCTCGCGCGCCTGCCGGGCACGATCACGAACGAACTCGCGACCGTCTTCGGCTCGGGAGCGTATCGCCTGCCTGGTTTCGTCGCCGGAACGTGGAGCATACAGAACCCCGGCGGCGGCGCCGATCCCTAACCCTGCAAGGAACCAAAGAAAACTATTGTTGTTATTGTCCGACATAAACCAACCCTCCCACTCTCTCGCGCTAATCGGATGGTAGCACCCAGTATCACGAATTACAATTCGCGCCCATCACCGGTGGCTCCCGAGTTGTAAGCCGCGAAGCGGCGTAAGAATGCAGCCCACGGCGCAAGCCGTGGGAAAAAGTGAGAAACAGACAAGCCCCAGCGGGCCGAAAGAGGGACTTCTCACGCACCCCTCCCCTGGCAGCAATCTCGCCTGTTCAGCAGCCTGCGACTGACTGGCCCCCTTGAGATGCGCCTTACCCCGTTCCCGGCCATCGTGAATGAGTGGGTCGATCTGCTCTCGGCGCGTCGAAACCCGTGCTGACAAGTGCTCGATCCAAAGCCGCACGCCAGAAACTGCTCGATTCGTATCAGGGCACCGCTTCAGCGATACCGCAACCGCCACATCGCGCCTTCAGGCGCTGCTGGCCGCAATCGCACAAGAATCCACGCAAACGTACTTGTGGACTTTCCCTCGAAGCGAGACAATATCCGCTTGCGGCAAAGGGACGCGCATGTCACAGAAGTATCGCCAACACGGCTATCAGGACCGAGGCAGAGACGAAGAGCGCCAAAAGCAATCCCCCGAAAGGCCCGTCAAGAAAGAAACCTTCGGCCCGCGTGCCCTGCAGATGCCGGGCACGCACACGGTTTCGCGTTGCGCGCAATGCGGCACTCTGCTGACTTCGATAACCGAGCCCATCGGAAAATGTCCGAAGTGCGGCTTCGAACTCCACTCCTGCCGCCAGTGCACGTATTTCGATACCTCAAGCCGCTTCGAATGCACCCAACCCATTCCCGAGCGGATCCCGCGCAAGGACGAGCGCAATCAATGCACGTTCTATTCCATGCGCGTCCGGGTAGAAAAGGAAACCTCGACGCCAAGTTCAGCTCGCCCCACGGATGCCCGAACGGCATTCGAGAATCTCTTCAAGAAATAGCCCGTATGGCGCGGACACTCCTGTCCGCGTGCTCCCGGGAGTAACCGGACGCGGCCAATTCTCAATGAGTGCTATCGCCCGGTTGCGACTGTTGTCCCTCTAGGCCTCGGAGCTTCCACGCCTGATGGGTTGCGACCGGCTCGAACAACTGAGGTTGAAGTCGCAATGAAACATCTTCAGGCCGGCGCCTTTGGGGACGCTCAAAAATTAACGCCCGCCTCAAGCACTACCGTCGGAGCGGTAAATCCCGCATTAAAGATGTACGTCGTGAATTCCCACTTCTTATGGGACACGCCGACCAGGATCCCGCGCTGCACATCGAGACTGGTGTGAAAAGCCTTCGTGCGCTCCGCCACCAGGCCCACGCGAAACCACGTTAGCGGCGAGTACGTAAGTTCCGGCCAGGCGGAGTAAAAGCTTCCAGATTTATGCGTCGTGTCGAATACATATTCATTCGAGATCGACAGCTGAACTTTCTTATAGGTAAGCGAAGCCTCGCAACCGGGCGCGATCCCCGTGGTTTTTCCGAAAACTCCGCCAATCATCGGCGTGAAATCGAAGACCAGCTTCTTGCCAGCACTGAAGTTATAGCCGACCCACAACGACCCCGTCCTCAGGTTCTCGTAGTTGTAGCGTGCTTCCAGATGCAGCCAACTGCGGTTCGCCATGAAAACTGGATCCACGTAGGACTGATTGTTCGGAATGATGTAGCCATCGACGGTAAGGTTATAGGCCCACGGGTTCCTCGCGGCATCAGCAGGATTAGGCGGCGCACCGCCCGCCGTTCCCTGGCCGAGCGCCTGCCCGCCAAGCAGGACAACCACGGCAAGCACTCCGAGTTGTTGCACGGGTTTCAGAATACGATCGTGACCGATGTCGTGGCTCATCCGCCCAGCGCAACGGCAACGCCGACCAGCGCCAAGCCAATCAGCATCGCGCAGCATCCTGTCAGATAGCGGTTGACGCCTGCGAATTTTCCCCACATGAACCCTGCGGCGAACAGCGATGCGATCAGCAGGGCATTCGAAACTCGAAGAGCGAAGCGCGGCTCGGAAGAAAAAATCAGGAACGGGATCACCGCTGGGATTACTGATGCCAGATCGATCCAGAAGATGGCGGCCATCCCATAGACGTCATGTTTGGTAATGCCTGCCTCAGGTAATTCGATCCGTGACACGACCGGCAGCATCGCTCGGATAATGCGTGTGCGTTCCTCCGCGCTCGTCACCGGTTCAAGCAATGGGTCGAGTTGGCCGCTAATGGCCGAGAATGCCACGCTCTCATTGGGAGCATTTCTGACGTCGCTAAGGAAGCGCAGGCGCTGGCGGCGACCGGTTAAGGCACCCATCACGTACAAGGCACCATCGATGACGACCCAGGCGAGGTTACAGCCGAGAGCGGCAATCAACAAGTGGCGTACTCCATGTTTTCCTTCGCCCGCCGCCAACCCCCCGATGAGGGTGAAGTCGAGCACCATGATCAGGCCACACAGCACTTCTTGCAATCGGTCTGCCGGATTCAGATACTTGCTGGCGAACCGCGTTCTTGACCGAGAAAGGGCCAAACTTTATCCTCCCGAAGTTTTTTCCCAGCCCGTCATTGTGATTCTTGATGCTCCGGCGCGTCGGCGGGCAACGATTCGATCTTGCGCGCATAGAGAGCGATGCCAGGCATTGCGCTTAATCCGTGGGCAAAGATGCTAAGCAGCACAGTCACCATCACAGCAGAACGAATCGTTGGCTCACCCGGGAAATGCATTTCCTGTTCCAGATAGACCAGACCGAGAACAATGGAAGCCAGGCCGCGCGGGCCGAACCAGCCCATGAAAGCTACGCTGGCCGGGCTGAGGCGCGTACCGATGAGCGCGATTGCCACCGGCAACATCCGCACCAGCGTCAGGCTTAGAAGAGCATATAACCACGCCGCCATTCCGAACTGCGGCCAATCCCGCACCGCCGCCATGCCAAACAGGAAGAACACGCCAAGGTTCAGCAACTGTCCCCAGTCCTCCGCGAATTCTCCACTATGCTTGCCCGCGTCTTTGAATCCAATTTGCACCGCCAAGCCGGCGACGAACGCCGCGATGAACATGCTTGCGTCAACCATTTCGGACGCCACCAGGCAGAGCAACGGCAGCGCGACCACGCCGATTTGTTCGAACAGTTCCGCCATCCACCGCCTGCGGTGCGCGAGGCCCAGCAACCATCCGCCAGCGAGGCCGATTGCCAGCCCGATGAGCGCGCCAAAGCCAAGCTGCTCCACAATGAACTGCATTAGGCTGGCAGCTCCACCTTCGATTTTGGCGGCCGCGATCGCGACGAAGAACAGCATGAAGGGAACGGAAAGTCCGTCGTTGAGACCGGCCTCCACGTTAAGCGCCTCGCGGATACGCATCGGCGCACGCGGACTGTTCACAATGATCTGTCCCAGTCCGGCGTCGGTCGGCGCAAGGATCGCGCTCAGAATCCCCGCTTCCCAGATGGACAGATGCGGAAACACCAGCCGGGCGGCAACCGCCCCCAGAAAAATCGTCAGCAACATGCCTGCGCTTAGCAAACGCGCTGGCAGGTTTCGAATACCCCGCAAAACATTCAGCTCGGTGCGGCTTGCATCCCTGAAGAGCAGCATCACCAGGCCGAGTTCAGCAACCTGAGTGCCACGTTCGCAGTGAACCCGGCTCTCAGGATCCCTTGCAGTGCGGCGGGAAACATCAACATTCCCCCGACCGTGAAAACAATCGGCGCGGTGACAACCGTCCGCTCCAGTCGCCGCGACACCAGACTAAAGAGGAACAGGAGTAAAACGAAAAAAGCTAGAGGCACCATCGCCGTTCCCTTACCACCTCTCTGCCACCACCTGGTGCTTCATGCGTGGCTCGGTGTAACCCTTGGGCTTCTGGCGGCCCGGCAGCTTCGGTGGCTTGTAGCGAACTTCCTCGTAAGGAATACGGCTCAGGATGTCAGCAATGCAATTCAGACGCGCGCGCTTCTTGTCATCGGAGGACACAATGTACCATGGCGCGATCACAGAATCCGTGGCCGCCAGCATGGCATCGCGGGCCCTCGAGTAGTCGTACCAGCGGCGATGCGACTCCAGGTCCATGGGGCTCAGCTTCCAGCGCTTGGATGGGTCCTTGATGCGGGCCAGGAATCGCCGGTGCTGCTCCTTCTCGGCGACATCCAGCCAATATTTCAGCAGGATAATGCCACTGTTCACCAGGCTGTTCTCGAAAGGTGGGCAGTTCTTCAGGAAGTTCTTGTACTCCTCCTCGGTGCAGAACCCCATGACATGTTCGACGCCGGCGCGGTTATACCAGCTACGGTCGAAAATGACGACCTCACCGCCGGCCGGGAGATGCGCGACGTAGCGCTGCATGTAAATCTGGGTCTTCTCGCGCTCCGTGGGCGCCGGCAGCGCGACCAGGCGAAAGACGCGCGGACTCACCCGCTCCATGATGCGCTTGATAATGCCGCCTTTGCCCGCTGCATCGCGTCCCTCGAAGATGATGACGATACGCGCGCCGGTTTTCTTTACCCAGTCCTGCAGCTTTACCAATTCAACCTGCAGTTTGAAGAGCTCGCGCTCGTACTCCTTCTTGGCAAGCGCAGCAGTGGTCGCCGGGCTCTCGCCCGAACCATCTTTAGCTTTCTCTGCAGACTCGTGCTTGCGGTCCTTCTTGGAGTGCTTTCCCATAACTCTCTCGGGGGTCAGGACGGAATGTGAAAGGGAGATTCTACGCTTTTGATGACCCTACCGCCGGACGGCGCCGCGCCGGGCGGGCCAAACATTATTGAACTTTCAACATAAATGCCACACCAATGAGCGCGTCATGTAAGTGAGTTGCATCACATCTCGCTGTGTAAGCGCGTAGCGCCTGGCCCTGCAGTCAGCTTGAATTAACGGAAGTCGTCCTTCTCCAGCACAACCAGCCGTCACGGATCGCTGCCGTAAGAACACCATCACACGCAGTGATTGGACAGAACCGGCCAATTCTCAATAAGTGCTATGGCCTGGTTTCGTCAACTATCGCAAAATAGTTGCTCAAAGTGCCTATCTAAGCCTACAGAATTTATGGTATTGCAATCGTGCCCGAATTGCAGGGAAAATAATTGTCCGTCTTCAAAGGGTGACGATGAACCCCTCTTCCCGACGCGCTAGGACAGCCGTTAGCCTGAGCGAGACAAACGAGTCACCAACTCGACTTCTACGCTCTCCCGCACCTGCGGGTTGGCGTTGTTAGCGTTGACACAACCAGCCGAAGCAAAGTTCTTCAGGCGCAGCACCTCCGAGAAGGGAGAAATAAAAATGTTAGCAAGGAAGATGGCGTTGAGACAGAAAGTGGCGATTTTAGTGGCAGGCGTCGTCCTAGTTTTCCTCGCACAAGGCGCTTGGGCAGCGCAGTATAAGGTCCTGCATAGGTTCAAGACTTATGGAGAGGAACCTGACGGCCGCCTGATCTTCGATACGGCAGGGAACCTATATGGCACAACCTTAGGCGGTGGTACTTACAACGTCGGGACCGTTTTTCGATTGAGCCCCAACGGACAAGGAAACTGGACCGCGAGTGTTCTCCATTCGTTCAGGCGTGACGGGAACGACGGATACTACCCGGTTGCCGGTCTGATCTTTAACTCGGCTGGAGAACTCTACGGCACGACGACGCAAGGTGGTGCTCACGGTGACGGCACGGTTTTCAAGTTCACGCCGAATGCCAACGGGAAGTGGAGAGAGACAGTGCTGTACTCCTTTAGCTATAGTGTTGACGGCAAAGATGGCGAGTGGCCCGAGTGCGATCTGATTTTCGACTCGATGGGAAACCTCTATGGCACAACGTTATATGGTGGCCCTGACAGCGCGGGCACGGTTTTCCAGCTAGTCCGGCACGGGGATGGGAGTTGGACGGAGAACCAACTCCATGCCTTTGGAGGCAAGGATGGATACAACCCCTATGCCGGCGTTGTGCTGGACACGGCGGGAAATCTCTATGGCACAACGCAGTTCGGCGGCGCGGGTAATCGCGGGATTGTCTTCCAGTTGAGCCCAAATGGAGGTGGAAGTTGGACAGAGCGCGTATTGCATTCGTTCATAAAGGGTAGTTTGGATGGATACCAACCCATCGCCGGGCTGATTGTCGATACGGCAGGAAATCTCTTGGGTACGACGAAGCGCGGCGGGAGGCACGGGGACTTTGGGACGGTCTTCAAACTGACCCTTGGCGCGAACGGCAGCTGGCAGGAGACCCTACTCCATTCTTTCAATAACAACGGCAAAGACGGATTCGAGCCGTCCTCTGGCCTCACATTCGACAGTGCAGGAAATCTCTACGGAACGACCGCCAAGGGCGGTGCCAATGGAGGTTTTGGAACAGTGTTCAAGCTAACGCCCAGCGCCAACGGCCGGTGGAGCGAGATAATTCTGCATTCCTTTGGCGATGATCCTGGAGCATCAACTCCTGTATCGGATGTAGTATTCGACGGCAGTGGCAATCTATACGGGCCATCGTTAGGAAGCGGTCAACACCCCTTAGGGGCAATCTTTGAGATCACACCCTAAGCAAATTTTTCTGCTCGACTTGGTGACCAGTGGACACGCCCCTGGGACGACTGTCGTTCCTGAAGGCGATACGGCTTCCGCCTCTGCTTAAAGATTTCCCAAGCATAACTAACGGATGGAGGATGCGGACCCCAAGCCCTTGGCGAAGTTGAGCACCGCAGTGATAACGCCGGGTGCCCCGCTCCTTGCGCTTTTGCAAGGGGCGGGCGCCAGCACCACTTAGATCCCTAAGCTTCCACCTAACCCAACTTCACAATGCCCATTTTGGAACTACACCCTCAATCTTCTCCACTATTTCCTTGACTTCACTTAAAGATATAGAATACTATAGCTATATAACGTACTAAGCTAGGAGCCTGTAAGTTGTTCCTCCCCTCACAGATCCACCTGCCCAGCAACTTCTGCCCCTTCAATCCTCATGCAACTCCTTTGTTCCCAAGATTTTACCCGCAACCCGTTTATTTTCATAGATCTGGCGGGTACCCCTCAACCTCGCCCCAATCGATTCATAGATTTAGGCGAATCACGCGATTTTTTTTCAGGAGCAGTTCATGCCTAAACCGTTACCACCCCATCCCAACGTTCGTAATTGCACTCACATCAAAGTCACCGGACAGCGCTGCGGATCACCCGCCTTGCGCCGCGAGTTCTTTTGCTATTTCCACACCCGCGTCATTAAAGGCGTGCAGCAGCGCGTCGACATGCAACTGCACTCCATGGCCCTGCTCGAAGACTGCGAGTCCATCCAGCTTTCGATCATGCACGTAGTCGACGGACTGATCAAAGGCACGCTCGATGCAACCCGCGCCCGGCTTATTATTCAAGCCCTGCGTATCGCCGCGAGGAACGCAAAAACGTGCGCTTCGACGCCCACGACCACGGAGTAATGGCACAACCGATCGTCCGCGAAGTCCCCGACTACGCCCGCCAATACCTGATCGAACACCCCGAATTCGGTCCCCCCATAGAATCCGGAGCAAGCCCAAGCCGATGTGGCGCGGGCGCCCCCGCCCGCGAGCCCGCAAAACCCGTAGCCCAGCGAGAAGCCAAAGCCGAGCCACAACCGGCACAGGTAAATGCATCCCAGGAAAGTGCAAAGACAGAACCAGCCGCGGAGCGGCAAAAGAATGCAGCCCCCGGCGCAAGCCGTGGGACAAATCCCGCAAACAATCCAGCTCCGAAGGAGCGAAAGACCGACCCATCGGACAACCTCGAGGATTCGAAAGAATACGAACTAATCAAACAGGCAGAAGCCGCGATCCCGGGCGCAATGGCAGGAAACTGGCGCGACCTTCGCACCGTCTTTGAGTTCGCCGGAATCACGGAACCGAGCAAAGCCCCTACGGCTTCTGAGTCGGCCGCATCAGAACCTCGCTGACAAACGATTGCGGGGCTTGCGTCACTAGCATGGACACCACATGGCCCACGTCGTCCGCCTGCAGCATCTTGCTTTTATCCTTGCCCGCATGCGGGCTCAATTCGGTGTCCACGGAACCGGGACAGACGACGGAGACTCGAATCTTGTGAGTGCGCAACTCCTCGGCGACTGAGTAGCTCAACCCGTTCAGTCCCCATTTCGACGCGGCGTAGGCCGCGCCATTCGGTAGCGCGTTTTTACCGGCGAGCGAGGAGATGTTAATGATGTGCCCGGTACGAGCGCGAATCATCATGGGAGCGAAGGCGCGAATGCAGTAATAGACTCCCCGCAAGTTGGTATTCAACACCTGGTCCCAGGACTCGGGCGGCAGTTGGTGCAAGGGACCGCCAAATCCGCCCACGCCGGCATTGTTGACCAGAATGTCGAGTCGGCCCAGAGTCTCGGCCACGTGCGCGGCCACGGCTTCGACGGAGTGCAGATCCGTTACATCGCACTCCAGTGCTTCGGCTCGGCCGCCGGCTTTTGAAATCGCGCCAGCCGTGGAATCGAGCGGCCCGCGGGTGCGTCCGCAAACGACCACAGTGGCGCCCAGACTGGCGAGTTTGGCGGCGATGGCGGCGCCGATGCCGCGCCCCGCACCTGTGATCACGGCTACTTGGCCGGCCAGACTAGCGTTATTAGTAGTCTCGTTCATCGCACCTCTTGCGCTATGATTGTTATGTTGGCGTGCCCGATAACGATTGGGCACCTTGTCGCATCTTACAAGATTGGCAGGAACGTCCGCGAAAGTAAGCTTGCCTTAGTCGAGGTACATACTTATAATCCGGCTCACCGGAAATAGTATCTTGGCCTGGTTGACGTTACCGGGTGGGCGCTAGGTTTTCCGGCTGTCGCATGAGCGCAGGCTCATGCTCCTGGCAAGCCGGGTATTGAGCTTGGGTATACCCGGGTACGAACGCCGTCTGTTTTCCCGAAAATTCAAGGAGCCATTTCAAAATGAAGACGAGTCGAGTTGCGATTGTGATTATGTTTGCTGGAATAGCCTCGAGTCAGCAAGCAACAACGCAACCGCAAACGCAAACTGCGGCGCCCGCACAGGCGCAACCCGCCGCATCACAACCCGCCGCATCACAACCCCAACAGAAGAAAGAGATCAAGAACCCGGCGGAGTACAACGCCTACGTCGGAGCACTGCAGCAGACGGATGCGACGGCCAAGATCAGCGGCCTCGAAGCTTTCCTCACTCAGTACCCCAGCAGCGTGATGAAAGAAGATGCGCTGGAAATACTGATGGGAGCTTACCAGCAGACCGGCAACCAGGCCAAAGTGATAGACGCAGCGAACCGGTTGCTGACGGTTAATCCGAACAATGTTCGCGCGCTTGCCCTACTGGCGTATAGCGAGCGTGCCGCGCAAAAATGGGCGGACGCCAAGAAACACGCTGAACAAGGTCTGGCAGCTCTTGACAGCATGACTAAACCGGACGGAGTTTCGGACGCGGATTTCCAGAAAACGAAGACGCAGTTGGGAGCTCTTCTGGATAGCGTGGCCGGTTTTGCCGCCCTCCAGTTGAAAGATAACGCCACGGCAGAAAAGGATCTGCGCGCGGCCGTGGAAGCCGACCCGAACAATGTCGAAAACGTTTATCCCTTGGCACTCGCCAGCCTCACGGCTACGCCCGAAGATGACGTAAACGGGCTGTTCTTCATCGCCCGCGCCGTCAACCTGGTCAAAGACCCGGCAGGCAAGGCGCAGATTACGAAATTCGGCCACGCCAAGTACGTGAAATATCATGGCTCGGAGGAAGGTTGGAACGAACTCCTGGCCATGACCGCAACCACGCCGCTGCCGCCGCCGGGATTCACCATCAAGCAATACGTTCCTCCTACCCCGGCCCAGCAAGCCGCGGACCTGGTTAAGAGCAAGGCCCCGAAAGATATGAGTTTCGCCGAGTGGGAGTTGGTCCTCTCCGCCGGTGCACCGGCCGATGCAGAGAAAGTTTGGTCTGCGATCAAGGGTGTGCCTTTGCAGATGGAAGGCACGGTCATCAAAGCGGCTCCGACCGAGCTACAAATGGCGGCTAGCGAGGACGACATCCAAGCGAAGCGAGCGGATGTCGTGATCACGATGGGCGGGACCATTCCTGCTAAGTTGATGCCGCAGGAAGGTTCTACCTTGGACTTCGAAGGCACGCCTGTTTCGTATACACCGAGTCCGTTTGTGATGACGATGGAAAAGGGTGCGCTGCTGACCAAGGCTGCACCAAAACCCGCCCCTCATCACCATTCCACTGCGCACTGAGCGCGGAAATTGTTAATTGAGCAGGGCAGCATTCCGATGCTGCCCTTTATTTTCTGGTTGGGATTTCTTAAAGGCTAAGCAGGATTCTCACCGGACGGCCTTCTTATCGTAAGCGGCAGGACGAGCGCTGCGGGGAGGACGCTTGACCCCGGCGCGCAGCTGCCGTATGTCAATCTTCAATTCTGAAATGGTGCGGCTTAGCGTGTTGCGATGCATCCCCAGTTGACGCGCTGCGCGGCACTGATTGCCGTTGTTTTCCTGCAGAACGGTGAGGATGAACCGCTTCTTGAATTCGCGCACCGCCTCCGAGTACAGAATATTGCTTTTGTACATCTGCAGGATGAGTGCTTCGAGCTGATCTCTCACGGCATCCCTCTTTCTGATGAAAAGCTGCTTCTGTGCCAGCTGCGCTTTTCTCTGTTTGCCAGATTCCGTTTCGGACGCCGCAGCCGCGAGTTTACTTGTGTTGCTCCTCACGGCGCAGCAAATCGAGTCCCTGATAAAAGCGGGCCCGCAATTCTGAAGGCGCCAACCAAATGGCGGCGCGTCCTACGACCAGAAAATAAGGCGCCAGTTGCGAACCTTCCAGCCACTGCGACGCAGGCGTGAAAGCAGCCATACTCATGAGAATGACTGCCACCATCAAAATTCCGCGCACCAGTCCCAGCGCTCCGCCTAAAATCCGGTCAAAAAAACTCAGTCCAGCCTCTTGCACGATATGGCGGGTGATCCGGCCTGCGATTCCAGCCACCACCAGCACCGCCAGAAAAATAATCAGAAACGCCGCGATTTCGCCCAACCACTCGGACTTCAGATGAGGCGCAAACCGCGCTGCCAGCCGCGGGTAATTCCAAGCGGCCAGCAGATACCCAAAAACCAAGCCCGCGATTCCAAAGGCTTCATGAAAGAAGCCGGAAATCGCGGCCTGAATTACCGAGACCACAATCACAACCACGATGACCCAGTCAGCACCCGTCATCGCGTTCTCCAACGAATCGCTTCGCTAAACATCCAGTTCGTGCCCGGCGAGCTGTTGGAAAGCCTCCAGGTATTTCTCGCTGGCCTGGCGCGCCACCTCCGTGGGCAGAGCGGGTGCAGGCGGCTGCTTGTTCCAGCGGATTTGTTCAAGGTAATCCCGAACATATTGCTTGTCGTATGATTCTTGTGCCCGTCCGGGCTGATACTTGTCCGCCGGCCAGAAACGGGACGAGTCGGGGGTGAGCACTTCATCCGCGAGGGTGATCCCCTTGGAGGTCATCCCGAACTCAAATTTTGTGTCGGCAATGATGATGCCCCTCTGAAGGGCGTAATCCGCCGCCTTGCTGTAAATCTTCAATGTGAGATCCCGGAGTTGACGGCTTAGTTCCACTCCAACGATCCGCGTCATCTCATCGAAAGGAATATTCTCGTCGTGCCCAGTCGTCGCTTTGGTGGCAGGCGTAAAAATAGGCTGCGGTAGTTTACCTGACTCCTTGAGTCCCGCGGGAAGTTCGATTCCACACACCCGCCCGCTCGCTTTATATTCTTTCCACGCCGATCCGGAAACATATCCTCGAACCACACACTCAACCGGGATCATCTCAGCGCGCATGACCATCATCGAGCGGCCGTGCAGCTGATCGGCATACTTTTGCGCCGCTGCCGGATACTTTTCTACATCGGCCGTGACCACATGGTTGGCGACAACGTCGCGAAGGAAGTTGAACCAGAAGAGCGAAATCTGGGTCAGCACCCGCCCCTTGTGGGGAATACCAGTGGCCAGCACATAATCGAAGGCGGAGATGCGATCGGTGGCGACGAATAGAAGATGTTCGCTATCCAGTTCGTACACGTCCCGGACTTTACCGCTGGCGTGGAGCTTGAGTTCTGGGAAGTCAGTGCGCAGCAGAACGGAATCGAGAAGCTGGGGGCTCATGTTTGAATTTTACAGTTAGAAAACGTCGCGTATTCTAACCTGCCAGAAATATTTGTCAACGACTTAAGTTAGAGTCGAAGGTCAAGTCCGTGCATTCGCTTGAAAGAAAAAGTGTTGACGGTGGTGAGCACCTTGAGATTTGGCTGCTGGCGCGGCTCTTCGGCGAACTCCGTTTGTGGAAAAGCTGAGGATAGCAGAGGATAACTGGGGACAAGGGAAGGAAAGCGTGTCGAGCTGCGGTATCTCACCCACGCGTCTCTGTCCATTTCTCAATCGTCCGTTTCACATCCTCGTCGTTGGCGAAGTCCCCGCGTTCGGCTTCCACGATGCCCTTCTTAATTTCCTCGATCTGCCAGTCGTTCAGGGCGTCATCCCGCCGAGTCACCTCCGACTGCATAAACGAGCGGCGTCGGGCCATTATGCGGTGGTTCCAAAGCGAACCGAAACCAGCTTGGATACTCCTGGTTCCTGCATGGTGACGCCATATAGTACGGGGGCGATACTCATCGTCTTCTTGCTGTGAGTGATCAGCACGAATTGGGTTTGTAGGCTCATCTCTCTCACCAGTTCGGTGAAGCGCCCGATATTGGCTTCGTCAAGGGGCGCGTCGACTTCATCAAGAATGCAGAACGGGCTGGGTTGATACTGGAATATTCCCACCAGCAGGGCCAACGCGGTCAGGGCTTTTTCACCGCCGGATAACAGCAGTACGTTTTGCAGTTTCTTGCCCGGAGGCGAAGCCACGACATCAATGCCACTTTCCGCGCTGTTCTCTTCATCGGTCAAACGCATGAAAGCGTGCCCACCGCCGAACAGCTTGCGGAACGTAGTCTGGAAGTTCTCGTTGATCTTGTGAAAGGCCTCTTCGAACTTTTGCCGTGAGAAAATATCGATCTCCTTGATGGTAGCCTGCGTGTTCTCAATCGAATCCAGCAGATCTTTTCTTTGCGTGTCAAGAAAAGCGTGACGCTCGGCGGTTTCCTTGTATTCCTCCAGAGCCATCATATTTACAGGGCCCATGGCATCGAGCCGGGTGCGCATCTCGCGGTAAAGCTGGTCTTCTGCAGCGAGAGGGTCTCCGCCGATGATTGGAATTGTGCTGTCGGCCATCAATTCGTGACGCTGTATGCCCAATTCGTTCAGGCAGGTCTCCGCCATGTACTGCGCGTCCGATTGCAATTTGGCTGCGGTTGCCGAAAGTTCGCCACGGCGGTCTCGAGCCTGATCCAGTAACTGGCGTGCTTCGCGGAGGGCTTCCTCGATCTCCGCCAACCGGGCGCGCACCTGGTCGGACTCAAATTGCAGCAGTCCATCGCGTGCTTCGGTGGTATTGCGCTCCGCTTCGAGCTCTTCCAGTTGGGAGGTCATCTGCTGATTCTCGGTCTCGCGTTGCAGTTTCTCGGCGGCTGAGGATTCGATCTGCGTCTGCAGGGAATTCGCTCGCGTGTTCATATCCACGACTAAGGCTTCGATCTTCTCCAGCACAGCCGTTGCGGACCGATGCCGTTCCTCGAGAGTCGCGACGCGGGCCAGATGTTGGGAAGCGTTCTGTGCCGCCGAGTCGCGCCGCTCGCGCGTAGCCCCCAGTGCTTCGTTCGCCGTAGCGGCCAGCGATTCCAATTCCTCGCGCTGCTTTTGCAGAGTCGACAATTCCGCTTGCCGCGAACCGATCAATGCTTCCTGTTCGGCGCGCTCAGAATTCAGGCGTTGGATCTCGTGACGACAGATATCCAGACGTTCGCTCACTCGGACCATTTCTGAATCCAGCTGCCGCATCATGTGACCAGAAGTCATCGCCTGCTTTTCTGCTTCCCGCTTCTCTGTCTCCAGGCGATCAAGGCGCGAGGCGAGCTCTTTAATCTCACGCGCCAAGGTCAATACGCGCAGTTCGTCATTGCGGAGGGCCGACTCCAGCTCGTTCAGCAGGCGCAGTACATCGCGCAACTCGCGTTTCATCGAGAGCGGCCCTTCGGCACGCTGTTTGCCACCAGTGACAGTCACGTTATGGAAACATTCGCCCGATTGCGAAAGGAAGAACGCGTCCGGGTTCGACAACGCAAGCTCACGTGCGGAGGTTGGCTCGGGAACGATGTAGCCATCGCGAAGCTTGGGCAGGATGACTTCCAGCGATCGTCCAAAGCCATTCAGCACGCGAATCGCATGCTTGAGCGGGACGATGGACTGGCCCGGCGTTGCCGCGCGCGCCACTTCGTCCACTGCGAAGGAAAACTTTGCCTGGGAATCCTCTGGGTGTACTAGGAATGTCGCGCGACCATCCACGTCAGTTCGCAGCAGGCGCAAACCTTCGTCGGCCGCGTCCCAGGATTTGACCACCACGTAATTCAACTCATCGCGAAGAAAGTCTTCGACCACGCCCTCGTAGCGCGGCTCAACCTCGAGGAAATCGGCCAGGACGCCGGCAGGAGCGAATCCGCCATCCATCACCCCCGACTGAAACAGGCGGCGAACCGACTCCGTCGAGTAGCCATGCTCGGCGATCACAGCTTCGAGCGAGCCTTTCTTTCCAATCGCGGAAGCATATTCGGCGCGCAGACTGTCCAGGCGATTCTTGGCTTCTGCTTCTTCACGGCGCTTGGACTCGATTAGTTGACGCGACTGAGAGATCTCTTCGGTCAATCCCGCAACACGCTGGGACACAGACTCGAACTCGAGAGCAAATTGTCCGCGCTGCCCGCCGAAGGCGTCGACTTGAGAGTTCGCTGTCGCCATCTCTACCTGCAAACGCTGCGCCTCGCGGCCTACGGCGGCTAGACGTTCTTCGGCTTGCGTAAGCATGTTCCGCAAGTTGGATGCGGACGCGACTATTTCCATGATGGCGCTGCGGGATGCCTCTTGCCGGGATTCCAGTTCTGCCAGCGCCTTGGCCGCGTCTGCGGCTTCTTGCTGGCAGTGTGCCAACTCCTGCTGCGCTGCAAGGAAGTCCGCTGCAGCCGACTCCAGCAGCTGACGATTGGAGTCGCGTTCGGTTTCAAGAGCAGCAACCCGATGCTGTGCCTGTGCTAATTCCGCTTCGAAAGCGGCGGCACGCACTACCAGTTCCGCGCAGCGCTCGTCATTGTGACGGCGCTGAGCGTGGGCCCGTTCGCTCTCCAGTTTGATCTGGTTGAGGCGCTCGCGATTTTCGCGAATCTCGGTCTCGATGGCGTATCCACGCTGGGTGCGTTCGCCATGCTCTACTTCGAGTTGCTGAACCGTCTCGGTGCGGTGGCGCATTTCCTCCGACAGCACGTTGATCCGCTCGTCTACTTCAATGCTGTCGCGATCCAGTTGCGCAAACTTGCTGGCCAGCACGACACGGTGCTTGGCTCGCATCTCGTCCCGCAGCTTGGCATAGCGCTCGGCTTTCGAGGCTTGCCGCTTCAGGGAATTCATCTGTCGCGTAACTTCCTCGAAAATATCGTTCACCCGCGACAAGTTCTGCTTGGCATCTTCCAGACGGGCTTCGGCAAGGCGTTTCTTGGTCTTGAATTTCGTGATGCCCGCAGCTTCTTCGAGGATGGCGCGGCGATCCGTGGGACGGCTGCTCAGAATCTGTCCAATACGTCCTTGCTCGATCAGGGCGTAGGATTCCGGCCCGAGGCCTGTGCCCATGAACAATTCCTGAATATCTCGCAGGCGGCAGAGTTTGCCGTTGAGCAAGTATTCGCTGTCCCCGGAGCGAAATAGCCGACGAGTTACGGCGATCTCTCCAGCCCGGAATTGCTGCTGAAATTTGCGGCGGCGGATCCTGAGCACGACTTGCGGGCCTGCGCTTTGGCCTGACTCGACGGGCGAGACGCCCGTCTCTCCATCGGTCTGGCCCGGCTGCGCTTCTTCGGTCAGGCGCTCAACTTCCTCGGCGGCCTTGGCTCGGACTTCAGCTTCGTCCCAGTCGTCCGCACTCGCCGGCAAGTCATTCTGGACTTCGATCTCGGTGGGATCATGCGCGTCCGGCCCGCTGTACACTTCCGGATCGATTAAGGTGAGGGCAACCTCCGCCATACCGGTAGGCTTGCGGTCGCGCGTGCCTGCGAAGATCACGTCCTCCATGCGCGAGCCGCGCAGGGTCTTGGCCGACTGCTCACCCAGGACCCACGAGATCGCGTCCGCGATGTTGGACTTGCCGCATCCATTGGGACCGATGATGGCCGCGATGCCGTCTCCGTGAAACTTGAGTTCGGTGCGGTCGCAGAAAGATTTGAAACCGAGAATCTGAAGCTTTTTCAGTTTGAGCAACTTCTACTCCTTAGGGAACTGGTTAACCAATTAGATTCCTCAACAGCTCGCTCCGAAAAATACCTACCTGTGGCTGGACAGGGCGGGCACAGATGGAAGCTACTGTAACGGCGAAATTGGGCCGGGGTCAAGCAAGAAAACACCATATATGGGGTCCCCTTTTGCACAACCACGTCATTTTGCACACACAATGCAACATTGGTGTGTGTAATGGGTGTAGAGGAAGAAGGAAGGGAAGAATCGCGAGAGCGAAACAAGCCTAACGCAAAAGGCGAGGGAAAACAACGAAGTTAAAGCGCGATTTGCTCTCCGGCGGGCTTCTCAGCGCACTCTGCGGCGATCCTCGGCGATCTCCGCGATTTAGGATTTTGTGCTTGCAGAAAGATCAACAAACCTCAAAACGCAGAGATCGCCGAGAGCTGCCGTAGAGTCGCAGAGACTGCAAATCGCTGCCTCGGTTCTGGTGGAACTTCGCCAAGCCGGGACAGCCGAGGGCGGCTGTCCCCACGTGATTCTTGTTCTACTCGCCGAGCTTTTCGAAGAACAGGCAGATCGATTCGATCCCGCGATGGAAGTTCGGGATGTGAAACTTCTCATTCGGAGCATGCAGATTGTCGTCGGGCAAGCCGAAGCCCATCATCACACTTGGGATTTTCAGCACATCCTGAAAGTCGGTCACGATCGGAATTGATCCGCCCGAGCGGATGAAGACGGTGTCCTTTTTGAACACTTCGTGCATGGCTTCGGTGGACGCTTTCACATATTTGTTATCGGTGCCCACAACGCACGCCGGGCCTTTGCTCCACACTTTGATCTTGGTCTCGATGCCCTTCGGCGTCAGCTTTTTCACATAAGCCGTGTAGCGTTTGAGGATGTCGTCCGGATCCTGGTTCGGAACCAATCGCATGGAGACCTTCGCCGCCCCTTTCGCTGGGATCACAGTCTTGGCGCCGGGGGCGATGAACCCGCCGGGCATGCCGTGGACTTCCAGCGTCGGGCGCGCCCAAGTGCGATAGAGCACGGAGTAGCCCGGCTCTCCGGTCAGCACCTTGGAACCAACTTCGGTTTTGCGATAGTGTTCTTCGTTGAATGGCAGGCGCTTCCATGCCTTGAGTTCGGCTGCGGTTGGCGCTTTCACGTTCTTGTAGAAACCCGGAATCAGGACCTTGCCTTTTGCATCTTTCAGTTTGCTGATGATTTCGATCAAGGCGAAAAACGGATTGGGCGCCGCGCCGCCGTACATGCCGGAGTGCAGATCGGTCTTGGCCCCAACTGCCTCGATCTCCGTGTACACGAGCCCGCGCAGCCCCACGCAGAGCGTAGGAAGATCGGGCGCAAACAATTCTGTATCGCAGACTAGCGCGAAATCGGCCTTCAGCTTGCTTTTCTGCTTGCGCACATATTCGGAGATAGACTCGCCGCCGACTTCCTCTTCGCCCTCAATAATGAACTTCACATTCAAAGGCAGCTTGCCGTCGTGGCCTTTCATCAAGGCTTCGATGGCCTTGATTTCCATCCAGAGCTGGCCTTTGTCGTCCACGGCGCCGCGGGCATAAATATTGTTGTTGCGCTCCGCGGGTAAAGTCCAGCCTTTAGCGTCGTCGTCCTCGCCGGGATAAGCCTCCTTGTCCACAAACGGCGGGCTGATCCATTCGTTAAGCGGGTCGGGTGGCTGCACATCGTAATGCGCGTAGCAGAGCACGGTCGGCTTGCCCGGAGCGTGCAGCCAGTCGGCGTAGATCAGCGGATGGCCTTTGGTCGGGATGAGTTCCACGTTCTCCATGCCGATTCGCCGGAGTTCGTTGGCCACTACATCGGCAGCCTTCTGTACGTCGGACTTATGCTCGGGCGCGGTGCTGATGCTGGGAATACGAAGCAGATCTTTGAGTTCATTCAAGAATCGCTGCTGATTCGAACGAGCGTAATCCACTGCTGGGGAAGCCATAGATGTGCCTTTCTCTCGGACGTGGTCTGTGAGGTTGAGTTCGTATGAAACGAATAAGTATACCTGAAGCCGTGATGCCAGTTTCGGGGTACGTTATTCTGCAGGATGTGACCGAAGCCGCAGGGACAAAGGATGAACAACGCCGCGTAGGCTTGTGCTTCGATTGCGTGAACGCGCAGCGAATTCAGTCTGATCGCGGATCGACATTCTATCGTTGCAAACTCTCCGATACAGATCCGAGCTTTTCCAAATATCCTCGCCTGCCGGTCCTCAACTGCACCGGTTACAGCCGGAAGACTTAGCGGTTAAGATTGACCGATTCTGGAGATGGTTGAGACCATCTCCCCGAAAGAACGCCAGCCCAATGTACAATGCCTTCTGTTTTGGGAGTCGGAGCACAGTGTTTCTGGGGTCGACATGGCTGTGAGGGTGAGATCCGGCAACCAACGATCGGAGACGAAACAACACCCCGCCGCGCCAACGACAACTGGCATTCGACAAAAAGTTGAGCGCGAATTGCTGGCGTCGCCGCGGAAACGCAATCTTGCAATTTGCCTTCTGCTGGCAGTTGCAACGTTCGCTCTGTACAGTCCTGCCATTTGGCATCCGTTCATTTTCAACTACGACGACGACAATTACGTCACGAACAATTTACACGTGCAGGCTGGTCTGGTTTGGGAGACGGTCAGCTGGGCCATGACGTCGACCGACACAAACTGCCACCCAGTGACATGGCTCTCCCATGCGCTGGATTGCTCTGTGTATAGCCTGAATCCTTCCGGGCACCACCTCACGAATGTGCTGTTCCATGTGCTTAACGTTGTGCTGCTGTTCCTGCTGCTAATTCGAGTCACCGGTGCGACGGGACGCAGCATGCTGGTGGCGGCGCTGTTCGCGGTTCATCCCTTTAATGTGGAATCCGTGGCATGGATCGCCGAACGCAAGAATGTCCTCAGTACGTTTTTCTTCCTGCTCACACTCGGTGCTTATGGCTGGTACGCGGTTAGGCCGGAGGTCAAGCGCTACGTCGCGGTCGTCATTCTCTTTGTGCTCGGACTCGCCGCGAAGCCTATGGTCATCACTCTGCCTTGTGTGCTCTTGCTGCTCGATTTCTGGCCATTAAGACGAATTCAGGGTTGGGGACAGTTACCTGCTGACTCTGCATTTGCCGTGCCTCAAGCTCGCTTCTCGCGGCTGGTACTCGAGAAGTTGCCGCTCCTGGCGCTGGCTGCCGCTGATGGCGCAATCACCATTTTTTCGCAGCGTTCCGGCGGAGCCATGAATTTGGTACTTCCCCTTGGCGTGCGACTGGAAAACGCCATCTACGCCTATGCGCTCTATGTGTGGAAAGCATTCTGGCCGGCGCGACTGGCGGTATTTTATCCCCACCCCGGTGCCGCGCTTGCGGTCTGGCAAATCGGACTGGCCGCGTTTTTTTTGTTCACCGTGACCGCGCTAGCCTGGCAACAGCGCGCTGCCCGGCCCTACTTGCTCACCGGCTGGTTCTGGTTCCTCGGAACTCTGGTTCCTGTCATTGGACTTATCCAAGTAGGCCAGCAAGCAATCGCCGACCGCTACGCTTACATCCCGCTGATTGGAATCTTTGTGATGATGGTCTGGGGTGCAACTGACTTGGCAGACCGCAGGCAACTGAGCTTCCGGTCGCGCGCCAGGATTACCGCAATCGTTTTGGGGATTCTCGTGCTCTTCACCTGCGATCAGCTCCGATACTGGCGAAGTGCCGTCGATCTCTGGGCGCACACCGTCGACGTCACAAAAGACAATTTCTTTGCCGAGCAGAACCTGGGCGCTGCGCTTCTCGCCTCGGACCGTTACCAGGAGGCCTTGCCACATTTTGAGAAAGCAGTGAAGCTCAAGCCTTTCGAGGCGGGAGGCCATCTAAATCTGGGCGGAGACTTGGTTCTGATCGATCGTCCTCGCGATGCGATTGTGGAGTACGAGACTGCGATTCCTCTGGTTTCAAATCCCAACATGCTGGTCCCGGCCTACAACACTCTCGGAAGGCTGTATGCCGAAATCGGAAACTACGTAAAAGCGCGTGCCAGTTACCAACAGGCATTGAGGATCGACCCCGATCGCTCGGATGCCAGGGATGGGTTAGCAAAAGTGGAACTCTCCGATGCCATGCGAAATGTGGCCGAGGCGCCCTCCGGCGAAGCGTACTTGCGGCTGGGCCAGGTCCTGCAGCAGGCTGACCGCGGTGCGGAAGCCCGGGTCGCTTACGAGCAGGCACTTCAGCTCAATCCAAAACTTGGAGAAGCGCGGAAGGCGCTCGCGGCGCTAAATCAGCAAGGCAAGTGAGGTGGGGCCGCTCCCACTGCAGCGTTGCCCTCGGACCACCCATCAGCAGCGTGCTTGAAATTGCAGTATTGTCAGGGCGGGTATTTACACTTTCGAGCTTCGAAATGGAACTCACAACCGGCAAACGCGTTTTGGCCGCTTTGTTCTCCGCGATTGTCCCCGGCTCGGGGCAGCTCCTCAAACGGGAACGAAGAAAGGCAGCTCTCTACCTGGCCATATTTGCTCTTTTGCTCGTTTTTGAGTGGCCGATCCGAGCGCCTGAGACGTACGTTGGACTAATTGCGGGCAAGGTTGGTGCGATTTGCCTCGCACTAAGTCGCGGGTTTGGATGCGTTGCTCACAGGCAGCGCAAAGAGTCCCCGCTACCTCACTGTCCTTCTCATTTTAGCTGCCCTCACTCTCGGCGATGCGCCGGCCAGCGTCATCGTCCTAGCGGAAGGATTTCATCTCTACTACTCACCAACTACTTCGATGGAGCCGTCAGTCTTGAAAGGGGATCGGGTCGTGGCTGATCAGGAGTACTACGCGAAGAGGGTTCCCCAGCGAGGCGATATTGTGCTTCTGCGTCACAGAGTCCTGACCATGAAACGCATCGTGGCTGTTGAGGGCGACGCGATCCAAGGTGCGGGCGATCAGATATGGCTGAACGGCCGATTGCTGTTAGAACCCAAAGTGCAGCACATCAGCGGACCTGCGGCTTCACGTTCGGCATTTGGCCCGATTCGGGTGCTCCCGGGGAATGTGTTCGTGATGGGCGACAATCGAGACGTTAGCTTCGATAGCCGCGAGCCATCTTTCGGACAGGTGAGTTCACGAGACATCTTGGGGAAAATCCTGTACGTCTACTCGTCGAAAGTGCCGGGTCGATGGGGCACAAAAATCGAATAAGATGAATCCGAAGCTCGGAGATCGAAGCTCAAGGGCGCTCGTTTGACGTTTGCTCTGATGCGGCTATCAGTTCTGAAACCGCAGTGCAGAAAACGCCGAAATCTCGTATTCCGGTTTTTCGCCGATGATTACTTGCGCCATGATGTGCGCTGTAACCGGCGCGAGCAGAATCCCGTCGCGAAAATGCCCAGTGGCCACAAAGTATCCAGGAGTGCCGGTGGCGCCAAGGATGGGTAAATCGTCCGGAGTCCCCGGCCTGAGCCCGGCCCACGCTTCCAGAACCCGCGCCTGCCCCAACGTGGGAACTAAACGAATCGCCGCTTGATGCATGCGGTGAATGGTATCCGCGTCCGTTCGCTTGTCATAACCAGCCTCTTCCAAGGTTGATCCAATCACGACTCGTCCGTCGCTTCGCGGCACCAGATAAACTTCGGGAGCACGGATCACGTGACGCACCACGTCATGCCGGGCGCAGGCTACAGCGAGCATTTGACCTTTGACCGGACGGACAGGGAACCGATAGGTGGAAAAGCTTCCCGCCCACGCCCCAGCGCAATTCACCATGCACGGCGCAGCGTAATGCGTTCGATCCGTGCGAACGCCTGAGACTCGTCCCTCAGAGAGAATCACGTCGGTCACGCTGGTGCCGGAGGGAATGTCGACTCCCCGGTGTTTGACCGCCTTTAATGCTGCCGCGACCAGAGCGCGCGGATCGACGCTTCGCTCTTTCAGAAAAACGGCTGGAATGTTCGCGTCGGACAGAGCCGGCTCCAGTTCGGCCAGAGGCGCGGGAAGCGGATTCTCTGCGCGAAAATGATCAGAAACGTGCTGTGCACCAAGCAGGAGCGCGCCGTTATCACGCAGATCCACCTTCATTCCCGATTCGTCCTGCAACTCATGGACGAACTCGGGATACATTCGCGCACTCGCGGTAGCCAGTGCTTGCAGCGCAACTGGGGTTTCCAGGGTGCAGTCGGCCAGCATTCCAGCGGCAGCGTGGGAAGCTTCGCGGCCAGGTTCCCCGCGCTCCACTACCAGAACTCGTAAGCCCCTTTTGTGCAAAGCAATCGCGAGTGAGAGTCCAATGATGCCGCCGCCTGCAACGATCACGTCCCAGGTCTTCACTCTCGCATTGTAGAAGACGACACGCACCAGCCGCGGGATGAAAGCGTGCAACCGCTTGGTTCGCCAGCTGATCGGCGGCCCGAGACGTAGCAAAGCTACGTCTCTACAGAGGCATAACTAGTGTAGAGACGTTGCTTGCAAGGTCTCAGTTTGAAGCGCGATCAGTGCGGAATGGCGGACCCGGAGAGACTTGAACTCCCAACCCCTGCGTTCGAAGCGCAGTGCTCTATCCAGTTGAGCTACGGGTCCGCGCCGATACATACAAGCGTAGCAGATCGGAGCTGGATTCTCACGGGAACACAGTGAACATGCTGCTCAAATCTTTTTCTTTTGCTGCATCCCTCAGTAAGGGCTTAGCCCCAAAGATCTCCTCGATCGTACGCAGCATGGAGCCATGGGTGTAGTGAATCTGGTTGGAGTAGCCGTGGCCCTTGGCGAACGGCGAAAGCACGATCATCGGGATGGGACCATCTCCGTTGTCCGCTTCGTCCCAGACAATGAACAATGCGCCACCCTTCTTGAATGCAGCCGACTTGAGGATTGCTGGGACATTGTGAGCGAGCCACGTGTCACCCTGAGCAATCGGATTCCCGTTATTGCAGCTGTCGTGCATATCGTCACAGAGATTGGGCGTGATCCAGACATATCGCGGCAATGTGCCGTTCTTCAGATCGGTGGCCAGTTCGCTGTAAGGCCGGAGATGGGAAATGCAGTACTTGGAGTCAGAGTTCTGGTGATTGCTGACATCGTCAAAGTAGGCAAAGGGTTCGTGCCGGACGGCATATTCGCCGTCATCGACCAACGGGCACACCTTGCCGGTAGTGTTCTCAAGGTATGCCTTCCACGAGATGTTCGCATTCTTCAACAAGGTCACCAAGTGCAGTTTGGAGGGAAGAGGATGTTGACTGGGAGGGCCATCGTCGAGAATGCCGAAGTTCGTGCCCGCTTCCAGCCACAAGTAGTTGGGCAGGCTGGGATGGTTGTTCGGAGGATTGAAATACTGCTCCGCGTGCGATCCCATGGGAACCAAAGTTTTGTTAATGTATGGGGCAGCCGGGTTGTTCTTAATGTCCAGATTGCCGTCGCCGGTCCAGTTGTGATTTTCCATCAGAATAATGAACACGGTCTGAATGTGATGGGTGGCCGGAGCGGCATCGAAGCTGGTGTCGGCCGCCAGCAAACTTCCCGTCGAGCTGAGGGCCAGGCAAATACAGGCCAGGGGAGTCCAGAGATTTCCATAATGCTTGCGAGTCATGGCTTCTCCTTAATGGAATATTGACCGAAGTGGAGTATTGACGGAAGTGGAGTATTGACCGGCTACTGCTCAGATTATCGCATGCGCGGTGGGTGGGACCATAGAATTGTGTTGCGCGGCGCCGCACGTCTTCGAACCTCATATGAGTGGAAGGACTCATTGACGTGGCTCCCACTATCGCTCATAGTAAATGCCGCCTGGGCCGCGGCTTCCAGTCCTTCCGCTAGCACGATTCTGAATCCGCACCACCGGTTTCGCTAACTTAAGGAGCATGAATGAGCCTGAGAAAGTTACTCGCCCTGATATTGTCTAATTCGCTGCTGGTCGCTTGCCTCGTGCTGCTAACGATTCCCGGTGCTGCCCAGCAGATCCCGACCGATCCTCAAATCACCTACGAAATCAAACACGATGTATCGCTGCCGCTCGGTTATCTGGCGCAAATCGCGCCGAAGCCAAAGCATGGTTTCGTGGAAATGATCGAACCGCAGCGCAATCTGGGGCTCACAGTTGGAATTCCTGGCGAAGACACGGTCGCGCAGGACGTCTACCTGCCAGCCGTTCATACCACACAGCTCCTGAACATTGAAGGTACGCGAGAAGACCAGGGGAACGCCCAGGTCCCCGACACCAACGGCTCGGTCGGAGCCACTCAATTCGTCGAGATAACCAACTTCGACTATGAAGTTTTCGACAAAGCCACCGGCAAAGTCATCCTGAAGCCGACCAACACGAATACGATCTTTACGGGCTTTGGTGGAGTGCGAGGGCACCAATCCAGGCGACCCGGTTGTAGTCTGGGATAAGTTGGCTCAACGTTGGCTGGTAACGTACTTCAACTACACGACCGATCTCACTCTCTGCATCGCAGTGTCGACCACCTCGGACGCGACCGGAACTTACAACCGTTATTCCTACGGCTTCGGCAACACGCTTCCGGATTATCCGAAGTACGCGGTGTGGCCGGACGCTTACTATGCCTCGGTGAACGCCTTCGGCAGCGGCGCCGCAGAACCCTGCGCCTTCGATCGGAACGCGATGCTGGCCGGCAAGAGCAAAGCCGCGATGATTTGCTTCACTCCCAACAACAACAATTTCAGCTTCCTCCCCTCGGACCTGGACGGTGCTACGCTTCCTCCAACGGGAGCGCCCAACCATTATGTCGAGCTTGGCAATACCACGAACTCGCTCGATGAATACGATTTTCACGTGGACTTCGTTCATCCGAAGAAGTCCACCTTTACAGGACCGCACCCCATTCCGGTGCCGTCGTATTCTCTCGCTTGCGGCGGCGGCGACTGTATTCCTCAGCCATCTCCAGGGGAACAAGTGGAGTCGTTGGGCGATCGTCTGCTCTTCCGCCTTTCCTACCGGAATTTCGGCGACCACGAATCTATGGTTGTAGCCCATGCCGTGACCCCCGGAAAAGGCTCGACCGCCCTCTCGGCCATGCGCTGGTACGAACTGCGCTCCACTCCTGTGGGAGGAAAGTTTTCGCTCTACCAGGCCGGGACCTTCCAGAACCAATCGACCAGCCTGTGGATGGGAGCCGTGGCCATGGACAAACAGGGCAACATTGCCATGGGCATGAGCGCCTCCAGCAACACGGTGAAGCCGAGCGTCTGGTACACCGGGCGGCTCGTAACCGATCCTCTCGGGAAAATGGAAGCACCCGTAATTGCGGTGAAAGGCACCGCCGTCGAAATCGGTGACAGCCAGCGTTGGGGCGACTACAGCAGCATGAGCATCGATCCCAGTGACGACTGCACCTTCTGGTATAGCCAGATGTACTACAACAAGAAACACGGCGGGGCTTCGAGTGTCGACTGGAGCACGCGCATCGTGGCATTCAAGTTCGACACCTGCAAATAGGTGAAACACTAGACAGACCGGGCGTCTTCTGCGATGCTCGGTCTCGACTTATGTCCTTCCATGTTATCGCCTTCACCATGGCGGAAGTGCGCCAGGGGGCGCTCGACTTCCAGCGCGAGCTCGGTGCAGTCCTGAGAGACGCACCCAACCTGAAAGTGTATTCCGCCAGCCCCTTCGATCTTGATGAACGCCGCCGCGCCAAAGATCGATTTGGCGGCGACATAGTTTATTTCTTTAACGACGCGGCATATCAGGAAAGCAGGCGTCTCGGCCTGGACTTGCAATTCATCGCCGAAATCCCCGACGAAGAACTCCCACGCAGACGCACCGTAGTCGTCGGCATGCCCGAATCCAAGACGAAAGTCTAACCACTTACCTGGAAAACCGTCATCCTGAAGGCCCAGCGGGCCGAAGGATCTTGCGCGCAGTATTTCGAACCCACCACGGCGTAATATTCTGCAGCGTTACGTTCACTCATGTATAATAGATTCCAGCTAAGTTTGACTCATACGCAATTGAAAGTCGGCACGCCAACCAGCGTCACCCCTCTCACTAGCAGCGAATCTTCTCAGCACAATCCAAAAATAGAAAAAGGTACAAACAATGGCAGAAACAGGAACAGTAAAGTGGTTTAACGACGCCAAGGGCTACGGCTTTATCAGCCGTCAAAATGGCGAAGACGTCTTCGTGCACTTCTCGGCGATTCAGGCGGGCGGCTTCCGCAGCCTGCAAGAAGGCCAAGCGGTGCAGTTCGACGTCACCAAAGGCCCCAAGGGCTGGCAAGCTGAGAACGTTCAAGCTGTCTAAGTGGCAAACACGAATGCCCGGAATTCGAAAGAATTCCGGGCATTTTTCTTTTGGGGCCTTTGGCTAGCCTGCGGAAGACAAGCGATTCGTATCTGGTGATTCGTATCAGGGCATGCCTTCAGGCATACCGTAATTCGCCGCGAATAAGTCCGGCTTCAGCCGCTGCGGCGAAACTCGGATTTTGGGTAGCGCAGCGCTGCGGTAACCGTCCTCGAATGAATAAGGGGTTCTAGCCCGGAGCAGCGACGATGCATTCTTCCGCAGCGCGTGAAGCGACGCAGTACTCCTATTTCGCCTTCTCCTGCTTCGCCTTGACCTTTGCCCATCTTGCCTTCTGCGCCGCTGCGATCTTTCGGCGAGCCGTCGCCGAAAGAGTACGACGCGACACGGTAGCGAACTTCCCGCCCTCCAACTTGCCCAGCACTGCAAGAGCCGCGTCCACATGGCGTAGGTTGTTTACCAGATGAGCTCTTTCAGCTCTCAATTCCGCGACAATGTTTCCCAATCCCTTAAGTCTTGGCATAAATGAATTGTACCGGATGCATCAGGCACCGGTATCATTTGAGGCCGAAGGAATCCGGGGCTTTCCCAATAGCACATTCGTGCCATTCCCATCCCTCTGGCGGCAGGCTATGTTGATGGTGAACAGTTTCTCGGGGGAGGAACCTGTTCGAGCGATTCGTCCCATGACTGTAAAGTCTGGGACGTTTTGTTTTACGTCTGAAGCATTTCGGAAAAAAGGCCGGCCAAGAAAAATCTTCTTGAGATCCCTCCAACTCCCCGCCTTTCATTGACTTGCCAACCCTTCCGCCATAGCATGTGTTGCACATGGTCGGCCAGACCATCTCGCACTATCGCATCGTCGAAAAGCTCGGCGGCGGAGGGATGGGTGTCGTCTACAAAGCCGAGGACATAAAGCTGCACCGCTTTGTCGCCTTGAAGTTCCTGCCTGACCAGATTGCCAAGGATGCGCAAGCTCTGGCCCGCTTCCAACGCGAAGCGCAAGCGGCGTCCGCCCTCAACCACCCAAACATCTGCACCATCTACGAAATTGATGACCAGCACGGGCAAACGTTTATTGCCATGGAGTTTCTGGATGGGCTCACCCTGAAGCATCGCATTGCGGGGCGTCCCCTGGAAACCGAACTGATTCTATCGCTGGCCATCGAAATAGCCGACGCTCTCAATGCCGCGCACGCCAAGGGCGTTGTTCATCGCGACATCAAGCCTGCGAACATTTTTATAACCGAGCACGGGCACGCCAAGATTCTTGATTTCGGGCTGGCGAAAGTCACCCTGAATCCGGACAGCGGTGGCCTCAGTGCTCCGACCATCGAGTCAGAACACCATCTCACCAGTCCCGGCAGTGCGCTGGGCACCGTCTCCTATATGTCGCCGGAGCAGGCGCGGGCGAAAGAATTGGACGCCCGGACCGATCTGTTCTCGTTTGGTGTCGTCCTCTACGAGATGGCCACCGGGCAGTTGCCCTTCCGCGGAGAAAGTTCCGCCGTCATCTTTAAAGCCATTCTGGATGCCGCTCCCACGTCTGCCGTGCGGCTGAATCCCGATGTGCCCGCCGAGTTGGAACGGATCATCAACAAGGCTCTGGAGAAAGACCGCAACCTGCGCTATCAGAGCGCCGCGGAGATGCGAGCCGATCTGCAACGGCTAAAGCGGGACACTGATTCCGGTCGGCAGGTCTCAACGGTGAGCGCGGAATCAAGAGGCTCGGCTCCAGCAGTTGCCCAGCCCGCGCACATCTCTAGCAGTTCCGCTGTGGTGGCCGCCGCCCGCCAGCACAAATTCGGCATAGGCATCACCAGCGCAATCGTCGTTTTGCTCGTAGTGGCTGCCGGCTACGGTGTCTATGCTTTTCTTTCCCGCACTCGGCCAGTTCCGTTTCAAAATTTCTCCGTGAACAAGATTACCGAGACTGGCAAAGCCAGGTTGGTCGCCATCTCTCCCGATGGCAAATACATCTTGAATGTCTTGGAAGAGAATGGCCGGGAGGGTCTTTGGCTGCGCAATGTCCCCACGAACAGCAACACGCAGGTTATGCCTCCCGAGCCGTTGCAATACTTGGGTGTGCAATTCTCTCCCGATGGGAACTACTTTTACTTTGTCCGCGGCGATCAGGGACAAGCGCTGAAGTCTCTTTATCGGGCGCCAGTCCTGGGTGGCACTCCGCAAAAGCTGGTCACCGATGTGGACACGAACATCACTTTTTCTCCCGACGGTCGCAGTCTTGCATATGTCGTGTACAACAACCCGGAACTGGGCAAGTTCCGTCTGGTGATTTATTCCCTGGAAAACGGCGAGGGGAAATCCTTGGTCACCGGCAACATGAGTGAAGGCCTGTTCTATCCGGTTTGGTCGCCCGACGGCAAAACCATCGTGTGCGTGATGTATGAACCGGGAGAGGCCTCCAGTGGCCTGGCGGCGGTCGAGGCAAGAACCGGCAAACGAAATCTTTTCTACAAGTCCAAATGGGCGTTTCTAACAAAACTGGTGTGGCTGCCCAATGGTGGAGGTTTGCTCGCCCTGTCGGGCGATCCGGAAACCAACTACATTCGCCAGCGAATCGTAGAAATCTCCTATCCGGACGGGACGGCCAGAGCCGTAACTCACGACATAAACGACTATTCCGACCTCAGTCTCGCCGCCGATGGGCACACTTTGGCGACCGTTCTCCAACAAAGGCACTACGACCTCTTTGTGACGCCTGCATCCGCATCCGGCAGCGGCACGGCTGATCAATTTACCTCCGGCGCCCTCTTTTTTGGCTTCTCCTGGACAGCGGATGGGCAAATGGTTTTCGCCCCGGATTCCACCTTGAACCTTTTCAATCTTGAATCTCGCAGCAAGACGCCGCTTACCTCGCGACAGCAGGACGGCTATGCATTCGAGCCCTCTGCCTGCGCCAATGGCCGCTATATTGTGTTCAGTCTGTTCAGGCTCGGGGACCATGGCGGTGCGAAGACCACGACGATCTGGCGTATGGATTCGGGCGGGGGCAACTTGAAACAGATCAGCGATGGCAAAGATGATGAGGCTAGCGTGTGCTCCCCGGACGGGAAATGGGTTCTTTACAGGGATCGATCGAATGGCGACAAACTGACTAAAACGCTTCTGGATGGAGGGAAACCGGAAAGACTCTCCCAGTTTCCCGTTACCCTGTTCGATATATCTCCAGACGGCAAGCTGGCGGCGTTTACCACCTTTGGGTCTCCCAGCACCCCCAAGAAGCAGTTGGCATTGGTCCCAGTCGATTCTCCCCAGAATACGAAACTTGTGGACCTGCAACGCCCGGTTCCGACCTTCGGGGCTGTCCGCTTTACCCATGGCGGTGAAGCCGTCGTTTATCCTTTCCGTGACCAGGACGCCGACAACCTCTGGCTCCAACCCCTCGACGGTTCGCCGGGAAAGCAGATCACCAACTTCAAGGCTGAACAAATCAGCGACTTTCACTGGTCTTTCGATGGCAGCAAGCTGGCCATGGTCCGCGGCCACACCGATTCCGATGTCGTACTCCTGCAAGAGTCCAAACCGTAGGCCGTTTCTCGTTGACTCTCAACATCCGATAATCTATACTAGCTCATATTATCTGCAAGATAATCGTTCTTTGACAACCCATGAACAGTTCGCTGACCTCGCAGTTCCAAAACGGAACACGAGACGTCACCTGTGAACCCGTAACTCCCATGTTATCTAGATTTTGCGTGTAAGTCCTTAAAACTCAAAGATCTAGCACATAGTCAAAATCTAAATCTCTTGTTTTCAAGATTTTGCAGACAAAAGGGGGAGGGGGGGTACTCAGTACTAAGCAGTAAACCTCGTTCCGTTCTGGGAAAAGGTATACGCGACTTCACTCCTTCAAACCCGCCACCTTGCCCCGCAACACGGTGATCGACGCTTTCGGGAGAGTGAACATAGTTTGTGAGCTTGCCGCGATCGTCGTGCCGACGGGAGGATGGTCCGGGTCGGGATGACTGTTCAAGCCGTCGTTGATCCACACGTACTGCTCGCTCCCGAAAGTCACAAAAGCGACCGGGCCGGAAAACGATGCATTCTGTTTGTTCTGGGAGTCTTCAAATTGGACGCGCACGGCGTGCGGGTTATTCTCGTCCCGATTGACCAGCATCAAGGACCAGTTTCCGTCTGGCCGATGCACCGCATACGACGTGACCAGCACATTCCCGTCGGCGTCCTTGATGTCCGTCGAAGAAGGAAACATATGATGCATCCCGGAGCGGTGTTGAACCCACTCCCGGTTAATGATGTGAGCGGCAAAATAAGGCGACGTGTATCCCTTGATGTCGTAATTCTCGTCAGAAACGAAGTTCGACCACGAAGCCCAACCCAGGCACGTATTGTGGATGCCCTCCGGCTGGATCGGCGAGTGATAGAAGGCCGTGCCTCCACCTTCAAAGAACGATCCGACATTATCGGCTAGCCACAGCGCCGCAAAAATCGTAGTCATGGGCCCGGTGAGCTCGTTGGCGAGGTGATTCTCCGTCACCATCAGCGGCACATCTTGAGGCACACCGTCATCTCTCCAAACCTGCAGGATGTGCTTCATCAGCTGCGGTTCGGCATACAAAGTTTTCCAGGTGATGGTGCACGGCTCGAACGGATAGTGCTCGAAAGAAACGAAAGCGAGGTCGGAAAGATGTCCGTGCGCCTTGAGGTAATCCACGAAGCGGCCCATCCACGAAACCCGCCCCTGCTCGTCTGGCCACACGCGGATGTCTTCGTTGACGCCCTCAAACACTGGTCCACCCAGCCTGAGTTTGGGGTCAACTTTGTGAATAGCCGCGGCCCATTGGATGTAAAGCGCGCCGTAGTCTTCGGGCATGGCGTGCTTGCCGTCAGGCTCTTCACCCATCTCTATGTATCCCATGCGGTATCCGCGCTTCTCAATGTAGGCAATCTGGGCGGCCGCGTCTTCGGGCGTACCGTAAAGCATGGTGACCGGAATCATGGCAGGCAGGTTGTTGGTGAGGCCGCTGGTGAAGAAAAGATCGAAGCCGCTGTGCTGGTAGGGTCCTCCATCGTACACGTCGGCAGACGAATGCCAGGGATCGATGGACGAAACGCAATAAGTAGTTCGGCTCTCGGCGGGATCTTTGGGCGCCTCAACAAAAGCCCGGCTGGCATCGACCGTGCCAACAGCAACCTGCTGAATCGCGTAGCCGACGCAGTTACGAACGTCGCTCGCGCCATGCTCGTCGCAAGTGTTGGAAGATTCCGTCATCACAAGACGAACGAAGCGCGTGGTAACCGGCAGGTCGGCGAGCTTCAGAGTCACCATTCCGCCTTTTGCATTCTTCAACACGCCTGCGGGAAAAACCTTCCATTCGCCTTTCGGACCCAGATCGAAGTCGAGTGCATCCCCACCGGTCCAATATTCCACCTGATACGACGTCGCATAAGGGCTCGCCCAGGCGATGCGCACGGCGTTCACCGGCTTATCGGCTTTCAGATCCACCACCACCCACTGCGGATGCAGCGCATCGTTCTCGCCCGTGAACTTGCTGGCGAGGTACGGATTGCTTTTCCAATAGGTCAGGTTCGGACCTGGTACCGGCCGATCCCCGCTAGTCGCGAATCCGCGATGCGGCAGCGCGTAGGCCAGGATGTAGCGGGTTGGCTCCTTGAGTTCGGTGTTGCCGGTGAAGTATCCACTCCGGTGCGCGGCGTCGCTCCAGGTGCCATTTTCGTTCCAGTGCCACGCGGCCATGCGAAGTTCGGTATTGTTGCGGTAAGTGATCGGCCCCCATCCTGCGGACAGAGCTTCCTGGATGATATGCGGCGTGTAAACTCTGTCGATCCCGGTACGAGACAAGACATCAATTGAGCTGCCCAGAGCGCTGTCGGGATCGAAAGAGTTGATCGCATGGCCCGACGTCACATCAACATGAACGGTCGCCGTCTGCGGCTCCGCGGCCTTCGACTGGGCGGAAGCAGTTGCGCCCAGCAACATGAAAGAAAGAATCACGAAAGAAAGAATAGTGATGGAAGTGGCTGATCCTCTCAGCAACGCTAGAGGACGGATTCGTCTGAACTTCCACTGTGTGAGAACAGCAAGCTGCATGGAATTTCCTCGTGTCGGCGGGAATCATAGCATTCCCCAGTCTCCACGCCGAGTTGCTGGTGAATTGCCGAGCTAGAGGTTAGGATTTCCAGTGGTGGCCAATTTGTCCATCGAATCACGGTTCAAGGAGTTCTGAAATGAGCAGCCTTGCTCTTCTGCAATCACTGAAGGACAGCGTTCTCGGCCAAGCCAGCGTGAAAGCTATCTATGGCGAACCGATCTCAGCCCACGGAAAGACCGTAATCCCGGTTGCAAAAATAGTCTACGGATACGGCGCCGGGGCTGGAACCGGCGGTGTTGGCGATACCAGCGCACGCGGCGAAGGAGGGGGCGGCGGCGGAGGAGCGCGAACCGTCCCGGTTGGCGTTATCGAAATCAGCGACCAACAGACCTGTTTCGTCCCAATCACTGACCGCAAGAAGCTGACTGGAGCATTGCTGGCCGGCATCGGTTTCGGGATGTGGCTGGGTTGGCGCAACCGGCGCTGAACAAGAATGCTCATGTTGGTCGAATTTGGCTGTGCAGACCAAGACGGTGAGATGACGAACCTGAAGGCTGGCGGATTACGGCCTAGGGAAATATGGTGCGCCCGGAGAGATTCGAACTCCCGACCCTCTGGTTCGTAGCCAGATGCTCTATCCAGCTGAGCTACGGGCGCATTACGGAAACAATCAGCGGAGATTCCGATTATAGCGGAAACTCTCGCATTGATGAAGATGAAGGCGGGGCGGCCCGACGGATTCGGCATACAGTAAACACCTTATTCCCAGCCCTAAGTATTTTCTTTCTCACACTCTCCATGAACTTTCGGCACCACTCGTGCCTACGCGCTCGCCAACGTAAATCTTTCTCACCGCGGGCAAGTCCTACTCGGATTACCGGCGCACACACTTTGTGTTTTCAGGTAGTTGAGATTGGCAAATCGGGTGCTACAATCATCGGCAGACGAAGTGGCGCGCAACGGGGCGCCCTTGAAGATAAACTTCGGCCAGAGGTTTTCTTGGACGCCCCTTGCATTTTCCCTTTAACTCCGACTTTACCTGGCCGACAAAAGCCTTCCCCCAGATTTCCGCTGTAAGCTGACTTAGGCCAGCACGAGTCTCTCCTGGACGTCCAGTCCCGCCTGCCGCAGCAGTCCCGCAATTACCGGTTCTTTGAAGCGCGAAGCGTCGAACTCCACGCGCACTATGTGCTCCTTCGGATTAAACGTCATTCGCCGGATGCCATAAACCTCGCGCACCCCATCCAGCGCACGCATCTCGGCTTCGCTTGGCGCGCTGCCGTAACGGTAGGCGACTTCCAATTGTGTCATGCTATTGCTTTGCTCCTTTGCCTCGTGCTCACTCTTCTTTAAAGATACAATAATCGCGCGCCTCGCGATTCGGGCAGGCGGAATCGATGCGCCAGGGACGATAATCTAAAATGCTATCTAGGGAACCGGCGCAAACCACATAGCCCCAGACGCCTCGTCCGGGCGGCTCTTCGTCAGAGTCCCGCGGCCAGAATCCCGCAAGACGCATGAAGGATGACATCTCCAATTCGGCGACCGCTGTGAAAGATCCAGTTTGCGGCATGAAGGTGAACCCGGCGACCGCAAAGCACCACCTCGAGCACGCCGGGAAATCAGTCTACTTTTGTTGCGCCCCCTGCGCCGAGAAATTCAAAGCGCATCCAGAAAAATATCTGACCGAGGCTGTACGTCCTCCTTCCTCCAGCCTGGTTGCGCTGCACATCCCGGTTTCTCGTCATGCTGCAACGGCTCCAGTTGCGAACCCCGGATCTGCAACTCAAACAACCTACGTTTGCCCGATGTGTCCTGAGGTCAGCGCCAGCAAACCCGGACCCTGTCCCAAGTGTGGCATGGCGCTCGAGCCCACGATTCCGCTGGCCGCTACGCGCACGGAATATATGTGCCCCATGCATCCAGAAATTGTCCGCCCCGGTCCGGGATCGTGTCCCATCTGCGGCATGGCACTGGAACCGCGCACCGTCACTGCAACCGAAGAAGAGAATCCTGAGCTGCGCGACATGACGCGCCTGTTCTGGATCAGCCTGATTCTCACCGTACCGCTGCTGGCGATCGCGATGGTTGACATGTTGCCCGGCATGCCCATCGAGCACGCGCTACCCACCGCTTGGTTACCGTGGATCGAATTGTTGCTGGCCACGCCTGTTGTCCTCTGGGGTGGCTGGCCTTTCTTTCAGCGCGGATGGGCGTCGATCGTCAATCGCTCGACCAACATGTTCACGCTGATCGCCATGGGCACAGGGGTGGCCTATCTTTTCAGTCTAATCGCAACCGTCTTTCCAAGCGTTTTTCCCGCATCATTCCGCGACATGAGCGGCAATCCTCCGGTCTACTTCGAAGCCGCTGCCGCAATCGTGACCCTCGTGCTCCTGGGACAGGTCCTGGAACTCCGCGCCCGCAGCCGTACCGGAGCTGCGATTCGTGCGCTGCTCGACCTCAGCCCCAAGACCGCACGTATTCTCCGCGATGGGATGGAGCAGGACATTCCACTCGATCAAGTAAAACCTGGCGATCGCCTGCGGGTGCGTCCGGGGGAAAAGATCCCGGTCGACGGCGTTGTTCTCGAAGGGACCAGCACGGTCGACGAATCGATGATCACTGGCGAGTCGATGCCGGTTACGAAAGAGCCACGCAGCCGTGTGATTGGCGCGACTGTTAACACTACCGGATCGTTCGTAATGCGCGCCGAGCACGTAGGCAGCGAAACCCTGCTGGCGCGCATCGTTCAAATGGTGAGTCAGGCGCAACGGAGCCGGGCCCCCATCCAGCGCCTGGCCGACCGTGTGGCCGCGTGGTTCGTCCCTGCGGTAATTGGCATTGCCGTGCTGACCTTCATCGTATGGGCCTTTCTCGGCCCGGAACCGCGCCTGGCCCACGCCTTGGTGAATGTCGTAGCCGTACTCATCATCGCGTGTCCGTGTGCGCTCGGACTAGCTACGCCAATGGCGATCATGGTCGGCACTGGACGCGGCGCCCGAGCCGGCGTACTCATCAAGAACGCCGAAGCTTTGGAGATCCTTGAGAAAGTGGATACCTTGGTCTTCGACAAGACCGGCACCCTGACGGAAGGCAAGCCCACAGTCGAATCCGTGGTCGCGGCTTCAGGAGGAAACGAAACCGAATTGGTTTGCCTGGCAGCAAGCCTGGAGCAGGGAAGTGAGCATCCTCTCGGTTCCGCGATCGTCGCCGCCGCCAAAGAGAACAATATCCCCATGGCTGGCGTCTCAGAGTTTCAATCCCAACCCGGACTTGGGATCAGCGGCAACGTGGATGGAAGAACGGTGGCTGTCGGAAACGAAAAATTCTTTCAGCAGAAGTCGATATCATTTGACGCGCTCATGCAAACTGCTGGAAACCTGCGCCACAACGGCCAGACAGTTGTCTTCGTAGCAGTGGATGGTCGCCCAGCAGGGTTGATCGGCATCGCCGATCCCATCAAACCATCAACCGCGAAAGCGCTCCGCGATCTCAAGGCCGCCGGATTGCGGATCGTGATGCTCACGGGCGACAGCCGCGGCACGGCCGAAGCTGTAGCTGCGAAGCTTGGCATCGACGACTTCGAAGCGGAAATCTTGCCCGACAAGAAATCCGAGGTAGTGCGCCGGTTGCAACAAGAGGGACGCACCGTCGCCATGGCGGGCGATGGCATCAACGACGCGCCCGCACTGGCGCAGGCCGACGTGGGAATCGCCATGGGCACAGGAACCGATGTTGCGATGGAAAGCGCGGGCGTGACCTTGGTAAAGGGAGACTTGTCTGGCATCGTTCGCGCCCGCAAACTCAGCCAGGCCAGCATGCGCAACATCCGCCAGAACCTGTTTTTCGCTTTCATCTACAATTTGCTCGGCGTGCCGATCGCGGCGGGCGTGCTCTATCCGCTCTTCGGCTTGCTGCTAAGTCCAATTCTGGCCGCGGCAGCCATGAGCTTCAGTTCAGTATCTGTGATCACCAATTCGCTGCGCCTGAGGAAAACAGAACTGTAGCCGAAATTCGCGTGGGGACGGGCGCCTCGCCCGTCCAGGCGGAGCAAAGCTCCGCAGGTCTTTGGTGGAGAAGCGGTGTAAATGTTCGTGTGAGAGCTAGAAGTTCAGGTCGCACGCGATCAAGACGACAACTCTCGGTAACCAAGCGACGCGGGAATGCAGCCCGCACGCACGCCGTGGTTTCGAACGCTATAATCACGCGGATGGCCAGCTTTCCTTCACCTCTTGACGCAGACCAGCCTGCTCTGCCCGTGGACCCGCGACAGCTCCACCTTCGCATCCACGCAATCAACATCTACGTCCGTGACCAGGATCAAAGCTTGAAATTCTATCTGGACCAGCTTGGGTTCAGTCTGGTTGGTGACGTCCGCTTTGGATCCGGTCAGCGCTGGGTAGCGGTTGCCCCTCCGGACGGCAGCGCAGTGCTTTCGCTGGTCGCCCCCAAGCCCGACTCCAAGGAGTGCATGCTCATTGGCCGGCAGACCCAGGTCGTCTTTGTCACTGAGGATGTTACCGCCAAGTTTCACGAATGGCGCGGGCGCGGAGTTCGGTTTCAATATACGCCGCGCCTGAAACGCATCAAGTACGAGCGGCAGACGGCGTCTGACCACGCGGCAGCACCCGGCGAGCAGCCACTTTGGGGCGGGGTGTTCACACACTTCAAAGATCTCGACGGAAACGTGTTCGCACTGGTCAGCCTCGACGAGGAGAGCCGAGCCGTTGAGGCACAGCGCCGCGCGGTCGCGGCGAAGTTGGAATCCGAGCGTCGCGCTGCCCACGAACTGGAAATCGCCAAGCAGGTGCAGACCAGGCTCTTCCCGCAGACGCTGCCGTCTCTCACTACGCTTGACTACTCGGGGATTTGCGTCCAGGCTCGCCAGGTCGGCGGCGATTACTTCGATTTTCTTGACCTGGGCCGGCAGCGCGTCGGGTTCGTGGTGGGTGACATTTCAGGGAAGGGAATCGCCGCTGCACTCTTGATGGCCAATCTGCAAGCCAACCTGCGCAGCCAGTGCGCCATTGCGTTGGATCAACCGCAACGCTTCCTGCAATCGGTAAATCGGTTGTTCTACGAGAACTCAGCCGACAGTTCCTACGCCACTCTGTTCTTCGCCGAGTACGATGACAGCGCCCGGCGCCTGCGCTATGTAAACTGCGGGCACCTCTCCGCGCTTCTGTTCCGGCACGATGGCACTCTGGAACGGCTCGACTCCACATCCACTGTGCTCGGGCTTTTCAGGGAATGGGATTGCTCAACCGCGGAACGCCCGCTCTGCCCTGGAGACACGTTCGCGCTCTACACCGACGGCATCACTGAATCGTTCAACGAATCTGGAGAAGAATTCGGAGAGCACCGCCTGATCGACTCCCTGCGACGATGTTGTGGGCAACCTTCGCCTGCCCTGGTTGCTTCGATCGTGGATGATGTGAGGAAGTTCAGTCCTCATGAGCAGTCCGACGACATGACCCTGATTGTTGGCAGGTGCAGGTAAGAGTGCTGGCGGCAGTGGTACCGTGAGCGCAAGTGCGCTCCTCGGATTGTCGTAAGAAGTGCTATCAAGCTGCAAATGCCATGCACGTCTGGCCTCTGCCAGCGGTTCAGCCAGCATTCCGTAAAGCATTAACAAACAAATGACTTAGCCTGAGTCAATTCCTTTCGCAAACCTGGCATCGAAGTTGCTAATGTCCCTGATGCCAATAAACTCTATTAAAACCATAGAGTTTTATGGCATACTCTGGAGCGCTATGAAGATCTCCCAAAAAGGTTTGTACGCATTGCAGGCCATGATGATGTTGTCCCGGCACTACAACCAGGGCGCGATCCGCATCCGCGATATTGCCTATGAAGAGGCGCTGCCGGAAAAGTTCCTGGAACTGATCCTGTTAGAGCTCAAGAATGCGCGCATGGTGGAAAGCGTCCGCGGAGCCAAGGGCGGCTACCAGTTGCGGCGGCCGCCTTCGGAGATTCATCTCAGCGAGATTATTCGCCTCATTGATGGTCCGCTGGCCCCCTTTGGAGACGCCGACCAATTGCGCACCTTGATTAGCCGCGATGACGAACATCGCGCGCTCTATCAGGTCTTCCTCGCGGTACGCGATGCCGCAGCCAAGATTCTCGAACACACAACGCTGGCCGACATCGTAAATGGCAAGGGCGTGGGGGGATCGAAATCAGGCAGGTCCCGCAAGAAAAAAAGCGAATCCTCGAGCGTGCTGCCCATGGTGGTTCACGGGAATCCGGGCCCGGGGCAAAGGTGAATAAGAAGTTCGTCATAGCTCTGGAGCTGCAATCGAAGCCCGTTCCCGAGGCAATCGACATGACGATGGTTTGGTCTTCCTGGCATTGAACGCCGGCTGCAGCACAAGTGGGGGTTGGCGCCGGCTTAGCTGGCTCCCGGTCTGTCTGTTGTGAACTCTGTGGTGTAAAGTCCCCGACTCCCAGCGAGTCGAAAACAATAGGAGCGTCTACCAATGAAAGCAGGGAAGAACTGGCGGCATATCTCTACTATATCCATCATGATTATCTTGATGATCCCATTCACTGGGCTCGCGGCAGCCCAAAGCGATGCACCCGTGCCGGAAAAACGCAGCGCCTCCGCCAAGCAAACCGTGACCGCCAAGGAAGTCCAGGATCTAAAAGAGGCCGTGGCGGCCCAGCAGCAGCAGATCAGACAACAAAACCAGTTGGTCGAGCAGTTAAGGTCTCAGCTCCAGCAACTCGTCGATGCGACTCAACAGGCCAACGCCGCCGCCCAAAAGGCTGCCAGCGGCGTCGATGTGGCCCAGACTACCGCTGCGCAAGCCCAGCAATCTGCGACCCAGGCGAAAAGCGCGGCGGATCAGGCCGCGTCCAACGCCGCCGATGTGAAGAGCGCCCTTGCGGTCGTGAATACAACGACCCAGGACGAACGAAGACAACTGAGCGCACTGGAAGCTTTGGTCGGCCGTTTCCGCTTCAGCGGTGACGTCCGAATCCGCGGCGAATCTTACTTCCAGAGTGGAGTTCCCGACGACAACCTCGCGCGTATTCGTGTGCGGTTTGGAATGGACGGCCAGCTCAACCAGGACTTCATCGCCGGTATTGCCCTGGCTACCGGCAGTCTGGGGAACCCAACTTCGACCAACGAAACCCTCACCAACGTCTTTGATCGAAAGACGATTGCGCTAGACCGCGGCTTCATTGCCTACAATCCCGTCGCGCATAGCTGGCTTACCCTCACCGGCGGAAAATTTCCCTACCCGTGGCAGCGCACCTCCGTCACCTTTGATCCTGACATCAACCCGGAAGGCTTCGACGAAAAAGCTTCCTTCGATTTCTCCGGCCCGTTACAAAATGTCAACATCCAGGGCATCGAACTGCTCTACAGCCAGGCGAATGGAAAGCCAGGAATTCCTTCCCAGGATTCCTACACTTTAGGTATGCAGATAGCTGGCCGGTTTGTATTCGGACCCTGGACGGTCACGCCCTCGTTCCTATCCCTGAAGTGGAATCGTCCGGATGCGATTCTGCAGGAAAGCGCATTCGCGACCGGAGCCACCACCACCGGCTACCAGCCGCCCACGCCGACCGGTGGCCCGACGCCGTCGCCCATTACCGGTATCCCAATACCCGGCGAAGGACAAGGCTGCGCCAAGGGCACGAGCTTCCCCGCCTTCCCCCCCTGCGTCTTCGCACCCAATGGCATGACCAACGCCACCTACGTGGATTCCAAAGGGGTGCCCCACTTTTACTCTGGCTACAACTACGCGGATTTCATCCTCCCGAACCAGATCCAGACCGGCTTCACGCGCCTGCCGGTCAACATCTTGTTGGAGTTCCTGGACAATCTCGATGCCGAAAATCATCCTTTGAATACCAAGGGTGCGGTCATCAGCACTCTGGGCAGCCAGAACAAGGAATACGGCTTTGATGTCAGCGTAGGCCAGGTGAAGAACAAGAACGACATTCAGGTGGGCTACGCCTGGTACCGCGAAGAACAGGACGCCGCGATCGCATCGTTCGTCGAAAGCGACCAGAGAGCTCCTACTAACATTCTGCAGAACCGCATCTACGCTCTCTGGAAATTGCGCTCTAACACGCTGGCCAGCTTTACCTGGTGGCATGGACGCGCTCTGAACACCAATCTGGAAAACAACGTCGCCTTGTTCAACAACTACAGCAGTGTTGCGACCATCACCAAGCCCGGACAGCAGGAGCCATACCTGAACCGCCTGCAATTCGACTTGATTTACACCTTCTAGGCGGCACGTTGTTGTCTGGACGAATTGAACTTAGGGCCGATAGACGCTCCAGCCCTGGGACCATCGGTCAGCCAAGGCTTTCGGGCCTTGGCTGACTGATTGGTTTCTGCAGTTGACCGAACCTGAATGGAGGAAGCCACATGAGCAGCAGCAAATTCAACCTATCGCTTGACGGATGGGCAGTGGCACTTGCGCTTCTGCTGGCATTGTTGGTCCGTTTGAACATCTTTCCCAAGATTCCTTGGTAGTTCGACTTCATCTGCAAGGGGAACCGTATGAGTACTTCAGTCGCCATCGAGCAGCCGAAATCAATTACTCTCTCATCGCGTGTCTTCAGCTTCGTTCCAGGTGTAATCCTGCTGGCCGCCATCGGATATGCCGGCAAGTTCATCGAGCAATCGATTTCTCGCTACGGCAAGAGCCATCACCTGAGCCTTCCGAATATCGAATACGTTCTCTGGGCCATCCTTATCGGCCTTGCCATATCGAATACAGTTCGCATCCCCGAACTCTTTACAACAGGCATCGCCACCTACGAATTCTGGCTGAAGCTCGGCATCGTGCTGCTCGGCGCCCGTTTTCTCCTCGGCGACGTCATCAAGCTCGGAGGCCTGAGTCTTGCGCTGGTCGTAATTGAACTCGCACTTGCCTTGCCCTGATGACGGCCTTGGGGCGCGTCTTCAAGCTCACTCCGAAACTGACCACGCTCCTGGCCGTCGGATCTTCGATCTGCGGCGTCTCTGCCATCATCGCAGCCAAGGGCGCCATCGACGCCGACGATGAAGATTCATCCCTGGCCATCGCCGCGATTCTGGCTCTGGGAGCGATCGCGCTCTTCACCTTTCCTTTCATCGGACATCTCCTGGGCATGAGCAATCACGCCTACGGCCTGTGGAGTGGATTGGCGGTCGATAACACGGCAGAAGCGGTAGCCGCCGGCGCTCTCTACTCCGATGCCGCCGGAAAAATTGCCGTCTTGGCTAAGACCGCCAGAAACGCGATGATCGGTTTCGTCGTCTTAGGCTATGCGATTTATTGGGCGAGTAAAGGACAGGCCCAAATCGTCCATAACAAGGCTTTGTTCCTGTGGCAAAAATTTCCCAAGTTCGTTCTTGGATTCCTGCTGATCTCGCTTCTGGCCACGCTAGGCGTTTTCAATAAGGAACAACTCGGCAGTCTGGGGAATTTGTCCCGCTGGGCTTTCCTGCTCACATTTGCCGGCGTCGGACTCCGAACCAATCTGCGCGACATGCAGAAGCAGGGATTGCGTCCCTTCATCGTGGGAGCGGTGGGGGAAATCGTGATCGCCGCTGTGACTCTCGGCCTTGTCCTGGGCGCCGATAGAGTTTTTCATCTTTCTTAGCCCAGGGTCCTCAGACCAACAAAAAACTACCGGCGCGACCTTACTGTTGATCCGCCGCTTTGCAGCTCTTTGAAATCGTGCGAATGTCCGTCTCCGGGTTTGCTACCTGCAAGGGGACGCCGTCAACTCCGCGCGCCGTATCGCTCGGATTACTGCCAGCCTTCGCCGGATTGATACCCGTCTTGATGGTCCCGGAAAGTATTTTGCCCTTCACTTCCACTTGACGGTGAAGTTGACCGTTGAGTTTATTGCCGACGCCTTTCAGCACATACACCAGGCCAGTCTTGTCCTCGATCACAATGTAGTTTCCGCGTTGGCCGTTAAGGCAGCCACGAACCGTGCTAAGGTTGTCCGCTGGCGCGCTACTCCCGCTCGCCGCAGGCGGCGTAGACGATTGTTGCGCAACCGCCCCCAGTCCAATCAGCAAGAATGCAGCCACGGCAATCAGACTCTTCGTGCGATCCGTATTTCGATTCATATTTCGATCCATGCAAGTTCTCCTCGAGAGTTTGTGAAACGGCCTAGAGCAGTTTGGCCGGGAGCCCTTATACCCTACTAATAAAATCGACTTACATACATTACAAACAGCCTTAACAATAGCGATTCCCCGCCAATCCTGTCAAGCAAAAACTGAGATCAGACCATCATCCCGAGCGCTTAGATTTATCATCAGAAAACAATTAAATTGTTATTCGAGCGGAACTGAATCGTTCGCGCAGCGACCGATTCTGCGGAGTCGAGGGACCTTGTGCGCGGGTGCCCCATATCTCGCGCCATAACAACGTCGGCCATGTTACGACAACAACCGCGTTTGATGTATCTGAGGGACGATAGCATGATGAGCCGATTCTATGAGACTACCGCCCTCCACCTGAAAAAAGGATGAAATTGCCGTCGGGATCACGAACGATGAATGTACGAGCGCCCCATGGTTCTGTCTTGAGTGTCTGATGAAATAACACACCTGCCGTTTGAAACTCGAGGAAGAGTGGCGTTGCATCATCGACTGTGATGCATGCTGAGAGCAGGTGTTCTCTGTCCCGAAGCTCCGGATTGATTGCGGGTTCGTCCAGATGTCGGATATTCAACCTGGCTCCATCCCGGTACACTTGTCCGTAGAACGGCGGCTCGCCATAGATGAAGGCAACTGTAAACCCGAGCCTTTTCGTATAGAACTCACACGAGGCTCCGACGTCGGTAACAAAGAGCTGAGGTTCGGCGGCAAGAAGTGTAGGTTTGGACAGAGTCTCAGCGAGTACATCGTTCATAGTGTGAACTGTGTTCCTCGGTCTGCCGAAGAACAAGACGTAGCCGTCAGGGTCGCAAATCTCGAAGCCGCGAAGACCATCGTGGGTATCCTTAAGGGGCACGCTGAAAGCTGCGCCACCATCGGCAAATCGGCCGGCAAATTCGGCGGCGAGCGCATCAGGGTCTGGTGCATAGACGTAGGCATCCCACTTCATGGAGGGATTACGCTTGGGGTTCGGCAGCGGCGAGGTGTCTTTATCGGACTTGACGAAGATCTGCGCTCCGTCGCGGCCGACGATGGCGAAAAACGGGTTTCGATCCGGCTGCTGGAATCTCGTCTCAAAGCCAAGTTTGTCGCGGTAAAATGCGACGGTTTGATCGATGTTGCTGACGATGAAGAACGGTGAAACCGCCTGCGTTGTCGGTCGTGTCATAAGCGTGGACCCATCCGTACTGGTTTATTACGATTGACTGGCCTGATTCACCAATTTGACCGCACGAGCCCAAAACCCCAAAAACGCCGTGCTGCCGAAAACTTGTCAAGCCCCCCTCAACCACCCATTTTCTCTCAAACCGCTGATTCAAACGGAAATATAAATCTCAAAATTTGGCGGGTTTACCCCCTCCAATTTGCTAGTCTGGAAATAGAAAGAAATTAAACAGGCGCGACCGGAAATCCGGCTCGCGCCTGTTTATTGGAGTGAACATGAGAAAGAAATCGATTGCCAGACCCAAGTGCACGCCACCCGCCCTTCTTGTCCGCGGACCACAAAATAACAAAGCCAAGGGCGACGTAGTGGAACTCGGTTTCGCCCACAAAGCCGCCAGCCTCGGCTTCGGCGCCGCCAAGCCCTACGGAGACAATGAGCGCTACGACTTCATCCTCGACTCCGGCGAACGCTTCTGGCGGGTACAGGTACGGTCAACCTACGGCCGTTGGGGACGAGGCCACAACGGCTTCGGCATCCCCAGTACGAATGGCACGAAACGCAATGCCAAACCCTATCGGGATACCGAGATTGACTTCTTCGTTGCCTACATCGTTCCGGCAGACGTTTGGTACGTTGTTCCGGTGAATCAGATCGCGCCATTCCAGTGCCTGTCCTTTTATCCCTACGGATGCCGGATCGGTGGTTTCTTCGAATCCTACCGCTAAGCCCGGCACCTCATGGCGCCGGGAGCAGACCTGATCCCTCAACCTCAGACCCTGCGCCGCGTCCGCACTATCGATCTCCACCGCAAATGTTTCGTCGAATAACAGAACGACCCGCCGGACCGCCCTTTGTAAGTGCAACGCCACATCCATGAAAAGAATGCCCCACCCTACCCGCAAAAAATAGAAAGAAACCAAAGACCCGCCTTGAACAAGAACTTGACGTCATCATCCGCAAAAAAATGGAAAGAAAGCAAGAGCCCGTCTTGAACAAGAACTTGACGTCATCACCCGTGGAAAAATGGAAAGAAAGCAAGGGCCCGCCTTGAATAAGAACTTGACGTCATCCTGAGTGGCCCCCAAGGCCGCGAAGGATCTCGCGCGGACTGGCAGAAATGCGGTTCACCGACCAACAAAGCGGTGCCCCATCCTTCCGCGTTCTGTGCGAAGAAGGGGACGCCGCAACCCAAGTAACCCTGTCATCCCGAGCGGAACAGAATCGTTCGCGCAGCCAGCGATTCTGTGAAGTCGAGGGACCTCGTGCGCGGGTGCCCCACACCTCGCGGTTTTCGAGATGTGGGTCTCGGGCAAAGAACGCGAGACCCAAGACCCGACCTCGGTAAGCGAGTGTAATTGATTCCATGACAATGTCGGCTCCCATGCCCGAGTAAACTTTGGTGGTGCCAAAACCAACCAAAAGGCTCGGAGAAAGGAGCCGAACAATGATCATTATAGGATGCGATTACCACCCGGGCTTTCAGCAAATTGCGTTTGTGGATACCGACACTGGAGAGTTTCAGGAACGGCGACTGCAACACCGCGAGGAAGCGGAAAAGTTTTATCGCGAGCTCGCGGCCCAGGGAATGCAGGTGCGTGTGGGGATGGAAGCCAGTGGACAGGCGCGCTGGTTTGAACGATTGCTCTCGGAGTTGCACTTCGAGTTGTGGATCGGAGATGCAGCGGAGATCCGGACGAAGCGAGTACGCAAGCAGAAGACCGATCGCCAGGATGCGCAGCTGATTTTGCGCTTGATGCTGGAAGATCATTTCCCGAAGATCTGGGTACCGAGCTGGGAGAATCGGGATCTACGGCAACTGCTGTGGCATCGGCACCGGATGGTGCAGGCGCGCACGCGGATCATGAACCAGTTGCAAGCGGTGGCGCTCAACGAAGGACTGCGCTGCAAGAAGCGACTGTGGCGAGAGGCTGGACGAGAGCAACTGGAGTCGTTCGCGTTAGCCCCGTGGGCCAGTCGACGGCGGCGCGATCTGCTGGCGTTGCTGGATCAACTCACTCCGACGATTGCCGAGTTGACGCAAGCAATCGAGCAGGAAGTGGAGAAGTGTCCCGCAGCACGGCGCTTGCAGACGCACCCCGGAGTGGGTGCACTGACCGCGTTGGCGTTCGTGCTGATCATTGGCCAAGCCGAACGGTTTCAGTGTGGCAAGCAGATCGCGAGCTATCTGGGACTGGTGCCGTTGGAGGACTCCAGCGGACAGCGGCGACGACTGGGACACATCACCAAACAAGGCAACTCCCTGTTGCGCTTCTTGCTGGTGGAAGCGGCGCAAGTCACGGTACGCAGCGACCCGGAATGGCGCAGCAAGTATTTCCACCTGGCCATGCGGCGAGGACGAAAGATCGCCAAGGTAGCGATGGCCCGCAGGCTAGCGGTTCGCATGTACTGGATGTGGCGCAAGGGATGGAATTACGAGCAGTGGAAAAAGTTCGGTTCGCACGCGGGACAACCCGGAAATCGCGATGGTGTGCAGTCGATCACCGAGTAATTGATTGGGTATCCCGCTCCCCTTCACGGGGGAGTTCGAAGTAGTAATCATGATCGCGGGTGTGACCGAAGAGATGCATGGGTCGGACTGAGTTCCTGACCTGGAAAACGATTACGAGCGAGCCTACGGTTGGAAAGGCAACACCATCCATCGAGAGCGAAATGGCGCTCTTCTTTGAGCACATGCAGTAGTGTGCTCGAAAAGTGCTTGACACGGGCCGACATTGTCAGAGACGCGATTTTTCAGTGCGCCGTGAAAAGGCGCTGGTCCACAGCGGGAAGAAGACCCGCCCGGGAACTGGATCGCTCCACCCGGTAGCAATCGGAGCGGCGGTGGAGGTAACAAAGCCGCCGAAGCCTCCGGTGTAGAGGGTCGCTAGGCGACTTGGCGAGTCTGCAGGCCGTAACGCGAGTGAACGCTGAGCAGGCCCCGAAAACGATAATGCAGGAGCCGACCCATCCGAAATTTGGGGAAGGCCGAGGTCGAGGGAGTAGTCATGAGCGATTTAGTCTCTCGGACCTGCCGGGGTAGTGGCGACAGCATGCAGACACAGGGGATCAGACGCAACACGGGAAGCCCCAGCGGTGATCGCAGTCGCGATCAACTGGCAACTCGTGAGAGACAGGCCGGGCCGTGTGGGGTGACGGAGAGGCTCGCAGTACTGACGAAACCGGGTAATGCCGGTGGAGGGAAGGGGCCTCAGTTGAAAGGAAACGCAAGAAGCGACGAAGACGGAGGGATTGGTGTCGAACCTAACAACCCCAGCCAGTGTTCAGAAGTTGCAGACGGCGTTGCACGACAAAGCGAAGGGATCGCCCGACTTTCGTTTCCATGCACTGTATGACAAGGTGTACCGAAAAGACGTTCTGGCCTTCGCCTACGAATGCTGCAAAGCTAATGGTGGAGCGGCAGGAGTAGATAGCCAAACGTTCGAGGACATCGCGGCATATGGAGTAGAGCGATGGTTGGACGAACTGGCGCAAGAGCTGAAAAGCCGAACGTATCAACCGCTTCCTGTGCGGCGGGTGTATATACCGAAGCCGGACGGGAAGCAGCGGCCGTTAGGAATGCCCGCTATCCGGGATCGGGTGGCGGAAACGGCGGCGGTGTTGGTCCTCGAGCCCATCTTCGAGGCTGATCTGCCGTCGGAACAGTACGCCTATCGGCAAGACCGCAGCGCATTGGACGCCGTGCAACACGTCCATAAGCTGATCAACCACGGCCATGGAGAAATCGTAGACGCAGATCTCAGCAGCTACTTCGATACCCTTCCACACGCCGAACTTTTGAAGTCGGTAGCTCGCCGAGTTGTCGATGGCGCGATGCTTCATCTGATCAAGAGGTGGCTGGAAGCACCCGTCGAGGAAACGGACGAGCGTGGAAAGAAGCATCGCAGTACGCGCAATCGGGATGAAGGGCGGGGAAGTCCGCAAGGTTCTCCGATCAGCCCGTTGCTGAGCAATCTGTACATGCGCCGGTTCGTACTTGGCTGGAAACGGCTGGGATACGAGAAGCGTTGGAAAGCGTACATCGTGAACTATGCGGATGACCTCGTGATCTGCTGTCGCTACCAGGCCGAAGAGGCGCTAGGTGCGATGCGGGACATGATGACGAAGCTGAAGTTGACGGTGAACGAAAAGAAGACGCGGGTCTGCAAGCTACCGGAAGAAAAGTTCGACTTTCTGGGATACTCGTTTGGTCGCTGCTATTCGCCGAAGACGGGCCGAGCCTATATAGGCACGACTCCTTCCAAAAAACGGGTGCAACGCATCTGTCGGGCGATCAGCGCAGCGACTCGACGAAGCCAAACTCAGCAGGCCGCAGAGCAGCTCGTGGAACAACTCAACCGACAAATCATCGGATGGGCCAACTACTTCTGCTTGGGCCCTGTCAGCAAAGCTTATCGCGCAGTGGAAGAACACACTCGCCGCAGGCTTCGCCAGTGGCTGTGCACCAAACATCAACGGAAGGGAGCCGGTACGACGGGGTACTCCGACCAGCTCCTGCACAATAGGTTTGGACTGGTTCGACTTGCGGAACGAACCGCCAGCTTTCCGTGGGCAACACCGTGAACCTTTCTCCGAGAGCTGGATGCGCGAAACGCGCCTGTCCAGTTCGATGAGCGGGAAGAGGAACCAGAACCAAGTCAAACCGGACTGAGGCGGTCAGGTGAAAACCTGACCAATCGCCACCGGGAGGCTAACGTCACTGCGCCTCTTCTCGACTCCACCCAACTGACTTCCAAGGCGTCTCATGAGCGCCCGCTGCGTCAGTCAACAGCTAGATCAGCATCGACTGACTGTGAAGGCAGGCCAACAATGAGAGTTCAGGGCGTGATCTCGAAGACCACCCCACAGCCCCCGAAGGGGGCGCAGTCGCCTTGATTGCCGCCGCGAGCCGTCGTACTGTACAAATTTCCTGCCGCGTCGAAGATCAGGTTGGCGTAGGGATAGAGCCCGTTGCTGCCGTTGCCGAACTCATATAGCAGCGTTTCTGTCCACGTGCCATTTGCACCGGGTGTCAGTTTGAACACGGTGCCGAATCCGTATTCGCCGCCCTCGAAGGTCGTGCCGTACAAATTGCCAGCAGCGTCGAAAATCAGACTGCCAGAGAAGGGTCCTTTCCCATCGTTATTGTCAAATGAATGCAGCACTGTCTCAGCCCACTTGCCGTGCGCACCTGGTGACAGCTTGAATACGACGCCGGACCCGTATTCGCCGCCCTGCACCGTCGTGCCATACAAATTCCCTACCGCGTCCAAGATCAGGCCGGCATACGGAGTTGCGCCATCTGTGCTGTCAAACTCACGCAACACGTTGTATGTCCATTTGCCGTTCGCCGCGGGGGCTAGCCGGAAGACAGAGCCGCAACCATTTCCCGGACAAGACCGAAGGAAGCGTCCGCCAGCGCTCGCCGTACCATACAGGCTCCCCGCGGAGTCGAACACGAGGCTGCCCGAAGGTGAGGCTGCTCGGACATTGTAGAAACTGTGCAGCACCGTCTCGGTCCATTTGCCGTCCGCCCCCGGCGTCAGCTTGAATACATTTCCCACACCCTTGGCACCGTACTGCGTCACGCCGTATAGATTCCCGGGTGCGTCGAATATTACGCCGCCGCTGGGCACATCTCCGTTTGTGTTGTTAAAGGAATGGAGGACGATCTCGGTCCATTCACCGTTAGTGCCCGGCGACAGCTTGAAAACGTTACCGCAGCCAAAACGCCCGCCTCCGGAGGTCGTGCCGTACAAATTGCCGACCGCGTCGAAGATCACCCCGCTGGGTCCAAACCCATCCGTGCCGTTAAAGTAATGCAGCACCGTCTCCGTCCAGCCATTCGCGCCGGGGGACAATTTGAAGACGACGCCGCAACCGGCGGAACAAGACCGAGTGTAGCGACCGCCCCCGCCCGTTGAGCCGTATAAATTCCCAGCCGCGTCAAAGATCAGGCCCGTGCCGGAAAGACCGCCGTCCCGACCATTAAAGGCATGGAGTACCTGTTCCTGACCCATCGCCTTGATGCTTGCCGTTGTGATCAGAAAAGCAGCGACAGACAATGCTACGGCCAAACCAATCGCGTTGTTTCTGTTGCGCATCGATAAGTCCTCCATCGGGGAAATCTGTGGAAGCAGGGTGAAGGCTTTGGACCGGAGGTTCGCGGGCGATCCTGCTGTCGCGCCCCCGGATTAGTCAGCCACATTGGCGTGAATTTTAGCAGAGTTGAAGCCGATTAAGGCCTTTACGCCGCATTGTTTTTCTGGCCGATGAAACGAAAAAAGACCGGCCTTTGAGTTGCCGACACCCGTCTAACTGTCGAGAACAGGCGGTTACACTCAAAACCCCCGCGGCAGGGGTCAATAAACGCTATGGCGATGCTACACCAACAACCACGAGACACCGCCTGATTACGCAGGCGCCAACCCTTTGCACAATTGACAAACCAGCAGAACGCAAACAAGATTGCGCTTCACTCATTCGCGGTTTTCCGTCAGACAAGTTTATCTTCGGGAGAATCGTTCGCGCAGCGAGCGATTCTGTGAAGTCGAAGGACCTGTTGTCCTCCACCTCGCCCAAAAATGCTTCTAGGAATTAGCGATGAAAATTCGGCCCGAGCAACGAAACATCATCTTCAGCCAGGCTGCGCACGAGTTCGCTGCTCAGATAATCCGCGTTCGCCGCCACGGTGTTGCCGTAGCGTTTCTGGTAGGTTGAACGGCTCTTGTCGATGTCTTCCTTCAAGCGATCATACAAATCTTTGTGCTTGCGGCCCTCCGCAACTTTGGCCTGGTTGTAGAGCTTGATCTCATCCATCAGAAGTCGCGCAAATCGTTGCGCCTTGCGATGGACCTCAGCATCTTCCGGCAACATGTGCGCAAACGCATCGGTCGCGGGCGCTACGGCCGCTGCTGTCATTGTCGAAGGTGCAGAAACGACTTCGGCCGTGGCTCCCGCCATCGCCGGCTCCTCAGCCGGAGCCTCAACCATATGCTTCGGCGCATGGGCCGCAAAAGGATCTGAAAAAGACGAGACGGTTTGCACCGGAGGCGCTTCGAACTTTTCGGGAGCCCCAGCCCCTTCCTTCAACGCCTGCTTCCGCAGCGAAGCGACTTCGAGCCAGGCCCCGGTCGCCGATACCAGCAGTTCGAGCGCGGCGGCATCCAACTTCCCGCCCGCTCCCGTCCCCGCATCGGCATACACCAGCGCCGCCACTTTGTCTTTCAAATGAAGCGGCAGCAGCAGAATGCGATCTTCCGCGGGAGCGCCGAATTGCGAAATGAATCGGGGATCCATCTCTGCTGCACCTGCGCTAACCGCGGCTCGCGTTTGCAGAGCATAGGCAGGCGCCCGGCTGCTCACGTCCAGCGAAAAATCCTTGAGGTCTTCGTTGTTATCAAACCCGCGCCCCTGCCATCCCGTAGCCGACCCCGACTTGATCACAAACAACGCAGCTCGCCCGCAGTAGCTTGCCGTGTTTTCCAGGAGGGCGCGCAAAACTTCCTTCTGCGTCGTCCCCGCATGAATCGCGGAGACTGCATGCAATAGATCAGCGGCGCCGTTTCCCGCCGAGCCTTTTCCGCCCGCCCCGGCCGACCCTCCCAGATGCGGTTGCACTTCCTCCAGAACGCGGCGGACCAGTTCTTTCCGCAATTCCGGAAGATGCCCTTCCAGAACCTGCGAGACTGCCTTCTCGACAATTTGATCAATCGAACTTTTTTGTGCCATCGTGGATCTGACCGCCTTGCAGCTTCCCGAGTGCCTTTTGGGAGGGCACGATTTCAATCGTGCCGCCCACAACCGAAAATACATTGGGGGCTTCAGCCCCTGAGGTGACGAGCTCCATAACTCAATCGAGGTTTTCAGCGCCCTCTCGCGGCGCTGAACGCGGTTTCCCGCCCTCATGTACTCAGCAAAGTCCTGATTATAAGGCCACTTCGTCGAGTTTCACGGATGACCGAAGTAACGTCTTCCAGACACCAAGTGCCGCCAGATTCACAGGCTGCGGAAAACCTCGATTTTGGGTGGCGCAGCGCTTCCAGCGCTGCGCCAACAGTCCTATAATGAATAAGGAGTTTTAACCCCGAGGCCACAAAGATGTGTTTTTCCGCACCCTCTTGAGCCAGATCACAAACGCCATCAAATCAATGCGGCTTCAGCCACGTCTTCAGGCATACCAATAGCTCGCGCGATTCGTATCGGGATATGGCTTCAGCTATATCACAAACGTCGTCGAATCAATGCGGCTTCAGCCGCCGCTTTCGACGTTTCTTCACCAGTTCCAGAATCCTGCTACACTGTTCCACTCAGGTTACGTCAAAAGATTACGCGGAAGCGCGGGTTACCAAGTAAAATAACAGTTCCTTGGTGCCGCGCCACGTGAAAATTGTTGCATCGGATGAATAATGAGTACCATCCAACCCAAAGTAGATGAGCCAGTTTCCGACGAGTTGGCGCTCGTACAAGCTGCCAAGGGCGGTGACGTCGGTGCCTTTGAGGAACTGGTTCGGCGGTACGACCGGAACGTATTTCGGATCGCGCAACACATTACGCAGAACCGCGAAGACGCGGAAGATGTGGTGCAAGACGCGTTCCTGAAAGCTTACAGTAATCTTCATCAGTTTCAGGGCCAGTCGAAGTTTTATACCTGGCTCGTGCGCATTGCGGTGAACGAGGCGCTCATGCGGTTGCGCCGCCGCCGCCCCGAGCGCATGGTTTCGCTCGACGAAGAAGTTAAGACCGAGGAAGATTCGCTGCCGCGCGAAGTCGCGGACTGGAGTCCGAATCCGGAGCAGCAGTACAACCAGGCAGAGTTGCGGGAGATTCTGACCCGCACTATCCAGGGGCTGCCCGCAAGTTTTAGAACGGTCTTCGTCCTGCGTGACGTAGAAGGATTGTCGACGGAAGAAACCGCTGAGGCGCTGGATCTTAGCATCCCGGCGGTGAAGTCACGACTGTTGCGGGCTCGCTTGCAATTACGCGAGCGCCTCAGCCGTTTCTTCCAGCGACGCGAAAACGGCAAAGAAAAACCCGAAATCGGAGACACCAACCAGTGAAGTGTGCGGATTTCTTGAGTGAACTGACGAACTATCTTGATGGCGTGATTGATGCGCGCACAAAAGCTGAATTGGAAGATCATCTGGCGTGGTGCCACAACTGCTACGTGGTCTGCGATACGACCAAGAAGACGATCGAGATTTACCGCGACTCTCAACTCTATGAACTTCCGGAAGACCTTCGCACCCGCCTTCGCACTGCCATCGTTTCCAAGTGTCATGCCCGCAAGAAGGCCGGTCCGGAGAGCGTTTGAACCCTGCGCCTCCCGCTTGATTTCTTATCTCCGCGCGCCTTTTCGCATCCGCAACTGTAACGTTCTCATCGGGTTCGTCACTATTGACAGTTGGCGAAACCTTTTCCTTGCGGATGGAATCTAAGGGGATAGTTGCAGAAGACAATTCGACGGACCCTATAACTTCTGGTTTCTCAGGTAAGGGCGGTGAAGCAGTTGGCTGTGGAGGTCAAACATGATCGCAAAATTGGTCGATGCTTTCTTCGGTTGTTGGCACAATCGTTATAGTTTTCCTATCACTATGAAATCCGCATCCCGCAAGGTTTCGCGGCCCTCCACAGCGGCAGCACTGACAGGGATGTACGTTGTGTGCCTCGATTGCGGCAAGGAGTTGCCCTATGACTGGAAAGAGATGAGGGTCATCGGCTCGCAGTCCGAAGCGCGGCACTATGCACAGGAACTGGCCACCCGGCAGGCTGCGTAGTCGCAGAAGGAACAATTCACAGACAGCAAGAAGCCGCGATTACAAGGTCGCGGCTTTTGAATCTTCTATCAGTCATACGGTGTTTTGCAGGGACGGAATACAGTGTTCACCGTAATGGCTGGGCTCCATCGATCAGCTACAGTGGGTGTGTTCGACGGCGTACATTGGGCGATCAAGGGTTAGTGTTCAGCGAGGCTGACGTTCTGACCCTCACGATCGCCCCCCAAGCTCACCTTCCCCCAGTCCCCTTTTTGATGCTGCGTCTTCCGTGATGAGGTCATCCTCGGGCGGCGGGCGCAGCTGCCTTTTTGGGCAGAATCTCGCCGATGCGGCGGATTTGGGCTCCCACGCCGCGCAGCTTTTCTTCGATGTGTTCGTAGCCGCGATCGATGTGATAGACGCGGTCGATAATGGTTTCTCCATCCGCGACCAGGGCGGCGAGCACCAGCGATGCCGACGCTCGCAAATCGGAAGCCAGGACTGCGGCGGCGCTCAACGGAGTTTTGCCGCGAACGACCGCGCGGCGTCCTTCAATTTTGATGTTCGCACCCATGCGCACCAGTTCCTGGGCGTGCATGAAACGGTTCTCGAAAATGTTTTCGGTGATGATCGAGGTGCCGTCAGCCTGGGTTGCCAGGGCCATGTACTGCGCCTGCACGTCAGTGGGAAAGCCAGGATATTCCTCGGTGACCATGTCGGCGGCTTTCGGAGGATTGTCGCCCATCACGCGAACCGAGTCGCCGGTGCGTGCTGTTTTTACTCCTACCTCGTTCAACTTCTCGAGCAACGCGCCCAGATGATTTGGATCGCATCCGGCAACGTTGAGGTCTCCGCCGGTCAGAGCGCCAGCAATGATGAACGTGGCGGCTTCAATGCGATCGGGAATGATACGGTGCCGGGCTCCATGCAATTTAGCGACGCCCTTCACTCGAATGGTCGAAGTGCCCGCCCCTTCGATGCGAGCGCCCATCTTGTTCAGCAAGTCAGCGAGGTCGGCAACTTCCGGTTCGCGGGCGCAATTCAGCATCACAGTTTCACCATCAGCGAGAGTGGCCGCCATCAACAGATCTTCGGTGCCGGTTACGGTGATCTTGTCGAAAAGAATTTCTCCACCATGCAGCCGTTTTGCAGTGGCTTCAACGTATCCGTGATCCTGCGTGATGGTTGCGCCGAGAACCTCGAGTCCCTTGATATGAAGATCAATCGGCCTTCCCCCAATGGCGCAGCCTCCAGGGAGGGAAACGCGGGCGCGGCCGCAACGAGCTACGAGTGGGCCGAGAACGAGCGTCGATGCGCGCATGGTCTTCACCAGTTCGTAGGAGGCTTCGGGCGAAGTCAGATTGCGGCAGGAGATCGTGGTGCGATGCTGAGCGCGGCCGTATCCGAGTTCGACTTCGGCGCCCATGGCAGCGAGGAGCTTGCGCGTGGTCTCGATGTCGCGCACCTGGGGAATGTTTTCGAGGATGACCGGCTCGTCGGTCAGCAGAGCGGCGGCCATGGCCGGAAGCGCGGCGTTCTTGGCGCCGCTGACGCGAATTGTCCCTAGCAGCGGATTGCCGCCGCGAATTACGAATTTATCCATATGAATATCGTACCCTGGTAGACCGTGAGCAACCGCGAGGCTCATGGGGTCCCGTCCAATCTGTGGCGCTGAGATATTGTAATGGCGAAACGGGTTTGTGGTAGGTGGGAATTGGTTAATCGGAAGGGCACGGCCTGCGGGGGCGACACATGCTTCGCGAGAGTGTTTGTTAGCCCAGGTTAGCGTCCAAAGAACGGACGCGAAACTGAGGCACCGAGCCCGAGACTTGGGGTGCCCGTCGGGACTAGCCTCGCAAAATCGGATGCGCTAGACTAGCGCATCTTGACAAATGAGGAATCCGAGTGCGGATTGACCATCTGACGATCAAGAACTTCAACGGATTTGACCGGCGCGAATTCGATTTCAACCCGGCTTTCAATCTTCTGGTCGGCGATAACGCCTCAGGAAAGACGTCGGTCTTGGATGCCCTTTCCGTTGCGGTTGGAAGCTGGTTCATTGGCCTTCGGGGTTATGCCGTTCCGCCAGGCATTACACCGGAAGAGGTTCACACCGTCGCATATCCACACCAGGATATTTACACCTTTGAGAAACAGTTTCCGTCTCGGATTGAGGCCCGTGGGTTGGTGATGGAGAAAGGCCTTGCCTGGACGAGGGAATTGAGTCGCGAAGGCGGACGAGCCAGATCCCCGAACGTCAAGGGCATCAGCGATGTCGCGAGTGAGGCTGAGCGTCGCGTGCGAGCGGGATAAGACATTACGCTCCCACTCATATGCACCTACGGTACTGAGAGATTATGGTTCGAGGCCAGCCACCGAAAACGATCGAAAGAGGATGATTCTAAACCTACATTGCCTTCTCGGCTCGACGGTTACCGTGACTGTTTCGACTTTACGATCCAGGAATCGTCGCTGCTGGGCTGGATTCGGGCCGAAGTCTCTGCCGGCCACGAGCGCAGAGAAGAGACGATTACTTACAGGGTAGCGAGAGAGGCCATCATCAGTTGCGTGGAAGGAGGGGGCTGGCCCATGCTTTCACCACACACAAAAGCGGGTGCCCTGCCCTTCTCGCGTTCTTTGCCAGAGGGCGGGGCTTTTAGGTGACATCGCGGCGGTGGACCACGGGATACATGCCAAGCTGCTCACGACGACGGGCTGTCCAGCGAGATTCAATCTCCAGCGCACCTTCTTCCTCGGTGTAGTGATGGACCACTGCCTCGGTAGAAGAGCAGAGATCCCCTCAGCAGGCTCGGGGCAGGCTCTTCGTTGGCAGGCCTTCGCTTTGCGACGCCCTGCGCTTCCTCAGGATGAGAGCGGAAAAATGGCACCCGGCCTCTAAAAGCCCCACCCTCTCGCAAAGAACGCGAGAAGGGTGGGGCACCCGCATTGTCAACGATAAAGCATGGGCCACCCGTAAAGTATCGTTGCTCTCCCAGGTCTCGAAAAGCGCGAGACCTGGGGCACCCGGTGGGGAAGTCGGATGGATCTTTGCCATGGGCAGCAGGAGTCGAGCTTTGCTCGACTGGAAAGCCGGGGGCGGCTGTCCCCACGTGAGTGTTCGCTACAACGCTCGGGCTGCGTTTATGGCTTGACGGACGTGGCCGTGGGTTGATTTGAGGACCGTGGTGGCTTGCAGACGGGTTACATTCGCTTGCAACATTACCAGCGCTACCGGGACATCGTTTCCTGCCGCCTGCAGGGCTTGCTCGGCGGCTTCGCGATCGATTCCGGCGGCTTGTTGCAGGATGGTTAGACCACGTTCGCGCAGTTTGTAGTTCTTGACGTGGACGTTGATCATCAAGTTGCCGTAGACGTAGCCCAGGCGAGTCATGGCTCCGCTCGAGAGCATATTCAAAATCATTTTTTGAGCGGAGCCAGCCTTCATGCGGCTGGATCCTGCGATGACTTCAGGACCAACCTCGGCAACGATGCCGAAGTGCGCGGCTTTTTCCAGGGGAGAGCCTGCGTTGCAGGTAACCGCGATGGTCTTGGCGCCACGACTTCGGGCGTATTCGACGGCGGCGATGGTGAAGGGAGTGCGTCCGCTGGCGGCGATTCCAATCACGACATCGTTCTTGCCCGGTTTTTTCTTGGCCATCTCACGCTGGCCGAGTTCGCGGGAGTCCTCGCTGGCTTCGCTGGCGCTGTGCAGCGCTTTGATGCCGCCAGCGATTATGAACTGTACGGTCTTGGGATCCGTGTTGAACGTGGGTGGACACTCGGAAGCGTCGAGTGCGCCGAGACGGCCGCTGGTTCCGGCGCCAACGTAGATGAGACGGCCTCCTCGCTGAAGGGCTTTTGCGATCAGGTCAATTCCGCGAGCAATCTGGGGTAAGGCAGGCTTCACGGCGGCGGCAACTTTGGCGTCCTGGGCGTTGATGATACTGGCGATTTCCAGGGAGGATTTGAGGTCGAGATTCCCGGCGGCCGCGTTGGGTTGTTCGGTGGGGAGATGGCTGAGTCGCGCGGCGGCCTTGCTGGGTGGTCGTGTCAACGGTTTGTCTCCATGGGTCGAGCACTCCACTTTAGTGGCTAAAGAGGTTTGGTCACAAGTGATCTTTGCAATAGAGGCTAGCGGCGTGAACGCACTGATCGTGTGGAACACTGCCGGTGACCGCGATTACACGCCAGCGACCGGGTACGTAGATTACAAGTACTTCAACGGCACCTATGGCGGCGCGAGCAAGTCTATATCACCGGGACAATCAACCACAATTGAAGTCGCACCGGTTATGTTCGAGTCAGGCACGCAAGATTTGCTCGTTTGGCCGGGCCATAAAAACGACTGGTACAGTGGTCTTACCATTTGTGATATAACAGAGGCGATAAGGGTGAAAAGGGTGCAGCCCGGTAGCCACATGTCATTCGTCCGTGTTCTCGTGGTAGAGGATTTCGAGCCCTTCCGTCGATTTGTCTGTTCGACGGTGGGAGACAGTTCGGAGTTGCAAGTGATCTGCGAAGTGTCCGATGGACTAGAAGCTGTCCAGAAGGCAGAAGAACTGCAACCGGACTTGATCCTCCTGGACATTGGCCTTCCAAACCTGAACGGCATCGAGGCCGCTCGCCAAATTCGCAGGCTCTCACCTCAATCCAAGATACTGTTCGTCAGCCAGGAGTCCTCTCCTGATGTAATCGAAGAAGCTCTGAGCTTTGGGGCGATGGGCTACGTCATAAAGGCGCATGCGGGAAGGGAACTGCTACTTGCTATGGAAGCGGTGCGAGAGGGCAAGCAGTTTATCAGCAGTGGAGTGGAGCTCGAGCCGCCGACTGTGTTCGCCAGAGATGAACGAGCGATTACGCAGCAGTAGATGCCGCGCCACGTTTCCCCAGTTGGCGCAACTCAGCTTCAGGAACAGTGAACTCAGCAACCCCACAATCCAAGCAGACAACGAGTTTCGGAAATACCAACACGGCGCCCTTATCCCCATCTCGGGGAAGGTGAATGTTGATCTCGGCGCCATATTCTGCCTGGTTGTTCGATCCGCACAATCTACAAGTCATGACGTACTGAACCCCATTCCGGCCAGAAGTGGATTGATTCTAGCAAAAGTCACGTAGCGAACAATACGAGTTTATGCGGTTTATGGCCGTTCAGCCTTCTGAGTCAGGCGCCTTTCAATGACTCAATGACTGTATCGTGAAATTTGGGGCGCATTTGCTTGATGGCTTGATTGCTGCAGTCGCGCCAGGTGCGGTTGGTGAGCAGGGTTATAGACAGCTGGCGGTCTGGGTCGATCCATAGCGAGGTTCCGGTGTAGCCGAGATGGCCGAACGAATTGCTCGAGAAGTATTTTCCGGATTGTGACGGGGATGACGGCGTGTCCCACCCTAACGCGCGCGATGTGCCTGGCGGAGAAGACTCCCGGCGGGTGAACACCGCCAAAGTTTCGGGACGAAGGATGGGGCGTCCGCCAGAGAGCATAGCGTGGGCAAAGGTAGCGAGATCCTCGGCGCTGGCAAACACGCCGGCGTGGCCTGCGACTCCGCCCATCACGCTGGCATTTTCGTCTTGGACTTCTCCCCGAATGATGCGATGCCGGAAAGATTGATCGTTTGCGGTCGGCGCGATCGAAGCTTGCCAAGCTGACGGAGGATTGAACGCGGTGTGCGTCATGGCCAAGGGGCCGAAGACTTCATATTGGCAGAAGCGGTCGAGAGATTCTTCGGCGATGCGCTCGAGAGCTGCCCCCAGGATGATGAAACCGATATCGCTGTATTCGGTTTTTGCGCCAGGATTGGCGGTGAGCGGAGTTGCGAAGGCGGCGGAAAGAAGTTCGTCTCGCGTCTTGACTCGCATGAACAGCTTTTCGTACGCGGGCAGTCCGGAGCAGTGCGCGAGCAACATGCGCAACGTGACTGCGTCCCGCCGGGGATCTTCTCCGGCGAACTCTGCGACGACGGCCACAACCGGCAGGTCCAGGTCGAGGAGTCCGCGTTCATAAAGCATCATGGCCATGCTGGTTGTGGCGACGACTTTGGTCACGGAAGCGAGATCAAAAATGGCGGTGGTGGTTGCGGCGGGCGAGTCGGGTTCGTAGGTAAAATGGCCGAAGGCCTTGAGTCCGACAAGGTTCCCCTGGTGCGTGATGGCGACCGAAGCCGCGGGAAAGACGCGATCCGCAATGGCTTGTTGGATTAATTCAAAAGCGGGCGCGAAGACGGCGTCTTGTTGCTCGTGGGCTGGAGCGGGCAAGGGAGTTCCGCTCCCAGTGGCGGTGTTCGTTCCAGGGAAACGTTTCGGGGAAAAGGCTGTGCGTTCGATCCTCGGTTTATAACAAAGTTCCGCATCCGGGTAAAGATGACTAATCAGCCTGTACTCTTTGTCCTCGCAAACGGTAGATTGCCCTAACCCGGGTCGGGTGACCATCTGGCTGTTGACCAGCTTTATGGGTTGCCATAGATTTCTATCGGTGACGCATATGAAGAAAAAGGGGATCAGCAAGTCGAGGGGCACGGTTCGGGTTGACGCCGAGCAGATGGAGTACCTGCGGTATTACCAGCAGCTGACCGGCCAACGGATTGCGGACATCCTGCGGGATATGATCGCGCAGTGGGTCGCGGTCGAGTACGCGACACGCATCCCGACGCTTGAAAAGAAAGGTGCGAAGAAGCCCGGCAAGAAGCGTGTGAACAGCAGGAAATCTTAGTCGGATGTCCTCTGAGTATTTTCCCTAACTGTGATTGTTTCGACTCGACGGCGGGAATGCCCGTCCTCCATTTGGCAAAGATGGCACCTGCTTACTTCGGTTTGTTGAGCGGGCTGCTGGGCTTGTGTAGAGTCAGAGTATCCGCATGATTAAGCTGAATTTGGGCCTCGGACGAAGGGTCTCAGGCTTTCTATCGATTATGTTTGTCCTCGGTACGCTGTCCCCACCTGCGCTCGCTGCGACGCAGAAGACCGCTACCTCAACCGGTCGCCTCGGTATGCTCGACGATATCGTGCAAGAGGCTATCCGCGATGAGCAGGTTCCAGGGGCGGTGGTGCTGGTCGGGCACGACGGCCAGATGATTTACCGCAAGGCATTCGGCGAGCGCTCGCTCGAACCGCACCGCGAGCCGATGACCGTGGACACAATTTTTGATATAGCTTCGCTGACCAAGGTGGTCGCGACCACCACGGCGGTGATGCAACTGGTACAGCAGGGCCAGGTTCGCGTCAACGAGCCGGTGGCGAAGTACATTCCGGAGTTCGCAGAGAATGGCAAAGAAGAAATCACAGTTCGCGAACTGCTCACACATTTCTCTGGTCTGCCGAAAGATTTGGATCTGTCGCAATCGTGGGAGGGCCGCGAAACGGCATTACGCATGGCTTATGCGGAGAAGCCTATCTATGCACCCGGATCTCAATTCCTGTACAGCGACGTCAACTTTATTGTGCTGGGTGCGCTGGTGGAGCGGGTATCAGGAATGTCGCTGGAAGAATACGGCCAGAAGAATATTTTTGCACCGTTGAAGATGGCGCACACGCGTTTTCTGCCGCCGGCATCGTGGGCGCCAAGGATTGCGCCTACGCAGTATGACGAACACGACAAGATGCTGCGCGGAATCGTGCACGATCCCACAGCTCGACGAATGGGTGGAATGGCTGGACACGCGGGGCTGTTCTCAACGGCGGACGACCTGGCGACGTTTGCCGAGGCTTTGCTGGACGGAAGTTCGATTCTTTCTCCGTTGATGATCGAGAAAATGACAACGCCGCAGCAGCCGCCGACATCGCAAGTACTGCGCGGATTTGGCTGGGACATCGATTCCCCCTTCTCCAGCCCTCGCGGCGATCTGCTGCCGGTTGGTTCGTTTGGCCATACCGGATTTACCGGGACTTCGTTGTGGATCGATCCCACAACGCGGACGTACATCATCATATTGACCAATGCAGTTCATCCTCGGGGGAAGGGAAATGCGATCGCTTTGCGATCGAAGATCGCAACCGCCGTAGCGGCGGCTTTGCCGCTCACGGTGGCTGAAAGTGACGAACTGCGATGGAAGAGCATCACCGGTTACAACGAGGCGGAAACGGCGGCGCGTCGATTGGCGGTTCGCAACGGAACGGTGCAGACGGGAATCGACGTGCTCGAGGCTCACGGCTTTGATCTGATTCGCGGCACAACAGCGAAGAAGAAGATTGGCCTGCTGACGAACCAGACCGGGATGGATTCGCAAGGACGCCGCACGATTGACGTGTTATCGCAGGCGCCGGGAGTCTCGCTCGATGCGATCTTCAGCCCCGAGCATGGAGTGACGGGCTCTCTGGACACGACCGAGATCGGCGACTCGAAGGACGCGGCCACGGGTGTTCCGGTTTACAGCGTCTACGGTGCGACCGATGCGGCGCGGCGGCCGTCGCTCGACGTATTGAAGACGCTGGATGCGGTGGTCATCGATATTCAGGATGCTGGGGCGCGCTTCTACACCTACGAAACCACGCTGGGATATTTTCTGGAAGGCGCGGCTAAGGCGGGAATTGAAATCATTGTGCTCGACCGGCCCAATCCGATTACCGGGACGTTTGTGCAGGGGCCGATTCCCGATCCCGGCCATGAGAGTTTTACCAACTATGATTCGGTGCCGGTGCGTCATGGCATGACTATGGGCGAACTGGCGAAAATGTTTAATGGCGAGCGCAACGCTAATGCTCATCTGCAGGTCGTCCTCCTGGAGGGATGGATACGGGGCGACTGGTACGATTCGACTGGACTGGCGTGGATCAATCCGTCGCCAAATCTTCGCAGCCTTACCGAAACGACGCTATATCCCGGCGTGGCGCTGGTCGAAGGGACGAATGTTTCCGTCGGGCGAGGTACGGATACACCGTTTGAATTGCTGGGCGCGCCGTGGATCAATGCCGGAGCTCTGGCTCAATATCTGAATGCACGGAACATTTCCGGAGTGCGCTTCGTGCCTGTCAGTTTCACTCCGAATGCCAGCACGTACGCTGGGCAGAAGTGCCAGGGCATCAACATTATCCTTATCGATCGCAACGCCTTCGATGCGCCGGAACTGGGAGTGGAGCTGGCATCTGCTTTGCGCAAACTTTATCCAGAACAGTTCCGCATGGAACGGATGATCGAACTGCTGGTGAACCAGTCGACGTACGATGCGATCGCTAAAGGCGAAGAGCCGCGGCGCATTGCGGAAGACTGGCGCGAGGCTCTGGAGAAATTTCAGCAGGTTCGGCAGAAGTATCTGCTCTACAAATAATCAGATCTGGCGAACAAAGTTCGGCTGCCCGGACGGGGGCGTCCGGGCCTAGGGGAGTTTGGCTACCTCAGGCTTGTAGAAGCATCGTGCTTCTGGCTCGGAGATTGGCTAGAATAGGTGCGCGTTATTTCACCTACTCGGCCAGGAGACGTAACCCCGTCATGCAAGCCGCCAGCCCCAACTTTCCGATCTCCAATAATTTCTACCGCTGTGCCGGTCCTAACTGCGGTTTGCTGAAGAGTTCGACCGACCGCTGGTGGCTTATGTGGACTTCATTCGGCGAGTACAACCGTCCGCTGCTTTATCTGTGTCCATGGGATGAAGAGATCGCTGCGCGCGAGGGGACTTTGCATGTGTGTGGCGAGCTTTGTGCGCAAAAGCTGCAATCGCAGTACATGGGAAATGTCCGAGAGAATGAGCTGAAACGGGCAGGACGGTGAAGGCCTATTTTGAACAGCGACTAACTTTCTTCATGTTTCCTGCATCGTACTTTCATCGAGACTTGATGCGGAGCGCGATAGCGGGCAACAACCAGCCCGCTTGCGGGTTCCTGTATTCGGAGAGGTGTTTCATGCGTGTCATTTTGAGCGTTTTATTTTTGGCTGCTTTGGCCTCAGCTCAATCCGCTCCGGCCACGAAGCCGGATGCCGCTGCCGTTACTCCTGCATCTGCAACCACCCCCAGCGACCTGACAATTCCCGCGGGAACCAAGTTCCCGGTCGAGCTAAAGCATGCGGTCTCGAGCAAGGGGACGCACGAGGGGGACGGGGTTTATGCGGAGACCACATTTCCGGTCGTGATCAATGGCCGGGTTATGATTCCGGCGGGCACCTATGTGCAAGGGAGGATCAGCCACATCCAGCGTGGAGGGCGGATCAAAGGGCGCGCCGAAGTTCAGATGCATTTCACCACATTGATCTATCCCAGCGGGTATACCGTTCTTCTGCCGGGCGCGGTAGAAAATGCGCCCGGAGTGGATAAGACATCGGTGAACGATGAGGAGGGAACGATTCGCGCCGACAGCCAGACCGGCCAAAAAGCCGGGACCGTGGCGACCACTGCGGGCACGGGCGCGGTGGTCGGCGGATTGAGCAACGGCGGCAAAGGTGCGTTGGTCGGCGCCGGAGTTGGTGGTGCGGTCGGCACTGCGATCGCGATGTTAACTCGCGGGAACGATGTAAAGATGGATGCCGGCACGACTATGGAGATCGTCATCCAGCGCGACGTTCCGCTCGATGCCAGCCGCGTGCCCGCAACCACGCGGGCATATTCGTCCCCGCAGTGAAGGACCACCCAGGTATGCATCGACGAGTGTAAATGACCTGGTTGCGTCAAGGCGCATCGCTAGGCACGGGACAGCACGATGCTGGCGACATAGCAGGCCAAAGAAATGCTGACGCCTGTGAAAGGTGCACTGAACCAATAAGCCTTGGCGAGCACAACAAGTCCACCAAGCATTGCCAACCCGACAAAAAGCAGGAACAGTGACTGAAAGAGAAGTTGGTCTTGAGCCAATGCGAGATAACCGAAAACCAAGCCGAACAAAATAAGTCCCATGCTATGGCTGGCATTGAAGCCCACCCAACATCGCCACATCGTTGTTTCTTTCGTAATCACAGGTGAAATCTGGCTCATGCTGACTTGCAACACGGGGTCACGGGGCGTGAGATTTGGTCCCCAGAAGGTATAAACGAGGTGGACGACTCCGAGCGTAAAGATAATGCTCGCACTAAGGACCATGAGAATTCTTGCGGCCAAGGTGCTCTCCCTATTTTGTGGGCCTAGACGCTAGGGAAACTAAGGTCGAAGTGTTCGCGCTATGCATCGTCCTCATCATAACCCAGCGGCCGTTGCTGCAACCATTGGCGCAAAATCAATAGCACTCATTCGGGGTTGCGAAAAGACAACCCCTCGCATGATGTCACTAATACAGTCTGTCCACGGAACACGACAGCGCTTCGAGATCCTGGCGAAATCAAAAGAGTATTAGCCCGTTATTGTCCGTGTAACCCATGCTTGCTAGCAGCGGCGGCGGCTGCGGTTACATCCTGTGCCATCTCCCGCCGCCGTTCCGGACCTTTGCGGTTTTCGAGCACGCGAACCCTCCGCGCAGGCACGTTCGTTGGATTCAGGCGGACGATGCGTCCGTCGTCAACTTCGATATAAAAACGGAACCAGTCGGTCCGGAACATGCGGCCCGAGGAATAAAAAGTGACCGAGGCGGCGATGAGCCCCTGAAAATCCGGCCCCGTGCATACTACGAGGCGCTTGCCGACGTCTTGCGTCCAAGTCATGCCACCGACCAGCGGATCGTTGAGAAAACAGCGTTCGAAGGGCACGGCGTGGGAAATCTTGCGCAACTGCATCAGTTGAAGCAGCACCGAGATCTTGGCCAGATTGGTGACTACGATTCGCGTCTCACTGGCGGAGAGCCGCTCTAGCTTGATATGCAGTTCGGGCGACCATTCGCGCTCGAACTCCTCGCGCGCGAGGGCCAGACTCTTGTCGGTGGCCTCGGCGTAGCGCAGCGTGGCGCGGGCGAGAATCACGCTCAGAGCGCAAGTAACCACTGTCGCCACCAGTGGGATGTAGTTGACCAGGCTGAAAATAGGGATGCTGTGGGAATTAATCGACTGCATGTGCATAGAACCGATTGGCTCCTCGCCGTGCAACCGCAATCGTGGTTACTGAAGTGTTCGGGGGGATTCCTGCCTGCGATGAACCGGTCACCGAGACTTGTATCAGCGAAAGTCTAAAGAGCGCGCCGGGCCGGCTCCAGATGCACATGGTACAGAGCCTAGATCAGTGATAAAGCCGGTCTTTGGTAACGGTGGGCAAAAATGGAGCCACGGGCGTCCTCGCCCGTGCTAAACGCAGTTCGTTCCACTCCAACGCGGGCGAGGACGCCCGCGCTCCATTGTGGATTGCTGACTGCTTATTTCAACGTGAACATCGCGTTTACGTGAGCCGTCACCGAACTCGTCTGAGGACTGAACTCTTCGGTCGGTGCGGGCGCCGTTGACGCCATTGCGCTCATCTTTGCCATGGGCTGCATCACCATCGGACGGACGTTTTCAAATGTATCCACCGAGGCGTAAGAGAGCTCCCCCAAGGTGCGCCCTCCGGCGCGAGCCACAGCTTCCGCCGAAGCGCGGGCGCGGCGGTAGGCATCCTCTACGGCTTTCGTTTTGGCAGCGTCGATATCGTCGAGGGTGTAGCTGATCGACTGGTCGCTGGTAATGTCGCTATCGGACAGTTGTTGCACGATGGGCGCAATCTTCGTGAAGTCCTTGAGCTTTAGAGACACGTTCACATTGACCCGGTATGCAATCAGCTTGCGTTTCGCGTCCTTGTAGTCGTAGACAGGTTCGATCGAGAAATAGCCCAACTGGGCAGCCGTAGGTTCAATGCCGTTGGAGCGCATGATTTGGCGGACCTGCTCCGCCGCTTTCGAGGCCCGATCGTAGGCCGCCCGCGAGTTGTTCTCCTGGGCAGAGATGTTGAATTGAATCAGGGCGGTGTCCGGCTGAGCTTCAAATTTCCCGTCCGCTCCAACGAGTACGGTGTTGGGTTGTGCGGTAATCGTAGGTCGATCCTGCCCCAGCGCAAGCCCAGCAAGAAGGAAAACCACGAGCAATGTGGCAGCAGCTTTCATAGTGCGCCTCCCGCACAACTGAAAAGAAAGTTATACGCCAATGACTTGACTAAATAGAAGAACGGAAAACTCAGGGTAACTTGCAGGACGAGTAAAATGCTCGGGCGCCGTGATCAACTCTTGGCGGTGGAGTAGGCAAAGCGATTGACTTGGGAGTCGATTTCCTTGCGCAGATCGGGCCAGATTTCTTTTGGCATGGAGAGAAAAACTTCGACGACTGCGGGATCGAACTGCTGTCCGGAGAAGCGCTCAATTTCTTCGCGAGCAGCAGTGAGAGACTGCGCCTTGCGGTAGGGCCGGTCGCAGGTCATGGCGTCAAGAGTGTCGGCGACAGAAAACAAGCGCGCTCCGAGCGGAATCTCCTCGCCCTTCAATTGCCGCGGGTAGCCGCTTCCATCGAAATGTTCCTGATGAGCGTAAACGATCTCGGCAGCCTCTTTCAGAAACGGAATCTTCTTCAGTATCTGGTAGCCGTGATAACAGTGCTCGCGCATGACCTTGATTTCATCCGGGTCCAACTTGCCCGGTTTGCGCAGGATCGCGTCAGGAATCGCCATTTTGCCAATGTCGTGCAGAAATGCTCCTCGGGCAATCACATCAATCTGCTCTTTCGGTAGTCCCATGGCGCGGGCGATTGCAATTGTGTAAACGGTAACTCGCCTGGAGTGGCCCTCGGTCTCCGCGTCCTTGAGATCCAGCGCGCCGCCCAGCGCTTCCAGCGTCATGCTGTAGGAGCGCTCCAGATCGGCCATCGCACTCTTCAACTGCTCGGTACGGGCTTCGACCATCCTTTCGAGATCGGTCTGGTACGCGCGATTCTCCATCTTGAGCCGCCGGTTCTCCAAGGCTCGGCGAACGGTGGCCAGCAGTTGTTCGCGTTCGAAAGGTTTCAGCAGGTAATCGTAGGCGCCATTTCGAATGGCGGCCAGGGCAACCGCAATATCGTGCACCGCGGTCACCATGACCACGGGCATGTCCGGGTACCCCTCCTTGGTGCGTTCGAGCAGGCCAATGCCATCCAGATCAGCCATCATGAGGTCGGAAAGCATAAGCTCGAATTCCTCGCCGGCATCGAGGATAGCCAACGCCTTCAGCCCGGAAGAAGCCTGCCGGGTCTTATAGTTGGCAGCGGCTAGCATGGAGCAAACGATCTCGCGGATGGGATCTTCGTCGTCGACGACCAGGATGCGCTCAACGGGCATGATTCTGCTAGTGTACCGCGAAATACGCCTGGATTTGGCAGGTTCCTGGATTGGAAGTTGCTAACCAAGAAGTTCCTAAAGTAATCACCCATAAGGGGAAACCTCATTGGCTGCAGGGATCGGCATGTTATTAAGAAAGGTGCGCTCGGCCCCTTTTCGCGATGAATAGCTCTGCCTTATTTGTCTGGTACGCTATGGTGGAACTCCCGCTGCCGAAGTTCGTGGCGGTGGAATCCGCTGCGCTCGTCATACTGGCCGCGGGCCTACTGGTGTTCCGCACGTTTCGCGAGCGCTACCTGCTGGTCTGGATCCTGGGCTGGCTGGCATACTTCGTTTCCAATTGGACGATTCACCATCCCGGCGTCGACCCAAACTTCCGCTACGCGGTCGCCGTTTCCCAATCGCAGTTTGTCCTGGCCTTGTGCTTGTTCTCGGCGGCGGTGTTTGTCTATAGCCATGCCCGCAAAGTGCTGACGCCACTGCTGGCGTTTTCCATCGCAGTGGTCGCCTATTCGGCGGTGCGGGAGCTCTGGTGGCCAGACTCGTTCGCTCTGCGCGTGGTGCTCGAAGTTTCCTACCGCGTCATCACTTTTGGCGCTGCTCTGCAGTTGATCCGTTTCCGCTGGGCGCGCTGGGAGATCGGTCCCTGGATGTTAAGCATCAGCTTGCTGGCGGTGCACCTCGACTGGGCCCCCTTGAACATACATTTACCGCCAGGGTTCAGCCTCGCAGTCGATCTGCTGCTGGGATTGAGCATGCTGCTGATGGTGTTCGACGATTCCAGAATGCGGGTTCGACGATTGGGGGTGCTCAATGCCCTGACCACGACCATCACGCGTTCGCAGCAGCATGGACCGATGACCGAGACCGCCCTCGGAGAGTTGAAGACTCTGATGGGAGCCAAAGCGGCATGGTTTCGCCTGCTGGAAGGCGAGAGATTGGTCCTCACCACCCAGATCGGACTTTCTTCGGATTATGTTCGCGATCGCTTTTCTGTCCCTCTGGATGAATCTACCAAGGCCATGCTCACCGAAACCGTGCCCATGGTGATTGAAACTTCCAGCGCGGCGGACACCACGCGGCCGCATCTGAAGCGGGAACGTTTTCATCACGTGGTCATGCTCCCGGTGCTGGGAAAAAAGTCCGTGGTCGGGACCTTGTCCCTGGGCAGTCGCCACCGCTTCTCCTACACTCCCGACGATATGGAGTTCCTGGTCACCAGCGCACATCAGCTGGGACTGGCCGTGGAGAATCTCCGGCTCGTCGAACAGATTCTGCGTTCCCATCGCCAGTGGGCGAACACTTTTGACTCCATTCAGGACCTGGTCCTGGTGCACGACGCCGAATTCGTAGTCATGAAGGCCAACATGGCTCTACTCCAGCGCCTCGGCCAAGCCCCCGCGGACGTGATCGGCCAGCCCTGCGAATTCGTGCTGCCGCGCAAGGGCGAATGGTCGGGATGCCCCTACTGCGTCGCCGCCGAAGAAGGCATCCAGGAAGCGCAAGATCCCTGCTTCGGCGGCAATTGCATGATTTCCACCTCGTCCTACAGCGAGCACGGAAGCCAGCAAAAGGGCACCATCCATGTAGTGCACGACACAACCGACCGGCACGACGCCGAAGAAAAGTATCGCCTGATTTTCGAGCAAGCCCAGGAAGGCGTCTTCGTGGCTACGCCCGGCGGCAAACTGCTCGACTGCAATGACGCCTTCGTGCGCATGCTGGGCTACGACAGCCGTGCCGAACTGATGGCCATGGATCTGGACACGGAACTCTCCGCCTCCGCTGAGCAGACCGATGCTTTTCACCGCGAAATCGAAGCCCACAACTACGTCCGCAATTTTGAAATGACACTGCGCCGGAAAGACGGCGTTTTGATCACCGTGCTCGAGAGCAGCTTCGCCACCCGCAATTCCCTTGGCAAGATCGAACGTTACCAGGGCTTTTTGCTCGACATCACTGAGAAGAAACGAGCCGAAGACGAAATCCGCAAACGCAACCGCGAGCTGAACGCGCTGAACGCGATGGCCGTGATCGCGACCCAGTCTTTCGATCTGGACGAGATCCTGAACCTGACCTTGCGCCAGGTAATCTCTCTGCTCGGCGCTGAGACCGGATCGATCTATCTCGGTGACGCCGACCAGACCACCTTCCGCCGCCGAGCCGGTTGGGGTCAGCGCAGCGCCGATCGTGCCCGCTTGTCGGAAGTTCAGTTCCACGGTGGCTTCGGCGATCTCGTAACCCGCTCTCGCACCGAAGTGATCACTCCCGAATACTTGCCGCATCTTCCGCCGCTCGTGGCCGAGTTCATCCGCGCCGACGGCTTAAGTTCCTGGATCTGGGTACTGCTGTGGAGCAAGGATTCGCCCATTGGCATGATGGGAATCAGCAGTCGCGAAAACCGCGTGTACACCAGCAACGATGAAAATCTTCTGGTCGCGATCGGCCGCCAGTTGGCCACTACGATAGAAAAGGTCCGTCTCTACGAAGAGACGTGCCGCGCCTACGAAGATTTGCGCAAGACTCAAGAACAGTTGCTGCAAAGCGAGAAGATGTCGGCCGTCGGACAGCTCATCGCCGGCGTGGCCCACGAACTCAACAATCCACTCACCGCCATTCTCGGCTACGCGCAGCTTCTCGAAAGTGAAGGACTCAACGATCACGCCGCCGACTTCGTGAGCAAGCTCTTCAAGCAGGCACAACGCACGCATCGCGTGGTGCAAAGCCTGTTGTCCTTCGCCCGCCAGCGCAAGCCGCAGAAAGAGCAGGTGGACATTTGCAAGGTGCTCGACGAAACCCTGGTCCTGCGCGACTACGACCTGAAGGTGAATGGCATCAACCTGCAGCGTGAATTCGAAGCCCCCACTCCCGCAGTGACGGCCGATCCTCACCAACTCGAACAGGTATTTCTCAACATCATCAACAACGCTGTGGACGCCATGCTGGAAGCCGGCCAGAGTGGCACCTTGAAGGTGCGTGTCCACACCAAAGATGGAAACGTCCACACCGAATTCCACGACTCCGGCCCCGGCATCAAGGAACCGCATCGCATCTTCGAACCGTTCTATACCACCAAGGGCGTCGGCAAAGGTACCGGACTGGGCCTGAGCATCTGCTACGGAATTATTCAGGAGCACGGCGGACAAATTACCGCCCGGAACCAAACCACCGGCGGCGGAGTGATCGAAGTCGTCCTCCCGTCTGCGGGCGAGAGCGCAACTCCCGAAAAGACAGCTCCAACCGCACGCCGTGAGGCAGCCCTCGCAGGACGCGTCTTGCTGATTGAGAACGAAGAAGCGGTGCTCGAATTCGAGCGCGACGTCCTGACCGGCGCCGGAGCGGAAGTGGTCACCTCGATGAACGTCGAAGAAATGAAGTCTCTATTGCGCCAGCAGCAGTTCGACGCCATCATCATCGACGGCAAGGCACAAGGGAACGGAAGCGCCCGAGAAGTCTACGGCTGGCTCGCGGAAAACTGTTCCGGCATGGAGAAACATCTGCTATTCACCTTCTCCACCGTAGCCGAGCCGGAAGTGCGCAGCTTTCTGCAGGAGAGAAACATCCCCTGCCTGGTAAAGCCCTTCGAAGTAGCCGACCTGATCGCCCACGCCCGCCGCCTCATGCAAAAGACCCAAGCCGCAAGCGCAACCTAAGCCCGTGTAGAGCGGACACTCCTGTCCGCTGCCGTTGGCCACGTTTCCATGAACGCGAGCTACACATTGGTAGTTACCAGGTCAGGAACAATCCATTCGCTCAATGGACGCATCTCTCCGCATTCCAAACACTGGGTCGAGCCAAACTGGGCCCCACAGTGCGGACAAATGGCCCGATTTTGAAATGTGTCGAATCCCTGACTGCACTGACCACACTTCCAGAAGGTCCCGAGAGGCGGCGCGGCCTTGCACCTCGGACAGGCAAACCCTTCCCGACGCGGCAACTTTGCAAAACGTGCCAGCGCCTGCGCCTGTCGCAGCCCGCCCCAGCAATTCATCAGCATGAAAACCGCGAGGACCGCAAACCATGCGGAATGGATCCAGAAGGCCAGAATGATGAAGCCGGCCACACCTGCCAAGCCGATGCTCGCGGCCACCATCAAGCTTCGGGCCCGTCCTAATCCAAACCAGAGAAGCGACCGGAGGATCTGGCCGCCATCCAGAGGATAGATCGGCAGCATGTTGAAAATCAGCAGGCCCGCGTTAATGAACCAGACCGCTCGCAGCAGCGCGTAGACGTTGGGCATTGCCCCCGCTAATCCCAACGATCGGCTCAGTAAACCGGTTACCAACAAGACTGGCAGGAGGGCCACGTTCACCAGTGGTCCCGCCGCAATGCTCCAGAGCGTAGCGCCGGGCCGGGGGGGCGGGTTCACATACGCAACCCCGCCGAGGGGCCACAACACGATCTGGTTTGCAGTTCCTCCAACCTGCCGGCAAGCCAGGGCATGACCGAACTCGTGAAGCATCACAATCAAGAACAATGCCAGGTATTCCAGTACGTTCCAGGTTAGCGAGGAGTAACGCCCCGTTCGGTTGCTGATTTCAAACGCGGCCACCAGAAACCAGGACCAATGCAGAAACACGTCGATTCCGACGAAACGGAACAGGCGGATCGACCCCTTGTGGCCAGTCGGCATGTGCGCAGTTTACTTCATAATTCCGGCTGCCGGGGTTAATGTTCGAATTGCAGCGCGGAAGATTTGGAAGCATGCGCTTGGGCAGAGACTTTCTCCCGCGGAGCGCATCGACTTCACCAACTTATCCGCGAGGCGAGTTTTCGTCGCCTGTCGACCCGTGGGCCTCCACCATTGCGAGTGTCATTTCGTGATACGGGAGGAAGAATACGAACTCTTTTGGCGCGGTCTGGATTTGGAATACTTGCAGGAGGACCCTGGCAGCGGCCTGACTGGAAATCCATATCCCTCCGCCTTCAACTCCAAGTACCTTTACGTGAAATATCTTGACCTTATCGATTCTTGGAATCAGTACGCCAACCTCTTGGCCAATCAATTCAGAGAATTGCACGAGGATTCTCCACAGCGCCGTGAATTATACGCCTTCCGGCCGCCCGCATTTCTGAACTAGATGGGAGGGTAGCGCGGAACACTCGCCCATTGTGCTCTCGAGTTCCGATCAGCGTGGCTAAGCCCGCCCGGACGGACTGAGACACTGGCGACGGCCTGAATCTGAGGAATGATTTGCTCTGCTTTCTCGCTGGCCTCGGCTTGGGCTTCGATGTCTGGGACTGGTACTTCGGCGGTCCATTCTTTATCTTCGCCGAAGTCTACGGGCTTGGCCTCGACTGGCTCGCTGGCTTCGTCTTGATCGGCTAGTTCTTCTTCTTCGAAATCTTCTTCGCACCACGGATCTTCGCCGAGCGGGGTTTGGTCTACCGTGCGGGGATCAATGACTACGCGAGTTTTGATGACGGGCTCGAAATTGGTCCGGCTCAGGTTTGAGGATGCGGTCTGCAGGGCGTAGAGCAGGAGGCCTGCAGTTTTGGGTTCCAGTTGTCCACTTAAGATCAAGCGCATTACCTGCATTAACGAGACCTGGATGGAGTTGGCGTCTTCGAGCACGGGGAGATCGAGGGCGGCGCGTCCTCGACGGGCGCGGTTGGCGTTAAGCACGATGCGGGTTTCTTGCCAACGCTTGTGAAAATAGCAGAAGTGATTGCGTCTTAGCGCGGGCGATCCGCACTGGGTGCCGTTGACTTTGAGATGTTCGCAACGGGGAATGCTAGCGGGATATAACGACATAATTGGTCTCCACCCCCCTCCCCCCTGATCTTTTGGAATCAGAGGGATAGCGGGGGACTAGGGTTGAAATCTTTGAGTTCAAAGGAGTTACGGGGAAAATCTTGAAAAGAAACGGGTTGTGGTTGGGGGAGGGCATTCGATAAGTTAGCTATATATTGTTTATCTTTTATAGCTAGAGTGAAGTCAAGGGAATTGCGAAGAAAAAGAGTGGTGGGGTCCCGAAATGGGAAGAAGGAACGGGCCCGGGACAATACGCGAGATCGGATGTGGAGAGGGCCTTGTCGGGGCAGGCTGGAAAAATTCCCGCCCAAGTGGGAGCTTGGACGGGCCACCCGGCCAAAACTCAGTTGGCCGCCTTGTTCGATATCGTGGACAGATGGATCACCGCTGCCGCTGCTGTGAACTTCACTTCATCTTGTTCATCCTTCAGCCCGGAAGTTGCGTCCGGCAACAGCGCAGAATCACTCCGGCGAGCGAGGGCATCGTAAGCCGCCGACCTCACCAGCGCGCTCTTGTCAGTGGTTGCGGCCACCAGTGCCTTACCGGTGAGCGGGTCCGGATCTTTCGCCAGGATTTTGATGGCGGCTGCTTTTACGATCGGTTCTTTCGACTCACTCTCATGAATGACCTGATAAACCTGGAGACCGTATCCCCCAAACGGCACGAACCCCATCCCCTGTTCGAATGCCATCGCTTCCATCTGCTTGGGATTTCGCAGGAGCCGGTTCAGTTCTTTCTCCTGGCTGCCGATCAGGCCTTCACCGGACTTGCGTTGGCCCGTGAGCACCGCGTAGTAGACCTCGTATCCCTTTTCGTCTCCAAGCTGGATCAGGGATTTGGCCGCAGCCATCACGACCGCACCTTCCGTGTCAGTTTTTGCCGCTGCCTCCAATTTTGGGATTGAACTCTTGGATTTCATGGAACCGAGGGACAGTGCAGCCGCTCCCCGCACATCCGGATCCTTATCTTGCAAACCCTGCTCCGCCATGGCTGTCGCACGAGTATCGCCTGGAATCAATTGCAGCACTCTCATCGTAGCCACGCGCTTTTCGCTGCTCCCATTTGTGGCACCAGATTGTAGAATGCCCCAAGCTTGGTCGACAGGCGCCTGACTGAATGCAGCGGTCGAGACCAGCAACACTGTGGCCCATCCGAGTACAATTCTTGCTAACATATTTGAGTATGGTTTGCGGTAGGCTTCCATTTGTTTCTCCTAAGTGTTGCCATTCACCCATGCCTTTCAGGTCATTGGCCATTCTTCACACCGCGAATAGACTACAGTTTCGATCCGCCACCAGGTTTTCTGTTGCCAGTTGAATCGTCACTGCTATTCGCGGAGCGAGGAAGAACGCTCTTCTTCCTCGCTTCCTCAGTTCGGACTCTCTCAGTCCGCATTTTTCAGGTGCTCTCTTGGTGCTCAGGCTCTTCGCGCCCTAGTCACCGGCGTGACTAATCGCCCTTGCTGCCCTGACCTGCTGCAAGATCTGACTCAGGTTGTAGCTCTCCGGCGCCTGCAGCGGCGGGTACGGGATGTACGACTCAAGCTCTTTCTCCCACAATAACTGGCCCAGGGGCAGCATGTTCCAGTCGTACAGATAGGCGGTAGAGGGCGAGGCCAGTGCACCCCCGACCCCCAGGGCGGATTTTGGGTCGTCCAACCCGCCAGCGATCTCGAAGGGGTCGCGCCGGATGTTGTCCACCATAGTCCAGCCGTAGGTTATCTTCCCCTGCATCGCGCCGGTCGGGCTGGTGGGGGTCATCGTGTAATACATCTTCCAGTTCTTGTAACGCACTGCGGAAGGTGTCGAGTTGGAGTAGTAGAAGAAGGTATCGCGCGCCGATTTAGCCGATGTGCCTTCGAGATAGGCGCGCTGATCGACACCGTCGAGCGTCGTCTTCACGATGCCGGGATACTTGCCAGCCTCGATCTGCTGCTTCAGCCCGTCGCCCTTGGGACCGCCGGAGATATCGACAAACGTCGGCAGCCAGTCTAGTGATGCGAATATGTCGTTGAAGACGGTTCCCGGCTTGATGTGGCCTGGCCAACGAACGACGCACGGAGCGCGCATGCCGCCTTCCCAAGTGGTCAGCTTCCCGCCTTTGAAGGGTGTGACGCCGCCATCCGGGTAGGTGATGACCTCAGCGCCGTTGTCCGTAGTGAAGACGATGATGGTGTTGTCCGAGCTGGCCCATGTCCTCCAGCTTCTTGAGGACGTAACCGATGTTGTCGTCCATCTGCTTCATGCCGGCTTCGTTGGCGCCCCAGTCCATGCCGCCAGGCTCACCAATCATGGCTTCGTACTTCGGCGAGAGTACGGTCGTGATGTGCATGCGCGCCGGGTTGTACCAAACAAAGAAGGGCTTCCCAGTCGTCTTCGGATCGTTGCGGCCGAGGAAGTCGATGACCTTGGCCGAGATTTCCTCGTCCACCGTCTTCGATCGCTCCAGCGTTAACGGGCCCTGATCCTGGCACGTCTGGTTCTTCTCCGTCCCATCGGACGAGTGGCACCAGAGTACCGGGCGCGGGGGCGTCAGGCAGAGCGAGGTTCTCGGATCCACGGCGCCGGGGACCTCGGCGAGGCCGGGAATCGGCGTGTTCTTGCACGGTGGTGCGATGCCCTGCACCAATGGGGTTTTATTGAGATCAGGAAAGCTTACCCCCTGCATAGCGTCGAGGTGGTACAGGTAGCCCCAGAACTCCTGGAAGCCGTGCGCCGTCGGCAGTGCCTGCACGTGGTCGCCCAGGTGATTCTTGCCGAATTCTCCGGTGGTGTAGCCGAGATCATGCAGGAACACCGCGAGCGCTGGCGTGCCGGGCCGAAGGTAGGACGGGCTGCCGGGCAGTTGCGGTGGAATCATGCCGGTGCGTAGCGGGTGCATGCCGGTGAAGAAGGCGTTGCGCCCAGAGGTGCAGCTCTGCTCGGCGTACTAGTCCGTGAAGAGCGCACCTTCATTCCCAATGCGATCGATGTTGGGTGTTCTCCCGACCATCAGGCCTCGGTGGTAGATGCTCGGCTGCATCCAGCCGATATCGTCGCCCATGATGAACAGTATGTTGGGTTTTTGCGTTGTCTGTGCCACGCTTGGGGTCACACCGCACGCCGTCACTAAACTCGACACTGCAAGTGCTCTCAATGTCAGTTTCCCAAAAGCCTTTCGAAGGTTCATTTCCCCAATTCTCCTTTATGGATATCGAAAACTATGTGTGCCTCTGTTGGGCACTCGCTGACCAGCATCTTGACAACGTACGCCGGTTGAACGGCGTGTCCCCGAGGTCGTTGTCACCTTACTGAGTGCTGCGAGAATCTGGAAAAGAGCTTCCGACCAGGAACACCACGACAAAATGTAGAGAGTATTGGGAATGTTGGGAACTGGTAAAAACGCCAGTCGACACGACGTGTAATTCCTAGGGAAGAGTCTGGTAGTTTTGCAGTTGTATCGGGCTGTGCACAGAATGCCGTCGGCTAAAGACTCTCGCGCAGTTTGCGGGCAAATTCGCGCAGGGCGGTCTCGTTTCGGCGGTACCACATCCACTGTCCCAGCTTCTTTGCCTCGACCAAGCCCACTTTTGTCAGAATCGACATATGATGGGAGATCGTCGGCTGCGAAAGGTGAACCCGCGGCTCGAGATCCGAAGCGCATAGGCCCACATCCTTGCCGATGGAACAAGCTCCGCGCTCCTTGAGAGCTTGCAGAATTCGGCGGCGGGTAGGGTCGGCGACGGCGTGCAGCATGCGATTGAGGGTTTGCTCCGGGTCAGTCATGGCAAGGATAGTAATAGAATCCGGATCGATGGTTGTCAATGTTTGGAGCGGAATAAGTTCGGTGAAGGGAGCGCTGCGAGGGATCTGGGTGTTTGCCGGCGCTGACGATACCGGTCGTGCGGGCTAGAACCGAGATCCCTCGCTTTGCTCGGGATGACAGTCTGGTAATTAGAAATTGGAAAAAGACTACCTTTTCAGGATGGGATTGTAGCCGTCGCTGACCAGCTTGCCACGCATCAGTTCGGCATCTTTGATGTCGGGGTACGGTCCAATTTGCACGTGGATGAGCTTGTCGGTCGGCGCATTGGTTGAGAATGCGGGATATTGTTTCTTCTTGAGCGCATCGACCAGGGCTGCCGCGTCTTCGGCCTTGCTGACCGCGGCTACTTGTACGAAGTAACTGTTCGCGGGCGGTGCAGTGGGATCGGCGCTGGCTGCTGCGGTCGGAGGCGCGGTGCTTTCGGAAGCAGAGGTTGAGACCTCCTTCGGGACGGGCTGGGTATTTGCGTCCTTGCTCTCAACCGTTTTGTAAAACGTCATGTCGGCGGGCGGATTGGCGCTGGTGGTCTTGACCGCGGAAGGCCGTGCCCCGCCAGTGCTGACGGTAGTCGCGGCGGGGAGGTCGGGGGACGCGATTCTTACGGAGCTTCGTCCCAGGGAAAATCCCATGCCGAAAAACACTGCGCAGAGTGCGACCAGTCCAAAAAACAGGGCAAGCATCTTGCCCGTGCCCAGAGTGATTTCCGTGTCCTGAGTAGCCGTTGCCATTTCAACCTCGTTGTTGTTTTCGATGGAGGCCGCTCAGCCCTTCGCAGCAGTCGGCGCGTCTCCGTCGTGTCTTGCGAATAACTTCGGAATGCTCGAAAAAAAGTCCACTGGAACCGGAAAGACTACCGTGGTGTTCTTCTCCACGCCGATTTCGGTCAAGGTTTGCAGATAGCGCAATTGCACGCTCACGGGTTCGGTGGCCAGCAGTCGGGCTGCATCCACCAGACGCTGCGCGGCGGAGAACTCGCCTTCGGCGTGAATGATCTTGGAACGCTTTTCGCGTTCCGCCTCGGCCTGCTTGGCCATGGCGCGCAGCATGGACTCGGGCATGTCCACCTGCTTGACTTCGACGTTGGCCACCTTCACTCCCCAGGGAGCGGTGTGGGTATCGAGAATGCTTTGCAGGCGCAAGTTGATCTTGTCGCGGTGGGCGAGAAGTTCATCCAGTTCCTGCTCACCGAGGACAGAACGCAGCGTGGTTTGCGCGAACTGCGAGGTTTGATACACGTAGTTGGAAACTTCGACCACAGCTTTTCTCGGCTCGATCACGCGCAGGAAGATGACGGCGTTGACCTTCAAGGTGACGTTGTCGCGCGTGATAATGTCCTGCGCGGGCACTTCCAGAGCCTCCTGCCGCAAGGAGATGCGAACCATGCGATCAAGCGGGGCAAAGACGAAAATGAGCCCGGGACCTTTGGCTTCGGGAAGCAAACGTCCCAGGCGAAAGATCACTCCTCGCTCGTACTCCGCTAGAATCTTGATCGAACTTAGCAGGTATAAAGCGAAGATGATAATTACGATGGTCGTGAAACCAAAGCCAAGTTCCATTTGGGCCTCCGCGCCTGATTGTCAGGAATGCCTCTGAGGCGGATTGTATCGCAATTGGGCCGGTGGGACTGCGATTTCAAAGGGGCGCAGGGTTGTCTGGCGAGGTGCGCGGGGGCTCTGATTCATGACGAGGGAACCCAAGGCGTAAACCACAGAGGACACGAAGGTCCACAAAGGAAAGCAACGACGGGGATGACCGCGGTCCGTGAGCATCGCTGACGGGCGGGGACGCCCGTCCTCCATTGCGATCTTCGTGCTGGATCTTAAGATCCTGAAGTGGGACACCAAGCCAAGTGAGGGCGCTCCTGCGATTGTCTTGGCGCGTTGATCAGGCCTCGGTTGCACTCTGGCCCGGCGCAGGATCGATCGTTGGAATCAAGGTGCCGGGTTGCTCGGCAGTGTGCAGTCCGCACTCGGTCTTGTTGAATCCGGACCAGCGGCCGGCTCGTTCATCCTCTCCAGGCTGCACGCTCCTCGTGCAATGCGTGCAGCCAATGCTGGGATAACCGCGATCGTGCAGAGGATTGTAGGGCAGATCGTGGTCGTGAATGTACTTCCAGACTTTTCCGGCGGTCCAATCGGCAAGCGGATTGATCTTGACCAGATGAAACTTCGCATCCCACTCTACCTTGAGCGCACTTGCTCGGGCCGGGGTCTGTTCGCGACGGATGCTTGTTACCCACGCGCGCAGTTGCGACAGCTTCTTCCGTAGCGGCTCGACTTTTCGAAGATTACAGCAGGCGTCCGGGTCGCGCCCCCACAGCGCTGGTCCATGCAGGCGTTCTTGGTCATCCGGCGTTAGGTCGGACTTGAGCCTCTCCACTACGATCCTGTAGCGCTTCTCAATTTGCTGCATAAGATCGTAGGTCTCGGGAAACAGGAAGTCGGTATCGAGCGTAAAGACACGAAAGTTTGGTTGCACCCTGGCGGCGATGTCAATGAGCGCTATACCCTCAGGTCCGAAGCCTGAAGCGATTTCGACGTACCCTCCGAACGTTACGAAAGCCCACCGCAACAAATCTTCGGGGCGCCACTGCTCGACTAACTGATGAATTCTGTCCACGTTCTCTTTCATGCTCCCTGCTCCTCATCTCCGAGTCCGACGCTTGAACTGCGTGAAAGTTCTGATTCTGCACGCATCGCAAGGGAAGGTTCGCTCGAATCCCAACAGTTCCAAGCCGCTACTTCTTCGGGCGAGAACCGATCTTCGGCATGGCGAACGACCTCTCCTATTACGAGCAGCGTCGGCGCGGGCAGGCGGGGAGCATCGCCCAAGTTTTCTACCTTGGTTGAAAAGAGTTGTTCCTCCGATGTTGTTGCGCGCGAAATGATCGCGCACGGTGTCTCATCTGGTAGCCCAGCACTTCGGAGCTTGCGAGCAATCTCCGAATAATTATGGCCGGGCATATAGATCACGATGGTGGCCTCCAGAGAAACGAGCGCGCGCCAGTTGGTCGGGTCTTCTCCAGTAGCGGAATGTCCCGCGAGGAAAACCAAAGCGTGGGAAGACTGCCGATGAGTCAAGGGAATCTGTGTAGTCGACGCAGCCCCCAGAGCAGCCGTGATGCCCGGAACAATTTCAAACTCGATGTTCGCTTCATGCAAGGCTGCAATTTCTTCGCCGATGCGCCCAAAGATGAGCGGATCGCCGCCCTTGAGCCGCACTACCTGCAAACCGGATGCAGCCAGAGTGACCATGAGGAAGTTGATCTCTTCCTGGCTGATATTCTTTTTTCCACAGCGCTTGCCAACGTTGCGGACCTGCGCGTGTGCCGGGGCGAGCTCGAGAATCTGCGGGCCGACGAGATCGTCATGCAATACGACATCCGCCTGTTTCAGCACCCGAACCGCTTTGAGAGTGAGTAGTTCGGGATCGCCGGGTCCAGCGCCGAGCAGATAAACCTTGCCTGTCATACTGCGGCACCCCGCTTATTTGTGTTTGAGTCAGCGGCGAGGGCTGCCTCGAATGCCTCGACGCTCGCCAGCGATTGCAACAGAAATCGCTTGCGTTCCGGATCAAGATCGCTGGCGAGGACTTTTCGTCGAGTCTCACCCAGTTCCGCAACCCAATGGGCATATCCCGGTCCGAACTGACGCTCCAGCTGTTGCCGGATTCTTTGAGCGAGCGACGGGCTCTGTCCTGAGGTTGAAATGGCAATCTGCAGATCGCCGCGCTGGACCACCGCTGGATAATAGAAATCGCACTGCTCGGGGACATCTACCACATTGCACAGAATGCCGCGGGCTCGTGCTTCGCCATATACGAACTCATTCAGATCACGAGAAGACGTTGCCACAACAACCAGGAAAACATTATCCAAATCTGAAAGCACAAAACCACGCTCTTCGAGTACAATTTCGCCGTTCCGGGCCCACTCGCGCACGACTACGCTCGCGTTGTGCGCGACCACGTGTACCCTGGCTCCGGTCGATAAGAGTCCGCGAATCTTGGGTTCGCCGACTTGCCCGGCGCCGACGACCAAGACCGAGCGTCCATCCAGTTTCACGAACATTGGAAATAGACTCTTCATACAATTCACCTCTCGGCCATGACTAGCCTTCGATTCCGTGCGGCACGCGTCCCGGTAACAGGTCTCGAGGCACGGGTTCAACTACATCTCCAGCCAGAAATGCGCGTAACTCCGAATCGTCGTGGCGCGCGAAAAACTGACGCAGGTTCTCACCGCTGGAGTGTTCGATCAAATAGCGACGAAGGAGACGCTCAATCGCGTCCGGCACTTCGTTGGCAAGGCAGCGATACCCGACGGGCCTTGCGATCGACTGATGCAGGCCAACCGCACCGCCCAAACAAAAGTAATACGCATCCAACATGCGGTCGCCTACTTTCAACTTCTTGCCTTCGATCCCAAGGTCGGCGATCCAATGCTGGCCGCAACTGTTCGGGCATCCGGTAACGTGCAGTTTCAGGTGTTGCTCGAAGCCAGGGAGCCGCTCTTCCAGTTCCTCGACCAGCCATCGCGAAAAGCTCTTCGTCTCAGTGATTGCGAGCTTGCAGAACTCGGTGCCGCTGCAGGCAACGGCTCCACGCCAGAACGGCGAGCCTCCCACGCGCAATCCGATCACATCTAGTTCTTTGGCCAGCGATTCGGCCTGCAACCGCGGCACGTTCACAACCAGAAGATTCTGCATGTTCGTGGTTCGCAATTCGCCGTTTGCAAAACGATCAGCGAGATCGGCGGCGTGGCGCATTTGCTCGGCTGTGATTCTCCCGCGCAAAACCGTTGCTCCCACGTAGCAATAGCCAGGCTGCCTTTGAGCGTGGATTCCAATGTGGTCGCGATAAACATCAACAGGCGCTTCTTCCGGCGTGGACAGATCCAAACGGAATCCGATTCGACGCTCGAGTTCTTCCTGGAAGTCGTCAGCGGTCCATCCGTGGCGCAGGAAGAGGAACTTGAGCCGTGCCCGCTCACGATGCTCCCGCAATTGGCTCGACTCGCGAAAGAGTTCCGCGATGCCTCTGATTACTGGCTCGACCTGGTTCCAGCGCACGAACGCATTCAGACGGGCCGCAAGGTGGGGTTCGGCCGAGAGACCGCCGCCCACCCGTAACGAGAAGCCGGTTTCAGGTTTTCCGTTGAGCGTGCGCGTGATCGCGGTCAACCCAACGTCATTGATCTCTGGGTAAGCACACCAGACCCGGCATCCGGTGATCGAGATTTTGAACTTGCGCGGCAGATTGTAAAAGTCGGGATTACCGGCGAGCATCTGCGTGGCAGTGAGTGCGAGTGGCGAGGCATCGCAAATTTCGTCAGCATCCACTCCAGCGACTGGGCAGCCAGTAACGTTTCGCGTGACGTCCCCGCAAGCGCCCATGGTGTTTAGGCCGCATTGCCACAGAGCCTCCAGAATCTCCGGAAGCGCTTCTATGGTTACCCAGTGCAGTTGGATATTCTGCCGCACGGTCAGGTCGGCAATCCCACGAGCATGACGCTGGGTCAAATCAGCGATGGTTCGGAGTTGGGAGGAATTCAGAATGCCATTCGGAATCCGGATGCGAAGCATAAAGCACGACAGCGCCTTGCCCTCGCCACCCTTTCCTCCGACCACGCCAGCGCCGTCTCCCTGCGTGTAAACTCCCCACCAGCGGAGGTACGTGCCCAACCACTCGGGCGGGATGGAAGCGAAACCCGTTCGCGCGAAGCCCCGGATTTCGTCGAGAGCCTCCCACGGGTTCTTCTCCCGCTTGAGGCGCTCGACTCGCTGTGCCTTGCTCTCGGTTTCAGTTTGTGCCATAAAAAGAAAAACCCACCGCCAGCTTTCTACTGGCGGTGGGTTGATAAGTGCTGGAACTAAGAAACTTTTAGGTCAGCAACCTCCCGGCGCCAGAAGACACGACTGCGCAACAACAAGTACAACAGCACATGCAGTCGAAGTTCTTCTGATGCTGGTCAAACATTATGTCGTCGATTCTAGGGGCTCGCCCCGCAACTGTCAAATTCGTGCTTGTTCAGATGCCACAGGTTAATCCCTGGGTGCAAATATTTGGGTGCAAATATTATCGGGCTGCCTGGGTTGCAATACTACTTTGTTGCAAGGCGGTCATTTCCTTGCGCGCCACGTCCGCTCGCGGCCCGGGTGTTTCTTCCGAGAGGAAGATTTGCAATTCAGCCACTGCATCCGTGGGACGGTTTTCATACTCGAACACGCGCGCCGCAACGTAATGAGCCACGGCGTGTGGTCCTTGTGCACCGGAATGAGCCTTGCGGCAGTTGGCCAGGGCCTGGTCGTAATGGTGATTGAGCAGTTCGGTATTGGCCAGCAGAACCAGCATCTGGGAATTCGTGGGCTCGATGGCGACGGCCTTATCCAGCAAAGCCTCCGCCTGGGCAAGGTCACGATCCGCAATCGCCATTCGCGCCAGGTTCAGGTATGCGGGAGCGAAATGATCGTTCAAACTAACAGCCTTTTGCAACGCCTCGAGGTTTCGCGTCCGATCACCAAGGCGGCCGTAGACGACGCCCAAGTTGTTATAGGCTTCGGCGTAATCCGGATAAATAGCGATCGCTTTATTCAGCCGTTCGATGGCCTTCTGCCAGTTTCTTTTGGCTACAAACTGATTGGCCTTCTCGAATTCTTTTCGTGCGCCTTCCGGAATGTTTAGATCCACTGCCGCCACCAACGGTCCGGCTGCGCCGTGGTCTGCTTCTTTTGTGTGTGTAATGTTAATGTCAAGATCCTGGCGTCTGCGGGAATCAAGGTGGAACCTTCCGCTGTCTGAGTTTTCGATCCCGGCACCGGAAACGGTTACATGGTAGCTTCCTGGCGCCACATTGACAAAGTAGACTTCGCAATCACTGTTGGTTAGATCTTCCGCGATATGAGCTCCCGAAGTACTCACTAGCGAAACCGTGGCTCGAATGTCGCAGGTGCGTGCGTCCCCCGCAGTCACGCGAACTCGAATGCTGCCCGTCCGATCTTGCGCGCCGGAGCCAGATTGAGCATACATACAGGGGATAAGGAACGAGGTCAAAAGAACCACCACACGGCGCATCATAATCGCCTCGCGGAGGGTTAGCATCGTTCGAGCTCGCAGGAAAACGGGCCGGGCGTGCGTTCAACCCTTGCGCCATGGACGCACCACTCGCAGAATCGGTAGCGTGATATATCGTGTCACGAGAAAAATTACAAACGATCATTGGCGTGCGGAGTCTTTGTCTCACAACACAGTGTTGGACAGGACGTGTTTCAACCCGTTGTTGCTGAGTCATGATTCGAGGTCGCTAACTCGCTCAGTTTTGGGCCGTTGTCATAAAGAGAAAAAAGGTTGGGACTGGGACGGCGAGGAGTTTGCATTTAGATCAAACGTCCCGAGATGGATTGATGAAACGTTTGTTGCTCCAGGGAGTTCCCGTTGCTAAGGGTAAATCTTTAGTCCGTGATCTGCCGTGACCTACAAATCACGATATGTAATTTGATAACATTTAGAATTACAGCAAGACTATCCCTTCCTCTCCCCCGTTGTTTCGCGGTTTAATCTAAAGTGACATCTTAGATATCGTGAACGAACTTGAAAAATCACGGCCCGGTTTGCAGGAGATCCTGAACAAACCCATTCGCGACCTTGGTCTAACCATCGAAGGTTCGCCACTGCAGCGTCTGGTGCAGCAGTTGTATCGTGAGCTCGAACAAAAAGGGTTGGTGAAGTTCCGGCCGCTTTGTTATCTCACCGATGAATGGGGTTGCCCGTCCGGAGAGCCGGTCATCGGCATTCCTTTCTATCTGGCGAACGCGGACCTCGCTTATCTCGAAAAAGAGACGAATGACCTGGAGGATGCCCGCGAGGTCATGATGTATCTCCGGCATGAGGCCGGGCACGCGTTCAACTACGCTTACAAACTGCACCGGACACCGGAGTGGAAACAGCTTTTTGGACCGTTTCGCCGCCCTTATCACGACAACTATCGTCCCATTCCGTTCTCACGGAACTTTGTGCGCCACTTGGCCGGTTGGTATGCGCAAAAACATCCCGACGAGGATTTCGCAGAGACTTTTGCGGTGTGGCTGACTCCACGCTCTGCCTGGCGCAATCGCTACCGCGGCTGGGGTGCGATGGCGAAGCTGCAGTACATGAATCGGATCGCGAGGGAATTGGGCAATGTGGATCCAGTTCGCCGTCGAGGGCGCACGGACATCACCGTCGACGAAATGGAAGCCACGGTTGCGGAGTTCTACCAGCGAACCAACGATGACATCCCACTTGCGGACCTCGCGCTGGATACTGATTTGCGCGACATTTTTGACGCCTCCAAACGACGTAAGACTGCCAGGCCCGCGCACGAATTTCTGCATGCGCAAAGGAAAGCGGTGGTAGACAAAGTTGCTTACTGGACCGGGGCACAGCGTCCGCTGATCAAGAAATTGATCGAGGTGATTGAGAAGAGAATCGACGAACTCGGTTTGTTCGCCGACACGGCGCGGGAGTCGGAACACCTGATCCAGATCACTGTTTATGTGACCGCGTTGGCAATGAACTATATGGCGCGAGGAAAGTTTGTGCATCCATGATTCTGCAGATCATGGATTGGTGCAGATCACGATTTTTGGGAAACATGATTTTTAGGAACAAGGACAAGAATGAAGAACTATGATTCTTTCAGAAGCTGGAGGCTGCAATGACCAGCGCGAAGCTGAAGGTCGCCGTGCTTTACGACGTCTGGGAAGATGAGACGGCGGCTGCCGAGGTGGTCGCAGAGGAAAAGACTTCCGCTCGCAAGCCGAAGCCAAAACCAAAGCGCAAGACGCGAACCGAAAAAGAGGATCGGGAAGAGATTTTCGAAGCCCTTGAGAAGCTTGGTCATCAACCGTTCTATCAAATACTGGACGGTCGTCCGCAATCTCTAACCGCGTTGGCAAAGTGCGACGCGGATCTGGTATTTAATTTGACCGAATCTTTTGCCGGCGACGACACCAAGGAAATGAACGTCGCTGCCTATATGGACCTGCTGGATATGCCGTACACCGGCGGCGGCCCGCATGCGCACTTCCTCGCTCAGGATAAGGGCACGGCAAAAAAGATGTTCGAATTTCACGGCATCAAGACGCCATTCTTTGCGACCTCCTATCGCGGCCGGATCGAGCACGCCCACGACATCTCCTTCCCGCTGATCGTGAAGCCGGTTTCGGAGGATGGTTCCATTGGAATCAGCGCTGACGCGGTCGTTGACAGCGTGAAGGAACTCATGGAGCGGGTGGAATACATTCAGAACGAGTTCGATTCGCCAGCTTTGATCGAGGAGTATATCGAGGGCCGCGAGATTTACGCCGCCATCCTGGGTAGCTATGAGCACGCCCAAACTCTGCCGCTGGTCGAACTTGACCTTTCACGGCTGCCGAAAGGAACTCCGAAGATTGCCAGCTACGACGTCAAGTTCGAAAAGGATACGCAGGCCCACAAGTTGACCAAATCGCACTTGGCCACCGATCTCGACGAGGCGACGGTTACGCGGCTGCAGGAGACCGCCTTGGCCGCCTATCACGCGGTCAAGTTGCGCGACTATGGCCGTATTGACATGCGCCTCACGCCGAAAGGCGAGGTGTACGTCATCGAGGCCAACCCGAATCCGTGGCTTTCGAGCAAACAGGAATTTGCCATGGCTGCCAAAGCGTCGGGCCGATCCTACGCTCAACTGATCGGCGAGATTGTGGATATGGCGATGCAGAGATATGCACCGCGAAGTGGATCTGAGACCATCGCCTGAGAAACCGCTAGGCTACTTTTTTTCGCTTTTGTCTCTTCACCATCTGCACAACCGGCAGGGGAAGCTGTAGCGTCCGCTCCTGCGTTTCCCGTTTCGAGAACGCCCGGATGGCAATTCCGTCCCCATTTGGGAATGGGTCCGACATTGCCTCAAATTCCTGTCCATAAATGCGGATCCGCTTCGATTGTGCGTAGCCCATTCTCTGAAGCTGATCGCAGACTTCATGAAGTTCGATTGAATACTGGCTGGGGGGCAAAGTATTAATATTCACGATGAAATAGATTGTATCGGATAAATGGATAGCCGTCTTGCACAGGGATCACAGCTCACTGTGACATGCTAAAGGCAGTGTTTTCAATCGCTTAATAGATCGCAGAAGATCAACTTAAGCCGATTTCGCGAGACCGGCGTCGATGCCGCCGAGGGCACGCTTTTTCATCAGTTCGGCAATCCGATGTCTGACGTATCCATCCTCGGTGATATGCGCGGCGGCCGTGTCCTCCAATTTCGACAAGACCAGCCTATCCATCGGGTCACGCTTGTTGAAATCAGGATCAGCACGGTAGCAGAACTGGCAGTCGCGGCCAGTCGGCGTGTCCTTCCCCTTGCCCTGTAACTTGCGATGAAAGAGATCCATAGTGACCTTTTTCTCCTCGCCCGAGACGTATGGCTCTGATGAATGCGGCACACATGTATACCACACACGACGGGTAAGAACGCAAGAGGCAATTTTCGATCGCATGACCGACTCAGAAAATATGGCGGAATCCCCAGAAGAGGAATCCGGAAAGAAGCATCGCGACCGGCAGAGTGAGGACCCACGCCATGATGAGGTTCCGCACCGTTCCCCACTGCAAGCCGGAATGGTTTGCGTACATCGTGCCCGCGACGCCCGAAGATAAGACATGCGTCGTGCTCACTGGCATGCCGAACCAATCCGCAGCTCCGATCGTGAACATCGCAGTAATTTCGGCTGCGGCGCCTTGGGCATAAGTCAAATGATCCTTGCCGATCTTTTCTCCCACGGTAATCACGATTCGCTTCCAGCCCACCATCGTGCCCAAACCCAATGCCATCGCGACCGCGACCTTGACCCATCCCGGAATGAACCGAGTGGCCATGTCTAGATGCTTTTTGTAGTTCGCGAGAACAGCATCATCCGTGGTAGAGATCTGCGGTTGACCACTTTTCTTCATTATCCGGAGAGCCTCGCTCACCACATACATGTCGTTGCGGAAGTTGCGAACCCGGTCGGCGGGTACGTTGCGGAGTTCTTTGAACAGCGCCATCTCGTTGCCGATGTCGGTGACCAGTTCCCGCAGTGCCAGCATGGTGTTGGGAGTGAAGGTCTTGGTACGAATGAAATCCGTCACTTCGTCGCGAGGGTCGGCAATCACCGCATCCGACGACACGTAATGGTTGAGCGTCACTGCGGTGTGTTGAGATACGGCAATGAAGTCCTCCGATTGCTTGGCGGTCACGGCGTGGTTTAATGCATAGGCCGTGGGAACCGTGCCGATCAAGATCAGCATGATCAGGCCCATGCCTTTCTGTCCGTCGTTCGATCCGTGGGCAAAGCTCACGCCCGTACAGGTAAGAACCAGCAGAGCGCGAATCCAGAACGGGGGCGGTTCCGTGCCTTCTGGAGCTTCGTACAATTTCTTGTTCTTCAGCAAAGACTTGGAGAGCAGCAGGAGCAAGGCGGCCATGGTGAAACCGACCAGGGGTGAAAGCAGCAACGACTTTCCAATATTGCTGGCCTGGCTCCAATCCACGCCGCTGGTTCCAGTCTTCGGTGAGAGCAACTGATTAGCGATGCCTACTCCGATGATCGAACCGATTAAGGTATGAGAACTGGACGCGGGCAAACCGAAATACCAGGTTCCGAGGTTCCAGATAATCGCGGCTACCAGAAGTGCAAACACCATGGCAAAGCCGCCCTTGCTACCCACTTGCAGAATCAGCTCCACCGGGAGCAGCGAGACAATGGCAAACGCGACCGCGCCGCTGGAGGTCAGCACACCCAGAAAGTTCCAGAATCCAGACCACACGACCGCAATATGAGGTTCCAGCGAATGGGTGTAGATCACGGTGGCCACGGCATTGGCAGTGTCATGGAATCCATTGACGAACTCGAAGCCCAGAGCCACCAATAAGGCCAGGACCAGCAGAAGATAGGGCAGGATGGACGTGCTGTGGAAACCCGAAAGATCGGAGACCAAGTTGACGGCCGCATACGAAATGCCGATCAGCAGCACTCCTCCAAAGATGGCAATACCCAATTTCCCGGGAGACTTGTGCAGTTTTGAATCCAGGACTGATGTCGCAGCGGTGGCCATGGAGCTCCTTGGGCAATGAAGATAAACCCGAAGGTCGCAACTATACGCAAGCATTGTTACGGGAGTGTGAAAACTGTTCTCGAAACCCGCCACTCAGGCGTTAGGGAGACCGGACAATGTGCGCTGTCGAACGGTGGATTCCCACAAGCGAACACGCGGAAGCCTGCGATGCCGGGTTACTCCATGTTTCTCAAACACTTATCGCTGTGCCCGTGGCAGTAGAATTGCCACACGAACTCGACGACTGTTGTTCCGGGAGATGTAACCAATGCAAACGCTAGTACAGGATATTCGCTACGGGCTTCGCATCTTGTGGAAATCACCGGGGTTCACCATCGTCGCCGTGCTGACACTTGCATTGGGTATTGGGGCCAACACAGCGATCTTCAGCATCGTCAATAGCGTTTTGCTGCGTCCGCTTCCATTCCCCCAGCCGGACCAACTGGTTTCTCTGAACGAAAAAGATATGCGGAGCGATCTCAAAGCAGGGGCCCTGGTGAACACTTCCTACCCTGATTTTTTTGACTGGCGATCGCAGAACCATGTTTTTGAGAATATGGCAGCATTTCGGTATACCAGCTATACGTTGACCGGGGCCGGGACGCCGCTCCACATTGACGCGGAAATCGTCACCGCGGAGTTCTTTACCGTCTTGGGAGTTCGTCCGAGCGTGGGCCGCGGATTCCGTCCAGAGGAAGAGAACGGCCGATTCGCCGTACTGAGCCACGAGCTCTGGCAATCCAAGTACAGTTCCGATCCGGATATCGCCGGGAAAAGCATCACGCTGCAAGGTAAACCTTACACCGTGGTCGGAGTTGCCGCCGAAGGCTTCCGGTTTCCCATCGACTCCCGGGCTCCGCAGTTGTGGACCACTCTCGGCGAAGATGCAGAGGCCCCTGCGGGAGACAAACCAGCCACAGCCCAGCGAGGCCTGCACATGCTCGATGTGATTGCTGGGCGGAAGCCCGGCGTCAGTTTGGATCAGGCTCAAGCGGAGATGAACGTGATTGCCGGAGCCCTGGCCCGGCAATATCCGAACGACAACGGCAAGCGCTTTGCGACGGCGGTGTTGCCGGAAAAGGAACACCTCGTTGGCGACACCCGACCGGCATTGCTGATGCTCCTGGCCGCCGTGGGATGTGTTCTGCTGATTGCGTGCGCCAACATTGCCAATTTGATGCTGGCTCGTGCGACCAAGCGCAGCAAAGAAATTGCGATTCGAGCTGCACTGGGAGCAGCGCGAGGCCGTGTGATTCGGCAACTGCTTACCGAGAGTGTACTTCTTGCGGTCGCAGGTGGCGCGCTGGGACTCATTTTCTCAGCGTTGGGAATGCGCGCCTTGCTGCGGCTGAGCCCTGAAGACGTTCCGCGTCTGGCTCAGTCGGGACTGGATTGGCACGTGCTCGTGTTCACATTGCTAGTTGCGGTGGTCACCGGGCTTGCCTTCGGCTTGGTACCCGCGATGCATGCCTCGCGGACAAACCTGTCGGGCTCTCTCCAGGAACGCAGTCAGGATTCCGGCGGAGGCCAGCATCGATTACGTGCGGCTTTGGTTGTCGTGGAAACCGCGATGGGCCTGATACTGCTCGCAGGGGCAGGCCTTCTCATCCGCAGCTTCTATGGGTTGCTGCATGCCAACCCAGGATTCGACCCGCACAATGTCCTGACCTTGAGAGTGAACTTGCCCGACTCGAGATACTCCGAGGAAAAGCAGATAGCGTTCTATCATGATTTGCTGGAGAGCCTCCAAGCCTTGCCCGGAGTTGTTTCTGCAGGCGGCATTGTCCCTTTGCCTTTAACTCGCAGTGATATCAATACCACCTTCGCGATTGAGGGACGCCCGGTCCCGGAGGCCGAAGAACCGTCAGCGGGACTGCGTGTGATCAGTCCAGGCTATTTCCAAACCATGAAGATTCCACTCATCCGCGGTCGGGCTTTCGATACTCGCGACAGCGAAAAAGCTCCGCCAGTCGTCATCATCAACGAAGAGCTTGCCCGCCGCTTCTTCCCCAATGAAGACCCTGTCGGGAAACGCATAAGGCCCGGCGTCTCCGTCCACGGCGATCCTCCGATGAGGGAGATAGTCGGAGTCGTTGGCGGGGTGAAGGACCGGTCCCTACGCGCTGAGTTCAGGCCAGAGTTTTACGTGGCCTACCCCCAAGCCATGATTCTCGACTTGACTATTTGCATCCGGACAGTGGGCGATCCCACAAAACTGACTGGAGAGGTGCAGAATTCGATCGCTTCCATGAACAAAGACCTGCCAGTGGTAAGCGTTCGAGCTATGGACGACTACGTCGCGGCTGCGGCCAGGAACCAGATTGCCTCGCTGGACAAAGAACTTCCTGTATTCAACATTCGCACCATGGAGGATTACATCGGAGTAGCGCTCGGGAGATCGCGTTTCGACACCTTACTGCTGACGATGTTTGCCTCTCTGGCACTGGTTCTGACGATGGTTGGCATTTACGGAGTAATGGCGTACACGGTGGTTCAGCGGACGCGGGAGATCGGAATCCGAATCGCCCTGGGCGCGACTCGCGGAGACGTTTTACGCATGGTCTTGGGAAAGAGCTTTGTCATCACCGGGCTGGGTTTGCTGCTTGGGATCGCGGGAGCGACGGCGCTCACCAGACTGCTATCGAGCTTCTTGTACCACGTCAGACCTGTAGATCCGCTGACCTTTATCACCGTCTCCGTGATGCTGGGGGCCATCAGCCTGCTCGCCAGTTACATTCCAGCTTGGCGTGCTGCCCGAGTCGATCCCATGGTGGCGCTGCGTTATGAATAGCTAGTCGAAAACCACCGTCTTGTTCCCATAGAGCAGAACCCGATTGTCGATGTGCCAACGCACGGCGCGCGAAAGCACCACCTTTTCGAGGTCGCGGCCTTTCTGCAACAGGTCATCGAGAGAATCACGATGCGAGATGCGAACCACGTCTTGCTCAATGATTGGGCCGTCATCGAGAACCTCGGTGACGTAATGGCTGGTCGCGCCGATCAGTTTCACACCCCGGGTAAATGCCTGGTGATAGGGCTTGGCGCCAACAAAGGCCGGCAAGAACGAGTGATGGATGTTGATGATGCGCTGCGGATACTGGTTCACGAATTCATTGGAGAGAATTTGCATGTAGCGTGCCAGCACCATGAAGTCAGGACTGTGTTGCTGGATCAGGCCGAGGATCTTCTCTTCTGCTGGGCGCTTATTATCTTTTGGAACCGCAACCGTGATGTAGGGTACACCGTAGAAATCCGCGGTCGGTTGATTGTCCGTGTGGTTCGAAATAATCAGCGGAATCTCGCATGCCAACTCGCCGCTCTTGTGTCGATAGAGCAAATCCACCAGGCAATGGTCGTACTTCGAAACCAGGATAATCATCTTCGGTCGGTAGTTCGACCGTGCCAGACGCCACTGCATCTTGAATTCTTCAGCGATGGGCGTGAAATGCCTGGAGAAGTCCGCCAGATCGATATCAAACTCGGTCGGATCAAATTCCACGCGCATGAGGAACAGGTTCGAACCTTCGTCCGCATGCTCGTCAGCGTGGAGAATGTTGCCGTTGTGGTTGAAAACAAAATCAGAGATCGCCGCGACTATGCCCTTGCGGTCAGGACAGCTAATCAGAAGTACGGCGGAGTTCTTCATTTGTAGCGCCGCCGTCCCGGCGGCCCGATCGCCAGCGATAAGCCGCCATTACGTTTTCAGATTTTTCAGATCCTTCAAGATCTCCCGTGCCGCATTGGCTCCTGATCCCCCGGTCAACCCTGCTCCCGGATGCGTCCCCGAGCCGCACAAATACAAATTCTGAATCGGCGTTCGATATCGAGCCCAGTCAAGCAGCGGGCGCATGGTGAAAAACTGATCGAGCGCCAGTTCACCGTGAAAGATGTGACCGCCCGTGAGTCCGTAAGTGTCTTCAAGGTCCTGCGGCGTGATGATCTGATGCGTCAGAATCAGTTCCGGAAGTTTCGGAGCATATTGTGCCAGCGTCCTGACCACGGTGTCGCCCAAAGCCACCCGCTGGCTATCCCAATCGCTGCCCTTCAACTTGTAGGGCGCGTATTGCATATAAATGGACATCACGTGCTTGCCTGCTGGGGCAAGCGAAGGATCGCTGACCGAAGGAATCGCAATTTCCAGATAAGGCTGCTTGGAAAAGTTGCCGTACTTCGACTCATCGAAAGCGCGCTCCAGGTAGTCGATCTCCGGTCCAATGTGAATGCGTCCGCTCAAAGCGCTGGTCTCGCTCGCCCCCTTCAACGCGGTAAACTCCGGAAGTCCCGCCAGTGCGAGGTTGACCTTCGCCACCGTCCCCGACATACGGTAGTGCTGAAGCTTCATCACGAAATCGGGCGAGAGGTGAATGGGATCGACCAGTTTCAACAACGTGCGTTTGGGATCGGCATTCGAGATAATCGCTCTCGCGCTGATCTCTTCGCCGGTCGAGAGCACCACGCTGACCGCTGCACCATCCTTCACTCGAACTTCAATGACGTCAGCTCCGCTGCGAATTTCAGCCCCCGCGTGCGTGGCCGCTGAAGCCATCGCCTCGGCTATGGATCCCATTCCGCCTTGCGCGAAATACGCCGAACCCGCAGGGTGTGCGTCCCCAGCGCTACGAATAAGAAGCACCAGGCTGGTGCCCGCCGACCAGGGACCGAGGAACGTTCCAAAGATGCCGCGAGCCGCGATGGTGGCGCGAAGCAGTTCGGTATCGAAATATTCGGCAACGAGATCGGCGACCGCCATCGGTCCCCAGCGCAGCAACCGATACATATCCTTCTTGCCTAGATTGCGTATCGATCGGCCGGTCTGAAGAATGCCCCACAAATCGCCGCGGTTCGGATGGTCGATGTTCGGCGGCGCCAGCACGAGGGCCTCGCCGATCACCTTGCCCACCTTGGCTACCGATATCTGGAATTCGGGATACTTAGCTGCGTCTTTCTGGGAGAACTTGCCAATCTCTTGCGTGGATTTTTTGGGGTCATTGTAGAGGATCAGAGCGCGCCCGTCCGGCGACAGCGAAACCACGCCGACCTCCGGCGTGATCAGCCTGAGCCCGTGCTTCTCCAGTTGCATGTCACGGACGATGTCCGGCCGAAGCGGTCCGGCCGCGTGCGCGAGAATGGAACAGCGGAAGCCCGGATAAAATTCCTCCGTGATCGCAGCGCCGCCGGGTTGCGCCCGACGCTCCAACACCAGAGGTTTGTATCCCGATTTGGCGAGATAAAACGCAGTAACCAGCCCGTTGTGGCCTCCGCCAATGATGACTACGTCGCGCACGCCCGGCATCGGTTAGGCCGCCCCTTTGAAATCTTTGAGGATTTCGAGCGCCGCCAGCCGTCCTGGCCCACCCATAATTCCGCCGCCCGGATGCGTGGCCGATCCACACATGTAGAGGTTCTTAATGGGCGTTCGAAACTGCGCGTATCCCGGCACCGGCCGCAAAAAGAAAAGTTGTTCGAGCGAAAGCTCGCCCTGAAAAATGTTGCCTTCGCTCAGGCCCCACTCGCGTTCCAGATCAAGCGGCGTGATCACCTGCTTGTGCAAAATGATGTCCTTGATGTTAGGCGCGTACTCGGCAATGGTGTTGATGACGTTGTTGCCGAAAGCCTCCTTCTGATCGTCCCAGTTGAGGCCGGGCCGCAACTTGTACGGCGCATACTGCACGAAGCAGGAGAGAATGTGTTTTCCCGGCGGGGCGACCGACGGATCGGTCAGCGTGGGGATGACCATATCAATATACGGACGTCGGGAAAAGTTGCCGTACTTGGCGTCGTCGTAAGCCCGCTCCATGTATTCAACGCTGGGTGAAATCGAAATTGCGCCGCGTAAATGAGCTCCTGGCCCCGGAATCGCCTTGAAATTCGGCAGCGCATCAAGCGCGAGATTCACTTTGCCGGAAGATCCTCGGAATTTGTAACGATTAATCTCTTCGAGAAAGTCATCTGGCAAATTGCCTTTCTCGATCATCTTCACGAACGTAAGTCGCGGATCGACGCTGGAAGAAATAATCTCGGCGTAGATCTCATCTCCGCTCGCCAGCACCACGCCCTTGGCTTTACCGTTTTTCACGATGATCTGCGCAATCGCAGCCTCGGTGCGGATTTCAACTCCGGCCTCGCGCGCCGCGTCGGCGATCGCATTGGAAATTGCGCCGGTACCGCCGCGGGCAAATCCCCACGAGCGGAATGCACCGTCGATTTCGCCCATGTAGTGATGTAGCAGCACGTAGGCCGTTCCCGGAGAGCGCACGCCCAAGAATGTGCCGATGATCCCGGAAGCCGACATGGTGGCTTTTAGCACATCGGTTTCGAACCACTGATCCAGGAAGTCGATTGCGCTCATGGTCATCAACTGAACCTGGTTGTACTTATCTTCGCTGGTGAGGCCCTGAAAGCGGCGGCCGAGGAAAAGTAACTTCATCAATTCCTTCGGATTCAGCGTAGCCGGATCAGGAGGCACCATGCTGAGAATCGGCTTCACAAAGCGGCACATCGCCTGCATCGCCTTCCCGAACTCGTCGTAGGCTTCCGCGTCCAGTTTGGAGTGGCGTGCGATCTCCCGATGCGTTTTCCCATGGTCATTCACCCGCCACAAGTGGTCGCCGTTCGGCATGGGCGTGAACGTGCCATCGAGTGGCAGAATTTCCAGGCCGTGGCGCGGAAGGTCCAGATCGCGAATGATTTCCGGCCGCAGCAGGGAGACCACGTAAGAGCACACCGAGAACTTGAAGCCGGGAAAAACTTCTTCGGTACAGGCCGCTCCGCCGAGCACATAACGACGTTCGAGGACGAGAACCTTCTTGCCCGCGCGAGCCAGATAAGCGGCATTGACCAAGCCGTTGTGGCCTCCGCCGATCACTATCACATCGTATTTCGAGTTGCCCATATATTTATTCAACCGCCGTCATCGTGAAGGATTCCAGTCCTGAAGGATCTCGCGCGCAGTGGCATAGTTTCCAGCGTACGCTCAGAACCTTGCCAGTTTGCGCGAGATCCCACGCGGCGGAAGCCGCTTCAGACGACGTCATCATTTAGGAACCACGTAGGAAAAGGACTCAACATTCTACCGGGGAGCGCAGCTTTTGTCTGCAACCGGGCCTGACTTCGAGTCACAGCTAGATCCAACTGGTTTGCCGCGCAACCTCCGGCTGCATATAATCCAGCGTGCGAGAGACGTTGCAAGCAACGTCTCTACAGTGCTGTAGAAACGTAGCTTGCTACGTTTCTGATCGACCAGAGAATATCGAGGAGACTCTGTGCCCGTAGGAACGGCGTTTCACGAAAGAACCTTTCCGCTGTGCCACAGCCTCAACTACCGCGAGTGGTCGGGATACTACACGGTCAGCGTTTACGAAGTGCATCACGAGCACGAATACAACGCCATCCGCAATGCTGCCGCGCTGATCGACATCTCGCCGCTCTACAAATATTTAATCACCGGGAAGGACGCTACTAAACTGGTGAACCGCGTGATCACACGTGACATCCGAAAGGTTGCGGTGGGCCAGGTAATTTATTGCTGTTGGTGCGATGAGCAGGGCAAAGTAATCGACGATGGCACAGTCACGCGTCTCGACGAGAACAAATATCGCTGGACCGCTGCCGATCCCAGCTTGCGCTGGTTCCGCCAGAATGGCACGAACATGGATGTCCAGATCGAGGACATCTCGGAAAAAGTCGCAGCTCTCGCGCTGCAGGGACCGACTTCGGGCAAACTGCTGAAGGCTACAGCCGAAGCAGATATCGCGAATCTGAAATACTTTCGCGTCACCCACGGCAAGATCGCTGGCGTGCCCGTCGACATTTCGCGCACCGGATACACCGGCGATCTGGGCTACGAAATCTGGGTTCCATGGAACGACGCGGTAAAAGTCTGGGATGCGGTGATGGAAACAGGGAAGCGCTTCGACATTCACGCCGCCGGCATGCTGGCGCTGGACGTCGCCCGCGTCGAAGCAGGATTGTTACTGATTGAGGTTGATTACTCTAGCAGCAAGAAGGCTCTGATTGCATCGCAGAAATATTCGCCTTACGAACTGGGCTTCGCAAAAATGGTCCATCTCAACAAAGAAAACTTCATTGGCAAAGCAGCTTTGGAGCAGGACCAGAAACAAGGAGTCGCGAGACAGTTCGTTGGACTCGAAATCGATTGGACGGAAGTCGAAGAACGCTATGAAAAATTCGGCCTTACGCCGGCCGCGCCCAGCCAGGCCTCACGCGTAGCAGTCCCTGTGTACTGCGGCGAGAAACAAGTTGGCAAAGCCACCTCTACGACATGGTCGCCAGTGCTAAAGAAGATGATCGCGTTGGCCAGCATCGAAACTTCACACTCCAGGCTCGGCACCAGGCTGCAAATGGAAATCACCATCGAAGCCATCCGCCAAAAAGTAACGGCGAAGATAGTGAAGATGCCATTCTTCAATCCCGCGAGGAAGACCGCGGTCCCGGTTTAGAAGTGGTCGTGTGGAGGACCAGCTTCTCGCCCGTCAGGGCTGATCCAATAAAGACTCCACGTGTTGCGTTCGAAGTTTCTATCCTCCTACCGCCTTCTTCCCGCTCCTCTTCCAGTACAAATACCCCGGCACGCCGATCAACACAATAATCGTGCCCGCCAGCGATTCCGTCGGCCGCGTAAAAATCGTATTCAAGGTCCACGCGGTTCCAATCAAGACATAAATCGCTGGCAGCCACGGATATCCGGTGCAACGATACGCCCGCGGAATGTCGGGACGCTTCCAGCGCAGCACGAACAATCCCACTACGGTTAGCGTGTACGACAGCACCATGCCGAACATCACATAGGTGTAAAGCTGATCGTAGCGTCCGCTGAGCGTCAGAATTCCCGCCCAAATCCCTTGTCCGATCAGGGCAAATGCCGGGGTGCGCCATTTGTGGTGAACTTCTGCCATGCGCCGGAAGAAAAGGCCATCGCGCGCCATGGCGTAGTAAATTCGCGGGCTGCCGAGGATGGCGCACGCCGCCGCGCCAAAACAGGACACCGCGACCAGCGCCGAGAGCCACACCGCAGCCGCGGGCGAGAACATCGCCACCGCGGCGGCATGCGCGATGGTTTCGTGCCTTGCGATTTCGCTAATTGGCAGTGCATACACGTAGGCCATGTTCATAGCCACGTAAATCACACCCACGATCGTCACCCCGAGCACCATCGCTAGCGGCACATTACGGCGCGGATTCTTCATCTCGCCGGCTACCCACCCGATGTAGACCCATCCGTCGTAGGCCCAGAAGACGGCGATCAACGCGACGCCGAATGCTGAGAGCAGCGGACCAGCGCTCACGCCCATGGTCAAGCCATGAACCGATCCCCATTCGCTTGCGGTGAAGTGATGCCAATCACCCTTGCCGATGGCGAAGCCCAGAATCACGAACGCTGCCATGGCGAGAAATTTGGCCCAGGTGGCGGCGTTTTGCAGCAATGCGCCCCAGCGCAGCCCAACCACGTTGATCCAGGTGACCACGGTAATCATGATCAAGGCCAGGACATGAGCACGGGTCAGCACGATGCCTGCGACCGAGAGAACAATATGCTGTTGCGAAACGCCCGGGACGATCCCGCCGAGGTATGCGGCCGAACCTACGGCAAGAGCGGCAATCGAGCCGCCATTGCCCACGCTGAACATCATCCAGCCGTAGAGGAACGCGGGCAGGTCACCGTAAGCTTCGCGCAAATACACATATTGACCGCCGGAGTCAGGAAACATCGTGCCCAGTTCGGCGAAGGCAAAGCAGGCACACAAGGAAATCAAGCCGCCGAGCACCCATACCAGCAAAAAAAGCACCGGATGCGGCAGCGGCCCCGCAATGTCTTTTGCGGTCAGAAAAATTGACGAGCCGATGACCCCGCCGATCAGCAACAACACCGAATCCAGCAAGGTGAGACCGCGAACCAGTGTCGGCCCCGATTCAGCTTGGATCGCAGAAGGCGGCGAAGTGGTGCCTAGCCCCATGGATTACCCCATCCCCAGTTCGTCCGCCGATTCGAGTGGAGTGCCACAGCGGCGGCAGATGACGGCCGAGCAATCGCCGCAGGTCAGCGGATCGGAAACCTCAACGGCGCATTTTGGGCAATAGAGAAGTTCAGGCTCGGGTTCGGCGGGAGGCTGCAAATTTGAAGCCATGAAGAAGGCAAATGTAGCATAGGCGTGGCGCCGCCGTCCCGGCGGCCTGAGATCGGGTGAGACGTCCGCCCGGCAGCCGGCAAGATGCCGTCACTTTATACTCCCCAACCGGCAGGACCACAGCCCAGTACGAAGCCCCCAATGGGTGGGGCAGTGCTAGGCCCTCCGAGGCTTGCAGTTGGCATGGAGCAAGTGGAAGGGGAAACCCGTCCATCACTTACTACAGCCTGGCGCCCCTGGCACAGACGGTCTTTTCCCCGGAGCCTACGCAAACAGAAATTCTTTCGTCCGCAATTCCTTGATCGTGTCTCTCAGCTTGGCCGCCTTCTCGAATTCAAATCGCTTGGCGGCTTCGCGCATGTCGCTTTCCAGTTTGCGTACGTAGCCGTCCAACTCTTCTTGCGACTTGAATTCGGGAATGCCCTCGCTCTCGCCGGCAGTTAGATCGGTGTAGTCGGCCTCGACAATGCGGGCTAGCGACATATCCAGCGGCCGCACAATGGACTCGGGCGTGATCCCGTTGGCTACGTTGTAGGCTTCCTGGATGGCGCGCCGGCGGTCGGTTTCACCCATGGCCTTCTTCATCGAGTCGGTCATGCGGTCGGCGTACAGGATGGCCCGGCCATTCAAATTGCGGGCGCAGCGGCCCATGGTCTGAATGAGCGCGCCGCTGGAACGCAGGAATCCTTCTTTGTCGGCGTCGAGAATTGCGACCAGGGACACTTCGGGTAAATCGAGTCCTTCGCGCAGCAGGTTGATCCCGATCAGCACATCGAACTCGCCCTTGCGCAGGTCGCGCAGAATCTTTACCCGCTCCAGAGTCTCGATCTCGGAGTGCATGTAGCGGCACTTCACGCCCACTTCGCTGTAATACTCGGCCAGGTCCTCGGCCATGCGTTTGGTCAGCGTGGTCACCAGCACGCGCTCGCCGCGTCCGGTTCGCTCGCGAATTTCATGCAGCAGGTCGTCAATCTGCCCTTTGACCGGACGCACCTCAACCGGAGGGTCGACCAAGCCGGTCGGCCGGATAATCTGCTCGATCACCACTCCCGCCGACTTGGTCAGCTCATACGGACCCGGAGTCGCCGAAACATAAATCATCTGTCCCATGCGATGCTCAAACTCCTCGAAGGTAAGCGGACGATTGTCCAACGCCGAAGGCAGACGGAATCCATACTCGACCAGGGTTTCCTTGCGCGAGCGATCACCGTGATACATGCCGTGCAGCTGCGGGACAGTCTGATGCGACTCGTCAACGAACATCAGGTAATCGCGCGGGAAGTAATCGAGCAAAGTCGGTGGCGGCTCGCCCGGAAGCCGACCGGTAAAGTGCCGCGAGTAGTTCTCAATGCCGTGGCAGTAGCCGACCGACTTGATCATTTCAAGATCAAACATGACCCGCTGGTGAACGCGTTGCGCCTCCACCACCCGGCCCTGCTTCTCGATTTCCGCTTCCCACCACTTCAATTCTTCTTTAATAGAATCCACAGCCCGCGACCGCGTCTCAGGCTTCATCACGTAATGCGTCTTCGGATAGATCGGCAACCGCACGTACTTCTGTTTCACAGTCCCGAACAACGGATCAATCTGCGAAAGTGCTTCAACCTCGTCCCCCCACAACTCGACGCGATAAGCCATATCGTCATAAGTAGGAAAAATCTCAATCACGTCCCCGCGAACCCGAAAAGTCCCGCGCCGGAAATCCCCATCCGTCCGCTCATAAAGAATCTCAACCAGCTTGCGAGTAATGTCCTCCCGCTTGATCTTCTGCCCCTTCTCCAAAAACAACATCATCCCGTAATAAGCTTCCGGAGAGCCCAAGCCATAGATGCAGCTCACCGAAGCCACAATCAAACAATCCCGCCGCTCAAAAAGTGACCGCGTAGCCGAGAGCCGCAGCTTGTCCAACTCATCATTGATGGTCGCCTCCTTCTCAATATAAAGATCAGCCGCCGGCACATAAGCCTCCGGTTGGTAGAAGTCATAGTATGAGACGAAGTACTCGACCGCGTTATGGGGGAAGAAGTTTTTGAATTCGTGGTAGAGCTGGGCGGCCAGGGTTTTGTTGTGGGCCATGACCAGCGTGGTTCGGTTTAGTTGCTCGATTACTTTGGCGGCGGTGTAGGTCTTGCCTGAACCGGTTACTCCTAGGAGAACCTGATGTTGTTCGCGATCGAACAGGCCTTTCGTCAAGGATTCGATGGCCTTGGCCTGGTCGCCCTTTGGTTTGTAGTCGCTTACCAGTTTGAAATCCATAGCAGCAGCCTCTCGCTCCTGGCTTCTAGCTATTAGCTTTCAGCTCTCAGCTAGCAGCGGGTCACATCGAAATAAATTTGGCCAGCACCTGCAGAAAGGAATTTCAGCGGGCAGGCATCTCCCTATTATAGCGTGGTGAACAGAAAGCAAAACGGCGCGACGATTGAATCCTCACGCCGTGCTTTAGCCTTGTTGGCCTGCTGTAAACGCTTATGGAAGCTTGAAGTTTACGGTGATCTGGGTCTGAATTTCGACTGGTTGATCGTCGAGGTAATAGGGTTTGTATTGCCACTGCTTGACGGCGTCGATTGCGGCACGTGATAGAACTTGAGGGCCGCTGAGCACCTTGACCGCGGTGATGCTGCCATCCTTGCCGATGTTGGCCAGAAGCTCGACCGAGCCCTGAACGCGCATCTGCCTGGCCGTCTGGGGATACACGGGTTGAACGCTCTTCACTAGCAGCCCCTGCGACACTCCTTGCGAAACCTTCACCGCCTGAATGGGCTGCCGAGGAAGATTCGCTCCGCTCGTGCTCATGATTCCAGAGAGGGCTTGGTCGTTCGCGTTTGAGGCGACGTTCAAGGATGCCGGCGGAGGTGCGGGCGTTGCGTCCTGTTGAGCGGGAGTCGACGGGGCAGGGTTGGAGATTTCATTCTTGACGACCAAGGGTGCCTGCGCCGGTTCTTCCGAGGGAATTCTAACCACGGTGTTCGGTGCGATGATCGGAGTCGACTTCTTTGGAGCCGGAGGATGAGTTTCGGTGGTCGAAAGAGTGATATCGGGGCCCATCTCAACAGGCAGCACATGGGCTTGCTGCGATGGCGTGGTTGTGGCAGTTGTGTCTTGCGTAGCAGCCTGGGACGACGGACCCGTCGCAGCTGGCGGAGCCTGAACCGGAGCGGTACGCGGAGGAGCAGTCAGAGTTTGTGCCGCAGGAGCTGCGCTTGCGGAATGAATTTTCGTCCATCCGACATAAGCACCGGCTGCGACTGCAACCACAACGGCAGCTGCAATCAGAATGGTCTTCTTGCCACTACCGGATGCTGGCTCATCGGATGCGTCGCCCAGCGAGGCAAACGCAGGCGCATCTACTTGTGGCATCTCCGCAACTTCTTCGGTCTTCGGCGATATTTTTGCGGGGGCCGTGGCTGCCGCTTGACCGGATGACATGCTGCTGGTGTAGTAGCGAGGTTCGGAAATGCTTGCCGGCGCGGGCAGCGTTTTACTGGTCACAGGAGATTCAACTTCCGACCTTCCGGTGGCTTCGGCGGCGCGACGGAGAGCAGTCGCCATCGGTTCCGCAGCTGGTTTAGAAATCGGCTGCCAGGGATATTCTCGCGTGGTGGCAGAGGCCGGCGCCGGATCTGGCATCGATTCGAGCAGAGCCGCCTCGGTTGAATCCGGTTTGGGACCGAGGTCAGCTTCAACCTCAAACAGGGAAGCGCTCACGGACGGAATCGGAGATGGAGGCGCCTGCACTGGCAAAGAGGCAGGTCTCTGCTCAGGAATCTGGGGAGCAGAAGGACGCCTGGCATCGATCATCGTGACGGGGCGTGCCGGTGGCTGCGCAGCAGGCGTCGCACTCGCGGGTTTCGCTGCGTCGGTTTTCCGGAGCAGGCCTCGGGCTACGCGCAACGTACCCTTGGATTGTTCAACATTAATGGGCTTGGTCAGAACCAGGTTGGCGCCGATTCGAAATGCCTTGGCAACTCCAGCTTGTCCCTCGACAACGGCAACCGCAAGTGACGACTGATTCGATCCAGAATTGTGCGCACTCTTGAACAGCAAGGCCGCATTCTGCTCGCTGTCGCAGTCCACCACGATGGCATCAAAGTGCTCCGCCATCAGCCTCTTAACCGCGGCGAAAGGCTCGTTGCAGGGCTCAACTCGAAACTCCAGGTCGGTGAGAACTTGCGTGACTACGCGGGCGGTTTTGTCGTCAGGGCAGAATAAAAGGGCGTTGTACTTCATACTGGAATCGTAGGTACTGTGGTGGTGAGCATCAAGTTACGTAGGTAATGGGCGGTTCTTGAATCGCACGCCCGGGTTGCCTGGACGCCTGTTCCTGTTTGGGGGCTCGGTTCGAAAAACTCCGCGCGAGATCCTTCGCCCCGCTGGAGAAAACGCGGGGTTTCAGGATGACGTCTTTTGAGCAGAAGGGGCGAGCTTCGCCCTGATAATTTTCTGGACGGGTACAATGGCGGGCATGCGCATCCCGCTTTGGCTTAAAGTTGGCTGGAGTGTGTGGGTGCTGGTGTGGGTGCCGGTTTACTGGCATCAGTATGGATTGCAGAACTTCCTTTACTTTTGCGATCTGGGGAATTTGTTTATTGCGGCGGCGCTTTGGTTGGAGAGTCCGCTGCTTTTTTCTTGGCAGGCTTGCGGGTTGCTGCTTTTTCAATCCCTCTACGCGATTGATCTAATCGGGGCCGTGCTCAGTGGCCGGCACATCATTGGCGGCACCGAATATATGTTTGATCCTCATTTGCGCTTGTTTGTGCGGCTGCTTAGTTTGTTTCACGTCGTGGTGCCACCGCTGTTGCTGTGGGCTATTTGGCGGTTGGGTTATTACGAGCGCGGGTGGAAATATCAGACGCTGACTACCTGGATTGTGGTTCCGATCAATTATTTCTGGCGGCCGGAATTTGATGTGAACTGGGCTCGAGGGCCATTTTTCCGCGAGCAGCATTTCGTGCCGGGGATTTTGTATTTGGCGGCTTATCTGGTGGTCGTGCCGTTAGTGGTTTATTGGCCTACGCATCTCTTCTTGTGGTGGTGGGTGAAGCGGTTTCACGGTTCATATTCACGCTGACGTCCAGTTTGTTTGCGATTGGCATTCTCAGCGGAGTCTTTGTCTTTGCGCTTTGCCTTCCCGGCACTGCCGTGCCGGGCCTTCATGCCGCCGCTTCGCGGCTGGGTGGTCAATGTCTATTGGTCTCGGTTCGACCTCCCCGAGCCCGGACGGGGCGTCCGGGTCCACGTGCGCGTGGTGGTTCGATTCGCACGGGCGACGACGCTCGCGCCTACATCAGGTAAAAAGGCCCGAGGGTTCGGGCCTTTGTCGGTTACAAAATCGGTTAGTGGCTCAGGGGGCCGGGGTTGCGCTGGGCTACTACTTTCTTGGCGTTCTCGGCTAGGGCTTTGGCCTGTGGCAGAAGATCGAGGGCCTTGAGGACCTCGGGATCGGCTTCCGCTTTTACTTTCAAGCCTTCTTCCTGGCCGAAGGCGTTCACGAAGATCTCGCTCTTGATGCTGGCGCGCACCCAATCATTGTTCTGGAGCAGTTCCGCTTCGGTGAAGGGAATCTTTTCCAGGTCGAGGAACTTGCGGAAGTCCTGCATGGTGGCATCGTCGACTTCAAAACTCTTGGTCGGGTGGTGGTTCACCATGTAGTGCTTGGCATAGTTGAAGAACGCGTAGTGCTGCAGGAGCGAATCTTGGAAGTGGTTGCTCTTGGTGGGATCGATCTTCACGTCGGGCGTGATACCGCCGCCACCGTACTCGGTGCGGCCGCTGTCGGTGAGCTTCACCTCCCGATTCGCGGTAGAAGCCTTCTCCTCGTCAGGGCGATCGAAATAATAGTCGTACAGCGAGACATTGGAATAGTCGCGCTGAATCAAACGTCCGCTCGGCGTGTAGTAATGGGCTGTGGTGAGCGCGAGTCCGGTATTTTCCGATAGCGGATACACGGTCTGCACCAGACCCTTGCCGAATGTGGTTTCGCCGACGATCAGACCGCGGTCGTGATCCTGAATGGCTCCGGCGACGATTTCAGCGGCGGAAGCTGTGCCCCGGTTGACCAGGACGACCAGAGGATATTCTTTGCCGCCGTCGCCGTGAGTCGCGGTGTAACGCTTCTCGGGCGAGTTGCGGCCATGGTGAGAAACGATCAGCTGGCCTTTACGCAGGAACTTGTCGGCGACGCCGACGCCTTCGCTGAGCAGGCCTCCAGGATTCTGACGCAGATCGAGAATCAGACCCTTCAGGTCGCCCATCTGGTCGAGCGCATCGGAGACTTCTTTTTCCGTGGTCTCGTTAAAGCCGGTGACGTGCAGATAGCCGATGCCGGGCTTGATCAGGAAGTGCAGGTCGACGCTGTAGCGCGGGATTTCGTCGCGAACCACGGCAAACTCAAGTGGCTTTTCGGTGCCTTCGCGCAGGATAGTAATGTGGACGGTGGTGCCCTTGGGGCCTTTGAGCAGATCGGCTACGTCACCGGTGCTCATGTTGTCGGTGGGCTTTCCGTCAACTGCAACGATGATGTCTCCGGGACGAATGCCGGCGCGATACGCAGGCGTTCCCGCGAATGGGGCAATGACGATGACCTTGTTGTTGCGCGGGCCGACAGTCATGCCGACGCCGTAGTACTTGCCGCGCTGGTCTTCGCGCAGAAGCGCATAGGACTTGGGATCAAAGAAATTCGAGTGCGGATCGAGCACGTGCAGCATGCCCGGAATGGCGCCGTTGTATATGGCCTTATCGGCGTTCACGGGCTCGGCGTAGTTCTGCTCGACTAAGCTGTACACGTCGGTAAACTGCCGAAGGCTGTCACGGACATCGGAATCCCCACCTGGGGCCGCGGCGGGATTGATCTTCTGGCCGAAGACCATGCCGAGAAAACCGCAAGAGATAAGAACGACGACTACAAGGAAGAGTGTGCGACGCGAACTACGGGCCATTCTATTCGTTTCCTTCGGTTCGGGCGTAAATAAGGCCCGGCCACCGCATCTGAGCGCAGTATAGCACGTCCCCAAATGGTCTAAACCAGGATTGAACTGACCTTAAGTAACCACTCAGGTGAGGCAAAGCTACACGCCACCCTCTTGTTAAGATGCGGGTTGGAGCGCGAAGGTTCGGAACTTTCTCGCGATATTTCTACGGAACCGTGGCAGGTGTCAAGTAATTGTCAAATAGCGGGCTACGCGTTGCCGCCGTCACGCCGGGGCAGTATGATGAAACGCATGGGTTTCTCGGAAACCATCTTCCTGTTTTTCTTGGCCTTGATCATTTTTGGGCCCAAGAAGTTGCCGGAGATCGCGCGTCAGGTGGGAAAGGCGCTGAATGAGTTTCGGCGGGCTTCAAACGAGTTCAAAGCCCAGATCGAGTCGGAGATTTCGCAGTTGGAGATGGAGAATCGTCAACAGATATTGCCCCCATCCGAGCCCCCGAAGGGCGCCGTGGCCGCGCTGCCTTTGACCCTGGAACCTGTTGTCAAACCTGCATTATCCCTCGAACCGAGCCCGGAACAGCGTTTGGAGCCGAGCTCCGAGTCCAGTTCTGAGCGCCACGACATGGTGAAGGCTCCCAATGCCTGACGCGGTTGCTGAAGTGCCCTCAGCCAAGTCCCCGCAGGACTCCATGCCTGCGATGAGCTTCCTTGATCATCTTGAGGAACTGCGCCGGCGCATCATTTATTCGATTGTCGCGATTGCGGTGGGCTTTTTCGCGTGCTGGGGATATGCCGAGAAGATTGTCGGCTGGATGCAGAAGCCGATCATGGAAGCGCTGCAGAGGAACGGGATGCCGCAGACGCTGGTCTATCTGAATCCCACGGATCCCTTCAACCTTTACTTGAAGGTGGCGGCGCTGGCGGGCTTGTTCGTGTCGTGTCCGATCGTGCTCTACCAGGTTTGGATGTTCATTTCGCCGGGGCTCTACCGGAACGAAAAACGCTACGTCACGCCCTTCATGTTCTCGACGGTGGGTCTGTTTCTGGCGGGCGGTGCGTTTGGGTACAAGCTGGTTTATCCGGCGGCGCTGGAATTCCTGATCGGATATGGCAAGCAGTTTCAACCCATGATCACGATCCACGAATATACGGATCTGTTTCTGACCGTGATTCTTGGGCTAGGCGTGGTCTTCGAGTTGCCGATTCTCGTCTTCTTTCTGGCGTTGATGGGAGTGGTGAGCGCGGGGTGGATGTGGCGCAACGTGCGTTATTCGATTCTGGTAATTTTCATTATCGCGGCCATTATTACGCCCACCACGGACATCTTGAACATGTGCATTTTTGCCGCGCCCATGATCGCCCTGTACCTTGGCAGCATTGGAATTGCTTACCTCGTGCATCCAAAGCAGCGGAAAGCGCGGGCGGAGAAAAAGGGGCAATGAGAATTTTCAAGGGACAATGCTGGGGCGGGCGGACTCAGTTGTCCATCTCCGCGGCTCTAGGGTTAGCTTTGTCCCTGACCCTCTTTGCTTGTGCTCGGGAGAAAGATGCAGCGGCCGCGCCGAAGGAGTCGGCGCCTGCAACCGCCGTTTCTGCCGCCACGAATGCTTCTACGACCTCGGCTGATCCGGGTCCGCCGCCAGCTTTTAACTCAGCTCGCGCCATGCAGTATGTGAAGGAGATCGTGGCCTTCGGCCCTCGTCCGATCGGGAGCGCCAATCATAAGAAGGTTGAGGACTACATTCACGCCCATTTGAAAGGCGACCAAGTTGAAGATGACGCTTTCACTATCGACACATCGGAGGGGAAGTTTCCAGTTCGCAACATTATTGCGAAGTATCCCGGAACGCGCGATGGCATCATCGTGATCGCCAGTCACTACGACACCAACTATCCGCTGCGCGATACGAATTATGTTGGTGCAAACGATGGCGCTTCTTCGAGTGCGCTGCTGCTCGAAATCGCCAATCAGTTGCGGGGTAAGAAGCTCGACGGCTATAGCGTTTGGCTGCTGTGGGACGATGCGGAGGAAGCCATAAAACTTCCGTGGACCGACACCAATAGCGTCTACGGCGTTCGTCACCTGGCTCAGAAATGGCAGGATGACGGAACCATCAAGAACATCAAGGCTTTTATTTTGGAAGACATGATCGGTGACGCCGACCTTAACATTGAGCGGGATGAGAATTCCACCCCCTGGCTTGAGGACTTGATCTATCAGGCTGCGACACGACTGGGCTATCAATCTCACTTTTTTGCCCGAACAATTCCGATGGAAGATGACCACAAACCGTTTGTGCAACGCGGCGTTCCCAGCGCCGATCTGATTGATTTTGAATACGGCTACAACAATGTTTTCTGGCATACGACACAAGACACGGTCGACAAGCTCAGCCCCAAGAGTCTGGAAATAGTGGGCACCGTAACCCTCGAAACGGTGCAGATGCTCGACAAGAAGTAGAATTTGTCCGAAGGCCTCTCGATCGGTGCCAAGTCATGAAAACGCTGTTCGGTCCAACACGTTCCTGGCGAAAAATTCTGGTAGTTGCAACTCTTCCGTTGCTGGTGTGGGGTTTGCCCGCGTGCGGCGGTGGCAGCGCACCGTCGTCGGCGCAATCGTGTCCGCCGCTTCCCGGTCCAGCGACGTCCGGCCTGGGATCGATTGTCGACGTCTTGGTGGCAAACGAAATGAAGGCGCAGGGACTGGTGGGCATGTCCGTAGCCGTCGCCAAGAAGGGGAAAATTCTCTACGCCCAAGGGTACGGTTACGCGGATCTAAGCACTTGCCAACCGGTTCAGCCAGCGACGGAATTTCAGATTGGATCGATCACCAAGCAGTTCACTGCGGCGGCGGTTTTGCGACTGTGGAATGCGGGAGCGCTCAACGTCGACGCCCGAGTGGTGGCCTATCTGGGGAGCTACGGATTCGATCCGCGGATCACGTTGCGCATGCTACTGAACCAGACTTCCGGCCTGCAAGATTATCTTGGTTTCCCGGCGGTAAACTCCTGGATCGGTGGCGTGCCCGAGCAAACCGTTCTCAGCCAGATCGCACCGGCCCCGCTGCAGTTCGCGCCTGGGACTGCATACGCCTACAGCAACAGCAACTACTTTGTCCTGGGATCGGTTATTGAGGCAGTAGGTTCGACCACGTACGCAGATTTCATAAAGGCTAACATTTTCCAGCCAGCGGCGCTGAGCAATACCTCCTACCTGCAACCGGCCGCGTTTGCTCTTCCATACACCGCGACGCAGGGCCCGGGCTTGATTCCTGATCCTTCGCTGTTCTTTTCGGCTGGGGCGCTTTGGTCAAATGTGGAGGACTTGGCGACCTGGGATGCGGCGCTGCTGAACGGGAGGGTGATCCCTTCATCGGTGTTCACGGTTATGGTGACGCCAGCTTCTGTGCCCAACTATCCGCAAGGCGGGGCGTCCGATTACGCGATGGGCTGGGTGCTCGGAACGGAGGTGGGCCATCCCTTCGTCTGGCACAACGGCGAAACCTATTCCTATACGGCGTTCAATGGCATGTTTCTGGACGATGGTTTTTCTGTAACGTTGCTGACCAACGGGGCGGTAAACGAAGACACTCCTTTCTTGAATCTCGGGGAACAAATCATCCAGGGGATTTGCACCTCGGCGGGCACGGCGGGGAACTGCTGAGCGATACCGCGGGACTCGGGCCCGAGCCTTTGGCCTTTCGCTTTTTCGCGATTTGATTTCTAATTCCAACCTTATGCGAATCGTGAAAGCACGTCTGCTTCTACCCGTGTTTCTGCTTGCGGTGGCCTCAGCCCAAAATCCTGTCGACCAAGTGATTGCCGAAGCCTTGAAGCCTTCGCCCTTGGAAAAGAATTTACAGCAGCTCACCGATCAGATCGGCGGCCGGGTGCCAGGAACGCTGGCAATGCGGCAAGCCGTGGATTGGGGAGTCGCTGCTTTCAAAGCCGCGGGAGCGGACAGCGTGTACACAGAAAATTTCACCATTCCGGCTTCCTGGGGCGAGGGCTTCACCAGGATGAGCATCTCCGCACCGGAGAAGTTCGATGTGCGGGTGGTTTCGATGGGGTGGGCTCCAGCGCTTGGCACCCATCAGGACGTGCCCGTTATTGATGTGGGCGAAGGGAGGCCTGAGGATTTCGTCAAAGCCGGCAACGTCAGTGGCGCTTTGCTGCTGGTGCACTCCCACGAGATGGCCAAGTGGGATGACCTTTTCGGCGAGTATCTGAGAGCGCCGGGCATTATTCTACGCGCGGTGCAGGCGAAAGCTTTGGCCATCGCTGTCCAATCCACACGTCCCTACGACCTGCTCTATCGCCACACGGACACGTTGCAGGGTGAGATCGGACCCATTCCCCAGGTGCTGGTGGCGAGAGAGGATGCTTCGCGTATCGCACGCCTGCTGGCATCAGGGCAGAAGGTTCGCGCCGACCTGGCAATCCCTAATCGCATTGGCGGGGCGATCACAGCGACAAATGTAATCGGCGAGATACGCGGCAGCGACAAACCTAAAGAGTTTGTGATCCTCGGGGCGCACCTCGATTCGTGGGAACTGGGCACGGGCGCGCTCGACAATGGATGCAATGCGGCTTTGGTGATTGATGCGCTCCGCGCGATCAAAACCGCCGGGCTGCGGCCGCGGCGTAGCATTCGCTTCATTCTGTTTTCTGGTGAAGAGGAAGGTTTGCTCGGATCGCACGCCTATGCCGTCGCACACCGAGCCGAACTCGACAAAGCTGCAGCAGTAATTATTTTCGATTCTGGAACGGGCAAAGTCACCGGGTTTTCTCTGGGTGGTCGGAAGGACCTGCTCGACGCCGCGAACACTGTGGTGGCGCCGCTGAAGCAGTTTGACGCGGCCAATCTGAAAACCACCGCCGAATGGGGCACGGACCATTTCGATTTCATGCTGGAAGGCGTACCGACGTTTGTCGCTGAGCAGGAGGAGGCAAACTACCTGATCAATTATCACGCCATGTCCGATACCTTCGACAAAGTCGACCTGGCGCAACTAAAGAAACACGTCGCGGAGGCGGCCGCTCTCACATTCGGCATTGCCAATGCTCCGGAGCGGCTTGGTCCCCGCCTGCACCACGCTCAAATCGAGGAGACCATGCACGAAACGCAGATGGATGAATTGATGAAAACCTTTGGCATGTGGCAGCCGTGGCAAGAGGGGAAATGGGGAAGGGCCGACTGAAAGTTGCGGCCCGCATTTCCCAAATGATTTGCGGGCGGGGCGAGCATCACAAAAACCGCTGAGGTTTAATTGAACCAGCTACTCTTCTGGATTCTCTTCAATCTTTTCGTGCTGGGCATGCTGGCGCTCGACCTGGGCTTCTTGCAACGGCCGGGCCATACGGTGAAGTTTCGCGAGGCGCTGACCTGGAGCTTGCTCTGGATTGGTCTGGCCGGCGCATTCGCAGTGCTGGTTTATTCTCGCTATGGGCACGCGACCACCGTGGAGTTCGTCACCGGTTACGTGATTGAACTTTCGCTTAGCGTCGATAATCTCTTTATTTTCCTCCTGATTTTCCGCTACTTTCGCGTCGCTCCGGAGCACCAGCACAAAGTACTGTTCTGGGGAATCGTCGGTGCCCTGGTGATGCGAGGCATCTTCATTGTGGTGGGCATCGGCCTGATTCAAAGGTTTCATTGGATCACCTACATTTTCGGGGCGCTGCTCGTCTACAGCGGAATCAAGCTGTTTCGCCAACATGGCGTGGGGATCGAACCGGAAAACAATCCAGTGCTGCGTTTATTTCGGCGCTGGGTGCCGATGACCGAGAATTACGAGGGGGACAAGTTTGTAGTGCGGCGTGCGCGCCTGTATGCGACGCCCCTGCTGGCGGTGCTGGTATTGGTCGAGACTACGGATGTGCTCTTTGCCACAGATTCAATCCCCGCTGTACTGGCCATCACGCTGAAACCTTTTATTGTTTATACCTCCAACGTGTTTGCGGTTCTGGGTCTGCGCTCGATGTACTTTTTGCTGGCGGGCATGATGGAACTCTTCCACTATTTGCATTACGGGCTGGCGGCAATTTTGATCTTCGTTGGAACGAAGATGCTGGTTTCGAATTACTATCCAATTCCCACGTGGATCGCGCTGGGAGTTGTGGCGGGAGTGCTGCTTGCTTCGGTGGCGGCATCGTTGCTCCATCCGCAAAGTCAAAAGCAGTAACCACAAGGGACACGAAGGTACACAAAGGAAATCCGCAGTCCTTTGTGAACCATTTGTGTCCTTTGTGGTTAATAGTTTTACGCGAATCGGATAGAGTCGCCTTTGGCGATTGAGTGCTTGAGGAACTTGGCATCGTTGTGGACGGGGAAGTCCGTGCGGTAGTGGGCGCCGCGGCTCTCTTCGCGGGCCAGCGCGGAACGGGTTACCAGTAAGCCAAGGGCGTGGAGATTTTGCGCCTCGTGCGCCCGTCGGGTTTGCGGGTGGGCCACTCTTGGAGCAAGACGGTTTAGGCGTTCGATGGCCGCTTTCAATCCTGTTCCAGCGCGCACAATACCAACATCCCGCCACATAAGATCTTGAACATCGCGGATAACTTCCTCGGTCGCCGTGTCGACTGGGCCGTTCGAGACAGCGCGGCGAGATTTGGCGGCGCTGGCCGGCGGGTGACGCAGTTCATCCAGCATCGTTTTGCCAGCTCTCGCACCGAAAACCAGGCCCTCGAGCAGGGAATTGCTGGCCAGGCGATTGGCGCCATGCACGCCCGTGGCGGCGGCTTCGCCGGCCGCGTACAACCCGGGGAGCGTGCAACGTCCCACGAGGTCCGTGCGCACGCCGCCCATGGCATAATGCGCGGCCGGCCGGATGGGGATCATGTCGGCCGTGATATCGATATTGAATTCCATGCACGTGGCGTAGATGCGCGGAAAGCGCTTCTTCACATGTTCGGGGTCGAGGTGAGTGAGATCGAGATAGACGAATGGGTCTTTGACCTGGCTGACCTCAAGCTCATGAAGAATGGCTCGGGCCACCACATCGCGCGGCGCCAGTTCGCCTATAGGATGGTACTTCGGCATGAAGCGATGCAACTCGATGTTGCGCAAATAGGCGCCTTCGCCGCGCAGAGCCTCGGAGAGCAAAAAGCGTGGGGCATTCTTCAAGTACAGCGCCGTGGGATGGAACTGGATAAATTCCATGTCGCTGACTTCGGCGCCGGCACGATATGCCATGGCGACGCCGTCCCCGGTGGCGACCGCGGGGTTGGTGGTGTTGCGGTAGAGTTGGCCCATGCCGCCGGTGGCGAGCAAAACGGCGGAAGCCGACATCTGCTGCTTCTCGCCCCTCTCGTTAATGAGATGAATGCCGCAGACCCGGCCATCTTCCACGATTAAGTCCGTGGAGAACTCGAACTCACGCACGGAAATATTCTTCAGCGTTTTGCTTTTGGCGTAGAGAGCCCGGAGAATCTCGCGTCCAGTGGAATCGCCGTGCGCGTGGAGAATGCGGTTGCGGCTGTGCGCGCCTTCGCGGCCGAAGGTGAGCTTGGTGCCCTGGCGATCGAATTCCGTGCCCCATTGAATCAATTCATCGATGCGCTCGGGGGCGTCCTCCACCAGTACTTTGGCGGCTTCGGGATTGCACAGGCCATCGCCGGCTTGCAGCGTGTCCTGGAGGTGGAGACTGATTTCGTCCTCGTCGCTGAGTGCGGCCGCGATGCCGCCCTGGGCCCACTGCGTATTCGATTCGGTGACCTCGCGTTTGGCCAGCACCAGGACTGTGCCTGCACCTGCCAGTTCAACCGCGGCGCGCAACCCGGCAACTCCGGCGCCAATCACAAGGAAATCGGTTCGGGACGGCGCAGACTCCATAGGTCAAAAATGGTATCACGCGGCGGTCTCCCTAGCTGGGCGGATGATTACGTTATGATGAGACTCCATGACCCGAGTGACCATCGCAGTTCAGCCTAGCCCCTCCGACGCCATCATTGAAAATGGTTTGCTGGAGCGGGTGGGAGAGCACTTGCGCGAAATTGTTGGGGATCGTTTGCATCTCTTCATTGTGACGGTGCCGCCGGTTCGCCGGAAGTGGGGCAAGAAGTTGATGAAGTCGCTTGCGGCCGCCAGTTTCAAAGCGCGATTGATAGAGATGAGCGACGGCGAGCGTCATAAAAGGCTGGTGACGGTCGAGCAACTGGCGGAGAAGTTGACGCGTCTAGGGGCAGATCGAAATGCCGTGATCGTAGCGTTCGGCGGCGGCGTGGTGGGTGATGTGGCTGGTCTGCTGGCTTCGCTTTATATGCGTGGCGTCGATGTCGTGCAGATTCCCACCACCGTGCAGGCTCAGCTCGACGCTGCCATCGGCGGCAAGACCGGCGTGAACCTTAGCGCCGGCAAGAACCTGCTCGGAACGTTTCACCAGCCGCGCGTGGTACTGATCGATCCCGCAGTGCTGTCCACTTTGCCCGACAGGGAATTCCGCGCTGGCCTGTATGAAGCGCTAAAGTGCGGAGTGATTGGAAAAGCTACGCTGTTTGACCGCCTCGAAAAAGCCCGCCTGAAGGATTTGCGCAGCGATGCTGCGTCGATCGAATGGGTGATCACGGAATCTGTGCGCCTGAAGGCCGAGGTAGTCTCCTCCGACGAGCGGGAGAACGGGCTAAGGCGAGTGCTGAATTTCGGACACACCATCGGGCACGCGCTCGAAGCTGAATCGGGTTATCGGCGTTTTCTGCATGGTGAAGCGGTTGCCTGGGGAATGATCGCGGCTACGCATATCGCGGCTGCGACGGACCGGATCGATAACGACGCTGCGCGACGAATTTTCGACGCGGTGCTCAGTCTTGGCAAGCTGCCAAAGGTCGAGGCTCGCAGCCGGGACATCGTCCGGTTGCTTCAGGGGGACAAGAAAACGCGCAAGGGCGTCCTGCATTTCGTGCTGCCGAGGGAGATTGGCAAAGTCGAGATTGCGAACGACGTGCCGGAGAAAATAATCGTCGAGGCGGTGAACGAGTTGCGGAGGCTAAGCGGTTCGTGAAGGAAGCGGGAGCCAACTGTGAGTGATTCGACGAAAGCGACTGTCATTGGAGCCGCTCCCGAAGGAGCGAGCGATCCGGCGTCCGCCGCTCTCGCGGTCCGCGAGATGTTTAGCTCAATCGCGCCGCGGTACGACCTGCTCAATCATTTGCTCTCGTTCAACGTGGATCGATTGTGGTGGTGGAAGACGGCGCGAGCCTTTGCTTCGATTTTGAAGCGGCAAGACGCAAGCGTGCTTGATTTGTGCTGCGGCACCGGCGACATGACCTTCGCTTTGTTTCGAGAGGCCGGAGAGTCGGCGAGAATCCTGGGCGTGGACTTTTCCCATCCGATGCTGCGGCGTGCGAATGAGAAATCGTCCGAAAAGTCGCTGCGTTGGGTAGAGGCGGATGCGCTTCAGTTGCCCTTTCCGGACGAACAATTCGATTTGATTACTGCGGCATTTGGCTTCCGCAATCTCGCGGACTACGATGCCGGACTGCGGGAAATGGTGCGGACGCTCCGTCCGGGCGGGGAGTGCGGAATCCTGGATTTTGGTGAGCCTCGCGGCCTGATCGGAAAGTTGTATCGAGTCTACTTCAAGCGCATCTTGCCCGGCGTGGGTACGGTAGTCTCTGGGGTCAAAGGACCGTATGTTTATTTACCAGCGTCGGTCGAGCGCTTCCCATCCCCGGAAGAGATGCTGGGACGGATGCGCCGCGCTGGATTCCGGGAAGCCTCGTGGACGCCATATACATTCGGGATTGCGGGACTGTATCGAGGGAAGAAGTGAACTATCGTGCTGCGACTTGCGATGTAGTGGCAGGACTCGCTGCGGTGAAGGAATCGGCAAAGGCATCAGCGACGGTGTAGCGGATCACATTTTCGTAGTCGTCACCCAGGAACTTGCTCAAACGGTCGGTATTCATGATGTACTGGCCGGTCATATATGGCGCAGCTTCTGGCGGAATGGCGGAGATTCCCAGCTTCCACATGGATTGCAGCACCAAACGGAAAGCCCACCTTCCGGGAACGCGTCTTAGTCTTGCGTGAGCCATCTCGATGCAACGGTCAAAGGTCAAAGGCTCGCCGCGCCCGGCCACGTTTAGTACCGTGAGCCGCTGGGATTCGGGCTCCGTTCGGCGAACAATATGTGCTAGCAACCGCGCCATGTCGTCCACGTGGACGAACTGAAGGCGGTTCTCGAGATAATGTTGTCCGTAGGGCAACACACAGGGAAGACGCTTGCCTTGATCCCGCATTCTGGCAGCGCGCTTTGCCCGGCCGTTGGGTGTGCCGCGAAAAGCCCCAATCATATAGTTCTCCACGCTGGCACCGGCAAAAATATGGGGGCGTAGCATGAAGACGCCGCAGCCTCGCAGCGCAGGTGCCCTCTGCTGGACCACCTTGTCGGATTCCATTTTGTGAATCGCATAAGGCAGAGTGTGCGCGCCGAGGGGAGAGTCCTCACCGACGGGTTCGTGCAGATCTGGACCGTAAACGGAAACGCTGCTCGGGAAAATAAACCTTCCTACGATGGAATCGTTACGATTAGCTTCGGTGATGGCTTCCATCACCCGAGCTGTACCGGCCACGTTGATTTGCCACATCCGATCCAGGTCGAGCACGCCAGTGCGGACGGGATCGAGCACAAAGGCCAGGTGAATTACCGCGACCGGACGCGCTTCCCGCACCAGAAGAAACAAATCGCGGCAGGACTCCTCTAGGCCAAGGTCCATGCGCACAAAGCGTAAGGGGTCGCTGGTCTGCGGGGGATTCAAATCAACTCCGATGACCTGATAGTCCGCCAGATGCGGCAACAGTCGCCGTCCCAGATTGCCTGCGACCCCCGTTACGATGACACTTGGTTTATCACCGTCCATTACTTGGAGCCAGGACCCGACGGCTTGGATGAGGGGCCAGGAGCGGGTGGTGGCATTGGCATGCCATGCGTCGGAGGCATTTCGGGCCCGAAATAACTTTCATCCAAGGTAGGGGTAGCGGACTTCTGGACTGCTTGCATCTGTTCCTGCACGCGTTGGGTACGCAGCGTTCCGCGGATCTCTTCTTTCAACTTATCGTCCAGCGGTTCGACGTCTTTTACGCCGACTTTGTAAATGAAATACCCGCTTTGGTCGGAGAACACAGCGGAGATTTCACCGGTCTTCAAATCCATAACCGCAGCCTGGGTTGGGGGCAGGTTGTTGCGGCGTTCTTTGCCCATCTTGGTGCTGGGAGCCTTGGTCTTGATTCCGGCAAGTAGGTAAGCTTCATCCTGAAGCTTGGCAAAGTCTTCTCCGGCGACGGCGCGGGTGTGAACTTTATCGGCTTCTTTCTTCATAACTTCTTCCGCGTCCTCCTGGCGCTTTTTTTCAGCCGCCTGGCTCAGTTTGATCTTGGAGGCGGGGAGCGTTTGGGAATGCGGAATGAATATGCGCTGCAGGTCAACTTCTTCGTAAGCGCTGGTATTGTTGTGGTAATAGTCTTCGATGTCTTGGTCAGAAATCTGCCCAGCCTTCTCCTGCACCGCCTGATTAAGCGCCTGGGACAAGATTTGGACTCGCGCCAGATTCAGACGCTGCTCGTACTTCGGTCCCTGATCCAGACCCATTTCATGCGCTTTGTCAGCCATTACGAGCGCACTCGCGTAGCGCATGGCGAATTGCCGCCGGACACGCGGGGGCATATTCGGCTGGACGGCATCCAGGATTTTTTCGAATTCAGCCCGAGTGATCACGGTTTTGCAATTCTGGTCGGTCGCTTTGTCGGCGGGCGGGTTAGGGCACGCTCCGTTGATCGTGATAACCGGCGTATCGGGTGGAACATTCGAGGCTTCTGCTTCCTTAGTCTCGGCGGGCGTTCCCGATGGCCGGGTCGACAGGGTGGGGTTCGAATTGGCTGCTTGGCCCCACGCCATAGCCGCAAAGAGCAGACAGACTAAACCGTATCGCGTCATATTTAATGATTCCTCCAGGGAAGATCGAAAAGGTCAATGAAAATCCTAGCACAGAGTGCCCTCGCTGTCGGTAGCACGTGCCGAAATGTGCCGAGATGGTGGATTGGCGGAGGGAGTCGTAAGCGGCGATAATGCTGTCATGGCTAACTCGCCAGCAATTCACAGTCCGGCGTCCATGCGTGCGGAAAAGCGCGCTGTGGCTGGAAGTTCCGTGCTGGCGGCGATCACGATTACCACGCTGAAGATTGTGGTTGGGGTTACGACGGGAAGCCTCGGCATCTTGTCCGAAGCCGCGCACTCCGGGCTTGATCTCATTGCGGCGATCGTGACATTCCTTTCGGTCCGGGTTTCCGACAAGCCCGCCGACGCTGACCACCAGTACGGGCACGGCAAAGTAGAGAACTTCTCCGCCTTTATCGAGACGGGCCTGCTGCTCCTGACCTGCGTCTGGATCATCTATGAAGCGGCGAAGCGGCTATTTTTCCGGCATGTGGAGATTGAACCCAGCATCGCAGCTTTTGTCGTGATGTTCATTTCCATGGCGGTAGACTTCTGGCGCTCGCGCGCTCTGGGAAGAATTGCGACGAAGTACGACAGCCAGGCTCTCGAAGCCGATGCCTTGCACTTCTCGACGGATATCTGGTCGAGCGGAGTTGTGGTGGTTGGACTGGCGTTGGTCCTTATCGGTCGCGTGTACGGTGTCGACAAGCTGCGGGACGCCGATCCTGTGGCCGCGCTCTTTGTTGCCGGGGTCGTCGTATATGTGAGTTCGAGGCTGGCTCGCAGAACCGTCGACGCTCTGCTCGACGCTGCCCCCGCGGGCGTGCGTGGCAAGATTGTGGCGGTAGTGAACAAAGTGGATGGCTTGATCGAGGTGGATCGCGTACGCATCCGGCGGGCGGGCAACCGCTACTTCGCCGATCTTTCCATCGGGCTGGCGCGCAATGTAACCTTCCAGCGTTCGGAGCAAGTCGCTGATGCGGTCACGTCGGCTGTGCAGGACGTTCTGCCGGATGCCGATGTGGTGGTTCGTTCGGTGGCGCGGCCGGCGCGGCGAGAAAACATTTTTGATCGCGTTCGGGCCGTGGCCACACGCAACAATTTCAACGTCCATGACATCAGCGTCCAGGATCTGAGCGGGCGTCTGCACGTCGAACAGCATCTTGAGCTCGATGAGCAGCTGAGTTTGAAGGAGGCGCACGATCGAGTGACCCGGCTCGAAGCGGATATTCGCCAGGATGTGCCTGAGATTTCCACCATTCTGACTCACATCGAAAGCGAACCAGCTACCATCGAAACCGGCGATGAGGTTGTGCGCGATGCTCTGTTGGAGAAGAAATTGAAGGCCGTGGCGTCGCATTTTCCTGAAGTCCTGGATGTGCACGACGTCGAGGTCAAACACGTTCGCGGACGTCTCTATGTTTCCTGCCACTGCACGTTTTCCGACGAGTTGCCGCTCTCGCGGGTGCACGATATTTCGACCGAGCTGGAAATTCACTTCAAACAGGAAGCACCCGAATTGTTTCGCGTGCTGATTCACCCGGAACCGCGGACGGACAATCGTCGATAAAAGGAGATTGAGCGTGATTGAAGCGAAAGTGATCTGGACCGACAACCATCGATTTCTGGGGCAGGCTGGTAGCAGTCACGGCATTGTTATTGACGGCGATAGTAAAATTGCCAGCAGTCCGATGGAGCTGGTGTTGATCGGCTTGTGCGCATGCACTGGTTATGATGTTGCCAGCATCCTGGCTAAGAAGCGCGAGCCCTTTACCAGTCTTGAGGTGCGGGCCGAGGCGGACCGCGCAGCCACTCCGCCGACCGTCTACACCGACATCCGGCTGGTTTATCGCATAGGGGGAAAAGTCTCGCACAAAGCAGCTGAAGATGCCGTAAAGCTGTCCGAAGAGAAGTACTGCTCGGTCGCGGCGATGTTGCACAAGACAGCTAAGATCAGCTATGTGATCGAATACCCCGAAAAATAAAGTCACCTCTTGTCCAGTCGAGCGCATCCCGTCCGCGGATATTTGTACATTGCCAGCGCCGCATTCCTGTGGGGCGTGGCCGCCACTCTCGGTCGAGCTGCTTTTACCGGGCGACTCCTGCCCAAGGGACAAGCACTTCGGCCAATCGATCCGCTGATCCTGTCGCAAAGCCGTACGACGTTTTCTTTCATTGTTCTTTTGATCGCGCTGGTGCTGCTTCGCGGCTGGAACCGATTGCGGCTACCCGTCTCCGATTTTCGACGGATGTTCGTGCTGGGCATTCTCGGCGTGGCCGCGTCCAACTACCTCTACTACCTCGCGATTCAAAGAACCAACGTAGCCACCGCCATAATCCTGCAATACACGGCGCCGATTTTGGTATTGCTATATACCGTCGCGCGCGGGCTGCAGAAGCCCACTGTTCAGCGAATCGCGGCAGTGGGACTGGCCGTGACCGGAATTGTCCTGGTGATCGGAGTATTTGGTTCTAGCGGATTCCGTCTGGATGCGATTGGAGTTGTTGCAGCTTTGGGAGCGGCGTTTTCTTTCGCTTTCTATAACGTCGGCGGCCACAGCATCCTTGCCCGTTACGATCGCTGGACCGTGCTGCTTTACGTCATCTTTAGTGCATCTCTCTTTTGGATCGTTGTGAACCCGCCGTGGAAAATCGCGGCCGCACATTACTCGGTTGACCAGTGGCTATTCCTGCTCGTGTTTTCGCTGATTTCCGTTCTCGCACCGTTTTCGCTTTATTTTGCTGGGCTGCAGCATCTGGAGCCGACGCGCGCCATCGTCGTCAGCTGTCTGGAGCCCGTATTCTCAATCGTCATTGCGGCGGTCGCCTTGGGCGAAGTCGTGCGTCCGCTGCAGACAGTCGGTATTGTGCTCGTGCTGGTGGCGATTGTCGTGGTGCAACTGCCCGATCGAAGATTGCACGAAGAGATGACCCTGGTCGAGCCTATGGAATGAAGCCGGGAAAGATCACTAACGTAACCAACCGTGTCATTTTTCCACTAGGTTTTTGCAGGCAGACGCGGGATTCTTGGATCAGGCTCCTCGGGCCACAACTCGGGGTGGAGTGTTGCTATGAAGGGTTCGCGCGTCTGCTGTCTGGCTGCTTTCATGGTGTGCTCGTTGCTTCCTTGCTTCGCGCATCATATGGCCGTCGTGGTCAACAAAGACAACAATGTGCGGCGGGATCAGTTCCGCACACCTGACCAAAATATTTCGTTTGGAAGTCAAGAAGTGGCACGACGACAAGGACGTGATCCTTGTTCTGCATAAGAATTCCAGCGGGGAAATGAGCACGCTGGAACGACTGAACAAAATGTCTTCCAGTGAACTGAAGTCATTTATTGCAGCTCACCAGGGCTCGATCACGCTGGTGGATTCCGACGAAGATGTACTCAAAGTGGTGGAGACCATGCCGGGCGCTGTGGGCTTGGTCGATGTCCGCTCCATCAATAACCAGATCAATGTGGTAAGAGTCGACGGAAAACTTCCTATGGAAGATGGCTATCTGCCTCACTAGGCTCTGCGACGGATTCCCACAGCTAAAACACCGATACTTTCAGCGGCAGTCTTTTAACTTCAACAAACGAAAATAACGTTGTGCCTTCCTCACGTCCTTCCCTATTTGCTCGCGTAGGGCGTCCACCGTCGGGAATTTGATTTCGTCTCTCAACCTCTGCAGAAAATGAATTTCCACTTCTGTCTCAGGATTCAGTTCGAGGGGATGGAAGTTCAGCAGATGGGTTTCGATAGCGAAGGATTCAGCTCCGAAGGTAGGACGGTTCCCCACGTTGGTTACCGAGTCGAAGCATTCCAGGCCCACGCGCGTACGGCTGATGTAAACGCCGTCTCTGGGGACGAGCTCCTCATACCGGCTCAAGTTAATGGTGGGGACAGTGTACCTTGCGCCATATCCACGCCCCCGGCCAGCGGTGGACAAAATGCTGAACGGCCGCGCCAGCAGATGGCGCGCGCGGCTCGCTCGTCCGTCGGCAAGCAGTTTGCGGATTTGAGTGCTCGACACTGGTTCTCCCCGCAGCCGCAATTCCGGATAGACCATTACCTCGAAACCCATCTCGCGGCCATACTCCGCGAGATGGTTAATGTCTCCCGCTGCCTTGTTGCCAAAATGAAAGTTGTAGCCTTCGTGCACCTCGCGAGCTTTCAGACTTTTCTTTAGAACGTCATGAGCGAAGTCATGCGGAGTCATGAGCGACAGATCGCGGGTGAAGGGGAGCAGGAGGACGGCATCCAAGCCCGTGGCCTCCAGCAGGCGAAGTTTTTCGGGCGTAGGCGTGAGCAGCTTCAGTCCGGAGTCGGGCCTCAGGATCCGGATGGGATGCGGCTCGAAAGAAACCGCTACCGCCTTGCGCTCTTGCTCTCTCGCGCGGCAGACGATGTTGGCCAGCGCGCGGGTATGGGCCCGATGCACGCCGTCAAAGTTCCCCACGCTCAACAGCGTTGGACCGAAGCTGGCGGGAATGTCATCTAGTTTGTGAAAAACCTTCATTGTTCGTTTGGTGCGGGCGCCCTCGCCCGCAACCGTCATCCTAAAGTTCCATCGAGAAATGCAAATGTCCCAAGGCCTGGTTCAATCTTCATTGCCAAACCCGCGGGCGAGGGCGCCCGCGCCACAGCAGCTAAATCTGAAACTCCAGCTTCATTCCATCGTACGAAAGCCGCACGTTTGGCGGCAGCGAGGCATTGGTGGCTTCGTGAGGCAAGTCGTGGCATATGTGGGTAAAGAAAGCGCGCTTCGGCTGAAGTCGTTCCACGATGCGCAATGAGTTCTCTACGGTGGAATGCGTGGGATGCGGGATATGCCTCAGCGCATCCAGAAACAGGATGTCGAGATCCTGCAATTTTGCCAGCGAAGCCTCGGGGACGCTGCTGTGATCGGTTAAATACGCGGCGCTGCCAAAGCGGAAGCCATCAATTTCGGTCTCACCGTGGATCACCGGGATGGGGTCAAAACGCGCTCCGAAAAGATCAACCGGCCCCCGGAACGATTTGAGTTCGACCTGAGCCAATCCACCAAACTTGTAATCCCCGTCGAAAATGTAGCGGAACGTGCTGCGGATAAAATCAGCGGCTTCTGGACGAGCATAGAGTGGGAGCTTGTTCGGCTTGTGACGAAAGCTGAGGGGACGCAAATCATCAAGACCAAGAATGTGGTCAGCGTGACTATGGGTGAAGAGCACCGCGTCAATCTCGCGAATGTGTTCGCGGATGGCCTGTTCACGGAAGTCGGGCGTGGAATCGATCAGCACGGTCTTGCCGCCATACTCGACCAAAACCGATGGCCGGGTACGGCGGTCGTGCGGATCGGAAGAGTGGCACACGGCGCAGTCGCATCCGATGGTGGGCACTCCCATCGAAGTGCCGCTGCCCAGCACCGTTAGCGTAGCTTTCATCGCTTGGTGGTGGCGGCACTCGAGGCCGGAGTTTGCGGCGGACGGGCCAGCGCATTCGTCACTTCAACGTAAGCCATTCGAAGTTCGTAGAGGCAATTTTGCAGGAAGTTCTCCTCGGCGCTGGTGAGGTTGCCTTTCGTCTTCTCAGACAAGAGACTGAGCGTATCGATGGTCTGGCGCGCTCCGATCAAATCAACTCGCGGCTGTCCACCTTGCTCGTGCATCAGGCCGAGCTGGAGCATGGCGGACATGTACAGCGAAGCCATGAAGCGCTCAAAAGTCATTTCCAGTTCTTTGGTGGAATGTCCGCTGAGTTCCACTCGCGCGTCCAGATCCTTCGCGGATTTGCGATACGCATCGGCCTGTTCCTTCTGCTCGGCGGCAGTGGGAGCGGGCGGTGCGTCCGCTTCCGGGCCCGGCGGAGCAAGGTCCGGTTGGGCAGCTGGCGCTGGCTGCGGAGTAGATGCTGCTGCGCTGGACACTTCTTCTTGAGAAACTTCCTGGCGAATTTCGCCCTCCGATGTAAATAAGCGCCGGTCGGTCACGGTAAAACTTTCCTGCTTCTTTTCAGCCATAGATTGTCCCTTCAAAACTTACAGGTTTTCGCGTTGGAATATTTCCGAAAACGGCAGAGCTGCGATTGAAAGCTGAGTGCCGTCCACTTGGAATTGTTTGCCTGGAGTCGCGATTTCGCGCCGGATATATCCCAGCGCCACGAGGCGCTCGCCGCCGCCGAGGGGCAGGGAAGCAGCGCTCGTGATCTCACCGACATCCCGGCCGTTGGTTTGAAGCTTTGTGCCGCCGGCAGGTAACGGGCCATGAACCTCGAACCCGGTAAACTTGCGATGTACATTCCCACGGGAACGAATGCGCTCCACAATTTCCTGCCCGATGTAACATCCCTTGCTGAAATGAAGCGCGCGCTGCTGCTCGGTTTCCTGCGGCAAATCACGTTCGCGAATGTCCTGCCCATAACGCGGAATCCCCGCCGCGATACGCAACAGTTCCAGCGCCGCGGTGCCGACCTGGGTCGCGTCGGCTTGAGTGAGCGCATCTTCAACTAGTGTCACCTGCCCGGGCGAGAGCCACAACTCATACGATTCGACGCTCGGGATGTCGCCTCGTACGACGGTTACCGCGACGTTCCGCCAAGTCACGTCAGCAAATTGCAAAGGCTCCAGTTTTGATATCTCAAATCCAGCCGCGTGCAGCACTTCCGCGGCCTTCGGTCCAGCGATCCCGATCGCGGTCAGCTTGTCGCTCAGGTTCGCGACTTCCACATCGTCCATGATGATGTAGTGATCGAAGGTAGCCAGCAACTTTTCTGACTGGGACTGGTCGCTGTCGATCATGATCGAGTCGCCCCGGTTGTAGGCGTACAGGTCACCCAAAATGTGTCCCTGCGGATTCAACAGAAAAGCATAAATGCCCTGCCCTTGGGCAAGGTCGCGGATATTATTCGTGACCATGCCATTGAGCCAGCGCACGCGATCGCCGCCCGTGAGCGCGATCTTGACCCTTGCACTCAGGTCATAAATCCCGCAGCCGGATATCAACGCGGCAAATTCAGAACGCACGTCTCCGAGATCCGACGGAGGCGAAGCCTGGTTGCCGTGAACGACAGTGGAAGCCATACGATTACCTTCGATTATACAAGGCGAAACCGAGCCGAATTGGCTGATAGAGCCCGCGCCCTTTAGATGCTTACTCTTAACAACAGTTTGAAGGCTCGGCACGCCGATTATGGACTGACGCTGGTACGACCTAAAGTCGCCCTCGGGCGAGCCGATAGATATTACGAAGGGGAGGTAATTGATGATTACGAATCCAGTTCACAGTTCGCCAGCAGTACAGAATGAAGCCGCTGCGAAGGCCGCACCACGCCAGAATACGGCACCGCAACAGGCATCGGTGCCACAGGACAAGGTAACGATCAGTCCCCAGGCGCATGCTCAAGTCCAGGCGCAGGCCCATGCCCAGCAGGCCGCTTCGGCTGACAAGAACCACGACGGCGATAGCAAGTAACGTTCTCTGATTTCCCACACTCCACCAACCATTTAGGCCAACGCCGAGTTCAGAGGGTGCCGATCAGGTGCCTTCCCGGGCTCGGCGAGCCCAATCAACCCAGTCAGTCCCGCCAAGCCGTCGTCTCTTGTGTTACCTTTTTTCGCGTGAGTTCAAAAAAAAGAATTGCCGTTATTCCGGGTGACGGCATCGGGAAAGAAGTCATCCCGGAAGCCGTCAAGGTCATTACTGCTTCTGGAGCCGACGTCGAACTCTCCCAGTTTGACTGGGGCGCAGACCGCTATCTGGTAGACGGCGTCACCGTCCCGCCCGACGGCTTCGCCATGCTCGAGCGCGACTTCGACGCTATTCTAGTCGGCGCCTTTGGCGATCCGCGCGTGGCGTCAAACATTCACGCCAAAGAAATCCTGCTGGGCATGCGCTTCAAAATGGATCTGTACGCCAACGTGCGTCCTGTCCGCCTGCTCGACGCCGCGCTCTGCCCGCTCAAAGGCATCGAGCCCAAACACATCGACTTCGTTGTAATCCGCGAGAACACCGAGGGCGTTTACACCAATACAGGAGGAGTATTCAAACAAGGCACGCCCGACGAGATCGCGGTGCAGGAGGACATCAACACGCGCAAGGGTGTGGAACGCGTAATTCGTTACGCATTTGAGTATGCCGAACGCCATCCGAAGCTGGATGGTAGCCCACGCAAGCGGGTCCTTATGTGTGACAAGTCCAACGCCATGACTCATGCCGGGGGCCTGTGGCAGCGTGTGTTCAAGGAAGTGAGCGCCGAGTATCCACAAATCACGACGGAACATATGTACGTGGATGCGCTCTGCATGCAGATGGTGCGCGATCCGCGGCAGTTCGACATTGTCGTCACGAACAACATGTTCGGCGACATTATTACCGATCTCGCTGCCGGGCTGCAGGGCGGCCTCGGCATGGCGGCCAGCGGAAACATTCATCCGGGAAAGACGTCGATGTTCGAGCCGGTGCACGGTTCGGCCCCGCCGATTGCAGGGAAGAATGTGGCCAACCCGTTTGGCGCAATCCTGACTGCCGCGATGATGCTTGGCCACTTGGGCCTAACAGAAGAAGCCAGCAAGATCGAAGCCGCCGTGCTCGAAGCAGTCCAGCAGAAGCGGACCACACAGGACGTGGGCGGTGCGCTGGGAACCAGCGAAGCAGGCGAATGGGTAGCATCGCGAATCGGTCGCGTATAAGCTTGGCGATCGATCCGTGGGGAATGTGTTCTCAATTAAACATCGCCCTTAATCTACGCAGCCCCGCCAGCGCCGTCACATACCTCTTATCCAGCGAATAAGCTACGGCGTAGCACTCTTTCGCCTTTTGCCATTTTCGCTTGTGCTCATACACTCGGCCTAAGTTGAAATGGGGATAGCAGCGCGCCTCATACCGTGGCGCTACCGTGGCCTTTTGAAACCAGGGAATGGCTTCATCCCATTTCTCTTGTTCAATCAAGTAAGCCCCGATATCGTTGTAAGGGTTCCCGAATTCCGGATCCAGTTGGATTGCCTGCAGGCATTCGGCGATGGCGCGGTCGTAATCGCCGAGGAACGAGTATGTCCAGCCGCGGAAGGTGTAGGCCTCGGCGGTCGCGAATGCATCGATGGAACGGCTGTATAACTCGATGGCTTGCTGATACTCGCCCTGCATCTGCAGTTCGTAAGCTTTTTGAAAGTAGTCAGCCGCGGTTTGCCGAGGATCGTCTTCGGACATAAGTGAACTCAATGACTGAATTGAAGAAATTGTATCGAAAATCGTGGTCTCTGCTTGCAATTCTCGGACTGCTCCTGTTCTCGGCGACGTGGGTATGGGCGCAAGCGGCCGCACCACCTCCACAAACCGGCGCTCCCGCTACTCCTGGTTCTCCGGAGCAGGATCAGAAACCCAGCGCTAACCCGGCGACTCGGGAACAGAAAATCTCTCCTAAAGAAGCCGAGGAACTTTTTCGCGACGTTGATGAAATCCTGCACTTCGCCAGCAAGGACAGCGGTCTGCCCATCAAGAAAGAAGTTAAGCGACGCCTTACCACCCGCGACGAAGTTGTGGCCTATCTCGAAAAAAACCTGGCCGAGGACAAGGATGCGCAGCGGTTGCGCCGCTCCGAGTTGGTGCTGAAAAAGTTCGGACTTCTGCCTCGGAACTTCGATCTGCAGACTTTTCTCGTAGCCTTGCTGCGCGAACAGATAGCCGGGTATTACGATGCGAAGACTAAAACCGTGAACCTGCTCGATTGGATCGACGTTGAGCAGCAACGTCCGGTGCTGGCGCACGAACTCACGCATGCCCTTCAGGACCAATTTATCGGCCTGGAAAAATGGTTGAAGGTCGGCGACACCGACCTGAACGACAAGAAACAGCCGACGGCCACGGACATTGAGAACGACGAAATCGGCGAAGCCCGCCAGGCCGTCGTCGAAGGTCAAGCCATGGTTGTGCTCGTCGACTACATGCTTGAACCCATGGGGCAATCCATTCTTGGCTCGCCGCAGATTGCCGATGCATTGAAAGAGACCATGCTCGTCGGCACTGCGGACTCGCCTCAATTCCAGGACGCTCCTATTTTCCTTAAAGAGGAGCTGACATTTCCCTATCGGTATGGCTTGGATTTCGAGACTGAACTGCTCCGCACCGGTGGGAAAGAGAAAGCATTTGCCGCAACGCTTGGCAATCCGCCGCGAACCACGCGTCAGATCATGGAGCCGAAAACATATCTCTCTGGGGAGCAACTCGAGCCGATGCGCTTGCCCGATTTCGAGCGTGATTTCAAGAACTACCAACGCTTCGATATTGGAGCGATCGGGGAATTCGACGTTGCTGTTCTCCTGGATCAATATTCAGGTACGGAGGCTTCACACAATCTGTATCCGCATTGGCGTGGCGGCTATTACTACGCTGCCCGCCCCAAAGGCGATCCCTCGGCACCCCTTTCAGTGGTCTATGTGTCGCGCTGGTCGAGCCCTGAGAAGGCGTCCGCTTTTGCCGCCATTTACGCTCAGTCGCTGGCGAAGCGGTATAAGCAAGTGCATGAAGGAACATCAGACAGAAAAGATTCCTCCGACAACCCGCAAAAATTCGAGTCACTAACCGGCAGTCACACTTGGCTCACGGATGAAGGCCCTGTAGTGATTGATGTTAATGGCGACAGTGTGCTGATTACCGAAAGTCTGGATCAACCGACAACTGAGCGACTACGGCAGGAATTGTTTGGCGCGGCTGTGAGCGCTGGGAAATGAGCCGGTCGAGGCTGTTTCCGGGAAAGTTCGCAATTTGTTATTATGTATTACATGTATTACAGGAGTGGAAATGCTGACAGTAAGACTATCTCCGAAGTTGGAAGCGAGACTGGACAGACTGGCCAAGCGGACAGGCCGCCCAAAGTCGTACTATGCGAAACAAGCTATTGCAGAGTTTTTGGATGAACAGGAAGACTATTTGATTGCGGTATCGCGTCTCGAGGACGAGTTACAATCGATCCCGCTCAGCAAGGTGGTAAAGCGCCTTGGCCTGGACCGCTAGTTTTGATCCTCGCGCGTTCAAGGAACTGGAGAAGCTGGACCGAATGGCGCAGAGGCGAATCGTGAAGTTTCTCCAGGAACGAGTTCTCCGCAGAGATGACCCGCGCGATCTTGGAAAGGCGATGACCGGAGACAAGGCGGGATTGTGGCGGTACCGAGTCGGTGATTATCGTTTGATCTGCCATATCGACGACGAATCCGGATCGATGCGCGTCTTGCGGATTGCACATCGCAAGGAAGCTTACCCGTGAAAGCCGCTCAAACCCTCTCTTGTATATAATCACGAATTCACGATTGTCGAAGGAAGTTCTCAGGAGGATTCTTGTCGCAAGCGGAAATTGGCATCATCGGCGGCAGCGGGCTTTATTCCATGCCCGGCCTAGCCGATGTGCGGGAATTGAAGCAGCAAACTCCGTTCGGCGACCCTTCTGACCCGTACGTTTTGGGCACGCTCGAAGGCCGCAAAGTTGCGTTTCTGGCGCGGCATGGCCGTGGGCATCGCATTCTTCCCACGGAGTTGAATTTCCGCGCCAACATTTACGGTTTCAAGCAACTCGGCGTCGAACGAATCGTTTCGGTGTCCGCGGTCGGATCGTTGAAAGAAGAGCACAAGCCACTTGATTTCGTAATTCCCGACCAGTTCTTCGATCGCACTCGCCATCGCGTGGATACGTTCTTCGGCGAAGGCATCGTGGCCCACATTGCCTTTGCCGATCCTATTTGCCCTGAGCTTGCTCACGCTGTGGAAGCCGCGTGCAAGAAATCAAGAGTAACCGGTAAGCGCGGTGGAACTTATCTATGCATGGAGGGACCGCAATTCTCCACCAAGGCGGAATCCAACGTGTACCGCGGTTGGGGCATGGACGTTATCGGCATGACCAATCTGCAAGAGGCCAAACTGGCGCGGGAAGCCGAGATTTGCTATGTCACCGTGGCGATGGTGACCGATTACGATTGCTGGCATCCGCACCACGACTCGGTCACGGTCGATCAAATCGTCGCCGTGCTGGTGAAAAATGCCGAGAACGCCGCCACGGTGGTTCGTAACGCCGTGGCCTCGATGCCGGCCAAACGAAACTGCAAGTGTGGAGCGGCTTTGGCCCATGCGATCCTCACCGACCGCGACAAGATTCCCCCCGCCACTCGTGAGAAACTCAAACTGATTCTCGGAAAATACCTGGAGACCAAAACCTCATAATGAGTATTCTTGCCGTCGGTTCGATTGCCTTCGACTCCATCGCTACGCCTTCGGGGCGTGTGGAAAATGTGCTCGGCGGCTCCTGTACATTCTTTTCGCTCGCCGCCAGCTACTTCACGGATGTTCGTATTGTTGCCGTGGTGGGCGAAGACTTCACCGCCGAGCACGAAAATGTTCTCAAGAAACGGAAGATCGATACCCGAGGCATCGAACATGCCAAAGGCAAAACCTTCCGCTGGGGCGGACACTATCTCGACAATTTGAATGAGGCCAAAACCGATTTCACCGAATTGAACGTGTTCGAGCGCTTCCAGCCGCGAATTCCACCGGAATACGCGGATTCGAAATTTCTGTTCCTGGGGAATATCCATCCCACTCTGCAAACCGCCGTTCGCCAGAAGATGGACGGTGTCCGCCTCACCGGGGGCGACACCATGAATTACTGGATCAACGGCTTTCGCTCGGACTTGCTCGAGACCCTGAAATTGGTCAACGTGCTGCTGATCAATGACACCGAAGCCAAGGTGCTCGGCGGGGAAACCAATCTGCTTCGTGCCGCCCAGAAAGTCCTTGCTCTGGGACCGCAGGCGCTGGTCATCAAACATGGCGAATACGGTGCGACGATTTTCTTTCGCGAAGGTGCATTCGGCATCGGCAGGCACCCCTTTCGCGCGCCCGCTCTGCCGATTGAGGAAGTCAAGGATCCGACTGGAGCGGGCGATTCCTTCGCCGGCGGGTTCATGGGATACATTGCCTCACAAGAGCAGCTAAACCGCGAAGTTCTGAAAAGGGGGCTCTTCTACGGCGGGGTCATGGGAAGTTTTGCGGTGGAGCGCTTTGGCACCGAACGTCTGCAATCTCTCACTCGCGAAGAAATCGATGCCCGGTTTCAAGTCTTTCGCGAATTGACCCACCTGGAATGAGCCCCCGAACCAGCACTCAGCAGACGAAAACCCAGCCCACTCGTTACTGGGATCGTGAAACCGCGCTCGTGGCCCAATTCGCGGCATGCGTCTCGTTCATATCGTTCGCCTACTATTTCCAACATGGCGGCTTGCTCCTCTACGGCGACGCCGTGGCGCACATCAACATCGCCCGCAGGGTGTTCGACTCGCGCACTCCCGGCTTGCTGCAACTCGGCACCGTGTGGCTGCCGCTACCGCATCTGCTGATGATTCCATTTCTGCTTTCCGACACGGCGTGGCAATCGGGAATCGGAGGTGCCATTCCTTCGATGGTGGCATATGTTCTGGGCACGGCCGGCATTTTTCGCTTGGTGCGGGGAGTTTTGAGCGTCGATTCCCAACCCGATTCCTCCGCAAGAATTGCCGCATGGCTAAGCGCAATCGTCTACGCTGCGAACCCTAATCTGATTTACCTGCAAACCACTGCGATGACTGAGTCGCTGTACCTCGCTCTGTTCGTTTGGGCTGTGGCGTACTTCAGCGACTTCGTCCAACAGACATCTCGGAAAGATGGCCCACCCGCTTTAGTATCCTCATCATTGTTCAAATGCGGCTTATGCCTTGCTGCTGCGTGCCTCACGCGCTACGACGGATGGTTCCTCGCGGCTGCCATGTGCGTGGCCGCACTTGCCATGATCCTAAGGCGGAACGATCCGGTTCTGCGTCGCGGTGTTGCCAAATTCATACTGCTCGCGGCGACGGCTCCAATGCTTTGGCTTGCTTATAACGCGATCATTTATCGAAACCCGCTGGAGTTCGCCAACGGACCCTATTCCGCCCGTGCCCTTGAACAGAAAAACGCAACTCCGGGATCTCCGGCGCATCCTGGTTCTCACGATCTGCCCGTCGCGTTCAGCTACTTTCTGAAATCGGCCGAGCTCAACGTGGCGGAAGCAAACTTGCAAAAATTGTGGGTGGCGCTGCTCCTGGCCGGAACCCTCGGGGTTCTGCTTCGTAATCGCCGGTTGTGGCCGCTGCTTTTGCTCTGGGTGCCGATTCCTTTCTACATGCTTTCGATTGCCTATAGCGGTGTCCCGATTTTTCTGCCCACCTGGTGGCCATTTTCGTTCTACAACGTGCGTTATGGGCTCCAGCTTCTTCCCTTGTTTTCCGTCTCGGCCGCGGTGACCGTTTATTTCTTGCTGAACCTTGCTCGAAACAAAATCGTGAGGACGACGATTTTCTCCACAGCTGCAATCCTGCTTGTGGCGAGCTATGCATCTGTCTGGCGAGCCCAATCGGTCTGCTTCCGCGAAGCCTGGGTGAACTCTCGAACCCGCATCGCTTTCGAAACTGAACTGGCATCGAATCTGAAAAAGTTGCGTTATGACACCACACTGCTGATGTATCTGGGCGACCACGTGGGAGCTCTCCAACAAGCCGGAATCCCTCTGCGCCGGACCATTAACGAAGGCAATCACCGCCCCTGGAAATCGCCAAGCGATCCCGAAGGCTTGTGGGAACACGCGCTCGCGAAGCCCGAGCAATACGTTGACTACCTGGTTGCCATGGATGGCGATCCGGTGGCCCTCGGCGTGCAAAAGCAAGGACTGGTTTCAATGTCCGTGATCCGCGCCGTTGGCCAGCCCACAGCTACAATCTATTGGGCGCATCGCGACTCCCTGTAATCACGCCGGTTAACCGTGCTGGCCGAGGAACGCGTTGGGACAGGGTTTCCCAGTGATAAAATCCAGCCAACTCACGTCCCATGCCGACAATGCAGCACGCTTACGACCTCCTCCAGAATGAGATGACCTCCATTGTCGGGGTTTCGATCACACGCCTGGTGCTGGCGGCGATTCTGGGTGGTCTGATCGGGCTGGAGCGTCAACTGAAACATCGGCCGGCCGGGCTGCGCACCAATCTCTTCATCTGCCTTGGCGCTGCGATGTACACGCTTCTGTCCGATACGCTCGCTGTCGAGCACATTGGAGATCACACCCGCATCGCGGCGCAGATCATTCCGGGAATCGGTTTTATCGGGGCTGGTTCCATCCTTCACTCTCGCGACAAACTGGTCACCGGATTAACCACAGCAGCCACTATTTTCGTTGTAGCTTCGGTCGGTATGGCGGTTGGTGGAGGACTCTATCTCACCTCAATTTTTGCCACCGGACTCATTTTGCTCTGCCTCTATCTGTTGGGGCGTGCGGAAGAGCAATTTGGTTTGAAAACGGCAGTACACGGTTATGAAGTGGCCGGCCGCAGCGCCGACGAGGTCACCCTTGAATTAAACCGTCTGCTGGAAACCGTCCATGCCATGATGGACGACGTGCAGGTTGCCCCGACGCCGCAACATGTACGAGTTCACTTTGAACTGGAGGCAACGCGCAAGGATCAGCGCCAGGTTCTGCAACTGCTGAAGCAATCCCCTGTTTTTGAAACTGCGACTTGGCTGGGCCCGGTAAATATCGAATGAGTTCGCCGGCCACCGTTATTCCCTTCGTCAAAGCGAGCGCCTGCGGAAACGATTTTCTGATCATCGATGGCATCTATGCCCCACCGGACTTTGCCGGGTTTAGTCAGCGCATCTGCGAACGACATGAGGGGGTAGGCGCAGATGGCGTGGAGTGGTTGTTCCCAGCGGAAGACGCCGATGTGCAGGCGCGTCTATTCAATGCTGATGGATCTGAAGCGGAGATCTCTGGCAATGGCACCCGCTGCGTGGCCGCCTATCTGTGCTCCCAGCAAGCCCGAGAAAAAGTTGTGATACGCACCGGTGCTGGCCTGAAGACTTGCACTTTCACTTCGCGCAACGACACGCAATATGAGTTCGAAATCGCCATGGGCGAGCCCGAGGTGGGCGAGGAGCTCACCATTCAACTCACCTCTCGTGAAGTGCGGGGCATTCCGGTCTCCATGGGCAACCCGCACTACGTGATCTTTGTGAGCGAATTTGCACCGGACTGGCAGACACAAGCAGCTGAGATTGGACTCCATCGCAACTTCAAGCATGGGATTAACGTTGAGTTAGTAAGACCCTTAGATAAAAGAAATATCGAGGCCAGATTTTTCGAGCGCGGCGTTGGCCAAACCCAATCCTCAGGGACCGGATCGTGCGCCGCGGCCGTCGCTGCCATCGTCGCCATAAAGGCCGAATCGCCGCTCCGCGTGCACACGCCAGGCGGAGTGCAAACGGTACGTTGGGAGGGGCAAGTTTTTCTTCGAGGAACGGCTCAACTAGTCTGCCGTGGCGAATTTTTCGCCTAACAGGCGACGCCCGGACGAGGCGTCCGGGGCTCCGTGGGCGTCGCCGAGTCAAGGGATCGTGAGTCACCGAAGTAACAAATTGAGTTTTTCGGCACCCTGTTAAGATTGACCGTCCGAGACGTTGATAGCGATGCCGACGACGCCAGCCATCCCGCGCATCAAGCCGCCCGCGCTTCAAGCGGGCGACACCATCGGAATCATCGCTCCCGCCAGCAATATTAAATGGGAGCTACTTGATGTTGGCTGCAAGGCGCTTGAGAAACTCGGATACAAGCCCCTTTATCTCGCCTCCGTCACGGAAAAAAATTTCTACTTCGCCGGCTCCGCCGATCGCCGGGCCCGTGAACTGGAGGAAATGTTTATCCGAGATGACGTCCGGGCGATTGTTTGCGCTCGCGGCGGATACGGCGCCAATTATCTGCTCAACAAACTCAATCTCGACAAGATCAAAGCCCACCCTAAGATTTTCGTTGGCTACAGCGACGTCACTTCACTTCTGACCTACATTTCAGACTCCACAGGGCTCGTGACTTTCCACGGTCCCATGGTCACCAAAGATTTCGCCCATTCCGACGGGGTCGATCTACCCACGTGGGAAGCCGCGCTCAGCGGAGCTTCAGAGTGGAACATAGAGCTCGGACTAGAATCGGGAGCGAAACCTCTAGTGGCCGGTTCGGCTCAAGGAATTCTCTATGGCGGCTGTCTGTCGATGCTGGCAGCTTCGTTGGGCACGCCTTATGAGATCCAAACGGAGGGGACGATATTGTTTATCGAAGACGTGGCCGCGAAGCCTTACCAGATCGATCGCATGCTGATGCAGTTGAAATTGGCGGGCAAGCTGGCGGACGTTCGCGGCATCGTATTCGGCGAGATGCTGGAGTGCGTGCAAAACAACGACCAAGATTACACTTTGGAAGAAGTCGTATTGCGCCTGGTCGGGGACTTGGGAGTACCGGTAGCGTATGGACTGCGATCTGGCCACGTCTCCCGCCACAACATCACGCTTCCTTTGGGAGTGCGTGCTGCGCTCAATGTGGGCAAAGCAGCGGGAAGCCTCCGGATTCTGGAATCCGCGACGACCCCGGCAGCAACGTCGTCGAACTTTGGACAACGTGTAGCACACATCAAATCATGACGGACAACAAACACATTCACTTGATTGGGATCTGCGGTACGGCGATGGCCTCACTGGCCGGGATGCTGCAGCAGCGCGGCTTTCGCGTCAGTGGTTCCGACGCAGCCGCGTATCCGCCCATGTCGGACTTTCTGGCCTCGCTCGACATTCCCTTGGCCCAGCCATTTGCGGTGCAGAACCTGCAACCGCAACCCGACCTGGTGGTCGTGGGCAATGCTATCTCGCGTGGCAACGTGGAACTCGAGCACGTTCTCGATCAGCGCATCCCGTTCTGTTCGCTGCCGCAAATTCTTCACGATGAATTTCTGCGTGGCAAAGAAGTGCTGGTGGTCGCGGGCACGCATGGCAAGACCACGACGACATCCATGCTGGCGTGGATTTTTCACACTGCGGGGCTTCAGCCCTCTTTCCTGATCGGCGGCATCGCAGAAAACTTTGGCAGCAGTTTTCGACTCGGCCAGGGCAAGCACTTCATCCTCGAGGGCGACGAGTACGACACGGCTTTCTTCGACAAGGGTCCGAAGTTCCTGCATTACTTTCCAGACTCTGTCATCCTGACCTCGGTTGAATTTGATCACGCGGATATCTATAAAGACCTTGATGCTGTCGAAACGGCTTTCAAGCGTCTGGTCAATCTGGTGCCACGCCGCGGCCGCATTATCGCCTTCGATACCGGAGAGAGTCTCGATCGTTGTCTTGCTCGCGCATTCTGCCCGGTGGAACGATACGGATCCGGCACAAACGCAAACTGGCAAATCACCCACCTTCATCTGGAACCGGGACGAACCACATGGTCGCTTCGGCGGGACGGAAAGCCGTGGGGAGATTTCGAGTACGCGGTGGCGGGCGAGTACAACGTATGGAACGCAACTGCTGCGGCCGCGATGGCTGCCGGATGCGGCATATCGCGGGAAGAGATCTCGGCCGCGCTGAAGACCTTCAAAAGTGTGAAGCGGCGCCTTGAGGTCCGCGCCAGGGTGAATGGCATTACCATCATCGATGACTTTGCGCATCACCCGACGGCAATCGCGGGTACGCTCACCGCGCTGCGTTCGAACTATCCGGGTGCGCGCTTGTGGGCGATCCTCGAGCCGCGCTCGAATACTATGCGACGCAACGTGCTGCAAAATGAATTGGCGAGAAGCCTGGCGCTGGCAGACGAAGTAGTCGTGGCAAAAGTCTTCATGTCGGAAGCAATTCCGGAAGCCGAACGCCTGGACTTGGCCACGGTGGCAGCGCAGATCCAGAAGCATGGCCGGCGAGCGCGCATTGTGCCCACTGTAGAGGGAATTGTGCAACTGGTCGCGCCTGAGATGCGTTCTGGCGATGTTGTCGCCATTCTCTCCAACGGAGGCTTTGGCGGCATTTACGAGAAGCTTCCGGAGCGTTTGAAATCACTCGGTGCGACGCAGAGCTCGGGCACCGAGAACAAATTGATTTTGAGTTGAGCCACGTGGACAACATCGCGCCACAGAAATGATTCGCACTCTCGTCATGCTCGGATTTTGGGCCGTACTGCTGCCGTTCGCGGCCTTGATCGGCTTTCCCTGGACTTTGATAAGCGGCGACGTCAGTCTTCTCTATCGCATGACAATGTGGGGCGCATGGAACGGGGTTAGACTCGCTGGAATTCACGTGAAGACCGTTGGCTTGGACAAACTCGATCCCGCCCGCACCTACATCTTCATGTCCAATCACGTTTCCAACGTTGATCCCCCGATCCTGATGCCGCTGATTCCGCGCCGCATGTCAGTTATGGTCAAGAAAGAATTGTTCCGTGTTCCGGTGTTGGCAAGACTTATGCGCTTCGGATCGCTCGTGCCAGTGGATCGTGGAAACCGCGAGTCGGGAATCGCCGCCGTCCGCGCCGCCGCGGATGTGATTCGTCAAGGCGTCAACATGACCATCTACGTCGAAGGGCACCGCTCCTTCGATGGCAAGCTTCTGCCCTTCAAGAAGGGACCGTTTTACTTGGCGGAGGAGTGTGGCGTTCCTGTGGTTCCTGTGACTATCGTCGGCTCGCACGAGGTCATGCCCAAGCGCAGGTTCGCGATCAAGCCAGGGACCGTGACGGTAATCTTTCACGCCCCGATCGAGCCCAAGGATTTCGGCAGCCGCGACTGCCTGATGGCGAAAGTCCGTCAAGACATCGACAGCGGCTTGCCGGTCGATCTTCAAGAGTCAAACCCGACAGCCACAGAGGACACGAAGGTTCACGAAGGAAAGGCGTCGGCTTGAGACTTAGTCGTCACCTTAGATGGGACGTCATCCTGAGCCCGGCGTCAGCCGGGCGAAGGATCTCGCGCGGACAACCAAAACACTCGCGGCCGGCCTCGGCGTGACGCAACCGAAGAAACGGAATGGCTAATCTTTCTTGACCCGCACGGCCTTCGCGATTTCCGGCAATCGGCTCAGCAGCGCTGAAACCTTCAACCACAATCTGTGATCGATGGCGGGAGAGCCGCTGACAATCGCCCCAGCCTCGATGTCGCCCGCAATGCCGCTTTGCGGGGTAACGATAGCGCCATCCCCAATCTTGCAATGACCCACGACGCCTACCTGTCCCGTGAGAATTACGTTGTTGCCTACATCGGTCGAGCCGGCGAGACCGACCTGCGCCGCCAGCAGCGAATGTTCGCCAATGCGTGAGCCATGACCAACCTGTACCAAATTGTCGATCTTAGTGCCGCGGGAAATGTGGGTTTCGCCGACGCTGGCGCGGTCGATGCAGGAATTCGCCTGGATTTCCACGTCGTCTTCGATGACCACCGGCATCGGTTGCGGGATTTTGTGCCAGTGGCCGAGATCGTCTTTCGCGAATCCGAAGCCGTCGGCGCCAATAACCACGCCGTTCTGCAGCAGCACGTTATTTCCAATGCGGCAGTGCTCGCGCACGACCGCGTGAGCATGTGCCATGAAGTTGTCGCCGATTTTCACCCCCTGATAAATCACCACGTGCGCCAATAGCACGGCGCGTCTTCCAATCTCGACGGACTCACCAACGACGACATAGGGTCCGACGTGCGCGCCCTCGCCAATCCGGGCGGAAGCATGTATTACTGCCGTAGGATGAATTCCGGCGGCGTATTTGGAGGGCGGATGGAACAGACCTATCGCTCGCGCGAATGTCAGATACGGATTCTTGCCGCGCAACATTGCCGTCGCGAGGGCAGGGAAGTCTTCGGCAACGACGACGGCTGATGCTTTCGTCCGTCGGGCCGCAGCCGCGTACTTTGGGTTGGCCACGAACGTCAGCTGGCCCGGGCCGGCTTCTTCAATTCCAGCCACGCCCGTGATCTCGGTATCGGGCGAGCCGTTTTCCAGACGCGCGCCCAGCGCAGAAGCAATCTGTGCAAGTTTCATTTGAGTGTCCGTAAGAGCGAGACCGTGATTGTAATTGAGGCGCAGCCGGAGCGGAAAGGATCAGGGCCACCGCAGGGATGCGAACCAGAACCACCCCGCTGACCGGTACAGCTCCCCCTTCTTGGTAGCGGGAGGGTGCCGGCGCGCATCCCGGATGGAATTACTCCCCTCTATTGATATAAAGCGCAAAACCGGCAGAAAAAGGCTCAGGAAAACTAACGAATTTTCGACCAAGAACCGATTTTCATCGGATCGGGATAAGGATGCCCTCAAACAGTTGGAGAACGATAAGGTTACAGACAGACCGTCAGGACGACAGGGCGCTGGGGAAACGCGTCTGGAAGTCGAGCAGGCCGACCCATTCCGGCGTGACCGTGATTCGCACCATGTTTGAAGTCATGCTCCGAAGCTTCTCGACCCAGGCCTTGCCCTGTTCGGCTCCGAAGTAGCGTTCGGCAGCCAAGGCGTATTCAGGCACGATTCCGTCCAGGGTTTCTAACCGAGCGCTGCCGCGGATCAGAAGCACCTTGTGGGGGAAAATGTTGTCGTCGATGGTGAGCGACACCTTTGCGTTCTTAGCCAAGGCTTTCAGTTTGGGCGCTTTGGGCGGGCTTGCCATTATGATCTCTCGTCCGTTCCAGTGGAACCAGATGGGGATGACTCTGGGCGTCCCGTCGGTCCAGACATAGGCGAGGCGTGCGGGAATTTTCGACTCCAGAAGTTCCTTGGACGTGGCATGCTGCAGTAGCCCAAGATCTCCCTGCTTTACCTTGACCGGCATAGTTCCCTCCTTAATTTTGGCCACGGGCCAATCCACGAAAGTCGTTTTGAGGAGGATTGTGCGCCTGCTCGGAGCAGAGGTCAAGCGTCATTGCCCACTGTTAGAACCAGAGCCCCCATATCCAATCGACGCTGGCATGGGTGATGGCCGAGGCTGGCACGTGCCGCTGTTCGCGCCACGCTCGTCCATAGAAAATACCCGCGATGGTGGCCAGCAATACATAGCGCCAGTTGAAATGCGCCGAGCGCTTGTTGAAGTGTGACAGTCCGAAGAGACCCGAAGCGATCAGAAGCGCTGTCCGGCGTCCCACGCGGCGTTCGAGCAGGTTCTGCACCCAGGCGCGAAAGAAGAGTTCTTCGGGCACGGCGGTGAAGCAGAAAATCCCCACCCATCGCAGCGCCGCTGTGCCCGCTTGCGGCAGGTTGGCATGGGGATGGATGAATCCGAGCGCCAGTCCCAGGACCAAAACCAAAGGCGTGAAGAAGATCAGTTCCCGAAAGCCGCTTTTCCAATCGCTCCAGCGCAGGTGAAAGTCGAAGCCGGTTCCATTTAGCTGGCGAATGGCCAGAAAGCCATACAAGCCTATGTCCACGAGAAGCAATTCATTCAGGGCGCGCAGTCCGTTGGGCCAAGCAGCGTCGAACCAGCGCAGATCGACAGCGAGGCCCAGCATCAGCAGAACGATGGCATCCCGCCAGTTGCCGCGCTGCTCCGGATCGGCGGCCGCGGCTTGCCCGAGCAGCCATGCGACCACCACGGGCAGCCCCGCATAGAGCGCGAACCATCGCCATCGAAAGATGTGTTGGGAAGCCGAAACCAGGATGTATGGCAAGACATACAGCGCGGGAACGGCGATGCGAGGGACGATCGACCAGCGCTGAACTGCTGGTGTGATGCGCTCCGCGGCAAGGCCAAACGCCACTGCAGGAGCCAGTTCAATTGCCAGGGCCGCGATCGCTGACGGAGTTACATTTCCCACGGCATTATCTTAACTGTGACGACTTAATTTGAGGCAGTGAGAGAAAAGTTATGAGCAGCGGCATTGATTGTTTCTGGCGGCAGCGCAGCCTTGCTCCAGCGGGACGGGTCAGAGATCCGTCCCCACACAGGCATTCCCCCGCACGGCTAGTCGTGGGGGATCGGGTAGCGATGTTCCTGATCGTAGAACTGGCGGCGGGGGTGATCGGAGTGGGCGTTGGGGACGGGTTGCTCGCTGGCGGAGGTGAAGACCACAGCTTGTTTGGCGGCGGTGAGTCCGGAGGTTGTGGCGTAGATGGGCTCGTCGAATAACGTTCCTGAGTTTGCCTGCGCGGCGGCGAAGATGGCGAAGGCTTTGCCTCCGGAGTAGGCGGTGGCAACGTAATCTCCCACCATCAGTCCGGCGAAGGTGTTGGGCAGCCACGCCAGGGACATGGGCCCGGCTAGGGTTTCGGGAGCGGTCCAGGTGTTGCCGCCATCGGGCGAGGAGATAAATCCGGTATAGAGCGCGCAGGTGGAGGCGCCGCAGTTCGCCGCTGAGTAGTAATAGTAAGTCAGGGCCAGGTGCGCGTTGCTGCCTGAAGTTGCGGGTTCGACGGCGAGGCCGGGAATGAAGTGATCGACGGTGCTGGTGAGTGAGTCAATGGGGATGCGGGCTGGAGCGGTCCAGGTCATGCCGTCGGTTGACGCACTCATCACGAGATCGTTGGATGAGCATCCGGTGCGAAAGCGACAGTCTTGCCAGATCGTGTAGACCGTTCCGGCTGCGTCCACTGCAGCGGAGGGTAGGGCGGATGTGCGCAGATTGCCGGCGACGAGATGGTCGGTGAGCGAGGAAATTGTTGTGGAAGCATTCCAATTGTTGCCGCCGTTGGTCGAGGTGAAGGCCAGGATCTTGGCACCTGTAGCGCTCTCGATGGGCACGACGACGGTGCCATTGGGCTGGACGACAGGTTGGCCTCCAATACCGGCGGCGAGGTCGGTGGTGTTACGGGCGGGCGCCCAGGTCAGGCCGCCGTCGGTCGAAGTGCTCATCCAGATGAGGTCCTGGTTGCCGGGTTCATCCCACTCGACGTAGCAATGGCCGAAGTAGGGGCTGGCAGGAGTGTTGTCGCAGGTGATCCAGTTCTTGTCGGAATCTGGCGTGGCGCTAACGATGATGGGATTGTCAAAGACGAGCCCGTCAGTGGATCGGCTTACGGCAACCTGGTCCGCGTTCGCGATGGCGAGGTAGGAGATGATCCATGTGGCGTGGGCGGCGTCGAAAGCTACCACAGGGTCGCTGGCCGCGCTGAATGTGCCTTGCTCGTAGATGGTGATGCCTGACAGGGGACCGCTGATCCACTGGGCGCCGCCGTTTGTGGATGTGGCAAAGCCGATGTCGGATGCACCTCCGCTGAAAATGCGGCCCACTTGGAATGCGCTGACAATCGTAGAGCCTGACGCTGCGGCGCTGGCCTCCACTTCAGTGGCGTGCTGGCTGCCGGGGTTGGTGAAAGTATCAGTGCTGAGTCGGGTGAGTGCGACGGGTGGCGGCGGGGTCGTGGTCTGCTGTGGTGGTTGGGAGTTAGATCCCCCGCCGCAGGCGGTGGCAATCATCAGAATTCCGAGCACCGAGGCGAATTGGAGGAGCTTTACGCCACAAGTTTTGAGGCGGGGATCGGCATGGATTGTTGACGCGGTTTGCAAACCTTACTCCCCGAACAACGGTACCTGTCCCGCATCTGCGGGGACGCCACGACGTTGACGTCGCGCGGCCCCAATCACGGCCAGCACGGTTAGGGACTCAAGCGCGCTGCGCGGCACAAAGAGGCGCTGCGTGTTCGAACGCAAGTCGGGCGGATTAATGAGGAAACCCTCGGCGGTGTCTAACGAGAGGTCGTTGGGCATCATGCCTTCCAAGACTTCGTTGTCTTTGAATCGAAGCCGCACCCACAATCCCTCGGTGCGTGGACGCGTGGTAAAGGTCTTGCGGCTGGGAGAGTCGGCGTCTCCGAATTCGCGAACGAAGTAGACGACTTTGATGTCCTTCAAGTCGATGGTGACCACGTTGCCCGCGGTATTGAGCAATTCCAACTTGCCTTCGCGCACAAAATTGGCAGGTGCGACGTAGCCGTTAATGGAATCGCGATCCATTTTCCGGACGACCACCTTTTTGTGAGTGGAAGGCATGGGGATTGGCCAAAGTGGCTCAGGCGGAGGCTTTCCGCTAGTGAGCTTAATCAGATTCTCACACTTTTGCCTCGAACATAGTGAGTCATCTCATTCACAGTAGCCAAATTGTTAACATTGTGTTATTTTCTGTAGTTTGCTGCCATCCATTTTAGCTCGTCTAAGTCTAGTCTACAGAGCAGTTTACGTAGCACGTGCCGGACGCCGCTGGGCAGGAGGGATTGGACCCTGTGGAAATCTTGCTCCGGCCGACCCCGGGGAAGTGCGGCTTGGTAACTCTGAAAACTGAATAAGGCATGGCTGATTACATTTATACGATGGAGATCCGGCTGACTCCCGACCAGCAGCGGGGCGTCACGCTGGTGCAGGATATCGCCCGCGACGCGGGCATGAACATTTACCTGACCGGTGGCGCGGTCCGCGACATCATCAGCGGGTTCCCCATTCGCGACCTGGACTTCACGGTTCAGGGCAATCCCCTCAAGCTGCAAAAGCAACTCGAACACGCCGGGGCGGTAGTCGCGTCGGCGGACGACGATCTCAAGACCCTGTATCTTGTGCTGCCCGGCAATGTGCGCGCCGAGATCAGCACGGCTCGCACCGAGCGCTACGAGAAGACGGGGAAGCCTCCGATCATTGCGCCGGGCACGATCATCGAAGACCTGCGGCGGCGGGATTTCACCATCAACGCCATGGCTCTGTCGCTGAATCCAGGGTCGCGCGGTTTGTTGATGGACCCATTCAATGGGGCGGCCGATATTGAAGCCAAGCTGATCCGCATTCTGCATAACTATTCGTTCATGGAGGATCCATCGCGGCTGATTCGTGCGGCCCGTTTTGCGGCGCGCTTTCATTGGCCGATCGAGGAACGCACGCTGGCCCGGATTCAGTCGGCAAAAGAAAATAACTACATTGAGTACATCACTGACCGGGCCATTGGGCAGGAGATCGAACAGCTGGCCTACGAAGACGATCCGCTGCATATCGTCCGCGTGCTGGAAAAAGAAGAGTTGCTGAAAGTGCTCAATCCGCATTGGTCCACGGCAAAGGTGGACACTGCGGGGCTGGGACAGTTGATGAAAACCCGGCAGCAGATGAATCAGCTGGGATACACGCCTGATCCATCGCCAGCGGTGCTGTATTTCCTGACCGCGCGCCTCGGTGACAAAGATGTTGCCGACATGCGCAAGTTGATTCCGCGCAAGGATCTGGTGGCGGCGTGGAAGGATCTCGAAGACAACGCCAAGGACTTGGCGAAGCGCTTGACCGGTAAAGAAGCGGCGACGCCTTCCCGGACGTGGAAATTGCTGTCGGAAGCGCGGCCGGAGATGGTTCTTTTCCTTGAAGTCACGGCAAAGCAGCAAGCAGTGGCGCAGAAGATCAAGAACTTTTTCGGCAAGTGGCGGCAGGTGCAACAGAAGCTGCCATTGCTTGAGATGACGGAGCTGCGCATCACTCCGCAAATGCCGGAGTACTCCAAGATTGCTCACGATGTATTCATGCTGTTGCTGGACGGGAAGCTGCACTCGCGGACGGAGATTCTGAAATTCCTGAAACCGCTGGCTCCGCCACCCCCTCCGCCACCACCGCCTCCGCCGAAGCGTGGGCGGGCTGCCAAGGCGGCTGCGGCCGCTTCCCAGGCAGCCCCGGTGTCTGCACCGACTGCAGGCAAGAAGAAAGGGAAAGGCGAAGCCGCTCCGCCGGCGCCACCGCCCGCAGCGAAAGCCGAGGTTGCGAAGGTCCACAATCCGCCGAAGGCCGAGAAGCACAAGTCGCCGAAGAAGGTCGCGAAACCTTCACGTAAGACCGCAAGCGGGAAGAAGAAAGCAAAAGGGAAGAAGAGGGGTTAGCCGCGCTCCGAGGTACCTTGGATGTGAACCTGGAACGGCCGAGCCCTGCTATCTTGGGGTCGCGGGCTCCGCCGGATTCCTGAGCATCTTAACGCTGCCTCTTCGTTCCATAAAGTCCGGCCAATTATGGACAGACGCCGATTCATCTCCGGCGCGTTGCGTGCCGCAGTGGTAGGCTCGCTGGCCAAGCCCTCCGCTTCGGCGGATCCGTGGATAAGCGTCAACGCACCGCCATTCGCGTTTTCCTCCGCGACTTCGGCGATACGTCCCGGGCTGGATCGCCACCGCTTCGGCGTGAATTACACCCCTTCGAAGAATTGGTGGTTTTGCTGGAATGATTGGGATGCGGACCCAATCAAACGCGATTTGGACGCGATCGCTTCGGTGGGAGCGGACCATCTGCGCATCCTGCTGATCTGGCCGTATTTTCAACCCAATCCAAAGTGGATAAGTCCGCTTCATCTGGAGCGTCTCGATCAGTTGCTTACGCTCATGGGAGAACGCCGTGTGGATGCGGTGGTGACGGTTCTCACCGGCCAGTTAAGCGGTTGGTACTTTTTGCCACCTTTCAATAAACCTGGAGGCGCTTTCTACACGGATGATGCCATCTGGCAAGCGCAGGAGATCTTCATCCGGCGACTGGCTCGCGTGATCAGTCCAAAAGACAACATCATCGGCTTCGACTTTGGCAATGAGATCAATACGTGTTGGAGCGCAGACCCGTCAGTTGGTGATGTCTGGATGAGAAAGATGTTCGCGCTCATGGAGGAAGTTTATCCCCAAGGCATTCACGTTAACGGTGTGGACGAACTGCCCTGGGTCGAGTCGAACACTTTCTCTCCGCAAGCTCTGGCGTCGACGCCGATGCCTGTCATGCACTGCTATCCTTACTGGTCAGGCGCACTCAAATACGGTGGCCCCATGGACCCACCCAGCATTAAGTTGCTTGCGGCCATGGCAACTCTGATCCGGTCATATGCTGGCGACCCCAAAAAACCAGTTTGGGCGGAGGAGTTCAATACCTGCATCGAGACACTGACTGAAAAGCAACAGGCAGAATGGCTGGAGAAAGCTGTTCTGGCGGCCACTGATTCTGGAGTCAGCTGGTTCACCTATTGGGACAGCCACGACGTGGACCGGAAGTTCGACTTCAACTCGCTGGAATACAGCCTGGGCCTGTTCACCAATGACGGCAGAGTCAAAGAACAGGGCAAGGTATTCAAGCAGCTGGCTGATGCGTATCGAGGCAAGCCGGTGGTATTTCCCGCCCAGCCACTCCCGCCACCACCGGTCAATCGCAACCAAGACACCTCGTGGCGCTGGATGCTGGATTGGATGGGTTGGAAGCCGGCGAGTACAGCAAAAAGCGTTCCGAAGTAACCTTTGGTTAGATCGCATTTGAACTCTCCGAGACGGTGCAGTGAGAAAACCTGGGAAAATACTTTTCTTTGTTGGAATCGCGGTCGTCGTTGTTTTGGTTGCCGTCATCAGCTTGACCATCGGCTGGCGTCCGTTCATTGGGCCGAAGGCGCGAGCCCTAACTTCGCGCAAATTCGAGGCGACGCCGCAACGGCTGGAGCGCGGCCGTTACCTTGCTGTGGGCTTAACCGGATGCCTGGAGTGCCATTCGCAGCACGACTGGAATACTCACGGCGCGCCAGTAATTCCGGGCAGCGAAGGCGGCGGACGGTGGATGGATATGGCCGACCTGCCGGGACACGTCGTCGCGCCCAACCTTTCGCCTGATCCGGACGCAGGCGCAGGCACGTGGACCGACGATCAACTTGCCCGTGCCATTCGCGAAGGCATCGGCCACGACGGTCGGGCGCTATTTCCCATGATGCCCTACGAAGACTTTCGCCAGATGTCGGACGAAGACGTTGCCTCGATCGTTGTGTACCTGCGCTCGCTGCCCGTAGTGCACAATCACTTGTCGAAGACGGAAATCATCTTCCCGGTGAAATATCTAATTCGTAGCGCGCCGGAACCTGTGACTGCGCCAGTCGCCAGTCCAGACCCGGCCGATCGCGTGAAGTATGGCCAATACCTGGTGAAAATAGGCGGCTGCGCCGACTGTCACACGCCGCAAGATAAGGGGCAACCGGTCGCTGGATTCGAGTTCGCCGGCGGCTGGCTGATGCGCGGTCCGTGGGGAGAAGCCAGCACCGCCAACATCACACCTGATCCCTCAGGCATCAGCTACTACGACGAAGCACTTTTCATTGAGGTCATGCGCACGGGCTACGTGAAGGCGAGAAAGCTGAACTCAATCATGCCATTCAACGCCTTCAAGAATCTCACCGACGACGACCTGAAGGCGATCTTCGCCTACCTGCGCACGCTGAGGCCGGTGAAGCATCGAGTGGATAACACGGAACCGCCGACGTATTGCAAGCTCTGCCGCCTGAAGCACGGTGGTGGGGACCAAAACTAGAACTCAGCACGACCCGTCTATGGTGCCGGAGAAGATTGGCCGACGGAAAGACTGGTTCCGCCCATAGGGATAGTTCTGACGCAAGAATTGCTTACAACACAAGCGTTGTTGAGAGTCGGCGTACAGATTCAGATGGGCTACGGCGGGCAGTGCGTACTTCAAAGTAGCGCACTATCCTCGTCTGGCAGATCCTTTCTCTGCCTGGGGCCTTGCGATATAATCGTCGGGCCTTTTTTCTTTGGCGGTGCTCGCTGGCCGCGTCCCCACATATGCTCGAGATGAAGGCCAGGATTGGCAAGATCAAACGGCTCTCGAGCGGCGGATCCGTCTCGAGCTCAAGAACCATGGTGCGCGAAGCGCCCCAGCACCTCATCGGCGGCATCCGGTGGCAAGCCGTTGTTTTCCTACTCTCATTCCTGATTGTCTGGTCCCGCCGCCCCGATGCCATCCTCAACGCCCAATTTTTCGCCGAAGACGGCGCCGTGTTTTATCGAGCTGCCTATGAAATGGGCTTCCGCTCTTTCCCCGTCATCTATGGCGGCTATGTCCATCTCCTTCTTCGTTTGGTCGCCATGCTCGCGTTGCTCGTTCCATTCTCTCTCGCACCACTTGTGATGAACCTGTGCGCCATCGTCGTGCAGATCCTCCCCGTGAACATATTCCTATCCTCCCGCTTCTCCCACATCGGGCTGGGAGTGCGGCTGTTGGGCAGCTTCCTGTACCTGGCTCTTCCCAATTCCTATGAGATTCACGCCAATATTACAAACGGTCAGTGGCACCTGACCCTGGCGGCTTGCCTGCTCTTGCTCGCTCAGCCGGCAAGCAACATCGCATGGAAGATCTTTGATGTCACGGTAATGGTGCTGACTTCCTTCAGCAGCCCCATTGGTATTCTGCTTCTACCCATCGCGGCGGCCTTGTGGTGGAAACGCCGCAGCCGGTGGTCAGCGGTGTCGCTAGCCGCGCTTCTTCCCGGCGTGCTGGTTGAGACTCTCACCACCATTCTTTCTCAATCGCGGCAACCGCCAAATGGCGTTACTTTCGAGCGTTTTCTCGGCATCATAGGCGGTCAGGTTTTTTTTTCAGGCTTGTTCGGAATGAAAACTGCTGCCTCTTATACTCCCGAGGGGCTTTTCCCCTACGCAGTCGCAGCCGCGCTCGTTGGTGGGGCCACAGTGATCTATGCGTTTTTTTCTGCGCCGCTCGAACTGAGAGCGTTCCTGGCATTTTCCTTCGCAGTCCCGGGGCTCGGAATTGCTCGGCCTCAAGCCGGTTTGCCGGAGCAGCTTGACTGGGGAGTGTTTCTTATACCGGGCGCCTGTAACCGCTACTACTTCCTGCCAATGCTGGCATTCATCGCGTCGCTGTTATGGATCGTCGCCAGTTCGCATTCTGCCCGCATGTTGCGCTACATCGCCATGGCTATATTGCTCCTGCTGCCCATCGGGATCTCCAAGGATTGGCGCTATACTGCCTTCGGGGATTACCATTTTCAGCGATACGCTGACAGTTTTGAGTCCGCTCCCTCCGGTACCACATTAGTGATTCCGATCAATCCGGGCTGGCGGATGGAACTGACCAAACGCTGACGTTCCTCTCTCTGCCGGCCCATGCGGACCGAGGCGATGGGTATACTTGAACCGCGAGGACGCCATGAACGACCTAGCCGGCCGATTGCTCGGGCAAGCGCCTGTTTACAGGCTCTGGCAGGCGCCTTTTGCCGACCAGAAGTTCGCCCCCGTCCTGGTTCACAACCAGATGGCGCGCGTCCGCAGAGTCCTCGATGTCGGCTGCGGACCGGGCACCAACGCCAAGTATTTCACTCAAGCCGAGTATCTGGGAGTAGACATCAACCCAGACTACATTCAGGATGCCCGCCAGCGTTACCGGGGCGAGTTTGTCGCCTGCGACGTCCGCACCTACCGCCCGCCGGCCGGCGCCCGCTTTGACTTCGTCCTCGTCAACAGTTTCCTGCATCACCTCAACACCAGTGAGGTGGAGAGCATTCTCCTCCATCTCAACACTCTGCTCACCGCCGATGGGCATGTCCATATTCTCGAGTTAGTCATGCCGCCCCATGCCTCGATTTCACGCCTCCTCGCACGCTGGGATCGCGGCAAGTACGCCCGCCCTCTGCCCGAATGGCAGCACATCTTTTCCACCATCTTTAAACCGGTCCTATTCCAGCCTTACCCCCTCACCGGCTTGGGCCTGACTTTGTGGAACATGATTTATTTCAAGGGGACGACCCGCCCATGAAAGCCGACCCTTGCGTCTCGTTCGCCATCGCCGTCTACAACGAAGAATTGGTGCTGCCCGAACTGCTTCGCCGCACTCGGGCTGTCATGGATCAGATTCCCGGCGGTCCGCACGAACTGGTATTGACCGACGATGGCAGTACCGACCGCACCTGGCAATTGCTCGAGGACGCGGCCGCCCTCGACCCCCGCATCAAAGCCGTGGGCCTTTCCCGCAACTTCGGCCATCAGACCGCGCTCAGCGCCGCTCTGGATCACGTCACCGGTGATGTGGCCGTCCTGATGGACGGCGATCTGCAAGACCCTCCCGAGGCCGTCTTTGCGCTGATCGAGCAATACCACCAAGGCTACGACGTGGTGTACGGCCGCCGGGTCAATCGCAAGGAATCCTTCTGGCTACGCTTCTGCTATTGGGTGTTTTACCGGTTGCTTGCGGTCCTGTCTTCGACGAGGCTGCCGCTGGATGCGGGCGATTTCGGCTTGATGTCGCGCAGAGTGATGGATGAAATCCGCGGCATGCCGGAACACCACCGTTATCTTCGCGGACTCCGGACCTGGGTTGGTTTCCGTCAGATCGGAGTGCCCATCGAACGCTCCGCGCGCCAGGCCGGAAGAACAAAATACAGCCGCCTCCGGCTCTTGAAGCTGGCTTCTGACGGTATCTTCGCCTTTTCGATTGTTCCGTTGCGAGCGGCAGCCCTTGTGGGTGCAGCCGCCATAGTGATCTCGTCGGCCTTTTCGCTCTATTCGGTTTATGCAAGGTTCTGGCTGAAGACGCCCCAGGGATTCACGGCCTTGATCTTGGCGATCACCTTTCTTTCCGGGATCAATCTCTTTTTCCTGGGGATTATTGGTGAATATGTGGGGCGTATCTATGAAGAAGCAAAGGGCCGTCCCCACTACGTGGTTCGCAAACTAATTGCCGACGGCGCGATACAATGCGGCGAAGCGCAGGGCCGCCCTCAGAAGGCCGATGTAACCGCAAGAAAATCAGCTCCACGGTAGAATGGCTTGGATCGAGACTATGGCGATCGTTACCGCGATTTGTTCGAGACGCACTGGTGGTGGCGCGCCCGCACTGAGTACATTGTCGAGACGCTTAGGCGATATCGTCCCGCGGCCGGTTGGACCACGATCCTTGACATCGGATGTGGAGACGGTCTCTTCTTTGGCCGCCTGAAGGAATTTGGAGAGGTTGAGGGCATCGAGCCTTCTGCTGAACTGGTCAGCCCCGACAATGCTGACCGCAATCGTATTCACATCTGCCCTTTCGACGAGCACTTCATATCCGGCAAACAATATTCGCTGATCCTGATGCTCGATGTGTTGGAGCATCTCGAGCATCCCGTTGCTGCATTGAGACACGCCATGGAACTGCTGGAGCCGGAAGGCACCTTTGTCGCAACTGTTCCCGCATTCAGGGTGCTTTGGACGAATCATGATGTCCTGAATCATCACCAGACCCGCTACACGAAGAAGTCGTTCCGTAAGATTGCGAATGGTGCTGGCCTGGATATCGAAGAAGAGCGGTATTTATACCACTGGACTTTTCCCATCAAGCTGGGTCTCCGGCTCGCGGAACAAGCCCTTGGGTTGAAAGCGAAGCTGCCGAAAGCAAGCAAAGGTTGGGTGAATGAGTCCCTCTATCGGATATCCCGATTGGAGCAAAAGACCCTGAGCCGACTGCGTGTTCCATTCGGAAGTTCATTACTAGTCGTTGGCAAGAAAAAGCGGGCCGACGCTCCACCGCTGCCCCGTTAAAATACCCGCATCACGACGCTCATCTCCGGCGCCTCTGGCGCTCTCCGACACTTCCGAACTGGTGAGATTTGATCCGACAGTTATCACGAACCGATACAGTGAAGGGACGTTTACTGAGTTAAGACCGCGAGGTCTGAATTCGTATTACTTGGGATTGCCGGTGAGATCGGCCAGGTACTTCTTTACCATCACCTTTTCTTGCGGGTCGTTGACAGATTTCAGATATTCCTCAAGCTGGGCCGCTTCTGCATCCGGCTTACGCTCCAGTTCATAGACTTGCGCCAGCAGAAAGTGGGTCCGGGGTTCGCGGTTGGTCTTATCGATCTCCGCTGCCTTCAACGCGCTCTTCTCTGCCTCAGCGAGCCGATGCAGTCCAAGGTACGCTCCAGCGGCATAGAAATAGGCATCGGGATTGCTAGCCGGGTCGAGAGCAACTGCACTGTTGGCAAAGCACAGCATCTCTTCCCATCTCTGCCCGACTGCGTAAAGATCGGCAAGGCAGAGATCGGCAGGAACATAGCTGGCGTCCACTTTTAGCGCCTGGAAGCAGGCGCTGCGGGCATCGTCGGGCTTCTGTTGTGCCTTCAAAACCTGGCCCAGCAGTACCCACGCCGCTGGGTACTGCGCATCTTCATCGAGCGCCTTGCGAAGATGCTCTTCGGCCTTGGCCAATTTGTTGTGGCTTGCCGCGCCGCAGCCGCGCTGAAAATCCTTTCGAGCCGGTCCCGGAACTTCCAAAGACGCAACTCCCGCGGTGGGAGAACGGATCCCGGTCAGCGGCGGCATGAAACAGGACTCGTCACCGGGCGTATTCGTGGGCGGCGGCACGCTGTCTGGCACCTTAACTCGATCGTCAGGAATGCTGGGCACGGCATTGTGGAAATCGTACCCAAAGCCGTGGTCGCCTAGCGAAGCCCGAGTAGCCTGCGCGGCCAGGGGAGCGGCTATGAATATGATAAAGAGGACGACGCTTGCGCACAACGAAAGAGCCGGCGCTACGAGGACGTACGATTCGCCATGGCGGTGCGTACCGCGCATAACGTCTGCATCCTACCTCTAAATGACATCCAATGAGCAACAAAATATCGCACAAGTCCCCGGCTGGATCTTGCGGGGGCTCACAAACTTGGGAGTCTGGTCCGGCGCCCTGGACCCAATGTACGGATTCCGTTGCACACATTCTGGTGCATAATTTGGGTCAAGAAAAAATCTCGTTTCGGCCTAAAATCTAGAAAACAAAGGACCGGAAGTTTTCTTGCCTCCTAGATCTATGGTTCTTAAGGTAGTTAGAGGCAAAATCTTGGAAACATAGGAGTTACGTTGGCTCTGTCGCTGGCGCGTTCCACTTTGGAACCGCTCGTACTGGATAGGTTGTCAAAGATCTAGATTATCTTATAGATAACCTATGTACTGATATCTTATCGGAAGTGGAGGGTGAGGGCAAGAGAAAAGCGGTGGGGCGGGTGATCGGGTTCCAATTTGGGAATCCTGGACTGCGCCTGGGGAGATCATTGAGACCGGTCCGGAGTCATTGGGTTCGTGCTGTTTGCATTCTCGCCTCCCACCCTTTCCGCAAAGAACGCGGAAAGAATGGGGCACCCCATGTTTATGTGTGATTTAGAGCTGGGGTTGGAATGTTGGGCTGGCCCGCTCGATTTTGCGCTTTGCGTGGCGTTGCGTCGGCCAACCGGGTGTGGCGGGTGGATAATCCGGCGTCTGCGCAGGAGGCATCATGTCAGACGCGCCCAAACTGGTGCAACATCGGGGGTACACTCATTCCTCGGGTCGTGAGCCGGGTCGGCGGGCGGGGACGTCAGGCCGATCCGTTGACGGCGGCGCAGCGAGCGGCTCCCATCAACGCGGCTTTGTCATTGGTGATGACTTTGACTGGCATGGCTTCGAGCAGGGGCTGCATCCGGCCTTTTCCGACGAATGCATTCATGAACAATGGCCCGGACAATTTGGCCAGCATCTTGGGAGCAATGCCACCGCCGAGGTAAACTCCTCCGGTGGCCATCAGCTTGAGAGCAAGGTTTCCCGTCTCCGCCCCAAAGACCGAGACGAAAAGATCCACCGCTTGTTCACACAGCCCGCACTTACCGTCGAGTGCGGCTCTGGAGATTGCAGGCGCAGGGTCGCCGTGCACCAGTTCATCGGTGAGCCACTGCGGCTCCGTTCCGCGGCCAGTGTCGCGCAGGAAGTGGAAGACGTTGACGAGTCCAGGACCGGAGACAATACGCTCGTAACTGACGTGTCCATGGCGGCCAGAGAGGTAGCGAAACAACTCCATCTCCAATTCGTTGCGCGGAGCAAAATCGGCGTGGCCACCCTCGGTGGCGAAGACGAGATATCGCGATCCATCCCAGTACATGCCAGCCTCGCCCAGTCCGGTGCCAGCGGAGATGACGGCCTGATTGCCCTCGGGGTTTCCTTTCACCTGGTTCAGCGACACGACATCTTCCGGATCGAGAGCGGCAATGCCCCACGCGTTGGCTTCGAGATCGTTGATGAGAACGGTCTTCTTCAAATTGAGCTCGTCGGCGAGACGTGCGGACTCAATGACCCAGGGAAGATTGGAGGTCTCAACCCGCCCGTTGCGAACCGGGCCGGGTACGCCAAAGCAGGCGGCATCAGGATGCAGTTTTGCAGTCTCGACGAACTTGGAGACGATCTGTTCCAGGCCAGCGTATTCGCGGCTAGGGAACACGGACGTAGACACCACCCGGAAGTGGCCGTCCGCAACATCGAAGAAGGCCAGCCTTGCATTCGTTCCTCCGATGTCGCCCGCCAGGATCATTTCTCGAAGTTCCTCCAGTGACGGCCGTCGCGCTCGAGCAAGTCATCGGCCTCTTTCGGACCCCACGTGCCGGAGGCGTAGTTGGGGAAATTGCGGGGAGGCAGCGCCTTCCAGACGTCCAAAACCGGACTCACCACACACCACCCGGCTTCGACCATGTCCGCGCGCTGGAACAGAGTCTGGTCGCCGATCATGCAATCGTGGAGCAGACGTTCATAACCCGTGCTAGGCTGAGTTCCGAAGTAGTCGGCATACTCGAAGTTCATGTCAACCGCACCCAACCGCATAATCGGTCCAGGAACCTTGGCCGCAAATTGCAAAGAGATTCCTTCCTCCGGCTGAATGTGCAGCACCAGTTGGTTGGGCATCAGATTCTCGACCGGAGTGTCACGGAAGAGCACGAAGGGGGCTCGGCGGAACTGAATCACGATGTGTGTATTCTGTGCTGACAAGCGCTTTCCGGTGCGGAGATAAAAAGGAACGTCGGCCCAGCGCCAGTTGTCGATCAGCAGCTTCATGGCGACAAACGTCTCGGTTCTTGAGTCAGGGGGAACGTCGCCTTCTTCACGATAGCCAGGCTCACGCTGACCTTTGATGATTCCGGGTCCATATTGCCCGCGCACTGTTCTGGTAAGTACCTCTTCCGCAGTGATGGGTTGGATGGCATGAAGAATCTTGGCTTGCTCATCCCGCACCGCGTCAGCGTGAAACGAAACGGGCGGCTCCATGGAAGTCAGGCTGATCAGTTGCATGATGTGGTTGGGCACCATGTCACGCAACGCGCCGGCCTGATCGTAATAGCTGCCGCGCTGCTCCACTCCCACGGTTTCCGCCACAGAAATCTGGATGTGATCGATATAACGGCGATTCCAGATGGGCTCGAAAATTCCATTGGCGAATCGAAAGGCCAAAATGTTCTGGACGGTTTCCTTGCCCAGATAATGATCGATGCGATAAATCTGCTTTTCTTTGGCAACCTTCAGAAGTTGGACGTTTAACGTCCTCGCCGAGTCCAGATCGTGCCCGAATGGTTTTTCGATGATGACCCGGCGCCAGTGCTGATTGTCTTCTTCCATCAGTCCAACCGCTGCCAGCTGTTCCACGATCGGGCCAAAGAAATTCGGGGCAGTCGCCAGGTAGAAGAAAAAGTTGCCGTGCGTGGTGTGATCCTGGTCGACTTTCTGTAGAAAGTCCTTCAACTGCGCATAAACATTCTTGTCGTTGAACTCGCCGGCCACGTAGTACAAACGTTTGAGAAACCATTCGACGATGTCCTGGTCAGCATCCCCGCCGGCGTAGTGCTTTATATCTTCAGCGACTTTTTGGCGGAAGTCGTCGTTCGACATCTTGCGATGCGATGTACCTACGATGGCAAATTCGCGAGAGAGCAGTTCGGCCTTGGCCAGGTTATAAAGTGCGGGAATAAGCTTGCGTCCGGTCAAATCGCCGCCTGCTCCAAAGATCACCATGACGCAAGGATCGGCGGGTCTGCCTGGGCGGTGTTGCTGTGTTTCGTGAAGCGCTTCTGTCGTAGCCATAGCCATTACCCTCTAGTTGAAAGCTGAATGCGGCGGATAGGTCCAGAGGTCCGCCGGATTTTCGATGCACGGGCCGTCTCTTCGCGAGAGTGTGATTTGATCATTCCCGGATTCATAGCGCTTCGCCCAATATTAAATCGTTTTTCTAGTTCTGGCGAATCCAGTGGCGCCGCCTTTCAAAAGCGAGGGCAAGATGCCGGCGCTACGATACGTTCAGTGCGGCGCCGCACGAAGTTGCGCTTTCGCGGTTGTCACTTCGAACTTTTTTCCACGGCTTTCAGCAATTTGTCGAAGGCCTCGGCAAAGAGGCGGACCCCGTCGTCGGTCAGCTTGTCGGTGACTTCTTTCATCGAGATCCCGACCTTGGCCGCCGTCTCCATAGTTCGATTGGCCGATTCAACGTCTTCGGTCAAGCTGGGCCGTGCGCGACCGTGGTCGCGGAAGGCATCCAGCGTCGCTGGCGGAATCGTGTTGACGGTGTCCGGCCCGATCAGTTCTTCCACGTACAACACGTCACGATAGTTGGGATTTTTAGTGCTGGTGCTGGCCCAGAGCACACGCTGCGTCTGTGCGCCTTTGGCGGCTAAGGCTTTCCAACGATCGCCGCTGAAGATTTTCTGATAGCTGACGTAGGTTTGCTTGCCATTGGCAATCGCAACCTTGCCGAGGATACTTTTCAATTGCTCCTGCTCGCGCTGGTCCTTGGAAGCCTTGAGGCGCTCACCGACAATGGCATCCACGGAACTGTCAATACGGCTGATGAAGAAGCTGGCTACACTGGCGATTTTGCTGACGTCGCCTCCGCGGGCTGACAGTTGTTCGAGGCCTGCAATGTAGGCTTCTGCCACGCGTTTATAAACTTCCTGCGAGAACAGCAACGTCACATTAATGTTGATGCCTTCGCTGATCAACTGTTGGAAGGCCGGAATGCCCTCGGCTGTGCCCGGGACTTTGATCATCACGTTTTGCCGGCCTACGGTCTTCCAAAGTCGGCGCGCTTCGGCCAGAGTGCCTTGGGTATCGCGAGCCAGATATGGCGATACTTCGAGGCTGACGTATCCGTCGCGGCGTTTCGAGCTGTCGTACACCGGGCGCAAGAAGTCGGCGGCATCCTGAATGTCGCGGATGGCGAGAATCTCGTAGCGGCCTTTGGCATCGAGATCGGTTCTTGATCGCAGGGACTGCAGGATGTCGCTGTACAAGGTGCTGTCCGCGATCGCCTTTTCAAAGATGGCGGGATTCGAGGTCATGCCGCGAAGGCCGTCCTCTTCAATCAGGCGCTTGAGCTCGCCGCTGGTGAGCAGGTCGCGACGGATATAGTCCAGCCATACGGATTGGCCGTACTTAAGGAGATCTTTTAGTGGATTGGTTGCTTTTGCGGTCTCAATGATTCCGGTTGCCATTGATGCCTCCTGATTCAAAATTCTGAACGCACAGCCGACATTCTCTCACCCCACGCGAGATCCTTCGGGACCTACGGTCCCTCAGGATGACGTCAAGAACTGGATGATCCTACGCAGCACTCAGATTTTGACGAAGCGCTTAGTTCTTGACGTAGCCCTTAGGTTTTGACGTCATCCTGAGGGACCGGAGGTCCCGAAGGATCTGGCGCGCACTACCACCAGCTTGTGTTCGCCCAAACTCTATTTCGACGACGCGATCGCCTGCAGCGCCGCCTCAATCACTTTCTCTGGCGTGAAGCCAAATTTCTTCAACAGGTCTTTGATCGGTGCCGACGCGCCGAAGCTGTGCATCCCAATCATTCGCCCGGTCGGTCCAACGTACTGCGACCAACCGAACGTGGATGCGGCCTCCACCGAAACTCGCGCTTTCACTGCGGGCGGCAGAACCTGTTTCTTGTAGTCTTCGCTTTGCTTTTCGAAAATGTCCCACGAGGGCATGCTGACAACGCGAGCTTTGATTCCTGCTGACGTGAGTTGCTCGTACGCGGTCACGCAGAGAGATACTTCGCTTCCCGTTCCCATCAGAATGACTTCCGGCTTGCCGTCGGGCGCATCGGCCAACACATACGCTCCTTTGGCGACGCCAGTGGCCGGCGCATACTTCGAGCGGTCAAAGGTCGGGAGCGCTTGCCTTGTTAATACGATTGCCGCAGGTTCATGCTTTAGTTGCATGATCACTTTCCAGGCTTCCACGACTTCGTTGGCGTCCGCTGGTCTGAGCAGTACCAGGCCGGGAACGGCGCGCAACATCGCCAATTGCTCAATCGGCTGGTGAGTGGGACCATCCTCGCCCAAGCCGATGGAATCGTGTGTATAAATAAAGATCGAAGGGATCTGCATGAGCGCGGCCAGACGGACCGCAGGCTTCATGTAATCCGTGAAGTTGAAGAACGTGCCGCAGTAAGGACGAATCTTCGAGACCGCCATACCGTTAATCGCTCCGGCCATGGCGTGCTCACGAACTCCGAAGTGCAGATTGCGACCGGCATAACTTCCGAGTTGAAAATCTCCGGCGCCTTCAAATTTCAGCCGTGTGCGGTCTGAAGTCGCCAGGTCCGCTGAACCGCCCATCAGCCACGGAATATTTTGCGCGAGTACGTTTAGCATTTTGCCGCCGCTGTCGCGGGTTGCCATCCCTTTCGGGTCGGCGGGGAAGGTGGGCAGGTTCTTGTCCCATCCGTCGGGCAGTTCGCGGTGCTGCATGCGGTTGATCTGCTCCGCGAGTTCGGGAAATTTTCTGCTGTATTCCGCGAATGATGTTTGCCACTTCTGCTGCAGGTCGTGTCCGCGTTTTCCGATTCCCTGGCGGAAGTTATCGAGCACGCCATCGGGAACGAGGAACTTCGCGTCCTCTGGCCAACCATAATTCTTCTTGGTGAGGCGCACTTCTTCCTCGCCTAAGGGCTCGCCATGGGCCTCATTCGTATCGTGTTTGTGCGGCGATCCGTAACCGATATGGCTGTTTACGACGATCAGGGTGGGTCGATCGCGGGTCTGAAGAAAGTTGTTGTAGGCCTTGGCCAGCGCGTCAAGGTCATTGGCGTCGGTCACGTGAACTACGTTCCAACCGTAACCCTGGAAGCGCTCACCCACATCTTCGGTGAATGACCAGTCAGCGGGCCCATCCAGCGTGATGCGGTTGTTGTCGTAAATCCAGCACAGGTTGGGCAGCTTCAGGTGACCCGCCAGCGACGCCGCCTCGGAGCCTACTCCTTCCATGAGGTCGCCATCACCGCAGAAGGCGTAGACGTTGTAGTTGAAGATCTCGAAGCCCGGCCGGTTGAAATTCGCCACAAGCCAATTGGCCGCAATCGCCATGCCCACGGTGTTTCCGATGCCTTGGCCCAGAGGGCCGGTCGTGGTTTCTACGCCAGCGGTATGGCGGTATTCGGGATGCCCGGGAGTCTTGCTATCAATCTGACGGAAGTTCTTTATGTCGTCCAAGGTGACAGCGAATTCTCCGGTCGTCTCGTAATCCGGATTCACTCCGCGAACCTGGGACAAATAGAGCATCGCGTACAGCAACATGGAGGCGTGGCCATTCGAGAGCACGAAGCGGTCGCGATTGGGCCAGGTGGGATTTTCGGGATCAAAGCGAAGGAATTGCTGCCACAGGCAATAGGCCACGGGCGCCAGCGCCATGGGTGCGCCCGGGTGGCCGGAATTTGCTTTTTGCACGGCATCGATCGCCAAAGTCCGGATTGTGTTGATGCTCAGGGTTTCCAGTTGCTTGCCAGTCAGAAGTTGCTCGCTCGCTACCACAGAAAGTTCTCCCTTCGGACGAAGTGGTCAGCCGTACGATCGGTGCCTCCGCGTCTCAGGAAGTGAGAACGGAGGACGTGCCCCACATCAGGCAGTTTATCAAGCTTTCGAAAGCCGCGTGCGGATGATCAAAGCAGAAAACACGAACCTCTTCCGCGGGAATTTGTGATCCGCTTAGCATCCTTAATCTCTAGGATGTAATAGGCAGGAAAAAGGGTTCAGGATGGATTTCTGATTCAGGACACTAGCGCTTCATTTGTGCGAGGTAGCCCTGTTGGGTCTGATAGCTCTTGGTAATGCTTTCCACGAATTTCAAGAATTGCTTGAGCGTCTCGCGTTCGGCGGGTTCAAGATTGTCGAACTTGAGGCGAACCCCAAATGTGGGATTGCTCCGGGTCACGATTCCGTTGAGGATCAAACCCTTCACCCAGATTTTCCCGTTAGCCACCCAGAGTCCGATTTCCAGCTTCACTCCGGTTTTGACTGGAGTCGCAGTCTCCACGAAGCCTCCGCCCAAGCTGGTGTTCGACAGATTACCCCAAACTGGCGTGGGCGACCCGTCGATGCGCAATTCGACTGCGACGAAACACTTCATTCGCGGATAGCGCCGCCGATCCTGGCCCCAGCAGGGAGTGAAAATATCCGGCTCGAACGGTGGAGTCGCTGCCGGCGTGACCGCGACTGGGGGCTCTGGAGAAGGCTTGGGAGAAGCTGACGCCGTGGACTGTACCCTTGGACCCCTGCTCTTGATCTTGCGCATGGTCTCAAGCAACACCTGGTCGCGTTGACCGGCTTGGGCGTCGCGATAAGCCTGCAGGAGCTCGCCGAGATGACTCACAATTTCCGGGTCGGTGAGGAGCTTGGTCCAGTCCGCTCCGGGTACAGAGGTCTTGGTTTCAGTCATTTGATCGGTGGGCTCGATTTAGCGGAGTTCTCCACAGTCTTAGAGTGAAGCAGGTTCGTAAGCTGGACAAGATGACTGTGGTGTAGCGTTATCGGTAACCAGAACCGGCAGGTTGGCCGTTTGAGACGGCGATCGCCAGGACCGTCAGCCCACTTACCAGCAACGGGAACCACACTTGTGCGATCCACGGCACGGGAATGAGAAACAGCACGTCAAGGTCGGTGAGGGAAGCGGGCCATCGCACGGTGGCCCAGAGCCCGGCGTAGTAGGCGATATCCCAGAGGGCAAAAAGCCAGAGGAACGCGGCCCAACGCGCGCTAGCCCTGGAGACCGTAAACAGCGTCACACTGATCAGCATGACCATGGTGGAGCGACAACGCGCAGTTCCATAGTGGAACACGAACACACTTCTTCCGAATCATTCCGTCAAATTGGTATTGATAATTTTCAAGTTTCTGATATTCTCGGCTCGATTCGGGACTCTGTGAACGGCGGGACGACCCTCGGACTTCCCTCGCCTGTGCGACTCCTGTCGCGATCCATTCCCAGCCGGTCTGTTTCCCCCGAACGAAGGAGCAGTTGTGACTTCCGCAGGAAAATTTAGCGTCGTTACTGGCAGTGAACGTGAGCCGGTTCGTGGTGCGCGCCTGATTCACAATGCCCATCCGGACCAGGTCGTTGAAGTCTCACTACGACTGCGCTCGAAATCCGAGGCCAAGCATAAACAGTCAAGGAGTGAACTCGAAAAGCCAGGTTTCAAGCACATCTCACGCACCGAGTTTGAGAATACCTACGGTGCCGATCCCGCTGATCTCGAAGCAATCAAGAAGTTCGCTAAGGAATTCAACCTGAAGGTTCACGAAACCGGCACGGAACTCGCGCGCCGGACCGTGATCCTGTCAGGAACCGTAAGCAACCTGCAAAAAGCCTTTAACGTGGAACTGAAAGAGTACAGCCACCCGAAGGGAAATTTCCGCGGCCGTACCGGCCCCATCAGTGTGCCCGCGGAGTATGCGGACATCGTCAAAGGAGTATTTGGTCTCGACAACCGGCCTCAGGCGGAACCGCATTTCAGACGTTTGCCCCAGACTCCCGGAATCAAGAGTCACGCCGCTTCGGCCTCGCACGATCCCAATGAAGTAGCGAAAATCTACGACTACCCGACGGGAGATGGAACTGGCCAATGCATCGGGATCATTGAGTTGGGTGGAGGGTTTCAGCTGGATGACCTGAGCAACTATTTTGGCTCGCTCAATCTCAATGTGCCGCAAGTCATCTCGGTGTCTGTGGATGGAGGCAGCAACAGCCCAAGCACTCCGGACAGCGCTGACGGTGAAGTGATGCTCGACATTGAAGTGGCGGGCGCGATTGCCCCAGCGGCGAAGATCGTTGTCTATTTTGCACCGAACACGGATCAAGGTTTTCTGGACGCGATCACCACGGCAGCTCACGACAGCACCAATCAACCGTCGGTCATTTCGATCAGTTGGGGCTCAGCCGAGTCGCAATGGACAGCGCAGTCGCTCACCAACTATGACGAAGCTTTCCAGGCGGCCGCGGCCATGGGTGTAACCGTCTGCGTGGCCTCGGGTGACAATGGCTCGTCCGACGGAGTGAATGACGGCAATAACCATGTTGATTTTCCGGCTTCCGATTCGTTCGTACTGGGCTGCGGTGGCACCACACTGCAAGCTTCGAACGATCAAATCGTCAACGAAACGGTCTGGAACGACCAGCCCAGTGGAGGAGCCGGTGGCGGCGGATTTAGTGGCGTGTTCCCGCTCCCAACCTGGCAGAGCGCATTCGGCATTACCGGGGGCGGGCGAGGCGTGCCGGATGTCTCCGGCGACGCCGACCCAAATACCGGGTACAACGTTCTCGTCGATGGAGAGAGTGCTGTTTTCGGCGGCACCAGCGCGGTTGCGCCATTGTGGGCGGCGCTGGTGGCGCTCATCAATCAGCAGACGGGAAAACCAATCGGGTATCTCAACCCGTTGATCTACACGCAGGCGGTCGAAGCGTCGGGATTTCACGACGTTACTCAAGGCAACAACGGCTCGTTTAGCGCAGGTCCAGGATGGGATGCGTGCACCGGACTTGGTACTCCCGATGGGGCCCAGTTGCTGGCGGCGCTCACGGGAAAGCCTGCAGGACAAGCAACTACGGCTGCGCAGGCTGGCGGATCCAAAAGATCCGCAGCTTAAGCCCATTTGGGGGGCGAGTTCGCTCGCCCCCGTCTTGCTAGGTAAGGTTTCAGTTGTTGTCATCACGAGCGAAGCGAGGGGACCCGGGTTCTTCGCGTGGCGGGCGAAGGTCCAGCAATAAGTCGCGACCTCAGCGGCTAAAGCCTTCGCTGTTCGAGAGCATTTACCGCAGCGCTGAAGCGTTGCGCCACCCAAAAGCAAATGCCAACATCGAGTTTTCAGCAGCTTGCTCGAGATTTATTTCGTTTGCGAGCGGGCTTGCTGCACCATTTCTACCAGGACTCTTCGCGTCTCCGCCGGGTTGTGCACTTCGCGTAAGAAGGGAATGCGGGTACCGCGCATGCCCTCCTGGGTTTTCAAGCGCGCATGAAAGCCGAGGCGATCGACGGCGGTCATGGTCGCTTCCTGCGACTCAATCCGACTAAATTCTCGGGCAAGCAGGACGAGCGCATCTTTGTGGTCGGCATTCATGTGCTGGATAATTTCGGCCATGGAGTCGGACAGAGGATCGGGTTGACTATCGCTATATTCGGAAGCCGAAACCCAACCCATGACTCCGAAGCCGCCCACGTAGTAAACATCCACTACTTCCATGCGGTAAAAAGAAAAGTCTTCAAAGTCCACCCAGTACTTGCTGTTGGCATAGCGTGCCAGATAGAGAGCACGAGCTTCGGCGACCTCCGGCTCCGGTATTCGCTGAACGTTTCCTACTAAAGTCACGCGGGATGCTCCGAGCGGATCACCGTCGGCGGCATCCTGAGTCACGAGCAAGCTGGCGCGAGGGTCGGCTTGCAGGTTCTGGGTGTGCATGGCCATGGTGCTGATAAGGAAGATGGGTCGGCCGTGATCGTCCAACCCGTAGGGCATCACGGATCCGAACGGGAACCCCGGTTGTTTCCGCGAAAGAGTCGAGAGGCTGCCGATGCGGCCCAGGTACATCAGGGTACGCGTGCGCTCGGCGAACGTAGGCTCGGGGACCGGGGGTTGGTCCGTTGCTGGCCCAGGGCCGGCGTGTTTTCTGGTGAGTGAGGAAGTCATCGTTGATGTCTCCTGGGTTGCGTAACCTCGGTTGCGGTGTCCCGGCAACTCGCATTGGGGAAATCGAGTCGAGTGCTGCGGACTCGTTTCTTCTTCCTTTATAGTCTCATCGAGCGGGTTGTGGGTGGAGGGTCGGGAAGCCCGGCTGACTCAGAGGGACTTCGGCAGGAATCGGGGTCGAATCAGGCCGACGGGGCGGCGTCCCGTTGACAGCAGCCTGGTCTGCCGCAGCAATTCTCGGATTTCAGCCTGAAGCGCGAAACGTTCTTGGTCGCGCATGTCGGTGAAGCGGAAAGGCTGCAGATAGCCTTGCGTGGCGCACATTGGGAACAACATCGCGGCCTTCCCGCGTACCGCGCGGGAGCCGAGGTGCAGGGTCAGGTTCACGGTCACTCCCTCGTCGAGGCAATTGGGAAGTTCGAGCAAGCCTCCGGTGGTCGAAAGCCGGAGCATCGTGGCCCAGAGTTGGCGGCCATTTTCCAGTTGAACTGTCGCGGAAACGGTTCCCCACAGATTGACGCGAGGGGCACGGATTTTTCGTCTGGTGTGGGGGAAGTCGGCCATTACGAGTTCCACTATGCCACGCGGCGAGAGATCGCGCACATTACGAAAGCAGGCGCATAAGTCCGAATTTGGAAGATGGAATTCGTACAACTCCTTTCGTAATCTCCCGTTGGTAGCGGGTGCGCTCCATACTGGCATGGAATATGGACGGCCTCTCCCAACTGCACGCTCCACTGCGCGCGCCGCGAATCAATCTCGCAGACTTCACACCCGCAGTCCTTCGATTTCAGGATGGTCAACGCGCTTCCGGCAAACTGCAGGTGCTCTCGGTGAACGGTGGATTGCTTTCCCTGCCTAGCCCGATCGATCAAGGCTCGCAGGTGAAGGTGATGTTCCTGACTCACGCCGGAACCGTACTGGGCGCTGCGGAAATGCTGAGCCCGCTCACCAGCACACAACAGCCATTTCGCTTTGTTTCGCTTCCGGTAGACGATCGCCGCCGATTGGGAGCGGCCATTCAATCATCGTTGAATCTGAACAGCGCGAATGCGGATGCGGCTGAACAGAAGTGGATGGAAAAGCTCAGGGCAGCTTCGAGCACTGAGAATCAGCCGCGCGGACGGCTCTTCAAAGTTGCCGCGGGAGCGGTTGCACTGGGAATCCTCGGTTTGGGTTGCGCTTTTTATCTCTTCCAGGTGCACATACTGAAATAGCGATGGCTCCCCCAAACACTCGACGTTGGCCGCGACACCAGGTGAAGCTGCCTGTCCGCATCATTACTCCCAACGACACTTCGGAAATTATTGTGCCCGGGTTGACCACCGAGATCAGCCAGGGCGGAATGGCGCTCTATGGAGGCGTGCCGCTGCAGCCAGGTGATCTGATGGAGATAGAGTTTCAGACTTCGAGTCGCCTTCGGGTCGCCGCGTCGGTGCGCGATCGCAATGGCTATTGTTTCGGATTGGAATTTGTGGGACTGCTGCCGAGCGACGGTACAGATATGGACATCGCTGCCGAGCCGCATGGCTTAGCGGAGTCGCTCGAGGCTAGAGCCGGTGTTAATCCTGCTGCCGCGCATGGGGGGATGCTTTCGCGAGCGGACGAGATACTGGCGCTTTTTCTGAAGAGGCATGAGGCTTATCTCCAACAGAAAGATTTGGAGATTAAGCGCTGGCGTTATGAGATCCAGGAGATTCGGCAGTCGCGCCGGGAGATTGAGATGCTGATATTGCGGCAGGTGCTGGGGCGGTCGGAGTAGGGCTCAGCTTAATACGGGGTGTCCAGTCCTCGGGCTCGGAGTTCATAGCACTACAATGGCAGTAAGTCGATGGCCGAAGCCGCGAGCGAGGTGCACCATGCGTCGTCGTAACCTGCTGCTGTCAGCATTGCGGCTTCTGTGTGGAACTCTCTTACTGGGCGTTGAAGTATCAAGAGCCCAGAACACAGATCCGCTGCAATCATTCTACGCGGTTACTAATTTCTTCTCGGATTATCTTCCTGGCTGGTACGAGGAGATATTGGAAGTGACGCCTCAGGGGAAGGACGTTCGCGTCCGCGTAATCCGCATATCTGCTGCGAACCCGTATTGTGGCGGCGATCTCGTTCGGGCCGTGGATCGCGTGTTGCCGGACACCACGATGCGAAAGGTAGCGGGAAGAGTTGATATTTGTTCTTATGCCGGGCAGAGCGTGACGTCCGCGCTCAAGGCGGCTGTACCAAAGGCAATGGAAAGCAACGAGGACTCCGCAACCATAAGCATTGTTGCAATGTGCAGGGGGGAGGAAAAGGTTTTCGATTTTCCCTATCCCTCGGAAGTTGATCAGAAGGTTCTTCGCAGGGACAATCCTCGCGTCACACGTTTGTGGGACTTGACTTGGGAAGTCCGCAGTCACACGTTTGGGGAGCACTTCTCTTTCCGCGACCTTCCCGCGGCTCAAGAAAAGGAGGCTGAGGATCTCGGAACAAGGTTCTTGCCGGAATTAGTCTCCGGAAAATTTGATTCCGCCTTTGGCGACTATACCTGCGCGGGTCAAAAATGCGACACCAACTACCTGGCATGGCTGCTGCGAGGGTACACGGGGCCTCCCGCAAATAAAGATCCGTCCTCAGTCGAACTCGTCAATGCAATCCAGCTGCATCTTTCGAAATATGATCTGCCGAAATACTCGCCGCTGGCGAAACAGGCGCGCATTCAAGGCGAGGTGCGATTGACGATTGCTCTCGACGCGAACACTGGTCTGGTCAAAGACGTTCAACTTGTTTCAGGCAACCCTATGCTCGGCAACCCTGCTGTCGATGCCGCCAGGCAATGGCAATTTTCTCCAGGAACACAACTAGGTCAGCCCGTAGAGGCTATCCTGAAATTTACACTTTGCGCTGACGAGTAGACGTTCGGGGTTCTGAGTCGTTTATGAGCGCTTCTTTGAAGGGAAGCCGCACTTGGCCGTCTCTCCTCGGTCACTTCCGATACACTACCCCGCCCTTCATCACGAAACTTACTTTTTCGAGCACGGTGATTTCTTGGGACGGGTCTCTGGGGACGGCGATTACGTCGGCCAGGTAGCCGGGCTTCAGCTCGCCGATTTGTCCTTGCCAGCCGAGCAATTTGGCTCCGTTCAGCAGGTCGGCTTGCAGCGCGCCTAGCGGGGTCATGCCATATTTCACCATCAGTTCGAACTCGCGGACTTGCGTGCCGTGGGGAAACGGTCCGACGTCCGATCCAACTGCCATGGGGACTCCCGCCGCGAGCTGCTTGCGAAACTCAATTGCGTGCAAGTCGAGCATCTGGCGATCATGTGCCCGCTGCTCGGGCGAATCGGCGTGCTCGGAAAAATATTCGAAGATGGTGAAAGTCGGCACGGCGAAGATTTGTTTTTCACGCATGAGCCGCATGGTTTCGTCGCCGAGTTGGTTGGCGTGGTCGATGGAAACGACGCCGGCCTGCGCTGCATAGAGTGTGCCGGGTTCGCCCGTGGCATGAACCGCAACGCGCTTGCCGGAACGCGCGGCTTCATCGACAGCGGCTTTGAGTTCGGCCTCAGTGTATTGGTAAATGGTGGAGAATCGGCCATCGCGAACCGCGTCGGGCCCGGTCTCATAGATCTTGATGAAATCGGCGCCCTCCTTGAGCTGCTCGCGAATCACGGTCACGAGTTCGGCCGCGTTGTTCGCGTAAGTCGCATTTGACATCACATGTTGCGCGGGATTGAAATGATTGGCGTCCTCGTGTCCGCCAAGAATGTCAACGGCATTCCCGCTGATACGCAGACGGGGTCCCGGAACCAGACCCTGATCGATTGCATTGCGCACGGCCGTGTCAGCGGAGCCGGCCCCCTCGGTACCCATGTCACGCTCCGCGGTGAAGCCCGCCATGAGGTCGGCCCGAGCCGCGAGAACGGCAAGGATGGTCCTTTGTGGCACGGACTCCTCGACGGTCTGTAAGTCCTCGGCGCCGGGATGCAGAAATAGATGCACGTGGGCATCGATCAATCCGGGCAGCAGGGTACTGTCGCCCAGATCGATGGTTTCCGCGCCGACGGGGTGGGCCACCTTAGTACCCACTTCTGCAATCCGCTCGCCTTGTACCAGCACTTCGCCGGGTTTCAAGATGCGTCCGTTTTCGATGTCGAGCAGACGCGCCGCATGCAGCACGATGGAGTGGGCGGATTCGGTCTGAGAATGAGCTACCAGAATGCAGGCTAGAAAAAATGCAGCTGGAGCAGGGAAGAAGTGTCTGTTTTTCATGGCTGTCGGAAGGATGGTACCACTCGCGGCCACAGAACGAGGCGCAGAATTTCGCAGCTTGCCTCCCTCGACAGTCTGTCCGCCATAGGTGTCGGTACGAGGGTAACTTCGTCGCAGCCAGTCTGCGGCGATAGCATAAGAGCAAGCTTGGGAAGCATCAGTTTGGCAGTGACGCACGGGCGGGGACGCCCGCGCCTACATTAGCCGTTCTGGAGCTAGGGAGTTTTCGATGCGTCAATCGTTCAAATTCGTTGCTGTAGCCGGAGTGGTCCTGTTTGTGATTGCAAGCACATACGGCCAATCGCTCGGGGATGTGGCTCGCGAGCAGCGCCAGAAGCAGGCAAAGGACGCGCACACCGAACGCAAGGTGCTCACGAACGAGGACCTTCCTGCGCGGACCGAGCCGGAATCAAGCACTTCCGTCAGCACTGACGAGCGCGAAGCAAAGCCTGCGGCGGCCGCGTCCAACGACACTCACGCCGCCGAGCAGTGGAAGGCGAAGATTGAAACGCAAAGGAATTCGATCGCCACCTTACAGTCACAAATCGACAAACTGAATTCCTCGATCCACTTTGCGGGGCCGAATTGCGTAGCGAACTGTGTTCAGTACAACGAAGGGCAGATTCGCAAGCAGGACGAAGTAGAACGAATGCAAAAACAGCTGGACCAACAAAAGAAGCAGCTAGAGGATATGCAGGAATCCGCGCGCAAAGCCGGATTGGGCAGTTCAGTTTACGAACCGTAGAAGCCCCGGCGGAACCTATTCCGGGTCAATCGCCCGATCCAGATAAATCCAAAGTACCCGCGAGAACAATGTCAGTGTGGGTGCCAAAGGTAAAAACAACAAAATTGCCCACAAGGTGATTTTCTGCAGCGACCATGTAGTCGATGCCCACAGTAACAATCCGAGCACAACAATCGTGATCAAAGCCAGGACATAGCTGATGTACATGGCTCCAAGAAAATAGCCCTGTTCGCGTTCAAACTTCAAGCCACAATTTGGACAACATTCGTGCATGCGGGGGAACCCAGTGACGATCGACTTGCGGAAGATTCTGGCAGAGCGACATCGGGGACACATCTGGCGGAGTATTGCTGATGCAGTCGACATGCGAGCTCCGGTGCTCATCAGACTCGACATTAACACGCGAACTGGGTGAAGCAGCCTTCACGCAAGATGACCCGTTTGTTTCACCGCGGCCGCTTGAGTGTAAAATCTTGCTTGGCGTATGATCGAGGGACAAAGCCGTGATTGGCCGAAGGCTCTCGCATTACGACGTTCTCGCGGATCTTGGGGCAGGCGGGATGGGCGTGGTCTACCGCGCGCATGACACCCGGCTTGACCGCGACGTTGCCATCAAAGTTCTTCCCACCGATCGGCCTCTGACCCAAACTGCCAGGCGCCGCTTCCAGCGCGAGGCCATGGCGGCTTCGGCGCTGAATCATCCCAACATCATCACTATTTACGAGGTTAACTCCGAGGGCAACACCGACTTCATCGTGATGGAGTACGTGCGCGGGGTGACGCTTTCGTCGGTGCTGAAGAATCGCAAGCTCGAATTGAGCGAAGCCATCCGGTATTGCATTCAGATCGCAGACGCACTTACCAAGGCGCACGCTGCGGGCATCGTTCACCGCGATCTTAAGCCGGGAAACATCATGGTCACCGAGGATGGCCTGGTCAAGGTGCTCGATTTCGGTCTGGCCAAGTTCAATCCCAACATGGCGACCGGGGACAGCGAGCTTAGCGATGCAGAACGAACCAACCAGTTCACTTTGACCCAACCCGGCGCGGTGACAGGGACTGTGGCGTACATGTCTCCGGAGCAGGCGCGCGGAGAGCCGGTGGATGCGCGCTCCGATATTTTTTCGTTCGGCATCGTGATGTTCGAAATGTTCAGCGGCCATTTGCCTTTCATCGGACCGAACTCGATCGCGCTGCTGCACAACCTTCACTTCAGCCCTCCGCGAGATCTAACCCAGATGCGACCCGATGTTCCCAAGCCTCTGGTGTTCTTGATTTCGCGCATGCTGGAGAAAAAAACCGAGAAGCGAGTTCAAACCATGGCCGAAGTCGGCAGCGAGTTGCGGCGAGGGGCCGTGGGTTTGGTGGATGGGCCGCTGACCTGGCATCCCAGTGACGCGACGATTGATATGGCTCGGGCGCCGAGTTCCTGGCTGAGGAGCTTCTCGAAACTGCAAATTTGGATGGCCGCCGGCTTCCTCGTGCTGCTGGCTTTGGCGGCGATCGGGGGCTGGCGTTGGCTCAGAAAGCCGAAGATCGCTCAACCCGCCGGAACGCAAGAAGCGCCAGTGGAAGACAATGCTTACGCCCTGTACCGACGCGCCCGCGAAGATCTGGATCACTCTGATCGCGATGGCAATGTCGATCGTGCGATCAAGCTCTTGGGCCGAGCCGTCCAACTCGACCCTCAGTCCGCGGCTAGCTACGCCGCTCTGAGCGAAGCTTATGACCACAAGAACACGTCCAATCCTGATCCTCAATGGACGAAGCTCGCCTCGGAATACGCCAACAAGGCGGTAAGTCTTGATAATTATCTCGCCGCCGGCCATGTGTCGCTTGGTATGGCCAAGATGAGCGACGGCGACTCGACCGACGCAGAAAAGCAGTTCCGCACCGCCGCCGATCTCGATCCTAAGAGCGCAATCCCTCATCGTGACCTTGGCCTGCTTTATGACAAGATCGGCAAGGGTGATCAGGCCTCTGCGGAATTGCAGCGCGCACTCCAACTGGATCCCAAGGACTGGAAGTCCTATCTGGCCACGGGTCTCAACGCCTATCAAGCTGGCCGGTTCAAGGAAGCGGCTGTGGCTTGGGAAATGGCTCTGAAGCTCGAGCCTGACAACGTACCGGCGCTGCGAAATCTGGGTGCGGTTTACCACTCCACGGGTCGCGACGACGATGCGGTCGCGGCGCTCCAGCATGCGCTCGAAATCAAGCCCGCCGCTGATGTGTATACCAACCTTGGAACCATCCTGTTCTACCAAGGCAAATACGATCAGGCTGTACCCGCATTTGAGAAGTCGGTGGAACTGGGTGCGAATAATTACGATAGCTGGGGCAACCTCGGGGATGCCTACCGCTGGTCGAGCGACAAGAAAGACAAGGCCAAGCTGGCTTATCAGAACGCCATCCAGTTAGTGACGGAAGAAATTGCCAAGAATCCGAATCAGCCCGAGCTGCGAGCAGACTTGGCGATGTATCTGGCCAAGAGTGGCGACAAAGACAAAGCTCTCAAAGAAATGAAGGATCTCGAAGGAGTCCACGACACCAACCCGGCTGATCTGTACACTTTCGCCCTGGTGTACGAGCTTTGCGGGAAGCGCGATCAGGCGCTCGACGCACTTCTTGCCTCCGTCAAAGCTGGGCAGGATCTGAACGACATCAAGAACGAACCGGAATTTGTTTCGCTTCGCGCCGACCCCCGCTACCACTTGAAAATCCTGAATGCTGTGCCAGCCAAACCTTCCCCATAGACGTTGGCACAGTGATTTTCCTTGACTTTTCACTTATCGAGGATAAGACTCGACCCCGCAACTCGAGGACCCTGCAAATAGGAACTTTTGCAAATAAAGGAGATGACTATGAACTACCTTCTCAATTTGGGTTTTTCCCTCGCTGCAAAGAGTGATGGAAACTTTCAGGCGGACAATTCTAATGCCGACCCGTTGCTTCGATCCGCTGTTTGGCTGTCAGGGGGCGCTCTGCTTCCTCCTTTGCAGGACAGCTTCTATCAGATCTTGTCGCCACTGACTCAAACCGATTGGACTTTTGTGCAGGAAGCCTCAAGTGCGTTGCAGGTCTATGCAGATGAAGGCTACAACGTCCTGGTTCGTGTGTTTCAGGCGGACACCCCGACCTCGACCTCGTACAAGTTGATGTTGAACGCGGTCTTTGGTCAGGGCTCCAGTTCGGAACCGGCGAGTGCTGGCGTGCAGTCTCCGCTGCTGGTCAATGGTTTGCCGCGCTCCGTGGTTGACAGTCTGCAGTTGCTCTTCGCCAACCCGCAGCAGCAGCAGGCATACTGGTCGACTCCGGCCTCCGATGGAGCCTGGACATTCTGCCTGGGCTTGATCCACGGATCGGACAACACTTACAGTTTCAACGCCGGGGCTTCAGTCTGCACCAACCCCAACACCGGTTCGCCGGTTTACCAGTACGCAATCGATCCACGAGTGAAAGTAGGGATGGGTTTCGGAAGCAAACACGGAAAGGCTGCGTAGGAGTTTCCAGACGCGAGTTGCGGAGAGCCACAACGGCAATAGTCGAGTGGCTCTCCCGACGATCCTGATCCTGAACTGCCGCTGCCACTCCGAACTGTCACTGTCGTCTCGAAGTGTCACTGTCATCCCGAACGAAGTGAGGGATCCCTACCCTACCCACGAACCGTCTTACTTCTTACGAGCAGGCTGCTGAGGCGTAGCCACAATCGCCCGTCGCACTGGAACGATTGCGCCACGCGAAGGATCCGTGGCCGCGTTGGCGCGCGCCAGCACTTCTTCCTGGATGTACTTCACGAAGTCCTGAATCTGACGCTGCATTTCTTCCATGCGCTCGCGCATCTGCAGAATGATCGCCATGCCGCTGATGTTCACCCCCAAGTCGCGCGCCAGCGACAGGATGAATTCCAGCCGCTGCAGATCTTCGTCGGTGTAAAGGCGCGTGTTGCCCTCGGTGCGCGACGGTTTCAGCAACCCTTCCCGCTCGTACAGCCGCAGGGTCTGAGGATGGATGCCATACATCTCAGCCACAGCCGAAATCATGTAGGCGCCCTTGGATTTGCGCTTGGTCATTGCCTCTAATTTACATCAAAACAAATGCGCTACCGATCCCCCTGTCATCCTGAGGCCGCGGAGTCCCTGGCAAAGCCAGGGAATCCCAACGAAGGATCTATGCATTCCGCCGCCGCAGCACCTTCGTGATTATCCAGCGCCAGCCTCCAACTCATCTGGTCTGGATCGCTGCGATAGGCTTGTCCGCTCCGTTGAGATTAATAACCCGCGCAAAGAAGGCGCCTATCGAATAGGCAATCGCTGAGTAGAGGGGTAGCGTAAGCCCCACCTGCTCGAAGCAGTGGTTTTGTGGAAGGCAGGCCCATCCGAAGAAATGAGCGGTCTTAGTTATTTCAGCCCCCGAAACGACCGTGGGGCGAAGCGGAGCGAAAAGAATTAGCAGGGCGATACCCAGGGCGGGCACGATCCAGGTCCAAAACATGACCTTATGTCCGTACCGGCGACCTAGCTGAAACCCCCATAACAACCCAACGAGGATTTGCACCGGAAAGTAAGGCGTTTCTGTCAGTACCCAGTGGACCGTTCGCGAACCGATAGATGGAAAAATAGGATGTAAGGTAAGCGCAACGGAGTACGCCAGGATAGCTGCCGTAACCGTGACTCCAAGGGTGCTGGCAATGAGATGAACTAAGAAACGCAGCGCATCCAGAGCTCTTTCACCGGACTGCACGGCTCAACCTCCAGCTCCACCATGAAGTCTCATCTGTGCTAATCCGCGTAAATCCGTGACCCGGTTTCTCAGGCTACTGCTTCTGGCTTTTCCTGCGGAGCCGGAGTCCAGCCCTCGGGTTTTAGCGCGTGATTCAGAAGATAGGCCACCACGCCCGCGGCGATGAGCAGCATTCCGAAAGCGAACGAACTCATCCCCAGGACCTGCTCGGTCTCGCTACGCACGACGGAGAATCCAAGTAAAAGCATGGGTGCGATGCCGACGGCTACAGCTCCAAACATTCCGCCGGGAACGCGGAACGGGCGATGCAGTTCGGGCTCGCGAACGCGCAGAACGATGAGCGCGATAAACTCCAGCGACAGGCTGGCACCGTAAAGGAGAATGTCGATGGTCACCAGGCGCTCGAAACCCAGGCCAAGGCACAGCGCCCAGCCGATGGCGCAGACCACAATCGCAACCCACGGCGCCCGCGATCGAGGATGCAGTTTGCCGAAGACTCGAGGCAACATGCCGTCCTGCGCCATGGCGAGGGGCAGACGCGAGTAGCTCATCACCAAAGCATTGAACATCCCGAAGCCGCTGATCATCCCGCCGAGTGCAAGTCCGACCCGCAAGAGGGGCCCACCCAGCAGTCCAGCAATGTCCGCCCAGAATCCGGTCTCCCACGCGCTGGAAGAAAGGCCAGTCATCCACATCGCAGCAACAGGAACAATGTAACTCAAGGCCACGATGACAACCGCCGCCAGCATGGCGCGAGGATAAGTCCGCTGTGGACGCTCGACTTCGGTAGCGATGGTCGAGGCGTTGTCCCACCCCATGTAATTCCACATACAGATGAGCAGGCCAGTGAGGATGTCCACGGATGAAACCGTCGGTTTGGTCACGGCGTGAGCCAGCGCTCCGATCTTGAAGGGCGCGATGGCCACAATCAGGATGAACGGTGCTGACAAGAGGATCAGAAGCCAGAGCGAAGTTGTAGAGACCACCCGGACGCCGGCGATGTTCAGCAGCGCACAGACGATGACGACCGCCAGTCCGACCATCCAACCGCGATACCCCTCGGCGAACCAGGGAAACAGGCGCGTGAGATAGAGCACAAACAGAGTCGGATAGATCGCCATGTCGAAAATCGACGCCACCAGCGAGAGCCATGCTTCCTGGAATCCCCAGAAGTTGCCCATGGCGCGGCGCACCCAGGCGTAATAGCCGCCTTCGTAGGGCAGGGCACTGGATAGCTCGCCAATCATGAAGGCGGTGGGCAGACTCCAGAGAATCGGAGTCAGCAGCAGAATAAGGATGGCTTTGCCGTAGCCGGCTCCGCGGACGATGTCCTCTGTGCCATAGGTTCCGCCCGACACCATGAAGAAGGTGGCGGCGACGAGTGGCCACAAAGTGAGTCGAACGGACTTTTTCCGGCGGGGGACGATTACGGGTGGCTGGATTGGTTGGCTTGGTGCGCTAGCTGTTGCCAATTTCGATGGCTCCCTCCCTTGGGCGAATCACTCTCAGCCACCCCGTCGCGCCTACATTCGCTCTGGGCCTCCCGGTGCACTAAGATTCCGGAAGCTGCGCTGAAGTTAGTTCGCAGTCGTGAGAATACGGCAAATTAGATGCCTTGTGGAAAAAAAATGATCAGAACTAGAGAAATTTTTTCTCGGAGGGGCTGCGACGGAGGTAATGAGCGACGCAGGCAGAAGACCTCCACTAGCACAACCGTAGAAACGTAGCTTCGCTACGTTTGCTTGGCGCGGGCCGAAACGTAGCAAGCTACGTTTCTACAGTTAGAGCTGTGGTGGATGCCTTTGTTAGACGTTCTTCCAAAGTTCCGCGCGAGGATCTTCGGGATTCAGCTTTGCCAGTTCGCGCAGAATTTCCTTCGAGCGCTCGTCGCGAGGCATGGGAACAGCGGTCTTGATTTCGACGATCTCATCGCCGCGTGCGCCCTCTTTGGTGGCCGATGGAACGCCTTTCTCGCGCAGCCGAAGCTTCTGACCCGATTGGGTTCCAGGCGGAATCTTGAGCATAGCTCGGCCATCGATGGTCGGAACCTCAACCTTGGCGCCGAGCGCCGCTTCGCTAACGCTCACCGGAACGGTTAGGTGAATATCGTCGCCCTCCCGATGAAAGATAGGGTGATCTCCGGCGCGAATGATCACATAGAGGTCGCCGGTCGGTCCTCCATGGGATCCGGCGTTGCCTTTGCCGGGAATGCGAATGCGCTGGCCGTCGCGCGTACCAGCTTTGATACGGACTTCAAGCGGTTCGGTCTTCTCTACAGTTCCTTCGCCATGGCAGGTGCCACAGGTTGTTATGTTTTTCCCAGTGCCATGGCACCGCGGGCAGGTCGTATTGAACTTCATGCGTCCCCCGGTCTGGGTGACCTGGCCGCTCCCGCCGCACTCAGGACACGTGCCCGGCGATTCGATATAGCCCTTACCGTGGCACGTTCCGCAGACAACCCGCCGGGTGATGTTCAACTTCATGACACCGCCCCTGATAGCGGTCCAGAAAGGAACGTTGACCTGATATTCCAGATCTGACCCCGGTTCGGGCCCTTCGTGCGCCGCGCCGCCACGCCCCCCGAACATCCCGGAGAAGATATCCTTGAAACCGCCGCTCCCGGTGCCGGTGGATTTCCGACCGCGACCGCCGCCACCGCCACCTTCGAACAGGTCGGTGAAATCGAAGCCGCCAAAATCAAAGTTTGCACCCTGACCTCCCGCGCCGGTGGGTTGCCCGCCCGGGAACCCTCCAGTGAATCCGCCCGAAGGCCCACCAGCCCCGCCGCCCGCGCGGGCATAGGCATCAGCCGTCGCCGGATCAATGTTGTCCGAGTAAAACCCAAGCTGGTCGTAAATCTTCCGCTTCTTGGGATCGCTCAGAACATCGTTGGCCTCGGAGAGCCCTTTGAACTTCTCCTCCGCGCCCTTATCGCCAGGATTGACGTCGGGATGGTACTTGCGCGCAAGCTTACGGAACGCCTTGCGAATGTCTTCGGCCGAGGCCGACTTCTTAACGCCAAGCGTGGCGTAGTAGTCTTTGGTTTGTGTTGCCATCGATTCCGCAAGTAGTTTGAAACTATTCCCTACAAAATCATCAGTTCTGGATTTTGTGTCTTCCCGCTTCCAGCACTCCAATGCGCTCGTACTTCGGCGCATCCACGTAGACCGGAATGCGATTCACTCCGGTCAACGTCTGCGCGAATACGTACCAGCGCCCTTCGTCTTCAGCGAAATTAAGAAAATATGACTGCCCGTTCGCTTCAAATTGCAATTTCAATCTCCCCTTGGTTCGAAAAAACAAGCCGCGAAAAAACAAGTCGCGAAAAAACAAGCCACGGATTTCACGGATTTTCACAGATGTCTTGGACTTTCTATCCGTGATGATCCGCGCCAATCCGTGGCCGAGCTCCTTTAACTCTTACTTCTTGTCTTCTACATCTACGTACTCCGCATCAATCACGCCTTCGTCCTTCTTGGCGTGGCCATTGGACGAGGCTCCCGCTCCAGCGCCGGGTCCTGCTTCCGGACCCGCTCCCGGCGCGCCCTGAGGCTGTGCCGCTTTGTACATGTGCTCAGCCAGTTTGTGCGACGCCTGGGTCAGCGTCTCACGCGCTTTGTCCATGGTTGCCTTGTCGCCGCTCTCCAACGCCTTCTTGGCGTCGGCAATTGCGTTTTCGACGTCGCCACGTTCCGAGCCGGAGATCTTATCGCCCTGCTCGCGCAGCATCTTCTCAACGCCGTAGACCATGGAATCGAGCTGGTTCTTGGCATCGATCGCTTCGCGCTGGGCCTTGTCCTCGGCCGAGTGCGCGTCGGCTTCCTTCGCCATGCGCTCGACTTCATCCTTGCTCAGACCCGACGACGACGTAATCGTGATCTTCTGGTCCTTGCTCGTGGCCATATCTTTCGCGGTTACGTTGAGGATGCCGTTTGCGTCAATGTCAAACGTCACCTCAATCTGAGGCACGCCACGCGGAGCCGGCGGCAACCCGGTCAGGTGGAACTTGCCCAGAGTGCGATTCTGCGCTGCCATCGGACGTTCGCCTTGCAACACGTGAACTTCGACCGAAGTCTGACTATCGGCCGCAGTCGAGAACGTTTCCGTCTTGCGAGTCGGAATCGTGGTGTTGCGCGGAATCATCGGCGTCGCCACGCCGCCCAGCGTTTCAATCGCCAGGGTCAGCGGAGTCACGTCCAGCAACAGCAGATCCTTGACTTCGCCGCCAAGGACGCCGCCCTGAATCGCCGCGCCGATCGCGACTACTTCATCCGGATTCACGCCCTTGTGCGGTTCTTTGCCGAACAGATCTTTCACCAGAGCCTGAATGCGCGGCATACGAGTCTGTCCGCCGACCAACACGACCTCATTGATCTTGCTGTTATCCACGCCCGCGTCTTTCATGCACTGTTTGCAAGGGCCAACCGAACGCTGAATGATGTCTTCCACCATCGATTCCAGCTTGGCCCGGGTCAACTTCTTGACCAGATGCTTCGGACCACCGGCATCGGCAGTAATGAAGGGCAGATTGATCTCCGTCTCCATGGTCGTCGAGAGTTCGATCTTCGCCCGCTCCGCCGCGTCACGCAGACGCTGCAGCGCCATCTCGTTACCCTTCCCGCGCAGGTCGAGGCCTTCGTCTTTCTTAAACTCATCGATCAGCCAATCGACGATGCGCTGGTCAAGGTTGTCGCCGCCGAGGTGAGTGTCACCGTTGGTGGCTTTTACTTCGATCACGCCCTCGCCAACTTCGAGCACCGAAATATCAAACGTCCCGCCGCCGAAGTCATAAACCGCGATGGTCTCATCCTTCTTCTTATCGAGACCGTACGCCAGCGCCGCCGCCGTGGGCTCGTTGATGATGCGCTTCACATCCAGCCCGGCGATCTTGCCCGCATCTTTCGTGGCTTGCCGCTGGGCATCGTTGAAGTAAGCCGGCACGGTAATAACCGCGTCGTTCACCTTCTCGCCGAGGTAGTCTTCCGCCGCCTTCTTCAGCTTCTGCAAAATCATCGCGGAAATCTGCGGAGGCGTATGCTCCTTGCCCTGCGCCAGCACCGCGACGTGGTCGCCCGACTGCACCACCTTGTAGGGGACCATCTTGATCTCTTCCGTCACTTCGTCGTAGCGGCGCCCCATAAACCGCTTGATCGAATAGACCGTATTCTCCGGATTGGTGATGGCCTGCCGCTTCGCCACCTGCCCCACCAACCGCTCCCCAGTCTTGGTAAATCCGACGACCGACGGGGTAGTCCGCCCACCTTCTTCATTGGGGATCACCTTCGGCTCGCCGCCTTCCATCACGGCGACGCAGGAGTTGGTAGTTCCCAAGTCAATTCCTATAATTTTGGCCATAACTGGCTCCTCCTAAACTAGATAAGTCCTGTGTAATCAGTAGATTTATGATTACGAACGACCCCATCCTAAGACCTGAGTGAATCGTTGTCAAGTTTTAGATGCGACAGGGGATGAGGAGGATGCGGCCTATCCACAAAAAAACAAACGTCGCGTCCCAGACGAGCAGCGGATCGGGAAACAAGGACAGAAGGCGGGTCCGCGCGCGTTTTCCTCAGACCAGGTTCGCCTGTGGTTTTGGGATATACTTCTGATCGCCCGTCCGATCCACAACGATGGAAAACCACCACTGCTAAGGCCGGAAATGTAGCGAAGTTGCCCAAGGGCTCCCTGAAACGCCTCACTCTCGGGCAGTCCTTCGCGGAATATGACAAGGTTCTGGAGAAAAGTAACGTATTTGTCGAAACGCCCGCAATCCTCGCCGCGCTGGACCTCCAGCGATCAAAATGCTTCTTTGTGGGTCGCCGGGGAACGGGAAAGACAGCGATCACTTTCTACCTGCAGAACAAGCAGCCCAACAGCACGATCCTCGTGCTCCCGGAATTGCTGACGCCGATACAGGAGCACTTCTCGGCCGAAATCATGTCGGATATTCATCAGCGACCGTTCAAGTCTTTGGTTGCAAGCTTCAAGCGCGCAATGTTGGATGAGGTGCTCGCGGGCTGGATCAAGCGCGGGCTGTTCTCATTCAACCGCGGTCAGAGCGCCGTGCTTAGCCGCGAGAGGAATTACATTGACGACTACGACTTTGATACTCGTTTGCTTGCCTTTACCGGCCAAGCCTTCGAGTCGCTAGAGAAAAAGCAGGATCGAGAATGGCTGAAGGAAATTAATCGATGGAAAGATATCGCTGACGAAATGGGCGCGCTCAGGGTGGACGGCCGGGCCGACTTTACGCTGCTATTTGATCGCATCGACGAAGCGTGGGATGGGTCTGACAAGGCCGTGGTCCTCGTAATGGCGCTCATGCACGCGTGCATCGAAATGGTGGGCGTGCAATTCGCGCGTCCACTGGTGTTCTTTGCGAGAGAACGTGTTCGATAAGGTCCGCGTCATGGACAGGGAATTTTCTAGGCTGGAAACATTTGTGTCATCTTTAGAGTGGACCCAGGAGCTGCTCCTCGAATTAATCGAGAGGCGCCTTAACGTTCCGCTCATTTCCAAATTCCCGCTCCACGGCCCGACTTGGGATGCCTACTTCGAGCACACCGCGTCCGGATCGTCACAGGAGATGGTTTTCTCATTCTGCCAGTATCGCCCCCGGGACGTCCTGACGTACTGCTCTTACGCGATCCAGGCCGCGCAGTCCAAATTGCACGAGCGCATCCTTGTCGAGGACTTGCTCGTAGCTCGGCGCGTCTTCTCGGACAATCGCCTAAAGGACCTCGGGGACGAATACGCTGACAACTATCCCCAGCTTCAGCTCGTTATAAGCCGATTTTATGGGCTGGGGAGGGAGTTCACAATTAACGGCTTAGCCGACTTCATCAAGAAGCTGCTTGTCGACGAAGAGGTGAAGCAATACTGCAAGACGTGGATCTACAATTTCGTCAGTCCTGATCTTTTCGTTAAGCTGATGTACGGAATTGGCTTTTTCGGGATAAAAGATGATGAACATGTGGTCTTCAGGACGGTCGGCTCCCAGTCGGCGATCCTGCCGCCCATCTCCGCTAAAACAGTGGTGGTCATTCACCCCACCTACGCCGACGCACTGAACCTCCAGGACATGACCGTCAACAGCCTTAGCGAAAACGTGGACCTCAAACAGGCCGGACTTATCGGCGACCTCCCGGGAGCGAGCCTCGAGGAGTATCAGAAGACACTCGGGGAACTTCGCGAATCGCTTGCCACGCTGCCTATGGAGCAGCCCCAATCCGCCGCATTCGAAGATTTGATCGGCGAGACTCTACGCCTGTGCTTCTTTCGCGCGTTGACAAACGTTGAGGCTAAGGTTCGATCGATCGATAACCGAGTGATCCGGGACTGGGTCGCGGCCAACCACAGCTCAGGGGGCTTCTGGGAACTGGTACGCCAGAAGTACGGCGCCGTCCAGATTGTTTGGGAGTGTAAGAACTACGCGGACCTGAGTGCGGATGACTTTCATCAGGCCGCCTACTACATGACGAACGCCGGCGGCAGGTTCGTCGTTATCGCGTACCGAGGGCAGGAAAAAAAGAAAAGCTATTATGAACATGTGAAGCGAGTTTCTAGCGAAAACGGCGGCTTCATTCTCTTGGTGGATGGGAGAGATCTCGATATTATCGTGCGGCGAACGATTAACGGAAAAAGCATCCAGCCACACATGCAGGAGCTTTTTGACCGGACTGTCCGGAAATCTCTTAGGCTGGGCGGGTGGCCCACTCAAGCCGTTTTTTGGCTTGAGTGGGGCTTTGTGGCTGGGCCGAGTCTCCCTGCCGCTCTCTCTCGCTTCCGCGCTCCCCATTCGCATTCAATCTCCACACTTCCTGCGCAACCCGTCGCGTACTGGCGAAAACTGCTCCACTCCCAGTCCTCTGCACGTTCGCACAGGCCGCGCTTCACTGGGTTCTGATGAATATATCGAAGTTTTTCCACTACCGCCTCAGCTCCGGAATTACCCACTCCAGCAACTCGCGAGCATTCACCACTTGGGTCTGCCGCCACTGCTTGGGGAAATGGCGTTTGTTTCCCGTCACCAGGTAGTCCGCCTTGGACGCTTCGGCGCACTCCAGAAAGCGGTTGTCGGCCGGATCACGCGTCACTTCCAGCCGGTAACGAGGACGAACCATACGCGCCGCCGTCCGAAGCAGGCGCAAAGATCGGCCGATCTGCCTCGCGGCGATCCCAAACTTAGGCCGCCGCAGCACACCTTCATATTCCTCAAGAATCACGCCGGAGACTGCGGCCTGCAGTTTGCCCGCGAGGACCAGATCCAGTGCGTGCCGCTCGTAGCCTTCGGCATTCAGGTGCGCCGACACGACCACGTTTGTATCCAGCACAACCCGGAGTTTTCTCATCGCTGTTAGAGGGAGCGTTCGCGACGGTAAGCGCGAATTTCGCGGTCGATCTGGCGCATGGAGAGTTTGTTCTTGCCCTGCTTGCGGGCTGCATCCCGGATAGCGGCGACGACTTTCTTCTCCGGCGCGATGGTCTTGAGGAAGTCCTTAATCCCCATAATTACGATCTGTGGTTCCCCCCGCCGATCCACGACGAACCGGGCCTGATCGAGGCGCGCTCTCCGCATGATTTGTCCAAGCTGGGTCCGCGCCGCCAGCGCGGAAATAATCTTCGGAACGGAGTCGGGTGTACTGCCCATGTTTCCTCGAACTAATTAATTGATTCCGAACAAAGCATAACACACACCGACAATGTGCCGCCGCTGGCCCTACTTCTCGCCAGGATTGCCTTCCGATCCCATCGCATGGCTTCAGCCCGATTCAAGGATTTCCCAGCGTTCCATCCGCGTTTTCCCGATTCGGGAAAAACCTTGTCAAGCCCCCTAAATTCCACAATTCCCCCCATCCCATTGATTCGCTTGTGAAAATAAATCTCAAATCTTGGCGGGTTTACCCCTTCCAGTTTGCTATCCTGAAAATAGCAAGACAAAAGGCGTGGCCCACCGGCCGCGCCTTTTTTATTTCCCCAAAAATTTGAAAGGCCCCAATGACCCGCTACATTCCTGAAATCCACGCAGTCGGCCTCACTACGCGGAAGGCGCTTGGCGAAGCCGCCGAGGCCGCATTTCTCGCCAAAGTTACCAGTCTCGGTTTCGGCGTCTCTAAGACCTGGGGAGACAGCGAGCGCTACGACTTCATCCTCGACTCCGGCCAGAAGCTGTGGCGGATCCAGGTCAAGTCCTGCCGGCACTTTAGGTCCTACTACAAAGTCACAACCAGGGGCGCCACGCAACCGTATACCGCCGAACAAATCGATTTCATCGCCATTTATATAGTGCCCGAAAATCTGTGGTACGTGATTCCCATTTCCCTTGCCGCGTCACGAGACCGATTGTACGTCTCTCCCAATCGCGCTCTCCATTCTAAGTATGAAAAATACCGCGAGGCCTGGTGCCAGATGGCTTGCCCCCGCGACGAAACCCATCCAACCCGGCTCCTGGTCAAACGCCAGCAGGATTATCCCTTTGAGTCTTGCAAGCTGTGCAACCAGAAATGCCCTCCGAAAGAAATTCCCATCAAGCTGACTCGTGACCGTCGTGGCCGATGGCAGAAGTCCGCCCTCTTAGCCCAGGCGAGAAGGGATCAGCGCAATCGTCAGCAACTCCGAACTGTCTAGACCGTCAGCGCCTCAGTTTGATTGTCATCCCGAGCAAGCGTTCTTTGCGCAGCGAGGGATCTGGGCGAGCCGCGCGATGCGCCTGCCCTGAGCGCCGCCGAAGGGTCGCGTACTTTGCGACGCAATAATCGCGCGTTTGGCTCGCTTCCTTATCGAACTGCAGCCTTCAGTCGTACTTCTCATACAGGATCGACTTGCGGTCCCAACCCAGCGACTTCAGCAGATCACGATTGGCTTTGACCATCTTGTCCAGGCCGCAGATGTACGCATGCATGTCGGTCCGGCCCTGGACGATGGCGGGGACATGTTCCTGCACGTAGCCGCGAAGGCCTTGCCACTCGGGACCGCCCCGGCTGAGTGTGGGTTGGTAATGAAAGTTCGGGTGCTCGGCGGCTAGACAGACGAATTCGTCGTGATAGTAAATATCCATCTCGGTGCGATTGCCGAAAATCAACCAAAGCTGATGTTCCTGAGCGTCAATGGAGGACGGGCGTCCTCGCCCGTCTGGCGTCGACTCTGGACTGGAACTCAAAAGCCAGCGCAGCATGGAACGAAACGGAGCAATCCCGGTACCGGTGGCGATGAAAATCGTATCGCGCATGGGAGGGCGCAGAATGAAATCGCCGAATGGCCCCTGACAGTGGATCTCGTCGCCTTCCTTCATGTCGCAAAGAAAGTTGGACATAAAGCCATCCTGCACCCGGTTCAGGCATAGAGCGAACTTGTTGTCGCTGTCCGGCGGAGAAGCGATGGAGTACGCGCGGACGATCTCTTCGCCGTCAGGCTTGTTCGTCTTGAACGACAGCCATTGCCCGGCGACGAAGCCGAAGCGGGGTACGTTCTTCATTTCGAATTCAAGATGCTTGGTAAGTTCGGAGAGCGCGACGGAGCGGACGAGGCGCGCCGTGAAAGTTTGAAATGGCATCGGTTGTATAGATGAGGGAAAGTGTGCTGACGACGCGACCAGCCCGCATCAGCCAACACCCTGTCATCCTGAGCGGAGTTGTCGTTCGCGCAGCGGACGACAACGCAGTCGAAGGATCCCTCGACCGATTCAGTGCCAGCGCCGCTCTAGGGAATTTCCATCGTGCCGATCGTAAGAAGCCCGAAGCCTGAAGCCCGAAGCCTTCCTACTCTACCGTAACCGACTTAGCCAGATTCCTAGGCTGATCCACGTCGCAGCCGCGCCGCACCGCGATGTGATAAGCCAGTAGTTGCAGGGGAACGATCTCAAGAATCGGCGACAGTGCTTCTGGCGCAGGTGGAATGTACAGCACGTGGTCGGCGGCCTCTTTGATCTCTTCGTCGCCTTCGGTAGCCAGTGCAATGACGATGCCAGAGCGGGCTTTCACTTCTTTCAAGTTCGAAATGGTCTTCTCGTAGCGCACCATCGAAAGCTCGTTGTTCGGGTCGCGCGTAGCGATAATTACAACAGGAAGGTTCTCGTCGATCAACGCGTTGGGACCGTGCTTCATCTCGCCTGCGGGATAACCCTCGGCGTGAATGTAGGAAACTTCTTTCAGCTTCAGCGCGCCTTCGAGCGCGATCGGATAGTGAATGCCTCGGCCCAGAAAAAGGAAATCCTGCGCGCGCACATACTGCTTAGCCAGATCTTCGCATGCCCGGTCGTGGGTCAGGAGATGCTCGATCTTGCCCGGGATTAACGTGAGTTCATGAACGGCCTGGGTGGCTTGTTCTTTACTCATCGTGCCGCGCACTTGCGCCAGGTAAAGTGCGAACAAGTAGAGAGCGGTGAGCTGCGCAGTGAACGCTTTGGTCGATGCCACGCCAATTTCCGGACCTGCATGCGTGTAAATGGTCCCCGCAGCTTCGCGCGTAATCATCGAACCTACCACGTTGCAGATGGCGAGCGTCTTCGATCCTCTGGCCTTGGCTTCGCGCTGGGCTGCGATGGTGTCGGCGGTTTCTCCGGATTGCGAAATCACCATCGTAATGGTGTCGGCGTCGACGATGGGATCGCGGTAACGCCACTCGCTGGCATAATCCACTTCGACCGGTACCCGTGCCAGGCTTTCAATCATGAACTTGCCCGCGACTCCGGCGTGCCAACTGGTCCCGCAAGCCTCGATGTTGATTTTCTTCGCGGCTTTGAATTCCGCATCCGAGATTTCCATTTCGCTTAGGAAGACGTGGCCGGTCTCCTGCGAGATGCGGCCCAGGGTGGTGTCGCGCACGGACCGAGGCTGCTCGTAAATCTCCTTAAGCATGAAATGCTTAAACCCACCCTTCTCTGCCTGAATTGGATCCCAATTTACGTGCTGGACCTCGCGGGTTACGGGGTTTCCGGCGAAGTCGGTGAGCTTTACGCCTTCGGGGGTTACTACTGCTAGGTCGCCATCGCCTAGAAAGAATAGGTCGCGGGTGTGATAGAGAATTGCCGGCACGTCGGAGGCGACGAAGTATTCGTCCTTGCCCAAGCCGATTACTGCGGGTGGGCCGTTGCGGGCCGCAATAATTTTGTCCGGAGCGTCGGCTGAGATAACTCCTAAGGCGAACACGCCGGTTAGCTGGCTGACCGTTTTGCGCACGGCTTCTTCTAGCGATGGACGGGCGCCGTTGGTCTTGGCGAAGAACTTCTCAACCAGATGCGCGATGACTTCAGTATCAGTTTCGGTGGTGAATTTGTGGCCTTCTTCGATGAGCTTTCTCTTCAGCGTGACATAGTTCTCGATGATTCCATTGTGCACGACCACGATTCGCCCGGTGCAGTCACGATGGGGATGGGCGTTCTCTTCCGTGGGGCGGCCGTGAGTCGCCCAACGGGTATGGCCGATGCCGTAGGTTCCGTCCAGAGGCTTGAGGCGGATGACTTCTTCGAGATTGCGCAGCTTGCCTTCAGCGCGCCGGATCTGGAGACCATCGCCGGTGCCGCTCACGGCGATGCCGGCGGAGTCGTAGCCGCGATATTCCAGGCGACGCAGTCCTTCAATGATGACCGGCACCACGCTCTTCTTACCGACGTACCCGACGATGCCACACATATTCAGCTCCGATACTTGTCAATTCTTTGCTTGGTGGATCAAACTTATCGCGCACTGGCTACGGAAGTCCTTGACGCCTCGTCAGGGAATTACGCAAGGTAGGGATCCTTGGACTCCGCAGTCCCCCCGCTGCAGCGGAGGAACTGCTCCGCTCAGGATGACAGTGAATGATCAGGTTGAAGCTTTCCGCGCACTTGCTACGCAACTCCCTGGCGTCTTGTAGGGAATCACGCAAGGTAGGGATCCTTCGACTCCGCAGTCCCCCCGCTGCGCGGAGGAACTGCTCCGCTCAGGATGACAGTGAATGATCAGGTTGAAGCTTTCCGCGCACTTGCTACGCAACTCCCTGGCGTCTTGTCAGGGAATCACGCAAGGTAGGGATCCTTCGACTCCGCAGTCCCCCCGCTGCGCGGAGGAACTGCTCCGCTCAGGATGACAGTGAAAGATCAGGATGACAGCTTTCCGCGTAAGTTACTCTTCGAGGGAGAAGCGGAATTCTTCGATGACCGGATTAGTCAGGACTTCGCGAGCCATGCGCCCAACTTCTGCTTCCGCTTCCGCCCGGGTTAGTCCGCCGTTCAACGTCAGTTCGAAGTACTTACCCTGGCGAACCTCTTCCAAGCCCTTGTAGCCCATTTTCTTCAGAGCGCCTTGGATCGTCTTTCCTTGAGGATCCAGAACGCTCTTCTTCAGCGAAACATATACGTAAGCTTTCATGGGGGACGTCTTAATTATACGTCAGGCGGCGAGCGAAGCGCAGCGCACGAGCGGCTTAGACCAGTTGGGCTAGCTGCGCATCCAGATCGGCCAGCGCGCTCTGCAGGATTTGGCGGTGGCGAGGGTTCTGGGCGGCTTCGAGCTGCTGGAGCACATGCTGGCGCGACAACAAGAGGCCTGTCTTGTAGCGTTTGCTGGCGATTTGAGCGGGAGTCAGCGGCGGCGGCGCTGGACCGGATGGAGAAACTGCCTGAGCCTGTTGTTCCTCGACCGACTTGCTCTCCCATCCTCGCGCCACGGAGAAATTATACCTAGCCAAACATAGCGAACGGTTTGTTCTTCTCCAAGGCGACCCCGAAAACCGCGTAAGGGTTGACACGAAGAGTGCCAAGCTGGCACCAAACATGCCGATCCAAAAAAAAATGTCCTTGCTTGCGGGAGAATAGGGTTTATGATGTGTCGCAAAGTTGTTTTGGTGTTTATTGGGAAGGTTTGCTCGAGGGGGGCTTCCTTGAAGGACTCGTGCAAATGGACCCGGAGCGTCACTTCGAATCTGGCATAGAGGTTGATCGTTACGAGGCGTTGCTGCAGATGGCGGATCTTGTGGTCCACCATGGCGGTATGCCTGAATTGTTGCCCCAACTGGCGAAGCGATTGCAGCAAGTAGCCTCCTTTGAGATTGCCAGCTTTTCTCTTTACGATCCCGAAAAAAAAGTAATGCGAATGCACTTCTGGGAAGGCAGTGAACGCCTTTCTGACCAGACCGAATTGCCGGTGGAAGAATCGGCTTGCGGGTTCGCGTGGGAAAGACAGCAAGCGATGGTGGCCCGACCTGCACCAGGAAACCCGGTTTGGGCGCGCGGTAAGCCTTCTCAAAGAAAAAGGAGTTCGGTCTTACTGCACGCTACCCCTCACCACTGCGCAAAAGAGGTTCGGGGCGTTGGGTTTGGGAAGTTCCCGCCCCAACGCGTATGACGATGATGATTTGCATCTTTTGCAGGGAGTTGCGGAACTAGTGGCTCTGGCTCTGGAAAACGCGATGACACGGGCGGCTTTTCTGGAGGAGAAGGAACGGCTGGAGATGCTGCTCGAGGTCAGTACGACCTTAATGTCCAACCTCGATGTGCAGCAATTGTTTCCGGCGATTTCGGGTCTTATTCGAAGGGTAATTCGACAGGACTATGCCAGCGTGGCGCTCTATGAAGAAGCCAACCACAGCCTCAGGGTGTATGCCTTGGATTCGCCGCTGGCTGACGAACTGATTGGTCCAGAGACCGTTGTGTCCGCCGCAGACTCTGCTTCCGGAACAGGTTTCTTGAAAGGTGAGACCAAGGTCAGCAATCGTGAGGAACTGGCGGCAATAGGCACTCCGATGGTGACGCGAATGCTGGACCTTGGAATCCAATCGTTCTGCTCCATCCCCCTGATAACTCGGAAGGGCAAGCTGGGGACGCTGAACTTGGGCAGCACAATGGACCACGCGTTTGCTCCGCAACACATCAGTTTTTTGAAACAAGTGGCGGCTCAGTTGGCCATTGCCCTGGACAATGCCCGGGCATACCGGGAAATCGGCGAACTCACGGACAAGCTGAAGAAGGAAAAGCTCTACCTGCAGGATGAAATCCGCTCCGTGCTGAACTTCGAGGAGATTGTGGGCGAAAGTCCAGCGCTCAAGCACGTTCTGACGCAGGTGAACACGGTGGCGCCGCTATACGCCTAGCGATATATATACTCCAATTTCTTCGAATCCCGTCAATGTTCCCCTTTTCTTGTTACGTTGAAAGTGCCGGGTGGTTTCCGGGTTGTCGCTTAACCCCTTTACTTTCCTAGGCATACACGCGTATAATTTACTTGTCCGGTTCGCTCCCGGACGGCCCGTAGCGCACAATCCGCCGCCTTGCAGAAATGCAGGGCGGCAACCCCAAAAGCGAAGGGTAATGGGTTGAACGGAACGGGAGCAGGTTGGGGTTGAAGGATAGAGGCGTTACGGTGAAGCTCTTGAATCCGCGGAGCGAGGTTCCTCTTAGATCGGGCGTGCCACTAACGACGGCACACGACAGAAAGTAGAGCGCTGTTGCCCGTTCGGTTTCCTTCGCAAGTACCCTACAACATCCGTAGCGAAAGACTCCCGTTCGGTGTAACCGGCTGCGGCCCTACCCCACAGAACAAGATTGGGGAGTATTAGAAGCCAAGGCGCGGGGAAACCATTTATGGGGTTTCTTGCGCTATGGCTATTCACCGTTCCGGTTCGCCAACCTCCAGCCGCATTCAGCAATTCCTTGCCGAGCGCTTAAAACTCAGTGCTATATCTGCCGCCGCCGCGCAGTATGCCGGTATCAAGGCAATGTCTGCGGAAGAAGCCCGCGCGAAGGGCTACGCCCTGCCTTGGAATTGCCCGGACGGGTTCTTGATTCCTTATTTCGACTATCAAGGAAAGCGCAGTTCTAGCATGTGGCGATGGCGCAAAGACCCCAAGGCGGTCCGGGGTTTCGCCGCGCTACTGCCCGATCCGCTTCTCGGCAAGAAATACTGGCAGCCCGCTGACACGGGATGCCGGGAATACCTGCCTCGGGTGAAAGGGCTGGACTGGGGTCCGATCCTGTATACCGAGCAGAAGCAGAAGCTGCCGGTCGGAATCGTCGAAGGAGAGTTCAAGGCGTTGTCCCTATGCCTCGCCGGAGTTCCCGCCGTGGGTATCGGCGGCGTGTGGAACTGGCTCCGCAATAAAGAACTGCTGCCCGTACTTGCCCGACTAGCCAAACAACGCGAAATTCTAATTCTCTTCGACAGTGACACCGACGACAAGCCGCTTTGTGCGGGCGCTCTGTACCACTTAGCCAAGGCGTTGATGGACGCGGGCGCAACCCCGCGCATACTTCACATTCCTCATTTACCCGATCCCGAGTCGCCCTCTAAAACTGGCGCTGACGATCTGGTTCGCCTGAAAAAATTTAAGGACGAAAAACTCCGCGAGTATCTGTTGTCGCTGGAGGACGAGAAACAGTTTCCCGTCCGGCATGAGCTGTTCCGGTTTAATGCCGAGTACGTGCTGAATCTGAAAACCGCAAAAGTACATCAGACAAATGCCACGGAACGAGAGTGGAAGGTCAGCGACTTTTGTTCCGTGATCGAAAATGACGTTTGCCCCAGCAAGAACAAAAAAGGCGAACCGACGCGAATTTCGGTTGCGAAAGAATGGGTACATTGGAAGCAGCGCAACGCGGTCTACGATTGTACCTATGAACCGCTGCCACAGTCCGTTCCTCGGGACCAGGCGCTCTACGTTCAGAAAAACGGCCATCGCTACTTGAACGATTGGAAAGGATGGGCCTCGGAGCCGGAACAGGACGCCGAGGGCGTTGCCAAGTATTGGACCCGCCTGTTGGATCATTTATTCCAGCAGCAGAACCACGAAACTAAACAACAGACAGAGAAGCGACAGCTTTGCCGCCGATGGTTCGAGATGTGGTGGGCCTATCCGGTTCAGCATCCCGGTGCAAAATTGCTCTCCTGCGCGGCGCTGCTCGGGCGGCAAGGCAGCGGGAAAGGCCTCGTTGGTTCGATAGTCGGCGAGGCTGTATACGGTCCGCATTTTCAGGAAATCACGCAAAAGAATTTAGACAGTAAGTTCAACGCACTCTACTCCAAGAACAAGAGTCTAGTAATGGGCAGCGAGATCACGAGCCGGGAGTTCGGGGAGAAACGCGAAGTGGCGGAGTATCTCAAGCATATCATCACGGGAAAGTCGTTGGTGGTGGAACAGAAGTTTGTCGCTGCCGAGGACCAGAGAAATTTAATCAACCTTTACCTGACCAGCAATTACGGCGACGCGCTCACGCTCGATGGCGACGACCGGCGCTATTTCGTGTGGAATGTTCCCCCGGTGGCTTTGCGAAAGGCAATGGGTGACGTTTGGGTTGATGAGTTGGTGGCGTACAAAGAGAGTGAAAAGGGAAAGTCTGCGTTGCACCACCACCTTCTACATCTGCCGATAGACACGAGAATCTTCGATTCCTTCGGGTTTCCGCCCGACACCGAGGCCAAACAACACGCCAAAGAGTACAGCCAGAATGAAGTGGAGCGCTGGATAACCACATTCGCGGAAGATCCAGAGGACAGGACCGGACGACCGGGGGAAACCGTTTGGCGGGCCGAAGAAATTTACGCGGCGTTTTGCGCAGGCGTGGGCTCGCGCACCTACTCGCTCAAGAATTTCCTGTTGAAGTTCCGCGATACATTTCAAACCTTGGGACGCGCAACCGTAAAGATATACAAAAATGGGAAGCTCAAGAAATGCAAGACGGGGCTGTGGGTCATCAAACCCGACTACAAAGCTAACACTCGCTTTACCACCCTCGCGGAAGCAAAAGCGAAATGGCAACTGCAGATTAAAAAACAGGAGGAGTGGCATTCCACCCTTAAAGTGATCCAAAAAGCGGGACGGACGAAGAGGACTAGTTAGCTAGTTAAACCGGTAGTTTAAACCCTCTATAAAAAAGGGTACTTTCTATACTTTTACTACTATAGAGAAGTAGTTCTACTAGCTAACTAGGCTACGGCTTTACAAAGAAAGGGGTTACGGTAGCCCAGTTAAAATTTTAACCCGTCCCGACCTAGCCCCGGCCCAGGGGCAGGGAATAATTAAGTAGAGGCAAGAGATGGTTGACGAACCCAAATCCCGGCCACGGCGAGGGCCGACAATCCCCGGCGTGTTCGATACACGCGCGGTCTATGAGGCGTGGCTCCTAGTACTGCGGGCGCAATTCCTGTCGGGGCATATTTCGCGAAGCCGATACCGGGCACGGGTCGAGGAAGCCCGCAAGAAGTGGCGATACGAGCTGTCTTGCGCACCTGAAAGAGAAACCCATGGGTTCTACGGCAGGCGTCCGGCACCAGAGGCGGCAGAGCAACGGGAGGTAGGATGAAGGCGCGACGCGCCGCTGGCCGCGAGGCCCTTACCCCTACGGTTTATCGGTGCGCCGCGAAGAACGCGAGCGGCGATCCCTGCAAAGCGGCTCCGCTGAAGGGCAGCAAGCTTTGTTCCTTCCACACGAAGAATCGCGCTAGTCTCCTCGGCCAGCGAGGCGGAAGGCCGCGCGTGCAGTTCGACACTTCTCGACTTACTAAGTTCAAGCCACCCGAAAATCCCAGCGACATGCGCAAGCTGCTGGCCGCGATGGTGATCGAAATGCGCGAGGGCCGCATTGACTTGGAACTGGCGACGAAAACGGCCTATGTGGCCGGCATATTCCTAAAGAGTTCGGAACAGGAAGATATGGCGTACGTGAAAGCGGAGCTGGCAGAGCTGCAGCGCCGTGTTGGCGCGACGGGAGGGAGACACTGATGGCGTACGAAAATTTGCGAAAGGAAATTGCGAAGCTCGGCGAAACCGTGCCGCATGAATATCAGACGTTCGATGCTGACCGCAAAGTGGTAATCAACAGCCCACTGCCTAGCCTTGCTTGGTACGAGTGGGCAACCGAACTGCTGGGCAGCCGTGGCCGCGAAGCGGAGAAGCGAGCGCTGCGGGAACAGTTGGAAAACAGCGAAGGCCTAGACAGTTGTGGTGGCCACCTTTACGAGTTGATTGCTGCGGTATTCAACGGGCCGGTGGAATGCGGCGGGGTGCCTACTCCTCCGCTGCAGGCTGGGCTATAAAAGGGCCGATTAGTAAACGGCCAATAAAAGGAATTTGGCTTTAACAGTTTCAGTGACTTACGTTGTTCAATAACGCCACGTTTTATAAACGAGGAGCTGGCTCATGGCGCGAAAACAGCAGGATGCAGATTTGGAAGAACTCAAGCGCAGCACAGACGCATTCCTCGCAGGAAAGTCTCGGACGGTGGACGAGGCCTACAGGAAGCGAATGCACGCGGCGCTGGATGAATTGCTCAAGCGTTTAGAGCTGCAACGGCGCAGCACTGGCGATAGAAGGAGGCAAGGGTGAGTGGACAGCGTCTTTGCGAAGTCGTTTCCGAAATGCGCGACCCGGTGATGGAGTTGGGCACGCATGGCGATGCCGATACGGTGCTTCGCTGGGCCAGCTTGCGTTGCCCGCGTAAAGGGCACTGCGATCCGAGCCAACGTTGCCAAGGCTTCACGCCCGAGAATCGACAAAACATTTCGGAGTTGGACGACCGGCTCTTCCGAGCCGGATTCATAAAAGTGGAGGAGCTGAGATGAGCAACGAAAAATACCAACCGTACCGTCCGGTGGACGCTCACAAGGACGGCAACAACACTGTAGAAGCGAACGAGGGTGCTGGCTCGACGCAGCCCTACGTTCCGAACGGATGGAACGGAAATTTTGAAGAAGACACCTTCAAGGAGAAACCGTGACCAGAGAATTTCCAAAGAGCAAGCACGTACCCACAAGCAGCCCACAGGCCGCCGACGATTGCGGCGAAGCCATGAGGGAACGGGCCGCCGAGGCCTGTGGTTTCGACACCACGAAAGATGCTTTTGACGCAAGCCGCGAAATGCATGCTCGCGGAGGCCCCGAGGCCGTTGTTGATCGTGCGGCGAAACGCGCAGAAAAGGCAGGCCAGTAATGACCGAATGGAAAACGATACTGCCTTCCGTCGCGCCGCCGTCAAACTTTGCTGGACCGCCGTTGATAGAGCGCGTTCACCGCGCCGCATTCCCGCAACCAGCTTTCGATTTAGGCTACATCGATCCATATTGGCGGCCTGAAGCTGAAGCTGTGTCGGAGCCTGCGAAGCCTGAACCACAGGAACCCGCAGCGGTCGAATCGGACACAGTTTCCGATTTGCCGCCCGTGGTCGCGCCAGCGCCGCGAGACATGCAGGCGGAAGTCGCGCGGTTGATGAGTCCGCTGGCAGAATATCTTGATCAGTTCCTCATCGAAGAACCGGGCGATGACGGCTTCGAGAGGGGTTACCACAACCCGCTGGATACGTCGCCGCCAGCACTGCCGGTCGCATCTCCTGAAGCCGAAGCCTTCGAGTGTCGGAAAGCCGATCTGTCCGCCCGGTTGCGCGCGTGGTCTGATCAGCTGCGCGGTTTCCTCGAAGATCACCGGCAATGGTCCATTTCCATGCTCACCGCGCAGCAGGAAAAAGCCGCCGCGGAAGTCCGCGCGCAAATTGCGGTGGTCGAAAGAGTGGTTCAGGAGCACAACGCGCAAGCCGCAGTGTTCCGCAGCCTGCGACAGGAACGGTCCAAGGCGCACGCGTTGCTCGCGGCTTGCGAGGCACGCGAGCCGCATCTGGACAATTGTCCTACGCGAATCGAAGTCGCCCGGTGGGCACAGGAGCACCGCGAGTGTACCGAAGTGCACGAGGCCGCGCAGTCTGCCGAAGATGTGGCGCGGGCGCAGTTGAATCGGCTCGTGCGGAAAGTCACCGAGGAACAGACAAAGTTGAACTCGCTCGCTTCGAAGGAAAAAGCTCTCCGTGCGCGGTTGAGCGGCGAAGATGACCGGGAATTGGGATTGCCGAAGCCAACGGAGCTTTGAGTGCGGTCGCCCTGCGGTGGCGGGTTTCGATTGCGCGAGTGCTACCGCGCAGCGAGTGGACCACCGGGAGGTCTTCGTGCGTACCTCCTCTCCGAAAATCGCCGGTCACGAAAAAAGGGGCGGTATCCCGAGGTTACATTCCTCATGCCCGCCCTTTTTCACAGGAGTAGGAATCTGTGAGCACGGATAAGTTTGACCGCGGCTTCAATAAGTTGACCACGGACTACGTTCTCGTCCGCTTGCAGCACATTGACGAACTGTTGGCCAACGCAATGAACGGCAACAGAATTCAATACCTCGAAGAGCAACGCGAATGGTGGGAACGCGAACTGCGAGTTGTGAGGAGGCGCGAAAGCGCAGCGCTGGGTGAGTGGGCGATCCGGCTCGCTAAGCCTTAGAGCGCACCTCAAGCAACAGCTTCAATTTTGGTTTTGGTTCGCGGGACTGCGTCGCGGCCAATCTGTGAATAGCCTGTAGCGAAGCTAAAGCATCGCTAACCAGCTCCATCTGTTCGGGGTTCATCACAATCCGGATAGGCCGATCCGCAGGAAGGCCCGTGCAAAGTGGACATCTGATCCAGTCGTTCATGTCCAATCCGTGCTCTATGCGATCTAGAGTATAGTGTTCCACTGCGCCGCAATTTGCGCACTCACAACGTATACCGACAACATCGGAAAACTCTAAACCTTTAGTTCGCTCCATTAGGTCTGGTTCCCTTCGGATCAGCTTACCACTACGCAAGCGCACCCGCCGCGTTTACAAAACGTCCTCCAATCGCAAACCGTAACCCACAGTTTTCGCTCATCCAAAAGTGTCGCTTTTTCTTGTTTACTAAACGGACGTTTTATAGTACAATTGTGTTGAAGGAGAAGGAGCATTCAAATGAAAACGAAACGACCAGTAAAGCCAGCCGCGATCACCGTCAAACTCGTGAAGACTCCGAAGGAAGGCGAACTCAGGGGTCAGGCATTGGCCATTACCCACATCCTGAAACGCAAACCGATGACGCAGGCCGCGTTGATTGCGGCAATCGGCAAAAAGATTCCATCAAAAAATAAACTCGGAGCGGTTGACGTGTGGCATATGAACCGCCCCAAGTTGATTGACGGCGGCTGGGTGGAGCAGGTATGAGGCTTGCCATTTACGCTCGCGTCTCCACTGGGAAACAAGACAACGAAAATCAACTCGCCGATTTGCGACGGTTTGCCCGGAAGCAGGGCTGGACAATCGTCAAGGAGTACGTCGATACCGTCACGGGCAGCGGCAAGAAAGCGCGGGAGCGCTTCGACGCCATGATGGCTGCGGCCAGCCGCCACGAATTCGATTGCGTTTTATTCTGGAAGCTGGACCGCTTTTCCCGCGAGGGCGTGCGCCGGACCTTGTTCTATCTCACGCAGCTAGACGGCTGGAAAGTAGGCTGGCGTAGCTTCCAAGAACAATGGTTCGATAGTTGTGGCCCGTTTAAGGATGCGGTTATCAGCATTATGGCAACTCTCGCCGAGCAGGAGCGCATTACAATTTCCGAGCGCACCAAGGCAGGGTTGGCCCGTACACGAAGGGCAGGGACGAAGCTGGGCCGCCCACGGAAGACGGTCAATATGCACCGCGTCCGCGAAGAGCGTGCCGCAGGTTTATCCTTGCGTGAGATCGCGGCACGAGCCAAGGTCAGCCCGGCTTTCATCTGGCAAAAACTTAGGAAGGAAAGGACAACCCAATGACCCTCATCAAGGGATACGAACACATTCCTCCAGAGCTATTGGCGCAGTTAGCCACGGTGGCCCCGCACCTCTGGACTCAACACCCGGAACTTGCGCTTGCGTTCGCATTCGGACCGCCAATTGGCGAAGCTACAAAAATTGCGTCGGATCAGGAATTGTTAGCGGTTTCGGAAGCGCCTGAGTTCGAGCGTTTGTTCGCCGCAGGTTTGGCAATTAGCGACGAACGCCGGGAGAAAATGAAACGTATGCGCCATGCTGCGGTTGCGAAGGACCGCGCGACCGTTCTACAAATTGCCCACGAGCTTGTTGGAGTGACTTATGAAAAAGAAGAGGGTCATCGAACTCATTCGCGTATCAACTGAGGCGCAGGCTGCGGATGACCGCGCCAGCATTCCGGCACAGCGTGCCGTGAACCGAGCGACCGCCGCGCAGTATGGTTTGGAGATTCTACCGGACCCAGTGGAGATGGCTGACGTCAGCGGTGCCTCGGTCTTACAGGCTCCCGAGATCCAGCGTCTTCTCTTGCGGCTGGAATCGAAGGACCTGGACGGCGTGGTTTGCCGTGAGTTCTCGCGATTGATGCGCCCGGAGCGCTTTGCGGATTACGTTCTGCTTGCCGCGTTCCAAGACAACCGCAAAACCCTGTACCTGCCGGACGGCCCCGTGGACTTCAGCACCCGGCAGGGAATGCTAGTGGGCGGTATACGCGCCTTGATGGCGGGGCACGAACGTTCCGAGATGCTGGAGCGAAGCTTCACCGCGAAAGAAGCAATGCGCCGCCAGGGTAAGTCTCCGAACGGCGTGGCGTGCCTGCCCTACGGTGTTCTCTATGATAGAGGCAAGAGCCAATGGTCCTACGATCCAGAAAAGGCTCCACGAATTCGCGAAGTGTTTCGGCGATTCCTGGCCGGAGAAACCAACTACAACGCGCTGAGTGCCCCGTTAGGTATGACTCACGGCGGAGCCAAGTACACTTTGACAAACCCAATCTACGCTGGCTGGCTAGTGGTGGACGAAAAGCGCGACCTGTCGCGCGAAGGCAAGCGCAAAGGCAAGGACGGCCGCCAAGCGGGACGCCGCACGATTCCCCGTTCCGAAGAGGAAGTGATCCGGGTTCGCGTAATCGACCCCCCGTTGATCAGTGAAGCGGACTTTCGCCGGGTTCAGCAATTGGTTCTTGCCAAAGCTACGGCAAGGCTGCGGGAGCGTATTCATATAGGGGAGTTCGTATACAACGGGTTTCTACGTTGCTCGCAGTGTGGTGCGCGCCTCCATGCCTACCGCAACCAGTTTGGCCGCCACTATTACATTTGCAGTAACAAGAAGCGCAAGAACGAAGCGGGAGAAATGTTGTGCCCCGGCACGCACTATATGAACCGTGACCGGCTGGAAAACCAGTTGGACGTACTCATCAGCCAAAAGCTTCGGGACCGCCGTGTCCTGCGAGCCATTGCCGGGGAACAGGTGCGGAGGTTCAGCGCTCGCAGTACCAAGCAGCGCGTGCGCCAACTCGAAGAACAGGTGTCGGCGCTCCAGGGCCGTCGTGAACGGGTTATTGAGGCATTTCTGGATGGCGCGTTGAAGAAGGAAGACCGCGACCGCCGCTTGGCGTCCATTGACCAGGACATAGCGAAAGCCACGGCGGAGCTTGGCCAGCAGAAGCCCACGCCCAGCTTCGACCCGGATAGCTTGGCAGAGTTGTTCGAGCCGTTCCGCAACTGGGAGTTGCTGGGCCGTGAGGAGAAGCGCCGAATGCTGAATGCGCTTGCCCCGGAGTTCCACGCAGCCGACTACCAAGTCACCGAGTTGCGCTTGCTGGGAATTCCGGTCGATATATCTGTCGCTAGCCGCTCCTCGATGCCACGGTGTTGATCCTGGGGGAGACGGGAACGGGCAAGGAGTTGATCGCTCGCGCCATTCACCGGATGAGTTCACGGAAAGATGGAAGTTTCATCAAGTTGAATTGCGCCGCGATCCTACCGGGTTATTGGAGAGCGAACTTTTCGGGCATGAGAAGGGCGCATTCACAGGAGCCGTCAGCGCCAAGATCGGACGTCTCGAACTGGCGGACAAAGGAACACTGTTTCTGGATGAGGTAGGCGACATTCCGCTGGAGTTGCAGCCCAAACTATTACGCGTGCTGCAGGATCAGGAATTTGAGAGGCTGGGTGGAGTTCGAACGATCCGGGTGAACATTCGCTTGATCGCCGCTACCAATCGGGACCTGGCGAAGAGCGTTGCCGCCCGCGAATTCCGCAGCGATCTTTATTACCGCTTGCATGTTTTTCCGGTTCATATGCCGCCTTTGCGGGAGCGAGGGAAAGATGTTGAGCTGCTGGTGCGTTACTTTGTTCAGAGGTGTTCCCGCCGCATGAACAAGCAGATCGAAACCATTCCCACGGAAACCATGAATGCCCTGGCACGCTGGGAGTGGCCGGGGAATGTGAGAGAGCTAGAGAATTTTATCGAGCGATCGGTCATTCTCTCGGAAGGGACGGTTCTCAACGTCCCGCTGTCAGAGTTGAGGCCGGCCTTCGGCGTTCACCACGATGCCACCTTGGAAAGTGTCGAGCGCGAGCACATCCTTCGCGTGTTGCGTGACACCGGCGGAGTCATTTCTGGTCTGCACGGGGCCGCGATCCGACTGGGAATGAAGCGAACCACTCTCCAGTCGAAGATGCAAAAGATGCATATCACGCGCGCAGATTATGAAAACTGAGGTAGGCATCACTTTCCAGCCGCTGACGTTATGTCGGCATTCTGCCGCAGGCTCGGCAATTCTGCCCCAGAAAGTGTGCTTACCCGCCCGAACTTTGCCGAGGAGGGCCTAGTGTTTTCCAATATTTGAAGACATGCCCGAGTTTGGTATGTGAGTTGCGAAGCAGCCTCCGAGCAGCCTCACGAATCTGCGATTAACAGGATCGCTCGAAATTCAGGATCGAGGGCTGATGCGATCGGCAGAATTCGAGTGGCATCACCGCGTCGCGCCTATCCCCAAGGACGCGTGCACAGGGTTCGACGAGGCAAGAGGAGAATTCTTTGCTTATCCAACTGGACGCAGCAAAACGTCGCGGAGGCATCGAGCCTCTCCTATTGGGGAGGGACACGAGGGGACGGCACTACACAACCGCTCTGAAGCCACTGTTTCCAATAGTGGTTCAAACCGATCCCGCGATCCTGGAGAACCCGGCCGGACAAGTAGCAGAGGAAGACCGTCAGCAAGAGTTCGGAGCAGCTGTCGATCCCTTGTACCTGTTTTCTTGTGGCATGTTGTGGCATCAGCAGCGAGATGCCAGCGCAGGCTGGGAATTAATTCAATTCCTGCGATCACGGGATAAAGGCACCAGGGCGATCGCAGCGGCGCTGCTGGCGAAAACCGAACACGCACGCCTCCTGGTTCGGGACCTCCGTCGAGCGAGAGCTCATGTCGCTAAACCCGCTACCAGCAATGTAGGGTGTCGGGATGGGCAGGGGCCCAGCAAGGTAGCCGAAATGAATACGCCGTATGGGTTGGAAATCGTCGAGAGTTGTCTCAGCTGCAAGTTGCGTAAGCAGCACTGGTTCTGTGGCCTCTCAACCGAGGTTCTCAAATTGCTGAGTGTGGTAAGCCATCTGAGTACTTATCCCGGGGGCGCCGTGCTGTTCGTGGAAGGACAAATGCCGCGAGGAGTCTTTGTGCTGTGCTCGGGCAAGGCTAAACTCTCGACTACTTCGCGGGAGGGAAAAGTACTGATTTTGAAAATCGCCGAGGCTGGCGAGGTGCTCGGGCTGAGCGCCGTAATTGCAGGCGAGCCTTTTGAATTAACCGCAGAGACGGCCGGACCGTGCCAGGTAAACTTCGTGGAACGTGACGCCCTGATGCGACTGATGGAGAAAAATGGAGAGTTCGGGCTGCATGCATCGCAGGCCCTGAGCCGGGAGTTCCAGTCGGCGTACCGGGACATCCACGACCTGGTGCTGGCCCGTTCTTCCGCCGGAAAGCTGGCAAGACTTTTGCTCTCGTGGACGCCGATTCGCGAACAATTCGAGCCCCCTGAAATCCGCGTCCGGGCGAGCCTGACCCACGAAGAGATGGCGCAAATGATTGGTTCGTCGCGAGAGACTGTGACCCGGTTGCTGAGCGAACTCAAGAAAAAAGAATTCATTCGATTGGACGGCTCGACCCTGGTAATCCGTAATCGAACGGCGCTGGAAGCGCTGGCTGCGTAGTGACGGCCGCAGCGCGGTAGACGGCCGGTTCTCCTCCCCGGCCGTCTGCCTTCGGCGACACTCTCCCTAAAAGTGAAAGCCGATCTCAGCCGCCAGTGCACGTGGCGTGACGTAGTGGGTTCCGCTGAATGTCGAAAGGAAGTTGTAAAGGGCTACTTTGTTGGTGAGGTTAACGGCGGTTAACTGCACGCTCCACTTGAACCTGTCACCGCGGAAGAGATTGTCGTCGCCGACCGCAAGGTCAAACAGGTTACGCGAGGCAATGCGCGGTGGATTCTTGTCATCGTTTTCCGTGTTCGGCGCCGGTACGTTTAATAGGGTCGATCCAAATTGCGATACGAGACACGGATTCGGGAGAGGCGTAAACGGCGTTGCCCGCTGCGTGCCGCAAAACAAACCTGACTCGAACTCCTGATCGGCTGTTAAAGGAGTCCCGAAAGAATCCGTCATAGCAATGGCTGGCTGGCCGTTGAGAGTCGTGGTCTGCGCGCAGTTTCCGCCATAACAAGGCGTTTGTCCGGCCACCAGTCCGCTGTCATACCGCCAATTGAAACCGAGCCACGCTCCGGTCTTCCCCAACTGATATTGCAAGTGAGTTGTCAGGTTAAACTTCTCGTCGTGGTCAATCCGGAAGGCCGTCGAAGGTCCCGCCAAAGCCGCTGAAGGTACCGCACCAGCTCCACCGATCTGGGGTGTGAAAAAACGGGCTGCGACGCTAGAGAACACAGCTAGAGCCGAGAATCCGTGGTAGTTAGGCACGCTCACGCGACCTGCGTAACCGGGAATCTTGGATCTGTCCCACTCGATAGGAAAGGTGATCGGAGTATTGCCAAGCACGCTGAAGTCATAGGCGTTGTGGGTGTATTTCCAAATATACTCGCCCGAAAACACAACATACTTTCCGAACGCCTGCTGCAACCCGGCGTGGAATTCGTTGCGCCAGCCCGGAACAAATGGCGTTATTCCTGACACTGTACAACCCAAAAGCGGATTCAAAACGGGATTGGCACAACCGTTATTGGACAGCACAAGATTTTCATTGAAGGGAGTTTCCAACACTCGGGCATAGGAAACACGAAGAACGGTGTTCGTCTTCGTGATGTTGTACGCGATGCCGAGCCGTGGCTCGGCTTCTTTGTGGGTCGTCAGGCCGTTATAGAAATCGCCGCGCAAACCGAGGTTGAATACCCAGTTCTTTACGGTGATCATGTCCTGGAGATAAAGAGCAAGTTCCTTCACGTCGGTGTGGCCGTTGAATGTGTACAGGCCGGTGGTAGATGTCGGGCATCCGTCGTTGCTGGATGGCGTCGGCCGTGTCAGGTCGTAACAGCCCAGCAAGGGATTGAAGGCGGGGTTCGCCGTGAATGGTGTGGGATAGAGTGCCGGGTTCGTGGTCGTTGCTCCGGTGCAATTGGCCGGATCGTTCAGCCCCGGATTTCCGACAAAGACCGGGATGCCGTTGGCATCGACGCAGGGAGCGTTCAGCGTCGGATCAACTATGCCGAGAGGGTCATGTTCGTCAAGAAACGTCTGCTCATAGACGCCCCCCGCCTTCAGATTGTGGATTCCCTTGACATAGGAAATATCGGACCGAACGCCCACATTCGTCAGGGTTCGGTTCTGTGCCACCGTTTCTCTTTGAAGATTGATTGGTCCCAGATCGGCGAATGGATTGGCGCTAGGGTAGTAGTTGAATTGATCTCTGCGCACGAAAGCACCCAGAGTGAAGACCGCGGTGTTGCCGAGTAATCGATTCCATGAGGGCGCGATATTGAACGTCTTGATCTGCGAACGTTGGTCCGCAGGCCCTACCGGGGCGCCGTTCGGGCCGAGTCCGCCGTTATTGACAACCACCCCGTTCCACGGGGTCGCGAATTGGGAATCGAATGAATTCGGAGTCTGGAACCAGGAACGCGTAAAGCCAAAATTCAGGTGAATTGAATCTACATTGGAAATCTGATAGTCCACGCGGTCGAAGAAATTCTCTTCATTACCCTTGTCGTGCATGACCGCAAATTCCGGGGGATCAAGAAATCGCCCGCTGTTCAAGCCATTGGCGGAAAAGAAATTTCCCCAGTTCTTGCCTCCATAGGAAAGGTTAAACCCGAGGCTGGAAGTGCCAAACGATCCGTACGAAGCGATGACGCTGCCGTGAGGAGTGGTGACGCCCTGACCGGAACGGGTTGTTACATTGATGACGATGCTCGTCTTGTCACCGTATTCCGCGGGCGGTGCACCGGAAATGACCTCCAATGACTCGACCGAATCAAGAGGAATCTGGTTCGAAAAAACCTTACTCTGCTGGTCGGTAATGGGCTGGCCATCGACGGAAAAGGAGTTCTCCGCATGGTCACCCAATCCGTGGAAAAGACCGTTGGAATCAGCGGCAATTCCTGGCGAGGCCAGCGTCACCAATGAACTCACGGACGAGGACTGGCTCTCCAGAGGCATTTTGTCGAACAAGCCACGGTCCACGTCGGTATGAAATGTCGGATCGTTCTCCAGTAGATCAGCTCCTGAAGCCTCGACGGTTACGCTCTCGGAAGATCCGGCGACCTGGAGGTTGATCTTGATGTCCAAAGGCACGGCCGAGCGGAGCTCGACATCCTGGGCGTAAGCATTAAACCCAGCGCCTGTCACGCTCAGGTGGTAGGGATTGAAGGGGACGTTCGGGAAGCTGAACCTCCCGGCACTATCCGTGATGGTCGAGCGGTCAAAGTGGCTGACCGGGTTGTGAATCTCAACCGTCGCATTCGCAACCACGGCGCCGGATGGATCCAGGACAGTGCCGTTAAGAGATGCCGAGTTGGACTGCGCGTAAGCGTAAAGGCCGAGCGTTAAGTAGAAAACCAGCATAAAAGCCGCATGAAGCGACTTCTTGTAAGAAGCCAGCATGAATTCCTCCAGTAGAGTTGGTCTAAAGAGATCAAGGTCAGTTCATGGGACAGGAACCAACCCATATGCGACTGAAAGCGATCCTTAGACGCCGGGAGGCGGGCGGACGCAGAGGGCGAACGCGATCACGCGTTGCTTGGCCGAAACTGGCTTCGGCCGAAACGTGGCTACTGGAACGAACGTCGCATCCGGCAGCGTAGAGGTAGTTTTGGGGGAAGCTGAATGGGCAGCGACACACACCGTGCATTTTGCCGCCTCGGTCGCACTCGAATGGTTATGAGCGACAGATTCTACTGCTGACACTAACGTCAACAGTAGACACATCCAAGCTATCGATTTCGAGATCGACCGCATGAAGAATACTCTATGAGCACGTTGTTTGAATCTACACCGAAATACGACCCGGATGCAATTAGGATGCCTGATCCTGCGACTCCGGTTGTTCCCGAAGGGTCGAGCACCCTGGTAATGTACTGTTGGGTCTGTTCGAGCGGCCTGGCCCAAGCCGAGATTTCCCCCACACGCCATCAGCATTTTTTGTCTATCGGAGGCTAGTGCTCGTGGTGGTGCGAAGAAGTGATGCCACCATAGAGGCCCACTATCACGGCAACGATAGAGCCCAAAATGATCAGGATCAGTTGAATGATCTCCCTTCTAGAGGTACGTCTCCTCCGATGCTGTGGTTTCGGCGATAGAAGTTTCACCAGCAGTGCACGCAGCCGCGGAAACTGCGCCAGGCTTTGATAACGAAACCTTGATCGCGACGCTCTCTGCATTGGGAGCACCTCATCGCCCAACTGCAGAACTCCGTGGCAACAATCTCGTCGAATTGAGAATAAAAGCCAACTCCGACGTCACATGAATAAAGGCCGCCAGCAACGGATTCAGAAACCCAAAAGCCGCCATGCCCACTCCGATGCTGTCAACGATCAGCGTGCCTGCGAAGTTCTGCATGATGACGCCACGACAGCGCCGGGCGATCCGCAACGCTTCGACGAATTTTGAGAGATCGCTTCCAATCAAGATGACATCGGCGCTCTCCCGCGCGACATCCGTTCCTGATCCCATAGCAATTCCAACGTTCGCCTGAACCAGTGCGGGAGCATCGTTGATGCCGTCCCCGACCATCGCAACCTTACGATTCTTTCCGCGAAGATCACTGACCCATCGTGCTTTCTGTTCCGGCAAGAGCTCTCCTACAGCTTCGTCGACGCCGAGATCACGTCCAACTAGCGTAGTTACTTGTTGTGCGTCCCCGCTGAGCAGGATTGTCTTCAGGCCCATCTGTCGCATCGCCGCAACCGCACTCTTCGCTTCGGGGCGTAGCACATCGGCTATTCGAATTGTTCCTAGAACTTGCCCACATTTGGCGACGAAAACTTCGGATGCCCCATCGTTGCCATGACCGTTGGCAGGCAGAATCCTTTTCACCCCTCGTTCCATGAGGAGCATTCGGCTGCCCACGACAATCTCTTCCCCTTGGTAACTCGCTGTAATTCCTTTTCCAGGCGTGTAGGCGAACTGGTCGGGTTCGGCGACCGGTAGAGCCATGCCGCTGGCTCGCGCAATAATGGCTTTGGCGAGAGGATGTTCGGACTTGCATTCTGCAATGGCAGCAGAAATCAAAATCTCTCGTTCGGTAAAACCGTCGGCTGAGAGTACATCCCGAATTTGGGGTGTTCCGAACGTCAGTGTGCCGGTTTTGTCCAGCAGCACCGTGTCCACTTCGGCTAGTGCTTCCAGGTAGAGACCGCCTTTGATGATTGCGCCATGATGAGCGGCTCGGCCGATCGCTCCCAAAATGGCGAGAGGCGTTCCTGCCGCGATGCCACAGGCTCCGGCAACGATTACAACCGAAATCGTTGACCGTACATTGTGAGTGACGATGAAGGTGAGAACTGCGGCGCCCAGAGCGAAATAGACGAGGTAACCGGCGAGACGGTCGGCCGTCTTTTGAATCGGAGCCCGCGATTTCTCGGCGCGTTCTACGGCTTCGATAATCCTCCCGAACGTCGTGTCGCGTCCTAACTTATCCGCCCTGATCTCCAAGGCTCCCGATTGATTGATGGTTCCTGCATAGACTGTGTTTCCAGGCGACTTCTCAACCGGCATGGCCTCGCCTGTGATGGCGGCCTGTTCCACAAAAGACCGCCCGCTCAGCACCAGGCCATCGACCGGGATACGTCCCCCTGGCTTCACAATTACCGAGTCCCTCAGTTGAAGGCTCTCGGCCGGTATTTCGACCACTTCGTTATTGCGCCGGACCGAGACGGTTCGCGGCAGGAAATCCAGGAGGTCCTGTATCGCACGTCGCCCCCGACCGACCGTAAGCCCCTCCAAGACCTCAGCCGCCAGCACGAAAGCGGTGATGACCAGGGCGGTGAAGAATTCACCGATGGCCAAGGCAGAGAGAAGGGCGATGGTCATCGAGAGTTCCATCGTCATTTTCCGTTCAACGATGTTTTCGAACGCCTCTTTAAATATTGGGTATCCGCCAATCAAAGCGGCCAGGATGCCGATCACACTGATCCGGGGAAAGGGTTCCCAAACGCGGAACCAGACCGCAGCGGCAGCCAAAGCCACAAACGCAATCCGCAGGAGTTCGGCCCAGTTGAAATCGTGCTCGGATGGAACTTCTTGGTCGTGCCGCATTGCGTTGGGGGCCACTTGTTCAACTCTCTCCTGGCTATGGCCGGACGCAAAGGCGTTGGGGTCGAGTTTCTCGTTGGGTTGTGGAATACTCATATATCTCCGAAAGTGCGATTGATCAGAGGAATATTAATACCATACGGGGTATAGTATATACAATGAGCCACACTATCAAGGACAAAGAAAAGCTGGTTCTTCGAGCTAAGCGTATCCAAGGTCAGGTAGAAGCGCTGGCACGCGCCTTGGCCGAAGAGCGCGATTGCTCGGACGTTCTGCAGCTAATGAGCGCTGCGCGGGGAGCCATGAATAGCTTGATGGCTGAGCTTTTGGAAGGCCACATCCGCAATCATGTGCTCAATGAAAAAAAGTCCAATGCCGGACAAACGTCGGCAGCCGAGGAAGTAATCAAGATGGTCAGGTCTTACCTGAAGTAGCACAGGTAAGGATCAGGACTCAGGAAGGTCAAAGCCTAAAGAGTTCCCGGAGGCGCTTGGTTTGGGCGCGGCTGACCGGGATTTCGGTCTGCTTCTTATCATCCAGACGCAACTGATAAGAGCTTTTAAACCAGGGAACGACTTCTTTGATTCGGTTAATGTTCACCAGGAACGAGCGGTGGGCCCGCCAGAACATATTAGGATCGAGGCTATCCAGCAGTTCCTCGAGTGTGCGGCAGTTGGATTGTCCCTCCATGCCGTTCGGGCCACTTGTTACCACGGTGATAATGCCGTCCTCAATGGACGCGAAACAAATGTCTTTCTGATTGACCAGGAACAAGCGGCCAGCCGCCTTCAGCAGAATCTTGGAGGGTTGCGGTTTTTGAGACTCCAGCATCCGCATCAGTGTGTCTAATTTTTCCGAGGATGCGCCGCTAGCTTCGGTCTTGGCTCGCGCTTTCTGTACGGACTGTGCTACCCGCTTTTTGTCGAAAGGCTTGAGCAGGTAGTCCACGGCGTTTACTTCAAACGCCTTCACCGCATATTGATCGAAGGCGGTGGCAAAAATAATTTTTGGGAGGGGAACCTTTCGATCGAGCAGCTTCTTGATTACGCCAAAGCCATCGAGGCCCGGCATTTGCACGTCGAGAAAAACCAGGTCCGGACTATGTTCGCGGATGAGATTGACGCCCTCGACGCCGTTTTTGCCTTGGGCAACAACGTCGACGTCACCCACGTTCTTAAGCAGGAAGGCGAGTTCGTCGCGGGCGAGTTGCTCATCGTCCACGATTACAGCGGACAAGGACATTGCGTCTCCTGAGCCCTACAAAGAGTATAGAAGACATCTCAGCACAACACCAACGACGTGCGCCAGAAGCCAACGCTGCGTCATTATCGAGGGCAGCAGGCTAATGTTCCGGTTTCTGAATCTTCGGGTCGATCCACTTTGACATCAGGTGATGTCCGCGGTCCACAAATCCAAGCTTCGGGTAGAAGCGCTGGGCGCCCGCATTATGCCGCGTGACTTCCAGGTGGATGGCGTGGACGTCGAGCTCACGCGCCGCTTGCTCCACGAACTGCATGGTTTTCCTTCCCCACCCTTTACCACGATAACTTTCGAGCAAGAAAAATTCATCCACGAAAGCGTCGCGGCCGAGCAGTTCGAGACTGTAGCCAAAGGTCAGCACGATGTATCCAACGACTGTTTCTCCCGCGCACACAAGCCAGACACGACCAAGGGCAGGATCACGCAGCAGTGCGGTCACAGCCGCACGAGCTTTTTCCAACTTAAAAAGGTGATGATCGAACGCGTAATACTGGCTCATCAGTTGCAGCAAAAGATCCGCGTCAGAGTCGGCGGCAATACGGAAAGATGGTTCCATGCGATTTTAGGCAGCGTTCTCGAGCGCCAGCGCCATCCCCATGCCGCCACTCACGCACAGGGTCGCTACGCCCCGTTTGGCCTTGCGCTTAAGCATTTCGTGCAGCAGGGTGACCGTGATCCGCGCGCCAGTGCAACCGATGGGATGGCCGAGTGCGATTGCGCCACCGTTGACGTTGAGTTTCGCGCGATCGAAATGCAATTCCCGATCGCAAGCCAGGACCTGAGCGGCAAAGGCCTCATTGAGCTCAATCAAATCGAAATCAGTCAGGCGGAGTTGATGCTTTTTTTCCATCTTGCGCAACGCCGGGACTGGACCGATGCCCATGATGCGTGGATCCACGCCCACGGAAGTCACGGCGCCAACACGAGCCAGCGGTTTGAGGTTGTTTTTCCTGGCGAAGTCTTCGCTCGCGAGCACCACCGCAGCGGCGCCATCCGTGATGCCGGAAGAATTGCCCGCGGTGATGGTTCCGGTTTTCGAGAACACGGGAGAGAGCTTGGCCATTTTCTCCATCGTGGCTCCGACGAAAACATGCTCGTCACGGCTGAACGTCTGCGGGCCCTTTTTGCTTTCGAGAGTGACTGAAGTTAGCTCGCTGTCGAATCGTTTGGCATCGATGGCTGCCGCTGCGCGCATTTGCGAGCACAGAGCAAATTCATCCTGCTCTTCGCGCGTAATCTTGTATTGTTCGGCCAGCACTTCGGCGGTCTCACCCATCAACATTTTCGCCAAGGGACAGAAAAAGCCATCGCGATACATGCCGTCGACGAGTTCCTGATTGCCCAGGCGATAGCCCCAGCGCGCTCCGTCGAGGTAGTAAGGCAGACGAGACATAGATTCCGTGCCGCCAGCCAGCACGCAATCGAGATTGCCGGTTGCGATCTCCTGATATCCCAGCGCGATGGATTTGAGACCCGAGGCACAAGCCTTGTTTACCGTGTAAGCCGGAACTTCCTGCGGAACACCGCTGCGGATGGAAATCTGGCGAGCAGGATTCGGGCCTCCGCCAGCCTGACGAGCATTGCCGAAGATGGTTTCCTCGATCTGATCGGGGCGAATCCCAGCGTGCTCCATGGCGGCTTTCGCCGCAACGACTCCCATGTCTGTGGCTGTCATCGAGGCCAGCGAACCCCCGAACTTACCGATGGGCGTGCGCACAGCGGAGAGAATGTAAACGTCGGGCAACCGTGCCTCCGGGTTTCAGTCTAGCATTTGATGGATCAGCGATTTAGATGCGGCGATGAGCGTCAAAGCTTCGGACGACAGGCCTTCCAGCGCGGCTACGAGTCGAAGAATCTCTTTATCCGAGGCCAGTATTTGTGCACGACATATTCGGTTTTGAGATGGCCGCCCCGCGAGAGAAGTTTGAGACTTATGCCCGAGCGCATGGCAAAACTATCCACAAGTTTCCAAGGAATAAATGGATCGTCCTTCGCGTGGAACATCAATATCTTCGAGGGCGCAAGCTCTCTGAGATGATGAGCGGGATTGTAAAATACGCCGTCGTTTAGTTTGTTCCAGTTCCTGGCAGTGAGGCGATATCCGTTGCCGAAAGCGGCGCGGATGTATGCTGGATAGCTTGGATTCGAAGTCTCCTTCTTGAGCTCTTTCCGCAAGATCGCCCAATCGACAACCGGGCAATTGGCAATCACTTTGGTGATTCGTGGGTCCAGCGACGAAAGAATGGCAGCAGCCCCGCCGAAACTTCCGCCGATGACGAAGATTTTGTCGGGCACACAATGGAATTTTCGACCGAAGGCAAGCTCTCGGATTCCTTTCGGCAATTCGCTAACAATGTCGAGAAGGTCTTCGTGGGGAGAGCGCTTGAGGAATTGGCCTCCACTCTCCCACGCTCCGCGCCATCGCGGATAAAAGACCCAATATCCTTTACGCGAAAGATACTCGGCAAGAGGCTGCTTTCTCGGGATCGAAGGCATGCCATCGCAAAGAATAATCACTTGCTGTTTCTTGCTGGAGCGAGCCGGGGGCAAGAACTCCGCGACGATTTCTTTCTTAAACCTGGTTCTGAACATCCGTTCAGTCTAGTCCATTCACGAACTCTCTCTGCCAACCGAAGCTGAATAGTCCCGCTCCGGGATTCTTGAATTGGCGTCCTGACGACGGTCATTCGCCCACTGAAGTAAACTACGAGAACATGAATTATATCTACGGTATCAACGCCGTTGCCGAGGCGCTGAAGGCGCGCGGACGTACCTTTGCCTGGGTGGGAGTCGCAAAAGAGCGTCATGACCTTCGCCTGAAACATGTAGTCGATGAGTGTCGCCGGCAGGGCGTTGCCGTGAAATTTGTCCCGCGAGATGAACTCGATCACATGGCCGGCAACAATGCGCACCAAGGCGTGGTCGCCCTTACCTCGGCGAAACAGTACAACGATCTCGAAGATGTGGTCGCCGCCAAGCGAGGGCAGTATTCGCTGATGGTCGTGCTGGACGGAGTGGAAGATCCGCACAATCTGGGCGCGATTCTGCGCACCGCCGACGCAGCTGGCGCCGATGGAGTTGTAATTCCCGAACGCCGGGCTGCGGGAGTGACTGCGATCGTGACCAAGACTTCAGCCGGAGCCAGCGAACACTTGCCTATCGCGAAGGTAACCAACATTGCCCGCACTCTTGAGGAATTGAAGGCGCAGAACCTGTGGATGGTTGGCCTCGACGAACGCGGCGAGCAATCTTACGACTCACTCGATTACAACATGGACTGCGCCATCGTGTTGGGCGCAGAAGGCAAGGGCTTGCACGACCTGGTGGCAAGGAAGTGCGATTTCCTGGTGTCGATCCCGATGCTTGGAAAAGTACCATCTTTGAATGTATCCGTCGCGGCGGGAGTTATGCTTTATGAGATCGTGCGGCAGCGGAGAAAGAAGTCCGCATGAAGTTGCTCGGTGTTCTGTGTGCGCTCTCTGTTTTGATTACGCCGAGTCTCGCCCTCGATCGCGAGGCTTTCACTTTCACCAACTACGATCTGGACGTGCGGATTGAGCCCGAGCAGCAGCGTCTGGGCGTGCGTGGCAAGATTACGCTGCGAAACGATTCACTCGTTCCCCAGAAAAATATTGCGCTGCAAGTGTCTTCCACATTGGATTGGAGCACCATTCAGATCGGCGGGGAATCCGTGGAGTTCGTCACCCACGAATACACTTCGGACATCGATCACACCGGCGCACTGTCTGAAGCCATTGTGACTCTGCCTCGCGAAGTTCCACCGAAGAGCACAATCGAACTGGACATTGGATATGAAGGAGTGGTTCCGCTCGACGTCACGCGACTTAAGCGAATTGGCGTGCCCGAAGACAAAGCTAAGCACTCGGACTGGGACCAGATCGGCAAGTTGCTTACCGCCGTGCGCGGTATCGGATACGTGGTGTGGTATCCAGTGGCGACGGAGTCCGCGGACTTGTCGGAAGGGAACACCGTATTCGAAACGCTGGGCCGATGGAAAACGCGGGAGGCGAATTCAAACCTAGAGATCAAATTGAATTCATCGCGAGGTGGTTCTGAATCTACTGTGACATTGTTGTGTACTGGAGGGCACGTGGACCAGACTAGAAATGCGGGTCGGGCCGCGTTGCTTGCGGTCACCTGTTCGCTCTCGCCGACCGAGTTGAATGTACCGACGTTCGTGGTTGGCGGATACTCCGTGCTCGACCGACCGACAGTCGCGATCTATCACCTGCCCGGACACAAGTCCGGCGCCGAAAACTACGCGCTGGCTGCGGACCTGGCCGTGCCACTCGTAACCGAATGGTTTGGTGCGCCGCGCCAAAAAGCAGAAACTGTAGATCTAGCCGACCCGGAGGCCGCGCCTTTCGAGAGTGGCCCAATGCTACTCACGCCGCTGGGCAGCACCAATTCCACTGTCTACGAGCTTAGCGCGGTTCACCAACTTACTCATGCTGCATTCTTCTCATCGCGCCCGTGGATTTATGAAGGGCTGGCACACTTCGCTCAGGCGCTGGAGCGAGAACAACAGAGCGGGCGTCCCGCAGCGCTGGATTTTATGGGCCGGCACCGAACCGCGATCGTCGATGCCGAGAAGGCACTTGCAGCGGCGCATAGCGAGAATGAGGCTGCCAATCAGTCCCTGATCAATACCAGCATCGAAGAGTTCTATCGCAGCAAGGCGATGTATGTGTGGTGGATGCTGCGCGATATGGTCGGCGATGCGGCGCTAAAAAAAGCGCTGTCAGCGTACCATTCAGATCAGGATAAGGAATCCTCTTACGTGCAGCACTTGATCGAGGCGCAGACTCACCGCGATTTGGAATGGTTCTTCGATGACTGGGTTTATCGTGACCGAGGCTCGCCCGACTTTCGCGTTGAATCCGCTTATCCGCGCGCGAGGGTTGACGGCGGTTCCATCTTGACCGTGACGATCAATAATCTTGGAGACGCCGGGGCAGAGGTGCCGGTGATTTTGCGAATGGAAGACGGCGAAGTCACCAAACGAGTTGAAGTACACGCGAAGTCCAAGGCCGCGGTTCGGTTTGAAACGAGCTCGTCACCGCGGGAAATCGTGGTGAACGATGGCAGCGTGCCCGAAAGCGATACGAGCAACAACGTCTTCAAGGTACCGCCGTCCGACGCGGCTAAGTGACGGCCAATGGCAGTTGGAAATCGAAAATTCATGTCGGTGTGAACGCAATCGTGGGAGGATTCTTTTGGCCTACATCCAATTTCTTGGCGCCGCTGGAACGGTCACCGGTTCCAAGCACCTGATCAATACCGGCTCCAATTCCAGTGGCGGCTTCCAAGCTCTCATCGACTGCGGCATGTTTCAGGGGCCGAAAGAGTGGCGTGAGCGAAACTGGCAGGAGACGCCGGTCCCGGCGCGGAAAATTAATGCCGTGGTGCTGACCCACGCGCACATCGACCACTCGGGATGGATTCCCCGTCTGGTGAAGGGAGGCTTCCGCGGGCCGATTTACGCGACTCCAGCGACCATCGATTTGTGTGGCATCCTCCTCCCCGACTCCGGCCACCTGCAGGAAGAAGACGCCGAGTTCTATAACAAGCACAAGAAATCCAAACACGATCCCGCGCTGCCGTTGTACACGTTCGAGGAAGCGCAAGAGTCACTTCAGTATTTTCGGCCCGTGCAGTTCGGAGTGACTCAGCAGCTTTGCCCGGAGGCTTCGTTTCGCTTGGTGCGGGCGGCGCATATTCTGGGGTCATCGATGGTTGAACTCACGCTACGTTGCAACGGGCAGACTCGCCGTTTGTTGTTCACGGGAGACATTGGCCGGGTACGAGATCAGAATTCCGCTCCCGGTAGAGTCGTATCTTCCGGGCCGACGGAAGGAGAGACGGCGGACGTCCTTGTGATGGAGTCTACCTACGGGAACCGTCAACACCCGACGTCCGATCCGCGACCCGAATTGGCGTCATTGATTCGCCGGACCGTTGAACGTGGCGGAAGCGTGATCGTGCCTGCGTTTGCGGTTGAGCGCACACAGAAATTTCTTTTCATGTTGAAAGAGCTGATGCAATCCGGGCAACTCCCGGCCATCCTGGTCTATTGCGACAGCCCCATGGCGATCAAGGCCGTCGAGATCTTCATGAAGCACACCGAAGAATATAGCGAAGACACGCGCCGTCTTATTGGTCAGCACGGGTCGCCGCTAGACTGGCCGGGCTTCACATTTGCCTCAACTGCCGACGAGTCGAAAAAGATCAATGGTGTGAGAACTCCATCGATCATCGTTTCTTCGAGCGGCATGGTGACGGGTGGACGCATCCTGCATCACCTCGCGCAGAGACTACCCGATCCAAGAAACACTGTGATTTTTATTGGTTTCCAGGCGCCGGGAACGCGCGGATTCACCATCAAGAGTGGCGCGCCTGAAGTGAAGATCTTCGGTGACATTGTGCCGATCCGCGCGCAGGTAGCGGCGCTCGAGCAGTTCAGCGATCACGCCGACACACCAGAGTTGCTGCAGTGGCTGCACACTTTTCCCAGGAAGCCGCCCGTGACCTACTTGGTCCACGGTGAGCCCGCGGCATCCATGCAGTTGCGCGATACCATAACCAAAGAAATGGGATGGAATGTCCAAGTGGCGCAGTGGATGCAGAAAGTGCAGATCACTTAGTGATTGGGTAATGGTGTAATGTTGCAGATCTGGCGGTGTTCAAATTCGAGGTTCCCATGACAGAAGCTGAATTGAAGAAGCATCTTGATGCGGCGGAGAAAAGTCCGAAGCAAATTGCGGCGGCAGTTTCGGGACTGCCCGACAAGACACTGCGCTACAAACCTTCACCGGACAAGTGGTGCATCCTGGAGGTTCTGGGTCACCTGGCGGACATTGAAATCGTGTACGCGCACCGCTTACGGCAGATGCTGGCTGACAAAAAACCGGTGATTGCTCCCATGGATCAGGATGCCTGGGCGCGAAATCTCGGCTACCTGGAGACTCCCGCGCCGGAGTTGATCGCGCTCTATGGATTGAACCGGCATCACACGTTGCGGCTATTGTGCCGGCTGAAATCGGCCGACCTGGAGAAGTCTGCGTACCATCTCGAACTCAAACACGACGTCACAGTCGCGGAGTACGTCGAGAAGATGGGAACTCATGGCGCGAATCACTTGGCACAAATTGAGCGGCTGAAGAAAGAGGCAGCGCTGGGGTAAATCACAGGGGCGTATTCGTGAACTGTATCAGCCCTTGCAACTTTTCGGCGGCGGCACCGGAATCGATCGATTTCGATGCCAGCGGGAGAGCGTCGGCGAGGTGGTCCACTTTGCCAGCCGCGACCAAGGCCGCAGCCGCATTCAATAACACCACATCCTTCCTGGGTGATTTCTTGCCGGCGAGAATGTCACGAATAATACACGCGTTCGCCGCGGCATCTCCGCCGGAGATCTCATCAAGCGTGCCTCGGTTTATCCCAAACTCTTCCGGCGTGACTTCATAAGTGCGGACCGTTCCTTCGCGTAGTTCAGCAATCCGGGTTGGACCGGTGATGGTGATTTCGTCCAACCCGTCCAGTCCGTGCACCACCAAGGCCCGGTGCAATCCCAGCATGCTGAGGGCTTCCGCCAGCTTGTCCACCAGCGCGACGGAATATACGCCGACGACCTGAGCCGATGCGTGGGCCGGGTTGGTGAGCGGCCCCAGCAGATTGAAAACCGTTCGCAAGCGCAGTTCGCGGCGGGCAGACTGAACATACTTCATCGCGGAGTGCACGGCCGGGGCAAAAAGAAATGTGATGCCGACTTTTTCCAAACAGGCAGCTAGCCGAGCAGGGGGCAGATTGATGTTGACGCCCAGAGTCTCCATTACATCGGCAGAGCCGCATTTTGAAGTCACGCTGCGGTTTCCGTGCTTGGCCACGCGCACCCCCGCGCCAGCGACGACAAGAGCGGTAGCGGTTGAAATATTAAAAGTGCCGCTGGCGTCGCCGCCGGTGCCGCAGGTGTCAACCAATGCATCGCGCCCGGTACCACTAACGTCCACCGTGTGGTTCGGGTAAAGATCAAACGGCACCGCTGCCCCACGGATCGCTTCCGCAAAACCGACAATCTCCTCAACCGTCTCACCCTTCATGTGCAGAGCGACCAGCAGAGCCGCAACTTGCGCATCGGTGCATTTGCCGGTCAACACCTCTGCCATAACGCTGCGTGCCTCATCTCGGGAGAGCGATTGGCGGTGATTCGCAATGCGATGGAGTGCGTCAGTGATCATCGATGGAATACAAGAGTAGCATCGTAGGGGACCAGACGCAGGCGAAAGTCTGCGTCCCAAATGAGACCGCGAGGACGCGATTCGCCGACCAAAGCGACAGGTTGCGTTTGCCGTATACGAAGCCCTTCGATAGAATCAAGTGTTTGCCGCCCGTGGTTCTAAGCTGCAAGCAAGCCCTGCCGGAAAATCATAGTGAATCTGGAATTGTTATGAAAATTCATGAGTATCAGGCCAAGGCGATTCTGAAAAAGTATGGGGTTGCCGTCCCACGTGGTGAGATGGCCGAAACCCGCGAGCAAGCCGAAGCCGCGGCGAAGAAGCTTTTTGATGCGGGTGCAAGTGGGGTTGTGGTCAAAGCTCAGATCCACGCCGGCGGCCGTGGTAAAGGCGGCGGAGTGAAGATCGCGAAATCGGTGGATGAGGCCGCCAATCTGGCCTCCAAGATTTTAGGGATGACGCTGGTGACGCATCAGACCGGACCCGAGGGTCGCGTGGTGCGCCGCCTGCTCATTGAAGAAACACTGCCAATCGAAAAAGAACTTTACCTGGGAATCGTGATCGACCGGGTTGAAGCGAGGCCGGTTTTTATGGCGTCCGCGGCGGGCGGCATGGAAATCGAGCAGGTCGCAGCAGAGAACCCCGAAGCCATCCTCAAAGAGTACATCGAGCCCGGGATGGGTCTCGAAGCCTTCCAGGCGCGCAAACTAGCTTTCAAGTTGGGACTGAAGCCAGCTCAGATTAACGAAGCCGTGCGTTTGATGACTGGACTGTTTCGCGCATTCCAGGAGACGGATTCGTCCCTGATGGAAATCAATCCATTCATCAGTTGCACCGATGGCAGGCTGTTTGCGCTGGATGCCAAGATCAATTTCGATGACAACGCCCTGTTCCGGCATCCCGATCTCCGCGACCTGCGCGACATTACCGAGGAAGATACGCTCGAAGTAGAGGCCTCAAAGTACAGCCTGAATTACATCAAGCTCGACGGAAACGTGGGTTGCATGGTGAACGGCGCAGGACTGGCGATGGCCACGATGGACATCATCAAGTACGCCGGCGGAATGCCAGCCAACTTCCTTGATGTGGGTGGCGGAGCCAACTCCGAACAAGTGACGCATGCCTTCGAGATCCTGTTGAGCGACAAAAACGTAAAGGCAGTGCTGATTAATATTTTCGGCGGAATCCTTCGCGTCGACACTTTAGCCACCGGGGTCGTCGAGGCCGCACAGAAAACGCACATTCAACTTCCCATCGTACTGCGTCTCGAAGGGACCAACGTCGAGGCCGGACGAGAGATTCTCAAACAGTCGGGATTGAACTTCGTTGTCGCAGAAACCATGAAGGACGCGGCCGAAAAAGTCGTCGCCGCAGCTGCAGCGTAACTGATCGCTGTAGAGACGCACTTGCTGCGTCTGCGCCATGAGGCGGGAGATGTAGCAAGCTACGTCTCTTCGAAGAGACAATTTTATGAGCATTCTTGTAGATAAATCGACGCGAGTCATTGTGCAGGGACTGACTGGGCGGGAAGGTACATTTCACGCCAAAGCCTGCGCGGAGTACGGAACCAAGATCGTTGGCGGAGTCACTCCGGGCAAGGGCGGCACCACTCACGAAGGCTGGCCCATCTTTAACACCGTCCAGGACGCGGTCGACAAAACCGGGGCCGATGCATCGGTCATTTTCGTTCCTCCACCATTTGCGGCTGATGCGATTATGGAAGCCGCCGACGCCGAGCTGGAACTGATCGTCTGCATCACTGAGGGCATTCCGACGCTGGATATGGTACGGGCGTGGGAGTATCTGCAGAATCGGCGCTCACGGCTGATTGGGCCGAATTGTCCGGGCATTATTTCTCCGGGCAAGTGCAAGATCGGAATTATGCCGGCGCGGATTCATCTCGAAGGGTCAGTCGGAATCGTCTCGCGTTCGGGCACGCTGACTTATGAAGCGGTTTATCAGCTCACAACCCGCGGGATTGGTCAGTCTACGGCGATTGGCATCGGTGGAGATCCGATTATTGGCACCAACTTCGTTGACGCACTTGAACTGTTCAACAAGGATCCCCAAACTGAAGTGGTGGTCATGATCGGGGAAATCGGCGGCAACGCCGAGGAAACTGCCGCCGAATACGTGAAGGCTCGCATGAAAAAGCCAGTTGTTGGATTCATCGCGGGACAGACCGCGCCTCCGGGGCGCCGCATGGGCCATGCGGGAGCCATCATCTCCGGCGGGAAGGGAACTGCTGCCGAGAAGATCAAGGCGATGGAATCCGCGGGCATTCGCGTCGCCAAGTCGCCCGCGGAAATTGGCGAGACAGTGGTAGCAGCAATGGGTGTTGCGGCGAAAGCCTAAAGACGAACGACCAAGGACAAACTACCAAACTATGAAGACTCTGCAACGCACTTTTACTATCGTCAAACCAGACGCAGTAGCCAAGAACGCGGTTGGCGACATCATCGAGCAGTTTGAGAAAAATGGCTTCAGAATACTGGCGATGAAGATGCTCGAAATTTCGAAGCATCAAGCCGAGCAGTTTTACGCCGTGCACGCCGGCCGATCCTTTTTCCATTCGCTGACCGATTTCATGTCGAGTGGGCCGATCGTGGTGCTTGCTCTCGAAAAGGAAAATGCCATCGCTGACTTGCGCAAACTCATGGGCGCAACCAATCCGGCGAACGCCGAGGAAGGCACAATCCGCAAGAAGTGGGCGAGCGATATTGAGCACAACGCCATCCACGGATCGGATGCAGACGAGACCGCCCGCTTCGAGTTGAGCTATTTCTTCGCGGGATACGAACTGGCTAAGTGACGGCGCTTGCGCAGCCCGTTTGAAAACTTCGCTAAGCTCAGTTGCTCAGGCCAGGCTAAAAGCCGCGCCGTCATCCTGAACGAAGTGGAGGATCGCTCTGCGAGAGTGACCTTATGCCCCTGGTACAAATCACGATGTTGACCGGCCGTACCACCGATCAGAAACGCAAACTGGCACAACGCATCACCGATGCAATGGTGGAAGAAGCAGCTGCGCGTCGCGAAGCCGTTGTCGTGGTCTTTAACGAAGTCCCGAAGGAAAGTTACGCCTCGGGGGGTGTGCTGATGGTGGACAAAGGCAAGTAACGCCTTCGCGGCGGTCGGTCATCATGCGGCAAGCAACGCGGGCGAGGGCGCCCGCGCCACACCAGCTCAAGCTAGCGGTTCGTACAGATGCCCCTCAATCCGCTCGCCGAACTTGGGCAGTTCTTTTTTCGCGTACTGCAGGAAATGGGGCGCGGCGCGATGGGCTTCCAGCGCGGCGTCATCCTTGTATTGTTCATAGATGAAGAATCGACGCGGTTCGGTTTTATGCCGGTGGACCTGGTACACCAGACATCCGGGTTCTTTCCGGGATTCTTCGGTTAGCTTGGAAAACACGCCGATAACATCCGCTTCACGACCAACCTTCGCCATCCACGTGACAACCAGAACAACCATCGCTAGCTCCGTCCTTAAAGTTTTGCCTGCGCCCTGGTTCTTGATCCAGTCAATTCCTGAAGTTTCGCCGCAAACTCATCGAGGAATATAGTTTCCTCGCGCCCGGGTCCAGTCGAGACCATGCCGATGCGCGCTCCGCTCTCCTTCTCAACGAAATCCAAATACTCCCGCGCGGCTTTCGGCAGTTTCTCTAGTCTTGTAATGCCCTGGGTCGATGTGCGCCAGCCAGACATTTTCCGATAAATACCTTCGATCTGACCATAGCCGCTATCCTGCGGCGGCGCCTCGTCGGTTTCCTTGCCGTTGATTTTATAACCCACGCATACCGGAATCTCTGCCAGTTCATCCAAAACATCCAACTTGGTTACGACCAGCCAGGAGATTCCGTTGATCATGCCAGCGTACCGCAAGAGAGGCAAATCGAGCCAGCCGCAGCGGCGCGGACGCCCCGTGACTGCGCCAAATTCGTTGCCCCGCTTGCGCAACATATCTCCATTCGCGTCAATCGCCTCAGTCGGGAATGGCCCACCCCCGACTCGCGTGCAGTAAGCCTTGGTAACGCCGATCACCGTATCAATCGCAGTGGGAGCAACGCCAGTTCCAGTGACGGCCCCTCCCGAAGTGGCGCTCGAAGAAGTCACGAACGGATAGGTGCCGTGGTCGATGTCAAGCATCGTGCCTTGCGCTCCCTCGAACACCACCGAGTCGCCATGAGCCAGAGCTTTGTTCAACAGCGCAGCGGTGTCACAGACAAACGGCGCAACCATCGCCGAGGCGGCGGAATATTCCTCGTACATTTTGTCCGCATCGAGCGGCTCCGAGTTGAACAGCGCATGCGCGATCATGTTCTTCTCGTGGCAGGCGTTTTGGATGTGAGTCTTCAGCAACTGCAGGTCGAGCAGATCAGCGACGCGCAAACCGCGTCGTCCCATCTTGTCTTCGTACGCAGGACCGATGCCGCGCGAAGTCGTTCCAATCTTCACGCGTCCGGGCGCGTTTTCCGACGCCAACTCGATCATGCGATGATAAGGAAGAATCACGTGGGCTCGGTTGCTGACAAACAAGCTACCGTCCACCTTGACACCACTCTCACGCAGAGCGGCGACCTCCTTGAGGAAGGCGACAGGATCGAGCACGACCCCGTTGCCGATAACGCTGCGGCAGCCGGTACGCAGGACTCCGCACGGCACCAACTGCAGGACAAATTTCTTTCCGTTAATGATGACGGTGTGGCCGGCGTTGTGTCCGCCCGCATAACGCGCCACGACAGAAAAGTTTTCCGAGAGGACATCGACAATCTTGCCTTTGCCCTCGTCGCCCCATTGGGCGCCCACGATAACCGCAGCTTTGCCCTTCTTCAAATGCCAACTCCTTGGAAGATGAATCGCGCGGCCGCCCTCGGCCGCAATGCAGGGTCGCACACACTCGTTGCCCGCAGTGAACCAACGGGTCGCTGAATTACAAAGGATAAAGGCGGAGCAGAGGTGTACTTGTAATGATAACCCGGTGGGCAACAGATGGCAATTAGGCTGCGGGCTCCAGCCTTCAGGCAGGCTTCAGGCGTCAGCCACCAGGTTTTCCTGCAGCCTGAATCCCGACGCCTGTAAACTAATTTCATGCCAGAACTGCCGGAAGTTGAAACCATTGCCCGTGGCCTGGCCAGCCGTGTCACTGGCGACGTCATCGAGTCGGTGTGGCTTGGATCCAAGCCCGAACCGCTGAAATCCGCGGCGTCCGAGATTGTTGCGACTCTCGAATCCAAGCGTATCGGCGCCGTGCACCGCGTAGGAAAGCACATCGTGTTCGATCTGGAAAATGGAAGACGGGCGTCCTCGCCCGTCAAACGAAAATCTCGTCAGAGATCGCCACAGCTAGCGGGCGGAGGCGCCCGCTCCACACAAAACACAGCCCAGTGGATCGTGCATCTCGGCATGACTGGACGAATGCTGGTTTGCGACCCCGATCAAGCGATCGAGAAACACACGCACGCGGTTGCGAAGTTAGCCTCGGGCAGAGAGCTTAGATTCGTGGACCCGCGTCGCTTTGGACGTCTGAGCGTCGCCCATGGATTTGAAGCCGCCGGCTCCGAACCGCTCGAGGTCGAACTGGATGCCTTCATCCATCTTTTTCATGGACGCAAAACCCCAATCAAAAGCGCACTATTGAACCAGAAACTGCTGCGCGGGGTAGGCAATATTTATGCGGATGAATCGCTGTTTCGGAGTGGCGTCCGTCCCCGGCGCAGAGCCGCCTCGCTTACTCGCAAAGAATTGACTCTGCTTTACGCCGCCGTCCAGGAAGTGCTCAAAGAAGCCATTGCGCTAGGCGGTTCCTCAGTTTCTGACTACGTGGACGCCGACGGCGAGGAAGGATTCTTTCAACTCCGGCATCGAGTCTACGGACGCGAGGGTGAACCGTGCCTGGTTTGTAAGACTCCGATTAAGCGCGTCGTGATCGCCGGCCGCAGCAGCCACTATTGTCCCAACTGCCAGAAATAAGATTTCTGTAGAGACGTAGCTAGCTACGTCTCACGCCCCGGACCCTGATTTGCCGAGCCTGAGACGTTACAAGCAGATGTCTCTACCGTGCGGTTGCTCGCTCCATTACTTTCTTGAAAGCCCTCAAAAAAATGTCATTCTGCTCCGTCGTGCCGATGGTAACTCTGATCGCGGTTGGTGCGCCCCACGGCCCTAACGGTCGCACAATCACGCCCTCGGCCTGGAGTCGCTTGGCGACAGCGGCGGCATCGTCGCCCAATTCGCAATACAGAAAGTTAGCCCAGGTTCGAATCGGCGGGTAGCCCAGTTCCGTGATTTCCCCGACCAGACGCTCGGCCTGCTCAGCGTTGTTCTTAAGTGTTTGTTGAGTATGAGCTTCGTCGTCGAGCGCGGCCAACGCCGCGACCTGCGCTACATGAGAAACGGAGAATGTCGTGCGCATGCGCGCGAAATAGGACATCAGTTCGGCGGGACCGATTCCGTAGCCAACCCGCACTCCCGCCAAACCGTGCGCTTTCGAGAATGTACGCAGCACAACCACTTTGTGGCCGCGTTTCACATAGTCGAGAGCATTCGAGCAATCGACGCCGCGACGAATCGCAAAGTATTCCGCGAAATCGTAGTACGCCTCATCGAGGATAACGACCACATGCTCGGGGACACGTTCCAAAAAGCGATCGAGCTCTTCTGCCGGGATGAGTGTGCCGGTTGGATTGTTGGGATTCGCAATGTAAAGGATGCGAGTGTGCTGATCGACCGCCGTGGCTATGGCGTCCAGATCAAAGCCATCATTTCGCATCGGGACCTGTATGAGCTGCCCTCCCGCTGCTTGCGTGGCAATCGGATACACGATAAACGAACGCTCGCTGGTTACGGCATTGAGCCCTGGCGCCAGTAAGGTGCGCGCGATAATGCCCAGCAATGCGGTGGAACCGGCAGTGGGAACGATTTGTTCCGGTATAACATTGTGGTGCTCCGCCAACTTCTGACGCAGCTCGATGGCATCGTTGTCCGGGTAGAAATTGCTTTCGGCAAGTGCGGCCTGCATCGCCTCCACCGCCTTCGGCGAGGGCCCGAACGGATTTTCATTCGAGGCCATTTTGATGCAGTTCACGTGGCTCTCCTGTTGCGCTTGGCGCAGCGACTTGCCCGGCGTGTACCCGCTCAGGTTCCGTACGTGTTCGGGCACAAACCGGCTGAAGTCACTCATCTTTCGGCTATCTAATCCTTACCATGTGGAACGGGAAGTGTCACCTATGCCGCATGTTCTATCTGGCTAGAGATTTCAGTCTCGAGACTTCGTCGTTCGTGAGCTTGCGGAATTTTCCCGGATGCACATCTAATTCGAGCGGACCGTAGCGCACTCGCTTGATCTTTTCCACATGATGGCCAACCTCTTCAAACATGCGCCGGATCTGGCGATTCTTGCCTTCAATCAATGTGACTTCATACCACGGATTGGCAGATTCGCGAATCACCCGTATCTTGGCAGGAGCCGTCTTTACTCTCTTTCCGCGATCTGACGGGATATAAATACCTTCGCGCAACCGAGACAAGCCCTCCGCAGATGGAGTGCCGGCCACTTTCACCATGTAAGTCTTGGGTACGTGAGACGCAGCTTTCATTAGGTGATTCGCGAATTCACCGTCATTGGTAAGCAGCAGCAGGCCTTCGCTCGCATAATCGAGGCGTCCAACCGGATAGACTCGCGCTCCCACGCCGTGCAGCAGATCCATGACAGTGGGCCGGCGTTCGGGATCGCGCAGCGTTGTGACGTATCCCTTGGGCTTGTTCATGAGCAGGTAAACATGCCGCTCCGGGCCGCGCAGGAGTTTCCCGTTCACGCGGATGTGATCTTTCTCGGGATCAGCTTTGCTGCCGAGTTCCGTGACCGGCTGCCCGTTCACCGACACAAATCCACCAGTAATCAACGTCTCGGCCTTGCGGCGAGACGCGATTCCGGCGGCAGCGATAATCTTCTGTAGACGTTCAGCGGGCATGAGAATTCAAAATCAGAATCGGTGGAGTTGTTGGGTAAGCTTCCGCGTCAAGCAGCCGGATCACTCTCGCCTGAGTGGAGCTTTTCTACGGTAGCCAGCTCAGAATCTTCAGTGGTTTGCGTCGGCTCGGAATCTTCAGCTGCGGCCGTCGACAAGCCAGGGCCACTGGTCACTTCTGTCGCTTCACTCTCCGCCGGCAACAAATCGCTCTGGAACGATTCCGCGACTAGTTTCTCGAACTCCTCCATGCTGGGCAGTTCGCCGATATCTTTCAGACCAAATCGCATCAGGAATTCCTTAGTGGTCTTGTAAAGAATCGGCCGCCCGATCACAGCCTTTCGACCCGCAGTCGTGATCAGCTTGCGATCGAGCAAAGTCGCAATGACTCCGCTCGAATCCACGCCGCGAATTTCGCTGATCTCCGGCACGGTTACGGGCTGCTTGTACGCAATCACGGCCAGGGTCTCGAGCGCGGGCAGCGACAGGCGAATTGGCGGTTTCAGGCTCTTGGCAAAGGCGCGGACGATGTCGTGGTGCTCGGGCTTTGTCGACATACGATATCCACCGGCGACCTGACGAATTTCAACACCGTGATCCGGAGAGTAGTAATCGACGACCAATTCCTCCAAAGCCAGCCGAACGCGCGACTTGACTTCGGTACCGTCCGAAGCGCCTTCGCCGATGACCGACTCTTTTACCAATTCAATCAGTTGATCCAGCGCCACCGGGGTTTCGGCGGCGTAGACAATAGCTTCGAGTTTGGCTTTAAGGCTCATGGGCTCCTAGCTTCTAGTGCTTCTACCTCCAGTCATCGCGCACGGCTGCCTGTTCCGCCATGACCGCCTCAAACCCTACATGCTTGCGCAACAGGATTTCTCCAAACAGACGGTCTTGCCGCAGTTGAATGGCTTGCAGCCGCACCATTTCGAGCAGCGCCAAAAACATGCAGACCAGCGCCTGTCGCGACTCAACGTTGCGCAACATTTGTTTCAACCGGATCGGCCGGTCCTCCATCGCCAGCCGCCGCCGCAGATACTCGATCATCTGTCCGACGGTGACCGTTTCTTCGTCCACCTGGATCATCGGCCGGTTGCGGGCACGCTCGAGGATTTGTTGGAAAGTCTTCACCAAGTCAATGACGTCGGCCGCGATCTCCGGCTCCGTGCCTTCCGCGTCCTTGAATTCGTTCAGCCCGGGGTTCGACCACACGGCTTCTTCGATGTGCTGTTTCTGCATCAGCATCTGCGCCGCGGATTTGAATTTCTCATGCTCGATCAGCCGGTTAACCAGTTCGGTGCGCGGGTCGTCCTGGGCATCCGAAGCCGCGGCAGGATCACGGGGCAACAGCATTTTCGACTTGATGTGAATTAGGACCGCAGCCATATAGATGAACTCGGCTGCGACATTCACATCCAACTCGCGCAGTTTTTCCACGTACGCGAGATACTGCGCGGTGATTCTCCCGATCGGAATATCGTAGATATCAATATCCTGCTTGCGAATCAGGTGCAGCAGCAGGTCCAGCGGCCCTTCATAGACATCGCCCACGGTAACCGCAAAAGGGAAGTCGCTTTCCGCGTTCCGTGGTTTTTCTTCGACGCGCGGAGCAGAACTCTCCACGAGCGTGGGGCCAAGATCCAACGCTGCCGTGCCATCGAAAGCGATTTTCACGTCTTCGTTCATCTTTGTGTCTGCACTACTTCGCCACCTGAGGAGCGCGCGGAGCCTCGTATTCCAGCGACATTCCCATGGCCTCACGTACTTCGTTCATCGTAGCGCTGGCAACTTTGCTCGCCCGCGCCGAGCCAGCTTCAAGAATATCCCAAGCCAGCCGTGGATTGTCCTCATATTTCTTGCGCCGCTCCTGCATGGGATTCAAGATGTTAACCAGGGCGTCGGCAGCCCAGCCTTTGCACTCGATACATCCGATCCCCGCGGACCGGCAACCTTCGTTTACCTTGGCCATCGTATCGCGATCGCTGAAAATCTTGTGCAGGTCGCCGACTGGACAGACATCAGGGTTGCCCGGATCAGTGCGGCGTACGCGAGCGGGATCGGTCACCATGGTCTTCAGTTTCTGCCGCACGACCGGTTCCGGATCCGTGAGCATGATCGTGTTCCCGTACGACTTTGACATCTTCCGGCCGTCCGTTCCGGGCAACTTCGGAGTAGGCGTCAGCAAAGGTTGCGGCTCGGGGAACACCGACCTGCCTTTATGGCTATAGAACATGTTGAAGCGGCGTGCAATCTCGCGCGTCAATTCCACGTGGGGCACCTGGTCCTCGCCCACCGGAACGAAGTCGCCTTTGTAGATGAGAATGTCCGCCGCCTGCAGCACCGGATATCCGAGAAAGCCGTAAGTACTCAAGTCTTTCTCGGTGATATTCTCGCGCTGCTCCTTGTAAGTCGGAACCCGCTCCAGCCAGCCCAGAGGCGTGATCATCGAGAACAGAAGATGCAGCTCGGCATGCTGCGGAACGTGCGACTGAATAAACATGGTGCAGCGCTCCGGATCAAGCCCCGCAGCCAGCCAGTCGAGCAGAACGTCGATTGAGTTTTCCTTCACTCGCGACGTATCAGCATAGTCTGTGGTGAGTGCGTGCCAGTCCGCCACGAAGAAAAAACATTCGTAGTGATCCTGCATGATGACCCAGTTCTGCAGCGCACCGACATAATTGCCTAAATGCAATCTGCCGGTCGAGCGCATGCCACTGAGCACGCGTTTACGTTGATTGGATCCAGAAGGCATCAGATTCTCAAGAGAATGTAGTTAAAAACTCCGACCACGGGAAAAATCAGTCTACCCAAGAGTCCGCCACCCAGAAAGACCAGCGCCATCAGCGCGAACATCCCTAGCGTATCGTAGACACGCAACGCATTCGGCGGTAGAAAGTGGCGCAGCACGTGACTGCCGTCCAGCGGTGGAACCGGAATCAAATTGAAGACTCCGAGAATAATGTTGATCACCATGAGTTCGTAGAAAAGCACACTGATCGGCATCAGAAAAGAGTCGGTTTGGCTTGCCAAAATGTCCAGATGGCTCGGATACACGAGAGGAATTGCATGAACAATGCCCGCCCCCAATTGCGAAGTCAGCGAAACGAGAATTAAAGCCAGTACCGCGCCCGTTGCCACTACGAAGTTGCTGATCGGACCAACCACCGATGTGAGGATGTCATCGAGCACCGGGTTCTTGAAATTATGCGGATCCACCGGCGTAGGCTTGGCCCAACCTATCACAGGAAGATGAGTCAGCATGGCAATCAGCGGCAATAAGACGGTTCCAACCGGATCAATGTGCTTGATGGGATTCAGCGTCACCCGGCCCAACATGCGTGCAGTCGGGTCGCCACGGCGGTTCGCCATCCAGGCGTGCGCCGACTCGTGGACGCTGATCGCGAACAAGAAAACGATCAGTTGAAACAGGATGTCAACATGTTGCAGGGTCATCAGGCGTTGAATTTGATACTAACACGCGACCCCGGAAATCCGGCCAGATCACGAGGTTCTTGCGCCTTCCATTGCGGCGTGTTCCGACGCGATGTTCTATAATTCGCGCCGCGTGGTCACGCTCGCCCGCAAACTCGGTGTGGTCGATTACTTCGCCCTGGGCTGGGGCACGATGGTGGGCGTGGGATGGCTGGTCGTGATGGATGACTGGCTGCTGCGCGGCGGAGTATTAGGTGCAATTCTGGGTTTCGCAATTGGCGGGGCGCTGCTGCTGCCGATCGGTTACGTGTACGGCCAACTGGTTGCGGCAATGCCGGATGCCGCGGGTGAGGTCGCTTACACCGCCAGAGTTTTTCCCCGAGCGATCAGCTTTGCCACGGGCTGGATGATGATCCTGGCCTATTTCATTGTGTGCCCGTGGGAGGCTGTAGCAGTCGGCAAAATCGCTGGCTACATCTTTCCCGCACTGGATTCGATCGAACTGTATCGCATCGCAGGCCAGCCAGTTCACCTGGTGATCGGGCTCGGCCTGACTGGATTGCTCACAGTTCTGAACTATAGTTGGCATCCGCTTGAGCGCCACATTCCAGAACTGGACAGCCTTCGGAACGCTAGCGCTGTTCGCGCTGTTTGTCGGGTTCGGGGTCAGCAAGGGGTCGTCACGAAATTTCCCGCCACTCTTCACCCATAGCCCATTCGTATCCGTATTTCTAGTCATGCAAATCGTGCCTTATTTTATGACGGGATTTGAATCCGTCGTAAAAGGCGCGGAAGAAGCCAGTCCGGAATTCCGCGCCTGCGGCTTCTTCAAGGCCATCTGGATGGCGATTGTGGTTGGCATTCTTTTCTACACCGTTGTGATCGCGGCCGTTGGATATGTCGCTCCATGGAAGCAACTCACCCATGAAAAATTCATGACCGCGGTTGTTTTTGAGCACGCCGTAGGGTCGCGCTGGATCGTAAGAGTCATACTCGCAACGGCGATGCTTTCGCTCTTCAAAGTGTTCAACGGAAATTTCGTCGCAGCCAGCCGGCTGTTGTTTGCAATAGGACGGCGCGGATTGGTGGACCAGCGTCTTGGCCATGTGCATCCGCGCAATCGGACGCCTTCGCTCGCCGTGCTTTGCATCGGACTGGCCACCGCTGCATGCATGTTTCTGGGCGATGCCATTCTCGTGCCAGTTTCCGAAGTTGGTTCGGTGGCTTCCGCAATCGGATGGCTGGCCGCTTGTGCGGCTTATTACCGGATGGGTCCGCCGCGACACAAACGTTTTATTGCGATGGCGGGGGTGATCGTCGGCCTAGTCATGATCCTGATGAAAATTGTCCCCGGTATTCCTGGGCACTTCAGCGCATACGAATGGTTGGCACTAGGGATTTGGATCGTGATTGGACTCAGTCTGAGACTCGTCACGGCTTAAGCGCCGCTCGCGTCTCCGGACTCAGGATGGGGGACACGTGCGGTTCCGTCAGCGTACCCGTGATGTTGAAACCGGGCGTGCCCTCGCGCGTCAATTTCAGATTCAGGATACGAGTCAGCGATGCCGTGCCGCTCACCTCGTAGACGCCTGCCGGAGTCTCCAGCTTGCCTTCCTGAATTTCAAACTTGCCCTCCTGCAGCAACAGGCGAGCCGTCAAACGATGCATCTGCAACGGCCCGCTACCCTCGACCAGTGCCACGTGACGCAGCAAGCCGTCCCGTGCGTCAATCTTCAGCGTGCTGGTGGCGGAAGCGAACAATTGACCCGCATCCAGGCCCGATGCTTTCACACGATAAGTTCCCGTAGCCGTGCCTGTGATCCAATCATCGTTCATGCTCTCAGAAAGCTGACTGAGCGCGACCCGCTCCAGTGTGCCGCTTCCGCTGTACTCCGGAGGCTTTGCGGTAAAGTCGCCTTCCCATTCGCCCGTATGCCTGCCGCCAAGGACATCACCTCGCACATCAGACAATCGCAGTTTGCCCTTATTCAATTCTGCGTTCGCCGAGACGTGGTTGCCGACAAGTTTACGGATCACCACCCGGTTGGCGGTGAGTTTGCCGGTTGCATGGACCGTGAGCAAGTAGGGAACTCCGGCCGCCGGGGAAGACAGAAAGCGATACCACGGCTGCTGGCGAACATGCGGATTGAACAACTGATTCAGCCGGTCCGTAGCAACCTCGTCGGTGTGCAGATCAAAGTGAACCGGACAGGAGTCTGGCAAGGCACACTGTCTTGGAAGCGCCAGAGAGCCGTGCCACGAAGTGTCTGCGATCGAAGCCGTCACGTTCTGCATAGTAACTTGGTCTGGCGTGAGGAGAAGGTTCGCGGAAGCAATTTCCAGCGGCCCATTCAACCCTCGCACCTCCGCGCGAACCGAATGCAGTTGGGCCTTCCCCAGAACTCTCGGTGCCGCGAACCCCGACCAACCACCCCCAATTTGAAGGTCGATCTTGGCGAAGCCGTCAACGGCTGGCTGCGGGGCGGAAATTCCCACGATCCGCGCCACCTGCAGCAAGCGTAGCACCTGCGCCTCGCCTTGGATCTCGAAGCTGTATCCCGAGCGCGAAGCCCAGCCGCCCACGGTTACGGGCGCCGGCCTACCTAAGGCGAGACTGAATGGACCGACCTCAAGGTGAGTCTCCGTCGGGGTACCAATTTCGTGCAACGCCGCTCGGAACTTCCCCTCTGTCGCGGAAGATACTACGAATGGGACCTTGCCCAAGACCAATTCCGTTTTGTTGAGTTTCGATCTAAGGTCGAAGCCAGAGGTTTCGCCGCTACCTTTCCACGCCATGCCGCTCGCTCGCGACCTAAAATCGCGCTGAAGGTTCACATTTCCATTCAGTCGACCCGCTGCAATCAGATCATCCGGCACACCCTGCTTGGCATGGCGGGCGAGCGCAACCAACGACTGAATCGGCAGATCCCGAGCGGTCAAGGTAAGGTCGTAATCGCGTGATGAGAATGGCCCTTTGATGCTGCCCGTAACGTTAATTACTCCATCGCCGACGGGAGCACTGCACGCAACCTCGGACAAGGTGTGATCGAGCGAACTGTAATGACCGCTGCAGTCCGTCGCCAACCGCAAATCCCCGCCACCGAAAATGTCATAACGGCGGAAATCCTGCACCGTTGCAGTGGTCGCGATCGCAAGGTTCGCCGGCGTACCCGTGAGCGTAGTCGAAACTTTGAGTCCCCCGCGCCAGCCCTTGTCGTTGCCATAGGCGAGTTTGGTCGCTTGCCCGAGTTGCGCGCGGTCCCATTGCAACGTGAACTGTAAAGGCGTCTCGCGCAAACTTGCTGCTCTCTGCCACGACCCGGTGACATTGAGCGTGCCGGTATCGCTGAGATTGAAATCGGTCCGCACGGGCTTCGCCTTCAACCGCATGCCCCAGGCATTTTCAGTGTCCTGCCACAGGGCGAAATCAGCCTCGGTCAGCGCGTACGGCTTTTTTTCCGCTCCGAACTTGAAATTGATTCGGCCCCGGTCACCCTCAATATAAGGAAAGCCTGGCCGCCTCTCGGTCTTCGTTTTGCTGGTTGGAGCAACCGCTATTTGGGCCGCCCGCTCGACCAGATTCTCAAGATTCCAACGCCCTTCTGCATTGCGAACCAGGTTCAGGCTGGGTTCGGTCAGATTCAGCCGCGCGATCTCCAGTCGGCCGCGCAGGAGCGAAGCTACGCGCAAGGACGCGGTAACTTCCTGGGCGCGAAGCATGGGCTCAGCACTGAAGGCCGGATCGTCGTGGATTACGAAGTTATCAAGATCGAATCCGGGTTGGGGGAGCAATCGCAAGCGAACTGCCGCCACATCCACGGGCCGTCCCAGCGCCAGACTTATGGAATTGACAATCCGGTTTCGCAGGCGATTCGCGCCGGGTCGTACGAGAAAGAGCGCGAGGAGCACGACAAGGCCCGTCGCCACGAGTCCGCCGCGCTTGGATCGCCAAAAACTCACTGAACCACCTTGAACGTACGCCGCCAGCGAGTTTCATCAAAAAAGTGGAGCACCACATGGGCGAGGAACCCGACTCGTTGACTGACTTCCCTCTGTAAATACTGCCCCGCCGGTGTCTCAAACGACCAATAGATAAACATGGGCCGCCCAATCACATTTTCCGTCGGGATGAAACCCCAATACCGGCTGTCTAGACTCACATCACGGTTGTCTCCCATTCCGAAATAACTATTTGGAGGCACCACCAAATCATCGCCCTCAATGTGCTGCGGCAGGGCCAGTTCCCAATCCGGAGTCACATTATTGAACTCCGACGGCGCGACTAGAGGAAAGTTGTCGCGGTAAGGATTGCTACCGGCCTCATCCTGATGGATCACATACGGCTCATCCAGTTTCTCTCCGTTGCGGTAGACCACCCCATCGCGCAAGTGAATCCGGTCGCCCGGAATCCCTATGATGCGCTTGACAACGTAAAGGCCTGGCTCCGCTGGAGAAAGAAATACAACGATGTCACCGTGGTGTATCTGGCGGTAAGGCAGGATGGGACCAAGCCACCGCGTCCGCGGCGCGAATTGCTCGCGATTCACAAATACGTGGTCGCCGATCAGCAGAGTGTTCTCCATCGAACTGGAAGGAATCTCAAACGCCTGAACGATGAACGTAATTATGAAAAGACCCGTTACTAGCACCGCCGCCAAAGAGGCGAGAAACTCGACTGTGGTTTCGCGCGGTTTTTCCGCCTGCGTATTTTCTGTCTTAGCCAAGAGGTTTTGTCCCGTTTAATAGGCGATGTCCGCCCTTAGTTGACTACTCGAAATGTCCGGTCCCACCGCGTCACCTGAAACAAATGACTGAGTGCATAGGCGAAGTGATAGAGTTTATCACCCGGCGTCGAAGAAACTGGCTGGTCATCTTCCAAGCTCCGCACCGACCAATAAATCAGCAGCGGCCGCCCCACGATATTTTCCCGCGGAACGAAGCCCCAGTAGCGGCTATCGTCGCTGTCGTCCCGATTATCCCCGAGCACGAAATAATCCCCCTCCGGAACGATTAGTTCGCCGTCTTCGACCAGTTTTTTCATCTGCAGCCACCATCCGCCTTCCAGACCTGGAGCTGAAACGTCCAGACGGGGAAACTCGTCCCGGAATACGTCATGTTTGCGTGCGATGTGCTGCACATACGGTTCCGGCAAGTGAGTGCCATTCACGTAGACTTCTCGATTGATCAGGCGCAAGCGATCCCCCGGCACACCTACAACCCGCTTTACGAAGTGCTCGCTGGGATGAACCGGATAATGAAAGACCACGATATCCCCGCGATGCACCGGGCGGTACGGAAGGATCCGGTCCAGGAATCTGCTGCCGCCGTAACACAACTTGTCCACCAACAAGTAGTCTCCGATCAGCAACGTGTTTTCCATGGACTCGGAAGGAATCTGGAAAGCCTGGATGATAAATGTGACCACAAAGACCGCAATCACCACGGTGGTCAGCAGCGATTGCAGCGAGATCAACCAGTCCGGGTGCGACGTTTTTCCCATCACGATTCCGGCTAGGGACGTCCTTTGCCGGGCACTTTGCCGCCCGAATGCGCCGGCAGCGAAGCCAAGTGCTCCAAGACCTGGTGCGCCGCGCCCTGTTCGGCATTTTTCTTGGTGGAGCCCTCGGCACGGCCCACGAACTCGGTCTCGCCGTGATTGCCAACCGCTTGCAATCGGACTTCAACCGTAAAGGTTTTACTGTGCTCCGGTCCCAGTTCTTTTACCAATACATAAGATGCCTGGGAACGGCCGGTGGCCTGCAGTTTTTCCTGCAGCGCTGATTTGTAGTCGGTAAGCGGCAGGCTGCTGCCGTTTCTCGCCATGTGCTCCACCTCCGGAGAGATCACATGTTGTAACACCACGCGCCGGACCGTCTCCAGCCCGCTATCCAGGTACATCGCGCCCAGCACGGCTTCCAGGCCGTCCACAAGCAGCGCGGTTTTGTTGCGTCCCCCACTTTTTTCCTCGCCTCGGCCCAGCCGCAAATAGTGCCCGAGTTCCAACTGCCGCGCCACCTGGATCAGATGTTTTTCACTAACCAAATGCGCTCGCAGTTTGGACAGCTCGCCTTCACGAAAATGGGGAAAGCGATGAAACAATTCTTCGGTCGTAATCAGTCCCAGGACAGCGTCCCCCAAAAATTCAAGCTGCTCGTTGTCTCCCACTCGCTCCGCCACTTGCGTTGGTGTTTGAGCGTGCAGCGATTCGAGTTCGCGAGCTTGCGAGCTATGAGTAAGAGCCTGCTCCAGCAACTCCGGGCGAGAGAATTGATAGCCCAGAGCTTGCTCCAATTCCGAGATGTTCCGCGCTTTCATGATCTGCTTGAACGAATCTGTTTGCAGCCCTTCAATGCGGAGTCGTGTTCGGAGCAGAGCCGGCCGGCGGGTTGGACGGAGCAGCAGAACTCCCGCTGACCGGAATCCCCCCGGTCAACTGCACCAAGCGATCGCGTTCATGACGCGCCGTGGTTCCAGCCGCAGTCCCTTCCTGAGTCAAATCAACAGCTCGGTTAGCCTCTTTTAAAGCGTCCCCGTATTTCCCCTGCTTGTCCAGCGCAAGGGCCAGCCGAAGTACGACTACAGGGTCAGGCTGCGAGGGATAAGCATCAATAGACTTCTGAAAATAGCCCTGTGCGTCAGCATATTTTTCCTGGTCATACTGGATCGTACCCAGAACCGAATATGCGCTTGATCGCAACAACCCCTTGTAAGCGTCGATTTGGGCTTGCGGCAAATTCGCAGGAATTGGAATATCGGTGTCGATTGTTTCCAACGCATGCTGCGCGTATTTCGTGGCTTGGGCAAAACGCTGATCCTTATCAAGGTCGGTATCACGAGTGCGCTCTGCGATCACTTCGGCGGAAGCAATGAGCGCCTCCGGATCATCGGGATCGAGTTTCAGCAATTTCTGCGACTCCTCCAGCATTTTGTCGCCGTTGTTTGCATTCTGGTAGCCGCGCATGGCGGCTTTGAAGAGCAGGGCGCGCAGTTCGCTATCGGGGAACTTCGTGGCGAAGTCGTCCGCCGCCTTTTCCATAGCAACGGGATCCTTCTGGTTAGCTATCGCCGCATTATAGGCGTCGAATTCCGCTTGCGTCTTGGCTTGCGGTGGCCGTTTGCCTTGCGGCGGACCCGCTGTGGCCGAACCTTGCTGGGCTGAACCCGGTTGAGTTGTGCCCGTCGTTCCTGCAGGTTGCTTTTGTTGTGCAGGCGCCTGCTGCTGCTGCGCAGCTACCAAAGACGCTACCGCTAGCACCCCCAATACCATGGCTGCTCGCTTCATGCTCTCTCCTTGAGTTTTGAGACTCTGGCTCCCCGATCACAGGTCGCCCGTAGTTTCACTTCACCGCTGTTTACTGCGGATGGCTGGGCGGTTCATAAGGCTGCGCAATCCCATGCTCAGCGGCAGCCTTCGCCTCAGGCAGCGATTCGCCGGCGCTCAATGCCGCACGGTACTGGACGAGGGCTGCCTCCCGATCTTCCTGCAAATCGCAAATTCTTCCCAGATAAACATGCGACCACGCTACCACCGACGGCTCCTTAGCCACCGCCAGCGCCTGTTCGAAATAGCTGCGCGCCCCCTGCATATCTCGACTCACAACCGCCACTTGCGCCAGGATGAAAAGGGCCCGCCCTGGATCTCCGTTCTTTTCATCCAGCGCTTGCTGCGCCAACTTCTTTGCGCCCTCGACATCCCCGCTCGCTAAACGTTGCTGCGCGGTTAACAAAAGTTTACTCTGCGTGTGCCGCGACAAATGCAACAGTTCCTCGTCTGCCGTACTGGCAAACTTCACTTGCGCTGCATTCCTTTGTTCCTTGCTCACATTGATGTCGTTGATCAAACCCGGGTACGCAGTCTTCAACCCGATTGGGCTCTTCTCAAACTGCGCCAGCGCTTCATAGAAATAAGGCGTCAGAATGTAGCCTTGCTCCACCGATTGCTGCACCAGTTGCTGCTTTTGGACTTCCGGCGTTTTGCTCGTCCAGGTGGTTCGCGCCTCGATCGCGCGTATCATGCACTCCGTGGTCAGAAGCGAAACATCTGTCCTGAAACTCTCATCCATAGGTGAGCCTTTGACACTTGCCAGCAGCGGTTTCAAACGGTCCATGGCACCGGGATATTTCAACGCCATCGGGTCCAGAAGATAATGCAGATAAGTGTGCCGGATCTGTTCCATCTTCAGCCCTGACTCCGCCCCGGTGCCCGGAGAAAGGACCACATAATAATCGGTTGCGTAATTCCGCGCGTTTGCCTGCCCGGGCGCTCCCATGGGTTCGAGGAAAACTGTAAACGTCCGTCCCAAATAGCCCGCCGACGGCAACTTCAAATAAACCTCAGTATCAAAAAGCGCCTTGGACAATGGCTCGTGGTATCGGTCGGTCAAAGCGGCATAGGCCGCTTGATGGCGCGTCCAGATCGCGTGCAGCCCGGCTAAACCATAGAACTTCTGCACGATTGGCACGAACCCGGACACATAACTCGCGTCCGGCGGCAGATCAGCCTCTTTGACTTTCAGCGTGAGCTCCGGCGGAGCATTGAGATTGAGCCCCAGGGATACATACTCTGCTAGGGTTCGAGCCGGATCCACCTGCAGATGTTCCGAATAAAACTGGCACATGGCCTGCGTCGGTTCCTTCGCGTCAGCCGCAGCATCGATCGTCTTGGTGACCTCGGCGCGAATCTGAGCTCGCAGGGGATCAGATGAGCTCAATTCCAAATCGTAGCCACAATAGTTGATCGCCGTCAGAACCGTAAACAGCGCTTCGTTGTTGTCCAACGCGACCCTGGGCGCCGTATCAGCCGCCCACACTTGTGCCACTAGCCCCAGCAAGGCCACAAACAGCGAACTACGAAAACGATTATCCAGGAACCCTCCTGCAGGGCGGTGAAATGTGCGGGTGTACGTAGCCAGTTTAAGAGGTTATTCGCGGAGGGTCAACGGAGGAAGTTCTCAGCCATCAGCTCTTCGCCTTCAACCAACCGCGTTTTCCTAGCTGATAGCCGACAGCTGAGAGCTGACAGCTTCTACCCCTTCACCTTAATCTTCGAGAACGACAAAACCGCGCGCCCCGATGTCCGCTGGCCCATGGAGGTCGCGGGACGGAAGGTGGTGAATTCGGTAAGCATGATCTTCACCTGCGGTGAAAGATCCTTTGCATCTTCGGGACTCGACAATATGCGGTAGTCCTGCACCCGCCCGTTCGCATCCACATATGCTTCAATCACCAGCGAATCATCCGAGATGGACTCCATCGCCGTTCCAAAAGCCGACTGCTGCAGTTGCGGCGCGGTGCTCATCATGAGCGGAACATCCGGATTCCCGGCTTGCAACGGCAAAGCCAGGAAGCCCATCAGAAATCCGAAAATCAGCACCGCCGTTATTAAACCTGCCGTCGCCGGAACCATGAACCCTTGAATGGCGTTCTCCACCCGAATGCGAAGGCCGTGGAAGTACGGACGCTGCGATTGCGCCACCTCACGCGAGATCGCAAGCCGCAGTTTCAACGAAAGATCCGCCGGCGCCTTTCGCCGCCCCAAGCCGGTAAGCAACTGCTGAGTTCGACCAAGCGAAACATATTCCCGCTGACAAGGCGCACAGGCGTCGAGATGCCGGGTGAGAGCGAGCATCTCGGTACCCGTCACTGCTCCATCGAGATAAGGTGAGAACATCGATTTAGCTTCGATGCACTTCATGATGCCACCTCGAATTCCCGTCCATTCAAGCGGGAACGGGATTCGACTTTCGGTTTCCGCTCTTCAGCCCGCAGACCCAATTCCTCTCCGAACTCTTGCACATATGCCGTGAGGCGTTGCCGCAGCGCTTCCCGTCCTCGGGTCAGCCGCGACTTCACGGTTCCCAGCGAAACCTGGGTAATTTCCGCAATCTCCTCGTACGACATTTCCTCGAGATCACGAAGGATGAGCGTCGTGCGGTAAGGTTCAGAAACCTGTCGCAATTCTTTTTCGACGCGCGCTCGAACCTCCTCATGCGCAACCCGATCGAAAGGTGAGTCAGCGCCGTCCACCAGCGAATCCTTTATGGCCGAAGCCACGCCTGATTCGTTGAACGCTTCCCCCGGCTCAATCGACGTTTCTTTGGCTTTGTGCCGAAACCACCAACGCCGCCGGTTCGATGCCTCATGCACAGCGATCCGGTAAATCCAGGTCTTCAGACTGGATCCCCCGTGGAAATGTTTGATTCCGCGAAAAACTTTCAGAAACACTTCTTGCGTTGTGTCAGCCGCATCCGCCGGGTCGGTCACCATGCGATAAATCAGGCTGTAAATCGGCTGATGGAATTCTCCGATAAGCCAGGCATACGCCTCTTCCGATCCCGCCTTCAGTTCGGCCACAATCGCCGCTTCCTGCGCCCGGACGCCGATTGCCGCCGCTAAATCACCCACAGTGGTTGCTCCTGCCATAACGCTCATGGCGTAACCTCCATTATAGGTGCTTTTCGCCCGCCACCCTTCGCCAAAATTTGACTCATACTCCCCCAACCAAGCCCGGCCCGCAACCCTCGATCTGCCCTGGGAATATAGACCCCAAAGAGCCCCGCCAGGTTCCAGCGCAAGGTTACCGATGGAATGTTACCCGACGTAAGGCTTGTCGATTCAATCGGGAGATCGTCAGTAGGTCGATCGGTAGATAGGAATACGGGAGCGGAGGCAACCGCAAGAGTCGGCTGCCCCGTCGACAATGGTTCAATGACCCGCTGCCGGTGACATGCCACTAGCCGAACTATGAAGGTCCAAAACTCTTAGTCGTTTGCTCTGGCGAGCGCTTGCTGCATGAGCTTATGGTCGTCCTCGACCAATTGATCTGGCCCAAGCTTTATCGTCACATTGGCGATCTTGCCGGTGAATCGGAACGGTACTTGATAGTCGGTGTCGTCCACCGGCGTGCGCGTATCGACGCCAACGTCAAAGGTTTCGCCCAACGTTAAGATGAATGGAATGCTGTGGGGCATAGCTTTACTCGCCACATGCTTGCCATCCACCGACAACGCTCCGGTGCCGCCCTTGCCGGGACCGGGCCCGTTGTAAGTGAAATCGAACACGATGGTGTGTTTGCCGGACGTTAACGCCTGCTGACCATCCCACCGGGTGCGTTCCAGATCAAGAAAGTTGTAGACGAACACAGGCTTGCCCTTGAGAAGGTATAGCCCATATCCGCCCATTCGCCCACCTTCGGTAACGATCATGCCGTCCCCGCCATCCGCGGGGACGTCCACATCCGCCGTGATGCGGTAGGACCGGGCGATAATGTTCGGTGCGGCGGCGGGATCGAGACCGGATGTCTCACCCGAGTAAGTGAATTCCGTTCTCCCAGCGGTGGCGCTTGGTCGCGGCGCAATGGCGCGTTGGATGACTGAGTTATCCAGTGGGAAGACGTTGTACTTTGCCGCCTCCACCAGGAAGAGTTCCTGCATCTCGCGCAGCTTGTCGGGCATCTTGGCCGCGAGATCGTTGTTCTCCGAATAGTCGTCGGCAATGTGGTAAAGCTCCCACTTGTATCCATTTACGACGTCGGGCATCTTGGCCAGGCCCATCAACCACGGTGGGGAAGGCGGGGTAGTGGCGGCGATCCAGCCATCGTGGTAGATGGCGCGGTTGCCGAACATTTCGAAGTACTGCGTGGAACGAGTTGACGGTGCATTGGTGTTTGCCTTGTCCCAGGTGGAGACCATGCTCACACCTTCGATCGGCTTCTGCCCGACACCATTGACGATCACGGGAGCCGGGATGTTTGAGGCTTCGAGGACGGTCGGCACGATGTCGATCATGTGGTGAAACTGCGTTCGGATCCCGCCCGCGTCCTTGATGCGATTCGGCCAGGCGATGCACATGCCCTGCCTGGTGCCGCCAAAATGTGACGCAACTTGCTTGGTCCATTTGAACGGGGTATCAAATGCCCAGGACCACGCCACCGACATGTGCGGAGTGGTTTGAGCGGAACCCCAAACGTCGTAAAACTTCATTTGGACCGGGACTGGAACATTCACACCTTGAATCGCTGCCATGTCTACCGGCGTTCCGATAGTGGAGCCTTCCGCGCTGGTGCCGTTATCGCCTTCGATATAGATGATGAGCGTGTTGTCGAGCTTACCCATGTCTTCTACGGCTTGAATCACGCGGCCGATCTCGTGGTCGGTGTAGGCAACGTAGGCGGCAAACACTTGCGCCTGACGCGCAAATAGTTTTTTGCTTTGAGGGTCGAGCGTTTCCCACTTCGGCAGGTCATCCGGCCAGGGGGTTAGTTGGGTATTCTGCGGAATGACGCCGAGCTTCTTTTGATTCGCGAAGATCTGCTCGCGCAGTTCATTCCAGCCCATGTCGAACTTGCCGTTGAATTTCTCAATCCATTCGGGGGTCGGCTGGTGCGGCGCGTGCGTGCCGCCGGGGACGTAATAAAGAAAGAACGGCTTGTCGGGAGCGGCAGCGTTGAGGTCGTTCAGGTACTTGACGGCCTCGTCCGCAAGATCAGTGGTGAGGTTGTAATCCGGCTTTCCCACCCACGGGAAGATTTGGGTCTGATTGCGGAAGAGGTACGGCGTCCACTGGTCGGTCTCGCCGCCCATAAACCCATAGAAATACTCGAAGCCCATCCCCACGGGCCATTGGTCGAAAGGTCCGGCCACGGTGTATTGAAAGCTCGGAGTATTGTGCTCTTTCCCGAACCATGATGTGGCGTAGCCGTTTTCCTTCAGGATTTCGCCGATGGTGGCGTTCTCCGGACCAATGATGGAGTCGTAGCCCGGAAAGCCGGTCGACTGCTCAGTTACCACGCCGAACCCAACGGAGTGATGGTTTCGGCCCGTAATCAGCGCTGCCCGGGTGGGCGAGCAAAGTGCCGTCGAATGAAACTGCGTGTACCGCAAACCCATCTTCGCAATGCGGTCGAGCGCTGGCGTGGGAATGACGCCGCCAAATGTTCCCGAGACACCGTAGCCTGCGTCATCGGTCATGATGAGGAGCACATTCGGTGCACCCTTGGGTGGAACTACCTTAGCGGGCCAGCACGGCTTGGATTGGCTGGCGTCCAGACCGATTTCGCCGCCGAAGGGCGCTGGTGGAGGCGGCACGTATTTACCGTCAATGGTTGTGGTGGCGCTGGGCGAGCAGGGCACGCCAGTTGTCTGCTGGGCGCTGGCCGTCACCACCGCCAGCAAGAGCATCAGGAAAACCACCACTGCTTGAAGCAAGCCGCGTTCCTGCCAGAACTTCTTCGCGTTCCTCATGAAGCATTCCCTCTCGTCTTGTTTGTTTTATCTTCGGAATTTCCGCTTTTTCGAACCTGCTCTGTTGTCCATTAAGCCTGCATGAAGGGATAAACGGATGGGGCTACGATTAAGAAATGAATACCCGGGATTTAAGAACGCGAGCCTAGAAGGTGTTTGGCAGATCGGGAACTGGTAATAGTTCCAGTTAGCCCTGGAAAATTGACCAGCGCCCTGTCATCCACGAGAGATTGTCACGTTCAATGTCAGCTCGACTTCGAACGGTTCGTCTGTTTGCCGATGCACCGGTTAAGCATCAAACAGGTTTAACATCTCGTCTCGTTAAACATGGTTGTCATTCCGAGCGGAGCGAGGAATCTGCTTTCCTCGGTCCAGGCGGCCAACTCGGCCTTTTTCGTCAAATTCCGCCCTCTTTCGCAATGCTGCAGCCCATAACTCCCCGCGAACTCTGCCGGCAACGCTGTGCGCAAGATTCCCAAATCGGGAAACAGCTCCGCAGCCCTTTCACTTTGTCCTTGAACTCAGCCTATCAATTCAGATAATATAGAAGCGCGAAAGTTATCTATAAGGTAATGATCGATCTTTGACAACCTGATAACGAGCGCGATTCCTGGACCATACGTTTATCCGGCTAGCGCGCAGTTCCCAAAGGGGGAGCCTGACGGCAGCCGGGAACGGCGTAACTCCAATGTTTCAAGGATTTTGCCTGTAACTACCTTAAGAACCATAGATCTAGGAGGCAAGAAAATTTCCGGCCCTTTGTTTTCTAGATTTTAGACAAAACAGAGAGTTTTTTTTGAGGGAAATCCTGCACCAGAATGTGTGCATGTGAACCGCGCTACGCTGGACAGAACCACGAGTCCGCCAGCCTCGAAGCGGCATATGAATGCGGCCCATTGGCGCAAGCCATGGGGAAGATAAAGAGAGGAAACAGACAAGCCCCAACGGGGCGAAAGACTGGCGCCGTTTTCATACTTGGGTCAGGGATGCGGCTGGGTTTGCGGCTGCTGCGCCGGCGGCTGGGAAGTTGTCGTGGTGCTTGATGTCGGTGTCGTCGTGGACGGACTCGGCTTCGGAGGTTTCGGCACCGTCTTTTTCTTTACCACTTTCTTAGGCGGTTCGGTGTCGTCGACAACAACTTTCTTGGGAGGTGCCGGAGGCGGCGCCGCAGCCGCCTGCAGATCTCGAACTTGCGTGCGCAGTTGGGTGAGCTCTCCTTCTTTCGAAGTGGCCAGAGTCTCCATCCGCTCCGCCAGCTCTCGGCGCGACCTCTCGATCGCACTGAGATCGTTTTGCACCGATTGGAATTCGTCTTTGGAGCCGAACGCTCCCGCCGACTCGACCACCGGTCCTAAGACGTCGAAAAGCGCATCCAGATTGCGGTAGAGCTTGAAAGTTGCCCCAACGTTCTCCGGAGAAGCTCGCAGTTGAGCGATGATTTCCGGAAGCGCCATTTGCAGGTTGCGCTGGAGAGAGTCCACGTCCGCGCTGGTGCCGCGCTTGGTGTTCGAATCGGTCTTCCATTTCTCGATTCGCAGCTTCGCCAGATCCACCTGCGTGGCCTGCGCGACCTGCTCCAGCTGCGACAGGATCAGATTCAGTTGGCTGACCGAGGCGTACGGAACCGCCGGCCCCGAGCCCGCCGGCGCCGAAGCGGCTGCAGCAGGAGAAGGCGTTACCTGCGCCATCGCCATGGCGACTAGAAAAGGCAACACAAGAAAACGCCAACCGTAAGTTCGAAGAAGTTTCATGAGGTCGTCTTGCCCTCAGCATACCCATTTTCGTAGTTTTCGTAAAATTAGAGAGGAGCACGTGTGCCGCTAGAGCACAAGGTTTGACTAACCTCATCCAGTAAGCGAGAATTGATTTGTCTGATCTGGAGTTCTCGCCGGATCATTGGTTCTTCCTCAGTGGGCCTGTGGCGCAGTTGGGAGCGCGCTTCCATGGCATGGAAGAGGTCGTCGGTTCGAACCCGACCAGGTCCACCAAATCTTTACAACTCAGAAGGAAGCAGGGCACAAGTCGTTGGCGCCGATCATCAATGCACAGGGCATCTCCAAGTCTTTCGGATCGACCGTGCTCTTCCAGAATATCTCCTTCACCGTTTCTGAAGGCGACCGGATCGGACTGATCGGTCCAAACGGCTCGGGTAAATCCACGCTGCTTCGAATTCTCGCCGGCGACGAAGATGTGGATAGCGGCGAAATCGCGGTTCGCAAGCGCGTCCGGCTAACCAGCGTTTTGCAGGACTCGAAATTTGCACCTGGAGAAACGGTTCGGTCGGTCGTCGAAAAAGCGCTGGAGCGCGCCACCGTGTCTACGACCGAGCGGGGCACTCGCTTCGCAGAAACCCTTGGCCGCGCCGGTTTCGATGAACTCGAAACCTTGGCAACTTCATTGTCCGGTGGTTGGCAAAAGCGTCTGGCAATCGTCGAAGCGCTGGTTCAGGGACCGGATATCCTTCTGCTCGACGAACCCACGAACCATCTCGACCTCGCAGGAATCGAATGGCTCGAAGCGCTTCTTCAAGATGCAGCATTCGCCTGCGTCGTCGTCAGCCACGACCGCTACTTTCTTGAAAATGTCGCGACTGAGATGGCGGAGCTCAATCGCACCTATCCCGATGGACTGCTGCGCGTCCGCGGAAACTACAGTGCGTTTCTGGAAAAGAAGGAAGAGTTCCTGCATTCACAGTCGAAGCGGCAGGAAGCGCTCGAGAATCTCGTGCACAATGAAATCGCTTGGCTGCGTCGCGGGGCCAAAGCCCGGACCCGCAAATCGAAAGCCCGCATCGACAAAGCCGGCGACTTGATGACCGAACTCGCGGACCTGAACCTTAGAACCCGCACATCAACCGCCAACATCGATTTTTCCGCGACCGACAGAAAAACCAAGCGGCTGATTGAACTGGAAAATATCGGTTTTGAAATCGGTGACCGCACGCTTTTCGACGGCCTCAACTTCGTAATAACACCCGGGATGCGGGTCGGACTTGTAGGACCGAATGGCAGCGGCAAGACCACACTCCTGCGTCTGCTGCGCGGCGAACTATCAGCGACTACTGGAGAAATTCGCCGAGCCGATTGGCTCCGAATCGTGTACTTCGATCAAACCCGCCAACTCGATCCCGATGTAACTCTGCGCCGCGCGTTGGCTCCCGACAGCGATTCCGTGATCTATCAGGACCGCGTGATCCACGTCGCGTCGTGGGCTGCAAGATTCCTGTTCACCGGCGAGCAACTCAATCAACCCATCGGCCGCCTATCCGGAGGCGAACGGGCACGCGTGCTGATCGCGCAGCTCATGCTGCAGCCCGCGGACGTGCTTCTGCTCGATGAGCCCACCAACGACCTCGATATCCCGACGCTCGAGATACTCGAAGAAAGCTTGCTGGAGTATCGCGGCGCGCTGGTGCTGGTCACGCACGACCGCTACATGCTCGATCGCGTTTCCACGATCGTGCTCGGCCTCGATGGACAGGGTGGCGCGGAGAGTTTCGCGGATTATTCGCAATGGGAGTCCTGGCAAGCCGATCGAAAACAGCCGCTGAAGTCAGTTCGCTCCAGCGGCGCTCAACCCCGGCGTGCGACTGCATCTGAGCCATCAGCGGCGAAAAAGAAGCTGTCGTATCTGGAAGCCCGCGAATATGCAACCATCGAGGAGCGCGTGGGTCAGGCCGAAACAGTGCTGCAGGAGAAACGTGCCCAACTCGAGGACCCGGCGATCGCAAGCGATGGCCCTCGTTTGCTACAGGCGCACGCCGAGATGGACGAAGCGCAGAAGACGGCAGATGAACTTTACTCGCGCTGGGCTGAACTCGAACAGAAAAAAGGATAACCCACGCTTAGCAGTTTGAGACGTAGCAAGCTACGTCTCTACAGACCGTAGAAACATTGCTTGCAACGTCTCGTTGTGCAGCCGCGGGCCCTAAGCGTGGGCGAAATCAATGTATCCCCGCTGGACATCCGTCCGGATCAGCTTCACCCGCAACCTGTCTCCCACGTCGAGCCCCTGTTGTCCCTGGGCCAGCAATCCTTCGACGCGGGGCTGCAGCACGCGAACAAAGGTTCCCTTCGGAGTAACGCCAGTGACGAGCGCGTCGAATATCTGGCCGATCCGGTGGCTCATCACTACCGCCGCCAGCCGCTTCGTCATCTCGCGTTCAACTTTCCTCGCCGCATCTTCTTTCGCGGTGCAGTTCGAGGCGATGGCCGCTAGTTCATCGTCAGAATAAGGAGCAGGTTGGCCGGCAAGCATGACCTTGATCAGCCTCTGCGTGACGACATCAGCGAACCTGCGGTTGGGAGCGGTCGAGTGTGTGTAGTCCTGCACCGCCAGGCCAAAGTGACCCTGCTCTGGATCGCCGGGCCGTTCCAGAACATATTCGCCGGGCCCAATCAGCTTGATCACCGCCAGCGACACGTCCGCAAAGTGATCCGGATCAGCCGCTTTGCGCTTAATCAGAAAATCGTTGAGAGCCTTGGAATCCGGATCCGGAGGCAGGTTTCCGCCATGTGCAGCAGCAAGTTGCACAATGCGGTCCCAGCGCTCGGGAGTTTTCACAATGCGGCGCAAAGACGACACTTTCTCCAGCATGCGCGCCACAACTCCGTTAGCGGCGATCATGAAGTCTTCAATCAGGTCAGTGGCGGGATTCTTTTCCTGCTTTGTAACGTCCACGATTTGTTGATTCAGTATGACCGGGGTTACTTCGCTGGTTTCGAGATTGAGGGCGCCGTTCTGGTAGCGTTGGTTCTTGAGGGCTTGCGCGGCTTCGCTTTGCAGCTTGAGTTGCGCCTGCAATTCAGTCGACGCCGCCACTTTTGCCGGAGCGGGCCCCGTAGCGTCGAGCCATCCGCCTACGCCGTTGTAGGCAAGCTGCGCCTTATTGCGAACGATCGCCGGATAAACATCGCTCGAAGTGACGGAACCGGCGGCGTTGACTTCGAACTCGGTTACGATACTCAGCTTGTCTGCGTTCTCCAGCAGCGACGTCGCGCCGGTCGAAAGCTCTTCCGGCAACATGGGGAAAATCCGCACACCCGCGTAAACGGATGTTGTCTCTTTCGCCGCATGTTCATCAATCGGAGAATGCTTGGGCACGAAAGCATCCACATCTGCGATTCCGATCAGCACTTTGATGTTCCCGTTAGGCAATCGCTTGGCTACTTCGATCTGATCGAGATCTTTCGAGGTGTCGTTGTCGATCGAAGACCAGAGCAGGTTTCGCAAATCGCGGATATTGCCACCCGGCGCGACTTGCGGCGGATGCGTTTTCAGTTCCGCAAGCTGCTGCGGGACTTGTGGAGGGAAGTCCGGCTCGAAGCCATGCGCTACCATTACTTGTTTGGCGGTTGCCTGCAGATCGAGCTGAGAAGGGCGAACGTCGTTCATGAATTCCTCGTCAAGTCAGTAGGGAGCCAGAAAAGGCTAACATGTGACCGTCGATCGCGGGCAGTGTCTCAGGTCGGGTTTCTCTGCGCACTCTGCGGCTGTTCTCAGCGTTCTCCGCGTTTTAAGATTTTGATGAAGGCTCGGCAAACACAAAGTCTTAAATCGCGGAGGTCGCAAAGAATGGCCACAGAGTGCGCAGAGAAACCCGGCAGAGACCAAAGTAATACACTACCGATGATCGACGAACCTACCGTCGTGATATCCTTATGACAGTAGCTGCGTCCCCGCCTTTGGGCAAATTTTCCGCAGTTCCCTTGAGAAATCATGATTTCAGTTAGTAATGTTTCCATGCGCTACGGCGCCAAAGTTCTGTTTGAAGAAGTATCGACGGCCTTCACGCCGGGCAAGCGCTATGGCCTGACCGGACCAAACGGTGCGGGCAAGACGACTTTCATGAGGCTTTTGACCGGCGACCTCGACCCTCAGAAGGGAACTGTCGTACGCCCGAAAAAGTTCGGTGTCCTTAGCCAGGATCAGTTTGCCTTCGACGCCTATCGCGTCATCGACACCGTGATGATGGGCAACAAGCGCCTGTGGGCAGCGATGGAGGAGCGCGATCGAATTCATTCCAAGCCTGATCTGACGGATGAGGACGGAATGAAGCTTGGCGAGTTGGAAGGCATCGTGGGCGAAGAAGACGGCTATACCGCCGAGACTGACGCAGCGATCCTGCTGCAAGGTCTCGATATTGCCGATGAACTGCACGAGCGAAAAATGGGGGAATTGCAGGGCGGCCAAAAAGTTCGCGTGCTATTGGCGCAGGCCCTGTTCGGACATCCCCTCGCGTTGTTGCTCGACGAACCCACGAACCACCTCGACTTGGACTCGATCCACTGGTTGCAAGGCTTCCTTAATAACTATGACGGCGTGCTCATCGTGATCTCGCACGACCGCCATTTTCTCAACAGCATTTGCACCCACATTGCCGACATCGACTACCAAACCATCATCACGTATACCGGAACGTATGACGATATGGTGGTGGCGAAGACGCAGATCCGCTCGCAGATTGAAGGGCAGAACGCGCAACGCGAAAAGAAGATCGCACAGCTCAACGAATTCATTGCCCGTTTCTCTGCAGGCACGCGCTCCAGTCAGGTGCAGTCGCGGCGCAAAGAAGTCGAGCGCCTGCAGGTGACGGAACTGGCCAAGTCGAACATCCAGCGTCCATTCCTGAAATTCGAGCAGAAGCGTCCTTCCGGAAAACACATTCTTGAGCTCGAAGGCATTAACAAATCGTACGACGAAACCGAAGTCATCCGAAGTTTTACCGCCAGCGTGACGCGAGGAGAAAAAATCGCGTTAATGGGCCGGAACGGCGCGGGCAAAACGACTCTGCTCAATGCGCTGCTGGCGAACTCTCCCACAATTCCGGACGCCGAACTGCGCAAAACCAGCGGCTACGACGGACCATTCCTGACCAGCGGAAAAGTGATTTGGGGACACGAAGCTGCGGTCGGATATTTCGCGCAAGATCACAGGGCTCTGATTCAGGGAGACATGACGGCATTCGAGTGGCTGCACCAGTGGGATCCCTCGGCAGCCCACGAAGAGATTCGCGGCCTTTTGGGGCAGATGCTATTTCCGCGCGAAGATGCCCTGAAGCGCACCGACGTTCTGTCCGGGGGCGAAGCAGCGCGGCTGCTCTTTTGCAAGCTCATGCTGCAGAAGCCAAATGTTCTTGTGTTCGACGAACCCACCAATCACTTGGATCTGGAATCGATCAATGCTCTCAACATCGCTCTGCAGCGTTATCACGGAACGGTGCTTCTGGTGACGCACGACCACGATCTGATTGATGAAGTCGCTACGAGAATTTGGCATTTCGAAGCGGACCACAAGATCACCGACTTCAAAGGCGCGTACGAGGAGTACCAGGCGGTTCTTGCCTAGAATTTATTCATCAAGCACGGGCGCGGACGCCCGCGCCTACATTTAGAGTGCCCGGCCAGCGCAGGCGCCTGACGCCCAGGCCCACTGAAAGTTAAAGCCGCCGAGATGGCCGGTCACATCGACGACTTCGCCGATGAAAAACAATCCAGGCACTTTCCGGCTCTCCAAGGTCTTTGCCGACAACTCGTTCGTGTCCACGCCTCCAGCAGTGACCTCAGCTTTATCGTAGCCTTCGGTTCCGGCAGGAATCACGGACCACTTATGCACGCTGTGCTCCAGCTCCGCGAGCCCCGAGTTTGTCCACGTGGAGGGTGGATGCAGATCCAACCATCGGCTCGCGAAGCGATTCGGCAAGAAATTGTGCAACGCTGACTTCATCGCCGCGATGTTTCGTGGAGTTTGCGCGTCACGCAACGCCGCCGTCACATCGCTACCAGGCGACAAGTCGATGGCAACTGCGTGCGCCGGTTTCCAATACGACGAGATTTGCAAGATTGCCGGTCCGCTTAACCCACGATGCGTGATCAGCATCTTCTCCCGAAATCGCTCCTGACCAAAAGAGACGGCCACGTCAGCCGAGACGCCAGCCAAGTCGCAGTACCGGCCGCGATCTTCGTCATTGAACACAAACGGCACCAGCGCAGGCCGAGGTTCGCGAATCGCCAATCCGAATTGCCGTGCCAAATCGTAGCCAAGCCCGGTCGCACCCATTTTCGGGACCGATAGTCCTCCGCTCGCGACCACCAGCACCGGGGCACGAAATTCTGTTTCTCCGGTGCGCACCACAAATTCTGTGGTTCTCAACACCTCCTGAATCGACGTCTTCACAAAAAGACGAACCCCAGCATCGCGGCATTCACTTTCGAGCATGTCCGTGATGTCGCGAGCAGAGCGATCGCAGAAGAGTTGTCCGAGGGTCTTCTCGTGGTAAGGAATCCGATGCTTCTCGACCAGCGCAATGAAATCCGATGGCGTATAACGGGCCAGCGCGGACTTCGCGAAGTGCGGATTCGCCGAGATGAAGTTTTCCGGACGGCAATGAATGTTAGTGAAGTTGCAGCGGCCGCCACCAGAAATGAGGATTTTCTTTCCGGCGCGTTCTGCTCGTTCGATCACCGCAACCCGGCGTCCCCGCTTACCTGCCTCGAGCGCGCACATGAACCCCGCAGCACCGCCGCCGAGGACCACAACGTCAAATTGCTGCATCATCGAATTGCTGTGTTACCGAAGTGAGAGGTCATCGAGTTGCAGAGAAGTCACAAAGTCATCGATGCTGAGACAATTCGCCTGAGGGAATCAAGAAGCTAAACAGAATGCCACAATCGTGTGACCGCGCGCGCCCGTAGCTTTTTCGAGTTCCGCAATCAGGGCAGATTCCAGATCGTCCGGGTCCGGATTCATCTCGCACGCAGCAATTTCTGCGTCGGTCGCGCCCTGAAAACAAAGTTCGCAAACCCCAAGGCCATCCTCTGAACGGACGGGTGGTCCAAAAACGCGGCAGGTCATCGGACGCGCTTCATAAAGCTCGCAAAGTCCAGTCTCCGGATCGAGCGCCGGGCATGGCTCCTCGTTCGCGAACTCCGCAAAGCGTTGTTCCGCTTCGTCGCCTTCATCCAGCAAGCCGGTAGCTGGATCACCGGGAAACTCCTTTGATAGCCGGGAAACCGCCCCCCGAGCGCGTTGGCGAACGCGGTCTGAACGCTCTGGGGCGGAGTCTGCCAGATTCGCAAGTCCTTCACGGAGCCGGATAACATCGAGCTGATTGATGGGAAATACGCCGATGCAGCATTGCGTGCAACCGGGACGACAGACCAGCCACTCGCCGCTTCGACGGGCGGCATCGGCGAGCGCGGAATCCACAATCTGAACCAGCGCCCGGTCTCGGGGAGGTGAAGAACAATGCACTTTAAGAGAATACCGCAACACACGGTTTTCATTGCTGGTTGTCTGCGATCCGCCATAGACAACCGGTGCCACTCTCCAGCCATCTACCGCGGGGGCGTTGACCCGCGCCTGAGCCACTGACAGCCAATTCGAGGGTTAATAATGGCAAAAACGGTGTATCATCGCGGGATGGGTGCGGCTCGAGGATTCCCACCCGCAAGAATACGCGTTTGTGAGAGGTCCCTCCCCCATGGCTGCGACAGCGAGCTCTGGCACGAACCAGCATCTCACGCTCGATGATCCCTCCTTCGAGAGATTGTTGGAAGCTGCCTGGGTTCTCCAGTGTTTGCACGATCAACTGCATCCCCAGGTCGATCACAACGAAATCGCAGAACCCGTCGTATTGCAAAACAGAGTCGAGACAGTAAGCTTGCCCGAGACCATCGATCTGGTGGTTCAACCTCCGCCAATGGTGACGATGGCCGACAGCAAACCTGCCGTGGTTGGCGCTCGCTCTGCTGAGGATGAAGCCCTTGCCGAACTGGTCAAGACTCAAGAGGCAATCGAGACCGGCATGTTGGATCTGGACGCCACCGTGAAGCGTTTAGTCTCGCTTTCGCCCAACCTCGCGAGTAAACTGACGCCGCTTGAACCGGCGCAGGTCCAGCCCGCTCAGGCCAAAGTAACGCCGGTTGAATTAACGCCAGTCGAACTAGCGCCGGTCAAATTAACGAGGGTCGAACTCACTCCGAGCCTCCCGGCACTGTCCCCAGCCGTTACCCCGCCCGCCAAATCTTCCACCGTCCGGCAAAAGCCACCGGATAACAAAAAGCTGGAGTTGCACGCGTCTTCATTGAGTCTCGAAACCACCCGCACCCGTCTTCGGGACGCTGTCACTCGCTATCGAGCTACGTTCCGCGGCAATTCGAACCTGCGGTCGCTTCGCGCTGTGGTAGTTGCAATCCCGGTCGATCTTCAAACCGCGCTCAAGCATCTTCGCGGCGCTTACGTCGAGCCCGCGTTGCGGCGATCGTCATTGAATCTCGGCACGGATCTCAAGCGTCTGCAGAACATTGTCACCCACTATGAGTCGAGGTTCCGCGTCACTTTCACTCTGCGATCGCTCCGCGCGGTAGCCATTGCTACACCCGTTTGGTTGCTGGCTGTGATCGCCAACTTGCTGCTCCTCGAAACCTGGCTGCATGAGCCCTTTCATGGCGTACAGACACCGAGTCCTTCTACCGCGGAGGCTGCAGTCACGACCAAGCCGCCGAGACCGATCGGGTCAACCCGAGCGGCGTCCCAGCCCGCCAAAAAGGTCGAAAGCACCGAATCCCGTGACGCCGCCCCGTTTCGCTCGCTTGCAACCAGCCACGAACAAATCACCGACTTGGCTACTTCGTCCGTCGTCGAGCAATTAAGCAGCTATGAAATTAACGGCCTGCGGCGGCAGGCCAAGTACGGAGACGACTCTGCGGCTTTTACTTTAGGGATGGCCTACGAGGTGGGACGCTACGTTCGCCAGAACTGTGTGGAAGCGGCGCGCTGGGTGACAACGGCAGCCGAAGCAGGCAACGCCGCTGCTCAATACAATCTCGGACTGCGCTACCGGGACGGCGATGGCGTATCCGCCGATCTGCACGAATCCGAAAAGTGGCTGCGCAAGGCGGCCGCCCATAGGAATCCAGAGGCCAGGCTCGCCCTCCAATTGCTTGCGTCCCGTTAATTCTCCCGCTCGACAGTGAATGGACTATGTAGCATAGTGTCTTCAGTTGAGGAGGGTTCATGCTGGATTCAAGCCAGGTTCCAATCGCGCAATCTGCGCTGCTGGTAGTCGACGCTCAGGATTCTTTCAAAGCCACGCCAGGCTGGGAGCGCCGCAACAATCCTGACTTTGAAAAAAATGTGGGTGCGCTGATCGCAGCCTACCGAGCCGCGAACCTGCCGGTCGTATTCTTTCTTCATACCGACAGCGACGAAGGCTTTGCCACGGACAGCCCTTTTTTCAAGCTGATGGACTTCATCCAGCCGCGCGGCGGGGAACCCGTCTTCGTCAAGAACACTCGCAATTGTTTCACCAGCACTCCGCTGCAACCTTACTTGCTGGAAAAGGGAGTGCGCCGAGTTGCCATTGCCGGCATCCAGATGGAGCAGTGCTGCGAGACCACCGCCCGGGTTGCGGCTGATCTCGGATACGCAGTCGACTTCGTCACCGAGGCGACCATGACTTTTCCGATTCCGAACTGGGATCGCCCGGGGGAAGAACTGGACGTCGCTGCCATCCGCGAGCGCACCGAGTATGCCCTGCGCCGCCGTTTCGCTCGCCTCGTGTCTGTCGCACAACTCACGGAAGAGTTGAAGGCAGCCCCTTGCGGGGCTGTCGCATAGATTAACTCTGCATTTGCACTTGCAGAACCTCGCCCGGCAGCCGGACCATTCGGGGCTTGGGAAGGCATTCAACGGAATCGGATTGGCTGCGATTACTTCGCGTCGCACCCTGATTCTGAGGTGGAATTTTATCCGCTCGGTCGCCGGTGGAACTCATTCTCTCCATGCGAATTCCAAGAGTGCGCTCCAGTTGGTACAACTCCGAACGCTGATCTCGACCGAAGAGGGTAGAAGCAACGCCGTGCCCGCCCGCACGGCCGGTGCGCCCAACGCGATGGATAAAGTTTTCCGCCACTTCGGGCAAATCGTAGTTAATGACGTGGGCAATGTCTTGCACGTGAATGCCCCGCGACGCCAGATCGGTCGCGACCAGGATGCGATAGCGTCCCTGCTGAAATCCGGCAAGCGCCGCGGTTCGCTGGGATTGTGAGCGATCGCCATGAATCATGGCCGCGGCGAATCCTTCGCGATTCAGGTTCTTGGCAAGCCGCTCCGTTCCGCGCTTGGTACGCGCGAACACCAGGCAGCGGCCAGTCTCTTTCGCTAGCAGACGGTGCAGCACTTCCTGCTTGCGGTCCGCATCCACTTCGAACGCTTGCACTCGCACATTTTCGGATGGCTTCAGTGTGGAACCGAGCGCGACGCGCACGGGATTTCTCATGTAATCGTTTACCAGGTGGACGACCGAAGCTTCGAGCGTGGCCGAAAAACACATAGTCTGACGCTCTTTGGGCAGGACAGCTGCAATTCTTTGAATCGCAGGAAGAAATCCCATGTCCAGCATGCGGTCTGCTTCGTCGAGCACCAGCACGCGCAGCCCGCGGAAATTAACCAGTCTGCGATCCAGGAAATCTTCGAGGCGGCCCGGGGTAGCGACTACCACACGAGCGCCGTTGCGAATGGCGCCAAGTTGCTGTCCTTCGGACAAGCCTCCCACCACCAGTGCCGCGGGCGAGAGCCGCTTGCCCCGCAGGGCGTCGTATTGTTGTGCCACCTGCATCGCCAGTTCACGCGTCGGAACCAGCACCAGTGCTGCAATCCCTGGCGTGTTTTGCTTGAGCAGTTGTTCCATGATCGGAATCAGGAAGGCCAGCGTCTTACCAGTACCGGTCTGTGCCGTAGCGAGGACGTCCTTGCCGGCGAGCGCTTCCGGGATTGCTGCCGCTTGGACTGGAGTGGGAATGGAAAAGCCACCGAACGACAAACGATCTTTGACGTAAGGGGAAATCGAAAGTTCTGAAAAATTCTGCATTTTGCTTTCTCTGGCGTAAGCGGCCTCGGTGCGCACACGAATTTCCGGTGGGCACAACGACCAGCATTGCCAGTCTTATGTTTTGATTACGCTGAAGACTTACGGAGGGGAAACTTCAGGCGGGAGTTCTCAGATCAAATACTGCACCAGAGCCATCGCACCATACAACCGCGGTATTAAGCGTAACGTCAGTATAGCACGCCGGAACCGAGCCTTCCCCGCAGAGCATCGAAATCCAAGGTTACCATGGTTCCGGTCCCAAAACCCACGTAGGCCCGGACGCCCCCGTCCGGGCGCCGAGCCAAGCTCGGCAGGCTTGGTTTAACCGCAACGCCTCCACTCAGCGCCGCACCACCATTTCCCGTGCCCCATTGGTCGGAACCGGCTGATTAATAACCAACCAGTACAGACCCACGCTCTTGACCGTCTCACGAAACTGATCGAAGTCGACCGGTTTCTGGATGTAGCTGTTCGCCCCCAAGTTGTAACCCGCCACCAAATCGCGTTCTTCTTTCGAGGAAGTCATAATGACGACGGGAATAGTCTTGGTCCGAGAGTCACCTTTGATTTGCTTCAGCACTTCCATGCCGTCCACTTTGGGCAGTTTCAAATCGAGCAGCACCAGTTTAGGTGGATGATCAAACGATCGATGCCCGAACCCCCCACGACAGAAGAGAAAGTCGAGCGCTTCCTCGCCATCGCGCGCCACGAAGATGTTGTTCGCCAGCTTTCCCCGCTTCAGCGCGTGCAGGGCAAGATCCATATCGTCCTGATTGTCTTCCACCAGCAGGATGTCTAGTTCCTCTGAGTTCATCATTGGCCTCCAGCCGTAGCTCCGTTGCTCTTCGATTCAATTTGTTTTGCCGCAGTGAGTGTGAAATAGAACGTCGCGCCCTTGCTCAATTCCGCATCTGCCCACACTCGGCCGCCATGTTTTTGCACGATGCGTTGCACCGTGGCCAAGCCGATCCCGGTACCTTCAAAGTCCTCCGCGCGATGCAAACGCTGGAAGACTCCGAACAATTTGTCCACATACTTCATATTGAAGCCGACGCCGTTGTCCCGGACCATGAACACCAGTTGCCCCTCATCCTCTTTGTGCCCGACTTCGATGACAGCACAGGGTGTGGGCGCGGGCGTCTCCGCCCGTGCACTTCCATCAGTGCCGACGCGGGGGCGAGTGAACTTGAGAGCGTTCGCCAATAAATTCTGAAACACCTGCTTGACCAAAACCGGATCGCACTCCACCACGGGTAAATCCGCGACGACCCATTCCACCGACCGCCCTTCTCTCTCGGGCTGGAGAATCGCGATCACCTCTGCAACAATCGCATTCAACTTGGCGGGCTGCCGATTGAGCGCTTGACGCCCAACCCGCGCCAGACTCAACAATTCATCCACCAGCATGCCCATCTTTTGTGTTCCCGACTGGATGCGATCGAGGTAGTGTTGCGCGGTCGGATCAAGGGTGGAACCGAATTCCTCCACCAGCATCTTGGAAAAACCGCCGATATGCCGCAACGGCGCCCGCAGATCGTGGGACACCGAGTAGCTGAAAGCTTCCAGTTCTTTGTTCGCTGCTTCCAACTGGGCCGTCCGCTCTACCACTCGACGTTCAAGTTCGTCATTGAGTTTCTCGATTTCTTGCTCATCTGTTTTCCGCTGCGTAATGTCGCGGAAGGCCACCATGCCGCCACACACCGCACCGTCCTTGCCTTTTCGGGGTCCACCGCTAACCTCGATCCAGGCGCCCTTCGCGAGTTGCGGATTGCGCACAAATATCTCGCTGGTGCTCACCTCCCCGCGAAGGGCCCGCGCAAGCGGGAGTTGGTCACCGGGGAAGGCTGTCACCTTGTCCGCCAGAAAGAGGCCGTAATGTTCCGACCATTCTCCGGCGGGCAGGTTTGCCGCACCCATGCCGAGGATCTTTTCCGCCGCCGGGTTCCAGAGAACGAATTTCCCCTGTTCGTCAGCGGCAACCAACCCCTCGGCCATGCTGTCCAGCACCGACTCGAGCATGAGGGTCTGATTTTCCAGGGCTTGGCGCGAGCGGGCCAGTTCCTCGCTTTGTCGAGACAATTCCATCGCCTGCGCTGCCAGAGCTTCCCCCGCCAGTCTGCGTTCCGTGATATCCGCTCGGATGGCAACGTACTGCTGCGGTTTTCCTTCCGCGCCTAGTGTCGGGACGATGGTCGTATCTACCCAGTAGCTCGTACCGTCCTTGGCACGGTTGTTAATCTCGCCGTGCCACACCTTCCCGTTGGCGATGGTGTGGTACATCGTCTGGAAGAACTCTTTGGAGTGGTGGCCGGAGTTGAGAATGCGGTGATTCTGTCCGATCAATTCATCCTTCGAGTACTGACTGATGGCGCAGAACTTGTCGTTGACATAAGTGATCGTGCCCTGAACGTCGGTGATCGCCACGATGGCGTGCTGATCCAGCGCGAACTTCTGATCGGCCAGCTCTTTGAAAGCAGCCTGGCTGGCGTCCTCGGCTCGCTTGCGCTCGGTGATATCCGCGCGTATGGCCACGTATTGCCGTGGTTTACCCTCCGTGCCGAGTGTGGGGACGATGGTGGTGTCTACCCAATAATTCGATCCGTCCTTGGCTCGGTTCTTGATTTCTCCGTGCCAAACTTGGCCGGCCGCGATGGCTCGATACATCTGTTGGAAAAACTCTCTGGAGTGGTGGCCAGAGTTGAGGATGCGATGATTCTGGCCGATCAGTTCCTCTTTGGAATATTGACTGATGGCACAGAACCTGTCGTTCACATAGGTGATGGTGCCTTGGACGTCAGTTATCGCCACGATGGCATGCTGATCTAGAGCGAACTTTTGATCTGCCACTTCCTTAAGCGCGGCCTTGCTGGCGGCGAGGCTTTCCTTCACCGCATCCTCCCCCCGCTTGCGCTCGGTGATATCCGCACGGATGGCGACGTACTGCCGCGGTTTGCCTTCTGCTCCTACGAAAGGGACGATGGTCGTATCCACCCAGTAAATTGATCCATCCTTGGCGCGGTTCCGAATCTCGCCGTGCCAAACCTTTCCGCTCGCGATGGCGTGGTACATCTGCTGGAAAAAGTCTTTAGAGTGGTGGCCGGAGTTGAGGATGCGGTGATTCTGGCCAATCAGTTCCTCCTCCGAATATCGGCTGATCGCGCAGAACTTCTCGTTGACATAGGTAATCGTGCCCTGAACGTCGGTCACCGCCACGATGGCATGTTGATCCAGAGCGAACTTCTGATCGGCCAACTCTCGCAGAGCGGCCTCGCTGGTGGCGAGGCTTTTCTTCAGGGCTCGTTCAGCGCGCTTGTGTTCGGTAATGTCGCGCGCAATTTTCGAGGCGCCGACGATCGCACCACTGCTGTTCTTAATCGGCGAAATCGTCACCGAAACATCGATCTTCTTGCCATCTTTGCGGACGCGGACGGTTTCAAAATGGTTAACGCTCTCGCCCCGCCCCACGCTCGCCAGAATGTCGGATTCCTCCTTCGCGTGATCTGTCGGCAAGAGCATCCGCATCGATTTGCCCAGAGCCTCCGCCGACGAATAGCCGAACACCCTCTCCGCGCCCCGGTTCCATGACGTGATCGTCCCTTCCAGGGTCTTGCTGATAATGGCATCGTCGGATGACTCGACCACCGCTGACAAGTGCCCGCGCACTTCCTCCGCCCACTTGCGCTCGGCGACTTCCGCCTCGAGTTGGCGATTCACTTCCTGCAAATGCATCCGGCCGGGCACCGAAATCACCTTCGGAACCAGAGGTATGAGCATCCCCGCCGTGATCACCGACACTAGCGCCGTGATTCCCTTAACTATGCCCGCCAGCAGGTAACTGCCATGCCAGACATTCCAGATTTCCATCAGGTGAGTCGTGCCACACGCCAGGATGAAGGTCCCGAACATCCAGAAAATTCGATTGAAAGGGAGATCTCGGTTCTTGCGGATGAAGTAGATGAGGACAACCGGAATGCAGTAATACGAGAGCGTGATCAGCCCGTCGGAGATGACGTGCAGCCACACCATCCCCGGATCCCAAAGGTAACAATACCCATGGGGCATGAAGTCAGGAGATAGCAATTGTTTAGAGAATTCCAAGGTCCGAGTGTCGCCTCACGAATTCCTATCGGCAAGTCAGCCACCACGACACGCAAGGAGGCAGGTTACGTATGGCCGGGCTGAGCAAACGATGGAGGACGGGGTGTCTCGCCCGTCCCGATTCGCACACTGCGCCCAAAGGTCGGAGCGGGACTCCACGGCCACAATGCGCATTTCCGACCTCGGCGTAATCCCGCGTTTTTCACTTTTCGGCCTCCTGCTACGAAGGCGCGCCCGTCCCCGGCCAGGCATTCGGCAGCGTTGCCCGAATCACGTCCAGCAGTTCGTTATTGTCCGCCGGCTTCTGGAAGAAAGCCGTTGCCCCCGCTTGCAGCGTCTTGTGTTCGTTCGATTGCGGATCGCGCGCGGTCAGCACAATCACCGGAATGCTCGACAACGCATCGCTATCCTGCAGGCGCTGCAAAACCACAAACCCATCCCCGGCGGGCAGGCCGAGATCGAGAATGATCAGGCTGGGCTTTTCCTTCTGCGCCACCGAAATGGCGGAATAGCCATCGGAGGCTTGCACCGTATCGTAGTGGTTGGCTCGCAGACGAATTTTCAGCGCTCGCCTCAGATCGGGATCATCATCGACAATCAGAATTTTCGGCTTTTCCATTTAAGTCCTCCATAAGTCCGTTTTAATTTGCTTCGGCTTTGTTTGTTGCTGCACTTACATCTCCGTTCGCACCTTCAGGAGATGGTTTCGAGGCCAGCGCCTTCATCGCCATTTCCGTAATTTGATCTGCCACCGCTTGCACCCGATCTTCCAGCGGTCTCGTGTCCTCGCGGGAAGGCAGTGTCACGGCAGTCGCTGATATTTTCAGAGTGCCCGCCGCTTTGAAGCCTGCACCTGCCTCCAGTTGGCCACGAATGCGAGTCATCATGATCGGGGCCCGCTCCACATCGGTGGATGCGGCCACGAAAAAGGTCTCGCTGGTTCCGACAATTCCCGTCACCGGAAGAACCAGGTCTTTGTCGAGATACACGCAGCGGCGAAGCGTCTCGAGAGACTGCCGGCAGACCTCCTTCCAGTTGCCTCGGGGGGAACTCGAAACTGGCGTCAGTTCAACCGTCAATAGGACCACGGCCTCCCGCAGTTGTCCTTCGTGGGTGATGAGGGGAAAAAGTAGTTTGGGCAGCGAATACAGCGGCAAGGTAAAGGAAAACGTACTGCCATTTCCGATTTCGCTGGCCACCCAGATTCGTCCGCCGTGCAGTTCGACCAGTTCCTTCGCAATAAAAAGTCCCAGACCCAGACCAGCGCGGCTGTTATCAATGGAATTCGGGTCCTGGTACAAGCGCTCGAAGATGAGGGTCTTGGCTTCGGGGTCGATGCCACGCCCGGTGTCGCTCACCGAGAGATAAATCATATTCGGGTCGGCCTCCACCATGCAGGCCTTTACCATTACCGATCCGTCGGGAGGCGTAAACTTGATGCCATTGTCGATGAGGTTGATCAGTATCTGCAGGACGCGGTCGGGATCCGCATACACAAACGGAATCCTGGTATCCAATCCAACTTCCAGGCCTACCCGCTTTTCCTTGGCGGTGAAAGACATCATGGAAATTGCCTGCTGAATCAGATCGGCGATGTTAATGCAGCGCGGTTCGATCCGGATCTTTCCCGACTCAGCCCGGGTTGCTTCCAGCAGATCGTGGATCATGGCCCGCAACTGGTTCACGCTGTTCAGCACGGTTCCCAGGTGATAGCGCTGTTCAGTATTGATCTCGCCCGCCAAGCCATCTCGCAGAATGGTGACGAATTGATGAATGCAAGTCAGAGGCGTTCGTAGTTCGTGCGATACGTGAGACAGGAATTGATTCTTGAACTCCAGTTGCTGTTTTCGGCTCATCTCGAGAGACCGAATCAGGGCCTGCCGTTCGATGGCGTAGCGCATGACTCGCTCCAGATGATGACTGGTGATATCGCCTTTTACCAGGTAATCCTGCACCCCCTGGTGGAGCGCTTTCATGGCCAGTACCTCGTCATCCTGGCCAGAGAGAATTACCACGGGCACGCCCGGGGCCTTTTCGAGCACCTTGCGGAACGTGTCCGCTCCACGACTGTCGGGTAGATTTAGGTCCAGCAGCACCACCGAAGGTGGTTCCTTCGTCATGGACGCAAGGCCATCCTCAAGGCGGTTCACGCAGCTTACGCTGACCGCGGAGTCGCCCTCGACCAGCCGCAGCCGAACCAGGTCTGCGTCCCCGGGGTTGTCTTCAATCAATAAAACGTGAGTATGACCGTTATTCATGGCTTCTCCTCTTGTGGTAGACGCGCCAAACCAAACCAAAATTCCCCGATGGATGTCACAGCGGAGATGAAGTCTTGCAGGTTGCCGGGCTTGCTCACATAGCAATTCGCTCCCAGTTCATAACTGCGGACAATGTCCTGCTGCGCCTCGGAGGTACTGAAGATCGCAATCGGAATCTTCCGCAACAGTTGGTCCCCTTTAACTTCGGCGAGCACGGCACGCCCGTCCTTTCCGGGCAAATTCAAGTCAAGAATCACGAAGTCTGGCAGAATCTCGTGGGCGTACTTTCCCTCCCGGCGCAGGAACGCGACCGCCTCCACGCCATTGATCACCGAGTGGACGCGACTGGGGCAACCGTTGCGTGACAGCACCTCGCTGGTCAAGTCCGTGTCGGCGGGATTGTCGTCCACCAGCAAAACCTCGGTTGTTCTCATGCTCGTGTTTCCTGCGGCGCCTTGAGCAATGGCTCCATCGGCAGAGTGAATTTAAAGCTGCAGCCTGGGTTGGCTTGAGCTTCGATCCAGATTTTCCCGCCGTGCCGTTCGATGATTTTCTTGCAGATCGACAGACCGATCCCATTTCCCTCATATTCGGCGCGGGTGTGCAAACGCCGGAAGATGACAAAGATGTCTTGCCAGTTCTCCGCCGGAATACCGATGCCGTTGTCGGAAACCGTGAACACCCACTCGTGGTCTTTCTTTTCTGCGTCGATTTGGATCACGGGCGTTTTCGGTCCGTGAAATTTGATGGCGTTCGCGATCAGATTCTGAAATACCTGCGTGAGCTGGGAAGGGTCGGCCATGACCACGGGCAAACTGTCCCACTTCACCGTCGCCCTGCTCTCGAGGACCGCGGCCTGCAAATTCGTAAGGGCATGCGCCACAACCGTGCGGCAGTCGGTAGCCCTGGGTTCAATCTCCGTTCTGCCGACGCGGGAAAATTTCAGCAAGTCCTGAATCAAAGCCTGCATACGCACCGCGCCGTCGACCGAGTACGCGATGTATTTGTCGGCCTGTTCGTCGAGCTTGCCGCGGTATCGTTCGGCCAGCAGTTGGGTGTAGTTGGCAATCATCCGCAGTGGTTCCTGCAGATCATGCGAAGCCACGTAGGCAAACTGCTCGAGCTCCGCATTGGACCGTGCCAGTTCAACAACCTTCTGGGCCAGCTCTTCTTCCGCCTGACGTCGTTGATCGCGAAGCCGCTTTTCCTGCTGCGCCCTGCGCACTGAGGCTGGAAGCCGGGCCAGACGGTCTTTCAGGACACAATCAGTCGCGCCTTGCTTGATGTACTCCACTGCCTTTTCCTCGCCCAGATAGCCAGTCACCACTATCAACGGCACATCCAGGTTTTCGCGGCGAAGGATTTCAAGCGCCTCGGTTCCTCGCCATTGCGGCAGGTTGTAGTCGGCAAGGATTAGGTCGTAGCTGGTGGTCCGCACACGCTCGGTAAACTCATCGGCGGTTTGAGCGACATCTCCGGAGACCTCGAACCCATCCTTCCGCAAGGTGAGCAACTCCAGTTCGACATCGGTTGGATTGTCCTCCACCAGCAGTACACGCAATTTTGTCCTGATCCTGGGCGACTCGTCCGTCGAGACGCCACACCGGGGGCAGGTCGGCCGATGGCACAGCACAGTTTGCGAGCACTCGGGGCCAGCCGTCTCCGCGAGCACGGAAGGGGCAGACGAGGGAAGGGAACTGCGAACCGTGAATACCGTTTCAGCCGTGGAGATATCCGTCCTTTCGAACCTGATTAATTTCAAGCGGCGACGCCAGGGCTGGCCGTCAAGGAGCACGGTCAGCAACGGCACTACGACCCTTTGTCACTTACAGATTGCAAATCGGCGGGATCGCCAGAAAGCTTGAGCTTGAAACCAGCCAGCCTCCACCCAGACGGCTGGCTGCCAGAGCGGCATATTCCATCGTCGTCCGGGCGATTGGGCCTGTACCTTCGGAGAGCACGAGCGCGGACGCGGACGCTTTCGCTTACACCGGCGAGCGCTTGCGTACTTCTCGGGGTCGCACATACAATCTCCCGGTGGCAACGGAACCCCTGGAGATCGAGCGATTGACGGGCAAGGAAGGTCCACACGTGCTGTGCCTGCGAGGACCGCTCACACTAGAGAATTTGTCTTTGTTTCAGAACGCGATCCGGAGGGAGGAAAATGTCCCCATGGTCATCGTCGACCTGAGCGACGTTCCTTATATCGATTCCTCGGGGTTGGGATCACTGGTCAGCGCTTACGTGACGCGGCACAAAGCCACGCGACGCATCGCATTGAGCGGAGTCAACGACCGCGTGTTGAAGCTGTTCGAAACTACCAAAGTGGAACCGCTGTTTCTGATTTTTCCCACTTTGGACGACGCCATCACCGCCCTCACCACCGCCGCCGAAGCATAGACCGCACGAAGCATAGACCGGGTGAGGACCGCCCGGTTCTGCGCCGCACCCTCAATGACATGAATCATTGCAATGTTGCTTCGACGAAATTGATCACGCAGCGGAAGCTTAGCCACCAATGGAACTGGATACGGCGGAAAACACGTTATTCGCATTTCCACCGATTAAGCGAATCGTTCCGACCACGATCACCAGGATCACCGCCAGCATCACTGCGTACTCTGCAATGTCCTGGCCCTCGTCCTCTGACCAGAGTCTATGAAGTAAGTTAGTCATGTTGTTCACCCCTCCTACCCTTGTGGGATTTGCGTCGAGCACGAGGGGGGACGCTCGCGCCCACGTTCCCTTGCGGGACGCGTTGACGACTGGCACCAGATTGCGCCATCGACCGCCATCCGGCAATGGCCCGTTCGTGGCCCTACCTTCACGGCTGTAACCGGAGGTGGTTACTCGGGTCATCCGCCCTGTGAAAGCCGCGACTTAGGCCGCCAGGCGCGGGTTCTAACACTCGCGGAGGATGCCTCCGCCACTTTTGTGCTATGGCGCAAACCCGAAGCATGGCTGAAGATACATTCAGTCAGCAACCAGTTACACTCCCCTCGAGTTGCTCATCCGAAGTCGAATGAATCAGATCAAGGACGTGGCTTTGAACTCTCCGAATAAAGCTCTGGCAGCTCTGGTAGAAAAGGCAGGAGTAAGCAAACAGCGAAGTGTCGACCGGTCCAAAGCGGTGTTGCCGGTAAGAATTTCCGGAAACGACACTTCCGGCGAAGCCTATTCCGAACTCGTACATACTCTCGACGTCAGCCGGACCGGAGTTCGGCTGGGTGCGGTCCGCCGCAAACTCGAAGTTGGCAGCCTGGTCACACTGCAGTATCGGCAACACAAAGCAGAATTTCGGGTGGTTTGGACCAAGCCGCTGGGTTCGGGCGTTGAACAACAGGTTGGCCTGGAAGCCGGCGCGCAAAGAGATTTATGGGGACTCGATGCTAACACCACTAATCGCCCCCAGGATCCAGCCACTGAATCCAGCAACCGAGCTTCCGCGGGAGCCTGAAATGGAGGCCGGGCGTCCTCGCCCGGCCGGGCGAGGATGCCCGTCCTCCATCATGAATTCTCCACCAACTCACCCTCCCAACGCGCGATGACCGCGCAGGCCAGACAATTCCCGATCACGTTGACCGCGGTGCGCGCCATGTCCATGAGCGCGTCAATGCCGAGAATAATAAAGATCGGTTCCGTCGGCAGATGAAAAGTGGCTGCTGTAGCCAGCAAGACCACTAACACCGCCCGCGGCACGCCCGCCACACCCTTGCTGGTCAGCATCAAGGTGAACACCATCAACAGTTGCTCCGACCATCCCATGCGCATGCCGGCAGCTTGCGCAACGAAAATTGAGGCCAGCGCCAGATAGAGTGTCGAGCCGTCCAGGTTGAAGCTGTAGCCAGCGGGAATGACAAACGCGACAATGCGGCGGGGAACGCCGAACGCCTCCATCTCTTCCATGGCGCGCGGCAGCGCCGCTTCGGATGTGCTGGTTGCGAACGCAATGGTCGCGGGTTCAGCCACTGCTTTGACGAATCGCCCGAGCGGGATCCGCGCAATTCGCGATATAGGCAACAGGATCAGAAGCAGGAACGCAAGCAGCGCGCAATATCCCGTGAGCAGCAGCTTGCCTAACGGCAGCAACACGCCAATCCCCATGTGCCCGACGGTATAAGCCATGGCCGCGCCCACGCCGATGGGTGCGAAGTACATGACCAGATTGGTGAAGGAGAACATGGTCTCTGTGAGCGACTCGCAAAATTTCAGCATGGGAGCGCGCTTAGCCTCGGGCAGTCGCGCCAGCGCGATTCCGAATAGCACTGCGAACACTGCAACCTGCAGAATTTGATTCTCAGCAACCGACTTCGCAATGTTCTCGGGGAAGATATGCAGAAGAAAATCATCCCAACGAAGAGGAGCAGTGTTCTGCAAAGGGGCGACGGCAGTGGTTTGCGAAATTGCGAGACCTTCTCCTGCGCGACTGATGTTGATCGCGGCTACTCCCAGGAACAACGCAAGGGTGGTGACGACTTCAAAGTAGATCAGGCTCTTGAGCCCAATCCGGCCGACGCTGCGCAAGTTGCCGTGTCCAGAGATGCCAGTGACTAGCGTTCCAAAAATGAGCGGCGCGACGATGACCTTGATCAGCCGCAAAAAGATTTCACTCAACACGCGCAAATGCTCGGCCAGTTGCGGACGGTCCAGCCCGATCTCTCCGCCTAGCAGCATGGCAAAGAAAATCCAGCGAGTGAGCGATTGCCGCCACAGTCCAGTCGACGCGATGGCAATCAATCCCGTCCAGCGCAGGGCGGTGATCCACGGATGGCCGGAGAGAAAGAGTGGCAACACCGCCCCGGCGGAGAACAACAAGACACTGAAGATGGAGATCCCACGCAGCGTTGCTGATTGTTCTAGCGCTAGCGACGAGTTCTCGGTTGCGACGCTCATGGATAGATCTTCACCACTTCCTAAATCGACGCCCCCGAGTCCGACCTCCACGCCTGACAACACGCTAGTGTAGACGAATCTGCCTCGGTCACGGCGCAAGGTTCAGCAGGGTGCAAAACCCTCATTCTGTGGCTAGCCAGGCCTTCGTCACCAAACGGGGCACGTCGATTGGCAAAAGATCTAAAAGAGGTGTCCGGCGATTTCTAGTCTCCCTAAATGCTACAATGCTTACAATAGTTACATTAGGAGTGATCCCCGATGAAACCAACCCGTTCGATGGTTCTGAGCATGCGCCTGTCCGTAGAAAGTGGAAAACGGCTAAAGCGTATCGCCAATCGGCATGGATGGACGCCCAGTGACGCGAGTGCGCGTCTGGTGGAGGAAGGCTTAAGACGGTCAGAATTTGCCTTCCTCGACTTCCGCGATTCACCCGCGGGCCGCCAGGCATACATCCAAGGCAGCACGCTCGCCGTATGGGAGGTGACGTTCCTGCTTGGCAGCTATCGCGGAAACGTCGCGGCCGTAGCCAAACATCTCAGATGGCCGGAAGCCAAGGTTCGAGCGGCGGTTAATTATGCGGAAGGGTTTCCGGAGGAGATCGGCGAGGCGATCGCAGAGAATGACTCGGCCGATTTCGAAACACTGAAGCGCATGTTGCCCCAGGCAGTCCTCGTTGCGCCCCGGAAGTCCGAACGGCGCTGATATGCTCAAGCTACTTCTGGACGAGCATATCTCTCCGGACGTGGCAGATGGCCTGCGACGCCGCAATCCTTCGCTGGTCATCCATTGCATGACGGAGTGGGAGGGTGGCGGTTTTCTTGGAAAGGACGATTCTGCCTGTCTGCTCCAGGCCGCCAAGCAGGGCTTGACTATGGTGACTTACGATCGGAGGACGATTCCGCCGCTGCTCAAGACCTGGGCAGAAGAAGGGCGGCGGCACGCGGGGATAATTTTTGTCGATGAGAAGACAATTTCCCCTGCGGACATCGGCGGTCATGTTCGGGCGTTGTTCCAACTCTCCAAAGAAACCGGGAAATGGGATTGGACCGATCGAGTGTGTTTCTTAGGGCATCAACCCTGATGCGGGTTGCGATTCCGGATCTGGTGCAACATGCTCTCCTGCCACCACGCCGAGAACTTCGCGCAACTGCCACAGCGCCCAAATCTGTCCAGCGAGCCCCGCGATCCAGAATAAAAAGCAAACCCGAACCACCCACCCCGGAGCCTCTCCGACTCTTCGCAGCACAAACGGCAGAAAATTCCAGGTCGTGATGTGAACGTAATCCCACGGATCCTGCGCCATGGCGTAATTGTTGAGCCCCCAAGTGCCCACCTTTCCCAGCACAAACGCGACGATGTTCCTGAAGCGCAGCGCGACCACGAAGGTCGGGTGACCCAGCGTCTCCATCTGATAGATCTCGAGCGACAGCCAGAAAGCGAGCGAGGCCAATTGGATCAAAGCGCTGACCGCGATCAGTGCCACTCCAATCGTCCAAACGAACCTGCCAAGTTCAAGCCGATAACGCAAGAGCAGAGGCACCGAAATGAATGCCACCAGCTCCGCTGCCGTCGAAACGTAGCGGTCACCCCAGGCGAAATCACCACTCCACACCGTGTACTTCGCGTAAAAGCAGATGTACGCCAGAAGCAGCAGAAATCCAGCGATCAAATACGACTTGACCTCAGGACGAAACCGTTTCCAGGCCAGCGCGGCAATGACAATCGTCAGCACCAGCAGAGGATCGAAAAGGAAGATGGATTTCTCCGGTGCGAAGAGAGCGCCAAAAAAGCCTATGTGGAACGGGTTCTCGAACGGATACCTCGCGGGCAGGGATGGATCCAGAAGACGCCGCTCCACGGTGAAATAATGCACGTAGGTGTTGAAGAAAGAACCAAAGCGATAGTACTGGTAAAGGCGGTCGATGAGCACAAAGACTGCATAGACCGGCGCCGCCGTTTTCATATACACCACAAACCGTTTCCACAACTCCCGCCCGCGCACTCGTTCGATCCAAGACAGCAGTAATAAGAAGGATGCAACGGCCAGCAGATCCATGCCGGTGGTCAGACGGGTCAGCAGGTTAAGTCCGAGAGCGGCTGAACCCACGAGCAATGCCCCTCTGCTGCCAGTGCGAAGCCACTCGTACTGGAATGCGAACCCGCCCAAGGTCAGCAACATGATGTAGTTGTTCTCCATCATGTTCTGCGTGTAGTGCAGGTGGGTGGTACAGAACAACAGTGCCAGCACACCGGCCACCCCCTGCCTGGTGCTGAAACTCAACTGGCGCAGGAACCGGAAGCAGACCAGCGCGGTCAAAACGCTGATGAGAATGTTGGTGCTGTAGCTGACCACGATGTTGCGCACGCTCGGGTCGTTGCCGTTGTACTCCTCGAAGACTGGCAGTCGCTCGATGTAGGTCCCGACGATGTCCGCCGGCAACATGAGCAGAGGCTGGCCGATCCCATACCAGTCGAAAAGCTTGCCTCCGCGTCCGTGCGCACCGAACTCGGGGTACTCTTGCGGAAAAACCGGTGGCTCCGAGGTCCAAAAGGAATGAGCGGTCTGCAGGCGATGCATGGTGTCGGCGGACCCCAACTCCCCCGATTGGATCACGAACGCGGCGAGGCCCGCGGCTAAGGCGAGTAGGAATAATGGATTCCGAAACCAGCCGCCAAGGCGAGCAAACATGGCTAGCTCTTTCGCGATCTCACGATCGCTTCGCGCGCTTCCTTGTCTGCGGTCTTCCGGCGTTCGGTTTCACGTTTGTCCCATAACTGCTTGCCTTTGGCCAGCGCAATCTCAACCTTTACTTTACCGTTCTTGAAGTACATCCGGGTGGGGATGAGCGTCAGCCCGCGCTGCTGGGTTTTGCCGATCAGCTTGCGGATCTCTTCTTTATGTACCAGCAGCTTGCGGGTGCGCAGGGGTGCGTGGTTGAAGATGTTGCCGTGCTCATAAGGCCCGATGTGGCAGTTCAGCAGCCAGAGTTCGCCGTCCTTTACCAGGCCATAAGCGTCTTTGAGGTTCGAGCGGCCTGCCCGGACCGACTTGACCTCAGTCCCGGTCAGCGCAACCCCAGCCTCAAATTTTTCCAGCAAGAAGTAGTTATGGGAAGCGATCCTGTTAACAGAGGCATCACGCTGCCCCGCTGCGGTGGGATCGCGGCGGGGATTTTTCTCCGGATTCGCCCGGGTTGGTTGCAAAGGCTGGCGTGGCATGGTCTCTTACTAGCTTATCTCATGAGCAGCGGAGCGGCGTCGAGTCGGGCGAGAGACGTTGCAAGCAACGTCTGTACAGCGCCCCTGTAGAGACGTAGCTTGCTACGTCTCGGGTTTGCCAAGTCGCACCTGTACATGGAGAGAAAGAGAAAAATAAAAAAGAAAATTAGGGAAGCCGGGAGCTTCGCATCTTCGGTGCTAGCACCAAAGAGTGTAACTGCCACCCCAGCAGTTACATTGGTACAGTCCGAGGCGATGCTATAATCGCACATCTAACGTTATCTTCGGAAGAAATTTTTAAGTTGAATCTCGAGGTCCTGGCCGGCCGGCGGGAGAAAACTGTGTACGAGGAATTTTGATGAAACGCTCGATCCGCCCGGTGGCGATGGTTCTGTTGCTCCTGGCCGTAACCTTAGCCATCGCGGCTGACAAGGCCAAGCAGCTCTATAACAAGGGGAAAGACGCGGAGGCTCGACAGAACTACGAACTGGCCTACGATAATTACAAGCAGGCTTACGACCTCAAGCCGGGCGATCTCACCTACCGGTCTGCGTTTGAGCGGCTGCGTTTTCTGGCTGGAGCTTCGCATGTGCACCGCGGACAATTACTGCGCGAGGCCGGCCAACTCGACACTGCTTTAGCCGAATTCCAAAAAGCCATCGACATCGATCCCTCCAGTGCCATCGCCCAGCAGGAAATCCAACACACCAAGCAGATGATCGAGGCAGCCAAGTCCGCCGCACCGAAAGCTGCGGCCCCTCCGTCCAGCGGCGTGCAGAAACGGCTCGACGAAGCGGGCGGCCCGGTCGAGTTGGCGACCATTTCGAACACTCCGATCAATCTCAAGATCACGGAAGATTCGAAGGTTATCTACGAGACCGTCGGCAAGCTGGCGGGCATCAATGTGCTTTTCGATCCCGACTACACTTCCCGCCGCATCAAGATCGAACTAAACAACGTCTCCCTGGAAGAAGCGCTGGAGATTATCGCGCTCGAGTCCAAAACCTTCTGGCGGCCGGTGACGCCGAACACCATCTTCGCCGCCGCCGACAATCCTGCCAAGCGCAAGGATCTCGAGCAAAGTGTCATCAAGACCTTTTATCTGGCGAACCTTTCCCAGCCTACGGAATTGCAGGACGTCGTAAACGCCATGCGGCAGATCCTCGAAATCTCCCGCATTCAACCTTTGCCCTCACAGGGCGCAATCGTAGTCCGCGGGACCCCCGACCAGATCGCGCTGGCACAAAAATTAATCGGCGATCTGGATAAGGCCAAGCCCGAAGTCATCGTCGACGTTGCCGTGCTCCAGATCAACCGTGACAAGTCGAGAACCTTGGGCATTAATCCACCCACCAGCGCGACGGTGGCCTTGCAGAACAACCTCACAACCTCGACCAACACCACGACGACCCTCAATACCGGCGCAGGCAACACTGGAACCCTAAATTCGAGCACGGGCACGCCCAACCAGCTCAACCTCAATCAGCTCGCCAATCTGAACGCAACCGACTTCACCATCACCATTCCGCAGGCGACAGCTACCGCCCTGTTCAGCGACAACAGCACCAAGCTGCTTCAGAAGCCGCAAATTCGCGCAGTGGACGGCCAGAAAGCCTCGCTCAAGATTGGCGACCGCGTCCCGGTGGCAACCGGCTCCTTCCAGCCCGGCATCGGTGGCGTCGGCATCAACCCGCTGGTCAATACACAATTTCAGTATCTTGATGTCGGCGTGAACATCGATATCACGCCCAAGGTCCACTCCAACGGCGAGGTGACCCTGAAGGTCGTGATGGATATTTCGTCCGTGACCGGAACCTCCAACATCGGCGGCATCAGCCAACCGGTCATCGGACAGCGCAAAATCGAGCACGAAGTTCGACTGAAAGAGGGCGAAGTCAACATGCTCGGCGGCATGTTGGAAGATTCGCAGACCAAAGCGTTAACCGGCATTCCTGGACTCGGCCAGATTCCAATCTTGAAGTATCTCTTTGCCCAGTCAACCACCGACCACTCGGAAACTGAGACCGTATTCGTGCTGATTCCGCACATCGTGCGCGCCCATGAATACAACGACTTGAACCAGCAGGCAATCGACGTGGGCACGGCCAACGCGATTGAGCTCCGCCGCGTCAGCCATCAGATGGCGCCCGCGACCCCGCAAGCTCCTGCAGCCCCAGGACAAACTCCTGCCGCTCCCGCGCAGCCGCAAGGCGCACCAACGCAAGTTGCGCCCCCGAATCAGCCGCCAACGGCTACTTCACCAAGCGGACCGGCGGCCTTTAGCTTCGATCCGGCGAGCATCACTCAGGCCAAGGGTTCTACTTTTGCCGTAAACGTTTTGCTCTCGGGAGCCCAAAACGCGTTTTCCGTGCCTCTGCAGATCAGCTACGATCCGAAGATGCTGCAGGTGGTGAATGTTTCGAACGGAGGTTTCCTCTCGCATGATGGCCAGGCGGTCGCTCTGGTTCATCGCGACGATGACACCACGGGAACTTTGCAGATTACGGCGACACGGCCGCCCGGAGCCACCGGAATTTCCGGGCAGGGAACGGTCGTGACTTTGACTTTAGTGGCCAAGGCCCCCGGTCAGTCCACGCTAACCATTGCCCGGGGAGGAGTACGCGACCCCGGCATGCAAGCAGCCCCGGCCGCCGGAGCCGCAGTCACGGTGACGATCCAATAGTGTCACCAAGACTCAATGGAAGACGGGCGTCCTCGCCCGTCTCCGCGGACGCGGTGGAACCAGGCGCACCTTATAGCCGCGAAGCGGCGTAAGAATGCAGCCCGCGGCGCAAGCCGTGGGGGAAAGTGAAAAACAGACAAGCCCCTGCGGGGCGAAAGAGCAGTTCTCACCTGCGCCGCACCGTCCCGCCGGCGCTAATGCTTCGAATATGCAGTTAACTGTGGCAAGAAAAAATGTCGTGCGCAACATGCGCGGGTTCACGCTGATTGAGTTGATCGTGGCCACGGCCATTCTGGTCATCCTCACCAGCCTGGCGATCCCGCTGGCGCGGGTCAGCATCAAGCGCGACAAGGAACACCAATTACGCCGCGACCTGTGGGATCTGCGCGACGCCATCGATCGCTACAAGGACGCTGCTGACGCCGGCAAATTCCAGACCAAAGTGGGCTCGGAAAACTACCCTCCCGATTTGGACACGCTGGTGAAGGGCGTGGACGTGGGCGGCAAGAAATTAAAGTTTCTACGCAAGATTCCGATTGATCCCATGACCAACACCACCGAGTGGGGAATGCGCTCCATGCAGGACGATCCCGACTCCGACTCCTGGGGCGAGCAAAACGTTTTCGACGTGTTCACCAAATCCCAGGACACGGGGCTCGACGGCACCAAGTACAAGGACTGGTAGATGGCACGATCTCCCAAAAAGCGCAGCCGTGGCTTCACCTTGATCGAGCTGATGATCGTCATCAGCGTCATCCTGATCCTCGTTTCGGTCGCGCTCCCCGCTTACAATCAATCCATCTGGCGGGCAAGAGAGTCGGTGCTCAAGCAGAATCTTTTTGCCATTCGCTCCGTGATCTCCCAATACACACTCGATAAACAGAAAGCCCCGCAGTCTCTGGAAGACTTGGTCACCGCCGGTTACTTCAAACAAATCCCCAACGACCCCATGACCAGCCGCAACGATACTTGGACCGTCGAAGAAGAAACCGACACCATCATGAGCGCAGACCAGCAGGAACCAGGAATCTACGACGTCCACAGCGGTTCAACCGCGACCGGCAGCGACGGCACCGCTTACAACACCTGGTAAGGTTTCTGGATAGTTTTCGGAGCCATACCCTGCCTTCCTTTTTGCAATCCTCCGTCAGAACTGACGCTCCATCCCGCCACTGCCTGTCATCCTGGAGGCAGCGGAGTCCTTGGCGAAGCCAAGGACTCCCAACCAAGGATCTATGCATTCCGCCCACCCACATTCCGAGCTACCGTATTTTGTTTGGATTACACCAGTCTTCGAGTTGCCGTTTAGAGAAACCAGGAACGGGAGGTCGCGGCTTCAGCCGCGCCGCAACACGCTGCAAACGAGTTCCAGCTTTAGCCGCCGAGGGCACACACTCTACACCATCACGAGAACCACTCTAGAATAGTCTCCATGATTTTCGCAATGAAGTTTGTAGCGACATTCTGCACCGGCCTGTTTGCCGGTGCCGCGCTGTACATAACCGTCGTTGAACATCCCGCGCGGATGGAATGCGGGACCACGCTGGCGGCAACCGAATTCGGTCCTAGTTATCGGCGAGCTACAGTGATGCAAGCGTCACTGGCGATCGCCGGTTTTCTCGCCGCCATGGTGAGTTTCGCATTCGCTTCGAACTACGCTTGGCTGTTAGGTGGGATCAGCATTGTTGCTGTGGTTCCATTCACCCTGATCGTCATTCTCCCCACCAACAAGAAGCTGCTCGATCCATCCTTGAACCGGAACTCAGAGGCTGCACGTCAGCTTCTGGTCCGGTGGGGGAGACTCCATGCCGTGCGCACGGTGCTGAGTCTGGCAGCGTTCGTGGTCTTCGTGTGGGCACGGTGAGACTTGAGTCGTGGGCGTTGCTGTAGCCTGCCAAGGATTGTCATCCCGACCGGAGCTTCCCATCCCCGAAGGGGATGAGAAGCGGAGTGGAAGGACCTGCTGTTTCGCGACGACCGCAGCCGCAGCACAAACCTCGCCCGCGACTCCCGCATCCCCTGTCATCCTAGAGGCAGCGGAGTCCTTGGCAAAGCCAAGGACTCCCAACGAAGGATCTCTGCACTCCGCCCACCCACATTCCGAGCTACCGTATTTTGTTTGGATTACATTTTTCGACTTGCCACATAGAGAAATCAGGAACGGGAGAGCACGGCTTCACAAGCCGCGGAAAAACCCTCGATTCGTATCAGGGTATGCCTTCAGGCATACCGTAAGTCGCTGGAAAGGGGCCCGGCTTTAGCCGCTGCGGGCACACACGCTGCACCATCACGAGAACCACTCTGTAAAAGCGCAGGCCATCACGCCCACAATTCTCAGCGAGCGTAATCACCTGGTTGCGTCAACGATCGTGAGAGACCAGCCACCATCGTAACTTCGCCAAGCCACACAAACACCGCCATACTCATGTTGTCTCCTTGGGTAGAGGTCGGCCTATGAAGAACTTGTGCTTAATCGTCGTCTTTTTTCTCCTGCTCGCCGTTGTTCTCGCGGGCGCCACAGATGCTGGCAATCTGGTCGTAAGGACTGTCGACGGCAATCTCGTCATCATCCATCCCGACGGGGCCCAGGAACAGATCTCCGACGAAGCCGGCAGTGCCGTCATTTCGCCGGATTATCGAGCGGTTGCTTTTACCGTGGTCCATATGCAAGAAGTGCAGGGACCAGAGTTCTGGAGGGTCGACGCGAAACTACTTGTAATGACTCTCAGCACGCGCGTCACAACCGAACTCGTGCATCCGCCCGCCGGGCCCGCCGGCACCGGCTTCGGTCAGGTCGCATGGACTCCGGACGGAAGCGCCATCGCCTATGAAGCCACTGCTCGTGGCAATGGCGGAATGGAGGATGACCTTTTCCTGGCTCCTTTTCCACCAGAGCGCGGACCAGTACGCAATCTCGGACACTGGTATCAGGGATTCAGCTTTTCACCGGACGGAAGGCGCATTGTTCACGCGATAAATTCACCTTTCGCACTTGAGGTCCTGGATGTTGCAACCGGGACACGAACGCTCCTGCACAAAGCCAGCAATGTTGTCTGGGACGCAAAGTTCTCTCCGGATGGCAAGTTCATCGCATACCAGAAAACCGTCGGCGAGCCAGCCAGTTCTGTTCAGGGTAGCGAGGATGATGAACCCGATTGTGGTAGCCCAAACACAGAACTTCGCCTCTATTCGCTCATCGATGGTTCCGACACCGCTGTGAGCATTCCGAAAGCACCACCCAGTGTCTACAACTTTTCGTGGTCACCCGACAGCCGACGACTCGCGATCGAGCTGGGCACAGAGGACTGTACTTCCCCAAGCGGTGATGCTGCCGTGTTTGTTACCAGCGCCGATCAGAAAGTCCAGAAGCAGATTTCGACTTCCAGCCCATCCGTGGAACCGGCATTCTCACCGGACGGGTCGGCGATCGCATTCGTGGATTCTTCCCAGTCTCCTGCGCGACTGTTTCGCTATGATCTGGCCAGCGAAACCCGGAGCGTCATCCGACGAGCGAGTACCAAGGAGAATGACTATCTGTTGCTGGAGTGGAAGTAGGGGCAGAAGTCTCCGGTTTTACGGGGATTTACGGGTTCTGGCGCCTGGAACTGTTGCAAAATCGCGGTTACACTCCGTCGAAAATCACGGGTAACCTGTTTGGAATCAATGAACCTTAACAATGGACTTTCATCCCTATGGGTGGGCCACAGGCACATCGGAACTCAAAACCCCTCAATCAGCGATATGGCCTGTTTACATCAGTTAACAAGATCGCCGCTAAGCTGCTTCGGCTACGGCCAGTCGCAAGATCACTGAGGTCCATGATCTCTTTCTGTTTATGGCATTTCACAGGGTCATCTTAGAATAGTTGACCTCGGTACATACCGCCGGGCAAGCCTTTAGCCTAGTATCTCAAGGAACCCACCTCTGGACGAACGTTCCGCCGCTCGCAAGACGTCAGCAAAGGAGGGACTGTGAAAACTGGATCTGTTGATGGGATGCAGGTACTAAAGCGCCGAAGCAGTCGCATGGCGCTCAAAGCTCAAATAACGCTGTCAGGCGACGACTGCACGAAGTGCGCCTTCACTCTGCCCGCCAAAGCAACCAAGCTGAACCGACATGGGGCTGCCATTCAACTGAATCGTGAGCTGTCGGTCGGTTCAATTATCATGTTACAAAACACTCGCCACACTCAACTTTCGGCCCGAGTAGTCACCCTGATCAGCGCACAACGTCAGGGGATCTATACATATGGGGTCGAGTTTCTCGATGCGGGCGCTGTGGAAAAGAATTTCTGGGGAATCAACTTTCCGTCACCCGCGATTCCGAAGTGAGGACTGTTTAGGTCAACTGTTGAAATATCGGGTCTCTGACAATGTCGCTGTGTCAGGTCCTTTCGAGCGCACTACTGCATGCACTCAAGCAACAGGTCAAAACGTGTAATGGCCTGTTAACCCCACTTGAGACACCACGCATTGACTTTCGATCCGAGGAGATGGATAATCAGCCACTTTCGGAGAGGAGCTATGGAACCCCCTTCCCAGCCGCGTAGGACAGCCTGCCTTCCCGAGTCAGTCCTTCAACAGCTCAACATGTATGCACTTGCGGCAGGCGCTGCCGGAGTGGGAATGCTGGCACTGAGTCGATCCGCTGAGGCAAAGATTATATATACGCCCGCCCATGTCGACCTTGGATTCCATCACAAGATCACCTATCTCCTCGATCTCAACCACGACGGAATTACGGACTTCACTTTTTCTTTTTACTTTCACGGCGAGTCGGGCGCCTTCGAGAGCACGCTGCGCATTGCTCCCGGCCCCAATTCAGTGTGGGGCGGGAAGTTGGCCAATGACACCAAACCCGGAAGTATTATTGGGACCAAGCGCAATTTTGCCTACGGAAGTGCATTAATGGCCGCTGTCGGCGGCACCAGTAACAGTAGTGGCAAGTGCGACCCGTCGCGTTTTAACGGTCTGTGGGAAAACCAAGGGAAGGGCGTTAAGAACCGTTACCTCGGCTTAAGGTTCATGGTAAAGGGTGAGCCGCACTTCGGATGGGCGCGACTGACGGTGACGGGCGGTTGTCGACTCACCGCAACCCTTACCGGTTACGCCTACGAGACGGTTCCGAACCGGGCCATTGTTGCTGGGAAGAAGACGGGAACGAATGACGCAAATCTTGAACGGTCCGATTCCGCAACTCTTACCGCACCCATTTCACAGCCCGGCTCGCTGGGCGCGCTAGCTATGGGAGCGCCTGGGTTGTCTATCTGGCGGCGAGAATCAGTGGGCGTTCTGCCGTAAAGCGGCTGAGGCGGTCTTGCGAACACCCCCAAATCCCATCCATGGAATAGACCCAGAGCCAGCCCCCTGTCTCTTGATGGTTGGCGTAACATCGCGATTACACTCATTGAGAACTCGCTGATCCGGTCAAGGAGTGGAAGCGCCTGTTGTCAGCGACCATCGGACTGCCATATCGGGCCGGTCTCGTTAAATTTGATCATCTCCAACATGACGTGACCGAATTTCTCATGCAGAAATTCGCGGTTAACTCTCCATCCCCGGCTTTGGTAAAAGTGCACAGCCCGAGTATTGGACTTGACCACCCGAAGGCGGAGAACGTCATGGCCACGGCTGCGTATTTCACGTTCCGCGTGGGCCAGTAGCTTTGCGCCGATTCCGGTCCTTCGGCTGTCGGCTCGAACCCACAAGTCACTAACCCATTCATCCCGCGTCATGGTTACGCCCACAATTTCTTCCCCTGAGATTGCCAACCAAGCCGATAACCAATTCGCTTCACCGATGGGTACTGGCAATGTCGCAAACAAATACGCAAAGGTCTCATCCGCGATGGCCTGCACTAACTGGTGCACCGAACTGTTCTCGTCTGGCCGCACGCCGCGGATGACTATTTCTGCGGGCATGCTGGCCACTATAGCAGCCATCGGTAGCTGTCAAGGACATGCCGCGCGTGTGGATTGCGCATCAAGGCATGCTCTTCAGAGGACATGGATGGTTGACGTTAAATCCCGGTTACACTCATCGACCGGAAGCTAACCGAAAACCACGCTCCTATCGAATTCTCACCCCCCTTCCATTCCCATTTTGGGAATCCGCCCCAATTTCTTTCACTATTTCCTTTACTTCACTTAAAGATATACTATAGTCTAGCTATATAACGAGACAATCAAGGAGCCTCTAAGTTGTCCTTCCCCTCCGCATCCATCTGTCAAGCAACTTCTGCCCCTTCAATCCTCATGCAACTCCTTTGTTCCCAAGATTTTACCCGCAACCCGTTTATTTTCATAGATCTGGCGGGTACCCCTCAACCTCGCCCCAATCGATTCATAGATTTAGGCGAATCACGCGATTTTTTTTCAGGAGCAGTTCATGCCTAAACCGTTACCACCCCATCCCAACGTTCGTAATTGCACTCACATCAAAGTCACCGGACAGCGCTGCGGATCACCCGCCTTGCGCCGCGAGTTCTTTTGCTATTTCCACACCCGCGTCATTAAAGGCGTGCAACAGCGCGTCGACATGCAACTGCACTCCATGGCCCTGCTCGAAGACTGCGAGTCCATCCAGCTTTCGATCATGCACGTAGTCGACGGACTGATCAAAGGCACGCTCGACCCAACCCGCGCCCGGCTGATCATTCAAGCCCTGCGCATCGCCGCGAGGAACGCAAAAAATGTCCACTTCGACGCCCACGACCACGGAGTAATGGCACAACCAATCGTCCGCGAAGTCCCCGACTACGCCCGCCAATACCTGATCGAACACCCCGAATTCGGCCCCCCAATAAGCTCGTGTGGCGCGGACATTCCTGTCCGCGAGGCCGCAACAAATGCGGAAATCCAAATCGAAGCACAAGCCGCTCCAGAAGCCGCCCCACAAAAGGCAACGCACAAAAACGCAACACCAGAGCGAGCCGCAGACCCAGCCGCGGAGCGGCGAAAGAACGCAGCCCACGGCGCAAGCCGTGGGACAAATCCCGCAAACAATCCAGCGCCGAAGGAGCGAAAGAACCCCGAGCGCGATTTGCAAGAGAAAGAGATCGAGCGAGTGCGGGCGGCGATCGAAGGCGCCGAGCGCGGCAACTGGCGCGACCTCCGCACCGTATTCGAATTCGCCGGAATCAGCGAGCCCAACAAAGAAGCCCCCGGGTAACTCGGGAGCATGACCGGCACAGCAGACCGGATTTGAAGACTTGTCTTCGAAGCACTAACATCTAGTCATGCCGGTTGAAACAGAAATTACTGCCTCCACCTACACGCCGATCCACGCCCCGCGCGGCAACAGCGTTTCCTGCAAAAGCTGGCAGCAGGAAGCCGCCATGCGCATGCTCATGAACAACCTCGACGAAGAAGTCGCCGAGCGGCCTCGCGATCTAGTCGTCTACGGCGGAACCGGCCGGGCGGCCCGCAGTTGGGAGGCCTATCACGCGATCGTCGCGTCGTTGAAAAGCTTGGAGAACGACGAGACTCTGTTGGTGCAATCGGGCAAGCCCGTAGGCGTGTTCAAGACGCACGAGTACGCGCCCCGAGTGCTGATCGCGAACTCGAACCTGGTCGGGCATTGGTCCAACTGGGAGAAGTTCAACGAACTGGAGCGCGCCGGCCTGATGATGTATGGCCAGATGACCGCCGGCTCGTGGATATACATCGGCTCGCAAGGAATTGTGCAAGGCACATTCGAAACATTCTCCGCCGCCGGAGAAAAGCATTTCGCCGGAGACCTTGCCGGCAAGCTGATCGTAAGTGGCGGCATGGGCGGCATGGGCGGCGCTCAACCATTGGCAGCAACTATGACGGGCGCGGCATTTCTGGGTATTGATGTCGATCCCGAGCGCATCAAGAAGCGCCTCAAGACCGGATATTGCGACTTCATGGTGACCGCGCTGGATGAGGCCCTGCGAATCCTGAAGAACGCGGTCCGCAAGAAAGAAAATGTCTCGGTCGGCTTGGTAGGGAACTGCGCCGACGTAATTCCCGAGCTCGCCGAACGGGGCGTAGTCCCCGACATCCTGACCGATCAGACGTCGGCGCACGATCCGCTGAACGGCTATGTACCGAACGGCATGACGCTGGAAGCCGCGCTCGAGTTGCGCCAGCGCGATCCGCAGGCTTATCAGGAGAAGTCCCTGGATGCCATGGCCCGGCACGTCGAAGGCATGCTGCGCCTGCAGAAGATGGGCGCAGTCACTTTCGACTACGGAAACAACATTCGGACCTTCGCATTCCAGCAGGGCGTGAAGAACGCCTACGACTTTCCGGGATTCGTGCCCGCGTATATCAGGCCGCTCTTCTGCGAAGGCCGCGGACCATTTCGTTGGGTAGCATTGTCGGGCGAGCCTTCCGATATTCACGTCACCGATGATTTGGTGCTGGAGCTGTTTCCAGAGAATCGAATTCTGCGGCGCTGGATCGATCTGGCCCGCAAGCGCATCAAGTTTCAAGGATTGCCGGCGCGAATCTGCTGGCTCGGATACGGCGAGCGCGCGCAGTTCGGCCTGGCAATGAATGATCTGGTAAAGAAAGGAAAGATCAAAGCGCCAATCGTGATCGGCCGCGATCACTTGGATTGTGGTTCGGTCGCATCTCCATTCCGCGAGACTGAAAGCATGAAAGATGGCAGCGACGCCATAGCCGATTGGCCGTTGCTAAACGCTTTGTTGAATACGGCCGCCGGAGCTTCCTGGGTATCGATTCACAACGGAGGCGGCGTGGGCATCGGCTACTCGCTGCACGCCGGCCAGGTAACGGTGGCCGACGGTACCGAAATGATGGCCAAACGAATCGAACGCGTGCTGACAACGGATCCGGGTATGGGAGTCATCCGTCACGTGGACGCCGGATACGACGAAGCAAAAGAATTCGCCAAGAAGACCGGCGTGAAAGTGCCAATGAAGAGTTAGGCGCGTGACGTGGGCGAAGGCCCGACAGGAACGAGCCCAAACAGCGAGCTTGCAACTGCTAAACTAATAGGTTGACCCCATCCAGAAAATTGCGCCAGCAGCCAACTCTGCTGCTGATCAACATCAGCCAGCTCCTCACGCTCCAGTCTTCTTCGGGCACGCGTGGTCCGCGACGCGGGCCGGAGCTTAAGGAACTCGGCATCATCGAAGACGCCGCCGTCCTTTGCTTAGGGGGAAAGATCGTTTCCGTCGGCAAGAGCAAGGACGCGCTGCGCGACTCCTGGCTCAGGAAGAATCGCAAGACGGTCATCGAGATCGATTGTGAGCGCCAGGTTGTGCTTCCCGGGTTCGTCGATTCGCATACTCACCCGGTATTTGTTGCGCCGCGGTTGGTAGATTTCGAGAAACGCATTTCGGGCGCCACGTACGAGGAAATCGCTGACGCGGGCGGCGGCATCCGGTCGAGTGTGGACGGAGTGCGCAAGGCAACTAAAACTCATCTGGCAGAGAATGTGTTCCAGATGTTGCGCGAAGTTTCCGAACAAGGCACAACGACAGTCGAGGCCAAGTCGGGCTACGGTCTGACTCTGGAATCAGAATTGAAGTCACTTGACGCTATTGCGACGGCTGCTGCCCGCTGGTCCGGTACCGTCGTCGCAACCTTGCTTGGCGCTCATGTCGTGCCCAAAGAATTTCAAGATCGATCTCGGGAGTACATCGAACTGGTTTGCGAGAAAATGATTCCTCAGGCCGCAAAACGAAAGCTAGCCCAGTTCGTCGATGTCTTCACCGAGCGCGGCGCATTCAGCGCCGAGGATACCGCGAAAATCTTTGAGGCCGCGGAGAAGCATGGTTTGGGGGTGCGGGCTCACGTCTGCCAATTGAGCCGGACTCCCTTGCAGCCGCTGTTGCGCCACCATCCAGCCTCGTTTGACCACATGGATCACGCGAGCGACGAGGACATTCGTGAACTCGCGCAACGGAACACGATCGCGACGTTGATGCCGGGTGCGAATTACTTTCTCGGGCTGGAGAAGTTTCCCCCCGCCCGAAAGTTGATCGACGCTGGCGTGCCGGTGGCTTTGGCTACGGATTACAACCCCGGTTCATCACCGACGCTCAGCATGCCGTTCGTATTATCGCTAGCCTGCACGCACATGAAGATGTCACCGGCGGAGGCAATTTCCGCCGCGACTATCAACGGCGCCTGGGCGCTGCGGCTCGCCGCGACCAAAGGCTCAATTGAGACGGGGAAGGATGCGGACCTGGCAGTTTTTGAGGCGGACGAATATCGCGAAATCCCTTATTGGTTTGCCTCCAATCGCTGCGCCTTCACTGTTTTGAACGGGACGCTGATCGCCTCGTCCGGATCCGCGATTCTGGAGTGAACTTCAAGGGCTGAAATCGCGTATAAATGTTAGGTTGAACAATCTTCCGATTTCATCGAGCGAAAACTACTACCGAGGAAAACAATGAAACGAGTTTTCTTACTGCCTGGCCTTTTTCTGTTTGTAGCTTCCGTTTGCACAGCGCAACGTCTGCCGGAACTTGCCGTTCCGGACAGCTACAAGCTCACCTTCGCCCCCGACTTCACAAAAAACAATTTCGCCGGCGACGAAACCATCCAGGTTCGCGTGCTAAAGCCTACCGCAGAGATCGTGCTAAACGCCGCGGAAATTGATTTTGAAGCCGCGACCATCACCAGCGGGAGCACAAGTCAGAAGGCCAAAGTCACGGTTGACAAAGAAAAGGAAATGGCGACCCTGACGGTAGGCAACGCGATTCAGCCCGGACCAGCAACCATCAAGATCCGCTACACCGGAATCCTGAACAATGAGCTGCGCGGCTTTTACCTGGGCAAGGATAACGATGGCCGTAAGTACGCCGCCACGCAGTTCGAAGCCACCGACGCGAGACGCGCGTTTCCTTCTTTCGACGAACCGGCTTACAAAGCGACGTTTGACGTGGTCGTGACTGCAGACCAGGGAATGACCGTAATCTCAAACACCAAAGTAGTCTCTGACACACCGGGGCCTGGGGACGGCAAGCACACGGTGCGTTTCGCAACCACGCCGAAGATGTCATCCTATCTGGTCGCAATGGTCGTGGGGAACTTCGAATACATAGAAGGTTCGGCCGACGGTATCCCGATTCGTGTATACACCAGTCCAGGCAAAAAGGAATTGGGCACGTTCGCCCTCGATGCAGCCGAGAACATCATGCGGTATTACAACCACTATTTCGGTATCAAGTATCCATACGGAAAACTGGATCTGGTTGGGCTCGCCGACTTCTCGGCCGGCGCTATGGAGAACACGGGCTGCATCACCTTCCGCGATATCCTTCTGTTGGTTGACGACAAGCATGTGGGGTTAACCCTGAAAAAGGACGTGGCTTCGGTCATCGCTCATGAAATGGCGCATCAATGGTTCGGGGATCTGGTCACCATGCAGTGGTGGGACGATATCTGGCTGAACGAAGGCTTCGCTACCTGGATGTCAAGCAAGCCATTGGAAGCGTGGAAGCCGGAGTGGAATATGGATCTCGAAGACGTCAGGGAATCGGGTCGGGCCTTGAATGCGGATTCTCTGATCAACACTCACCCGATCCATCAGAAAGCAGACACTCCGGCGGAGATCCTGGAGCTGGCGGACGATATCTCTTACGGAAAAACAGCTGCCGTGCTGCGCATGCTGGAAAACTATCTTGGGCCGGAAGTTTTCCGCGCCGGCGTGAACGCCTACTTGAAACAACATGCCTACGGAAATGCCACGGCGTCTGATTTCTGGAGCGCGCAGGCGCAAGTTTCCAAAAAGCCAGTGGATCAAATCATGCCCACATGGGTGGAACAACCCGGCGCACCGCTCGTCAGTGTGAAGAACCAGTGCTCAGGAAATTCCGCAAGCGTCGGATTGGCACAGCGGCGTTATTTCTATGAACGCAGCCTCTTCAACGCGGGCAGCAAGGAAGTGTGGGAGATTCCGGTTTGTGTGAAAGATGGCAAAGCAGGAAGCACTGAGCAGTGTGAACTGCTCACCCGAAAGGAAGAGGTCGCTAATCTTTCCGGTTGCGCGCCATGGATCTTCGCCAACGCGGGAGCGAAGGGATTCTACCGGTCGGGCTACGAGACGGACGCCGTGCGCTCAATGGCGAAGGATGTGGAAACCGCGTTGACCCCGGCGGAGCGGATCATGCTGCTATCGGATATCTGGGCTTCCGTCCGCGTGAATCGCGAGCCCATCGGCGACTATCTGGCCGTGGCTCAGGGCTTGCAGTCCGATCGTACCGGTGCAGTATTGACTGAGTTGGTCCAGCAGTTAGGTTTCATCGGAGAACATTTGGTGAACGACGCGGATCGCGAGTCGTATGATCTCTGGGTTCGTCAACTCCTGACGCCGGCTGCGAAAGACCTAGGATGGGCGCCAAAGCCGGGCGAGCCCTCTGACCAGAGCAGCGTTCGGGCGCAACTTATGCGTGCGTTGGGCTATACCGCGCGTGATCCTGAAGTGGAAGCGGTGGCACGCAAGCTGACCGAGCAGGCAATGCAGGATCCATCTTCCGTGGATCACGAACTGTTGGCGGCGGCTTTGTCAATCGCCGCACGCGATGGTGATGCCGCCTTGTACGACCAGGTGATGGCTCAACTTAAGACTGCCAAGACTCCCGAAGAACAATTTATTTACCAACAAATGCTGACGCACTTTAGCGATCCTAAACTGTTGGAGAGGACGCTCGAGTATGCAATTTCGCCCGATGCGCGCTCGCAAGATACTCTGTACGTAATTTCTGGCGTAATGCGAAACCCGGCCGGGGCCAGGCTCGCATGGGATTTTGCGCGGGCCCATTGGAACGACGTTGCGAATCTGGGTGGTGCGTTCGGAGGTGGAGTGATCGTGACGTCGACCGGTTCGTTCTGTGACGCCGCTATGCGCGACGAGGTGAACGACTTCTTCGCGACCCATCACGCGCCCGCGTCCGAGCGCGGGCTCAAACAATCGCTCGAACGCATAAACTATTGCGTCGATCTCAAGGCGCAGCAGGGAACGCAGCTCGCATCTTGGCTTCAGAGTCACGGTACCTCGGCCGGAGAGTGAGAGAGAAGCAAGGAAGTACAGCGGCGACTGGGAAACCGATTTGTAGGATGAACCAATGCGACGGGCCGAGTTGTGGCTAACCACGGCCCAGCGCATTGAGTGAATCCGGCTTGGTTGTTATAATCGTGGCTGTTCCACGCGTTCCCGCATTTTGACTGCCCGCGATTACCGGCAATTCCGCCAAGTCAGGCGTAGCCCACAACTCGCAAGCGTCCGGACCGTGGAGCGTCGCAAGCGTGGCCAGGTAGCTCAGGTGGTAGAGCGCAGCCCTGAAAAGGCTGGCGTCGGCGGTTCAACTCCGTCCCTGGCCACCATGTTTTCAATCATTTAGCTCTGCCCCAAAACTCAAATCTGTTCCATTCTGTTCTAAAAGCCAATTCAGGCTTGTCGGAGTTTGCCTCTCCGTGAAGGCCATTTTGTCCACCAACATCGGCGGCGACAAGAAGCTCGCCGGCCAGTTCTTCGTCAACTTTGAGGATAGCGATGCGTTGTCAGAAGCCAAAGCGGGATGGAAGTCAGTGCAAGGCGAGTGCTCTTACCGGCAAGAAGTACTGCGCCCTGCACTCTGACGCCGGCAGAGCCGCCGAGCTGGGAAGCAGAGGCGGTCGTCGGCGCACGGTATTTAGTCCAGACAGCCTAAAGATGTTCCCTGCGCCAAGGAGTGCAGCTGATGCACGGGATCTGCTAGGGCAGTCGATGGTTGAAGTTCGCGCGGGCCAGCTGGACCCGAGAACCGCAACCGCTCTCGGTTCTCTGGTACCTGAATTCCTGAGATGCCTAGAGATGTGCACGATCGAAGAAACCGTCGAGCCGCTGGAGCAGGAGCGAGCCCAGCAACGAGGATTCAAGGATGCAACTGACCGGAACAAGGAAAACACTTAAACGAAGGATTGACGCTCTGCGGAGAGAATCGACCACCTGGCGCTCTCCCGAGCATGCACGCTTGGAGCACGCGATCTCCCATCCCTATCGCTGGGCCACCGAATACACCCAGACCTACAACGAGCACTGGCAAGAAGAAGGACGGCCTTCCCCTTATGAAGCTTTTCCGCAACGGTTGCCGTACCTTGAACCATTGTTCCAGGTCTTCGAACTGGAACGCATCATCTGGATTGTCAAATCGCGTGACATGATGATTTCCTGGGCCTGTGTTGCCTATCTCACCTGGAAAGCGATGACTACGCCGCTGTGCGGATCCGTGGTGCAGACGCAGAAGGAAAAAAAGGTTATCCAACTCGTCGACTATGCGAAGTGTCTGTATCGGCGCCAGCCGGTTTGGTTGCGAGAAGCCTTTCCTCTGGCCAAGCCACTGAAAAACCAGTCTGATCTGGAACTGCAGTTCGCCAACGGCAGCTATCTCGTTGGCATTCCCGGCGGTGCCGACCAGATCCGCAGTTATCACCCCTGGGGCTATTTGAACGACGAGAGTTCATTCCAGCCGGAAGCGGGTGACTGCTATAACGAGGCTCTCTCGGTGGTCAAAGGCAAGATCATCTTCAACTCCAGCGCCGGCCCGGGCTGGTATGCGGATGCGCGGCGTGACATCGTGCGCAGTGAAGAAGAATGAGAGATATCAAGAAGATCTTAGAGAAGAGCGCAACCCTTTCCCCCCAGAGCAAAGTGGACATCGTTCGCGGCATGAGCGTTCATCGCACGAAGGGTGGCATTGCGGTTCTTTCCATTCACTATTCAGGTGACCCCGACCGGGATCCGGCGATCCATCCGGAATGGAAGCAAAAAGAGCGCAAGACCTATAGCTCGCAGGCGGCATGGGACCGCGAACAAGAGATGATCGACGAGGCTGGTGGCGGGGAGTTGGTTTTCGCGGACACGCTCCTCACCTACTGGAACAAGATTGTGATTACTGATCCGGGCTGGCGCCCGTCCCCGCACTGGCGAGTCGAGGCGGGCTTCGATCATGGCAAAACCAACCCCACAGCTCTGCTCCGTGCTTATATCGACGGAGACGGTGTGATCTACTTTTGCGGGGAGTACTACATGCCCGGGAAAGAAGTTTGGGAGCACGTGGGTGAGCTCCGCAGGGTGCCGGACATCGGTCGCGTGAGCGCCTGTTACGCCGATCCCAGCATGTTTGACTGCACCATGCAGCAATCCATAAACCCTGCCAACACTTTAACCGTGCGCGGATCCGCCAAATCGATCAATGACCTTTACGTGGAGCAAGGCATCGAACTGTTTTCCCCCTTCGCGCTGGATCGAAGCGACGTGGGTTTCGCCGCACGACTGCTGCTGCACTGGTCGAACCTAGACACCCGGGAACCGACGATAAAAATTGTCTGTCGCAACCGCTCCGAGCAGCCTCAATACGGACTGCACCCCTGGGACTGCCCGAACTTGTTGTGGGAACTCATGCGTACTCGGCGGGAGAAATTGACCGCCCAGCAACTGCTCACCAGGAACGTTTCCGAGCGCATTGTGGACAAAGACAATCATGCTCGCGACGCCATGAAGTATTTGGTGATGTCGCTGCCGGAGCCGGCCATGATGACGATACGTGACCGGGCCCGCGAAATCGTCAAAGAATTGGTGGAGATCGGAGACTTTACCTCCGCATACGTCCGTTACCGGCAGCACACGGACGAAAAGCCGTACGAGCCGGCACGGTTTGTTTCACGGCGCAGCAGAATGTTCCGCCGCAGGTAGGTTGACACCGGCGGTTCCTTGGATCTCAGAAGGAATCCCCTTCTCCCCCGCAAAACGGGCCGTTCCACTCCGTGTTGGAGATGAAGCAGCAAGGGAACAAAACTCGCCAAGCGATCACGGGTCTTTCTCGTAGCGGGAGCGCACGTTTCCCGAAATCGGGTTCATCAATCTTCTCCCTGGCTGAAACGAGAAAATCCGAGTCTCCAAAGCCCCGTTTTTGCGATTGAATTTCTTCTCTCTGTACGACTAACGGCTAGTCCTTGTGCGCTTGCAAGCGACCACCGGTGGCAATGCGCTCAGACGACGGGAAAGAGGCCCTTGTCGCTTAGCGGCACCGCTAGGTGTACCGCTCGTCCATGCGATTTTGGCTCTTCTGGACCGCGAAGCGGTCAACCCGGGAGCCAACGATAAAAATTGTCTGTCGCAACCTCTGTTGCCATGTTCTCCGTCAACAACCCACCGGACACGTATGTAGGCAGGGATGCAGAGCTTTTTGTCTTGACCGCCCGATTTCGACGGGAGGAAAATAAGACGCTCGGCCGCGTTGTTTTTCCCCAGCTTTCACCAGCCGAGAAGGGCCCCTTGCATTTTCCCGGAACGATCGCCTTGTGCGTCCCTCAATGCGCACCGGGGAGATGTTTCAAATGACGACAAATCGGATATCCGCACCATCGGTCAGTTGCACGGAGGTTGCTCTGTGAGACGCTTCATCGTGGCTCTTGCTTGCATCGTGGCGACTGCATTCGCATTTCAAAATGCCGTTGCTGAAACCACTTCTAGCGTGACCGTACAAGGCACGGTCCTGCAGGCGCCCGGAGGGCAGCCGATTAGAAAGGCCAATGTGCAGTTCAGTGCAAGCGGCGGGCAATCCAATGGCCCGTACTCTGCCACTACTGATGCGGAGGGTCGGTTCAGGATCGACGACGTAAAACCAGGGCGATACATGGTCACTCTCGAGCATCCCGGATTTGTTCAGGCTGGCAAAGGCGGACGGTCGACATCCATTTTACTGCAACCCGGCCAGGAGACCACCGACCTGGTATTTCACATGCAACCCGCCGCCGTGATCACCGGGAAGATCGTGGATCTCGACGGTGATCCGATGAAAAATGTCGTTGTCAGTGCGCGCCGGGTCGGCTCTACCTTGCGAGCAAGGGGCTTCCATGACGAAGCCACCAATGATCTGGGGGAATTTCGCATCGCCGATCTGCGGGCAGGGCAATATACGATTACGGCCAACCCACCGAACGGAATCGAGGCGCCACATCCGCTGGAAAAAGACAACACGAAAGAGCACGTGATTTATGCCGCGACCTATTATCCAGGTACTCTGGACAAGGAGCAAGCCGTTGCTGTGGAGGTTCATCCGGGGGACGAAATCCCCATCAATTTTGGGGTCCTTACCAGCCCGGCCTACCGCGTGACGGGTACGCTGCTAGGAATGCCGGGTAAAGACATGGTTGAAATTATGCTGTCCTCCAAAGATCACGGGAGCGAGCAAAATCAGCAACAAGGTGAAGGCGGCAAGTTTGAGTTCCAGAGTGTTTTGCCCGGCTCCTACACAGTGACCCTAATGGTCGTCTCTGGCTTGGCTGCAGGACAGCCACATATGGAGAGGATGCGGGTGGCCGAGCCGATCGAGGTTACCAAGGGGAATGTCGACGGGCTGCGACTCCAGCCTGACCTGGGTGGAGATGTACGAGGAAAGGTCCGCATGGATACGGGCCAGAAATTCGATTGGACGCAGCTGCATGTCTTCCTCGCCCCTCTTGACGAGCGCGATTCCGGGATCGCATTTTCAGGGTCATTCGAGCTCCCGGGATTCGCCGGCGTAAACAAGGACGGCACCTTTGAGCTGAAGAGTGTGACAGGCGGCAATTACCAACTGGTAGTCGGGGCCGGGTCGAACAACCTGCGTGACTACATTACGAAATCAGTGAGCGTCGACGGCCGGGACGTTACCGATTCCGGATTTGTCGTCAGACCGGGAACAGTTCTGGACGTGGTAATAAGCGCAAATGGAGCGACGATTGAAGGGACAGTCATAGACAGCAAGGGCAAGCCGGTCGCGTACGCTACCGTTGTGGACATTCCAAGCGTGGAGCGCCAGACAAGACGGGATCTTTATGAGCGCGCCGATACTGACCAACTCGGCCACTTCAGCTTGCGCGGCTTGAATCCCGGCAAGTACACGGTGCTGGCTTTCGATGACTTGCAGGAGGATACCCACCAGCCCGGATTCCTGGAGGCGTATGAAGGCCGCGGGGAACACGTCCAGCTGGACGAAGGTGCCCGAAGTACCGTCACTCTAAAGCTTATCTCCGCAGACGCTGAAGCGCCATAATGGGGTTTTTTGCATATCCCCGCAAAAAGGTAAAGCAAGCAAAAAACCCGATTACCGAGCAGCGGTTCGACCCGTCGCAGAACTTAACGCCGTAGTTAACAAGGTGGATACGGGAAAATCATGCCAGAGGGCTATCGTAGGCTAACGCCAGAAGAGCTTGACAAGTTGACGCCAGAAGAGGCGGAACAAAGGCGTGAAGCGCTATGCAGAAAGATCCTCGCTTCTGGCCATTTCTTGGATGGCTATCGGCGTACTTGGTTTGGGCAATTACTGCGTGTCTTGCATATTCCAGCGAGGCAGTTTCCCTCTCGATGGCAGTACAGGCGAGTTCCTTTTCCATGGCCACAACATTGGGGGCCAAAACCTTAAAGGCCTCGTCGCAGAGGATGCTCCAAATCCTACGCTATTCACTGAACGGCTCCAGACGGGTTGTTTCAATAGTCGACCGCTTAGTAAGGAAGAAATTACGCAAGCGCATCGAGCAGGACTTCTGCTGCCTCGAAAAACGGTAGCTGCGCGATCCCGCGATCCGGCCAGAGGGTCATTTTCAACCGCTCCGCAGATAGAAGTGTGTTCAACGGATGGCAAACATGCGCTCACGCTACGAGAAAAACCCGTGATCGCTTAGCGGTACCGCTAGGTGTACCGCTCGACCATGCGATTTTGCTTGTTCTTGACCGCTAAGCGGTGACACTACGATTCCGCTCGCGGCTGGGAAACGCAACGTGTTTCAACTTGAGCAGGGGCTTGAGGAAGAAGTCGATGTTCGGCCCAACCTCGGCGTCCGTGCCCTGACGGTTCTCTTTCGTGGTAGAAGCAAAGAACGAGAGCCGCACACTCGAATTCACGCTTACATAAGTATCGATCTCCGGCCAGATTTGGTAAGACTGGTTTTGGGCTCGCGACGACAAAGAACAGAGGAAAAAAGCTAGCAGGGCCAGTCGATAGAAAGCCTTTCGATCTCGGGCTGCCCTGTTCTTCATAGGGAATGCATTCATGTGCATGCTTTTCTCGCCACGCCTCCGAACGCACAGCCAAGAGTCCCGCAGTGATCATTCCCTCCTGCTCACACGGCACTACTTTTTCTTGGGCGGGTAATTCTTCAGCAGCTTCTCAACCGCTTTCGCAAGGTTTTTCTCTGCTTTTCCGTTCGGCCTTAGGGTCAAGCGTTTTACTCGCAGTTCCTTGCCACAATATGTGTCGAGATCCAGTTGTCCGACGTAATCGGCTAAGCCAGAATGACTTAAGGCACGTCTTGTGCCATCGGACCGAGGAAAAGAAAAATTGCTCTAACTTGAAGGCTCCTCATCGACTAACGTCACAATGCTCGCGGTGCGATTGGACAGACGTGGCGCGACACCCCCGAAACTTCGGAGGATCCACGACACAGACTTCGGCATATGGGACCAATCGTTCGAGTTTGTTTTGCTATCCTCGCCTTCGAAACGGCGGAGAGCACGCCGAGGCTGCGGCGGTCCAGAATATACCGTGAGCGATCACCTGAGCTGAGCGTTGCTCCACCTTCGTTGGCGCACTAACTCTTTCTCACAGATCAGCTCGAAGAGGACGGCGGGGGCCAAGTGGTGCTGGGCGCAGAACGGAACATGCCTGACGAGTGTTGACCACGTTGCCAGCGATTTCAAAGAATCAGGGTATAGACTTAGGAGCTTGGGCGGGCTATACCCAGCTTTTTGATCCGCGACTCGAGCGTAGTGGGTTTTAGTCCCAACCGAGCCGCCGCGCCATGCGCTCCCCGGATTCGCCACCCGGTCTCCCGTAGTATCTGAAGAATACGAGTCCGCTCGGCGGAGGCCATACTGCTCCCCGAAGTCGCTTCATCAATCTCAATTTCCGGATAGATCCGCAACGTCGGCCCGGTCGCCAGGATCATTGCTCGCTCGACCAAGTTCCGCAGTTCACGGACGTTGCCGGGCCATCCATACTCAACCAAGGCTTCCATGCTGGCGGACTCGATTTCCTCGATTCTCTTCCCCATGGTCCCGGCGAGCTCGTCGACAAAAGCATCGACGAACAGCGGGATGTCCTCTCGCCTCTCGCGCAGAGGTGGGAGAGAAATGGGAAACACGTTTAATCGGTAATAGAGGTCATGGCGGAGCCGGCCAGTGTGCAGTGCGTCAGCCAGGCTACGGTTTGTGGCGGCAATGATCCGTACGTCCACTGAGATCGGCCTGGGATTTCCCAATCGCTCAATCGTGTGGTTCTCGAGTACCCGCAGGAGTTTCACCTGCATGTCGCTGGGGAGTTCTCCAATCTCGTCGAGAAAGAGCGTTGAGCCCTGGGCAAGCTCGAAGCGCCCGATTTGCTTTGACAGGGCACCGGTATAGGCGCCTTTCTCACGCCCGAACAGCTCGCTTTCAATGAGCGAGGCAGGAATCGCCGAGCAGTTGACCCTGATCATCGGCCGATCACGGCGCCGGCTACATTCGTGGATGTAGGTCGCGAACCGCTCCTTCCCGGTACCTGTCTCACCCATGAGCAACACAGTCGAATCGGTGGCAGCCACCTGGTCAGCCAAAGCGAGTGTAGCGCGGATGGCCGCACTTCGGCCCACAATGTGTTCGCCGAGTCGCTCCTTCACCTCCTTACGAAGGTATATGTTCTCGCGCTCGAGTTTCTCGCGCAGATGCTGCAGATCTTCTAACGCCCGCGCGCGTTCGAGCGTGTTGACCAGCATCTCGCCCAGCAGCCGCAGACGGGGCACATATTCCTCCGGCCACTCCCGTTGGTCGTGGACCGAGCTGATGAGCATCAAATGTAGTCGTTCCTGCAAGGCCTCAATCGGAATAATCAGGAGTGACTTCGTTCCCATTGCTGCAAAGGTCGTGCGGTCCACCGTTGCCTCGGGAGGCAGATCGGCCGGACTCGAAAGGTTCACTATTTCTCTTTCGATGACAGCACGTTGCCGGGTCCAGGGGTATAACTGTGTGAGGTCGATTTCAGGCGAAACGCGACGAGTTCCTTCCGAGTAGGAAGCGTAAGGAGCGTGCAGCGTCTCGAGGTTGTCGCTGACCACGAGTAGTCCACACCGATCCGCCCGGAAGAAGCCTCGAATTGAGTCCACTGCTGACTCAACCGCTTCTCCGACAGCCTTACCGCGGACGGAGATCAACTGCGCCGAGATATTCGAAAGCAGCTCCTCGAATCGGGCACGGTTCAGAGGCGCAGCCTCGGACGCTGAGTCCGAAGGCGCAGTGACGCGGAAAGTGAGAACTGACGGAGCCATTCGAAAAACCCAACCAACCGCAGGCCCATATTCGGACAATAAGGCCCCGATTGTGGAGGATACAAGGACAATTCTATACCACGCAGCGACATCGAATGGGCAAAACTACCACGGGGCAGGCTCGACGATCCCACGTTAACCGCCACTCTCTTTGTCGTGGATTCTCCGAAGATTCGGGGGCTGTGCGACCGCTAATTCGTGCGGACCATTCTAGCGAATCCTCCTCAAGCCGCTTGGAAACAGCATCTTAGCCTAGCCCTCCCTCTATTCCACCTGGTCGGTACGAAACGTGCCACTCATTCTCAACGTGGTGCAGCTACTGGTCAGATTCGCTCCGGATCAAGCGGCCGTTGATGACGTCCTCTATGCGCTGCGTGTAGTAATGCACGGAGCCCAGAACGCTCGCGGGTGCAACTTTGCGCAGATCTACCGGCCGTCTAACGAAGCCAGGAGAATCGAGTACGTGGAGGAATGGGAGGAGGAGGAGTTGCGCCATCAATTCGGGTTGGAGCGTTTCGTTCGGCTCCTTGCATTGCTTGAAACATCCGTCGAGGCCCCAGTCATTGAGTTCAGAGTCATCTCGGCAACGTACGGGGTTGAATACATCACCGCTAGAGGGGCCTCGCCATCCGAGGCAGTCCGATGAATAGCAATTAACAAATAAATAAAGGAGAAAACAAATGACAACGGCGATTCTTACGGAGAACGATAAGGAAACCAAGAAATTCCACACGGTACCGTTGAATTGGAAAGAGGTCTGGTACACCAATTGTCCGCTTGTGTCCGCCAGCAACGTTGACCAGGAACTGGGCTGGGCCCGAGAGGAGTACAAGAAGATCGGCGTGAAGTATGCCTTTATGCGCTCAGCCACCGGGAACGACTGGTATCCGCATTACATCCACAACCTTGACAACCTCATTCGCTTCGGCGGGCTGTTTCCTCCCGTGCACGTTCACGCCGACATTCGCAAGACCAGACTCTTGGGCGTGACCCACGCCCCACACGAGGGCGGCTGCATGCTGGTGCGCTCCCGGGACAATGTCTACCGTATGACCGATCTGAAGGGCAAGAAGATCGGCCTCACGAAGAGCCTGAACACGATTAAGAATGACTGGTGGCGCATTCAGGAGGAACAGGGCATCGAGCTGATGCTTCGGATGAACGGCATGACCCGCAAAGATGTGGAGATCGTGGAATTTCCCTACGCAGACGATTGGTATGACAATCCCGAGATGCTTACGCCGATGGAAAACCCCTCTGAATTGTGGCTTAAACGCGACCACAAACACGACTTGGCCTTCCGTCCGCTGGAGACGGGGCTGGAGAAGGGCGCTGTCGATGCGATCTATACGCAAAGCAAACCCTTCCAACATCTCCAGGAGGCGACGGGCAAGTTCAAGGCGATCGAGGACCTGTCCAGATATCCGGACTGGACCCTGCAAGTCGCCAACATCCCCGCGGTCATCACCTGTACCGACGAAATGGCCGAGAAGCATCCCGAACTCGCCGTGACCTTTATGAAAGGCATGATCAAAGTCGGGCGCTGGTCCAACCAGAACAAGCACGCTGCAGCGGCGATCCTCGACAAGCAGACTTTCTACCTCGATGTTGAGGATACATACGAAGGCATCAAGCACATCGACATGGTGCCCAACCTGTCTGCCCAGAATCTTGTCTCGGTTGAGATCGGGAAGGATTTCATGTTCAGCCACGGTTACATCAAGAACAACTTCGACGTGCAGAAGTGGGCAGCACCGGAGTTCCTCGAACAGGCAGCCAGAGAACTGCTGGAAGAGGAATGGAAGAAGAAGACTACCACAAACCTCCCGGCGCCGGCGACGACGCTGGCCTCTGGAGGACGGATCGGGTAAGACAGGCAACGCCAGTCAGGTTGCTGGCGCTACTTCGAGGGGAGAGCTGCTCTAAAAGCAAACTCTTCCCTCGGCCTCAGCGTCTGGCGCGCCGTGATAGTGAGGAGAACACACTAGACGCCAGCCCAACTAACTGTCCCTCAGGGGAAAAGGAAAATGGTCGAGCTAAGGAAATCCAAGCCAAGCAGTGCAAGGCTCAACCTTGTATCGAAGGTAGCGCAAACCGGTAGCAACCACGCGGAGCGGTACGCCACCGGCAAGGCGCTCCGGGGGACCTGTCCTCGGCAGGCCCATGCCGATTGGAAAGCACCCTCCGGCCGGCGGGACCCCGTCGAACTGGTATTGGAGTCAGAGAAAGGGCGCCTGCTCGACCTGCTGCCCCTGCGCCACGGGCGTATGGTCCGCTCCGCGTTCACGTTCTATCGCGGGGCAGCCCTCACGATGGCGGCCGACCTGGCCTCCACACCATCCACTGGAGTCCGTGTCCAGTGCTGCGGCGACGCCCACCTCTGCAACTTTGGCGGATTCGCTACCCCGGAGCGGAAGGTCATCTTCTCCATCAATGACCTCGATGAGACTCTCCCGGCGCCATGGGAGTGGGATGTCAAGCGCCTCGCCGCGAGCTTCGTTGTCGCATGCCGGGACAACGGTCTGAGTGACGGCACCGCCAAAGATGTGGTCGCGAACTGTGTCGGCACTTACCGCGAGTCGATGGCCGAGTTCAGCAAGATGAAGACGTTGGACCTTTGGTACTACGCTTTGGTTGCGGACGAACTGGTGGCAAATATCAAGGACTTCGCCTCTCGCCAACGAGCCATTAAGCGCATTGAGAAGGAACGGACGAAGAGCCGGGGCGAGGAGATTTTTCCGAAGCTGGTCGAAGCGAAAGGCGAGATGGCGTTCATCAGGGACCAGCTTCCCACGATTTTCCACGCCGAGGGCCATCCCCCGGGCAAGGTCCAGCAGGACCTTAAGGATGCATTCGCCGAGTACCGCGCCACTCTATCGACTGCTCACCAGTCTCTGCTCGACCGCTACCAAATCAAGGACGCCGCCATAAAGGTAGTGGGGATCGGGAGCGTCGGAACCTCGTGCGCAGTTCTCCTCTTCATGGCCGGCGAGGGCGACCCCCTCTTCCTCCAGATTAAGGAGGCGCGCGCATCGGTGCTGGAGCCGTATGCGGGCGCGAGCGTTTTCCCTAACCATGGCCAGCGGGTCGTGGACGGGTACCGGCTCATGCAGCCCGCCAGCGACATGTTCCTCGGGTGGACCCAGGGCATCCGCGATCGCCGCCACTACTTCGTCCGCCAGCTTAGGGACATCAAGATCAGCATCCGTGTGGAGAGCTTCCGGCACAGCGAAATGGATCTTTACGCCAAGTGGTGCGGAAAGGCCCTCGCTCTTTCCCATGCCCGGTCCGGACTTTCCCCATTGCTCAGCGGATATATGGGCAAGAGCGATGTCTTCGACCAGGCGATTGCGGCCTTTTCAATTGCGTATGCTGACCAGAACGAGAAAGACCATGCGGCCCTTGATCGCGCGGTCCGTAGGGGCAACGTAAAGGCGGTTTTTGAAGAGGCAGCCTGAGAGGGCCTCCGGAAAACAAGTAGGTGTTCGCTAGAAGATCGCGGTACAGGGAGGAAGCAATGTCAATACTAAAACAAATGCTCTGCGGAAGTGGAGCCACATCTGTCAGGCCACCGGAAGAAATCACGGATTTGATCAGGAATGGAGCTTTCATTCTCGACGTTCGCACAAAAATAGAAGCCAGGAAGGGGATTGCACCAGGGGCGACGAACATCCCCTTGTTGAGGCTCAAGCGTCACTTGGATGAATTGCCACATGATAAGACGCTCGTGACTTATTGCGGAACGGGCGAGCGCGCCGGTAAGGCGAAAGACATCCTGGAAGCTGGTGGCTTTAAAGCCGTCAACGGTGGAAGCTACGCGGGGATAGTGAAGATCCTCGGAAAGAACTAGTCATCAGTTCAGCCTGGAGCGGCGAATCGATGCGGCCCAAGGCCGACGTTCAAGAAGAGGTTAACAAATATGACTGAACCAAATAAAAATATTCCCAAAGGCAAGCAAACTGAGTTGGCTCTCTATGTGACAGCGAAGGAAGCGTGGGAGAAGTGGAAAGCCGAGCCCGAGAAGGTGATGATTCTCGACGTCCGCACTCCCGAAGAGTATCTCTTCGTCGGCCATCCCACCATGGCCTGGAAAATCCCTATCGCCACTCAGACGTATGAGTGGGACGCCGGCAAGACTCAATTTCCCATGAAACTGCTCCCCGATTTCGTCTCGCGGGTGAAAGAGGTCGCCAAGCTCGACGACATGATTTTGGTGATGTGCCGATCCGGCGGCCGCAGTGCCATGGCTGTCAATCTGCTCGCCAAGGCCGGATTCAAGAACGTTTACCAAATCCTTGATGGTATGGAGGGCGATGCGGTTGAGGATTCGGAGAGCGTCTTTCTGGGTCAGCGACTGAAGAACGGATGGAAGAACTCGGGGTGTCCGTGGACATACAAACTCACTCCCGACAGGATGGTGCTTCCAAGAGCGGGATAGCTGGGCTAATGGGAGGCGAACCATGAAAGTCATTATCGTTGGCGGAGTGGCCGGTGGAGCATCGTGCGCGGCACGTCTGCGCAGGCTGGATGAGAAGGCCGAGATCCTCATCGTGGAACGTGGGCCATACGTTTCGTATGCGAACTGCGGTCTTCCCTATCACGTCGGAGGAGTGATCGCAAAGGAATCAAGCCTCCTGGTGGCGAGCGAGCAATTTTTCCGTCAGAACTTTGCCATCGATGTGCGGACCAACTGTGAGGCGATTGGGATCTCGCCAACGACGAAGACGGTAGACCTGCGCAATGTCATAACCGGTGCGGTCACGACTGAGTCGTACGACAAACTGGTGCTCTCGCCCGGTGCGCCCTCGGTACGTCCGGCGCTGCCGGGCATCGATCTGCCGGGGATCTTTCATGTCAGGACCGTGCTGGACGCCAGAACGATTCGCGAGTGGGTGGAAGGTGGCACAACTTTCCTTACTGGGATGTTCAACTATTCGGGAATCCAAATGGTGAAGCCTGCGCGCCATGCGGTGGTGATCGGCGGCGGATTCATCGGCCTCGAAATGGCGGAGAACTTAGTCCATCTCGGCTTCGACGTGACGCTCGTCGAGATGCTCGACCAGGTACTGGCCCCGCTCGACCGGGAGATCGCCAATCTTATCGAGGGTCACCTGACAAGGCATGACGTTCACCTGGCGCTCAATGACGGGGTCGCCGGATTCACCCAACTGGATGGCCGTGCGCTCGAGGTGCAGACAAAATCCGGCAAGAAGTATCCCGCCGACATCGTGATCCTGTCGCTTGGCGTGCGACCGGACACAACACTGGCCAAGATTGCCGGCCTCGAGATCGGCGAACGTGGAGGCATCCGCGTGGACGAACACATGCGCACCAGCGATCCAGACATCTTCGCCGTAGGCGACGCTGTTGAGGTGAAGGACTTCGGGACGGGGCAGTGGAGTCTGGTGGCGTTGGCCGGACCGGCGAACCGGCAGGGGCGGATCGCTGCCGACGTCATCGCTGGACGCGATTCCCGCTACCGTGGCACCCAGGGAACTTCTATCATCGGGCTGTTTGGCGGTGCGGCTGCCTGGACCGGTGTCAGCGAGAAGACTCTCAAGAGGCTCGGCGACACGGACTACGAGAAAATCTACCTCTTCCCGAATTCGCACGCTGGATATTATCCGGGCGCCAAGATCCTCGGGATGAAGTTCATCTTCCGGAAGTCCAACGGGAGAGTCCTCGGAGCGCAGGCGCTCGGGGAAGACGGACCGGCGGTGGACAAGCGGATCAGCGCTTTGGCCATGGCCATCCAGATGGGTGCGACCATCTACGACCTCGAAGAGTCTGAACTTTGCTATGCGCCGCAATTTGGCAGTGCGAAGGATCCGGTCAACTTTGCCGGAATGGTCGCTGCCGATGTGCTTCGGGGCGACATGCCGCTCACCCACTGGGACTGCGCTGACCATGCATTTCTGTTGGACGTGCGCGAGCCGGTGGAATTGGTGGTCGAGTGCGTGCCGGATGCGTTCAACATCCCACTGGGTCAGTTGCGCTCGCGTCTCGGCGAACTTCCCCGCAACCGCGAGATCCATGTTATTTGCCGTTCCGCCCAACGCGGCTACTACGCGACCCGCATTCTTTTGCAGAACGGGTTTAAAGCCCGGAATATTTCTGGGGGGATGCTGTCACGGGCAATGCTCACGGTGGACTTGAAGTCACCGCAAGCTACAAAGAGTGCAGCATAAGACGATAGGAAAAGAAGATGCCGCAAGCAGAGCTCAAACTCGCCGACGTGCTGGCATTGGATCGCAACCGACTGGCTGCCGAGCGCACACTTATGGCGTGGGTTCGAACCGCTCTCTCCATGATCAGCTTCGGTTTCACCATCTATAAATTCCTGCAGGTTATTGATGAGCAAAGCACAGTACCGGTTTTGCGGCCGAATGCACCGCGGAACGTCGGACTTGTGCTCACCGGCCTCGGAACCTTCGTGGTGGTCATCGCTTCAATCCAACACTGGAGCTACGTAAGAAATTTAAGAACCGATCAGCCTTATAAACCATGGGACCTGAGCTTTATCGTGGCATGCGTGATAGCAATTCTGGGTGCCCTGCTGTTCGGAAGCATCATCATCAGGTCCGGTCCCTTCGGCTGATGTTCCCCGGCATCGATCGCGTCAGGTTGTCGAACGATGGGACAGACAGGAACCCCGTTCGATGCGGAGCCGAACGAGCTTTGAACGAATGGAGGATATGTGTTTCTAAGAGGTTCCTGCGTTGCTCACGCAACGAGTTACTTAACAACTGGAACTAGTTTCGGGAGAGGAATAGCGAACGTTCTCACGTTCCTGACCTGCACGCTCATGTTGTTTACAAGCGGGTGCATTCATCCCAAAGTGGGCCCTCAGTCCCTCCCACGGGACCGAGAGCTATACAGCATCTCGCTGGCAGATTCCTGGAAAGAGCAAACGCTGCTGAACATCGTCAAAGTGCGATATCTCGATCCCCCGGTCTACGTCGATGTTGGAAGTATCGTGGCCAGTTATACGCTGTCGCAAGGTGCTTCTGTGGGAGGTACCATCAATCCGAGCGGGACGGCTAGTGGTGCCGCATTGAGTGGAGCAGTAACGTTCTCTAATAGCCCCACGATCACCTACATGCCCCTTACCGGCAATGCCTACATCAAGGGCTTGACGACCCCACTACCGCCCGCGACTGTCTTCGCCACAATCCAGAATGGGGCCCCGGCCGATTCAATCCTGCTTTCCTCTGTGCAGTCGATCAATGATTTGCGGAATGAACAGGCAGGTCTGGATGGAATCCGACCCGCCGATCCGGACTTCCATCGAGTGCGGGAGTTGCTTCGGCGCATTCAGCTTTCGGAGACGGTGAGACTTTATGTCAAAGAGGATGCCAACAAGCAGCAGACAACTGTGCTGACGTTCCGCAATAGCAACGTCCCTCCGGAGATTCAGACTGAGATGGCGGAATTACGACGATTGCTGCACCTGAGTCCGGACGCGACAGAGTTCAAAATAGTTGCCGCTCCGGTTCCGTCGAATGATACAGAGATCGCAGTTATGACGCGTTCAATTATCGGACTGTTGCAGAACATGGCGGCGGAAGTTGAGGTGCCGCCGGAAGACGTGGCAACGCATCGCGCGGTTCCAGGGGTCGAAGCAGGTAGCACGCTGCCTGGCGTCGTGCCGATGATTCGCGTTCGCAGTGCAAAAAATAGACCGTCCGATGCCTTTGTCAGTGTCCGATATCGCGACACCTGGTTCTGGATTGAGGACAGTGACCTTGCCTCAAAGAGAACGTTCGCACTACTTATGAATTTATTCACGATGACCGACACCGGCTCGAAAGAGAATCTGCCGGTAGTTACGATACCGTCGCGTTGACGAATGGCCTTACCGAAAACGTTGCGCGTCGAACCGACACGTTATCGAATTATGCGAAGGTGGAAAGTACCTTGTTCGTAATGGACACGCTTCCGAGGATGCTGGCATTTGTTTTCTTGATCACAGCCCTGCTCAGCGTATGGATGCAAACCACCTTAGACGACTTGCGATCTCTGCTGCAGTCAAAAGGATTTCTCTTCCGTTCCCTCCTTGCAAACTTTGTCGTGGTGCCCATCATCGGCGTGGTCATGGCCAGAACCTTACCTCTGAAGCCGGAGAGTGCCGCTGCTTTTATGCTTCTCGCTTGTACCCCAGGCGGAATAAGCGCACTGCAGTTTACTACCAAGTTGAAGGGCGCCTCCTTATATGCTGCGACTAGCACGTTTCTCCTATCTTTCATTGCGATCTTCGTTTCTCCATTGCTGTTCGCCGCTGTACACACTGCAGACATCGCACTGGTCATCCCGTATGGTCGCCCTCTAGTGTTTATCGGTGTGTGCCTGATTCTTCCTCTTCTAGTGGGGTTGTTCGTGCGCAGCAGGTGGGGAAGTCTGGCAGCCAGGCTATCGAAGCTTTGCGCGCTCCTGAGCCTGGTTAGCTTCTTCGCGGTCGTGATCCTCATAATGAGCATGCGCAAGGACGCGATGAACACAGTGGGAAAGGAAGCTGTTCTCTACATGCTTCTTTTCATTCTCATTTCGATGGCCGTCGGCTGGTTCACTGGAGGGCCGGAGCGACAGACGCGTTCTTTGCTTGCCACCGTGACCGGCATGCGGAATGTCGCCTTGTGCCTCCTTATGGCGCTGAATATGCTGCGCGACCCAGCCGTGCAGGCACCGCTGGTGGCGCTCAGCGCGCTGATGATTCCTCCGAATATGCTGCTCACGGTTTATGTGCTGATCCGGGGTCGTTCGCTTGCGAGAAGAGCCGCTAAAGCTGGGGGATGAACGCGCGCCTTTTCAGAGTCAGGCGCAGAAGCACCGGATTGTGTGCTTGTTCCGAGCGGCGGAAATAGGACTGCTACTTGCGATACTAGCGTCCCCGCTCACGGTCCAAACACAGTCACTGCAAGCCTGGCCCGAGGTCGACACTTACTTAAGGTTGAATCCGGATCTGCGGGTCTCGTTCTTTGCTGCTGCGACTCGAGAGAATCGTCAGGGCACGAGCTCGGAGGCTGGACCGAATTTTGATTTCTACTTCAAGCCGATGGTTAAGCTGAAAAGGATCACCATCTTCGAGTTGGATCAATCAAAGAGCAGGCTCGTGATGCTGAGATTGGGGTACCGCTACATGCCCTCGACGGATGGTCCAACCGAGCATCGCATCCTACTGGAGGCAACGGGAAACTACCCGCTCGTCAGGGGCATATTACTGTCCGATCGAAATCGCCTGGATCTGAGGTTCATCGACGGCGCACTCGGCTGGCGATATCGCAATCGCATATCAGCCGAGCGGACCGTCGCAATACGTTCCTATCACATAACGCCCTACCTTCGCGCTGAAGCATACTACGACGGTAATTTTAGTAAATGGAGCAGGACAACCGAAACAGCCGGTTGTATCTTTCCATTCCGCAAGCGGTATGAGGTCGAGCCGTACTACGAACATCAGAATGACACTGGGATTGCCCCGAATCGACAGGTCAATGCATTGGGGTTCGTGCTCAGTCTGTATTTCTAACCATGGTGACCGATATGTACAGAAAAAGAGGTGAGACTACATGCTAGAAACCGTCAAAAGCATTGCAGCTGTGGTTGCAACATGCAGCGAATTCACTGCGGTAGTGGTGATTGTGATCGGCGCGCTCCAAGCAATAGGGTCTCCTCTTAAGACATTCGTACGTGCGAGGACGAAAGTCGATCCGTTGGTTGTCTTTCGAAGGTTCGCGGGTTGGCTGGTCCTCGCGCTTGAGTTCCTACTCGCTGCCGATATCCTGAAAAGTGCGATTAGCCCCACTTGGACAGAGATCGGGCAACTGGCGGCGATTGCCTTGATCCGCACATTTCTAAACTACTCGCTAGGGCACGACCTACGGCATACGCCGGAGACAAACACCTGATCGCACCGGCAGCTCTTGATACGGACTTGCAGATTCGGAGCTCAGCCCCCTGATGGTGCATTTGTCGCCCACACCTTGTTGTCGTGGGAGTTGCGAAAGATGACCGACTTCAAGATGGAACACCTGTCCCGCGTGGTGCCGCGGCTAGTTGGTGGAGGTGGAAGAGCGCTTCCCTCCAATGATGACTTCTTCGACCTTCATCGAGAGTTGCTCGAGTTCGAGCGCGCTACTCAGCTATACGACTTCCTCCCCGATGAAGGGTGGTGGCCCAGAGATTTCTGATATCCAGATGCTCTGGCTTCGTTGTGATGTTTCGGATGTCCCAGACACCGGGAGAGATCTGGATACGCAGACCACAAGGGCTTGATTAACTTATGTCAATCGCAGACCAAATCGAGAAGATCGGCCGAGCCTTGACCGCTGAGGATTTATCGCAGCTCCTCTCTGTGTCCAGGGTGACGATCTTCAAGCAAGCTGCCGCGGGACGGATACCTTCGTTCCGCGTGGGAACTTGTGTGCGATTTGATCCAAGGGCTGTGGCGAATTGGCTGAGAAGCATGTAGAACTCCTCCGTTGGCGGGAAACATGATGTTGTCCCACAATTGCACAGTTTGCAAGTTGTCGACGCCACACCCGGAATGTATCCCGCTTTCGAGAAGCGCGTTTTTGGTAGTTGTCAATCTCTATGTCGCAGATTTCGACTACGTGAACCTTCGGAGTGCCCTCGCGAGATCCTCGAGACCAGGGTCGTCCGGAAAAGTAGCCACCTGATCTGCGAATTGTTTCTGTCGCTGGGCCATGAATTCCGTCGGATCTCCGTGGAATACGCCGCTGCCCAAGTGTCGTGCTTGAGACGCAAAGGCTTCCACGATTCGTTCTCTTTGTTCACCAGTAAAATGCGTGATGAGATCTCTGGCAAAGGCAAGATTGCTGAAGACCAGACGCGGAATCGCCTTTTCGATCAATGTTGCGATATTGCGCACACCTCGTTCATCAAGGTTGGGTGCAATTGCGAAGATGAGTTGAAGCGCCGGCTCCTCGTAGCCCGCGACCTCCCAGAACAGGGTCGCGAGATCTTCTGCCGAGTCCGATGCGATGAGCCGGGCAATGCAATTCTGACCAAGTTGAATCCGTTTCTCGATGGGCACGCTACCGAAGGAAATGTTCGCATGCACGAGACCGAAGCTGCGATATGCCGGTTGCTTATTCTCTCTTGCCTGGACACTCCGATCGATGCGGCGTAGAAGCAGTTCGTACGTCTCATCTGGAAAGAGATTCGCGAATCTGCCGAGAAACCGGGGAATCGCACCTTGATCGAACTCCCAATCGCGCACAAGGAGAAACTCAGAGGCCAGGGCTGCGGCTTCGTCCCGCGTCAGACTGGTCAGTGGAACCCCGTAAGGGCCGAAAGCGTCGGCGACATCGGCGGCAACTAACGGGTCCCCCTCCGTGTGAATTGATAGCACTGCATCTTTCAAATTCTGTCGCAATGCAGTGAATTTCCCCATGTAGGTAATTGCGAAGATAGCCCCGCGTTTCGCTACAGGATCCGAATATCTCGCGTAAGCCTGAATTACGGCGATGTCCTCCTCCGTTGCTCCCTCGAAAACGCGCAAGTTATTTGCCGAAGCGTGAATGACATGAACAGCTCTGGATTGTAAAGCTGTCAAAGCCCTCTGCCGGAAGGCTGCCGGATTCGCAACATGGATCGAACTCAGAACCGAAGATAGATGGCTCACCATCTCGCCGATCCTCGGGTGCGCAATCAGTTGTTCGGCCATCTCGGCTAGGAAGTCTGACCGATCGGCGAAGGCAAACATGAACCGATGGAACCCGCCCGTCTTGACGCGTAATTCTAGACACGCCTGCGTCTGGTCGATCGTGAAGCGAGCCTGGTTACCCGCACCCGCAATGAGACGTTCCAAGCTGGAGCGTCCCTTCATCATCAACTCCGTAATGGGTCGGTCCCACCCGACTTCTGCAAATTCTGTTGAAAGAATGGGAAGCTCGTGCTGTTCAGTGCATATCGCATCCACAACGGCAACGGCGTCCTCTACCACAATCTGTTCAAGAGCTGCCGAGGCGCCCTGACGCACCGGTTCCGGACAGTTGATCGCAGTTGCGGACCGCAAGGCGTTGTAGAGTTTTGCCTTCAGCTGAGGGCTTGCGGGCCGCTCATATCGGCGGATAATCGCCTGAAGGCAACGTTCCCGCTCTCGGCCTTGCCAATTCTTCTCCTCTTCCGTTGATTCCCGAACCACGCGATTGAGATAACTATGCAGCAAATCTTGCATGACGGAGACCGCGTGAAGTGCCGGGTTCCCGTCGCCTTCCAGTGCAAAATCCAGGTAATCAAGAGCGCTCTCACGAACCGGCCCTACTGCTGCATAATTGAGTCCGAACCCTCCGAATGACATGGTCATCTCGTCTTGCCACTCGTTGAATTCGCCCTCTCTCTCTAAGATCTGGTGAATTAAAGTGAAAGGGGTGAAGTCGTTCGTAAAGGCGTCCGCACGGCGCGTTAGGCGTATCGCTTCGACGAGCATCGCAAAGTTCAGAGCGGGATTACCGAAGCGATGCCAAGAGGCCAGACGTTTCAAAACAGCTCTTGCGCTCTCACCGCTGCCGCTTCGATCCGTTTCTCTCTTGGCGAGCTCCCATAGGGTTGTGACTGACTCTCTAAGTCGAGCGGGGTGGTACGCCGTAGCTTCTAAGAGCCTTGGGACGGCAGACAACACATGATCCTGGCCCAGCCTGAATCGGCTCCCCGCACCTGTGAGATCTGGCTGAATGGGATTATCGATCGCTCTTCTTATAAGTGCAATCACGTGGTCCGGCTGGTAGATCGCAGCTGGTGAAAGATCCGTGAGGATCTGAGTGCGCTGGTATTCGTCTCCCGCGCGAAACCGTTGGTGTATATCAGCCCAGATTTCATCAAGCAGATTGAGTCCTGTCTCACCCGACTGGCCACGACGCCAATCCAACTCCGCAAGGTTGCGCATGAGATTCTTAAGCGAGTGAGCGCCGAAATGCTCATAGACCCGGTCTGCGTAACGCGTCGACCGACCCTGCCGATTAATAGAGCGTTCCTCAAGGAGATAATCGGAGAGCACATCGGGAAGAACGCGAACCGGCTTTGGCCGTGGTGTAATGATACCGTTCGACGCCAAGGCATCGACAGTCGCGAGGATTTCGTCGATTGGCCTGTCGAAGAGGGCTTGCGCCGACTTCTGGAAATCATGCTGTTCCACATCGACCGGACCGAGCGCCGCAAGCAGATGCAGCACCGGAAGAGGAGGATCAATAACGAACTTGGAACCACGAAGGTCCATTTCCTCAAGTAGACGACTGAAGATCGTAGAACGAAATTCCTCCAGCGTTGTCAGCGTCGACGGATCGATTCTGCGGGTGGCGATTAAGCGACCACCTGCGACGATCACTAGCGGGCTATTGCTCCCAATTTCAGCAAGGTGGGCGGCGAAATTGCGGAAATCGTCCCCTAAAACCTGCTCGGCAAGGGCTCGGCTCTGCTGCCTGTTGAGTTCCTGCAATTCAGGAAGTTGTAGAACTTGGTCCTGATCAATCTTCCGTACAACCTGTTGGAATAGGCGAGTCGAGCTGCCTGGACGGGTCGAAACGATGAGCTTAAGATTTCTGTGAGCCGCCGTGTCTTGAAGTAGCTGGAGAACCTTTCCAAAGTCTTCCTGTCGGTGCGCATCATCTACGATCACAATTTTGCATTCGATCGGGATCTCCTTCTCGGAGTCTTCATGCCACAATGGCTCATCCTTCAAAAAGACAGTCTTTGCAGGGTTCGAATTCGCCCAGTCGTATAGGATCTTGCTCTTGCCAATCCCTCCTCTGCCGCTCACAATGCAGACGCGCTGGCGGTTGTCTTTGGCGAAATCGTCGAGTGCTCGAATTTGCTCCTCACGCCCGAGGAGCGTGGTACTGAAGTCCAAAATTTGAAATTGACCCGCGGGGGTTCTTACCTTGAAAGTATTCAGAAGTGGAGGCGAAGGTTTTTCTGGCACCCGGTCTGCCTCGTGCTTCCCACTCATCAAGCGCTTGGATAACCTCTAGAGCAAGCTGATCTGGCGTGGTGAAGTAAGCGGGCGTAGATTTCTCGCACGCACGTCGCTTAAAACTTTCGAGAGCCGCCTTCTTGTCCGGGTCATCTTCCTCGTTTCGCCATGAGGGAAGGCGCTGTTTTCCGCGCCGTTTCTGCTTAACAAATACCAACGGTTCTCTCCCGAGCCTGAGAATTTCCTCATACTCAGCGGAAGTGTATGTCGAAGCGGAGCCGTCCGGCAGTAAAGTCCCCGCTTTGAAGCCGATCACGAGGATCATCACGTCCGAATTGCGTAGATTCTCTAAGGCGGTCTCGAGCGGCGTGCTGGGAGAAGCCACGAAGTATTCCATGGCCAGCGTCGACGCGCGTTTCTTGTGAAGTGCCTTGAGAACGGCTTCCCGCTCATCGACCAAATCTAGGAACGTCGAGCTGAGAAAAACCTTCAAGCAGCCACCTCCATCCGAGATGAGTGCATCAAGCTCGGGTGAAAATCTCAGCCTAAGTTTACGTCAGGGTTCATTTCGGCTCCTACTCTACGGAATCGGACGTGAGGATTTGTTTTCCTGGAAATTCACTCGGACCGTGATGACAGCCGATCGGTACTCATAAATCGGCATCCGGGGTGTTACCGTCTTGACTTCTGTAGAATAACGGGCCTCGCGATGGCATGATCGGCTACGGCAGTCGGTGTTAGAAAACCTCCATAGGATTCTTCATGTGGAAGCTCTATAAAGATTGGACTTCTTGATTCCGATAATGACGTTAGAAAAGTGTAGTTTTCTAACCCAGATTGTGCCATAAAGAATGGGTTCTCGTGCAGCGCTATCTGCTGGATCCCGAGGTGGCTTATGACGCTAACTGTCGTGGCGGTGATCTTCGGAGTTTTCGCACTTGGTCTGATTGTCCTCCTGATCTACAAGAGCACACTCACCATGCACAGGGATGACCAGTTGTTTCTGGATGACGCGAGTTCGCACATGCACGAAGAGCAGACGGAACTGTTGGCCAAAGTCAACCGGCTTACCATCCCGGTGCGCGTGTTTAGCATCGGGTCTGGGGTATTTCTGCTGGTGCTCGTGGCGATGTTGATCTATCAGAAGCTAAACGCAGTACAGTAGTGTTGAAACCGGGGGACTTTTGTCATCCGGCTCGTCTTCAAGTCCCCTTCCGCCGCCAGATCGTGAGTCCTGAGGGAGGGGGTTTGAGCGTAATGGCCTCCCTTGAAAAGAGCCTTAACTGATTGCGAACAGGGTGGCGCAGAGCCTCTTTTCATGCTTCGTTGTGACCGGAGTCCGGTCATGCTGACCTGTTAACGCCAGTCATCGTCAACTCGGCATGGACGAGGCGCAACATCGGGCTCTTGATCTATGATCGTCTGGACAGACCCTCCGTTCAATTACTTAGCTCAAAGCCTACGGAGCACAACATGAGCCGTGTCCTCGTCATTGGAAGCGACACCGAAGTGAGCCGGAAGATCGGTGATGCACTTGCTGCCGCTGATTTCCCTATGGAGTACGCGGCAGGGCACGCCGACGCGCTGCAGCGGTTGCGCATGCGCTCGTTCGGTGTCGTAGTCACCAGTCCCGACAGTACTGTCGAGGAAGACTTGGCCCTGTTACAAGAGATGCGTTCCATCAGACCGGGCGTAAAGAGCATCGTCCTGGCTCGTCACAGCACTCCGGACGAAGTCATCGCTGCCCTGCGTGCCCGAGTGTTCGCCTGCTTCACACCTCCGTTTGACCCGGGCGAGATCGCGAGCCTGGCCTGTAGCGCAGCGTCCGACAGCCAGGGGCGTGAAGACATACAGATTCTATCGGCCAAGCCTGGCTGGGTGTCGGTTCGCGTAAATTGCCGCCTCATTACGGCTGAACGCCTCATGACTTTCGCGAACGAGTTGAGTGCTCAATTGCCTGAGGACACAAGGCAGGAGATGATGCAGGCGTTTCGAGAAGTTCTAATGAACGCAATGGAACACGGAGCGGCTTTCAATCCCGAGCAGGTGGTCGAGGTCACTGCTGTCCGCACAAACAGAGCGATGGTGTTTTACGTACGTGACCCTGGGGCTGGCTTCCGCCGCGAATCCCTTGCCCACGTGGCTGCCAGCGCTCCCGGTGAAGATCCCGCGACCCACATTATGCAGCGCGAAGCAGAGGGGATGCGCCCTGGGGGATACGGTCTTCTTTTGGCCGGAGGCACCGTCGACGAGTTGATCTATAGTGAGATTGGTAATGAAGTGCTGCTCATCAAGTACGTGGATTCAGCCTCGGCCCGTGGCTAGGTGTAACCGTCGGAATATCGCGTGGCTGTTGAAAAGGTCCAGTTTTCTCCCAAACAACCAAAATTTCGGGGATACAAAATGCCTAGAAAATTAGGAGAGTCGTTTGTAGGGCTTCCTAATGCCAATTTTTGTTCGACCATTTTCTAGTGAGTGAGTTTTTCAACAGCCACTCCCGTTTACACTCATGGACTGATACGAGCCGCTTTTGCCAGGGTCTATGGGTTCAGGACAATCTTCCCGGACATTCTGCCTCTTTTCCAGATGCTATGCGCGGCGCGGATTTCGCGCAGGGGAAATGCGCAATGGCGCAAAAGCCAAAAGTGGCACAGCCCCAAAGTGACACAAGTTTCATCGCTTATACCTCAGGTCGGCAAATTCACAGGCTCGCTCCGCGCCAACTGTAGCTCCGTCTTCCGAATCATTTCCAGCCACAAGGAATCCGGATCCGCATTGAAAACCGTGCTGGCCTCCGCCGGAAAAACGAACCAGGCGCCCAATTCTACTTCCATCCGCAGTTGATCTTGAGTCCATCCGGCATAGCCCAGATAAACACGGAAAACGGCTGGGTCAGGTCGAGCCGAAAGGGTTTGTTCGAAGAGAGGCTTCGCGGCGATCAAGTAAACACCATCGAAGACGTGCTCCGCCCCTTCGAGCTTGGCCGGCGACTGGAACAACGCAAACACCGCCGGCATCTCGAGGGGTCCTCCGAGATAGACCGGGTCGGAACGGTCTTTCACCGCCTTCGGACTCTCAAGCACACGCGAAAGCGGGACATCCGTACGCCGGTTGAGGATGAGTCCGACTACGCCTTGGGCATCGTAGCGAGCCAGCAGAATCACCGTTTTGGCGAAATGCGGATCGCCGAGGTTTCGGCTCGCCACCAGCAACTTTCCGGCACCCAGACTTTTGGCATTCTTGGATTGGACTGGAAGAAAATCGGCTGGCAGCATTTCGCTTTTCCGACGGAAGCTGGCAGCGAGCGACGGATCGTTCCGCCCGGCATTCGCCTCCGGTACATCAAATTCCTTGCTGTCGCGGTTTAACCTTCCGGCCGTCGCGCAGGCAAGAATTGCGGCCAGTATCGTGTAGAAGCATAGTTTGCGCAGAGACATGACTGCTCTCCTTGCATCCGTGAGCGAGAGTTTAACTGATTCTGTAAGGGTTGCAAAATCGACAGCGCACTCATTGAGGGTCGATGAGCGCTATGGCCTCCCTTAAAAAGAGCCGTAACTCACTCCAAACAGGGTGGTGGCGTAGAACCTCTTTTCATGCTTCGTTGTGACCGGAGTCCGGTCATGCTGACCTGTCAATGAGGGCCTGCGGCCCGCGAAAGCTCATGAAAGTCGCTTAGACCGCGTTTTCCAATAGGTTGCGCAGGGATCGAGAAGTGACTTTCGACCCTGTTAACAACAGTTACCCCTTCCAATCTCACGGAAGCCTGTTTTTCCGACGGACCGAATGTTTACCTCTATCAATAAGGAAGACTAGGCTCGTCATGTCTGGCATCACGGCGCTGCCGGCGACCCAATCGCTTAAGAAATAGTGAAGAACAAGTCTACGACATCGTTTCGTCGTCGACCCCGGTACGCTGCTCTACACAGTGTCGGAGAGCGCGTTCAACATGTACGGCGAGTTTCTTCTGGCTGAGGATGAAATGACGAAGGGGGCTATGTCCAGTTTGGAGAAGTGTGCCGACATCTTGAAGAAGAACCCACGGCACAAGCAGTGAAAAGGAGTCCGCTCGAACGACACTCCAAAACCAGCCATCGTATTTTCAAGGCTGCAGAAACAGAAGGCAGCCGATGATGAAGTTTTGAACTCTTTCTATGCCCGAATTGCCGTATGCGTTCTTGTTATCAGTTGCTTTCTGGTGGGCAGAGCTGCCAACCGGATTAAAGTGGTCATATAGCGCAGCGTTCTTGGTTCTAATAGGCGTAGTAGGCGAATCAATTGCCGATCTTACAAAGTGCATTAAGGATGAGAAGCTAAGAAAGAAAATCGAGAAAGCCTCAGCGTTAATATTAATACTCGGACTTACCGGAGACTTGGTTTCAATTCGGATGGGACAAATCGAACTGACTGAATTAACCAGGGTGGCCGGGGACGCAAGAGCTTCTGCTGCGGATGCCCAACAAAAAGTGGGTGAAGTAGCTAAACAAGCCGATACACTCAAGGCACGACTGGAAAGCGCGTCAAGACAATTGGACCAACTCGAAAAGGACATTACTGCGCAAGGCCCGAGATGGCGATTACTAGAAAAGGCTACGCCAAAACTGGTCAAGCAACTCGCACCCTTCGCGGGGCAAAAGATAGAGTTGTTTGTTTGTGGAACGGAGGATTCGGCAAAGAGTGATAGAGAGGCAATGAGCACGTGGGCAAGAATCGCTGACATTTTGGAAAGCGACGGAGCACGATGGTCAGTGTTACACGGTGGGCTCAGTTTTTGGGATACCAAGCCTTTGTCGTGCGAAGGAATAATGGAATGGGTTAGCTCCGACGCATCAAAAAACACAATGGAGGCGGCCAAAGCATTGGGCAGTGCATTGAGTAATACGCTTCCCCCGTCTGGCAATAAGATGCCAGATGTTGTAAACGGAGAACTTGCGCTATCTAGTATTAGACGTGGTTTCGCATCTGAAGGTGCTCCGTGGGTAAAGATAGCCAAAGACCCGGATTTAATAACGGTCCTTGTCGGAGCGCATCCACAGACGGACGTAACACTCACCAAAAGCAAAAAGACCAAATAGCTTGTGGATGCCAAACGGCACCAGTACCCGACAATAAGGTTCATACACATAGACAGCTACGCGGGAGTACAATTAGGGCGCTCGGAATCTTTGGATACTCCCCCTTTTGTTACACGCCCGAGCAAGGTCCCCCTTTCTCGAAACAGTCGCCACCTTCTTGGGAGGTGAAGCCATGATCCGTTCCCGACGCGATCACATCGACCAGTGACGGCTGTCATTGCGCGGAGTGACGGAGTTGCAGAGACTTAGTTTCATAGCAACCGACCCCAGGGACAACCTCACGTTGGAGGAACGCCATGCGCCCACTTCGCCTCCTGTGCTTGTTCGTGATCCTCAGCAGCCTGCTGGTACTGGCGCAGTCCAGTCACGCCCCGCTCAGAAATCAACCTTACGGGACGGCCACTACTCAACAACGGCATCCGGCTCTGCCCCCGAATCTATCCCAGATGCCGCAAGGGGCACCTTTCGCCCAGCGCGGGGCTAGAGCGTTCAAGGAACCTGCGATCCGGCGAGGAAACTCCTCATCGGGACTAAACTTTGCGCCTGCTGTAGCCTACGACTCGGGCACTCAACCCTTTTCGGTCGCTATGGCGGACGTAAACGGAGATGGCAAGCCCGACCTGCTGGTGGCCAACTCCTTCGCCTGCGAAGGCTGCAACAATGGTTCGGTCAGTGTGTTGCTAGGCATCGGCGACGGAACCTTCCAGAATCCGGTGACATATGGCTCCAGGGGGTACCTCACCTTTTCTGTGGCGGTAGCGGACGTAAACGGGGATGGCAAGCCCGACCTGCTGGTAACGAACCGTAACAATGGCTCGGTCGGCTCGGTGGGTGTGCTGCTGGGCAACGGCGATGGAACTTTTCGGGGGGCGGTGACCGACGGCTCGGGTGGGTATCAGGCCAATTCAGTGGCAGTCGCGGACGTAAACGGGGATGGCAAACCCGACCTCCTCGTGGCGAACCTGTGTGCGGAGAGTACCTGCGCAATGAACGGTACGGTCGGCGTGCTGCTGGGTAATGGTGACGGAACCTTCCAGACGGCGGTGCCCTATGGCTCGGGCGGGTATTACGCCGATTCGGTGGCAGTCGCGGACGTAAACGGGGATGGCAAACTCGACCTGCTCGTGGCGAACGCGTGCGCCAGCAGCAGCAACTGTGCCAACGGTGGCTCGGTCGGCGTGCTGCTGGGCAACGGTGATGGGACCTTCCAGGCGGCGGTGACCTACGGCTCGGGTGGTGAGGCCAATTTAGTGGCAGTCGCGGACGTAAACGGGGATGGCAAACCCGACCTGCTGTTGGCGAACATTAATAATACTGTCGGCGTGCTGCTGGGTAATGGTGACGGAACCTTCCGGACGGTCGTGACCTATGACACGGGGGGAATGATTCCCTTGGGGTGGTGGTAGCGGACGTGAACGGCGATGGCAAGCCCGACCTAGTTGTGACGAACGAGTGCGCCAGCAGCAGCAACTGTGCCAACGGTACGGTAAGCGTGCTGCTGGGTAACGGCGACGGAACCTTTCAGGCGGCGGTGGCCTACGGCTCGGGTGGGTATGAGGCCAATTCAGTGGCAGTCGCGGACGTAAACGGGGATGGCAAACCCGACCTGCTCGTGGTGAACCAGCAGGTCAACGGCGGTGACGCCTACTACGGCACGGTCGGCGTGCTCATTAACACCAGCATCACGGCGACAACAACAACGCTTACCTCTTCTCCGAATCCCTCCAACTTCGGACAAGCCGTGATTTTCACTGCTACGGTAACGGCGCAGCAAGGCTTCTACAAGGGCACGCCAACAGGAACGGTGAGTTTCTATGACGGGACGACGAACATAGGCAATTCCAACCTCAACAGCAATGGGGTGGCGACTTTGACCACCTCCAGCCTGTCCGTGGGTACACACAGCATGACGGCGACGTATAACGGAGACACTGATTTTGCGCCCAGCACTTCGTCTGTGCTGTATCAGGTCGTGCAGGGGGCCATTGTTTCACTTTCTCCGATCAGCGTGAACTTTGGCAATCAGAACGTTGGCATCACCAGCAATCCACAGTATGTAACGCTCCAGAATACCGGGAATATCAACCTGACCATTACGTCCATCCAGATTACGGGAACGAACAGCGGCGATTTTGCCCAGACTAACAACTGCCCCGGCTCCGTTGCCCCGAACGCCAGTTGTCAAATCAGCGTTACCTTCACTCCCACGGCCACCGGAACCCGGAATGCGGCGGTGACCATCACAGACAACGCTCCCAATAGTCCGCAGTCAGTTCCGCTTACAGGCGTCGGCGTTTTACCTGCGGTGACGTTCTCGCCCACCAGCCTCAATTTCGGAAATCAGGGTGTGGGCACTACCAGCAATCCGCAGATGACAACCCTCACCAACTCCGGCGCAGGTGTTCTGACGATTACGTCAATCGGTATCACAGGAACTAACAGCGGCGACTTTGCCCAGACCAACAACTGTCCCGGTTCGGTTCCTCCGAACGGCAGTTGCCAAATCAGTGTGACCTTCTCCCCCACAGTTACTGGAACCAGAAATGCGGCTGTAAGCGTCGCCGACAATGCTCCCGGCAGTCCGCAGTCGGTTCCACTCACGGGCGTAGGTACGCCACCCGGCGTAACGTTCTCGCCAACCAGCCTCACCTTTCCAAACCAAGTGGTCTTTACCACCAGTCCAGTACAACAGGTGACGCTGACGAACTCCGGCGCAGGCGTCCTGACTCTCAAGCACATTAGCGTGACCGGCCCATTCGGGCAAACAAACAACTGCCCTAGCAGCATCGGACCCGGTGCAAATTGCACTATCAGCGTCAAGTTCCATCCCACTACCAAGGGCGTATTCCACGGCACGGTCAGCGTGACTGACAACGCACCCGGCAGCCCACAGAAGGTGCCGCTGACGGGCACAGGAACCTTCGTGCAACTTGTTCCCACGAAGCTGAACTTCGGCACTCAGCCGGTGGGCACCAGGAGTCTTGCCAAGAAAATTACTCTCACGAACAAGGGCAGCGTAACGGTCAATATCAGCGGCATTGCGATCACCGGGGCGGACGCCGGGGACTTTGCCGAAACCAATACATGCGGTAAGAGCGTTGCTCCCGGGGCAAGTTGCTTTATCAAGGTTACGTTCAAGCCGTCTGGTAAAGGGCAAGCGGACGGCGGATGTTTCGGTATACGACAACGGCGGGGGTAGCCCGCAGGAAGTAGGATTGACTGGGACGGGGACTTAGTCGCCTTAGACCTTGGACCGCACTGTGACACTTGGTACACCGTCGATGAGGTTTATGCGTTGGGCTGCCGCCCATGTTGGATCAGCCAACGCCATTCCTGAGCAGAGCGGATCACGCGCAAGGTCAATCTCGAAAATGTACTGGCGCCTCTTGATGCGGTGTGCCCGAAATGCAGCAAGGCTATTTCACCCGCCGAAGTTCGGCACGTTGACTTCGAACGCATCGAGTGTCCGATGTACGGAGAGCGGTTTGCGCCCATCCCGCGCCAACAAAGCAAAGACCCTCCACTATTGGGCTATTCTCACCTTCCAAAGGTCAGGCGTAACCTTTCCCCGGTCGGGAGAAGGTGGCGACTTCTGACCCGATGGGGAATTCCATGCCTGAACCAGCACCGCAAACGTGGTTAGAAAAGGAATTGAAGTCTTGGAAGAGCATTATTGGTGTCGTGGTCGTTCTGGTTATTCTAAGCGACATCAGAGGATGTATTTTCCCGGATCATCCTGCTCCGGTAGCGCTCGAAGCTGATGGTAAGTCATACGTCGCCTGCAATACCCCAGACATTAGTCGCGGTTTGTTTCATTTGTCGTCGACCTATTCTGTAGATTTCGAGGACAACAACGGCTCAACGATCAGCCTCCGTGGAGTCGAAAAACTCATCGTAACGAATCTTCCGAAACAGGAAGATGCACCGATGCCGAGCCCCAGCACCGATGACCTATCCAATAAAGACTCAGACGGCAAGACGCTCGTTGAGGGACGCATCTACAACTGGGACGACGGAACCGAGGCTCGTTGGGCAGGCGGTAAATGGCAACCCGTGAAGATCAAGAACCGCGTTTGCGAGTCCGACGCTGATCGAGCCAAGCGGTTGGCCGAAGAAGAAGAGAAACGGCAGGCACACCAGAAAAGGATCGCTGAAGCAGCCGCAGCTAAATTGGCGCAAACCTGCAAAGAGTGGGAACAGAAACACCCTCTCGGTAGTCCTGTTGACGTATTCACAATCGACAATTCGACTGACAAGGTTGTAATTGGCACTCCCGAAGGGTGCGAAGGACTGTTGGAAACCGCATACAAAGAAAAAATGGAGCAAGAACAGACATCTAAACAGCACGCTGCACAAGAAGTGACAAGGCAGAAAGTAGTGAGTAAGCCCGGTGCCGCACATCACCATTGGGCGACAGCAAACAACTCGTACCAGTACGCCAGAACCATCTACAAACGATGCCACTTTGATGTCAACAGTTCCGCTGCTTGCGGCTATCTGAACGAAGAAGTAGCAGCATTGAAGCAGGGAGACCGCGTGGAACTTTTATCCAATAAAATACGGTCAGCTTCTGGCACGGAGATTGTTGAAGTTAAGTTCCAGTCGTGGGTTGGTTGGATGGATGCCACGGATTTAACTTTAGACATCGAATGAAAATCACCGCGTCCGATTTGCCGTGAAACTCGCAAACGCATCTCTCGTGAATAATCGCACCTTCGTCGTGTTCGTGTCGGTGGTTGCTGCTTTGGGGTTTAGCGCTGGATATCGGCTCTCCGAACTCCCAAGGTTCGACGATTACAAGCTGTGGAATATTGCGGGATTGTTTTACGACCTTCTTGCCGTGGTCGTTCTATCGGAAATCGCAACAGCGGATGCGAGGTGGAAGCAGCTATCGGTCGAAGTCATTGCTCCTGCGGTTTTGTGGTTTCAGACGGTGTTTCCCCTTGGTTCCCTAATCGGCGGTGGGGCCGCCGTGATTTTCGGACACAAACCCTCTGCTAGTGCTGTCGCGAAGTTTGGCCTTCTGTTCTGGAGTTACTCAATCATTCCGGTGTTTCTGCTCGATGAGTTTGTCGCGTTCCCACGATTAGCTAGCAAGAAAATCGAATCACGATGGCGGTGGTTCGGTTTGTTACTCCTGTTGAGCGGGGTCGTGCTGCAACTCATTGCCGCTGTTCAATCACTGAGCCACTGACCCTCATCGTAAGAAGCCCAGTGCGCCCAGTGCTACAATCCCGCCAATGCCAAGCTCACGGAAAATAAACCTCGAAAAAGTTCATGCGTCCCTCGATGCTCTATGCCCGAAATGTGGAAAGAGTATTTCGCCCGCCGACGTTCGCCGTATCGACTTTGATCGGATCGAGTGCCCGGTGTGCGGGGAACGCTTTACGCCCGGTGGGAAGTGATCTATGAGAAGAGTCCCGCCTGAGTCTCGGTGAGTTCAACTGGTGCCGAGCACTCTGCGTCGTCATTGGCGACATAGTTGATACGATTGCTTACCGGGTAGCACCTCATCTGCCGAGCATCGAAAGGCTTCAACATTTCCGATACCGCCTCGACATTAGTCATACCCGGATCGAGCCACAGGTCATAGCTGTCTGGATCAAGGATGACTGGCATTCGGTCATGGACGGCTGAAGTCACGGCGTTCGGAGTTGTCGTCAGAATCGAACACGACTTGAGCCACTGCCCGCTCGGGTCTTTCCAGCGATCCCACAGTCCTGCGAACGCAAACAATTCCCCATCATTAACTTCAAAGCAGTAAGGCTGTTTCGCCTTGCCCCTGCGCGACCACTCGTAAAATCCGTCTGCTGGAATCAGGCACCTGCGGGATTTCACGGCATCACGGAAAGCGCGCTTCGCGCTTGCTGTTTCTGATCTTGCGTTAATCATTTGTGCGGCGACCGAAGGGTTTGGTGCCCATGATGGAATCAGTCCCCATCTCATCAGCGACAACTCGCGGCGAGGTTCCTTAGGATTCTGCCGAATGATCGGGACGGGCTGAGTAGGAGCAATGTTGTAACGCGGATTCCAGTCGTCTTCGTCTGAGACGCTGGCGAAATACTCTTCAATAAGCTGCTTTCTACGCGAGAGACGATAGCGTCCGCACATTAGAAGATTATGTCAGATCGTGAGAACGTTTGGCGTGCGGGGAGCGGTTTGCGCCGTCACGAGTGGCTACTTAGGTTTTTTTGCGATGCTGAGGTGGCGTTATGGGGGAGTAATCAAGCGGACGGGGATGGGCGAAGTGCCCGGGCCGACGACAGGGTTCGCGCCGGTGGGCGTCGTGCTACAGCCAACAATGTTGAGCACCGTCACATTGATGTCGCCGCGGTTCGTGCCACCGGTTCCGTCTTGGACCTGGTTAATAAACGCCTGCATGAATCCGACTACGGTGACGCCGTATGTACCGGTCGAGTGGAAATTTAAAGCCGTGTTATCAATGATCGGAATCGTCACAATCGAACTGCTGGTTGTAACGACGTTTCCAGCTTGTGGGCCACTTTGGGCCGAGAATTGAAAAGGAGCAGCAGGCCAAGGCCCGAAATTTTGGAGCACGTCTTGTTCCTGTCCCGCCCCGGCGCTTGTGGCGCGAATCAGACATTCTGCGCCTAGTGCACTGGGACCACTGAGGTGTGTCGGATGTCGCGGATTGACCGTGGGATCCCATGAGAAGTTGTTGACCGAGCCGCCACAGGGATAAGGATTCACATCGTGGCACTGAATGCTGTACTGGTAATCAGGGTAGTTGGGATTTTCCGTGCACGAGGCAGGCAATGGGCAGACATCGTTGGAGTTCGGCGTAACCTGTGCGGGCACATACTCGACTTGGGGGTAGGTAATTTGGTTGTTTTGCGTGCCGAGCCCGGGAGGGATGTGTATCGGACTAACACAAGTGGGCCCAGACGGGCAATCAGGAGTGAGGTTTAATGTCTCGCCGATTATGTTAGCTACAGTATTAGTTTCAATAACCCCGGTCGAGGTGGTAATGAACGGGGTTGGGATGGGCAAAGAGGGTTGATTTGGATCGGCGTTCGCCACCAACCATGGTTTAACGCCCCTAGGCGCGATTGGCGTGAAATTCTGAACGTTCGCCGGATTGTAGGCCTCGGCGGTGGCGGAAGCTGTGACGGTGGCGGTGCGGTTTCCCCAGATCCGAGCAAAGAAAGTGGGAAGGTTGGTTACCTGCAATGTGACCGTGATATGGGGATTACTGTTTTGGGGATTAGCCGTTGCGGGGAAAAAGATCGTTGGCGTTCCAACCAGTCCTGGCTGCATTCCAGCCACCTGATTGATCGGCGGGTTGTTGGCAGTCAGCATCGCATTAATTGCGGATGTGGCCATGCTTTGAGCCAACGTCTGAGCATTCCCGTTCACTATATTAGGGTCACCCGGAGGTAAAGTGGTAAAGCCAGAATCCGCGATCGCTTTGGCGGCGACCAGAGCGGTGGCATCAGCGGCCCGCTGAGTCTCACTGCGAGCTGCATAAAGCGTCACGATGTCGATTGCCAGCGCGGCCATGGCGAGCAAGCTTACTAGCCCGATGGCGACCAGTATGATGGTCTGGCCACGCTCTCGCTGACTTCCCCGCGAAACTACCTTCTGTTTCATCGCCTGTACTCAGTTCAAGTTCGCCGCTGTGGCATCGGTCTTAATGCTTGAAAGCGCGTAGTTGGCACCGGGAATCAGTAACTGAATGACATTGTTAAAGTGCCATTGGTAGGGATATGAAATCTTGACGTAGGTGTTGGGTATGTAGGTGTTGGGGGAGTATGTTCCGACCGCGGGCGGGCAAAGCGAACCGATACATGGCCGTTGGATTGTCAGTTGTAGCAAGCCGGGACAACTCCCCGTGGTAGTGTAAACCCAAATCTGTCCCCCGCCTGAGGCCGGTGGCGGCATGGTTGCCAGACCGCAGTCATTGATTCTCGCGGCTTGCAGGTACGAGGCCACTAGATAGCGCACGGCGTCGACAGAAGGCGGCGCGTTGCCGCTGTTTAACAAATCATTTGTCGGCTGGCTGGCCCCGAAGCCCGCGCCTTCGCGCACCGCATTATTCAGCTCTTGCTTTAAGTTGAAAGCTCCGCCAAAGTCGAAGATTCCCACGACTAAAACCACGAGCAGCGGAAGAGCAACGGCGAACTCAATGAGAGCAGCCGCCTCCGTGCCTTGAAGTCGAGACAGGTGCGACCGTAGAAGCGCGCCGAGTTTGTTTTGGCCTACCACACCCGTCAGTATTGTCCTTTCATCTGCACGTCAGCCTTCAACTGCAGATTGAAGGCGTTTGAGCCGTACGGCGGGATAGGAAAAGGAAGCGAAAAACTATACGGATACTGAAAGCTTACGGTCACTCCACAAACCGGTACACCAGGACTCGTGACTGGGGTAAGTTGAACATTCGAGCAGATGGTTATATTGTAGTTGGCCGTACTGCATGGCGGCGCTCCTGGGCAAAAGACGAATGCAGGAGCATATGGCTGGATCTGATTGGGATCGAGCTTGGCAGCTTGTAATGCTGCCGTCACTGCGTTGGCGACTGTGGCTGGCGCTGTCGCGGCGTTCCCGCAGCTCGCGCAAGTAAACATGGTTGCGGAGAGCGCACCTTCCCGGGCTGCATGATTAATCGTGGCATAAGTATTGAACGCCCGCCCAAACCAGTAGATCCCCAAGAGCACCAAGAAAAAAATGGGTATCACCAGGGCCGCTTCGGCGATCTCTGAGCCGCCAGTTTCGGTGATGATCCGTTTTAGTCGATCCATGTCTTATTCGACCTCTGCATACACGGTGACGCGCCCCTACATACTTCGGGTTTCACGTGATCGTCCAAGCTTGACGGCTCATATACAGAATAACCGCGATGGCGACCGCCACGCCGAACGGGACTTTCACCAGTTCCGGGTTATCCAAGGTCAGGTCTGATCCGGGAAGGTGCAGAGTTAGGAAACCTGACAACATGCGTCTCACGTTGCCGGTGGTCTCGCGGACGCGCTTCTTCCGCACGACCATGATGGCAGCCATCAGACCATTCACTAGGATCGCAAGCACCAGCACCGTGAGCAGATTGTGCGCGCCAAGACAGGAGCCAAGCGCACCCACGAATTTCCAATCGCCTTCACCGAACATGCGCATCAGAACGAAGGGCGAAAGGAGGGCCAAGCCCACGCCCACGCCCAACACGGAATCTTGGGCTCCCGGCCAGCCGCGCAGCCACGAGTTTGCTCCGACTCCGAGCACCAGGCCAGTCATGGTCAGCCAGTTCGGAATGCGTCGGGAGCGGTAATCGGTCCATCCAGCAGCGATGGCGAGCAATGCAGGCAAAATCAACACTTCTTCTGTGGATATGGCCATACTGTTATCGCTGTGGACGCCAAGTGCAGACACGCGGCTCCGCAACGCACATAGCGAGAACCAGCGATCATGGGCGGATTGTCACATAGGGTAGGAAGCAAGTCAATGTTGCTCTTGAATAGAGCTTTTACGCCCAGTTCAATCTTGACAGAAGGTCCACCTCCCCTGGGAACGGAATGGGTCGGCGGCCCCCTCGTGACTCGTTTTTATTCGGTGTGGAAAGCCTGCAACAACATCCGCAACTGTTGGAGTCGCCGTTCGAGTTCCTTGGTCATCTCTAAGCGTGTGGACTCGGGGATGTGGGGAAGGTCGAGCGCCACGTACTCGTCCTCGAAATCTGCGAATGCCCACTTGAGGGCAGAAAACACTCTCCATGTGTATCGCTTTTCCAGCGGTAGGTCTCGTACGACTTGGAGTGCAGCTTCGAGTCCCGCAGCATTATTGCGATACGCCTTAATCAAACAATCGAGGTAGGGTCGGGTTCCTTCCGAAGTTGCGTGCTTCATCTGCGCTTTTGCCAGTTGTAGCTCCTGCTCAGGCAAACTTTGAAGCTCTTGGAAAAGTTCAAGCCTCACCCAGACAAGTGTTTCCCTGATAAGCCGCCCGTTCGTGTAGTTGTGGACGATTTTCCCCAGCAGTTCCCCATGGGCGTCGCGAATCAGAGACTCGATTGGTTGGTCGTCGTCGTTATAGCTGGTGGTGACGCTTCCACCGCCAGTGAGGCAGTCGCCTTCTTCCGCGTTTTCGAAAACGAATGGTCCGGACAACCCCGCACCTCGGTCAGGAGAACGCGGGGGAACCGTTCGGACTCTGGTCTTTTTGCCTTGCTCGTCATAGTGGAACTCGTCAGTCACGCCGGAGCCACTGCTGGTGAGGGTAATTAACTTTCCCGTTCCATCGTAGGAATAGACCCGTTCAACTTTGCCAGTTAAGAGGTTGTCCCGCCAAACCAGCAGCCTCCCATCCGCTGCGTACTCGGCGTCCCTCACCGACTCAGCCTTGTCCTTCCCGAAATCACTGTATGTCTTGACGGCACCACGCAGACCAGCCTTTTCGCGGTCAGACAGACGGACGGTACTCACGGTTGTGTTGCCAACTTGAGCGACCAGTAGATTGTCGAAAGTGAGGATTGTTACCAACGTCAGTACGGCGGTTCCGAACAGGAGTTGTCTGCGATCCATAACTCGCCTCGTCAAATACTCGGCCAAGATTGCTCTCGGTCGTCATCACTGTCAAGCTATTTTGGGACGGGCTACGCATCCTGTTCGTATTTCGTAAAAAAAAACAAGGAAATAGGTCCGCCACACGAAGTCTCGAAACAGGGGTAACCGTTACGAAGGGGCCATGGACAAGTCTGGAATAGTCTGAGATTCTGATCGTGCATCAAGAGCTATCCGAACAGTTGCTTCGGATACACCAATCCGAGGACAGGACAGCGTTCCACGGTGGTCGCAGCCTATGCAGGCTGGATGCGGCGAACCGAAAGGTCGCAAAATCCAAACACCGGGAGAACAACATGTCAGTCAGGGTCATCTCTGTTGCCGAGGCAAATCGTCTTTATCCGCAGCCGAAACGGAAGGCGAAGTCCGCGAAGAAGGCGAAGTAAAAAACCAGCCCTCCCCGGACTGCTTCCAGAAAGGATCATTCATGCGTATCACCGACCGACACGGAAATTCATGAGCCGGGCATGCCGTGGTCGCCGCCTTCTTGCGCGTGCCCTTCCATCGTGTAGCAACGACTCCCGATGGTGGATACGTCAGCGGACCACAAAAACATCCTATTCACAGAGCGCCCAAAATCGTGTGTTTGGCGAGTCGCGCCGCAGTTGATTCTTCCGATAAGCGCAAGTACATTAACTTCCGAGTCGGGTCGTCCCTCGGGCAGAATCGCAAAACCGAAAAGCCCCCTTTGTCGTGCTCAACCTGAGAGTTACAGGGGGATTGCGCTCCGACCCGCACGGATTGCTCAGCGCAGGTCGGCGCGACTCAATTCACTTCAATCATCCCGAAAACGAGAGTACACACCTAAGCCGCTACTCTCTCGCGCTGTCGTGTTTAGGAAAAGGCCCCGCCAAAAGGAGCGCCGGCGAGGCGGGATGAAAGCGTGTTTACGCTGATCCAGACGAGAGGGTGTTTACCTTCGAATCGGAATCGGTGTGATGGAGAAGGCCATACAAGGTGGGAGGTGCCCCTTCGCGCCAAAAGAGGTGAAGGGTGTGATCCTGAGTACGGCCCACCGCACAGCGGTGTCCGCTGCGGTCGGCGTCCACCAGCAAATGTGTCTTCCAATCTTCGAAGTTCATATTCGGCATCGTTTCCAATATTGCGCTCTGTGCTCGACTCGTCATCGAATCGAGTACAACAAAGTACAAGTGAACCCCGGTCCTGCAAAACTAAGAAGTCTGCTACATCAGCACCAACAATTGTCTAGTACCTAGAATAGGGCCGCGGAAAAAAAGCGGTCTGATCCGGATGTGAGAGGGGGGCAAGCCTCACCGGCGGACGCAAGCTATCTTCCTCCAACCCTGCAGGCGTTGTTCCTCCTATGGGCCTACCAACCAAACTTGCAAAAAAAGATTGGTGGCCGGCGGTGTTCGATTTTGTCGGCCATCCAAGTGTAGCAACTTCAATACAGAGTGAATCCTTAGGCTGCGATCTTCTGGCCCAAGAAGTCCTTGGCTTTGGCTTTTTCGTCGTCCCACTTCTTCAGTTGCTCGGGACTAAGGAAGTTGACGACCCGCTGACGAATCGCATCGCGATTTGCAACAACCTTGCCGATGACGTCGGCTTTGGTCGTGTTGGGATTCTGTTGCATGTACTCTGCGATCTTTTCTCTTGCTTCCGTAAGAGCGACGCGAAGCTTTTCCTTTTGATCGTCGGTGAGGTTCAGGTCGCCAGCGAAACGCTTCAATTCGCTCGCCACTTGTTCGCGTTCTTCATTGCTCAGATTCATGACATTTCTCCTTAATCGTATAGTGAATTTACAGTTCTAGGTGGATCGAAAAGCTCTGCCCAAGAAGGTTCTTGGACGAGGCTTCACGCCCATCAAAGCGGGAACACGGTGTGAATGAAAAAAATCTCTGAAGGGGATTTCTAAGATCCTCATCCCACTCCAGCCAGAAACCCCACCCCCGCCAAAAAACCCTAGCAAGAGTGGGGCCATGCGAAAGGATGGACAGAGGTAACCCTATCCCTGCGAACCCGTTAATTCAACTGCCAAAACTACAAGCCTGCGCCTGTATTACTGCCAGTCGGAATACCCATCGCTTGGTTCATTCGACTTCGATCATAAGAGAAGTCGAAGTCGTTTACGATCCCGCCAGACCCTTGTTTACCAGGACCTTGACTACCACGCGCCGGTTTTCGGCTCGCCCCTGCGCCGTCTCGTTGGTTCCCGCGGGATCAGCCTCGCCCATCGCTCCGGGCGCGATCACGTGCCGCACCGGGATATTGCAGTCCTGGAGCAGGTAGGCAATGACCGCCTGGGCGCGTTCCATGCTCAACTGCTGATTCATGGCAGCGGCGCCCGAGGAGTCGGCATAGCCCATTACGTCAATGATGTAACCCGTCAGACCCACCGCGCCACTGGCCAGCTTTGAGATCGCGGCCTTGTCGCTGGCCGAGATTTCTGAGCTTCCGACTGCAAAGTTGACGCTAATATTGGCCTTGGTCTCGTAATCGCTCAACTCGGAGAAACGCTTGGTGGACGCCGCGATCTGCTGCTGATTGGCGTCGATCTGCTCCTGGTTGTTTGCAATCGCCTCCTTATTGGCCGCTGTCTGCACCTTGTTGGCGGCAATTGCGTCGGCATTGGCTTCAGTGGCCTTTTTGTTCGCTGCAATGTCTTGCTGATTGGTCGCAACGGCGTGCTTAGTCGGAGTCAAACCAGCTTGAATGGCTTCGGCCGTTTCCAGATCGTCGGCGGTGAAGTCAATGGTATTGGCCGTCACCCGGCTCTGCGCATCGCCAACGCCATCCACCGAGATCCTGAGACCAGGGATGAGGACGGTGGCCGACATCTGCTTCTTGCGGAGGCCGAGACCTTTCGGCTGTTGCACCTTGGTGTCATCGGTCAGCACCACAGTGACGTTTCCGGAAGCGGTGCTCACGAGCAGAGTCTCCCCGGTTCGTGTCGCAATGACTCCTTCTACCTTGGTCTTCTCGCCGTTCGATGCGCCGTACGTCAATCCGACCAAGAAAAAGCACAGCAACGCGGTACACGCTACCATCGGTTTCCATGTTCGCTTCATAGTAAGGTTACCCATCCTTTCTTGAGTGATGCGCAAGCTGCTCGGAGTCAGGCTACCCTGCGCGTTCGTACTCTTGCCGAGGAACACACTCCCGCAATCAATATCGTGTCCAGGTCCTAAACAAAACGATCCGTACTCTATCTATTGAGTCCCGCATAATATAGCGATACTTTTCCGAGGTGGCTGCGTCTAATCAAGCATGGGAAACCCTGCCGGAGTACGACGCGATTTCGAAGCCCTGGAGAAACGGCGCTTCCACGCCATTCGCCTGTTCGAGCGAGGCGAGAATCAATCTGCCATTGCCCGCCAAGTCAAGGTGGTTCGTCAAACCGTGGCCCGTTGGGTGAAACAGTATCGTGCCCAGGGCAAGTCCGGACTGCGCAAAGCCGGACGGGCCGGGCGCAAGCCCGGTTTGAGCGAGAAAGACCGGCAGCGCCTGCACACTTTGCTGCTCCAAGGTCCCGAGCGACTGGGCTTCGAAACTCCGCTGTGGACCTGCCCACGCGTGGCCCACCTGATCCAACAGGAATTTGGCGTGCGTTATCACGAGGGACATGTGTGGAAGATTCTGGTCAGTCTTCACTGGAGTCCGCAACGGCCCACCGGACGAGCGCGGGAACGCAACGAAGAACAGATCCGGCATTGGAAGAAGAAGGTGTTGCCTGCTCTTAAAAAAAAGCCCTCCGCGAGGGGCGCATCCTGATCTTTGTCGATGAGAGCGGGTTGAGCCAGCGGCCGCATCGCTGCCGCACTTGGGCGCCACGCGGCCAGACCCCGGTGCTGCAGTACAACTTTAACTGGAAAACCCTATCCGTGGCCGCCGGGTTGACGGTGTGGAACTTCTACTTCCGTTTGTACCCGGGGTCGATCAAAAAGGCGCAAGTGCGGGACTTTCTCCAAACCCTGGTGCGGCATCTGCCGGGGCCGTTGTTGCTGCTCTGGGACCGGCTGCCGGGACACCGCAGCCGACTGGTGCAGGACTACATCGCATCCCTCCAAGGCTGGATCCATCAGGAGTACCTGCCCTCCTACGCTCCGGAGTTGAACCCGGTGGAGTTCATTTGGGCCCACTGGAAGCAGCACGAGCTACCCAACGTTTGCCCCAAAGATTACTACCAGCTCAGTCAAGCGGCGCTGCGGACTCTGCGACGCATGCGCCGCCGCCCGCGATTGATCACCGCCTTCTGGCAACAGGCTTCTTTGTGGTCAGAATGACTCTATATTATGCGAGGTTCAATAATTGATGCCGGGGGAGCGCACAACTGGCAGAATTAGCAGTCATGACGCTGGCGGGCTGCAGTTGGAGCGAACGTGCGGAGCAAAGAGATTTCGGACAACTCCAGTGACAATCGCGGGCACGTGAAAGGTAATTTATCGTCCACCTATAATAGGAGGACCTATGAATGTGATGTAGGCGACCACAATCCTTACCGCACCTATCTGATATTTGGCATTGGGCCGTTTGCAACACGAGAAGAGGCAACCGAAGAAGCCAAGGAATACCAACCGCAACATGGTGATTTATTACTGTCGAACGCGAACTGGCCGACGCGAAAACCGCGTCAGAGCGAAACGCAAGAAGAAACGATCAAGGCGTTGGGAAACCAGACGTTGGATCCGTGTACGCAGCGTGTACACACGAATGCGTATCTAGCGCGTTTGGCGTGTCTGGCGCAACACAAATAAAAGACTTAGCGTGTTATCAATACCTCGGGAAGTTCAACTCCGTCCCTGGCCACCACATTTCAAACGACTTAAGCCCAACCCACGAAAATCTCTCAGCCCATGGTCAGCCCATGATTCTGGGCCATGTGCTCAATTTACTGCTTCGCTGCTCGATTGCAGGATGGCTTCAAGCATCTGTCCTTGCGCTGCCATCCGGTCTTCACTGATGCTATGAGCGTAGAGTTGAAGAGTTGTTTTCACGTCCGAATGCCGTAGCAGCTCTTGCACAGTCTTCGGATCGGTCTTCGTGCGGACCAGGAAAGACGCAAGACTGTGTCTCAGGTTGTGAAACCCGAAACGCACCTTGTCATCTTTCCCCAACACCCCGGCTTTGACCGCTGCGGGCCGAAGATGAGATTCGACCAACATGTTCGCGACCCGAGGTTGTTTACGTAATAGCGCAACACCCAGCTTTGTCCATTCTTGCGGGATTCAATCCGCAAACTTCCACGTTGAAACCGCGCCATTTTAGATCGTCTCCTGTCTTGGCGCGGGAGACTGCCGGGGGTAGTTTACACTCGACGAACGGAGTGTGGTAGCCACCTCGGAGAGCCGGAAACGCCAGACTCGACGCGAACCTGTCCCTAACGGATAAGCGGGGACTACGCCTTGGCGGGCAAGTTCCAGCACCCTCCGCGGGCGTAATTGGAGGAAATCGCCGACGGCTACCGCATCCACAAAGGGTTCGCATTCTAAATCTGCTGTCATGCTCGGTTTCCGGTTATCAATCGTTCTAACTGGTCGTTTCCAGGGTAGAGAGAGAACAATCGTCACCACGACCGCTTGAATGGTTACACCGGTAACTAAACAGTGAAACTCAGCGGCATCTTCTTTCTAGAGCCATACTAAGATCACTGCAATGGACGAAACCTGCTGGCTACTTTTGTCCACGGCTTCAATCTGAAGGGAGGCCGTCCGATGTTCGACTTTGAAGAGTACGTAGAGTGGGGATTCGCCCACACCGGTCCGAGAAACCCGTTGAGAACCTTGAGCCCAGAAGACAAGATCGTTCTGGTGAGTTTGTTGACCTTATACCTTGAGCCTTGCCCCCCGGAAGACGCGGCGTTTGAGCAAGCAGCGGAAACAGCCACGCACGCGTCCGCACTCGCAGAGAGAATTCACCAATTATTGGGTACGTACTTCGGTCAAGCGCTACAAGATGTCCTAGGCGATTTTCATCACCTCCCAATGCGCCTTAAGACGTTTTCTCTCGTGTTCGGAGGACTGTGCGATCAGCTCCTTGGAAAGCGTGGCCACCAGGGCAGATTATGGAAAAATCAGTTTTTGGTTATGGCTTCCGAATTTATTAGGCACAAAACGAATAGGTATAACGATGAGCATTTGGCAGAGTTGATTCAGGCGATTAACCGCACCTCTGATCTGGCAGACTTTTCTGGCGATGCGATTCATAAGAGGAGACAGAATCTCAAGAGAACTTATCCGCTTGTTTATGCATGTCTATTCAACAAGGTCTGCGAGTTTCGGAACGGAGGTGACGCAACCGCAGTTTCAAGCTAAGCGCCGTCACCAAAAAATACAGCTTATCGCTCAGCGGCGTTACCGCTCGACCGCTTGACCGTGGGATTGTGCCCTTTCTTCGGTGAGAAGCGTTTGCCGGTCTTGATATGCGTTCGCCCAACGGGAAGGAACCCGTGGTCGCTTAGCGGTACCGCTTTGTGCACCGCTCGACCATGCGATTTTGGCTCCTCTGGACCGCTAAGCGGTCGCGGGCCGAAGATGAGACTCAACCAGCATATGGCACATTGACACCACTGCCATCGAGATGGTTTCAATCCACGCGCCCCGCGCGGGGCGCGACAACCGACGGGTTCGCATCGAGTGCTGCCAACAGTTTCAATCCACGCGCCCCGCGCGGGGCGCGACTCGTTCGGTCGAATTGTTGGCGTCGGTGCCACAATGTTTCAATCCACGCGCCCCGCGCGGGGCGCGACGTGACTACGCCAGTGATCGAAACCTGCAACTGCCAGTTTCAATCCACGCGCCCCGCGCGGGGCGCGACGTCAATCGGATTGGTTGAGGTCGAATTCAGAATGTTTCAATCCACGCGCCCCGCGCGGGGCGCGACCCCGCACGTCCGACATCTCCGATTGCGAATGAGATGTTTCAATCCACGCGCCCCGCGCGGGGCGCGACTTGACCGAGAGCTCGGAGCCTCTGCTGAATCTGTTTCAATCCACGCGCCCCGCGCGGGGCGCGACTTGGGCAGCAGTACATGCAGCTTTGCACAAGAGGTTTCAATCCACGCGCCCCGCGCGGGGCGCGACGGGTCTGACCGTGATCATGTGCTTACGAATCATCGCAGTTTCAATCCACGCGCCCCGCGCGGGGCGCGACGCCCCCTGCACCTGTGCTGCGCGCCGGTGCCCCAGTTTCAATCCACGCGCCCCGCGCGGGGCGCGACCCCGGAAAGTCAGAGCTAATTCCTTGGAGAATTGTTTCAATCCACGCGCCCCGCGCGGGGCGCGACAGTTGCTGTATTACAAATCCCCACCAGAGGAAGTGTTTCAATCCACGCGCCCCGCGCGGGGCGCGACGAAGGTTCGGCCAATCCAGCCGCCGAATGAACCAGTTTCAATCCACGCGCCCCGCGCGGGGCGCGACCACTACTCTCCCGAAGTAGTTTTCATTGGAGAGGATGACCGCTTAGCGGTCCAGGCAAGCCAAAATCGCATGGTCGAGCGGTGCCTGAAGCAGTACCGCTAAACGACCAAGAATACGTTCCGTCGTGTGAACGCATATCATATTGTTGCGTCACCAGGGCAAATGTCTAAGGAAGAATTACGCAAGCGCATCGAAGGGGATCGACAGCTCAAAAAGGATTTTGATTTCCTGATCGCCAAGACTGGCTTGACGCCAGAACAGCTTCTGGCAGGTCTCCGCTTGGATTGCAACCTAATGAAGGCCGACCGGCAAACGCTTCTCAGCAACGAGAAGAGGAAGATGTGGCCGATTAGCCTGGATACACTGAAGAGAGATATCAAGAATATTCGTAGAGCCGCTCGTCAGATAGAGACCACGAACCAAACAGAATTCTCGCCGGCTTTAACGAAGAACATCGGATTCGATGTTGTCAGGCTGCCCGAAATTCTCCGTTCTTATGCAGGAGAAGTAGAGCGAAAAGTTAACATCTGGGCTCCCTATTGGAAGCGGAAGAAATCGCGCATACCGACCTTGGTTGCTCTGACAAGGCAGCACTCACTTTACGAGCGCATCCGATCCTCTACCGGAGGGTACCACCAGGTTCGGTTGCTGCGGTTAGTGAATGCAGCGAGGGAGGTCGAAGGTTTGCCGAAAATGGAGCAACGGGCTTTTACAATTTGGCTCAACAGGTTTGAAAAGAGAAGAAAAGAAACCCAGAGCAAGTGACTCCACTAATAACGCCCCTCCTCGCTTAACCAAGCTCTGGTCGCCGCGCTGGTCGCACAACTGCAGCATGAACGCTTACTAAAGTTACTTCACACCGACCGAACAGTTTTTTGAGCCAGTGAACTAGATTCCTCACCCCATCATGCCTTAGTCTCGCAATTGTTGAGCATTGCGGCGGCCCGAAAGGCAAGCCAGATCGGATCTTCCATCGCTGCAGTTTGCAGATGACATTATTGGGGAATGATTGCAACGTTCGCAGTCGTGGTGACGATGGTTTTGCCTCTCTCGTTGGAACGAACGGTTGAGGGAAAACTGATAACCGGAAAGCGAGCATGACAGCCAATTTAGAATGCGAACCCTTTGTTGATGCGGTAGCAGTCGGCGATTTCCTCCAATTACGCCCGCGGAGGGTGCTCGAACTGGCCCGCCAAGGCGTAATCCCCGCTTATCCGTTAGGGACAGGTTCGCGTCGAGTCTGGCGTTTCCGGCTCTCCGAGGTGGCTACCACACTCCGTTCGTCGAGTGTAAACTACCCCCGGCAGTCTCCCGCGCCAAGACAGGAGACGATCTAAAATGGCGCGGTTTCAACGTGGAAGTTTGCGGATTGAATCCCGCAAGAATGGACAAAGCTGGGTGTTGCGCTATTACGTAACCCGAATGTCCGATGGGCGGAGGGTCGAGCATAAGATCCCGGTCGGTCTTGTGCATGACTTCCCCACCGAATCGGCGGCATGGGCGGAAGTGGAGCGCCAGCATCTACAACTCAACGGACCAGTTTGTAAAGCTCGCATGACGTTTTCTCACCTCGCCCAACACTTTATGACTCACGAATTAGGCGAGCAAACCGAAACCGCCGACCCAAAATCCCACACCACGATTGCAGGCTACAAACGCATTCTCAAGAACCGCTGCATCGACCGGTGGGGCAAACGGGCGGCATTGAGTCTTGAGCCGCTCGAAATCGAGCAATGGCTGAAGGCTCTGAAACAGGACGAGGATCTAGCAAATCCCACGCTCGACAAAATACGAAGAGTGATGAGTCTGGTCTTCAAGCACGGGCAACGCTACGGGCTGATTCCTCGAACTCAGGAAGCAAACCCGATGCGATTCGTTCGCTGCAAGACGACCAGCGGGTATGAAGCGATGATTCTGACTCCAAAGCAGGCATTTGATGTTCTCATGCACCTGCAAGGGCCAGAGCACACGTTGACCTTGCTAGCTTCTGCCACGGGACTTCGCATCTCGGAGTGCTTGGGCTTGCAGTGGAATGACGTGAGTTTCGAGCAATCGCAGATTCACGTTCGTCGCACTTGGACATGCGGCCGGATCGGAGTACCGAAGAGCAAGGCTTCGCACGCTCCGGTGCCGCTACATCCTTTGCTCGCCGAGTCCATGCAGGCGTGGAAGAACACGACCTCCTTCTCCCAACCCGGAGATTGGGTATTCGCGTCCTTCAAGTGCAAAGGGAAACAACCTCGGGTCGCGAACATGTTGGTCGAATCTCATCTTCGGCCCGCAGCGGTCAAAGCCGGGGTGTTGGGGAAAGATGACAAGGTGCGTTTCGGGTTTCACAACCTGAGACACAGTCTTGCGTCTTTCCTGGTCCGCACGAGGACCGATCCGAAGACTGTGCAAGAGCTGCTACGGCATTCGGACGTGAAAACAACTCTTCAACTCTACGCTCATAGCATCAGTGAAGACCGGATGGCAGCGCAAGGACAGATGCTTGAAGCCATCCTGCAATCGAGCAGCGAAGCAGTAAATTGAGCACATGGCCCAGAATCATGGGCTGACCATGGGCTGAGAGATTTTCGTGGGCTGGGCTTAAGTCGTTTGAAATGTGGTGGCCAGGGACGGAGTTGAACTTCCCGAGGTATTGATAACACGGTAAGTCTTTTATTTGTGTTGTGCCAAATGCGCTGAACGCGCTAGATACGCATTCCTGTGTACACGCTGCGTACACGGGCCGTTTATCCATAGGCTGCTTAAAGCATCCACGGTTCGCCATCGCTCTAGCATCCGATTGGTGTCCCGAAGGTTTTCTTGATGCTGCGCCTTTCGGTCTGCAAAGGAATATCGCATGTAGAACCCCGAGAAGGAGTCAATAAGGTCGCGGTAGGGACGACCATTGCTGATCGCCCCCCGCACAGATCCGCACGAGCGCTCATTAGCGCATGCGGCTCTTATCAGAGATGAATAACGGGCAAGCGTGCTGCTTGTCCGCACACTCGCCCGCCCGTGGGACACGCATTATCCCGCTCTATGTCGGGTACGTGTCGAGTGGGCGAGTGTTCTCTTTGATCAGCAGCCTTCCCTCCTCACTCTCCGCCGACGTGCTTTCCGTCTTTGTTCGAATGATTCATCAGTACTATGCCGCTGTCCGACTCCTCGCAGACGTACATGCGGGCCGTGTGGCCTAAGCCTTCTCCCGCCGTCCTGCAGCTGACTTTCGCCGCAGGCATCTTCGAGGTCTCCCGGTTCTCGTGCATGAAGTTTCTAGGCGTGTCTGGGGTCTTCGACTACGCCGGACCGAACAAGAGCTCGCGCTATCGCGCTTGTTCATGTTGCCTTCCGCGCATTACAAAGACGTCGGCGTCCGGATTGCATCTTTTCGGAGCTGAATACCCACCCCACCTATCCTCTATCTACGCTTCACTGTGTCCCTCGCGGTAGCAGCGCAAGACTCGAGGCCGAGCGGATCGCTACTCCTTTCTCGTAAGGCTCTTTCATCCTCTACTTCATGCCGGTTTAGCCCGGCGCACTGTAATGGCGATGTTTCGCCAGCAACCGCATACCATCCGTCCTGAATGTGGTCTGTTTCGCGGGTCCCACTCATCGCAAAGGAACGCGATGAGTGGGGCACGCCGCAGAACCCGGTCGAGAAGCCTTGAGGCGCAACGGATCCGGGCACCCGCCGTTTACACGGAACAGTTGAGACATTGTTAACTTACGGCGTGGAGAACGCGAACACATGGTGGGAGCTGTTGATCCCCCATACGCCGCCGTTCCCCACGCTGATGGAAACGAGGGAGCCCGGAACGTGCACAAAATTCAATGTGCTTGGGTCCAAACGGGAGATACTTTTTCCCGAGAGTGCCCAAACTCCGTTCCCGCCTGCCTGGATCTGGGTAAAGCAACACCCGATGTCCTTGAATCCCAAGAAGTCGTCGTACTGATAAACCACATCATTGCCCGTGTCTATCGCCCATACCCCATTCGGGCCGACCGTAAGCGCCGGAATCGCTCCAAATGGATCAGCGACTTGGTCGAAATTACCCGTAGAAAAATTGAAGCGATAGACGTTAGGGCCGCACTGTGCGCCCCAGATTTCGCCGCCACCAACGTTTACTTCGCAAAGGAATCCGTTCTCCTGATCGAAATTGTTCCCGCAAAAGTTGTAACGGAAGATCTGGGAACTCGAGTTGAGTCCCCATACTTCGTAGGGGTGGCAACTATCTTGGTAGCCAGGACCCACCTCGATGACATCAAGAACACCCGGGACTGGTGAGAAGACCCAGGATCCTCCGCTTTTGCTGGCACGGTAGATACCGCCCGAAGAATTCAGCGCCCAAACCGCATCCGCTTGGGCCGCATTGCCTCCGCCGACGGCGATCTGGCTTAGCGAGATATTGTTCGCCAACACGAAACTGTTGCCGTTGAAAATATATGGTTTGCCATTGCTGGCGAGCGCCCAGACGCTGTGGCCTCCGGAGGTGACTTGAACGAGCGGGACGTTGCCGTTGACTTTTACCCTCTTAAAGGTTTGTGCTGGCGCAGATTGCACGCAGGTAATTCCCAAAACGAGGGCAAGCATCTTGACTAAAGACTTCGCTATTTGATTCTTCATGGTGTTCTCCTTTGACTATTTCGTAACTCGATCACTTAACCGCATTGTTCCACAGGGGTCGGCTTCGTCTTTTTGCGTCCCTGTTGTTCGGTTCACCCGAACTGGATGGCATATTGTGCGAACAGCGGTCTTTGGACAATAGTGCGCGGCTGAAAATTAGCTTAAATTTTCAAGTAAGCCGCAAGCCTCGAAAAACACGACACTTGATGCATTCACGCCGGTCGGATGTACAATGTCGGGCAACCATCTTCGGGGTGCTTAGCATGCTTTCGACCCCGGTAAAATTTGCCGACGATCTGGAACTGGACTGGCGCGCTTATGAACTGCGCCGCTCCGGACAACCGATTCGGTTGTCGCGCATCCCCATGGAACTCCTGTTTCTGCTGGTGGAACGCCGGGGGGAGTTGGTCACCCGCAATGAGATCGTGGCCCGCATCTGGGGGAAAGATGTTTTCCTGGATACGGACAACAGCATCAACGCAGCGGTGCGCAAACTCCGCCAAGTTCTGGACGACGATCCGGAACACCCGCGATACCTGCAAACCGTCACCGGAATGGGATATCGCTTCATCGCTCCGGTGGTGGAAGTCAGTCCGCCAGAAGCGAGTCCTGCGACGCTAAAGGAGCAGGGTCCAGAAGCCGGAAATCTGGTAGGCAAGAAAGTCTCGCACTACCGGATTCTGCAGGTGCTGGGTGGCGGGGGTATGGGAGTGGTGTACAAGGCGGAAGATCTGAAGCTGGGACGCAAGGTGGCGATCAAGTTCCTGCCTGCAGAGTTGGCCAGCGATCCGAATGCTTTCGAGCGCCTTGAACGCGAAGCCCGGGCGGCTTCAGCACTCGAACATCCCAACATCTGTCCGATCTACGAACTCGGGGAGCACGAGGGCCAGCCCTTCATCGTGATGCAATTGCTGGAGGGGCAGACCCTGCAGGAAAGGATTGAAACCGCCGGACAGCAAAAAAAGCCTTTGCCAACGAGTGAGGTGCTTGATCTGGCGCTGCAAATTGTCGCCGGACTGGAAGCCGCACACGCGAAAGGCATCATTCATCGCGACGTCAAGCCAGCCAACATCTTGGTTACCAAATCTGGTGAAGTCAAGATCCTCGACTTCGGTCTGGCGAAAATTGTCGAACAAGATGTCGTCCAGAACCAGACCCCGGAGCAAGTTGCGTTGAGTGAAACTTCGGTGGCGAACGCGCCAACAGCGACGTTTTCGAATCTGCGATTGACGCGGACAGGCACGACCGTGGGCACGGCTTATTACATGTCGCCCGAACAGGTGCGGGGCGAGACGCTGGACGCGCGCACCGACGTGTTCTCGTTTGGCTTGGTGCTCTATGAGATGGCCACCGGCGAGCGCGCCTTTCCGGGGAACACGGTGGCGGTCGTTCAGGACGCCATTTTGCATCGCGAGGCACTACCGGCACAGCGAACCAACCCTCAGCTATCCGTCGAACTGGAGCGAACTATCAGCAAAGCTCTGGAGAAGGACTGTAACCTGCGTTACCAGCATGCAGCGGACATGCGCGCCGATCTGCTGAGGTTAAAGCGAGACACGGATTCCGCCAAACTACTTCTCGTGAATACAGGTTCCCCTGTTCGCAGTGGATGGCGACTACACCAGTCCGCGATGGCGGCAGGTGTCCTGCTCGTTGTCCTGATTCTGGCAGGCGTTCTCTACATCAGGCGCAGCACGCCGTCGACTCAAATCCGGGAAGTTAGCGCATCGCACCGGCAAGTGACGTTCCGGGGCGACACTTATGAACCTGCCATTTCGCCCGACGGAATGTTTGTGGCGTATGTGGTCAGGAAACATGGCGAAGATAACCAGCTGATGGTGCAGGCTCCTAACGGTTCTACTCTTGAACTAACGCGCGGACCCTTTTTGGCGGGTCCGCTATGGTCACCGGATGGCTCAGACCTGGTTTTTATAGGAAACGACCGCTCCGCAGAAGCTACTCCGCACGTCTTTCTGATTTCGCGTTTGGGCGGTGTCGCTCGCAAATTCGGGGCGGCTACGAACGCATGCTGGTCGCCGGATGGAGCTGGGATCGTGACAGGCAGTTCGGGGGAAAGAGAGCCGGGATTGAGCCTGGTGGACAAGCTGAGCGGACAGGTAAAGCATATATCTCTGCCACGATACACCTGGCTATTGGGCATCGACTCGTCTCCTAAAGCGGGGCTGATTCTGGCTCTTGTACAAGCCGGGGACAAAAATCAGATCTGGACGCTCAAGCCGGATGGCTCCGAGGCGCGCAAGCTGGTTGAAGAAAATTATGAAATCGACTCTTCGCGATGGTCGCCTGCGGGCGACTCGATCTATTACTTGCGCAGAACAGAAAGCACAAGTGAGCTGGTAAAGGTGTCGGCCAGGGGCGGACATGCCGAGCCGTCGGTGCTGGCCAGCGGTCTGCAAGTTGGAGAAGACACCATTAGCATCTCCGCCGATGGGTCTCGGCTGGCGTACACCAGGGTGAATGACAATTCGAACTTATGGCGCGTCCGTCTCCACGCTGAGGGAAAAGGAAAACCCGAAATCAGCCAGCTCACTTCGGGCACCTCCTACTATGGCGAGGCCAGTTTCTCTCCCGATGGCCGCTGGTTGACCTTTCCTTTGGGTTCCAGCCTTGAAAACACCAACATCTACAAGATGCAGCTTTCCGGGGGTCAGCCTATCCAACTTACTTTTTTCGAGCATGCCTTGGCTGCCAACCCGGCCTGGTCACCCGATAGCCAGCATATTGCTTTCGTCAGCAGACAAAACGGGTCAACCAAAGTCTGGATGGTCAATGCGAACGGCGGTGCCGCGCAACCCCTGGAACGGACCAACGCAGCCGACAGTAACCACCGACTCTCCTGGTTTCCAAGCCCCGAAATTGTTTACCAAATACCTGGGGTTCGAAATCTGAGCCGGATAAACGGCAAAACGCAGGAAGAGCAACTGCTAATCCACGATCCATCTGTAGGCTGGCTACCCTTTAGACCGATATTTTCGCCCGACGGCAAGAACGTAGCCGTTAATTGGAATCGACACCCGGATCGCGGGATCTGGACCATCTCGCTAGAACCGTATTCCGAGACTCCGCTACTTGCTAACAACGGGAATGGCGACAATTTACCCCTGGGCTGGTCGCCGGATGGCAAATATGTCTACTCCACCCAGGGACGAGAGATCGTCAAGGTTGGAATCGCCAGCCCGAACCAGCCTGTTTCCGTCGCGACCTTGCCCGGCGATGTCGTCGATTCCTTATCTGGCTGCATGAGCCCCGACGGCCGGGGCATCGTCGTCCCCCTGAGTGAAGCTAAGTCCGACGTATGGATCATGGAGAATTTTGATCCGGCTTTGAGCCGGACGACAAAGTAGTTCGTTGAAGGACAACCCTGAAACCGCACCGTAGGTTGGGGAAGGGGAAGCGTTGGCGGATCTCGGATTGGCTCGCGCCAATGCCTTGCAGTCGAGAACCTCGCAGGGAGCCGACCCCGACATCCGCATCCTGAAGGAAGCAAAGCGGAATACGCCAAGCTGCAGTAGCCAAGAACACCTGCCATCCCTTGCTATTTGCCGATAACTGCTGTTAACAGGTCAGCATGACCGGACTCCGGTCACAACGAAGCATGAAAAGAGGCTCTACCCCAACCTCCTGTTTGCAGTGGGTTACGGCTCTTTTCAAGGGAGGCCATTACACTCAAAACCCCCGGTTGACTCGGGACCGGCACAAACCGTTCTCCGCACGCTGGGCACCCTGAAGGTCAAACCGGCTGCGCTGTTGCCAGAACATCCCCTAATGGCCACGATGCAACTACCGAAAACAAGTCGGATCTGAGTGGTAGGACACACGACGAAATGCCTTCTACACTGGATCGTCTGGCCGCATACGCCTGAGTCTTCCCGCTCGAAATAACCAACTCACCGCCTTGTCGGGTTCGGGGTGAATCTGTTCTTCTGAGCACCGAAAATAAAATGCGAGCGCCTTCGCGTAGTCTTGCATATTCCAGTTTTCAAACAGAGGCTTTCCACTTAATCCACCCAATGGATTCAGTACCGCATGAACGCGGTCTTTTCCTTCGACCAACATGAACTTCGGGACGCGGTTGAATCTGGATAGATCGTAGAAGGTTCTTGCGGTCACTTCTGCGAATTGCGCCCAATGCAACTTCAGTTTGCCAATTCTTTCGTATACCTTTTCGAAGGAATACTTCACTGCGCCGCCATCCTGCAAGCAAACAATGATGCCGACCTTCCCAACGCGAATTGAAAGGCCCATGCCGGGGATGTTGTCCCAATAATCGAACTGCATCTGGCGTTCTGTTGGTTCGAGTGTGTCGTAAACAAAGATGGAGGCCGGTAGCGGGCTGAACTCAAATGGGATCCGTGCGGCCTGCAAGAATTGATGATGTAGTCGGTATCTTTCCAGCACCTCTGCGGGTACGATTGGACCCTTATCGGCTTCGCGCCGACTCCAACTCAGCAAATGTTCTCGGTATAAAAGGCCGTAGAAAATCTTCCCTGCCCACAAAAACAGTGTAACGGGTGGGAGTTGGAGTACTGATTCGCGGCCCTCATCACATGCTGCTTGCACCTGTGCTTCGATCCTACCTAGGTGCTCATTATTGCAGGTAGCGCAGCAAGGGATCGTCAGTTGCCGGTACGGTAAGGTCGGCCTCGCTGAGATCCGTTCCCTCGAGTTGGGCATAGCGGAGATCCGGGACTATTTCGGGGTTTGTCTTTCTCCATTCATTCCAAGCCTCTATACCTTGCTTGAGTTTTGCGAGATGTTCAGGGTTCGCCATGACGCCAACCTTTCGTTGGCGCTCATCATATCCTGCCGTGGCGAAGGCGGTAAACGAGTTATAAGCAATCAGGTACGAGTCAGTTTATGGCCCCGGCACAGCCCTCTTCAAAAGTCCCGCCTGAGTTTGGTTTCAACGGCTAGTCCACTCCAGTCTTATACAATAGCTTCCGTTGTCAAACTTGAGGGGGAACAATGGGGAACCTAACTGGGGCGCTTCAGCAGCTTCGTGCTGAGCGCAAGCAGGCACAAGCACATGTGGAGAAGTTGGATCAAGCGATTTTAGTAATCGAGTCATTAAATGGTTCTGGAACATTCGGGAAAGCAAACCAACCGACCCGGATAATATCGAAGGCTTCGCGCCTCAAGATGGCGCGGGCGCAACGGGCACGATGGGCGAGGGCTAAGAACGGATCGCAGCCAGAAATTGAGATAGCGAAAACAACGTCCTCGGCTCCTGTGAAGCACACTATGTCGGCTTCAGCCCGCAGGAAGATCGCTGCGTTCCAGCGAGCGAGATGGGCAAAAATAAAAGCTCAGCAGAAGAAGGCTGCATAGACCGTTTCAAGTCTCACTCGTAACCGGCAAGTTGTTCCTAACGTGACCTTCCCGAGTAGGACCCAGTTACGATAGATTGTGATTGAGCAGGCTTCGGGGGAGGGCTGTTCGACTTAACGTCCTACGACTCGAAATGAGTCTGGGACGTTTTGTTTTGGGTCGGACCGGTTCGTTCCGGCGCGCGGATCGTGGAAGCTCGGTCCCATCAAAACTGCGAAGTTGCGTCTCCCGGACTGGAGGTTCGAGCAGAACCCCCTGTTGGAAACATGAGCTCAGGGACAGACCTCCCCTGTGCATCAAGATTCGGGCACCGAGAAGTCGAGTGAACAGGAATCTCTGCAGCGCACCAATTCATACAACTAAGCAGACTGCTTAAATAGCACCTGTGTGCCGCGGTGCATCACCTTCAGGCCATTTCATCATTTGTCCCTTTGCCGTACGTTTGGTGACGTTCGGTATACGGTGCGCGACTGCGTGTCAGGGTTGATTTATCGTCACGATCCGGTTCTCGGGCCATTTGTTCCAATTCTTCGACAAGTCAGGAGACAGTATGAGGATGAATAGGTTCTTGGCGGTGGTTCTCTGTGTTGTGATTCCGTTGGCGGTATTTGCTGGTGACAACGGGTACAAAGTCACATACGACGGAGGTTCGATAGCCGATGCCAAAGCAGGAACTGGGATGAAGTTGTTTATCGACTCAAACCAAGTACGACTGGTGAGAGACAAGGGGGAGGTCATAACAATACCTGCTTCTGCCGTCACGGAGATCAGTTACGGGCAAGATGTCCATCGGAGAGTTGGAGCGGCGATTGGGCTTGCGGTAGTGACCTTCGGCATCGGCGCATTAATGGCCCTTACTAAGTCGAAGAAGCACTACGTCGGCTTGACTTGGGCCGATGGGGACAAGAAGGGTGGTTTTGCAATGCAGTGCGACAAAAATGACTACCGAGGAGTTCTGGCTGGTCTTGAAGGAGTCATCGGAAAGACGGCCGTAGATTCCGACGCGATGACAGTGAAAAATTGAGTTTCAGGACTGACTCGCCAACGCGCTCACTCGAGACTGTACTACGCCGTCTTACGCGAGGACATATTCATGACAATTTCACGGTGGGTTGTCACATTTCTGTTGTTCGTTGTCACGTCAACATATTCGCAGGACAAGGCTAACCAAAATCTTGAAACATGTCTATCCGGGCAGTTCCCAGCACTGTGCGACCATAGTGCACTGGCTAGTGAGCAGGCACAGCAGGTTCGGATTGCTGAAAATCGCGAGAATCTCCGAGTCTGTATGACCGGAAAGTACGCAGCGTTGTGCGACCACTCTCGGCTCACTGCGGATCAATCGGGGCAGGTGAAATATGCCGAACGAATTGAAAATCTTACTGTGTGTTTGTCAGGCCGCTATCCTGCCTTGTGTAATCACGGTCTGTTGTCGCTCGATGATGCTGTGCGAGTCCAGTCCGCAGAGCACTCGGAGAACCTAAAGACCTGCCTTGATGGTCGATACTCAGCAATTTGCAATCACTCTCTATTGACATCTGAGCAGGCAAAGTCGGTTGCTGCTGCGGAGGCTAAGGTTGCACCCAGTCGGTCTGCCTCGCAAGCTGTCGTAGGCGCATCACACCGTAGACAATCCGAGACGTGTGTGTCCGGCTTATCCATCGAATCGGTCGAAGGCGACGGCAAAGTTATTAAGTTGGATGATGGCTCGATGTGGGAAGTTGATGACGTAGACACTGTGGATACGGCCCTGTGGCTGGCGGCTGACGATGTTGTCCTGTGCGGCGGTAAGATCATAAATAAGGATGAGGATGAATCTGCGGACGTGACGCCAATACGCCGGGGCGTTTCGGGGGGCGGCGAAACAATCGGCTCGACGCCCGGCGACGTGGTCGAAGCGTCGCTGAACGATGAGACGTTCATCATAAACGGCGAAGTATTCAAAGCTAAGACTTACTGCTTTAACTTCGACAAGGGAGACCGCGTCAAGTTCATTGAAGGCTCACCGTCTGGAGCGTGCGCATCCGCGACGCTGCTGAATCTGCGCTCCGGGAAAGTGTGTGAAGTGTGGTGTGGCGAGTAGCATACAGACATAACGATGGCGCGTCTGGGGAAGAAGATATAATGCCAGACCGGAAAGGGTCAAATGACGCCCGGTGCTAGATTGTCTCGCGTTCTGGTTTTCGTCTTACTGGCGATCCCGTTCGCTCAGGCTCAGAAGACCTTGACGGCAGCCGAGGCTAAAGATCACGTTGGGGAGGTGGCAACGGTGTGTGGGGAGGTGGCCAGCACGCACTACGCAGCAAGGAATCGCGGAAACCCAACGTTCATCAATCTCGACAAGCCGTACCCGAACGAGATTTTTACGGTGTTGATCTGGGGGAGTGATCGCCCGAAGTTCGGTGATCCTGAAGAGATGTACCTGAACAAGCACATTTGTGCCACGGGAGAGATCAGTGATTACAAGGGGGTCGCTGAAATAATCGCCCACGGGCCTTCTCAAATCAAAGGTCGGTAATTATGCGACAGAAAGAATCAGTAATAACCGTTCCGACAGACGAGGAACATCGACACCCTAGTGCGATGATGCCCACCGAAAATTGGCACGAGCTTTGGATATGAGGACTAAGAACATTTCGACGGAGGACGCTGATAAACTTTGCTCACGCGCAGAAGATCATTTCTTCGACCGTAAATCACTGAAAGTTAAGCCGGCAAAAATTCAGAAGGTTGCTACAGCGTTCGCCAATGCTGATGGTGGTGAAATTGCTATTGGGATTGCAGATGATCGGGGTGAACCTGATCGGGAAAAGCGTTGGCAGGGTGCCGCCACTATCGAAGAGTTTAACGGCCACGTGCAGGCCCTGTCCGAGTTGAAGCCCTCCCTACCATTCTCTTTCCACTTCTTGACATGTGTCGGACGCCCCGGCTTCATCATGATGGTAGATGTAGAAAAAAGTGCGATGGTTCACCCAACTAGCGACGCGACGGTGTACGTACGAATGTCGGCTCAATCGACTCCTCTGATCGATCATAGTAAGGTTCTGGAACTCACATACGCGAAAGGTGCCGCGTCCTACGAGGATCAGCCCATCAGGGCCGCGCGTATCGAAAGCGTAGTTGATGGTAAGGAAATCCAATCTTTCTTGAACGACTACTCCCCAAAGACTGATCCACTCGAATTCGCCGTAAATCAACACTTGGTGGACGTCACTACTTGGGAGCCAAAAATTTCAGGAATCTTACTTTTCGCCGATAACCCATCGGGTATTGTTCCAAAACAGAGTGGAATCAGGATTGCTCGCTATGAGACCAAAGAGGATGAGCCTGAACGCGAGCATCTAAAAGAAACAACCCTCATCGAAGGCCCTCTGTACCGACAAATTCATCTGGCGGTGGATCGCCTTCGCGACCTCATGTCGTCAGTTGCGATTTGGACATTCGACGGTCTGCGAACTGCAGAGTACCCACCGGAAGCAATATGGGAGATTCTTGTCAACGCGGTCATCCATCGGGACTACTCGATTTCCGACAACATCCACGTTCACGTTTTCAATAATCGAATTGAGGTTATGAGTCCGGGGAGACTGCCCGGCTACGTAACGGTCGAAAACATCCTTGACTCACGGTACTCCCGGAATCCTAAGATCGTTCGCACTCTGTCACGATACAAGGAACCACCAAACAAGGATATGGGCGAGGGCCTCAACACTGCTTTTCAGAAGATGAAAGAATGGAAACTAAAGAGCCCGGTGATTAGCGAAGAGGGCAACTACGTTAAAGTCGTTCTGCCACACTCGCCATTGGCCTCGCCAGAGGAGGCGATTCTCGAGTTTCTTGAAAAGCATGAGACAATCCGCAATTCTCAAGCGCGGGAAATCACGGGAATTCGTTCTGAAAACGAAGTGAAGAGAGTGTTTCTCCGACTAGCAAAAGATGACAGAATCGAGCGCGTTCCTCGTCTCCGGGGATCAGCGTCACTGTGGCAAAGGAAGAAAGCTTAACTCCGGAAAAACGGGTGGGCTTCACGCTCCCAAATGGAGCTGAGCAAAGTAAGTCCAGGACGTTGGCTATCTTGGGGAGTGGTAATACCACACTGAAAACGTTACCTTTATGGGTCATAGTAGTGGACTTTGCCCTCGATGAAACCGATTTCAGCTAATTTCGACTTCTTAGGAAAGCACGATGCACAGCTCGTGCGGCTGGGTGCGTTGGCTGAACGCTATTTCAAAGAAGACCCGAATACCTGCCTCATTAAGCTCCGTCAGTTCGGTGAAGTCCTCGCGCAGTTAACGGCCGCGAAAGCCGGCCTTCTGGCGTCGCCCGAGGAACCGCAAGCGGATCTGCTCCGGCGTCTCAAATTCGAGCGCATCGTCCCGCGAGAGGTAGGTGAGCTGTTCCATCAGCTCCGCATCGCGGGCAATCGAGCAACCCACGCTCAAGCCGACGATCATGCTGAAGCCCTCAGTATGCTGAAAATCGCGCGGCAACTTGGCATCTGGTTTCACCGTACGTTTGGACAGGCCAGTTTTTCGGCTGGACCTTTCGTGCCACCGCCGGACCCGGCCGATGCCACGAAGGTTTTACAGGAAGAGTTGGCACGGTTGCGAGTAGTGCTCGACCAGACGCGCTCGGAAGCAGACAAAGCACGTATAGCTGCCGAAGCTGAAGCGCGTGAACGGGTAAACGCTCAAGAACGTGCACGTAAGGAAGCAGAGGAGAGGGCGGTTTGGGAGCAGCTTGCCAGCGAAGCGGAAAAGGCAAAATCGGCGTTGGCGTCGGAGCTGCAGGCGATACAGACGGTCGGTGCGCAAGCGACCGCGCAGACTACGGCCGCTATTGTCGCGAAGGCCGAAGCCGCCGCGTCGGAGATTGACATCGATGAGGCTGCGACGCGAACAGTCATCGACGCCCAGCTCCGCACTCGTGGTTGGGAAGTCGATACTCCGACACTTCGCTACGCCACGGGTACGCGACCGGCAAGAGGACGTAACTTGGCAATCGCTGAATGGCCCACCAAGAGCGGGCCTGCTGATTACGCGCTGTTCATTGGCACACGCTGCATCGCCGTGGTTGAAGCGAAGCGCCGTAACAAGAACGTCTCGTCACATATCGACCAGGCACAGCGTTACGCGCGGGGATTTCGCTTCGATGGCGGAGCTGAACCTTTCGGCGGACCGTGGATGGATAGTGCTGATCAGCGGTTTGTCGTGCCCTTCGTCTTCTCGTCAAACGGCCGTCCTTATCTTCAGCAGATTGAAACTGAGAGCGGCATCTGGTTCCGGGATGTCCGCAGGCCGACCAATCACCGGCGCGCCTTGGTCGATTGGCCGACACCGGACGGACTCAAGGGAATGTTGGAAATCGATGTGGATACGGCCCAGGCTGATCTACAGGCAAGAGCGTTCGACTTCGGGTTTCCCCTTCGACCTTATCAGAAACTGGCCATTGAGAGGGTTGAGGCGGGGCTGGCGAAAGATCTCCGGAACATGCTGCTCGCCATGGCGACGGGCACCGGCAAAACAAAGCTTGCGATCGCAATGCTGTATCGGTTACTGGCGGCGAAACGTTTCCGCCGGGTGTGCTTTGTCGTAGACCGGAACGCGCTCGGAAAGCAGGCGGCTGGGGAATTCGAGACGACACGCATCGTGAGCGCGAAAACATTCGCCGACATTTTCGGGCTCAAGGGCCTAGATGCGGCCATGCCCGATTCCGAGACGAAGGTTCACATCTGCACGATCCAGGGGCTAGTCAAACGGGTTCTCTATACTGACGACCTAGCCCAAGTACCACCCGTAGATCAGTATGACCTCATGGTTGTCGATGAATGTCATCGGGGCTATCTGCTTGACCGCGAGATGTCGGATGCCGAGCTCAGCTTCCGTAACCAAGACGACTACATATCGAAATACCGGCGCGTTCTAGAGTATTTCGATGCGGTCAAGATAGGGCTTACCGCAACGCCCGCGCTGCACACGGTCAGCATTTTCGGGAAACCTATTTACAAATATTCCTATCGTGAAGCGGTGATCGACGGCTACCTCATCGATCACGAGCCGCCGGTCCAGATCACCACGGCCCTCAGCAAGGCCGGAATTAAGTTCAAGAAAGGTGAAGAGATCGAGCTGATCGATCCGAGTACTGGCAACATAGACCTTGCAACGACGCCTGACGAGATTCGCTTTGATGTTGAAGAATTCAACAAGAAAGTCGTCACGGAACCCTTCAACCAGGTCGTGGCAGAGGAACTGGCAAAACACATTGATCCGAACCTACCTGGTAAGACCCTTGTCTTCGCCGTCAGCGATGCTCACGCCGATATCGTTGTGAAGCAGCTGAAAGACGCCTTCAGGGCGGCCTATGGAGAAATCGAAGATGCCGCCATTCGCAAAATCACCGGTAGTGTGGACCGCGTTGGTGATCTGATCCGTTCGTATCGCAATGATGCCTTGCCGAAGATCGCAGTTACGGTTGATCTCCTGACAACAGGTATCGATGTACCAAGTATCGAGAACATCGTCTTTATCAGGCGCGTCAACAGCCGTATCCTCTATGAGCAAATGCTTGGGCGCGCTACACGGCCGTGTCCAGAGATCAATAAGGAAGCCTTCCGCATTTTCGATGCGGTCGATCTCTATCCGCACCTGAAGGACCTGACCGAGATGAAACCGGTCGTGGTCAATACCGATCTCAGCCTCGAACAACTTTTTGAAGAATTCGCAAGGCTCGAAGACGCGGCGCACCGCGACCTAGTGCGGGAACAGATTCTCGTCAAGATGCGACGGCGCCTCAAACGGCTCAATGATCAGGCGCGCGCCTTGTATCAGGCAGAGGCTGGTGAAGCGCCCGAGGCGACTCTTAAGCGGCTCGCTGAGGAACCACCCGCGACCGTGGCGGCATGGGTCAAGGGAACGAAGTCGCGGCCTTATGGCGTATGCACCCCTCGACCATCCGCAGGATCTTCGGCAGCATGATTGGCGTCATCAAGTACGGAGTTGGGAAGTATCGCACCCTGTACATCCCGGCTCGATTGTTGGAAGAGGTGCATCAGGGGCTTGGGGCGTAGAGAGGGGAGTGGAGGATTTTGAGTGCAATCGAGATTTATCGCCAATTGAGCGATTGTTTTCGTTGTTGCCGACCGCCTCTCAACTTCCCCGAATCCCGTTTCTGGCCAATCAAAGACGTTGGTAGTTCGGTGACCATAAGCGCGTCTAGCAGGACCCATTCTGCTGTCGCTCCTAAAACGTCCTCAATGAGTGCCGTGGCCTGTTCTCGCCAGGCGAGATTGGCTGCGCGAGAGATGAGCAGACCTAGAGTCAATGCGCGGATTGTCCATCCTAGGCTCTGATTTCTAGCCAAATCGCGGTGGCGACCATTTGATCGCCAGCACGAGTCCATAACCGCGCGATTGCTGCGTCGAGGCTGCAAATGTCATAGCCAATCTAGCGTCCAGGAAGTAGGGATTAATTCGACGAACTTGTGCCTTCAAACCGACGATAAAGGTACAATCGGATTGTGCTTGACCTAATGCGGGCTTTGTTTCAAGTTGTTTTTACAATTAGTAAGACATCACGTGGAGGTCATAAACATGATAGGTGGCGAATCAACGGAGAAAAGCCTCGCAGGTTTAAGACAGGAGTTCGAGCAAATGCTTGGAGTCCTGGAACAACAAGATGTCCAGAAGATAATGCTAGATGTCACACGCGGCGGACTCTCGGTGGCAGATGCCGAGAACGCTCTAAGACGCTGCACGATGAAGCACATGACAATCCATCCTGTTATTTTAGGGGAAGCGAAGAAAATATGCTTCGATTTCATTATTGTCCATTACACGGTCGGAGAGGGTTGGGAATGGGGTGGCTGTCCCAAAGAATGACGAGATCCCGCTTCGAGGATGGTTTGAAGCGGCATACAGTGCTTTGAATTAGTCAGGGTTATCGATGCTGCCACACCTGAATCTTCAGAGATAAATCGAAGTCCAGTCCTTTGGCCACTGGGACTGTAGATGCTCTTCTACAATGGCGTGTGGCACCGCGAGTCCTAGGACGTGCGAGCCATCTCGCCAAAAGAGTCGCTCTTCGTCAAGCCGAGCCAATGCGTCGGCAACCTGACTCCCGGAACAACCCATTCGTGAACTGACATCAGCCAGCAGGGCTGACTGGACCGCGGGCGCTTGATCACAACCTAAGTAGATAGCAGCTTCTATCCCTGAAATACGGTAACGTTTCAAGGTTCCAAAGCGAGAGTCGGCAAACAAGAGTGAATCACCTTGTGGCTCATAGCTCAGGTAGACATCGCTCTCTCGATGGCGGTGTTTCCAATGATTTATTTGCATAACTACCTGCGCATATAACTCCTGCATTTCCGGAGAGTATTCAAGGTAACGTTCAAAGTAGTATGCGTAGTCATCCAACGTCAAGCCACACTCTTCAAGCGCAGTCTGGCTGAAGAGCACGTCATAGCATCGATGGTGTCTTGGTTTAGCGTTGGAACCGAATCGCTGCGGATTAGCATGCAATGGCGCGAACCTGGTTACGATAGCCTCAGTTCGAGCCACTGGTGGAAAGAAATGGTAGATTTTGGGGATGTTTGCAAGCATCTCCCGATAGCTGGCTGGCGATTCGCCTGGCAGGCCATACAGGAAATTGTAGTGAACCAGCACCTTTTCTCTGTACCCATACTTGAGGAGTGCCACGTTTTGAATGCTGCTAACACCTTTGTCCATTAATCGTAGAACGTTGGAAGAAAACGATTCTATTCCGGGCTGCACCTCTCGAAAGCCGGCGTCTGCAAGGGCCTTAACTCTCGATGGCGGGTGGTTAGCTTTGATCTCGCACTTAAGGTGATACTTAGGAGAGATCTTGGCTAATCGAGGTAGTAGTTCTTCGTAGTAAGGGCGGGGCAGAATGTAATCAGAGAAGCGAAACTGATGTTCCCCATATCTGCCTCTCATTTCAGCCAGCATCTCAACGACGCGCTGTGGAGATTTGTGACGAAACTTCAAGGTTTCATCATCAATGCCGCAGAATACACAGTGTTTGTGTTGTCCCCACCAACAGCCGCGTGAGCTTTCCACCGGAAGCGTATCCGTTTTAATCTCGATTCCCAGCTGTTTCTGGAAGGCGGCAACATCGTCGAACCAATTGTCGTAATTGGGAGTGGCGCTCCCGTCCAGAGAGATGTTTTTAGCTGGGGACGCGAGACCATCGCGTAGGATAAGACCATCGATGCTTGAAAGGTTCCCGCTGTCTGCGGACGCATTGGCAAGCTCAACGATAGTCCTTTCGCCGTCACCTTGAGCGACGCAGTCTATCCAGGGAAATGCCCTTACGATCAGCTCGCCTGGAGCACCTTGAAGCGCATATCCCCCTAACGCGATAAGGGTGCTTGGCGACTTGAACTTGATCAGTTTTGCAAGTGCCACGGATGCCAGTGTCTGATCGAAAAGACATGTCAGTCCGACGAGCGTTGGATCGTCGGCCAGGATGTTCTCGGCGCAGTCCTCCAGGTAGCGAGGAGCAGCTTCGTCTCGAAATCTGAGTAACATCTCTGCGAGCGACTCCGCATCAGGATATGCGTCCCGCCCGGGTCTGCGGCCTTCTGAATGAATGATGCATTGTTCAACCAATGCCTGAAGCTGGACCTCGTCAATACCGGGAGATAGCGCTTCCGTGAAGACAAACTCGTTAAGGCCCCAAAACTCAGAGACCGTGCTATAGGTCTCAAATTTTACATATCGAAGCAGGGCAATACTAGCGTGAAACACTCGCGATTGAATCTGCGCCTGCTTTAGATGTGCATGCAGAATAGCAAGACCGAGCGATGGCTCAGAAACAGGGGCCCAGGGCATGCTGACGAGAACGACTCTCGGCTTGTCCATTCGCACCAGTCCCTATCAAAGAGCTACAAACGTTCCCAGACCTCTCCGGAAGAATCGAGAACCAAAGGCTTGGTCACTTCGCTTACAGGACGATCAGCAAGCACGACGACAGCAATGGCAATTACCGCCTCAACGGGACCGTCAGACCGAATAGGGGCCTGTCCTCGGATATTTCGCATGAGCTCAAGAGCTTCCTGAGTTATTTTCGCCCCAAGCTTCTCGGCGACCATGCCGGGATTGGTTGCTAGTTCGTCGATGTAACGCCCATCCACAACCACTTCATTATAAAAGCGAAGTGCGTCCGCTGAAGCGGTCGGCGAGCCAGCCATTTTCTTCGTATGCGGATCGCCTCGCAGTCTCAAAAAAGCGTCTTCGATCTGCGAGATCGATTTCTTGAGGACGCTGCGCCTTCTTGCTATCTCTGATGAATCCTCAGCCTTGATTCTGTGTTCGAAGATAAGTTCGGATGGCATAAATCCTCCCCGGTGGCGGCGATGGCGAGGATGATAGACCAGCCTATTTGTCAAAGTCAAGGCTCTCCAGCGCGACTAAATTACAGCCCCAGCGCCAAGAGGAAAGAGTACATAAGGGCAGAGTGGAAATCCAAGCCGCTCTTGAGCCGTTTGGGCTGATGGCCTTAAGGGTCTGCCTGACAGTAGCGTCCCATTCGACAAGATCGCCTGCAAGGTCAAGTGCCATCACCGCTATACGTCAGTCGCCCGAGGCCATCGCCGCCTGCGTTCGTTCGATGCTTTCGTCGAGCGCAGCCTGCCGTTTGCCAGTGAAGTGCGAGTAGTACCGCTCGGTGATGTCGATGCTGCCATGACCCAGAGCCGCCCGCAAATCCTCGGTGCTGTTGCCAGCTTCTAAGAAGTACGCAGCGAACGTGCCCTAGATGGCATCCGCAACGGAGGCGTGGGTGGAGCCGGGCAGTGCATACCCTTGAGAGTGATCGATCACAACAAAAGTCGGCTTCCGCATTCCTGTCCATTGGCGAGACCCAATACGTGCTGCGCGGACTCAAAGAATCACTTCGCAATGTCCTCTGGGAAAGGCTAATGGCCTCATACGGTGAGGCGGTGCTCGCAAGCTGCAAGGGTTTAACACCTCGTCCCAGCGGTCGTAACCTAAATTATCGCTCCGCCCTAAAGCGCGCCATCGCTCTTAAAATAACCAAAGCGCACAACTCAACCGATCGTGAAATATGCAATTGGCTCGATGAGGAGGGGGCAGCCGATTTGCCCGCCGGATGGACGAAAAGCCATGACCGGTCGTTTCTTTCTGTTTACCTTGACCCAGAGCAAAAACACAGGATCGAGTCCACAATTACTAAGGTACGTAGGGATATGCGGAGAAAAGAACTACTGTAGGCGTCTTCCGGGAGCGTCGTGCTTCCCAGGCTGCTGCCCCCTTCCTGGCTACTCACCACTTACTCACCAATCGGAAAGCTTTTCATGCTGTCGACAGGTATGTCAGATGCAGGATTTCAACACTTTCCGAGAAGATTACTCGCCACGAGAACGTCATAGCTCAGAAAACAAGTCAAAAATCTGCTTTACTCGCTAAGAAAGCAGAGCCTAAGGCCAGTGTTGAGCAGACCGTGAACCCGTGAACCTTCGAAAGTCGGGCCGAGACGATAGTGACGAAACGTGACCGATGTCGCATAAGCTGCGGAGCAAAGAAGGCATAAACCTTGGTTCGTAATGATGTCATCGCCCAACCTGAGTTCCCAAAGGCACACCGTTGAATGGCGAGTACCGGCCAAAATATCGCGATCTCCTCGGGCGAAGGTCATGGTATTGTTGCGGCCGAGGCAAATTTCGGCAAGCCATCGAAAGGAGAGCTTGAAGCGATGGCACGCCGAAGATTTCAAAATCCCGTCCCCAAGAGGGAAGGTAATTGGTGGTATGTACTGTATTGGGTGGACACGTTTTCGGATGGAAGGAGCACGCGGAAACGTAAGCGCCACAAACTAGCTCCGGGAGACATTCCAGAGCGCGAGGCCAAGAAAATGGTCGCCGAGTTTTTGCGACCCATGAATCAGGGGCTCGTACCCATTGGTTCAGCAACAAAGTTCGAGGAATACGTGGAAAATGTCTACGAATCGACGTTGTTGCCGCTCCTGGCGAAGAGCACCCGAGACCGATACGAGGGAGTGATCAAGAACTATCTCATGCCGGCGTTTGGATCGAAGTGTTTGCGTGACCTGACGCCCCTAACCTTGCAACAGTATTTCTCTGGCATGACCAAATCGGCCCTGTCCTACGAATCACGGGATAAGATCCGTGACGTTGTGTCCAGTATTCTGGGTTCGGCAGTAACCTACGGTCTGCTCGTCAAGAACCCCGTGGAAGGAGTGAGGCTTTCACCTGGGAAGAAAGGCAATCGAATCAAGCCGTACATTGATCCGGCGAAGTTTATTGCCTTGCTTTCTTTGATCCCTGAGCCATACGCCACGATGGTTTATGTGGCGGTGTACACGGGCCTCAGGGCAAGTGAAGTAATTGGCCTGAAGTGGAAAAATGTACACGCGGACTCCATCACCATCGAAGAGCGGTACTGCCGAGGTGAGTGGGGCACTCCAAAGAGCGAAGCCAGCAATGCGACGATTGCGGTCAACTGTAGTGTGATCGAGCGCATTCATTGGCTCAAAAACCGTCACCATCGAAATCAAAGCGGGCACCGCTGTTAGGCGATATGCCGCTGTGAAGGCGACGGGCCCTGATGACATCGTGTTCGCTTCAGTGGCCAAGGGCGTACCGATGCGGGACAACAACATCCTTTGCCGGTTCATCAAACCCGCAGCACGAAAGCTTGGGATGGGTTGGGTGAATTGGCAGGTGCTTAGGCGGTCTCACGCCACTTGGCTAAAATTAGTCGGCGCCGACGTGAAGGATGCTCAAGCACAGATGCGGCACTCAAGGGTGACTACGACGCTGGAGATCTATCAGCAGTTCGTGCCAGAGTCGCAACGAAGAGCAGTAAACAAACTGAGTGAGTTGACGGGAACTGGACTCGTGAACCAAGCTGTTCCGAAACCTGTTCCATTACTGTTCCAATAAATGAGCGGGGAAACGTGAGAAAACTGGTGACAAGCTTCGGTGATTCAATGACATCGGGGCGGCTGTGTCCAGCCCTGAAAAGGCTGGCGTCGGCGGTTCAACTCCGTCCCTGGCCACCATATCTTTCAATGGTTTAGCCGACCATCCCAAAATTTCACACCTGTGATTTCACACCTGTGTCTGTTCATTTTAAGTTTAAGGCGAACAAAAAGCGAAAGTGATAAACTCCTTACGTGGACGAGGGCCGCAAACGCGTGCTGCTGATAGCGGCAAGCATTCTCGCTGCGCGCAAACTGGCGCAGTTCGATGGCGGCAAAAGAGTTCCCGCGACCATGAGCGCAATCGCGGATGCGGTGCGGTGGGCCGAGGAAATCATGAAGGCGATCGACGGACGCTTTCCATCGGCACGATCCGACGGCTAACCCAGCGCAGTAGACTATGACCTTGACTCGAAGGAAAAACCGAATGGCTTCACTGACCGGAACCAAGCACGGTGATGCTGCGAACGAGCTAATGGTCTTCTATCAGGACGAGGCGAAGAAGCTCGCCGCGTCAGGTTCATATTTCATGGCTGCGATTGCACTCGGAGCGGCGTTGGAGACAGCACTCCTGACCTTTATGCTTGTAGAGTGGGATGAGGAAAACGGGGGCGAACTCAAGATTCCTGCTACCGTCTCTTTGGACGATCTGATTGATGCCGCGTCGGAGGGAAACTTCGACCTGTTAAATGCAGTGATGTTCAAGGGACCGGAGGGAGACTGCTCGGTGCAGAGCATTGTGAGGGAAATCCAAACAACAAGAAACAATTTGCATGCCGGGAGATGCCTTCGGAAGCGGTTCAATCCTGCTTCCTTCGGGGTCGCAGACTACGAGAGGCTGAGGGCCATTTACAGCGCCGTTACGGACAATCTTTTGTACCACATTTAAGATACTGCAAGACACGCGCTGAACATGGGCGACAGAGAGAACCAACGGGTGGCTCGTGAAGTAGAAGAAGGCAGGCTGGTAGCCCACTATCTAAACGAGAGGCAGGGCACTGATTACGAGGCGCGAGCTGGTGACCATGAACCAGCCGATGTTGTTCTAGTAAGTCCCAGCGGGCGACATCCCCCTCGTGAGGCTCAGGTCGTCACAATACCGTTGGACTTCCGGCATCGGGATGACAACCAGAACGTCCAGAGGGCGCAGGCAAGGCTTACGGAAATGTTGGGGCAACAGGGCGTAAATCAGGTCTATGTAGGCTTGACTCTAAGCGGCGAGGCAGAGATGCACGGGATGCCGTTGCCACGAATTGAACAACTAGCTCGCCTCATTGCTGGCGAAGTTGGGGAACGAGATGCAACACTCCGATACAACGACATTTACGAACGCTCGGCTGAACTCGCAGAATTGGTTCACAACATCGTAATTTCGCGTCCCGGTTTGGTGCCCAACACGCAGGTCGATATCCCTCTAGGCGGCGCACTGCCACCGGATGGTCGGTGGATAGAGGAAGGCATCCGGCACAAGTTGCAGCGGTATGGTGGAGAAGAGGCAGTCCGAGGGATTACCTTGATTATCGGCGTCGCAGGTTTCGTGGATGACGATCAGGTTACCGCATTTCGACAGGCTTTTTGTGAGGCAGACCTGCCGTTTGCAGAGATATACATCAACACACCATTCGATGGAACGATCTGCTTGAAAGGTGCTGGACAACCTGCCCGCGGTGCACTTGGCGAATGATCTAGGAGTAGCTCACGGATCAAAATCTGGCGTCCGCTAGGTGGTTCAGGTTAATCGATTTCCCCCAAATCGCTCGTCGGTCGGACATCTCCTGCGACCAAAAGGCATCCATCGTATCGTCAGTCGCGAAGTGTGCTCGAAGATTGTCGTTATCAAGAAGTCGAGCATAGACATTACCTGCGAGAATCTCTGCCTGAAATGAACGATACCATCCACGTCGCTCAACATCCCAACTTGGGTGACCAGTGACCTCGCTGGAGTAGTCGAGCATGTGCTCCGTGACGCTTCGAAGCTTGTACAGCTCGGAAACCACTTCGCCGTTCGACGCGAAGAGCAAAGCTCTCGATGTAAACTGTGCGCCGATATCGCCCTGTGTCGGTTTGACAATCGCTTCTACGGCTCTGACGAACTGATGAAGACGCTCATCGCCGTGCGCTGCCCTAGTACCGGCCAACCATGCATTGAAGCCTCTGCGCACGCGTAGATATTGATCGCCCCGCCTGTGAATCTCCCGAAGACCGCGAGAAATGCCTTTTGCCTTGAGCAACATGTTCCCGCTGACAAAAGCTGGTTTTGCATGTGGACACAAATGGATTGGATAAGGAGATTGGACTCGGTGTGTGACGATTCCGTTAGGATGTGTAGTTCCAACTACCACGAGTCCACCGACAAATCGGGGGATGCCGAGCAACAATATGCTATAGAGAGTGCCCCAAAGCCTGCTTTCAAGTGTAAGGAACTCAGCAGAGTCACCTACAGCTGCGCCTTCGGTCAAGATGGCGAAGTTGCTTTTTGCGAGATGATTGAATTGGTGCTGGCCTAGATCTTTTCGCCAGAATTCATCTAACTGAAGCGGCGGCTCAAAAATAATCCTCTGATCATCCCCCATTTCGATAGAGCGACCTTTGAGGCCGGGAAGAACGGACGTCCCCTGATACGCGATGCAGCCAAACCCGCCACTCTTGTCGATCGCCATGCCTGTGCGTGCGGACGAGCACTAATCATAAATGCCGGGCACCGCGCAGGTTTGCTCTGGGAGATGTAGCCGAGAACCACCCCGCTCTGCCGCTCAGATGCCGAGAGAGGCACGATCGGGCTCGACGGGACCGATAACAACCACAGTGGTTCCGCCCCGCCGAAGTCCGTCTTGTAAGCACTTCGGGAGCGCCAACATTCTGGCGCCGCGTGCGCATCACGATGGGAAAGTCGAAAACGGATATCTGTCGCTGTCTCGCTTCGCATTCGAGTTGGATAAGTTCGGGTGGCATTGGTGCAGAATGCCTTTCACTTTGAGCTTGAGCCATCATTCAAGCCCGGCCCGGGTATCCGGTCCTTGGCATCGCTCGGGCAGCCTTCATGGGGGCACTCAAGTTGGGATTCAAGGCGAGGCAGGAGGATGCCTGTCTCTTCGTCATACTCGACTTCCGCCTGGTATGTCTGTTTACAGAAGAAGCAATGGATCATTTCCATGGCATCCAAAAGGGAAAAATAGTCCTCCCTATCACTCACCAGCGAAGTAGACCGAGCAGCCTTGGCAGCCATTCCTCTATCGGGTCCGCCTTGCCCGTTGCTCGCGCTTGGAAATACCCCTTCATTTCCTTCTGCACTTCCGCGATTGCTGCGCTCCATCCCTTGTCAAAACTTTCTTTGTAGTGTCATGTTATTCCTCCGTATCGCTTTCAGCAGCGTGGGCCGCCCGGTATCGCTCGATGCGCTCCCTGACTTGGCGACCGTACTCCACGAACTCTGGATCATTCACCGTCTGCAGCGCGTAGGAGCCCCGTCTCGTTGAGCAGGAGATCGTAGTGACTATCGTCCAGCAGCTGCTTGCGCAGCTTTAGAGCTTCCTTCTGCCCGATGTCGGTTGGTGCCAGAAACACTTTGCTGGTTCCCCACCGCTCTTTTTGCGCGGGCGACCAATTTCTCAGAGCCTTGGACCTTTCTCTCTCCGTTAATGGTCCGTATTGATTTTCGAACCTGCCGACGGCCTCGTGCCTTACGTTCCGATCGTCCGTGTGGAACGGAAAGTTGGCCCACCAATCTTGCATTACGTCTGCCCATTGTTCCCTTGTTAATGACGTTCGCGGCATAGATGACTCCTCGCACGAGAGCTTCTTTCTTGTCCTTCACATCGAATTGCTTTTGGAGATGCGCCAGAGCTTTCTGGTATCGCGCGTGCATCGCCTTGGGCACCCAGACATTGAATGCGATCTGGAGCTTGCCACTGTGCGTATCGAGGTCCTCCACCGCCATGTCCAAGTCACTTTTAGACACGTGACTAAAAGTTGACTCCGGCTTGATTCCAGCCTCAACCGCGTACCAATCACACCAGCGGTCTGCGGTACGGCGCGAGATGTCGAGATGCTCCTCGACCCAGAAGCCGAAGCCACGGTCCTTATCTTGCGTGAGATCGTTGCGGGCACCTTGTGCTCTGATGGATGTTCCGCAAGGTCGAAATGGAAAGCACAAACAGATCGTTACCAAAATTCTCGCTGATCTCGATCAACTAAAAGAGGGCGTTGCACTCAAGGTGCCCTTGGCTGAACTGGCGGAAGGCAAGGAAAGGGTTCGTGCAGCGTTGAATCGCGCAACCCGTAAAGGGGGGCGTAAGGTTGCGACCGCCACGGACGCCAATTACCTGTACGTCTGGAACCAAAACCAGTAGGCAGCATCATTGAACCGATCTCTGTCGCTAACGAACAGACGCGCTATGTCATTTGCGGTTCTCGCCTTGGACGAGGCAGTTTGTACTTGATCTCGATTTCGTTCCGCAACGTGAGGGCTGAACATGCGGACCTCTCTCGACTCAACCGTTGACAAGAAATCAACTGCCGCACGGTACACTTTCGCGGTGCTCACTGCGGTTCTCGCACTGCTGCTCCGACAGGTGCTTTCTCCTTTTTTCGGAGTGCACTACCCTTACTTTACTGTCTGGGCTGCGGTCGTTTTCTCGGCTTGGTACTGCGGTCTTGGGCCATCTATTGTCACGACACTCATAAGCCTGCTTGGTGTTTGGTACTGGTTTCTTCCATCCCACGGTTCCTTCGCGCTCCAAGACTCCAAAGCTCAAATTGCCGGGATCGTCGGATTCTTAGTTCTTTCCGGCTTCATCATCGCTCTTGGCGAGGCCAACCGCAGGTCGCAGCATAAAAGACGCTCGGTCGAGGACACAGTTCGAGAGAAGGAAAGCGAGTTTCACTTGTTGGCAGACTCCATCCCAGAGCTATGCTGGATGGCACGCGGAGACGGTCACATCTTCTGGTACAACGCACGATGGTACGAGTACACGGGCACTACACCTGAACAAATGGAAGGGTGGGGCTGGCAATCGGTGCATGACCCTGAAATTCTGCCCTCCGTACTGGAACGATGGAAAGGGTCGTTGGCGATGGGGCAGACTTTTGAGATGGAATTTCCCCTGCGCGGTGCTGACGGCGTTTTCCGCTGGTTCCTGACTCGCATCAGACCAGTCCGCGACGGCGACGGCAAGATCGTCCGTTGGTTCGGAACCAACACAAACATCAACGAACAGCGGGAATTGCGACAATCTCTGATCGAGGTTCGTCAAGAACTTGAAATTCGAGTGAAGGAAAGAACCGCCGAGCTTGAGCAAAAGGCATCCGAACTATTGCAGAAAGCAACTCTGCTCGATTTGGTAAACGATGCAATTTTTGTTCGGTGTTCCGAGGACAAAATTTCTTATTGGAATGAGGGAGCCGAACGGCTGTATGGCTGGAAAAGCGGAGAGGTTTTGGGCAGGTCGCCGCATGAGATTCTTCGCACTGAATTTCCCGTCCCCCTGGAAGAGATTAAAAGCATAGGGAACTGGGAGGGAGAACTTCGGCACATCAAGCGAGACGGCACTCAGATCGTGGTTACCAGCCGCTGGACTACATTGCGGGACAACGAGGGTAAACCAGCGGGTTGGCTTGAAATCAATACTGACATTACTGCCCGCAAGCGGGCTGAAGAAGCTGCTAAGAATCTTAGTGGGCGAATCCTCAGCTTGCAGGACGAGGAACGCCGCAGGATTGCTAGAGGATTGCACGACAGTCTAGGGCAGTACCTGACGGCCATAAAGATGAGTCTCGATCTCCTCTCAACCACGGAGGGCAGGCAAGCCGCAGTCGCTGCGGAGTGCTCGGAGATTGTGGACAAGTGTCTGACTGAAACACGCACCATCTCCCACCTGCTTCACCCACCATTGTTGGACGAAGCTGGTTTGAGGTCGGCACTTCAATGGTATGTCGACGGCTTCGCTCAACGTAGCGACATTCAGGTAAACCTCGATTTGCCATTCGATCTAGGTCGGCTCGATCGAGACATAGAAACTGCTCTGTTTCGTGTCGTGCAAGAAGCTCTTACGAATGTTCATCGACACTCTAGTGCTTCGGAAGTGGACATCCGTCTCCTTGTTGACGCCAAACACATTCAGCTTGATGTAAGTGACAACGGTAAAGGAATACCCAAAGATCGGCTACAACGCGTGCTCGAATCTGGCTCGGGAACGGGGGTAGGACTAGCGGGTATGCGGGAGCGAGTGCGAGACTTGGGCGGATCAATGGAAATCGAGTCCGATGATGCCGGAACGACGATCATCATTAGCGTTCCTTTAACCGGACTGGCATCCACTGATTCACAAGAAAATGGCGAGTCAGTCCGCAGCATCTCTGCTGCATAGTTTCAGGTGGGATTGCCCTGTGTCGAAAGCTACAGTGGATTCAGAAGCTAGGACAGTGGTGCGTATCTCGCGATTCAATTGTTGAACCACTTCCTCGATATTTCTTCCTTCTTTAGCCAATTCTGGTGCAACGACCTCTGCTAGGCGATCTTCACTGGGCGCAAGGCTTCGTTAGCAATTCGGATTTTTTCTGCCGCCTCTTTTTGATTGTGGATGTCGAGACAGCCCCCAACATATCCTTCAAACATTCCATCAGGCGCGTAGCGCGGCACCCCGCGATCAAGAATCCAACGGTATTCGCCTGTGTGATGCCGCAGCCGATACTCCATTTCAAATGGGCGACGAGCATCGAAGTTGGTTACGTAGATTTGCAGACATCGGTCGAAGTCATCTGGGTGCACGTTCTCCGCCCAGCCATTACCCGATTCCTGTTCGAGAGTGCGCCCGACGAAATCCAACCAGCCCTTATTGAAGTAATAACAAAGCTTATCCGTGCCAGACATCCAGACCATGATCGGCGAAGCATCAGTAATCACGCGAAAACGCTGTTCACTTTCCCGCAATGCTTGCTCGACCAGCTTGCGGTCCGTAGTGTCAGTGTGGGTACCAATCAGGCGTACAGCCTTTCCGTTGAGATCACGGAGGATGCGCCCGTGGGATAGAATCCACTTCGTTTCGCCATCAGGCTTAGTTGTGCGAAATTCGAAATCGAACTGCTTTTTTTCCTTATTTGCGAGAAAGCGTTCGGCCTCTGCACGTAGCCGATTCACGTCCTCAGAATGGAACAGTCCGCTCCATTCCTCGGCGGTGATGTATTCACTTTTGGGTTGGAAGCCGTAAATCGCTGTCATCTGGGGATTCCACTTGCCGCTCTGCTTCTCGATGTCCCACTCAAACAATGCTGTTTTAGATGCTTCTAAGGCTAATTCGAGCCGAGCTTCGCTGGCACGCTGTGCTTCCTCGGCGGCTTTGCGCTCAGTGATGTCTTCAACTACCGATATAAAGTGCTTTAGTTGTCCGCTTGCGTGCCGCGCCGCTGAGACCGTCAGATTAACCCAGACGAGCGACCCGTCTTTTCGAATGTAGCGTTTCTCCATCGAATAGGTATCTAAAGCGCCAGTCATTACCTTCTCGCCCTCAGCGACATCAGTTCCGAGGTCATCCGGATGAGTGATGTCCTGAAACCTCATCTTAAGGAGTTCTTTTTCGCTGTAACCGACGATCTTGCACAGCTTCTTGTTCACTCTGAGCCATTGACCATCGGGGCTCACATGCGCAATTCCCACCGCCGCCAGATCGAAGGTAGAACGATAAAGTTCCTCACTCTCACGGAGGGCCTGCTCCAGAGCCGCGCTCCGTTGCAAAACTTCCTGAGCATCAATATGGCGGGATCGGTTGGCACCCTCAGGAATCGAGGCATCAAAAAAAGGTTTATGCTGACCGACATCGGCCAAAGCCGTAAGCAGGTCTTTTGAAATCGCGGACTTCACCACATAGCCGAGAGCCCCCGCCTTAACAGCTTCCTTGAGCATTTGGGAGGACTCGTGTTGACTGAGAATAAGTACCTCGGAATCAGGAAGCATGCTTCGGATTAGGCGGGTCGCCTCCAACCCATTCAGCTTAGGCATGCTGACATCCATGACGATCACATCTGGCTTTAGCTCGCGAGCTTTTTCTAACGCATCCTGTCCGTCAACCGCTTCGCCGCAAACTTCGTAGTTGGATTGGCTGAGGAGAAGGGAGCGCACGCCACGGCGGACAAATTCATGGTCATCGACTACTAGCACTCGCATCGTTGCCGCCTACAGTAGTGGCGTGGAAAGGCCTTTGCAAGTGTAATGCAGCAGACAAAAGCACCGAATACAGTAAGTAATGTACGGGGCATCCGGTCTGTCCCGGGTCAAGGCGGATGAGGAGATTCCGAAAGCACCCAGTAGTTCTAAAGGTCTGCTCCGTGGCTAGTTTCAGGCATTCGAAAACAGCAGGAGAAAACCGGGGAGAAATACCACTCAAAATCGGGGCTGGGGAAAGAAAAATTCGAACCCAGACCTTGCCGACTCTCGAAGACTGAACACTTCGACTTTCGACTCACGATTTTCACCAGAGTCCATAGCCAAAACGTATGGAAAAAGACTAGGCAAGGCGAGCGTGACCGGATATTGCATTCGGTTCAAGGCTCTAAAGGACATAAACATCGATACGCTTGAAGCGGCCATACGATATGGGCTGCGGCTCAGAGCCTGTGATATTCGTGTTTTGTTCGCCTACAGATCTGGCCCGTTAGGAGAATCCCACCTGTGGTCTACACCTGTGGTGTTTCCGTTTTACAGGGCTTATAACGTACTAAGGCAGTCCTAGGCGGCTTGTAAAGCGTTGTAAGTACTCAAAACCACGGTTCTGAAAAGGCTGGCGTCGGCGGTTCAACTCCGTCCCTGGCCACCATGTTTTCAAGCACTTAGCTCCATCGTCCCACCCGATTTGGCTCCAATTGGCTCCAAAATAATTTCCAACTAGCTAATTCACCATCCGCGATTGCGGCGGCATAGCAATACTGCGTGTGCTCGTCGGTGCAATCGGCTTTGACGTGCGGGCTTCGACCATCGCCGACATCTTCGCCAAGGCGCGCCGCTGTGACTCCGGCACGAACTGTGCGTAAATGTCCATCGTGGTCGAAATGCGGGAGTGCCGCATCTGGCCTTGCACGTCTTTCGGGTTCCCACCGCACCCACACTGGCAGAGTCCGGGTTCAGTCGCTTGTTGTTCCATGTTAAGTTTCCTTTTACTGCCCGCCACAAACCATCACCCTGGCGCCATCCTCAGGATCCGACGGTTTTTCTGAGCGCACGGGACTTGTTCGGCCGGGCATCACTCTTGTGCGGCGCGGCGCTACAAGAGTGCGGCGCCTGCCTTCACACACGCCAGCTGCATCAGCGATTTCCTTTCTCACATTAGCTTCTGTCAAATTTGACGAACCTTTGAAGCGACGGCCGGCGTGCTGATTGGCTCGTGCCAGTGCCCGAAGAACGTCCTTCAGTCGCGAGGCCATTCGAATCCGGTTGTAATCGTTCCACCCGTAGGAACGCCGATGCTTATTCAGGATGGCTCGAAGGGCTTCCTCTTCGTCAATGTCGAGTTCCACGCACAAAAGAGTCGCCGTGCCCAACCTATCTGCGTACTCCTTCCGAGCGTATCCGTCAATGATCACACCGTGAGGTGTAGATGCTCCAAGATAATGTCACCCCCTAACTGCAACCAGACTTTGTCACCCTAGAGGGATGGTGACGATGAGTCAGAAAGAGTTCCAACGGGTGAAAGTGATTGAGAATGCAGTAGCCGGACGGTTAAAGGTGAGCGAAGCTGCCCGTCTGCTGCAACGGAGTGAACGGCAAGTGCAACGGCCCAAGCGGCGTTACCGCCCCGATTCCGTGGCCTGGGTGCAGCATGGCAATCGCGGACGGCCCATGCCTTGGGCTCTGCCCGCAGCCCTGCGCCGCACGATCCTGGAGCTGGCCCGCGGCAAATATCAGGGCTTCAACGATTCGCATCTCTGCCAGAAACTGCACAGCGAGCAGAACCTTGTCGTCAGCCGCGAGACCGTGCGTCGCATCCTGCGCGCCGCCCAGCTGGCTTCTCCGCAGAAGCGCCGCCCGCGCCAGTACCGCGCCCGCCGCTTGCGCCGTCCCCGCTTCGGCATGATGGTGCTCACCGACGCCAGCCGTCATGATTGGCTCGAAGGCCGCGGCCCCGAGCTCACCCTCATCGGCTTTCAGGACGACGCCACCAGCCAGATCCTCTCCGCTCATTTCCAACTCGAAGCCGAAAACACCCTCGGCTATATGCGCGCTCTGCACGCCATGGTCAGCACTCACGGCGTGCCCCTCAGCCTCTACCGCGACCGTCACGGTATCTTTCAGCGCAATGATCCCCACTGGACCGTGGCCGAACAACTCGCCGGCAAACAGTGCCCCACCCAATTAGGCCGGGCTCTGGAAGAACTCGGCATCCAACAGATCCCCGCCTACTCGCCCCAAGCCAAGGGCCGCATCGAGCGCGCCTGGCGCACCTGCCAGGACCGCCTGGTCAGCGAACTCCGCCTCGCCCAGGCTTGCGACTCGACTCCGCCAACCAGGTCCTCGCCCACTTCTGCGCCGACTACAATCAGCGCTTCGCTGTCCCCGCTCGCGATTTACAGCGCGACTTCCGCACTCTGCCCCCGCGCTTCGACCTCGCCCGCTGCCTCAGCTTTCGCTACCAGCGCGTGGTCGGCCCCGATCACATCATCACCTTTGGCGCCCACTCCATCGCCCTTCCCGCCTTGCCTTCCAAACGCGGCTACGCCGGGGACACCGTCGAACTTTCCCACCGCCTGGATGGCCACCTGCTTGTCTCTTATAAGAAGGGTTTGCTCTTGTCGTTGTTGTTGCCGTTGCCGTTGCTGGAACACGCCGATCGCCGCCCTGCCCCTCGCCTCTCCCGGCAGAAACCCAATAAACCGATGCCCCGCATCTACAACCTCGGCGGCCGGCCCGCTCTAGCCGCCGTGACTTAAACCAGAAAGAGGGGTGACAGATTCTCGTTGCAGTTAATACGACATTTTCTCGTTGCAACAACATGATCACACCGTAAGGTGTAACTAGGAGTGGATCCTTGAAGGCTAGCTCTCCGAGGCCCCTGAGCGCGGCAAGAGTGCGGCAAACTCGCGCTCAACCTGCCTGGCGTACGTGAGTAAGCAGATTACGGACACTTTTCGCGAGTTCGACAACTTCGCCTTCTCCGCGAAGTTCGAAATCGATCAGATAATTGCCCGAGGCTGCGTGATCCACCGCCTCTCTCAGTTCCAGCAAGGGCTTCACCACCTGGCGCGGTAGGACGAAGCTGATCCACACACTCAGCAGAAGTGTGAGCGCCGATACTACGCTGAGCACCCATTCCGCACGATAAAGAAGATGTCGAGCTTCTTCATGATCATGCTGGACACGAGCCCAACTTCGAGTTTCCAGCTCCGACGCTATTTGCAAGACTTGTTGGCTGGAGGCTTGGAGAATGGGCGTAACTCGGCGCAGAGTTGGATCGCCGGCCTCTACCGTACTCGCGATTTGAGCATCAAAAGAACCAACCTGGCTGCGAAGGTCTTCAATCATCTGAGTGCGCGTCTTGCGCCTGGCCTGTTTCAAAAGGTCATTGAGGTCTTTTTCGTAAGCTCGCACGACCTCCTGAACGCGCTCTATGGGTGTACTCCCGGGCTTTTCGGCGACTGATACTGCGGTGGTGAATTGTTGCTCATACAGGCTTACGTTTTCCAGTGCTTGCTGGGTGACGCCCTGCTCGCCGGATGCTAGATCACGAATCTTTCCCAGGATTTCCTTCAACTGAGTGAGCGCATCCCGGTTGGCCTGAAGATATTGCGGATCACGAAGCAGAAAATAGCTTCGCTCGGAGCGGCGGGCGTCCAGCATTTGGACGGAGACTTGCTCTGCGAGCGTTGCTACTGGGGCATCCACGTTAACGATGCGGTCGACGATCAACCCCATCTTGAACAGGTAGTAGATGGCAAGGAAGATGACGGGGACGAGAACCAGCCTTACGACGGCTAGGCTATAAGCGACTCTCCGTCGCAGAGAACTGCCCGGGGCAAAGATCTTGAATGACCTGCGGAGTCCCAATTCCACAAACCACCTCTGCTCGAAGATTCAAACAGCCGCGCTAACAGCACAGTATGTCAGCGGACTTAATAAGGATAGACTCAAGCGCCTGCCCATTGCCGGAGTGCGAAAAGGAGTTCTCATTTGAGGGAGGTAGACTCGGGTGTTTGAACTGCCCGTTTCCTTGTTCGAGCGTCGCCATTTCTACTGATCCGAACTGCGCTGAACAAGCCTGTCAGCGCCTCATCATTGATATCTTCCGGGTTTAAAAACTGTGGCTGAATGACTGATTCCCTCTCACTTCCCCCCCAAGTCCGTGAATTGAAAGAGTCATTTTCGGCGTCGGTGTGCCAGTGGTGTGCCAGATTTTTTGGGAAGGAGGCTGCGTTTGGCCAGAAAAACCGGGCAAATCGTGGGTCCCGGGCGGCACCGCTGGCTGGTGCGCGTCTTCCTCGGGCGCGACCGCGAAACCCGCAAACGGCGCTACCACAGCCGTATTGTCCGCGGCCCCGTCCGCCATGCCCAGCACTACCTTAATAGGGTGTTGCGCGATCGCGACCTCGGCCGCCAGGTGGAGGGCACGCCAATCACGTTGAACGAATACCTGGATCGCTGGCTCGAGACCGCCGCGAAGCCGCGTCTGCGGGAGAAAAGCTACCGCAGCTACGAAAGCCTCCTCCGCAGATATGTCCGGCCAGCGCTCGGCCCCCGAAATCTCGGGGCAATCTGCCCGCTCGATGTCCAGGCGGTATACCAGCAACTGATCGAGCGCGGTCTGTCGGCGCGAACCATCCGGTACACGCACTCTGTCCTTCGTTCAGCCATGCGGCAGGCGATTCGATGGCGGGTCCTGGTCGAGGATCCGACCGACGGCGCCCAGCTGCCGCGTCTGAGAAGGCACGAAATGCAGGTGCTGACTGCGGAACAATCGCGGCTGTTTCTAGAGATCGCCACGCAAACGGAATACGGCCCTGTCTTCGCGGTTGCACTGACCACGGCCGCGCGTCCCAGCGAGTACCTCGCCTTGAAGTGGCAGGACATCAATTGGGAGCGAGGCACCGTGAGCATCGCGCGGACGCTCGAGAGAGTGAGTGGAGGCTGGCGTTTCGCGGAGACAAAACGAGCGCGTAGCCGGCGCGTGATCAAGCTGCAGAGGTGGGTGCTGGGAGTGCTGAATCGTCTGCACACCAAGACTAACTCGGAACCGGAATGCAGATCCTGGGGTGGGGGAACAGGAGTGATCTTCAAGTCACCTACGGGACGGCTGATCGATTCGGATAAGCTCGCGAGACAGCACAAGTCAATTCTGCAAGGGGCCGGCCTTCCGATGATCCGGCTCTACGATCTCCGGCACTCGGGCGCAACACTTGCTCTGGCGGCTGGTGTCCAACCCAAGGTCGTTTCTGAGCAATTGGGGCATGCCAGCGCGGCGTTCACTCTGGACGTTTATTCACACGTGTTGCCACATATTCAAGCCGTGGCAGCAGGCCGAATCGTTGTTGTATCCAAGTTCAGGCCCTGTTATGAAGACGCCGAGTCCGAATCGACGAAAGCCAGTTAAATCTTTCGGGCGCCATTCTTCAACAAGGTGATCGCCGATCGATGTTTTCGCGCCCATGATCAAAGCAGTGTCTGCCCGTATTTGGGCGCGGGAATCAGCCTCATTCCCTCTAAGTTGTTGTGCTCGAAGGCGTGCAGAGTGGCCCACATATTGCCTTCTGAAGACGCAGGACCACTAACGCTGGTGACGCGGCCGTACTTCAGCCCCAATACAGGCCCGGCCTCTAAACAGGCGCGCCCGACACCGAGGAAACCAGAAAGAACGATGAGCAAAAAATCCAAGAACGACAAGAAATCAAAATCAACGCTGGACAGCGACACTAAACACTCCGGCGTCAACGGCCGACCGAAGATCGGCAAAAAGGAGTACGAGGCCGAGATTTTCAAGCTACAAGTTGAGCTGGTCAAGCTCCAGGACTGGGTCAAGACGACCAACGCCCGCATTGTGATCATTTTCGAAGGACGAGACGCTGCCGGCAAAGGCGGGATGATTAAGCGCATCTTGGAGCGTGTCAGCCCGCGCATCTTTCGCGTAGTAGCCCTCCCCGCGCCGACCGAGAGGCAGAAGACGCAGCTCCCCGCTCAGCGCTACGTTGAACAACTGCCCGCCGGAGGTGAAGTCGTCATCTTCGACCGGAGCTGGTATAACCGCGCCGGGGTTGAGTATGTGATGGGGTTTTGTACCGAGGAAGAGCACAGGGAATTTCTCAGGGACTGTCCCATCTTCGAGGGCTTTCTGGTCAGCCAGGGCATCATCCTTCTGAAGTACTGGCTCGAAGTATCGGAAAAGGAACAGCACAAGCGCTTCCTGGCGCGAATTGAAGATTATTCCAAGCGCTGGAAGCTGAGTCCTATGGACTTGGAATCTCACCGCCGTTGGTACGACTACTCACGCGCCCGGGATGCCATGCTTGCAGCTACGGATACGGCAGCGTCGCCCTGGTACATCGTTCCGTCAGACGACAAAAAGCGCGCCCGCCTGAACTGCATTGCGCACATGCTTGGAAGCATCCCGTACGAGGAGATTCCTTATACACCTCCCAAGCTTCCGCCAAGGCAAAAGCCGAAAGGGTACGTGGAGCCGAAGCAGAAGCATCGAACCGTCCCGAAGGTCTGGTAGGCCTGCAGCATGTCAGAGCATCGGTGGTTCCGTCTCTTACCTGAGTGGCTGGTCTCATGCCGTACGGATTGGCTGCGGCCCGACATCGTCGCGGGGCTGACCACCGGTGCGGTAATCATTCCCAAGGCGATGGCGTATGCCATGATGGCCGGGCTGCCGGTCCAGGTAGGCCTCTATACAGCCCTAGTACCCATGGTGATCTACGCGGTGTTCGGGACCTCGCGTGTGCTCAGCGTCAGCACGACCACAACGTTAGCGATCCTGACCGCCGCTCAGTTAGCGCAGGTCGTGCCCAACGGCAACCCCGCAGCCCTACTGAGAGCCTCAGCGACGTTGACGCTGCTGGTGGGAGCCGCGCTTTTGCTGGCGTGCCTGCTGCACCTGGGAATCGTGGCGAACTTTATCTCCGAGCCCGTACTCGTTGGTTTCAAAGCCGGCATCGGGCTGGTCATAGTGGTAGACCAGATCCCGAAGATCCTTGGCATCCACTTCACAAGAGGCACTTTCGTTCAGAACGTCCTCTCAATAGTTCACACCCTTCCAAAAACGTCGTTAGCAACGCTGGCCGTCGGGCTCACGATAATCGTGTTTCTGCTGGGAATGGAACGGTTCCTGCCGAAGGTCCCAGCGCCGCCGCTGGCTGCAACTGCCGCGATCGCGGGCGTGTACTTGTTGAACTTGCAGCATCGGGGTGTCGAACTGGTGGGTCACATACCGCAAGGACTCCCTTCGCTGATGAGGCCAGACCTTTCGTTGATAAGCGTGCTGTGGCCCGGGGCACTCGGGATTGCTCTGATGAGTTTCACGGAGACGGTTGCGGCCGGCCAAGCCTTCGCGCGAAAGGACGAGCCCGCGCCGCGAGCAAACACAGAGCTGCTTGCCACAGGACTCGCCAATATCGGAGGCGCACTTCTCGGTGCGATGCCGGGCGGCGGTGGCACCACGCAAACGGCAGTCAACGTCAGCGCGGGAGCTCGTACGCAATTAGCGGAGATGGTAACTGCGGGGATGACGCTAGTGACAATGTTCTTTCTCGCTCCACTCCTCGCGATGTTGCCGCAATCTGCATTGGCAGCGCTGGTAATTGTTTATTCCTTCGGACTTATCAAGCCGATCGAGTTTCATGACATTCTCAGAATTCGCAGGACCGAATTTTCCTGGGCGATCGTGGCTTTCGCAGGCGTCGTGGTCGTCGGCACGTTAAAGGGAATCATCGTCGCGATAATCGTTTCCCTGGTCACACTGGCATACCAGGTAGCCGATCCTCCAGTGTATGTCCTGCGCCGCAAGCCAGGAACCAACGTGTTCCGGCCACAATCGCCGGAACATCCCGACGACGAGAGTTTTCCCGGCCTCCTAATGCTCAGGCCGGAAGGCCCAATTTTCTTTGCTAATGCGGCACAGATCGCACACAAGATTGAGCCGCTGGTTAGGGAAGCGCAACCGGAGGTCGTCGCCGTCGACGCTAGCGGAGTCCTCGACATGGAGTACACCGCGGTGAAAATGTTCACACAACTCGCGAAGAGGCAAAGCAAGCATGGCGTTCAACTGTGGCTGATTGGCATGACTCCCAGAGTTTTGGCCATCGTACAACGATCATCGCTGGGGCAGTTGCTGGGACGTGAAGGAATGTATTTCAATCTGGAGATTGCCGTTGCGCGTTACCTGGGTGATGCAGCCGTACGCGGCCAGTCCTGAGATATGGCGCGTCGAGCTGGCCCCGGGTCCAACTATACGGCCAGCCTGGCGGTCTTAGTCATTTCGTAATGAGGGAAGAATGCAGCTTGTCCGAATCGCAACAAGCGTTGGACTGATTGGTTTGGTCGCCGCGTCTCTGCTGTTCTGCTTCGCCCAGTCTTTTCAGCCGGCGCCGAAACTGTATCGCGCTAAGCTGGAGGACGTGCCGCCCTGGGCGGAGCAGGGGAATTTTCGTTTCATCCGGATCGACGGCGGACAAATCGAGAGCTGGAAGGCCGAGCGGACCTGGTGGGGCAACAAGTTCAGTTCCGAGGAGAAGGACGTGCTGACCCACATCTATGACCGCGATTTCGAGCAAATGCTCGGCGTGCTCAAGCAGGCGGAGTTCAACTGGATCTGGGTCACCTGGAGCAACGGCTGGTCGCTTAAGGACGAGAACGAGAACCGGGAGAACCTGAAAAAGGTAATCGCCCGCTGCCATGAGAACGGCATCCACGTGTCGGCTTACCTGTCGGCTTCCAACATGTTCTGGAAGAGCGCCTACCGCGACGACCCAGAAACGAAGAAATACGGCCTGTGGATGCACGGCATCCCCATGTTCTACGCCGGCCCGACCAAAACCGACCTGCAGATCTCATGGAAGCGCCGGCTTGCCGACGCACGCAAGCCCGGCTGGCGGGCCTATCTCTTGAAGAAGGCGGAGCTTGCGGTGGACGCGGGAGTGGACGCGATCGTCTGGGACAACATGATCGGTTACGACGACGGCCTGGCCCCTTTGCTCGATGACACTCAGCGGATGGCGGAGCGGAAGGCGCGGGAAACCGGCCGGCCCAAGGTCATGGTTTATGCCAATATCCATATCTCGCCGGACCGCTTTGGGATGAATGACATCAATGAGGTGATCTGGGAGGAGGACGGCAAAGACACTCCGGGGGTTTGGGGCGGTCACTGGCAGGTGGACAACGCACGCAAAATCAAATTCCTGAGCGGCGAGAAGCAGCTTTGGCAGCCACTGATGTATGAGAACGACCTTTACCAGTGCGGCCCGCGTGAGCGCTGCATCCCCAGCCCGGCTGAGCAGAAGCTTTCCATCGCCGAGGCCTATGCGTTCGGCGCGGCCACCTCGCGCAACATCGAGGGCCGATTTCTCTATGGGCTGATCAAGGGCGAGCCGCAGGCCAAAGAGGCCTGGACGGCCATCGCTCAATATAACCATTTCCTGGTCGAGCATCGGGAGCTGTATCACCAAGCGGGGCCGGCGGCGCGGATCGCCTTGATCTCCGCGGAGCCGCGGAACGCGCTGGCCGACGAATTCCTCAAGCAGAGCGTCTTCTTCGAGACCAAAGTGCTCGCGCACCTGGACAAGGGAGTTCCCCTGGACCAGTTCAAGGTGCTGGTGATGCCGGCTGACCTGCCCAAGCTCAGCGCCGCGCAAAAGGCCCGGTTGGATGCGTTCACTGCCGGCGGGGGCGTCATCATCAGGGCCGGAAAGGCAGAGCCGGGAATTGCGACGCGCGCCGAAACCGCGGCCGGAGGGGCTCGCCTCAGCCTGCAGCCCCGCGGTTACGTGCTGGGCCAGTTGACTCGGAAACCCGACGGTCGGACTTTGATTCTCCACTTGCTCAACTATGACCACCAGGTCCCGGCAGAGAACGTGAAAGTCCGGCTAGACCTGAGCGGGCTGGTCCATCTGCCAGAAACCGAGGACCTGAGCCGCTGGGAGGTGAAAGTCCTTTCGCCGGACGCGGCCCAGCCTCACTTAGTTGGCCTCTCTCTGCACGGGAGCGTCGGCGAGTTCACCCTGGGCCGGATCGAGCACTATACCGTGGTAACTCTCTCGGCCAGACCGAGGCCGTAGTTTTGTCGAACAGCTTGGGTTTCATGTTTAACTGCCTGCGCACAAATCAGCTGGCATCCCTTTTCGACGGCGACCTGAGTGTTGTAGGCCTGTACGAATCCGTCTGCCCGAATCAGCCCCAATAAACTCAATATTCTGGGATAAAGTGCAATCACCATAAACGCCAATTATCTTTTTTCAAAACTGCAACTTGAGCGCCAGTTGGATCGAACGCGGGCCGCCGATTTGATACACGGGATTGAGGCCGCCGTCCAGGCCGCCGCTGCTGAGGTAGGTGTTCAGCATTCGCGTCGCATATCCGAACGGAGTGGTGCTCGGAGCATTAACGTAGTTGACGGGGGGGGTTACGGGCGTAGTTTAACTGGTTGCTGTCGCCCTGGGAGGCCGCGGGGGTTCAAGTCCGTCGCTCCCGCCAACTTTCCACGGTCAAGAACGGCCGCACACTCGCTCCATATCTGACTTCCCGCGTGCCCGTGATCAAGGAGCCGTGCGATCGATTGTCAGAAGCGAAATTGTGGTTAGCGATTCTCGAGGCTGGTACGAAGCGACGATACCGTGACACGTTTCCTTTTGCTTCGTTTCTAATGCAGCCATGGAATCCCTTTGCTCGCCCACGCTGGAACGGCGGCGTGCCCACTCACGCCATCAGAAGTATCGAATGACGTGATTTTTAGTATTCTGTTTGGATCGGCTAGGAGACTCCACAGCCTTGACCCTTAACCGGCGCGACTTTGTGCGACTTTGTCTTCGTTCTTCGGTCTTTGGTTCTTCGGTCTTGGCGACGGCGCCCCGGCTTCTGGCCCAGGGGGTAGCCGCTCACACCGTCAAACCGGTGACGCGACCAGCGCCCTCGGGTCGCCCTTTCTATGCACACTTTGTTGATGTTGCAGCAAGCGCAGGGTTGCAAGCTCCGGTGGTATATGGCGGGGTCGAAAGCAAGAAATACATCCTGGAGGCCACCGGTTGCGGATGCGCTTTCCTCGACTATGACAACGACGGCTGGATTGATATCTTCTTGTTATCCGGTACGCGCCTGAACGGAGATCCCCCGGTTGCGACGAATCGCCTTTACAAGAACAACCGCGATGGAACCTTTACTGATGTGACGGAAAAGGCCGGATTGAAGGCAGTGGGCTGGGCTTCTGGCGTCTGCATCGGCGACTACAACAACGACGGATTCGAGGACATCTTCTGTACTTATTTCGGACAAAATCGTCTCTACCGTAACAACGGCGATGGAACGTTTGCCGACGTGACTAAGGCCGCTGGCCTTTGGAACGATCAACCACGCTGGGGAGCGGGGTGTAGTTTTCTTGACTATAACCGGGATGGGCACCTTGATCTCTTCGTGTCAAACTATGTGCGTTTCTCTTTCGAGCATGGGCCCGTGCCCGGGGAGAACGTGAATTGCAACTGGAAAGGTGTCCCAGTTGAATGCGGGCCGCGCGGATTGCCCACGGGAAGGCATTCGCTGTATCGGAACAACGGCGACGGTACTTTCACGGACGTGAGCGAGCAGGCAGGGATCGCGAAGGCAAGCGCGGGTTATGGAATGACGGTGGTGGCCGCGGATCTCGATGAGGATGGCTGGACCGACATTTTTGTCGCCTGCGATTCCACGCCGAGTTTGCTGTTCATGAACAACCATGATGGAACGTTTCGCGAGGAAGGTGTGCTCCGCGGCGTGGCGCTGAGCGACGACGGAATGGAGCAGGCGGGAATGGGCGTGGGCGTGGGAGACTACGATCTGGACGGTCATCTCGATCTTTTCAAGACTCACTTTGCCGAAGATGCCAACGGCCTTTATCACAACGACGGCAAGGGAAATTTCGATGACGTGACGCGCTCCTCGCGGGTCGCGGTTGATACCCGCTACGTGTGTTGGGGCGCCGGCATCGTAGACTTGGACAACGACGGCTATCCGGACCTTTTCGTGACCACTGGGAACGTCTACCCGGAAGTGGAACGCAAATTTCCGCAATACCCCAACAAATCACCGCGAGCAGTGTATCGAAATCTCGGCAACCGCACGTTCGAAGAATTGGGGCGAGAGGCTGGTCCAGGCGTGACCGACGCGCACTGCAGCCGCGGTTGCGCATTCGGTGATTTCGATAACGACGGAGACATCGACATTCTGATCGTCAATCTGAATGAATCGCCGTCGCTGTTGCGAAATGACATGAAGCAGAAACAGAACTGGATCAAAGTCAAACTAGAGGGCGTCAAGTCAAACCGCAGCGCCATCGGAGCGCGCGTCGTGGCCCATTATGGGGGTAAGGCACAGGCCCAAGCTGTGCTTAGCCAGTCCAGCTTTTACTCGTGCAGCGATTCCCGCCTGCATTTTGGCCTGAGTGGATTCAATTCGGTCGATCTCGACATCTACTGGCCCAATGGCCTGCACGAACAATACAAGAAGATTCCCGCCAACCAACTCATCACGTTGCGCGAAGGATCGGGAATTATCAGCAACAAGGGCTGGGCACGCGCCTGAGAGCAACGGGTAGATGCCAACGATGGCGTCCTTCGCTGCGAGTTCCTTCTCTGACGTCTCAATGGAGCCGTCGCGAGGCAACACCGCCTGAACTACACGAACTCTCTCACTGGTAAAAATTACCGGGCAGCCCAGGGTCTCCTCACGCTGATTCTCAACATCAGAAGCTAGCGCGGAGGTGGAGCTGAAAGTATCGTGGACTAAACTGGCCTGTTGCTTGACCAAAGTTGCTGGCCGACATCGAGTTTGAAACACTATTCAAGTTGACTCGATTGAACAGATTAATAAATTCACCTTTCACCTCGAATTTCAACTTGTCAGTCGTGAACACTTTCTCGACGGTGAAATTGAAGTTATTGTATCCCGGGTTGTCGTAGGTGTTCCGACCAAGGTTCCCTTCCGTTCCAAGGGGAGGTGCCGGAAATTGTGCCGCAGCAGCGCCACCTGCTGGCGGACCAAAGACTCCGTTCAAAAAATCTTTCTTGCTTTTTCCACTCAGATGCGGGCCAAACCAGGGCACATTGGGGATGTCCATGTTGTCGCCATCAGCGTTATAGTCACCGCCGCTATTTCCGACAATGGTGCTGCCCGCAGGACAGCCACCATTAACAGGAGTTGCGTTTCCGCTGCAGATGGGAGCGAAGGACGCCGTATTTACGACTGTGAACGGCAGACCCGTGTGCAAGATCCAAACACCGCCGAGCTGCCAGCCACCGAGCATATTCCTGAGTACAGCGCTGGTGTAGTGGTTGGGCACCGTCCAGATCCCAACAGCCGAAAACTGCTGGCGGATATCGTAGTCTGACCGGCCGCGCTGCGCGGGAAAATTGCCATTCTGGTAGATGGCTCCACTTTGCGTCGTAGGCACGACCGATCCTACGTCAATCGAGCCGGAATTACTTAGAGGCTCATCCAATGCCTTTCCGTAGGTGTAAATACTTCGGATTGCCAGACCGTGCGAGAAGGGGCGCGTCAGAGACAACGAACCGAAGTTGCCGACTGAATTGCCATCGGACGTCGCGTAGGGAATTGTGGCAAAGTTCGGGTTGAGGCGCGTCAAGGATCCGTTGTTCACTATCAAATCGCCTGCGAAGCGGTTCAAGTCCTCGTTGTAGACAGGTAGATGATGAGCCACGGACGCCGAATAGTTCACTTCGAGAATGAGGCTGTTTCGTAGTTGCTGCTGTACGCTCAACGTCCATGCGTAGACTTGCCCCAGCTTATACTCGGGATTGTAACCGCCAACATTCGATCTCTGGCCAGAAATCCCGCCTGCCGGGTTCAGGGTCACGCCGCTCGTGTCGACGACCGGACAGGACACTTCAAAGCCGCTGGGAGGGTTACAGAGTTGGAACACCGGTTTGCTACCCGACCGCACATCGAAAGACGGAGTGAACACGTTGGGCGGGTTGCCCGCCACGAGGTCCGTAATGTGGAGGTAAGGGGGCTGGTCCGCGAACATCCCGATTCCTCCGCGAAGCGCTGTTTTGCCCTTTCCGAAGACATCCCAGGAGAACCCTACGCGCGGCGTGAGGCCCCAAATATTGTGATCCAGGACGTGGTCGTTGGGAGTTAACCCTGCTTTGCCCGCCGCAATCCTGTCCTCCCATGTAGCGCCCTGTCCAAGGGTGAAGTTAGTCAATTGAGGGCTGAGGATCGAAAAGAAGTTGACCATCGCGTCGTATCGAAGGCCTGCATTCAACATAAACCTTGGGGTGACCTTCCAGGCATCCTGAACAAAATAACCCTGGTAGAGTTCGCGATACCGGCGATCATAAGACGCTTGCTGGTGGGAGATCAGATTGACCGGCGTAGCACTCTCAGAAACTGCCTCATCCTGCACGAAGTCGAGCAAGCTGTTGAAGTTATAGGTTGGACGATCGAACGCGCCGCTCTGTTGGTCGTACTCCCGGGTATTCATGAAATCGGCCCCGAATTTGAGGGTGTGCCTGCCGATGATGGCCGTCATGACATCGTGCCAGCCGACCGTCGTCTGAACGAAGTTTCCCGGTCCCCAGCCTCCAAATCCGCTCGCTCCGTTCACGTTCACGTAGGGAATCTGAAGTGCAGGAACCGGCTCATATGCGCCCTGCGGCCGGATAACAGAGGCCCCGGCCTGATTGAGAAGGCGAGGGGAGAATGTATGCGTCCAGTTGATATTCACGAAATCGACAGGGGCAGAGAAGGGGAGATTCATCGCAGGCCGTACTCCCGTAGATCTCGTGTCCGTGCTCAGGCGCATGGCATCGACGTAAATGCGATCGTTCTTGCGAAGATAATCGTCAACCCGGATGCTCCATTGATAGCCATTTCGGGGTGTGGAGTAGCTGTAGTTCGCTGTTCCCACCACATTCAATGTGGGCGAGATTCCCGCCGGTGGTGCGAAGAAACCGGGTGTGGATGCTTCGTACTGACTTACTGTTTGAAGACCAGAGGTCGGAGCAACGATGGGCGGCGCCAGCGTCATGGCCTGGGTGGCTACGTTGTTTGGGAAGTTCGCCTTGGCATAGGCCAGGAAATCCGGTGTCTCAAAGATGGCCTGACCGCTGCTCGCGGTACTGGAACGGAGTACATCGACAGCTCCAAAGAAGAACAGCTTATTCTTAAGAATCGGACCCCCGATCGTGCCGCCCACCTCATTCCTTTGGAAGGCCGGGACCTTGGATTCAAACTCAGTCCGGGCAGAAAGTGTATCGTTCGTAAAATAGTAGTTCACAGAGCCATGGTAAGAATTGGTTCCCGACAGAGTGTAAATACCAACTGAAGCGCCGGCATTTCTTCCCTTCTGAGCATCAAAATCGTTGGTCTTGATGTCGATCGATTGAATCGTGTCTGGAATGGGAGAGATCGACGCCCCGCCGCCACGCGATGGCTCGTTGACGGTAGCGTCGTCGATCTGGAAGCCATTCTGCTCCTGGCGCAGCCCAGCGGCGTTGATGTTAATCGTAAATGCGTTCTGAAAGTTGTCGATCGAAGCCACAGCGGTTCCCGTCATCCCAAGCGTTAGGGACGCAAGGGACCAGACGTTTTGGCCCGGGAGGGGTACCTGCTGCACGGTAGCATCGCTGATGACAGAGCCGGTCGTCGGGGTGACAAGATCGACGGCGGTTTCGGTGGCCAGGACTTCGAAGTTCTCAGACGTTGCCCCGACCTTGAGCGTCGCGGCCAGAGTGCGCACTTCGCCCGCCTGGAGGGGGAGGCCCACTTGGCGCCAGGTCTCGAACCCGGTCATCTGGATTTCGACTGTGTAAATGGATGCGGCGACGCTGTCGATCCGGAAGAATCCGGAGTCGTTGGTGGTGGTCTGTTTAGAGATGCTGAGGCGGGTATCGGTCGCCGTGACTTTCGCTCCAGCAACGACGGCCCCCGTCGAGTCGTGAACCGTGCCCTCAATTCCGCTTGAGAACTGAGCGAACGCAGGCGCTCCCCCCAAGCCGAAAAGGAGCAGCAGGAGGATGCTACGGTGTGTCGACCGTTTCATTTCCGGTTAACCAACCCCTCAGGAGTTCAAAAGATCGAATCTGAGTGCCTCGTTTCCAGAATGGCTCCGCTCCTTGGCAGAAGGTTCCCTGAAGAAGCGAGGCGCGGGCGGGAATCTATCCTTGTTGACTGGACTTGGCCGCAAACATTCGCTGCTCCCGCGCTTCGTGCACATATTGCATAGCCTTTTGGGGGACCTTGAATACCAAATTTGGAACACGGGTGTGTTTTCTTAGTTGAGGCGCCACGCGATTCCAACTCAGCGGTGGTTGGCCAAAGCTAGATCCCGCACAGTTGTCGAAGCATGACGCCGAAACTCGGGTCTTCGGCGCGCACAAATTGTAGAGAATCAACGGTCCAAAGTCGAGCGAAGTCGGGCATTCCTGAAACCGAGCTGAGCCCACTCAAGGTCCACGGATGATCAACATCGGAAGGGTTGAAACCGAGGTATCGCCTCCCGGCACCATTGCCCATGCTGTCCAGACTCGAATATCCTGAGTATCGGCGACGGTCACGGGTTTACAGACGTGTCTTGTCCAACGCAGTTATGTTCGTCCGGAAGGCGAGAAAGGAGGGGGCCATGAACGGCCGTGCAGTTGATTCACGGAATCGCGAAACGGGAACCGTTGCACCTTGTCCTGCCATGACCGCCAGGAAAGTGGCGCAAAAAGCAGTCGTTGTGATTTCGATCTGTTTCTTCTCGGGAACCCTATGCACTGCAATCGGACAACAGCCAACTCCATCCGTTACTGCCATCGAGTCGCTCATTCGTTCCCGGCGTTACGACCAGGCGCTCGCGATGACCCGGTCCGCGCTCGAACAAAGGCCGACGGACTTCCGGCTGTGGACTTTGGAGGGAATCATCTTCTCGATGCAGGACAAGGCACAGCATGCGCAAAGCGCATTCGAAAAGGCTCTCCTGATCTCACCGCAATATGCGCCGGCGCTCAAGGGTGAAGTTCAGATCCTCTATGACCAAGGCGATAATCGCGCCATTCCATTACTTGAGCGCATTCTGAAAGGCGATCCGAAAGACCAGACGGCGCATCAAATGCTAGCTTTGCTCGAAAGAAAGAAAGACAGATGCGAGCCGGCTGTGGCGCACTTTGCAGCCAGTGAGGATGCAACCGAGAAACACACCGAGTCGCTTGAGGCGTACGGCTATTGCCTGGTCCAATTGAAGAAGTTTCAGGATGCCATTCCGGTATTCGAAAAGCTCATCACGCTCCTTCCGAGTCGTGCGTATCCGAGGTACGATTTAGCCGTTGTCCAGGTGGCGAATAAGCAAAACGAAGACGCTCTGAAGACTCTCGAACCCCTGCTCGCCCCGGATCAGTCTGATCCGGATATCCTGAGCCTCGCCTCGCAAGCCGCCGAAGCGATCAAGGACACCGCCAAAGCGGTAGCCCTTTTGCGACAGGCAATTGTACTCAGTCCTACAACGCAGGACTACTATATTGCTTTTGCTGCACTATGCCTCGATCACGAGTCATTTCAGGTGGGCATCGATATGATCAATGCCGGTCTCTCGCGCATTCCCAATGCGGCACGTCTGTATCTCTCCCGCGGACTTTTGTACGCGCAGGAAGCCGAATACGACAACGCAGAGGCAGACTTTGCCCGCGCAGAGCAGCTTGATGCAAATCAGAGCATGAGTTCTTATGCCGCTGATCTCGCACAGGTGCAGAAGAACAATCCAGACGAGGCCCTGCGGCGAGTACGGCTCCAATTGAAGGCTCATCCCGACAACGCACTCCTGCACTACCTGCTCGCACAATTACTCATGAAGAATCCGGCTACGGGTTCGGATGCCTACAAAGAAGCAATGAAGGAGGATTCGCGCGCGATTGAATTGAAGCCCGACCTGGTGAGCGCCAGAGACTTGATGGCTAGTATACACATGCAAGCGGGCCAGTACGGAAAGGCAATCGAGCAGTGCCGAGCCGCGCTCCAGTATGCTCCGAACGACGAGGTCGCAACTTATCACCTCATCATTTCCTTGAGGCATGCGGGGAAAACGGATGAACTGCAGCCGCTTGTGAAGCGTCTCGCCGAACTCCATCAACAGTCGCTCCAGAATGAGACCGATCGAAAGCGCTACACACTCGTGGAACAACTTCCCGCTCCCAACTCGGGCCCACCCAACGATTGATTCTCGAGCCAAAAAAAACGCGGCTCTCAATGTACCGGCAAGTTCGTTTCGAGATGAGCCCCGATCGGCGAAGCGACGCAGCTGGCCAGTGATTTTGAATACCGGAAGAGTTAACAATCGGTTTAAGATGTATATCCATTATGGGGGCAGGGCGCACGCACGTAGTCCTCTCGCTGGGCATCCTGCTGGCGTTCTGCGCTTGCTCATTTGCTTCAGATCCCTCAATCGACGTCACTCACCGCGAAGGGAGAGCTGACTCGACTCGTCGCCACTTTCAGAATACCCACGCTCAGGAAGGCCCGGCTCCGGGGAGAGACCTCAAATTCACCCACCTCACCACCATCGATGGCCTATCCAACAATCGAATCAATTCGATTTTGCAGGATCGCCGCGGCTTTATGTGGTTTGCCACTGAGGACGGACTCAATCGCTATGATGGCAATACGTTCGTCGTGTATAAAAACAACCCCGCCGATCCGAATACGTTGAGCGCAAACTTTATTCAGAGTCTGATTGAAGACGGCCATGGCTATCTGTGGATTGGCACCTGGGGTGGTGGGCTCGACAAGTTAGATCCAACAACCGAACGCTTTACCCACTACCGCTACAACGCCGACAACCCCAACAGCATTAGCGGCGATGCGATCAAGAGCATCGGCCAAGACAGTCACGGCTATCTCTGGATTGGCACTGTAGAAGACGGCCTGAACAAATTTGATCCGGCCACTGGAACCTTCACTCGCTATCGCAATGACAGCAGCGGCCAATTTATTGAGACGATCAATTGCATTATCGAGGATAGCCACCAGGACATCTGGTTTGCCAGCCCGCGCGGTCTGTTCCATGTCAGCCCACAAACCGGACAGATCACTCGCCTGCCTGCAACCATTGATCGTTTAGCCGCAGATTATATCTATGAAGACAAGGCCGGCAATCTCTGGATGCTTGCCTATTCTCCGGTCGCCGCACTCGTCAAATACGATCGTCATGCAGAGCGATTCACTGCATATCCATTCGCGGAAGGCGCTGTCGGCATACCCCTTAGCAACATTCTAGAGGACGGGCAGAATGGATTGTGGGCGGCATCGAGCCGGGGGCTTTATCACTTCGATCTGCAAACCGAACAGTTCACGTATCGCTTTCAACGCGATGAGACCAACCCGGAGAGCCTCAACGATAACAGCGTTTCGTCAATTTATCGGGATAGGGCCGGCGTGCTATGGGTAGGCACGGAAACTGGGGGGCTTAACATTCTCGATTTCCGGCAAGGACAGTTCGGTTCTTATCGGCATCGTCCCGGTAACCCCGGTGGTCTATCGTTCGGATTGGTCACTGCAATGCATCAAGACCGCAACGGCATTTTGTGGGCAGGTTTCAGTCCCTTGAACCTGGATAGATTGGATCGAAAGACGGGGCAAATCACCCATTATCCTCCCGGCTCGGGAAGCAAGAACGCGCTCGGCAAAGGCAGTGCTCTTCGACATAACATTTACAGAGACGCTCGGGGTTATCTCTGGTTGGGTGGCTGGGGCGTTCTGGACCGGTTCGATGAACGAAGCGGGCAGTTCAAACATTACCAACACAAGCCCGATGATCCCAATAGCTTACTTTCCAACGAGATTATCTGCATCTACGAAGATAGAAGCGGCAAGCTATGGCTGGGGCAGGTCAGCGGTCTGAGCCGTCTTGATCCGGCGACGGATAAGTTCATCAACTATCGTAATAATCCGGCTGACCCGACTAGCTTGGGGGACAATGGCGTCAGCGCCATCTACCAGGACCGGTCTGGCACGCTGTGGTTTGGGACGTGGAAGGGTACGTTGAGCCGGTTCGACGACAAGACCAACACCTTCGTGAACTTGAGAGCCGATTCGCATGACCCTCACAAACTCAGTGGTGCCCGCATTGATGCCATCCATGAAGACCAGGCCGGAATATTGTGGGTAGGAACCACGGGGGGACTGTACAGGCATAACCGGGAGAACGAAACGTTTACCCATTACACGGAGAATCAGGGCCTGCCCAGCGGCGCAATTCAGTGCATTCTGGATGATCGGAGCGGCAGGCTTTGGCTCGGCACCAAGAAGGGGATATCCCGGTTCGATCCTCAGAGGGAAACCTTTAGAAACTACGACGTGTCCGACGGCTTGCAGAGCAACGATTTCAGTCAGGGTTGTTACGAAGACAGCCAAAGCGGGGAGATGTTGTTTGGCGGCAACAACGGGATTACCACTTTCTTTCCTGAAAATATCCGGGACAATCCCTACGTGCCCCCGGTAGTGCTAACCAGTTTCAAGATCTTCAATAAACCCGTTCCCATCGGGCCTGACTCGGTGCTCAAGAAAGCCATCCCATACGCCGATTCCTTGACTCTCTCCTACCGCGACAATGTCTTCTCGTTTGAATTTGCAGCCTTGAGCCACGCAAATTCCCAGAAGAACCGTTATCGATATAAGCTCGAGGGCCTGGAACCTGGCTGGAACGAGGTGGGCAGTAAGCAGCGCCTCGCGACCTACACCAATCTAGATCCCCGCAAATATGTTTTTCGCGTGCAGGCATCAAACAGCGATGGCGTGTGGAACGAAGGAGGGGTGTCGCTGCCCATTCTCATCACGCCCCCCTGGTGGAGAACCAACTGGTTCCACGCCCTCTTTGCGGTCGTCGTTTTGACATTGCTTTGGGCCGCGTACCAACTGCGGGTGCGGCAACTCGCTGCGCAGTTCAATATGCGCCTGGAAGAGCGGGTAAGCGAGCGCTCACGAATTGCTCGGGACCTGCACGACACTCTGTTGCAAAGTTTTCAGGGTCTGGTGTTTCGTTTTCAGGGGGCTCTCAATCACCTCCCAAATCGTCCCGAGAAAGCGCATCAAGTTCTGGAAAGCGCGCTGATTTCAGCAGATCAGGCACTCGCGGAAGGTCGTAGCGCGATTCAGGAACTACGTTCGGGGTCATCCCAGGAAAGCAACCTCGAACAGATGCTACTGGCTATGGGGCGCGAGTTGGCGTCACCACAGAATGGGGGAGACAGTGCCCCGCCTCTGCGGGTGATTGTCGAGGGCAACCGACGGGCGAAGCGGTCGATGCTCAGAGAAGAGATCTATCGAATCGCACGAGAGTTGCTGCGAAATGCTTACCGCCACGCACAAGCCCGGAGTATTGAAGCCGAGCTACGCTACGATGATGATGCTTTTCTGTTAATCGTACGAGATGATGGAAAAGGGATCGATCCCAAGGTTCTGAAAGATCATGGTCGCGCGGGACATTGGGGCCTGCCGGGCATGTATGAGCGGGCGGAAGGAATTGGAGCCCGATTGGATATTTGGAGCGAAGCGGGTGCCGGAACAGAGGTCCGGTTGACAGTTCCAGCCGCTATCGCCTATGAAAAATCTGGCGACGGGAGTAGATTTAAGCTGTTCCGGAAAAAGAGGATTCATGAGCACCGGTCGTAGTTCGATTGGACGTTCGATTCGGATCATGACTGTTGATGATCATCCTCTCTTGCGTCAGGGCATCGCGACTCTCATCGAGGCTGAGGAAGATATGGAAATGGTAGCAGAGGCCTGTGACGGGGAGGAAGCCATCGCGCAGTTTCGACTGCACCGCCCCGACGTGACCCTGATGGATATTCAGATGCCCAATGTGAACGGCATTGAAGCCATCAGCCGGATCAGAAGCGAATTCGCGGATGCCAAGATCCTGGTGTTGTCGACTTATGCCGGTGATGTGCAAATCCTATACGCGATCAAGGCGGGTGCACGGGGATACCTGCTGAAAGGAAACGTCCGCACAGAACTGCTGGAGGCGATACGCACGGTCCATGCCGGGCGCAAGCGAATACCGCCCGAAATTGCGGCGGAGCTGGCTGAGCACGCTGCCGACGATGCGCTAAGTTCACGCGAAATTGATGTGCTTAGTCTGATTGGCGAAGGCAACGCCAATAAGGTAATCGCCGACAAGCTCTCCATCGGGGAAACGACGGTCAAGAACCACATCTCCAACATACTCTCCAAACTGGGAGCCAACGATCGGGCGCATGCCGTTACCATTGCCCTGCAGCGCGGGATCATCGAGCTAGACGTGCCCCAAAAGTAGCACTCAAAAACCCTACTCTTAACCCTTTCGGTGTCTTTTGAGGATCAACTAGCATGAGGCCAGCAATGGGAGAACAAACTAGTGGTGTCGAGGCTAGCCATCGTTCCAAGTTCGTGATCGGGATCATCTCGCATTCATTCTTGAGGTATACGCGTTCGAGCGCATAGGGACGAGACTATTGCGCTTAATGCTGTTCGGCTTTGAAGGTGTAAAATGGCTCCTCGCCGATCTCTTCGGCTTTGCCTTGATTGGGCTGGCTGCGTCGTTCTGTGCGCAATTTGTCTCCTCATCCTTTCGGCAGCACAAGGTTGCAAGAAGACAAACCGAGCTGCTCCGGAAGTGGTGCTCACAATCATCGACCAGTCCTGGCTTGACAAACCATCTCAAGCGCTCCTCAGAGAAGAACTCAACCAGTTCACCAGAGAGACTGGCATTCGGGTTCAGGTCCTGCCCGCACCGGAAGTCGCAGTAGATCAACTGGAAACATGGCGCAACCTGCTGGAAAGCGGAAGCAAGGTCCCGGATGTTTATGGCATCGACGTCATCTGGCCGGGGATTCTGGCAGAGAATCTCGTCGATCTCAAAGCCTACGTGCCTGAGCAGGAAGTCGCAGCGCACTTTCCGGAACTCATCAGGAACAATACCGTCGATGGCAGGCTTGTGGCTTTGCCTTACAACCTCGGCGAAGGCCTGCTTTTTTATCGGGTCGATCTGTTGCACAAGTATGGATACTTTGTGCCGCCGAGAACATGGGACGAGCTTGAGAACATGGCGAAGCGGATTCAGGCTGGTGAGCGCGCTAAGGGGAATAAAGATTTTTGGGGGTATGTCTGGCAGGGCGCACCCTCTGAGGCCCTGACCTGCAATGCTCTGGAATGGCAGGTCTCGGAGGGCGGTGGGACTATTCTCGATGAGAACGGAAGGATTACGGTAAACAATCCGCAGGCCATTACTGCCTGGGAGAGGGCTGCGCGCTGGGTCGGGTCAATTTCGCCGCCGGGAGTAACCGCTTACAACGAAGGGGATGCTTTCAACGTTTGGCAAACGGGAAAGGCTGCCTTCATGCGCAACTGGCCGAACGCCTACGTGGCCGCCCGCGATGAAAATTCGCCTACCAGAGATCAGTTCGATGTCGCGCCACTGCCGGCTGGGAGGGCTGGTTCGGCCTCAACTTTGGGAGGACAAGGCTATGGTGTTTCGCGCTATTCGTTGCATCCGCGCGAGGCCGCGATGTTGGTTCGTTTCTTGACTAGTCGCAATGAGCAAGCCAGGAGATCCCGGAAGTCCTCGAATCCGCCGATCATACCTGAGCTATACAAGGATCCAGAGATTCTCGCGCGAAACTCCTATTTCTCCACGATATTTCTGGCTTATCGCCAAGGTGTAGCGGTGCGGCCGTCTACGGTGGCGGGCAAAAGGTATCCCGACGTCTCGCACGCCTACTTTGACGCAGTGCATGCCGTGCTCAGCCATGAAAAATTGGCGCCACAAGCTGCAGCTGACTTGCAACAGGAGTTAGCGCAGATACTCGAAAAAAAAGACGTGACTAGAAAAGCAAATGTCCCTCAGGGGTCTGCTGTTGCCCCGCGTCGGTGAAATCCGTAAATGTTTGGGCAAATCAGCATGGCCGATTCGTTGGAACGATGAGAACCGCGTGGCACACATTCGCGAACCTGTTTCGCGGAAGCGATCTGAAGATCGGTATACGTCTGACTACGTGTTTTCTGACGATTGTCGTGTTGATGATCGCTGGTGATGCCGTATCCATCTGGCAGCTCCGTCAACTTGAAGCTCACACGCAAATGCTAAAAACAGCGGATAAGGCATCGTCGGCTATTGTACGTCTCCACCTGGACGTGAATAGCTTCAGCGGCAGGGTGGCCGTACTGACGCGGGGTCACGACGCTCGTCAATTCGCAAACGAAGCGGCTTTGCTCCGAGAGACGTTTCTGCGGCATGTCCGAGACGCAGAACAAATAATCAACTCTTCGTCGGAGATGGCGCAGGACGCCTTCACCTCGAGCACCCTAAAGACTCTCAAGGCAACCTTGCCCACTCAAATTGACAGTGAGATCGAACTGGCGAATGCGGGCGATTGGCCTGCGATTCAGCTCCGATTGACAGGACAAATCCAGGATCTGATCGATCTCAGTTCGTCGCTGGTGGAGGGCGTGGAGGAGAGAGCATTTCAACAACGAGCGACAATGAACGAAGAGACCGAGCAGGTGCGCCATCGTCTTTTCATAGTAGTTCCAGCCGCCTGGATGCTGACTTTGTTCGTGGCCGCCGCGTTGGGCTGGTACGTCACCAGGACTATTACTGTACCGCTCTCCAAACTCACGCTCGGCGCAGAGGCGCTGGCGCGCCGCGATTTTCGGCACCAAGTCAATGTCGCTGGAAATGACGAATTGGCCGTCCTTGGGAAGGCATTCAACCATGCCGCCCGTCAACTCGATAATCAGTTCGAGACGACCCTGGAAGTGCGGGTCGCCGAGCGCACGCGGATCGCGCGGGACCTTCATGACACTCTGCTGCAAAGCTTCCACGGACTGTTGTACCGCTTCCAGGCGGCTCGCTTCATGTTTCCGGAGCGAATGGAGGAAGGAATTCAATCCCTGGATGCCGCACTGGTTCGTACAGAGCAGGCATTGGAGGAAAGCCGGAACTCGATTCAAGGATTACGTCTTGGCCTCTCCGCTGAAAGCGAGCTGGATCAGATGTTGATTGCAACGAGCCAGGAACTAGCTTCCAGCCACACTGGCGAGGACGGCTCGCCGCAGTTCAAAGTGATCGTGGAAGGCGAGCGTCAAGGCCTTTCTCCAATCATCAAGGAGGAGATCGGTCAAATTGCGCGAGAACTGATCCGCAATGCGTTCCGGCACGCACGCGCGCATGAGATTGAAGCTGAGTTACGCTATGACCCTGACGTTTTCCGCCTGGTTGTACGGGATGATGGAAAGGGTATCGCCCCAGAGATTCTGAGAGATGGTGGGTGTGCTGGGCACTGGGGAATGCCGGGTGTTCACGAACGTGCCCGCGGAATAGCAGCTCGACTGGAATTCTGGAGCCAAGCAGGAGCAGGTACGGAAGTTCGATTGACGCTTCCTGCAGCGGTTGCTTATGAGGGTCGCGGAGTGGCGCTCGATTGAGAGTGTTCCGGAACGGAGGACAAATGGGCAGCATTCCTAATTTGATTCGGATCCTAACTGTTGATGACCATCCCTTGTTGCGCGAAGGGATCGCGTTCCTGGTAAAGAGTCAGAAAGACATGGAGCTGGTAGCCGAGGCCTCCGACGGGGAGGAGGCCATCGAACAATTTCGGCGGCACCGCCCGGACGTCACACTGATGGATCTTCGTATGCCAAATCTAAACGGTACGGAAGCAATTAGCCGCATCAGGAACGAATTTCCCGATGCCAAGATCATAGTTCTGTCGACCTATGCCGGTGATGTCCAGGTGCTGAGAGCCATCAAAGCAGGTGCTCGCGGGTACGTAGTCAAGGGACACGTACACAGAGAACTGTTGGACGCGATCCGGAGCGTCCACGCCGGACACAAGCGAATACCGCCCGAAATTGCGGCGGAGCTGGCTGAGCACGTCGCCGACGATCAGCTGAGTTCGCGTGAGATTGATGTGCTTCGCTTAATTGGCGCAGGCAATGCCAATAAGCACATTGCGGACAAGCTCTGCATCGGAGAAACAACGGTCAAGAACCACATCTCGAATATTCTCTCCAAGCTAGGCGCAAACGATCGGGCGCACGCGGTCACCATTGCGCTCAAGCGCGGGATCATCGAGCTAGACGTGCCCAAAAGGTAGACTCGAAAATCCTACTTTTAACCCTTTCGATGTCTTTCCAAGATCACTAGCATGAGACTTGTAATGGGAGAACACCTCTGCAACGTCTCTTTTCCACATTCGCCGAAGGCTGGCCTGGAGCTGGTCTATTGCTTCAGCGCGTGCTGACGAGCACGATTCTGCTCTATTGCGGAGCCTCGCATCTCCTTGAAACTGCTAGATTGGTGCCCAGCCTTCCTTATTTGATTGCGGCTGTCGCGGGAGTATTTCTCCTTCTTGGGCTCTGGACGCCAGTCGCGGGAATTACGATTGCTACTGTCGAGGTCTGGATATCGTTGGCGTGGTCGGGGAATTCGCTGATCGCCATCCTGCTGGCTGGCCTGGCCGCCACAGTGGCGATGATCGGACCCGGATTGTGGTCCATTGACGCCCAACTCTACGGAAGAAAACACCTCCAAGACCCGCGACACTAGACAACTTTCAATCCCCCAAAAGGGTAACGTTCGATCCCCCAAAAGTATGCAAGTTTCCTCTCCAAGAAGTACAAGCAGGAGCCCCCACCATATTCCTAGACCACAATCACCAGATCTGACCTTGTGAGCAGACGCAGGTTATTCCACACTCACGGCATGAAACAAAGACCTCAGTTGAGTCTCGAATTCCTCTTTGGAGGCGCTTATGTGGAAGATCACAAGTCGCGGTTTCACGCTGCAGGAAGTTCTAATCATGGCTGCAATGAATGTTGCCCCCACACTGATTGTGACCGAGAAAGGCGAGCGAACGATCTGGCACAGCCGCGCGCACCGAGATTCAACAGGCTCCAGGAGATTGTTATGGCAAAAGTAATTGAGTTTTACATACCGAAGAACTTTCGGAAACCGTTAAGGACGGTGGCTCAGCCGCAACTCGGAAGAATCATCGAGTTTTGCCCACAGACGAAGAAATCAGCTTAGCGGCTATCCGCCTTTTGCGGAGTGAGAGGAAATATGACATTCATTCCCACACAAACCGGCTTTATGCGTCTGGAAGATTCCGAAAAACTGTTGCGAGCCATCTTCCCAAAGTATCCAAGTCTGGAACCGCGCTATCCCGCGCCACCACTGGAACCGATTGCCCAGGCCAGCGCAGATCGGAGCAATTAGCCATGTTTTGCATCACTGCTGAAAGCTGCCGCAGGTTCTCACTTGCCGAAATTCTCATTGTGGCGGCTATGAACGTGGAAACTACCCGCTTGGTATCCGGAGGCCGCGTCCGATCTGTGACCGCGGCAAAGCAAAGAGGATATCTCTCTGCTAGTCACTTTCTTCGTACAAAAGTTCGCAAAGCACTGTAAGTGTAAAGGTAGGGAGGAGACCATGGCACACGCGACTGTTGCTTTCACAGACCTCGAAGGCTTCGCAGGAACAAGTTTTCCCAGTGTGGGTAAGCTCGAAGCCGATCAGTTCTCTCTCGAACCAGAAATCAGCTCTGAGCACTGCTTCGAAAACATTATAGGAAGGAGCTCAGCGCTCCAGAAAGTCCTGGCACAAGTTGCGATCGTCGCTCCTACCGATTCCACCGTCCTGCTTCACGGAGAGACAGGCACGGGCAAGGAGTTGATTGCACGGGCCATTCACAACCTCAGCTCCCGGCGCGATCGCGCCTTTGTGCGCATGAACTGCGCGGCCATTCCATCGGGCCTATTGGAAAGCGAACTGTTCGGGCACGAGAAGGGAGCCTTCACTGGAGCTCTGATGCAAAGAAAGGGCCGATTCGAGCTGGCGGACGGAGGCTCGCTATTTCTGGATGAGATCGGCGACATCAGCCTGGAGCTGCAGCCGAAATTATTGCGCGCCATCCAGGAGCAGGAGTTCGAGCGGCTGGGAAGCTCCAGGACGATCCAGGTCAACGTACGGCTGATTGCCGCCACCCATCGCGATCTTCGAGCCATGATTCGAGGAAGAGAAGTTCCGCGAGGATCTTTTCTATCGATTCAACGTCTTCCCGATTGAGATCCCGCCTCTTCGGGAGCGGCGCGAGGATATTCCGCTGCTGGTGAATTATTTTGTCTCGAAATTTCGCGACGGATGCGAAAGCAGATTAAGTCGATATCAAGGCAGAGCAATGGAAATGCTGACGAACTACCCGTGGAAAGGCAACGTTCGTGAATTGGCGAATTTTATCGAACGCGCCGTCATCGTTACACGCGGTGAGGAGTTAGAGGTACCGATAGCGGCGCTTCGCACCTCTTCCGAGACGGTTGTTGCTGTTAGCTCGATCTCTAGTTTTCGACAAGCGGAATCCAATGTAATCATCGACGCATTACGGGCCGCGGCCGGGAGAATTGCGGGTAAGGGGGGAGCCGCCGAACGGCTCGGATTGAAACGTACGACTCTGCAAAACAAAATTCGCCGGCTCGGCATCACAAAAGTACAATATCAGAACTAGCCAATCTCGATCATTTGTATCTATTCAATGGGATGAAAAGGAGTTCAATATGTCGTTTGAGGCAGTGTGGGGATTCGACCCCGATAGGGTGATTCAAGCTGTGGGTTTGCCACCGTCCGAGATAGAAACGGACAAATTCACCTATAGCGCAGAGGAGCACGAGCTGCGCGCATACCGTCTGATCTGCACGCGCAGGTTTATGAGCTCCGCCGAATGTATCGATTGTGATGCAGTTGGTCGAAAATTTCCTCACGTAGCCCACCGATGTACTCCCCTGGGCGGCCATTTCGATAGATGGCCGCCCCTCCTCATCCCAAGCCCGAAGCAGATCCAGATTCTAGTTCAAAGCCAAATGACTCAGGGTCCAGCCATGCACGAAAAGCACTAAATCGAACATTTTGACGCTTTTCAGACAATGGAGTAGAACTCATGACGCAAAAGAAGGATCGGAGACTGAGTGATGGCAGAAATCACTTTTTCATCTGTTGCGACTGGCCAACGTGGCTGCTTGGTGAGTCGGGCTGGGAACAAGTTTGGCCGTAGCAGTGTCCCGAACGCGCTCCGCATCTTCTGATTCGGTAATGGAT
>CAWFVI010000004.1:1895000-2199591 GCA_963819245.1 uncultured Acidobacteriota bacterium | reverse complement strand
AGAAATCTACACCCACTATCGCGGAAGCCGGGCCGTTACGTGCCCCGAAGCTCACAGGCAGGTTGCGGTGAGTTTTGATGCTTTCCACGCGGCCCTCACCGGATTACGCGGAAAATGCGATTTGCGTCTCGCCGAATGCACTCGCTGGCCATCACGCATCCATTGTGGGCAGGAATGTATTCCGGAGGCCCGGCGAACGGCACCGTATACCCAAGGTGAGGTTGAACAACCAAAGACCAGGAAGATCTACAACGTTCCCGTGCTGATTGCTGCCTTTGCAGCTTGGGTGTTCGGAGCGGTTTGGCACTCGCAATACCTGTTTCGGACGCACTGGAGGGAAGCGTTTGCACTGAGTCGACCCGAGCTACGGCAGATGGTCTGGTGGTGGAGTCCACATCTACTCAGTGTGGGGGTGTGTCTCTTGTTTGCCTACGGCGTGGCGTGGCTCCTTGCGTGTCGTGCACGGAGAGGGATATGGGAGGGAATCATTGCCTCGATTTTTCTGTGGGCCACGGTCGCGGCCGCCAGTTGGATTCTCCCGGGCTGGACTGGAATTCCCGGAGACGTGCTGCGAATTGAGATCGTTTACACATTTCTGGCAAGCGTCGTCATCGGAGCAATCGTCGGCGTATCGAGCGGCAAACTGATCGTACCTGCAGTGTAAGGGCGTGAGCGGAGAGGGTTTTCCGCTTCGACGCCTGAGTGGGAGGCCAGGTGTTTTGCATGAGTGACGCCTGAGTAGATTTTGCTTGTTGGGTTGCCCGAAAACCGATCGAGTTTCATTGACCGCAAGAGACGCGACAGCTCTAACGTACCCTGTGATCTCTTCACTGCGGTTCGTTCCGCGGTCGCGTGACCTTTCAGAAAGAGCACCTACTGGTTAATCAGCTCGTGGGTGCTCAGAAGCGCCCAGAAAGGAATGAGGACCCTATATGAACCTCCAACGCTTCTTTTACGAAAATCTGCGAGTCAGCTGGACGATTCTGCCAATCTTTGCCCTGCTGCTGCTCTCAGCGGAGTTCCTGGCCGCACAGGCCACGATTTCCGCTGGGCCTCCACTGCTACATCAAATAAGAACGATCTATGTGGCTCCGTCTTCGGACGAGGTTCTACTTCTCGTCAGAGCTCGTCTCGAAAAGTGGAATACCGTAATGATCAGTTCCAAGCTGGATGAAGTCGACGCAATCCTCACTTGTCAAACTACGAGCACCATCGTGCCCGCAAAAGCTATTGTAAGGATCACGACTGCAGAGGTCGCCCTTGTGGATCGGCGCACTCAGAGGCCCATTTGGAGAACTACAAAGTCAGAGGCCTTTGACACAACCAGGCTGGCAGATGAGCTTATCGAACAACTCAAGAAGGACTGGCGAAAATCGGCGAGTGAATACTGAGACATGCCGATTAGGCCCGCAGCAACACCATGGCATCAGATCAGGCGGAGGAAGCTTATGAAGGCTTATGAAGTCACCCTGCACGGCACCGACAGCATCTACGTCCTTGCACTCACAAAATACCGGGCCCTGGAATTAGTAGGAGACTACCTGGCCGATGCAGGCCGGGCGGACGTACTACAGTCAAGCAAACTCGTGGTGCGTCAGATCGATCTGTCCGAAGAGCAACTACTCCGCTCCGAAAGATGCCGGGCGTGTCCTCTAGACGAATAGATCTATGAAGTGCAAGTCAAGATCACCGCAGCGACGCCCACTGTCAGCTCGGAACTGTCGACTGGATGATCACGCATTCCGCTGGCACTGTCTTATTTTTCGCTGACGTGGAGCACCGCTTGGGCCTAGATCCGATACCAGTCTTCGCAGCGGTGTGCGGTAATGCATGTGAAGGTGATCCTGATCACTGAAGAACATGCGATGCGAGTAAAGAATGGAGACTGGAACTCCGGCTATGAGGAGTGGTTATGGTGATCGCATCCGAGTTGAAAGAAGGCACAGTGATCCGCATCGACCGACATATTTACAGAGTCCTCGAAGTGGAATCGAAGGCGGGGGCCGCGAAATTAGGCGGAGTGGTCAAGACCAAACTCAGCGATGTGAGGGGTGGCCGAATGTGGGAGCCACACTTCCGCCCACAAGAACGGCTCGAGGAGTTGGAACTCGACTGCCACATGATGGAGTTTCTCTTTGCTGAGGGTGATAGTTGCATTTTTATGCGTCCCGATACGTTCGAGCAGATTGAGATTCCTGGCGCAGTCCTCGGGCCGGCGGCACAATTTCTCCAACCCGGCATGGAGCTCCCAGTAGAGTTTTTTGCGGAAGAGCCGATCAGCGTGGTTTTCCCCGCCACAGCCGAAGCCCGTGTGCAGCGGACGGCGCCACCGACGCATTCACAACAGGACAGTGCCTGGAAGGAGGCCACGCTGGAGAACGGTCTCTCCATTCAGGTTCCTTTATTCATTGCCCCAGGCGAAGTGTTGCGCGTCGAGGTAAAGACAGGTCGCTATGTCGAACGAGCGCACGCGGAACGTAAACGAAGCGCGTAGAGATCTTTTCGCACACGAGAGGGAGACAGCCATGCTCACGTTTGAGGCAGTTCGCATGGAATTTCCGGCCGACGCCAATATTATTGTGGGGCAATCGCATTTCATCAAGACAGTTGAAGACCTATACGAGGCAGTGGCTACGACTGTGCCTCAGGCCAAGTTCGGCTTAGCTTTTAACGAAAGCTCCGGAGCCTGTCTGACGCGGTCAGAAGGAAACGACCAAACGCTTCGAGATATTGCAGTAAGCAACGCCCATGCACTCGGTTGTGGTCACACGTTTGTGTTGGTACTGCAGAACGCTTACCCCGTTAATGTGATGAACGCAATTCGAAACGTGCCGGAGGTGTGCTCGATATTCTGCGCGACTGCCAACCCCGTCGAAGTTGTCATTGCCCAAAGTGAGCAAGGCCGGGGCGTGCTTGGGGTCATCGACGGGAGCTCTCCGAAAGGGATAGAAGGGCAGGCGGATATCGCATGGCGGCACGAACTTCTCCGCAAGATCGGTTACAAGCGGTAGGGTGAAGAAACGAAGGCGATACGATTCCGCCCCTTTCGTTTCAGCATTGATTCTGGCCTAAGCCGTTTCTCGTACAACCTAATCCGGAAGTAATTATTTCACTAGTCCCACAATCAGGCCGCTGGGCCCAGGCAGGTTGATCCGGCATACCTCGGTGAAACCCGCAGCCTTCATCCACTCAGTGTATTCGGACTCGCTGTAAGTGGCACCGGCATCGGTGGCGACGAGCATGTTCAGTGAAAACAATGCCGCATGTTGCGGCCCGGCTTTATCAGGATTGAGGATGAAGTCTTGCACGACGAGGCGACCGTTCGGCGCGAGTGCCTGGTGCGCACGGCGGAAGATATCGCGGTTCTGCTCCTCGGAAAACATGTGGCAGATCGCGTTAAGCATGATGATGTCGTAGCCGGAGCCAAAGGCGTCATGGAGCATGTCGCCAGCGCGAAGGCTGACTTGCGCTGAGACGCCGGCCTGGCTGACATATTCAGCCGTGAGCGGCACGACTTCTGAGACGTCAAGGATTTCGCACCGCATATGGGGACAAGCTTTTGCGAATGCGATGGAGTAGGCGCCGGAGCCGCCGCCGAGATCGAGGATACGGCGAACACCGGCGGTGCCCAGGGCCTTCACAACAAGCGGGGCGCGATCTTTGGCGTTGCGTTGCATGCCGGCAATGAAGTTGCGCGTCCATTCGGGGTTATCGTCGCGACCGATGGGGATGGGAGTACCACTGCGCACAGCATCGGTTAGTGTGCTCCAGCGATGCCAGATGTTGGCTGTGTGCAGCAGACCATTGCGATGGTTGTCTTTGGAGCCCTGAACAAAGAAGCGTCCTGATTCGGGCGTGTTTTTGTAATCGTCGCCGCTCTTCGAGAGCAGTCCAAGGGCGACGAGCGCGTTCAGCAGCATGCCTACGGCGCGGGCATTCGCGTCGATCCTGGTCCCGATCTGTTCTGCATTGGCGCCATCCCCGACGGCGGTAAAGATATCGAGTTCAAGCGCCGTGAGAATGCAACGACTCGGCATGTAGCCGCGGATCATCTGCTCGAGGCGATCAGGCAGCATCCCTGCCTTGTCGCGCGCAGCCATCGCGTGACGGAACTTTTCCCCATGTTCGGTCGCCATGGCCTTCATCGCAGGCGCATCGTTCCATGCGAGACGATCGACGGGCCTGCCATCGCGCAAATGCGTACCGACGATTTCGGGTACATCAGACGGTTCCACATGCCGGTACCACACACCCGTCGGATAGACGACCATCACCGGACCTTCATCACACAATCCCATGCAGCCGCAAGTCGTGAGTTGCACATCGTTGTTGCTGCACACCTGTAGCTCGCGATCTAGTGCGTCGAGCACAGCGAATGAGCCGCTCGCCGAACAGGAGGGGACGCCTTCTGGCTTTTGCTGTGTGCAGACGAAAAGATGAAAACGGAACGGTTCCATCGCGGTCTCCGATCATGGGTTGATGGTATCGCTTTATTGTCGCCGATGCCGGGTCGATTCTCGGAATCTCGAGGAGCGCGGTCTCCTGATTCCGCGTAAGTTCGGTGTGTTTGGAACTTAGGCGGACAGCCCCGTAATGCCAGCCTGGCCGCTCCCGTCTTTTACGGCGTATGGTTGACGGCCTCAGTCCCATGGCTCGGAACGGTCACGTCTCGCTCTGTCCGTTGATCCGTAGGCAACCCAACGCACCGCAGTCGGGGATTGGGGACAATGTTTCCGAATTGAGCAACCGAGTTGGCCGCAGCGGATCTGAACTATGGTGGGCTTTCAGAAAAACCGCGGGCGCGCTCCGGTTCGATTGGCGCTTCAAAATGCCAGCAATGCAGAGCGACACAGTAAACTCATCCTTACATGTCGCGTAGGGCCCCGCTACGAGCAAGGTCACTATTCCCCGTGATTCCCGTCTTGCTCCGAATCGCTTCCCGGAGTCGTGCCTTCCACTGCCCCGGCGTGACGCCCCTCTTGCGCTGATTGGGGAAAGCGGACTTTGTCAGGGGCATTCGGTGTGTCATCATTTTGGCTGCCGCAACCTCAGCGAAGCGCTCGCTGCGATTTGAAAAATGGCGTTGCATCTTTTCCTCCCTTGGCTAGCTATGGACTTAAGCCACGCGCGGCAAAGCCGTGGGCCGCTCACCGCCTGCGACTTTTCCTGATAACAATTCTGCCGCTGCAGTGAGGAGGCCTGCAGTCCCCTCCAGAGCATAGACGCGGCCGGTAGCGGGAATATCTTTTTCTGCGGAAAAACCACACACCAGCAGAACAGCGGTGTTCGCTTTTTCCTCCGCCTCGACGGTGAGCACGTATTTGTCTGCCGTCGCAAATCTGTGCCCCACGATAACAAGATCAAACTTTTCACGCGAGAGAATGTTCAGAGCTTCTTTCACGTCGGTCGTAGTAGTAACCGCATATCCAGCTTCGTTCAGGGCAGCACGGCGGATATCGGAAACCGCCATGTCAAACGAGACACACAAAACCTTTTGTCTCCTCATGTAGCACCTCCTTCACTTTGCTAATTCTACTTAGCAAACTTTTTCAAGCGGCTTCACCTTTCGACTGTTCCTCAGTAGTTGCCATCTCGATGTCAGCCATCTGTTGCTTCCGGTGCAAGAAGAAATATGCCCCCAGCACAGTCACCATCAACAAGCCGACCGCTACCATCAGAATGGCAAAGTACCCTAGAGTGCGAACTGAAGGCAGAGCCTCCCGTTCGTTCTGGCTCACCATGACAATCCAAGCCAAATTGGGATAGATCTGCTTCAGGCCGGTGTCGGCAAAACCTATAATCCGGCTTCCACCCCTCATAGCGGCGATAACATATCCGGCTTGACGGCCTTGCAAGGAGCCGAGCGCATCGCGCACCGTCGCGTACTCTTCCGACTTCAATCTCATGAATGGGGTGACATTGGAAGCACTGATTACACTGCCATCCTCCCTTACGAGAATCGTTCGCGGGGAGCGGCCGACTTGCGCGTGGGTTAAACGCGAAAAGAGACTGGAAACATCGATCAGGGCACTGGCTGCGCCAATGAATCTCTGCGATTCCTTGCCGTATATCGGGAAACCGATTCGGAGGTAATCAGCCCTGCTTTCCTCGTCGTAAAGGACTTCGGAGACATAAACGCCGCCCTTGCCGTGCGCCGAAACCGCTTGCCAATAAACGTTGTCCACCGGGGCGTAATGCAGCGGTTTGTCCGTGGCTGCGATGGGAACACCATTTTCGTCGGCCACTATGATTTTCAAAAAGCGTGGATCGATCTCGCGGCGGCGTTGTAGCAGGCGCGAAACTGGCGAAGACAACATCAGTTTCACTACAGCGTCCCCCGCAGGTGTATCCCATTTCTTATCGATCTCCGCAATGTTTGTCTCGGTCGCCTCCGCACTCCTCCGTTCGTAGGCCTGGTTGGCCCCTACGACCGCATCTACCACGGCTGGTTCGGTGGCAATCGTGCCGACGTCGATCACGCGATCGTTGACAAATTCAAGCGTGATGGTGGCGTCGGCTTGGGCAATCGTCCGAAATTGCGTTCCGATGACCTGTTCTAGAGATGTTTTGCTCTCGGAGCTTAGATACAGGCCAATAAAGTTGAGCGGGACGAGGATTATTACCAGTGCAATTAGCAGCTTTTGTAATGACACCTTGATTTCCAACGAATCGGAGGGCATACGTTGCCTCCTTTCAGTCACGAATCGAGCTATTCCTTCCACTGTCGCCCGTTCAGGTGCTGACCGTCAGCACCGCACACTTCGAGTGGCATATCACTTCATAGGACACCGCCTTGAGAGCGTGGGCTGAAACTTTCGCGGAGAGAGGTCGGTTTGCCCCCATGACGATCAGGTCGGCCTTTCGCTCGGCGGCTACTTTTAAAATTCCCTCCGCCACGAAATCAAAGCCAACCACATACTCCGGTTCGGACCACAGCTTGACGCTCGCTGGCAGCAGCCTCTCCAGCTTCTGCGTCGTGCTTGCTGTTACCCTGGCTTGCCATTCATTAATGGCCTCTTCGTGGTAGAAAATTAGTCCGGGCCCAGGTAAGGCTGCTGGCGGCATTACATGCAACAGAATGAGCTTCGCTCGAAACTGGTTCGCAAGAAGCAGAGCGTACTCAAGAGCCTTCGCAGAAGCTGGATGAAAATCGGTCGCATAGAGAATTCTGTGAAATTCCCCAACTTCGCCCAAGCGAAGGTCGATGTGGGGTCCGACGGTGATCACGGGACATCCCACCCTGCGGACGACTTCTTCGGCCACCGATCCTAGTACCAGCTTCTTGAGCCCCCCACGCCCATGGGTTCCGAGCACCACCAGGTCTATGTTCTGTTGATGGATCACGGCAGAAAGCACACTCCATACTGAGCCTGTTCGAAGCACAGTTTCGTAGGCGATCGGTTTGAGCTCGCTTCGACCGGCCAGAATTTCCATCTCGCGCTCTGCCTCGTGTCGCATCCAGTCGGTGGGAGGCTGTGGAATAACAGAGCTAGAGTCCGGAGGTATGACGTGAACTAGATAGATCTTCGAGCCGTGGAGGCGGGCGATCGCGATGGCGTAATCGAACGCTCTCTCGGAAGCATCAGAAAAGTCAGTTGCCAGGAGGATGTTCTTGAATGAAAGAGTCGCCTCCTGTTGTGGAACGTGCGGTTGCGGAACTTCAGTCAGAGTTGTCATAGAGGCCTCCCTCGCAGGTACTAAGCTGCTAGCTTTGGTGGAGATGTCTCAACATTGCAGAGATCTCCGCTTTGGGCTTGCTGCGCCTCAAATCTCTTGATGGTTGCCGTCAACCACCTGCCGACAGCCTCTTCCAGTTCCTCCTGCGTGCCGGTTCGATAGAGGCTGTCCACCGTCTCTCTCGCGTCATTCAATGGGATTTGCTGGCAAGGCGCCGCCTCGGACCTGCATTCAGAGGGCACAAACTGCATGAGTGCGCAATCCGGGCAAGTGGCGGCTCCATACCGCGGGCAAGTTGGTGAATCTTGAAATATGAAAAGTGGCCGGCCCGGAGTTGGAGCGCGGTATAAACCCAGCTCGAGGAATCTGAGCTCGAGTCGTAGAACATCGAGTACGTGGTATCCGGGCATACGTGCCTCCAACGGCTGGCATTCGACCCGGTCGCTATTTCTATTTATAGTCTCGAAACCAAACAGCTTTCAGTGATCTAGCGCACATCCGGAAGTGACCGAAGCAATTCTGAGAGACCCGTCCGAACTCCATACCGCTAAGGCTGACTTCCCTCTCTGCCCTATTTGAAAATGGCGTCCCGGCGCGGTTTGGGAACCTATGAGTTCGAGGCAATTCGCACACGCGTAAGAAAGTTCGCATGAAGTGGACCGAGATGTAGATTCGGAATCCGACGCAGGATTACGCATCGACCAGGTGAGAGAATGATAACCTCATGGCCAATGCAAGTTGGCCGACCAGCGGTGCCATTGCCTGAGGAAGTCGCTGATCACTACTTAGCGATTTTGGGACTCGCGCGAAGAGATCCCAGTCTGGAGGCTCTTCGCGAACTGCTGGCAGCACACCTCACCAAAATTCCTTTCGAGAATATTTCCAAGCTTTATTACCGCAAGTGCCTGGGGCTGGTGGACCTTCCCGACATTCGACTTTATCTTGATGGGATCGAGAAGTACCACTTCGGCGGCACCTGCTATTCCAACAATTATCACTTCCACCTGCTGCTCCGCAGCCTGGGATACGAAGCAAAATTGTGTGCTGCAGACATGCAGACTCCGGAGGTTCACGCGCTGAACATGATCACCACTGACGGGCGAGAGTACCTCGCGGACACGGGTTACGCCGCCCCGCTGCTGGAGCCCATTCCTCGTGACCTGGCAACGGATTATGAAACCACCTCGGGTAGGGATCGTTACGTGCTGAAGCCACAAGACGCGAATGGGTGTTCGCGCCTTGAACTGTATCGCGATGGAGTCTTGCGCCACGGTTATCTGGCGAAGCCCGCGCCCAAGACGATTGAAGATTTCAGCAAGGTCATCGCTGCATCATTCTCTGCCGATGCAACATTCCTGAATTCGGTCTTGCTGACGCGATTCTATCCGGGACGTTCCGTGCTCATTCACAATTTGATACTGGTTGAATCGGAAGCAAACAAATCAACCATGCATGCGTTGGCCAATCGTGCCCAGTTGATTGATGCAATTGAAAGCCGTTTTGGCATACCGCGGGAGATTGTCAGCGAAGCAGTGGATCAACTCAGCAATTTGCAGGATGCTTGGAGCTAGCAGTTAGATGACCAGCCGGCCGCCTCTTTACGAGAAGCGACGAGAAGGGGCGATATGTGCGCATCTTGCAACCATTATCATCGCGCAAGATACGAGTGTCTGCCACCAATCCAGGACAGAATTTCGAAGGTACCTACCATGATTGACCCAGGGCTCAAAGAGAAAGTCGTTCTGATTACCGGGGCTAACAATCCTCATGGCATCGGTGCGGGAGTTGCGAGGGCCTTTGCTGCGCGGGGTTCAAGAGTATTCTTACACTACTTTCGGCAAATTGATGGCGGTGCCCAGCACAGAGGACCGGACAAAGCCACCTCGCCGGGAGAATCGTTTTACTACTCTCAACTAGCCAAATCTGCGGACGAAGTACTAGGTACAATCCGCGAAACGGGTGCGGCCGCGCATGCGTGGGAGGCCGATCTCTCGGACGCAAGCGTGGTTCCAATGCTGTTCGACCAGGCAGAGCGTTTGCTCGGGCCAGTCGAAGTTCTGGTGAACAATGCGGCCTACTGGGAGGCAGACACGTTCGTGCCACAAGGGGCGGAACTGGACAACAAGCTCGTCGAGCTGTGGACAGATCGGCCCGGTAGCATGACTGCCGCCGTCTTTGATCGAGTGTTTGCGGTCAATACCCGTGCGGCAGCCTTGATGATGGGAGAGTTCGCGCGCAGGCACATTGAACGAGGCGCACGGTGGGGCCGGATCGTGAACGTGAGCACCGCCGGAGCCGAGCGCTTTCCCTCCGAGGTCACGGATGGGGCGAGTAAGTTTGCGCTTGAAAGCTACACGAGGAGTGCGGCAACCGAACTCGGCAAGTTCGGAATTAACGTCAACGTAGTGTCCCTGGGACCCGTGCAAACTGGGTGGATTACTCCGGACCTTGAGCGGGAGATCGTGCCCACAATTCCGCTTGGCAGAATTGGCAGTCCCTCAGATGTTGCTGACGTTATCGTCTTTCTTGCCTCGGAACAAGCACGATGGGTAACCGGACAGAGAATTTACGTTGGCGGCGGGCACGGAATGTGAAGGTCCACTAATGGTGGACCGCGTCCACAAGGGTCCCCCCAGGATCTTCTCTCAAAAGCGGTTCGACGGTCAGCGATGAGTCGGTCTAAAAGCTTGCGATGTCAAGGACTGGAGCGATGACCTCACACTGCGGATGATTGATCTACGAGTAAAATCAAATCCATGAAATTGCGTCTCCCAGGCTTCAAAGGCGAATTCCTTTGGGAATTTGACATTGCCGAGGGCAATTGCTCGCCCTGGCGGAGGCTTTCCCGGCGGAGAGCTATGGACGGCGTCCCGCTAAAACGGCGCGGTCGGTCAGCGAGGTCCTGGTGCACGTGGGCTAGATCGCTCGTCTCAACACGTAAATCACCTGGGGAGCGATCTTGATTTCGCTCTAAGCCCGGTACCAGTCTTCCCGGGTCAGCGGCAGACGACTCTCCCCGTGGAGTGGCTTGGCGAGGAGGGTCTGGTATACGTTCAAGCAACTCCTCCGGAATCTATACGCGGCACCCGCCATGTAGAGGCGCCATATGCGATAAGTGGTATCGTCGGTGATACGACGCGCATCGTCTGCATGAGCCTCCAGCCGCTTTAGCCAATGGTGAAGCGTCAAGCCATAGTGCTCGCGCAGACTCTCGACATCCCTCACCTCAAAACCGCTGAGTTCCGCCGATCGAAGGCTCGTACTGATTGGCACCAGATCGCTGTCAGGAAATACGTACCGATCGATAAACGATGGCCCTCGCCTGCGATAGGTAGCGGAGTAGGCAATTCCGTGATTCAGGAATATGCCACCCGGCCTCAACAAGCCCCAAGCTCGACGGAAGTACTCCGGCAGGAGCGCTTCACCAACATGCTCAAACATGCCCACGCTCACAATCTTGTCATACTGCAGGTCATGATCAATGTCGCGGTAGTCCGACACCTCCACGCGGCATCGATCGTTCAGGCCTGATTCGCGCAAGTGCTGTCGGGCCAGCTCTGCCTGCGGCACACTCAGTGTGATCCCTACAGCGTGCACGCCGTAGTGAGCGGCCGCGTGCATAATCAATCCACCCCAGCCGCAACCAATATCCAGGAGCCGCTCGCCTGGGCGTAGCCGCAGCTTCTTGCAGATGTAATCCAGCTTGCGCAGCTGGGCGGTATCCAGATCTTCTTCCGGCGTGGCAAAGTAAGCACACGAGTAAACCATGCGCTGGTCTAGCCAGAGCGCGTAAAACTCGACTGGAAGATCGTAGTGATAGGTGACGGCCTGTTGGTCGCGATCCTTGGAATGAACCGAACCCCACAACTCGATGGGGTGGAGACCTGCTCGTGGGCGATCGTTCGCGGGCAACTTCCGCAGCTGCTCGTGAAGATCAAAACTTTCCGATTGGCTGCGCTCACGACCAATCAAATAGTCTGCCAACTCGAAGGCGGCTTCGATGTCGCCTTCAATGTCGATGTCGTCGTAAATGTAGGCTTCTCCGAGGGTGAGTTCGCTGGGCGAGTGAAACATCGCATGTAGCGCTCCCGCGTGTTTGAGAATTAATGTGAAGCGCGGCTGCTTTTCCGTTCCCCACGTAGTACCGTCCCACAACCGAATTTGAAAGTCGCGCCTTGGGTAATCTGCCAGCAGGGTCTCTAGCAACTCGCTGATCGGGGAAGACGGACCCCCGAATAGAGACTTCGCCAACAGTCCCATATCCTCCTCCATTGCCCCGCTGAGTGCTTCGCCAGCCTGAAAATCCCAGCGAGCGTGTGGTCAATCAAGCCGCAGCACATGCGGCTTCCACCTGGTACTTGACAACCTTGGGGAGCTCAAACATCAGTAGTCCTGCCTGCAAGTCGACCACTGCGCGCTCCGGCATCACTTCCGTTGTGAGATCGATGCGCTGCAGGATCTGGTCGGGACACCAGTCGATATACTCGACTTTCCCTCCCTCAGTTTCCGTTTTATTCGCTCTCTTCTTGCCCAGAATCGTAATGCGGCGCGGCTCGATGCCAACCCTGAGCTCATTCTCTTCAAAGCCGACCACGCTAGCTCGAACACTGATCCGATCATCAAACTCCCACATGGAGACTGAAACTGGGCGCAACAACTCTGCCTCGGCTCGGAGCCAGTCTTCCTGGTCGTGACCGTGTTCACGGCCACGCGCTTCAAATAACTCATAAGCACGACGTGCGATGGCAAGATGCCCCTGTTGCATCTCCTGGTTGAGATCTTGTAGATTCTGTAGCTTCAACACTGTAGAGGCGGGCTCAGATTGTAACTGGTGAGCCGCCTTTTTGGATTTCATAAACACCCTCCTTCCGATGCTTGCGCTGAAGGAGCTTCGCTCGGCCTTTGTCGCGGTCTACAGAGGCAAGGGCGAGCCGTCATGAACGGTTTGTGGTGGAAAGAGCACCCTTACACTTCAATTTTAGTCACTGCAGGTCGGCAGTGCAGTGACATGCGTCACCAAGGGATTTGTTAGCGCGGAATCAACATTTCCGCACACATGGCATCGGCCTGTCTGGAGGACAGCCTTTCCTACGTCGCGAGGGCTGGTGAACTATAATCGCTGGCCAGCGAACGAATTTCCAGGACTTGTGCGGGCACACGTCAAGCTCGGACGCATCGCCGGCATTGTCATTGGCCTGCATTCCAGCTGGTTCATTATCGCTTTGCTGATTATCTTCTCCTTGGCCGGTCACTTTCATTCAGTTACACCACAGTGGACCACGCGCGTGATCTGGACCTCGGCAATCGTTACCGGTCTGCTCTTCTTCGCCGGCCTCCTGTTGCACGAGTTGGCACATTCTCTGGTTGCCAAAGCATACGGCTTACGTGTTCAGGCCATTACTCTTTTTGCGCTGGGTGGAGTGTCACAGATCGAGACCGACGTGCCCGACGCCAAAACTGAATTCTGGATCGCAATCGCTGGCCCAATCACCAGCGCCATGGTCGGCATAGCCTGCCTTGGAATAGACCGGGTGCTGGGTTGGTTGCCAGGAAAGGCGCCAGCGAATCCAGCAGTCGCTGTTCTGCTCTGGCTGGGCTACATCAACCTGGTGCTCGCTGCCTTCAACATGATCCCGGGCTTCCCACTGGACGGCGGGAGGGTGCTGCGAGCGGTAATCTGGTGGATAACTCACAACGCAGATCGATCGATGCGACTGGCGGCGCAAGTTGGTGAGGCCGTCGCCTTCGCCTTCATCGTTCTTGGTCTGATGCGCTTCTCTACGGGGGCAAGTTTCGCCGGCCTGTGGACGGCCTTTATCGGTTGGTTTCTTCTGGACGCATCACGGGCTACATATGCACAGACGGAACTCCACTCAGAGTTACTCAACCGGCAGGTACGCGAGATGATGGAGCGCGATTACCCCACTGTGGACGGCAAGATGAGCCTCCAACGCTTTGTCGATCAACACCTGCTCCCAACGGGCCTGCGTTGCTTCATCGTAGAGGATGACGATCATGTTATCGGGCTGATCACACCGAACGAAGTGAAAGGCGTGGAACGGTCCCTGTGGCCGTCTACCACAGTTGACCGCGTCATGCGACCACTGCGCGAACTGAGCATCGTCGCGCCTGATACCCCCGTTATTCAAGCGCTCCAGATGATGAGCCAGCAGGACGTGAATCAACTGCCAGTGGTCTTAAACGGCCGGCTTGAAGGAATTTTTTCCCGCGCCCATGTACTGCGATTTCTGCAGATTCGTGCTGAACTACACAAATGAGCGGATCTGAGACTGTGCCTATCCCGTCCGCTGGCCCAAGGCGACAGACACGTGTCGGGCTGGCGCCACGGACGATGGGAGTGGGCCCATAAGCATCCGAACGCGCGTAGTAGGCAAGTACACGCACAACCGGTCGTTGGCGTGATCGCGATATTACCTGCGATCCCCACGATGGCGCTGGTGATGGAAGTCTTGGCCGTCACACTGCGGCGTGGCACAGGTCACTGAGCTAAGGCCGCCACCTGGCAGAGAATGAGTATAGGAAATCTGATGGGTTCTGTATGGTGGCGAAGTGTGCCAACCCGTCTTGTTCCTCATCGTTCCGCTCTCTCCAAGAAGGAAGAGTTTTTCGACTTGAAGCCGACTCCGGATTGACGCCTTCTGCCAACTCCTGTGCCAGCAGCGAGAGCGGAGTGGAATACTTCTGGCTGTGCAGTCGCTGCTCGAAGTTGATGTCGCTGCGTCTCGGGCAAGACGGAACAGTCGTTACTGTCCCGCTCCCAGACTGCGCCCACCGCGAACTGGAAGACTTCGCCATCATTTCCCGTCACAAAACCAGGCTCCTGAGAAGTGTCAATTTCGCCCGCAGGAGAGGAGAGGGGCACTCCGAAGGAAGGTGGGTGGGGACTGAGCATTAGCTATAAAAATCTGTGCCCCTCCGCGGCGATGGTCAGACGAGAGACGATAAGAGCCGGCTGGATGTCAATCTGCGCAAGCACGCTCGTGGGAAATTTGTCGACTTGGTCTTTCTATCAAGACCACCACCCTAGGCAATGGCAGCCTCTCTGGTCTTACTGCAGTTGAGGGAGGAGCAAGCAGAGCGTCTCGCCGAGTCGAGTCGGAGATCCTGCCTGTGTCGCTTCGTCTTGAACAAGGGCCACTGCTCCGCAAGGGACATTTCGGCGAATCTTGCAAAAAGCGCAGCGGGATGAGAGAACTTTAGCTATGAGCTTCGATGTCTTGCACTCTCCGGTGCAGTTTCTGCAGCAGGTCGGGATCTGCGCAGATCAAGACTGGCTGCGAGAATACGAGGCCTGGTTCGAACGCGAAGGGCAGGGGATCTCAGACGCGGTGGACCGCGCCGGCACACCCTGGTTACGGATGTTCGACCAGTGGGGCGCGCGGGTGGATGAAATCCTTTACCCACCGGAATACTGGCGCATGCTGAAACATGGATACCGGGCAGGCGTGCTCTGGCGCGTCTTTGAGCAGAATTCGCTGATGCCCGCTTACCTTCTTCTGTACGTTACTGGTTTCTATGACCCAGGCTTGGCGTGTCCGTATACAGTCTCTCTGTCCACGGTTTCCCCGCTCTCTAAGTATGGAGGAGCAGAGTTGAAGGCACGGTTCTTGCCTAGCATGTTGCAGCGCGATGACGGTGTCTGGCAGGGAGCCACCTGGATGACAGAGATCAAGGGTGGGTCAGACCTGGGTGCGGCGGTGGAGACCATAGCGCGACGGGATGGGAGTAAGTGGCGGCTAACCGGCGACAAATACTTCGCTAGTAATGCCGGAGCCGAATTGGCGGTGGTCGCGGCACGGCAGGAGGGCGCACCGCAGAACGTGCGCGGACTGAGTCTGTACCTGGTACCACGTCGCGGTGAAGACGGGCAGCCGAACTATCGGATACGCCGCCTCAAGGACAAGATCGCTACTCGCTCGGTACCTACCGGTGAGATCGAATTTCGTCACAGCGAGGCTTGGCTGCTGGGGCAAGCGGAGCATGGAATCTATTTGATTCTCGAAGTGCTGAACCTCTCGCGGGTGGCCAACAGCGTGGGCTGCGTGGCGCTTGCACAAAGGGCCATCGCTGATGCATATTCTTTCGCTAAACGGCGCACGGCCTTCGGTAAACCGATCATCGAACATCATTTGCTCCGGCGGCAGTTCGAGGATCGTCTGCAGGGGCTGCGCGCGGCTTCCAGGCTGGCTTGGGAAGCTGTGCGTCTGTTGGACAAGGTATGGCAGGAGAAGCCGCCGTACTCGGAAAGCTATCATCTGTTCCGGTTGGTCGCCCATTTAGCCAAGTACTGGACAGCAGAGTTCGCCGTCCAGACGGCCAAGTGGGCGATGGAAGTGTACGGCGGAGTGGGAACGCTGCAAGAATATGGCGTGGAGCGCTGGCTTCGCGAGGCGATGATCCTTACGATCTGGGAAGGGACATCGCATCGCCAAATGCTGGACGGGTTGGAGGTCATGCAGCGCAAAGGCGCGCACAGGCTCCTGTTCCAGCATCTTGCGGGGAAAGCACCGGAGGCACAGCTGCGCGAGATGGAAGCGCGGGCGGAACGACAACTCAGTTTGCCCGATGTTGACAGGGAAGGCAATTTGGAGAGGCTTTTTAGCGATCTGGCTTCGCTTACCGCTGATGCCCTATTAAGCGAGCCGGGTTAATATCGGACGATTTCGGCTCACTTCCGAATTGCCGACCGTCCGAAAGGTATTGCGTCGCTGCTCGAATCAATGTCGAGAACGATCTTGGGCTCGGCATGGACGGCAGTGTGTTCTTCTCGATGCGGACAACAATGTCTTCTTCGTCGATGCCCAGGACTTCAAACTACGGAGGCCGCAATACTTTCCGTGGCCCATTCCAATCGCCGCTCGACCTTTCCGTCCAGAGAATGACTACGATCATCGAGCGAGCGTCGTGCTTCTATCGGGCGGCACGCGTCACTTTGACAGTCAAGGCCTCGCGTCATAACGGTGTCCACCAATGTTGCAGCTTTCGCCCGCGCTTTGGTCTTGTGTTGAAATGCGAGAGCGATCGCAGTCATTCCGCACGGTGACCTGTTCGCACCGGGCCGCAGAGTTCATCGCTGGACCCAAAATTGCGGCGATGTGACGGAGGTCACAGACTGGTGTCGTTCCCGTCAGTCAGCATGACCGAGAGGACTTTATGCCAAACGACACTTTTTCTGCCATGCGGCAGAGCATTATTGATGGAGCGCCGGACGCGGCTTCACACTTAGCTCGCCAAGCGCTCGCGGTGGGGGTCGCGGCCCTGGAGGCGATCAACCAGGGGTTTGTGCCGGGGATGCATGTCGTGGGCGAACAGTTCGGGCAAGGGAAGATGTTTCTGCCAGACATGATGGCGTCGGCTGAGGCGATGCGGGCAGCGATGGCGGTGTTTGATCCGGAATTGAAGAGGCTAGGGACAGAGCGGCCAATGGCCGGCGTGGTAATACTAGGAACGACTAAGGGAGATATCCACGAGATCGGGAAGATTCTGGTGGGAACGTTGCTTACGGCGCATGGATTTCGAGTTCATGATCTTGGGGCAGATGTTGCGGGAGAGCAGTTCGCGGCCAGGGCGCAGGAACTCGGCGCGGACATCGTAGGAGTATCGGCTTTGCTGACCACAACCATGCGGAATCAAAGGGGTGTGCTCGAGGCGCTCGAAAAAGCCGGGCTGCGATCGCAGGTCAAAGTGATGGTTGGGGGCGCGCCAGTGACGCGGAGGTGGGCGGAGGAGATTGGCGCCGATGGCTACGCCAAGGACGCGATGAGCGCCGTAGCACTGGCTCGAAGCTTGATGGAACAGAAGGCGCGGAGTTTGCTGGCGGAGCCGGTATGAGACCGAAACTGGAATTGCTCGACCGGGCATTGGTGGAACGGATTCTAGGCGAAGCGTTCCAACTCATCGAGGATCCGGGAGTGCGAGTGGCACCGTACGTGGTAGATATGCTGCGTTCGGCGGGAGTGACGGTCGAGGAGGGTGTGGCACATATCCCCGAGGCACTGGCGCGCCGATCGGTAGAGCTTGCGCCACGCGAATTTTCCCTCTATGACCGAACCGGTAAGCCTGCGGTACGCTACGGCGGAGATCAGGTCCACTTTGATCCCGGGTCGTCCTGCCTGAACATCCTTGATCCCAAGACGCAGCAGTCGCGCCCGGCGCAGTCGGACGATCTTGTGCGGCTGGTGAAAGTGGCGGAGATGCTGCCGCAATTTGCGGCGCAGTCGACGGCGATGGTGTGTAATGACGTGCCGCAGGAAATCGGCGATTGGTATCGCCTGCTGCTTGTATTGTGGTATTCGGATAAGCCGGTGGTCACGGGAGCATTTTCCGCTTCCAGTCTGCATACGCTGCTGGAATTGCTGGCGATCGAAAGTGGCGGGAGTGAGGCTTTGCGGCAGAAGCCGCGGGCTGTCTTCGACGTTTGTCCGTCGCCGCCGCTGAACTGGTCCGAGTTTGCGTCGCAGAATCTAGTGGACCTCGCACGGGCCGGAGTGCCGGCGGAAATCGTCAGTATGCCTCTGGCTGGGGCGACGGCTCCGGTCACTCTAGCGGGGTCGGTGGTGCAACATGCTGCTGAGTGCATCAGCGGGATCACAATTCATCAGTTGGCCGAGCCTGGGGCACCGATCGTCTGGGGAGGGGCTCCGGCGATTTTCGACATGCGCACCGGTAAGACGCCGATGGGCGCGATCGAATCAGCAATGCTGGATATGGCATGTTCGCAGGTAGGAAAGTATCTAGGGCTGCCAACACACGCGTATCTGGTGGCGGGCGATGGGAAAGCCGTCGATGCGCAAGTGGAGATGGAGAGTGGCATCTCCGCGGTGCTGGGGGCACTGGCCGGAATCAACATGATTTCCGGGGCGGGCATGCTGGACTTCTTGGCCTGTCACAGCATCGAGAAACTGGTGATCGATGCGGAAGCGATCGCGTCCGCGCAACGGCTGATTGAAGGCATTGAGCCGCGGGGGGAGTCGCTCGCTGTTGCCATGTTTGCGCAGACTGGGCTGCATGGGGATTTTCTGAAACTGAAGGAGACACGGGCGCTGTTTCGCAAGGAGCAACATTTCCCTTCGGCAGTGATTGATCGCGGTGCGAGCGGCTTTGCAGCCGACATTCTGGGGCGCGCACGGGAGAGGGTGGAGGAGTTAGTGGTGGGCTACCGGCGTCCGGGGATTTCCTTGGAATGGGAGCAGGAGATGCTCGCTTTTGCGGAGCGTGAGGGTCGGAAGGCCGGGTTAGCGGAATTGCCGGGCGTGACGAACGTCGAGTGCGCTCGTGAGTAAGGTGAGACTGCCGGGTGATTGTCTGGCACCAGCGCGTCGATAAAAAAAGTCCTAAACTATTCAGTTCAGGACGCGCCTGGCAGCCCTCCCCCAGACCGGCCAAGACACTAGTGGATCGTAGGTGGCGTACAGATCTATGTAAATTCCACTTTCGTAACCGCAAACCTGGTCGCTGGTAATCCGAAATATGTCTAAGAAGTAATCCGTCGGCTGGTTACATGGCTTGGGCGTCCGCCCTGCATCTTCTGGCGACAAACATCTGGCAGGTACTTTCCCACCGCCGATGCGGACCGAGAACCATCACAGCCATACAACCGGCCTGGCTCTATTATGGTTGTACATCTCAATTCAGTCCACGCGGGCTGCCCATGATTCCCATTCGCGCCATCGTCGCAATCATTGTCGTTCTGTACATCCTTAGCGCAATCAAGATCCTGCGGGAGTACGAGCGCGGCGTGATCTTCCGCCTGGGTCGGCTTACTGCCGCACTCTAAAGGACCGGGACTAATCCTGGTGTTCGCACCGGTGGACCGGGGCAAATAATGTTTAATATGCTTGACAACTCCGCTCTGCAGTAGAACAATTAAATAGCGAACAAAAGGCGAATATATATCTGCCTCAGAGCCGGTCATGGCCCTGACGTTCCCTGAAATCCTGAGGTTCCATGTCGTCTTTACCGCTTGTTTCTCCCGCGATTTTGGGCCGCCCGGTTGACGTTGTCGCCTCGACGTGGCCGACGCTGGTTTTTGAACGCTTGTCGGCCATGCCCAAGCTTTCAGGGGTGACTCCCGCGTCGCGATTGGATGTGCGGCCCGCTCCGCAGATGGTTCCGAGCGGCGTCCGCGAAATCGATACGCTTACCGGCGGACTTCCGCGCGGATGCCTGACCGAGATTTGTGGGCCAGCCTCGTCCGGACGCACCAGTGTTTTGTTGGCCGCCTTGGCGGCCGCGACTCAGCGGCAGGAAGTTTGCGCTCTGGTGGATATCAGCGATGCTTTCAATCCTCACTCGGCTGCGGCTGCTGGAGTGAATTTCGAAAAAATGCTTTGGGTCCGGTGCGGAGAAATCAAACAAAAGGCAGATTCACCACAGAGACTCAGAGTCACAGAGAAGAATAAGAACATCGAAAGGCCAGTTGAGCAAGCTTTGCGGGTTACTGACTTGCTCTTGCAAAGTGGCGGTTTCGGGTTGGTGATTATCGATCTCGGCGATACTCCATTGAAGATGGCTCGCCGCATTCCGTTGACCTCCTGGTTTCGTTTTCAACGCGCGGTCGAGCACACGGCTACGGTGTTGTTCGTCGTTAGCCAGGTACCGAGTGCACGGACCTGCGCCTCGCTGCTGCTAAAAGTTTCAGGGAAGAAGCTGTCAGCTCTCAGCTGTCAGCTTTCGGCAGAAACTTCTCCGGCTCATGCTCAGCTTCTGAATGGACTTCAAGTACAAGGGGAACTCTTGCGGTCGCGACTGGAACGCAAACCAACTGGATCGGTCACAACTGCGTTCACAACGAAAGTGCGAGCGGGATGAAGAATTGAATCACTGAGCCATTGAGTGATTGATTCATTGCCCATTCTGCACAATCATCAATGACTCAATAAATCAATGAGTCAATCGCTCAATCCATCATGCCCTTTGCCTGCATCTTCGTTCCTGATTTCCCCGTGGAAGCGCTGTTGCGCGCTGAACCGGAGTTGCGCTCGCAGCCTCTGGCCGTGCTCGAAGGCAAAGCTCCGCTACAAACAGTTTTTGCGGTGAATGAAAACGCGCGCCGCGCCGGAGTCGATCCGGGAATGTCCAAGCTGCAGATAGAACCTTGCGCGGGAATGGTGTTGCGTGCCCGCTCTCTGCCCCAGGAAGCCGCTGCCCACGCCGCGCTGCTGGATTGCGCGCAGTCTTTTTCACCACGAGTGGAAGCCCACGGTTGCGACACAATCGTATTGGATCTGGCCGGGCTGCAGCCGCTTTTCGGCGCTCTGCCTAAAATTGCGCATGCTTTGTCACGCCGCGCTTCCGATCTCGGACTCGAGACCAACGTGGCCGTGGCGGGCAATCCGGATACCGCCGCGCTGGCGGCTCGAGGATTTTCTGGCGTGACCGTGATTCCTGAAGGCAAAGAGGCAAAACAGTTGGGCAGTTTGCCGGTGGAAGTATTGCTTGGAAACTCGACTCAGGAGTCCGGGCAGTTATTAGAAACCTTCAGCCGCTGGGGAATTCGCAAGCTGCGCGATCTGGCGGCATTACCCCACGTCGCACTGAGCGAGCGCCTCGGGCAGGCTGGAATCCATTTACAAAAGCTGGCATGTGGCGCCACTTCCCGCACTTTGGTTCCGGTCGAGCCGGCGCTGATTTTCGAGGAAGTGATCGAGTTGGAATATCCGCTCCTGCTTCTGGAACCATTGGCATTTTTACTGGGACGGTTGTTGGAACAATTATGCGCCCGTCTTGAGGCGCGCGCGTTAGCAACTCAAGAATTGCGGCTATGTTTGGAGTTGGAGAACGGATGGCAGACAGAAGATCTCTCGACAAATAATGGAGCGACGGGCGTCCTCGCCCGTCCGGGACAATCTCGACTATTCCAGCGCACTCTGCGGCTTCCCGTCCCGTTGCTGGACTCCAGAACTTTCCTCAAGCTGTTGCAACTTGATTTGAAGGCGCATCCTCCGGGTGCTCCCATCGTCAAGATTCAGCTGGCGGCAGAACCGGTGCGGCCGCGGGCGGCGCAGAATGGACTTTTTCTTCCTCCTTCGCCGGAACCGGAAAAACTTGAGCTTACGCTGGCCAGGATTGCGGGCATCGTCGGTGAAGACAAAGTGGGATCGTTGGAACTATTGGACACGCATCGTCCCGGGGGGTTCCGCATGCAGCGCTTCGCACCCAGCGAACCGTTTTCACCACGGAGGCACAGAGACACAGCGAGGAACAATTCACATTTCTCAATTCAAAAGAATTTCTCTGTGTCTCCGTGTCTCCGTGGTGGATTTAGCACCGACAGTCCCGACGACCTCGTAACCGCGCTACGCATCTTCCGTCCACCAGTCGACGTAGCGGTGACCATGCAAGACGGCAAGCCTGCGTATATCAACTGTCCTAAAAACAAAGAAATGCAGGGAGAAATCCTCTGGGCCGCCGGGCCCTGGCGCTCGTCCGGAGACTGGTGGGAGCAGGAAGGCTGGGCGCGCGACGAATGGGACATCGCGGTGCAAGGAGAAGCTGGCATCGCTTTATATCGCCTGGTCCGCGATCGGCTTGGCGGACGATGGATTTTGGAAGGCATGTATGACTAGCAGCTGAGAAACTTACGTGGGGACAGCCGCCCCAGGGTGTCCCCATGTGACTTGACGATTGGAAATTTTTCAATGTACGTCGAACTTCACTCCCGTTCTGCTTTCAGTTTTCTCGAAGGCGCTTCTCTGCCTGAGAACTTAGTTGCAGCCTGCGCCAATCTCAACATGCCGGCGATGGCGCTGCTCGACCGCGATGGTGTCTATGGGTCGCCGCGTTTCCACATGGCGGCAAAAAAAGCGCGGATTAAGGCGCACATTGGAGCGGAGGTGACATGCGAATACTTTTCACCACCGAGACACAGAGACACAGAAAAAATCAGAAATCAAAAATCAGATTCCTCTGTGGCTCTGCGGCTCTGTGGTGAATTCAGAATTCCTCTTCTAGTCTCTTCCCGGCTCGGATATCAAAACCTCTGCCGCCTGATTACGAAAATGAAGCTGCGCTCGGCCAAGGGCGAGGGCGCGGTGCGGGAAGGAGAACTGCGAGAACATGCTGCTGGATTGATCTGCCTTACTGGCGACGACGATGGTCCACTGGCTTTTGCTCTCGCACGCGGTGGCATGGAAGAAGGACGCAGCTGCGTGGAGCGGCTGATCAGCATTTTTGGCCGGGACAACGTCTACATGGAACTGCAGCGTCATTTTCATCGTGAGCAGGAAGCGCACAATCGCGCCGCTATCGAAATTGCTCGCTCGCTCCAACTTCCCTTGCTGGCGACCAATGGCATCTGTTATGCCACGGCTCGGGAGCGCGAACTTTGCGATGTTTTCACCGCCATTCGGCACCATCGCACGCTGGCCACCGCGGGGCGACTGCTGGCGCGTAATTCCGAACGCTATCTGAAATCGCCGCAAGAGATGCAAGCACTCTTCGCCGATCTCCCCGAGGCGATTGCGAACACTGTGGAATTGTCTTCCAGACTCACCTTCACTTTCAAAGATCTGGGATATGAATTCCCTAAATATCCCGTAGCCGAAGGCGAGACCATGATGTCATTCCTACGGGAGCGCGCCAGGGAAGGCTTTCAGCAGCGCTATGGCCGGTGCACTTCAGATCTGCAGAACCGCGCCCGCTGCCAGATTGAGCGCGAGCTAAAACTCATCGAAAAGCTCGACCTCGCCGGCTACTTCCTGATTGTCTGGGATCTGGTCCGGTACTGCCGTGAACAAAACATTCTGGTGCAGGGACGCGGATCGGCTGCCAACAGCGCGGTCTGCTATTCGCTGGGCATCACCGCGGTCGATGCCGTCAGCATGGAATTGCTTTTCGAGCGCTTTCTTTCCGAGGAACGCGGCGAATGGCCTGACATTGATCTCGATCTTCCCAGCGGTGACCAGCGCGAACGTGTGATCCAGTATCTGTACAAACGTTACGGCGAGCGCGGCGCTGCCATGACCGCCAACGTCATCACCTATCGCAGCCGCATGGCTTCGCGCGAAATGGGCAAAGCTCTGGGTTTCGATCCTGCAACTCTCGACAAAGTGTCAGCCGCCGTTTCCACCTGGGAATATCGCGATGCCAATGACACATTCGATCATCGCTTCCGCGATGCTGGGTTGGATTTGAATCATCCCCGGCTACGCAAATATTTCGAGCTGTGCGTCGCCGTACAGGATTTGCCGCGCCACCTTGGCCAACATTCCGGCGGCATGGTGATTTGTCAGGGACAGCTCGACTCCGTTGTGCCGCTCGAACCCGCGTCGATGCCAGGCCGCGTCGTCGTCCAATGGGACAAAGAAGATTGTGCCGACTTGGGCATCATCAAAGTTGATTTGCTCGGGTTGGGCATGATGGCCGTGCTCGAAGATTCCCTGCAACTGATTAACAACCATCACGGCGAAAAAATAGAGCTCGCCCATCTGCCGTCCGACGATCCTACGGTGTATTCCACACTGCAGAAGGCAGACACGATTGGCATGTTTCAGATTGAGAGCCGGGCGCAGATGTCGTGCCTGCCGCGCCTGCGTCCAAAATGTTTTTACGACATCGTGGTGCAAGTCGCCATCATTCGCCCCGGGCCAATCGTGGGGCAGATGGTCAATCCATATTTGCGGCGGCGCATGGGACGCGAAGCCGTGAACCACCTGCATCCGTCACTCGCGCCCGTGCTGGCGCGAACTCTGGGCGTGCCTCTGTTCCAGGAACAATTGCTACGCATCGCGATGGTGGCTGCCAATTTCACCGGAGGCGAAGCCGAAGAACTGCGTCGCGCCATGGGATTCAAGCGTTCGCAAGCTCGCATGAAGGATATCGAAGCCCGGCTTCGCAGCGGCATGGAACGCAACGGCATCTCGCGCGAAGCGCAGGAGCAAATCATTCTTTCCATCACTTCTTTCGCTCTGTATGGATTTCCTGAGTCTCACGCCGCCAGTTTCGCGCTCATCGCCTACGCCAGCGCTTACCTGAAATGCCATTATCTTGCCGCTTTCACCGCGGCCCTGCTCAACAACCAACCCATGGGCTTTTATCGTCCAGCCACGATCGTGAAAGATGCGCAGCGGCACGGCCTGAAAGTCTTGCCAATTGATGTGATGAAGTCAGAATGGCAATGTACGCTGGAGCATTCAGCAGTCAGCAATCAGCATTCAGCCAGTTCGGTTGCTCTGCGCCTCGGTCTCCGCTACGCTCGCGGATTACGCAAAGAAGCTGCGCAAGCGCTGGTTCATCAACGGGACCTTGCTCCATTCACTTCTATTCGCGATCTGGTCCATCGTGTGCCCGAATTGCGCAAAGATGAATTGAACACGCTGGCGGAAATTGGAGCGCTGAATTCAGTCGGGAATTCAAATTCACCACGGAGACACGGAGGCACAGAGAAAACCGATAAACGTAATAAGAAAAATATCTCAACAAGTATCAAACCTCCGGATACCTCCGTGCCTCCGTGTCTCCGTGGTGAATTTGCTCTTCATCGTCGCGATGCTCTCTGGCAAGTCGAACGCGCCGTCCGCCATTCCGGCCCGTTGCTCGATGAAATATCTGAGCCCGACACGAACTCCCCGCTGCGTCCCATGAATCCGGAAGAACGCCTGGTCGCCGACTTTCGCGGCACCGGTATGACCGTCGGCCCGCACCCCATGGCTTATCACCGCGCACGAATGCAAGCGATGGGCATCCACAAAGCCAGCGAACTCAGCCACATCCCCGACGGACAATATTTACGCATTGCAGGATGCGTCATTTGCCGCCAGCGTCCCGGCACTGCTAAAGGTTTCGTTTTTCTCAGTATCGAAGACGAGACCGGAGTGGCCAACGCGATCGTCATGCCCGACCTGTTTCAGAAAAACCGGCTGCTGCTAAGTTCCGCGCAGTTCCTCATGGTAGAAGGAATCCTGCAGAATCAAGACAACGTCATCTCCGTAAAAGCCGAGCGCGTGCTGCCGCTATCCATCACCCGCGCCGAAACCAGCTCGCACGACTTCTATTAACCGCCATCCACAAAATCGATGTTTCAAAGAGATTAATTCTTTCCACCTTTCGCACAAATTCACAGTCTTTCGGTTTATCATTGATTCATAATTCCTACATGTTCTTTGTGGGGTTCATCAGGCACGACCGCAGTGTATGCGGTCAATCATAAACGATTCTAATTCATGGACTTGGCAGTCCCAAGGAGCACCAATCATGGCTAAAGCAAAGACTCCACGCACCCCGAAGGCAACCAACAATCAAGTCATCACCATGCCCGAAGCTGGCTCTATCCCTCTGCTTCGGAAGAATGCCCCGGCGAATAGCTCCTCCGCTGACCTGGAAGTAAAAATCCGCGAACGCGCGTATCAGTTGTATGTGGAGCGAGGGAGCACCCCTGGCCACGAGAATGAGGACTGGCTCAGGGCTGAACGCGAAATTCTCGCCAGCAAGAGCCATCAACAGAGCGCCTAGGCGCGAGAGTTCCGCCAGCACTACTCAAGTTCTTACCATGCGCACGTAGGCCCGGACGCCCTCGTCCGGGCGGCGGAGCAAAAGCTTCGCGAGCCCACGAGTGCGCCCCGAAAGGCCGCTGGAAAATACGCTCGTCCCGGCTTCTTGGTTGCTTCTGTGGATGGTTTCTGAAAAAATACAACCCAGGTTCCCCCCATGTCGCAAATAGGCAGTTTTGCGCTCCTCCTCGGGCTGGCGTTGTGTGCCTATTCCTTCCTGGCAGGTCTGCTGGCCCTTGTCATCAAGGGACCCGGATCGGGACGGCTGGGTGAAACTGCGCGTCGCGCGGGCATTGCGAGCTTCGCAATAGTTTTCCTGGCAGCTGTAGTGCTGGTGGTCGCGGCCTTTCAGAACGATTTTTCCATCGCCTACATTTTTCATCACAGCAATCGCGATCTGCCTGCACCTTACAAGTTCGCAACGCTTTGGTCTGGACAGGAAGGATCGCTGCTTTTCTGGGCGCTGCTGCTCTCTGCCTACGGGCTCGTCCTCAGACTCCGTTACAAAACCGACGTCCGCCTGTTCGCCTATGCATCAGTGATCATCGCGGCCGTTCAGGTCTTCTTCTTATTGCTGCTGAACTTCGCCGCGAATCCCTTCGGCGTAATGCAGGGTTCGTTACCCGCCGACGGTAACGGCCTCAACCCGTTGTTGCAGTATCCGGAAATGGTGATTCATCCGCCCATGCTGTACCTGGGCTACGTCGGATTCACGGTTCCATTTGCCTTCGCGCTGGCGGCATTGATCATGCGCTATCCGGGCGAGAAGTGGATCCAGATCACTCGCCGCTGGACCATGGTGACTTGGGGATTTCTGACTTGTGGAGTCTTTCTCGGCGCCCACTGGGCCTACTCGGTGCTGGGGTGGGGCGGGTATTGGGGCTGGGACCCGGTCGAGAACGCCTCGCTGATGCCGTGGCTCACTGGCACGGCGTTTCTGCATTCAGTAATGATGCAGGAAAAACGCGGGATGCTGAAGACCTGGAACATGTGGCTGATTTTTTCCACCTTCATGCTTTCGATCTTCGGCACATTTCTGACTCGCAGCGGCGTCGTCAGTTCGGTGCATGCTTTCGCCCAGTCCTCGATCGGAGACTGGTTCGTGGCGTTTCTCGCGATCATATTCGCGACCTGCCTCTTCTTTTATGTCAAGAACCGTTCACACCTGCGCAGCGAGCATAAGCTGGAATCGCTGATCTCGCGCGAATCCAGTTTCCTGTTCAACAACCTGCTCTTGCTGGTCGCCTGCTTCACGGTGCTTTGGGGAACGCTCTTCCCGGTGCTCTCGGAGTGGGTTCAGGGAACCAAAGTCACTGTCGGACCGCCATTCTTCAATCGCGTAAACGTGCCAGTCGCGCTGCTGCTCCTGCTGCTGACTGCAGTCGGCCCGTTGCTCGCGTGGCGCAGGACATCGGTCGAGAGCTTGAAACGCAACTTTCTGTGGCCAGCAATCGGCGCCCTGGCCACGGGCGTGCTGCTGGTCGCGCTCGGCATGAGACCGTGGAAGGACGTTTCCTACTTCTACTCGCTGATGACCATCATGTTGTCCGTGCTGGTGGCGCTGACCGTGATTTCCGAGTTTGTTCGCGGAGGGCGCGTGATTGGCCGTCATACCGGGCAGAACCTTTTCTCCTCGATGGTGCAACTCGCGCATCGCAATACTCGCCGCTACGGCGGCTATATCGTTCACTTCGGCGTGATCGTCATCATGATCGGGTTCGCCGGATCCGTGTTCAATCAGGACAAAGAGCAAGAGATGGGCTTCGGCGACAAGATGACCATCGGTCCTTACACTCTTGTTTGCCAGTCTTACACCCAGGATGACAATCCGAATTATGGCAGCGAGTGGGCGGTCATGAACGTCTTCAAAGGCGGAAAGCAGATTGCTACGCTCAACCCCGAGCGCCGTTTCTACAAAGCGAGCCAGCAGACTTCGACCATGGTCGCCAACCGATCGACCCCGCAAGAAGATTTGTACGTCGTGTATGAGGGCCAGAACTTGGACACGGGGCGTCCCATCATCAAGGTGCACCTGAATCCTCTGGTCATGTGGATTTGGATTGGCGTTTGGATCATCATCGCGGGCACGGTTGTAGCATTGATTCCTAACGCGGCCCCAGTGCGGGTTCCGGCGCCGGCTCGAATGCGAGCCGAACCGGTGGGAGCGGGAGACTGATGCGAACCCTATGGCTGCTGACAAATTCTGAGTTGTTGTCATCCCGAGCGAAGCGAGGGATCTCGGTTCTTGACGTGGGCGGCGAGAACCCAGATTCCTCGTCGCTTACGCTCCTCGGAATGACAGGAATGTTTGAATGACAGCAATGTTTTTAAGACTCAGCGCCCAATTGATCTTTCTAACACTGGCCATATTCACTCTTCTCGGCGCTGGTGACGAGTCGGCCCGCGTCAACGATCTCGGCCATCGCATGATGTGTGTCTGCGGCTGCAACCAGATTCTGCTCGAATGCAATCACGTCGGCTGCGCCTACTCCGAGCGCATGCGCAGCGAACTGATCGCCGCAGTCGACCGTGGCGACAACGACGATCTGACCCTGCAAGGATTCGTTCAGAAGTACGGCACAACGGTGATGGCGGCACCGACCAAGACCGGCTTCAACCGCGTGGCCTGGATCATGCCATATCTGATGCTCGTACTCGGTCTAGGAACTGTGGTGCTGATCATTGGTGTCTGGAAGGGGCGCGGAGGAAATGGCGAGGGCAGTGGGGGTGTAGTGGGCGGTAGCTCCGGAGGTCCGGGCAGCGGACCGGAATTCGAACGCTTCCGCGACCAAGCTCGAAAGGAGACGGAGATATGAGCATCGAACTTCTGACCTGCATCCTGATTACGATCGGCGCGCTGGTCTATGTCTTTTATCTGCCCGGGAAGCTGTATATGGGACCGGAAAAGACTCGCGTGATCTACCTACGCGAGCGCAAGGAAGCGATCTACGAAAATCTTCGCGACCTGAATTTCGAATTCAAAGCCGGCAAGTTTCCAGATTCTGACTACCAGACCATGAAAACCTCTCTCGAAGAGGAAGCGGCTGCAGTTCTGGCCGAGATCGCGCGTCTGGAAGAAGCCGCTGGCACCGCGCCTGTCCGTCGACCAAAAGGAGCCAGAGTTTGACACTTTCACCGCCGACCACGTGGCAGCCAAAAACCGGCTTTTTTCTCGTATTGCTGTGGACGCTGCTGCTCGCTTCCGCATCCGCCCAAACCCTTACTGGCACTGTCACGAACGGCACCACCAAAAAGCCCGCAGCTGGCGACGATGTCGTGCTCTTAAGTCTGGGCCAGGGAATGGAAGAATCGGGTCGTACCCAGACCGACGCCAAGGGCAACTTCAGCGTGAAGCTCGACAACGCCACGAGCCCGCATCTGGTCCGCGTGATCCACCAGGGCGTGACCTACCACCGCATGGCTCCTCCGGGAACGACCTCGGTTGAGGTGCAGGTTTACGACGTTGCCAAGAAGGTTGAAGGCATCAGCGTAACCGCCGACGTGATGCGTTTTCAGGCGCAAGGTAACGAGTTGCAGGGCATCCGTCTTTTCGCGGTGAACAATGCTTCCGATCCGCCGCGCACGCAAATGAGCGACCAGAGCTTCGAGTTTTATCTGCCCGACGGAGCGCAGGTCGATCAAAGCATGGCGATGACCGCCGGCGGCCAACCCATCAACTCGGCTCCGGTGCCGCAGAAACAGAAGAACCGGTACGCTTTCGTTTTCCCTCTTCGCCCCGGCGAAACTCAGTTCCAAGTTAGCTATCACATGCCTTACAGCGGCGAGGCCAGCTTTGATCCCAAGGCTTTGTACGGCGCCCAGCACTTTGTCGTGGTGCTACCCAAGACCATGAAATTCTCGCCTGGGCCCGGCGAGAATTTCCAGTCGATGGACGACCCACGGCAATCGGATGCGGTAGTGCAGGTCGCTTCAAACACTACTGCGGGCCAACCGCTCGTCTTCAAAATCTCAGGCACTGGAACGATGTCTGACCAGCCAGAGGAAGCCAAAGGAAGCGGCAGCCCGGTCGGCGGACCCCAAACTAGTGGAGCCCAGACCAGCGGCGCCGTGGCTGGACGCGACTCCCGTCCCGGCGGCGGACTGGGCCCACCCATCGACGCTCCCGACCCGCTGGAAAAATATCGCTGGTACATTCTCGGAGGCTTCGGAATTGTGCTGGCGGCAGGTGCGATCTACATCGCCAGCCGGTCCAAAACCGCTACAGTCCCTGATTACGGCCCGGCCGATGCCGAACTGGCCGACTTTCCACCCACTCCCAAACCCAAGACCGCTGATCGCTCTGCGCTCCTGCTCGAAGCCCTCAAAGAAGAGATCTTCCAACTCGAGGTCGAACACAAACAAGGTCGAATCTCGCAGCAGGAATATGAAAAGGCGAAAGCCGCGCTGGACCAAACCCTAGAGCGCGCCGTGAAGCGAGGCGCGGTGAAAGTGAGTTAACGAACCTCAGCAACCAGGAATGGCGAGCAGGAATGTCTCCCGATAAAGTCCATCGGAATTTCAAATTTGAGGAGGCACGAAATTGAACTGGCGAATAGTACTCGTTCTGCTCACACTGGTTTCGTCATTGTCCCTGCATGCCCAGCAACCACGGTCCACAAACGAATGGAAGGACTTCGATTTTCTACTTGGCGATTGGACATGGGTAGGCGGCGGACAGCCAGGACAGGGAAACGGTGTGTCTACCTTCCGACCTGACCTGAATGGAACAGTGCTGGTCCGGAAAACCCATCTGGACTACCCGGCAACGAAGGAACGGGCGGCTTTTGCCCATGACGATCTCATCTACGTGTACCACGATCCCCAGGACAACTCGGTTCACGCCATTTTCTTTGACGGCGAAGGCCACGTCATTCGATATGCACTAACGGCAGCGTCCGGCGGGAACTCGGTCGAATTCGTGAGCGATGCAGCCCCCGGCGGCACAAGATGCCGCATGACGTATGCTCGAGCAGGCGCGGATTCCGTAACGGAAAAGTTCGAGATCGCCCCACCCGGCAAGCCGAACGATTTCGCAACTTATGTAGAATTCACTGCAAACAGGATTCGCAAATGAAAGCAAGGTAGCGGGCGACCTGCGGCATATGGTAATTCTGCCCGCCCCCATCCATGGTTGAATCCGCCGGCTCGGCGTACCATCTAATTAGTGAGACTTCTATGGGAAACACATTTAAGACCGCATTTCTGCTTACTCTTCTGACGCTGCTGCTGATGTTTATCGGTCGTTTCTTTGGCGGACAGAACGGCATGTTGCTGGCGCTGGTCTTCGCGGCAGTCATGAACTTCATTTCTTATTTCTATTCGGACAAGATCGCGTTGGCGATGTATCGCGCTCAGCCGGTCACGCGCGAGGAACTTCCGCGCGCGTACGCCGCGGTCGAACGCCTGACGCAAAAGATCGGCATCCCCATGCCGAAGATCTACGTGATCCCGAACGAATCCCCTAATGCTTTCGCCACTGGGCGGAACCCGCAACACGCTTCGGTAGCTGTAACTCAGGGGATTCTCAACCTGCTCACCGATGAAGAACTGGAAGGCGTCCTGGCGCACGAACTCGGGCACGTGAATAACCGCGACATCCTTATTAGCTCAGTCGCCGCGACTGTAGCCGGAGCCATTACTATGCTGGCCAGCATGGGCCGCTTCGCCATGATTTTCGGCGGCATGGGGGGAGATCGAGACGACCGCCGAGGTGGCGGACTCGGCGCGCTCTTGATGCTGATCCTGGCACCCATCGCAGCCTCGCTCATTCAGCTTGCCGTATCGCGCTCACGCGAATACCAGGCCGACGCCACCGGCGCACACTTCACTGGGAATCCGTATGCCCTGGCCAGCGCACTTGGAAAGCTCGACGCTTACTCGCGCCGCCTGCCGATGCAGGCCACGCCCTCGACCGCACACCTATTCATTATTCAGCCATTCCTCGGAATGAGCTTCGGAAGCCTGTTCTCCACTCATCCCCCGATCGCGAAGCGAATCGAGCGCTTGACAGGAAGACCGGCAGAATTCATGCAGTGAGTATTCAACACTCAGCCAGTTCTCGAAGCCGACGCGGCTGAGGGACTGAGTGCTGATTGCTAAGTGCTTTCTGTAACCTCCGTAACTCTCAATCCATCAACCCCCATAGTAGAATCCCAGTAATGTCCCCTGAAACCGCCAGTGCCGTTTCTCATCGTGCGGCGCAACTGGAAAACGCCCTCCGCAAGGTCATTCGGGGCAAAGACGACATCCTTCGTCTGGCCGTAGTCTCGCTGATTGCTCGCGGGCACCTGCTGATCGAAGGAGTCCCCGGCGTCGGCAAAACTACTCTGGGACAGGCTCTCGCGCGGGCTCTCGATTGCACTTTTCAGCGGGTACAATTCACCAGCGACATGCTTCCCTCGGACGTGCTGGGCATTTCGATTTATTCTGCCGTCGAGCAGCAATTTGAATTCAAGCGCGGCCCGGTCTTCACCAACATTCTGCTGGCTGACGAAATCAATCGCACCACGCCGAAAACCCAGTCCGCCCTGCTCGAAGCCATGAACGAAAGCCAGGTTACCGTGGACGCGCACTCCTACGCGCTGCCGCAACCATTCCTGGTCATCGCCACGCAGAACCCGGTCGAACACCATGGCACCTATCCTCTGCCCGAATCCCAATTGGATCGTTTCCTGATGCGCGTAAGGATGGGCTATCCCGACAGCAATGCCGAGCGTGAGATTCTGCGCTCCGAAGCAGGCACGACGAAGTTGGAGGCCATGCAGCCGGTGCTCAGCGGGGCTGACGTCCTGGAAATGCAGCATGCGGTTACGCAGGTTCGCGTGGATGAATCGCTGGTCAGCTACGCCCTCAGCATTGTCAGAAAAACACGCGAATCCGAGCAGTTCTCGCTCGGAGTCTCGCCCCGCGGCTCGCAAATGCTCTATCGCGCTGCCCAAGCCATGGCGTTTCTTGACGGCCGCAGCTTCTGCACGCCAGAAGACTTTAAGCCGCTGGTCGTGCCTGTCTTTGCCCACCGCGTAGTCGTGAACGGCCTTTACTCATCGACCCTGAAGAAATCCGAACAGGCAGAACAAGTCATCCAAGAGATCGTGGACAGCACACCTGTGCCGGTGTAGCGTTTTCACTAAATTTCAATTCCCCACCGCTGTCGTCACTAGGAATTGCCGCACAGCTATAATTGCGCATGTCCTTTCTCCGTTATCTTATCCTGCTAACTTTGATCGTCTGGCTGGGCGGCCTGATCTTCTTCGCCTTCGTTCTGGCACCGGCGGCTTTTTCCGTATTGCCCACGCGGCATCTCGCGGGAACAGTGGTTGGGCGTACCCTGGGCACACTGCACTGGATGGGCATCTTCTCCGGCATCATTTTTTTGGTGAGTTCGATTCTTTATAGCCGCCTCAGTCAAGGCACGCCGCATGTGTTCGCCGCTCGCCACCTTCTTATCTGCCTGATGCTTGTGCTCACCCTGATATCGCAATTCGGAATCATCCCCAGAATGGATACGCTGCGAGCATCGATTGGCGAAATTGACTCTGTCCCACCCGATAACCCGGCCCGCATGCAGTTCGACGCTTTGCATGTCTGGTCTACGCGAGTCGAGAGCGGAGTATTCTTGCTGGGATTGGTAGTTGTCTATCTAACAGCTGCTAGCTGCTAGCTTCTGGCTCCAATCAATTTTTCGTAACGTCCACATCTCATTTATCCTTCACAGGACAAATTAGCAGCGAGAAGCGTCCTCTTATGAAAACTGGCATCATCGGCCTGCCCCAGGTAGGCAAAACATCTCTCTTCGGCATTTTGACCAAGGCGCATTTGTCGGAGCAGGCTTACGCCAACCCGCGCGAGGCGCATCTCGGCGTGGCCAAGGTACCCGACGATCGCCTCGACCGCCTAGCCGCGCTCTACAGTCCCAAGAAGTTGACTCACGCTTCAGTGGAATACGTCGACGTCGGCGCCATAGGCCAGGATGCCCTCAAAGAGACCGCCTACCTCGCCCACTTGCGCGGTGTGGACGCGCTCGCCCATGTCTTGCGGGCGTTCGACGATCCCGCCATCCCGCACGTAGGCGGCATCGATCCCTTGCGAGATATCAAGAATGTCGAGTTTGACCTCATGGTCAGCGACCTTGGGCAAATCGAAAAGCGGCTGGAACGCCTGGAAAAAGATCTGAAGAAAATGCGCACGCCCGATCTCGAAAAAGAATTCGATCTGCTCAAGCGAGCCAACGCACATCTCGGATCGGAGCGTCCGCTGCGCGAGATGGAGATGACGCCCGAGGATAAAAAGCGTCTTCGCGGCTTCATGTTCCTCAGCGAAAAACCGATTCTTTATGTCCTGAACGTGAACGAAAGCACGGAACTCGGGAAGGAACTGGAAGCTGCCGCAGCCAAATATAAGCTGACGCAAGTCGCCTCTCGTCCGAATGCGGGCGCGGCAGCCATCTGTGGAAAGGTCGAGGCCGAACTCGCGGAGATGAGTGACGCCGATGCGGCCGAATTCCTTTCGAGCTATGGGCTCACCGAAAGTGGCCTCGTTCGCCTGATCCGCACCACGTACACCCTCCTTGGCCTCATTTCTTTCTTCACCGCCGGAGAAGATGAATGCCGCGCCTGGACCATCCCGGTGAGCACTCGCGCGCAGGATGCGGCGGGCGCGATCCATTCCGATCTGCAGAAACACTTCATCCGCGCCGAAACCATCCGCTGGGATCAACTGCTCGAAGCCGGATCAGAAGCCAACGCCCGCGCCCGCGGCACTCTGCGTCTTGAAGGCAAAGATTACATCGTGCAAGACGGCGACGTGATGCACATCCGGCATAGTGGCTGAGCAAGAACGAGGAACGGAGAACTGATATCATCCTCCCGCATGCATCCCCTAGTTCTCAGTCTTCTGCTCGGCCTCACGGCCGCCGCCGCCAACGTTTTCGGCGGCGCGATTATTGTCCAGAAGAACTGGGACCGTTCTTACCTCAAATACTTCGTTGCGCTGGGCGCGGGATTCATGCTGGCCACGGCCATCGTGGAAGTTTTCCCAGCCGCCATCGAGTTAAGCGGCAAGAGCGCTGCGTTTCTGGTTCTCGTGGGCTACCTGATCATTCATTTCTTCGAGCACACGGTGACCACGCACTTTCATTTCGGAGAGGAAACCCACAAAGACCAATTTGTTCACACTCACAAGGGATACTCGATTCTGATCGGCCTGACCATTCACACCTTCTTTGATGGCATCGCGATCACCGCCGGCTTTCTCGTTTCTAACTGGCTGGGCTGGATTATTTTCCTTGCGATTTTCCTGCACAAGATTCCCGAAGGATTCACCATCACCTCGGTCATGCTGGCGAGCGGCCAGAGCCGCCGTATCGCCTGGGGAGCATCCGTGCTTCTGGGTGCCGCGACTTTCGCGGGCGTACTGGCCATGGCGGTCTTCCACCACCAGGTGAGCTACGGATTACCGTTATCGGCGGGGGTGACGATCTACGTCGCGGCCTCTGACCTCATACCGGAAGTAAATCGTGAGCCCGGAGCAAAAATGGCTCTAGTCGTTTTTCTGGGAGTTGGATTCTTATTTCTCTTGGACCACTTCGTCCACGTCCACTAGCGGCTATTCCACTGTGTGTTTCGCCGTGTAACCCTCCCGCGCGATCACCATGTACTTGAGGTCCTTCCCTTTCTGATCTTTAATCTTGAGCGGGCCTCCATCCGGCGCGACCACTTCAACTTTCAGTTTGCGGTAGGTGCCATCGAGCTTGGGGTTGGTGGGATGATAAGCAATGCTGTACTGATTGCGTATATCACCGCCGATCTGCTGGAAAATCTCCGGGAACTCCGCCTGAAATCGCGGGAAGTAGGCGCGGCCGCCGGTCAAGCGTGCAAACGTGTTCATCTCGTTGTCGGCCTGCAGGTAGTCGATCTCAGTAACCGGGATGCCCATACCATGCGGCGCCGCCATGCCCCGCGCTTCGAAATATTCCCGTGACTGCCAGCCTACGCTGATCGGGAAGATTGTCACATCCTTGGTGTTTTTGATCTTCTTCGTGATCTGGTCCAAATTAAGTTTGCTGAAAGTATCGATCCCGGTGGTAACTAAAATGATGTACTTGTGCCCTTCAATCCGGTCGATGCGATCCAACGAATCGTAAAGGGCGTCGAACAGATTGCTCTCGGTGAACCCCGGAAATCGCAACTGGTTCAGCGCTCCGTAAGCCTCCTGCTTGTTCTGCGTGAAGTCAGCCAGGATGTAGGGCTTAATATCGTAGGAAATTACCGCCAGCCAATCGCTCTTTTTCAATGTGCTCACGAACGTATAGGACGCTTGCAGGATGTCACCCATGAAGAAATAATCCCCACCGGAAAATTCGACCAGCAGGACCGCCGTTATCGGCGCCTCCGAGATGGTGAAGTTGCTGATCTTCTGCGGCGTGCCATCCTCCGAAATACGGAAATTCTCCTGCTTCAGGCTGGAGATGAACTGCCCATCTTTGGTCGTGACCATAACCGGCACTTCCACCACCGGCACGTCCACGTGAATGGAATAATCCGGCATGCCCTCGACTTTCTTGGGCTTCTCCGGCGGCGGGGGCGGCGGGGGTTCGTCTTTCTTCTTGGGAACGGCGTATGGACCAACGTCGCTTTGCGGGCCGCCATCGGCTGGCGGCGGTTCCTGACCCTTGGAAGGCGCGGACGACCCCTGATCCTGTCCCACGCTCAATCCTATAAAGCTCGCCAAGGCCAGAATCAACAATGAGATACGGAAGAACGGTCGCAGCGGAATACTACCGAAGCCCCGGCTAAACCGCGCGGACATCTGCCCAGATAAATCTGAAATCATTTAAATCCCTCGGAAAACCCCTGTGCTAGTATAGACGCAGAGCTTCGCGATTGGGATGTTTTGCTCGGCTTTCGATAACCCTCTCCTCCCGGCAAATCGCGTACAAAGCGCGAAGTGTAATTCCGTGGTTAGAGAACCAAGTTGGCGGTTCTCGGGGAAAATTTGTGGGTGAACCTGTGGGTCAACCTCTAGTCAGGCGAATAGTTCTCGTCCCAGTAGCTCTCTGTCTTCTTCTGTCTCTCGCAACCCAAGCGCAGACTCCTAAGCCGGTCGAAACTATTCCGATCGAGCAAATCCATGCCGGCATGCGAGGCGTGGCCTACACCGTGTTTCAGGGCACGAAACCGGAACCCATGGACGTTGAGGTGCTCGGCGTACTCAAGAATGCGAATGGCCCCAAGGGCGACGTCATTCTGGTTCGTCTCGGGGGAGTCAAGGCCGAATACACCGGCGTCGTCGCCGGCATGAGTGGCAGCCCCGTGTACCTGAATGGCAAGCTGGCGGGAGCGCTCGCCTTCCGCATCGGTGAGTTCTCGAAGGAACCGATCGCTGGCGTCACCCCGATCGCCGAGATGCTGGAGATCAGCGCGCTGGATCGAAATCCGGATTCGGCACCGATTGAAGCCACATCGGCTGCTCATTCTCCGAGCAAGACTGCGAGCCCTGGCATCGCAAGTGCGCCGTCATCGGATTCCGTCAATCGCGATTTCACCAATTACCTCAAACCCATCGAAACGCCACTGGTCTTCAATGGATTTTCCGAGGAGACGGTTCAGCGCTTCGCATCACAATTCTCCGCCGCTGGAATCGTCCCGGTGATGGGCGCGGGCTCCGTCAGCGACGCCAAGCAGCCTGAGCCTATGGAACCCGGCTCCGCCGTGAGTGCGATTCTTGTGCGCGGCGACATGAACATCGCCGCCACCTGCACCGTCACCTACATGGACGCGCAACGTCTGCTGGCCTGCGGCCATCCCTTGATGCAATTTGGCATGGTCGACTTGCCCATGACCAAGGCGACCGTGCTTGCCACCCTGCCCTCGCCTCTCAACGCCTTCAAGATCGTGAATGCCACCGAACCCGTGGGCGCATTCGTGCAAGACCGCCACAACGGCATTCTGGGAGAGTTTGGCAGGAAGCCGGAAATGATCCCGGTCACGCTCACCATCCGCGGCGAGTCGGCCGACAAGCAGTTTCACTACGAAGTCCTGAACAACGCCCGCCTAAGCCCGATAGCAATGATGGCCACCGTGTTCAATGCACTGCACGGGGTGAATGAATACGGTGAAGAAACCACATACCGCATGAACGGGAGTATCAGCGTAGACGGATACCCGGACGTGGCCATGCAGGACATGTTCGCCACCGTTGATGGAGGACAGCCAGGCGCTATGCTGGCCGCCATCTCTCTGGGCGAACGCTTCAGCCGCATCTTCGACAATCCGTACAGCGTCCCCGCAATTCACGGCGTGCAGCTTGATTTCAACATCGTCCGCGAACGCCGCTGGGCACGGCTCGAAAGCGCCCGCACCGACATTACGGAGGCACGACCCGGGGACGACATCACCATTGAAGCCTTGCTGCGGCCCTACCGCGGCGAAGGCGTGGTGCAGCACATTCCCATCCACATCCCGACGTCTACTTCGAAGGGACCGTTACGCATCCTGGTCAGCGATGGCGATACGCTCGACCATTTTCGTCGCGGCTCGTCGCTTCTCGGACGCAAGCTCGATCTGGCTGCCACCATTGCCTTCCTGAACAAGGAGCATGTCAACAACCGCGTCTACGTCTCGCTGCTCGAAGCCGATCCAGAAGCCATGATCGCCGATAAAGTTATGCCCACGCTCCCACTGTCGATCATGAACGTGATGGACGGAATGCGCGGAACCCAGGATATGGTGGTCTCAAGCGAGTCCTCGGTGAACGAGGCTGCGACGGCCCCGCTCGACTACGTGGTTGCGGGGGCGCAGGTTTTGACCATCAGCATCAAGTAGGAAATGTGAGGTCACTTCGACCTGGGCGTATCGGCGCTCGCTATTGACGGACCGATTGCGTCGGCAATGCTGGCAACGCTAAGATTGTCTGCGGTTCCCGCTGCACATGTCTCAGAGACTAGGCGTTGCGACTGAATCGCGCCGGGTGTCGGCCGCCCTGGCCGGACGGAAATTTTTCCTGCTGTTCCTCTTTCTTTTGGCTTCTCTGGTTCTCTATCCCTACGCCGAGAACAGCGTGCTCGGTTACTACGTGTTCCGGGTGCTGGGAAGCACAGCGATTGTGCTTTGCGTGTACGTGGTCAGCTTCCGGCGCAGCCTGGTGGTTGCCGCGCTGTTGCTAGCAGTTCCAACCTTCCTGCATCGCGTGCTGAATCTGGGCACTCCAGCGAGTTGGTTCTCGATTCTGAATGTTGTGCTGAGCTTTCTTTTTGACGTCTTCATTGTGGTGGTCATCTTTCGCCGCGTTTTTGCCCCCAAGCAGCCAAACGCAGAGACCATCTTTGGAGCGCTTTGTATTTATCTCCTAGCCGGGTTCGCCTTTGCCAGCATTTATGGGATGGTGGCGTTGCTGCAGCCGCACGCCTTCTATCTCGACCCGTCGGCAAATCTTCACACCGTTCCCGACCGGCTCGATTTCGTCTATTACAGCTTTGGGACGATGACGTCACTCGGAGCATCGGGCATAACGCCCGTCTCGGCGGAGGCACGTTCGATCTCGGTGATCGAAGCCATCGTGGGCGTGCTCTACCTCGCGGTTCTAATTTCGAGATTGGTCGGGGCTTACCGGCATCCGACGGAGTAGGTGGACTGGCGGGGGCCACCCCTCCCTCCATCGAAATGACGGTCCTGCCGCGCTTTGCGAGGCTGCCCGGAAGAGGGCACCCGGGCCTGCGTGGACTGTTCTCGGGCGCGGGCTTGCTGGTCTGCTGAAAAAAGGACTGTAAGTCTTACCAGTAGCTAACTAACAAAATTACAGGTGGACTATAGGAGGTGCAGAGGCCCATCTGCGCCGAAGAACAAGCTTTCAGCGATTCATGGAGGTGCCACATGCCACTGCGGTCCAGAGCCTTGTTGACCAGCGTCTTTTTGATGATTCTTGCGGCATCTACCTCGGCTCAAGAACAGCCAACGACGGCTACGCCGGTGCAGCCGCCTGCGTCCCCACAGGAGCAGCCCGCGAAACCCAAGCGTCCCACGGTGGGCCTGGTGCTACAAGGCGGTGGGGCGTTGGGGCTGGCGCACATTGGAGTGATTACGTGGCTGGAAGAGCATCGTATTCCGGTGAACTACATCGCCGGCACGAGCATGGGTGGTTTGGTGGGCGGAGTCTACGCGACGGGGCGAACGGCGGCTGAGGTTCGCGAGGTGGTCAATGGGATCAACTGGGACCAGGTCATGTCGGGCCAGACGCCTTTCAACGACCTCTCATTCCGGCGCAAGCAGGATGCCAGGGATTACCCCAACAGCCTTGAGTTTGGAATACGCAAGGGCGTGCAGTTTCCCGAAGGGTTCAACTCCGGCCAACAGGTCTCGCTGATTCTCGATCAGGTGGCGCTTCCGTATTCGGAAATCCAAAGCTTCAACGACCTTCCCATACCGTTTGCGTGTGTCGCCACCGACTTGGTTACCGGCAAGCCCAAAGTTTTTCGCGATGGATCGTTGTCGTTGGCCCTGCGGTCCACCATGTCCTTGCCGGGAATTTTTTCGCCGGTGAGAGCGAAGGACGCCATTTACGCCGACGGTGGACTGCTACAGAACATTCCAGTCGAAGTAGCGGCGGACATGGGAGCCGATCTGACGCTGGCAATCCATCTAGACGAAGCGCCACTCAATCCGGAGTCGAATCTTTCTTCGTTCACGGTGCTCGGCCGCTCGATTTCGGTCATGATTTCGGCAAATGAACTTGTAAGCATGCAAAAAGCAGACATTCTGGTTTCAGTTCCGCTTCAGAAGTACGGGGCGCTCGATTTTAATAAGGCGGACGAGATCATCAAGGCGGGGTACGATGCGGCCGAGGCCAAGGCGAAAGTCCTTTCGACTCTCTCGGTGGATGAAGCAACCTGGGCACAGTATCTGGCGGAGCGCGATGCCCGCCGCCGCCGCACCAATCCCATTCCTATGTTTGTGGCAGTAGATGGGGTGAACGGATATTTGTCACAGCGAGTGCAAAAGCAATTCGCGGGCGTGGCGGGCAAGCCTATCGATTTTGATCAATTAGACCAGGACATTATGCGCCTGAAGGGGATTGGACGATTTTCGACGCTGAGCTATGAGTTCGTGGAAAGAGACGACAAGCAAGGCTTGCTGATCAAAACACAGGAACACGCTTATGGTCCGCCCATCGTGCGCCCTCTGATTCTGGTCGACGGCTCCAGTCTCAACAACGTCACCTTTAACCTGGGAGCGAGAGTCACCTGGCTCGACATTGGCGGTTTCCGCTCCGAATGGCGCAATGACTTCATTGTGTTCTCCGAGTACGGCTTCAGGTCGGAGTACTACCATCCCTTTACACCGTTAACCCACTGGTTCGTAGCGCCGAGGGGACTGATCGATGACAATCCGTTTTATCTCTATAACGACAACAAGCTGCTTACCATCTATCGGCTGCACAATTATGGGGGAGCGGGCGACGTGGGTTACCAGTTCGGAAATACGGCCGAACTGCGCGTTGGCTACGAGGGGGGATGGCAACGGTTCTTGCCGGAGATCGGAAACCGGGCCGAACTGCCCACCTACTCAGGCGGCTATGCGGATGCAAGGGTGAGATTCCAAATGGATCGCCGGGACGATCCGGTGATTCCGCGGCAAGGGCAAGCTGCCACGGTGCAATTTCAGTGGTTCAACGTCGATCCCATTATATCCACCCAGTACCCGGTGTTCGAGGCCACATCGAACAATTTCTTCCGGATCAGCGAACCGGCGTCGATCTTTGTGAACGGATTTGGGGGAACAACGTTCAACTACGAGACCGGCTTCCCGCAGTTTTCGTTGGGAGGCTCGCAGCGGCTCGTATCGTACGGCACCAATGAACTGTTAATGGACAAATACTTACTGTTCCAGGTGGGATACCTCCGGCAGTTGGCGCGACTGCCTCCGCTGCTGGGTAGCGGCGTCTATTTCTTGGGGTTGTACGAGGCCGCTCAGGTTTATGGGCCGCCGCACACCATGATCAACAAGGCGTCCGGTTTGCCGACTGATGCTGCGGCAGGCCTGGTGGTCAATACCATCTTCGGCCCGGTGGAGGCGGCGTATGCTTATGGCGATACCGGACACCACAAGTTCTTTTTCCGCATCGGACGGCTGTTCTAGGAAGGAACGGGAATTCTCTCAACGTTCCTTGCCAGTGTCAATGACGGAACCGTTGATATTGAACCTGTGCATCCAGCCGCTACCGGATCTGATTACGTAGTACGCTGCCCAGCCTCCGTTCAGCAATTCGAAGGGCTTGTGGATCTTTCCCAAGAAGTCGAAGCGGCTGTTTTCCGGCTGCGCGGATGGATCAAACCAAGCGGGAGTTGCAAAATCCGATACGAGAACACTCCCTTTCTTGTATGTGTTTTCATCTCCACCACAGGGAGCGGTTATTTCGTAGGCCCAGGCTGTTCCCGAGGTGTCAGTCGATTGCACCCATACGGTGAGATTGATGCGGGGGTCCACAAGCATGGCGAGCAGTTCGTGGCTGGCGGTGTTTGACCAGGCGACGTTCGCCTGCTTTGCCGTGTGGACGAATACCTTGCCTCGTGGCAGGCCTTGGGGCGTGAGGTCATGATAGCCCAACATTCCCATCTGGTCGGTGTCATCGAGAAAAACCAGCCACCACGACTGGGGATTGGGTTGTTTGCCTTTGGGCACAGCCGTCAGCACGGCATCGACTCCCCAAATTGGGGCCAGATCGTTATGCACCTGATCTTGCAATGCGGCAGCGACCTGCTTTATTTCCTCGTCGGTGACCGCCGTGCTGTTGTTGATTACAGAGACTCGGTAGGAAAGAGCAGTAACGCGGGAGGGCGCCAGCCGTCCTATGCTGCCTGACTCCAAAACCTGAATGGTTACGGTGGCGCCATGTTCGCCGAGCTTCCCAAAGTAGCTTTTGATAAATGCCCCGAGTGACAGTCCAACACCCAGGACGGAAAGAGTAAGCAAGGCTCGAAGTGGGCTCTTTCGTATGTCGTTGAGAAATTTCTCGACATCCTTCGTTGCGTTCGCGATGCCAGACATATCCTTACCCGAAGAGGGATTGGTCTGAGGCGTGAATATAATAATCCAGTGGGGGGGAGGCGGCAGGATTTATTCTGACCATACGCCGCGAGGCCGTCTTAGGCTCCCATCAGGCGCTTTGGTGCCTTTCTTCGCCATGCCATCCGCAATGCGGCTTCCAGAATGTCCGGTGCCACATTCGCTAGGCGCACCCGCGTCGACCCTTTACGGCCCCATCCTCCCGGCACAGGGGAAAATACTTTCGGCTCGTCCTCGACCATGCCGGCCTGCTGCTCCGGGTTTAGCAACAGTACGCCGTAGCCTTCCTTCTCGAGGGCCAGGGTCGCGAAGATTTTCCCTGCCACGCGGAAGTCGGCGTTTCCGAAATGGGAGCCTTCTACTGCCTCCGGCAAGCTGAGAGCGATACGCCGAAAATCTGCTGCGGTCACAATTCTTATCTCCCTCCGACCAGCTCACTTCGCCCGCTTACTCGGGTACATTCTTTGACACGTTCGCCGTGTTTGCCGCAATGTTACGCTGCCGATTAGTGAAACGTATCCCTTCACTCGACGGCCTCCGGGCAATTTCCATCTCACTGGTACTCGCAGGTCATCTTACCAAGGCAGGGCCGGTGCCGAAGTTCATGGCGAACTATGCCGGTACCGGAGTGCGGATCTTTTTCGTGATCTCGGGCTACCTGATTACTACAATCCTGCTCAACGAGCATTCGCAAGCTTCCACCATCAATCTGCGACAGTTTTATATACGCCGTGCCTATCGAATCCTGCCCGCCGCAGCGGTTTTCATGCTGTTTGCGATACTGATGTACTGGCACGAGCTTCGCTGGTACGACATCGGCGCCCTGTTGCTGTATTTGGTGAACTTTGACGGAGCCCGGCCTTGGATGGTGATGCATTTGTGGTCGCTCTGCGTCGAGGAGCAATTCTATTTTGCCTGGCCTGGCGTATTGCGAAAGTGGTACCGGCACAGGGTTGCGATCCTTTTAGTAGTCATCGTGCTCGCTCCCCTCTATAGCGCTGGCTGTTATTATTTCAAAGTTCCAAGTGGCGGCTATGGGACATTTCCCGCGGTCGCCGACAACCTGGCGATCGGTTGCCTGCTGGCGATATTCGGTTCGCGCATCCCACGAATCCGGTTCTGGGCGGCGTTTCCCATGCTGCTCGCAGTTCTTCTCATTCCGAGCTATCCCGCGAATACTCCGACGCGCACGTTAGTTATGCTGTTTGTGCTGTGGCCGATCTTGCATTGCTCGATTGCCGGACTGGTGTTGCACGTCATCCAGTCGCCGTATCGCATCTTGAACCTTGCTCCCGTCGTGTGGCTGGGGAGAATCAGCTACAGTCTGTACCTCTGGCAGGAACCTTTTTTCTTCAATCCCACTCGGCAGCCAGCCTACAAACTTCTTCTCGGCATCGGGCTGGCTTGTCTTTCTTACTATCTGATCGAACAGCCTGTACTCAGATTGCGGGACAGCAAAGCAACTGCTCCAACAAACAAGGAATCCGAGCCTGGACTGGTTATGTGCGAGGCCTTGCAGTGACTGCCCGATGCCACCCGCCCCGTCGTGGTAACCTGAACTCTCCTCCTAAAACTGTTTGTTGAGGTATGAACTTGATCCGTTTGCGTTGGCTGTTGGGTATCTTTTCCATTCTTCTTCTGCTTTCTTTCGCCTTTGCCGAGGGCACGCGCACCTGGGAACAGTCGAAATTCGAAGAGCTGATTAAGGGCACGACCAAAGGCGTGGCCGTCCGCAGCACCGGGGGCCTCGAACTGGCTCCGGCTTTCACAGCGCTGTCTACGACTCCGTCGACTTATATCTGGTCGATCGCTGCCGATCGCGAGGGCAATCTGTATGCCGCCTCAGGTTCTCCGGCGCGCGTCTATCGAATCACACCTGACGGCAAGTCCACTGTGATTTTCGAGCCCCAGGAACTTCAGGTCCAGGCGCTGGTGGTGGACAAGAGCGGAGTCATCTTCGCGGCCACCAACCCCGACGGAAAGGTTTACAAAATCGAGCATCGTGCTACTTCGGCGGAGAAAGGCTCCGGCGACAAGAAATCCAAGGAAAAATCGGCACCCGATTCGGGTTGGAGTTCATCCGTTTATTTTGAGCCCGGCACTAAGTACATTTGGGATCTCGCCGTCGACGATTCGGGCAACCTTTACGTGGCTACGGGGGATCACGGAGAGATATTCCGAGTCACTCCGAAGGGCGATCACTCGGTCTTCTTCAAGAGTGACGAAGCCCATATCCGAGTGATGGCCTTCGATAGCAAGGGCAATCTGATTGCGGGTTCGGACGGCAGCGGCCTGGTTTATCGAATCTCTCCGAGCGGAGAAGGGTTCGTCCTCTACAGCGCTCCGAAAAAAGAAATCACTGCCCTGGCTATCGACAAAACAGGAAACATCTACGCCGCCGGTGTCGGAGAAAAACGTGGCAGCACAACCGTACCGAGTTTTCCCTCGGCGCCAATCTCAATTCCAAGTTCTCCGTCTGCTTCAAGTACCGGCCCGCAGGGCGGCATCGTGATCACCGCCGCCCCTGCCAGCACGCCGCCTCCATCGATGAGCTTTCCCATCCCCGGCGCAGGGGCCTCGGGCGGATCGGAGATTTATCGCATCGCGCTCGATGGCTCTCCCAGCCGGGTGTGGAGTTCGCGCGAGGACATCGTGTACACCCTCGCCTTTGATCAGCGCGGGCGCCTTCTCGCGGGCACGGGAAACCGTGGACACGTTTTCGCCATCACCGGAGACGACGAATTCACCGACCTTCTCAAAGCCAGCGCGACCCAGGTCACGGCCTTCGCCAACGCTCCCCAGGGTGGCCTCTACGCGTCGACCAGCAATCTCGGCAAGGTATTTCTGCTCAGCGCTACGCCTGAATCCGAGGGCAGTTACGAGAGCGACGTTTTTGATGCTCGCAACTTCTCGCGCTGGGGACGCGCCGAATTCCGCGGCTCCGGCAATGTTGAACTGTTCGCCCGCAGTGGCAACGTGGACAATCCCGACCGCAACTGGAGTGCGTGGGAGAAAATCGATCTGCGGAAAGATCGTATGGTCAGCGTTCCTCCCGCGCGGTTCATTCAGTGGAAGGCGGTGCTGCGATCGGGAGATCCTGCCCCCCGCGTCGAAAGCGTCACGCTCAACTACTTACCCAAAAACGTGGCGCCCGATTTTGACGACGTCACAGTACAACCCGGAGTGCGCTACCAATCGCTTCCCAAGCCTGCGGGCACGGACCTTACCGCCGGGACCGGCCAGCAACCGCACTTCGATACGCCTCCTCCGACCACGCATGACCGCGATTCCATTGGGGTAAAGTGGAGCGTTCACGACGACAACGATGATCAAATGATTTATTCGGTTTACTATCGCGGCGATGGCGACACCCGATGGCTGTTGCTCAAAGACAATTTGACTGACAAGTTCTACTCCTTCGATGCGTCACTCTTGCCCGACGGCGGCTACACCATCAAGGTCGTCGCTTCCGATGCGCCCTCGCATTCTCCCGATCAGGCATTGACCGCGGAAAAAGAGAGCTTGCGATTCGAAGTAGATACCACTCCGCCGCAGATCGAGAATCTCAGTGCATCCGCCGAAAACGGAAAGATCCACGTGACCTTTCGCGCCGTAGATAGTTTTTCGAATATCAAACGCGCCGAGTATTCCGTCGACGCCGGAGAATGGCAGTTCGTTGAACCAGTCGGGCAGTTGTCAGATTCGAAAACGGAGAGCTATAACTTTCGAGTCACAGTGCCGGTCGCCAAGCCTTCGGCTGTAACGGTCACAAGCACCGCCGGGCAACTTGAGCACGTCGTTGTAGTCCGCGCCTATGACCGCTATGACAACATGAGCTCGGCAAAAACAGTCATCCGCGGAAAGTAGCGCTGGCTCAATCACTCGATGGCTCAATCGCCAAACTGGTGAGCCGATCCGCATTTCGCAACTCGGGAAACTGCCAAGCCCACAGTGCGATTACGCCCAGAGTTCCGATGCCGCCCAGCACGACGGCAGGGACGGTCCCGAACCATTGTGCCGTCAGGCCCGACTCGAATTGGCCAAGCTCGTTGGAAACTCCAATGAAGAGCATGTCAACCGCGTTGACCCGACCGCGCATTTCATCTGGAGTGCCCAACTGAATCAGGGTGCCGCGAACGACCACGCTCACCATATCGGTTGCCCCGATCAGCAGCAGTGAAATCAGAGAAAGCACGATGCTTCTCGAGATCCCGAAAAGAATGGTGCACACTCCGAAGCCAGCAACACACCACAACATGGTCGGTCCGGCCTTGCCACGCAGCGGACGATGAGCCAGCAGGATCGCCATCGCCGTCGCGCCCACTCCAGGCGCGCTGCGCAGCAGTCCCAGGCCCCATGGGCCAGTCTTGAGAATTTCGCTGGCATAAACCGGTAGCAGGGCCACCGCTCCACCAAGTAAAACCGCGAACATGTCCAGCGAGATCGAACCCAGAATCAACTTCTGACGCCAGATGTAGCGAAATCCGGCTAACACGGTGGTCAGGCTCACCGCTTCCTGAGATCGGGCTCTCGTCTGTGGTTTGATTCGTATCGTGGACAGCAATGCCACCGCCGACATCAGCATCGCCGTCAGGTACACGGCCGAGGGGCCACGAAAAAAAGCGTAGATCAGTCCGCCGACTGACGGTCCCAGGATCGTCGCACCTTGAAAAACGCTCGCGTTCCAAGCCACGGCATTGGCGAAGTGTTCTTCCGGGACCAACTGCGGCAGCAGGGCGCGGCCGACCGGCCCGGTCAGCGAACGTACCGCACCGAGCAGCACCAAAACTCCGTAAATCGGGTAAACGCTCGGATGAACCCCATGCGCGCCTCGCAATGCAATCTCCCACAACAGGCCCGAGCACACCACGAATCCGGCATAGCACAACGTCAACAACCTGCGGCGATCAAACCGATCCGCAGCGTGCCCTGAGGCCAGAAACAAAACAATTCCAGGAAGAAACTGAGCCAGGCCGACCAGGCCCAAGTCCAAAGGCCGTTTCGTGATCTCGTAAACCTGCCAGCCCACCGCAACCGACTGCATCTCGAGCGCGGCCTCAATGAAAAATAGGGCCAGCTCGTAAACGGCGAAATCCGGATAAGTAAACGCAATACCGCCTGCGAGCCTGGGATCTCCGCTTGCCGCCATGTTTTCCTACTGTGCCATAAAATTGGAATCGGAGCTCCGATATTCTCGGTGGCACTCGCTATAATCCAGTTTGGCTGAGAGCTGATTGCTGACAGCTGATGGCTTCTATGCGCTTCGAACTCTTCGTTGCATCGCGCTACCTTCGCGCCAAACGGCGCCAGGCGGTGATTGGCATTATTACCGGCATTTCCATCGCCGGGGTCGCGGCTGGAGTCGCTTCCCTGGTCGTCGCGCTCGCCATCAACAATGGATTTCGCCAGGATCTCCAGGACCGCTTACTAGGCTCGACTTCTCACATCAACCTGCTACGCATTCAGAGCGACGGAATCAAAGACTGGCGTCCGCTCATGGATCGGCTGTCTAAAGAGCCGCACATCGTCGCGACGGCCCCGGCGATCTACGAACAGGTTCTGATTTCTCGCGGACCACGGGCTCGTGGGGCCGTCTTGAAGGGGATGATTCCGACCGAAGAAAGAAAAGTCAGCGATCTGCTGAAAACGGTAACCGTCGGTTCAGCCGATGCGCTCGAGGAAAGCGCAGACGGTTTGGGACCGGATCATATTTCGGAATCTGGACCCGGTCAGGGAGGAACGCCCGACTCTGCCGCCACAAACGCGGGCGAGGGCGCCCGCGCTACACTAACCACAAAGACAAACCAGTCCCCCACAGATCTTCAAGGCGTGGAGAACCGCATCGCCGCCATGCCCCCAATCATTCTTGGCAAAGACATGGCCGATGAGCTCGGTACCACCGTTGGCTCAATCGTGCTCGTCACCAGCCCGCAGGGCGAACTCACCCCCTTTGGCATGGTGCCTAAGTACAACCGCTTTCGCGTGGTCGGAATTTTCAACTCCGGTTTCTACGACTACGACAGCTCCTGGGCGTTCACCCGCCTCAGCGATGCGCAGCAGTTGTTCGGCCTCGGCGATCTGGTTTCCGTGATCGAGTTCAAAGTGGACGACATCTACAAGGCCGATGAGATTTCCAGGCAACTCGAACAGGCTGCGGGCAAGGGTTTCATGGCCACCAACTGGATGGAGCAAAACAAAGCGCTCTTTCGCGCTCTGCGGTTGGAACGTCTGGTCACATTCATCACCATCGGCCTGATCGTCTTCGTGGCTGCGCTCAACATTTTGATCTCGCTCACCATGATGGTTATGGAAAAAACTCGCGACATCGCCGTGCTCATTTCGATGGGCACGCGCAAATCGCAGGTGCGCCGCATCTTCATCACCCAGGGTGTGCTGATTGGCGTGGTCGGAACGGCGATCGGCCTGATCCTCGGCTATGCACTTTCCTGGGCGGGCGGACACTATCATCTGTTGTCGCTGGCTCCCGAGGTGTACTCCATTGATTACGTGCCCTTCGCCCCGCGAGCCATGGACGGCGTGCTGGTCGCGTTGCTGGCGATTGGCATCTCCCTGATCGCCACCATCTATCCGTCATGGTCAGCAGCCCGAATTCTTCCCGCCGAAGCCTTACGCTACGAATGACCCTTTCGCTTTCCTTTGTGTACCTTCGTGTCCTTTGTGGTTTACGCGTTTTAGAGGCATTAGCCAAGAACACGGACAGCGATCTCGTGACCCAGTTTTGACCCTCTTATGACATCTGCCTTAGCCCTTTATGTCACTCTTCCCGCGTGCCGCTGAAACGTGACTTTGGGTCCCACTCTGTAGGTTCATACATCAGTGACCGAGGTCACATTCAACCTCATGACTTCTGAAGTACAGTTTGGTGGAGGTGCTCCCGAGAAGTGAGCAGAAACGTTTCCGGCGTGGCCGTGTTTTAATGGAGATGGCAACCTGCCGCGAGTCAATTGAATAGGGTAAGTCGAGTAGATATTCTCTCGGCGGCCTGTATTCCTGAGACGAGGAGCACTGCGGGTGCATCTAATTCAGAAGGCTATATTAAGGATCGAGGGCCTCAAGAAGGTCTTCCGATCTGGCAAGTCAGATTTAGTGCTCTTTGAAAATTTGTCGTTTCAGGTGGCCAAAGGCGAAATGCTCGCGATTGTTGGCGAATCGGGCGCGGGAAAGAGTACGCTGCTGCACATCGTTGGCGCTCTTGATCGGGCTTCCGCGGGTGAAGTATACTTCGCGCACTTGCAGTTGAATTCGCTTTCGGAAAGCGCTGCGGCCGAGTTTCGCAACCACGAGATCGGCTTTGTCTGGCAATTCCACTATCTCTTGCCGGAGTTTACGGCGCTGGAAAATGTGGCGATGCCACTCTTACTGCGAGGTCGTCCCTGGCAGCAAGCGCAACAGGAAGCTTCCCGGTGGCTCGGTGAGGTCGGATTGGACCAGCGTTCGCATCATCGTTCGGGAGAGCTTTCCGGGGGTGAGCAGCAGCGGGTTGCTTTGGCTCGAGCTCTGATCACACAGCCTAAGCTTTTGCTGGCGGATGAGCCGACCGGAGACCTCGATAGCCGTACGGCGGATTCAGTCTTTGAACTGATCGCCAGGCTCCATCGCGACTATCAGCTGACTTCCCTCATCGCCACCCACAACTTCGCGTTTGCCCGTCGCTGCCAGCGCGTTTTGCGGCTTCAGCAAGGCAGGATCGAAGAGGTGGCACCGGAAACGCTACCGGTATAGCACGTCACGGCAATTGACTTTTGTCGCGTGACGTGTCGGAATGAGAGTAGGACGTTGAGCAAGCGCGGACCGGACCGACAAACACCAGCCCCGAAGGGGCGAGACACGATAGCGCAGGACGTAAGTCCTGGGTCGGGCGAAAAGACAATTGCAGGCACCGTTTCGCCGCGAGGACTGTTTATTACGTAACACTGGCGAAACCGGCAAACTTACAAAAAGTTGCAACCGTTTGCGGAGAAACGGCAAGTAAGGTGTCTTTGGTAACTGATAACCGCGAGCCAAACTTGCGATATAAAGAATGTAGCGGTTGGCACATTGATTGCACCATTAACTTAGGGTCAGGGAGATCCGAGGAGCAGGGCCGCCAAATTGACCCGGAACGCTCCCCGAGAGCTCAGGGGAAAGGGCCATATGTTTGAACGTTATACGGAGAAGGCGAGGCGCGTCATCTTTTTCGCGCGCTACGAAGCCAGCCAGTTCGGGTCTCCTTATATTGAGACGGAACACCTTCTGCTGGGACTTCTGCGCGAAGATAAAGCCCTGACCAATCGTTTTCTGCGTTCGCACGCTTCGGTCGAATCGATTCGCAAACAGATCGAAGGACACACTACGATCCGCGAGAAGGTTTCCACTTCCGTGGACTTGCCGCTGAGCAACGAGTGCAAGCGCGTGCTCGCCTACGCCGCGGAAGAAGCCGAACGTTTGTCTCACAAGCACATCGGCACCGAACATTTGCTCTTAGGTCTGCTGCGGGAAGAAAAATGCTTTGCCGCCGAGATTTTGCACGAGCGCGGTCTCAGACTTTCGACCATTCGAGAGGAATTGGCTCGCACCAGTCAGGAAAAAGCTCAGCCCCAGCGTCAGCGTGAATCTTCCCTGCTCAGCGAGTTCTCGCGCGATTTGACCCAGGCCGCAATGGATTCTCAGCTCGATCCGCTCGTCGGACGGGATGGCGAGTTGGAGCGCGTGGTTCAAATTCTCTGCCGCCGGACGAAGAATAACCCGGTCTTAATTGGCGAACCTGGCGTGGGCAAGACCGCAATCGTCGAAGGTCTGGCGCAGCGCATCGCCGATGGCGAAGTCCCATCGTTTCTCGCCGACAAGCGCATCCTGGCTCTGGATCTCTCGTTGATCGTCGCCGGCACCAAGTATCGTGGTCAGTTTGAAGAGCGTCTCAAAACCATCATGAAAGAATTGATGGAGTCTCAGAACTCGATCATCTTCATCGATGAATTGCACACTCTGGTCGGCGCAGGTTCGGCTGAAGGTTCGCTCGATGCCGCCAACATCCTGAAACCAGCGCTGTCGCGCGGAGAAATTCAATGCATCGGCGCGACCACGCCGGGCGAGTATCGCAAGTCGATCGAAAAAGATCGCTCGCTCGAGCGCCGTTTCCAGGCCGTCAAAGTTCCGCCGCCCAATGAGGCCGACGCCACCAAGATTCTGTTTGGGATCAAAGACCGGTACGAGAAGTTCCACGCCGTCACTTACACCGACGACGCCATCAACTTTGCCGTATCGCACTCGAACCGCTATATTCCCGACCGCTTCCTGCCCGACAAGGCGATTGATCTCGTCGACGAAGCCGGCGCCCGCGTAAAGCTGCGCCAGACTTCGCTGCCCGAGGAACTCACCGAGGTGCAGAAGCGTATCAAGTTCATCGTTCACCGCATGGAAAACGCCATCGCGAACCACGAGTTCGAGAAGGCGCGTTTCTATTCTGACGAAGAACGCAAAGAGCGCGAGAACCTGCGCGCTCTTCGCGAAAAATATCATCTGGATGAATCTTCGACCGGCGTAGTCGGCCGCGAAGACATCGAAGACGTGGTCTCGCGCTGGACCGGAGTGCCCGTAACTTCGATCAAGGAAGAAGAAACCCAGAAGCTCCTCCGTATCGAGGAAGAGCTGCACAAACGCATTATTTCGCAGGACAAAGCGATCAGCGCGTTGGCCCGCGCCATCCGCCGCAGCCGCGCCGGGTTGAAGAATCCGAACCGGCCCATCGGATCGTTCCTGTTCCTCGGTCCCACGGGCGTCGGCAAGACCGAAGTCGCTCGCACCCTGGCGCAATTCATGTTCGGCACGGAGAAGGCTCTGGTGCGCTTCGATATGTCGGAATTCATGGAGAAGCACTCCGTGTCGAAGCTGATTGGCTCACCTCCGGGGTACGTCGGATACGAAGAGGGTGGTCAGCTCACCGAGCGCGTGAAGCGGGCGCCTTATTCGGTTGTGTTGCTCGACGAAATCGAGAAGGCGCATCCTGATGTTTTCAACATTCTGTTGCAGGTGTTTGAAGACGGACAACTGACCGACGGATTGGGCAATACCGTCGACTTCAAAAACACGATCCTCATCATGACCTCCAACATCGGGGCGCGCCACTTGCAGCGCCGCGAGGGTCTGGGCTTCCAGTCGAGCAAGGAAGACATGATCTCGGAAAAGGTCGAAGATCTGGTGAAGAACGAAGTCAAGCGCACCTTCAACCCTGAGTTCCTCAACCGGTTGGACGAGATTATCCTGTTCAGCGCCTTGAGCGAAACCGATCTGATCCAGATTCTTGAGCTCATGGTCAGCCAGTTGAACCAGAACCTGGCGCAGAAAGCGATTACGGTCACAGTCACGGACGAAGCCAAGAAGTGGATTCTCAGTCAGACGCTGGTCGATCGCAGCTATGGTGCGCGTCCGCTGCGCAGGGCCTTGCAGAAATACATCGAAGACCCGCTGTCGGAGGCTTTGATCCAGGGCACGATCGCTACCCGGCCGGCGTTCATCGAGGTCTTCCTCGGGGACAACAAGCTGTTCTACCGTCCGGTGGACTCGAAAGAAACCGAAGGAGTGTTATTGTACGAAAACTCGTAGAGACGTAGCTAGCTACGTCTCGACAGCCGTCAGCCAAAAGCTGGCGGCTTTTGTTTTTTCTCGCTGCGGTCGAGTTATAGTGTCAGCTGAGGAATCACACGTGACCGGCGTTATCCACTTTGGCAAAAGCCTGTTGTTCTCAGCTGCATTGGTTCTCACAACCGGTCTCATGGCGGCCGAAGGCCAGCAGACTCCAGATTCGCACCAGGTTCCCGTAATGGACGGCGAAGCTGGCCCTTGTTCGGTGGGCTTCACCGTTACCGATGTCAAAGGCGCGCCGGTTTACGACGCGCGCATTCGAGTCCACATCGCTTACGGATTCGCGGGCGTGCGGCGGCTTGATCTCGAAGCGGCTACTAATGTCGATGGCAAGACGCAATTTAAGGGACTGCCGGAGAAAGTCAAAGGCGGAATATTGATGTTCCGCGCGTCGCAACGTAAGCGGGATGGATCGGCGATCTACGATCCGGCAAAGAACTGCAGCGGTCAGCAGAGTTCTATTGTTCTGACGGGGGACTAGAGGTGGCGGCTAGACTTTGATCAGACGGCTTGATTTGGGAGTTGCCTTCTTGGCCGAGGCTGGGTAGTGCAGGGATCCTTCGTTGGGAGTCTCAGGACGACAGCAGGGGATTCGATTGCATGGGCCGGGATGCCCGCGCCTACAATTTTAAGTTCAGTTTTATGCAACAGGGTCTTATTGCAGGAGGTCGAGGGTTCTACAGGTGCGGGTGATGGTTTCGCGTTCTTCGGGGGTTAAATCGGTGAACTCGAATCCGTAGCGGTAGCCGGTGCGGTTCCGCACGACGCCTTTTACTTTGATCGGGTTGGTGGCAATCGGGACCGAAAATTGCAGTGCGACGGACGTGCCGACGTCCCAGCCCGAAACAAATATTCCTCCCATTCCACCCTCGTTAATATTCAAGGAGCGCCCGCGCATCTCGCGGTGCTCCGTTCCAGGGCGATCCATTGCATAAATCGCCGCCTTCAGTTCGGTTTCCAGTTCATATCTCGGATAACGGCGGCTGTTTATCGTGCGTTCGGGTTGGTGGGATTGGTCCATACCGGTAAGAATCATTTTCACACTTCACGGATGTAAGCGGTAGCTTTCGTTGGTTTGTTCGGAAATCGGAACAGCACGCGAGGACGTAGGCATTTCCCGTTTCCCAATCACGAATCCTACTCCCGCGAGGTTGTAGCCAGGGATTTTGGCGCTTCGGCGATCATCTCCTGCCTGGCTTGAAGTTTTTCCAGAATCATGGGCCCAAGTTGCGAGACGCTGCCGGCGCCGAGAGTTAAAATCATGTCCCCTTCATATGCTCCGGCGACGACTGCTTGTGCGGCCTCGGCGAACGAACTGGCATAGCGGGCTTCTTTCCCGGCTTCTTGAATGTGTTGAGTTAAGATCTCTCCACTAATTCCCTCGATTGGCGGTTCGCTGGCGGCGTAAATGTCGAGGATGAACAGAGTGTCGGCATCGTGGAACGCAGTGGCGAATTCGTCCATTAGTAATTGGGTGCGAGTGTAACGGTGTGGCTGGAACAGGACGTGGATCTTGCGGAATCCGCACTGGCGGGCGGCGGCGAGGGTGGCGCGGACCTCGGTGGGGTGGTGGCCGTAGTCATCGATCACGCTGACGCCGGATGCGGTGCCTCGCAACTGGAAACGCCGATCCACGCCGCGGAAGTTTTCCAGCGCGGTACGGATCTGTTCTACGTTGACGTCGAGGCCGATCCCTACTGCAATCGCTGCCGTAGCGTTCAGCACGTTGTGCGCGCCGGGGACGTGGAGGCGGAACTCGCCTAACGGCTTTTGCTTAAAGGTCACATGGAAACGGCTGATTGGCCGGTATTCGCCGGGGTTGAGCACCGGCTCGCCTGACTTAATGTGGAAGTCGGAACCGCGGCGGGTGCCATAGGTTACCGTGCGGCGCTGAATTTGTGGGAGCATGCGACGCAGAAGGGCATCGTCGTTGCAGACCACGACCATTCCGTAGAAGGGGACGTGATCCATGAAATCCAAGAAAGCGCGTTTGACGTCGCGCATGTTGCGATAGCAGTCCATGTGTTCGCGATCGATGTTGGTGACGACGGCGAGAATTGGCGAGAGCTTGAGAAATGAGCGGTCGCTCTCGTCGGCCTCGGCCACGAGATATTGCGATTTACCGAGACGGGCGTTCGATCCCATGGCGTCGACGCGGCCGCCGACGACTACGGTGGGATCGAGCTCGCCGCCTGCCAATACGGCCGCGACCATGGAAGTGGTTGTCGTCTTGCCATGCATTCCGGCGATGGCGATGCCGTATTTCAGGCGCATCAGTTCGGCCAGCATCTCGGCACGCTGGATGACGGGAATGTGGAGGGCGTGCGCCTGGGAGATTTCTGGATTGGCCGACGCAATGGCTGAGCTGGCCACAACCACTTCGGCGCCGGCAACGTTTTCGGCGCAGTGTCCCTCAAAAACCGTGGCACCGAGGCTGGCCAGGCGTTGCGTAACGGTCGAGCTTTTGAGGTCGGAGCCGGAAACCTTGTAGCCGAGGTTCAGCAACACCTCGGCGATACCGCTCATGCCGATGCCGCCGATCCCGACAAAATGAATGCGTTGAATTTTGGCGAACATTTAAGCCAACTTCTTGGCCACGGATTTGCACGGATGAACGCGGAGCTGCGAAGAGATTAATCCGTTAGATCTGTGGCTGCTTCTTGCTTCCTGCCAGCCGCGCTGCCATTGCTGCGATGTCGCGCGCGGCATTTGGATGCGAAAGCTTGCGAGCGGCATCGCCCATTTTTTCTAGGCGCGACGGATCGCTTAGTAGCGCCCTGACTGCGTCTACCAAACTCTCGCGTGTCAGCTTTAATTCTTCTAGCATTACCGCCGCGCCTGCCCGCTCCAGAGCTTCTGCATTGCGCTTTTGATGATCGTCGGCGGCGCGCGGGAAGGGCACAAAAACTGCCGGCTTGCCCGCCGCCGTCACCTCTGCCACCGTGCTTGCCCCGGAGCGGCAGATCAGCAAATCTGCCCAGGCAAACAGACTCGGCATATCGTCGATAAAGCGATAGACCTCAACCGAGCCGCCCAAATCCGCATACGCCGCTTGAGCGTCATTATAGTCACGTTCGCCGGTTTGATGGACGATATGAATTCCAGGAATACGCTGGCGCAAGTCGGCTACCGAATCCATGACCACTTGGTTGATCGCGTGCGCGCCCTGGCTTCCTCCGAAGACCAGCAGGGTCCTTTTATTCGTAGGATTGTGGTTAGCGATCTGGAAAAAGGCCTCGCGGACCGGCACTCCGGTCACCTCGCAGCGGCGAAAATAACGTCCGGTGTCGGCGAAGTGTACGGCAGCTCCTGAAACCAGTGGGGCTACCAGGCGATTGGCAAATCCTGGGACGAAATTCGGCTCGAACACGAGCGTGGGAACTCGACGCAATATTGCAGCGAGCATGGCCGGGCCGGAGGCGTATCCGCCGACGCCGATCACGACGTCGGGGCGAAACTCCGAAAGGATGCGACGGGAATCCCAGACGGCTCGGGGGAGATCGAAGATTGTTTTCAGCCGCGTCTTGAGGCTCACCCGGTTCAAGGCACCGACCTGGACCAGCCTAAGGGGAAATCCTGCGGCCGGAACTAATCGGTTCTCGATGCCTCTCGCCGTACCGATGAACAGGACCTCGGCGGCGTAATCTTTCTGGAGTTGCTGGGCGATGGCGAGGGCAGGGATCACGTGTCCGCCGGTCCCGCCTCCCGCTAGAATGGCCCGCATGCAGTGACTATAAACTGGAATGGCTTCTTGAGATGCCCTGGAAGTTAACCCTTTAGCTGCGTAGTGGCAGATGGCTCGCCAGCTTATTGGTTTCAGGTCAACATCAGCGGGCAGGAGTGCCCGCTCTACACGGGCTATTCGGCTTGCTTTGAAATGTTCAGCAACACGCCGATGCAGCCCAGGGTCACGAGCAGAGATGAGCCGCCGTAGGAGACTAGCGGCAGCGGGATGCCTTTGGTCGGCATCAGCCCGAGCACTACGCTGATGTTGATGAAGGCTTGCACTACGATCATGCTCGTAATTCCGACGGCGAGGAAGCGTCCGAACATATCTTGCGTACGCAGGGCGGTGCGAACGCCTCGCCAGAGAAATATGGCGAACAGCAGCACGATCACCAGCGCTCCCACCAATCCCAGTTCCTCAGCGGTCACGGCGAAGATGAAGTCGGTGTGGGGCTCCGGCAGGTAGAAGAGCTTCTGCTTGCCTTCCATCAGACCGACGCCGGTAATGCCGCCCGTGCTCACCGCGATCAGCGATTGAATGATGTGAAAGCCACGGCCCTGCGGGTCCGAGTAGGGATTGAGGAAAGCGAGGACGCGGTCGCGGCGATAGGCCACGTGGAAGATCAGGAAATACAGCGGCAGCAGAGATGCTACAAAAGCGTATCCGAGGACGCGCAAATCCAGGCCCGCGACAAATAAGACGCAGCCCGTGATTGCGGCGCAGGCTATGGCGGTGCCGAGGTCGGGTTGGAAAACGATCAGGGCAATAAAGATCAACGTCGGAACGACCGCAGGCAGAACTGTGTTCCGCCAATCCTTCATCGATTTCGTACGGCTCTCCAGGAAGAACGCGAGAAACAAAATGAGCGCCGGCTTGGCCATTTCGGAGGGTTGGAAGGAGAGCGGACCCAAGTGAAACCAACGATGCGTATGGTGGGCGCGATCGAGGAAAAATACCGAGATGAGCAGCAGGGTGGTCAAGCCGAGCAGAGAGAAGACTACCGCAGGATGCCTGTACTGGCGGTAATCAACTTTCATGGCCACAACCATGGCCAGAATTCCGGCTGTGGCCCACCCTAACTGTCGTAACAGAAAGAAATAGCCCGAGCCGTAGCGTTCTTTCGCCATAACAGCGGAAGCGCTGAAAACCATCACCAGCCCTATAAAGATCAAGAGCAGCGTAACCGCAAACAGCCAGCCATCGACACTGACGCGCTTCGCCATGGAGAGGATTTCATTTCACCACGGAGACACGAGGTACGGAGGTCTTTCTCGGACAATTTTTCGGGTGGATTTAACTCTTTTGGTTCGCCTGCTCCGCTAACGCTTTCACGACTTCTTTGAACACCTTCCCTCGGTGCTCGTAGTTGCGGAACTGGTCGAAGCTGGCACAAGCTGGAGCGAGCAACACAATATCCCCGACGCTTGCAGCCTGGGTCGCGTGCCTGATCGCTGTTTCCAGGGTCTCGGCGTGATCAAGCTCCGGGCCCCCGCGTTTCGAAGAAGCGATTTGCGATTCGATCTTCGCCGCCGCTGCCCCAATGGTATAGACGCGTTTTACGCGCTGGCGCAGAAGGTCATTCAACACCGTGTAGTCGCTGCCCTTGTCCTTGCCACCAAGGATGAGGTGAATGTTTGCCGGGAAAGACTCGATCGCCTTTATGGTCGCGTCGACATTGGTGGCTTTGGAATCGTTGTAATATTCCACTCCGCGAATGGTCGCAACGTGCTCCAATCGGTGCTCGACCGCTTTAAAGTCGCGAACCGCTTGGCGGATTCGTGTGGGTTCGCAACGCAGGAGAGCACTGACGCAGACTGCGGCCAGAACATTTTCAACGTTGTGCCCACCCTTCAGGGGAATCTCGGAGACCAGCATAATCTCTCGTTGACCGCTGTGGTCGCGGAAGAGGATGCGGCCGTCGTGAACAAACGCGCCCTGCTTCACTTCCCTGGTCCTGCTGAACCAAAAGACCTGTGCACGCGTGCGAGCCGCCAGTTCAACGCAGGTCAGATCATCGGCGTTGAGCACCGCAAGATCTTCCGCGTGTTGATTTTCAAAGATGCGTGCCTTTGCGTCCGTGTACGCTGCGAAGGTACGATGCCGGTCGAGATGGTCAGGCGTGACATTGAGAACGACGGCAATCCGCGGACGGAATGTCTGAATGGTTTCGAGCTGAAAGCTTGAGACCTCCCACACGGCGATTGTGTCAGCCGTAGCTCCCTTGATCAGTGAAATCGCAGGTGTGCCGATATTGCCGCCCACCGCTACGCGATGTCCAGCAGCCGCGACTATCTCGCCCGCCAAAGTCGTGGTGGTGGTCTTGCCGTTGGAACCAGTGATGGCGACGATTCGTCCGGGAAAAAACTGAGACGCCAGTTCGATTTCACCAATGACGTTTTCGCCGAGGGCACGCGCTTGTACTAGCGGAGGCGCGTCCGTCGGCACTCCGGGGCTCACCACGATGAGATCCTGGCCGCCGAAAGTACGCTCTCCATGGCCGCCCGTCTCCACCGCGATGCCCTGATCGAGCAATACCGGAATCTCGTCTTTCAATTGGTCCTGGGGCTTCGCGTCGGAGACGGTTACCCGTGCGCCCCTCGCTTTCAGAAAAAGGGCCGAGGCGACGCCGGATTTCCCGAGTCCAACAACCAGCACGCGTTTGTCGATTACATCCACAAGATCCTATTTCACCACTGAGCCACAGAGTCACAGAGTCACAGAGAAACCAGGAGGGTCTTCTGGACCGCAGCGCATCCCGTGGTAAAAGTCTTGGACTTTTCCCTTTCTTTGTCTTCTCTGTGCTTCTGTGTCTCCGTGGTGAATTCTTATCTTAGCTTCAAAGTCGTCAGCGCGAACAACGCGAACACCAGCGACGCGATCCAGAAGCGCACAATAATCTTAGACTCCGACCAACCTAGTAGCTCAAAATGATGATGAATGGGCGCCATCTTGAAGATACGCTTCTTACGAAGTTTGTAGGACGCCACTTGCAGGATCACCGAGATCGCCTCGATCACGAAGACGCCGCCGATGAACGGGAGCAGCAGTTCCTGCTTGATCATTACTGCGACCGTCCCGATCGCACCCCCGAGCGCGAGTGAACCTACGTCGCCCATGAACACCTCCGCAGGGTGTGCGTTGTACCACAGGAAGCCGATTGCCGCACCCACCATTGCGCCGCAAAAAATAGTCAATTCGCCCACCTGGGGCATGCGCTCCAATTCGAGATAGGAAGCGAAGGTCGCGTGGCCGCTGACGTAGGTGAGCACGGCCAAAGCCCCGGCGGCGATCACCGTACAGCCGATGGCCAGACCATCCAACCCGTCGGTCAGGTTCACCGCGTTGCTGGATCCCACGATCACCAGCACGACAAAAGCGATAAACGGCAAAAATGCCAAAGGCCACAAGTGAGGATAGCGTTCCAGACTCCCGATGACCAGGTCAGGTCGAAATTGCTTGAAGAAAGGCACCAAAAGCTTGGTTGAATAAAGACCCCGAGTCTGCATCACGATCAGCGCGACCGCAATGAGAACACTGGCGGCGATCTGGAAGCCGATTTTGGCTTTACCTGTCAGCCCCAGATTCCTGCGATGCACAACTTTGATGTAATCGTCACTGAAGCCGATAGCAGCAAAGGCGGAGGTGGCAAGGACAGCGATCCATACAAATCGGTTAGTCAGGTCCGCCCACAACAAAGTCGGAATCACAATAGAGATGGCAATCAACAAACCGCCCATTGTCGGAGTTCCAGCTTTTTTCTGATGAGCTTTGGGACCCTCCTCGCGGATGTATTGCCCGATCTGAAATTCGCGGAGACGATTGATTACAAGCGGGCCAACGATGAGTCCCGTGAACAGTGCAGTCAGGCTGGCGAACGCAGTCCGGAACGTCAGATAGCGGAATATACGAAATGGCGGGAAATAGTGAAACAGTTTTTCGTACAACAGCCAATAGAGCAATCAGCCTCCGTGCAGTCGTGGGTCGCCGGTCGTTCGTCGTTGGCCCACACGCGACTAACGATGTGCGACTGATGACTTTTGCGACTGCCACTTCTCGAGCGCTCGTTCCAGCTTCACTCCGCGCGATGCCTTCAGCAAGACGACGTCTCCGTCTCGGGTTTCGCGGGCCAGCCATTCGCCAGCTTCTTCCGGCGTGGCCACGAACTCTGCCTGCATGCCAGCGCGGTGCGCAGCTTCAACCATATGCTGCGCCTGACCTCGCACTCCGAGTAGCAGATCAATTTTCTTGCCGGCAATATGTTGACCCGCCTGCCGGTGAAGGTCATCGCCAGCCGGCCCGAGTTCGAGCATCGCCCCGACGACAACGATCCTGCGCTTTGCAGGCATACCTGCCAATGCATCGACCATGGCTTCGAGTGCTTTCGGATTGCAATTGTAGCAATCGTTGATGACGGTGATGTTACCAAGCTTGACGACCTGTCCGCGCTTGTCCGCCGGGGCAAGCGTAGCCAGAGCAGCGACGGCCTCTGAGGGACTCAGCCCCCGATTCAGTCCGGCCGCGACCGCCGCCAACGCGTTGTAGACGTTGTGCGTGCCAACCAACCGCAAGACGGCTTTTTCGCGGCAGCCGTCCACTACTACATCGAACGTGGACCCTTCCGATCCCTGGGGTTCGATGTTTTCCGCTCGCACGTCCGCCGACGCGCGTAAGCCATACAGGACTACATTGCCGCGAAAATCGCGGCCAAACTGCGAAACGTATTCGTCATCGCCGTTCAGTATCGCGGTTCCGCTCGCTGGCAGGGCTTCAATCAGTTCGTATTTCGCGCGTGCGATGCTCGCCACCGAGTCGAAGAACTCCAGGTGCACGGGCGCGACATTTGTTACCACTCCAATTACGGGCTGCGCGATTTTCGCAAGCGCGGCAATCTCGCCGGCGTGAGACATCCCCATCTCGATCACTGCGAGGTCGTGCTCAGGCTCAATTTTCAGCAGCATGAGGGGAAGGCCAAAATGATTATTGAAGTTGCCTTCGGATTTCAGCACGCGGAAGCGAGTCGAAAGGACGTGCGCGATGGCTTCTTTCGTGGTGGTCTTTCCCGTCGATCCGGTCACCCCGATGAGCGGCTTTCCCCACAACCGCCGAACGGCACTGGCCAGGATCTGCAGCGCGACCAAGGTGTCGTCTACCGTGATCAAGCCAGTTTTTGAGGCGTAGCGAGCGCGCTGATCTCCACGGATGACCGCAGCCACGGCACCTTTTTCCAGCGCTTGGTTTACGAAATCGTGGCCGTCCATCTGCTCACCCTTGACCGCGAAGAAAAGCTCACCCGGTTGAACGGTGCGGGAGTCGATGGAATACCCATGCGCCACTGCCTCGTGGTCGAACTCACCACTAGCGGAAAGAAATTCGGCGACTCGAGTGAGCGGAAGCTTCATGAGTTCTTTCCGGCGGCGGCATTTGCGGCTTCACAGTCGTATCCCGCGTCGTGCAGGGCCTTGTGGGCTACCTCGACGTCGTCGAACGGAATAGATCCTTCGCGCGAGACCTGAACCTTCTCATGACCCTTCCCCGCAATCAGAACGATGTCGCCCGGTGCCGCCTCCCGGATGGCGAAGGCGATGGCCATTTTGCGGTCGGGATCCACTTTGTATTTTGCCCCCGAGCGCTGCAGGCCCACCATGGCGTCATTGATAATCGCCAGGGGATCCTCGCTGCGCGGGTTGTCTGAGGTCAGGATCACGAAATCACTGCCTCGACCGGCAGCTTCCCCCATCAGCGGCCGCTTGGCCCGGTCACGATCGCCTCCGCAGCCAAATACCGTAATCACACGCCCCTTTTGCCTTGCCTGTTGCACGAACTCTCGTGCCAGCGAGGTCAAGTTGCGAAGTGCGTCATCGGTGTGGGCATAGTCTACGACTACCGTGAACGGCTGTTTGCAGTCGACGCGCTCGAAACGTCCCGGCACTCGGGCGAGCGAAGCAATTCCCTTCGCGATCTCGTCCGGCTTGCAGGCGCGCGCGTAGGCTGCTCCCGCTGCCGCGAGGATGTTGGCCACGTTCACCTTGCCAATCAGCGGAGAAAAAACGGGTAGTACTTCTTCTGGCGTCACCAGGTCGAATCGCGTACCCCGCGAGGTTATCTCCAGTTTACCGGCGTGCAGGTCACCGCTGTTCAGACCGTACATCAAAACTTCTGAACCTTGTTTCTTGCTGACTCTAGCCAATTTCTGACCATACTCGTCCTCAGCATTGAGGACGACCACGCGGGGCGGATCTGTGCCGCAGCCTTCAAACAAAATCCGCTTCGCGCCAAAATACTCTGCCATAGTGTGATGATAATCGAGATGGTCTCGAGTCAGATTGGTGAAAACGGCCACGTCGAATGGAATCCCGTGGACACGTTGTTGAGCCAGAGCATGCGAGGAAACTTCCATGACCGCCTCGGTCGCACCATTGCCTAGAGCCTCTGCCAGGATTCGGTTCAGATCGAGCGCTTCAGGCGTCGTATGTGGGGCGGGGAGGATTTTTCCGGCAACATGGTATTCGATTGTCCCGATCAGTGCACCTTTGCGATTGGCTGCGCGAAGGATCGCTTCGAGGAGTAATGCAGTCGTGCTTTTCCCGTTGGTGCCGGTGATGCCGGTGAGCGCCAACCGCTCGGCGGGGCGCTTGTAGAAATTCGCGCTCAGTCGCGCCAGCGCTCGGCGTCCGTGCGACACCTGTGCCCAAGCCACTCTTTCACGCGGTTTTTCACTCGCTGAGTCGCTGACGATTGCCACTGCACCTGCGTTGATCGCCTTATCGATGAACTTGTTTCCATCGCTCGTCTCACCCCGCATGGCGATGAAGGCATCGCCCGGCTTTACTCGTCGCGAGTCGTATTCCAACCCGCTGACGCTCGGATTACCGCTCTGGGCGAGGACTTCCGCGCCGTCCAGAAGCTGAAGGAAATTCATTGGAATTCTATTGTGAGCTTACTCCAATTCAATGTCCTGAACCTAGAGGAGGCTCTCGTCTGACGCCCTGTACGAGGGCACGCGGGCTTGCGTGAGTTCCTCAGCGGCCAAACTTTACCGTCACCCGCGATCCCGTCGCGACATGCGATCCTGCCACAGGAGTCTGATCCCGGGCCAAGCCGCTCCCCACTGCATCCAAATCCAGGCCGGTGTCCTCGGCCAATTCGATCGCGCCGCGCACGCTCTTGCCCGCGAAAGAGGGCACCACGATTCCTCCCTGCTCGGCGTCTAGCACAACCGTGCCGCTGGATGGGAGATGATCGCCGGCGGATGCCGCGGTCGACTGCGAATTCTCTGCCGCTGGATATTGCTTCGAGTCTGTAGCTGACGTTTCCAATGTTTCACGCTGGCGAACGGCCGCCGGAACTACGACTCCTGCAGTTGATTCTGGCGTTGCACTGGCGAGAGTACTCGCCGGTGCCGGGGCTGAACTTGTGCTTGGAGCCTCAGCGACGTCCAAAGCCTCTCCCAAATGGTCGGGGGAGCCTTCCGCGAGTTCCTGCGTTTTTACCTGACGTGAAGCCAGCAACAGTTGCCGGCTTCGGGGCAGCTCCACATCATGCGGCGTATGCAGGTATTCCAAAACCTGCTGCGCGACGCGCTGGAACACGGGTGCCGAAACCTGTCCACCTTGATGGAGGCCGACAGCCGAATCGAGAATGACGGCCACCACGATCGCGGGATTATTCAATGGCGCAAACCCGGCAAATGAGGCGACGTACTTCGTTTTAGAGTACGCGTGCGTTCCAGGATCTACCTTTTGCGCAGTTCCAGTCTTGCCCGCGGAAGAATATCCTTCGAGAACTGCTCTCTTGCCGGTGCCTTCGAGCACGACCTTCTGCATCATCTGCTTCATCTGCGCCGCGGTCATCGACGAAATGACACGCCGCCCGTCGGCGGGATGAAAAGCAATGGTCTGTGGCGTAGGTTGCGGATCGGTCATCGCCGCGACGATGCGGGGCGGCACTTGGACACCGTCGTTGGCGATCGTCGAAACCAATGTCGAAAGTTGAAGCGGAGTAATGCCGATCTCCTGTCCCATTGAGATCGCGCCAATCGAAACTTTCGACCACCGGCTGACTGGCTTGGTTAATCCGCGGGTTTCGCCAGGCAACTCAATTCCCGTTTGCTGTCCAAATCCAAAGGCTCGAATGTATTTGTAAAACCGGTCTTCGCCCAGGCGCAGCGCGATCTTAATCGCACCCACGTCGCTCGATTCCGCGAGAATGCCCCAGACCGGCAGCAATCCATGCGGCCTGCTGTCGCGAATGCGCATGCCATTGATGACAATCGATCCCATCTGGCAATCGAAAACTTCATCAGGACGGGTCAACTTTTCTTCCAGCGCCGCCGAGATAGTTACAACTTTGAAAGTCGAGCCCGGCTCGTAGACATCGCTGACGGCGTGGTTTTTCAAGCGCTCGGGCGTAATTTCCTTCGTCAAGTTCGGGTTGAATGTGGGCTGATTAGCCAGCGCCAGGATTTCTCCGGTACGCGGATTCTGCACAATGACCGTGCCGGTTATGGCATGGGTTTGCTCCATCGCGGTTGCCAGTTCGCGTTCGGCGATGTATTGGATCTGCTCGTCGATAGTCAGGACAACGTTCTCACCGGGCTCCGGTTGCTTCTCGACGCTGCCAAACCATTTTTTGTGGGCGTCGACCGAGATCAGCATGCGTCCGGGGCTGCCGCGTAAGCGGTCGTCGTACTGGCGCTCAATCCCGCTCAAGCCTTCATCATCCATTCCCACGTAACCCAGCACCTGGGCAGCCAGTTCGCGCTTGGGATAAAAACGCCTGGATTCTTTCTGGAAATAGATGCCACGCAGATTCATGGCGCGGATGCGCTCGGCAGTCTCCGCGTCCGACTTGCGCGCGACCCAGCAAAACGTCCGGGCAGCTTTGCACTTGGCCAGGGTTTCGCGAGGATCGGTCTTGGTGATCTTCGAAATCAGCGAGATGGTGCCGGCAAGATCGGGAATTTCCGTGGGCACTGCGAAGGCGGAATCAACCGAGATTGACATCGCCAGTTCGTGTCCGGTTCGGTCGTAAATGATTCCGCGCCTGGCCGATACTTCCACTGTACGTTCACGCTCATGGATGGCGCGCTTTTCAAAGCTCCCGTAGCGAAAGATTTGCAGGTAAACCAGACGCAGACAGATGCCGCCGCACCATAGCACGAGAATGGCGGCCAGCGAGTAGAGCCTGGTATTGGTGCTGTTGCGGGGTGTGTTGGCAACCACGGATCACGCCCTCTAGACAAACATGGCGGCCCGGAAGCCGCCAGAACCCGAGCCACGGATTTGCGCGGATACTCACTGATAATACCTTGGATCTAATAACTGATCCGCGTTCATCCGTGTAAATCCGTGGCCAATCTTTTCTCGCTGGACGGGCGAAGACGCCCGTCCTCCACGACCCTATGGCAGCGAGACTACGGAGACTGAAGCCTCGGCCATCACTGGTGCGCCCGCATCCTGCGGGGTCGAATCCATGCGCAGCACCTGACCTGCCTGCGGCGGCTGCATTCCGTACTGCCGCGCCAGCCGATCGATGCGATCCGGCGACCGTAACGTTGCTTCTTCCAGTCGGAGCGTGCGATTCAACTCCGCAAGTCCATTGCGTTCATTCTTCATGAATTCAATCTTGTAGCCGTACTCGATCGCCTTGAAGTGCTGCCACGTATAAGTCATGACGAGGAGGAAAAGGCAGCCCAGGGCGACGCCGAATTGTCTCATCTCGCGGCTGCGCCGAGGGTCCTCAATTTTCATCAGGCGCGAATTGTCGATCGGCTTGGCAAAGTAGATCTCTGGCGTGCCGGTCCAGCAGGGCTTGCGCCGGGTGCTGCGAACTGAGCCTTGTACGGCAATAACTGCTGCTGCCATTTATGCCACCCCAAGTAACTTTGAATCGAACGCTCGCTCGCGTTCCGTCGCTACGTACCAGTACGGCAGTTTCGCTTCCTGAGAATCCCCAGTTTTGTGAGCGTGCTTTTCTGCGCGCTCGACAGTTGAAATCAGTTCGTCAATCAATGTGCCCGTATACATCACCAGCCTCCGTTTTACTTTGGTCTCCTCACCCAATCTCTCCGGGACGGCATCGAGAGAAGGTAAGGATTTGTTTTCGCCCTGTGTGTGAGAAGGCGATGCCGTCCCGGAAATTCTTATTAAGCTTGTCATCCCGAGTGAAACGAGGGATCTGCATTTTGTCCGCGCAAGCAAATTGCAGATTCCTCGCTTGGCTCGGAATGACAAACTCTAAACTCTTTCTGCCGCCCGCAATTTCGCGCTTCGCGACCGCGGATTGCGATCAATCTCTTCTTCTCCGGCGGTCACCGGCTTCTTGGTCGGTAACTCGTAGTGACCCTGCTTCACTCCCTCGCGGAGTGCATCTTTCACGATGCGATCCTCCAGCGAGTGGAAGCTGATGATCACCAGCCGTCCGCCCGGTTTGAGCACCTGCGGAGCTGCGCTAAGCAACGCCCGCAGGTCTTCCAATTCGTCGTTTACGAAGATTCGGAGTGCCTGGAAAGTTCTGGTCGCCGGATGAATCCTTCGTTCTGCCTGATTCATTGGCCGGGCCGCGGCTGATACGACATCTGCAAGCTGTGCAGTTGTTCGGATCGGCCGCGACCGGACAATGGCTCTGGCGATTCTCCGCGACCTCCTTTCCTCACCGAATTCGTAAATCAGATTGGCGAGTGTGACCTCGTCGACCTGGTTTACCACTTGTTCGGCGGTGCGCTCGGCTTGCGGATTCATTCGCATGTCGAGCGGTCCTTCCGCCTGAAAACTAAAGCCTCGCGCAGGGTCATTAAGCTGCAGACTGCTCATGCCCAAGTCGGCCAAAATTCCGTCGTAGGCCTTTGGTCGTTGGTCGTTGGCAAGATCCGCAAACGATCTGTGCAGCAACGTAATCTCCGGCCAATCGGGTTGGTCAGCGCCTTCGCCAACGACCAACGACGAACGACCAACGACTAATCTTTCTCGCGCGATTGCCAACGCCGCGGGATCTTTATCGAGCCCAATCAAATGACCCGGTGCGCCGAGGCGTTTTGCGATTTCGAAACTGTGCCCGCCCAAACCCACCGTAGCGTCGATATACGTCCCGCCGCGCTTGATAGCTAAAAAGTCGATCGCTTCTTTTAAAAGAACCGGAACATGGCCCGCTTGCCTTCCACTGCCATGCCCAACCCCCTGAGGGGTGTCTGTTGAACCCTCGCCCACTAGATGCCCAATTCGTCGAGCGTCTTCTCATCCTCAGGCGTGAACTTCTCTTCTTCCATCTGCTGCCGGTACGCTTGCAGGTTGCGAACTTCCAGATACGTCTGGTATCCGCTGACCGCCACTTCTCCTTTGATCTGCGCCGCATCGCGCAACAGTTGCGGCATCAGCAGCCGCCCCTGCCCGTCCATCTCGACCACCTGCCCCCAATAATTCACCTTGCTCAGAAACTTTTTCTTCGTAGGATTGAAGGTCGAAAGCCCTGCCAACTTCTGCTCGATCCGTTCCCATTCCTCGAAGGGATATACTTGAGCAACCTTCCCATCCAGGCTGGTGATGTAAAATTGCGTGCCGTACTTCTCGTCGATGACGCGCTTGAATTCCGACGGAACTTTGAGCCGTCCCTTTTCGTCGACGCGAGTTGGGTGATTGCCGCGAAACATGTGTTCGACCCCTTACCGGGGCGGAAAATCTCTTGGCAGCTATCGCCGCAAGAACGAGGGAGGTAAAAGCGGTCAAAATACTGGTCGATTGCGGTTCGTTAGGGCTGTTTGTGGGGGTGTCAGCTTCAAATTCCACTGGCGCCTCTCAGTTTTCCAGTCTTGCCCACGACCTCTATTGCCGCGACCACTTTCTACCACTTTTGTCCACATCTTACGCTTAAGCTGTTTGTTGTCAACAACAAAGTTATGGGTGTTCAGAGTGAGACAGACCGACATCGAGAAAGTACCAGAAATTGTGGCTAACTGATGAGGTGACCCCAAGGGATGGGGTTTAGCACTCTGGTTCGGATTTGTAACCTTCGTTATTTCTTCGCTTTACGCATCGTTGCTAAAGTGACTGCCGTTGTTGAAATCGACTTCAGCAGCCAAAAGGACCCCCGCTTTTCGTTCGGGAAGGCCGGTCCTTAGGGTCCGGCAACGCGTAGAATGATTCACCGCATTCAGTTCGAGCAGTGGGTACCTGTGGCCATTGAGAAGGTTTTCCTGTTCTTTGCCAATCCTAGCAATTTGCCCCGCATCATGCCTCCGGAGACCCGAACCGAAGTGGCTGCCCTTCGACTCGTGCCTCCTCCGACTGTTCCGATGGGGCGGCCAGTCATCGCGAATCTCAACTCGCTTGCGGGCGTGGGCTCGGAGATCGTGACCTCGTTTCGCCCTCTCGCTTCTCTACCCTTCCGCGCGCAATGGATTGCACTGATTACCGAGTTCGAATGGAACCACCACTTCGCGGACATTCAGAAGAAGGGGCCATTCCAGCGATTTCAGCACCGCCATGAATTCTCGGTGGAGACGCGAAATGCGAGCGGAACGACGATCCGCGATGTAATTGAGTACGATCCTGGCTTCGGGGCGTTAGGCGCTCTGGCGCAACGGCTGTTTATCACACCGAGCCTGAAGCAAACATTCGAGTACCGGCAAAAGATGCTGGAAAAACTGCTCTGCTAGGACATGCAGTTTATGTGAAAGCCCGCGTTATTTAATTGCTTCTACAACAACCGCAGTCCCATACGCCAGGACTTCGGTGACGCCTTGCATGATTTCCGTCGCGTCGTAGCGGGCGCCTACAACTGCGTTTCCACCCAGTTCAGCGGCGTGCTGCAGCATGAGGTCAAACGCTTCTGCGCGTGTCTTCTCGCACAAATTGGTCAGCAGCGTGATGTTGCCGCCCAGGATGGTTTGCAATCCCGCGCCAATCGTGCCGAAGATGGAGCGCGAGCGAACCACGATGCCGCGCACCACTCCCAGACTGCGAGTTACGCGAAATCCATCCAGTTCAAATTGGGTGGTCACCATGGTGTGGGAGACCATTCGCCCGGGTGCACTGTAGCTCATGCCCATTGAGTTCGTCCTTTCTTTCAGACACCAATTACCACTGAACCCAGTCGCCTCTTCGCAATACGCTATTCCAATTCCGCCGTAATCACAAATTCCCGTTCGACCGGATCGTACTCGACGCGAAGCAGGTTCGCTTTGCAACAGACCTGGCAATCTTCGATATAAGATTGTCGGCGGCCAGCCGACTCATCCACGGTCGTCTGGTTATGCTCGCCACAACCCGCGCATTGGAATCTGGCCTCCACCTTTTTGCTATTTGTCATTCTAGGCTTTTGCTGGCTCGACTCGGACTGAGCCACATCAGTGTTCGGCTTCCAATCGACAATAGGCAATCTCCTCTAATGCCGCTTCTTATTTCGTTTGGATTGGGAGACTCGCGTAGCGCGGACGCCCTCGTCCGGCCAGCCGGGCAAGGGCCGGCTATTTTGGCACTGCTGTCGGATGCGAGCGGGGCCTGGACGCATACAGATCGCCACCGGACGAACCGTCTAGGGCTGCGTCCTTATTGGTCTCGGTCTTCAGATCGGCCGCAAGCAGTCGATGAAACAAATGCTCGCCCGCCTCGCGCCGCACTGAAAGTCTTCCCGCGCCATACGCGCGCGATTTCAAGCCGCGTTGGACAGCCTCGCAGATTCCCAAGTCTTCGTCCTGAACTCGCAGACCCACGTCAACGCTCTGATGGTTGTATTCGCGATGGGCTTCGCTCACGTCGGCAAAATAGAAATCGAAAATCACCCGGCAGTGATCGACGTCCACCGGCAATACCAAATTCGTATCCATGTAGCCTTCGTAGCAATTGATCATCAGATTGGGATACTGCCAGAAATACCAGGCACGATCGCCTTTGCGGGTTGCTCCAGTCGCTACATCCTCGCTCGATGCCACCATCGGGCTCGACTGAAGGCAATACCGGTCCTCGTTCTCGATGGTGTATTTCTTGTAATCGAGTACCGAGTTCAGGCCTTTGTGCAGATGAGGCACGTGATATCCGCCATCGAGATAGTTGTCGACAAACACCTTCCAATTGCAATGGATATCGTAGGAGCGGCTGTCGAAATAATGCAGTTTGCTCACGCCGAGCGGCGCCACTTGCTGCACTAACCCGCCGAGAAAATCCAGGAGCGGCGCGGCTTCCGGATCGAGATTCACGAACACGAACTTTTCCCAAGTCTCGGCTTTCACCGGGACCAAGCCATTCTGTTGGCGATCGAAGTTCCTAACGCCGTCGAACTCCGGCATCCCTTTCAGCGAACCATCCAGCCCATAGTTCCACCCGTGATAAGGACAATGCAAAATCGAGGCCTGTCCGCACGGCTCGGTGACCACGGCAGCTGCATGATGGCGGCACACGTTGTAGAAACCACGCAAGATGCCATCGTTGCCGCGCACCACGACGATCGGCTCGCCAGCCACGGTTGCGGTGACGAACTGGCCAGGTTTTTCAACTTGCTCAGTCCGCCCGACCATTTGCCAGGTTTTGCTGAACACCGCTTTGGTTTCAAGCTCCGCAATGCGTGGATCGACGTACCACTGCGCGGGGATGGTCGAGGCTTCCGCCAGCGGCGCATTCGCGTCGTAGCCGGCGAGAATAGTTTGCAAAGAATTTTGGTGCATCATCAGTTGTTCGCACCGAAAAACCAGTGTCGCCTAAGGCTCGACTCCCTGAGCGGCTAGTTCCCAAAACACTCAATTCGCTAGCGGAATTCCACGCCAGCCACTGAAACCATTGTTTATGCTTTTACGGCGCGGCTAAAACAGTTTCTCGATTCGGTTACCTCAGTGGCTAAAGCCTTCCCTGTTTTGAGAGCATTTACCGCAGCGCTAGCGGCGCTGCGCCACCCAAAACCAGCTGCGCCACCCAAAGCAAGAATTCTTTCGCAGCCTGTGAAATCCGGCCCTTCCGAAACTGCGTTAGATGGATGCTTTGGTCGGCTTGTCTCTGCGTTCGACGCCGACCGCTCTTCTCAACACATCCAGAAACTGCGCGATCCGTGCCTCTTTCTTCTCCGCTGGATCACCCTGTCGTCGAAACAGGCCGGGATCCAGTTCCTCGATCAACAGGGCATCCTGGAAGCGTTCAACCACCCAATCGAGAATGGAAACGACCATTTCGATATCCAGATCTCGGCGGAGTTCCCCGCGTTCGAGGCCAAAGCGGACGAACTCCACGCGTCCATAGGGATCTTCGGCAATCAGAAAGCGGTTGATTTCTCGTCTTAGGACCAAGTCCGTCCCGTACTGTCCCAGCAGATAGACGCGGTAAGGAATCCAGTCTTCGCGTACCATGTGCTCGGTCCGCACCAGCCAGTAGTGCAACACTCCAAAGAAACCAAGCTCGCGCACGTCAGCGGGCACTCTCAAGTACGGAGCAAAGGAATAAACTGCTCTCTTGTACGCCTCGAAAAACAGACCATCCTTGCTGCCAAAGTGCTGGAAAATCGAACCCTTCGCTATACCCAAGCCGGCGGCAATGTCGCCGACTCGGGCCGCGTGATAGCCCTGCTCGGCAAAATGACGCATGGCCGCATCGATAATCTTCGCTCGCTTATCTTCGGAGCGAGGCCGTGGAGGCAGGTTTCGATATCGCGGGGGAGAGACCAGGCTGCTGCTGATTCCGCTCATGGTTGACCTCAAGTCATCGCAATGTATCCAATAAGTGTTTGAAATTCAACCTTAATCTTCCTGATGGTTTCGGTGTTGGACGCTGCTTCGTTTCCGTAATTTTGGACTAAATGACCGAGGGTCGTAAATCTGGACGCAAACAATGCTCAATTCGGGGTCGGTACTGGCACTGGAAAAGACTGGAATTCCTGCGGAAATAATCGGCAGCCGCTGCGATGGATGTCTCCGGCGGCGCATCCGGCCCGCTCGGGTTAAGGAGGAAGCGATGTTGGAGGTCCCGGGACCTCCGACCGCGAGCGGGCCAGCAGCGGATCACCCGTTCGCGTTTGAGATAGATTAGCGCGGGCTGCAGGTCGAATTTGTCAAAGAACCATCACGAAATTGTCATTTTCTTGTTACATAAAGCGGCACACCCTCATCGCGCGGCACTGGCTTTTAAACCGTCGAAAGATGTGCTCCGCGCTCACTTTCGTTCGTAACTCGGACTATCCGGAAGAGGCGGAGGGTAATCGTGCCCGTACAAGTTTTGGTGAGTCTGTGGCATGTTGGTGGCGGGTAGACGCATAGCTCCCAGACTTGAAGCATCCCCGGAAATGTTGACCTCGCGAGTGAGGTTGTTCAATTCCTCGGGCAACGCCTCTTCGTACCAGATCCGAAACATGTATCGGCCTGGGGGCACGTGAGGAATGCTCACTCGGCCGCGCGTGTCAGAAATTCCGTAATAGGGGCTGCTCACGGCAATTACAACCGCGCTCATTTCAGAATGGATGTTGCAGAAGATATAGGAAATGCCAGGCTTGTCGAAAACAACGTCGCGCGGGCTTCCGGCTTCATAGAGGCCAAGATCAAAGCGCTTGCCCTCGAACAGCGAAAACACGTTGTGAAAAAACGGATCCCGGTTGGGAAACTCCACCACGGACCCCACGGGCACAACCAGGACATGAGGCTCGAAGCTCTTATTCTTCTGAACTAGGCGCGGACGACTGGAGGCTGGAAGCGTGGGCGAACTCGAAAGCGCCGCACTCCCGACCGGCGTGAGCCAGAGCACCATATTGCTTGCTGCACGCGGCTTGCTCTTTTTCCCGTTGTACACTAAGGCTACATCCGCGGTTACCGTAACCTCCTGCGCGCAGGCCAAAGTGCTGCAGACTATCAGCGCGCAGAGCCAGTAAGCGGTTGCCGCCTTCATAATCAAAACAAAATTCCCATGATCAGATTGAACTGATCGGCCTTATTGCTGATGTCATAGAGTTGAGACGTTCGCAAGTGTCCATATTCCGCGGAAAACAGTAAGCTCGAGCGCGGCCGAAAGACAATGTTCGCCAGAACACCGCGATTTTGAACAAACAAAGGGCCAAACAAGTAAGGCTGGCTCGCCTCCGCGGCTCGCACTTCCCCGGTGGTCGGATTATCGAGTCCCACAGCAGCGTTAAATTCGAGCGTACTGGTGGCTTTGAATTTTAGCTGCGACCATCCGCCGATCGTATCCAGCCCGCGCGCCAGGGTGCCCGCGCTGTTGGGGTTGCCGTCATACACCACGCTCTGCGTAATGTCAGCGCCGATCCCGCCAATCGCTCGCCCACGATAGAATTCACCCGTGAAAAGCAGACGCCGGGTTAGCGGAATCTGCCAGTCTGCCATGCCCGCCCAACCGTCGACGTAGTGGTCGAAGGGTTGAGGACAGGCTGATGAATTTCCTGCATTGGATGGGCACGTTTGCCAATCCTGGCGGCTATAGTAGCCTGCCGCTCCGAACGTCATCGGCTGACCAAATACAGTGCGCGTCCAAGCCGTCCGGATCGCATAAGCCGGCTGGCGCGTGAGTTCTCCAGCACCCGGCATGCGAAAGTACGAATCCGCCGGGAACTCACCAGTGAGATTGTCGAGAATCCCGCCCTGGAGCAGGATATTCTGATCCCCGGAAAGCTGGAATCGATGCTCCACCCGCACCTGCGGACTCCATGCCCACAGATTCCCCGCATAGTTAAGCGCGGGGACTGCGAGAGACGCGAATGACGTCGGCGAAAGTGGAGAAAAGAATGCGCTATCCTGCCCCACTACAACGGAGGTGTCTTTCCAGTCCATGCGCATGCTGGCCGTACGCAACCGAAAGATGCCTGAGTTGACTCCGTTCCACGTGCTCGGAAACCCGCCAGCAAAGTCAGCCTGCAAACTTCCAGATATCTTCGCTCCCGCCCACGTGGGCCCAAAAACCTCAAGACCGATTTCGGACTGCCGCATGGTGAAGCCCAAGCTTCCGGTGCCGGTGCCTGGCCCTTTCACAAAGCTGGGAAAGTCCTGATTGTCAGTGTCCCCGTGACTGTTAAAAAGATTCAGGAGCACGATGCCAGAAAGCCGAACCCGATATTTCGACGCGCTCTCGACCTTGGTCTGATACTGATCGTTAACCTTGCTGTTCACCAGTTGGGACGACTCTTCAAGTGACGCGACCCGCTCTTCCAGCGACGTCGACTTGTTTGCCGTCGGCACGTCGGATTGCGAGTGCGGGGAATCGGCATCGGCCGGCGTCGCCAATGGGTACGAGTTCCCCGAGGGTGGCCCGGCTGCGGACAGCGACGGACTGCGCGCAGTCTGCAACTCATGTCGCAGTTCCGCATTCTCCGCCCGGTACTGTTCTGTTTCAGAACGCATTTCTGCCATCGCCGAGCGCAGTTCGTTGACCTGCTGTTGAAGTTCGTGAATCGCGGCCGCTGTCGAATCGCTCTGCGACGATGCCCCCGTCGGGCCTGACTGTTGTGACCACCCGAAAACACCACTAAGCAGCACAAGCAATCCAGCCACGCTGGCTCTCCGCATCCAATCAGGCAAACCACTCCCCTGTTTCACAAATCGCCCTCCCCCAGAAGATTGTGGATTCGCGAACGATATTTAGTGAACCCGTGAGACGGTCTTGGACTAAGTTGCGCGTACCCCCGAACGGAAAATCTTACTCCGACTCTACCCTTTTTGCTCGGGCGAGTGGCGGGAACTCCGGCTTCCCCTCGCCACTACTTTCAGCAGTAGACGATGAAACGATGGGCAAGGTTATGCGGAAGACCGTCCCTTCCTCGGATGTCTTCTCGACCATGACATCTCCTCCGTGATCCTGGACGATTTTCTGCACTACCGTTAACCCCAAACCAGTTCCGTTTTCCTTGCCATAGCTGATGAACGGCTCGAAAAGTTTGCCTCGAATGGACTCTGGGATGCCTCGACCATTGTCCGACAGCCGAATCTGCAATCCCCCGGGAACTTCGCGCAAGTCGATGCTGATTCGCCCGCCCTCTCCCGCTCCCGCAATCGCCTCGCACGCGTTCAACAGCAGGTTGTAAAGGGCGCGCTCAAGCTTCTTAGTATCGAACCAGCCGATGCAGTTGCCTTCCTGACGCACCGCAATGCGCACCGCGTGAAACCGCGGATGAGTACGTACCGCCTGCATCACACGATCGACCGACTCCCTTACGCTGCCGTACGTCCGCCTCAAGGACTCCCTGGTTCGCGAGAACTCCAGTAAAGAATCGATCAGTTCGGTCATTTGGTTTACTGCAATCCGAATTTCCTGGTAAAGTTCCTCTCGTTGATCGGTCGACAAGCGGCTTTCGCACAGGAACTCGGCATTCGCCACGATGGCCGCAAGAGAATGCCGGAGGTCGTGCGAGACTGAACTGGCCATTCGACCGATCGTTGCCAATCTTTCCGCATCGATCAACTCCTGTTGCGTTTTCAGCAGGCTATCCCGCATTCGGTTAAACGCTCCCGTTACCTCGGCAACTTCATCGCCGCCACGCGCGTCCAGTGGATAGTTGAAATCGCCTCTTCCCAAAGCTCGCACGCCGGCCACCAGGTTGCCCAACGGCCGCGTAAAAGTGTGCGAAATGAAAAATACCAGTGCACTTCCGCCCAGCACAGCGGTCAGTCCCAGAGCCAGCAGCAGGCGATTCAGGCTGTCCAGAAAAGCGGTGGCCTGATCGTAAGATTTGAGCACGACCAGGCGAACCGACGGTGCCTTGTCAGCCGCAAGTTCCAATGAGGTTGCCAGAAAGCGTTCGTCGCCCAGTTGGACCTGTTCCGGCTCCGGAATGCCCGGAGCGGTATGCACAATCGAATGCCGCGCGAGCTCAGCCTCATGCGCGGGATCCAGGGTGCTTTTCACAATCGTGTCGCCGTAGTAGAAGGCCACCTGGCTGGCCGCGATCCGGCTTACCTGCGACGCCACCGTGTCGTCAATTTCATAACCGATCACCAGAAAACCCAGCAGCTTGTTCTCGACTGCGGGACCGGAATAGATTGGCTTGAGAAATACCTGGTACAAATGCTGAGCACCGTACCACCACTGGCTCGAACTTTCTTGACTGGAGGGGTTCAGCGACTGCTGCGCCATCTGCCGCGTAAAACCCGGGCTCGCCGTGTGCAACGCGACTACTTTGCCGGTTCGGTCCGCCAGCACAAACAGGTCACTTCCCGCCAGTCGCCACAAATCGGTGGAGGTATCCTGGATCGTGGCTTCATGCTGAGTGGTCATCAGGGCCCGCAAATTAGGCAGGTCCGCCAGCAATTCGGCGGAGTGGGTCAGCGTAAGCTCGCGTGCGCGATGAAAGTTCTGGTAGGTGCTGGCTGAGTTATTAAGGTCGGCGAAGATGCTCTTCTTCACCTGCGCTTGAACCGTGCGCCGAACCAGCAACAGGCTGGTCCAGGTGAGGCCGGCCGAGATCAAAAGCATGGAGAGCAGAAACTTGGTCCGCATCCGAAGTTTCATCATGCTCTCTTCTCCCTGCGCTCAAATTCCTCGCAGCCGTGGGAGTTAACGCACAAACTTGTAGCCCATACCATGCACCGTCCGGAAATGTATCGGATTAGTCGGATCTTTCTCCAGCTTCTGCCGAAGCTTCAGAATATGATTATCCACCGTGCGGGTGGATGGATAATTCTGGTAACCCCAAACCTCATTGAGCAACTCGTCTCGCGAGATCACCCGCTCCGCATTCTGTATCAGGAACTTTAAAGTCTTGAATTCCTGCGCGGTAAGCACGACCTGCTCTCCATTGCGGTTCACTTCCATCTTGATGAAGTCCACGGAAATTCCCGCAAAAGTGACCACATCTCCGGTTCCGGTCTGAACCGTGCGTCGCAAGGCGGCCCGTACCCGAGCCAGCAGTTCTCGTGGGCTGAAAGGCTTGGTAACATAATCGTCTGCCCCTAACTCCAAAAGCAACACCTTGTCCGAAACATCGCTGCAGGCGCTTAAAACAATAATAGGAACCGTAGGCGCCTGTTGTTTGATTTCCCGGCAGACATCCCGTCCCGAGACCAACGGCAGCCGCAAGTCCAGCACAATGGCAGCGGGTGCTGCTCTTCGGAACGCTTCCAGCGCCGCCTGCCCGTCCGTACTGATTTCAATTTCGAATCCTTCCGTCTCAAACAAACGCTTCAGAGCCTTCTGTACGGCATGGTCATCTTCGACGACAAGAATTCGCTCCATCGTGTTCGCCCCTGGATTAACGTAAGCCATCGCTTTCTGCAGAGTGCCTGGGGCACGCTGTAGAGTCGCTTCTCGATTTGTCTCTACTCGAATCATAGCCCGCTCCACAAATTGACGATTTATCGCATCAACACTGAACAAGCTTACTACCGGCACACCGCCAAACACCGTCTGGGACGAATTGTTGACAATGTTTTTACAATCTCCAGACAATTGCAGCGTCGCAATCGCCGTTTTGGCCTGCATTTACGCTCTCATTCGGGATTGGCTCTGTAGGACCATGAGACTTGCCCATCCCCGGAGTTTGTCGCAGGCCGGGCGTTCTCAACCAAATGATGCGTGGGGGCAAGGGTACAAACCGGATCCGTCGCACTGGCATCGCCTGTGAGCAGAAAAGCCTGACAGCGGCAGCCGCCGAAGTCCTCAGCCCGGCGCTCGCAGCTTCGACACGGTTCGGGCATCCATTGTTCTCCGCGAAAACGCTGGAAGGCCGCGGAATCTCGCCATATCCATTCGAGAGAATGTTCGCGCACATTGTCAAAGCTCATGCCCGGTATCACCCCGGCAGCGTGGCAAGGAAGCGCCTGTCCTGACGGATCGATCAACACCAGACGCCGGCCCCATCCACCCATACACGCCTTGGGATAGCGCGCGTAGTAATCCGGAACCACACAATCAATTTTCATGCGGCCGGAAAGCCGCTGCTGCGCCGCTTCTACAATGCGCAAGCAGTTTTCCAGTTGCTCACGAGTGGGAATCAGCGTATCCCGATTCTTCAGAGCCCAACCGTAATATTGAGCATGGGCAATCTCCAGGCGGTCTGGCTTCAGCTGTTCCGCAAATCCAATCATCTCCTCCAGGTGATCGAGATTCTGACGATGCACCACCAGGTTCACGGTGAAAGCAACCGGGAATCGGCGAATAACCTCCGACAGAACAACTTTGTGCACGTGCGCCTTCGTGCCCGCAATCCAGTTCGCAGGTTCATCCCGCGAATCCTGGAAACTCAGTTGAATGTGATCGAGTCCCGCGTCAACTAACGCCGCAAGTCGCGCTCCGGGCAAGCCAATCCCCGAGGTAATTAGGTTGGTATAGAGTCCGGCAGCGTGTGCGGCCTCAACCAATTCTCTCAGGTCACTCCGCGACACGGGCTCGCCGCCAGTCAAGTGGAGATGGAGAATTCCCAGCTCTCGGGCTTCTTGAAACACGCGGATCCAATCGTAAGTTGGAAGTTCCGCCTTAGCTCCAATCATCTGGAGGGGATTAGAGCAATAGACGCAGTGCAAAGGGCAGCGATGCGTGATCTCCGCAATCAACGCGAGTGGGTTCGGGATCATTTAATAATCTGCCGACGGCCTTGTTGAGTCGCCAACCCAGGAGGGGGCTTCGACGCGTGCAGTTCCGCAATGTCCTTTGTGTACCTTCGTGTGCTTTGTGGTTGATGAAGTGCAAATGCTGAAACCACGAAGGACAGGAAGGAACGCAAAGGATGTCATGCAACCTTACCCGCCGACGCTCGTGCTGCGTTCCGGTCGAAATTCATGCTAGTCAGCGATTCTAGTAATCGACAATCCGCTTCTGCTGCAGAGCGTCCAAAAAGTTGTCAACGTCCTCACGAATCTTCACCGGATCCGCGCTGTACATCGCCGAAAGTGCAGTCACGATTTCGTACACCGTGCGTTGTCCATCGCAGAGTTCCAGAATTTTCTGCCCCGTCCCTTGAACCCGAATCATGCCTTCGGGAAAAAGCACAACGCGTTCGGCGCCTTGGGTGCCCCATCGACAACCGGAGGCGAAACGCGGCTGGCTGGAATCAGACGGAGGAGCCACGCTCAAGACTCCTGAATCCGAAAAGCTCCAGGCGGAGGCCATCCGGGCTGCACGTACGCGAAGTAGAGCGCGTCCAACTGCGCCCAAAGAATGTCACATTTCGCCCGCAGCGCCGCGATTGCCATTTCCTGCTCCGATCGCGTACGAGCGTTCTCCGTTACCCACTGCAGGGCGAATCGCGCGTCTTCCGGCGCCTGGTCGAGACGCGCCGTAAAATAATCAAGCCCGCCGGCAAGCCACGGATAGTGTTGACGCAAACGATCCATTCGCAACGTAATCAGGTCGCGGGAAAACATTTCGGTCAGCGACGAAGCCACGGCCTCCAGAAAACTCCGACTACGCACCAGACTTAGATAAGCATCCCCGGCGTACCGCGTCGCGGGTAAGACCTCTTCGCCACGCAGCACGCGTTTGCGTTCCAGCCCAGTCGCTTCCGCCAGTTTGATCCAGCGCTCGATCCCGCCAGCCTGAGTCGCATCCCCATCGTGATCGATCACGCGCTTCCGCCACGTCCGCCGAAAATCCGGATCATCGCTTCGCGAAAGAATGATCGAATCCTTTATCGGGATGATGCTCTGGTAGTAATAGCGATTCAGCGCCCAAGCCTGCAACTGTCCCCTGCTCAACTGGCCTTCATGCATCATGAGGTGAAAAGGATGCCGATGGTGATAACGCTCCTCACCCACTTGCCGCAGCCGAGCCTTCAACTCCTCAGCGGAGAGCACCGGAAATTCGCACGACACTTCATCCATCGATTCCGGCCTCATAGATCGAGACTCCACCCATCTTCCGCTACTTCCCAACCCGCCGCTCGAACCTGCGCATACTCAGGACCAGATTCATCCAGCATGGGATTGGTATTGTTGATGTGCACAAAGACTTTTCGAGGTCGCCGCAATCCCGCCAGCTGGCACAAGCTTCCGTTGGCACCGGATACGGGAATGTGCCCCATTTCGCGCGCCGTCGATCCGCTTCCCTGCACCCGGATCAATTCGTCGTCGCTCCAAAAAGTCCCATCGAACAAAAGCAGATCGGTTCCCTCAAGTTGTTCGAGTAGCGAATCATATACATCCGGAACCGCAGGCATGTAAGCCATGCGCCTGCCTGACGAGGATGACGCGATCACGCCCAGCAAAGCGTCCCCCTGCTTGAGTGCGAGAGATCGATCAGGCGAAACGTAAGCTGGAAAGCGACTCCCCAGCGAGAACACGCGGCAGTTGATTCCCACCCCTCTCTCACCTTGTAAGGAGAAGCTGCCGTCGCAACTGATGTCCGTCCATGATACTTGGCCAGGTAGGCGATTCAACATCGCGAACATGCTGTTGTCCTCCTGCAGAATACGCCGGATCGAAGGGGTGCAATAAATGGGGAAGGGCTGCAATTCGCGGAGAGACAACAATCCCGCAATCTGATCGATATCGCCGCTGGTCAGAAGTACGCCGCCGATGGGAGAGTTTCGCCCGTGGTTCCGCGGGTGAAGTACCGGCGTCGCCTCGATCTGCGTCCGCAAATCGGGAGAGGCATTTAGCAAAAACCAAGCGCGATCATCCTGGCATATCGCCACCTGGGTCTGGGTGCGGGGCTTACCCTTGAAGGTCCCGTCGCGCAAGGACCGACAGTTGCGGCAGTTGCAATTCCACTGCGGAAAGCCACCGCCGGCGGCCGAACCCAGGATGTTTATGAGCATCCTTGCCGAGAATTACAACGCGGCGGAGGCGTAAGAGTTGATCTCACAATTCAACGCAACTTCCTCGAACTTCGGTGCTGTCCACTCCATGGTCTCAATCCCCTCAAAAACAATATCACCTGCCCGCATAGTATACAGTCCTTCGCCGATTCTGATCGACGAAAAACTTGCGCGTGGAAAGCGCCACTTTTCAAAGACTTAGCGCAAGGTTACTTTAGGGCTTGTCCCTTATCTAGTTGGTGTCCTGTCCTTACGGCAGGCTTGCACCTGAACCAGCCTTAGTTTTAACTAACCTTGGCCCTCCCTTAAATTCATAGGGATTAGTGCGCTGGAGCGACTGACTGTGGTAGAGGATCCGAAGTGGGAGTTGGCTATTCTGGCGACTGTCCAGGGCTTCTATGAGAAGCTCTTGCAGGAGTCTGTTCGTGGAGAAGTTCCTGTCCCGGCCGGGCTCGAGGCGATCTCGCTGCAAAGCGATGACAGCGTGCTCGAAACTTTGTCCGCCATGCATCGCTGGTTGCGTTTGCTCGACATGGCCATTACTCCAGCCATGTTGCGCCGGGCTTTTACGCCCGACACCGACCCCGAAATCGCCGAGGCGATGCTCCGTTACTTCACTCGTAACCGCGATACTACGGAGGTCCATCGCGACAAGACCGATCTGGTCACGACTTTCCTTTATCGCCATCCGCGCGTGCCTGGCCAGTGGGAGCGCCGCGGCTATGGCCTCGATGGCGCTCTTCCACTGTCCCCATTCGAAATTGCGTTGCTCGAGATTCTCGCTGACGCTGACGTTCCCGAATTAACCGACGAACACATGCAAACCCTGCGCCTGTTCGATCACCTGCAGCAGGAGGCGGAAAACTTCCGCGATCTCAACGCGCTGCTCGAATCAGGAATCATTCCTCGAGTGCGAGAACTAAAGCTGTCCCTCGATACCTCCTTCTACCATCCCGGCGCCTTGGCCACGATCGCGCCATACAACACCGCGTTTGGCAAGAAATTTGACGACCTGTTCCACCAGTCCACGGCGGAAATCAAGAACTTCGCCGAGGTGGTCGAGGAGCAGGGTGGCAGCATTCTGGGCAACGTCGACGGCGTGGATGTCACCGTGGAACACGTCGCAGCGCTCCAGGAAAGCGACCTGCTTCGCATTGACTACGGCGCGGCTCTCGACAAGTTCCGGCGCATCTCGAAGCTGAAGAAGACTCTTGATCAGCGCCCGCCCATCCGGCGCAGCCCGCGCCTGGTGCGTCCGGCAGCGAAAGCGCCGGTCAATAAGTCAGCTAAAATAACTTCGTTCCCCAGCCGGCGTCCGGTGCTCGATGTGCCGGCCATGCGTTCGGCGGTAACGCCGCAACAGATTTCAACCGAAGAAAGCAAACTGCTCAGGATCGAGGAGTCGATTCGCATCTTCGTGCGCGTGGCCGACCCGAAATTCCGTCAAGTGGTTCCCATGCGCTTCTTCAATCTCCTGCTCACGGCCGCCGAAGCCGATGCCTATTGCGCCGATTATCTGGAAGAAAAGAGCGTACGAGCCGGAGTCGCCCGGGTGATGTTGCGCCTGGTTGCCGTGGTCGCGCGCATGACGACGGAGCTCGAGGAAATGAAGCGCGCCGAAAATTCCGCATCACTGTGGAAGCTGCACGCCGACGCCCTGGTCGTTCTGCTCGAGGTTGGCCGCTCGGTAAAGCAGAATGCCGAACGCGTCATGACGCTGGCCGAACAACGCGGCGCCAAGGTTGAAGCTGACAAGATCCGTCCCCCGCTGCAAAAGCTGCAAGATTGTTCCGAGTTAGTCGAGAAGACCCTGACCGGCGTTCCGCAAGAAAAGACGCTGGGCGCCAGCAACGCCAGTTGAGGGCGGATTGAGGGCCGGCTTCTGTTTACCTATAGGTAATCATGCGAGAGCCGTTGTTTACCACGGAGTACAGGGTATATACCCAAAAAACGCGTTTTCTTGTCAGATCTATGAAAACAAAGATTCTGTTTTAGAGATACCCTCGTAAAATATCCCTTCTAAAGGACTTACGGAGGGGATATCCAGGACCTTTTCTGCTTCGTAAGTCTATGAAAACAGGCGGCAAGTTGAGATACCCTCGTAAAATATCCCTTCTAAAGGACTTACCCGGAGGCGTTTTGGAGGAATAGGTCGTTCTTGTGAGCAGATCGACGCGCTTTGCGCGGGGAATCTCGAAATTGTCAAAGGGCCGAAACACTGCTGTTATCAAACAGCTAATGGAGTTATCGCTATGTTAGCCGTTTGAAGACGCCTAGGTCAAGGGAAAAATGGGCCTTTCGCGCTCTTTGCGAAAGCCGGGTTGTTCTGTCGGCATTCAAGATCACCCCCCCACGCTTTCTCTCCAAAACCGGAGAGACCAGGGCAGGTCACCCTCGTGAGTAAGGAACTGAAAGAAAGGCTGCGCCAGACCTCAACCTCGATTCGATGGTCTGAAACCACGGCAAATACAGTATGTACCGTATTGATTTTCTGAGGGCATGTGGTCTAGCGTTGGCAAACGTCCAGAAGAATTAGTTTGGGCAAATGGCTGCGATCAATCGAGCGCGGCTTCGCACAGGCTGACAACAACCACTTCAAGCTGCTGATTCGGGGCGTGCCCCGAGGCATAGATCATGTCACGAACCGGCAGGCAGTTCTGTCTTTAGCGAGTGCAAGAGATCGATGGCTTCGAAATGCCTCGGTCAAGAATGAAGGAGACGATTATGAAGATCGTAGTGATCGGCGGTACGGGACTCATCGGATCAAAGCTTGTCAACAAGCTTCGTGAGCACGGGCATGAAGCGGTAGCGGCAGCACCCAACACGGGGGTCAACACTGTCACGGGCGAGGGACTGGCCGACGTGCTGAAAGGTGCCTCGGTAGTCGTTGACGTATCAAACTCTCCCGACTGGAAGGACGCAGCCGTGCTGAAGTTCTTCGAAACATCAACTCGTAACCTCCTCACTTATGGAGCGGCCGCAGGGGTAGGACATCACGTTGCGTTATCAGTTGTGGGAACCGACCGGCTGTCCGAAAGCGGTTACTTCCGAGCTAAGATTGCTCAGGAAAAACTGATCAGAGAATCTTCAATCCCCTACTCCATCGTGCATGCGACGCAGTTCTTCGAGTTCCTCAAGGGCCTTGCTGACATTTCCATGGTCGGCGGCAAGGTTCATTTGCCCCACGTGCTTTTCCAGCCGATGGCCGCCGACGATGTCGCGAGTGGCGTGGGCAGGATTGCAGCAGGTCAACCGGTAAACGGCATCGTCGAAATTGGAGGCCCGGAACAGTTTCGCGTGGATGAATTAGTCCGACGGCGCTTGGCGTCGCTCAAAGATTCCCGCGAAGTCATCGCCGACCCAAATGCTCTTTACTCTGGGGCGAAACTCAGCGAGAAAACACTGGTTCCGGGCAATAACGCACGACTCGGCGAGACCCGTTTCGAAACCTGGCTGACGCAGCCCGCAGCACAAGTTCCAAGCGCGCATCCTCAGCCCACAGGCGTTGCAGTGGTGACCAAAGAGAAAGAGACTCGTAAAAAAGCTAGCTGAGATCGTCACCGCGTATGCCCGGTGAGCGGAGTATGGGAGAGGAGAGGACACCGGCCGTCGTCTCTCCCCGACACACGACGAGATTTGCACAACTCGCGTTCAATTTGTACGAGTCACGTGGCCGGCAGGACGGACACCACGTCGAAGACTGCTTGCATGCTGAACAGGAACTTGTGCGGCATTACGCGTAACTGCGAAGTGCCGACGAACAAACTCGACGCATTGAATGACGTCGGTCAAGCGAAAGGTTAATTTATGACGTTCACGAAGGTAATTTTGGTGCTGGTGTGTCTCATGTCCGGCACGCTTGTAGCACAGCAGGCTAAGGTAACGCCGCTCCTGTCGAAAGACCTGACAGAGTTTCCAGGCAAAGAAGGTCTGATGATCACCGTGGAGTATCCGCCGGGCAGTTCGGACCCCATCCATCGCCACAATTCCTATGGGTTTATCTATGTGCTGGAAGGCTCGATCGTGATGCGGGTGAGAGGCGGAAAGGAAATGACTCTAACGCCTGGTCAGACCTTCTACGAAGGCCCGGATGATGTCCACGTCGTTGGGCGGAACGCAAGCCAAACCAAACCGGCGAAATTCGTCGTGTTCTTCGTGAAGGACAAAGGCGCTCCGATATTGGTGCCCGCTAACTAACGCCACTGGAATGGGAAGGCTTTAAGCCTTCGGGCGGTGAGGCAACGAGCCGACCGTGATTCTCCGACAGTTGCATGCTCCGCTCCTTATGGTTCGTCTCACGTCTCATCGTCCTCCGAATGACGGGCTACTAGGAAGTGTTTCCCAGGTCTCCATGGGCACGAGACCTGGGGCACCCGGTTTCTTGGGAATACTTCAGTTGATGTCGAACTGCTCCTGGTGTAATGCGGGATCGCTCTTCACGATTACGGTCCGCTTGGTCAGCTCTTCCATCTCGGTCAGAGCTTTGCCGTTGTTGCCTTTTAGTGCCTTCGCTACCTCGGGATTCACCCGCAGCATTACGTCGGCGTGGTCGAGGTGCTTGGCCATCTTGCGCATTTCTACGTAGATGTCGTTGCAGACTGTGGTCACCGATTTCACGTAGCCCGTTGCCTCGCAGTATGGGCACGGCGAACCGATAGTGCGTTCGAGCGACTGCTTTACCCGTTTGCGCGTGATGGCGACTAATCCAAAGTCGTTGAACTGCAAAACTTTGGACGGGGCTCGGTCGCTGCGTAGCGCTTCTTCGAGCGCCTGCATGACTTTCTGGCGGTTACGGCGCTCGTCCATGTCAATAAAGTCGATGATGATGATGCCGCCCAGATCGCGCAGACGGACTTGGCGCACGATTTCCTTGATGGCATCGACGTTGGTTTTGACGATGGTGTCTTCGAGACGCGCCGTCTTGCCCACGTACTTGCCGGTGTTGACGTCGATCGCGACCAAGGCTTCGGTTTGATTGATGACGATGTAACCGCCGCTCTTCAGCCAGACTTTCGACTTGAGCGCCTTGTTGATTTCGTCGTTCAGGCCGAACTGCTCGAATAGCGGGACTTCTTTGCTGTACAACTTGACTCGCCGCACCAGCGCGGGTTGAAAGCGGTTGGCGAAGCGCAGGACGCGTTCGTATTCCTGCTCGGTGTCGACCCAAATGGCGGTGAAGTCGGAAGTGACCTGATCGCGGAGCACGCGCTCGACCACGTTCAAGTCGTGATAGATCAGGGTCGGGCCTTTGCCGTTATCGGCGCGAGTTTTGATCTCGGACCAGAGATTTTTCAGGAAGCGAATGTCGGCCCGCAGCTCTTCTTCGGATGCGCCTTGGGCGGCGGTGCGCACGATGAAGCCGCCGTGCCCGTTTTCGCGTTCGCTGATGATGATGCGCTTCAGACGCTGGCGTTCTTCTTCCGAAGAAATCTTTCGCGACACGCCGGTGTGATTGACCGTGGGCATGTAGACCAGGAAACGGCCGGGCAGGGCGATGTGGCTGGTGATGCGGGCGCCCTTTTTGCCGATGGGTTCCTTAGCGATCTGAACCAGGATTTCCTGCCCTTCTTTGAGCAGTTCGGTGATCAGGGGTACGTTCTGGGGTTCATTACGGCGAAAGCGTCGCCCACCCCCACCGCGGCGTCCACGCTGACCACGTCGTGGATCGAATGCAGGACGCGGCGCACGCTGCGTGTACGCTGCAGTCCCCGCCGGAGCGCGGACTTCAACCCGCGCATCCACTGTGCCGTCGCCGCGAGCTTCGGCATCAAGGAGAGCTTCGGCCTGGGCCTGGGCTTCCTCAAGTTCCGCTTCTTCCGCTTCTTTTTCTTCCTGCTCGGCAACCGCTTCGTCTACTTCGCCAGAAACAGCTTCGTCGATGCCGCCTTCGATGACAAACGGTTCTGCGGTCCCGGTCTCGCTGACGGTTTGTACGGACTCGCCAGAGGCTGCGATTTCCCGCGCCACAGGCTCGCGATATTCCTCGGCTGATCGAGTTTCTTCTTCCAGTTCTTCGAAGGCCGCGTCCTCCTCGAGATCTTCAACGTACGAGGCGAGATCGGCTTCTTCCTCTTCGATGAGTTCTTCCTCGATCGTGCCCTCGGCCGCCGCGGCGACTGGAATCTGATTCGAATGTTCGTGGTCCGTAACCACGTGTTCATCGTGGCTGTCTGCGACTTGCGCAGGTTCGGCGGCCGTCCCTCCAAAAACTACCGCAACGTTCATCTCGTGCAAACGCTTTTGCTCGCGATCCCACTCGGAAGATCCGACTTGCGCATTCGCGGCCGCGCCCCTTGCCTTGTCTCGGGTTGCGCCGTCACGAGGTTCGCTAGTCGCCGGTTGCTGCTCCGTTTCCGGCTTCGCGAATAACGGTTCATCCTCGGGAAACGCCGCAGTAATAGGGGCTGGCGCGTCCGGATTCTGCGCGGCCGACCTTGATCCGACGCGCGCTTGAGTCTGCGCCAGACGCTGATACTTTGAGATCGACTCACCGGGCAACAGGATCGGTTGGTAGCCCGGCGGCGGACCGTATTCGGAACGCTCGCTTCTTTCTGGACGCTCCGTTCGTTCCTGGCGATCGCTTCGTTCCGGATGATCGGTGCGCGGCGCCTCTGAAGCCGGCCGGGCAAACTTGGATTCGGGCATGCGCTCGCCGCGGCGTCCGCGACGGCGACGGCTGCGCCAGTCTCCGCGTCCACCGCGGCTTTCTCCACCGTTGGACCGTTCGCGATTCTCCCCCGGCTCAGCGGTTGGCTCGGCGTGCTGTTGGGGTGCGGGACTTGATTCGTTGGACACAACGCTCGTGGCTTCCTGTTCCGAAGGCTGAGCCTCGGTCCGCGCCGGCGATTGATAAGGTTGGGATGGAGCAAGGTTGGTGGGAATTTCCTCGACTTCGTCTTCATCTTGCAATTCCATGAAGTCGGAAACATAGAGGAACGCGTCGCGCTCCAGGCCGATATCCACAAATGCGGATTGCATGCCGGGCAGGACCCGGGTTACGCGGCCTTTGTAGATGGATCCAGCCAGGGTGTATTCATTCTCGCGTTCAAGGTAGATTTCGGCGAGTAGGTCGTCTTCCACCAACCCCACTTTGGTTTCGTGAGGGGTAGTCGACACAAATAGTTCTTTCGTCATACGGACTCCGGTTCTGCGCCGTCAAGCGGCTGCAGGGATTCACCGGAACATAGGCAGGGAAAGACCGGGAGGATGGAGCGATGCGATATCCGCCCCGCACAGGGGACGGCTGGGGCTACGGAGATTTCTCCGAGGCCGGACTCGTGGTACAAGCTTGGAAATCTTTTGCACTTATCGCATTGCGCTTGCCCAAGGTTTGTGACCGCTCTCACAAAAACCTTTTCAGGTCTTTGGGGGGGCCGTTACCCGCCTGGCAGCGCCTTAGCTTCAATCCTGCCCGGCCGTTCACTGCTGTTGGCCGGTGAGTGCTCTCTTTACGCGAGGGCGATCGTGATCTTGTTTTGAGCCGCAAATGGCAAGCGCGGCAAACTCTCCTTGCCTTCTTCCCCTGCTTCAGTTAACGAAGCGGCGCATTCGGACGTTCATCACAATGCCCAGCGCCAGAAACATAAACAGGACGGAAGACCCGCCATAACTCATTAAGGGCAAGGGTATTCCGGTGACCGGCATAAAACCGACCACCATGCCAACGTTGACCAGGATGTGAAAGCTAAGCACAGCCACCACACCCATCACCACGAATGTGCCGGCGCGGTCGGGCGCCGTTTGCGCGTTCTGGGTCAAACGCATCAGCACGATAAAGTATAACAGCATTACCGTCAGTGCGCCCACAAATCCATGCTCCTCGGCAAACGCCGCAAAGATGAAGTCGGTTTGTGGGACAGGCAAAAACGCCTGGTGAGTCTGGGAGGCGGCACTGCTGCCCCAGAGTCCACCTGAACCTACCGCAATGAGAGATTGAATAACCTGGTACCCCGAGCCCTGGCTATCGGCCTCGGGTTGCATGAAACTGGTTAACCGATCGCGTTGATACGGCTTCAGCACATGGAACGCAAGCGGCATCATGAGTCCCGCCAGGACTACCACGGTCAGAGCTTGCTTCCAGCGCACTCCGCCCAGGAATAACCCCATGACTGCGATCGGGATGTAGGTCAAAGCCGTCCCCAGGTCGGGTTGAGCGAGCACCAGGAGCATAGGGACGCCGACGATCGCCCCAGCCTTGATAAAGTCAGGCCACGAAAGTTCCCGCTGGTGCAGGTCGGCAAAGTATTTTGCCACCGCCAGTATCAGGATCAGCTTGACCCACTCGGACGGCTGGAAATGTCCTCCACCCGGCATTTTGATCCAGCGGCGCGCGCCCAGATATTTCTGCCCGAAGATGATCACGATCAGCAGCGAAGCGATGGAAGCGATGTACATCCAATGGACGCCATCGAGCAGCTTCTGATAGTTGATGAAACTCATCAGAAACATTCCGGCAATCCCGCCGCTGATCCAGTAAAGCTGCTTGATGTGGGCCCCGGCGAACTTGGTATGCGCCGTGGCGCTGCGGATTTCCAACACTCCCAGCCCGCAAATCAGCAGGACAAAGATGAACAGCAGCCAGTCAAAATCGCGGAATGAAATGTAGCGTGACATGAAGTCAGTCGTTGGTCGTTAGTCGTTGGTCGTCGGCCCTTGGTCGTTTGCCTCAAAGCAAAACTGTCATCCTGAGCGCTGCCTGATCGGTCGCGAGCGACCGATCAGGCGTAGTCGAAGGATCCCTATTTCAATCAATCCTTTCTCGACGCCCCAGGCACTTCTCTCCAGCATGCTCGCCACTACTGCACTCCCGGCGCTGCCGCTGCCAGCGACAAACGCGTCTCCGGCACATCAACCACGAACCTACCCCCGTGCAATGTGTCCTGCTCGGTGCCGTCTGGGCTAGCAGAATTCCACACCGCTCCGATTTCCACTTTCTTATTGCTTGCCGCGACCTTGGTGGGCTGCCGGCGCTGCTTCTCGACGTAGGCCTTCACCACTTGGGCGGCAATCCGGGCGGCAAACTGTCCGTGCTCTCCACCCTCGAACAGAACCGCCACGACGATCTCCGGATTTCTCCGAGGAGTCACACCCACGAACCAGGCATTGTCTTTGTATTTCGACTTGCCATTGGCGGTCTTGGCCTTGAGCGCGTTGCTGACCGTCTGCGCGCTTCCCGTCTTGCCCGCGAAATCTATCCCCTGCAGATGCGCGCTGCCCGCCGTGCCCATTGGCGTAGGCACGTTCGACATGGCGTCGGTGATGATTTCCCAATTCTCGGGATCAATCGGGATTTTCACCTGGCTCGGCGTATCGATGGCGGGCATGATATTGGCTGGCAACTCAGCCGGATTGGTGACATGAGGACGCACCAGCAGACCGCCGCTCGAAATCGCACCGATCGCGCGCGCCAATTGGATCGGAGTTACGGCCACGGCTCCCTGGCCGATGCCTACGGAAATTGTTTCACCCGCATACCACTTCTGTTTGAAGTTGCGAATCTTCCATTCTTCCGACGGCATGACGCCACTGACTTCCTGCGGCAGGTCGATGCCCGTCTTCTGTCCCAGGCCAAACATCGTCGCGTATTTTGCAATGCGATCGATGCCAAGTTTCTCCGCGAGCGTGTAAAAGAAAACGTCGCAGGACTGGTAGATCGCCTTGCTGATTTCGACGACGCCGTGCGTGCGATGCTCCGTAGCTACCCAGCATTTGAAATAGCGCCCGTAAAATGTTGCTCCGCCGTTGCAGATCACATGCATTTCCTGAGCGACGTTTTCCTGCAGGCCGGCCGTGGCCATAATGATCTTGAAAGTCGAACCGGGCGCAAGCTGAGCTTGAATGGCTTTATTCAGCAGCGGGTGATCGTCATCGTTGACCAGCTTGCTCCATTGATCCCGTGAGACCCGCACCGCAAAATCGTTGGGATCGAAGGTTGGCCTGCTCACCATGGCCAGGATCTCTCCGTTCCGCGGGTCCATCGCCACAATCGCGCCGTTCTTGTCGCCCAAAGCCTCCTCGGCCGCTATTTGTAGATCGAGATCTACAGTGAGCTTGAGTTGTTTGCCGGGTTCCGCAGGAGACTCATCCAATCGGCCCACTTCTCGTCCGCGGCTATTCACGACGGCACGCCGCGAACCATTCTTGCCCATCAAGATTTGGTTGTACTGCAGCTCCACTCCTGACTTTCCCACCACGTCGCCGGGGTTGTAGAACTCCCAGCGCGGCTGGTTCAGCATCTCTTCGCTGACTTCGCCGACGTAGCCGATAAGGTGGGCCATGAATCCATTGCGCGGATAAAGCCGCCGGTGCGCGACAATGGTATCCAACTCAGGCAGTTCATTGCGATGCGACTCTACGAAGGCGAGTTCGTCGGGAGTGATGTCGTCTTTCAGAAAGATCGGTTGGTATTGCGGCATTGAGGCGAAGTGCCTGATGCGATCTCGGGTTTCTTTCGGATCAAGGTGCAGACCCTGGGAAATGAGATCAGCGTCGGCCAGCAGATCACGCGTGGAATCGCGCAACAGCAACGCGGTAAAGGAAGGATAGTTGTCGACAATGATGCGTCCTTCGCGATCCAGAATCTTGCCGCGCGGCGCCAGGATGGGTACGTTGCGGATGCGATTCTTCTCCGCCAGCGAGGCGTACATGTCGCTCTGCACCACCTGCAGACGCCATAATCCGTAGGCCAAGATCATGAAGATGGCCAGGATGATGTACTGCACCGCGGTGAGGCGGAGAGGCGATACTTTTTCGTCGCGGCCGAACATCGGGTGTCAGGCTTTAGGTGTCAGGCTTCAGGCTCTTGCAGCCCAACGCCGGACTGGATTCCGCGCTGACTTAATCCTTTCGGGAAGATAAGCTTATTGTAATCCGCCAAGCCCAAGATTGCGTTGCAGTTTCGGGTGACGGAAGGGCATAGACGGCCGGGAATCCTAAGTCGAGACCTGAAGCCCGATGCCTGGAGCCTGCCCTCACGTTCTCTGCTTGAACCGATCCAGCAGTGCGAACAGAGCAACCGCGAGCAAGGCGTTGGCCAGCGCCGAGCCCAATTCGCGCGGCCAGCTCCATTGCAGGGTCAGTCCCACCAGTCCACGGGCAATCGTGAAGTAGACGATCTCGTGCACTACATAGAAAAAGAGAACAACCAGAAACCGAGAACCGGCGTTCTCTACGTCTAGTTTGACGCCGAGCGACGATGCCCCGTATCCCACCACCGTCTTGGCGATCCCGTACAAGCCCAGGGGATGGCCCGTAAGCGAATCCTGCAACAGGCCGATCGCGGCACCGGTGAGCAGTCCTGCGACCGGGCTCCGGCGAGCCACGGCAAAGAAAATCACCACCAGCAAGGGCAAATCAAAGATGGAAAAGAAATGGAATCGCCAGGGGATAAATGCCTGGAGAAATACGGCGGCCAGCGGGATGAGAATGGCTGCGGGAAGACTGAACCGGTAAACCTCAACCTGCTCATTCGATGTGTAGGTGATGGGCACGCTATTGAGGTTGTTCCTGGGGCGGCGTCGCCGGCTGCTTTGATTGTGGTTCAGGCTTCTGGAGAGACTGGCTGTCCGGTGCCGCATTCGTGGCGTCCGGAATTTTCACCGCAGGTGCAGCAGGCTTCTGTGCGGTCGCCGGCTTCACCGCAGGTGGGTTGCCAGTTTGCCTGGTTGCGGAAGAAACACTTCCTGGAGTACTTGCGCTCCCGGCAGAATCTGCATGCGGCTTTGGGATCACGGAAGTGGTCGAGGTCTGGCCTGGCCCAAACTGGCCCTGGCCTGTTCTCGATTGCCCCGTGCTCGGGCTGGACGCACCCGCGCTCGGCTTGGGGCTTCCCGTCGAACCCGGCCCTGCCTGCGTGGTCGGCGCGGGCAAAATCTTCAGGCCGCTGGTGGGAGGCGGAGGCTTGTTGGGATCATCCGGAGGCCTGTCGGGAACCGAAGGCAGGCGCTGCGCCAGAATGTCCGCGGCGCGTATCGGCGCTGCTCCGTCTGCCAGGGAAGGTTGTTTTTCTTCCTGCTGCGTGATCACCAGCACTTCTTCAAGACGGCTTAAGTCGGCGGCGGGCTTTACCCGGATATTAAGAAAGAGTTCCGGGCCCGGTGAAACTTTCGTGACCGTGCCCACAGGCAAGCCCTTGGGGAAAATTTGATCGCCTCCGCTCGTCACCACTTTTTCCCCCGGCTGCACGGTTTCGTCGGACATCACCTTTTCCAGCACCACTTCGCCCACGGGCGTACCGCGCAGCACGCCTTGCAACCTCGATTTCTCCAGAATCGATCCCACCCCGCTGGTCTGATCATTAATCAGCAACACCTGCGAAGTAGTCTTGAAGGCGCGCAGCACTTTGCCGACGACTCCCTCAGCGGTGATGACGGCCATATCCGGTCTGATTCCATCGTGCGTGCCTTTGTCGATGTAAATCGACCGCGACTGCTCGCTTCCGCTCGATCCGATGACCTGCGCGGCTAGTGTTTTCGAGATAAATTGTTCCTTGAAGCCGAGCAGCGCCTGCAGGCGCCGAGCCTGCTCCGCGTCTTCGTTGAGGCGAACCTGCTCGATGCGGAGCCGTTCAATCTGTAGCTTGAGGTCGCGATTTTCCTGCCGTACGCCGCGCAGATAAAAATAGTTATGCCACAGGTTGCTGACACCGCTCTGAAACCACACGATGGCTTTTTCAAGAGGAGTAACCGCGTCCACCGCCCAGACGCGAATCAGGCGCGTGGATTCGTCCTGAGTAGAGCGCCTAACCTGCACCGCCAGCCCCAGCACCTGGACAAACAATACGACCACCAGGATGGTGACATTGCGGTAGCGGCTGATGAGGTTTTCCATGGCGGGCTTCCCTTAGTGTACTTCGTGTCCTTCGTGGTTTTCTGCTTTGATTTTCAACCACGAAGGAACACGAAAGTGCACCCAGGCGATCGCGCTACTCGATCGAAATCTTGCGCAAGAGTTTGAAGTCGCTCAGCATTTTGCCTGTGCCCAGGACCACGCTGCACAGCGGGTCGTCGGCGATCGAAACCGGAAGCCCGGTTTCCTCGCGGATACGCTTATCCAGATTCTTCAGCAGCGCGCCTCCGCCGGTGAGCACAATGCCGCGATCGCTGATGTCCGCCGAAAGCTCGGGCGGCGTACGCTCGAGGGCGACGCGAATTGCATTCATGATGGTCGATACGCATTCGCTCAGGGCTTCCCGCACTTCGCTGTCATCTACGGTAATGGTCTTCGGCACACCCTCGATCAGGTTGCGGCCCTTGATTTCCATGGTGAGCGGCTTGTCCAGCGGATACGCGGAACCAATCTCGATCTTGATCTGCTCGGCGGTACGCTCGCCGATTAGCAGGTTATATTTCCGCTTCAGATAATTCATGATGGCTTCGTCCATCTGGTTGCCGGCCATGCGCACAGAACGCGAATAGACGATGCCACTGAGAGAGATGACTGCAATGTCGGTAGTGCCGCCGCCGATGTCGACAACCATGTTGCCGCTGGGTTCGGTGATGGGAAGCCCGGCGCCGATCGCCGCGACCATGGCTTGCTCCACCAGATGCACTTCGCTGGCCTTGGCACGATAGGCCGAGTCCATGACGGCGCGCTTTTCCACCTGTGTAATTTCCGAAGGCACTCCAATCACAATCCGGGGATGCACCAGCATCTTCCGGTTGTGCGCCTTCTGGATGAAATAGTTCAGCATCTTTTCGGTGACTTTGAAGTCGGCGATCACGCCATCTTTCATGGGTTTGATGGCCACGATGTTGCCCGGCGTACGGCCCAGCATCTCCTTGGCTTCCTTGCCCACGGCTTCCACTTCGCCAGTGTTCTTGTTGATGGCCACAATGGAAGGCTCGTTCACCACGATGCCTTTGCCGCGCGCGTAAACCAGCGTGTTGGCCGTGCCCAGGTCGATAGCGAGGTCGCTCGAAAAAACACTAAACAGCGACCGCAGATTGTGCCAGCGTGATGCGCTCGAATGAAAGCCGTTGTTCGATGACATGCGAAAACTTTCTCTCTGATGGAGTCGGTCTTTTTCCGGTTTTTGTCCGGTTATTCTGGAATCTAATCTCTATCCTTAATTCTATGAGGGATTGCCATGGGTTTCAGCAAACCAAAGTAACTGTCCTTAAGGGGCCTGGGCTCTAGGCCAGCCCCGCTCACTGAATCACTACTTTCTTCTGCAGAGTGTTCACTCCGCCTTTAGCATTCTGCGCCGTAATAGTGATCGTGCTTTCCCCAGTCGCCAACGGCGGCGTGAAGTAATGGAAGGCGCCATCGCTCCCCACCACCGGGACCTCGCGCCCATTCACCATCACCCGGGCCCCCACCTCAGTCTTTCCCGTTAGCTCGATCACGTGACCATGCTGGATCAGCGGATCCAGATCCAGATTGATCGCCGCCGTGTCGCCACCCTTTGGGATAATTGTAAAACGGTTCTTTTCGCTCTCGACCGATTCCTTGCCCGCGGCATCCTGAGACTGCACAACCCAATAATAGGCGCCTTGCTCGAGGCCTGAAACCAGAACGTCGGCCGTATTCACTTTGCGGTCCACAATGGTCGAGGAGAAGTACGGGTTCCGCGAAATGCGCAACCGGTACCCTTTCGCATTGGCCATCGGCGTCCAGGAGAATTCGATCGGCTTGGGATCGCTCGACACGAACATGGGCATCATGTTCGCCGGCGAAATCGGCGTCGGAGGACCGATCTCCTTCAGCTTGTCCATATGCGCCTCCGCTGCCTGAAAGCTGACCTTCTCCCAATCCGCTAAGCGGACAGTCTCGCCGTTGCGGGTAATCTCGCCGGTTCCTTTCTTGACCAGAATCTCATGCTGATCGCCCTTGGGATCGTTATGCACCATGGCCGCGCTGTCCGGCGCCAGGGACGCCGTCGCACCCGCCACAATCACCTGCGACCTCGAACCTTGAACATACGTGGCCGTCGCCAGGTCCACCGTGCCCGTGCTTACCGCGACTGCAACGTTGGTCTGCTGCTGATCGTTGGTCGAATTCTCCTCAATCACAATCAGCGAGTCCTGTTTCACCGTGTAGTTCGTGCCATCGTTAAATACGATCTTGGCCATGCCCTCCGAACTGGTCTGCACCACATCGCCTTTTTCCAGCGGGATACTGTAGTCTGCCGTTCCCCAACTGTTGCTGTTCGCCTTCTTCACCCGAACCGTGCCGTCGAGCGCGGTGAAGTGTGCCTGCTGCGCACCCGCGCTGCCCGACTTCGCAGGATTGCCCGCGGCCCCGGCCACGACTTCCAGCAACTTGGTGCCAAGCCCGTCCGCTGCCTTGATGCTGTTCTCGGTGAACTGCGGAAATGCAAAGCGCATGCCAACGAAAATAATCAGCAGGACCGCCAGCACCAGCAGCGCCACGCTGCGGTACGTGACCGTCTTCCACGCGATGTGGATTCCCGGCTTGCTGTTTGAAGACACCAAGGGCACAGAGAAACCCAGCCAAACTCCAGAGAATATGGGGTACTTTCGAGAGTACCACAAGGCCTGTGGACGCAAAACAGGTAATCAACTTGGGACATTACCTTGGTGCCATTCTCCTGTGCCGGGCACCCTGCCGTCTGCGTGCTTTTGCCAGTCGGATCGAGCGAGTTCCTCTGACCTCGTGCTTGTCCGCGCTTCAGTTGGCATGCTTCAGCTGGCATGGGGACAGGCAACTCGCCTCCGCCCGTCCCGCGCACAGCAAGAAGCCACAAACCGTCCCATGCGCGCGGTATGATCTTGCTCTGAATACAGGCCTGCCTGAAGACGACAATATGAACGCTTCCAAACCGACCCTGAAACAAAAAGTCTGGCACGGAGTAAAAGAATATTTTGTGATCTCGCTCTATCTCTGGGTGATCTTCGGCTTGTTCGTGATATACCAGTCGGTGATTTTAGTCGAGCATGACATTCCTTATGCCTCGCATGGATTCGCTCTGCTCAACGCGCTGGCTCTCGCCAAAGTGATGCTGGTTGCCCGGGAGTTAAACTTTGCCGACAACTTCAAGAAGGCGCCGCTCATCGTCCCCACCCTTTTCAAGTCCGCCGCCTTCGCTGTTGTCCTGGGTTGCTTCAAGATTCTTGAAGCGATCGGGGTCGGTTTGTATCACGGCCGATCGATCAGCGAGAGCATCATCGAGGTCGGCGGCGGCAGGATTGAGGGAATACTTGTCTTCATTGCACTTCTGGCTGTCCAACTCATCCCGTTCTTTGGATTCACCGAGCTACGCCGCGTCTTCGGCGAGGGCAAATTGGAGAGGCTCTTTTTCACCTCGCGCCATCCCGCGGACGTTTCTTCTTAAATCGGCTTGTTACCGGCCTTGGAAGTGCACTACGAAATCACCGTCCACGGTCGCAGGCGCATCGTTGCAGACTAACGGCAAAAACTTCCATGTAGAGACCAGCTTCAGGGCTTCCGCATTCAGGTCAGGACGCGGCGAAGACTGTATCTGCACCTGATCGACCTTCCCGTCGGATCCACGAATCCTTCCATGCACAATCACGTCAATCGTGTCAGTGCCCGCGTCCCCGGCTGGCGGCATCGGCGTGAATACTCCGACGGGGCGGCGCGAGGTCCGGCATTGATAGGTTTTATCCCAGTGCTGAGAAGGAGGTAAGAATACGTTTGGATCCATCGCCCCCTCGATGGCGGTCATGCTCTGGTCGATTTCGAATTGCAGCGCTCCCCTCACGAAGCGGCGGATATGTGCCGGCTCCCAGAGGTTCGCGATCGGGAAGAAGTCGGCATTTTCAATGACCTCATCGCCCACCTGCCAACGCAAAAGCGTGCCGCGTTCGCTGTCCACGCAAAGTTGATTTGCCTGTAGCGTCGCGCCGAAATGAGTGTCGAAGTTAATGCATTTTGCCGCTCGGCCAAGCACGTCCGCATCATGAATCGAGCGTATGACGTCTTCTTTGTCAAAGCGTCCCAGTTGGATGGGTAAGCGTTTACGAAGCTCGCGCACCTCAGGCGGCACGATGGTTGTCTGAGTTTGCGAGAGGCGGTCGCCGGAGAAGACGATGACGGCGTGGTATTCGCCAAAAGTGATCTCGTCTCGATGGCCCGCCGCCCCGGCCGAGACGCGGGTAAATGTGCCTTCCTTTACCGTGCCATCACTTTCGTGAACCCGGAATGTGACTACGTGTTCGTAGTTGCGCAATCCCCCGGGCAGACTCACGGCGTTGGCCACTTCCATCAGATGGACAGCCTGCTCCCGCAGTTTGACGTCCTCAGCCTGCAGCCGAGTTCCGCAAAGTGGGATCACAGACAGGATTGCAACCAGAATCAACCGTGCGGACCGAGTCGTAATAGCCATGCTCACCCCCGGCGCCGTAACCGAATACTCGGCGCCCATATTACCTCAGGACCTGCGCTTGGGATAGGACGGTAGCAAGGACCGGGCTCCAAGCTTGACTTAGTATTTTCAATAGGATACTATGTTCGGACAAACATTAACTCTTTGACAATCGGCAAAATTAGTCCGCCTTTAGAGAGGCGGCCAGCTAACTCCTTATTCCGGAATATTTTACGTATAAGTCCTTATTCCTCAAAGATTTTGGAGGTAGTCTGCCCCTAACCCCATGATTCCAAAAGATCAGGGGGGAGGGGGGGTCCCCCTCCCAATCCCATTTCGGAACGCTATTTTTCGCACTTCGGAGCCGTGGGAATATTGGCGGCGACCGGCAGCGGCGCCAGGTTGTCCTTCTGCAAAACGTCATTCACTGGCTGAGTCTTCTGTTGATTGAGGTCGCGCCACTGGGTCAGGCGCTTGGCCAGTTGCTGACAGCATTGCTCGACACCGGCTTCGAGCAGAGCTGCGGGACGCGCGTCCCCGCTCTCGATCATGAAAGCCAGGCGCCCTAGTTCGCGATTGAGCGGACCGAGGCCAAGTTCTTCAGGCTTACCGTCGCCGATGTCTTTGGCTTGGTCGTCCAAGGCTTTCAAAGCGTCGGCCGCGTCTTTTTTCGTTGCATCGGCGTTCGTCGCATCGGCGCCCAAGGATTTCAGGCGGTCGGCAATCGCTTCGCGCAGCGCTTGCACCTGCGCGTATCCGTTATAGCTGGCCGCCATCTGATCCGCAATGCTGGTTTCGGCGTCAAGTTGTTTCACCAGATCAGCTTGTGACGCTTGTACTCGCGGATCAAGGGTCACGTTCAGCGGCTGACGATAAGTTTGGCCGTTTGCCGTTAAGACCACCGAATACTGACCCGGCACGACGAATGGACCTTGCAGCAGCTCGCGGGGAAATTGATCCGGGATGGCGTGATCGGCCAGGGTGTACTCGATGTAGTCGAGAGTATTGCCGTAGTAGCTGTAGCGCATTGCCTTCATCGCGGGATAGCGAAGATCCCAGGTGAACCGATTGAGCCCGGCTTTTTTGGAAAGCGCAGTCGGCGGCGCGAACCAGTAGTCGGGAACGTTGGCCGGGGTCTTGTCGAACGTGGGAGCCACATCGGTATATTCCCGCACCAGATGATTTTGCGCATCGTAGATCGACAGCTTGATGTCGCCTGCGGGCGCGGATTTCAGGAAGTAGTAAATGGTTGCGCCGTCGGGTGGATTGCTTCCGGCGGGAGTTTCCGGCGGCAGCGGAGTGTCCTGATTCATGTCCCACCGGACGCGCACGGTATTGCGCGGACGAAGCAGGTACGCATCCGACTGCGGCCACTTCGCGTCGAGCTGGCGCAGCGGCGTGATGTCGTCGAGAATCCAAAGCGAGCGTCCGTACGTCGATGCCACGAGATCGTCGCCGTGAACATCCAGATCGGTCACCGTAGCTGTCGGAAGATTCAGTTGCAGAGTCTGCCAGTGATCGCCGTCATCCAACGAAAAATAAATGCCGTTCCATGTGCCAGCGTAGAGCAATCCCTTGCGCGCTGGATCTTCGCGAACCACTCGCGCATTTCCCGTCTCGGGCAAGCCAGTGTTGATCAGCTGCCAGCTTTGTCCGTAATCCCGCGTGCGATAGATCAGCGGACGCAGGTCCCGGAATCCGTTAACCACTGCGTACGCTGCGGCGGCATCGTAGCGGGAAGCTTCCACCAACGTAACGCTGCTGCGCTCATGCAGTCCTGGAATGGTGACGTTCTGCCAGGTCTTGCCATCCCTCGTGACTTGAATAAGGCCGTTGCCAGTGCCTGCCCAGATCACGCCGGCCTTCACCGGCGAGAGCGCGATGGTAGTAATTACGGCCCTCCGCGGATCGGGTTTCTTCTTCTCTTTCTCTGTTTCCGCCTTTTGCGTAAGATCGGGACTGACTTCCTGCCAACCGAATCCGCCGTCGGTGCTCTTCAAAACGTACTGCGCTGCGGCATAGAGCGTGTGCGGATCCTGAGGCGAAAACGCAAGCGGTGCCATCTGAGCGGTGCGGTACTTCGAACTACGCGTCAGAAGATGCACGATCTGCCCAGTCGTCTTGTCGTAGCGGAGCACGGTACCATACCAGCCGCCCGCGTAAACGTAGTTCGGATTGAGGGGATCGGGAGCGATGTAACAGAACTCGAATCCTCCGGTCGGCGCCCAATCACGATAGGTGATCTCGCCGTAATCGCTGCGGCTGGGGACTGCGGCGGTTCCGCTATCCTGCTGCGCCGCGTACGCGTAATAGGGAAAGTGCTGGTCGGTGCTGACGTGATAAAACTGGCCGGTCGCCTGGTTGTACCAGGAGCTCCAGCTATTGCCTCCATCCACGCTGACGACCGCACCTTGGTCGACTCCGAGGATCATGTTCTGCGTGTTCGCGGGGTTGATCCAGAGGACGTGGAAATCGTCGCCGCTGGGCGCGCCCGCCCAAGCGGCAAAGGTGCGGCCTCCGTCGGTGGAGCGATACATGGAAGTTTGCGCGACGTAAACGAAGTCAGCATTCCTGGGATCAACAAAGACCCGGCTGAAGTATCCGTTCCCCAGAATGCGAGGGTCGGAGGTGCTGCGTTGCCAATTCTCGCCCCCATCTTCCGAACGGAATAGGCCCTGGGTGCAGATGGCGTAAACTCGCATGCCATGAGTGCCGGGCGCGACGGCCACGCCGACGCGTCCCATAGGCTCGGCAGGCAGGCCTTTGCCCTCGACGGGATTCCAGGTGGAACCCTGGTCGGTGGATTTGTAAATCGCGGCGTCTTGCGTTTTCTTTTTCTCGGGATCTTCGGTCGCAAACGGGTCGTCCGGACGAGTCCACAGTGTGGCATAGAGGATGGTGGGATTATCGGGATCAGCCTCGATGTTTGCAACGCCCGTTTCGACATCCTTATATAGAACCTTCAGCCAGTTCTTGCCGCCGTCGGTGGTCTTGTAGATTCCGCGCTCGGCAGCAGACCAATGATCTCCGGCGGCGGCCACCAGAACTGTGTCGGGGTTTCGGGGATCCACTACGATGCCGGAAATGACGTGGGTTTCGCGCAGACCGATATTCGTCCAGGTTGAGCCGGCATCGGTTGACTTGTAGACGCCATTGCCCTGTGTCTGTTCACCGGTTCCGACGTAGACGATTCTGGGATCGGAGGGTGCGACCGCGACTGCGCCGACGGATGCGACTCGTTCCTGATCGAATGTCGGCATCCAGACTTGGCCGCCGTTTTCCGTTTTCCAGACGCCACCGCCGGGAGTGCCGATGTAGTAGATTGCGGGCTGACTGGGCACTCCGGAGACCGAAGTGACCCGGCCTCCGCGATGCGGCCCAATCAGGCGCCACTGCATGGCTTGCAAAAGGTTGGGAGGGACGTCCTGTGCCATCGCCGTGGCGGCGACAAAGACAGAGAGGAGAAAAAAAAAGCCTGCAATCCTTCTGGCAAAACACTTAACCTTTGTGTTGTTCATTCTGATTTTTGGTGGCTCCTCTTGACCGCATTGACATGGTTCCGCAGCGGAGTATAGCACTTCGAGTTTCGCGGCCTGATGGAGGCCTCTGTTCCTATTTGATGCTCCCAAGCGGGGCCTGTACTGCCCGTGAACTGGCTCTGGCGCTTTTCGTGGGAATGGACTAACATTCACCTGCCCGACCGGCGGAACAACCCGTTGGCGCGAGGTTTTGAGACGTATGCGTGGCTTTTTGCGCGTGGTTTTCTGCTGTTCCATGACGAGCGTCTCGAAGTCTGGCCGGTCGCGAAGGAACCCTCCACGATACGCGTGGAAGCAATTCTTCTCGGCGCTTGGCTCGTCTCTCGGTGTCGTCGCGCTGTTGCTCTCGCTTTTCTCTATCGCAGCGGGGGCGCAATCGGAAGCTGCGCAATCCGTGCAAACGCAGCCTGCACCCGACACGCAGTCGCATCCCGATCAGACCGCAGCGGAGATTGCGTCACACGAAGAAGCAACCACATTCAAGGTCAACGTCAAGTTGGTGACGGTGCGGGTTGTCGTGCGTGACGCTCAAGGCCACGCTGTGGGGAATCTTCATAAAGAAGACTTCACGCTTTTTGACAATGGCAAGTCGCAGGTCATCTCCCATTTTTCAGTGGAACAACCGGGAAGTCAGGCTGCCAAAGAACGGCAGACCTCGGATGAGAAGCCCGGTGAAAAACTGCCCTCGGTGCCTGAGCACTATATTGCCTTCGTTTTTGACGACATCCACATAAAGTTTGGCGATCTGGTGCGGTCGCGAACAGCTGCGGAGCGCCATATCGCAACTCTACTGCCCACGGATCGAGCTGCAATTTTTACGACATCCGGGCAAACCACGCTCGACTTCACGGATGATCGGGCGAAATTGCACGATACCCTCCTTCGGCTTCAGCCGCGACCCATTGCCGGAACGGGGATGGCCGATTGTCCGGACATCAGTTACTACATGGCGGACCTGATCCAGAACAAGAATGATGTCCAGGCAGAGCAGGCAGCAATTCAGGATGCTCTCGGGTGTTCGCCCCTTCCGTCGTCGCCAAACGGGAACCAGCAGGCAGCGTTACAAACAGCAGCCATGGAAGTGCGTGCAGTGGCTCAGCAGGTGCTTGGGATAGGAAGCCAGGAAAGCCGGATCGCGCTGTCGGTGCTGAAGGACGTGGTGCGGAGGATTGCCCTGATGCCGGGCCAGCGCAGCGTGGTGGTTGTGTCGCCGGGATTTCTCACTCCTGAGACCGATATGTTGCAAGATTACATGGATGTTGTTGAACGGGCACTGCACTCCGACGTGATGATTAGCACTCTGGATGCGCGGGGCCTTTACGTTGTCCTTCCGGGGGGCGATATCAGCAGGGAATCGCACCCCCTAAGTCCATTCGCGGCGGCCATGGAACTTCAGTACGAAACGGAGAGCGCTGTGGCCGAGGACGACATTTTGTCGGACCTGGCAAACGCGACTGGCGGGGCTTTCTTCCATAACAACAATGATCTCGATGCGGGATTCAAACAGGTATCGGCCACGCCTGAATATTTCTACATCTTAGGGTTTTCGCCGCAGAATCTGAAACTGGACGGCAGCTATCACAAATTGAAAGTCTCGCTGAAAAATCCAGCGAGGCTGACGCTGCAAACCCGCCGCGGATACTATGCTCCAAAACATGCCGCAGACCCCGCGGAAGAAGCGAAGCAGGAGATCCAAGACGCCATCTTTTCCCAGGAAGAAATGCACGATCTGCCGGTGGAACTTCATACTCAGTTTTTTAAGTCCAGTGATACCGAGGCCAAGCTCTCGGTCCTGGCTCACGTGGATGTGAAGAGCATTCACTATCGGAAAGTAGATGGTCGAAACACCAATGAACTGGCCGTGGTTTCCGCGCTCTTCAATCAGAACGGGGTCTTTATTCAGGGAACTGAAAAAAAAGTCACTATGCGGTGGAAAGACGAAACCCTGAACAAGCTGGCTTCGGGAATCACTTTGAAAACAAGTTTTGACGTCAAGCCGGGCAGCTATCTGGTCCGGCTGGTGGTAAGAGATACGGACGGACAGTTGATGTCGGCGGAAAACGGCGCGATCGAAATTCCGTGAACGCATTTCGGAAAGACGATTTCGGAGACATGGGAGGCAGGCACATGCAATCTCGACGGATGATTCTGTTGATGGGAACGGTTGGCATCGCCATTTGCCAACTAGTTTGTTCGGCGCATTCGGCACAAGCTCAGGAGCCGGCCGCCGCGGCCTCCACCGGAGACACAACCACCATCCACGTAGAGACGCGGGAGGTGCCGGTAGACACGGTAGTGACCGACAAGAAGGGGAACTACGTCCGCGATCTCACCGTTAAGGATTTTAAAGTCTGGGAGGACAACAAGGAACAGGCGATCAAGAGTTTTTCCTTTCAGGAAGGAACTGCGTCGGGCAAAGAGCAGAAGCAGTATTTGGTCCTCTTGTTTGACAACTCGACGATGGACATGGGCGACCAGATGAGAGCGCGGGAAGCGGCGGGTAAGTTTATCGATGCCAACGCTGCTCCCAACCGTTTAATCGCGGTGGTGGATTTCGGCGGGACGGTGCGAATTGTTCAGAACTTTACCGCCGACGCGGCTCGCTTGAAGCAGGTTGTCGCTGGGTTGAAAACGTCGGCGGTTTCGCCAAACGCACCTCCGGTAGAGGTTGCGTCTCTTGGCGTGCCTCTCGCCACGTCTCCGATGGGCGCCGCTCCGCTTGGCATGCCTTACTTGGGCAATGCAGAAGCCGACTTTGGGGCGCGCAGCATATTGCTGGCTCTGCGAAGCCTGGCAAAAAGTCTTGGCACCGTGCCTGGCCGCAAGACCCTGGTGCTGTTGACCTCTGGTTTTACCATTACACCGGAACTTCAGTCGGAGCTGACCGCAGTCATTTCAACCTGCAATCGTTACAACGTGGCCGTCTATCCTTTGGACGTCCGTGGCCTGGTTGCCAGCACCATTGCGGGACCTCAATCGCTCTTGCTATCTCCATCGCATCCCGGGTCGAGCCAATTGAAGTCCGCGACTCTTACGTACACAGGAAATCCGACCGCGCTCTATCCCTTCAAGCTGGCTTATTTTGATCCCGGACAGCGCGGCGGAAGTGGAGGCGGGGGCGGAGGCGGAGGAGGCCACGGCGGGACGGGCGGCGGAACTGGTGGAGGCGGGGGTGGTGGCCACGGAGGCACCGGCGGCGGAACCCGGGGCGGCACGGGTGGTGGCGGTTCTCACACCGGCGGCGGAGGAACCGGAGGGGGCACGATCAGCCCAAGCCAAATGTACGGATCCCCTCAATACCAACAACCCCGGCTGATCGTTCCCGAAATTCAGAACGTTTCGGACAAACAGCAAATTCTCTATCAGCTGGCCGAAGGGACCGGCGGGTTTGTCATCGTCAATTCCAATGATCTGGTTGGTGGCCTGCAAAGGATTGCGAACGACCAATCCCAATACTACGTGCTCAGTTATACGCCTTCGCAGTCGCCTGAGGGCAGCTGTCACACGCTGCGCGTGAAGGTTGACCGTGGCGGAACCATCGTCCGCGCCCGCAGTGGATACTGCAACGAAAGACCCAAGGACCTGCTTGCAGGAAACCCGGTCGAGAAAACGATGGAAACGCGCGTAACCAGCGAGATGGCCGGAAATGTCACCGGCACCATGCAAGCTCCGTTCTTCTACACTTCACCGAACACGGCCCGGGTGAACCTAGCCATTGGCATCCCGTCGAATGCGCTGAAGTTTGAAAAGGTGAAGGGAAAGCAGCATTCGTCAGTCAACGTGCTCGGCATCGCCTACAAGCCGGACGGCACGATCGCAGCCCGGTTCAGCGACACGGTCGACCTCGATTTCGACGGTAAGAAGGAGGTGGAAGAGTTCCAGAAGCAGCCCTTCCACTATGAGAACCAGTTTGATGTTGCCTCCGGTCAGTACAATCTCAAAGTAGTCTTCAGCTCGGGAGATGAAAGTTTCGGCAAGCTGCAATTGCCCCTGGTCATCGACCACTACGATGGCAAGCAGTTCAGCATGAGCGGGGTTGCGCTAAGCAACGCTGTGCAACGAGTGTCCGATATGTCGACCGGGCTCGATTCGGAATTGCTCGCCGACCGGACGCCGCTCGTGGTGCAAGGCGTTCAAGTCGTTCCCTCCGACTCCAATCGGTTCAAGAAAACGGACAATGCGGCGGTCTACGTGGAAATCTATGCGCCGCTCCTGACCGGACCGAATCCTCCTCAGGTTGGAGTTGAGTTGGTCGTGGTCGATCGCAAGACAGGAGAGAAAAAAGTGGACGTCGCGTCCCGGGCCACCACCCAACCCGGAAGCGCCGTCGTTCCCATGGGGCTGAAGCTGCCGGTAGCTACGCTTGCTTCGGGCTCTTACCGCGTCGAGTTACGCGCGGTGGACTCCGTGAACAACACCGCCAAGCCACGCAGCGTCGACTTCGAGGTGGAGTAGGCCATCAAGATCACTGCGAGCGAGGTGATACCATCTTGCAGGGCGCGTCGATGTAGGCGCGGGCTTCACCGCCCGTGCAGTTGTGACTCAAACGCGTGCGTGATTCGATTTGGTCTCACCTCAAGATGAAGAAGTTCTTTGGAAATAGCGCGCTGCTTTGTGTCTTAGCGATCTTTCTGAAACCTGCTCTAAACGGGACTCCCGCGGGTGACGCGGCAAAGAACGATGTCCTGATCGCCGCTATGCAGCAGGAACTGCACCGAGCCCAGGGTGATTTGGGGAAACTCGATCCTGCTCCTTACTTCATCAGCTATTCCGTCTACGATCAAGATTCGGCGATGGTGGTCGGAAGCCAGGGCAGCCTGATCAATTCCATCCACGCCCGCAGGCGATCCGCCGATGTGATCGTGCGCGTGGGAACTGCCGCGCTGGACAATACTCACGAAGAGAATCGCGGTTCTGCACTCACCTCCGGATCGCTCCCGCTCGATGACGACAATGATGCCATCGCACATGTTCTTTGGCAGCTCACCTACGGGGAATATCGCAAAGCGTCGCAGGCTTACTTGAACGTCAGGACGACGACCCAGGTTCACGCTCAGGAAGAGGACACTTCGCCGGACTTTTCTCAGGAGGCTCCGCAAAGCCATGCGGATTACCAGGATCTCTCCCCGGCGCCGGATCGCCAGATCCTGGAAGAAATAGCTCGACGCTACTCCGCATATTTCCGAAAGTATCCCTACATTTATTCCTCGAACGTGGTGCTCGCAGCGCAGACGATGCGGTCTCGCTTCCTCTCTACCGAGGGCAGTCACGTGGTCAGCACCGGTGCCTGGGTCCGGCTCGCGATTGAGGCGGAAACCCGCGCCGACGATGGCATGGAATTGATGCGAGTCGAAACGTTCCAAGCCGAGAATCCGTCGCACTTGCCCCCTGAAACAGAAATCACCGCGCGCATGGAGAAAATGGCCTCCGACTTGAAAGCTCTTCGGGCTGCGCCCGTCGCCGAGCCATTCGATGGGCCGGCGTTACTCTCGGGGCGTGCGGCAGCGGTATTTTTCCACGAAGTGCTCGGACACCGGCTGGAGGGCCATCGCCAGCGCGGCGAGCAAGAGGGACAGACCTTCACCAAGAAGGTCAACCAGCAGGTTCTGCCGGAATTCCTCAGCGTCACCGACGATCCCACCGCGCGCACCCTGAACGGCATGGACCTTGGCGGTTGGTATGAGTACGACGAAGAGGGCATGCCCGCCGTCCGCGTGGAGGTCATCAAGGACGGAATTCTGAGGAGCTTTCTGATGTCGCGCATGCCCATCAAGGATTTTGACAAGTCGAACGGCCACGGACGCGCGCAGGCAGGCCTGATGGTCACCGGACGCCAGGGCAATCTGATTGTCACCTCATCGCGCACAACCAAGGATTCAGAATTGCGGCAAAAGCTGATCGACGAAATCAAGAAGCAAGGAAAGCCTTACGGACTGTACTTCGAAGACATCCAGGGAGGCTTCACATTAACCCAGCGGGCGATGCCGCAGTCTTTTCAGATACTGCCCGTTCTAGTGTGGCGTGTCTATCCCGACGGTCGCCCGGATGAACTGGTGCGAGGAGTGGAGATAGTAGGCACGCCCCTGGCAGCCATGAACCGGATTGTGCTCACCGGAGAGAAAGTCGAAGTCTTCAATGGCATGTGCGGCGCGGAGTCGGGCAGTGTACCCGTGTCAGCCGCGGCACCAGCCATGCTTTTCTCCGAGATCGAAGTGCAGAAGCGAGCCCACTCCCTGAACCGCCCACCCATTCTCCCGCCCCCAGGCTTCGACGCCACAGAGACGAAAGCCGGAGGCCGTCCGTGAGCACCATTCAATGGAGCGGCGGGCGTCCCCGCCCGTCCGCCAGAATGCAAAAGTTGGCGTCCGTCCTGGCGTTACTGATCGCGTTGTTATTTGCTTCAACCTGCGTCCAAGCGAAAGACACGCAAGCATCCGCGGATGACGATCCAGTCCTGCAAGCCATGCGAGCCGAACTCGATCGCTCCAAGTCCGCCCTCAAGCTGGAAGGAATGGCCGCACCCTACTACATCGACTATCACGTCACAGACATGGATACGCACGCAGCCGAGGCGGCGTTTGGAGCCTTGCGCACGAATGTGCGATTGCGTTTTCGATTCCTTCGTGTCGTCGTGCGCGTCGGTGACTACAAGCAGGACAGTTTTTTCGGCCAAGGCCAGGGCGGACTTGACTTTATGCCACTGGATAACGATCTCGTCGCCCTGCGCCACGAGATCTGGCTCGCCACCGACAGCGCCTACAAGGCGGCAACCGAGGCTCTGACCGCGAAGCAAGCAAAGCTGAAGCAGTTTTCTGTCGATCAACCGGTCGATGATTTTGCCCGTGCCGAACCGGTAGTCTCAATCGGCCCCCTGGCCAAGCTGGATTTCGATTCCCAGCGCTGGCTCAAGATGCTGCAGGATTCGTCGGCCCTATACAAGACCGATACCCAGATTGAGTCTTTCGACTCGGCCCTGAATTTTGCCGCCGTCACCCGCTATTTTGTGAGTTCAGAAGGTGCGGTGGTTCGCAGTGGCCAAAACGTCTACGATCTGCGAATCGCGGGAACCACGCAGGCCTCCGATGGCATGCGACTGGACCGCTCGCACGGTTATGCGGTCACCGATATCAAGGAACTCCCATCAGAAGAAAAGCTGCTGGCAGATGCCACCAAAATGCTCGCGACCTTGAAGGAATTGCGCGATGCTCCAATCGCCGACGAAGAATATCGTGGCCCCGTGCTGTTTTCCGCCGACGCCGCTTCGACGGTCTTCTCCGACTTGGTGGGTGAAAACGTTCTCGGTCTCAAACCTGATCTGGGCCAGCCTGCGCGCACCAAAGGGGCGTTCGCCACCAGCTACAAATCCCGCGTTCTCCCCGATTTTCTCTCGGTGGTGGATGATCCCACGCTCGCCTCGATGAATGGACGAAGCCTCATGGGCAAGTACGACGTCGACGACGAAGGGGTGAAGGCGGTGTCCGTCTCCGTCATCGAGAACGGCAAGCTGGTGAACTACTTGATGGGCAGAGAGCCGATTCGAGATTTCCCTGCGTCCAACGGCCACGGCCGCGCTCGCATACCGCAGAATAATCCCGGACCGAGTCTCGGAAACATGATCGTGCGGTCGTCCGAAACTTCGTCGCCCGAGGAGTTGAAGAAAAAACTTATCGAAATCTGCCAGCAGCGCGAACTTCCTTATGGATACTACGTCGAGACTCTGGGCCCGCAACGCGTCCCCCGCTTGCTCTATAAAGTCTGGGCGAAAGACGGCCACGAGGAACTGGTACGGGGAGCAATCTTCGGCGATCTGGACACGCGCACATTGCGAAACGACTTAATTGCGGTTGGGAATGACGTGAACGTCGAGAACCACCCGCTGAACATCCCGCACAGTGTGATCAATCCGTCCATCCTGTTCGATGAACTGGAAGTAAAGCGCGCCAATGCGAACAAGGACAAGTTGCCGGACTACCCCGCGCCAGCGGTGGCCTCGAAATAACTCACGTGGGGACAGCCGCCCCCGGCTGTCCGGCGAGCGAAGCTCGCCAGTTGTTTCGCAGCGCAAAAAACGTACGTGCACAACATCATTCAATTGAACGTCCCCACTGCGGAGCTTTGCTCCGCCGAACAGCCGGGGGCGGCTGTCCCCACGTGAGTCGGGCCTCACCTTGCCGCGCTTCACCCCAGCCTGTAGCATAGAGACAGTTAATTCTTCCCTAGCGCCCTTTATTAGTATTCCCAGGAGGCTTTATGGCAACCGATCTCTTAACCGGGCCGACCATCATGGGCGCGGCCACGCGGACCAAGGTGTACAAGAATTTTATCGATGGCGAATGGGTCGAGGCGTCGACCGGACAGACTTTTGAAAACCGCAACCCTGCTGATACTCGCGACGTGATTGGCATCTTCCAGAGGTCGGGCAAGGCGGACGTTGATGCCGCCGTCGGGGCCGCGAAGGCAGCCTTCGCCAAGTGGCGTCTGGTCCCCGCTCCGCGTCGCGCCGAAATCATCTACCGCGCAGCGGAGATGCTGATGGAGCGAAAAGAGGATTACGCTCGCGACATGACCCGCGAAATGGGCAAGATCCTGAAAGAAACCCGCGGCGATGTGCAGGAGGCTGTCGACACTGCTTACTACATGGCCGGCGAGGGGCGGCGAATGTTCGGACCGACCACGCCATCAGAGTTGCCCAACAAGTTCGCCATGGCGGTCCGCCAACCCATCGGCATTTGCGGAATGATTACTCCATGGAACTTCCCGATGGCGATTCCGTCGTGGAAGCTCTTGCCGGCGCTGGTCTGCGGCAACACCTGTGTGATCAAGCCTGCGCAGGATACTCCTCTTTCAACTTTCAATCTGGTGCGTGTTCTTTACGATGCTGGCCTGCCGCGAGGCGTGGTCAACATCGTGACCGGTTTCGGCTCCGAGGTCGGAACGCCAATCACGGAACACGCCGACGTGCGAGCTATTTCGCTGACGGGTTCGTCCGCTGTGGGACGCATTGTGGGTACGACCGCTGCCAAGAGCTTCAAGCATTGCTCGCTCGAACTCGGCGGCAAAAATCCTATGATCGTGCTCGAAGACGCCAACCTCGATCTGGCGATTGAAGGCGGGCTGTGGGGCGGTTTCGGAACCACTGGTCAACGTTGCACCGCGACCAGCCGGATCATTGTGCAGAAGGGCATCTACGGCGATTTCATCGAGCGCTACGTGGAACGCGCGAAAGCCCTAAAGGTCGGCAACGGTCTGGATGAAACGGTCGAGATGGGTCCGGCGATCAACGAGAACCAGCTCAAGACCGATCTCAGCTACGTGGACATCGGCAAGGCTGAGGGCGCTCGCCTGAAGTGCGGCGGCAACCGGCTCGATAAGGGCGAATATCAGAATGGTTATTTCATGGAGCCGACCGTTTTCGTCGACGTCGATCGCAAAATGCGCATCGCCCAGGAGGAAGTCTTCGGGCCGGTGGTCTCGATCATTCCGTGCGACGACCTCGAAGATGCCATCGAAATCGCGAACGGCATCGAATACGGATTGTCTTCCGCGCTCTACACCAAGGACGTGAACCGAGCCTTCACGGCCATGCGCGACCTTGATGCCGGAATTACCTACATCAACGCGCCGACGATTGGCGCGGAAGTGCATCTGCCATTCGGCGGAGTGAAAGCCACCGGCAATGGCCATCGCGAGGGCGGGCTGGGCGCAATCGATTTCTACAGCGAGTGGAAGTCAATTTATGTGGATTATTCCGATCGCTTGCAGAAGGCGCAGATTGATCGAGTGGACTAAAGACTTTAATCGCGGAGCTCGCTGAGAACGACTGCAGAGGGCGCGGAGACAAACTACGCATTCTTTGCGGGCTCTGCGGATTTCTCAGCGCACTCTGCGATAAGCTCTTGGTGTTGCCCCGGAACCATCCCGGGCTGGAGCCATTCATGCCCGTCATTCAAAGCCGTGAAATCGCTGCCGCCTCTCGCCTCGACAACGTTCGTTACGCCATCCGCGATCTGGCTTGCGTCGCTGACGAGGTCATCCAGCAAGGCCACAAGGTCCTCGCGCTCAACGTTGGCGATCCGAATATCTTTGATTTCAAAACGCCAGATCACCTGATCGAAGCCGTGTACAAGGCTATGCGTGATGGCAAGAACGGCTACGCGCCCTCGTCGGGAATCAAACAAGCATTGGATGCAATTCGCGGAGAGGCCGCGCGTAAAGGAATTTCCACCGTGCAGGATGTGTTCGTCACCACTGGCGTGAGCGAAACCGTCGATCTCTGCCTGACCGCGCTGCTCAATCCCGGAGACGATCTACTCACGCCATGCCCGGACTACCCGCTGTACTCGGCGGTGCTGGCCAAGCTTGGGGTCGGCCTCAACACCTACTACCTCAATGAGGAAGACGCCTGGCAACCCGATCTCGAAGACATTAAGCGCAAGATCACGCCGCGCACCCGTGGCATTGTGCTGATCAATCCCAACAATCCAACCGGCTCGGTGTGTTCGCGGGCAATGCTGGAGCAGGTCGCGGAACTGGCGCGCCGGCATAATCTTGTGATTTTCGCGGATGAAATTTACGACAAATTGATTTTAGAAGATGACGAGCATATCGCGATTGCATCGGTGGCGCCGGATGTTCCCGTCGTGACGTTCGGCGGACTGTCGAAGAATTATCTGGCTCCAGGCTGGCGCATCGGATGGGGCATCGTGAGCGGCGAAGCGGGAACCGTGAAGAACTACAACGAGGGCATTCAGCGGCTGCTGCGGGCGCGTTTGTGCGCGAATCATCCCGAACAGCACGCGATCAAGGCGGCGCTTGAGGGACCGCAGGATCACTTGATCGAAGTCCGCAAGAAGCTACGCAGCCGTCGTGATCTTACCGTGCAGTGGTGCAACTCGACCCCGCGCGTAAGTTGCGTCTCGCCGCGCGGCGCGTTCTATGCCTATCCTCGAATCGATATTCCTGAAGGCGATGATGTGTTCGTGAAGGAGCTTATTGTTCAGAAGCACGTGATGGTGGTGCATGGCTCCGGCTTCGGGCAAAAGCCGGGGACTAAGCATTTTCGGATTGTATTCTTGCCGGATGAGAAGACGCTTTCGAGCGCCTACACGGCGATTACGGAGTTCATGCAGGAGCGATACAAGAGCTGAACGATTCCCCCGGTTTCCCAGTCAAAAGAAAACGGCCCCGGATCCTAAAGGATCCGGGGCCTTTGTGTGCAACTGCAAAAGTAACTATTGTACGAACGGGTTGCAGAAGTCGGTCGCGCCGATCGAGGTGCCCCAATTTCCCGACGCCTCGGTCTCTTCGCCAGCAATCCATAGCAGTGGGCAGGTGGCGATGGTGTTGTCGGGGGCAGTAGCTTCGTAATCTCCCCAGCGGGCGCCGCCGTAAAAACCGGCGCCGCTCGCGAGGTAGTTGCCCGCGCCATCCATCAGGCCGCTGAAGTTGACACGTCGGGCGGTCATTGCCGCACCGGGGAAGCTGTTGTCGTCAGAGAATTCGTAGACCATAGCTATGTCGTTGTCCGCATTCGGCTGCAAGTCGCCGAAGAAGCTGGAGCCATTGACGCCCTGGCCGCCGCAGAAGAAGCAATCCTCGCGGCGATTGAGTGCGCTGGTGATGTTGGCGTTGATGTCCAGCTGAGGGGCGATTTCGAACCACAGAACGTGCCCACCGGCAACGTTGGGCACACCTGTTTCCAAAGCTCCCCATAGCGAACCGGCGTGATACTTCACCTGTCCGGAAATGCGTTTGTCCAGGGTTTCAATACAGCCGCCGCATCCGCTTTCGTCAGCCCTGGGCGGGAAGTAGTAGTTGTTGACGGTGCCGACGTCAACCGCACTGAAATTAGGTCCATTGAACGGACTCGTAAACGCCCACACTTCAAGTCCGTTGCTGGGATCGCCGAACAGCATGTTGAAGGAGTTCATCGCCAGCACAGAACTCGGCCGTTCCGCTCGATCAGTGACGTTATACGGTTCGATCGTATCAACCAGCGTCCCGCCCACCGTAAGGCCCTCGTAGCCTCCGATGCCGAAACCGGCGCCGGAGTAGATCGCATCTTTGGGCAGGAAGAACAAATAGTTAAAGATGAACCCACCGGCGCCGCAGGGATTGGAGTTGTTGCCGAACTGGTTGATGCCGACATAAATTCCACCCTTGGTCACGCCGTTGCCCCAATTGTTGGAATCGTGGCCCAGGGTCGGGTAATCGGGGCATTCGCCCTTGTTGCCGATCTGGAAGGCGGGGCTGTAGAGCCACCACCCCAGCCGCGGATCGTGAGACTCGCTGGCCGCAATCAGCAGGCTGCCGACGTTGTCGCTCTTGAACCGGTCGCTCTCCGTTAGCATCACAAAGACGAAGCGATGGTTTGCCCAGTCATAGAACGCTCGCGGATCGGTCGTGTAGGTGTTCGACGGCAGTCCGAAGAACGTGTTGATGCTCTTGGGAAAACCCGCCTGAAGATTTCCGCGCTTGTCGTACACCGCGATAGCGCTGTTGATGATTTGTACGACAAAGTTTTCACTGACCGCGAGAGCCATATCCGGGGGTTCGAAGCCCGGATCAGCCTGAGCTTCATCCATGCCGAAGAAAGCGAAGTCAAAGCCTGGGGTGGGAGGCACCAGCGGCGCCGGACCTTCCTTGCCGGTGTGAATGATCGGCCAGCGCTTCAACGCCGCGCGCTTCTTGGCCTCGTATTGCTCGTCGGTGAGACCGTCGCGCGGGCGCAGGGATTCTGGGTGTGCGGCCAACTCGGCCGCCGTGGCCTTGTGAATGTCATCCATCATGACCAAGCGCGCGTTCCCAGAGAACCTTGGAGGAATCGGCTGGGCGTCCGCCACCTTTGACGACGTCTGTGCGACTGACATTGGTGCGACCAATCCAACGGCGAATGTTAGCGCCACTAGCACGGCTGTGCCTGGTATGGCTCTCACCAACTTAGAAAGAAGCTTGTTCTTCTCTCCATTTTTCAACATATCATTTCTCCTTTTTCGCGAATCATCGCGATCTGATCGAGTGGTACGGTTGCAGCCGCATGCCTCTCGACGGTTTTGATCTTTTTCGTGCGGGCCCAGGTCACTGACCTCAAGGTTTGCACGGCTCATTTCGATTCCGACATATCTCGCAACCTACCTTCGGACGCCTGGCGCGCTGGAAACCGATGGCCGTACTGGCTTGCTTATGAACCTCCCAGTGACATCGGGCAGCCGCGAGGATTCGACTCCCTTGCGATGGGCAACGATCCGATAATCGAATGCCACGCTCGAGCTTCCATTCTTGAGTTCACGGACCTCAAACGAGGTTGCAGTCCGGTTGGCGATGTACAGGCCGTCACAGTCACCGGCGGGCGTGAGAAATACGTGGTAGTCGGATTTGCCGCTGATGGTCTTGGCATAGCGCTGGTCCAACTGAATCGTGGCTACACCTCCCTTGAGTGCACCGGAGCCGAAGTCTTCGATCCAGTCCTCGGACGATTGCATGGTGTAGAGACCGATCTTCTTGTTACCCGGACCTTTCGCTGCGACGCCCAGAGTGCCAGTGCAGAACAGATTCCCGCTGACATCGACGGAGCATTCACCGCCGAAGTTGGGACCCTTCACATCGAAGGCCAGATCGGCGGCATTGGTCACATCGTCATTCTCCACATACAGCGCCGGGTTGGTGGGAACTGTACTTGTATTGAACGCGTAGAGAGCCGTGGCGTCGCCGACGAATGCATCCAGGAAGCCGCTGACGAACTGGCTGGCCGCGAAGAAGTTGCTGAGGGCGAGTTCGGGCACGATCGTGTCGTCGATGCCCAGGCTTGGATTTTGACCACCGCTGTTCGTGATTCCGGAGGTAGTCGTTACGCTGAGGACGCCAGTGTTGTTAAGAGTGGTGCTGCCGCCGAGCGCCACGGCTCCGCCGCCGCTCAACCCTGTGCCAGCCTTCACCGTCACTGACGAGTTGGCAAGCATGCCATTGGTCACGCCGCCGGTCGCGATGCTGAGCGAGCCGCTGGTAGTGATCGGGCCGCCGGTTAGTCCGGCCCCGCTGCCCACGCTGGTTACGGTTCCGCTGCCTGCGCTAGAGCACTTCCAGGCGCCACTGAGAAATTGCAAAATCTGGTTGGCGGCGCAGTTGGCTAGGCCCAGACTGGTGCTGCCTCCTAATGCCACCGAGCCTCCACCGGACAAAGGGCTGTTCGCCGTCACTGTGAGTGATGGATGGGCGAGCATGGTGTTGGTCACACCGCCGGTGGCAATGCTGAGCGTCCCGGTCGTCGTAATCGGACCGCCCGTCAGTCCCGCTCCGCTGTTGACTTTGGTCACCGTGCCCGCACCGGGGAAGGTCTGACCGGAAACAAAGGTCACTTTGCCGGTGCTGCTGACGGCGAAAGCGGTTCCGTGAATCGACAACGTCGGATGAGTTGATTTGGGAAACAGGGTGAGAGTGTCGCGGACATCTCCGGTGCCGTTGAGATCCAGTTTAGCGGCCGGGGTCGTGGTTCCAATACCAACCTCGGTGGCCGCAGTCTCAAAGATGCCGGAGTTTCCGAGTTGCGTAGTCGTGATCCACTTTGTAATGTGATTCGCCGTGCCGGTACCAGTTACGGGAGGAACGGGCGATTGCTGCGCAGCCATGGGCAAAACGAAGCAAGCCAGCAGAAAAAACGCACACACACCAACGCTTATGCGGAACATAGATTCTCCTTTTTTTGATTTGCTACCTGATCGAGATCTTCGAGCGCGAATCGCGCGTTGATCCCTACCTCAGAACATTACCGATCCAGGACTTTCCCCCGATTCGGAATGACGGCCCCGGGACTTGACGCCCGGGGCCGTATTGCGTCCGGGAAGGCAAACCTTCTCCCCCGAGAGTTTGTCTTCCCGAAAACCAATTTCCTGCTGAGTTAAGCGTCCGGCGTGCGGACCGAATGCTCAAGATGCGAACCCTACTTCTTGGCAGGGCTCTTGCTTTCGTGCATAGTGTTGCGAGCGTCGATTTCGTTTCAGTCGTGGCTTGCCGGATACGCATCCATCCCAGCGGAGAGCAGAGCCAAGGCCCTTTAACGCCTCAACATCGAGAACCCGAAACTTCCTCCGCCGCAGACCAATTGAAGCCCCTCTACTCTCTTAAAGCGCGAAATCAGGCCGGTAAGGATCAGTCGGCACGCGTCTTTGTCCTCGCAGAAAGTCGATGGCACACCTGCCCTGCCTTGGGCGACGCGCTCATGCTTTCGTGGGCATAGTGTCGCGGCTGGGGATTTCGTTTCAGGCACCATCCGTCGAATGCGCGTTCGCGAGAAAAAATCGAGCGACCGCCAATCCTCACTGAGACCTCCTCACTCGTAAAGCAGTCGAAGTCGAGGCCAAGGTGCCAGGAAATGAAATCAAAGATGGCCACCCCCTCTTCATATCGCTCATCCAGGAACCAGACACGATCCAAGGATCCTCAGCCCGTGCCCTACGCAGATGGAAAGCTCACGGACTACTCGTTTCTGCTGGCGCGGACATTGTCAGGTCTGGATTGCGTAAGCAATGCACGGTCAGTGAATTGAAGGTGAATTACAGGTGATTCAGCAAGTGATTGAAAATAAATGGAGTTATATTTTCATTGGCGGTGTTCTGGGAACACAATGGTACAATCCCCGCTCGAAGTTCCCAGCACCCAACGCTGGGGTCTGGCCACATGGAGACGCCGTCGTTGATCTTCCGTTTTGGGCCGTTTGAGGCAAAGACCCGTACCCGGGAGTTGGCCAAGAATGGGACACCCCTGAGGCTTCGTGGTCAACCCTTCGCCATCCTGGAACTGCTGCTCAATCGTGCGGGCGAGGTCGTGACCCGGGAGGAAATCCAGCAAAAGCTTTGGCCGGCCGACACTTTCGTCGACTTCGAGCACGGGCTCAATACGTCAATCAAGAAGCTTCGCCAAGCACTTTGCGATTCCGCCACTGAGCCGCGCTATATCGAGACCATCCCGCGACTGGGATACCGGTTCATCGCCCCGGTCGAAGCCTTAGAGGAAACGAAAGCGAAGAAGCCAACCGCAGTCGTCGAGACGATGACCGGCGAAGGCTCGCCAGACCCTGTGTCCCTGGCTGGGGCAGGACGCTCGCGCCTCCATTTATTTCTTGCGCCAGCGGTTCTGGTCCTGGCTGCTGCGGCTCTGGTCTTCAATCTGGCCGGAACGCGAACTCGACTGTTCGCACTGTTTCGGTCGACTAAGAATGCCTCCGTGGCAGTTGCGTCTGCTCCCAAACCGCTCCGCTCGATTGCAGTCCTCCCGCTGCAGAATCTCTCCAATAACTCAGACGAGGACTATTTTGCGGATGGGATGACCGACGAACTCACCACGGATCTCGCCCAGTTCGGAAGCCTGCGCGTGATTTCGAGGACCTCGGCCATGCACTATAAAGGCGCGAGCAAAACAGCCCCCGAGATTGGCCGTGAACTCGGCGTGGATACTCTTATTGAAGGAACGGTGCAACGGGTTGGAGACCGGGTACGGATCCGAGTGCAGTTGATCGACTCTGCCAGTGATCGTCATTTGTGGGCGAGAAGTTACGACCACGATCTCAAAGACGTGTTGGTTCTCCAGAGCTCGGCGGCCCGTGACATTGCCGAAGAAGTACAGGGAAAAGTCGTCTCCCCCGCTGACGCGCGGCCCCTCAATCTGCATCCCGTCGAGCCTGAGGCATACGAGGCTTATCTGAAGGGGCGTTACTTCTGGAATAAGCGGACCGATGACGGCCTGAAGAAGAGCATCGATTATTACGAGCAGGCGATTTCGCAAGACCCGCAGTTCGCTGCCGCCTATGCGGGCTTGGCTGATACCTACTCCATCCTGGGCTCGGATGTTTTACCTGCACGCGTGGCGAGCGCCAAAGCCACGTCGCAGCCAGCAAGGCGTTGGAGTTAGATCCCTCGATCGCAGAAGGGCATGCCGAACTGGGGCTGGTGGAGTTTTACTACGACTGGGACTGGACCCGATCCGAGCAAGAATTCCGCCGCGCCATTGAGTTGAATCCGAACTACGCGACCGCCCACCATTGGTATAGCTACTATCTCTCGGCGATGGGCCGTTTTCCCGAGGCGATGGAGGAGGCCAAGAAGGCGCAGCAGATCGACCCTCTCTCCTTGGCGATCGATACGACCTTGGTGGGGCGCTACCGCGACCTGGGCCAGTACTCGCAAGCCATCGACGCCAGCCGGCGAACCCTGGAAATGGATCAAAATTTCGTGCCTGCGCACATCTCTCTGGGTTCCGTTTACGAAGGTCAGGGTATGTGGCCGCAAGCTATCAGTGAGTACCAGAAGGCGGTTGAACTTTCCCACAACAACCCGCCTGCATTGGCGTCGTTGGGCCATGCCTACGGAGTTTCGGGCAATCTGAAGGAGGCCCGTAAAGTTCTTGCCAGTTTGCAACAGATATCCAAGCAGCGTTACGTTTCGGCTTTCGATATGGCAGTGGTTTTTGCTGGCATCGGCGATTCCGAGAACACGTTTCAATGGCTGGAGAAAGCGTACGCTGGCCGGGAAAGTCAAATGGCGTTTCTAAAGGTCACGCGGCGGCTCGACTCGGTGCGCTCGGATCCACGATTTGCAGAGTTGCTGCACCGGATGGGCCTGAATGTCCGAGCAGCCTCAACTTAGCTACGCCTTTGATCCGCAATGGCTTTCGCAACCAGCTTGGTCTTTGTCGCAAAATCTGCTTAAATCGCATTAAAGCCAGAGTAGTCCAGCGTGATCGACATCCATTGCCACATCCTCGCCGAGGTGGACGACGGCCCCAAATCCTGGGACGTGGCGGAGGAGATGTGTCGAATGGCGGTTGCGGATGGCATTGAGCAGATTGTCGCCACGCCGCACGCCAACGACCGCTATCGTTACGACCGCGACTTCCTGGCGCGGCTGCTCGACTATCTCCGGCAACGCATCGGTCAGGCTCCCAGCCTCAGCCTGGGCTGCGACTTCCATCTCTCGTATGAAAATCTGCAGGATGTGATGTTGTTTCCCAATCGCTATACCATCGAAAGTACGCGGTACCTGTTGGTCGAACTGAGCAATTACAGTGTTCCCGTTCAGATCGAAGAACACTTCAGCAAGCTGCTGGAGAAGGGATTGACCCCGATCATTACGCATCCGGAACGCAATCCGATCATGCAGCGCACTCCACAACGCATTCTGCAGTGGGTGGAACTGGGCTGCGTGATCCAGGTGACCGGGTCGGCGTTCACGGGACGCTGGGGCGAGGCAGCGTGGCAAACCGCCCAGTGGCTGCTCAAACGGGAAGCCGTCCACGTGCTGGCGACGGATGCGCATGACACCAGAAATCGTCCGCCAGTGCTTTCCACAGCGCGCAACGCGGCCGCGGAAATCTGCGGAGAAGAGGTGGCACGCGCGCTGGTCGATGGCAATCCGCGAGCGATTGTAAGTGGGCAACCGCTACCATATTTTCCCTCTCCGGTAATGAAGAGTTAAGTCACGATCTTTCGTCACGGATTCCCACGGATCAACGCGGATACCTCTTTTTCTTACTTTGGTTCTTCTTGATCCGTGGGATCCGTGTAGATCCGTGGCGACGTTCTTGGTGTTCTATCTTTGTTGCTTGTCTGGTTCCGGCGCAGTGCCGGGAGTTGAAGGACGCGCCTGAGGTTGGCTGGTCATGGCGCTTTCGGGATTCAGCAGATGGTCGTGATCCGGACCTAATCCCAGTTTGATCAGCGCGCGAGCATCGGGAGTAGTTTTGGACTGCCAGTTGTTGTCCGCCTGATACTTCTGCATGGCTTGTTGCGTGGCGTCATTCCAAACACCGGTGGGCTTTCCGTCCAGGTAGTGCTCGCGGATCAGGGCTTCCTGGATTTCCTCGGTACGCTTGGAATCAATCTTCTGCTGTCCATGAGCACGTCCCTTGGAGGCAGACTTTCGCGACTTCTTGCTCTTGCCCGTAGTCGAGTGCGCGGACGTGTGAGTGGACTTGGAGGTCTTAGCATGAGAACTCGTCGAGGCATGTGAGGAAGACGCAGCAGGCGTGCTCGCCGGCTGAGCGGAGGACTTGCTGTCCGTCTCTTGCGCGCTCGACAGCGTCGCCGCAAGTAGCGCGACGCAGCCGAGCGCCGAAAGCCTTGTTATCCCCCGGTCAAATAAGCGCAAACATTATCCTCGCAAACCAGAGTCGGGCACTGAGTAATCATCCCCGATCAGGGTTCTCAGTGCCAGTCTCGACGGTTTGTATCCAGGTTACGGAAGTGTACCGGCCAGGAAGATGGTGCCGTCCTGGCGGCCTGAACCCCGCTGGCGTACCAGGAACACCACATCCTGTCCGCTCTTCAGGGATGAAGAGATCCGGTTAAAGTCATCCTCGGAATTCACCGCCTGTTTATTGATCTCGAGAATGACGTCTCCGCGCGTGAGACCGACGTCGTCGGCAAAGGACGAGGGCTTGATATCCTGCACAATTACGCCTTTACCGGCAGGAATATCCAGGCGATCGGCCATTTCAGAGGTAACGGCGCGAACCGTCAACCCCAACTTGCTCTCTTTTGGCGCTGCCTCTTCACCGTTCTCATCGTCTTCGCCCAGGCGAGCGGCGAACAGTTTGGCACGATCAGTGACGGTGACCGTAGCATCCTGTTTCTTGCCGTTGCGAACGAGGCCCAGGTTCACCTTGGTGCCGGGCTTGCGGCTGGCGATATCGGCTACGAGTTCGTCGCCGTTCTTTACCGGCTTGCCATCGACCGAGACAATCGTGTCACCCACTTTCAGCCCGGCCTGCTCAGCAGGACTGCCAGCAGTTACCGCGGACACAGTTACGCCGCCGGCGCCCGCTCCATAGACACGGGAAATGGCCGGATTTTCCTGGGCATTGAACATGATCCCGATCGAGCCGCGGGCCACGCGGTGTTCCGGTGCAATCAGTTGGTTGTAGACGCTCACGACGGTGTTTGAAGGCATGGCGAAACCCACGCCAGCATAGGCATTCGTATCGGTGAGAATCGCAGTGTTGATGCCGATCACTTCGCCGGCCATGTTCACCAGTGGGCCTCCCGAATTGCCGGGATTGATGGCCGCATCGGTCTGAATGAATGATTGGAATTGCCGGTTGGGCACGATGTTGCGGCCCTTCGCCGAAACGATTCCGGCGGTCACCGTCTCTGACAGGCCAAACGGACTGCCCACGGCAAGGACCCAATCTCCTACCTCCATGCTGTCAGAGTTGCCCAGCTTGGCGACGGGCAGAGGCTTTTCAGACTCGATCTTGATCACGGCCAGATCGGTTTCCTGGTCGGAACCGATTACCTTGGCGTCATGAAAAGTTCCGGGCGGATCATCCATGAGCTTCACCCGGATGCGGTCGGCTTTTTCAACCACGTGGCGATTGGTGACGATGTAACCTTTAGCGTCGACGATCACTCCAGAGCCCAGTGAACGCTCGCGGATGGGACCGTTGCCTTGCTGGCCGCCGAAAAACTTATCAAAGAAATCGCCGAAGGGGTCCTGATCATCGGGCTGGTCGGGATTGCCGCCGTGCCCTCGACGATGCGGATTCTTGATCGTCGATTCGGTGTTGACGTTGACCACAGTCGGTTCCAGTTGCTTGGAGATTTGCGAGAACTGGTTCGAGAGTTGCTGCGGCGAGGGGACGGTCAGCGGGGTTGCATCCGAGCCCTTCTTCTCCTGGCCCTTCACTCCCTTGGAAATGACCGTTCCGATAAGAATACCGACCGTCAGTGTGGCCAAAATCGTGAGCGTGTATGCTGGGCGGTTGGCTTTCAAGCGCGCCCAGAAACCGCTGGCAAGCGGATCCATAGAAACTTCCTCCGGTACTCAAGCAAAATCAGTGCTTTAACATTATACCTTTTCATCGGGGGAGGGATGAATGAGCCTCCGGAGCACGCTATTGCATCGGTTGTCCCGGAGCCAGCACTCCCTTGCCCGTGGCCCAGGGATGGATTTCTGGCTTGAGCAGTCCCGCTTTACCAGCCGGATCTTCTTTTAACAAGGTCGCGGTCTGCTCCGGCCCGACGCAGAAGATAGCAACGGCACGCAGCTCGCGTGGATCGTTAAACGGTAACAATCCGGCGATGGCCATATACCCTTGCGCCTTCATCTCTTTCGCAAAGGCAGGAAATTCTTTCACCACTAAATTAAACGCGGGCGCATCCAATTTCCATTTTTCACCCTTCTTCATCAGCACCAGCGTGTACTGCTCCATTCCCTCAGGAGTGGATGGCGGGTGAATCGCGTTGGCATCAATAAGCCACGGCCCGTGCACCTCGGGCGCTAGACGGCCTGCCTTGACCGCTGGATCGCTATTGGCCCAATCTTGCGCCTGCGCCTGCGAGTCCGCCTGGAACACGAAGATGCCACGCAGCGTGGTGTCCTCCATGAATGGCCCGGCGATCACGAGTTTGCGTTCAGCCGCCATCTTTCGGATGTTGGCCATGTGCTCTTCTTGCAGCTTTTCGCCGGCTTCTTTGCTGAGTTGCGGAGCGTTAGTCGGACGGTTCAGCAATACGAAGAAATACTGAGCGGGCTTGGCGCTCGGATCGGCTTGGGCCTGAGCAAGAGCCGGGTGCGCAACCGCGAGCAGGCTCAGCAGAAGTACATGGCTGACGGCGATTCTTCTCATACGCGAAGGCTCCGTTAACTTAGACGTTGGTGTCAGAAAAGGTGTTCGACGTTCTCGTAGAGGTGAACCAGAGTCGTGATTCCCATTGCGGGAATAATTTTATCAACGGGTATCCCCCCTCCCCCCCCGATGTTTTGGAATCATGGGGTTAGGGGCAGACTACCACCAAAATCTTTAAGGAATAAGGACTTATGCGTAAAATATTCCGGAATAAGGAGTTAGCAGTCGCCTTCGAGGGACAGCGGCTGGCAACGGGTGAAGCAGCCGGATTGTCAAAGAGCTAATTTGTACTGATACAGAATATCCAGTTGAGGTATCGAAGTAAAGACTAATCGCGAGATTGAATCGGAAAAATGCCTCGTGGGTTGAGCAGTGGAACAAAGACTTTAATCGCAGAGATCGCTGAGAAGGTCCGCAGAGGACGCAGAGAATGAGCGGCGCACATTTCTGCAACTGGTCAGGATGAAATGGCCCGCGCGAGATCCCTCGGCCCGCTGAAAAGCGCGGGACTCGGGATGACGTCTTTAAGAGCGGGATGAGGTTCTTAAGAAACAGTCGTCGTCGTGTCTCGGTTGATGTTTCAGTTTCTCTCCAGGAGTTTTATAATCCACTGTGACGGCTGTTTGGAGAGCAGCCCGCGACTTTGATCAGGAGGTTCCCCCGTGCTCTCCAAGTGCGCGAATCCGGCATGTCTGTCTCGGTTTCACTACCTGCACGAAGGTAGGATATTCAAGATCGAGACCAGCATTGTCGCCTCGGAGAGCACTCACTCGCCATCCCGCAGGATTGAGTACTTCTGGCTCTGCGCACGCTGCGTGCAAAGCCTTGAAGTGGTTTTGGAGAAAGGAGTCGTGACCACGCGCCCCCTCCACCTGCAACTTGCCGAAGGCCCACGCCAAGAAGAGTCTGAGAGAAAGCGGCACGTCGCGTAGCTGGATTCGGATCGGCCGTGTAGGACCGACACTTTGTCCGCCGCTCTTGACTTGGTTCTCCAACCTACAAAATCACCGGCGGCGGACAAAAGTGTCCGCCCCGCATGTTCACTAGCCGCCGATATGCACCATCGTCCTTGACGCTGGCACGAAATCTGCCTCGCCGATGTGGTGGCGCTCTTCTTTTCTCTGAACCACGCCTCTGATAAATTCCACCAGCTCTTCGTCGGAAGCTCTGCGACGCATGAGTTCGTGCAGGTCGTGGTCCCACACCGAAAACAGGCAGGTGCGGATTTTTCCGTCGGAGGTGATGCGGATGCGACTGCAGTGACCGCAAAAGGGATGCGAAACCGGAGCGATGATTCCAATTTCGCCAACGCCGTCGTCGAAGTGATACCGTCGCGCGGTTTCGCTGCGGGCGTGCGGAATCTCGACCAGCGGACGGTACTCCGCCATGCGCTCGACAATTTCATCCAGCGTGACCACGGTGGCAGGAGACCATGTGCGGTCCTCCTCGAGCGGCATGAATTCGATGAAGCGAACGATGACGCCTTCTTCACGGCTAAACATGCCGAAGGGGATGATCTGATCTTCATTGAAGCCGCGCATGAGCACGCAATTGACCTTGACCGGCCACAGCCCCGCCCGCCGGGAGGCGCGAATTCCCGCCAGCACGTGGTCATAGCCGTTGGGCACGCGCGTGATGCGAGCGAAACGATCGGGATCCACCGCATCCATGCTGACCGTGATGCGATTCAAGCCAGCATCCTTGAGCGGCTGCGCCATTTCCGCGAGCAGGTGGCCGTTGGTAGTCATCGCAAGATCAAGCTCTTCACCATCGATGGAACGCAGCTTAGCCAGTTCCCGCACGAAATCAATCACGCCGCTGCGCAAGAGTGGCTCACCCCCGGTGAGGCGGATTTTCTTGATCCCGAGCGCCGCCAAAATTCGAGCCATGCGCAGATAGTCGGCAAAAGGCAGATCGCCATAAAGCGCGCCTTCGTTGCCCGTACGACAGTAGACACACTTGTAGTTGCAGCGATCCGTGATCGAGATCCGGAGATCGGTGATGGGGCGGCCGAATTTGTCGATGAGGGTCACGGTTGATAGTCGTTGGTCGATAGTCGTTGGCCTCGTCGCCGGAAGTCTTGCGAACGACCGGCGACTAACGACCGCTTCCGGAAAAGAGACAAACAGGCGGGACCATCCCCGGCGGCTGCTTCCTTTCCAATGGCTTCACACGAAGCACGGGAGGCGCAAGCGTTTCCACCTGCACCCTTGGGAGATGCGTGGCGCGGGCGCCCTCGCCCGCGTGCCGTCTCCCTCGCCGCTCCAGCCAGGGTATGCCCAAAGGTTGCAGCGGTCGGAAACTTGTCTTCAATTATAGATGCAGACGGGCAATCAAAGGCACAACTAAGGTTTGGCAGACTGCGCCACCGCTTTGTCAATCGCCGCCTGGGTTCGCGGCGCCATTAACCTGTAGCCGGCCGCGTTGGGGTGCAGGCCATCGTCGGCGAGGTCTCGCTTCAGCAAGCCCTTGTCGTCCACCATGGCGCTGAAGTAATCGAGATACACGAGGCCGTTCGCTTCGCAGTAGGCCTTCAGCCAGCGGTTCAGCTCCAGGATTTTCTTCGGTGAACGCTGGGCAAATAAATCCTGCGACTGCGGGGTGTAATTGTGCACCGGCAGAACGGACGAAAACACAAGGTGGACTTGATGTGCGCGCGCCAACTCCGCCATTGAAGCGTAATTGGCTTCGATGTCTTCCAGTCGCATGGGCCCGGTATTGCCGGCGATGTCATTGGTGCCCGCCAGAATAACAATTATCTTCGGCTGCAGATCGATCGCGTCCTGACGGAAGCGCACCAGCATTTGCGGTGTGGTTTGTCCGCCAATGCCGCGGTTGATGTAGGGTTTGCCAGGGAAATATTCTTCCAGCTTCCATATGTCGGTGATGGAATCGCCGAAGAACACGACGCGACTTTCGCCCGCCGCGGGTGGTTTGAGGCTGGCATTAGCTTCACGATAGCGAGCGAGTTGGCCGAAGTCATCGGTGAAAATCGCGATGCGCGACGCGCGGTATTGATCCAGACCCTGAAAGCCTGTGGGTGGGATGGAGGATTGCTGGGCTCGAGCCGAGAGAAAAAAGATCGCGACGAACAGAAACTGCACGGCGTTTCGGGATCGTCTCAGCATCATCTTTTTCTTAATCACATCCCGTCATAGTTAGGCCCGCCGCCGCCTTCCGGCGGAACCCAAGTGATGATCTGATACGGGTCAGCGATGTCGCACGTCTTGCAGTGTACGCAGTTCGAGGGGTTCAAGCTGATGCGCTTGCCGTTGGGTTGTTCGGCGTCGTCGACCATTTCGTAAACGTTGGCGGGACAGAAATTCTGGCAAGGGCTGCCATATTCTTTCACGCAGCGCGTGTTGCAGATGTTGGTGTCGTCAATGACCAGATGCGCCGGCTGATCTTCTTCATGCTTGGTGCCCGAGTGATAAAGGTCGGTGAGCTTGTCGAAGGTGAGCTTGCCGTCGCCCTTCGCGGGGCCGAGCACGTGCGCTTCGGGGCCGCCGTCAGCGGGCAACTCGGCAAGGTTCTTCATGTGTTGATAGCCTGCGGTGCCGGGGTATCGGTTGTGCAGGCCGCGTCCTCCAGTGAACTGCTGTATCCCGGCGTGGAACAAGCCCGCGAAGAATCCGTGCTCGAATCCCTGATGAAAGTTGCGAACCTTCCAAAGCTCTTCTTTGATCCAGCTGGATTCGACTTTCTTCTGGAAGCCGCTGAGCATGGTGGCAGACGAGTCATCTTTCTTGAGCGCTTCGAAGGCAGTTTCAGCCGCCAGCATTCCACTCTTGATCGCCAGATGAATTCCTTTGAGGCGCTGCGAGTTGAGGAAACCGGCGGAATCGCCGAGAATCATCCAGCCGTTGCCCGCGACCGGCGGAATCGCCCACCAGCCGCCATAAGGCAGCGACTTCGCACCGTAGCGAATCATCTTGCCGCCTTCGAGCAATTTCGCAACAAAGGGATGCTGTTTGAAATCCTGCAACACATGTTGCGGATCAAGACGCGGGTCGGGATAGTCGAGGCCGGTGACGAAGCCGAGCGAAACGATGTTGTCTTTCCCCCCGTAGATCCAGGCGCCGCCATACTCTTTAGTGGTCAGCGGCCAGCCCAGCGTGTAGATCACTTCGCCTGGCGCGATGCGGCCCGAGGGAACCTCCCACAACTCTTTTATGCCCTGGCCGTAAGTCTGCGGATTGCTGTCTTTGGCAAGATCAAATTTCGTGATCAGTTGCTTGGTCAACGAGCCGCGCGTGCCTTCCGCCAGAATGACTACTTTGGCCTGCAGATCGTAGCCGGGTTCGAAGTTCGATTTGGGATGGCCTTCCTTGTCCACGCCCTTGTCATCGGTGCGGACGCCGGTGACGCGGGCACCGTCAAAGAGCAACTCTGATCCTGCGAAGCCGGTGAAGATCGTGATCCCGGTTTCTTCGACCTTGCTGCCCAACCACTTCGCAAATCGATTTAGCGAGATGACGTAATTGCCGTGGTCGCGCAGTGGCGGAGGCGTGATGGGAAACTTGAATTTACTTTTCTCGGTCAGAAAATAAACCGCTTCGCGAGTGACCTCGGCGTCGAGAGGAGCTTCCTTTTCAAATCCAGGAAGGAGTTCGCGCATGGAGCGCGGATCGAGTAGAGCGCCGGAGAGACAGTGCTGGCCAACCTCGCGGGCTTTTTCGAGCACGTAGATGTTTTCTTTGCTCAGCTGCGAATCTGGGTTCTTCGCATTGTGCGCGTCGATCAACTGCGAGAGGCGTAGAGCGCAGGCCATTCCCGCAGGCCCACCACCGACGATGACAACGTCGGCGGGCATTTGCGGACGTTCGATGTTCTCGAGAGGTTTACGAAAAACCAACATAAGGAAAACCTGGTCACGGATTCACATGGATCATCACTGATCAAATCCTGCTCAGTACGAATCCGTGGTGATCCGTGCCTGACTCTAGGCTCCTGCCTTCGCCTTCTTCACTTCTTCAATCAGCGGCGGGACGATGTCGAAGAGATTTCCCACTACGGCGTAATCTGCGATCTCGAAGATCGGTGCTTCTGAGTCTTTGTTGATCGCGATGATGGTTTTCGCGCCCTTCATTCCGACAATGTGCTGAATCGCTCCGCTGATCCCGAGTGCCAGATACAGCTTTGGCGCGACCGTCTGACCCGATGAACCAATCTGCCGATCCATGGGTAACCATCCAGAGTCGCAAATCGGACGAGAAGCTGCCAGCTCTCCGCCCAGAGCTTCGGCAAGCTGTTTGGCCAGTTCGATATTCTTTTGTTCTTTGATTCCGCGCCCAACGGAAACGATAATCTCGGCCTGCGTTAGGTCAACCGCCTGCTTGGCTTCTTTGAAAACTTCCTGCGGCTTGTTGCGGATGACGCCGTCCGCGATCTGCGCATTTACCGTCTCGACCGGAGCCGCACTAGCTCCCGCTTCAGCCTTATCCCCGCGAAAGGCTCCGTTCTGGAAGGTGACGAACCAGGGAGCATCGCAGGTAAAACTCACATCCGCCGCCAGCTTGCCCTGAAACATCTGACGGGTAAAGAGCAGCTTGCCACCATCTTTCTTATAGCCGATGCAGTCGGTGATCGCGGTGCGTCCAATGGCTGTCGCCAGCTTGGGAATAAAATCGCGCACTTGATACGTGTGCGGCATCAACACCAGTTTGGGCTGCTTCGCTTCGATGAATTGTTTAAGAGCAGATGAGAAGGCATCCGGGGTATAGGGCTCGAGCTTGGGAGACTCAACCGCGTAAACCTTTGAGACCTTCTTGGCGGCAACTTCGTTGGCAAAATTCCCCACGCTGCTGCCGACCACTGCAGCTTCGAGTGCCCAACCGGTCTCAGCCGCAAGAGCTTGACCCGCAGTGAGCGTCTCCCAGGAGACGCGGTTCAGTTTACCTTCGCGTTGTTCAACGACGACTAAGATTGTGTCAGGCATAAATGCAGCTTCTAGCTCCTCGCTACAATCACGTGGGGACAGCCGCCCTCGGCTGTCCAGCCGAGCCAAGCTCGGCGTTTGCGGTCACTACAGCACACGCACTTCGTTCCGCAGCTTGTCCACCAATTTCTTGGCGACTTCCCCCGCTGAGCCTTCCAGGAATTCCGTGTTCTTGGTTTTCTGCGGCACGTACAGCCGCTCGATCTTCTGCAGATTTCCCGTCACCGCCGGCTGCACTTCCGCCATTGCGACCTTGCGCAGCGGCTTGTTCTTGGCCTGCTTAATGCCAATCAGCGTGGCATAGCGCAGTTTGTTGATGCCCGACTGGATGGTCAGTACCGCGGGCAGCGGCATGTCCACGAACTGGAAGTAGCCAGCCTCGAGTTCTCGCTTGACCCGAATTCCGGTGTCGCTTTTCTCGATTTGCATGATGATGGTGGCGTGAGGCCAGCCGAGCAGTTCCGCCAGCACGACTCCGGTTTGCGCATAACCGTAGTCGTCCGATTGCAGCCCGGTAAAGATTAAGTCGAATGTGTCTTCTTTAATCGTGGAGGCGAAAGCTCGCGCCGTATTGAATGCATCCAGTCCAACAAAAGCGTTGTCTTCGAGATGAATGGCGCGATCAGCGCCTTTCGCGAGGGCTTCCCGCAGCACTTGCTGGGCACGGGCCGGGCCGGATGTAATGACCACGACTTCTCCACCGTGCTTTTCTTTCTGTCGCAACGCTTCCTCTAAGGCGTAGGCGTCGGGTTCGTTGACTTCGTAGGACACGTCTTCGCGAATCCAAGTGCCAGACTCGTTAAGCTTGAGCGGCGCATCCTTCTGCGGCACCTGTTTCATACAGACCAGAATCTTCAAGCGAAAACTCCTTTGAGTCCGGCTGGCTGCGGCTGAGACGTTGCGAGCAACGTCTCTACAGAAACCACCAACCAGCCATGGGAAACCCACTAGTATAAATGAGTGAAGAGGACGAGGGGAAATGCGGAGACAAAAAAAGAGCTAGTCGGTAAACACGACCGACTGCACACCTGAAATCTCGAAGCGCTTGCGGCAGCGCATATTCTTGCAGGCCATCATGTCATCGCGGCGGAGCATGTAGGATTTGGCTTTAGCAAAGCGGGCGCGATCGCGCTCGTCGGCGCGGCCGGAAAGCTGGTTCTTCTTGGTGCGCACCAGCCAGTTGATTTCGTATTCGGCGGCCTGCTGGCAATGCGGACAATTCAACGTCGCCACCTTCTTTTCAGGCCGTTCATCAAAAAACTCGCGTTCTTCCATAGGGTCGTTTGGCCGCTCGTCGTTAGTCGTTGGCCAAGCCGCGGCAATCCGCTCCGCTCAACTCTTCAATAGCTCTGTATTATTGCACGTCACCGCGGGATGAGCTATGGCAAGATGAGAGCAATGGCAAAGAAGAAAAAATTGAAGCGCTTCACAGCGGTGGAAGCGGTGAAGACCATGGCCCGGGAGCAAATCGGAGCGCCTCCAGCCTCACGGGTAGTTCCCAATCGCAAGAAGAAGATCGAGAAGCACAAACCGACGCTGGAGAGGATGCTCGATGAGAGCTAACGCTCGGCGCATCGGCTAGTTTTCAATTAAATGTTACCGTCACGGTGCGATTGGTACTAAGGTTGCTCACAGTACAGACCTGCCCGGATACGGCGTCGCATCCGACCCAACTCGTGAAAGACGAGCCGCTGTTTGGCACGGCGGTGAGTGTAATCGTAGTTCCCGACGCAAAGCTCGCACCACATGTCCCTGCACAGCTAAGGCCCGGAGGAGAGCTTGTTACAGTACCGGATCCGTTGCCGAAGAAGTCCACCGTCAAGGTTAGCCCGGAGAAGCACACGACGCTTGCGGTCATGTATCCGGTCACCAGGGCACCCTGTGACGAGATATTCCCACTGCTCCTGTTTGTCGTCACCGTTGCCGAAATGAGAGCATCTCCGCACGCCAAGCCAGCGGCGCTCAGCACACCCGCAGAGTTAACGGTCGCGATGTCTGCCGTATTTGAGGCCCAAGTAACCGTGTTCGTAATATCCTTTGTCGCTGGCGGATGTATATAGGAACCAAGCGCCCTAAGTTGAACGTTCAGCCCCGTGTCTTCGTTCACGGGCGTGGTCGAGGACCCGAACGATTCGGTCGTGGGCTGAATGGCGATGGACACCAACTGTTGCCCGCTCCCACAGCTAGGGACAACGATCGCCAGAGAGCAAATCAGGAGTAAATTAAGCCAATTTCGACCCATCTCATCTTCCGAAAAGACAAACCTTTCCCAAATCTTGGGGGAGTGAGCGACACTGTAGTAGAAGAATGGACAAAAATCAATAGCAGCCTGGACTCTTACCTGTCGCCATTGCAGTTGATGAACCTTAGCCATTCCCAACGCGAACTTAGCGAACTCCCTAACATCCTGCGGAACCGCTGCGAATGAACACTGCCGGATAAGGGCCGATTTCTTCTTCGTCCTATATCTAAGAAGACGAGTATATTTGTCCAGTTCTGTTCGAGGGTCGATCGGGCGGGAATTTCGACCAGCGCGAGGCCGATATGTTGTGCAGATGGTGCGGCACGGACATGCCGGATGGCTCACGATTCTGCTTGAGATGCGGGCAGAAGACTGATGTGGCGGCGACTAAAGCTCTGCCCGCGGCGACTCCATCTCGATTGTCATGTGTCACTTGCGGTACGCGCTTGCCTCCGACCGCCGCGTTCTGCCTGAAGTGTGGGAAGCCCGCGCCGTCAACAGGAAACCTCGAAGCCCTGGCGACGGTGCTGGCCGAGTGCATGGCGTTTTTGCGGGCACGGCGGCAACGCCGAATTCTACTGTGGTCGTTCTTGCTAGTGTTGCTCGGGGCGGTGCTGTGGGCTGCAACCGGTGAAAGTCCAGCGGCCCGGGAGGTACAGGAATTCGTCCATTGGTCCCAGGCGCAAACCGTGGTTGACGCTTCCGTGTCGGTGAACCCGCGCAGCTTCTCTGCTCATGAGTTTACGGTCCCGCCTGGAGCGCTGGATGTGACCGTTACTGGCGAGTTCAGCGCATCTCCTGTCGGCCCGCCCCACGGCAAGGGCAAAGAGAGCGGAAAAGATGCCGACAACGGGATCGAAGCGTATGTCCTAACCAACCCTGCCTTTGCGGTGTGGAGCACTGGCTACTCCACGGCCACCATCTACCAAAGCAATTCGACAACCGGGGACGTGATCGATGCTTCCCTTCCAGGTGCCGGAGTCTACGATCTGGTCTTCAGCAACAGGACATCGCCGTATCCTAAGACCGTTCATGCGACTGTGCTTCTTCGCTACAAGAGCGGATGGCCTAACGCGATCTTGCGCTTGAAGGAACGATTGTGGAACTAGATCGGGCTGTGAACATCAGGGTTGCGTTAGTTTTCCACGCCTGCTTCACTCCTTGACCGTTTCCGCCACGAACTTCGCGAATTGCTTCACATCCTGTTCGGTGGTATCGAAGGAACACATCCAGCGGACGACCGACTGCTCCTCATTCCACACGTAAAAAAAATAGCGCTTTTGCAGCTTGGCGATGGCTTTGCGTGGAATTTGCGCAAACACGCCGTTGGCTTCCACCTCATAAACAATCTTCACCAGAGGGATTTTGCTAATTTCTTTTTCTAGCAACCTGGCCATCCGGTTGGCGTGCTGGGCGTTCTTCCGCCACAGATCATTCGTGAGCAACGCCTCCAGTTGAGCTGAGATAAAGCGCATTTTCGACGCCAACTGCATTCCCTGCTTGCGAAGATAAAGAAAATCGTGGCTGAACTTCTTGTTGAAAAAAACCACGGCTTCGGCGCCCATGGCCCCGTTCTTGGTTCCGCCGAAAGAAAGGACGTCGACGCCCAAGTCCCGTGTAGCTTCTCGCAGGGTCAGGCTCAGGCTGACGGCCGCATTGGCAATTCGCGCGCCGTCCATGTGCAGAAACATGTTGCTCTCATGGGCGAAGCGGGCTAGATCGCGAATCTCCCTCGGCGTGTAAACCGTACCCATTTCTGTGACTTGCGTGATCGAGATCACGCGCGGCTGAACGTGATGCTGGTCGCCAATGCAGTGGTAGGCGTGGCCAACAGCCTCGACGGTGAGCTTGCCGTCCGAGGCAGGAATCGGAATGAGTTTGCAGCCGGTGAATTTCTCCGGCGCACCGCATTCGTCGGTATAGATATGGGCGGCCTCGGCGCAGATCACAGCCTGATAAGTCTCCGTTAGCGCCTTCAGGCTCAGGCAGTTCGCGGCTGTGCCATTAAAGACGATGAAAACTTCGATATCAGCGCCGAAGTGCTGCTTGAATTTGCGAACCGCAGCCTCGGTGTAAGCGTCGTCTCCGTAGCCAACCACATGCCCCTGGTTGGCGCCGGCAATGGCTTGCAACATCTTGGGATGAACCCCAGCGTTGTTATCGCTGGCAAAACTGCGGACAGGTTTCATGGCATCAACAATGTAGCAGAGGCGAAGTGCCGGTTCACATCGGAGGCCGAGTCCATTGCAGCTTTGCCAGAGATGCTTGGCCTGCCCTGCCGGCGAAGTCTGTCGAATCGTCGCGATAACTTCTCTCACGTTTTCCAGTCTAACGGTGACTGTGTGGAACTTAGTCCTTTTGGGCTGGTTCACTAGTATCTAAGCCTTTGCCGATCTGAAGCTTAGTTGTTAGGCTAGTGGGAGAGGGCACCGGAAAAGGACCTCGAAATGAGAAGGCGTTTCAGTGCAGATGGTCGCGTTAGTCGGACGCCGCGTCTGGCGCCGCCCATCGCGCTTCTTGTGGCTTTGTTCCTTGCCGCGCTCGGGACCGCTTGCACCGGGAGTTCCGTGAAGGGAGCCCAAGCCCAGCCGGATCCGGCGATTCCAGTAAAGATTCAAGTGGCTCAGTCGGTGCCGATCAGCGACACCACGGAATATGTTGCGACCTTGAAATCGCGGGACTCGGCCGTCATCATGCCCCAGGTCGAGGGGCAGATCACGGATATTTACGTGCACTCCGGCGACCACGTTTCGCCGGGTGCCGTCCTGATGCAGATTGATCCCACCAAACAGCAGGCCACGGTGAATAGTCAGGAACACAGCCGGGCGGCCCAGGAGGCCAACCTGGACTATGCGCAGCAACAATACAACCGAATCAGCGCTCTGGCTGCAGCCGGAGTGGTCGCGAAGCAAGATCTCGATCAGGCGAAATCGGCGCTCGATACCGCTAAAGCTCAATTGAAATCTCTGGACGCACAAGTGGAGGAGCAGCAGACGCAGCTGCACTATTATCGGGTGAGCGCGCCGTCGACCGGAATCGTGGGCGACATTCCTGTCCACGTAGGCGACCGCGTCACTACGACCACAATGCTCACCAGTGTCGATAAGCCAGGCGGCCTCGAGGCCTACGTGTACATTCCGGTGGAGCGCTCGTCTCAGCTCAAGATGAATATGCCGGTCCAAATCGTGGACGGCAGCGGCCAGGTGATGGCAGACAGCCGTATTAGTTTCATATCGCCGCAAGTGGACAACACTACGCAGACGGTGTTGATCAAGTCGCGCATAGCCAACAATGAGGACCGATTGCGCAATTTACAGTTCATTCGCGCTCGAGTGATCTGGGGAACCCATCAGGGACCGGTCGTTCCAGTAGTGGCAGTGTCGCGTGTCGGCGGACAGTACTTCGCTTTCGTGGCGGCAGACGAGAAAGGCAAACTAGTCGCGCATCAGAAAGCGGTGCGCATCGGCGAGATGACCGGGAATGATTATGTGGTGCTCGAAGGCATCAAGCCGGGAGACAAAATAATCGTCTCGGGAATCCAGTTTCTGGTGGATGGGGCAACGGTATCGCCACAGAGTTAGGCTTCGGGCTTCGGGCTTCAGGCTTCGGGCACATTAGGGCTTCGCACCTAGAGTTCAGAATGATTGGGATTTTGGCTGAAGCGTGACGCCAGAAGCCTGGAGCCTGAAGCCTCATTCTGGTTTTTCCATGTTCGTCGACTTCTTCATTCGCCGCCCGGTATTCGCAACTGTCTGCGCCCTGCTGATCATTCTCGCGGGCGCAGTCGTAATTCCTACTTTGCCGATCGCGCAATTCCCCAACCTCGCTCCGCCGCAAGTTTCCGTGAGCAGCGGGTATGTTGGCGCCAGCGCGCAGACGGTGGAATCGGCTGTGACCATTCCTTTGGAGCAGCAGATCAACGGCGCGCAAGGAATGAAGTACATGACGTCCGACAGTGGCAACGACGGTTCCAGCAACATTGTTGCGACTTTTGAACTCGACCGCGATCCCGACCTGGCCGCCGTGGATATTCAGAATCGGGTAAACACCGCCCAGGGACGTCTGCCGAACGCAGTCAAAGCCACTGGCATCACCATTACCAAGTCGTCGAGCAACTTCGTTTTCGGCGCCGGCGTGTACTCCCCGGACGACCGTTACACCCCGCTGTTCATGAGCAACTACCTCGACGTGTATGTGAAAGACACGTTGAAGCGCGTGCCGGGCGTTGCCGACGTCGTCATCTTTGGCGAACGCAAATACTCGATGCGTTTGTGGCTGGATCCAGTGCGCATGGCAAGTCGCGGCCTCACGGCGAGCGACATGGTCAACGCACTGCAGGAACAAAATGTGGAAGTCGCTGCCGGGCAGGTAGGACAGCCTCCAATCAAAGCCGGACAGCAATTTCAAATTAGCGTGCGGGCTATCGGGCGGCTGAGCGAGCCCACGCAATTTGAAAACATCATTCTCAAGGCGAATGCCGATGGAACATTGGTCCGGCTCAAGGATGTGGGCCGGGCAGAACTGGGAGCGGAGGACTACAGCTCCGATCTGGTTTACAACGGGCATGACGCGGTAGGAATTGCAATCCTGCAACTCTCCACCGCGAATGCGCTCGACGTAGATCGCCGGGCGCTGGCCGAGTTGGATCGGCTCTCCAAGCACTTCCCACCCGGAATGAAATACGAAAATGCATTCGACACCACGGAGGCCGTAGGGGAATCGATCCGAGACGTTCTCGTCACCCTGGTCGAAGCCATCGTGCTTGTCATTCTGGTGATCTTCGTATTTCTTGAAGACTGGCGCAGCACCATCATTCCATCGGTCACGATTCCGGTCTCGCTGATCGGGACCTTCGCCTTCGTCAAACTGCTGGGATTCTCCATCAACACGCTGACCCTGTTCGGCATCACGTTGGCCACCGGGTTGGTGGTAGACGACGCCATCGTCGTGATCGAAAACATCGAACGTCACCTTCAGGAGGGTGAGCGCGACGCGCACAAAGCAGCCTCGGTCGCGATGGGAGAAGTCGCCGGCGCCGTGATCGCCACGTCCTTAGTGCTCGTGGCCGTGTTTGTGCCGGTCGCGTTTTTTCCCGGCACCACCGGCATTTTGTTCCGGCAATTCGCGCTCACCATCGCGTTCTCGATATCCATTTCCGCGTTCAATGCGCTCACCCTGACGCCGTCGCTTTCCGCGATTTTGCTCGGACGCGAGCACGGCAAAAAAGGATGGTTTTTCCGCCAGATTGATCGAGTGATCGTCGCCATCACTGAGGGCTATCAGCGCTCCCTGCGCGCTTTCCTCCGCTTCCGCCTGGCCGCAGTCGTGCTGTTTCTCGCGGGCCTGGGGCTCACCTTCGTGATTTTCCAGCGCGTGCCCACGGGCTTCGTCCCTGACGAAGATCAGGGTTATTTCCCGGTCGTCATCCAGGCCCCGCCCGGCGCATCGGCAGATTACGTCAGGCACATCGAGGATCAGGTGAGCGCGATCATGCGCCAGATGCCGGAAGTTGAAAACATTTTCGCCATCACCGGTAATGGCGCGCCCAACCGCGGAATCATTTATGCGGGGCTTACCGGCTACTCGGAACGCAAAGGCGCCGAGCATTCCGCCGACGCAGTGGTAAACCGGCTGCGCAGCTCTGTCTCCGGAATCACCGGAGCGCTGGTACTTTGCTTCTTGCCGCCTGCCGTCCAGGGCCTCGGCCAATTCGGTGGCTTTCAGTTTGAAGTGCAAGATCAGGGTTCGCACAGCTTGGAAGATTTGGCCAATGTCACGCAGGAGATGGTGCGCCAAGGCAACGCGCGCAAAGATCTGACGGGCCTGTTTAGCAGTTACACCGCAAGCGATCCGCAGTTCCTGGTCACCATCGACCGTGAAAAAGCCAAGAGCCTGCATGTGCCGCTGCAGCAGATCACGGACACTCTCGGCGTATACATGGGCTCCGCGTACGTCAACGATTTCGATTTCAACAATCGTTCCTACCGCGTCTACGTCCAGGCCGACAAGCAATTTCGTTCGCAGGCCAAAGATTTGAAGCAGTATTATGTGCGCTCGGATCCAGGCGCAATGATTCCGCTTGAGAATCTGGCGACAGTCACACAGACTACGACGCCGCAGGTCATCAGCCACTACAATCTGTTCCGGTCGGCCGAAATTGACGGCTCGGCGGGAGCGGGTTTCAGTTCCGGACAAGCGATCGCCGCCATGGAGGATTTGAGCAAGAAGGTTTTACCCCAGGGTTTCACCTACGAATGGACGGGATTGTCGCTCGAAGAACTGGCATCCGGGAGAACAACGATAATTTTGTTTGGCCTCGGAGTTTTGGTCGTGTATCTGACACTCTCTGCGCAATATGAAAGCTTCGTGCTGCCTTTCATCGTGCTGCTCGCGGTACCGATGGCGCTGCTCGGAGCGCTCGGCGCACAAGCGCTGCGCGGCCTGCAAAACGATGTCTACTGCCAGATCGGGTTAGTGATGCTGATCGGACTGTCGAGCAAGAACGCGATTCTGATCGTGGAATTCGCCGAACAGTTGCGGGAACGCGGCCTGCCGCTAGTGGAAGCCACGGTCGAAGCAGCCAGGATTCGTCTGCGCCCCATCCTCATGACTTCGTTCGCGTTCATCCTTGGAGTAGTGCCGCTCATGGTGGCCCACGGCGCCGGCCAGGAAGGCCGACACTCCGTCGGAACCACGGTGTTCGGAGGAATGATTATGTCAACCGTTCTCAATCTCTTCTTCATCCCGGTTCTATACCTGATCATCGAAGGCTGGCGCGAACAGGCAAGTCACACGTCCCAGAACCCGCGCCGGCACCCGCCGACTAGCACGCAGGTCCGTCAACCGATGGATTTATAATCGTCGCTTCCGGTTCATCATGCGCACACTCTTCTCTTTGGGTCTGTTGGCTTCTCTCTTTGCCTCTGCGCAAACAGCCCCCACGAAAACTCCCCTGCCTCAGTTCGAAGATGTTGCTAAGCAAGTTGGCTTGATCGTCCCCCATATTTCGTCTCCAGAAAAGCGCTACATCGTGGAATCGATGAGCGGCGGCGTGGGCCTGATCGATTGCGACGATGATGGCAGACTCGACATTATCACGGTGAACGGATCCACGGTCGACCGCTACAGGCAAGGCGGCGATCCCATGATCACGCTCTATCACCAGGACGACGGCTTCAAGTTCACCGACATCACCAAGTCCGCCGGACTCGCGCGCAAAGGGTGGGGCATGGGTGTGGCCGTCGCCGATTACGACAACGACGGTCTGCCTGACATCTACGTAACTGGCTACGGAGGAAACGCTCTATATCACAACCTGGGCAGCTGCAAATTCGAAGATGTCACCGATAAGGCAGGAGTGGCCGCCGGAGGATTCAGCACCGGCGCCGCCTGGGCCGACTACGATCGCGACGGCCATGTGGACTTGTTCGTCTCGCGCTACGTGCACTTTGATGTGAATAAACTCCCTGACTTCGGAAAGAATGAGAAAAACTGCAGCTTCAAGGGAATCGCGGTGCAGTGCGGACCTTGGGGCATGCTCGGCGAATCCGACCTGCTGTTTCACAATCGCGGCGATGGCACGTTTGAAGAAGTTTCCAAAAAAGCTGGCGTCGACGACCCCAACAAATACTACGGCCTGGGAGCGATCTGGGCCGATTACGACAACGACGGCTGGCCCGATTTATACGTCGCCAACGATTCCGGACCCAATTATCTCTACCACAATAAGCACGATGGAACGTTTGAAGAAGTCGGCATGCTCTCAGGAGCGGCGGTCAGCGGTGACGGCTCTGAGCGCGGCAACATGGGCGTGGACTGGAGCGACTATTTGCACGAAGGCCGCCTCTCCGTGTTTGTCACCACGTTTACCGAACAGCCCGACAGCCTGTATCACAATCTGGGAGAGCAGGGATTCTCCGAAGTCAGCTATCCCGCAAAACTCGCCAAGCCCACGTACAACCCGGTGGGTTGGGGGACCGGATTTTTTGACATGGACAACGACGGCTGGCCAGACCTGTTCGTCGCCAACGGACACGTGTATCCACAGATGGACCAAGTCAACGGCGCTCCCCGCTATCGCGAGCCCATGTTGCTGTTCCGCAACAACCGCGACGGCACCTTCGAGGACGTTTCCGGCGTACTTGCTGGAATCCCGGATGCATCACGCCGAGGCGTGGCTTTTGGCGACCTCGATAACGATGGAAATATTGACATCGTAGTAATGAATACGGGAGAACCGCCAACCCTGCTGCTGAATCAGGGAGGAAACAAGAATCATCGCGTGCTCTTTAAGTTAGCAGGCACAAAGAGCAACAAGATGGCAATCGGCTCGCGGGTGACGGTGAAGGCGGGAAGGTTAGTGCAATTCAACGAGGTTCGCGCCGGAGGCAGCTATCTTTCGCAGAACGATCCGCGACTGCACTTCGGTCTCGGCACCGAAGCCAAAATGGACGAGATCGAAATCAAATGGCCGAGCGGCAAGGTCGAAACTCTCCACGACGTCGCAGCAGATTTCATTTACACGATTGTTGAAGGCGAAGGAATTCAGAAAAAAACGGCACTCCCGGAGCCGTGATATCGTCTCTCCCTCGGCGTCACTGCCCCATTGAGCTAGCCGCCGAGCAAAGCATACGGTTGGCGTACTATTTGGCGGGTGCAGCCGCGAGCTTTAGGTCGTCGGCAGATTTTCTGAGGTCGTCCACTGCCTTGGAGTCGAGTTGGTAGAGTGTGGGATCGTTCTCTCGTTTCGCAATGTAATTGTCGCCGGCTTTCGAAATCGCGGCCTTCTCTACCCGCTTGCCATCATTTGATGTGAGAGTTAGGTCAACCAGCGTTGTCGTGAATCCAGAGTCGACAAACTTGCTGGCCGAGAGATCGCGAAGTTTGTCGATGAGTTCCTGAACCGTGCCGGCATCCATCTTTTTCGTACTGCCGGACCACCAGTTTTCTCCGCTTCGGGTCAGGAAATAGGATTTTGTGACGTCGCGAATTTCGATTTTGTTGGGATCGTCGGAGCCGAGGTCGAACAACTTTTTGTTGCGGAAGTCGTCCAGGTTCTTGTCGAGCGCCTGACCAAGCGTGCTCGGAACTTTATAGACGCCTTCCACCACACTCGATTTGGCGTAGTAGTCGACCTTGTTCTTTCGGACCCGCAGTTCCTGCGTTCCCGATTCGGCCGTCACCTTCGCGGTCGCCACTGGCGCGGCCGCGGAGAAGAGTGAGGCATCCTTTTTAGGATCGTCCGATGCGTCGAGTTCCATCTTCGCATCGGTGAGAGCGCGAACCAGTTCATCCACTGCCATCCCGTCCGCTCGCAGCGGTCTGGGTTTCACGATCTGCCATTCGTCCTTGTTGCGGCCGAAAGCTATTTCCTGCTTCTTCGCGATCAGGTCGACTTGGCTGATCTTGTCGGAATCGGCCGTTAACAGCCGTTTGTCCCGCAGATCGTTCGAGCTCTTGTCGATGCTGGTCTTGTCATACTTGGGGATGGTGAAGACACGCGGATCGCCATCGAGCTTGGCGTAAATTCCGTTGCCCGCAGGGGTCTCGTCGCCCAGCAAAAGCTTCTGAGTCTTGTTGCCTTTTTCAGACAACTCAACTTCAAGCTTCGGCGCATCCAAACCATAAAGAACGAGATTGCCGGCTTTCTCTTCTACCAAACGCTCCGAGTTAAGCGACGAAAAAGTACCAAGCAAGCTGGAAACCGCACTCTGATCGGCGGGCAGGGGCGTTGGAGAAGTAATGCACCACTTGCCCGAGCTATTGCGCTCGCCGCCGACTTGCTCGGCGCCATCCTTCTTCAGGTCGAACTTGGAAATGTCGGCTTCTTTGACCGCAAGAATCTTGGGCGCCACGTCGGCGGAAGCTTCGGTGGTATCCGACGGCTTGTGGTGATTCGACCAGTAGAGTGTTGCAGTGAGCCCCGCTAAGACGACGGCGGCGACGATCAGACCACGCAGTTTCATCTACCGCCTCCGCCACCAGACCGTCACACCGGCAAAGACTACAACCAGCGGCAGCAGAAATTGGCTGGTAATCAGAACCAGGTTCAGCTGGGCGCGAGTCAGGGTGATGCGGCGGTCTTCCTCTTGCTTGGGACGGATCGAGATCAGATCCTCGTCCGAAGCCAACCAGTCGATCGTGTTCAAAGCCAGATCGCTGTTGCCGTTGAACTTGAGGAAAGAATTCGCCGCCCATGAAGAACTGCCGACTACTACGAACCGGCCCTGCGAGTCCTGCTTCCCGGTGTTGTAGGTGCCAGCTGCAGCAATCGTCAGCGGTCCCTTTTTATTCTTCGGGTCGTTCGGATCGATCGCGGGAGAACGCAGGTTGTTCGTTGCCAGGCTTGTGCTCGATGAGTCAAACATCTTTTGTACCGTAGTCTTGTCGCCGTTCTTGATCTCCATCGAACGCGAGAGTGGGAATCCGGTTGCCGTGCCCTTCATACCATTCACGATCGGCTGCGAGTCGTAGCTGGTTACAAGGGCTACTTGCGGCCCGAGTCCGGCTAATTGGCCGATCGGATTGAGGTCCAGGATCAGATTCTTGTCCATGGTCACGCCCCAGCTTTGCAGCAGGTTCGTAAACGCATCGTTGTCCGCGATCTCGGAGCGGCCGATCTTTAGCGGCGGATCGAGCATGAATAAAGCGCGGCCACCATCCTCGACGTATTTCTTGATGGCGTCTACTTCAGGTTGCTGATAGTCGCGGGTTGGTCCAGCGATGACCAGGGTCGTGCAATCGTCCGGGACCTGGGCTTTCTGCAGCAAATCGATGGACTTGGCTTCGTAGTTGTCCTTGGCCACGAGGTCTTTGAAATTGGAATAACCGTTCCGGTCGGAGTCGTCGATCTGATGCTCGCCGCTGCCCGCGACAAAGCACACCGTGCGCGTTTTGTTCTTCAGCACACGGATGAACGCGCCGGTGATGCCTTCTTCGGTCATGCTCTTGGCCTCTTCCTTCTTGCCGCCAATCTGCACAATCGCGGTTCCGAAATTCTTAATGCCCGCTTCACGAGCCTCCTGGGGTTTCTTGTCAGGGTCGATGTAATCAACGTGGACTTTTGGGGAAAGCGATGCGTATTCCCCGAGCAAGTCTTTCGCGTGTTGAAACCGCGTCCCCTGGTCGAAATAGAGAATGGTCGCATTCTCTTTTAGGCCCTTCACGATCTTCGCGGTCTGCTCGGACAGGCTATAGCGCTTGTTCGATGTGGCGTCATAGGACTTGGCGTAACGATTCGCAAGTACATTCACGATCACAACCGCGGTTATGACGACCAGGACATAGACGACCGCGTAAGCTGCGTACTTCGTCTGTCTGGCTTTCAGCAACTGTGTATTCACCTACGACCTCCAGCGGAGAGATTCCATGGAACGGGCCGTGAAAAACAGTCCCAGGAAAATCACCGTCACATAGAAGATAGCGTCCTTCGAGTTAAGCACGCCTTTGGCGAACGATTCAAAGTGCGTAATGATCGACATGTAAGCAAGCACTTGTGCCCAGACAGCGGTCTCGTATCCAGCGACCCAGCCCAAGACCCAGAGGAGCAGGCACACTCCAAAGGTCGCGGCGCCGGCAATGATCTGGTTTTTGGTCAGTGTTGAGATGAACGTACCAATCGCAAGCAATGCGCCGGCCTGTAGCAACAATCCGAGATAGCCAATCGCCAACGGTTTCCAATCTGGCTTGCCATACTTAAAAAGAAATGCAAAGTTCACGGCGGTAACCAGCAAAATGCAAGCGTAAAGACCGACTGCCGCCAGCCACTTGCCCAGGATGATTTCGGTGTCGCGGATCGGTGAAGTCGCGAGCAGCTCGATCGTGCCGCTGCGCTTCTCTTCCGCAAACAGGCGCATGGTAATCATGGGGATGAAGAACAGGCCTACCACGCCGACATTGAACAGCAGCGGCCTTACGATCATCTCGTTCAGATTCATGGGGTACATCTGGCCCCGCATCTGCGATTCCATGGCGACGTAAACAAATTCACCCAATGAACTCCAGAAAAAGTAGCCAAAGATCAGCGCAAACATCGTCAGCAGCAGGTATGCAATGGGCGACGCAAAATAGCTCCGCAGCTCCTTACGGCAGATGATCAAAATATTTCGCATTTACTGTGCCTCCTTGACTGCGCCCTCTTCCTGTGCGGCTTTTTCGGCGCCAGTGAGTTGCAGGAATATCTCTTCGAGACTCATGGCCGCGGGCCGCAGCTCGTTCAGATCCCAACCGGACTCGACGACAGCGCGGGCCAGATCGCCACGGACAAAACCTTTTCCGCTTTCAACCTCGAAGCTGCTGCGGTTCTGCTGGTTCTGCTTCGCCACGACACGGCTGACGCCCGCAACCTGTTCGAGCCGCCGCTGGACGGCTGCGAAATCGAGGGTGCCATTGCGGCCGCTGACTTCGACCAGGACGGACTCTGCTCCGCGCGCGCGGTTCTGCAGGTTGTGGACTGAGTCCGTCGCTACCAACTTGCCTTTGTTGATGATGAGCACTTGCTCACAAGTCTGCTCGACCTCCGGCAGAATGTGGGTGCTGAGAATGATGGTGTGATCGCCGCCCAGACTCTTAATCAGGTCCCGGGTTTCGTTGATCTGCTTGGGATCGAGACCGGCAGTGGGCTCATCGAGAATCAGCACATCCGGATTGTGAATGATCGCCTGAGCCAGACCCACGCGCTGGCGATAGCCCTTCGAGAGCTTGCCGAGGAGTTTGTTCTTTACATCGGCGACGGCGCAGCGATCGCAAACGTAATCGACTTGTCGGCGCAACTCCGCGCCCGACAGCCCTTTGAGTTGGCCGACGAAGGTCAGGTATTCGGCAGTCTCCATCTCTGGATAGAGTGGCGGTGTCTCGGGAAGATAGCCGAGGCGCCTTTTGACTTCGAGCGGCTGCTCCAAGACATCGTAGCCGGCGACGGTTGCGCCGCCCGACGTGGGCGATAGAAAGCCCGTCAACATCCGCATGGTCGTTGTCTTCCCGGCCCCGTTCGGCCCGAGAAAGCCTACGATCTGGCCTTTCCCAACTTCAAAGGAGATATGGTCGACGGCGGTATTACGAGCGTATCTCTTGGTAAGCTCTTTAACTGTAATCATAAGAGGTTTGTCGCAAGGAATTACGGTTTGCAACGCCCGAACCGTACAACTGTTGAACAGTTCAAGGCTGAACGTCTATGTTAAGAAGCTCCGAGCGGGAATGTCAAATCCCGGCAGCGGAATCTTTTCATCGCCCACGGGAGGATTCATGAAGTATCGAAGGCTTGGCCGCACCGGTTTCGAGGTAAGCGATATAGCCCATGGACTCTGGGGAATGAGCGGTTGGAGCGGGTCTGATGACCGCCAGTCGCTCGAGGCTCTGCAGTTGGCCGTGGACCTCGGTTGCAACTTCTTCGATACCGCCTGGGCCTATGGCGAAGGTAAGAGTGACGCTTTGCTGGGAAAGATCTTATCTGCCAACCGCGGCAAGCGTCTGTACGCAGCCTCCAAGATTCCACCCTTCAATAATCAATGGCCGGCGTCGCCGAAAGACAAGTACCGTGATGTCTTTCCCTCTGAACACGTCTTCAAATATGCCAACCTGATCCGGGAGAAGCTTGGAACCGACTCCATTGACCTTCTGCAATTTCACGTCTGGGACGATAGCTGGGCGGACGAAGCGGAACTTCGCGACACCGTCGAGAAGTTGAAGCGCGATGGATGGATCCGCTTCTTCGGATTGAGTCTGAATCGGTGGCAGCCGGAGAACGGCATCAAGGCCATGCGGACCGGATTGGTGGATGTCGTACAGGTGATTTACAACATTTTCGATCAATCGCCGGAAGACAAACTTTTTCCAGCGTGCCGGGAATTAAATATTGGCGTGATCGCCAGAGTCCCTCTCGATGAAGGCAGTCTGGGTGGCAAAATGACAGCGGAAACCAAGTTTCCCGCGAGCGACTGGCGCTCCAAATACTTCAGCCCGGAAAATCTCACGCAAACGCTGGCACGCGTGGAGAAACTCAAGCCGGCAATCCCTAAGAACATGAGTCTGCCAGACGCGGCATTGCGGTTTATTTTATCGGACCCAACAGTGAGCACGACGATTGTGGGAATGAGAAAACCGGATCACGTCCGGCAAAACATTGCGATGAGTGATGCCGGGCCGCTCGACGACGGACTGCTTCAGATCCTGAAGAAGCACCGCTGGGATCGCACTCCGCAGCCCTGGTCAGACTAGCATGGTCAGACTAGCTCGCTATTATTCAGAACACCTTCGGTGGTGATTCGACTGGCTTTGCAAATCTCCTCTGCAACCTTGACCACAGCGTCACTGCCGTGCACCGGGCCTTCCGCTGACATGACCGAACTGGCAGCCAAGGTGAAAAGCAGAGCATCCTCCTGCTTGTCGAAGTAAAGAACCACCTGATTCGCTGCCATGTGCCCTACCTCCTACTGATGTTCTTAAGAATCATAGGCCGATTCAGGGGGGGAATGAGGTTATCTCTTTTGGTGCGCCCTAATCGGAGGGGCAAGTTGTCCAGCTTTTGGACAAGCCCCGCCAAGCAGTGAACGCTTATGAGCGCGTCCCGGCCTTCGCCACAGAGCACGCCTCGAAAATGCTACATTGGAAGATCGCATGTCTGCCCCTGAATCCCGATTCGTCAAGGCTTGCAAGCTGCAACCGGTGGACCGCACACCGGTCTGGTTTATGCGGCAAGCCGGCCGCTACATGCCCGAATACCGCGCCGTCCGCAAACAATATTCGCTGATCGAGATTTGCAAGAAGCCGGAAGTCGCGGCCGAGGTGACCATCACTGCCGCTGAGGCGCTCGGGGTAGATGCTGCCATTATTTTTGCCGACCTGCTGCTGCCGCTGGAAGTTATGGGGCTGCCTTTCCATTTTTCAGCCGGAGAAGGCCCCGTGATCGAGAAGCCAGTGCGCACAAAAGAAGACATCGCGCGCCTGCGCACCGACCGCGCGGCCGATCTGGGATACGTTTCCGACGCGGTGCGCCTCGTGTGCAAGCATTTTGGTGAACGTCTGCCGGTGATCGGCTTTTGCGGCGCGCCCTTCACCCTTGCCAGTTACATGATCGAAGGCGGCGGCTCGCGCAACTACGTCCACGCCAAGAAAATGATGTACTCGTCGTCCGCGGTTTGGGATGAGTTGATGCGAAAGTTGGTCGCAGTCGTCTCCGAATACGCGGCCCAGCAAGTGCATGCCGGGGCCGACGTCATCCAGATTTTTGATAGCTGGGTCGGCTGCCTCAGCGTCGAAGATTATCGGCGTTACGTGCTGCCCCGGACGACCGAACTCGTAAAAGCGTTGCAACGAACCGGCGTGCCCATAATTTATTTCGGCACAGACAGCGCTACCCTTCTCCCCTCGATGCGAGAAACCGGCGCGGAAGTGATTGGGCTCGACTGGCGCATTCCGCTCGATGACGGCTGGCGCAGCCTTGGTTTCGATTGTGCCGTGCAGGGTAATCTCGATCCGGTTCTGCTGTTCGCGGAATGGAAGGAACTGAAGTCGCGAGCTCAAGACATTCTGCGTCGCGCGGCCGGACGTCCCGGACACATTTTCAATCTGGGTCACGGCATTTTGCCGGAAACTCCGGTTGAGAATGTAAAAGCACTGGCGAACTTTGTGCAGGAATATTCGACCAGGGTCATCCCTGCGTCGCAGTTAGGGGATTAGAGATTGGCCGATTCAAGAAAGAACGCCGTCCTGTTGCTTGCTCATGGCAGCCCTGACTCTGTGGAACAAGTACCAGACTTTCTCCTGCGAGTAACCGGTGGGCGGCCGCTTCCGCAGCCGGTTGTGGAAGAAGTGAAGCATCGTTACGGTCTGATTGGCCGCTCTCCGCTAACCGAACTGACGCTGAAGCAAGCAGAACTTCTGGCGGGTGAATTGGGCATGCCAGTGTGCGTGGGCATGCGCAACTGGAAGCCGTTCATCGCCGATGCGGTTCGCGCCCTGGTGTCCGATGGTATCGAGCACGCTGTTGCAATCTGCCTGGCGCCACAGAATTCGCGGACCAGCGTGGGTCTTTACCGCTCTGATCTCGCCAGCAATCTAGGAACGGCCTTTGCCGTCGATTTCGTCGAGTCCTGGCACGATCATCCGCTATTGATCAGAGCTTTTGCCGACAAGCTTCGTGCCGGATTGGACCGCGCCCGTCGCGAGGCGGGGACGCAACAAACCCCGATTATCTTTACCGCGCATAGCGTGCCCGAGCGCACCATCGCAGACGGCGATCCGTACGAGAGTCAAGCAAAAGAAACTGCGTCGCTGGTGGCGCGCGAGGCCGCGCTGGCTTCGGGAGACTGGACGTTCGCATTTCAAAGCCAGGGCATGTCCGGTGGAGCTTGGTTGGGACCGCGCGTTGAAGATACGATTCTCGGTCTGAAAGAAAAAGGTCATCGCGATGTTTTCGTTCAGCCCATCGGATTCTTGTGTGACCACGTAGAAGTTCTCTACGACATCGACATCGGCTTCAAGCAATTCGCGGAGGCGCAAGGCATGCGGCTGTGGCGCGCCGAGTCGCTAAATGATTCGTCGTTGCTGGTGGCAGCCCTGGCCGATGTCGCCAGAACGCGGCTCTCGCAATCTCTGCTAGCCAGCAAATGAAGCGCATAGCCATCATCGGCGGCGGAATCTCAGGATTGTCAGCTGCCTTCGCGCTGGAAAAGCGGCGCCAGGCTGGGGCTTCGCTGGAATACGCTCTCTTCGAGTCCAGCCCGCGTCTCGGCGGAGTGCTGGTAACCGAGTGGGTGGATGGCTGTCTGCTCGAAGCCGGCCCCGATTCATTTCTCACGGAAAAGCCCTGGGCCAGCGACCTGAGCCGCGAAGTCGGACTGGGCGATCAACTCATCGGCTCCAACGATGCCGATCGCAAAACCTACATTCTCGTGAAGGGCAGGTTAGTCGTGATGCCCGACGGCCTGATGTTCATGGTTCCGACGAAGATCGCGCCGACGGCATTGTCACCGCTGTTTTCCGCGCGCACCAAGATGCGGATGGCTCGGGAGTGGTTTCATCCTCCACGAAAGGCCGAGGCTGACGAAACTGTCGCTTCATTTGTAGAGCGGCACTACGGCAGTGAAATGGTGGATCGTCTCGCTGATCCGCTGCTCTCCGGCGTGTATGGCGGTGAGGCCAGCCAACTCAGCGTGCGTGCTGTTCTGCCGCGCTTCGCCGAGATGGAAGCGACCTATGGCAGCCTCGGCCGGGCCATGCTAGCCGCACGCAACAAAATGGCACATGCTTCCAAGGGCCCAGCCAAGCCGCTGTTCACGTCCCTTAAGGATGGCATGCAGCAGTTGGTGGACGCGGTAGTTTCTCGGCTGCCTGCATCTACGCTTCACTCCAGCACCCCAGTGCAACGTGTTCAATCGCAGAATGGAGGCTGGGTGGTTTCCGCAGGCTATGCTTCGGACCAATTCGACGCAGTGATTATGGCCATACCAGCGCAAGCGGCCGCGGAGTTGCTTGGGGTGGCCAGCGCCGGGCTTGCTTCTGAACTACGCGGCATCCAGTACACCTCGTCGGTCACTGTAAACCTCGGCTACGATCGGAGCGTGCGTGCGTCTCTGCCGCCGGGTTTCGGATTTCTTGTGCCTCGCAGCGAGGGCCGGCGCATGCTTGCGGCCACGTTTGTGCATAACAAGTTTCCCCATCGCGCTCCGGAGGATCGAGCTCTCCTCCGTTGCTTCATTGGCGGCGCGCGTAACGAACAGGTGCTCCAGGCTCCGGATGACGAAATTGTCCGCATTGTTCGGGAAGAGCTTGGCCAAATCATCGAGCTGAAGGCCGATCCGCTATTCACTCGGGTTTACCGATGGAACGGTGCGATGGCTCAATATGGAGTGGGGCACCTGGAGCGGTTGCAGCGGATCGAAAGTCTCCTACAGAACCTTCCCAGCCTGGCGCTGGCGGGCAACGGGTACCGCGGAATAGGAGTGCCCGATTGCATCCGGTCAGGAAATGAGGCGGCAAACAGCGTGTTGCTCTCCGTCGGATTGGCAGAGGCAAGGCCTACCGGACTCGCCTCCTGAGACAGTCCGATCAAACCAAATTACTCCCGTAACTCTCAGTAACGCTCTCCTGTTGCAGAAACAACCTGCTTCGTTCAGGGTTTAGTAGAGTGGGGGATTTGTATGAGCAAAGCAATTTTGAGCGCGGCTGCGATCGCGGTGTTCGCGTTTACTCCGCTTTGGGGGCAACAGCAAGCCCAGAGCGACACGTCCAAAATGAGCGCGTCCGAAATGCGCGACATGCCGGGGATGGGCAACGACGGCAGCGCTCACGCCATGCAATCCATGGAAGGCCGGCACATGGATATGGGTCCGCACATGAAGATGACTGCGCTGCGCGATCTGAAGCCAGGCGATCAGGAAAAGGCCGACCAGGTGGTCGTAGCTGCTCGCAAGGTCGCGGAAAAATACGTGGACTACAAAGTCGCTCTGGCCGACGGCTACAAGATTTTTATGCCTAACCGGCCGCAAAAGCAGTACCACTTTACAAACTACTGGTACGCTTTCGAAGCGAGTAAGCGCTTCAATCCCGATCATCCGACTTCACTGCTTTACGAGAAACAGGGCGATGGCTACAAGCTGATCGGGGTCATGTACACTGCACCCAAAAACACGGACGAAGAGGAACTTGATTCTCGCATCCCGCTCAGCATCGCCCAGTGGCACGCCCACGTAAACTTGTGCGTCCCTCCAGATGACAAAAGAAGTGAGATGGGCGGACCGAATCCGCAATTTGGCCTGCACGGTTCGATCACGACCAAAGAAGCCTGCGATGCCGCCGGAGGCAAGTTCATGCCGCAGATCTTCGGCTGGATGGTGCACGTTTATCCGTTCGAGCAAAAGCCGGAAGATATTTGGTCCGTCGAACGTCAGGCCCACAACCACGTGGACTGATCTAAGCTTCAATGGAGCACGGCGTCCCCGCCTGTGTCTTCGGCAAGGCTGGACGGGCGAGACGCCTGTCGCTCCATCCAACATCACTCAAGTCGTAGCAGCTTCTTCGATCGCTTCTCTCAACTGCTTTGCGGCCCAATCGATTTGCTCGGCGGTGATCACAGCGGGAGGGGCAATCAGCAGATGGTCGCCTGACACTCCATCCACGCATCCCTGCATGGGATAAACCAGCAGGCCTCGATTTACTGCTGCTTGAGCCACGCGACCTGCGAAATTAAGTTCTGGGTCAAACGGCCGCTTCGTGGCTTTGTCCGCAACGCACTCCACACCACACAACAATCCAATGCCGCGCACATCTCCAACCGACTTCGCATCACGTAACCCTTCGAGCGCAAAGCGCAGGGTCGCAGCCGTCGAGCCTCGACTCTCAGAATCTGCTGCCCGTACGAGTTCTTCCTTTTGGAGGCGTTTAAGGACGGCCCTCCCGGCGGCCAGCGAAATCGGATGTGAGTTGTAGGTGAAACCGTGCAGAAAGGCTCCCGATCCATCGGCGATCGCGATGGCTACCCTCCTCGAAACCACGACCGCACCCAGCGGCGCATAACCGCTAGACAATCCCTTGGCCGTGACCAAAATGTCCGGCGCGATGTCCCAATGCTCGACCGCGAAATTTCTCCCCGTACGCCCCATGCCGGTCATTACTTCGTCCGCGATCAGGAGAACGCCATACCGCCGGCAGATCTCCGCCACACTCTGCAAGTAACCGGGTGGCGGCACGACGGCACCCAGGGTCGCCCCGCTCACTGGTTCGACGATGAATGCAGCCACTTCTCCGTTTGCGACCTCGATCGCCCGCTCCAACTCCGCGGCGTATTCCTGACCGCAGTTGCGGCAGCCGTCGGTGCAATCAAACGCGCAGCGATAACAATACGGAAATCCCACATGCGCGAATTCCCGGACCATCGGAAGATAGATCTCACGCCGCCGCTTGTTTCCGGAAACCGCCAAAGCCCCGAGGGTCGACCCGTGATAGCTTTGCCCGCGGCTGATCACCTGATGCCGCTTGGTTTGTCCAATCTCCACTTGATACTGTCGTGAAAGCTTCAATGCGGTTTCGATCGACTCCGAGCCACCGCAGGTGAAGTAGACACAGCCGCCCTCGAAATTCTTTCCGGCGAACTCGATCAACTCCGCCGCGTACTCTTCCGCCACTGGGGTCGTGAACTGGCTGCTGTGGACAAACTCCAGTTGTTTGGCCTGAGATGCCATCGCTGCTGCGATTTCCACCACTCCATGTCCGATGAAATTCACCGCGGCCGATCCAGAGAAGTCGAAATATCGTTTGCCGCGCGCATCCCACAGATAAACACCTTCGCCGCGCACAGCAGGAGGAAGACTCTTGCGGAAGGAACGCCGCAGAACGGCGGAATACGAAGAAGCATCGATTGCAGCGGAATCCGGCACGCCTCGGATTATCAGGCGGCTCGCCCGCAGGTGTCAAAACAACAATACCCACGTGAGTATCGCGAGGCGAACCACGCGGCCTAATAAGCGAGCAGTAGCCGCCGTGTAGAATCGGCCTTGGATGGCAACTCCGGCAAACGGTCCTGACAATCCGATGAGTGTTTCGGCCCGCTGGCTGCGCCTCTTCCGCCCGTCTCACCAGCACACTGCCTTTTCCGCGACCGTCCTGTTGATGACCGCGATGGTACTCTCGCGCATCGTCGGCTATTTGCGCGAGGCTTATACCGCGTGGGCATTCGGCGCCGGCCCGACAACCGATGCTTACATCGCGGCTTTTCAGATTCCCGATTTCCTCGCCTATCTGGTCGCCGGCGGCACGATTTCCATCACCTTCGTTTCCATCTACACGCGATTCCTTGCAGAAAAAAGAGAGGACGACGCACAAAAAACCTTCTCCGTCATCATTACCGTGATGACGCTGGTTTTGGGGATGGGCGTTATTCTGGCGGAGATCTTTGCACCTCAGATCACGCGGCTCATGTTCCACAACTTCAAGCCAGAGCAACTTGATCTTTGCGTTCACCTCACCCGCATTTTGTTGCCTGCCCAGATCCTGTTTTACGTCGGGGGAGTGGTTTCCGCGGTGTTGTCTTCGCGCCGCCTCTTTCTATTTCCAGCGCTGGGGCCGTTGGTTTACAACGGGTTCATCATTCTTGGAGGAGTGGCGCTTTCGCATTCGTTCGGAATCGCGTCACTAGCCTACGGAGCGCTGGCCGGCACTTTCGTCGGACCATTCCTGATCAACGCAATCGGAGCCGCCCGCGTAGGCGCGGGTTACCGCATCTCGTTCGATGTGCGCAACTCAGCCTTTCGGGAGTGGGTTCGAATGTCGATTCCTCTGATGATCGGAGTCTCGCTGGTCAGCGCCGATGACTGGATTCTCCGTTATTTCGCTTCAGATTCTCCCGGCGCAATCAGCCACATCAACTACGCCAAGCGCCTGCTGGCCGTACCGATTGCGATCCTCGGACAAGCTGTCGGTCAAGCTTCGCTGCCATTCTTCGCGCGTCTGTTTGGCGAGAAACGGATGCAGGAGTTTGCTGACACGGTAAATGGATCGGTCTATCGTACCGCCGCCGCTGCACTGCTCGCCTCAAGTTTGATGATGGCCGCAGCACTCCCGATGATCGACCTAGTATACCGCCTGCCGCATGGACACTTCGTTTTCTCAGACTCGCAAGCCACCGCTACGTACTTTTTTTGGTTCTCGCTCTCGCTGGTGTTCTGGTCGGCGCAAGGTCTTTATGCGCGCGCGTTCTACGCAGCTGGCAACACGCTCACACCCATGGTTGCCAGCAGTCTGATCACAATCGCATCGCTGCCCATGTATCGTGCGCTGTACCATGCCTTCTCATCTGTGGGACTTGCGCTGGCTTCCGACCTGGGAATCGCAGCCAACTGCCTCGCCATGGCGATTCTGCTACACCAACGCAAGCTGGTTCCGTGGGATGAATTGCAATGGGGAGAGTTGGGGAAAGCCACCATCACCGCAACCGCAGCGGGGTTGCTAAGTTATCGCGTCGCAGGCGCTATCGTGGTCACCGGCAGTCGCATCGCCGACGTCGAGGCGCTGGCCTTAATCTGTATCACTTGGGCCGGGGCTGTTGCAGCAGGACTGTGGCTGACGCGGTCTCAATTGCCCGGCGATCTGCGGCGTCGTAAAGGAACAGCTCTCCCGCGCGTGGTGGAAAGGCAGGCAGAAGAGCTAACCAAAGGAATTGTGCCCTAGACAAATTTCGGCGTCAGGTCTTTCGGCGTCAGGTCTCGGGCGCTAATCCGCGACCAAGACCTGCGTCGATGAAGTCTGCCTAGGCTCGGGCTGCGACCGCTTCGGCAGCAACTGCCGGCGCTTTTACTTCCTCGCCATTCGGCTTCTGGCCGCCCTTGCGAATATCGATGCCGCCCTTGAAGAATGCGCCATCTTCGATCGAGATGCGCGCTGCAACCACGTCGCCGGTAAGCGAACCGTCGCTGCGGATGTCCACTCGATCGCTGGCGGTAAGATTGCCGCGCACTTTTCCCAGGACCACAATCTCGCGGGCGTTGATGTTCGCAGCTACCACACCATTGCGGCCGACCGTAACACGATTGCCAGCGAGGTTGATGGAACCTTCCACACGGCCATCAATGTAAAGCGACTCCGAACCGGTCACCTCGCCTTTGATCACCAGCGATTTACCGATCGTCGCCTGATCCGCCGTGCTGGCCGCAACTGCCGGACGAGCCGAACTTGGCTCGCTTGGCGCAGACGTCACCGGAGTAGGCATAGCGGGACGTTCGGGCTCACCTGACCGCGAAGGTGTTGTAGAAGGCTGATTTGTCGGTTTCCACATGTCAAAAAAATCCTTTCCTCACGAGAAGATTGAAGGGTCAAGCCCGCATTTTGGTGACCAAACAAATTCTACTCCCGCTGCCAGATCAAGTCTTGTGGAAATTCTGTGCTTTCTGCACTTTTGGACCCTTTCGTAACCTACTTGTGCACGGGGGAGGAAAACCGGATGCAATGTAATTCCTCCCGCTGAATGGCGGTTCTTATACTGTCCCGAGTCCGCGATTGCTAGTCGAACCATCGCAGCGACAACGCCGGAGTATTATGGTTTGAACTACAAACAACCCACGATCTTGGACAAACTCTCCGATTCCGCCATCCTGAAGAAGATCGAACGCCAGCCCAAGAGCACCGCCGGCTTCAAGCAATTGGTGCGGGAACTGGGACTGCATGGTGCCGCTCGTCAGGAACTCTCTGAGCGCCTGCAGCGCTTGATCAACAGTGGCCAACTGGTTCAGATCGATTCGGACCGCTACGCGATTCCGAAGGCCGCTGCCAGCAAGAACGTTCTAGTCGGAAAGCTGAGCATGCATCGCGATGGCTACGGTTTTGTCACTCCCGATGCCGCTACCCTCGACCCGCACCTTAAAGCGCTACTCGCCGGAGATATTTTCATTCCGCCACCCGCGGTAGGCTCGGCAATGCACGGGGACCGTGTGCTGGTAGAGGTCGGCACCATCCGCCCCGACGGCCGCGCTGAAGGCCGGATCGTTCGGCCGGTCGTCCGTGCACACAGCACGGTCGTGGGAATTTTTCATTACGGTAATCGCGGCAACCGTGTCACGCCGATCGACCAGAAGATTTCCCAGGAAGTCTTAATTCCACCAGGCATGGAAGTTCCTGGTAGAGCCGGCATCTCGCCGGGTGTCCCGAGGGAATCCCGTCCTCGGAAGTCGGTCGACCGCGTTCTGGGCAACGAAGCCGCTCGGCGCGCTGAATGGGACGATCTCGAGGGCGTCGTGGTGGATGTCGAAATCACCGACTGGCCCTCGGCCACGCAGAATCCGCGGGGAAGAGTCGTCGAGATCCTGGGCTACGAAGACGATTTCGGCGTCGACGTCGAAGTCATGATCCGCAAATTTCACTTGCCGCATCGCTTCCCGCCGGAAGTTCTCGACCAGGCTCAAAACATTGAACCCATAATTCCAGCGCCCGAGACTCAAAAAAGGCGCGACTTCCGCGCGCTCCCAATCGTCACGATCGACGGCGAAACCGCGCGCGACTTCGACGATGCCGTCACCGTACGGCAAACCGAAGACGGCAACTACGAACTCCAGGTCCACATAGCGGACGTGGCCCACTACGTCACGCCCGAGTCGTTTCTCGATCAGGAGGCGCGGCTGCGCGGCACCAGCGTCTACTTCCCCGATCGCGCCGTGCCCATGTTGCCGCTTGAGCTTTCCACCGATATCTGCAGCCTGCGCCCGCACCTGGACCGGCTGGTGCTTTCCTGCGTGATGAAGATTGACCACCGGGGCGAGATTCTCGGCTACGAGCTGAGCGAAGGGATCATTCGTTCGGCCGAGCGCATGACCTACACCGACGTGAACGCCGTGCTCGAAGCCGATGCCACCACGCGAAAGCGTTACGCAAATCTAGTTCCGACATTCGAAATGATGCGAGACCTCGCGCTGATCCTGAACCGCAAACGCGAGCGGCGCGGTTCCATCGACTTCGACTTGCCCGAGCCCGTGATCGAATTCGACGAGTTCGGAATGATGAAAAGTATCACCCGTTCGGAGCGCAACATGGCGCACCGCCTCATTGAAGAGTTCATGCTCTCGGCGAACGAATGCGTAGCCGGATATCTGGAGAACAAGCGCGTCGCCTCGATTTACCGCATTCACGAAAAACCCGACGCCAAGCGCGTCTACGATTTCGAAGTTATTGCCGCGGCCTTCGGATATTCGCTGGGCGTGGGCGCGCTGCCGATTCAGCGGGTACAGTTCAAGTCCGAGCGCCGTGAAACCCGCGGAACCGGCAAACGTCCGCGCGAAATCGAAATCCCGAAAGAAGTTCACATTACTCCGCGCATGTATCAGAAGTTGACGGAGAAGATCGCGGGCAAACCGGAAGAGCGAATCCTCTCCTATCTGATGCTGCGTTCGTTGAAGCAAGCCCGCTATTCAGAAGAGAATCTGGGACACTTCGCGCTGGCAGCGCCCACTTACACCCACTTCACCTCGCCCATCCGCCGCTATCCCGACCTGATCGTCCACCGCATCCTGAAAGAAGTATTACGCAACTCGTCGAACGATCATGTGGCCGATCGTGTGGCCCGGGCGCCCTCGCCCGCGAAAGATGGAGCAACAGATGCACCCTCGCCATGGTCCAAACGTCGTGACCACGCTGCGCATCGAGAGTCACTGGAACCCGTCACCGGCCCGATCCCTCTCGAAGAGCTTCACGAGATCGCCGAGGAATCCAGCCGCGCCGAGCGCCGCGCCGACGAAGCCGAGCGCGACCTGATGGAATGGAAAAAGGTCAAGTTCATGGAGAAACGGGTCGGCGAAGACTTCGACGGCCTGATCATCAGCGTGACCAAGTTCGGATTCTTCGTCGAACTCACCGATCTGTTTATCGAAGGCCTGGTCCCACTGGACTCGTTGACCGACGACCGCTATGTCTACCACGAAACCACACGCGAGATTATCGGCCAGCGCACCGGCAAGATCTACCGGTTGGGTCAGAGGATACGGGTGCTCGTGGATCGCATCGACCCCGTGGAAAAGAAAATTCAGTTCGCCGTATTCGAAGAAAAACCGCAACGATCTCCGAAGCGAAAACGGAGGTAGAGTCCCGCGAAAGCTGGCCCCCCAATCTCCGAGACCTCGAACTCAAAACGTGGTAGACTTTCCTCCCCAGCGGGGCTGCTCCCCAACCGCGTGTGCTGTTATGCCTGAACCGCTCGCCAAGAAAGTCCTGCTGATCGGCTGGGATGCGGCCGACTGGAAGGTGATTAATCCCCTGCTCGACCAGGGCTTAATGCCTACCCTCGACGATTTCATCAACCATGGTGTGATGGGAAATCTGGCCACCTTGCGACCCATCCTTTCTCCCATGTTGTGGAATTCCATTGCTACCGGGAAGCGGCCGAACAAGCATGGCATTCACGGATTCATGGAGCCGGACACGCAGAACGGCGGCATTCGCCCGGTCTCAAGCACCTCGCGCAAGGTCAAAGCGATCTGGAATATTCTCACCCAGCGCGGCTTCAAAACCCACGTCCTGGGCTGGTTCGCCGGTCATCCCGCAGAGCCGATTAACGGCATCTCCATTTCCGATCTTTTTCCGTACGCCACCGCGCCGCAGGATCAGCCTTGGCCGCTTCCGCCGGGTGCGGTCCATCCTGAAAGTCTGCGCGATACTTTCGCCGAGCTGCGCATGCATCCGGCTGATGTTACCGAGGCCGCGATCCTTCCCTGGATTCCGCGCGCGGCCGAGGTCGATCAGGAGAAGGACAAGGGTCTGATGTCCTTCGCCAAGATCCTGTCCGAGAACTGTTCCATCCACAACGCTGCGACTTGGATTCTGCAGAATGAGCCGTGGGATTTCCTGGCCGTCTATTACAACGGCATCGATCACTTCTGCCACGGGTTCATGCACTACCATCCACCGCGCATGGAGGGGATCCCGGAGGATCGGTACGAGATTTACAAAGATGTGGTGAATGGAGCTTATCGCTTTCACGACATGATGTTGGAGACGCTGTTGAATCTGGCCGGTCCGGAGGCGACGGTGTTGCTGGTTTCCGACCACGGTTTCCACTCCGACCACTTGCGACCGCGTGGAATCCCGGCAGAACCGGCAGGTCCGGCGGTTCAGCATCGGCCGTTCGGAATCTTCTGCATGAAAGGACAACACGTTCAGCAGGACGAACGCATCTACGGAGCGACTCTGCTAGATGTGACGCCGACCATCCTGACGCTCTTTGGATTGCCAGTAGGCGCGGACATGGATGGTCGCGTTTTAGTGCAAGCCTTCGAAGAGCCGCCGCAGATTGCCCGCATTCCCAGTTGGGAGCAGGAACTCGGTGAGTGCGGAATGCATCCCAGCGATTTGCGCATGGATCCTGCCGCAGCTCAGGCCGTCCTACAACAATTCGTAGCGCTGGGTTATATCCAACCTCCCAGCGAAGATCAAAGCAAAGCCGTGGCCAGCGCAGTGCGCGAAGCCAATTACAATCTGGCGCGCGACTATCTGGATTGTAGCCGTCCGGACGATGCTCTGCCCCTGCTTGAGGACCTGGCCAAGAACGATCCCAAGCAAACTCGTTTCCAGATGCATCTCGCCCAGTGTTATCTCGCGCTCAGCCGGCGCGCAGAAGCGAAACAAATTCTGGAAGCGCTGATCACTACTGATTTGAACCCGCCTGAAGCGGAGACGAAAGCTGAGCAGCCGGACCGGGCCGAGGCGGCGCAACCGGCGGAGAATGCGCAGCAAGCCGAGTCGCCGCAATCACAGGTGATGGAAACAGAGCGTACGGAAGCACCGGAAGCGGCTGCACCCGAAACGGCGACGCCGGAACCGGCAAGATCCCAGGAGAAGCAGGCCAATCCCCGGCCGTGGGCAGACTTGCTGATGGGCGTCATACACTTCGAAGAAGGAAACATGGACGAGGCGCTCGCCAGCCTGCTCAAAGCCGAACAATCCGATCCACGCCTACCTAATCTCCATTTGCGAATCGGAGAGACTTATCTGCGGCAGAAGCGCACCGATGATGCCGACCGTGCCTTCCAACAAGCTCTGGACATCGATGGTGACAGCCCGGAAGCCCACTTGGGTCTAGCTATGGTGCGCCTGCGACAACGCCGAAATGAGGAGGCGGCTGAACAGGCTTTGTTGGCTGTAGGTCTGCAGCATTTTCTTCCCTTGGGTCATTTTTATCTCGGCGTGGCGCTGGCGCGTTTGGGACATCGTCAGCGGGCCATGCTCGCATTCGAAACTTGCCTCAGCATGCTCCCCGGACTGGTCGCCGCGCACCGCTGGCTGGCCGCGCTGCATAGCCAACCCGGCGGGGACCTCGATAAGGCCATCCGTCACCGCAGCTTGTACGCTCAACTCATGCAGCAGAGAAAGACGAGAGCGAGAGCGTGATTACGGTGGTCTCTGGCCTGCCGCGTTCGGGGACGTCGCTCATGATGCAGATGCTCGCGGCGGGCGGAATGTCAGTCGTCACCGATGGCGAGCGTCAAGCCGACGCCGACAATCCGCGCGGGTACTTCGAGTGGGAACGGATCAAGCTCCTGCCCAAGCTGCCGGATTGCATCGCGGAAGCCGAAGGCAAAGTGGTGAAAGTGATTTCGCAACTTCTTTTCGCGCTGCCCGCCGGGCGTGAGTATCGCGTCATCTTCATGCAACGTCCCCTCCCAGAAGTGGTCGCTTCTCAGGCGGAGATGATCCGGCGTCGAGGGACAACCGGCGCGCCGTTGCCCCCTGCGGCACTGATTGCCGGGCTGGGAGCCCATTTGAATCAAGTCAACGCCTGGCTGAAAGGCAAGGCCAACATATCGGTCCATCGTGTGGAACACGGCGACGCCCTGCGCGAACCGCTACGCGTCTCGGAATCCATTCAGCATTTTCTCGGGTGCAGTCTGGATGTGGTTGCGATGTCGCAACAAATCGACGCGTCGCTCTACCGCCAACGGCTTTGATCTCTACGCTATCAGAACTCGAAGTATCCTCCGGTTGGCGCTCGATGATTGCCGCCATCGGTTCCCGTAGCAGGCAGCAAGCCTACAATGCCTCGCAAGCTTTCCCACGCCGCGCGGTTTAGCGCAGGATCTGAGCCGACGAGATCACGGATCATGTTCCACGCCGCAATGTTAAGAGCGCCCTCCGGTGGAGGTCCCATGGCCAGGGAGACCGAGCATTGAGGGCAGAAACATATCCGCTGGGCCGTCGATTTCTGGCGCGGTCGTATCCCTACAGTCTGCGCGAACATATAGACCGCAACCGATTTGTGTCCTGCCTCGAGTTCCCGATTACAGCGAAGACAATTCAAGTTTTCCAAAGGTCCTCCTGGCGAGCAGTTGCGGCCAAGAGAAAATACTGTCGCCAACCCTCGAGGATCGCAAGTATGCAGAAGGATTCCCGCGGGATCGAACGTAAGTAAGTCCAGCCACCATATCGACAATCCCCCAGAACCAAGGTGTGCTCTAGCCAGACGCAGACAGGATCATGCACTCTGCTGCTATGCGTGCTGATGCTGCGGATAACGTCGAATCGCATTTGACCACCAACGGGCGGTCCCGGACGTATCGGCCTGCAGCGAAATTCCTTCGACTGTCGCAACTTCGCAAGCTCCGTGGTTGCGAACAGGTCGCCGCTGTTTGCTACCGGGTCCGCGCAAACGACATTGAGTTCCTGCTGGTTCGGACCAACAGCGGACATTGGACGTTTCCCAAGGGCAAAGCGGAACCGGGGTTGACGCACGCCCAGGCGGCTGCCCTCGAAGCCTTCGAAGAGGCCGGAGTTCACGGCCGCATGGAAGAGGCTTCGTTTGCCAGGTACGTTCGTCGCAAACGTGGCGACTTGCGAGATGCTTCGCGATCCGCCGCGAAGTCTGCAGAAAAAGAGCTTATCGTCCAGGCTCATCTCTGTGAAGTCTCGCGGCTGGAGCCACCACAAGAGCCCAATCGGAATCCCACATGGTTTTCTCCCGAAAAAGCGAAGCGGCGCTTACGGGAAGACCGCACCACTGATTACGGTTCCGAACTCGCTCGTGTCGTCGACCGTGCCGTAAGCCACATCCGGCGATCACGCAGTGCGGTCAGTACGGTAACTCGGAGACCTCAAAAAGATGCGCTGCAGAAAGTGCACTTCATTGACAGCGGGCGAACACCGGTAAGAGCAAAACTGCAGGCTGACCCTAAATTGTTTCTGAACGCATAGCTAACCAGCTTTGCGAAATGTGAGGTTCACGCGGTATTCACCTAGCATGGGATGTTGGGCTTCCTTCAGCGGCAACACTCCGTGATAGCGAAGCCTTGCCGGTCCACCCCAGACGATCACGTCACCGTGGCTTACTGCGATGCGCTTTGTCTTGTCGGCTCGATTCATTCCACCGAAAAGAAATACCGCGGGAATGCCGAGCGATACAGAAACTATTGGCGCAGTAAAATCCCGCTCATCCTTGTCTTGATGCAACGACAGCTTCGCCCCCGCCTCGTAGCGGTTCACCAGGCAGGCATCGGGCACGAACTCGGTGAAGCCCGCTTCTGCGGCGGCGTGCTGCGCAAGCTTCAGAAAGGGAACTGGCGTCGGAGGCCACGGTTGTCCGCTCTCCGGGTCAACGGCATCGTACCGGTAGCCACTCCTGTCCGTGACCCAACCCAGGGAGCCGCAGTTTGTCATCGCCACGGACATACGGAAGCCACCTGGCGTCACCATGTGGCGAAAGGGAGCTTTTGCGGTCACCTTGTGGAACGCATTCAGAAGGGCGGTTTCATCCCGCAACGCGAAACCGTGTAAGACGAACGCGCCCGGGCACAACTCCTCCTTGCGGGTGCTCGTGTCGTCGCTTGTCTGATCGAACAGACTCATCGTCATTGCATTCCTATTTTGCGTCATGAAAGATGATTCCCAGCGTGTGACGATGGCCAGAGCGCAAACGGCTCACACCGTGCCGCATGTTAACGCGATAGCTGCCGCGTTTGCCCTGCACAGGACGATGGTGTACCGCGAAAGCCACAGCATCACCTTGACGAAGCGGAACGACCTCTGGCCGCGACTGCATGCGCGGACGCTGTTCGGTAAGTATAAATTCTCCGCCCGTAAAATCGGTCCCCGGCTCAGACAGCAGGATCGTCACTTGTATAGGGAAAACATGCTCGCCGTAAAGGTCCTGATGCAGACAGTTGTAGTCGCCCTCCCCATACTGCAGCAGCAAAGGGGTTGGCCGCTGTTGTCCGGCATCATGGCATCGCTTGAGGAAATCAGAATGCGTTTCCGGATAGCGGACTTCGAGGCCCATCAGGGAGTTCCAGCGATTGGCAATCCGTGCCAGCCGCGGATAGATGGCTGTTCGAACCTCTGCAACGACCTCGGGCAGTGGATAGTCGAAGTACTTATATTCGCCCCGTCCAAAACCATGTCGCGCCATAACGACGCGGCTTCGAAAGAGGCTGTCGTCTGGATAAAGCGCGGCCAAAGTCTGGCACTCATTCACGGATAAAATGCGTTCGAGGATCGCATTCCCCTGGTCGTCGAGCTCCCGCGAGATCCGTTCCCAGTCGAGCGTCTGAATACGGCTGAGAGCGTTGGCCGCCGAAATTGCTCTGTTTGCTGTAGCTGTTGCGTTCATGAAGCTCACCTTTTCGCGCGCGTATATGGTTAGCCTAATCCTTGCCGCCGGGCCGCGACACTCCGATCCTTGCTTTCAAACTCATGGTGGAGCCGAAATGGCAGGAACTGATACGTCAGGGGATGGCGCAACGGTGCGCATGAGAAGCGGGAGCGAATCAGAGTCGCGTCTCGGACGAGATCCGCTCCCTTGCTCTCTCTAGTTGCTCATCACGTACAGAAGAAAGTACGGATGCGAGCCGCTGTAGCCGGACGGAATTGAACTGCCAACTGTGAGCCGGGTTTGGTCGCCGCTCGAGTACCAACCGGTAAGGCTGGTAATCGGATATTGCGCGTTGGCGGCGCCAAGCGTCGCGTTGTTGTTGCTGGTCGACAAAAACATCACGAAGTAGTAGTCCGACAGGGTCGACAGCGTGAGCGTCATCGGATCCAGGCGTACGACACAGGGATTGGTGACGCTTATGGGCTGGTTAGGGCAGACCTTCTTATTGGTCAGCGAAATAATCGGATCGGAGACGCCCTTTAACTTTACCGGGGTAACTGCCGTGATCTTGGAGTTTCCCCGCTTGGTCGTGTAAAGAACCATGTTGCCGATGTCGGCCTCGGTTCCCCCGGTGAAGCCGACGTACAAGACAGTAGTTTTCACGGTGGCCACAGCCGGGAAGATGAAGGCTCCGGCAATGAGGTTGAGCGCGGAATAGTCTGACCATTGGTTGGAGCTCGATACGGGACCGCCGACCCCGGCTACCAGGTTGATGGGAGCGGTGGTGGTAGGACGTTGTTGTGCAACTACGGTACTGGCAAGACAGGTCATTGCAATCACGGACATCAGCAGAGTTGGCTTTTTTAGCTTCAGGTTTCTCATGGACTTCCCCCGGGGTGGAATTGGGACGCTCTGGCCCCTGATTACAGAAGCGCAAAATTTCAGGAAATTGGCTCATGAGATCAGGGTTATTTCAGAACTTTCGAAGGACGGTACAACGGGCGTGTACTAGGAGAGAGTGAAGCAGCTTTGATGATCAGCCTAGCCGCTAGGTCATCTGTTAGTTTCGTTGAACCAGGGTTCGGCGCAAACCCTCTTCGTACGAAATGTGCTCAGCATAGCCCAGTTCTGCGCGAATACGTGTCGTGTCGTAAGCGATGTCCTGTGCCAGGTTGAATTTTGCGCTTTCGTCCGCTGGGATGCTCGAAGGCGGTAAGCAGGCGAGGCGTTCACCCACCGTCGGAGTCGAAGCTTCACCGACGTTGTAGATACGCCCTGATGCGGCAGGATGGCCCGCGGCCAGCACAATGGCGGCGGCCACATTTTCGACATAGCCGTGTGTCCAACGCCACTGCGGCTGGTGACGGAAACTATAGACTGTCGCCAGATCCGCGTTGTTACCAGGCCCGTACACCTTAGGCAGCCGCAGAATCACACCCGGCAGATCGCGGCTGCCGAGAATCTCGCGCTCCACCAGAATCTTCTCGTAGTGATAGACCCAGTCTGCGGCCGATTTTGCCTGCTTCCGATAGGGATACAAAACGCTCCTTAGAGGCGAATCCTCGTAGAGCAATCCCGTTTCGATGGGGCCCGGCTCGGTGCGTATGAGGCGCCCGTAAGCGCGATAAACGTCGCCGCTGCTCAACGCTACAACCCGGGAAGCGCGACCACGAAAGGCGTCCATCGCGGCTCGCGAATCAGCTTCGCCCATGGGAATCATATGCACAATCGCGTCAAACGATTCTGTCAGCAGTTCACGAGGAAAGCGCAGTACCGGCATGGCAGCCAGCGGGCTGCGAATGTGCTGGATGCTTTTGGGCAGATCGGCCTCAGTCTGCCCACGATGGTAGAGAAGAACCTGATGGCCTTGGTCCACAAACTGCCGCGCAACGTGTGGCCCGATGAACTTGGTGCCGCCAATCATCAAAACGCGCATGCGGTCTTAACCAGGCAGGAGGAACTTGAGGATTGGTGGCGGCGCGTGGACTCGAACCACGGACCTACGGATTATGAGAACACAGCCGCAACTTGTCCCGTTATGAAAATTTTCTACTTTATTCGATTCTTCATGGACTTACAAGCTCGACTGTTTTGTCCATAGTGTATTCGATTTGACGGGTTCTGATCCGTCCATCATTACAATTTCATTACAGTCGTGACGTTTCGGATGTTGTGATCGTTTGGCGCTCTGGGCGAGAATATGCCACCCGTGTTATTCAGCGGTAGATCGACGGAGAGTAGCAAAAATGGAGTAATCTCTAATTTGTCCAATCCGTGTTCGTGGGGGGGGTGATGAACGTGGCAGAAGTTCGATTGCAGGAGGGCGAATCGCTGGAGAATGCTCTTCGTCGGTTCAAGCGCAAAGTTCAAGCCGAGGACATCATTAAGGAAATGAAGCGTCACTCCTTCTACCTGAAGCCGGGCGATAAGCGCCGAGTAAAGCAAGCTTTGGCGAGAAAGCGCGCCCGAAAAAAGATTCGCAAGGATTCGGATCGAGATTGAATAGCGCCAATTCGAGTGCTGCCCAAAGTGGCGGCGTTCACCCAGAAGAATGTGGTGCTGTAGGCAAAAGCTGAGGAGGCAAATGTCAAAACATGATACCCCCACCAAACGTCATCGACGCCCGAAGTCCGGAAAGCGCGTAGATTACACGGCACGTACCATGGCCGCTCTGAAAGAACTCCGGCAAGTAGCAAAAGCAAAAACGAAGTAAGTCTCGGAGGCGAGGTTGTGATGTGGTTCGTCTTTCTTCCGGTCTCAATCCACAAATCCCACAATTCCTCCCAGTTCGCCACGGCTGCCAAAATGGAGACGTTGGCAGTCTGCGCGGTGTAATTTGAGAACTGTAGACAGTTGTTTCTTCGACCGCTATGTTGGGATCGATTATTCGGGCGCAAAGACGCCAACATCAAGTCTTCCGGGCCTGCGTGTTTATGTCGCAAACCGAAACTCCTCCCCGTCTGAAGTACAGCCACCGCCAAGCCCCCGCAAATATTGGACACGACGCGGCATCGCCGAATGGTTAGTCGAGCATCTTTCAGAGGCACGACCGACACTGGTTGGAATAGATCACGGCTTTTCATTTCCTGTGCGATTCTTCGACGAATACCGTTTGCCACACGAATGGCCAGCATTCCTCGACGATTTCCAGAAACACTGGCCGACGGACCAAGACATCTATGTCGCCTTTGTGCGTGAGGGAGTCTGCGGAAATGCAGCCGCGCGACGGGGCAACGCGAGTTGGAGGCGCGTGACCGAACAGCGTGCACGAGCGAAGTCTGTCTTTCACTTCGACGTGCAAGGAACCGTGGCGAACTCAACCCATGCTGGCATACCGTGGCTTCGATACATCCGACTGCAGACGGCAGGCGTACACTTCTGGCCTTTTGACGGATGGATGATCCCGAAGGGCCGTTCAGTCATCGCAGAAGTCTATCCCTCCCTTTGGAGCCGCGCTTTCGCGAAAGGAGAACGCAACGATCACCAGCATGATGCCTTCTCGATTGCGGAGTGGATGCGTCGCTCCGACCTTGACGGTACCCTTGCAAAATTCTTCACTCCGAATCTCGAGCATGCAGAAAAGAAGGCAGCGGACGCCGAAGGTTGGATACTTGGGGTTGCATGATACCGATTCTTCTCAATGAAAAAGCCAGCTACTTGTTTGCGGGGTAAGTTGAAGCTGTGCGAGCACCATATCGCGAAGAACTCCTCAACAACCAGAAATACAACACTTGCAGGTCCAAACGAACCGCTGGAACACGGCGGATTTTGAGTCCACAGGTGAGTTCTGAACCGTTATGAAAATTCTCTACTCTATATGATTCGTCAACCACTTACCAGCATCTCGTTTTGCTTCGTTTTGATCCAATCTGATCGGTTATGAACATAGAACTACTACAGTTTTACTACAGCGACTGTTTGCAACTGACGCGTTAGAGCTACAATCCTCATGTACAGAGAGGACACGGGAATGAAGACCTCCGACGCAGACCCGAGATTGAGAGCCTTGCCCGCCGCTTCTCCTGCCCACGTACTTGCAGCTTCGCCGCTACTTCGGCTTATCGCTGTGCTCGGTGCACTGCTGGGGACGATCTTGCTTGTCGGCGGCGTCTACTTGGCGTTCAATGGCAGTCTGGCCAACACGAAATTCAATCTTTTCGGAAATGAGTTTGCCTCAACTAGCGTTGGGGTTTCGATGGCCTTCATTGGTACCGTCTTGGTCGTCGTTACTTTTCGTCGCGTGCTTCGCTCGGTGGACCAGCTCGCCGCGCTGCCCGATAATGGAAGCGGTAGCCAACAGGCGTTACTTGGGGTGAACGCCCAGGCGAAGGGGCCTTTGACTGCCGGTGTCGCTTCAATTTGGCCAGCGGAGAGAACCCTGGAAGCTCTAAAACGGCGACTCGATCGCATGTCTGAAACGAACGCGAGAATCCTCAAGGCGATCGCGGGGGCAGAACGGTACGGAATCTATGCTGATGAACTCTCAAAAGTCTGCGGTGTGACTCGCGAAGAGGTCGTTTATCGGGCAAAGGAGATGCAGAGCGAGGGGCTGGTCGAGATACTCAGTCTCACGGACCTGAACTTTCGGTTGCACGACGACGTAACGAATCTACTAGCCGACAAAACTGCACAATTCATTACGGCTTACATCAAGGTGGCCTAGGCATGATGCGGGCCTACCCTCACCACACCCGGCGCCCAGGGATCACACGCAGCAGTTGAACGCCAGTCACTCGCAGCAAGCGGCATGGACCACTCGACAACTTCCTACGCTTCTCAAAGCTCATGCTGGTGGACATATCTGCTGCTTGGCAGCGAGCTTGAGCAAAGGGAGCGTATTCAAAATTTCTTGTTCCAAGACGGAATTGCTTAAAAAAAAACCCAACAAATGTTTGAACACCGTTAATGTAACGTTGTCTCAACAGCTAAGGGACTTGGCGCACTGTAAGGAAGGAGTTGGCGTCCCTATCACCGACATTTTTGAACACTTGGACGTAACAATAGCGGAAGCAACGCCACTCTACGAACTGTGTGCGAGCGTGCTAAGCTCGGCTCCAGCGTTACGACTACAATCCCCTCAATGCTTGGAAACGAAGTCGGCAGGGTAGATGCCATATCCTTCGTTTTAGTGCTCCAGTTCATCGAGAATGCTGCAGATATTTCTCGACCGAACGCGTGCTTCACGACCTATTTGCATATCTGTACCCTGCCTTTGCCAGAGACGCAGATGCTTCCGCCGAGGTATTTCAATTTTTTCGCCTTGCGGAAAGTCACCCCCCTTCGCGCGCTATACTGAAGAAGGATAAAAAGAGTCACCAGAAGCGACTTGGCTGCAATGTTCGCCCCATCTCCGGTATCGCCTCGCTTGGTTGCCGCCCGGACCATCACACAACGAAGAGGTTTCATAGCGCCGCCCGAACAATATCGTCCAGCTCCTTGCGACACGCCAAACTGAACGCATTGAGTGGGTCGCCCTTTCCAGAAGCAACGTCCAGCCTAATCTGTTCAATAGTTAAGTTTTGTGAGCCGAAATCCTGGAGAATCCGCTTCACGGTATCCTCAGCAGCATGCATACGGGATCGGTGGAGCCCAGTCTAATGCGGCTCACAAGTGCGTATAGGGAGACCACGTCGCCGAGGTCCTTAAGATTCTGTGTCGCCGCGGTGACAAAGATGCTGGAGGATTGTTTGATGAAGTCGGAATAAAGCGCTTCTCGCGAAGCGACCGTCCGATTCGCGAGATCGCGTCGCGCCGCGCTCTGCTGCACGAGAACACTGCTCAAAACTGGGGCAAGCGCGCCAATTGCCGATCCCCCGATAGCAGCCAGGGCACTAATCACTGCGGTATTCATAGCAGTACGCTCCATTCGTCATCAGGCAGGCAGCCGCGTCACAAATAGAACAATCCCCAAACCGAAATCTCCGCCAGATGGAGAAAATCAGCCACCAGATCATGCGCAGCAGCAATCCGGATGATAGGCGAGACGCCCGTCGGCGGCAGCGCGTGCAATCTCAGGAAGTTGCGCAGCAGAACGGCGATACCGGCAGCATGCATCCACATTGTGCCGGCCATCAGAACGCACGCGCTGAGGATCAATGAGAGCATCGGCTACTCGTTAAAGAGTTCAGTTGCAGTTAGTGGTTGCTCTCCAAAGTGTTCTTGATCGACGCCAAAGAGTTCTGCAGAGACGACGCTGACCGGCTCACCGCAGCCTTGCGGACGATCGAGCCCTTGAAACCTGTCAGTCCGGCCTGCTCCGATCCCATCACCATGATGAGGTAAAAGCCAGGTTGCTTCGCATCTTCACTGCGGAAGCAATAGGTGAGACTCAGGGCCGTCTCAAAGTAGTGGCTCGAATAGGCATGGACTGCCGTTCGAAGTTGGCATCAATCTCGTCGTTAAATCTACTGTGAAACCATCTGTGCAGACGCTGTGCGGCTTCGAGCGGCGAGAAGTAGTTGGGGTCGGTCGTAATCGGCAGGTAATAGAGCGGCGCGTCATTTCCGTTCTCGATCTTCATCCACACAGCTTGCGCATTAAAATCAGCGAGAGACCCACCGAAGAAACGCTTGCTTTCTTCGTCTGGTGCGACCGATACACTGACTTTCACTCCGTTCTGCTCCTGCGTCACGGCGCGCTGCATGAAAACCGACCCTCCGGAAGGATCCGGCCCGGTTCGCGGGTACGCCGCGAGCAACAGCAACAGCAACAACAACACGAGGATCAGGAAGCCAGCAAGTCGCTGCTTCCGTTGCTTCGCTGTCTTTGAGGCGCCCGTCACAATTGAACTTCGGGAGGAGGCCATGTTCTCTGAACTCCTTTCAACGCAAGAGGGATCTCGTTTGAAATAACCCCTGAATCCGCGTTCCTTTAGCGACTCGTACACCACTAAGTTGTGATTCACCATGATTTCTGCACTTGCACCTACTCCATCTGCTTCCGTCCGTTTACAACTCCCACTGGATTCGGAATTGATAAAAGTCGATGTGTCCGTCGAACTGCTTCATCTAAAGCTCCTTCATTCATCTCCCTGGTACTCGCCCGGTGTCAGCGGCGGTTCACTTCGCCTGTTCTATGCCGGGCGGATTCCAAGTGCCCGCGCCGGGCGGCAGGATCGACGGCGGTGTTTCCTTCGGCCAATAGAGCCGCATCACCAGATAAATGGGGCCATCCGGCGCGGGCAGCCAGTTGGACTCGTTGGCCTTACCGGGCGTCTTGTTTTGTATGTACATCGTCACCGAGCCGTCTTTGTTCTTCGCCATCGCAGGAAGCATCGGCGAGTTGATGAGGTAACGATTGATCGGGTTCTGGATCAGGAGCTGCGTCTTGCCGTCGTACATGGTCACCGACCAGAAGGCATTCACTGGCGGGAACTGTCCGGCGGCAAAGGTGAGCGTGTAGTTGTGCTTGCTACCGTCGAGCGGGTCGCCGTGACTATCCTTTCGAGTCATGGGATACATGGCTTCGGCGGGGTCGTTGGCGTAGATGCCTGCCTTCGCGAGTGCAGCGCGTCGCAGCCAATCGCCGTTGAAGTACTCGCGGTCGCCACCCGATAGTCCGCCTACCTGCCAACCGTTTTCGTCTTTGCCCATGGTGGCGATGGCAGCGTCAACCTTGGCCTCGCCCTCTTTCATGCCGAGCAGCACCTCCGCCTTGTGTTTGGGCGAGAGGTCCTTGAAGTTGAAGGTCTTACCGGCCCCAATGCCGATGCGGGCTAACTTCGCGCGGATGGCCTGCTCTTCGGGTTCCGGCGGGGCGAATTGCAAGGCGAAGTCGAGATACTCGAAGAAGCCGGTCTTCACCATGTCCTTGTCGATCTTGGGAAAGTCAATCGCCGGAGCTGCGGGTGGGGCGGGCTGATGGAGGTATGCCGAGAGGGGCTGCACCTTGTAGCCGTCCTGAATCCTGATTACGTTCGGCATGTCCGCCGCATTGAAGAGCTGGGTCCGGTAGACTGCCATCGAAAACTGGGTACCGGACCGGAACACCTTCTTGATGGTGGCCGGAGTCTCGCCTTTCCAGTCGGGCCCGGACACGAGATAATCACCGCCTTTATTGCCGGTGGTGCGGCTCCCGATGTAGCCATAGTTGTAGGTATTACCGTCGGCAAGCATCACCGAGAAGTAACGTCCCTTATCAATACCAGGAATCGACAGCACCATCGGCTCAGCGCGCAGGTCGAGAGTCACTTGGGAATAAGGCGTGTCACTGTTAGGCGTGATGACGGCCGTGTCCTCGTAGGTGAAGACGCGGTGGACGCTTTTGAGCTCGTTGAATGGGGCCTTGTATTGGCTCGATGTCTTATCCACGCAAAAGGCATACATCACGGCGTAGTTCATCACGATGGGCAGGCCGTAGATGAATCCGTCCTCGGCGATGGCCTTGGTTTCGGCAATGCTGGGGCGGTCTTTTTCTGTTTTCTCCGCTTGGGAGACAGCGTCGTTTTTCGCGCTGCAGCCGACGCCTAAGGCAAGCAAGCCAACCAGTGCGATGGCCCCGAGACTCTGTTTGTATTCATTCTTAACCATTTTCTTGCTCCTTAGTGTTTCATTCTCCGTTCTTCTTAGTTGGAAGGCACCGGCTCTAGCGGCGGGTTCTTCCAAGTGCCGTTTTGCACTTCGATTGCGGGCATATAAAGCCGCAGCATTGCATAAAATGGGCCGTCCGGTGCGGGCAACCAGTTCGACTCCTTAGCGGCCCCCGGAGAGTCTTTCTGGACGTACAAGGTCAATGAACCGTCAGCACCGTACGTGAACGACTTCAGCATGGTGGAATTGAGTAGATAGCGTTTCAGAGAATTCGCCACCAAAAACTGGGTTTTCCCGTCGTACATCGTGAGTGACCAGAAAGCTTTAGCTGGCGGTAACTGGTCTTTCGGGAACAGCAACGTGTAACGGTTCTTTGCAGCATCGAGCGGTTGGTGATTCGCGTCGACGAAATAAGGGGAGTAGATTGCCTCCTCACCAGAGTTGCCATAAAGTCCCAGCTTGGCGCCGACGAACCGGTAAAGGTAATTGTTTTTCAGGAATTCTCTCGTGCCGAACACCTCGGAACTAGTAACCTCCCCGGCATTGATTCGCTTCATTAGTGCACCAACGTCTAGCTTGACGTCCGCAAGACCATCGGCTACCGCCTTTTGCATTTCGGGCGAGAGCTTGGCAAAATCGAAGCTTTTGCCTGCACCGATATTGAGCTTGGCAAAGCGTTCCATCAGATCCTTCTCTGACGGATTGGTGGGGCAGAACTGAAGCATGAAGTTCAAGTAGCTGAACAGAGCGGGGGCACTACTCGTCAGCCACTTGTGATTTGTGGCTTTGAAGCCAACGAACAACTTCATTGTACGAGTTGCGCCTTACCGCTCTGCCGCGAAGCAATTTCCTAACAAAAAACCGCGTGAATCCACTTTCGTGGCATGAACCAGTGATTGTAGTAGGGTGCATCCTCGAACAGCCTGGAGGCGGACACACATTTTTCTGCATCCATTTTGCCAAGTCATCTTTTCAATTCGCTGATGCGCGTAGAAAAACCGATGCGCAACTACTCTCGATGGGGCACGGGAACTCGTAATCGTATTTATTCCTCGACACCTAGAAAGTCTCTCGCCAATCGGGATAACGAATAGAATAGCGACATGAAACCGCTATCCCTTCATCAGGTCACTGGAGCAGTGAGCTTGTTGCTGCGGTTGCCTTTGGCGGGTGAGCCTATCGACAAGATCGCTTCGGAACACAAGCAGGTAATCCAAGCATCGCGAAGAGTCTGGCTGGGAGTGTTCGGTTCGAAGTTGTCGTCTGAGACGCTTGAGATTCTGAAGAGTCGTGGCGAATATCTCTACATGATGCAGATGGGCAAACCCGATCCACTTGCGTACAAAGGCATCATCACAGATGTCGCCCAGTTCCTGTCGGCTTCCGAACTAAGATTAGTTCCGCACTACTACTAAGAACGATCTCTAACCCCTCTCGCCAAGTTCTGGGTTCAGCTATCCTCATTAGAGTCAGTCTCCGTCGATGAGCTAGATGAGCTACGAGTTGCTCGAACCGGCACGATGGTGCTAGACCTCTTCGGGAGCATGACCTCGGTTGCGATCATAATGAGAGACCCTCGTTCAGAATCCAAATCGCTTGGGGCGAGGGCGTTTCGTTAGAAAAGCTGAAGCCATCGCGCGAATTCATTGTACGAATATCGGCTCTGACATGGCGATAAAGTTCGCTGGCATCTGTGGCAAAGAAATCCGTATCCACGGAAGAAATCGGGAGACTGTTGATCAAAGCGCGACCACTCATTGATGCTGATCTAATCGTCCACGTCATCGGACCCGGCGACCTCGCTTGAGTCCAAAGCGTCGGGCATGCATCTACGTAGCATGGCAAGCTTGACGGAATTCAGTTTGGCCGAGGCCACCGCAGTTCTCACCCGCACTCCCGCTACCCTGAATGCACTATTGCGCGGGCTGCCGAACATCTGGGTACGCCGCAACGAAGGAAAAGATACCTGGAGCGCGTTCGACATCGTTGGCCACCTGATCTTCGGAGAGCGCACCGACTGGATGCCGCGGGCGCGGATCATACTGGAGAACGGTGAGGCGCGGCCATTTGATCCCTTTGACCGCTTTGCGCAGGTGAAAGAGAGTCAAGGCAAGTCGCTAGAGCAACTCTTGGATGACTTCGCCCGCATTCGAAGGGAAAATCTGTCCGCGTTGCAAGCACTCAGTTTGCAGCCGGAGGACCTGAAGCGACGAGGGAAGCATCCAGCCTTGGGAGCGGTAACTCTATCGGAACTTTTGGCGACATGGACCGTTCACGACCTCACTCATGTGCATCAACTATCCCGCGTGATGGCCCACCAGTATTGCGACGAAGTCGGTCCCTGGAGCGCCTATCTGGGCGTGCTGAAGTGCACTGGTCACAGCGCTCCGTAACGGATTCGAAGTCAGCAGACTAGGAATCGAAGTCTGTTTTCGTGGGGGTACATGAAGAAATTGCTGGCGGATCGTGCTGGTCGACGACCGACGAGGATGTGGAGCGCAGCGTGGAGGCGATGCTCAGAATCGCGAGGGCCCGAAAGTAGGGAATAGCTGAGAAGACTGATTGAGCGATCTAAAGTGCCATGGTGTGCCACTCGACCCTTGGGCTAAATACTATCAACACGATTAAACACACCAAAAACCATCCAGAAATAACTAGGTAAGACGTAAAAAAGTTGTGATTAGAAAATAGGTGAAGAATTGAGAAGAACGTACAATTTTACTTATGCTTCTGCACGCTCTCGAATCCCTTCTCAAATTGGGTGATCAGCGGAGTTTCACTGGACTGCAGACCGTCGCGCCCCATCACGCGCCAGAGAAAATTGCCCCTCGGCCACAGATGCGCATCGTACACGGCCACCAGATCTTCGGAAGGACGGCTCGTCACCAGGATGATGATGTCAGCATCGGAGGGCTTGTACACGATGATCAGCTTGCCCCCATTCTGAATGGCGTTCTGCACAGTGCTGATCGCTTCCCGATCTTCCAGCAGTAGGTTCGGATCAAACTGATCCCCGTCATAGGCGGCAACGTAGACATAGCGTGCATTGGCCAGAGTGCCCGGAAACGGCGGCACTTTCGCGGTACTCGGATTGGGTGCAGCCCATGCGGAAATCGCCGCCACCACAATCAAGCTGATCGCCACGAGAGAAAATCTCTTCATACAAGCACCTCTTACTTCGTTAGATGCCTTCGGAGGGCGGATCCACTGACGCTCTCGAATCAACGCCTAACAGCGCTCGCGCCACCGTCATGCCGAGGACAACGGGGGTGCGAAGCAATTCCCTGCCGTGGGTATTCTAGACAGTGAACGTTTCGCAGAATTAGATGCTGGCGCAGCCGCAGACCTGGCAGGTCGTTTTGTTTGAAAACGTTAATTGTTTTACTACGGCGCTTGAGTCTCTTCAAACGCTGTTACGTGCCAAAGGGTTGAATAAACGTTTCCGCAAGTAATTTCGTCATTCCCGATCCCCTGTTCTCGACTGGATTCCTGCGTCGGCGCTACGCGATTGAAGGCAGCAATTTGCCAAATCCGAGGAGCAGGGACTCCACTTCAGCGAGTGCTTCCGGGCGCGGCGAGGGCGACACCGCCTCGGTAACTATCTCGTCGCCGACTTTTGGACGAAGTGAGTCCATCGCGTCACATCACAAAACCTACCTCAATAAGTCTGGCTCAGCAGGAGTAATATTGTCACTGGCTGCATTACTCGGGTGCTGATTGCGCGAACGTCGCCAACTGTGCACTTCACTGACAGAACCTTGTGTAAAACTTCGCAGAGCGCGGATCATTCGTCGGTATGTCGCCACCGCGTGGGACGACAACAGCGAACCCGGAGGTTGATTCATGAATGGCATGAATTTGTCTGGAAATCCGGGCATCGTGCATCCGATACAAATTCCACCGACATTGGGACAACCGCTGATCCCGTTCATCCAACCTCGTTTTCCCAAGTTGCACTGAACAACGGGAGGGGCAAATGAAGCGCAGAGTTTATCGTTGGTCGATCTCGGTAGTCGCGTGTTTCGTTTGCGTCGCAGTTTCCGCGGGCCAGGTCAATCGGCCGCCCGTCAAGGTAGGACCGGCGAAGGCGCCGCCCTCAGCGCCCTCAAATCCGCAAGGCGGCCTGATCGTCGAAAATCCGCAAGCGCACGTTTTGACGCCCGAAGATCTTTACAAGGCGCTTCAGGCCGCGGCAAATGCAGCGCACCGTTGCGAATCTCCCTACGTGATATGGATTGAGAACACCGCGGATATCGACCTGGATTACTTTGACGACCCAACCAGCACGGTCAATTATATTTTGCAGGTTCCGTCTTGCGTGACGCTGGCGAGCGGCCGATCGGCGACGCAGGACGGCGGGCTCCTACACCTGAAGCGGAGACTCTTTCCACAGCTCGCCGCGCTGTCTTTGGGAAACCGGGCGCGCGTCACCGGCCTTCGTCTTCAAGGCCCCTATGCCGGATCAGACTCCGGCGGAAACCCCAACATGGGCATTCTCATTACGGGCGTTGGCCAGGCCACAGTCGACAACAACGAGATCTACGATTGGCCTCAGGCCGGTGTCAATGTTTCCGGAGCAACCAACACGCAGGAGACTGCAGCGCAAATCGAAATTCGAGGCAATTTCATACACGATACTTCGATGGATAGCCTTGGGTATGGCGTCGTTGTCGGCGGCGCAGGTTACGCCAATATCGAAAGAAATCTCTTCGACTTCAATCGCCATGCCGTGGCGGACGACGGCTGCGTTCCAAACGGCGGACCGAAGTGCGTGGGATACACGGGGTACATCGCAACTCTCAACTTCGTCCTGTCAGGCGGCGATACATACGGCGGCCACTACACGCAGCATTTCGACGTACACGGACTGGGACCCGGATGCGGCTCCGCGGAGCCGGACCATTGCGGCGGATTAGCCGGCCAATATTTCGACATCCGCTACAACGCAATTCGGGGCGCCCAGTCCTACGGGTTCAACAAGCGCCTTACGCGCCCAGCGCTCGAACTGCGGGGCACTCCGGCCGGGCGCGCTTACTTCCGGGACAACGCTGTCAGCCACGACAATCAGGGCGATGCGATTCGTACGCCCGCGAACGATCCGCAGCCGAGGCTCTACATTTCGAATATCCAGTACAAGACGAACACTGGCGGCCAGCTCGCAGTCGGAGATTTCGACGGCGATGGCTGCGACGATGTGTTCCAGGCGACGGGCGCCGTTTGGGTGTACTCGCCGTGCGGAAGGCGCGAATGGCGCTTCCTGAATCAATCGAGCAAGAAACTCTCGGGTCTCGCTTTCGGCGATTTCGATGGCGACGGCAAAACAGATGTTTTCAGGCAGGACGGCGCCACGTGGCTTGTCTCCTATGGTGGCACGGGCATGTGGACCCCATTGCCCGCCGGATCGAATATCCCGATGAGCACGTATGGTTTCGCCGACTTCGATGGCGACGGCAAGACCGATGTGTTCAGGGCGAACGGCACGGAATGGTTTTACTCGAGTGGCGGCGCGACCATGTGGAAGCATCTGAACTATTCCAAGCTGGGCATAAAGGACATACGCTTCGGCCACTTCAATCCGAAAAATCCCAAAGAAACCGATATTTTCGCGATCGTCAATGGAGAATGGTCTGTCTCTTACGGCGGCACATCGAAATGGCGAAAACTCAATGACAAGATTTCCGACAGCCTGAATGGTCTCGTCTTCGGCGACTTCAACGGCGACGGAATTACCGACATTGCCTACGGAGCGGGAAGTCCCCCGCCACAGAGCAACGCGCCGCCAAATCCCACACCGATTACCTGGTACGTTTCCTGGGGTGGCGCGAGTCCCTGGCAGGTTTTGAACAGTTGGACCGCGCCCGCGAACGAGTACGTGCCCGCGCTATCGGACATGCTGATCGGCCGTTTCGGCGGTGCGAAGCATGACGACGTCATCACCCAGTTGGAGTCGGGCATCGACTCAAGGGTGTATTTCTTCTGGTCGAGCAGCGGGATGGCACCCTTCGCGCAGCGATCCGTCTACACGACGGAGTGATTTCCCGCAGCGCCTTCGTTACAAATCACATCCGTCCCGGCCCCGGCATTTCCGCGCAAACGTGCTTCACAAGGTTGGCGTCGTACTCAGGCCCTGCCAGTAGGGGAACTAATGCCGAATCGTCCATTTCACGTTCTGGATAGCTGGGGATCGCTGACCGAAGTCAGCGCTGCGAACTGCGGTCGCAGTCGCGGTGTGTTCTCTATTCCGGGGATAGAGTTGCCGTTCGCTGGCCCGGCTCCCGGCAGGCTCGCAACTCCGGCCACCAAGACCGTTTCGCCAATCCATCACAAAAAACGGTGATAACGACGATTGCATAGATTAGCCAAAGGAGTAAACTTCTCCTGAACAATCGGTTCGTTTCTCCGAAGAGCCGTTCTTGCCAGTTGAGACGCCCACCCCCTGAGACGAATGACCCATGAGCTTGGCTTCGCATAGCAAGGAGAAACGAGAATGAGCTGGAGTGGTCAGAGCTGGGGCCCCGAGCAACCCCGATTCGTTGCGGATCTCACCGGTGATGGCAGGACGGATATCGTCGGTTTTGGACTCGACGGCGTCTGGGTCTCAATGAACAACGGGAACGGCACCTTCCAGCCGCCCAATATAGTCCTTTCCGCATTCAGCTTTCATACCGGATGGATGGTCGAGAGGCATCCCCGCTTCCTGACGGATCTCACCGGGGACGGCCGTGCCGACATCGTCGGTTTTGGCGATGCCGGTGTATGGACCGCCCTGAACAACGGGAACGGCACCTTCCAGCCCGCGAAATTCGTAGTCGCGGATTTGGGATATAACCACGGCTGGCGCGTCGATCAGCACCCGCGTTTTCTCGCCGATGTAACCGGTGACGGCAAAGCTGACATTATCGGATTTGGCAACGATGGTGTCTGGGTGGCCTTGGCCAATGGCGACGGCACCTTTCAGGAGCCGAAGTTGGTTCTCAACAATCTGGGCTACAACCAGGGATGGCGCGTCGACCAGAATCCGCGCTTTGTCGCCGATGTAACCGGTGGCGGCAAAGCTGACATTATCGGATTTGGCAACGATGGTGTCTGGGTGGCCTTGGCCAATGGCGACGGCACCTTTCAGCAGGCAAAACTGGTCCTCGCGGACTTCGATCCGAATCAAGGCTGGCAGGGCGCGCGGCACCCGCGGATGATGGGCGACCTTAATGGAGATCGTCGCGACGATATTGTCGGCTTCGGCGACGCGGGAGTCTATTCCGCGCTCAGTAACGGCAACGGCTCCTTCGCCGCCGCTGCGTTTATTCTTGCCGAGATGGGCTATAACCAGGGATGGCGCATCGAAAACCATCCACGCTTTGCGGCCGACGTGACCGGCGATGGAAAGGCGGATATCGTCGGCTTCGGCGACGACGGAGTCTGGGTGTCGGTAACGGGAGGAAGTGGCGCGAAGCTGGTCCTGGCTGGGTTCTGCTACAACCAAGGATGGCGAGTCCCCTTCCACCCCCGCTACCTCGCGGACCTGAACGGAGACCGCAAGGCCGATATCATCGGATTCGGCGACGCCGGTGTCTGGGTCGCCTTGAGCAATGGCGACGGCACCTTCCAGCCCGCCAGTTTCGCGCTCGCGGACTTTGGCTATCATGCGGGACCGGTGGTTCAGAAGATCACCATCGACTTCCATACCTACAATGACGACTTGAACAGCGATTCTCTGCTGCATATCTTCGTTAAGAACCGCAGCAGCGACTCATCCGATTCCGGGGGACCTGGCTCCTTCGAGGCAAACCTTCAGTCGTACCAGGAGCACGACGGTGATTGGTTCAACAGGAATCCCTATCTGGGCTACGCCGTTAATGCCAGCCAGGGGCAGACCTTAGGAAACAATTCCACCTATTCGGTCAACCTCCAATTACGCTCGCAGCCAATTCCGGTGGAAGAGCTTCTTCTCCCCGAAGTGAATATCCACATCCTGGCGGAATCGAGCGACACCTGGAAGTTCGACTACACGCTCACTATCACTCTTGATGACGGAACCGTGTTGCCACCGTTCAGCTCGAATATAAACGGCCTCACGGGGATCGTTCTCAACCAGGACAATCGCAACTATTCCGGGATCTGCGCCGAGTTTCGACCGATTCCGCCACTCACCAAGGCTGTCACGAATGCCTTCCTGACGGGCGTGACCATTGAATTCAATACACACGGTGACGACAAGAATTCCAGCACTACTCTCAACATCCATATCGTCAGCCGGTTGAGCGCAACCGAGAGCCAGGACATTTCGGTGGCCACGGATGTCGCCAAGGGTCAGACATTCCCGGATTCCGGCGATACCTACAAGCGCATCGATCTTCCCCTTGCCGCGCAATTTATCTACCTGCGGGATATGGTTTTGCCTGTTGTCTTCATCGACATCGCTGCCGGCGAGGACCAGTGGATGTTTGACTACCGGGTTACGTTCTTTTTTGGCCAGAGTCACCCCTACTCCTGGACTATCTCCGGCGTCGTGCTCGACCAGGACCATCACAAGCACATGGGTGTCTACAGTGGACGCCCCTTCCCCACGCTGTACTACCCCATGGCTCCGATCTCGCCAACCGGACGTGACCGTACCAAGAACATCTCCCTCACGTATGTCGGGCAGAAGCTCCAGGAACTGTTCAACAGCCGGCAGATCCTCGGCAGCCTGGATCCGTTCCTGAAACTCAAGCTCGACAGCGCCGCGAGTTTTGGAGACCAGATTCCGCCATCGTTCATGGATCTGCAGACCATCACGAACGACCCTCCGCCGCCAGATGGCCAGCCTCTTTCTCCCACCTTCAAAATGGGAACGAAATACTCGCACGGCATCTCGGATCTGGGTCAGTTCACGACATGGTTCGGGCTTGGGGTTCATCTTAATGACATCAACAGCCAGTCTATGGCTGTCACTGTCAACTCGGGCGACAACCAGACCCCATTCACGTTCGACCTGCAGTTCGAAACGGGTGGACCGGAGGAAGTCACCGGTTCCATATCGATGGACGTCATCAAATTCCAGATCACGATCCGGCTCACCTTGCGGCCTCATGCTGCAACCAGCGGCGTCGACGTAATGGGCTGGGTGGACGACATCAACGGAATCACGTACACACCGGTACTGCCATTGCCCACGCCACCCAACCCACCGCTTTACAAGGTGAGCGGAACGTTCCTGGGCCAGCCGGTGACCGGCGAAACCTTAGACCCCGCGCAGTTCAGGACCGATCTGATCGGCCAGGTCGTCCACGGATGGTGCTTTCGATGTAGTGCTGACCATGTTTGGAGCGATGTTCGCACCCCGGCCCGAGCAAGTGGCGGCAGAACTCGTTCGCGTGTGCCGCGCAGGGGGCGTGATTGCAATGGCCAACTGGACGCCGCAAGGGTTTGTCGGCAAGACGTTCCAACTCACGGCCAAAATGGCGCCTCCTCCGCCAGGAGTTCCCGCGCCCGTGCTGTGGGGAGAAGAGGAAACGGTGCGGCGGCGCTTCTCGAAAGGAGTATCCAGCCTGAGTTTGAAGCGACACCAGATATCGTTCGACTATCCGTTTCCTCCAAACGAAGTAGTCGTTTTTTTCCGGCAATATTTTGGTCCGACGCAAATGGCCTTCAAGAGGCTGGACCCGGACGGCCAGGCCGCGCTGGCTTCTGCGCTCGAGTCGCTGTGGAAAGAGCACAACCGGGCAGGCAATGACAGGACGAGCGTTGAGGTTGAATATCTGGACGTGCGGGCAATTCACGCCTGAATGGGAGCACGCGCTGCTGTTGGCGGCTAAGGTTCCTGCGGATTTTCCGGGCGGCCTGCGGACGGAAATGCAGTCACAATTACTGCATGGAGCCTGCTCGAAAAGTTCTCCAGATTGTTCGCATCGCCCTGCTGGTAAGCATTGTCTGCTACGCGTTCATCGGCGAGCGCGTGGCGCACAGCGCCGCGCCGGACCGCAACGTGTACTTTGCGATCACCCTGGTTGCGATCACCACGGCAGGCATAATTTTCGCCGTGCGGCGGCTGTTCGTATTGCGGCCGGAAGAGACGCTGGTCTCTCAGCCCGAGAACGCGGCGGCCCTGAACCGTTGGCGCGCGGGCTATCTTGTAATCTACGCTCTGAGCGAATCGGTAGCGCTGTTTGGATTGATGCTCAGGATTCTGGGTTTCAATCTCTCTGAAGTCATGCCCTTTTATCTAGCCGGCTTTGCCTTGATGCTGCTCTTCGGTCCCCGCCGCCCAACGGCCTAAAAGCCGTCACAGAAATCCGACCACGTAGGGGCGGACGCCCTCGTCTGCCAAGCCGTGCGAAGCACCGCAGCCCCGCAACGGTTTCTTGGCGAGCTCTGCTCGCCCACCCGGACGGGCCTACGTGATTTCGCGCTACGCTTTAATGTGGCAGGACGCCAAGCCCTTCTTCTCCAGATACTGCTGGTGGTAATCCTCAGCCTCGAAGAAGGTCACTGCAGGAACGATTTGGGTGACAATCGGCTTGCTGAATCGCCGGGACTTCTCCAGTTGCTCCTTCGAACCCTTGGCTGCGGCTTCCTGTTCCGGAGTGTGAAAGAAGATCGCCGAGCGGTACTGCGTGCCCCAATCCGGCCCTTGCCGGTTGAGTTGCGTGGGATCGTGGTTCTCCCAAAAGACGTCGAGCAGCTTGTCGTAGGAAAGCTTCGCCGGATCGTACTCGATTTCCACCGCTTCAGCATGCCCGGTGCGGTCGGTGCAAACTTCTTTGTAGGTTGGATCAGCGGTGTTGCCGCCGGTGTAGCCGACCCTAGTCAGGATCACGCCCGGCAGTTGGCGGAAAGTAGCCTCGACTCCCCAGAAACAGCCTGCCGCAAAAGTAGCTTTAGCCATATGAACGACTCCCATTCTTAAACTGTAGCGATTCTATTGGATGCCGCAAACCGCCGAAAGTGGCACAATGCCAGTAGTTAGAACCTCCTACGCTGTCTTCCCGATTGACTGCCCCCGGTTGCTCGCGATAAATTGCATTAGCGGCCTTACCCCCCAGCCCGCCTGAGGTTTCGTGGCCTTGGCTTTCCACAGCACTCATAGGAGTTCCCGGCTCACGTTCGCGATCCTGCTTGTCTGCCTGATCGTGCCCGTTGCATTTGCCGCAAACGCCGGTTTTACCCCTCAAGCCCGGGTCGGCTTCACCGTGGGCGATCAGTGGGAGCCCGCCGTTGCCACCGACGGGTTTGGTCACGTCTACATTCTGTATCCGCAGTATGGACGCGTGCCCGGTTGCCGCGCATGCCCGCTGCCTTCGATGATTCTGGTGGTCAGCAACGACAATGGCGCTACCTGGCAATCGCCGCGCGAGATCACGCCGCCCGGGACCGGGCAGTACGATCCGCAGATCGTAGTCGATCCCGTTGATCACAAGACCGTATATGCGGCCTGGCTGGAACGCAAGAGACTCGATATGGTGGTGGCCAAGTCCGTGGACTTCGGCCAAAGCTGGTCGATTGCGCTGGCCGATCGCGGAGCTGCCGACGCCGATAAGCCGGTGCTTACGGTTCGAGGATCGGACGTGTACGTCGGCTTCAATCGGGACCACAAGATCTTGGTAGCTTCCTCGCACGACGGCGGGGTCACATTCACCTCGGCCGACGCAGCTCCGAAGCTGAAGCTGACGCGATCGCTGGCTGGCGGTGCGACGGTCGATCCGCAAGGCTCCGTCTACCTAGCCTGGGCGGGATACACCCGGCACGATGGCGCCAAGGGGCGCGAGAACCTCTATGTCAGCAAATCGTCCAATGGCGGCGAGAGCTGGGTTACGCGGCTGATGGATGTCTCCGGTGCGCCTCCCGATTGCGCGCTTTCGCGCTGCGAGTGGGGATACCTCGGCGCCCAGATCACGATGACCTCCGATGCTGCCGGAACTTTGTACGCCCTGTGGAACTCCGGCGCGTTTGATAAAAGCCCGCAGCGGATTTATTTTGCGTCCTCGACCACCGCGGGCGATACCTGGTCTCCGCGGCTGAATGTTTCTACCGCGCCGTCGCCGGTAGAACATGCCTTCCCGGCGCTCGCAGCCGGAGCGGCGGGCGATGTGCGGATTGCGTGGATGGACACCCGAAATCTGGATGCCCGCAACCATCCGCTATGGAATACGTATTACCGCAGCTCCACGAACGGCGGCGCCACCTGGTCGGCCGAGTCCAGGATTTCCAGCTTCGTGCCGGGCTATGACTACATTCACTCCAAAGGCTTCGGCTTTCCCTTCGGCGACTACTTCGGAATCGGCATCGACAATCAAGGCCGGACGCAAGCCGTCTGGGGCGAAGGCCTGAACTTCAAGTCGCCAGGTTCGATCTGGTATAGCAACGGCCGGTAGACCGAAGCCCGGTTTCTTCTGACCGAGGGTGGCCCGGCATCATCGCCCAGCCCATGAGTAACCAGCCACTTTGAAATCCAGGGAGCGCAGTTTTGCAAAGAGCGAGTGCAGGTGTGCGACGCCTATAATGAGCAGTCCCGTGTCGTATTTCTCCATCTCAATTTGGACTTTCTTCACCATCCAATTTTCGCGGGCTTCTTGACTATCGAAAGGCCCATATTCATTCAACGACGGGGCGTCCGGGTCATGCGGTAACGTACCATTGTGGGCCGGATGCTGGATCTGGCCCCGGTACGTTTGAAACGGCGGCTCGTCTGGCGTGCCGACGTTAATCCAGTGCAGACCCGCCTTTGTGGCAAATGTTTTGGCGCGAGATTCTCCCTTCTTTTCGGTCCACTCCTCCATAACAGTCTGCACGCCGAACTTGGATTTCAGGTAGTCCAGTCGTTTTTCTAACTCTGAATTCCCGTCATCTCGCGGCATCTGAGATTCGTGGATGATAGCAAGCAGCACAATACTCTTCATCGAAAAGCCCCCCTGTCGTGCAAAACTGAATTCCCCGGTGGCCGACCCACCTTTGTGGTTTGGGCAAAGGTGGGAACTCATGCAGCCCGCGTCGGGATTTTCAATTTTGTCTCACCCCACTGATTGACTCGCGCGTACTAAGGAAAAGCTGCGACCGCCGAGTCGTCGCCCCACCTTCAAAAGAACGTAAAGGTGGGCCGACCACTATTTCATCAAACGTATGAAAATGGAATGCAGTCCGTACATGAACAGCGCGAATTCTACAAGCTGGAGCGCCATTCCCTTGAGCGCCGACAAAGCCTCGCTGAGTTGGCACTCGGCACGGCGGATCGGGTTTGTGGTTCTTGTCACTGCCTGATCATCCAAATCCCGGCGCGTCGGGCAACGGGTTCCACGCCTACACTTCCCAGGAAAACTAAACCTCCGTGGAGCCGTTTCCTTCCCACCCTACAGCAGTTCCGCGAGTGCCCCTGCGTCGGTTTCCGCATAGAACTCGACCTTGGCATTGTCCGGTGCCGATTGAAACAACTCCTTGCCGTGGAAGGTCCGAGCGATCTGCGGAAACCGCACGGTTACAGAAACACCGTATTCTCCGCCAACAGATTCAACTGATCCTAGCCCAAGCCGCGAGTGGTATGCCCAAGCGCCCCCACCGAGCCTCTCGACGATGGTCTTTGGAGTGACCTCGATCTTCTTGAGCAAGCCGCCCTCAAAAATCTTGCGCCTTTTGTACGCTACCCGATTCTGGCAGGTCTTCGAGCAATACGCGTTGTCGCGTCGCTGGCGCGGAAAAATCTTGCCGCACTCGACACAGGCACCGAGATCGATCCGCTCCGAGTACGTGGTGAGGTAATCACTGATCCAACTCGCTAAGAGTGCACTAAGCGGCGTCGTCGCTGGATTCGGCTCGCGACCGAACTTCTGGCGCTTCGCCTCAAGGCCGCAGTAAACCAATCTGGCGCGGGTCCCTTTCTCCAACGCTGCGTCGATGATCCGAATGTGATCAGATAATTCCCATTCGAGCGATAATCGTCTCTCCGGATCGGCGATCGCAAAAAGTACGTCCCGCAAGGCCCTCGTCAAGGTGACCAGGTCAGAGACCCAAGCTAGGTCCTCGCCAACGGTGCAACACTGCGCATACTGCGCGAGGGGAGCCGTGGGTGGGCCGGGCCGATAGCCGTACTTTAGGCTGCCATCTGCGCCTGGGCGAGGCCTATCTAGCGATTCAAGCAGCTTCGAAACATCGCTCGCCAGATTGAAAAGCTGTAGTTCGGTGGTTGTGTTCGCTTGCTTCGGCTCCTGGTCATAGGCTCTTTTTCGGATCGCGTCGCGAAGTTGCTCCCTATCGTGCTGAGAAACGATGTTGATGAGTTGCAAGAAGTTCCGCGACCGATCAAGCCACTCATTCGCTTGGACGTCCTCCACCTGATCTCTGATCTCGGTGAAGTGATGTTCAAGCGCGTATTCGAGGGCGTTTTCCTTCAGGGCCTGAGCCGCGATTTCTGATTCGTACTCTTCCCTTGCATAGTCGGATTCGTCATCGAAGCTCATTGACAGGAACTATAATTAAGTCGATTAGAAGTGTCAAGGATTTAAAATGCACTAATTATGATAATCAACTTAATGACGCGCAAGTTATTTATTATCAGTGACAAGATGGGAGCCTGGGCCATCAGTGTAAAGGAATGTGTGGGGATGCTTTCTAAAGGAGGTCATGGGACGGAACATTCCGTTCTTTGGACCGCTAGCTTGGGCTTCAAGGCATTCCCACTCGAGACGGCGTAGAGCTTTCCATGCCCACAGCTTTCCGCGTTCACCGTGTCCCAATTTGGGAATCAGCTTCGCAGCCCGGTCACTTTCTTCTTGAACTCCGCCTATCATTCACGATAATATACGAGCGTAGATGTTATCTACAAGATAATCTTCGATCCTTGACAACCTGACAACCAGCGCAGCTCCTCCGAACCGAAGGCAAGCAGACATCGCGCTAACTCCCATGTTTGCAGGATTTTGCCTCTAACTACCTTAAGAACCATAGATCTAGGAGGCAATAAAAATTCCGGTCCTTTGTTTTCTAGATTTTGCACAGAAATGAGAGTTTTTTTTGAGCAAAATTCTGCACCAAAATATGTGCAGAACGCAGAGGTCGGCCTCCTGACTGGACATCAACAAGTCCATTGACTGCGATGTTATAGACTTATCTAGAGTGATCTTGACTTCACAAGAGGCCAGCATAAAATAGAAGTCGAACCGGAAACCAGACCATGCCATCTGCCAAGACCAAGAGGATCGCTCCTGAAATCGACGCCAAGCTTTGGGACGAGCTTGTTGCCGTTGCCAAACGGAATGGGCAGTCGCAGCGGTACGTGCTTGAGCAGGCGCTGGCTCACTACCTGCACAACGTGGTTCCGTCGCAACACCTGGTTCGTCCGCAGGTGATGGATGCGTTCGAGGAGTCGGTGGCCCGAAACCGTGATTTGCTGGAGCGGCTCGCCAAGTAAATGGCGGAGTATCTAACGGTCGCCGAGGTGTATCAGATGCAACACCTCTTGATCGACCGGTTCGGCGGCCTGCACGGCGTTCGCGACAAGAATGCGGTGGAGGCCGCCGTTTTCCGTCCGCAGACGGGCTACTACAACTCGCTCGAAGAAGAAGCGGTCGCGCTGATGGAGTCGCTCGGAAACAATCACGGCTTCCTCGACGGCAACAAGCGGATCGCCTTCACCGCGGCCGACGTGTTCCTGCGGCGCAACGGGTTCTATATCGAAGTCGATGCGGAAGCTGGGCACGAGTTCATCTACGGCTCGATGGATCGCGGCGAATTTCGCTTCCCCAGGATCCTCGATTGGATCCGACAGCACACGAAGCCGCTTCGCTAGAAAATCCTGCACCGGACGGACCCGGGCTTTCGCTGAGACTCTCGTTCGGTTTGGGAAAGGAGGGGCCACGACGGCAGCGTCGTTTCCCACCCTTGCAAAGAACGCAAGGATGGGGCACCCTCAGTTTGGTTTGGGAAGGGAAGGCCGGGATGACGACCGACGCTACTATTCTAAGACCAGGCCGCCGGTGAGATCCGCCAGGCGCTCGATTCGGTGGTGTGCGCACCAGTCCTGGAGTTCGTTGACGATCTTTTCTGTGGCTACCGGGTCCCAGTAGCTGGCGGTTCCGATTTGTATTGCGGTCGCGCCTGCCAGCATGAACTCGACGATATCGACCGCGGTTGAGATTCCTCCCATGCCGATGACTGGGATCTTCACTGCCTTGGCCGCGTCGTAGACCATGCGCAGCGCGATTGGCTTGATGGCTGGGCCGGAGAGCCCGGCGGTCACGTTGGCGATGCGCGGCTTGCGAGTTTCGGCGTCTATGGCCATGGCTACGAAAGTGTTGACCAGGGAGACCGCATCCGCGCCGGCTTCCTGCGCCACGTACGCCATCTGCGCGATGCTGGTCACGTTCGGTGACAGCTTCACGATTAGCGGCCGCTGCGAATAATGACGGGCCGTGGCCACGACCTCGTCGAGCGAACGGGGATCGCTGCCGAATTGAATTCCTCCGTGGGCGGTGTTGGGACAGGAAACATTTAACTCGTAGGCGGCGATGCCGTCGCCTTCATTCAGGATTTCGATGGTCCGCTCGTAATCCTCGCGGGTGTAGCCGAACACGTTGGCAACGACCACAATGTTCTTTAACTCGCGCAGCCTGGGGAGCTTCTCGTCGACGAAGGCGCGGGCGCCGATGTTCTGCAATCCGATGGCATTGAGCATGCCCGCAGCAGTCTCGTAAAGGCGGGGCGGGGGATTGCCCGCCATGGGTTCTTTCGATAGACCCTTCACGACGAAGCCGCCGAGCTTGTCCAGGTGGACGACGTCTTCGAACTCGATACCGTAGCCAAACGTCCCGCTGGCGGCGATTACAGGGTTCTTGAGTTGAATGCCGGCGACGCTGACGTTGAGGTCAGGAGTGCGCTTGGCGGTGGCGGGGGAAGCGGTCATCGCGATTTAGTGTACCGCGTGGCGCGGGTGACGCCAAAGCGATTTGCTCCGCGTGCTCTGCGGCTTCTCGGCGATCTCCGCGATTTAAGACTTTGCGGTTGTGGACTTGGATCAAAACCTTAAAACGCAGAGGTCGCGGAGAACTGCCGCAGAGTACGCGGAGGGTTCTGCAGAGGTCACGCAGTGTCGAAGCGTGCATTGATGGGTGGTTTTCCGTTACAGTAGTTCATTCCCATGCTTGATCTGAATTTTGTGCGCGATAATTTGGCGCTGGTCGAGGAAAAGCTGCGCCAGCGCGGGATGAAGCCGGCTGAGGTGCTGAAAAACTTCGCCCAGGTGGATGCCCAGCGACGTCAGGCCATTACCAGCGCGGAGACCATGCAGGCCCAGCGCAACCGCGCCTCGGAAGAGATTGCAAAACTGAAGAAGAGTGGGCAGGATGCGTCTGCGCTCATTGCCGAAACCAAGGCGTTGCGCGAGCAGGTCGAGGAACTGGGAAAGGCCGCCGAAGAATACGAAGTCCGATTGCAGCAGATTCTTGTCGGCATCCCCAATATTCCGCACCCGAGCGTTCCGGTCGGCAGGACCGCGGATGACAATGTGGAAGTTCGGCGCTGGGGCACGCCGCCGAAGTTTGATTTTGCTCCTAAGCCACACTGGGAAATAGGGGAACAACTCGGCGTGCTCGACCTGGAGCGAGCTGCGAAGATTTCTGGTGCGCGCTTTGCCGTGTATTGGGATCTGGGAGCGCGCCTGGAGCGCGCGCTCGCCAACTTCATGCTCGACCTGCACACGCGCGAACATGGCTACACCGAGGTGTTGCCGCCGTATATGGTGAACTCGGATTCGATGTACGGGACCGGGAACCTGCCTAAATTCGCGGCTGATCTTTTCAGGGTTCCGCACGGCGACAAAGATCTGTGGCTGATTCCGACGGCGGAGGTTCCGGTCACGAATCTTTATCGCAATGAAGTGCTCGAAGGTGGGCACTTGCCAATCTCGCTGACCGCATACACGCCTTGTTTCCGCAGCGAGGCTGGATCTTATGGCAAGGATGTGCGCGGCATCATCCGGCAGCATCAATTTCAGAAAGTGGAAATGGTAAAGTTCGCGCGACCGGAGGATTCTTATGAGCAGTTGGAGAGGCTGACTCGCGACGCTGAGGAAGTTCTGCAGAAGCTCGGCCTGCACTATCGTGTGGTGGTGCTTTCCACTGGCGATATGAGCTTCACGGCCGCCAAAACGTATGACATTGAAGTTTGGTTGCCGGGGCAGGAATTGTTTCGCGAGATTTCTTCGTGCTCGAACTTCGAATCGTTTCAGGCGCGGCGGGCCAATATCCGCTATCGTCCGGAAGGCAAGAACAAAACGGAATTCGTGCACACGCTGAATGGCAGCGGCCTGGCGGTAGGCCGCACCTGGGTGGCGATTGTCGAGAATTACCAGCAAGCGGATGGCAGTGTGCTGATTCCGGAAGCTCTGCGGAAGTACATGGGAACCGACCGGCTCACGCCGAGGAAGATGTAGTTAATTGCTAAAACGGGGATTAAAAAATAGACTTGGATATGGCAAAAGCGAACACGACGGTGATGGCCGCTCCTGCCGTTCCGATGACTGGAATTTGGCGCACAATCCGCGACTACATTTTCTGGTCCTATGAGCGCGGCACGATCCAATACGACATCATGGTCACGCTGATCTTGCTGTTCGTTTTTCTTTCCCCGAGGCTGCTCAATTTCAAGGACAAACCGGTTGAACATAACCCGCATCGTACGGGAGTCGCCGTGGTGCCCGACGGCCAGGGCGGACTGATTTACCAGATCGAAGCGGCGGCGGTGGGCCAAGCTGTGGGCAATGACGACAGTGTGATTCGTGGGGAGTTGCTCCAAATCATCGAACCCATTTCCGGCGAAGTCAGCATCACGAAAGTTGAATCGGTACGCGACGGCTCGGGACGCATCCTAAGCTACAAGGTTTGGGTAGCGCGAGAGTAGCAGATCTGCTCCGACTGAAAAATGAATCCTCTCCTAATGTTGGGATGGTGCCGCCAGCTGACCTGGGGTTTCGCGATCTTGATTTCCCTGTTCCTCGCATCGCCACCGCCGCAGGACTCAGACGAGCGGCAACATGTTCTGAATCTAATGGACCAAACCGCTGCGAACTTCCGCAGCACCCAAGCCGCCTTTGTATGGGACCAATATCAGAAGGTGGTCGACGAGCACGACCTGCAGAAAGGGATGGTGTACTTTCGGCGCGCCGGTAGCGAGATTCAAATGGCTGCCGACATCACGAATCCTGAGTCGCCGAAGTACGTGCTCTTCACCGACAGCAAAGTCGAGATTTATCAGCCGAGGATCGACCAAGTTACCCGCTACAACACGGGGAAGGACCGCGCCACCGTGGAGAGCTTCCTGGTACTGGGCTTTGGAGGCAGTGGGAAGGATATGCTCAAGTCCTTTGAGGTGAAGTACGTCGACGCTGAGAAAGTGGGTGGCGTCGATACGGCGAAATTGGATCTAGTGCCGAAATCTGTAAAAGGCCGAAACACGTTCGATCACATCTGGTTGTGGGTCGATACCTCGCGTGGTGTGTCGGTTCAGCAGCAACTCTTTGAACCTTCGGGCGATTACCGCCTGGCAAAGTACTCCGATATCCAATTGAATCAAAAGATTCCAGACTCCGTCTTCAAGCTCAAAACAACTGGTAAGACCAAGATTGTGTCGCCGCAAGGGTAACCTGGGACCCTGCGGCGACGACGTCGGGCTACCTAAATCGGCTATTCCTCGGGGGTTATCGCCTGTGGAAAGATAAAGGCTGAAAAACCGGGGGCGGGACGTTATACTGCCAAATACTGGGTGGCTAGAGAAAGAAAGACTGGGTAATAAGGCTCCCGTTGCAGCAACACTCTTAAACTTTTATGGCCAAGGTTTTTACCATTCCGACTCTTCCCCAGATTGGACGGAAGCGGCGCGAGCGCACTTCCGATCCACGTTACGTCGACGGGCAGCGACAATTAGTCGAAGCGATGAGGTACCTGACCCAGGCGGACCCGGTGGCTAACCGCGAAGCCATCGAACTAATTTCCGAGCACGTGCGCACCCGCTTCCGCATGACCGATTCGCCCCTCGGTTAAGCTTTCCAAGCCTCCCAAGGGTTTACGGTGTCCTCAGAAACTGTATCGCAACGAAAACTCCATCACGCGCGCATTGGATAGAGTCGAGGCGAAGTTTCCGAAAAGGCTGCTGTTGGACGTGAGGTTGTTGAAATCCAACTGCATCGTCCCCACATCGAATCGCGGAGTGTTGGTGATGTTGAATACCTGCCAGCTGAACTTGATCACTTGCGATTCGGTGATGTTCCAACTCTTGCTCAGCCCGCTGTCGATATTGAATGTGCCGGGTCCGCGGAAGTTGTTGCGTTGTCCCGATTCGCCGGGATAAGGATCGCGGAATTGAAGGATAGCCTGGTTGGGATCGTTGGCATTGGTAAGGTTGTAAGGATCTTTGAAGACATTGGGGGTCGGCCCATTCACTCCCTGGACGATGAAGCTTCCGCTCGCGGGACGCTTCCCGACGAGGATGGCAGCGGAGTTGAGTTCCCAGTTTGTGGGATAGACCGGGCTGAATATCGAAAACGGGTATCCTGTCGACCAGCGGAAAAGTCCGGACAGCGTCCAGCCCCCTACTACCGCATTCAGGAATTTCCCCATGGTTGAACCGTATCGCTTACCTTGGCCGACCGGCAGCTCCCACACCCCGTTAGCGTTGATCTGATGTCCGGCATCGAAGTCGGAAACAGCGCGAAACTGCCCCGGATTCCATGCGTTCAGGATTTGTCCGGAGAAGCCGATTCCTTCGAACGAATTAATCCGTTCGGCGTCGGAGCCCGTGTCCATGGACTTTGAATAGGTGTAATTAAGGTCAAACTCCAGGCCGTGAGTCATGCTGCGCCGCAGGCTGAACTGGCCGGCGTTATAGGCGCTGTTGCCGATGCTCCGCCACGCGTAGAGAGAGGCAAACTGCGGAGAATAGAAAGAATAAGGAGTGACTTTTCCGTTGATGGTGGCACAGGACGGATAACAGCTCCCGGCGGGCCAACCACTTACCTGTCCAGGTATGTCGATGTACTGCAGCGAGCTGGTGGCATTACCTCCAAAGTAGGCGAAGAGGTCATACATGGCTTGTGTCGCCGTGACTTGCGCGGATGGTGTACCGGTCGCGCCGCACAGCGAACCGAACGTTCCGCAGACACCGCCAACCTGGGTCGAGGTCAGGCCCGCAGCTCCAGGAAACATGTGTTCCCAAAAGGGAATAGGAGCGACATTCTGGATGGGAACTCCGGCGTTGAACTGCTTAGTGAGGAGAGTGGCGGCGGTGAAATAATCCATGCCGCTCTTGGGATCGTACATATCTACGGGCTGGGCAAGATCCTCTTCTTGCAGCAACCGGTGCGCGAAACGGCCGACGTACGATGCTTCGAATACAAAGTTGCTGGGAAGTTCGCGCTGGATGGAGAAGTCGACGACGTGCGAATAGGGAGTCTTCAGCTTGTCATCCAGACCCCAATAAACGTTGAATCCACCGTTGAGGCCGGTCGCCGGGGTGACTGGGAATGAGCCGGTCGGCGGTGGTAACACAAGCGGACAGGGCGCGTTGGGGCACGAGCCCGTGGTGGCGGCACTGGTGGCCGGAATTTTATACAGACCCGAGAAACGTGCCGCCGCGTCCACAGTCTGAACACCCCCTGGGTTCGAGACACTGGTGGTCAACCCGAACGAACCATTGCGGTCGAAGGTGTTGGTGATGCCCTCACCAAAGTGGTCGTAGTAGATTCCGTATCCGGCGCGGATGGAGGTTTTTCCCGGGCCGCCCCAAAGTCGGCGGGTCCAACCGCTGTCGGCTTCGGGCGAATAAGCAATCGCGAAGCGCGGCGCAATATCTTTGTAATCCCATGCCCAATAGGGCTGGAGTCCGTTGGCTTGTCCTGAAAGTGCAAAGCTCACCAACGGCTCATAGGCCTGACCGATAAGCATGTTCTGCCCGCGTGCCTTGAACCAGGTATTGAGACTTGTGGTGGGAGCGACCTGGGTGCCGCTGGTTTCATAAGGCGGCTCCAGCAATGTGTAGCGCAGACCGTAGGTGACCGTCAGGTTGCGTGTCATCTGCCACTTGTCCTGCCCATAAAACTCTGACTCATAGGTGCGGAAGTGGCGTGGCACCATTGCGCCCTGGGGAAGCACGGTAAGACTCTTGTTCAAGTTGTAGTTGGAGTCGACCAGGCTCACCAGTCCGGTGAGAGCCGTGACCGCATAGTCGTAGTTTTGGCCGAAGCCTGGGTCTACGGCCGGGAATCCAAAGCTACCAGGATCGAGGCTGGTTCCGCATCCCGCGATGCAAGCGGGGTTTAGCCACAGGGCATTGGTTTGAGCAAAAAAGAATGAGGTAGAGTTCGATTCCCGGATGTTGTCGATTCGGCGAAGGTTGCCTCCAAACTGCAAGGTGTGTCTGCCTATCACTTTGGTGAGGTCATCCACCCAGTTGTAGACGGGGACATCCGTGTTAGTCGTGGGGCTGAAGGCGGTGAGATTATCCAATCCGCGGAAGTTTACGTATTGCGATGTCTGCAGGCCGGCTTGGTCAATCCCGGCTCGAACGTAGCCGAAGTGGAAAGCATTGACCAGTGTATTGCTGAAGGTTGCGGTATAGCCCACGCTCAGGCCTTTGCTGTTCACGTGATCGGTCGTGGTCGCGGGCTGTCCGGGGAATTGTGAACCACCGTCTCCTGTAATTGAATTTGGATCCCCGCTGCTGCGTTCTGCTTCACGGTCGTTGTTTAATACGCCTCTGACGAACAAGCGATGGTTTCCATTCGCGGTAATGACGTAATCGATCTTCGCAACGTATGCGTTTAAGTTTGCCGGTAGCGGCGACGCGAAGGTATACCCTTGGAAATCAAAACCGTCGCCCACCGTGAAGCTGTTGGGTTGCGGGTATTGGCTGAAAATCGCGTTCGGATTGGCCCCATTGATATTAGCGACAAGAGGATTCGGGCCGGGTCCCAGAGGGCAAGTTCCATTGGCACCGCAGGCTGTATCCATGCTGGCTAATTGTGCCGCGTTCAAGGTCTCGATTCCGCCCACGGGACAGGTTGGATCCTGCGAGCACGGATACTGAATGATCCCCTGACGCAAGAGCGCGCTGGGGACGGTGCGTGTAACCTGCAGATCTTCCCGCTTGCGCTGTCCTTCATAGGACAGAAAATAGAACAGTCGATCCTTCTTGATAGGGCCGCCGATCGCTGCTCCGAAGGTATTGCGCAACAGAAATGGTGGGATGTTGGGTAAGCCCGAAAGTATCTCCGACTGTTTGTTAAACCAGTCATTTGCCGTGGAAAATGTGGGACGGTAATACTCGTACAGAGTGCCATGAATGCTGTTCGTGCCGCTTTTCGTCAATAGCGAGACTTGCCCGCCAGAGGAGCGGCCTGTATCTGCATCGGAATTGCTGGTAGTGACTTTGAATTCTTCAAGCGAATCTAGGGGAACCCGCAACGCACCCTGGAACGCCGTGCCCAGAAGCTGGTCGTTGTTGTCGACTCCATCCAGCACAACGTTGGTTTGATCGCTGCGCGCCCCGTTCACCGCACCACTGCGGCTGTCCGCGCCGGGATTGATGTGTGCGCTGTTTCCGGTAAAGACCACGCCTGGCTGGAGGCTTAGAATGCCGGTCGGATCGCGGCCTTCGAACGGCAGGTTCGCGATCTGGTCCGCACCGAATGCGTGGCCCAAGGTAGCGTCTTGTGTGTTCACCAGCGGCGCCGTGCCCATCACGTCCACGGTTTCAGTGACGGCAGAAACTTTCATGGTCACATTTACGGTGCCCGGAGTATTGACCCGAAGTTCGACATTCGGTTGCCGGATGGTGGCGAATCCAGCCGCGGTTGTCGCGACCACATAGGTTGCTGGCGGTAGTTGGACAAACTTGTATTCGCCTTGATCATCGGTCTTGGTAGAGCGCGAAAAACCAGTTGCCGGACTGGTAATGGTCACTGTTGCGCCCGGCACAACCGCGCCTTTGGAATCGAAGACTATGCCGTGAAGTGAAGTCACTGACGATTGTGGTAAGAGAAAAGCGCTGAAAGTTAAAACGAATGCAAGCACCGAAGCGAATGACCGCGGGGCAGATTGCATAGGGCTCCCGACCCAAGGCACCTAGTCCCGTGTTGCTGTCTCCCTTAATCGTTTCAACTAAGGGAAAAGCTCCTTGAGGTTGTAGCCCGGTATTTTGCAGTTGCTGACCCAATAATGCAAGCTGAAAGTGCGCCGCGTAGGGCGACCTCGGAGTTCTCACATCCCAATTCACGAAGCCAGGCAGGTCACCGCACGCATGACTTATGGTCAACTCTCTGGGGCTCGATATTTTTCTCTGAACAAGGCCGCGGCCAGAACAATCAACGCGGGATAACACTCGAGTGTGTACCGCGGCTCTGGGTTTTCCAGAGTACCAAGGAAGAGTGATCGCAGCATCACGAACGTGAGCAGCAAGCCGACGTGAGGGGCAAATCGTCCGCGCAGGAGTCCCGCGAAAGCGGCGCCCACATATAGAAGATTGACAATTCCCAGGCTGACCGTCAGCGCCAGCCACGGCGGATCGTCGTCGAAATCCCACCATCGCGTATCCGACGGCAGAGTTTCCGTTCGGGGCCGCAGCCACATATCGGCGATACGCATCAGCGGAAGCACAATGTAGTAGCGGAAAGGTGAATGACGCACGCGCTCGGCGGCCAGCGCCGCGAATCTCGCATCAAGATCGGGAGTCACGTGCAGCGTGTCGTTGTAATCTTCCAGCAATTGCGTCGTCTGCTCTCGCTGCTCTGGCGAATCGAAAGCTCGCGAAGGAAGTTTGCCGGCATCAAGCACATTGCCGGGCACTGCCCAATAAATATCTTCAACCGATGCATAATCTACGATCCAGGTTCTCATCCAGCGATTGAATCCCATCGGCACAAAAGCATTTTCCTCGTTAGCGTAGCGCGGTGCGAGCGGCTGGAACTCATGCAAAGTATGCAGATTGCGGACGGTCCAGGGAACGAGTGCGGCGAGTGAAACCACCAGCAGGATCAAGCCGGCTTTGAACAAGTGTGGCACAGGCAGATTGTTCCGCCCGCGCACCAGCAGGAAGAAGAGATATGACTCAAGGGAGAGCAGAAGCAACCCTCCATCCGGCCGCAGCAGGATGGCTGCACCGACCGCTAGCCCGCATCCGACCCACGGTTTCATCGATGAGGCTCGGAGTGCATCGAGTCCGACGATCGCGAAATCCAGAGCCAGCGCCGTGAAGAATACCTCCAGCGTTTCGGTGAGCGCGTTGGCAACGTAGTTGGCGAGGAACGGGCAAAGTGCCGCTAAAAGAAAGGCAACTCGTGCGGCACGCGGAGAAATCAAACGGCGTGCGAGATCGGCGATGAGGAAGCAGGTGCCGATGTCGATGAACATCTGAAGCACAAGCACGGCCCGGTAGTGTTCCATGCCGAAAATCGCGAACACCGCCGCCAAGAATGCGGGATATCCAGGCAGGCGAATGTAGGTCGGGGAAACCTCATTCACTCCGCTCAGGCCATAAATGCCATGCTGCAGCCAGTTCTTGGCAATATCGCCGTAGACGAAAGAGTCGCTCGTGACTCCAGGGAACCGAAAAATGAACACAAGACGCAGCGCGACTGCGGCAATGGTCGCGATCAGAAAGAAGCGGGAATGTTTGCGCAGCAGTTCGCGCACGGAGGCAATATAGCAGAAAGCTTCTAGCTGCTAGCTTCTGGCTTAGGTCTCGTGCTTGCCAGATTTCAAGAAGGACAGAGCTAGAAGGTAGAAGCCAGAAGCTGCTGTACTTCAAGGTTTGACCCTGATTTCCCTTCAGCTTAGGATGGATTTAACTCACCCATGGCGCAACCAGTTTTCTACGATCCCCGACAAGCCCGCTGGAAGCGACTGCGAAGTCTGTTTGACATTCTTGGCATCAGCGTCATGCTGCTGGTTATTTTCTTCATCTACAACGCTTTGCGGGGCGAGCAACTGCCTGAGTTGATTTGGCAAGCGCAGAAAAAACCCTATCATGCGCTAAAGGAGAACGAAAAAGAGAAAGCCAGAGAAAAGCGGCGTAAGCAGGCCGCGCTACGAGGGCTGGGGAAAACCAAGGCCAATCCTTCTCTGCTGAAGCTCAATTCCGATCAAGGCGTTCGCGCTGCTTTCTATGCCCCGTGGGACGCCGCCAGCTTCGCCTCTCTTCGTGAATATGCCCGCCAGGTTGACCTGCTCTATCCCGACTGGCTTCACGTTTTGACCCCTGATGGCCACTTGCAGGGCGTCGATGACCAGACCAATAAATATTTCGATGTGATTCAGGGTTCGACTATCCATCCCGTGGACGAGAAGGTCATGCCATTTCTGAAGTCTGAAAATACGGGCATGGAAGTGTTCCCCATGGTGAACAATTCCGACGGCGTGAATTGGGTCGATATTACGTCCTTCCTGAATGATTCGGGGGGGCGCGCGCTCTTCCGGCAGCAGGTGGCTACTTTTCTCGCCACCGATAAATACCACGGCCTCATGGTGGATTTCGAAGAGATTCCTCCGGAAGCCCAATCGGGCTATATGGCCTTGCTGCAGGAGCTCGGCGGCGATCTTCACGCCAACGGCATGAAGCTGTACGTCAGTGTGCCTCCTCACAATGAGGACTTCAACTATCCCGCCGTGGCCAGCCGTGTGGATGGCGTGGTGCTCATGAATTATGACGAGCACTATCCCGAGGGCACTCCGGGTCCGGTCGCATCCCAGGACTGGTTTGTGGCGAACCTGGAATACGCGCGCAAAGTGGTTCCTTTGGACAAGCTGATCTGCGCCATCGGCAACTACGGTTATGACTGGGTACGCAAGCCGAAGCACGGAAAACTGCCGCCCGATGTACGCGACACCAACGTGTCAGTGCAGGAAGCGTGGCTGGCCGCGCGCGATTCGGAAGAAGATGTGGATTTCGATGGTGATAGCAGTAATCCGCACTTCAGCTACATGGACGAGCAGAATCGCCGGCACGACATCTGGTTCCTGGATGCGGTCACCGCGCTCAACGAAATGCGCGCTGCGCAGCAGTTGGGAATTGAGACATTCGCCCTCTGGCGTATGGGTGCTGAAGATCGCGCTCTGTGGCGGGTCTGGGATGTCCCCGGCGACGCCGGCGCGCCTGACAAGTTAAAGGATGTTCTCCCCGGCCAGGATGTGGACATGGAAGGGCAGGGTGAAGTTCTGCGAATCGAAGCTCGTCCGGCTAATGGAAAGCGCGAGATCACGGTGGACCCCGCCTCGGGAATAATCGAAGATGAAACGATCGATCCACTGCCGGAACCTTACCGTGTAGCCCGCTACGGTTACAATCCGAAAGCTGTTGCCATCACCTTCGATGACGGCCCTGATCCGACGTGGACCCCGAAAATCCTCGACGTACTGAAACGAGAAAACGCGTCAGCCACATTCTTTCTGATTGGGCTTGAGGCCAAGGATTTCGGCAGCGTTACGTCTCGCATTTATCGGGAAGGAAATGAGATCGGGAATCACACCTTCACTCACCCCGACATCAGCAACATTTCACGAAGCTACATGAAAGTGGAGTTGAATCTTACCGAGCAGCTCTTCGCCAGCCGCCTCGGAATTCACACCATCCTTTTCCGTCCGCCGTATTCCATCGATCAGGAGCCCGATACCGAAGACCAAGTCCGGCCGCTCGAAGTGGTTCAGGACATGGGTTACATCAGCGTAGGGAACAAGATCGATCCCAATGACTGGAAGGACAACCCGCGCCACTCGGCTGAGCAGATCGCGGCGGACGTGCTCGCACACATCCCACCCTGTGATCCCAAGGACCGGCTCTGCGGAAGCGTCATCCTTCTTCACGATGGCGGAGGTGATCGCAGAGAGACCGTCCGCGCTTTGCCCATGATCATTCAAGGCGTGCGGGCGAAAGGGGATGAGATCGTCCCGCTCCATGAACTGATTGGCAAGACCAAAGCCGATGTTATGCCTGCGATTCCTACTGATGAACGCTGGGCTGCGCGCTTGGACTGGATGGGCTTCGCAATTTGGGATTTCAGCACCCATGCCATCGTGTGGATCTTCTTTCTTGGCGACCTGCTGATGACTGGACGCTTGCTGTTTGTAGGAGCCTTCGCGGTTTTCGATCGCTTGCGGCAGCAACGCTACGGAACTCCGGCCGAGGCGGCGTCCTACAAACCTGCGGTCGCCGTTCTGATTCCGGCCTACAACGAAGAGAAAGTCATTGAGCGTACAGTGCGCGCTGTGCTGGCCTCGGATTATCCCGGCCTGCACGTGATCGTAATCGACGACGGTTCCAGCGACAACACGCTGGAAGTCGCGCGCCGGGCCTTTGTCGACGAGGAAGCCTCCGGACGGGTGCTCATCTTGACCAAGCCGAATTCCGGCAAGGCCGAAGCCCTCAACTTTGGCCTCGAATACCTGCGCGATCAGGAAATCTTCGTTGGCATCGATGCTGACACCGTCATTGCCCGCAATGCGATTTCACGGCTGGTTCCTCATTTCCTTAATCCCAAAGTCGCCGCCGTAGCGGGGAATGCCAAAGTCGGAAATCGCGTGAACCTGTGGACTCGCTGGCAAGCGCTGGAATACATCACCAGCCAGAACTTCGAGCGCAGAGCCTTGAACGTTCTGGGAGCCGTGAGCGTGGTTCCGGGAGCCATCGGCGCGTGGAGGACGTCCGCAGTCCGCGAAGCCGGTGGATATCACACTGACACCGTGGCCGAGGATGCAGATCTAACAATGGCGCTGCTGCGCAACGGTTACCGGGTGGAGTACGAAGATTTGGCTCTCGCCTACACCGAGGCGCCCATCAACGCCAATGGCTTGATGCGTCAACGCTTCCGCTGGTCTTTCGGTATTCTGCAGTCGGTCTGGAAACATCGTGCCGTGTTTGCCCGCAAGGGAGTCCTGGGCTGGGTGGCGCTGCCTAACATTGTCATCTTCCAAATCTTGTTGCCTCTGGTCTCTCCATTCATCGACCTGATGTTTGCCGTGGGCGCAATCTGGTATTTCATTCAAAAACATTTTCACCCGGACTCCACCGATCCAGCGAGCTTTCAACGGCTTCTGCTTTTCTTTGCTGCTTTTCTGGTCATTGATTTCATAACGTCCGCCATCGCGTTTGCCCTTGAGCGCCGCCAACCCGAGGCCCGCGAAGACGGCTGGCTGCTCAGCCAGGTATGGCTGCAACGTTTCGCTTATCGCCAGTTATTTTCAATCGTGCTGTTCAAGACGGTGAAGCGTGCCATTGAAGGCCAGCGTTTCGCCTGGGACAAGCTCGAACGCACCGCCAAAATGAGTTTCCAGACCACCGAGAGCCATGAATCGGTGAAAGTGCCATAATTTGTCATTCCTGTAGCGCACATCGGTCCACTTTCGGCGATGGACGCCCCAAGTCATCACGACAAGCCAAGCGCATCTTCGCAAACTAGGGTATGCTAAATACATGCTGCTAAATGGAAGAGAAGCCATTCTTAATCGTGTCCAGCTACTGAAGGCCGAGATCAGTGATATCCAGAGACTCAACGAGCAATATTCCCAGCAGAGACGAACCTTGCCAGCCCAGCAAAATCACGCCCAGCGCCGCGGCAGGTTGGAGCAAATCGTAGAAGAATTGAAGGCCCTCACCAACCGAAAAATCCAGTAGTTGCAAACACACACGTAGGAATAGCCCCCCGGCTGTTCAGTCGAGCGAAGTGCCACGCAGATCCTGATAACCTCCTTTATTTTGTCATCCCGAGCAACGCGAGGGATCTGGGTTTCGCGGGCCCAGAGAAAAACCGAGATTCCTCGTCGCTTCGCTCCTCGGAATGACAATGGGTGAGGGGAACAGGACGCTGCTCTTGAACACCTTTGCCCGGTGCTAGAATAAGTAGTTCCGCGCCCCTCCGCGCAGCATCCATATATCTTTTGAGGTGCTCTTATGGCAACCGTTGAAGCTCCCACACAACCACAGATTCGCCTTCATCAAGGCCCGTTCGTCAATGAGCCGTTAACCAATTTCAGCAAAGAAGAGAACGCGCGCAAAATGCGGGCGGCGATCGAGAAAGTTCGGGGCCAACTTGGCCGCGAGTATGACCTCATCATCGGCGGCAAGCGCATCAACACGCAGGACAAGATCAAATCGCTAAACCCGGCCAAGCCGTCCCAGGTCGTCGGCCTGCACCAGAAGGCGGGCAAGGAGCACGTCGAACCGGCCATGCAGGCGGCGCTCAGCGCCTTTGAACACTGGAGCCGGACTCCGGTCGAGGAACGTGCCAGCCTGCTGTTCCGTGTGGCTGATCTGCTGCGTGAACGCAAGTTTGAGATGTGCGCGTGGCTGGTCTTCGAAGTGAGCAAGAATTGGGCGGAGGCCGATGCCGACATCGCCGAGACCATCGACTTCTGCGAGTACTACAGTCGCGAAGCGTTGCGGCTCGCGAAGGTGAAGCCCGACGTGCAAATGCCCGGCGAGCACGATTCTCTGCTCTACATTCCGTTGGGCGTGGGCGCCGTAATTCCACCATGGAATTTCCCTTGCGCGATCATGGCCGGGATGACGATGGCTTCGGTCGTGTCGGGCAATACCGTCATTCTGAAACCATCGAGCGATTCGCCTACCATCGCAGCGAAGTTCATTGAACTTGTCGAGGAGGCGGGCATTCCCGATGGTGTAGTCAACTTCTGTCCCGGAGCCGGCGCGACCTTCGGCAATGCTGTGGTTGCGCATCCCAAGACGCGCTACATCGCCTTTACCGGTTCGCGCGAGGTTGGCCTCGACATCCACAAGCGCGCCGCCGAGACGGTTCCCGGCCAGGTGTGGATCAAGCGCACGGTCCTCGAAATGGGTGGTAAAGATGCGATCATCGTCGATGCCGATGGTGATTTTGACGCTGCGGTGGAGGGTGTCGCCCAAGCCGCATTCGGTTTCCAGGGTCAGAAGTGTTCAGCCTGCTCGCGCGCCATCGTTGACGAGCGCATCTACGACAAGTTCCTGGATCACCTCAAAGCTCGTGTGGAAAAGATCACTGTCGGCGATCCCGCCGAGAACCCGAACATGGGTGCGGTGATTAACGAAGGTTCCATGAAGTCGATCCTCGAATACATCGAGTACGGCAAGAAAGACGGACGCTTGATCACCGGCGGCGGTCCAGCCAAGAACGCAGGGGAAGGCTACTTCGTCCAGCCCACGGTCATTGCCGATATCAAGCCCAAGTCCAAGCTCGAGCAGGAAGAAATCTTCGGCCCAGTGCTGGCAGTGATCAAGTCGAAGAACTTCGATCACGCACTAGAGATCGCGAATGATACCGAGTTCGGCCTGACCGGCGCTGTATACACCAGTTCGCAAGACAAAATCGATCGCGCCGTCCGCGAGTTCCACGTCGGCAACCTGTATATCAACCGCAAATGCACTGGCGCGATGGTAGGAGCGCATCCCTTCGGCGGATTCAACATGTCGGGCACCGATTCGAAAGCGGGCGGTCCCGATTACCTGTACTTGTTTACGCAGGCCAAGTCGGTCGCAGAAAAGACCAGGTAGTAATTACAAGTCCTTGTCATTCCGAGGAGCGAAGCGCCGAGGAATCTGGGTCTCTGCTGGCTAACGCAAAAACCCAGATCCCCTTGCTCCGCTCGGGATGACAAAAACTGGATGTTGCCAGCAATCAAAAAGGCCGCCCGCGGGCGGCCTTTCTCATCAATCAAAGCCCTACGAGGGCACCGCCTGCCCCTGCTGCGGCGCGGCTGCGGCCGTAGCCGCCGCTGCCTCGTTCAGGATTCGGTGGTGGATCGTGAACAGCGCCAACTCCAACCGGTCGGACACCCCGATCTTGTCGTACACATTGCGTAGATAGTTCTTGATCACCTGTTCCGTGGTTCCCAGCTGAGTGGCGATTTCTTTGTTTTTATACCCCTGCACGATGAGCGCGACGATCCGCAGTTCCTTCGCGGTCAGGCGATCGCGCACCCGAAGACCGACCATATCGTTTTCGGTTAGCTCGCTGGGGACAGCAATGTCCTGCACCCAGGTTTCGCCGCGAGCCACCTTGCGCACGCAGTCTACCAGCGCGGCGCTGGTCACGTTGCGGTAGACGACACCGTGTGCCCCAGCGGCCATGTAACGTTGCGTGCTTTCACCGGTGTCGGCCAGCACGACTACTCGAGTCTTGGCTTTGTTCGCGGCTTGCAGCACGGCCAGAAAGTCGCCGTGGAAGCCGCCAGCGATTACCAGAACGGCAGCCCGGAATTTATCCAGGGCCATGAACATCTGTTCCTGGGTTTGCGCTTGCGCCACAATGCGCATCTCGTCTTCAACCGCCAGCACTTTGGCGATTCCCGCGCGGAAGATTGCCTGATTGTCGGCCAGAATCAATTTAAGCATCGCTTCAGCACCTCTTTACGTGTCACGACGAACTGACGACCTTACGTATGGCGAACGAAATCGTACGAATCAATCACGCAGGCTACACCTCGGGCCTCCGCTGGATTACTGCTACCACCGGTGGCAGGTTCGTCGGTGCGGACCACGCGTCCCTTGCACTGCACTGTCACGTTTTCCTTGGCTCCGGTGACTTCGGGCGGAAGAACGATCTCGAACTCCACATTGGAGCCCACTTCCAGCGCCGCATCCGCCCGAATGTAGACTCCGGCGGCGCTCAAATTCCCAGTTACTCCACTAGCTTGTCCCGCCTCGTCTGCCTTATGAATTTTAATCGGCAATTCGAGGGGAAACCTTTTTCCCGTCCGCGCTTCGGACACAAGTCCTCCTAGCTCCTGGCCTTCCTTGCGTGCAAAAGCCAACTCCACAATGACATCTCCCGATGAATTCCAGGGTTCCGCTGATTTCTACTTACTCGCCCTTATATCATGGAAGGCACTTCAGTCAAAGGCCTGAGTTACCATCGTAACCTTGGTAGAAACTAGGTTCCCCTCGGAGACCCAAGAGCGGGCAAACGCTAAATTTCCGCCCTTGGATGCTTTCTGTCACAATAAACACTCGTCATCTTAACCGATCGGATCATGACGCTTACTTCTTAAGGAGTCACTTCCAATGCTCGTTCCAGCCGCTACTTCGAGAAGTTTCTCCCGAATTCTCTTTCTCATCTTCGCCCTTACCGCTATGCTTTTTCTCCCACCGTCGAGTCGCGCTCAAGTGGCTGCGAAGCCTGCCCCAATACCCCCCCAGGGAAGTGTTCCGCCCAAGGCGAACCCGGAGACCGAGGTGGGGAAGGCAGTGGGCTCGCGGCCCTCAGAAGCTCCGCAGGTTCTGCAGCAGCTTAATTCCGCTCTGGAAGGTCTTGTGGCCAAGGTTTCGCCCGCCGTGGTCCAGATTCTCGTCACCGGGTACGGACCAATCGAAGAAAGCAATCGCAGCCAGACCGCGCTGATCGCGCGTCAGCATGCCGTTGGCTCGGGCGTGATTGTGGACCCGGACGGCTACATCATAACCAACGCGCACGTAGTCGAGGGAGCGCATCGCATCCGCGTGGTGTTGCCCATGCCTTCGCTGGATCGCCCGCAGGTTGAGCCCGTGGGCAAAGAGCACGTACTGGACGCGAAGCTCGTTGGCATTCATAAAGACTCGGATCTTGCACTGCTGAAGATTGACCAAAAGAATTTGCCCACCCTTGAACTAGGTAGCGCTCGCCGCATTCATCAAGGCCAGTTAGTGTTCGCCATCGGCAGTCCGGAAGGACTACAGAACTCGGTCACCATGGGCGTTGTCAGTTCGGTCGGCAGGCAGCCCGACCCGGATCGTCCGATGGTTTATATCCAGACGGATGCTCCGATCAACCCGGGAAACAGCGGCGGCCCGTTGATTGACATGGATGGTTATGTGCTCGGCATCAACACATTAATTCTTTCCGAGGGCGGTGGCAGCGAGGGGCTGGGGTTTGCGATTCCCGCCCGGATCGTGCGCTTTGTCTATCAGAGCTTGCGTAAGTATGGACACGTGCATCGGGTCGAGATTGGTGCGGTCGCGCAAAACATTACCCCAAACCTGGCCGAAGGACTTGGACTTTCCCGGAGTTGGGGAGTTATTGTCTCGGACGTAAATCCTGGAGGTGCCGCGGAAACCGCTGGACTAAAGATTGAGGACATTATCATAAGCGCCGACGACCGGCCGATCGATACCCTGCCAGCACTGAACGCCGCTATGTATCTGCATCCCCTTGACGAGGTGATGAAACTGGTTGTCCTGCGCGGGGGCGAAAAAAAAGTTTTATATGTTCCGGTGAGCGAGCATCGGGATCAGATGGACAAACTCATAGACGCGGTCGATCCCGACCAGAGCCTGGTGCGGCGCCTGGGAATCCTTGCAGTTGATTTGAACGAACAGATCCGGTCGATAGCAGGCAATTTGCGCAATCCGAGTGGAGTGGTTGTGATCGCCCGTGCCGCTAATCTCATCGGCCCCGAGACTGGCCTGAAGACGGGCGACGTGATCCACAGTGTGGATAAGACACCGGTCGACTCGGTGGAATCACTACGCGCTACTCTGCGGGGCCTCAAACCGAGCGCGCCCGTCGTGCTCCAGGTGGAACGCGATGGCCAGTTGCAATGGCTGGCTTTCGAGATGGAGTAAGGAAGGTACCCGCTATACACTACGGCTCACAGGGGGGACCAGAGATGGCGACAATCAGACACTCGATTTCAATTGATGCTTCACCGGAAAGAATTTTTCCGCTCGTCAGTTCTGGCCACGGATTCTCGCAATGGTGGGCGGCGGATGTCAGCGAAGACGTTCCACGCAATATTGTCTCGCTCGGGTTTTTCGACCGCGTCACCGTCTACAATCTGAAACCCGTCCGCATTGTCACGCCCACGGAGGCCGAATGGGCGTGCCAATCCGGCGAAGAATGGAACGGCACTGTGCTGCTATTCGATCTGCTTCCACAAAAAGAAACCCGTACTCTGCTGCGGTTTTCTCATATGGATTGGCGCGCCGAGACGGATTACTTTGTTGCGTGCACCACTACCTGGGGGGAACTCATGTTCCGATTGAAGGCCGCCGCCGAAGGCAAGACGCCAGGGCCACTCTTCTCCGCGACGGGAATGGCCTATTGATAGAGCCGACTTGCGGCGTAACGCGTTAGTGGTGTACAAGCTTGGCCATGAATCGAATTGTCCTCGGGATACTCTGCGGCATCGCATTCGGCGTGATCGACGTGCTGATGACCGTCTTCGGAAACCATCCGGACCGGACGACCGGAATGCTCTTGCAAGCCTTCTCCAGCCGCTTCGCCATCGGCTTGTTGGCCGCAAATGTCTCGCTGCGTGTGCACCCGGCGCTGGCCGGCGCGATTGTCGGTTTATTGATCAGCCTGCCGGATGCGTTCGCTCTGAAGTCTTACACCGGAATCCTGGGAACCGGTCTCATCTTCGGCGCGATCGCAGGATGGGCTGCCAGCGCCTGGGGAACGTAGATTTCTGAAAGACGATCCTCAGTGCTGCTAGACTCGCTGCCGATGACCACGTCCTACAACCAGATTGCCGGCCAGAGCGTGGAGCGGCTTGCGGCCCTGAGCGACGGCATATTTGCCGTCGCGATGACGCTGCTGGTATTGGATCTGCGAGTGCCGGCAGGCGAGGCCATACATAGCGAGCACGATCTGTGGCGCGCTCTGGTTGCGCTGTCTCCACGGCTCGTCATGTATCTGATGAGTTTCCTTACACTCGGTATCTTCTGGATCGGCCAGCAGACCCAACTCAACCACCTGGTGCGCTCCGACCGGAGTCTTTCGTGGATCCACATTCTGTTTCTGTTCGCAGTTTCGATCACGCCGTTCTCGACCATGCTGCTGGCCGAGTTCACCGCCTACCGTCTGGCGCTGCTCGAATACTGGCTGAATATTCTGCTCCTGGGATCGACGCTCTACTTCAGTTGGGCATGCGCGACAGAAAAGGGATTGGTGAAGAGCGATCTCACGCCTGAGGTGCAGTCTGCTATTAAAGGTCGCATCGTCATCGGGCAAGCCCTGTATGCTTTCGGCGCTTTGCTCTGCGTCATCAGCACTTATTGGAGCATTGCGTTTATCGTCCTGGTTCAACTCAACTACGCAATCGCGCCACGCCTGCCGGGACGCACGAAATCCTGAAGTTTTTCCTTTGTGTACCTTCGTGTCCTTTGTAGTTAATGAAGTGAAAACGCTAGAACCACAAAGGACACAAAGGTACACAAAGGAACAAAGCCGCAACTAGCTTCTTGTGGCATTTAGAATGCGCTCCCGCCGCCGCCCCCGAAGCCACCGCCTGAGAATCCTCCTCCGCCACCACCGCCGCTCCAACCTGATCCCGTCGAACTGGCACGCGGAGCCGAGACGAAGACCTGGTGCATGTCCGTCGCCATGCTGTGCATCGAGTTCGAAAAGAATATTGGATTAAAGCCCACCCCCCCATTCGGCGAAACGTACCAGTTGGGCGGATTTTGCACGATCCCCGCGAACGCCTGCGCCCAATGATGCTCAACCCCCAGCGCCATTGCGTAGGGCAGATATTTTTCGAACGTGTCCGGAGGCATGCGCTTCAACCGGTCCGCATCCACGCGGTTCATGAATTCCTGAAACCCCAGAACTGCGACGCAGGTACGCCCGCCTCGCACCGTCTTCGCGGTCATCTGCCGCGCAAACAGCCACCAGATAATGGCCGAAATGATTCCGCACAAAATCAGCAAGCCGATCGAAGTGAAAACATCTTTGTTCCATAGAAACTGCAGCATCAAGAAAGGCGCAACAATCAAAACGATGCCAAACACGCTGTAGGCATTCGCCGAGTCGGGATCGAGCAGGTACATCCCCTTGATCTTTAGTGCGGACTTTATATCTTGCTGGATCGCTGGAATCGCCTTGTAGAAGCGATTTTTCAAGCTGGACAGGCGCGTGTCATCGCTTTCCGCGAAAACATTCTCCAGCATCACACGCTCATGCGGCGCCAGCCCGCTCCACTGATCGCGCGGCTTCAGCAGATGAAAAACGTAATCCTTGTGATGAAAGAGTAGACCCTTGTCATCGACTTCTTCGATCTTTACGAATCCTCTCACCGCCAAATCCACCAGTGTGCAGGTGATGTCTCTCGGACGGACTTTGTCTTCAAGCAGTGCGCCCGCTTCAGCTGGAGTCATTCCCGCCGGCGGCTCATACATAGGGGCGACCGAGAGCCCGGGATCGGGATCGCGTCCCTTGTACCACCACAACGTGAACATCACCGGCAAGGTCCACAAAGGCAAAAACACAATGGGATTGCTGCCCACAAACGAAATGAACCGGGTAAACGCGCCCGGTTCTTTGAGAATGCCTTTAGGAATAAAGATGTCGATGGTCATCCCGCCGCGCATGGGCAACGGGTTATTAGTCTCGAATGAGACTTCAGCGCTCCGGACTTCCGCCGTGGCACCGCGTTCGGCCGAGCCGTATGCTCCCGTGAACGCCTGGGCTCGCAGCGAACCGGCGGCCGAGTCCGGGAAGCTGACCAGCGCGGAAGCATGATCGATCGGCACCGGCCAATCATTGCCGGTCACGTTCCAGTAAAACTCGTCGTGATCTTCGAAAAAGCGCGTGCCGTTGCGAACCGTGTAATCGATCTCGACGGTGCGGGTAGCATCGACCGCATCGGGAATGAAAATCTTCAGATCGCGAAAGCCGTTTGCAGTGGACGACTCATATTTCAGCTTGCCGCCGCTGCCGTCCGTCACTCCGGTGACGTGCAGAAACAGAGTGTAGTTTGTTCCTCGCGCTCCCGGATATTCGATTGGGATGAAGCGGTGAATGCCGTGCCACTCGCCGTCAAAAGCGAGCGTAATGCGTTCCTGGACCGCGGCGGACCCGTCTTCATGAACCGAGATAGTGTCGCTGAAATCGCTAACCCGCCAGCTGCGCGCGAACAGAGGCGAGGCAAAAATGCTGATGAACAGAAAACAACCAACAACAGCTCTGTAGAGACACAGCTCGCTGCGTCTCAGACCACCGACGAACCCACCCTTTGTCATTCCGAGGAGCGCAAGCGACGAGGAATCTCGGTTCTTCCCGGCTCCGCGAAAAACGCAGATCCCTCGCCGTGCTCGCGATGGCAACAACACAACAGGTAGCCTGGTTGTCTCGGGCATGACTCTCAGCCGGCTTAGAACTTCACCGCTACAGGCTCCCGGTCGGCAGCATCCACTTCGAAAAACTGCCGCGCCTGGAAGCCGAACATGCCGGCCAGGATGTTAGTCGGGAACGACTGAATCTTGGTGTTCAGGTCGCGCACCACGGCGTTGTAATAACGGCGGGCGTTCTGAATCGTGTCCTCGGTCTGACTCAGCGAACCCTGCAGTTGAGTGAACTCCTCGGAAGCCTTCAGCTGAGGGTAATTCTCGGCCACGGCGAACAGGCTCTTCAGCGCGCCGGTAAGCTGGTTCTCCGCGGCAGCCTTGTCAGCGGGTGAAGTCGCTTGCATGGCCTGCGAACGAAACTTAGCGATATTCTCAAACGTGCCCTTTTCGTGGGTGGCGTAGCCCTTAACCGTTTCCACCAGATTTGGGATGAGGTCATGACGGCGCTTGAGTTGCACATCGATGTCGGACCACGCCGAATCGCAGCGGATACGCAACTGCACCAGGCTGTTGTACATCCCAATCAGTGCAAAGGCGATGACCACCAGAATGCCCAAGAAGATCCAGGCCATGAATGTCTTCCTTTCCCGAAGAAGTAGGAATCAAAGGGACGGTACCATAAGGGCGGAGCGGGCGCAATTGAAGCTGATGACGTGCAGCCGTCACCTTAAGCAGGCCAACGAGAAACCACGATTTTGAGTGGCGCGACGCTTCAGCGCTGCGGTAAGAATCATTGGCGGCTTTAGCCGCCGAGGAGACATTCGACTTGCTTCGACCTGTGCGACGAGAATTCCGTGCCTTCGCGTCGTAGAATAGAGACGCTCATGCCTACGCTTCGAAGCAAGCCGTCGACAATTCGCCTGAGGACGAGCATGTCTGTGATCGCGCTGATTTTCTGTGCGGGGCACGCTCATGCCCAGACTTGTTTAACCGCGGGCGACATGGACGAGCCCACTCGCGCCGCCCTGGTCAGCACGGCGAAGCGCTATTTCGACATGGCCGCCCGGAGCGATTCCGCGGCAATGCGGCAGAATTCGATTGCCAGCGTGGCTTCCGATTTCTCCGGCATCGAGACGGCCGTGAAAGACAATCAGGCCAACTTTTCAGGAGTGCAGGCAAACCCGCGCCCGCCATTCCAGTTGAAGGCTGAGGGAACCGTGCCCTTTGAACGCGCCGAGTTCCTGTGCGGAGTGTTTGGCAAGAGTGGGCAAACCTCGGACAGCGCCGTGTTCGTGATTCCGAACCTGCCTCCCGGGAACTACGCCGTGGCGATCTTGGATGTTCCCGCCAAACAACCGGATACCGTGTCCTTCGTGCTGCAACAAGATGGCAAAGACTGGAAAATTGGCGGCTTCTACGTCAAAGAAACCCAAATCGCGGGACACGATGCAGCGTGGTTTGCCGACCACGCCCGCGCCTTCAAGTCCAAGGGCCAGAACCGCAATGCGTGGCTCTACTTCATCGAAGCTCGCGATCTGGCCGTCCCCCTGCCTTTCATGTATACCCAGTTGACCGATAAGCTCGCGGATGAATCGGAGACCGTGAAACCCTCCGACCTGCCAACCGGTGGCAGTACCGTAGAACTTGCTGCCGGAGGAAAGACGCAACGGCTGACCACGCTCTTCCCCCTGGCAGTTGGACAGGATCTCGATCTGGTGGTGAAGTACCAGTGCGCGGACGTTTCGAATTCAGCGCAGACCTTTAAGGACAATACCGCGGTAATAAGCGCGCTGGTAGGAAAATTCCCCGAGTTTCGCGACGCATTCGATGGCGTGGTAGCCCGCGCCGTAGAACCAACCACCGGCCGCGACTACGGCTCCCTGCTACCAATGAAAGACATTAAATAGCGTCCATGCACGCGTAGGCCTGCACGCCTCGTCCGGCAGCCAAGCAAAGCGAAGCAGGCATCGTAGGCGTATTACGCTCAGAACATGGTCAATGAGTGAAATGGCGACATTACACGTTTTGAGAATTGGCGGGAGGGGTTACTGAGTGAAATTTTCAACAGTGAGCGATGGTGAACGCATTTCTGAATGCCAAGATGCGACGCATCAGTTTGAAATCTCAGGTGCAAGCTTGCGCTTTACGAGAAACCTCGCGATGTATATCGCAATGCCCGTGTACACCCACCAATTTAAGTTGGGTATTCCGGGGAACCAGACCATCACCTCGAACACAGAAAACATCCACACCGCTGCCACAATTCTTATCCAAGCCCAAAGAGGACTAATTCTTCTTTGCGGCCATGCGAAATTTATTGGCATCAGCCAAGCTGCTAAAAGCGCACCCAGAAGGATTTTCTTACCGAGATTCATAGGTATTACTTGCGCCAACTACCGTGTGCTCGACTCTTCATCGGCAACTTGCAATGGATACCTCGGGTCTTTGGGGGTCGTACTGCACCCGACACAAAGGACGAGATTGCGGCAATGCCAACCGAACGTCAGCTTCGTCGGCACCTCGGATACCGGAGTCTGTCCAAACCGCATATTCACGGCCCGCGATGGAATAGGCGACCTTGTATTCTGCCTTCCACGTTAACTGCCCGCCCCACTTGGTTTGTAACGCGTGGTCAGCAACGATCCTTGTGTCCTGAATGTTTCCCGGCGCAAAAGCCAAGCTCATGCCCTGTGGCCGTCGATACAAAACGGCGAGGAGTAAAGCTGCGAGCAGCCATAACGCGGCGACCAGCGCCGTTGTACGCGTGTCTATTGTCCATTTACCGCGCCGCGCCGTTGCTTTGCTAGCCTGAGGAGGAGGCATCTGTTTAGCAGCTTACGACTCTGCCGACTGAACGCCATGCTAGCTTCCGCCGAAACAGCATCCAAGTTACTTCAGTTTTCCGAACCGCTAGGGATAATTGATGTAACCAGATCATAACGCTCATTGAGCATTGGCCGACCTTGTCCGGTCGCTGAGTGGTGTGGCGATTTTTTACCAACTACCCACAGCCGTGTAAATCGCAGAGCCTGCACACGACCCCAGTGACTGACGGGACAGTTTATGAGGGACGGGCTGGATGGACTTCGTAGAATCTGGCAAGAACTTCATCGGAGTAGGCAAGCGGCCCAAGGTCAGGAAACTATACTTAGGCGTGTGGGCCCTTTGAGACAGATGGAACTTCGCAGCACAGGAGAAACAATGCAAAAGCGCAAACTTGGAAAAAGCAACCTGGAGGTCTCGGCTCTCGGACTCGGCTGCATGGGGATGAGCTTTGGCTACGGTCCGGCCGGAGACAAGCAGGAGATGATCTCGGTCATCCGGGCAGCCGTCGAACGCGGCGTCACCTTCTTCGATACCGCAGAAGTGTACGGCCCTTTCACGAACGAAGAACTCGTGGGAGAAGCCCTCGCTCCCTTCCGTGAGCAAGTGGCGATCGCTACCAAGTTCGGGTTCAAACTTGATCCGAACACCGGCAAACAGGCCGGGCTCGATAGTCGGCCAGAGCACATCAAGGAAGTTGCCGAGGCGTCGCTAACGCGCCTCAGGACCGATGTCATCGACTTGTTCTATCAGCACCGCGTTGACCCCAATGTACCGATCGAAGACACTGCCGGAGCGGTGAAAGAGCTGATTCAGCAAGGCAAAGTGAAGCACTTCGGGCTTTCTGAAGCAGGGGTGCAGACGATCCGTCGGGCGCAGAAAGTTCAGCCCGTCACCGCACTCCAGAGCGAATACTCGCTGTGGTGGAGAGAACCGGAAGCGGAAGTGATGCCGACGCTGGAGGAACTCGGGATCGGATTCGTTCCATTTAGCCCGCTGGGTAAAGGCTTTCTCACTGGAAAAATAACCGAAGATACGAAGTTCGACAAAGGCGATTTCCGCAACATCGTCCCTCGCTTTAGCGAAGAGAATCGGAAAGCGAATCAGGCGGTGGTCGATCTTGTTGGCAGATTCGCACAACAGAAGAAAGTGACACCGGCTCAGATCGCGCTCGCCTGGCTGCTGGCGCAGAAGCCATGGATCGTGCCAATCCCGGGCACGACCAAGCTGCATCGGCTCGAAGAAAACATCGGAGCCGTTAACGTCACACTTTCGCCCGACGAACTCCGCGAACTGGGAACCGCAGCCGCAAAGATCGCGGTGCAAGGCGCTCGGTACCCGGAAGAGCTGCAGAAATTGGTGGGCCGCTGAACGGAGAGTTAATGAACAAGGCCAAAGCTTATTCCGCTGTAAGTGCGATATCGCCGCTGGCGTCGACCACGATCCCGAGACGCGATGCAACCGAAAACGATGTGCAGATCGAAATTCTGTTCTGCGGCATTTGCCACTCCGATCTTCACTCGGTGCGCAACGAGTGGAGCGAATTCATGCCCACCGTGTTCCCGATTGTTCCAGGCCATGAGATCGTCGGCCGTGTGACCAAGGTCGGCTCCGCTGTCACGAAGTTCAAGCCCGGCGACCTCGCGGCAGTTGGCTGCATGGTCGACTCGGACGGCACATGTCCCGAATGCCGGGCAGGCTTTGAGAATTTCTGCTCGAACATGACGCTCACCTTTAATTCTCCCGACAAGCATCTCGGCGGCGTCACCTATGGCGGCTACTCCGAGAGCATTGTCGTGGACCAGAGGTTCGTGCTGCGCGTCCCTTCGAATCTCAAGCTCGCCGGAGCCGCTCCTCTGCTCTGCGCCGGAATCACAACCTACTCGCCGATGCGCCGCTGGGGTGTGACCAAGGGCAAGAAAGCTGGCGTGGTCGGGCTCGGCGGATTGGGCCACATGGCCGTGAAATTGGCTCACGCGTTCGGCGCCCACGTTGTAGTCTTCACTACTTCGCCGAACAAGAAGGAAGACGCTCTTCGCCTCGGAGCAGACGAGGTCGTCATCTCACGCAATGCCGACGAGATGCAAAAGCACGCGGAGAGCTTCGATTTCATTCTCGACGCCGTTTCCGCCGATCACGACATCAACGCTTATATCAACCTGCTCCGTCGCGACGGCAACCTTACGATTGTCGGCGCGCCACCTGCGCCCCTCGGTGTTTCTGCCTTCGGCCTGATCATGCGCCGTCGCAGTTTTTCAGGCTCGAACATCGGCGGCATCGCCGAAACTCAGGAGATGCTCGATTTTTGCGGCAAGCACAACATCACCGCCGATGTCGAAGTGATCCCGATCCAGAAGGTCAACGAAGCCTACGAGAGACTGCTCAAGTCGGATGTGAAGTACCGCTTCTCCATCGATATGGCTTCTCTCAAGTCTGAGTAAAAGGGGTACGCGAGTGACGAGGAGCCGAACATGAAAAAGCTGTCTTCGCTCGGCGTGGTGTCTTTGTTTATCGGCATGTCCGCAATGACGCTGTCCGGCAGCCAGAGTCAGAATGGAAGCGATCGCGGCGGAAATGATGTCATCCAGGAACGGTTTGTCGGAGCATGGCGGCTGGCCTCGCTCGAACAGCAAGGCGCCGACGGGAAAATTCACCGATCTGACTCTACCGGGCTGCTTGTATTCACCCGCGACGGCCACATGTCGGTCCAGGTGATGGAACGCAACCCGCAGGCACCAACTCCTGCTGGGCCTGAGCAGTATTCGCAAGGCGGCTACGAGGCTTCCTTTGGCACGTATGCGATCGACGACAGCGCTCACACCTTCACCTATCACGTCGAGGGCGCATTGGTGCGGACCCTTATTGGCAAAGACCTGCCGCGCGCGTTTGAGTTTTCGGGCAAACAGCTCATCGTGAAGTCGACTCGCCCGGATGAACACTGGAGAGTTGCTTGGGAGCATTACTAGGCCGCATCGGCACTGCACGCGTGGCTTTGTATAAAGGATGAGAAACAATGCAAAAACGCAAACTTGGAAAAAGCAATCTTGAGTCCATTGAGGTCGTCATCGCTAACGATTCCCCACGAGCCAACATTGTTATTGCCTACTATGACCTTGAATTACCATGGAAAGACGATACCCTCGAACCTATCTTCGATCCTGGGGAGCTTGATCCGCCCTCAGACCTTTACGAGATTCACCCCGAGCCAATTCAGGTGTCGCGCGAGAAGGTCCTGAACCACCGTCGCTATCAAGACGGAAAACTAGGCTCGGGCGAGGCCTTCCGCGGGCATTTCCTAGCAAAAGGTGAGAGCCCTATTCCAGAGGATCTTCGAGGGACGGAACGCGTCGAAGTCCGGTTCATCGTGGAAGACACGAGGCGCAAACAATACCGTTCCGCCCCGATGTACCTCCATCTCCATTAAATTGGAAACACGCAGTTCTCCTCACGCCACAATCCCCGTCTTTTTCCCCACTCGCTTCAGCACCTCCAACGCTTGCTGCAGTTCTTCTTTGGTATGCGTGGCGGTCATGATGGTGCGGATGCGGGCTTTCCCTTCGGGGACCGTGGGGAAGGCGATGCCGGTGCCCATGACTCCTTCTTTGAAGAGTTCGCGAGAGAAGTCCATGGTGAGTTTGCCGTCGCCGATGATGATGGGGGTGATTGGGGTTTCGCTGGCGGGCGTGGTCTGGCCTCCGATATTGAAGCCTAGCAGGGCTAGTTCTTTTTTCCAGAAGTGCGTATTCTCCCAGAGGTTCTCGATGCGCTCAGGTTCGTTTTCCAGGACGTCAAAAGCAGCGATGCAGGTGGCTGCGACCGAGGGTGGGTGCGAGGTCGAGAACAGAAATGGGCGGGCGCGATGATACAGGAAGTCGATGAGGTCTCGGGTGCCGCAGACGTACCCGCCTAACGCTCCGATTGCTTTCGAGAGCGTCCCGACCTGGATGTCCACGCGGCCGTGCATTTTGAAATGATCGATGGTGCCGCGGCCGTTGCGGCCGAGGACGCCGGATGCGTGGGCGTCGTCGACCATCATGATAGCGCCGTATTTCTCGGCGAGGTCGCACAACGCTGGCAGCGGGCCGATATCGCCATCCATGGAAAAGACGCCATCGGTGATCAGCAGCTTCTTTCCTGGTTGGTCTTTAATGCTGGCCAATCTTTCTTCAGCCTGCGCCATGTTCTTGTGCTCGAAGACGAGGATCTTAGCTCGCGACAAACGGGCTCCGTCGATGATGGAAGCGTGGTTCAACTGGTCGGAGACGATGAAGTCGTCTTTGCCTAGGACGGCCGAAACCGTGCCCGCATTGGCGGCGAAGCCTGACTGAAAGACCACGCAGGCCTCGACGTTCTTGAAGCGGGCGATCCTTTCTTCGAGCTGCATGTGGATCTTCATGGTGCCGGCGACGGTGCGCACCGCGCCTGAGCCCACTCCGTATTTGCGTGTGGCTTCGAGGGCAGCCTCGCGGAGTTTGGGATGCGTGGTCAGGCCGAGATAATTGTTGGAGGCGATATTAATAACCTTCTTGCCGTCGAAGGTGCAGACCGGCGCTTGCTCGTCCTCGAGCACCCGGAGACGGAAGTGCGTGCCTTTGGCCTTGAGGTCGTCCAATTGGTCGGTGAGATGAGAGAGCGGGTTCGCGCGAGTGGTAGCGGTTGGCATATGATCTCCAGTTTCCAGCTTATTAGTTTAATCGCGTAGCTGGAAGAAGGAAATCGAGCAGGCAAACGGGGCCGTCCGATATCGGTCAACCACATAGGACACGAAGTTACACAAAGGTGTGAGTCCTGAGGGTTTCCTTTCTGTCCTTCGTGATTAATTAAACCCGCGTTTTAAATATGATGCAAAGGTCAAAGTCTTAAATCGCGGAGGTCGCGGAAGACAACCACGGAGTATGCGGAGAGCCCGGCGCAATCTGACGTAATACTTGGCCAATTCGGCAGAGGTTGAACTTGCATCGCTTCAAACGGGGAAGGGGACAAATATTTTGACTCAGCAACAAGAGCAAGATTTGATCGTAGCTATTAAGAGCATCGCGGAGTCTCTTCAACAGCTCACAATGTTAGCGCAGAGTGTTGTACATCAGAAACTGAATCTCTCGCCTGGACTGCCGCCAAAACCTCCGCAGTATCGTTCGTAGTGAAGAAGCGCCGTCGCGATCCGCCGTTGCGATTGCGGCAGTGGCTGGAATCGAAACGGTCGCAGGCCTGAACGCCTCGATTGCGGATTACGTTATGCAGCACCGGCCAGCTTCGCGAGAGTCTGCAGGTTGGGAACTTCCATGTCGGGCTTCCTGGCGGCGGCTGTGGCGGCTCCTGCGCCGGGGCGGGGTGAAGGCCGGTTCACCCACACCGTCGCAATGCCCAATGACTGCGCGGGAATTACGTCGTGATAGATGCTTTGGCCGACATGAAGCCACTGTTCACGGCTTACGCCGATGCGCTCCTCCGCTAGTTCGAACATTCTTATGCACGGTTTGTAGCATCGGGCTTGCTGGGCAGTGATTACTTGGTCGAAGGCTACTCCGAGTTTGGGTGCAGTGGAAGCGAACAGGTCGTCGTCCACATTGGAGATCACCGCGAGTTGGTAGCGGGCCTTGAGTTTGCGCAGGGCCTCAACCGTGTCAGGAAAAGGTTGCCAGTTCGCTATGGATTCCGGCAGTGAACGAGCTTCGGCGTCGGATGGCAAGAACCCGAGGCGCTCACCGAAGCCACGCACTACGGATTGCAGGACGTCTCGATAACGCAGAAATTCTCCTTTTTCTTCTGAGGCTTCTAGTTCTGAGTACAACTCCAGAAGGGCAGAGTCAGTAATTTTTTTGCCGTGGGCGGCAAGGATTGGGCGCAGGGCGGAGAAGATGCCGGTTTCCCAGTCGATCATGGTGCCGTAGCAGTCGAAGGTCAGGACTTTGAAGCGAGTCAGGTCGCGCATGGGAGATTGGGAAAATCAGTTCTCAGTTCGCGGTTCTCAGCGAGGGCCTACCGCTCCTTGATTTCCAGCGGTTGCGGCTCGGTTGCTGGTTCCATGGCCGGCACTTCCAATTCAGGCAATGTGGGCGCAGCGACGTTTGAATTCGCGACTACAGGCTTCTTCTCCAGAAATTTCGCTGAGTTCAGCAGCGGGCGGCATAGAGAAGAGTTGTAGCCGGTCCACGGGCCCTCGGAACCGACTTCGCGTTCGAAGTGCGCACGCATGCTTTCCATCTTGGAATCGAGGTTGTCGAGGTAATGCAACATCAGGGCTTCGGGGAACATGGGCAACTTGGGCGAACCGAATTCGTATTCCCCGTGATGGCTGATGATGAGATGTTCGACAAGGATCTTGAGCTCCGGGGGAAAGTCCGGGAACCGGGCAAGTTTGGCTTGCAGCATTTCCAGCTCGATGATCATGTGGCCAAGCAACTGGCCGCGGGTGGTGTAGGAGAAGGAGCGGTTATAAGTGAGTTCGTGAATCTTGCCGATGTCGTGCAGGAAAGCACCGGTAAGAAGCAGATCACGATTAATCTGGGGATAGTTCTGGCACATGAGGTCGCAAGAGCGGCAGAGCGAGACCACGTGATCGAGTAATCCGCCAATGTAAGCGTGATGCAGAGTCTTGGCGGCCGGGGCGTTGCGGTAGGCCTCGGCAATCTCCGGGTCAGCCATGAAGGCTTCCACCAGCGCTTTGAGATGGGGATTGCGAAAGGAAGCGACGAAAGCCGCCAGGGTCTGCCACAGCTCGCCGATATCCTTGGTCGTCTTGGGCAAGTAATCGGAGAAGTCGATCTCGGAGTCGCCCAGGCGGCGCAGCTTGTGAACCGTGATCTGGAAGCGGTTCTTGTATTTGTTGAGCAGGCCTTTGACCTTGAGGAAGTCGTCCTGCTCGAAAGCGTCAATTGCATCCTCGACGTTATCCCACATCTTGGCTTCGACCTGGCCGGTGCGATCACCCAGGATCAGCGCCAGATAAGGCTCTCCGGTCTTCTTTGGCTTGACCTGCTTGGAAACGACCACAAAACTCGAGGTGATGACCTTGTTTTCGTGGTGAGAGCAATCGGACAGGAAGAATTCCTTCATGCGGTTCAGGCCAAGCTTAACCTAAAACAGTCCTAATTTTTTCTTCTTTTTGAGTTCCTTGGCGTTGGGATCTTTGGCCGCGGTTTCTACGGGCTTGGTCTGGTTGGGGCTGGCGCCAGTGTCCTCGTAGCCGGGATAGACGTCAATATAGGCGTCTTCGCGCAGTTTGGTGAGATATTCCCGCAGCGCCGGCTGCAATTTCTTCATGTAGAGCGCGTCCTGGATTCGCAGTTCGACTTCGCTGAAGGGTGGAATTCCGGCGTTGTGGTGCTCGACGACTTTGACGATGATGAACCCTTGCCGGGTTTGGATTACGTCCGATACATCACCGACCTTCATGGCGAAGGTCGTGTCCTCGATTTGCTTGGCTAGGGTGCCGCGCTTGAATTCACCCAAGTCGCCACCTTGTGCGGCGGTGGGGCCATCGGAGTTTTTCTTGGCGACATCTTCAAATTTGGCGCCTTTGCGGATCTGGGCAAGCAGGTCGTCCGCCTTCGCTTGCGCGGCTTTTATGCGCTGCGCTTCATCGCTGGAATCATTCGGCTTGGCTTCGGTGGAGACCAGGATCTCGCTCAAGCGAATGGTCTCCGGTTGCTCCATATCGGCTTTGTGTTCCTCGTAAAACTTCTGTTCATCTCCTTTGTCGATGACCAGCCTCGAGCCAACCTCTTTGCCGATGACCTGCTGGGTAATGATCTGATTGCGCATGTTCTGCTTGAAATCTTCGAAAGAAATTCCTTGGGATTGGGCGGCCTTTTCGAGCTCCTCCATGCTGTCGAGTTTCATGTCCTTGCGCATCTCGTCCAGCTTCTTGATGACTTCGGTATCCGCCGTGATGCCCAGGTCTTTGCCCTTTTGCAGCAGCAATTGCTGATCAATCAGGTCGCGCAGCACGTCCTTATCGTGATCGGTGACGAACTTATCCGCGTTGACCGGATCTTGCTGCTGAGCTTCCTTCTTCAATTCTTCTTTGCTGTGCAGGTATTCGCTACGGGTAACGATCTGGTTGTTGACACGCGCGACGATCTGTTCGATCACTTCATCGTCCGCCTTGAGAATGACCGACAAAGCAGCAACTGAAACCAGGAGGAAGCATGGGAGAAGTTTTCGCATAAGAATTCCGCAGGCTGAACCACAACCGGCAGTGCCGGGGCTCACCACTCGGTAAATTGTAACTCCGGATGTCTGCCCGCGGCTACCGCATCTCCTGCTATCATGAACGGTTTTCGCCCCGCATTACTGGCGAATCTCGGCATGGGAGGAGAAGGAATGAAACTCACCGCCTGTTTTATTCTTATACTTTTGGGAGTGACGAGTCTTTCAGTGAGAGCACAGAAGAGTGAACCCGTGCCAGACCTGGCGCAACTGGAGAAGATGGCAAGCCGTTTCGCGCCGACGCCTCTCAGGGTGGATACTTCGAGGCTTTCCTCGGGCGATCGCCAGGCGCTGGTAAAGCTGATTGAAGCGGCGCGGATCCTGAACGACGTCTTCATGCAGCAAATGTGGGACGGCAACCTGGCGCTCTATGGCCGGCTGCAGAAGGACACGACCCCGCTGGGTAAGGCACGCCTGCACTATTTCTGGATCAACAAGGGACCCTGGTCTGACGTGGACGACTACAAGGCGTTCTTGCCGGGCGTGCCTCCGCGTAAACCGCTGGGAGCGAACTTCTATCCTGAGAGCATGACGAAGGAAGCCTTTGAGAGCTGGGTCGCGCAGCTACCACCAAAGGACCAGGAACAGGCGAAGAGCTTTTTCACCGTGATTCGCTGGAGGGAGAATAGCAAGCCTCCAAACAATCTCTTGGCGGTTCCGTACAGCCAGGAATATGCCGATGGCCTTACGAAGGCGGCTAATCTGCTTCGCGAAGCGGCGGGGTTGACTGACGATGCATCGCTGAAGAAATTTCTTAATCTGCGGGCGGACGCTTTTCTTTCCAATGACTATTACGAGAGCGATATGGCGTGGATGGACCTGGACGCGCCGCTCGACATCACGATTGGTCCATACGAAACCTACAATGATGAACTTTTCGGCTACAAGGCGGCCTTCGAGGCTTATGTAAACCTGCGCGATGATGAGGAGACTACCAAGCTTTCCGTTTTCACCCGGCATCTGCAGGACATCGAAAATAACTTGCCCATCGATCCGCAGTACCGCAACCCGAAGTTGGGCGCGGCAGCGCCGATTCGAGTAGTGGACGAGATCCTTAGCGCAGGGGATGGGGCTCATGGGGTACAGACCGCGGCCTACAATTTGCCCAACGACGACCGGGTGGTGCAGCAGAAGGGCAGCAAGCGAGTGATGCTCAAGAATGTGCAAGAGGCAAAGTTTCGCAGCGTGCTCCTGCCCATTGCGCGGCGGACCTTGTCCCAGTCGGCCATGGTAGACGTGAGTTTCGAACCGTTCTTTACGCACATTCTGGCGCACGAGTTGATGCATGGGCTGGGACCGCATCAGATCAAAGTTCAGGGGCGCGATTCTACGCCGCGCGAAGAACTGAAAGAGCTGTATAGCGCCATTGAGGAGCCGAAAGCCGACGTGACCGGACTGTTTGCCCTGCAATACATGATGGACCACGCCAAGGAAATGGGGTTGGGTAAGGCGCTGGCCTCCGATGAGGCTGCGCAGCGGCAACTTTATACGACCTATTTGGCTTCCGCTTTCCGTAGTCTGCGCTTCGGGTTGAACGATGCGCACGGCAAGGGGATGGCGATCCAGTTCAATTACCTGACGGATAAAGGCGCGTTTGTGCAGCACCCGGACGGCACTTTTTCAGTGGACATGACGAAGATAAAAGCTGCGATCGCGGAACTCGACCATGATCTTCTGACCATCGAGGCCGAGGGCAATTACGCGGGTGCGAAAAAGATGCTGGACGAACTTGGAGTCGTGCGCCCCGCGTTGCAGAAGGCGATGGACCGTCTGCATGGGATCCCGACTGACATTGAGCCGATCTTCGTGACGGCGGATGAACTGGCCCCGATTGTGAACCGGCCTCCGAATGCTGGGCCGGCGCGAAAGAAAGCGCGGAGCAAGTAGAGCGGCTTTCGCATGGAAAAAGAAACGGCACGCATCGAAGCCTTTTCGGATGGCGTGTTCTCGATTGCCATCACTTTGTTAATCCTGGAAATCAAGATCCCAGCCGCCGGGAGTGGAGAACTCTCAGTACAACTTCTCCGGCAGTGGCCTTCTTATTTTGCCTTTGTCTTCAGCTTCGCCTTCATCGGGATCATGTGGATCAATCACCATCGCTTGTTCACCCACATCAAGCGGTCGAACAATGCCCTGCTGTTCCTGAACCTCTTGCTTTTACTGGGTGTGACGGCGGTTCCGTTTCCCACCGCCGTATTGGCGCAACATCTTGGCCAAAGCGATCAGCGGGCGGCGGCGATGCTGTATCACGGAACATACTTCGTCATCGCGGTCTTCTTCAACATCTTATGGAGGTATGCAAACCGCAACCTGCTAGGGGAAAACGTAGATGTCTCCGCCACTGACAAAATCTCGGCCAGATACGCTGTCGGCCCGATACTCTACCTGGCCTGCATTGCCCTGGCATGGGTCAACGTGCCTGTGAGTTTGCTCTTGAATGTTGCGCTGGCGGTCTTTTTTGCGCTGCCTCTGCCGCGCGCATGGCGCGCCGCGAACAAGTGAGTCGACTCCTTCTGCGATGAAGTTAGCCCACCATTGTCCGCGACGCTTGCGACGTCCTACTTCTTGTCCTGGCCCATGCCCTTGTCCTGATCCTTATCCTTGGGCTGGATCGAGAGCAGTTCCACTTCAAAGATGAGAGTTGCGTTTGGGCCGATGTCGGGTCCCTGGCCGCGTTCACCATAAGCCAAATCGGATGGAACGACGAGTTGCCACTTCGATCCCACGGGCATGAGCTGAAGGGCTTCGGTCCAGCCCTTGATCACTCCGCTGACCGGAAACGTCGCTGGCTGGCCGCGCTTGTAAGAGCTGTCAAACTCCTTGCCATCGATGAGCGTGCCTCGATAGTTGCAGGCCACGGCGTCGCCGGTGGTGGGCTTTGGTCCTGTGCCAGCGGTTAGAACCTTATACTGGAGACCGCTAGGCAGCGTAACCACGCCTTCTTTTGTCTTGTTCGCCGTCAGGAACGCATCGCCTTCCTTCTTGTTTGTCTCAGCAGCTGCTTGCATCTTCTCCTGCTGCTTTTTGCGCATTTCATTCTGGAGGTCGGTGAGGGTAGCGCGCGCTTCGTCTTCCGAAAGCAGCGTTTTGCCACCGGCCAGGGCGTCTTGCAATCCCCGAGCCACGACTTTTGGGTCAACATCTACGGACTGTCTGTGCAGGGTCGTTCCAATATTCATTCCAATGGCGTAGCTGACTTTATCTTTTTGCGTTGGCAGGGCGGAATTGCTTTGGCTGGCCGCTGCAGGAGGCTGTTGAGTCGTTGCCGCGGGAGTCTGCTGCGCCAGGGCATTGCCCAGCAGCAGCATGGCGGCGATTACAAGAGTGGCAAAAGATTTTTGCATTAAGGTATTGTGACACCGACCACGGGGCTAGGCAAACCGGTTGGTTCACGGCGTATCCAGGGGAAACTGACTAAAGCGTATCAAACGGTCGGGGGTTTTCGAGCCAAGGCGAGTGCAGTCACGTCGTTATGGGTGGGCGCAGTGCCCGTAAACTGCTGCATCTGGTCAAGAACGGCCACGCAGAGTTCTTTCGCGCTTGCGCCGTTGGATTTTTGAACAGCGTCTTTCACCCGTTCCAATCCAAACTCTTCGTGTTTCGACTTTGCTTCGACGATTCCACGGGATGCCAGTAGAAGGACGGCGCCGGGCTCGAGAGCGACCATGGGGGCATTCGAGACCATGTGGGAAAACAATCCCAGGGGCAAACCCGTTGCGGGAAGCTCGGTGACGCCGTTGCGATCACGCGCGAGTCCGGGAGTATGGCCGGAGTTGAAGTAACAAACGATGCCCAGACTTTCATCGTAGCAACCGGCAAACGCAGGGCAGGACCGGACCCCGCCGGCGGCCTTCAAGATGGCCTGGTTCAATTGCAGGCACAATTCCATCATGTTATCCGCTTCATTGACGTCCTTGCGCGCAAATAGCTCGGTTCCGGCGGTTCGGAAGGTGCGCTGAGCGGCCGAAACGATGGCGCGAGTGTCCTCCAGACCGCCGGCGACGTCGAGCAGGCCAAACAATACGCGGTTGGGACCCACGCGAATGAAATCGTAGAAATCGCCCGCCATGCGCCGACCGTAGTAAACCGACGCCAGTTCGGCCCCTTTGACATCCGGGATGTCAGAATGAACCGGCTCGACGGGAGCAGGCTCTTCGAAATGGAAAAGCGCACGCATCGGAAATCGAGCCGAGAAGTTAGCACAGAATTCGGCCAAAAACCAGTTAAAAAACTGAGGTCGCGGTGTGCTCATTAAGTGTAAGTATCGGCAGGAACGGAGAGTATGTCAGTGGAAAGAACCTCGAAGGGGTTGTGCCTTTGGGGCCGCCGAGCCCCTAGTTCCCGTATTTGCTGGCGAGGTATTTGCCGACTTCGGCTTCCAGCTGGCCGTAGTCAGAGTGAATGGTGGCGCGGAGAGCAGCTTCGGTCGAGCTTCCCTGCCCAAGTCTTTCGAGGATCCGTTGCAGATCGCTCATGCCGTACGTGTCGCTGATGTATTGCACGGCGGCCAGGGACTCCTCGTAGGCCACGGCGGCTTGCGCGCTCGAGAACTGCATAAAACTGCCTTCGAGAGCGTTGAGCGGGATCTCGCGCTGCGTCCGAAACAAATCAGCTAGCACCTGCCCATGCGACAGCTGCTTGGGCTCGAGTGCCTGAGCAATGCCCTCGTTGAGCCATTGCGGACAACGCCCGCCTGCAAGCTGGCTAATAAAGGAGTGCGTGAGTTCGTGCTTAAGCACACGCGCCAGATCCGGTGTGACCGAAGTCAGGCCGTTGATGGGGATGCGCAGCTTTCCGTCATAAACCGCGCCACTCCATGACGGGGCCTGAGTGACGTCAAAGAAGGACTGCTCGGTATAGAGCACGACCGGAATGCTGTTGCGGGGAGCGATGCCGAGCTCGCGGACCAGATCGTCGTATTCTGACTCCAGGGTTGCCACGAGTTGGCTGCGCAGTGTATCCGACGTCTTCTTGCCCTCATATTTCAGAGTGAAGTGATTGCTCTCGTGTTCGGTATAGTCGGCCTCGGCGGCAGCATCCCGTTGCGCCTTCTCCAGGTATTTTTGCACCAAAGCGTCAGGACGGAGTTCGAGAGAATGTTTCCAGGTGCGTACGGCGTCCGGGACCCGATCGGCGGCGAATTGGACGTATCCCAGAACCGTGAGCGCATCGGGTGAGTCTGGCGCAGATCGAACAGCGCGCTCGGCATAAGGCAACGCCTCGGCACCATTCCCGGTTCTAACCAGCAGAGAGGCGTAGTAGTTCAGGATGGTGGGATTCTGGGAATCGAAACGCAAGGCAGCTTCGAAGTAGGTACGTGCCGGGCTGAAATGTCCGCGATCGAATTCGTACTTGCCTGCGATGAAGTAGCCGGCGGCGGTCGCAGGCGCGTTGCCGGCCTGCTCCAGGGCAAACAGCGCATCCGAATCGACGCGACCATCCTGGATAATCTTGCCAATGAGTGTAGGATCGTTCTTCAAGTTGTCGGCCGGCGCAAAGTCGGGCAGGTCGTGCGCTTGCTTGGCGCTTGCTTCCGAAGAAGCATAGCCAGGAGGAGCTTCGCCGGTATCGATGCGATCCACGAGTGATTTAGGAATCGCGTATGTGTTGTCGCCGAGGTCGTACTCGATGTGGGTGCCGGTGTCGCGGATGTGGTCAGCCCAGATGGTGCGGCCGTTTTTCAGGTGAATGACTTCTGCCGACGCGCACACCACGGCCGCGGTAAGCAGGCAGGCCGATAAGAAGGAGCAGATGACAGTCGTACGCACTAAGGCGCATTCTAGAAGATAGAAACCAGCAGGCGTAGGTGACCAGGGTAATCTCAAAAATGCGAAGGAAGTTGCTGCCACTAACCTGCTTGTTGATGCTTTCGAGCGCAGTGGCACTGTCCGGGAGCCATGACGCTCCCAAACCTGTGGATGCGGCCGGGGCGAAAGTCTCGGGGACACCTTCACCACAACTCAATTCCGCCGAGAACCTTTACTTACAGTTGCGCACCGTGACCTTGGACAAGGCGCGGGTCTATCGACTGCGCGATGTCTCCATCGATCGGGCGGCCATTCACATCACGCTGAACAATGGCACCATTGCATTTACCCAGGACGTCGCTGGCCGGGTCACAGGAGCTTTTTTTGAAGGGGATGGAGAGATTTTGTTGTCTCCTCCTAACCAATACGAGCGCGCTTCCATGGCATTATTCACCGGCGCGGCAATTCTGGAAGAGCGGTTTGTTACCGCATACTTCCGCTTCAATGACGACACCTTTGCCGAGTTGCTCCCGTCGATGGTGCCCGTCGATTACGGGCCGGCGTTCGTGTCGCAGTGGAATGAGACCGCAAGCAATCTAGCCCAATCCGATCCGCTACGCCTGTTCATGACGTTAAGTAGATCTCTCCCGGTTGCCGGACAAGCTGCCGGAGTTGCAGCAACTCCCGGCAAGTCTGAAGACGATGACCGCTTTCTACACGCCCGCTTGCAGGGAGTAAAACTGGGGACTTTTGACCTTTATTTCGACGCCGACGCTCCCGAACAAGTGTGGGCCGGCCAGCTCAAAACGGCGGAGGGCACGAGCTATTACGATGTCTGGACCTCGTTCTCTTCAGCAAAAGCTAGTCGGGACGCGGAAACGGTTAGCGCTGAGGTTGGCGAAGGCGGCGCGCCGGATTCGATCGCAGTATCTCAGTACAAGATTCGGGCGGAAATAAAGCCGCCCACTCAAATCGACGCTGAAGCGCTGTTGCAACTCGAAGTGCGGCAGGGCGGCCAGCGAGCCCTTTTATTTGAACTATCTCGAGCTCTCCAAATCAAGGAGGTGGAGGCGGATGGGCATCCGATTGAATTCATCCACAATCAGGCAATCGAGGGAACTCAACTGGCCCGCCACGGGAATGACCTGGTCGCAATCGTATTTCCTCAGCCCTTGCAAACCGGGCAACAGTTGCAGTTGCGATTTGTCTATGGAGGCGAAGTGCTCTCAGAGGCGGGAGCTGGCCTCTTGTACGTCGGGGCGCGAGGCATGTGGTATCCAAATCGCGGCCTCGCTATGTCTAACTTTGACTTGGAATTTCGTTACCCTGCAGGCTGGACATTGGTAGCTACCGGAAAACGCACGGATGCGAAGTCTTCTCCCGAACCCGGCTATCCGACAGCAGGTGCTCCATCGGCAGGCGAACAAGTGAGCCGCTGGGTTTCCGAACGGCCCATTCCCATTGCCGGGTTCAACCTGGGAAAATACGCGCGGGTGCTGGCACACGCCGGAGATGTGACCGTGGAAACCTACGCAACCGCGGGTGTGGAACGTGGATTTCCGACACCTGCCGTGAAAAGCGTGATTCCGGATCCCGTGGTCTCCGGGGGCATACCACGACCCCCGATGAGTATCGCGCCGCTCGTGCCTTCGCCCGCGCGGAATGCCCAAACCGTCGCGGCAGCTGCGGCACATGCTATCGACTTTTTCTCACGCCGCTACGGTCCTTTCCCGTTTTCCGAACTGAAAGTGGCTCAAATGCCCGGTGGCCTGAGCCAAGGGTGGCCTGGGTTGATCTTCCTTTCTAGTACGTCTTTCCTCACGGCAGAAGAAAAGTCACAGCTGCACTTGAGCGCAGTTGATAAGACGCTCGTCAGCCAGGTGATTTCCCACGAGACTGCTCATCAGTGGTGGGGGGATCTGGTGATGTGGAGTGGCTATCGCGACCAGTGGATCGTGGAAGCATTGGCGAACTACAGTTCGATGATGGTGCTCGAGGCGGAGAATCCCGCGCAGTTCCGTGCCGTGATGGAGAAACTTAGGGACGACTTGCTGGAAAAGAACAAATCCGGTGTGCCGCTGATGGAGGATGGCCCTGTGACCCTGGGCACCCGGCTTTCCTGCTCCCAATTCCCCAATGGGTATGAAGCAATCAGCTATGGACGTGGCACATGGCTGTTTCACATGCTGCGTTCCATGATGCGCGACGCCGAGCGTACCAGCGGTGCCGGTGTGCGTGGTGATGGCAAGAATGGTCCGCCGGATGAGCCTTTCGTGCGCGCTCTCCGACGAATCAGGGAACGCTATCAGGGGAAACCCATTGCGACCCGCGAGTTGTTGCAAGCCTTCGAGGAAGAGTTGCCGCGGTCGCTGTGGTACGAGCACCACAAATCCCTGGACTGGTTCTACGAAGGATGGGTGAACGGGACGGCAATTCCGCACTTCGAATTGCACGGAGTGAAGTTCTCGGATAAGACCGGTTCAACCACCGTTAGCGGCGTCGTCCTGCAGAAGGATGCGCCCGACAATCTGGTAACCTCAGTTCCGCTATACGCATCGGTCGCCGGCAGATTGGTGCTACTCGGACGGGTGTTTGCGGATGGACCGGAAACTCCGTTTCATCTAACTGCGCCGGCGAACGCACGTAAGGTCGTACTCGATCCCGATCAGACCGTGCTGGCGCGGTCTCGATAACCAGAAATCACAGCAGCACTGACCACTTTCAGAACGCATTCCCGATAATTTCGCTGCATTTTCCCGAGACGGTCATTCCCATCCGCATCCCAGCTGTTTCCTCAGTCGATGCGATTGTTTCCTCCGCTGTAAGTCGAAGTGGCGTATAGGGATTTGTCTTTCACGCACGTGCCGCGCTGGATGGAGGCCTGGGTGCTTAGACATTTTCGTACCGGGAGGAAAGAGAACGTGAATCATTCGCAACCATGCACGGAAACGACCCCCGAGTCGGACTCGTTGGTTAGGAATGCCGAACTGCATCGGGGCCATGGAACCATCCTGCTAGTGGAAGATGAAAGTTTCCTCCGTGAGGTGACTTGCGAGATTCTCGAGTCCGCGGGCTATCGGGTGTTGAAAGCTCGCACCGCGGCGGAAGCGATATCTGCATTCGACGAACACAAAACCATAGTGCGATTGCTACTGACGGATGTCGTTCTTCCGGGACAAAATGGCCGCGACCTTGCGACCGATCTGAGGAGCGTCTCCCCAAAGCTGAAAATCATATTCACCTCCGGCTATCCTGAAAATGTTGTCACCAGACAAGGCCTCCAGGAAGATGGAATGTTCTATTTGCCGAAACCATTCTCAGCCCAGTCGCTGACCCGAAAAGTGCGGCAAGTCCTCGAGCAGGCGGCGACGACAAATACAAACGTGCAAGCCGCCTCTTATGATCGTGCTGAGGATTGGGCTTAGTTCTATTGCTTGGCGCCCGAAGGCGGGTCGGTCGCTGCGGACTCACCTTCGTGCTTCCCGACAACTACGACGTCGACCCGGCGGTTGAGCGCTCGTCCTGACTCCGTGTTATTGCTGGCGATGGGATGATATTCGCCGTAACCGCCCGCCGATAGCCGCTTGGGAGAAAACCCGTACTTCATGATCAAAAGGCGAATCATCTCCGTTGCTCGAGCCGTAGAGAGTTCCCAGTTCGAAGTAAATTGCGTATTGTGAATACGCACGTTGTCGGTATGGCCCTCGATACGGATGTTGTACTGACACTCTCCGAGCAGCGTAGCCATACGGCTAAAGGCTTGCTGCGAACCTACTTTAACGCCCGCCGAACCGCTGTCAAAAAAACCAGCCTCTCGCAAGCTTATAACCAGCCCATCCCGTCCATTTCGGACCTCGACCTCGCCGCGCGCGATCTCCGGCGCCAGCGCTTGCTCCAATTCTTTTCGGAGTTCAGTCAGGTCGCCATTCTCGTCCTTGTGGGGTAACGCGACAGCGGGAGCAACTTTACGAACTTCAACCGACTCGTCGATTGGGACGACACCGGGCAGGTCAGCGGTTGGGTAAGCTCCGAGCTGTTGGAATGCTACCTGAATCGCGGTTGCAAGCCGGTTCACCTTCTTCTTATCCACCTGCGCGGTTGAGTAGTTCACGTACACGTCAACGACATTGGTGCAGGTATCAAACGACAAATTCCACACGTGCTCAATGATCATGGCGCGCGTGATTCGCCGGCCCGCGTTGCGCATCAGGTATTCGAGCAGAGCGAATTCCTTGCCGGTTAAATCGATGCGGCGTCCCGCGCGCTCGACCTTGCGCTCGACGCGGTCGAGTTTCAAATCGTCCACCGTCAGCACCGATTCAGCGGGCAGATGGCAGCGCCTCAAGAGCGCCCGGATCCGCGCCGACAGCTCCGAGAACGAGAAGGGTTTGCCCAGATAGTCATCGGCTCCGAGATCAAGGCACTCCACCCGGTCCTCAACCCGCGTGCGCCCGGTCAAGACGATGATGGGCATGCTGGGCTTGCGCGTACGCAAATATCGCAGAATCGCGACTCCATCCAGACGCGGTAAGCTTAGATCAAGCACCACCAGGTCATAATCGAATTCGCCCGCCATGGCGCGAGCCTGCTCCCCATCGCTCGAGACGTCGACCGCGTAGTGCTCGGCGTCAAGGCCCTTCTTCACAAAGCTGGCGAGCGAGGAATCGTCTTCAGCGATCAGAATGCGCATAAGTTTTCTCTAACTTTCACTCTCCGATTCTAGGCAAGAACTGGCCGAAGATCGGGGATTCCGCCGCGCACGAAAGGCTCTGTCTTCCTTAAACGGGAACGCTTCCTCGACGAACCTGCTGTGCCACTCGCTCGCCCTTTGTCCGGCCGACGATAATTCGTTGACACAACCTTCTATCTAAAGGATCATCCGAGCTTGGATCTGAGGAGCACGGGAACACTGAAATCCCTGTTTGTGCCGGGAGGCGTACTGCTGCTGGTTGCGGTAATCCTGCTGTCAGGCGGATTTCTGTCCATTTCAGCGGCCGCGGTCGACTTCTACTATTACCTGGTTTTCGCCGCTGGAATCCTGCTGTCCTGGCGCTTCCATTCCAGCCGCGTTCTCTTTGCCCTGATCATGCTGCTGCTGGGGCATCGCGCCATTGAGTTCTTTTCCGCTGGGCGCGCGATCGCGATCGGGCCTGGCCGCATTGCGTTTGAAGCCATCGCCTTTCTCTTGCCGATCAACTTCATTGTGCTTTCGCTCGGTCACGAGCGCGGCCTGTCAATTCCCGCGGTCACCCCACGGCTGGTTCTGTTGTTTCTGGAGTCGGTCTTCGTCGCCGTTATCTGTCGTCCGGGAGAGACTACCGGTCCTGCATTCCTTCGCGTCGCGTTTCTGCATCGATCATTATTTCATTGGACGAAGATCCCGCAGTTTGCCTTGCTGGCTTTCGCCGCTGCTTTCGTGGTCTTGCTGGTCCGGCTGTTGCTCTACGGCAAGCCGCTTGAGAGTGGTCTGCTGTGGTCACTTGTAGCAACCTTCCTCGGATTGCAGGCCAACGCGGTCGACCGGATTGCCGTTGCCTATTGGGCAACGGCGGGGCTGCTGCTGGCCGCGTCGATCATCGAGAACACGTACGTGCTGGCGTATCACGACGAACTCACGTCTCTGCCTGCGCGCCGCGCCTTCAACGAAGCGCTGTTGCGGCTCGAAGCGCCTTATTCCATCGCCGTCGTCGACATCGATCACTTCAAGACCTTCAACGACACCCACGGGCACGACACCGGCGATCAGGTTCTGAGCATGGTCGCCTCGCGACTATCGCGGGTGAGTGGAGGTGGGGAGGCCTTTCGCGTGGGTGGAGAGGAGTTCTCGATTCTGTTTGCGGGAAAGTCGATGAAGGACGTTGTGCCCCATCTGGATTCGCTCAGAAGTGTGATCGAGGAATCGAGATTCCAGGTTCGAAGCACGCCAGAGCGGCGCAGCGCGCCTCGCGGGGCGGGGCGGAGGATGGAAGACAAGCAGAGCACGGCTCGTCGAAAACCTGGCCGGCCTCGCAACCTTCCGGCGGAGGCTTCTCTTAGCGGATTGTCGGTCACGGTCAGCATCGGAGTTGCGGAACCGGGGCCGAAGATGCGGGAAGTGGAACAGGTGATCCAGGCCGCCGACAAGGCGCTGTACCGAGCCAAGAAGGCTGGGCGCAATCGAGTGGAGACGAGCGGCGAATCCCGTAGTCGGGCCGCGAAGCGCAGCATTGCCTGAGTTACTATTTAGTTATCAGTCGATTGCTATGTTAACCATACGGTACATAGTATGTACCTCGAATTTTGCGTTTTCTGTCTAGATCTATGAAAACAAAGGAGCTGTTTTCGAGATACCCTGCTAAGATATCTCTTCTAAAGGACTTAGGTTTCACATACCCAGCTAGTCCTGCCTGCAAGTCTATGAGAACAGGTCGTACTCTTCGGGATACCGTCTAAAATATCTCTTCTAAAGGACTTAGCCGCTGGGGCGTGCCTCCCCTGCGGGGTGTGCCCTGTCTTTTTGCTCTTGCTTCCCGCACTGCCGTGCCGGGCCTCATGTGCCGCCGCTCCGCGGCTGAACTACTGTTTGCGATTAGCTTCGCGAGAGCCGATTGCCGTTGCCAGATGGCTCCAGTTTCAGATCACTATTAGTATGACAGGATGGGTGGGTAAATCAGCCGCTTTTTCGAAACTATATTGCGAATGGAATGAGAGAGTTGAAAGGAATTTTTGGGTCTGGGGGTTGACAAATTTTGGGATGCGCTAGCTGAGCAGAAAAAAAGCCCGCTCCACAGGGAGCGGGCTTGTTACAAGTGAAGGTGAAGCTAGCATTCTACTTGGCCAGTGCGTTGATCAGGCCGTCAGTGTTGGGGCTGCCCCATCCGGTCGCCAGATCGTAGCCTTTGGTCGCGGGAAAGCCGTTGCTCCCGACGGTGATGTCGTGGAAATCGGTCGAATAGCCTTTTCCAAGACCCAGTGGGTAAATGGTTGGATTAATGAAGCCGGGCGGAGGATCTTTCTTGGTCGCCGCCTGCTGATTGGCCAGAGCCAGGTAGCCGGCCCACATGGGTGCGGCAAAACTGGTCCCACCATAGAGGTTTTCACTGCAGGTGGTCTGGTTGGCGCAGACATAAAAGCTCCAGTTCGCGTTTGCCGAGACGTCCGGGCCGTTGCGTAACGTCGTCGAGCCCTCATTGGCCTTAGTGATTACTCCTTTAAGCTTCTGCCAGCTCGGGATCTTGATGTTGTCGGGAGAAATGCCGCCGCCACCGTCGGGCCAAACTGTTTCCGACGCCCAGCCTTTGCCTGCGCCCTTAGTGATTAATTCGGTGCCGCCGACACTGGTGATATATGCGGCGTCCGCCGGCCAAACAAACTGGGTCGTCTTCTTCCACGAGCCACTGTCGCCAGCCGCGTTGAAGTAGCTCTGGCCCTGTGCCGCCATCTTCTTGAAGAACGGATCATCCATCTTGGGGTCAACGGGGGTCCAGAGCCACGACGCACTCAAATTCAAAGGCAGCGGTTTATGCGAAGACATGCTGCTCAACATGGCCGTATCGCTGTTGTTACTGACGTATAAGTAGACTGCGGTTACTCCCGGAGCCATGCCGAGCGCCTGGGTGATGTCAATGGTCTGCTCGGTATCGTCACAGCCTTTCGACTTGAGACATTGCAAGGGTGATCCATCCGTGGAAATGCCGACGACCTTGGCAGTCCTCTTTTGTTTGGCGTTCTTGTAGTAAGTATTCACGTCGGCGATGTCAAACCCGTAGAACTCCAACAGGCCGATGTTCTGACCCTTGCCGGTAAGGGAGGTGCCCTCGTAATAGGCTGCCCTCATGTCGCTGCCGCAAAAGGAGGCTCCGGGACAGGAACCAACGCTGGCAGGCGGCTTCACGCCCGGGGGTCTCCGCACTAACGCGGAACGCGGGATCGAATAGTTGTCCAGGCCCGTGATGTGCCAGAGCTGGAAAGGCAGGTCCACGGTGGGTTCCCGGTCCGGAGCATAAAAGTTTCGGTTCTCGACGGGGTCGTGATAGAGACCCATTCTTACGTGCAAGGCGGTCTCGATGGCCGCGACAGAGCCCTTGAGTTGGACGTCCATGGCATCGCGGGAGCCACCGGTCACGGTAAAGCCGTTGGTTTTCGCGAAACGGATCAAGGCGTCGAAATCTTGTTGGCTGGGGCCAAACCTCTCGGTGAACTGCTCGACTGTGAGGAACTGCCGGTAGGATGGGCTGGAAGGATCGTAGAGCTCATGCAAAAAACTATCGAGCCCTTCGCGCGTCGGCAGAACAATATCGATGCGCATGGACTGGGTTGCGGGGAGCCGGCCAACGAACGGGGCCTGGCCATTGACGGTCACATCACGAACATGACCGGTCAACAGCGACTGAGGCTGGGCAAGGGCAGCTGGAATGGATGACGCGAATACCAAAAGCAAAGCCGCTGCAATGGTCGGCAGCGCGACGGAATGTTTCATGACTTCCCTCCCTGACTGGTTGATGGAGCGCCTGTAGTGAGTTGATTAAATGTCATCGGGTTTTCAAGCGATGACGAAGAAAATTTTCGACAATGCCTTCTGGCGGTCTGGACTGATCGCTGCGGGGCAGGCAGTAAAGAGCCCTGCGATTGTCAATGGGCTGGCGACGGAAGTCAATCGGAAAGTTGACGAATGTTTGGCTTCGAGGAAAAGTGTTGCCTGTATTATGCAAACCAGAAGATCGGGCGCAAAAAGCCCGCTCCACAGGGAGCGGGCTTGACAACCACGAACGGCTTTACCGAGCTGTTTCTCCGTTACTCGGCGCACTGACTGTGTTCGTTGGTACTAATCGTCTTCAGATAGGTATTGAACATTGAATACCAATGGTTCACCGAAGTCGATTTCCCGTTCGCGACCAACGCAAACCAGGGTTCGAAGGCCAGGTCCTGAACGTAGTACTGGTGAGTGTTCCCTGGAACCTTTATGGCGACAGGATCTCCGGCAAGAGGATCTCCGACTTCGAGGGCACCGCTGCACCCGTACTGCGGAGCGTAGGCCGACTTCCATTGCGGGGTGCCGTTGTTAGTGTAGGGATCGTTGATGGTTTCGCCGATCTCGTGGCTGATGGTCACGACGTCGGTAAATCCGTGATTACCGCAACCGTTGCATTGGAATGGAACGTCGCCATACGAACCGGTTCCGTATGCAATCCCGCTATTGGTTACGCTGTGGTAGCCGAGGACACAGCACTGTCCGCCCTCGGTTTCAAAGACATCGTAGGTCATAATGTAAGGGAATTCATTAGCTGTGAGCTTCAGCTTGGCAATGATTGACTGAACCTCGCTATCAAACAGATTGATGTCGACTCCGGCAAAGTTGCCGCAGGTTCCCTTGTTGAGCTGCCCTGAAGAATCGCTTAACGTCTGCGTGGCTGCGACCTTGTACTTGAGAAGCACGTGATAGTTGGGAGACTTCGAGTGCACGCTGGACCAGAATTCGGCTCGCTGGACAGCATCTTCGTACTGGGTGGTCCCTACGTTCGTGCCGCCAACCGTATAGTTCACTTTGTTTGAGAAGATGGGCGACGCCAGCGTGAGCCCTTCGGCGGTGCCGGTTCCGCAGGCTTTCTGTATCGACTTCGTTGGATCGAAGGTTTGGCCTGGAACTTTGATAATGAGCGGAATAATAACCATGTTCAGAGTCGTCGTGGCCGAGCCCTTGGCAGGATTAGTTCCGATCATGGTGTAGGGATATTTTGTCCCCTGGTAGGTGAAGCTGCCCGTCCAGGTTGGCAGGGCGGCGCCGACCTCAGCAAGTCTCTGCATCGCTGCCACGTCCACCGGTTGCTCAGGGTGAAGCACAGTATATTTTGGAACCGCGTTTACGTTGATGTTCTGGGCAACGCTTACTCCGGCAACCAGCGTCACCATCAACGCAAAAGCTGCTAGCGTCCAACTCATTCTCGCTAATAAAACGGTACGCTTCATTGAAACATCTCCTTTTGGCTTTTTGATTGGCTTGGAATTCGATTTCTTACACTCAGCCTCGCCGTTGGCTCCGAGAGGCGGGCATCCCGGATGACTGCTCGCACGGGTACAGCGGAGGCCAAGCGATTTTCAACGGGCTTCTGCTGGAAGTCAATCGGAAAGTGACGAATGCTTGGGTTCGATGAAAAGTGTTGCATGAATTATGCAAACCCTAAGGATGGTGAAAAAAGCCCGCTCTACAGGGAGCGGGCTTTTGAACGGCAGCGAAAAGTTTACTGGCCTGGACAAACGTTCGATTCGTCGTTCTGGAAGGCAAGCCACTTGTTCGCCGAGTCGGTTCTCGGGGCGCCGAAGTAGCCGATGTACACCAACGACTGGAGGTTGTAAGTGAAACCATTGAGCTTGTAAGGGAATGCTCCGTAGTTCGCCATGCGCTCCAGCGGATCTCCCACTTCGAGAATGCTGTTGTCCTGGCAGTTGACGTTGTTGTCGACAAAGGGGTCATCCATCCACTCGCCGAGTTCGTGAGACATCGCGGAGACGTCCTGCGAGAACGCGCCGACTTTGTCTACCTAGGCTGCGTTGGAGTAGGTCTGGCCAGCGGGCTGGCCGCCATTCGCGTTGTGATATCCGCCAATGCAACACCCTCCCGAGGTCAGATAAGTGTCATAGAAAACGAAGAACGGAAGCACGTCGGGGGTGGCTTTGAGCTTGCTCATGAAGCCCTGCACCGCGCTGTCGTAGAGGTTGATGTCGGCGAGGCCGACGGTGACACCGAACTCATTGCCGACCGCGCACAATCCGGTTTGATTGCAATTAATCGTCTGCTCCGGCTTGACCACTGCCTTCATGAGAACGTGATATTTGGTGTTTTTCTTGACGTTCTTGCCCCACCACGTGCCGCGCTGGAAGGCGTCAATGTACTGGGTGTTGCCGAGGTCGATGTTGCCATTCTTAAAGTCGACGCCGGACTGGAAGAGCGGCGAAGCCACAGTGTTTTGAATCACGGTCTTTCCGTTGCTTAATTTGTGTTGCGGATCGAAGGTGTGGTTCCCGTGGTTCTTGTCGAAAATGAACTTGACCGGAATGATCCAAACCGTGGTGGTGGTGGTGACGTTGGTCTTGGAGGGATCGGTGCCGACCATGGTGAAGTTGATCGTTCTATGGGTCAGGTCGGTGAAGCTTCCGTTCCATTGGACGAGTTGTTTACCCGGCGTTTGGTTGGGTGACGCGGGATGCTGCGGCCCGGCGACAAACATCGGGATTGGATTGGGGTAAGGAAAATCCTGCGAGCCCTGAGCAAAAGTTAAGCTGGCGGAGGCCAGTAGCAGGGCAAAGGTCGAGGTGAGGGTGGCGAAACGTCTATTCATATCTGATTTAGTCTCCTGTTTTTTGGGTGATGGCAAAGAAATTCTCAACAGCGTGTTCCTCAGCGGGCCAGAGTGCGTGGCGGCGGGCACAGCAGAGGCCATGCGATTTTCAACGGGCTTCTGTTGGAAGTCAATCGGAAAGTTGATGAATGTTTACCGTCGAAGAAAAGTGTTGCATGTATTATGCAAGCTTAAGGATCGGGAGAAAAGCCCGCTCCGCGGGGAACGGGCTTTCAGGCAATGAAGAAGCTACTGGCCCGGACAGACATTTGGTTCGTCGTTCTGGAAGGCCAGCCACTTGTTCGCCGAGTCGGATCTTGGCGCGCCGAAGTAGCCGATCCACACCAGGGATTGCAGGTTATAAGTGAAACCGTTCAGCGTGTATTTGTAGGCTCCGTAGTTGGGCCCACCTTCGAGCGGGTCACCCACTTCCAGTTGGCTATTGTCGGTACATCCCACCGTGTTCGCGCCGAAGAACGGGTTGTCCATCCACTCGCCGAGTTCGTGAGACATCGCGGAGACGTCCTGCGAGAACGTCTTAACGTCCACGTAGGCTGAATTGGCATAGGTTTGGCTAGCCGGCGGAGGGCCGTTGGTGCCGTGGTAGCCGCCGATGCAGCAGTTGTTCAATCCCGTTCCCTCCGTCAGGTAAACGTCATACCAGATAAAGAGGGGGACGATGTCCGGGGTAGCCCCGAGTTTGGTCATGAAGCCCTGCACTTGGCCATCGTAGTAGTTGATGTCGGCGAGGCCTGCAGTAATAGTCGGGTCAGTACCGAAATGAAAGGTGTCGACCTGGCAGCTGGCGTCGGTGCAGTTGATGGTCTGCTCGGGCTTGACTACGGCCTTTAGCAGAACGTGGTAATTGCTGTTTTTCTTGACGTTCTTACCCCACCAGGTGCCGCGCTGGAAGGCGTCAATGTACTCGGTGTTGCCCAGGTCGGTCGCGCCTTGCTTAAAGTCGATGCCCGCGTTGAACAGGGGCGATTTTAGGGTGTTCTGGATGACCGTGCGTCCGTTCGACAGTTTGTGTTTGCTGGGATCAAAGGTCTTGTTCCCGTGGCTGGCGTCGTAAACGAACTTGACTGGGATGACCCACACGGTGAAGGTGGTAGTGACGTTGGTCTTCGAAGGATCGGTGCCAGCCATGGTGAAGGTGCGCTTTACATGGGTCAGGTCGGTGAAGCTGCCGTTCCATTGGACCAGTTGTTTGCCGGGAACCGATGGAGGCAATCCTGGGCGCGCCGGAAGGGCAGTAAAGCGAGGTACTGGTTTCGCCGAAGGATCGGTCTCGACATCTTGGGCGAAGGCTAAGCTGGTGCAGGCCAGTAGCAGGGTGGCGAGCAGGCTAAGTGTAGCAAAGCGTCTATTCATATCGATTTACTCTCCTGTTTTGGTGAATTTCGATTCTGAGTATCCAGTTTCTCCGCCTATAGTGCACACCATTCTGGCAGCGACGAAGCCTTTGAGTGACGGCAAAGAGATTCTGAACAAGGTGTTTCTCAGCGATCCAGAATAACTAGCTGCGGGAGCAGCGAGGCTTGGCAATTCTGGTCGGCTTTCGGATGGAAGTCAATGTGAAAGTTGTCAAAAGTTAGGCTTAGGCAAAGTATTGCAGCTGTTGCGCAAAAATGTGCGCGACGGGCAAAGAACAAAAGAGAGAATGCCTCGCACACAGTTAGGCCGCGGGGAACGCAGACGTCCTTCGACTCCGTGGCTGATTTGCTTCGCGAACCAGCCACAGCGCTCTGGATGACAGATTGGTTTTGGGGTGACAGGTTATTGGTTTGGGGTGCGGTTGGTTTGCAAACTGGCGTTCGGGCGACGGAGTTGCAGTTCTGCGGCTCCCGAGGAAAGCGGATTCCTCCTCGCTTCGCTCCTCGGAATGACAATTTTCTGGGGGAGGGAGAACGATTCGTCGCTTCGCTCCTCGGAATGACAATTTCTTGGGGTCGGAATAACGATCCTAGAAGGTCGCACGGACGCCTAGCTGGGCGGCGAAGGGAATGCCTACCGTTGTTCCGGGGCCGAAGAAATCTCCGAGGGCTCCGCCGGGAACGCCTAACTGTCCCAAGCTGGTGATCGGTTGCAACGTGGTGCATGAGGGATTGGCGCAGATGTGCATTACGTTGCCGCTCGCCGCTTCGCTGGGCGGGACTGGAAGCGCTGCCACATTGGTGACGTAGTTCGCGCCCGGATTGTTGCGATTGAAGAGATTGAAGAATTCGACGAAGGGAATGAGCGACCAGCGATCATGAAAATTGAAAGGGCGGGTGACGCGCAGATCAACTTGAATGTACGGGGTGCCGCGGAATTCGTCCAGTGTGGTTCTGACTCCGTTGACCTCGATGCGATCGCTGTTGTCGGCGAGGGTGATGGTGAAGGGACGGGCGCTCTCGGCCTGGGTAACGGTGCTCAGTTGAAAACCACCGGGCACGTAGAACGTTCCGGCAAAAACGAAGCGGTGAGTGACGTCCTCGCCGGACGGGCCGTAGTCGCCGGGGCGAAAGGGATTCAGGGGATCGCAGACGCCGTTGACGTAGTCGAAGAGTTCTCCGAGCACGCAGCCCCAGGTTTTCGCGCTGGACAGCGTGTAGTTTGCGACCAGGTTGAGGCGGCGGGCGACGTTGCCTTGCAGGTGGATCATCAGCGCGTTGAAGCTGGAGCGATTGTCGGATTTGAAAACGTTGACGTTGGGCACGAGGTCCTGGTTGGCGGGATCAGGAGAGAATAGCGACGTTCCAGCGGCGTAGGGATAGGCACGGTAGGCGTGATTGCCTTCTTCGTGCGTATAGTCGGCGCCGAGGGTCCAGTTGGCATTGAAGGCGTGCTGGATCCCTGCTGTGGCGTGGATAGCGTAGGGAGTCTTGTAGTTGGGATCGATGATGTTGCCGGTTCCGCCGCCGGGGATACAGCCGGGATCGCCCGGGTTTACGCATACGCCTGGTGGCTCGTTGACGGATTGGAAGGCTGTCACCCAGCCGTTCTGGGCGAGATCGTTGTAGAAGAGGCCGAAGCCGGCGCGGATTACGGTGGTTCCGGATTGTCCGGGAGAATAGGCGATGCCGATCCGGGGGCCGAAGGCTTTGCGGTAATCGTGGGCCACCCCGTTGATCAGGGGAACGTCCAAGGCCTTTAGCGTCAGGTAGGCGGGATTGAAGGCTTGACTGCGGCCGGAGGCGTTCAAGAGGCCGAAAGTCGTGTCGTAGCGCACGCCGTAGTTGATGGTGAGGTGCTCGTTCGCTCGCCAGGAATCTTCGGCATAGACGCCCAGGCGTTGCACGTTCTGGGAGAAGCTGCCGTTGTGGGCGGGCGTCTGCGTGCAGGTAACATCTACTGGCGGGTTTACGCAATTCAGATTGAAGTAAAACTGAGAAGGGTTGGCAGCGTAGAAGTCCGGATTGTTGGTATAGGCGAGCAAAGTTTCTGCGGTGCCGGAGAGCGCGCCGCTCAGGACAGGCTCGTGAATGAAGTTGATTCCGAATCTCGGGGCGTGGTCGCCAGAGGCGCGGCTCATGTCATAACGGAATTGATATTTTTCCTGATTGCGCAGAACTGGGAAAGCGGTGATCGGGGTGAGGAATTGATTGTCGCCGTAAGTCTCGAAGCCGGAGATGGTTTGCGATGTCGAGGTGAATGGAAATGCCAGCGCGTAACCCAGGTCCGAGTTGCGGGCTTCGGTCAGGTGCAAACCGCTGGCGGTGAATACGAAGCTTCCCAGCCAGGTGGGACTGAAGGTGTAGATGTTGCTGATGACCATATTCATGTAGTTGTTATGCTGCTCGGCGCCGGTCGAGGGTAGCGTCGCCTGCTGCACCAGGGCATTGTGCGTGATGTAGTTATCGATGCCGGCGCGAAGGAACCACTGCGACTTTTGCGATTGTGACCAGTCGAAGCGGGTCGTGGCCAGATAGTCGCGAAAGGGGACGGGGACGTTGGGGGGCACCGGAATTGAGGTGGTACCGGGGATCAGTCCTTGCTGGGCCAGAGACGCTAGCGCATTGAACTGGGCTTGGCTGGCGGGACTGTAGGCGATGCTGGCGTCCTCGTGAACGTATTCGAAAGAAGTGAAGAACCAAAGCTTGTCTTTCTTAATTGGCCCACCCTTGATGGGGCCGCCGATGGTTCCGATGTAATTCTGCCGGGAGAATGGCTGCTTGGGATTGGGTGCGGGATTTTCGATGGGGAAACGCGCGTTGAGGGCGGCTGCGCGCTCGTAAAATGCTCCGCCACCGTGCCATTCGTTCGTGCCGCGCTTGGTGGTGATCACGACGGAGCCGGCGGTGGTGCGTCCAGTATCGGCGTCTTCCTGGGCGGTGCGGACGGCGAATTCCTGGATGGCATCGGGAGAAAAGTTCTGCAGGAATCCGCCGATGTAATCGTCGGAATTGTCGCCGCCATCCACGGAGAGCTCGTTGTTCAGCCCGGAACTGCCTCCGGTGGATACGGCTGTGATGCGGGCTTTGGTCGGGTCGGAGGGCTCGACGGGCTCGGTTCCCGGAGCGAGATAGGCGATGTTAGCGAAGCTGCGAGCGGCCAACGGCAAGGTCTGCAGGTCCTGGGTTGAAACTGTCGCCTGATGCACGGCGCCGGCCAGGTCAATCGGTTGTGTGGTGATTGAAGAAGGACGGGCTTGCACGTCAACGGTTTCTTTCACCGTTGCTGGATTCATGGTGACGGTGATGTCACGGACGGAACTAACGATGACAGCGACGTCGGCCTGGGCCTGGGAAAAACCGGGAGCGTCGACCGTGACGTGATAGGTGCCGGGCAAGAGCTCACTCAGGCGGAATTCTCCGTGGTCGTCACTTTTTATCTGGCGCTTCAACGATGATCCAACTGCCTGCACCACCACGGTTGCAGCGGGAACTCGCGCACCTTTTGGGTCTTGGACATCGCCTCGCAATGTTCCGGTGGGGTTCTGGCCGTAGCCAGCGACCGGGAGCAACATGGCGCCGAGAAGTAATGCGGTCCTGCCGAGCAAGGTTGCGGCTCTCAGTTTGGTCTGCATGGTTGATGTTCCCCTATGACGTGCAGGGATCGCCTGGGAGTGAAGGCGAGTGGCACGAGACTAGCGTGTGCGGCTGGCTACTACCAGAGTCCGTAGGAACGGAATGCCGTTTCGTAATTACGCGGGCGGGGGCGCCCGCGCCACGTGTTTACGGTCTTTGCGCGGCGGCTACTCTAGGAATCCCTTGCAGGTCGTTTGTGATTTGAAGGTGCTTCCATTTGTCGAGCAGGTGCTTAACTGCTTCGACGATAGTTCCGCTGATCTCCATGACCAGCCAGCCGCCAGGCTTCAACGCGGTGTGGGCTTGCGGAATCAGGCGTTCGATCACTTCCAGTCCTGTGGGCCCTGCGAAAACGGCATTGCGGGGTTCGAATTTTCGGACTTCGAGCTGCACCTGGTCTTCTTCTGACTCACCAACGTACGGAGGATTGGATACTACGAAATCGAACCTGCCACGCTCGAGACCTTGTAGCAGGTCCGCTTGGTGGAAGTGAATCCGACTCTCAAGTTGATGGCGCGCGGCGTTGGCTCGGGCTAGTTCTAGTGCGGCAGGGGAAATGTCGGTTGCGTGGATGTCTGACCCGGGGAGTTCTTTCGCTAGCGCTATCGCGATGCAGCCTGATCCTGTGCCTACGTCGACGATGTGGAGAAAGGAGCCGGGCGAGGACGCCCGGCCTCCATTGGTTCTGTCTAAGTGCAGCACGGTTTCGATTACGTGCTCGGTTTCTGGGCGGGGGATTAGCACGGCTGGTGAAACGATCAAATCCATGCCCCAGAATTCCTGGTGGCCGGTGATGTATTGCGCGGGGACTCCGCTGGCTCGTCGGGTCAGCGCTTCTTCGTAACGGGCTTGCTCTTCAGCCGTGAGTTCGCGCTCGGGATGAGCGAAGAGATATGCGCGGTTGCAGGACAGAGTGAACATCAGGAGTAGTTCGGCGTTCATGCGGGGCGAGCCTACTTTAGCTGCAGTAAGGCTGTTGACGGCTGACGTGAGTGCGTCTTTGAGGAGCACGAGACTATTTGAACATAAGACATCTTGAAAATAAGGCATCACGGCCTTCGGCCCGCGCCATCGCTCGCACTCTCGCTCGACACTCTGGTAACTTTCGGCTCCGCGTGGCCGATGCTAAGTTCGCTCTATGAAGCTACAGTTGTCAGCGGGCTGGTTGTGTCCCGTGTGCATGATTCTGATCAGTTCGCTGGTTTCTGGTCAGAGCATGCCCGGCGAAATCGTCGGCCAAAAGCTTCCAGTGCCCGGAAAACCCGTTCATGGCACTACCAGTCAGCTCTCCGAAGTTGAACGCGACATAGTGGATCACATGCCTGCGCAGCAACAAGCGGAGAGGCTACTGCAGTACGCTATTTCGCACCATCGTGGCGCGACCGATGAAATTAAGGCGCGAGTGCGGCTGTGGCGGGGCCAGATCAAGCAAACCGACTCGCTGGTCACGCTGATGGACGTGGCCATGAATGGCGACGACCTGCGGGTGCGCGCGGCGTGTTTCGAGATTGATCTTGCAGTCGCGAACCTGGCGAAAACGAGCGCTCAGGTTGATGCGCTGCTGCAGTTGGCCGAGAGCGATCCGACCCGTGCGGAATACAGCATCTGGTATTTAGGTCGTCTCGCCAATCGTGGAGTGGAAGTTGAACGCATCCACAGCCAGTTGCGGGTCTGGGCGCATTCGGCGAGCGAATCGGTGCGCCTGCGGGCGGTTTCGGCAATCGGCGATATCGGTACGGACGACACGGTTCCGGAACTGGTGGAGGCTTTCTATCACGATCCCGCGTTCCGCGTGCGGATTGATGCCGCCGGCTGCGGCCTGGCCCATTGCGGCATGCTTACTCGTGCGCAGCGCATGCAGGCAGTACCTGGCCTGATCGAGATGGTCGAGGACAAGAAGCTTGACGCAGAGACTGTGAAGTATGGTTACCGCGCCCTGCGGGAGATTACTGATCAGGAGTTAGGCGACGAACCTGCACTGTGGCGGGAATGGTATGCCGCGCACGGCGCTGAAACTACCGAGCGATTCCGCCAGTTTCAGAAAGCGATGGAATCGCAGCCGTAAGGGTGATCCAGTCATCTGTCACCGGATTTTAAACTCTGAGCGGCGCCTTGAACCCTTCCCTCCGCAGCCTTAAACTGAGTTAGGATGCACACGCACAGCCATGGCGCGGGCGAGCGAACCTCCAAGGTTCTGCGGGTTTCGCTCGTTGTCACCCTGGCTTACATAGTGTTGCTGGCGGTGGCCGGTATCCGCGCTCATTCTTTGGCGCTGCTTTCCGAAGCTGGGCACAACCTTTCTGATTTCGTTGCACTGCTCCTTTCGCTGGTTGCCGTGTATTTGGAATCGCGTCCGCCCAGCGCCACCAAGACTTACGGTTGGCATCGCGCCGGAGTGTTGGCTGCGCTGGTGAATGCGGGCTCGCTGGTGGTGGTTTCGTTCCTGATTTTCTACGAGGCATTCCGGCGGTTGCAGAATCCGGAGCATGTGCGGGCCGGCCTGATGATCTGGGTGGCGGCTGCCGGCGTGGTGATGAACGGCGTGATCGCCCTGCTTCTCTACCGCTCCAGCCGCGACGTCAACATCCGCAGCGCCCTGCTGCATGAGATTGGCGACACGGTTTCGACGGCTGCGGTCATTGTTGGTGGCTGGGTAATTCTGGCGACGGGGCAATATTGGATTGACTCGGCGCTGTCATTTGGCATCGGCGCTCTGATTCTGTGGTCGGGGTTCGGCATCTGTCGCGAGACCCTCAACATCCTGCTGGAAGGAACGCCGCGCGGCATCCGGCTCGATCGCGTCGAGGCTGCGATGCGGGCGGTCGAGGGTGTGAACGATGTCCATGATCTGCATGTGTGGAATATCGGCTCGGAGACGCGGGCGTTGTCGTGTCACATTTCGATTGAAGACATTCCGCCTTCTGTCAGCGAGCGGATTCTGCGCGACGTGAAGGAACGGCTGCATGAAGAATTTCATATCGATCACACGACTATCCAGTTTGAGCATGTGATTTGCGAAGTGGCGCATGGGTGCGTGATTCCGGTGAGCGAAGAGGAACATCACGGACACAGCCACTGAATTGAGCACTTAGCACTCAGCATTCGGCATTCAGTCCCTCGACTTTCTTGCCACCACCGGGTCAGCTAAGTGCTAATTGTTGATTCCGTGCCTCTGCTTGTCGTAGATTTCACGCGCTCTTTCAATCGTGTCCGCTTCTTCGGGCGGTTTGTCGGTTCTTATTCGCACGATTCTCGGGAAGCGCAAGGCATACCCGCTTTCGTGGCGGTCGGAGCGCATCATGTTGTTGAAGGCTACTTCCAATACGATCTTCGGCTCGACTACCAGGCGGAAGCCTTGATCTTCAACCTTGTGCTCTAGAAACCATTTGGTCATTTCGGCGATCTCGGCGTCGGTCAGGCCGGAGTAGGCCTTGCCGATATTGACCAGGCGGTCGCCGTCGCGAACCGCGAAGGTGTAGTCGCTGAGAACGCCGATGCGCTTGCCGTGGCCGTATTCGACCGCCGTGACCACGACGTCGAGTGTGGCCAGTTCGCGTTTCAGCTTCAGCCAGGATTTTCCGCGGCGTCCCGGAGTGTAGGCCGACTCGGGGTCTTTGATCATCAACCCTTCGTTCCCGCGCGCCTGGGCTGCTTCGAATAGTTGATCGAGCTCGTTGGCCGAGGATGCTTGAAAGACCGGCGCGCGGAAAATCTGGGTAGTGATTGCGGGGGCGTTCGTCGGCTCCGGGGATTCCAGCATCAGTTGACCCTGGGCTGCGCCGAACTTTGCTTGGGTCGGAATTCGCGGCCCTGACAACAACTCGTCTAGCAGCTTTGCCCGTTCTCGTAGCGGACGGTCGATCAGCAATTCGCCGCCGGCGTAGAGGATATCGAAGACGAGATAGGCGACCGGCACTCGCCGCATCATTTGATCGCTGACTTTCTTTCGGCCGAGCCGATGCGCCAATGCGCTGAAGGGCAGAGCGCGACCGGTCTCGCCGGATTCGGCAGCAAGATAGCTCCATGCCACGATTTCTCCATCGAGGATGGCGTCTTGAGGAAGTCCAGCCAGCGCGTCAGGCAACTCGGGAAAAGATTCCGTGATTTCATCCCGCGTACGCGAAAAGATATGGACCTCGCCACCGGAGCAATGTGCCTGGGCGCGGATGCCGTCGTACTTGTCTTCGACCAAGGCGTTCTCGAAATAGCTGAGTGCTTCTTCCGCAGACTGCGCGGGGCTGGCCAGCATGAAACCCAGGGGATGGAACAGCCGCATCTTGGCTTGGTTGAGTTTGCCTTCTGCCGCAAAGCGGAGTGTCTCTCCGATGTCCCCGAGCAACATGTTGGTTCGCTGTGCGTCTTTCACCGGGGCCCCGAAAGCTTTAGCGATGGCTTCTTCGACCAGACTCTCTTTCAGGCCGATGCGGAGATCGCCGGTGATGATCTTAATGATGTACTTGGCTTCGAGCGGGGTCACTTGGGAGAGCAATTCGCGGAGGAGAATCGCTTTGGCGGCCGTGCCGCGGGCGGCGGCGATCCTTCGAAATGTGGCTTGCATGTCTCGCGCACTGAGACCGTCGTTGAGCATCGAATCCTCGTGGTTTTCGCCACTGCCGAGCTTTGCTCGGACTGGACGGGCGGGGGCACCCGTGCCCGCGCAAGCTTGGAATAGAACTTCCGCGGCTGCGGCGCCCAGGTCTCCGTGCGTACGGTACGCGGCGGTCAGTTCCTGCTCGTTTTTCTCGGAGAGCTCCTCGACCACTTTCCAGAGTAACCTTCCTCCTACTTGCAACGTGGTCTCCTCCCACGCCGGGAAAGGTCTGCCGGAGAGAAAAACTGCTGCGACCGAGGCCTCCTCGGGCGGGCTCGACTTGAGGTAGTCGGCGACAATTGCGATTTTCTCCAGCTTCTTGGTGGTGGCTGCGATGCGTTCGCAGGCTTCGGCGAATTTGCGCATGGTGAGTGCTCGTCAGAGTACCGAGCTTCGCTCGGCGGACGGGTCATAGACCCGTCCCTACACAATTGGCTCCCCCGACGGTGTTCTAAGTATTTTCGAACCCGCCACTTAGGGCCTTGGCTAGCCCATCCTAAATCACTTCGGCCTGTGATACTCTTACGGTGGTGCTTTGTCGCCGGAAAGACATCCAATAACCATGCGTTTTTTGCGAACAATGTGGCGGTTTTTTGTGGCAATCCAGCTTCTGCCGGCGCTCGAGGGCGGCGAGGAAACCCTCGTTGGCGGCCAAGCCGTACTTGAGGGCGTTATGATGCGTTCGCCGCACGCGTGGGCCATTGCCTGCCGCAAACCTTCGGGTGAGGTTTCGACCCACTGCGAGCCGCTGGAGCGGCTTTCCGAAAAGCACAAATGGATGGGCTGGCCGGTTATGCGCGGCGTGATCACGCTGGGGCATGCTATGACGCTGGGCTTCCGCGCGTTGAAGTTTTCCGCGAACGTTGCGCTCGACGAGTTGCAGCCTGCGTCCGCGTCCGGTGAGCCGGAGAAAAAGAAGCTCGAAATCAGTGGATGGATTGCCGCCGTAAATATCGTCTTTTCGGTCGGGTTCTTCATTTTCATGTACAAGTTTTTGCCGCTCGTAGCGACCACCGAATTGAAGCGCGTGAACCCCGTTTTCGGCGAGCAGATTGTTTTCAATCTGGTGGACGGTATCATTCGGCTTGCCTTGTTCCTGCTCTTTATCTGGGGCACTTCGTTGCTGAAAGACATTCGGCGGGTGTACGAGTATCACGGAGCCGAGCATAAAACTGTATTTGCTTTCGAGAACGGCGATTCGCTGAACACGCCTGCGGTGCAGAAGTATTCGACCTATCATCCGCGGTGTGGAACTAGCTTTCTGATGACCGTGATGATCATTTCGATCTTCGTCTACATGCTGGTGCCGGTCACTACCTTCTGGGCGCGATTTGCGGTTCGCATCGCGCTGCTGCCGGTGATTACCGGGTTGTCTTACGAGATCATTCGTTTCGCCGCCAAGCACCGAGGGTCGCTGTTTGCCCTCATGACCGCTCCGGGATTGTGGATGCAACGCATTACCACCCAGCCTCCATCGGATGAGCAGGCGGAGTGCGCGATCTTGGCGTTGGACCACGCGATGTCGCTGGAGAAGCAGCGTGGTGGCGAGTTGGTCATCGCCTAGGACAGAAACCGTCGTTGGTCGTTCGTCTTTGGTCGTCGGCCCACACCCGCACGAAGCAAATGGCCGACGACGATCCATTCTGGTTATTCATCACATACAGCCTGCCAGAAGAAATAGTAGAAAGTTCATCTGGAGGTATGTATGTCGTTTTCGTCGTTTCGGGATTTACGGGTGTGGCAGGAAGCAATGAAACTTACGGCCGAAGTCTACAGAGGCACCGTTCGTTTTCCACGGCACGAACTTTACGGGTTGAGCTCGCAAATGCGTCGAGCCGCGGTCTCTGTGCCAAGTAATATTGCGGAAGGCAAAGGTCACCACTCCGATAAGGAGTTCTCGCATTTCCTATTTCATGCGCGGGGTTCGCTATTGGAATTGCAGACTCAGATTCTGATTGCAGAGGAATTACAATACTTGTCTCTGGAAGATGGACAGCGGTTGTCAGCGATGTGTGAAGGTGTTGGTCGCGCCTTGAGTGGCTTGATCAACTCGCTCCGCGGGAAGGTTGCCTGAACCCGAATGGCCAACGACGAACGACCAAGGACCGACGGCGAAACACATGTTTGAACGGCTTGACCAAATCGAGGCCCGGTACGACGAACTGACGCAGGCGCTGGCTTCGCCGGAAATCATGAATGACTCGGCGAGATACCAGAAGACTGCCAAGGCGCATAGCGAAATCAGCCTTATTGTGGAGCGATACCGCGAGTACAAGGATTTGACGCGAGGCATTGCAGAAAGCCGGGCTATGCTCGTCGACGAAAAAGATCCCGAGATGCGCGTCTATGCGCAAGAGGAGTTGGACAAACTGGAAGGGCGCGTCGGCGCGGTGGAGGAAGAGCTTAAAGTTCTGCTTTTGCCGAAAGATCCGAATGATGAGAAGGATGTGATCCTGGAAATCCGGGCGGGCACCGGCGGTGATGAGGCCACTCTGTTTGCCGCTGAAATGTTCCGCATGTATACGCGATACGCGGAAACCCAGGGCTGGAAAGTGGAAGTGCTTTCGACTTCCGAGTCTTCGGCTGGGGGATTGAAAGAAGTGATTGCGCTGATTGAAGGCCAGCGGGTGTTTTCGCGCTTGAAATATGAGAGCGGGGTGCACCGGGTGCAGCGCGTGCCAGCAACTGAGCAACAGGGCCGAATTCATACTTCCGCGGTCACGGTTGCGGTTCTGCCAGAGGCGGAGGATGTCGACGTCAAGATTGAGGCCAAGGACCTTCGCATTGATACATTCTGCTCGTCGGGGCCGGGTGGGCAATCGGTGAACACGACTTACTCTGCGGTGCGCATCACGCACATTCCGACCAATACCGTTGTCAGTTGCCAGGACGAAAAGTCGCAGATCAAGAATCGCGAAAAAGGGATGCGCGTGTTACGCTCGCGACTTTACGAGATGGAGATGCAGAAGCAGCAGGACGCGCTCGCCAAGGAACGCAAGGCGATGGTGGGTTCCGGTGACCGCAGCGAGAAGATCCGAACTTACAACTTTCCGCAGAATCGTGTTACCGATCATCGCATTGGTCTGACCATCCATCAGCTTCAGGAAGTCATGGATGGGAAGCTGCAGCCGCTGATCGAGGCGCTGACGGCGCATTATCAGGCTGAGAAAATGAAGCAGGAAACCGCCAGCGTGGTGTGACACGTAAGACTCGCGTGGGGACAGCCGCCCTCGGCTGTCCTGCGGAGCGAAGCTCCGCACGTCCGGGGAATGAGAGCCTAGTCGCAGGAGCGATGGTCGCTTACAAGAGTTGGATTAGGTGCACCGCGGCGAGCTTCGCTCGCCCGGACAGCCGAGGGCGGCTGTCCCCACGCGAACCTGAACAAAAAAGCCTCCTGCTTGTGCAGGAGGCTTTTCTGGGGGGAGGGCGGCCGGGTGCTGGGCCCGTCGTCCTGATCTCTATTTAGGTTGCCCCTGCTGATCCGCTGCAGGAGTGGCATTTGAACTCAGCTGTTCCAGATCATTCTTCAACAGGCTGATTTCGACGCGACCGCCGCTGGTTCGCTTGGTCTTGGATTGATCATCAGCGCTCGCGCTCGGAACTGGAGCGTTGCCCATGCCAACCACGTAAATGCGGTACACCGGGACATCATGGTTCAGCACCAGATATCTCACCACTGAATCCGCCATCTTCTGCGATGTGGCAATGGCGGCTTGGCCGTGGCCCGAGGAGAAACCCTGCACTTCAATGATGTAGCCGCGCTGATTCTTTAGCGGGGTCGCCATGTCATCGAGGGCGGTCTTGGCATTCTGGCTCAGCACGCTCTGGCCGGGACGGAAGCGGATCTCGGTCTGAGTCGTGGCCTTGTATTGGTCGATGTTGCCGACTACCTGTTCAACCGTGGTGAGACGGGTATTGGCCTGAGTTGCAGTCTGCTGGGCGGCCTGTGCTTTGTTGCCGGCGTCGATGGCGTGCTGGTCAGCTTCGTTGGCCTTGGCGGAAGCGAGCTGGATGCCTTGCTGGGCGCGCGCATCCACGTCCTTGATCTGTTTCGAATTATTCGCAGTGAGCTCATCGAGTTCATTCACGCGATCGCGGATAGGTTCGGTCTGGCGCTGCACATATTTCTTGCGGGCCCACGGATTCATTTTGCCCCAGAAACCTTGGCGGGTCTCAGGCTGCAAAGGCTGCTTCCCGGTTGCGCCAACCGTGGCCGAAGAAGTCTGGTCAGTGGTCGGTGCAGTTTGAGTGGCTGGAGCAGCCTGGGTGGATTGGCTGCTGGCCGACTGATCCTGTGAGGTCGAGCCCGTCTGCGCAAAGGCGGGCAGGGCAAGCACGACTGCAACGAATAGCGCTACAAGTACACGGTTCTTCATTTTCAACATCCTCCGAGGGAGGGAGCGCCTGGGAGCTCCACTCCGGCACGCCATGCGGGCGTGATGCTTGATTTATACTGACGCGGCGTATAGCTAAAACCAGATATATCGGCGCCCGTTGACTCCGGCGCACATGGGTGTCTATAACAGGTCAATTGCCAAACTCCCGTAAAGCTAACCCCTTGACCTGCAATAACATTGTAGTCCCACACCGTAGCGAGGGGAGAACAAACGTCCGCTTTGAGGGTAATTTTGGCAAAGCTGATATAAAAACTGCGTGGGAAGAGCTCAAGGAGCACAGGAGATTGGATGCCCGAACGCAACGGAACAGTTTGCTTTTTAGGGTTCGTCTTTGCGGTGGTCACAGCGCTCGGCTGGTCCCAAACTACCCCCGCCGGGCCCGCGTTTGCCTGGGATAGCATTCCCCCGGATCGCCTGAAGCAGTACGCCGATCTCGCGGTCGAGTGGCAGCGAGAGTATCTGCGGATCGACACCACGAATCCTCCCGGCAACGAAGCTCGTGCGGCGGACTTCTTCAAGAAGATTCTCGACCAGGAGGGCATTGAGAACCTGTTGTTCCCTTACGCTCCGGGGCGGGCCGATCTGTGGGCGCGCATCCCACACACCAAATCGTCCCCTCGGCGGCCGATCGTCTTGCTGAATCACATGGATGTGGTCACCAGCGACGCGTCCCATTGGAAGGCTCCGCCATTCAGCGCGGCGATAGTGGACGGCTCAATTTACGGCCGCGGCGCCCAGGACATGAAGAACGAAGGCCTGGCGCAATTCATGGTCATGGTGATGCTGAAGCGCGAAAAGGTCGAGCTTGATCGCGATGTGATTTTCCTGGCCGTTAGCGATGAGGAAGTCAACGGCACGGGCACTGATTGGTTCATCGAACATGAGCGCGACCTTCTGGGCAATGCCGAGTTCCTGATCAACGAAGGTGGCGAGAACATTCTGGAGCACAATGGCCACGTAAAATACGTGGGCGTGGATGTGGGCGAGAAGGCGGCGTTCTGGCTGCATGTTGTTGCCCATGGACGCGCAGGGCACGGCTCGTTACCAATTCCGGATTCGGCCCCCAACCGGCTGGTGCAGGCATTGAACCGGATCATCGCCTACAAAACACCATTCAAGGTTCTGCCGGTAGCCGATGAATTCCTGCGTGCCATGGCACCCTACGAGCCGCCTGCGCGCGCGGACAAGTTTCGAAACATTCGCCTGGCTTTGCAGGACAAGAATTTTCAACACGAGGTTGAGCAGGACGAATCTCTCAACTATCTTCTTCGCGACACCATTGCACTGACCATGCTGGGTGGCTCGCAACAGACCAACGTGATTCCGCCGGAGGCCTGGGCTAATCTCGACGTACGGCTTTTGCCGGGAGATGATCCGAAAGAGTTTCTGCGGACCATTCGGGACGTGGTGAACGATCCGAATGTGAGCGTCGAACCGCTGGAGCCCGACTTCCGCCTGGCCAACTCTTCGCCCACGGACACGCCTTTGTTCAACGCGATCCGGAAAGTGTCCGCGCATTATTTTCCGGGAACACCCGTGGTCCCGCGGCTGGATAGCGGTTACACGGAGAACCAACGCTATCGTCCTCTCGGAATCAACTGCTATGGATTCACGCCTTATACGCCAACGGAGGAGGAAGGCAGCACCGAGCACGGAAATGACGAGCGCATCCGGGTGGAAGAGGTTCGGCGTGGGTTCCGGGTACTGTATGACGTCGTGACCAGTGTCGCGAGTAAGTAGGAAACACCTTCCGCCACGATTTACAAGGATCTTCACGGATATTTCTTTTTCTTTTTTTCTTGATCCGCGGGATCCGTGTAAATCCGTGGCTAGGTCTTGATTTTCTTAATGCCCGCAGTACTTCTCGTGCTGCTCGTAGATGTAGTTATCTGTCATGCCGGCGATGTAGTCGCAGACTACGCGCGGCAACGGCTCTTGCGTGGCCTTCTCCTGGTAGCTGGAGGGCAGGCTTTCGGGCTTTGCCATCCAGAACTGAAACAGTTCGCTGATCACCCGCTCGGCGTCGTTCTTTTCCGGGTTGAGCGTGGTGCTGAAATAGAGATTCTCGTAAAGAAATTCTTTGGCCTCTCGCCGCTCCTGCTCGGCTGGTGCACTGAGCTCGACGAGACGGCGAGGGCATGCGCGTATCTCTTCCAGGTTCCTGACGTCTGCTTGTCGAATTTCCTCTCTCGTGTTTTCTATCAGATCTCCTACCCAACGGTTGAGCGTGCGTTTGAGTGCCTCGTTGAATTTCAGTTTGTCGATCGTGTCCGGATAGATCGATTCAACTTCGCCGTAGAAGCGCTCGAATATGGGGACGCCGTGGCGAATTTGTTCGAGCGTGAGCAGGTGGGACTCATAACCATCGTCGAGGTCGGCCGTGCTGTAGGCGATCTCATCGGCGACGTCGATGAGCTGAGCTTCGAGTGGCGGACGGCGATCGAGCAGATATTCGGAGAGCTCCGGAAACTTTTCGGGAGGGTAATCGTGCGAGTGCTTAATGATGCCCTCGCGAACTTCGAAGGTCAGGTTGAGCCCGCGGAAAGCGGCGTAGCGCATCTCAAAATCTTCCACGATACGCAGCGCGTGCAGGTTGTGGTCAAAGAAAAAGCCGTGCTGTTGCATGGCAATGTTGAGAGCCTTTTCTCCGGCATGTCCGAACGGCGGATGGCCGACGTCGTGCACCAGCGCGAGGGCTTCGACCAGATCGACGTTCAGGCCGAGTTGCGCCGCGATGGTTCGGGCGATCTGCGCGACCTCGATGGTATGCGTCAGGCGGTTGCGAAAGTGGTCGGAGTAACGGCGAGTGAAGACTTGGGTCTTGGCTTCGAGGCGGCGAAAAGCCCTGGAGTGAATGACGCGATCACGGTCACGTTGAAAGTCGTTGCGGTAAGGATGCGGCGGCTCAGCGAAACGGCGTCCGCGGGATTGCTCCACCCGCACGGCGTAGTCGGCGAGCATGGAGAAAAGTTTAACAGAACCAGCATTTGGCAATTGGCATTTAGCACTGGCCGGATCGAGATCAAGCGGATGACGCGAATCAGCTCAAGGACTAAGTGCTAAGTGCCAAATGCTAACTACTGCTACTTATTCCCCGGCTCTTCCTTGGCCAGCTTCATCTTCGCGGATTCGAGCTTCTGGGTCACTTGGGCTAAATTATCGCCGTCGACTTCTGCGAGGACGGTTTTATTCCATTCGTCGATGGCCCGCTCCCAGTGTGCAGCGGCCAGTTTCAGGCGCCCGGTCTTTTGGTATAAGTCGCCGAGGTGGTCCTGAACCGTGGGATCCATACCCATGTGCTGGGAAGCCTTCATGAGGTTGTCTTCCGCCAGTTCATACTTCCCAAGCTTGAAGTACGCCCATCCCAGCGAATCGAGATACGCTCCGTTGGCTGGCTCGAGATCAACAGCCTTCTTAATCATGATGAGGGCTTCGTCCAGCTTGACGCCACGATCGGCAAGCATGTAACCGAGATAATTGAGAACTGCGGCATTCTGCGGATCGGTGGCCAGCACCTTGCGAAAAGTTTCTTCCGCCTGATCATATTTCTTCTGACGCTCGTAGGTGGATCCGCGCAGAAACTCTACGTACTCTTTGTCCTCATCCTTGGTTGAGAGCTGGGCTGCCTTGTCGAGAGCCGCTTCGGCCTCGGGCCAGCGCTTCAGCCGGGTGTACATCTGAGCCAATCGGATGTAAACGTCGCGATCATCGGGCGTGCCCTTGAGCATGGACTTCACCTGCTCCAGGGCAGCGTCCGGCTGACCCTGATCGGCGAGTTGCGCGGCGTAGACCATCTTCAGTTCGCGATCATTGGGCAGTTTCAGGGTCGCTTCCTTGGCCACATCCGTAGCTTTTTGCCACTGCTTGGATTCACGATAGGTGTCGATAATCTGCTGGTAACCACGTTCGGCGTTGTCGTCGCCCAGGGACAGCATCTTCTGGAAGGTCTCGTTGGCCAACTGGTCGTTGTTGTTGTCGCGGTAGACGGTGCCGAGGCGCTCGAGAAATACGGCACGATTATTTTTCTCGCTCTGGCTGTAGCTATTGTCCGCTTTGTCGGTTTTCTTCACCAGATCTTGCAGGATTTGAGCCGCGTCGTCGTAGCGGCCCTGCGCCTGGTAGACGGCTGCCATGTTGTAAGGCACTTCCATCGAGTCCTGCACCATGGACTCGGCTTTCTTCAAATTCTCCAGTGCCAGGTCAAACTTTCCATTTCTCCGGTAGATCTCAGCCATGCGCAAGTAGGTCTGCGCGTCCTCGGGATTCGAATCTGCGATGATCTTGTATTGCTCGAGGGCGGCGTCAGTCTGCCCGTCGTTCAACAGATTCTGCGCCAAGCCGCGAATGGCGTCGAGATTGTCGCGATCGAGTTCGATCGCCTTTCGGTATGCGGTAATCGCCTGCTTGTATTCTTTCCGCTGTTCATAGGTGTAGCCGAGCGCGGAATAAAGCTTTGCCGAACGCGCCGCATCCGGGACGGAACTCAAAGTTTCAGCGGCACGAGCGCTATCGCCTTCTTCGTTGTAGAGGTACGCAAGCGTGGTAACGGCTTCCTCGGAGTCCGGTTGGAGCTTTACTGCGATCTTGAATTCGCTTTCGGCTTTCCGCAAATCGTTGTTCAAGCGATAAAGCCGGCCCAGCAGCAGGTGATCGTCAACGTTATCCGGTTCGAGCTTTATGATTTCCTGGTACTGCTCGATAGCCAGTTTGAGCATACTGTCTGATCCGCTGCCGCTTTGGACATCTCCGAGCGAGCGCAAGTAAATACGGCCGAGCAGCTTATGCGCTTCCAGATTGTTGGGGTCTTTCTTGAGAATGTCCTGGGCTTCCAGGACCGCATCGCGAATCCGGCCAGTCTTGGCATAAAGCTCGGCGAGGCCCGAGGTCAGATACTCGGACGTGGGGTCCGCGTCAATCGCCAGGCGATATTCGTCGATGGCCTTGGTAGCGAGATCGCTCCGGTTGTACACCGCGAACTGATCTTCGTACATGTGAGCGACGGTGTAATGGTAGTAGGCAGCGGCCCGGTCTGCTTTTCGCGGAGTCGCCGTGGCCGGCTTCGAGGTCTCGGCAGCGGTAGTAGATGGTGCGGAACCTTGCTGCGCCACGGCGGCGGCAGCCAAAAACAACACAAAAATAAACCAGCGCATGCTTTTCATCCAAGGCCTTCGGATTCCCAAACCTAATGCGTTTAGATGCCGAACCGCTGTAGGTGGGTGCTCTGTATTATTGTAAACCTTCGTCAACGAGGATAGCGAAAAAGGACGTGGGAAAACGGGCGAAAGAGATTCGGAGGTACAGGGACGGATGGATTGAAAACCCAGCCTTTAGCACTTGGCAGTTGGCCAGAGATCGGATGCGGATTCGTCAATCGATTTCATCTGCTGGAGGCCAAATGCTAAGTGCCAAGTGAAAAATTCCACTCAGTGCCTGAAATGCCTGACGCCGGTAAAAATCATCGCCAGGCTTAACCGGTCGGCGGCTGCGATTACTTCCGGGTCGCGCACTGACCCGCCCGGCTGGATGATTGCCGTGGCTCCGGCCTTAGCGATTTCTTCTACCCCGTCGGGGAACGGGAAAAAAGCGTCAGAGGCGGCGACGGTACCTTCCAGCGGCAACACCGCTTTCATTGCTCCGATTTTGCAGGAATCCACGCGGCTCATTTGTCCGGCGCCGACGCCTACGCTCTGTCCATCGCGGGCGTAAACAATTGCATTCGACTTCACATGTTTGCAGACTTTCCAGGCGAAGAGCAAAGCTCGTTTCTCTTCCGGCGTCGGTTGACGCTTGCTGACGACTTTCAGATCGCTCTCCGCGAGCGGACGCACATCGGCATCTTGCAGCAGAATTCCACCAGAGACATTCTTCAGCACCCATTTCTGGCGAGCATCGTTCACCTCTACCAGCCGCAGGTTCTTCTTGGACGCGAACTTGGCGCGGGCGGCTTGGTCGAACGATGGGGCAGCGATTACTTCGAGAAACAGCTTCGCTATTTCTTCGGCCGCGGCACCGTCAACCGGACGATTCACGGCGATGACGCCTCCGAAAGCAGAGACGGGGTCGCATTCAAGCGCCTTCTTGTAGGCTTCGACAAGAGTGTTGCCGGTCGCGGTTCCGGCCGGATTGGTGTGCTTGATAATTGCACACACTGGCTCTTCGAATTCCTGGGCCAGATCCCACGCGGCTTCGAGATCCACGATGTTGTTGTAGGAAAGCTCCTTGCCTTGAATCTGGCGGCCGTTGGCCACGCCATTGCCGGAGCCGTCGGAATACATGGCAGCTTTCTGGTGCGGGTTTTCTCCGTAGCGAAGGTCCATCGCTTTCTTGAAGGAGAGCCGTAAAGTCTGCGGGAAATCTGCTGCTTCATGAAACTCGTAACGGCCGTTAGCGCTGACTCGTTCCAGGGTCGAAGCAATCGCGGAGTCGTACGCTGCGGTGGTGGCGAAGGCTTTCTGTGCCAGACTCCACCTCGTGGCTGGGGACAGTTCGCCGCCAGAGCGGGCCAACTCTTCTGCAATCTGGTCGTAGTCCGCGGGCGAAGTAACAACCGCGACGTCCTGGAAATTCTTGGCGGCGGAGCGAATCATCGAAGGCCCGCCAATGTCGATGTTCTCGATTAGCTCATCGAAGTGCACGTTCGCTTTGGCCGCAGTCTTCTCAAACGCATAGAGGTTGACCACCACCATGTCGATTGGCAGGATTCCATGTTCTGCGACTGCCGTGCGGTGCGCTGGATTCTCACGGCGGTGCAGGATTCCTCCATGCACTTTGGGATGCAAGGTCTTTACACGGCCATCGAGCATCTCTGGAAATCCGGTGAGCTCAGAAATATCTTTAACAGCGATGCCAGACTCGCGCAGCAGCTTAGCCGTCCCGCCGGTTGAGATCAGTTCCACCCCCAGTTCGGAGAGCTTGCGGGCGAACTCGACGAGTCCGGTTTTATCCGTGACACTGAGAATGGCGCGCTGGATCTTTGACATTGCGACCTCAAGTGCGAGCGACGGTATAGCAATAAATCTTATCAGTATTGCAAGGCAGGCAAGTTGGCGGCTGACCGATTGCTTTTTTGCGGATTGAGGGCCGTGCTCAATTCTTGAGGTTCGAAATTCTTGCCGTGATCATTCCGGGCTTCGTTTTGAACCACTTCTCCTGAATTGTGATGCGCAAGTCCACCGCCTGCTCGTCGTCGGGCAGGATGGCCCCAGGGCCTGACACGGCCGTCACACTAATCAATCTGAGCGGCTCAACAGCGACTTCGCCAAAGCTCTTGTCCGATTGATATTCAATCCGGTATCCCTCGCGGGGGTCGCCGGTTTGGCTCAGAATTTCAGCGCCCTGCTGGGACAGTTGGGAGTAGAGATCGTGTTCGAGGGCGACCATAAGGGGCATCCAGTCCTTAGACTTGATGACGAGTCGTGGCTGGAAAGCGCTTTCACGACTCACAAATTTTCGGCCAGCGCCCGCCATGAGTGAATGGCCCTCCTGCGCCCCCTCATTCTTACACTGGAACTGTTCGATCACAGTGTCAGGCGAGTAATTTTTCAAGAAAGCGCTCTGTCTTTCTGGGGTCGGGTAGATATACAACTGGCTATTTATGACCGAAACGAGGAAGAGTAACCCGGCTCCCGCGAGGATTCCGAAGACTAATTTCTTAGCGAATGACACGTCCGGCGGCTCCCCGACGAAAGTGTCTGTATTCTATATCGTGTCGATCGAAGCCGCTTACAAATTCGCCGCGAACAGCAAAGTAAAACCAACGCACAAGGGCTCTAGCTCAGGCCTTGGCTTTCGCCTTCAAGCGGACTTGGCCGTCCTGCATTTCAACTGTGTATTCCACGGATTGGCAGCCGTGTTGTTTTCGGATTTGATCAGTTTTCTTTTGAACAAACGACGTGAAGCTCTTGATGTTGCCGGTCACCGACTCGCCAGCTTTTTTCTTGGCCTCAGTGAGCGCCTTGTACAGTTTTTCTACCTGATCGTGTTCGGCGCGGGCATCCGAACACTGGATGGTCAGCGGACCATCACTTACGCCGGGCCCAGTTGCGGTCGAAGTTGCGGTCGCTGCTGTCGCCGAGGCGTGAGAGAGTCCGTATGCCGGATGGTGAGCGGGTTCATGCTCCCCCGTGGGACGCACGCCTTGCACCGAGAGCAGAGCGTCTTGAGGACGCCGGTAGCCTTCTTCGCGAATCCGGCCTTTCTTGCGCCACAGGTCACTGTAGATAGCATAACGCTGCGCCATTTCGTTATAGCGGAAGCGTTGTTGGAAACTCATCCGTCCGCCATCACTGAATTTGCGCAACAGGCTCAGCACCTTCCACTCGACGTCCGTGGGCGGTTTCTTAGTGGGGTTACTGAAATAAACTTCGTACTCGATCTTGAGCCGGCGCAATTGGGTTTCAAGAAGAGTCAGTTCTTCGTCGAGAGTCACCGAGAGTTCTCCAATTCCCAATATAGGGCGTATGCCGCAGGCGGGCGAGGTACCCATTGGTCACAGGAGGGATGGAACGGAAGTAACCCAAAGGCGGCTCCTAGCTACTAGCTTGCGGCAACGGCGGGTTAGGCTAGAAGCCAGGAGCTAGAAGCGCATTATTTCGCATTCGAGGCCATCTTCTTGACCATGGCCAGAACCAGCTTGCGATCGCTGTCGTTGAGGCTCACGGAGTAGCGGCGGATCTGGCTGAGGAAGCGGACCTCGTCATCGGAAAGTTGGGGCAACCCTTTGGCTCCGTTGCTGTGTCCGGATTCGGCGAAGAACTGCGAGAGCGGAAGCTCCATGGCCCCGGCGATCTTCGAAAGCGTATCCAGAGACGGGATGGTGTGGCCGTTCTCCACCCGCGAGAGATAACAGCGCAGCAGCCCGGTGCGCTTTTCAATGTCCCCCTGGGACATGCCTTTCCCTAGCCGGTAGTTCCTGATGGTCTCGCCGATGTTCATAGAGAAAACAGCCAACGGGGTTCTCCGAGATGGTGAATAGTAACTAGAGTACTACGGTCTGGCAAGTGGAAATTTTGCTGCACAACAGCTGGTGCAGGCGAACTACCAGCACTCAGCACTTAGCATTCAGCACTTAGCCATCGGAATCCATCGGAGATGCCTGCACTACGAAGAAGTGTGCATGGCTGAATGCTGAGTGCTGAGTGCTTATTTTCCCAACGTCTCGGCAAGGAATTTAACCGTCCGCTTCCAGGCGTCCGCGGCGTCATCGGCTCGGTACCCAGTCTGGTTGTTGGGATTTTCGAAAGCATGGCCTGCGTTCGCGTAGATCACAATCTCAACCTTCTTGTCCATCTGCTTCATCGATTGCTCAAATTTCTTTACATCTTCCACCGTGATGCCACGGTCCTGGCCTCCGAAGATTCCAAGAATCGAGGCATTGATTTTTTTGAGTGACTCGGGGTCAGTTGCCAGGTGGCCGTAGTTGATCACGTCCGCGGTGAGCGTGGGTTCTTGCAGCGCCACATTGAACGAATAGCCCCCGCCCATACACCAGCCAATGGATGCGATTCGGTCTCTCTTCACGTTCGATTGCGATTTCAGGAACTCGAAAGCCGCGTGCAAATCACGGGCAGCGCGATCGTCCGGCACGCCGCGCATGATTTCGTGCGCCTCATCGGGCGTGGTCGCGACTTTGCCCCGATAGAGATCGACGGCCAACGCGACATAGCCCAGATCGGACAACTTCGAGGCCTGCTCCTTGACCCAGTCGTTGAGTCCCCAATATTCATGGATGACGAGAATCCCGGGGAACGGTCCTTTGCCTTCGGGCGAGTAAATCAACGCCTGTACGGTATCGTCGCCGCTCTTGTAGGAGACGCTCTTGGAAGCGGCCGCGAAAGCGCTGACGCCACAAAGCAGAGTAAAAAGCAAGCAAAGGTATTTCATGTTAAGTCCTCGGTAGAGTCAACGCTACAATTGCAATTCCATGTACATTGCCCCCGCGATCGGATTGGGGCGATATGGTGCAATCTCCCGGAAACCCAGTTTGCGGTACATCTCGACTGCGTCTTTCATTAGCGGCTCAATTGTATCCAGCCGCATGCGTTGATAGCCAATGCTGCGGGCTTCCGCGATGACCTTTTCTGCGATCGCGCGGCCCAACCCTTTGCCGCGGAATGACGGACGCAAGTATAGGCGCTTCATCTCGCAGACGCCGTCTTCCCATTTGTGCAGGGCTACACATCCCGCCAACTGCCCATCATATTCCGCCAGCAACAGACGGCCGTCGGGGGGCGCATAGTGGCCAGGAAGTCCTGCGAGCTCTTGCTCGAAATTCTGGAAGCAGAGGTTGACGCCGAGTGATTGTGCGTATTCCTGGAAAAGTTCCCGCGCCTGCGCCACGTGCGCCGGACACTCCACCTGCACCAGCGTAAGTCCCGGAATCGTCCGCGCTACCCCATGAGCATGCCCCCGTTGACGTTTAGCACGTGACCCGTAACGTACGAAGCTTCCTCCGAGGCAAGGAACGCCACTGCGTTCGCCACATCCTCCGGCGTTCCAACCCGACCGAGGGGAAGCATCTTCAGTGCGTTCTGTCGGAACTCGTCGGTGAAGCCGGACGTCATTGCGGTTTCGATAAAGCCCGGCGCCACTGCGTTGCAGGTTATATTGCGCGACGCAACCTCGCGAGCGATGGCCATGGTCAATCCGATGAGACCGGCTTTCGACGCCGCATAGTTCGCCTGCCCGGCCTGACCCATCTGGCCAAAGATCGACGTTATGTTGATGATCCGGCCCCAGCGCTGCTTGAGCATCGAACCGATCACCTGCTGAATGCAGAGATAGGCAGACGTCAGGTTGGTATTGAGAACGGCGTCCCAATCAGCGCGCTTCATGCGCATCACGAGTTGGTCGCGAGTGATTCCGGCATTGTTGATGAGAATGTCGATTTTGCCGAGCTGTCCGATTGCGGCCTTGAACGCGGTTTTGACTTGTTCTTCGTTGGCCACGTCAAGCGGAAACGCGAGAGCCTTCCCGCTGCTGGCCTCGACCTGCTGCACCAGTTCGCTCAGCTTCTCCTGGTTGCGCGCCGCCACTGCGACCGTAGCGCCGGATGCCGCCAGCCTGAGAGCACACGCACGACCGATGCCCTGCGATGCACCGGTGACGAACGCGACCCGACCTAAAAGGGTCATGATTTCTCCTTAAATTGATTGAATCGGAAATTATAGCCGTAGACGAGCAGGGGCAGCGTGCTGATCTCCGTTTAGGTCTCTGACCGCAAGAACGAAAGCGTAGGGTTACAACGCCGGAACCCGCTCCGCGGTCACTGCGGTATTGGCTACGGCATTGGCGACGGGCTGGTAGTCCCGCTGATAAACATCCACAACGGCGCGACCGACAATGCGAGCTGTGGCTTCCGAGTGCATGTGCACCGGAAAGGTATATGGACCGATGTCCTCGTAATCCTGAACGAATTCGATCTTCTTGATGAACATCGAAGGTGATTTAACCGGCCTGCCCTCGGCTCGCACCAGGCTACCGGTGTAGGCGTCGACGTAAATCCGGCCCTTGAACAGGCCCGCTCGCTTCTGGCGTGGCTTCAATTGGTAGACGTGCACCGTGCGGCCTTGCAAGTCGTTCGTTCCCTTGTAAGAGAGTTTGTAGTTCGCGGGGCTGATCGCGTTCAGTGCAGGATCGTCCTTTTGCACATGGTCCACTTCAGACTGTAACAACCTGGTGATGACATTGGTTCTTACGAAGGCATCGCCCGTGAATCGCACCGCTTTGAATGCGAGCGTGCGCGGCGCCGAGTAGTGCTGCTGCACTTCGTATTCGCCAGACTGTGAAGTGTCGGGCAGTTGAGCCCGGATCAAGGTCGTGGCTGAATAAGATGCGAGTTGCTGGGCTTGTATCACCGAACGCCCTCTGTAAACTTGCAGCGCAAGTTCGGGAGCCATGCGGGGAAGCGCGGCCGGCTCGGCTAGTGGCACCGCGACGTCATCCCCTGAAGAAATGGCGAGGGGAACCGAGGGCGGGACGTCAGACGCCGAAACTCCAAAAGACGAGATCGATGACGGTGAGCTGGCATCGGCGCCCGGTCTCATGAGCAACGGAGCCTGAGCAACCGCCAGTCCCACCAGCCAGAAACACAAACACAAATACTTAAGAGAAGTCCGCTGCATGCAATAAGTTGGGTATGTTCTTTATATATGATTCAACCCGCGAGGAAAAGGTTCCAACCCTTTCAGCGGATAACTCTTCATGGTACTGTGCGGATTTTTCTGGCGCGTGAGCTTCATTAAGTTCCATTCTCATTGCGCATCGTGAAATCGGACAGTAAGATTCAAGTCTCATCAAAAGCAAGGGGTCGCGACATACATGCCGGAGGTAACAGATACGTCCGCAACGAATGAGAACCATGTGTCCACCGACGCACCGTCCGTAGAAGTTTATGCCGTGTATGGCGTGGAGCCCGAAGTTCAAGCCTACGCCATGGCCAAGTACTCGCGCTCGGCGCTCTCCATGAAGGAGTCGCTCAAGGAGATCAGCCAACAGAAGGCCGAGAAATTTCTCAACACGTTCTACTTCCAGTACGGACATCGGTCGATCGCGGATTTAGCGCATGTGGCGCTGGCCATCGAACGCTTGTCGATCCTGGCGGCGATTGCCGTCGCTGACGAGCAGCGCTGGGACGGCCAGGAACGTTCGACCCGCTACCAGGATTTCAAGAAGAGCGGCTACTTTACCCCGGACTTCGGCGATGACGAGCAGGGCCGCAATCTATACCGAGAGACGATCGAAAGACTATTTGCGGAATACGAATCGCTTTCGGAGCGCACGTTTCGCTACTTGCTCGACATCACGCCGAAGCCGGCGGAGATGAAGCAAGAAGCCTACGAGCGCACTCTAAAGGCTCGAGCTTTCGATATTTCCCGCTATCTGTTGCCGCTTTCAACCAACACGTCGCTGGGAGAAATCGTCAATGCCCGCACCCTTGAAACCCAAGTTTCGCGCCTGCTCTCGCACACGCATCAGGAAGTTCGATATCTGGGCGAGTTGCTGAAGCGGGCTGCAGTCTCTCCGGCGTACAACGCCAGCCACGCGGCGTTGCACGAACTGGTGGAGCAGATCCGGGCAGTTTCGCCTGAACTAGGCGACCGGGCCGCGCAAGAGTTGCTGCGAGAAGTGCGCGTGGCTCCGACTTTGGTGAAGTATGCCGATCCGAATTCCTACGAGATCGAGACCCGCCGGGAACTGCGCCAGGCAGCAACCGAGCTGCTGGGAAACTTACCGATCGCAGCGACTCCCACGGTTGATCTGCTCGACGACGAACCGCTCGAAGTGGAGCTCGCGACGACTCTGATTTATGAACACAGTCACTATCCCTATCGACAGATCCGGCAAGCGATCCAAGGCGCTGGAGAACCCATTCGTCGCGAGATCATCGATCTTGGACTGCGGCATCGCGGCAAGCACGACGAAATGTTGCGCGCGTTCTGCGCCGGACAGCAGTTCCGCTTCGACATCCTGATGGATGTCGGCGGCTTCCGTGATATGCATCGCCACCGGCGCTGTATTCAGATTGGACAGGAATTCACCACCAAGCACGGTTACGACGTCCCAGACGAAGTGAACGCAGCGGGAACACGAGGAAGTTACGACGCGGTAATGAAGCGGACGGCGGAAGCTGTTGAACAACTGGCCGAGCGGCCCGGGACCGAAGCGAAAGAAAATGCCCAGTACGCGATTCCGCTGGCATTCCGCAAGCGCACCCTGTTCAAGATGGATTTCGCCGAAGTCGTCTACATCTCGGAGCTGAGAACAGGACCGGCGGGACACTTCTCCTACCGCAATGTAGCATATGCGATGTACGAAGCAGTGGCGCGTAAATATCCCGCGTTGGCGAAAAATTTTAGAGTGACCGACGTGCGTGAGCCGGTGGACTTGTTGAAGAGGTAGGAACAGCCAAGGGATCTTAAGCGGAAGTAAGCTTAAGAAAAAAGTTCACTCTGTGTCTCTGTGGTGAAGGGTTCTTACGTGTACATCACCTTCCGGTCACCCTTCACAATCCGTCCCACAGTAAACGCTTTCTCTCCCGCACGCTCCAGCAGAGTCTGGGCTTTCTTAAACTTCTTGGATGGAACCACTAGCAGCATGCCCAATCCCATGTTAAAGGTGCGGAGCATCTCATCCCGCGGCACATTGCCAAGTTGCTGCAGGTGTTCGAAGATGGGCGGCACCGGCCAAGAATTGATCTCGATCACCGCTGCCACTCCGCGCGGGAGCACGCGGGGAAGATTTTCGGTAATGCCGCCACCGGTAATGTGAGCCATCGCCGAAACGCATTCTCCGTCCGCCAGCAGACGCTTCACCGCCGGCCAGTAGCTCTTGTGAGTCTTCATAAGCTCATTGCCGACTTTGCCTTTGAGTTCGTTCACGTAGGACTCGGGCGTGTAATGGGCAACTTCAAATAGCAGTTTGCGGGCGAGCGCATAGCCGTTGGTGTGCAGGCCATTCGAGGCCAAACCTAAAATCACATCGCCAACCTCAACCGCCTTTCCAGTGATGATGCGCTCGCGCTCGACCACACCGACGATGAATCCGGCAAGATCGTACTCGCCTTCAGGATAGAATCCTGGCATCTCGGCAGTTTCGCCGCCAATCAGCGCACAGCCGTTGTGCTTGCAAGCCTCGGCTAAGCCTTCAATTACTTTCTCCGCGACTTCCGGTTCGAGCTTGCCGGTGGCCAGATAGTCCATAAAGAAGAGCGGAGTTGCACCCTGCACAGCGATGTCATTGACGCAGTGGTTCACCAGATCCGCGCCAATGGTGTGATGCACCTTCATCTCAAAGGCGACTTTCAGTTTGGTGCCCACCCCGTCCACACTTGAGACCAATACAGGGTCGATATATTTTGTCTTGTCAACGGCGAACAAGCCTCCGAAGCCGCCGATCTCGCTCAGTACGCCTCGAGTAAAGGTTTTCTGGGCGAGATACTTGATCCGCTTCTTGGTGCGGTTGGCGCGGTCGATATCGACCCCGGCGTCGGCGTAAGTAATAGGTGCGTCGTTCGCTGGACTCTGGGCCACGAGTGCTGGTTCCCTTTAAAGGTTGCGGGGTAATGCTGGGCTTCGTCCTGCTCGAAAGGAGCGTTTAAGTGCGGCTCATTGTAGCATGTTCGCCAGTGTCGCTGTGGACCTGCCTGAACGGTTATGAAACGACCGCAAGGACCAGCGATAAACTTTGGATACACTAACCCACCGGCTTGCCAGCCGAATGCGCTCGCGCGAACTTTACTGGACTGCTCTCCAGCGAACGGCTTAAAGTCTCTCCGCCGCTAATGCGTCACGTAGGTTGAAACGTAATAAAAAAGTATTCCGAATAGTGCCAATCCAGAAATGCCGTACGCGGTAAGAACCCAGACACCGCGGCCTTCGCGGTGCGCTCCAGAAGATTGAGAACCGCGTGCATCTGTCGAGGAATTACCCAGGGCCCGATTTTCCACGCAAACCTCCGAGGTCGGAAAGTGGTGGCGCGGGAGGCGTCACATTACCCCACACTGCGCTTGGCAGGTGTTGATGCCGCGAATGTTACTACAAAATCGGTTTCATTGGCTGGGAAATACGCACGGCTTTGCAGAATCTATGTAAAATTTGGGCCGCAGGCTATCTGCGGCCGGAATCTCCGAAGAGACGACCCATTTACAATGCAGGATCAAGCTTGCGGCTTGACCAGGGCTCGGGCTCACCCCAGAATCGTACTCGAATTTGTTTCCCCGCATTCGTATCCATCGCGAGATCTTGAGGAGGCGTATGAAGCTCATCGGGATCGCCTGTTGCCTCATCATCCTGGCCAGCGCGACCCTGCTGGCGCAAGTACCGCTCGTCAACCAGCCGTTGGTTCCGGCAAGTGCAAAGCCGGGGAGTAAGGGATTTGCGCTCGAGGTCAATGGCACCGGGTTTTCCCGCCGGGCTGTGATCGAGTGGAATGGGTCCGAGCGAGTCACCGAATTCATTTCCCGGAGCCACCTTAGGACAACAATTAGTGCGTCAGATGTGGCGAAAGCGGGAACAGCGTGGGTCCGGGTTGTGAACCAAGGCGGTGTCGCCTCTAGCGTGGCGTTCTTTCCCATCCGGAGACAGTCGTCATCGTTCACGTTCACGCAAAAGCCGATCTTCCCTAATTGCGTTGGCGTCGCAGTCGGGGATTTCAACAATGATGGTTTGCTTGATGTAGCGTGGGGGAGTTCGGACGGCTCCTTATACGTTTCGCTCGGGGACGGAAAGGGAGGATTTCAGGCTCCCATTCCGAGCAGTCGTGCCGGGAGCGCTGTGATGATCGCGGCCGATTTCAACGGAGATGGAAATCTTGATCTGGCAGTTGACGGGGGAACGGGGACCATCTCCATCTACCTGGGAGACGGCCACGGAAATTTAACCTATAAGTCTCTGGTTTCGACCTACGGAGGCGACAGCCCCCTCGCTATTGCCGATTTCGATCAGGATGGGATCTTGGACATCTACACCGCCGGTTCGAACACGGGCCAGCAGTATTTCGAAATTTACGCCGGGAACGGTGATGGGACCTTCAGGATCGTTGGTTCCTACTACACCAGCTATTTTTCGGAATTTCCTGCCGTCGGCGACTTCAACGCTAATGGCTGGCTCGATCTTGTAATTTCTGAATCTCAGCAGGACAGCATGGAGTTCTTCTCCGGCGGGAGCGGTGGCTTTAGCGACGGTGGCAGCATCCCCTATGGTGCCGTGCATCCGATTGCAGCCGATATGAACCGTGACGGGAAGCTGGATGTTTTGAATGGATGCATATTGCTCGGCAATGGTCATGGAACCTTTACCCAGGGCGGGTGCCCACAGTTCGGCGGAAATCCAGTCGCAACCGGCGATTTCGACGGCGATGGACAGCTGGATGCCGCCCTGTCTGATCCATCCGGCTCGCCTCCGCAGTTGGTTATCGCTTTGGGAGCGGGCGATGGCACTTTCAAGAAATCCTTTGAATTTCCAGCCGGGCTTTCTGGCGGCCCGAGTGCAATTGGCGACTTCAACAACGACGGCTGGCTAGACGTAGTTACAGAGGATGGCTATCTGATGCTGCAAACAACGGCCAGCCTGACGCCGGTCAAGCTCGCATTCGGAAACCAGAATGTAAAAACCACGAGTCCGCCACAGCCAGCGACGTTAACCAATCTCGGCATGAGGCCATTGGTCGTTAAGCGCATCGGCATCAATGGAACCAATCGGCGGGATTTTGCTCAGACTAACAACTGCGGCTCAAGCCTCCCGGCGGGCTCCAGTTGCCAGATTCAGGTCACCTTCACACCGTTACAAGCGGGCGCTAGATTGGCATCGCTGTTTGTAAATTATGACGGGGTAGGCAGTCCACAAATGGTGGCGCTCAGCGGGACTGGGATTGCGCCCGCCACCGTTTCCCTCACGCCGTCGCAGCTTACCTTCGCCACGCGACTCATTCATACGGTCAGCAAAGCGCAAATCGCTACTCTAACCAATACTGGAGACTTAGATGTGAACATCTCCAGCATTGGGACGAGCGGACCCTTTCCTGAAACCAACAATTGTCCTCCGACTCTGGCGGCAGGCAATGGTTGCCAGATCTCGGTACAGTTCGCACCGACTACGCGTGGACCTGCCAACGGAACGTTGTCGGTGACCGACGACGCACAGGGCAGTCCACAGACGGTTGCGCTTTCTGGTGAGGGAATGGTGGTGCGCTTATCTCCACAAGGCATCAATTTTGCTGATCAGAAAGTGGGGACAAAGAGTTCACCAGTCCCGGTAGAAGTCATCAACGTAGACAGTAATCCAGTAGCTATCACCCAAATCATAATCGGCGGAGCGGACGCCACCGATTTCGCCGATCAAAGTAAATGTGGCAGTAGCATTCCGCCACATTAGCCGTTGCACCGTCAACGTAACGTTTACACCGACAAAGCCAGGCCAACGTTCGGCTACGCTCGACGTTTTCGATGATGGAGGCGGGAGTCCACAAACCATTCCACTATCGGGTACCGGAACTTAAGCAATCAAACCGGGCCTTCCTTGACGATGCTGCAGACGCGAGGCGGACGTCTGCCAGAATGCTTAACTAGTCAGTCTCAGTGTGGCTTTCCTGAAGAGCAGCGGCAATGGCTGTGCTCTCGAGCGCCAGAACCGTCGAAATATCGGTTTCAAAAACCCGGCCTTCAGCGAGCTTTGCTTTAAGAAACCGGCAGAAGCGGTCTGTCTCGACGAAAAAGTGAACGTTGGTCTCGGGATACTCAGCCCAGAATTCCGACACAACTTCTCGCAGTTCCTGACCGAGCGCCTTGCAGGTCTGAGGAATATTAAGTGCGAGAGGCGCCAGCCGGTTCGCCCGATACACAATGCAAGCACACTCCATTCCGCGATGCCGGACAATCCCCGTCAGGCGCTGCCATTCCCGATCGGTGAGCTCATACTTCTCCCGCAAGATCGACGGATCGCGACGTACGCTGAGGCAAAGTTCGGGCGAACCCGTCAGGTCCGCGAGCGCCTGTTGGAAATCAGCCAGCATAAGCTGCCTCCGGCTCCAAATGGCAGCACGATGCCAACTTGTGCATCCGTTTTAACTCTCCCACGAGCGCGTCCGCTCCCAACCGTTCATAGTATGTTTCCTGGAATTCAAAGGTGATGGCTCGCAGTCGCTTAAATCGGGGAGCGTAGTCGTGGGCACAACGCCAGACTTCCGGTGGAGTCAGGCTGGAATGCGAGTCCATGTAGAAACCCGCGAAGTCGTCGCCCCCGCCGAGATGTATCTCAAGGACCGAGTCACCGTTCAGTTGCTCGATATACTCCGCTGGCGTCGGGCCGCCATTCCTCCAGCAGACGTAGAGGTTGTGCAAGTCGAGCAGCGTTCCACAATGACCTTCGGCATAAAGCCGATTCAAAAACTCCGGCTCGGACATGTCCATGTCAGGAACCGGCGTGAAGAAGCTGCCGTTTTCCAGAAGTAATGGGCACCCGAGAGCAGTTCGAACCTGCTGTAGTTTGTTGCTGACGATTCCAAACGTTTCCTCGTCATACACGACCGGCAGGCCAAGGCCTGCTTGTGCGTTTGGCACGCTGCCTTTGGGCGTGAGAAAGACGCTCAGATGTTCGCTGTACCACAGAAAGTTTCCCAGATCAGCGGACATCGTGGCTACTGCTTTCACGAAATCTTCGTCGAGGGGAATCGCGCTGGGCAACGACATGCCGATGCCGTGACCAGAGAGCATTCTTCCTTGCGCAATGCGCTTGACCTCTTCAATAGCACCAAGAGTACGGTGGAATCGTCGCCCGGACGCGCGCGGGCCAAAATCGAACCACAGTCGGTCGGGCATGACCGCAATGTACTCCACTAGATGAGGGGCGTGTGCGACGAGGTCTGGGGTGGCCGGGTTGTAGAGCAAGCCTACCGCAGGGTGAGTTTCTGTCATAGGGATCACCAAAGTGAGGGAGGCAAATAAGCCTGCCTCCCTGGTCAAGTTTCAGCGATCGGGCGGTTACCCGGCCGCTGCTCAGGATGCTTTGCGGACTCCGACGTTTTCGTTCAGGTCCACCCGGATTACATCTGCGAAGTTGTCCTCGACCACAAAACTAATGCGGCCGGACATGCAGTTGCACCCAGTTAATTTGCGGATCAGGTCGAGCGCCGCGTTTCCAACCGAAGCAAAATCGTTGTCGGTCAAATCGCCAGGCACTCTAGCGGTCAGCACTTGTCCTGACGATGTATTCGTCAGTTTCAGGGTGGCGTGACGTCCTTGTTCCGTGGTGAATGATGCAGGCATGGTTCCCTCCTTGGTGAGCAGATGCAGAGCGGGCGAGTCATTGCACAGCATCGGCGGGTGGCGTTGAATGTTAGGAGCCCTGCTCGATCATCAATGCACCTTACAACGAAATGCAGATCACGCCCCTCATGGGTCGTACAGTGATAAAGTGAATTCAACGGCGCAATCGTTTCAACTTTCTCTGCCAGACACGTGGCCCACATCATCCAAATCGGGAATTTTCCACCGATTGTTTGACGAATTCGCTTTTCCTTCGCTTGGAGCAACGTGTATAATTCGGCCTGAATCATTCCTGCTATCACAAAGGAGCCGTCTCATATGGCCGACGAACGAGCAAAAGCGATTGATCTGGCCTTTGCACAAATCGAAAAGCAGTTTGGCAAGGGTTCGATCATGCGGCTGGGATCGAAGGAAGCGATCGTCCCCATTGCTGTGATCCCCACGGGCGCGATTTCTTTCGACGCAGCCTTGGGCGTCGGCGGCTTCCCGCGGGGACGCGTGGTCGAAGTTTTCGGCCCGGAATCTTCGGGCAAAACCACAATCACGCTCCAGGTCATCGCTGAGGCCCAGAAGATGGGTGGCATGGCAGCATTCGTGGACGCTGAACACGCGCTTGATCCGGGATACGCCAAGAAGCTCGGTGTGGATGTCGACAACCTGCTGGTCTCACAGCCGGATTACGGCGAACAAGCGCTCGAAATCACCGAGGCTCTGGTGCGCTCCGGCGCGATCGACGTGCTGGTCGTCGACTCGGTTGCCGCGCTGGTCCCTAAAGCTGAACTCGATGGCGAGATGGGCGACAGCCATATGGGCCTGCAGGCCAGGCTGATGTCGCAGGCTTTGCGGAAGCTTACCGGAACGGTGTCGAAGTCGCGCACCTGTTTAATTTTTATTAACCAGATCCGCGAAAAGATCGGCGTGATGTTCGGCAACCCCGAAACTACGACTGGCGGCCGCGCCTTGAAGTTCTACTCGTCGGTGCGGATTGATATTCGCCGCATTGCCGCGATCAAAGAGGGCGACGTAGTAACCGGCTCACGCACCAAAATCAAAGTCGTAAAAAACAAAGTGGCCGCCCCCTTCCGCGAAGCCGAATTCGACATTATGTACGGCGAGGGCATCTCGAAAGAAGGCGATCTGCTCGACATTGCGGCGGTTCACAACATCGTGGAAAAGTCTGGCGCGTGGTATAGCTACAAAGGAGAACGCATCGGACAGGGCCGAGAAAACGCGCGCGCCTTCCTCAAGGAAAATAAAGACACGCTGATCAAGCTCGATGCTGAGGTGCGAAAGCAACTTGGATTGACGCCGACGGCGGCTCCAGCCCCCGTCGCAGCGCCAGCTCAAACTGCGCCGCAGAGTGGGCGTGTGACAACCATGCCGAGCGCAACTCCGGAACCGGCCAAGGTCCCGGCAGCGCGGCGTTAGAACGCATTGGTTTCCCTACAATGGAGTTGTCATCCCGAGCAACGCGAGGGATCTGGGTCCTTGCCGACCGTGGAAGCCCTGATGGCGCGAGCGGAACCCAAATCCCTCGCTTCGCTCGGAATGACAGCATGTTTTGAGGTTATGTTCATTAGCGGCGAAAAGCATTACTACGCTTATATAATCACCAATCCTTCACGCACTCTTTACACCGGCATGACCAACAATCTTCGTCGCCGCTTGGACGAACATAAGCGCAAGCTGGTCCCTGGCTTCACGGCTCGATACAACATCAATCGACCCGTCTATTTCGAAGTCTTTGAAGACGTGCGTAATGCAATTGACTGCGAGAAGAAAATCAAATCTTGGACACGAGCTAAGCGAGTCGCGTTAGTAGAGGCTAAGAACCCCAAGTGGGACGATTTAAGCCGCGACTGGGGTCAGCCCCAGGCATTCCGCTTCGTCTCGTAGGAATTACAAACGCTCGCCGGCAAGAACCCAGATCCCTCGCTCCGCTCGGGACGACGGCGCACTTATAGTGGGGTGTCGACGCTTCACGCGTTCAACGCACCAGCCATTCGGTCACGGCGTGCATCTGGTTGAGGACCGAGCCGTAGGTCGCAACCACGACGACGACCGCGGCCGCCGCGGGTATCGCATACCACCAACTTCGATTGGTTTGCGGCTTCCGCTCTTTTTTCCACGTGACCAGCCGTTGTACTCGTGCCCGCAGCGCGGTCGAGCTGTGCAGCAAGGCCATGGTCAGCTCACCGGAAGATTCCACCGCGCCCAGTCTTGAGACTTTGATCAATGCAGCGGCGAGATCGAGCGCATCATGGAAGCTCGATACGGCGGCATCGTCGGCGGCCATCTCCGTTTCCTCCGACCAGGCGTGCTCCAAACCTGCCATCGCCGGAAACACAGAAAAACGGAAGACAAGTTTCTTCAGGTTGTCATGTCGGAGCGCGTGCGCGATCTCATGCCGCAGCGCTGTCCGGAGCTCGGCTGGACTCAGCATGGCAACGGCGGCCTCAGAGACCAGTACCTTGGGGGCGCAGACGCCCGCGACGGTTAGAGTCGGAGCATTGTTGCCAGTGCGAAAAACAGGGACAGCCTCGCCAGACTCCGTGATCTGGGATCCCATCAACATCGAGCCGTCCAGCCATCTCACCAGTGCCCGCGAAGCCCTAAGTTGCGCCATCCACGCCCGAGCAACTCCGACCCCGATGAGGATCAAACAACAGAACCCCAACGCGAGGGGAGTCCTACCGACCGCTTCATTGGTCGATCGCGGTTCCAGCAGTAAGAAAGATGGCAACGTGAACCCCAGCGTCACCACGGAAGACAGCGCCAGTGGCAGCACACGCAGAACGAACAACAAATCAGCCGAGCCACGTGCCGAGAGTGGTTGAAACCACCGTCGTATCAGATTCCATCCCCGGGAAACTGCCAGAGAGAGGGACACGTACAGCAGCATGAACACGGCGAGTGAAACTCCGATGCAGCGCGCCGCGAACATCAACGCTTCTCCCTATTGCGGAGTTCACTCCGAAGCTCGCGACGCTTTTCATCCAGCAAGCGCTGCAGATCATCCAACAGACCAGCATCATGTTCGCTGACCGCTTCTACCAGGTACGACAGTGGAAGCGCGGCCGCTTCGCCCGAGCCTAGCAGTTGCCGGATGGCCTCGCCCACCGCCGCTTTTTCGAGTTCTTGCTGCGTGTATCGCGGGAAGTAGCGAAAGGCCCGGCCCTCAGCGGAGCGGTTCAGCAGTTGCTTTTTGTAAAGCCGGTCGAGGGTTGTCATCACCGTTGTGTAGGCAAGATTGATGCCACCGGCATCGAGCATCTCGCGAACCGTCGCGCTTCCTCGCATCCACAACGCGGAAAGCAGTTCCTGCTCCAAGGGTCCGAGCCGCGTGCTCGGAGACCGTCGCAGCAGACTAAAAATCCGTTTCATACTCACTCACCAGCCAGCTTAAATTTCTTTCCAAAGCTCCAGCGAAACGAAACCGCCGTTCGTAGCGCCGTTCCGCCGTGCCGTCCAGGGGTTCAAGTTACCCGAGAACCGGCCAAATCGCAAGGAGAGAAAAGCCGCGTCCGTCCGCTGCCCGTGAAGGAATTTCCGGAACAGGTGACAAAAGGTATGGTCTGCTGTCAAAATTGAGCGGGTACCCGGCCAGATGTAATTCGTGAACAACGGAGGATCTTGATGGCACCCCAACGCGGCACCTCGAACTCTAACCGGCCCGGAGGGACTAACCCGCCCACTTTGTTGGAGAGTTCGTTTGATAAAGTGGTCGATTCCCTGAAGCTCTCGCCCGAACAGTACCAAAGCTCGTCCGAACTCCGAGAGTGGGTGTTGCAAAACAAAGACCACAAGTATGTTCCCCCAGACCTGCTCAAGGCCTTTGGATTCCAGGTCAATCTGGAACCCTGATTTCTTCCTTCTGGGTTGGTCCAGTCTGCATTTGTGACCGCAGAACGGAACGGCGCGGGAAGTTAATTCCTTCAAGGGACCGTATCGGCCGCTGGAATCTCATCCAATTTCACGGTTATGTGGTCACCCTCTTCAACGTGAACCGCTTTCCCACGGTCTTCATATTGGGCAAGAAATTCCGGGTCGAAGAAGGCGTCGCGGTCGACCTGCTCCCATGCGAAAAGGGTATAGTTGCCGGGCACAATATTCCGCAAGACAAATCTGCCCAAATGATCGGTGAACGCCTGCCGGTAATAGTTCGGCTGAGCGCGCTGCTTCCCGTCCGGTACAAGTGCCACCACGGCGCTGGGAACAGGCTGTTCGTCACTCTCTACAGTGCCATCCACTCGGCCAGCGCCAGGGCTCAAGACCAATTCCAGGGATGCCGGAGAATGACCTCGACTGACAGTGATGCCGACTTCGAAGGTATCGCTGGCATCACTCGACCTGAGGTAAAAGCCCGACGGCACACGGGAAAAATTGATCCGGTAGCTTCCCTCCGGAACCTCGCGGAAAATGAAAGTTCCATCGGACCTGACCGAGGCGTTGTCGATGTCGGGCGTGACGCTGGCCAGGGACTGAGCTTCCTGCGGTTCCAAAACGCCCACCATACTGGCGATCTCTTTGCTCAAATCGTCGGCGGCCTTGCCTTCCACCCGAATATGGCCAGTCACATCCGCCCCCGGACTAACGACGACATCCACATGCTCAACGTCGGTCTCCTTGACTTCGACTGACGTCCATCCCCACATGGTTTTCGGTTCCTTCGGGGTGCTCGGTTGCTGAGCCACCACGACGTAGGATCCGGGGGGCACGCTGCGAAACTCAAAGGCGCCAGCGGAGAAGCTCCTGCCCGGAGAAAAAATCGTTTCCCCCTGATCGCTCAGCAGTGTGACTTCAGCTTCGTTGCTCGGCGAGGCGGTTCGCGCATTGATGACCCGGCCTCGAATGTGTACAGTGCGCACGGGCACGAGATTCATATCGATTCCCGCGAGTTCATCCCCGGCACGAACTATAAGGGCGATCGCGTGGGCTCGGTCGTTCGCAGCGGGATAATAAACAGGTACGTAACTCTTATCGCTACTTTTATCGTGCGCCGCCACGGGCTTTGGTGAAGCAGGAGGCTTGAAGTAAAGGCAGTATTTACCCGGGGGCAGGCCCGTGATCCGATATTCGCCCGCTTCGCTGGTCACGGCACGCGCCACGTCATGAAGCTCGTGCCTGCCGCGCAGATAGGAGGATTTCATAGCCTGCACCGAGACACCGTGAAGCGGTTTGCCGGCTTCGTTGGTGATATGGCCGGAGATCGAGGAATTGGGCAGCAACCGAACAACAACGTCGTTAACGTGCCGGCCAGGCGAGAGCAAGAGCGATTTCCCCCGTAAGTCGCCGCACTGCGACTTCACGTAACCGTCGTGAGAGGCCAAAAGAAGATATCGGCCAGCCGATAAACCCTCAAACGCGAACCGGCCGTTGGAATCGGTGCTCGCGAACACGGATGGCGCAGCGGGAGCGGGGTCATTCGGCATAGCTGTACCCCCCAGCTTGACGACTGCGCCCTTCAGCGGCTCGCCGCTCACCGCATCGATTACTGTTCCTCCGATCGTGCACTTGTCCTGAGGCAGCGCTCCGTTCTGCGCGCGTACATGGGGCGCCCATAGGACGACGAGCGCTATTGGAACGACCATCCGGAAGGGTAGCTTCATGGCGATTACCGTGAGTTTATCCGAATAGGATGCGCAGAGGTACTCGTGCTTCGAAGCCGGACTCCGGATGGATCTGCCCTAAGGCGAGCCAAACAACTGCGGGCAAACGAAATGGCCGCGGCTGGTGTAGAATCTTTGAGTCAACCCCAATCCGCTGCGGCAGGAGTGATGCAGCGGATTTCCAACCGTCGGGACGTGGCTCAGCCTGGTAGAGCACTCGCTTGGGGTGCGAGGGGTCGGCAGTTCAAATCTGCCCGTCCCGACCAATTCCATCAGCTAGAACGCTTTTGGGTTTCGTGTAGCCGAAGGGTCATTAGTTCTTCGTCGGCGTACACTTCGCTCACCTTCAGTGCTTCCGGCTCTCGGCCGTAGATTTGAAAGCCCAACTGCAAATACAGCTTCCTCGCGGCAGCTTGTCCGCTGGCGACGGCGAGAGTCACCTGTTCCAGGTCCGATTGCAACTGGGCCCGGCGCAGAATTTCTTCCATCAGCGCCCGGCCAATGCCTTTTCCGCGATGCGCGCCTTTGACGTATACGCCCCAGACGCGGGCCTTGTGCCTGGTTTTCTCTTCGGGAGAGCGGAAGAATCCCGCCATGCCGACCAGTTCGCCGTCGACGAATGCACCAAGCACGAAGCTTTCGCCGTTACGGGGAGCAAGGCGGACCTTCACGGAGTCCGGGGTGGTCGTCCGGTGCGCGCTGGCTGATGAAGAAAAAGCCATTGGTTCGGTTTCGAGGGCTTCCAGTCGTAGTTGCCAAAATGCTTCCGCGTCCTGCTCGACCAAAGTTCGAATCTGCATGTCTGAGTCTATCCGGACAATCAGATCCCGCTCCAGAGAGAATTCCGGAACTCACTATCGGAATGACGGCGACCGAGAGAGCGCGGCGACGACGATGAGTAGTAAAGGAACAAAGAGAATGAACCCGGTGGCCGCCAGCAGAATCTCGCTGAACAAGTCGGGTTTCATCAGGTCATGCGGGTGCGTGGTAGGTTGCGGAGGAATCATGTGTGCTCCTTTTCGAACCGGATAGTAGATGCTTAAAAGGTTGCATCGTCCTCCCTCTACCAGAAGCAGGCCGAATTCTTACTAGCTAAGAGCGCGATATCTACAGCGATTTCCTGAGGCGGCCAACTCTGGTGATGCTATTTCCACCTGTCGTCAGGCTACCTTCCGACAAATTCCAGCAACTAAGGTGTCGCGCCGTGAGTGGGCGCGGGAAATCGAGGAGGCTTTACGAAACCAACTAGCCTGAAGAAGTGCGCACACGTTTTGTGTAGCTGCGGTGCTACCGACAAATACTGCAGCGCGGCATGTAAGGACTCCGACAGCAGCAAAACCGAAATTGCCTGCGCGTGTGGCCATCCGGGTTGTGACGCTACGGTCACTGCGGATATTCATGCGCCGGTTTCCCGACCATCAGTTTTGTGAGCGCCAGGTCTCTGAGCCTATCTCGCCGCGCTCGTAGATTAGTCGCGAGATTTGCGGACGTCGTTCATATTTCGAACCTGGCAAATCCATCAGCAAAACGAAATGGAGGCAACACGAATGAAGCTACTGGCAGTTTTCAGCACAACCGTATTGGCTGTACTTCTTGGAATCTCGGCACCCGTCTTTGCACAGGACGAGTCGCATCCGCAGGAAGAAAAGCGGACAGCGCCGGACGACAAAGCGGACCACCCGGAGAAGCAAGAAGACAGACAGGTAGACAAGGACAAGGAGAAGGACAACAAACAAGTCGACAAAGAAAAAGACAACAAGCAAGCTGTGCAGGAAAACAGGCAGGACGAGAAATCGGCGCGTCCGGAGGAGCAGGGAGAGCGGCGAGATGGAAAAGAAGGTGGTCGTATTCCTGAAGACCGTTTTCGGGCTAACTTTGGACGGCAGCACACCTTTCAAATTGGCCAGCCGGTCATCGTCGCAGGAACTCCACGCTTCCAGTACGGGGGCTATTGGTTTGTAATCGTTCAACCCTGGCCCGTGGGCTGGGCTTACACGGATGTAGTCTACGTTGATTACATCGACGGCGGCTATTTTTTGCTAAGCCCGGTGCATCCTGGGATTCAGATTTCAATCAACGTCGTCTTGTAAGTGATTGCAGGAATGACAAAGGCCACGCTGGGAACTGAGCGTGGCCTTTCTATTCTTAGCGCACATCATTGATGTTTGCTTCATTCATCTCTGCATTCGAGGGAGTGATCGTGGTGCCGGCGGCCACTGCTGGTGCGGTTGTCGCGGGAAAATCAGCGGACTCGATCTTCACCGTGGAAAGCATCCAATTCAACCTACGAAAAACTTCGTTGCGATCTACCGGGTTGATGGCTGGTTTGACGGCCGGCTCGACGCCGAGCTTGACCTCATCCGGAATTTCTTCGGTGGCGGTCTCCAGGCCCAGAGCGAATTCGTAGCAGCTTCCGTTCTGGAAGGCATGATAGAACTTCACATCAGCCTGGTTGTTCTCTGCTTCGGCGTACGCTTCCACTGCTTCGAACTCGGTGGCGCCAACTTTTGTTTTTGAGGTCGTAACTTCGAGTTCGTCCTTTTCCGGAAACGCGAATTGCTCGCATTCCGCGGCGGTCAGCTTGGGATTTACGCTTACATTAAAGAACGCCGTGTTGAAGTCTGTGCCGGCAAATAGTTTGCGCGGCAACTCCACCGCGCTGATGGTAGTTCCGCCGGGCTGGACGAAGTTCATTTCGAGTGGTCCCAACCCGTCCAATTCCAGATTCGCCTTATCGTCTTCCTTCAGGCTGCCGTAAGTGGGATAGCGGAACGAGACTCCATAGGCGGCATTGGTGTACGTAGACGCTGACAGCTTTCGCTGACGTGACTTCTTTTTCGCAGGCGGCTGGCTGGCCACCGGCGTGGAAGTTGAAATGTGTGTGGTCACGACCGGCGTCAGCGGCTGGCTGGAGACGCTTTGATTTGGCGTCAAGATGGCAGACGTCTTGTCTGACTCTTTTGAACAACCGCTTGCCAGCAAAAAGACTCCTAACAGCGACGTCGCAATTAACGAGCCGACGAGTGCGACCTTCTTCTGTTTGTCGCTCGATTTCTTTGGGCTTGGATGTTGTGTGTTCGGTGTGTTGGGTGTTGTTTTTCCTGCTGGCGGTGTTGCTGGTTTCTTGTCTGGACTTGCTGATAATCCGAGTTGCGTAAAGTGCGCCATATTGGCCTCCTGTGCTGGTTTTCCTCCAGTCAGCAACAGTAGGAGCAAGATGGCAGCCGTTGCGAAATGGGCTGATTCCGCAAGGGTTAGAGAAAGGGTGGTTCAGTAAGAGCGTGGTGCGTGGGAGACGGTGTGGCGCATGGAACACAAGCGAACGTGTAGAGCGGACACTCCTGTCCGCTGGCTCGGACAGCAGGCACCACCTTCTTGGCTCCAAGCCTTGATAGCCGGACATTGGCCGGCCGCCTCAGCGGACACGAGTGTCCGCTCTACACGACAAGTCACGTCGCCGACTAGAAAAGCACAGTTGGACGCCGCTTCCACGCCTTGCCTTTTTCTGCAGCCGTTTTCTCCACGTCGTTCACATAGGCGCCGGCTTGGGTCAGGAGATGGTGCAGATCGTTGCCAACGCTGATGAAGGTGAATCCCTTTTCCAGGAACTCGCCAACGCGCGCGGTACCGAAGAGGAAAAGTCCGAGAATGACTTTATTCTTGCGGGCCTGCTCGACGAGTTTCTGCGTGGCTGCTCCCAGCTCCGGCGAGGTGTACATGTGGGGAAATTCGTATTTCTCGTAGAGACCCATCGACATGCAGAGGTCGTTCTGGCCAAGGAACAAAATATCGACGCCGGGTACGGCGGCAATCTCGGCCATGTTCTCGATGCACGAAGCGGTTTCGACCTGCAGCGCGACAATGAGGTTTTTGTTGGCGTTGCCAGCGTAACCAAGCAGACCGGCCTTGTTCATGCTGCGCTGCGGAAAGTACACTGAGCGCGTACCGGTCGTCGGATATTTGTTGCAACTCACGGCTTGCCGCGCTTCCTCCGCGTTGTTGATGTAGGGAATGAGAACCCCATCGGCGCCAAGATCGAGCGCCTGTTGAATGCCAGGACGATCGTCGTATCCGCCAACGCGGACGATGGACTTGGCTCCGCCGTTCGCGATGGCCGCCAGCATAGCGGAAAGTTTCTCATGGTCCATGGGCCCATGTTGAGTGTCGACTAGCAGCCAGTCGTAACCGCTGTGGGCCAGTTGCTCGGCGACGGTAGGGCTGTGCGCGTTCAGGAACAGGCCTAGCTTGGGCGTGCCTTCGCGCAGTTGCTGTTTAAATTCTGCGCCACTGAGGGCGGCTTCGGGCATATGAAAATTCCTCCTGAAGAAAGTTATTTAGTTTAACCTACTTGCGATGTACGGGCGGAGGGGCAGTCCTTGTTCTGACCGAGGCAGTGACCCGGGACAATCGACCACATGAGCCCGCTATTCGAACTGTTTTCGGAAGCTGGCAAGTTGTTGTTTGAGGTCGGCTACTTCTTTTCTGAGCTCAGATACTACGTTTTCCAGGTGCGTTATACGGTCGGCATCGTGCGAGTTGCTGGCCACAAACGCGGACGAGGGTGCCTGCGCGACATCGGCAGCGTCTTCCACGTCACCCGCCAGCAGATGTTTGTAGCGGGATTCTTTGGTTCCGGGTTGTCTGGGGAGAACTCTGACCAGCGGCCGATCGCGCTGCATCAAGCGCTGCAAGGTGGATTGCACTTCAGTGAGGTCCTCGAAGCGATGCATACGCTCGGTGCGGCCGCGGAGCTCCCCGGGGGTTTGGGGGCCGCGCAATAACAGCACGCAGAGGACGGCGGTCTCGCCGCGAGTAAAGTTGAAGGCTTCCTGCAGCCGATGTTCGTACTTGGTGACCCGACTGTCGGCGCTGCTGGTGGGGCCGGCGAGACGTTTGTCCTGGAGAGTGCTCAGCGCCTCCTGCACCGCATCTTCTTCCAGATGCATCACTGGGTCGCGGTTGTTTTTCTGGTTGCAGGCGTTGACCAGCGCATTTAAAGAGAGGGGATAGTAATCGGGAGTGGTGACGTCTTTCTCCACCAGCGAGCCGAGCACTCGGGTTTCGACGTCGTTCAGGATTATGTCCATCGCGTGAATCCTTCAAGGCTAACCGAGTCTCGGAGATTGTACCCAAGCGAGTCGAGCTTTGCTCGACCGGACAGCCGAGGACGGGTGTCGCCACACAAGCTCGTCGAATAGATTCCTTTAATCCGTCTTATAAGCTTTTTTGATTGGCAGGGGGTGGTGCTCCGCGTTACCCTACCAAGTTCTGATCATCCCCCGAAACACATCTGAGTTGTGTTTGCAAAACTTACAAGGAGATCCATGCCGACTGAATTGCGAAATTTCCTGGCCATCCCGTACGACGAACTGGAAGAGATGAATTTGAACGCCAAGGAGCAACGCAAGAATCGTGTTGCTATTCATAAGATTCAAGAGGAGCGTATCGAATATCTGACCGAGGAAAAGCGGATCAAGGCCGTGACCGTGCTGTTCAGCGACCTCGAAGGCCGTCTGCACATGCTCGATTACGACAAGAAGTTTCTGATCAAGAGCTGGGACAATCTCACTTTTGATGGTTCTTCGATTCGCGGGTTCACCGCTCAGCGAGAGAGCGACCTGCGCCTCGGCATTGACTGGAGTGCCTTTTACTGGGGTCCAGCCGATGTCTTCGGGCCGGGCAAGGTCTTGGTTTTCGGCGATGTGATCGATAAAGGCGGCACACCTTACAGTGCTGACATCCGTGGCATTCTCAAGACCTACGCCGATAGTCTGAACAAGAAACACGGCTACACGCTGAATGCGGCCAACGAAATCGAGGGCTTCCTGTTTCAAGGGCCGGATGCGGAGCGCCGCTATCACGAAACTGGCAAATTCGAGTACGTCAACACTGGCGGCTATTACCATTCACTGCCCGGCGATGTGTTGCGCACCTTCATCGATACCACGGCGGAGGTGCAGCGTGCGATGGGCTTCCAGAATGAAAAGGATCACCCTGAAGTTGCGCCCTCGCAGTTCGAGATCAACTATGGCTACGGGGAAGTAGTGGCTGCAGCGGACCAGATTCAACTCTACAAACTGATCTGCCGCCAGGTAGCGACCAAGATGGGCTGCACCGCGTCGTTCCTGCCCAAGCCGGTGGTGGGCGTGAATGGCAGTGGGATGCACACCAATGTCTCAATCAGCAAAGGCGGGAAGAATTTGTTCTGGGACGCTAAGGGTGAAGAGAAGCTGAGCAAAATGGGTTGGGAGTTTATCGATCGCATCCTCACCCACGGGAATGATCTTTGCCTGCTGCTGAATCCCAGTGTCAACGCGTATCGCCGCCTGGACCCGCACTTTGAGGCGCCGAACCAGATCAAGGCGTCGCCCACGGATCGTGGCTCCATGATTCGCATTCCGATCGGCAACGAGAAGAGCATGCGCGTGGAAGTTCGCTCGGTCGCGCCGGACGCGAATCCTTATCTAGTCATGCATTCGATTTTCAAAACCGGTGTCGACGGTGACACGGCGAAGATCAAGAATCTGCGGCAGGCGCAGCGCTATTTGCCGGATAACATCTACGACGCGCTGGCGAATTTTCGCAATGCGGAGTGGACGACGAAACTGCTGGGTGAAGACGTCAAGGCTCGCTATGCGGACCTGAAGCAGGCCTCAGCCGATCGCTGTCCGCGCCTTCTGGGGACTTTCGTGAAAGCCCCTGAAGTGCAGTATCACCACGACGTCTACAACCAGTTCCTGTGGAATTTGTTCTAAGGCGCGGCGAAGGCAATTTATTATCTCGGCGCACTCTGCCGGTCTTCTCCGCGATCTCTGCGATTTAAGATTTTGCGCTCGGCGGGTATCATCAAGCTCTTAAAACGCAGAGACCGCAGAGAACTGCCCCGAGTGCGCCGAGCGCTCCCAGTTGAGAGCAGGCTGGGATAGCTCCTCCTGGCACGGGTTGCGCAGAAGCGAGGCGGGTGAGACAATAAATCAGAGCATAGAGGGCCGGATTGATCAATCCGGCCTGTTTCTTTTGTCACGAGATCCAGGCTCGCGCTCAATGGCGCGGGCCATTTCTTTTTTGGAGAATGGAGGATGAACGATGTCGAAATTTCAAGGCAAGCGCATCACTCACGAATACACTCAAAACAACGTGGCTCCGCCCGAAAAAATTTTCCCGCTGTTATGTCCAGTCCGTGAGGCGGATTGGGTTCCGGCATGGCAGTATCGTTTGATTTACTCGGGATCGGGCGCCGCCGAGTACGGTTGCGTCTTCATAACACCAAACGAAGACGGCACTGAGACCACTTGGATGGTCACTGATTACGATCCTGCATCCTTTCGCATTGCATATGCTTGGGTGAATCCTGGACTGGTGGCGGCACAAATCAGGATCTGCCTTAGCAGAAGCTCTGGAGCGCAGACTTCACCCGGCCACACCAACGCGTTCATCCAATACACATACACAGGCCTGTCGACTGAGGGTAATCGGGAGGTCGAACGTTACGATCAGAAATGGTTTCGCCATAAGATGCAAAGTTGGGAGACGGCAATCAATCACTATCTGCAAACGGGACAGCGGATTGATGCGGCAGGGTGGGAGTGAGCGACTGGAGTGTTGTGCCCATAACCAAAGTACGGCAATGGCGCATTGCCCCTCGGTGTGACATGCGGCACTGAATATTCGAGTCATTGCTGGCATAATGAAAATGTTCATGGAGCGTGCGTCCTGGCTACGAATTCGTTGACTGCGAACTTAGAAGAGCGTTGGCTGCCTGCATCGGTTCTCTGCCTGCGCGATTACAGCCTGAACACTTTCCTGCATGACCTCGTCGCGGGGGTGACGGTCGGACTGGTGGCCTTGCCGCTGGCCATGGCGTTTGCCATCGCCTCCGGGCTCACACCACAGGCGGGAATTTATTGCGCGGTGGTGACGGGATTTTTGATTTCCGCATTGGGAGGATCAAAGACCCAGATCGGCGGTCCGACGGGCGCGTTCGTCGTGGTGGTCGCGGGAATTGTCGCCGTGCACGGCGTGGACGGACTGTTCATGTGTACCGTGATGGCCGGAGTTCTGCTCATCATTCTCGGAGTCACGGGCATGGGCACGGCTGTCAAGTTCATCCCGCGGCCCATCGTGATCGGTTTCACCAATGGAATCGCGGTTCTGATCGCGAGTACGCAGATCAAAGATCTCTTTGGACTGAAGATCGAAAAGATTCCGGGCGTGTTCTGGCTGCGCATGGAAAGCATAGCAGCCAATTTTCATACTTTGTCGTACACCGCGACAGTTCTCGGCGTCGGCACCCTGGTGACGCTCTTGGTATGCCGCGCGCTTTCGAACCGTATTCCCGGACCCATCGTGGCGATGGTCGCAGGCACAATCGCGGTGGTCGCGCTCAAACTGCCGGTTGAAACCATTGGAACGCGCTTCGGCGGGATTCCGAGCGGCCTGCCCCACTTCGTAATTCCGCGCTTCCGTGCCGATCTTATTCATGGGCTGCTGGGCCCGGCCTTCACGGTCGCGATGCTGGGCGCGATTGAGTCATTGATGTCCGCGGTGGTGGCGGACCGCATGAGCAATGACCATCACAATCCGAATGTTGAACTGATGGCACAGGGCGTGGCCAACATCGTTTCGCCGATGTTTGGTGGGCTGCCCGCCACGGGCGCGATCGCGCGCACTGCGACCAATATCCGAGCCGGCGCTAAGACACCCGTTGCCGGAATCATTCACTCCTTGACTCTCGTCTGTGTGCTCCTGTTTGCCGCACATCTGACCAGTTTTATTCCGATGGCATCGCTAGCAGCTATTTTGCTGGTGGTCGCCTACAACATGGGCGAGTGGCGCGAGATCCCGCAACTGCTGAAACTGACCAAGACCGACATCAGTATCTGGCTGGTGACCTTCGCACTCACCGTGTTCGCCGACCTTACAGTCGCAGTCGAGGCCGGGATGATTCTGGCCGCCCTGTTGTTCATCGGTAGGGTGGCAAATACCACGACCGTATCTCAGGTCACGGACGACTACGTCGAAGACGGCCGGGTACACATCCTGCAAGACAAGGACATTCCCTACTACGCAACCATCTTCCGTATTCACGGGCCGTTCTTGTTTGGCGCGACGGACAAGATCGCGACGATCCTGGAGAAAATCCATGAACTGCCGCCCGTGGTTATTTTGCGCTTGCGCAATATGACCGCGATCGATGCGACGGGGTTATACGCGTTAGAGGAAGTGGCGCGGGAACTGCACGCCTCGAATCGGACGCTGATTCTTTGCGGCGCCCGCGAACAGCCCGCTCAACTCATTCGGCAGGCCGAGTTTGAAGACGTGATTGGACGCGAAAACATTTGCGAGAACGTACAAGAAGCTCTGCGGCGAGCGGAAGATGTTTTTGAGGGACTGGAGAATAAGGCCGCGGCGGGCGCCAAGTAAGATCGGTCCTCCCCCGAAGTCCGATCTCATTCGGGCGACGCCCGCCAAGACCAGTGGATTTTGAGCTACTTGTTGCTCGCTGCGATCTTTTGTACGGGTGCCTGCGCAATCCCCAAGTAGCTATCCACCGCTTGAGCCGTCAGGGCTGTGCTTATGGCGATCTGTGCGACCGTCTGACCCTGTGTTCTTAAAAGACGGACTTGCGCGCTGTCAGAAAGCCTTACGCTGTCACCTGCTGGCTCAATCTTGGTTGCTTGCTTGGCAGTTGCAGCGGGGGCAGCTGTGGCCTCAGTTTGCGCAGCCGTAATTTGGGCCGCTGCACCAAAGTCGAAAGCCGTACCTCCGGAAATCGGAGCTACCATAATGTTCCTCCTTCAGACTACCGTTATTCAGGACTATCGGCGATCCTGCAGATAAGTTTAGGTCGAACCGATCGCAGGGCGGGAAACCCGCCTATGAGGCTGTGCGTAAGGAACTTAGGCACGCCACGGCACTTGTTCTCGACGCCTCCTGGCGACCCCTTTCATGAGATAGCTCAGAAAGCGTTTACACTTTTCGCGGGCGAGGAAGGCGATGATCAAGGTTGCTATGGCACGCCCAGCCGCTTTATAGTCGGTTTGCAGTCGAGAGGATCTTCATGCTGCGAATGCTCTTGCACTGGTTCGTTAGCGCGCTGGCGGTTTGGATCACCTCCCGCGTGGTGCCCGGCTTTTATGTGGATGGCGCGGCTGCCGCGCTCATTGCTGCCGTCGTTATCGGCCTGGTCAACGCGACTGTGGGGCTATTCTTAAAGATCATTACCTTTCCGCTCACCATCCTCACCCTGGGACTGTTCTGGTTTGTGATCAATGCGATCATGCTGGAACTAGCCTCGACGTTCGTACCGGGCTTCCATATAACCGGTTTCCGAGCGGCGTTTCTGGGCGGCATCGTGCTCACGCTGGTGAACATGCTGCTCAAATGGCTGGTAATGCCATCACCGCAGAGATAGAGATATTGAACGGCGCCAACTCCCGGCTCATTCTTCGACCATCCCAAGAAATGGCTCTGTTGGTTTTCTCTTTACTTTTCTGCTTGGGATGTTACCGCCCGGTTCAACGGACGACTGTACAGCTTGTGTCCACTACCGACGCCGTCACTGTGACAGATATTCGTTTCCCCAGTACGAGCATAAACGGTGTGCTCTGGTATCGTGCAGTCGTTCCCACGGTGAACGCGGGCGAATTGCTTCCAGTTTTGTACCTGCTTCACGGTGTGAATAGCAGTCCGGCAGAAATAATGGAGCGCTCGGAACTCGTGAAGCTGGCCATTACCGCGCGACTGATCGTTGTGATGCCAGAGGCAGACTTGTCGTATTACACAAACGCCAAACACAAGAGACATGCACGCTGGGAAGACGCGATTGTGCTGGAACTCCCGCGCGATGTCGAGGCGAGATTCCCAGTGATGAAGGGCAGCGAGCACACGGGAATTGCGGGGATTTCGATGGGAGGGTATGGTGCAGTGAAATTGACAATGAAGCACCCAGAGCGTTATGGATTTGCGGCAAGCATGAGCGGCCCCATGGACATTACGCAACGCCGGGCGAGCCTGCGGCGCTGGGGGCAGACGTGGAGGATCTGGACCATCTTCGGTGTGCGGTACACTACCAGAAAAGGCGAGGATGTTTTTGAGCTTCTTGATCATGCGCCGAAGAACCCCAGCGCGAATTGGTTCTTGTCGTGCGGAGAAAATGATCCGCTATACGCGATAAACAAGCGATTCGCACGGCGGATGCGCGAGCGTGGCATAGATGTAGACTTGATCAGCACGCCGGGTAGCCATGACTGGCAAAGCTGGAATGTCGCGATGCCGGAGATGTTTAAGACAGCGGAAAAGAGCTTGCATTAGGAATTGACGCGGTTTAATGGATCCTAGCCTCGCGGTACCTTGCGCGGCTTAAGTGATTTCCAGTCATCCTCCCCCAGCAATCTTCCCAACGCGCTGAATTCGCCAGCGCCTTGCAGTTGTTCGCCGCCGTCCATCACGATCACGTCACCGTTAATGTAGCCCGAGCCATCGCTCACCAGGAATGCCGCGAGATTCGCTAACTCCTCGACGGTGCCGAAGCGACGAAGTGGATTTCGCTCGCGGGCAAACTGTTCGAGCTCCGGACGCGGAAGCAAACGGGAGAACGCTCCTTCGGTAGGAATCGGTCCCGGAGCGATAGCGTTCATGCGGATGCCACGTCCCCCCCATTCCACGGCCAGGCTGCGAGTCAGTGCGACGACTCCAGCCTTCGCCATCGCCGAAGGTACAACATACGCTGAACCCGTCGATGCGTAGGTTGCGGCAATGTTCAGGACGACGCCGGAGTGCCCGGCTTGCAACCATCTGCGTCCGCAAGCCATGGTCGCGTTGATCGTACCCATCAGCACGATTCCAATCACGGCTTCAAATGCGCCTGGCGATAACTCTTCCGTGCGAGCCAGAAAGTTTCCCGCAGCGTTGTTCACCAGGACATCGAGTGGGCCATCTTTCCAGATTGTCGCTATAGTTTCTTCCAGGCTGGGCAGATCGCGAATATCGCAAGCTAGAGACCGAATCTTTCCCGGCGCCACGCGGTTCATTTCAGCTTCCGCCTCAGATAAAACTTGCTCGCGCCGCCCGCAGATGTAAACCGTTGCGCCCAGCTCCAGAAAACGGTGGGCCATGCCTTTCCCTAAACCTGTGCCACCGCCAGTGATAAGAATGCGTTTGTGCTGAAGCAGGTCGGGTTGAAACATGCGGACTTCTCCATTAGCTCAGTCGACTGCGAGCGATTGTAATCCAGAAACCTCGAAGCAATAGATCAGTTGGAGGGTGAGGCTTTCTTCTTGCTCAGCTTGCGGCGAATGTCGGGCCAGAACTCTTTTACCACGAGCGTGATGGTGTCGTACCCTACCTGCGTCCCCCAAACGCTCGCGGTGTTCGACAGAGTACGATCGGCGCTGGGATGGTAGCTGTAGGTCGAAATGGCAGCAGCAGCCGCGCTGCCGCAAACCTCAGAGAAATTGAATTGCTGGTGCCCGGAATCACTGCGCGTGATAAAGATGCGGCTTATCGCGTAGCCAGTGCGATACGTTCCGTGTGGGGGGAGAACGCCATGGTTTACGGATGCCGGTGCAGCACATGTGTGGCGATATCCGGCCAGAATTCGCGGAACACGTTGGTCAGCGCGTCCCGCCCAATCGCGTATCCGTACTTCGTGGCGAGCGCCTCCCCGGTCCGAGCCTGGCTTGGGTAATACGCCGCCGAAATTCCTTGCGCAATACCCCGGCCCAGCAGTTCGGAAATATTAAAGCTGTTGTGTCCGTGATAGTTCGGAGTGATAACGACCCGAGAGGCTGCATAGATGCCGCGTTTCCAGAAACCACCCTGACCCATTGCGTAATAGCGTTCGTCCTGATGGAACACCGTCGGTAGTGCAAAGATGACGAGGTAATTGCCGTCGGTTTTGTCGACAAGCCCTCGCCAGTAGTATTGCCCAAACCCACCGATGCCTTTCCCGAGTTGTGGGTGAGCGTTGGTTCCCTCAGCCATGAGTGAAGTGATGCCCACGAAGATAAAGGACGAGTAGTCGAAGCTGTTCCGGGTCGCGAGGATGAAGGATTGCTTCGGCGTCGGCGGCGGCGGGTGCGTGCCGGCACTGACCGCACGGAAATTAGGCATCACGCCCAGAATTCGCTTCGGTTGCTGCTTTTCGGGCGCCACCTCTTGGTTTGCAGGCGCCGTACTCTGGGCTGCACTCTTCGCATCGGATTCCTTCGTGTTGCTGCCAGAGTTCGATGTCCCGGACTGTTCCGGCGACGAGCTCTGTTGTGGACTTTGCGTGTCGGGCAATGCAGTCGCAGCAGGTTCCGAAGACTCCGATGAAACGGCAGGCGCCAAAAATGAACTGCGCTCTTGCGCCCATAGACCCTGTCCCAACAAGATAAGCATTAACGGCAGAAAAAAACGCAAGCAGTACCTTCCCCCTTCCGTGGGTAGGACGTCAAGTCTTCAGTTAAAATCCCGCTTCGCGCCGGCTACCCTTCCAGCCTCTGAAATCCAACCCTGCAATTACATGCTGTCTCAGCAGAGCCCTTGCGTTCGCAGATCGGGGTGAAAACGGGTTCCCTCCAGACTAACAAAGGACAGACAGGAACGGAAAAACCGGAAGTGAAGAGGCCGCGAATCCGTTCGGATCTTTCACCTTCATCTATGTAAAAGGTAAACCCGCGGGAGCGGAATCCACTCAGGTTTTACATTACTTTACAGAACCAAAGTTCCGGGTCCGAAGAAGCCCGGAGTTTCAGGCCAGCATACGATTCTGCGCTCTCAACATTTAGCAAACGTTGACGTTGACCTGTATGAAGCAAAGAGTTATCGTGGGGTCTCTCAAAATACCGAAAGACAACGTCCACCGTTTGCCTTCCAACAGGAGACTTAAATGAACCAACTCATCTTCACCACCGATGCGACGCGGTCGGTCATTAAGCTGCCTTGCTATACCTACAAGCGTTTACTGCTTGTCGCTGCCGTGGTGCTTGCCGCCATGGTTCCTGCGATCGCCCAGATGGGTGGGGCACCCGGAGGAGAACTGCAGGAGAAAATAGCAGCCATAAAGCAGTCTGCTGCGGAGAATCAGCAGAAGCTGCACCGCTATCAATGGATGGAAACAACCCAGCTCACGCTCAAGGGCGATCCCAAGCCCCCCAAGACATCCATGTGCCAGTACGGCCCTGATGGGACGGTCCAGAAGACTCCGATGGGGCCGCCGCCGCAACCTCCCAGCGGAGGCAGAATGAAGCAGCGGATCATTGAGAAGAAGACCGAAGAGATGCAGCAGTACATGGGACAGGTAAAGACCCTTCTCGCCCTCTATGTACCGCCCGACCCGCAGAAAATGGCGCAAGCGTTTCAGGCCGGCAATGCCTCATTGAATTCGTCTCCGGGGTCGCCGGTGGCGCAAATCGTCTTCAAGAACTACTCTCAGCCCGGAGATCAGATGACGCTTTCGTTTGATACGAGCGCAAGAAAGATCACCACGGTCAATGTGAACACGTACATGGATGAGCCCAAGGATGTAGTCACATTGGCGATTCAGATGGCGAGCCTGCCCGACGGCACCAACTATGTGCAACAGTCGGTTCTAAACGCGACCGCCAAGCAGCTCCAGGTAACGACAACCAATTCCAATTACCAACTACTCGGAGGGCAGTGACGAGCGGCAGCGGTCAACATGGAGTCGGCAGCCGAGATTGAGATTCGCCCCGCCGGCCAGGACGATGCCGGCGGTATCCTGAAGTGCCTGGCTGCCGCCTTCGAGCCCTATCGCGCAGAATATTCACCCGCCGCTTTTGCCGACACCGTTTTGGACGAAGAAACGGTGCACGTTCGTTTCCTGCAGATGCATGTCCTGGTTGCGACCGCGTCCGGCAATGTGGTGGGAACGGTCGCCGGGGCGTGTCACGCCGCAGAAGGTCATTTGCGCGGAATGGCAGTTTTACCCCAGTGGCGCCGTCTGGGTGTTGCCGCGAAATTACTCGCCGCAATCGAAAGCTACTTGAGCGCGCGCGGATGCAAACGAATCACGCTGGACACAACCTTGCCGCTCCAGGCCGCCATGAAATTCTACGAGAAAAACGGGTACCGTCGTTCGGCAAACATCGCAGATTTCTCCGGCATGCCGCTGCTCGAATACGTCAAACAACTCTAGCTCCTGCTCACGCCGCAATCCCGATCCGCCGGATCAAATCCTGCTGCTCGGCTTTACTCTCCGCCCCGATCGTGAATGCATCCAGAAGCCCCAACGATAACGCATACTTCAAAGCTTCGTCCTGACGCGCACGCAAATCTCCCTGGCCCAGGATCTTCATTCCGACAATCCCTTTCCCGGCAGCTCGCATTTCGCGTAATACGTCGGCCACGGTTTTGGGGTCGGCATCCATGTGCGAGCCAATCGGATTCATGCGCACTAGGTCGACCTCTACCCACGTCGACTTGGCCGCCGCCCGCAGCGCCTCAATGCTGTGGCACGAACAGCCGTGCGCCCGAATGATGCCCTTCTGTTTGGCTTCAGAGAGGACGTCCATCACTCCCTTATAGCGCTCGGTCCAATCGCCTTCCGTGACGCAGTGGATCAGGCAAATGTCCAGGTAATCGGTGCCGAGCTCACGGCGAAAGCGATCCAGGTCGGCGCGCGCGGACTTGGGATCGCGCGAGAAGGTCTTCGTTAGCACAGTAACTTTATCGCGCGGCAACTGCTTGAGAGCCGCAGCCACATGCGGATGGCTTCCGTAGGCATCGGCCGCGTCGAAGAACCGCAATCCCTGGTCGTAACCATTGAGCAGTAATTCAGAGAGCCCTTTGACGCCAAGCGCAGTCTGATTTGAATGATGGTCGTAACCAATCGTGCCCGTGCCCATCGCGAGCCGGCTGGTCTTGATGCCGATGTGTCCAAGAACCACCGTATCCGACGCGCTGAACTTTTTTGTTAAGGCCGGCGCGGAAGAAGCCCAGGCCGCCAAGCCCCGCGAGCCAACCCAAGCCGCCCCCAAGCCGCGGACCGCATGAACGATGAAATCGCGACGCTTCATGGCTACCTCCGAAGAACCAGCTTCCCTCCAATATGGACTTCTCCAGGGAAATTTGGTTATCGACGTGTGGCGCGGACCTGCCCTGAGCGCAGCCGAAGGGGCGTTCGCCCGCAAGAATCGCACACTGAACCGGACGCGCCCTATGCCGCTGGCGTGTGCTCAAAGGGAAGCTTCATATAGCGCACCTTGTCGGCTTCGATAATCAGAGCGATCCGATCTTCGGAAGCACGCAGGGGGAAGGGCTTGCCAATGTACTTCATCGAGATTGCGTCCATCAGTTTCAACTCAGGGTCGGGACGCTGCTCAGCCACACGTCCACGAACCTGTACCTCTGTATAAGGATCATTGAAGTCCACCATGGAGAGCACCACTCGAGGATCGCGGCCAGTGTTTCGCGCCTTTAGCGACTTCGCTCCCGTGCAAACGATGATTCGATCGCCTTCACGGCCCACCCACACCGGAGTGCTGAGCGGTGAGCCATCCTCCATCAGCGTCGCCAGATGAGCAAAATTAGGGCGATCAAGCAGTTGCTTGACATTGTCTGCGAGTGCGATTCCCATTGGACATTCCTCCCGGTCCAAAAATCATACACCCGTGTGGGGCGGACACTCCTGTGCGCCGCCGTTGACTCTTGATTGATTGTGGAAATTGATTCGGAAATTAAAGATCACACCATGGCAAGCGCTACTCGAACTCAATCTTCTCGAATCCCAAACCTTCCAGCAGACTGGTGATCGTCGAAGCCGCATTCTGCTGGGCAGTTTGCAAAATGCCATCGGCCAGAGCCGCCGCTTGCAGCTCACGTTCCGCCTCCTGACGCACTTCCGTCTCCAGATTCGGATCAGTCGGCACCAGCAGCCCGGTTTGCCTGGAATACACGCGAGTCTTCGCGCTGTCGAGCCGGGTGCTGAACACCTGCGATGCTGGAAGACGCAAATGCACTTCTCTGCCATTCAGTCGAACATCACCCGGCTTTAAACTGGAAAAATCAATCCCCGCCACAACTTCGCCGTGCACCATCATCAAGAGTCGATCTCCAGCGAGAAAATCCGGAAAGATAGGATTCTCTTTCTCCCCGGTAACCAGTTTGTCCATCGTGTAAACCACAGTCTCCAGCCGCTGCAGCCGCTGAATGCGATCGACGACGGTGGGCTGGCTCACATCAATGCCAAGAACTCTGCCGGTCACCGACGACCAGACGTGGCTCAACAAACTGCGCCCGGAATTTCGGGACAGCATCAACCATCCCACAGACCCGGCAAACACCACCCCGACAAATAATCCGCCGACCAGCGCCAACACAACCGAAGATCGAGAAGATGTCGGAGGCATGTCGCAAGATTATCAGTGTGCGGGGCGGACACTCCTGTCCGCCGATTTTGACTTTATCAGCTCGTCCGCATCTCCGACCCCGCCACGAGCATCTACTTCCCATGGAATTTCGACAACTCGGTCACTCCGGATTAAAAGTCCCCGTTCTCAGTTTCGGCGCCGGCACCTTCGGCGGGCAGGGCGAGTTCTTTCAAGCCTGGGGCAACAGCGACGTGAAAGAAGCCACCCGCTTGGTGGACGTCTGCCTCGAAGCCGGAGTCAACTTCTTCGACACCGCCGACGTGTATTCTCAAGGCGCATCGGAAGAAATCCTTGGAAAAGCAATCGCCGGACGCCGCAGCCAGGTTTTAATTTCCACCAAAGCCACGTTCGCTATGGGCGACGGACCTAACGATCTCGGCTCCTCCCGCTATCACCTGATCCAGTCCTGCGAGGCCAGCCTGCGCCGCCTCAACACCGACTATATCGACGTCTATCACATGCACGGTTTCGACGCGCAGACGCCTGTCGAAGAAACTCTAAAGACTCTGGATACGCTGGTGCAAAGCGGCAAAGTCCGCTACATCGCGTGCTCCAATTTCTCGGGATGGCATTTGATGAAGTCTCTCGCCGTCTCCGAAAGGTACGGTTGGGCGCGTTACGTAGCCCATCAATCCTACTATTCGCTGGTAGGACGCGACTTCGAGTGGGAACTGATGCCGCTTGGCCTGGACCAAGAAGTAGCAACCATCGTCTGGAGTCCCTTAGGGTGGGGCAGGCTTACAGGGAAAATCCGCCGCGGCCAACCACTCCCGGAAGTAAGCAGGCTGCACAGCACTGCCGAGCAAGGCCCGCCAGTTGCGAACGAATATCTCTACAAAGTAGTGGACGCCCTCGATGAAGTCTCCCGCGAAACCGGAAAAACCATTCCACAAATCGCCCTGAACTGGCTCCTGCAAAGGCCGACGATAGCCAGCGTAATTATCGGCGCCCGCAACGAAGAACAACTGCGCCAAAACCTGGCCGCCACAGGATGGAACCTAACTCCCGAGCAAATAGCGAAACTCGACGCCGCCAGCGAAGTAACCCCAGCCTACCCCTACTGGCACCAACGCCAATTCGTCAGAAATCCAAAACCAGTGTAGGGCGAAAACTCCCGTCCTCCGCCTTTGATCGTAAACACCGTCGTCGCAAGCAAGTGTCGTCCCCCACCGACTGTCAACCCGAGCGGGGTCGAGGGACCTTGCGTCCACCCCGCGAAAGCATAAAAAGCCGCTATCCCTTCCTGACAAAAACGTGAGTTGCATTTTCTCCGGCGACGGTGCGGACAAGCCTGAAGCCAAGCTGGGGGAGACTGATTCCAGTGAATAGATGTTCGCCCTCGCCCAGCAGAACCGGCGAGACCGCCAAGTGCATTTCATCGATCAGACCTGCGATCAGATACTGACGAATGACCGACACGCCGCCACCGATTCGCACTTCCTTGCCTTGGGCCGCCTCTTTCGCTTTCTTCAGGGCAGACTCCAATCCATCGGTAACGAAGTGAAACGTGGTACCGCCTTCCATCGCGATGGGAGACCGCGCGTGATGCGTGAGCACAAACACGGGCGTATGGTACGGAGGATTGTCGCCCCACCACCCTTTCCAGGAATCGTCTTTCCACGGACCACGAACCGGCCCAAACATATTCCGGCCCAAAATCCACGCGTCCACATCCTCGAAAGACTGAGCGGCAAAATCGTTGTCGATGCCCGTAGTCCCCCCGCTCTGACCCTGCATCTTCTTGAATATCTCGGTGTGAAAAAACCAGTTGTGGAGCTCGGACCCGCGGACGCCCAGGGGATTCTGCACATCCTGCCGAGGCCCAGCGCCAAACCCATCGATCGAAACTGAAAACGCACCGACTTTAACTTTACTCATCGTGACCTCTCGTCGATGATTGCAATTCTATTCGAGCTGAGCCACCGAATTGAGTCACCGGCAGAGGAAAGGCCAATGTATCTATGACTCGGCCTCGGGAGCGGAAATTTCTGGTGCACAAAGGCCCCAGCCGACATTCTCTCGTTATCACGGGCACTTGGTACCTTCGTAATCCCCCCCTCGCGAATTCGCTAGGGTACGCGCATGGACCCAGCAAATACTTCTAGTATGAGGAACCTTTCGATTTTCGCCGCGCTGCTGTTTTGCGCCTTCGCCGCGAGCTCGTATGCGCAAGATAGCGTTATCTGGCGCGCTGCCGACAGCGAAACGATCCCTTTGGAGCCCGCCAGCCTCCACGCCGCCCGCGTCTACCATCCCGCTGTCGGGGGCGGCGGCATGCACGTGCAGATCGACTCCAGATACCCGGTCACCGTGGCCATGGCTTGGGCCGACGAATGGAACGCCGCCATGCAGCACCCCGGAGCCCCTGCGAATTTCAGCTTCCTCTGCGTGAAGGAGCATGTCACCAGCGCGATTTACGAATGTCATCTTCCCTCCGACCGCCCCATGATCATCACCTTCCGCGATGAGCGCAGGCCCGAGAAGCCCGCCCTCGCCACCATTGGCGCCGTCCTCGGACCTGGAGCGCGGCAATTCATGTCGCCCAACGATCTCCACATCCAGTACTACAATTGCATTCAGCCTGAGTTCCACTGGCACCGCATCCTCGACGAAAAATACCAGATCACGCCGGCACCCAAGGTCTACAGTCTGATGACTCCAGACCACGACGGCCAGGAACTGAGCGTGAAAATCAAGTCGCCCATTCCCCTGACGGTCGCTCTGCTGCCCTCGCATCTTGCCGACCAGGTCTACGACAAGACCATGACTCTGACCGACGCACTCGACAAAACCGGCTGCAAGGAACGCGGCGTCCAGTCGATGAGCTTCAACTGCACTTTTAACGTCGCCAATGGCACGCAAACCCTGCTGATCCTCCCCGACATCGATTTTCGCGGCAACAAGAAAGCCACTGTCGAGGCCGACACGGTAAAGTGCGTCGAGCATTGCGAGCTATTGAGCCCTCCTCCGAATCCGTAGAGTGGAAAACCATGTGAGGGTTGGCCAGCCTACCCCATCTCATCCCAAAGCGGAAAAGGCCGCGTTCATTTCTGAGCGTGGCCTTTATTTATGCCGGCTCTGTTCTGCCGCGGCCTTACTCAACCTCACCCCCGCAAATATCCCCAAGCCTCGCGATACTTCTCAAACTTCGATCGCCGCTTCCGGCTCCCAGGAAACAACTTCAAGAACCGCATCCGCCGGAGCGCCCGCACCGGAAACACATACCACACATTCAGCGGTACCACGAACGCCACCAGCACATCGATCTGATCCGCCCGATACGCCTTCATGTCATGCCCGTGCGCCCGAATACTATAAGTGCCGTCTTCGCCCACACAATGCGCCGACTTCACCTGCACCTTCGACAGCTTCCCACCCGCCTGCACAATAAAGTCAAACGGATCGCTATCGCCCCAAGGCTTAGCCACCCCAAATCCCAGGCTGACCGCCTTAGCCACAAACGCCGCCTCCGCCATCTCCCCGCGCCGCTTCCCGGTAAACCGAGCCATCACCCCTTTATCTCGACGGACAGCCTCAGCCCACAAATCCCCAACCTCCGCCGAAGCAAACAAATCCCCAACCACCACACCCACGCTCATAAGCATTCACTCCTTAAATTTCAGACTCCATCAACCTGCCGAAAAACTGTCATCCTCCAACAAATTGTCAACCCGAGCGAAGCCGAGGGATCTGCTTCTTCCCCGCGACAACGCCCAAGACACAAAAAGCCCCCTCGGACGATCCCCGTCCGAAGAGGCTTCAATAAGCCATTTAGGTTATAAGCTCAGGATACAAAATATCGCAAGGCTAAGTCAAGAAAAAACATGTAGGGCGGACACTCCTGTCCGCCGCCGTTGACCCCGTCATCCCGCCCTGCCCCCCGCCACCCTCCCACGCTGTCATCCTGAGGAAGCGCAGGCCATCGCAAAGCGAAGGCCTGCCAACGAAGGATCTATGCAACCCGCGCGAGCGTCGCCCCGTGAATATCTGTGGACACTGCCAGCCCGCCTCTCTAAACTAGCACCCATGGAAGTACACCTTCGACCCGCAGTCGAGTCTCGTCTTCAAGAACTCGCCGCCAAGACCGGACGCGCACCCGACGACCTGATCGAGGACGCTATGGCCGGATATCTGCAAGAACTGGCCCAGACTCGTGAGATGCTGGATAGCCGCTACGACGATCTTAAAAGCGGTCGCGTGAAGCCGCTTGACGGTGAAGAGGCCTTCGCCAAACTACGGAGAAAAAGCGAAGGGCGTCGCGCCGGTTCATGAGCGGTTTTGTCCTCCACCCGGAGGCGTACACCGACCTCGAAGAAAATCTGGGAATATATCGCAGCTGATAGCCTCGACGCTGCCGATCGTATACGCGAAGAAATCTTCGAGGCGATCCGCTCTCTCGCCCTCTTTACCTTACGCCGGCCACACCCGTCCCGACCTCACCGTACGGCCCCTCCGGTTTCAATCTCTACGAGACTATGTGATCGTTTACGCGCCCGATGAGAAACCGCTCGCCGTTATCGCCGTGCTGCACGGACGCCGCAACCCACGCGTGATCGCAGCCATACTCCGCAGAAGGCCCTGAGCCATCCCTAAAGCGGAAAAGGCCACGCTCATTTCTGAATGTGGCCTTTATTTATGTCGGCAACGACGTAACGCTTCCCGGCTCTAGAACGGGAGCAGCAGCTTGTCCAGGCCTTCGATTTCGTTTTTGGCCTCTAGGAACTCTTCGGTCCATGGTTTGCCCGCGCACCCGGGGCACTCGTCGATCATGTCGCCAATGGCGAAACAGTGATAGCAGGTTCCTTCGGAGCTCGTGCCAGGGAACTTCTTACATGTCTTGCAGGGCTTGAAGAACTCGCGTTCGAGCGCTCGGTGCTCGCCCCATAGTTCGCGCTCACACATGACGCACATAATCTCCTCCTGACTGCCCCTCTCCTGCGCCCGAGCGAGCCCTTCGCGGGGATATTTTTCCTTAGCCACTAATATAACTCCATCACCTTGTTCCAGGTTCTCTAAATGAGAGTCGATACCGCTTTATTGCAGGCATCCATCCCAAAACGGAAAAAGCAGCGGACAAGAGTGTCCGCTCTACACATTCGCCGCAAAGCGGAAAAGGCCACGCTCATTTCTGAACGTGGCCTTTATTTATGCCGGCAACGACCTACTCTCCCACACCTAACCCAAAACGGCGGAGCCCCAGCCCGCCCTTCCGCATCCAATTCTCTATACAAGGAGGAACCTATGCACGTTGTACTTGGAGCAAGCGGCAATACTGGACATGTTGTGGCGCAGAATCTTCTTGCCCGCCAGCAGAAGGTTCGCGTCGTTGGCAGAAACGCAACTCACCTGCAAGCTCATGCGGCGCAGGGTGCGGAGGTATTCATCGCCGATGTCACCGATGCGGCCGCCCTCACCAAAGCTTTTCAGAATGCAGACTCAGCCTACGTCCTGATTCCACCCAACCCCACCAGCAACGATCCTCTCGCTTACTCGGAGCGCGTCTGCGATGCGATCGCAACCGCTTTGAAAAATGCGGGAGTCAAGCATGTGGTTGCGCTCAGCAGCATTGGTGCCGACAAAAACCAAGGAACCGGCCCCGTGGTCGGCCTGCACAAACTCGAGCAAAAACTCAACCAGATCGACGGCGCCAACGTACTCTTTCTGCGCGCCGTCTCCTTCATGGAAAACACCCTGCCGCAAGCTGCCGTCATTTCGACGATGGGCTTTGTCGGCGGCCCGATTCGCCCCGACCTCAAACTTCCAATGATCGCCGCCCGCGACATCGGAGCAGTTGCCGCCGAGGCGCTTCTACGTCTCGACTTCCGCGGCAAGCAAACCCAGGAGTTGCAGGGCCAGCGCGATATCACCTACAACGAGGTAGCCACGATTATCGGCAAGGCCATCGGCAAGCCTGATCTCAAATACAGGCAACCGCCCGACGAACAGATGCGGCCTGCGCTGGTTCAGTCTGGGATGTCCGAGCCGTTTGCCAACCTGCTTCTCGAAATGTCAGCCAGCCTGAACTCAGGATCCATGCGCGCCCTCGAACCGCGCACCTCCCGCAATACGACTCCGACGACCTACGAAACCTTCGTCGCCGAAGTCTTCGTCCCAGCCTATCAACACCAGGCAGCAGCGTAAGCAGTCTGGCGCGGGAGACCAAAGCGGAAAAGGCCACGCTCATTTCTGAACGTGGCCTTTATTTATGCCGGCAACGACCGGATTTTATCCTGAGGTGAAGCCGAAGGACTCCCACACACTTTCGCGTGCAGTACAATCGTCACTGCAGGGGCGTCTGATTGTTGTGCGGTCGTGACAACCATGGAATTTGAAAAGAAGGCCACAAGCCCAGAGGAATTTCTGGTATGCAACGAGTTGCTGCCAGCTGTACGTGAACGCTACAGCACCACCTTTGCGTTACTAGAGATTCCCGAGGTCGTCCGCTCCGACGGGACTCTTGGACAGTACGGAACTGTTTACTTCCGAGACTACGACGGCGAGAAATACTGCGATAAATGGAATGAGGGGAACGGCGGTGCTCCTCTGGGCACAGCACTGTCCTCAGAAATGGTTCGGATTCTTCAGGACTTGCAAAAAATCGACGTTGGTTGGCTACTATCCCTGCACCCGGTTGGAAAAACCTTGGAGCGATCCGCGTTCGATCTTCAGGGTTGGCTGTTATCGTTCGAGAAGCAAGAGACTCTAGCCCTGAGCATGGGTATCTCCTACGACGAATTGAAACAGGCAGAAGAATTTATTAAAGGAGGGTTTCGGTTATCACGCCGTATCGTTAGTAACGGCGACTTCTACCCGCGGAACCTAATCAAAATGCAAAAAACGATAGTCCTCGCTGACTGGGGCTATTGGACTGGATATCGGGCTTGTTTTGTGGATGACCTGGTGAACGTCGCGGCATTCGCCTTCATACACATGTGGAATAATGGCCCGTGGCAGAAGGAGTTTGTTCGTCGCCTCAGTGAGAGCTTTGACATTAAGTTGGACGATCTCCGAAAGGCTGTTTTGATTAAGTCTTTTGAGCAAGCAATGTTTTGGCGATGTATTCCTCAATTGGTACAGCCCCAAGTTAACCATTTCAAGATGGCTTTGACGAGTGGGATTCTCGGGTGAGCCTCGACAAGCGAAAAAGGCCACGCTCATTTCTGAACGTGGCCTTTATTTAATGCCGGCAACGACCTACTCTCCCACACACTTTCGCGTGCAGTACAATCGGCCCTGCGGGGCTTAACTTCCGTGTTCGGGATGGGAACGGGTGGAGCCCCCGCGGTAAGATCACCGACAAGTCGTAGCAGCGGTCGTTAGTCCTTGGCCGTTCGTCGTTGGCCAAAAACCTCGCTGCAAACTTGAGGCGTTTGCGCGGCGTCTGAGCCGCGCGCCGAAATCCTGAGCGCCTTTCAGCGAAGGATCTCTACGCCAAGATTTTCAAAGAGCGTGAGGACGATGCCTCACAACTGAATAGATTGGGTGTGGCTTACTTTCATCTTGGTTTACTTCCGATTTCTGCCACGTCTTACTTCGGCTTTTCGTCGGCGCCAGTCGTCAGTACTGATCTCAGTCTGGTCCAGTTTCTGACCAGTCGCTGAGCACGCTGCAGCTTTCGAACAGTTTCGAACTGAAAGCTCACAGCTGAGTGCTGACGGCTGTTTCTGCACCGAGTAAATTCTATGGTCAAGCCGAACGGGCGATTAGTGCGGGTAAGCTTCACACATTACTGCGCTTTCACTTCCCGTCTATCAACCAGGTAGTCTTCCTGGGCCCTTCTTATCCCTTACGGGTTGGGAGATCTCATCTCGAGGAGTGCTTCCCGCTTATATGCATTCAGCGGTTATCACTACCGAACTTCGCTACCCAGCTATGCCGTTGGCACGACAGCTGGAACACAAGAGGTTCGTCCATCCCGGTCCTCTCGTACTAAGGACAGGTCCTCTCAAATCTCCTGCGCCCACAACAGATAGGGACCGAACTGTCTCGCGACGTTCTGAACCCAGCTCACGTACCGCTTTAATAGGCGAACAGCCTAACCCTTGGAACCTTCTACAGCTCCAGGATGCGATGAGCCGACATCGAGGTGCCAAACCGGAGCGTCGATATGAACTCTTGGCTCCGATCAGCCTGTTATCCCCGGCGTACCTTTTATCCGTTGAGCGATGGCCCTTCCATGCAGAACCACCGGATCACTAACGCCTACTTTCGTACCTGCTCGACTTGTAGGTCTCGCAGTCAACCACGCTTATGCGTTTGCACTCGTCGGCTGATTTCCAAACAGCCTGAGCGTAGCTTCGCGCGCCTCCGTTACTGTTTAGGAGGCGACCGCCCCAGTCAAACTACCCGCCTTACTATGTCCTTCTCCCAGTTCATGGGAGTAAGTTAGAACCACAGAACTCGCAGGGTGGTATCTCACCGGTGGCTCCTCCAAGCCCGAGAGCCTGAAATCAAAGCCTCCCACCTATCCTGCGCAGCAAGTGCCATAGTTCATAGTAAAGGTGTAGTAAAGGTGCACGGGGTCTTTCCGTCTAGTTGCGGGCAACCGGCATCTTCACCGGCACTACAAGTTCGCCGTGTCACTCATTAAGACAGTCGCACTTTCGTTACGCCATTCGTGCAGGTCGGAACTTACCCGACAAGGAATTTCGCTACCTTAGGACCGTTATAGTTACGGCCGCCGTTCACTGGGGCTTCAGTTCGAAGCTTCACCTTGCGGTTGACCTCTCCCTTTAACCTTCCAGCACCGGGCAGGCGTCAGCCCCTATACGTCGTTTTCGACTTTGCAGAGACCTGTGTTTTTGTTAAACAGTCGCAGTGCGCATTTCTCTGCGGCCGCTTCGGGCTTTGAGACCCTAATGCGGCACCCCTTCTCCCGAAGTTACGGGGTTAATTTGCCGAGTTCCTTAACAAGTGTTCTCACGAGCGCCTTTGGATATTCTCCTCGTCTACCTGTGTCGGTTTGAGGTACGGTTCCCTTACGTTCTCCTTAGAGGTTTTTCTTGGCAGCGTGGAATCGGCAGCTTTCACCCATACGGGTTACTGCTTTGCGTCTCAGTGATAACTTCCCGGCGGATTTGCCTACCGGAAACACCTTACACGCATCGACCGTCATAGCCATAGGACGGCCTGCTTATCCTCCTGCGTCACCCCATCGTGATAACGAACACAAGGGAGGTCCGGAATATTAACCGGATGTCCATCAGCTACGCCTTTCGGCCTCGCCTTAGGGACCGCCTGACCCTGAGCGGATTAACCTTTCTCAGGAAACCTTAGACTTTCGGCGCGGAGGGTTCCCACCTCCGTTATC
>CAWFVI010000004.1:0-1890000 GCA_963819245.1 uncultured Acidobacteriota bacterium | reverse complement strand
ATGGTCGCGCCCGGTTGCAACTCGGTCTCGGAGACGCGCACGCCGTCCTGGACGAAGATGATGTCTTGCGTGCCTCCGGTAAAGACGTGGAGGCCGCGGTCTTCGTCCCACTTTGCCGGAGGGTTCTTGCGGGCGGCTTCGTCCTGCAGGAGCTCGACGGTTACGTTGCGGAAGGGGGTGTCGGCCAGATTGCGAGCGATGTGGGCGAAGTTGCCGGCGACAAAACGGGTTTCGCCATCTTGCAGCTTGAGCGTGACCGGCGGCTTGCCCTTGACGTCGTTCTCGACTTGCGAGGGACCGAACGTGACGTAGACGTAGTCATGGTGATGGATGTGCATGAGAGTCGCGTCATGGGGTGGGAGCTCTACCTGAAACACGCGCACATATTTGTTTTCGAGGGCGAGGTGGTGATGGGGCTCGGCGGTGAGTTCGACCTCGGAAGTGCTTTGCGCGTGGATAACGATGGCAGCGAGTAAGAGAGCGGGGAAGATTAGGCGGCTTCTCATGAGAGCAGATTCTAGCATTCCTGGCTGCGCGGAGAGGTTGCGAGTGGGTTAGACTTTTGCTGTGGCGGACCTGGGCAAAGTGCTGGTGTTTCTGGGTGCGGCCATCGTGGTTGTCGGATTGGTGTTCATTCTGCTCGGCCGCAACCTTCCCATTGGGCGGCTTCCTGGAGACATTGTTTATCGTGGTAAGAACACGATTTTCTATTTTCCGCTGGCGACTTCGATTGTGATCAGCATTGTGCTTTCGGTTTTGATGTACTTCGTTGGGAAGTTGCGCAAGTAGTTCTCAGTTCTCGGTTCGCTGTTCTCAGCTCTGCGGTAAACTTCCCTTCATGGCTTCCGCCGATCAGCTTGGTTTTAGTTTTCGTCCCGCGGAGCGCCGCACCTGGACGGTGCGGGATCTGGTGGCGGCGGTGCGAACGCACCTGGAGCGGGAGTATGGCGACGTCTGGGTGGAAGGGGAGATTTCGAACTTCCGGGCGCATGACTCAGGGCATCTTTATTTCACTCTCAAAGATCAGAACGCGCAGATTCGGGTGGTGATGTTTCGGTCGTCGGCGCGGTTGTTGCGCTTCCGTCCGGAGAATGGCCTGCAGGTCGTGGTACGCGGGCGGGTCACGATTTATGAGGATCGCGGAGAGTTGCAGGTCGCGGCCGAGTATGTCGAGCCCAAGGGCGCCGGGGCTTTGCAGATTGCGTTTGAGCAACTCAAGGCCAAGCTGGAAGCGGAAGGACTGTTTGATGCAGCGCGCAAGAAGGCGATCCCTACTCTGCCGGCGAGAATTGGGATCGTGACTTCGCCGCAGGCGGCGGCGTTGCGCGACATTCTTAATATTCTGCAGCGACGGCACGATACAGCCAGCGTTCTGATTTTTCCCGCGCAGGTGCAGGGCGAAGCGGCTGCGCTCGAAGTCACGGCGGGGATTCGCTACTTCAATAAAGCGCGCAATGTGGATGTGATTATTGTGGCGCGGGGCGGAGGCTCGGCGGAGGATCTGGCTGCGTTCAATCACGAAGGGCTGGCGCGGGCGGCTGTGGCTTCCGCGATTCCTGTGATCTCTGCGGTTGGGCACGAGACCGATTTCACCATTCTGGATTTCGTTGCCGACCTGCGAGCGCCTACGCCTTCGGCGGCGGCGGAGTTGGTCATACGTTCGCGGTTGGAAGTGGATGAGCAACTTGGAGGGCTGCACCGGCGGCTTGAGAAGGCGATGCGTTATCACTTGCTCATAGCTCGGCAGAACCTGACCGAACTTGCGCAGCATGGGGCATTCGCCCGCATGATGGACCTGATCCACAGGCGCGAGCAACGCTTGGATGACCTGGTGAATCGGCTTTCCCATGGGCAGCGCGATATTTTCGAGAAGCAGCGGCGGCGGTTCGAGGCTTTGTCCGCAGCGGTTCGGCACTATGATGTGCGGCGAGTGTTGGCGAGCATGAAGAAAGACCTCGATGCGCGGACTACGGCGATTCTTTCAGCTGTCCGTAATTTGCTGCTCGAGCGCAGAGTTCGTGTGGAGCGAATGGATACGGCGCTGTCGGCGCTTTCTCCGCTGGCGATTCTTGAGCGAGGGTATGCTCTGGTGTTCGATGCATCGGGGAAGTTGTTGAAGGATGCCGCGAAGGTGAAGGCCGGGGATGAGATTTCTGCGAGATTGGCGAAGGGGACGTTGAGTGCAACGGTGAAGAAGTGACGCGGCTTCTGTCGAGCTTCGCTCGACTGGACAGCCGGGGGCGGCTGTCCCCACGTGATTCAAACCGCCGGAAGGTCCAGGCAGCGGACAGGAGTGTCCGCTCTACACGAACTCGCCGGGCGGGGACGCCCGTCCTCCATTGGTACTGACGTTCGCTTGCCTCGGTGTGCTTGGCTGCTTATACTTCTTGGGGTTTGCCGCCACTCATGGAATTGCTGCCTTTAATTCGTCATCATCGGAGATCGTTATGACCACCGCCACGAAATCGGTTTCGCTGGAGCAGGAGCTTAATCCCACGGAGGCGCAGACCGCGCGATTTGATCTGGCCGCGCACAAACTTAATCTGGACGAGGGAATATGGAAGGTACTGCGCTATCCCACTCGCGAACTGATCGTGCATATTCCGGTGGCCATGGACAATGGCAAGTTGGAAGTGTTCACCGGCTTCCGGGTGCAGCACTCGATTGCGCGCGGTCCGTCCAAGGGCGGCATTCGCTATGCCCCGGACGTTACTCTCGATGAAGTTCGCGCCCTGGCAGCCTGGATGACCTGGAAGTGCGCGGTGGTGAACATTCCTTTTGGCGGGGCGAAGGGTGGCGTGATTTGCGATCCTCATAAGATGTCGATAGGCGAGTTGGAGCGCATGACCCGGCGCTACACGGCGGAACTGTTTGAGTTTATCGGCCCTGAGAAAGATGTGCCCGCGCCCGATGTGAACACCAACGAACAGACGATGGCGTGGATCATGGATACGTATTCCATGCATATGCGGCAGACCGTGACCGCGGTGGTCACGGGGAAGCCGATTAATATTGGCGGCTCGCGCGGACGCCGCGAGGCTACGGGACGCGGCATCATGATCGTTTGCGATGAGGCGATCAAGAAGCTGGGGATGAGGCCCGAATCTACGCGGGTCATTGTGCAGGGCTTCGGGAACGTGGGTTCGAATGCCGCGCTGCTCATGAATGAAGCAGGCTATAAGATTACCGGCATTATTGAAGTCACCGGCAGCCTTTACAACAAGAATGGGATTGATGTGCGGGCGCTCTCTGATTACCGGCAGAAGCATGGGACATTGGCGGGTTTTCCGGAGGCTGAAGCGGCTGACCCCGCTGAATTGCTGGTCACGGATTGTGACATTCTGATTCCGGCCGCCACCGAAAATCAGATCACCAGCCGCAATGCAGATCGAGTAAAGTGCAAGATCCTGGCCGAGGGCGCGAATGGCCCGACAACGGCGTCCGCCGATGAAATTCTGGCGGAAAAAAGAGTCTTCGTGATTCCCGACATCCTGTGCAACGCCGGGGGCGTGACCACCTCCTACTTCGAGTGGGTGCAGGATCGCCAGGGATATTTCTGGAAGGAATCCGTAGTAAACGAACAGCTTGAAACAATCATGGTCGCAGCCTTCGAGGATGTGGTAAGGTTTGCCGAAATTCACGGTGTCAACAACCGGATCGCGGCTTATATGCTCGCCATCGACCGCGTCGCGTATACGATTCGGCAGCGCGGAATCTACGCCTGAGATTTCAGGTCGGGCGCAGAATCACGATTAAGCAAGACATCTTTAAAGGAGGGAATCGGTATGAGCACACTGCGAATAAGGGTGCTGACCTGGGCCGCAGGAGTGTGTCTACTGCTGGGGTTGGTCGTAGCTCCGGCATTAGCGCAGACCCAAAGTACTTCACCGACGGATCAATCCGCCTCGTCAACCAGCACGAGCAAAAAGAAAAAGTCCAAGAAGGATACAACCGCCACCGACGATCAATCCGCCGCTTCGAGTAGTGGTACGTCTTCCAGCAAGAAATCCACGAAGAGCGCGAAGTCGGATGCGGCGACCGGCTCTGATTCTGCCAGCGACACTTCATCGACTGCCGGCAAATCGAGTGCCAGCAAGAAGAAGTCGAGCGCGAAATCAGATACTCCTGCGAGTCCGGATTCTGCTGCGAGCGACACGTCGTCGACGGCCAGCAAAAAGAAGTCTAGCTCGAAGACGAAGGCTGCGAGTGCAGACGCGACCGATCAGTCCACGGCGGCGGGTGCATCCGATGCAACTGCGTCGAAGACGAGTCACAAGAGCAAGAAGGCAGCGGCCAGCGATAGCAGCACACAATCGACGGCTCCGGCGAGTTCGTCAGCGATGTCGGAGACACCGGCTTCTACAACGAGCAGCAAGAAGTCTGCTTCGGCTGCACCGGCCTCCGCCCCGGCGGCCAATTCAGCGCCCGCGGCAAGTTCCGCTCCAACGGCAAGTTCTGCTTCGGCAAAGCCTGCGGCTGGTTCCTCGGCGAGCGCCACGACCAAGAAGGCGTCTTCCACGGCACCAGCGGGCGGAACAGCTTCCAGCCCGGAAATCGCTTCGGCGAAGTCCAGCGGGAAGGTGTGGGTCAATCTTGACAGCGGCGTCTACCACAAAGGTGGACGCTGGTATGGCACCACGAAAAACGGCAAGTTCATGACTGAAGCCGAAGCCCAGCAAGCCGGGTATAAAGCATCCCAAAAAAACTAAAGGAGGAATCATGATCAAGAAATCCATTTCACGTGTTCTGTTTGTGCTGTTCGCCCTCGCGCTGATCATGGGCATCAGCGTGAGCCAGAGTGCTGCGCAAGCCAGCAGCGCGAGCAAGAGTTCGACGTCCGCGTCGACCACGGCCGCAAGTTCCGCCAACCTGGTTGATATCAATTCTGCAACCAAGGACCAACTCGATGCACTGCCCGGCATCGGAGCGGCCTATTCACAAAAGATCATCGATGGACGCCCGTACGTCAAGAAGACGGACCTGGTACACAAGAAAGTGATACCTCAGGCCACGTACAACAAGATCAAGGATATGATTATCGCCAAGCAAAAGTAGCACCACAAGCATTCCACGACGAGCCAGCAACCGGACCGCCGCGCCCTGCCCTAACCTCAACCAAAGCCAAATCTTGAATCCGTTTTCCAAGGAGGCAAAAATGAATTTCGTCGACGATATGAAGAACAAGGTCATGGGAAATATCGCGGAAGAGAATCCGACGGCAAGCGCCGCTCTGGAACTTCTGAAGAACCATCCCGGCGGCATCAGCGGACTGGTGCAGCAATTTCACGACAAGGGCCTGGGAGATGTGGTCAACTCCTGGGTAAGCACGGGCCAGAACCTGCCGATCTCTGCAGACCAGATCAAGAGCGTGCTCAGCAATGAGCATGTACAGGCATTTGCCGCGAAAGCGGGGATTTCGCCCGATGTGGCCAGCGCCAAGATTGCCGAAGTGCTGCCGATGATCATGGACCGGCTTACTCCGAACGGTGAACTGCCGGCGCAGACCGGCCTGCTCGCGACCGGAATGAATATGCTGAAGTCCATGACAAAAACCGAGACCGACGCCGCTTGAGGATTTTGTCCGACCGAAAGCTGGAGGGCAAAAACCTAGCTCCTGCTGTCATGCGGGGGCTTTTTTGTTGTCCAGCCGTGCTCGGCCCAGCGGAGGATCACTCGCTGCGAGGGTCCGTTAAATGCGCTTGAGCAGGCTTTGCCCCTCCGCGTTTACTCTTGCATTGCTTTCGCTATTCATGGTGGAGGATAATTCGGTATCGCTCGTTCCGGCATTCGTGCCGGCTTGCGGTTGCCAGCGCACCCGGTGAACCTTCCCAATTCCATCACGCTCACCCGCATCTGCAGCATCCCGCTGCTGATCTGGATTCTTTCCACCAACCGCTTTCAAAGTACGGGCGGCGAAAAAGAGCTGCTGGCTTCAGCTCTGTTCATTGCGGCCTCGATTACCGACGGCATTGACGGGTACCTTGCTCGCAAGCGCGGACAGATCACGACCATGGGTGTGCTGCTCGATCCGCTGGCCGACAAACTGCTGATCGCCGCTGCGTTTGTCACTCTTGTGCAGTTCAATCCCAGCATGGTTCCGGCCTGGATCGCCGTGATCATCATCGGGCGGGAATTCCTGGTGAGCGGCTTGCGTTCGATTGCGGCTTCCGAGGGGTTTGCGATCGAGGCCAGCGATCTGGGCAAGTTTAAGATGCTGGTGCAGATCGTTTCCGTGGTGGCCGTTATTCTTGACCACCGCTGGAAAGAATGGCCCATCTATGGCGAGTATTTCTTCCCCGTGCATTGGATCGCGCGCCTGGCTATCTGGTTCATGGTTCTGTTGTCCTTGGTATCGGCAGGCGATTACTTCGTCGCCTTCTGGTCGAAGATTGACCGGCAGGTGGTGAAGAGCCGCCGCCGCGCGTTTGTCCTCAGCCGTCGGAGGAAGCGCGATGTCGCCGCAACCTGAACACCTGGCTGCACCTGCTACGCTGGCAAGCGCACGTCAGAATGAATTCACACCTGAGGAACGCGCAGTTCTGTTGAGGCTCGCCCATGAGTCCATTCTGTCGGCTCTCAAGCGCCGCGAGATTTCTCTGACCCCGCCTTCGCCGCATCTCGACGAGCCGCGGGGCGCGTTCACCACGATTTATTTCCACGGCAACCTGCGCGGATGTGTGGGCTACGTATTTCCGGTTGCTTCGCTGTACCGGACGGTGGCTGAAACTGCCCGCGCCGCGGCCTTCGAGGACACGCGTTTCTCGCCCGTTAGCCTGCAAGAGGCGCCGGAATTGGACGTCTCTCTGAGTATTCTTTCGCCACTGAGAGTCATCACGCCGGAAGAAGTCGAGATCGGGCGGCACGGATTGGTGGTCTCGCAGGGGGGACGCCGCGGGTTGCTCCTACCCCAGGTGTCGGTCGAACATCAATGGGACCGCGTCACCTTCATCGAGCAGACTTGCCGCAAGGCAGGCCTGCCGCTCGATGCCTGGCGGCAGGGCGCGACGCTCGAGGCATTTACTGCAGAGGTGTTCGGGGATCGGGAGGCAAAATGACAGGTGCGACGCCGGAGATTTTGTACTCGACACCACATTCCAGTTCGCAACGGACTAGGTTCCATGCGAAGTGGATCAGCGCTGCACTCATTCTAGGTTTGCTGTTTTTCGCTTGCCCCGTGCCAGCCTCCGCTCAAGAAATCTACTGTCCAGAAAGTATTTCCGTGGAGCAGACGGTCACAAAAATTCCGGCGGGCTGGACGGTTAGGCAGGATGAAGGGGCCAGCACCTTGGAAGGGATTACATTTTATAGCGGACCTCCCGAGGAAAAAGCCAGCCTGGTCTACGACCAGTGGACAAAGCGTAACGGCTTGGCATACGGCGTCTGGCACTTTCAACCCAAATCTTCTCACCCGACCTGGCTAAGTTGCCGTTACTCGTTCACCCGCGTGGTTCTCGCAAAGCAACTTCCGGCAGAGACTTCGGTATGCACAGTCACCTACGATCCAAAAGTCACGATTTCGGGCTCGCCCGAAATCCGGAAGATAGACTGCCACTAACGGTATTGCCGCATCTACTGCGCCGGACGAGTTTCGTCCAATTCAGACAGCAGACTGGGCTGTTGAGTACAATCCTCGGATAAGTTTTCACTGAGGTTTGGCTTGCAGGAACCGGTCGCCGCTACTAAATATTCCGACGCCTCTGCGCCGCGCCACACCTCGCTGCTTGAACTCGCACGCCTCTTCCTGAAGCTCGGCATCGTCGCTTTCGGTGGCCCTCCCGCACATATTGCCATGATGGAAGACGAAGTCGTGTCGCGGCGTGGCTGGCTTACGCGCGAACAGTTTCTCGACTTTCTGGGCGCGACCAATCTTATCCCTGGCCCGAACTCCACCGAGATGGCAATCCATGTGGGGCGGATTCGAGCCGGATGGCCGGGATTGCTGGTCGCGGGCGCGAGTTTCATTCTGCCGTCGGCGGTCATGGTTACCGCGCTGGCGTGGGCGTATGTGCGCTTTGGAGCACTGCCGCAAGTCGCGGGGCTTCTCTACGGAGTTAAGCCCATCGTGATTGCTCTGATTGTGCAAGCTGTGTTCAAGCTGGGTAAGACGGCTGTGAAGTCAACGTGGCTCGTGGCTGTGGGTGCTCTCGCCGTGTTGGTAACTGCTCTTGGCGTGGATCAACTAGCCGTACTTGCGGGTGGAGGCTTGCTGACCGGTCTGGTTTATTGGCAGCGCTCGCGTAGGCGTCGGCGGTTTACATCGGCTTTCCTCACGGGAACTGGCTTGACCGGCATTGCGGCCGCGTCTGGTACCGTTGTTCCCTTCAGTCTGACCGTGCTGTTTCTTGTGTTCCTGAAGATTGGCGCGATTCTTTTCGGAGGCGGCTACGTGCTGGTGGCGCTGATTCGTTCCAACCTGGTGGCCGGACTGGGCTGGATCAGCGAACGGCAATTGCTCGATGCCATCGCCATGGGACAGGTAACTCCGGGCCCTCTGTCCACAACCGCAACCTTTATTGGTTATTTGTTGGGAGGCCTTTCTGGGGCGGTGATTGCGACCGTCGCAATTTTTCTCCCGGCGTTTTTTCTTGTCGCGATCAGCGGGCCGCTGGTTCCGCGCCTCCGCCAGTCGCACTTTGCCGGGGCCGTGCTGGATGGAGTGAACGTTGCGGCACTGGCCTTGATCGCGGTCGTGTCCTGGCAACTGTTCCGCGCGGCGGTCGTGGACTGGACGACGCTAGTCCTGGCCGGGGTGAGCTTCGTCCTGCTGTTTCGCTATCGCGTCAACTCCGTATGGCTGATGCTGGGCGGGGCAGCGGTTGGAGTTGGAGCAACGTGGATTCATCCTTGATTGCTGCCTGCTTGTACAGGCTCGTCACCGAACCGCGGGGATTCGACAACGGTCTCGTTTTGACCAAAGCGGCGGTGCGGCATAGAATCCTCGCTGATTTAGCGACCACGATTTTGGAGCGATCGGGGGAATCATGAAACGGACCAGTATCTGGTGTGCTGGGGTTGCGGCAGCCGGAGTTTTTCTGCTCTCCAGTTGCGGCAAGCCTGGCGCGGAAGATTTTCAGAAAAGCTTGCAGGAACGGCTGATCACGGCCAAGCCGGGCGACGTGATCGAAATCCCCGAAGGCAAGTTTCATGTCGACCGCACGCTTTCGCTGATCGCCAACGGCGTTTCCATCCGCGGGAAAGGTATGAACAAGAGCATTCTTTCTTTCACCGGGCAGAAAACTGGGGCACAAGGAGTATTGGTTAAGGCGAACGATTTCACCATCGAGGATATCGCCATCGAAGACCCGGCGGGCGACGCGCTCACCATTCAGGGCGGTACAAATATCACCGTACGCCGGGTGCGTACGGAGTGGACACGCGGGCCGAATTCAGCCAACGGCCCGTACGGCATTTATCCGGTGGAGTGCAAGCAGTTGCTGGTGGAAGATTCCGTGGCTCGGGGCGCGGCCGATGCTGGCATTTACGTCGGGCAGTCGGAGAACGTGATCATCCGGCGCAACCGTTCCGAGTTCAATGTGGATGGTTACGAGATCGAGAATTCCGAGAACGTCGACGCCTATGAAAATGTAGCCACGCACAATGCCGGAGGAATGGGAATCTTTAACTTGCCCAATTTGCCCCGGCAAGGCGGCCGGCACGTGCGCGCCTTCAACAATCAACTGGTGGACAACAACACCCCAAACTTTGCGCCCAAGATTCTGGGTCCGATCTATTATTTGCCGACCGGAACCGGCATGTATGTGATGGCCATCCGCGACGTGGAAGTCTTCAACAACAAAATCCAGAACAACAACACGGTCAACCTTTACATCATTAACTACAAAACGGGGGTGGGTGAGGACGCCCTGCGGGACACTGCATCCTCGCCGATCACTCAGCAAGTTTTCGCTCCCGAGGACAAGCGGTTTGATCCATTCGTGCGCGACGTTTTCATCCATGACAACGACATCAGCGGCGGCGGTCAATCGCCGGATAGCCGGGTTCCAGGTATGACGGAGATGGCCACGGCACTGGGCGGCAAGTTCCCCGACATTCTTTATGACGGCATGGTGGATCCGGCGTGGGGACGTAGAGGACCAAACCAAGGGCAGGTCTGCCTCTCGGCAAACAGCGCGGCGACATTCTTGAACTTCGATGCCGCGGGCAATATGAAGCATCCGGTTCATGATGTGAAGCAGTATGCATGCTCCTTAACGCCGATCACGGCAGTGACGATTGCGCAAGCCACACCGGCAGGCGAGAAGTAATGCGAAGGCCGGCCGCTTTGCGGACAGCGGGATGCGCTTTGCTTAGTGTGTGCGTGTTCACAAGCTGTGGCCGCTTCCTGCAACCGGAAGTAGAGGCTCACCTCGACGGACCGTTCCCGCAGAAGCTTTCGGCGTGGCATTTGTTCACCGCGCACTCTCCTGCGCTCAAACCCAATCGCGGCGTGATCCCCTACGATCTGAATACGCCTTTATTTTCTGACTACAGCAATAAATACCGCTTTGTCTGGATGCCTTCGGGAACTTCGGCGCAGTATCGCGATGACGGGCCATTCGAGTTTCCTGTGGGAACTGTACTGGCAAAAACTTTTGCCTTCCCAGTGGGGGAGCGATCGGCGGAGAAGCTGATCGAAACCCGTCTGCTGGTGCACTCGAAGGCGGGTTGGGTGGCCCTCCCTTACGTTTGGGATGAGAAACAGAGCGATGCCACGTTGCAGCTGGTGCCCGACCCGGTGCCGGTTAAGTGGACCGATACCTCGCGCCGACCTCACGATTTCACTTATGTCATCCCCAACGCCAATGAGTGCCGCGAGTGCCATGAGAACCAGAAAGTGCTGCTTCCGATCGGGCCTAAAGCGCGCAACCTGAATCGCGACTATGCTTACGAGGACGGCACTGAAAATCAGCTTGAGCGCTGGACCCGCGTGGGATATTTGCAGGGTTTGCCTGCAACGGCGGCGCGCCCGAGAGCTGCGAAGTGGGATGACCCGGGCAGCGGATCGGTGACCGACCGTGCGCGCGCTTATCTCGATAACAACTGCGCACATTGCCATCAACCCGGCGGACAAGCTGGCTACACCGGCGTCGATCTCCGGCTCACGCAGACCGACCCGGCTCACCAGGGATTTTGCAAGTCTCCGAATTCGGCGGGAGCAGTGGGCGCTCTACGATACGACGTTGTGCCGGGACGCGCGGATGAATCCATCTTGATTTTCCGGCTGGAATCCACCGCTCCGAAAGTTTCTATGCCGGCGCTGGGCCGTGATGTGGTTCACGAGGAGGGCGTGAAGCTGCTGCGTCAATGGATCGAATCTCTGCCGGGTGGGTGCAGCGATACTGCGACGCGCTCACAACCATCTCGGCATCTTGGGTGATCGGTTGCGCCCTGGGTAACGAATATCCGATGCTCGCTTTTCTCGGATGATCGACGGCGAAGGGATTCCGGCAAGAAATACGGGGAGAAGCGATTGGCTTCTCCCCGTTTACTTCTGCTGATGGTTTCTGAGGAAAGCTTACGGCTGGTCCAGTTCCACGCCATCGCCGAGGTGCACGCTTTCCATGGCGAAGACGACCATGCCAGTAGCGGTCGTCGGGGTGGTCGAAATGACCACCACTTCTCCCACCGCCCGGCGCGGCAGATCGCGGACGTGGATCTCCGCGCCTCCGGTCCTGTTGAGGAGGTTGGGTTCGAACACGGCCTGTTTCGCCTGAGAATCTTCACTGGTGGAGGCTTTGAACGAGAGCGAGTCGACCGGGTCGTGCAGATCGGCTTCATAGGTCCGCACAGCGCGGAAGTAGTCTCCGGGCTTCACACCCTGATTGGAGCCGACGTTCATATACACCTTGACGCCGGGGCCAATCTCCGAGTCGAAGTCCTTTGCCATGGCGATGCGCCCGGTCAACTTGCTGCTGGAAGGCAGGAAGCGATCAAAGCGCAACGGCGGATGGAAGGTGATGGCCGGCTTTTCGACGTACGGGATGACATAGTCGCCGGGATTGACCGGATCACAACTCATTTCGATCTCCGCGATAGCCATCTTGCTGCGAGTATCGATAATGCGAACTCGAGCCAATTCGGAGTAGGGTTGGCCCATGGTTTTCAACAGCGTATGCTGTCCGGCAAAGATTTCATAGCGGTTTGGATCACGAAGTTCGCGCACAACCGTGTACTTCTGGCCAACCTCATATCCTTTTCCCGCCAGATATACGACCTCCCCATTGCTGTTCTTGGTGACGCTCGGGGTGTACAGGTCGCCGGCCACGAAATTGGCATTGGGCACAAGTTGCTTGCTGATGAAGCCAGCACAGGCCAGGTCAACAGCGGTCGGCGTCTGTATCCGCTCAAAGGGGAAGCTGACCGTAGTGGGCTGTGTTCCTGCGGGTGCGACAAGGGCTACCTGATTGGCCCGGGTCGAGTCCTGGCCGTGAGCGGCGATCGCCAGGCACAAAATCAGCAACAGTCGTGTTTTCTTCATGTTACCTCCAGGGCCAGTTCTGGAAACCAGCCAGCGCGGTAGCCCCGTTGATTGCACAAAATAAAAGGACTTACAGCCCGGACAGTAACAACAGAGGCAGGGACGGTCAAGGTTACTCTGGTGTCATGCGGGATACGTTAAATAGTTTTTTCCGGGAAAATTCGCAATCCATAGTTGCATCTGGAATTGCGGGCTTGTAATATCGCGGCCACTCTTAAAATAATGATGACAGCTGCATCCAATAGCTATACCACTCGTCTCCGGCCTTTGCGGCTGCCCCGAGTATGCGTGGCAGTGATCGGTTCCGATCCGACCGAGATGCTCGAAAAGGCTGAGACTCTGGTTCGGGACAACACCTTTCTTGAGTTCAGGTTAGACTACCTGCCGCGCCCGGTGCTGGCATTACCGAAGATTAAACAGTTCGCCCAGTACCATGCTCATGTGGTCGCTATGGCGACCTGCAGGCGGGTCGTGGCCGGGGGCAAGTTTAAGGGTTCAGTGCCCTCCCAATTGGACATTCTGGGCAAAGCAGCGGCGGCCGGCTGCCAGGTGGTGGATCTCGAACTGCAGAGCGCGGCGCACTGTAAACCAGAGCAATTGCGGCGCCTGCGCACGAACACAGCTCTCATTCTCTCGCACCACGACTTCCGCGCCACGAAGAATCTGGAACAGACTCTGGAAAAGATGGTTGCCATTCCTGCCGATTTCTACAAGATCGTCAGCACTGCCACCACGCTCTACGACAACGTGGTCATGATGAAATTCCTCGAGCAGAACAGCGATAAATATTCGCTGATCGGCGTGTGCATGGGGGAGCAGGGCATCATCAGCCGGTTGCTCGGGGTCCGCGCGGGCAGCGTGTTTACTTTCGCCGCCGTCAGCCAGGACGAAAAGACCGCGCCGGGCCAGGTAACCGCACAGGACTTGCGCAGCACTTACCGAATCGAGCAGGTCGATGCGGCGACGCGGGTGTACGGAGTCGCTGGCGATCCTGTGGAACACTCGCTCTCGCCGGCGGTCATGAATGCGGCGCTGCGGCGTGAGACGGTCAACGGCGTTTATCTCCCGTTGCACGCCAAGACTCTGAAAGATTTGCTGGCTTGCGTCCGCGATATTCCGATTCACGGTCTTTCCATCACGATGCCGTACAAGACCGCGATTCTGTCGCACCTCGACAACACGGACTCGCACACGACGAAGATTGGCGCCTGCAATACCGTGGTACGAGCGCAGGACGGAAAACTGTACGGCTTCAATACCGATGCCGCCGGGGTCGTGCGACCGCTGGAGCAGCGGATTACCATCGAAGGCGCGAAGATTCTGGTTCTGGGAGCCGGGGGCGCGGCTCGAGCGGCTGTATATGGGCTCAAAGAGCGCGGAGCCGAAGTGTACGTGCTGAATCGCACGCTGGCACAAGCGCAGAAACTAGCTCGTTCAGCCCGGGCGCGAACCCTGAAGCGAGCCGACCTCAAGAAACTCAGCTTTGACGTCATCATCAATGCCACGCCGGTGGGCATGGGCAACTCGCAGGAATCGCCGTTGAATCAGGATGAAATCAAGGCGCGCTACGTCTTCGAGATGATTTACGATCCGCCGGAAACTCGTCTGATGAAGCTGGCGAAAGCTGCCGGCGCGGAAGTGATCCCGGGAGCTGAAATGTTCGTGCAGCAGGCAGCGCGTCAATTTGAAATCTGGACCGGCAAGCCCGCGCCCTGGGACGAGATGCTCCGGGTAGTCACCAAGATCCTCGAAGAACGGGCCGCAGCCAAGAATGGCGGGAATGAGGTCAAGAAGAAGTAGCGGTTAAAAGAAGTCATCCTGAACAAGTAAACTCCATAAAGGAAAGACGTCATCCTGAACCCCGGCGTCAGCCGGGTGAAGGATCTCGCGCGCGTTGGCGACACTTTTATTGATCCCATCGCATCCGCGGTGCGGAGCAGTCGCAGGACGACGTTACGCGTCAGCGATCCGGCCGGCCAGTTTCCCCCACCCCACCAGAGCGGATGAGCCGACGTACCAGTCGGTAACCAACCTCCGGATCATCTCCTGCCATTGCGGCGCCGAAGCTTGCGGAACTGGGACAGGCACAGTAGGAAGTTTGAGGTCCCGGCCCGGCGAGACCATGCCGATGGAGTTGGCTTTTCTCCGCGCAGGTTCTCTCCCCACCCCACCCAATTCCCGAATAAAAACCGGGGGACCGACCAGTAGTCCGATTCGCTGGCGAGGGTGGACTTGCCGGACTTGGGCAGTAACAGCCACGGCTTCGTCGGAGTTCTCCGGCGCCGCCAGCAGCACTAGATTGTAGAAATATCTTGTCCAAAGAGCCGCCGCGTCCGTAAGGTTGCTGGCGGTGTGTACCTCAATTTCGTAGTTCCTGAGGATGGTCGCCCGCAGGTTCTGTTTGATGTGGTTCTGATCGATTAGCAGAATCCTTCGGTGATCGTGGTTCAAACGAGTCATGGAAACACCTCTCGAAAGCACCCTCGGCAACAAAACCTCGAAGCGGACAGCAAAACCGGAGGGCCTGAAATAGGCACAGGCCCCCGGAGTTCCGCGCGGTTAGAACTTTCCGGCCATACTGCCGATGGCATGAAGAATAGTGAATCGAGGTTGAAAGAACGTTTCACGGAGGTTAAGCTTCTGTAAATTTGTTGCAGAGTCGAGCCGAAATTTGACCGCAGGTCATTATTGAGTAGGAGTGTTAGTTTTTTCGCGGCGAAACGATGCCCTATGTCACAAAAAGGTTGCATTTTTCGAGTACTGAAGTAATATGTTACTTAGGACGCGGTGGTAAGCGTCCGATCCAATCGTGGTACCGCCCTTTCTTCCAGGTTCAAGAGCCGTAACCAACTGTCTCGTCACGAGGTGGACACTACTGCCTCGGACCAGGTTCGGAGAAACCTTTTATGGCGTGGTACGCTTATTGCCTCACTGAGCAACGGAACCTAAACAACGGAGTACGCACGCGGCGCCCCTTCCTCCTCGAGGGAATTCAAGGTGTGAACGGAGCCCCAGTCCTGAGCTATCCCAGCGGCGAATTTGCTGTGGTAGTCAGCGAGTACGACCGCACGGCCGAGGGCGGCGAGAAACTGGAAGACAAAACCGTCCTGGAGCATGCGCGGGTAGTGAGTGTCTGCTTTCGACACGGCACGGTCCTTCCGTTCCGTTTTGGGACCATTTTCGACAGTGATGAAGCCCTTCGGCAAGCGGTACGAACCAACCGCCGCGCCTTTGGAATGAGCGTAGCGCGGCTACGCGGTAAGGCCGAGATGCACCTCAAGGTGTTGGTCAAGGATGGCTCGCTGCGAGCCGCCATGGCCGATGTGGTGTTGCCGGACACAGTCGGTGGCGACTACCTGATCAAGCTGCGCGAAAAGGCTTCCAAAGACCGCGAGCGTCAGACCAAAGCACGTGGCCTGGCAGTTCAGGTCCACAAGATGTTCAATCCCCTCGAAGAAGAGATTAGTTGCAAACGAGTTAATACCGACGGGATGATGATTGACATCGCCCACCTGATTGATTCGAAGTCGGTGGAAAAGTATCAGAATCGTTATAGCAGTGCCGCTAAGCAATTGAAGAATTGCGAACTGGTCCTCAGCGGGCCCTGGCCGCCCTATCATTTCCTGCCAGGCAAGCTGCGAACGGTCGCGGGCAACTCATAGACGCGACCCATTGTCTGAATATAACCTTGATGTCGTTGGGGCGGAGTAGTGTCCTGCAGTCAATGTGCAGGAATGTGCATTTTTTTGCCCTTGCGATCTGCTTCGACGGGAGCCCGCTTGAATCTGCAGAGTCTTTGTAAATAACGTATTTGCATTGACTTGCAGAGCGGGCGTCCTTTCGACATCGAAACGGAAGTTTTGGCCGGGGAAGTGCTCCCTTACACGGTAAGAAAAGAGGCCGCGCTTGACCTTCACTCTCCGTTCTCGACTTCTCACTCTCAGCCGATCCGCCTGGCGGATCGGTCCTTTGCATCGCCTTTCCTGACATTTCCTACCCTTTGCCTCTTTTGAACTGTGGCCCCAGAAATGGGGCCGCTTTTTTGGGGGGTGCTCCGACCGGTGAAGAGACCCGAATCGCTTCCCGTCGGCAGGACATCCGGCTACACTAACGATCAACATGCGCCGTCAAATTGCTGCTGCACTGCTGCTCGCCGCCACCACTGTCAGCCACTGTAAGTCGGAAGCTTTGAAGTCCAGCCATCCGGCGGTTTCGCCCGAGGGCCCCGAATCATCGCAACTCTATTCGTCGCAGTTAAGGACCGAATTGTCCGCATTGCGCGATGCCGCGCTCTCCGACGACTACGCCTACCGGCAGCTCGCCCACCTTACCGACAACATCGGTCCGCGAGCCATTGGCTCCGCCCAGGCCGCAGCTGCCGTGCAGTATGTCGCCGATGAACTGCGCAAGCTTGGACTCGAGGTTCGCCTGGAGCAAGTCAAAGTTCCGCACTGGATGCGCGGGGTTGAGACAGCGGAACTGGTGGAATATCTCGGGCAAGCCCCGGGAACCAGCCAGAAGATTGTGCTTACCGCCTTAGGCGGAAACACGCCAACATCCGCTGAGGGCATCACCGCGGAAGTTGTCGTGGTGAACAGCTTCGACGAGTTGAAGGCGCTGGGCCGCGAGAAAGTGGCGGGAAAGATTGTGCTGTTCAACGTTGTCTTCGACAAGCAAAAGGCGGCGAACGGATTGGCTGGTGAGGCTTATGGCGAAGCAGTCGCATATCGCGCCGGCGGGGCAAAAGCCGCAGCGGAGTTAGGCGCGGTTGCTTCGCTCGTGCGATCGGTCGGAAATGCGGACTACCGTCTGCCGCATACCGGATGGAGCGCGGCCGCGGGAATTCCAGCTGGAGCTGTCACCAGCGAGGACGCCGATCTCGCGGCGCGACTCGCGGCTCAGGGCAAAGTTCGCATGCACCTCACGCTCACTTCACAGACCGGGCCGGACGTGTTGAGTTACAACGTGGTCGCGGATCTCAAGGGTTCGGAGCATCCCGAACAAGTCGTGATCGTTTCCGGGCATCTCGACTCCTGGGACCTGGGAACCGGCGCGATCGATGACGCCGCGGGAGTCGCGGTTGCCATGGAAGCCGGGGAACTGGTTCAGCGGTTGCATCTGCATCCCAAACGCACCATTCGCGTCATTGCCTGGATGGACGAAGAAAATGGCGGGCGCGGACACGACGCATACGCCGAGGATCATGCGGCGGAACTGGCGAACCACACGGCCGCCATTGAGAGCGACAATGGCGCTGCGCACCCTTTGGGGTTCTATGCCAAGATCAACTCCAAAGGCTTGCCTCTGCTGAAGCCAGTGCAAGATGTCCTGCAATCGTTCGGAGCGAACCTGATCCAGTTGACGGATCGCAGCCCGGGCGCCGACATCGCTCCGCTAGCCAAAGCCGGAGTTCCAACGCTAGGAATCATGCAGGATGCGCGAACCTACTTCAATTATCACCACACCGCCGCCGACACGCTGGACAAGATCGTTCCGCAAGAGCTGCGCGAGAATGCAGCAGCCATGGTGGTGATGGGATACGCGCTGGCCAACATGCCGGAGCCATTGCCGCGCTGAGGGTTTTCGCGCGAATGTGTTCTCAACGAGCTGTTCTTCGACCACAAGAAAGGTTCCACGGCCCAGGCAGAGACTTGGGAACGTCCCGTCTGGAAGCTGTGAAGAAATTGGGTTTTGCTTTGTGCATGTCAGAGGTTTCCGAACTGTTGATGGAGTCGGTTCTGGTTGGCGAAGGTGCGGCGGTGTATGGGATGACCAATGCACTAGACCGTCAGTGGTTGCGCATGGGGGCTTGGTCGCAGCCGGAACCAGCGGATGATGTTGTAGCTTAGGCAAGCCCACATGGCTTCCATGCTGGCCTTGAGGCGACCTCTGCAGCGGAACTGTCGTAGACCGCAGCGTTGTTTGATCCATGCGTGCGGGAACTCGGCGATCTGAGAGCGTTGCGCGTAAATTTGTTTTGCTTCCTCGGTTGCCATCTTCTGTTTGAACGCGATCGTTGCAGAAGGTTCTTGCAGGCGCGTGATCGAGCGCCGCCAACCTGGCCGCGCCTGTTGCGGCGCGCATTTATCGCGCAGCGGACAGTTGGGGCATGCCTTCTTGGGTGCGCGGTAAACGTGGGTGCGAACCCCGTTGTCACGATTCAGCAGCGCATGGTGGGTGAGCGTTTGTCCGGCCGGACACGTAAACCTGTCCTGCGTGGCATCGTAAGGAAACGCGCTGGCGAGGAACTCGGCGTGCCGGCCGTGTGCATCGCGCTCCACAGCCCGCCAGCTATCCTGCCAAGACCCGTAGAAGTCCACTTCGTGATCGGCGGCCACCTGCACCGAGGCGTGGTTGGTGTAGTCGCCGTCGGCCACGATCTGTTTGGGCTTGTGTCCCAGCGTCGTTGCGCAGCGTTCCAGTGCCGGCTTCATCTGCCGGTAGTCGATGGCATCGGTCGTCGCCTCGACATTCACCACGATCCCGTGTTGCGTGTCCGTAAGCAGTTGCACGTTGTAGCTGGGGACGATGCCCCCTTCGCCGTTGCGCATCACGTGCGCCTCGGGATCGCTGCTGGAGGCACGGGCCACGAACCGGTCGCGCTCGTGTTTCTTCTCCTGCTGCAAGCGCTCGACTTCGCGCACCGCCGCTTCCAGCCGACTTACTCGTTGCCGTGCGGCACGCCGCTGCGCCGCGGCCTGCCGTTTCGCGCTCTTCTCTTCTTCCTCAGCCTGCGCGTTCAGCCATCGCACCTGCTCGCGCGCCAACTCCAAGTGCGCCGCCAGCTTCTCTTTGCGCCGGAAACTGTTGCCGCCCGCGTTCGCCTTGACCTTGGTCCCGTCCAGGGTCACGCGTTCCAACGTGATCAGCCCTTCGGCGCTCATCATGCCCAGCACCTGCACGAACAGATCGTCCAGCGCCGCTTTATGATCGGAACGAAAACCCGACAGCGTCCGGTGGCTGATCGCCTGCAACCCGCATAGCCACTGGCAGCCCGGCTCGTACTCGCACTGCCGCGCCAGCTCGCGCGCTGAACTAACCCCACGGCTGTAGGCGTAAATCCACAAGCTGATCAGCAACTGTGGATCGGTGTGCTCCCGCCCGGCGCGCCCTTCTACTGCCTCGATCTGCGCGTGATAGAAGCCCAGGTCTAAACGACCGATGAGCTGCCAGATCAGCCGGGCACTGTGACCTCCGTCGATCAACTGTTCAACATCGATGCTGCGCAGCACAAGTTGTTGTCGATTGATAGAGACAAGTCGTGGTTCAGCGGGCACGCAGTTGTCGCTCACATCCGCAGTCTACGGGTGCTGGCGAATTTGGCAATGGCATTGTTGGCTCGGGAGACAATTTCTTCACAGCTTCCTGTCCCCGGATTTCCCGGATTTGATTCGGATTTAGGACTCACAAAAAACCATGGTAATTATCCCTTGAGGTCACGTACTAAAATGCTGGCATGTACAATCCGCCACTACATGCCAAGCCACTCGATTTACACAACCCATTCCTGAAGATCAAACGAGCCAAAGATCACATCGACAACTTGAAGGTTGAGCGAATTCGATTCGTCGGGAATAACCGTTATTTTGGTGTTCCCCAGTACAACGCCGAAACGGATTCCACTAAGTTCTCGTTGGAATATGTCCCCGAAATTCCTCCTTGTATCCGGCTGATACTGGGCGATATTGCCCACAATCTCCGAACTGCCTTGGATCATTTGGCGTGCGAGATTGCGCGAAGTATGGGAATCGCTGAGCCAACGGTTTATTTTCCTATCTGTGAGACTGAGAAAGTCTACAAAGCCGAATCTGGCAGAAAAACAAAAGGACTTCCCAAGGAGGCCAAAGATTTTATCGACACAATCGGTCCATACGGCGGACATGATGACCTTCTCTGGGGTCTCCATGAGCTTGACAGAATTGACAAGCACCGTCTCGTTCTCACTACAACTGCGAGAACGAATACTTGGAGTGCTACGCTCACTCAAGGTTCTGGCGAGCATGAACTGAGCTTCGGTTTCAGTTCTGCATTGAAAGCGGGAGACAAAATCGCCGAACTTTCCGGGAAGCATGAATCGGATAAAGAAGTAAGTGTCACCCTCGATATAGCGTTCGGCGAACCTGATGTTTTCAAAGGTGAGCCGCTTTTTCCCAGGATTCTGTTCCTTGCAGAACACGTCGAGCGAGTCATTTCTTCTTTTGGAGCAACCCCGCCCTGAATGTTGCACACTCCCGTCGTTTCTCCCATGTTAAAATCATGGGAGCCACGACGGGCATACGCTAATGAGCCGCCAAGCACAGAGCGATCAACCCGGAGCGAGAAAGATTTTGAGACCCGCAAAAGAGGTCGCGGAAAAGATGCCTGGTGCCCCAGGTTCGCGCCCGTTACTTGTATATTCAGGCTCGTAAGACCCGTTCTTCGGGCGCCAACCTGGGTTTCGTCATATTCAGAAGGAGACATCCGCAGATCGTCTTGCGCCATCAGGTTCGCGCACTTTACACTTCCCAATTCGGGAAACGTCCTCAGGGCACGTCCACTTTTCCCTTGATCTCATTCCCTCGCCCCTGATATTATAGAGCAACAAAGGTTATCTACAAGATAACCGCGTTCTTTGACAACCCGACAAGGGCGCAGCTCTTGGCCATTGCCAATTTCAGAGTCCGACCAACCAGACGAAGACAAAAACCATTCGTCGGGCGCTTTGCTGTTGTTGCAGAGCGTAGGCGCAACCGGCCCGACAGACACGCTAACCCCAATGTTTAGAATATTTTGCCTGTAACTACCTTAAGAACCATAGATCTACGAGGCAACAAAATTTCCGGCCCTTTGTTTTCTAGATTTTGCGTCAGAACAGAGCGTTTTTTTGATGGAAATTATGCACCAGAATGTGTGCATCGGACACCGATCATCCAGTGAATGATCGTCGAGTGAATGATCGTCGAAGAACCACGCCGACGGTGATACTTACATAGGTCTGGAATGCTTGGGTTCGTACTGGTTGCACTCTCAACCCAGAGTTACTTCAGTACATGTCCGCAGGTAAGCAACGTGGCGACGCCCTGAAGGAGCAAAATTCAAGGCGTGCCGAAACCATCTGTCACGCCCGAACGTAGGACCAACCACTTGGCTCGGAAGTTTGTTGCGGAGATGTCTCAAAAGGCAAAGGAATCTGCCGAGTTCGTCTCCGAAATGACTGGATTACCCAACCGACGAGCTTTTGACGAAAGAAGCACAAGTCCGTTCGTAGCTATGAGCGATCTCGATAGCCTGAAGGGGACAAACGACCGCTTTGGCCACTCCGTCGGGGACATGCTCATACGCAGGTTTGCTGAGGTGCTCACGAGCGTTGGGCTGGACGCATACCATCACCTGGGTGGTACGTTCCTGTGCAAAGCAGAGTCCTATCAGGAATTGAACGTCAAACTTTCAGAAGCTCGACAGATTTTGAGGCAGCAACCTTTCTCCGTCTACGACGTGGACGGCCGCGTCATTGCCATCGAGAGCACAGAGTTTTCCTTCGGTATAGGAACCACCGTAGAGGATGCAGAAGTCTTCCTAGGACAGCAGAAGAAGCTGCGGGTGTCTGAGAGCGGTAAGTAGGTCGCCTCTAAAAGCCCTGCCTCTCGCAAAGAACGCGAGAAGGGTGGGGCACCCGCTTTTTGTGCATCAGGAAAGCCCGTGCGCTTCCTAATCGGGCTTGCCGGTGTAGTGCTCTTCGTGATGGACCTCGGCGTGATCTTCCAGGCACTCCAGGTGGGTGATGACCTCGGCGGGCATTCCCAGGTCGGCCGGCAAGCGTTCTTCCAGAATGGTTGCGAGGCTGTGGGCCTGGCTGACCGAGGTTTGACGGGGAAACAGCAAGTGTACTTCGATGATCTGACGATATCCGGTGGTTCGGAAGCGTACGCCATGGTATTGAATGGCCAGCTCCGAGCAAATCGCATCCAGCTTCTCGCGAATTTTCCGGCCGGCTTTGGGATCGGAATAGTCCATCAGCCCGACCGCTGAATGCCAGACCAGGCGTCCTCCTGACCACAGGATATTTCCGGCGACCGCGATGGCCACTAGCGGATCGAAGGGTTTCCAGTGTGTGAGGAGCACCAGCCCCAGTCCTCCCACGACGCCAAAGCTGGTCCAGCTGTCGGTCAAGACGTGTTTGCCATCGGCTTCGAGGATGAGTGAATTGGTGCGACGACCGGTGCGTACGAGATAGTAGCCGAGACCCGCATTGAGTATTCCAGCCATCAAAATCAGCAGTGCGCCCGTCCCCAGATGCTCAAGCTGTAGCCCGGCGATCCACTTTCGGATCGACTCATAGAGAATTGCGATGGCGGCCATGACGATCATGGCGCCTTCGAATCCGGCGGAGAAGAATGTGATGCGCTCGTAACCGTAGAGAAATTGGGGAGAAGCTGATTTGGTGCTGAGCCGAAGACTGAAACAGGCAAACCCCACGGCGATGACATGGACGACGGACTCGGCGGCGTCAGAAAAAATGGCAGCCGAATGGGTCATGAAATAGACAGTGGTCTTCGCAAGCAGCATGCCCACGCCGAAAATCAGGGAAAGCCGCATGGCGAAGCGAGCATCGTGCAGCTCGCGTTCGTCTCTCCGTGTTGTAGAACTAACCATGGCTTGGGTTGCCACGTTTCACGTCCTCGGCTGAGAGTCTTGCTATTGACAGATCATCCCACGCAGATGGGCCGGGAAGATGTGATGTGGCTCACACATCCGGCGCGGAGGGTTGGGGACCAGGCATCGTCGCCTGCCACCCTTTCCGCAAAGTGCGCGGAAAGGATGGGGCACCCGCACTTACATGTGATCTGGCGCCGCGGCCCAGTTAGCGTCCAAAGAACGCACGCGAACCTGGGGCACCGGCGCTGGTTGGCGATAACCAAAGTACCCCTGCCACGCCACCCGGGGCAGCGATCACGGAGCCGTTGCCGGGCTGATATCGCTCAGGTTGATCGTCGCTCGGGTTGTTCCTGTGATCTCCGTCACATTGCGACGTTTCGAGGCATGCTAGGCTGCAATTGTAAAGTTTTATTTTCTCAGCGGTTTGATCTCACTATTTCAGCCACTGTCGAATCCCGAGCGCCAGTTGACGCATCTCAGTTTAGGCGCATATGATTTTCGTTTGGCCTTATGGGCGCGAACGAGCTAGGTAGGGTCACAAATAGTGAAGCTATTATCCATGGATAAAAAGAAGCTGGAAACGTTCAAGAAGAGGCTGGAAACGCGGCAGCAAGAGCTGCGCCGGATGGTCACGCGCACGGAGCAGGACGGGCGCACCGTCGATGAGGACTCGGCGCAGGACATCGCCGACCGTGCCGCCAGCTCTTACACCAAGGAATTTCTTTTTCACCAGAGCAACAACGACCGCCAACTGCTGGCGATGGTCGAAGGAGCCCTGTCGCGGATCCGGGAAGGCAGCTTTGGCGAGTGTATCTCGTGCGGCAAGGAGATCAACGCCAAGCGTCTGGAAGCCGTGCCTTGGACCCGCCACTGTATCGAGTGCCAGGAGAAGGCGGAACAGGGACTACTGGAAGAAACGCAGAGGTAGGCGCGACGCTGAATTAGCGTCGTGAGGGCCGCCGCCGGCTTGCTCGGCGGCTCGTTTGCTGTGGGGTTCGAAATAGTCCCCGCGAGATCCTTCGCCCCGCTGGAAAGCGCGGGGCTTCAGGATGACGGCGTTTCATAAAGAGGTAGTCTGGCTTGGCCTTTGACGCTCTTGAATTCTGCCTGTTAGACTGAATGATTGTAAGTCCCACCCTGACATAATCAGAAGGGAAGTTCGTGCGCGCAGAAACCCGCCATCAACTGAAACAGGACCGGTTCAGCCGAGTCACCATCGACGCCGCGGAGAGAACCGCGCATTGGTCCGTCGAACACAAGAACAAACTGGTTGTCGCGGCCGTGGTTGTGCTGGTCGTGGCTGCTGCTGCGGCGGCGTCCTGGTATTACTTGAGCCAACAGGATCAGAAGGCCAGCCTCGATATGAGCCAGGCAGTGCGCACCCTGGATACGCCGGTGCGCCCACCCGACATGCCAGCGCAGCCGGACGCTCCCAGTTTTGCGAGTTCCTCAGAGCGCGCCACCGCGGCTCACAAGCAGTTTCAGGCGATCGTCGACAAGTATCCGCATACTCAATCGGCCGAGTTCGCTCGCTATTTTCTCGGTCTGACCTCGGCGGATCTCGGGGACAATGCTTCCGCTGAGCGTGAATTGCAGAAGGTTATTTCGTCGGGCGATAACGACCTCGCGGCGCTGGCCAAGATGGCCCTGGCATCGGTTTACCGGAATACCGGTCGGAGTAAACAGGCAGAAGAACTCTACAAACAGCTGGCCGCAAAACCTACCAGCACGGTGGGCAAGGTGTCGGCTCAAGTCGAGCTGGCAGCAACGTATAAGGCAGACAATCAGCCGCTCGAAGCCAAACGCATCTACGAAACGATCCAGAAAGAAAACCCCGCCAGTGAAGCCGCGCAGTTAGCCTCGGCTAAGTTGCAGGAATTGAAGTAGCTGAGCTGTCAGCTCTCAGCCGTCAGCCTTTAGTCACGGGCATGGCTTTTGTGCCGATGTCATAATAGAGCCATGAAAACCATGACCGCTGACCGGTTCAAGAAAAACTGTTTCAAAGTTTTGGACGGAATGTCTCGATCGTACAAGCCGGTGCTAATTACAAAGAAGAGTAAGCCGATAGCGAAGTTGGTGTCTGCGGACGCCAAAACAACAGACGACGTTTTTGGCTGCCTCCGAGGCACAATGAAGATCGTGGGAGACATCACCGGCCCGGCGGTTCCGCTCGAAGATTGGGAAGCTTTGCGGGAATAAGTCCAGCCGGGGGGCTTTCTGGCCTCCGCATGTTACCTTCGTAAGGCTCAACACGCCTTTTGCCGTGAGTCCTACGTCCGGCTCATCGACAATTCTTCTGCCCCTAATTTTCCGACCGTGAGGTTTTCATGGCCGCGTTCGTCCGCCCGACTCTTCTCTTGCTGGTTTGTAGTTTGCTGTGCGGTTCGGCTTTTGGCCAGCAGGCTTCTCCTGGACCTGCTGCTTCCAGCGACTCCAATTCCGGTACAGAACAGGGGCAGAGCCTTGGCGAAATGGCGCGTAAGGTTCGGAAAGACCATACCCAGGAAGTACAGATGTCCGACGCAGACGCAAAGGAACTTTTCAAATCCGTCGATAAGATTGTCGCCTTCGCCTCGGAAGACAGCGGCTTTCCCAAGCGCTCGGCCGTCAAGCGCCGTCTGGTCAGCTCTGCTGAAGTCGAGAAGTTCACACGCGACCAGCAGGGAAAAGAAGAGTACGCGCAACGGTTGGCGCGCTCCGAAATGACGATGAAGAAGTTCGGCCTGCTATCTCGGGATTTCAATCTGCGGGAGTTCGTGGTGAGGGCCAATGGCAAGGAGATCGCCGCTTATTACGACGATGAGACCAAGACGATTTCGATGGTGAATTGGATCCCGTTGGAGCGCCAGGCCCCCATTCTGGCGCACGAGCTAACCCACGCGCTGCAGGACCAGAACTACGATCTCAAGGCTTGGATGAAAGTTGAACAGGGAGCATCGCAGCCGGGAGAGAAAAAGAACGGCGGACCCGACGTCAACGACGACAGCATACCGGCGCGGCGGGCCGCGGTCGAAGGTCAGGCCCAAATCGTTTTCGTGGATTACATCCTGGCTCCGCTCGGACGCAACCTGCAGAATACGCCTGGTCTGCTTTATCAAATGGAAGAACCCGCCGTAAAAGCTGCGGCTGATTCGCAGTTGTTGCATGATGCACCCATGATCCTGAGGGAAATGGGCACGTTTCCTTATCGTGAAGGCCTGATCTTCGAAGGCGAACTGCTGGAAAAAGGCGGGAAGCAGATGGCCTTCTCGGGAGTGTTCGCGCGTCCGCCGCGCAACACTCATGAAGTGATGCAGCCGACTGCTTATATGAACCGCGAGAAACTGTCGCAGGTCCACATTCCCGACGTTCAGCAAATACTTAGCGACAAGTACGCGGTTTATGACACCGGCGGAGTTGGCGAACTCGACGTGCGGGCGCTTCTGAAGACCTACGGAAATAGGAAAGAAGCGGATATTCTTGCGGGATCGTGGCAGGGTGGAGCTTACGTCGCATTTCGCAGGACCGCCAAACCGGCCGCGGATGCGCTCACAACCGCCGACCTCTCGCTGTTATACGTTTCACGATGGAAGTCGCCGGCATCGGCGGACCGCTTTGCTCACATCTATGCGGCCGCAATTGCCCAGCGCTACCAAAGCGCGACGCCACAGGCCGTTACGTCGTGTGCAGGGGCCAAGTGTCCCGCTTTCGCGGTGCAGATTCTCACCGAAGAAGGGCCCGTGATTGTGCAGCAGTGGGCGGACAATACTGTACTGGTCTCCGAAAGCTTCGATCAAATGACGGCTGGCAAACTGGTCGATGCGGTGCGCGAAGGGAACGTCGACGTACAAGCCAACAACGTGCAGCTGGACGAACTCAGTTCGCGTCTCTACGATCTGCCCGAGTTTTCCGCGTTTCAGACTCTGATCGGCGACAGAATATTGCGCGAGTTGGAGAGCGAAGCGAAATGACGCAGATCGGATTGTCATTTCCTTCAGTCTGCTGACAAAGTCCGGATTTTTGGCGTAGCCGGGAGAAACCGAGATTCCTCGTCGCTTCGCTCCTCGGAATGACAAGGGGTGTTTTGTGGGTGGTGAACGGACTTTCAATTCACCTTTCGTTGAGCTTTCTTTTCGGATTCTGATTTTTGGCTCTACTCCGGGAACGAACTCATCACAGCGCCAGGGCAGCTTCTCCATTTCCCTTTTCCGTGCCGGTTGAGTACGATGTCTGTCCATATCCCCAAGGTTCTTCAAACATGGCAGCCATCACTCTGCACATCAACGGCAGCTCGCGAAAGGTAGAGGTTGCGCCCGAGACGCCTCTGCTCTGGGTTCTGCGGGACACGTTGGAATTGACCGGCACTAAATTTGGCTGCGGCGCCGGTCTGTGTGGCGCATGCACAGTCCATGTGGATGGCGAGCCCATGCGCTCCTGTTCGACACCCGTCTCGCAAGTTGCCGCGAAAAACATCATCACCATTGAAGGCTTATCGGCGAATGGCTCGCATCCTTTGCAGCAGGCATGGATCGAGGAGCAGGTCCCGCAATGCGGTTATTGTCAGACGGGTCAGATCATGGCTGCCGCGGCGCTGCTGGCAAAGACACCCCAGCCCTCCGAGGATCAGATTACGCAGGCGATGTCTGGCAACCTGTGCCGCTGCGGGACCTATGACCGAATTCGGCGCGCAATCCATCGGGTGGCGGGAACGGGAGCTACGCGATGAGCCCACTCTCCCGCCGTGAGTTTCTCACAGCCGGCGTAGCAGCCGGCGCCGGACTGGTCATTGGTTTCTATTTGCCTCACGGGAACTCCTCGGGGAGAGGCACATTTGCGCCGAATGCCTATTTGAAGATCACGCCTGACGGAAAGATTACGATCGTAGTTGCGCGTTCTGAGATGGGGCAAGGAGTACGCACTTCGCTTCCCATGATCCTCGCGGAAGAACTCGAGTCTGACTGGAAGCAGATCACGATTGAACAGGCCGGCGCGAGCACGCTCTATGGCGACCAGACCACAGGGGGCAGCGCCAGCGTGCGCACGACCTGGGATCCCATGAGAAAGGCCGGCGCAGCGGCCCGCGAAATGCTGATCAGCGCCGCCGCTCTGGAGTGGGGCGTCGCACGGTCGGCGTGCAAGGCCGAAAACAGCGCGGTGGTTCACGCTCCGTCAAATCGCCGGCTCACCTATGGGCAGTTGGCGGGCAAGGCGAGCGCGCAACCAATTCCCACCGATGTTCCCTTGAAGCAGGCCAAGGACTATCAAATTGTCGGCAAATCTGTGCCGCGGCTCGATACGCCCTCGAAGGTCGACGGCACGGCCACGTTTGGCATCGATTTTCGCGTTCCCGGCATGAAGCATGCGGTGCTGGCCCGTTGCCCCGTGATCGGAGGCAAGGTCGCGAGCTTCGATGACAAAGAATCCAAAAAGATCTCTGGTGTTGGTTACGTGGGAAAGATCGGCGATTCGGCTGTAGCCGTGGTCGCCGACAGCGTATGGGGCGCGATGGAAGGTCGGCGCGTGCTGAATGTGAAATGGGACGACGGTCCGAATAAAGATCTCAACTCGTCCGCGATCTTCGAGTCGTTGAAGAAGTCTGCTTCCAACAAGGCTGTGACTTTGTACGCGACCGGCGACACGTCGAAAGTATCGGGACGCCACATTGAAGCGGAATACCAGCTTCCTCTGATGGCGCACGCGGCGATGGAACCCGGGAACTGCACGGCGCACTTCCGCGGATCGAATTGCGAACTGTGGGCGCCGACTCAGGTGCCGCAGGATGTTCGCGATTCGGTGGCGCAGGCGATCGGACTCGATCCCGATCAGGTGAAGGTGAATGTCACGTTGATGGGCGGTGGATTTGGCCGACGGTTGGAGCACGATTACGGCGTGGAGGCGGCGCTGGTCTCAAAAGCGGCGAATGTTCCTGTCAAAGTGTTGTGGACGCGTGAAGACGATATGCGGAACTCGACCTACCGACCGGCGAGCTATCACAAATTAAGTGCAGTGCTCGACGCGCAGGGCTGGCCGGTGGCGTTCACCCATCGCATCGTCGCGCCTTCGATCAGCGGGCAAAAAGGAATGCCGACGCCGAATGGAGTTGATCCCGATCTGCCGGATGAAGCCGCGCTGATCTACTCGTTTCCCGCCGCAAGGGTCGAATACGTGATGACCGAGACACCCGTCCCTCTAGGCTGGATGCGTTCGGTGTACGCCCTGCAGACCGGGTTTGCCAGCGAGTCTTTTATTGATGAACTCGCAGTGGCCGCGAAGAAAGATCCGCTTGAATACCGGCTGCACTTGCTGTCGAAAGACGAAGACATCAAATACTTCGATACCGTTTGGCATACGGCGCGGATGCGCGGTGTGTTGCAATTGGTTGCGGAAAAAGCAGGCTGGGGAAAACCGCTGCCTGCGGGCCACTATCAAGGGATTGCCTGCTTCGGCTGCTTCAGCACTTACATGGCGGAAGTGGTAGAGATCACCATGGAGAACGATCAGCCGCGGGTGCATCGTGTGGTGGCCGCAATGGATTGCGGCCAGGTGGTGAATCCGAATATTCTCGAGCAGCAAATCAAGGGCGGAGTGACTTACGCACTGACCAACGCTTTGCGCGCGCAGATCACGATCGACAAGGGACGCGTGATGCAGGGCAATTTTGACGACTATGCGCCCATCCGTATGAGCGAGGCTCCCGTGATCGAGGCGTATTCGGTTTCGAGCACAGAAGCGCCCACCGGCGCGGGCGAGCCTCCGGTGCCACCGCTGGCGCCGGCTTTGTGCAATGCTATTTTCGCGGCAACCAGAAAGCGCATACGGGCGCTGCCGATTTTAAGCTGATCTCGACTTGCAAGCTCAGTTGGGCTGAGCATCAGTCACGGGGATTGATTGCCCAGCCTTCAGCTTGAAGATCGTAATATCCCTTCCAAACGATTGTGGGCTGAGTTCTCTGAACTCGGGAACTCTGCTTGGGAGGTCGTGAGCCAGGTCCACTTCCCACCCCGCCTGAATGACCCAAATCGATTGACCGGATTTCAACGAGACGGATTGCAACAGTTGATCCCACCTAGAAACAAAATTCTCGGCGGTGAATATATAGAGGTCGGGACCGGCGGCGAAGACCTGGTATCCATTGCATCGAAACTCCTCCAGGCTTCCAACTAGTGCGGAAAATGAAACCGGTTGCTGCGGGCAAAGGTAGTAGCCGAGCAGGAGACGCGTCTGGTAGTCGACGAAGATCAGGTCTGACTGCGGAATCTGCGCATGAATGAACCCCAAGGCCCGAACCATCTGCGTGCGGCTCTGATCTTCACGAAGCATGTAAGGCCGGTGCGGCTTTCCGAATGCCGTGCACACGGCGACGATCAGGATGGCAAGCGCGATTCCTCGTGTGATCCGTCGCTTCACCAATTGCGCCAACAGAAAGCTGACGCCTGCGAGGGCGAACATGATCAGGAATGCCGAATGACGGGTTCCCCCGTACGGATAGATTCGGGTGATCGAGGCTCCTGCGGCCACCGCGAACGGTAGAACGAGCAGAGCGCCGATTTGGCGGGACGTGACAGTTGAGCCTTCGGGCGTGACGTTTTCTCTCCAAAGCAAAAGTATTCCTGCAATAAATGCCAGCAAGGCAACGTCGCCGACTGCGAGTTGTCCGAAAACGTACTGAAAGACTCCGCCGGTTCTGGCGATTACAAATAAAAGCGGATTGTCATGCCCGGGACGAAAGAACGAATTGGCCAGCCATCCATTGATGGTTCCGGCTGCGTAGTCTCCCTTCAACTTTGAAATGTGAGAAACGTACAGAGACACGATGAGTCCAAGGACGCTTGCCAGTCCCATAACCCAAGCGGCGCGGACCTGGGTTGAAGGGCGGCGAGCGATCAGGCGATGCAGAGAATACAAGCCCTGCGCGACCGCGAACAGAATCGCCGAGTAATGAGAGAGTATGGCGAGACAAAGGGATATCGCCGAGAGCAGCATCATGGCGGCCGAGTTTTCTGCTAACGCGCGCTCCAGCAGATAGGCTGCACTCACCACGAAAAACAGGAGGAGCGCATACTGCCGCACCTCCGCCGTGAGCGCGATCATAGGTGGAAGAAAGCTCACCAGGATCAGGCCGATAAAACCCGTGACCGGCCCGAGCATTCGGGTAAGCCATTTGAAAAAGATCCAGCAAAATGCTGTGCCTGCAATTACCGAAGGAAGGCGCAGAACGAACTCCGATGTACCCACGCTGCGCCAAAGAAAAAGCACGAGAGTCAGAAGCGGAGGATGAGCATTTGTCAGACTAGCGTTATAAGCGAGGCGCCATGAGGATTGATTGGCAAGCAGGTAGTGGAGCGCTTCGTCCGGATTCAAGAACGTTCCGGACGCAGCCCTCAGGCGAACCAGTAACGCCGCGGTCAGCACCAGAATTGCGCTTGGATTCGAATGGGCCTCGAACCAGCTCCCGAAATCGCGATTCCCTCCCGACTGCGATTGGAGTTCATCCTGCACGCCGTGCCGTGAGTGATTCATCAGAAGATAGGGATCAGCCGTTGTTGGAAGACCGTCGGATGGCAACGTCGCTCCGAGACCGATCTCTGCCGTCGGCTTCAGAAATGATATACAGCATCAGGATTCCAAGCTCGGGTTCGATGGGATGCCGGTAGCGGGGATGAGGAAAGAGAAAGTAATACACCAGCGGATAGGCGAGAATCAGCCAAAAGAAAAGCCATGCGCCCGGCCTGTGTTTGCGCAGCGCGCGTGCCAGACCCCAGAAGGCCAACACCGAGGAAGCCGCGAATAGAGACTTCCTGAAGAATGCCACGAAAGGGTTTTCCGACGCTTTCGGCAGCCCACCCCAGTAGTAGATAAATCGCTTCAGACTCAGGCTGACAAAGCGCGCATAGTCCTCGCGAATGTAAGCCACCGCTTCTCGTTTGCGTTCGGCCACGTAAGCAGGTTCACCCAGTTGTTGATAGCGGTGCATTTCGGAGACATTCTTGGTCGGATGAAGATAATCCATCCAAGTGCCGTCGGCGCCGGGTCCGTTCCCCAGACGAAGTTCAGCACCGAAGTTTGAGCGAATGAAAACAAACTGCCCGAAGACTCGGTGGTTGCGCGCCAGCCAGGGTGTAATACATGCAGCGAAAATGATCGAAGCAAGGATTACTCCGCCGAGCGACCGTTTGCCGAGCTTGGCGCGGTGGTACCAAACCCACAACCCGGAGACCGGCAGAAATGACAACAACGCAGTGTTGGTCAGCGCGGCAACGCCCCAGAGCAAGCCAAATTGTAGCCAAGGCTTCAACCCGTCTTTCTCGTCCATTGTGAGCGTTAGCCAGAAAATCACCGCTAGCAATAGTGCAGCGAGGCTGGTCTCCCAAACCCAGCGGGTGCACCAGAAAATTACGGAGGGCAACAGCGCCCAAGTCCAGGAACTCCATACGGCAACTTTTTCGTTAAAACATCTCTTCGCAATCAGAAAGATCGGAATGCAAGTAAGTGCGGAGAAAATACTGTTGATGCTTAGAAGGACCAGGGCCGAAGCGTGACTATAAACTCCCAGCACGAGGAAAACACTTGCGATCAGAAAAGGATAAAGCGGCGGTTCCCAAGCGGTGGGGCCGGTGGTCTCGTTAAACGGATTGCTGAAACCCCGGCCCTGGGCAAGCGAGCTCCCGATACGGCCCATCTCGAAGCCAAAGTCGAAATCTTTCTCGTTAGCCTGGACTAGGACGCGGCCATGGGAACCGAACCTGTAAGTGTGTCCGATGGCGATGTAACCGAAGCGCACCGCGAAAGCGACGATCACGATCCACAAGAGAGACGATCGCGTGCGCGCCCACCAGCGCCTACGGGAGCTCATAGCGGCAAAAGTCGGAGGCGTGACATCCACCATCTCTTAGATTATCGCTGGGCGTTCTAGCGTGGCCAGAGCCAGCCGAAGGTGCCGGCGGTCAGCAAGCCGTAGACGAGTCCGTCGATGACTTCTTTGATCGTCATCGACCAGGTCTGGCCCTTCCAAATGCCGTCGCTCACATGTCCCAGACCGTAGGCTAGGAATGCAGCTGTACCGACAACGCGGAATACTGCCGGATACTTTGCACCGGCAGGAACCGTATGTGCAGCGAGATAGGCGACGAAGAAACCGATGAGCAGGCAATAGACGAACCACTGAACCAAAAACTTCGGCATGGCAGGCGGCCCGCTCGGCATGATGGTCACAAACCCGACTGGTCCCTGCTTGTACTTTTCGATCGCGGCTGGCGACTTCATGTCCTTCGGCAGAAAATAGGGAAAAACATAGAAGCCCCGTTTCAGGTTGGCCGGGCGCAGCAGGGCGATAAACTTATCCTCGTCAGGGAGCTTGGAGCAGTCGCTCTGATGGTATTTCAGTACCACGTGCATTATGGAACTGGCGACGAAGACGATCACAGCTGACAAAACGATAGGCAGCCAAAGAGCGGCGAGAGAAACCATTGAAGCCTCCTCGAGCGCAAAGGTGAATGCTGGAATTCGCAGGCGACGTTACGCTGCCGCGGGTTGGAAGTCAAGAGCAAGGCAGGAGTTCGTCGAACTCCGGCAGTGTCTCAGTTTGAATTAGCGGACGGAATGAAAGTTGTTGATGATAGCCACTATAGCCACTATTGCGAGGGTTAGGGCTGTAATTGCCCACGCCATGGGCTTAGCGAAGTTGAGAGTGAAGGGAAGTCCGCTCTTCTTTGCCACGAATAGACGTGACTCATCTGGGTTGTAATAGAAAGCCAAAAGCTTCCAATGTTTGGGATTCTTGTCTATGAGCATGATTGGCTACGCGTGGGCCTCGTGACGGTATTTATTTTACTCCCCGGGCAGCGCAATTTCCTCATAGCTCCGTACATTTCAAACTGAGACACTACCCGAACTCCCCGCTCCTTGACACTGCGCTGCTGCGGCCTTTATCCTTAACTTTCGCTCCCTGGAGAAGTTACGCCTCTGAGCGTGCTTCCGCGTTCCTTCGCGGTGTTGGTTGGGGGCGCGGGGGACCTCGATGCTCATCGAAATCAAAGAGTTGGAACTCCATCCTATTGACTTTGAGGAGGAGTACCGTCCGGGCGTGCTTGATTTAGGGCCGGATCTTCAGCAGAGCACCCCGTTGCATGCTGCGGGACGCGCCCAACTGATCGAAGAGCATCACGGGAAACATCAGCGGATCAAGGACATACGGGTCAGCGGGGAACTCTCCACAACACTGGAGTTGCCCTGCGCTCGTTGCCTCGAGCCTGTGATCCAGGATGTTAAGCGCAAGTTCGATCTGCTGTACCGTCCGCTCGGAGCGGATGCCGGGCGGGAGGAGCTCTCGGTAACCGGCGCCGAAGCCGAGGTCAGTTATTATCAGGGCGAGGGTCTGCTGCTCGAAGACGCCGTGCGGGAGCAGGTGCTGTTAGCCGTCCCTTTAAAGGTTATCTGCCGCGAAGATTGCAAGGGCCTTTGTCCACACTGCGGCGCGAATCAGAACCTGGAGCGATGCTCTTGCTCTGAACCGTTGGAAGATCCGCGTTGGACGGCGCTCAAGGATATTCGTAGCAAGTTGGAAGACTGATCTTTCTTATAGTCGGATCTTAAAGAGCGCACGAGCGAGGACGCTCGCGCCTACAGAAAAGGAATCTAAATGCCTAATCCAAAACGGCGACACTCGAAAGCACGCACGGGAAGCCGGCGCGCCCATGACTCCCTGAAGAGCCACGCACTCTCCGAATGTCCGAATTGCCATGAACGCAAGATGCCGCATCGGGCCTGCCCCAAGTGCGGCTACTACAAAGGTCGCGAAGTTCTAAACGTCGAGGAAGCCAGCTAGCGCCGCCACCCCATGCCAAGCGTCATAGCCTTGGACGCGATGGGCTCGGACCGCAGGCCAAAGCCTGAGATCGAAGGCGCAATCCAGGCAGCACGGCACTACGATGTCCACGTCCTTTTAGTGGGCCCGGAACCGGCTCTCCGGGCCGAGTTGGCACGCTATCCCAGCGCGGCAGCACTCCCCATCGATGTCGTGCATGCCAGCGAAATCATCGGCATGGAGGACAAAGCGGTGCAGGCGGTGCGCGCCAAACGCGATTCGTCTATGCGGGTTGGACTGCGCCTGGTGCGCGATGGACGCGCCTCGGGCTTCATCACCGCTGGCAACACTGGCGCAGCCATGGCTACCGCGAAAATGGTTCTGGGAGCGATTCCTGGCGTGGATCGGCCTGCGCTCGCAGCCGTGTTTCCCACCGCGATTGGTACGGTCGCAAGCCTTTTGGACGTCGGCGCCAACGTGGACAGCAAGCCGCACAATCTTGAGCAGTTTGCGGTGATGGGAGAGATTTACTTTCGTACTTTATTTGGCACGAAGCGTCCGCGGGTGGGATTGCTTTCGATTGGCGAGGAAGAAACCAAGGGAAACGTACTGACCCGCGAGGCATTCCAGCTTCTGCAGAAGCTTCCCCTCAATTTTGTGGGCAACGTGGAAGGCCGCGACCTGTACAACGGGAAGGTGGACGTCATTGTCGCCGACGGATTCGTGGGAAATGTTGCGCTGAAGATTTCGGAAGGTGTTGCCAACCTGGTTCGCTCCACGCTGAAGGAATCACTGAAGGCGACCATTACGCGCCAGGTTGGCGCTTTGCTCTCGCGCAGCGCGTTTGCCGATTTCAAGAAGCGTCTCGACCATACGGAATATGGTGGCGCACCCTTGCTTGGAGTGAAGGGAGTTTGCTTCATCACCCATGGATCATCGAACGCCAATGCGATCAAGAACGCAATCCGCGTGGCGGCAGAGTTTGCCGAGCACCCAATTAATGCGGAGATAGAAAGAACGTTGACCGGGATTCGCGCAGCGAGGGCAGCCCGTAGCAGAATCGAACATGTGCCGAGCAGCATCCCGACGACCGTCGCATAGCATCGCAGGACCATCGCATAAGTTATGACAAATGCCTCGCCCACAAATGGGTCCATCGCATTTCTTTTCCCCGGTCAGGGGTCGCAGGCCGTTGGCATGGGCAAAGACCTCGCCGAAAAACATCCCATCGCGCGTATGACGTTTGAAGAAGCGGACGAGGCTCTCGGCTACAAGCTCTCTGAGCTTTGCTTCGAAGGTCCGGAAGATCAACTTCGCCTGACCGAGATCACGCAGCCCGCGATTCTCACCGCGTCCGTCGCGGCGTGGCGCGTGTTGAACGAAAAGGGTCTCAAGCCCAGCTTCGTCGCCGGCCATAGCCTGGGCGAGTACTCCGCACACGTTGCTGCCGGAACCCTCAGCTTCGCCGACGCCGTTCGCACCGTCCGCCATCGCGGCAAGTACATGCAGGAATCAGTCCCCGTCGGTGTCGGGACGATGGCGGCGATTCTCGGAATGGAGTTCGAGAAAGTAACCGCCGTTTGCAGCGATGCGGCGAATGGCCAGGTTTGCGAACCTGCCAATATCAACTCCCCGGAACAGATTGTAATTTCTGGTCACACTGCAGCCGTGGAGCGCGCGACCAGTTTGGCCGACGAACGCGGCGCCAAGCGCGCGAAGGTTTTGCCCGTCAGTGCGCCATTTCATTGCTCGCTGATGAAGCCAGCGCAGAATCGCTTGGCCACAGATCTCTTCGCCATCAACTTCAACAAACCTGCAGCCGGAGTCGTCTGCAACGTCGACGCGGCGGTGCTCGAAGATGCAGACCACAGCCGCGATGCCCTGATTCGCCAAGTTACCGGATCTGTAAAGTGGCAGCAATCCATGCGCTTGCTCATCGCTCGTGGAGTGCAGACTTTCGTGGAAGTGGGTCCGGGAAAAGTGCTCTGCGGTCTGATGCGCCAGATTGATCGATCGCAGAAATCTCTCAACGTCGCAGACGACGCATCGCTGCAGAAGACGTTGGAGCAGATCCCTGGTTAAAGCCTTGCCGCTATGGCTTGAAGCCGACGCTCTCCCACAGTGGCGCGCTTTCGTACAGCTCGCCGTTCGCGACCACCGAGCGAACGCTGCGAATGTTGTGAATGTTCTCCAGGGGATTGGCGTCCAGAATATCGAAATCGGCCCGCTTGCCAACTTCGATCGAGCCGCTTTCCCGATCCACCTTCATCACCCGCGCGGGCACGATGGTCGAGGCCTGCAGCGCCTCCATCGGCGTGAAGCCGGCCTGATTGTACAACTCGAGCTCGCGATAGAGTGAATAGCCCGGCACGGTCTGATCGGTCCCGGCCACGATGCGTACTCCGGCCCGATGCAGTGCGCCGATGATCGCCAATTCTTCCAGCACGATCTTCTGGCCAGTCGCCACGCGCTCCGGCGGCAATCCTCCGTTTATCAGTTGCTCGCGCAGTTCGGGCGCCACGTGATCAACTCCGGGCTCGACTTTATCCGCAGGCACATCTGCTGGACGCTCCATGAATTCCATCAACGCCATGGTGGGATCGATCACGGCCTTGTGTTCGCTCAAGAACGCGACTGCCTGCTTGCCCGCATCCGAATTCACATCCAGCGACTCCATCATCTTCGCGGTCTCCTGCCGGGTTGCCTTTTTCGGATCGAAATCTTTCGGCTTGAGCAAGTTGAGGATGAACTGAATGTGGTTAATCTGGTCCATGCCATTGTTCACGCCGTCATACGCAGTCATGCCTTCTGGAATGTGGCCGGTAACGGTCATCCCAAGCTTGTGCGCGTCGCTGCAGACGGCTTTGACATTCTCGGACTTCATCGAGCTGTAAATCTTCATCTGCTGAAACCCGGCGTCGTGGTAACGCTGCACCCACGTCTGGGCATCGGCGGGAGAGTTCACGCGCGCGACCCCGATCGCATACGAGCTATCGCCGTCGACGACCCCGGCCAGCAGCATGTGCGGACCGAGTCCCTTGCCGCTGTTCACCGCATCCCGCACCGCTGTGATGAACTCGAATTCGTTGCCTACGTCGCGCACGGTGGTGACCCCCGCAGCCAGGTAAATTGGCCCCCACTCCACCTGCTCATAGTGCGCGTGCATATCCCATAGCCCCGGAATGATGTACTTCCCAGTCACATCAATACGCTGCGCGTCCGACGGCACTCTGACTTTGTCGCTCGCACCGACGGCGATTATCTTGGCACCGCGAATCACGATCGTCGCGTTTGGCATGGGCGGCTCGCCCGTACTGTTGATCACCGTAGCGCCGACAAAGGCAAGTGTGCCTGTGCGGCGTCCCGAGGTTCCCTGTCTGAGCTCGGAAAGAGAGGCCATTTGGTCGCGCGCTGCGCTGGCGACGAATTTCGCGAGGGCAGGTTCGTACTCTTCGCGCACTGCTTCGAAGTGGTCGAACTCGGCATCGGTCGAAACCAGCGCCGCTAAGTTATCCTTGCCATCCATCCATAGTGTTTCCATCCCCCAGATCAGGCCCCGGACGGTATAGCGCTCCATTTGAACGCTGCGCCCGTCGACCTCGATGGTTTCAAGGCCGCGATCCTGAATCTTCACCTCGCCCGCGGGAAGCGTTGTCAGTTGCGCCGGCGAACCGTGCGCGCGCCAGTAACGGACAAGCGCCATCTGTACAGCGACAGGCGCATAGCCCGATATAGTGAAAAAACTCTAAGGCGCGCTGACCGTTTGCGTTTCCTTGCCCTGACGGATCGTTGCGTTTGAGCCGCTAAGCTCGACAGCGGAATCGATGTCCGACATCCTGGAAGTATTGCCCTTGATGATGAAGCTCTGCGGCGTGTAATCGTCCGCCGCCTTCAGTGTGGCGGAGAGAGGAACTTTTGTACCGCGGTCCATGAACAAAAAATCGGATTTCAGTGTGAGCATGCTGCCGTCGTGGGTGATCGTGTAGTTCTCTTCCCCAATAGGCTGTTCGAACTTATGCAGGCGGAACCTGCCTGTTTCGGCAACTCGGGAACTTGTCTGCGACCGCAGAGCAAGGGGCGAAAGAACAAGCAATACGAGGCAGTAGGAAACAACAGCCGACCGGCTAGAACGATTCACGCGGACAAATCCTCCTGAAATAAAGTAAAACGCGAGAGGTAAAGTCTCGCAGATTGTAAGGGGCATTTACGCAATTGCTGTAGTCAATATTGCTTGAATGCGATGACGTTACGTTTTAGCTTAGAAAGTTCTACTCCGTGACCCAAGTCCACCAGTTACCACACTCTATTTCGTTTGGCGAGAACGATAAAGTCTTGTTGGCCTTTTCCACCCAGACATAGGCGTGTTCCGCGCGAGAGTTCACCGTGACCTGAACGATGACTCCGCTCCCACCGCCTGGGCTCAAGGAACAATCAATCGAATAGGATTTGATCAGTCCCCATTCTCCGCCCGGACCCCAGTCACGGTAGAAGTCATTGAACTGGTAAGCGGAATACTTGTTCGGGTGCTGCTTCCACTCGGGGTCGCGGAACCACACCGCATAGGCGCCCTCGTAATTCTGGCTTTGTAACGCTGCAAAGAAGTTGCTCGCCGCCTTGCGCTCCGGGTAGTTGCGATAGTGATAAACCACCCATGCAACGAGTAGAACAAGAACAATCGCAACCACAATCTGCTGGCGACGACGACGGTCGCGCGCAGGATCGTATTGTTCGGCATCCATCAGGGTCATGACTGTTATAAGCATAACGGAAACCGGCACAGAACAAAAAGTTCACGGGCGAATTGAAAATGAAGTAAACAGATAATTGGGTAATTTATTAAGGCGCCGCGGCTTTCAATTTCCAAATTCCGCAATTACTAAGTTACCCGACCTTTTTACAGGGTCCTCTTGAACAGCGGCGTGGCGACGCTCAGAGTGATAAGCGCAAAAATGGAGAGATAAATCATGTCGGGCCAAATGGCGGTCATGCCTGCTTCCTTCAGCAGTATCGACTTGAAACCATGCACCGCAAAGGTGAAGGGATCCACTGCCGCGATGGCTCGTAACCATTTGGGAAACGCTTGGATAGGATAGATTGCCCCGCTCGGAAAAAACAGCAGCGTATTAAGAATTCCAAAGATCGCACGCGGCACCAGGGGATCTTCCACCCGGACCATCAGCAGAAACATCATGGTGTTGAATGCAACTGAAGTAAGCACAATCAGGACCAGCAATTGCAGAGCGGTGGCGGGATTAAACACCGTCCCTACGCCCGCTAGCAGCGAACCAATTACCGTGATTACCACTCCAGTCATTACTGCCTTGATTGCCCCTGCGGCATTCAACCCGAAAACCAGCTCGGTCTTGGTAATGGGTGTCACCAAATATCCCTCGTGAACCCCACGGGCCTTGTCATCGATATAGAGCATGCCGCCGCCGATCATCACGGATACGAACATCGCCAATGTAATCGAGCCCGGCAAAAGGTACTTCATGTATTCGATATAAGGATAAAGCTCCACAATCTGCAAGACAGTCTGTTGCAGAATTCGAGGCTCGATGGTGGGCTGATTGAGCGCGTTGGTGATGCTCGTGAGTTCGTCCTCGAGGGTCGAACTCATGAAGTTGTCGCTGTTATCCACGACCAGCGCAATGCGCGGCTGATCCTGCTCATACACGCGTCGCGAATACTGTGGCGGAATAATGACGGCGCCCTGGATCTTGCCATTGCGCACGTCGTCCATCGCCGTCTTCGGGTCGTTATAGTAGACGGGCTCAAACGTCCGCATGTTGGCGCGAACCGAGTCAAAAGCTTCGCGGATCTTGAGGGCTTGGGTGCCTCCATCCTGATCGACGAGTCCCAGCTTCGCATCGCGAATCTTTCCCCCGAAAGCATTGCCCAGCACGATGAGTTGGACCAGTGGGAAAATCATCGACGCCATCATCAGCGCCGGAGAGCGGAAGAACTTCCTCATTTCGCGCTCGACAATCGCGAGAATGTGATTCATGGCTGTAACCCCGGTCTGGGTGGCATGACGAAGGCGTGCGCTTTGACCAACTCGTCGCGCAACTGCCGCCCGGTGTAGTGGACGAACACGTCGTCCAGTGTGGTGTTCTGTACTGAGAGTGAGCGGATTTTGACACCGCTATGCACCGCCGCTTCAACCAATTCGGTTGTGGTCCGCGAACCGTCTCCCGTCAGCACACGGTACATGCCGGCGCCTTCATGCTGGACAGAAGTTACGCCAATGAGCTTCTTCAGACGATCCTCCCAATCCGCGGGAGCGTTGTCGAATTGCGCTTCGATCACATTCGATCCCGGCACGCTTGCTTTCAGCGCTGGCGGGGTATCGAGTGCCACGAGCTTGCCATGATCCACGATGGCGATACGGTCGCACAGACGATCAGCCTCGTCCATGTAGTGAGTTGTGATGAGGATGGTGAGCTTGCGATGGCTCTTGATGCTGGTCAGCATCTCCCAGACAGCAACGCGAGAAACCGGATCCAACCCGGTAGTTGGCTCGTCCAAAAAAAAGATTCGCGGACTGTGTACCAGGCCGCGGGCAATCTCCAGCCGACGCCGCATGCCGCCGGATAGCGTCTTGGTCTGGGCTGAACGCCACTTCGTCAGATCAACCAGTTCCAGCAACTCGTCAATCGCAGCTTTACGCTTTTTCGAAGGAACATCGTAAAGCTTGGCGTAGATGTTGAGATTTTCCTCGATGGTGAGGTCAAGGTCACTGGTGAGCGCCTGCGGAATTACGCCAATCGCCCGCCGAGCCGCGTCTGGATCCTTTTGCACATCGTGACCGGCGATGCGAGCGGTCCCCGCAGTGATCGGAATCAGCGTGGTCATCATGCGGATGAGAGTGGACTTGCCCGCGCCGTTTGGCCCCAGCAAACCGAAAATCTCTTCTTCCTTCACGTTGAAGGAAACATCGTCGACGGCGGTGAAATCGCCATATTTCTTGACGATATGTTCCACTTGGATGGCATTAAACGCATTGGGATCGCCAGCCGAACCGTGCCCGTTGGAACCAGGCCCGTTGGTGGGAGCGCCCGCACTCGACCCGCTTGGAGCATTTCCATCGGTGATCATGGATGCTCTTCCGCCGATACGTTCTCCCGCGCTGTACCTTTGAGTTGTTCAGGCGAGACCAAAACTTCCGCCGTCATACCCGGAACATATGCGCCCTTCGGATTGTCCAGCCGAACCTTGAGAACAATGGTCCTGATGTCACGCTTGCGACGACCCACGTCGCGTTGAGTAGCGAAATCTGCTTCTGCGGATTTGAAGAACACCTTGCCTGAAGTAATCGTGCCGCCGGGCAACCGGACTTTCAGCGTGTCTCCCAAACCGATATGATCGGCATCCGTCTCAGGAATCGCCGCGCGCACCCACGTGTCACCAAGATCGACAATGGTCACGATTGCCTGGCCCGCATTTAATACCTCTCCTTCACGGGCAGCTCTCACAGAGACAGTGCCCGTTACCGGGGCATAAATCTTGGTGTATCCCAAGCGAACCTCAGCTTGCTTCAGCATGCTTTCCGCATTGGCGACTTGAGCGCGCGTCGATTCGACGGTGCTCTGCGCGGCATGAGCTTGATGAGTGTTGGCGACTGCCGTGTTCAGATCAGCCTCGGCAGCGCTCACTTGATCTCTCAGCGATTGCACCAGCGCTTTCTGGGCCGCGAGATTCGTCTCCGCTTGAACGCGCTCCTGATCGGAAGCGACTCCCTGGTTCGCGAGTTCGATCATGCGGCGGCTGTCGCTCTCGGTACGCTCCAGGGTGGCTTCCGACTGAAGCAACTGCGCGCGCGTGGATTGCAGCCTCGCCTGCGCATTTACGACACTGCTTGACGTTGATCCCTGCGTCGCCTGCAAAGTCGACTGGGTCTCGGCAACCTTGGATTTCAAACTGTCGATCGTGGCGGCGGCAGCACGTTCTTCCGCCTCCAGTTCCGAGGGATCGAGCACGGCGATGAGATCGCCCTGCTTTACCTGGGTTCCCTCGTCGACGAGAAGCTTTGCCAACCGCCCCTCAATCTGCGGGCTCACGATCACCTGGTTAGAATCTACCGTACCGATCAGAATCAGATCCTTGTTGCGGGGGGTGGATAGCAGGTAGTAGGTCAGCGATATGCTGAAGATCACGCCGAGAATGATTAGAAATTTATTGCGTACACTCACCTTCGTGCTCCTCGCTGCTTTGCATTGGACCTTTGAAAGAGCGCCGCGGAAATAAAATCCAGCACTGCCATTCTGCGCGCGGCTATGAGTTGTGGGGACAGGGGGTCCTTCCCTATCATCACGCGCATCACCGGCGCGCTGGTGAAATAGAAGACAATCACCGCGATCATAGAAGGAACAAAATGCAGGGGATCCACTGGCCGGAATTCGCCCGCTGCCTGGCCGCTCTTGAGAACCTCGGCGACGCGGCCAAAAAGCGGGCGGAAATATGTTTTTACGATGTGCTCAAGATGGTTCGCCCGGCCCCGGCCGGCGCCCATCATTTCGCCTTGTACGATTCGCGGGTAGAGCGGATGGGTTGCGACGTAGTCGAAGTGCGCGCCCGCGTAGGCGAGGATTTTCTCGCGGGGCGGGAGATCGCGAGACAGGACTTCCCCAACGCACGCAACCAATCCTCCAAATACCTGATCGAGCACCGCACCGTATAGCGCCTCTTTGTCCTTAAAGTAGTAATAGAGGAGGGCTTTATTCACTTTGGCGGAGCGGGCGATGGCATCTGTTCTCGCGCCAGCGATGCCTTCGCAGGCAAACTCCCGCACCGCTGCTTGCAAAATAGCCGCGCGGCTCTGCTCAGGGCGACCGCGAGATCCGAGACGCGACTTGGAGATGGCCGAGGTCATTGTCGTTAATTAACTGGTTAGTTAGATTATACCAAAGGCCGGAAATATCTACAACTACACGAAAGGCTTAGGAATCAGGGCCGACTGGAAGTAATGAGGCTAGTCCGCTACGCACAGAACGACATTTTTGCCTCTCTCGAGGCCCGATCCGGTAATGTCGCGCCGCGATGCCTCAACCGCATTCCGTGAGCAGGCATTCGTAAGCACTCGCACCTGGTGCTTTCCGGAATCGCTCCTCGCCCACACCGCCGCGGCACGAGCCACTCCCACCCGGTTTCGCTCCAGAATAGTCGTGATTGGGCCGATGTCGCTGGGACTACCAACCGTGAAGCGAAGATAGTGCCTGCTGTCGCAATCGCGAGTGGCAACCCCGACACCGCCCCGGGGGCTCACTGAAAACCCGCCTTTGTGACAGGCAATATCGACCACATCAGAAAGCACTGCACTGGCGCTCGGCAGAGAACCAGCTCCCTTGCCCGAGAAAAGCATCTCGCCAACTGCGTCTCCACGAACCAGCACGGCATTATTTTCGTCGCGAATGCTGGCCAGTTGATGCGACGAGGGCAGCAACACCGGAGCGCAGCCAAGCGACACAGTACCCTCGCTAAATTCCGCAGTCGCAACATGTTTAATCACGAAACCCAGTTCCCGCGCCGCTTGCACGTCATCGGCAGCAAGATCACGAATCCCCTCGACCCGGACCGCGTCGGCACCCACGTGCGTGCTAAAGGCGAGCTCAGTCAGAATTGTGAGTTTCTGCGCCGCATCGTGTCCGTCGATATCGAGCGTAGGATCGGCTTCCGTGAAACCTTTAGCCTGCGCCTCGCGAAGCGCATCCTCGAACTCGACACCATCCTCAGTCATGCGGGTGAGGATGTAATTGCAGGTGCCATTCAGAATCCCACTAAGCTTCTGAATGTTATTCCCGACCAGGCCGTCCCTCAGGGCGCGGATAATCGGAATGCCGCCGCAAACGCTGGCCTCGAACCCCAGGCGGACTTTCTGCGCCTCCGCGGCTTTCATCAAACTGAAACCATCGATCGCGAGCAGGGCCTTATTAGCGGTAACTACGTGCTTGCCGCGTGACAACGATCGCTCGATAAAACCCCGGGCTGGCTCGATCCCGCCCACCAACTCCACCACGAGATCGCAACCATTGTTCAGCACTTTGTCGGGATCGCCGGTCAGAAGAGCGCGATCCACTCCCTGACGTTCTTTATCGAGATCCCGAACCAAAATTTTCGTGATGCGCAAATCGACGCCCGAGCGTTGACGGACGAGAGCCTCATTCCTGCCCAGCAACTCGACCAGCCCGCGGCCAACCGTCCCGCAACCCAGCAACCCGATTTTAAGTTTACGAGCCATAGTCAAACTTCTATTGCGCCGATGGAACCAGCTTCTCGCGGCTTGGGCCGGGCGGGGACGCCCGGGCCTACACTGCGTTACGCAGCCCCGCCCGCAATCGACGGCACCAGCAGCACCTCATCTCCATCCTGAAACGCGTAAGTATTTCCGCCCAGAAATCGAATGTCCTCCTCGTTGACATAAACGTTAAGGAACCGTCGAACCTCGCCGGCTTCGTCGCGCAAGTGCTGCTTCAAATCCGGGAACTGTTGATCGAGCGCCGAGAATAGTTCCCCCAAGTTCGTCGCTGAACATTTGACCTGCCCGGTCCCGGACGTCAGACGGCGAAGTGCCGTCGGAATCTGCACGGTAACTGTCATCTCAAGCCTCCACGGTTTCTGGAAACTCAGCCGTCTCCAGGGTTCTCTGCAAAAGTGTTTCGAACTCAGCGACCTTGGGCCGAATCGGCTCTTCCACCTCGTACTTGCCGGAGAGCACGTCAGTCGTCTTCAGACCATTCCCGGTGATACACAGCACCGTCGTCTCCTCCGGCGCGATGCGACCTGATCGGTAAAGTTTGCGTGCGCACCCGGTCGTTACTCCACCGGCGGTCTCGGTGAAGATGCCTTCCGTCTCCGCCAGAATCTGAATCGACTCGATCATTTCCGGATCGGACACATCCTCAGCCCACCCGCCGGTCTTGGTGATGGCCTTGATCGCATAGTGCCCATCGGCCGGATTGCCAATCGCCAGCGATCGCGCCAGCGTTGCCGGCTTCTGCGGTTCTATATCGGCGTTTCCCGCTTTTACTGCAGTCGAAATCGGAGAGCATCCCGTCGCCTGAGCCCCGAAAAACTTCACCCCTTTCGCTTCGACCAAGCCCAGCTGAATGAGTTCGTCAAACGCCTTCTTGATCTTCACAATTAACGACCCGCCTGCCATGGGTACAACCACGTTGTCCGGCAGCCGCCATCCCAACTGCTCGGCGATTTCGAATCCCACCGTCTTCGAACCTTCCGCATAATAAGGACGCAGATTCACATTTACGAATCCCCAGCGATGTTCATCGGCGATCTGCGAACACAGACGGTTTACCTGGTCGTAGCTGCCCGCAATGCGAACCAGCCTGGCGCCAAAGACCTGTGTGCCAAGAATTTTCGCGGGCTCGAGATCCGCGGGAATAAAAATCCAGGATTTGAATCCATTGCGTGCCGCTTGCGCTGCCACGGAGTTTGCCAGGTTTCCAGTCGAAGAACACGCCACCGTGTCGAAGCCGAAGCTGCGCGCTTGCGCCAATGCCACAGCAACCACACGGTCCTTGAAGCTGAGTGTGGGCAGGCAAACCGCGTCGTTCTTAATGAAAAGGTTCTTCGCACACAGGCGCGCCGCCAACTGCGGAGCTCGAAGCAGAGGCGTGAAGCCGACCGGTAAACTGGGCTGATAATTCGGCGGCAGCGGCAGCAACTCCGCGTATCGCCACATATCTGGAGTCCGAGCGGCGATGCGCGCGCGCGTAAAGGTGCCGCGCACAGCGTCGTAGTCGTAGGAAACTTCCAGAGGAGAAAAACAGTCGTCGCAGATCGACCGGGGCTGGTTCCCCCAGCTCTTGTGACATTCTCGGCAGCGCAATTCGTATTTCGCGGAAACGCCGGCACCGACCCGAGTGTTAACGCTCGCAGCAGCGCTCATCAGCTACTCGCTTTCTGCAGCCGAGGGACGAGCGTAATCGAAAATCTCTTTACCGGAAAAAAATTAAGGGAGGAAGAAGAAGACGAGATGCTGAAAACGCGGCACCCCGAATCTCATGTCCCCCGTTTCCGGGTGAGAGTTGACACCAGACGACCGGGAGATGACTCCCGATCCGGTTGTCGTGGCTTCTCAGGGCTCGTCCCTCAGCCACTCTTCATGAAATCCAAGGTCTGCTCCGAAGAGCAAACGTGTTTGCGATAGTACACGCTCGGAATCGCTTACGTCAAGTTGATGTTGGGTCGATCAGCCTGAAGCCACCGTCGTGGGATGCTTCGGCTGGTAAAGACCGATTTGGCCACCCCCGGGAAGCTTGATCCTAGCGATCGAACCCCATCGCTCCCTGTGAACGTCGGAACACGCCACGCCTTTCCTCTTCAACGCAGACATCTCCGCCTTGAGATTGTCACACATGAGATACAGTTCGTGCCGATCATTCTCGCCGGGATTCTCGTCGGGATGAAACGCTGCTTCCGCCGGAGGCAAGGCAAAAATCAGCCATCCGTGGCCTGCATCCACCGACTTGAATCCAAGGACGTCTCGAAAGAAGGCGCGATCCGCCTCCGCGTCTTTGCTGTACACGATTACATGCGCACCGAAGATCATGAGCGGTTCTCCAAGACGAACCTAAAGCCGATTCTTCCAGTATCCGGGCCTTCGCTTGTTATGAGCCACGGCTACGATGCTTAATTGGTCGCGGTCATCGAGGTAGACGATGGAAAACGGAAAGCGGTGAAGCACGAAACGCCGGGTACCGTACAAATACTTGGGCCACCGCTCGGGCGCTTGGGAAATGCAGTCAAGCGCGTCACAGATGGCAGCGATAAAACCGACACTGGCGTCAGCGCTGCGCTGTAGGTACCAGTCGTCTCCAGCCTCAATTTCCTGCCATGCTCGGGGATCGAAGCGATAAGGCTTACTCCGCGCCATTCAAGAGCCGAGCTGCGAGACGGCGGCGTACCTCCTCGCCCGGTATCATTTCGACTTTGCCAGATCGAATATCGTCGACCCGACGCTTGATTTCTTCGGCCCATGCCTCCTCGACTCCTTCTTCGGCGGGGCCTTCGTCGAGGCTATCAACTAGGCGATCGATTAAAAGACCTCGCTCTTGAGGGGAAAGTGTTAGCGCCTTTTCCAACACTTCCGAAACTTGCGGCGTCATTTGTGCCATGACCACCTCACCCACTCATTCTATCGCAGGGTACCAAGCCAAGCCCCTGAAGGCCCGTCCAAGAGCATTCCTAGGCCGCATTGCTATTTGATCTTTCTCCAAACCACATCCTCGTTATTTCGCCGGTCGATTAGCGCATCCATCTTACCGTTGTCGGCGTAGCGAAAAAGAATGCGGCCTTCAACTCCCTTGCGAAAGAATATGTCGGTGGCTTCCGGAATGAGGAGATCCTTCGGCCGATCACCGCGCTGGCGGTATAAGAGATTCCCGTCGGTCGAAATGGTCAGAGTGTTCCCAGGCGCGAGCTCGTAGGTTCCAACATACTCAGCGAACCTTGCCGTGTTCACTTTCCCTGGCGCAGGATCTTCGTAGTACCGCAGCACCTGACCCGCAATGATTTGCCATTGCCCATTGCGGCGCATCCAGGTATCCGTCGCATGGTAACGCGCCGTCAACTCCTGGCCGTAGATGGTTTCCTTTTCGTCCATGTCATAGCTCAAGACGGCCACATTTCGCTCGATATGGCTTTGCGCTTTCTCTATTTTGATGCTGCCCGAAAATCCGGGTGGCATAGGAGTAACGTCGGCGACCAAAGCAGCTTTGTTCATGTTCCTGCCTTTTTCGTCAAAGTACATGCAATCGTCGGCAAAGTACTTTTTCCAGGGTGCTTGATTACCCGGGGCAACGGAATCGAAAAGCTCCTGAGTGCGGCGGACAAGTTCGTCTTGCGTAATCTTGTTCTTCGGCTTGCAGGAAGTCAGGGCCAGCGTGACCCCGATCGCAAAGAAAACAACAATCAGCTTTCGCACAGTTCCCCCCACCACTAGCGGAAACAAATGACTTTATCACCCCGCCGCTTCAGTCCCCCGCGGTTTTTCAGACCGCAGCTTCCACAGAATCTGTCGCAGAATGCCAAGCCAGACTACGGCGTCACGGGCAGGAAGGTCGAGACGCCGAACCAGACGGCGCACTCTTTCCTCGACGTCGGCAATGGGGCGCCGATCCAGATAGCCGCTGGCACGCATGGCTTCGAGTAGGGTCGTGGTGATCCGCTCGAACTCGGCCGCCGTAGCACGCTTCACTTTCTCCGTTTGCCGCGCAGCCTTACCATCGCGAACCAGTTCATACAGGCAAACCGCGACCGCCTGCCCCAGGTTCATCGAAATGTTTTCGCCGCATGTCGGAATGCGCATCAACCAGTGGCAGTGACTGAGCGCGGCATTCGAGAGCCCGAACTTCTCCGAGCCAAACAGCAGCGCGACCCGGCCCGATCCCAGTTGCTTACGGATGAGGCGCGCACCATATTCCAACCGCCGGAGCGGATGCTGCAATTCCCGGTGACGGACCGCCGTGGTTCCGACGACAAGCGTGCAATCCGCGACGGCCTCGGCCACCGTCTTGCACTCCTCCGCGCTAGCCAGCAGCGCCGACGCCCCGACCGCGGAACGTGCCTCGCGAAAGCCCGCGTCGTAAGGGTTCACCACCCGCAGATGGGGGAATCCAAAGTTGCTCATGGCGCGCGCCGCCGCACCAATGTTGAGAGGATTGCGCGCAGCCACCAGGACTACGCGCAGACGATCGAAATCATTTGTGGCAGAAGACAATGCTTATTTTGTGACTTTGAAAATGCCGTGCCAACCGAAACGGTAGAGTAACCAACCAGGTTGTCATATCGAGCGGAGCGAGGAACATCCTCGCCGTTCACCGGCTGTACTGGTTCTTCTTCCTCTCTTCGTGCCGGTCCAGCCCCAACTGAATCAACCGCCCAATCAGGTCGGAATACGATACACCGGAAGCCGCCCACAGCTTGGGATACATACTGATCGCCGTGAAACCAGGCATAGTGTTGATCTCGTTCAAATAAATCTTCCGGGACTTCGGCTCCATCAGAAAATCCACCCGCGCCAGCCCGGAGCAATCTATCGCTTTGAACGCGGCGATGGCCAGGTGCTGAACCTGTTTCGTTTCGCCTTTGCTGAGTTTGGCGGGAATGATCAACTGGGAACCTTCATCAAGATACTTGGCGTTGTAGTCGTAGAACTCTGTGCTGGGAACGATCTCTCCGGGTAACGAGGCTTCGGGATTGTCATTGCCGAGAACCGAGCACTCGATCTCTCGCGCCTTTTGCTTGCGTCCGCCGACTCCCTGCTCGATGACAATTTTGCGATCGAACTTGGTTGCTTCTTCGATCGCCAGCCCAAGCTCCTTGCGATCATGTGCCTTGGAAATTCCAACCGACGATCCCAAATTCGCCGGTTTCACAAACACTGGATACTTCAACTTGCTCTCGACAGATTTCTCAACTTTCTTCGCCTTCGTCTCCCACTCGCTGCGCAGAAGCGTGACGTGTTTCACAATCGGGAGTCCAGCGGCACGAAACAGCGCCTTCATGATGTCCTTGTCCATGCCGGCAGCCGAACCCAGCACACCCGCGCCCACGTAAGGCAAGTCCGCCAACTCAAGCAACCCCTGGATGGTTCCGTCCTCGCCGAAAGTGCCATGCAGCACGGGAAAAATAACGTCGACGTCGATAGCGCGATCCGTCGCCCGGCGAGTCAGCGCGTGAGCCGACGCATCAGTCTCAAAAGGCGTTAGCGATCCATGTTTTTGCGGCTCCGGAGGCACCACAACCGCTTCGCCCTTGGCCAGAACCGCAGCTCCGGGAGTCGCCTCGGGATCGCCGGCACGAAGATGCTTGTGATCCTCAACTTTTCCCTGCAGCAACCGCTCCGCATCAGCCGCGGTGACCCATCGACCCTCCTTGGTGATGCCGATGGGCACAACTTCGTATTTATTTTTGTCGATGGCGTTGAAAACCGATGCGGCCGAGAGCAGTGAGATTTCATGCTCACCGCTGCGCCCGCCAAACAGGATTCCGACTCGAATTTTCTTCATGGCTAGATTGTGGCTTACAGAATCTTCTTTCCAAAAGCTGACAGCGCCAACTCCACTGCTAAGTCCGCGGTTTGGTTGTGCTCGTCGATTACGGGATTTACTTCGACGATTTCGAAACTCAGCATGCGACCGTGGTCGGCGATGATCTCCATCGCGAGGTGAGCTTCGCGATACGTGGCTCCTCCACGAACCGGCGTCCCTACACCGGGCGCGTCCTCGGGATCAACCCAGTCCATGTCGAGCGAAACGTGGTAACCTGCGGTGCCCCGTCCTGCGGCGCGCAGAGCCTCTTCCATCACGGTTCGCATCCCACGCTCGTCAATGTCGCGCATGGTGAAAACATGGATTCCTGTTTTGCGGACGTTCTCTTTTTCGATGGCGTCGATGTCCCGCACTCCCACCAGCACACAATTCTCCGGCGTCACCTTGGGCGAAAAGTCGAAAATATTGGACAACTCAGGAGGACCTAGTCCCATGATCGCCGCCAGCGGCATGCCGTGTACGTTTCCGCTGGGCGAACTGTCGGGGGTGTTTACGTCGGTGTGGGCGTCAATCCAGATCAGGCCGATCTTCTGATTCTGACGACGATAATATTCTGCGACACCGGCAACGGTTCCCGCGGCAATAGAATGATCCCCGCCGAGGGTGATCGGAACCTTGCCTGCCTCCAGCGTCTTCACCACGAGTTCAGCATGCTTGGTGCAAGTTGCGGTAATCTCTTTCAAATATTTTGCGCTAGGGTCGCCTTCCTTCTTTTGTTCGGCGATTGCGACGGACACGTTGCCGGCGTCTTCAACCACGTGCCCAAGCGCTTCCAATCGGGCCTCGAGACCAGCTACGCGCACGGCGGAAGGTCCCATATCTACGCCGCGTCGCGACTGGCCGAGATCTAACGGGACCCCAATTACACGAATCTTGCGAGGAGTGATGCTGGAAAATGATGAAGTGATATTCGTCATAAGTTCGGGCTTACTTACCGCCGAGAACGCCGAGTCTGAGGAGTGACTGAGGCTCAGGCAACGAGTGCCAGATAACTATCTGGCCAATTCTTGCCTTTCTCTTTTACGGCGCATGCCACGCACACGAATCTCTTTCGCCAATGCGTGCCGTGTTCCCCCTGGCAGAACGCCATTTTGCACTCATCGCAGTACATCCTCGTCAACCGAATTCGCTGGAATACCGCTTCACAAATACGGCAGGGAACAAAAGCGCGTCCTTTGATTTTCTCTTGATCGCTGTTTTCTTTGCTCCATCCCGATAGATCGGTGAGGATTTCATCCGGCATGTGGCCTCCGTTTTACAGTCGTAAGAGACTAAGGGTACAACCTGTGCAGCATCCTCGGAAATGGAATCGTCTCTCGTACATGCTCCAGCCCGCAGATCCACGCTACCGCTCGTTCGATGCCCATGCCGAAGCCCGCGTGGGGCACGCTTCCGTATTTCCGCAGATCGAGATACCACTTGAATGCCTCTTCCGGCAGACCGTGTTCGTGAATGCGCTTGAGCAGCAGATCGTAGGATGCCATACGCTGCGAGCCGCCGATAATTTCTCCGTAGCCTTCGGGTGCGAGCACGTCCACGCACAGCGCCAGCTCCGGCCGCTGCGGATCGGGCTCCATGTAGAACGCTTTCACTTTTGCCGGATAGCGATGCACCATCACCGGCCGGTCGAACTGCGACGAGATGTAAGTTTCGTCGGGCGAACCCAAATCTCCGCCCCACTCGAAATTGTTTTCGAGAGCGCCCTTGGCGTGCGCTTCCTGCAACATCTTTACTGCTTCGTCATATGTGATCCGCGGAAACGGAGCTTCGATTTTCTCTAACTTCGAGACATCGCGGCCAATGGTCTGCAGATCGGGACGTCGGCGTTCCAGGCAACGCTTCACCAAGAAGCTGAGCAGCCCCTCGGCCAACTCCATGATGTCCTCGAGCTGCGCATAGGCTACTTCCGGCTCGACCATCCAGAACTCGGTCAAATGACGGCGGGTTTTACTTTTCTCAGCGCGGAACGTGGGCCCGAAGGAATACACCTTGCCCAGCGCCATCGCAGTAGCTTCGATGTAAAGCTGTCCCGACTGCGTGAGATAAGCCTGCTCATCGAAGTAGTCGACAGGAAAGAGCGTGGTCGTACCTTCACACGCAGCCGGAGTCAGGATCGGCGGATCGGTCAAGGTGAATCCTCGCTCATCGAAAAAATCGCGTGCAGCTTTGATGATCTCGGCGCGCACGCGCAGAATCGCAGCCTGCCTTGGCGTTCGCACCCACAAATGGCGGTGCTCCATAAGGAAATCGACGCCGTGCTCTTTCAGAGAAATGGGATACGGATCATTCTCAGCAACGCGTTGAACGACTTGCATATTCGAGATGTCCAGCTCATAGCCGCCAGGAGCACGCTTGTCGGCGCGAACCTTCCCTTCAACAATCACGCTCGATTCCTGCGTCAGACCCTTCACCGCCTCAAAAACTTCGGGCGTAACCGCATTCTTGGGCACGATGCCTTGAATAACTCCGGAACCATCACGAAGCTGGGGAAACAGCAACTTTCCACTCTCACGCAGGTTATAGAGCCAGCCGCGGATGGTGACCCTCTGGCCCTCGTGCTTGCCGATATCGATGATCGTAGTTACAGGGGATGACATAGTTTTTCTTTTGTAAGTGCCGGCATCTTGCCGGGACGGCGGCGCTACACGGTTTCCAGCTTTTCGAATGTTTCGCCCATCTTTTCGACTGGGTTGATCTTCTCGTCGCCTTCGACCTCCAGCAACAATGGCGGCGTGTGCGGCGCCGACCGGAGCAGTTCCATGGCCTGATTCCAATCGATTGATCCGCTGCCCGGCCAAAGATGCGAGTCGTCAGCCTTGGCGTTGTCGTGAACATGAGTGGAGTGGATGTAACTCTTGACGGTCTCGAACGCCTCCGGCACCGCGCTCATAATGTGCGCGTGACCGAAGTCAAAGCATACTCCCACGTCATCGAAGTGGGCCGCGCGGATGAACTCCACCAACCGCTCCGGCGTGGACAACTCGTTGGGAATGTTCTCCAGCAGAACCCGCACTCCGAGCGGCTTAGCGAAGGCACGCAGGTGCTCGACCGAGGTCATCGCAGCTTCGAATTTGCGGTCGTCGAACGACTCGCCCGACGTGCCGATGTGCTGCACCAGAAAGCGGAACGGAATGTGCTCCGCCACTTCAAGCGCGCGTTTAATTTCATCCATGGCTTCAATCCGGCTCGCCCGGTCCGTCGAAGCCACATTCATTTGCGGCGCCCCGGCGCGTCCCCACTCATAGTCGGCGTAGAGCGGCGCATGAACCGAGTTCAGAACGATTCCACTGGTGCGAAACCAGTCCGCGATCTCTCGCACATGCTGCTTGCGGTTGGCATAATCCAGATGTTGCCGCGCGGCAAAAATTTCAATTGCCTGTGCTCCGCCCCGTACCAACCCATCCAGAAGCCCGGGATGCAGCCGCTCTTTTACATAGACTAATGTCGATATTGCTTTCAGCATCAGTAACCTACTGCCTTTCCATTATTTCTGACGTCGCTTGCTCCCAAACGCTCGCCGGTTTTCTGATCGATTGCGATACATTCTCCGTCGCTCCAATAGGGGATCCAGTCGCCCGCCACGGTTTCGCCGGTCTCGACTTTATGCCCCATTTGATCAAGTAACCTCACCGCGTCCGGAGAAAACCACTGCTCGACATTCACCAAGTCGGGCATCCATTGATTATGGAAGCGAGGAGCATTCACCGCTTCCTGGATATTCATACCGTAATCCACCACGCCCATCAAAATATTCGCCACGGTTGTAATAATCCGTGCCCCACCCGGTGAGCCCAGTATCAGAAACAGTTTTTCGTTTTTCAGCACGATGGTCGGCGTCATCGCAGAAAGCGGCCGCTTGCCCGGCCCGATGGCGTTGGCCGGCCCTTGAATCAACCCGTAGAGATTGGGTACGCCTTGCTTCGCCGCAAAGTCATCCATCTCATCATTCAGTAGAAAGCCTAAGCCCTCCGCGGTAACGCGCGAGCCAAACTCGTCATTCAACGTCGTCGTCACAGCCACCGCGTTTCCATCTGAATCCACCACCGAATAGTGCGTGGTGTGTTCAGGTTCACGTACTGCCAAAGGCTGCGGATGCGCTGAAGCGTATTGTTCAAGCTCGCTGAAGATCGCGGGCCGCTTCAGATCTTTGCTGATGCTGGCGCTTGTTGGATCAATCGACTCTCGCCATGCCGCACCATACTTCTTATCGATGAGTTGCGCCACAGGAATCTTGGAAAAATCCGGATCGCCCAAAAACTCGGCTCGATCATAGAACGCTCGCCGGAAAGCCTCAACCGTCAGATGGATCGACGCCGCAGATCGATCTCCAGCCTTGGCCAGGTCGTAGCCTTCCAGAATATTCAATATCTCCACCAGTGCAATCCCGCCAGATGACGGAGGAGGTGCGCTGATGATTTCGTCGCCACGATAGATCCCGCGCACCGGCTCGCGTTCTTTCACTTCATAGTGAGCGAGGTCATCGGTGGTGATCAGGCCCCCACCTTTTTGGATCGATGCCGCCAGTTCACGCGCCATCGCACCGTGATAAAAGTCATCCGGGTTGTTCGCAATTCGTTCCAGCGTACGCGCCAACTCGGGTTGGCGAAAAACTTCGCCCTGCTTGTAGTAATTTCCATTGCGCTGGAAGATACGCCGCGACTCGGGAAACTTTGCCAAATCTTGGTCGCGCAGATCCTGCGCGTCCTGCCAGGCTAGCGGATAACCATCTAGTGCCAGCTTGATGGCAGGAGCCATGACCTGACCAAGGGTCAGCTTGCCGAATTCTTTCTCTGCGTAAACCATGCCCGCAACCGAACCCGGCACTCCAATCGACTTATAACCAACGACGCTGGCGTGCTCGACCACATTGCCTTGAGCGTCAAGATACATATTCGCCGTCGCCGCCGCCGGAGCCTTTTCGCGATAGTCGACGAAATGCACCCGTCCATCCGCAAGACGGATGAGCATGAAGCCGCCGCCGCCCAGGTTTCCTGCCTGAGGATGGACCACGGCCAGGGCAAATCCCGTGGCCACGGCGGCATCGATGGCGTTCCCGCCGGCTTTCATGATTTCGACCCCGGCGTGCGAACTCAACTCGTGAACGCTGACCACAATGGCATGCGGCGCATGGACGGGTTGCGTCGACGCCATCGCGGGAGTGGCCACGGCCACCAGCACAGCCAGCAGCAGCACGATTAATCGCTTGTGCTTGAATCGCATGGAATCAAAATTGTGGGCGGACTTCTGAGGCTAGCGTAGCCGCGAGTGGGAGTCAAATTTGGTTGGAGCAGTTAGCGATCGGCTTTCAGCGATCCGCTGTGTTGTCTACCCGCTCTTTTCCTTGCTGCCTTTTGTGTTTTCATTTTAGGGCGTTTGGCCTTCGCTTTCGTTTTGCCCTTCTCTGCGACCATTTCATACGACTGACGAATCAAGTCCTCCAACTGCTCATCAAACAGCACATCCAACCGCTCCAGCAAAACCCATTTGTAGCGGCCCACGTACGGTGCTGGACGAATCCCTTCTTGCTCACACAACTCCGCGAACTTCTCCGCCGTGCACTTAAAGCACAGGCTCTGCGGAACCGAGTTTAAGCTCAACGTGGCAAAAATCTTGCCGGCGACTTTGAAGCAGACCGTCTCACCCCACTGCAAGTTTTCTCTTGCCTGCGGAAAGGAAAGACAATAGCCTCGAACGGAATCGACGTTCATGCTGGTGGAGCCATTTGCGTTAGACTAAGAATCCTGCGAACCACAACCTAGGAGATTGAAATGGAAACCCGGCAGCTTGGCAAGTCCGATTTAAATATCACCCCGGTGGGTTTCGGAGCCTGGGCCCTCGGCGGCAGTGGCTGGCAGTTCGCGTGGGGCACGCAGGATGACAGTGATTCCATAGCCGCCATTCACCGCTCGCTCGAATTGGGCGTCAACTGGATCGACACTGCCGCGGTTTACGGGCTGGGGCATTCCGAAGAAGTCGTCGCCCGGGCGCTGAAAGAGTGGCCCGGCGCGAAACCCTACGTTTTTACCAAATGCGGCTTACGCTGGGATGCCCAAGGAACCATCCAGAAGAACCTGCACGCGGATTCGATCAGCCGCGAAGTCGAAGACAGCCTGCGGCGCCTCGGCGTGGAAACCATAGACCTGTACCAGATCCACTGGCCGCCGGAAGATCCTGAGTCTCCCGACCTCGAAGAAGGGTGGTCCATTCTTGCCGCATTGCGGCGGCAGGGCAAGGTACGCTGGATCGGCGTGTCTAATTTCGACGTCAAACAAATGCGCCGCGCGCAGAGCATCGAGCCTATCACCTCCCTGCAGCCCCCCTATTCACTGATAAATCGAGGAATCGAGGAAGACATTCTTCCATACTGCCAGCGCGAGGACATCGGCGTGATCGTGTATTCGCCCATGGCTTCGGGACTTTTGACCGGCGCGATGACGCGCGAGCGTGCGGCCAGGCTTCCGAAGGATGATTGGCGCAGTAGCGATCCTGAGTTCAGAGAGCCGAGGCTGTCGCGGAATCTTGCGTTGGTCGAGCAACTGCGCGAGATCGGAAAGCGACACAGCCGTTCGCCGGGTGAAGTCGCGATTGCCTGGACGCTGCGAAATCCCGCCGTAACCGGAGCGATTGTTGGGGCAAGAAATGCTCGACAAGCCGATGGCGTGATGCGCGCGGGAGAATTCCACCTAAGCGACAAAGAAGTAAATGAAATCGAAGACTTTTTTGAACAGACCGCCGCATAGAAGGGGATGGCCAGCTGAAGTTTTGCACCGGCTGAAAGATGACGGCTGAGAGCTGAAAGCAGCATTTACACCTCCTGCCGCGCCTCACCCAGCACCACGCTCACCTGCAGCTTTTTCTTCCCCCGGTAGATGGTGATGCGGACCGAATCGCCAGCGCGGTGGTTGTTCATGATCTGCGCGAGTTCCTGTTGATCCTCAACTTGTTGTCCATCGAGGGCCACGATCAAGTCTCCGCCCACCGTAATCGGAGTGTTGCCTAGAAATGCGCGCTGGCTCCCGCCACGCAGGCCTGCATTGTCCGCGGCTCCTCCCGGCACCACCTGCAAAATCAGTAATCCGTAATCCGCCGCCAGTCCCATTTGATCCGCCAATTGCGGATCAATCGGAATCGTGGTCACACCCAGCGCGGGACGCCGCACCCGACCCAAGGTGAGCAGATCGTTGATCACCGCTTTGGCGGTATTGATGGGGATGGCGAAACCAATGCCTGCACTCTGGCCAACGTTTGAAGCGATCATGGTGTTAATTCCAATCACTTCGCCATGCATATTGAGCAGCGGGCCGCCGGAGTTTCCGGGATTGATCGACGCGTCCGTCTGGATGGCGTCTTCAATCTTCATGCCATCCGGCTCCTGCACCTGTCGGATCGAACTCACGATGCCGCGCGTCAATGTACCCGACAGCCCAAACGGATTGCCGATTGCGTATACTTTCTGACCGACTTGCAATTTGCTCGAGTCCCCAAGCACCATCGGCGTGAGTTCCGGCGCCTTGATCTGAACTACGGCTAAATCATGCGCGCGGTCGACGCCCACAATTGTCGCCCCATATTTTTTGCGGTTATGCAGCGTCACCTCAATCTGACGCGCATCCGCGATCACATGGTAGTTGGTCAGTATGTGCCCCTCTTTGTCGATGATGAAGCCGGATCCCTGTCCTTCCTCAGGCACTAACCCGTAAAAGAAGTCAAACGTGACTGCCTTTGACGTTATGTTCACCACTGAGCCAATGTTTTTGTGATAGACCGTGATGTTGTTCTGTTCTTCTGCGTCGAGCCCGTCGTTGCCAGAAGCCTCACTGATTTCCACTTTGTCCGGACGTCCGACCCAGTCGGTCAGTACGCCACGTCCTGAACGATAAGTAGTGAAATAGAAAAACGCGCCCGCGAGAATCACGGCAAGCAAAACAGGTCGAAGCAGCCTCATAGTTCAGAAACCTTCCACGGACTCACACCTAGATTGTAATTAATTATCAGATGATCAAGCCGCCTGACGCAGCTTCGAACAATCCTCAGCGGCCTCTGCGGACGCTCTCTGCGAACTCTGCGACTTAAGATTTACCCTCTTTCTCCGCCTCGCGCTTCAAATCGCCGTAAACTTGTTCCACCCGTCTCTGGGTTTCGTCCAACGACCCGGAGTTGTCGATCACATAATCCGCTGCCTTGATCTTTTCTTCATCCGGAAACTGAGCCGCCATGCGCCGTTCCACCTCCCGGCGGGCAACTTCCTCGTCCACGCCCACACGGGCCGCCCAGCGCTGAATCCTCTGTTCAGGACGGCAGGCTACAACCACAAGACGGTCGAAACTATCGGCCGAACCCGCTTCCAAAATGAGTGCCGCCTCCACGATGGCGATCGCTCGCGGATCGCCCCGGCCAACTTCCGCCATCCATTCTTCCTGCCTTTGAATTACCACTGGATGCACAATCTGGTTCAGCTCTTGAATGCGGGAAGCCTCGTTTCGCCCCGAAGCGCCAAACGCAGCTTCTGCCAGCCGCGCGCGATTGACGCTACCGTCAGGATTGAGGATTCCCGCCCCGAAATGCCGCAGTACCTCCTGATAAACAGCTTGACCCGGCTGCATGAGTTGATGGGCAATCGCATCGGCCTGAATCAGGTGAGCGCCGAACACCACAAACATTTCGCCCACTACGGATTTGCCAGAAGCAATCCCGCCGGTCAGTCCGACTTTCAGCAATCCAGCCTCATCTGAAACCTAATTCACCACAGAAATACAGAGAAATCATTGTGGTGAAAATCAAGCCCGCGAAAGCTCTGCCACTAAACCGCCCCGTCGCAGCTTCGCGGCCCGCACCGTATTCGCCATCAACATGGCGATAGTCAATGGCCCTACGCCACCCGGCACCGGCGTAAGCGCTCCCGCAACCTCCGCCACATGAGGATGAACATCGCCGACCAATGTCGACCCTCTCGTGCGAAATGTTTCCTCCCGCTTCGCATTCCCCGCAAATAACCGCTCGAACTCCGCACGATCCGTCACCTGGTTCATGCCTACATCGATCACCGTCGCCCCCGGCTTCACGAATTCGCCCGTAACCATTCCCGCCCGGCCAATCGCAGCGACTAAGATATCCGCTCGCCGGCAAACCGCAGGAAGATCGCGCGTCTTCGAATGGCAAACCGTGACGGTCGCGTTGCCATTGATCAACAACATCGCTGTCGGCTTGCCTACGATATCGCTACGGCCGACCACGACCGCCTCCTGTCCGGCTATCGGAATCTGGCTGCGCCTGAGAATTTCCATAATTCCCGCTGGCGTACACGGCACCAGCCCAGGCCGCTGCGTTGAGAGGAATCCCACATTCATGGGATGGAACCCATCCACATCCTTCACCGGATCGACCTCCAGCAAAACTCTCTTGGCATCGACGTGAGGCGGCAACGGAAGCTGTACCAAAATGCCATCGATCTCCTCGCGCCGGTTCAGGTCCGCGATCAACTCAAGCAGTTCCTCCGTTGAAACAGTCTCAGGCGGCGTGTGTTGCTCGCTGTAAATTCCGACATCGCCGCTACTCTTCACCTTTCCCCGGACATAAACCTCCGACGCCGGGTTATGGCCGACCAGAACCACGGCCAGCCCTGGACGTACGCCAGCTGCTGTCATCGCCCTGACTTCAGACGCGACTTCCGCTCGAATTTCACCAGCGATCTTGTTACCGTCCAGAATAGTCGCAGCCATCAATCCTCATTTCTGCAGAGACAAATCGTATCGTAAACCGCCGCAGCCCGTTGATGACGGCGGCTCGCCCGTCTTCTTCGGGTCTCGGCGGCACCTCTTGAAGCCGTGCCCTTCCACAAACCCCAGCACGATCTAACTCTTTATCACTGGGAACTCCGTCGTCCCCACCTTTCCCACGTTCGCTTCCGCAAATTCGCGAACTCGCTCCAACGAAGCTTGCAGCTCCGCCTGAAATCGTTCTTTCTCGGAATCATCCGCGTCCGGAGGAACCGGAATCTTGCGACTCACCCGCATCAGCGCCCTTGAAAACGGCTTCGGAATCATCGACCGATCCCACGTATTCAGAATCCAGGCCTTCTCCAGCGCAATATGAAACACCGCCATGGGCACACCGGTCGCACGCGCCAGCAGCACCGGCCCCGGCTTGGCGACGAATCGCGGACCGCGCGGGCCGTCGATAGTAAAGGCGACCGTCCAGCCTTGATCGAGTTCCCGGCGCATGCCCAGCAAAGCACGCACAGCTCCTCGGCTCTTCGATCCGCGCACCTTCACAAAACCAAATTTCCGCATAATGCGGCCCATCCACTCCCCATCAAAACTATCGCTGCTCATGACCCTGATCTGTAGATTCCGCCAGAGATACATCGCGGGAAGGATGCAGCTATGCCAAAACGCATAAACTATGGGACGCGTCTCGAGAGTCGGTGGCGCCCCATCTTCATACGACGCCGAAAAACGCAGCGTCGGGCCAATCAGCCGGACCACCAGAACTCCCGTCCACGTGATCAGCCAGAGCAAGAATCTCTGCCACAAGGTATAAGGACGGCTCTGCGGGGAAGCCCCATTAGAAACCGGCGTCGTAGTCACTGCACTCACTCCAATATTGTAACGTGTGGGGCGGACACTCCTGGCCGCTGCCGTTGACTTGAGAAAACTGTGCGGGCGGGCGACCCGTCCGCCGTTGACGAAGAATGCCCGACAAAATCTCTCTTCTGAGAACGCTCCGCGAGGAGTGCTACACGCGCCTGCGAATGTGCTACGCTGATTCCTGTCCTCGGACGCAAAAGGTGTTTCATGGGAGACCTCAGCCGTATCGGAGTATCGATCGATTCAGACCTGCTACGCCGCTTTGATTCCTTCATCACCGACAAGGGCTACGAGAACCGCTCGGAAGCCTTTCGCGATTTGATTCGCGACCGGCTCGTCAGCTCGATCGTGATCGCCGCAAACGCGCTCGTCGTGGGCACGGTCACCCTGATTTACGATCATCACACCCGCCTTCTGCCGGAGAAGCTCACCGATCTCCAGCACGAATACCATGAAATAATTATTTCTACCCTGCATGCCCACCTCGATCATGAGAGTTGCCTCGAAGTGGTCATACTTCGTGGGACCTCGAAGGATGTGCAAAAGCTCGCAGACCGTCTTATCAGTACCAAAGGCGTGCAACATGGGCGGCTCGTCATGAGCTCTCCCGAGGCCGTTTCCCACCATTCGGGACACCACCATTGACGCTAATCTCTCAGGAAGGATTTCCCGACTTCTCCCATCGGACTTACCCCTATCCCAGAATTAGAAATCCCCTGATTGCCCAAACAGAACACCCCTAACTCATTGTTCGGTTTTGCTCTGCTCTTTAAAGCGAGCGTAAAATGCGAATGCGTAGCACGAATGTAAAATCCTTGTTACCGTTTCGGCTTCGTCGCATGAATAGATTGAATTGAAAAACTATAGCAATCCAAACCGTCATCGAAAACCGTAATAGTTGAAAGGAGCACAACCTGTATTGGTACTGCACGATCTCCTCTGGTAGCACGAAAGCAGAAAACGTAACATGGATCGGGTCAAGATCGTCGTTTTCGTCCTGCTTCTCACGCCCTGCCTTGCGCAGGAGATCGTGCTGAAGGGCCGAGTCATCGATCCCGAGGGAAACGCTCTGCCAGACGCTTCGATCCAACTCATGGAGCACAAACAAGTCCTGTCCCAAACAGCGTCGGGAGCGGATGGAAAGTTTCTGGTGAAGGTCATGTCGCCCGGCGAGTTCATCATCGAAGCCGAATCTTCCGGATTCCGCCCGGTCAGCCGCCCGATTACCGTTCACCCCGATGGCAATTCCCCCATCGATATTCAAATGATCGAGCTCGCTTCGCGGATCGAGACCGTCACAGTCACCGCCGACGTGAACCAATCCGACGTGCTCTCTCCCGACCCCGGAGAGAAGGTTTTTGTTCGTCAGGATTTGCTTGACGCCAATCCCGGCCGTCCCGGCGCGCCCGTGTCCATCCCCGGATATCCCATTGAAACCGCGTCCAGCGGCATCAAAGCGCCCCAATACTTTGCACCCGGTGTAGCCGGGGACCACGGCGAACCCATCGCCCAGTACATCGCGGTAGGCACCTACCTCGTGCCCAACAACCTGTCTGCGAATGCGCACGGCAATGGCTATGCCGACCCGAACATCTTTATTCCTGAAGTGCTGGAAAGCGTTCAAATCGATGGCGGAGCCTTCAACGTTCGCGAAGGCAATCACTCCGTCGACCTGGCCGCGACCTACGGGCTGCGCTCCCGCCTGAATCCATTTATTACGGTCACGGGAGACTACCGCGACATCGATGTGGTCGCGGGAATAAGTCCCAGCCCACAATCGTGGATGGCTTTTGAAGCGTCCTATGGCAATGGATTCCTTGATCGGCTGGAACATCGCCAACAGTACAAATTCAATGGCGAGCGAATGTTCCAGGTCGGCCAGCACCGGCTCACTTTGTTTGGCATTGGGTATTACGGTTTTTCCTATGTTCCAGGGCTTGTCCCGATCCTCGTTACGAATTCCGCCGATGCCAATGTCACCAACTATGGAGACACCATCGATCCCCGCCAAAAAGACCAGACCCACACCGCACTCGTAGCCCTGAACGATATCTGGCAACTTAGCGGAAGCCAGCAACTGCAGCTATCCGGCTTTTTTCGCACCTACAATCTTTCCTTGTTTTCGGATTTTGGACAGGGCCTCATTCGCCAAAGCGAGTTCCGCACGGTTGCCGGCGCAAGCGCGAACTATCTGAATAAAATCTCCGAATATGTTTCGTTGCTGGGAGGGTTTGACTACGTCCGCGAAGCGCCGCGGCGCGACGATCTCGATCACTATGGATTCTTCAATCCCAGCAATCCGACGTATTACGGCCCGTTCATTCCCGTCGATTCAAATAACATAACGATAGGAACGGTGGCGCCCTACATTGCTGTCCAGGGCCCGCTGAGCCGCTACTTCCGCTACTATCTCGGCTGGCGCCGCGATGAAATTGATTTTGATAACCAGGATCTTTTGCGCTCACAGAATTCATTTCAACAATGGGTGGGCGTGAATTCGCCGAAAGCGACGGTTTCTTTTCTTCCCAGTGATTCGTGGTACGCTCCCCTCATTTCCTTCAGCTTCGGCCAGGCTTTCTTCACCGAAGACCCCCGCATCGGCGGGGGAACTGCCGCGGGCACTCCGGTGGCCACGGCGCGTGCGTATCAGCTCGTCGCCAGCAAGACCATCCACAAGACGGACGTACGACTCACTCTTGGCCACGCGACCAATAGCCAACAACTCGCAAAAATCGACCCGGACACTGGACTGCCGTTTGATGAAGGGCCAAGCCGCCTTCGGTTCATGACGCTCACCGTGCGCCGGAACTTTCGCTCGTCCTCGTTGTTGGCAACCTTCTCGAAAGCCGACGCGAGAGACCGCAACACGGGACAGCCCACGCCCGAAGCGCCACGCACCATCTTTGATCTGCTGGGAACGATTCAGAAGCTGCCCTTCGGTTTGCAGGCCCGAGGGGAATTCGAATATGTCGGCACCAAGCCGCTGGGCACAGGATGCCTGCGCGTCCTGATTAACCAGTGTACGGGCACTCCCGTGAAGGAATTTCGCAGCGCTCTCGTGCGTCCTTTTCTGAATGGCCGCCTGACCGCCGGCGTAAATTTTCTCATCGCCAGCGGCTACACCGGTCAAACCACGGAAAATTTCTATGCCTCCGACATTCAGGAGGTCGTCGGAGTTCGCATTCCATCCTATGCCAGCGCGACCCTCACCTACAGGTTCGGACGCACTGGCGCACCTTAGTGCTTATGGTTTCTCTATTGTGAGATCGACGCTGCAGCCCAAGCTGAATAATTTGTTCGACGATGCTGCCGACAATCTTCGCGGCAGGATCGTCGCCATATACGCCATCTTGTTCGTCTTCAACATCGGTGCCTGGCTCTGGGCCAGCATCGCCTTCCACCGTTACCCGGTTCTGTTGGGGACGGCTCTTCTGGCTTACAGCTTCGGCCTGCGTCACGCCGTCGATGCCGATCACATAGCCGCCATCGACAATGTGACCCGGAAATTAATGCAGGATGGAAAGCGGCCGGTTGCCGTTGGCTTCATGTTCTCACTGGGGCATTCGACTATCGTCGTGCTCGGCTCGGCAGCGATCGCTGGAGCGGCGCTGGCCCTTCAACATCGCCTCGACGCTTTTAGAAACGTTGCCGGAGTCATCGGCACGTTGGTCTCTGCGTTTTTTCTGTTCGCCATCGCGCTCGTCAATCTGATTGTCCTGCGATCCATCTACCGCACCTTCGTAAGGGTCCGTCGCGGCGAACCCTATGTTGAAGAGGATCTCGATCTCCTCCTCGGCAGTCGAGGTCTTCTCTCGCGAGTGTTTCGCCCCATGTTCCGCATGATCACGCGCAGCTGGCACATGTATCCCCTGGGAGTGTTGTTTGGCTTGGGATTCGATACCGCAACCGAGATTGGTCTACTGGGCGTTTCCGCTACCGAGGCATCGAAAGGCCTGCCGTTTTGGTCGGTCCTCGTGTTCCCCATCCTCTTTGCGGCAGGAATGTCGCTCATTGATACCACAGACAACATCCTCATGTTGGGCGCGTACGGATGGGCCTTCATAAAGCCGATTCGCAAGCTCTACTACAACATCACGATCACATGCATCTCCGTAGTCGTCGCGCTCGTCGTCGGAGGCATCGAGGCTCTCGGACTACTGGCCTGGCAATTTCACCTGAAAGGAAGATTCTGGGATGGAATCAGCAGTCTTAACGATCATTTCGGCACACTCGGATATTTCATCGTGGGCCTTTTCGCATTGAGCTGGATTGTCTCGATCGCAGTCTACAAGTGGCGCCGATTTGACGAGTTCGAAGTGAGTGCCTGAATGCCTTCTTAAATCCACCAGCAAGCGCTATTTTTTCAACTCCGCAGGCCAGTTCACGACGAGAAACAGTGGCGCCGCGCCTTCCTCTTCCGCCAGGTTCACCAGAAAGCGTTGACCGTCCACGGAAACGTCATAAGGCACTCCGATTCCGGGCATGCTGGCATGGAACAGACGCAGCGGCGTGCCCACCTCAATTTCCGAACCTTTGAACGTCAACGGGCAACTGAAAAAGTCGTCGTTCAGATTGTTGAAGAACACTTCCTTTCCATTTCCGCTCCATCTGGGATATGACGCACCACCGCTCGACACCTTCCATTTCCCTTTACCCTCCGGGAATGTCGTGATGTAGAGCTCGTTTTGTCCGGACTCGTCGGAGATGTACGCCACCAAGCGGCCGTCGGGCGAAATTCGATACCCATAAATATTGGATCGCTGCGAGGGCGGCTGCACCACCGCAACCGGCTGCGCACCTCCGACAACCGGCACTGCCCACAACGACAGCATTTTCTCGCCCATGCCAAGAATGTAGGTCAGGTATTTTCCGTCCGGCGACCATCCTGGATAATGGTACGAACGAGGCGTGCTGACTAGAGTCTTCTCCGTTCCGCTGCCATCCGCCGCTCTACGGCGAATTTCGACCAGGCCTCCGCCTTGCCCCGGGGTCACGGCGAACGCCAGTGTCTTACCGTCGGGCGACCATGCTGGATACTGAACCGTTTCCTCGAACGTGATCCGAGTTTTGGTTTTGCGCTCCAGATCAAGCACCCATATGTCCGTGGCAGGGTTTCCCGCCACAAACGCCACACGCTTGCCATCGGGCGAGAGAGTCACGTCGAACAGCCCATTCTCGCGCGGACCCGCGTCACCAATTTGTTTCCCGGAGCGGTCAAACCATACCAGGCGTGTTCCCGCCGCGGCGGCACTCCCTGTCTGGTACACCATGAGCCCGTTCTGCGATACCGCGAAAATACTGCGCCACACTCCCGAGTCGTAGCGGACATTGCTAATCAGAGGCAAGGGTGAGCCCGACAACTTGCCCGCCGTTGGATCGAATGGCTGCGCCACCAGCGCCCGGTTCGCATGATAAAGCAGATGACCTGACGCGTATTGCGCCCCCGAATCCGACCCGACCACCATCTGGCTCTGAGTACTGTCGACCGACCCAAAGTAGATTCCGTCATATTCAGGATTTCCTGCCGTGTGGCTGGTCGCCAGAAAAATAAAGTGTTTCCCGTCCGGAAGAAACCATGGCCAACGATGGGTGGTGTGCTTCTCTTTGTCCAGCACGGTGGCCGGGACCGCCGTGCCGCCCTGTGCGCTCACTTTCAAAAGCGCGTCCCGGAAGTCCGGACTGAACACGATCACGTCAGCCGCGCTCCACGTGCCACCACGCGGATTGGGAGCATCGGCTATAACGGAGACCGGTCCTCCCGACACAGCGATCTTGTTCAACTTCCCGTAGGCGAAGAATCCGACGTACCGACCATCCGGCGACCAGAAGGGATGGATTGCACCCTGAGTGCCTTCGAGTTGTTGCACCGTGTCACTTTCCAGCGACCGCACCCAAAGGGATTGGGCGTTCGCGGAATGAGCGACAAACGCAATCTTGTCGCCCTGGGGTGACAGCACCGGCATGCCACCGTTGTCTCCGGTGGCGTCGAACGAGAATTTGTCCGGCGGAGGTATTTCGGCGTGAAGGGCCTTTCCACTTTCGCTGTGTTTCGCCCACCAAAAGCCACCCAGAGTGGAGAGCCCAACCAACACCATAAAAACCGCGGCCAATAAAATCGCCCAGGATTTCTTGAACTCCCGTGCTGGCTTCGCCTCTTCACCGCCCGCGGAGTCCGCCATCCACCGCAGGTCCATCGCCACATCATGTGCAGCCTGGTAACGATCCGTCGGATCTTTCGCCAGACAAGCGCGCACCACTCGATCCAGCATCGGCGGCGCTGCAGGGATTGTGGCAATAGGCTCCGGCTCTTTCTCCAAAATCGCGGTCAGCACACCGAGCTGCGATTTCCCTTCAAAAGCCCGCCGCCCCGTTACCATCTCGTAAAGCACACAACCCAGGCTGAAGAGATCGCTCCGCGCATCGGCCTCCGATCCCTGCAACACCTCCGGAGCCAGGTATTGAAACGTCCCAACGATTGAACCCTTCTGCGTAAGCGGTGACGCAGCTGACGTGAGCGAAGCCAGATTCATGGTAGGCGTGGACGGCGTCAACAAACCTTTCGTCCCCGTCGCAACCGCCAACTCCGGTTTCGCCAGCCCGAAGTCCATCAGCTTCGCGCCCGACTTGGTCAGCATGATGTTCCCCGGCTTCAGATCACGATGCACAATCCCCTGCCGGTGCGCCTTCTCGAGCGCCTCCGCAATCTCCGCGCCAATCTTCAAAACCTGCTCCAACGGCAGGGCACCCTTCACCAGCCGGTCCGCCAAGGTCTGGCCTTCCAGGCATTCCATCACCAGGAAGTCCACACCATCCTGCGACCCAACGTCATAAAGCGTGCAGATGTTCGGATGTTGCAACGCGGAAATCGCTTTGGCTTCGCGCTCAAAGCGAAGCTTCAATCCAGGATCAGCAGAAAGATGCGAAGGCAGAACCTTGATCGCAACAGTGCGGTCGAGACGAGTGTCTCGCGCACGATATACCTCGCCCATCCCGCCCGCACCGAGCGGCGACAGAATTTCGTAAGGCCCAAGTTTTGCGCCAGAAGCAAGAGTCATTCGTGCGCGCAATTATAGTTCATGTAGAGCGGACACTCCTGTCCGCTGCCGTTCCCCCTCCCCCTCTCTTCCCCTCGCTCTTCCTCCAAAAAAACGAACAGGAAAGAACAGAAGCGCACCCCAAAATAGAAGACTAGGCCCGTAGGAAAAAAGAAACACCGCCACTCCAACGATCCCGTCAACCATGCTCCTATAACCATCCACGGCAGCATTGCGAAATTGCGTCGATGTAGAAGGCGGCACAACCTGCAGCTGCGCCTTATAGTCTTCATTAACAGTCGCATTGAGCGTCGCAAAGTCTACCTGCTTTGCCAGACTCTTTCTCTGCGACTCCATGCTCTCAATCTCACCGCGCACCCGGCTGAGCTCAGTCTCGACCGCCAGCACATCGGACAGCTTCCCAGTGCGCTGCTGGAGCAGTTCTATCAGCCGTCGCTCGGTGTTGCGGCTATTCGACAGCCGCGCTTCAAGATCCACAGTACTGCGCCGTGATTTCTTGTCCGCTCTGCGACTCAACCTCGACCCTTCCCAGTTTTCTCAGCTCGTCCAAAGTGGCGTCGAGCTGATCGGCAGGGACGCGCAAAGTAGCGGTAAGAGTGCGTCCCACGCCGACCGGAGTATCGACGTTCAGCTCACCCACATATCCACGGTGCCGCTGCAGAATATCGTCCAGACCCGCTCGCGCTTGGTCGAAATCCCTCGTCGTCAGGGTCACTCCAGCCGTGCGGACGATCATCGGTCCGTTGGGAGGCGAGACCACGCTGTCTCCTGCGTCTAAAGTTCCAGCGAATGTAGATAACCTCCTTCCTGCCGACTTTAAGCTTGCTTCGGGCCGCGAGCTGCGTCCGCTGGAGCTCGCTGCGCTTCTCGTAACTGTTCAAGCTTGTCGTAAGTTCGTCCGTTGTCTGGCTCTCCGTCCACATTCTGTTCCGCAATCGAAACCGAAGATGCCACACTTTGAAAAGTGCGGCTCGACTGGTTACTCCTCACGCTCAGACCGACCACTACTAGGAAACCTACAACCGCAAACCCCAAAGCCCACGCGCGCGAAGCGGCGAATACCAGAGACGCCGCGCCCGGCTTTGCTTCGCCAACAGAAGTTGATCCTGCCCCTTCCCTTCTTTCCTCTTCACGTGCCTAGGCAATCCCCACTTCTATTCGTGAACTCGATGAGCCAACCTCCCAAGCCATCAGTTCTTGCGAAACCTCTCGAAGAACCGCAGCTACTCGCTGGCATTCCGAACACCGTTCCAGATGCGCTACCGCCGCCGCCGCCCGATCCGTCTACAACTCCCCGTCCAGATAGGCCATCAATTCTTCTTGTTCAATTCGATGTTTTTGGCCCATTTCAAACCTCGCCTTCCCTTGTCTTCACCGTTGTCTTCTCCACTCCTCTCGCCGTCCCGAGCCTTACACTCTTTTCTCCGGCTCCAGCCAGCTCTTCAAAGCCATACGCGCTCGGAACAACCTTGAACGTACCGTTTCACTGGAATTCGCAGCAACTCCGCTATTTCGGAATAGCTGAGCTGTTCATATTCCCGCAGCATCAGGATTTCGCGCTCCGAAGCCTCGAGCTTCTCCAGCGCCCGCCGCACCCACAGCGCAGCGTCCGAATCAGCATTCGTCGCAAGCTCCGAACCGCCTTCCACCAGGACTGCATTCCTCACCCTCTGTGCGCCGCTCCGCCGCTACCAAATTCAAAGCGATGCCTTAAAGGTAAGTTCGCACCAGCGCCCGAGGCTCTTAACGCGAGCCAGCACGAATCACCGCCAGAAACGTCTCTTGCGCCAGATCCTCCGCCCGCTCACTGCTCTCCAGCCGCCGCCAGAAAAACCCGTAAAGCGGCTCCCGGTACCGCGCAAACAATTCCTCAATCGCCTCGCCCGACCCGCGCTGAAATTCCAGCATCAAGCCTTCGTCACTCGTCATAGCCGTAAGCCACCGCACTCCTCTCACATACCTGTAATGTCCAAACCACCCAAAAAGTTCCCACTTTTCCAAGTGTAGAGCGGACACTCCTGTCCGCTGCCGCTGACTTAGGCTCCTGTGGAGGTGGGCGAAGTTACCAGCTCGTATCAGGTCGTAGGAAGGTGGCATTGAACAAGCAACAACGACTGGTCGTCAGTCGCATGGCCATGACGGTTTGTAGCATCCAGAACCGCCTGCAAGGTTGCGCTGGGCGGATTGCCGGCGTGCGCCGACATAACCTCCTTTACGCGAGCCAAGCCAAACTCCTCGTCCTTGGCATTCGTGACCTCGAGCACTCCGTCCGTGAATAGCAGGAACAAGTCATCGGGAGCGCACTGCACCGACCCGCTAACGAACTGTTGCCCGCCAAACATTCCCACCGGCAGGTTGGAGCACGCCAATTCGGAAATTTCCCTGGTCACGGCATGGTAGTGCAAGATCGGGGGATGTCCCGCCATGGAGTACTGCAATCGTTCTCCATTCCATGCCAGGTAAGCAAACGTAACGAACATCTCGGGTTTCTTGATGGGGATCAGGACCGAGTTCAGATGTCCGAGCAGGGCAGCGCTTTCTTCCGTGGACGAGAGTTGCATGCGCGCGGCGCTCTTGACCATGCCCATGACGACGCCCGGAGCAACACCATGGCCGGAGACGTCGGCGATGTAAGCGATCCAGCCCCGATCATTCTGAAACACATCGACCAGGTCGCCACCTACCTCGCCACTCGGCAGCGAGCGTCCGTAAAACTCGAACCCATCGCTCTTCATATTGATGGTGGGGACGAGCACGCGGTGGATCTCGGTGGCCAGCGCCATCTCCGCGTGGACGCGGAAATAGCGTCTGCCCTCGGTAATCGTGACGTAAGCGAAGCACGCGTAGCCCACTGCAACCGCAAATATTATGGCTATACCACCGAAGGTCAGCCGGCTTTGCAAACGGGCGATCTCCGCCGCGCCCATCCAGGTTGGTGCGGGCAGGCCCGGAAACAAGTTGCCAAGCGCGTTCATCACCACGAACTGCGCGGCAAAGATTGGCACCGCTGCCTTCCACCAATCCTTCCGAAGAATCCTTCCCGTAACCGCATACGACACAGAGAATAGACCCGTGAGTAAAACGGCCAATCCGAACCGGAGCGTAGGCGCGCGGCCCATCTCGATAATGTCGTTGGCAAACCCGATCGTGCTGAAGGTAAAGAAAACTCCGATTAGAGAAATAATGACTGTCTTTCGAGGGACCGTGCCCCATGCCGATCTGGTTATCTTCATAAGCTACGCGCCGCTTTGGCGAATCGTACTATAGCAGCGGTTTCCTGCGGGGGGAACAAGTCCTTGTTCGTGAACGGTGAGTGACGCCAGAGGAAGGTACCGGCTGGTCAGCCAACATGCAACGTGAGCGACTCCAGCAATGCTTTAATCCCGTTCCAGGCAAATTGCACACCGATACAAACCAGCAAAAAGGACGACAATTGCGTGATCACCGTCATCCCCGTTGCTCCAAAGATGCGCGCCAACCGGCTCGGCAAATCCATAGCAGAGCCAAATGCTGACCGCAATCAACAACAATCCAATGAGCGCAGTCAGGATTGTCAGAGGATGGTACTGGTGATGGTGAGCCGCGTTCGCGCCCAACGTGATCGCGACGGAGATTGATCCCGGGCCCACGGTCAGTGGCAACGTCAAGGGATAGAATGCCTGGCGGAATGTGTCTTGCGGCTGGACGCTTCTCTGTACATCGTGTTTTTCGTCGTCTCGCTGCTTCAGCAGCGACCATCCAGTCGCAATCACGATCAGGCCTCCGCCGACCTGCACCACGGGCACCGAAATCCCAAAGAAGGCGAGCACGTATGTCCCCACAAAATACGATCCCACCAGCAAGAAAAAACTGTTGACGGCAATGTGCCAGGACAACGCTTTTCGCGCTTCCGGTGTGTATCCTCGGGTCAGCGCCAGAAAAAAGGGGCTGCCTCCGAGCGGGTCCACGATGGGGAAGAGGGCAACCAGAATCAGCAGTAGATTTTTCGTCGCGTCTTGCATGGGTTCAGTACCCCGGAGTGTAATCCATCTCGATCGGTGTGCACCTGGGAGTAGAGCGGACACTCCTGTCCGCTGCTCTTGACGTTGAAGTGGATTTGGTCGGCGGCAAAACCAAGTTTTCCTATAGTGGGAAAGTTTACTGTTTAGTACCGGGCACCCCCCCTCCCCCTGTCGCGTGCAAAATCTTGAAAACAAAGGATTAATTTTGCGACTATGTGCTAGATCTTTGAGTTTAAAGGAGTTACTCGCAAAATCTAGAGAACATTGGAGTTACGGGGGCGCAATGTCCCATTTTGGAACGGAGTCGACATTTGGAGCGGAGAGTCTGTAAGCCGCACCGTCGCCTGGGTCAGATTGTCAAAGATCTACCATTATCTTATAGATAATGTATTTTCCATTAGCTTATCAGATTTTGAAGCCGGCGGTCAACGATAAAACGCGCTGGGGAAGTGAGGATTCCGACCAGTGGCAGCCCCGTCCAGGCGCTGGTCATCAAGAAAACTATTGAAACCCCATTGTGCTCCAGCGTAAACTATCAATCACTGATTCGCTTTTTGTTCGCTGCCATCACGTGTGGATACCGACAGCTTCTTCGAGGAGTCGACGGAACAGTCGCGCATGAAGGCCGCGATTGTCAGGGACTATTTTTGGGCGTGGGCGAAAATAATCCTGAAGAGACAACGAGGACCAATTGCGTACATCGATCTGTTCGCTGGTCCCGGACGCTACAAGGATCGAACGAAGTCAACTCCACTTCTCGTCTTGGAAAGGGTGATCGCTGACCCCGACATGCGAGAGCGGCTTATGACGGTATTCAATGATTCGGACTTAGGCAATGTTCTTTCATTGCGAACCGAAATTGCGGCGCTGCCCGGAATCGAGAAACTTAAGCACCGGCCGGATGTCGACGTTGGGGAGGTCGGCGACGAGACTGTTGAAGCGTTCCGGAGGATCAAACTAGTTCCTACGCTCTTGTTCGCTGATCCGTGGGGTTACAAGGGGCTGTCGCTTGGACTCATAAACGCCGTCCTAAGAAATTGGGGGTGCGATTGCCTATTCTTCTTCAACTACAATCGCATCAACCCAGGGCTCGCGAATGAGGCGGTGAAGGAGCACATAGATGCCCTGTTTGGGACGGACCGCGCTCGGCGGCTGAGGGAAACCCTGGCAGGCTTGCCGTCATGGGATCGAGAACCCGCCATTATCGAGGCGCTGTGCGAAGCTGTAGGCGAATCGGGAGCGAAGTACGTGCTTCCGTTCTGCTTCAAAGATGATCGAGGTGTTCGTACGAGCCATCACCTGGTGTTTGCGACAAAGAATCCCGTGGGCTACGGAATCATGAAGGACATAATGGCGAAACACAGCTCTGAGCAGCATCAGGGAGTTGCCTCCTTTGGTTACTGTCCCGCTTCGACCATTCACCCGAGGCTGTTCGAACTCAATCGACCCTTGGATGATCTGGAAGAGATGTTGCTTCGAGATTTTGCGGGGCAGATGCTTACGACTCAGGAGATTTATGATCGCCACAACGTTGGGCGCCCGTACACGATGAAAAACTACAAGGCGGTCCTGCTCAAGATGGAGGAGAGAAGTCTTATCCAGGCCGAACCGCCAATGCCAAACCGCCGCAAAGGCACATTTGCTGATCACGTCCGTGTAACCATCCCGAAAGGGATAGTGCACAAGGGAACCAAGTGAGCCTCAATTCTCACATCGAATGGACCGACGCCACCTGGAATCCCGTCCGTGGCTGCACGAAAATCAGTCCCGGATGTAAGCACTGCTATGCCGAGACCTTCGCGGAGCGGTTTCGCGGGGTCAAGGGTCATCCTTACGAGCAAGGGTTCGATCTTCGCCTGGTCCCGGAAAAGCTGACCGAACCTCTTTCCTGGCGCTCACCCAAGCTGGTCTTCGTCAATTCGATGAGCGATCTATTTCAACCGGGCGTGCCCGACGCATACGTTGAAACAGTCTCGCGGGTGATGGCGACCGCTGACTGGCATACGTATCAGGTATTGACCAAGCGATCGGAAAGACTGCGGGATTTGCTCAACGGCAAACTGCGGTTCGCGGCGGAGAAAGAAAACATCTGGTGGGGTGTAAGCGTCGAAGATCGAAAATACGGATTGCCCCGAATCGATCATCTTCGCCAAGCCTCCGCTAAAGTTCGCTTTCTCTCAATCGAACCATTGCTCGAAGACCTCGGAGAAATCGATCTGACCGGTATCGCGTGGGTCATTGTTGGCGGCGAGAGTGGTCCCGGCGCGCGTCCGATGAAGAAGGAGTGGGTCATCTCCATTCGCCGACTGTGTAGAGATCAGCGAGTGCCTTTCTTCTTCAAGCAATGGGGCGGAGTGAGAAAAAAGCAAAACGGCAGATTACTGGATAATCGCACCTATGACGAATATCCGAATCGCGTTAGCAGGCCTATCCCTGAAAGAGCAGAATGCATTGCTTCCGCTGAGGAGTTGAGAAGAATGTCGGACGCCAAGTTGCTTCAGCTGTCCTGATGCGAGTTATTCGTGGAAAAGCCAAACTGCCGAGCCTTGCTCGGCCTGGACGGGCGAGGCGCCCATGCCCACGTGATTGCCGCAGTTAGGCCGCAAACACTAAGAGTCCCGAGGTGGTGTTGAGCTCATTCGTCTCGGCCAGTAGCTCGCGTTAGACCCTTGCTGACCTGACATAATCGCTATCCTTGCGGACTGCAATTACCGATCCTTGCTTGGGCTCCGGGCTTACCGCCAACCGGATAAACCAGTTCAACGCCTCGGGACTCTATCCTGCCTTTGACATGATGTTCTTGTTCGCCTCGACCAGCACTTTGCTATAGACCCTTGCTTGCCCTCTCTACTTTTCATCTTGCGATGCCGCAGAGTGACTTCGCTTGGGTCCCGGACGCTGCACCAACCGGGTAAACTCCAGAACGTGTCAAAGAACGATTATGGTTTTACTCTTCCTATTCTGGGAGTCAACGAAAAACGCGAAAGTGTATCTGCTTTGAATGCAGGCGAGTGCAGCCGCTCCACAAGCCAGTGACCGGATTTGGTGCAAGCGGGCGACGCCAGTCTTCGCGGCGATTCGTTTCGAGTTCGCTGTTGACGCGCACAGAGCACCGTAGCTCATGTTGCGGGAAGAACTCATCAGAATTCCCGAATGTGGAAAATCTGGCGGAATCCTTGTTGAGAGCCGGGTCCAGCGAATCCAGAAACTGCGCGCAAGAAAAAAAGCCGCCAGCAGTGAGACGCCAGCGGCTTAAGTTCGAAGCCACAGATTTACTTCTGCTTCTGAGGTGGAATCAGCCGCGACGGAGGAATGGGAACACGGCCTTCGTCGTCGTAGTAGAACTTCATTTCGTGATCCGACTTGGCGCCGGGGACAGGCTTCTCGCCTTTCGAGCTGAACCGGAGTTCGCCAGCCGCAGCCAACAGCGGTTGCTTGGTGGTGTACATGGCTTCATCGAGAAGGCCACCGGAAGGAGCATGTGCGACGGCGAATATGCCGCGTGGGTTTCCGTTTGTATAACTAACCCCGATGTAGTCCGCGACCATATACCCGGCATCGGAGACTGGCAGCCAGGTTAGCTTCATCGGTCCGGCCAGTTTTTTCCCCGCCGTCCAAGTCTTGCCGCCGTTGGTAGAGGTGGTGAAGCCCACTTCCAGTTGGCACGAATTACCGCAGGCCGAGACGGGATAATAGTAATAGACGATCGTAAGGTGAGCGGTGCTCCCTGAGGTCGCAGGGTCCACTCCGATTCCCCCGATAAAGTGGTCCACCGTGCTCTTAGTGGAGTCGATCGGAATGCGGCTTACGGCACTCCATTTCTTGCCATCCGTGGAGGTGCTCATCACAATATCGTTCGAGCTGCAACCGCTGCGAAAACGGCAATCCCACCAGATCACGTATGCTTTTCCGGCTGCATCAATTCCAGCGGAGGGCAGATCCGCGAAGCTGCGGAAGTTGCCATCTTCCGCATGGTTGTCGACGTTCGAAATGACCACGGTAGAACTCCAGGTCTTGCCACCGTTCGTGGAACGAAAAGCGTCGATGCCGCCGCCTGAGAACGGCACAATGACTGTGCCGTTGGGCTGAACCACGGGCTCGCCGCCGAGTCCGCCGGCATGATCGGCCGAGGGTATTCCAGGGCTCCAAGTCAATCCGCCATCGTGCGACGTGCTCATTAGAACGTCGCCGCTGCCGTATGCCTGATCCCATTCCGTGTAGCAGTTTCCGTAGTACGGACTCGTGGGGGTATTGTCGCACGTGGTCCAATTTTTATCGTCATCGTGAGTTTTATCAATGATGATCGGTTTGCCCCAGTGGATACCATCTGCAGAACGGCTCACGGCGACGTCTCCAATCAGGCCGGAGTTTTCCTGGCCCGCGAGCGGGAGGGTCGAGATCAACCATTGCTTGTGTTTGGCGTCATAGGCAACAGAAGGGTCCGCTGCCCACCCATAGGGTCCGTTCTTGTAGTTGTCCGTCAGCCCGGGCAGGATGCCGTATGTCCACGTCTTACCACCGTCGGTGGAGGTGGACCACCCCACGTCCGCGCTGCCCCATCCGATGGATCCGGGCACGCGGGCGACGTGGAAAGTCCCCACGATCGTATTTCCCCAGGAGAAAAAGTCGGGCTCCACTTCGGTCTTGTGCACACTGTCAGAATTGTGGAGTGTATCGCTGCTGATTTTTACGAGAGTGAATTGCGCGTGTGCGGGCATTACCATTACTACGCAAATCGCCGCCGCTAGCATCACAGTAGAAAAAGCCAACGCATGTCGATTCATGAGATTTTCCTCGTGGGTTGAGATTCAGCGTGCGCGGAATCGTTGCGAACTCACGGCCGCCGACACCAGGTGCCGGCGGCCGTGTTGGAAATCACGGTCACCGGTGCTTCAAAGGTCGTCCCTGCTTTGAAGGCGGGATGGGATAGTCTCCATCATCGTCGTAGTACTTCCAAACGTATTTCCCCTTGGCATTGGGCACGGGCTTTTCGCCTTTCGAGCTGAATCGAGGTTCGTCAGCCGCGGCCAAAAGAGGAGCCTTGGTTGTGTACATGGCTTCGTTAAGCAGACCGCCGGAGGGTGCCTTAGCCACGGCGAATACTCCAAACGGATTTCCGTTCGCATATGCGACTGCCAGGTAGTCGGCTACCATCAGTCCGTTCTGCGATTGGGGCAGCCAACTCAACTGCATTGGTCCGGCCAGATGCTGTCCTTTTGTCCAAGTCTTGCCGCCATCCTGCGAAATCGTAAACCCTACTTCCAGCTGGCAGGAGTTATTGCAACTCGCAACCGGATAGTAGTAATAGGTCACGGCGAGGTGTGCGGTATTTCCCGAGGTGGCCCGGTCAACGCCGATTCCGGGGATGAAATGGTCCACTGTGCTGGTAATCGGATCGATCGGAATGCGGGCAATCTTGGTCCACGTCGTGCCATTGGTTGACGTGCTCAGGACGAGGTCGTCGGTGCTGCAGCCGCTGCGAAAACTGCAATCCGGCCACACAATATAGATTTTCCCTTTGCCATCAATTTGTGCCGAGGGCATACCAAAGCCGTCGCGCAGTCCCCCATCTTCCCCGCGGAAGTTCTGGTTGCCGATGACCGAACTGCTGGTCCAACTCTTGCCACCGTTGGTCGAACGGAAAGCAATCATGGTGCCCAGGGTGGAGATCGGCACCACGACTGTGCCGTTCGGCAGTACTAACGGTTGGCCGCCGATGCCAAAGGCCTGATCGCCCGTATTCTTCGCTGGTCCCCAGGTCAATCCGCCATCGCTAGAGGTGCTCATGAAGATGAGATCGCCTAGCCCGGGTTCGTCCCATTCGGTGTAGCAATTGCCATAGTGGGGACTGGTTGGAGTGTTGTCGCAGGTAATCCAGTTCTTGTCGTCGGAGCCGCTCTGATCCACAATGACCGGCTTGCCCCAGTGGATTCCATCTGTGGAGCGGCTGGTGGCCACGGCTTCTCCATCGTTGTCGATGATTGGAAGAGTGGAAATCAGCCACACGCCGTGCTTTGCGTCGTAGACAACGGCAGCATCGCTCGCTGCCGTGAAACTCCCGCCCTTGTAGTTATCCGTCAGGCCGGGGAGATAGCCGCTGATCCAGGTTTTGCCGCTGTCGGTGGAAGTAGCAAACCCCACGTCAGCGCCACCACCGCCGGAAATGCGTGCCACTTGGAAAGCCGTCACGATGGTCGAGCCCCACGCGAACGTATCCGGTTCAACCTCGGTGTGATGTTGCGCGTCAGAATCGTGGAACGTGTCCGTGCTGAGCTTTACGAGATTGGTTTGCGCAGGTGCCGGAATGACTGTTACCAGCGCGATTGAAAACACCAACATAGAGGTAAAGAAAGGAGACATGGTCCTTCCACTTTGAGGCCTGAGTACAATTCGTTTCATTCGGATTATCCTTAGTACGCTGGAGTTTTAGCCGCAAAGACCGCCGCGGTTTGAATGGGAGCACATTCGAGGACGCAACGAGACGCGGTAGTAGTGACGCTCGGCGAGCGTACACCGCCCCTCTCGCGCTGTCAATGTGAAGCTTATTTCACATTGACGGCATGAACGGTGCGCACCTTGCCAGTGCAAGCATCAACACAACACCGCCGGCATGTTGTGCCGGCGGTGTAAGAGACCCGAGCTACTTCTGCAAACGCTCGCCCGAGGGAGGAGTTGCTCTTTCCTCACCCTGCGTTCTGGGGAATGGCCGGTCCGCATGGACACCAGGTATGCGCTTCTCGCCGCGTGAACTGAAGCGCGGCTCGTCCGCCGAGGCCTCGAGCGGCTGCTTGGTGGAGTAGGCGGCTTCATTGAACAGGCCGCCGGAAGGCGCCTTGGCCACCATGAAGACTCCGAAGGCTTTGCCATCGACGTAGGAAGATGACAGATAGTCGGCCAGCATCGGTCCGTTCTGCGAGGCGGGCAACCAACTTATCTTCATCGGCCCTGCCCCCAGATCCTTTCCAGCGGTCCAAGTCATGCCTCCGTCCGTGGAAGTGGTAAAACCGACGTGGATCTCGCAGGTAGAATCGCTGCAGGCAGCGTGCGGATAGTAGTAGTAGGTTGTGGTGAGTTGGGCAGTTTTGCCGGAGGTGGCACGATCCACTGCCAACCCGGGAATAAAGTGGTCCACCGTGCTGTTGAGCTTGTCGATCGGAATGCGCGCTGGCGCCGTCCACTTCGTTCCGTTGGTCGAAGTGCTCATCACCAGATCGTTCGTGATGCAGCCCGCGCGGAAGCTGCAATCCGACCACACCACGTAAAGCTTTCCCGACTTGTCAATGCCGGTCGAGGGAAAAGGCAGGCCGACGCTTCGTAAACTACTGTTTCCTTGAAAGGTATTGACGTTGGCGATGGTAAAGCTCGTGCCCCAGCTTGCGCCACCGTCGGTCGAGGTAAATGCCTGCATATTAAATCCCAGAAAAGGCACCACCACCTGGCCGTTCGGTTGCACCAGGGGCTCGGCACCAGAGCCGCCGACTTGGTTCGCGCTCGTCTTGGCCGACCCCCATGTGAGTCCGCCGTCGGTGGAAGTGCTCATGAATATGGTTCCGCTGTCCCATTCGGAATAGCAATTGCCGTAGAACCGGCTCTTGGCGTTGTTGTCGCACGTAATCCAGTTCTTGTCGTCTCCACCGCTGCTATCCACCATGATTGGGTTGTCCCAGTGGAGGCCGTCCTTGGAGCGGCTGACAGCAACGTCCACTCCCGAGTTCCCGATCGGAAGACTAGAAATCAACCACACTCCGTGTTTCGCGTCGTAAACCACCGACGCATCGCTCGCCGCCGAATTGCTTCCGCCTTTGTAGTTGACCGTGAGCCCCGGAAGATCACCGTAGGTCCAAGTTTTGCCACCGTCGGTGGAAGTGCTAAATCCCAGGTCTGCGCCACCGCCATCGGCAACCCGAGCCACTTGAAAAGCCGCAACCATGGTTGAGCCCCAGGAGTACGTGTCGGGTTCAACTTCGGTTTTGTGCTGGCTGTAAGAGTTATGGAAGCTGTCGGTGCTGATCTTGACCAGGGAGAATTGCGCCTGAAGCGGCGCGGCCACGGCGAGAGAAATCGCAAACACCAGGGCAGCGAAGAAGACAAGCCTATTCTTGCGACTGTGGAGCACAACGGCGGTTCGATTCATTCGGATTGTCCTTATTGAGGTTAGGAGCGTAATATTCGCGGCTCGGTTGTGACGCCAAATGGGGAGTACATTTCTCGGCAGCAACGAGGCGCAGTAGTGGTTCAGTCGTCGGGCGAACATATATCGAGCGCTCGCGGACTGTCAATGTGCATGATTTTTCATCTAGCGGCCGCCCACTCGGGTCTAAGAGGCCTGATCGGCACTCTTACGGCCCTTTCACAGCCCGAAAGCCGCGTCAGACGCGGGATGCAAAATCCTTTATTCTTGACAGGCGACTACCCTTAGGGCACATTTGCTTGTAACTTGGCGGACCGAGCCGACTTCCCGACCTCGGTGGGTTGGGAAGGACTGTTTTGAGTGACGCCAACTCCCGGGAGACCACATGAAACCTGTTGCTGCGATTCTCACACTGCTGATTTCACTCGGTACAACCGTTGCGCACGCCCGGGCTCCGCGAGATCACCACCACGACCTTCTGAACGTGGTCGTAATCTTTCAGGAAAATCGCTCGCCCGACAATTTGTTTGGCAGCAACCCAAACTTCCTGCCGGGTGTAGACATTGCCACGAGCGGGGTGAATTCGAAGGGTCAGACAATCCCCCTGACAGCCGTACCGCTGGCGAACAACTACGATCTGAGTCACGCCCATTCCGCGTTCGTGGCCATGTACGCCAATGGGAACATGACCGGAGCAGACAAGATTGCTGTGACTTGCCAAAAGGGTGCAAACGGTTGTCCACCCGCCAATCCTCAGTTCAAGTATGTCGACAACTCGACCGGGATCCTGAATCCTTACTTTCAATTAGCTGAACAGTACACCTTCGGCGATCGCATGTTCCAAACCAATCAAGGGCCCAGCTTTCCGGCGCACCAATTCATCATTTCGGGAACTTCCGCGCCCAGCCCAGGCAGCGATTTGTTCGCTGCAGAGAATCCAGCGGGGGTCACGAATGCGAGTGGCAATACCGGGTGTACTGCTCCGGCTGGCGAATATGTGAGGCTGATTGATCCGAGTGGCAGCGAAGCTCAGAAAGCGTACCCCTGCTACGATCATCAAACCCTGGCCGACCTGCTCGACAACGCGGGAGTCAGTTGGCGGTATTACGCCCCATCGGCAGGTTCCATCTGGACCGGGCCGAATGCCATTCAGCATTTGCGTTTCGGCTCGGATTGGGACAATGACGTTGTTTTGAAGCCGGCGCAGGTCTTGACGGACATCGCCAATGGCCAACTCGCCAACGTTAGCTGGGTGATTCCAACCGGGCAGGAATCAGATCATGCTTCAGGCAATCAAGGTTTGGGCCCGTCCTGGGTTGCGTCGATTGTCAACGCCATCGGCCAGAGTCAATATTGGTACAACACGGTCATCATCATCACCTGGGACGATTGGGGAGGATGGTATGACCACGTTCCCCCGACCATCATCAACTCGTACGAATACGGTTTTCGCGTGCCGTTGATCGTCGTGTCTCCCTTTGCGAGACAGGGTTATGTCTCTCACGTCACGCACGATTTCGGCAGCATTCTGCATTTCATCGAAGAAGTTTACCGTTTGCCTTCGCTCGGATATGCCGATGCTTTAGCTGACGATCTATCCGATTGTTTCGACTTTCACAGACACAATGCTTTCCATAAGATTTCGGCACCGCACGACGCTAAATTTTTCGTGAACGACAAGAGCAAACCTGAAGACCCAGACAACGATTGACCAAGGCCAATAAGGGTTGACCACCGGTCTTCGGCTTGGCTGCGAAGCGCACGAAGGCATATCAGCCCTGCTAGGATATGCCTCGTGCCTCCACTGCTGGATGTGCGGCGTCTTACTGTCGAATTCCCTACCCAGGGTTCGACTTCGGCACAGTCCCTGCTAGCAGTTCGTGACCTGAGTCTGACCATTGCTGCTGGCGAAGTCCTGGGCCTGGTTGGTGAATCCGGCTCGGGGAAATCCGTTACTTCACTTGCCTTGATGCGTTTGCTGCCCTCGCAGGCGGCAGTTGCGGGAGAAATCCTGTTTACGAACGGGAACGGCTCAGCCCATGATGTGTTGCGTCTTCCCGATGAAGAAATGCGAAACCTGCGCGGATCGCAGGTGGCCATGATTTTTCAAGAGCCCATGACTGCTCTGAATCCAGTCATGCGGGTCGGCGAGCAGATCGCCGAGGCGGTCGCCGTGCACGCACAGATGACAAAAAAGGCGGCCAGGGAGCGGGCGGTTGCGGCCATGGAAGATGTCGCGATTCCGAACCCGGCTCTCCGTGCCCGCGATTATCCGTACCAGCTATCCGGGGGCATGCGGCAGCGCATCATGATTGCGATGGCCATTGTGAATCGTCCTGCGTTGCTGATTGCCGATGAACCCACGACGGCTCTGGATGTCACGGTGCAGGCACAGATTCTCAAACTGCTCGCCGAACTGCGGGCCAGGTTCGGCCTGGCCATGCTATTCATCTCGCATGATCTCGCCGTGGTGTCCCAGGTTGCTGATCGCATCGCGGTAATGTACGCGGGCAATCTTGTGGAACTGGGATCGAAACGCGAAATTTTCCATGCAACGGCGCATCCCTACACGCGTGGGCTTCTAAATGCCGTACCTACGTTGAAAACGGATCGTACGCGTCCCCTTCAAACTATCGAAGGGACGGTGCCGCACATGCAGGCGTTTATTTCCGGATGTCCGTTTGAGCCTCGCTGTGACTCTCGCATCGTGGAGTGCGCGCACAGTCTGCCACCGTTGGTTGAGGTGTCTCCAGGTCACTGGGCGCGGTGCCCGGTAGTCAATCCACGATGAGCGCACGCATGCAGTGCAGGGCGGACACTCTTGTCTGCTTTTTCTAGGATGCAAAAAAATCAGGCGAATGCCGAAATCAAGAGCGGCGGACAGCAGTGTCCGCCCTATACGCCTCTTTAGGTCTATAATCGCCATTTTGCCCGGTGAACAGTGCGCGCACTTCTGTTAAGCGACATTCATAGCAATCTCGAAGCTCTAGAGGCGTGCCTCGCGACCGCACCGCCTTACGACCTGGTGGTCAATCTGGGTGACATTGTTGGCTACGGAGCCAGTCCGAACGAAGTCATTGAGCGTTCGCGCAAATTGGGAAAGATCTTCGTCCGCGGCAATCACGACAAAGCTGTGTGCGGACTGATCGACATCAAGGATTTCAATCCCGTGGCCGCCCTGGCTTCCTCCTGGACGCATGATCAGCTTACCGGGGAAAATCTGGAGTGGCTCCGTTCCTTGCCGCAGGGGCCGATTGTGGTTGAAGGACTCCCGGATGCCCAATTTGTGCACGGATCGCCTGCCGATGAAGATGAATATGTAGTGACGGTAGGCGACGCGGTGGAACCGCTGATGGTGGCTCCAACCATGGTGACCTTCTTCGGGCACACCCATTTGCAGGGAAGCTTTATGTTGAACGGCGATCACATCAACTCCATTCATCCCGCCTACAAGACGGTCGGACAAATCGAAAGGTCGGAATTCCCGCTCAAGAATAATCAGCCGTATCTGGTCAATCCCGGTTCCGTGGGACAGCCGCGCGATGGCGATTGGCGGGCGGGATTCGCCGTCTACGACTCTGACGCCCGCATCGTTGCTTTCTACCGCGTGCCCTACAATCTCAAAAAGGCGCAGGATCGTATTCTGGCCGCCGACCTGCCGCCGCGTTTGGCTACCCGGCTGGCCGCCGGAAGATGAACCCAAACGCCGATGGAGGCCGGGCGTCCCCGCCCGGTTGGGCGGATGAGACACCCCGTCCTACAAGTCTGCTGGCTCCGTTCGTGACCTAGTTCGAGGAAAAGTAGAAATGAAGACAAACCGTGGGAAGTTGATAAGACTCGTATTTCGGGTAGGTCTGATAGTGGGTTGCCTCGTGGTAGTTGCTAGTGTACGCGCGCAAACCAGCCCTGCCGTCCGAGACTTCAATCAGGTGGCCATTTCGCCGGATGGAAATCGTGTTGCATGGGTGCAATCGCCAGAGACTGGATCCGCTATTTACGTTCAGGACCTCAAGTCTCCCGGCGCCAAGCCGAGACGTATTTCCGCGGTCAGCGATGTTCACGCCGCAAGTGAGGACACCATCGCCTGGTCGCCCGACAGCAAACACCTGGCTTTTCTTTCCGATGTTGAAGGTGAGGGGCAATCTAATTTTTACGTAGCAAACGTGGAGGGTGGCAGCGCGCGCAAGCTGACCAGCCTCAAGGGCTACCTGGCGGATCCCGCGTGGTCTCCCGACCAAAAGACTCTGGCGTTCTTGTTTACGGAGAATGCGCCGCGGGTAGCTGGCCCCTTGATGCCCATGGTGCCCGAGACCGGAGTCATCGATCAGAAGATTTACGAACAGCGGCTGACCTTGGTGGATGTTGGCTCGGGCAAAGTACGCCAGCTCTCGCCGCCCGAAATGTACGTTTACCAGTACGACTGGTCCCCGGATGGCAAGCGTTTCGCTGCGATTGCGGCGCATGGCGCGGGCGATTCCAATTGGTATGTCGCCGAACTCTACACGCTGAGCGCAGAAAACGGAGAACTCAAGCCGGTTTACAAGCCTTCTTTGCAGATCGCTGTTCCGCGCTGGTCTCCTGATGGCAAGACCATCGCTTTCATTGGCGGGCTCATGAGCGATGAGGGGTCGATCGGTGGCGACATTTTCACCGTGTCCGCAACTGGAGGAGATGCTCGCAACGCGACTCCTGCGATTGCAGCTTCGCCTTCGTGGCTCTATTGGGAATCGCCGAGCAAAATTCTGTTTGCCGAAAACGTTGATGGTCTCGACGGCATTTCCAGGGTCGATTTGCCCAGCGGAAAAGTTTCGGTAGCGTGGACTGGACCGGAAGTCATCTCTACGGAGGCTGAGGGTGGACCTACGGTTTCTCTCACGGCAGATCGGCAGTCTTCCGCAGTGATTTGGAATTCGTCCACGCACCCGCCGGAAATCTGGGCTGGCCCGATCGGAGACTGGAAGCAAATCACTCGCGTAAATGAAGGTATTCGTCCAGCCTGGGGTCCACTGAAAAGCCTCCATTGGTCAAATGGCGACCTGAAGATTCAAGGGTGGCTCATGTATCCGACCGACTATGATCCTAACAAGCGCTACCCAATGGTTGTGGTCGTGCACGGCGGCCCAGCCGGGGAGGCGCATGTCGGGTGGCCGGAGGCGTTTTTCAATACCTACGAACTATCCGCTCACGGATATTTTGTGCTCTTTCCGAACCCTCGCGGCAGCTTCGGACAAGGAGAAAAGTTTACTGCCGCGAACGTCAAGGATTTTGGCTACGGCGATTTTCAGGATATTTTGAAGGGCGTCGACGAGGTCGTAAAAACATTGCCGGTCGACAACAATCGCGTCGGCATCACGGGCTGGAGTTACGGCGGCTACATAACGATGTGGGCTGTGACCCAGACCAACCGTTTTCGCGCAGCGGTGGCCGGCGCCGGACTGGTGAACTGGCAAAGCTATTATGGTCAAAACGATATTGATGAATGGATGCCCCCCTATTTCGGCGCGACTGTATACGATGATCCCGCAATCTATGCAAAGAGCGCGCCCATTACATTCATAAAAAATGTGAAGACACCCACCCTCGTGCTGGTTGGCCAGTACGATGGAGAATGCCCGATGCCGCAATCCCGCGAATTCTGGTGGGCACTGAAAACCTTAGGCGTGGAAACGCAGCTGGTCATCTATCCCGGCGAAGGACACGAATTCCTCCAAGCCGAACACCGCCGCGATGTCCTCGATCGCCTGACGGGATGGTTCGACCGCTATTTGAAATAAAAAAAAGTGGAGGACTGGCGTCCCCGCCCGTCCGGGCCGAGCGTAGCTCGGCAGAGTCAACCACCGCAGTGTAAACTTTCGCCATGCCCTCAAATTTCTCACCTCGCGCTAGCAAAGAGCTGTTCAGCGCCCGCGAAAACCAGCCCGCGCACCACCTTGTTGCTTTCAGTGACGGGGGCGCTCGCGGCAATCCCGGACCCTCCGGATACGGGGTCGTCATTCAAGATGAAACCGGGCGAAAAGTTGCCGCGCTGAGCGAATATCTCGGCCATCAAACCAACAATTTTGCGGAGTATCAGGGCTTGATTGCCGCGCTGGAGTATGCCGTAGCCAACGGCCACAAAGCGCTCAAGGTGATCAGCGACTCAGAGTTGCTGGTGCGGCAAATCAAAGGCATCTACAAAGTGAAGAATGCCGCTCTGCAAGACCTCCACGGACGCGCCAAGGAATTGATCGCACAACTCGACTGGTTTTCCATAGGACACGTTCTCCGCGGACACAACGAAGAAGCCGACCGCCTGGCCAACGCCGCCATGGATAAAGGTATGGGCCGTGTGGCGCGGGCGCAGATTCTTGTGCCTGCAAATGTTGCTGAAACGCGACAAGAGTTCGACGGAATCGTTCGCGAGGGAAAAATCGAATTACTCGACGGCAAACTCCCTGAAGGAACGCAAGTGCAAGTGCGAGTGAAGAAGTTTCGTTGAAAGGACGCCCGTCCTCCATTAACAAAAAACCTATTCGTCGACCACCGGGTTTTTCAGCATTCCCACACCTTCGACGCTGACCTCGATCACATCTCCCGCCACCACTGGTCCGACGCCACTCGGAGTGCCGGTCGCGATCAAGTCGCCGGGAACAAGCGTCATCGCCCGCGTGATATATCGAATGACGGCACCGAGTGAAAAAATGAAATCCCTGGTATTGCCCTGCTGTCGGACCACTCCGTTCACTCGTGTCTCAACCCCAACTCCGGACCACGGATTAATCTCGTCCGTCACCACCGGGCCGACTGGGCAAAATGTGTCGAAGCCCTTGGCTCGAGTCCACTGACCGTCTTTGTTTTGCAAATCGCGCGCAGTCACATCATTGAGGCAGGTGTAGCCCAGAATGTAGGGACGCGTATCTTCGTCCGCGCCCAGCTTGTAGCATTTCTTGCCAATCACCACGGCGAGTTCCCCTTCGAAATCCACCCGCTGCGAAAGTTCCGGCCGGCGGATTTCCGAACCGGGCGCGAGGAGCGAGGACGGAGGCTTGAAGAAGAGCAACGGCTCACTCGGTACCGCATTGCCCAACTCGGCAGCGTGCTCGCGATAGTTGCGGCCCACACACACAATCTTCGACGGGCGCACCGGAGCGAGCAACGCCGCCTCGGCCAAAGTAAACGGGTCCATGCGCTTGGACGGTAGATCCTCGATGTCGCCGTCGGATTCCTCCGGCCGCTTCAGCAGCAATCTCGTGATCTGCTCCACCCCCGCGACCGTCTCAACTAAGCCGTAATGAGATTGTCCGTTAAGTTGGAACCCGCAATATTTCATAAGAACCCAACCTTTAGCACTTGGCATTTAGCGTTTAGCAGAGTCGTAGGACCAAATGGGAATGCCAATTGCTAACTGCTGCCTTATGGTACAGCTTCGCTCGCCTCCTGTGACCGCGCACTTTCGTTCCCACGCACATCGACGGCTGAAACGGAATAGAAGTAAGTCCTTCCGGACGCAACGTTCATGTCGCGAAACGCCGGCATCTTCACCAGCGCTGTATTGATTTTCACTGGTTCGCCGCCTGCTTCATGACGGAAGACGTTGTAACCCGCGAGATCCGCATCAGTATCCGGAGCCCAGATTAAATCAATGAACGGTTGCTGGCCTACGCCCGAAAACACTGCCTGCAGGCCAGTGGGCACGGCAGGCGGAAACACATCGTGCGCGAATACTCCGACCGCAGGAGTGTCATCGCCTTCAAACTGGGTTTCGGTTTTTCCCTCTTCGTGGATCACAGTGGCCACGGTCGCACGATACAAGTAGGTTTGCTCCCACTCGAAACTATGATCCACGAGTTCGGTGGCGGATGATGCGTCCAGCGGTACTTCTCCCACGACCGTGTCCGTATTTCCGCCTTCCGGGCGACGAAACACACGATAAATGTATCGCAACCCGGAAGTCTCGCTCACAAGTGGGGACTTCGTCCAACTCAAGATCACGCCTTCCGGCGCGACTTGAGCTCGGAAGTCGGAGGGCGGGGGCAAAGCCCGCACCACCGAAACCGGCACGACATTCGATATTCCAGCGCTCCGGCCTTTGCTGTTCAGCACTGAAACCGCATAAAAAATCCGTGCACCAGCGTTCTCGACCAGGAGCGTTCGAGGAAGGCGATCTGTATAGTTCGCTTGCATCGTCGCGCTAGTCTTCGCGGACTTAGTTTGCCGAGGACCTGTCCCGGGAAGCTGCGGCGCAGGAACTTCTCCTACGGGATTCGCGCACTCGCTGATCGCAGCATCCAGACTTCTGCAAATCCGAGTCGGGCCCAGGTGCTTCACTTCGAGACGATCCGTGGTTTCGTTTGGTACAGTCCAATCGAGGTAAACGCTGTCGCCCTTGCGTACTGCCCGAAGATCGGTGACCGGCTGGGGAAGATCCAACGATGGAGGCTTAGGGATGCCGGGAACGCCGCAGCTCACAAGGGCAGCGGTGCCACATAGCAATAACATGAGCTTCGCAATGGATTGCCTCATCGGCAGAAGAACAAGATTATCAGAAGGCAAATTCTCGCAGACAGATTGCTAACTCTACAGAATGTAGCGCGACAGATCCTGGTCCTTTACGATGTCGGCCAGCATGTGGCGCACATAATCAGCGTCAACTTTAAAGTGTTCGCCCTTTTTATCCGGGGCGTCGAAGCTGATCTCATCCAGCACGCGTTCCATGATGGTATGCAGGCGGCGCGCTCCGATGTTCTCCGTGCCTTCGTTGACGCGGAAGGCGAAGCGTGCAATCTCTTCCAGCGCATCCTTGGTGAATTCCAGCTTCACGCTCTCGGTTTCGAGTAGCGCAGTGTATTGCTTTACCAGAGAAGACTTTGGTTCAGTCAGAATCCGGATGAAGTCATCCATGGTAAGCGACTGTAATTCGACCCTAATGGGGAACCTGCCCTGTAGTTCCGGGATCAAATCGCTCGGTTTAGAAACGTGGAACGCTCCCGCTGCCACAAACAGAATGTGATCAGTACGAACCATGCCGTAGCGGGTGTTGACCGTAGTGCCTTCCACGATGGGCAGGATGTCGCGCTGCACGCCTTCGCGCGAAACATCGGGTCCGTGGCCGCTTTCCCGTCCTGCAATCTTGTCGATCTCGTCGAGGAAGATGATGCCCGAATCCTCTACGCGATCGATGGCTGTGCGTGTTACTTGATCCATGTCGATCAACCGTTGCTCTTCTTCCTGAATCAAATACTCAAACGCTTCGTTGACCTTCATTTTCCGCTTTTTCGTGCGCTGGCCGAAGATGTTGGGCAACATGTCTTTGATGTTGACGTCCATCTCCTCGACACCCTGATTGGAGATGATTTCGAAAGATGGGAACGCACGCTCGCGCACATCGATTTCGACTGTGCGTTCGTCCAGTTTGCCCTCGCGCAATTGCTGGCGAAGCTTCTCGCGAGTGCGGCTCTGCGATTCACCAGATGAAGATGAAGTCGTTCCTTCGAGGACGAACCCGGCCTGCGGAGACTCTGGAGGTCGAACCGGAGCGGGCGGTGGCAAGAGGATATCCAACAAGCGCTCCTCGGCATTCAATTCGGCCTTGTCGGCCACGTCTTCAAGCTTTTCCTCACGCACCATCTCAATCGCGATCTCAACCAGATCGCGGATCATGGACTCAACATCCCGTCCCACATATCCCACTTCGGTGAATTTCGACGCTTCTACTTTGAGGAAAGGCGAGTTGGCGAGCTTCGCCAGCCGGCGAGCGATCTCGGTCTTGCCCACGCCTGTGGGACCGATCATGATGATGTTCTTGGGAATCACTTCCTCGGCAAGATCCGGCGCAAGCTTCTGCCGCCGCATGCGGTTGCGCAGCGCAATCGCCACCGCGCGCTTCGCATCTTTCTGTCCGATGACGTGCTTGTCCAATTCGGCAACGATCTCACGCGGCGTGAGTTCGTCGAGAGCAATCTGTTCTTCGTCTACGGTTCCGGGTAAATAAATTGCCATAAATCAGTCGTTGGTCGCTAGTCGTTGGTCGTTGGTCTGAACTGGTTTGGCGAACGACCAACGGCCACCGACTAACGACTAAAGCTCTTCAATCGTCACTTTGTCATTCGTGTAAATACACATGTTGCCGGCAATCTTCATCGCCTCTTCCGCGATCTGGTGGGCGGAGAGTTGAGTGTGCGCCGCCAAAGCCTGCGCTGCCGCTTGCGCATACGGCCCGCCGCTGCCGATGGCGGCAATCCCGCCGTCCGGCTCGATCACATCGCCTTGGCCGCTGAGCAGAAAAGTCTGTTCCTTGTCCGAGACCAGCAGCAACGCCTCCAGATGCCGCAGGAACTTGTCCGTCCGCCAATCCTTCGCCAATTCCACCGCTCCCCGGCCGATGTTGCCATGATACTGCTCCAGCTTGGCCTCGAAGCGGCTGAAAAGTGAAAAAGCGTCCGCGGTCGAACCCGCGAATCCGGCCAGAATCTTGTCCTGGTATAAACGCCGGATTTTCTTGGCGGTATGTTTGATCACGCCTTCGCCGAGCGTGACTTGCCCGTCGCCGGCCATCACCACATGGCCGTCACGCCGGACGCAAAGCACCGTGGTCGAACGCACTAAACGCTTCCTGCTCATGAGCGCAATTCTTGATTATAGCAGCGTTGAAGCGACTCAACAGAGCGCGTCACAACTCGCCGAGGTGGCGGCATTTAGAGGGCTTCCTTTGTGTACCTTCGTAGCCTTTGTGGTTGATGCAGTACAAATGCGAGAACCACGAAGGACACTAAGGGTACACGAAGAGACTCAGCTTGTTCATAGTTGATCGAGACCTCACCTAACTCACCACGACATCTGCTATCCGGGCCGCGTCCGCGCAAGCTCGCACGTCGTGAGTGCGAACAATGTGCGCTCCCTTCAGGATGACCGCCGTCTCCGCCGCGATTGTGCCGTAGAGCCTGTCGCTGACTGGTGCGTCGCTCCCATTCCGCGCCAGCGCACGCCCGATGAAAGACTTGCGCGACATCCCCGCCAGCAACGGATACCGCAGCTCGTGCAACTCATCGAAGCGCTTGAGCAGCGGGTAATTTTCCTGAAAGCTCTTTCCGAATCCAAACCCGGGATCGAGCACGATCCGCTCCCTCTTGACTCCTCCTAACAGCGCAGCATCGGCCCACGCGCGGAGTTCACGTTTGACCAGCGTCACGATATCGGATACCCGCGGCAAGGTACGCCACTCCTCCGGACGCCCGCGCATGTGCATCAGCACGGCGCCGCATTTCAATCCCGCGAGCGTCTTCACCATCAGTGGATCCCAGCGAAATGCGCTCACATCGTTAACGATTTCGGCGCCCACTTCGACTGCCGCGCGCGCCACATTTGCCTTGTAGGTATCCACCGAGATCACTGCCTCTGGGCGCTTTCGCTTGAGAGCTGCGATCACAGGAATCACTCGTTCCAATTCTTCTTTCTCACTGACTGGCTGCTTCTCCGGAAAAGGCTGCCCTGCCGGTGCAGTAATCTTGCCAGCCGTTTCCGCGGAAGGAAGAACCTTGGCTCCGGGACGCGTCGATTCTCCACCTACGTCGATGATGTCAGCGCCATCCTCCAGCAAACGCATCGCGTGCTCAACTGCGCGCTCGCGGTCAAAGTGGTCTCCGCCATCGGAAAACGAGTCTGGAGTGACGTTGACGACGCCCATGACGAGCGTGCGCTTTCCTAATTGCAATGCATGCGAGCCTAGATTCCATTCAAAAACCGGGCGCATAGCCCGATTCTAAACCTTGTCGGATTTCGGAGCGTCCGCGCGACGGCATCTTGTCAAGGAGTGAGAGGGGTGGCCCCTCAGATCGCCAAATACACAGCAATGAAGCGCATTTGCACAATAAGCGCAATAATGTGCAATCGTTTATCTCTTGGCGAACAAATTTCATCTTCGCGCCCGAATTTCACTTGACTTTGATTCTAGTCAGGATAGGATGCATGTCCGCGGGCTATATCGGCTTTGGATGAAAAGAGTAGACCCGACACCCTTAGAAGTTAAAAAACTCAGGAGGACTATAGTGAAGAAGATGCTACGTAATTGTCTTTTCGGCTTGGGGCTGGCCCTGCTGGTGGTTTCGGTTGCGGCGGCGCAAGACAACTTTGTAAAAGGCGGAGTCGCCGGTGTAAGCGGTTTGCACGGCCAGCCGGTGCTACCGCCGGCAGCCCTTTTCACGAACTGCGGCACGGGTTGCACCAGCTATAACACGGGCTCCGGATACTACATCTCCGGAACAGCCGCGGCAGACGGACCAGGTCAGACTCTGGCCATGGGTTTCAGCGCCAAGAAGGCTACTACGTTTGTCAAAGCCCTGTCACCCAATACCAATTACACCGCCGTTAAAGGTGGCAAAATGTCAGCCTACCTGTTGCACGGCACTTCAACAAGTGGCCCAACCACGGAACTGGCCAAGTTGGTCCAGCACGGCACGATCCCGGATTACACGTCGATTAAGACCATCAGTTACACGCTCGCGAAAGGGGCAAAACCGGTCACCTTCGCGAAGGGCAAGACCTACTTCCTGTGTGAGACTGAACCAGCTCCGACCGTCGTGCTGCTCTGGATGGTTTCAAACAGCGATGTGACCAGTCCTTTGTGGTTCCAGGTGAGCGACACCTGCACCAAGAAGGGTACGGTTTGGAACAACGCAACCGGCGCCGTGAACGGTGCTGCATTTGAGATTAACTAGTTGGTTTGAAGTTTTACTGTGAGTCCGAGCAGGCCGCTGTAACTGGCGGCCTGTTTTTTTCTTGCCGGATTCTCACCCAGAGAAAATCTTATCCAGCATTGTTGCCACGAAATTTTCTCCTTGCCATCTGGTCAGATCAAAAGCCCCATCATAGCTGTGTTAGCATTTCAGGTTCTCTGTCGGAGGTAGCATTCCAATGCGTTACTGGTGGCTCGTTTTCATGCTGTTCACGTTGCTCACGCTAGGACCGACGTCTGTCCATGCACAGGCCGTGCCAGCGGGAAATTCCACGCCAGGCGATAAATCGGGGCTCTCATCGTCCAGCAATGTTCCGCCGGACGCTGCTGTAATCACAATTGATGGCCTTTGCGGTGGCGATTCTTATTCGATAGCCGAGCCGGACGCGGCATCCAAGACGCCGGGGTCAACCGATTCGAAAGCGACCAGCTCAAGCGTCGCTTTGAACCCAAGCTGCCGCACAATCATTACCCGCGCGCAGTTTGAAACGCTGGCCAGCGTGGTTGCTCCCAACCAGCCTCCTCACGCTACCGCCGAACTTGCCCGCTTCTATTCCGAGCAACTCCTCTTTGCTCGCGAAGCTCGCGAACTCGGCATCGATAGAGACCCGCATTTTGACGAGATTTTGAAGTTCACCTACTTGCAGGTGCTGGCTCGCGCCATGAACGAGCGCCTGGCTCGGCAGTCAGACATGACCGATGCGGAATTCGCGGAATATTACAAGGAGCATGCCGCCGACTTCGAACAGGCCGAACTGCTGCAAATTTCCATTCCAAAGCAGAAGTCGCATCCTTCCCAATCAGGAGCGACGTCTCAAGCGAAGGTGGACGCAGCCGCCGACGAGGCCGCAATGAAGGCGGAAGCAGAGAAGATTTACAGTCAGGCAGTCGCCGGCGGTGATTTTGCAACGTTGCAGGACGAGGCTTACACGGTCGCGGGCAATCCCGATGACGCCCCTGACGCCGACATGGGTGTAGTGACCCGCTCTGAATTAGGAGACACTCAGGCGGAGGTGTTCGCGTTGCAGCCGGGGCAGATCTCCAAACTTATCTCGGGCAAAGAAGCGTGGCACATCTTTAAGGCAGTTTCCCGGCAGATGATGTCCGAAAGCGATGGCAAGAGACTCGTTACTGGACAACGCACGCAAGCCGCGGTCGACTCGCTTAAGAAGTCCGTCAAACCGCGGTTGAATGACGTTTACTTCGGGAGTTCCGCAGGCTCAGAACAAGCGCAGTCCAGTGGAGGCCAGCAACACTAAGGCCCGTAGCTACGGGAGCGCGTGTGCGCCGGACGCCGGATTTCGGCGACCGTGCCAGAGGCCGGAGCGAACCATCCCCATGGATCGAAGAGGCAAACGTCTCATCATCGTCTCCTGCCTGTTTCTCGTCATTGGCACGTCGGCTCTTTATAGCCCGGTGGTGCGCCACCCTTTTGTCGATTTCGACGATCAATACTATGTTACGAACAATGCCGTCATACATGCGGGACTGAGTTGGAAGGTCTTTCTCTGGTCTTTTAACGCAGGCTACGCACAAAACTGGCATCCGCTCACCTGGCTCTCCCATGCTCTCGATTGTCAACTCTATGGATTGAATCCGGCCGGTCATCACTTCAACAATGTTTTGCTTCATGTGCTGGACGTCATGATTCTGTTTCTCTTGTTGCTGTACGCAACGGGCGCAATGGGGCGCAGTTTATTTGTTGCGGCACTATTCGCTCTGCATCCTCTCAACGTGGAATCCGTGGCCTGGGTCGCGGAACGCAAGAACGTTCTGAGCACGCTCTTTTTCCTGCTCGCGCTTGGCGCCTACGGTTGGTACGCTCGCAACCCAAACGTCAAACGTTACCTTGCCCTGGCCGCATTGTTCGTTCTCGGACTGGCCGCGAAGCCGATGGTGATCACTCTCCCTTTCGTGCTTTTGCTCCTCGACTTCTGGCCATTGAAACGAATCCGGGGCCGGAACGAGACCCCTCCACCAAGCCTTCAGGTGCTCAAGAAAAATAAGAAAGTAGCATTCAAAAGTTCTGTCCCGGAGCCCGAATTCATCTTCGCCCGGGCGTTGTTCTCACGGCTGGTTCTGGAAAAACTGCCTCTCCTGGCATTCTGCGTCGGCAGTGCTGTGCTCACCATAATTGCCCAGCGAACCGTCGCCATCCAGACCCTGGAACGGTTTCCACTTGACGTTCGATTCGAGAACGCTGTCTACGCTTATACCGTGTACCTGTGGAAAGCATTCTGGCCCACGGGACTGGCCGTGTACTATCCCCATCCCGGCAACGCGCTCGCGGGCTGGCAGGTTGCAGTGGCCGCGCTCGTCCTCGCGGGCGTAAGTATTCTGGCGTGGACTCAGCGCGCGAACCGCCCCTATCTTTTAACCGGATGGCTTTGGTATCTCGGAACACTGGTGCCTGTGATTGGGCTGGTGCAGGTTGGCAATCAGGCAATGGCTGATCGCTATGCTTACATCCCACTGATCGGAATTTTCGTGATGGCGGTCTGGAGCGCTGCGGACTGGGCGGACAAGAAACAGATCGCTCCCCGATGGCGCATGGCAACTGCAACAATCATTCTCGCCACCCTGTCAGTCCTAACGGTTCGCCAGATCCGCTATTGGCGGAGCGAGTACGATCTGTGGGCTCGGGATTTGGACGTGGCTCCCGACAATGCCTTGGGTATCAGCAACATTGGCGACGCGCTGCAGAAGATGGGCCGCGCTGAGGAAGCCCTGCCGTTTCTCGAGAAATCCGCCGAGCTTCTTCCGGCAGACCCGGTCAGGCATGGCAATCTGGCCGTTGGCTTGGTGCAGCGTGACCGCTTGCAGGATGCTATTCCAGAATACGAAACTGCCATTTCGCTAACTTCTGATCCCGCAATGCAGTCCCACTTCTACGAGAGCCTGGCAGCGGTTTATGACGCGCTCGGAGACTACGGAAAAGTGCGAGAAAGTTACCAGCAGGCCTTGAAGGTTACTCCTCAGCGCAGCGTCGAAATGACCAATTGGCTGACTCAGAGTGTTGCTGCTCAACCCTCCCCTGCCCGTTACGTACAGCTTGGAATCCTGCTACAGGAAACCGGCAAGCTGACCGAAGCCCGTGCCGCCTACGAGCAAGCCCTAAAGTTGGATCCGAGCCAAACCGAACCGAAAGAATTCCTCAACAACCTGGCCCAGAACAAGAATTAGTGGCGCCGGCATGTTGCCGGCTGTCGCAAGGGCATCCTGCGCTCGCTCGCAGTGCTCTAGAGGGAACTTCCTTCAGCCCACTGCCGACCAGCCCGATGCTACAATCACGCCGATCAAATGGAGCGAAAGCATTCCTATTTTGCCGTCGTTGCCTGCCTCTGCCTCACCGTCGGAACCGCAGCCATTTACAGTCGCGCCGCGCGCAATCCTTTCCTGCACGTGGACGACCAAAATTACGTTACGGAAAACCCTCACGTACAAGCTGGAGTGACCTGGCAGACGTTTACCTGGGCCTTGACCGCCACGGCAGCACAGAACTGGCATCCGCTCACCTGGCTTTCCCACGCGTTGGATTGTCAGCTCTATCACTCGAATCCCGTGGGCCATCATTCTACAAACATTCTGCTGCACGCGCTCAATGTCGTGCTGCTCTTCCTTTTATTGTTACGCGCCACCGGAGCGAAAGGGCGGAGCTTGCTGGTCGCGGCTTTATTTGGCCTGCATCCGCTGAACGTGGAATCCGTCGCCTGGATCGCCGAGCGCAAGAATCTGCTGAGCACTCTGTTTTTCTTGCTCACCCTCGGGGCCTATGGCTGGTACAGCAGAAAACCGAATGTGAAGCGCTATCTCGCCGTGGCCTCGCTGTTCGCCCTTGGACTCGCGGCGAAGCCCATGGTCATCACGCTTCCGTTTGTCCTTTTGCTGATCGACTTCTGGCCATTGCAAAGAATCCAGGGGTGGGACCAGCCTTTATCGCCTGCTGTCAAAGGACGCAATCGCAAAATCCGATCGCAAGATGCAGATGCCAAAAAGGTATTTCCTATACCTCAGTTCCAATTCTCGTGGCTCGTCCTCGAAAAACTTCCGCTATTGGTGCTTTGCATCGGCAGCGCCGCGATCACCATCATCGCCCAGCAGGCACAAGCGATTCAGTCTTTCGAGATCTATCCCTTTGCGGGACGGCTGGCGAACGCCATCTACTCCTACGCATCGTACGTATGGAAAGCGCTCTGGCCTGTGCACCTCGCGTTTCTCTATCCCTATCCGAGAGAGGGACGGCCAGCGTGGCAACTCGGCTTGGCGGTGCTGTTTCTTATAAGCGTGAGCGGCCTGGTGTGGAAGCAGCGCTGGGCTCGCCCATATCTGGTGACCGGATGGCTTTGGTATCTCGGAACCTTGGTGCCTGTGATCGGACTCATCCAGGTCGGCGATCAGGCCATGGCCGACCGCTACGCGTACCTTCCATTGATCGGAATTTTTGTGATGATCGTCTGGGGCGCTGCTGATGCGGCTGACCGCAGACAAATCAATCTTTCATTGCGCGCCGCGATTGCTGTTGTAATCCTGGCGGCGCTTTCCATTCTTACTTGGCGCCAAATCGGCTATTGGCAGAGCGATTACGAGCTGTGGTCGCATACAGTCAAGGTTACGAAACATAACGTAGTCGCCAACGAAAACCTGAGCAAGACGCTGATGCAGCTTGGCCGGCCGCAAGAAGCGATCCCCGGCTTCGAGGAAGCTGCCAGCCTGAACCCGGGCGATCCGTTCCGGCACGTGAACCTGGCCGCCGCTCTTCTGGAATCCGAACGCCTGACCGACGCCATCGCAGAGTACGAGTTCACCATTCAGGTGACCGCCGATCCCACGATCAAGGCTCGCTGCTACGAAAGCATCGCGACCATCTACGACGGACTCGGAGAGTACGCCAAGGTGCGCGAAAACTACCGGCTGGCGTTACAGGCCGACCCCGCGCAAGGCCCGGGCATGATCGACCGGATTTCCTATGACGCGGCGGGTTCACCTTCAGCTCCGCGGTACTTGCAGCTGGGAATGCTCCTTCAGGAAATGGGCAAGCTTTCCGAAGCCCGCATCGCCTACCAGCACGCGTTAGACGTTGACCCCACGCTAACTGAAGCAAAAGCATCCCTCGATGCCCTGAAGAGCCGATGACGCATGAATCTAACTGCGTCTCAACAGAAATTTTTGAGGGTTTCCTTTGTGTACCTTTGTGTCCTTTGTGGTTGATGAAGTGAGAATGTCGGATCACGAACAATGACGCAAAGAAACGGCACGAGAACCCGCTCAGGCCAGTGCTACAATCGGTCTACTTGGATGCATCGAAAACGCGCGTGCTTCGCGATCGTTTTTTGTCTACTGCTGGCGCCGCAACTTCCCGCCGCCTCGCATAACTCTGTTGCCAAACGCATCGGCACAATCCTTTCCACCCCCGATCTCGCCCGGGGGTTCTGGGGCATCGAAGTAGTTTCACTCGACACCGGAAAAATCATTTACGCCCAGAACGCGGACAAGCTTTTCACTCCGGCTTCCAACACCAAGCTGTTCACCACTGCCACCGCGCTCGCGCTGATCGGGCCAGATTACACGTCGCGCACCACCGTCGAAACCAGTGGAGTTCTCGACAAATATGGACGCCTTACCGGCGACCTCGTGCTGGTTGGCCGCGGCGATCCCAATCTTTCTGGCCGCGAATTGCCCTACAACCTGCATACCTCGCGCAACGATCATCCAATTCAAGTGCTCGAGCAACTTGCCGACGCATTGGTCCAAAAGGGCGTTAAGTATGTCGATGGCAACATCATCGCCGACGACTCCTACTTCGCCTTCGAGCGCTACGGTGAAGGTTGGAGTCAGGACGACTTGGTTCTCGCCGATGGCGCGCCAGTTTCCGCACTCACTATCAACGACAACGTCGTATTCGTGAATATTCTTCCCGCGGATCGCGCTGGCGAGCATGCCTTCGTCAACATCACGCCTTTCGCGGATTACTATCGCATCGACAATCGCATCATCACTACGCCTGCGGGCACAGGCCGCAAAATTTTCATCAACCGCGAACCCGGGTCCACGTTGGTTACCCTATGGGGCAACGTGCCGCTGGATGATGGCGGTACTAACGAAGCTCTCGCCATCGAAGACCCTGCTGAATTCGCCGCCGCGCTCTTCCACCAATTACTGGAGAACCGTGGCATCGTTGTCTACGGCAAACAGCGCACGCGGCACACCGAATTGGCCAGTCTTTCGACTTTCACGGTCACGGCTTCCGCGCCCGCCCGCGGAGGTGATGAACCTTCGCGCACATTGCCCAATCAGCCGCTGGTGCTCGCCAGCTACCAGTCCAAGCCGCTGATCGAAGATGTGCGGGTGATCAACAAGGTCAGCCAGAATCTGCATGCGGAAATTCTGCTGCGCTTGTTGGGCCGAGAGAAAGGAACCGCGGGTACCGTCGAAGGCGGTCTCGAAGTGCTGCGCGGCTTTCTGAATCAGGCCGGCGTGCCCAGCGACCAATATCTTTTTTACGACGGCTCCGGCCTCTCCCGTCAAAATCTGGTGACGCCCCACGCAGTTGTGCAACTGTTGCGCTATGCCGCGAGCCAGTCGTGGGGTGCCAGCTTTCGGGGAACGCTGCCGGTTGCCGGGATCGACGGTTCCCTGGCGGATCGCTTCCCGAATCTTGATCCGCGGACGCACGTCTACGCCAAGACTGGCACGCTCGGCGGAGTCAAGGCGCTCTCCGGTTATGCGACGACAGTTCGCGGCCAGCAAATCGCGTTTTCCATTCTCACCAACAATTTCAACATACCCAACAAACGCGTTCTCGATGCGATAGACAGTGTTGTGGAAGCGATTGTGGAGGAGAAGTAGCTGTTGGTAATTAGCAATTAGCATTCAGCACTTGACTTTGCAAGGCGCTTCTTCGCTGGAATCGTCGGGCAAAAACTAAATGCTGAGTGCCGAATGCTGAGTGCTTCTTTTCATCTTCGTATTCTTTTTACTTGACGGTCGCGGACTGCTCGGACTCCTCCGGGGCCGGTGCCGGTTGGGGGCTTGCGCATTCCATCCAGGAGATCTTTCAGAACCACGGCGTTGTTTTTTTCTTCATTCCTGGACGCGAAAAGCAGGGTCAGCTTCTTTCGTCGATTGGCCAAACGATAGAGTTCGTTGAGTGCCACCGCAGATTCTGGCCGGGCCAGCTCTTTGAGATAACGTTTGCGGAATACCTGCCACGCTTCGGGGTGGGCATGGAACCACTTGCGCAGAGCGTCGGAGGGGGCTAAGTCGCGCAGCCATTGATCCACTGCGGCGCGAGCTTTGCTCAGGCCGCGTGGCCAGAGACGGTCGACCAGCACACGCGTCCCATCCCCGCGGGCGGGTTGTTCGTAGACTCGTTTTACCGTCACTCGTTTTGGCGTCACGTCGGTTCCCGCGCTGGGCATGGCTTTGCTTTATTATTGTAGCGGTTTAATTTCGGGTTTCGACGGACAAATGGAGCAATTTCGCATTCATCTTTTCTTCAAGCGGCAGACCAGAATTAGGAATCTGAAACTGTTTGCTGTTTGTTTCCTGTTCTCTATCGTGGTGCTGACTGGTTGCGACGTTCAACGGCGCAAGAGCGATGCGGAACTTGGACTTAATCCGCAGCAGATCGCCGGACGCAAGATTTATGACAACTATTGCGACCGGTGCCATGCGCCTTACTCTTCGCGTGGGCGGCAGGGGCCAAGCATGAAAGGCGTGTTCCAGCGGCAATACCTGCCGATGAGCGGAATGCCCGCCAATGACGATCGGGTCACCGACATCGTTCGTATGGGGCGGAACAAAATGCCCGGCTACGCCCAGGTCCTCAGTCAGCAACAGATCAACGATCTGCTGGCTTATCTGCACACTTTGTAGGTTCAGTGAGCGTTGTCCTCTTGCTCCTGAGAGCGCATCTTGAAATGAAATTCAACCTTGGAGGCAGCGGACAGAGTGTCCGCTCTACACGTGCCTTACAGCGGGATGTTGCCGTGCTTTTTCGGGGGATTCTTGTCACGCTTGGTTTCCAGCATCTCCAGGGCTTGGATTAGTTTTTTTCGGGTTTCGCGGGGTTGGATTACTGCGTCGACGAAGCCGCGGTCGGCAGCTACATAGGGGTTCGCGAAACGCTCGCGGAATTCTTCGATCTTTTTTTGGCGCGCCTCTACTCGGTTCGCGGCGTTCTCCAGTTCGCGCTTGTAGACGATGTCCACCGCGCCTTCCGGACCCATGACTGCGATCTCTGCCGTGGGCCAGGCATAGTTTACGTCGGTGCGAATGTGTTTGGAGGCCATGACGCAATAGGCTCCGCCGTAGGCTTTGCGAGTTATGACGGTCACCTTTGGGACCGTGGCTTCGGCGAAGGCAAATAGCAGCTTGGCACCGTGTTTGATGATCCCTCCGTATTCCTGATTGGTTCCAGGGAGGAATCCGGGAACGTCTTCAAAGGTCACCAGCGGGATATTGAAGCAGTCGCAGAAGCGGACGAAGCGGGCGCCTTTGATCGAGGCGCTGATGTCCAGAGTGCCGGCAAGAAACGCTGGCTGGTTGGCTACGATCCCGACCGGCTTTCCATTCAGGCGTGCGAATCCTATAACGATGTTTTTTGCGTAGTGTTCCTGGGCTTCGAAAAAATAGCCGTCGTCCACCACGGCGTGGATTACGTCTTTGATGTCGTAGGGTAGGTTCGACTGGTCGGGAACAATTTTGTCCAGCGCTGCATCGGCTCGATCGATGGGATCGGTGCAGGGCTTGCGTGGCGGATCATCGAGATTGTTCGAGGGCATGAAGCTGAGAAGTTCCCGGACCATCGACAGGCACTCGGCATCGTCGTGGGCTCTAAAGTGGGCCACCCCTGAGGTCTCGTTGTGGGTCTCCGCACCGCCTAGTTGATCTTTGGTGACTTCCTCGTGGGTGACGGTCTTGATTACGTCGGGGCCGGTGATGAACATGTAGGAAGTTTTGTCGACCATCAGAATGAAATCGGTAATCGCGGGCGAGTAGACTGCGCCTCCGGCGCACGGGCCCATAATGGCGGAAATCTGGGGAACGACTCCGCTATACAGCGTATTTCTTAAGAAGATATCGGCGTAGCCAGCCAGCGACATAACGCCTTCCTGAATACGGGCGCCGCCGGAGTCGTTCAGGCCGATGACTGGCGCTCCCATCTTGGCGGCGAGATCCATGATTTTCACGATCTTGGCCGCGTTGGCTTCGGAGAGCGAGCCACCGAACACTGTGAAATCCTGGGCGAAGACAAACACCAGGCGGCCTTCGATGCGGCCGTATCCCGTAATGAAGCCGTCGCCGTAGAATTTTTGCTCGGCCATGCCGAAGTCGTTGCAGCGATGGGTGACGAGTTTGTCGGTCTCTTCGAATGTGGCTTCGTCGAGCAGGAACTCAATGCGCTCCCGGGCCGACATTTTGCCTTCCTTGTGCTGTTTTTCACGCCGCCGCTCGCCGCCGCCGTCTTCGGCCAGGTGATCGCGCTTCTTCAGTTCAGCCAATTTCTGTTCGAGGTTCATGGCGGGAGAATTATAGCGGGTTGCGCGGGACCAGGAATTGGGTGGAGGTTGATGATGGGTCTTTAGCACGACGGGCGGGACGTCCGTCCTCCACTGAACTGCGATTACTCCATGCTGGAACCGAGTGGCTGGTACTTATATTTCCTGCCATCCCAGAAAACCACGGAAGTTGCCTGATCGCCGCCAGTCTCTTCGGCGAAGATTCCCATAATCAATCTCTTTTTCTTGATGGCCAATTTCTTCACGACGACCTGCTTGAAGGGCAGATTTATGATGATGAACTTCGCTTTGGGAGTGGCCGAGTGCCAGGCCTCCGCGCCGGCTCCATGAATCACCAACAGAGAGTACCCGCGATGTTCCGGATCGTCCGAGGAAAATTGCGTGGTGACCTTGGGATTGCCGTAACCAAAGAAGCTGTTGTAGGGATCGACGACAACGAAGCTATCTTCGACCTGGTCCATCATCGGATTGGTGCAACGGGCCGGGATGACGATATCTTCAATCCCGTCGCTGTCCAGGTCGGCGATGAGCGGCTCGATTCCGATGAGGGAGCAAGTCGATCCAAATTGTTTCTGGACGAAGGCGTTGTCGACGGCGGGCTTGGCCACCGGAGGCAGGGACGCGGCTTGGGCGCTCAGCGTGATGCTTAGGAGGCACAACGCAGCGGGGAGAATGGAAAGTCGACAGAACATAAGAACACTCTAGACCCGGTCGAGCGACCCGCGATAGAAGAAGATCACGATTGGGTAGCACGAAAGTCACATGGGGACTCAGGCCTCGGGCCTCAGGCTTCAGGGCCAATGCTTGAAGTGTTCCCAGCCTTGCGGATGGAGTTCTGATCCCACGCCTTGGTCATTCATGAGGATGATGTGCTTTTGGCGCGTGACGTAGCCAATTTGGGTGATGTCGACACCCGCGATTCGGGGAGGGATCTGCTTGCCACGAGGCCCCGTGAAAAGCAGTTCGTAGTCGTCACCGCCATGCAGGGCAAGTTGCAGATCGACTTCGTGAGCTGGCTTCCCGACGCTGGCGCACGGTATAGCCGGGGCCTGGATCTCCGCGCCAACACCACTCTCTTCGCAGATATGCCCGAGGTCGGTGGAGAGGCCGTCGCTGAGGTCGATCATGGCCGAGGCAAGACCTTTTTCCAGCAGAAACTGGCCAACCTCGATTCGAGGCACGGGATGGAAGTGCCGGGGGAAATCAGCCTGCCGAAGTTTCTTGCCAGCGAATAGCAGCTTCAGCGCGGCGGCGGCGCCTCCGAGCGCGCCGGTCACGTAAATTCTGTCTCCGGGGCGGGCACCCGAGCGCCGGATTGCTTTCCCTTTTGGAATCGATCCGATGACAACAATGTCGGCCAGAATCCCGCCAGGACTTTGTGCCGTATCTCCACCCGCGAGGGTCAGGTTGAATCGGTCAGCCAGCCTGAGCAAGCCTTTGATGAACCGGTCAACCCAGGGCTGGCGCAGGTTTTGAGGCAGGGCGAGCGACAAGAATGCGGCCACGGGCGTGCCTCCCATGGCAGCGATATCGCTAAGGCCGCGGGCCAGGCAGCGATGCCCGACGACTTCAGGGGGATGCCACTCGCGACGGAAGTGAATCCCTTCCAGGCTGAAATCGGTAGTAACCAACCCTTGGTGACCGGCCGGGATTTGCAGGATGGCACAGTCATCCCCGATGCCCGCTGCAATCCCTTTTTTTCGAGTTGCGCGACTGCGGATGCGAGAGATGAGCAGTTTTTCGGCGAGAGGCAAGATGGCTCAATCATATACAAGCAGAAAGGCTCGAGCGGGGCGAAAATGTGGGGTGACCGCTGAGATTGAGAATAAAGGCAACCGCTGCCGACTCCGATCCATCCAATAAATGCCTCCGACTCGTGGGCGTTGCTGGCGCAACCCCTTAGACCACGCGGGATTGTTCTTTACACTGCAGAAGTTTACCGCCGGTAACCCGTCCAGGTACCGTAGGCTCCGCCTGCCTTTCGTAACCCCCTGAGTCGTTGACAGGACGAATCTACTTTGGTACCGTTGCGAAGCTACTTCCAAATACTCTGGCCGAGCTAAGTGCCGCATGCGGTTAGGATTGCAGGCACAGAGATTTCGGGCCTGACCTTGGTTCCGGTAGGACGGAGCGATTTACTGACCTTATTCCCGAAGGGGAAAAGTAGGATCGCAGCAGGGATCGGGCGATAGGATCTACACGGCGAACCTGCCGTGATAGCCGATCCGATTACTTAACGAAGGGGAAATATTGCGTAAACGTTTTTACATACTTTTCGTAGCCCGTGGCGACGATGGGCAACTCCGTAAGATACCCATCCCAGTCCACTATTTGTACGTATTAGTTGTGGGAGCGGCGATCGGGGTGCTGAGCCTGACCGGAATTGCCAGTTCCTACATGCGAATGCTTCTGAAGGTCTCCCGCTTTAATGAGCTGCGGACTCAAAAAGACGAGCTGAAAAATCGCTATTCGCGCCTGGAGCAGGTCGCGCAGGAACGAGACATTCAGGTCGCGTCGCTGGGTTCATTGGCCAGCGAAGTTTCTTCCCTCTACGGTTTGAAGTCGGAGCCGACTCTGGTATCAGAGGCTTCGGATCATATTCAGGACGCCCAAGTTAGTTCTTCCCTCGATCGGCTTTATGCCCTGAAAGACACCGCTCTAAGCGGCGCCGCCGCAACTGGGATCTCTCTCGGCCTTACGCGCAATGTGACGACAGCGGACTGGCTACGAGCCAATTCAGCTCCCAACCTTTGGCCGGTAGAAGGTCCTGTGACGGGATCTTTCGGAGAGCGAACCGATCCGTTCAATGGCGAGGGCGCGTTCCATAGTGGAATCGACATCTCGGCTTCCTACGGTCAGCCGGTCGTCGCCCCGGCGGATGGCGTGGTGACTTTTGCTGACTTCATGGGTGGATATGGACGGGCTATCGCCCTCGACCACGGCCACGGAATCACCACCCGCTACGGACATCTTGCCAGCTATGCGGTCGTTCCCGGACAGTTTGTGCGCCGGGGCGATACGATTGGCTATGTCGGGCTGAGCGGTCGCAGCACCGGTCCACATCTGCACTACGAAGTCCGCATTAATGACACTCCAGTGAATCCCCATAAGTTCCTGCGGCTCACTTTGGCCCATAGTGGCGGATTCGCCGCGGGAAGCTAAGAGCCGTCGTTGGTCGTTAGTCCTTCGTCGTTGGCGGATACCACTCCCAGCATTCCTGCAAATGCGAGACGAGTCCGCTTGTCCTGGATTTATTGTTTTCGCCCAACGACGACGGACTAACGACCGACGACGAGCTTTACTGCCTCAACCCCATCCAACGCTCGGAAACCACGATGGAGTTCCCTGGGTTCTGGGGATCGTAGCGCACCGACGTTGGTAGGCCCAAGCGGCAGGAGTGCAGGTTGATCAGTTGCCGCAAGTAGGTAACGTCCTGCGAAGCTTCGTAGGATACGCCGGCCACATCGTACTGAAAGATCAGGAACGTGGCAGGCTTGCGCCCCTCGGGCTGCATTTCCTGAACGTCGATGACGGTGCCGTCGGTAATGCGGCCCACGCGATCGAGCCACACCCTGCGCTCCCGTTCCACTTCATCCGGGCCCTTGGGCTTGCGACGCAGGAGGAGATACGCGGCCAGCAAGGCGCCCGCGCCACCCAAGATCATGGTATAGAGGCGAATTGGAATCATGACTTCTGGAAAGAAACCGCGCGGTCAACGCCTACGATTTCCTAAACAGCATAAAGCTAGATGATGAATCACGGAAGAGGCTTCGTGATTTTGGCGATTCAGTCACTGAGATTCAAGGTTACCTCTTAAGCGCGGCCCTTTTTCGCGGCCGCAGCCATGGCTCCGGCTTTTTCCCAGGGACGCTTGGGCCGGTCGGCGGCAGGCTTGTCGCGATTCTCGATGCGGTCGTAGTGATACGATTCGCTGACCGTGCCGAGCGATTCGTTGTATAGCGTAGGCAGGCCCAAGCCTTCCTTTAATTCTTCCGTGAACTGTTGCAAGGCTTTCAGATGATCGGCGGTTGCCGGGACTTCGGTCTTGGCGGTCTTGAGAAACTGCTGGTATCCCTTGTTGACCAGCTTCGAAATCTCGCTGCCTATCAGGTATCCCGGATAGGCAAAGATCTTTACGCCGTCGTCGCCGTTCTTCTGGATGGCGGCGGATACGTTGTACTTCTTCAGGAAAACGCGCGCTTGCGTGCCCGGGGCTTCGAGCAGATCAAAGCCATGCTCGCGTAGCCAGGTCAGCGCCTCGTCGTAAGTCCGTGCTTCTACCTTTGATGCCATTTCATCCTTCGTTCTCGCTTAGGTTAGATGCGGATGCTTGAAAAAGGTACGCTGCCCGCATCTTCGGTGGAACCGATCAGTCTCTCTTATAATCTAATGAACCGTTCCTCGCGATTAGTTTCGCCTGTGAGGAACATTACGTAGGTCACGGCCTTCGAGTTTGAAGTTTATGCAGCGCTTGTCTCCAAATATCGCGGAAGTGTCTGGTTCTTCGACACATGCAGACGGAGACGACGCGTTCGCCAACCTCACTTTGGGCCAGCATACTATCGATCGCATCGGCAATACTCCTTTGCTCCGGCTGGCACGTATCGGCAGCGAGTTGCCCGGAGTCGAGATTCTCGGCAAAGCGGAATGGCTCAATCCTGGAGGCTCGGTCAAGGACCGAGCCGCCTCCAACATCGTGGCGCAAGCCCGGGCCAGTGGCAAGTTAACATCCGGTAAAATTCTGCTGGATTCGACCAGCGGCAACACCGGCATCGCATACGCCATGATCGGCGCCGCGCAGGGTTTTCCGGTGACACTGTGCATGCCGGAGAATGTATCGGTCGAACGCAAGCGCATCCTGCACGCGTACGGCGCCAACATTCTTTATACCGATCCTGCTGACGGTTCCGACGGCGCCATCCGCATGGCACGCGAACTCGCCACCAAACATCCCGATCTCTACTACTACGCCGACCAGTACTCCAACGATGCCAACTGGCAAGCTCACTACCATGGCACAGCCAACGAAATCTGGCAACAGACGGAGGGACGGATCACGCACTTCGTTGCGATGCTCGGGACGAGTGGAACGTTTGTTGGGACGACGCGGCGGCTGAGGGAGTTGAACCCGCGGGTTCGCTGTATTTCTTTGCAGCCAGATTCGGCGTTCCACGGAATCGAAGGCACAAAACACATGGCCAGCGCGATCGTTCCAAAAATTTACGATGCTTCGCTGGCCGACGCGGACCTTGGCATTTCTACCGAAGACGCTTACGCCATGGCCAAGCGTCTAGCCCGCGAAGAAGGTTTGCTGGTGGGAATATCGGCGGCTGCAGCAGTAGTCGGCTGCCTGCAACTGGCGCGGCAGTTGAAGAAGAACGAACGTGCGGTTTTCGTGACCATTCTGTGCGACTCGGGCGACAAGTATTTGAGCGAGAGATTCTGGCGGGAGGAATAGAAAAACTCTGTCATCCTGAGCGCAGTGGCTGCCGCGCGGAGCGCAGGAGCCACGGAGTCGAAGGACCCCGAAGTGCCGGTCGTAACTTCAAATGCAGCCAGGCATTCTGAAAATACGCTCAACTGATTAGGGGACGAATTCCCTGAATCGATTCTGCCGCAACTAGCCTCATGGGGTCCTTCGACTGCGTTGCCGTCGTCTTGCGACGGCAACTTCGTCAGGATGACAGGGACGAGAGAGCATGGGATGTTGAAGATTGAACAGAGAGAGTACGAAGCTCTTCGCCTGCATGGCGAGGAGACGTACCCCCATGAGTGCTGTGGGATTTTGCTTGGACAGTTGGACGGGGAAGTGCGCACCGTGACATCCGTTGCCCGTTGTGGCAACACCCGCACGGACTCGCCCCAGAACCGCTATCACATCGACCCACGCGAACTGGTTCGCATCCAGCGGGAAGGCCGCGAGCGCGGAGAAGACATTGTCGGGTTCTATCATTCGCACCCCGACCACCCCGCCCGCTGGTCGCCGACGGATCTTGCCGAAGCGCACTGGTTGGGTTGCTCTTACGTGATTACCAGCGTGGAGAAAGGGAAAGCGGCGCTGACGAATTCATTCGAACTAACGGGCAGCGACGAGCGCGACAAGAAACTGGTGGACGAGAAGATCGAAGTGGCGCAAGCAGAAACATAGCAAGCTATGTTTCTACGTTAAATTTGTCTGTAGAGACGTTGCTTGCAACGTCTCGACGAACTGAATCCCGAGGCTCCGTTCCGGCATCACTTACGAGGATGACGAAAATCCACATACCGACTCCCCTGCGCCAATACGCCGGCAAGCAACCGACGGTCGAGGTTAAGGCCGGAACCGTCGCGGAAGCCTTGTCCGGACTGGTTTCCAAACATCCTGACCTGCGCCGTCACCTTTACACCGACGACGGTAAACTCCGTTCTTTTGTGAATGTTTACCTGAATGATGAAGACGTCCGCTACCTGCAAAAAGAAGCCACTGCAATCAAAGACAGTGATATTATTTCGATTGTGCCTTCGATTGCCGGAGGCTGGTGAACAGATGAATTGCGGATGGACCACTTTCCGAATGCCCCGCCACAGCGCCTGCTGTTATCCGTTCTGTTGTTGTTTCTAGTCGTCCATTTCGCAATCATTAAAATCAACGTTTCTGAACCGAGGTTTTATGGCCACCATTACCGAACTCAAGCCGACGGAAGCGAAGCCCGAAGCCGCCGCTCTTACCAATGACGAAATCCTGCGCTACTCGCGTCACCTGATCATGCCAGAGGTGGGCATGGAGGGTCAGCAGAAGCTCAAGGCCGCGCGCGTGCTGTGTATTGGAGCCGGAGGGCTGGGTTCGCCACTCGCGCTTTACCTGGGCGCGGCCGGCGTGGGCACGCTTGGAATCGTGGACTTCGATGTGGTGGATTACACCAACTTGCAGCGGCAGATCATTCACACCACCGCCGACGTAGGGCGTAAGAAGCTGGATTCTGCCGCTGAGAAGCTGAAGGCGATCAATCCATTTCCAAATATTCGCAAGTTTGAAACCAAGCTGAGCAGCGAAAATGCGCTCGAACTGTTTCGCGACTTCGACATTATTGCCGATGGCACCGACAATTTCCCCACCCGCTATCTGGTGAACGATGCCTGCGTGCTCACCGGCAAGCCAAACGTTTACGGGTCAATTTTCCGGTTTGAGGGACAAGCCAGCGTTTTCGCTACGAAGGATGGCCCATGCTACCGGTGCTTGTATTCCGAGCCGCCGCCGCCGGGGCTGGTTCCCTCCTGCGCCGAAGGCGGAGTGCTGGGCATTCTGCCCGGACTGGTCGGTGTGATTCAAGCGACTGAAGTCATCAAGCTGATTCTGGGCAAGGGTGACCCACTCATCGGGCGGCTGCTGCTCGTCGATGCGCTGGGCATGAAGTTCCGCGAGCTCAAACTGCGCAAAAATCCCGACTGCCCGGCCTGCGGGACGCACCGCACCATCACAAAACTGATAGACTACAACGAGTTTTGTGGAATCCGCGGTGAAGAAAAAAGCCAGGAGAAACCAGTGGAAGCAGGCATTTCCGAAATGCAAGTCGAAGAGCTCAAGCGGCGTCTGGATGCGGGCGAGGATCTTTTCGTGCTCGACGTGCGTGAGCCTCATGAGTATCAAATCTGCCACATCAACGGGCACTTGATCCCGCTGGGCGATCTGCCGAAGCGCGTACACGAACTCGATTCCAGCCGCGAGATCGTGGCCCACTGCCGCTCCGGCGTGCGTAGCGCCAAAGCAGTCGCCTTCCTCCAACAGGCAGGCTTCAAGAAGGTGCACAATCTGGCTGGCGGGATACTGGCCTGGGCAGATCGCGTCGATCCCAGAATGCCCAAGTACTGAAAACCTGTAGGGTGGGCTCCCTCGTCCGCCCGAAGGGCCCCCTTTTCGACACCGACGATCGTAACTATCCCGTCCCTCCCCGCGATGCAAGAATAGGCGCTTCTCCCTCATATTCAGGCTTTGGAGGCAGAATGCGATTCTTTACCACATTTGCTGTTCTATCGCTGTTGCTGATTCCCGCGGCGGCTCAAACTTCCGATGCGCAGAGAGCGCGAGTCTTCATCACCGACAGCCAGTCCTGGCAAATGACCGGTAACAGCGGCGGTACAAGCGACGCTCACGGCGGCCATTTCAGCGGCGGCGCTCGTCCGCAAACCGCCGAGATCATCAAGACCTTCGGCGACCGGTGTTCTCAGGTCGTCGTCAACAACCAAAAGGAGAAAGCCGATTATGTCGTCGTGCTCGACCACGAAGGCGGAAAGAGTATCCTTGCCCACGACAACAAGGTAGCGGTTTTCAACAGTAACGGCGATGCTATCGTCAGTCATTCGACCCGGTCGCTGGGCAACTCGGTGAAAGACGCTTGCGAAGCCATTGCCAAGGATTGGCCATCACGGGCCGGTAAAGTTACTGCCCAGAAACAGTCGGCTCAACTCGTTACCGTTAGCGACACGTCTGCAACCCCGGCGGGGAGCAAGATTGCCGTCTCTTCAACACCCGCGAATGCGGACATTGCGTTGGATGGAAGCTTCGTCGGCAATACACCGTCAGAGATCGACGTTACGCCCGGTGATCACACCCTTACGGTCAGCAAGTCTGGCTTCAAGCCGTGGGAAAGAAAATTCAAGGCCACGGGCGGGAGCGTGAACATTAACGCCGAACTCGAGTCTCAGGGCAAATAAGTTCTGGGCAGCAAGGGAAAAACCGCGGCGCGCCCTCGTCAACTACTTCGATGATGTGTTGGCTTCAGCGAAAATAGTAGAGAGCGGGCAACCGCGATTCGCGATTACCAAAACAAACGGGGAGCCTTGAAGCTCCCCGTTTCGCGCGCTAGATCAGCAGCTCTACTTGCTGCTGCCGCTACCATCCATGCTGGCTGACTCGTTACCAATTGCCAGGCCATACGCCTTCCCACCAAAGTGAATTTCGGCCAGGGACCTGCTGCCATCGTCGTTATTTCTTACCACGGCAGCGTCTCTGGCTGGTTTTTGACTCAGGTCAATCAGCCGCGCCGGGGTTGTGGCCACGACCTTCTTACCCTTCATAATGTTCACCTCAACGTTCGGACCGCTGCCATCCCACTGCACCGAGTACTCACCCGCGGGCAATTGCTTCCCGCTCACGGTAACCGGATCCAGTAGCTGCATCGAACCCTTGTTGGCAGCAGCCGCGAACGCGCTTGTCGCCAGCAGCAGAGCCAGTCCCACCAGCAAACTCTTGGAGATACTTTGGAATTTCATGACACTCCTTTTTCTTTCCCGATAAACGTCGGGAATCGTTTCTGGGCGGCCTGGACTCGTCTTGCACGAAAAACTTGCGTTTTGCCGCGAAAGACTTACAATGCTGCCGCGGGGTTAAGAAGAAAGCGCGTGGCCGCAAGACCGCGGGCTCTCTGCTGCAGGGATTGCGTTCACCTGGGCCGCCAAACCGAGAGTGAACCAGTCCCTTAACCCCTGAAATTGTCTCCTGAAAGTCGGCTCGGCTGGTTGGTCGTCCGACTTCCACCCTCACTGTGTCTAATACGTCATTAGATGCCCGTTAGTTCCCTTGCGCTGCGAACCGCAACTATTCACTTGGACGCTTCATCAGCAGCGTCGTTAGCAATCGAGCCGGGTCGTGACTTGCACAACATTTGTTGTCTATCACTACGCGCATTTTGTTACGAAAGTTCACAAAATTTCACAAGCTCAACATCTGAAATGGGTGTTGCACGCGGCTTTCCAACGGACTCAACAAGAATGTGCTGATTACAAGTGAGAAGTACACGCTGCGCTGACGTGAGGTGTCCGCTAATGGATTCGTCGCGTTCGGAAGCGAACAGCGGATTTGTCTCGGAGGTGTGAACCTACGGGATCTCGAGAATCACTTTCCCGAAGTTTTTTCCCTCGCCCAGTAATCGGTATGCCTCGGTGGCACGCTCCATTGGCAACACGTGCCCGATCATGGGATGCAGGTGGCCTTGCGACGTCCACTCAGAGAGTTGTTGCCAGGCTTGATTCATCAACTCCCGCTTAGCTGATAGATATGTCAACCAGAGTCCGTGCACGCTTGCGCCCTTCGCATAAAGCAGCCGCGTATCCAGGTTCGGTTTTTGACCGGTTGCAGTTCCATATACGATCACGCGGCCGAAGTCTCCAAGGCATCGCACGCTTTTGGTGGTGTGTTCGCCGCCCAACATTTCAAACACTGCGTCTACACCGTCGCCGCGAGTCAGACCTTTGATCACTTCTTCGTAATCGTGCTGTTTGTAGTTGATGCCGTGCTGCAAGCCGAGTCCCTTCACCCGCGCGAGCTTCTCATCAGAAGAAGATGTCCCATACATTTCCACGCCCAGCAGCTTTCCGATCTGCACCGCCGCCGTTCCCACGCCGCCTGCGACTGCGTGAATCAGAACTCGGGGAACGGCGCTTGCACCTGGTTTCGCCGGATCGATGAGTCCCGCCTTCCAGTAGGCAAAGTACGCCGTGAAGTAGTTCACTGGGAAAGCCGCTCCCTCCTCTGCGGTCCAGTTCGCCGGGACCGGCCACAACAACTCGGCCCGGGCCGCGACGCGCTCAGCAAACGCTGCCCACTGCGTGTACCCCATCACCAGTCGCCCATCGCTCCCCCTTGCGCCACAGAATTCGCGGCCGGCAATCAAGGGAGGTTTCGGCGTTCCCGGATATCCGCCTTGCGCGGTCATGAAGTCAGCAAAGTTCAACCCGCCAGCCTGCACCCGGACCAGTTCTTGCTCCGGACCCGCCACGGGATCAGGAACATCTCGTACCTCGAGTACTTCCGGCCCACCTAACCGACTGATGACAATAGCTTTCATATCCCAAAAGTCTATCAGCAGCCCGCCCCGACCGTTCCCATCAGTTTGCTTATCACCTTGGGCTGTGACCTGCGTAATCTCGCAGACTTCCCAGCGGGTATATACTTCCACAGGAATATTTGTAGGATTGCCTCTGTCTGATTTCTGGACAGGTTTAAGGCACAGAAAGCGGAGCGCAGTTCATAGCCGTTTCATTCATAGGCTCCGTATATAGATCACTGGCCGCAATACATTCGGCGGTTGGGCGGCCGGTGCGGAACTCCACTTGGAGTTTAGGCACGTGGGTTCCGAGGAGGTCCATCCGTGGACTTAATAGCGGTTCGTCTACTATTTGTTATTTTTGTTGCTCTTACTTGTTACAAGCTTCAGCCGTTTGACCTGCCTTCCAACATGGATGCCGGGGTCGGAGCGCTGCTCGGCATTGCCATAGTCACCTTCGAGTGGCGGCTTCGTCTGGTCAGTCTGAAACGTCTGATCGGAGCTGCGATCGGCAGCGTGTTAGGAATTTTCGGTGCCTACTTGTTCGCCCTCGTGATTCGCAACAGTATTCCTCCGGGGCACACCCAGAGCTTCCTGCAAATTCTGGTTATGTTTGTGATGGCCTACGTCGGCCTGATTGTCGGCGCCAATAAAGGCGATCTGCTCAATCTGGCAGCGCTGGGCGGGATTTTCGGCGGCGAGAAGCAATCCCGGAAGAGCTACAAAATTCTGGATACCAGCGTCATTATTGATGGCCGCATTGCCGATATCGCCGAGACCGGCTTCCTCGACGGAGTCATTGTAACCCCACAGTTTGTGCTGCGCGAACTACAACTGGTAGCCGATTCAGCTGATTCTCTGAAACGTAATCGCGGACGCCGTGGCCTCGACATCCTCCAGCGTCTGCAGAAGATGGCATCCGTGCAAATTCAAATTGTTGAGGACGACTTTCCCGCAGTCCGTGAAGTCGATCTGAAACTGATTGAGCTGGCCAAGCTCTACGAAGGCAAAATCATCACCAACGATTTCAATCTTAATAAGGTGGCGCAACTACAAGGCGTGGCGGTGCTGAATATCAATGAGCTGGCAAACTCCCTGAAGCCGATCGTGCTGCCGGGCGAGACCATGAAGGTGTTCATCCTGAAAGAAGGCAAGGAATACAACCAGGGAGTCGCTTACCTGGACGATGGCACGATGGTGGTCGTAGACAATGCCCGCAAAATGATTGGCAAGACCATCGACATTTCCGTTACCTCCGTATTGCAGACCACGGCGGGAAAGATGATCTTCGGCAAATGGGACGAACGCACCATGGCCCGCACCGAGCCCCGCCCGGCCGTCGTGGTGACGACATCGACAGCGATCCCGAACGGAGACCTCAAGAAAGCCGCGCCAGTCGTAGTGGAACGGCCAGGGGACTAGGCAATGGTCCCAGGCCATACGGACAATCAATAGTGGGCTGATTTCTACAAGTTCGAGGACCCGAAGGGAATGGTCTTCGGAGGCTACCGGCCTGACCTACTGATGGCAGGTCGCTTCCGCCCAATCACTGTGCTGAGGTTGTCGAAACTATTTTGATGGTGTGGCCCGTAAGAGCGCCAACGATGGTCGCTCGCTGACCGGCTAGCCCCTCGAGTTTACTTTCGTCTCCCGCCAAAGCGTATGTCTTGCTGCCTTTGACCAGCACGTACCTTGAACCGTTCCGCACGCACATCTTTGTGCACTCCGCTGGATTCATGCCAGACTCCATCTCATGCCTCGCGCCGCAGTGATCGTCAGTAATCAGGCCAGCAAATGCTCTCCCCCCGGGATTGTCCGTTTCACGGGCTGCAACCTCGACTGCCTTTCCACCATCGGCAGCTGCGAATGCGACGGCAGCGCTAACAAAAAGGAGAGCGCACGACAAAGCCACTGCCAGGGCCGGAGTGGCACAGCATGTCACGAGCTCAAGCCATGAACGAGTTCTGTTCAAATCATCCTCCCTAACGCAGTCACTCCTTGGATGTGCAAGTCGATTGCCAGGTTCGTCCTAGTTTTCGTTCAACGTAAGTGATTGAACGTACTTAACTTGGGACGAAGCAGCCGATACTGACCCGATGCGTCACAGTGGCAGTGGGAAAGAGAGTTCCCGACGTGAGCAAAATGCGCCTAGGGTAAATCCTGTATCTCATCAGGCTTTGAAGCCGATTTGAACTCGGGCACTCACCCTCGTATACTTGCAGCCCGCAATGAAGGTGATTGCAATTATTCCGGCTGCCGGCTTGGGGACGCGCATGGCCTCGGCTCCGAGCGCCAAGGGCAAAAAGCCCGGGGCGACCAAGCAGTTCACTGAGCTTGGCGGTGTGCCCATTCTCATTCACACTCTGCGCAAGTTCGTAGCGAGTCCGGAGGTGTCGGAGATCTACGTTGCTTTGCGGGCTAACGAGGTCGAAGGATTCCGCGCCCGCCTGGAAAAAGATGCCAAGGACATTCTGCAGAAGAAGCTTCATTTGGTGGAAGGCGGAGAGCACCGCCAGCACTCCGTCGCGAACGCGATGAGTTCCGTTTCCGCGACGAACGATGACATCGTTCTGGTCCACGATGCCGTGCGCCCGTTCGTCACTGAGGAAATCATTCATGATGTGATTCGGGCGGCGCAGAAATTCGGTGCGGCGATTGCTGGCGTGCCAGCAGTCGACACCGTGAAGCAAGTCGAGCGCACATCCGATGGAGCCTTGATCACGGCCACGCTTCCGCGAGAGCGTGTAGTCATGGCGCAGACTCCGCAAGGCTTCCGCTACGATGTGCTCAAGAAGGCGTTCGACGAGGCAGCAGCCGATGGATTCGTGGGAACCGATGAAGCTTCGCTCGTTGAACGCTCGGGACACGCAGTCGCGGTGGTTATGGGGTCGGCGAGAAATATAAAGATCACTGCGCCGGCAGACATGGAGTTGGCAGAGTTTTATTTGAAGTCGGGTTCATGAGGCGCGAATTTAGATTTGAAGACTAAAGAAAAACAACCAGCGATGCGAATCGGATTCGGCTGGGATTCTCACGAATTCAAAACTGGTGTTCCTCTCAAAATTGGGGGAGTCGCTCTGGCTCATCCGAAAGGCCTCGGTGGCCACTCCGATGGCGATGTCCTTTTGCATGCGGTGACCGATGCTTTGCTCGGGGCCATCGCTGCGCCCGATATTGGTACTCTGTTTCCGCCTTCCGATCCGAAGTGGAAGGGCGCGGACTCCGCCGTTTTTTTGCGCGAGGCTTTGACGCGGGTTCGGGCTGCCGGTTATGGGGTGGTCAATGTAGACTCGACCCTTATTCTTGCCGCGCCCAAGATTGGTCCGCATGCTGCTGCCATTCGCGAGCATGTGGCGGAATTGTTGGGCGTTCCCGCCGCTTGCGTCGGCCTCAAGGCCAAGACGCCCGAAGGCCTGAGCACTGACAACGCGGCAATCGCGAACGTTGTCGTGCTGTTGGACAAGAAAAACTAACCACGGATTTGCACCGATTCTCACGGATAATCCAAGTTCATTTTTCTCGGATTGATCCGTGCGAATCCGGGCAGTTTTTTCTTCAGACGGATTCGAATTCTCCTTTCAGTTTTTCGTGCCGGACTCGGGCGGCGTCGACCAAGGCACGGAAGATTGCTCGCGAGGGCTCGTCCTCATCGACGGATCGCTCGGGATGCCACTGCACCGCCAGGACGAAGTGATCCGGGGACGTGCCCTCGAGCGCTTCGATGACCCCGTCTTGCGGAGAGCGGGCGACCACGCGCAATCCGTCGCCAACAACGTCCGCAGCCTGGTGATGGCTGGAATTCACCGGCACAACGAGTGGCGTTCCTTCGGCGGCAGTGTCACCACCCTTATTTCGCTCCTCCGGAGCTCGATCATTTTCGGCTTCCCACCCACGGCTTACGCCGTGGGCTGCATTCTGGCGGCGCTCTGCGGCTAGCTCCACGGATGCTTCCACATTCGGTTGCAGGATCCTCTGCAGCTTCGATTCCGGTGCTACTTCTACGGTGTGAGCGATGGCGACTTTTCGTCCCGCGGCGTGATTCACGGGAGACTCGATGTGTTGGATCAGGGTGCCGGTGCGGTATACGTTCAGAATCTGGAGGCCGTAGCAGATGCCCAGGACCGGCTTGCGCATGTTGTAGGCGTCCTGCAGCAGCAACTCGTCGACCGTGTCGCGGCCGGCGTCAGCGGCGGCGGTCTGCGGATCACGGCGCGCATCGTACTTGGCGGGATCGACGTCGGCTTTGCTTCCGGGCAGCAACACCGCGTCGCAGCGCTCGATCAGCTTCATTACTTCCGCGGGCGGCTGATCCAGCGGGATGCGAACCGGCTCTCCTCCGGCCATTTCAATGGCACGTTCGTATTGCGGCAGGGAGCGCTCGGCATACTCGGGGTCGGTGGAATGTGGAACAGGGATGGCGATGCGAGGCGGCACAGATTGATTGTAGCGCGTGGGCGCGATGCGCTCTTCTTCAGGGAGCTTCACGACTCGTGCGGTGATCGGAAGGCGAGCGTTGCACGCGGATATTTACTTTTGAATAACGATAGGTATCCCCCCTCCCCCCTGATCTCTTGGAATCATGGGGTTGCAGCCACACTACCCTCCAAATCTTTGAGGAATAAGAGCTTATACGTAAAATATTCCGGAATAAGGACTTAGGCGTTCTGAATCGCAACGTCGTCTTCCCGTTTCGGAACATAGCCTGGGCACTAACGGCAATCGCTGGGAAGGTTGTCAAAGAGCGAACGATGTTGGGCTGCTTATCCAAGAGCTAACTACCTTCAAGTATCTTATCCAGATAGACCCACGTGATCAAGAAGAAAGCGCAGCGCTTGCAGCGTGCGTGCCAGATTGGTCCTGGAACATTTTGCGGCGCAGCCAAACCCTGGGCTCGACTTTTCTTTTGTGATTAACTATAGTTAACCATGGCTAAGCAGCCGTAGTTAATTAATCTGGACTCTCGGGCCTCGGTTGCCCATTGCCTGTGGGGGGCGATTTCAGTCTGGAACCATGATGCGCGTAATTCAACTAACGTTGGTTCTCGAGGTCGTCGCGTTGCTTTGCGTCCCTCCAGCACGAGGGCAAGGTGAGACCACCAGTGCCATTGTCGGGCAGGTGTCGGACGCAACCGACGCCGCTGTACCGGGCGCCACCGTCGCGGTCACCAATCGTGAGACCAGCGCAACCCGCAGAGCGAGGACCGATGATGCGGGCCGATTCAACTTCCCGCAGCTAAAGCCGGGCAGCTACTCAGTCAGAGTTGAAGCAGAAGGCTTCGAGCCTCAGGAAAAGACCAACGTGTTGTCTGGCTTGGGGCAGAAGCAGACCGTGGACTTCAGGCTCAAGATTGCTCACGGCAGCGAAACGGTCGATGTGAGTTCGGAACCGCCCCTGATCAACCCGGAAAACGCCAATACGTCCACAAACTTGAATGCACCGGCTTTGGAGAATCTGCCCAATCCGGGCGGAGATTTAACCTACCCTTTGCAGTTTGCCCCTGGCGCCCTCATCAATACGGCAGGCAGCGGCAACGATTTCGTGGGTGGCACGAACGGCTACGGCAATGTGGAATTCAACGGCTTACCCGCGCTGTCCAATGGTTACATCGTGGATGGATTGGAAACCAACGATCCGCTTACCAATCTCAACAGCGGACTCTCCACCAACCTCGTGCTGGGATTGAATTCGATTTCCGAGGTGACCGTCAACACTCTTTCCTATTCCGTAGATCAGGGAAGGTATGGAGCCTCCCAAGTCAACTACGTCACAAAATCCGGCACGAATCAGTTCCACGGCAATCTCTACGAACTGTGGAATGGTTCGATATTGAATGCCGCGGACTATTTCACAAATGCCACACCGGGGAACCACAAGCCGGGAGCCACTGTGAACCACTTTGGAGGGAGTTTGGGCGGTCCGATCCTCCACGACAAACTGTTCTTCTTCTTCGACAGCGAATGGGTGCGGATTGCGTTGCCTATAGTTACGCCGACCACGGTTCCCAGCACTGCATTCCAACAGTACGTTTTGCAACAGCTTCCGCTTGGGGGAACGGACTCGGTCACGGGTTCGCGCTACACCCCGGCGCCACAATTGGTCCCGTTCTATCAGAAGATGTTCTCACTCTACGGAAACACCAGTGGTACTCCTCTCATGGTGCTCGCTTGCCCATTCGATGTTGGTGGAGTTTCTCCGTCGGTTGCCAATGACGGAAATGGTTGCGCGAACCGGCAGAGCGTTTCGCATTCCAGCGATGACCACGAACAGGTGCAGACCGTTCGCATCGACTACAACATCAATGAACAGAACACCACATGGTTCCGTTTCCAGGCGGACACCGGCGTGCAGGCTGCCTTCACCGACCCCATCAATGCCCTGTTCAATGCGGTGTCTCCTCAACCTCTTTACTCTTTTGCGGCGGGATATACGCACGTCTTTTCGCAGCATCTGGTGAACTACTTCAATCCCGCATTTTCCTGGTACGAAAGCCTGTTTGGACCGAGCGATTTTCAGAAGACGCTCTCGGCATTCCCGATTGTGCTGCAAGGCAGTGGTGCGAACGCCCCATTCACCACAGTGGGAGGGCTGGACAACACCTGGGTTCAGGGAAGACGAGCCTCTCGTTTCTTTATTAACGACAACCTGGCCTGGAGCCATGGCGCTCACGAACTGCGCTTCGGAACCAATACGCGAATCTTTCGGCTGAATGACTATGACTTTGGGGAGGGTTCGGTCCCGACGGTGATTTACACTACGCTGCCTCAATATATTTATGGAGTCGCGTCAACGGCAACGAAGACGTTCCCCACATCGGCCAACGAGCCGTTCAACTTTCTGAATCTTGACTTGTATGCGCAGGACACTTGGAAAGTGACCAAGAAGTTGACGTGGACATTCGGGATACGTGACACATGGAATTCCAATCCGCTAAATCCCCATCAGCAGATTGCCCGCCTTCGCGGCTCTTTCGCGTCCATCTCGCACGATGTGAATCAGCCGCTGAATGAGGCGGTTCAGACCGGCCTCGGTCACGTTTTCTCGTCAACGCCAGTCGCGATTCTGCAGCCGCGAATGGCAATCGCGTGGCAACTCGAGCCCAAGACCGTGCTGCGCTCCGGCTTTGGCATTTTCAGCGATATTCTGCCCGGCAGCGTCGCCGATTTAGTGGGCGGCAATCCGCCCTACGTGCAAACTTTCCAGGGTGGCCTGCTCGGAACCGTCGGCGGTACGGCCATTGCGCCGGGAGTGCCCAACAGCGCCGTCGATGCGACGGTGGCGGCAAATCAGAGGTTCAGTTCAGGATTTCCGAATGGCCAGCTTTCCTGCGCCTCGCCGCTGGCAAATGCCACAACTTGTCTTCCTCCGGTTGCGATCACAGCCGTCCCGGATGGCAAGCTCCACGCACCCTATTTCATGGAGTGGAGTTTGGGCTTTGAACATCAATTTGGCACGACGGCCAGTCTGCAAGCGCAATACGTCGGAACGCGCGCAGTAAACCAGCCCTATCTTACGCAAGTCAATGGATATCAGACAGTGTGCCAAGGCTGTTTTGCGCCTTTCCCTTATATGCAGGCGACCGATCCACGATTTGGCGCGGTGACACAGTTCTCCACTGGTGAGAACAGTCATTACAACGGACTTCAACTCACCGCCATGAAGCGCCTCGCACACGGCCTGCAAGGCCAGATCAACTACACCTGGAGCCGTTGCATGGATGCAGTCTCGAATGGGGGATTTCTGCAATTCTCCGCAGGAGGGATCCTTTCGCCGCTGCCGGGAGAACTGAGCCGCGATTACGGGCCTTGCGACTATGACATCCGGAACAATCTCAATGCGCAGTACGTCTATCAATTTCCCCTGAAACTGCAGAGCCGCGCGTTGGCGTATGCGATGAACGGCTGGCAGATCTCAGGAACCGCGTTCTGGCATAGTGGGATTCCATTTTCGGTCCTGAGCACGCCCTACTCGGCGAATGGAAATGGTGTTGTTCAGGGTAGTGGTCCTCAGTTCGCAAGCGTCGTTCGCGGCGTCCCGCTTTATCAGCACCATCCACTCCAGGGGATCACGCAGCCGGGTACGATTCAGTGGCTGAACCCTAATGCTTTTGTTTCGGCGGTCGATCCCAGCACGGGGCAATGTGATGGCGGCGACGGTCCGCAGAATTGCCAATTCGGAAACCTCGGCCGCAATGCCTTGCGCGGTCCGGATTTCTTTTGGAACGACTTCTACCTGACAAAATCGTTTCCGGTCACCGAGAGAGTAAAACTGCGGGTCGAGGCCCAGTTCTTCAATGTCTTCAATCATCCGAATTTTGGCCTGCCAAGCATGGTGCTGGCCGGCATTCCCGGAAAGCCATCCACGCAAACGGGATTTGGAGCGCTTACCTATACGACTTCTCCGCCAACCGGCCTTCTGGGCGTCGGTTTGGGCGGAGATAGCAGTCCCCGAATGATCGCGTTTCTGGCGCGTTTGGAATTCTGATACGTGATTGCCCGGATCGTGGTTTGACGCTTTTCCGCAGCGCACGTTAGAATGGTTGAGTTTGCCTGTACTTGCGGTTCCGTTCTGGGGCCGTCCGCTGTGGTTTGCCGAGAGCGCCGACGCGGAAAGCAGCAAGCATAGAAAATCATCAGGTTCCGTAGATCGCGCCGGTGTGCGACGGGATGGATTTTACGTTTTCCCATCGCGCTGAAAGCGGACGCGCCGGACTTAGGAGACATGAGCATGTACGCGGTCATCCGAACAGGTGGGAAGCAGTACCGGGTTGCGCCCGGCGATGTGATCCGCGTGGAGAGCGTGGGTACGGAAAACCGTGGCACCGGCACCGACGGTCACGTCGAGTTCAGCGATGTGCTGGCGGTTTCGGCCAGTGATGGCCAGATTGGCAAGCCGCAGTCGGGAGCGCTTGTGACTGGCGATGTGGTCGAACAGGGCCGCGAGAAGAAGATCCTGGTTTTCCATTACAAACGGAAGAAGCAGTACAAGAAACTGCGCGGGCATCGTCAGGGATATACGGCGGTGCGGATTACGGAAATTGCTTTCGATGGGCAGAAGTTTACCGCTCCCGAACTTCCGAAGAAAGTGGCCAAGCCGAGGAAGTTGGCTCCGATAGAGGCAGGTGAGGTTAAAGCCGAGGCGAAGGCTCATAAGGCTCCGGCGAAGAAGAAGGCTGCGGCGAAGAAGTCGGCGACTAAGAAGGCCGCGCCGAAGAAAAAGAAATAAGGCGTCTAAAGCAACTGCAGATCCCTCGCTTCGCTCGGGATGACAACGAGGTCGCTCGGGATGACAACAAGGGAAATTAAGTTATGGCACATAAAAAAGGGCAGGGCACATCTCGAAACGGGCGCGACTCGAATGCGCAACGGTTAGGCTTCAAGGCTTTTGGCGGACAACTGGTTCCGGGCGGCACGATTATTGTGCGGCAGCGGGGCACGCGGGTGAAGCCGGGGTTGAACGTTGGCCGGGGCAAGGACGATACACTATTTGCCAAGATTACGGGCCGGATTGTCTTCAAGGATCGGGGCCAGTTGGGGAAGTACGTGATGATTGAGCCCATCGCTGTGGAGTAGAGTTTGACATCGTCACGCGGGCGAGGGCGCCCGCGCCACGCGGTTTGAAGAGCCTCGCCTTCGGGTGGGGCTTTTTTGTTTTGGTTGCCTTTATCTACCTTCGTGTCCATTGTGGTTGAGAAAAGTCAAAGGCTTTAACCACAGAGGACACGAGGGTACACAAAGGAAAATCCAACTTCTTTATGTTTATTGATGAAGCCACAATTCGGGTGAAGGCCGGGGATGGCGGGAATGGCTGTCTGGCGTTCCGTCGGGAGAAGTATGTCCCGCGGGGTGGGCCATCCGGGGGCGACGGCGGTGATGGCGGGGACGTCATTATGGAATCCAGCGAGCGCCACAATACTCTGGTTCACTTTCGCTTCAATCCGGAGTACAAGGCGGAGCGCGGACGTCACGGCGAGGGTTCGGACTGCAAGGGACGTGAAGGCGCAGACGTTTTGCTGAAGGTGCCGGTGGGAACGATTGTGTATGACGCGGAAACGGGCGACAAAGTCCACGATTTTTCCCGCCCGGATGAACGCGTCGTGATCGCCCACGGCGGGCGCGGTGGGCGAGGTAATGCGCGCTTTGCTACGTCCACGCACCAGGCGCCGCGGGAGCACGAAGAGGGACGGCCCGGCGAAGAGCGCGTCTTCCGTCTGGAACTCAAGCTGCTCGCCGATGTTGGGTTGGTCGGTTATCCCAATGTCGGCAAGTCCACACTGATTTCGCGAATATCGGCGGCCCGGCCGAAGATTGCTGACTATCCGTTTACGACGCTGCAACCTAATCTTGGCGTGGTTGCGGTTGGCGAAGCGAAGGAAGAGCGCAGCTTTGTGGTGGCGGACATTCCTGGGTTGATTGAAGGGGCGCATACGGGATCGGGATTAGGCATACAGTTTTTGCGGCATATTGAGCGCACGCGGTTGCTGGTGCATATGGTGGATGTGTCGGATGCGAGCGGCCGTCCCGACCCGGTGAAGGACATCGAAGTGATCGAAGGCGAACTGAAAAGCTTTGGCGCGGGACTCGACCAGAAGCCGGTGATTATGGTGGCCTCAAAGATCGATGTCGCGAACAAAGACAAGCTGGCGAAGCTGAAGCGTTATTGCAAGAAACAAGGGCTTGAGCTGTTTCCGATCTCAGCGGTGACCGGGAAAGGCATTGAAGAATTGAAATACGCGATGGCGGATAAGGTGGAAGAGATCAGGCTCCAGGCTTCGGGCGACCGGCTTCAGGAAGAGCCTTTGAACGCAGAGAGCGCAGAGGTCCCGCAGAGAACGCGGAGGGGCACTCAGTAGTTGCGCGCCATTCACCAACGTGGTGAATGGCGGTTAGCCCTACGCCTCCGCCATGTGGGAGCCGTGCTGGAAGTGGTATTGCAGAATCTTGGCGGCGAGAGCTGGGTTCATCGAAGGGGTTTCGGCTTCGATGGTGCGAACGACTTCGCCACGGCATACGACTTCTGCTGCCGACAGCCCCGCGATTTCCGCGGGCAACACCAGATTGATCTCAAGCTGGACATTGGCTGGAATCAATTCCTCCGCCCGAAACAGCAGGCCCGAACGACTGATGTTCTCTGTAGTGCCGGCGCGCCAGGCTTCTTCTCCGATTGGCCTGTACTTCAGCGGCAATTGGAGTTTGAAGCGTTGCGCACGGAACGGCGAAAGCTTCGTGTTCGGAACACCGGCTTCAACTTGCATGGCTAAACGGGCAGACATGGAGACCTCCTTGGGGAGTGGTGTATCTAGCACCTCGCGCACTTTTGCTTTGAGCGTGAGGAGAGTGAAGGGCTTCTGGAGCAGGGTGATACCAGCGTCCAGCGTGCCGTTTTGGCCGATCGCGTTCTCGGTATAGCCCGACATATAGAGCACCCGCATTTCGGGCCGACGCGGACAAAGTTGATTGGCTAGTTCGCGCCCAGTCATTCCCGGCATGACCACGTCGGTCAGCAGCAGGTGAATGGGGCCGGAGTGAGCGTTGGAAATGAGGATCGCGGTTGCGGGATCGCCGGCGTCGATCACCGTGTATCCCTGGCGCTCAAGGTATTCGCGAGCAAGACGCAGGACCGTGACTTCATCTTCGACCAACAGAACAGTTTCGCGTCCTTGCTGAACCGCTTTGGCCGCGGCCGCAGGTTGTAACACAGCCGCTTCGCCGGTCTCCGTTACCCGAGGCAAGTAGACTTTGAAGGATGTTCCCTTGCCCGGCTCGCTATAGGCCCAGATGTAGCCTCCGCTTTGCTTGACGATGCCGTAGACCATGGAAAGGCCGAGGCCGGTACCCTTTGCGCCTTTCGTGCTGAAAAACGGCTCGAAGATGCGGCTCTGGGTTTCGGCATCCATTCCTACGCCGGTATCGCTCATGGCGAGCATTATGTACTCGCCCGGCTCCACGGGTGGGTGAAGACGAGCATAACTTTCGTCCAGCGAAACATTCGCAGTTTCAATGGTGAGTTTGCCACCGCGAGGCATGGCGTCGCGGGCGTTCACCGCCAGGTTCATAATGACTTGCTCGATCTGGCCGGGGTCAGCCTTGGTCGGGCCCAGGTCGCTCCCCGGAACCATGACCAGCTCGATGTCTTCCCCGATTAACCGAGTCAACATTTTGAAGTTTTCTGTGACCACCGCATTCAGGTCCAGGACCTTGGGGGTTAGCATTTGCTTGCGGCTGAAGGCGAGGAGTTGGCGAGTAAGGGCGGTGGCACGGTTGGCGGCGTTGGCGATTTCCTGAGCGGGGCCACGGACAGCGGGGTCGGAACCGATCCTCTCCAGCAGAAACTCGCAGTATCCCGAGATCACCATCAGCAGGTTGTTGAAGTCATGCGCGATGCCGCCGGCCAGCCGGCCGACCGCTTCCATCTTCTGGGCCTGGCGGAGTTGTTGCTCCAAAGCTCGGTGTTCGGTTACGTCCTCCGCGAACAGTTCGAAGAACGTTGAGTTGTGTTCGTCTCGAATGGTGCGACCGGAAAGGCGCACGGTGATGGGAATGCCGTCCTTACGGACCCAATCGGCAATCAGCCCGTTGAAGCGATGCGAGGAGCGAAAATGATCGGCGACGACAAACCATTGTTGGGTGTCGGCATACAGGTTCGCCAAGTTGCCGTCCACCAACTCGGAGGGCGAAGCGTAGCTCAGCATGCTCACGAGCGCCGGGTTTGCGCTCAGCAGAATGCCGTCCGAATCGCAGCGGCAAATCCCGTAGGGAGCATTGGTCACAAGCGAGCGGAAATTGATTTCCGAACGCCGCAAACCCTCTTGAGCTGAACGGAGTGCGGCGTTAAACGAACAAATCAGCAGGGCCACAAACACAAATAGGGTCAGATGTATGATAGCTTTGCGATATTCATCAGGTGTGTGTTCTCCGGCTAAAGAGAAATAGGCGCTGACGGTGAGCGCAAAAGAGGTCGCGACCAGGCCCGGCTTCCATCCGCCATACCAGGCGCTGACCATGATGGCGACGGCAAACACGACCAGGCGGCTTTCGACGACGTCCGCCAGCATCAATGCCGGGATCAGGGCGAGGGTAATGCTGAGGACAGCGACGCCGTATCGGAGGATAGGCGCCCGAGCCGGGGGGATGTAGCGTGCGCGAAGAAGGGGGAGCTTCAGTCGCATACCTAACCAACTTTAGTTCCAAAACGGGAACTCCGCGAGTTACGGGAGTTCAGGTGGTTGCTGACGGGTGGGCGCTGACCATGAGTACAACCACAGCCACAACTGTTAGCCTGAATTTACAACGAGTTCGGCCTGTGAATGTCACTTATGTCCCAAAATTCCGGATTTCGTGAATCAAGAGATACACCGGGGAGGAACACAACACAGCGTCTGGCTGTTGGACACCTATGAACATCGGACTGCTTGGCGGAACCTTTGATCCCATTCATCACGGACACTTGGCCCTGGCGCGGGGGGCGCAAGAACACTTCAAACTGGGTTGCATCTACTTCACCCCAGCCAACATTCCACCTCACAAGCAACGGCATCCTCTGGCCTCCTATTTTCATCGCTACGCCATGGTGGCGTTGTCCACGATGAACGAGAAGGCATTCATGCCATCCCTGCTGGAGGCTCCGGAAGAGGCGCCTGCGGCTGCGCTCAACAGCAAGAAGCGGCAGGCTGAACACGCCACACCCGGCGCGAACTACACCATCGATACGCTTCGACGCCTCAAACAGACACTAAAGAAGAGCGACCACCTTTTCTTCCTGATCGGGATCGATGCGTTCAAAGATATTGCGACCTGGCACGAGGCGGCGGCGCTTTTCCGGGAATGTGAGTTCATCGTGGCGAGCCGTCCGGGATATTCTCTGGCCGATGTCGCCAATGCATTGCCGGAAGCGCTGCGCCCGAAATCGTCGGTGACCAAGCCATTTGCCAAGCAACCAGCAAAGGGCGACCTCGTCCTGGCGAGTGCGACGGTGCATCTGCTGGAAGGCTTGCATCAAAACGTCTCGTCTACGGCGATTCGAGACGCGGTAGCGGCCAAGAAGCCTCTGACCAAATTCGTCGATCCTGCGGTAGCTGAATACATCAAGAAGGAGGGATTGTATCGGAGCCGGTAGCGGTTGGTCGTTCGTCGTTGGTCGTTCGCGACCTTCCTTCATGCGGCAAAATGCAGAAAACGGCGATGCAACGTAAAGTAACGTCCTCAGTTAGAATCAAGAAACCACGAGACAAACGACGAGCGACCAACGGCCAACGACTAAATGAAAACGACTAAATGAAAAAGAATGATCTGAAGCACCAAGTATCCGAAGCCATTAACGCCTGTCAGGAAAAACAGGCGGAAGAAATTACGATTTTAGAACTGGAACAGGGATCGGGAGCATTTACTGATTATTTCGTAGTATGCAGCGGGACGAACCCTCGGCAGGTCCAGGCGATCTCGGACGAGGTTGAGGAACGGCTGGAGAAGGCAGGGCAGCGTCCGACACACATCGAGGGTTACAAGCAAGCCGAATGGGTTCTGCTCGACTACGTCAATTTCGTGGTGCACGTGTTCTCGGAGAAGGCGCGCAAGTTCTACGACTTGGAGCGCCTGTGGAAGTCCGCCAAGCGATTGGAGCCGTCGGAACTGGGAAAGACAAAACGGACGGCGGCACGAAGCATTGCAAGAAAACGGGCATAAGAAAAACCAGGCCACGGATTTTCACGGATCTACACAGATCATCAAAAAAAGAGGCTAATCCGCGTAGATCCGCGCGAATCCGTGGCCTAGTGATTTTCGCGCCCTTTATGCTTAAATCCCAAAGTGAAGCTGACAGTTGCGTGGATTGGCAAAACGAAAGAGCCGGCTATCCAGTCATTGACTGAGGAATATCTGAAGCGGCTGTCGCGTTACGCCGATGTGCAGGGGATGGCGGTGCGAGATGAGTCAGCCCTGCTGAAGCTGGGCGGCCGCGAGGCGCGGCCTACTCGACATACGCTCGTGTTGCTCGACAGTCGTGGGAAGCAGCTTTCCTCGGAGGAGTTCGCCTGGTTTCTCGGGAATCATCAAGATCGCAATCCTCTTCCACTGTTGTTTGCCGTGGGCCCCGCGAACGGATTCACCGAGGAAGCGCGGCAGGAAGCGAACTTGTTACTCTCTCTAGGAAAAATGACAGTTGCCCACGAACTAGCGCGAGTGGTATTGCTGGAACAACTTTACCGCGCGTTCACTATTTTGAAAGGACACCCTTACCACCTGGGACACTGAAAACGACACTGAAAAACCGCTCACGAAGTCAGGCAGGTACCTTCGTGATGTTTCTCATTCTCAAGGGGCAGTTTAGAGTCGATGCCACGTTGTTCGCAGATGTTGATTGTTTGCAGATGTTGATTGTTTAAGGAGCCCTCCCCCATGAAGAACCCTTTCGACGTACTTCGGATGAAAGAGCAGGAAATCGTGCGAGTCAAACAAGAAATAGAAGCGCTGCGGCTTACCGCCAAGTTGCTCGGAGAAGAACCTCCTTCTACCGGCGACGGAAAAGTCGAGTTCCGCCAAGTCGTCAATATGCCCTAGAAAAGCCTCGAGCCAATAGTCAGTGTAGGCGCGTTGTCGCCTACACTCCCTCTTGCTGATGCGGTATGCGAACGCAGGCCGGCGTTGGGAGGACGATAGCCGCTTCTCAGTCAATGAGTGCTATGTCCTGCTTTCGCCAGGACCGAACCGATTCTTAGCCTTAAGCGCACGTCGAGATTATCCTCCGTAGGGGCTAAGTCGGCAATAGAACTGTTAATTGTTGAAAACATACAGCATCCGCCCTCTTCTCATTCGCTCGATCGATTTGCTACCTCACCAGTTGAATGTCGCCCGGCTGCCAGCTCTTGTCAAACCATGCTTCTAATGGACCGTACAGGCGCAAGATCATGAACCAGCCTTTCCCTGGAACCGTCTGCACCCAATTGGACTCCTTGCCTACGGGCGCTTTCGGCCCAAAATAGACATCGTACGAACCGTCACTGTTCTTCACCACATCCTTTTGGCTGCTGAGACTCGGAAACCGTTGGTCGGTCTGCAACTCGGAGCGTGTCTGCGGATCGTAGACAACCACTGACCAAAAATTCTTCGCAGGTACATTCGGCGGAAGAGTAAGTTTGTAATTCTTGCCTCCATCTAGATAGTTCTTGTCGCCATCCAGCGCAGCTCCAGCGTACTGCGAGCCGACCCCGACCATCTTGGCAGCCATCGCTGGAGTGACTACAGTTGCGACGTAGAAGAACGCCGTCCGTCCGTCCAGGTCCCGCGCTCCGTCGGATAGGAAGAGATAGCTCCCGCCCGCAAACGGATTAAACCAAGCCCTGCCGGGGTAAAAGTATGCGTTCTGGTTGCGAGAACGGAATGAAATGGCGCGAGCTGTTGCATTTCCGACCGCTGCTGAGTCGGCGAGAATCTTCCTCATCCGTTCGTCGGGGTCAAAGGGTTTACCTTTCCTAATTCCAATTGCGGCGAGCTGTCCAAGAAGCTCTGGGTCCTGCGACTCTGCCGGCTCCTCTTGCACAATGGTATCCACCTCTTGATAAAACTTGGCAGTATTGGCGTGAACCGTGTTCATTGCCTTGCCAGAGAGCTTAATCAGCTGTATTTCTGCCGGACGATTTTGTCCGAGCGGATAAATTCGCGCATGCTGCTGGAAATTTTGGACTGCAGGCGCTGTCGAGTGATTCTCCACAAAGCCGCGCCAGATTAGAAGATTGCCGAAGGTCGGAGACCTAAAGGTGAAATATCCTTGAGGAACCTCACCTTTGTATCCCGGAGGGAGGAAAAGGAACTTGCCGCCCTTTCCTTTGTCCGGCCCGGCGTTCCCCAAATCGGCAACATAGCGAAACCAAAAATCGTCCACGACGCCCAACACGTTTGGCGGACTCTCCACTACAAGCGGCCCCTTGCTCAAGTCAAGCCAACTGCCCGCATACACAGTCTCTGTATTTGGTGTCAAGAACAGAGCCTTCGAGTCCATAAGGTCTTCAAAGATTCCGATCGAACCGTCTGGAACACCAGCATCGCGGAAGCCTTGACGCATTGCGTAGAGTGACGCGCCGGGCATCGTATTGAGGAACACATCGACGCCGCGCATGAAGTCCAGATTGTCAAAGGCCTTCTCCACCGTTGCTTGGTCGGGATATCCGTCGAAGAATTTCAGTGTTCCGAGTCTGGTTTCAACTGAATCCGGGGTCAGAATCTCTGACGGAATTTCGGTCGTCATCTTCATTTTCGGGGCGGTGCTTTGAGGGAAGGCTGAAATCGACAGAACAAGACTTAGGAAAGGCAAAAATAGACGGGCTTTCACGTGTTTGCTCCTTGTGATCGGTTGTTCAGCGGCAGGAATTCTATCGAAAGCGCGACATCTACGCTACTGTGAGACCAGCCTTGATTGTTCTTGGCGTAACATCGCGGTTACCTCATTTGACTGAGAAGCAGCCGTCGTCCTCCCGACGCGCCCTTCGTTCGGAATGGCCCGCGCCAGCCCTAGGGGGCGTAGGAATTCTTGCCGGCTCGTATAGCCATCCCCGCGTTTTCTGTCATGGCAGTCCCAAAATGGAAATGTCCTCCGATTTCTTCCCGCTTTATCCTTGACTTTCACCCGCCATTCCAGTTAATCCTATAACTGTATAGTCAGCTTCAAGATAACTTTGAAAACCCCTAACCCCTTATTCCGGAATATTTTGCATATAAGTCCTTATTCCTCAAAGATCTTGGTGGTAGTGTGGCCCTAATCCCATGATTCCAAAAGATCAGGGGGGAGGGGGTGCCGGCTAACGAAAAAGTAAACAAGTCCGCCCTACCGGGAAGCGCAAAAATAAACTTGGTCAGCGGTTGTGGCCGCACGCCTCCGCGCCCGTGCAACCGCCGAAGCAAGGTACAATCAATCATCCCGAGTATGCAGGATATCCGTCGCGGTCTGATCATCGTGAACACCGGGCCGGGCAAGGGAAAGACCACGGCTGCCATGGGAACCGCTTTGCGGGCGGTTGGCCAAGGGATGCGGGTGCTGATGCTGCAATTCCTCAAGGGCTCGTGGCATTACGGCGAGCTCGACGCGGTGCAGGCGTTTGGAGACAAGTTCATCATGAAGCAGATGGGTCGCGGCTTCGTGAAAGTGGGAACCGAGAAGCCTGATCCTGAAGACGTGAAAATGGTTGAAGAGGCGTGGGCCGAGGGCCAGCAAGCGATCCGCTCCGGCAAGTGGGATTTGGTAATCCTTGACGAGATTAATTACGCCATCAGTTACGGTATGCTCGATCCGGCAAAGGTTGCCGAGAGTCTGAAGACCAAGCCGGAGATGGTTCATGTTATCTTGACCGGCAGGAATGCGCACCCGACAATCATTGAACTAGCCGACACGGTTACGGAAATGCGCCAGGTAAAACATGCGTACGAAAAGGGCGTGATGGCGCAGAGAGGGATCGAGTACTGATTAGGAAGGTTCTGGCTTCTAGCTAGAAGCTAGCAGCTAGCAGCTAGTTAAAATATGACCTGGTTTAAACGAGAATCCGGCGAGCTGGATGCAACGGGCGAGAAGAAAGTCCGCACCGAAGGCTTGTGGGTGAAGTGTGAGCACTGCCGGCAGATCATCTGGAAAAAGGATCTGGAAGAGAATCTGAATGTTTGCCCGAAGTGCGACAAGCATTTCCGCATCGACGCCCGAACCCGTCTGGCACAGCTTTTGGACGACAACCAGTACGAGGTTTTCGATGCCAACCTGGTTTCGACCGATCCGTTGAAGTTTGCCGACCTGAAGACCTACTCATCGCGACTGGAGCAGGCGCAGGCTGACACCGGACTCAAGGATGCCGTCATCAATGCGCGTGGCAAACTCAACGGGCGCCCAGTAATTGTCAGCGCCATGGAGTACTCGTTCATCGGTGGAAGCATGGGCGCGGTGGTAGGGGAAATGATCACGCGGGCCATCGAGCAAGCGACGGAGAGCAGGGCTCCCATCATCATCGTTTCGGCTTCGGGCGGCGCACGCATGATGGAAGGCGTCATCAGCCTGATGCAACTGGCCAAGATCTCCGCCGCGTTAGCCCGCTTGGACGAAGCCAGGGTGCCCTACATCTCGGTGCTGACCGATCCGACTACGGGAGGTGTGACTGCCTCGTTCGCCATGCTGGGCGATTTGAACATCGCTGAACCAGGCGCTTTGATCGGATTCGCGGGGCCACGCGTGATCGAGCAAACCATTCGTCAGAAGTTGCCTCAGGGCTTTCAACGCAGTGAGTTTCTGCTCGAGCATGGAATGCTCGACGCCGTAGTGCCCCGCAAGCAGTTGAAGCCGTATCTTGGCCGGGCACTGGAATTCATGGCCGCTGCCTAGCTTTCGGCTCTCAGCCAGTTGCTTGCTTACGCCATTCAGACTGCGTCTTTCTACGTTGAATGATAGATGGTGGCAAACTCCGAATCGCAACCTGCAAACTGCTAATCTGATAGCTGACGGCTGATAGCTTCCAATGTCCTACGAAACCGCGGTTGCGCGTATGTACGCTCTTGGTCACGAGCTGACGCAAACCCCATCGCACAAGTTCGACCTGGCACACATGCGGGTGTTGCTGGAAGCTTTGAATCATCCGGAACGGAAGTTTCCCGGCATCCTGATTGCCGGTACGAACGGCAAGGGCTCGACGGCGGCTACGCTGGCCTCCATTCTTCGAGCCTCGGGTTTGCGCACCGGGCTGTACACGTCTCCGCACTTGGTGCGGATCAATGAAAGGATTCGCATCAACGGCAGCGAAATCAGCGACGACGATTTCGCTTTGCTGCATGATGTGGTGGATCGCACGGCGGAGCGTTTAGTCGAAGAGGGCGAGTTGCCCTGGCATCCCAGTTTCTTCGAGATGCTGACCGCGATTGCGTTCGAATACTTCGCGCAAAACAAAGTGGAGATCGCAGTGTTGGAAGTTGGTATGGGCGGGCGGCTCGACGCGACCAATGTAATTGAACCGCGCGTGAGCGTGATCACCGACATTTCGCTCGACCACCAGAAGTTCCTGGGCAACACCGTAACCGAGATCGCGCGCGAGAAAGCAGGCATTATCCGTGCTGGCGGAGTCGTCGTGACGCTGCCGCAACAGCCGCAGGCCAACGACGTGATTGGTAGCACGATTTTGGAATTGGGAGCGCAGGGCGTGAGCGCAGTGCCTTATGTGCCTCCGGTATCTCCGGGTAGCGATCCGTATTTCGTGCCAGGTGCCAAACAAAAGCCTTTGATCGCAGAGAACGCGGAGGAATGCACGGAGGACGCCCAGAAAAACACGCCGCAGACCGAGGTTTACATCTCACGTTATCCGCTGCAAGTGATGGGGAAGCATATTTCCGTCGAAACGCCATTGGTTGGCCGGCATCAACTGCGAAACATCGCGCTGGCAATTGCGACGGCGGAAGTTCTCAGCCATCAAGGATTTCCGATTACGCCAGAAGCGATCGAGCGTGGCATTCGCGAAACCCGTTGGCCGGGACGCTTCCAGGTCAAGCCGGCCCAAGGCACGGCACCCGAATACATATTCGACGTAGCCCATAACCCGGCAGGGGCGTGGGCGTTGCGGTCCACCCTGTCCGCCTGCTATGAGGACCGCCCGCTCACGTTCGTATTTGGATCAATGCGCGACAAAGCGATTGGTGAGATCGCTGAGATCTTGTTTCCGCTCGCGGCGCGGGTTATTGCCACGAGGGCCGACAATCCGCGGTCCGCGACCCCGGACGAGATTCGAGAAGCAGCCGCGCGCACCGCAACCGACATCGAAGATGCTATAGACGTGGCTTCCGCCCTCGATCGAGCCCGTTCGCTGGCTGGTCCCCGGGGCATAGTAGTTATAACGGGTTCGATATACATTGTAGGAGAGGCCATGCGAGTCTTGGGGGTAAGGGTTTAGCCGTTCACATGCAGGAAGTGCACACATCCGCAGGCGAAGAGCAGCGCGGTTCGCGGCTGTCTGCGAACGTCTCCTCAGACCGGTCAGCCGGGCTCACTCTGAAAGACGAAATCCCCGTCGCCGCAGATAAGAAATACGGCTGGCTTAGCCTCCTGCGCTCGTATTTCATCTTCGATCCCCTCATCTGGCTATACACGGTTGTGCTCGGAATTGTCTCCATTCCAGCCTCTCTTTTCGGCGAGAAGACTCGCGTCCTGCACGGCTTTGCGCGCTTCTGGTCGTGGCTGATTATGAAGACCATCCTGTCCCCAGTGAAGGTGACGGGCCTGGACAAGATCGACACATCGAAACCGCATGTCTACGCCGTGACCCATGCCTCGGCGCTGGACATTCCGGTGCTCTATGTTTATTTGCCATTCCAGTTCCGGATTCTGTTCAAGAAGGAATTGCTCTCCTACCCGATTGTGGGATGGCACTTGAGACGGTCGGGGCAAGTTTGTATTGATCAGCAAAAGCCGACACGATCGCTTGCGCATATCCGCTCGGCGGTAAAGAGTCTGCAGGCGGGGCTGCCGCTGGTAATTTTTCCTGAAGGCGGCCGCACTCCCGATGGCGAAATTAAGCCGTTTATGCCGGGAGCATTCTATCTGGCGATCAAGGCGCAAGTAGATATCGTGCCCATCGCACTAATCGGGACTTACGAACTGCTGCCCATGAATACCTATCACGTCAAGTGCCGCCCGCTGGAGATGCGTTTGGGTGAGCCTATTCCAACCGCCGGATATACTTTGCGCGAGATGGAAGAATTATCGGCCAAAGTTCACCAGGCAATGGAAGATCTGTATTACGGGGGCAAGGCGCATGTAGGCCCGGACATCCCCGTCCGGGCTAGCTAGGATGCTGTCGGTCGGTCGACGGACGAGGGCCTCCGTCCCTACGCAATCCTGTGAGTATAGACAAATGGACTTCCGGAGCAGCCTACGACCAGTGGATGGGACGCTGGAGCCGCCTGCTGGCAGATGAGTTCCTGAACTGGCGGAGTTTGCCACCGAATTTGCGCTGGCTGGACGTTTGCTGCGGAAGCGGCGTACTCACGGAAGCCATCGTCGAACGCTGCGCGCCCGCTCGAGTTGCGGGTATAGACGCATCCCTTCAGCAGATTGAATTTGCTCGCGAGCATCGCGCCCACCCTGCGGTCAACTTCGAAAACGGAGATGCCATGGCTCTTCCTTTCGCTGAAGCCACCTTCGATGTGGCGGTCTGCGGCCTGGGGTTGAATTACGTTCCGGAGCCCGAACGTGCCGTGCAGGAAATGCGCCGCGTTACGATTTCGGCAGGCATCATCGCAGTCTACGTTTGGGACTACGCCGAGGGAGCACGTTTCCTCCGCCAGTTCTGGGATGCGGCCGCAGCCGTTGACAACGAGGCCTTGGCATACGATCAGGCCCAGCGTTTCCCTCTCTGCAATCCCGAGGCGTTGGGCAAGCTTTTCGAGGGCGCTTGCATGAAGGAAGTGAGGGTTCGGGCCCTCAACGTCATCACCCGGTTCACGAATTTCGACGATTACTGGCAACCATTTCTGACCGGACAAGGTTCCGCTCCCAGCTATCTTGCGACCCGCGATGAATCTACGAAGAGCGCGATTCAAGAGCGGCTGCGTAGTTCGCTCACCACCGATTCAGAGGGAGCCATCGAGCTGCCTGCGCGGGCGTGGGCGATCTGCGGGCGGCGCTGAAGCCGTCGAAAATTCCTTGCTTCGACGGTAAGAGTGTTCACGGAAATTCTTGAGTAGAACCTGACATTTTTCCTTTCCTCCTTCATAATGCTCACCCGGAGGATCTGAATGAAATTTCGCGTCCTGTTATTCCTATCGTCTTTCCTACTCGTCATTCAAGCTCAGGCCGCTTCGAAACCCACTGTCGCCGAAGCCGAAGAGTTTATGAACCAAGCCGAGGCACGACTGAATGAGATTGAGGTCAAGGCAGCTCGGGCCAGTTGGGTACAGGAAAACTTCATTACGGACGACACAGAAGCTTTGTCCGCCGATGCCCAGGATCAACTCACAGCCGCGACCACGGAGTTGATCGAACAATCCAAGCGTTTCGACGGCCTTTCACTCCCGCCCGAGCTGGCTCGCAAATTCATGCTGCTGCGGCTGTCTCTGACCGCGCCCGCTCCAAAGGATCCGGCATTGCGAAAAGAGATGACTCAGATCGCCGTCTCGCTTGATGCGGACTATGGAAAAGGAAAGTACTGCCGTAAGCCCGATGACTGCCTCGACATCACAGCGATCGAGCGGATCATGGGAGACAGCCGCGATCCCAACGAACTGAAAGACGTCTGGGTGGGATGGCATAAGGTCGGCGCTCCCATGCGCCAGCGCTACGCACGGTTCGTCCAGCTGTCGAATCAGGGAGCTCAGGAACTCGGCTTCAAGGATACAGGCGCACTTTGGCGCGCAGGTTACGACATGACTCCCGACCAATTCAGTGCCGAGGTCGAGCGGTTGTGGCAGCAGGTTCGTCCGCTATATCTTTCTCTGCATACTTATGTTCGGGCCCGGCTGGTGCAGAAGTACGGGCCACAAGTCGTTCCTCCCGACGGACCAATTCCGGCGCACTTACTTGGCAATCCCTGGGCCCAGGAGTGGAGCAACGTCTTCCCCATCCTCGGTCTGGATGAGAAGAGCCGCGGGTACGATCTGACCGCCCTGCTGCAAGCCAAGAATCTTGATGCCAAGGGCATGGTGGGCTACGGCGAAGGCTTCTACAAATCCCTGGGCTTCGCTCCGTTGCCCGATACGTTTTGGGTGCGCTCGCTCCTGACTAAGCCCCGCGATCGCGATGTGGTCTGCCACGCCAGCGCGTGGGACATCGATAACTTCGACGATCTGCGAGTCAAGATGTGCATCCAGATTCGCGATGTCGACTTCGTCACCATTCATCACGAACTTGGACACAACATGTACCAGCGCGCCTACGAGAACCAGCCTTTCCTGTTCAAGAACGGCGCGAACGACGGCTTCCACGAAGCCATTGGCGATACGATCGCGCTGGCGATCACGCCCGAGTACCTGAAGACGATTGGACTCTTGGGCAAAGTGCCCTCAGCCGACAGCGATATTCCGATTCTGCTGAACCAAGCGCTCGACAAGGTGGCTTTTCTTCCCTTCGGCCTGATGATCGATCAATGGCGATGGAAGGTTTTCTCCGGTGAAATCACCCCTGCGGATTATGACAAAGCCTGGTGGGATCTTCGATTGAAATATCAAGGCGTCGCTCCGCCAGTCGCGCGCAGCGAGGCGGATTTCGATCCCGGTGCAAAATATCACGTGCCGGCCAATGTGCCGTATACGCGGTACTTCCTCGCGCGGATTCTGCAGTTCCAGTTCTATCGCGCCTTGTGCCAGGCGTCCGGATACACCGGTCCGCTGAATCGCTGCACCTTCTACGGCTCGAAAGAAGCTGGCGCGAAATTCAACAAGATGCTGGAGATGGGCCAGAGCAAGCCGTGGCCTGATGAGTTGGAGGTCCTGACCGGACAGCGCCAGATGGACGCAACTGCGCTACTGGACTACTTCGCGCCGCTACAAAAATGGCTGGATGAGCAAAACAAAGGCCAGAAGGCAGGCTGGTAACCGCGAGAATCGCGTAGCCCCGGACGCCCCCGTCCGGGGTGAAAAACCTTGCCAACATTGTAGCGGAGGTGCGGCGCTTTGCTCCGCCGAGCGGACGAGGGCGTCCGCCCCTACGCGCGCTTAATTCCCGTTCAGCCACTCTTCGTAGGCCTTGAATGAGTACGGCCTGCCGAGAAAGTCGCTTACCAGCACGGCGGCTGGCTTGGTTCCGCTTGCCGCGAGAACTGTGTCTCGGTATTTTCTTGCGACTACAGGATTGGTCAGGCCATCCGCCTTAAACTCCGTGAACATGTCCTTGGCAATCACCAAAGACCACATGTAAGTGTAGTAAACCGCCGAGTAGCCGTTTAGGTGATCGAATGCGGCTTGCATGTGAGTATCTGGAACGTACCTGAAAGGCGTGTATTGTTCCTGCAACTGGGCCAGCAGTTTGGTTGTGTCCAATCCTTGGGGGTTGCGGTTGTAATAATCGAGGCTGATGGCTGCGTAAAACATCTGCATGCGGACACCCAGAGCCCGTCCGAATTCATCTGCCGCCTCGGCTTTTTTTGCCAGCTCCGTAGGGATCGGCTCATTCGTCTTGTAATTGCGGGCGAAGGTCTGCAGGACGGCAGGATCTTTCGCCCACTCCTCGAACATCTGGGAGGGAGCCTCGATGAAATCGTTTTCCAGATCGCCTGTGGCCCACCTTGTGTCTCCGCGGAAGATTCCATGCAGCAGATGCCCGTATTCGTGGAAGAAAGTTATTACATCATCGCGTTCCATCAGGCCTGGACCGTCGGTCGCCTGAGGAAAGTTGCACACCAGCACATATTCCGGCAACCGAAACCCTTCCTTTCCGGTAGCAAGGTTGAAGGTTGCATAGTGCTTGTATTTGTTGTCGCGCGGGAACATGTCGAAATAAATCCGGCCAAGCAGTTTGTCGCCGTCGAATACGTCGTAAACCGCAACATCCGGATGCCAGACCTGAGCATTGGTTACGCGTTTGTATGTGATGCCATACATCTGGCTGGTGAGGTCGAGGATCCCTTGCAGAACGCGCCGGTATTCGAAGTACGGGCGCACTGCCTGAGAGTCGTATCCATATTTCTCGATGGTCGCTTCGTGCAGAAAATGATGGTAGTTCCAAACATCGACGGTCGTGGCGTTCGGCTCCTGTTTGCGTCTGTAGGCAAGCAGTTGGTCGTAATCCCGCTGGGAACCAGCCTGCGATGCCGCCGTAATCTTCTCGATGAAATCGGCCGCATTCTGCTTCGTGCCGACCATCTTGTCTTCGGTGACATAAGCCGCCCAATCGGAATAGCCCAAAACCGTGGCCAGTTCATAACGCTTTTGCAGCAAGCGTGATAGAACCTCGATGTTCTTGGGGTAAGCGCGCTGATTGTAGAGTTCGTAGAAGGCCTTCTGAGCTGCCTCATTTGTCGCGTATTCCCGGAAGGGTATGTAATCGGTATTGTCGGTTTTGAGCGTCACTTTGCCGGAGGCGTCCGGCTTGTGGGCTTGCTTGAAGTCTTCCGGAAGGCCGTCCAACTGCGCCGGGTCCAGTTGCAACGTACGTACATCCGCGGGAATGTTCTGCTCGAACTCTTGACCGATCTTCACCAACTCATCCTGAAGCTGACGAATTTTCGCCCGGGTGGCATCATCGCGATCGACGCCGGAGCGGTGGTAATCGCGCAGCGACGTCCGCAGGAAATAACTGCCAGCGCTGTCGAGCTTCGAGCCATCGATCGAGGCGAGGACGTTGTACATGTCCTTATCGAGCGAAATGTCGGTGAGTAATTGGCTCGCCTCCTGTTCGCAGACCTGAGCAGCGTCGCGAAATGGCTTCGCCGGATGGACCTGCTCGGCAAGACCCGAGCGGGCGGCGGCATCGCTCGCAATCAGGATGGCCGTATCGAACGCTTGCAGCGTGGCCATGGCATCGCGCGGAGACTTGGTGGCCTTGATATCTGCGACTTGCTTCTTCGTCAAATCGAGATCGCTGTGGCAGGATGCCATGAACGATTCGGATGTGCCCGCCAACAGACTGGAAGCGCCCGGGGCTGGCGTCTGCGTTTGAGCAGGAGCAGTTCCTGCAAAGAAGGCCAACACGACTGCGAACAACAGCACGACGGCTTTCTTATGATTCATTTTTTATCCTTCCACTTGGGTTCGAATAAGGCGCGTGGGGCCAATCTGTATAGACGTAAGAACCAGCAAGAGGTGAGGTTTGAGCGTAAATTCGAAGCGCAGAAACGGTCAAGCTCGGCTGAAATCACGTAGGCCCGGACGCCTCGTCCGGGCAGCGAGCGAAGCGAGCGCCAGCACCGGCGCGGGTGTGCGGCGCTTCGCGCCGAAGGGCGGACGGGGGCGTCCGCCCCTACGTGCTTTATACTGGAATGGAATCCTATGGCAGACAGCATTCATATCAAGCTCCCGGACGGGAGCGTGAAGGAACTCCCTAAGGGCAGTACTGCCCTCGACGTTGCCAAATCCGTCGGCCAGCGGCTTGCCGACGCTGCACTGGCTGCAAAGACCAACGGCGATCTCATCGATCTCGCCCGGCCGCTGGAGAAAGATACCGACCTTCGCATCCTGACCGATCGCGATCCGGAGGCGCTGGAAGTGTATCGGCATTCCTCCGCGCATCTGCTTGCGGCGGCCGTGCTCGAGCTTTTTCCTGAGACCAAGCTTGGACACGGTCCGGCTACCGAAACCGGATTCTTCTACGATTTCTATCGTCCGACTCCTTTTACTCCGGAGGATTTGGAAAAGATCGAAAAGAAAATGCAGGAACTCGTCCAGCAGAACATTCCCTATGCGCGCGAGTTCCTGCCACGTGAGCAGGGGCTTCAGGAATTTAAAAATGACGGCGACTTCATGAAGTGTCATTTCATCGAGCAGTTCACCAAGCCCGATGAAAAGATTTCCATCTATCGCACCGGCAAGTTCACCGACTTTTGCCGCGGTCCGCACCTCCCTTCGACCGGGAAGATCAAAGCGTTTAAGCTTCTGAGCATCGCCGGTGCCTATTGGCTCGGCGACGAGAAGAATCCCCAGCTGCAGCGTATTTATGGGACTTCATTTTTCTCGAGGAAAGATCTCGACGACTTCTTGAACAAACAAGAAGAGGCCAAGAAGCGCGACCACCGCGTGCTCGGACAACAGCTTGATTTGTTTTCCATCCAGGAACTTGCCGGGCCAGGGCTAATCTTTTGGCATCCCAAGGGCGGAATTATCCGCAAAGAGATGGAAGACTGGATGCGCTCCGAGTACATCAAGCGCGGCTATTCGCTGGTCTACACGCCGCACGTGGTACGGCGGCAACTGTTCCATGTTTCCGGCCACGAAGGCTACTATTCGCAGAACATGTTCGACTCCATGGAGCTCGACGACGCGGAATACCGCCTGAAGCCCATGAACTGTCCCGGCCACATTCTGATTTACAAAGACTCGCTGAAGTCGTATCGCGATCTGCCGGTGCGTCTGGGCGAACTGGGGACGGTCTACCGCTACGAGCGTTCGGGCGTAATGCATGGGCTGTTGCGGGTGCGCGGCTTCACTCAGGATGACTCCCATATCTTCTGCACCCCGGAACAGATCGAAGGCGAAATTGGGGGCTGCCTGGATTTTGCGCTCGAAGTGCTGAAGGTCTTCGGCTTCGACCAGTACCAGACCGAGCTCTCCACCTGGGATCCGAATGACCGCAAGAATTTTCTGGGATCGGAGGATCAGTGGAACCTGGCCAACCGCTCGCTCGAAAATGCCCTCAAGCAGCGGAATATCGAATACAAGGTGATCCCTGGCGAAGCGGCGTTTTATGGGCCGAAGATCGACATCAAGCTGGTGGACGCAATCGGGCGGCTCTGGCAGCTTTCGACGGTTCAGTGTGACTTTAACCTGCCGCAGCGCTTTAACCTCGAATATGTCGCCGAAGATGGCACCCGCAAACAACCGGTGATGGTGCATCGCGCGCTGTTTGGATCGATCGAGCGCTTCTTTGGCGTGCTGATTGAGCACTACGCGGGCGCGTTCCCGGTCTGGCTGTCTCCTGTTCAAGCCGTGATGATTCCGATCGCCGAGCGCCATGTCGAGTACGCGAATAAAGTTGCCGATCAACTCAAGGCCATCGGAGTGCGCGTCCAAGTCGATGCCCGCAACGAAAAGATGAATGCCAAGATCCGCGAGCACGCGATGCAAAAAGTGCCGTTCCTATTGGTCGTCGGCGACAAAGAAGCCGAAGCCGGCAAAGTCAACGTCCGCACTCGCGGCAAGGAGAAGACCGAAGACATGCCGTCCACAGAGTTCGTGGACAAGATCAAGAAGCTGATCGCCGAAAAGAGCGCGACTCTGTAGCCGGCTCCAGTCGTTGTCATCCCGAGCGAAGCGAGGGATCTCGGTTCTTCGCCCGGTTGGCAGAAACCCAGATTCCTCGTCGCTTCGCTCCTCGGAATGACAAGAGGATAGATCTTGTTCGATGAAGACGGCTTTGGCCACTGAGGTTACGTGATGGCGTCTGACTTTTCAAAAAAGCGCGTAGCCGTACTGGGTGCGGGAAAGATGGGCGGGATCCTGCTCAAAGCGCTTCTGGAAAAACAATTGTTTTCCAGCAAGACTACAGTCGCAACCGTCCAGCATGACGAGAAAGCTCGCAGCCTTAGTAAGAAGCTGGGGATTCCGGTAACCACCGACAATCGGGCTGCGGCACGCAATGCGGACATCATTCTGCTATGCGTGAAGCCGCAGATTGTCGATCAAGTCATCGAGCAAATCCGCCCCAGCGTGACCAAGAACCAACTCATCATTTCGGTGGCTGCTTCCGTTCCGACCAGCCGGATCGAGCGCGTTTTAAAGCGCGCAGTGCCGGTGGTCCGTGCCATGCCCAATACGCCTTGCGTTGTCGGCTGTGGGATGACCGCCTTGTGCAAAGGAAAGTTCACGACGGCTCAGCATCTGGAGATCGCCAGCACGCTGTTTGGGGTCGTAGGCAGAACGGTCGTCGTCGACGAGAAGCTGATGGACGCCGTGACCGGATTGTCGGCAAGCGGGCCGGCATACATTTACATTATTTTAGAATCCTTGGCCGAAGCCGGAGTGAAAGTTGGTTTACCCCGCGACGTAGCGACTCTGTTGGCGGCGCAAACGACCTTGGGCGCGGCCACCGTCGTTCTCGAAACCGGCGAGCATCCGGCACAACTTAAGGACACGGTGACGACTCCTGCCGGCTGCACCATCGACGGCATTCTCGAACTCGAAGAAGGCAAGCTGCGGGTCACGCTCATCAAAGCCGTGGTGAAAGCTGCCCAACGCGCCAAAGAACTAGCGAACGGCTGAGCTCGAAAAGAAATGGAGGCCGGCGGTCCCCGCCCGGCGGGACGGCCGAGACGCACGTCCTCCATTAGAATCGGTCCGTGATCATCGGCGTGATCTCCGACACTCATTGCCAGTTGCGTCCTGAAGCTCTCGCAGCGTTGCAAGGCTCCGATTACATCATTCATGCCGGTGATATCGGAGATCCCGTAATTCTAGACAGGCTGGAAGAGATAGCGCCCGTGACTGCGGTACGCGGCAACGTCGACCGCGGTGGATGGACACGGAAAATCCCTGCCACGAATGTTCTTGAGATCGGCGAGATATCCATCTATGTGTTACACAATCTTCAGGAACTCGACTTGAAACCGGAAGCGGCGAAATTCGCGGTCGTCGTCTACGGGCATAGCCACGTGCCCAAGCAGGAACGGAAAAACGGCGTACTCTACTTCAATCCCGGAAGCGCGGGGCCAAGACGCTTTAAGCTACCGGTAAGTGTGGGACGACTGACGATTAAAGACGGCAAGATCGCCGCCAGGATCCTCATGCTGGAAACAACCACGTAGGCCCGGACGCCCCCGTCCGGGCGGTGAGCGAAGCTCACAGGGTTTCGAGTCCGCTACAATCCCCCTAGTGTCCATCGATTTTCAGATCGAGGCTCGCTCCGGCCCAGCCCGTGCGGGCCGCCTGACTACGCCTCACGGTGAAGTCGAAACCCCAGTCTTCATGCCGGTGGGAACACTGGCCTCGGTCAAGGGTGTTCCGCAAGACGTTCTTGAAGAACTAGGCGTCCAGATACTTTTGGGAAACACGTATCACCTCTACCTGAGGCCCGGAATCGGACAAGTCCGGAAGCTGGGCGGACTGCATCGCTTCATGGCGTGGCCGCGGGCGATTCTTACCGACTCCGGAGGCTTTCAGGTATTCAGCCTGACCGATCTGCGCAAAGTCACCGAAGAGGGCGTGACGTTCCGTTCGCATCTGGATGGGTCTTCGCATTTTTTTAGTCCGGAGAGCGCGATGGATGCGCAAATCGGCCTGGGCGCCGACATAATCATGGCGTTTGACGAATGCACCGAGTTCCCAGCGGATGGGGAGCGGATGCGGCAATCCATGGAACTAACGCTACGCTGGGCGGAGAGAAGCAAGAAGCATTTCGAAGAACATAAAAATGAAGTGCCCTGGAGAAATCACGTGGGGACAGCCGCCCTCGGCTGTCCAGGCGAGCGAAGCTCGCCAGCTCGCAGCGAACTATCCACCACACAAAACCCTGCCGAGCTTCGCTCGGCCAGACAGCCGAGGGCGGCCGTCTCCACACGACCACAGGCCACACAAGCCCTATTCGGCATCGTGCAAGGTGGGATGGACCTCGCCCTGCGAAAGGAATCCGCCGAGCGGACTATCGAAATTGGCTTCCCCGGTTACGCCATCGGCGGGCTCAGCGTGGGTGAACCGCGGGCTCTGACGCGCGAGGTCGTCGAATCCACCGTCGAACATCTTCCCACCGACAAGCCCCGCTACTTAATGGGTGTCGGCACGCCCGAGGAAATCGTCGAATACGCCAACCTTGGCATCGACATGATGGATTGCGTTCTTCCCACCCGTGCCGCTCGGCACGGGTTGCTATTTACGTCCGAGGGCAAAATCTCCATCAAACAGGCTCGATACGCGGGCGACGAAGCCCCGCTCGACCCAAATTGTGGCTGCCGCGTATGCCAGCGCTACTCTCGAGCCTACTTGCGGCATCTTTACGCCTCCAATGAGGTTTTGGCCCAGGTCTTAAATACCGTCCACAATCTGAGCTTCTACCTTGACACCATGCGGTCGGTGCGTCATTCTATTTTACTTGGGAAAGGGACTGGTTCTCCGTGTGTCCAGTCTCGACCGAAACCATAGCTCGGCATCCCCGGTTCGTGTCCGAAGCTGAAGGAATCTCCGGCCTCATAGCGCGAGAACTCCAGCGGTAAAATTGCAAACGGCGATTGCGCCCGCAGGCGTAGTTCCGGATTATTTGGTAACGACGGATTTCTAGTCTTCTTATGAGTGTTCAGCAATTATTGGCCGTACAACTAGGCGGCGGCTCGGCAGGATGGCTGGGGTTTGCCCCGCTCATCTTTATTTTCGCCATTTTCTATTTCCTGCTCATCATGCCGCAGCAGCGGCGCCAGAAGAAGTGGCAGGCCATGCTGAACGACTTGAAAACCGGGGACAAGGTGGTAACCACCGGAGGCCTGCGAGGCACTATTGTTGCCCTCAAAGATGAGTACATCCACCTCCGGGTTCCTCCCGACAATTTGCGGCTTGAAGTGACCCGGGGCTCGGTAGCGTCGGTTACTACGGCCGACGACGCGACGAAGTGAAACTTGGGATTTTAAATTTGGGGCAGTCGGAAGTCATTTTTCATGAATAAGAACTTGGGCTGGAAACTTATCGTTATTGTCGCCACGCTGTTGTTCTTCGTGTTCGGCATTTTTGGCCCGCCAGACAATTGGTCCGGCGGACCTCTCGCGGCATTGCAGAACCGCATTCACCTCGGACTCGACCTGAAGGGCGGCACTCACCTGATCCTCCAGGTGCAGGTGAATGATGCGGTCAATGTAGATTCGGACAACGCCGTCGAACGGCTCAAGGCCGATTTGCGGACTCACAAGATCAACTACACCGAGATCAGCAAACCCGATGCGGCCAATAATCCCGACAAGATTGTGCTGAAAGGCGTGCCTCCAGAGTCCCGGTCGGACTTGCTCACCATCGTGCAGGATCGCCTTCCCGAGTACCAACTAACCTCGGGCGCGGATAACACATGGACTGTTTCCATGAAGCCACAAGCCCTGGCCGACCTGAAAAACCGCGCTGTCACCCAGGCGATTGAAACCATCCGAAACCGCATTGACCAATTGGGCGTGAGCGAGCCGATCATCGAAGAGCACGGGCTGGGGCAATATCAGATCCTGGTGCAATTGCCGGGCGTGGACGATCCCGCCCGCGTGAAGGATATCATGCAGTCCACCGCCATGCTCGAGATCCGGCAATCATTCGGCGGTCCTTACCCCAGCGAGCAGGCAGCCTTGCAAGATAAAGGCGGAGTCTTGCCGCCGGATCAGGTGTTAGTTCCCGGCGGGCACAGCATGGGATCGACCGATGGCGGGCAGACCTGGTACCTGATTTCGCGCGCATCGGCGGTCACGGGCCGCGACCTGCGCACGGCGGACCAGTCCCGCGACGAGAACGGACAGCCTTCGGTTAGTTTCACTCTGACAGGTGAAGGCGGCCGTCGTTTCGCCAGCTTCACCGGCGCCCACGTTGGCGACAATCTCGCCGTCGTGCTCGACAACAAGGTGCAGGAAGTCGCGGTTATCAAAGACCAGATCCACGATCAAGGCGTAATCAATGGGCGCTTCACCGAGCAGCAGGCTAAAGATCTGTCCATGACGCTGCGCTCGGGCGCCTTGCCCGCGGGCATCAAGTATCTCGAGGAGCGCACCGTGGGTCCGTCGCTCGGCAGCGATTCAATCCGCGCCGGGGTGACTGCAGCGGTGATTGGCATGTTAGCGGTGCTGATCTTCATGCTGGTCTATTACCATGCGGCGGGAATCAACGCAGACCTCGCACTGATTCTAAACTTGATCATCCTCCTCGGATTCCTTGGCTTCAGCAGCGCGACCCTTACGCTGCCTGGCATCGCGGGAGTCATATTAACTGTCGGTATGGGCGTAGACTCGAATGTACTGATTTTTGAGCGCATCCGTGAGGAGCTGCGCAACGGGAAGACGCCGCCATCAGCGGTGGAGCAGGGCTTCGGCCATGCCTGGATCACGATCGTGGATACGCACGTCACCACGATTGTTTCGGCGGTCATCCTATTCCTCTTCGGTACTGGCCCAGTGAAAGGTTTCGCGGTCACGTTGAGTTTCGGTCTGTTGGCGAATTTGTTCACGGCTGTGTTCGTGTCACGCGTGATCTTCGACTGGTTGTTGAGCCGCAAGCAGCGCGGCGAGGCTTTGAGCATCGGATAGTGACAAAGTGCACGTAGCTCCGGATGTCTCGTCGAGATTTATACGACCGGAGCCAAAGAAAAGGAGTTCTAAGCGGCGTGGAATTTTTTCGCAATCCTAATATAGATTTCCTCGGGAAGAAGTGGTACTTCCTCGCTTTCTCGCTGGTCTTCAGCGTGGCTGGCATTTTTTCCATGTTGTTCTGGCACGGGATTCCCTACGGCGTCGATTTTCGCGGCGGCACCCTGGTCTACGTGAAGTTCGCTCAGCCACCTGATAACAATGCGATCCGCGCCGCGATGGACCGCGTTGGACTCCACAATGCCAGGATCCAGAGCTACGGTTCGGTCGGCAGCAACGAAGTCCTGATTGATGTCTCCGAGCAGGAGACCAGTGAGCAAGCGCTCGACCGGAGCAAGACCCAGATCATCAATGCCCTGGAATCGAATGCGCCGAGCGATAAGCAGGATCTGAACAACACGGGTTTCCTCACCATAAAAAACTATCTCATGCAGAAGGATCCCCTCCACACGGGCACCGATGCGGAGCAGCGATACACCGCCCAGGCTCAGGCCATTGTCAATTATCGCGACAAGGTAAAAGGTGGCGTGCTGAATTCGCTGGACGAACTGAAAGCTGCGGCCGATCCCGCAGTGGTGGCGTCCCTGTCGGATGGCTTCTTCTTTTCCAATTTTGGCGTCCGGAATGTGGAAATCGTTGGCCCGCAGGTGGGAGCGCAGTTGCGTAAACAGGCATTGCTCGCCACCGCCTACTCACTGGCCGGCATGTTGGTGTATCTGGCCTTCCGCTTTGAATGGATCTACGGGGTCGCCGCCGTCGTCACCGTCTTCCACGACACGTTGATTACTGTCGGGGCGTTTTCGCTCCTGAACAAAGAAATTTCGCTAACCGTCATCGCCGCTATCCTGACCTTGATCGGTTATTCCAACAACGACACCATCGTTGTTTTCGACCGCATCCGGGAAAACCTGAAGCTCATGCGGAGAGAGAAGCTCTCGGACATCGTCAACCGTAGCATCAATCAGACTCTGAGCCGGACCATCTTGACAGCGGGTTTAACTTTCCTCACAGTCTTGGCACTATATCTTTTCGGCGGCGAAGTGCTGAAGGGCTTCTCTTTAGCCCTCGTAATCGGAATCTTGATCGGAACTTACTCCTCGATCGCCATCGCCGCTCCGATTCTGGTGGCCTATCAGGATTGGCGGTCAGGCCGCGGGAAACCGCCGGTTATGGTCCCCGTCGCCAAGGAAGCAAGTCGGCGAGAAAAAGTAAAGGCTAAGGCGTAAGCCAGTTCCGGCTTAGCGCGAGATGTTTAAGTTTGTGATTGATTGGGATTTGAGGTAGTATCGTCCGGTTTTCCATTTGGTCGCCGCGCGACATGCATACTGGGAGCAAACAAGGGGCAAGCGGTGTCTAAAGAGTAGTTAGGATCCGCTGCAGGAGAAACCGTATGTTTGAAGACAGTCTGATAGAGTCGGGTGGGAGACTCAAGACGAAGAGGGGAGTCTGGACGATCTTCTCATTCATCCTCGAGTTCATTTTGGTCGGGATACTGGTACTAATCCCGCTGTTGTTCACCGAAGCTCTGCCCAAAACCCAGTTAATGACGTTCCTGGTCGCGCCGCCACCACCCCCACCACCGCCGCCGCCGCCGGCCGCTCCCATCAAGATTGTGAAGCAGGTGCAAACCGATCTGGTCAACGGGCAACTGCGCACGCCCACCAAGATTCCCGAGAAAGTGCAGATGATTAAGGAAGATGAAGCGCCACCGCCAGTGATGTCAGCCGGCGTAGTGGGTGGCGTTCCCGGCGGCATCCCCGGGGGAGCGATGAATGGCGTCATCGGCGGCATTGTCAGCTCAACCCCGGTGGCCGTGCCCAAGGTCGCCACACCCCAGCGCGTGCGGGTATCCCAAGGTGTGACCCAGGGACTCTTGATCCGCAAGATACAGCCGAACTATCCACCCCTTGCCCGGCAAGCACGCATCCAAGGAAGTGTGCTTCTGCAAGCTGAAATCAGCAAAGACGGCACCATTGAGAATCTGCATCTCATCAGCGGCCATCCCATGCTCGCGCCCGCTGCCATCGAAGCCGTGAAGCAGTGGAAGTACAAGCCGTATATTCTCAACGGCGAACCGGTCGAGGTGGAAACGCAGATTACGGTGAACTTTACCCTTTCAGGGGGATAGCTGTAGGGAAGTATGAAGTGGCAGCATGGGCAGACGGAGACTTTAAACCCCGCCCGGCGAAGTGTACACTTGCATTCCCGCACGATTAAGTAGATTTTTAGCCGTTTGAAACGGTTTAACCAGTTCCGAGGAGGGAGAAGCAACTCATGTTCGTCGCCAATATAGCTGTACATACCCTTAGCCACATGACCACTACCGCCATCTGGCTTTTTCAGGATCAAGGTGCGGTTGGGTTTGACCCGATTTCGCTATGGAAACAGATGGGCATCCTGGCGAAAATCGTTGTGGTAATCCTGTTCATCATGTCCGGCTGGTCCATCGGCGTGATGATCGACCGTGCCATGGCATTTAACGCGGCACGAAAGCAGTCGCGGGCGTTTGCTCCTGCAGTCGCGGGCGCCCTCCGCGATGGCAAGATCGATGAAGCCATCAAAGTTGCCGAGCGCAATAAGAAGAGCCATCTGGCCAAGGTTGTCACCGCCGGCCTGATGGAGTTCCGTGCTCACCAGGAGAGTGGAGAAATTCCGGGCGAGACCATTGAGGCTTCCAAGCGCGCACTGGAGCGCACCGAAGCCATCGTCCACGCTGAACTGAAACGCGGACTCGGCGGTCTGGCCACCATCGGCTCAACCGCGCCATTCGTGGGACTGTTCGGCACGGTGGTCGGTATTCTGAATGCCTTCCGCGAAATTGCTACCAGCAAGACCACCGGTCTGGGCGCAGTCGCAGGCGGTATTTCGGAAGCGCTTGTGACCACGGCTGTCGGATTGTTCGTCGCTATCCCAGCCGTTATGATGTTCAACTATCTAACCGGCCGCGTGGAAGCGTTCGACGTGGAGATGGACAACTCCTCGAGCGAACTCATCGATTACTTCCTGAAGCGCCGCGGCGTCGCCCGCCGGCCCTAGTTCTGAAGCAGGGCATGGTGGACTAGAGTTGCTCATCCGGCGTCGGACGCTTGCCTGGCGCCGGAAACCTCCCGGCTGAACGGAACTGCGGAAATCAGGACGTGGAGGAGATTGGATCCGTTATGGCAATTTCAAAGCGAAACGAAGGTGCCAAGGTAAACTCGAACATCAACGTCACCCCCATGGTGGATGTGATGCTGGTGCTGTTGATCATTTTCATGGTGATCACTCCCATGTTGCAGAACGGCGTGAGCGTGGACCTGGCCCAAGTGAACAATCCGGAGCGCATGCCAGACGCCGAAAAAGAAGACGCCATGGTGGTTTCGGTCATGCGCGATGGCACGGTTTATTTCAGAAGCGATAAGATCGCGGTGGACCAGCTTACACAAAAGGTGAAAGATCGCCTCGCCAGCCAGCAGGACAAGCGAGTCTACGTAAAGGCGGACGCCCGCGCCAAGTTTGGCGCCGTGGTGGCCGTTGTGGACAATGTCCGCTCTGCCGGCGTAGACCAGTTGGGTCTGCTGACCGACCAGAAAAAGACTGGTCGTGGAGCTCCACCACCCCCGCCTGCTGGCGGGCAATAAGAGGATTCGGAGGATATCTCTATGAGTATGGCAGTTGGCGCCGGCGGCGGGCAGAACGCGGACATGAACGTGACTCCGCTCATCGACGTGCTTCTTGTGTTGATTATTATTTTCATGGTCATCAACCCTCCTCAACCCAAGGGACTGGACGCTCTTGTGCCCCAGCCGCCACCGCCGAACGCACCCAAGAACGTCACGCCCGATCGAACGATCGTGGTTCAGTTGATCGATCGCGGAGCTGGCCAAGAGCCAGGAGTTAAGATCAACCAGGAAGACACGACCTGGGACGGTTTACAGGGACGGCTGACCGATATATTTAAGACCCGCGCCGAAAAGGTGATGTTCGTCAAAGGTGACGACAATGTTCCGTTCGCCGATGTCGCGACTGTAATCGACATTGCACACGCGGCGGGCGTGGACAAGGTTGGTCTGATCACCGCCAAGATCGAAGCCGGAGGCTAGGCTCGAAGGCGGCAAGTTCATTTTCAGAAGACAGTCGTCACGAAGTTCGAAACAAAGCTCTACATGCGTCTGCTGGGTTATTATTCGAAACCGGCTGCGCCAGAGGCAGTCCTGCGTTGGTTCAAGTTTCGTCATAGATCCCGGGGATTCCTGGCGAGGAGACTAATAAAGCAATGAAAACAAGCGTGCGAGTGCTGGCGCTCATGGCGGTCGGCGTACTGTTATTGTCTGCTGCCGGCTGCGACAAACTGCGGGCGCGTGACCAACTCAACAAGGGAGTCGGGTCCTACAAGAGTGCCCGCTATGAGGAAGCCATCAGCCATTTCCAACAAGCGGTCACGCTCGATCCCGCTTTGGTGAATGCCCGCCTTTATCTGGCGACGGCCCTGGCAAACCAGTACATCCCGGGCGTGGACGCGGAGGACAACAACCGCATCGGCCAGCAAGCGATCGAGGAATACGAAAAGGTCCTGGCCGCGAATCCCAGCCGAGATCAGAAGATCACTTCCCTCAAGGGAATTGCCTCTCTCTACTTCAACATGAAGAAGCTGGACCAGGCCAAGCAAGCGAACCTCAAAGTGGCCGAGGCCGATCCCTCGGACCCCGATTCGTACTACTCGATCGGCGTCGTGGACTGGACCCAGACCTATCAACCGCGCATGGAAGAACGCGCCAAGCTGGGCATGAAGCCGGACGAGCCCTTGAATGCCAAGGATAAGAATCAAAAGAAAGTCTGCGACGAGCTCAAGCAAAAGAACTCTGCCAACATTCAGGAGGGTATCAACGCGCTGAACAAGGCGCTAGAGTTGCGTCCGGACTACGACGACGCCATGGCGTACCTGAACTTGATGTACCGCGAAAAAGCGGACGTCGAGTGCGACGATCCCGCGCAGCGCGCTGCGGATCTGAAGACGGCGGACGAATGGGTCGACAAGACCATGGCCGCAAAAAGGGCGAAAGCCGAAAAGCAGGCTGCAGCCCCGGGCGGAATCAGCCTCGATCAACCGAAATAAGATCAACCTAAGCAAGATCGGCCTACATAAATTAGTTTAAGTAAGAATCTCTGGTGAATCTGCTTTTTGGGCCCTGGCACTGGCATCGCCGCTTAACGTTCCCGTTCATGCCCGTCACATCGTCTGCGAGGTCGATCGGCGGCCTGGTAAATAAGCAACTGGCGTAGGAAATTCCTCATCCATTAAGCTGCGGGCCCTATGTACGTGTTGACTCTCAATCCGGGTGAGTCCGCTTTCGTCCGCTGCACTCTTTGCGAGAACTTGAATCTCATGGTGACCAATGAGAAAGAGAGCGACGTAAAACTTCAGTTCAACACCAAGGACGATCAACTGGATGCGGAGTGCGTCAAGTGCAAAGGACATTACTTCTGGACTCCCGGCTCCGTCGCCATCGTTAAGCCCACCGAGCACTCAAACTAAAGCACTTCTTAGATTGCCATAGTGCTTCACACCAAACTTGCCAAAGTCACCCTGAGACCAGTGCCTTCCGTCACCTGATGCGGCTCACCTCGCCCAGTAACATGGACTACAACGACGTTTGGGGAGAGAGCGCATGAAATGGAAGATTGACCGGATTATCAGCGTGGCCACACTGGCCGCCTCCTTGATAGCGATATTCCTGGTGTTGAAGAAACCGCAACCGGTGGCGCCGGTGCAATCTCCGGCCGCGGCAGCTGCAAATGTCCAGTCACTGGAGAAAAAACTGGAGCAGTTGGAACAGCCGAAAGACCCCGGCCAAGCTCCCGCCCAGGTTCGCTTCAACTCGGATGAGATCACGGCCGCGCTGGCGCAGGCGGCTGCGGCGCTTCCCGCGAACATTCCTGCGTCAGCGGCGACGGCCACTGCTGGCTCAGCGCCCCAAGCCTCTGACGGCCTGCCAACCTCGGTTCCCTCTTCGGCGGACGCGGTCCTCGGAGAGGGTGAGCCTGAGGTCAAGGATTACAAAGTCAATTTCGACGGAGACGTCGCCCGCGGGCAGTTTGTCACCCAGATCGGCGGCAAGGATGTGTACGTCACGCTCGCCGGACACCTCGGTTCCAAGGATGGCTACGCGACCTTTGAGCCGACTGAATTCAAAGTTGGCGACTTGAGCATTCCAGTGTCAATGGTCAGCGGAGCGTTGCAGAAAAAACTTGCCGAACAGCGCGACCGATTGAAGTTGCCAGATGATGTTGGCAACATCAAAGTCGAGAATGGCCAACTGGTCGCCACGCAAAAATAGTGGCGATAGACCCTTTCGCGACTCGTCCCTTCAGCCGAGCAAACTCCGAGGCGGCGCCGCAATGAGCCGTTGGCGTCTTTCCCATATCGGACAGGGTTCGCTCGGGTACCAGGGTCATTAGTGCTCACATTCTGGTGCATAAGTTCTCTAAAAAAAATCTCTCGTTTCCGCCCAAAATACAGAAAACAAAGGACCGGAATTTTTCTTGCCCTGTAGATCTATGGTTCTAACGATAGTTACAGGCAAAATATTCTAAACATTGGAGTTGTCGTGTCGCCGACCGGTTGCGCTTTTGAACAACGGCTAAAGCGAGGCGAAGGTTTGCGCCTTCGCCATGTGGGTCGGACTCAGCGGTTGGCATGGCCAGGGGGCTGCGCCTTTGTCGGGTTGTCAAAGAACGCTGATTATCTTATAGATAACCTGCGTGCTTTTATAATATCGCAAATCATTTATCTGCGTCAAGAGAATATTTTGTCATTTAAATGGCTTGTTTTCTGGATTTTGGAGCCAAGAAAGGGGGGCTATACTAAACAGTAAACTCCGTCCCAATTTGGGCCAGACAGACGACAAAGAAAAGGAAAGATTAGACTTCACACGGTGGTCGATCCGGCCTTCAGTGATGAAGCCACGTCGTTCCCATTCTGATCAGGTTCCACAGATCGTTATCCGGGGGTGCCTTGAAACAGGGGGTACAAGCGGTCTCCGATTACGCGATAGATCACGAAGGCGGTGCCGGCCTCGGAGACTTCGCGGAATAGAAGCTCGCCTCGGCCGTCTCCATCGACGTCGACGGCATCGATCAGTTCAAGCCGCGGAATTGCGTCCAGGTGCTGAGTGTCGGTTATATTCGCCAGCGCTTTGTGGAGGTCGCCGTTCACGTCCTGGCGCGCCACGATGGTGATCATGTATTGCAGGTCGGGACTGGCGGGCTGCTTTTGGTGTAGAGGTTGCGGCATGCGGGCTTTTGCCGTCAGGACCAGCTCAGCCTCGTTGACGTTTCCCAGATCAAAAACACGAAGCTGCACGTCTTCAAAGATGGGCTGCACGGCTGTGGCTTTGGCGCGCTGCGACGAACTGTGAGCCGGCTGCGAAGGTTTGCCGCTGGTGGACGCCGGTTGACCGGCACGGGCGCGGACTTCGTCCGCCGCGATTGCCAGCATCTTTTGGCGAAACTCTTGCTCCTCGCCCGGCTGCATGTTGTAGGCGTAGGGAATGAGGTCGGGCCCGTGCGAATCCGAGATTGCCGGGATTAGCTGGATCTGACTTGCGGCCGGAGTTTCGGGCTGGGTTCCAGGCGAGCCGGACGTTGCCGCTGCGCTGGTCGGCGCGGCGGTTGGAGGATGTGCGGGTGTCTTCGGCGAAGGGACCGCCGCGTTCTGAGATTGCTCGGCGGCGATGGCACCGGCTTTGCCACGCTTCAGCGTCGGCCGATCTTTGTCTTCCGGAGGCTTGTCGTCTGAGGGCTTGTCGTTTTCGGGAGGCGTGTTTGCTTGCGTTTGCGCCTGCGTCTGCGTGGATGGAGTTGTCGGCGAAGAAGAAGTCGAAGGGGCTGTCGTTGGTGGTGGAGTGGTGGCGCTCGGAGAGGTACTCGAGGCCGAGGCGGGCTGCGAAGACGTGGCCGGCTCAGCGGGCGGCTCGGTCGATTTTGGTTTATCGTTGCTACTACGGCGCAGGACCGGAGGACCCTCGTCTTCGTTCAGGCCTCGAGGCACCGACGGCGGTGGTTTCTTCTTGGCCTTCGCCTTGAGGGCGCTTGCCGACTGCCAGGTGCCCTCGGCCATCCACTCGATGGCCTCGTTGGCATCTTTTCTTTGTAGCGCACCGGTTACGGTAAACAGTCCCTGCGAAACCCCGGTCAGCACGGCTTCATAAACCGTATCGCTCCAAAGCGCCATGGGCACGGGAGCAGCCTTGTAGGCGCTGGCATCGTAGTATTTTCCGTCGATGAGAATCGTAATCGGAATGAGATGGGCCTTGCCATTCGGCGCCAGTTCGAGCAAGCCCAGAGCGCGAGGACCTTTGGCCGTCTTTGGAGGGTGAGCAGCCTGCGCAAACAGCTTTGGCGGGAGCGCGGCCTGTAGGAAAAAACCCACGGACAAGACGACGGAGATGACGCGCCCCTGCGCGGTACGGTATAACGTTGAGCGAGCGGTTGAACGAGAAAGAGAGGCAGCCATGGATATCAATATCAATGATAAAGCCCCGGAGTTCACTTTGCCCGACCAGAATGGCGAACCGGTCTCGCTGAAGGATTTTCGTGGCCAGTGGGTCGTGCTCTATTTCTATCCCCGGGCCGACACTCCCGGATGCACCATCGAAGCCTGCGAATTCCGTGATTCGCACAAAAAGACGGAGAAGGCCGGCGCTGTGGTTCTGGGCGTTTCGCCAGATGAGCCCAAGGCGCTGAAGAAGTTTGAAGAGAAATTCGATTTGCCGTTCACGCTTCTCGGCGACGCCGATAAGAAAGTTGGCAATGCTTACGGGATAATCCAGGAAAAGAATATGTATGGCAAGAAGGTCATGGGCGTGGTGCGGACCACGTTCATCATTGGCCCGGATGGAAAGATCAAACACATCTTCAATAAGGTGAAGCCAGAAGGTCACGCCGCAGAGGTGCTGGCTTATTTGAAGGATGCGGCGAAAGGCGCGGCTTAGGCGATTGGAGCGGGAGATGGAAAAGACGATTGAATCGACCATCTCCCGCGCCCAACTTCGAAGCCCATTGCCGCGCGAGTTCTACGATCGCGATCCGCGGCGGGTTAGCCGCGAATTACTGGGCAAAGTTTTAGTACGGAGAGAAGGACGGCGGGTTCGCACTGCCCGCATCGTGGAAGTCGAAGCCTACCTGGGTGTGGGCGATCCTGCGGCGCACTCGTTTGGCGGCCGCACCTTGCGCAATGCTGTGCTGTTTGGGCCTCCCGGCTATGCATACGTCTATTTCATCTACGGCAATCACTATTGCCTGAATGTGTCGTGTCTGCCCGATGGAGTTGCGGGAGGAGTGCTGTTTCGCGCGCTCGAACCGCTGGCAGGAATTGACGAGATGGCACAGGAACGGGGTTTGTCTGTCGCAAGCGCGTTCACAAGCGCCCGGGATCTGCGGACGTTGACCAGCGGGCCGGGGCGTTTGGCTGAAGCGTTCGGCATCACACGGGAACGGGACAATGGGAAAGACCTGACCAGCGCGCGATCCGACCTATTCATTGCGGACGACGGATACCGGATTCGTCGAATTCTGACGACGCCGCGGATCGGGATCACCAAGGCGGCTGAGCGTCCGTTGCGATACGTGATTGCGGGAAATGAATTCGTCTCCGGGCCAAGAATCCGGAGCTGAGAGCGACGCGGTGAATTCATCAACCACAAAGGACACAAAGGTGCGGATTTGGAGAGTCTACGTCTGTAGTGCCTACGTCGGTTCAGGGCAGAAGGATGTTGTCGATCAGCCGGGTGTTTCCGATAAAGGCGGCGACGGCAACCAGCGCGGTGCTGGCGAGCTCTTGCATGGGATCGAGCGTGACGGGATCTACGATCTCGAAGTAGTCCAGCCGTGCGTCAGGTTCCTGCTCCAAGACTTGTTTTCCGGCTGCGATTAACGCGAGTGCATTGCGCTCGCCTTGACCGAATCGATTCTTCGTTTCAGTGAGCGAGAGGTTCAGGACCAGAGCGGTTTTGCGTTCCTGCGGGTTGAGGTACGCGTTGCGCGAGCTCATGGCCAAGCCATCCGGCTCGCGCACAATGGGGCAGACTATGATTTCGACTGGTAGATTCAAGTCCCGCACCATGCGGCGGATGATCGTCGCCTGAGCCGCATCTTTCTGTCCGAAGAACGCCAGGTCTGGTTCCACGATGTGGAAGAGCTTGGCGACAACCGTGGTTACGCCGCGAAAGTGGCCGGGGCGCGACCTGCCGCAGAGCTTCTCGCTGAGTCCTTCGACCGTGACATAGGTAACCGCTCCTTTCGGATACATTTCTTCAGGCTGCGGGGCGAAGACAATATCCACCGCTTCTTTTTCCAGCAACGCGCGATCGCGCTCGAAGCTCCGGGGATATTTGGCCAAATCCTCAGTCGGTCCAAATTGCAGAGGATTCACGAAAATGGAGACTGCTACTACGTCGCTCTTTGCCTTGGCGGCGCGCACTAGCGAGAGATGGCCTTCGTGCAACGCTCCCATGGTGGGGACGAAGCTGAAACGCTTTCTTTCGCGGCGCGCGGCACTGGAGGCGGAGCGCATCTCTTCGATCGTTTTCCAGATTTTCATCGTGCGGTGCGGTCTCAGGTGGACGGAACCCAGGTTATGACCACCTGCATGCTTTCCAGCGCTCCGGCGACCAAGGCTCTGTTCCTTAGAAAACGGGCTTTCTCTTCGGCAGAAGTGGGAGCACTCGGCTCTTGAATTGCCACTACGCGCCCGTACGGCCACGCCGAAAGGGGCAGACTCGCGAGGGCATCAGGCAATTTGTTCGGGTCGATGATCTGCTGCAGGTTGTCGCCAACGTCCAGCAATCCGATACCGTCGACTCGGACGATCAAATACGGATTTCGCCAGGCTTTCATATCCCGCACGGCGGCGTACTTTTGCGGATCCGCGGGCGGGATCTGTTTGATTCGAGCCTCCGGGGTGGTCGCTGTGGCCGTGTCCTCCGGCGCTCTAGGCGGCTTGGCGCAAGCGGCGAGCGCGGCAAGGCCCACGACCAAAGCACATAGACACAGGTATCTCATCCCAGCAGTTTACTATCGACGCATCCCCCGTTTGCGTTCGAGCACTGTTTCGAGCGCCTGCTGCGTTTCTTTCGATAGATGGTAGGACTCGCTATCTGCAGGATACTGATGCGAGACTACGTTCTCCTGGAAAGCGTGCACAGCATCGGTAATGAGCGCGGCAGCGTCGCCGTAGCGGCGAACGAACTTGGCTGGCGGCGTAAAGGTTAGATTCAAAATGTCGTGGAACACGAGCACCTGGCCATCGCAGTCCGGACCTGCGCCGATGCCGATGGTCGGAGTCGCGACCTCTTCCGTAATCATGGCTGCGACCTCGCGCGGAATGCCTTCGAGAACCAGGAAGGCCACGCCTGCGCGATCCAGCGCCACCGCATCACGCATGAGCTGTTCGATGGCCGCTAGCGACTTGCCCTGAACTTTGTAGCCGCCCATCAGGTTTACCGATTGCGGGGTCAGGCCGATGTGGCCAGCCATGGGAATCTCGGCATCGATCATGCGGCGAATCAGGTCCGCGCGCTTCTCGCCGCCTTCCATCTTCACCACTTCGGCGCCGCCTTCTTTCATGAAGCGGACCGCGTTTCGGACCGCATCGTCCGCGCTGGCGTGGTAGGAGCCGTAGGGCATGTCGCCCACCAGCAAAGCGTGTTTCACGCCCCGCCGCGCCGCTCGGGTGTGGTGAAGCATTTCGTCCACCGTGACGGACAGGGTGTCCGGATGGCCGAGTATGGTCATGGCCAAGGTGTCACCGACCAGAACGATGTCAATGGCAGCCTCGTCAACCAGACGCGCGCTGGCATAGTCGTATGCAGTCAGGCAAGTAATGGGTTGATGTTGAAGTTTCTTCTCTCGAAGGGAAGCGATGGTAATCTTCTGGCGAGGTTCGCCAACCGGTGTAACGCTCACGATGTCCTCCAGTGCCCCTCCGCCTTGGCGGATAGAGCCCGTACACATCTTCGATGCTGCTGAGGCTATTGTAGACCCGGAGGCGGCGGTTCGTCGATGGTTATCAAACAACACTCAAGACGGTCGCGGACGCCCCTCCTCCATCAAAGACGGGATAGCTCAGTGCTCCAGAATCCACTTCCCAACCACATCCAGAATCTCCGGAGTCTCCGGATCCCAGAGTGTGGTGTGAGGCACGTCCGGGTAGATTTTGAAGCATTTGTCCGCTGACGCGGAGAGCTTATCGAAGGCGACGCACTCCCGATGGCTCACTACGCGGTCCTTCCCGCCCTTAATCAGTAGCGTGGGAGCGTGCACGCGGGGCGCGATCTTCCATCTCCAGCCGAAGACGATGCGCTGCACGTCAAGCAAGTAGCCGAAGCTGACGTTCTTATACGCCAGCGGGTCAACCCGGCGACGTACGATGAACTCCGGGTCGCGGGAACTTTCCTCGAGACGCTTGCCTACCAGGCTGATCACAGGCTCCCGGTGCGCCATTACGAAGTAGGGCATCAGGCTCAAGCTCTCGATGCTGAGGAACTGGCTGAGATCGAGATTCAAAGCCAGGGCTAGAAGTATGAGGCCGGCAAGTTCGCGGCTATTTCGCTTGGCGTAGTTCAGGGCGAGATCGGCTCCCATGCTGTCGCCCAGCAGAAAAATCTTGGCTGCGGGCTGCTGCTGCTTCATGAAGCGGATCATGGCTTCGACGTCGGCTCCGACTTGGGCCTGGGTGCCTACGAATCCGCGTCGCCCCTGAGACAGACCGTGGCCCCTGGCGTCCAACCCGTAAACCTCTGTGCCGTTGGGGTTTAGCGCATCGGCGATGACCTTGTAGGGAGCGCTGTGATATCCAATGCCGTGAAGCACCACGACCGACCGGCCATTCCAGGGTGCGCTTGCGGGCCAGTGGCGATAGAAGAGTCGAGTCTCGTCGGCAGAGGTGACGAATCCATGCCGGTCGGCGATCTTGCCCGAAAGATGAGATACATCCTCGGGCGAGCTGACTTCGGGCGGCATTGGCGCCTCTAGCTGAGCGGAATCGAGCATTCTGGATTATGAGTGGAGGCTGACCGCTTGCTTCGGGTCTCTATTTCAGGCGCCGCCAAGGTCATTATATTGATAACACACGACGAGCGCGTCGGCTATTCCACTATAGGTGCTTATCCCCTTCCGCCCGATTCGCGCCTCCGCTCGGGCCGCCAAGCCGGTGCGAGTCCTACTGGTGAGTGGCTGTGCCGCTTTGCACCGACCCTCCGCTGACGGCCTTGATGAGCTGGAACCCTTTGCCCCCGGAATCGATTGCGAAGACATTGGTAATGGATCCCGTCTTGGCCGTCACCGTAAAGGAGCCGCTGCCATCGGATTTGACGGAATAGGTTCCACTCGCCTTTATAATTGTGACCTTCCCCGCCACGTTCTCGGTGATCGAAGCCGTGATTTTGCCCGCTCCATCAAATGTAAGAATCCCCAGGTCATTCTCGGCATTTGAATCCTGAGGAGTTGGCCACTGTGTGCTAAGAAACTCGTAGTTCCCCTTCAGGCTGGCATTGCCGAAGGACGATCCTCCGGTCGCGACCGCTGTGGCGCTTAACACGTTAGGGTCACCGCCACAGTTGGTGCACATCATTTGGAAGCCCTTGCCCGCAGCGTTGATCACGATGCCGAAGATACCGGAGTCGCCGTTGGTAAGGGTGATGTTCATCGAGCCGGAGCCATTCGTCTTCACGGAATAAGTTCCACTGCCCGTGCCCGTGGTCAGGTTCCCGACCTTGTTGTCGGTGAAAGAGGTAATCGAGACCTTACCGGCGCCGTCAAAATTGAAAGACACCAACCAGATCCTCCGTTCTGCTCGGATCGGATGTCCAGTTGATCATTAAAACGCTGTAGGAGCCCTTCAGGCTGCCGTTGCTGAACGCGGGTGGGTTCGATGCGTTCAGGACGCCGGGTAGGGCAATCAGCAGGATTGTAAAGAGCGCGAGCGCGAGCGCGACCGCGCCCACGCGGAATTTAAGTGTTCTGTTTGTTTTCACGTTGGGTCTCCATTTCTTGGCTTCGAATAGGTGGGAAGCCACCGATTGTACTGCCGCAAAGTGAGTTCAGCGCGAGCGACGACAATCGTACATCTGCGGGGAACGCGATCCCGAGGGGAAGAGCGCTATCTTCGGTTAGAGTCTGGAGGAAGTCAAGGAATTTTGGAAATCACTTATGATTCGGCCTGACCGCAGAGTTGGGCAGTTCAGGTCTAAATATTTCTTTCTAAACCATTGCAACCACAGGGATATGGGGTATCGAATACCTTGCGACAATTGCCGGGCGGCGGGGGGCTGGGCGCCATCAGGTATGCGATACTAAATTCATGGCGGCTGTCGCGGACCCGAAGTCGGTGAAGGTGAACTTGAGCACGGGCACGGGTCTGGATATCGAGTGGAAGGATGGCCACCGGTCGCATTATTCCTTTCCGTTTTTGCGCGATGCCTGTCCTTGCGCGCTGTGCGACGAGACGCGATCCAAGGCGCACCAGCAGCCGGGAGAGCCTCCGAAACTTGCTGCCGGCGCTTTGCCTATGTTCAAGCCCGCGATCAAGGCGGTTTCGGCGGAAGGCGTGGGCAAGTACGCGATCAAGTTTCATTTCAACGATGACCACGAGCTGGGGATTTATTCGTGGCAGTTCTTGCGGGACTGGTGTCCGTGCGAGGAGTGCAAGGCGGCGCGGACCAGCACCGGCGCCCATCTCTAGAAATGCAATGGCCCCGATTTCTCGGGGCCAAACAATTCTGGGGTCATACAGCACCCTACGACTCTTTCAGTATAGACCGCGACAATTCTCAGTCAAGTTACTGGCGTAGGCGCCTCTTGTGGCAAACTAACGCTGATCACATGATCAAAGTTGCAAAATTTACGTCTGGCCTTGGTTGTTTGACCGCAGTCTTAGCGCCGCTGCTGGCAATCCTGTTCTACCCTCGAGCCAATTGGCTGTTTGCATTCGTGCTCCTCGGAATCGCGATTCTCGTCTTGAATGAAAGACTGTCTAAAGACCCTACGCCTCAGGCATTGGCCGATGAAATTGAAAGACTGTTAACCGGGCATTACGGCGGATGGGACGTTGATGATTTCGAGCACCGCAAGATTCGCGACCCGCAATTAAAGGAACTCTGGCGTAGAAGTATGCAGGTAGGCCCGCACCCCACTCCGGAAGAATGGGTCGGAATGGATGAAGAACACAAAGATCGATTGCGTCAGATCATTCGAGAGCTTAGGGCGCTAGGAGAGGCGAGTGACGCCGGACGTAGCGAACGCTAGCGGCCGGCGGACCCTGCACGCGTGTTTGGACGATAACCTCTAGTAAAATGGCTTCAGGTTCCTTTGTCTTTCCTCGACCAACTCAATCCGCAGCAGCGTGAGGCTGTTGAAACTACCGACGGGCCGGTGCTCATCCTGGCGGGCGCCGGGAGCGGGAAGACTCGCGTTATCACTTACCGAATCGCTCATTTGATCGAGAACATGGGCGTTATGCCGGAATCCATCCTGGCGATGACGTTCACCAACAAAGGTGCTTCCGAGATGGTGGAGCGGGTAGACAAGCTGGTGGGCGGGCTGTCGATTGCCAAGCCGGTGATTTCTACGTTTCACTCTTTCTGCGTGCGAGTGTTGCGGCGAGATATTGCGGCGCTTCGCATTCCTTCTTCCGTTCCGGGTGCGCCGCCGATCGGGCATACCAAGAGCTTTGTGATTTATGACGAGAATGATCAGCAGCAGCTGGTCAAGTCGGTCATGCGGCGGCTGGGGATCGACGACAAGCAGACTACGCCGCGCTCCGTGCTGGCGCATATTTCATGGGCGAAGAATCACATGCTCGATCCGCAGGAAGTTTATCTGCAATCGGCTGATCCGAAGACCGAGCGGGTGGCGCAGATTTACGCCGAGTACAAGAAAGAACTGGCGAAAGCAAATGCGCTCGATTTCGACGACCTGTTGCTTGAAACTGTGCGCCTGTTGAAGGCTGCGTCTGAAGTTCGCGAATACTATAACCGGCGGTTTCAGTACATTCTGGTCGATGAATATCAGGACACGAATCGTCCGCAGTATGAATTGATGCGGCTGCTGGCGGGAACCCGGCACAATGTTTGCGCCGTCGGCGATGAAGACCAGTCGATCTATTCGTGGCGTGGAGCGGACATCCGCAACATTCTTGAGTTTGAAAAAGATTTTCCCGAGGCCAAGATCATTCGCCTCGAACAGAACTATCGTTCGACGCAGAACATCCTGCAGGCGGCGTCGGCGGTGGTCGCGAACAACCTCAAGCGCAAGGGCAAAAATCTGTGGACGTCGCGACAGGGTGGTACGAAGCTTGGCTACTATGAGGCTCCGGATGGCGAGAACGAGGCGCTGTTTGCGGCTGACTATATTTCGAAGCATCTGCGGGAGGCGGTGGATCAGGGTGAGAATGCGCGGGCGGCCGTGCTTTACCGCACCAACTCTCAATCGCGGTTGTTTGAAGAGGCCATGCGCCGGTATCAGTTGAAGTATCACGTCGTGGGCGGGTTTTCGTTTTACGAGCGAGCCGAAATCAAAGATATGATTTCGTATCTGAAAGTCATCCACAATGTGGATGACTCGATCTCCCTGCTGCGAGTGATCAACACCCCGGTGCGCGGGATTGGCAAGACTACGATTGAGGTTTTGGAGCGGGTTGCGCTGGAGACCGGCGTTTCGTTGTGGGGTGCAATCGGAGCGGCGATCAGGCGTCAGCTTCTTCCCGCGCGTGCTTTGGCTGCGCTCAAGAGTTTCAAGGCTTTGATTGAAGATGGGCGAGCGATGCTGGCTGGAAGCTACGTGGAGCGGTTGGCGGAAACGGCCAGTGAGGAGCCGCAAGACGAGGTAGAGACGGATGTCTCGCTCACTGCGGAAGATGAAACTGATTTCGATCCCGACAACTTGGCGTTCGACTTCGGAAGCGCGGATGGGGAGGGTGAGGTCAGCGCTCTTCCGTCCGCCTCTTCACCAGAAGCGGGTGAGGGCGCCCGCTCTACGCCGCCTACGCCGGACTCCGGGTTTCGCGTTCCGGGCGATGTGGCTAACACTGCCGAGATCCTGAAATTCCTCATCGACCACACGGGCTACATCAAGCAGCTTGAGGCGGAGGATACGCCGGAGGCTTACTCGCGGATTGAGAACCTGCGCGAACTGGTGAATGCGGCCATGGATTCGCGCGACCGCGGCGAGACCCTGGATCAGTTTCTTGATCATGCAGCGCTCGTAAGCGATGCGGATGCTTACGATGAGCAAGCCCAGATCACGCTGATGACATTGCATGCGGCAAAAGGCCTGGAATTTTCGCTGGTGTTTCTGTGCGGGTTGGAAGAGGGATTGTTTCCGCATTCGCGGACTTTTTTGCAGCCGGACGATATCGAGGAAGAACGGCGGTTGTGCTATGTGGGTATGACTCGGGCGATGGATACTTTGGTTTTGACGCGGGCTGTCTATCGCCGGCGCTATGGAACGGATTTGCCGGAGGCCAGCGTGCCTTCGCGATTTTTGGAGGAAGTGCCGGCCGGGCTAGTGGAGGAATTGGGGGGATCGCGGCGCAAGCGGGAGTCTTCGCGGACAAGAGTGTCCGCGCCACACGAGCCTCGCGAACAAACCCACTATGCCTACGAAGACGAGGATCAGAGCAGCGCTCATTGGACCGCGCCCAGCCAGCCTCGGGCTCCGGCTTACTCGGGACGCAGCTACAATTCCATTGACAATATTGCGGAGTTTTTCGCATCGCGGGGGAAGAAATTTAGCGTTCCGAAAACGTTGGTAGAGGAGCCAAAGGGCAAAAAGGGTTTTAAGCCGGGCCAGAAGGTGCGGCATCCCAAATATGGCGAAGGGACGGTATACCTTCGAGAAGGTGAGGGTGAAGAGGCCAAGATTACGGTACAATTCCCTCGCTTCGGTTTGAAGAAGCTGGTGGAGAAGTATGCCCAGTTGGAGAGGGCATGATTTACCTGGCGATGCTCACGTGGGGACAGCCGCCCTCGGCGGTTCAGCCGAGCAAAGCTCGACACCTGGTCGCGAATCACTCAAGGAGAAATAAACAGCACTCATGGCAAATACAAAAAAGCTAAGCAAGGAAGAACGCAAAAAGTCAAAACGTACTGCCCGCAAGAAAGTGAAAACAGAAAAGCCGCTGAAGCCGCGGGAATATGCCCGTGGCTCGAAGAAGCGCAAGGTGAAGAAGATGGTGCGCGGCGCGGCGAAGCGGTAAGAGGCAGCACTTGGCATTTAGCACTTGGCCCTTGGGGCTGAGTGCTGAATGCCGACTGCCAATTGCTAGCGGCTGCGTTCCAGGAGACAACCCCTTTGGCTCAAATACCGACCATCACCAATCGAACCACGGAGGGGAGCCCTCGAACCTCGGACAACCAGCTTTTCTGTTGCAAGTCCATCGACAAGCTGATCTCCGACTCGGAAGAGCCGGAGCGAAAGCTGAAGAAGACTCTGGGCCCGGTTTCGCTCACTGCGCTTGGTATCGGCGCGGTGATCGGGTCGGGTATTTTTACCGTCATCGGGACTGCGATCGGTGGACAGAAGTTCGACACTTCTTCCATTCTCAACGCTCCTCTACTCGATTTTCTGGTTACTCACCATGCGTCATTAGGACGCCCGGGCGCGGGTCCGGCACTGGCGCTCTCATTGGTTCTAGTCGCAATCGTGTGTGGCTTTACTGGGCTTTGTTACGCCGAATTGGCGTCGATGATTCCGATCGCGGGCAGCGCCTACACGTATACCTATGCGACCATGGGCGAGCTGATCGCCTGGATCATTGGCTGGGATTTGATTTTGGAATACGCGGTCAGCAACATGGCCGTCAGCGTGGGTTTCTCGGCGCATCTGGTGGGCATGTTTGACTGGTTCGGATTTCATCCGGCGTTGCGCTGGATTTCGCCGGCTTATCTGCCCGGGGGGCTCACGGATCTGAGGGGCAACGTGCTTTACACGCCGGGCCTTCATTTTGGTTTCAACTTCCCGGCGTTTCTCGTGGTCATGATTTTGACTGTGATCCTGGTTCGTGGCATTCGCGAGTCGGCAGAAGCCAATAACGTGATGGTCATTCTCAAGATCGCGGCGATCCTCGCGTTCGTCATTGTCGGCTCGCAGTATGTGCATCCCACCAACTGGCATCCTTTTGCTCCCATGGGATGGTCGGGCATTCTGACCGGCGGCTCGATCATTTTTTTCACCTACATTGGGTTTGATTCGGTCTCGACCGCCGCCGAAGAGGCTCGCAATCCGCAACGCGACTTGCCAATTGGGATTATTGCCACGTTGGTGGTTTGCACCGTCCTCTACATCGGCGTTGCGGTTGTGCTTACCGGGATTGTGCCGTGGCAGTCGGTGCGCGACGATGCCGCTCCCGTGGTCAACGCGATGAAGCTTTTGACTGTGCAAACGGGTTCACACACCCTGAACTGGATTCATCTGGGAGTTCTCTTCGGCGCGATGATGGGTATGATTTCATCGCTACTTGTGTTCCAGCTTGGACAGGCGCGAGTCTGGTTTTCCATGTCGCGGGATGGACTGCTGCCTCGGCTCTTCGGGCGGGTGCATCCGCAGTTTCGCACGCCAGCAACGGCTACGTGGATAGCAGGTTTCCTGGTCGGTGTTCCGGCAGGCTTTCTGGATATTGGCACGCTTTCCGATCTTTCAAACATCGGGACGCTCTTCGCATTCGTACTGGTTTCGATCGGCGTGATCATCCTGCGCTATCGCGATCCCGGACGACATCGCGGGTTCCGCGCTCCGGGTGGCATTGCAGCGCCGGTGTTGAGCGTATTCTTCTGCGTTCTGCTTATGTCCGGTCTGCCCATTCTGACTTGGCTGCGATTCTTTGCCTGGCTGGTCATCGGCCTGAGCATCTACTATCTCTATAGCCGGCATCATAGTGAGTTTGCCGGAAAGCCGTAGCCGTTGCGTAATGCAAATCCCCCTTAAGACTGGTTTGCGTGGATGACACGGTCCACACTCGCTGTTGCATCGCCGGAGGCGGTCCTGCCGGGGTGATGTTGGGCTTCCTCCTTGCGCACCAGGGCGTTGACGTTTTCGTGCTCGAAAAACACGCGGACTTTCTGCGTGATTTCCGGGGCGACACAATCCATCCGTCCACGCTTGAAATCATGTATGAACTTGGCATTCTGGACGAGTTCTTGAAACGCCCGCATCAGCAGGTGCGTGAGCTTGCCGGCAAGGTCGGCAGCGAAACCGTCACCATTGCGGATTTCACGCACTTGCCGACTCACTGCCATTTTCTGGCGTTGATGCCGCAATGGGACTTCCTGAACTTCATCACCGAGCAGGCCATCCACTATTCCACATTTCACTTGCAAATGCAGGCCGAGGTGACTGACCTCATCGAAGTGAGCGGCACGGTGGCGGGGGTTCGCGCAAAGACACCGAACGGCGTTCTCCAAATTCGCGCCCCGTTGACGGTCGGCGCTGACGGCCGCCACTCTGTAGTTCGCGAGCGTGCTGGCCTCGAAGTGATTGATCTTGGAGCTCCGATGGATGTGATGTGGATGCGAATCAGCCAACATCCCACCGATCCGGCGCAGACCCTGGGCCATTTTGATCGTGGCAGGATTCTGTTTCTGATCAATCGCGAGGATTACTGGCAATGTGCTTTCGTCATTCCGAAGGGTACAGCCGATGAAATCCGGCAAAGAGGCCTGGAAGCGTTTCGGCAAGAAATCGTGAATCTTGAGCCATTCTTAAAGGACCGGATGGAAGAGCTGCGGGATTGGAAGGAGGTCAGCCTTTTAACCGTGAGGGTCGACCGGCTCGCGCGATGGTTCCGGCCGGGGCTTTTATGTATCGGGGATGCCGCTCATGCGATGTCGCCGATCGGCGGGGTAGGAATCAATCTTGCGATTCAGGATGCGGTCGCAGCAGCAAACATACTCGGCCCGAAACTTCGACAAAACAACGTCACTGAAAGCGATCTTCAGGCGGTCCAACGACGGAGGAATTTCCCGACTCGCGCCACGCAACGGTTCCAGATCCTGATCCAGAACAATGTGATCCGCCGAATTCTGGGCAGTGCCGAGACTCTTTCGGTTCCGTGGCCTCTGAAAGTCCTTCGGCGCTGGCCAATTTTGCGGCGGATTCCGGCTCGGCTCCTGGGGCTTGGTTTTCGCCCCGAGCATGTAAACCGACGCTAGATCGGCGGGAGGTTGTTGTCCGGATTGCCAATCCGGGAATAAGGGTGTGATCCTTTCGAGTGTTCGCAAATCTGCGGTTTGGAATCTACAATCTGAGGTGTGAGCGCCCTGCCCAGCCACTTTATCGTCACCCTCCCAAAGGCTGAGCTGCATCTGCATCTCGAGGGTTCGATCGATCCTCCTACCTTGATCGAGTTGAAGACGCGTCACGCGAAAAAAGCGACGCTGGCAGAGGTAGAGCAGCTTTATCGTTACAAGGATTTCACCGGGTTTCTGATGGCGTTCAAGGCTGTGACTGAAGAGCTGCAGACTCCTGAAGACTACGAACTCATCACATATCGGTTGATGGAGAAACTTAAGGCGGAGAATGTGCTGCACGCCGAAGTGTACGTCTCGGTGGGAGTGTGCCTGTGGCGCAAGCAGGATTTTGATGCGATCTTTGTTGGGCTCGAACGCGGCCGGGAACGTGCCGAGCGCGACTTCGGTGTTTCGTTGCTCTGGATCTTTGATGCGGTGCGCCAGTTTGGCGCGGAGAAGGCACAACAGGTAGCCGAGCTGGCGGCGCGGTTTAAGAGCCCGAGCGTGGTCGGATTCGGCATCGGCGGCGACGAGCGCCAGGCCGCTCCTGAATTGTTTCGCGACGTGTTTGCCTACGCCGCGGCCAATGGCCTTCGGCTTACGGCGCATGCTGGTGAAACGGCCGGGCCGGGGTCGGTGTGGGGAGCGCTGAATCTCCCGGCGGAACGGATCGGTCACGGGTTTACTGCCTCGCAAGATGCCGAACTGGTGGAGGAGCTTTCCACCCGGCAGGTTCCGGTGGAGATTTGTATTACCAGCAATCTGCGCACCGGCGTCTGTCCTACAATCTTGGAGCATCCGGTCCGCAATTATTTCGATCAAGGTGTGATGGTCACGCTCAACACAGACGATCCCGCGATGTTCGCCACTTCTTTGAGCCGGGAATATCAGTTGGCTCAAGATTCATTCGGCTTTACCGATGAGCACTTGCGTGAGTTGGCGAGAAACTCGTTTGAAGCTTCGTTTCTTCCCGCCGAAAAGAAGCTGGCCTTCTTGAACTTGTTTGATGCGGTGGCGGCCAGGTCGTAGCTTGATGGCCATCCTATAAAATTTAGACTCATGACCAGGCGTGGTTTGAGATTCTCTCGGGTGCCCGGGAAGTTCGCTGTCTGCCGCTTGTCGGCGGACGGGCCGGTGCCGGAGTGGGCGTGGAGCGGGCCTTTCACCTCGGTGACCCGGACAGCCGATGAACTGTCCATCGTGTGTGCTGCGGACAGTGTTCCCGAGGAACATCAGCCCAAGAGCCCGTGGGTGTGTTTCAAGCTCGAGGGGCCATTCTCTTTTTCGGAAGTTGGCATTCTGGCTTCCGTGATAGGTCCTTTGGCCGACATTGGAGTTCCAATTTTCGCGCTTTCCACGTTTGATACTGACTATGTGCTGGTTGATGCGGAAAATGTCGAAATCGCTCTGCAGGCTTTGCGGGATGCGGGTCACCAGTTGGTGAGCTAGGCCCGGTCCTCGCGGCGATGGTCCTGCTGAGCTGCGCTCAGGTTAGACGGCCGAGGACGCCCGTCCTCCATTGTTTGAATGTTTGCTGTTCGACCTCTAAAAACGCCCGATCAATGTCGAAACCGCGAACTCGGCGGCTGCGTGTGGTCTAATAGAACAATCGTAAAATTCATGCCTGCCCGCCTTACAACTCTGCGCCGCCGCATGCTCGCGCTGCACCGCAACCTTCGCGGGGCGAGCATGATTGCTCGTGCGTTTGCGTCCACGGACCATCCGTTGCTGGCGCACATTATTCCCATCCGCCGCTGCAATCTGGCTTGCGAATACTGCAACGAATACGACGATTTCTCGAAGCCCGTGCCGACTGCCAGCATGTTCGAGCGGGTGGACAAGCTGGCCGAGCTGCGTACTTCGGTGATCACGATCAGCGGGGGAGAACCGCTGCTGCATCCCGAGTTGGACGAGATCATTCGCCGCATTCGCGAGCGTGGCATGATCGCGGGGCTGATTACAAACGGATACCTGCTGGTCGCGGACCGCATTCAACGGCTGAATCGTGCGGGACTGGAGTGGCTGCAGATCTCGATTGATAACGTTACGCCAGACGATGTGTCCAAGAAAAGCCTCAAGGTTTTGGACAAGAAGCTGGAACTGCTCGCTGAGAACGCCGATTTCCATGTGAACATAAACTCCGTGGTGGGCGGGGGTGTGTGCAATCCACAGGATGCGCTGACCATCGGCAGACGGGCTCTGGAGCTGGGTTTCAGTTCGACCGTCGGCATTATTCACGATGGCAGTGGACAACTGCAGCCGTTGGCGGAAGAAGAAAAGCGCGTCTATCACGAAATGAAGGCGATGGAGAAGAGTAGCTTCACCCGCATCAATGGCTTTCAGGACAACATCGCGCAGGGGCGGCCGAATCAATGGCGTTGCCGGGCCGGAGCGCGTTACTTATACATCTGCGAGAACGGGCTGGTGCACTATTGCTCCCAGCAGCGGGGCTATCCTGGAGTTCCTCTGGAGAAGTACTCGGTGCAGGATATTCGGCGTGAGTATGTGACCGAAAAATCCTGCGCTCCGCACTGCACGGTCTCGTGCGTGCATCAGGTGTCGATCTTCGATTCCTGGCGGGCTCCGCAGAGTGCGGTGCCCAGCGCGCCTGATTTGGTACAGATTCAGTAGGAGACTAGCTCCTTGTCGAGCTTCGCTCGGCTGCCCGGACGGGGGCGTCCGGCCCTACGTATAGATCGCGAGCGCGTGTATCGCAAATCGTGAGCTTGCTACTTCTTCGGCTGCGCCGATGGCGGCAGCAGGCCATTCAGGCGAAGATACATCGCAGCGGCACTGTAGTGATCTGCCCAATCGTTGGTAAGAGCAATCAGCGCGGACGCCACGGTGCCCTGCCTTCCGCCGAAGAGCTCAACTGGATTGCCGAGTTTTGAATCGTCCACTTTGCCCATAGCTGCTTCGCAGTACAGGAACGACTTGGTCAGCCCTGCCTGCAGCCTCTCCTTATCGGTCTCTGGCATAGGTTTCATTGGGGGAGGAGGCATGCTCGCGGCCTTGCTGCACAGTTCGATGTTGGACATGGTCATGTGCAGCACCAGATGGCCGAAGGTGATCTGCGCGGGCGTGGGACTGTAGCCGAACTTATCGGCGGGCATCTCTTCCACCGCTGCAAGCAGATTCTTCTCCTGGCGCGGCAAGATCTCTCTCACCACGTCGGTCACCGGATTCTTGCTCGGCTCGGCCTTCGTCGGCGCGGTAGTTTTCGGTTCAGTTTTGTTTGGCTCGGGTTTGTCCTGGCCAAACAGAAAAGCAGTGGATGCAAGCAGCGCGAGAAAAACGAGCGCTCGTTTCATGACGCCTCCGTTGTTGCTCAAGGATAACTCGGAGTAAGCTGGTTTCGCCATAGTCGGCCTCGGGCTCGCGTGGCCTGTTGCGCTAAGAGGTCGCAGCAGCCAGTCCTGCGGTCACCAGCTTGTAAAGCAGGTACCATCCGGCGACGATGCCAATCGCCGTCGAGCGCTTCACTTTGCTGTTGCATGCGAAACCAATGCCCATGAGCACAATGTTCCAGAGGATGAAAACATCCAAGGCCGACGCCATGCCATAGACAAACTTGTTTCCCGCAGGATCCATGAAGTGCGCCGGGTTCGTAGCCACGGGATTCTGCGCGTTGAAGCCAGCCGGGTCAATCCCGGCGAACATGGAAATCATCCCCAGCATGGCGCCAATTATGCCGGGAAGGCTGCCATAAGCCACAATCGCCAGCGAGGTTTTGAAAGGCACTTTGGCCCCGACAGCCACATTGAAGGTGGCCATCAGCACAGCCGCGATCACCAGGAAAATCATCAGGTTCAGTAAAGGGAGACTGTAAGAGATGTAGCGGGTGATGGTAGCCGCCAACTGTAGCTGCTTGGCCTGCTGCCCGGGCGGAAGTTTTTCGAACTGCTCGGCGCGCGATGATTGGGCAATTGAGTTCTTGGTGATCTGCTCGAAGCCGATCTGCCTGCCCATCACGAAAACGAAGATCAGCGTAACGATGGAAATCAGCAGCCACGGCGTCCACCAGCTGGAGTTGCGGCGCAAATCGGTGAAGGTCTTGCTGGGCGCGATGAAGGTGTCGATTATGCGCGCCCCTTCGGAAAGCGCCGGCTCCTCGGGTGGGGGTGTTGGCATAGGGGTTATGGGTTGAGCGGCCATGCGAGCCTCCTTAAAAAGAATGCCGACAGAAGAACGCCGTCGTGGATTGTAGTCTGCGGAGAGAGAACGGACAAGCTTCGTCGCATTGCGATTTGGTCGAGGCCGGGCGTTCCCGTCCGTCCTCCATCTACGCGATCACTTCTGGCGTTGCTTCGAGCAGGCTGCGGGTGTAGGGGTGCTTCGGCCGTTCCGTGATTTGCCCGGTTGGGCCAACTTCGACGATCTTTCCGCGATACATTACGGCAATACGAGTGGCCAGGTAACGCACTACGGGCATAGAGTGCGAGATGAAGAGGTAGGTCAAGCCGAACTCGCGTTGCAGCTGGGCCAGGAGATTGACGATCTGCGCTCCGACGCTCACGTCGAGAGCAGAGACGGGCTCGTCCGCCGCAATGAATTTCGGATGCAGCGCCAGCGCCCGGGCAATTCCGATGCGTTGGCGCTGGCCTCCGCTGAATTCGTGAGGGAACCGGCGCATGGCGGACTGGTCAAGGCCTACGGCGCGAAGCAACTCTGCAACTCGTGTGCGCCGCGCATCAGGAGTCAGACCTTCGTGGATAATCAGCGGCTCGCTGATGACATCTTCCACGCGCATACGGGGATCGAGCGACCCAAAGGGATCCTGAAAGATGATTTGCATGTCGCGACGCAGGCGGCGCATCTCACCGTGACTGGCCGTGACCAGATCGCGGCCTTCGAACACAATCTTGCCCGAGGTCGGCTCAATCAACCGGAGCACCAAGCGGCCGAGTGTGCTTTTGCCTGACCCCGACTCGCCAACCAGGCCGAGGGTTTCGCCGGATTGAATGTCGAGCGTGACGTCATCGACGGCACGAACCTCGCGGGTTGTGCCGCCGCCAAAGACGGATTCCCCGAGCGCAAAAACTTTGGTCAGGTTGCTTATTTCGAGCAAGGGCATCGGAAAGATGGTAACAGCAAGAACTAGCCACGGATTCTCACTGATTTCCACGGATCAAATCTTGAACGTTGTCTCAGGGGAAAAATCAGCGTCAATCCGCGCAAATCAGCGGTCGGATTTTCTTCAGCGCCATGCAATCATGGGCACGGCCAGCAGCGCCGCGACCATGCCCAGAGCTTTCCAGCGGGTGAAGTGCTCCCTGAGGATGAAGCGGGCGAGCAACACGGTCACTGCGGGATAGAGCGAGCTGAGCACGACGGCGGCATCGAGACGGCCGGTCTGGCTCGCACGGATGAACAGTACACTGCCAATGATGTCTAGGGAACCCGCAAATACGCCAAGGGTGATCCCACGGCGATCAATTTCGCGGAGGCTGTGTCCGATGAGAACGATCAAGCCAGTCAGAGTGAACGACGCCACTTTCGACACCGCCGCGAGCCAGAACGCCGAGCCGTCGCCGGCCTGCTTGATGCAGAGATAGAATCCAGCGAAGCCGATGCCTGCGAGCGCGGCCATTCCGATGCCTTCGGGGGGGCTGTCGTCCTCGGTTCGCGAGATGAGCCAGATTCCTGTCGCAGCCAGTACGAAACCGACGACTTGCGCAGCCTGGGGTAGACCTTCGCGGAACATTCCGAATACGGTTGGAATGGCTGCGCCGAGCACCGCCGCCACCGGGGCGGTCAGGCCCATTCTTCCGGTGGCCAATGCGCGATAAAAGATGGCCAACGCGCCACCTCCGGAAAAACCCGCCACCAGAGCCCACGCGACGGCAATTCCCGAAGGGAAGCGCGAATGAGTTGCCAGGGCTATTCCCGCCATGAGGAGCAGGCCGCTGAGATGCGCGATTGCGGTTAGCACGAATGCATTGGCGCGCCGGGCGCCGTATCCGCCAAGAAAATCACTGGTGCCCCAGGAGAACACAGCGGCCAGGCTGAAGCCGGTGGACGGGGTTAGCGAGGGCAGGGTCATTCGTCGTTCATACTCTCGGAGTAAAAGAGACTAGCACGCGATAAATGCTCAGAGTTAGCAATTTCACAGTTGGTGTATCCCATCCACAAAACTGTCATCCCGAGCAAGGCGAGGGATCTGGGGTGCCTGCCAGCGGCGGCAGTACCGGTTGACGAACAAGAACCTAGATCCCCTTGCTGCGCTCGGGATGACACGCTTTCTGTAGTCCCGATATTTGAAAACGGTCTAGCTGACCTTTTCTGAGGTAGAGGCCGTCTCGGGAACCTCACCGGCGAGTTTTTCCAGCAGGGTTTCGAGATGGTCCAATACTTCCTCGGCTGCGGTTGCTTTCAGCGAAAATTTCAGCATTCCGTCCGGGGTGAATTGCGCGCCACGTTGTGAGGACACAAATTGCGCCAGCTTGCCTGGATCGACTCCTGCATTCTGACGAAATTTAATGGTCACGAGATCCCGCTTGCGCTCGATTGCGTTTACGCCCACGCGCACGGCCAGCAGTTTGAGCGAAGCGTAATCGAGCAGGTTTCGCACCGCGGCTGGCGGCTCGCCGTAGCGGTCCTCAAGTTCAGCGCCGACGTCACTCAGCTGCGACTCGCTTTCGACTCCGGCAACCCGCTTGTACATTCGCAGCCGCTGATTCTCCTCTGGAATGTAATTCACCGGGATACGAATATTAAGGCCTAGGTTGAGCTGGGTCTCGGCCTCATCCGGTGCGGCTTCGCCCTTCATCTCGCGGACGGCGCGGTCGAGCATCTGGGTGTACAGTTCGAAGCCTATGGCCTCAATGTGTCCGCTCTGCTCTCCTCCGAGCAGACTGCCTGCTCCACGCAATTCGAGATCCAGCGCGGCAATTTTGAATCCCGCGCCGAGATCGGAAAACTCCTTGAGCGCCGCCAGCCGCCGCCGCGCGATCGGCGTAAGCTCGACCTCCGCCGGAATGAGCAAATAGGCATAGGCCCTGCGATTCGAGCGTCCCACGCGCCCCCGCAGTTGATAGAGCTCGGACAGACCAAAACGATCGGCGCGATTGATGATGATGGTATTGCACAGCGGGATGTCGAGCCCGTTTTCGATAATCGTGGTGGACACCAGAATATCGGCCTCATGATGCATGAATTTCAGCATCACTTTTTCCAGTTCTCCCTCCGACATCTGGCCATGTCCTACAATGATGCGGGCCCGCGGAACCAATTCCTGCAGCTTGGCCGCGATCTCCCAGATGGTCTCCACGCGGTTGTAGACGAAATACACCTGCCCGCCGCGGTCGAGCTCCTGTTCGATTGAAGACCGAATCAACTTCTCGTCCCAACTTGCCACCACAGTTTGAATGGCGATGCGATCCTTGGGCGGAGTCTCAATCACACTCATGTCGCGCATCCCAACTAAAGACATGTGCAGCGTTCGTGGAATGGGAGTGGCGGACATGGTGAGAACGTCGACTTCCTTCCGCATCTGCTTCAGCCGTTCTTTGTGGCGCACGCCGAAGCGCTGCTCTTCATCCACAACCAGCAGCCCGAGATCGGTGAACTTGATATCTTTCGATAGCAGGCGGTGGGTGCCGATCAAAATATCCACTTTGCCTGTACCCACCTTTTCCAGAATCTCTTTCTGCTGCTTGGCCGAGCGGAAGCGGCTGATCATCTCGATGCTCACTGGAAAGGCGGCAAAGCGCTGCTTGAAAGTTTCGTAGTGCTGAAAGGCGAGCACCGTCGTGGGCGCAAGCAACGCGACTTGCTTATTGTCATTAACCGCCTTGAACGCCGCCCGCATGGCGATTTCCGTCTTGCCGTAACCGACGTCGCCGCAGAGCAGCCGGTCCATCGGCTGCGAAGATTCCATGTCCCGTTTCACGTCGGTAATGGCGAGGTCCTGGTCCTCCGTCTCGGTGAACTCGAAGGCATCTTCGAACTCGTGCATCCACTGATTGTCGGGCGCGAATGCATGTCCCTTGGCTGCGCTCCGCTCCGCGTAGAGCTTCAGCAGTTCCTCGGTCATGTCCTTCATGGCCTTGCGCACGCGCGCCTTGGTCTTGGCCCACGCCGCCGTGCCCAGATGATTCAGCGCAGGCTTTGCGCCTTCCGACGACCGGTATTTCTGAATCAGGTCGAGCCGGGTTAGCGGAACATAAAGACGTGCACCTTCCGCATATTCCAGGAGCATGAATTCAGCGTTGCCATCGCCTTGATTGATTTCCTTCAGTCCCTGATACTGTCCGATGCCGTGCTCGACGTGGACTACGTAATCTCCAACTTGCAGGTCGCGGAAGTCGGAAAGGAACGCGGAAACTTTGGACTTCGAACGTTGCGGGCGCGAAACCACAGAGTCCGACTCATCGAATAGGTCGCGAGAGCCCAGAATCGCCAGATGTGCCTCGGGCAAAATGACGCCGTCCGGCACATACGCTTTGGCCAGGGTGGTGGTAAGAATCTCGCCCGCGAAATAGGAGGTTTCGTCGGCGTAACTTTCTCCACCGCGAGTGCGGCTGCCCAGGCGGAAAGAAAGGCCGTACTCGCTGAATACATCTGCCAGGCGCTCGACCTCGCCGATATTCGGAACAGCGATCAGCACGCGATTCTGTTCCGCCAGTTCCTTTTTGACCTCGTCCAGCATGGCAGGAACCGCGCCGTGAAAGCGCTGCGCCGGCTGCGAATGGAAAGTGACCGCTTCAGTTTCGTCGGGACGCGCGATTCCGAGGTGCTCAATCGAGGCTCCCGGAAAATCGGCCAGTTTCCGCCACCAGTCATCGGGGGGAAGATACAGATCTGTAGGCCGCACCAGATTCCCGACCTCGCTCCGTTCGTGCGCCTCTTCGATTCGTGACCAGGTGTGCTCGAACTCCTGTTTGAGATTATCCGGTTCGTCCGTCAGGATTACAGCTTGCGGGAGCAGATCAAAAACGGTGCGATCCGCCCCAGCAACGGGCGCGTAAAATTCCCAGCCAGGAAACACGCTGACGCCGCCAGAGCGGACGGCCTGCTCGACCACCTCTTGTGAGCCGGTGATGCGCTTTCCCAACAAGCGGACGTGAATGGCTCCCAGCAGGTCGTCATTAATCGGAGTTTCAGTAAGTGGAAGCAGCAGCGCTTCGTCGACCGGAGTGGACGACCGCTGAGTCGCAGGATCGAACTTGCGGATGGATTCGACCTCGTCTCCGAAGAACTCGATGCGCAGTGGACGATCGGCCTCAGGCGAATACACATCTAGGATGCCGCCTCGTATGGCGTACTCGCCAGGCATCTCCACAACGTCGGTCGCAGCGTAACCAACGGTGTTCAGGTGCCGCAGCAACGGCTCGGTATCGAGCGTCTCACCGCGGCGAATCATTCGCGCCAGATCGGCATAGTACTCCGCGGAACGAAGGCGAAGCGCTGTGGCTGCAATTGGTGAAACCAGAATCGAAACGGCGCCGGTGGCAATTTTCCAAAGTGCGACCGCGCGTTCTTCCTGGATCTCGGGATGCGGGGAGAGATTCTGGAACGGCAGCACATCTCGCGTCGGAAGCGAAACCACCGAATCCGGGTCGTTCCCCCCAATCAGTTCATGGAACGCCTGCAAGACTGGGACCAACTCCTCTGCAGTTCGGTTGTCGGGAACTACCACGATGAATGGCCGTCCCGCGGCCTTTTGCAATAAAACCAGTAGCAGGGCCTTTGCGGTAGGCGTGAGTCCGGACACACGTAAACGTCCCGTGCCCTCGCGAAGGTGGGAGGCTACACGTATGAAGGCGGGCAACTTTTCCACGTCCGCGAACAGATCGCGGACGAAAGGCAAGACCATTGCTTCTTGATTCTAACAGGAGATTCGCGGAGCTGAATTCGGTTGGGCCTGGACGAGCGAGGACGCTCGTCCTTCATTGATCTTCCACACTTGATCATGCCCGCAGTAACGGACGAGTCAGACAGGTTGGGCCGCCACTGCCGTTGATGCAGAGCTCCGAACCGCGGAAAGTCCGAACATCAAATCCCGCCGCACGCAGCTTGTCATTCGTCTTTACGTTTTCTTCCAACGCCAGCAGACGCTTTTCCCCCAACGAAAGTACGTTGCAAGCCAGCGAATCTCGCTCGGAATAATCGATCTCAATGATGCGATACCCGCGCCCTTTCAATAACTCCAGCGTTTCAACGGCCAGCCAGGGCAGGTCAACAAGCACGATTTTTTCGTCCAACAGGCTGATCAGAGACATCAAGTGCAAGCAGGCCGAAGGCCCGGTGCCATGCGGCAGCGGCGCCGATAGGACCTCCACACGTTTAGGTTTGAGCAGCGCCCGCATTTGCTGGATGCCTTGCGCGTTAGTGCGATAGCCATGGCCGATGAGTAGCGTCTTGGCGTCAAGCCATACCATGTCCCCGGCTTCCGTTGTCGCGGGAGGCGTAATCTTCGCCAGCATCGGAATGCCCAGGATCTGGCAGAAAGATCCGTGATGCTTGCCTTCGGGAACCCGGTTCGCTTTGCCCGGACGCATCAGGATCAATCCAAAATCGGTCGGCAACGACGCATCGTGGGCGTAGACCGCATCGAGCGAAAGTTCCATGGCCGGGGGAATATCCTCAACCTCCGCGCCGCACGCTTCCAATTCGCGACACAGAGCCTCGTGCTGCGCCTGTGCCATCTCGAAATCCGGTGGATGAGCGAAGCCAAGTTCCCGCCACCGAGCGGCCCGCTCGGGTTGATGCCAGCAGGCGGTTCGCGGTGAACACACCAGCACGCGTTTCAATGCGCCCACCATGGAATGGCCATTGAAACGGGGCTCGGTCGCGGTCGGGGTGATTGCGTCCGCGACGAATTTTTCGAAGCCACTGACCATAGAAGAAATCTAAACTTGTGTTATGGCAAAAGCAATATGGGAAGGCACCGTCCTCGCGGAATCAAACCAATGCCGGGAAGTGGAAGGCAACCAGTATTTTCCACCGGATGCCATCAAACAGGAGTATTTCAAACCGAGCTCCGCTCACAGCGTTTGCCCCTGGAAGGGTACAGCCAGCTACTACGACCTCGAAGTGAACGGCAAACAAAATCAGGGCGCGGCATGGTACTACCCGGAGCCGAAGCCGGCTGCCAAAGAGATCAAGGGATACGTGGCATTCTGGAAGGGTGTGAAGGTCGAGAACTAGTGTCGAACCCTGGTGCGTCCGGAATTCTTAGAACTCCACGTGCGCGCGGAACGAAGGCACGATCACCGGCCCGCGAGCGCGATTGTATCCCGGGTCGTTGATGTGCTGCACGCCCGGAGCCACGTAAATGCCACGCCACACGTGGACCGTGTAGTAGGACTCCACGATGTACTCGCGACCGTAGTTCAGTTTGCCATCGCCGAGGAGAAAGCCGAGGCCACCATCGGCGAGGTAGGTCTGGTGATCTTTGCAGATTGCATTGGTGACGAAGGCAACGCCCGCCCGGTCCTGCTTGCGATGCCACCAGGCGCCAGCCGCGCCAAGTCCCAGGTCGAAGGTTTGATCGACCTCTGTGTAGGCAAAGGATTCGGTCTTGCCGTTATCCCAGCCGAAGCGGCCGAACGCGGCCAGGTAATGAGTGAGATTCTGCTCCAGGTTCACGCCGAATCCGTACTTGCGAGTGATGTGCCAGGGATGATCCGTGATATCTGGAGTGGTTGTGAGGCCTGCTTCAAAGTTGGCTACAGCCTGGCGATAGATTCCCATGTTGGCGTAATTGGTGTAGCCGAGTAGCCGGACCACGCCCCCTTTTTTCGGGATCAAGCCGTGGCGTAACTCTAATTCATAGTTCTCCGCGTGGACTTGCCACGGTCGCCACACCAGATCAATTCCGTTGGCGATCTTGGGCATAAGAGCTTCAGCGAAGCGGAAACCCCAGTTGCGGTCTTCATAGTCGACTGTAGCCCCGACGGTGTAGCCGCGCGTGTCGGCCGCATAGTCGTATGCGCCGTTGTTGTCGACCGTCCAGTTGGTGAATTGAAAGTGGGTATCTGAACCAACGGAATTGAGGTCAAAAAAATCCACCATGCTGAACTTTCCGAAGCGGACTTCCAGCCGGCGGCGCGGCAGTTCGTCGAAGAGCGACAGGTAACTGCGCTCATTTTCGACCTTGTCCTTGCTCAACGCAAACACTTTGTGAATCATGGCCCGCGCCACATAAGGCGCTTTGCTCAACAGGGGATTGCGAACGATGTCGAGATCGGTGTTGCCCGCGAGCCCGAAGCCCTGGCTCAGAGCCGCTCCGCCGGCCTCTTCAATGTCCACCAAAATCTCGGTGGAGTTGTTGAGGCGCACGCCGGTGTAAAGCGTCAACACCCGCGACGTGGCTTTCTCGTAGTTTGCGCCCAGGCTGTGCTGCCCGCTGTAAGCCGCGGGGAATGTGGGGTGGGTCTGGAAAATGAAATTCATCTGACCCGAAAGCCAGTAGCGCGTGTCTTTGAAATGCGGAAACATCGTCTCCACACCCTCGTCTGCGGGTGGATCCGCAGGCGGATCAGCGTCATTGGGAGCGTTTGGCTGGGGTGCGGTATCCAGCTTCGCCGCGGCGGGCGCGTCCGGCTGCTGCGCAAAGGATGGAAGCGGCGTAGCAAAAGCCGCCCAGAGCACGAGCATCCCCCAGCGTGCACTGATATTGACGAGTTGGGCTTGCTTTCGCATATTTTCTACGTTCAGACGAACGACCTGGTCCAACCCATTCCGAGAGGGCTGATTCCACTCACCGGGTTTTTCCCCAATAAATTAACGCTACTCTAACACGTAAGATTAACTATAGTTAACTCCATAGGGCGTCCGGTTGGGAGGTTGGCGAGTTCTCCAACGCGAGTCGAAGATGCTGCCAACCCACCCAGGCTACGGAGGGTTCGTTAAGGGAATGTTACAGGTCGAGCCGAACGCTCTCAGCAATCCTGTTTCACCCAGTGCATGCGGAGCTGCCGCTTGCCATTTTCGTCGGTGACCACGACCCAGCTCATGCGCAAAGGCTTGTATTCCGCCTTGGGTTCCAAAGTGGCATCTTCGTAGTGGATTGCGCTCGCGAGCTGCGTCGTCGCCATCGCCATCGGTTGTGCGAATAGAGTCATGCAGGACATTGTCGTTATCCTCCTTTCTGTAAATTTCAACTACTCATTCGATGTCAAGGCCGCCAGAAATGCGATAAAGAGTTCATAAAGATTGCGCGCACTTTCAGCGCATGCTGTCCCAACGCAGTGGCCGCAGCTCTGCCGAGTCGTATCGCAATACGGGTTTCGAACTTGCAGAAGGAAGAAGTGCGCCTTGCGGCACCAGCCTCGATCCCTCGCGCTCTTCAGTTGTCGGTCCAGAAGAAGCAGAGGTGAGGCGATAGGCAGGATGAAGCTTATCAGGACACCTTACCGCTTGTTCTAAACCGGAATGCCGCCGATACTACTCGGAGGCTCTGCTCCAAATACAGTTTGCATACTTGCTTCGTCGCTCCTGACGGGACCTGTAGATTTCCCGTCAAGAATCTTATATCATACCCCCCTTGGGTATTGTCAAGAAAAACTCGAGAAAGCGGGGAAAAATGCCAGATAAAATTCCCGAAATTTCAAAAGAGAAACAGAAGCTGCTGTTCCGCATCAAGCGGATTCGTGGCCAGTTCGCAGCCGTCGAGCGCGCGCTCACTGCCGGAGATGAATGCGCCGATATCCTGATGTTGTTGGCCGCGATTCGTGGTGGAGTTAACGGGTTGATGGCTGAGGTCCTTGAGGACCATATCCGCCTGCACATGATGAATCCTGATCACGAGGTGGATTCGCCTGAAGAATTGGGAGAAGACCTGATTGGCCTGGTTCGTGCTTACCTGAAATGAGCGGGAGCGTCGTTGATGAGAATTGCCACCCAAAAAATCAGGACAGCTCGGAGCCCCCCGAAGCTGTCCTTGAAACCCTCCCGGTTAGAAGGGCGTGTGTACTGAAAAGAGAATACCCAGAACGTGTTTCAGGACTGTTGCGAGACTGTAAATATCCGGTGAATTCCGTTGCCTTTCTTGACCTCGAAGTCGGGCCCCGGAAACGCGGGCTGCAGGCCTCTGCTCCCCGCTGTTACCATAGATGTCCAGTTTCCCTTCGGAGAGCCCATGGCCCGCAAGACGGAGATATCCCGCAAGCTGCAGGAACGCGCTGAGCAGATGATTCCCGGCGGCGTCAATTCGCCGGTCCGTGCCTTTCGTTCCGTAGGCGGAGACGCGCCCTTCATTGTGCGCGGGCAGGGTTCGCACATCTTCGACGCCGATAGCAACGAGTACATCGACTACGTGGGCTCCTGGGGTCCACTCATTCTCGGGCACGCTCCCTCCAAAGTGATCGAAGCGATTATGGACGCCGCCTGCAACGGCACCAGTTTTGGCGCTTCCACTCCCGCCGAGGCCGACCTGGCGGAAATTGTGCTTTCCGCATTCCCGCATATGCAGAAAGTCCGTTTCGTCAATTCGGGGACGGAAGCCACGATGTCAGCCATTCGACTGGCTCGCGCCTACACCAAGCGCAAGTACATTGTGAAATTCGAGGGCTGCTATCACGGGCACGCCGACGCCCTCCTGGTTAAAGCTGGTTCGGGGATTGCGACGCTCGGCATCCCGGGCTCTGCGGGGGTGCCGGAAGAATTCATTCAGTTCACGCTAGCGCTCCCGTTCAATGACACTGACGCGCTCGAACACGCATTCAAGAAATTCAAGCACGAAATCGCCTGCGTCATCGTCGAACCAGTCGTGGGCAACATGGGTTGCGTTCCTGCTCCAGGCGGATATCTGGCGGCTCTGCGCTTGATCACCCAGCGGGAAAAGAGTGTGCTGATTTTTGATGAAGTCATGACCGGATTCCGCCTGGCCTTCGGCGGCGCGCAAGAGCTTTATGGCGTGACGCCAGACTTAACCACGATGGGCAAGATTATTGGTGGCGGACTGCCGGTGGGAGCCTACGGCGGATCTTCGGAGATCATGAATATGGTGGCGCCTCTTGGGCCCATGTATCAGGCGGGCACGCTTTCGGGGAATCCGCTCGCCATGGCTGCGGGGTTGGCCACGTTACGTCATCTGCGGGAAAATAAACAAGAAATTTATCCGCGCCTCGACAAGCTCAGCGGGGAACTGGTGGACGGAGTGGCCGCGGCAGCAAAAGATGCGGGCGTGTCTATCTGCCACAACCGCGTGGGTTCCATGTTCACCTGGTTCTTCACTCCCGGTCCAGTCACGGATTGGGATTCAGCCGCGAAGTCCGATACCGAGGCCTTCGGTCGCTTCTTCCGCGCCATGCTGGACAATGGCGTCTACCTTCCGCCCTCGCAGTTCGAAGCAGCGTTTCTGGGCACAGCGCACACCGAAGAAGATATCCAGCGGACGATTAGCGTGGCCAAACAAGCGTTCGCGGCAGTACACGCGTAGCCGTCGAGCTTTGCTCGACTGGACGGCCGAGGGCGGCCGTCCCCACGCGATTTTCGCTTGGGTGGGACCGGGTTTCAGACCCGGTCAGGTGCGCAGCACCGCATGGTTTTAACTGCCAACTGCAGGCTGAGAACTGATAACTGATTTTTCCATCATCTCCGGAACCGTTACGAATTCGTATCCTTCCGACTTGTACCGGGTAATGAGCCGATCAGTCGCAACTACGGTTTGCGAACGATCCGCGCCGAATGCCGCATGGCTGCCATCGTGTAACAGAATCACATCTCCGCCGCGAATCTGCCGGCGCACTTTCTGCTCAACGTACTCCGTTGGTTTTCCCTTCCAGTCCCAACCGGTCACATTCCACATCACCGGCTCCAGACCAAGCGCACGCGCAATCTTCAAAGTACCCGGCCGGCGTCCACCAAACGGCGGACGAAAGAGGCGAGAATGCTCTCCCACCGCATCCGTCAGCGCCTGCTCGCAATCTCGCAATTGCATTCTCGTCTGGCGCGCCGAAGCAAAGATCAGATTGGGATGGCCAAAAGTATGATTGCCGACGACATGCCCAGCCCGCGCCAACTCGCGCGCGATATCGGGTCTTTGTTTCACGTAGCGCCCGATGAGAAAAAATGTCGCCTTTACGTTGTGTCGGGCAAGAACTTCGAGCAGACGAAGAGTGTGCGGATCGTTCGGACCGTCGTCGTAGGTCAGTGCGAGTTGCCTGGCCCCGGGTTTTAGTCCGGTGAAAGTTCGGCCATACAACTGTCCGGTCGGCGCCATGGACTGGTAGCCCGCCGCCGAAGCAGCGATGGCTCCGCAAATGCCCGAAACGACGTAGCCCAACATGCGCCGATTGTAACCGCGGGGATGTCGATTTCACCACAGAGTCACAGAGAAGAAAAAAGTTTAGCTTCTTTTCCAATGGTCCGCCGCACGGGATTAACCAGCCGCCACGTTCCTAGGATTTTTCTCCGTGGCTCTGTGTCTCTGTGGTGAAGAGGGGTTACTCTTCCCGCAATTGCGCTCAAAGCTTTGTCGGGATATCCTGCCATTCGAAGCTCGATCCCATGGCCAACCTTTTCGAACTGCCCCGTTACATTGCCGTGGAAGGTCCCATACGCGTGGGGAAGAGCACGCTGACGAGGGTTCTTGCCGAGCGCCTCAACGCACAGCGCGTCATGGAAGCGGAGGACAACCCATTCCTGCGCGCCTTCTACGACGGCGAACGCGGCGCGGGATTCCAGGCGCAATTCGCTTTCCTGATCCGCCGCTTCGAACAGCTCCGGGCACTCGACTTAGGACCGCACTCGCAGAAATCGGTGGTCACGGATTTTGTGTTTGAAAAAGACAAACTCTTCGCCTGCCTCAACCTCACCGACCAGGAACTCGAGACCTACAATCGCTATTACAACTATTTCCGCGAACAGCTCCCCACGCCCGACCTGGTGATCTATTTGCAGGCCACTCCCGAGGTTCTGAAAAAGCGCCTGAAGAAAAAGAATGCGCCGGGAGAGAAGGCGATCAACGAAGAGTATCTCGAAGAAGTGATCAAGGCCTACGAACACTTCTTTTTTCACTACACGTCATCGGACCTGCTGATCGTGAACACGTCAGAGATCGATTTCGTGGAGCGGAACGAAGACCTGCAGGAGCTTCTGCGAAAAGTTTCCGCCCCGATTAAGGGAACTCAGTATTTCCTCCCGCTAGGAAATCAGGACGCGGCCAGCGCGTAAGAAACCGTCGTTGGTCATCTGCCGTTGGTCGTTGGCCGGGATCACGAGGGAGGCATTTTTGGACGTGAGCACTGGGACTGAACCGACCAAGGCCGCCGAACTTCGATCCCGACTGGTCGAGGTCGCGTTGCGATGGCAGAATCGCTTTGGCGTCGCCCCGCAGATTACTAGCGCCATTTCCGAACTCGACGCAGCCCTAAAGTTGAAGGGCCTGCCAGAGGAGGATTACTGCGCCGACTGCAGGAAGAGAACCTCTGTTACGAAAGGCTACGATTTCAGATTCAGAGACCTTCGATACCAAGTAAAGGCCAACCGTCCGAGTGGTAAACCGGGATCACCGGTGACGCTAGTGGCGAAGGCGCATAACTACGACTGGGACAAGCTGATCTGGATACTTTACGACCGGAATTACGAGATTCAGGAAGCGTGGGAATGGAACGTAGACGACTACCGAAACGCTTTCGAAGCTAGGTCCCGCGTGAGGCCCAAGGACATGCGGGAAAAGCCAGGACGCCAGTTGTTTCTAAACCCGAATCCGAATTCAAAATGATAACGCCTCGCCTACTTCTCATGCCGTGGCAGAGAATAGACGGCCAGCGTTTTTCCAACCTTTGAAAACTCGGGATCGGCCGTGACCAGCCAGGCGCCGCGCTCGATAGCCAGTTCGGCGGCAAAAGCATCGGCGTAACCCAGGCTGTGTTTTTGCTTCAACGCGCCCGCCCGAGACGCCCGTTCTCGATCCACGCCGATGACCGCCACGGGCATCTCTTGCAACCTCGCTTCGGCTTCCAAGGCCTTCGCTTCGCCGTGGCGCCTCCATGCGATATAGAAGACTTCACCCCAATTCACCGCTGACATCAGCAGCGGGAGGTCCACGCGCACGGATTCGTCCAGCAGATGTCGAACTTTGTACGCAGCACCGGGACGGTTTTCAAAGAAGGCGATCAGCGCGTTAGCATCGAGGACGTAGCGCCGTGCGCTCCCACGAGAAAACGCAGATGTCACTGCTTTTCTCGAGCGCGTTCGCGCGCGCGGTCCGCGAACGACTCCTCAAACATGGATGGTTCGCCCGGCTTCGGCTTGAGAAATCCCATGATCTCGTCCAGTCGCCGCTCCGTGATTGGTGTAAGCACCAAACGGCCTCCTTCTTCGCTCCACGTTGCCCGCGTACCCTTTTCCAACCCGAACTGCTCGCGCAGTTCAGCCGGAATCACTACTTGCCCCTTCGAGCTGATGACGGTGCGGTAGACTCTCATCGTGACACCATCTTACCCTAAAGTAAGATGCATGGCAAGCGTCTTACCAGTGCGATTGGCTCTCGTTGTGAGTCGAGCCAATCATGACGGCTGGCGTCGCTGAGCACCATCATGCCAAAGCGCGGACGGCGGCGAGGGCGGAGCTTCTGCGGAGAAGCCAGCTTGGCCGCGCGCAGGATGCGACGCAAGGTTTCGTGACTGACCTCGAGGTTTTCCTCGGTGTGTAGTTTTTCGCAGAGATGAGAATCGTTGAAGCCGGCATACTTGCCGCGCGCCAGTTCGAGGATGGTCCGGCGCAGGCCAGCGGCGAAAGCCCAGGGCATGGGCCGTCCGCGATTGCCATGGTGCACCCAAGCCACGGATTCGGGGCGGTAACGCGGCTTGAGCCGTTGCACTTGCCGTTCACTCAGTTGCAGTAGACCCGCCGCTTCGCTTACGCTCAGCCGCCCGTCTACTGCATTCTCAATCACTTTCACGCGTTGGAACTCTTTCTGACTCACTGTTACCATCCCTCTAGGGTGACAAAGTCTGGTTGCAGTTAGGGGGTGACATTATCTTGGAGCATCTACAGCGCGACCGTCTTGAGTTGCCGAAACCACCTCAACTCCGGTAAAATCTATGTTTTGCGCATTAAGTTCTGAATTTCTCTGGAGCAGTCATGGCACAAGTTTGTGATATCTGCGGCCGAGGGCCGCAATTCGGAAATACCATCAGCCACGCCCACAACGTATCGCGTCGGCGCTGGAACATCAACCTGCGCCCGGTTCGCGCCAAAGTGAAGGGCGGAGCCAAGCGCATGCGCGTCTGCACCTCCTGCCTGCGCAGCGGCAAGGTAGTCAAGGCCTAAGAGCCGAATCACTAGAAAGGCCTAAGAACCGATAACCACAAAGGACACTAAGGTTCACAAAGGAATTCCTAGCCACAGGTTTTCCTTTGTGAGCCTTAGTGTCCTTTGTGGTTTTACCGCACGCCCAACAGTTCGACGTCGAAGATTAACGTCGCATTCGGAGGAATCGGGCCGCCCGGGGTCCCGCGAGCTCCATAACCGAGTTGTGGCGGGATTCGCAATTGCCGTTTGCCGCCCACCTTCATCCCGATGATGCCTTCATTCCACCCCTGGATGACCGGCGCGGTGCCCAGCGGCTCTACCGTAAATGGCTCGCCACGGTCCAGAGAGCTGTCGAACTTCTTGCCATTAGTCAGCCACCCGGTGTAGTGGACCTTCGCCGTCTGGCCCGCTGACGCCGTGGCGCCTGTGCCCACTTTGATGTCCCAGTATTGCAGGCCATCGGCCGTCTTCGTTCCGTCGCCGGTCACCTTCGTGGGCGCACTGTTGTCAGCCTTCTTGCTGCTCTGCGCAAAAAGAGCGGCAGCTACGAACATAACGATTGCAATCAAACACGCACTCTTCAGCATTATTCTCCTCCCTATAGTTGATTTTCGATTAAGAGCGGAACTTTGCATTCTAAATTGGCGCTTGAGAATGCGCCAATTGCAAATTGCGACACCCTATACCAGGGCGATTACATCAATTTCTACCAGCACGTCCTTGGGCAGGCGCGCCACCTCGACGGTCGATCTGGCCGGCGGGTTTGAAGTGAAATAGCGTCCATAGACTTCATTCATCGCGGCGAAGTCGGCCATGTTTTTTAAAAACACAGTCGAGCGCACAACTTTCTCCAACCCGCTTCCCGCGGCCTTCAAGATTGCGGACAGGTTCTTGAGCACGCGATCAGTCTGGACCGCGACGTCGCCGCTGACCACCTGTTGAGTGGCCGGATCAATCGCCACCTGCCCGGAAACGAAGACGAATCCATTGGCCCGGATCGCCTGCGAATATGGCCCAATTGCCTGCGGGCCGTCTTTAGTGGAAATCACATCTCGCATCCATCCTCCACAATTCTTATTGCCACCGCTGATTTACGCAGATGCAACCCGGCGCTGTCAAACGGACGAGCAGGAAATCAAGAAGGAATCAGTTGTCAGCTGATGGTTCACAGTTCTCAGTTCGAGTTGGCCAACGACGAACGACCAACGACTAAACCTTCTGCAGTCTTTGTACGTCGTGAACCCCGGGAATCTTGCGTACGCCGTTGATGATGTTTTCCAGATGCTTGAGGTCGGCAATATCGAGAATGACATCGATGTTTGCCTGCCCATTCGAGCTGCGAACCTGCATATCCCGGATGTTGGTTTTGGCATCGCTTATCACGGCCGTTATCTGTTTCAACATGCCGAATCGATCGTCGCAAAAGACGGTAAGCTTCACAGGATACGAGCTCGGCGTTCCCTCATCGTGCGCCCATTCCACATCGATGCGGCGCTCCGGTTCATACAGGAGATTCACGACGTTAGGGCAATTCACGGCGTGAACGGCGACGCCTTTGCCGCGGGTAACGTAACCGACCACGCCCTCGCCGCGGATGGGGTTGCAGCATCGGGCGCGGTACACGAGCAGATCGCCATGGCCTTTTACGCGGATGGCGTTGTTGCCGCTGTCTCCGCCGAAAACCCGCCGCACCACGCTGGCAATGCCGCCGGATTTATCTCCTTCGCTGTCGGCGGCGGGCGCGGCGGAAGCCGGCGCCAGGCGAGCCAGCACTTGCCGCGCGGAGTACTTGCCGTATCCGATTCCGGCCATCAAGTCGTCGATCTGGCCCAGACCATAGTCCGAAGCGACCTTGCGCAATTCGTCGTCCTTGATCTCCTTCAACGCGACGCGGTATTTGCGCGCTTCTTTTTCGATCAGCTTGCGTCCGATTTCGATGGCGCGCTCACGCTGATGAATGTTGAGCCAGTGTTTGATCTTGTTGCGGGCGCGCGATGACTTGACGATGGCCAGCCAGTCGCGGCTCGGGGTTCGTCCCGGCTGAGTAACGATCTCCACGATATCGCCGCTGTGCAGCTTGTGACGCAGCGGCACCATGCGTCCGTTCACCTTGGCGCCCACGCAACTGTGACCGACCTCTGTGTGAATCGAATAGGCAAAATCGATGGGGGTGGATTCCCGCGGTAGCACTACGACTTTTCCTTTGGGCGTGAAGGTGTAAACCTCTTCGGGATACAGATCGATCTTGAGAGTGGAAAGGAACTCAGTGGGATCGGAGACATCGCGCTGCCACTCGACAACTTGCCGCAGCCAAGCTAGCCGCTGCTCGTCCTGAGCCGAGACGGGCCCGTCTTTGTATTTCCAGTGTGCCGCGATGCCTTCTTCCGCCATGCGGTGCATTTCCTCTGTGCGGATCTGCACTTCAAAGGGTGTGCCATCCTCGGTGATCACTGAGGTATGCAACGATTGATAAAAATTGGGCCGCGGCATGGCGATGAAGTCTTTGATTCGTCCCGGCACGGGCCGCCACACGTTATGCACGATGCCAAGGACAGCGTAGCAGTCCTGCAAAGACTTCGTGATCACCCGCATGGCGTACAAGTCGTAGACTTGGTCGACGCTGATTTTTTGCCGCACCAGTTTCTTGTGGATGCTAAAGAGCCGCTTGATGCGGCTTTCCACTTCGGCCGTGATGGCTGCCTCTTTCAGCTTGTCGCGAAGGGTTTGCTCGACCCGCGCCAGAAATTGCTCCCCCTTCTTGCGGCGGGCTTCGACCGCGTCGTGCACTTGCTGGTGAGTCAGCGGATCGAGGTAACGGAATCCCAGGTCTTCGAGTTCGCCGCGAATCTTGCCCATTCCGAGCCGGTGAGCGATAGGGCCGTAAATCTCGAGGGTCTCCTTGGCAATCTTCTGCTGGCGTTCCGGCGGAAGATGCTCGAGAGTGCGCATGTTGTGCAAGCGGTCGGCAAGCTTGATCAGCACGACGCGTATGTCATCGACCATGGCCAGCATCATCTTGCGGAGGTTTTCGGCTTGCTGCTCCTCCCGCGTGGCGAAATCAATCTGGCTGATCTTGGTAACACCCTCAACAATGTGGGCTACCTGCTCCCCAAATTCCTTGCGAATATCAACAATCGTGACTGAGGTGTCCTCGACGGAGTCGTGCAGTAAACCGGCAGCGATCGCGACCGCGTCCATTTTCATTTCGGCCAAAACCTGCGCCACGCCGAGGGGATGAACCAGATAGGGCTCGCCTGAGGCGCGGCTCTGGCCGGCATGATGTTTTTGGGAGAACTCGTAGGCTCTGCGCACCAGTTCCAGATCGTCGCCGGGGCGGTTGGCACGCATGGTGCGCAACAACTCCCGGAACTTGGTCACCGTGAGGGCGGTGGTCGCGATCTGTTCGCGCAGCGTCGCCATAATGGATTATAGCCGGGGAACTCCAAACTAATCAAAAAGGGAAAAAGGAGAGAGGGGGGGGGAGGAGTTTCTATGTAGAGACGTTGCAAGCAACGTCTCTACAGACCTGTAGAAACGTAGCTTGCTACGTTTCCGGTGGATGAATGGCCGTCTGTCCTGGGCATCGGTGAACTGGTAGAGTTGACTCTATGCCAGGCAAGATTCTCGTCAGCGGTTCTTCCGGCCTAATCGGATCAGCTTTGTTACCTGCTCTGAAGGCGAGCGGATACGAGGTTGTATGCCTGGGTCGCGGGCAATCTGGTAACGGGCGAATTGGATGGGATCCGGCGCGGCCTCTCGCACCTGAATTGGTTTCAGGCTTCGACGCAGTCATTCATCTTGCGGGAGAATCGATTGCCGGCCGCTGGACGGAGTCGAAGAAAAAGGCAATTCGGGACAGCCGGGTTCACGGGACGCGACATCTTGCCGAAGGGCTCGCTCGGACGGCATCGCCTCCGCGTGTCTTGATCTCGGCCTCGGCAATCGGCTTTTACGGTGATCGCGACGACGAGATATTGCAGGAAGACAGCGCGTCGGGCGGAAGCGGATTCTTGCCGGGGGTCTGTCGCGAATGGGAAGCGGCCGCAGGTCCAGCCGTGCAAGCTGGCATTCGTACGGCTTTCTTGCGAACCGGCATCGTTTTAAGCGCTGAAGGCGGCGCGTTGAAACAGATGCTGCCGCCGTTTCGAATGGGACTGGGTGGGAAGATCGGCAGCGGACGTCAGTGGATGAGCTGGATTGACTTGCACGATGAGATCGGGGCAATCCGCCATATACTTACGAACGACTCTCTGCGCGGTCCGGTGAATAGTGTCTCGCCCCATCCGGTGACGAATGCGGAGTTCACCAAGACGCTGGCTTCGGTCCTGTCACGTCCAGCGATTTTCCCCATGCCCGCTTTCGCGGCGCGGTTGGTTTTTGGGCAAATGGGCGACGAACTCTTGCTCGGCAGCCAGCGGGTGGAACCGGCCAAGCTGCTTGGCTAGTGGCTACGCCTTTCAGAAGCCGGACCTGCGAAAGGCACTGAAGACATCTTGAAGAAGTAACAGCCGGGCGCCGATTTAGGCAGATCAAACGGAGGTTTTGGTAGTTCTTGAGAATCCGCATTGATCCGTGGCGCACTTTTAAATCTGTGCCCGCCTTGGCGAATTCCTCTACTCGCTCGCGAACGCTTAAAACGTGCTTTGGCAGATGCAGGTGACTGCCTGCTTCGAGGATAGGAATCAGCCGGTCGAAATCCGGGCCGGAATGTGAGCCGGTGATCACAATGCGAATAGGATGAAATAGTTCTTTGCCCTTGGCTCCGGTTTCCGCTTTGACTTCATTGACAATCTTCTTGAACTGCTCCGGCGTCAATTGACCTGTGCCAGCCGATTCGTCCGCCATAATCTTTACGGCGAATCTGGCGAATACGGCATCGGTGTTTGGCCAACTGAGAACCTCCGCGTTATCCGGCGCGGCCAATGCGGCCTTGGCGTCGTAGTTGAAGATTGGCGACGCACGTTCGGGGAGCTGATCCAGGCGATCTACGTAAGGTGCAAAAAGCGCCACTATCCTTCCCAGCCAATCCCGCAAATCGTTGCTCACCTGGACGATAGGAACTCGGTGAGAACTCAGCCAAACGGCATCGCTATATTCGACTAATCCGGCCTTAGCAAAAAACCACACACCAATGGCACTGAGCTGGTCTGGGGGCCACGCCTTGATGTATTGCCGGTTCAGCCAATAGAGCTTCTCCATGTCGAAGACGGCGGCAGAAGGAGTGATGCGCTCGAGCGAAAATTCTTTTACCAATTCCTTAAGGCTAAAGATTTCTCTCGCGCCTCCACTCGGCGCCCAGCCCAGCAGGGCCAGATAGTTCACCAGAGCTTCGGGCAGGACGCCCATGTCGCGGAAGTTTGCGATCGAGGTGGCGCCATGGCGTTTCGAAAGCCGTTCGCGGTCGGCGCCAAGGATAGTCGACAAGTGTGCAAACTCGGGTACCGGCCAGCCTAGAGCTTCGTACAGCGCGACTTGTTTAGGTGTATTGGAGAGATGATCGTCGCCTCGAATCACGTGGGTAATCTTCATGAGCGCGTCGTCAATCACGACCACGTAGTTGTAGACCGGCATGCCGTTCGAACGCAGAATGATGGGATCGCTGACGACTTCGTTCGAAAACTCGACGTCGCCGTGAACGATGTCATGAAAGCGGATGGGGTGCTCGGGAATCCGCAGCCTGATGGCACTGGCTTCCCCGGTCGAGCGACGACGCATGGCTTCGTCTGGATCCATCAGGCGACATTTACCGGAATAGATCGGCTGGCGGCCTTCAGACAACGCTTGGTCGCGCTCCTTCTGCAAGTCGTCTTCGCTGCAGAAGCACAAATATGCTTTGCGTTCGTTCAGCAGGCGCTCGGCTTGTTCGCGGTAGAGGCCGAGCCGGTCGGATTGACGATAAGGGGCGAACGGGCCGCCGACGTCGGGACCTTCGTCCCAATCGAGTCCCAGCCATTTCAAGTCGGCTATGAGTTGATCTTCAAAGCGTGCTTCGCTGCGCTCGACATCGGTATCCTCGATGCGCAAGACCATGCTGCCGCGCTTTTGCCGCGCGAAAAGCCAGTTGAACAGGGCGGTGCGGGCGTTCCCCACATGCAGGTGGCCGGTGGGTGAAGGGGCGAAGCGCACGCGGACGGGAGAATTTTGGGTCACCAAACGATGTTAACAGGAGAGCGGGAAGCGCATCATCTGCGCCAAAACACATGCTCTGTCATTCCGAGGAGCGAAGGCGACGAGGAATCCGGGTTTCCCCGGCAGACGCGAAGAACCAAGATCCTCGCTGCGCTCGGGATGGCAGCGTGTGGAATCAAAACAACCGGGAGACTTTCAGCAGTCCGGAGGTTTCGTCTCGCCTCTCGGCGGATCGTTCCGGTGCATTTCATCCAGCAGTTTCGCCAATACTTCAGCCCTCTGGTCGCTATTCAATTCGCGCCGCAGTTCCTCGAGCGCCAGCGCGACAATGTGATAGTGGTGGGCGCCGCAGTATTTGGGATCGGAGGTAATGTCGAGCCACACCTGGTGCATGAGCTCGATATCCTGAGGGCGCATCCGCGGCGCGTGCGGTCCGAGCGGATATTCGTGGATTTTTCCGTTGGGCTCATGGATCTCCAAAATCAACCGCGGTCTGGGTTCGGGCAGACGTTCCCACGCGTCCCCCAGAAGCTTCGCTTGCTCGTCGGGGGTGAGCTTGTTGGAGAACCCACAAACAATGCGGCTCGCGTCCAGGCGCTGGGCGGTTACGATGATCGCCTCAAAGACATCCGTCGCCGGTACCACCAGCAGCGAAACCGGCTTGCCTTCTTTTTCCGCGACCGCGACGGCAGCGGTGAACAACTCCTGCTCGTAATGATCGAAGACTTGCGAGGCTTCGACCACCGCGCTACCGCTAAAGGAATGTTCGCGATGGTAGAGGCGCGCCGTCATCACGACCACGTCCTGACGGTTTGTGTCGGTGTTCCTGAGGACGTCGCGTAGATAGTAGAGATTTCGCGGATCGCGTACCGCAACCAGGATGTTGCCCGGCCTCACTCCGAGCGCTCCGGATCCCAGTTCCTGGTTGCCGTAAACCCGGAATTGATCCAGATTCTCTGGCTTGCCGTGCCGCTCTTTCGTGACCCGATGCTCGGAGTAAGTGAAAAGGGCAAAGAAAACGGCGCTGAAGGTAACTCCGGCGATCGTGGCTTCGGACTTGGTGAACAGATTTACCAATGCGGTAATCAGCAGAACGGCCGAGATCGCGATCAGGCCCAGTGGCACTTCTCGGCCACCGATATGGAAATTGCCGGGCACCTTCCATTGCCGGTTTTCTGGCTCGGTATAGCGCAATACCAGAACTGCCAGCGACTTCAGAGCAAAGCTCCAGATCACGCCGAAGGCGTACAGTCCCGCCAACACATAAACGTTGCCTCGGCTGAGAATAATGGTCAGCAACTGCAACCCGACAATCAAATTGATGATGCGATAGCTGGTGCCGAATCTTCGTTGCGGCTTCTGGAACCAGTCGGTGAGGACGCCGTCTTCCGCCACACGGTTCAGGACGCCGTTCGCGCCCACGATTGAAGTATTCTGCGCTCCCGCCAATATAAGCACGCCGACTAACACTACGAAGGCGTGGAAGATCAGCTTCAACACGGTGGGACCGACCAGGTACATCGCGATGCCGCCGATGAGGTTGGCAAAGTAGTCGTGTCGCACACCATCCGGAATAATCATTACGGCGAAGAACGAGACCAGCGAGGTGAACAGCAGGCTATAGATGAAAATGACCAGCCCGGTTTTTTCCAGGTTCTTCAGTTTGGGATGCTCGATCTCGCGGTTGACCTGGGCCAGAGTCTCCTCACCGCTCATAGCCAGCACCGAGTGTCCGAATCCGACGAAAAGGATGATCCATGTGAAACGGCTGATCCACGTTCCGTACAGCCAGCCCAGAGATTCTTTGTTGATCTTCACAACTCCGGGCTGCAAGGGGTTCGGGGGCAAATGAATTGGCGCGCTGAAGACGGTGATGGTGCACCAGATGATCAGGATCACGACCATGACGGTGGTAATGATCATGATCTGCAGGGCTTTCTCACTCGATTCATGCATGCCCTGGATGTTTTTCCACCAGAAATACAGCACGATCAGAGCCGCGAAGACCGCGGAAAAATGGTCTTCGGAAAAAACCAGGGGATGGTGGACATATCTGCCAATATCTTCGATGAAGCCCGCCAAGTACTGGCCAGCCGAGACCGCGCTAATCGGGCCAGTGAGCACGTAATCGAACAGCAGCGCTGACACCGAGAACTTGGCTAGCGTGCCGCCCATGGCTTCCTTGACCACCCGGTACACACCGCCACGCACAAACATGCTGCTAGACTCGATGTAGAGAGCGCGCACACAGTAGCTGAACAACATCACCGCCAGGATGAACCAGGGGGCGCTCTTGCCGATGACTTTCTCAGCATCGCCGCCAGCGTAATAAGCGGAAGAAGCCAGGTCAGCAAGGACGATGGCTGCCGCCCGCCAGAACGAAATGAAGGTCAGCATCACCGTGGTGGCGACGAAGACCTTTACGGCAGGACGCCGGATGTTTGGGACGGATGAAGACATTTAAAGAAATGCCGGAAAACGTAAGTCTACGAATTTAGCACAGAGTAAGAGTGGAAACTGTGATCGGAAGCGGGCTCGATCCCGGGTCGGTGGAGGAAAACGGCTATCGCGGTAGCTCGGCAACACCCGTCCCTGCATGAACTTGGTTGGGTGCCATGTAGGTTCTGGTGATGCGGTCGTGCCAGCACAGGCGATCTTCGTCGAGGAAGCACCAGGCGTAGCCTAGCGCCAGCGAGAACCCGGACAACACGGATGCCAGAACCCGCCAACGGCGGATTCTCACAGGAACTGCAGAGCCATCAAACCGGCTCAATCGCAGTCGCGCCAGTTTCAGTCCCGGGGTGGTTCCGGTGAAGACCAGCAGGAGATATTGATAAGCGATCCAGAAAAGCGCGATCATACTCACGGAAATACCTGCGGCTTGCTGCGCGGCTGGCACGATCGAGGTAATCCTGAAGAAGATATAGGCGAAAATTGCGAAGGCTGTGACCACGAGCAGGCTGTCGATGGCGCCAGCCAACAAACGCGTTGAGAAGGGGGCAGCTTGCAAAGGTAGTTCGAATCCAGGACGCCGTTCTTTCTCCGGTTCTGCCACTGGATCCATCAGGATTCCGCCGAGCGCCGGCGGAGGAAGCTCAAGCTCTGGCACTTCAAGGATGCGAGGCCGGTCCACGACGGGCTCGGCGAGTTCGTCAAAAACTGGCGGCGGGAAAACTGGCGGCGGGGCTGCGGAACGAGGAAACTCAAGAATCCTTGCCCCGGCTTCCTGCACGTTCAAACGGGGGGCATCATAAGTTTCGGGCTGGATCGACAGCTCTCGCTGAGAAACAGCGAGAGGATCCTGCATCGCAACTGCGAGACGACTGGGAACCGCGGTGGTCGCAGGCTGGCCCGCCACTTGAACAGTCGAGGGTTCGGAAGGTTCGAACTTTAGCTGCAACGAGGGATAACGCGGTGGACGAGGACGCCTGCGGGCTCGGTAATTGTCAACTCGAGCGGCAACTTCGTGGCGCCACGAATCGGGCTCTTGCGGCCGGAGAAGTTCCGTCTGCGGCGACGGCTCCGCGACGGTTTTCGCGATTAAGCTGCTGCCTTCATTGGGAGCTCCTGGCATCTTGTCAGGCTCTCCACCGAGCTCATTGCCGCCACCCTCAACACGAGACGAACCTTCTCCAGCCGCCGGGTTGCTTTGCGATTCTTGCACGGCATCCACCACAAACCGGCGAGGCACAGTCTTTTCTTCGACCTTTTCTTCGACGCTGGCGGCAAAGCGCTGTTCGCTGGCATCGTATGCTTCAGGGTCGATAAGCCGAACAGCGGGAGGGAGCCTCAGTCCGGAATCGAGATCGGGTTCAAACTTGGATTTCATGTCTGGAGGTCTTGGGCTGGGCGGACTTGTGGATGCCGCAACAGACAGCACCGCAGCGCGGGCGGCAGATCGACCGGTCTTCCTATGAAACACGCCTCGCAACTCACTATGCAACCCACAATGTAACCCAGCCGATGCTAACCAGTAGGAATAGCCAGAACTCAAAAAATGGTCGAGGTCATCGCAATTCCAATCACTTTGCCTCTCGGGCCAGTGCCGTGCTAACTTCACGATACCCCAGCGTGGACTTCACACTCGGGGAGTTCGTGCGCTTTCCGATGACTTCCCGCACACGATTCCTTATCACGGCGGCGTTCATTTGTCATCTGCTACTCGCTCCTTCCCTAGTAACCAGCCAGTTGCTTTCTCCTGCTAAAGCATCCAGTCCGACGCAAGACTTGCCGAATACCCCCTCGGTGCCGAACGAAGAAGATGTAACCATAAGCGCAATTACGCAGGAAAAGATTGGTCCGATTTACAAGCTGCATGGCAAAGCCGAGATTCATTACGGCCTGTACATCCTCCGTGGGGACGAAGTTACGTACAACGCCGATACGGGCCAGGCCACCGCTGATAGTCATGTTGTGCTGGATGGCGGACTCAATGACGAGCATATCCAGGCCAGCCATGGAACCTACAACGTGCGAGCGGAAAGCGGCCGATTCGAGAATGTAACCGGGACGATTGGCGTGCGTATGCGCGGAAGCCGGCTCATGCTGACGTCCTCGAATCCCTTCTTTTTCACGGGAAGAGTGGTTGAAAAGACGGGGCCCGATCACTACATGGTTTATGACGGCACGGTGACGACTTGTGAGCTGCCTCGTCCGAAATGGCAATTCAACGCCAATAAGATTGTGGTCAACGTGGGCGGCACGGCCAAGATTTACCACAGCCTGTTTGGAATCAAAGGCGTCCCGATTTTGTATTTTCCATTCGCCACGCTGCCCGCGGAGCGTCTTCCACGGCAATCGGGATTCCTCATTCCCAACTTCGGGACTTCCTCGGTGAAAGGACTGATCCTTGGCGAATCGTTGTTCTGGGCGATCAACCGAAGCATGGATGCCCACATTGGGGCGGAGTATTTCTCGCTTCGAGGCTGGGCACCGTCGGGTGAATTTCGAGCCCGGCCCAGCGATACGTCATTTATCGATCTCACTTTTTTCGGTGTGCTCGACCGCGGCACCGGTAATCCGCCGGTAAATCAGGGTGGGGAAGAAGTGCGATTGAATGCCGAAGGCGCATTTGGTCATAACTTCCGTGGAGTTGCCAACATCGACTATCTGAGCTCCTACGTTTTTCGGCTGGCTTTTAACGATGTGTTTACCCAAGCCGTGAACTCCGAAGTAAAGTCGAAGGCATTTCTCTCCAACACGACGAACGGCTTCTTCTATAACGCTTCGATGCAGCGTTACCAGGACTTTGAGAGCACGACTGCGGGCGACGTCGTCACCATCCTTCATGCTCCCAGCTTCGAAGTGTCCAGCGTTGATCGCCAACTCGGCCCTTCGCCTTTCTATTGGTCATATGAGGCTGCGATCGAGGGACTGTCGCGCAGTGAGCCCGGTTTCAGCACTGCTGCTTTGGTCGGACGCTTTGACCTGTCGCCGAGCGTATCTCTGCCACTGAGGCTCGGGGGGTGGTCGTTTCGCCCGGAGTTCTCGCTTCGAGATACCGGCTATACCCAGCAACTTTCAACCGTGAGTGGCGCCAAAGTGGCAGAATCCACCCCGATCAATCGATATGCTCTCGAAGGCTCGGTGGAAGTGCGGCTTCCGGTTTTGAGCCGCGTCTTTGCCCGCGAGTTCATGGGACGCAAGTGGAAACACGTCATCGAACCCCGCGTGGTCTACAACTATGTGACGGGGGTGAACAATTTCGCTAGCATCCTGCGTTTTGACGAACGCGACATTCTCACGAGTACAAATGAAGTCGAATATGGAATCGTGAATCGCCTGTACGCAAAGCGCAGGTCTGCCCAGCCGGAAGACTGCGGGAAAACCGGCATGCCTGCTCTCTTTATCGGGGGAGCCCCCGCGCCCAACCCCATCCCCTGGGAACGGAAGAGTGACATGGCCGAGGCGCCCTGCAATACCGGCCCGGAAGTACGGGAGATCGTGACTTGGGAACTCGCCCAGAAATACTTTGTCGATCCAACCTTCGGCGGCGCACTGGTCTCCGGTCGCAGCAATGTTTTTACCAGCACCGTTGATTTGACTGGCATTTCGTTTTTGACCGCGCCTGCCCACCTTTCACCGCTCATCTCGCGCCTGCGCTTTCAGGCAGGCACGCGAACCGATTTCGAGTGGGATGTCGATTACGATTTCCAGCGTGGCGGCATTACTGAGAGTACGTTGCTGGCGAATTATCGTGTCGGCTCCTTTACGATCGGCGGCGGCGACGCCTATCTGCAAGTTCCGGGCGAGTGTGCCGTCAGTACTTGCAACTACAGCACGACGACTGATCCGAATATTATTTTCTGGCCGCAGCTCTTTAACCAGTTCCGACTCTTGCTGGGATATGGCCACTCTGGCAAACAGGGTTTCAGTGCTGCGACGAATGTAGGCTTCGATGCGAAACTGGATTTCCTGCAATATGCTGCGGTGCAAGCCACGTATAACTGGGATTGCTGCGGAGTGAGTCTGGAATTCCGCCGCTTCAACCTCGGTGCGGTGCGGAATGAGAACCAGTATCGATTTACGTTCGCACTGGCGAATCTCGGTTCGCTGGGGAACCTGAGACGAACGGAAAGGTTGTTCTAATCCGCCGAGATTCAGGGCGATTCGCGGGTACCGTGGACCTTCATCGTGAACATTGTGAATCTTAATGTTGCCGGCGCCGGCGATCAAAAGACCGCAGAACACTCTGTCCCTCAGCCACAGAGCGCCTCATCACCGCTCGAACTCAGCTTGCTTGTTCTCGTTGCCGGGCTGGCGGCCGTGCTTCGCTTCCACTCGCTCGCCGCTAAGTCTTTCTGGTTCGACGAGGGAGTGAGCGTCGCGATTGCCCGACTCGACTGGTACAACTTTGCGCGGATTCTGTGGCGTCGCGAAGCCAACATGTCTCTCTACTATTTTCTTCTTCACTTTTGGCTGCACTTCGGAGGGAGCGAATTCTTTGTTCGAGCGCTTTCAGTTCTATTTGCGGTTGCCTCTGTCCCAGTCGTCTACTTCCTAGGGTGCCGTTTCTTTGACTCACGAGTTGGTCTGATTGCGGCTGCACTGATGGCGGTGAATGCCTATCACGTTCAATATTCGCAGGACGCGCGCAGCTATTCGCTGATGGTGCTGCATTGTCTGCTTTCGAGTTTGTATTTTCTGAAGTGCCTGGACGAACCGTCGAGCCGCAACCGTGCAGCTTATGTTCTGAGCAGTGCACTGGCGGTCTATGCGCAATTTTTCTCTGCGCTGCTCCTGATCGCGCAGTGGCTTTCCTTGAAGATGCTGGATCGAGGACGGATTCGTCGGCAGACAAGGCGTGACTGGCGCTGGATCGCACTCCTGGTATCGCCGGTCGCGGTGTTCGTCGCCACCACAGGGACAGGTCCGCTACGGTGGGTACAACGACCCGGACTAAAAGACCTTTGGATATTCGCGCTGCATCTTACGGGAAATGGTGGGTCCTGGTTGCTGCTCGCGAGCGTGGCAGCGTGCCTGGCAGCGCTGCTCCCTACTTTGCTGACCCGGCGAGCACAGCGAGTTCCCTGGGAAACTTGGCGTTACCGTTTTCTTTTGTCCTGGCTTCTTTTTCCAATCCTACTCACGTTGGGGCTGTCAGTAATCAAACCACTCTTTGTTCCGCGCTATTTTATTTTTTGTTTGCCCGCACTCTTTCTGCTAATGGCTTGCGGAATTGCCCGCCTTCGTCCTGCCGCGCTGCAAGCGCCCGCTCTCTTGTTTTTGCTGATTCTTTCTTCTCGGGGAACAGACGGTTATTACAAGCAGGACTTGGACATTCAACGTGACGACTGGCGAGCCGCGACACAATACTTGCTGAACCATTCGCAGCCCGGCGATGCCCTGCTGTTTCACGTTCCCATGGGACGGATGCCCTACGAGTTTTATCGCTCGCTGCAACCGCTGACGCCCGCGTCGGTTGTGCTTTATCCGCACCACGCTGATCATCTGACATTCCTAGATTTTGTCGAGAAGCCTAACCACGCAGAGCTTGAGCGCTGGCTTCCACAGCATCCTCGGGCATGGCTCGTCCTCACTTATGCGGAAACCCAGTCAGGATTGCCTGACGCCAGGTCGGTTGAACTCAACGGATTGCTGCATGACTTCTATTCCAACGTCGAGCAACGCGACTTCCCAGGGATCGAGATTTTGCTCTATTCAAACGGGAGCGTTGGCAACCAGCCAGTCGCTCCGCAGGGCTTGGCGTATTAAGATATCTCCATGCCTCTCCCAGCCACGACCGTATCTAAGTGCGAGGCGCTCGACGCCAGGATTCGTACCTTAGGTCGAACTCTGGTCGCGTATTCCGGCGGCGTCGATTCAGCTTTCCTGGCCTGGGCCGCCTACAAAGTGCTCGGCGCTGACATGCTCGCGGTGATTGCTGATTCTCCCAGTCTCGCCCGGACTCATCTTGCCGAGGCTACCGCCTTTGCTCTTGAACAACGTATTCCGCTCGAGATCATTTCTACCAGCGAACTCGACCGGGATGAATATGTGCGCAACGATGCCTCCCGCTGTTTTTACTGCAAGGACGAGCTCTTCACGGTGATGGAAACCTTTCGCGCCACTCACGGATTCGACGCGATCGCATACGGCGTCAATGTGGATGACCAGGGCGACTTTCGCCCCGGGCAAGCTGCCGCCCGTCAGCACCGCGTCGCCGCTCCTCTGCTCGAAGCGGGATTGACCAAGCAGGAGATTCGAGAATTAGCGCACGACGCCAACTTGCGGGTTTGGGACAAGCCGGCTTCGGCTTGTCTGTCGTCGCGTATTGAGTATGGGCGTCCGGTCACACGTGAGGCTCTGAGCACGGTCGAGCAGGGCGAGGATGCAATTCGCGCCCTTGGATTCCGGCAGTTCCGAGTGCGTCACCATGGCGAAATCGTACGCATCGAAATCGACAACAACGAACTGCCTCGCGCTCTCAGTTCCGGGATGGCCGCGGAGTTCACTCGCATTTTCAAAGCTCTCGGTTTCAAGTTCGTGACCTTGGACCTCGAGGGATTCCGCTCCGGCTCAATGAACTCTCTGCTTCCGGCTGAACAACTCTCCCGCAAGGCTTGATCGCGCATACTGTCCTCGTGAAGAATGCTCGCAAAACCCGCATGACTAGCCCCTCCGCTGCGCTCCGTGTGAGATAATCTTTACTTATTCCCAATGTGCAGGCGGTTCTTAGTGAAGCTATTGCGACGTTCCATTCTTGTTCTCGTGCTGGTTTGCCTGGGCTGTTCGGCCCAGCTAGCTCCTCCTTCTCCCGAACTCACTGCAAAAATCGAGCGGCAAGTGCGTGCGACTTACAGCGTCCCGGATAGCGTGAAGGTTCTCATCGGCCAGCTCCGGCCCAGTGACTTCCCGAATTACGATGCCGTGACTATCACGATCGACGGCGGCGAAAAAAAATCGACCTACGAATTCCTCCTTTCCAAGGACGGTAAGACTTTGGCTCGTCTGACCAAGATGGATCTGACCAAAGATCCTTATGCCGAGAACATGAAGAAGATCGACGTGAACGGACGGCCTTCGCGTGGCAACAAGGATGCCAAAGTCGTGGTCGTCAACTTCGATGACTTCCAGTGTCCATTCTGCTCCCGCATGCACCAGACACTGTTCCCCGAACTGCTGAAGGAATACGGGGACCGCGTACAATTCGTGTACAAGGATTACCCCTTGTCGGAGATTCATCCCTGGGCTATACACGCGGCAGTGGACGCGAACTGTCTGGCTGCGCAGAGCAACGATGCGTACTGGGATTTTGCTGACCACATCCACGCCAACCAGCGGGCGGTCAGTTCAGAGAAAGGGCGGGATGCCCAGTTCGCTGCCCTGGACCGCTTGACCCTCGAGCAAGGGCAGAAGCATAACCTTGATCAGACCAAACTTCAGGCCTGCGTCAAGGCGCAGAATGAAGACGCAATTAAGGCTTCGATAAAGGAAGCCGAAGGTGTGGGTGTGAACGCGACGCCGACCCTGTTCGTCAACGGGGAGGAAATGGATGGAGCGCTTCCCATCGGCGAATTGCGAGCTGCCCTGGATTCAGCTTTAAAGCAGGCCGGCGTACCGGTACCGTCTCACCCCGCAGAAGCATCAAGCGAACCACAACACGAGTCACCATCCCCCAGCAAGTAGTGCCGAGAGGACCACTTTGAAGACTAATTCGCGATTTCGTCTGTTCCTGACTGTACTGCTTGCGGTTCCACTTCTCGCGGTTTCCCTGGGTTGTGGGACCAAAATGGCGGGTGACGATGTTGCAGCCACGGTTGACGGCCGCAAAATTACCCGCGCGGATCTCGAGAAGTACTACGAAAACCAGACTGCGGGTTCCCCGCAGCAGTCTTCGGGAGAACAAGCCACCAGCCTGCATCTCAGCATCTTGCATCAACTGGTAGATTTTGAAATCCTGATGCGCCGCGCCGAGAAACTTGGGCTCCTGGCCACTGATGACGAGGTCGAACGCAAGCTGAACGAGATCAAGTCGCCCTACACAAAAGAGCAATTCGACGCCCGTCTGAAGGAAAAGAAACTCACGCTCGACGACTTCAAACGTGACCTGCGCCGGCAGCTGACGGTGGACAAGGTTCTAAACAAAGAGGTGACGTCGAAGATTAACGTGACCGACCAGGATATCTCAAATTACTATAACGCCCATAAATCGGAGTTCAACCTGGTCGAGCCCCAATACCATCTGGCGCAGATTTTCGTGACCACGGCGCCGAATCCCCAAGTCCACAATCTGAAGAACGACAAGGCGCAAAACGAAGCTGACGCGCGCAAGAAAATCCAAATGATCGTGAATCGCCTGGACAGTGGCGATGATTTCGGTACGTTGGCAATGGAATATTCCGAGGACATGGAAACTTCAGGCAACGGCGGAGACCTGGGCTTTACCCCGGAATCGGCCTTGAAAAACACCGACCCAGTTACTCGCGATGCGGTCACGAAACTGAAGCCCGGGCAATACACTACCGTTATCACCGTCATTAACCCGATGACCAAACAGTTAGTCGGCTTCCGCATCGTGAAACTGATTGCCAAGGAAAGCGCGGGCCAGCGCGAATTGTCAGACCCTCGCGTGCAGGAAGCGATCCGATCACAGCTCCGCGACCGGCGGGAACAACTTCTGAAGGCAGCGTACTACGAGGTTCTGCGCGATCAAGCCAAGGTGCAAAATTATTACGCTGAGAAAGTACTGGAAGGCAACGGCACTGCGAACTAGCTGCGGGTAGCACTTGGCATTTAGCGAACAAGCACCTAAGAGCTAAAGGCCAAGAGCCAAAAGCTTCCTTACTCCACAATCGCCAACACGTCCCCGGCATTCACATTGGCACCCTCAGCGGCCACGATTTTTTGCAGGGTCCCCTTCTTGGGTGATTTGATCTCGTTTTGCATCTTCATCGCTTCCACGACCAGGATGCTTTGTCCTGCCTCAACCGCCTGCTGCTCGGCAACCAGAACGCGCACTACCTTGCCGGGCATTGGAGCAAACAGTTTTTTCGGACCCTTTTCGTCACCCGCTGAACCTTTGCGGCTTCGCAGCGATCTTGGGTCACGGAGTTCCGCGGCGTAGCGGACGCTGCCGACCCACAGATGCGTCTCTCGGGCAATATGTTCTCGTTTGATCTCGTAGGCTTTCCCTCTGATCAAGATCGAAAGCACATCGCGCCGCGCCAGAACTGCGTCGATCTGGATTTCGTGCCCATTCAAGCGGCAGCGCCAGCCTGCGTCCGCACGCTCGAGTTCGAGCCGGTAATCCTTTCCGTCGATAGTAACGTCGTACTGCATAAGAAATTGCGAGTTGGTCAGATCCCAGCGGCTGTCGTTGCTGCAAGGCCTGTCGAACTAGCCAGTTTTCAAGCTAATCCTTCGATCCTTGCCGCCTTCTTCCAACCCGATACGGTAATTCCGCTGAGGGTTGTGTTCCCGGGATTCGGAGATAAGTTTCCGTTGCCAACAACCGATGCTGGATCCAGGATTGCGAATATCCCGGCGGCGATGGCTGCGACTTCCGCATTTTCACCCATGACTTCGGACGCCTTCGACTTCAGCAACCGATCCAGGTAGCCGGTATCCACCTTCCCAGCCTGAAAATCCGTGTCGGTCAGAATACGGCGGAAGAGCGAAATGTTGGTCTTGATGCCACCCACAAAATACTCATGCAGCGCCCGCGTCAATCGCGAGATCGCCTGCCTGCGGTCAGTTCCATAGCCAATCAGCTTGGCCAACAGTGGATCGTAATCGACGGGCACTGTCCAGCCTTCGTACATTCCGCTATCGCGTCGGATTCCAGGCCCTGAAGGTGACAGCAACAACGTGATCCTCCCCGGGCTCGGAAAATAATTGTTATCGGGATCCTCCGCGTAGATGCGGCACTCAATGGCCGATCCGCGAATGTGAATATCTTCTTGCCGAAACGGCAGCTTCTCGCCAGCCGCGATCCGAATCTGCAGATGGACCAGATCCAACCCCGTGATCAGTTCTGTCACAGGATGTTCCACCTGAAGTCGCGTGTTCATTTCGAGGAAATAAAAATTCTTCTCCTCGTCGACCAGAAATTCGACCGTTCCCGCATTCGTGTAGCTCGCCGCCCTCGCCACTCTGACCGCGACCTCGCCCATGCCCCGCCGCATATCCGCGTCGACGATCGGAGATGGCGCCTCCTCCAGCACCTTCTGATGCCGACGTTGGATGGAACACTCGCGCTCGCCCAGGTAAACAGTGTTACCGTACTCGTCCGCTAACACCTGCATTTCGATGTGCCGCGGATTCACGATTGCCTTCTCGACGTAAACTTCTCGGTCGCCGAATGCCCGCTCGGCTTCGCTCTGCGCCGCTTCCAGAGCGGCTTTCAACTCTTCCGGCCGATGCACCAGCCGCATGCCTTTTCCGCCGCCGCCGGCCGCTGCCTTCAACATGACGGGATAGCCAATCTTCGCCGCCACCTGCTCGGCCTGTTCGACGGACTCCAACCCTTTCGAAGTTCCCGGCACGAATGGAACTCCAGCTTTTTCCATCTCCTGCCGGGCCCGCGTTTTCGATCCCATCATTTCTATCGAGGCGGGACTGGGGCCAATAAACTTCACACCAGCACTGGCGCACGCCTGCGCAAACTTCGCATTCTCGGAGAGAAACCCATACCCGGGATGGATCGCATTCGCACCGCTTCGTTTCGCAACGTCCAGGATCTTCGCTATGTTTAAGTAGGATTCCGCAGCGGCCGGCGCCCCGATGTGGTAGGCCTCGTCCGCCTTGCGAACATGCAGCGATGCGCGATCGACGTCAGAATAAACGGCGACCGACGTGATTCCCAGTTCGCGGCAGGCGCGGATGACCCGCACTGCAATCTCTCCGCGGTTGGCGATTAAAATCTTCTTGAACATGCTTGTCAGCTCTCCAGCTTCTTTGCAAGCAGTTCATTCACCATCTGCGGATTGGCCTGACCCTTTGAGGCTTTCATCACCTGGCCGACAAAAAACCCTACTACCGTCTTCTTCCCTGCTCGATACTGTTCGACTTGCTTGGGGTTGGCCGCGATAATCTCGTCGATAATCTTTTCGATTGCGGAGGAATCAGTAATCTGCTGTGGCTTTTCTTTTTCGTAAACTTCGCCGAAGTCCTTCCCCAGCTCGAAGGACAGTTCGTATAAATCTTTGAGCATCTTGCCGGAAATCGCGCCGCTCTCCACCAGATCCGCCGACAGAGCCACTCCTTTCATCGAAATGGGCGATTGCTCAATTTCCAGGCCCTTCGCTTTCAGGCGCCCCATCAGCTCACCCTGCACCAGATTCGCAACGCGCTTTGGATTCTTCGCGGCTTTCGCCGCCTCCTCGAATTGGTCGGCAAACGACTTCGTGGCCGTGAGCACCTGCGCGTCGTAGTCGGTGATGCCGTAGTCGGCGACCATGCGCTTCCGCCGTGCCTCTGGTAGTTCGGAAAGTGTGCTGCGAATTTCCGCTTGCCACTTCTCGTCTACGACGAGCGGCAGAAGGTCCGGCTCAGGAAAATAGCGATAATCGTGCGCCTGCTCTTTCGAGCGCATGCCATAAGTTTTGCCTTCTGCCGGATTGTAGAGCCGGGTCTCCTGCGTGACTTTGCTGCCTGACTCGACAATCTCGATCTGGCGATCGATTTCGTACTCCAGCGCCTCACGAATAAATCGAAAGGAATTGACGTTCTTGATTTCAGTCTTCGTGCCAAACTCTTCCTGCCCCCGAGGCCGCACGCTGACGTTGGCATCGCAACGCAATGAACCCTCCTCCATATTGCAATCGCTGACCCCGGTGTACAGAATGATTTCCTTCAAGCGGGTGAGATATTCGTGCGCTTCCGCAGGCGAAGCGATTTCCGGCTCGCTGACGATTTCGATCAGCGGGACTCCGCTGCGGTTCAGGTCGACAGCCGTAGTCTCGGCAGAATCTGCGAAGCCTTCGTGCAGGCTCTTGCCCGCGTCTTCCTCGAGGTGCAGGCGGGTGATTCCGATCTTCTTTGCTCCGGTGGCAGTGACAATGTCGATCTTGCCGAACTCGGCCAGCGGCTTGTCGTACTGCGAAACCTGATAGCCCTTAGGCAGGTCAGGATAAAAATAATTCTTGCGCGCGAAAATTGAAGTCTGGTTAATGCGGCAGCCGAGCGCCATCGCCGCCAGTATCGCGAAATCCACCGCTTTGCGATTTAAGACCGGTAGAGCTCCGGGGAGGCCCAGGCAAACCGGGCAAACATTGGTATTAGGCGGAGCGCCAAAGCGCGTGGAACACGAGCAGAAAATCTTGGTCACCGTCAGCAGCTGGACGTGCACCTCCAGTCCGATCACAGGTTCGTACTTGGCGCGTGACCTTACGGAAGTATCCGGCGTGGTGGCCATATCCAGCGATTATAAAGGGTGGGAAGGCTGAGCCACCTTCCGCGCGAGATCTACCTACTTCTGCTTCTCTGGCGCACTCAGATATTTCTCCAGCGGGACCTCGAAATACATCAATTCATTTCCCTTAGCGTTGCGCACGCCGGTCAAATAGAAGTGAGCGCCCGCAAGCGGGTTGGAAATGTCCGACACATCAAAGAATATGAAGCCCGACTGGGTGCCGTGAGGTTCGACTGCCTTAGCAGCAAATTGTGTGTTCTGAATCTCTTCCATCGCGTCCTTGCTGATGCTTCCCTTTGCCTTCTTGGGCCAAGGCAGCGGATTCGGAGAAATGGTCCCTGTAGGCCGCGCGATGCGCCGATAAATATCGTCTTCCGAAGCGGGTGGAATCTTTGTCCGATTCACGGTTACAAGTTCGGCCTTCATTCCTGACAGCGCGACTGTCTGGTCGCCGTCGTTGGTGATCACTACGAAGATCGGCATGAGTCCGACGTCGCTGTAGTGAACGGAAAAAATACTTGCCTTGTCGGGCAAGTCATAAGGATCAAGCCCCAGTGTGACCGATTCAACAGAATGCTCATCGTGTGCGGGGTAGGTCTTCGCCGGTTGCGCCGCTGGCATGACAAAATGCTTTCCCGCCAGGCAAACGACCGAAGACGCTAAGAGTACGAACATTGCAGCCAGGGTTCGCAGCAGCAGAGAGCGGGTGACCGTGCAGGACATGATTCTCGATTATAGGATGCACGCCCGGTAAACGGTGGTGCCTCGGGCGCGACCTATACAGGTAGAATGTCCCTTCCTGCATGTACTTGATCTACAGTGCGCTGCTGGCAGCGGCAATGCTGTTGACCCTCCCCTATTGGCTATTGCAGAGGATGCGCCACGGCAAGTACCGCGCTGGCTTGGCTGAACGGCTAGGGAGAATTCCGCGGCGGTTAGTTGCCCAGCCCGCAAGGCCAACGATATGGATACACGCAGTGTCGGTCGGTGAGGTTCTAGCGATCAGCGGTTTGGCGACAGAACTCGCAAAACGATTTTTGCAACATCGAGTCGTCATTTCGACTACGACGGATACAGGTCAGAAGTTGGCTCGAACCCGCTTCGGCGAGGAGAGTGTCTTTTACTTTCCGCTCGACTTCGCTTTTGCGATCCGGCCATATTTGCGATTGCTGCAGCCCAAGCTGGTTGTGATCGTAGAAACTGAGTTCTGGCCCAACTTCCTGCGCCTTGCCGATGCCAGCGGCGCCAGGATTGCCGTGGTGAACGCCCGCATCTCGGACCGCTCATGGCCTGGATACCGGCGATTTCGGCGTTTGCTGAAGGGAGTTTTGCGGCACGTGGACCTTTTCCTGACCCAGACGGCGGAGGACGCTCGTCGCCTCAAGGAAATTGGAGCGCCCCCTGACCTTGTCCTAGCAACTGGCAACCTGAAGTTTGATGTGCCTACACCGGCCGCGCCGCCGATTATTGCCAGCCTGCGCGCGGCGTTCCAACAAGCTCAGACCGGCCCCGTGATTGTTTGCGGAAGCACGGTTGAGGGCGAAGAGCCTCTGCTGCTGCAGGCCTTCACAAATATTCTGGCGAGCCATCCTCGAGCCGTGATGATTTTGGCGCCACGTCATCCCGAGCGATTCGGCGAAGTGACTGAATTACTCAACCAACTTGGTATTCGATTCTGGCGTCGGTCCTTGTGGGGAGGCGACCCGATTGTGGGCGGCGTCCTGCTGATCGACACGATTGGCGAACTCGCGGCGCTCTACGCGCTGGCCGACGTGGCGTTTGTGGGCGGTAGCCTTGTCCCCCGCGGAGGACATAACATTATCGAGCCTGCACTGCACGGAGTTCCCATTGTGGTGGGCAATCACACCGAGAATTTTCGCGACATCGTAAGCTTATTTCAAGGTCGCGACGCCGTACGTGTGGTCGGCCCAGCCGAGCTTCCGCTGGTGCTCATGGACCTCATTTCCAACCCAGACGAATGTGCGGGGCTGGGACGCCGGGCGGCAGAAACAATCCGTGCACAAATGGGAGCAACGGAGAGGACTATGCAAGCGTTGGAAAAATTGTTGGTGCCTGCCAGAGCTCGTATGGGGACGGATCATTGAATGAGTTTCTTGTCCTCTATCTTCGGAGTAGGCGTCCGAGCGCGCAACGCGCTCTACGACCGCGGCATCGTTCGCACACGAAACGTACAAGGTCCGGTTGTAAGCGTCGGGAATTTGTCAGTTGGGGGATCAGGAAAAACGCCATTCGTACTGGTTCTCGGGGAACTGCTGACGGCTCGGGGGGTCAAATTCGACATACTCTCGCGCGGCTACGGTCGCAGAACACGCGGTGTGGCGCGCGTTGATCCCGGAGGTTTACCCCGCGACTTTGGCGATGAGCCTTTGCTCCTGGCTCGGCGCCTCAGCGTGCCAGTGATTGTGGGCGAGGATCGATACGAGGCGGGGCTGTTCGCGGAAAAAAGCTTCGGCCCACAACTTCATATGCTCGATGACGGCTTTCAGCATCGCGCTCTGGCACGTGATTTCGACATCGTACTGGTTACGCCCGAAGACGCCCGCGACCGCCTGCTTCCCGCAGGGCGTTTGCGCGAACAGGTTGCTTCACTGTCCCGTGCCGATGCGGTCGTGCTGACCAGTGGCGCCTCACCGCAATCGTTTCCCTTGAATGGCAAACTACTGTGGCGGGTGCGACGGGGTATTTCCGTGACGAATGTTCCCCCGCGCCCAGTCGTTTTCTGCGGAATCGCACGACCGCAGAATTTCCTGCTGCAACTGCGTACGGCAGGCATTGAACCTGTGGCACAAGCTTTGTTCCGTGACCACCACGCCTACACCGAACGGGACATCCAGGACTTATTGAAACTACGCCAGCAGAGCGAAGCTGAAGGCTTTGTCACAACCGAAAAAGATGCCATTAACCTGGGCCGATTTCTCGACGCATTGCAACCCTTGGCGGTGATTCCGGTCAAGATGGAATTGATGGATGCAGCTAACGCTGTCGATACTATGCTGCGGATGATTGCGGAACGAAGAGCAGGGCGTGAGAAAATCGGTGCCTGAGCTGACATAGTTTCCAAATGACCAAACACCCCAAAGAGGCGGAACGCCTCACGAAGATCGTTGAGTCTTTCACCAAGATCACGATCACCGTTGTCGGTGACCTGGTCGCCGACGAATTCATATTCGGGGAAATCTCGCGCGTATCTCGAGAAGCTCCCGTATTGATTCTGAAACATCGCGAGCGAACCGTGGTGCCGGGAGGCGGCGCCAATGCGATCAACAATCTTGCCGACCTGGGCGTTAACGTTCTTCCAGTGGGAGTGGTGGGTGACGATGAAGTTGGACGTTTGCTATTGAAAGCTTTTCGCCACAAACATATTCCGGTGAGCGGCGTTCTCAAGGACAAGAGCTATACCACTGTGACCAAAACGCGCATTCTGGCGGGAATGACGCACAACGCGCGGCAGCAGGTGGTCCGCGTCGATCGCGAACCGGAAACGGAGCCCAACAGTCACTTGAAGCGCGAGCTCGTCCTGGCTGCGCGACAATACGCGCGCGCCTCAGACGCTCTGCTGATCTCCGATTACGGCTATGGCGCGGCGAGTCCTGCGATTCTCGATGCAATTCGCGAGCGTGGACGTCTCGATGGTGTCCCAGTCATCCTCGACTCACGGTACCGCATGCTGCAATATTCTGGTGTGGTCGCGGCCACGCCCAATGAACCGGAAGTCGAAGCTGCGTTGGGTGTTCGCATCGGTAACGATTGGCCGAGCTTGTGCTCCGCCGGGGAGCAAGTCATGACTCGGATGATGCTGCAGTCGCTCGTGATCACGCGCGGCCGCGACGGCATGGCAGCCTTCACTGGAAAACATGAGCCAGTCGACATCCCAATTTTCGGCTCCGATCAAGTCGCGGATGTTACCGGAGCAGGGGATACGGTGATTGCCACTTTTGCGGCCGCTTTTGCGGCCGGGGCAAGTACTGAAGAGGCGGCTTACCTGGCAAACTACGCCGGCGGAATCGTGGTAATGAAGCGCGGAACGGCGACCGTATCACGCCAGGAGCTGCTCGATGCGCTGGAGCAATCACCGCCGGCAACAAGAGCCCACTGAATGTCGACAGCGAAAATCCTAGATCGCGAACGGCTGAAGCAGAGCGTCGCCGCGTGGCGCCGGGCTGGCGACTCCATCACGCTCGCCAATGGCTGCTTCGATCTGCTGCACGTCGGCCATGTGCGCTACTTGCATTCCGCCAAGCAACTCGGCGGACGCTTGATTGTGGCGATCAACTCCGATGAATCCGTGCGTGCTTTGAAGGGAGAAGGCCGTCCGCTGATGCCTGCCGAAGAGCGCGCTGAAATTCTTTCAGCGCTGGCTGACGTGGATGCTGTGGTCATTTTTCCTGAGCGCGACGTGCGCGCATTGATCCATGAAGTTCGCCCTGACGTTCATGCGAAAGGAACTGACTACACCACCGACACCGTGCCAGAGCGGGATGCAGTCGCAGCGTGTGGTGGCCGGGTAGAAATTGTGGGCGATCCCAAGGATCACTCGGCAACGGAGATCATACGTTCGCGGATCGGACCGCAACGTTCGTGAGCATGCAACCGCCGGTTCCGTCCTCCTCGGAAAATGCTGCTTCATTCGCTCCTCGGAGTCTGTTGATTGTGCGCTTGGGCTCGATGGGCGACATCATTCATACGCTCCCTGCGGCCACCGCGTTACGAAGAGCGTTTCCTGAGGTGAGCTTGGGCTGGGTGGTTGAGGAGCGCTGGGCAGAGTTGCTGTGCACCTTGCGCGAGCCACGCTCGGGACCGCGCTCAGCGCGCAGGCCGCTGGTTGATCGGATCCACACCGTGAATACGAAGGCTTGGCGCAGGTCCCTGTTTTCCACTCAAACCTGTGAGCAAATCGCGGCTGGGCTCAGCGAACTCCGTGCTCAGCGATATGACGTCGCAGTCGATTTTCAAGGCGCGGCCCGATCCGCAATCGTGTCGCGTTGGTCCGGAGCGCACGTGGTATACGGATTTGCGCAGCCTCGCGAAAATGTTGCCACCATGTTCTATACCCGGCAGGTCATTGGCCATGGCGGCCACATTGTCGAACAGAATCTTTCACTGGCGGAGGCCGTTGCACGTGAGCCATTGTCGACGCCGAAGGTCGAATTTCCGCATGACGAGGCGGCCGAAGAGCAACAGGGCGTTGGCGATTTCGCGTTGCTCAATCCAGGCGCGGGTTGGGGCGCCAAGCAGTGGCCAGCGGAACGCTATGGGGAACTCGCCAAGCGGTTGGCGGAAGATGGTGTGAAATCGCTGATCAATTTCGGCCCTGGCGAAGAACCTCTGGTCCGAGCAGTCGAGTCGGCCAGCAAGGACATGGCAAAGGGGGTTGGCAGCTCACTGACAGAATTGATTGCTCTCACCCGCCGCGCGCGCCTTTTTATCGGCGGCGATACGGGCCCAATGCACCTCGCTGCGGCGCTCGGAGTCCCCGTGGTTGCGATCTTCGGCCCCACCAATCCTGCGCGCAACGGGCCATTCGGGACTCGCAGCATCGTGTTGCGTAGCCCTATCAGCCCGACCACACACTCCCGCCGCGCACAACCCGATCCCGGCATGCTGGAAATCAGCGTCGACGAAGTTGTTGCTGCCGCCCGCAAGCTGTTAAGGAGCAACCGTGGCTAGCTTTACCTGGACGAAAATCGCGCGTCGCATCCGCGTGCCTCTGGGATTCGCTTTCACCGCGTTCTATTTGTGGCTGGCAACACCCACGGCCGCATCCATGCTGATCGGCTCTGCGCTGATGATTCCCGGACTCGCGATTCGTGCTCTCGCATCCGGGCACGTGCAGAAAAATGAGCAGCTCACGACGACAGGGCCTTACGCCTATACACGGAACCCACTCTATCTGGGGTCACTGATTCTAGCTGTGGGCTTTGTCATCGCTGCTCGAAACTGGTGGATCGGGGCCGCCCTGGTTTTGATTTTTCTGGCGATCTATTTGCCTGTGATTCGCGGGGAAGAATCATTTCTGGGAGAACATTTTCCAGAATTCGCGGAGTACGCGCGACAGGTGCCTCGGCTATTGCCCCGGCTGAGATCGTTTGAGAATGGCCGCGGGGTGTTTTCATGGGACTTGTACTGGAAGCATCGCGAGTACAATGCGACACTAGGCGCAGCGGCGATGTTGGCAGTGTTGACGGCTAAACTACTATGGATCCGCCGCTGACGGGGTCTGGAGAACCGTTGCCAGAACTGGCATTCGATGTCTTATGAGAAACTGGAATTGTTGGTCGAAGAGACATGCACATTTTCAGAAAGTTCGATCCGGCATGGTATTTATTCGCAATACTTTCGGTTTCATTGTCGCAAGGCCAGGCTGCCCCGTCGGCACCGTCCAACCAGGCTTCACTTCCCACAATTAGCGCCTCACCTTCGTCGCGGGTCGTTCCTCCGCCGCCGAATTATGCTTATCCGAATGGGCAAACCTACGTGTATGGCGTCGAATGGCACCTGTTCAATGCCGGAACGGCTAGAGTTACGCTCGGACTCGACGGCGGCCAGGAGCACATCACCGCGGTTGCAAACTCCGCGGGTGTGGTAAACGCGCTGTACAAAGTACAGGATCGCTTTGAAGCATTCTTCGACCCGCGTACGTTTTGCTCGCTTCGAGTTTCGAGGAATACAGAAGAGGGTTCCCGCTCCCGCCAGACCGAGCTTCGTTTCGATTACTCTCGCAACAAGAGTGTGCTCGATGAGAAGAATCTGAAGACTGGCGAGCAAAAACACGTGGAAAACGACCTTCCCGCGTGCGTAACCGATGTGGTTAGCGGGTTCTATTACCTTGCGTCATTGCCTCTGCAATCGGGGAATAGCTATACATTCCCCATCAACGATGGCAACAAAGCGACCGAGGTCACGGCGCGCGTAGAAGCCCGGGAACAAGTCAAGGTACCCGCCGGCACGTTCCAGACCGTCCGCGTAAAGGTGGAAGCGGTTTCTGGCGCTTTGCAGGGCAAAGGCACGATCTGGGCGTGGTTCACGGATGACGTTAACCACACTCCGGTGCAGATGCGATCGAAATTGGGATGGGGAACTCTGCTATTCCGCTTGCAGACGATAGAAAAGCAATGAACGATTTTGGCGCCTGAACGATTTTGGCGCCTGAACTATTTCTGCGCCAGCAGTGACTTGGCCCGGCTGAGTTCGGGCCGACCTGAATTCGAGCCATCGCATATCTTCACCAGCCGAGCGTAGTACGAGTTCGACTTGTCGCTCTTGCCCGCCATCTCTGCTGCCCGTGCCGCGCCGTACAATCCATTGAACCGATTCGGATTGAACTTCAGGTCTGCCTCGTACTCCGTCAGGGCTTGTTCCGGATGATTCATGTCGAGCATCATATCGGCCAGCATTTCGCGCGCAGGAATCGCTAAAGGCTCGTCGCCTTCCGCCTCTTCCTTCTCCGCTATGGTGCGCAACGTCTTGATGGCCTCATCATTGTTGCCTTCGGCGTGAGCCACCCAGGCTGCGGCTTCCTGACGATCCTGTTCGACCGACTCGGCAAAGCTGGTTTTCTTTTGCTTCAGCAAGGTGGTGTGAATTGTCTCAATCTCAGCCACATCTTTACGTGCGTCGGGCAAATTGCCAGATCGGGCTGCGCCAATCGCGCGCGCCCAGTAAGTAATCGAGTTGTCCCCAGTTTCCGCCCCAGGAATCAGCTCCAAGGAAGCAGCCTCCGTCCAATGATGCATCTCGAGCGCGTATCTCGCGGTGAAAGTTACCAGCGCATCCGTTCGCGGGTCGAAGTCCATCCCATACATGTCATCCTTCTTCGCCGGCATGGCCTTCACTTCATCGATCACTCGTTGCGCGTCGGCTTCACGCCCGGATTGCAAATAAGCGTAGACCAAAAAATCCATGGCATGGAACTGATGGCCCTCGCCGCCCATGTGCATGGCCGCGGTTTTGCGCGTAGCGGCAATCGAAGCGAGGTTGGAATTGATATCGTCCTGCCACAAGCCGAGGCGGGCGAAGATGTGCGATGGCATGTGCAGCGCGTGAGGAGCGGCCGGGGCAATCTGCGCGTAGCGTCGCGCGGCGGGCAGTCCAAGTTGTGCCAATTGCGGCTTGTCGTAGCTGTGAATCAAGTAATGCGCCACGCCAGGATGGTCGGGCTCGACCGCAAACAGTTTCTCCAGAATCGCCGCTGCTTGCTTTCGATTGGCAAAGGTCGTGTCATTGTCCGGCTCGGAGGCGAGCAGCGATAGCGCATAGAAGGCCGCCGCCTCGCGGTCATCGGGATAATCCTGGTGGGTCGTTGCCATTGCCTGGCAGTACGTGCTGGCTCGATCGTGATAGTCGCGTCTCTTGCCGCGGTAGAACTCGTCCATGGCAGTGATGTAGTCACGCTCGCGATCGGTCTTGGGATGCAGTGACCTCGCGCTCTTGACCTCGTCGTGTCCTCGTTTGATCGTAGCTGCGTCGGGTTGGTTCCAGAGCTGATGCCAGATGCTCATGGCGATTCCCCAATGCGCCATCGCGCATTTGGGGTCGTCCTTCGCGATCTGCTCGAATTCTTTCTTCGCTTCCTCATACCAGAAAGAGTGCAGCAGCGCGACACCGCGTTCGAAGGGCTTCTGCACCTCCGCCCCACACGATACCGGGAAATGCACCGTGCCCAATTGACCGGCCGTCAGATCTTCGTGGTGATGGCCTTCATCGGCCACCGCCGTGAACGCACAGAGGACCACGACTGTGAAGACCAACGCAACTCGCTTCATGGAACACCCCCGCTGAATAGCGAGTCTAGCCGCTGCAGGTGAGGAGGGTCAAACGGATGCAACCGCTTATTACTGCAGGCGGAAGCGCTCGTTCATCAATCGCTGGAGGCGAGGTTTATACAGGATGTCGTAGGTGAACTCTTTGTCCGGAAACATCGCCAGCGCGGCCCGCTTGGCCCCTGCCACCAGTTCGGACGCTTCTTCGACCGTGAGGTTCGGGTCCTGACCAATCACGGACATGACCATGCTGATCATGATTTGCAGACGGCGGATGTTGCGTGCCTCCTGCTCTCGTTCGCTCCCATTTGCCGACTGTCCACGACGTTCCAAACTACTCATGAGGCCCCCACTACTGTCTGTGCCGTTAGATGTCCCTCGCCACAAGCGCGTTGCGCCCTTTGAGGTTATTGTGGCGGCAAAGCGGTCTGAGCGCAATGGCTACATTGGTGTAGACCTTCAGTCACCTCGAAGCAATCAGATGCACTCCAGTGCTGTGACTCGGATTGACGAAAGTGCCCCGCGACCACGCAGGTGAGTTAAAATCAGTATGACGCGCGCTTCAGGATACGCGCCTTTGAGTCCAAGAGATCATCCTGATTGGAGGCAATAATGGCAGACTCGACTTCCACATCTGGAGGGCGTCCGAATCCGAATGAAAAGCTGGTGCGGGTGTTTGATACCGAACAGGAATCGGAAGCGATGGTCGTACGCGGCTTACTCGAATCCGCCGGCATTGACTCTGATCTCACGTCTCTCGATGCGCAGCAGGACATCTTGCCCGGAGTGGGCGGGACCGTGATTCTGGTGCGCGAGGAAGATGCCGCCGAGGCGCGGCGAATGATCGAGGAATACCGGCAAACGCCAGATGAGTTGGAGACTGCCGAGTTTGCCATCAATGAGGAGCCGCCAGCTGAGAAGTGACGGTTTTGCCGTCGAGATAGAACGTAACCGCTCCGTCGATGTCTGTCCGATACGTAACCACGTGCGCTTCCTCAAGCCTTTCGAGAACCTCCCGCCTCGGATGCCCATAAACATTCCGTACGCCTACTGATATGACCGCGAACCGTGGATGGACCGCGGCCAGCAGTTCCGGGATTGTAGAAGTGGCGCTGCCATGGTGGGCCACTTTGAGGAGATCGGCTTGTGGGCTTTCCCGGGCAACCTGCTGTTCCGTTTTCTTCTCGGCATCTCCCTCAAGTAAAGCGGACGTTGCCCCGTAACTGATTTTTATGACCAGAGACTCGTCGTTCGGCCGGGAAAGATGCGCTTCGGCGTCCCGTGGCGGCGCAAGCACCGCGACCTTTGTGCCGCCCATGTCAAGATTGTCTCCTGCCTTGTGAAGAACGATGGCAATCTTCAGCGCCTTCGCTTCGCGCAGAAGAGTTTGCAACTCCGGACTTGGGGAATTCACTCCCAGCCATAGCTCGCGAGGGTGAAAGTTGGCCAGCACCGCCGCCATCCCTCCCATGTGGTCGGCGTGAGCGTGCGTAAGCGCCACGATATCGAGTTGGTGAAATCCCCGCGACCACAGGTAGGGCGACACTACATCTTCCCCGATATCCAGTTCCGAGTGCATCCAGAACGGTATACCTCCAGCATCCACCAGCAGCGTGCGGCCCTGCGGAGAAACCAGAAGGATGGAATCGCCCTGGCCAACGTCAATGGCGGTGAGCTCAAGTAATCCATGCCGGAGTTGTGGATTGGGCGGAACAGCGCATATCCAGAAGGCACTGAGCCCCAGGACTATCCACCCGGTTGCGACCAGCAACCGTCGGCGACGACTTAGAACCATCGCCAGCACCAGCGCGCACGAGCCCAACAGAATGACGGCCAGTTGCGGCGTAGGCACGCGAGTGTCCGCGATCCGTAGACCACCCAACCAGCGCACCGATCCATTCATAATCTGCAGCACTACTCCGGCAACCGCAGCGGGAAACTTTGCCAAGGTGAACGACGCATAGCTCGCCGTCATAGCCAAGATGGCGACGATCATAATGATTTCAGTGAGGGGTACCGCCAGTGCATTTGCCGGCAGTGAGACCAGGGTTGCGCGATGAAAGTAGTAAGCCATCGGCAATGCGAATCCCGCTTGGAGCACGGTGGAAATCACGAGGAATTCACAACCTACGATCAGCACGCGCCCCGCACTTGAGAGCACGATCGACGGAACGCGTTTGCCGAAGAAGCGCTGCAGCCTTCCGGCGATCATTCTTAGATCAAGACGGAGTTGCGCCAAGCGGGGAGACAATGCGGCGTCGTAGCCGGTCGCTTCCAGGCTTCTCAAGGAGCGAGACAGAGGTTGCGTTGTTCGCTCCAGCAGAGGCGTACCTATTCCAGCAATGACCAGCACGCACAGGAAGCTAAGCTGGAAGCTGGCTCCCAGCACGGCCGTGGGATCGACAATCAGCAAGGCCAGAGCTGCCGCTCCGATCGTGTTTAGAATTGATTTTCGCCGGTAGAGCAGCCTTGCAGCCATGTAAAGCGCAAGCATCAGCGTGGCCCGCCACACTGGAGCGCCAACGTCGGTCAGCAGGGCGTACGCAACCGTGAGCAGAATGGTGATTGCGCTGGCCATAAATTCGCTCATTCGCATCCGGCGCAACACCCAGAACGTTACCAGCGCGAGGATCGCAACTTTCAACCCCGAGATCACGAGCACGTGGTACGTGCCGGTTCGCTGAAAGTCGGTGAGAGTTTCGCGTCCGAGGAACGAATTCTCGCCGATGAGCATGGCGTCAAGCAGAGGAGCTTCGTCGGGCTTCCATAGCACATGGATTCTCTCGACCAAGCTTCTACGGAGGCGCGTCCGCCAGAGTTCAAAGCGGTTGCCGGCAAAGCCCGGCAGCAATTCGACCGTGTCTGCCTTGGCTGACCCAAGGGCCACGATTCCGTTTTCTGCCAGATATCCCGCGTAATCAAACGCACCTGGGTTTCGAAAATTGCGTGGCGGATACAGTTTTGCCGGAAATCGCAAACGCTCGCCGTAGCGGAACAGGTGCGCGGGTGCAGTCGCGGATTCTTCTGATACATTCTTTGCTGCTTCATCCCTAGCCTCATAGCCGTAGAAACTCACGCGAATCCCGAAGCGGACTGCGAAGTTCTCATTGCTCGTACTTACTTGCTCCGTCTCAAGGTCCAACTTTTGTTGACTGTCGCCCCGACCGTGATCGCGCAGATTTCCTTCCTTGATTACATGGGCGGTGATCACTACGTCGCGGCCGTCGGCAAACGCGAGAGCGCTGTTCTGATTTTCGGGAGCCGGCACTTGTATCACCAGGGCTCCCGTCACAAAGAGCGCTGCTAGAGCAAGGACATAGGCTGCTCGGGAGCGGCGGCGGAGAAAATATGCTCCTGAAGCGGAGAAAGCTACCCCTGCCACCAGCCAGTACAGCGGAGGCCGCCAGACGTAGTAGCCGAAAACAATTCCGGCTCCATACGCTGAGGCAGCCCACAGCATGGGTTGTCGTGAGAGCGGCTTTTGTGGGGTGGTAGGAGGAGCAGTCGACGGCAGATTCACAGCCTTGCCGGGAGGAACGGGTCAAGATTTAGTGCATGTGCTCGGATACTGGAGCCTCAGTGAGTTTCAGAAGGGAAGAGCATTACTTTTTCTCTTGGCAGCCGCCTACCGAGCAAGATGAAACACGCTTTCCAGATGGTAGGTCTGGGGGAACAGGTCGACCAGGTGCACCTGCTCGATGCGATATCCGGCGCTGAGCAGGCCAGCCAGATCACGAGAAGCGGTTGCCGGATCGCAGGAGATGTAGGTTATACGGTGCGCTCCCAATCCGACAAGGCTCTGGACCACACTTTCCCCCAGACCGCTTCGTGGCGGGTCCACCACCACAAGGTCGGGCCACAGCTTACGGGCAATGCCCCGCAAGAAATCTACGGTCGTCGCCCGAACTGCCTTCACATTACCCGGTGAATTGTAGAGAAGGTCCGTGTGAGAAGTCTGTGACGTCTCTACCGCGATTACCTGTGCAAATCTTCGGGATAGGATTGTGGAAAAGAGCCCGACGCCAGCATAAAGATCCAGCGCTCTGTCACCTGAATACTCCTGTACGACGATCTTCACCAAATCATTGATTAAATAGCGGTTAACCTGAAAGAAGGCCCCAGCGCTCACCCGGTAGGAGGCGTCGACAGTCCGATAGGTGATTTCTCTGGCCCCGAAAGCTGCCAGTGGTTTCGGCACAACCGGCGCAGTCATCCCAGAAGACCTTGCCTTGAACACCACCATACCCGTGATTTCTGGCAGAGCGCTATGCGCAGCGCCTGCCCATTCTCTGAGCGGAGTGCTCGGTGTCGCGGGTTCGCAGGAGGCCTCGACCAGCAGCTGCGTATCCTCTGCGTTAACAAGGAACTCAACCTCGTGAATGCCATCCGGCACCGTGCGTTCGCGCCCCATTTTCCAGAAGGCGGCAATGGCGCGATTGATCAGCAGCGAACTAACGGGACACTCCTCGACTGCAAGCAGTTCGTGCGAGCCGAGTTTGTAATAACCAAGCGCAAACTCAGGAACCGTTCGGACCTTAAGCCGGGTGCGGTTTCGGTATTTCCAAGGCGGCGAAGCATGAATCGTCATCCTTGTTTCCAGCTCAAGCTTGGCAGTGCGCCGCAGATTTTCCTTCAGGACAGCAACCTTGATCTCCAGCTGATGTTCATAGCTGGCGTGCTGGTAGTGGCAGCCGCCGCAACGAAGAAAATAGGGACAGATTGGCTCTACTCGATGCGGCGAAGCGTGCAGAATCGCGTCCGCCCGACCTCTCGCAAAACTGCGCTTCTGTTCGACCAGCGAGGCTTCGATTCTTTCCCCTTCGAGCACAAAGGGCACGAACACAGCCTTGCCGGGACCGTGCTCATCGGCATGCAGCCGCGCAAGGCCATCGCCGCCATAAATGAGTTTTTCAATGGTGAGTTGCAAGTGAGGATTCTATTCTGGAAACCGAAACGCTGGGTGAAAAGAATTGCCGACAGCACCTTACATATAGAACAGGCTCAATCTCGGCAATCCATATCTTTCGAGCAATCGCTTGTGGACGTACTGCTTGAGCAACTGCTCGATTTGCGCTGACGGCATCTTGCGCCGGTAAGGCGCCAGCTCCCGGTCAGCTTCCGCTCGAACAGCGACGATCTGCTCGTCGGGCGTTGCCGCGAGTAAAAGCGCAAGCAGTTTCTCTTCCGCCACCGTGAGGCGGCGTTCAAGATCCTCCAATCGCGGCGGCGTTTTCGTGGCCTCCAGATCAGTGGCAATTTCGCACAGTGTGTGGGCAGTCTCTCTGGCCAACGGTGCGGCATCGATCCCTTTTGCTAGGGGGAGTTTTGCCGCGTCGAGTTGTTCGGCGTTGCGCCGGAGAAAAACACAGATTTCGGCGATCGGGAAACCGCTTGGGCGATTGCTTTGCGCATCCGCGCTCTGCGCTCCGACGGCCGCCTCCTTCATCTCTTCCGTCGACACCAGCACCGCCTGCGCGCAATAAGCCAGGCTATTAATCTTTTGTGACTTCGACGGCCGCTGTTCGTACTTATCAAACGCGGCGTCAACGCCGCGCAGCACCGCCTCCAGAGGAATGCCTGCGTCTTTCCAGGTTTCGATCAGCGCCCAATCGAGTGGGGACAACTGAATGCGTCCACGCCGCCGCTGAAAGTGTTCCTCGATTTCGGTGAAGTAGTTAAAGTAATTTTCCACGGCGGGTCTTCGTTTCGTTTTCCGGGTCGTGTTTCGTTTCGACGATCAGCGGGAGCGCGGCTTGCTTCCGGAAGAAGACTTGAACGCGGCGGTCGCGATCTCGCGAGCCGGTCTTGCCGTTACGTTGCGCTCCCAGATAATGCGCAGGCCTTCCAAGGTCAAAAACTCGTCCACCTGTTTGATATGCTTCGAGCCTGTGCCGAATAGCGAGGCCAGACCACCAGTCGCAATCACTTTGGTTTCGTTCCCTAATTCTTGCACCAGCAACTCGAGGATTCCGTCCACCAAGCTAAGATAGCCGTAGTAGAGGCCGGACTGCAGGCTGCCCACGGTATTGCTGCCAATGATGTGAGCGGGCTTGCGGATATCCACGCGCGGCAGGCGTGCCGTGCGTTCGAACAGCGCGTCGGCGGAGATTCCGATTCCAGGGCAGATAACGCCGCCCATGTATTCTCCCTTGGGAGACACGCAATCGAACGTCGTCGCAGTTCCAAAATCCACCACCACGCAGGGCCCGCCATATTTTTCGAACGCGGCAACCGAGTTCACGATGCGGTCGGCACCCACTTCGGCGGGATTGTCATAGTGCACCGGCATCCCCGTCTTTACGCCCGGCTCGATAAAAAGCGGTTTGGTATTGAAGTAGCGCTCGCAGACTTGCGCCAGGGTGGAGTCAAGAGGCGGCACAACCGACGAGATCACGATGCCGTGAATGCCCTTGGCCTCAAGGTCATCCATAGCGAACAGATTGCGGAATAGAACGCCATATTCGTCCACCGTTTCAGTCGCGATCGTGGCAACTCGCCAATTCGCCACAAGTAACTCATAGTGGGGCGGTCCGCTTTCGACAGCACGGCTCGCAGCGGGAGCAACCTTCGCAACCTTGGCAAAGACTCCCAGCACCGTATTCGTGTTGCCGACATCCAGAACCAGAAGCATAGTTTGCTCGTGTGGTGACGGGTCGGAGCCTGTCCAGAGCAGAGTCGAAGGAACCCGTCAAGGCCGTCGCGCTTATGCGGCGGCAGTCTACGAGGTTACGTCCGGATAGGTCGGCCTTCGAGCCGCCCGCGGTATTCGTTTTTCAGTGAAGTTTGACCGTCCCACTCAGCACCGTCCGCAAACCCTGCGATGTTCGAACCTGCAGGAAACCGCGCGAATCCAGGCCTTCCGTCACGCCCTTAAGGTCGGCATGCTCTTCGATCTCGACCTGCTGTCCCCGAACCGAGAACGATCGTTCCTGAAAGCGACGGAGAATCGAAGCAGCGGCTTCCGGATTCTCCAGCAAGCCGCGGTATTCCCGGTCGAGCGATTTTAGCAAAGCTGTGCATAGTTCCATGCGCGACCACTCCGTACCCGTCGCCAAACGCAACGAAGTTGCTATTGTCTGCAAATCCGTGGGAAAACTCGATTGATTTACGTTGATTCCGAGACCGACCACGATATACCGCACGCGCGTGACTTCTGCGTTCATCTCGGTCAGAATGCCGCAGAATTTTTTCCCATCGATCAGAACGTCGTTGGGCCACTTCAGGTCGGGGAGCACTCGTGAGTCGATCTCCTGAACCACAGAGTGTACAGCTAATCCAGCAGCGAGCGTGATAACGAGTACATCGGATGGCGGCAGCGCCGGACGCAAAAGCACTGAGCAATAAATTCCGGTCGAGCGCTCAGAGTGCCACTGGTTGGCTCCCCGGCCCCGGCCAGCAGTCTGTTGCTCGGCCAGAAAAACACTGCCCTCAGGAGCGCCCGCGCTCCCCGCTTCCATGGCAGCTGTGTTGGTCGACCCAATCTTGTAATAGTGATGAATGTGCTTGCCGAAAATTGTGCCTTGCAATTGTGGAGCTAGCATATCGGGGAGCAGCAGATCGGGCATGGACTTCAGACTATATCCGGTCGACGGATGCCCCGCAATATCAACTCCTAGATCGCGGAGTTGCTGAATCAGGCGCCAAACCTCGGAACGGCTGGTCCCGATCTCCGCTGCGATTTTTGTCCCGCTTACGACGACCGTGGCGTGGGCGATAAGAAGACGCACAATGCGTCCAAGCCGGGCGTCAGTCTGTAGGGCAGACTTATGTAGCGCGGGCACTCCTGCCTGCGACTTTCGATTTGGCCGTGATTGCCTGATGCCGGAATTATGAGGGATGAGCCGCGAAACAGCAATCGCGGCTCGGGTCAGCGAAATCCCATCATTGCGCGGTCTCGGTGAATTTCGCCACTGGATGACCAAGTCCAAACTGGCCCTCGGCGGTGACATGGACGGTGGCAGCATTTGCAGGCAGCGTCAGAACCACGGGAGCGTTACCGGAAGAGTCGGTGGTGACGATCCGGTTCGACAGAGAACCGGCATCGGTTGTGAACAGGACGGTACTGCCCGCAGCGCTTCCTCCCGACTTATTGGCATGGAGTGTGACGGACAAGTTCAGTTGGCTTCCGGGCGCTCCTTGCTGATGGTCTCCAATTTTTGTGAACGTCGCCGGCGGATTCCCCACAACGATCCAACCGCTCTGAGTCTGGGCGACGCCTGCATTGTCAGTGCTCGGGACGGTAAAGTGATAAAAACCGGGAGCACTTCCGGCAGTGACTGTGATGCTCCCATACTGAGTCGGAGTGACGGTTGGTTGTGTGACCACGAGCGTGATCCCGCTATCCGACTGTGGAGTGCCGAGCGTCACGTTGCCTGAGCCGGAAACGATCTTCGGCTGAAGCGTCGTTGTTCCTCGCGCTGGAACCATGGTCGTGTCCGGATTCAGATCCCAGTCCACACTCGGCGTTTCAGACATCGAGCCCGTCACTACCAACAACGTAGCGGTATAAGGCGCGAACTTCCGAGTGGAAGTCCAAGCCTTTGCGGACGACGCCACAATTTGTGTAGGCGACTTAGGCGAAAGCGTGTAAGTCGTAACCTGCTTCGCCGTAAATCCATTCACCGCGAATTGCGCTTGAACAGATGCCCCTGGACTTTTGTTGATCACCATCAGAGTTAAGGTCGTGCCGGTTGGATCCAGCGCGGCGTAACTGCTGAATAAATTCGGGTTGCCATCGTTGGTGGCCGAGACAGATGTCGTCGCAAAGCTGTGATGCTGGCCGTCGTAGTTACGGAACAGCTTCAAGGCCTGATAGTTGGGATTCGCCGGGTCGGGCGCCACCCAGCGCGAAGCCAGATACATGCGTTCGCGTCCCAGAATGCCGTAGGCGTCAGCATCAGCCAGCGCCGTCGAAAAATCAGATTCGCCGGCAAATGCTGCGCTCCACTCCGTGAAGCTCAACGGCGTGCCCGGGTAGATCATATTGACGATCGCCCGCATGCGCGGAATGCGGAATGGAATCCGCTTCTTCGGCTGGATAAAGGTGGCCCACTGCTGATTAATGGCTCCCGATTCGCTGGTATACTTCGGATCCCAATAGTCCCGATAAATACGCAACGAGAGCGCCTGCTTCTGGGCCTGGGTGTAGCCGGAAGTGTCCGGTCCGTCCGGATAAGCGTGAATATCGAACACATCGACCGACCGCGTGCCGGACAACTGATCCTGCCAATAAATCTCGTTCAGCCACCACGGCAGAAAGTCCACGCCGGCATGGACGCCTTTGTCGTTATTGTTCGCGCCGTTCCAGTAAAACCACCAGCAGCAACTCACCGGGCCGAAACGAATCGCATTCGGATCCCACCCTTTCAACGCGCCAGCTTCCGCAAGATAGGTATCACGCATCTCGTCGTAGGCCGAAGGATTGGGATGGACATCGCGATGCGTTCCGCTCCAGATATCAATCTCGTTGTCCATGTCATAGAAATGGGGTGCGCTGCCAAATGCCGCGGCCAGCGCCGGCGCCCACTGGTCGCGATAAACAGTTCCCGGAGGATCTCCGTTTTGCGGAGAGTCCTTGAGTTCGACATTCGCATCGGTTGGATCGTTTCCGGTTATGTTTGTCTGGCAATCCGACATCACTCCGTCGCCAGCGTCGGAGTTATACGGATCAACCCCGCATTGCGGGCCGTATTTAGCGACCGAAAAGCTCCAACCGGAAGGCTTCGCCACCCAGGGCAGCATGACCATCGTCATCAGCGGATTGCTTCCCGCTGCTTCCACATCCTGAATGTATTTCACGGAGTCGGCGTCACCGATCTCGGTGTAGCCGAAATCTTCGAAATACCAATCGGCAGCGGCATTGTAAGTAAAGGTCTTCCAGTTGTATCGGGAGGTCGCGTTGCCGCCCCAACGAACCACGGTGAGCCCGCTGTCAGAAATCGTTGGCGCATCCTTGGGATAGCTTCCCCCATAAACATAAGGGCTAATCGCATGCCGATCACTGAGTACATCGACGGTGACGTTGACCGAGGTTGCAGGTTGATTGCTCGAGGCCGTACGCCGGGTAGAATTGCTCTCGGTGGTAGCCGCCGAAGCAGCAGTTGCATGCAATTCAGCACCACTTCCGGAAGAGCTATTCGCAAAGAGCAGTGCGAGTATTGCAACGCCGGCACGGGGGATTCGGTGACTCACGGGGAGGGCCTCCGGGTTTCCGAATACTTTATCGCTTGCGAGACCGCAAGCGTTACTCGAAAGTTCACTCTCGGAAATCGTTCGGCTGGAACAAAGAATGTGTCCGGTTGGACAAGAGGCAGTGCGCCCCAGAATCCACGGAAGAGGTTCGCGCTAGCCCTAGGCCGGGGCGATGCGCATGCTCATATCCACAGCCTTCGCCGAGTGGGTGAGCGCACCGACCGAGATGAAATTCACTCCGGTCTCAGCGTAAGGGCGAACGTTTTCCAGCGTGATGCCGCCTGAGACCTCCAGCGGAATGCGGCGTTCCACATGCGAGCAGCGCTCGACTGCACGCTTCACATCTTCAACCGACATGTTATCCAGCAGGATCGCTTCGCCACCGTGCCCGAGGGCTTGTTCCAACTCATCGAGAGACCGTACTTCGATTTCAATGATCTGCGCGCCGCGCCGGTTCTTGTGAGCGCGTTCCAGCGCTGGCACGATGCCTCCCGCGAGCGCAATGTGATTGTTCTTGATCAGCACTCCATCCGACAAATCGAGGCGGTGATTCTGCCCACCTCCGCAACGCACCGCGTACTTATCGAGCATGCGTAGTCCGGGCACGGTCTTGCGCGTGTCCAGGATTCGCGCCTTGGTGCCCGAAACGGCGTCAACGAACTGGCGCGTCAACGTGGCAATCCCACTCAACCGCTGCATGAAATTCAGAATCACGCGCTCGCAGGAGAGAATCACGCGGGCATTGTGTTGGATCACGGCAACCGACTGCCCCTTGTGCAGGCGGATGCCATCGAATATCTCCGGATGAGTCGTGACTTCATAGTGCGACGTAACCGCACCATCAAGAGCCGCGTACACGTCCAGAATGCGAGACACACAGCCGATGCCCGCCAGAATGCAGTCCTGCTTCGCAAGAATCGTGGCCGATGCCCGCTGATTCGGCTCGATGCAGGCATAGCTGGTCGCGTCGCGCGTGGCCCGATCCTCCAGCAGCGCGTTCTCAATCACGGCGGTAATGCGTCGGCTATTCCAGTCCATGATGTTGATGGACGACGGGCGTCGTCGCCCGTCCCAGACTATCCCAACTCGTCCAGCTTACTCTTTACTTTCTCACGCAGGATTTCCAGCTCTTGCAACCGCTGCCGCTTACCCTCCACGACCTGTGGTGGGGCCTTGGCCACGAATCGTTCATTGCTCAAGTCGCGCTGACAAGTCGCGAATTCTTTTTCGATCTGTTCCAGTTCTTTCTTCAACCGCTCCCGCTCCGCGGCGACGTCGATCTTTCTCTCGTAAATGACATGCACGTCAAAACGCGCCGTGTGCCGTGCGCCAGACAGCTTGGCCAGCGAATTTGCAACGAACTCGATCCTCTCGACGTTGGCCAAACGCTCCACTGAACCCCGGTTCTGTTCAATCAGTTTATGAATTTCTGGCTCGGAGGCGAAGACCTGGATCGGCACGCGTTGTTTCTGGTCGACCTTCAACTCAGCCCGCAAATTACGCACGCTGACAATCAAGTCCTGCAAAATTGCCATCTCCATTTCGGCAGCCAAATCCAACTGCTTCTCGTCGGCCTGCGGATACGGCGCCAGGGCAATCGACTGCAACGGCGGATTGCCATCGTAAATCGCGTGCCAGATTTCTTCCGTAATAAACGGCATCACCGGATGCAACAGCCGCAGTGCTGCCTCAAAAATACCGAGCAAATTCTTGCACGCGATACGGGCCGACTCGTCGCCTCCGTCAAGCAGCCGCGGCTTAATCAGTTCGATATACCAGTCGCAAAACTCGCCCCAGAAAAAGTCATATATCTGATTAGCGGCTTCATGAAATCGATAAGCTTCCAGCGCCTCATTCACATTCTTGGTGACCCGGTTAAATCGCGAAAGAATCCATCGGTCCTCAAGCGTCTGTGCCTCAAACCCATCAACCCCCGTGTGGGAGTGGGTCTCAGATCCGGTCCCGGGCCGAAGACCTGGCTCGATCCGATCAATGTTCATGAACATGAAGCGCGCCGCATTCCAGATCTTGTTGGCAAAGTTACGGTAGCCTTCAGTACGGCCCTCGCTGAATGCGATATCCGTCCCCGGCGCAGCCATTGCCGCCAGCGTGAAGCGCGTGGCATCCGTTCCAAAGCGCTCGATCACATCGAGCGGATCAACCACGTTGCCCTTGGTCTTCGACATCTTCTGCCGCTCGGCGTCGCGCACCAGAGCATGGATGTAAACCTGGCGGAAGGGAACACTGTCGTCCTTCTTGTCGCCCCAGCCGCTGGCCTGCTTCACCTTCGGATCCTGCTGATGACCCGCCATGAAGTGGCAACCGAACATGATCATCCGGGCCACCCAGAAAAACAAAATCTCGTATGCGGTGATCAGCAGCGTAGTCGGATAAAAAACTTCTAGGTCCCGCGTTTTCTCCGGCCATCCCAGAGTGGTGAACGGCAACAAGCCCGAAGAAAACCACGTGTCCAGCACATCGGTGTCTTGCGTCAGCTTCGCGCCGCGGCACTTTGAACACGAAGCCGGAGCCTCGCGCGCCACAATGATTTCTCCACACGAACAATGCCACGCCGGAATCCTGTGTCCCCACCACAGTTGGCGCGAAATGCACCAGTCGTAGATGTTACGCATCCAGTTCAGGTAAATCTGCTTGTAGTTCTCCGGAACAATCGTGATCTCGCCCCGCTCCACGGCCTCGATCGCAGGCTGGGCGAGCGGTGCGATCTTGATGAACCATTGCGTCGAAAGCCGCGGCTCAACCACCGTGCCGCACCGATCGCACTTTCCAATCGAGATGGTGTAATCCTTCTCCCCGACCAGGAAAGCTTGCTGCCGCAGGTCTTCGAGCACGCGCTTGCGCGCTTCGTAGCGATCCAAGCCGGCATATGGACCCGCATTGTCGTTCATCCGGGCCTGTTCGTCGATCACCTCAATCTGTGGCAGGTTGTGGCGAAGTCCAGCCTCGAAGTCATTAGGATCGTGCGCCGGAGTCACTTTCACCGCACCAGTCCCAAATTCTGGCTGAGCCAGGTTATCGGTGATGATCGGGATCTCACGATTCATTAGCGGCAACAAAACGTTCTTCCCGTGCAGATGTTTGTAGCGCTCGTCTCCGGCATTCACAGCAACGGCCGTATCGCCCAGCATGGTCTCCGGCCGCGTGGTCGCCACCGTAATGAACTCGTCGCTGCCGATTACCGGATAGCGAATCTCATAAAGCTTGCCTGCGATCTCCTCGTGCTTGACTTCGAGATCAGAAATCGCGGTTCCACAGCGCGGACACCAGTTGACGATGTACTTGCCGCGATAAATCAATCCTTCTTCATACAAGCGGACGAAGACTTCGCGCACCGCGCGCGAAAGATTCTCGTCCATGGTGAAATATTCGCGATCCCAATCCACCGAGTCGCCGAGCCGCTTCATCTGGTCGAGAATGGCGCCGCCGTAATGCCCCTTCCATTCCCAGACCCGCTCGACGAATGCTTCGCGGCCCATATCGCGGCGCTTCTTGCCCTCGCTCGCAAGTTGGCGCTCGACCATCATCTGCGTCGCAATGCCCGCGTGGTCGGTACCGGGAAGCCACAAAGTCAGAAAACCGCGCATCCGATGCCAGCGCACCATGATGTCCATCTGAGTGTGGTTGAGCATGTGCCCCATGTGCAGGCGCCCGGTAACATTCGGAGGCGGCAACAGCAGCGTGAACACTGGACGCGCCTCTCCCGGCGGAGGCGTCGGAACAGAAAAGAGTTTTTCCTTGATCCAGTACTCGGCCCAGCGCGTTTCAATCGCGCCCGGCTCGTACGCTTTGGGGAGATCGTGGGCCATGATTAACTTCAGCTCTCAGCCATCAGCATTCAGCAATCAGCGAACACGGCTTCTATTGCAGGGACGCAAGAGAGATTCTAAGGGCTGAGATCTGACGGCTGAGAGCTGAAAGCTGAACTCTGATCTTACAGGCCGGTTGAAAACGCGGTCAAACTCGCTCCGGGCTTGTGTATACCGACGGCAAAAGTGACCCCCCCTCCCCATCTTCTTGACAAGTGCGAATACGAATCGGGCATCGGTGGAGGATTCAAAACGGGTTTCTGAGTGTAATGGCCTGATTTCGTAAACTGCTGACCTACCCACATCTTAGCAAGCGCCGATGCTCTAGAACACAGCTACCGCGATGGGCTCGGCTGTATGGTCACCTTCGCCGAACCCGTCTTGGTCGGGTCAGTCGCTGACGTTGCGGTCACAATCACGGCCGCAGGATTCGGGACGCTGAGGGGCGCAGTGTAGAGTCCGTCAGTAGAAATGCTGCCGCAAGCCGACGCCGCACAACCGGAACCGCCAACGCTCCATTTCACGGCTGAGTTCTTAGGGCCCGATACGGTGGCGGAGAATTGCTGCTTTGCTCCGGTGACCAACTGGGCTGAGGTTGGCGACACGACGACGTCGTACAAACGGAAGGTTACCTCTACATTGATCTGTACTGCGACGGGTTCGCCTTCATACATGGCGGGGTCAAATTTCCACTGCTTCACGGTTTCAATGGCCTTCTCGTCCAGACCGCGTCCGAGTCGCCGAGCTACTCTTATGTCGCGCACTCTGCCATCGGTCCCTACGATGGTCCACAGCACACAAGTACCCTCGTAATGCGCCTTACGGGCTTCCGCGGAATACTCGGGGTTTGGCGTGAACACAGCATGCGGCGGCGTGGCACAGCGCGAGGGGGTCGGTTGATGAGTCGCGCAAATGTTCATGAGCGGCGTCGTCACGCCCGGAGGAGTCGATGGAGGCGCGTGGGTGTCAGCCGACGGGGCCTGCGATGGGGAACCGGAGGATGATGCCGGAGCCTCCTGCTTCTGTTCAGTTGATGTGGGGTTGCTTCGTGCGACCAGAAAAGCGCAGCAAATCAGCCAGACCACAATTCCGAAGCGCGCGGGACCTTTCATACGGTGCTGCCTCCCGGAATCTCAATTAAGCAGCATTCTACGCCGAGCAAAGGGGCCAGGAGGTGCGAAGGCGCTCATGAATGTTGCAAAATCAATTACGCTCACCCCCCCCTCAATGAGCGAAATGGCCTGATAGCGTCAGTTGACAATTTTTGTGCAAGCAGGTCAGGCATGGTTGGAGGATCGCCGCTGCTACTGCAGCTTCGCGTACTCCGCCTTGGCGTCCTTCAGGATGGGGACGTCGGGGTCGGCGTCCTTCCAAAGGGTGAGGAAATCCTGATAAGCCGCCTTCGCTTTAGCTATGTCGCCTTGCAAGACATAAGCGCGGGCTAGTCCGACACGGGCGAGCGCGCCGATGGGTTCGTTCAGGGCGATTCCGCGATTGTCGAGGATTTTCCGGAACTCGGCCGCAGCTTCGCCGCCCTGATGCGCGGCCAGATAAGCTTCTCCGCGCACATACACGGGATACAAACCGGGCGAATAAGCATTGCCGGACGGCGTTCCGAGCTCGTAAGGGGCGGCGGCTTGAAGAACCTCGATGGCCTTTGAGTGATCCATGCGGATCAGCGCGAGTTGAGCACGAATCGTGGGCAGGTAGTTGAACTGCACCAGCGTATCCTCTGGGAAGCGCTTGGCCAAGTCCTCGGCCAGTGCTTCCGCCCTGTCGGTATCCCCCCCAAAGGCAAGCGCCAGGGCCGCCCCATACTGCACATCCCTGCCCCTCGAAAGCCCCAGCGCCGCTGCCGTTCGTTTCCGATCTTCCGCTACACTGCCGAAAAGGGCCTCGCGCAATGCCGCGCCAGCTTCGTAACCCGCAGCGGTCTCTTTCTGCCCCGCCTCCTCGGCTGAAGCCACCGCGCGGCGGGAGAGCTCACGCGCCTTCCCCAGCTTCCCGAAATAGGCGGCGGAATCGGCCTCTTCTGCTGAGAACCGGTCTTCGCTTCCCGACTTGCCCGCAGCCCAAGTCACCTGTTGCGCCATCCCTGCTGCATCGTTCTGCACGAAGGCAAGCTGATACAGATAGAAGTGCAATGAAGGAGAATCGAGTTGTTTCGCCTGTGCCTCTGCGGCCGTGTCTCGGGCCTCGTCCGGGCGATTCAAGTAGAAATATGATTCCACGAGGTTGGCATAAGTCACGCCACTCACGTTTAGGCGGAGGGCCTCACGGCTTTCCGCAAGGAGTTTGTCATATTGTCCGAGCTTACTGTAGACCACACCGAGAACGATTTTCGGCACGTCGTCTCGCGGATATGTCTGCGTCCAGAGTTCACAGGCCTGACGCGTCTTTTCCATGTCGCCGGTGACAAAGTCGTGATAGTGAGACTCAATGTAGAACTTCTCCCTCGTGCTCACTCGTTCGCGCAGCTCGTAGGCCTTCTTCATGTTTTCCGCGCCCAGGCTCGTTTCCGCCCGAACCCAATGGCTCGTCCCGAGCGAGGCGTAAGCCATGGCGAAATTTGGGTCGAGTTGGATGGCTCGCTGGAAGAAAGGCACGGCTGCGTCAAAATCGTTCTTTGCCCACTGCGTCTTCCATCCCAGGCTGTAGGCTTGGAGGGCTTCGAGCGAAGGCGTGGTGGCCTGCTCAAGCGGGGTATCGAACTTTTCCACTGTGTTCAACGATTCGCCCAGTTTCTGACGCAGCTTCGCTGCCACTTCACCGAGCCCATTCAAGACTCGTTCTTTGCCGTCTGCTGTCGTCTGTTCCTGTGCCAGGGAATCGCCCGTCCTACAATTCACCGCTTTGAGGCCCAGAACATACTGCTTCCCCAAGCTCGCAATCGAGCCGTCGATCGCCGCGGCGCTCTCCGTCCTCTGGCAGAGTTCCCGCGCAATTTCCGGTGTGAGCCGCGCATCAGGCGCCTGGTCCATCTGGCGCAAAGTCTGCTGGATGCGCCGCTCAGAGACGAGGCTGAGGAAGGGTGATTGTTCAAGCTGCACAGCAAGGCCTTGGCGGAGAGTATCGTCGAACACAGGGTCACCCGTTGTGTTCGTGAAGTCCGCAAGCACGATGGTGTCTTTGTCCGTAAGGGGCTTGCTTTGATGGGAACGATAGTAAAGGCCGGCGGCGAGGGCAGTTAAGAAGATGGCGGCAAAAACCCAGCCGAGCTTTGCTCGGCCTGAACCCCTCGGCTTCGCTCGGGGCAGGCTCGCAAGACTGCCCGTTCCCACACGGTTCGTGGAAGTGACGGCAACGGATGATGCGTGGGACTCCGTATCTCGCTTCAGCCGTTGCAAGTCCGTTCGCATATCGGCAGCGCTCTGATAGCGCAGATTGCGATCTTTCTCCAGAGCCTTGTTGATGATGTCCTCAAGCTTGTGCGGTAGGTCAGGGTTCAGCCGCAAGGCAGGCACTGGAGCGCGGTTCATGATCGCGTCGAAAATCGCACCCGTACTCTCGCCGCGGAACGCCAATGTCGCAGTTGCCATTTCGTAAAGGACGGCACCGAACGAAAACAGATCCGTTCGTGCATCCAGTTCCTTGGCACGGACTTGCTCCGGCGACATATACATCACCGTTCCCAGCGTCGTGCCCTTACTGGTCAGGTCCGTGCTGATCGAAGTGGTGGGCGCGGAGGCGTCACCTGCCCCGCTCTTTGAACTCGTGATTATCTTGGCCAGCCCGAAATCCAGAATCTTGGCGTGGCCGCGTTCGGTGACGAAAATGTTGGCAGGCTTGATGTCACGATGGACGATACCCTTGGCGTGGGCAGCGTCGAGCGCGTCTGCAATTTCTATCGCCAGGCCCAGCAGAACATCGGTGTCGATGGGCCTTCCACCGATGCGATGCTTCAGCGTCAGCCCGTCCAAAAACTCCATGGCGATGAACGCTGCGCCGTGCTGGTCATCAACCTCGTGGATGGTGCAGATGTTCGGATGATTCAGTGCGGAAGCAGCCTGCGCTTCTCGTTGGAAGCGGGCTAGAGCTTGCGCATCGTTAGAAATCTCGTCAGGAAGGAACTTCAGGGCGACGAAACGGTGCAGCTTTACGTCCTCAGCCTTGTACACCACACCCATGCCGCCGCCGCCCAGCTTCTCGACGATGCGGTAATGCGAGATGGTTTGGCCGATCACTGGAGCAGAATCCTACGTCCGTGAAACGGGCAAGTCAATGTACGCCATGGAGTTGGCGGTGGCTCAAGGCGATGGTTGTTGAAAAATCGCGTCTCTGACAATGTCGGCCCGTGTCAAGCACTTTTCGAGCACACTACTGCATGTGCTCAAAGAAGAGCGCCATTTCGCTCTCGATGGATGGTGTTGCCTTTCCAACCGTAGGCTCGCTCGTAATCGTTTTCCAGGTCAGGAACTCAGTCCGACCCATGCATCTCTTCGGTCACACCCGCGATCATGATTACTACTTCGAACTCCCCCGTGAAGGGGAGCGGGATACCCAATCAATTACTCGGTGATCGACTGCACACCATCGCGATTTCCGGGTTGTCCCGCGTGCGAACCGAACTTTTTCCACTGCTCGTAATTCCATCCCTTGCGCCACATCCAGTACATGCGAACCGCTAGCCTGCGGGCCATCGCTACCTTGGCGATCTTTCGTCCTCGCCGCATGGCCAGGTGGAAATACTTGCTGCGCCATTCCGGGTCGCTGCGTACCGTGACTTGCGCCGCTTCCACCAGCAAGAAGCGCAACAGGGAGTTGCCTTGTTTGGTGATGTGTCCCAGTCGTCGCCGCTGTCCGCTGGAGTCCTCCAACGGCACCAGTCCCAGATAGCTCGCGATCTGCTTGCCACACTGAAACCGTTCGGCTTGGCCAATGATCAGCACGAACGCCAACGCGGTCAGTGCACCCACTCCGGGGTGCGTCTGCAAGCGCCGTGCTGCGGGACACTTCTCCACTTCCTGCTCGATTGCTTGCGTCAACTCGGCAATCGTCGGAGTGAGTTGATCCAGCAACGCCAGCAGATCGCGCCGCCGTCGACTGGCCCACGGGGCTAACGCGAACGACTCCAGTTGCTCTCGTCCAGCCTCTCGCCACAGTCGCTTCTTGCAGCGCAGTCCTTCGTTGAGCGCCACCGCTTGCAACTGGTTCATGATCCGCGTGCGCGCCTGCACCATCCGGTGCCGATGCCACAGCAGTTGCCGTAGATCCCGATTCTCCCAGCTCGGTACCCAGATCTTCGGGAAATGATCTTCCAGCATCAAGCGCAAAATCAGCTGCGCATCCTGGCGATCGGTCTTCTGCTTGCGTACTCGCTTCGTCCGGATCTCCGCTGCATCTCCGATCCACAACTCGAAGTGCAACTCCGAGAGCAATCGTTCAAACCAGCGCGCCTGTCCACTGGCTTCCATCCCCACACGCACCTGCATTCCCTGGGCCGCGAGCTCGCGATAAAACTTTTCCGCTTCCTCGCGGTGTTGCAGTCGCCGTTCCTGAAACTCTCCAGTGTCGGTATCCACAAACGCAATTTGCTGAAAGCCCGGGTGGTAATCGCATCCTATAATGATCATTGTTCGGCTCCTTTCTCCGAGCCTTTTGGTTGGTTTTGGCACCACCAAAGTTTACTCGGGCATGGGAGCCGACATTGTCATGGAATCAATTACACTTATTGATCCTTAGCCGGGGGTTTTGAGTGCTATGGCCTGATTGCGACAGTCATCTTTCCAAACGACTCCATTTATGCGATTAGGGGAGGGGCGGAATGCCGAATAGCGAGCCACGCCCCGAACGAGTACGCCAGAGAGGTAATAACAGGGACACCTATCATCCATTGCGAGATCAAAGCAAGTTCATGATTCCCAAGGATCAAAGTATTCCAGATGTAGCCCAAGACACTATCCTGATTGTGTATACCGCTGCTAAGGTCAACGGCGGCAAAATGCGCGGACCAAATCGTGGGCAGAATCCACACCCATGGCGCAACCCTGGAGCATTGGCGGCGATTAACGATGTATCCCAGGCCCGAGCCAACCAGAATGAAGAACAAGTAGGTCGGACCTGCAAACATAGGGAGCAGTATGCGTAGCCCTGTCACATAGAAGGTGATGAAACCGAGGATCAAGCCGAACCCCGCGACGAATGCAACCACTACGAAAGCGACGAAAACTTCACCAAGATAGCGAACCAAGGGTTTGCGCATGTAAACAGTAGATTCTACTCTTGCTTTTCCATCTTGTTCTCTACTATTGAGTCCCGCATAATATAGCGATACTTTTCCGAGGTGGCTGCGTCTAATCAAGCATGGGAAACCCTGCCGGAGTACGACGCGATTTCGAAGCCCTGGAGAAACGGCGCTTCCACGCCATTCGCCTGTTCGAGCGAGGCGAGAATCAATCTGCCATTGCCCGCCAAGTCAAGGTGGTTCGTCAAACCGTGGCCCGTTGGGTGAAACAGTATCGTGCCCAGGGCAAGTCCGGACTGCGCAAAGCCGGACGGGCCGGGCGCAAGCCCGGTTTGAGCGAGAAAGACCGGCAGCGCCTGCACACTTTGCTGCTCCAAGGTCCCGAGCGACTGGGCTTCGAAACTCCGCTGTGGACCTGCCCACGCGTGGCCCACCTGATCCAACAGGAATTTGGCGTGCGTTATCACGAGGGACATGTGTGGAAGATTCTGGTCAGTCTTCACTGGAGTCCGCAACGGCCCACCGGACGAGCGCGGGAACGCAACGAAGAACAGATCCGGCATTGGAAGAAGAAGGTGTTGCCTGCTCTTAAAAAAAAGCCCTCCGCGAGGGGCGCATCCTGATCTTTGTCGATGAGAGCGGGTTGAGCCAGCGGCCGCATCGCTGCCGCACTTGGGCGCCACGCGGCCAGACCCCGGTGCTGCAGTACAACTTTAACTGGAAAACCCTATCCGTGGCCGCCGGGTTGACGGTGTGGAACTTCTACTTCCGTTTGTACCCGGGGTCGATCAAAAAGGCGCAAGTGCGGGACTTTCTCCAAACCCTGGTGCGGCATCTGCCGGGGCCGTTGTTGCTGCTCTGGGACCGGCTGCCGGGACACCGCAGCCGACTGGTGCAGGACTACATCGCATCCCTCCAAGGCTGGATCCATCAGGAGTACCTGCCCTCCTACGCTCCGGAGTTGAACCCGGTGGAGTTCATTTGGGCCCACTGGAAGCAGCACGAGCTACCCAACGTTTGCCCCAAAGATTACTACCAGCTCAGTCAAGCGGCGCTGCGGACTCTGCGACGCATGCGCCGCCGCCCGCGATTGATCACCGCCTTCTGGCAACAGGCTTCTTTGTGGTCAGAATGACTCTATATTATGCGAGGTTCAATAGGGCCTGGGTCTAACGCCGTGACCGTGATGTGACGACTCCTTGTTTGCTTGCGCAGGAGGGCCACGTACACGCCCGATGAAACGGAGGAAATCAAAATTGAGTAAGCGTACGGCGACACCCCAGAGATGATCGCAAGCGCCATCGCACTTACCGACCCCGTTGTCCCCACGTGGACAGTCAGCATCACTCCGAGCAGGGCGACCGGGCCAAGAACGCCACCCATGACCAGTGCGAGAGGCCATGATAGGCGTGTAATAGAGCGCGCCGGGAGAAACAAAGCGATAGGAAGACCCACAAAAAGCCAGCCTACAAATGAGACTGCACAAAACCCGAAGAAGGTTACCGCGAATGTGATCAGGGCTACCGCCGCTCTCTTCTTCGCATTCTTCCCCCCACGCTCGCAGAGCCGCAGCCCATACCGTCGTAGGTCCGTGTCCGGTCCGAACGGCCCCAAGATGTACTGCGCGCTTCCCACCAGCAGCTTGCGCACCATCGTGTCTCCGGCTTTGCTGATTCCTAATTGCGGCTGGCTCTCTCCCGAGTCTTCCTGCTTCGGCACCAATCCCAGGTACGGTCCCACATCCCGGCTCTTCGCGAATCGTTTCGGATTCTCCAAGGTCAATACGTAGGCCAGCGCCGTGATCGGCCCCACCCCTTTCACCTGCCGCAATAACGCCGTGTGCCCATACTTCTCCCGGCCCAGCTCTGCAATCTTTTTGTCGTACTCCTTAATGTCAGCACTCAGGGTTGCTGCCAATCGCACCAAGGGCAGCAGCGCTTCCCGCATCTCCACCGCAACTGCCTCCTCTCCCTTTTGTGCGAAGCTCCGGCTGGAACACTTGGGTAGCCGTGTGCCCATGCTCTTTACCAAGCCGCGAGTGGTGTTGATCAGCTCCGTCCGCGCTGCCACCAAGGCATCGCGGGCTCGCAGCATCACCAGATCCTGCCGCACTTCCCGACTGCGGTGCTGGATTGGGTACAACGACTCGGGGTCCACGCGTCCCAAGCGGGCCAACTTATTCGCATCGATCCGATCATTCTTACGCTTGCGACGCTTCGATCCGTCCATCAACCGCGGGTTGGCCACCAACACCTCGTGCCCGCAACCGCGGATGACTTCCTGCACCCATGCCGAGTGTGTCCCCACCTCCACCACCACACGCGCCGCATTCAACCCCTGGAAGAAGGTTGCAAAATCCTCCTCGCTCGTCCGCAACTGCCCTTCCGCCAGCCTTTCTCCCTCCAGACCCAAAATGCAGTAGTGGCTCCATTGGTCGCCCAGATCCACGCCCACCGTCAGACGGTCCAGATTGGGGCGAAGCTCACCTCGCTCATCCTCTTCTCCGCTCCTTGCTGCCACCTTTTTCGAATCCAGCTTTTCCTTCAGCTTGGCCACCAGTTCCGCCAGCACTTCCTTCGTATCCCGCCGCACCGGGCCCAGCGACTTCGTCCGCTTCGATGTCGGTTCACTCTTCTTTGCAGAATTGTTATGCTTCTTCAAGGTCGATCTCCTTAGCCGTTTTGATTGCACCTTAGAGTGCGTTGATCAACGGTAGCTTAATGCCGTCCGTGATCGGGGATCGACCTTCTCATTCCATCTATGGGCTGATTACAGAAATTGGCTCGGAAATGAATTGCAAGTTCGTGCAAACGGCGAGAAGCCTCAGCTTTCAGGCCTTGCCGAGCGGGGGTGTACGGGATACAAACCGTCACGCCCGAAATTCGCTGAGACCACCGAGGGGGAAGCTACCAGCCACAGCCAGATGACCCTCTGAATTGAAGTCTGAGAGGCCAAGAAACGACCCAAGGCTTCCTGGTCAGCGATGCGAGCTATCGCGTGCGATACTGGTTCGCCGCCTGGTGCAAACGGATTTAAGCGTGACGTTGCGCCCTTTTGGCAGCCTTCTGTTGTGCCTTCTCGTATTTCTTCATCGATTTCTGCTGTTTCTGGGCTGCCTTGGTTTGCGCTTTTTGCTCCTTCTTAGCTGCCTTCTGAGCCTGGCGCGCACTGTCTGGGCCGGTGAAGATTTGAGTTTTAGCCGGTATCGACCATGCAAAACTACAGGCGACCAGCAGTATGAAAGTAGGAATTCGCTTCATAATGTCCCCAGAACGGAGGAGCCTACTGCCGATCTTACACGAAGTTGCGCCCGGGCCCCAGCCACGAATCCATTGCGGAACATTACACCAGTAACGCTCAAGAACTGGCTTATTTACCAGATGAGTTCTAGCCTCGCCCCACGTTCGCACCCGTCTCTGGATGTTCAATCTCATAACATCTGTGCTTCGCGCGCGAACCTGGGTTTCACCGTCCGCCGAGGGAGACAGACTTAAATCGTTTTGCGCCAAAACGCCACCCACTCCAACGCACTCTTCATTTTCCCAATTTGGGAACCTGCTCCCCAACCCCTCCACTTTCCTCTTGATCTCATTACTTGGCTTACGATATTATAGGAGCACACTGGTTATCTATAAGATAATCACAGCTCTTTCACAACCTGACGGGGCGCAGCCCAAAGCCATGCAGCCGCTGAGTCCGACTAGTATGGCGAAGGCAAGAACCCTCGTCCGGCTTGAGACTGTTGTCCCGAAAGCGTCAGGGGAAGCACGTCAACGAGCACGACAACCCCAATGTTTAGAATATTTTGCCTGTAACTACCTTAAGAACCATAGATCTACAAGGCAGGAAAAAATCCGATCCTTTGTTTTCTAGATTTTGCGCGAAAACGAGAGATTTTTTTGTGGGGAATTTTGCACCAGAATGTGTGCAGTTGAGGCTTAGGAGTCCTGACGTTTGAGGGCGGATAAGACGGCACGATTTACTTTTTCTTCTCTTTGCCCATCTTCTTCGCAATCTCCGCCATCAATTTGGGCTTCAAGTCGGCAAGCACGCTGTCGACGATGTTGGAGATATCGCTGGCGTCTTCTTCCGTCGCGGACGATGCATCAGCCTGAGGCTCTGGCTGTGTTTCACTGCTGCTCTCTTTGATCTCCGCCACTGTTTCGGCGATTTGTGAACTGAGTTGCGAACCGATCACCGACTCTCGTACCTGTTTCCAGTTCGCCCAGGCCGCGGCGAGTTCCGATTCGCCCTCCCGTTCGTGGGGCTCGGAGGCGACAGGAACGTTGTCTGAAGTTTCAGCAGATGGGGCCGACTGTGTCGTTGCTTCCGCGTTCGTCGTGACTTCGGTGGTGCCAGCGCTGGCCGAGGCCGCAGCGGCGTAAGCAGCATTCTCCTGAACTGGCGAAACCACGGTTTCGCTAACCGCGTCCACCGTCGAAGGGGCGATCTCCGAGCTTAGTTCAGCCGCCAGCGGCGCTGATTCTTCAGCGCTCGCTTGCATCGCGGGCTCCGGTGGCATTGGTTCGGAACTATCAGAATTTGAGGACGAGTCGACTGAATAAGAAACGCTCTCTGAGTTGGTGGTTGGAGCCTCCGCGACCGCCGAAGGAACTTCATCAGCACGCGACGCGAAACTCATCCGGGCCGCATCAGCCGCAGCAAAAGCCGCGTATGCCTTCTCCATCTCTTGTTCGAGGACCAGTGTAGCCTCATCGTCCAGAAGCGCAACCGACTCGGCAATCCATCGCGGCCCGCTGAACTCCTGCGTCGCACCGGCGACCGCCATGGTCACAGGAACTTGATCCCTCGATGCCAGCTCCCACTTGTTACCTTGTTGATCGATTGCGGCCGAATCCCCGTGACCGTTCGCAGGCGCTAGCGAGGCCAGTGCCGCCGTGACCTCATCATCACCAAGCTTCCTGGCGTCCGCTCCCGGGCCCGCGGATATGGTATTGGCGGTTGACTCCGAGACAATCGCGGCAGTCGGCGCCAATTCGGTGGGAGCATTAACTTCAGATACAGGGACAGCTGTTGCTTCCTCCGCTGACGCTTCGACTTGCGCGACCGCCGAAGGATTTTCGCTGCCAGCGAATTCTGATGTCCGCTCTCCGGCATTTGCAACCGGCTGTTGGGTTGTGGCATCCGCGTGATCGCGTGTCTGCCTGAAGCTTGATTCATTGCCCGGGGCGCTGAACGCCGCGGCAGCAGCTTTAATGGCCGCGATCTCCTCATCCGTGACATCCTGCGGCATAGAAGAGAGCAAGGCCTCTTCCAATCCCGATTTCATCTCGACGGGCTTGGGCTCTTCGCTTCTGACCGCCTCGCGCAAACTCGCGACTACGGCAGACGTTTCCTCGGGCGCGGATTCACGATGCTTGGAGAGCGGAGGCGGAATCGACAGCCGATTCTTCCATCCCGTCTCGCTGTCGCCGAATTCCTTCGATGGATTAGGTTCTTCAATCCCGGCCAGTGCCTTGGCAAATCGGCTCTGCCTCGAAGGCTGGCTCTGGGGCACGATTTTGTCTTCCAGTTTGGTGAGCGCGGTGAGAAGTTCGCTGGCTTCGAACGGTTTGACGATGAAGGCATCGGCACGTACGCGTCGCGCCTCATCCGCCTTGAAAGGCTCCAGCTTGCCCACAGTGAGCAGCACCGGAATACGCGCGGTCTCGGGCGCTTCGCGCAGGCGCTGGCACACTTCCAGCCCGCCATAGCCGGGCATGTACACATCGAGCACGATGAGATCGGGCTTCGATTCGGCAATCCTTTTGAGCGCCGCCGACCCGTTATTCACCGTAGTGACGTCGTAGCCGGCGTCAGTAAGGATTCTCCGGCCCATGTTCTGGGCTGTCACGCTGTCATCGGCGAGCAGTATTTTCCGCGCCAAGCGATGTCCTTTTAACTGAAAGGGGAGATAGCGCGAAGTTAAATTGTCCCGGACTCTAAGTCAATGAGGATACGAGATTAAAGACATTACGACGGGCCAGTAACCACCGGGTAATCCGTGCCCCACGCGAACTGTAGTCGCGACAAGAGCAGCCTGGCATCTAGAACGGCACTACTTTGTGAATACCCTTCTTTTTCTTATGCTTGCTGGAGGCGGTCGTATCCGAGTCGTCGCTCGAATCCGTAGCAGAAGACGCAGAGGAATCTGCGGTTTTCGCGCTGCTTGCAGTGGCTGTGCTGGCACCACCGGTCGCCGGTTGGGCTGCTCCGGTCTGAATCTCATTCACTTGTTGTGGCGGAGGCAACGCCTGACCATTGTTATCGTCGCTGACATTGGGCTTCAATTCGTTCGGGTCCGCAGGGCCGACATTGGGTTTCAATTCATTCGGGTCGGGTTGAGCCGCGGCGGGAGGTGGAGCGGCATCGGTGGATGCCGGATTCAAAACTGTAACCGCAGCGGTGTCTGCTGCCGGAGCCGGAGCATCCGAACGGGGAGCAGGCTGATCGGGTCCCGGTGCACCCTTCACCGTCTCGATGGAAACAGAGTGGCTATCCGAAGCGCCTCCAGTGCCCAAGGCGGCCCGTGTGGCGGCCTGCATCACTTGTGTTGCACTCATCGAAGGGGGATCGACCAGCGTCGGCTCACCAACTTTCGTCGCCTCAGCTACGCTCGGATGCTTCTCGAACGTCCCCATGACTTTCGACAACTTGCTTTGTTCCTTCCGGCTGTCCTCTTCCGCTTTGTTTTCCGCGATGGCAGCCTTGGTAGCTCGCGGCACCGGCTGATGTAAGGCCAGAAGGCGTGCTTTCGCATCGTCGGCCCGATCCATCACCGGATACCGGGTAAGGATGCGGTCGTAGGCCTCCGTGGCGCCCTTGGTAAAATCCGCAATCATGCGCGCTTTGGCAGCTTCGTTGATCGGGCGGGCCCGCATCACGGCGATCTCGGCCTCGTACGACTGCCCCAGCAGGTACAGAGCTTCGTCGGCCTTGCTATAGAGTGGGTACTCGTCGACCAGGGATTCCAAGCGGGCGATGGCGGCTGGATACGACTGGCGCAAGTAGTAGAAACGCCCCACGCCAAACTCCCGTTCGCCGATCACTTCCTGCACTTGCAGCAGACGTTGCTTGGCCTCCGGCACCAGCTTGCTGTCGGGATACTGCATGATCAATTGCCGGTATTCATCCTGGGCCCGCATGGCGTGGGTGGGGTCGCGGTCGGCCTTCTCCATCTGCTGATAGTGGATGTTGGCGAGCTTCAACTGAGCCTCAGCCGCCTCCGGCATGTTGGGAAAAAAGGTCTCGAAATCCTTGTATTCAATTTCCGCCTGGGCGAGGGAAGCGGAACCACCCTCTGCGTACCACGAATCGGCCACTGCCAGCTTGGCCCGCGCAATATATTCCGAATCGGGATAGGTGTTGATCAGGGTCTGCAACGACAGCCGCGCCACGTCAAAGCGGTTGTGCTTCATCGCATCCATGGCACGGTCAAACAAGACCTTGTCAGGTTGCTTCGAATCGACATTTGCGATCGGGTTGCTGACCTTCTTGTTCGAGCAGCCCACGGCAACCATGAGCACACCCGCAAGAAGCACCACCGGAATACAACGTGACATAGAAACCCTCGAGAACAGACGCTACGACCAGAACTGATGGGGAAAGATCCGCCACCACACAGGCAAAATGCTACCGAAGCAACTTTACACCTTCTGCAGAGTAGCCTCGGTTGCAGCCTTCAACAATTTCTGGGCATTCTCCTTTGGATCGCCTTTACCGAAGACGGCGTTGCCCGCTACCAAAATTTCCGCCCCAGCCCGGACCACTTCGGTCACAGTATCGAGGGCGACGCCACCATCTACTTCAATCCGATAACTGAGCCCCCGCTGTGCCCGCAGCTCCGAGAGCTTGCGGATCTTATGCACCGACCCGGGAATAAACTTCTGCCCACCGAAACCCGGATTTACCGACATGACCAGCACATAATCGACGATGTCCAGCACTTCGCTCAGCGTTTCTACGGGCGTGGCTGGGTTAATCACGACTCCTGCCAGCGCCCCATGATCTCGTATCAGGTGCAGCGTCCGGTTCAAGTGCCGGCAGGCCTCCTGGTGTACCGAAATCCAGTCGGCTCCGGCGTCCGTAAAATCAGGAATGTACTGATCCGGATTCTCGATCATCAGATGGCAATCCAGCGGCAAATCGGTAGTTTTGCGCAACGACCTCACCACTGGCGGTCCGATCGTGATGTTCGGAACGAAATGCCCGTCCATAACGTCGACGTGGATCACCCCCGCGCCGCCTTCAGCCGCAGCCTGGACTTGCGTCGCCAGGTGGGCAAAGTCAGCCGACAAAATCGACGGAGCTAGCTCGATCAGCTGGGTTCCGGGCATGGGGATACTTCTGAAAATTCTAACACGCTAAGCGAGTACCAATAACCCCATTCCCAACTTAATGGCTCGGTTCCAGAACTAATTTCTGCACCCGCCAGTTCAATATTTCAGCAACATAAAGCTCGTTCTCGGACGGACAAGCCATCTCGTGAATCCATCCGAACTGCCCAAGCTGCTTCCCTGACTTCCCGAACACGCCCTGGACTTTTCCATCCAGCGAAAGCTTGTAGATTCGCCCGGGGAAACCGTCGGAGCTGAAAAGCACCTGGCTCGGCGCAGGGGTGATGCAAATTGCCCAGGGCGCTCCTGGCGCTCGGGATCCGGTGGTCGGCACGCGCTTATTCCCAATCGCCGGGCGCGCATCGGGATCGACCGGCACGTCGATCGTGATTTGACGCAGAAACTTTCCCTCTCCGTCGAACACCTGAATTCGCCGGTTGCCGCGATCCGCCACGTAGACATTTCCCCTGGCATCGACGGCAAGACTATGCGGAGTATCGAACTGACCCGGCCCGCTGCCTGGTTCGCCCCAGGACTTGAGCCAGTTGCCGTCTTTGTCGACTTTGCCGATGCGCGAGTTGATGTAACCGTCGCTGATATAGGTGTTGCCCGACTTGTCCCACGCCACGTCGGTCACCTGTCGGAACATCCCATCCTCAGCAGGCAGTGGCGGGTTAGGGTGCTTCAGTGGACCCGTGCCTTCATCGGAAGCTTCCTGCTTGCGCCCGAAGACCATCACGACACGTCCTTCTGGATTGAACTTGATCACCATGTCCGAGCCCTTGTCCGTTACCCAGATATTGTCTTCCGGATCGACCTTCACCGAGTGCGCGAAGGACCAAGCGTACAAGTTGTGACCAATCTCACGCACGAACTTGCCGTTGGCGTCGAACTCCAGCAGTTGTGCGGCGCTCGCTCCATAGGCTGGACCTGTGCTGTTTCCCCGCGAGAACACAAAAATGTGTCCCTTGGAATTGACCGTGACGCCCACAACCTCGCCGAAGTACGGGTCAGGAGGAAGTTGCAGAAAGTCGGGAACCGAGTGGTAGCGTATCTCGGGCACCGCGGTTTGTTGCGCGTAAAGCGAACCGACCGCCAGGAACAAAGCAAGAGCGACGTGTCTCATTGAGGCCTCCGGCACAGCAGAGTTGGAACACAATATAAATCGAATGAAACTGGCTCACCGCATTTTTTGTAGTGTCTTCATTTCCTCAGCGGTCATTGAGTGCGCGGAGAAACCCGTCAAACAGTTCCCCACAGGCAAGTCAGTCACAACCACAATCCGGTACAATCTTTAGTCTGGTTCCTGCGGCGGAGATTTCTGCCCGCTAACCATCAACCCCTATGGCCATGAGAGTTCGCAAAGCCGTTTTTCCTGCCGCCGGACTGGGCACGCGCTTCCTGCCCGCCACCAAAGCCCAGCCCAAAGAGATGCTGCCGCTGGTGGACAAACCGATTATCCAGTACGGCGTGGAAGAAGCGCTCGCCTCCGGCTGCGACCAGATCATCATCATCACCGGTCGTGGCAAACAGGCCATCGAAGATCACTTCGACGTCAGTTACGAACTGGAAAAGATGCTTGAGGAGCGCAAGAAAACCGATCTGCTCAAGATCGTGCGTTCCATCTCTGACATGATCCACGTCGCCTACGTCCGGCAGAAAGAAGCGCTCGGCCTCGGCCATGCAGTGCTCATGGCGCGGGAATTGGTGGGCAATGAGCCCTTTGCGGTCCTGCTGGCCGATGACATCATCGATGCCAATCCTCCCTGCCTGAAGCAGATGGTCGAAGTCTTCAACCAGACCCAATGTTCGGTCATTGCCACTCAGATCGTCGAAGGCAGAGCGATTTCTGCCTATGGTGTGCTGGACGTAAAGCCCGCCGATACCCGATTCGACGGCCGGCTCTTCGAAATCCGCAACATGGTGGAGAAGCCTAAGCCAGAAGAGGCGCCGTCCGACTTGGCGGTGATTGGCCGCTACATCCTGACTCCAACTGTTTTTGAAACTCTTGCGGAAACCAAAGCGGGCGTCGGCGGCGAACTGCAACTCACCGACGGCATGCGCGCCCTGCTCAAGAGAGAAAAGATGTACGGCTATGTTTTCGAAGGGAAGCGCCACGACGCCGGCGACAAACTGGGCTTCCTCAAAGCCACAATCGAGTTCGCCCTGAAACGCCAAGACCTGGGTGGCCCGCTGCGCGAGTACTTGAAGGGACTGAAGCTGTAGTTCCTGTGTTGTGACTTAAGAAATAGCCTGGATAGTGAGCGTCGCGCAGCGGCGACAGAATACAGCCCGCGGCGGAATGGCGCCGAGGTTCCGATCTAAAAATGTACTTCTGGTGGTTCCGGCTCCGCCACGCCATCAGCCCGCGGGTCGGACGCTGCCCAGTTCAGGCCGGTCTTCGAATTGTGCATCACCGCCTGTCCGCGTCCCATGGCCGTGGTGTAAGCCCCGTGCACGATCAGGTTGTGGTCTTTGTCACGCAACGCCTGCAAGACCTCGGGCTTGACTCGCGATTCGATCGGAATGTCACAACTCACCGTATTGCCGGCTACGGTGAAGCGCGGCGCCTCGACCGCAGCCTGGATGTTCATCCCATAATCCACAAGATTGGAAACAAACTGCGCGTGCGCCACAGGCTGGTTCGGACCGCCCATGATGCCAAATCCGATGTGCACGTCGCCTTGCTCCATAAAAGCGGGAATGATGGTGTGAAATGGTCGCTTGCGCGGCTGCAGCACGTTGGGGTGGCTGGGATCAAGTACGAAGAGCCCTCCCCGATTCTGCAACGCGAAACCCATTCCATTCACCACAACGCCGGAACCGAAGCCGGAGTAATTGCTTTGGATCAACGAGGCGATATTGCCGTCTTTGTCCACGGCCGCAAGATAAACCGTGTCGCTGGTAGCCGGACTTCCCGGCCCAGGTTTGCAATTGGCTTTGTTCGGATTGATGAGCGCGGCGCGCTGCGCAGCGTATGCCTTGGACAACAGGCTCTGCACCGGAACTTTGGCGAACCGGGGGTCGGCGTTGTAACGATAAAGATCGGCATAGGCCAGTTTCATGGCCTCAATCTTCTTGTGCAGCTCCACCGTGCCCTGCGGTCCGCCCGCGTCAGGCTGAAACGTGCTCATGATGTTCAACATCTCGAGCGCAGCCATGCCTTGCCCGTTGGGAGGAAGTTCGTAAATCTTCCAGCCGCGATAGTCGATGGAGATAGGCTCAACCCACTCTGCGGAAAAGTCAGCCAGATCATCCAACTGCATGGTTCCGCTAAACGAGGCCGAAGTTCGGACGATGGCCTGCGCGATCTCGCCCTTATAAAACGCGTCGCGCCCCTGCTCGGCAATCAAGCGCAGCGCCTTAGCCAAATCAGGATTGGAAAACTTGGAACCAATCGCGGGAGCGTTGCCGTCTTGCAGAAAAACCTTCCGCGCTTCGCTGGTCTTTTGCAGCTTGGCTTCTTCCTCTACCCAGTAGTCGTGGATGATCTCGGGCACGGCGTAACCGTGTTCAGCGTAGTAGATTGCTGGAGGAAAGAGTTCCTTCCACGGTAAATGCCCGAAGCGCCGGTGCGCCTGGCTCCATCCTTCGACAGCGCCGGGGACCGTGACCCTGTGGATCCCCTCCCCAGGCATCGACGTGATTCCCTGTTTCGCCAGAAACTCCACGGAAAGTCCACGCGGCGCCCAGCCGCTCGAGTTCAGGCCATAGAGTTTGCCGGTCTTCGCGTCCCAGTAAATGAGAAACAAGTCACCACCGATCCCGTTGTTCATGGGCTCGGTGACGCCCAGCACCGCATTCGCAGCGATGGCCGCGTCTATCGCGGTTCCACCTTTGGCCAGGATTTGCGCCCCGGCCTGCGAAGCCAGGTAATGGCTGGTGGCGACAATGCCGCGCTCTGTCATCACGACGGACCGGCCGTAAGAACGGTCTTGACCAGAAAACTCCATAGTCATGGCAAACAGGAGGAAGACCACCAGAAACATCGACCGCATCGCGCGCACCCCAGTTCAACGAACTCAAACTGTCGCGAGTTCAAAAAAAGTACGACGTCATCCTGAGCGAAGCGAAGGATCTCTGCGTTTTGCTTCCCGCGCCTATTTTCAGATTTCACCGAGCCATGCCGCGAGACCCCAAGCTAAGTACCGAGCGTGATCTTCAACTTTCGTGACTTCTCCTCCACACTGTTGGCCAGCGTTTCCTTCAGAGCTTCCAGTTTCCTGGCCAAGGATTCACTCGAAAGCCCCAAGATCTGCGCCGCCAGAATTCCCGCGTTGGTAGCCCCGGCTTTCCCGATGGCCACAGTGGCGACCGGAATGCCTGCGGGCATCTGTACTGTCGCGAGCAGAGAATCCATCCCGTTCAGCGACGTGGACGGAATGGGAACGCCAATCACCGGCAGAGTCGAATGTGCGGCAATCACTCCGGCAAGATGCGCCGCCCCGCCTGCACCCGCAATAATCACCCGAATCCCGCGGCCCGCAGCTTTACGCGCGAAGTCCGAGGTGCGCTCCGGAGAGCGGTGCGCCGAGGTTACATCGATTTCATACGCAATGCCAAAGTCCTCGAGCGCCTTAGCCGCCTCGCGCATAATGTCAAGGTCGGAATCGCTGCCCATCACAATCGAAACCTGTGGTTTGCTCATAAGTCTCTCTCAAATTTAGAGGTGTCATCCTGAGCAACGCGAAGGATCTGTGTACTCTGCCCGGAGTGCAAAGATCTTATTCTTCGCTCCGCCCACAAAGACAAACTACTTTTTCAACGCCCGTGCTGCAATGTCTTTGCGATAGTACGCGCCCCCGAAGCTGATCTTCGCCGCCGCTTCGTAAGCCCGCTCAACCGCTGTCGCGAGACTGGCGGCTCGGGCTGTAATGCCTAGCACTCGTCCACCCGAGGTAAAGTAAGCGTCGTCATGCTTCGTGGTACCCGCGTGGAAGACCTTCACGCCCGCAACTGTTTCGGCATCTTCGAGCCCGCTGATTTTCTTGCCCATTTCGAAAGTGCCGGGATATCCTCCCGAAGCCATCACCACGCAAACCGAAGCATCCGCCGACCAGCGGAAATCGCCCTCGCTAACCCGGCCATCAATCGAAGCTTCCAGCGCCTCCACCAAATCACTCTCCAGGCGCATAAGAACAGGCTGAGTCTCAGGATCGCCAAAACGGCAGTTGAACTCGAGCACCATCGGTCCGCGAGCCGTCATCATCAGGCCGCAGTAGAGGACGCCCTTGTAGTCCGCGCCCTCCGCCTTCATTCCCGCCACCACCGGACGCGCGATGTGCTGCAGCAGCCAGTTCTGCATTTGCGCGTCCACCATCGCCTCAGTGGAATAGGCGCCCATGCCGCCGGTGTTCGCGCCCGTATCACCCTCGCCCACTCGCTTGTGATCCTGCGCGGCGGCCAGCGCGGCTACGCGTTCGCCATCGCTCAGCACCAGAAAAGAAAGCTCTTCACCTTTCAGGCACTCCTCGATCACGACGCGGGATCCCGCCTCGCCCAGCATCTTCCCGCTGAGCATCTCCGCCGCCACAGTAGAAGCCTCTTCTTTGCTCTTGCAGATCACGACGCCCTTGCCCGCAGCCAATCCGTCCGCCTTCACCACCACCGGCATGTGGAAGTGGGGCAATGCATCGCTAACATCCTCCGGGCTGTCGCAGATGGCATAGTGCGCCGTCGGGATGTGATAGCGCTGCATGAATTCCTTGGCAAAACTCTTGCTGGATTCAAGTTTTGCCGCTGCCTTCGTAGGACCGAAAATGCGATATCCGCGCCGGGTGAATTCGTCCACCACGCCCAATTGCAAGGGTAGTTCTGGACCGACGATCGTCAGGTCTGGCTTGATCCGCGCCCCTAGCGCCAGCAGTGAGTCGAGATTCTTAACGTCGGCGGGCAGACACTCGGCCTCGGCAGCGATGCCAGCATTGCCCGGCGCGCAATAGAGCTGCGAGACCCGCGGCGACTGGCGCAGTTTCCAAACCAGCGCGTGCTCGCGTCCACCGCCGCCGATAACGAGAACTTTCATAGTTCGGGATAAACAAGGTTAGGGGGCCGAGCAGATGATGTCAAACGAGAGATTGAGGGATTGATTCATTGAATCAATGATTCAATGTCTCAATGTCTCAATGTCTCAATGATTCAATCATTAACCATGCTTAACTGCGTCGTATAATCTCTACAATGATCACCGTCTCCAAGGAGGATTACCTCAAGGCAATTCTAGAGGCCGAAAGCGAAGGCGAAACCGTGATCTCGGCCACGCTGGCGCACTGGCTGTCGGTGTCGCCGCCCGCCGTCACTATGGCTCTGCGCCGATTGAAGAAGGATGGGCTGGTAAAGGTGCAGGGAGATGGTCATGTCGGGCTGACTTCTGCAGGACGCAAGATCGCACGCAAGCTTACCCTTCGCCATCACCTCATCGAACGAATGCTGGCCGAGATCTTTGGCATGGAGTGGTATCGCGTGCACGATGAAGCCGAGCGACTGGAACATGCCGTCTCGCCCGACTTCGAAGCGCGGTTGCTGGCCAAACTGGGCCGTGGCGGGGCCTGCCCACACGGCAATCTGAGCGAACTCGAAAGTCCCGGCAGCCGACGACGACGAGGCCTTGTTTTGCTTGCCCACGCCGACGAGGGAAAGAATTATGTCGTCAGCGGCATCTACGAGCGCGATCGGCACTTGCTGGAATTCCTGGAGGGTCGCGGAGTTCGTCCCGGAGCCCGCGTGCACGTTGCGGGACGCAATTACGATCAAACCTTGACACTCTCCACCGATGCTGGAACGGTCGCGCTCGGGCGCTCGGCGGCGGAGAGAGTCTGGGTCACGGCCGAGCCGGGTAAATCGCGGCGCGTTTCTGGCCACTCTTCCTAATCACAACCATTTCTGTACTGAATTAACCATAGTTTACTTGTTGCTGTATACTTACGCTAACCGATTCGACCATGAGCGTAGGTTCACAACCCCCTCAGACAACGCGCATTGCCGGCGAAGACGAAGTCGTCGTCATTACCCACGAAGATGTCGATCGGGCACATGATCGCGTCCGCGTTTCCGAAGCGCGTGCCACGCGCGGCTTTTTTTCCGGGGCGCGTCTGCTGTGGTTGCTGGTCGGACCGGGCGTTCTGGTCATGCTGGGTGAGAATGACGGGCCCAGCATGCTCTCCTACGCCGCAACCGGCGCGAAGTTTGGCATCGGATTCTTCCTTCCCTTCGTGGCTCTCACATTTTGCATGGCCATTGTTGTGCAGGAAATGACCGTGCGCCTCGGCGCTGCGACCCATCGCGGGCACGCCGAGCTGATCTTCGACCGCTTCGGGCCGTTCTGGGGATGGTTTTCGATGATCGACCTGGCCATCGGAAACTTTCTCACTCTCATCACGGAATTCATTGCTATCCGAGCGGGGCTTGGTTTCTTTGGTGTGCCTCCGTGGATGGCAGTCCTTATTGCGCTGGTCATTCTCTACGGTGCGCTTGTGAGCCATCGCTACTGGACCTGGGAGCGGATTACTCTCGCGGCCGCCGTGTTCAACCTTGTGTTCATTCCGGTTGCGCTCATGACCCATCCGAACTGGCATACGGTGGGCCACGCATTCATTACCTGGCAACCGCTTCCCGGCTTTAACAAGGACACGCTCCTGATCGTACTGGCCGACATTGGGGCGACGGTCACTCCCTGGATGCTTTTCTTTCAGCAGAGCGCGACCGTCGACAAGGGGCTCACGACAAAAGACATTCGCTTCGGCCGCATCGACACGGTGTTAGGAGCCGCGCTGGCAACGGCTGCCGCAGTCGCCACGATCCTCGCGACCGCGCCGTTATTCGCACATCAGATGAGCGCCGATAATTTTCAAGCAGCCGAGTTTGCGCAAGCTCTGCAGCCGATCATTGGACGATTTGGGGCTTCGCTGTTTGCCCTTGGCATGGTTGAGGCCGGGATTGTCGCATCGATCACCATTTCAACTTCTTCGGCCTACGCCTTTGGAGAGGTTACTCACAAGCCGCACAGCCTTAACCTTCCCATGGGACAAGGCAAATCTTTTTACTCCGTACTGACTCTCTGCGCCGTGGCGGCGGGGGCGATCGTGCTCATCCCGGGGCTGCCGCTGGTGTACGTGGTTCTGATCGTCAACGTGGTCGCGGTTCTCGCCATGCCGCCCGCGCTGGTGTTTCTGTTCATGCTGGTGAATGACAAGGAGATCATGGGCGACCTGGTCAGTCCGGTGTGGGCGAATGTGCTGTCGGGCGGTGTGGTGTTTGTTTTGACCGCTGCAGGAGTTCTGTTCGGGATCAGCGTGATTGCGCCGAACATCTTTGCCGCTTTGGGTGGAAAGTAGGAAAACCTATGGTGAAAAAAGAGGAAGCGCAAAGTTTCTCCAGCGCCGATCAAGACCTGGTTTTATCGTCGCTCGAACACGATCAGTTGGTTGGGGCGAAGAAACATTTTATCCCGCGGCGAATCCTTAAAGGTCCCGAACTCGTCGTGCTTTGGGGGCTCCGAATCTACCTTCTGTTCATGATGGCCGTCGTGGTTTATCAGGTCTGGACGGCTGCGCGCTAGTCTCGCGTTTTTCCCACAATGGGACTGAGTTTACTGTTTAGTATCGGGTACCCCCCTCCCCCCTTTGTCTGCAAAATCTAGAAAACAAGAGATTTAAAAATTGACTACATGCTAGATCTTTGAGTTTTAAGGACTTACACGCAAAATCTAGAGAACATGGGAGTTAGCGCTGGTGTCGGCGGCCCAACGATTCCGTTTTTGGGACTGCGATGGGAGGGCCGGGAGCGATCAGGCGCTTTGGCGAAACTAGTTTTCAACGATCGCTTATTATCTTCAAGATAATGAAATACTGGTTAATATTACCTGCTTTGAGACGTTCAGTCAACAAGAAAACGGGATAAGCGCCGGTTTGGGACGCTCGCGCCCACCCTTTCGCAGAGCGCGGGACTAGAGTGTGGTGCTCCCACAGCTATGCGGGGCGAAGGATGGATCGGCCCGCCCTCAATCCTCACCCTCGCGGCGACTGCATGGACAATGAAAATCCCCTTGTGAAGCCTCGCGTTCGAAATCCCTATAAAACTCTTTGCGCTGGGGAGGGCTGTTTTCTCGGAGTGCTCGTCTAAGCGAACCAGCGACTTCTCTCAGGAGGATGAAACCATGAACAAACTGTTGCTGGCAGTCTTGTTTTTCTTGATGAGTGCTGGGGTTTGGGCAGTCGAGGCTTCGGCGCAGAATTCGGACGCTGCTGCTGCTGACCACACTGCTCCCAGTTATGACATGAAGGGACAGTCTTTGTTTGATCTGCAAGCGGTGCAGAAGAAGTTTGTGGACCTTGCGAACGCGCTTCCGGCCGATAAATTCACGTGGCGTCCTTCGGCGGACTCGCGGTCTTTTGCGGAAGTCTTTCTGCACGTCGCGGGCGAGCGCTACGGGATTCTAGCGCTTATGGGAGCCACTCCGCCCGCCGGATTCGACGGGAAGACGTTTGACAAATCCACGACCGACAAAGCCAAGATCGTTGAGGAATTGAACAAGTCGTGGGAGTTCGCGCAGAAGACGATCAACGGCATGAGCAACGCGGATTTTGCCAAGCTGCTGCCGAAGCTGGGTCCGCAGGCGAATGCCGGGGACGTGGTTTACATTCTGGTCGCTGATGCACATGAGCATCTTGGACAGTTGGTGGCGTACGCGCGGGTGAATGGCATCGTCCCACCCTGGACCGTGGAGGCGCAGAAGAAGGCGGCGGAAAAGAAGGCGGCGGAAAAGAAGTAGCACGGGCCGGCTCTGGCCCCGGACGGGGCGTCCGGGGCTACGTGTGTATTGTGTTTACTGCAGCGGCGGTGGAGTCAGGCCCATGAATGTTGTCCCCTGGAATTTTCCCTGGGCATCAAAGTTCCAGGTGAACAGGGCGGACCCGGCGCTGGCGCACGCGTGGCATCCATTACGCAGCGGGTAACCCACCACAAACTGGGTTCCACCGTTTGGGCCCGATTGCGAATTCGGCCAGGTCTTCCCGTCGCGATCTCCCGGCCACAAATTGACGTTGGGAAATTGATTCTTCACATCCTGAAACTGGAAACTGTGCTCCATGGTTTTTGTGTCGAGCAGCTTCAAATCCTCGACGTTCAGGATGGGCGGTTTTCCATTCACGAATAAAAGACCGTAGTTGGTGTTGGCGCGCAGGGGATAGGTGATCCATGCAAATGCAACGGGCGGCTGACTTTGGAATCCGGTCATGACTCCGAATTCGCCGCGGCTCTGTTTGTAGAGTTCGCGGGTAAAGCTTACGGCGTCGGCCGGGGCGCCGGCATTGGCCATCTGGTCGATCATGCAATCGACGTCGCCGGGGTGGGACTTATCGCAGGCGGTGTGGGCGGTGGCAAGAAATTGTGACGATACCTGCCATACAGCGGATGCGCCAATCTTCGCCGAGCCGGTCTGCGATTGTCCCGAGGCGAATCCAGTCATGCAAACGACAACGAGAAGCAGACAGGCGTTCTTCATATTCTTCCCCTGGAGGAAACATTCTATACCGCCCAGCAGCACAGCATCTTCGTCAGCAGGAGAAGCTTGCTCTTCGCAGAAGTTACATCCTTTTTACAAGCCGTTAACATCTGCGGGAGTAAAATGTTGGCCGTTTGTTGTTTCACAAAGCCGTAGGAGGTACGCGTTATGAAACGATTGTGGTTTGCAGCATCTCTCCTTCTAGTTCTTCCCCTGGTGGCGCTGATGGCGGGTGAGCGACCGTCTGGCGATTCATGGCCACAGTGGGCGAAGAATGCTCAGCATACGGGTTTCATTCAGGTGACAGGACAGCCGGCGAGCCACAAGCTTGCCGAGATTCGTTATGACCCTTTCGTGGCCCAGGAAAAGCTTGATGAGGGCGGTGAATTGGTCGTGCATTACCAGGTACCGCTGACCGAGGGCAACAGCGTTTACATGGAATTCAAGACCGGTAAGTGGATCCCGTGCCATCCTCCGACAGCATGGCAGACGGGAACGGCATGCGGTCCCAATACGTGGGACAAAGAAATCTGGAACGAGAAGCGACTCGACTGGCAGCAAGGAAAACTGGTGGAGAAGTGGAACTATCAAAGCGACTGGAAGCCTGAGCCCAATGCTGGCGAGACCAATTTTGCCGGCTGGGAGCCGGTTTTCCATCCGGTGTTGACCGGGGAGTTTATCTACGTCCCCGGGTTCGGTGGCACGGTTTGGAAAGTGAACAAGAGCGATGGCACGGCGTCGCGCATCAATCCGTTTGGCACGTCAATCGATAAAAATAAATTTGTCGCCGGCCCGCTTACCGCGGACGCGCAGGGTGACGTGTACTACAACGTGATCAAACTCGACCCGACGAATCCCTGGGTGGTCGATGTTCTTGGATCATGGCTGGTCAAGATAGGAGCGGACGATACGGCTTCGACGGTAACTTTCAAGAAGTTGACAAAGGGAGCGCCGAAGGGCACGGATAACTGTCCGTTTTTCTTTTATGACGTGAAGACTCTTCCCTGGCCTCCCAGCAAGCACGCCAAGCCCATGGATATACCTTGCGGGACGCAACGGCCTGGCATCAACGTGGCTCCAGCTATCGGACCGGACGGAACCGTCTACACGGTCAGCCGAGGGCACTTTGATTTGACGGTAGGATATTTGGTCGCGGCGAATCCTGACTTGACGCCGAAATGGCATGCGTCGCTGGGACGGCGTCTGCACGATGGCTGCGGCTTTCTGGTACCCATCGCAAAGCACAAGAACCAGCCCAATGCATGCCGCGAGGGGACGACGCCTGGAGTCGATCCGACGACGAATGATTGGGGCTCGGGGTGGATTCTCGACGAGGCTTCCTCGACGCCCACGGTTTTGCCGGACGGAAGCATCCTCATGGGAGTGATTACGAATTACAACTCGTTTCGCGGTCATCTCATGAAGTTCAGCGATGCAGGCAATTTCCTGGGCGCGTACGATTTCGGGTGGGATTCGACACCAGCCGTCTATCCGCACGATGGCACGTACTCTATCGTACTTAAAAACAACCACTATCCCGGCGGGCTGTATTGCAACCTCAACAGTCCCATTTGCAAGCCGCTTCCGCCCGGGCCCTACGACATAACCCAGATCAGCGCTGATCTGAAGCCGGAATGGAGTTTCAAGAACACGACCATCGACAAGGATCATCCCAACGGTTATGAATGGTGCATCAACGCGCCCGCCATCGACGCGAAGGGAGTGGTTTACGTCAACAGCGAAGACGGCAACGTGTATGTTCTGAATCAGGGCGGAAAGCTGCAGTCGAAGGTGTTTCTGCAAATAGCGCTGGGTGCGGCTTACACTCCGTTGTCGCTGGGGCCGGATGGCAAAATTTACACCCAGAATGACGGTGTGCTTTTCGTGGTTGGTCAATAAGGCTCACGTAGGGGCGGACGCCCTCGTCCGCCCCGCGGAGACCAGCTCTGATCAGTGGGCGAACCGCCCGGACGAGGCGTCCGGGGCTACGTGCTTTTGCTCTGCCTTACGCAATCTCTTCCAGAAACGACTAAACTAATTAGTTAGGATCTATTTTTTCGGGAAGGCAATCTTCTATGAACAGCTTTGGCAGCCGTTCCACGCTCCGCGTTACTGGCCACGATTACGAGATCTATCGCATCGACGCCCTCGACAAGCAGGGTATTTCTACCAAGCATCTTCCTTTCTCGCTGCGCATTCTGCTGGAAAACTTATTGCGCACTGAAGACGGTCGCAGCGTGACCAAAGAAGATATCCGCGCGCTCGCGGCGTGGAATAGCAAGTCGAAGCCGGACAAGGAAATCGCGTTCACGCCTAGCCGCGTGCTGATGCAGGACTTCACCGGAGTGCCGGCTGTCGTCGACCTCGCAGCCATGCGCGATGCCATGAAAGTGCTTGCGGGCGATCCCGCCTTGATTAATCCGTTGCAACCGGCTGAGCTAGTTATCGACCACTCGGTGCAAGTGGACGAATTCGGCACGCCGCAGGCGTTCCAGTTGAACGCGGAACTGGAGTTCCTGCGCAACAAAGAGCGCTACGGATTTCTGCGCTGGGGGCAAACCGCTTTCCGCAATTTGGCGATCGTTCCGCCCGACACCGGAATCGTGCATCAAGTGAACCTCGAATTCCTGGCTCGGGTTGTCTACGTGAGCGAGTTGAACGGCAAGCGCTTGGCTTATCCCGATACGCTGGTAGGTACGGATTCTCACACCACCATGATTGACGGCCTGGGCGTGCTGGGCTGGGGCGTGGGCGGAATCGAGGCCGAGGCTGCGATGCTGGGGCAGGCAGTATCCATGCTGATTCCGCAAGTGGTTGGCGTGAAGCTGACGGGCAAACTGCGCGAGGGCGCCACGGCGACTGATCTGGTCCTGACGGTTACCGAGATGTTGCGGAAGCATGGTGTGGTGGGGAAGTTTGTCGAGTATTTTGGACCTGACCTGCAGGAACTCCCGCTGGCCGACCGCGCCACCATCGCGAATATGTCTCCCGAATATGGCGCGACTTGCGGTATCTTCCCAGTCGATAAAGAGACCCTCGCTTACCTGCGTTTGACGGGGCGATCCGAAGAACAGATCTCATTGGTTGAGGCCTACTGCCGTGAGCAGGGATTGTTTCACGATGAGAAAACACCCGAAGCGCAATATTCCGAAATGCTCGCGCTGGATTTGGGCATCGTCGAATCCAGTCTGGCTGGCCCCAAGCGTCCGCAGGATCGGGTGCCTCTTGCTCAGGCGCGGGAGTCGTTTCAAACGTCACTCCCATCGCTATTGAAACCAAAATCCAGCGTGACAGTTTCCTCGCCAACTACGGACTCCGCGAAAAAGGTGGCGGGGTGGGAGCAAGAAGGCGGTAGTCCCACGGCGGTGGGAGTGGGCGACCATCGGGTTGAGGAGCACGTTCCGCAATCTGCGGGCGCAGCTTTGCGCCACGGCAGCGTCGTCATTGCCGCCATCACCAGTTGCACCAACACCTCCAACCCTTCCGTGATGGTAGCCGCAGGCCTGGTTGCGAAAAAGGCGGTCGAGCGCGGCCTGCAAGTTCCATCGTGGGTGAAGACGTCGCTGGCTCCGGGCTCAAAGGTCGTGCGCGATTATCTGGAACGCGCAGGCCTGACTCCGTATCTTGAAAAATTGAAGTTTCACATCGTGGGCTACGGCTGCACGACGTGCATTGGAAACTCCGGGCCGTTGCCGGAAGAAATTTCGAAGGCGATTGACGAAAAGAATCTGGTGGTCGCGTCTGTGCTCTCCGGCAATCGCAATTTCGAGGGCCGCATCAATCCTGAGGTACGCGCCAACTATTTGATGTCGCCGCCGCTGGTTGTGGCCTTTGCCCTGGCCGGCCGCATCGATCTCGACTTGCGCAAGGATGCCATTGCTAACGACAAGCAAGGCAAGCCGGTGTACCTGGCAGACATTTGGCCTTCGCGAAGTGAAGTGGATGAGGCCGTCAAGAAATCGATTTCGTCGGACATGTTCCGGCGAAGCTACGGCGAGGTTTATCACGGGGATGAGCGCTGGCGGGGCTTGCCCGTACCCAAGGGCGAGACCTACGCGTGGGATAAAGATTCGACTTACATCCGCCGCGCTCCCTACTTCGACGGTATGACGCTGAAACCGACTGCTGTGGAAGATATCAAGAATGCGCGCGTGTTGGCAGTGCTCGGCGACAGCGTCACCACCGATCACATCTCGCCCGCCGGCTCGATCAAGAAGGACAGCCCAGCGGGAAAGTATTTGATCGAGCATGGCGTCAAGCCGGCCGATTTCAATTCCTACGGCTCGCGGCGCGGTAATCACGAGGTCATGGTGCGGGGGACTTTTGCCAACGTTCGCCTGCGCAACAAGATGGTTCCCAACCTTGAAGGCGGATTCACGCGTCACCTGCCCGATGGCGCGGAGATGAGCATTTTCGAAGCGTCGGAGAGATATATCGCTGAACACGTTCCGCTCGTGATCCTCGCTGGCAAAGAGTATGGTTCGGGTTCCTCGCGTGATTGGGCTGCCAAGGGCCCGCTTTTGCTTGGCGTGCGTGCCGTCATCGCGGAAAGTTACGAGCGCATCCATCGCTCCAACCTGGTTGGAATGGGCATTCTCGCGTTGCAATTCCTCGAAGGCGAGACCCCGCAGTCGCTGGGATTGACCGGCGAAGAAGTTTTCGAGATCACGGGGATTCGTGAGTTGATCGGAAGCTTCGCTCCGGGCCGGCAGGTGAAAGTGCGCGCCACGGCAGATGGCAAGACGACGGAGTTCAAGGCCCTGGTGCGGATCGACACGCCGCAGGAAGCGCAGTACTACGCCAACGGCGGAATCCTGCAATTCGTGCTGCGGCAATTGCTGTCGACCAAGCCGGCGGCTGTACACGCCTAGCCCCACGAAAATCACGTGGGGACAGCCGCCCTCGGCTGTCCAGTCGAGCGAAGCTCGACAGTGAGAGGCCAGAGATGAACGACCATCTCTCGAAGCGGGCCCAACTCCTCGCGGAGATTCTGCGCTACATCAACGACGGAAACTATGAGAGAGCAGGAGAAGCCTGGTCTTTTGGGATGGGGCGCGGGGTCTCGCGTGCGCACGCGAACCAGGACGAAGCGGTGTTTCAGAAAATGCGTCGACTGGTTTACGACCATGTTGCGCGTACCGTCGCGATTCAGCGGACGTCGCTTTCAAGTCCGCCCGCAGTAGATTCTCTGGCAGCGGAGTTCAAGAAGTTGATGGATGAGCTGACGCCCGAAACCCGCGAAGCTCTGGGCGAGGCGTTTGGCTCGATTGCAGCTGGACAGGACTCGCCGACTCCTGAGAGCGTTCCCGAAGCCAAGAGCCAACTGGACGCGCTCGATCGTTATTACGCTGAGGAGGTTCTCGAAAAGCTGGATGGAATTGTTTCCCGGGCCTCGGCGCTGGACCGCATGGGCTTGGAAATCCTACCCAACCGAAGAGTCCAGTTTCTGTTTGAAGAGGCCCATCGCTGCTATTTGTACGGTTTCCACTTAGCGTGCGCTGTATTCTGCCGCGCCATTCTGGAGGGAGCACTCAAGGAAATCGCCGATCCGCAGAGCGAGACCAATCAATCCATCCACGACATGATCGCAGTGGCGATGGAGAAGAGCCTTCTAACCGATGACCGTCCGCGTTGCGCCCGCGAAGTGGCCAAAGCAGGCAACAAAGCAATCCACGATTCCGAGATGTTCCACCGGGATTATTCCGCAGAAAGGGTTGAAGAAGTCCTGACCAACACACGGAAAGTGTTGGAGGAATTGTACCGGTTGCCGTCTTGAACACCACAGAGACACAGAGACACAGAGAAATCCGTACAAGCAAAGTTCTGGCGGTAATGGTGCAATAAATTTGCTGCCGCGCGATTGGCGTTTTCTCTGCGCCTCTATGACTCTGTGGTAAAGAACTAATCTGTGGTAAAGAACTAAAAGGTCTTGGTGGAATCCAACAGAATCGTGACGGGACCATCGTTTACCAATTCCACTTGCATCATTTCCTGGAAGCGGCCGGTTTGGCAGCCAAGGCCGGCGGCCCGGATGCGCTCCACGAAGTATTCGTAGAGCTCGCGAGCCCGCCCCGGCGGCGCGGCGAGCATCGAACGATGGGCGTTTGCCGCGGCGAACGTCGCCGTAGAGCGTGAACTGCGAGACCACCAGAATTCCGCCGCCGACGGCCGCAATATCCAGCTTCATCTTTCCGTTCTCATCTTCGAAAATACGCAATCCAGCAATCTTGCCGGCCAGATAATCGGCGTCCGCTTCATTGTCCGTGTGAGTCACACCGAGCAGAACCAACAGACCGCGGCCGATATCGCCCACGACCTCGCCGTCCACGGCGACCTGCGCACGGCTGACACGTTGTACGACGGCTCGCATAAGGGCAGTTTCGGGTTTCTTGCTCTGAGTTTCAAGTGGCGATCGAATCCTTGGGGGCTGCCGAGCTGCGCTCGGCCTGGACGGGTCTGAGACCCGTGCCCTACAGAACCAAGCTCGTTGACCCGGCACCTGCCAGCGGTTACGATTCTTATGGGCCTTCTTGGAGCCAGCCGCGATCAGGTTCGGTTGCGACAGGACTCGCCTTTACACCGATTCGTGCTGGCCATTACACTACTCATTCCCTTTACTCATTCTTCGGGAGGTGGACTGCTATGGCCGGTGGAGACAAATTGAAAGAGATTAACGAGAAAGTAAAGCAGATTATCAGCGAGCAACTGGGGGTCGATGAAGCCGAGGTCACGCCCAGCGCTTCGTTTGTGGATGACTTAGGCGCCGATTCGCTGGACCAGGTCGAACTGGTCATGGCGCTCGAAGAGGCCTTCGATCTGGAGATTCCTGATGAGGACGCGGAAAAGATCCGCTCGGTTCAGGATGCAATCGATTACATCGATAAGCACGCCAAAGTAGCCAAGTAGATTGTACGTCTCAATGGAGGCCGGGCGTCCCCGCCCAGTTGGACGGACGAGACGTCCGTCCTCCATCGGGGCAACTTAAGTCAGTCCAGTCCCATACCCGCAACCGCAAGGAGAACTCATGGCAGCCGTTGACGACAAAGTAAAACAGATAATCGTGGAACAACTGGGAGTGGATGAGGGCGAAGTCACACAGAATGCCTCATTTGTGGACGATCTGGGAGCCGACTCTCTGGACACCGTGGAACTGGTGATGGCTTTTGAAGAAGCCTTTGAGATCGAGATTCCCGACGAGGATGCCGAGAAAATCCGCACCGTGCAGGATGCGGTCGATTACATCGGCAAACACGCGAAAGGTGGGAAGTAGTTGGCGAGACGGGTTGTAGTCACTGGCATTGGCCTGATCTGCGGAGTGGGCAACACTACCGAAGAGATTTGGCGAAACCTGCTCGCCGGCAAGAGCGGGGTAGCCCGGATTACTCATTTTGACGCCACGCAGTTTGCTTGCCAGATCGCAGCGGAAGTCAAGAACTTCGATCCGCTGAATTTCGTCGAGAAAAAAGAACTGAAGAAGATGGGCCGCTTCATCTACCTGGCTTTGGCTGCGGCCGACGAAGCCATGAAAGCCTCGGGTCTGCAAGTCTCCGAAGAGATTTCGACCCGAACAGGAGTGCACATCGGATCCGGGATCGGCGGGTTCGACGTGATTGAGCGTGAGCATATAAATCTGCTCAACGGCGGACCGCGCAAGATCTCACCATTTTTCATTCCCGCGTCTATCGTCAATCTCGCTGCAGGACATGTCAGCATCCGCTACAACGCCAAGGGTCCTAACGAAGCCACATGTACGGCTTGCACATCGAGCGCGCACTCCATTGGAGACGCCTACAAGATCATCGCGCGTTGCGATGCAGATGTCATGATCGCGGGCGGGACCGAAGCCGCGATCACGCCTATGGGGGTTGGCGGTTTTGCGGCCATGCGCGCCCTCTCGACTCGAAACGATGCACCCGAAAAAGCCAGCCGTCCCTGGGATTCGGGACGCGACGGATTCGTCATTGGCGAAGGCGCCGGAATTCTCATTCTGGAGGAATTGGAATTCGCCCGCCGCCGCGGCGCAAAGATTCTCGCCGAAATCGTGGGCTACGGTATGAGTGGTGACGCCCACCACATTACCCAACCCGCCGAGAATGGTGATGGCGCCTATCGTGTGATGCTTAACACGCTCAATGATGCCAAGCTCCAGCCGCAGGATGTGGGCTACATCAACGCCCACGGCACGTCGACGGATCTCGGCGACAAACTCGAAACCATCGCCATCAAGCGTGCCTTCGGCGATCACGCTCGCAAGTTGGCGGTGAGTTCGACCAAATCGATGACCGGTCATCTGCTCGGTGGCGCGGGCGGACTTGAAGCGGGCATCACCGTGCTCGCGCTGCGCGACCAGATTTTGCCTCCAACCGCTAACCTGGATAATCCCGATCCCGAGTGTGACCTCGACTACGTCCCCAACCATCCCAGAAAAGCCGACTTGGAATACGCTATGTCCAATTCATTCGGCTTCGGCGGAACCAACGGCGCCTTGCTTTTCCGGCGCTGGTCGGATTAGATGTGTACCAATCCACTTCTCGATTCACAGACTATCCCTTAACTATCGCGGGCATTTCAGCTCGCTGAGCTGACAAAAAACGTAGCGGTTCATCGAACCACACGAATCTTTTAGACAACCGCCGCCTAAACAAAAGCTCTCCTTTTGCCGATAGCACAACTGATGGAAGGCCTGCGGCCAAACCGCGCCCGAGCACGGAGCTTGATTTATGCTCTTCTGACCTTAGTCCTACTACTCGGTGGTATTCCCGCCCACCGGTCCAACTGGCGGGGCAACGCGGAATTGCACACCTTGTTTGAGACGATTGCGACCGTACTGGGATTCGTCACCGGTGCGATGGCCTTGGTGCGCTATTACACAAAGAAAAGCGGAATGTTCTTGTTGTTGGGCAGTGGCTTTGTGGGAGGGGCCGTCCTCGACGGCCGCCATGCACTGCTCACGTCGTCGTTCTTTGCCGGGCACATACCCTCTGCGCTTTCCTCCGTCGCCCCCTGGAGCGGTGTCATGTCTCGCATGTTCATGTCCCTGCTTCTGTGTGCGAGTGTTGTGGCATGGAAAAGAGAGATGCGAAGGCCAACCGAGGGCCATATCTCGGAGATCCTCGTTTACTTGCTGGTCGGAACCTGGACGATCGTCAACTTTCTCTTTTTCGCATTGGTCCGGCTGCCCCCCACTTCCAGCCTCCAGCTTCATCGCTTGGCGGACGTAGTGCCGGCTTTCTTTTTTTGCCTGGCTACCCTCGGATACTTATGGAAGGGCGAGTGGAAAACTGACGACTTTGAACATTGGCTGGTGCTTTCCCTCATCGTCGGTGCCCTGTGCCAATGTGAGTATATGTCGCTTTACGGCAGGCTGTTCGACGCGCAATTTTTCGCCGCTCACGCACTGCGGATTGTGGCGCACATCCTTTTGCTGACTGGGCTGATCATCAGCATGTTCTCCGTCTTCCAGCGAGAAGCGGAGAACTCCAGCCAGCTTGGGCAAGCGAACCAGTCGCTGGCGACGCAGATTGCAGAACGTGAGCAGATTGAAGAGGAACTGCGGCGAGCGCACGACAACATGGAAGAACGGGTACGGGCTCGCACGGCAGACCTGGGCAAAGCCAATCGGGCCCTGGAAGCGGAGATTGCCTTGCGTGGCGGCGTCGAAGAGGCGCTGTCGAACGAGCGCTCGATGCTGCGCGCCTTAATCGATAACATCCCGGATTTCTTGTATGTGAAAGACGTCGAGGGCAGGTTTGTGGTAGCCAACCCTCCGGTGGCGCGTGCAGTGGGGCTGGATTCACCGGAACAAGTGCTTGGGAAGAACGACTTCAACATCTACCCGCCGGAACTTGCCAAGACGTTCCATGCCGCTGAGCAGCGCCTAATAAGGTCCGGAGAGCCCTTGCTTAACGTTGAGGAAATAAGCGTCGACAGCGCGGGAAACGAAACCTACATACTGACGACGAAAGTGCCACTACGGGATAGCAAAGGGCGGGTGACCGGCATCGCCGGCGTGGGTCACAACATCACCCAACGCAGGAAGATGGAGAATGCGCTGCGCGATAGCAGAGAACTGTTCATGCTGTTGCTGGATTCAATCCCCGAGGGAGTTTACGGCATCGACATACAGGGTAACTGCACGTTCTGCAATCCATCTTGTCTTCGATTGCTGGGCTACCACGAGCCTACGGAGTTGCTCGCCAAGAACATACACGATCTGATCCACCATACGCGGCAGGATGGAACGCCTTACCCCGTGGAAGAGTGCCACATCTACGAAGCTTTCCGGCGCGGCCACGACACCCACATCGATGACGAAGTCCTGTGGCGTGGCGACAATACCAGCTTCCCTGCCGAATACTGGTCGCATCCCATGCACCGACTCGGAAATGTGATTGGCACGGTGGTCACGTTCCTTGACATTACGGAACGAAAGCGGACTGAGCAGGTTCTGCGCGAGGCCCGCGAAGCTGCGGAAGCGGCCAATCGTGCCAAGAGTGAATTCCTTGCCAACATGAGTCATGAAATCCGTACACCCATGAACGGTGTTATCGGCATGACAGAATTGGCCCTGGATACCGAGTTGACCCAGGAGCAACGCGGTTATTTGAACCTGGTCCAGAGCTCGGCAGAGTCCTTGCTCGTGCTGCTCAACGACATTCTGGACTTCTCCAAGATTGAAGCCGGCAGGTTGGACATGGAAATCATCGAATTCAACCTGCGCGACAGCTTGGACGACACCATGAAAGCCGTCAGCTTGCGAGCGCACGAAAAAGGGCTGGAACTTACATGCCACATTCTGCCTGACGTTCCGGACGGTTTACGAGGTGATCCCACGCGTTTGCGTCAGATCGTAGTAAACCTGATTGGCAATGCCATAAAGTTCACTTCCGAAGGTGAAGTTACGATGCGCGTGGAAGCCGAGCAAAAGACGGGGAGTGAAGCAATCTTCCATTTTGCCGTAAGGGATACGGGAATTGGAATCCCGTTGGAAAAACAGGCATCGATCTTCGAGGCGTTCACGCAAGCGGACAATTCAACCACGCGGAAATATGGTGGGACCGGCTTAGGTCTATCGATTTCCTCGCGCCTGGTCGAGATGATGGGAGGCCGCATGTGGCTGGAAAGCGACCCGGGCCAGGGCACTACATTTCACTTCAGCGCGCGTTTTCAGTTGCAGGAAACCCCCACCAGCCCGCAAGTTCCCGTCGGCTCAGAGACGCTTCGCGACGTATCCGTATTGATCGTGGACGACAACGCAACCAATCGCCAAGTCTTGAGAGAAATGGTTCTGGGTTGGCAGATGAGGCCTGTCGAGACCGACAGCGGACGTTCCGCTCTAGCTCTTTTACAACAAGCCGGAGTGGGTGGAAAACCTTTTTCTCTGGTGCTGGTGGATGCTCAAATGCCGGACCTAGACGGTTTCCAGGTGGCGAAACAAGTGAGTCAGGACCCGCTGCTGGCAACCTCGGTTTTGATCATGCTGACTTCGGCGGGTTTTCGGGGCGATGCCGCCCGTTGTCGGGAGTTGGGCATCAAGGCGTATTTGCCTAAACCAATCAAGCAATCAGATCTTCTCCAAGCCATCAAGACCGTGTTGAGTGCGCCGCGTCGAACCAGCCAGGAGGTCGCACTGGTTACGCTTCACTCCTTGCGAGAGGGTCGAGGACACTTGAAGATTCTTTTGGCCGAAGACAATCGCGTGAATCAGGTACTAGCTGTTCGGGTGTTGGAGAAAAGAGGACACACCGTGGTTTTGGCGGAAACCGGGAGGGCGGCAGTGCAGGCTTTACAGAATGAGTCTTTTGACCTCGTCCTGATGGACGTCCAAATGCCGGAGATGGACGGCCTGGAGGCCACGGCAATTGTCCGCGAACAGGAAAAGAAGACTGGAAAACACATCAAGATCGTTGCCATGACGGCGCATGCGATGGCGGGAGACAAAGATCGCTGTCTCCTGGCCGGCGTGGATGCCTATGTTTCAAAACCTCTTTCGGTCAAAGATCTTTTTGGCACCATCGAAGAACTCTTTCAGGCTCCGGTGGAAACCTCGGGTGCCTGAACAACACACGCCTGTCAACCAGCCCGTTCCGTTTTGGCAAGGAACTTTAGGACTCCTCCTGTCTTACCTGTGGTAATGAGACCTTGGTACCTAGGGATTGTCCTTCTTCTCCTTTGCCATTGCCGATAGTGCACTACAGAATAGATTTGCAGGGCAAGAACACCCCGTCTATGGACAAAGCCTTTGGAACCGCGCTCATGCCCACGCTCAGCACCAAGAAGGCCTCGGCCCGTGTGGCTTTAATCGACATGAAAGAACCGGCCCGGAATACTCTTGCGGAGTGCTTCCGGCAGTTTGGGATCGAGAGTGTGCCGTTGAACGGAAACGCGGCCGAGCGCCTCAAAAAAGAGAAATTTGAGGCCTGCGTGATCAAGCTGGGCCCGACGGCTCAGACCATAATGGAGTCGGCGCGTACCTCTCCTTCCAATAGCCGCATCGTCCTGTATGCCGTTGGCGGCAGTGCCCAGGATGCGCTGAGCTTTTCGAAGTACGGGATCAATGCCATTTTTCACGAACCACTTGAGCGCCCAGCGGTGCTGAAATTGGTCCGGGCTACCCAAATGCTCGTGTTGCACGAACTGCGGCGTTACGTGCGCATTCCAGTGATCACGGAAATCTCCCTTGCGATGAGCGATGGTCGCAAGGTAACGGCGACCAGTATTGAGATTAGCTCCGGGGGCATGTCCTTGCGCAGCGCCGACGATATTGCGATTGGGCAGTCGGGTGAGGTGTCTTTCGCTCTGCTGACCTTGCCGCGGATATGGGTTCGCTGCGCGGTGACTTGGCGGAACGCGGTGGGCAAGTCTTTTGGTATCCGCTTTGACAATCAGGACGAGCGTCGGTTTCGGATCAAAGAGTGGATTGATTCTTATCTGGAAGGTTAGTCGGCGCGCTCAAGAAGCCCCGCCCGTTATATTGTCTGGTTCCATCGGCGTTCTTCTGCGGATTTGCCTTGCAATCGGTTCAGTATTGGCTGGCACTGTTTGATGCACGGCTGACGTAAGCCCTTTTCACCACGGAGGCACAGAGAACCCCTCCGGCTTTTCAAAAACCGTTTGCCTTTGAACATTTAAGCATTCTCAGTGCCTCCGTGTCTCCGTGGTGAAAAGGCATTCATGTAAAATCGAAAGAGCAGATGGCAGGTGCTTCCCAATTCGTCCAGATCGATCTTGCGCCACCGGTCCGGCAGCCCAAGCCGGAGTGGCTCAGAGCCAAAGCCCCCGTAGGGGAGAACTTCCACAATCTCAAGAGACTGGCCCGCGGGCTGGGATTACACACGGTTTGCGAATCGGCGCAATGCCCGAACATCGGGGAGTGCTGGAACCACCGCACGGCCACATTCATGCTGTTGGGCAACATCTGCACCCGGCGTTGCGGTTTCTGTGCGGTTCCCAAGGGAAAGCCTGGGGCGATTGATTGGGACGAACCGCGGCGCGTGGCCGAAGCGGTGGCTACGCTCGGCTTAAAGCATGCGGTTGTGACCAGCGTCAATCGAGACGATGACAATCTGGGCGGGGCGCGAGTTTTTGCAGAGACGATCCGTCAGATTCGCGAGTTGTCTCCGGGGTGCCGCATCGAAGTTCTCATTCCCGATTTCCAGGGCATGGACGAGGCGCTACGCATTGTTCTCGACGCCAACCCTGACGTCCTGAATCACAATACGGAGACCGTGCCGCGGCTTTATCGTGTGGTCCGGTCCGGGGCACGCTATGAGCGGACGCTGCGGCTGCTGGAGAATGCCAAAGAGTTTTCGCCGGGGATGGTCACGAAATCTGGAGTGATGGTTGGCCTGGGGGAAACGATCCCCGAACTAGTTGAAGTGTTTCGCGACCTGGGAGCGCGCGGCGTCGACATCTTGACCGTTGGCCAGTACCTGCGGCCATCGCGCGACCACCTTCCCATTGCTCTCTTCTACACCCCTGATGAATTTCGCTACCTGAAGGACGAGGCGCTGCGCTTCGGCTTCCGCCACGTCGAATCAGGACCAATGGTGCGATCCAGCTATCACGCCCACGAGCAGGCCGAATCGACTTCGGCGCAGCCAAGCATCGCCTAGCGAATTCCGCACAGGCTACTTCTTCTTTTCGATTTTTGCCCAGGTGTCTTTCAGAGCTACGGTGCGGTTGAAAACCGGCTTTCCTGGCTTCGAGTCGGGATCGACGCAGAAATATCCCAGGCGCTCGAATTGGTAGCGGCTTCCGGGTGTTGGGTCGGCAAGCGACGGTTCGAGCTTGCAGTCCGTGAGCACTTCGAGTGATTTGGGGTTGAGACTCGCAGTGAAGTCCTGACCCTCTTCGGTTTGATTTGGATCTTCGCGGGTAAAGAGATTTTCGTAAATCCGCACCTCGGCATTCACTGCATGGGACGCGGAGACCCAGTGAATGGTGGATTTCACTTTCCTTCCGTCGGGAGGATTGTTGCCGCCTCGGGTTGCGGGATCGTAGGTGCAGTGCACTTCGACCACTTCGCCCTTTTCGTTCTTAACGACGCTCTTGCAGGTCACGAAATATCCGTAGCGCAGCCGGACTTCGCGCCCGGGAGACAGGCGGAAATATTTCGGCGGCGGGATTTCGCGGAAGTCATCCTGCTCGATGTAAAGCGTGCGGGAGAACGGCACTTTCCGCGTGCCCGCGCTCGGATCCTCGGGATTGTTCACCGCGTCCATTTCCTCAGTTTGGTTCTCCGGATAATTGTCGATCACAACCTTCAGCGGATGCAGAATGGCCATGGCGCGCGGAGCGCGTTTGTTCAGGTCCTCGCGAACGAAGTGCTCCAGCATTGCAAGTTCGATCGAGCCGGTGGTCTTCGACACGCCGATGGCTCCGCAGAAATTGCGAATAGCTTCAGGTGTGTAGCCGCGGCGGCGAATGCCGGAAAGAGTCGGCATGCGGGGATCGTCCCAACCGCCCACACGACCCTCCCGCACAAGTTGTAGCAGTTTGCGCTTGCTCAGCAGGGTGTAGGTCAGGTTAAGGCGATCGAACTCGATCTGCTGCGAAGGGAAGATGCCCAACTGTTCGATAAACCAATTGTAGAGAGGGCGATGATCCTCAAACTCGAGGGTGCACATGGAATGCGTTACGCGCTCGAGCGAATCGGACTGCCCATGGGCGTAGTCGTACATCGGATAGATGCACCACTTGCTGCCAGTGCGATGGTGGTCGGCATGGAGGATGCGGTACATCACCGGATCGCGCATGTTGAAGTTCGGCGAGGCCATATCGATCTTGGCGCGCAGAGTTCGTGAGCCGTCAGGGAATTCTCCGGCTCGCATGCGTTCGAACAGGTCGAGGTTCTCGTCGATGGAACGGTCGCGGAAGGGGCTATCCTTGCCGGGCTCGGTTAAGGTACCCCGGTATTTGCGGATCTCGTCCGCGCTTAGATCGTCGACATAGGCCTTTCCCGCCTTGATGAGTTGCACGGCCCACAGATAAAGCTGGTCGAAGTAGTCGGAGGCGTAGAAAAGACCATCCCACTGGAAGCCGAGCCATTTGACGTCTTCCATGATCGAGTCGACGTACTCGGTTTCTTCCTTTTCGGGGTTGGTATCGTCGAAGCGGAGATTGGTGTGGCCGCCGAACTCGTTGGCCAGACCGAAATCGAGGCAGATCGCCTTGGCATGGCCGATGTGCAGATAGCCATTGGGCTCGGGAGGAAAACGGGTTTGCACGCGTCCGGCGTATTTACTGGTCTTCAGGTCGCCGAGAATAATGTCGCGGATGAAGTTCGAAGGACGAGACTCGGCGGGCGCGTTCACGGCGGCTACGGTCTCGGGATTTGAGGCACTCATAGGCTTTTTTGGGGCGCAGACTGGGTGTTTAACATTTGCCGCCTGAACGCCCGGACATCCGAGCTGACCTCGAGGGTCGAAATCTCGTGTGGAAATACCACTATAGCTCATCTCAGAGACAGCCGCCCGGAGGGGCAGATTCCGGTAGGTTCGTTCGTCAGGAAGATGGCACAACTCCTGGTGAAACGATTTAGGACGCTAGCGAGGAAAAAGCCTCATCCAGCTGGCCGCGCGTCAAGTATCTCTGGTAACCAACGGATGTTACCTCGAGAGGTCTTCGAGCCCTTTTCTTCTCATCTAAAGACTATTGTTTTGTCTAGGATGGTATGAAAATATTGAGGGCGCAGATTTCATTAATCTAAAGTGATTCAGGGGAGCGGCAGAGAACTGTTCCCAAAAACTAATGGATAGCACTACCCCCATCAGCGTGTTTATCCTGCCAGGGCTCGTCGCCCTGCTGATGTTCTTGTTGTTCACCTACCTTTACGAGCAGAGTCGGCACCAATATTTCCGCGCCTGGCAATTAGGGTGGGCCGCCTACACGCTGCATTACGCGCTGGACGCCTGGGTTGCGTCCCGGCAACCCTTAGCGGTGGTCTCATTCCTCAGTTCTCTGCTGCTGATGGCAATGGCGCTCTGCATTTTTGTCTCAACCAGATTGATGGGGCGGCAGAAATTCGTCTTGCGATGGTATGACGTGGCGGTCGGACTAGGGGGCATAGCGCTTGCCTGGTGGAATCTGCAAGTGCGTCCCGATATGTCCAATCCCCATCAGCCCTTGGACATTGGCTTGGGCGTGGTGCTTCTGTACTGCTCATTTTATTTCTACCGTTACGCGCATCGTAAGAATTCGCTGGCCTTTACGTTTCTGGCAATTTCGCTGGCGTTGTGGGCTGTACTGATGGTTTTTGGGGGACTGCAGAATCCTTTTCGAGCGGTGGTCGGGACTGCCGGGCATTTCCTGGGTCCGATTCCGCAAATGCTCTTGGGCATCGCCATGGTGATGGTGCTGTTTGAGAACGAGCGCAATGCGGTACAGGAAAATGCACTCGCGTTTTCCACTCTGGGTGTAGATCCGATGCGGCTGCTCTCAGCAGAAGATCTGGTGCCCAGCCTGCAAAACATTTTGGAGAGGCTGGTAGCGCCTCTGCCGACCGGCCGGGCGATGATCTACGTTTCCGAGCGCTGGCGCGCCATTCTGCCGTCTGTGCAGCGTGGGTTTTCGCCGGAGTTGGTGAGCAAGATGGAAAAGAGCGGCTCCGGGGAATACATCGCCGAACTGGCATACCGGCGCGGCGGATTCGTGACATTCCACAATTTCGCTGAAATGTCCGAACCATTGCCTGCGTTTCCCGGTGCCCGCTTCGAGCAGTTTCGGCAGGTGGCAGCGGAAGAAAATATCCGGAACATCACTGCCGTCAGCTTACAGACGCGGGAGCACAACTTTGGGGTGATCATTTTCCCCCATGCCGAGCGCCGTGTGTTCGGATCGTCAAACCTGCGCCTGCTGATTGGGCTGGCATTGCAGATTGGGCTGACGCTGGAAAACTATGTGGTCATGCACAACGCCCAGCGCCGTACCAAGGAATACGAACTGCTGACCCAGATCGGCCAAGCCATAAGCTCGCGCCTTGACCAGGACGAGATCTTGCGCACGGTTTACAAGGAGCTTGGGCAGATCTTTGACACTCGCGACTTTTACGTAGCTTTCCAAGAGGGCGAGCAGATTCGCTTCGAGTTCGAAGTGGAAAAAGGCCAGGTTCTGCCCAAGCGTTCGCGCAAGGTCGACAATGGTCTGACCGAGTACATTCTCCGCACTGGGCAACCGCTGCTGATCCGCGCCGATCTGGAGAAGGCCCGCGAACGGCTGGGCACGACCTACGTTCCGGCGCGACCGTCCAAGTGCTTCTGTGGCGCGCCGATTATGCAAGGCGGAAAGCCAGCTGGAGTTATGGCAGTGATGAGTGCTGAGCGCGAATATGTCTTCGAACAACGCGACCTGGAAGTGATCCAGACGGCGGCCGGCCAAGTGTCCGTCGCGGTGGAGAATGCACGGCTGTTTGCCGAGGAGCAGCGCCGATCCCGTCAGTTTGGCTTTCTGAATAGCATTTCGAAAACCGCCATATCGAGCGAAGACGCCGAGCAAATGCTGCTGGAGATCGTCGGTCACATTCAGAAGACTTTCCGCTTCGATCACATCGGTATCGGCATTTTTGACTACGTTCGCAAAGACATCGAAATCAAGGCGGAAGCCGGAATCACAGCCAAGGCTTTAGGTATGCGGATTCCGCTCGGTGTGGGAATCCTGGGCCGGGTGGCGCGAACCGGTGAGAGCGCGCTGGTGCAAACTGCTGGCGAAGACAATCTGCAGGGAGTGTTGCCCGATTCGCGATCCGTGCTCTGCATTCCGATTACTTATGGTGAGACTCTTCTGGGCGTGCTCAACGTTGAGAGCCGGCAGGAGGATGCTTTTTCTCCCGAAGATGTGCTCATCATGAATACGCTGGCCGACCTCCTGGCTACGGCGCTGCACAATTCGTTCGTATTTCAGAAGCTGCAACAAACCGCCATCACCGACGGTCTTACCGGCATCAAGACACGCCGCTTTTTCTGGGAAGCTCTCAGCTCGGAGTGGAAGCGAGCCTCCCGCTCCGGACGTCCGTTTTCAGTGGTGCTGATCGACCTCGACAAATTCAAGGACGTAAACGACACGCTGGGACACCTCGAGGGTGATCTGGTGCTGGCCCGCGTTGGCCGCCTGCTGGAGCAGAAATGCCGCCAGTCGAATGTGGTAGCGCGCTACGGCGGCGACGAGTTCATCATCCTCATGCCGGAAACCGGAGTGGAGCAGGCACAGGCCCTGGCTGAGCGCTTGCGTCTCTGGCTTTCGACCGATCCCATGCTGCAAGAACACCTCATCACCGGCAGCTTCGGAGTGGCCAGTTTCCCCGTACATGGTTTTACCGCGGAAGAAATCATTCGTGTTGCGGATGCTGGAATGTATGTCTCCAAACACGCGGGCGGCGATCGCGTTTCGCTTACCGACCAACCTGAAAGCAGCGAGAGTGGCGCGCTGCAGCGGCAACTGATCGCCGGTTACATCGAAGGCTTCCTGCATCGTGAGCACACCGGGCCCGAGCACCTCGACGAACTCCTCGGCACCCTAAGGAAGCTTTCCAGCGAAGAGGCCGAGGACGAAGAAGAGAGCGTGCAGATACTGCGCGAAGGTATCGAGGCGCTGACCCGGGCCGCGGAGTTGCGCGAAGTGAACGGCGCTGGACATGGTGAAATGGTCGCTCGCTACTCCGAACTGATGGCGCGAGCTCTGGGCCTGTCGCCTGAGGAAGTCGATGACCTTGCCTATGCCGCCCGCGTCCATGACGTGGGAAAAATCTTTGTTCCCGAGCGCGTGCTCAACAAGTCCGGCCCGCTCACTGACGAGGAGTTTTATCTGGTAAAAATGCACGCTCGCGTGGGCGGGGAAATTGTCGGCACTTTGCCAGCGAGCGAGTTGCTGAAAAAAGCGGTGGAGCATCATCACGAATCCTTCGACGGTACCGGCTACCCGGGCAGCCTTCAAGGGGAGCAGATTCCCATGGGGGCGCGGATTCTGGCAGTCGCAGACGCCTACGTCAATATGACCACCGAACGTTCGTTTGCACCGGCCAAGACCAGCGGACAGGCTTTGGCCGAACTGGAGCGGTTGAGCGGCATCCGCTACGACGGCATGCTGGTGCGGGTGCTTTTGCGGCAATTGAAAACCGAGCGCGCTTCATCGAGCTTCGGCAGCTGAAGCCAAGAGTTTTGATTCCAGCGCTGACCGAAAGAAGCTTAATTTCCATCCGTGTCGCGAACTATCATCCTTAGTCTTTTTTGAACACTCTCGCTTGCAAAGTTGGAACCTGAACCCTGAAACTAGGGCATATGCGTCTCTCGCTCTCTGGCAAGGTGGCTCTCATCACCGGTGGTTCGCGGGGCGTCGGTGCGGCTGTGGTGCGGATGTTCGTCGCGGCGGACGCGAAAGTACTGTTCAATTACGAGAAGTCGAAACAGCAAGCCGATCAACTAGTCAAGGAACTCGGCCCGGACAACTGCGCTGCCGTTGCCTGCAATCTTTCCGGAACGGATACTGCACAGCAACTGGTAGCGAGCACTGTCGAACGCTTCGGACGGCTGGATATCTTGGTCGCCAACCACGGCGTCTGGCCTGCCGAAGACGTGTCCATCGATCAGATGCGGGATTCGCAATGGCGCAACACGGTTGCCATTAATCTCGACAGCGTGTTCGCGCTCATCAAACATTCCGTCGCCCAAATGAAGAAGCAGAAGAAGTCCGGCGCTGCTTCGGGTCACATCGTGCTCGTCAGTTCGACCGCGGGACAGCGCGGCGAAGCTTTTCACTGCGATTACGCTGCGAGCAAGGGTGCGCTGATCAGCATGGTAAAAGGCCTTTCCACCGAACTCGCCCGCGATGGCATTTATGTGAATTGCGTGGCGCCCGGCTGGGTAGACACGGATATGTCCGCGTCTGCGTTGAATGATCCCGAGAATAGCGCCAAGATTTTCGCGACGATTCCCTTGGGACGGGTCGCCAAGCCAGAGGAGATCGCGGCTCCGATTCTGTTCCTGTGTACACCCGCAGCGGGTTTCATTACCGGCGAGGTTTTCAACGTGAACGGTGGGGCAGTGCTCGCGGGGTAGAGGTCGTGTAGGGCGGACACTCCTGTCCGCCGCTCCGACGTAGATTATGAAGCCTAAGATCCAAGATCAACAGCGACGGACAGGAGTGTCCGCCCTACACGGGCATGCGGGCAGCTACAATGGCTGTTTCAGCGTCTAACTGGTGGAAGCATGAAGTATTGGTTATCCGTCTTCTTCTTGATCACGCTGGTCTTTGGGCAAGCGAACACTTCCGCGCCGGCAACTTCAGCGCAAGGCATTCCGGTTGACCAGGAAAGCGTTCGCAAGGCCAAGACTCTACTCGACCAGATGATTGAGGCCTTGGGCGGAAACGCTTACCTGAATATCGAAGACGTGAGCCAGGAAGGTCGTACCTACGGTTTTCATCTGGGAGAATCGGAGGGTGTCGGCGTTGTGTTCTGGCGCTTCTACAAATTCCCTGATAAAGAGCGCGTCGAACTTACCAAGAAGCGGGACGTTGTCTACGTGTACCGGGGCGACAAAGGTTTCGAGATCACCTACAAAGGCACCCGATCCGATGAACCCAAGTCGGTAGCCGATTATCTGCGGCGCCGCGAATATTCGCTGGATTGGGTGATTCGCAAGTGGCTGCCGCAACCGGGCATCGCTCTGTTCTATGAGGGGCATACCATCGCCGCCCAGAAAGACACCGAGCAAGTCACGATCACGAACTCGAACAATCAGAGCGTTACGTTGTACATCGATACCAGCACGCATCTGCCCGTAAAGAAGTCTTTTTCATGGCGCGATGCGACCGATAAGCAGCGCAACGTCGAAGACGAAATCTTTGACGGCTACCGCCCGATACAGGGCGTCATGACCCCCTTCAGCGTCACGCGTTTCTACAACGGAGATATGTCCAGCCAGCGCTTCTTGAACTCCGTGAGCTATAACAAGGGCCTAAGCGACTCAATGTTCGCCGCCGATGTGACCTACGATCCGTATAAGGGTGGACCTAAGAACTAATGATTTTCATACAAACGTGCATCTAAATAACTAACCTGGCCTTGCCTAACGTCTCCACAGGCTAAGTGGCTGTTGGCTTTGGCTTTACGGCCGGATCCGTCGTATAAGGGTCGGTAAATACACACGAACTGTGGCCAAATTACCACAGCCAGAGTTCTGGCCGCAGGCGGTAATCTCTTCATCTAACAATCAGATAAGAGACTGAAGGCTGAAACACGAGCAAACAATTCGTGGGGCAGTGGAGTGCGCTGGGGTTGGTCTGCACAGCGGCGCTCCTGTCCGTTTGCGGATTCTGCCCGCCGCTGCCGGCTCCGGCATTGTGTTTCGCCGTGTGGATCTTGACGGTTTTGAGGTCGAGGCCGTCAGCCGGAACGTTGCGCGGGTCAGTTATGCCACCAGCCTGATGAAAAAGGGCGTGCTGATTTCCACGACCGAGCATTTGCTCTCGGCCTTCATCGGAACTGGCATTGATAATGCCATCGTCGATCTGGACAATCTGGAGCTGCCCATTCTGGATGGCAGTGCCCGGCCTTTTGTGGATTTGATCCATCAGGTCGGAATCCGAAAGCAGCGGCGCCCTCGGACCTATCTCCGCATTCGCCACGCGCTGGAAATGCGAGAAGGCGATAAGTTTATCGCGGTTTATCCGGCGGACAACTATTCCGTTTCCTACACCATCAACTTTCCGCACCCGCTGATCGGCAAAGAAACATTCAGCGTAGAGCTTGCCAACGGCAATTACCTTCGCCAAATCGCTTCGGCGCGCACCTTCGGTTCCCGCCAGGATGAGAAGACATTACGGAATATGGGGCTGATCCGCGGGGCGTCGCGCGAGAACTGCGTGGTGCTGACGAAAGACGACGTGGAGAATCCGCCGCTGCGCTTTGCGGACGAATTCGTGCGCCACAAGGTGCTGGACCTCATCGGCGACCTCGCGCTGTTGGGGAAACAGATTCTGGGCAACGTAGTCGCGGACCGCGCCGGCCACGCGATGCACACCGCGTTAGTTTCCCGGCTGCTGCGTGATCGGACACTGTGGGAAGAAACCAACGTCGAGGACGAGCACGATTCGGTATCAGTACCCGTGGACGCGACGGTTGAGCAGATGGCGTGATCGAACCCACGCTTTAGCACCTTTTGCCGGCTTTCTGAAGAGGTGACTTATGGACCGCAGACGGCTCCTGTTCGGAGTCACCGCGCTCGGCTTGGCCTCAAACCTCAAATTCAATCATCTACTCATCTCCCAGGTCGCCGACTCAACCGGGGGCAATCGCCGTCTCTCCGACCGCGAGCGGCACCGCCTGCACGGCCCGGTCAAGAAATGCAGTGAATTCGTCGCTGATGAAACTGAATCCATGAGCGAAGCGGAGTATGCTGCCGATGGCCGGTTGATGGTTTGGCGTGGTCGCACTTTGAGGGGGAGCGTTGAACGAGTCTATTCCTACGATGCCGCGGGGAAGTTAGTCAGCATCACGGGCAGTGGCTCTGACATCACGGACGAGGTTCACTACGATGACCAAGGTAGAAGGACAGAAATGCGAACCGTTCCTCCGAGACCTGGTCGCGAGACAAACGCGTTGGGCGTGGACATAGTGTTCGACGTTGCGGAAGAAGGCGATGATCTCAATGGCGGTGGAACCGTGACCACTCACTACAACGATGACGATCAACCGGTCGAGTCTCTGGTTCGCGATACGCATGGGCTGCTGCTGACGCGGATCACGCACAACTATGCGGATGGGCGGCTGGTTAGCGAAACGCTCATGCGGGAGAACCTCGATCTTCCAAAAGAATTCTTGGAGGGACCGTCTGGTGGCCAAGTATCTGAACAGCAACAGAAGGCGCTCCGGGCGCGGATGAAGGAGATGCTGAGCCAGAGCGGCTTCGACAGGGTCGAAAGGTCTTACTTCTACGACGGCCAGGGACGCGTTGCCAAACGGTTGATGGTGATGGGTACCTCTCGCCAGGAGATGACTACGACCTACAATGAACACGGAGATAAGGCGGGGATAGTCACGATCCAAAGCGGATCGCCATGGCGCGTTAGTTCAAAGGTTTCCAATCCTGACAGTCGCTTAGAGGTTCACTACCTTTACGAATACGATACGCACGGCAATTGGACGGAGCAAACAACAGTCGGTGAGTCTTTGTCCTCCGCGATGCACCGTAAGCTCACATATTATTGAAACGGCATCGGCGATGGATCGATGGATGTCGTTCCCAGGAAAAGTTGCTAATCCGCGGCTTGCGGAGTGGGATCGTTGGCATCCCAGAAGTATCCTTCCGCCGTCAACTTCTCCAGCTCTGCGCGGGCGTGCGCGGTCAACTGCGCGGCATAGTCTTTGGCCGATTGCTGGCGTTCGGGAGTGAGTTGGGCTACCCGGACGGCGAGCAGCGGCGCATCTTCCTCGAGCATCCGAAGCAAGCGCTGCGTACGATCAATCTTGGCGTGAATCGAAAGCATTGCGGCCCTTCCCTCCGCTGAGATTCTTTCAAGCGTGCCGGGACAATCTGTGAGCCGCAAGTCTTTATCTGGATACCTGATCCCCAACATTTGTCTGTAAACTCATCCGAGTGCACGAACTTGTCTATCTTTCGCTTGGCTCCAACATTGGCGACCGGGCGGGAAATTTGAATGCCGCCATCGACCGATTGTGTGCTCTCGGTGAGGTCGTGGCGGTCTCGTCTTTCTACGAAACCGAGCCGGTGGAGTTTACCGCGCAGGCCTGGTTTCTGAATTGTGCAGTCGCGCTCGATACAGAGAAAAAACCGCAACAGCTGCTCGCCGGCATTCTCGACATCGAGCAACAGCTAGGACGGCGACGAGGACAAAAAAAGGGTCCTCGCATCATCGACCTCGACATTCTGTTGTTTGGCAACTCGGTCGTCGACGATCCCGGCCTGACGATCCCTCACCCAGCAATGCACGAGCGTCGTTTCGTATTGGAACCGCTTGCCGAAATCGCACCGGATGCGCTTCATCCAGCGCTCCAACAAACAATTCGAGAACTACGCGATGCATTACCGCCAGGGCCAGAAGTGCGCAAGACAAGCTAGCCACGGATTCCACCGATAAGCCTTCTTCTTTATTTCTTTTATCCGCGTTGATCCGTGCAGATCCGTGGCCGACTTTGACTTTAGGGAATAATAATTCGACTCCCGGCTTCTTCCGGTGTAGCCACTGCCGATTGCTTCTCGGGGAATTGTGCCTGGAGGAAATCCACGAAGGCTCGCGACTTTGGCCTTCCTGAAGTGCGAGCGTGACCCATGCGTACGAGAAAGACGAGCGCGCCCAGTACATCAGAATCGTGAAGCCGGCTGTAGCCGAGGTGCTTTTGCTCCGCCTCTCGATACTCCTTCAACATTTTGTGTACTTCAGCGATCACGGATTGTTGACTTAAGCTGGCGATCGGAGTTTCGTAATGCAAGCCAGAGTTCACCAGCGTTTCCTGCTTCTTGGTCATCGCCGCGAGCGCGGCGATCAGATCGGCATCAGCGATTGCACGATCCGCCTGCGCGCTCTTTGCCAATGCGTAGCTCAGGCCCATGAGCAGGTGCTCATGCTCGTAGAGAAACTCCTCGCCGACTTCCACCCGCGGAAACAAGGCTGCCTGGTCCAAATCCTGCAAGGGACGCGGCCTTTCATGCTCCCGCGCCTGCTGGAGATATACACAAGTGCTTGGACAATCGAGAGTCACCTCGCGTTGCTCACCACAACACTGTGGGCAGATCCGTCCGTGGACGGCGGGACAAAAGCGTTTTTCTTTTCGTTTTTCGCAGATCGCACAACTCACGAATATCAGCTCCTCAAATCATTATCACACGCACAATCGATTGTCTGGCTGCGCCGGGCGCCCCTGCCGGAGGTTGGTCAAAGCTGCTCGGAAGCACCGGTTGGGAGGCACAACCGCGAAAAAAGCCGATTTTTGTGGGCTTTCGTGGTTCCTAAATGAAAAAAACCGCATAAAATGCGGCTGAAACGCTATTTTTCCACAGGAACGTGATATAAGATGGCTCCCATCGCAGGAAAATCAACGTTCCACCTAGAGGAGGATTCATGGCTTCAGGCATGACCAAGACCCAACTCGTCCGGCATCTGGCTGAGAAACTTGAGAGCAACAACAAGACCGCAGCCGCGTTTCTTGAGCACCTAACCGACACTGCCATAAAAGAAACCAAGAAGAATGGCTTGTTCGTCATCCCCGGCCTGGGCCGCCTGGTGAAGGCGCATCGCAAGGCCCGTATGGGACGCAACCCGCAAACCGGCGAACCCATCCAGATCAAGGCCAAGACGGTGGTGAAGTTCCGCGTGGCGAAGGCTACGAAAGACGCGATCGCTCCTCCGGCCAAGAAGTAGTTATCAGGTTTTCTTCGATGCGAAGGCCGGCTCGAAGCCGGCCTTCTGCTTTTAAAGGGAGATGCTTGTATGTCTGACAGCAAGTCCGAAGCGGCAAGAATCGGCGTCGAGTGCATCATTCCGATCCTGAGGGTTAACAGTGTCGCGGCCAGTATCCGCTTCTACGTGGATGTGCTCGGCTTCAAAGTAAATTGGGGCGGCGAGGCTGAATCGAAGTTTGCATCGGTTTCTTGCGATGGTCGGGCGATCATGTTATCTCAAGGCGAACACGGACATGCCGGGATGTGGCTCTGGATCGGCGTTGAGGACATCGAGCCCCTCTTCGCAGAGTACAGCGCCAAGGGTGTAAAGTTTCGCGAGCAACCGACCAACTATCCTTGGGCATACGAGATGAGAATCGAGGACGCCGACGGACACGTGCTCTGCTTCGGATCGGAACCCAAGTAAGGATTGCCTACGAAGATTTTGCTTACTTCCGGCTTCGTGACGGCGCTTCAATGTGCAATTGCTTCGAAAGACTTTTCACAATCTGCGTGCAGCGAAGATTCGGAGCGTGACTCTCCTCCGATTTAATGTTACAAAGGTCGCCCTTGGGAAGCCCTGAGAACGGAGGAATCACAGAATGGGAAACACGCAGCAACGACGCATTTCCGCGAAGATGGGTATGGGGCCGGCGCTGATGTTAGCCGTGGCGTTTGCGTTTGGCGCGTTTACAAGCCAATCGGCACAAGGGCAGACTCTGCATGTGCTTTACAACTTCGCAGGATCATCGGATGGCGGAGATCCCTACGCAAGTTTGATCCGCGACGCCGCAGGAAATCTCTACAGCACCTTTGGCTATGGCGGCGGCACATCCTTTTCGGGGGGAGTGTTCAAGGTCACCCCTGACGGGACCGAAACCGTGTTGTACAGCTTCACTGGTGGGGCCGATGGGGCATTTCCTATTTCAGCCTTGGTCCGGGACAGCGTGGGCAATCTTTATGGAACCACGACGCAGGGTGGCTCCGTCGGCACCGGTGTGGTGTTCAAAGTGGACCCTAGCGGCACCGAAACCGTGCTGCACAACTTCACCGGAGGGACGGACGGCGTGGACCCCGTTGGAGGTTTGCTGCGAGATAAAGCGGGTAACCTCTACGGCACGACTTCGCAGGGCGGCTCTTCCAACGACGGGGTAGTATTCAAGATAGATCCGCAAGGCAAAGAGACGATTCTCCATACCTTCACGGGGAGCGCAACTGACGGGAAATATCCCACCTACACCAGTTTATTGACGGATACCCAAGGCAACCTCTACGGCGTGACCGAAGAGGGCGGGAGTGCCGGCGGCGGGATTTTATACAAGCTGAGTAAGACCGGCAAATTAACCATCCTACACAGCTTCATGGGGGGAACGACCGACGGATGCAACGTCTTGGGAACGCCGTTCATGGACGCGGCTGGAAACTTCTACGGAACGACTTCGTCCTGTGGCACCCACATGTTGGGAACAGTGTGGGAAGTCAGTAAGACTGGCAAGGAGAGATTGTTGCACAGCTTCGCCGGCGGAACGTCGGATGGCGAATATCCTTTAGCGGGTGTGGTTGTGGACGCGAAGGGGAACGTGTACGGCACTACCGAGACAGGTGGTGCGTCCAACGTCGGAACGGTGTACAAAGTGAGCCAGAGTGGCAAGTTCACCCTGGTACATAGCTTCAAGGGGACGGATGGGAAATACGTATACGGTGGCCTCGTCCAGAACGCAAAAGGCACTCTGTTCGGTGCGGCCCAAAATGGCGGGAGCATCGGCTACGGGACGGTGTGGAAGATCACGAGGTAGGTGGGATACCAGCCAGTGCCGGCGGTCAGCTGCTTTACCGGATCAAGCTCTGGTTGCGCCAAGATTACCGTTATGGTACCTTTTAGAATTGTCCCGGACATCTGGAAGGGATCAGAGGGATATATGCGCCCGCGAGGGCCTTTGTCTCCGACTGCTGGCGTAGCTCAGTTGGTAGAGCATCTGATTTGTAATCAGAGGGTCGGGGGTTCAAATCCCTTCGCCAGCTCCAGCATTTGATTGAGCATTTCGGTTCCGGAATACAGGGCATTTTTCGCGGCGCGGCGGCGTAACAGATTTTTCCCAACAGCACTCCATAAGGAATTTTTCCAAGTGTGGTGTTTGCGTGCGAGAGGATTTTCGCGCGCACTCTGTTCTTCTTTTGGGTCATTGCCCTGCCGTAGCATCATTCTCCGCGCGCAGCGCAAACGCCGTGGCTGGTTTCGAGAGTTACGGTTTGTGGCCGGGAAGGCCCGGAAGTTTGCACAGGTGGGTGAGTGGTTAAAGCCAACAGACTGTAAATCTGTCCCTCCTTGCGAGGTACGAAGGTTCGAATCCTTCCCTGTGCACCAGGATTGATGTGACTCGTTTCGCATTAGCGATGGCCGCATTCGTGGGGCTTGGAATTTTGTCCTGGACGACGTTGAGCGACTCGCGAGTCCGGCTGGCGACGTTGGCGGTTTTGGCGATGTTCGCATTGAAGACCTGGGTGCGGCGGAAAGATGCGATGCATCCAGACAAGAGCGATGTAGAGACATAGCTTGCTATGTCTGTGCTTTGTGAAGCGGTTGGCCGATGTAGCTCAGTTGGTAGAGCACTCCCTTGGTAAGGGAGAGGTCATCAGTTCAATCCTGATCATCGGCTCCAGGTTGAGGTGTTTTGCGGGCGTGAGCGGAGCGGGAGCCCGCAGCCGAAATCCCGAGCGTTTTGCGCGAGGGATCTCGTGGTCTGAGGCTGAGCGGGAGTAACTCAGTGGTAGAGTCACAGCCTTCCAAGCTGTTGGTCGCGGGTTCGATTCCCGTCTCCCGCTCCAGAGACTTGGCAATCGAGACGTAGCAAGCTACGTCTCTACAGGAAATTTGGTTGTAGAGACATAGCTGGCTATGTCTCCTCATAGAAGAATACGGAGAGAGCTAGGCAATGGCGAAAGAGAAATTTGATCGCAATAAGCCGCACTGCAATGTGGGGACGATTGGTCACATCGACCATGGCAAGACCACGTTGACGGCAGCCATCACCAAGGTGTTGCAGAAGCACAACCCCAAGATCGTGTTCCGGTCGTTCGATTCGATCGACAATGCGCCGGAAGAAAAGGCGCGCGGGATCACGATTGCGACGGCGCACGTCGAGTACGAAACGGCGAACCGGCACTATGCGCACGTGGATTGCCCGGGGCACGCGGACTACATCAAGAACATGATCACGGGTGCGGCGCAGATGGATGGCGCGATTCTGGTGGTCGCGGCAACCGATGGTCCGATGCCGCAGACGCGCGAGCACGTGCTCCTGGCGCGGCAAGTGGGCGTGCCGTACATCGTGGTCGCGCTGAATAAGTGCGATGCGGTCGACGATCCCGAGTTGCTGGATCTGGTTGAACTTGAAGTGCGCGAGTTGCTGAAGAGCTACAAGTTTCCGGGCGACGATGTGCCGGTAATCCGGCTGTCGGCGCTGGGCGCGCTGAATGGGGAAGCGAAGTGGGAGGCGCAGGTCGACGCGTTGATGGAGGCGGTGGACAAGAGCATTCCGCAGCCGGCGCGCGAACTGGACAAGCCGTTCCTGATGCCGATTGAAGATATTTTCTCGATCTCAGGCCGCGGCACGGTGGTGACGGGACGAATCGAGCGCGGCAAGGTGAAGGTGGGCGAGGAAGTGGAGATTGTGGGCTTCCGCGACACGCGCAAGACGGTCGTGACGGGCGTCGAAATGTTCAAGAAGCAATTGGACGAAGGTCTGGCGGGAGACAACGCGGGCCTGTTGTTGCGCGGCATTGGCAAGGACGATGTCGAGCGCGGCATGGTGTTGGCGAAGCCGGGATCGATCACGCCGCACACCAAGTTCAAAGCGGAAGTGTACATTCTGACGAAAGAAGAAGGCGGACGGCACACGCCGTTCTTCAAGGGATACCGTCCGCAGTTTTATCTGCGCACGACGGATGTGACGGGCGTGGCAGAGTTGCCGGCGGCGACTGAGATGGTGATGCCGGGCGACAATGTCAGCCTGGTAATTGAGCTGATCACGCCGGTGGCGATGGAAAAAGGCTTACGTTTCGCGATCCGCGAAGGCGGACACACCGTAGGCGCAGGCACCATCAGCGAAATTGTGACGTAAGCAAGAAACTTTAATGGAGGCCGGGCGGGGACGCCCGGCCTCCATCAGGAAAATTCAAGGGAGTGAGCAATGCCCCGAGAAATTATTACGATGCAGTGCGGTGATTGCAAAGAGCGGAATTATTCGAGCACCAAGAATCGGAAGACGACTCCGGACCGGCTGGAGCTGAAAAAGTTTTGTAAGCGTTGCCGGAAGCATACGCCGCACAAAGAAGTGAAATAATTGATTCGATGAATCGCTGATTCAATGATTCATTAATTCAGGGGCGTAAGCTCAACGGTTAAACTGTCGGTCTCCAAAACCGAACTTGGGGGTTCGAATCCCTCCGCCCCTGCCAGAGATCGAAGCGCGAGAGCAGAAGTTGGAGTGGCGGGGTTGAGATAAAGAAGATGGCAAAGTCAATTACAGCAGCGAGCGCGGATGAACGAAGCCTGACTGGCCGAGTCATGGCTTGGCCCGAGCGAGTCAAGACCTTCTATAACGACGTGCGCTCCGAAATGAAGAAGGTGACCGCGCCTTCATTCAAGGACGTGCAGGCTACAACGGCCGTGGTCATTATTACGGTTTTCCTATTCGGGGTCTATTTCTGGATCGTGGACAACACCATCGGCAGCGGCATCAATTATCTGTTTAAATATTTGACCCATCGTTGATGCCAAGGAAGGAAGCTGAAATCTTACAGCACGCTATGCAGGAAGAAAAAAACGCAACCGGAGCAGGTGGCGGCGAAAACGAAATACCGCCAACTGCGGACGGCGCTTCTGCCCCTGAGGCTCCGCGCAATCCCAACATGAAGTGGTACATTATCCACTCTTACTCGGGATTCGAACGCAAGGTGAAGGAGTCGCTGGAGTCGCGCATCCAGGCATTCGGGCTGCAGGAACGAATTGGCAAGGTGCTGATTCCCACCGAGTCAGTCACCGAAGTGCGTGGCGGCAAGAAGTACACCAGCGAGCGTATGTTCTATCCCGGCTACGTGCTGGTTGAAATGGATATGGACGATCACGTGTGGCATGTGGTGAAGTCCACGCCGCGGGTGACCGGGTTTGTCGGCACGGGCCAGCAGCCCACACCGCTTTCCGAAGAAGAAGTTCAGCACATTGTGTACCGTGTGGGCGAGTCGAGAGACAAACCCAAGCTCAAGGTTAAGTTCGAGAAGAACGAGTCCGTGCGCATCACCGAGGGCCCGTTTGCCAGCTTCACTGGCATTGTGGACGAGGTCAACGAAGACCGCGAAACGCTGAAGGTGATGGTCACGATCTTCGGCCGCTCGACGCCGGTTGAACTGGAATTCAATCAGGTAGAGAAAGTGGCATAAGGCATTTAGCTAGGAGCTAGTAGCTAGCAGCTTGGACAAGGCAAAGAGAGATCATGGCAAAGAAAGCAACAGGTTCGGTAAAGCTTCAGATTGCGGCGGGCAAGGCTACGCCCGCGCCCCCGGTGGGCCCGGCTCTCGGCCAGGCGCAGATCAATATCATGGAGTTCTGCAAGCAGTTCAATGCGCGCACCAGCGCGAAGGAACTGGAAGGGCTCATCATCCCGGTGGTCGTGACGGTTTATAGCGACCGTACCTTCACCTTCATCACCAAGACGCCGCCGGCTTCGATTCTTCTCAAGCGGGCGGCGGGGATTGCCAAGGGGTCGGGGACTCCGAACAAGGACAAAGTGGGCAAGGTGACGGCCCGGCAGGTGGAAGATATCGCTAAACAGAAGATGCCGGACTTGAACGCTGCTTCGGTGGAAACGGCGATCAAGAGCATTCGCGGGACTGCGCGCTCGATGGGCATTGAAGTGGTCGGATAGATTCTGTAGAGACGTAGCTTGCTACGTCTCAAGTCGAGGACACTACGGCTTGTCAGAACAGCGACGAGCGGTGGGAGACAAGGAACAGCAATGAAGAAGTCAGGAAAGAACATCACTAAGGCGCGCCAGGCAGTCGAGAAGCGCCCCTACCCGATGCAGGAAGCGGTCACGCTCCTGCAAAAAGTGAAATACGCAAAGTTTGACGAGACCGTCGAAATCACGATGCGTCTCGGAGTCGATCCCAAGCACGCCGACCAGATGGTGCGAGGTACCGTCGTGCTGCCTCATGGTCTCGGCAAGTCGAAGCGCGTGCTAGTCATCGCCAGCGGCGACAAGATAAAGGAAGCGGAAGCGGCAGGGGCCGACTTCGTGGGTGGCGAGGAAATGGTCGAAAAGATCAACAAAGAGAACTGGACCGACTTCGACGCCCTGATCGCTACTCCGGACGTCATGAAATCCGTCGGCCGCCTTGGCAAAGTTCTTGGCCCCAAGGGTCTGATGCCCAATCCGAAGACCGGAACCGTCACGTTCGATGTCGGCAAGGCCGTGCAGGAAGTCAAAGCCGGCAAGGTGGAGTTCCGCACCGATAAAACTGCGTTGGTTCACGTTCCGGTAGGGAAGATTTCGTTTCCTCCCGAGAAGCTGGTCGACAACGCAACGACCGTAATCACCAGCGTGGTGAAGGCGAAGCCGACCGTGGCTAAGGGAAAATATGTGAAGGGCTGCTATCTGAGCTCCAGCATGGGCCCGGGAATTTCGATTGACACCAGCGCAGTGGAAGCTGCGGCGAAGGCTTAACTTCCGACCTTCGGTCGGCCGGACAGCCGAGAGCGGCTGTCCCCACATGATTGAAAAGGGATCAACAATATGGCTGTTACCAGGGCAAAGAAAACCGAGCAGGTTGAGAAGCTGGGCAAGGAGTTGCAGAACGTCTCCAGCTTGATCGTGACCACTTACAGCAAGCTTACCGTGGCTCAGGATTACGAACTGCGCAAGACTCTGCGATCTTCCGGCGCGAAGTACGTGGTGGTCAAGAACACTTTGGCCGAGCGCGCGGCCAAGGGCACGAAGGTCGAGGAGGTCCTGAAAAACCTCTCGGGCGTGACCTCGATCGCATACACGTCAGGCGATCCGGTAGCGTTAGCCAAGGCTTTATCCAAGTACGCCAAGGACAATCCGGAGTTCAGTTTCAAGTCCGGCGTGGTCGAAGGCCGAGTGATCTCGATCAATCAGATCCAGGCACTGGCCACGATGCCGTCGAAGGAAGAGATCTACTCGAAGCTCCTGTTCCTGATGAATGCACCGGCGCAGCGTTTGGTGACGGTGATGAATGCCGTGGGACGAGACATCGCGGTCGTGATCAACCAGAGCGTGGAGAAAGGGAAATTCAAGGCCGACGCGCCTGCTGGAGCGTAGGCTGCAAAGCCGGCAGGATGCCGGCCCTACAAGGTTTCGGGGCGGAAAGCCGTCCGAAAAGATTTAGTTATCAGCAGTCGAGGGTTGCGCGGTTTCTGTTCCGCAGCGTGTCTGGCGCGGTGGCTCAGAAGCCTGGTCGCACTGGAAACTTTGACGGCGGATAGCGAAATCAGTAATCGACACTGTAGAGACATAGCGTGCTATGTCTCACCATAAAATTGGAGAAATAACATGGCGGATCTGCAGCAGTTGGAAGATCAAATTGTCGGACTGTCGCTGCTCGATGCAGCGCAGCTCGTAAAGCGGTTGGAAGAGAAGCTCGGCGTCTCGGCGGCGGCCGCGGCCCCGGTGATGATGGCCGGTGGAGGAGGAGCGGCGGCAGGCGCGGCTCCGGCGGAGGAGAAGACCGAATTTAGCGTCGTCCTGAAGGAAGTGGGCGCTAATAAGATCAATGTAATCAAGGCGGTCCGCGAGGTCACCAGCCTCGGCTTGAAGGAAGCCAAGGACCTGGTCGACGGCGCTCCGAAGGCCATTAAAGAGGGTGTTTCCAAGGAAGAGGCGGAAACCATCAAGAAGAAATTCACCGACGCTGGAGCGACAGTCGAGGTGAAGTAAGTTTGAACTATGGAGGACGGGCGTCCTCGCCCGTCCAGCCGGACGGCGACGCCCGGCCTCCATATATTTGTCTCTGGTGAAGCTTTTGGGACGGTGGTATCATCTATATCAATAACGCCGCTTCCTGCTTCATAGAGTGACTGTGACCATCCGATGTAACGAGCCCAGGAAGCGGGGGCGTGGTCGCTGACACGAGTTGGCAGACTGTTCCGCGGGCAGGGCGGAACGGGAACAGGCCTTTAGATACTGGCGCGGAAACGACACATTTCAACAGAGGCCAAGCGCTGCAATCGGCGCCTTCGGGGAGTCATGTCCCTGCGGGCGCATACCTGTCTTTGCCATATTACCGGTTCTTACGAGTAGAGTACCGCGGCGCGACTGACGCGCCCTCACATCCGCCGTTTTTGTCGCAGCCCAATTGCTGCGCATGAAAGTTTGGAGTATCCGAATGTCAAAGAGCAATGGATTCCGCACACGATTCGATTTTTCCAAGATTCCAGCAACCATCCAGATTCCGAACCTGATCGAAGTGCAGAAGCGCTCCTATGATCGCTTCCTGCAAATGGATCGTTTGCCCAGCGAGCGCGACGACGGCGGCTTGCAGGCAGTTTTCCAGTCGGTATTTCCGATCACGGATTTCCGCAATGTCTCACAACTCGAGTTTGTGGACTACGCCATCGGCAACTGGGAGTGCAAATGCGGCCACTTGAAAGGCCTGCATCACCTGCGTTCCACCTGTAAGAACTGCGGCAACACCATCGTCACCGATCCGTTCCATCCCGGCGATGTGCTCTGCAGCAAGTGCGGCACCTACAACGCGAACACGCCGGACTTCTGCAACAAGTGCGGCGACCCGGTCGGCCTGCAACTGAAATACGACGTGAGCGAGTGCGAGGAGCGCGGCATGACTTACTCCGCCCCGCTCAAGGTCACCATGCGTCTCACGATTTTCGACAAAGACGCTGAGACCGGCAATCGCTCCATCCGCGACATCAAGGAGCAGGAAGTTTTCTTCGGCGATGTTCCTCTGATGACGCAGAACGGTACGTTCATCATTAATGGCACCGAACGTGTCATCGTCAGCCAGTTGCATCGTTCGCCTGGGGTTTTCTTCGAGACGGCGAACAATCGTACGTACTTTCTCGGCAAGATTATTCCTTACCGCGGATCATGGGTCGAGTTCGAATACGACCAGAAGAACGTGCTCTACGTGCGTATCGATCGCAAGCGCAAGTTCCTGGGAACGATTTTCCTTCGCGCCCTCGGCCTGCGTTCCAGCGAAGATATTCTGCGGACCTTCTACACCGTGGATCGCCTGGTCATTCGGGACAAGAAACTTTTCTGGACGCTCGATCCAAACAGTGACAAAGCCACGAATTTGTTGGGCATGAAGCTGGCGCACAGCATCAAGAACAAAGCCGGCGAAGAGATCGCGCACTCCGGACGCAAACTGAATGCCGCGACCCTGAAGGAAATTCAAAAATCGAAGATCAGCGAGATTGAAGTCGACATCTCGGATCTCGAAGGCGCATGGGTAGCCGCCGACGTGGTTGACACGACCACCGGCGAAGTGCTGCTCGAAGCCAATTCCGAGCTTACTGCCGACAAACTGGCCAAGATCCTCGATTCCGGCGTAGTCGAACTCAGCTTGTTCTTCCCCGAGCGCGACGACGTGGGCACGGTGATCAGCCAGACTCTGAAGCGCGACTCGGTCAAGACGCCGCAGGAAGCGCTGATCGAAATCTACCGCAAGCTGCGTCCCGGCGACCCGCCGACGCTGGACACGGCCACGGCATTGTTCCACGGGATGTTCTTCGATCCGCGCAAATACGATTTCTCCCGCGTGGGCCGTCTGAAGTTCAACATCAAGCTGTTCGAGAATCAGGATGCCACGAAACTGGAGAATCGCACCCTTGAGCCGCAAGACTTCTACGGCACCATCGGCTATCTGCTCAAGTTGCGGAAGAACATTGGCTCGGTGGATGACATCGATCACCTTGGCAACCGCCGGGTGCGCGCTGTCGGCGAGTTGATGGAAAACCAGTTCCGTATCGGCTTGGTTCGCATGGAACGCGCCATCAAAGAAAAGATGAGCGTGTACCAGGAAATGTCCACGGCCATGCCGCACGACCTGGTCAACGCCAAGCCAGTAATGGCAGCCATCCGCGAATTCTTCGGATCCTCGCAGCTTTCGCAGTTCATGGATCAGACCAACCCGCTTTCGGAAATCACGCACAAGCGGCGTCTGTCGGCTCTTGGGCCGGGCGGTCTGTCGCGCGAACGCGCGGGATTCGAAGTCCGCGACGTTCACCCCACACACTACGGACGCATCTGCCCGATTGAGACGCCGGAAGGTCCGAACATCGGACTGATTTCGTCGCTAAGTTGCTACGCTCGCATCAACGACTACGGCTTCATCGAGTCGCCCTACCGCCGCGTCAAGAACGGCCGCGTGGTCGATTACGTCAGCGTGGTGAACGCGGGCGACAGCGACCACAAGGTCGGCGATCACATCGAGAAGCATGAGATCGAGAAGATCAACGCCGAGATCAAGGATCGCCGTAAAAAGCCGGCCGAGATCGAACCGTTCTCTTTCTACCTTTCCGCTTGGGAAGAAGACCGCCACGTAATCGCCCAGGCCAACGTTGAACTCGACGACAAGGGCCGCATCGTAGGCGATCTGGTCAACGCCCGCAAGGCGGGCAACTTCGTCCTGGTCAGTCGTGATGAAGTCGATTACATCGACGTCAGCCCCAAACAGTTAGTCTCGGTGGCGGCATCGCTCGTGCCTTTCCTCGAACACGACGATGCCAACCGCGCCCTTATGGGCGCGAACATGCAACGTCAGTCCGTTCCACTACTCCGCGCCGAAGCTCCCATCGTCGGCACGGGAATGGAAGGAGTCACGGCGCGCGATTCCGGCGCTGTCATCCTGGCAAAACGTAACGGCATTATTGATTCGGTGGACTCGGAACGCATTATCGTGCGCGTCGAGGGCGAGCATCATCCCGGACAGCTCTCCCGCGAAGTTGGTAGCGACATTTACCAGCTCATGAAGTTCAAGCGCTCCAACCAGAACACCTGCATCAACCAGAAGCCGATCGTCATCAAAGGCCAGCGAGTCACCAAAGGCCAAGTAATCGCTGACGGTCCCTGCACCGATCATGGCGAGTTGGCCCTCGGCCGCAACGTGCTGGTCGCGTTCATGGCATGGCGCGGATACAACTTCGAAGACGCAATCCTGGTCTCCGAAAAGCTGGTCAAAGACGACTATTACACCTCGGTCCACATCGAGGAGTATGAGCTCGAATCCCGCGACACCAAGCTGGGACCGGAAGAAGTCACGCGCGATATTCCAAACGTCAGCGAGTCTATGCTGCGCAACTTAGACGAAGCCGGCGTGATTCGCATCGGCGCCAGCATCAAGCAGGGCGACATTCTGGTCGGCAAGGTAACACCCAAGGGGGAGACTCAGCTCACACCGGAAGAGAAGTTGCTGCGCGCGATCTTCGGCGAAAAAGCCGGCGATGTGCGCGATGCTTCCCTGTACTGCCCGCCTGGAATCGAGGGCGTTATCGTCGACGTGAAAATCTTCTCCCGCAAGGGTCAAGAAAAGGACGAGCGCGCCAAAGCAATCGAGGCCGCGCAGATTGGCAAGCTCGAACGCAATCTTTCGGACGAAATCCGAATTTTGACAGACGAGCGCCTGAAGCGGTTGGACAACATCCTGGGCGGCAAAGTGGTGCAGGCCGACCTGCACGACGAGCGCACCAACAAGCGTTTGCTCACCAAGGACACGGTTCTCGATCGCGACACCATCGAGCGCATCTCGACCCGCAATCTCAAACGCATTAAGTACGCCGACAAAGACCCGCGGGTCAACGAGCAGATCGACGAGATCGAAGAAATGACTTCGCGTCAGATCGACGTGCTCAAGAAGATCGTCAACGAAAGAAAAGACAAGTTGACCAAGGGCGACGAACTGCCGCCCGGCGTGATCAAGCTGGTCAAGGTCTACATCGCGATGAAACGCAAGCTGAGCGTTGGAGACAAAATGGCCGGCCGTCACGGCAACAAGGGTGTCATTGCGAGGATTCTGCCGGAAGAAGACATGCCTTACCTCGACAACGGCACGCCGGTTGAGATCGTGCTCAATCCGCTCGGCGTTCCTTCCCGTATGAACGTGGGACAGATTCTTGAAACCCACCTGGGATGGGCGGGACATGAACTGGGCGGCAAGATCGCGAAAATGCTCGCCGAGAACACTCGCGAAGACGCAATTCGACGCGAGCTGAAGGCTCTGTTCAAGGACACGGTTCTGGCAGACACCATCACCGATCTCAGCGATGAGGAACTGATGGCAATCGCGCCGACCCTCACTCGCGGCGTCTTCACTGGTTCGCCGGTGTTTGACGGATCCAAAGAAAACGAGATCAAGGCGTTGCTCAAACAGTCAGGTCTGCCGGAGTCGGGCAAAACCTATCTGTACGACGGCATGACCGGCAACAAGTTCGAGCAGCCGATCACGGTCGGCTACATTTACATGCTCAAACTCTCGCACCTGGTGGATGACAAGATTCACGCTCGTTCGATCGGTCCGTACTCGCTGATTACGCAACAGCCGCTGGGTGGAAAAGCCCAGTTTGGCGGCCAGCGCTTCGGAGAAATGGAAGTCTGGGCGCTGGAAGCTTACGGAGCGGCGTTCATCCTGCAGGAGCTGCTGACGGCGAAGTCCGATGACGTTTATGGCCGGACTAAGATTTACGAGGCCATCGTCAAGGGCGAAGCTGCCATGGAGCCGGGCGTGCCCGAATCGTTCAACGTGCTGATTCGCGAATTGCAGTCTCTGTGCCTCGATGTGGAACTGATCAAGGCCACAGAAAAGAAACCGGCAGCGTTAGCCGCAGCCGACTAATTTGGTCGTTGGTCGTTGGCCGTCCGTCGTTGGCGGTCAGCGCCCAACCGATGACATTTTGAAACAAGATCCACGGTGCTCGCTCTTGAAGCTGTGGATCAAGAGATTTCGCTAGCGACGAACGACCAACGACTAGCGACCGATTTCGAGAGCCGCTCGCGGTTGCGTAAGACCGCAGGAAGCCGAGGATTACCTTGTTTCGTTCGAGCCCCTTTGACCTGGCAAACCCTATCGCCGATTTCGATGCCATTCGCATCAGCCTCGCTTCTCCGGAAAAAATCCGGAGCTGGTCGCACGGCGAAGTCACTAAACCGGAGACCATCAACTATCGCACCTTCAAACCGGAGCGCGACGGCCTGTTCTGCGCCCGCATCTTCGGCCCGGTAACCGACTGGGAGTGTCTCTGCGGCAAATACAAGCGCATGAAGCACCGCGGCGTCATTTGCGACAAGTGTGGTGTGGAAGTCACGCTCTCCAAAGTTCGCCGCGAGCGCCTCGGCCACATCGAGCTGGCATCGCCCTGTTCGCACGTCTGGTTCTTCAAAGGGCTGCCCAGCCGTATCGGCCACCTTCTCGATATCTCGCTGCGCGACCTCGAGTCCGTCCTCTATTTTGAAGCCTACGTGGTAGTCGAGCCGGGTGAAGCTCCGGTAAAAGATCACGAAGTCATCAAGGACGAAACCAAGTATCGCGAACTGGACCAGCAGTTCCGTCCCACCGGCTTCAAAGCCATGATGGGCGCAGAAGCCATCAAGGAACTTCTCAAGCGCGTCGATATCGAAGGCCTGTCCACCGAACTGCGCGAGAAGATGAAGCACGAAAACTCGCTGCAGAAGCGCCTCAAGTATGCCAAGCGCCTAAAAGTCGTCGAGGCCTTCCGCAAGAGCGGCAACAAGCCGAACTGGATGATCCTGGATGTGATCCCGGTTATTCCACCGGAATTGCGCCCGTTGGTTCCATTGGACGGCGGTCGCTTTGCCACCTCCGATCTCAACGATCTCTATCGCCGCGTCATCAACCGCAACAACCGGTTGAAGAAGTTAATGGACCTGCACGCTCCGGAAGTAATCGTGCGCAACGAAAAGCGCATGCTGCAGGAAGCCGTGGACGCGCTCTTCGACAACGGACGTCGTGGACGCGTACTGCGTGGCGCCAACAACCGGCCGTTGAAGTCGCTCTCCGATACACTCAAGGGCAAGCAGGGCCGCTTCCGTCAGAACCTGCTGGGCAAGCGCGTCGACTACTCAGGCCGTTCCGTCATCGTGGTTGGACCAGAGCTCAAGCTGCACCAATGCGGTCTGCCCAAGAAGATGGCGCTCGAACTTTTCAAGCCGTTCATCTACCACCGCCTCGAGCAGACGGGACACTGCACCACCATCAAGCAAGCCAAGGAAATGGTCGAGCAGCAGGAACCGATTGTCTGGGACATTCTCGAAGAAGTCATTAAAGACCACCCGGTACTTCTGAACCGCGCACCAACCCTCCACCGCCTCGGCATTCAAGCGTTCGAGCCGGTGCTGGTCGAAGGCAAGGCCATCAAGATTCACCCGCTGGTCTGCACCGCGTTCAACGCTGACTTCGACGGCGACCAGATGGCGGTACACATTCCGCTGTCTCCGGAAGCCCAGGTCGAAGCCAGTGTGTTGATGCTGTCTTCGCACAACATTCTGTCGCCCGCGTCGGGTCATCCGATCACGGTTCCGACGCAGGACATGGTGCTCGGCCTCTATTACCTGACCAAAGCCAAGCCCGGCGCCAAGGGTGAAGGCCGCGCATTCGCCAACATCGAGGAAGTGTTGATGGCGCTTGAATCCGGCGAAGTCGAAACCCTCACACCGATTCGTCTCCGCTATACCGGCGAAGTGATTGATCTGACCGCCACCTACGACGATCAGGACATCACCCACACCGAACCCGTGCAGTACGAGCGCAGCTTCCTCAACACCACAGTGGGCCGTGCCATTCTGAACGATAATCTTCCCGCAGGCATGCCGTTCATCAACGGCCTGTTGAAGAAGAAGGGCATCGGTCAATTGGTGAGCTACGGCTACCTCCGCTTCGGCCTCGAAGTGACGGTCAAAATGCTCGACGAAGTCAAAGACCTGGGCTTCCGCTTCGCCACCCGTGCAGGCCTTTCCATCGGCATCGATGACATGGTCATCCCCGACAACAAAAAGAGTCTGGTCAAAGACGGCGAGAAGCAGGCAGTGCAGGTCCAGCAGCAGTATCTCGACGGTGCCATCACCAACGGCGAGCGCTATAACAAGGTCATTGAAATCTGGTCCGGCATCACCGAGCGAGTTGCGGACGAAATGTTTGGCCAGATGCAGCAGCGCGACAAGGAAGGATTCATCAATCCGATTTACGTCATGGCCGACTCCGGCGCCCGCGGATCGAAACAGCAGATCCGCCAGCTCTCCGGCATGCGTGGATTGATGGCCAAACCATCCGGCGAAATCATCGAGTCTCCAATCACGGCCAACTTCCGCGAAGGATTGACCGTGCTGGAGTACTTCATCTCGACTCACGGCGCTCGTAAAGGTCTGGCCGATACTGCGCTCAAGACGGCCGATTCAGGCTACCTGACCCGTCGTCTCGTCGACGTGGCGCAGGACGTAATCATCAGCGAATACGACTGCGGCACCGTCGACGGCATTTACGTCGCAGGTATCGTCGAAGCCGGCGAAGTCATTGAGCCATTGCGCGACCGCATTGTGGGCCGTGTATCGCTTGAAAAACTCAAAGACTACGACGGCAACGTGGTCGTCGACATCAATCAGGAGATCACGGAAGAACTGGCAGGCACGGTTCAAGCCGCCGGCATCGAGCGGGTAAAAATCCGTTCCGTGCTCACCTGCGAATCCAAGCGTGGTGTCTGCGTGATGTGCTACGGCCGCAACCTGGCTTCGGGCCGCCTCGTCGAACTCGGCGAAGCTACCGGAGTCATCGCCGCCCAGTCGATCGGCGAGCCTGGAACTCAGCTCACCATGCGTACCTTCCACATCGGCGGCACGGCATCGCGAGTCTCCGAGCAATCGCGTTTGGAAGCCAAGACTACTGGCATCGTGCGCTTTGTCGGCCTCCAAACGGTAAAAGCCAAGTCCGGCGATCTGGTCGTCATGAATCGCCAGGGCTCGATCGCGGTAGTCGACGAAAAGGGCCGCGAGCGCGAGCGCTACGCGGTTGTTTACGGCGCCAAGGTCAAGGTCAACGAAGGCGATCAGGTTCAACTGGGCAAGGTCATGGTCGAGTGGGATCCGTACACCTTCTCCGTCCTGACCGAAATCGGCGGCACCATCCAGTTCAAGGATCTGCAAGAAGGTGTCACACTTCACGAAGAAGTGGACGAGGTCACCGGACTGTCGCGTCACGTCGTGGCGGATTCGCCCGACGAGAAGCGCCAGCCCGCCATCGTGATCAAGGGCAAGACCAGCAAGCGTTACCTAATGCCCTCACGCGCCCATTTAATGGTTCAGGACGGCGATACCGCTCACCCCGGCGATGTGCTGGCCAAGATCCCGCGTGAGACCACCAAAACCAAAGACATCACCGGTGGTCTGCCCCGCGTGGTCGAGTTGTTCGAAGCCCGCAAGCCGCATGAGACCGCGGTCATCAGCGAAATCGATGGCACGGTAAAGTTCGGCGAAGTCTCCAAGGGCCAGCGCAAGATGTATGTCATCGCCGACAACGGCACCGAAAAGGAATACTCGGTTCCGCGCGGCGTCCACATCAACGTGCAGGAAGGCGAGCGCGTCAAGGCGGGCGAACCGCTCATGGACGGCCCGCTCAACCCGCACGACATCCTGGCCGTGCTCGGCGAAAAGGAACTGCAGTCTTACCTGGTCAACGAAATCCAGGAAGTCTATCGGCTGCAGGGCGTGAACATCAGCGACAAGCACATCGAAGTCATCGTTCGCCAGATGATGCGTTGGCGCAAGGTGGAAGACGTCGGCGACACCCAGTTCCTACTGGAACAGCAAGTCGACAAATTCCGCTTCGCCGAGGAGAACGAGCGCGTGATTTCGCAGGGTGGACGTCCAGCCACAGGCCGGCCGCTGCTCCTGGGCATCACCAAAGCCTCGCTCTCGACCGACTCGTTCATCTCCGCGGCGTCGTTCCAGGAGACCACGCGCGTGCTGACCGAAGCTTCCATCCAGGGAGCGGTCGATCACCTGCGCGGTCTGAAAGAAAACGTCATCGTCGGACGTCTCATCCCTGCCGGCACCGGCATGGAGTACTACCGCAACGTTCGCCTCTCGCCAGAAATGGAAGAAGCGGCCGCCAAGGTGCAGGAAGAAGTCTCACAAGCCTACGAGGAAGCCGAGCGCGCGCTCGAGCTGATGCGGCACGAAGGCGAGACCGAGGAACTGACGGCGGAGTAATCGCAAGAACAGCAGAGGGGCGGTGTTCAAGCCGCCCTTTCGCTTTTCTGGCTTACTTTGCATTTCCCATGGCCGCGAATCCACAACGATTGCACGAACGGGAACGCTACGAGATTTCTCTGTTGTACGAGGCTCCCGAGGGCGCTACCCTTTGGCCTGTGATCCTGCGATTCCTACGGCTGCTACGGCTTGCCTTCTGGCGCGCGTTTCAGCATGACGCGTTCGCCATTGCAAAAGCGTCTGCCTACTCTTCGATTCTCACATTCTTCCCCGCTCTGCTGGTAGTCGGATCCCTCCTGGCCAATTCGCGCAAGACCGCGGCCTACCTCCGCGAGATCACCTATGCCGTGGACCGAATGCTGCCCATCGGAAGCGGCGCCGCTGTTTCTTTCCTGAAAGGAACTTCCCCGCGCTCAGTCGGGCTCTTGATCACCGCCTCGCTGATCACTCTGTGGACGGCTTCAGGGGTCATGATTTCGTGGATGGAAGGTTTTCGCCGCTGCTACGAGCTGCCAAAAATCTGGGGCTTGGTGAAGGAGCGGCTGATCGCATTCGCCCTGGTCATTCTCGCCGGAACTCCCCTGACCTTTGCGACTATCCTGGTAGCTTCCGGCAGCCGCATCGAACGCAACATCCTGTTCCATCTGAATCAGGAATTCGGACTCTACGTTCTGCTCATGTGGACCGCAACCCGCTGGCTCATCGCCACCCTCACCAGCATTGCGGTAATCGCGCTCATCTACCACAACGCCGTCCCGCGCACCCAGCCCTGGCACAGCGTTTTGCCCGGCGCCACGCTGGCCACGGTCATGTGGTTCCTCTCGACGGCACTATTTGGCTGGTATTTACAGAACTACGCGGATTACAGCATCATCTACGGCTCGCTCGGCGCCGCCATCGCCCTGCTGGTGTGGATGTACCTGATCTCGCTCGTCATCCTGGTCGGAGCCGAGTTCAACGCCATGCTCTTCCCCCGCGCCTTCCTCGGCAAAGAGCTAAAAGCAATGCCAGCCCCGCAGACCGCAACTAAATAAGCGGCGTAGCACCCCATAAATTCCCGCTGTCATCCTGAGGAAGCGCAGACCTTCGCACAGCGAAGGCCTGCCGACGAAGGATCTCTGCACTCTGCTTGTAGCGCTAAGTTCACGTTTTTGCCGCGAACGGCGGTCGCGGATTTACCAGCCCGTTACAAATTGTCATCCCGACCGGAGCTTCATCCCCGAAGGGGATGCGAAGCGGAGTGGAGGGATCTGCTGTCTCCTGCGAGTAACTCCGGAAACTCACGCTGGTCGGTGGCCCACCTTCCCGACGTCGGAAAGGCGCGTCCCGGCAGGACACTACACTAAGGTAATTGGTAATCAGCCGTATTGAAGCGACTGCTGTTCTTACCACACAATCGAAGTAGGTGAGGCGAGACCTCACGAACATCCTTTAGGAGTTACCGATGCAATACGAGCCCACCCTCAAACTGGTTCATGCACTCCTGGACCCTGAAACATCCAAAAGCCTGTCAGTTCCCGTAGCCGCCTTAATCGCAGGCGCCCTATCACAGGTAGAGGCCACAATCGAACTCACGAACCGAGTCTACGATTCAGTATTTCAGGCGGTCAATCAAGACGGCGATTGACTCGGCGATTAGTTGCCCAGCGGTTCCTGTGATGAGTGGGCCACCGGGCCCGTTCAACTGCCACAAGAATACTTTGGAACATTGATCCTGGTCGCCGCTGTGCTAGGGTTGATCGCTGCTACCGGAGGAGGAGCTGGATTTGCACTGCTGGGGATCATGATCGGCATGGGCGGTCTGATCGGCAACTATGCCGGCAACTGGCAGAATAGGAAAGAAGGGAGAGACAATGCCAAATCTTCACCTGTGGCCGTGGGGGTATCTCTGCTTGCTCGCAATCGGCGCTATGCTCTGGCTAACTCGTAAGAAGACACTGTGAAATGCAAGGGGAGCCGGGAGACCGGTTCCCCGTTTTTACCTGGAGGTTGAGATGGAAATCCTAATCCCGTTCGTGATCATCGTGGCGGGTGGCCTGGGCCTTAGCGATGAAACCTAGGCCGGGTGGCCCGGACAAAGGGTCCATTTCACTCTAGAGGGTGCCCCGTCCAAGCTCCGCTTGGGCGGGGTTGTTCAGATGTCACAGACTCCAGGTTCGCGGTGAGACTAAGGTTCTGTTATGCCTTGGGGACTCAAGCGCTTCCAGGAATCCCGCCAGCGTCACTTCCTGACCTTCAGTTGTTTTCACCGCCGTCCAAACTTCGCAACCCCAACTTCCCGAACGACCTTTGAATCCTCGCTGGAACGCGTGCGCCTAGACTACGGGTTGTGGGTGTACGGATACGTAGTGATGCCAGAACACGTGCATCTGCTGGTCAGCGAACCGGAGCGGGACACGCTGGCGCGAGCGATGCAATCGCTGAAACAGTCAGTGGCGCGCAGGTTGGCTCTGCGAGCGGCTGATCCCTTCTGGCAAGCCCGCTACCACGACTTCAACGTGTGGGGTGAAATGAAATTTGTAGAGAAGCTCCGATACATACACCGGAACCCGGTAAAGCGTGGCCTGGTGGCACGGCCTGAGGGTTGGGCGTGGAGCAGTTTCCGTCACTACTTGACGGGTGAGACAAGCGCTGTGGAAATCGAATCGCAGTGGACAGCCCGGCGACGCGAGCAGCTCGGCATTTTCCCAACCGTACGGACGCGTTCAGCCGAGGAAAACCCCCGCCCAAGCGAAGCTTGGACGGGCCACCCTCGGGAGTAAAGTTGAAGACGAATCGTCCGGGCCACCCGCCTACTTAGGTGGAGTTATCGCCGTTGACGGCGCTGGAGAGGGCGCTGGAATTTGTGGTCCCAACCCAGGCATGCCGTTGGAAAATCCCCCGGCGGGAGGTTGAACGATGATTCTTCCTCCGCGCTTTCCTACATCAGACACACGTTTGATCTCAGAAGTATCCATATCTTTCGGCAGCAGTACCACTGAATGCCAAAGCGCGAAAGCTTGGTTTTGACCTACGGACCCGGCGGCGCTCACCAGGGCACCATAGGGGGCTACGACACTTATCGCTTGGCCGTTAACGGTGAACGGTTTACGAACCGCAATTCTGGTGTCCTCTAAGGGGTCAGTCGTCGGGTCGGCCATGCCGCAGATCAGGATAACGTGGTACTTGTCCTCCACTCCCACAAGTCGAGACGTATCTATAATTGAGGAACAGGTTTTAGCCACTGGATCACCACCCCAAGACATGAGTATATTCGGCAATGATCCGGTCGCGTAAACCGAGATCAGCGACCCAGTCATAAAGGACAAGATGCCAACGGCCGTCACCATTCCCCAGTGAACTTTCGAGGTGTCCACCGGGGCTCTATTCGCACCAAGAAACCACACGACACCGGCAATTATCAGGAATAACCAGCCCCAATCGAGGATGAGTTGTAACGCAACTGCAACCCTCTCCTCGCGAACGGACAAAATAAAATCGATGTTTTCCCACCAAGCCAGAATGCGCCACAGAAGCGCCCCAATTGATAGAACCACGGGCGCTGCCTTTGGACTGTCGAAGTTAATGGTCGGAATCTTGCTTGCCGTGTTGTCCGCCATGACACGCACCTTTCCTTAGCCAGGAATTGCCCCCTCTGCATCCTGATCGTGGAAAGAGTACGTCAAAGTTCGGGAAATTCAAAATAAGGTGGGGCGGGTGGCCCAGACAATCGTGCTGATTCTACTCTAGAGGGTGTCCCGCCCAAGCGGAGCTTGGACGGGGTACCCTCAAGAGCAAAATGGATGATCTTTCGGCCTCCTGCCGAAAAGTTGTCAATAGGCAAAAGTTACACGATCGGGCTTAACTGCTTGCATCTAAGACGAATATAAATCTGAAAAGTTGGCGGGTTTACCTATTTCAGATTGATATAATAGATCTAGAAGCTTTCTCACCGTCCTCGATTCTCCTACTTGAGCAAAATGAAGTTTCTGCCGGCTTGGTTGGCGGGGTAGGGATTCCTCGCTTTGCTCGGAAGGACTTCGGGATTGGCGAGATAGCGTCCAGAATCTGAAAAGACAAAATCTGAAAAGAAAGAGACGCGGCCTTACCGGCCGCGTTTTTTATTGGGTTTTCTTGACCTATGAATTCAAGGAAGATGATGAGCCATCACAAACGCCGCGGCGAGTGGGCCGAGCTTCAGTTCATGGCAAAAGCTGCCAAGCTGGGGCTGCAGATTTCCAAACCTTGGTCAGAACTTGCTCGTTACGACATGGTAATCGGAGCCGACGGCCACTTCGTAAGCGTACAGATTAAATCAACAACCAACAGCAGCCCGGAAGGGGGCTACATATGCGGTGTCAGGCCCAACACCCGCGGCAAGCCCTACCAACTGGGAGAATTCGATTTCCTGGCAGCTTATATCATCACGAAGGACGTTTGGTACATCATCCCTGGAAAGCTCATTATCCGCCGGACGACGGTCGCGATTCGTCTCTATCCCTCCAGGCCGAACAGCAAGTACGCGCCGTACAAAGAGGCGTGGCATCTGCTGCGTTGATCCCACGGGAGTGGCGGCACTCCCGATGCCAGCCGTGACCTTTTGTGCGGAGGTCACGTCTTCGAGTGCCCATGGCGACTGCTACAAGAGTAACTCTCCATATACAATAATTAAACCTACATAAATTCTGGTCGGGACAAACTTGAAAAAAGGAAAGTCTACTCGGAAAGTCACCGGCGCGCCCGTTGACGCGTCGCCCGCCGCATCTAACATTCACCGGGCAGATCGCCGGGCAAAGATTATCTGCACGATCGGCCCAGCATGTAACTCGGAACCGGTCCTGCGCGACCTCATGCGCCTCGGCATGGACGTGGCCCGGCTGAACTTCTCCCACGGAACCCACGAAGAGCACGCGCAAAACATCGAGCGCTTGCGCCGCGTGGCTGACGAGGAGAATCGCACCATCTGCATTCTGCAGGATCTGCAGGGTCCCAAGATTCGCACTGGCCGGCTGAAGGACGGAGTGCCGGTCGTGCTCAAGGCCGGGTCTCGAGTCACAATTACGCCGCGCGATATCGAAGGAACACCAACCCTGATCTCAACCACATTTCAAGGGCTGGCGCGGGAAGTCAAATCCGGCGCCCGCATTCTGCTCACTGACGGTCTGATCGAGCTGCGCGTCCTTCGAACCCGCGACGCAGACGTTGAATGTGAAGTCATCAACGGCGGCCAACTCGGACAGCACCAGGGCATCAACCTTCCCGGGATCGCGCTTTCCATTCCAGCCCTCACCGACAAGGACCGGATCGACTTGGAGTTTGGGCTCAAGCATGGTGTCGATATGCTTGCGATTTCGTTCGTGCGCTCGGGGGCGGATGTCCGCGAGGTAAAACAGATCATCGCGAGTCATGGCTCCGATCTTCCCATTATCGCCAAACTGGAAAAGCCTCAGGCGCTGGAACGCTTGGAAGAGATTTTCGAAGCGGCCGACGGCGTGATGGTTGCGCGCGGCGATCTGGGCGTCGAAATGCCGCCGGAGAAAGTTCCGGTCATCCAGAAACACGTGATCCGCAGGTCGGCGGAGTGGCGCAAGCCAGTGATTATCGCCACCCAAATGCTCGAATCGATGATCGAGAACCCGCGTCCCACGCGGGCCGAAGCCAGCGACGTGGCCAACGCAATTTTCGACGGCACCGACGCCGTAATGCTCTCCGCGGAAACCGCAAATGGCCTCTATCCCCGCGAAGCCGTGAGCATGATGGCGCGGATCGTGGTCGAGGCTGAGGGCAATACGGGGGATTTTGCTCCGTCGCGGCGTCGGCGTGAGAAGCATTCCATCACCGTTGCGCAAGCCATTTGTGAATCTATCTCGCACGCCGCCGAGGATTTGCGCATGGGCGCGATTGCCGTGTTCACTGAGACGGGGAATACGGCGCGCATGATTTCGAAGTATCGCCCGAAAGCCGCGATCTATGCCTTCAGCCAGATATTGCCTGTATGCAACCGAATGAATCTTCTCTGGGGCGTGAGTCCGGTGCGGACAGAGCCAGCACGCAACGCCGAAGACATGGTGACGACTGCGGAGCGGGAACTTTTGCGCCTGGGCAACATCAACGTTGGAGACGTTCTCGGCGTTGTCGCGGGAACTCAAATGGCTTCGGGTTCGACAAATCTTATGCGGCTGCACATTGTGACGCCGCAAAAGCCGTAAATACGCGTGCTGGCGTTGGATATAAGCCGGAGTTGACACGCCGGAGACAATAGTCTTCATGCCGCAGGAACCTCTGCACGAAATACTTTCGATCGCCATCTTCCAACCCTTGCTGGGGCACGAAGAGGCGTCTCTGGCCACCATGCAGGCTCTCATTGCCGCGCTCGCAGCCGGTGGGTATAGCAGAGATCTGCTCTATCGCGATGCTAAATCGCATCATGAGTACGTTCTGCTGCGGTACTGGAAATCGGAGGAGGCTCGCCGGGCTGCGCTCGAAGATCCCGAAGTATTGCGCTGCTGGGCCAAGCTCTCTCATGAAATCCGCACGTTGAAGATTTACGAAACCCTCGAAGACGCGCTGAGTCGTTAACCTGGACGCGGTCGGTGAAATTCAGAACTGCGGCAACGGTGAGCATATCGTAATCCTGAGGACCGGTAAGGAATTGCCGCTGGGACGAACGTATCGCGAGCGGCTGGATTCACTTATCGGAAGTCCCAGCTGACAGTCGGGCCCGGACTTGCGCCCGGGCCCAACCACTCAGTTCACCCACCTGCTCTCAGTCTGCTCCAGCATGCGGATGTAATCGACAACCGACTCGCTCCAGCCGTCGATGTGGGTCCACTTGCCGTAGCCGACGCCGTTTTTGAAGCTGGCCACGTTGATCATGTAGCCCTTGGACGGGCGAGGACGCCCGTCGCTCCATTGATGAGGTCCGGAGACCGAGTCGTGCGCCTGTTCGTCAGAGATCACGATCAAGCGATCGTACGTCTCCTTCCGGTTCAGTCTTTCGACTGCCTTCCCCAGCTGGGTGCTGTTGTGGCGCTGGCTGGCGTCGATGGCGTCGCGCAAGGCGAATCCACGACGGGCCGGCACCTCCACGAGATCATCGGAGAAGGAAAATACGCTGACCTTCTCGCTGATCTCGCGCAGCAACACGGCGAGCCCGCAGGCTGCGTCAGTGCGCTGCATCTCGGAGCGGCGGGAGAGAGGCGCGGTCATCGAACCGGAAACGTCCACCAGCACGATAGTCTTACCTGGCAAAACATTGCCCCCGAGCTTCTCCTGCCCGGCAACGCACTTCAGCATCGCCTGCTCGAGCGTCTCCTCCCACTGCGGCGCATGACGAGCTGCAGCCAGAAAGCGAAACGGCAGCACGCGCGCCGCGTTCATGGAGCGCAGAGCCGAAAGCACCAACTCTTCCTCCACGCCAACCTCACGCATGTTGCGCAAGTTGCGAAGCAGCGCCAGCGCGCCCAGCTTGTTCTCCGCGAGCAGACGCTGCCAGGCTTCGCGCTTGTGGGCGCCTGAAGAGAGTGCAACCTCCCAGGTGTCGGGCGCGTTGAGCCGTCCCCAGATCAACTTCTTCCACACCCCGGCCTGCGCCGCATCACGCGGCTTGGCGTGGGAGAGGAACAAGACGTCGCGCAGCTTGACGGGTCCGCCACGGTCGTACTTTGCCAGGGCGTACTCATCAAACTTGGGGAAAGCCGCAGCCAGCCCCTTCTTCACCTGCCCGGAGAGCGGGACGCGTCCGTTCATCCAGTAGATGGCGACGAACTCGGTCAGCTCATCGGCACGCTGAATGACGCTCGCGAGCGTGTCCGCCACAAGACGGCGGTGCGTCTTGTGACGCGCCATCTCGCGCACCAGCAAGAGCGGCGCATGGCGTAGCTTCATCTGCGCGCGAGCCTCGACGGCAAGAGCGGCGACCTTCTCGGCTGCAACCTTCGGCACGAGTTCGGCAACGCGCCCCGCGATCTCGACTCCGTCCTCGTAAAACTGCTTTTCCCAAAGCAGGCAGGCGAGGACAGAACGCCGCAACTGCAATTCGGGCGAGATGTGGCGAGCCGGTGCGCCCTCGTGGGTGCGCGGACCGAAGTTGAGATTCAACATGTTGAGTCGAGCCATATTGGTGGCCTCCTTTTGGGCTCCAGGTGTCGGTCGTTACCCGGGTGAAGGTATGGATGGCCGACGCCCGCAGAGCTATAGATTCTTGGTGCTAAAACAAATGAGGGAAAGCTTTTTTTGCTCCTTTGTTAGGCTCGAAGCTCCATTCGACATCGTCCTTTCTCACGATGAGAACTCGATACTTCGGGACCTGAGTATCTATCTCAATCGTAGGACTCGCTACAACATAGGAGTTTGCGAGCTCGAACTCCGTTTCCTCCCAGTCGCTGCTATCCGGGTGCCAGTACGCAGGAGTCAACTTGCCTCTCAGTCGCTGTCCGCTTTTCATCTCTCCGAAGAAATCTATTGAGACTGACCCTCCGAAGAACACGCGGAATTGGTGCTGGGAATAAACCAGAACGCCATCGCGCTTGGCAACCAGCACATCATCGAACAGAAACGAGAATTCGATTGCTGAGGGTTGATACTCGGCATACTGGATCTTTCGAACGATATCGACAAATGTGGCTAAACAGAACACCACATTGTGCTCCCTCCAGTTACCAGGATGACCCTTATCACGGGTATTCCATTGCCACCCGCCATTGACGCTTTGCGTAGGTAAGAATTCCTGCATCCGCACGAACGCACCCGGATCTACTCCGTAGGCAGTAAGCTCAAGGGCGATTTGCGAATTCGATTCCCCGGGGACGATGCTGAACTCTAAAGGCGTCGCCAAAACTGCGGCATGCAATGCCTCGGCTATCTTTTCCAAAGCCTCGCGGAAGTGCCCCTCCTGACTGAAGTTGAGTGCTTCGTTGTAAAGAGCGCGAGCATCGGTATTCAGGATTAGCATCGAAAGATCGAGTCCCGCAAGGGAGATGCCGAGGTACTCAAAGCACGCCTGTTCAAGATGTTCCTCGGCTCTCGATAGAACCTGATGGAATTCTTGCGAGTTGGGCAATAAGCCGTGGTGCTTAAACGAAACCCTAGCCCGGTTCAGGTTCTCAAAGAATTGCTTCCCCGGAAATCGGTTCTGGTTCTTTTTCTCGATGCCAGCGATGTAATCCATCAACCCCATGAATTGTTTGTTCCTCTCGGCCTGAACATGCTCGGCAATCCCAGACGCAACTAGCTCGCTTGCATCTTGCGCGGCCATAATGGCACGCGCCACTATAAGTGCGTCGGTTTGCGGCGTCAGGTTCGACCCGAAGCTCTTGAGCAGCTCTCGTCCAGTAAGCAAACGGTTTAGCAGTTCTGCAGGTAATGATGGAGATTCATCGGTCATTGCTGTTTCCTCATACAAAGTTTAGTACGCACACTTAAGTTTTTCTAAACTCACCGGGGAAACCCGCGACAACGGTACGTAGGTGCTCTACCACTGAGCTACACGGGCACAAGTCCCGCGGCAGGATTCGAACCCGCGACCACCCGCTCCCAAGGCGAAGTAACCCTTGTCTTCACCACCGGCCGAATATTGCTGCTACGTGGGCGTGGACGCCCGCGCCACACGACAAAAATACTGGTCAGGGAACATGCGGACACGGTTTCATTTGTCAAAGAAGTAACCGTGGCCTTCACCACTGACCCTGTGTATCCCTCGCAAACAACGCTCGGGATTTGCTAGCGGGATTGGATCCTTCGCCACAAAAAACGTGGCTCAGGATTTCGGCACGCGGCTCCCGCTTCGCTCACGCCGCGTAAACGCCTCAAGCATGCGATCCCTCGCAAACAACGCTCGGGATTTCGGCGCGCGGCTCGGACGCCGCGCAAACGCCTCAAGTTAGGGCTGGGGGAATAAGCGGCAGCGGTCGCGTCGATTACCAGTCGAAGGAACCGCGGCCTACGCCACCCAGCGTTGCTGTTAATTTTGTTGGTTTTGCGTTAGAGGACGCCGCAGATTAGCTGGCGTAATCGACGACGCCCATAAGACAACCGAGGCCGAATACAGGCCGCAGTCGTGTGCTTGGCGAGTTGGTTATGTCTTTTGCCAATTGGGCGTCCTTTCGTAGGAAGATATTTCAAGATGCCATGACTTTGAAGTTTCCGCAAGAAAAAAAATGTAAAAAATTGCGAACGCGTACGCGCAGTAAGAATAGTCAACCCATGTCATACTGCCCATTGAATATCGCTTCATAGATATGTTCGCCAACTCCAGCTGCGAAAGCTTCGTCGATACATCGTTCGATCCTCACGTCCGGGGATTTCTCCATCATTCCGCCACGCCTTCGGGAGATGGCTTGGTGTTAACTCATGGTGCGGGATCGAACTCGAAGTCTCCGCTCCTGGTGGCGTTGGCTGAGGCATTCTCCGCGGCGGGTGTGAGCGTGTTGCGTTGCGATCTGCCCTATCGCCAAAGTCGGCCCTACGGACCGCCTCGTCCCGGAGACGCAGCTCACGATCGTGAAGGTCTGAAGAATGCCGTTACCGCGCTTCGCAATCTGGTGCCGGGGCGCGTGTTTCTTGGCGGTCACTCCTACGGAGGACGCCAGTCGACGATGCTTTGCGCCGATCAGCCGGGCCTCGTAGACGGCTTGCTGCTTTTATCGTATCCGCTGCATCCGCCGCGCAAGCCCGACCAGCTTCGCGTTCAACATCTGCCCAAACTGCACACGCCTGCGCTTTTTGTGCATGGAACCCGCGATCCGTTCGGATCGCCGGAAGAGATGGAGGCTGCGGTGAGTATGATTCCGGCGAAGACTCGGCTCGTGCGGATCGAAGGCCCAGGTCACGACCTCGGTTTCAAGGGGAAGGCAAGGAAGGAGGAGTTGCCCGCGCTCGTGCTCGCAGAGTTTCAGAAGTTCTTTGGTTGAGTGTTAAGGATTGTATCCGTGCAAATCCGTGGCGCTCTTAATTCACCCAGCCGGATTTCGAACCGCCATTTTTCTTGTCCACATCATCGGGTGGAATGTAGTTGCCATTTTCGTCGAAGGTTCCACTCACGGTGCGATTCTGTTTGCGCATGAACACTTCGAACTTGCGTGCCGCCCGCCGCCGCTTCCACCGATAGTAGGAATTCCGCACACTGAAGTAATGTTCCGTGGCCCCGAACGCCAGACCGCGCTTGGGCATGAACTTCACGTACAGGAACCCAAAAAGCAGCCCGCCGAGGTGAGCGAAATAAGCAACGTTCGAGCCCCGTCCTGACCCCGACGCGCTGATCGCTTCGACCAGCGTGATGAACGCGACGCCAGCCACGAAATACTTTGCACGAATGGAGAACGGAATTGGAAACAGCATGATTTCCCGATCGCCGTAGAGGAGACCGAATGCCATCAGAATTCCCAGCACTCCGCCGGATGCGCCAACGGTCGGGGTTTGCGGTGACACGCCACCCACGCCGGTGTAGGAGATTGCAATCGTGGTCAGCGCGGCTCCAACTACGCAGAAGAAATAGAACTCGAGAAATCGCCTGTGTCCCCAGTCAGACTCCAGCTGCGCGCCGAACATCCACAGCCCCAGCATATTGAAAAGAATATGCAGTATTCCCGCGTGCAGGAATGAATACGTCACGATTTGGAATATCCAACCGTGCGTGACCGCCGCGGGTATCAATGCCAGGGCAAAGAACAACCCCTCGCCCAATTGAGGGAACGCAGCTTTCAGAAGTTCGAGAAGCAGATAAACCGCAGCATTGGTAAGGATGAGCCACTTCACCGCCTTGGTGAAGGGTGGGAAACTCAGCGAGAGGGTTCGTCCGCGATACATAAAAGCAACTGCCGGTTTTCAGTGGCCGATTGCCAGTGGGGAGCTGACAACTTACGCCTCAATCAGCAGCAAGCTATTTTAGCAGGTTCCGGCTACCGCTCTGGGAGCGGCGTCACTGCCAGGCTTCGGTGGCCTTGATTGTCCACTGCGCGCACGGCAAAGATCACATTGTCCTTCGACATGGGAAGCGTGGCACGAGTTACATTTCCCATAGCTCGCACGTGCTCCCATTCCGGGCTCGTTGTCGCTCGCCAGAGCACCTCGTAGCTCGCGACGCGTCCGCCTGGAGATGGTTCCCAAGTCACGGTGGAGTCGTTCTCTAGTTTTGTGGTCAGCAGGCGGACCTTGGCCGGAGGCGCGGGTGCGGAGGCGAGCGATGCCAAGGTAGCCGCATTCAAGCGGGCGACGTTGGCCACGTAGTCGAAGTTGAGAAACTTGGGAAGGTCGCCAAATTCGACTCCATTCTCGGTGCGCACATTCTGGTGCTGGTGGTTGTAATCTTCGCGAAATTCGGTGAAGCGCACCGCCGCGTTGCCCTGCTCATTGAATGAAATGTGATCGCCCCCGCGCAAGTAACGGTCCAGGCGAAACGTTAGCATTGGCTTGACGCCAGCATCATAAGTGCGGCCGACGTCGGCGATGTAGCGGGCGAGCTGCCGGGACGTGGAGTCGCTCTCGCCGCCGAGATTGCGGATCTGGCGCAGCTCGTCATCGTTGGCAGCAATGGGCACACCTTCCGAAAACACGCGCACAACGTTGGCATCTTGCTGCGGACTGCGATCGCCGCCCACAATGTCGTTGTTCAGAACCGCTTCAATCTCCCATCCCGCAGACTTGGCCATTATCGCGAAGTGGCTGCTGCCGTTTAGGCCCTGCTCTTCGCCCGCGACGGTCAGAAAAATAATAGTCGCGGGGAACTTGAGTTGGCTGAGGACCCGGGCACACTCCAGGCTCACAGCCGTGCCGCTGCCATCGTCGTTCGCTCCGGGAGCGAGGTCCGTAATGTTGAGGTTGTCGCTGTTGCGCGAATCGTAGTGGCCAGTAACCATCACAATACGTTTGGAACTCTCCGGATCGGACCCCTTCATCACCGCATAAACATTGGTGATTTCGGTGGGCTTAGGAATCCGCCCGCCGGGCGTTTCAGTAAAACTGTCGAGCTTGATTTCCAGGCACCCGCCGCAGTCATGCGCATATCGCTCGAATTCAGACTTGATCCATTCCCGCGCCGCGCCGATGCCACGTCCCGACGCGATCGAAGCCGGGTCCTGTGCGGAAAGGGTCGAGCGAGTCTGGAAGCTCACCAGCTTCTCAATGTTGGATTGAATCCGTGGCGCGGAAATCTGCCGCAAGGCCGTGGCGATCTGAGAATCCGCCGGGCCTGTCGGTAAAGTGTCCTGCGCCCCAACAACGTTAGTCGACAGTGCGAGAGCAACGCAAAAGCTAGCGCGAATCAGAAGACATGCGTGTCTCAGCACTGAGGTATTCGCACCACCATAGCGTTGGAGTTTCACGATCGTTGTCAGAATAGCCGCCAGCCAAGGGTTTCCGGAGCGGTCAGGCAAGTTTCGGAAATCGAGGACTTGACCTTAGGCTCAAGAGCCACTAAATATTATCAAGGAGTCTTAACAATATGGAGGCTATTGTGGTTCACTGTCCGGAATGCGAAACCAACCTCGACATCGAAGAAGACGAGGTTGATGAAGGAGAAATCGTCTCCTGCCCCGAGTGCGGCACTGACTTCGAGATCATCACGGTGAGTCCCATTGAGTTGAAGCCCGTGGATGAAGAGAAGTATGAAGAGGACGAGGAAGAGGAAGTGGAAGACGGTGATCTCTCCTAGGTCCCGCACGCCTCTGCCCAGCCCGATAGATTTCTACTTCCGCGATGCCTCTCGAATGGCTCCGCTTGGGCTGTGCGTCTCGCTCTGCGTCTTAACGACACTTAGCTTCGGCAAGTCTGCCGTTGCTGCGGATAAATTCCCGCCCGGGCAACCTCAACGCGAAACACCCTACGCCCTGATCTTCGGCACGGTCTGGGGTCCGGACGACCGGCCTGTCTACGGCGTGAAAATCAAGATTCGCCGCGAGGGTGAAAAGAAGGCCCGCTGGGAGCAGTATTCGAATCGCAGTGGCGAGTTCGCCCAACGCGTCCCCGCAGGCAAGCAGGACTACGTGGTCTGGGCCGAATTAAAGGGCCTTAAGTCGACAAATGGCCGCCCGTTGCAGGGAGAAGAGATCAAGGTGCACGTAGACGGGACGAGCGCGTCGACACCGGCTTGCATCTAAAATAGCAACACGGTCTGAGCACAATTGTGGATAAGCTAAGACGAGAAATCCTATGAGAAAGTACCAGGTTGCGGCCTTGCTGTTGCTGCTGCTCGGCGCCGCTGTGGCGGCTTCCCCCTACTCTAAAGACAAGGACAAGAACACCGTCGGGCGGATGCTGACGGGCAAGGTGCTCGATCGGCACGATAATCCTTTGCAGGACGCTGTCGTCTACCTCTCCAATACGCGCACCCATACGGTGAAAAGTTACATCGTCGGCGCGGACGGCGCATACCACTTCCCGGAGCTTTCCCTGGACATCGACTACGAAGTTTACGCCCAGTATAAAGGCCAAAAGAGCGAGACCAAGACAGTGAGCCAATTCGATGATCGGAAGATAGCCAACATCATCCTGCGAATTGACACAAAGTAGAAGGGCCTGAGCGTCGCTATGACGCTGCGGAGTTGGTGGCGCGATGATTCTGAAGAGAGCTCCGACAATTCTCAACATGTGGGCGCGGAAATCGGGATTAGTTCGTTTCAGCCTTCTCTCCATAGTTGTCGTCACTGCGTTCCTGGCTCTTCACATGGTAAGCTGCAGCAGCAGCCCGCCTCCATCGCAGCCTTCTCCACCGACGCCGCCACCAACCACCACAACGGGAACAAACGTAACGACGTACCACAACGACAACGCGCGCACCGGACAGAATCTCGCCGAAACGATTCTCACGCCCAGCAACGTCAACTCCTCCAGTTTCGGCAAACTCTTTGTCATCACGGTGGACGGCAAAGTGGATGCGCAGCCGCTTTATCTCACCCAAGTGAGTATTCCCAATCAGGGAATGCATAACGTTTTGTATGTGGCCACGGAGCACGGGAGTGTCTATGGCTTGGATGCCGATACTGGAAAGGCTTTGTGGCAGGTCTCGATGCTAGCCGCTGGCGAAACCACGAGCGACGATCACGGCTGCGGTCAAATAACGCCAGAGATCGGGGTTACTTCGACTCCGGTCATCGATCCAAAGGCGGGGCCGCACGGCACGATCTACGTGGCCGCAATGTCGAAGGACGGATCAGGAAATTATCACCAGCGCTTGCACGCTCTGGACGCGACCACGGGCGCGGAAGAATTTAGCGGCCCTCAAAACATTCAGGCTTCCTTCCCCGGAAACGGCGACAACAGTTCGGGTGGCAAGGTTGTGTTTGCACCAGGACAGTATGCGGAGCGGGCGGGCCTGCTGCTGCAGAACGGCGTGGTGTACACGGCATGGACCTCCCATTGCGACTCCCGCCCGTATACCGGATGGATCATGGGCTTTGATCAATCAACGCCGGCCCAGGTCAGCGTGCTGAATGTGACTCCGAATGGCAATGAGGGATCGGTCTGGATGAGCGGCGCTGGGCTTGCCGCCGACACTTCCGGGAATATTTTCCTGCTCGACGCGAACGGCACCTTTGACACTACACTCGATGCGAACGGGTTTCCGAGCCAGGGCGACTACGGCAATGCTTTCCTCAAGATTTCGAGCGCTAATCGGCTATTGGCCGTGGCCGACTACTTCGAAATGTCCAATCAAGGCGCCGAAAACGGTTCCGATGAAGACTTGGGTTCGGGAGGAGCGCTGGTACTGCCCGATCTGCAAGATGGTTCAAATCAGACACGACATCTTGCGGTCGGCGCCGGCAAGGACGCGAATATCTATATAGTGGACCGCGACGCGATGGGAAAGTTTAATCCCAACACCAACAACATCTACCAGGAGATCCAGGGGGCTTTGTCTGGTTCTGTGTTTTCCATGCCCGCTTACTTCAACAACACGGTGTACTACGGCGCAGTTGGCGACAACATCAAGGCCTTCGCCATCACTAAGGCGCAGCTCGGGAGCACGCCAACGTCGCAAACCAGCAATGCCTTCGGTTATCCCGGCGCGACACCGAGCATCTCCGCCAATGGAACCAGCAATGCGATCCTATGGGTTGCTGAGAATGGCAGCAACGCCGTGCTGCACGCTTACGATGCGACCAACCTTACTCACGAGTTGTACAACAGCAACCAGGCGTCAGGCGGGAGAGACCAGTTCGGTGCAGGAAACAAATTCATCACCCCGATGATCACGAACGGCAAGGTGTACGCAGGAACGACTAACGGAGTCGGAGTGTTTGGCCTGCTGCAGTAGACGTCTTCTTTTTAGCTTTGTCATCCCGAGCAAAGCGAGGGATCTGGGTTGCTCGTGTCCACCGCGAAAAACCCAGATCCCTCATCGCATTCGCTCCTCCGGATGACAGGGGCGAGACTTAACGGTCCTTAGTTGTTATCGCTCCCCGCCCGCTTCCACGACATCAATTCCCCAATCGTGGACCCGCCGGTGCTCGACACGGGATGCTTATAAGCCTCGACTTCCGTACGCGAAGCTTCCTCGCCCACAGCCTTAATGCTGAGCCCGACTTTCTTTTCTTCCTGATTCATCTTTATGATCTTAAAGTCGTGCTCGTGTCCCGGTTCGAGGGTCAAGGGCTGGCCATTGGCATCCACCGCTTCAGAGTTGTGGCAAAGACCTTCGATCCCCTCAGCGATTTCCACGAAGGCACCAAAGCTGGCCACACGCAGCACTTTCCCGTGCAGCACATCTCCGACCTTGTGCTGGCCGAAGAAGCTCTCCCAAACATCCGGCTGAAGCTGCTTCACGCCGAGCGACAGCCGCCGCTTGTCTGGCTCGATCGCCAACACCACGGCCTTCAGGCGATCACCCTTCTTCAAAATCTCCGAAGGATGCTTCACCCGCTTGGTCCAGCTCAGATTGCTGACGTGGACCAGCCCATCAATGCCGTCTTCGATCTCGATAAACGCGCCGAAGTCGGTCAAGTTTCGCACCCGCCCTTCAACCGTCGCGCCTACCGGATATTTCTCATGCAAAGCGTCCCACGGATTAGTCGCCAGCTGCCGCATGCCCAGCGAAATCCTGCGCTCCTGCGGATGCACATTCAGCACCACGCAGTCCACGTGGTCGCCAACATTCACCAGCTTGGAAGGATGCTTCATGCGCTTCGACCACGTCATTTCGCTGACATGCACCAATCCTTCGATGCCCTGCTCGAGCTCGACAAACGCTCCGTAATCAGTAACGCTGATCACGCGCCCGCCAACGTGCGCCCCCACCGGATAGCGATGCTCAGCATCCAGCCACGGATCAGGCGTGAGCTGCTTGAAGCCCAGCGACACCCGCTGCTTGTCTTTATCGAACTTCAAAACCTTGACCTGGATCTGATCGCCCACATTCACCAAGTCGCGAGGATGAGTGAGTCGTCCCCAAGACATATCCGTAATGTGCAGCAAACCGTCGATCCCGCCGAGATCGACAAACGCGCCGTAATCCGTGAGGTTCTTCACCACGCCGGTCAGAATCGAACCTTCCTCCAGATGCTCCAGCGTCTTTGATCGCTTCTCACTCTGCTCGCCTTCCAGCACCTGCTTGCGCGAAACCACGATGTTGCCGCGCTTCTTGTTCAGCTTAATGATCGCAACTTCGAGCGTCTGCCCCTTCACCGCGTCGAGATTCCGCGCCGGACGCAAATCCGCCTGCGACCCTGGAAGAAACGCATTCGCGCCCATAATGTCGACGGTGAGGCCGCCCTTAATCCGTTCCACAACCGTCGCGCGAATCGGCTTCTTCTCGTTATAAGCCTTCTCAATCTCATCCCACGCCCGCAGCTTCTGCGCCTTCTGGTGCGAGAGATTGATGTAGCCTTCCTCGGTCTCGCCCTTATCCCGCATGACGTCGATTTCGTCACCGGGCTGGAACCGGGGTTTGCCCTCAAAATCCAGCACCTCGGAAAGCGGCAGCATGCCCTCCGACTTCGCACCGATATCCACCACAACGTGCGTAGCGGTGAGCTTAAGCACGGTGCCCTTGAGAACCTTGTCCTCGCGCACCGCCTCTTCACTCTCGGTGGTAAAGCTCTCCAGAGCCGAGGCGAAATCCTCGGCGCTGCCGGGCTTTTCGTCCTGAGGCTGGGCCGATTGCGGCGCCTCAGCCACAGAAGCCGGTTGGGTCGAACTCTCCGGAGAACCCTCAATGTTCTCGGTTAGAGTTGACGTCGCTGAATCGTTGTGGGGAGTGTTGTCGTCGAGCAAGGTTTATCGCCTCTCTGGTGTACTCGCGCGTGCGCGAAGGATGCGGGATCTGCTAGCGGACAGCTGGCGTGAGTCTTAGGTTGTGTGGAGCCCGCCCTGGCGGACGGACCTGAACAATCCCAGCGGTCGGACGTTGCCAAAAAGCGAACCCGCGTCCAAAAGGGAACCTCTCGACTATAGCAACCGCTCGCAAACAGTGTCAAACCCCAAACTCAGAATAATCGAACTTGGTTAAAGCCAGGTTAAAAGCCCGGTCTATCTTTGAGACACGATTCCACCAGCCCCAATCCCGACGTCATCCTGAGCGAAGCGAAGCATCTCGCGCTTCCGGCCAACGACCCCAGACAACGGTCCCGACCCGTAACATCCACAAAGTGCAACCTCTTTCGTACTGATTCCATTCTGGATAAGGCTCTGTATACTACGACCACTCGATTGCCGCAAATGGCATCAAATTATCCGTGAGTCTGGCGAGGAGTTGGAGGCTTGTGACGACGCGACTGAAATTGGCTGCGCTGCTCTTTTGTCTCTTAGCAGCAACATCGCACGCGCGCGCCGGGGTCACTCTATTTCTGGAAGAGCCCTATAGTTACGACGGCGCCTTTGCCGGAACCGGTCACGCGGCCGTTTACCTCGCCCGCGTTTGCGCCGAGTCGCCCTTGGTCCTGCGCCGCTGCGCTCCTGGGGAGTTCGGCGCAGTCATAAGCCGCTACGACAACATCGCCGGACACGACTGGATCGCGATTCCGCTGATCCCTTACCTCTACGCGGTCGAGAAGCCCGAGAACGTGCCGTTATCCGCAGACGAAAAGTTAGCTGACTTTCTCAGAAACCAATATCGCCGCGCTCATCTCGAGTCAATCGCGCCCGACGGACCCGACGGAGAGCCGCCAAGCGGACGCTGGGCGGAGCCTCTCGGGGTCGCCTACCGCAGGACCATCTACGCTTTCCAACTCGATACCACCGAAGCACAGGACGATCGGCTGATTCGCCAGTACAACTCGGCGCCGAACCGCGACCGCTTCAATCTGGTTACTCACAACTGTGCCGACTTCGCGCGCAACCTGATCAACTTTTACTATCCCAAAGTTCTTCATCGGAGTGTAGTCGGCGATCTCGGAGTCACCACCCCCAAACAGGATGCGCGGTTATTCGTGCGCTTTGCCGAAAGCCATCCTGACCTGCACTTTTCGAACTTCGTGATCCCTCAAGTTCCGGGCGGCATCCGGCGCAGCGGCCCGGTGCGCGGCGTTGTCGAATCCGTGTTCAGAGCAAAGAAGTATATGGTACCCCTCCTGGTCGTCCACCCGATACTGGCCAGTTGCTTCGTCGCCGGGGCCGTAGGCGTTGGGCACTTCAATCCTGCAAAGAACGCAATGATCTTCGATCCGAGCCGCGACTTGGAACCACCCGTCACCGCGGAGCAAAGACGCGAGTACCAGAATCGCTTGGACTCGCTGAAGCGTCCTCTCGCCGAAGGCAACCCCTGGAGTGGAGTCACGTGGCAACAGTTGCAGGCTGAAGCTGCACCCGGAGTCGACCATTTCGGAGATCCCGTCCTGCAAGTGAAACAGGGAGACGAAACTGTCGACCTCGGGCTCTCGCGAAACAACATCCTGCATACTTCCGCGCCGCCCGAGTTGACGGAGCGAATCGTCCTGCTTCGTCTCCACGAAGAGTTGAAAACCGGTGGCGCACCCAAAGCCAGCGATCAAGATGTAAGCAACGACTGGGCCCTACTGCAACAAATAATGCAAGCCCACCACAGAAAGACCGCAGCACAAGCCACCCTAACAGCAATGCGATCAACTTCACCCTAAGAATCCCGCCAGCGAAACGATACTTGCGATCAACCAACCTATGCCACCACAACTCCATCCAGCTACAATGTCTCCAGCATGATCGCCCATCTCCGCGGAAGATTGCTGACCAAGCATCCCAACCAGGCCGTAGTCGAAACCGGCGGCGTCGGCTACGACGTCACCATCACCATCCCAACATTCTCCGACCTACCAGCGATCGGCAACGAGGTCGCCCTTCACATCCACACCCACGTCCGCGAAGATCAAATCGCGCTATACGGATTCCTGAGACCCGCCGAGAAACAACTCTTCGAAAAACTGATTACAGTCAGCGGCATCGGACCAAAACTCGCCATCACCATCCTGAGCGGCATGGCGGCGGATGAAATGGTCGCAGCCATCCGTGGCAATGACATCGCGCGCCTCACTCGCATCCCCGGCATTGGCAAGAAAACCGCCGAGCGCATGGTGCTCGAACTCCGCGACAAGCTACCGCCCGCCGGAGCAGGAGAAGCCCCCGCCGCACCAGCAATGACCGCAATGGAGGAAGATGTACTCTCAGCCCTGGTGAATCTGGGATATCAAAGAGCAGCCGCGGAACGCGCCCTGTCGTCAGCAACAAAAAAAGAAGAAAAAGACGCCACCTTCGAAGCCATGTTCAGAAACACTCTAGCCGCCCTAGCCAAGTAAAAAGGTGGGCCACATATAATCCGCTCCGCGCTCCGCCCACGCCGTACCAAAACCCTAATCCCGATTCGTGCTTCTCACGCCGTACCAAAACCCAAATCCCGACGTCATACTGAGCGGACGTAGTCCGCGAAGGATCTCGCGCGTACAACGAAAACTCTCTGCTCGGCCTCCGGGCCATCGATTCGAAGAAGCATTTGGGTGGCGCAGCGCTTCAGCTTCAGCGCTGCGGTAAAAACCCTCGAAATCACCGAAGGCTCGGCCATAGAGCGAGCAGAACCCAAGTTTTCAGTGCCTGTTTTGGACCTGTGTCGCGACTCGAGTTCGTCGCATCTCGCGGGACAAACCGAACTCCAGCCGCGAAGCGGCGCCACGTGAAAGCCCGGCACGGCAGTGCCGGGAAAAGAAAAGCAGAATAATTCCGAGTCCCTTCAGGGACGACACCTACCTGCGAAACGCCCAGCCCTCACCGCTTCCGAAAAACCTCAAAAATCAAATTAAAAAGCTGCACCAGCGTAATCCCGATGGTGACATAAACCGCAATCTCCAACCGCCGCCCCGCCTCTTTGGTCCCCGCCAGCATGTCGAGCACTTCCTTGGTGCTCTCATGCAAAGTCTCCGCCAGCTGCTCGAAGTGCTGCGTCGACCCCCGCAATTTTTCCAGCACATGCGAAGTCGCCGAAAGCGCCGCCGCGATCTGCTCCCCGTTCCGAATATCGAGCTCGATCTTGCAAGCCGACCACCACGGACTTCCCGGCGGATTGTCATACATCCGCTGCCGAATCTCCTCATAAGACCGGCTGCGCAGCAGCTGCACCAGCGCATGAACCTTATCCGCGCCCACCGCCGGCGTTTCGTCGGTAATCACTGCCATAACTCGCGAGTGTAGCAGCCATCCCTAAACCAGCTGAGATACCCGAAGGACAACTCCATCTGTGCCCGTAGGCCAAACCACCCAACGTTACCCCCCCAAATGGAGGACGAGCGTCCCCGCCCGTCCCCGGCTGTCATCCTGTGTGGCAGTGGAGTCCTCCCATCCCCAGATGTCATCCTGAGGCAGCGGAGTGCTTGGCCGAAGGCCAAGCACTCCCAACGAAGAGCCTGCCCCGAGCTTGTCGAGGGGATCTCTGCACTTTGCCGCACCTGGCCAAAAAAATGCCACTCCGATAAGCCCTTGTCATTCCGAGCGCAGTGAGGAATCTGCTGTTCTCGCCCCCGCCATCTCGGGAATATCGACACAAGTGCGCGCTTCTGCAATCGTCGATAGCAGGCCGGCTGGCCCACCTTTACGCTTTTTGTAAAGGTGGGGACGGCAAGGTCGAATGTCACAGCTTTTCTTCGCAGCCACGAGTAAGCTGGCGCTGTGTCCAACCATCCCCGGCGCTATTACGGCACTAATGAGCTGCATTTCATCACTTGCAGTTGTTATCATCGGCAATGCTGGCTGGCTAGCCCGCGGCGGCGCGACCCGTTCCTGGCATGTTCGAAGAAGTCCGCCAGCGTTATGGCTTCGTAGTCGTAGGCTACGTCGTCATGCCCGATCACATTCACCTGCTGATCAGCGAGCCGGAGAAAGGCGATCCGTCGCGGGTTATGCAGGCGATCAAACAGGGCTTTTCGCGTCGCGTCTTGAAGCCCCTGCGCAAGCGCCGAGTGATCGCCCAGCAGGAATTATTCGCCATCGGGCCTGAGCATGTGTGGCAGCGGCGATTCTACGATTTCAACCTATGGACAGCGCGCAAGCGGGTCGAGAAGCTGCGCTATATGCACCGAAATCCGGTAGCGCAAGGGCTGGTGCAGGAGCCGGAGCAGTGGCCGTGGAGCAGTTATCGGAGTTATGCTTTCGGGGAAGAGGGCGCAGTACGAATCAACCAGTGGGGCGAAGCCAAGTTGAAAATCCCGACGCCGGCAGCATGAGTTTCCACCTTTACAAAGAACGTAAAGGTGGGCCAGCCACCAGTGGGATGCGAACGAACACATGACCACCAACGACACGTCTACTTTCACTTACGACGCGCTAGGCAACCTGGCGGAGGCCAGCTGGGGCGATCAATATTTGTACGACGAGAATGGCAAGATGTTAGCCGGCTCTCATTCTCAGGCTGCCGCCTATTTCGCGCACATTCCTTTGTCCGGAGGTGCCATTGCGGGCTATGGCAATGGCATCCTGACCGAGTACAAACATGGAGATTGGCTGGGCAGCATGCGCTTCTCTTCCACACCCACTCGTGGGTTGAATTACGATGTGGCGTTCGCGCCTTTTGGCGAGCCGTATGCCCCTCCACGTGCGGGAAATATCTTTGCGGGGATGGAACAAATCGTCGCCGCCGACGAGTACGAAACCGCAAACCGCGAATACAACACCACCCAAGGCCGCTGGATCACCCCCGATCCGGCGGGGCTGGCAGCGGCGGACCCGACCAACCCGCAGTCGTGGAACCGCTATGCCTACGTCACCAACAATCCGGTGAGCTTCACCGATCCTAGCGGATTGTTTGCGCCGGGCCTCTGTCCTGTTCAGGGCCTGCCCGTTTGCCAACCAGGCTACTACAACGGGACCTCCTACCTTATGTACTTCACTGCGAACTGGAATCAGTTCGACAACCTTGAGAACCCAAACTCGTGGATTCCTGTGCGAGCGCAGGGTTGCAACGGTGATTGCGGCAACTACCTCATAGGTTTCGTGTATATGCCCGCTGGCGGAAGCGGACCCGTCAGGACTACAATCGGCCCCGCTCCGCCACCAATTGGGCCAACGCCATCCCAGCCGCCTCCATTGAAACCAGGCTGTACTGGTCCTGCACTTTGGGCAGGGCTGAAAGCCGCCGGACAAGACCTAATTCCGGTGCCTCCGCAGTTTAACCCCGACCCCGTCGGTGCTACCGGAGATTTCATAACAAGCAAGCAAGGTCAGGCGGCGACAATAGGAGTCCTATACGAAGTTGCCAATGGCGCAAGATTCTTAGCCCCCTTCGCCGACGCCGCTGCGGATTTTGTCCCTGTCGTAGGGTGGGCGTGGGCTGGCTATCAGGGCGTTCACGCTTTGTATGAAGGCGGGAAGGCCTACAAGGAATCAATCGACGAATGTTATGGCGGGGGTTAGCATGCGGGGACACCAATACCTGAATTCCGCTGACTTGTGGAAGCCGGGCCGTCGAACAAAGGCGCTCGCCCTTGTCGTCGGGGGATTGTTCGCACTGCTTTCAATCGCCCGCCCAGACGGATACGGTTGGATGGGAGCCGTTCTCATGTCGGGGGCAGCTCTGATAGTTCCGGTGCTGCAATTTCGCAGGTTGTGGAACGAAGGCAGGTTTTGGATCGTGGCAGGGCTGTTAATGGCTCTTCAGATACCTTTGGTAATTGCCGTACGACCCCTAGTCGAGCGATTCAGAGCTGCCTTTTTGCTGGCGTTTGGAATAGGCGACGGCCTTTTCGTGATTCTGATGATCGTCTTGCTTTGCTCAAGCTCGAATGCGAAGGACAACTAGGGAGCTGGCATGGCGGTTGGCCCTAGACCAAGTCGGCTATGGCCTGTACCAAGGCAAACAAGCATATAACGAGGCCTTTGATCGGTGCATGGGCGCTCCGGAGTAGCCGATACGCATTTTGGACGGGAACCCGGGGACAGACGGGGCGTTCCCGCAATTATCGGCATGGCCCACCCTTTTCCCGATCGAAGCGGATTCGCGAAATCCGCCATCGCCATCTACAATCGGCAATCGGATGGATTCTGCCCGCATCGCCGAACTGCTCCAACCCTTCCTCGGATCCGCCGACGACCAACGACTAACGACCAACGACTTGCAAGACATATCGACGTACATCGATCTACTCCTCCGCTGGAACGCCCGCATCAACCTCACCGCCGTCCGCCAACCGGAAGAAATCGTAACCCGCCACTTCGGCGAATCCCTGTTCGCAGCCCGTAATCTCTTCCCAATCCGATCGAACGTAGCGGCGGACGCCCCCGTCCGCCCGCCCGAGCAAGGCTCGGCTAGCACTCGCCTGATCGACATCGGCTCAGGCGCAGGCTTCCCCGGTCTGCCAATAAAAATCTGGGCGCCCGAGATCGACGTCACTCTGATCGAGTCCAACCAAAAGAAAGCAACCTTCCTCCGCGAAGTGACACGCAGTTTAACATTGACGAACATCAATGTATTCGCCGGCCGCGCGGAAGCTTACCCCAACCCACCCGCGGATGTAGTAACCCTCCGCGCAGTAGAACACTTCGAAACAGTCCTCCCAATCGCCGCCCGCCTGGTCGCACCCGGAGGCCGCCTGGCCCTCCTGATCGGCCAAGCCCAGCTGACGCAAGCCCACAACCTGGCTCCCGAACTCGTTTGGACGCCCCCCATCCCAATCCCCCTTTCCGCAAGCCGCGTCCTCGCCATTGGCGTCAGGCAATAATCTTGAATCGCACGGGTAGCACCATCATGGGCAACAGACGAGGACAAGAAATAGAACCGGAGAAGTAACAAGTGGGTTTGTCCCCAGAAAAAGTGATCCATTTGATCTGCGTTCGGGGCAAACTGAAGAGGCAAACGAAATCAAAGTGGGAATTACATCCCGGATAGTCAAGAATTAAATATCCCGTGCTTTCACTTTCACGGAGCCACCCCCGAGTAATGTTCCACGTGGAACATTGCGCCGGGTTTTGCCACCCCCCCTTCAAAGAGAATTCCAGGAGTGTTCCACGTGGAACATTCAGACCAATCTTCCGCCTGGGATGTTCCACGTGGAACATTTCTGTGGAAAGAGGGTGCCCCAAACGGCTGTAACTCGTTTTGCATGAAGCGGAGTGTGTTAACGAAGTCGTTGCACCGAAATCTGTCATTGCAAATGCACAACGATTCGGCCTATTCTGCAAGCGTCTCTCCGATTCTTCAAAAACTAAATGGGACGCGTCATCGCGGTTGCCAACCAGAAGGGCGGCGTAGGTAAGACTACGACCGCCATCAATCTGGCTTCGTCCATTGCCGCAGCAGAGGTCGACACGCTGCTGGTCGATTGCGATCCGCAATCGAATGCTACCAGCGGCCTAGGCTTGGTCAAAGATCCCGAACGAATCAGCACCTATCAATTACTCATGGGCGATGCCAGCGCGCTTGAGGCCTTGCAAAAGACTGAGCTCGATCAGCTGTGGCTCATCCCGGCGCACAAGAATATGATCGGGGCGAACCTTGAGTTGATCGATAGCGAGCGCAGGGAGTTTCGTTTGCGGGAGGCGATTGCGCCTTTGCGCGAGCGCTTCAAATACATTGTGCTCGACTGCCCTCCTGCGTTGGATCTTCTTACGCTGAATGCGCTCGTCGCAGCGGACTCGATTCTGATTCCCATGCAGGCGGAGTACTTCGCTCTCGAAGGTGTGTCTGAGCTTCTCGACACGATTGAACGGATACGCGCATCGTTGAATCCTGAGCTTACGATCGAGGGCGTGGTGCTGACCATGTTCGATGACCGGACCAACCTGGCTCAGCAAGTGACGGCGGAGTTGAATCGATACTTTGGCGAGAAGCTTTGCAAGACTACGATCCCGCGGAATGTGCGCCTGGCGGAGGCTCCCAGCCACGGCAAACCTGCGTTGCTTTACGACGTGCGATCACGTGGGGCTGAAAGTTACATTCAGTTGGCGAAGGAGATCATTGGGCACAGTCTGCCGGTTGAGATGCCTGCGCCGACCATTGCTGAGGAGAAGCAGGTGGTGAATGCTCCGCGGTGGAAGCGATGGATCAAGGAGCGCAATAAATTGACGACCATCAATATATTAGATCGATAAGCGTCGATGTGTCGCTGGAAGGAGTTGACGTTGTACGCGCCAGATCCTTCGCGGACCTCGTCCTCTCAGGATGACGGCGGTTTTAGGGTTTGGTGGAGATTTTAGGGTTTTGGCGGGGTGGCGAGCCTTGCTCGCGTGGACAGCCGGGAGCGGCTGTCCCCACGTGGTTCATGTTGGTTTGGAGGGTTATGACTACTACTGTGATTGCGGACAAGGTTGTTGAGAAGCGGCGGGCTTTGGGGCGGGGGTTGGATTCTTTACTGCCATCGGGGCCGCGGGTGGTCGAACCCGCGTCACAGTCGACGGTTTTGCCTGAGGCCCTGGCTCAGGCGGCGCGGGGTGACGCGGTGGTCGAGATTCCGCTGGCGCTGATTGATGAGAATCCCTATCAGACACGGTATTTCGCCAAAGACCAACCGCCTTCGGAGGACTTTGTTGCGACCACGCTGGACGAACTGGCGGACTCGATTCGAGCGAACGGGGTGATCCAGCCAGTTTCGGTGCGGCCCGGAGTACAGGGGCGCTACGTTCTGATTCTGGGGGAGCGGCGGTGCCGGGCTTCGAAGATTGCGGGCAAAGCCACGATTCCGGCGATTGTGCGCAAGGTCTCTGACCAGCAGGCGGCGGAGATGACCGTGGTTGAGAACCTGCAACGGCAGGATCTGAATTGCATGGAGCAAGCGACGGCGTTTTCGAAGTTGAGCCAGGATTTCAAACTCACGCAAGAGCAGATTGGGCAGAGGGTGGGGATTTCCCGGGAATCGGTTTCGAATTACATGCGGCTGCTGCGGCTGCCGGCGTCGGTGACGCAGTATCTGCAGGAGGGGCGGCTGGGATTCAGCGAGGCGCGAGTGCTGCTGACGTTGCTTGATCCGAATCTGATTCCGAAGATTGCCGATGAAGCCGTGCGCAAGCATTTGTCGGTGGAGCAACTGGAAGATCTGGTCTTCAACACCAATGTGCCTTTGCAAAAAGAGAAGCAGCCGGGAACGGCGCGCTGGGTGGATCCGAATGTCCGGCATGTGCAGACGGAGCTGGAACGGACCTTGGGTGTGCGGGTGCGGATTCGCGATCGCAAGGGTAAAGGGAAGATCGAGATTGAGTACGCGACGCTGGAGGATTTTGATCGCGTGGTGGGGATGTTGAAGGGGAAGGGCTAGTCGTTGGTCTTTGGTCGTTCGTCGTTGGCGTTTCTCCGGCGGCTTTGGCCGCCTTTTCTTTTGCTCGACATTCGGATTGCAGAGCCTGAATTGACAAGAATCTGAATCGTAAACACGTGGGACTGCGGTGGGATTCAAGGGTTCATGTACTGTTCTGCGAATGGCCTCTGTTGGTAAAGTGGGAACTTCTCATGATGGCGCGCCGAAGATTGTGTTGGATGTAATTCTTGTGGCCAAGAATCTGAGTCGTAAACTGTGGAACGAGATCGCTACATTCGGTCTTTGAAGTGGTGCATAGTTCATGTTTGCAGCGCCATTTTTGAAGAGAAGTGGGAGATCCAGTTAATTGGTTCCTGGTTCTCGGTTCTCAGTTTTGGGAATTCTATGACGGCGCCAAAGGTTTCGTCCATTGTAATTCTTGTGGGCAGGAATCCAAGTCGTAAACTGTGGGACGGGATTGATTGATTCCGCGGTCGTAGTGGCGCTTGGTTCATGCTGGCGGCCCTTATTTTGACGAGAAGTGGGATTTACTGATCGGGTTGTCGGTTCTCGGTTCTCAGTCTTAGCCTGGAGTTGTGTATGTTCGCAACGGCGGAGCTGCAAGTCCTGCAATCGGTGGCTGTGCAGCTTATGAATGAAGAGGTGGTTGCGCTGGATGGCCAGAAGCTGCGGGTGAAGCGGGTGGGGAGTGGGCGGTTGCGGATGGTGCAGTTCAAATTGAATGGGCGGGTGTTTGAGGCCATCGAGCAGAATCGTGAGAAGCCGAGCCGGTGGGGACAACTGGCGCGTGAGAAACATCAGGTGGTGCAGTTCCGGGATTTGGCGACGCATAAGTATGTGGCGGTCGCGGTGGATGGGGAGATCACGCAGTATGGGCGGGGTGAGAGTTGAGGTTGTCCGCGCCAGATCCTTCGCGGACTTCGTCCGTTCGGGATGACGTCGATTTAAGAGGGTTTAGGGGCGATTGGCTCTATTGACAGGGGCTTCGGATCACATATAGTTCTTACGCTGGAAGTTCGGCTTGGCTATTCTTTTGTGCTTTCGAGGAGAAATCCATGAGAGTCTCGCGTCTGGTGGTGTTTGTCGTGCTGTTATCCGTCGCCGCGTTTGCGGAGACGCCGTTGACCTTCACCTATACAACGATCAAGGTTGCCGGGGCACAGAGCACCGGGATCTACGGCATCAATAACGCTGGGGTGATGGTTGGATCGTACGTCGACGGGAGCGGGGTGCGGCATGGGTTCACGCTCTCGGGCAAGAAGGGGAAGAAGATCGACGATCCGAAGGGCACGGATACGTACTGCTTCGCGATCAACAAGAGTGGGGCAATCGTGGGCTATTACGCGACTTCCAGCCGTTCAGCTCAGGCTTTCTTGTATTCGAAAGGAAAGTTCACGGACATTGGCCCGGCCCACGCGACCGGTTCGCAGGCTCTCGGGATCAACGATCACGGAGACATCAACGGTAACTTCGGCGACTCGAGCGGTGTTTCGCATGGGTTTCTCTTGAAGGGCGGAATTTATAAAACGCTGGACGTGCCCGGGGCTCAGGATACGCTGGGCGGAGGGATCAACAACGCTGGCTTGATGACCGAGGTGTGGCTGGATTCGAGCTTCAGTTCGGAATCGTCGCTCTATAACGGCAAGACATACAAAACGATTAATGTGCCGGGAGAGCCGAACTCGGATGCCGCCGCGATCAATAATCTGGGCGACATTGTTTATTCGTGGGAAGGTACGGGCGACACCTATGGCGGGGCGCTGCGGCACGCCGGAAAGGTCTACAAGTTTCACGTCCCCAAGGGCGATCGGACTTTCGGGTACGGGATCAATGACCACAACGTCATCGTTGGGGCGTTCACGGATGATAATGGGGTTCTGAGCGGGTTCTCGGCGACGTATTAATTGGACTTCGCGATTGGACGGGCGGGGACGCCCGTCCTCCATTAGCGAATGCGGACAATCAGGCCTTTGGGGCCTACGGCTATGGCTTCGCCAGTGGGGCTGACACTTACGGCGTTCAGATTCAAGTCCCAAGTTTTCTGCGATGTTGTTTTTTGCCCTGCGTTTTCGCGACGTCATCTTCGTAGGCGGATTGGGACGTTCCCACAACCAGGATGGCGCTGCTTTCGGAATGCGGCTTGGCAAAGGCTACGGCGGAAAAATATCTTTGCGGCGAGATGGGGGACAGAGTCCAGGTGAGGCCGCCATCATTGGTGAAGGCCAGGTTGGGGCCGCTCTGCTCGGGATTCCGGTAGTCTCCACCAGCGATCACGCCATGCACCGGGTCGCGGAAGGCGACGGAGGTGATTCCCAGGGATTCAGTTCCGTGGACGATGGGGGTCTCGGCGACCGTCCATGTCTTGCCCGCGTCCGTCGAACGAAATACTCTCGCGACCTTTCCACCGTTAGCGAACCAGACATTGGTCTTGCCCTGGACGGTAATGCAGGTTCCGCTGGAGGCGAATGCGCTTTCTCCTTCGATCGCTGGCGGAAGCGAGTCGGGCGGAAGCGGATTCCAGTTCTTGCCGCCGTCATCGGTTCCGATCAGTTCAAATCTAAGCTTGCCGGCATGGTCGGCGATAGGGTCACCGAGCGCGATGCCGTGATCCGGGTTCCAGAAGGCCATGCAATCGAAAAATCCCTTGGGATCTCTGTAGGTAAATTGCAGGTTCCAGTTCTTGCCAGCGTCGGTGGTTTTGTAGATGCGCGCACGGTCACCCGGACCGGCGCTCAGCAGGTAAGCGAGGTCGGCGCTAAAGGCTTCGACATCGCGGAAGTCCAGCGCTTCCGCGCCGGGGACCTGAGCGCTTTGCCATGAGATTCCGGCGTCCACGGTTCGAAGATAAGTTCCGTGACTGCCGCTGGCCCACGCGACCAGGTTGGAGATCATGCTGACACCGCGAAGATTGGCGATGGTGTTGGATTTTTGGACGGTCGGATTCTGCCCGAAGAGAGGGGCGGCGAGGAAACAAGCGACCAGAAAACGCAGGCGCATGCGATTATTGTGCCAGAAGTTATGCGTTTGCTTGAATGATTTTGCATTTGAGTTCACATTCCGAAAAAAAGGAAGCTCATGGCGCAGGTTCTGCTGGAGATTTGTTGCGGATCGATTGATGACGCGATTGCGGCGGGAAAGGGTGGGGCAGATCGCGTGGAGCTCTGTTCAGCGCTTTTTCTTGGCGGGTTGACGCCGTCCGTGGGGACGATTCAAGAGGCGAAGCGGCGGCTGAAGATTCCGATCATAGTCATGGTTCGTCCGCGAGGAGGAGGTTTCGCGTATTCCGAAGCTGAAATGGCGAGCATGGAACGCGACACGGAAGCGGCGGTTGAAAACGGTGCCGATGGGATTGTAGTTGGCATTTTGCAATCCGACGGAAGGGTTGATGTTGCGCGATGCCACCGCATTCGGCGGTTGATCGGGACGCGTCAAGCCGTATTTCATCGGGCCTTTGATGTGACTCCTGATCCGTTTGAGGCTCTGGAACAACTTATCGATCTGGGTTTCACGCGCGTGCTCACCAGCGGGCAGAAAGATAGCGTCCCCGAGGGAGTGGAGCTGATCAAAAAGTTGATCGAGCACGCAGGCGATCGGATCGAGATTCTTCCCGGTGGGGGAATTCAGGATTGGAATCTGAAAGAGGTGGTCGAGCGGACTGGGTGCCAGCAAGTGCATATGACAGCGTGGGGAACAGTGTCTGACACATCGACGCAGGCGCGGCCGGGGATTACGTTCGGTGGAGCTTTGTACCCGGCCGAAGATCGTTATCAGATGACGGATGCAAAGCTGGTGCGGGAGCTATCGGCGACATTGAGGGCTACTTCTCGTTGAACTCGACGAATGCTCCGGTGCTCTCGTAGTACAACCGGATGCTGCACTGCTTGGGCGCGATGTGAGCAAACGAAACCTGCAGTTGTTTGGGCGGACCGCTGACTCCGCCGATTTCCATGGGAGCGCGCACCAGATCTTGTTTCTCGTCGTAGGTCTTGGGATTGGTGACGTTGCGGCTGACGATGAGAGTCCAATCTTTTTTGTTCGGGATCACGTACATCGTATAGGCGCCCACGGCGAGCTCCTGATGATTCAGAATCAGCGGAACTTGTGTGAACAGAGTCATGGGTGAACCGGCGGGGAGCCATACTTTGCCGTTGTGTGGCTGGTCTTTCTCGCTCATGACGGAGCTGTTGTATTGCACGCTGATTTCTTTGTCGTCGGCGAAATCGCAGCTGGCGGTTCTGGTGGGATCGTTCGCGTCCTGATCCGCCTGCGCGGTGGCGATGGTGGCCAGAAAAAACTGAGAGGTCAAGACGAGGCAGACGGCTAGGCGCATGAAGTATTCCCCCGGGCTCGACTTTTCAACGTCAGACAGCGAATGCGGGATCATTGTACTTCGGCGGAGCTGTAATTGCAGGTGTAATTCACGCCTTGGCGCACTGGCTCGAGGCATCCCCAGCGCAAACGGGTCGGTTCGAGTTGTGCCACGTCCTATTCGGGCTTGGTCTTCAGTGACGTTCTCTTATCTCGCGGGCATTGCTAACGTGATAAGCCAGCAGGAAGAAAGGCTGGCTCTAATCACATTATGGCAAAGAGTGAGAAATCGTCATTTCAGCTCAAGATTCTTTATGGTGAAGGCGACGCAGAAGTGCTTGCCTCCCAAGCAGTTCTTATCCAAAAAGCGGGCCACCAGGTAGAGACGGCGGTGGGGCGCAAGGGTATCGACGAAGCGGTGCGCCGGGGCACATTCGACCTGGTGATTCTTGGCCCGACCTTGACCAAGAACGATCGGCATCACCTGCCTTACGTGATCAAGAAGGCGCAGGCGGCGATCCGCGTTCTGGTTATGCACACCGATGGGGAGGGGCATCCGGCGGTGGATGCGAATCTCGATACCGGGAGGAGCATTGCAGATCTGGTGGCGAAAATCGCTTCAATGATGGCGAGTGGCGAAATCGCTTCGAATGGGCTGGCCAAGGGTGCGGCGGCCGGCAGGTAAACTACAGTTCTCGGTTGTCAGTTCACTGGGAGGCGGCCTTTGGGCCGCCTTTCTTATTGGGCAAGGCATCTGGTTGAATACGAATCAAGATAGTAAAAGTGGATTCGACCCAGGCCGATTTGGCTGCGGCTTGATGAATTCTTGCTTACATGATGGGTTTGTGGGAATCGAGGCCTCGGGCTGCGCTGGCGCGGTAGAATATTGGCGAATGTCACTTTGCGTGAACTGGTGGATATGAGCGCATCAAGCAATGGAAGCGAACAGAAAAAAATCTATGTGACCCTCACTGGGTTGCCTCTTTCATTTCATTTCGAGTGGCCTTTTCGCAGGTCCACTTCGGGGGCGGATTTTTTCTTCCTGCATGCCGACATCCGGCTGGAGAACTCGGCAGGGTTGCATGCGCCGGTAGCCGTGAATCTGTCAGCAACCGTGCGCGAGGTGTTGCCGTCGCTCGAACCGAAGGACGTAGAGAATCCGGTGATCAACGCGTTGCGCAAGGAAGTCGACCGCAGACAGCTGGAATTTGTGAAGTCGGGCAAGCTCGTGCCCGTACAGTTTTCCAGTCGTCATTATGATTTCAAGCGCAGTAAATGGATGTTCGGCAAGGCGAGTGACGAGGATATCCAGTTACTGCTAAAGCGAAAAGCTTACTGGCAGACCCGGTTGGTCGGCGGGACGGTGTGGATCGCGGACCCGGCTGAAGTGCTTTACGTCGAGACGTCCGCGGAGCATCTTTTGGATCTTGCCAGGAAATTGGAAATGCAGGGGCTGATCAAGCTGGAGGAAGAGCGAGCCACGCCGACTCCTTTATTGATGGAGCAAGCGGCGAAGTTTGAGGTTGACATGCACGCGGCCCTGGAGGAGTTGGAGAAAAAGCACGCGTTCGAAAGAGGGTAGGAGAAGCTGATGAACCCCCTCTAAGGCGCCATGCCTTCTTCCATCCACTTTTTGAACAGGGCAACTTGATCCTTAGGCCAAGGTTCATCGCAGGGCATGGTGCCATCGAGAACGCGGGCATAAATCTCTTCCGCCTGAGCCTTGACGTCGGCGAATGACGAGAGGTCGAGGCCAAAATCTTTCATCGTGTCCACGTCGGGAGTGTCACGGAACAGCGGGCGAATGTCTTTGGCAAAGCTTAGAGGCATGAAACACCTTCAATGTGCTCCTGCCATCAATGGAGCAAGATTCACGGAATTCTAATCGCTACTCCGCCTTCACGGCATCGATGGTTCGAAAAAGTTCGTCGCTGGGCTGCTTGACTTCCACAAAGGGATGGCCGTTGGGTTTGCTGCTGACCACGTAAATGGTCGGAGTGTGTTCGAGGTGAAGCGCTTTTCCCAATTCACGGTCGGCGTTGACCTCGGCTGCAAACTTACCCTGAGGATCGACCACGAAGGGCAAATCCACCTTATGATCGACGGCAAACTTCTCCGCGAACTGGCGCAGGTTGGTGGGAAAGATTTCAGGCTGATGCTCGAAGATGTAGTCGCGGAAGTCCAGCCCAAGCTGCCGGGAGCGGCTGTCAAAATAATGGGCGATGACCGCCGCTTCGAACGACCAGTTATGCATGGGCAACGGAAAGTCGTGGCGAACGACAGGAATCTTGTAAGTCTTGTTTGCTTGCGCGACGATAGGAGCATCGCGCCGGCATTGCGGACATTGCAGATCCTCGAAGACCACAATGGCGATCTGCGAGCCTTTCGGCGGACGCAGGGCAGGGTTTACAGCATCCTGCGCGAAAGCCAGGGAAGCAAAAATCGCAACCAAGAAAGCAAATCGAACCAGAGTTCTATTCATGGCAGAATCAGTACCAACCTTTTTAATCTATCTTAAGTTAATGTGCACCGGGTTAGTGTGCGCCCGCACTCCCGGTGCGCGAAATCACAATTGTTCCAAGGCTCAACAAAGTCAGCAAAGAAATCGCCGCGAGCGAGGCCACGCAATAAACGCACCACACCCCGAGGATATGAGCTTCCACGTGTGCCAGGTAGAGCGAAAATGATAGTCCGACAAGGGCGGCAGCCAGAAACGGCCGATAAGCGCGTTTAAGAGCGAGCGCCGCCAGGAGCACATAACCGGCCATCCCGATGACAGCGACGGGAACTCCTGCGAGCACCGCGAAGGGGCTGTGGTTGACGATTCCACAATCCCAGCGCTCGTTGATGCTGCATGGAGACGAGTCGGTCCGATAGTGTTCCCGGAGCGCCAAGCCGGATGCAATGAAGCCAAGAAGTGTCAATGAAACCAGGACGTACCGCATTAAGCCGGGATCCCCCGCCGAATTAAAACAGTCCATATTTTACCCTAACTCGGCCTTCAGGCTGGGTCTGCGACGCGAATGCAAGCTCGTCCGGACGATGCAGGAGGTTAGAGGAGCCGCAGTTGACGGCGTTCCAGGGCGAGCAGCTTTTCTTTGATGGGCAAGCCGCCGCCGTATCCGGTGAGCTTGCCATTGCTGCCGATCACGCGATGGCACGGGATCACGATAGGGATTGGGTTCGAGCCATTGGCTAGGCCCACGGCTCGGGAGGCTTTCGGATTTCCGATTCTGCCAGCTAGTTCCCCGTAGGAAATGGTCTCGCCGTAGGGGATGTCGCAAAGGCGACGCCAAACTCCCAACTGGAACGATGTTCCTTCGGGCGCGAGTTGCAAGTCGAAGTTTTCCAGTTCTCCCGCGAAGTAGGCTTGGAGCTGGCGGATGGTTTCGCTAAGCGGAGCGCGATCTTCTTTCCAGGAAGCGTCCGGTTGGGTCGGGTGACGTCCGTTTACGAAACGGATCTCGCGCAGGCCAGCGTCATCAGCGGCCAGGAGCAAGGGGCCTAGCGGGCTTTCGATCTGGGTGAAGCATCGGGTCATTTCTTTTGACTCCCAGACAGAATAGATCATCGGAGGGAGAACAATTGGCCGTTTTCGGACATCAAGGCGACTGCCGAGCTGCGCTCGGCTGGACAGCCGGGGGCGGCTGTCCCCACATGACCTTATACCGCCGCTATTTGTTCACGGCGTTTGGCTTGAATCTCGATGTAGACGTGCACTAAGGACACTGCGGCTGGGGTCACGCCCGGAATGCGGGAGGCGTGGGCCAGGGTGCGCGGTCTTATCTTTAGCAGGGTTTCCTGCATTTCGCGGGAGAGGCCGCTGACCGAGTGGTAATCGAACCAGTCGGGAATGGCACGTTGCTCAGCCTTTTTCAGGCGGTCGATGGCGCGCTGTTGTTGCAGCAGGTAGCCTTCGTATTTTATTTCGGTTTCGACCGATTTGAGTTCGTTGCGGACTTCGGACGAAAGAGCGGCCACGGATTCGCGCGGACTGTCACGGATTTGTTCTCTGTGAAAGAATGCCGGGTCCAGATCGCGGAGGATCGGGACGAGGTTCTCGATTGTGATCTCAGGGCGCTTGAGGAGTTGGGCGGAGGTTTGGCCTGTGGCGGAAGACAGATCGTTGGTCTTTAACCGTTGGTCGTTGGACCGGTCGCGATTGGGGAGGACGGAAACAGCAGGTCCCTCGACTTCGTTCGGCTCCGCCTCACTTCGCTCGGGATGACAGGTTAAAAGAGCGTGCGAAATCTTTTCCAACATTGTGCTGGTGAGTCTGGTGTTTTCCAGCAATTGTTTCATGACTTGCAGGCGCTCTTGCTTGGCCAGGTGGTCGGCCCAGGCTGAGTCGGAAATTAATCCGATTCTGCGGCCGTGCGGGGTTAGGCGGCGGTCGGCGTTGTCGATGCGCAGGTGCAGGCGGAACTCGGCGCGCGAGGTGAACATCCGATACGGCTCGTTTGTGCCCTTGGAGATCAGGTCGTCGATGAGAATCGCGGTGTAGGCTTCGGTTCGATCGAGGATGAGTGGCTGCTCGTTCTTCACTTTCAGCGCGGCATTGATCCCGGCCATCAAGCCCTGGCAGGCAGCTTCCTCGTATCCGCTGGTGCCGTTGATCTGGCCAGCAAGGAACAAGCCCGCGATCTTCTTGGTTTCGAGCGTGCGCTCTAGTTCGGTGGGATCAATCGAGTCGTACTCGATGGCGTAGCCGGGACGCAGCATGTCCGCAGTCTCAAGACCCGGGATCGACTTGAGTATCGCAAGCTGAACCTCGACCGGCAGCGAGGTGCTCATGCCGTTGACGTAGATCTCGTGCGTTTTCAGTCCCTCAGGTTCGAGGAAGAGCTGATGCGTTGTTTTGTCTGGGAACTTTACTATCTTGTCTTCGATCGACGGACAATATCGTGGCCCGATGGATTGAATCTGGCCGCTGTACATGGGCGACCGATGGACGTTCTCCTTGATGATGCGTTGGGTTTCCGGCGTGGTCCAGGCGATGTAGCACGGGACCTGTGAATCGTGATGAGCGACCCGCTTGGTGCGGAAGCTGAACGGGGTGGGATCGGCGTCGCCGGGTTGTAGTTGGAACTGCGACCAATCAATAGTGCGGCCGTCGAGGCGTGGCGGCGTTCCAGTCTTGAGGCGGCAGCCGCGCAGGCCAAGTTGCTTAAGGGATTCACCCAGGAGGACTGCAGCGGGCTCGCCGGAGCGGCCTGCGGGATATTGCTGCTCTCCGCAGTGAATGAGGCCGTTGAGGAAAGTACCGGTGGTGATGATGATGGCGCTGGCGCCGACGGTGCGGCCGTCGCGGAGTTTGATGCCGCGGCAAATGCGGTCGTTGGTCGATGGTCGTTGGTCGTCCGCAAAACCTGTCCCGTCGTCATTGTTAGCCAACAACGAACGGCCAACGGCCAACGACTCTTCAATAATCAGATCCGCAACTTCTGCTTGCTTGATCTTTAGATTTGCCTGGGACTCCAGAACCTCGCGCATTTTGAGGCGGTAGGCTTGCTTATCGCATTGGGCGCGGGGAGACCAGACGGCCGGTCCACGAGAAGTATTGAGCAGGCGAAACTGGATGCCAACCGCGTCCGTGATCTCGCCCATGATGCCGCCGAGGGCATCGACTTCGCGAACCAGATGTCCCTTGGCAATTCCGCCTACAGCGGGGTTGCAGGACATCTGCGCGATCAGATCTACGTTCAGCGTGTAAAGGGCGGTCTTCATGCCCATGCGGGCCGCGGCCATGGCGGCTTCGCATCCGGCATGACCGGCGCCAACCACGACTACGTCGAAATACTCGGTGAAGGACATCTGTGGTTTCTATTCTAGCAATGAGCGAGCGAACTCGCTGGGAGCACAATTCCCACGCGGGGACAGCCGAGGGCGGCTGTCCCCACGTGATTTCTAGAATTGCCGGCCACCGATATCTGTGAACACCGCTTCCTGCCATTGGTCGGAAGGGAAATACCAGTTGCTGGCTCCAGCTTCGTGATTGTTGCCGCCTGGGCCGTAGGCGATGGTGGGCGAGCGCCAGTAGTCCATACCCATCTGCAGAAGAGCTCCTTGAGAAATCCTGACGCGGGCTTTGACTGTGCAGCCTTCGAGCTTTCCGGATGGTAGCGCGGCTCGAGGCGAGGGACTCCAGAAATGCCAGACGCGATCGGGGCGTTGGCCGACTCTTAGCACAACGGCGTGGTTGGACTGATCAAAGGTTAAGGGCATGGGGTCGTGCTGATCGGTGCCGAACCAGGGTTCGCGGCGGTAGAGCCCGCCACGAACGTTGCCATTGTCGTCGTTGAGGATTACGTCCTTGCCATCGACTCGGCAGGTGAGCTGCGTCGAGGCAATTTCTACCTCGGCGGATTCGTGACTTGGGACGCGGATGTCGGCGATTGCGATTCCCCAAAGTAGTGCCGATTTGAAATCGCGGGGCGGAACTGCGTTCACATAACCGGCTTTGTAGCTGACCTCATCAGGGACGCGCGGATCGTTAGAAATCACGAAGGCGAATGGACTTGAGGCCCGGCCTTGCGGTGTGACCACTGTGATTGTCGTGGCGATACTTTTGTGCGGGATTAGCGTGACCAGTGCTTCGGGGGAAATGATACTGAAATCGGCGCTGCTCGCGCCCAGCAAGACAGCCGAGGCTCCCTGTAAGTTCTTGCCAGTGATTTCCACACGGGAACCCTCCGGACCGCTGGTGGGCGAAATTCGAAAAATCTCGGGGCGGATCGACTGCGCAATCACGACTGCCGAGAGCGTTGAGATCAGAGCTGCAATCGTCGTAATTGCAATTCGCTTTCCCATGTTCGCACCTGCAGCCAGTGGCGCCAGCACGGGCGAGGACGCCCGCCCCTGCATTATCTGATGTGACTTGCTTTCGGCTTACTTCAAACTGGGTCTTCGCTGCAATGAATTCCCGGTTTGGGCGAGTTGCACGGGCCCCCTCCGCCCCGTATATTGGAGTGTCCTGGAGGTGCAATCATATGACGACTGAGCAATTCTTCGAACAGCTGGACGCGCGGATCGCGAAGTATGATCTGCTTTGTCACCCTTTCTATCAAGCCTGGAGTGCGGGCGAACTTACGCGCGAGGATTTGCGAGAGTACGCGCGCGATTACTACCATCACGTGGAGGCTTTTCCGATCTATCTGGCGGAACTCGGTATCCGCCTCGACGAAAGCGAACTCCGCCAAGCAGTGCTGGCCAACATGGCGGAGGAGAAGGGCATGGCGGATGCGTTTGGCGATGCGTCGACCCCACATTCCGAGCTATGGCTGGACTTTGCGGAAGGCATGGGCGCGAGACGCGACATGCGTGGACACAGTCCGGTGCCCGAGGTTAAGGAGCTGACTTCATTCTTCCATCGGGTCGCAAGTGAGGGCACGCCCGAAGAAGCGCTGGCCGCCTTCTACGCCTATGAGTCGCAAGTACCGCGGGTTGCGAAGGAGAAGGCACGCGGGCTGCGAGAGATGTATGGTGCCGATGAGCGCGTGACCGCCTACTTCACACTGCACACGACGGCGGATGTTTACCACTCGCAGGTGTGGCGTCAGCAGTTGGGAAAACGCCTGAAGTCGAATCCACGGGCGGCTGAGCAGGCGCTGGTTGCGGCGGAGAATGCTGCAAAGGCCTTGTGGCATGCGCTGGATGGAATCGAGACCCGGCGCACGCAGACGGCAGCAGCGTAGACGGCAACCTTCAAAACTAAGGAACGCAAAATGGAGCCGGTGATTCGTTAGAATCATTGGCTCTTTCTTTTTGTGGAGATTTCTCTTATGGCGAAAGCAATGCCCATCGGCGCTCGCGCGACGGTTGAGGAGACGGTTGAGTTCAAGCACACGCTGACCTCCCATCATCCCGAACTGCCGCCCGTCTATTCGACCCCCGACATGATCCGGCTGATGGAAACAGGTGCATTCCATGCGCTGCAACCTTACTGCGAAGGCGACGAGATTACCGTAGGCACGGCAATTCATATTGAGCATCGCGCAGCGAGTGGCGTCGGAGCGCGGATCCGGGCTGAGGCAGTACTGGAATCGTTCGATGGCAAGTTTTACGTGGTGCGCGTCACCGCTTGGGACGACCTCCAGGAAATTGGCCGGGGGACAGTGGGGCGGGCGGTGGTGAGCGTGGGGAGATTTTTGGAGAAGATGAAAAAGAGCAGTCGTTAGCCGGGGGTCGGTGGTAGTTAGCGAAGATCCAGTCCAACATACCTCTGGATGTACTATGTTCCCGTGGAGAGGCTACAGCAGGCTGTACTCGAATACGTTCGGACACATGAACTCCTGAAGGCTGGCGATCGCGTTGGCGTCGCGGTGTCGGGTGGCGCGGACTCGGTGGCCTTGCTCCGTCTGCTGCTGGAACTGCGCAAGGAAATCGGCATCGTCCTTTTGGTGGTTCATTTCAATCACAAGTTACGTGGGAGCGAGTCGGATCAAGATGAACGGTTCGTGGCTGAATTGGCGCGGCGGCACAAGTTAGAACTGCACCGCCAAAGTGGTGAGGTGGCCGCCCATGCAGCGGAGAAACACCTGAGTCTGGAAACGGCGGCGCGCGAAATGCGATACCAGTACTTCCGGCAGTTGCTGTTGGAAAGCCGGTTGAACCGGATTGCTACCGGACACACGTTGGACGATCAAGCCGAAACAGTGCTGCTGAAGATTGTTCGTGGAGCTGGGGGCCGTGGATTGGCGGGAATTTACCCTCAGCTGTCAGTGACCAGTTCTCAGCTTACAGCTCTCAGCTCTCAGGAAGCGCCGAGCCCTGAGACTTTCATAATCCGGCCTTTGCTTGGAACCAAACGCAGAGACCTGGAGGCTTATCTGCTTGCGCTAGGGCAGAACTGGCGGGAGGACAAGAGTAATCGCGACTTGCGGCATATGCGCAATCGAGTGCGGCACGGAATCTTACCGCGGCTGGAGCGTTATCTGAACCCTGCGGTGCGCGAGGCGTTTGCGGAGACGGCGGAGATTGCGCGTTCCGAGGAGGAATACTGGGAAAAGGAAGTTGCGCGAGTACTGCCACGGGTATGGGACGCAAAGGACGCCGGCGGCGTACTTAGTTTGTCAGTTTTGGCAGACCTTCCTCTCGCGCTGCAGCGGCGTTTGGTCCGCGCCGCCAGTGAATCTTTGGGGATGCGGCTGGATTTCCATCACGTCGAAGAGGTTCTTGCTTTAGGCTCCAACCATGTTGGGCCAGCTAAGTGCACTGTGTTGCCGGATGGATGGGTCGTTTTGCGAAACAAGGGCGAGTTGTGCTTCGAGATGCAAAGCGATACGCCGCGCAAAGTGGACTACGAATACCGCCTCCCCGTCCCTGGATCGGTTGATGTTCAGGAGACGGAATCGCGCTTCGAAGTGGTATTGGTTTCCGGAAAGGCGGCTGAGGGTTATAATCCCGAGGATTTGTTGGATCGGGCATTATTGGCGGCGGAACTCACAGTGAGGAACTGGCGTCCGGGAGATCGCTTCTGGCCGGCGCATACCAAAGGCGCCAAGAAAATTAAAGAACTGCTGCAAGAGCGGCAGGTGGCAGGCACGGAAAGGAAGCTGTGGCCGGTGATGGTGAGCGGAACGGACGTGATTTGGGTCCGAGGGTTTTCGGCTCCGGCTCGCTTGCGGCCGCGCAGCGGAGATAACGGTGCTGTGTTGATCCGGGAGGTTAGGTTGTAGGAATGATTTTGGCTCAAAGCGGACGGGCGAGGCGCCCGTCGCCACACGACCAAGGCTAACCAAATGAATGCCAACCCAAAAGCTGAACAGTTGCGCACTGTCATTCCCACCGAGCAGATCCAGAAGCGCGTCCGTGAAATGGCGCGGCAGATCTCCTACGACTATCAAGGCAAAACCATTCACGCCCTGGCACTGCTGGAAAACGGGTTCATTTTCATGGCCGACCTGGTGCGTGTTCTGGAGGTACCGGTCATTTGCCAGTTCATCAAGCCGAGGTATCGGCGGGAGCAGGAGAACACCGCGGCGGGCTTTCTGGAAATCTTTTTCAGCCACGAACTCGCGATCGTGGGCCAGCATGTATTGCTGATCGAGGGCCTCGTCCATTCCGGAGTGACGAGTGAGTTTCTGATGAACGACTTGCGAGGCCGGGGAGCGGCTTCGGTCAAGTTGGCTACATTGCTGGACCGGCAATCGGCGCGGAGAGTGCAGTTGCAGCCCGATTATTTCGGATTTCTGGTGGACGAAGCCTTCCTGGTGGGTTATGGATTGGGATCGCCCGAACAGACGCTTCGTAACCTGCCCTACGTGGCGGCTGCCAGCTAAACCTTCTCTGTGACTTAAGTCATGGCAAGAACTCCCTCCTTTTTTCTACAAGAAGGGTTAGAATGATGGAGTTGGTAATTTCCTCTATCCAATCCCTGCGGCTGGCATCTAATTACTTTAGGCGGAGCCCCAGTTGCGTATTTGGAACAGGACGCGACTTTCTCAGGAGTTTTTAGGTGAATTCAACAGTTAAGACCGTGGTTTTCTGGCTAGTGATCGTGCTCTCGGCGTTCCTTCTCTGGCAAGTGGTAAAGGCCGGTGGCGCGGGGCAAAAAGAGAAGGAAGTCAACTTCTCGCAATTCATGACGGATGTGGACCAGGGCAACGTCAAAGAGGTCACCATCAACTTGCAGGAAGTGCATGGCAAGTTTGCGAATGACGGCTCGACCTTCCACACCACCGTTCCCACGAACTATCCCGACATGATCAAGTTGCTGCGCGACAAGGGCGTAAACATCACGGTCCGCGACGCCAGCAGCGGGAGTTGGCCAAGCTGGCTGCTGAACCTGGCGCCACTGATTCTACTGGCTGCCCTGTGGTTCTTCATGATCCGGCAGATGCAGACCGGCGGGAACAAAGCCCTTTCGTTCGGAAAGAGCCGCGCGCGATTGCTCTCCATGCAGCAGAAAAAAGTCACGTTCAAGGACGTAGCTGGCGTGGAAGAGGCCAAAGAAGAGCTGAAGGAGATTATCGAGTTCCTGCGCGAAGCGCAGAAGTTCCAGAAACTCGGCGGACGCATTCCGAAGGGCGTGCTGCTCGTCGGACCGCCGGGAACTGGTAAGACCCTGTTGGCACGAGCCGTTGCTGGCGAGGCCAACGTTCCCTTCTTCTCGATTTCTGGTTCGGACTTCGTAGAAATGTTCGTCGGCGTGGGCGCAAGCCGCGTACGCGATTTATTTGAGCAGGGCAAGAAGAACGCCCCGTGCATCATCTTTATCGATGAAATCGATGCGGTTGGACGTCATCGTGGCGCTGGTCTCGGCGGCGGGCACGACGAACGCGAGCAGACACTGAATCAATTGCTGGTCGAGATGGACGGCTTCGAATCCAACGAAGGCGTCATTCTGATGGCCGCAACCAACCGTCCTGACGTGCTTGATCCCGCACTGTTACGCCCCGGCCGTTTTGACCGCCGGGTGGTGGTGCATCGCCCGGATGTGCGCGGACGTGAAGAGATTCTGCGAGTCCATACCCGCAAGATTCCTTTGGCCGACGATGTTGATCTCTCCGTCCTGGCGCGAGGTACACCGGGCTTCTCCGGAGCCGACTTGGCCAACATGGTGAACGAAGCTGCATTGAGCGCGGCGCGACAGAACCGCAAAGCCGTCCTCATGTACGACTTCGAGCTCGCCAAAGATAAGGTTCTGATGGGCGTGGAGCGCAAGTCGCTCATTCTCACGGAAGAAGAGAAGAAGGTGACGGCCTATCACGAAGCCGGTCACGCGCTCGTCGCGTCCAAGCTGCCCAATTCTGATCCGCTGCACAAAGTCACGATCATTCCACGCGGTATGGCTCTCGGCGTGACCATGCAGCTGCCAATCGACGACAAGCACAATTACACCAAGGAATATCTGGAAACGGAAATCGCCATCATGATGGGTGGCCGCATCGCCGAAGAGATGTTCCTCAACCAGATGAGCACAGGCGCAGGCAACGACATCGAGCGAGCCACGGAGCTGGCGCGCAAAATGGTCTGCGAATTCGGTATGAGCGATCTGGGTCCGCTGACCTTCGGCAAAAAGGAAGAGCAGATTTTTCTGGGCCGCGAGATTGCCCAGCATCGCGATTACAGCGAAGCCACGGCGATCAAGATCGACGACGAAGTTCGCCGCATCGTGGGCCAGGGCTACAACACCGCGAAGGGCGTTCTTGCGCAGGATAACGGAGCGCTGGTCAGAATCGCACTCGCGCTGCTGGAGCGCGAAGTGCTCGACGCCAACGAGATCAAGATGATCATCGAAGGCAAGGAGCTGCCTAAGATGACGCCTCCGCCGAAGTCCGATGACGGCGTGCAGCAGGTGTTGAAGCCCGAGCCGGGGCGGCCAGGAATCGCCAAGGGCGGAGAAAGCCCCGCCAGGGCATAGCTCGCTAAGAATTGTCATCCCGACCGGAGCTTCTCATCCCCGAAGGGGAAGAGAAGCGAAGTGGAGGGACCTTGTGTTCACGGTCTTGAGAATGCTGTAGAAAATTGCGCGGGGCGGCCAACAGCCGCCCCAAATTATTTTCGGTCCAACCTCATCCGTTCACCAACTGCATCATGTGTTCCGGATACCGCGCCCCAGCAGTTGCACCCCGCGGAAAAACCTCGTCGATCCGGCGCAGGTCCTCCGGAGTCAGCTGAATGTTGATAGCGCCGACATTTTCTTCCAGGTACTTCCGGCGTTTGGTGCCAGGAATCGGCACAATGTCATCCCCCTGCGCGAGCACCCAAGCCAACGCCAGCTGCGAAGGCTTGCAGCCTTTTTGTTTCCCCATTTCCTCCACCCGGCGCACCAGATCAAGGTTCTTCTGGAAGTTATCGCCTTGGAAACGCGGCGAATTGCGCCGGTAATCGTCGGCAGCGAGATCATCGAAAGTTTTGAACTGCCCAGTCAGGAAGCCGCGTCCCAGCGGGCTGTAAGCCACGAACCCGATACCCAGTTCGCGGCAGGTGGGTAGAACTTCGTCTTCAGGATCGCGTGTCCAGAGCGAGTACTCGGTCTGCAGCGCGGTAATGGGATGGACCTTTGCGGCGCGGCGAAGAGTCTGTGGACTAGCTTCGGACAGCCCCAGGTAACGAACTTTGCCTTCCTTGACCAGTTGCGCCATCGCGCCCACCGTCTCTTCAATCGGCGTTGCAGGATCCACGCGATGCTGATAGTAAAGATCAATCGTGTCCACGCCCAGCCGCCGCAGGCTGCCTTCGCACGACTGGCGGACATAATCCGGTTTGCCATTGACCCCGCGGACGTCAGGATTCTTAGGATCGCGCACGATGCCGAACTTAGTTGCCAGCACAACCTGGTCCCGGCGCCCGCGAATCGCTTTGCCGACCAGCTCTTCATTGGTAAACGGCCCATACACGTCAGCAGTGTCCAGAAAAGTGATGCCGAGTTCGAGGGCGCGGTGAATTGTGGCCAGAGATTCGTTGTCATCGCGTCCGCTATAGAATTCCGACATGCCCATGCAGCCCAGGCCCAGGGCAGAAACGGTGAGGCCGGAGCGTCCCAGTATTCGAGTTTTCATGATGCCTCCTGGCAAGAAAATTAGAAGCGTGAAGAAAGCAATTCTGATCTGATAGTCCATAGATGCAGGCAGCCATGGACAAGTATCAAGCACTTGACATCGAGTATGGCCCTCGCGTGCGGGTCAAGATCTTAAAAGCTGTCATTCCGAGCGCAGAGAGGAATCCCTACTGCGGCAGCAACTTCCAGATAGGGACGCTTCAGCGTGACATCACCATTGTGAAGGCTCCTCGATGACTCAAATCCCCAACTGGTTTGAGCGGAAATTCGAATTCTCCTTTCCAGCAGATCTATATCCGAACCTCTGCATCCGCTTACGAGGCACGCCCGCAAGACTTGAGGAAATTGTCCGTGCTTATCCCGGTAAGCGGTTAGTGCAGAAACCAGGAGAAAAGTGGTCGGCCCAGGAGCATGCCGGACATTTGTCTGACCTCGAGCCCTTGTGGATGGCGCGAGTCGAAGATTACCTCGCATCTGTCGCTGAACTCACAACCGCCGACTTGAGCAATCGGAAAACTCACGAAGCCGGGCACAACACACGCCGCATCGAGGACATTCTTGCCGAGTTTCGTGCAGCCCGAGTGCAGCTCGTGGATCGACTCGGCGGGTTTGAAGCCGACCTGTTCGCCCGATCGATCCCGCATCCGCGGCTCAAAAAGCCGTTCCGCCTGGTCGATCACTTATACTTCGTTGCCGAGCACGACGATCATCATCTGGCGCAGATTTGGGAACTCATCTCATATGAATGAAATCCTCAGCTTCCGATCAAGCTCGGAGTTTCGTAAGTGGCTTGCCGCGAATCATCGCCAGTCCGACGGCATCTGGCTGCGCATCTTCAAGAAGGACTCGGGAGAACCCACCGTCACCTACGCCGAAGCGCTCGATGAAGCGCTCTGCCATGGATGGATCGACGGCCTGAAACAGCGCCATGACGAGGTTTCGTGGCGTCAAAGATTCACCCCACGACGGCCCAAAAGTGGCTGGTCCAAAATCAACACCCGACACGCGGAAAGGCTGATCAATGCGGGTCGAATGAAGGCTGCAGGGCAGGCCGCAATAGATGCTGCGAAAAAAGACGGCCGCTGGACAGCCGCCTACGATTCCTTCAGCAAAGCAACGTTCCCTGAAGATTTTCTCGCGGCAGTCCGCAGGAACAAGAAAACGAGCGCGTTCTTCGAGTCGCTCAGCAAAGCGAACCGCTACGCAATTGCCTACCGCCTCCAAACCGCGAAGAAGCCAGAAACCAGGCAGCGCCGCATGGAAACGATTCTTGCAATGCTGAACCGAGGCGAAGCATTCCATTAGTTGACGGCACGCGCCAAGTGCAGCGCCTTCTTCTGCCGAACAAAAATCAGACTCAGTCCAGGGTCATCCTGAAGGCCCGCGCTTTCTCCAGCGGGCCGAAGGATCGCGCGCGCACTCTTTCGCGCTCACCCATGATTTGGAGCGGACCCTCCCGGTCCAGCCATCCTGCCCAGCCGGTTTTTCTGCTTGACGCGCGCCCACCAAACGGCTAACATAATGTGACGAACTATTAGCTGTTTGATAACAGCGAGGAACGTCGTTCTTTGACAATTTCATGGCTTTGGGGCCACCCAAGAGGCCTGGCTGTTAAGTCCTTTAGAAGGGATATTTTAGAGGGTATCCCCGACTCGCTGGCTGTTTTCATAGACTTATGAAGCAGGGAACCCACGGGATATCCCCTTCCGTAAGTCCTTTAAAAGGGATATTTTACGTGGGTATCTCGAAAACACTCCCTTTGTTTTCATAGATCTAGCGAGAAAATGCAAAATTTGGGGTATATACCCTTCACAACAGGGTTAACATGCTGACTGTATGTTTACTAATAGGTAAACACAGAAACGGTTGCGGCGCGACGGCGAGATCGCAATCAGGACTCAACCGTGATCAGGGGTTTGGTCGCAGGTAAAACTTCTCCGATTTCTACGGCAGGAACGCCAGCCGCATTGAGAGCCTGCAAGAGTTCAGTCGCATCCTCGGACGCGACCGAGATCAGCAATCCCCCAGCGGTCTGCGGATCGAAGAGAATCGTCCTCACTCCCTCGCTGATTCCACCTTCGTAAGCAACAACACACTCTGCGAATTCGCGATTGGCCCTCAGGCCTCCCGGAATGTGTCCGGCTCGAACGCATTCCAGCGCGCCCTCAAGCAGCGGAATGCGACTGGCATGGAAGCGAAGCGAAACGCTCGAAGCAAGGGCTATCTCGCGGGCATGTCCGATCAAGCCGAAGCCAGTCACATCGGTCATGGCGTGAACCGCGAAGCGGCCCGTGATGACCTCTGCGGCGTTCTTGTTTAGCGTGGTCATCGAGGCGATCGCGGCGTCGATCCAAGCCTGCTTCGCCGCTTTCTTCTTGATGGCGGTTGAGATTACGCCCGTCCCCAGCGCCTTGGTAAAGAGCAGCCGGTCACCAGCCTTGGCCCCGCCATTGATGAGCACATGGGCGGGATCAATCAGGCCCGTGACAGAGTATCCAAACTTCATCTCTTCGTCGCGAACGCTGTGCCCGCCAATCACGGAGCAGCCGGCTTCAATCATTTTGGAAAGTCCGCCGGCGAGAATGCGTTCCAGGATTGCCAAATCGGCTTTTTCCGGAAAACACACTAACGCAAGCGAGGTGCGCGGTTGGCCGCCCATCGCGTAAACATCACTCAGCGAGTTGGTCGCGGCGATCTGGCCAAAGGTGTAAGGATCGTCCACCATCGGAGTAAAAAAGTCCACGGTCTGCACCAGCGCAGTGCCGGGTCCGAGCAAATACACTCCGGCGTCGTCGGCTTGATCAAAGCCAACCAGAACATTCGGGTCATGCTGCCGGGCTAATTTCCCAAGCACCGCGTCCAGCGCCGCCGGACTCAGCTTGGACGCTCAACCCGCAGCTTTCACCGACTCCGTCAAACGAATTGGCGTTGCATCAGCCATAAAGGCATTCTAAAGGATTGCGGGATTCGCTATCCCCGGCGGAGAGCTATAACCACAAAGGACACGAAGTAACACAAAGGGCGATCCGTGAGAATCCGTGCAGATCCGGGGCGCTCTTGACTTTTACTTCACCGAGACATCGGTTACTTTCAGGTCAGGATAGGCACGATCCCAATCGTTGCTGATGTGGTCGAAGGTCAGACGGAACGGCGCACTCTGGCCGGGCGACAGCGGCGACAAGTGGAGGTCGACCGTATCCGGGTAAGGCCCGGCAGTCTTCAGAATGTAGAGCACGACGTCATCCGCCTGCGCGACTTCGCCAAGAGAATTCTTGAAGGCAACGTGGACAACGGCATGCGTCAACGTTTTGTCCCCAGTGTTGGTCACAGTCCCTTCGATGTAAGTAATGCGCGCCCCTACGAAATTTTCCGCAGCGCTCATTTTCACATCGGAGAGGCTAACCTTGGCTGCATAAGGGTTCGGCGGAATTGTCGCTTTAGGACTGCTGCGGGATAGCACAGCGATGACACCGACCACTACCAGCACGAACGCAACTCCCAGCAAAATCGGAATAAGATTCGATTCGCGCCGCTCTGCCAGTGGTGATGGTTGGTTCAGACCGCCCATGGAGAGATTGTACTATCGGTAGCGCAAGCACCGATTTCCTACTCGCCGCCCACCATCAACCCATCGATTCTTATGGTCGGACACGCCACGGCGCCACGGAACTCAAGGTCGCTTCCAATATCGGCGATATTGAAAAACATCTCTTTCAGATTTCCGGCCACGGTGATCTCCTCCACCGGATAGGCAAGTTCCCCACCAGAAATCCAGAGTCCGGAGGCGCCGCGGGAATAGTCTCCCGTCACCAGGTTGGCTCCATGCCCGAGGAACTCGGTCACGTAAAGACCGTCTTTAATCTCCGCAATGATCTGCTGCGGGGTCCGTGCTCCGGGCTGCAGGAAATAATTCCCTGGACCGATTCCGGGCGTTCCCGCCAATCCGCGAGAGGCGTTACCCGTTGTCTGCAAGCCGAGCTTTTTCGCGGTATACGTGTTCAACAGATAAGACTTGAGAACGCCGTCCTCAATCACGATCGTACGTCTTGAAGGGACGCCTTCACCGTCAAATGGGCTGGTTCCAAAACCACCGGGTATGGTGCCGTCGTCGATCACGTTCACGCCATTGCCCGCAATCTTCTGTCCCAGTTTGCCCGCTAGAAACGATGCCCCACGATAAACGGAGTCTCCGTTCACTCCTTCGAAAATGTGCTCCAGGATCGAGCTGGACACCATGGGATCGAGAACCACAGGGACTTGCGCGGTCTTCGATTTTCGAGCGCCGAGGCGGCGCAAAGTGCGCTGGGCCGCGGTCTTCCCCACGTGCTCGGGAGATTCAAGCCGGCTCAAGCTGCGAGCCACCGAAAACCAATAATCGCGCTGCTTGCTGCCGTCATCCGATTGCGCAATGGGCACGGCTGCGAGGGAGCAATACGAGCGCTGGTATTCGCCGACGAATCCGTGAGAGTTGGCAAGAATTTTATGCCCGGTCGCAGCCTCGAACGAACCACCCTCCGAATTCTTGATGCGAGGATCGTAGTCGAGCGCGGCCTTCTCGGCACGGCGCGCGTAGCTGATGCGTTCCTCTCCCGGAAGTGAATACACATCAGCGGAGTACAGATCGAGGTCGCCAGCGATCGACCCCAGTTGCGAGGCTTCCGGTATTCCGCCGAATGGATCTTCGGAGGTAATCTTGGCGAGTTCCAACGCTGACTTCACCATCCGATCGAGGCCGGACGAGGAGAAGTCGCTGGAATAAGTGTTGGCCGCGCGTTTCCCGTAGAAAACACGCATGCCAATTGCCTTGGAGCCAGACTCTTTCAGAGTTTCCACTTGCCCTAAACGGACAACGGTGGAGAACTCATCACCTTCCCGGATGACACATTCAGCGGCAGTAGCTCCACCGGACATCGCGCGACGCACGATATCCTGAGCCAGTTCGCGGAGGTCGGTTTCAAGTTTCTGGTTTCGCGTTTCAAGTTCAGTTTGCGACATAGAATTCATTCACAGAATTCCTTCGTGTACCTCCGTGTCCTCTGTGGTTAACGCATTTTAAAGGCATCAACCACAAAAGGACACGAAGGTACACGAAGGAAACAAGCTGCAGATTACTGCATGAAGCCGCCGACATCTTTTCTGGCCGTCCCGCCCACGGTTAAGCGATCGATCTTGATTGTCGGAATGCCCACACCAACGGGAACGGCCTGTCCGTCCTTACCGCACGTGCCAACGCCTTCGTCGAGTTTCAGGTCATTACCTACCATCGAAACGCGAGTGAGCACGTCGGGCCCGTTTCCGATCAAGGTCGCCCCTTTGATTGGCGCGGTGATCTGACCATCCTCGATCAAGTACGCTTCCGACGCCGAAAAAACAAACTTCCCATTCGTAATGTCCACCTGCCCGCCGCCAAAGTTCACGGCGTACAGGCCGCGCCGGACGGAGCGAATGATGTCTTGCGGATCTTCTTCGCCGGCAAGCATATAAGTGTTGGTCATGCGCGGCATGGGAATGTGCTCGTAGCTTTCGCGCCGTCCGTTGCCGGTGTCGGCCATTCCCATCAAGCGTGCGGAGAGCTTGTCGCTCAGGTATCCCTTCAAGATTCCCTTTTCGATGAGCACGGTATTCTGCGTGGGTTCGCCTTCGTCGTCCACGTTCAGCGAACCGCGACGCCACGGCATGGTGCCGTTATCCACCACGGTGCACTTTTCACTGGCCACTCGTTTTCCAATCAAACCAGCGAACGCGGACGTCTGCTTGCGATTGAAGTCCGCCTCCAACCCGTGGCCTACTGCTTCATGCAGAAGCACGCCAGGCCAACCGGGACCGAGCACAACTTCCATCTCGCCGGCCGGGGCTTCACGAGCGTCGAGCTGCAAGATCGCCTGGCGCGAAGCCTCTTTGGCAAAATATTCCGGAGTCTTTTCACCGAAGAAAAAGTCCAGCGCGACACGTCCCCCGCCGCCGGAGCTACCCCGCGCGGAATTGCCATCGGTCTTCGCAATGCAAGAGACATTCACCCGCGCCAACGGCTGCGAATCCTCGGCGAACGTGCCATCCGACCCAACTACCAGAATGTTTCGAAGCTCATCCGCGTAGCTGGCTCGCACTTCTTTGATACGGGGATCGTAGGCTCGTGCAGCCTGGTCGGCGCGCATTACCAATTCGACCTTGGCGGTGATTTCCGCGTCCACGGAAGGAAGCTTCACCGGGTATAGACTCCGGGCAGGTTTTTCCTGAAAGCCAACGGTTGGAGTCTTGGCCGGTCCGCTGGCAATCAAAGCGGCGGTGCGGGCGGCGTGCAGAATGCGCTCGGACGAGAGATCGTCGGTATAGGCGTATCCGGTGCGTTCACCGGCGATCACGCGGACACCGCAACCCGCGGAGATCCCCTGCGAAGCAGACTTCACCATCGACTCGTCCACCATCAGCGAGGTCGAAGAAAGGTATTCAAAATACAGGTCGGCGTAGTCGGCCCCGGCCGAGAGAGCGGCTGCCAGATAATGCTCGAGATCGTGTTCGGTCAGGCCGTAATGCTGGAAGAAGAATTTATTTGTGTCCACGTTGGTTAGATGCCCTCGGACTCGGAAAAGCTCCGTGACTCATTATCCCATACGTCCCTGTGGGGCGCGGGCGCCCTCGCCCGCGTCTTGCCTATGCGATGCTAACCGGTTCTCAGGTCGTGTTCACTTGTCACAGACGAGGTTATCAGTGGGCTGAAACAATGCCTGAGTGACTCCCGAATCCCTTGTCCGCACAGTCGAAGACTTCCTCACCTCCGCGCGCGATGCCGTGATCATTGAAGACGGTTCCGTTGTCTTCGATCTCGCTCAATCGAAGTACTCCATTTCCGGGGAGAGGAACAAGTGCCTGTTGCATCTGTGGTCGGAGGAACGGAATTTCGTGCGGCGAGTTTTGGAAGCCGAGGTCAAGAATGAAATCCTTCGACTGGCAGTGCAACGGCTGGGACAGGTGAAACCAACCAAGCTGGAGATTTGCCGCGAACGCGACCGGCGAACGCCCACTGCGAAGCGCGCGGCGCGGGTGGCGTACCAGCGAGTGCTGCAACGAGTGCTGCAGCGCCGCTTTCCTGGCTTTACCGTGGACCGGCTGAGCACGTCGATGGATCTGGAGCGATCTTTTGGTCCTGTCTACGCACGAGGCTTATTACGCAAAGGGCAATCTGCTTTTGCCGTGTTGGGCGTGAACGGACAGGAGACGCAGGGTTCGATCGATGCCGCGCTGACGTTCGGCATTCTGTGGCTCGATGCCTGCCGGGTCGCGAAGGCCGGGAAGTTCGTGGTCGAAGGGTTGAAGCTGTTTGTGCCCTTTGGCGCCTCTGCACTGACTCGGGAACGTATGGCACATTTGAACGCTGAAGCGGCCAAGTGGCAGTTGTACGACCTGGAAGAGCGGGACGATAACTTGAAGGAATTGGATATCGCCGACTGCGGCAATGTGGCGACCCGGCTGGTGCACTCGACCGACGAATCTGCAACAGCCGCAAGGCTCGCGACTGCGATCGAGCAGGTTCGCGAGTTGATGTCCGAAGTGGAAATTGCGACTTTGTCATCTGCGGAGATCGCTTTTCGTTGTCATGGGCTGGAGTTCGCACGGGCGCGGCTGGCTCACGAAGCCGGGTCGTTCATCAGCAAATCTGAAATTGTTTTCGGCGTGGGCGCGCAGGAACGAACTCTCAATGACACTAACTTTGCTGCGTTCTCGCAACTGGTGCGAAGTATCGGTGAAGTGCGCCATCCCGAGGGCCCGCGCGACCATCCGCTCTGGCGCCTGCATCCGGAACGCTGGCTGGAATCGTTGGTGGTGCGAGACGTTACAAGTCTGGACGAACGCCTGGATTCAGCCTGTTTGTATTCGCAGGTTCCGGCGTTTTCTGCCTCCGATCGCGCCATGATCGACGTGCTCACTGTCACCAGGGACGGACGCCTCGCGGTGGTCGAACTCAAGGCCGATGAAGACATTCACCTACCATTACAGGGTCTGGACTATTGGGCGCGAGTGGCGTGGCACCACGCCCGCGGCGAGTTTCAGCGCTTCGGATACTTTCCTGGACGCGAATTGTGTGCCGACAAGCCGTTGCTTTTCCTGGTGGCCCCGGCTCTGCATGTGCATCCCGCGACCGACACGTTGCTGCATTACATTTCACCGGAAATCGATTGGGTGTTGCTCGGCATTGACGAGAGATGGCGCCAGGGAGTGCGGGTTGTGTTCAGGAAGCGGTCGGAGAGAAAGATGCAAATGATCAAAGCCGGCTAGCTTCGCGCTGTCGTAAGTCCGTGCTTATCCGCGTAATCCGTGGCGAATTTAAGGCTTAGTTCTCTGGCCATGCCCCCAATAGACGCCGAACGTCCAACATCTGCCCCAGATGGTACGCGTTGTGATCGGCCAGCAGCAGGGCTTCGCGGAGGACGGTCTGCCCGTCGCCCCACGGAATTTTCGCAAACAGATCGGTTTGGGGATCTTTCACCAGGTCCTGCATCGCCTTCAGGTCCTGGCGGAATTTCTTCACGCTCGCATTCCAAGCGGCTGGGCTCGGTGGGCCTTCCGTTTTCGGCCAATAGCCTTCAGGCCATTTCGGAGCGACGTATTTCGGGTTGCGGCTGAATTCCAGAATGTCCCGTTGCGCGATGCGCAGGTGCTCCAGCAACCTCCAGAGTGAATGAGGCAGCCCGGCGGGCTTCTGTCCCAGCAGCTTGGGAGGAATGTCTGCTACGACTTCGTCGAACTTGGCGTGAGCGCCGCCGCCATCAAGCAGATAAAGAACGTGCTCTCGAAGCGCCTTGTCTTTGTGATCTTGTTTCATGCTGTCTCGTTTCATGCATCACGACTCCGGCCCAGAATTGACTTCCCTCCCGAGCACAGATGAAGAATCGGCGACTCGCGATGCATCTTCCTCTGATTTCTCGCCACGATAGACTCGCGAAATGCCTCGGACGACGCGACGCATGGGCAGCGTGCCCTTCTCGTCCGCAAAAAAGATTTCGCCTATGCGGCTGCTTCGGTAATACCAACGTTTCAGCAGCGCAAGGTGCTCCATGGTTTCAAGGGTGGTACTAGGAGTCGGCGGCGGCAACGAGGCGAGGGCTTCCTGAACTCGCGATTCCATCGATTGCGACTTGGTGTGTTCTGCTGACTGAATCGGAAAGATCACTGGGCCAGAAATGCGTCCGGCGTCGATGCGGAAGAAGTTGACCGACTCCTGGCTGGCACTTCGTTGCACCATCACGCCGGCGAGGCGATCGATGCGGTGAACGATTTCTGCGAGTTGGCTCAGCATGGGCTTGAGTTTGTCGAGGCGTGCGTGCAGTGAAGCGGCATTTTCAAATTCCAGATTGGCTGAGGCGGCATCGCGCTGCACCGAGATTTCCCGCACCAGGGATTCGCCGCCGGTGTCGAAATACGCCTGCACGCGGGCCACCTCGGCATGGTATTCCTCGTCGCTGCAGCCTTTGAAACAAGGCGCGAGGCACATCTTCATCTCCGAATAGATGCAGCCGGGGAATTTGGGGTCGGGATGCAAATCATCGACGCAGCGGCGCATCTTGAAAAAGTCGAGCGAGTCGCTGGCAAACTTCTCTGCCACCGTGCGCGAGGGAAATGGCCCGTAATAGATATTGCGCCAACTGAGACGGCCGAGTCGCGTGGTGATGGAAGCACGAGGAAACTCGTTTTCCAGGTGCAGCTTGACCAGGGGAGCAAAGCGGAGACGGAGACGGTTGCTGTAAGTTTTCGGGAACGTTGAGCGCAGGAGCCGGTAAAGCAAGAAGCCAGATTCGAAATCTGATCCAGTCGGGCTGTATTCAATCCAGCGGACGCGATCGCGCAGGTTGAGCTTCTTGCTGCGTTCCGCAGGTGTGCCGAGCAATCGCTGGAGGCGTCGCCGCAGGTTTGCAGTTTTGCTGGCGTAGGGTTCAGATTGCGAGTCGTCCCCGCGAAGGAGGAATACCGCCGGCGCGGCTGGCGCGCTGACAAACACCTTTACGTCGTCAGCTGGTAAGAACTCAATCCGGTAAACTAGCACCAGGTCATTCTAGTTCGCGCGTGCTGAGCATATCCCCACTTTCTGTAGAGGTCCACCGTTTAGGCATGCCCACGATTGGCCAGTTCATCATCAAGTTTTTGCCTGAGCTCAGCCTTGCGCTCCGGAGTTAGTTCAGTTTCGGTTAATTGCTTGACGTTCCCGGCAAGTTTGCGGTCTCCAAATTGTTCCAAGAGTTGCGGGGTCATCAACTCTGCGACTGGCGCCAGGTTGTACGCTTCGCAAAAATCTTTGTACACGAAGGGGTACGACTCGTCGGTGATTTGATTTAAGCGCCAAAGCCCACCGATCCGCCTGATAGCATACTCTAGCCGCGGCTCAAGCGGCGGTGCCGTAATCCACTTCCCGCCGGACCGCACTGGCAGTTGGTCGATCCCCCACTTACGTAGGTACTCATTCACGTAGGTCCAGGCGGCTTGCGCTTCAACCTTCCTTTGGTCATCCGCAGTTGACCCTGACAAATCCCGGAGTTCGGACATTTTTGGAAACCACTTCAGCTCATAGAGCGCTCTCCGGAATGCCGTTTCAAGGCCATCTTGGGGAATATCGATCAGGCCTCCAGCATAGATTTCCACACGCTCAACGGTGAGCGACTCCCCGAAAGCCTCCGCCAATACGGTCAACTGCTTTGAAATCCAGCTACGAATGACCAAATTTTTCTTTAAGTCGTTGCTGCACTCTGGCGTTGACCTCAAGATTATCGAGTTTTCGTTGTTCGGCTTTACTGATTCTGACACTTGACCTCCATTTGCAATTTTCAAAGTAAAACCTGTTGATTTCTACGCCCTTGCGCCGATCATCGATCGCAGCGGTCGTGACCAAGGCAGATGTTTCTTCCAGACCAAGTTTTCTATCCCTAGCCTCAGCCTTCAACGCAGCCGTAACCGTGGTGATGAGGTTATTCGTAGGAGGGAGATTAATCTCATCCAGTATCCGTTCAGCTAATGTCTGGGCCAGGCAGTCCGCAAGGTAGCTTTCGGAGGACCCGCTTCTACGCTCCTCCCGCCTAGCCTTGTCCCAAATCTCCGTCACTATGTCGTCCATGGATAATTTCGTTCCCCTAGCTTTTATCTCAACTGCGGCCATAGCTGCGTTAAGGCATGTGTCTGGAAGTTTGAGTATGTATATGATCCGACGGGCTGCCTCACTTATGTCAGACGTATTCGTTTCAGAGGTCTTGTTAAAAAGGTCTTGTTCTTGAGTTTTGTTAAGGAAGTCTTGTTCTTCCTTATTGCGATTCTCGCCGGTGCAACTGGCTGGTCGTGTTAATGAGACCGGCTGTGGCATTGGTGCGACTGATGGGTTGCACTCACGAGAATCAGTCTCGCTGGTCGGACTTATTCCTGCTGGTGCGACTGGCCAGTTTGCATCCTGACCGGAGTTTTTTAGATCGATTGCATCGAAAAGCGGGGCAGAGCCCGCCTCTGGGCGAGGAGGAGGGACGGGAAGAACTACATAGATTGTTTTTTCACGAGTTCGCATGCTTTTGATCAGTCGCAGATCCTCGAGCTGTTTTAACTGGCGATAGACGGTGCTCCTGTCTATATCCAACACTTCAGCCATTTTATGAGCGCTGATCCAAGTTTCTTTGGTCTCTGAGTTTGCGCAACGCTGAAGAATGCTATAGACAGCAACTCCGCTCCCGCCAACTTTCGCTGCGTAGCAATCGATAAATCTGTTCTCGGTAATGAAGAAATTGGCTCTCCGTCCACTACGAACTGCTTCTCTCATCCCCTCATCCCTCCTATGGTTCATTAGCGTAGTCCTGCCGCAGGTGTGAATGGACAAGAATCGCTTTGGAAAACTGACATCAAATCAATAATATTTGGCAGGCTGTATGCAGCTAGTCAATTCGGCTGCCTGCGATTGTAAATCCACCGTCAGTCATCGAGCCCTCGCGCTCGAACATGCACAGGATCGGCTCACATTCTTTCTCAAAGAATTGCCGAGTGCGCGCATTCGCGAGGCGCCACAACTGCCCGTCGTCTGGCAAATATCCCGGTCGCTCCGAAACCCATGATGCAAACAGCAGATTCAGATACCAAGCTTGCTGATAGTCCTTCATGGCCCTATATTTTACGTCTCCGACCAAGCGGTGAACGTAGAAGGGAAACCACTCCAGGAGTTGATTTCGTCGAGAACTCACAGGTACAGAAGCCATGATTTAAGAGTGCGTTTCGAAGGGTGCCCGATAGTTCTAGATCGTGCAATAGAAAAAAACTCTTCCTCTGTGCACATGCTGTGGAGATGTGGTCTAGGTTGTGGACGGGGGCGGAAAAGGTAGCTTCGCAAAATCTAAGCCGAGCTTTGCTCGGCGGGACAGCCGGGGGCGGCTGTCCCCACGTGAGTTTGGCTATCGCTTTCTCCTGAGCGGATTGCCTCCTGATGAGCCTTCATTCGCTGCCTCTCGAACCATTTGCAAGAACGCGCGAACTTCCGTCCTCAGCGGACGATGCCGGGGATGAATTATGTCAAGGCTTCGCCGCAACGGCTCAGCGTCGAGGAGTTTCACCGTGGTGAGCTTGTGGGTACGAATTTCTCTCCCAACCGCGATTTGGGGCAGGAAGGAAAGACCCAACCCACGTTCCACCATCCGCTTCGCAGTTTCAATCGAGTCGACCTCGAGGGCTACGTTCGGAACCAGGCCAGCGGTTCGAAACAAGCTGTGGGTAAGCGTCCAGTCGCTCGATCCCCGCTCATAGAAAATCAACGGCCAACTTGCTACCTGCTCCAGCCGAGCCCGTCGCGAGTGTTTTGGACCTCGCTTCGGATGTGCGACGAGCAGCAGCGGATCATCGCGAAGGCTTATGGTTTCGACCTCGGGATGGTGCAGCGAGCGAGCCAGACCGATTTCCGCCTCTTCGCTCAACACCATGTCCAGGACCTCTTTCGAGTGACCCGGGCGAATGCTGATGATGACGTTGGGATGAGCCCGCTGAAAGCGCTTCAAAATGTCCGGCAGAAAGTATACGGAGATCGAAAGCGCCGCCGCGATTAACAGGGGAGTGCCACTGGCTGGTTGCGATTCATGGACCGCTTGCCGGGCGAGTGCCGCTGTTCGTAAGAGCAGTTCGGCGTGGGGACGAAACGTCCGACCCGCGTCCGAAACAATCAGCCCGCCCCGGGACCTCGAAAACAGTCTTACTCCAAGGGAATCCTCTAACGCCTTGATGCGGGCGCTCACTGCTGGTTGGCTGATGCGAAGAGCTTCCGCGGCGCGATGAAAGCCGCCAAATGTCGCCACCGCGAGGAAGGTCTCAACCTGGTCGATTTCCATAGCCTGCCAGTGGCAATCAGTCCTCTAACAACGTCCCATTATCACAGACCTTCCGCCTGATAACAATTCTTTATCGGCATGATAGAAACGTTCAGTTTGACCGGGCTCGGTCTGTGCCCCACAATCCCCAAAGCTGCAGGCCGCTTCTTAGCCGCCCGCAAAGGAAAACAAAATATGGGAAGCAACGGAAACGGAAAGAGCTCAAACATGGCAATGGAATGGAAGTTGAGTACGCGCTGGGCAGGGATCACCCGGCCTTACAGCGTGCAGGATGTCGAGCGTTTACGCGGATCCATGCACATTGAACACACCCTGGCCCGACAAGGCGCGGAGCGGCTTTGGGACCTCCTGCAAAATGACTCTTACGTTCCCGCTCTCGGCGCAATGACGGGAAACCAGGCGGTCCAGCAGGTGAAAGCCGGACTGAAAGCCATCTACGTGAGCGGCTGGCAGGTTGCGGCTGATGCCAACGATGCCGGTCAGATGTATCCCGACCAGAGCCTTTATCCCGCCGACAGCGTGCCCAATCTTTGCCGCCGCATCAATCAGGCGCTGACCCGGGCGGACCAGATTCATCACGCCGAAGGCCAGAATGGAGTGCACTGGTTTGCTCCCCTGATTGCCGATGCCGAAGCCGGCTTCGGTGGCAACCTGAACGCATTCGAGTTGATGAAGGCCATGATCGAGGCCGGCGCCGCCTGCGTGCACTTCGAAGATCAGCTCTCTTCCGCGAAAAAGTGCGGACACCTGGGCGGTAAGGTCCTGGTGCCGACCGTCGAAGCGATACAGAAACTGGTTGCGGCACGCCTGGCTGCCGACGTGCTGGGCGTTCCCACGCTGATCATGGCGCGAACCGATGCCGATAGCGCCCACCTGCTCACCAGCGATGTGGATCCGCGCGACCGCAAATTCCTCACCGGAGAGCGAACTCCAGAAGGCTTCTACGGAATCCGCGGTGGTATCGAATCAGCCATCGCCCGCGCTCTTGCCTACGCGCCGTATGTGGAGCTCATCTGGTGTGAGACTTCGCATCCTGATCTCGAGGAAGCTCGCCAGTTTGCCGACGCCGTGCATGCGAAATTTCCGGACAAGATGTTGGCCTACAACTGCTCGCCGTCATTCAACTGGAAGAAAAAACTGGACGACGCCACCATCGCCCGCTTCCAGACCGAGCTCGCAGCCATGGGATACAAGTTCCAGTTCATCACGCTGGCCGGTTTCCATGCCTTGAACTTGAGCATGTTTGAACTGGCCCGCGGATACAAGCTCACAGGCATGACTGCGTACTCGCGGCTCCAGGAAAAGGAATTCAGCCGCGAATACCAGCATGGCTACGAAGCGGTCAAACACCAGCGCTTCGTAGGCACCGGCTATTTCGACGCCGTCACGCAGGTGATTGCCGGGGGGACGTCATCCGTGACGGCGCTTGCCGGTTCGACGGAGGCGGAACAGTTCGCCCAGATGAAACCCCAGGTGCGCCCGAAAACCGGGCCCGACGCGGCTTGTCAGCCCATTCTCGGTGACTGCCCATCCGGCGAGATTGTTCAACTGCAAGGCGCAGAACCCGGCCCCGAGGAGAGCCTGATGCCTTCCGGGGATTAACCTCGCAGATCGTCACGACTTTGCCCGCACGAGCCACTCTTCTCAATCGCCAACCAGCGAGGAGAGTGGCTTTAATTCTTGAGCCGGAATTCCAACTCTTGGACAGCTTTTCCACCGAACCGACCCAAACATGGCATCCAGAGCCGATTTTCACAGTTGACATTCCTCTTTGTCAGGAGCTAAATAAGGCCGCCGGGTTTCTCACTCAGGGAGTGCTCCCTCCCCGCGCCCTTTGAGGATAAAGAGACCTGCCAGGAGAGACGATGAACAAAGCCGATCTCATTGACCGAATCGCATCTGGTAGCGGCATCAGTAAGGCTCAAGCGGCTACCGCCATTGACACAACCGTAGACAGCATTACGGCTGCCCTGAAAAAAGGTGATCGGGTAGCGTTGATTGGTTTCGGCACCTTCTCTGTATCGCAGAGAAAGGCCCGCAATGGGCGCAATCCGCAGACGGGCGCCACCATCAAGATCGCTGCTCGGAAGGTAGCAAAGTTTTCGGCCGGCGCCGAACTCAAGAAAGCCGTCAACCGCAGTAAGTAACGGGCCCAGTTTCACATTTGAAAACGGCAGGGGGTCGGCCCTGCCGTTTTTCATTTTGTAGCGACATCGATGGAGGACGGGCGTCTCGCCCGTCCGCGATGGGAAGAGACCAGTGTTGGGGACGGGCGACCTCGCTCGCCCGTGCCGTTCAAAATCGAGCAGCCTCAACCGTTATCGCAAGCGCGGTGCAAGAAACCCGGTGCGCTTCCGGAATTCCTGATACTGATCGCCGAATTCGCTGGCCAGCAGTGCCTCCTCCTTCGCCGCTTTGCGGGAGAATTCCATAAGTCCCAGCAAGACGCCAACCACAGCGCGCCACTCCCCGGCGATCAACGCACTACCGGCCATCGCCACAAGCAGCCCGGAATACAGCGGATGCCGCACCCAGGCATAAGGACCGGAGCGAATCAGCTCATGATCTACTTTGAGAGTGACTCGCGCGCTCCAGTACTGGCCCAAACTATATCGCGCCCAAATCGCAATTCCAGCTCCGACGAAGGTCAGAACGATGCCAGATGTTCGGAGCCAATCGCTCGCAGGCGCAAATCGCTGTCCTAAGAAACCCAGATCCAGCCGGTGCGAAAACAAGAATAGAAATGCCAGACCCATGAGGCTGATGTGGAGTAGACGCCCGCCCAGATCCTCCTGGACCTTCGTCTGCTTCACCCGCAGCGCACTGATTACCCAATAAATGCCCAGCGCATACCACGGAATCAAATCCACGCTCGGTAGATTCATGACGTTTTTCTCCCTTCCATTTCGCGATGACTGTCTCCTGAGGCTGCGCCGAGGCGGTGCAGGCGCCGGATCCATCCCAACTCCGAGTGAATCTGCTCAATCAGGTAGCGAACCACTTCTCCGCCGTAGGTCCCCAGGTCCATACTCTGCCGCAGCTTGCCCAGCTTCTCTTCCCGGTCTCGCAGATATCTTTCCCGCTCTTTGAGGATGCGCAAGCGGACCGGCGCTTCGAGCACTTCGAACATTCCCACTCGGGTAATGAAACCCACGAACGAGGACGCGTCCGACTCGCCGAATTCGCTCAATCGTGCGACCAATTCCCGCCGTCCGAGTGCGGTGATCGCATATTGCAAACGCGTCTGTCCACGCTCTCCCGGCACAGTCTTCTTGCTCACCCAGCCCTCGGCGGTGAAACAGCGCAGCAGCGGATAGACCAGATTGTTATGCATCGCGCCCTGTCCAAGAATGAACCCCGCCTCGCGCTTCAACTGGTATCCATGCTTTGGACCATCGAGCAGGGAAGCTAAAATTATTAGGTCATTCATGACACTGTCAATAATGATCTAATGAGGAAAAGTCTGTCAAGAGATTTTGAAGGGGATGGGACGAATTTCGGAATCAAGACTTTGCTTGACTCCAAGAAAGGCTCATCATTTGCTGAATCCTGCGGCCATCCTTTAGAATCGAATAGTTCCCTAGAGGTCTGGTACAGAGGTTAGGAGACTATGAAGGCAGCCATACATCCCGCTTACAACGAAATCCGCGTCATGTGCGCATGCGGCAACAGCTTTACCACCCGCTCGACCCACAAGGGAGACATCCACGTAGAAATCTGCTCCAGTTGCCATCCTTTCTTCACAGGCAAGCAGAAGCTCATGGACACCGCCGGCCGCGTGGAGCGTTTCCGTCGCAAATACGCCAAGAAAGAATCACCGAAGGCCTGACGTTCCGGGCCGGATTTATCCCAGAGCCTCCCTAGCGGAGGCTCTACTTTTTGCATGGCGATTAATCGATAGAGGACGGGCGTCCCCGCCCGTCCTTTCAATTCACAAGCCCCCTGTCATTCCGAGAAGCGAAGCGACGAGAAATCTGGGTTTTGCTCGGCTACGCAAACACGCAGGACACAAACTCACACTGGCGTCAGTGACCGGGTTAGTCGACGCCAAAACGGTCTAGTCATCTTCCGTGGGATTGATAGGTTCTCCCACGATGTTGTAATAAACCTCTTTAGGCGGCTTAGGTTTTGACGGCTTCGCCTTCGGAGCCGGAGGCGGCACAGCCACCTTAGGCTGCGGCGGCGGTTCAGGCGGCGACCAGAATTGACCCGGCGACGGCCCCGCCGGGGATGTTGTTTGCGCTGGCGCTGCCACTGGGATCACAGGAGCGGGGACCGGCACAGTCGCGGCCACGGGCGGCGACAAGGGCACCAAAACCGACGCCTGAACAGGCACAACCGCCGGTGGTGAGGGCGGCGGAGCCATCGGCTGCGTTGGTGCGATCGATGGCATCGGAATCGGGCTCACCCTCATCGCCCTGGTCCGAGTCACCCTGGGTTTGCGTTGCAGCCAGGAATTCAGGATCACGGCGGCGATCCCAGCAAAGCAAAGCTCCAGAACCGCTGTAAACAAAGCCGGAACGTTGAAGTCACCTTTGCCGAGGTATAGCGGGGACTGGACATCGCCGCCCATGGTCCGCGCCAGGACGGGGAGGACGAGGTTGTTGGTGACGGAAACAATAAATCCCCAGATCCCCTCCGCCAGAATCACGGCGATTACCACGCGGCCGATCCATTTACCCGCATCCGCAGCGGACGATTCGGGAGAAAGCGTTCTAGGAACTTCATCCATAAGTTATGTGATGCCAAATTGTGCCACAGCTGCATAACTTGGGGAAGGCAGTAAAATAGCTAGGTGCGCAAATTCTGGGAAAATCCGGTGAGTGTCGACGCGGGTGTCCTCGCCCGTGCAGTCGCCACCGTGCCCGACCGACTGACGATCGGCGATGTCCAAATCACTCCCGCGACCGTTTTGGCTCCTATGGCGGGCGTCACCGACACCGTCTTTCGACGATTCATTCGCAACCTCGGGGGATGCGGCCTGATCATGACCGAGTTCACCTCGGCCGATGGCGTGCTCCGCGCGAAGGACCAGAAGGCCAAGCGCTATCTCCATTTTTATGAGGACGAGCATCCCATCTCGGCTCAACTCTTTGGCAGCGATCCCAGAGTGATGGCAGACGCCGCTCGTATCGTCGAGGATCTGGGCTTCGATTTGGTCGACCTCAACCTCGGCTGTCCGGCAAAGAAGGTAGTCAAGTGCAATGGCGGCTCGGGCCTGCTGCGCGACTTGCCTGCGATCGGGAAGATCTTCGAAGCGGTTCGCGCGGCCATCAGGATTCCTTTCACGGTAAAATTCCGCGCCGGTTGGGACGACGAAAACATTATCTGCGTGGAACTAGCCAAGATGGCCGAGGATTGCGGCCTATGCGCGGTCGCGCTGCACGCGCGCACGCGCGAGCAAGGCTACAGCGGACAAGCCCGCTGGGAATGGATTGCCGCAGTCAAACAGGCAGTCAAGATTCCCGTGATCGGCAACGGCAACATCCGCACGCCCGAAGACGCTAGCGCAATCGTCGCCCAGACCGGCTGCGACGCGGTCATGATCGGGCGAACAGCACCCGCAAATCCCTGGATCTTCCGCCAGATCGCGCAATACACAGCATGGTTAGGAAATAACCACGCAGGGACGGACGCCCTCGTCCGTCCGGCGGAGCGAAGCTCAGCAGCTCCCTATGACGAGCCCACCGAGTCCGATCGCTACCAGATGATTCGCAGCTACTTCCAGATGCTGATCGAGGAAGAGCTACCGGACGCCGTCGGCAAGATGAAGCAATTTGCCTCCTGGTTCACGCACGGCGTCCCGGGCGGAGCCGGGCTGCGCAAGGCGATTTACGAGTCGAAGAGCGCACCGGAAATTCTAGCCAGAGTCGAAGGGTTCTTTGAGGAGAGATTGTGTGGCGTGGGTGCCCTCGCCCGCGAGCTCTGAAACGTGCGCCCAGCACGCCGCGAGCGAAACGATTTACCTACATCAAGTAGCCTATTGACATACTCCCAACACGCGCACATAATTCTGGGCGCGTCCTTCGTCGTGGAGCACTTCGAGCTCCCGATTTACATATTTCCGGGTCCCTTTCCGCCTCTTTCAATAGCTGTTTCGTCAACTTGTTCGAGACAGCAGTTCGCTATTGGAGGTCAATTCTTTTAAGCACTTCACTACGTGAGGAGGAAAACATGAAAAACTGCAAATCAATCCTTTGCCTGCTAGCATTTGCGCTGGCGTTCACCGTCGTCGCCGCTACCGCAGCCGATGCACCACCACTAACCTTCACCTTCACCAAGGCGAGCGTGCCTGGAGCCATGTCGACCAGCCCTGGCGGAATCAACAACGCGGGAATGTCAGTCGGGGGATACACGGACAGTGCCGGCGTTGCGCACGGTTATATTCTCAAAGGCAAGAAGTTCACCACACTGGATGACCCGAAGGCCAAAGCTGGCACCACTGGGGCTAGCAATATCCAGTACAACAGTACGGGCGTGGTCGGCGTGTACACGAACACCGCCGGCACTGCTACGGTCGGATTTATGTACAAGGGCGGGAAATATACGGACATCCCGGGTCCTAAAGGGAACCTTGGCACGTCTGCTAACGGGATCAACGATACGGGGGCTATCGTCGGCAACTACACAGACTCGGCTGGGGTGATCCACGGATTTCTGCTAAAGGGTGGGAAGTACACAACCTTGACCGTGCCGGGAGGTTTGGGTACCGTGGCCACTGGCATCAACAACAAAGGGACCATCGTGGCTTACTATTTTGTGAACTCAACTGGCACACTGGGATCAGTGATGACCACAAACAACGGAAAGACCTTCAAGAAAATTAATGTCCCGGGTGCTGGCGCACTGGGCTCCGGCCCGCTGGACATCAACAACGAGAACGATGTCTGTTTCGAGTGGTTCGATAGCGCCGGACTGTACCATGGCGCCCTGCTCCACGGGGGGAAGTACTATAAATTCAACTATCCCAAGTCCTATGAATCCTACGGAGGCGGGCTCAACGACAAGAGCATGGTCGCTGGAGGGTACATACCTACGAGCGGCGCGGCTATGCAAGGCTTCAACGCGACTTTCAAGTAACACTTTTGACCGCAACTAAGCGTTCTCGGACGCGTGCTTCACTCGTTTGCTGATCCGAACAGGCTGGGCACGCGTTCGAGAATGTTGTATTCGAGATTTGTCTGAAGCTCTTATTATCACGTGGCTGCCCTGGCCAACATTTTTCCTCTCTCGTCCTTTTCCACATATGCCCACGGGGTGTTGGGGTCGTGGGTGAACATGGTCAGCCACTTTTCTGGGATCGACTGCGCGTAATACCGCTTGCGGCTTTCGATGGTTCGCAGGGGCAAAAGATCGAAGGCCATTACCCAAGTCAGATCAATGTGGGCGCTGGTGGGGATCAGATCGGAGATGTAGCAAGCAGTCTGGCTGCCGCTCTCGATGATTACGGCTTGCATGTGGAGGGTGTGGCCGGGGAAAACTCTTACTGAGATTCCGGGGACGATCTCCTGATCTCCTTGCAGCAACTCCATCCGGCCAGTCTTGATCAGCGGATCGTAGTTTTCGGACATGTAGCTGATGGCGTCGCGCTCGAGTTGAAGGCGTCCATGCTGCCACTCGCCTTCGGGTGCGTAGTATTTTGCCTTGGGAAATGTCGGCACGATCTTGTCGTCTCTTAGCATTGTGTTCCAGCCGCAGTGATCGAAATGCAGGTGGCTGTTGATCACGATGTCGATGTCTTCCGGCGAAACGCCGGCGGCGTTTAGATTGTCGAGCAACTTCGCGGGCTGGCCGAATATCTTGATCAATCTCTCGGGAAGTTTGTTGCCGATCCCGGTTTCGATCAGGACCGTGTGCTGGCCGGTTCGCACTACCACCGAATTCAATCCGACGGGAACGTAGTTCTCGGCATCAGCCTTTACTTTTTTCTCCCACATGACTTTGGGGACAACGCCGAAGAATGCTCCGCCGTCGAGGCGATACGTGCCGTCCGAGACAGCGATAAGTTCGAAATCGCCTAGCGTCAAGCGGTGCATGAATCAGCCTCGGGGGTGCACGGATTTATTTTCCACAACTTTATTTTGCATCAGCTGACTCAGGCAAGGCTGGTTTACTTTTTAATTAATGGTACCCCCCTCCCCCTGGTCTTTTGGAATGATGGGATTAGGGGCACACTACCACCAAGATCTTTGAGGAATAAGGACTTATATGCAAAATCTTCCGGACAAAGGAGTTAGCGGTTCTTCGTATTATCTATAGGCTGACTATACAGTTACAGGATTAACTGAAATCGTGTGTGAAAGTCAAGGTAGAAATGAGAGAGACTCATGGGCATTTCCCACTTTGGGACGCCTGTCCAGCGGCAGACAGCGTTTGGCGCACATCCCTACGGGCTGTTACCTCAAGGGCTAGAGGCTTGGCTGATTCGAGCGCATTTGCCGCCGCGCTGAAAGCGTTGCGCCACCTATTTCTAACTGAGAGTAAGTTTCAAATTGTACAGCGTACGGCTGCGGGCGTCCGCGCCTACATTGGCGGCGCGGGGTAGAGAAGTGCAGAGATCCTTCGTTGGGAGCCTTCGCTTTGCGAAGGTTCCGCTTCCTCAGGATGACAGGCTAAGGATTCTCGCGCGAGTATTTTCCGCGGAATTCCATGGTCCAGGTGGCGCCTTTGTCTGACGATTTCTCCCAGGTTTGCTCAATCTCACTAGGACTGACGCGGACCATTTTAATTCTGTTGAGGACGGCCTGGCCATTGGGGCCAGTGCTGGGGCCGAGAAACTCGGCCGAGCCCGGTGTAACCTTGCCTTCGAAGATGTGAACGCGGCCATCGTTATCTGCGAACATGCCGTGCCAACTCTTATCGTCCGAGCTGTAAGCAAACATGTTTTTGCCGGTGTGACCTTTTCCGCCGTCCCAGCTTTCGACGAGCAGGCATTTGTCGAGTTCGAGGTAAACTTTGCTGGCGCTGGGGACTGAAGCGCCGGGATAGGTCACGGTCCAGTCGCCAAGCCAGAAGTCCAGTTGACGACTGTCTGAGTTTGCCGAACACGGCCCAGAATCGACGGCAGCCAACGTCGATGTCGCCCCCAGGCAAAACCATCCAGCGATGACAAGAAGCAAGAGAGCGCTTCTGGACCAAACCAAACCTCGAACAAGCATTTGTTTTTTCATAGAGACCTTCCTTTACTTCTTTTGCTGTGGGGCTGGCCTACTTACTCGCCGCATCATTTGGAAGCTGATGGATTTCGCTGATTTCGATGGCGTGCGTGCTGTTTCTTTCGAACACTTTGCCAGTTGCTTGCACGTGCTCGCCAACGAAAGGCTTCAGCGCATCCTGTCCTGTGTCCGGCATGGATTCGGTGACCGGAACGTACACCGAGCCGTCACTCGTCAGAATTCCCAACGGCGAGCCCACCTTGGCGCACATCGTGATGCAATCCTTGCTGTAGCTGGTCGACGTAGACTTCTTGTTTTGCAGGGGGCAGGCGATGTCGCGTACCAATCCCTCCACCGTGCGTGTTCCAACTGCGGTAGAGTCTACGGTGTCGCCCGCCACCATCAACATAGGGACAGCCAGGCAAACGAGTGCGATAAAAAGCGTCCACTCGAATCGCGTTTTGCTGAGCTCAAGCAGGTGAGCACTTCTGAACCACTTCGAACTTCGAACAACGATGTTTTGCTTCATGACTGTATTCCTCCTGATCATCCACTGGTTCTTTATCTACAAACGTGCTGACGGCTTCCGCACTTGAAACCGAAATGCGTGAGAGTTCTTTTCTACTTCCAAGACGTCAAATCCTGCGGCTTCGAGGCGCGCACCGACCGTATCTGGATTGATCGGCACCAGCGTGTCCCCGATGTGGATCAGTCGCATGAACAAGCTTTGCAGGCTGTCGCTGCCCACGAAGACTCCTCCTGGCTTTAGGACGCGCCACACCTCGCGGAGCAATTTGTCCTGCAGTTCCGGGGAAGGCACATGATGCAGCATGGTGAACGAAACTCCTCCGGAAAAATGGGCGTCTGGAAATGGCATGGCCGTGGCGTCTCCGGCGACCACCTGAACATTGCTGCCGCGCAGACGCGAACTTAGAGAGTCCGCCAGCTTGGGGTCGACTTCGAGCGAGGTGAGGCACCGCACCGTTGGCCGCAGCAGATCGGTTATGAGACCGGGGCCAGGTCCAAGTTCGAGCACGTTTGGCCCCAGGTCGACGCCGCTGAGGACCCACGGCACTCGCTGCTGGACGGTTTCTCGCCAGGCGTCCGAACGGCATAGCCAATGGTGCAGGCGGTTCACGTTGTTCCTTCATAATCAATTTCAGACGAACTCAGCTTAACGTTTGATGGCGTTGCGTACTTCCGATATTCTGACAATAAATGTTGCAAAAACGACAACATGCATTCTTCGATCGTTTGGGAAAGAAACAGTCGCAGATCGCCACGCTGACGCACGACTACCCGGGTGGACACGTGATCCCGTTGCATTTTCACGATTGGGACCAGATTGTCTATGCATCCCGTGGAGTGATGACAGTTCGCACCAGCGCCGGCACCTGGGTGGTCCCGACTCACCGCGCGGTCTGGATACCGGCGGCGGTTCCGCACACCATTACGATGTCAGGCATGGTAGCGATGCGGACTCTATACCTCAAGCCGAGGCTGGCGAGAACGCTGCCTCGAAGCTGTTGCGTAGTCAACGTGTCGCCGCTGCTGAAGGAACTTATTCTGCACGCCTGCAACTTCGCAGTTCTTAAGAAGAGTGTTCAGTGGCAGCGTCACCTGATCGACGCAATTGTTGACCAGCTCAAGGCGATTCAGATGGTTCCGTTGCAGCTTCCTAACTTGTCCGATCCCAGGGGGCTTCGGGTCGCAGAGATACTGATCGCCGACCCGAGCGACGCGCGGCCGCTCGCGCAAATCTGCAAATCAGCCGGTGCCGGTAAGAGGACGGTGGAAAGACTCTTTCAGGAAGAAGTGGGGATGACGTTTGGTAAGTGGCGCCAGCAACTTCGATTGATGCAGGCAATGCGCCTCCTGGCAGAGGGAGCCAAGGTCACGCACGCCGCTTTGGAAGCGGGTTACAGCACACCGAGTGCGTTCATTTCCATGTTCAGGAAAGCGCTCGGGACCACACCGACTCTGTACTTTCGGGCGAAAGGCAGTGTCGAGCTGCGCTCGACGGGACAGCCGAGGGCGCCTGTCTCCACGTGAGTTTATTTCAGTTCGCGTTCGAAGTGGTCTTCGATCTGGTGGAAGAGGTGATCGCGATCGTCCGCGCCACGGATGCTGTGGGTCTTGTTGGGATAGACCATGAAGTGGAATTGTTTGCCCGCCTGGATTAGACCCTCGACCATCTGAATGCTGTTCTGGAAATGCACGTTGTCGTCCCCTGTTCCGTGGGCGAGGAACAGTGAGCCTTGCAATTTGTCGGCTACTTTGGGCAGATTCAGATCGGTGTAGCTGGTCGTGTTCTTGGCGGTTGGCAGTCCGGCGTAGCGTTCCGTGTAGATGGAATCGTAGTTGCGCCAGTCGGTGACTGGGGCAACGGCGGCTCCGGCCTTGAAAACGGTTGAATGGGTCATCGCGTAAAGAGTCATCGATGCGCCATTGCTCCAGCCCCAAATGCCTACGCGGTTGCGATCCAGTTGGGGATACTGAGCGAAGAGCTGATCGAGGGCTGTGAGTTGGTCTTTGAGTTCGATCCCGCCGAACTGATGGCGGATCGCGGTCATGAACTTGCGGTCGCGGCCGGGAGTACCGCGATTGTCGACGGTGAAGATCGCGAATCCTCGCTGAGCTAGAAGTTGATGAAAGAGTCCGGAGGAACCCTGCCAGTCCTCAATCCAACTGTTGGTGACTAGTTGCGCGGCTGGGCCGCCGTAGATATTTACAATGACAGGGATCCTGCCAGCCGATGCGCTCTCGGGCGGAAGCACCAGTTTACCGTAGAGGATGGTCCCATCGTCGGCTTTGAATTCGAGAAACTTCGGCGTCATCAGGCCGAAATCGTCCACGCTGCGCGAATTCCATACTTTGTTGCATGGTCCGCCGGCGGCGCAAACCGATAGACGCGGCGGCGTCATGAGGGCCGAGAACTCGTCCACGTAGTACTGGCCCTCTTCGGCGAATGTGGGGTGGTGGATTCCATCTTCCTGCGAGACACGATGGAATTCGGAACCGTCAAGCTTCACCGCGTAGAGCTGGCGCTGGCGGGGATCGTCTTTGTTGCAGGTGAAATAAACCAGACTGGCAGTTTCATCCACGCCATTGACGCCCAACATCTCGAAATCACCCTTGGTGAGCTGACGTTCCAACTTGGCGTCGGAAGCGAGCGGGTTCGCCTTGTCGAAGCTGTAGAGATAAAGCTGGGTGGTTCCATCGCGCCAGCTTGACCAGAGGAAACGGTCTCCCGACTTCAGGATGGTCATGTCGTCGTTCACGTTGACCCACGCGTCGGGGATGGATTCGGTGAGCATTCTATGGGAGCGCCCGGAGTGGGCATCGATGAAATAGAGGTCAAGGTTGTTTTGGGCGCGATTCAATACTTCAGCCCAGAGGACACCGTCACTGATCCAGCCAAAGCGCGGAATGTAAATCTCCGGGTCCTCGGTTAGCGAGATCCATTTAGTATCACCGCCGGACGCGCCCACGACTCCCAGGCGCACGACCGGGTTGGGATCGCCCGCTTGGGGATACTTTTGCCTGTCCACAGTGGGATGCGTTGGCATCCAGTCGGTGATTGGATAGGTGGGCACGCGGGTTTCGTCCATGTGCAGGAAGGCGATGCTCTTGCCATCCGGGGACCAGAAGTAATTGCTGCGCACGTCCAGTTCTTCAGCGTAGACCCAATCGACCTCGCCGTTCAGCAGATTGGCATCTTTCTTTTTGTCGTCCTTGTCTTTCTCCTTCTCCTTGTCGTCCTTCTCCCGAGTGAGCTGCTTTTCGGTGTCGCCGGGGAAAGTTCGCACGTACAAATTGTGTTTGCGCACGTAGGCCAGGCGGGTGCTATCGGGAGAGAACTTAGGATCACCATTGGGGTCGGACGACGCGCTGAGTTGAACGGCTGTGCCGGTCTCGAGCGAATAAAGCCAGAGCTGACCTTGAGGGACAAAGAGCAAGTGTTTGGAATCGGGCGCCCAGCGGTAGGGATCGACGTGATAGCGTGTGATGCGCTCTATTTCGCGCTCATCCTTGATCTTTTCGGGGGACGGAGCCAGCGTCGCTAGTTTGGTTTCGCTGACTAGCAGCGTTTTCTGGCCCGTGGTGGCGTCCACGACCCACAGCTCGCCGTGTTCGCCGGTGTCGTCGCGCTGGATGAAAGAGAACTTCGCGTGGTCGGGAGTCCACTGAAGGGATTCCGGTGGGCGTCCGGTAATGCCGCCACCGGCGAAGATGGCCTCGATGGTGAGAGTTTTTTTGGGCGGAGTGGACGTCTGGGCGACCGCTAAGGGGACGAGTAACCATAGAATCATCGGACGGATGAATTGCTTCACGAGACAGCTCCGCGAGTAAATTCGGCCATTTAAGGGTAAGGCTCAAAAGTGTACACCGGCAGAGCGGGTTCGTGCGGCTGGTCACAAACCATTCTCCGTGTCATTCCGAGGAGGAGCGACGAGGAATCTGGGTTTCCCCGGCCAAGCCAAGAACCCAGATCCCTCACTTCGTTCGGGATGACCAACAAAGTGGGAGGGTGGCAGCACCTGAGAAGCTGCCAGCAATCTCTTGCCCATGCCCATGGTAAAATCAAGAGAAGTGCTACTCTTAAAGATGCTTCCAGACGTGCAAAACCTGATCGCACTGCAACAGGCGGATCGGGAAATCCTGCGATTGAAGGAAGAAATCGCTGCCCTGCCCAAGCGGGTGGCCGCCATTGAAGAGAGGTTGGCCGGAACCAAGGCTATCCTCGAAAAAGCCAAAACCGCTGTCAAGGCCGACGAAGCGGCCCGCCGCAAATTCGAGAGCGCGATTTCCGACCAGCAACAAAAGATCTCCAAGTATCGCGACCAATCGCTCGCCGTCAAGACCAACGAGCAATATAAGGCACTGCTGCACGAGATCCAATTCGCCGAGCAGGATATTCGCGCCAACGAAGACAAGATTCTGGAGTTGATGGTCAACGCCGAGGTCCGCGAGAAGGATGTAAAAGCGGCTGAGGCGAAGTTAAGAGCCGAGACGGCAGAGATCGAAAAGGAAAAAGTCAACGCCCGGCAGCGGACTGCGGAAGACGAAAAGGAATTGGCGGAGTGGAACGCCAAACGGGAAAAGGCGCGGGCCGGCGTGGATGCCGATCTTCTGCGTCAGTACGACCGGGTCGCGAAGCATCGCGGAAGCGGCCTTTCCGAGGCTCGCGATCATAAGTGTTTGGCATGCCAGGTCATGCTGCGTCCCCAGACCTACAATGAAGTACGCGCGGGAGCTCAAGTAGTCGTCTGCGAGTCCTGCCAGCGGATTCTTTTTTACGACCCGGCAAATGACGAAGCGGCAGACCCCGCCGTGATCGCCAGGCGGCGGAGGGCCCACCCCAAGTTTGAGTCCAGCCAAGCCTGGTATTACCGGCCGAGCTTCGAGGATCATGGGGAAGTGTTCCTGGTTTACATCAACAGCAAGGGACAATCCAGCCGCCACGTGTACGACAGCTCGTCAGGGCGTGGACTTGGCGACGTCCTGGTGCGTGAAGGCGAGTACCGGCTGGCCTTTCCTGAGGACCTCACCGACGATGCCATCCGGCTGAATGGAAGCTGGTCCTCGTCCGAGCTTGAGGAGTGGGGAAACGAGCTTCCTACCGCAACACTTGACGCTTTGCATCGAGACCTTGATTTGGCGCGGGCGGAATCGCGTACCCGCAGTCACGCCAGAGGCGAAGCGATCGCTTCGGAGCATCCCGCCGCTAGCTGAACTTCCAGCTCGAACCACCATCTGTCGTCCCGAGCAAAGCGAGGGACCTAGGTTCTTCCCATCTTAAGAAAGAACTGAGATTCCTCGTCGCTTCGCTCCTCGGAATGACAAAGCGTTAGTGTGTCCACCGGAGGTATCTCACTACGTGACCCGTGCCGGGTTAAGATTCTTTCATGCCTAAGAAATCAGCGGACCCGCACGGACTTCCCGTGGTCAAAGTCTCCCGCAAGGGAGCGAACCGCCTCAACGACGGGCACGTATGGGTCTATCGCTCCGACATCGTCACGGCGGACGGCATTGCTCCCGGCTCCGCGGTTGGAGTGATGGACGAGCGCGGGAAATTCTTAGGCACGGCTCTGTACAGCGGCGCCTCACAGATCGCGGTCCGCATGCTTTCGAAAGAAGCTATAAGGGATCTCGATGGTTTATTGCGGAAGCGCCTCCAGGAGGCGATTGCTTATCGCGAACGCATGGTTCGTGACACGGATGCATACCGGATCGTCTTTAGTGAGGCGGATTTCCTGCCCGGCCTGATTGTGGACCGGTACAACGATCTGCTTTCAATGCAGGTGCTCACCCAGGCTATGGATACGGAAGCCGTGCGCCAAGTCATAGTTTCTGAGCTGACCGAGCGTTTGACACCTGCGGCAATTGCGGAGCGCGTCGATCCTCGCGTGCGGGAGTTGGAGCAACTGCCTGCCCGGTCCTCTAGTCTGTTACAAGGCGAACAGAAAACCACCGTATTTTCCATGAACGGGGTGCGCTTTCACTACGAAGCGTTTGAAGGCCAGAAAACCGGCGCCTTCCTCGACCAGCGTGAAAACTATGCTGCGGCGACACAGTACGCTCGCGGCGAAGCGCTGGACGTCTTTTGTTACCATGGAGGCTTTGCCCTTCACCTTGCCCAGCACTGTTCCAAGGTCACGGGAGTAGATAGTTCAAGGCCAGCGCTCGAGGTCGCCGATCGCAACGCTACCTTGAACGGGCGCGAGGTCGAATGGATTGAGGCCAATGCTTTCGATCTGCTTCGCGACTACGCCACCACCGGGCAGCAATATGACACCATCGTCCTCGACCCGCCAGCTTTCGCCAAAAGCAAGAGCAATCTGGAGACGGCCCTGCGCGGGTATAAAGAACTAAATCTGCGGGCTCTGAAGATGCTCCGCCCGGGCGGAATCCTGGTCACTTGTTCGTGTTCGTACCACGTTAGTCCGGCGGACTTTCTGGAAGTGGTGGCGCAAGCCGCCCGGGATATGCACAGAAATCTGCGTATTGTGGAGAACCGAACCCAAGCCAAGGACCATCCCAGACTACTAACAGTGCCAGAAACCGCTTACTTGAAGTGCATTGTATTGGCTGTAAGCTAATGAAAAAGCAGCCAATAAATGTATTGACAATAAGACACTCAAGTTTTATGCTTCCTTTACGCTAATTAGGCATCCAAGGTAGTGTTAAGGAAGCCCTAAAATCAGATTTCCAATAGATTCTTGAAGGAGGAATTGACCTATGACCGTTTTAACCCGTTGGGAGCCTATCCGTGAGTTCGCCACGCTGCAAGACCGCATGAACCGGCTGTTCCGTGATTCGTTTGGTGGCGACACACAAGACCAGTCTTTAGCCACGAGCGCTTTTGCACCGCCCGTGGATGTGTACGAGGACGACCACAACGTCACCCTGAAGATCGAAGTTCCGGGTATTGACGAGAAGGACATCGATGTCCGCATCGAGAACAACACTCTCACCGTGCACGGCGAGCGCAAGTTCGAAAAGGAAGAGAAAGAAGAGAATTTCCGTCGCGTAGAGCGGCAGTATGGAAGCTTCACTCGCTCCTTCACCTTGCCCCAGACCGTGGATACGGAGAAGGTTTCGGCTACCTACGACAAAGGAATCCTGAAGATCAACTTGGCGAAAAAGGCGGAAGCCAAGCCCAAGCAGATCAAAGTCAACGTGGGCAGCGAGAAGACCCTCGAAGCCAAGGCTCCAAGCAAGGCCGCGTAAGCTGGCAATTTGCTTGTGCAGGGACGGGTCTTTGACCCGTCCGGTCGAGCGAAGCTCGACAGTTTTTGACGGGAGACGGCAGAGGTGACCGTCTCCCGTTTTCTATGAGCTGTCATTCTGAGCGAAGCGAAGAATCCATGCATTTTTTCGACCCGAACAAATACATAAACCCTTCGCTTCGTTCAGGGTGACAATAGTAGTAAGGAAAAGATTATGGCAATTCGATGGGATAAATTCACAGTCAAGGCACAGGAAGCAGTTCAGCGCGCAAGCAATATGGCATCGGAGCACGGTAATCCCGAGCTCATGCCGGTGCATCTTCTGGCCGCACTGGTCGAGGACAAGGAAGGCATCGTTCCGCCCGTGCTGGAGAAGATTGGGATTGGTCCGCAAGCCGTCTTGCACGATGCCTACGGCGTCATCGAGACCCTGCCAAAAGTCTCGGGCAGCGCGGCCCAGCCAACAACCTCCAATTCCCTGAATCAGTTGTTGGACAAGGCTTTCAAAGAAGCCAGCAACTTCAAGGACGAGTACGTTTCGACCGAGCACCTGCTGCTGGCAGCAGCGCAACTCAAGCGCGATCCAGCACAGGAAATCCTGGCACGTCATGGCGCAACTTACGATGCGATCCTGAAGGCGCTCACCTCGGTGCGGGGCTCGCAGAAGGTAACGGATCAGAATCCCGAGGAAAAGTATCAGTCGCTGGAGCGCTATACCCGCGACCTGACCGAGCAGGCTCGACGCGGCAAACTCGATCCCGTGATCGGCCGCGACGAAGAGATCCGCCGCGTGGTTCAGGTGCTCTCCCGGCGTACCAAGAACAATCCGGTGCTGATCGGAGAGCCGGGTGTGGGCAAGACCGCCATTGTGGAAGGTCTGGCACAGCGCATCATTTCCGGCGACGTGCCTGAAGGGTTGAAGAACAAGCGTGTAGTGGCTTTGGATCTGGGTGCCATGCTGGCGGGCGCAAAATACCGCGGCGAGTTTGAAGACCGCCTGAAGGCCGTGCTGAAAGAGATTGAAGATTCCTCGGGGCAGATCATCCTGTTCATCGACGAGTTGCATACGCTGATTGGCGCGGGCGCGGCCGAGGGCGCGATGGACGCTTCCAACATGCTTAAGCCGGCGCTCGCTCGCGGCGAACTGCGCGCAATTGGCGCGACCACGCTGAACGAGTACCGCAAGCACATTGAGAAGGATGCAGCGCTGGAGCGCCGTTTCCAGATTGTCTTCGTTGGAGAGCCTAATGTCGAAGACACCATCGCTATCCTGCGCGGCTTGAAAGAGCGCTACGAAGTGCATCACGGCGTACGCATCAAGGACTCGGCGATCGTCGCGGCCGCGACTTTGTCGCATCGCTACATCTCCGATCGATTCCTGCCCGACAAAGCAATTGACCTGATCGATGAGGCGGCGGCTTCGCTACGAATTCAGATTGACTCGCTACCTACGGACATCGACCAGCTTGAGCGCCGAGCCACGCAACTGGAAATCGAGCGGCAAGCGTTGAAAAAGGAAAGTGATCCGAACTCTAAAGAACGGCTCTTGCTGATCGACAAGGAACTGGCCGAGATTCGCGAGCGGGCCAACACGCTGAAGGCCAACTGGAAGCGGGAAAAAGAACTGATCGGTCGCTCGCGTGCTCTGAAAGAACGGATCGAGCAGTTGAAGATCGAAGAACAAGCCGAAGAGCGCAAGGGAAACTTGCAGCGCGTGGCCGAGATCCGTTACAGCCTGCTGCGCCAGGCCGAGGAAGAGCTCAACAGGCTCACCGCCCAGATGGAAGTTAAAGGCAAGGCGCGCATGCTGAAAGAGGAAGTGGACGAAGAAGACGTCGCCCGGATTGTCTCCAAGTGGACGGGCATTCCGGTGTCGAAGATGCTCGAGGGAGAGGTCAAGAAACTCATCAGCATGGAAGACCGGCTGCGGCAACGCGTAGTCGGCCAGGATGAGGCGCTGGAGCGGGTTTCCAATGCGATTCGCCGCGCGCGCGCGGGCTTGAGCGATCCCAAGCGCCCGATCGGTTCATTCATTTTCCTGGGACCCACCGGCGTGGGCAAAACCGAACTCGCGCGCGCCCTGGCTGAGTTTCTCTTTGACGATGAGCACGCCATGGTGAGGATAGACATGTCCGAATACATGGAGAAGCACGCGGTGTCGCGGCTCATCGGCGCGCCTCCGGGATACGTTGGCTATGAGGAGGGCGGGCAGCTCACCGAGCAAGTACGGCGGCATCCTTACGCAGTTATCCTTTTCGATGAGATTGAAAAGGCGCATCCCGATGTCTTCAATGTGCTGCTGCAAATGATGGACGATGGCCGGCTCACTGATGGAAAAGGCCGTACGGTGGATTTCCGCAACACGGTGATCATTATGACCTCGAATCTTGGATCGTCATTCCTGCAGGCGGAAGGACTGCGCTCGGAGAAAGATTTCGAAGAGGCCTCGAAGCAGGTGATGAACGCTCTGCACGGGCACTTCAAGCCCGAGTTCCTGAATCGTGTGGACGACATCATCATCTTCAAACCACTGGGCAAGGAGCAGCTGGTGAAGATTATCGAGCTGCGTCTCGAAGATGTGCGGCATCTGCTGGCTGATCGCAAGATCTCAATCGAGTTGACCGACGCTGCGAAAGATCTGCTGTTCGCCGAGGGCTTCGATCCAAATTTCGGAGCGCGTCCGCTGAAGCGGGCGATTCAAAAGCTGGTGCAGGATCCGCTGGCAATGAAGATTCTCGATGGCGAAGTGCTGCACGGCGATCACGTGATCGTCGACGCGGACAAGAAAGCCGGGAAGATGAAGTTCGAAGTCAGCCGGCGCGTGGGCGAGGATGAACCAGTAAAGGCCAAGAAATAAGAAAATCAGCCACGGATTTCACGGATCTGAAAAGAATTGGTTTGAAGTTACTGATCCGCGTGAACCCGTGAAATCCGTGGCTAGTCTTTTGCGAATGCTCGCTTTACCGGTTCCTGATACAGATACCAGACGATTATCACGCGAACGATAATTCCCAGTCCGCCCCAAAGCAACGACGCACGAAAATCCACCGCCGCAGCTGAAACAGCGGGGACCAGCATCACCACTCCAATGAATCCCACAGCAATGGCCGCTCGCCGCGCCCAGTTGTTCAGCCGCAGCAATCCCCATCCTATGAGCACTCCCACTCCTGCCATTAACAAAAACATGTAAGGCCCAGCCAGCTCCAAGCCGCTGAGCAGCGGCGCTCCCAGCGCCATGGACGCTGTGCCAGGAGACATCAGCATGATTACGCCAAGCAATCCGAGATAGGCTGTCGTAAGAAGGAAGACGATTGAGATCGCAGCGACACCGAACGGAACCGAAGAAGGCGGCGACGACCGGTCTGCCAATGGATTACCTCGCAAAGACAAGCCACGGATTTCACAGATTCTCACGGATGTAGAATCCCCGTGATCCGCGCAAATCCGTGGCCAGCATTCTATGCCAGATCGAACAGCAGAACTTCGGCGTCTTCTCTGCCTTTGATGGTCAGCTTCGCCTCGTCGCTCACCGCTGCGCCATCGCCTTGTTTGAGCGGTTGCCCATTTAATTCCACCGCTCCCTTAGCGACCTGCAGCCATGCATAGCGGCCCTTCGCCAGCGCATGGGTGACTTCCTGTCCGGGAGACAGGAGGGTCACGTACAGGCGCGCGTCCTGGTGGATGGTCACCGAGCCGTCCTTGCCGTCTGGCCCGGCGATCAGGCGCAGTTTGCCGCGCTTTTCTTCATCGGGAAACGCCTTCTGTTCGTAGCTGGGCTCATGACCTGCCCGGTCGGGCATGATCCAAATCTGTAGCAGATGAGCCGCCTCGGTTGGCGACGGATTCATCTCGCTATGACGGATGCCGCGGCCGGCGCTCATGCGTTGGCCGTCGCCGGGGCGAATGACCGAACCCGTGCCCAGGCTGTCCTTGTGCTCAAGCGCGCCGTCCAGAATGTAAGTAATAATTTCCATGTCGCGGTGCGGGTGGGTGGGGAACCCTTTGCCGGGCGCGACCCGGTCCTCATTGATCACGCGCAGAAAGCGAAATCCCATGAAGCGTGGATCGTGATACTGGTCGAAAGAAAACGTGTGGCGCGTATTGAGCCAGCCGTAATCGCCGCCACCGCGTTCATTGCTGCGTCGAATGTTGATCATAATAAAATCCTCGTTACAACGACTATTGTTACCTCTACTTAGATGAGGGAAACTCCAAAGGGATTCAGCGTGCCCCTCCGGGCGGGGAACTGCCTGAAACAGGCGAAAGACGTATAACGTTCGGGGAAAGTGGAGAAGAATTGCCTTATGCCGATGGCTTCAAGTAGTGGTTTCCAGGCGAACAATGAAGCGAAGCGTGCTCACGGTCATTGTGACCGTGCTTCTCCTGGGGTGCGAGGGAAGCCCGCACAGCCCGGTAGCCGCAGGATTTGTAAATCAGACCCAGCATTCCGACACCGAGTTGCAAGCAATCTGGACGGAAGCCCAGCAAAGCGTGGCCCAGAAGATCGACCTCAACCCGCTACAGCGACTTTCAAACAACGTGCCCCCGGACACGCTCCCCGGCGATCCACGTGCCTGGAGCGTGGAACCTCGTCAGCTTTTGGTAGAGGCTGTACCGGACGTTTCATCAGCGGACTTGTTTGCTGCGACTGGAGAGCACCGGTCCGACCCGACGGGCATGATCGCGTGTCCGCGGCCCTGTAATGTGCGATACACCACCGCATACTCTTTCTACCGGCCTGAACTCACGAAATACGCTGCATCCTGGGAATTTGCGGGAGACAACTTCAACGTGATCCTAGAGTATGAGTTTGAAAACCAAATCCTGAATGCGCTGGGCTACGCGATGACGTGGAGGTAAGACGGTTCAAGAAGACGTCATCCTGAGAGACCGAGAGGTCTCGAAGGATCTCGCGGGCAGTGAGACTGCCCTCAGCCTCGCATCACTTCTTTTCGGCTTTCTTGCTGGAACCCTCTGACTTTGACTTTTCGCTCGACTTTGAAGACTTTTCTTCCTTCTTCGAAGCTGGCTCCTCTTTCGAAGCCGATTCCTTCTTAGAAGCCGCCTCATCCTTGGATTTCGAATCTCCATTCGAGGAAGACGCGGTCGCCGAGGGCTTCTTGGCGTAGTCGGTGACGTACCACCCTGATCCCTTGAACTGCACTGCGGGGGCAGTGATCGTCTGCTCGACTCGACCGCCGCAGTCGGGGCATTTCTTCATTGGGAGATCGGAGTACTTCACGATCCGTTCAAAGCGGTGATGGCACTTCTTGCACTCGTATTCGTAAAGTGGCATGGACTCCTGAAACGCAGGCGAGGGCCGCCCGCACTTCCTGCATTTGATTTTAGGGGCCGTGGCAGTTCCCCGTCAATTTGCCAGGCAGGTACGGGTTGGAGTTGGAGTGATAGACTCCGGTCGAAGGTACTCGAGACATGAAGCCTGGCGCAACCCCCGCTGTTGCCGATTCGAGCCGCACACTTGCGCCCGGACTCTATCTGGTGGCTACGCCAATCGGCAACCTGGAAGACATTACTCTGCGAGCGTTGCGGGTAATGAAGGAATCCGACCTGATCGCGTGCGAAGACACGCGCCAGACTCAGAAACTGCTCAACCACTACGGCATCACCACGCGCACCACCAGTTACCACGAACACAACGAGATGACCCGCGCCGCGGAGCTTGTGGTTGACCTCGAGCAGGGCGCACGCATTGCCCTGGTAACGGACGCGGGCATGCCCGGCATTTCTGACCCGGGATTCCGGCTGATCTCGCTGGCGATTCGGCATCACGTGCCGGTCGTGCCAATCCCGGGTGCATCGGCGTTTCTCGCAGCTCTGGTAGCCAGCGGCTTGCCCACGGATTCATTTCGCTTCAGCGGATTCCTTCCCGCGAAGGCCGGCCAGCGGCGGAAGATTCTAGAGGACATCCGGGAATCGCCCCGCACGCAAGTGTTTTACGAAGCACCCCATCGGGTGAAAGAAGCGCTGGAGGACATCGTCGAAATTCTCGGCAGGCAGCGCCATGTAGTTGTCGCTCGCGAAGTCAGCAAGATTCACGAAGAGTTCCTGCGAGGGCACGCTGGCGAGGTTCTGGAAACGCTGAAAGCGCGCGGTGACGTCAAGGGCGAGATTACGCTGCTGATTGGCAAAATGGAGGCTGCAGAACAGAAAGCGTTATCGCCGCGCGTGAGCGTTCGACAGCGGGTCGCACAGATCATTGCAGAGGAGAACTTGGACGAGAAGGCGGCGCTGAAAAAAGTTGCAAAGGAAATGGGAATGTCGAAAAGCGAAGCCTATCGGGAATTGCAGAGGAGTAAGTGATTTCGTTCTTGTCCGGGCTGGAAGTGTCGTGATGATGCGATCCACTATTTCGGCAGGGGGAAACCCTTCATGCAGACCACGGTGCGATCTGCCTCCTCGGGTGTGGCGTGGGTAAAGCCGAGGTTGGCTGTACAAAGAACATCACCTTTTAAGACCAAGGCTGGTGTTGTTGTCCAGCGGCGCGTTCGCCTTGGTGGCTATCAGGATGCGCTGATAGCCATCGGGCGAAAGGACCCATATCTGGTTTAGTAAAAGCTCAGATACGTAGATGTTGCCTTTGCCGTCCAGTTCGATCCCGTCGAATGCCGAAAACCCGTAAGGCAGTGCCACGGGTTCGCCGGCCGTTCCATCGGCCTTAATCGGAATCCTCAGGACTAGGGGGTCGCCGTCGGTAACGGCATAGATGTTCTTCTGCTGCTTATCGAGCACGAGATCGTTGACGCCCAGAGGGAATCCCGAATAAGGCTTCGAGGACCAATTGAGCAGGGGGTGTGCCGACCACAAGTCAACCTTTTTCCCATCAGAAGAGATCTTCCAGATTCCCGAGTACGTGAGGTCGGTCATGTACACGTTGCCGCTAGAGTCGATTGCGACGTCGTCGGGATAGCAGAATGGCCAACCCTCCGCTTTTGTCGCGAGCGGTGTCACCCTTCGGGTCTGAGCGTCGATCTTATAAACCCCGGAGCGGGTTACCGTCGCATCTCGGCAAGCGGGATGGAATGGATCTCCCAAGTCCTTTCTAAAGTCACGTTTCGAGTGGCCCGTGTACGCAACGTAGATATTGCCCGACTGGTCGAGATCGAGTCCGATCAGGTCTCCCCTTCCGCTCTCTTCCTTCGATGGCACCCATGCAATGTGATCATAGGTCCCGTCATCCTTGAGCATCACGACTTCCCCAATATGCATTAGGGTCGCGTAGAGGTTGCCGTGCGAATCGACTGCAAGACCCTCGGGTGTGTCCGGAAGCTTGGCTATAACCCAGGCCTTGAACTGGACCTGTGCATACGAAGGAGCGGCGGCGAAAAATAATACGCAACCAACTAGACAAAACAAAATCCTCAAATGTTCTGCATGCAGTCGCGATCGGGACATGTTGTTCCCCCGTTATCTCGCCATTAATTCCCGCTTGACGGCCTCACTGACCACCTTTCCATCCACGCGAATGCTAGTCCCGGCGAAACGGGCCATGACGTTCTTCATCACCGTTCCCATGTCTTTCATCGTGGGCGAGCCCATCTCGGCGATCACGGCTTTTACTCCGGCTACGATCTCGTCCTCGCCGGCCGCCTTGGGCATGTAAGTCTCGATTATTTTGATCTCGGCGGCCTCGTTGTCCGCCATTTCCTGGCGACCGCCCTTGGTGAATTGCTCGACTGACTCCTTGCGCTGCTTGATCAGCGTGCTCAGCACCTGCTGAGCTTCTTTGTCGTCAAGCGGGGCCATCTTGTCGATCTCCCGGTTCTTGAGCGCAGTCTTCACCATACGCAGACAGGAGAGACGCTTTTCTTCGTGCGCCTTCATTGCAGCAGTAATGTCTTTCTGAATCTGTTCGATCAGGCTCATAGTGCGCCAATTATAACGGAGCGATACGACCGCCAGTGCCCGGTGTCATGAGGTCAATGTTTGTTACCAATTCGTTCTTTTCGCATCTTATGTGCAAGGAGGCGACTTCATGAGCAGATTAGCCATTTGGGCACAATTGGAAGCTAAGCCGGGCAAAGAGAAAGAAGTGGAAGCGTTCCTGAAATCGGCACAGCCGCTCGCGGAACGTGAACCCGGAACAATCAGCTGGTACGCCATTAAAATGGGACCGGGCAAGTACGGTATCTTTGATACGTTCGCCGATGAAAATGGCCGCAATGCACACCTGAACGGGGAAATCGCCAAAGCGCTTTTCGCCAAGGCGGCAGAACTCTTTGCCAAGCCGCCAGAAATAGCGAAACCTGAAGTTCTCGCCTCGAAATCGGCTCGTGTCTGATTTCTAAAACCCGCCCTGCGCCCGCCGATATCCTGAGATACGCAGGCGCGGTGCATGTCAGAACAACCAGCTTCCGATAGACTACTTGGGAACAACATTTTTGCGATCTCAAGGACGTTATCGGAATGCTGCGCAAGAACCGTCTCTTTACTCCCGGCCCCACTCCCATTCTCCCCGCGGCTCAGACCGCGATGGCGTCGTTTGCCATGCACCATCGCACGGCTGACTTCCGCGCCCTATATTCGCGAGTCCTGGCCGACATGAAGGATTTCATTGGGACCCAGAATGATGTGCTTGTGCTGGCTTCCTCCGGAACCGGCGTGATGGAAGGCTCGGTGTCTAATCTGACTTCGCCCGGAGACAAAGTTCTGGTGCTCACGGCAGGAAAGTTTGGCGAGCGCTGGCGCGATCTCGCCAAGGCGTTCGGATGCGTGGTGGAGGTCGTAAGCGTACCTTATGGCGAGACGTTCGCGCTGGACGAAATCCGGCAGAAGCTGACGCCGGACATTCGCGCGGTGTACGTGCAATCGACCGAGAGTTCCACCGGCACGCGGCATGACGTAAAAGGCATCGCGCAGTTGGTGCGCCAGACGGGCGACGGTACGCTGCTGGTCGTGGACGCCATCACCGGCCTCGGCACCACGCACTTCGATGTGGATGGCTGGGGCATTGACATCATCATTGGCGGATCGCAGAAGGCGCTGATGATTCCACCGGGTCTGGCCTATTGTGCGGTCAGCGAACGAGCGTGGAAGCGCATGGAGACAGCAAAGTCTCCGCGTTACTATTTCGACTTCCGCAGAGAGCGCAAGGCCGCCGCCAAAGGAGAGTCGGCGTACACGCCCGCGACCTCATTATTCGCCGCATTGGGAGCAGCGCTCGATTTCATCCGGCAGATGGGCGACGGCGATCTGGTAGCAGGCCGCAAGGCGCTGGTCGAGAATGCTGAGTTGGCAGCGGAGATGACTCGTGCAGGTGCGCAGGCGTTGGGATTGAAACTGTTCGCACCCACGGCTCCCGCAGCGGCGCTCACTGCGATTCAATCGCCAAGTGGCACAGACTCTAGCGCAATCGTAAAACAATTTCGCGAGTGCTTCGCCGCGGTCGTGGCAAACGGTCAAGGCGAGATGAAGGGACAACTCTTCCGCATCGCTCACCTGGGATACTACGACTATCTCGATACGATTGGCATCCTGGCCGCGCTCGAACACGTACTTGCCAGTGTGACCGGACAGCCTGTCAAGTACGGCGCGGCAGTTCGCGCAGCTCAGGAAGTCTATGCCAAGTCGGCAAGAGTGGAAGCAGTCGCTCGCAGTTGAGATTCCAAAACTGCCGCGGATTTCACCCGATCAGCACGGATCAAGACTTATGCTTAATCCGTGAGAATCCGTGGCCGATTTAACCAACTATGAAAATTGTCATCGCTGAAAAGATTTCCGCCTCCGCCGTGGACTTGCTGCGCGAGCCGCGCTGGATCGTCGTCCTGCCCGATCAGATGGAAGGCGGATTGGCGGCCCAGTTGGAAGCAGCGGACGCACTGATCGTCCGCTCCGCCGTGCAGGTCAACGCCGAGCTGCTGGCAAAAGCCCGCAAGCTACGCGTGATCGGCCGCGCGGGAGTAGGAGTCGACAACATCGAGCTGGAACCCGCGACGCGACAGGGCATCGCGGTAATGAATACGCCCGGAGCGAATGCGGTTGCAGTCGCGGAACATACCTTGGCGATGATGCTGGCGCTGGCGCGTCATCTCTGCCGGGCAAATGAGTTGATGCATGCCAGCAAGTGGGAGAAGAAATCTCTGCAAGGAACGGAACTGCGGGGCAAGACACTGGGCATTGTAGGTCTGGGGCGAGTCGGAATGGAAGTTGCACGGCGGGCGCGAGCCTTCGGGATGGAGATTATCGCTCACGATCCGTTTGTCTCGATCGCGGTGGCCAAGGAGCAGGGTATCGCCATCGCCAAGCTGGAGGAAGTCTACGCGGCGTCGGACTATCTTTCGTTACACGTCGGCCTTACTCCCCAGACCACGGGCATGATCAATGCTGAGTCGTTGAAGAAGATGAAGCGTGGAGTTCGTCTTGTGAACTGCGCTCGCGGTGAACTGGTCGATGAAGCGGCACTCGCCCACGCTCTAAAGCAGGGCCATGCTGCCGGGGCTGCCCTGGATGTTTTCGTCGAGGAGCCGTTGAAGAACTCGCCGTTCACAACCATGGACAATGTAATTCTCACGCCCCACATCGGCGGCTCAACTCACGAGGCGCAAGAGGCTGTGGGCTATCAGATTGCGCTGCAAGTGAAGGAGTATCTGAAGCACGGGGTCATCCAGAACGCGGTCAATGTGCCGTCGGTTTCGCACGATGAGTATGTCGAGCTGCATCCCTACATCGTGCTGGCGGAGAGACTGGGTTCCTTCCTGGCGCAAGTAACGGAAGGCGCGCTGGAGGAGATTTCGCTGGGCTACAGCGGCCATATTGCGGAATGGAAGACGGAGTTGATCCGCAACGGTGCCATTAAAGGCATTTTGAATGAGGCTCTCGAGGAAAAGGCGAACCTGGTGAACGCGGCTGCGATCGCTTCCTCGCGCGGATTACGCATTCATGAGGAACGCAAGCCCAAAGGTTCGACCGGAGGAGCGGGGAGCGTGCTTTCCATTGCAGTCAAAGCTCAAGCGGAAGCGCACATCGTCAAGGGTGCTGTGTTACACAAGGATGCCCCACGCTTGCTGCACGTAGATGGAATTGAAGTGGAGGCTCCGCTCGAGCGCAATCTCATCTACCTTCGCAATCGCGATGTCCCCGGCGTGATTGGGAAAGTAGGCACGATCCTGGGCAATCACAAAATCAACATCGCCGATTTCTCTCTGGGACGCCGGGTGGGAAATGTGAAACCAGGTACTCCGCGCGAAGCAATCGCGGTGGTTCACGTAGATGGGGTCGTGCCCGAGTCGGTGTTGTCCGAGCTCAGGAAAGTGTCGGCGATCGAGCAGGCCAAGGCCGTCCGTTTGTTTTGAAAGGAACAGAGGTCCACCGGGTTGGTGAGTGGACTTGAAATCAGGGCCTTTGAGGCATAGCTGATATGAAAAAAGCGAACTCTCGCAATCGCCGTGCTGCATCGAAAAGCACAATCGCCCCTAAGAACGTCGATGAATACCTTGCTGGGATCCCAGAACCCTCCCGCGATACCTTTAACAAAATGCGCGCGGCGATTCGGTCCGCTGTGCCACCGCAGGCGGCCGAGATCATCAGCTATCGGATTCCTGCGTTCAAGGACAAAGGAGTGCTGGTGTGGTTCGCTGCGTTTTCGAACCACTGCAGCTTGTTCCCCACAGCCGCGGTTATCGAAGCGTTTAAGGACGAACTTAAGAGCTTCTCAACATCCAAAGGGACGATCCACTTCCCCACGGAAAAGCCACTGCCGACTGCGCTGGTAAAGAAGCTGGTAAAGGCGCGGGTGGCGCAGAACGAAAGCAAGAAACGGCGCTAACCGGGCTGCTGTCGACGCGGTACAATAATGAGTTGAACGATACTCCGCTGTCCGTCATGCCGACGGGCCGCCACGAGGGTTCATGTTCGAAGTTACTGTAGACGACTCCTTTGCCGCAGGACATTACCTGCGCAATTACAAGGGCAAGTGCGAGAATCCGCACGGGCATAATTACAAGGTGCGGGTTACGCTCGCCGGCAAGGAACTGGACAAGGCTGGGCTGCTGCTCGACTTCAAGGATCTGCGCGAGGTCATGAAACAGACCGTCGAGCGGCTCGATCACAAGATGATCAACGACTTGGAGCCGTTCACCGTATTGAATCCCTCGGCGGAAAATCTGGCCAAGTATTTTTACGACCAGGCCAACGAGAAGCTCGATCATGTAACCGGTGGGCGCGTGCGAGTAAAAAACGTCACGGTCTTTGAAACCGACACGACCACGGCAACCTATTCGGAGCCATAACTCTATCTCTGACGCCGAGCCTCACCATGCAGATCACGGAGATTTACAAGTCGATCCAGGGCGAGTCCACCTATGCGGGGTTGCCTTGCGTGTTCGTACGCCTGACCGGATGTAACCTTCGATGCTCCTGGTGCGACAGCGAGTACACTTTCACCGGCGGTCATCGCATGACCGTGGAAGAGGTAGTCGAGGAGGTCGAACATCTGGGTCACAGCGGCTTGGTTGAGATCACAGGCGGAGAGCCTATGCTGCAGGAGCGGGAAGTAGTCCCGCTGATGCAGCGCTTGCTCGACGACGGCTATACGGTGTTGCTTGAGACCAGTGGCGAGCGTCCGCTGGAGCGGGTGCCGAAGGGCGTGGTCAAGATCGTCGATGTGAAGTGTCCGAACTCTGGCGAGCCCGACAGCTTCCACATGCAGAACCTGGAGGCCCTCGATTCGCAGGACGAGGTGAAATTCGTATTGAGCAGCCGGACGGATTACGAGTTCGCGCGCGATTTTGTCGCGTGTCACCATCTGGCTAGCCGGGTAACCGCGGTGTTGTTTTCGCCCGCGTTCAGCAAGGACGCAGGTGGCCCACGAGACAGCTCGCACTGTTTGCTGGATCCACGTGAGCTCGTGGAATGGATGCTGGCAGACGATGTTCCGGCACGCCTGGGATTGCAGATCCATAAATTCATCTGGGATCCGGCGATGAAGAGCGTATAAATCTTTCACCACAGAGACACAGAGTCACAGAGAAGGTCATGGCAAGGAAAATCGGCGCCGAGAGTTTGGATGAGATCAAGGTTCAACAGTTCAGCGGGTTCGTTCGTTTTCCTGATTTCTCTGTGTCTCTGTGACTCTGTGGTGCAAATGTTCACATGTTAAGAGGTGATGCATCGCGCGCGGTGGTCCTGCTCAGCGGCGGAATGGACTCCTGCGTGTGCGCGGCGCTGGCGGCGCGGGAGTTCAACACGGCAGCGGTGCACATCAGCTATGGGCAGCGCACGGAGGAGCGAGAGAGGCGAGCCTTTTTGGAGATTTGCGATCGCCTCGGGATTCGTGACAAGCTGGTCGTCCGAAACGAGGCTCTGCGGGCGATCGGCGGATCGGCTTTGACCGATCCCAATATTGCGGTCCCTGAATCCGCGGCAATCGGGCATGAAATCCCGGTGACCTATGTGCCCTTCCGCAACGCGCACTTTTTGTCGGTTGCGGTAAGCTGGGCTGAAGTTCTGGGTGCCGAAAAAATATACATCGGTGCGGTGGAACAGGATAGCTCAGGGTATCCTGATTGCCGGCCCGCTTATTATCGCGCCTTCAACGAGGTCGTAAAGACGGGAACCAAAGATGGACGGATCGAGATCGTGACCCCGCTGATCGGCCTCCGCAAGGCCGAAATTGTGACGCTGGGCCTTGAATTGGGCGCTCCCTTCGATTTAACGTGGTCTTGCTATAGCCGGGACGACTACGCCTGCGGAGTGTGCGATAGTTGTGTGCTGCGGCTCCGTGCCTTTCAGGCGGCTGGTGCGGAGGACCCGGTGCGCTATTGTGAGGCGGTCGAGAAGGCCTAGCACCCCGGCGGTTTTAGGACTTTCATCTTAAGAATGAAAAAGGCATGCGTGATCAGAACTCACACGCCGAGAATTGGAACTCAGAAATTTAATCTGGAGGTAAGAACGATGAAGCAATATTTTGTGCTGCTAGCGCTGTTAGTGGTTGTGGCTGGGCTATGCGCGAGCCCAGCATTCGCCCAGGACACAGGGGCCGTGAAGGGCGTCTGCAAGGACGCCGATGGTAAACCAATTGTCGGCGCGACTGTGGAATGGCAGAACACCGAGAACGGCCGGAAGTACGACATCAAAACCAACGGCAAGGGAGAATACTTTTCTCTGGGTATTCAACTTGGCCACTACAAGGTCACGCTTCTGGGCACGGACGGCAAGGAAATTTTTCACTACAACGGGTTTGCCGCCAGTTCGGATGAGAGCACGCTGGATTTTGACATGAAGAAGGAGGCGGCCGCAGCCGCCCAGGGAACGGGGTTGACTCCCGAGCAGATCAAGCAGCAGCAGGAGCAGCAGGCCAAGGTTCAAAAGGAAAATACGACCATCAAGGGTTTGAACGAGAAGTTGGCAGCGGCTAAGACCGCTGCGGACGCTGGCGATTTCGAGGCTGCGATCGCTCAGGTTACGGAAGCCACGCAGACCGATCCAACTCGCGACATCCTTTGGGCCAAGCTCGGCGATTATGAACTGGCTTCGGTAGCGAAGCAGACCGATCCCGCTGAGAAAACGAAGCGCTACCAGGCCACCGCCCAAGACTATGAGAAGGCCGTGGATCTCAAGCAGAAAGCTTTGGACGCCACTCCCCAGAAACCTCCAGATGCCGTCAAGCAACTGGCCTCGTACTACAACAATCTGGGCAAAGCGGAAGCCCAGCTTGGCAAGACCGACGACGCCGTCAAGGCTTACAATCAAGCGGCGCAGTTAGACCCCGCTGGCGCAGGTATGTACTACTTCAATCTGGGCGCGATTCTAACCAACGCCAACACCACGAATAATTCGGATATGCGGAGCGCCGCGGCACAAGCGTTCGATAAGGCGATTGCCGCCGATCCAACCCGGGCCGATGCCTATTATTGGAAGGGCACGAATCTGATTGGCGCGGCCACACTGCAAGGAGACAAGATGGTCGCGCCGCCCGGAACAGCCGAGGCTTTCCAGAAATACCTTGAGTTGGCGCCTACGGGACCGCACGCGGAAGAGGCCAAGGCCATGCTTCAGGGACTAGGATCCACGGTCGAGACCAGTTACGGCACCCCCAAGAAGAAGCCCGCTACTACGAAGAAATAATTCCAGTTCGTGCGCTGACGGTTGGGGCCGCCGGATGTTACGGCGGCCCTTAACGCTGTCATCCTGAGCGCAGTTGCCGACGCGAAGCGACGGCAACGCAGTCGAAGGATCCCTAGTCAGCCAGTAACGAAACTTGACCTCACGGCTTCGCCCCCCAGCCGCGGCCGCTTCGCTCAGGATGATCAGATTTAGGTTTTTCTTCATTACGAAGGTTTACTGCCGAGACGTTCTTCGTAGAACCGTGCCGTCCGTTTCGCTAGATTAAAGTTCAGGCACCCCTGACGGGACTCGATTCCCCCGCTCCCTCAGAAACGAAGCTATGGCCGCTCCCGGTAATGCTCCAATCTCCGTGGTCCTCGAGCCCTCGACCGGCCCGGGCGCAATGGAAACGCACGCGCTATTGGCCTCCATCCTGCGCGCGAACAATCAAGTCAGCGATCTCATTTTTTCGCCTGGCCGGATGCCTCAGGTGGAAGTCAACGGTCAACTGATCGGCGTGCAAGGTGCCGGACTCCGCCCGTTCAGCGCCGACGACACTCGCCGCCTTGCCTCCGATCTGATCGGCGAGAATAAGCAGGCGATCGCCATCCTCCGCGAACAGGGCTTTTGCGACGTGTCTTACGGCCTTACCGGGGTTGCCCGTTTCCGCGTGAACGTTTTCATCCAGCGTGGCAGCTGCGCTGTAGTGATGAGGGTGATCGCGACCGCGATCCCGATCTTGAGCTCACTCGGCCTGCCGCGGCAGTTGGCGGATGTGGCTCATCTTCGCGAAGGTATTGTGCTGGTTACGGGACCGCGGGGCTCGGGCAAGTCGTCGACCCTGGCCGCGCTCCTGGACAGCATCAACCGGGAGCAGGTCTGCCACATCATCACTATCGAAGATCCCATTGAGTTCCTGCACAATCACAAACGGGCCACGGTTCACCAGCGCGAGTTGCACAGCGATACGCCCAGCGCTGCCATGGCTCTACGTGCGGCGTTACGGCAGGCGCCGAACGTGATCCTGGTGGGCGAGATGCGGGACCGCGAAACTATGGAAATGGTTTTGGAAGCGGCCGAAAGTGGGCATCTGGTTCTTACCAGCCTGAATACCGTGAGCGTTGCCAAAACAGTGGAACGCATGGTCAGCGTATTTGGCCAATGCGACCAGTCGTCGATTCGCACCCGGCTGGCCAGAAGCTTTCGGTACATCGTTTCGCAGCGCCTCATTCCCCGCAAAGACGGTACCGGGCGAATCGCCATTGTCGAAATGCTCAAAGCCAATCCCCGTACCCAGTCGTGCATGGAGGTGAATGATTCCTCGGGCGAGAATCTGCTTCAAGCCATGAGAGACGGCGCCTCTGAGGGCATGCAGCATTTTGACAGCGAGCTGGAAAACCTCGTCAACACCGGAGTTGTAGACTTCGACACCGCGATGATGTACGCAACCGACCCGCAAGAATTGCGGGCGCGCCTGAAAACATAAATCACCAAGCATGTGTGGAACCGGGCCTTCGACCCGGTCAGGCGCGCAGGGCCGCAGTTTTCCCCGCCCCGCCTGTCGTATCATTTCCTCCATGTCCACACCAGCCACAATCTTGACCTTCGAACAGGCACGCCACTTGGTCGAGCAGCACGCCGCGACCTTGCGTCCTCGAGGCAAAGAGTTGGTGGAACTGCTCGACAGCCCCGGCCAAATTCTGGCCGAGCCGGTACTCGCAGACCGCAATTTCCCTCCTTTCCCGCGAGCCACGCGCGATGGCTATGCGGTCCGCGCCGCAGACTTAGCACAACTTCCCGCCACGCTCGCAGTGATCGCCGAAATCAAAGCTGGTGCTACGTCGAATGCTTCTCTAAAGGTTGAATCCGGCCAAGCAGCGGCCATCATGACCGGCGCGCCTGCGCCTCCTGGCTGCGATGCCGTTGTGATGGTCGAGTACACATCGCGAAACGGCGATCAGGTCACGATCACAAAAGGAATTGCGGCCGGGGACAACATTGTTCCCATCGCGGCCGAGGCAAAGAAAGGAGACCGTCTGTTGTCTCCGGGCGTGCACCTCGATCACGCTGCCATTGCCGTCGCCGCATCGGTCGGACGATCGCGCCTGCTGGTCTATTCGAAGCCTCGCGTCGCCGTCCTTGCCACCGGAGATGAGCTGGTCGACATCGATGTGTCCCTCGCGCCCAACCAGATTCGCAATTCCAATACGTACTCATTGGCAGCGCAAGTTCAAGCCGCAGGCGGCGAACCCGTGTTGCTGCCCATTGCCCTGGATGAGCCGGAACGCCTGCGAGAACTGATCGCAGACGGCCTTGAGGCCGACCTGCTCCTGCTGACCGGCGGAGTCTCCATGGGGAAATACGATCTGGTGGAACAGGTGCTAGCGCAGTTCGAAGCGGAATTCTTCTTCACTGGAGCGCAGATCCAACCGGGACGACCAGTAGTGTTCGGACGCATCCCGTGTGGCGCGGGCGCCCCCGCCCGCGAGGGGGAGGAACACAGGTCGGGAGGGCACAGCTTCAGCCGTGCCGATAAGCGCACGAAAGAGAGCGGTGCTTTAGCCCCCGAAGGCCACACATATTTGTTCGGCCTGCCAGGAAATCCGGTCTCGACCATGGTCACCTTCGAACTCTTCGCCCGCCCGGTGCTGGAAGCCCTCGCCGGCATGACGCCTCGCAAGCTGATTTTCCTGCACGCGAAGCTCAAGTCCGAGATCAAGACCAAGCCAGGCCTGAAACGCTTTCTACCCGCAATTCTCTCCGGCGAGTTCGAGCAAGCCGAAGTCGAGCTGGTGCGCTGGCAAGGGTCAGGAGACATCGCCGCAACGGCGTCAGCAAACTGCTATATCGTGATTCCACCAGATCGAGAGAAGATCGGCGCGGGCGAATGGGTTCCGCTGCTGATGCGCTAGATCGAGTTTCCGAATGCGAGCTTTCCCATGCATGGGGCCCACTCGTCCAAATTCGCGGTAACCTATGCCCGACATGCACTCCCGTAATTTGAAAGCGTCTCGGAATCGTAGTCCAATCGATTCACCCGCCACTCTTCGAAACAGATCGCGCCATCGAGTCTGGCCCGGCGCAGAGCGAGTAACGGACATGAAATTCTTTCAGCGACTCTTCGGAGACTTGTGCTCCCATCGATTTACCTGGCCACGACTCGGTGGCAATGGCCAGCACTATCAGATCTGTCTCACTTGTGGAACCGCCTACGAATATGACTGGAAGAAGATGCGACGCACCGATCGCCTGCTGGTGACGACCGAGCAAATCCCTCTCGCTTTGGCGCCCACCCGATCGCCGGGAACGGTTAGCTGACGAAGGCGTATTTCAACAGCTACTTGAAGCAGTACAAATAACGCTCCGGCAGACCGAGAGGAACGAGTTCGCCCTGAAGAAGTTCTCGCTGGTTGTCCCGCAGGACTTGAGTGGCCTCGGCCAATTGAAACGTGAACTCCTTGGTCGCGTCGTCACGCCCGATTTTCAGCATCATACTGCCAGGCTTTTGCGAACTGAATAGTGGTTCCAGTTGAGCAACTGATTTGTTTCGTGGGTCTATTCCGTTCACCGACAGAATAGTGTCGCCCCAGTGGACACCGGCCCGCGATGCTGGTCCATCTTCGATTCCAAGCACTACCACCTGAGCCGGGTTCTTCAGGATTAGCACCTCGAATCCCGCGTAATACAGCTTTTCGTTGCTTGGATAGTGAGTGGGAAACACCCGATCGACGAAGCGATCCCGCGTTATCGCCTTAAGCTTGCCATTCATTTCTGCCTCGGTAGCGTCCAGAGGCACAATCATGCCGCTCTTCAGCAGCTTATCGCGTTGGTTGCAAGGAAGCGTCGATCTTTGTTCGCAACTAACCGTCGCAACGTAAGGCTCCTCTTGCCGCATCAGGGTAAGCGTGACCGGAGTCGGTTTTTCTGATTGCAGGAGCTTGAACGCCTCGTCACCCGTCGAGAGACTGGTCCCATCCACGGCGATAAGAACATCGCCCGACTTGACGCCAGCCCGCTCTGCAGGCGACGGTTTACATACATATGCGACGAACACAGGGCAGGAGTCGGCACCCCCAACCAGACCGATTCCAGTCCCAAAAGAAGACGGGCCCTGGCCGACAGCCGGACAGGATATGAGTAGACCAAGCCCCAGAAAGCAAAGTCTTGTCATGGTGGACATTTTAGCTTTTTGAGAGCCTCGGGTGAGGAGATTTCTCTAAATGGTGTAACGACGCGTTTACGCCACAAACTCTCCGCCCGCTCTGCCAATCCATTTGTGAGAGAGCTTCTAGTAAGATAGTTTTCGGATGCCCAAGAAGCTCTCTCACTACGATCATTCCGGACGAGCCCGGATGGTCGACGTTTCGAAAAAATCCCCCACCAAGCGCGAAGCTGAGGCCAGCGCCTTCGTGCTCTTGCAGCCCAGGGTACTCAAAGCGCTGCCCAAGAATCCCAAGGGCGACCCGCTGGAGGTGGCGCGCCTCGCCGGAATTATGGCTGCGAAGCGAACTGCCGATCTGATTCCCATGTGCCACCCCTTGCCGCTCGCCCACGTTGATGTGCAAATGCGGCTGTGCGAGAATGGCGTCGCGATTGCCTCGAAAGTTTCAACCACGGCGGTAACCGGGGTGGAAATGGAAGCGCTGATGGCCGCCAGCGTTGCCGCGCTCACCGTGTACGATATGCTGAAGGCTCTCGACAAGGGCATCGAGATTCGCGAAATCGTGCTCGAGCGGAAATCCGGCGGCAAAAGCGGCGCTTACCGCCGCGTCCGCAAGAAAACATAACGCGTTCCATGGCGAACAACGTAAGGCTTCTGCTGGTGGACGACAATCCGATGGTGCTGGGGCTGCTGCGCGGGGCACTCACTCCGCTCGCCATGGTTACGACCGCGACCGATGCGGCCGATGCGCTCCTGAAGGCTGTCGACGATCCCCCCGACCTGCTGGTGTGCGACTATCGCATGCCCGGCATGGATGGCCGCCAGCTCGTCGAAAAGCTGAGAAGCCGTCCTCGAACTGCCGAAGCCGCAGTCATCCTGGTGGCGACCAAGACCGACATCAGCGAAAAGCTGAGCACGCCCGATCTTCCCGTGGATGATTTTGTCGAGAAACCATTCTTCCTGAGGGAAGCAACCCAGCGCATCAAGCGGGTCATCGACAAGATCGCCCTGGAAAAAATGGCCAAGACTGTGCCCTCGGACGGAGTCCTGCGCGGCAGCCTGTTGCAGATGAACGCCATCGACCTGGTACAGTCGCTCGAAATGGGCCGCAAAAGCTGTTCCCTCACTCTGACCAACAAGAACGACAAATGCGAACTGTACTTCAAAGAAGGCCAGGTTACACACGCCACTTACGGCTCGCTGGTCGGGGATCCGGCCGTATTCAAGGTTCTGCGCTGGACCGACGGAAACTTTGAAGTCAATTTCGAAGGCAAGACCTCCCAGCAGACGACCCAGCTGAACACCCAGGGCTTGCTGATGGAAGGCCTCCGCCAGCTCGACGAGGCGCAGCGCGACGGCGGCGGAAAACCCGAAGAGGAGGAAGAAGATGTCCTTCTCGACTCCTGAAAGCTTGACGCCCGAACGCTCGACTCCCGGCTCGGCTCCCAAAGAGATGACTGCAGCCGTCATCACCGTCAGCGATTCCTGCGCGAGCGGTGATCGCGTCGACCTCTCCGGCCCGGCAGTTGGAGAACTCCTCAGAAAAAGAAATTTTTCACTGATGGGAACGGAAGTCGTTCCCGATGACCAATCCGCGATTCAAACCGCAATCGCGTATTGGGTTCAGGAAGCGCAACTCGTGGTCACAACCGGCGGGACCGGAATCGCCGAGCGCGATGTCACGCCCGAAGCCACACGAGCCGTCTGCGAACGTATGCTCGAAGGAGTAGCCGAACGCATGCGCGCTGAAGGCGCTAAAAAGACGCCACTCGCGGCGCTCAGCCGCGGAGTCTGCGGCGTGCGGGGAAAGTCTTTGATCGTAAATCTGCCCGGAAGTCCCGCTGGCGCAGTCGATTCACTCGAAGCCGTAATTGATCTGCTGCCCCACGCACTGCAGTTGCTCAGCGGAAATACAAAACACGACTGAACAGCCTGTAGAGACGTAGCTAGCTACGTCTCTACCAATGGTGCGCTCCGCTTTCGCGTACACTTTTAGTCTTACATCTTGAAGACGATCAAGCACATCCTGTCCCGCTACACGGCATTCCTGTGGGCAATTCTGAAGCCTTTGGGCGCGTGGGGCGTGCTGGTGGTCGCTGCGCTCGACGGTGCCTTCATCGGTCTCCCGGTGGACGCGGTCGTTGCCGGCTACATCTATCAGGATCCGCGCCGATTCTTGCTTTATGCGCTGATGGCGTCGACGGGATCGACTTTAGGCAGCATCGTAATCTACGTGATCGGCTACAAAGGCGGCGAGGAACTCCTGCGCAAGCGCATTCCAGCCGAGCGCTTCGAAAGGATTCACGCGGCGTTCGACAAGCATCCCTTCTGGAGCTTGATGTTGCCGGCAATGCTTCCGCCGCCGGTTCCCTTCAAGATATTCGCGCTGGCCGCGGCGGTCTCAGAGATGGGATTTATTCGCTTCCTCGGCGCGATCTTCGCCGGCCGTATGGTGCGTTTCCTGGTGCTTGGCGTGCTAACCATTAAGTTCGGTCCCGGCGTCGTGCACATGTTTGGAACCGTGTTCCGGCAGCACTACTATTTGATCCTGGAAGCGATACTCGTGGGATTGGTGGTTTGGTTGGTCATGCGAAGAAGAAAGAAAAAGATCCGAATCGCGAAGGGAACTCAGGATTCGCAGAAAGCGACCTGACGCTCAAATTCCCTCCGCGGGCTCAGCGGATTCTCCGCGATCTCTGCGATTTAAGGTTTACGCCGCGGTCGCATGGTCGCTGTGACGGTTGAACGCTCCAGATAGCGCGTGCAATGCCATAGGCGCAGCGAACATCGCAGTGGTGAAGATCAAGTCGCCAGCGAGTGCGTGGCGGAAAAACGGCAATGCAGCCACGTAGCACTCCTGCAAGCCGAGCAGATTCTTCGGGTACATATCCGTCGAGGCCCACACTGCCAGGTTCGATACGAGGTAAAACGAAACCGAACTGGCCAGCCCCGCGCCGATCACCGGTACCCATTTAGTCTTGGTGCCCAGCCTCGTGCCCAGCCAGAGAACTGCGGCATACCATGCGAAGGTTACGTACTGGTCCCATGAAAACGGATACGAGTAAACCCACTTCGTCAGCACAACGTCCGAAGCGGCCAGCATCGCGAACGGGATCCAGAGTTGGCGGCGGGATCCGCGGGCTCCGAAGAACAGCAACGACCCGACCACTGGGGTGAACATCCAGGGATGGGGCATGAACCGGACCGCGACCGCGAGCACCACGAATAAATAGGCCAGCATAAGGGATCACCTCGATGATTCGAAACTCGATAACGTCAAAGACGATTGTGGCCTGTGCAGGCGGCGGCGTCAAGTCAAAGAATTGTCACGAAGCCAGGTTTACGGTTCTCTCAGCGTCATCTGCGGATGTTCTCAGCGATCTCCGCGATTTAATCAGGCGCCCCGCGTGGTGCTGCGTCGTTGGGCGCTGATCTGCCCTTCGCCGAGCCCATGTATTCTCCGACCACCTTCAAGTCGCGATCGAGTTCGACGGTTCCCGCTAGAACGCTTTGACTTGGCTTTCCGGGCTGCTGAAAGCGCAGATCTTTGAAGCGAATGACGTAGCCCTGCTCTCCTGATTCGAGGGGCTCAGTTTCGGTGATGGGGTACTGAGCCCAGTCGAGGTAGACGCGGCCGAGGTAGGATCGCTTGGCTGCGAGCGTCACCGGAGTTTCCTCAGGCTTGTAGAGAATCTGCATGGTTCCATCGGGATCGACCTCGGGAGCCGACGAATCGACCATCGCTGAGGCGAAAAAGTTCTGGGTTTCCACCACGCCGACCCATCGAAACGGACTCCACCACAAAGGGAAGGCCGAAGCGCTGATTGGATCGGCGCTCTCGTAGGTGCGGGCTTCAAGTGCGTTCACCGCACGCCGGTGTTCGTAGTCTCGCACGCCCCACAGAGCAACCACACCAAGCAACGCCAGAGTTGCGCCCCAGCGGCCTGCGGGAGCCTTACGCCGCACGCCGATCTCGCGATCGATGAAGGAGAAGAAAACGGGCAGCACCAGTCCGGAAACCATCAGAACCAGCATGACTGGCTCAACGATGAAAACGATATCCCACGAATACCACTTCTCGGAAAATGGCCAGAAGGGGCGGACGCCGTAGTTATTCGTGTAATCGAGCAGAATGTGACTCAGCCCCGCTAGGTACGCGAACCCGAACAACAATCCCCAGCGCGGCGGCAAATTGGGATCCTTGAGCTTTCGTCCCCGCAGGTGCCAAATGAGATAAACGAAGCCGACGACCGCCGCCGACATGATCGCGATGCCGAGGAAAGAATGGGTAAAGCCGCGATGATGCGCGAAGCCAAAAACCCGTCCCTTAAAGCCGGCGAGTACGTCCAGATCAGGCGCTTCAGCGGCCAGCGTAACCGTAGCGGTGGCGAGAGCCGTCTTGCGATTCAATCCGGCTCGTCCCATGCAGGCGCCGGTCAGGAAGTGAGTAATGGGTTCCAAAGTTTGCTGCGGCCTTGTTCGTGGTCCGAGTTAGAGAGAATACATTACTCTGTCATTGGACGGCGGATGGGGCGACTTTTCGGTTATCTCTTTTTGCGATTCGCAAGCTCGCGGAGGGGGGTACCCCCCTCCCCCCTAGTCTTTTAGAATGATGGGGTTACAGCCACACTACCCTCAAAATCTTTGAGGAATAAGGACTTACACGCAAAATATTCCGGAATAAGGACTTAGCTCACCGCTTGCTCCAAAATGGGCATCCTCCGATGGGCGGTTCGAAAACTCGAAAGGTTGTCAAAGAGCTAATGTTTATGTATAGATTATATTCTATTTGGAAAGAATAGGTCAACAACGATTTCCATATTCGATGACGACGCTTAGGGCTGATTTAAGAATTACTTCCGGATCGCCCGTCATCCGGGCGCAAGGTTGAGAGACGCGCCTACCTGAAATTATCGACCAGCATGAGGACGCTGCCAGATTCGTCAGACTGCGGATAAAGAACTGTCCGGCCGTCGGGGGAAACCGCAATATGGTTATTCACGGGCATCTGAATTGTCAGGATTTTCCTGATCTGGCCGCTAGCGAATTCGTAGAAGCAGATGTCACTGTGTCCCATTTTGTCGGGAGTTCTGAAGAAGTAAATCCCCTCCTTCCCCACAGTCCATTGGCCTTCGCTATGCACAGAATCGAGAACTTTCACTTCTTGATTTCCATCCACCGAGGCTCTCCAGACGCTCACGGCCTCCGGCCACCCCTTCATGTAATAGAGAAATTTGCCGTCTGCTGACTCTTGCGGGATGTCGCCGGAATTTCGCGTGATCTGAACCGCCTCCCCACCGCCGGATGGCATCTTCCAGATTTCCTCCCGACCGCTACGGGTTGAGCTGAAGTAAATCCACTTTCCATCATGCGACCAATAAGGCCACTTGTCCTCCGCGGGATCTTTCGTCATGCGCCGGGGAACACCCCCGTTCACACTGACGACATAGATGTCCTCTTTCATTCCTTTCTGTGCAACCGTGAGAGCGATGTTCTGGCTGTCCGGAGACCAACTTGGGCCGTAGATCGCTGCCCCGCCAAACGATGTTAACTGCAGGGTCTTGGATCCGTCACTGTCGCAGATCCAGATTTCTTCTGTTCCTGATCGCTCTGACATAAAGGAGATCCGCCGTCCGTCCGGCGAATAAGCCGGATAGTTTTCAATGTGCGTGGAAGAAATGAAACGGATGGGCGGGCTGGGTTCTTTGCCGGGCCCCTTCAAGTCGACGCGCCAGATATTCAGGTCGAACTGAAACACGGCAAAGGCCAAGCGATTTCCGAGCCGTGAAATCGTCGGCTCGGCGGCGGCGATTCCAAGATCGAGCCTCCTGGGAACCGCGCCCTTGGATACCGCAAGCTGCCAGAGCCCGTAGTTGGTTCCGGTTGCGGAGCTAAATACGAACTCACGTCCATTGGGCAACCAAGCCGCGCCGACGTTTGTCATACCGGGCGACTCGATCCTTTCCTCCTTGCCCGACGGCTTGTAGCCCGCTCCAAGATGCAACATCCACAGAGTCGCATTGAAGAAGTCCGGTGAAAGCCGCGAGAAGATCAAGGTCCGGCCGTCGGGAGAGACTGCCGGCGCCGCATCGCCGGCTTCGTTACTTGGCGGGTCGGTCAGCTCGATCTGCTCCCCGGTTTCTGTCGAGAATAAATGCAAAGCCCATACCCGCTCGCCGCTCCGCGGCATTGGGCAGACAATCCACTTCGAATCCGGAGTCCATGACAAGTAGGGGCCGTAGGGCAAGGCCTGCTGCATTGATCCTTTGATCTCGCTGAGAATCCGCTCCGGTCCTCCTCGCTGGGGTACGATCACGATATCGGTCTTGTCGGGTGACAGCTCCCGCAAGAAAGCGATGAAGCCTCCATCCGGGGACCACGCCGGGCTGTAGTTCATCGCCGAATCGCTAGTCAAGCGAAAGGGCGGTTCCACGCCGATTTGTTTGACGTAGATATCCCACTTATCCTGTTTTTCCCCGTCCCAGGAAAACGCGACCTGCGTACCGTCCGGCGAAAGTGTCGGCCAAGACTCATCGCCTGCATAGCTGGTCAGCGGAACTGCCACCAACGGCACCTCCGGAGAGCCCCCCTTCAGTCGAAACCACAACCCCGCCGCAACGATTAGCAATGCCGCCGCTACGCTGAGCACCCAGGTGAGCCGATAACTTGGCTTCGTCTTTGGCACAGCAGCGGTTCCCAGCAGTCCGGAATCGGACTCCTCTTTCAGTTCCTGCAGCACGATCTTGAGGTCGTCCATGTGCTGAAAGCGCTGGTTGACGTCCTTCCGCAGACAACGGGAGATCAGTCGCTCCACTTCTCTGGGAAGCCCATCCACCAGTTGACTCGCAGGCCGCGGATTGTCCTTCAGAATCGCCGCCAGCGTCGAGGCTTTGGTCTCGCCGTGGAACGCTTGTCTTCCCGTCACCATTTCGTACAACGCCGATCCGAAACTGAAGATGTCCGAACGGGCATCGACCTTCTTGCCCTCCGCCTGCTCGGGAGACATGTACGCAACGGTTCCGACGATCTTGCCCTCTTCTGTCGTAGGCCGCATGGTGCGGGTGGACTCGTCCTCGCTAGCGGGCATAGGTTCGGTGAGCTTCGCCAGGCCGAAGTCGAGAACTTTCACCAGCCCATCCTCGTTCACCATGATGTTTCCGGGCTTGAGATCGCGATGGACGATCCCGGCGGCGTGCGCCCGAGCGAGCGCATCGGCAATCTGAACGGCGTACTTCAGAGCATCACTCAGCCGCATTCCGTGCCGGGGAATCAGCCGGTCGAGCGCTTTACCGGAGACCAACTCCATCGAAATAAAGTCAATGCCCTCGGCCTGGCCGATGTCGTAAATCGTAATGATGTTGGGGTGGTTCAGCGACGAAGCCGACTTCGCTTCCTGCACAAAGCGCTGCTTTCGTTCGGGGTCGGCGACTTTCTCTGCGGGCAGGACTTTGATTGCCACCTGACGACCGAGGCTGCTCTGGATGGCACGGTATACTTCACCCATCCCTCCAGACCCTAAAGGCGACTGGATTTCGTAAGGCCCGAGTTTCGTACCAGAGCTTAGGGCCATGCTGCGCGCAATTATAGCCTGCGCAGCACGTAAGATTCTGGGCGTGTGGTCGGCTACTCGGAAGTTACCGCCCAGAAACCGGGCCGGGCCGGGCAACTTCTACCCATCCTGCTTAAGGTAGCCTTTTGGGGCAGAAGCGCCAGTGTTATGGGTTCGATTTGGCACGACAAAAGAGGCTGCGGGAAAACTCAATTCGCCGACCTCAGCGGCTAAAGCCGTCGCTGATTCGAAGCATTTACCGCAGCGCTGGAAGCGCTGCGCCACCCAAAACCAGAGTTTTTCCGCAACCTGTAAAGCCGCGCCCTCCCACAAAGCCATTTAGGATGTCTAGTTCAATTCGGCAGGCGTCAGCAACGTCAACGCGTCACGCAGTGTCGATACTTCCACGGGCAGCGTGCCTAATAGTTCGCCGTCGGCTTCGACGAAGATGCGGGACTTCGTCCCAGAGTCGCTGGACGATGTCACATTGCGGCAGATTGCGCTGGTGCTGTAGATGAGTTCGATTCCGGGGACTTTCCAGTTGGTGCCGAACAAGCCGCGCAAGACGTAGCGGAGATAGGCTACGCGGCTGCGGGTGTGGAAGAGGACGATACGGAGGTCGTCGCGGTCGAGCGAGGCGCCGGGGGCTAGTTGGCCGAGGACTCCGCCGAAATTGCCGATGCGGACTGCGAGTAACTGCGAAACTTCCGCGTGGCGGGTTTGGCTTTTCTCCGCAACCTCTTCGCCGACCTCCACCGCGAAATTTTCCATTTTGTGGGTGAGCCACAGACGGGTTGCTTTTACGCAGTAGGCGGCCATGCCAAAACGCCGTTTCGCCAGCGGGTCGAGTTTATAAAACAGATGTGCGTCCATCCCGATTCCGACCGTCACGGTGAAATAGCGGGCGGCGCGATTGCCGACGAAATCCTGGTACTCGATTCGGCCTACGGCGATGCGGCGGGGCCTCGCAGTTAGAGCGGCCCGGGCGGCGTCCGCGGGAGAGAGTGGCAGTTGCAGATCGTGCGCCAGCGAATTGGCGGTGCCCAGAGGGATGATGGCCAATGCGACGTTTGTGCCCACCAATCCCTGCAACACATCGTGAATCGTGCCATCGCCGCCGCAGGCGAATACCGTGTCGCAACCTGCGGCTATGGCTTGGCGGGTTTGGTCGGTTGCGTCCGATGCGGCGCGCGTGGGCGCGGCCGAGGCTTCGACTCCGGCGTTTCGTAGAACTGCGAGCGCGGCCTCTATATCCGCCAGGCGACGTCCGCGGCGGCGGCCGGAGAGCGGATTATAGAGGAGTATGGCTTTGCGCATGGGATGGCGAGGATGCCCGTGGCTACATTAACATTTGCCAGGACTGGAGTTCTGTTTCGGGGTAGGGCGAGAGTCGAACTGCGCTCGACTGGACAGCCGGGGGCGGACGTCCCCACGTGAGCTAAGCCTGGTCGCGCTTGATTGCGTAGACGTAATGTAGCAAATTCACCCTGGTCGTTTCTTTCCAGATCGTCATGCCATTCTTCTCGGCTACGCGGCGGGAAGCTAGATTCTCGGGGCGGATCAGGGAGATGAGCCGGTCGGCCTCGAGATTTGCGAATCCGAAGTCGCGGCAGGCACGGGCGGCTTCGGTGGCAAAACCCTGCCCCCACAGATCGCGGCGTACGTGGTAGCCGATTTCGATTTCATCCGCGCCGTCCACACTCTGCCGCACCAAGCCGCAATCGCCGATCAGTTCGCACGTGGACTTCAGAATCATTGCCCAAAGTCCGTAACCGTCGTTTGCCTAGCGAGTGCGGTTGCGCTGGATCCAATCCACGACGGCCGCACGGTCGAACGACATCGGGTAGTAGCGCATGGTTTCGGGATCGGAGAGGATGGTGGCGAGAGCGTCAAGGTCTTCGAATTGAAATTCGCGAAGCGAGAGGCGCGGGGTTTCGAGGACCGACATGAGGTCAGTTTAGAACGATCCCTCGCCTATAATCTTTTGCGATGGCTACCGCTGCGAAAGATGTCGAAAAGAAGATCGAAGCGCTCCGCGATAAGATCCGCCACCACGAATACCGGTATTACGTTCTCGACGATCCAGAGATAAGCGACGCCGAGTTTGATCAGCTGATGATCCAGCTGAAGAAGCTTGAAGCAGAACATCCCGCGCTGATCACGCCCGATTCTCCCACCCAACGCGTTGGCGGCAAGCCCCGCGAGGGCGTGGTTAAAGCCGCGCACTCCTCGCCGATGCTGTCGCTGGACAATACTTACAGCGTCGACGAACTAAGCAACTGGGAGCGGCGGGTTCACGACCTCAGCGGGCGCAAGGACATTGACTACGTTTGTGAATTAAAGCTGGACGGCATGTCGCTGGCCTTGCTTTACGAAAATGGCCGGCTGGTGCGCGGCATAACGCGCGGCGATGGCACCATCGGCGAAGATGTCACCTTGAACGTGCGCACGGTGCGCTCGATTCCGCTTTCGATTCCGAAAGAAAAGCTCAAGGCGGCAGGCATTCCCGCAGACTTCGAGGTGCGTGGGGAAATGCTCATGCCGCTTGCCGCATTCCGAACAATGAACCAGCAGCGCGAGGAGAAGGGACTGTCATTGTTTGCCAATCCACGCAATGCCACCGCCGGGACCGTCCGACAACTTGAGCCCAGCATCGTTGCAAAAAGACGGCTCGATTATTTTGCCTACATGTTGCTGAAAGACGGGCGGACATTTTTCGACCGGCAGTGGGAGGCCTTGAACGCTCTTAATGCTGCCGGCTTCAAAGTTAATCCGAGTCGTAAGCTGGCCAAGAACTTTGACGAGGTGTGGACATTCATCGAGCAGGAGGAAACCAAGCGGGAAAAGCTTCCCTATGAAATCGATGGCATCGTCGTCAAGGTGGATCGCACCGCGCTGCAGGAGGAACTCGGCTACACCGGGAAGGCTCCGCGCTGGGCCATCGCCTACAAATACGCGGCTCGCGCTGGCGTCACTCAAATTGAAGGCGTTCTGTGGCAAGTCGGCCGGACCGGCAAATTGACTCCTGTGGCGATGTTGAAGCCGGTGCCGATTGGCGGAACAACCGTGAGTCGCGCGACCCTGCATAACCCGGATGAGATCGAGCGGCTGGGTGTGAAGGTTGACGACTGGGTCGAGGTCGAGCGCGGCGGCGACGTCATCCCCAAGGTTACTCGCGTTGTGGATGATAAAGATCATCCGCGCGGCCACAAGTTAATCCACGTGCCGGAGAAGTGTCCAGTGTGTGGCACGAAGGTTGTGCGCACGGAAGGCGAAGTGGACTATTTTTGCGTCAACGCCAACTGTCCGGCCAAGCTGCGCGAAACTATTTTGCACTTCGCCTCGCGGGGCGTGATGAACATTGACGGCATGGGAGAAGCGTTGGTCAATCAGCTCACGGACCGCGGGCTGGTGAAGAATGTCGCAGACATTTACAAGCTGACCAAGGACGATCTGCTATCGCTCGAGCGGATGGGCGAGAAATCGGCGCAGAATGTGCTCGATGAGATCGAAGCCTCCAAGAAGTTGCCGCTCGAACGCGTGATCTATGGTTTGGGGATTCGCTTTGTGGGGGAGCGAACGGCGCAGTTTTTGGCCGAACATCTCGGGTCGATGGACGCGCTCATGAACGCCAGCGAAGAAGAACTTCAGCAGGTGAATGAAGTCGGGCCGCGCATTGCGCAGAGTATTGTGGAGTTTTTTCAGGAGCCGAAAAACCGTGAACTGGTGGAGAGGCTGCGTAAGGCGGGCTTGACCTTTGCCGGGACAAAGAAAGAACGCGGCACGAAACTCGCTGGGAAAACATTTGTCCTGACCGGCACGCTTACGCTGCCCCGCGATCAGGTCAAGAAGAAGATTGAAGATGCTGGAGGGCGCGTGTCGGGCTCGGTCAGCAAGAAAACCGACTACATCGTCGCTGGCACTGATGCAGGCTCCAAACTCGATAAAGCTAAAGAATTGGGGGTTAGCGTGATCGGCGAAAAAGACTTGGACGAGTTGCTCGGACACTGAATTCGGCCAAGCAAGCCTCGACTAAGGCCGGGTAAACAAGGCCCAGACTACGAGCCAGACGCTGCCAGCTGCCCAACGATGAATTCCACCCGGGATTCGACATCGATTTTTGGCAGCTCAACCAGGTTGTACCCAAGGCCCTCATAGGTGCGGAGGAGAGACGAATACTGGGCTTTGGCTTCATCGAAACTATGCCGGCGCTCGGCATCGGCCAAAGATTTCTGGCCAGGGCGGGGCGACGAAAACGCGTCGATGGTACCGAAGCTGCTTGACGGCATTTTCCAAATACAACGGAATCGGCAGAGAGAGGTGCTCCAGAAAGCTGATAGCATCAACGATTCCGCGGTCAAAAAACGACCGCTGGTTCAGTCTTGCGGCCACCACCATTTGATGGATTGATCGCGAAACCGATAACTCCACGAACTGGAGGGGATTAGCCCACGGCAACCCGTTGCCCTCGAGAAATTGTTGCTCTTTTACAATCTGTCGTCCCGGCTCCTCAAAGACTGTGAAGCCTCTACGCTCCAAAGCCGTCAGTAGCGTGGACTTTCCTCCGCCCGAACAACCCGACAGCATTATGAAGCGATCTGATTCTTTTCGAAGATTAGCCAATTGGTAAGTGGTTTCTGACATTCCTATCCTCTGGCAGCACGGGCCGGGGTCTGCAGTAATCTCGCTAGTTTCGCCTCTACAAAAACTTACAAACTCTTTACATTCTTATGACAAAAAGACCCTGGTTCCGCCTTACTCTTTTTCAACTGCTACTGCTGATCGTCAGCTGGAGACTCGGGGGAGGCTCTGGCAACCGATTTTCATAACAGCGGGGGAAAGAAATTCGGACTTCTCTCCTTCGAGGCAGGTTTCATGGAGATGCGCATGGGCGCATAGGGAGCATCGCGGTCCGGGGTTTTGGTGCCGCGATTGTGCGCCTGTTGCGTTTGCGGCGCTCATTCTGAGCGAGGTTTTCGCCCTTCGAACACTCGCTCAGGATGACACCGGATACGCAAGTGCCGCCCTGATTCTTTCGTAAGTCGTCTCCAGGCTTTCCGGCAAAATTCGCGTTTCTCCCACTACCGACACAAAATTCGCGTCCGCGACCCAGCGTGGCAGCACATGCATGTGGATGTGCCCGGCGACGCCGGCTCCGGCGGCTTTCCCTATGTTCATGCCCAAATTTACGCCGTCGGGCGAATAGAGCTGCCGCAGCACACGTTCCATGGTCTGCGACAAACTCATCATTTCGTGAGCCGCGTCGACCGGCAGTTTTTGCAATTCATCGAGATGCGCGAAAGGCACCACCATCACGTGTCCCGGGGTGTAGGGAAATGTATTCAGCACGATGTAGCAGCGTTGGCCGCGATGCACGATGCGGGCTTTGGCATCGTCCCCTAATTTAGGGAGGTCGCAAAAGATGCAGCCGGAATTCTTCTCGCCTGCGGTGACATAAGCGTAGCGCCAGGGCGTCCATAGATAGTCCATCGCAGGGCAGAGTAGCAGATAGCGGCAAGTTTCGGAACTTGGATGTGAGCGGTTTGCGGGGACTTGCTAAGGTCTCAGCATTCTAGAACAGCGAACTTTGTTTTCGATTCGGAGTGATTCCGAAATGTTCGTAGGCTAGTTGCGTTGCGACTCGTCCGCGCGGAGTTCGGTTGAGAAAGCCGATCTGGATCAGAAATGGTTCGTAGATCTCTTCGATCGCGTCGGGTTCTTCCGCGAGTGCTGCTGCAAGCGTGTTCAGGCCGACCGGGCCGCCTTGATACTTTTCGATGATGATCAGGAGCAGCTTGCGGTCTACTTCGTCGAAGCCGTAACGATCCACTTCGAGCATCTGTAGGGCGGCCTGAGCCGTGGGTAAGTCGATCTTCCCGGCGCTGCGCACCTGGGCGTAGTCGCGGACGCGGCGCAGCAGGCGATTTGCGATCCGCGGCGTGCCGCGGGAACGGCTGGCAATTTCGAGGGCTCCGGGTCTGTCGATTTCCACGCCGAGGATCTCCGCTGAGCGTTCCACGATGATGCGCAGATCCTCGTGGCTATAAAACTCGAGGCGCAACACGATACCGAATCGCGATCGCAAAGGCGAGGACAGCAGGCCCGCCCGCGTGGTTGCGCCGATGAAGGTGAACGGCTGCACGTCCATGGTGTGGGTCCGCGCCGCTGGGCCTTGTCCGATAATGATGTCGAGCTTGTAGTCTTCGAGCGCGGAGTAGAGGAGCTCCTCGAGTGCGGGCTGGAGCCGGTGAACTTCGTCAATGAACAGCACCTGCTTGTTGCGGACGTTGGTCAGAATCGCGGTTAGGTCGCCCTTGATTTGAAGCGTTGGACCCGAAGTCTGTTGAAAGGGTACGCCGAGTTCGTTGGCGATGATTGTGGCCAGAGTTGTTTTGCCGAGTCCGGGAGGGCCGTAGAGCAAGACGTGGTCTAAAGCTTCGCCTCGCGAGCGGGTGGCTTCGATGGCCACGGCCAGATTTTCTTTGACCTTGGATTGCCCGATGAACTCAGCGAGACGCTGGGGACGCAGTTTTAGCTCAAAGGAAGAATCGTCCTCGACCGGCGCGGCGGAAACGATGCGTTCACGGTCTTGCGGGAGCCGGGGGGTGTTTTTGAGGGTTGCCACTGGACGGATGTTACCAGTTCTCGGTTCCGAGTTGCCAGATTGTCAATCTCCGGGCGGTTCGTGCTCGCGTGCTCGATCGACCTTGACAATGTGACACATTATGTGACACATTATGAGCATGCATTCCATCAACATTCGGGAGCTTCGGGACACCAAGCGCCTCAAGAGCTGGCTGCGGGCGGGAAAGACGGTCGAGCTCCGGGAGCGTGATCGCGTGATCGCCCGCATTGTTCCAGAAAGGGCGGAAGAAAAGCCGGGGAAGTGGCCAGATTTCGAGGCCCGCGCCCTGGAAATATTGGGAGACCGTATTCTCCCGAATGTCGTGCTTGAGGATCGGGGACGTTATTGAGCGTTTATGGCGATTCCAGCTTCGTTGTCTCTTTGTACCTGACTGATGTTCATTCCCCGGACGCTCGTCGTCGCGTACAGGGCGCACCGCCCGTGATCCTGACTTCGCTGCATCGTGCCGAGTGGGCCCACGCTCTCGGCCAGCATCAATTTCGCGGAACGTTGACGGCAGAAGCGGCCCGGCGCGCGAATTCACAATTGATCTCGGATGAGGCCGCTGGCCTTTGGCGTGAGGCGCCTCTGCCAGAGGACGCGTTCGAGCTTTGCGCCGACCTCGCCCGCCGCTATGGACTGAAATATGGTATGCGAACGCTCGACACGTTACATGTCGCTTGTGCGCTGGAGCTCAAGGCGAAACACTTCTGGACGTTCGACGAACGACAGGCTAAGTTGGCAAAAGCTGTGGGCTTGAAGACTTCGTAACCGAGATCGTCTACTCTTCCTCCTCCTTCACATCTCCTCGCGCGGCTTTAGCCTTCTCGATAATCTTTTCCTGCAGCAACCCCGGCACGGCGTCGTAGTGATGCATTTCCATGTTGAAGCTGCCGCGGCCCTGCGTCATTGAGGTGAGATCGACGCCGTAAGTCAGCATTTCGGCCATGGGGACCTCGGCCTTTACTACCGTGTTGCCGCCTTTGTTGTCCATGCCCTGAATGCGGCCACGACGGCTGTTCAGATCGCCCATGATGCTGCCCGCGAACTCGTCGGGAATAGTGATCTCAGCTGACATCACCGGCTCGAGCAGCGTGGGTTTAGCCTGCTCCATGGCTTTTTTGAAGGCGATGCGGCCCGCCATTTGGAACGACATGTCGTTGGAATCTACATCGTGGTACGAGCCATCGTAGAGGATGACTCTGAAATCCACCACAGGAAATCCGGCCAGGTATCCGCGGGCCGCAGCATCTTTGATTCCTTTTTCGATGGCGGGAATGTAGTTCTTGGGGATGGCACCGCCGAAAATGTCGTTGACAAATTCGAACTCGCCGCCGCGGGGCAGCGGTTCCATCTTGATTTTGCAATCGCCATACTGGCCGTGCCCGCCGGTCTGTTTCTTGTGGCGGCCCTGGACGTCGGCTTTGCCCCGGATGGTCTCGCGATAGGGCACCTTGGGCGCCTTCAGGATCACTTCCGTGTGGTAGCGCTTCTTCATCTTCGAGACTACGACTTCAATGTGCTGCTGCCCGGTTCCAGCGATGAGGAATTCTTTGGTCTGGGGATCGCGGAAGAAGCGAAGCATGGCATCTTCCTCCATGAGCTTGTGGATGCCGGGGCCAAGCTTGTCCTCGTCGGCACGGCTCTTGGGCTCGATGGCAAAGGTAATAGCTGGCTCGGGCAGCTTCACTCGCGGATACTGAATGGGCGCGCTCTTGTCACCGAGCGTGTCCCCGGTGAGCGTGTCTTTCAGTTTGGATACGGCTCCGATGTCTCCCGCGTGAAGCTCGGTAACAGGCACGGCGGTCTTGCCCTGCATGATGGAAATGTGCGCCAGCTTCTCCGCCGAACCGCGCGAGAAATTCTGCACCGTGGCATCGTTTCTCAGCACGCCGGAAAACACTTTGAAGTAGGAAATGCGGCCGGCAAACGCGTCCGAAATCGTTTTGAAGACATACAGCGAGACTGGCTCGGTGTCAGTCTCATGACGCTTAGGAGGCTCGCCATTTCCCGACGCAGCGGCTTCACCCTGCACCCATTCATGCTCGGAAGGAGCTGGGGTGTAGTCCACGATGAAGTCCATGACCCGGTCGGCGCCTACGTTGCCCAGGCCTGAACCGAAAATCACGGGGAAGATTTTGTCCTCGCGAATGGCGTTGTGCAGAGCAGGAATCAGATCCTCGACTGGAATAGTTCCCTTCTCAAAAAACTCTTCCATCAGCTTGTCGTCGCCTTCGGCGATCAATTCGACCAGCTTCTCGTGCGCCTCCTGAGCCTGGTCTTTCAGGTTAGCGGGAATTTCGGTTTCCTTGCCTTTACCGTTGCCTCCCAGTTCGTAGGTGTAGGCCTTCATCTGGACCAGATCGACGACTCCGCTGAAATTCTTTTCCTTGCCGATTGGCAGCTCCAAGGGAATTACCGCGCGGCCAAATGCGTTGGTGAGCGATTCCAGAACGCGTTCGGCATCAGCGCGCTCGCGATCCATGCGGCTGGCCACGATCAGCCTGGGCGTCTTGAATTCTTCGCAATAGTTCCAGACCCGCTGGGTGACGACTTCAACCCCGGCCACCCCGTCCACCACGACCACCGCTGCGTCGACCACGGGCAGCACCATCTTGGCTTCGTGGACAAACATGTTGAATCCGGGCGTGTCGACGATATTGATCTTGGTTTTGCCCCACTCGACATACGCCAGGCCCGCCGAGATCGACATCTTGCGGGCGATCTCTTCATCGTCCCAATCGGTGATCGCGGAACCGTCGTCGACCCGGCCCAGCCGCGGGGTTGCGCCGGAGGTGTAGAGCATGGCCGAGACCAGCGAGGTTTTTCCCGCATGCCCATGTCCCACCACGGCAACATTACGGATATTTGCGCCTTCGTAAACTTTCACAGATTCACTCCTTCAACCAGGTCGCGTGGGGACAGCCGCCCCCGGCTATCCGTCGAGCAAAGCTCGGCTCTGATCGCGACAGAGATCTTTCCTGCGGCGGGCCCATAAAGAACAAATCAAGAGGACCATCTATAGGCCAACGTCGAGCAGCCTACCCAAAACTAAGGATGCTAACACGCCTTCACTAGGCCTCTCAACCCGGTATCGCACATATCGCTTTTCTGTACGAGCCGTGTATCATCAAATCGCCATGTTGGGCGACCGCACTAACGAACAATGGGTTTCGCAATATGCCGGCAGCCATCAGCACCCGGTGAACCGGATATGCCATACCTGGGGGATACCGGCCATTCTGGTTTCGCTCGGCTTGTTCCTTCTCAGCATTTTCATTCACCGGTTGTGGCTTTATGCGCTTGTGCTTTTCCTGGCGGGATGGACGCTCCAATTCATCGGTCACGCGTTCGAACACAAAGAGCCCGAGTTTTTTCACGACTGGCGTTTCCTGTTTGTCGGCGTCCGATGGTGGTGGGCCAAGATTCACGGCAGAGCCTAGAATCGCTCACTGGTTGCAGCAACCTTCGCCATTCGTTAACCATCAAGGCAGGTGCGATGTTTCCTCAGCTTACTCGATTCGTCGCCTTCGGATTGCTTGCGCTCAGACTCATGGTCGCCGTTCATACTTTTCACCAATGGCGGACGCTGGGTGCTGATGAAATAGATGGGAATATATTTGCGTAGTCTCCAGTTATCGAACGGATGGAACCACGTATCCCAGCTTAACAATTTTGTCACATTTGTTTTTCCATTATGCTTGTAAACTGTTTCTCGTGTTGTCAGCGGAGGTCGAAGGGGTCGCCTTACGCTGAAACCGATTTCTCTCTACGCCGTCTAAGCACGATTTGAGGCTCATGCATCGTCTGACTGCCAGATTGTTGCTGGTTCTGCTACTGGTGGGCGTGTTCGTCCCGGTGGCTCTGGCGATTTCCGCCACGCCGCCGCACGCCTGCTGCATGAGGAAGCCGATGCACGGCCGTGCTTCCCACGACGCTGAGTTCCAGGGTCCTCCGGGATGTTGCCAACACGACTGTTGCCGTCCCCTGACCGTCTCTCAATCGGCACATGTAACCCCCGCGGTATGCTCGCAAGTTGCCCCTGCATCCGCGACTCTGCAGTGTGAGCGGCAAGCGAGTCACTTCGCGACATCCGTGAATCGCTCGCACTCCGGTCGCGCCCCTCCGCAGTTGTCCATCACCTGATTCCCAAGAGCTGCTGAAAAAGCATCGAGGTAAGTTGCGCGGAGCTTGGCTCCGCCTGGACGGGTCAGAGACCCGTCCCTACACAGGCGTTGCTGTAGAGAAACTATGCGCTGGATCCACATTTCTTTCGTCGTCGCATTGATGCTGCTTGCCGGCGCTGCGACTGCCACGATTTTCGGCTCGGTTCGCGGGATCGTTCATGATCCGCAGCACCGCCCGATTCAAGGGACGATGGTGATGCTGAGAGCGAAATCGTCCGACTGGTCGAAGAGCACCAACACCGATGCCAATGGTAACTTTGAATTCAACGGTGTTCCGCTTGGCGAATACTCGATCGCGGTCGCGAGCCCTGGCTTTGTGCAGGCTACCCAAGTGGTTGTGGTGGCTTCCGGTACTGAGCCTGTGGTGCATTTTCAGTTGAGCGTTGCCACGTCCAAAGAGACGATCAACGTCTCGGCTCCCCCCGTGGTAGCACCGACTGACTCGGTGACGCCCACAACCATTGTCAATCGCACCGAGATCCAGCGAACACCAGGGGCGGTTCGCACAAACAGTCTGGCGATGATTACCGACTACACTCCCGGCGCCTACGTTACCCACGACCAACTGCACATGCGCGGAGGCCATCAAACCAGTTGGCTGGTCGATGGCGTTCCCGTGCCCAACACCAATATCGCCTCCAACCTCGGAGCGCAGTTCGATCCCAAGGACATTGACTATCTCGAAATCCAGCGTGGAAGCTACAGCGCAGCCTACGGAGATCGCACCTACGGCGTATTTAACATCGCTCCCCGCACCGGCTTTGAACGGAACAATGAAGGCGAGTTGATTCTGAGTGCGGGCAGCTTCTTCCAGACCAACGATCAATTGAACTTTGGCAGCCACACCGAGCGCTTCGCTTATTACGCAAGCGTGAACGCGAATCGCAGTGACCTGGGCATTCAGACGCCGGTTCCGCAGGTGGTTCACGATGCCGAAAACGGCTATGGAGGATTCGGGTCGCTGATCTTCAATGTGGATCCATCGAACCAACTGCGCCTGGTAACGAATTTGCGCAAGGACTATTACCAGATTCCGTACGACCCGTTCCCGAACGATATCGAGAACAATCCTGTGAATGGACAGTATCCCAGCATCGGCCTTCGCGACGGCGACCATGAATCTGATGCGATAATGAATTTTTCCTGGGTGCACACTTTCAATTCACAACTGCTGCTGACGGTCTCACCTTTTTTTCATTACAACCGAGCGGATTATTCGAGTTCGCCGCAGGACTATCCGGTAGCGACGACGCAAAACCGGGGTTCGACTTACGCCGGAGGCCAAGTGAGTTTCGCGGCGAACGTGGCCAAGAATAATCTGCAGGTGGGTTTGTACAGTTTCTATCAGAAAGACGATACGCTTTTTGGGGCAATCTTCAACGATGGCAGCGGCAATCTGCCGTTTACCGATATCGAGAACCCGTCTGGTGGCCTGGAAGCGTTCTTTATCGATGACAAATTCAAACCTTTTTCGTGGCTGACGCTGACCGCCGGAATACGCCCGACACACTTCTCGGGAGGCGTGTCAGAGAGCGCGATCAGCCCGCGCTTCGGCGTGGCTGCTGTCGTTCCCCATCTGCATTGGGTCTTTCGCGCATTCTACGGACACTATTATCAGGCGCCGCCTTTGATTACCGCTTCCGGGCCGCTGCTCGAATTTGTCAACGCTAACAACTTAGGATTCATTCCTCTGCACGGCGAGCGCGATGAAGAGCATCAATATGGAGTCACCATTCCCTTTCGTGGCTGGACTCTCGACGCTGACAACTTTCAGACCAATGTCGTAAATTTCTTCGATCACAATAACATTGGAGAATCCAATCTCTTCTTTCCCGTCACGATCGCCCAGGGTTTGATCCGGGGTTGGGAGCTCACGCTGAGCTCGCCATTCATTGCCCACCGCGGACAGGTTCACCTGGCATACTCCAATCAAATCGCCGAGGGTGGCGGCGCAATCACCGGCGGTTTGACGAACTTTTCGTTGCCCGCGGGCTTATCTCCGCTCGATCATGACCAGCGCAACACCTTAAGCATAGTCGGGAGTGTGAGCCTTCCCTGGCGCAGCTACGCCTCAACTAGCGTCTACTATGGCTCCGGTTTCACCAATGCATTTCCCGGCGCGCCCTATCCCGGCGACTACTTGCCGCAACACACTACGTTCGACCTTGCTCTGGGAAAGGACTTCGGTGAACGCTTCTCGGTTTCGGTTACGGCTTTAAACGTTGCCAACCGGCGAGTGGAGTTGGACAACAGCGTCACTTTCGGCGGGTTCCACTGGAACGATCCCAGAGAGATTTTTGCCGAATTCCGTTATCGCTTCCATTATTAACAGGATCGTGTGGAGCGGGCGCCCTCGCCCGCTTCTCGACGACATTTGAGGAGAAACAGTGAGCCACTCATTCGATGCGCAGCGCCGGACACACTCGACAATGCTGCGCGCAATTGCCTTAGCCTGCTTGGGCCTTCTGGCGGCTTGCGGGCCATCGCACAGCGCCCAGCAAACGGGGGCCAAGGGTGAAAACGCAAGTGTGAAGCGGTACCAGTTGACCGGCCGCGTCGTATCCATCGACAAACCGGCCCGGTCGATCAATGTCGATGGCGACGAAATCCCCGGCTTCATGGCCGCGATGACCATGCCGTATCCGGTCAAGGACGCTGCCGCGCTCGAGAAATTGTCTCCTGGGGACCAGATCAAAGCGGAAATCGTTTTAGGGAACGAGGGAGCGTATCTGGAAAACATAATCCTCGCACAAAAAGCGCCTTCGCCGAACCCAACGAAGTGAGGCTGCAAGAGGTTACTGCAGACCTTTCAACGCCTCCAGCAATTCCCCGATCGCCGGCGTCTGGTCCAGCGGATACACTTTGGCAAAAACGATTCTCCCGCTCTTGTCCACGATGAACACCGATCTCTCGCTAATCCCGGGGAGTGGTGGCCCCTCTCGCAAAACGTCGAATGCCTGCGTCACCCGGGCATGAGGATAAAAATCAGAACACATGGGAAAATGCATGGTTCCGATATCGTGCTTTTGCCAGGCAAGATGGCTATAAATTGAGTCGGTGCTTATGTCCAGGACCTGGGCATCGAGCGCGGTGAACTTCTCGAGATTCGAGTCGAACGCCGGCAACTGTTCTCCTCAAGTCGGAGTCCAGTTCAGCGGATGAAAGGTCACGAGCACGTGTTTTTTCCCTCGAAAATCACTGAGCTTGATCTTTAACCGCTGCTCACCTTCGACTGCCGCCAGTTCAAAGTCCGGCGCCAGATCCCCAACCTTCAATGCCATGTGCCCGCTCCTCCTCGATGGCGTCCTAGCATTATGTCGTACCAAGAGATGAAGCGCTAGCCGTGGCCCTCGCGAGAATTAACACTCCTTTAACAATCGGTCTGCCACTCCGGCCCTAATATTCTCGCAATGCCCTCCGAGCCCCTTGTCATTGAGGATATCCCCGGCCCCAAGGATGGACAGCGTATCCTGCGCCTCAGTGGACCGCTGGTCATCGCGACCCTATTCGACTTTCAGGCCAAAGTGCGCACGGACAATTCCCGAGCTCTTATCATCGACTTCACCAGCGTGCCCTACGTGGATTCTGCCGGAATCGGGGCGCTGGTAGGAGCCTACGTGACGCACCAGAAAGAAGGGCGCAGTCTCGCCCTCGTAGGTGTCAGCGATCGGGTACACAATGCACTCCAGGTCACGCGCGTGGAGCACTTCTTCCGTTTTTTCAATACATGTGCGGAAGCTGAAAACGCCGCCTAGCTTGGGCTGTGTGTGGATGTAAGGCCTCTCGCGTTTGACTCCCCTCGCACTGCACCTTAAGATTAGCGATCCGGCAAGTTTCGTTTTGTTCCTCCCGTGATTGGCCAAACCATCTCGCATTACCGCATCACCGGGCGCTTGGGCAGCGGTGGTATGGGTGTGGTTTATGAGGCCCAGGATTTGACCCTCGGGCGCCGCGTGGCCCTCAAGTTCCTTCCGCCAGAACTGGCCCGGGACGCGTCGGCGCTGGACCGCTTCCTGTTGGAGGCTCGCGCCGCGTCGGCCCTGAATCACTCCAACATCTGCACGATTTATGCGGTAGAAAAAGACGGTGACCAGTCCTTCATCTCGATGGAGTTAATCGAGGGTCAGGGACTCGATACCAAACTGCACAGCGGACCTCTACCGGTTGATCGTCTGCTCGACGTGAGCATTCAATTGGCGGACGCGGTCGATGCCGCACACGCGAAAGGAATCATCCATCGCGATATCAAGCCGGCGAACATTTTCCTCACCCAGCGGGGCCAGGTGAAGGTTTTGGACTTCGGGCTCGCCAAGCTCACGCGCGCAGCGGGAATGGCCGCGGAAATTGATGTCACGCAGGACGACGGTGCACGCACCGCCAGCCTTACCAACCCGGGCAGCACGGTCGGCACTGTCGCGTACATGTCTCCGGAGCAGGCTCGGGGCGAACAGCTCGATGCCCGAACCGATCTTTTCTCTCTGGGGACTGTGATTTATCAGATGGCCACCGGACAGCTGCCTTTTTCGGGCAACACCTCGGCGGTAATCTTCAACGCCATACTAGAACGTGATCCTGTGCCTGCGGCGCAACTCAATCCCCAGATTCCGTCGCGACTTCAGGAAATCATCGACAAACTGCTGGAGAAGGATCGCGATCTGCGTTACCAGTCTGCCGCCGATTTACGGGGTGATCTCAAAAGGCTGAAGCGCGATACGGAAACCGGCCGTAAGATGGCGCAACCGGTTTCTGCACCGTCGGTTGCCGTTGCAGCTCCCGAATCCTCGTCCGCCCGGCAACCCTCGAGCGGTTCAGCCGTGGTCGCCGCTGCCCGTCAGCACAAGTTGGGAACCGGAGTAGCAGCACTCATTGCGATCGTGGTCGCCGCCGCGGCGGGATATGGGGTCTACGCTCTGTTCAATCGCAAGCGTCCCGTTCCCTTCGAGAACATCTCCATCACTAAAGTCACGGAAACCGGCAAGGCCGCGCTGGTGGCCATCTCTCCTGACGGCAAATATATCCTCTACGTGGTGAATGACGCTGGCCAGGAGAGCTTGTGGCTGCGCAACCTTCCAACGAACAGCGACACCCAGGTGATCGCGCCGGCGGAGGTGAGCTACGTCCATTTGCGATTTTCTCCCGACGGGAACTACCTGTATTTCATCCGTAGCGAACCCGGTAGTCAGGAGTTGCATTATCTCTACCGTGCACCGCTTTTCGGCGGCACTCCGCAGAAGCTGGTCACCGACATTGATTCCAACATTACCTTCTCCCCCGATGGGCGGCGGATTGCCTATTTTCGTTTCAACAATCCCGAAGCCGGCAAACAGCGACTAATCTCGCTCCCGGCCGAAGGGGGCGACGAGAAAATTCTTTATAGCGGTCCCGAACGCGGCGGCTTACAAGATCCCGCTTGGTCTCCAGATGGCAAGACAATCGTTTGCATGGTGCTTCAACCTGGAGACGCTTTCAGCGGCCTGGTGGGGTTCGATGTCAGCAGCGGAAAGCAGAGATTGTTCTTCACCTCCGCAATGGACATTGTGCAGCGCCCGGTCTGGATGCCGGACGGGAGTGGCGTGCTCGCACAGACCAACCTGGGCCGCAGGCAAATCGTTTTTGTTTCTTATCCGGACGGAGTGTTCCACAACGTTACCCGCGATACCAATAATTACTCCGAGCCTAGCCTGGCGGCTGACGGGCGCACCGTTGCCAGCGTCTTAAGTCAGCCCCACTACGACCTGTTCACGATGCCAGCCCCGTCTTTGAGTAGTGGAGTGGGTCGGCAGGTCACGTCGGGCGCGCCGATCTTCGCTTTTAGTTGGACGCGCGACTCTCAACTGATCATCGACTCAGGTTCGGGCCTTGATCTGCTCAATCCCGAATCAGGTAAGAAGACTGGTTTGGTTGCGCAGGCAGGCGCTTTCGCCGACACGCCGTCCGCGTGCCCCGACGGCCGCTACGTGGTATTCACGAGCACATTCGGTAGTGGCAAGGAGCTCAACATCTGGCGCGCGGATGCGTCCGGGGGAAATCTCAAACAGCTTTCTGACGGCAAGGTGGATCAAAATCCGGTTTGTTCTCCCGATGATCGCTGGGTAATTTACCAGGACGCGGTGAATGGCAATCGGTTGATGAAAGTGTCCATCGATGGCGGGAAACCCGAAAAAATCTCAGACGAACTCGCAGCTGTCTTCGATGTCTCTCCCGATTCAAAAACCATCGCTCTTGCAGCCTTCGGGCATCTCGGCGAACATGTAGAGGAACTCAAGCTACTCTCACTGGAGTCCGATCAAACTTCGAAAACGCTGGAGTTCGAACGCCCGCGAAGTGGCCCCATCACCTTCTCACTGGATGGCAAAGCTGTCATCTACCCGTTCCGCCATGGCGGGGTTGATGATTTGTGGTTGCAACCGCTCGATGGCTCATCGGGAAAACAAATCACGGACTTCAAATCAGAACACATCCGGGACTTTCGCTGGTCATTCGATGGCAGTAAGATGGCTGTAATACGCGGCCATACCGATTCCGACGTGGTTCTGATCCGAGACATGCAGCCCTAACCCGCAGCTGCTTCCCCCTAGTTGCAGCCCTTCGGCACCGCGGTCAGACCGGCTGGGTCGGAGCCGTTCTTCACCACATGAAACGGGGAGCCAGAAACTTCCTTCAAAGTATCGCCGCTTGTCGCAAGAACACCGATCAGTTCAGGGTTGCTCTGCTCGGACACGAAAAGATCCAGACCGCTGGTACCCGTGGCCAATCCCAGTGCATACGTGCCGGGCGTGTGCAGGTTAACCGTGCTGTCGTAAGTCAAGGACCCATTGGAATCCACGGAAAGAGTCGTGATCTGGCCTGACATCGTGTTGCTCACGTACAAGTGCTTCCCGTCAACGCTCAGGATTATGTTGTTGGAGCTTCCCCCATTCTTGTTAGTGAAATTGTTCGTCTCCTTCAGCTCTCCAGTCGAGCCGATGCTGAAAACCTCAACCTGCGTGCTCGATGCGGCATCGCCAAAGTAAGCAGTAGTGCTGTCACAGCTAATTTCGACTCCCGCCGCCGCCCCCTGGGTCTTGAACGGGCCAAGTTCGGTAAGATCCCCGGTGGTGGGATCGATTTTGAAAGAGTCAACCTGCCCGATGTAGGCGGCAATCAGATAGTCGCCATTGGGCGTGACCTTCATGCCGGACGGCGAACCGGGAACGGTGAACATCTTTAGCGCCGTAAGCGAGCAGTTGGAATTGATCCGCAATACGGAAATGCTGTTGTTGTTGGTGTTTCCCGCGAACAAGAAATGGTTTCCCGCCGCCAGCCCCACGCCGAAGTGCTGCGCACCGGTCACTCCATCCGAGAAAGGAGAACCATGAACGGCGGTCAAAGTTCCTTGGAAGAGATCGACCTGGAACGCGGCGATGGTGCCTCTCCGCCATTCGAAACAAACAGGCAAGTGCCGAGCCTGGACTTGGCGGACGTTATCGGAGACAGCGCGAAGTAACCACTGCCCGCGCTCTTCCCGCCTGTCGGGTAGGTCTTTAGCAGCTTTACCGCGCCCTTGCTGTTCACACTGAGGGCGGTCGTGCTGTTGCCACTATTGGCTACGTTGTCGTTGGTAAAAATATACTGTTGGGCAAGCGCGTTGGCGGCAGAAAATGCAAAGACACCGGCCAGACAAAAGATCCACGATGGTTTCACTAAGCGGTTCATATTTCCCCCTCGAACGCATTCTTCGTCCTTAGCCCCGGGCCACGTAGGCCCCGATGTCCTCGGCCCGGTTTCGTTGCGAGTGAACTCACACGTGGGCCGGAGACACAAATAGCCTTCAGCTCTACAGCTACGAGAGCTAACAGGCGGGGCGTTGGGAAAAGGGGGGGAGGGCAACGCACCACACACGGCAAATCGATTCAGAACGTATTACAGACGGGCAGCCCTGTCAATGGTGTCGTGTTGCGGGAGACGAAAGTCCCGCTAAAAACGAAGGGCGGCTTGGGTTAGCCGCCCGTTCGCCGAAAATTTGTAAGTGGTTTATGCCGGCTTCACATTCTCGGCTTGCCACCCCTTGGGGCCCTTTACGACGTCAAACTGTACTTGCTGGCCTTCCTGCAGGCTGCGGAACCCGCCCGCCTGGATCGCAGAGAAGTGGACGAAAACGTCCTCACCGCTCTGACGGCTGATGAAACCATAGCCCTTGGCATCGTTAAACCACTTCACTGTTCCTGTTTCCATGGTGTTACACTCGATTCCTTTTTGTTAGATGTGCGCTGTGTCAATCGCAGGACTTCTTCAGGCAGGTCACGCTGCTGTCGCGGGAGTTGCTGAAAAACTGCAAAGATCAAACGCAGCAGGATTGTACCTCAGGCATTCCTGAAATTGCCAAGGTATTTCGCCATCGACAGTATAACTGCTTATGTATCAATATGTTAAGAAGGAAACATTGTGTTAGCGCGCTTTCCCGGCACGGATGGGCCCGGGATTCATTCGAACACGGCGCTTTCCGTCACCATCAGAGGTGACGTGCGTCACAGCGCTTGTGTTAGCTAAAGCGCACGCTCCTACATGAAGGTGGTACTGGAGGTCCCCTTAAGGGTCAGCAGTGCCGATGGCGACGGAGCGCGCTGGCGCCTTGTTAACCTCCAGCCCAGCAGTATACGCGAGTTCCAGTCCTCACGTTTTCTAGCGGCGATCAAACAATTTCTATGTCTTCGAAACTTTTCGCTTGGAGAAACTCCAATGCTACATCTCGATACTGGTAACACAGGTTTCATGATTTTATGCACCAGCCTGGTCATGCTGATGACGCCCGGTCTCGCATTTTTTTACGGCGGTCTGGTAGGGCGCAAGAACGTGCTCGCCATCATGATTCAGAGCTTCGTCTCCATGGGCTGGACGACGGTGATCTGGTATATCTACGGCTACTCCGTGTGTTTTAGCGGAGACTGGCACGGGGTCATCGGCAACTTCCACAACGCATTTTTGCGCGGGATCGATCTTAGTACTCCTTCGCCAAACATCACCATCCCGGCATTTGTGTTTATCGCGTATCAGATGATGTTCGCGATTATCACGCCCGCGCTGATCTCGGGCGCGTTCACCAACCGGGTCACTTTCAAGGCCTACATGCTGTTTCTGACCGGATGGCTGACCTTCGTTTATTTTCCTTTTGTCCATATGGTTTGGGGTGGAGGCATGCTGCAGAAATGGGGCGTGCTGGATTTTGCCGGCGGAATCGTGGTGCACAACATCGCGGGCGTCGCCGCTTTGGCGTCGGTGCTGTACGTCGGGAAACGGCGCACGGCGGATCGTGGCCCCCACAGTATCCCCCTTGTTGCCTTGGGAACTGGCCTGCTGTGGTTCGGATGGTACGGCTTTAACGCGGGCAGTGAAATGCGAGTAGATTCGGTGACCGCGACCGCATTTCTCAACACCGACCTGGCGGCCTCGTTCGCGGCTGTAACTTGGCTGCTGGTGGCATGGTTCAACGAAAAGAAGCCCAAGTTGCTGGGCTTGCTGACCGGAGCCGTTGCCGGACTGGCGACTGTTACTCCCGCGGCCGGGTATGTTTCTCCGACGACCGCGGTGATCATCGGCTGTGTTTCTGGCGTGGTTTGCTACTACGCGGTTGAGATGAAAAACAAATTGCACTGGGATGACGCGCTGGATGTTTGGGGAGTTCACGGCGTCGGTGGTTTTCTCGGCATTGTGATGCTGGGGATCTTCGCCAGCCGCGCCTACAATCCCGCGGGTGCGGATGGCCTGCTCTACGGCGACCCGACGTTCCTGCTGAAACAAGTCGTGGCCGTGACTTTCTCGTCGGTCTGGGCCTTCGTGTTTACCTACGGGATGTTACGAATCATCGATGCCTTCACGCCAGTGAAAGTCAGCGAAATGAGTGAGGAAATCGGACTCGATGAATCCATCCACGGCGAGCACGCGTACGAGGAGGTCAGCAGCGAGGATCTGATTCATGTGGAACGCCTGCTTCATGAAGAGGAGTTGCTAGGCCGGAAATAAATAGGAACGGTCTTTGGCGAACATCACCATTGGCCTCGGGGAACTGATTACCGCAGGGGTAACCGCGGCGCCATCCCTGCATGGTTCGATAGGGATTTCGCGGACTGGAAACTTTTTCGACGCCGCTGCATCATGAAGAGATGAGTTTTCGCCCTTTTGCTGTTCTGCTCCTGCTCTCTTCCCTCGCCTTTGCCGACATCGTCGAAGACGTTCGTACCGCACTCGCTCAGAGAAATTTCGCTGCGGCCGATTCCGCCCTGCAAACTTACCGCGCTCAACACGGGGCCGATCCGGAGTACCTCGAAGCTCTCTCTTGGACGGCGCGTGAAGAATTGGCCGCCAACCAGCTCGACAAAGCTGATGCGGCTGCCAAGGAGATCGAGACGCTGGCCCCCAAGTTACTCCAGAAACGATCCCTCGACGCCGAACCACATCTGCCCGTCGCTCTGGGCGCTGCTCTCGAAGTTCAGGCCCAGGTTCTGGCTGCTCATGGCCAAAACGCGCAAGCTGCCGCCTTGCTACGGCACGCTCTGGTGTCCTACGGAAATACTTCGATCAGCCCGCGCCTGCACAAGAATCTGAACCAACTCACCCTCACCAGCCAGCCCGCGCCGGCGCTCAGCACCTCGGAGTATCTCGGTTCACGGCCCACCCCCCTGAGCCAGCTCAAAGGTTCTCCCGTTCTTTTGTTCTTTTGGGCTCACTGGTGTGTCGACTGCAAGTACGAGGGTCCGATCATCAGCCGTCTCAGCTCTGAATTCGCTCCCAAGGGGCTGACTGTTCTGGCTCCCACCCAACTCTACGGGTACGCCGCTAGGGGAGAGGACGCGAAGCCTAAAGATGAGATCGCCTACATCGGCCAGGTGTGGGAGCACTTCTATCCCGGCCTGCAAAGCGTCCCCGTGCCCATCAGCAAAACCAACTTCACGAACTACGGCGCCAGTACCACGCCGACACTGGTTCTGGTCGACCGCAAGGGCCGCGTAGCGTTATACCATCCCGGGCTGATGCAATACGACGACCTACGGGCCGCGATCGAAAAAACATTATCTAACTAGCGACCATCCGTGTGGGGACAGGTCTTTGACCCCTCCCAGCGGAGCGAAGCTCCGAGACCTGCAGAGGCTCGTCTTGCTCCCGGGACGAGGCGTCCTGGCTACGTGCTAGTGGAAGACGTACAAGATGCCGAAGTCCGCGACTGCACTTACGTGATGGGACGGACTGACCTGATTCGGGTTGCGGTACGCATAAATACCAACCCGCTCGCGTAGGTAGAATCTTTGTTTCAAGTGCATTCGCATGTCAAACAAAGGTCCGTTCAGGGTGTAGTCGGTTGTCGTGGGTATGAGGTATTGCGCGTTAAGGCGAAACCAATCCTGCTCAAACATGGCGCCCGCGGTGGGCCAAACGGAGTGGTTGTCGTATGGGGATGTGAATAGCTCGCTGAAGTGAAACCCACCTCCCAGCCGCCAGTGTTGTGTTACGCGTCCCATCGCTACTCCGGCGGCACGAAAGGTGGTGCCGTTGTTGAGGCCAGTTGGGTTCGCAGTGTCCGCACCAACTTCGCCTTCGACGAATATAGGACCACGGTCCCCCCAGTCCACGCCAACGTCGCCAAAGTAGTAGGGAGATTGAAAGCTAAGACCGTTAACGCCGATTCCAGTGTCTGCGTAAGGTGCGACCTGAGCGCTGCCAAGAGCGCAGCAAAAAATGACCGTCGCCAGAAGAGTTGGAACGGCTTTCCTCAGTTTCGCAAGCTCCTCGCGGTATGAACGCCGCCATTGCATCGCCCGAAATGGCCCGGCTGTGGCCTTTGCCAAGTGTACCCATTGGAAATGCTGTCGCTATTTACCAATGCAGAACGTGGTGAACTGCCGAGTTATGGCGTCTGACTAAGTAATTTGGGAGCGAAGTGAAGTGTGTGCGGGGCTATGTCGGATTGTCCGCCAGTGGGAGAAACACTTGAAAACGCGTGTTGCCGGGCCTCGAATCGACCTGAATGTTGCCGCGGTGCTTCTTCACAATTCGCTGGACTGTGTCGAGGCCGAGTCCGGTTCCCTCTCCGACTCCCTTTGTGGTGAAGAAGGGTTCAAAGATGTGTGGCTTGACCTGGGGCGAAATTCCTGGACCATTGTCGCCGATCTCAACTACAACGCAACCGTCGTCACGGTAAGTTCGAACGCGAAGCTCACCTTTGCCGCCCATCGCGTCGATTGCGTTGTCGATGATGTTGGTCCAGACCTGATTCAGTTCGCTCCCGAACGAATTCACCAGAAAAGGAATTTGCTGGTAATCGCGCTGCACGACCACTCCGCGTTTGAGCTTGTAGTTCAGGATGGTCAGGGTGGTTTCCAGGCTCTTCACGATGTCCACGTTTTGCACTGGCGCCTGGTCCATGTAGGTATATTCCTTGATCGCGAGGACCAAGTCAGAGATTCGCGATGTACTGCTCTCAATTTCGTTCAGCAGGTTCGCGACTTCGACCGACGCAGCGATCCTGACCAGAGCGGCGCGGGCGGTGTCTGGCTCCAGGGCGGCGAACAACGATTCCAGCTCCGCCGGCTGGACGCACTTTCGCGCGAGATCGGCTGCCAGTTGCCACAAGTCGTTCTGTCCATGGCTGCGCAATAAAGAATCGATCTGCTCTTCCAGGTCGCTGGTGGCCAACGCATCGGGTGGATGTTCGTTTTGCTGGATGAATGAAGCCTCTAACTTTTCGATTTCCGCTTTCTGGGCGGAAGTGAGATCGTGCCTTCCCAGTTCGTGACTCGCATCCCTGATTCGGGTCAGCATGTCGCGCAGTTGCCCGGCAGCACGTTTGGCTGCGGAAGCGGGATTGTTGAGTTCGTGAGCGAGGCCTGCGGACAATTTTCCCAGGGAAGCTAACCGGTCGCGTTGTTGTTCCATCCGAGTGGTCTCACGGATGCGGTCCGACATCAGGCCAACGAGACGCTGGGTTAGCTCGGGCATTTTCTGGATGAGCTCTGGAAACAGCGAGGCAGGAAAGCGTAGGATGCGACTGTCCATTTCTGCTCGCCCGCTTACCGTAAACTGCTTCATCCTGGAAAACGGCAGCACTCCGGTGACGTTGCCCTGGCTTATTGTAAAGATGATGGTTTCGCCGCCAATCTCGCCGCGTCCCTGAAGTTGCCCCTCAAGAAGCACAAACATCGCGTTGGCGGGATCGCCTTGGCGCGCGTAGCCTTCACCCGCTTTAAGATGCAATTCCTGCGACTGGCTGATGAACCAGTCGAGCTGATCGTCAGGTAAATCCGCGAATACGGGGACGCGAAGTAGATCTGATTTCTCGACCATTTAGACCTTGCTCAAGTACTGATGGATGAACTGCACTGCAACCGATCCTTCGCCGACTCCGGAGGCCACTCGTTTCACCGAACCGTGCCGCACATCGCCTACGGCGAACAGGCCAGGAACATTGGTTTCGAGCAGGAAGGGATCCCGGTCGAGAGTCCATCCTTTGGGACGTTGCCCGTCACGAATGAGATCGGGACCGGTCAACAGGAAGCCGCGCTCGTCTCGCTCGACCAGAGTTCCCAGCCAATCGGTTCGGGGCAAGGCACCGATGAAGATGAACATCGCGCTCGCGGGCACCCGCTCCACTTTGTTCGTATCCGAACAAAGCACAGAGATTTCTTCCAGATGCGTTTCACCATGTGCCTCTGCCAGGCTAGCGTGAGCCCACAGTTGAATGTTCGGCGTCTCCTTGACTTGGTCAATCAGATACTGCGACATCGTACTGGAGAGAGAATCGCCTCGCACCAGAATGATGACGCGCTCCGCGTATCGAGCAAAATTCATGGCTGCCTGACCCGCCGAATTCGCGCCTCCCACCACGTAGATGGTTTCGCCTTTGCAAGAAAGCGCTTCGGTAGCGCCGCCGCCGTAGTAGACGCCTGCGCCCTGCAGCCGATCGACTCCCGGAGCTTCGAGTCGCCGCCACTGTACACCGGTCGCGATCAGCAACGCGTGGCAGGAGATCTCGTTCCCGTCCGCCAGCTTAACAATCCGGTAGGAGCCTTCAGTGCGGGCGCTGGTCGCTTCCAGCGGCGACAAAATCTCCACTCCAAAACGCATCGCCTGGGCCACTGCGCGCCGAGCCAGGTCGTTCCCACTGAGCCCAGAGGGAAATCCCAGATAATTCTCGATACGCGAACTCATTCCTGCCTGGCCTCCCGGCGCTTCGCGCTCGACCATCACTGTGTGCAGACCTTCCGAAGCACCGTAGACAGCGGCCGCCAGGCCCGCGGGACCGCCGCCGATAATCGCGAGATCGTAGAAGTCGGTTTGCGCGCGTGTGCGCAACCCAACCTTTTGGGCGACCTCTGCCGGCACGCTCTCCAGAAGTTTTGTTCCGTCGGGGAAAAGTACAACCGGAAGATTTGCGGACTCCGGGCCCAGAGCTTCCAGCAGACGCTTGGTCTCCGGATCGTTGGCAGAAACCTCGACGTCAATCCACTGGTAGGGGACGCGATTTCGTGCTAGAAAGTCCCGCAGCTCATACGATCGTGGCGACCACCGTGTGCCCAGTACGCGAATTCCCTGAAAGACTGGACGGTAGGATGCTTGCCAGTCGTCGAGCAAGTCATCGAGTTGCGGGTAGAGGTGCTCTGCAGGCGGATCCCAAGGCTTCAAGAAGAAATAATTAACGCTGGCTTCGTTGATAGCGCTGATGGCAGCCGTGGTGTCGGCGTAAGCGGTGAGCAGTGCCCGCTTCGCATCGGGAAAGAGCTGCATTCCTTCTTGCAGAAACTCGACGCCGTCCATGTGCGGCATACGTTGGTCGGCAAGCAGCAAGGCCACGCTATCGTTCCGAACCTTGAGCTGTTTCAGGAGATCCAGCGCTTGTACGGGAGAATCGCTGGCGATCACGCGGTACTCAGCGCCGTATTGCGACCGCAAGTCGCGTTCAATCGCGCGCAACACATCCGAGTCGTCGTCCACGCTCAACAGAATTGGCTTTGCCATGGTCGGTCTCAGTTTCGTGAAGAAGAGGGGTTTCGGACTTCCGCACTGGCTGAATAACCTGATTAGATACCGAAACTCCCATTTGGTCGCTGAATTGGATCAGAATTTTCTGTCGAAGCTGCCATACTATTCTACTTTCCAATGCAGAATGTGCTGAAGATAAGGTTCAGGATATCGTCGGTGGTTGTGGCCCCCGTGATCTCATCGAGCGCCCGCAGGGCACTGTAGAGATCGAGCAGAAGCATTTCGTGGGGGACTTTGCTGTCGATCGCAGCTCTGGCCGCTTCAAGCGCAGTGACTGCTTCCCGAACGCGTTCCTGGTGGCGCAGGTTGGTGAGGAATCCAGTCTCAGTCTGAGCGTTGGCCTCCCCGCCGACGTGACGCAGAATTTCGCTTCGGAGTTCCGGGATTCCTTCTCCCGTGGTTGCGGAAGTCCGCACTTGAACTCTCCGACTCGTTAGGTCTTCGGCACCAGCGAGGGAGTCGCCTCTCGGATCTGCCGCGCTTTGCGCGGCTGGACAGCCGGGAGCGACTGTCCCCACGTGATGATTATTGATGAGATCGCATTTATTGGCGACCGCAATCGCCGGGCGTCCCGCGACTTGCCCTAACAGATCCTTGTCTTCGTTGGTGAGCGGCTGAGAATAGTCGAACACAACGAGGACGAGGTCGGCGTCGGCCAGAGCTTCCATGGATTTTCGGATGCCGATGCTTTCTGCCTCGTCGAGGGCGCGGCGAATGCCGGCAGTGTCGACGAGTTTGATGGGGATGCCCCCGATGGCGACGGTTTCGCTGACTAGATCGCGAGTGGTGCCAGGAGTTGCGGTCACGATCGCGCGTTCGCGCTCGACCAGGCGATTAAACAAGCTCGATTTGCCGACGTTAGGCCGACCCACGATGGCGAGCGTAAGACCTTCATGGACGATCTTTCCATACGCGAATGAGGCGGCAAGATCTTCAAGCGGCGCGCGGATTGCGGCGACGCGCTGGAGTATCTGATCAGCGGGGAGGACTGAGATGTCGTCTTCGGCGAAGTCGATTCCGGCTTCCAGAGTTGCGATCAGCTCGACCAATTTCTGTTTGATCGGTTGCAGGCGGCGCGAGAGTGCGCCTTCCAGTTGCTGCGCTGCAATCTTGGCCTGATAGAGAGTCTGCGACTCGATGAGGTCGCGGACCGCCTCCGCCTGGGTAAGATCGATGCGCCCGTTGAGGAAGGCGCGCATGGTGAACTCGCCGGGCTCGGCGAGGCGGGCGCCTTGAGCCATGGCAAGCTCGACGACGTGTCGCAGGATTACGGGCGATCCATGGGTTGAGATTTCGACGATATCGTCGGTGGTGTAGGAGTGAGGCTTGGCGAAATAAGTCACAACGACTTCGTCGATGCGGCCTGCCGCGCTTTGTGCGGCTGGATAGCTGGGGGCGGATGTCCTCACGTGTTCATCGGCGGGCTCAACCAGTTCTCCGAATACGGCTTGTCGTGGTTCGAGATCGTGTTTCAGGCGCAGCATGGGCAGGGCGATTTTCTTTGCGTCCAGCCCGGCGAGACGGACTACGCCGATGCCTCCTCGACCGGGCGGCGTAGCGATGGCGACGATAGTGTCGTCGAGGTTCACCGGAAGATTGTAGCGGTTTTATTCTGGTGAGCTGCTACTAGTACGGCTCACAGGAGATTCCGCGACGCAGGGCTGCTCGTGGGCTTGTAGTTCTTCGGGTAGACCACCAGGCATCGTCGCCCGCCTTCGCCCTGGCTTTCGGTGTGCAGGTCGGCGTGATCGCGCAACGCCAAGTGCACAATGCGACGCTCGCGCGAGGACATGGGTGCAAATTCGTATGGCAGATTCGTCTTGCGAACTCTTTCCGCAGCTACGCCAGCAGCCAAACGAAGTTCCTCCAAGCGCATGGCGCGCTGATTCATGCAGTCGAAGCTCACTTTCTCATGCTCGTTGCCGGGCAAGCGGAGCATCTCAATCGCCAAGGTTTCGATGGCGCGCAGCAGTTGGCCGCCTCGTTCCAGCACCAAAGGGGAATCGGGTCCGGAGAGTTCGACTAAAATCTCGGGCCGTTCCCAATCGCGCTCTTGAGGAAGTGGCGGATCCACGGTGATCCGATACTTGAGATGAAGACCGCCATGGGTGACGACACCACGGAGAAGTGCATCGATTTTCTTGGCAGCCGCGATTTTGTCAGGAATTGGCATCAGTCTAGCTCTCAGCTTTCAGCTCTCAGCTTTCAGCAAATCGCGAGTAGCTGAGAGCTGACGGCTGAAAGCTTCACTTCTCTTTCTTCCTAGCTCTCTTCGCCGCTATCTCGCGCATTTCGCGCCCCAGGCTGGTGCGGTTCATGACCGTCTGTTGCACGATGGCGATTAAATTACCCTCCGCCCAGTAAAGACACAAGCCGGATGCAAAATTCCAACTGAGAAATCCCATCATGACCGGCATCATCACGTTCATCATCTTCTGCTGGGAGGGATCCATTCCCGCCTGCGGCGTCATGCGCTGCGTAATCAGCATAGTGATGAAGATGCAAATCGGCAAGATATGCATAGGATCGGCTGACGAGAGATCGTGGATCCACAACCAGGATGCGTGCCGCAGATCGAGCGCCGAGCCCAGCATGCTGTAGTAGGCGATGAGAAATGGCATCTGGATGGCCAGCGGCAAGCATCCGCCGACCGGGCTGACGCCTTCCTGTTTCATCAACTCGCCGATTTCCGTGTTCATTTCCTGTCGCCGCGGATCACGCATGCCGTACTTCTTGTATTTTTCCTTGATCGAGTTCATCTGCGGCTGGATCTTCTGCATCTTGAGCGCGGACTTCATGCTGGAGATGCGCAATGGCATCAGCGCCAGATTGATGATCAAAGTTTGCAGGCAAATCGCCCAGCCCCAGTTCCCAACAATGCCTTCGATCCAGCGGAGCCAGATGAAGAGTGGACGCGCAATCACACCCCAGAAACCAAAGTTGATAAGCCCGCGCAAGTCCGGGTCTGCACCTACGACGGTGGGCACAGGAACGGACTCCAAAGTCGCCAGCGCTTTAGGCCCGACATACATTCGCGCTACGGTCTGACCTCTGGGATTGCCAACAGCCGCTCCCAGCACGTCCGCCGGAGCCGTTTCCAGCGGGTTGGGGTTTTTCGGATTCTTGGGAACGTTGAGCGGGTTGCGCAGAGTGACAAGGGCGGAGTTCTGCGAATCGTCCGGAATAAAGACCGCGGCGAAGTACTGATCGGTCACTCCCGCCCAGTTGAAGGGTATGTGGAGCGTGTTGCCGCCACTGATTTTCTTAATGGCCAGCCGTTCTGTGTTGTTGTTGTACTGATAATCAATTTGACTGGCCGCATAGGAAGAGAGCGTGGACTCGTCTCCAAAGCCCGCGGGCCATGCAGGGTAAGCCGCGACCTGACTTCCTCTGGACACCACCGAGGTTTCGACGCGCACCACGTAGGTATGGTCGAAGCTGAAGCTCTTGCGGACGGCCACATCACCGTCGGAGTATTCAAACGTGATAGTGGCGGGTGCTTTTACCGCACTCGAACTTGACGACAGGTAAAGGGCGGAATTCAGCTTGTTGCGTTGGCTCTCGTCGTAGGTCCACAGGGATAGCGGGTAGCCATATTTTTCCGCAGCAAGCTTATTGACCAGATCCAGCGGCTGTTCTTTATCGTCAGTAAATTTCTTCAGGATCCAGGACTTGACCTGTGCGCCACGGTTGGTGAACGTGATGCGGTACAGATCGTTCTCAACCACAGTTTCCGATTCGGAAGATGCCTGCTTGGTCGCGCCGGCATTGGGCGCCGGAACCACCGGTTGCGCTGGCTGGGCCTGATTAATGGCAGCCGCCTGCGGCGCTGTCTGAGGCTGGCTCTGAGGTTGCTGTGCGGGAGTCGAAGGTTGTGGAAGATACTTTTTGATTATCGGCTGAAACAACACGATGACCAGGAAAGTCAAAGCGAAGACGAGGAGCAGCCGGCGCTCCATGCCTGGTTCTTGCTGAGGATTTTGGAATTCTGCCAAATTTACTTTCTCAATGACTGCAAAGCTCGGTTTCGCCACCGCTCTGAACCGGCACGCCGCAATGCGGCCGCTTACGAACTTCCAGCTTGATTACAGGATCCAGTCCGCCCTTCGCGAACGGGTGGCATCGCATTACTCGCCAGATTGCCATCAGGCTTCCCCGAGCAACCCCGTAACGATCGATCGCTTCCATCGCATACTCCGAACATGAGGGCACATACCGGCAAGCGGGCAAGAACATGGGCGAGACAGCCCATTTGTATGCCCGAAGTATGAACAGCACGACCGTTTTAGAGATCTGGCTCATTTGTATTCGTCGGGCAAAAACAAACCCTTCGAACTGCTCGGCTTAAGAAACTAACGAACTATCCTGTCATTCCGAGGAGCGAAGCGACGAGGAATGTTGGTTTTCGCCGGACCGGCGAAGAACCCGGATCCCTCGCTTCGCTCGGGATGACAACAACTCGACTACGTGGTCCGTTTTCCTAGCGACTCTTGAATTGCTTCAAAAGCGCCGCTGATCTCATTCTCCAAAACGGCAAAGTCAACTTTGAGCACTGACTTCTTTGGATTGATCACCACATCCACCGGAACACGAACTCCCGGCCAACGCAAACGGACCGACTCTCGCAATCGTCTTTTCATACGATTGCGGTCGACCGCCCCGCCCAACACACGTCCCACGGTAAACCCGATGCGAAGCCCTTCGCCTTGCTCCCGCCGCAGATAAAATACCGTCATGTGCGCGGCGAAGTGGCGACGGCCCTGTTTGTAGACCCGCTCGAAATCAGCGTGCCGGAGCAACCGCATGCTGCCCGTGAATCGCGCTCGTTTGCCGGGGCCGGGCAGATTGAGACCGCCGTTCGGAGCGAGACCACTCACAATTCACGATCCAGACTCAGGTTGCGGAATTGCCGTCAATTCCGGAAAAGGAAATCGGCTACTCACGGAAACCGGGCTTTACCGACACCCGCTTGCGTCCCTTGGCGCGCCGGCGCGAGATCACCGCTTGGCCGCTCTTGGTCTTCATCCGGGTACGAAATCCGTGCGTCTTCGAGCGGTGACGTCGGTTAGGTTGGAAAGTGCGCTTGGGCATGAAACTTAGCTGCTCCTGATTCAGTTAGTAAGTGCAATAATGGCTATAGGACGAATGAGAAGTATAAATGACCCAAGGCAGACGGGCAAACCGGTCCACGCGTTGCGGCAACCGGAGGGGACCATCAATGCACCAGCCGAGGTTCATTCTCGTGCGCTTGTTGAACCATTCAAGTTTGGCAATTGCTGCACCATGCTCGCGGCAGTTACAAAGTCGCTACTTGACAGAAGTTTTTCTTCGCGTTTTGAATCGTGGAGGTCAGAAAAATCTTTATCGAAGATTTCCACCAAGACAATTTTTTTGTGCTAGTATGCGGACCGTTCCTGCTCATTGAAAATTTTTCTCGCTCCAGCGAGACCGCCCCGCAGTGCGGAGGTTGCTGCGCTGGAAAATGAGCGCTTTCATACTGCAATCATTTATTTCAGGCCGCTGATTTATGTAGCGCCACCAAGAATTTCTTATGTCTGTTTCAAGTCCAACTCTTGCTCCCAATCCGTGGTTGCGCATTCTTGACGCGCTGGAAAAAAAAATCAACCGGCATTCCTACGACACCTGGCTGAAGCCCACCCGCTACAGTCATTCGAGCGGAGGCACGCTTTTTGTGTGGGTGCCCAAGCCCGAGTTCTGTCAGGTAGGCGACAAATATGCCGACCTGATTCAGGAGGCCCTCGACAATCTTGGCCTCGAGTATCAGGAAGTGAAGTTCGTTCCCCCAGGGGACGATCCAGCGGCTACGCCCGTCCGCCACGACGGCGGCCTTTCCGCCTACTCGGCTCCGTCGACTCATCCGTCACAGTCACGCTTCGATTGGGACGGGGCGGCGCAACTCAACCCGCGGTACACCTTCGACGCGTTCGTCATCGGCAGCGGAAATCAGTTCGCCCACGCCGCGTGTCAAGCAGTTGCGGAACGCCCCTCGAAGGCGTACAACCCGCTCTTCCTTTATGGTGGCGTCGGAATGGGCAAGACCCACCTGATGCAAGCAATAGGCCACGAGATCAGCAAGCGGCAACCGCAGTTGGGCATCTGCTACGTGTCCAGCGAAAAGTTCACGAATGAAATGATCAACTCGCTGCGCTACGACAAGATGACCAGCTTCCGCGACAAGTTCCGCAACGTCGATGTGCTCCTGGTGGACGACATCCAGTTCCTGGCTCAGAAAGAACGTACCCAGGAGGAGTTCTTCCACACCTTCAACGCGCTGCATGAGTCGATGAGGCAGATCGTGATAGCCAGCGATCGCTCGCCGAAGGAGTTGGCCGAGATCGAAGACCGGCTCCGAAGCCGTTTCGAGTGGGGTTTGATCGCTGATATCCAGCCGCCGGATTTGGAGACCAAGGTAGCCATCCTGCAGAAGAAATCGGAGCAGGAAAAGGTCACGCTTCCCACCGACGTGGCGCTGTACATCGCGTCCAACATCCGCTCGAATGTTCGCGAACTGGAAGGCGCGCTCATCCGGCTAGTCGCACACTCCTCGCTCATTGGGGCCGAAATCACCCTCCCTTATACCCAGCAGGTGCTTAAGAATTTCATCGACTCCCAGGCCCGCAAGGTCACCATTGAATCGATTCAGAAATCGGTTGCCGAGCAGTTTGGATTGCGGTTGGTGGAGATCAAGGCAAAAAATAACTCGCGCGCCATCGTTTATCCCCGGCAAATCGCAATGTACCTGGCCAAGCATCTGACTGAGGCCTCCTTGCCTGAAATTGGACGACAGTTTGGTGGCAAGCACCATACCACCGTATTGCACTCGGTCGAGAAAATCGACGGCGTCCGCAAGACCGACAAGGACCTGAACCGGCTGCTGAATAAGTTGACCGAGCAGCTGGGGGGGTGAATCGGCGAGTTGAGCTGGATCCAATTTTTCTTTGGTTCTTGCTGTTACTGCTGGTTTTCTAGGTTTTTGTTTTGATATAAGGGAAGTATTGAAAGTAGCGCCACGCGGCGGGGGACTCAGGTTATGCCGGTAGAAGCCATAGCATCAGCGGCGGGAACCACCACCATGGAAATTACGGTCAGCAAGTTCGAGCTCTTGCGCGAGCTCACGGCGACCCAGGGCGTGGTCGAGCGTAAGACCACCATCCCCATCCTGTCGAACTATTTATTTGAGGCTGCTGGCGACAAACTTTCGCTCACCGCTACGGATCTTGATCTCAGTCTGCGTACATCGTGCGTTGCCAAGGTAAAAAAAGAGGGTGCCTGTACGATACCCGCGCGCAAGCTGCACGACTATGTGAAACTGCTGCCCGACGCGGACATCACAATCAAGCTGCTGGAAAATCATTGGGTCAGCATCCGCTGCGGCCGGTCGAACACAAAGATGGTTGGCATGGCGCGGTCGAACTTCCCCAGTTTGCCTACGTTCCCAACCGCAGGCATGGTTAAAATCCCCGCGCAGGTTTTGCGGTCGATGATTGCCAAGACCGGCTTTGCCATCGCCAGTGAAGAATCCCGCTACACGCTGAACGGTGCATTGATGGTGCTGAAGCCGGAATCGATCACCATGGTCGCGACCGACGGTCACCGGTTAGCGCACATCGAACGCAGCGGCGGGAAATTTGAAGGCGTCTCTGGCGAGATGAAGACTCTCGTTCCCAAGAAAGCCATGGACGAGCTGAAGTCGTTGCTGGATTCGACCGACGCCGAGGAAATCGAATTCGCGAAGGACGAATCCACGCTATTCTTCCGCATCGGCCAGAGGCTTCTGACCTCGCGCCAACTCACCGGGCAGTTCCCAAACTTCGAAGCCGTATTGCCGAAGGACAATAACAAGAGCATCACTGTCCACGGGGAAGAACTCTCGGCGGCAATTTCTCGCGTTGCCCAGTTTGCCGATGAGCGCTCGCGAGCCGTGAAGATGCGCCTGGAAAAAGGCGAGCTGAAACTCTCGGCTTCCTCCACTGAAACGGGCGAATCGGAAGACTCGATCGAAATCGACTACAACGGGGACATGATCCAGATCGGCTTCAACGCGCAATATCTCCTGGATTTCCTCAAGGCAGCCGGCAGCGGCAACGTGAAGCTGGAATTCAAAGATTCCCAGTCGGCTGGACAGATGCGCCCCGCCGAAGGCGAGGAATACAAGTATCGCTATATCGTGATGCCGATGAGAATCTGACGATGGAGGACGGGCGTCCTCGCCCGCCCCACGAGGCTGCGTACGCTTGACGCCGGCGGTGATCCGCCGTAAAGTTGCCGCCATCCGTTCTTAGGAGGGAACCCTTCATGCTCAGCGGATTCAAGCAATTCATTCTTCGTGGCAATGTAATCGATATGGCGGTCGGCGTTGTGATTGGAGCGGCGTTTGCCGCAGTGGTCTCAGCTTTCACAAAAGACCTGCTTACTCCGCTGATTGCGGCGATTGTCGGCAAGCCAGATTTTTCTGCCATCAAATTCACCATCAACGGCAGCATGTTCGCCATCGGGGACTTTATCAATGCTGCAATATCTTTCCTGCTGGTGGCGGCGGCCGTGTATTTCTTCGTGGTGACCCCGGTGAATCTACTGGTCGCGCGCATGCGCAAAGCGCCGGCGCCCGCCGATCCAACCACCAAGAAGTGTCCCGAGTGTCTGAGCGAGATCCCGATCGATGCGAGACGCTGTGCTCACTGCGCCCAACCTGTGGGAGTCGGGATCGCGGCGTAACATGTCCGTATGGGTATCCGCGGTTTTCGACACTCCAGCATAGTTCTGTTGATGGTCTGGACTGGGGTGCTTCATGCGCAGTCGCCAACTTCGTCATCTTCATCTAAGCCCAGGTCCGAACAGTCCCGCATATCTGCGCCAGATCCCGGTTCCATCGCCAACGGCCTCTACCATAACTCGTTTTTCGGATTCGACTACAAACTCCATTTCGGATGGGTGGATCGCACCACCGAAATGAGAGAAGACTCGAGCGCCGATTCGAGCGACCCCAAAAAATCGAGCCTGCTGTTGGCCGCATTCGAGCATCCTCCCGAGGTGGCTGGCGACTCGGTGAATTCCGCAGTCGTCGTGGCGGCCGAAGCCGTATCTTCGTACCCAGGGCTGCAAAATGCGGAACAGTATTTCGGTCCGGTCACCGAGCTAACCAAGTCCAAGGGCTTTACTGTTGTGAACGAGCCCCACGAATTCCGCGTAGGAACGGCACAGCTGGTTCGCGGGGACTTCAGCAAACCGCTCGGCAGCCTGACCATGCACCAAAGCACGCTGGTCATGATCGAGAAGGGTTTTGTGGTCTCGTTTACGTTTATTGCGGGGAGCGAAGACGAAGTGGACCAGTTGATAGAAGGTCTAAGCTTTGGCAGGAAAGAAACGCCCGCCGCACACAAGTGAGCACGGAAGCGAGGATGATCCGGTGCAGGACACCGCCCTCAGAAAGCCGTCCCTAAATGACACAAGAATCACGGTTTACCGGCTGGATTCCGGGGCCAGGAGTGGCCTCGACTGTGGTATAATTTCTTATAAATCCTGCTGCCGTAAGTGTTAATAATTTCAGTCATTTGACCTCATTTTAGGGCACAGGAAATGCGCGCCTGCCAGAGCTCAAATCTGGCATATCCACCGGAGCTGAATGGCAACAAAAGAAATCGATACCACGGCCATCGTCGACACCAAAAACAGGACTGGTGGACCAAACCCCATCAACGGCAACGGCGATTACACAGCCGATTCCATCAAAGTGTTGGGCGGCATGGAAGCCGTCCGCAAACGTCCTGCAATGTACATCGGCTCAACCGGTGAAATCGGACTTCATCATCTCGTCTATGAAGTCGTGGACAATTCCGTTGACGAGGCGCTCGCCGGATACGCCGACAAGATCGAGGTCGCGATTCACCTCGACAACTCCATCACGGTCGTGGATAACGGCCGCGGCATTCCTGTAGATTCGATGGACATCGACGGCGAGAAGGTTCCCGCCGCACAAGTTGTGATGACCACGCTGCACGCTGGCGGCAAGTTCGACGCATCCTCCTACAAGGTTTCCGGCGGATTGCACGGCGTCGGCGTCTCCTGCGTGAATGCGTTGAGCGAGGAACTTGACCTCGAAATCTGGCGCGATGGATTTACCTGGGAACAGACCTATTCCAAGGGCGAGCCCACCAGCAAGCTGAAAAAAGCGGGCGCGACCAAGAAGCGCGGAACCAAAGTTCACTTCTTGCCCGACAAGAGCATCCTCACCGTAACCGAATACAATTTCGATACGCTGGCCCAGCGCCTGCGTGAACTCGCGTTCCTGAATAAGGGACTGCTGATCACGCTCACCGACGAGCGCACCACGGACCCGAAAACGGGCGAGCCCAAGACCGCCGAATTCAAATACAACGGCGGCATCGCGGAATTCATCAAGCACCTCAATCGCGGCAAACAGACACTGCACGACAAGCCGATCTACATGGAGGCCACGCGCGACAGCGTCGAGATGGAGATTGGGCTGCAGTACAACGACGCCTACTCCGAAACCGTCTTCAGTTTTGCCAACAACATCAACACGGTGGATGGAGGCACGCATCTCTCCGGCTTTCGTACTTCTTTGACCCGTACCATCAACTACGCGGGACAGCAGATGGGTCTGTTCAAAGACGTAAAAGAAAATCTCACCGGCGATGACGTCCGCGAGGGCCTGGTTGCTGTGATCAGCGTTAAGCTGCCGCAACCCCAGTTTGAAGGTCAGACCAAGGGCAAGCTGAACTCCGACATTGCGGGCGTTGTGCAGGCATTCGTCAACGAACGCCTGGGCGCATACCTCGAGCAAAACCCGACCGTTGGACGAAAGATTATTAATAAAGCGATTGACGCTGCCCGCGCTCGCGAAGCCGCGAGAAAAGCGCGAGACTTGACTCGCCGCAAGGGCGCACTCGACGGTGGTGGGTTGCCCGGCAAACTGGCAGACTGCTCAGAGAAACAGCCGGAGCGTTGCGAGTTGTTTCTGGTCGAGGGCGAATCCGCAGGCGGCACCGCGAAGCAGGGGCGTGACCGGCGTTTCCAGGCCATTCTGCCACTGAAGGGCAAAATCCTGAACGTCGAAAAAGCCCGCTACGACAAGATGCTGGCACACGAAGAAATTCGCGCCATGATCACGGCGCTGGGCACAGGCATCTCGAAGGAAGATTTCGACGCCAGCAAGCTGCGTTACGGCAAGATCATTCTAATGACCGACGCCGACGTGGACGGAAGCCATATCCGCACTCTATTGCTGACGTTCTTCTTCCGCCACATGCAGGAGTTGATCAAGCGCGGCAATGTGTTCATCGCACAGCCGCCGTTGTACTCGATCAAGAAAGGCAAGTCTCAGCAATACATCAAGGACGATCGCGAGTATGTGAAAGTGCTGGTCAAGCGTGCGTCGGAAGGTCTGGTCGTTCGTTATGGCGAAGGCGCCGCCAAGCTCGAAGGGACGAATCTGTCGCGCTTCATGAATGTCCTCGACGAGTATCTCAAGCTGTTCGACAAGGTCGACAAGCGTTTGCGCGATGAACGCGTGACCGACCTTCTGCCCAAGCTCGATCTCTCCAAGAGAGTCGATTTCGAAGGCGACAAGAAAACCGCGCCCAAGAAAATCGAGAAACTGGAAAAAGAGCTGAAGAAGCTACAAAAAGAGCGCAGCTTCAAGGAAGTCGAAAGCCGTTTCGACGAAGAGCACAATCTGTGGGAAGTTCGCTACGTGAACTCGCAGGGCGCCGAACACCTGATCAACTGGGAACTGGCTTCCACCGCCGAGTACCGCCAACTGCTGTCGAAATTCAAGCAGATCGAACCGTACATGGAGCCGCCATTCGTGGTTGAGACTGTCGCCAAAGGTTCGTCGGCAAATACCAATGCTGAAGAATCAAATGACGCCGAGGCCGAAGACGGCGACAAGGCACAGAAGAAGGCCGCACAAGAAGCGCCTGCAAAACCTGCCGCAAAGAAAAAGTCCGAACCTCAGCTGGTCGAAAAGTCTACGGCACGCGATCTCTTCGACTACGTTCTGGCGGAGGGCCGCAAGGATTACATCGTCCAACGATACAAAGGCCTCGGAGAAATGACCGCTCCGCAATTGTGGGAAACCACCATGGACCCCGAGCGCCGGACCTTGCTGTCGGTCAAGCTCGAAGACATCGCCGAATGCGAAACCATATTCACTACGCTGATGGGCGAGGACGTTGAAGCGCGCCGCAAGTTCATCGAAGACAACGCGCTCGATGTAAAGAACCTGGATATCTAATCGTCTCGCGTAGAGCGGGCGCCCTCGTCCGCCCCGGCCGAGCGAAGCTCGCCGAAATCCCCTCCCAAGAACAGATATCCTCTGCAAGCCCGTCTGGCAATCACGATCTTTCACCAATGGCGGTGCGGGAACAAAATTCCTTTTCGCCGGGTCTAAGTTACATGCTGGAGGAATTAACATGGCGATCGCATGGCATCCTCTTTGGTGGAAAGATCGAAATTGGCTCAAGAAGATGGGTCTGATTGCCGCGGGAGTCGCCGCGATCTACTATGGCGCAATTCAGCCCAGGCAGGCGTTTCGCGGGGTTGCGATGCAACGGACGTCAGCCCTCGCGGCTATCGAGGACAGCCGTCGCGAGCATTGGTTCCAGCCGAACTCTCTGGTAGTTCACGACGAGCGCCAGATCGAAGGCGTCGTCGGAGGTGTGCCCGCAAGAGCCGCATACCAGCGAGGCGTTGGTACCCGGCTGGACGACAATGAGCGCAAGATTGTCCGCACAAGTTCGATCGCGCTGATCGTTGAAAAGCCCGCTGATGCCGCTGGAAAAGTCCAGCAACTTGCGGAAGGCACCGGAGGATTCCTGGTGAATTGGCAAGCCAACGGCGATCTGGAGGCGACCAGCGCGTCCTTGACGATCCGTGTGCCCGTCGCGAAATTCGAATCAACGCGAACCACAATTCGAAAGCTCGCGCAGCGGGTTGAAAACGAGAGCGTGGAAGCACAGGACGTATCCACACAATACGTCGATGACCAAGCGCGTCTGCGCAATCTGCGAGCACAGGAAACCCAATATCTGGCAATTCTCAGGCAGGCGCGCACGGTCAAAGATACGCTTGATGTCAGCGACAAGCTGAACCAGGTCCGCGGCGAGATTGAACGGCAGCAATCCGAATTCAATATTCTCGCCAAGCAGGTGGAACTGGTCGCCATCACGGTTTCCCTGCGAAAGGAAACCGAAGCACAGGTTTTCGGGCTTCCGTGGCGCCCACTGTACGAAGTTAAGTGGGCGGCGCGACTGGGACTGGAAGGATTGATCGACTATTCCACCTCAGTGCTCTCTTTCTTTTTCTACCTGCCGGCAGTTCTCTTATGGACAGCAACCATTCTAGTCGGCGCTGCCCTTGGCTGGCGCGTTCTGCGATGGGCAGGCCGCCTTTTGTTCGTGGCAAAGGCGCCAGCGGTAAGTGGCTGATGTGTGGGATCGATCGTCACGGGCCCGCGGATGTGATTTCAAGGGCAGCATGTATTATAAGTGAAGAGGTTGCGTTGGTTGGATCAGCGCGCCCTCGTGATGCTGCACGCCGAGAGCCTCGCTGAACATGGTGGACTGTGGGGTTTGCGCGACAAAGCAGCACTGCGGTCAGCGCTGGCACGCCCCAGGAATGTCCACGCCTACAAGCGCGGTGCAGACGCAGCGCGTTTGGCAGCGGCCTACGGATTCGGAATCGTTCGTAGCCATCCCTTCAGCGACGAAAACAAGCGAGCCGGGTTTCTCGCCGTTGGGCTCTTTCTCGAATTGAACGGATTTGATCTCGAAATCGACGAAGCCGATACCGTCAAAACAATCCTGGATTTAGCCGCGGGAATCTGAGCGAAAAAGCTTTGGCGGAATGGATCCGCGGTCGAATAACGCGCCGGAAATGATTCGGTCAGAGTCCAGCCAAGCTTCACGAGACCATATAAGGAGTGCTTCCGGTAAATAACAGTTAGCGGATTATATGCGCATCGCTTTTGCCACTTCCAAAGACTGGCCCGATCTCACGCCCGACGATCGAACCCTGATGCGACCGCTCGCGAACCGCGGCTTCAAAGCGGAACCCGCCGTCTGGAACGATCCGAACTATCCCTGGCAAGACTGTGACGTTGTCGTCATTCGCTCCTGCTGGGACTACCACCTGCGCCACAAAGAGTTTCTACACTGGATCGCATCTCTCGAATCAAGCGGCTGCAACCTCTGGAATCCGCCGGAAGTCATCCGTTGGAACGCCGAAAAATCGTACCTCCGCTTGCTTGAGAATCAGGGCATTCCCATCGTTCCAACCTTATGGTGTGAGCCTGGACAAACGCGAACTCTGACCGACGCCTTGCGCGACAAGGGCTGGGACAAAGCAGTGGTCAAACCCAGAATCTCCGCCACGGCACACCGCACCCAACTGGTGGACGCGAAGAACGCTGAATCAGAGCAAGCCTTGTTCGAGGAACTCATGGCCGGCCCCGGTGTGATGGTCCAGAAATTCATGGACAACATCGTCACTGATGGCGAGTGGTCTCTCATGTTCTTCGGCGGACAGTTCAGTCACGCCGTCCTCAAAACGCCAAAGGCAGGAGACTTTCGCGTGCAGAGCGACTTCGGAGGTCGGTCTCTCGCCGCCGATCCGCCCGCACCGGTGCTCGAATGCGCGACGCGGGCGGTGCAAGCGGTACCGCCTACGCTGTACGCGCGAATCGATGGAATTGTCGACCGAGTCGACAGCCAGGACCAGTTTCGCATCATGGAACTCGAATTGATCGAGCCCGCTCTGTTCTTGGCCTCCCATCCCGCCGCAGCGGATCGTTTCGCGGACGCCATCGTCGCCGCCGTTGCTGGTTCCGGAATCCGTAGCTCAAGACCTGCCTGGCGCTCGTAATCGAGGCTCGCGGTTACCTGCATTACCTCGGTACTCTCTCTCGCCGTACCTGATACGCGCCCCGCAAGTTTTCTCGAACGCTGCGTTCTCTGCATAGCACCGGGAAAAACGCCTCTCCCTGACCGGGGCAGAAAAAGGCAAACAATGAAAAAGATTGTGTTGATCGTATTCTGCCTGTGCTCCATGGCCTGGGGACAGGATAAGGCTAATGGCGAGAATGCTCCCGCGCTGACCATTTACAACCAGAATTTCTTCGTGGCACGCGAACGGTTCCCCATGGAATTGTCACCGGGTGTGAACCGTGTCAACTACGCTGGAGTCGCCGCGCATCTCGAACCCGATTCAGTGATTCTGCGCGATCCTGCTGGACGCGCCCTGCAAGTCCTTGAGCAAAATTACCGCAACGATCCCATCTCACAAGAACTTCTGCTCTCGTTTTATGAAGGCAAGACGATCGACTTCGTCACCGGCCGCAACCTCGACAAAGACGTGATCGTCCGGGGAAAGATCGTGCGCAGCGGATATGTCCCCAGCAACTACTATGCGCAAAACTACCAGCAGGCCGTTTCCACGCAACCGATTATCGAAGTGGACGGCGTACTGCGTTTCGGAATGCCCGGCCAACCTTTATTTCCCGCGCTGTCCGCCGATTCCATACTGAAGCCCACGTTGACTTGGCTGCTGCAAACCAATCAGCCCGGCAAATTCGATGCCGAGGTTTCCTATGTCAGCGGCGGCATGAACTGGCAAGCGGACTACAACCTGGTGGTTTCCGATAAGTCGACCAGCAAGTTCGATTTGCTCGACTTGGTGGGATGGGTCACCATGCGTAATCAGAGCGGGAAGACGTTTGAGAACGCCAACATCAAATTGCTGGCCGGGGATGTGAATAAAATTCAGGAAGGTGGCGTGGCAGGCAGAATGTACGCCGCCGAGGCCGCGGCGATGACAGATGCCATGGCCCCCGTTGTTCGCGAGAAGTCCTTCGACGAATTCCATCTCTATACCCTCGAGCGTTCCACCACTCTGCGCGACCAGGAAACCAAGCAGGTAGAGTTTGTCCGCGCCACAGGCATTCAGGCGCAGCGCCTCTACATCTACGACGGCGCCAAGGTAGAGCAGTACGGATATCGCAACCCCGAGCAGGTGCGTCAGGATCCCGGCTACGGCACCCAGTCGAACCCCAAAGTGTGGGTGATGGAAGAGTTCAAGAATGCGGAAGTCAACCACCTTGGCATCCCGCTGCCTAAGGGCAAATTACGCTTCTACCGTCGGGATGCAGATGGGCACCTGGAATTCGTCGGCGAAAACCAGATCGATCACACGCCGAAAGATGAGACCATCCGTGCGTACACCGGGAATGCGTTTGACGTAGTCGGCGAACGCAAGCGTACCAGTTTCCATGTTGATTCCAGCCACAACTGGATGGAAGAGACTTTTGAGATTCGAGTCCGCAATCATAAGAAGGAGCCGGTAAATGTTCGAGTCGTCGAGCATTTGTATCGCTGGACGAACTGGACGTTGAGCGAGCAGTCGCAACCATCCCGAAAGATGGATGCTCAGACGGCGGAGTTTCCCGTCACCATTCAACCAGACGGCCAACAAGTAGTGACTTACACAGTGCATTATTCGTGGTAGGGATGCGGAGTCTGTGAGTGATGAATGTCTTTGCTTTGGTATCTGACGTCAGGATACGCCCGATCAAACGCCAGCCACGTCAGCGCCATGACTACAAAGACCAGCACGCTGCCTTCCGGCCCGACCGAGCCGCCGGTGAGCCATGGCGAGCCGTGGAAGGATGAGCGCATCAGGTGCCCCGTAACCATCCCGCCGCTGTCGGGCACGGAGTACAGATAGCTTTCGCCCCAATCCCACGAAGCGTGAAAGCCGACGGCGAACCACAGGTTTCCGGTACGGCGAAGAGTCAGGCAGAAAAAAAGTCCGATGACCGCAACCGCGAGCAAGCCCATCCAGGTTTCCCCGGGATTGCCAAAATGCAAGGCTGCGAAGAAAGTCGAAAGTAAGAGCGCAGCCGGCCAGAAACCAATGCCCTGAGTCAGCGTGAATTGCGTATAGCCACGCAGCAGGAATTCTTCGAACAAGCCGACGATGACAAAAAACCCGCCCCAGAAAGCCGCAAATTTCAGGATGCGCCCGCCATGCAGTGCGAGCCCGCCGAGAGAAAAATCGCCAAGGCCGCCTATGGCAAGCACCAGAACCGTTATGGCCACGATGCCCCAGAACATGCCCACCCAGAACGCTTTTCCAAAGGCATTTCGCCATGGCAGGCCGTAGCCGCCGAGAGAACGCTTCTCAATCGCCCCCATCACCAATGCGGGCAGAAAGGCCGATGCTAGAAACTCCAACTCCCCAATCAAGTCCTGCCAAATCCCGTGGACTCCGTGCGGTTGAAAATGTGGTACCAGGGTGCGGAGCAGAACGAAGAACACCCGCCACATTCCAACGTAAAGCAGGAATCGCCATCCCGCTCGCAATCCCTCAGGACCGACAAAAATCGTGCGCGTCGGCTCGAGCAATGGCTGCTGTACCGGGTCGATCAACGCGGGGTCGGGTTGACCGAGCGTTTCCAGTGGGACACTATTTGCGGCCGGCGATCCCTCTTTTACTTCATCCATGGCGGAAGTTTCCCCAATTGTCCCCGGACATGGTAAAACACTCGCCGTCCCTTCATGAGTAAATTTCTGACGCGCGAACGCTTCGGGCAGCCCCAGGTTCTAGCCGGACTTCTTCTATTGGCGTTTCTGGCCCAGTGCGGCTGGCTTCTGTTCCGGGGCACTGAGCCGACGGAAGTGGACTCCTCGCAGCTCTTCCGGGTGATCGAAGGACTGCAACAGTGGAGCGGGCAATCAGTTGCTGGAACGCCCTCGATCGAGCGCATGGAGGCCGGCACTCCAACGCCGCCCGAAATCGAGCACAACGAAGGCTACGATCCCAATCATTCACCGCTGTGGTATCTGTTAGCCTCCGTTCCTCTGCTGGGCTGGACGGGCACCGCAGAGGCCGGATCTTTCCATTACTGGGGATGGCTGGCGCGAGCACCCTATCTAATCTTTGGAGTGCTCCTGGGCGCATCCCTATGGTACGTGGCGCGCAGACTCTACGGAAACGCGGGCGGCTACATTGCCCTGGCGTTGTACTGCTTTTCACCCGTAATTCTCCGCAGCAGCACATTATATTCCGCACCGCCGGAGCTAGGTGCAGCATGGGGCGCGTTCGGAGCCATCTTCACCGCGATTGCAGTGGCCCACACTTTGTATGCTCCGCGTGAAGTTGTCGTCTGGAACTGGCGGCGCATCCTGCTGCTAGGACTCTCTCTGGCGCTAGCCATCGGCTCTCAGTTTTCGTTGGTTATTCTGATTCCCATCGCGCTCGGATTCATGCTGTACCTGGCGCCGACTCGCCGGCGAGCCGCAGCTGCGATTTGGGCTGCAGCGTGCGGAGTGGCATTTCTGCTCTTGTTAGCTTCCTACCTGCTCCGTCCCGGCGTATTTTGGCAGGGCGTCCGCCACGCCAGTTTTCTCGGAATCACCTGGCAGGCATTTCTTATGCCCGGAACCTATCTGCGGATTCCCAGGCAAATCGGGCAAAGCGGCCCAGCGCTGTTGCTGGCGATCCCAGCGACCTTGATCGCGTACTTCGCCTGGCGTCGCCCAAGATATTTCGGCAATACCGCGCCCCTCATGATCGCGGCATTATTCCTTCTTTTCGGCCTGGGTACGCCGCACTATCCGGGATTTGGATTTCAACTCATGGCAGTGCCTTTTCTGTTTGTCTTTGTCGCCGGAATCACCGCCGATCTGCTGGAGACACGGCATCGCGAACTGGTAAAAGCCTGCGTCTGGGGACTGCTGCTGGCAAACGCATTCTGGAATTTGGCAGAACTGGCGCGGGTGGGAAGGCCGTTTTAGAGCTGTTGAGTTTTTAAAGAAAGCTTTACCGTGAATTTTTCGACGATGACCATCTGCCCGGGAAAGCCGCTGGCGCTAGCCAAACAAACCAGTGTCGCACCCCAAAAGTTCACTCTGTCATCCTGAGCATCGCGAAGGATCTATGCACTTGTGCTTGCAACCCACGCCTTACGCGCTGCATAGAACGATCGAGCTTCTTTGAAAGGGTGCGGCTTCAGCCGCACCGCAACGTCTCCGGCAAACACGGGCTTCCGGATAAACCTCGACCCGCGCTCATTGATTCAACGTGAGTTTAACTTCTTGCCGGAACAGGACACGATCGTACACATTGTTGTTATTCAGGCGCACATAATACACGTAGGCATGGTTGCCGATAGTCGCGAAGTTCAAGTCCGGCGAGTTCGGATCGATCAAGGAAAAGTACGCGTAGAGCCAGCTCCCTTTGGGATCATTCTTGCTGAGCTCTTTTACAGTGACGACCAACGTGGGCTTCGTCCAGTTGACCAAATCTGTCGACGTGGTCAGGTAGAGGCCCGGGGGACCTAACTCATTGTCCCAATAATCCCACAGCGTGGCAACGACCAAATTCGCCGACTGATAAATATTGATCGCGTTCACCGCAAACATATACGGAACCGGCGTATAGATATGCTCTTTCGGATGTGAAACCTGACCCAGATAAGGATCAACGAACGATACCGAGAAATCCGTGCCGCCCCAGCCGCGCCATGAGGAAGGATCGAAAACATCAGAAGTGCGAATCGGCGCGCCGCCGCTTGGCACCAGACAACGATGCAGTCCTTTGTTCCCGGAACAATTCGGAGGCCAGGTCCAATCCGTGGCTATGGCGTAATACCAGCCATTGAAATTCACGACGTTAGTGTCCACGCTGTAACCCATGGGACCTCCGTCGATCTGATACTTATAAGGAATTCCGGCTAGAAAATTCGCAGGTGCCTTGAACGATTCGAAGTGGTAGCCACCATCCTGGGAAAGATGATAGGTGTCGGAGTCATACTCGCACTCGCCGTAATTCTGGGTATGGCACTCGCCTTTGTGCGCCCAACCGTGATATTCCGTGTGGGATAGAGCGGCGATCGTTTTGCCATCAAGAGTGTAGAAAGCATCGAGCCAAGCCTGATCGTTGAAGTCCGCCGGATTTGGATCATTCGCGGAATGGAACGCCGCGTGGCAACTGTGCTTGAGCGTCTCAAGAGTCGGGCCAAGGCTCTGAAACATGTCGGAACTCGCCGACACGAAATGGATCGTGCCGGTGTAATCGCGAAACGCTCGTGCCATGGCGTCCGGAATATCGTTTTGTGTACAGGAGTCCTGCGGCGTTTTGAAAACCGCGGTGCGGGAGCCTTCGAGTTTGCCTGTGATCGTTGGAGTCGTCGAGGCTGGCTGCCCATCTGCCTTGAGGATGCTCTGTGCCGGCGAAACTGCAATCAGGGCCAAGCCACACAGAACGGGAAGCATGCGTCTCATCGTATCGTCCACCCTTTCGTACCTACTGAACCCCAAGCCCGGCAAATCCACTCGGATTATGACACGGGTCACGGGCAACGGAATTATTCCGCGCCAGGAATCGGTTTGTAGGAACTTCGTAATTCCAGCCGGCATGCGGACATTGCCTCCGGATGGCGGATTGACGCACGACTTAAGTTAGCCCTTATTTGGCGTGCCCAACGGGACAGAGTGCGGGTTTTCAAGTACTTAGCGCCGAGGGGCGTTCTTTCACCCAGCACGAAAGTAATTACCTTTGGGCACGCAACTTCCTACACCGTCCTATGTTCTAATATTTAAGGGGGGAGTGCGCCATGCCTCGAAAATTGGAGTATCATTTCTCCGTGCAACGGTCGAATCGAGCTACTGGAGCGGGTTTTGCTTTAGCTCCATTCGCGGTCGTGATGCTTGGGTTCCTTCTGACGTCCACCGCCGGCGCCCAGGTCAACGGCATGCCTGCGTCGGTCACATCACCCGGATTCGGCGGTCGCCAAGTCAACGGAGTCGCGCCCAGCGTTACCTCCCTCGGACCGCGCGGCTACACGCCAGCCGTTCCTACGTGCTGCTTCAGAGGCACGACCACGTCAAATCCGAATCCGAACCAAAACTTTCATCACCGTCGTCACAACGGGTCGCTACCGTGGGGTGGAGGGTACGCTGTGCCATATTACGGGTACTACGATTCCGGTGACGACGTAGCCGAAAACCCGCCGGACGAACAGTACAACGGCGGACCCACGGTATTTGATCGGCGGGGTCCAGGGACAGCGCCTGCTCCACCTTCCGCCCCGTATCCGACCCGAGCGCGCAACGACAACCCGCAGCCCGACCCTGCGTCTGACTCATCTTCACAGGCGGAAATCGCTCCGGCTTCGGATCAGCCTCAGACCGTGCTCGTGTTCAAAGACGGTCACCAAGTGGAAGTTGCGAACTACGCAATTGTCGGCAGCACGCTATACGACTTGACCGGCGGACGTCGCCAGAAGATCGCTCTCTCCGATCTGGATCTAAGTGCCACGGCGAAGCAGAATGACGACCGTGGCATCGACTTCCAGGTGCCTGGCGCCGCTGAAGCGAACTAAGATATGCCCAGGCGGCTGATCATCGCGGCGATTTCGGCGCTGCTGGGCGCAGCAGTTTTCGCACCGATCTCAATAGCGCAGATGCGCGGCTCCGGCTTCGGGCGCGGTGTTAACGTTTCATTCAACGGACGGCCACATTCCCACTCTTTCGGCACGGGCGCGATTTTCCTGGGTGATCCGTTTTACGCCGACTATCCGGTTGCACCGCTAACCATCCCACCCCAGTATTTGGTCGTGCAGCCGCCGACTGCCATCGACACGGCGCCAGAAGCAAAATCCGAACCGTTGATGATTGAACTCCAAGGCAATCGGTATGTGCGCTTCGGAGGAAGGCAGCAGCTTGCGGAACGCGGCGCCAATTCGCCTCCCGACTACGTCGAAGCTGACGCCAAGTCACCGTCGCTGCAGCAAGCCCAACCGGAACTCCCGCCGACGGTGCTGATTTTTCGCGACGGTCATCGCGAACAAGTGCCCGGGTACGCGATCGTCGGTGCGACTCTCTACGCGAACGGAGATTACTGGCAGAGCGGTCACTGGACGAAAAACATCGAACTCTCCGCACTCAACATCCCCGCGACGGTGCAGGCGAATCATGACAATGGCGTGAAATTTCTGCTGCCCTCCGCTCCGAATGAAGTCATCACCCGGCCTTAAGTTTTGTGTCGCCCCGGACCTGAAACAGCAACCGTCGCAGCCTTCGAAAACACTTCCGCTGTGATATAATTTCAATTATCCGATTACCCACTAAGCTCCTGTAAATGCAACCGCTTACCGGACTCCCGGAGCGATAAGTTTAGGTGTGACTTCTGAGAACTGACAACTGAGAACCGAGAACTGAAGCTAAAATGCCCGACGACGAGAATCCCGAACTACCACTAACGCCTCCGCCCCCGGGCGAAGGCGGCAACCCCGGCGCCCTAAACATTCAGCCCGTCAACATCGAAGAAGAAATGCGCCGGTCGTATCTCGACTATTCGATGTCCGTCATAATTGGGCGCGCGCTGCCTGACGTGCGCGACGGATTGAAGCCCGTGCATCGCCGCATTCTTTACACGATGCAGCAGATGGGTCTCGCGCCCAATCGATCGACCCGCAAGTGCGCCAGAATCGTCGGCGAAGTCATGGGCAAGTACCATCCGCACGGCAACCTCGCGGTCTACGACGCGTTGGTGCGGCTGGCGCAACCGTTCGCGATGCGTTATCCGCTAGTGGATGGACAAGGCAACTTCGGCTCAGTCGACGGAGATCCGCCAGCAGCCGACCGGTACACCGAAGCGCGTCTCACGCGAGTAGCTTCCGCTCTGCTCGAGGATCTGGATAAAGAAACTGTCGACTTTCGCCCCAACTACGACGGCAACGAAATCGAGCCCGACGTTCTTCCGACGCGAATTCCCAATCTTCTGGTGAACGGCTCAGACGGCATCGCGGTCGGCATGGCAACGAAAATTCCACCTCACAACCTGACCGAAATTGTCGATGCCACCATCACTCTGGTGAACAATCCCCACACGCAACTAGCCGAGATTCTGCAAATCGTAAAAGGCCCAGACTTCCCCACAGCTGGAATCATTCACGGCAAGAGCGGGATCCTCGAAGCCTACAAACACGGCCGCGGCCGCTTCATGATGCGCGCCAAAGCCGCCATCGAAACCTTCAACAAAGATCGCCAGGCAATCATCGTCACTGAGATCCCCTACCAGGTAAACAAGGCCCGCCTCATCGAGCGCATGGCCCAGCTAGTAAACGACAAGATTATCGACGACATAAGCGATATCCGCGACGAAAGCGATCGCGACGGCATGCGCATCGTGGTCGAACTCAAGCGCGGCGGCGAACCGCAAATCGTGCTCAATCAGCTCTTCAAGCACACCTCGATGCAGGAAGGTTTCTCCATGATTTTCCTGGCCGTTGTAAACGGCCAGCCAAAAGAACTCGGGCTGATTCAGGCCATCCAACTTTTTATCGACCACCGGGTGGATGTCGTTCGCCGCCGCACCGCTTATCTATTACAGAAAGCCAAAGACCGGGAGCACATCCTCGAAGGCTATCTAACCGCGCTCGATCACCTCGATAACGTGATCACCATCATTCGCGCCAGCGCCAACCGCGCCGATGCCCGTGAAAACCTGATCGCGTATTTTGGCGGCAAGAAAATCGACATCAACACCACGGGCCGCGCGCCCAAGCTCGATCCAGAAAAGCCGTTCACCGGCATTCAGGCCGATGCCATTCTCGAATTGCAATTGCATCGCCTAACCCGGCTTTCGATCGACGAAATTAACAAAGAGTTGAAGCAGACCCGCGACAACATCGCCGACTTCGAATCAATCTTAGGCTCGGAGAAGAAACTCCGCACCGTGATCATCAAAGAGCTGGAAGAAGTCAAAAAGCTCTACGGCGACGAACGCCGTACCATCATCGAGGACGAAGCCGCCGAAATCCATCTCGAAGACTTAATCGCCGACGAGCAGATGGCCGTCACCGTGAGCCACTCCGGCTACATGAAGCGTACGGCGATTTCTACGTACCGCAATCAGCGGCGCGGCGGCCAGGGCCGCATGGGCATGAAGACGCGCGACGAAGATTTTGTCGAGCATCTCTTCATCGCCTCCACCCACGCCTACATTCTCATCTTCACCAACACCGGACGCGTCTACTGGCTGAAGGTCTACGAAATCCCCGACGTGGGCGCAGCCGGCAAGGGCAAGCACGTGGGTAGCCTGCTCACGCTGCAACCCGGCGAAACAGTTCGCACCATTCTCGCTGTTCGCAATCTCGAAGAAGAAGGCAAGTACGTTTTCTTCGCCACGCGCAACGGCACGGTCAAAAAGACCGACCTGAAAGATTTCTCCCACGTCCGCGCCGGAGGCATCATTGCCATCAACATTGAAAAGGGCGACGAACTGGTAGCCGCCCGCCTGACCGACGGCGTGCAGATCGTCTTCCTGGCCTCGCACGACGGCCAGGCCATCCGCTTCGAAGAGACCGCCGTCCGCTCCATGGGCCGCAACGCCACCGGAGTGCGCGGCATGAATCTCGGAGAAAAAGACTACATCGTCGGCATGGCCACCACGGTCAAGCCCGACGCCGTGCTGCCACCCGCTCCCGCGAAAGATCCCGCCGATTCGACTCTCGAAGTCGAAGATGTCGGCAAAAAAGGCTCGCTCATCCTCTCCGTCACCGAAAACGGATACGGCAAGCGCACCGCCGCCGACGAATACCGCCTGACCAACCGCGGCGGCAAAGGCGTGATCAACGTAAAGACCACCGAACGCAACGGCAAAGTCGTAGGCATCGCACAGGTAACCGAAGACGCCGAGGTCATGCTGATCAGCCAGTACGGCAAAATCATCCGCATCGAATCCAAATTCATCCGCGAGTCCGGCCGCTCAGCCCAAGGCGTACGCCTGCTGAACATCGAAGCAGGAGACCGAGTAGCCGCAGCGGTAGTGATTCCGCCAGAAGAAGAGCCGACCAACGGAGGCACGCTGATTCAGTAGTCGCTCACGTAGGGGCGGATGCCCTCGTCCGCCCAGTCGAGCCAAATCAGCGGTGGCCCAGCCGAAGGATTACGCGTCCCATTGCAACAACGAAGCCTGGTCGCCTCATTTGCTCACCACCACCCTCGGCTATTGTGCAGACTAGAGTGGTTTACTGTGTAGTCGTGCGAAGGCTTATCGCCTAGATACCGGAGACTTGCTTCGAGGGGGAGCAAGTCACGCCGGACTGACGGAGACACCATGCAACCCATCCGCCCCTCACGCCTAGCCTTATATTTTTGTGTTTTGCTGGCCTTTATTGCTGCGATAGGCGTTTTTGCTCAACAACCGAGCGCCGTGCCGCCCTCTGTCGTCGTGTCTATAAGTCCCACGACTCAAGGCGTGGTTGTCGGCAAGACACAGCAATTTACTGCGACCGTCATAGGGAGCACGAACACCGCGGTTACTTGGGTCGTCAACCAGGTCCCGAGTGGAAACGCGACCTTAGGCACAATCTCCGCCACCGGATTATACGCAGCTCCTGCTGCTGTCCCTGCCCCCAACACTGTGACGGTTACAGCGACAAGCGTCGCGGACTCGACGCAATCTGCTTCCGCAACAGTCACCGTTCAGCCTACGATGACTATAAGTCCAACGATTCAAGGCGTAGAGATTGGGAAGACCCAGCAGTTTACTGCTACCGTCACGGGGAGCGCCAACAGTGCGGTTGCATGGAGCGTCAATCAAATTCCAGGTGGAAACGCGAATGTCGGCATGATCTCGCCCACTGGGTTATACACAGCACCCGCCACTGTCCCGACCCCTAACGTTATATCTGCTACGGCGACAAGTGTTGCGGACTCGACACAATCTGCTTCAGCAAAAGTCACGGTTCAACCCGCGGGCGCGAGACCACAAGTAGTGTCCATCAGCGTGAGTCCGGTAGTGATAACGCCAGTAGGTGGTAAAGTGCCAACTTCTGGGGTGGTCTCAGTAGCTGTTGACAGTTGCAATGGTGACTCTAATATCGATTTGGCGACGGGCGGCTATGCGCTTGGCATGACGGGCGTCGGTAATACATTCTCGACTCCGTCCTTATCCAAGTGCTTCATGACATCAACTCTGACGATTGGAGCGGGCGCTGGGCAATTTTCCGTCATCCTTTATGATGGAAAGAATGCTATTGGCGAAACCGGTTTGGGAATTCTTGACGCTACGGCTGGTCCCATTCCGGCTGGTTTAGCTCCCGAAGTCGATGTGATGTATCAGGTCCTTAGCCAAAGCGTTTGCAACGATGTTTTTGGAAAACGCGTTGCTCGAAACTTCTATTGCATCGAGTTGAAGATCGGGAACAACACGGGGCACCCTTTGCAAGTTGCTGGAATTGGTTTTTCAAGACACATTGACCTGCTCCCAGGAAATCCCCCCGTCATTCAGGCGAACACCAGCTACGCCTCAACTCGGGCAGTCTTATTGCGCGAAGAAGTCCTGAGCCCCCGGAATGTCTTCTACCATAGTGTTCAGGCCGCCGGCCTGATTATGAGTGGATTACAACCGTTTTTTGTTGCAACGAACGTGAGTAAACACTTTGCGATCGCGACATCTATTGTGAGCGGGCCGGCTCTTGCTGCAATTGGCATCGTGAGCCCAGATCGCGTTGTGGGTCAGCTCAACAATCTAGACGATGAGAGCTTCCGAGATAGTCAGATCATCCCCAACAACACACACGTTCGTACCATGGTGTTCATTGAAAAAAGAGCGCTCACCGAGGAGCTCCAGAAAGTCTCAGGCGAATACATTCAAACGCTCCAGAACGCGTCTACGAACAAAACCAACCAGGCCGCAAACGACGCCGGACAACTGAAGACTGAAGGCGCTCAGACTGTAAGCAATACGCAAATCGCGGGGGCGTCTCAGAATGTGCGCGCTGCTCAAGCGACCGAGAATGCCAAAGAATTTACCGCCGCTCAGAAGGACAGTCAACAGACGGTGAAGAATTCTGAACAGAAAGATACAAACCGCGTATTTGGCGTCTTTCAAAAAGGTGGCCACAGTCCCTTACTAGTAAAAATGGCTTTGGGAAATGTTGTGATTGTCGGCGACGAAATCGCGTATCTGCAACGTGTGCAGGTGCAAGGTAATTCTTCGCAGCCCGGATCGCCGTCCGGTATCACCGTGACGATCAGTCCAACGGCTCAGAATGTCATCGTAAACCAGACACAGCAGTTCACGGCAACAGTGGCAGGAGGTTCCAACACTGCGGTCACATGGAGCGTGAACGACATAGCAGGAGGCAACACGACTCTGGGCACGATTTCTAGTGCTGGCCTCTACACCGCTCCCGCTAGCATCCCCGCCCCGAACCCTGTGACGGTGAAAGCCACGAGCGTAGGCGACTCCACTCAGTTTTTCTCAGCGACGGTCACAGTCACTGCCAGTCCAATCACCGTCGTGATATCGCCCCCAACTGCAACTGTGGCGAAGACGAAGACACAGCAATTCACCGCAACGGTTACGGGTAGCACTAACACCGGCGTCACATGGAGTGTGAACACCTTCACGGGGGGAAATTCTACTGTCGGGACAATCACAGCCGCAGGCCTCTATACAGCCCCGTCAGCCCTCCCCAATCCAAGCACGGTCAAAGTAGCCGCCACCAGCGCAGCAGTTTCGACTCAATCTTCGTCGGCGACGGTTACGATTCATTGACGAACGTTACCGATGCCTTCAGCTTTCGGTGGTTAGTGTTGCGGGGTTAGCGCTGAATCTGAAAAGGTTCTGACTCAAGAATCCAGGTTAAGTTCAACCCGGAAGGCCAGCGATTTGCTCGAGACAGGTATGTTAGATTTTAGGGTCGCGGTCGGGAAATCAAAGATCAACGGCGGCGGACAAGAGGGTCCGCGCTGCACGATTAGCTGCCGGTTATTCCTAAATCGGGAAAAGTCTTGTCAATATAGCAAAATTACACGATCGGGCTTAACTTGATGACAACGCGGGAAATATAAAGTTGCCAAACGTGGCGGGTTTACCCCCTCGAAAATGCTAGCATTGAAGTAGAGATCAATTCTCAGACGCGGCCGTTCTGGCCGCGTTTTCTATTTCCGGGGACAATTCAATGTTCAGAGAAGGCAAAACGCCACAAAGCGGCTTCAAGTTGCGTGGAGAGTGGACAGAACTGCTTTTCATGACCCGCGCCACCGAGCACGGACTGCGCGTGATCAAACCGTGGGGAGACAGCAGCCGCTACGACTTCGTAGTCGAGACCGGCGGTCGCTTCTTGCGCGTGCAAGTCAAATCCACCAGCCACCGTCGAGGCAATAACTACATCTGCTCAATCGACGGACGTGGAAACAACCCGTACACCGCCGCAGACATAGATTTTTTCGCGATCTACGTGATTCCAATCGATACCTGGTACATCATTCCCATTGCAGAATCAGCCTCGGCCATTAGTCTCTCGCCCCATAACTCGCTCTCCCGGCATGCCGTCTATAGGGAAGCGTGGAACCTGCTGCGCGGAGAATGAACGACGTTGGAACATCTGGGACGGACACCCTTGTCTGCCGCCTTTGACGTTGGGGGATGATTCTAAGAAAAACAAGATCAACTTCTGCCGACAGGATTGTCCGCCCTACACTGCTCCTGCCACACTTTGGTAGTGGTGCAGTTGAATCTTAAAGGAAACTAACATGGCAATTAACCTGCTAGTTAATTGTTGCGACGAACGTCTCGGCTTTCGTACACTCCCCTTTTAGGGGCCTGTACAGGATGCACCTGATAGAAGTACACTGATTCGCCGCGAGAGAATGACTTTGTGAATTCACCTGTCAGTACGGTCAGCAAGCCATCGTTACGGTCCTTGGTTCGCTCCAAGGTGAGACAGGTTCGTGGTTTTATGTTGGAGGTTTTTCATGCTCCCGCCAAAATACGCGAGTTTGAGTATATTGATCCGGTAACAAATGAAACAGTCTACCTATCGACGGGAGCACGATATTCTGTGCTCCACGTCGGGCCTAAAAGGTTGTTCTTTGATCGAGTAACCGGACAGTTCGATGGAACTGGCGAGCTACTTGAGGAGCGTGTTGCCGACGGGCTTGAACTCCTGAACTAGCACATATTCTCGTTGAGTTCTAGCCGCATCTCCAGCCAGCGCTTCAGCAAAGAAGTGGGTTATACCGGAGACCGGCGGATTGTTGAGATGGGTTCTCAGTCTTTCCCGCAGGTTTCCGGTCTTTCCCACATAAAGGATCGTGTAGCGTCCAAGGGCGTGAACTGATGGTTTCGCTAGACCGTACACACCACCAGACTCCACCATGCTACCGATCCCGCCTTCACTAAATGTGAATGGACCGTATCCGAATGGCATTGTCTCTGTACCTTCCTTTCTAAGATTTGAACTCTAAGACGGTATGCTTGGCGACGCCAGCGATACGACAGGTGGCGTCAATCGACGCACCTTCTACCTACCAAACTGGCAACGACTTGAGACTGACGCCCTGTGCAAAGGTGATTCATGGTTGAAACCTGAGAAGATAGTATGATAATAACTGCTATATGTCAAATAATATTTGACATATTGACAAAAGTAATATACATTCTTTTTATGTTGTTTAAAGCTGAAAGACTTACACAAGCCGAGAAGGAAGTTATCGCAAGAATTGAGGAAGCACGGAAAGCTCTCAAGTACAACTTGGCGACTCCGCGAAGGTGGAGAGGTCTGCTCCGAAGAAATACCCTCGCTCGTTGCGTGCGCGGCTCGAACAGCATCGAAGGTTATAACGTTACGGCAGAGGACGCGATTGCAGCGGTAGAAGGAGAGGAACCCCTCGATGCAGATCGCGAAGCATGGCTAGCTGTGACTGGTTATCGTAGCGCCATGACTTTTGTACTCCAGTTGACGAAGGACCCACATTTCATCTACAGCGAGGGCTTCATTAGAAGCTTGCACTTCATGATGGTACAGCACGACCTATCCAAGAATCCCGGCAATTGGAGACCAGGAACAATCTATGTTCGGGATGAAGCAAGAAACGAAGTCGTTTATGAGGGTCCAGACGTCGAAATGGTTCCCGGATTGATTGATGAGCTAATTGAATATCTTAATGATCGCGATGACTGCCCGCACGGTCTCATTAAAGGAGCAATGGCGCATCTTAATCTAGTAATGATTCACCCGTTTTCAGATGGAAATGGGCGCATGGCCCGTTGTTTGCAAACGCTGGTTCTCGGTCGAGAGGGAATCCTAGAGCCAGAGTTTTCTTCGATTGAGGAATATCTGGGACGCAATACACAGGATTACTATGCCGTTCTCGGTACAACAGGAGAAGGGTCGTGGCATCCCAAGAACAGCACACGAGCATGGATTCAGTTTAGCCTGACTGCACACTTTCGGCAGGCAACAACTCTGGTCATGAGAACCAAGGTGATGGATAGTTTGTGGCAGGAATTAGAACTTGAACTCTCGCGTCATGGACTCCCGGAACGCCTACTTTATGCCGTGGCTGATGCTGCAATCGGCTATCGCGTAAGAAATTCCAGCTACCGCAATCTAGCAGAATTGACTGATGTGATGGCGAGTCGTGACCTAAAAGCGGCAGTTGATGCGGGATTCCTTATACCGGACGGTGAACGCCGTGGCAGAGTCTATATTGGATCGCTCCAGATAAGAGCATTGTTCGACAAGTTGAGATTAGAGCACATCAAGTCCGTGCCTGATCCGTTCGTTCCTCAAACGGCACGTTTACCATTCGGGACTAATCCCTCGTAGCTTCCCCTGGCGATCCGCGCAGCAGTTTGACTGGCGTCTTGAGTTCTCGGGATGAACTCTTTGCACTCGCGCAGGCCTAACTTGGAACTGTCTGTGCGTACTTGGCCGCTGCATCTGCCATCCCGATGGTCAGACTGTGGATGTTGCAAGTGGGTCTAACGCAATACTCCGTTTTCGCCATGCCCACGGTTTCCCACGGGCCGACTCAGCATGCTAGCGCTGTGGATTTCAAACTGCACCACTACCGCCACGCGTTCCACGTTGACGGCACGACGAATCCCGCCTAAGATGGCTGCGCCCGTGTTCCCCCTAAGACATGGGCACAGGGCCACTCGTCAACGATGATCGGGAAGACGATTTCCCACTACCGCATTGTGGAATTGCTGGGCGGCGGTGGCATGGGAGTAGTCTACAAAGCGGAAGACACGGCGCTCGGCCGTTTCGTCGCATTGAAGTTCTTGCCGGACGAAGCCTCGGAAGATCCTCAGGCGCTGGAGCGGTTTCGCCGCGAGGCCCGGGCGGCGTCGGCGCTCAACCATCCTAATATTTGTACCGTCCACGAGATTGGCGAGCACGAAGGGCACCTCTTCATTGTCATGGAGTGCCTCACCGGCACCACCCTGAAGCACATGATTCAAGGCAGCCCGTTCGAACTGGAGCGGCTCTTGAACATTGGCATCGAGGTGGCGGACGCGCTCGATGCTGCGCATGCCAAGGGCATCGTGCACCGTGACATCAAGCCGGCAAACATTTTTGTTACCGAGCGCGGCCACGCTAAGATTCTCGACTTCGGGCTGGCAAAAATCGCGCGCGCGGCCAAACCCACCAGCGGGGAGTCACAGACTCGCGCGGATGCCAGCGGCCTCGACTTGACCAGCCCCGGAACTGCGGTCGGCACCGTGGCTTACATGTCGCCCGAGCAGTTGCGCGGCAAAGAGCTGGACGGTCGAACCGATCTTTTTTCCTTCGGCGTGGTGCTCTACGAAATAGCTACTGGCGTTTTGCCGTTTCGCGGAGAAACTTCCGCAGTCATCACCGAAGCCATTCTCAATCGAACGCCGACCGCTCCTACGCGGATCAATGCTGAACTTCCGGTCAAGCTGGAAGAGATCATCAGCAAGGCGATGGAAAAAGATCGCGAGCTGCGCTGCCAGACTGCGGCTGAGATGCGCGCCGATCTGAAGCGGTTGAAGCGGTCGCTCGATTCGTCGCGCACTTCGACAGTTGCCGAAACGGGTGGTTCGTCGGGGTCCGCAGTCACTGCAGTTACGCCGACAGCGGCAGCCCAGTCTAAGAGCCGACCCATAGCGCTGGTGCTTGGAGTCTGTACGGTGGTCGCGCTGGCCGCGGGTGTGTATGTCGGCAAGTTGCTTTTCACCAAGCCGCCGTTGCCGCCTCCGGTCTATCGGCAACTGACGTTTCGACGTGGCAGCATCCGGTCGGCGCGGTTTGCGCCAGATGGGCAGACGATTCTCTACAGCGCCGCATGGCAAGGCAGTCCAGTCGACGTGTTCACGGCGCGTCCGGAGGCTCCCGAGGCGCGGTCGATGGGTCTTACCCGAACGCAGCTAGCGTCCGTTTCTTCGGCGTCGGAGATGGCCGTTCTGCTCAACAGCAAAGCCATCGGCACCTGGGTGAATATGGGCACGCTGGCGCGGGCGCCGCTGGTCGGAGGTGCTCCGCGCGAAGTGCTGGAGCAAGTGCAGTGGGCGGACTGGTCGGCGGACGGAACCAGCCTCGCGGTCGTGCGCGATATGGGCGGACGGAACCGGCTCGAATTCCCCATTGGAAAGCCGTTGTACGAAACTGGCGGATGGATCGGTCACCCTCGCGTCTCTCCGAAAGGAGATCAGATCGCATTCATCGACCACCCGGTCCAGGGCGATGACAGCGGCTCACTGGCGCTGGTCGATCTAAATGGAAACAAGAGGTCGTTGTCAGGAGAATGGTTCACGATTCAGGGTCTTGCGTGGTCGCCGGATGGAAAAGAAATTTGGTTCACCGCCAGCAAATCAGGCGTCGACCGCACTCTGTATGCGGTCTCAATGGATGGTAAAGAACGAATGGTCCTCCGCCTCCCCGGCGCAGTAATGATTTTTGACATCTTTAAGGATGGGCGGGTTTTGTTGATGCGGGCGAGTTGGCGGCGCGAGTTGATCGGGATGACCGACGGCGATGCCAAACAGCACGATCTCTCCTGGTTGGATTACACCTATCCCGCGGACTTGTCGGGCGATGGCAAAACCTTGCTCTTCGACGAAGAAGGCGGCGGCGGATCGTTGGACTACTCGAAGTCAGGCGGCCTTTCGTACGCAGTCTATATTCGCAAGACCGACGGCGCGCCTGCGGTCTTGTTGGGAGAAGGCGGGGCGGTGGCCTTGTCGCCTGATGGAAAATCGGTGATCGCGCAGACTCAGGATTCGCCGTCGCAGCTGAAGCTGCTGACGACCGGCGCCGGTGAGGCCAGGGACCTGACGAAGGACAAGATCAACCATTCGTGGTCGCATTGGTTTCCTGATGGAAAGCGAATTCTGTTTTCGGGCAACGAGCCGGGCAAGGGCGTGCGCTTATACGTCAGTGACCTGGCTTCTGGAAAAAGCGAGCCCATCACGCAGGAGGGTGTGAACGGAACTGCGTTTGTGATTTCTCCGGACTCGCAGTGGGTCGCCGGGATCGGTCCCGATCACAAGGGATATGTGTTTCCTGTTGGCGGAGGAGAGCCGCGGCTGATTCCGGGACTCAATCCGGGGGAACAGCCGATCACGTTCAGTTCCGACAGCCGGTCGCTCTATGTTTATCAGCCCGGCGAGCTGCCCGCTCTGGTCAATCGCCTCGATTTGCAAACCGGGCAGCGCACTTTGTGGAGGCAGCTCATGCCCTCTGATCCGGCTGGGGTTGAAACGATCGGTCCCATCCTTATGACGCCCGATGCCAAAACCTGCGTCTTCGGGTACCATCGCATGCTCGCCGACCTGTATCTGGTTGAAGGGTTGAAGTAAATAAGCATGGGTGGGGACGCCCGCGCCTACATCGAGATACGTTCGATTTCGGCCAGGGCTTTGGTCTGGCGATGGCGGCGGATTTCGATCACGCTGGCAGAGATCAAGACGATTGCGGCCGCTATGGCTGCTGCCGGTAGCGCGATATAGCGATACGCAATCGACATGTTCGGATGAAGACCGCGCAAGCGCGCTGCGATCACGACTCCCAGAATGCCGAGCAGCAGGCTTACCGCGAAACAAAGCAGCGTCAGCAGGAAAGTCACAAGCAAGACCCGCACCGGGATCAAATGCCAGCGGGGCTTGGCGGCGAGCTCTCTGCTTACGACCATGACCATTCATTGTAATGCCGCCGGCCTTGGCGATGTATGGCGGCTCTGTGGCCGTTGCCCGAGTTCGGAGAACCTTACTCTGGTAGTGCGCTAGAATACTGCTATGTCGCAAGCTGCACCCGCAATCACGCGATCTCCGGACGAGGTGGTTCGCCAAAGTCCTGTCTCGCAAGCGCCCAATGGCATTTGCTACGCCATCGTTGGCGAGGTCACCGTGGCAACCTCTGATCTGGAACGTATGGTCGCGGCGGTCCCCGACGCCGCTGCCGCCACTTTGCAGCGCAAGGCCTATTATTTCGTTCCGCTCACGGTGAATCAGGGTGAGGGCACCGTGATTGCCGATCGCTACGACGTTGGGCTCAGCGATAACGCCGTTTGCCATCGCAATATCGAACTGGGAGATTCGCAGTGCGTGTTCATCTCGACTCGGCTGATGGACGACAAGTTTTCGGTGGCGTTTGAGTTCTACATCAACGTGGGACACGCCGTGGTCGAGAAGGCGGGAGTCTCGCAGGAGTTTGCCGATCTGGTGTGGAAGCAGGTCGAGGCGGGGGTTCGCGGGGAAACTTCGCTGGATGCGTGGGAGTCGCGGAAGGCGGCGACTGCGCATGAGCCGGATGCGGAGAAGCATAAGAACGAGTATCTGGCGGCGACTTTCTCGGACGCGATTTCCATCTACTTGCTGTCTTTGTTTATCGATGTGGATTATTACGATCTGCGGGAGCGCGATTATCCGCTTCTGGCTCCAGCGCAGATGGCGGAGCGGTTGAGGAAAGTGGCGGAGTTGTTTCCGGCGAATCCGGGATTTGAGTTCGCGATTTACTACAAGCGGCGAAGCTAATCCATTCACCACAGAGACACAGAGTCACAGAAAACTTCAAGTTCTTTTGTGTTGTGCTTTGTGGTTAAAATCATCCGTCCATGCCTGTCACGGTTCGATCCTTCGCCAAGATTAATCTCGGTTTGGGGATTGGCGCGCTTCGGAATGATGGGTTTCACGAGCTGCGGACGGTTTATCAGACGATTGCTTTGCACGACGTCGTTCGCGTGTCGATTGGGCGCGGGTCGGGGATCGAGATTCGTTGTGAGGATTCTCGGGTGCCCAAAGATGAGTCGAACACCTGCTATCGGATTGTTGAGCGGGCGATGGTTACGCTCAGGGCTCGCGGGCGCGTGGTTGTCGAGATTGAGAAGCGGCTGCCGGTGCAGGGTGGGCTTGGCGGGGCTTCGGGGAATGCTGTGGCTGCACTTTTAGCGCTTGAGCGGTCGTTGAAGAAAGAACTTTCTGGGCCTGAACGATTGCGGATTGCGGCTGAGGTTGGATCGGATTTGCCTTTGTTCCTGGTTGGGGGAACGGTGTTGGGGGTTGGGCGGGGCGAGGAGGTTTATCCTTTGCCAGATCTGCCGGCGATTCCGTTTGTGGTGGCGACCCCAGACATTGGGGTTTCGACGCCGAGGGCTTTCGCGGATTGGGATTTGCTGGTTGCGAGCGAACCTCAGGGGCTAAAGCCGGATTTTTCAGCGCATCCTAACGGCACGGCTGAAGCCGTGCCCTTCCCAGCTAAATTGACGCTTCCTGCTGCGTCCGATAGAATGGGTGAGTTCGGTCGCGTGCTTTCTGCGTGGCTGGGCAGTCAGTCCCAGACGAAGCATAAGTCTGGGAGGGCTTCGGCTTCATCCGGTGTCCCTGTGAGCAAAGGCAGGGGCCGGGCCGAGACTCCGCTTCTCGACCTCGTCCGTACCGGGATCGAAAACGACTTTGAGCGAGTCGTCTTTCCTAAATATCCCGAATTGCGCGAGGTTAAAAGTGTGCTTGTGCGAGCAGGCGCGGTTTATGCCTCGCTCTCCGGTTCCGGTTCCGCGACTTACGGGTTGTTCGCTTCCCGCGTGGCGGCCGAGAAAGCTGCGGCTCGATTGCGCAAGGACGGAATTCCGGCAACGGCCACGACTACGCTGACGCGCCCGCAGTACTGGAAGAAGATTTCGATTGACGATTTCGGGTTGCCGATTCTGGACGGCGAGTTACACTAGAAGAGCCAGCCGATCGTCAACCGACAATTGAAATCTGTTTTCAGGGAAACTGGGCCGTCGACTAATGGTAGGTCAAGTGCCTTTGGAGCACTTTGTCTAGGTTCGAATCCTAGCGGCCCAGCCAGAAAATCGCTTCTAGCTCCTAGCTGCTAGCCAAGATCAAGAATGCTAGAAGCTAGCAGCTAGGGGCCAGAAGCTCTTATGGCGACTCTTGCGACAGTGACGGAAAAGAAGGCTCAGGTGGGCACCGAGGAAAAATCGGAGCGCAAGCCTCAACGCGGCCGCGTCGACGATAAGTTCAAGATCTTCTCCGGTACCGCCAATGAGGCGCTTGCCGATGAGGTCTGTGCGTTTCTCGGCATGACCCGAGGGCAGGCCCTGGTCACGCGCTTCAGTGACGGCGAGGCCTATACGCAGATTCAGGAGAACGTGCGCGGCGCTGACGTTTTTGTGCTGCAGCCGACTTGCCGTCCGGTGGACGAGCATTTGATGGAACTGCTCCTGATGATTGACGCGCTGAAGCGGGCTTCGGCGCGGCGCATTACGGCGGTGGTTCCTTATTACGGCTATTCGCGGCAGGACCGCAAGGATAAACCGCGGGCGCCGATTTCAGCAAAGGTCGTGGCGGATTTGCTGACTACCGCGGGGGCGGATCGGGCGTTGATTATCGATCCGCACGCGCCGCAGATACAGGGATTTTTTAATATTCCGGTCGACCATCTGTTCGCATCACCGGTGCTGGTGGATCATTTCAGGAAGCTGAATCTGCCGAATCTGACGGTGGTTTCGCCCGATGCGGGCGGCGTGGAACGGGCTCGATTCTTCGCCAAGAAGATGGAAGCTGCGCTGGCCATCGTCGACAAACGCCGCGTGGAGATGAATGTGGCCGAGGTGATGCACGTGATCGGCGATGTGAACGGCAGGACTTGCCTGGTGATCGATGACCTCATCGATACTGCCGGCACGCTGGTGAAAACCGCGGCCGCTCTGATGAAGAATGGCGCCAGCAAGGTCTATGCATGCGCTTCGCATCCCGTGCTTTCCGGAGACGCGGTGGAGAACATTTCGCAGTCTCACTTTTCGGAGGTCGTGGTCACCAATACGATTCCGCTGAGCGAGGCGGCACGAAAAGAGCCGAAGATCAGGGTATTGTCGATCGCGGGATTGATTGGACGTGCGATCCAATCGATTCATGAAGAGACATCCGTCAGCAAATTATTTTTGTAAACAGGAATCAAAATTATGGCAACTGCAACCGAAAACACTGTATTGGAAGCGCAACCACGCCTGGCTGGTACGAAGAACGACGCCCGCCGGGTGCGCCGCGAGGGCAAAGTTCCGGCTGTCGTGTATGGCGCCGGCAAAGACGCTGTGCCGGTGAGTCTCGATCCGCGGCAGGTGTCGCGCATTCTGCACTCACAGACCGGCTACAACACTATTTTTGATCTGGCCCTCGACGGTGGCGAACGAACGAAGGCGATGATCGTGGATTGGCAGTACGAGCCCATCAAAGGGGCATTGCTGCACATCGATCTGAAGCGGATCGCCATGGACAAGACGCTCACCGTCAATGTCCCGATCGTGCTGAAGGGCGAAGCGGCTGGGGTGAAGCAGCAAGGCGGCATCATGGAACAGATTCTGCGCGAAGTGGAAATCGAGTGCCTGCCAAGCGACATTCCGGCGTCCATCGAGGCGGATGTTTCCGAATTGGTGTTTGGAAAAGTGTTGCGCGTATCCGATCTGCCGCACAACGAAAAACTCAAGTTCCTGACCGATCCGAATCAGCCGGTGGCTACGGTGATCTCGGTGAAGGAAGAAGTGGTGGCCACGCCCGAGGCGGTTGCAGCAGAAGCCGGAGCGACTCCTGCGGAACCCGAGGTCATCAAGAAGGGTAAGCAGGAAGTCGGCGAGGAAGGCGCGGAGCCTGCCGCCGAGAAGGCGGAGAAGCCCGAGAAGAAAGAGAAGAAGTAGGATATTTCACCACAGAGTCACAGAGACACAGAGAACGCTTGGATTGCGATGAAAAAATTGGGCCTAGATTTTCTCTGTGACTCTGTGCCTCTGTGGTGAACACGTGAAGCTTATTGTTGGGCTGGGCAATCCGGGAGAGGACTACGAGCTCACGCCCCACAATGTGGGATTTCGTGCGGTCGACAGGATTGCGAACGAGTACGGGGTTGAGGTTAGAAATCGTCAGTGCCGGGCGCTGACTGCTCGGGCGGTGATTGGCTCGGAAACAGTTTTGCTGGCCAAGCCCGAGACGTTCATGAACCTGAGTGGCATCTCGGTTCGTGAATTGGTTACGAAGCATGACGTCAGGCCGGAAGAAGACCTGATCGTGATTCAGGATGAACTCGATTTTCCGCTGGGCACGATTCGGATTCAGCGGAAGCGGAGTTCGGCGGGGCATAACGGGATCGAGTCCATTATCAGTTCTCTGGGCACGAATGATTTTTTGCGGATCCGAATGGGCGTGGCTCCGGACCGCAAAGTGGAAGATGGAATGAGTTATTTGCTGTCGCCATTTCGCAAGGCGCAGCTCAAGGTTGTCGACGAGATGCTCGAGGTTGCAGCCGACGCAGTGAAAGTTATTTTGACAGATGGCGCGGCTGCTGCCATGAATCGCTTCAACCGCAAGGGCGACACAGAAACAGAAAAAGATTAGCCACGGATTTTCACGGATGCACACGGAGACAACGAATGAATCGTACTTATGAACTAATGTTCATCGTCCGCCCTGATATGGCGGAAGAGGACCAGGACAAACTTATTTCGACGCTGGAGGCGGCAGTGGCCTCTTCGTCCGGGCAGGTGAAGAACGTGGAACGGATGGGCAAGCGGCGGCTGGCGTACACCGTCCGAAAATTTCATGACGGCATCTATGTGCTGCTGACCGTCGAAGGTGGTGGAGGACTGATTCATGAACTGGAGCGCCGCCTGCGCGTTACCGAGCCGGTGATCAAGTTCCTTACTGTGCGCATCGATGAAGAACAGAAGCGCCTGGATAAAATCAAGGCGATCAAGGACGCAAAGCGCAAAGCCGCAGCGCCGGTGACACCAGCCGAGCCTGCCGGGGAAGCTCCCGCGGCTACGGCATAGTAAGGCGTCGTTGGTCGTTGGCCTGTGGTCGTTGGCCAACACGAATCGACGCCAAGAACGCTAACGACCAACGACCAACGACTGATTTTAAGGAGCAACATGGCTGACGAAACTAGAACATCTGAATCATCTTCCGGCGGTGACCGGCCGGATCGCGGCGAGCGGCGTCCGTCTCGTCCGGGCGGGCCTGGCGGCGGTCGCGAAGGCGGCCCTGGTGGCCGCAAGTATTTCCGGCGCAAGAAGGTTTGCAAATTCTGCGTCGAAAAGATCGAGGCCATCAACTACAAGGACATTCGTCTGCTGGCGCAGTTCGTGGCGGAAAGCGGGAGAATCGTGCCCCGGCGCCTGACCGGCGTTTGCACGCCGCATCAGCGACGGCTGTCTTTGGCGATCAAGCAGGCGCGCAATATTGCTTTGCTGCCGTTCGCCGGACGCGCAGCATAAAAAGCGGCCACGGATGAACACGGATTCACGCCGATTGTTTTTCTTAGGCCAGTGCGTGGTTATTCGGGAGTTTTTGGCCTGTAAACATCTTAGAACGGGAGTCATCTATGGAAGTCATTCTTAAAGAAGATGTAGCCAAGCTGGGATCGCGCGGCGATGTGGTGAAAGTCGCCGAGGGCTTCGGACGGAATTACCTGCTGCCGCGAAAGCTCGCCATTGAAGCCTCCGCTGGCAACAAGGCAGTGATTGCTCAGATGAAGGCGGCATCGGTGCGCCGTTCGGCCAAAGAAAAGGCGCAGGCGGACGAACTGGCCAAGCAGTTTGACGGCCTCTCGGTTGCTTTCCAGCGCCGTTCCGGGGAGCACGATCAGCTGTTCGGTTCTGTGACGTCCAGTGACATCGGGGACGCGCTCGAGAAAAAAGGCTTCAACGTGGATCGCCGCAAAGTCCAGCTCCATGAGGCGCTCCGGACTCTGGGCGAGTTCATGATTCCGATCAAGCTGCACAAGGATGTGACCGCGCATCTGAAGGTCGTGATCGAGAAGGAAGCTACCGCCGAATAAAGATCAAACCGGGGCGGTCGACCGCACCGCCCCTTAGAACCTCGCCAACCGACATAACCTTTGTGCTTCCATCCTGTTACATGTGTTCTTTGGTGCCAAAAATCCTGCCGGACTTCTATAATTCCTGCTCACGGTTGGGCTTTCAGCCCGTCCATAGCTATGCAACCGGGAAGAACGGCAATGGCGTCCCGGTGCATTCGAGGACAAAGAAAATATGCCGGCCGGCGCATGGGCTGTACCATTTGCAGTTGGCGAGTGTTCCCATCCGGTAGTAAGACGGGACCCAAGGGAAGAAGCTGGCGGAATCCAGGACCCCCAATTACGGGGCCATATGGCTGGGCAGGCTTCAGGGCGTATCGACGACACCTTACTGGTCCGCGAGGCGCAGCGCGGCAATCGCGCTGCCTTCGAGGAGCTGGTGCGGAACTACGACCAGGCAGTGCTGCGGCTGGCTCTCCATCTCACCGGCTCGGAACCCGAAGCCCAGGATGTTTACCAGGAAGCTTTCCTGAAGGCGTACAAGAGCATCGGCAATTTTCGTTTCGAGTGCTCTTTTTACACGTGGATCTACCGCATCGTGACCAATCTTTGTCTCGATCACTTGCGAAAGAGACAGGTGCGCAAAGAAGATGCGCCGGTTGCAACCGACGCGTCCGGGGAGCAGTACGATGTACTCGATCAAGTTCCGGATGCCCGGTCGGGTGCGAATCCAGAGCGCGATCTGATGCGCCGTGAGCTGGGCAAACGCATCAGCCATGCGCTGGAGAAATTAACGCCCCGGGAGCGCATGGTTTTTGAGTTGAAGCACTACCATGGGCTTAAGCTACGCACCGTCGGGGAGGTGTTGCACACGACGGAAGAAACTGCGAAGAATACTTTGTTTCGCGCGACGCAGAAATTGCGCGGAGCGCTGGCCGATATGAGGTGAGGTTTCCCCTGAGGGGGTGCAATTATGAAATGCGAGTGGGTCAAAGAAAACGTTCTGCTGTATGTCTACAACGAACTGGCCGATGACGCCCGGTATGAACTGGAGCAACATCTGGCACGCTGCGCCGACTGCACTGCCGAGCTCAAGACGACGCGTAAGTTCCACACCATGCTCTCCGAGTTGCCGGTGGAGGAACCATCGCCCAACCTGGTTACGGCTTCTCGCATGCGGCTGCAGGAAGGCCTTGAAACCGCAGAGCAGGGAAGGTTTTGGCATCGGCTGATTTTCGATCCCGCAGCCTGGCTTCGTCAGATTCGTTTTGCTCCCGCTCTGACCGCTGCCATCTTTATTGTTGGTTTTGCCGGCGGCGTCGCGACGACCTACAAGGTTGTAAGCGGCAACGGCGTTTCGATTAGTTCAGTCCCCGTCATCGCCCCGGCCGAATCTTCTATCACAGGCATTCAGTCCATTTCTCAAGATCCCGGATCGAACCACATCAGCATCAAGTACAACACAGTCTCCACTCAGGAAGCGCAGGGCTCGCTCAACGATCAGCGCATCCAGCAGTTGTTGCTGTTTGCGGCTCGCAATAACTACAACTCGGGTGTGCGGATGGATTCCGTCGATCTGCTGACGCAGGAGCCGAACAACACGCACGTACGCGAAGCGCTGATGTATGCCTTGCGCTACGATTCGAATCCGGGAGTGCGGCTGAAGGCGCTCGACGGCTTGGGTCCGTATGTGAAGAGCGATCCGCGGGTGCGAGATGCGATGCTTGAGACCCTCGTACAAGATTCCAATCCCGGAGCTCGCACCGAAGCTCTGCATCTTCTCGAACCAGTACGAGCCGATAGCAGCGTGCGGTTGGTTTTGCAAAAGCTCGCGCAGAGCGATCAGAACCAATACATTCGGTCGCAGGCTCGAATTATGCTGGCGCAGCTTCCAGAATTTGATTGAGGTAGAAGCAGGTATGTGGGATGGGCTCATGCCTATCCAGCCGACACTGTCGGCGGTGTGAGGATGAGAACGGACGGTGAATGTTGAAGCAACTCTCTAAATTCGTCGCGGTGGTGTTGTTGACCTTGCCCCTGGCAAGCGCGCAACAGACCCGCGTTTATGGTGATGGCGGTAACTGGACGCAAGAGATCACGGGATCGCTTGCGATGGTCAAGAATCTGAAGGTCAAAGTTGATATCGGTTCGGTGCGCGTGGAAGGTGGTTCGCAGCAAGGCATCAACTACGTCATTCGTAATCATTCTTATAGCGGTTCGGAAGACAGGGCCCGGCGCGAATTCGAGAACTACAAAATCAGCGCGTACGTCCATGGAGATACGGCGTGGATCGTGGGCGATTGGCAAGGCGGCAGACCTCACAAGTTCTCCGGCGACTTTGTCGTCAACGTCCCACGTGAGATGGATGAAGTAAGAATCGAGACTGAAGGTGGCAACGTCAGCACCAACGGGATCACCGGCCGTCTGGACGCGCAAAGCGGCGGCGGCACTATTCGGGTCGATGATATCGGCGGAGCCATCAATGCGGAAACCGGTGGCGGCAGCATCGATGTGGGCAATGTAGCTTCTGATGTCAGCCTGCACACCGGCGGGGGTTCCATTAAGGTGAATTCCGCGAAGGGCAAAATCGAAGCCGAGAGCGGCGGGGGCAGCGTGTCCATCGTGTCTGGTATGCAGGGCGCCGTGCTGGAGACCGGCGGAGGCAGCATTCAGGTGGAGCGCTGCGCGGGTCGAGTGAAGGCCAGTACAGGCGGTGGCAGCATCGATCTCGGTGACATCGGCGGTCCAGTCGAAATGGAAACTGGCGGGGGTAGCATTCGCCTCAGCTCCGCCAAGGGCCCTGTCCGCGCGGAAACTGGCGGGGGCAGCATTGAATTGAACGGGGTCCCATCGGCGCGTGCGGAGACCGCAGCCGGTGGAATCACGGCAAAGTTCGTTGCGGCCAACGGCGAGCACCACGATTCCGAATTAGAAACTGCCGCCGGCGACATCACAGTCTACCTGGCTCCGAACGTGAACATCAGCGTGCGAGCTTCGATCGAAGTTGCTAACGGTCACAACATTCGTTCAGATTTTCCGGATATCAGAGTTACCACCGAAGGTGGCGACTACGGCCCAAAGACCGTGACCGCGGAAGGAAGTCTGAACGGCGGTGGTCCGGTGCTTAAAGTGCGCACCACCACTGGGGACATTTCTTTCCGCCGGGCCAGCAAGTAGCTTTTACTTTAGAGGTGGGGGGCGAAATGCGAAACTCAATTCTGCTGACGATGCTCGCGCTACCGTTCTTGGCAGTTGCAATCCATGCCGACGACAATCTTCTTTTCACTCCTGGCGACTCGTATGGATTCTCCAGTGAGGATTGGGGCAGCGGTTCCTATCTCGGGGTGGACACGCGTGACATCACCCCCGACCGCTTAGCGCCGCTCCACCTGAAGGACGAGCGCGGCGTGCAAGTGACCATGGTGGATCAGGATGCTCCCGCCGGCAAGGCTGGCCTCAAAGAGCAGGACGTGATCCTGACTCTCAATGGCTCAGATGTACAAAGCGTCGAGCAGTTGCGCCGCATGATTCGCGAAACTCCGCCCGGACGAGTGGTGACGCTCGGCGTCAGCCGCAATGGTCAGGGTATGACTATCAAGGTGGAGCTTGGTGATCGTAAGCAGAATCATTCTTACAACTTTGGTCCCGACGGCAAACAATTCAAGTTCAGCATGCCCACTATGCCGACCATGCCTGTAATGCCGGTCATGCCCGAGATGGAGATGCCGGTTTCCATCGTGGTGGTCCACTCTTCCGCACGCAGCGGTCTGATGGTGGAGAACCTTACACCGCAGCTAGGAGATTTCTTCGGAGCCAAGAATGGCCAGGGAGTTCTCGTGCGTTCGGTAGAAAAGGGGAGCGGTGCGGACAAGGCTGGTTTTCGCGCCGGGGATGTGATCGTCAAGATCAATGGTGAGCCCATCCGCGACAGCGGTGACTTTACTCACGCGTTGCGCTCGCGCAAGGACAACACCGCCAGCATCAGCGTGATTCGGGATAAGAAAGAGCAGACCATCACCATCACTTTACCGGAACGCAAGCAATCGGATCTTTTCCGCGAAAGTCTGGATATCGAACTCCCCGAGATCGACGCCAAGACCCGCGAGGAAATAAGCCAGATCGAGACGCAGATGGCCCACCTCAAACCGGAAATGGAAGAAGCGATCAATCGTCAGATGAAGCAACTGAAGCCGGAGATTGAACGGCAGACCCGCGAAGCCCAAAAACGCGCCGAAGAGTACAAGCGGCAGATGCGCGATGTGCAACGGGAATGGCGGGACCACCAGCGTGAGATTGAGAGAGAACTGAGAGAGGAATTTGACGGACCCGGCAGCCTATTCTGACTGAATACTTGAGCTAGTTGCTGGAGCCCTTTGCCAAGCCGCGTTGTGGGGCCAGGCAAACTCGATTCCGCCCAGCCTGTTTGGCCGCATACAAGCCTGCGTCGGCGGCCTTCACCAATTCGTCGCGGGTGCAACCGTGTTCGGAATAGTTTGCGGTTCCTGCGCTGATGGTGACCGGCCGGGGGACGCCCGGGAACTGCCAGGCTTCTACCGACTTGCGCAGCTTCTCCGCCACTCCCAGGGCGTGGACCGCATTGGTCTGGCAGAGCAGAATAGCGAATTCTTCGCCTCCGTAGCGGCACAGAACGTCGATCTTCCGCAGTTGCTGATGAAATATCGAAGACACCTGCCGCAGCACCTCGTCTCCCAGGAGGTGCCCAAATTCATCGTTCAGACGTTTGAATTGGTCAATGTCCACCATGACCACCGCAAGACCTGTGCCGAATCGCTCTGCGCGATCGATCTCCTCCACAATCCTCAATTCGAAAAACCTGCGATTGAAAATCCCCGTTAATCCATCCAGATAGGCCAATTGTTTTACACGCTCGACGTAATGAGCGTTCTGGATGGCAGTGGCACAGATATCCGCCACTGATTCCAGTGGCTGCGTATCGTAGGCGTTAAAAGCGTCGGTGCGGGCTGTGTCCAGCACCAAGACACCCAACGTCTGCCCAAACGAGACCAGCGGAATGCACATGCTCGAGCCGGTTTCGACATATAAGCTTCTGTCAGGAACCGCTTTCATATCATTTTCGATGATGGTTTTTCCCGCTGCCAGCGCTTGCTGCCAAAGTCCTGCTCCGTCTGGAAGACGCCCTCCTTCCGGAGTGTGCCCAGTGAGCTTTCCGTGGCTTGCGCGCAGTACCAGGTCTTCCTCGTCTTTCAACAACACCGAGACGTGGCAGACCTGAAAAGCCTCCTGGATCCTCATACACACTTTGGCGAGCAATTCTTTCAGATCCAGCACGGCAGTCATCTGCTGCGCAATCGCATTGATCGCTTCCAACTGCGAAGCACGATGCCGCTCGAGCGAGTACAGCCGGGCATTTTGCAAGGCCATGGACGCCTGCGTGGAAAACAGCGCCAGCAGGTCTGTGGTCTCAGCATCGAAGTGATTGAGGTTCTCGCTCTGGCAGTCGAGCACGCCCACGACGTGGTCGCGCACCATCAGCGGGACCGCCAGCTCGGAGCGGGTGTTCTTCGCCGTCAGAATGTAACGCGCGTCCTTAGTGACATCCGCAGCATAGATGGGGCGCTTCTGTTGAGCAGCCGCCCCGGTGATTCCCTTTCCTATTGGGAGCCGAACCTTGTCGTGCCCATCGTCCCAACCAACCTGGCAGCGCACATAGAGCTGATCTTTCTCCCGCAAAAGGATGGCAACGTTCTGCAGGTGAAAGTAGTCGCGCGCAATGGTCAGGATTTGCTGCAGCACCTCGTCCAGCTCAAACGTGGAGAGCACCGCCTGACTCGCGTCATAGAGGATGGAGATCTTTTGCATGCTTACAGACCAGATTCTAGCGTCCCCGTGCCCGGTTACGGAGGTTCCGAAAGTAACCTGTGCTGGATGAAAGTCTCAGGCACCTTTGTCCAAAATCCAGACAACAGCGGTTGCTTAAGCCGCAAGCGAAGGAATCTTGGGTTTCTGAGGGGGACAGCAGGTCTTAGCTGGCTCGGTTGGACCTTCGTCCCCGGCCAGCTACGGTTTTGATTATGCCGAAGGCCACCAGGCAGAACCAGAAATCCACCACCAGACCCAGATCCATTTGAAAAGGCACGTGACGGGCTCGCGGCGGCAGATACTTCATCAGGAGAAAGTAGGCTCCGTTCCCGGCGAGAACCGCGATCAGAGCGTGAATAAAATTGGCCGCTGCCTTGGACATACCGTACCTGATCCCGGTCTGGGAGACGCCCCCTCTTGAGCGAGGAACGCCTCGCGGACTATAGCACCTGAGATGCCTCCTGCTAACATCGCATCAGATGCTGCAACCGAGCACGTCCGTTCAATACGTGAAGGGCATCGGCCCAAAACTTGCCGAGCTCCTGGCAGCCAAAGGCATTCAGACTCTTGACGACCTGCTGCACTACCTGCCGTTTCGCTACGAGGACCGGCTGAACCCGAGGGGTATCTCTGAACTGCGGGCCGGAGAAATGGCCACGGTGATTGCTGAAGTGCGGACTTCCGGCCTCTTCCGTACCCGTAGAATGCCCATCTTTCAGATGACCGCCGGACAGGGCCGGACGCGGCTGAAGTGTATCTGGTTCAACGCCACCTATCTGCGGGACAAGTTCAAGCCCGGCCAGATCGTCGCCCTGTACGGCAAGGTTGAGCAGGACTACCGCGGCGGCGAGCTCCAGCTCACTCAGCCTCAGTTCGAGATTATCGGCGAAGCTGCTGAAGGTGGCAGCGGCGATTCCGCGGAACAAAAGCTGGCGGCATCGCTCGAGATCGGCCGCATTGTGCCCATCTACGAGTCCGCTGGACAAGGCCGTCTGACCTCCCGCTGGTTTCGTCGCATCATCCACACCGCTCTTGAGAATCTTCCGCCGGATTTGCCCGATCCCATCCCGGCAGCGGTTCGCAGTCATCTGAGCCTTATTCCGCCCCGAGAAGCGTTGCAGAAGGTTCACTGGCCCGATGCCGGCGAAAGTATTGACGATCTGCTGTCCTCCCGCACCCCAGCTCATCTTCGGCTCATTTTCGAAGAACTGTTTTTCGTCGAGCTGGGACTAGAGCTGAAACGTCGCGAACAGAAAGCACAAACCGGAATCGCTTTCCAGTTAGACGACCGTGCCCGCGCCGCCATCAAGACGATTCTCCCTTTCCATCCCACGGCCGCGCAGAAGCGGGTGCTGAAGGAAATCGCTTCCGACATGGAAAAGCCGTTTCCCATGCGCCGCTTATTGCAGGGCGACGTAGGCTCGGGCAAAACCATCGTTGCCTTCGAAGCCGCCATTATTGCGATGGAGAACGGATATCAGGTTGCGCTGATGGCGCCCACCGAAATCCTCGCGCAACAGCATTATTTCTCTGCTCGCCGTATTCTCGAAAGCGCAGGCTATCGCGTCGTTCTCTTGACCGGCTCCATGGAAGACGACCGCAAGCGCCAGACCCGCCGTCACATCGCCCAGGGCAATGCCCAACTCGTGATTGGGACGCACGCCCTGATCGAGCAAAAAGTCGAGTTCGACAAGCTGGGCATGGTGATCGTAGATGAGCAACACCGCTTCGGAGTCCTGCAACGCTTCAAGCTGATGAAGAAAACAAAAGATGACCGTGTGCTCACCGGCGACTCGCCAGTGCCGGCCGAGCAAAGCTCGCCAGCCTCTCCGGAGCCGGACGTGCTAGTTATGACCGCAACCCCCATCCCGCGCACCCTCGCGCTTACGCTCTACGGCGACCTGGACGTCAGCGTGATCGACGAAATGCCACCCGGACGCACTCCAATTACCACCCGCTGCGTATCCGACGAGCGTTCGCCCGAAGTCTGGGATTTCGTGCGCAAACAAGCGTCCGCCGGACACCAAGTCTATGTCGTCTACCCGGTGATTGAGGAAAACGAAGAGACGGAACTGAAAGCAGCCATGAAGATGTACAAAGAATTGAGCCAGAAAATCTTTCCGGATTTGCGCGTCGGTGTGCTGCATGGCCGCATGGAACCTGACTTGAAGGAGCAGGTCATGCGCGTTTTCCAAAAGGGAGAAATGGACATTCTCGTAGCCACGACCGTGATTGAAGTGGGCGTCGACGTTGCCAACGCGACCATGATGGTCATCGAACACGCCGAGCGCTTTGGGTTGGCCCAGCTTCATCAGCTTCGCGGCCGCATCGGCCGCGGCGCCGCCAAGTCTTACTGCGTGCTCATGACTGGCGGCAAAGTTTCGGAAGACGGAGAGCGCCGCCTTGATGCCATGGTACGCACCAGCGACGGATTCCAAATTGCCGAACTCGACTTGGAACTTCGTGGCCCGGGTGAATTCTTTGGCACGCGCCAGGCCGGCATGCCCAGCTTCCAGGTAGCCAATCTGATCCGCGATCGTCAGTTACTCGAGGCCGCGAAGCGCGAGGCCGCCATGGTCTTGGCCGGTCCGAACTCAGAAATCACTCAAGCAGAGATAGACGCTGCGCTGCGCCACATGCGCACTCGCTGGCACAAGAGCTACGGGCTGGTAGAAGTAGGCTAGCTGCCTCCGATGTTCGATGGAGGATGGGCGTCCTCGCCCGTCTCGGCCCGAAATCACGGAGACACGGACGCCCTCGTCCGTGTGGTCGAGCACAAGCTCGCCTTGGTTTTACAGCGCTGGCAGTGGGATAATCAGTGCCGGTGAAAGTCGACTCAACTGCCGGGCTGTACCGCAAGCTCCCATCAGTAGACGAGCTCCAGCGCAACCCAGAGCTTGTCGCACTCGCTTCAAAAGAAGGAAAAGCCGCGGTCACAGACGCTGCCCGTACAGTCCTCGCAACTCTGCGGCAGGAAATCGCTACAGGGCGGCTCGAGGAAAACGGAGTTGACCTCGCTCTTTCAGGACTCATCGATGCCGTAACGCGGCAAGTTCGGCAAGCCATGAAGCCTTCGCTGCAAACGGTCGTCAACGCGACCGGAGTTATTCTGCACACCAATCTGGGCCGTGCTCCGCTTGCTGCGTCAGCGCTGGAGTACATCCGCGAAACTGCGGGAACTTATTCTAATCTTGAGTTCGACGTAGAAACAGGTGAGCGCGGCAAGCGCGACGTGCACGTCGATCGCCTGTTCCGCAAACTCCTCGATGAACACGTGGGGACAGCCGCCCCCGGCTGTCCAACCGAGCGAAGCTCGGCAGCTGCTGCGATCTCCACCATCGTAGTCAACAACAACGCCGCGGCGGTTCTACTCGCCCTCAACACGCTGGCGGAAAATGGCGAAGTCATCGTCTCCCGTGGAGAACTCGTCGAGATCGGCGGATCCTTCCGCATTCCGGATGTCATGTCGAAATCGAATGCCATCCTGCGGGAAGTGGGCACAACCAATCGCACCCGCGTCGGCGACTATGAAAAGGCAATCAACGAGAAAACCCGCCTTCTGCTACGGGTGCATCGGTCCAACTTTCAAATCACCGGATTCACCGAGCAACCGCAACTCGAAGAACTGGTCAGTCTGGCTCGCCAGCGAAATATCGCGCTTCTCGAAGACCTGGGCAGCGGCGCATTGTTCGATCTGCGCTCGGTCGGAGTGAACGGGGAGCCAAGCGTACTCGACAGCCTTCGCCAAGGTGTGGATGTTGTCACTTACAGCGGCGACAAGTTGCTAGGCGGTCCACAAGCTGGAATGCTGAGCGGCCGCAGCGATCTGATCGCACGCATGCGGTCGAACTCCTTGTTCCGCGCGCTTCGGGTGGACAAATTGACCTACGCAGCGCTCGAAGCCACGGTGCTCGCATATGTGAAAGGCGATCACGACGCGATCCCCGCTCTACGTATGATGCGTCTATTGAAAGGAGAAATTGGAACGCGGGCACAAGCGGTAGCAGAGAAAATAAAGACCTCAAAAGTGTCGGTGGAAGTGCTGGACGGCGAATCAGTAATTGGCGGCGGAGCTGCACCTTCTGCAGTCCTGCCTACTCGATTGCTGGCGATGACTTGTGAGGGCTTGAGCGCCGACGAACTCTCCGCTCGCCTGCGCGCTTCCGACCCACCAGTCATCGCGCGGGTTGAAGAAGGACGCGTGCTGCTCGATCTGCGTACGGTATTTCCGGCGCAGGACGAAGCGTTAGCGCAGGTAATCAGAAAAATCGCTCAAGAATGATGCGCGGGATTCAAGAAGTCCCCCCAGTGGAAACCACGTAGTGGCTACCCTCTACACCATCGGCCATTCCACCCGCCCGCTGGACGAATTTATTGCTGTCCTCCAAGCCCACTCCATACAGACGTTGGTGGATATCCGCTCCTTCCCCATGTCGCGCCGCCTGCCCCATTTCAATCGCGAATCGTTAGAGAAAACCATGCCCGATGCGGGGATTCGGTACGTCTGGATCAAAGAGCTTGGCGGCCGCCGTAAGAAGACCCGCGACGACTCGCCCAACATCGCACTGCGCAACGACAGCTTCCGCAACTATGCCGATTACATGCTCACCGAGGACTTCCAGCGCGGCATCGCCGAACTGGTCAAGCTGGCCGAGCACTCGCGCACGGCTTACATGTGTGCCGAGCGCGTGTATTTTCACTGCCACCGTATGCTGGTTTCCGACTGGCTGGTGGCTCACGGCCACGAAGTCTTCCACATCGACGGAACCGGTCCGGTCAAGAAGCATGAACTCATGGCTGAAGCGCGGTTGATCGATGGCCAGGTTATTTATCGCGGCAATCGCCTGCTCTGAGCAGACGTCTCCATTCATCGAGCAGCGCTTTCGGCTGTCCTGATTTAGACTTTCAATTGCAGCGAACAGAGGAGAACCCATGGCCGAACGCACTCCGCAAAATCTTGCCAATCATACGAGGCTCGATCCTCCATTCCACTTCTTCGTATTGCCGGTTTTCGCGATCTCGTGGATCGTGAGCGTGTTCTTCGCGGTGCGCCATCCCGGTTTCCTGCACATCTGGATCGTGGTCTTCAACACAGCCCTGATTGTTGCTGTGATCCGGAGCCGGCAGTACGCGCTGAAAGTTCAGGATCGTGTTATAAGGCTGGAAGAAAGACTCCGGCTGGCGGCGTTGCTGCCCGATTCATTGCGCCTACAAATCGCGAAGCTCACCGAGGATCAGCTAATCGGACTACGTTTTGCCTCGGATGAAGAGCTGCCTGCACTGGTTGAGCGGACTCTGTCGGCCAATCTTGCCCGTGCCGACATCAAGAAATCCATCAAGAATTGGCGGCCAGACTATTGGCGCGTCTAAGTGTGCTGGCAAAACGAAACAGCTGTGTCTGTTTTCCAGAAGGCGCCCGTCCACTAAACTGTCTGCATGATCGTCGGCACCGGCATCGACATAGCAGAGGTTCCACGCATCGAAGCTTCGATCGCACGTTTTGGTGACCGCTTCCTCCGTAGAATCTTTACCGAAGCCGAGATCCTCTACTGTGAGTCGAAGGCCAACCGGATCGAGCGCTACGCAGCGCGCTTCGCCGCTAAAGAAGCCGCAATGAAGGCCATCGGCACGGGCTGGAATCACGGGGTCACGTGGCGCGACGTTGAAGTCTGCCGTCAGCCCGGAGGCCGTCCCACGATCGCATTTCACGGCAAAGCTGCCGAGTTCGCAGCGAAGCTCGGCGCGGTCCACGTGGCGCTTTCACTTTCCCACACCAAAGAGTACGCCATCGCGCAGGTCATCCTCGAAGGTTGACAGACGGCTGAATGCTGACTGCTTTCTGTTAGACTGTCGCATTCCTGAGCGAACAATGCCGGTTACAACCGAAACTCCGCCGATCACTCGAACCAGTACCCCAGAAAAAACCCGCGACCATTCCCTGCTGATAGGCGTGGCCATCAGTAGCTTCGCGGCATTGCTACTGGAACTGGCGCTCACCCGGTTATTTTCCGTTGTGCTCTTTTATCACTTCGCCTTCCTGGCGATTTCCATTGCGCTGCTCGGTCTCGGCTCCGGCGGAGTATTCGCGTACTTAGGAAAGACCTGGCTCGGCCGCTTCTCTACTCGCTCCTTGCTTTCATGGCTCTGTGTTGCGAACGCCACGGTCGTTCCCATCGTGCTGGAGATCGTGCTCCACGTTCCGGTCTCACTCAGTTTGTCGCGAGCCAATTTTCTCCGGCTCACCGCGATCTATCTGGCTTCCGCTGTGCCTTTCTTTGTCACAGGGCTCGAGTTCTCGATCCTCTTTGCCCGGGAATCGCGAAATATTTCGAGGCTCTATGGAGCGGATCTCCTGGGCGGCGCGCTGGCTTGTCTGGGAGTCGTGCCTCTGCTCAACTTTCTGGGCGGCCCGAACACGGTGCTGTTCGCAGCTGTGACGGCAAGTGTCGCGGGAGCCGCTTGGGCCGCCAATCTCCGCATGCGAAAATTCACCCTTGGCCTTGCCGCCGCCCTGTTGCTGCTGATTGCGGCGAACCGCTCGGGAAGGCTGATCGATGTCGTCTACGCCAAAGGCATGTTTCGTGACAAAGCCTGGGTGGAGTTCGCGCGCTGGAACGCCATCTCCCGCGTGGAGGTAGATCGCCAAGGCCAAGCAAAGGTGGTGGTCATTGATGCTGACGCGTCGACTTACATCATGAACGCCGACCCCAGGCAGTGGCAGGGAACGGAATGGCAGCGAGATTTGATGTCTGCGCCTCCCGCGCTCGCCAACGTTCTGCGCCCGCACGGACAGTACGCCATCATTGGGCCTGGTGGCGGAGTCGATGTGCTTCGCGCCGTAGCCAACGGCAGCCCCAGCGTTACCGGGATTGAAATTAATCCGATAATCGCCAACACCGTGATGCGCGGCCGTTACGCGGATTATTCCTATCACTTGTACGAACGGCCCGAGGTACACATTCAAGTCACGGACGGACGGTCGTTTGTTCGTAACGCCAGGCAGAATTTCGACGTCGTCCAAATGACCCTGGTCGATACCTGGGCTTCGACTGCCGCCGGTGCCTTCGCTCTCAGTGAGAACAGTCTTTATACCGTGGAGGCTTTTCGAGAATACTTTGATCACCTGAAACCCGACGGGATGGTCGCCATCACTCGCTGGGAGTTCCGCGAACCACGCGAAGCCTTGCGCGTGGTTTCGGTCGCGATGCAAGCGCTGCATGAGTTGGGCGTCGCGAGTCCGGCGAGGAACTTCATCGTAGTCTCGGAAGGCGATCTCGACGAAGACGGAATCCCGGTGGTCGTGCTAGCCAAGAAGAGTGCCTTCAACGTCGATGAAGAGGAACAGGTTCAAGCCCACCTGCGCAGCAATCCCGGGTTGGTGGCGCTTTATCTCCCTTCTGATCCCAAAGATAATCCGTTTTCTGCCCTGATCGCGCGAAATGATCCTTACGCCTTTGCGCAAACGTACCCCTACGATGTGTCGCCGGTTAACGACAACGCACCTTTTTTCTTTTTCACCCTGAAACTGGATCAGATACTTCACCAGAAGGATCTGCGCCAGGGCATCGACTGGAAAGTGAATCTTGGTGTCGTCGTACTGGCTATGGTGCTGGTCATCTCTTTCGTGGCGGTGCTCGCATTTTTGGTGATCCCCCTCACGGTTCGTGTTGGACGTAAACAGGAGCGCCCGATTCGGCTGCTGTACTTTGTTGCGGTGGGTCTCGGATACATACTGGTGGAGATCGCCTTCATCCAGCGTTTTGTTTTATTTCTCGGGCACCCGACCTACGCCCTCACGGTGGTCGTGTTCCTTCTGCTTCTTTCCAGCGGCGCCGGCAGCCTGGCATCTCGGAAATGGGTGGCCCAGACCCAAAGCGCATGGCGTCCGCTGATTTTCATTGTGGGTGCGCTTATGCTTTACGTCTTTATTTTGCCGGGGCTCCTGAATGCGCTGGTTGGGCTTCCCTTCTTTGCAAAATTGCTGGTGAGCGCCGCCCTCCTGGTTCCGTTGGGATTTGCCATGGGGATGCCCTTTCCAACCGGTTTGCGGGCGCTGGCCAGTGTTCCCGTGCCGGAGTTTCCCGTAGCCGCCAAGGGTGAATTCCAGGAAAATGCGGTGGAGTGGGCATGGGCCATGAATGCCGGTTCCAGCGTCTTGGGTTCCATCCTCGCGATGGTTATCGCCATTCAGTTCGGGCTGAACTTCACTCTCGCTTGCGGAGCAGTGGCCTACTTGATGGCTATTCTGCTCTCCGGAACCCTGCAGGGGCATCGTGCCTGACGTGAAGCCCAGACCAACTCTCTGCTATCATGCTGAGATTCGCTTTCTCGGGTCGCCGCGGAGAATGTTGCCATGACGTTCTTGGGGAGAATGAGTGCCTAGCCAGAAGCAGTTGAAGTGGTCCGAACTCAAAGTAGGGCTCACGGTGCTGGTTTCCAGCATCACTCTCGGCATTCTGATCTTGCTCATGAGTGGCACGGGCGGCGTCCTTACCCAGAAGATCACCCTTAGATCTTATTTCGACAATGCTGGCGGCTTGCGCGAGGGAGCACCGGTACGCCTTCAGGGCGTTGACATTGGCAACGTCAACGGGATCCGGGTTGTGTCCGATCCAAACCGGCGGCTGACTCCGGTGGAAATCATCCTCAAGGTCAATACCAAATATCGCGCCAATTTGCGGAAGGATTCGCTCACGACCCTTTCCACCGCCGGAGTACTGGGCGAAACCTATATCGATATCGACAGCTCTCAGGCCCATGGGCCTGAGGTCCAGGCAGGGGACGTCTTACCGACGCGCGAGACACCCGACATTCAGGACGTCGTCCGCGCCAGCCAAAGTACCCTCCAAAACCTGGATGCGCTGGAGAAACGTGTGGATCGGATACTGGCATTTGTAGAAAGCGGCCAGGGCTCCATCGGCAAGGTAATCTATGATCCTGGCCTCTACGATCGGCTGAATGCCACCGTTGGCCAGTTTCAAGGCCTTGTGAACGACGTGATTTCGGGCAAGGGAAGTATTGGCAAGCTTCTGGTCGACGACCAGCTATATCAAAGCGCGAATGCAACCATCAACAAGTTGAACGGGATTATCGACCAACTGAACGCTGGCCAGGGCACTGCGGGCAAATTCTTGAAGGATCCCACTCTCTACAACACGGCCAACGATACCATCGCGAACGTGAAGAAGCTAACCGATGACGTGAACGCCGGCAAGGGCGCCATCGGCCTGTTGGCCAGGAACCAGGAGTTTTCTGACAAGCTGCACAACACCATGAACAAACTCTCGGATCTGAGCGACCGCCTGAATTCGGGCCAGGGCACGATCGGGAAACTGCTGCAGGATCCAGCAGTCTACGACAACACCAATCAAGTGCTCCTGGAAACGCGGGAACTCATTAAAGCAATCCGTCAAGATCCCAAGAAATACCTGACCATCCGCCTGCATATTTTCTAAGGAACACTCGAGCGGCAAAGCAAACCTGAATGTGTGGTGCCCTATCCTTACGTTTTTGCAAGGATCGGAGACGATGCTGTCGAACGAGACCACGCCACCCACCCATGGACTTCATGCCACGCTTTGCCGAAGCCTGGCCCCAGCTCAAGCACTGGGATTAGTGTAGGCGCGAGCGTCCGCGCTCGTGCTCTTGCCAAGAGACCATCCATCCCCGTGGTCCGGCAGCGACCGTGGCTACGCGACTGTCTGCACTCCGCCTGCGGCCGGCGATGTATTCGACGTGGAGCCGCCGCTTGAGGCCGATTGCTGGAAGTCCTGCTGCAAGGTCGTGTAAGCCTGCTGCGCCGCCGACAGGTTGCCAGACTGCAGCGCCTGTCCCAATTCACTGAACAACTCAGCAACAGGATTTTGCTGTGCCCCACTCGAACTTCCCCCATGCCCGTGATGATGGTGTCCACCGCCCTGGCTCTGCACGTCCTGTTGAATGGTGGAAAAGTCCTGCTGCGCCGCCGAGAGATTTCCCGATTGCAAATCCTTGGCCAACTGCTGAAAGGCCTGGGCAATGGGGTTGCTGCTTGGTGACGACACCGCGGAAGTCGCTTGTGGCGAATTCTTCTCCAAAGTCGCAAAGTCGGATTGCGCGGCGGAGAGATTTCCTGCCGACAAATCCTTCCCCAGTTGTTGGATCTCTTGTTGTAACTGCTGTTTCTGGCTGGTTGCGTTCGCTGAGTCAAGAAGATCGAAAAGGTTGGCGCTGGAAATACCCGAAACTGACATAAAGGATCTCTCTCTTTCCTGAGAGGGCGTGGAAACGCCCCGTTGAATTCTCCCGGTACAGATCGGCGGTTGCGGCAATAACTTTAGTGTCGTTCCACCGTTCTCGACAGTATCCGAGCAAGACCCCAGCCATACCAAGCGAGATACGGCCCTTCGTGCAATTCCCAATGTAGGCGCGGGCGTCCACGCCCGTGCGGTGCCAGCCGAAATCCACGGCTGATAAGAACGCCCTAAGAATGGGCCCAACCCATTCCGACGCCGGGTAAACGTGGACGCAAAGCCCAATCTCGCCGGGCAGAACCTGCCTACTTTCGAGTTCCCGGATGTGGGCGTCCGGGGCTACGTAAGCATTCCTTGTGCGAGAATAGCTGTACTTCCCAAACGCTAAGGACTTCTTCATGAACCTCCATCGCGCTTTTCTGTCTCTGGTCATCGCAACGCTCTCGCTCACTCCCCTAACCGCTCAATCAAAACCTCAATACGAGATCTACGCCATCCGTTACGCTACGCTGCCTGACTTCCCCGTCGCAGAACTGGTCGCCGGCGCCGACCCCGCCCGCAAACTCGACATCGCCATGATGATCTGGCTCATCCGCGGCAACGGCCGCAACATCCTCGTCGACTCCGGTTTCTATCACGATCGCTTCTTCAAGGACTGGCACGTCAACGATTTCATCAAGCCTTCCGACACTCTGAAACCCCTCGGCCTCAAGCCCGAGGACATCACCGACGTGATCATCAGCCACATGCACTGGGATCACGCCGACGGCATGGACTTGTTCCCCAACGCCCACATCTGGATTCAGAAGGATGAGTTGCAGTACTACGCTGGAGAAGCCTGGCAATCGAAGGATACCCACGGCGGAATTGATGCCGACGACGTGCTTACGCTGGTGAAACTGAACACGCAGGGCCGGGTAGGCCTGGTGAATGGCGACGCCCAGGAAATCCTCCCCGGCATCACCTGCTACACCGGCGGCCGCCACACCTACGCCTCGCAATACGTCGGCGTGACGACCAGCGCCGGAACCGTCGTGCTGGCCAGCGACAACATGTATCTCTACGAAAATCTGGAGAAGCACGTGCCCATTGCGGCCACGCTTGACGCCGTCTCGAACTTGCGTGCCCAGGATCGCATGAAACAAATCGCCACCAGCCCCGGCCTCATCATTCCCGGACACGATCCCGCAGTCATCGCCAAGTTCCCGAATGTGGCGCCGGGAATCGCCAAGATTGAGTGACCGACAATGCACGTAGCCCCGGACGCCTCGTCCGGGCAGCGGAGACAGCGCTGCGACTTTCCGCCAGATGTCATCATCTAGATGTGACGATGCAAGTAACTGTCTATTCCGCCTTCTGGTGCCCGGACTGCCGCGAAGTCAAGCGCTTCCTGCAGCAACATAACATCGCGTTCCAGGACATCGATATCGAAAGCACTCCCGGAGCCGCCGACGAAGTGGTCAAGCGCACTGGCAAGCGTGCCATTCCGCAATTCGTGATCGACGGCGAATGGGTCCAGCCCTACCGCCAAGGCGAAGGCTTCCTCTACGAAGAAATGGCCAAGCGCCTGGGCATTAAAGAACAATAGCCCGATTGCATGGGGACAGCCGCCTTGGCTGTCCAGTCGCGCGCAGCTCGACTCAAACCTAGCGCCCATCCCGCATCCAGCCGCTCACCTCAGCATGAGAAATAGCATCTGCCGCAAAGGTAAAAGTTCCCTTGTCTTTCACCTCCTGCGCAGCTCGCACGAACGCTCCCAGCGCAACACGGGCGAATGCTCCTCCCACGCTGATCCGCTTTGCCCCCGCGGCCGCCAGCTCGTCCACGGAAAAGGTAGCGCCCTTCAAGCCCATCAGCACATTCACCGGCTTCGAAACTGACGCACAAACCTTTCGAATCGCTTCCAGGCCCGGCAGCCCAGGCGCATATACAACATCAGCACCTGCTTCGGCAAAGGCTTGCAATCGCCGTATGGTGTCGTCGAGATCAGAGCGGCCATGCAGGAAGTTTTCCGCTCGGGCGGTCAGCACGAAGCGAGAATCATGAGCCACCTTCGCCGCTGCCGCGACCCGCTCCACCGCAAGCTCGAAGCCGTAAATGGGATCCTGCGGATCGCCGCTCGCATCTTCAATCGATCCTCCAGCCACGCCGATCACCGATGCCAGTCGAATGGTTTCTGCACACATTTCAGGCGAGCGCCCAAACCCATTCTCGAGATCGGCCGACACCGGCAAGTCCGTCGCCTCCACCATGGCCTTCGCGTTCTCTAAAATCTCATCGCGCGTGAGCCCAGTCGACGAGTCACGGTATCCGGCGGAAAAGGCGCAACCCGCGCTCGTCGTCGCCAGCGCCTCGAAACCCAACGCCGTAAGAATTCTCGCCGTCCCCGCATCCCATGGATTAGGGATCACGAACGCCCTCGCCCGCTCATGGAGCGCTCGGAAAGCCTGGTATTTCTGATCGCGTGTCATCGCATCACCCTCATTTCAAACTTCGAATCTTCACTTAGCGTTCAACTTTCGTAAAGCCAGTTACTTCAGTTCTGGAAGAAGCGGTACTTTGTGGCTATTGGTGACCTCCCCAAGGCCATATACCATCAGATGCATCGATGAAGCAGCAGACGCAACGCGGGCCCGCCGGAGGCCATGTCGATCCGAGCCAGATCGACCTGAGAACGACTGATCGCCGCCGCGTAGCGCGCTACTCATGCAGCGGTCACGCACAGATCACCTGTCTTCCCTTGAACGGCACGTTGCTCCGAGGCAGCCTGCGCGACCTGGGTCTGGGCGGATGTCGCATCGAAAGCATCGAAACAACTTCACCCTTCGACCTTGGGGCTCACACTGAGATTTTAGTGAAAGTAAACTCATGGTTCTTTCGCGCCATGGCTCACGTGAGAGCAGTTCGTGGCCAATCTGCAATCTCCGTGGAGTTCATGCGCATGAGTGCCGGTGGATACAGCATGCTTGCTGAGCTCATATCCGACCTGGAGAGACCGCGACACGGAGTGATCCGCAACAGACATCTCTTTGCGGCTGCGCCTCCGCTTCCAACTCATAACTCAGGGTCAGGGCTGAATCAAAGCACCGCGATCGTCGGGACCATCGTGCCGGCGGAATCCGCCGATTTCGCCCTAACTGCAAGTCGCCAAGCTTGGTTTCGCGACCGCTATCCGGGAGCGACCTCCGTCGATCTTTTCGTCTAATCCGTCACTTTCCCCAAAATCTTGTCAAGCCCCCTGGCACACCTAATTTCCCCCAAACCCTTGATTCAACGGCAGAAATAAACTTCAAAAATTGGCGGGTTTACCCCCTTCAACCTGTCATACTGGTATTAGGCTGAAGTCGCGCGGACATTCAGTCCGCCAACTGAGAATCGGGAACTGACAACTGGGAATTGACTGCAATCCTGAGATTCCTGTGAACGTCAAAAGTCTCTTTACCATCAAACAGAGCTAAATCCTTTACAAATGATATTTTAGCGGGTATGTCGAGCGGGCGTGCCTGTTTTCATACACTTGCGACGAAAAGGACCCTCTGCTGCGAGGGTATCTAATTTGTAAGTCCTTTAGAAGAGATAGTTTACGTTGGTATCTCCAAAATACGTCCATTGTTTTCATGGATCTAGGCACAAAACGCGTAATTGAGCCTATATATCATTAACGGTATCGATAACATCGCATAATATATGTTTACATAAGAGTACATACACCAAGAGCATAACCCTACGACTCCACTCCACTTGTACATCGTCCTCCGTACCGTAGGAACTGTACAACGCTAAGCGCAGAATAGAACTCACAAGTCCTGATGGCCGAAAACGATCCGTCAACTCGGGAAGAGCCAGTCTGCACCCTCTGGCAACGAATGCTCGAAGGTGTACTCGGCGTGTGCTTGCTGGTTGGCGTGACCGCGATGGTCCGTTATTTCCCCGCCGCGCAGCCCCAAGATCTTCACAGAAATGATGCCCAGAAAGACGACCTCCAACGGCAGGTGTTGCAGCTCGGACACGAAGTTGAGCTGCTCCAGCAAGAGCAGGCCATGCCCGCCCTGGTCTTGCACCGTTACCGTAATTCGATTTGCTACATCTTCGGCATCTACCACGTTGGATTTCCCGGGCGCCCACCGGAGTTCCGCGCCCGTATTTCCGGAACCGGCTTCGTGGTCTCGGATGGATTGCTCGCGACCAATCGTCACGTGGCTGAGCCCTGGTATGAAGACTCCCAGTCGAATCTTTTGATCCGCAAAGGTGCTATACCCCACTTGGAGAAACTGTTGGCTTTCTTTCCCGGCCTGCCCACGCCAGTGACTATCACTCCGGCGGTGCTGTCCGCCCAAGGTGACTTGGCGGTTCTCCGTATCGAGGACACCCAGGCCGTGCATCAGCTTCGACCGATACCCTTGGCCGCCGACATCCCGAATCCCGGCGAACTGGTTGCCGTAGTCGGATATCCCATGGGCGTGCTGGGCATGGTGGCGAAATCACCACCCGCCGTCTACGACCGCCTGGCCTACCGCCGTGACGATCAGGGAGCCGCGAACGAATTAGCCGCGCTCTCGTTAATCCGTCCATCGTCCACCTGCGGACATTTGGGAGATGTGGTTGGCGACAAACTCATCTACGACGCCCCCACGGCCCACGGCGGCAGCGGCGGCCCCGTCTTCAACTCGCAAGGCGAAGTAATCGGCGTCAACGCAGCGTATATCGACGGCTTCTCCGGAGGCACGTTAGGCGTTTCGGTGCGCGCGCTGAAACCCCTGATCGCCACAGCCAAGACGCCTCTAACAAAGACAGCCGTATTGTCTGGCGAAAATAAATCACAGCCAAATGCAACGCCCGTGTCAACAGATCACTGACACCGAACTTCTCCAAGAAATAGACTCTCTAGACCGACGTCATCCTGAACCGGCGCAGCCGGAGAAGGATCCGGCGCGTGGTGGCCAAACTCTATGCGAAAGCCCAAACACTTCTACGTCTACATAATGACGAACAACCCGCGCTCCCACGTGCTCTATACAGGAATAACCGGCGACCTACCCCGCCGAGTACACGAGCACAAAAGCAAACTCACGCCCGGCTTCACCAGCCGCTACAACCTGACGCGGTTAGTCCATTGCGAAATGTTTGCCTATCCCGGCGACGCAATCCAACGCGAGAAAGAAATCAAAGGCCGGGTCCGTAACAAGAAGATCAACTTGATCGAGAGCACTAACCCCCACTGGCACGACCTCGCAGCCGAATGGCAAGACCTGTACAAGCCTGTCGACCGCACTCCGGCCAACCCGCGCCAGATCCTTCGCGGCCCGACGGCCACTTAGGATGACGTCAAATAACTAGAAGCTAGGCTCCCTGAACGCGGACTAATCGTCCGAGAAAGACGTCATCCTGAACCGGCGCAGCCGGTGAAGGATCCGGCGCGTGGTGGCCAAACTCTATGCGAAAGCCCAAATACTCAAGGTCACTCAAGATAGCGTCAACACTAGAACCCTTTGATCCACCCCGGCTCCCGCACATGCTCTTCGTCCAGACGACGCAAGCGTGCGGCCATAATCCCGGGTCGGCCCAGATACCCAACCACGCGACCAGGATCCTTACGATCCACGACCGGCAAGCGGCCGATGTTATTGCGCAGCATCTTGGCGGAGGCATCGTGCAGCATCTCGTCCGGATACGTGACCACAACCTCGCGGGAGCCGGCGTCGAGCACCGTCAACCCTCCGCTCGGATCGGCGTTAAGAGCACGCATAACATCTCCTCGCGTGATCACCCCAGACAGCTTTCCATCGCCGTCGACGACAAACATTCCCTGGTGCCGGCAGACCGCAGGATCGCGCCGTGCGATCAGGTCCGACAATTCACTAACTTTCATTTCAGAAGGAAGCGTAGGCACATCTTGATCCATGGTTTCGGAAACCCTGACCTGCTGCAACACGTCGGCCTCGTACTCCTGATGGATGTGCAACCCGCGCCGCGCCAGCTTCTCGGTCATGATCGAAGCCCTCGGCATCAGCCACATGGCAATGCCGTCCGCAATCACGCTGACCAGCATCAGCGGCAACACCGAGTTGTAATCGCGAGTGATTTCGAAAGCGAAAATAATGAACGAGAACGTAGCCCGCGAGGCCGCCCCGAAAACCGCGCCCATCGCAACCAGCGCGAAGGCTCCCGCGGACAAATTCGCGGCAGGAAAGATTCGATCCACGCCCATGGCGAACACCCCGCCCATGGCCGCGCTCGACATAAACATGGGCGCCAGCAGTCCGCCCGATGTTCCCGATCCCAGCGAGATGACCAGCGCCACCGCTTTCGCAACCATGACCACGAGCAGCAGCTTCCACGCCAGGTTCGCGTTCAGGATGTCACCGATGGTGTCATAGCCCACGCCCAGAACTCGGGGCACGAAATATCCGATGATCCCCAGGCCTAGCGCCCCGATCGCCGGCCACCAGAGCTCATCCACCGGCAATTTCTCGAACTGGTCTTCCGTCCAGTAGAGCAACTTGCTGAACCCGACCGCGGCCAGTCCGCAAACCAAACCCAGCAACAGATAAAACGGGAGAGCGTGCGGAATACCGAAGTCCATGGCTGTGACCTTGAACATCGGCCCCGCTCCCAACAGTTGCATGTGGACCGCGGTGGCAAGTGTGCTGGCAATGACCAGCGGAATAAACGATCGCGCCTTGAATTCAAACAGGAGCAGTTCAATGGCAAGGATCACGCCCGCGATGGGAGTGTTAAAAGTTGCTGACATGCCCGCGGCCGCGCCACATGCCAGCAGCACCTTTCGTTCCGAAGCCGTGGTATGAAGCACCTGGCCGACCAGCGATCCGACCGCGCCTCCCGTCTGAATAATTGGTCCTTCGGCGCCGAACGGCCCGCCGGTACCAATTGCAATCGCCGCGGATAGGGGTTTCAGGATCGCGACTCTTGGCTCAATGCGGCTGCGGTTCACCATCACCGCTTCCATGGCCTCGGGAATCCCGTGACCTTTGATCTTTGACGTCCCATACTTCGCCATGAAGCCGACAATGATTCCGCCAATCACGGGGATCGGAATCACCCACAGTCCGAGCTGGTTGTGTCGGGCGCTGATGAAGTCGGCCGCGAAACGATGGTAAAAGAAAAGATTCGTGAACAGGCCAATCAACTTGTACAACACGAACGCGATCAGCCCTGCGAGCAGCCCGACCCCTGCCGCAAGAAAGGACATCAGCACCATGCGGAACTGCGCCGGCTCGGCGAGCCTTATGTCTCCGACCTGTCCTCCAGTTGCCGCAATCGTGGATGGAGGTGAACTACCGTTGTTGCTTTCTGACATCCTTGTTTCTTCCTCCTGCTGCTTGACGAAGCTTTGGGCGCGACCCATTGCCAGCGTTGTCGCCTTGCATGGCGCGCTTGAGGGCCGCCACGAGCGCCGGCCCTTGCATACGCAACTCGGCCTTGTGATGCAGCGAAAGCTCGCGCAACATCCTCTCGCCCCTCGGAGTCATCGAGAGCAGCACCTCACGCCGATCCTCTCCTCCACGATGCCGCCGGACGCAGCCGCTGGCAGCCAGCCGGTTCACCAGTTCGACCGCGCTGTGGTGCTGAATCTGCATCCGCTCCGCCAGTTCTCCAATCCTCGGACGCGTTCCCGCAGGCAGCCCCTTCAAGGTCAGCATCAACTGGTGCTGCCGCGGCTCCAGCCCCGCTTCACGGGCAGCTTGTTCGCTGAAATGAAGAAAACGGCGGATCTGATAACGCAGCTCCGCCAGCGCTTCGTAATCGGCCGATGTAAGAGACTTTTCCATGGAGCGCGATTATATCGTATCAAGACACATATGCAGCTTCAGTGTATATCGTAACACGATATATATAAAACGGAAAAGAGTGCGCGAATTATAAACTCCACTCGACTGCTTCGCCCCCCTTGCGGGACTGGCCACCGAGGTTCCCCACCGTTTAGAATCCCTAGTCCTTCTATTTTGCTGGAAACGAACGGAAGAGGGGGCAGCCATGATCCCACGCTATACCCGCCCTGACATGGGCCGCATCTGGAGCGACGAAAACCGCTTCCGCACCTGGCTTACCGTCGAAGTCGCCGCCACCGAAACCTTAGCCGAGGCGGGCATGGTCCCGAAGGATGCGGCCAAGGCCATCCGCAAGCGCGCCGACTTCGACCTGCAGCGCATCCACGAAATCGAAGCCGAGGTACGTCACGACGTGATCGCCTTCACCACTGCGGTGGCGGAGATCGTTGGCCCTGAAGCCCGCTGGTTTCACTACGGCCTCACGTCCAATGATGTGGTCGACACCGCACAAGCCCTGCTCATCGGCCAGGCGTCTTCCATCATCGCCGCTGATCTCGAGCGCCTTTCCGACATCCTGAAGCGCCGCGCCTGGGAATTCAAAGACACGCCCATGGTCGGCCGCACCCACGGTATTCACGCTGAGCCGATTACATTCGGCTTCAAACTGGCCAACTGGTATTCCGAGACGCAACGGAATATCGAACGCTTCCGGCGAGCCGTCGAGGACATGCGCGTGGGCAAGTTTTCCGGCGCGGTGGGAACACTCGCCCACCTCAGCCCTGAGATCGAAGAAAAGATTTGCGCCCGCCTGGGATTAAAGGCCGCCGCGGTTTCTTCCCAAGTGATCCAGCGCGATCGCCATGCCTATTACCTGGCCACACTCGCGGTAATCGCAAGCACCCTGGACAAGATCGCTACGGAAATCCGTCATCTGCAGCGCACCGAAGTCCGCGAAGCCGAAGAGTTTTTCAGCGAGAAGCAGAAAGGCTCTTCCGCCATGCCACACAAGCGCAATCCAGTGACAAGCGAGCAAATCAGCGGTTTGGCTCGAGTGGTACGCGCCAACGCGCAGGCCGGATTCGAAAACGTTGTGCTGTGGCACGAGCGCGATATCTCCCACTCCTCCGCCGAGCGCATCGTCATTCCCGACTCCACCACGCTGGTGGATTATTTGTTGCAAAAGACAGCCAACCTAATCGACACAATGCTCGTCTATCCGGAGCGCATGAAGCGCAACCTGGAGAGCACGGGCGGTCTGGTTTTCAGCGGACAGCTCTTGCTCGATCTGGTCGAACACGGAGTCTCGCGGGAAGACGCTTATCGAATGGTGCAACAGCACGCGATGCGCGCCTGGAAAGAAGATCTGAATTTTTGCGACCTGGTGCTGAAAGACAAAGAAATTGCGCGCAAAGTTCCGCGCCGGCAGGTCGAGCATGCCTTCGATCTGAAGCGCCAACTGAGGAACATCGACAAGATCTTCGCGCGAGTTTTCGAGAAGCAAGCACCAGCAAAACCAGCCCGAACGCGGAAACACTAGGCGTTGATTTTCGGCTCCGACTTCTGCAACTAATCCAGGGAAGGTCGGGACCACTATGCGGAAAATCACATACGCCTTGCTAATTGTGGGCTGCTTTTCGTTCCCGGTCACCGCATCGGTACAAAGCAGGCGCGATTGCGTACCTGAGCGATGTCGCCGAGCGCCCGAATCGTAAGAAGAAATAGTTAGAGCCCTCTAAGTTTCTGTTATAACGCCTCGCAAATTGAGCCCTTCGCACGTACGTTCGCGATCCGGCCTCGGATCAGGCAAGCAGCCCCTAATGGAAATCGCGGAACGGACGATAGGTCACTAGAGAAGAAGAATGTGTTTCGGGCGATGTGGAACCCACTCGTCCCAGGGAAAACTCGGCTCCAGAATGCCCAAGATGGCAGGCACGACGTTGCGACAACCAAAATGACAATGGCGACCCAAACCGCAGTCGCGTCGACCCTGGCGAATAAGCGAATCGACGTCCTGGATCCGGTGTACCGGCAAATCCGCGACCTGGTCTACAAAGTTGCGGGTATTTATAAATCGGAGGACAAACTTTATCTTCTGGCCGACGGCTGCGGGCGTCGGATGAAACAGCTTAACGTGGTCAGCCCGCGCGAGTACTGGGACCAGCTTACGGCACAGCCCAGCCGCGATGGCGAACTGCGGCAACTGCTGAACGAAATCACCATCGGCGAAACTTGCCTGTTTCGCAGCCAGCCGCAGCTGGATGCGCTGCGGAAAGTCATCTTGCCGGAGATCGTGGGAAAAAAAACCAGCGCCGCCATTAAGCGGTTGCGCATCTGGAGCGCGGGCTGCTCCACCGGAGAAGAGTCCTATACGCTGGCCATGAACATGCTTGAGGAAAAGGACCGTTTACTAAAGGGCTGGACGGTGGAAATTCTGGCGACCGACCTGAACGACCGTTCCGTCGAAGCCGCCAAAGCGGGCATTTATGGCGACTACGCGCTGCGCAATACTACGGACTACTACAAACGGAAATATTTCTCGATCGTCGACGAGAAAAAACTGCAGGTTCTCCCCGAGGTAAAAAAGCTGATTACGTTCAGCCGCCTGAACCTGCAGGACGATTCCAAAATGCTTTTCATGAAGGGCATGGACCTGGTTCTCTGCTGCAACGTTCTGATCTATTTCGACGGAGTCTCGAAGTCGAAAGTGATCAACCACTTTTTTCCCAATCTCAACTATGGCGGCTATTTCTTCCTCGGCACATCCGAATCGCTGATGAAATTGAATGACCAGTTTCACCTGGTTCACTTTCCAGGAACCATCGCATACTGGAAACCATCTCTTAAGAGTGGCAAGCTATGACCGCATCCGTTACCGCAAGCATTCGCGAGCGCGTGCAGCATATCGAAAGCATGCCCGCGATCCCGGCTGTTTTTCTGCCCTTGTTGAACTTGCTAAGCGGCTCCGGCGAAAACGTGAATGTCGACGAAGTAGTGCGCCTGGTCTCTTATGACAACACCATTGCCGCGCAGTGCCTGCGGGTGGCGGCCTCCCCGTTGTTTGGGATGGCGCTGCCGCCGAAATCCATCAAGGCTGCGGTGATCAGCCTTGGTCTGCGGCGGGTGGAAACCATTCTTCTGACCTGCTGTCTGGGGCAGGCTTTCCCCTCGAAGAAATGGGTGCTGGATCCAGCCGTGTTCTGGAGACATTCGCTTGGATGCGCCATGGTGTGCCGGAAATTCAGCGAAAAGTTGGGCGCTGGGGACCACGAAAAAGCCTACATGGCGGGACTGCTGCACGACATCGGATTCATGGTGAACTGCCTGGTCTTTTCCCAAGAATTCGCCAAGGCGATGGAACGTGCTCTCCAGGAGGAGATTGCGCTGGACGAGGCAGAACGCCTCACCATGGGATTCACGCACTGCGAGACCGGACGGGCGCTGGCAGAACAATGGAAACTGGCGGACGATGTCATCGAGGTGATCGCGCATCATCACGCCGTCGAGCAAGGCCAAAAGTCACAGCCGCTGGTGGCACTGGTGCACTTGAGCGACCTTCTCTGCCGCATGCGCGGCCTGGGATACGGATACTACGAGCGGCACAAGGTGGACTTAGTCTCCGACCCAGCGTGGGCCATTCTTCTCAAAGAACACCGCGATCTTGAGGGTGTGGACCTGGTGCGATTCACCTTTGAACTGGACGAAGCCGTCGAAGAGATCCACGCACTGGTCTCCACCGTATTTGGCTCGACCCCATCGCAAAGCTGACCCGTCGGTCGCTACAAATCTTTACATTCCAGCCTGATTTTGCTGCATCTCACTATTTAACTAACCAGTTAATAAACAAACGTGGGAGGGCAACAGTATGAAAACTTTTCGCCGGACTCTGGGTTTATTTCTAGTATCGGATCGGAGGGTCCATTTCATGAAAGCTTTTCTTCGGAGCTTTGGTTGGTTTGTTGGAGTAAGCGTCTTGAGCGTGAGCATGGTTGCGCAAGCTACTAGCGCAAGCCGCTACGATGCCGCCATCCAGGCCAAAGTTTCACAGCAACTTGCCAGTAAAAAAGAATTCCACGACGTCCAGGCTGCGGTTGAGGATGGCATCGTTACCCTGAGCGGCAGCGTGGATTTGTATCAACAAAAGCTGGATGCGGCCAGGAAAATCCGCAAAGCGGAAAACCTGCAGGGAGTACGTAACCTGATTGCGGTCAATGGCAAGAACGTTCCCGACGCCGAACTCACGGCGCAACTCGACCGCAAGCTGTACTACGACCGCCAGGGATACGACAACGCGTTTAATTTCGTCACTGCCTCGGTCGAGAATGGCGTGGCCACACTCAATGGCGAGACTCGCACCGAGGTTGATCGCGACTCCGCCCTCGCGCTGGTAAGCAATACTACCGGAGTAAAGGACGTAGTGGACAATACGAAAGTCGCGCCCGTGTCGAATTTCGATGACGACATCAGGATTCGCACTATGCGTGCCATCTATCACGATTCAGCGTTGGGACAGTACGCGATTGATCCCGCGAAGCCGATCCGAATCGTCGTCGATCACGGCAACATCAGCCTCTACGGCGTGGTCGGCACTGCGATGGACAAACAGATCGCGGGCATAAGGGCGAGCCAGGTCTTCGGCGCCTTCAGCGTAAAGAACAACCTGGAAGTGGCCGGAAAGTCGTAGTCATCAAAATGAAAATGGAGGACGGGCGTCTCCGCCCGTCCTGCTGGGCGAAGCGCGGCAGCCACTCACAACCGGTTGATCAAAGCCGCCACATATCCCGCTCCGAATCCATTGTCAATATTCACCACGCTGACATTCGACGCACAGGAATTCATCATCCCCAAAAGCGCCGCCACTCCCTTGAAAGACGCGCCATAGCCAACGCTGGTGGGAACGGCAATCACCGGAACGCCGACCAGTCCGCCGACCACACTGGGCAACGCGCCCTCCATTCCCGCGCATACGATAACCACGCGTGCCCGCGCCAACGTTCCGCGATTCGCCAGCAGGCGATGAATGCCGGCTACGCCGACGTCATACAGACGCTCAACTTCATTGCCCATGATTTCGGCGGTGACCACGGCTTCCTCCGCAACCGGGATGTCGCTGGTTCCCGCCGAAACCACGGCGATAATTCCCTTGCCACACTTTTTTTGATCGCGTTGCAAAACAACAGCCCGCGCCAGTTCCCGGTATTGTGCCTTGCGCACTTTCTTGTTGACCGCGGAGAACTGCTCTTTGCTGGCCCGCGTCGCCAGAATATTTCCTTCGTGCTGGGCCAACCGCGAGAAGATTGTCGCCAACTGCGTCGGCGTCTTGCCTTCGCCAAAGACAACTTCAGGCATGCCAGCGCGCAACGCGCGATGGTGATCGACCTTGGCAAATCCCAGGTCTTCAAACGGCAAATGCCGCAGCCGCTGCACGGCTTCGTCAGGAGAAAGTTTCCCCCCACGCACCTGCTCGAAAAGTTTGCGAATGGATTCAGCGTTCAAAGAAGCACTCAGCAATAGCCCTTGTCGCAACGGTTCCGGCGCCAAGGCATCTGTGAAGCCAGCTTTGGCCAATCTAGATTAGCATTCCTTCCGGTGGCCCCGTGACCGCGCGCGTCACGCCACTAGAACTCGACACGCAGTGCGAGTTGTCCGGTGCGGTTGCCGGCGTTCTCCGCGGTTTGCGGCGCGCTGAGGACGCCGAAGGTCGGGTTATCGATTTGCGTGGCGGGAGGAGCGAAGTTCGTGTGGTTGAGCACATTGGTAAATGTGGACTCAAAACGTACTTTTACTCTCTCAGTCACGTTGAAGATTTTGGCCAGACCCAGGCTGGCCGCGGCTGTGCCCGGTCCTTCGAGGATGCCGACTCCGGCGTTGCCAAATCGGCCGGCACCGGCAGGAGTAGGCGCAAACGCCGCCAGGTTGAAGTAGTGCGCGCGCGACTGCCCCTGATATAAATTCGTCGAGACCTGGTCGGGACGAAGGTAAGCCCCACGATTCACGACGTCGGTGTTGGACTGGTCGAACGAATTGCTGATGCTGGGCGTGAGCCACGGGCCCGTTTGAAGCAGAGTCACCGTGCTCATCTCCCAACCCCCAAGCAGCGCATTCTTCCAGCCTCCGGTATTCATAAAAGACCGGCCCTGACCGAAAGGCAACTGGTAGAGCCCGGTCAGAAGGAAGCGTTGACGTCGGGTTCCTTCGACGTTGCCGTAGTCGCTGCGAATATCGAAGCGGTTGGAAATGGGAATTCCGTAGTTCACTTCACCAGCAAAGGCGGTCGGAGTATCGCCCTGATTGTCAGCGAGATTTTTCGCCAGGGTGTAGTTCGCATCGAGATAGAAGCCATGGGACATCTTGTGGCTCTCCTCGACTTCCAGCGCATCGTAGTTGGCTTCGCCGGCATTGAAGGTGCTGTAGAGTGTGAACCAGTTGTGATAGGGCGCGCGCGGGTCGACATATGGGCTTGCGGCCGTCGTCTGGTACGGCGTGGTGCTCGCGGGAATCTGGTTGAGGTCTTCGGTGATGCTCAGGCGGTAAGTGTGCATGCCAACGTAGCTGACGCGCAGGCTGTCGTTCCTCGTTAGCTGACGCTCGACCGTGAGATTCCACTGATTGGCTTGCGGATCGCGGTAATTGGGATCGACACCCTGATCGAGGCCACCGCCGCCGTATTGCACGCCGATCGTGGGCGGCGCGGTGTTGGGGAACTGGATCAGAGGCGTGCCATTCGCGGTCATGCTGTTGGTATAAGTATGCAGCGCGGATGTCGGATTGCCGCTGTTGTTAAAAGAGAGCGGCCCAAGATTGGTGATGGTAAAGATCCCGAAGCCCGCGCGTACAACAGTCTTCGTATCGTTGAAAGGACGGTAGGCGAGCGAGAACCGCGGTTGAAAATTGCGCCAATAGGTGTTGCGCAGCGACTGCGGCAGGTGATCCTGGCTGGCGGTGATGTAGTTGGTGCAGGGCAGCGCGGCGTAGCCGAGATTGCAGGCGTTGAACGACTGTTGGAAAGCGAGGTTCGAACTCTGGAGGTTCTGCTGCGCCAGATAGGCAGCGAGGTTGTTGGGCACGACGATGGAGTTGTTTCTCTGATCGAAGTTTGCCAGGTTGCCGCCGTCTTCGGCGAAGCCGGGAAGGATCTGCCAGCGCAGGCCGTAGCTCAGCGTGAGTCTGCTGGTGACCTGGTATTCATCCTGGCCGAAGAAGCTGTACTGCCAGGCTGTTCCGGCTACGTCGGGACTGGAAACGGCAAAGAAGAGAGTGGTGGGCAACCCTTCAAGAAAATCGCCGAACGCATTGCCAGTAAATGTGGGCTGGAAAGTAAATTGCCCAAAATCATCGGACGGCAGGAACGTCTCGATGTCGGCATAGCGCACCCGGCGTGCGTCAACCCCAGTTTTGAGGGTGTGCTTGCCTAGCGTCCAAGTCAGATTGTCCGTGAACTGAGTCGTTTTCGATTGCGTGACTCCGGTCTTGTCGCGGCCGATTGGCGTGAATCCGGTTCCGGCACTGAAATTAAAAGTAGGGAAAGCGTGCGTGGTGGGGTGCTGGCTGATGTTCACCCCGGTCAGGTCGAGTTGCGAAAGCGCGTCTGCGCCTTCGATGGGGAAACCTACGCTGGTCGTCACGTTGGTGAAACCGAAGCGGAATTCATTCACCATCCGCGAAGTCATGGCGTAGGTGTAGGAGGCCAGCAGGCTGCGATTGTGCACGCTGTCGGCGTCATTCGGCAGCAAGGGGTTGGCATAGTCTTCGGTGATGTTCTTGCGGCTGAAGCGCGCGTAGACAGATTGCTTCGGAGTGATGTTCTCGTCGATCCGCAGATCGACGCCATTGGTGCTCGCCGGTGTGGCCTGGAAATTCTCGTAATTGTAATTCGGCTGGCCGCTGACATTTGGGAGCGGATAGTAGTTCAACAACGCCTTGGCAGTGGGATTGATGCTGCCGGGCGAAATCATCGGGCCACCAATCGCGGTCAAGTCCCCATTGCGCTCGGCCTGGGTGGGCACAAGAAACTGCTCGGCAACTGAGGTCGAGCGCCGGTTCCCTTCGTAATCGACAAAGAAGAACGTCCTATCTTTGCCGTTGTAGAGATGCGGAATGCTCAGCGGGCCGCCCAGCGATCCGCCAAAAGTGTTGAAGTGTTTTGGCGCCTTACCATTAAAGCCGTAGGGATCAGCATCGAGTGCGTCGTTTTGAAAATACTCAAACAGGCTACCGTGATACTGATTTGTGCCACTCTTGGTAGCGAAAGTAACGTCGCCCACCTGGGAAAATTCAGCGCTGTTGTTGAAGGAGGTCACTTTCACTTCGGAGATGCCTTCCTGCGACGGGTAAGCATCCTGCAGCGCCCCATTCTGCCGTACGTTCACGGTGGAAATGCCGTCGACAGAAAAGTTCACCATGGAAGAACTCGCACCGCCCAGCGCGATATTTCCGGAGCTGTCCTGCTGCACGTTTGGCAAAATCGTCAGCGACCCCAACGGGCTGGTCGTGGTCGCACGATTGTTCAGCGGAAGCTGGGTGATCTGCAGATTGTCTCTTGAATCGCTGAGCGTGCCGTTTTCCGTGTTGATCTGATCGGGAGAACTGCTCACCTCGACCACAGTGGTCGCAGTCGCAATCGTGAGTGTGACTGGAATGCGGAGGTCTTGTCGTGCCTCGAGCGTGGCCGAACTGACGACGGCATCTGCGAGTCCGTCATGATGCACCGTCAATTTGTAGTGGCCGGCTTTCAGATTTTCGACGACGAAATCGCCAGAATCGTTGGTCGTGACTTGCCGTTCAAAATTCTCGTCCAACGAATGAACCGTGACGACCGCGTCGGGAACCACAGCGCCCGAGGCATCCTGTACCGTGCCGCGAATGCTTCCGAAGGTAGATTGAGCCCGGGCAGCCGAGAGAAGAACGACGCAAGCGAAGAACAAAGTTGCAGGCAGATAAAGTTTGGACACCGCATGCCTCCGTCGAGCAGAACAGACTCGCCACGTCGTTTGTGATTCAGACGACCAGCAACTGCTGGCTATCTGAACTGCTCACGTGCGGAATATAGGGCGAAGTGCATAAAGAAGCCGTAAGGATTAACTATGAAATTTGTGAGTAGAACGCATAAAACTTTTGGATTGGTCGTGACCAGGCAAGGTAGCAACGAGCGAGGACTCCCGCCCCGCTCCAGAAGTGAGTGCAAAGAAGATATTTCTCAAGCAAAAGGAATAAAATGGTCGCTTGCGTTTTATATTTTAGGCTTTGCTGCCGCGACTCGAGGCGCACGGCTTTTTGCGGCTTCCGCGAACCCTTCGAACAACTTCAAAGCATGTCTGGGGTGCCTTGCCCGGATCGTCGATGCGCGCCAGGAACAAATGCCGCAGGACGCTGCGGCTTACGCATCCCCGGAGATACGCATCGTAGAGCTGGCTGCCCAGCGTGTAGCCCAATTTCTGGGCGAGGGTGTCGAATCTGATTCGGTCGCTGTGCAGCGCATCGTGCATGAGCCGTTCACAGGCCGCTCGCGAAAATTCGCATGCCTCTTGATCGCTGATGGCAGGCCGAGCGGGATACAGCACTCGTGACCCAAAGTAAGCTAACGCATGTTCGAGCGTCCGCGCATAAAACCGGTCGATGGGATCGCCAGTAGCAACCGCGTGACCGTTTCGGCGCAACGGCAAGCCACGGCAGGCGTGATGCAAAAAGCGCGAAGCCTCTTCGGCAGCGCACGTCATTTGGAATTCACGAATGTAGAAAGCATTGATCGCCGGCAGATAAACGCTGCCCCTCGCTTCGACCTTTCGCAGCATAGCTTCGATTCTCACCGCTTCGCCGGTCACGCGGGAGAGCAAGCGCCGCAAGCGCGCATCGGAAGAACCACAATGCACTTCAGGCAGCAGATCGATCAGAAACTTCGGCTGCGTCCCGTTGTGCGATGAGTAGCGGTCCACATCGAAGAACCGCAACAGGCTATCGATCAGGTTATAGACCGTGGGCCCGAGATCCGGCTGCTGCTCGCCTTCCTGATTCCACCGAGACAGGCAGAGTCGGTAGCTCTCGTATTTTTCCAGAGGCGTGGAGTTGAACACGCAGACCACGTCGTCGCTTACCCGAACGGTTTCGACCCGCTCTTGTTGTACCTCCGTAGCCTGCCAATACAGCGCGTCCACATTCTGCAATACGGTGAGCACGCGCTGGCCCGGTAATCGTCCGCGCAGCATTCGCGGTAGATGTTGAGGCGCGAGATGAGATTCCCCAAACAGCACCAAGATCACGGCGTGGGGATGACGCTGATGAATCTCCGCGATCTTGTCCCCCGCATGTCGATCTCTGGCTCCAATCTTGCGCAGGTCTTCGCGCGGCTCACAATCCAAACCGTAGACTGCGTCGGCGTGTTCGCGGGCGGTTACCAGCAATTCGTAAAAGGGGGGCCACTCATAGTTCCAGTCGAGGTCGAAACGAATACGCTGGCGGAACTCGTCTTCATCGATCTCCCGCCGCCACCATTCTTCCAGGATGTGTTGATGCCGGGAAAAAATCGTTTCCACCCCGAGCACGACCGGACGGTCTCCCGGCTGCGCCCGCTGTTCGAGCAGAGTCGCGGCAAAACGCTGCGCCGAGGGCAGCGCGTGATAGTCGCCAATGAGAATCACGTCGGCCGCTCTTACCATCGTGGTCAGCTGCTGGCTATCGATGACCGACTCGTAAGAGCGAAACGCATCGCTGAAGTCCCGCAGATACTTGCGGCGCCCGCTGGAATCGTTAGCGTGCACCTCGCGTTCGACCGAAGCCAGCGCGTGCATCTGCGCGGCGTTGCGGCGGGATCCCAGATTCGTCTGCGTAGCCATAAGTCGTCGTCAGTCGTTGGTCCTTGGTCGTTTGCCAAACTCGGTTCGTAGGCCGCCTGGCTAACGACCAACGACGAACGAATAACCACTGCTTGACTTGCCCGTCGCGTGCTCCCTATGCTCAACCTGTGGAGACGTAGCTAGCTACGTCTCTACAGAAAAATCCGAGGAGGCCATTGCCCAACCTTCCGCCCGAGAACTTGACGGTCGCCACCACCGGAGCCAGCGGGTCTGTGTTTCTCAAACACCTGCTAGCCACAATCGAGCGTGACAAGCGCGTCAATACCGTGAACTTCATCGCCTCCGACAGCGCCCTGCGCGTCATGGCCGAGGAACTCGGACTCCGCGGCCGCAGCAACCTGGTCAGCCAACTTCTCGGCAAGGCGTCCCGCAAAATTCATCAGCAATCGAACGCCGACATCGGAGCCAACATCGCCAGCGGCTCCTATCCCGCCGACGCCATGGTCGTCATCCCCTGCAGCGTGGGCACACTCGCCCGCATTGCCAACGGCATCGCCTCGCATCTCATCGAGCGCGCCGCCGACGTCTGCCTCAAAGAGCAGCGGCCGTTAGTTCTCTGCGTGCGCGAAACCCCGCTCAACAAAATCCACATCCGCAACATGTACCGTGCGGCCGACGCCGGCGCTACCGTCTTCCCCCTAATCCCAACCTTCTACAATCGCCCGGCAAGCTTGGATGCCATGGCGCGCGAGTTCGTCAACCGCGTCCTCGCCCACATCGGCCTGCCTCAGTCCAACGCCTACCGCTGGAAGGGCTAAGCTTTTTCAGTTAGTGGCCGTCATTTAACGATCTTCCATAGAAGAGATCGGATACTTGTCGGGGATACTTCAAGTGTAGAAACACGGAGGTGCCGGGACGAGATGACTACGGGACATGTCCCCCGGGCGGTGCAAAGTGGCTCTCAGGAAAATGCTCGAGTACAAGCGCTTGCCTTCGTGTAATTTATAAGTTACAATGAGAAGTGCTGGAAATCCGCCGTTATCTGAACGGATCGGGCAAAGATGTTTTCGGCGCGTGGATGTCGGCTCTACGAGACAATCGGGCCAAGCCCAAGATAATGGTCCGGATCGATCGCCTTTCTCTGGGAAACTTCGGCGACTGCAAAGCTTCGGGCAACGGCTTGTTCGAGCTGCGGATCGACTGGGGGCCAGGCTACCGAGTCTATTACGCGTTGACGGGCAGAGCTTGCGTGTTGCTGCTTTGCGGCGGCGACAAACGCAAACAGGCATCTGACATCAGACGCGCGCTGGAATACCTCAAGGACTACAGGAAAAGGACATCATGAAACGCAAAACTAGCCTGTCCCACGACGAAGCTACAATTCGTGAACTGCGCAATAATCCGGAGTTCGCCGCGGAATACCTCCGAGCCGCGTTGGAGGATACCGATGAGCCGAGCGTACTGCTGATCGCGCTGCGTCGCGTCGCGGAAGCCCGGGGCGGCATTGCTAAGGTAGCCAAGGCTGCTGGCATTGAGCGCGAAAGCCTGTACCGCGCCTTATCGGTCCGCGGAAATCCTCGTCTTTCCACTCTGGTGGCCGTGACCAAGGCGGTAGGCCTGAAACTCACGGTTGAAGCCGCTCAATCGTAAAAGAAGATCAGGGACGTCCCGTCTGTCCCCGGAATCTCTCAGGATCTCCTCATGGAATTCTAGACTGGCACAAGCAGCGCCAACGGCTCCCCTTTGTAGAAGCGATGAAAGATCTGGCGGATCGGGCCGCTTGAGTTAAACCTAACCGGCATCGATTCGCCAGGGCTAAGGGCCTCATACCTGCTTTTTACTTCTTCGAAATCGATGAAGCTGGCCTTCTCAATGATCGTGCGCGACGGACCCACGGAAATTTGTGCACCGAGCAACTGCTGCACCGGATAATTCTCATTCTCTAGGCCAATCATGAACTCACCCGCCAACGGGCCGAGAACGGAATCTGGCGACTCCTCGCGCCTGACAAGCTTAGCGGTAAGGTCCGTGGCCGTGCCTCCCACAATTTCGCCGTGGCGGGACACCTCGAGCAGAAACGCCAAAGTCTCAAGGTCTTTCTTGCTGACGATCTCAGGCGCGATGAGCCGTTGGCCGAAAGCCCTCGCTATCTCGGCGAGCTGGCCCGTCAGCTCCTCAAACACCTCGCGCTCTTCACTGACGGACGTCAGCTCGATGGGGAACGGGCCGATTGACTTTTGCCTTTTCAGGTCGAAGAGCTCCAGCTTCCCTCCGGCCCTTAATATTCTGAGCGTCTTGAAGAATTTCTCAATCTCTAGGATGTTGTGCCCCAGGAAACTGCTTTCGGCCTCGAAATTGAGGGCGGCGCCGTCGAGCTCAAAGGTCAGGTGCATGTGAAACGGGACATGGCTGCTGGTGGACGTGAACTCGATCTCTTGGGGCTTACCGGATATTTTGAATTCAATCAGATCGTACACAATGTGCTCGGGGCCGGACGTGAAGCTGACACGGAAGCTCTCCAGAACTGTACGGAATTTCGGTGTGAGCAGTAACGCATGGGGCTGTTTCAGTTGTTCGGGCGACCTGAGAAAATCAAATGAGCTTCGAAAGCCCATCAGTTCTCCTTGTCCCAGTTCGACCGGTGACCCAGAGCGTAGGGCGTGCTGAATTTTTTCGGCCCCTTCGGGACTCAGTTCCAGGGTAAGGCGTGGCGGGTCTTTGCGCAGCGCCTCCACGTCTCTTACCAACAGGTCCAGCCTCCGATTCCCTTCTTGTACGGACATGACCGTGTTGGGCGGTGACGAGCGGGCCTCAGAGGCCGCCAACCCCGCGTTCCCCGAAAGATAGCTCACCTGGTAGTCGTAGCGAGGCTCCCTTTCGCGGAGACGCTCAATGTACTGGTCGACTGTTTCGTCGGCGACTTTGCCAAGTTGCTCGTCCGTGTAGCCTCCCGTGCCAAGTAGCATGGCCTTGATCTCGCCAACATCCAGAACTGCCTCAGGGAAGAATGCTTTTTGGATTGGGCGCCGGAAGATCAGTTCTTTCACGACCATCGACGCATCGAATAACTCAATTGTTACCTTCGCGGCATGCAAGTGGATGAGCTTCTGAAACCAGGAGTGAGCGTTTATATCTAGGTCTACTGGGATGCAAGGCGTCCAGAGCGAGGGATTGAAGTTATTCAGTGCGGTCTTCAAGGATTTCTTGATCTGCTTTTTCTGGGCATCCTTGATTCCATTTGCGAACAACTTACACTGCCAAATGGCAGGCTTGTTGGCTAAAACCCCGCGAAACAGGTCCGTGCCTTTGTCCCCTGCCTTTCCCTCGACGTGTCGGAGTTCGACTCCGCGCAGTTTCTCCGACCAAATCTGGAAGCATAGCTTTTCGAACGTGTCCGGATCGAGCTCCTTGAGACGCTGATACAGGGCCTTCATTTACTGCTCCAACGCTGTTGGCTTCAGCCGATTGTACTGCACGAAAGTCCGCCGTGGAGTTCGAGGCTCCCACCTTTCGCAACGAGCGCGAAAGATGGGGCACCCCGCTTTCTTGGTGGTGTCGGCAGAGTGCAGAGATCCTTCGTTGGGAGTCCTTGGCTTTGCCAAGGACTCCGCTGCCTCAGGATGACCCCGGCGGAGTGAGTTGCGCGATGATGTGCTGCTCGATGGCGCGATACGGGGGAATCACTTCCCGCTCGATTTTGGAGCGCGTGAAGGTCAGCAATCTGTATCTGGCGTCTTCGCTCCGATCTTTGAGGCTCCGGTATTCAATACTAATCCCGCGCAAATACCATTTCTCTCGAACGTAGGCTCGGCGGATTTCGTGGTTGTCTGGGTTCAAACCATCTTTCTCAAAGAGGAGCGCATCGACTAAGTGAAGCGCGGCGTAAAAGTAAGCGGTAACCACCCAATCCAAGTATGGGGTCGAGTCCAAGTCGAATGATTCAGCGAAACGAAGATTTTGTTCTGCTCTGGCGCGATGCTCGGACGTGGTTGGCACTAAAGCGCAGGGCGTTGGAAAATAGGCTGGGCAGCGGAGACGTAATCTTCCATTCTTCGGCCCGCGGGAACCGGAACAACATGGAAATCGAACAGCACCTGGGAAAACCGCTGGGAAATGTCGTCCTCGAAGCGATAGATGCTCGTTCGCGTGGCATCGTCGTCATTGCTGATGCCCACCCATACCGACAAAGCGGTGTCAGTCGACAGAAAGTAAACTGAGGCAACCGCGTCCATCGTGGACAGTCCGGCTTTCAGTTCTCGCGCAATGACGTAGTCAGGACAGAGCGGCGCGGTGGCCATTCTTAGATTATCCGTGAAATCGGGAGGCATGTCAGTTTACCCCACCTGTCAATAAGCAATTTGACGTCCGAAGTGCCGATTTGGTTTTTTTTGCTACCTAACTCCAACAACCCTAATTACTTAGGCCCGTTCTGGTCGCCGAATATTGGGTTAGACTCTTCTCAAGATGCAATGATTGGCAGCCTTGCGGCCGAATGCTGTCACGTCCTGGTCTCAAAGAGACTTGGACGGGCGGCCCGGACTATCGCGTTCGTTTTTGGCGGGTGGCCTAGAGCTTGGGCGATGGGAATTTGAGTTGGGGTGCCCCGCTCGAGATTAAGAGTGATTTGGTTGGCTCGGTTAGGAGAACTTCGAGACCCGATGAGGCCCGGTAGTGGAGTTCGAAGCTTTCGCTTTCGCAAAGCGTCTGAAAAACGGGGCATCCCGCTAATGCGCACATGCTGTGTCGGTGCCAGGGCCAAGACGGGCGAGAGTACAACCCAGGATACGAACTTAAGCAATAGTATGCGCCTGATCATTTGCGCACCGCCTTGCGGCCTGCCATGAACATGACGACCGTGATCCCAGCGGTCATAAACATCCAGATTGCTACAACGAGGCTTCCGGCAACCGCCATTTGACTCATTTTCTTCTCCCCGGCCTGCGTGTTGCGTCTCAGGTCTCTCGGTGTAATTTGAACTTTCGCACGATGACCGACGGGAGCACATCACGAGATGCAGTGCTTTTTTGCTACCACGGGAGGCTTGCAGGTAGGTACCTCGTTTGGGGGGGAATAGACCGCGGACGAGGCGGAGAATTTCCCCTGGCCAATCTTTCAGGTAATCGTACGTCCGCAGACCTTCATCCGAAGGTGAGGCCGTCCGGCTCGCGCAGCAGGTGCCAGGCTTCGCGGTAGTGGGCGTAGGGGTCGCGGTGGTGGATTTCGCTGGGGCCACGAAACCGCAGGTACATCTGCCCGGCGACCTCGCGCGCCGGCAGCACATACCACGTCTTTCTCGGCATAATGTAGACCACCACAAAATCAAGCTCGGACTCGGTGTAGGGGACCCTCACGCCGTTCAGGCAGCGGTAGATGCCGACTTTATACAGGTCGTCTCGCCCCGCAGCGCACGTCTTCACCTGCACCCGCCAAAGGTTTTTTCCGCCCTCCACGATGAAGTCGTAGCCATGGTTTTGGCCGTAGGGCTTCGCGACTGCGAAACCGAGACTCATGGCTTTGTGCGGAAACGCTACTTCGCCAAGATCGCCTTGCTCGTTGCTCGCGAGCCTGCGCGCGCCATTCGCCTCCTGGGCAGGGCTCCGCTTGGACGCTGGAATGCGTCCGCGCGAACCGCCCTTGGCTTTGCTCATGGATTGAAGTGGGAGTCTCCGACAAAAGAAAAGGCGCAAGCTGGGAAGCTTGCGCCCTGTCTTATCTCTACTTCTAGACTAGCAAATCCGAGGGGGTAAACCCGCCAAATTTTGAAGTTTATTTCTGCCGCCGAATCAGGGGGTTGGCGGGAATTGGGTGGTTCAGGGGGCTTGACAACTTTTCGGCACCAGCGCCTTTTCGGTGGTTTTCTGCGGGTAGGTCGGGATAGGAGCTAGTGACAGAAAACCGGGGCGATACTCAAAGACGAACACGCTGCCGCAAAGTTTATGTGGTTACTGTGCAACACTTTGCCTATTGACAATGGCAGGAAATCAGGACGATACTCACCCCAACTTGGGGCGCAAGGTTGCGTGTATCTACGTCTTTGATCCACTCTAGTTGGGTCCGATCCCATTGGTGGTGTGGAATTTCTGGGATGGAATCAACGCCACGCCGCGTGCTGTTGCGCAACCCCCCTTCGGCGGCGAAGGCCCTGCAGCTCCAGGTCGATCGGGACTCGTGTTTCTGAACGCGGGTAAAAACAATCGAAGGGGGAATCTTGTGAAAGAAATCTCAATCCACGGGCTTTTAGTAGTTGCAGTTCTCGCGCTGGGCCTGGTTGCCACGTCCGCGCATGCTCAAACCTATACTGACCTCCATAACTTTGGCGACTCTTCCGCTGATCCGCTCAGTCCTCAATATTCGGGGATCATCGCGCAAGGCCGTGATGGCAACCTTTACAGCACGACTCCAGCAGGCGGGAGCGGGGGCTTGGGCACTGTGTTTAAGATCACTGTCCAGGGAGCCGTGTCGGTGCTGTACAACTTTGATGGGACGCACGGCAAGTTTCCCTATGGCGGGCTGACGCTGGGTACGGACGGTAACTTCTATGGCACGACTTCAGTGGGCGGCTCAACCAATCTCGGAGTCATATTCCAGATCACGCCTGCGGGCGCGTTGACGGTTCTCCACACCTTTGCCAGCGGCGATGGAATTACTCCCTACGCTCCGCCGATTCAGGCAGCGGATGGAAACTTCTACGGGACTACGGCCTTTGGCGGCTCGTTGGGCTATGGAGCCGTATACAAGATGACGCCGGCCGGCGCCTACACGGTTCTGCACTCCTTTGATTTGACCAACGGCTCCAGGCCTTTTGGTCCGCTGGTTCAAGGGAATGACGGCAATTTCTACGGAACCGCATACAGTGGAGTGGGGAACAATAGATACGGCATCGTATTCAAAGTTACCGGCAGCGGAACGTTTACGATCCTTCACGCCTTCAATCTAACCGATGGCGCAAATCCATACGCCGGGTTAGTCCTGGGAAAGGATGGCAACTTCTACGGAACGACTTTTAACGGCGGTAGCGTCGGATACGGAAACGTGTTCAAGATCACCCCGGCGGGCGCGCTGACGGTTCTGCACTCGTTTACGCCAGCCTCGGACGGAGGAACTCCCTACGGCGGCCTGGTGCAGGCGTCGGACGGCAACCTTTACGGCGTGGGCTACCTGGGAGGCGCATCGAACCACGGAACGATTTTCCGAATCGCGCCAGGGGGAGCGTTTGCGGTGCGTTACAGTTTCGACGGCACCAAGGGCGGATCCCCGATGGTGACATTGCTCCAGCACACAATTGGCGTTCTGCATGGCGACACAAACACCGGCGGCACTCACAATACGGGCGTGTTCTACAGCCTGAAAGCCAGCCTGGCACCCTACGCCGCGCTAGTTCCGACCTCCGGCAAGGTTGGGAAGTCCATTGGAATTCTTGGCCAGGGATTCAACAGCGCCACGGGAGTATCTTTCAACGGCACCGCGGCTAAGTTCACGATCACGTCAGATACCTTCATCGCCGCTACGATCCCGGCGGGCGCGACCACTGGCGTGGTGACGGTTGCGATCCCGAGTGGCAATCTTAAGAGCAAGATCAACTTCCGCGTTGTGCCCACGATCAAGAGTTTTACTCCTCCGAGCGGGCCGGTGGGGACGCCGGTAACCATCACCGGGGTCAGCCTAACGCAGACCACCAAGGTGACATTCGGAGGCGTGAAGGCGACCACGGTCGTGGTGAACTCAGACACGCAAGTGACCGCGAATGTGCCGACCGGCGCGAAGACCGGCAAGATTGTGATTACGACTCCAGGAGGGGCGGCCACGAGCGCGACTGTGTTCACTGTAACGCAGTAACGGGCACTGGCAGGGAATATCGCGTTTGTCTCCAAGCTTCATTTGGGCGGGGATTTTCCTCGGCTGAATTCAAAGTCGTCTACTTAGTGTTTTTTGCCAGTTGACCTTGCTGGGGATTTCGTACTAATGTGGGATTACACCGGAAAGGAGGTGGTCGAATGACAAGTTCTGATTGTAGCAACTGTAGTGGGAGTCTAAGACCAGGTGAGGTGGCTGAGACTTAGAGCTGGTTGCTCTAAGCGGGGCTGCCGGGCGCTCACGCGCTAAGCAGCTACAGCCCGCACACACTAACCGGTGAGTTTGGATTTGTCCCGGCGTCAGGTCGCGCCGGGGTTTCCAGAGTAGGACCCGGAGTTGCCGTAAGAGGCCACATAGAGTGACCACCTCTTGGTCAATCCCAAACAGTGCACCGGCGGCCCGTGCTTTTATAAGCGCGGGCCGTTCTGTTTTCTAGGGGCGTTTTTCGCTGAAGAATTGGTCGACGGACAGAGCGCCCGATCCCTTGGCGATAATCAGCAGCCCGACCGCGATGGCCAGGAGGTGATATTCGAATCCTTCTCCTTTTTGATTGCCCGCCCAGTTCATGAAGAAACCATTTTTTGCATGGACCATGGTTACGGCCACGAGCATGTTGCAAATAATTCCGAAGGCAGCGATGCGGCCCAGGAACCCGACGATCAGGCCGAGTCCGCCGAAGAACTCGGCGCAGATGGCGAGGAAGGCGAAGGGCGCTGGGATTCCCATCTGGTGAGTGAAGAAGCCCATGGTGCCGCTGAAGCCGTATCCGCCGAACCAGCCCAGCATCTTTTGCGCGCCGTGCGCGAAGAATACGCACCCCATCGCCAGACGAACGATGGTCAGTGCAAAGTCGTTGCTCGTGTTTACTATTTTTTTGAACATAGTCGCCTCGCTTTTGGATTTTGTTGGACTGCTCGAATCAGAGAAGCCGTTGACTGGCAGACTTCTCGAATCCTAACTTGATGACGTCCTCGGTGTCCGGCGCTAACGATAGGCCCGCAATTTCGCCGCGAGTGAACCAGCGCGCCTCGGCGGCGTCGCCCGCACCGAGTGGCTCACCATCAATTCGCCGGCAGAGGAAGTCGATCAGCACGTAATGGTAGCGGGTGCGTTCGTCGGAATCACGCAGGATGCGATCATAGACGCCGAGTAGTTCGTCGACTTCCACGCGGAGTCCGGTTTCCTCAAGAACCTCGCGAACCGCGGCCTGGCGGAGGGTTTCGCCCACTTCGAGCACCCCGCCCGGAATCGACCATTCTCCGGCGAGGGGGGCTTGTCCGCGCTTCACCAGCACTACACGGTCTTTCTCGATAATGATCGCACCTACACCTACCAGTGGCACATCTGGATATTCGCGTTTCATGCTAGGAGGAATCCGCCAGCAACCTTAAATCATGCAGGGGATTCTAAGCAAAACTGCGGGGAGTGTTTCAAACCAGTTCTCGGTTCTCAGTACAATAGCCCGATGGCCTTAGAGGAATACAAACGCAAACGCCGCTTTGAGGAAACGCCGGAGCCTCCGCCCAAGGTCGAGAAGAAGAGCGGGCACCGATTCGTGGTCCAGAAACATAGGGCCACCCGCCTCCACTACGACTTTCGGTTGGAGATGGATGGCGTGCTCAAATCATGGGCTGTGCCTAAAGGTCCGTCGCTCGATCCCGCCGACAAACGGCTGGCCATGCAAGTGGAAGATCATCCCGTTTCGTACTTCGACTTTGAAGGCACGATTCCCGAGGGCAACTACGGTGCAGGCACCGTGATGGTTTGGGATTTGGGCACGTGGGAACCGCTCTCGCCGCAGCCGGTGAAGGGAAAGTACGTGCCGGGAACGGAGGCCGAAGCGGCTGCCATGTTGCAGAAGGGAGATCTCAAGTTTCGACTGCATGGGCAGCGGCTCAAGGGCGATTTTGCTTTGATTCACATGCGCGCGCGCCGTCCGGGGAGCAAGGGAACGGAATGGCTGCTGATCAAGAAGCATGACGAATACGCAGTCGAGGGTTATGACATTGAGCAATACGACAGCTCTGTCGTCAGCAAGCGCTCCATGGCTGAGATCGCGGGCGACAAGGATTCGGCCGAGTGGAAGAGCAGCAGGCCGGCATCGCGCGGGAAAGTGAAAGCGCCGTGGCTGGCGGATACGTTGGCCAAGCTGGATGAGAAAAGCAAGCAAACCACAAAGGACACCTTTCGGCTTCGCTCAGGGCAGGCTCCGGCACACAAAGTAAAAAAAAAGGCAAGAACAAGTCTGGAAGTGATCGATTCTTAGCTAAGCCGGGCGCAGCGACTTCACAGGTGATTTCTACGCCGTCTGCGGTTAAAGATCTGCCTGGCGCAGTCCGGAAACTCATGCCCGCTGCCGTTCATCCCATGCTGGCCACGTCGGTCGAGAAGCCTTTTGATGATCCGGAGTGGTTGTTCGAAATCAAGTGGGACGGTTATCGTGCGGTTTCGTTCCTGCAAGACGGCAAAGTACGCTTGGTTTCGAGAAACCAGAACGAACTCACCGGAGAATTTCCTGAACTGCATGAATTGTCCAAGTTGATCACAGCGAAGAATGCAGTTCTTGACGGTGAAGTTGTGGCGCTCGACGAGCAAGGCCGGGCTTCGTTCAGCCTGATGCAACAGCGCACCGGCATTCGTAAAGGTGGGCGACGTGTTGGAGCGCGACGCGAACTACAGATCGTGTATTACCTTTTTGATCTGCTTTATGTCGACGGCTACGACTTGCGACAGGTTGGGCTGGAGCAGCGCAAGCAAGTGCTGGCGCAGATGATTGCACCCAGCGAACTGGTTCGCTACTCTGATCATTTTCCCCAGGGCTTGGCGCTATTCGAAGTGGCTAAGCAAAAAGGTTTGGAGGGGATTCTCGCGAAAAAGCGTACCAGCCACTATGAAGAACGGCGCAGCCACGAATGGCTCAAGATCAAGGTTACGCAGACGGTCGATTGCGTCGTCGGTGGTTACACCGACCCGGAGGGCAGCCGCCAATACTTTGGGTCGATCGTCCTCGGGCTCTATGACGAGAAAGGCCGGCTCATTCACGTCGGCCAGGCGGGAACGGGATTCAATCAGGCTATGCTCAAGGAAATCTGGCAAGTGCTCAAAGGATTGGAGACGAATCGCAGCCCGTTCTACGGTGACGTAGATGCGGCCCATGTGCATTGGGTAAAACCGGAACGCGTGGCGGAGATCAAGTTTACGGAATGGACGCACGAAACAACGGAAGGCGGAATGAAGTTGCGGGCACCGGTATTTCTGGGTTTGCGCGGGGATAAAGATCCGAAGGAATGTACGTTCGCAGAGCAAACCTGACCCGATTCTGGTCGGCGATGCCGCGCCTCGTCGTCGCTAAGGAGACAAAGATGGGTCTGTTTCACACGGATTCGGTGGCCCTCAGTTAGGAAAGCCTCCGTCAGCGCGCCGGGAATATCCTCACCTACTCGTCGTTGTACAATTTGAGGCTGCATTGACCCGGGAAAACGCGCCCAGATACAGCGATCGCGCTTACCTCGGCATCCCATCTAAAATGCAAATAACCATTCTCGCCGCATTTTTTGGGGTCTCTCGCACGGTGGTCTCGATGTGCACCGCCGGCGTCGTAATTTTCCTGGTTGCGATCTGGGCTGCGAAGACCGATATCGGGCGCGCCCGCGGCCTGGACAAGATTGTAGCCTTAAGCAATTTGTTTTTCGCCGCCCCCTTGGCGGTCTTCGGCGCCCTGCATCTCGCGGCCGCTGAATCCCTCATGCCCATGGTGCCTTCGTATATGCCGTGGCGGTTGTTTTGGGCGTATTTCTTCGGCTTTGCGCTGCTGGCCGCGTCCTTGAGCATTGCCACAAAAATTCAGGTGCGCTGGTCCGGCCTGCTGTTCGGGATCGCGATGTTTTGTTTTGTGGCGATGTTGGACATCCCCGGATCTCTCGCCACCCCCAGAGACCGGTTTGGATGGACGTTGACGCTCCGCGAAATGTTGTTCGGTGGCGGAGGCTGGATTCTTGCTGGAAACGCCATGGGCGGGCAAGTCGGAAGCAAGCTTATCACCGTGGGTCGCGTGATAATCGGGATCGCCGCCATATTTTATGGCATTGAGAATTCTCTGCATACGGCGAACGTTCCCGGAGTCCCGCTCGAAAAACTGATGCCCGCGTGGATTCCGGCGCACCTGCTCATTGGCTGGCTAACAGGCGCAATTCTTGTGGCTGCCGGGGTATGCATTCTGCTGGACAAGAAGACGCGGATGGCGGCAACTTATCTCGGAACCTGGATTGTGTTGGTGGTCGTGTTCATCTATGGTCCGATCCTGATCGCGGCGCTGGCTGACCCGAGCACCGACGTCAAAGTTGAGGGGATCAACTACTTCTTTGACACGATGCTGTTTGCCGGAGCGATTCTCGCGCTCGCCAGCGCGATGCCGCGCACGGATTAGAATCCCGCGTCGCAAATTCAAGTTTCTCGCTTAATAGCGAACCGATGTTGCGATTGATCTTTGGCACTACGCCATCGCAGAAATTGTCACAGGACGCCGCGTACAGTCGTATGCCCCAGTGGTCCTTCTGAAGGTCGAGTGGCTACAGATTTTCCTTAGGTCAGAGGTTGGGGATTGGGTGCAACTTTGGATCGCCTTATCTCCTATCCCCCAATCTGATTTGACCCTGTTTCTTTTTTGCCCCTAGAATGAACGGTTCTGCTTTCTGTTCTGGCTCTCACTATGGCGCTTCGTCTTTACAACACACTCTCTGGCAAGGTGGAAGAGTTTCGGCCGCTCGTGGATAACGAAGTTCGCATGTATGCTTGCGGGCCCACGGTTTATGACTACGGCCACATCGGCAATCTACGGACGTTTATTGCGGTGGATGTTCTGCGGCGTTTTTTTCGACAGAGCGGCTACCAGATACGGCACGTGATGAACATCACTGACGTCGATGACAAGATCATCCGCAATGCGGCGCTTGCGGGGGTGCGTGTTCAGCAGTACACGGCAAAATATGAGAAGGCGTTTCTCGACGATATCTCGGCGCTGAATATCGAGCAGCCGATTCTGGTGCGCGCGACGGAGCACATCCCCGAGATGGCGGAATTCATCGCCGAACTGCAGAAAAAAGGATTCGCTTACCGCACCGAAGATGGGTCTTACTATTTCAGGATCGCGAAGTTTCCTGCTTACGGGCAGCTCTCCAAGAAAGATTTTGCCGGGCTGGAAGACGGGGCGCGCGTGGATGTGGATGAGTACGAGAAAGACAGTGCGCGCGATTTTGCCTTGTGGAAAGCGCCGAAACCTGGCGAGACTTCATGGGAGACAGTGATCGGGCCGGGGCGGCCGGGCTGGCACATCGAATGCTCGGTCATGGCCATGGAGGAATTGGGCGAGACTTTCGATCTGCACGCGGGCGGCGAAGACCTGATTTTTCCTCACCACGAAAACGAAATCGCCCAGTCCGAGGCGCTCACAGGTAAGCCGTTTGCGCACTTCTGGTTTCATGTGCGGTTTCTTTTGGTCGAGGGCGAGAAGATGTCCAAGAGCCTGGGCAACTTCTTTACTCTGCGCGATCTGGTGCTCAAAGGACATAAGCCATCGTCCATCCGGTTTTTGTTGGCGTCGGTTCCGTATCGCAACCAGCTGAACTTTACTTTCGATGGGCTGAAGCAGGCTGCCGTGTCGGTGGAGCGGCTACGAAACTTTCATCTGCGTTTGACCACGGCGCCGTTCCCGGCGGGCACCACTCAAGGCATGGCTGAACTGGCGCGTGAGACCACTGAGCGAATGCTGGCCGGCATGGACGACGACCTTAATACAGCGCAGGCTCAGGCGGCGATCTTCGACATGGTGCGGAAGGCGAATGCTGCAATGGATGCGGGACAATTCAAGAAAGATGACACTCCAGAGCTGCTCGCCGCTCTGCAGCGCTTTGACGAGATATTCGCGGTGCTCAAAGATGACGATGCGCCGAAGATTCGCGGCATTGTGGAGTGGGCGAAAACGGAGGGCCGCGAGATCAGCAAGGAGTTGGTGGAAACTGTGGGCGCACAGGAACTCCCCGACGCCCACATCGAAAAGAAGGTTGCAGAAATGGAAGCGGCGCGCCGATCGCGTGATTTCAAACTTTCGGACGCTATTCGCGCTGAACTTGGCGGGCTAGGGGTCGTTGTGGAAATCACGAAAGATGGTGCGCGATGGAAACGCAAGTAGCAACGGAGTTGTTAGCACAGTTGCCGCGATAGCCAGTAACTCTGTTAGGGGACGCATGCAGCGTCCAGTGGTTGAACCGTTTTCCCTGCCAGCAGCGACAAGAGATGCAGATACGAAGTCATGTGGTGTTCGCACGCAAGTTCACACTTAACCAGAAATTTCGGGGGGATCAGCTTGATCGAGTTTAACTCGTAGAGTCCCGCCACATGTTCGTAGAGAGGTGGCAAGGGCAGCTTGGGAACAATATCCACGCGGTTGGCAATACGATAAGTACTCGGGACAACCTGGTTGTACGTGTGCGCAAATAACGCGTCTCCCGTGCGCGGGCTGGCGTAGGTGTAGATGGTCGGATTTTTGAAGTTGGTATTGGCTGCTACATCAAGGGCGAGCAATGTGGCCAGCGCGCCTCCCAGGCTGTGTCCGCAGATCGTCAATGAGTTGACGGCATGATCGAACGGAAGTGCTGCCACCGCATCTACTAGCCGAGCGGAGGTAGCTGCAACGCGCAGAGAGTTGAAGATTGCGGTGAAGCCATCATCCGTTTTACCTGCGCCGGGCAGGAATGGGCACTTCGTAGTAAGGAATTCGAAATCGTGGATCCACTCCCGAATGCCCTCCGTGCCCCGAATGGCGATGGCCGCGTCGTTATTAGGAGCTTGGAGGATGAACCCGAACGACACAATGCGATTGCCTCGGGCAGGATTCATGATCGTCGCGAGATCGTTACCCAGAATCGTACCGACAACTTTGTAGCCAACGTTGTTTGGGTCGTACGTGGCGGGAAGCGTTTGACCTGCCGCAGTGGCAGTATTCGCGGGCTGAATAGTTTCAGCTGCTTTCACTAGTAGTCCGTGCGCGGGCAGCGCAGGTAGAGGCTTGGGCTGTTGCGGCCGACGGAAGATAGCCGCGCTATCTGACCGTGCAGCCCGTAGTGCCGAAGTCCAACGGAGAATTGCCAGACGGTCCGCACACTTGCTGATTCCACTGCTTCTTCAAGTCACTCGCTTTAGGGATGGCAGGTGCGGAGTGGGCCACCCCGTGCGACGCGGATAACGCAGAAGTCTGTGGCATCAACGCAGCGAAGCTGGCGACCGTAGTCAGGATCAGATTGACTCCCGCCGCGACTCGTGTCGAGAGTACCGGATTGCCGATGTGCGCTGCCTGCAAGAGGGCCGGCAGGTTCTGGTCGATGTCCGCGATGACGCCTTGGATCTTCTGCAGAGTGCTCGTGCTCGGGTTCGTTTTGTATTCGTTGTAGAGCGTCGCCAGCAGATTTAGATCTTTACTGGCTTGTGCGGAAATATTCTGGATGGCAGCGGCCTCGGCTACGCTGATCTGCTGGCCGGACTGCAGCGTGGTAACAATCGTGCCGATGTTGAGGGCCATCTGAATCAGCACTGGTAAATCGGCGAGAGCAATACTGATCCATTGGGCGCTGCAGCCGGTTGCTATCAGCGAGATCGACAACGCGATCGCGAGAATCGTTCTGGATTTCGAGATTGGGCTTAGGGCTGGACGTGAGTTTGACTTCATGATGAATCTTCTCCTTAATTTGGTTGATACTGGTTGCGAGTTCTGACTCTTCGCCGGTTCGCGGACTACAATCGAATGCAGCCGGCAACTGGCAGGTAACAGCTGAAATGAAATCTTTCGACGAATATCTTCAGGAGGCCGAAGTAGCGCACGGGCACCTGTGCGCCGGACAGGTTCTCGGCGTCCGACTGGCCATGCTCGGCCTGACGAAGCTGGGCATCGACGATCCTCGCGACAAGGATCGAAAACGCCTGGTGACTTTTGTGGAGATCGACCGTTGCGCGACGGACGCCGTCGTGGTGGTTACTGGTTGCCGTCTCGGCAAGCGTGCGCTGAAGTTCCGCGACTGGGGCAAAATGGCTGCAACCTTTGTCGATGTCGACACCGGCAAAGCCGTGCGCGTCGCGGCCAGGGAATCATCGAAGGCCCTGGCCCGGCAGATGCATCCTGAACTGCTAAATAAAAATAGCCAGCAGATGCTGGCTTATCGTGAAATGCCCGAGGATGACCTATTCACCATTGAATGGGTGAAAGTCGATCTGCCCCCGGAAGAGTTTCCCGGATTCAAGGGTGAACGTATTGTTTGTGAAGTCTGTGGCGAAGGAATTAACTTTTGCCGCGAAGTGCGTCGTGACGGAAAATTACTTTGCCGCGGCTGCGCCGGCGAACGATATTACGAGCCGGTATAGCGAACAACAGCGCGTAACAACGAAACCTTACGCCGCCTGCTCATAGGCATGGGCCACCCGCAAGATTGTGGCTTCGTCGAAGTGCTTGCCGAGAATCTGAAGTCCGACCGGCAAGTTCTCCATTGTCTCTCCGCAAGGGACGGAAATTCCGGGAATTCCTGCCAGGTCTGCTGTAACGGTGAAAATGTCGGCGAGATACATCGATAGAGGATCATCGACCTTCTCGCCCAGCTTGAATGCGGCAGTGGGACTGGTCGGAGTTACAATCGCATCCACTTTCTTGAAGGCTTCCTCGAAGTCCCGGACCAACAGCGTGCGGACCCTCTGTGCCTTCAGGTAGTAGGCGTCGTAATATCCCGCGCTCAACGCGTAGGTGCCCAACATGATGCGGCGCTTCACCTCGGCGCCAAAGCCGTGATCGCGGCTGCGGCGGTACATTTCGGAAAGCGTGCGCGCATCGCGAGCCCGGTAACCGTAACGCACGCCATCGAAACGAGCCAGGTTCGACGATGCTTCCGCCGTTGCGACTAAGTAATAAGTCGGAATCGCATATTCCGTGTGCGGGAGCGAAACCGGAACGATTTCGCAGCCTGATCCCGCGAGCTTTTGAATTGCGGCCTCTACCGACTTTCGGACCTCGGAGTCCAATCCTTCTCCGAAATACTCTTTGGCCACGCCAAGCTTAAGCCCGCGCACCGGCTTCTCCAGTTCCGCAACATAGTCTGGTACCGGCACTTCGGCGGAAGTGGAATCCATGGGATCACGGCCTGCGATAGTTCGCAGCGCGATGGCTGCGTCTCTCACGGTTTTCGTGAGCGGCCCAATGCGGTCGAGCGACGAAGCGAACGCGATCAGACCATATCGCGATACGCGTCCGTACGTCGGCATTAGCCCGACCACACCGCAAAAAGATGCGGGCTGGCGAATCGACCCGCCGGTGTCCGATCCCAGAGTGGCCACAGCCATATCCGCCGCAACTGCCGCCGCTGATCCTCCGGAGGAACCTCCAGGCACGCGGCTCAGATCGCGGGGATTGCGCACCGGACGCCAGGCGGAATTCTCGTTCGAAGACCCCATGGCAAATTCGTCGCAGTTCAGCTTGCCCAACAGAACCGCACCAGCAGCTTCAAGCCGAGCCACCGCCGTGCAGTCATACGGTGGGATATAGTTCGCAAGAATCTTCGAGCCCGCCGTAGTGCGCACACCACGGGTCACCATCACATCCTTGATACCAACCGGAACGCCGCCCAGTGGCGGAAGTTCCTCGCCCTTTGCAGCCAGCGAATCCATTCGCGCTGCTTGTTCCAGCGCACGATCCTTCGAGAGTGTGAGGTATGCGCCAATCTCCGGATCAGTTGTTTCGATCTTTGCGTAGAACGCTTCCGCCAGCGATGTCGCCGTGGTTTTGCGCGCTTGCACGCCGGCGCGGGCCGCTTCGATTGTGAGTGCGTTCAAATCCATAAGAGGAGTGATTGTCTAAAGATGATTCGTTTTCACGAACTGCAGGTTCTATCTCTCGATCACTTTTGGCACTTTGAAGAATGTTCCATCCGTGTCTGGAGCGTTTTGCAGCGCCACCTCATGCGGCAGTGATTTTCTCAGACCTTCGAGAATGTCTTCGCGGCTGGCGTAAGCAAAACGCGCGCTCCCAGTTCTTGATTGGTCGACCCCGTACCTGTCCGAGACCTGGGCCATCGGCGGCACGTCGGTTGTATCCAACTGGCTCAGCCGATCAACGTAATCGAGAATCGAGTTGAGATCGCGCAGCAAGAGTTGGCGTTCGTCCTGGGTCAACTCGAGATTCGCCAGATCCGCGACGTAGGCGACGTCCTTTTCAGTGACTTTCATTTTCGTGTGTGCGGACGTGTGTGATGCCGGAGTCCCTGCCAGGTATGTTCGTCTGACTCCAATTGGTTTTTCTCTATATTTCCAGAATAGCAGTTTGGATAGGGTAAACCCGCCAACTTTTCAACTATATATCGCCATTGTTTTCAGCGAGTTAGCGACCTTTAGGCCTCAAGAGGGGCTTGACAAGATTTCGGCAAACCCCGCGTTTTGCACCCTTTCTGGTGCATTTCTTGTTTAAGGTGGCGACGCTCAAGCACTCCTAACCTTCGCTCGGAAACTCGGTCCCTACAAATGCAATAGCCTCATTCTTAGTCTGTAGGCGTCCTTCCAATTGTCCATCCTCCACCGCTGCCAGAATCTTCTTGAATTGCGGTCCGGGCCTGTAGCCCACTGCGATCAAGTCGTCCCCTGTGATCAGCGGCACGGGCCGCATGGCTGCCGGTGGCATGGACGCCATCTTCTCGCGCGTGAAATTGTACGAGGTAAGATTGCCGTGGCTGGCCTCGCAATCCATGCGGTGCAATTGCAGGTGTTCATCGAAGCGCGGCATGCGCACAAACCTTTTGAAGGTGGACTCCTTCATCTGCTGTACGTGCGCGAAGCGCATGTGGTTGTCGACGAGCGCGAGAATCTGCTCCGTGTCGTCATTCGAAAAGCGTAAGCGGTGGCAGATTTCTTCCGCGATCTTGACGCCGACATCGACGTGTCCATCAAAACGGATGCGATCGGGCGCAACGCGAAATGTCGCGGGCTTGCCTACATCGTGCAGCAAAGCGCCCCAAGCCAGCGTGATCGGGCAGGGATGCGGCAACCGTTCGAGCAATAGCAGCGTGTGTATGAAAACATCGCCTTCAGGATGAAACTGCGGCGGCTGATCAACTCCTTTCATGGCTTCGATCTCGGGCAACACCTCGCGCAGCAATCCGCTTTCGTCGAGCAGAAGAAAAGCCTGGCGTGCATGGCCTTCGATCAACATCCTGCTAAGCTCATCGCGAACGCGCTCCCGCGATACCTGATCAATCTGCGATGCTGTCTTTTGAATCGCTTGAAAAGTTCCAGGCTCGACGGTGTATCCGAAACGCGCCGCGAAGCGCACAGCGCGCAGCATCCGGAGCTTGTCTTCCGCAAAGCGCCGCTCCGGATCGCCGATGGATCGGATGATTCCGGCCTCGAGATCCTTGCGTCCGCCGACGAAATCCAGAACCTCGTTCGTGACCGGATCGAGCAACAGGCCGTTGATCGTGAAATCGCGGCGTTCGACGTCTTCTCGCGGATCGTTGCTGAAGCGAACCTGGTCGGGATGACGTCCGTCGCTGTATCCGATGTCGCTGCGAAAGGTGGCTACTTCGACCACGTTTGCCTTGGGTGAGACGTAACAAGTTACGTCTCTACAGGTAACGTTAATTGCAACGTCTCCGTCTTCCGGCAATGGAACTAGCACCACTCCGAACTGCGCGCCGACTGCATAAGTCTCCGGAAAAATACGCATCACCTCTTCGGGGGTCGCGTCGGTCGCGACATCGTAATCGGCAGGCTCGCGGCCCAGCAGCAGATCGCGCACGCAGCCGCCGACGAGATATGCTTTGTGGCCGTGCTCCCGCAGAGTGCGGATGATCGAGATGGCAAAGTCTTTGAGCATGGCGGCCAGAATGAGCTCCAGCAGATAATATATGGCTTATGCCTGACGCCTACATCCTCGGGATTGAAAGCTCGTGCGACGAAACCGCGGCAGCGGTCGTGCGCTCCGGGGAGGAGATCGTTTCCAACGTCGTATTCTCGCAAATCGCCATGCACCAACCCTACGGGGGAGTCGTGCCCGAACTAGCGTCCAGGGAGCATCTGCGCGCGATCGTGCCGGTGGTCCGCAAGGCGCTGGCCGACGCCGGGCAGACTTATCAATCCGTCGATGCTCTGGCGGTAACTCAGGGTCCAGGACTCGCCGGAGCGTTGCTGGTTGGCATTAGCTACGCCAAGGCGCTGGCCTTTGCTCTCGACAAGCCGCTGATCGCGGTGAACCATCTCGAAGGTCATATTCATGCCGTCCTGCTCGAGGAGCGCCGCAAGGGAAATCACGAACTGCATTTCCCCGTGCTGGCGCTGGTCGTCTCCGGCGGCCACACCCATCTTTATTTGGCAACGCGGCAAAACAACAGTTGGTCCTACGAGAACATCGGCCACACCCGCGATGACGCTGCCGGAGAAGCTTTCGACAAAGTCGCAAAGTTGCTGGGACTGGGCTATCCCGGCGGTCCCATTGTCGACAAGCTTTCTCCTCACGGGGATTCTCACGCAGTGAAATTTCCACTATCGCAGCTCAAACACCGGGATCGCAACGACCAAAAGGTCGGGCGGACGTATGATGGCCCACGGTTCGATTTTTCTTATAGCGGGATCAAGACCGCAGTTCTACGCTACGTTGAAACTCACAACATGCATGGTTCGATCGCCGAGCGTCGCAAAGCGATTTCAGCAATCCTGCAACCCAAGCTCGAAGACTATTTGTCGCACTGCGACAAACAGACTCTAGACCTTGTAGCTTCGCTCCAGCGAGCGTTGGTAGAGGATCTGGCGGGAAAAACTCTGGCTGCAGCGCGTGCCTATGACGTGGCTACATTGTTCATCACCGGGGGCGTAGCGGCGAATCAGGAATTGCGCCAACAATTCGAGAAAGACGCCGCCAGAGAAGGGCTGTCCGTTTATTTCCCCTCGCGTCCGATGTCAACGGACAACGCCGCAATGATTGCAGCCGCAGCCTATCCTAAGTTTCTGGCCGGCGATTTCGCGCCAATGGATTTCTCGGCGGAAGCAGGAATGGTGTTGATGTGAGATCAGCAATTAGCAATCAGCATTCAGCCACGGCACGCGTCAGCCGAGAATCTTAAGGGGCTGCGTGCTAACTGCTGCTCTTCGCCGCCTGCCCTTTAGCACCCAGAACCACCTGTACCGCCTTGGCCAGTTGATCCTCGATATCGATATCTTTGAATATCGTGTAGTTGGCGCGCTTTTCCGTGTGCTCGAAACCACTGTGTCTGCCGGCGACGATCACGATCGGAATGCCAGAGAAAGCGGGTTGGTTCTTCACTGCCGTGATGAACTCGCTGCCATTCATCTTCGGCATCTGAATATCGGTGATGATGATGTCTGGACGCACTCTTTTCAGTGCTTCGAGTGCCTCCAGCCCATTGGTCGCCGACTCCACGGCAAAGCCACGCTCCTCGAGGAAGCGGCACACGGTGTGCCGGATGAGCATGGAGTCGTCCACAACCAAAGCCACAACTGACATGACCTCTCCGCGGGCAATTGTACCCAGGCTGACACTAACAAACTGTAATTAGCCCAAACAAGGGAAAGGTCCGAGCGAAGATTACCTTCGTCACTCCTTGCGGGAAAGAGGGAGTATCTTCAGGATTCGTTCTTGAGCCGGGTGTCTTCGATCATCATGTCTTTAAACTCACTCGATTCGAAGATGTCGCCACACTCCAGGCATTCGACGAACTCGGCGTCTTCTTCGCGGGCCACGATCTGCACGCGCGGGTGCTTGCACTCATTCATGGTGCTGCTCTTCTCGGGGGGTTGCGACGGCGGGATTGAAGTCATAAACCCGGACGGTCACGGTCGGCCTGGCGAGGCTGAAGTGCGTTTGCCGGAAATTGGCGGTATTTTAGCCCGACTGGCTAGCTTGTCAAGTCTTTTCGTTGAAAATTCGATTCCATCCCAGACCCAATGCTCCAAATGTGACGTCGTGGACGTCTCCTGAATTGGCAACCGGAATCCCGCCCTGAACTTAAAATACGACCGAAAAGATCGCCATCCGATAAACCACTAAGGACAATATAGTTACCGTTAGATTGTGAATTGACCCATTCCCTGCGAAGAGTTGCAATCCAAGCCAGCTCCCCTTACAATAGTGATATCCGACTGAAAAGGTCGGATTTGCCAATCGGACCCGGATGCTGAAGCTAACTAAAAAAGCGGATTACGGCCTGATGGCGATGAAGCATCTGGCCGAGCGGGCGCCTCACGGTGCTTGCAGTGCCAAGGATGTTGCCGATGCCTACGGCATTCCGCAGGAAGCTCTGGCAAAGATTCTGCAGCGCCTAGTCAAGGCTGGGTTGCTGCATTCGCAGCACGGAATGAATGGTGGCTACACGCTAGCACGCGATGCGGGAACGATTAGCGCGTTCGAGGTGATTCGGGCGATCGACGGTCCCTTATTTATCACTTCTTGCATAACGGTGCGAGGCGAATGCGACCAAACCGATCGCTGCACGATTCGGGAGCCACTGCGCCGGGTCAACGAGAGCATCGAGCAGGTATTGCGGCGCATCAGTATCTCAGAGATGAAAGAAGAGACGCACTCTCAGGAAGAACCTGAAGCAAAAAAGCCAGCTGAGCTGGTGACGATTACATAAAGAGGTAGGAGAGCAATCATGAGCACAGATGTAAAGACGATCCCCCAGGCGGAGCACGTTGCCCCCAACGGAGTCAAGCTGCCGGTCTACATGGACAACCACGCCACCACACCCATGGATCCTCGGGTGCTGGAAGAAATGCTGCCCTACTTCATGGAGAAGTTTGGCAACGCCGCCAGCCGGAATCACTCCTTTGGGTGGGCGGGCGAGGAAGGCGTGGAAACCGCGCGTGAACGGGTTGCCAAGCTGGTCGGTGCCACCACCAAGGAAATTATCTTCACCTCGGGCGCGACCGAGAGCGACAACCTCGCCATCAAGGGCGTCGCCGAGATGTACAAGGAAAAGGGCAATCACATCATCACGGCCGTGACCGAGCACAAAGCGGTGCTGGACACGTGCAAGCGTCTAGAGAAGTACGGCTATCGCGTCACCTATTTGCCAGTTCAGAAAGATGGCTTGATTGATCTTGAAGATCTGAAGCGCGCCATGGATGACAAGACGATCCTGGTTTCGATCATGTGGGCCAACAACGAGATTGGCGTGCTGCAGCCGGTTGCCGAGATCGGGAAGCTGTGTCGCGAGCGCGGAGTCATTTTCCACACCGATGCGACCCAGGCTGTGGGCAAGATCCCGGTCGACGTCAACAAGAACAACATCGACGTAATGTCGATCTCGGCCCACAAAATGTATGGGCCGAAGGGTGTCGGCGCTTTGTATGTCCGGCGCAAGAATCCTCGTGTACAGATTTCCGCCATCATCGACGGCGGAGGTCACGAGCGCGGCATGCGGTCGGGCACGCTCAACGTGCCTGGGATTGTAGGTTTGGGAAAGGCTTGCGCCATCGCTTCGGAAGAAATGGCCAAGGAATCCTGCCGCCTGGCGGGGCTCCGCAATCGCCTTCGCGACAAAATCATGGACCGGCTCGACGAGGTTTACATCAACGGCTCGTGGGAGCATCGTCTGCCGGGCAACCTGAACATCAGCTTTGCCTACGTGGAAGGCGAATCGTTGCTGATGGGCATCAACGACATCGCGGTTTCGAGCGGTTCGGCCTGCACCTCGGCGACGCTGGAGCCATCTTATGTATTGAAGGCTCTGGGCACGGGGGATGACTTGGCGCACAGTTCCATTCGCTTCGGCCTTGGACGTTTCAACACCGAAGCCGAAGTCGACTATGTGGCCGATCGTGTGGTCGAAACGGTATCGCGGTTGCGCGAACTGTCGCCGCTTTACGAGATGGCGAAAGAAGGCGTGGATTTGAAGAGCGTGAAGTGGGCAGCAGAGTAGGTTATCCCCCGAGACGTAGCAAGCTACGTCTCTACAGATTGCAACGGGATTGCAACCGTAGAAACATTGCTTGCAATGTTTCTTGGCGGACAAATTTTAAGGAGAAAGCACGTCATGGCATATAGCGATAAGGTTCTAGATCATTATTCCAACCCGCGTAACGTAGGCTCGTTGGACAAGAACAGCTCTGAAGTCGGAACGGGGCTTGTTGGCGCACCGGAATGCGGCGACGTCATGAAGCTGCAGATCAAGGTCAACCCGCAAACCAACATCATTGAAGACGCAAAATTCAAGACGTTCGGATGCGGCTCGGCCATTGCATCTTCGTCCCTTGCTACCGAATGGGTAAAGGGCAAGACCGTGGACGAAGCTCTGCAAATCAAGAACACCGAAATTGTGAAGGAGCTATCGCTGCCTCCAGTAAAGATTCACTGCTCGGTGCTTGCGGAAGATGCGATCCGCGCGGCCATTCACGATTGGAAGAAGAAGCAGGATGTAGCGAAACCGACAGCGGTCGCAGCGCAGTAAGTTTGCTGGAGAACGGGCGTCTCGCCCGTACTCCGTGGACTTTGGGCAGATCATGATCGAAACAGAAGCCAAAACGGAGGCGCCGAAAGCGCCGGCCAAAGGTGTCCAGGTAACGGACAAAGCCTTAGCCAAGATTCGCACCGCTATTGTGAAGGAAGGCATTTCGCCCGAGCAGGGCGGACTGCGTCTGGGCGTGCAGGGCGGCGGATGTTCCGGCTTGAGCTATAACATTCGCTTCGACACGCAACCGCGCGAACGCGACCGCATCTTCCAGTTCGGCGATGTGCGGGTCTTCGTCGATCCGAAATCGTTCATCTATCTGCACGGCATGACCCTGGATTACCAGGAGACGCTCATGCAGCAAGGCTTCGTGTTCGTAAACCCGAACTCAACGAAGTCCTGCGGTTGCGGCACTTCGTTCTCGGGCTGATGGTGTGGCGCGGGCGCCCTCGCCCGTGAGGTCTCTTTCGACGACGCCGTTTGTTCTGGCATCGCAAGCCCACGCGAAAAGGTAAAGATTCGCGGTAGAACGCATTTATGGCGATGGAATCCAACACGAGTTCTTCTCTGATCATGCCGGGCGAGGCTACTGCCACTTGCTGGTCGTGCGGTACCATGCGCGCCGTCCACTTCTGCAGCGCTTGCGGCAAAGTCCAGCCTCCGGTGCCGGTGGATTACTTCACCTTTTTCGCTCTGCCGCGCAAGCTGAATCTCGACAGCGTGCTTCTCGAGCGGGAGTTTTATGAGCTGAGCCGGAAGCTTCACCCCGACCTTTGCGCCCGCGCCGATAAGCGGGAACAGGAATGGAGCCTGGAGCAGAGCTCGCTGCTGAACGACGCGTATCGCACCCTAAAGGATCCGATCAAGCGCACGGAATACTTGCTTCGCCTCGAGGGTGTGGAGCTCGAGGAGCAATCGAAAACAGCAACAGAAAAGGCACGGACCACGGGTGAGATCAAGAAGCAGGTTGTGCCTCCCGATCTGCTGGAGGAAGTTTTCGAACTGAACATGCAACTCGAAGAGCTTCGCGCCCAGAAAAAGATCGGCGAAGATGATCCTGCTCTAATCGAAGAAATAGGAAAACAAAAGCTGGAACTGGAAGAGAAATTCGAGTCGCTATCAGAAGAACTAAAAGCGTATTGGAACGATTGGGACGGTCTGATTGACAGCGATTCCGAAGAAGCTCGGCGCAAAGCGCGCGACAAAATGGTGGACCTGTTGAATCGCCGCTCGTATATCAGGAACTTGGTTAGGGATGCAAATGAAGTACTGGAGAGCAGCAGTTAACAATTAGCACTTGGCATTTAGCTCCGAGGGACTTTTGCCAGAGATTGGCAAGAGTGGTCACGGCTAAATACTAATTGCCAAGTGCTGAGTGCTGAAACCTAGCGATAGAGTTGCAACAAATGGCCAACGACCGCATCGTCGGCATCGATCTCGGAACCACCAACTCCCTGGTGGCTTTCATGCAAGGGGAGAGCCCTGTCGTGATACCCGGCGAGGACGGAGTGAACCTCGTACCCTCTGTCGTCGCTCTCGACGATCGCAATCAGATTATCGTCGGCAATGCTGCGCGCAAGTATCTGATCGAAACTCCCGAGCGTGCCGTGTACTCCATCAAACGCCTCATGGGTCGCGGTCTTGAGGATATTCGGGAGGAGCTCAAGTTGTTTCCGTTCCAGCTCGCGCAAGATCTGCAAGCCGGGGAAGTTCTGCGCATCAACTTGGGAGAGAAGACGTTTACGCCACCAGAGATTTCCGCTTTCATTCTCCGCCAGCTTAAACGTAACGCCGAGCGCTTTTTCAATGCCCCCGTCACCAAGGCGGTGATCACCGTGCCGGCCTATTTCAACGACGCCCAGCGGCAGGCCACCAAAGATGCCGGCCGCATCGCCGGCCTCGAAGTGCTGCGCCTGGTAAACGAACCCACCGCCGCGTCGCTCGCGTACGGCCTGGACAAGAAACAAAACGGTATCGTCGCTGTCTACGACTTGGGTGGCGGAACTTTTGACATTTCGATTCTCAAATTGCACGACGGGATCTTCGAAGTCATCGCGACGAATGGAGACACGCACCTGGGCGGCGATGACATCGATAATCTGCTGATCAAGATTGCCATCGACGACATTCTCGGCGACGCGAATCTGGATGTTTCTCGCAATAGCGAAGCTATCGCTACGATTCGCAAGGCTGTCATCGAAGCCAAGATCGCGTTGTCGTCGGAATCGGCAACGGAATTGGACATCGAGTTGCCGCAAGGCAAGCGCTACCAGCGCGAGATTATACGCGAGCAGTTCGAACAACTGATCCAGCCAATCATCGATCGCACAGTTGGACCGTGCAAGCAAGCTCTGAAAGACGCCGGCCTAAAGCCGAAGCAAATCGACGAAGTCGTGCTTGTCGGCGGATCGACGCGCATCCCCAAAGTACGTGCGCTGGTCGAGGAATTGTTTCAGCGCAAACCGCATACCGATCTCAATCCCGATGAAGTCGTTGCTCTCGGTGCAGCGGTTCAAGCCAACATTCTAGGCGGCGGCTCTGAAGCCACCGAGAACATGCTGCTGCTCGACGTCACCCCGCTGTCGCTGGGCATTGAGGTGGCGGGCGGCGTGACTGACAAGATCATTCTACGCAACTCGACCATTCCGGCTTCGGCTACCCAGTACTACACCACGCAAATTGACGGTCAGGCCAACGTTGCTATCCATGTCCTCCAGGGCGAGCGCGAGTTGGCGAAGGATTGCCGCTCACTCGCCCGCTTCGACCTGAAAGGAATTCCGCCGATGACCGCGGGCATGCCGCGCATCGAGGTCAAGTTCCTCATTGACGCCAACGGTATCCTGCACGTCTCCGCGCGCGAGCAGCGCAGCGGCAAGGAATCCGAGATCGAAGTGCAGCCCAGCTACGGACTGACCGATGATCAAGTCGAAAGTATGATTCTCGATTCTTTCGACTATGCCGAAGAAGATTTCCGCCAGCGGCAAGTGATCGAGGCAAGGAACGAAGCAGACACGATCCTGGCAGCGCTCGAGAAGGGCAAGAAAAGTCCGGCATGGGGACAGCTCACCAGCGACGAGAAGAAGAAAATTGCCAAACTGGAAAAGGCGTTGATCCAGGTCAAAGCCGAAGACGACCACCCAGCGATCCGCAAGGCGATTGAGGTCCTGAACCAGGGCACAATGCGTCTCGCGGAATTGATGATGGACACCGCCGTGAGCACCGCTCTGAAAGGCAAGACCATGGACGAAGCCGACATGGGCGAGGGATCAGAAACAGGCCATCCCGTGGCCAAGGCGGATTTCAAATGACTGATTCATGCGAAAGGGGTCAAAAATATGCAGACTAAGCTCAACTATGCAATCGAGTTCGTTGCAGACATGAATCGCGCCGTTAAGTTTTACCGCGACGTAATCGGGCTTTCGCTGAAGTTTGAATCCCCGGGTTGGAGTGAGTTCGCTACCGGCGACACGACCCTGGCTCTGCATCCCGCTTCGCAAAAGAATCCCGCGGGAAAAATTGAGCTTGGTTTCAACGTAGCGGACCTGCAGAAGTTCTATGAAGACGTGCGAGCCAAGGGTGTGAAATTCCCCATGCCTCCAACCAAACAAGACTTCGGCGGAACGCTGGCGCAATTTGAGGATCCGGAAGGCGCCCATGTGAGCGTGGGGGCAAGCTAAGGAGAGGGTGGCGCAATATGTCTGAGGAAAAGATACAAAGCGCGGGCACTGCGACGGCAGACGCACCCGGCGAAAACACCGTCCAGCTAACATTCTTGCCCGAAGGCAAAACCGTCGAGTTCGAGCACGACAAACTTCCCTACAAAGATCACGGCAAAGAGCAGTCGATCCTCGATGTGGCTTTGAATTACGGTGTCCGTCTGGACCACGCCTGTGGCGGCAATTGTGCCTGCACCACGTGCCACGTGTGGGTAAAGGAAGGCGCGGAGAATCTTTCTGAAATGGACGACGATGAAGCCGACCGTCTGGACATGGCCGCCGATTTACAGTTAAACTCTCGTCTCGGCTGTCAGGCCGTAATCACCAAGCCTGGTAAAGTCGTGGTCGAGATTCCCTCGTGGAATCGCAACTACGTTTCGGAAGAACACTAGGAAGACCAGCAGTCAGCACCTAGCACTCGGCACTTAGCCATCAGAGATGTTCGCAGGCAAGCGGCAGATCGCTCACAAACTGAGTGCTGACTGCTAACTGCCGAACTCCTCAAGGAGCCCACATGCCTAAAGACCTGACTTGGGACGACGCAGAAGACATCGGTATCCTGCTTTCGGAGCTGCATCCTGAGCTCGAGCCGCTCTCGATCCGTTTCACCGATCTCCATGGTTATGTCACCGCACTGCCCGAGTTCAAAGACGACCCCAAGAAATCGACTGAGGGTAAGCTCGAGGCCATACAAATGGCCTGGCACGATGAGTTCCTCGACCGAACCCAAGCGTAATCCGCGCTGATGTTGCAAGCCTGTGACACCCTCTTTACGTCTTTGTGACAACCCCCGATTTGCCTTGTCCTACGCTAGAGCCTCCTCCTGAGTTTTCACTGGAATGGAGATTGCCCAAAAATCTTCTCTCCGTATGTGAAAAGGGCACGGCGTAGGCCGTGCCCAATTTTGTTCCGTTGGTAAGCCCTACGCTACCGTCGTCGGCACCGGCTCTTCGACGCTGGCTTCGCGGAGGAACTTCGCAGCTTCTTCCGGCGGAGTCGGGTTGATATAGAACCCCGTGCCCCACTCGAATCCAGCCGTCTTGGTCAGCTTCGGCATGAATTCGATATGCCAGTGGTAGTGATCGTTGGTCGGGTCTTGGACCGGCGAAGTGTGAATCACCAGGTTGTACGGCGGATTATCCAACACGCGGTCGGCCTTCAACAGCAACGTCTTGATCGCCTTCGCCAGATTCTCGAATAGCTGCGACGAAGAATTCTCAAACGCCGATTCGTGCTGCTTCGGCAAGATCCAAGTCTCGAACGGAAACCGCGGCGCGTACGGAGCCAAGGTGAGGAAATCCTGATTCTCCGCGACCACCCGAATCCCCGTTTCAGTCTCCTGCCTGATCACGTCGCAAAACACGCAACGCTCCTTATAAATAAAATACTGCTTCGCGCCTTCGATCTCTTCGACGACGTAAATCGGAAGTATCGGCAACGCGATCAGCTGCGAGTGGGCATGCTCCAGTGACGCCCCTGCAGCCTCGCCGTGGTTCTTAAAAATCAAAATGTACTTGAACCGCCGGTCCTTCTTCAGATCTAGAATGCGGTCGCGGAAAGTCCAGAGCACGTCTTCAATTCTTTTGGGAGGCAGAGTCGCGAGGCTGGCTTGGTGGTCGGGAGTTTCAATGATGACTTCGTGCGCCCCGACGCCATTCATCCGGTCGAACATACCCTCGGCCTGGCGGCTCAGACTGCCCTCGATGCCGAGTGCCGGGAACTTGTTGGGAACCACTCGCACCGTCCATCCAGGAGTGTCGCGCTGCGGCGGGGGCCCTCCATTCGGATTCGGTCGGTAAGCTTGAATCTCTGGTGGCGTTTTGCTTTCGTTCCCGTAGCAGAACGGACAAAAGCCCCCTTTTAATTTCACTCCGTCGCGAGCAAAGTCAGTTGGACGCTTGGCGCGGTCTGTCGAAATAATTACCCACCGGCCTACAATTGGGTCTTTTCTAAGCTCAGGCAAAGACTAAATCCTTTCAATAAGGGCATATGAACAGGTCAAAACCAAACCTTTATATTACGCCACAGGGAAGGCATTCCGAAATAGTTCGATCAACGGTTGGCTGGACCGCCGTTCATAATACACGGTCACCACGTCGAAGCGCCACCGGCACGAAAGTGCCACATGACGAAGGTACTCGTCGGCGACCGCCGAAAGTCCACGCTGCTTGTCGCGGTCCACCGCCGCTTCGGCGGGCTTCACGTCGCGGGTCGTGCGTGTTTTGACTTCGATAAAACACAACACATCTTTGTCCCAGCCAATCAAGTCGATTTCCCCGCGCCGCCGCGACGAACGAAAATTGCGCGCCACCATTACATAACCCGAGCGCCGCAGATAGAAGTAGGCTGCTTCCTCCCCACGGCGCCCCGTCCGCTGATGCATGGGAATATCCTCGGCCGGAAGCGTCCGCTCCGCCACCCAGTCCAGCACCCGAACCGCAGCCTGCGTAAACCGCCCTGAAAATCCAATCGACATAATCAACAGATCGTAGGACAAAGAAGGCGGGCTAAGATGTGACCCCCGTCACACAAAAGCCAAAACAGCAGCTGTGATCTGGACCGGCAGAACGACGCACACTCACCATCGACACTCTGTGACTGACGAGGCTTTCGCGCTGGCCCGTTACATCGGCAACGGGAAACTGGATTCCACATTCGGAAACGGGGGTCGCGTCACCACCAGCTTCGGCAGCAACGCCGACGCGTCCATTACGCCCATTGTGCTCCAGGGCGACGGGACGATTGCCGTGGCAGGTGGCAATGGAGGAACGAACTTGGAGGTGGCCCGCTTCCTCGGTCAGTAGCAATCTACGGCTGCTGGAAATGCTTACGAAAAATGAGGGCGGGTCTAGCTCATGACCCGCCCCACGCAGCCAGCACAGGGAGGAGATTCCTGTCCGGCTGTTTAAACTCATTGGCTCACAATCGAAATCGACTCTTCGAGCACGTCCATAGCGACGTCGGCTTCTTCCTTCGTCACAATGAGCGGTGGAGCGATGCGGATTGTGCTTGGGCCGCAGCCCAGGAAGAGAATCCCATGCTCGAAAGCCAGTTGGATGATGCGGTCGCGCTCGGCTGCGCCATACTCTTTGGTCTTCTTGTCTTTGACGATCTCGACACCGATCATCAGCCCGCGGCCGCGAACGTCTCCGACAAGCTTGTGTTGTTTGGGCCAGGCCGCCATGCGCTTCAGCATGTGGTTGCCAACTTCGGTCGCATTGTTCAGCAGGCCATCGTGCTCGATCACGTCTAAGGTCGCCAGCGCGGCCGCATTGCAAACCGGGTTGCCTCCGAACGTGGAAGCATGCGAACCCGGAACCCAGTCCATGATTTCGGCTTTGCTGATGGTGATGCCAAGCGGCATGCCTGAAGCGATGCCTTTTGCCGAACACACAATGTCAGGTTGCACGCCGGTGTGCTGGATGGCCCACCATTTACCGGTGCGTCCGATACCGCTTTGCACTTCGTCCACCACCAGCAGGATGCCGTGGCGATCGCAGATGCGGCGCAGTTCCTGCATGAAGATGGTGGGTGCAACTACGTATCCGCCTTCGCCTTGGACCGGCTCGACGAAGATTGCGGCCACTTCCTCGGGGGCAAGCGTGGTCTTGAAGAGCTTGTCTTCGATGAAGCGGGCGCAGCCCAGCGCGAAAGCTTCGGCGTCCTGCGGCCCACCTTCGCATCCGCGGTATACGTCGGGATAGCGAATGTGCGTTACTCCCGGAACCAACGGACCGAATCGCCGTTTCTGTTGCGGCTTGGAAGCCGTCAGCGAGAGCGCTCCCATGGTGCGCCCGTGGAACGCGCCATAGAATGCAATCACGTTTTGCCGCTTGGTGTGATAGCGGGCAAGCTTGAGGGCGCACTCAATGGCTTCGGTTCCCGAGTTGCCGTAGTAGATTTTGTGCGGTCCGGGCATCGGCGCAATCTTCGAGAGGCGCTCTGCGAGCGTCACCATATTTTCGTAATAGAAGTCGGTGCCCGACATGTGGATCAGTTCGGCGGCCTGCTTCTGAATGGCCGCGACCACATGGGGATGGCAATGGCCGGTCGAAGTGACGGCGATGCCAGCTGAGAAATCGAAGAATTCATTTCCATCCACGTCCGTAACCACGATGCCGCGCCCCTGCCTGGCAACCAGCGGGTATGACCGGGTGTACGACGGCGAAATGTATTTGTTATCCCCTTCCAGCACGCGCTTCGCGTTCGGGCCGGGCAGGACCGTTTTGATCTTGGGCCCGATAAGAGTTTGGGTTGGCATGGCATCCTCCAAGAAGTCGTTGGTCGTTCGTCTTTGGTCGTTGGCTTCGAGGAAGGGTCGCTGAACAAGCGGACTCCAACCCTGAAGCCAGAATCGGACGAGGAGGATTTGCGAGTTAGTCGCTGCCGAATAGGCTAGGACGCGCCTGCGATGGCAAAACTGCCAGATACCGGCGCGGGCACACCAGGAAGTGGAGCCAGCACGCGGGCAGATGCGAATTGGGACTTTGGCGGCGCATCGGAAATCATTCCAAGATCATTATAGCCTGCCTTGTGCTTCAGCGTAACCCCCATTCGGTCGTTGGTCGATAGTCATGCGTGAATCCCGGCACAGTACCTTCACGGCGATTCGGTAGTTCTTAATATCTCGCATCTCTACGCCCGTTTCGTGTGTCTGATACTTATCCGTTGAACGACGATCCCATGACTAATGCCCAGCGTCAGAGCCGATTTGCTGTGATTCTCGCCTTCGGGCTGGTGTATTTCTTTTGGGGATCGACTTATCTGGCGATTGACATTGCCGTGGAGCGCATTCCGCCGGCGCTTATGTGTGGAGTGCGCTTCCTGATTGCGGGCGTTTTCATGCTGGCATTTTGCGGACTGCGCGGACGAAACATCTGGTTTAAACCGCGGCAACTGGGGCAGATGGCGATCGTTGGCGTGCTCTTGCTCATGGGCGGCAACCTCACGCTCTCGTATGCGGAAAAGTACATGGCATCAGGTCTCGCGGCCTTGATCATTGCGGTGACGCCGCTCTGGTTCCTGGTGCTGGATACGTTGTTGCTGGGCGACCATCATGTTTCCGCACGCGGTAAAATTGGCCTAGGCCTGGGCGTCGCCGGGCTCTTCGTCTTGTTGTGGCCCGACTTAACCACCACAACTTCATTCGGGCGGGTGCAGCTGTGGGCTTCAATCAGCCTGCTGGGCGGGTCGTTTAGCTGGGCTCTGGGATCGGTGCTGGCCAAGCGCTGGAAATCCGCGGAGGTAGATCCATTCTCGGCCACCGCCTGGCAGATGGTCGCGGCGGGCTTGGCCAATTTGCTGTTCGCGATTGTGGCGGGAGATTTTTCACACGTCGTATGGACGCCGCGCGGGATCGGCGCGACTTTGTATCTGGTGGTTTGCGGATCGTGGATCGGATACACGGCGTATATCTGGTTGCTGAACCATGTGCCCACGGCGAAGGTTTCAACGTACGCATATGTGAACCCTGTGGTCGCGGTTTTTCTGGGATGGTTGGTGCTGCATGAGCGCGTGGACGGTTACATCTTGGCCGGGAGTGCGATTGTGGTTGCCTCGGTGATTCTGGTTACCAGCGCGCAGGTGACGAAGAAGCCGACGCTGGAAGAAATGGCGATGGTGGAGACGACGGGAGATTGAGGGGCTTCAGGCGCCAGGAATCGGGGGTTCTGTTAGTGTTTAGGATCGCGATCCCCAAATCCGGTCCAAGAGCTACTTGCTGAGCGTCAATCATTGAAAGACTATGATCAACAAACAGCCCATCACAACTACATTAGTCGGAATGAACGTTGCCGTATATGTAGTGATGGTGTTGACGGGCGTTTCGCCAGTTAACCCTACAATCCCGCAACTGCTGAAGTGGGGAGCGAATGCCGGGCCGCTCTCATTGGCGGCGGAGCCGTGGCGCATGCTCGCGTCCAACTACGTACATGCTGGGATCATTCACATTGCGTTGAACATGTGGTGCCTCTGGAACCTCGGGTTTCTCGCGGAGCGAATCTTTGATCCATGGACGTACGTATTGACTTACACGTTCTGCGGCCTCGCAGGCAGTTTGGCGAGCCTGTGGTGGCATCCGATGGCGGTCGGGGTGGGCGCCTCGGGAGCAATTTTCGGGTTGGCTGGAGCTTTGATCGCGGCTCTTTATCTTGGCCATTTGCCGATTTCGAAGCAGGCGATTCAGGGCACGCTAAAAAGCTTGCTCCTGTTTGCTGGGTACAATTTGTTCTTTGGTGCGGCGGTGCCGGGAATCGATAACTCGGCTCATATTGGCGGCTTGGTGGCTGGCCTGGCGATCGGGGCGGCGTTGGCGAAACATCTCACGCAGCCTCCAGAGATCCGCGATGGTTGGCGGCGGGGTGTGTTCGTGGCGGCTACCGTCGTGCTTTTCGGCGCGTTCGCAATTGTGAGGCACACAAGCGGGAACCTGACTTTGCGGTAGGGCTCTAGTTGACGCGAGCATCTGCTCGTGTCAGGTTGGGGAAAGCCGCGGGCGGGGGCGGCCGCGCCACACGATTATTGCGTTCCTTCTTCGGAGTCGTCGTCGGAGACCACTTCCACGGTGTGGCCCCTGACCGCGAAGGTGAACTTTTGGTCGGCTTTAGAAACGAAGCTTACTCGCGTGGGAGCGCGTTGCCAGCCCGGCGGCGCGCACTCTGAGGCTTCGTCGTTGGCAGCTTCGCCCAAGGGCTTTTTCAGGATGGGCTTGCGGCGTCCGAGTTGCATCACGATGGCAGAGAGCTTGCGGCCGTCGTCCGAGATTCCGCAATAGGCAACGTAGTCGCGATACCAAGTGCCTGAGGACGAGTCCGGATCAAACTCAGGCAGGCTGGCTTGCGAGATATGTCCGGTGACGCGGTTGATGACGAGCCATCCGCCGCGCTGCCAGCTCCAGCGTGGCGGTGTGGCTGCTTCCTGAGGCAAAGTATCGTTCACGCGAACGACGCGTCGCACCACGAATAGCTGCTCGGTGACTTCATGTGGAATGCTGAAGGTAAATTCTTTCAACCGGCCATCGATATAGACGGCCCTTACCTTCAAGTCATCGGACCGGTTTTGGTCGAGATCTGAGGATGATTTGACGGCGGTCCATTTCCCGAACGTAATTACGTGTGGCTTGGAGGCAGCTAGAACCGTTGCCGCACCGAGGAAGAAGCAGAGAATGATACGAAAAAAGAAGCGCATAGAATGAGGCTAGAGAGTGGCTGGCTGAATAGGCAAGGTCAGAGCTCACACTGCGTCTCAGGTTTTCCCAAAACGGCATGTCCAAAAGTTGGACAGGTATTCGCAGGAACAACAACACGAATCTGTCCCTTTACAACAAATCCGTTACAATTAGCGAAGCGATTGCTCAACCGGCAGTTATGAGCCCTCCCCACAAATTCCGGACATCTCCCGTCAGCCATTCTTCGTCTTATAAAGAGATGGGGGAACTTTCGCCGCGTCGGGCCCCACGGGTACTGGTGGTCGATGATAATCCGGACACGATGGTGCTGATGCGCGAACTGCTGTCCACCCGGGGGTATGAGGTGATTGCGGTTCCGGACGCGGCCCGGGCTGAGAACGAAATTCGGCGGGAGCTGCCCGATCTCATCCTTTCCGACGTAGTCATGCCCGGCAAGTCGGGTTACGAACTGTGCCGCGAAGTCAAGGATAACCCTGCCACCCGGCTGATTCCGTTTGTTCTGATCACGGGGCTGAGCGACCGCGAGGACAAGCTGCGGGGAATCGAAGCTGGCGCCGACGACTTTCTCAACAAGCCTATTTTTTCAGAAGAATTGTTTGCCCGGGTCAAATCGTTGCTCAAACTCAAGGAGTTCACCGACGAACTGGAGACGGCGGAATCGGTGCTCTGCACTTTGGGCCTGAGTGTGGAGAGCCGCGATCCCTATACAGAAGGGCATTGTGAACGTTTAGCGGAGAACGCCAGCAACCTTGGGCGTCATCTCGGCCTGAATGAAGAATCGATTGTGGCGCTGCGGCGGGGCGGATACCTGCACGACCTGGGTAAAATCGCGGTCCCCGACGACATTCTGAAAAAGGGGACAAACCTTACCGAAGAAGAATGGGCCATCATGAGGCAGCATCCGGTGACCGGGGAGAACATCTGCCGGCCATTGAAGTCGCTGCGGCTGGTCTTGCCTATTATCCGGAATCATCACGAGCACTCGGATGGCAGCGGCTATCCGGATGGTTTGCAGAAGGTTGAAATTCCTTTGCTTCCGCGAGTCCTGCAGGTCGTGGATGTATACGATGCCTTGCGCACCGCGCGACCCTACAAACCTGCTCTGAGCCATGAGCACGCTGCCTTCACGATGCGGCAGGAAGCTCGCGGCGGGCTATGGGACGAAGAGCTGGTGGCAGAGTTCCTGTCCATGCTGGAGAAGCAGCGGCGAGTGGCATAGAAGCTTTCAGCCATCAGCTTTCAGAGATTGGCCTTCTGCCAGAGCTCTTGTCTTTCGCGGTCCCGCGGTTGACTCTGAAGCGGCAATCCCCGAGACTAGCGTCTCGTAGCTGAAGGCTGATAGCTTAAATTGGAACCTGCAACTTATAGCATTATCCTTCCGGCTTACAACGAAAGCGCGCGCATCGCAGGCACGCTGGACAAAATTCTCGCTCACGCTGCGCAGCGCGGCTGGAGTGTTGAAGTCATCGTGGTGAATGACGGATCGAGTGACGATACGGCAGCGATCGTTCGCGAGTATGCGAGCAACCATGCCGTCCTGCGGCTGCTGGAGAATCCCGGAAATCGCGGCAAGGGGTATAGCGTCCGCAACGGAATGCTGCACGCGCGAGGAGACATTCTGCTGTTCAGCGATGCGGACCTGTCATCGCCGATTGAGGAGGCGGACAAGCTGTTTGCGGCAATCGCGAAGGGTGCGGACATTGCCATCGGCTCGCGATGGGTGGATCGTAGACTACAGATTCGGAGGCAGCCGCTGCATCGTAGAATCTTCGGGCGAATCTTCAATCTGGCGCTGCGCATAATTCTGGGCTTGCAGTACAAAGACACGCAGTGCGGCTTCAAGGCGTTCACGCGGCGCAGCGCACAGGCTATTTTTCCTTTGCAGAAGATCGAGCGCTGGGGATTTGATCCAGAACTGCTTTACCTGGCCAGAAAGTTCGGGTTCACCGTCAGCGAGGTTCCCGTTGCATGGTCGCATCGCGAAGGAACGCGCATCCATCCACTACGCGATGGCATCCGTATGTTTGGGGAACTGCTGAGGGTCCGCTGGTATGCGCTGAAAGGAAACTACGCCGCCTGTGATGCTGTTTCCCAAGCGCTCTAGGCGAAAGCTAAACGCGGACTCCAATCCACACTTCCTTGGGACCACTTGGGAAATGAGATATGGAACGTCGGGACTTTCTAAAGAACGCGGGGCTAATCGTCGCGGGCCTGGCTTCGCGCGATTTGTTCGCAGGTGAAAAGAACCAGACTGCCCAATCAAAGGCTGATTTCACCCTTCATATCGCTCCCGTATCGTTTGACATCGCTCCCGGCAGAACTATTCACACTCTCGGTTACAACCGCCAGGTTCCCGGACCGCTCCTGCGGATGAAGGAAGGTGTTCCAGTCACGATCGATGTCTTCAATGACACTGATCACGAAGAGATTGTCCATTGGCATGGGCAGATGATTTCCAGCGAAGCCGACGGTGCGACGGAGGAGGGAAGTCCGGCAGTGCCTCCACACCGGCATCGACGGTACAACTTCACTCCAAGGCCAACCGGTTCGCGTTGGTACCACAGCCACGCGTTTGCGGGGAAAGACCTTCATCGCAGCCTCTATACCGGCCAGTTCGGCTTCGTCTATATCGAACCGAAGAATGATCCCGGACACTATGACAGCGAGGTTTTTCTGGCGATGCATCAGTGGGAACCTTACTACAGCGCCTCGATGCAGGAGTCAGACGAGGGCAGCGCACCTCCGCCACCCAACAACGGACTCGAAGTGGGTTATCGGGCGTTCTCGTTTAACGACAAGGCTCTCGGTCACGGGGAGCCGATCAGGGTTCGGCAGGGAGATCGCGTACTGTTTCATTTCTTGAACGCAAGCGCGACCGAAACGGTGAATGTAGCGTTGCCCTTGCACCAGTTCGAAGTTGTGGCGCTCGATGGCAATCCGGTGCCGAAGCCGCAAAAAGTGAGAGTGCTTCAGGTCGGCGCAGCGGAACGTGTCGATGCTATCGTGAGCATGGACTCGCCCGGGGTCTGGATTCTGGGGACAACGGACGACGATGATCGCAAGGATGGCTTTGGTACGGTGGTTGAGTATGCCGATCGAAAAGGCGCTCCGCAATGGAAGAAGCCGGAAAAGACGGCTTGGGACTACACTCTCTTTGGGCAGGAGACCAACCGTATCGCCGCGCCCGATGGCCAGTTCGATCTGGTCATCAAGAAGATTCCGGGCGGTCACGGGGGCTTCAACCGCTGGACGATCAACGGGAAGTCTTATCCGCATACCGATCCACTGATGGTTCACGCGGGAAAACGATATCGCATGATCTTTCGGAACGAGAGCGACGACGCCCATCCGCTGCATCTGCATCGGCATAGTTTCGAATTGACCAAGGTGTACGGCAAAGCCACATCCGGTATTTTGAAGGATACAGTGGTCGTGAATGCCAATAAGATCGTCGAGGTGGACTTCACCGCGGATAATCCGGGAAATACGCTGTTTCATTGCCATCAGCAGCTACACATGGACTTTGGATTTATGGTTCTGATGAAGTACGCCTGAGGTGCCAAATCCTTTGCTCAAGACGAACGCTCCGCACGCGACTATTCTCATCCGATTGCTGGTAGGCGCTGTTTTCTTGTCGGAAGGTATTCAAAAGTTTCTCTTTCCTGCGGCTCTCGGCGTGGGACGCTTCGTCAAGATTGGCATCCCGGCTCCACAGTTCTTCGCGCCCTTCGTCGGGGTTGTTGAAATCGTCTGTGGCACACTCCTAATCATAGGTTTCATCACGCGACTGGCTGCTATTCCTCTGCTCATCGACATCAGCGTTGCCATAGCGACGACCAAGGTTCCTATGCTGTCTCGGGCAGGCTTTTGGAGCACAGTCCATGAAGCGCGGACAGACTATTGCATGCTGCTCGGGCTGGTCTTTCTTCTGTTGGTTGGAAGTGGACCGTTATCGATCGACGCGCGTGCAGGTCGTTCCTAGCCAGCATTGCGCCGGCTACGGCGCCTGCGCGGATTCGCGAGAACCCTACGCGGCTTGCACCGCGGTCTTAGCGACTTTCCGCTGGAATGAGAGCAAGGCGTCGTCCAGCGTGGGGTGGACATCGAAAACGGATAGCAGGTTGGTAAGCTCGAGTAACTGTCGAATCCGGGCATTGGCGCCGGCCAGTTTCAGCGAGCATCCACTGGCTCTGATCCACATGTGCACGACTACCAACTCACCGAGGCCGGCACTGTCGATAATTTCCAAGCCGCCGAGTTCGACCACAATCTGGCGCGCCTGAGGCAGGAGTTCGGATATTTTTTGCGAGAATGCCGTGGCCTCGTCGCGATAGGTAAAACGGCCCCTGCAGTAAAGAACCATGACATCATCGATGGCGCGAGTTTCCAGATCTAACTTCAATGTGCACTCCTTATCCGGCCTGACGAAGCGCTCGCGGACTCCCACTTTTTGGTTGTGAGATTAATGATACTGATTAGACGTTTGTGAGTTGGCTGCGCGACTGTGAAAATCTAGTTAAAAGTTTGAGGCTCCCGGAAGGACACGTTCTTACATCCTCATTTCAGGCAAGAAGCATCCAAGCTAGTTCGTCCAGATCTTGGACTTCCGCAGACTTGTCAGGTCTGCCAATATTTGTGGTCACGCAAGAAATGACTTGGGTTCCAGAAATTCATCGCAGTAAACAGAAAGAGCCAGATCACACGCAAGTGTCCCATTTTTTGAAATCGCCGGTTCGTGGTGTAAACGCCTCCGCCAACGATGCCGAACTTGTGCCTCGCCACCTGCTTGCTTAAAAGGTAGTCCTCCGCGAAGTGCACTTGCTCGTGAAAGCCATCGAGTTCATCAAAACGCCGCTTATCGAAAAGCATGAACATGCCCGTGCTGAAAGGTTGATGCAGCCGGGACAGATGCTGGAAGAAGTCGTTGCCGAGATAAATAGCTTTATCGAGCCAGTTGCCCTCACGGCAGATGATGTTCGTCGTAACACAATGGAGATGCTTATTCTGTGCGAGTTCCACGGCGCGCCTGATCAAAGAATTCGAAGTTGGCTCGACATCGGCATCAATGAAGAGCACGTATTGGGTGTCAGCGAGCGCAGCACCCGCATTGCGGCCGACCGACGGTAAGCCTCCGGGAATCACGGCGACTTGCAGCCGATCACGAAATTGCATCACGACATCGGGAGTGCCATCAGTCGAGCCGGCATCAGCTACCAATATTTTCGTATTCGGCATCTCCGGGTAATCCTGATTCGCCAGCGAATTCAGCAAGCGTGGAATCAGTTTCGCCTCGTTCTTCGCTGGAATCACGATGGTCAGGTCGCTCCTGGTATTCATGAATCCGCACTCCCTCTTCGTCGATAGTGATGTAGGTTGGCTTGGAATCAATCCATCCGCCGGCGTTGTAATAGTTCAGTCCATCGCGCTCCTGGTGCATGGCGACGTGGGTGTGTCCGCAGAAAATTCGGTCGGCTTTATTCAGCCGTGCGTGAAACAGCGCTCCCGAGGCCACTTTTGTCGACATCCGCAGCCAGCGCGTGTTCAGGCGATCAAAAAAACGCGCCACCGGCTTGCCCTTGAGATCGAGCTTCTCCAACCGCAAGTAGAGCAGGGTCCCAAGATAATTGAGCCGCAAGTTATTAGCGACGAGGCGGTCGAACTGATGGCCATGGATTGCCAGGTGTCGCATCCCCGCATAGTGCCAGACATACTCCTGGTACACTCGCACGCCAACCAGGTGCGACATAATGTCGGTCAGGCCCTGGTCGTGGTTTCCTTCCACCCAGATTACCTCTACATTGCGCTTGGGATTCGAAAGTTTGCGGATGTAGCCGAGGAATTTCCAGTGTTCCTTGGTGAGCCGGCCGAAGTTGAGATCAGCAAAAATGTCGCCTAGAAGGATCAACCGCCGGAAGCGATTGTCCTTCAGCACCTGGGTCGCGTCGCGGGCACGACTGCACTCCGAGCCCAGATGGACGTCGGAAAGGATCAGCGTATCGTAGACGGGCGGATCCATACCTCATTTCTAGTGCGGGAATGTTACGGGATGATGAAATACAGGTAACAATGCGGTAAACAGTATCCGCTAAGGTAACTACGGTCGTGATTCGACCGACGCCGATGAGGCTATTTCTGCACGGGTGGCACATACTCCTTGGGCGGGGCGGCGCCTTCGCCGAAGAAATATTGCTCCATCTGCTTAACAATGGCTTCCTGGTCTTCCCGGCGAGCCGGATTCAGGCGGTACTCGTTGAGCAACATTTTGCAGAATTCTGTCCAACCCAGCCACGCCTGCTTCGAGACGTTTTCGTAAATCTTCTTTCCAAATTCCGTGTCAAAGGGTGGCTCATCCAACCCTGGGAGTTCTTTGTGCAGCTTGACACAGAGTACCGTGCGCTCAGCCATATTTCTCCTCAAGACTCTATCTGAAAATTATCTCATACGGAGGGAGGCAACAGGCTTCAGGAGGCAGGCTCACCTTTTTCTAATCATAGAGCCTGAAGCCTCTTTATTGCATGAACACGACTAGAATCCGTCCGTCCGAAGTATAACCGTCGCCCGTCGCATTTTTCGCTTGCTGTACAGGATTAGGCGGGAGGTAGTAAGACATACTTTTCACCTTGCCACCTTTTTCCAGACTCACGCCGATATTTTCCCTCTCGCCATCCACGTTAGGATCAATCTTGTGCGTAACGCTGCCGTTGCGCTTGTCCTTGGCGAAGCCAATGTCATGCGTTCCGGCGCCCACCCACACGGTCTGTCCGTTCCACGTGAATGGCGCTTTCCACAAACGAAAGTGATGCCGGCTTGCGACCATGGCGATGGGTTCAGCTTGCTCGTAACCGAAGTCCTGGGGCCGGTTGAAAAGGTAAAGCGTACTCATCGGCATTGCCAGGTAATCTTTATTTTCATAAGTCGTCATCGCGGCTTCGAGCACGGCCTTCTTGTTATCGGTATCGGCTACATGGAAGTTGGCTGCGTCAAGTGCGGCCTGCACCTGCTGTTGCGAACCGACGAGAATGAAGTTCACCATGTCTCCGAGGTTCTTGAACTGATCATTGACGCGGCGGGGCAGGCCATCGATGTCCTTACGCAGGCCGGAGTCCAAAGGTGTGTTAGAGATTTTCAGAACCGGAGTCGCAGTCGTCGAACCAGTTGTTTGTACCCCTAATTGTCCGGCAAGGAAGATCCCTGCGGCAGTAACCAATTGCTCCTTGAGAACATCTCCACGGCTCGACGCCGCTCCTACTTGGCGATGCACGCTGACTGCGAAGCTCCCCTTGCAGGGTGGTTTGTCCCCTGTATTGACCCCAAGAAACAGGTGACCGGGAGCATCGGCCTTAACTTCCTTGCTGCCTCCAATCAGGATTGGGGTTCCTTGCGCCTGCAGCTTAGCGATCAGAGCACCCGGAAGTGCGCTCGCCACGGGAAGTCCTTGAGCAGAAGCGCCGGTCACGCCCAGCGGATCACATTTTTGTGTTCCACCAGCGGTGATCTCTAGAACATCTCCCGCTTGAAGTTCCACGCCGGTATCGGTCCACGGCTGAGTGGTCGAAACAGTAAAAGAATAGTCATTACCCGCGGCTGGGGTGGTAGAGGGCGCGGTTTGCGCGGTACCCTGGCAAACAGTGAGAATCCCAACAGCCACAACGTTGAGCGCGCGAATCCAGCGCTTCATACAGCCACCCCCACAATGAATGCGGGCTCTCGGGGACGAGGCCCGGCCGTGCTTATATTATGCATCAGGGGGATGGCAGGTTCCAGGCAGCCGGGCGAGGTTTTCTTATCCGCATTTTCCCGTGCCGTGGCATTTTCGGCGAGAGGACGAGCAATTCCCCGGCTCCGCCAACTTGCCGTCGGGGCCGATGCAAGTCTGAGTGTGGATGCACCAGAACAGGCCTTCATTCGATGGAGGGACGGTCGGATCAGGCTCGGTGAGGATGAATTGTGCTTTCCAGCGCAGGGCCGGGCAGAGATCGGGATGTTTGGTGTTGAAACGATCGGACTCGTGAAGAGATGAGCGGCTGATCATGCGGCACCCTCCGACGCGGCTTTCAAGATGGCTCGTTTGACCGCAACTTTAGCGAGTTGAACTTTGTAGGCATTGTGACTGAGCGGCTTTGCGTTCTGAAGTGCGCCTTCGGCGGCCGCTGCCGCCACCTCCACCGAAATTCCGCCGTGGATGCGGGCGGCGTTATTGAGCGCCACTTCGCCATCGCCGGAGCGCCACGGAATGGGCGCGACATAGCCGAGTATCACGCGAGACCCAAATAGCTGCGAGCCCTTCATTGTCAGCCCAACGGCGGCCACGGCGAGTGGCCAGTCAAAAGCTTGTTTCTGTCGAATCTCATAATGTGCGACTTTCATTTCGTGCACCGGAGGCAGGATCACTTCCGCAACAATCTCGTTCGGCTTCAGGTCGTGCTCCCGCTCAGTTTCGGTTTTCGGGATTACGTAGAAGTCCTGAAGGGCGAGATCGCGTGTGCCATGCGGCCCGACCACACGAATCGCAGCTCCGTACGCCATCAGCACCGGAACGATGGACGAGGGACTGACGAACTTGGCGGGGCCGTCGTTACCCAGTATCGCGTGGTAGCGGTTCTGGCCTTCAGCGACGAGGTCTTTGCTCGACTCATTTTTAGGTAGCAGTCCAAAACCACCGCGAAAATACCAGCAGCGCGGACGTTGGCAGAGGTTGCCGCCAAGTGTAGCCATGTTGCGAATCTGTGGACTGGCGGCGTCGTTGATCGCTTCAGCCAATGCGGGATAGGTCTTAACCACATTGACATTATCCGCCAGCTCTCCCAAGGTTGTGAGCGCGCCGACGCGAAGCCCCTGCGGCGTAACCGAGACTCCGGTCATTTCCTTGATCTGTTTGATGTTCACAACGCGCTTGGGATGGACCACGTCATCCTTCATCAAAGCCAGAAGGTCGGTTCCTCCTGCAAGGACTTCCGCCTGGCCCCAGGTCGTGCCTAAGAGCCCAACCGCCTGTTCTTTGGTGACGGGACTCGCATATTCAAAAGATCGCATTTATGCACCTGCCTTTTGAGTTTGGCTCAGTGCCGCGAGCACTTTGTCGGGCGTTAGCGGCAAGAACGAAACCCGCGCACCGATCGCGTTGGCAACTGCATTCGCGATCGCGGCTCCCGGGGAAATCACCGGTGGCTCGCCCAGTCCGATCACGCCGCGTTCGTCATAGCCCTTGCCGGTCATCATATGGACCACAAGTTCGGGAATGTCGTTGAGCCCAGCGAGCCGGTAGAACTCCATATTCGGATTCAGCATGCGGCCAGTCGCCTGGTCCATGACTTTCTCTTCAAATAACGCGTAGCTGATGCCCATAACCATGGCGCCATAACAACTGCTCTCGGCGGTCTTGAGGTCGATGATGAGACCGCAATCCTGCACGGCCACCATCTTTTTCACTTTTACAATTCCGGTTTCGGTGTCTACTTCCACGTCGGCCATTCCTACGCCGCCGACGCCGCTGTTGGTCAAGTCGGGATGATTCTTGCTGGCAACCTGATCGTTGTGTCCGCGCGCTGTTACGGGCATGGCACCAATCTTGGAGCAGGCCTGTTTCCAGTTCAACGAACGGCTTGGATCGCTCTTCACTCGCACCGTGCTATTCGCGCACTCCAGATCGGCAGGCTGTGCGTTGAGAGCCGGGGCAACTTTAGCGAGGAGCGCTTCCCGAGCATCCACAGCGGCTCGCCGAGTAGAGGAACTAACTCCGCCTGGCGTGGTCGAACCGCCGGAGCCGCCCGAGGGAGGATAGAGAGTGTCGCCGATGTAAAGATTGATCGCTTCAATGGGGATGCCCAAGGTCTCAGCCGCTACGATTACGATCGTCGTGCGAGTGCCGGTGCCGAGGTCCTGCGTTCCCATTTTTATGTCGACCGAGCCATCGGGATGAATGGTGAGATCGCAATCGCTCTCGTGACCGCGCCCGCCCCAGGTATGAATCGAGAGCCCGAGGCCGCGGGCTATGCCGCTCGAGACATTCTGACCTCGTGGACGCCATTTTTCTTTCCAGCCCATCAGGTCGACGGCGATGGCAAGTTCCTCGCGATAGACGTCGCGACGTGGCCCCGTGATCTCAAGGTTCTTTAACCAGAGATCAAGAGGATCCATGTTGAGCTTTGCAGCCAGATCATCGAGCGCGCCCATTGTGATAACGGCGGCCTGCGGATGATTAGGAGCGCGCCACGCGCGGGCGGGGCCGATGTTGTTGCGAATCGCGGTGTGTTCCTTATGCAAGTTCGGAATGCCGAAAACATACGGAATCGGCGGCGCCCCGCCTCCACCAGGGCCTCCCGTTCCCCAGGATTGTGATTGCCATGCCGTGAGGGTGCCGTCTTTCTTCGCCGCGACTTTCACGCGAGCGTACGCGGAAGGGCGCGCGCCCGCGACTTTCAGCTCCGAATCGCGCTCCAGCATGATGCGCACCGGTTTTCCGCCGGCCTTCCTCGAAAGCTTCGCCGCCGTAATGTCCCAGCGATCGGCGGCAAACTTGCTGCCGAAGCCTCCGCCGATGTTGTCCTGGTGAATTCGAATGTTGGCCGCGGAGACCCCCATCGGCTCCGCCATTTGTGCGGCGATGCCGGAAACATTTTGCGTCGAAATGTGTGTGAATAGATGATCTTTGTCGGTCCACTCGGAGACCGAGCCGTGCGGTTCAAGACAACAGTGAACGATCACCGCAGAACCGTATAGCCCTTCAGAGACGACCTCGGCTTCGGCGAACGCTTTGTCGGGATCCCCGCTGGTTTGTGCCGCGGTTTTCTGATAGGCGGAATGGCCGCCGCCCGTCGCCTGGTGGTACGGAGCGCTGCGGATTGCTGCGAGCACCGCCTCGGAGGCGCCCTCGCCCTTCATGTCGTTTAAGAAGTCATCGTCGACTTTGAAGCTGACGCCGTGCTCCTGAAGATATTGAACCAACTGCGCGTCGGGCATTTGGTTGCTGATCGCATCGTCAATGTCGTCTTCGCCCATCGGGCCCGCAGCTTCGCCAGCCCCAGTAGGTGGCTCGGCGTCACTGACCAGGTATGACAAAGGTTGGTAGCTAACCTTAATCAGGCGTACCGCGTCTTCTGCCGTGGATTCATCGACTGCGGCAACAGCGACGATTTCATCTCCCGCCCACTGAGCCGTGGTGCCAACTTTCTGAATGATCTCGACCGCTTTTACACCTGGCATTTTTTCCGCTGCGCTGGTGTCGATGCTGACGATCTTCGCCTTCGCGTAAGGCGAGCGCAGAACTTTGCCGAACAGCATGCTCGCGCCGTGATAGTCGTAGGTGTACTTGGCACGGCCGGAAACCTTGACCGGCGAATCAACGCGCGAAATGCGCTTGCCGATCAGGGTGCGATGCTCAGCATCAGGCCAATTGTAGTCTGGCATGGCTCACGCTCCTTTCTGCGCCATCTGCGCAATCGCAAGATGGATTCCGTGATATGTGCCGCATCGGCAAACATTCCCGCTAAGGCCGTGCCGGATCTCTTCGGGACTCGCATTCGGGTTCTTATCAAGCACGGCCTTGAAGGCGACAACGAACCCCGGTGTGCAGAATCCGCATTGCGAAGCATCGTTGTCGACGAAGGCCTGCTGGATAGGATTAAGATTTTCGCCTTGCATCAGCGACTCGATCGTGGTGATGGATTTCCCCTGCGCTTCGATAGCCAGAACCGCGCACGCATACACTGGCTTGCTATCGATCAACACGGTGCAAGCGCCGCATTCCGCACGATCGCACACCCGCTTGGCGCCGGTGATGTCCAACTGATCGCGAAGGGTGTCGAGCAAGGTGACACGGGGTTCAAGTTGGAGGGTGTGTTTCTGACCATTTATGGTGAGCTCGACCGGCGTCTTGCCCGGACCATAAACCTTGACCGGCTCGCCCGCAGCTTGCACGACTTTGGTTCCGAGAATCGGCACGGCGGCCGCGGAAATGGTGGAAATCTTCAGGAAGTCGCGACGGGAAACGCCAGAGTTGTCGCCAACTTTTGCCTTCGGCTCGTCCTTCAGTGAATCGTCTCGCATTCGCAATCTCCGAGCGGTACTCGTAGTTCGAAAGATGAATTAGACAACATAAGACTGTTTCGGTTAGCGGAGCTGGATGTGTGACCTCGACTCACTTTCTCCGCTGTCAGAAAAGTATACAACTGCGAGCAGGGCGCGCGATGCCGGCATGATTTGCAGGCTAGGGCAAAATCTGAACTTGCTTCACGGTTCTCCCCACGCGGATGTCCAGCGAAGCGGGGGGGAAAGTAATCGCGAATACCGGTTCCTTTCTGACATCACCCGCGATGCGAACGGATCCCTGTTCCCTCTTGCGCTGTGCTTCGGAAACGGAGGTAGCGAATCCTGCCCTATACAGTAGCTTATCTAACTTGATAAACCAGTGAACGCCTCCGGGCGGATTCTCAGAATGCTTTATGTCGGCAAACTGCACCTGGACTACCTCTATCGACTCCGGTGCTTCCCGGTCTTGAAACTGGCGTGACCAGTTGGTTTCAGCTTTGAGTCCTTCTTCTAGGCTATGGAAGTCTCGTACGATTGTGCGTGCCAGATGCTGCTTCAAAGCCATAGGATGGCGCTCGCCAGAACTCACCTGTTCCCGCATTTGGCGAATATCGGGTAGTTGAACATCCGTCAGCAGTTCGTAGTAGCGCCACATCTTGTCGTCCGATATGGCCATTATTTTGCCGTACATCTCAGAAGCGGGCTCGTGGATTCCAATCGCATTGTCCAGTGACTTCGACATTTTCTCCGCGCCGGGGCGCCAACCTTCGAGGATCGGCGTGGTTAGCACGACTTGCGGCTCCTGCTCATAAGCGCGCTGCAGTTCGCGGCCCACCAGCAGATTGAATTTCTGGTCGGTACCGCCGAGTTCGACGTCCGCCTCTAGGGCCACCGAGTCGTAGCCCTGAGCCAGCGGATAGAGCAGTTCGTGTACGGCAATTGGTTTTTCTTCGAGGAACCGCTTGTGGAAGTCCTCACGTTCGAGCATCTGCGAGACCGTGTATTTGGCTGCCAGGCGGATGAAGTCGTCAGCGGTGAACTTCGAGAACCAGCGGCGGTTGAAATCAATGACGGTCTTTTGCGGGTCAAGAATCTTGAAGACCTGGGCCTTGTAGGTTTCAGCATTCTGCTCAATCTGTTCGCGGGAGAGCGGCGGACGCGTAGCTGAACGCCCTGTCGGATCGCCGATCATTCCGGTGAAATCGCCGATCAGGAAGATCACTGTGTGACCGAGATCTTGAAAATGCTTCAGCTTGCGGAGCACCACTGTGTGTCCGAGATGCAGGTCCGGAGCAGTGGGATCCATGCCGAGTTTCACACGCAGTGGCTTGCCAGTGGCGCGAGATTTCTCCAGCTTGGAACGCAACTCGCTCTCGCGAATGATTTCTGCGCTGCCTTTTTTTATGTAGGCTAACTGCTCGTCGACGGGGGCGAAGTTTGGCATGGACTTTCGATTATAAGCAATGTACCGGCCGAGCTTTCGCTCGGTGGGACAGCCGGGGGCGGCTGTCCACACGTGCGCTCAGCGGCTAAGGGCTCTCAACCGCCGCCCCACAACCTCAAATTTTCCGTCTAGAACAACATTGATCGCCTCTGAGTACGCGATATGTTCCTGCTCGAGGATTCGGGCGGCGAGGGTATGTTCGTCGTCGGTGTCGAACACCGGGACAACCTTCTGCACAATGATGGCACCGTGGTCGAGTTTTTCGTCCACGAAGTGCACCGTGCAGCCTGAAACCTTTACACCGTACGCGAAGGCTTGCTCCTGAGCTTCCAGTCCGGGAAATGCCGGCAACAAAGATGGATGAATATTGAGGATGCGCCGCGGAAACTGTTGCACGAACCACGGAGAAAGAAGCCGCATGTATCCTGCCAGGCACACAAGGTCAGCCTGATGCTTCCGCAAGGCAGCTACGATTTCGCGATCATGCTCGTCTCGGTCCCTGCCTTTGGACGGAATTATCAGCGCGGTGACTCCGAGACTGCGAGCGGTCTCAATCCCGTGAGCGTCGGCCTTGTTGGAAATAACGACGGCGATGCGCGTATCCGGGATACGCCCGGCAGCGACATTCCCGGCGATGGCCTCGAAGTTCGAACCGCGTCCGGAGAGCAGGATGCCGAGATTCTTCATGGTATTTCCAAGGAGTCAGCCAGCAGCATTCGAGCAAGCGTTTATCATAATTCAACTTGCACGCAGGTTCGCCGGTTTGCTACCGTCCCGAGTGGTCCGATATAGTTTTAAAGGCATGTACAAAGACTTCCATACTGTGGACCGCTGGACCAAGAAGGACGTGCATTGTATTTATCAGGCACTGATCGTGGCGATTGCCACTCGGCACGCGGACGCAGTGGACGTCAAGTTTCTGGTCGATGGCCGTCCCGTCTGGATTGCACTGCCCCACCCCGCGTGGGTGGAATACCAGAAGCGCACCGGAAAATTGATTACCGATCCACTCGCCGTAGAGATCGCCGGGCACTATCTCAAGAACGCGTTGGAATCCGGCGAAGGGATGGGGCAGGAAATGTATTCGCTAACTGTCGCGCAGACGCTTGAGCATCTGGACGCGGCGGTGGAAGAGAAAGTTGGCACTCAGCCCGTCGGGTAGGTAAACTCCACAGCTTCTGCCCTGGCTACGGGGTTCCAGCGCGTGGCCGCAGTTTGTAAGATCGGAGACATCACCATGGCCAGTATCACGGTAGAAGTTGAGTCAGCCGCGCACGATCGTCGGCATCCCAAGCTGGCGCGCTGGGTTGAACAGGTCGCACAGTTGTGCAAACCCGATCGGGTCCACTGGTGCGACGGCTCGCCGGAGGAGTATCAAGCGATGCTGCGGCTGATGATCCTCACCGGGACGGCCATCCCGCTGGACCCGGCGAAGCGTCCCAACAGTGTGCTGGTCCGGTCGGATCCGGCGGACGTAGCCCGCGTGGAAGATCGAACCTTCATTTGCTCCCTGACCAAAGAGGACGCCGGCCCGACCAACAACTGGGAAGACCCTGCCAAGATGAAGCAGAAGCTCACCGGACTCTTCACCGGTTCAATGGTAGGCCGCACCATGTACGTAGTTCCCTACAGCATGGGTCCGATCGGGTCGCCCATTGCGAAGATCGGAGTGGAGATCACCGACTCGGCGTACGTTGTGGCCAGCATGCATCTCATGTCCCGAGTTGGCAGCCGCGTACTTCAGGCTCTTGGGGAAGATGGTGATTTTGTACGCGGGTTGCACTCCGTCGGCTTCCCGCTCGGCCCCAATCAGCCGGACGCGACCTGGCGCTGCAACGCCGAGCACAAGTACATTTGTCATTTTCCCGAGACGCGCGAGATCTGGTCGTACGGTTCTGGGTACGGGGGCAATGCGTTACTCGGTAAGAAGTGCCACGCGCTGCGCATCGCATCGGTGCAGGCGCGCGACGAGGGCTGGATGGCCGAGCACATGCTCATCCTCAAGCTCATCAGCCCGGCGGGCAAAGCGAAATATTTCACCGGGGCATTTCCCTCGGCTTGCGGCAAGACGAACTTGTCGATGCTGATCCCGACCATTCCCGGCTGGAAGGTCGAAACCATCGGCGACGACATCGCGTGGATGAAGTTCGGCGCCGATGGCCGGCTTTACGCCATCAATCCCGAGTTCGGTTTCTTCGGCGTGGCGCCGGGCACGGGCGTGAAATCGAATCCCAACGCCATGCTCACGGTCGCTCACGACTCTGTCTTTACCAATTGCGCGATGACGCTCGACGGCGACGTGTGGTGGGAAGGAATGACCGAGCAGAAACCTTCCCAGTTGGTGGATTGGCTGCGGCGGCCGTGGACACCGGATTCAGGCCGGAAAGCCGCCCATCCCAATGCGCGCTTTACGGCTGCGGCCAAGCAATGCCCCGTGATTGCTCCCGAGTGGGAGGATCCGACGGGCGTGCCCATTGATGCCATTCTATTCGGTGGACGCCGCGCCGGAATTGTTCCGCTGGTCACGGAAGCGTTCAACTGGCAGCATGGTACGTTCCTCGGAGCTACTGCGAGCAGCGAGACCACGGCCGCAATCACCGGCAAAGTCGGCCAGTTGCGCCGCGATCCCATGGCGATGCTTCCGTTCTGTGGTTATCACATGGGCGACTACTTCGCGCATTGGCTCAAGATCGGCGAACATTCCGACGCCTCCAAGCTGCCGAAGATCTGCTACGTCAACTGGTTTCGCCAGGACAAAAATGGCAAATACCTGTGGCCCGGTTATGGCGAAAACAGCCGGGTGCTGAGATGGATTTTCGAGCGCTGCGACGGCAAAGTGCACGCGAAAGAGACCCCGATCGGGCGAATTCCCGACGTCGCCGATCTCGACACCACGGGCCTCGACATCAAAGGTGCTCACCTGGACGAACTGCTCAGCGTCGATGTCGAGGGCTGGCTAGCGGAAATTCCCCTGATCAAGGAGCACTTCGCCAAGTTCGGCAGCCATCTTCCGAAGGGCCTGCAGGACGACGTCAAGGCACTCGAACAGCGGCTTCAAAAGGCCAAGAAGTAGCGATCGGTCAGGCTTTCTTGATGGCTCGAACGATCGCGACCAGGATGACAGCACCGAAAATTGCAACCAAAATGCTTGGGATCAGCCCGCCGGTCGTGAAGATACCCAGCATGGCCAAAATCCTGCTTCCGATAATGGCGCCGGCAATCCCGAGCAGAATGTCCACCAGCACACCATAGCCCGCGCCCTTCATGATTTTGCCTGTCGCCCAACCGGCGATGAGTCCGACAATGATGATGTAAAGCAAGCCTCCACCGAACATAGCCGCCTCCAGCAAATCGGGGGTGTGTTTGCGCGCGCGTTGCGCGTCAGCAAGGCTGAAACTGTACCACCAATTACAAGCAATGCCCGAGATTTTGTAACCGCTCCACTTAGCGGTCTGTTGGTTTTTGCTGAGAAGGCTTGATTCCTGCAACACCCATCATTCGGCCGGTGATTCCCTTTTCCGCCCGATAAGAAAACAAGAGGTCTGGATTGCAGGCAGTACACTGCGTCGATGCACTGATGTTCCTTGGCGGGATTCCGGCGTCCATCAGCTGACGGCGGTTGGCTTCGACGAGATCCAGGAAGATTTTCATTGGCAGATCACTGTGCCCTGGAGCCCGTGCCGTCAGAAACAGCAGCGGGTACTTTTCGCGAACCGGGTCGGATTCCTTGACTTCACGGAACAAGTCCTCCGCATAAGGGAACTGCGATTCGAACTGCTGGCGCACTTCGGCTCCGACGTCGTAGCAGCAGCCGTGAATCCCGGGGCCGATGGCCGCTTTAATATTTTTGGGCAGGGTGCCGAAGCAACGGTGCATTTCTCCCACTCCCTTCTCGACAATGCGCTTGACCGTACCGCGCCATCCCGCATGAAAGACTCCCACAGCCCTCCGCTTGGTGTCGACCAGAATAACCGGCAGGCAATCGGCGGTTTGGATGCCAAGGAGAATACCGGGCACTCCGGCGATCAGGCCATCGCCAACCAGTGGTTCTTTTGGCACGCCGTCAACGCAGTGGATGAGGTCGGAATGAATCTGGCGCAAGGTGACCAGGGGCCACGGCTTCTTGCCGTTGACGGCGCCGAGTCGCGACAAGAAGGCCGCGCGGTTGCGTTCGACTGCGCTGCGCGGATCCTGCTTGGTGAATCCGAGGTTGAGACTGCGCCCGCCATAAGCGCGTGAAAACCCGCCGACTCGAGTGCTGAATCCGTGAATCAGCCACGGAATGCGAGCAAGGGGCTCAGAACGAAGGATGGTCAATCGAGGCTTTTCGGCGTTCTTAGTTGGCACCAGAACATACTAACAATCGGCCTCGTCATAAAAGGAAAGATGCGGCCCTGCTGCGGTTCTGCGCTGGGCGTTCCTGTGTGGAGGATCTCATCGCCGAGTCGAGTAGCGTTATCCCTCAACCAACCTCGGGCTCCGTTTGTGCCAATCCGTGGCCTGCTCGTACGCATAAGCAACCTGTAGAACTGTGTTTTCCCGCCATTGCGGACCGATGATTTGAAGCCCGATCGGAAGGCCCGCGGTAGTGAATCCGCAAGGAACTGAGATCGCGGGCAGTCCCCACACATTTACCGGGCGGGTATTGCGGAGCAGCAATAGTTCGTGCGGACGGAGGAGGTCTGGGTCCTTCTTGAGCTCATCGATCGCACCCGCAGGAACCGGCGTAGTTGGAGTTACAAGAGCGTCCACACCTTCAAATATTTTGTGGATCTCGCTGCGGATTTGCTTTAGCTCACGGCGCCGCTGCTCAACCTCGGCGGCACTAATGTCTTCGCCCTTACGGATGCGGCGCAACGTTTCCGGCTGGTACAGTTCGGGACTCCGCGAGGCAAACTTCGCATGGTAGGCGTAGGACTCCGCAGTTTGCAGTGTGCGGTCTGTCGGTACATCAATCTCGATCTCGGACAGACTGCAGCCGAGGGTTCTTAATACGCCGGTTGCCTGTTCTACGGCAGAAGCAATTTCCGGGTCGAGATCTTCGTAGAAGAATTTTCTCGGGACCCCGATCCTCAATTGCTTCACTCCATCGCGGAGCCCTGCGACGTAGTCAGGAACCGGCACGTCGGCGCTGTGCGCGTCCTTTGAGTCGTGGCCTGCGATTACCTGTAGCATCACTGCGGCATCTGAAACCGTGCGCGCGATCGGGCCAATATGATCGAGCGACAGCGAGAGCGGGATTACGCCACGAACGCTGACGCGTCCGTAGGTGGGCTTTAGGCCGACGATTCCGCACAAAGCAGCAGGCTCGCGAACAGAGCCGGCAGTATCCGTTCCAATGGCGCCATAACCAAGACCCGCAGCCACGGATGCGGCTGAACCTCCTGACGATCCCCCGGCGATGCGCGCGGGATCCCACGGATTATGAACTTCACCGTAGTAGCTGATCATCGAACTGCCGCCGTACGCGAACTCGTGCAAGTTCTGCTTACCTAATAGAACGGCTCCAGCCTCTTTTAGACGCCGTACCACTTCAGCATCTTCCGCCGGGACGCGATCCTTGAACAAGGCGCTGGCCGCGGTGGTGCGAATGCCAGCGGTATCGATAAGATCTTTTAGTGCCAGCGGGATCCCGTGCAGAGGCCCGCGCCAATGTCCGCTCAAGATTTCTGCTTCGGCGGCGCGTGCCTGCGTAAGAGCCAACTCGGCGGTTACCGTGATGAAGGCATTCAGCGTGGGGTTGAGCTTTTCGATCTGGGCCAGGCAGTTCTTCGTCAGCTCAACGGGCGACAACTCTCTTTTACGCAACAACTCGCTGGTTTCCACAATGGATGTGAGCACGGGTCCGTCTTCCTGATGGCATTCTAGCGGAATCAATTATCGCTTGACGTCACTCTCGCATCGCTGAAAAAGCCTATAATCTTTTCTTTGCGTTTGGGGGATGCGCAAGAATTACGCCATGGCACAGATGACTGCAACTCCCGTCGCGACGCATGGGTTCCTCCTCGATGGTAAATGGATCGAGGATGGCGACGCAGTTGAGATTCGAGCTCCCTACGATGGCAGTGTTGTCGGCCGCGTGTTTCAGGGGAAGCGCGCGCACGCCGAGGCGGCTATCGCGGCCGCGGTAAAAGCTTTCGGTACTACTCGAAGGCTTCCGGCATTTGAACGGCAACGCGTGCTACGTCGGGTGGCAGAGAATATCGCCCACCGCAAGGAAGAGTTTGCCCACACTTTGGCCCACGAAGCGGGAAAGCCGATCAAGGCAGCGCGAAGTGAAGTGGAACGATCCGTGTTTACATTCACTGTAGCTGCCGAAGAGAGTACGCGTATCTACGGCGAGTACCTACCGCTCGATTGGCAGGAATTTACGGCGGGCCGTTGGGGAATTGTGCGGCGTTTTCCTTTGGGACCGATTGCCGGGATCACGCCGTTCAATTTTCCGCTCAATCTGGTGGCGCACAAGGTCGCTCCCGCGATTGCCTGTGGCTGCACGATGGTGCTGAAACCGGCCCCGCAGACGCCGCTAACGGCCTTGCTCATGGCTGAGGCGGTGCAGCAGGCTGGCTGGCCGGACGGTGCTCTGAATGTTCTTCCGCTCTCCAACGAAGACGCTGGACTGTTGGTAACGGACGAGCGCCTGAAACTGATTAGCTTTACGGGCAGCGCGGCGGTCGGCTGGGACATCAAAAGCCGAGCGGGCAAGAAGAAGGTCACGCTCGAGTTGGGAGGAAACGCAGGCGTCATCGTTCACAGTGATGCTGATCTGACTTACGCGGCCGAGCGGTGCGTGACTGGTAGTTTCGCTTATGCCGGGCAATCTTGTATTTCGGTACAGCGCATCCTGGTCGAGCGGACGGTGCTCGAAAGATTCACAGACCTTTTTGTCGCGGGGGTCAGGAAACTGAAGACGGGGGATCCGCTGGAAGAGTCAACCGATGTCGGCCCGCTGATTCGTGAAAGCGATGCCATCCGCGCCAGTGACTGGGTTCAGGAGGCCGTCCGTAGCGGCGCCCGATTGCTCTGCGGGGGACAACGTGAAGGTTCGATACTCGAGCCGACCGTTCTGACCCGCACCCGTCCAGAGATGAAGGTGAATTGCCAGGAAATTTTTGCCCCGGTCGTCACCATCGAGTCTTATGACGATTTTTCCGATGCCTTGAAGCAGATTAATAATTCTCCATACGGCTTGCAGGCTGGGATTTTCACGCGGGACGCGAAGCTGTTATTTAGCGCCTACGAAGAACTCGAAGTGGGGGCTTTAATGGCCGGGGACGTTCCGACATTTCGCATTGATCACATGCCTTACGGCGGTATTAAAGAATCGGGATTAGGGCGTGAAGGCTTGCGTTATGCCATCGAGGAGATGACTGAACCGAAGTTGTTGGTGATGAACCTGCGGTAAGGCCCGTCTGTGTCAGCCGACGTATCGGGCGGCAATAAGACTTTCGCAGTGGAGCGTAAGCCTTGGCAATTTTGTTAAAATTTTTCGGCGAGCTTTTCCTGGTGCGATAATTTTGGTTGATTTTGCTGGAATTGAATTGTTGCTCGATCACAACAAGTCGCGAACTGCTATAATCACAAGTTTTCATGTGCGACATCACAGCTTTCTGTGACTGCTTGCTCCAAACAGCGCCTTATTGAACTGGGGATGGAGTTCAATATCCCTGCTGCACTGAAAGTCGATGCAGATTTTTCATCGCAGTACGAACACAATCTCCCGTGCCACGATTTACGGGGCAGTATTTTTGGTCTCGGCCTTGCTATGGGCACTGCTCGAACTGCAACGGTCGCCCTACATCACTTACGCCAAAGTGGTGCGGCCCCAGCCTGTTCCCTTTAGCCATCAGCACCATGTTGGCGGGTTGGGCATTGACTGCCGCTATTGCCACACTTCGGTTGAGAAATCTTCGTTCGCCGGGATTCCTCCAACCAAGACCTGTATGAACTGCCATTCGCAAATTTGGACGGGAGCGCCGTTGCTCGAACCGGTGCGCGAGAGCTTTCGCACCGGCAAGTCCTTGGTATGGACGCGAGTCAACGATCTCCCGGATTTCGTTTACTTCGACCACAGCATTCACGTCAACAAGGGCGTGGGCTGTAACACCTGCCACGGTCCAGTCGACCGGATGCCGTTGATGTTCAATTACGCTTCGCTGCAAATGGAGTGGTGTCTGGATTGCCACCGCGCACCGGAGAAAAATCTGCGGCCTCGCGACCAGGTTTTCAATATGCGCTACGAGCAGCCGTCGAGCAACAAACCCGTGGTGCTGGACGGGAGGATTTATACGGATCAGCTTTCGCTAGGCACGGATTTAGTGAAGAAGTATAAGTTGCGAACGGTGACGGACATTACCAGTTGTTCGACGTGTCACCGCTGAGGTTCCGGAAATAATGGAGGACGGGCGTCTCGCCCGTCCCAACCGGGCGCGGACGCCTCCATCAAGCAGGCAGAATGAAGATGGAAGAAAAGAACGGCAAGCAGCACCGCGAGGACGTTTGTCCGGGCAAGAAGGACAAGCTGAATCTCGAAACAGCTCGCACCCAAATCGCCGGGACGAAAGGTCCTGAATATTGGCGAAGCCTGGAAGAACTTGCGGGCAGTGCCGAGTTCCAAGAGATGATGCATCGCGAGTTTCCCAAAGGCGCGTCAGAGTGGCTGGACTCGGTTTCGCGCCGCGGTTTTCTGAAGCTGATGGGGGCTTCGCTGGCAATGGCTGGAATGACGGCCTGCACGAAGCAGCCGCTGGAGCCGATTGTTCCCTATGTGCGGCAGCCGGAAGCGGTAATTCCCGGCGTCCCGATGTTCTATGCCACGGCTTTCACGCTGGGCGGATACGCGAGTCCGATCCTCGTCGAAAGTCATCTCTATCGTCCGACAAAGATTGAAGGCAACGCGCAGCATCCCGCCAGCCTTGGTGGAACGGATGTGTTCGCGCAGGCTTCGATCCTCGGCATGTACGACCCCGATCGGTCGCAGACCATTGCGTACTTGGGCGACGTTCGCACCTGGGGAGGATTTCTCGAAGCGATTCGTGGACCGCTCAACGCGCAGAAGGCTGTGCAGGGAGCGGGCATCCGCATCCTGACGCGAACGGTTTCTTCACCCGCGCTGGCGGATCAGCTGCAGGCGGTGCTCAAGCTTTATCCGCAAGCGAAGTGGCATGTGTACGAGCCCGTGAATCGCGATAATGTGCTCGAGGGCGCGAAGATGGCTTTCGGCCAGCCGGTGGAAACGCAGTACCGGTTCGAAAATGCGGACGTAATTCTTTCCCTTGACGCCGATTTCCTGTACGCGGGATTCCCCGGAAGCACGCGCTATATTCACGACTTTGCCAAGCGGCGCAATCCGGACGAGGGCAACATAAACCGGCTATATGTGGTCGAGAGCACGATGAGCTCAACCGGTGCAAAGGCAGACCATCGCTTGCCGCTGCGATCAACCCACGTTGAGGTGTTCGCGAGGGCACTTGGGACGGTGCTCGGAATGAACTCCGGTGGCGACGGCGTCCTGGACAAAGAGCAGGCGAAATACGTCGCGGCAGTCGCCCAGGATCTGCAGAGCCATCGCGGCTCGAGCGTCATCATCGCCGGCGACCATCAGCCTCCCGTTGTGCATGCTTTCGTGCATGCCATGAATCAGGCGCTCGGCAATATCGGCAAGACGGTCACCTATACCGAGCCCGTTGACGCAAATCCGGTGAATCGAACCGATTCGATCAAAGATCTTGTGGCCGACATGCGCGCCGGTAAGGTGGACATGCTTTTCATCATGGGCGGAAATCCAGCCTACGATGCACCTGCCGACCTCGCTTTCGCCGATGCGCTAAAAAACACAAACATTCCGATGCGGGTGCACCTCGGCCTCTACCAGGATGAGACGGCCGAACTCTGCCAGTGGCATGTGAACGAGGCGCATTATCTCGAATCGTGGGGCGATACTCGGGCATATGACGGCACGGTCAGCATCGTGCAACCCCTGATTGCTCCGCTTTATGGCGGCAAGAGTGTTTATGAAATTACCGCACTGCTTGCGGGGCAAGCCGAAGCCACGGGCCACGAAGTCGTACAAGGCTATTGGAAGAAGCAGCACCCAGGCGCGGACTTCGACGCCTTCTGGCGAAAGTCACTGCATGACGGATGGATTGACGGAACAACGTTTGCACCAAAGTCAGTCAGCCTGAAGTCCGTAGCCTTTCCACCGTCGCCAGTCAGCGACGGAAAATCCATCGAGATCAACTTCCGCCGCGATCCCTGCGTTTATGACGGATGCTTCTCGAACAATGGCTGGCTGCAGGAGTTGCCCAAGCCGATGTCGAAGATGACCTGGGACAACCCAGTGCTCGTCGGCCCGGCCATGGCCGCGCGGATGGGGCTGAAGAGCGAAGATCTAGTCACGTTGGAATTGAATGGCAAGAAGGTGACCGCTCCCATCTGGATTCAAGCCGGCCATCCCGACAACTCCGTCACCGTGTTCCTAGGTTATGGGCGTAAGCGCGCAGGCCGAGCCGGGACTGGCGCAGGTTTCGATATGTACCCGCTTCGTTACAGCGCAACGCCATGGTTCACCAGCGGCGTAAGTATCACCAAGGCTGGCGGCACTTATAAGCTAGCTACGACCCAGGGCTACCAGACGATGGATACGCCGGAAGGCTCGCGGCCGCAAGTGCGCTCTGCGAGTCTCGAAGAGTATCGCAAGGAACCAGGCTTCGCGAGGGAAGAACAACCCCCGGCGGAGCTGACTTTGTACAAACCGTATCCGTATGACAAGGAACTCTACGCTTGGGGCATGGCGATCGATTTGAATGCCTGCGTTGGCTGCAACAACTGCATGGTCGCTTGCCAGTCGGAGAACAACATTGCAGTAGTCGGCAAGGAGCAAGTTGTGATCGGCCGCCACATGCACTGGCTGCGCGTGGACGCTTATTACCAGGGAGACCGCGACAATCCCAAGGCATACTTCCAGCCCGTCCCTTGCATGCAATGTGAGAACGCCCCTTGCGAGGTCGTCTGTCCCGTGGGTGCAACCGTACACAGTACCGAAGGCCTGAATGACATGGTCTACAACCGCTGTGTGGGCACGCGCTACTGCTCTAACAACTGTCCATACAAAGTCCGGCGCTTTAATTTCCTCCTCTTCCAGGATTGGGAAACGCCGCAGTACAAGATGATGCGAAATCCCGACGTCACCGTGCGCAGCCGCGGTGTCATGGAAAAGTGCACCTACTGTATTCAGCGCATTACCCAGCATCGCATTGATTCCGAGCGAGACGGTCGCACCATCCAGGACGGCGAGTTGCAGACGGCCTGCCAGCAATCTTGCCCGGCCAATGCGATCACCTTTGGCAATATCAACGATCCCAACAGCCGGGTTTCAAAGCTCAAGGCGATCGAACGCAACTACGGTTTGCTGGCCGACCTGAATACCCGGCCCCGAACCACATATCTGGCCGAGATTCGCAATCCGAATCCAGAGTTGGAAAGTTAGGCGGAGCACGATCGAGAGATGGACGAGCCAAGACAACCCGCGACCATTGGCGATAGCGCTCCGGTCATAGAGCCCGGATACACCTTCGGTACGGTCACCGACAAGATCAGCTCGATTGTCCTTACGCGCCCCACGTCCAATGGTTGGTTCCTCGGCTTTGGCATCGCGTTTCTGCTCACTATGATGATGTTGTTCGCCGTCGGATATTTATTTGTCCGCGGCGTTGGCATATGGGGCGTCACCATCCCGATCGGCTGGGGCTTCGCCATCGTGAACTTCGTGTGGTGGATCGGAATCGGACATGCGGGCACGCTGATCTCGGCCATCCTTCTGTTGTTGCGACAATCCTGGCGCAATTCCATTAACCGGTTTGCCGAAGCCATGACGCTGTTCGCAGTGTCGGCCGCTGGCCTCTTTCCCCTGATTCACGTGGGCCGACCCTGGCTCGCGTACTGGCTTTTCCCTTATCCCAACACCATGAGGGTGTGGCCGCAATTCCGCAGCCCACTGGTTTGGGACGTCTTTGCCGTTTCCACTTACGCGACTATTTCCTTATTGTTCTGGTTCATCGGACTGGTTCCCGATCTGGCGACACTGCGGGATCGATCAACCAATCGCGCGGCGCAGATTATCTACGGAATGTTAGCCCTGGGCTGGCGCGGCTCGGCGCGGCATTGGCATCGCTATGAGACAGCCTACTTGCTTCTTGCCGGGCTCGCGACTCCGCTGGTGCTCTCTGTTCACACCGTAGTCAGTTTCGACTTCGCGGTGGCAATCGTGCCCGGCTGGCATACGACGATCTTCCCACCCTACTTCGTGGCGGGCGCAATTTATTCCGGCTTCGCCATGGTGCTGATGCTGGCGATTCCGATCCGCAAATTCTATGGCCTCGAAGACTTCATCACCGAACGCCATTTGCAGAATTCGGCAAAAGTCATGTTGGCCACGGGCCTGATCGTGGCTTATGGCTACGCCATCGAAGGCTTCATGGGTTGGTACAGCGGGAACCGCTACGATGCGTTCCTCCTTTGGAATCGCCTGCACGGGCCATATGCTCCCTGGTATTTGGCGCTGTTGGCTTGCAACATCTTTGTCCCACAAGTGCTCTGGATCCGCAAACTGCGAACCAGTCCAACTGCCTTGTTCCTTATATCCGGAGTCATTCTGGTTGGGATGTGGCTGGAACGCTTCATCATCGTCGTGGTCAGCCTGCATCGTGATTTCCTCACGTCCTCGTGGGGAATGTATTACCCGACGCGCTGGGATTGGATGACCTACATCGGCACGATCGGCATGTTCCTGGCCGCCATGTTCCTGTTCGTGCGCATCCTGCCGATGATTTCGATCTTCGAAATGCGTACCCTGCTGCCCGAGGCGGAGGTGAAGGAATGAAACGCACTCCCGTTTACGGCATGATGGCCGAGTTTGATTCCGCCCAACACTTGGTGGACGCAGCTCATCGCACCCACGAAGCCGGCTATCTGAAAATCGACGCCTACAGCCCGTTCCCGGTGGAAGGTTTGGCGGAGGCAATTGGATTTCATAAGAACAGTGTCCCGCTCGTTGTCCTGATCGGTGGATTGCTGGGAGGTTTGTCCGGCTACGCCCTGCAGTACTGGATTTCAGTTGTGAGCTACCCAATCAATGTCGGTGGCAAACCTTATCATTCGTGGCCGGCATTCATCGTGGTGACTTTCGAGATGACGATTCTGTTCGGGGGAATTTTTGCGGTGTTTGGAATGCTCGCATTGAACGGTCTGCCGATGCCATACCATCCCGTCTTCAATGTGCCGCGGTTCGCCTTCGCGACCAAAGACCGCTTCTTCCTGATCGTGTTTTCTACCGATCCCAAGTACAGTCCGACCGAAACCCGCCGATTTCTTGAGGGCTTGGCCCCGCGATCGATTTCGGAGGTGCCCAGCTAAAGCCATGCTGAGCCTCCGCAAAATCTCGCCGAAAATCGAGGCCGGGCGTGCTCGCCCGCCGGGACCGGCAATACGAACGTACTCCATCCTTTTGGCCACGCTGATCCTGGCAGGATGCCGCCAAGATATGCAGGACCAACCTCGCTTCAAGCCGCTCGCCGAGAGTGACTTTTATGCGGACTTGCGCTCGGCCCGCCCTCCGGTCGATGGGACGGTGGCGCGCGGACAGTTGGCTGAAGACGTGTATTTCTATACGGGAAAACTCGGTAACAATCCCGGCGACTACATGCCTTTCCCTGTCACCGAGGATGTGCTCGCCCGCGGCCGTGAGCGCTTTAATATTTACTGCGCTCCCTGTCACTCCCGCCTCGGCGATGGCAACGGCATGATCGTGCAGCGCGGCTTTCGAGCTCCACCGTCTTATCACACCGAACGCCTGCGCAAAGCGCCGCTAGGATACTTCTTCGATGTGATGACCGAAGGATTTGGCGCGATGCCGGAGTACGCCTCGCAAATTCCACCTCGTGATCGCTGGTGCATTGTGGCTTACATCCGAGCTTTGCAGTTGAGTCAGGGCGCGACCATAAGCGATGTAGCGCCGGGACAGAAAGTGCCGTCCGAGGCGCCAGTGTTTCGCGACGATCCCGGTTCGGGGGCAACTTTGCCCGAACTCCAGCCCGCTGCCAGTGGCGAAAAAGGAGCCGAGTCGAAATGACGGCACATGCGAACAATCTGGACCTGATGGCACCGCCGGTGGTAAAAACTATCCAACGGCGTTCGCTCGTTATCGGGCTCATTTTCGCCGGGATCTCCCTGGTTCTCGCATTCGTTCGTCCGCATGAGTTCTTTCGGGCCTACCTGCTCGGCTACATGTGCTGGCTTGGAGTCACTCTCGGATCGATGGCGATTCTCATGATCCGGCACCTCACCGGCGGCGGATGGGGCATGGTCATCCGCAGGATTCTGGGCGCCGCCATGCGGTGTTTGCCACTGATGGCAGTGCTGTTTATTCCAATCCTTTTCGGAATGCCAAAACTCTACGTGTGGGCGCGGCCTCTCGATTCCATCGGGGACCAACATCTCCGCGAACACTTGGAGGACCTCGCCAAGTCCTACCTGAATGTCCAAGGGTTCATCATTCGCGCGGTAATTTACCTTGGCATCTGGAATCTGTTGTCGTTCTTGCTCACCAGGTGGTCGAAGGAACAGGACAGCCCTTCATCGCGCGACAACACCGCGCGTTTTAAGACAGTAAGCGGGCCAGGCCTGATTCTCTACGCCTTCACCATTTCATTTGCCGCCATCGACTGGGTGATGTCCATCGATCCCAGCTGGATTTCTACGATATATGGTCTTTTGATTCTGATCGGCGAATTGCTTTCGGCGATGTGCTTCGCTGTCGTCGTCGAACGGATTCTGGTGGATTACAAGCCCATGTCAGAGTTGTTGAAACCTGATTTCGTGCATGACCACGGCAAGTGGATGCTGACTTTCATTATGGTCTGGGCCTACTTCTCGTTTTCGCAGTGGCTGATTATCTGGGCGGGAAACTTGCCGGAAGAAATCACCTGGTACCTGAGGAGATTGAACGGCGGCTGGGGATTCGTCGGGTTGTTCCTTGTAATATTCCAGTTCGCTGTGCCTTTCGTCCTCTTGCTTTCCCGCCCCTTCAAACGCGACGTACGCCAGTTGGTCTGGCTCGCAACCTGGATCATGGTCATGCGCTACCTGGATCTTTTTTGGATCATCGAGCCCAACTTTTCAAAGACATTGAGCCTCACCTTGGCGGACGTGGTGGTCCCAGTTGCCATCGGCGGATTTTGGCTGGCTTACTTCTTCCGCAATCTGAGTTTACTGCCGCTTGTGCCTGCGTATGACGTATCCGCGAACGAAGTACTGGAACCAGCACATGAGTGAGGACCTAAAACACGTGCACGGGGAAGAAGGTTTCGAGCGGCAGGACCTGAGCGCCCAGGCAATCTATGCGTTCCTGATCAGCCTGGTTGTGGGAGGAGTGCTGGTTTATCTGGTGGTTTTGGGACTGTACAAATTCATGGATGCGCGCCAGAGAGCGCGTCACCCTCAGCAGAGCCCGCTGGTGCAGCAGGTGGACACCAATACACGTATTGTATCGCCGGACGAGATCAAGAAGTTTCCCGAGCCGCGCTTGGAGCGAAACGAGCGAATTGAGATCAACGATTTCCGCCTGAAAGAAGAGCAAACGCTAAACAGCTATGGCTGGGTCGACGAAAAGTCAGGAGTAGTTCACATCCCGATCGAGCGAGCCATGGAGTTGGTCGCACAACGCGGACTGCCGACTACGCCGAAGGCGGGAACGGTTCCACCGTCCGCGGTGGATGTGGCGAATCAAGCCGCGACTCGTTCGGACACCAGCGGTACGTCGCCTCAGACCAAGCCGCCAGCGCCGAAGTAACGGAAAGGAAAGTGGCAGTGCGCAGTCAAGTAAGATCGAGCGTTTCGAGGCTGATCACGACGGCAGTGTTGTCGGCGTGTGCTCTCAGCCCGTCTTCGTGGGGCCAAGGAATGACGCAGGGCATCTTGTCGCCGCCTGCGAACGTGCGTCCGCCAGGATTGAAGAACGTGGGCATCGAGCAGCGGCTGAACGAACAGATTCCACCCGCTCTCACGTTTCGCGATGAAACCGGCAAGACAGTCCAGTTGGGAGATTACTTTGGCAAGCGTCCGATGATTCTGAACCTGGTCTACTACCAGTGTCCGATGCTGTGCGGAGAGGTTTTGAGCGGACTCGAAAGCGCACTGCGGGTGTTGAAGTTCGACGTGGGAAAAGAGTTTGACGTTCTCACTGTGAGTTTCGATCCCAAAGAAACGCCGGAGATGGCATCCGCAAAGAAAGCAGAGTACTTGAAGCGCTACGGCCGCCCCGGTGCGTCACAGGGCTGGCATTTTTTGACCGGACCAGCCGCCTCGATCGATGCGCTCACCAAGGCGGCCGGATTCCAGTATCAGTACGATCCCCGGAGCGGCCAGTTTGCTCATGCGACGGCAATCATGGTGCTGACGCCGGAAGGAAAAATCGCTCAATACTATTACGGAGTCGAGTTTGCTCCCAAGGATCTACGCCTGGGACTGATTCAGGCGTCAGAAAATAAAATCGGCACAGTGGTTGATCAGGTATTGCTTTACTGCTATCACTACGATCCGAACACGGGGAAGTATGGAGCGATCATCAGCAGGATTTTGCAACTGGCAGCAGCCGCTACGGTGCTGATCCTCGGGACATTCCTCGTAGTGATGTTCCGAATGGGTTCGACCGTGGCGAGGAATCGGCCGCTGACCAAAGACCAACGAGCAACGACTAATTATGTTCGATAACTTTCCACTTTGGCCTGTTCGCGCCGCCGCCGGGGCTGGCAATGTAGACGCACTCTACATTTTTCTGCTGGCGTTGTCGGCGTTCATGTGCGCGGCCATCTTGACTATGATCCTGGTGTTTGCGACGAAGTATCGTCAGCGTCGCGGAGTCGAAGCGGAGCAGATTGAAGGCTCATCTGCACTGGAAATAACCTGGTCGATCATTCCTCTCGGAATTTTCATGGTTATTTTCCTGTGGGGCGCAGTGATTTACTTCCACGAGCGAACTCCGCCCCAGGGAGCCTCCGAAGTCTATGTTGTAGCCAAGCAGTGGATGTGGAAGCTCCAACATCAGGAGGGTCAGCGCGAGATCAATGAACTGCACGTGCTGGTAGGGCGCGATGTCAAACTGATTATGACTTCGCAGGACGTGATCCACAGCTTTTATGTTCCCGCGTTCCGGATCAAGCAGGACGTAGTACCGGGGCGCTACACAACCGCATGGTTCCGCGCGACCAAGCCAGGTGTCTATCATCTGTTTTGCTCGCAATATTGCGGCACCATGCACTCGGGCATGATCGGACAAGTGGTGGTCATGGAACCGGCGCAATACCAGGCATGGCTTTCCGGTGGCGGCACCACGGGATCGCTCGCGGCCAGCGGCGAAAGTCTTTTTCAGCAATTGGGTTGCCCCACCTGCCATCGGTCCGATACTCAGGGCCGCGGACCCAACCTGGTCGGAATCTTCGGCAAGCCCGTGCAACTCGAAGATGGGCGAACCGTCGTGGCCGATGAAAACTATATTCGCGAATCGATCTTGAGTCCAAGCGCGAAAATCGTCAGCGGATTCAAGCCAATCATGCCGGTTTTTCAGGGACTCGTGGGCGAAGAACAGTTGAATGCGTTGGTGGCATATATCAAGTCGTTGAGCCCGGCTCCGTCAGGTGCAGCAGGCAAGCCCAGCCCTGCTCCCGTCGGCACGAGTTCGCAAAACCCTAAGGAATAGCAATGGCTACCGTAGCAGTTACTGCTGAACGCGAAAATTATCTGAATCAGGAATACGGCATCCGCTCATGGCTCCTGACTACGGACCATAAGCGTATCGCGCTTCTGTACCTGGCATCGATCACGTTCTTCTTCTTCGTCGGAGGATTCTTTGCCCTCCTGATCCGGCTCGAATTGTTAACCCCGGCAGGCGATCTGGTGCAGGCAGATACCTACAACAAGCTCTTCTCCATGCACGGCCAGGTGATGATCTTCTTCTTTCTGATTCCTTCCATCCCCGCCGTGCTGGGGAATTTCCTCGTCCCCTTGATGATCGGCGCCAAGGACCTGGCGTTTCCGCGTATCAATCTGCTGAGTTGGTACCTATACATCATTGCCGGAGTCATCTACGTTCACTGCATCCTCACCGGCGGCGTAGACACTGGCTGGACCTTCTACACGCCGTTCAGCACGGCTTTCAGCAATACCAGGGTAATTGAAGCGGGAATCGCAATCTTCATCGCGGGATTCTCGTCCATCCTCACTGGCCTCAACTTTGTGGTGACCATTCATCGGATGCGAGCACCGGGTATGACATGGTCTCGCCTGCCGCTGTTCATCTGGGCGCACTACGCCACCAGCATCATCCAGTTGCTCGGAACACCGGTGCTTGCGATCACGCTGCTGCTGGTCGTGTTCGAACGTGCTTTCAATCTGGGCATCTTTGATCCAACCCGCGGCGGCGACCCGCTATTATTCCAACACCTCTTCTGGTTTTATTCCCATCCCGCGGTTTACATCATGATTCTGCCCGCGATGGCGGTCGAAAGCGAAGTAGTCGCATGTTTCACTCGGAAACGCATCTTTGGATACAACTTCGTAGCGATGTCGAGTATTGCGATTGCGGTCTTCGGATTTCTGGTCTGGGCCCACCACATGTTCGTTGCCGGCATTTCGCTCTATTCGGCGCTGATTTTTTCGATCCTCAGCTATCTGGTTGCGGTGCCGTCGGCGATCAAAGTATTCAACTGGACCGCGACCATGTACAAAGGCTCGATTTCGTTCACCACCCCCATGTTGTATGCATTTGGCTTCATCGGTCTATTTACCATGGGCGGACTGACCGGCCTTTTCCTCGCATGCCTGGGCGTCGATGTGCACGTGCACGACACTTATTTCGTCATCGCCCACTTCCACTACATCATGGTCGGGGGCGCGGTGATGGGTTATCTCGGTGGCCTGCACTTCTGGTGGCCGAAGATCTCCGGGCGCATGTATCCGGAAGGGTGGGGAAGGCTGGCGGCGCTGCTCGTATTCGCTGGCTTCAACCTGACCTTCTTCCCGCAGTTTATTCTCGGCTACATGGGAATGCCCCGGCGGTACTGGCAATATCCACCAGAGTTCCAGGTATTGAATGTGCTCTCGACCGCCGGCTCAACCATTCTGGCAGTCGGATACGTTCTGCCCATGATCTATTTCCTGTGGTCGATGCGCTACGGAAAGATTGCCACGGATAACCCGTGGGGCGCAGCCGGCCTGGAATGGAAGACCACTTCGCCGCCGCCTACTTTCAATTTTGAGGAAGCGCCAGAAGTGACGTGGGAAGCTTACAACTACGAAGAGATCCCCGCTCCGGCGGAGGTGTCCGTTGAGCGATAGCCCGATCGCGGTCGAGCAACACGGCCCGGAACTGCTGCACCACTTTGCCGACGCGGAGCAGCAGCGCGATGCTGCCACTCTCGGCATGTGGTTGTTCCTGGCCACCGAGATCATGTTTTTCGGCGGCATGTTCTGCGCCTATCTGATTTATCGCTTTTGGTATTACAACGAATTTGCTGCCGGCAGTCGCAGCCTGGATATTTGGCTAGGCACCATCAATACAGCCGTCCTCATTTGCAGCAGCTTGACCGTAGCACTGGGCGTGCGCGCAGCGCAGATGGGCAAACGCAAATTGCTGGTTGTTCTGTTGCTTTTGACCATCGTATTCGGCTTTGCCTTCCTTGGCATTAAGGGGGTCGAGTGGTATGACAAATACAAAGAGCATCACATCCCGGGGAACTCCTTCAACGTAGACGACCTAGTGAGGGATTATCCGCAGCTCCACATCGACCCGCGGCATGAGCAAATCTACTTCTCGCTGTACTTTGCGATGACCGGGCTGCACGCCCTGCACATGATCATTGGAGTGGGCCTTTTTGTTTTCCTGACCTACTACGCATGGAAGGGACGTTACACGCCAAAGTATTACACTCCCGTCGAAATCGGCGGCCTGTACTGGCATTTTGTGGATATTGTCTGGATTTATCTTTTCCCGCTGCTGTATTTGATCGATCGACACCGATAAGGGTGAACAGCTATGTCTGAGCACATAATGTCGAGCAAGTTTTATTACGCGATCTGGATCGCCCTGTTGTGTCTGACTGTGATTACCGCTGCGGTTTCCTTCGTCGACTTGGGGCCGTTCAACGCGGTCGTAGCGCTGGTGATCGCCACGGTCAAGGCTCTGCTCGTGGTTTTGTTCTTCATGCACGTCAAATACACCAGTGAAAAACTGACCAAGATTGTGATCGTTTCCGCGATTTTCTGGCTGTTCCTTTTGCTCGCGCTCAGCATGGCCGACTACGCCACGCGTCTCTGGACTTGATGCGGGTCTGCACTTCCAATGCAGATTTAGGATATACTCCGCTCTCTGCACAGCTTTTTACCGAGGATTGAGCGGACGAGGTGATCTATGGCCTTCTGCAATTCTTGCGGCACAACTCTGGAAGCCGGCACAAGATTCTGTCCTAAATGCGGTGCCGCCATACCCATGGCCGCTGCTATTCCAGCCACCGCACCATCTGCACCGGTGGCGCCGCCTCAGGGGAACAGCGCGCTCAAAGTCATTTTGATGCTCGTAGCCGGCGTTATCGTGCTAGGTATTCTGGGAATTGGAACGCTCGTGTTTGTCATCCACCGTGTCGCGCACAACAGTCGTATAAGAAATAGAGACGGCAATGTTCAGGTGGAAACTCCCTTCGGCACGGTCCAGAGCACAAACAATCCCGGTGAAGCCGTCCGCAATCTCGGCATCGACCCATATCCTGGCGCGCGCGTCCTGCAGGGGAATAGCGCGACCATTGGAGGAATGCATACCGTCACGGCACAATTCGAGAGCGACGATTCAGCAGATAAAGTCGCGGCGTTCTACTCGTCGAAACTTCCCGATGCCAAAGTCAACACGAAGGATCAGAATCACTACACGATTGTCTCCACGGACAAGAAAAATATTGTCACGATCAACATCGCGCCGGAAGACGGTAAGACCCAGATTAACATTACAACTGTGACTGGCAAGAACCTGACTGGCAGCAGCTCATCAGACTAGCGTTTCCCGCTACATGCCAAGTAACTTCGCCGACCTCTCGAGTGCTGCCAAATCTGCCGTAGTGGATGCAAGTGGACTTGCCTCCGCCCTCGGCCGCCACGTGCGTGGTGACGTTCGCTTCGACGATGGAAGCCGCGCTCTCTACGCCACGGACGGATCCAACTATCGCCAGGTTCCAATCGGAGTGGTTCTTCCTCGCAATATCGACGATGTCATCGCGACCATCTCCTTAGCTCGCGAATATGGCGCACCCATCCTCTGCCGGGGCGGCGGAACTTCGCTCGCCGGACAGTGCTGCAACATCGCCGTGGTGCTCGATTTCACCAAGTACATGGCCGCCATCCTCGAGATCGATCCGGCGCGCCGGATAGCGCGAGTCCAGCCTGGCGTGGTCCTCGATCGTCTGCGAAACGCCGCGGAAAAACACCAGCTGACGTTTGGTCCAGACCCCGCGAGCCACGACCGATGCACCCTCGGCGGCATGATCGGAAACAACTCCTGCGGCGTGCATTCAGTCATGGCAGGTAAGACTGATGACAACATAGAGGACCTCGAAATTCTCACCTACGATGGCTTGCGCATGAGGGTAGGCCAGACTAGTGACAACGAGATCGAGAAGATCATCAGCGAAGGCGGCCGTCGTGGCGAAATCTATTCCGGCTTAAGAAGATTGCGCGACACATATTCCAGTCTCGTCCAAGAACGCTATCCAAATATTCCGCGCCGCGTGTCCGGCTACAACCTGAATTACTTGCTTCCGGAAAACGGCTTCCACGTGGCACGCGCTCTGGTGGGATCGGAAGGCACCTGCGTCACCGTGCTCGAAGCGTCCTGTCGGCTGGTGGAGAGCCCGCAGGAACGCGTGCTCCTTGTCATCGCATATCCCGACATCTTTCAGTGCGCCGATCGCGTGCCGGAGATCATGGCTCATCATCCGATCGGTCTCGAAGCCGTTGATAGTCTGCTGGTCGAATTCACCAGGCGAAGGCATCTGAATGCGGACGGACTTGCTCTTCTGCCCCAGGGAGGTGGTTGGCTGTTCGCCGAGTTCGGCGCAAACACCGCCACAGAGGCCGAGTCTCAGGCCCGCAACCTCATGCGGACCCTAAGCCAGAGCACAAATCCGCCGCAGATGCGCCTGTTCCCGGATAGAAAGCAAGCGAAGCGGGTCTGGGACGTACGCGAATCGGCCTTGGGAGCCATCTCCCACGTGCCCGGGGAGCCGCCCGGCTGGGAGGGCTGGGAAGATTCCGCCGTTACTCCAGAAAAGCTCGGCAGCTATCTGCGCGATCTCTGCAAACTGATGAAGGGCTACGGCTACCGCAGCGCGTTGTACGGGCATTTTGGACACGCCTGTCTCCACATGCGGATCAACTTCGATCTCGAGTCAAGACAAGGCATCGCCAACTTCCGCAAGTTTATGGAGGAGGCGGCCGATTTGGTCGTCAGCTATGGCGGCTCGCTTTCCGGAGAACACGGCGACGGGCAAGCGCGCGCGGAGTTGTTACCGAAAATGTTTGGGCCGGAACTGGTACAGGCATTTCGCGAGTTCAAAGCGCTATGGGACCCGGAGTGGAAAATGAATCCGGGCAAGGTAGTTGAGCCCTATAAGCTAGATGAGAATCTGCGTCTGGGCGCCGACTACAAGCCGTGGAAGCCGCAGACGCATTTTCAGTTTCCCGAAGATCAGGGCAGTCTGGCAAATGCCACTCTGCGTTGCGTGGGCGTAGGGAAATGCCGCCACGACGACGGCGGAGTCATGTGTCCTAGCTTCCGCGTGACACGCGAAGAGGAACATTCAACCCGAGGCCGAGCTCACCTGCTGTGGGAGATGACCAAGGGCGACGTAATTCAGGACGGATGGCGGGACCGGCACGTGAAGGAGTCGCTCGATTTGTGTCTCGCCTGCAAAGGATGTAAGAGCGATTGCCCGGTCGGCGTCGATGTGGCCACCTACAAATCTGAGTTCCTGGCGCACTACTACGAAGGGCATCGCCGTCCGCGCAGTGCTTACGCCTTTGGGAATATCGACATCTGGGCTCAGCTCGCTTCGAAGGCACCGGGGCTGTTCAATCTGACCACACAACTACCTTTCCTGCGCGATATCTCTAAGCTCGTTGCCGGTATTCCGCGGGAACGTAGTATTCCTGAATTCGCGCCACAAAGCTTCTGTGATTGGTTCAGCCGTCGAGAGCGCGGCAATCCACAAGCAATGCCCGTGCTCCTGTGGCCGGACACATTTAACAACTACTTCCTCCCGGATACCGCCAAGGCTGCTGTGGGGGTTCTGGAATCTGCCGGCTACAAGGTGATGCTGCCCCAAGCCAACCTGTGTTGCGGACGTCCGCTCTACGATTGGGGCATGTTAGATCGCGCCAAGAATCTGCTGCTGAAGATTCTTGGCACGCTGGAAACCGAAATCAAGCAGGACGTTCCTATCGTCGTCCTGGAGCCGAGCTGCGCCGCAGTGTTTCGCGACGAACTCCTGAACCTGTTTCCTAACGACGAACGGGCCCACCGGCTTTCGCAGCAGACATTTTTGCTGAGCGAATTTCTCGAGCAAAAAGCAACTCATTTCCCCTTGCCGAAACTGGCGCGCAAGGCCCTGGTCCACGGCCATTGTCACCAAAAGTCAATTATGAGAATGACCGATGAAGAATCCGTGCTTCGCAAGATGGGGATCGATTTTCAAACCCCAGCGCCGGGTTGCTGCGGCATGGCCGGATCTTTCGGCTTCGAACAAGACAAATACCAAACGTCACTCGCCATCGGCGAACTCGAACTCCTGCCTGCGGTTCGGAAAGCGTCGTCCGACTGTCTGATTATCGCAAACGGCTTCAGTTGCCGCGAGCAGATCGCGCAGTGTACCGATCGGCGCGCCTTGCATCTTTCAGAGGTGATACAAATGGCCGCGAGTGACCATCGCTAGTGAACCACTTTCGATTTCCATGCCTCGATTTTGCATCTGACCTGTGGCATCATGTAGCCATGAATTACAAGCGAGGATGGGTAGCGATTACGCTCCTTGCTGCATTGATTTGGGCCTGCCTGTGTGTCCAAGCTAATTATTTGGCGTACTATGTATTCGCCCCCCGGTAGACCGGTGCCGATGCGCCAAAATTCCATGTCCCTCCGGGTCAAAATGCAAGTTTGTAAGTTATTGATACTAAAGCATGCATCTCGCCAGACTTGCCTGATTCTGGGAAAATACAAAGGTACCGTCGAAGGCTTAGCTGTTCTTTCCACTCTTCGCAGACGGGAGCCCCATGATTCGGGACACTGAATCCGCGCTCACCATCGCCGATACGTCGGGGCAGACCAAAGCGCCTCCGTCGGTTGACGCCTTGCTCCACGGCTCCGTTCTGGTGCTGATTCAATTCGATGTGTGCGAGGAGATCCGGCTCGACAAGCTGCGCGAGATCTTCGGTGCGCGCACGTTGGAACAGCCTACCCTGAAACATCCAGCTCCCGGATATGTACGTTACCAACGCCCTCCGGTGGTCGAACCAATTGATCCGCTCATCCTCGAGAGCGGCGAGCACCTCGAAGGCCAGATCAAGTTTTACGATTACGGTGTGGTGAGTGTGGTGCTGGAGCTGCCATTCTCTGGAGACTGGGACACGTTGGTCCGTCTGGGCAGCCGGTGGGTGTGGGATGTCGATTTCGCTGGTCACGCTTCACGCATCGCGCACCAGAAACTGGAGCGCGCAACTCCGGCACTGGTGAAGCCGTATCCGGATTGGCTGAGTGAGGACTACTTCATTTTTCATGTGCGTGAGATCAGCGGTTGTCCTTCAGCAAATGAGCTGGTTTCTTCGCATGGCGCACGCATCGCCCAAATCGTTCGTGGAGAAACGGCGCAACTCTCCGAGGGGGAGCAAAACGAAATTCTGCAGTCGCGCATCTCGTATTACCCCAACGACCTGACAGTAATCAGTTGGAACGCGGCTTTTCTGTACGACAGCGCAACCGGCGCCGAGGCTGCTATTCAGCTGCTGGAGTATGCCAATTCGCAGTTGCTGGAGTTCCGCCATTACGATGAGTTCCTCACCCGCGAACTGGAGAGCGTGTACGCTTCTTTCGATGAGGGTACCGGAATGCTCGCGCGCTGGCGCTTGGCGCGCGCCGCTACTAAGCTGCATACCGTCTTGCTCGACGTGAACGAACTCACCGAGCACGCCGACAACGCCATCAAATTTCTCAGTGACATGTTTTCCGCCCGTCTGTACAAACTGGCGGCCTCAAAAGTAGGCGTTCCCGATTACAAGGATCTGGTCACACAGAAAGTACAAACCGCCGAGGAACTCTATCGCTTCATGGTCGACCAATTTAACCAGAGCCGTGCCTTCGTGCTGGAACTCATGGTCGTAATCATTCTGATTATCGAACTGGTCTACTTCTTTCGCGGAAAACCGATCTGAGAACTGAGAACCAGACCCTGCGAACTGATTTCACATCATCCGTACTATCCTGAAGACCGATGCGAGGCTTAAACGGCAAGCGTATCTTAATCACTGGCGGCGCAAGCGGCATCGGCGCAGCCACAGCCGCCCGCTTCCTTGAGGAGGGCTCAAGCGTGTGCGTACTCGACCGCGACGCCAGAGCGAATGACAAAATTCAGCAGCACCTGCCTGGCTTGGCCGGAGCGCTCACTGCAGATGTTTCCAACCTCAGGCAGGTAGAGGCCGCATTCGACGACGCACTTCGCATCATGGGAGGAGTCGACGTGCTGATCAACAACGCGGGCATCAGCATCCGCCACGATTTTCTTAGAATCACTCCTGAAGAGTGGGACAAGGTCATCGCAGTGAACCTGACCGGCGTTTTCTACATGGCCCAGACGGCTGCACGTCACATGTGGAAGCACGACGGCGGCGTCATTCTGCAAACCGCTTCGACCAACGGATTTGTAGGTCAGCCTTATTACGCTGACTACAACGCGACCAAAGCTGGGGTGATCGAGTTAACTCGAACGATGGCGCTGGAACTCGCGCCCAAAGTGAGAGTGTGCGCCGTCGCACCAGGTTACGTGCTTACGCCCATGCAACGCGCCGAATACACCGATGCGATGCTGGACAAAGTAAACCGCAAGATCCCGCTGCGGCGACACGCCAAGCCGGAAGAGATCGCAGCCCTGTTTGCCTTTCTGGCGTCGGACGATGCAGCTTACATAACCGGCCAGGTCTACACGATTGACGGCGCCGAAACCGCAGGCGGGCTGGCCAGCAGGTAGTTTCATCCACGATCCGGTTCACCGGTCTTGCGGGAGGGCACGGCTTCAGCCGTGCCGGTCGGGGCACCGAATGATGCGGGCTTTAGCCCCTGAGTGAAATGCTCGCACAGTTAGACTGAACCCACTCGAATGACTCTCTCCAGCGAACACGCATCCCTCGCGGGCAAGGTCGCGCTTATCACCGGCGCCGCATCAGGAATCGGCCGAGCAGCGGCCATCCTCTTCGCCCGCGAAGGCGCTGTGGTTGCCATCACGGACATCGACAAGCGCGGAGAAGACGTCGCAGAGGAAATTGCCCGAAGCGGGGCCCACGTTTTCTTCGAGCACGGAGATGTCACCCAAGCTGCTGATTGCCACCGCGTCGTGGAACGAACTCTGCGAGAATTCGGCGGCATTCACGTGCTCTTCAACAACGCCGGAATCATGCGTCGCGCCTCGGTGGTAGAACTGAGCGAGGAAGACTGGGATCGGGTAATGTCGGTGAATGTGAAGTCGATTTTCCTGATGTCGCGGCAAGTGATCCCGAGCATGGCAGAGGCAGGCGGGGGATCCATCATCAATACGGCGTCCGGTTGGGGCATCGCTGGAGGACCCCGCGCTGCAGTCTATTGTGCCTCGAAAGGTGCCGTGGTGCTCCTGACCAAGGCCATGGCGATAGATCACGGATTACAAAAGATTCGTGTGAACTGCATTTGTCCCGGCGACACCGATACCGGTATGCTGCGCAATGAAGCCCAGCAACTGGGAGAGCGAGAAGATCTTTTCCTGGCACAGTCTGCACGCCGCCCGTTGGGGCGAATCGGCCAGCCAGAAGAAATCGCACAAGCCGCGCTTTATCTCGCAAGTGATGCGTCGTCGTTCGTCACTGGGACGGCGTTAGTCGTTGACGGCGGCGGCCTGGCAGGATCATAGAGATATCTATGCGCTTACAAAACAAAGTCGCCCTCATCACCGGTGGAACCTCTGGCATCGGCGAGGCAACCGCGATCCTTTTTGCCAAAGAGGGCGCCAACCTTGCCATTGCCGGCCGGAACGAAACGCGTGGCCACGCGGTCGCTGCCCAGATCCTAGAGAGCGGGGGCAAGGCCATTTTTATTCGCACGGATGTCCGCAAGTCCGCCGAGTGCCGTCGCGCCGTGGACGAAACGCTAAACTCCTTCGGCAAGCTCGACATCCTGTTCAACAATGCCGGCGTTTTCTATCCGCAGACCACGCTCGAGTGCAGCGAGGAAGAGTGGGACCTGCAAATCGATATCAACCTGAAAGGCACGTTCCTGATGTCGAAATTCGCACTGCCCGGCATGATTCAACAAGGCGGCGGCGTAATTGTCAACAACAGTTCCGGATGGGGCATCGTGGGCGGTGACAAAGCGGTTGCGTATTGCGCCTCGAAAGGCGGAGTGGTTCTGTTAACCAAAGCCATGGCGATCGACCATGGAAGGCAAGGGATTCGCGTAAACTGCATCTGCCCCGGCGACGTCGACACGCCCATGCTTCCGGAGGATGCACGCATGCGCGGCTTGAAGTGGGAAGACTATCTTGCAGGCTGCGCCAACCGTCCCTTGGGAAGAATTGGCACGACAGACGAAATTGCCAAAGCAGTACTATTTCTCGCCTCCGACGATTCGTCGTTCATGACGGGCGCGGCTTTGGTAGTGGACGGCGGAGGTATAGCGGACTGATCCTCGACGGACAGACTTAAAACCGAATGGCACCGATCACCGCAACTCACGACCGAACCCGCTCCCAACAGTGGTTTGAGCGCGCCCAACGATCCCTGGTCGAGGGAGTAAACTCGCCGTCGCGCGGCAACGCCGTATACTCCAGTGGCCCACTCTTTTTGGAGCGCGGCAGCGGTTCGCACGTCTGGGATGCCGACGGCAACGAGTACGTGGATTTCATGATGTCCTTCGGCGCACTGATCCAGGGGCACGCGCATCCTAAACTGGTAGCCGTCGTTGCCAAAGCCATGGCGGAAGGCTCGCACTTCGCGGCAGCGACATCTGCGGAAGTCGAAGCAGCAGAGCGCTTCCGCAGCATGGTGCCATCCGCCGAAGTCGTGCGCTTCACCAACACCGGCAGTGAGGCGACCATGCTGGCCCTCCGCCTGGCGCGTGCGCACACGGGCCGAACCAGGTTCCTGAAGTTCGAAGGCCACTACCACGGTTGGTATGATCCGTTTCTCCTGAACGCACATGGGCATCCACCAGAACAATTGGGCCCGCTGGAAAATCCAGCAAGAATCCCCGACTCTGAAGGTATTCCGCCCGCAACCTTTGACGATGTCGTGCTCGCCCCCTGGAACGACATCGCGGCTCTTGAGCGCATCATGCAAAAGCACGGGCACGAATTGGCTGCCGTCATCACCGAGCCAATCATGGCGAACATGGGCTGCATCCCTCCGCGCGACGGTTATCTGCAAAGATTGCGCGAGCTGACCCGAGACTACGGCGTGCTGCTGATCCTCGACGAAGTAGTCACCGGTTTTCGTTACGCGCCCGGCGGATGCCAGCAGTATTACGGAATCCAACCGGACATAAGCACGTTTGGCAAAGCGCTCGGCGCTGGCTTTCCCGTTGGTGCCGTCGCGGGGCCGCGATCGATTCTCGATCGCATGCGCTGGAGCGATAACATGGTTCTGCATTACGGCACGTTCAATGGACACCGGCTCACCATGAAAGTGGTGGCAGCGAACCTCGACCTGCTTTCACGCAACGACACCTACCACAACCTGCACGCAGTAGGCGACGAGGCCATCCACGGCCTGCGCGAAGTATTTCGCCGCCGAAATATAAAAGCCATCGTGCAGGGATTTGGACCCATGTTCCAGATTTATTTCACGGAGCACGATGCCATCCACGATTACCGCGATTACTGCACTTACGCGGACACTGCACGCTACTCTCGATTCGTGCACCTGCTGCTCGAATGCGGTATCTACATGACTCCTTCGAACGGCCTGCACTGGATCATCTCCACGGCGCACACGAAAGCGGATGTGGCAGCGCTGATCGAAGCCGCCGACCACGCTTGCGCGCGCCTGACGTGAAAATGGACCTGACATGAAAAGAGCAACTGGCATGAAGGCGATTGTCTTTCTCGGCGGCGGACGCATTACGAACGCGCTCGTGGCCGGATTGCGACTTGCGAAGTATGACAAGCCGATCCTCGTGCACGACCGAAATCCGGGAAAACTGCGGCAACTCAAGAAGCAATACGCTGTGGCCGTAGAACCGAACCTGCAACGCGCCGTGCAGCAAGCGAGACTGCTCATTATCGCCGTGCGGCCGGATTCAGTCAGCGATCTGCTGCTAGAGATAGGCGAGCTCGAAAAAGAAGAGCCTCGTCGCCCGCTGCTGCTGGTCAGTTTGGCCGCTGGCATCCCGCTTTCGAAACTGCGAGCGCGATTGCCGTCACCTGCACGTTGGGCACGAGCCATGCCCAGTCCTGTGTGCCGCAGCGGGCGCGGACTCACGGCTTTGACTTTCGACTCAGCTTTCTCTCGCACCGCGAGGCGCGACGTTAAAGACTTCTTCGAGAAGGTGGGCAGTGTGCTCGAAATTCCCGAGAGCCAGTTCGACGTTTTCACAGCCACCTTTTCCAGCAGCCACGGCTACCACGCCCTCGCCGCACTAGCAGCCTCGGCTCAAAGACTGGGACTCGATCGCGAAATCGCAATGACGGCAGCAGCCCACGCCCTCGCGGACGGGATTCTCTCCTGGCGCGAAAGCAATACTCCTTTGACTGAACTTCTCCATGAAGCCGCGACACCAGGCGGCACCGCAGCGGCAGCCATGAAGGCGATAGATTCGTCCGGCTACGAGCGAAGCATCCGGCAGGGATTACGGGCGGGAATGGCACGAGCGCGCGAGAACGCCAAACGAGCCTAGCCTGGTGACAGCTGGGAGCTAGCGAGTTCGAGCGTTCGGATTTGCCGGCACGCAGTTGCCCCGCCACGCGCGCCTTCGATATCATGCGCTGGGTCGCCGCGGATTGGAGGATCCGCGCCTATCCGACGGAACCCAAACTATTCAGTCCAAGGGGGGCACATGTTCTCAAAGAAATTTCTGGTTCCAGTGGTATTCCTGTTGATTGCCGCGACGACTATCGCAGTCGCCCAGAATGACCTCGCCGTGAGAAGCAACGGAACGATGATTTGGGGCAAACACGCGAGAATGACGCTCGTGGCCGAACCGTCCCCGACCCGTGCTACAACTAACCTCAAGGATTCAGGCCTGGTCACAATCTTCGACAATCTTGCCGCAAAATACCCCAAGGGCCAATACTGGTGCTGTTCAGGCTACAACGTCATGGGTCCGTCGCAGGGCGAGCAATGGATGGCGGCCGCCTTCACGCCCGCGGCCGATCACACCGTGACCACCATCGAAGTGGCCGTCGGCTATTCGCAAGGAAAAACCAATGGCGTCGTCCTCAGCCTCAACTCCGATAATAACGGCGTACCCGGCAAGGCACTGAAGACGTGGAATGCTTCGGGCCTACCTCGCTTCGGCACCTGCTGCACGCTGGTGGTGAAGTCCGACAGCGCCGGCATCCCGGTCAGCGCCGGAACACAGTATTGGGTCGTTCTCAGCACCAACAGCCACGAATTGGACACCGTGGATGCGTGGAATGTCATCGATACCGATCAGGTGGATTCGGCAACAGTCGCGACCTACCCCGGCACCAGCAACAAGTGGGAGACTTTTCAGACGACGCCCGGGCTCGGATTCGCCGTCAAAGGCAGCAACTGAAAGAGGACGGAATCACGTATGCTCCACTCCACCGCGGTGGGTCCGGCGTCCGTAGGGTGTCGATCTCGGACAACGTGTTAACCGCAATAGCCGTGGCGCAGGTGCAGGGGAAGGCCTACAAGATCCACGGCACGATGACGGGGCTCGGTACTGATCACCTTAGTTGGGTTCAGGAGTACCCGGAAGACGGAAAGGGTGGACCGAATACTTCCACTCAACCGGCACGAGAGTGAAGTAAGAACAGTGTGGAGTCCGAGCTGCGCCCATCCTGGGCACGACTTCCACGGATCCTAGTTCAAGCGTCTTAAGCCTTACAAGCGCGTAGACTTCAGCGATCAGTCGCGCGCCAGCGGCCAACCAGATTTTGTGCGGCGGCAGCCCACTCAGGGAATTGAAATTGGAAACCAGCTTCCACGAGACGACCGGGAATGACGCGGCGGCTCTTGAGCACCAGTTCAGTTTCGGTGCGCAGAAAAATCGTGCCTATTTCCAGCATCCAGCCTGCGGCGGGCAGCCCGATGCGTGTGCCCCACGCTTGTCGTAGAGTCTTCATGAATTCCCGGTTCGGTAACGGATTCGGCGATGCAATATTGACAGGGCCGTCGATCGCATCTCGGGCGATCAGGTAGTCGACACTACGCAGGAAATCCGCGTCATGAATCCAAGAAACAAATTGCTGACCGCTGGCCGTGGTACCTCCGAGCCCAAACCGAACAAGACGAAGCAATGTATCAAATACACCGCCGCGGTCAGGACTCATGATCATGGCGCTGCGCAGGGCGATTTTGCGAGTTTTGGGTGTGGCAGCGGAAAAAAAAGCGCTCTCCCAACTGGTGGCAACATCAATGCTGAAATTCCATTTCGCAGGTGCGTTCGGTTCGCTGCCACCAATCTCCCCCGTCTGCTCGTCCATCGGTCGGTCAAGGGCATGACGGTAAATCGTCGCGGTGCTTGCGTTCATCCACAAGCGGGGCGGATGAACGGACTGACCAATTGCTCGACCTAGCAAGTGTGTCGTCTGAATTCGAGATTCTTTAATTGCCCTGCGATTTGCCGGAGTGTACCGGCAATCTACGCTTTTGCCGGCGAGATTAATGAGGATATCGGCATTTTCCAGTTCGGATGTCCAGTTACCCAGATTTGCTCCATCCCAATTGACGACGCGCCATAGGGCTGGTGTGACCCTGCGAGCGAGGACTACAACATCATGTCCCTGAGCGTGAAAATATCGGGAGAGGATGTTGCCAACTTGTCCGCTACCACCGGGGAGAACGATACGGAGATGGGATTTCATACATGGGCAACTCTACGAAAGGATGATATCGCACACTTCATTTCGCGTAGTTAAAGCTACGGACCGTCCACAGCTTTAAGCATCGCCAACTCCGAACCTTCGGCAAATCTCTTTTGAAGCAAACGAGACAGCGGATACCCCAGTCTGGACAACATCTTTTGGGGGCGAGAGAAAGCGAAAATGTCGTACCAGACCCTGTCGTCGTCTCGGTTCCACTCAACAGTGAATCGCTCTTCTCCGCGCTCTGCATGTTCAGCCAGAGTGCCGTAGGCGAAGCCAAATCGCTTCATGGCGTCGTCCTCATCGACGATGTAGACGAGGCGACAGGCATTCAACGAATAGAAACCAAAGTGATGTACGGAAACTGCTACGTCAGTTCCGACCTGTATCGGGGCACTCAGCGGATGGAGGCTCACCCATGGCATGCTGAACATTCGCCATGCGCGAATCGCCTCAACCGCCCGTTGCCACGTAGCTTTCCCCATCCCAAGGAGAACACGATGGTGGTCTACGTTGTACCCCGTTGGCACCGCAGTGGCCGACGCTCCGACCTCCGGGTATGAGAAACCTGAGTTCTTCTGCTTCGAAATGAAACGCCGAATCTCGGCTTCCGATGGTTGAGTGAGGCGGAACAAGTGTGCGCCTTTTTCTCCTCGGTGCATCCGCGCGTCGAACATGAGAATCACATCTCCGCAACGTCCTGATCAGCGATTCGACCTTAGCCACACGTGCCAGACCAACAGCCCCAGGTAGCTGGACGCAAGAACAAAGAACAGAAGAGTCAGGAGGGCATGTCCCACGACAAATATCGCTCCTTTGGGCCAGTCCTCGTGAGAAAAGTAAAGTGCGTCCACGAGAATCCGCGTAGTCCAGTAAATCCCGATAAAGCAGGCAAGCCCCAAGGCCGCACGATCGCCTTGGAGCAGTTCCGTGTGCAGCACCAGCGTCAGTGTGCCAAAGGCAATGATCGTTAATACCGTGAATCCACTCTGGACCCAGAGCAGTTTCCTATTGAAGGGCATTAACTGCCGCAAGTCGTGCTTCCATCCCAGTCGATAAGGCACTTGAAAGCTGGCGACGAGGATCACGAAATGCGCAGCACCAACGAACCACAGGTCGATATTAAAGAGCCGCTGCGCGAGTGAACTGGTCATAGCGCGTGAATTGCCTGCATAAAGGGAAGTATTACACGCAGCACAAACCACGGGTGAAAAAGCCAGAAGGCTGGTCCTGCAACGAACAGCACCGTGAAGAACCAGCCGCGCACTCCGTGCCCGAAACCAAATCGTTTGCCGCACCGCGAATGCTCGATCGTCATTCCAGTGCCTTGTAGCAAGAAGTAGACCGTTGGGAGGCCATAGCCGCCGCGAGCCGGCAGCGAGATCACCAAGTCGTGGATCAGCCCAGAAACCGCAAAAACCAGGAAGCCAGCCACGTCCACGCCTAGCTTTCGATGCAGCGGGCGGAAAATCAACTCATGAGAAAGCTGGCGGAAACCGAGATTCCAGCGCTTCCCCCAAAATTCACCCAGAGAGGTCGAGCGGAGAGGGGCACACATGATGGCTTGTGCTTTGACACCAAGCCTCTGCCACAGGAGAGCGACGATTTGGAAAGTACCGAAGTGAAGCAGCAGGATTAGACCCAACATTCTCACCCACCCGCGTAGGAGGGGCACTCGTTGCGGAATAGACCGCGCCACAACCCAGAGCAGAACCACTCCGAGAAACGTTTCGATGGTCGCCGAGATCCAGGTTGTTAGCGCAGGCGGTGGAACCCGTTGACTGGCATCCAGGAAAGCCTCTGCATCCATCCCTGGCCAAGCCAAAAGGTAAGCTACCGAGCGCCATGATGCATGAGCAATTCTTGATCGCGCTCTCCACCACGTCAGCCACTTCAGGCTGAGATAGATGGCGAACGAAAGAACCCACATGAACACCCAAGCCGGCAGCAGATTGCGGCAAGCAACTGCCGTCGGAGGCAAGACCGAGATCGGAAGCCAACCGATCCAGCGCGATCCTTCTGTGACATCGATGGACTCGATTTCGTTGGCTTCCCTCAGTGGCAACGAGTTCACTCTCCTCCAGACAGGCGAACCTCGTAGACAGTTGGAAGCTGATCGCCATCCATCCGGACAAAGCTACGAACCAGTTCAGTGCGGGAAAAGTGACCGAGGCTCAGGAGCCGGATGCATTCGTCGGTGGCGCAACTCTCCCACGAAGTGCGCTTCCCCCACGGGAAACAAGTGGCTTCGATGACACGTACCGGAAGCTGGTCTTGAAACCCCGCTTCAATCTGTTCTCGCAGCCATCGCAAGTAATCCAACTTCTGCGATATGGCGGCCTTCGGGTCTTGGCGGATTACGACACCGGGGAAATCGGGAATGTCGGCCCGCAAGGTGTGAATGTGCCCGTGTCCTTCGACCAGAACCTCGATGTCGAGTTCCTTCAGCCGTTCGAGGCTGATGAGCCACTTCCTGCTGTCCACGTCGGGATTGGGGGTTGCAAAGTAGCTCCCCATGAAAGCATCGCCCGCCAGCAGAACTTTCTCCTTGGGATCATAGAGAACGATGTGGTCGTCGCAATGGCCGGGGGTTGCGATTACCTGCAAACCTCCCGAGTCGCCTGCCACGGTTTCACCCAACAATTGGAACGGCTGCTTCAAGTTCGGAGGCTGTCCGATTATCGCAGCGCGTACCCAAGGGAGCTTTTTGAATGGCATCAGGAATTGGGCTGTCATCTCGGAAACGTGGATGGGAGCACCAGTAAGGTCGGACAACCAGTTGAGGTTGCCGACGTGTTCTTCGTGGGCATGGGTAGCGACGACTTTTTTGATTCTCGGTTTTAATCGGTGAACGTGGCGGGCAAGCGATCTGCGCATCTTGGGTGAGCCAGGGTCGATTGCGATTCCATCGTAGAGCACTGCGGTGAACAGTTCCCCAAACAACAGTGGGACTGTGTTGGGCAACAGGCCGTTCAGAAACAGAATGGTCAGCTTGCCGTTCAGCAAATCGAGCCGCTTGTGATACGTCCGGGCGAAGACACTCGTTCTCTGTGCTCCAGCCTTGATGCCAGCCCATAGGACAAGCGGCAGGCGGATGAAAAACCCGAGCGTGTAGCACGACCAGAATGCACTCAGCCCGGCTTGCCGTCGTACCGCTTCTGGCTTCGCCGTGCGGCAAGCGCCGCCGCGACACTTACTGAGGGAATATCTGTTCGTGGCAACGAATCCGTAGATCAGCTGCCCTACATTGCGAAAGGGGAACCGCTGTCCCACTACTCCCATCAGCCACGTGGATGGGAGCAAGCGGGCCAAACATGTGACCGCATCCCAGCCGACATGAATTTCGTCTTCGGGAGTGATCACATGCAATTGCCGCAGGCAATCATCCATCTTGAGCCGGGGGTCGACTGCGGGTAAGACGTTGGCGCTGATAGGAAAACATGTAGTCCTGTTCTCGTGGTCGAGTGTTTTCAGCCACGACACGCAAGCCTGACAAATCTCGCACTGCCCGTCGTAAAGAACTCGGTACGCTGATTTTGCACCGTATTCCTTGTCAGAACTCGCAGCCATCTCGGCCAATGAATGTTCGTTCATAGCGATTGCACAGATTATGCGCGCATGCTGGCCGCGTTCCAAGTGATCTGGGGTAACCATGACCTGCTGTATGACGACCTGCTGTACGACGACCTGCCGTACGACCTGGACGAACCGGAACATATGACCGCGCCCTTACCCCTCCCCGAAAAGTGGTAGGTATCGGCAAGTCTCCCGTGGTAGCTAAAAAACACTCCATCCCGTGATGCGCTCCTAGTGGCATTGTGTGAAAGTCGTAATACATTAAGTGGATGCCGACCAAGGGAGATAGAACCTGCATTCACGCCGCCTCCTCAAAACAGACAGTTTTTTAGAAAGGAAAACAGCGATGACCCAACTCGAACAAACACACACCATGACCCAAATCGAAAAAGTTCTCTATACCGCCAAAGCCCACACTACGGGTGGCCGGGACGGAGGCGCGTCCCGTACCTCCGACGGCCGTGTGGACGTTAAGCTTTCAGTCCCTGGCACTCCGGGCACTGGCACTAACCCCGAGCAGTTGTTCGCCGTCGGTTGGTCGGCCTGCTTCCTATCGGCAATCAAGATCGTGGCCGCAGGAATGAAGGTCAGGCTACCGGCTGAGCTCGCCGTTGACGCTGAAGTGGACTTGGGCACGACCGGCGGCGGTTACTTCCTTCAAGCTCGCCTCAACGTCAACCTCCCGGGCATAGAGCGCGAAGTCGCCCAGGCGCTGGTGGACGGCGCGCACCAGGAATGTCCATATTCCAAAGCCACCCGCGGCAACATCAACGTTGTCACGAGCGTCGAAACCAGGCCTGTCACGCATGCGGCGTGATCGTGTTTGTGGGGAAGACTGATTGCGCTCCGTAGAGCCCAGTCTTCTGCTGCGGCCACAGGGCTCAAATGAGGAGGAACCAATGAACACGAAAGAATCATTTTCCAATTCGACTTACACTGATCAGATGCATAGGGAGGAGAGTGAGTTATCGGCGTTCATCGGGGCCGTGACGGAATTGTTCGGCCCAGAGCAGGCCAGGCTTTCGGCAGAGGACTGGCTCGACGAGTCAGAGTTAATGGATAGCCCGCCTCGATCTACAAGTCGAGATTGGCGAGCGGTCACGGTCGCGGCCTCGGCTCGACTGGCAAATCGCCTGACTGTCGCCTCGCATCATCGAACGCTGTTCGTCGCATCGATTGAAACCAAAGTATTGGCAATATCATCTTCTAATTGTTTCACCTCCGCGCTTCGGGTGTGATCGAGGAGTGAGTACCCCTGCGGTAACGGATGGTGTGCCGAGCAATCTTCGGACGCCTGGCTAATGGCAGTAAGTGCCTTTCAACAACCGAAGAAACTTCATAGGAGGATTTATGGCAACGAGCAGAGTTGTACCAATGAAGATGACAAAGATGAAGGTGGCACAAGTTCCCAAGCCCGGAGCGGATTTCGAGATCGTCGAGCGCGAGATTCCTGGGCCGGATGCAGGACACGTTCGGATCAAAGTGCAGGCCTGCGGTGTTTGCCACAGTGACGTGCTCACGAAAGAAGGGTTGTGGCCAGGAATTCAGTATCCCCGCGTTCCAGGACACGAAGTCGCGGGTATCGTCGACGAAGTGGGCGCCGGTGTTTCCTTGTGGAAAAAGGGGCAGCGCGTGGGCGTAGGGTGGCACGGCGGCCAGGACAACACGTGCCGCGAGTGCCGGCGCGGAGATTTTCGCAATTGCCAGAACCTTAAAGTTTGTGGCATCAGCTATGACGGTGGATACCAGCAATACATGGTGGCTCCCGTGGAGGCACTGGTGGCGATCCCGGAGAATCTAAAGGACGCCGACGCAGCACCGCTGCTCTGCGCCGGCATTACCACCTACAACGCGCTACGCCACAGTGGAGCGCTCCCAGGCGACCTGATTGCGGTGCAGGGTATCGGCGGTCTCGGGCACCTCGGAATTCAATTTGCGAACAAGTTTGGTTACAAAGTCGCAGCTATCGGGCGCGGCCCCGAAAACGCGTCACTCGCAAAAAAACTCGGAGCGACCGTCTACATCGACAGCCAATCGACGAACCCAGCCGAGGCGTTGCAGAAACTGGGCGGCGCACGCGTAATTCTGGCGACAGCCCCAAACTCGAAAGCGATGTCCCAACTGATCGACGGCCTGGGCCCGAACGGCGAGCTCATGGTGGTCGGCGCAGCATTCGATTCCATTGAGGTCACACCGTTACAGCTCATCAGCGGAAGTCGATCAATTCAGGGCTGGGCCTCGGGAACGCCAGCCGATTCCGAAGACACCCTGAACTTCGCCGAACTAAGCGGCGTGCGTCCCATGATTGAAACCTATCCACTCGAAAAAGCGGCTGAGGCCTACGCGCGCATGCTGAGCGGGAAGGCAGAGTTCCGCGTCGTTCTTACAATGTGAGGTCAACTGGTTCATAAATTGGACGCTTTCACAAAGCCTGGGTTCCGACATGAAAGCAGAACGAGTTCTCCAATTCGGTCCACCGAACGTGATCAGCAACGATGACGTGCCTCGGCCAACACCCGCCGCGGGGCAACTGCTAGTGCGCGTAAAGGCCGCAGGGGTAGGTCCTTGGGACGCACTCGTCCGCGAGGGCAAGAGCGGACTCCACCAACCATTGCCGCTTATTCTCGGGTCTGAGCTATCAGGTATCGTCGAAGCGATCGGACCGGAAGTCTCGGGGTTCAAAGCCGGCGACGAAGTGTACGGGGCCACAAACGAGCAATTCACTGGGGCATACGCAGAATATGCGCTGCCCGCCGCCAGAATGATGGCGCAAAAGCCCAAGACCCTAAACTTTATCGAGGCGGCCTCGGCTCCGGTCGTAACTGTCACGGCTTGGCAGATGCTGTTCGACTATGCGCACGTAGCCGCCGGGCAGACCGTACTTGTTCATGGGGCTGCGGGCAACGTTGGCGCCTACGCCGTACAACTGGCCAAGCAGGCCGGCCTTCATGTAGTCGCGACCGCCGCCTTCGCCGATCTGGACTACGTCCGCGGTCTGGGCGCCGAAAGAGTTCTGGACTATCACACCGACCGGTTCGAGGAGTCCTTGGCTGGAGTGGGTGTCGTCCTTGATACAGTTGGCGGAGATACGCAGCAGCGGTCGCTTCGAGTTCTGAAGCCAGGTGGGATTCTTGTCTCCGTCGTGTCACCCGTTCCCGAGGCGGCACAAAAACGCTATGGCGTTCGAGCAGCGTTCTTTTATGTGGAGGTAACTACCGCGCGCCTGAACCAGATTACGGAACTGTTCGACAGCGGAAAACTAGTTACGGACGTAGGAACTGTGCTCCCGCTGGAGGAAGCTCGCATCGCCCACGAGATGCTTGGAGGTGCGCCGCATAAGCGCGGCAAAATCGTGTTGAGCGTCGCAGCCTGACACTTGAGAGCTAAATCGCGCATCTCGATCGCATAGTTGAGCTCGGAGCCATGAACTTCAAAACAATCGCCGGGAACTCGGCATTACTCTTCTCGATCACGTTGGCTGCCAGCAGTCTCGAAGCGCAAGAAAGGATGAACATTTCCATGTCGCAACCGGTCTTTTATCGCATGGCGAAGGTTGACGGACTCTCAATTTTTTATCGGGAAGCGGGACCGAAGGATGCCCCAACCATTCTCTTGCTCCACGGCTTGCCCTCGTCATCGCGAATGTTCGAACCCCTGCTGACCCGGCTCGCAGACAACTACCACCTGGTTGCTCCTGATTACCCGGGCTTCGGGCACAGCGACTGGCCGGACCCGAAAAACTTCGCGTACACCTTCGATCACATCGCCACGGTCATAAATCATTTCACCGAAGCGCTCGGGCTCTCCCGCTACACACTTTACATGCAGGATTACGGCGGCCCCGTGGGTTTCCGCATGGCCTTGGCGCACCCCGATCGCATCGAGGTTCTCATCGTCCAAAATGCTGTGGCGCACAACGAAGGCCTGGGCGCGAACTGGAAGCCGCGACGGGCCTTTTGGGCCGATCGCGCTGCCAACGAAAGCACACTTCGTGTAAATCTTCTCTCGCTAGCTGCGACGCGTACCCGCCACGTCGGAAACGATCCCAACGTGGATCGCTACGACCCGGATCTGTGGACGGACGAGTTCGCCTTTCTCAGCCAGACCGGCCAAGCTGAAATTCAGAGCGACCTGTTTTACGACTATCGAACCAGTGTCGACGCGTACCCGAAATGGCAAGCTTGGATGCGAGAGAAGCAGCCGCGCTTGCTGGTGATCTGGGGCAAGTATGACCCCTCGTTCGAGCTGGGTGAGCCGGAACGCTACCGCAAGGACGTTCCGAACGCTGAAGTTCACATTCTCGACGCCGGTCATTTCGCATTGGACACGGCGGCAGACGAGATCGCTGCATTGGTCCGAGAGTTTGTCGGCTCTTCACGTCAAGGCCTGCTGTCGCGGCGCGCTGGCTGAGGCTGCTATGGAAACGCTGCCCACTTTGCGAGAGGAAGTAGATGACGTCGTGATTAGCCCTAAGGCACCACTACCTCGCCATCAACCAGGAGTTGGGGGATCTCATGCTCTCTAAGTGCGCGAGTCCAGGCTGCTCGACTCCATTTCGCTATCTCCACGAAGGGAAAATTTATTTGATCGACCGCAAAGCGGCCTCAGCTGGGCGCAAACCGCCAGCTGATTTGAGATACGCACGCAAGTCCTGCGGGCTTGAATATGTTTGGCTGTGCTCATACTGCTGTTCCGACTTGACGATTCAAGTTAACGATGATCATGGAGTGAGGGTGGTTCGCAAGCGAGAAGCGCAGAACGGCAGCATCCAAACAAGCCCTTCAATGCAGTTAAAACAAAGAGGCACGTATGTCAGGCAAGCGCAGGCAGGCCAAGTTACCGGAGAGATTCTCCACGTGGATGTTGGTTCTCACGCTGGCAGTTGGTAGCGACCTGTCCAAACTATGAATGCGGAGCGCACCTATCCGGCGGAAGTCAATCTCTTGGCCAGCCGGGACAGCCGTAGCAGGCGATAGAGCGGCTGCAAAGGCTGCGGGAGTTGGACTGCCGACCATTCACTCACGCTAGGGGTGATGGTGAGACGCCACAAGAGGCGCGCTCGATCTTGCCAGCGCTCCCTTAGTCGCATCATCAGGCGGAAGTAGGAGAGCGATTCCGTGTCGTGATGGGCGCCGCGTTCGATGATGCGGAGAATTTCATCCAGGACAGCTGGCGATGGATCCTTTCGGAATGCCCACGTTTGACGCGAGGAAGGCAACGGCGAGCCGAGCAACTTTTGGGCTAGCAGTAAATTCAGGCTGACGATGCGTTCGATTCCGAGCCGCCGGGCTTCGTCCTGAATCACGTTCCAATCAAGCCGCCCGGTCTTCACCAGTTGCGCGATGTCGCACAGCCATGAAAGCTGAACCCATAGGTGCTTGGCGGCGTGAACGCAGAGCACGAGCAGAAGATCTTCCGCGCGCAGGGTTCGCGTCCGACGACCACCCACGACGATCTCGTCAGATCGCTCAACAAAGTCCGCAACATCGAAGTCGATGGAATAAAAACAGGGCAAGATTCGCCATTGCAACTCGAGAAGATTTGAGCCGTGCGCAGCGCTGAACGAGTACTCATACCCAGTTTTGACGTAAGCAGTCTCGTGTCGCGGCGCAAGCTCGATTGCTGGTTTGTATCCCAAATCATGCAACGCGGCCTTCGCCTTGAGTACGTCCGTTGGAAGAATCAGGATATCGAGATCGCCAAATTGACGCCGCGTAACTTCGCCATACAGAGTCTGCGCCAGAACCGGACCTTTATATGGCAGCGCCTTGATTCCCACCGATTCAAGATGGCCGACAAGGCGAACGAGTTCGCCGGTAAACCACAGCGTCTTACGCGCGTTGTCCTGGTAACGGAGCCGGATCGCATTGAGATGCTGGACCGGAACCAAGTGAGAGAGGGCCGATAGTTCGCTATACACCTGTGGAACCACGCGATGGTGGTCTACGAGCCGCAGGATTCGTTCCCAATCCAGCGGACGTAAGAGAATGTTGCGGATGCGCTCGCCCTGTCCGTCACCGCAAGAATCGGCACAGCAGGCAAGTAACAAATCGAACTCGGAGCTGGAACCGAAAGCCTGTACGCGCCGCAGTTTCCTGGCTGCGGATAGAACCGGTCGCGGCTCGGCGGCAGTAGCCATGCTGGAACGATATTATTCGCGAATGCGGCAAAACCACGAGTGGCCGCGCTGGTTACTTTGGTTTCGACTCCGCGCGGCGCCCTACAAACGAAGATTCATGCGCGACGTACAATCAAAGATGGTCCGGATATGAGCTCGGGTGCGAAATCGTTTGAAGCGGAACGCCGTAGTACCCGAATTCGGGCGCAGATCCCTTTTCGCCTCGCCAGCCTGGATCCGGCCGTTCCATTCAGCGAGCACTGCCATACTCTAGTGGTAAATACAGAGGGATGTGGCGTGCGCCTCAGCCAGCCGCTGGAACCGGGTCTGCCGGTTTTGCTCGACGAACTTCCTGGGGGAACGAGTGCGCCGGCTCGCGTGGCAAACTGCGTTCCGCTGGGAACAGAAGGCAAATATTGGCTGGTGGGAATCGCGCTGGAAGAGCCCGCGAATATCTGGTGCATCCAGCCTGCCCCTGCGAACTGGGGAATCGATCCCAAGCCCGCGGGTGCCGCCGTGCCTCCGCCAAAGAAAGAGAACGAATGGCCCTACTCCGTATTTTCCATCAAGGGAGAAGCTCATCCCGGCAGGAAGTAGCGACTTCTTGATTTACCCCGTCGAGTTTCTGAATTGTCCAAAGAGCCCTCCATCACGGTGCGAAGAGTCTGTGCGGCAACTAGTCTTCCTTCCCGCTGACGAGCGTTTATCATACGGAGTGCGATTCTAATTTCCCGCGAGGTTCTCATGGCACGCATTTCGTTGGTTGAACCTGAAAACGCCCCTCCCGAAGTTAAAGAGATTTACGAAAAGGCTCTGCGCGGCAAACCGGGGAACGCGCAAAAGGCATTGGCACATCGTCCGGAAATGCTGAAGGCTTTTCTGCCTTTCTACACCAGTGTGGGCAGATCGCTCGACCGCAAGCTGTACGAGATGATTTATCTCCGCGTCTCGTTCATCAATGGCTGCCATTACTGCGCGCAGCATCACGTAGCGTCGTCAAAGCGAGTCGGATTGACGGCGGAAGACTGGCAAGCGCTCAAAGGCGGCAACTACTCCCGCTTCACCGAGAAAGAGCAGACGGCCCTGGCCTATGCGGAAAAGCTGACCCGCGCCTCCCGAGACGTCACCGACGCCGACTTCGAGAAATTGAAGAAGCATTTCTCCGACGCCGAGATTGTCGACTTGCATTTGCTAGTCGGCCTGGCCAACCTCACAAATCGTTTTACAGATCCCCTGGGGCTGGAGGTGGAGTTCCCGGAGGAGAATATCTAGCACCGGCATTGCGTCTCATAGACAACCATGTTGACGGTACCCCTGAAGTAGCTACTTCTAATACTTATAAAACCCCCGCCCACTCTTCCTCCCCAGCCACCCCGCGTCCACCATTTTGATCAGCAGCGGGCACGGCCGGTACTTAGGATCGCCCAAGCCATCGTGCATCACGCGCATGATGTCGAGGCAGACGTCGAGGCCGATGAAATCCGCCAGGGTCAACGGACCCATAGGATGGGCCATCCCCAGCTTGAAAACTTCGTCCACCGCCTCCGCCGTGGCCACGCCTTCCATCACCGCGTACATGGCCTCGTTCAGCAGCGGCATCAGCACCCGGTTGGAGACAAAGCCTGGCGCATCGTTCACTTCGACCGGAGTCTTCTCCAGTTTCACCGCTAACTCGCGCACCGTCTGGAAAGTTTCGTTCGAGGTAGCCAGGCCGCGGATCACTTCGACCAGCGTCATGACGGGCACAGGATTGAAGAAGTGCATTCCGATGACCTTGTCCGGCCGCTTGGTGAGAGCTGCCAGCTTGGTGATGGAAATCGACGAAGTGTTCGAGGCAAGAATAATTTCAGGCCGGCAAAGCCGGTCGAGATCGCGAAATATCTCCGTCTTTATGTCGAACTTCTCCGTAGCCGCTTCCACCACGAAGTCACACCCAGCAAGCTTGGCCCGCTCGACCACGCCCTCAATACGCTTCAACACCGCCGTCTTGTCTTCCGCCGTAATTTTGCTCTTCGCAACTTCCCGGTCGAGGTTCTTTCCAATAGTCTCCATCCCTCGATCCAGAAACCGCTGCTCCACATCGCACAACATAACCCGGTAGCCGCTGCGAGCAAAGACATGCGCAATGCCATTGCCCATCGTCCCTGCGCCAACCACTCCCACACGCTGAATGTTCATAAGGGCTTCTCCGACAAGCAGGAAAACCTCAGAGTCTACCACTTCGGGGGATGCGATCGGCGGCGTTGAGGAGGTAGGAATTGAGGATGGAACGTCATGTTGTCAGCCAAGCTCCAGAATTTAACACCGCAATCAATCGTGAACCGGTTCTCTTCTCGCCTGCCGCTCAACGTGAAACGCAATGCCCAGCGCGAGAATCAGGGCCGCGATCCCGAATAAGGTCATGCCTGGCACCGTGTTAGGTTCTTCAACAATCACCTTGCGCGCCATAGCGATCAGCGCAACTTCGAGGACAACGCGAATATGAATCACGTCCTTCTTCAGGTACGCTTTTAACGTCTCGATCAGTTCCACCCCGATCAGCACCAGCAGGAAGTATCCAAAAATCTCAAGCAGGCCCTGCACTCGAATGAGAAACCGGGGCGGCTGCCAGATTTCGTCGGCGATCAGCACGCCCAGGTGCAGTGTGGAGAGGATCACCACAACGCACAGCATTGCAGCCAGTGCCAGGACCGTGAACTTCTGGACTCTCGTGAGCAGCGTTTCCAAATCGATCTCCTCCGTGCGCTCGCTCAGAAGTTGAACTGAATTGAGAGAGCTGCACAACTGATAGAACTAATAGCCTGGGGATGAGAGGTCAAACAGGGCCAGTTGTCAGCACTCAGTCCAGTCTCCAGGACTCCCAGATCGGTGGGGCGGAAATAATAGGGAAAATAAAAAAGGCCGCGAGTTTCCTGTTGCCAGTCAGTCACGCAGCCTACCAAACAACCAAGGAGCAAATCCGTCGCACCTCCCAGCATCTTTCGTGCAACGGTACGAATGCTTTGATTGCCGAATGAACCCATCCTCCAACCATTCCCGATTCCTGACCGCGGTCACGCCTCAACGTGATTTGGCGGTCCCCAGGTCCGTAGCACATGCAAAACACCAACTCTGCCAACTCCGTGAACAAACTCGCGAGCGAATCCATGCACTCCGCTCGTGATGACAGCGCTGGAGAGTTTTGTCATCCTGAGACAGCGGAGTCCTTGGCAAAAGCCAAGGACTCCCAACGAAGGACCTATGCAATTTCCGGACAGCCACTATCAGGCAGGAGCGTGTTTGTAGGCTGCTCTACGATGTTCTTCCGAGGCCTCTGCCGAACGATACTGTTCAACAACGCCTGGAACCAGCTGCGACGGTCTTCCGAGCGCGCCGCCGGTGATTGCGAAGCAAATCCCAAGCTTCTTTATAAGCCGCCCAGTCGCCACCCGCGCCAGGGTAAAGCGTAATCGAAGTTTTCTTCCGCCGGACCACCACCCTCGCCGGAATGATGAACCAAACGTCTTCAGGAGTCAGGTAGGCCGCCAGGAAATCAAAGTCTCCCCGCTTGTAAAGTTTGCTGCCAGGGCTTGGATGGACTCCGCAAACGTAGCCGCCATTGGGCTGGCGGTTAGCAGTGGATTTCACCTGCACCCGTACAAAGTGCCCACCGGTTTCAACTATGACGTCATAGCGTGACGAATCTCCCCACGGCTTGGCCAGCGCAGACCCTCTTTGGCGGCTCGAGCCATAAACTGCAGCTCCGACCACTCGCCCCGCCGTTTGCAATTCTTGATATGTCCCTTGCATCTCTTGGGTAATTTCCTGCCTGATTTCATGGGTCCAATAAAAAACGCGGCCTGGAGAGGCCGCGTCCCTTTCTCTGATTGTCTGCTCCTATTATATCACCTTGAAATAGGTAAACCCGCCAACATTGCTACAATTATATTTGGATTAGATGCAGCAAGTTAATCCCATTCGTGTAAATTTTGCCTATTGACAAGATTTTCCACAGCTCAGCCGACGTTCGAACAAAAATACAGCGTGCCGGTCAACCACTCTCATCCTCAAGTACTGTCATCCTGAGGCAGCGGAGTCCTTGGCTTTGCCAAGGACTCCCAACGAAGGATCCCTGCACTCGCCCGATCGCTGAAGAGGCCACAACACGAGTCGATCTGCCTCTAACCACTTTGGGTCAATTCTCGTTTCCATTGTTGACAGCACTGTGGGTCCAGAGTAGCGTTGCGCCATCCCACAGAATCTGTTCGCTCGTGCAGAGGGGGAAAGCATGTTTTCCAAGCTATTCTGGACGGTAGTGTTTGCATGTGTTGTGATCAATCCCGTTCTGGCACAGGATCCTACCAAAGTCGAATCCAAGCACTACAAACTCGCCTTTGAAAATGAATGGGTCCAGGTGGTCGATGTCCACTACGGCCCCCACGAGAAATCCGGCCTGCACGACCATCCCGGCGGAGTCGTCGTAGTTCTCACCGCAGGACACCTCCGGTTTACCGACCAGGACGGAAAGACGAAAGAGGTCTACGCCAAACCCGGCGAGTCGCGCTGGTACCCGGCGTTTAAGCACAAGGTTGAGAATCTGGGCGATACCACCTACGACGCCGTCTACATCGGAATCAAGACCAAGCCGCTAGCCACCAAGACTGGGCCGGACAGCCCGCAACCCGCGCTAAATGCCCAGACAGCCAAGATCCTCGCAGACTATATCCAAGCGTCATTAAAGCGATAGTCGTGTAAGAGGCGACGGAGCGAAATCAGCAAAACCGTCAGGCCGGCAGCTATGTGCTTTCCTTTGTGGACCTTCGTGTCCTCTGTGGTTAACGCCTTTTGTCAATACCGCCAGGAACCCCAGAAAATAAAGACAATCGGAACCGCACTTGAGCAGGCACCTCCGCAACAGTTGCCTGCATCCTACAATTTGTTAAGGGCGTGCGGGTTAGCCTTGCCTTCAGGTACCCGAAGACATAGAATGTTAATCACGAGATAGTGTGCGAGGAGTACCCTTCTATGTTCCAGGTAGGTTTACAACGCTACCTTCTTTCATCGTTCTTATTGATGTCCCTTTTTGGGTTAAGTTTGTCCGCGGTGGCCCAGCAGGATGCCAAGCCAGCCAGCACCGATCAGACTACGAGTGGCCAGGCCGCTCCCGCGAATAACACCGCCGCCCCGGCAGTCGATCCGCTGAAGCGTCCAATCAGCGAAAAGCAAAAGAAAGAGAACGCCAAAGCCCTCAAGCAGGAACTCAGCAAGACCTACAAGAAGTGGCTGGACGAAGACGTTGTCTACATTATCTCGGACGATGAGCGCAAGGCCTTCAAACAACTCTCCAACGACGAAGAGCGCGATCAGTTCATCGAAGCCTTCTGGCAACGCCGCGATCCCACCCCGGACACCGAAGAAAACGAATTCAAAGAAGAGCACTACCGCCGCATAGAATACGCCAACGAACACTTCGCCGCCGGCATCCCCGGCTGGAAAAGCGACCGAGGCCGCATGTATATCATGTATGGGCCGGCGGACGAGATCGATTCGCACCCTAGCGGGGGGACTTATGAGCGTCCCATCGAAGAGGGTGGGGGCGAGACTTCTACGTTTCCATTTGAAGATTGGCGGTATCGCTACATTGAAGGAATTGGGCAGGAAGTCATCATCGAGTTTGTGGACACTTGCATGTGCGGCGACTATCACATGACTTTGGACCGCTCGGAGAAAGATGCTTTGCTGCACACGCCGAATGGAGGGGCCACGCTTTACGAGCAGATGGGGATGGCCACCAAGGCGCAACGTTTTGGTGGTGGGCTAGAGAATTTAGGGCCCGGACCGGACAGCGCGACACAGGCGACCAAGGAGTTCGATCGTTTGGAACAGTTTTCCAAGCTGAGCCAGCCGCCTCCGGTGAAGTTCAAGGATCTCGAGGAAGTGGTCAGCCACAAGATCAGCGTCAACCTGATGCCGTTTGATGTGCTGGTTGATTTCGTAAAAGTGACCGGCGAAACGGTGCTTGTTCCCTTCACGGTGCAGCTGAAAAATCGTGACATCACTTTCGTGAACAAGGACGGAGTGCAGCGCGGCGTGGTCAACATCTTTGGCCGGGTTACGACTTTGAGCGGCCATATTGCGCAGACTTTTGAAGACACGGTACAGGCGGATATTCCGGCGGAACTGCTGGCCAAGGCGGCGGAGAATTCGCAGGTTTACTGGAAGGCGGTTCCATTGCGGTCGGGCCGCTATCGGGTGGACATCGTGGTGAAAGACGTGAACGGCGACCGGGTGGGCACCTGGAGCAAAGGGGTACAAGTCCCAGATTACTCGGATGACCGACTGGACGCCTCTTCACTGATCGTAGCGGATCTGGTAGAGCCGGTGGCGGCCAAGAACGTGGGTACGGGAATGTTTGTGATTGGCGCGACGAAAGTCCGCCCACGGGTTCCTCCCGCCGACGGTAAGCCAATCGTGTTCAAGCGCAACCAGAAGATGAACTTCTGGATGCAGGTTTACAATCTTGGTGTGGACGACAAAACGCACAAGGCGTCGGCCACGGTTGAGTACAATGTAGTGAATGCAGCAACGAATAAGCCGGTGATTCATTCCATCGAATCCACGGACCAGATGGGCAACATTGGCGACCAGATGACCCTGCAGAAGACTCTCTCGGCCGCCAATCTTGATCCGGGCGTTTATCGCATACAGATAAAGGTGAACGACAACATCTCCAAGCAGACTTTGGACCCTTCGGCAACCTTCGCCGTAGAGTAAACTGACCAGCTTGGTCTCCCTTGAGGTGGTGGGTTGCTGATACTCCGCAAGCTTGGGTTCTCGGTGCTATTGCTGGGCCTGGCGCTTCCGGTGTGGAGTGCGGACAGGCGGGCTACGATTTCCGGATTCGTGCGCGGCGCCACTGGTATCCCGCAAATGGGAGCCACGGTCGAAGTTCTGGGCGCGGCGGCGAACAGCCTTAGAGTATTCACTGACGAGGACGGCTTTTACTCGGCGGCGGGTCTGTTGCCGGGAGTTTACAATATCAGGGTTTCCGCTCCCGCCTTTCTACCTGCCTTGCGGGAGCACGTCGGACTACATGGCGGCGTCAACACCATAGTGAATGTCACCTTGAACACGCTGTTCGAGGCCATTCAGATTTCTCCCGCGCACGGCGGGGCCGACGAGGACGACTGGAAGTGGGTGCTTCGCTCGGTGTCCAACCGTCCCATTCTGCGAATGGTTGACCCTAATTCCACGGCTGTTGCGGTCGAATCCGGAAAAGGCCACGGCGAGTTGAAGGGAACACTTTCGTTCCTCGCCGGAGCCGCATCGGACGGGTATGGCAGCGCGTCTGATCTCAGCACCGGTTTCTCGGTGCAGAAGTCCATCTTCTCCTCGGACACGATTGGTTTTCGCGGTAACGTGGGATACGGGAGCGGCCCTTCTCCATCGGCGGTGCTGCATGCGTCTTTCAAGCACAAAATGGATGATGGATCGCAGCCTTCGTTCGGGTTGAGCATGTGGAACCTGCCTTCGCCGGACATCACGTTGCACAATCTGCAGGCAATTGCGCTGACTACCTCGGACGATGTGATATTGGGCGACGCGCTTGAACTCAAGTTTGGCAGCGAACTGCAGACCATCCAGTTCATGGGGAGGGTGACTACGTTCCGTCCGTTCGGGACAGCCGACATCCATCTTTCGTCGAACACGGTGCTGGAGTATCGTTACGCCACGTCGGAGCCGAACAGTCGGCTGGAGAGAGACTTCGGCCTGGCGAGTGAGGATGGGAACGAAGCGGCGCCGCGGGTGAGCATGGTGGCGTATGCGACTACGGTCGAACACGCGCATCATCAGGAGCTTTCGCTGTCGCACCGGATTGGCAGGAATAATGTCCAGATTGCCGTGTACACCGATCGGATTTCCGATCCTGCGCTGACTGGGGTGGGAGAGTTCACCACCGACAATGGAAATGTTCTGCCCGATCTGTACTCGGGGACGTTTACTTATCAGGGAAACGATTTCCAGACGCAAGGGGCGCGACTGGTTTTGCAGCGCCAGTTGACCTCGAGAATCACAGCCACAATGGATTACGAGTACGGCGGAGTGCTGGATTTGGCGACGCCGAACGTGAGCCTGGCGAACGTGTCGCAGTCGACTTTGGTGCGCAAGCGGCAAAGTGTTGCAGGGAAACTTGCGGGGACGGTTCCGAAGTCGAAGACTCGCTGGATGGCATCGTATGGCTGGATTAACGGAGAAGCTCTCACTCCGGTTGATATGTTCAATGCGTCGGCGGGGCGAACTGATCCCTATTTGAGTTTCTTTTTCCGACAACCGATCCCTGGAACCGGGTTCTTTCCCGGTCACATCGAAGCCATCGTCGATCTGCGCAATCTTCTGGCGCAGGGATACGTCCCCGTGCTGGGGAATGACGGGCACACAGTTTACCTGGTGCAGTCGGCACGCGCGGTAAGCGGTGGCGTGGCGTTTACGTTCTAGCAAGCTATCCTCGCGATTCCATGCACGACGGTCAATGAGTGCTATCGCCTGATTTCGTCAACTGCCGCCGATAGAGGTTAAGGTTCGAACACATCCACTCTCATGGTGGTCCAGTGGGATAACGCTTCGCAGCCCACATCGTCATTCGTTTCGCGGCAGCCAACGCTCACGCTGATCTGGTTGTTCTCAGATGTTGAGTTCGTGACTCCCGCTAACAAGGAAGCTGGGTAACTTTGGCGAACCGGATTTCCACCAGAAATCTGGAAGTTCCATTCGACAATGTATTTCCCCGATTCATCGGTTGGACCTACTATCGGTGCTTTGCCGTCAACTAAGAACTCAAAGAAGACCATCGGCCCGGACACGTGACAAGTGCTGTTACAAAAGTCACTGAATGAAACCTTGCTATCGAGTGAAATGTGAAACGTGCATGTCTGCCCGATTGGCGCTGGACAGGCGACCGTCACAGGCGCAAACATCGAGGTCTTTGCTATGCAACCAGTTTCGTGGCACTTGGCTTTAATGCTCTCCTTACTCACCAGGAAAGTTGTGCTCACAAGCTTTTCGTTGCTCAATATGGTCTGCCCCATCGCCCACGATCCGATAACTACAACCACAAAAAAACACAATATCGTTCGCCGCATAAGTCCTCCCAATGGCCGTCGGATGATAACACAGCCCGGATGGCTGATGATAAATCGCGTCTCTGACAATGTCGGCCCGTGTCAAGCACTTTTCGAGCACACTACTGCATGTGCTCAAAGAAGAGCGCCATTTCGCTCTCGATGGATGGTGTTGCCTTTCCAACCGTAGGCTCGCTCGTAATCGTTTTCCAGGTCAGGAACTCAGTCCGACCCATGCATCTCTTCGGTCACACCCGCGATCATGATTACTACTTCGAACTCCCCCGTGAAGGGGAGCGGGATACCCAATCAATTACTCGGTGATCGACTGCACACCATCGCGATTTCCGGGTTGTCCCGCGTGCGAACCGAACTTTTTCCACTGCTCGTAATTCCATCCCTTGCGCCACATCCAGTACATGCGAACCGCTAGCCTGCGGGCCATCGCTACCTTGGCGATCTTTCGTCCTCGCCGCATGGCCAGGTGGAAATACTTGCTGCGCCATTCCGGGTCGCTGCGTACCGTGACTTGCGCCGCTTCCACCAGCAAGAAGCGCAACAGGGAGTTGCCTTGTTTGGTGATGTGTCCCAGTCGTCGCCGCTGTCCGCTGGAGTCCTCCAACGGCACCAGTCCCAGATAGCTCGCGATCTGCTTGCCACACTGAAACCGTTCGGCTTGGCCAATGATCAGCACGAACGCCAACGCGGTCAGTGCACCCACTCCGGGGTGCGTCTGCAAGCGCCGTGCTGCGGGACACTTCTCCACTTCCTGCTCGATTGCTTGCGTCAACTCGGCAATCGTCGGAGTGAGTTGATCCAGCAACGCCAGCAGATCGCGCCGCCGTCGACTGGCCCACGGGGCTAACGCGAACGACTCCAGTTGCTCTCGTCCAGCCTCTCGCCACAGTCGCTTCTTGCAGCGCAGTCCTTCGTTGAGCGCCACCGCTTGCAACTGGTTCATGATCCGCGTGCGCGCCTGCACCATCCGGTGCCGATGCCACAGCAGTTGCCGTAGATCCCGATTCTCCCAGCTCGGTACCCAGATCTTCGGGAAATGATCTTCCAGCATCAAGCGCAAAATCAGCTGCGCATCCTGGCGATCGGTCTTCTGCTTGCGTACTCGCTTCGTCCGGATCTCCGCTGCATCTCCGATCCACAACTCGAAGTGCAACTCCGAGAGCAATCGTTCAAACCAGCGCGCCTGTCCACTGGCTTCCATCCCCACACGCACCTGCATTCCCTGGGCCGCGAGCTCGCGATAAAACTTTTCCGCTTCCTCGCGGTGTTGCAGTCGCCGTTCCTGAAACTCTCCAGTGTCGGTATCCACAAACGCAATTTGCTGAAAGCCCGGGTGGTAATCGCATCCTATAATGATCATTGTTCGGCTCCTTTCTCCGAGCCTTTTGGTTGGTTTTGGCACCACCAAAGTTTACTCGGGCATGGGAGCCGACATTGTCATGGAATCAATTACACTCATTGACGCTGGCCTGCCATTCTCAGTTTATGTAATCGCCTTTGATGAGAAGGCCGGTCATCGTTAAACACGCTTTTTGCGGTTCCAAGATTCCCTTTTCTTTCCCCGTTCTGGGGCACGATGGGCAAACGGTTTACCTGGTGCAATCGGCACGATCGGTGAGCGGTGGCGTGGCGTTCATTGCTAGCTATCTGTTCCCATGAATTTTGGCGTGTTTACCTCGCGTTAACCGTAGCACCTGGGTGGTGGAAGAACCCGGTGAAACGTGCTAGCCTTCGTCCCGGAGGTAATCAACAAATGAGAGTGCTCGTATCTTGTCTGTTGTTGTTCTGCCTTTCCGTGCCCGCCTTGGCGGGCGAATGCGTGCTGAAAACTACGCGAACTCCCTGCCCTGGTAAGGAGAAGGAATCCTTCTCCAAGTGCAATGGACAGGCAAGCTGCGATGAAAAAGTTGCTGCCGATTCAGAGAAAGACTGCGCGGACAAAGCGGCAAAGTCTTGTGATAACAGCCGTCCCAACATAACGAAGAGCAAAACGGTGTCTGCTACTTTTGACGGAAAGCCTGTCTCAAGCGGCAAGAATGTTTGCGCTACCGAACGGCCGGATTACAACAAGTGCGAGTAGTAGCTTGACTGCGGAGGCGTGCATTGCACAGTAACCCCTTCACATAAAAGGTGCCCCACCCCAGCGCGAAGCCGGAGTGGGGCAATTGGGAAAACGAGCTAGGTTGTATGCTTTGTTTTAACGCGAATGGTCTTGTTCAGGGGTCACATGGCGGCGGGAATGCGCCTTCTTGGCCTTGTCTGAGCTGTTAATCAGGGTAGCGGTGATTCCGGCGTTGTAGGCCACATCGCCCGCACTCCCCCCGCTATAGCAGAGAAGCTGGACCGAGTCGCCCGATCCGACGAAGAGCACGTCGCTGATACTCGCCTGCAAGTAACCGCCGGCAGTATCGCCTCCGCCGTACTGGTTGGCGGACCCGCTGCTGGCCAGGGCGTCGTAGCAGAAAGCATAGGAGTCGCCGCTCACAACGAAGGGCAACACCGACGCGGAGATGAAGTACGTCCCCGAAATGCCAACCGGATTGGTCTGTGCGACGACCACCGCGCTCGGCGACAAGGGTATATCCGAAACTGGACCGGCGAGCGAAGAGTAGCCCAAGGAGATTCCCGCAGGTCCTTGCGGTCCCTAAGGTCCCTGCGGCCCTTGTGCACCTTGCGCACCTTGTGGACCCTGAGGTCCTCGAGGCCCCTGATTGCCCTGGTTTCCTTGCGGTCCGCGAGGTCCTACTTCGTTCCAGTAAATCTTGTGCTCGGTCGCCTTGCACGTCGTGGTTTTGCTTACGATCCTGATGTCGCCGGTTGAATTGTTGACGCAGCCGTAATAAGTCACTGAAGCTGGTGACAGGACTGCGTTGGCTGAGGCCGCCTGTGGCTGAGCAGCCCCGGGCAGAACACATGCGAGAAAAAGCGCACACACAGAAACATTGATTCGAAACATACATCCTCCTATGATTTAGTTTTTGATTTGCCAGTTTTCGTATCGAAGGGAGAATTCGGTTTACCGGAAGACCAATTGCCTACCCAACAACCCTAGATTGCAGGACTAGACGCGTCGGAACGGAAACCTATTGCATTGCTGATACTCACCAGCTTCATCTCTATGGTGTCGGAAGGGTCGAAACCGTTTCAGAGGTGAGGGGATCGACGGTGTGTTTGCGCTAGCGGGTGTCGACTACGTCGTCTGCTGCTGAAATTCTTCCTTGATCGTCCCGGACCACGACTCTCACGAAATAGATTCCTGGCTTGACCACCAAATCAGCTTTCGTGGTGACGCCGGAATCCATTTGGGTTAGCGTCTGGTCGAGCAAGCGCATGTTCAGATCCTGCTTGACGCCCTTCACATAATTTCCGTTCTCATCGAACAGGCCGCAGGCCAAAACCAGGTCTTGACGATTGATGCCATCCACTTTTTGAAAGGGCAGCTGCCGGAGGTCCGCGTGAATCAAGATTCTGAGATGGATATCGGACGCGTCATCTCGATAGAACTGAGTGTGGAAGTCCATGGGGAACGCGCGGACTTCCTCACGGGAAAGAATTTCATTCTGAATCTCCTGCTTTACGTCCTCCAGCCCGGCCAGTTGATTCTTTGGGGCGTAGTATCCTTGGCGCGCCTGAACACTGAATCGTCCCGAATGCCTCAACGTGACTCTAAGCGGATGGACTTTCCCATCCGTCTTTAACGGTATGGGCGAGAAACCGAGAACGTAGGAGAATTCTGGAATCGAGTCGATCTCCCGGAACCCTTTATCGAGATCGTTATTGCTGTGGAAGAATGTCCCACCGGTGGTGTAGCTGAGGTCGTACATCGCTTCGGGGGTCCAAACAGCCGGAGGCAGGTTCACGGCGGTAACGAATGCCGCAAGAGGACCGTTGGGACAGTCTTCATTGAGGTCGCAACCGGAAAGCGGGGCTGGGGTAAGACCGCTGGGATCGAGACCATTGACGACCACGTGAGCGCGCAGCGCGCTATCGACAAGGGATTGGTAACGGTCGATATCCATGGCAATGTTGGGAACATAAAAATCGGGAGAAATCACCACGACGGTTTTGAGACCCGGTATGGTAGAGACCCTTCTCACGACGGCTGCCAGGCCATCGACGCCATCGCGCGCCTGTGCCCGATGGTGGAATTCCTGTTCGTGGATTTGTTGAGTCTCCATCGCGGCTTCCGCGGCACTGCCCTCAGGAGAGGGACTTTGTTCTCCCGAGGCGTTGTTCCCGGGCAGGCCGACCAGGTCGGGGATTTGTTCGTCGACTCCACTGCGAGTGGGCGCAGGCTGCAGCTTCGAAATGCTCTCGCGCACTTTGGCGCGATCGTTGGTGAAATCGAGCATGACGAAACCAGACATCGAAAAAATTGCGACGCGGTCTCTAGGCGGGAGAGACGAGAGATGACGCAGCGCCGCCGCCTTGGCGTTGAACAGATCTGCAAATTTCAGATGAACATCATCAAACACGTAGGTGACGAACTGCTGAGGCAATATTTCGGGATTTCCGATTTGTCGATGCCCAGTTCCCGAGAGTTCGGCTCCAGAGCGTGCGACGCTTGTCTGGCCCGAAGGACCCGGGCTCTGGGCGTGGTCGATTGCAAAGTATCGGATGGTCTGAGGTTTTCCTTCAGCAAAGATCTCGAAGTTCTCCGGGCGAAGGCTTCCTATGGCGTGGTGCTGCGAGTCTCGAACCACCACGCGCACCAGAACCAGGTTGACATTGACCTTGAAGGTAGGCGTGTCATTCGCCGTGTCCTGTGCGGCTGGAGTGTTACCGGGCGACGTTCGTGTGGGATTACTCGGTGGTGGTGCTGGGTTTTGTTGCAAAGGTGTCGTTTGACTTGAGGCAGACAAAGCGAACAAGAGAAGGAAAGGCAAGAAGTGAGCCGAGAGCGAGTCAGGCCGCAATTGATTGCGGGCGCGCCCGCGAAAACCGGGGCTGGGCGTCTTCCACTCCACAGGATTATGGTAGCCCCACGCCTGTGCCAATCGCAAACAATGGTTACTTCACGCAGATTCCCTGCGTGAAATTGCGATTGTTCAATGACCAGAAGTGAGTTCGGATGCGTGTTTTTTTACGCGGCTTGCGCCGACAGCAAACCGACCTGGCGAAGCACTTTGGCGTGGTCCCAGTAAATACGCTCTCCGCATATTTTGTCGCCGCGGAAGTAGACTACGGCCACCAGATCGACTTCGACTTTTCTGTTGGTGGGAGGAGTGCCGGGTAAAATCCAATCCATTTGGCGGGTGTGGGTGAATGTGAAGAGTAATTCGTCGACCAGGGCGTCGTCGCCGACCACTCGGTGCGTAAGCTGGCTGGCGATGTCGCTGGGCAAAGAGTTCACGAAGCTGTCGCGATAAAAAGCGCGCACTTCGTTCTTGCCGCGTCCGCCCATGCCCGTGGGGATGTTCAGGACGGAGGCATCTTCGGTCATAGTTGCCAGCGTGGCTTCGACATTGTGCTGCAGGAATTCTTGGTCGGTGTGGACTTTCCAGAGTTTTTCCATTGCGCGCTTTTCCATCGCTGTGTGCACCGTAGGCAGGCAGTACAAAACCTCATGAATTATAGTCCGCGTGAATTTTCGGCTTTGCAAATCTGTTTGGCGGGCACACGGTGGGGGCGAAGAGTAGCGGGCGCAGAGACTTTGCGCGGGTAAGTTGCTAACGACTGGGACGATTTATTGCGGGGCTCCGAGCTGACGTACGGTCGCGGTATCCGAGGGCAAAGTCGGCTTGACCACAAAGAAATTGTGATCGTAGAGATTGCGATACATCACGCCAGCGATTTCCGCAGCCTTGGGGCCGAAAGTCGGACGGCCGCCTTCGAGGAAGACGACGACGACAATGTGTCCGACATCGGTTTTGGCGTAGGAGGCAAACCATCCGAAACGTGTGCCTGCGTGGGAGCAAGTACCGGTCTTGCCCAGAACTTCCTCCTCGCTGAAATTTGTGCGGAGGCGGCGGGCCGTGCCGAACTGTACAGCACCTTCCATTCCATCAGAAATTTCGGGGATCAGCGGAGCAATGTCGAGGTGGCGCTTTACGACCGGCTGGAAATTTGCGATGTCCTCGGGAGCCGTGGGATGTTGCAGATAGTACAGCGTGCCGCCATTGGCGATGGCCGAGACCAACGCGCCGAGTTGGAGCGGGGTTACGGAAACGCCTTCGCCGAAAGAGCACATTTTGCCCACGCCGCCGAGTTTGGACGGGATTTCTTCGTTCGGATAAATTCCAAGCTGCTCACCGGGAATGCTGTAACCAGCCAACTCGCCGAGTCCGTACTGATGCGCGTAGTAACTGACTTTCTCGAAACCCAGTTGGCGGCCGAGCGCCTCGAAATAAGCATTGTTCGAGTGCGCCAGCGCCATGGTCAGATTCATGTGGTATTGGCCACCCAGACGGACTTGGGTTTCCTTGGTAATAATGCCTTCGTTGAGAGCGGCGAGTGCAACGGAAAGCTTGATGGTGGAGCAGGGTTGGGCGCCGCTTGAAAGCGCGAGCTTCTGATTCACCATCGCCAGAATTCGGCCGCTGGTGGGCTCGATGGCCACGACTGTTCCGTTCATACCGCCCAGGGCGTCGATGGCTGCTTCGCGCACAACTGGATCTTCGCCAGTGGTGACGTCGCCTTCGGTAATATCCTGGGCAAAGGAACTGGTGGAAAAACGCTCGTAGTAGCGATGCCGACGATGTACGGTCGTGCTCGCGACAGTCGTAGTGGTAGTCGCGCGGCTATGGGCCAGGTGGTGCATGCGTTTTCGCGCATGCTGATTTTCACTGATCTTTTGCGATGACTTGGGTTTGTGCGCGGTCGCAGAATGGGGGCTGACGGTAGCGGCAATGCCAGACGGGCACAGCACCAGAACAACAATGAATGCCAAAATTGGACCGATGCCAGTGGAACGTTTCCCTGAAGTCAATTTCCTGTACCTATCCCCGGAATTCACTCTTACTTCACAGCACGAAACCTGCCAATGATCGTTGCCGCTGGCTAAGTCCCCACTGATCTAGATGTTATGAAACTTCATCTGGATAAGCAATCTAAAACATATTTATTCGCAAACTGACGCTAATTGATCTAACCCGTTGCGAATAAGACAGTTGCGCTCCATTTCGGGCGCGAGCATGGCCCTTTCGTAATGACGGCCGGTTACTGGAACGATACTGCCCTAGAGTGGAAAGAGTTTTCCTTCTTCCGCTCGCTTTACATAGGCTCACTCCGCTTGCGCAGGAATGCTGGGACGTCGAGATCGGATTGCTCGAAATTCGCGATCATGGCGTTCCTCATGCTATCGACTGAGATGGATTCGCTGGCAGCGGCGGAGGCGTGTGGGGCGGATTGCTCCATCACCATCGACGGCGGAGGTGGGTCGGGATCAAACTCGGGTTCCGGTTGGGGCTCGTCGAAAAAATCGTCGTGATGCGAAACAGTTTCTCGCGAAACCACAAAACTGGATCGTTCTTCCTTGCGGCGGTGGTGCCGATCCGAGTCTTTGAAGCCGGTGGCGATGACCGTGATCTTCACCGAGTCCTTCATCTTTTCGTCGAGCACGGCGCCGAAGATGATGTTGGCATCTTCGTGGGCTGCGCTTTGAATGATGGTGCAGGCTTCCTGCACCTCAGCCAGTTTGAGCGAAGCGGAACCCGTAATGTTGATCAGGATGCCACGAGCGCCGTCGATGGCTCCGGCTTCGAGCAGCGGAGACGCGATCGCCTTTTGCGCCGCCTCGGTCGCGCGGCGCGCCCCGTTGGCTGTGGCCGCGCCCATGACCGCGTAGCCCATGCCGGCCATGATGGCTTTCACGTCGGCGAAGTCGCGGTTGATGATGCCAGGAATGGTGATGATGTCGGAAATGCCCTGCACGCCTTGCCGCAGGATGTCGTCGGCGATGCGGAAGGATTCGAAGAAACCGGCGTCCTGCGCCACTGCGAGCAGCTTTTCGTTGGGGATCACGATGGTGGTGTCGACGGATTCCATCAACTCGGAGATGCCGCGCTCGGCCTGCTGCATGCGGCGTTTGCCTTCGAACGCAAACGGTTTGGTGACGACCGCGACTGTGAGTGCGCCCATCTCGCTCGCCAGTGACGCGATGATTGGAGCGGCTCCGGTTCCGGTGCCGCCGCCGAGGCCGGTGGTGACGAAGACCATGTCGGAGCCTTCAAGGGCTTCGATGATTTTGTCGGAATCTTCGAGTGCGGCTTTGCGTCCGACTTCGGGATTCGCGCCTGCGCCGAGGCCATTGGTGAGTTTGACTCCGAGCTGAATCTTCATGGGCGCCCGCGACATGCGCAGGGCTTGAAGGTCGGTGTTGGCGACCACGAATTCGATGCCCTCCATGCCGGCGTCGATCATGCGGTTCACGGCGTTGCCGCCGCCTCCACCCACACCGATGACTTTGATCTTGGCGTCGTTGCGAGCGTCTTCGTTGAAGCTGATGCGAATGTCGTTTTCATTTTTCATGTGTGCTCACCTCAGTGAATTTGTAGCGCCGCCGTCCCGGCGGCTGTCATGGAGGCGTCCTCGCCTCCACTTCCGAGGGCAAGATGCCGGCGCTACATTTCTTACGCTCCCTTTTTTGCGAATAGCCCCATCAGGCGCGAACTCCAGCGAGTGTCTTGCAAACCGCGGGCGATTCGCGAGCGATGGCCGTAAAAAATCATTCCTAAGACCGTGGCGTACTCGGGCTCTGCCAGCGTTGATGGCATTTTTGCCAGCGCGGTAGGCCAGGACAGACGCAGAGGACGGCGCAATACCGATTCCGCGATATCCAGAATCCCCGCCAGACGCGACGTGCCTCCACTCAGTACGATTCCGCCCACGCAGACATCGAGCATGCCGCTGTGCCGCAAGTTGTCGCGCAGCATCTCGAATAGTTCGCGGGCGCGTGGTTCGAGGATTTCTCCGACCATGCGTTGCGAAACCAGACGCGAAGGCCGATCGCCAACGGACGGAACCTCGACTTCGTTGGCTTCAGGAATCAGGGTCACGATCACATTGCCATACAGTTTCTTGATCTTCTCCGCTTCGGCCAGCGGGGTGCAAAGGCCAACTGAAAGGTCGCTGGTGAAATGATCGCCGCCGATTGGAATCACGGCGGTGTGAATCACGGCGCCTTCCTGGAAAACGATCAGGCTGGTCGAACCGGCGCCCAAATCCATCAGGCACACACCGAGTTCGCGTTCATCGGCGCGTAGTACCGCATCGGCGCAGGCGAGCGGTTCGAAGACGGTATCGTCCACATGCACGCCGGCGCGGTTCACCGCGGTGACCACGTTTTGAGTTGCGCTCGAAGCGGCGGTGACCATGTGCACTCGAACTTCGAGGCGCATGGCCATCATGCCCAGCGGATCGTGCACGCCGCTCTGTTCGTCGAGAATGAATTCCTGGGGCAGCAGGTGCAGAATCTCGCGGTCGGCGGGTAGGGGAATGGCGCGAGCTTTGTCGACGGCAAGGCGAATCTCATCGCGCGCAATTTCACGCGCTCGGGTGCCCAGGCTGAGCCCGCCGTGACTGTTCATCCCGCGAACGTGCGATCCAGCAACTCCCAGCAGCGCATGCTCGATAGGCGCGCCGCAAACGTCTTCGGCCTGCTCTACCGCTTTTTGGATCGAGGCTACCGCTTTTTCGAGATCGACGATGACGCCCTTGCGCGAGCCGCGCGATTCAGAAACTCCATGGCCGCGATAACGGAGGCCGGACTCGGTGACTTCCGCCACCAGCACGCAGGTCTTGGCGCTGCCTACGTCAATCGCCGTCAGAAGATTCTGCTGCTGATTCGCCATGCCTATGGATGTTCCTCTCCCTTAACAATCGCTGGACTCGGCTTGCTTCCTGGTTTGGTCACGACGGTTCCCGCCGACGGAGGTGCAGCAGGAGTTATTTTCGTGGTTGTCGGCGCTGCTGACGTGTTGGGCGACGGCGTGCTGTGCGTCGATGGAGACTGCGTCGAAGGCGGATTCGTCTGGGCCACACTTTGGGTTTGCCCAGGTGTAGTGCTTGGTTTTGACGGCGCTTTCGCCGTTACTTTGTGATGTGCTTTCTTGGCAGTTTTCTTCGCGACAACTTTTGGTTGTGGTTGTGAGGTCACTATTGGGGTGGTGGGCTTCGGAGGCGGGACTTGCTGCGTGATCAGCGCTGCAGACTTCATCTTCATCCCTGCGGCCATGGCTACTTTGGCCGATGACTTCGAAAGCGGTGGTTGCTTTACCGTCCCCTGCAAGTCGGGATTCACGATGATCTGCCGGTCGTAGCGCAAGTCAACCGACTCCAGTTTGTCGAACTGCTGCCGCCACTCCCGCACGTGGCTGACATACACCTTATAGCGCTCGAGGTAGTTGGAAGATCCCAGATGCACCAGCACTTCACCCTGAGGATCGCTGGCGACTACTTTCACGTCCTCGGCGTCGGATAGATCCACTTCGCCGAGGTCCTGCGAATAGTGTGCCCCACCTGCATCCAGCTGGCTGACAAGATCGTTGTAGATCTTCATTCGCGCCGCCCGAGTCGAGGCGGGCTCGCCGGGATTCATTCCCAGGATCACGGGGAAGGAGTACTTTTTCTTGCCCCCAGCCGGCAAATCCATGAGTGTGCCCACGGGATCAATCAGGAGGATTTTGGAACCGACGCGCGCGAAAGCGACGGGCGTGCGTTCGTGAATCTCAATCCTCAAGCGATTCGGAACGAACCGCATAACGCTGGCTGATTCCACCCACGGAATTTTCTCCAGAGCCTGCTTTCGTTCGGTGAGGGGGACGAAGAAGATGTTGCGCCCAATGTCGCCGCCCATGACTTCGATGATCTGGTAACGGGTAACGTTCTGCAGTCCGGCAACCTCAATGTCATCGCTCGATTCGACCCGGAAGCGCCACGAATGTTCGCCGTAGTGATAAAGCGCCGCGATGGCCGCTGCGCAGAGAAATACGACGCCCAAGGCAAGGACGCCCCAGGTCAGGCCAGTGGCGGCCTTTTTCGGCAGAGAGCCGCGACGAACGGAGACACGCTTTTGCCCGCGCAGGAAGGGCGATTCCTGTTCCACGTCCAAGTCGAGCATTCGCGCGTCGTCCAGTACGCCGTCGGGCGCGGGGTGCGCAGGCTCGTGGACTGGTGGATACAACTCCTCCTGCGTGATGGTGGAACCGCTTTTTCGCGCCATCAAATCAGGTCAGTTGTCGTCAGTGAATCGCTGAGCGCAAATAACTATAACTGCTTTTGGGGAATTGAGGTAGATGAAAGTTGGTCCCTTTTGCAGAAAAAGTTTGCGCTCCCCGAATGAGACACCTCAAGACTTTGCGTATCGGCGAAGGGACCTTAGCCGACAACCGCACGAGCGGGGACGCTCGCGCCTACATTAGAAGGATCAAGCGGCGCGCTTGCTTCGGCTGGCTTTGGTGATTTTCTCCACTTGCGCCAGATGGTTCAGGTCATGTCCGGCGAACATGCGGACGATGTGGGCGATCGTCTCCTTGCCGCGCTCCTGATGCATGCCGTAGTTGTCCCACAGATTCTTCGGCAGTGCCTTCAGCATGGCCAGGTTGCTCTCTCGGAGCACGCGAAAGGTCTCGAGCGAAGATGCAGGATCGCGTCGCGAGTAGGCAAACGTCTCGGCCCAGACGTTCTGATCAAAGGGTTGAAGCGACACGCCATTGTTGCCCAGGATAAGCCGCATTCGCCAGCCACCGACCAGTTCGGCGTCGGCGAGATGAGCGAGAATCTCCGCAATCGACCACTTTCCCGGCTCCGGCCGTTGCGTCAACTGCTTCTTGCTCAGCGGCTTGATTAGAGTGTGCAGTTTCTTCGGAGTCTCGCGTTGCACGCGTAACGGGTCTTTACCATCAATGAAGCCGAGAATGCGCTGGATGTACTGCTGCGGGGTTTCCTGCATGAAATCCTCCTGGAAAGAAATGGGACGTTGATTTTGACCGGCAAAAGGGGAAAAAGAAAGCGGAAAAGTTAAACCACTCCGCGCGAGGCAGGAGGCAGCTTTAACAGTTTCCTGAAAAACTCGATTCGGCTGCCTCAGCGGCTGAAGCCTTCGTTGATTCGCGGGCATTTACTGCCGCGCTGAAGCGCTGCGTCACCCAAAACCTGGTTTTTCACCGATCAGGTTAAATCGTTCCCTCGCGATGCAACTGAGGCACCGCTATCCTCAGATTCTGCCGCGGACAGACGATGGTCCCGCGCAGTTGCTGCAACGCCTCGATTCGCCCGTGCTCAGCCTGAACCCGCGCCAAGACGGCCTCATGGCTCGCGATCACCGTTTTCATCGAAGCCAGCCGGGTCTGCGCACAAGCCACCATGGTCTGAGTTCGGGCGAAATGAGTCTCACCCCGGTCAAGCATCGTCTCTGTCATGGCGATAACCTGGGTCGCTTGCCCGGAAAGCTGTTCCACTGCCGCCAGCGACTGGCTGGTGAGGCAGCGGGCTTCATCCTCATACCGGACCGCAAAGTGATTGGTGACGAATAAAGCCAATACGCCCACCGCAATCCAATATGCCGCTTTTTCGAAAACCATATGCTTGCTCCCGCTCACTAATATGAACCAGCTATCCGTTAGACGAGCCACCCTAAACTTCGTTATCCGTGCCCGAACAAATGTTATGTACGACCCGGCGCTCCGGAAAGTTCCCGTAGTCTCACGGGCGTCTGCCATCGGGCCAGAATCATAGTCTATCGGCCGTCTACGAGAGGCCGAAACTTAACAGTTGGGCCAGCGTGAAGCCAGCCGGCAAATCGGGCATCTATAGAGCATTGCGCCTAAAGCAGCGGGAACAAATCTTCTGAGGGAGCACCATGGAAAAGGTAAACATTGCGCAAAAATTTGCCCACATTACGGAATACTGGAAGCCTTACATCGCCGCCGAACTCAACGGCCAGCACGTAAAACTCGACAAACTGAAAGGGGAGTTCGTCTTCCATCACCACGAAAACGAGGATGAGTTGTTTCTGGTGGTCAAAGGCCGCTTCCGGATGGAGTTCCGCGACCGTCAAGTCTGGCTGGAAGAAGGCGAGTTCATCGTGGTACCGCGGGGAGTCGAGCACAAGCCCGTAGCCGAGGAGGAATGCTGGATCCTGCTGTTTGAGCCCGCTTCCACTCTGAACACAGGTAACGTCCTGAACGAGCGCACGCTTCATGAACTGGAGCGCGTCTGAGCGGCGAGACCGATGCGTGGCCCCGCCATCGATGAAAACCCGGATCCTAGCTATGGGCGTGCGGGCTCTGGGCAGGATTCTTCTGAGCCGGTGGCGGGGCCTTGATTACCTTGACTTCAAAATCCACGGGCAATTGTTTCGGCGGGAAGCACGCAGCTTTGTCGCATGCCTGATACCTTAGCCGGCCGCGAATCTCGTACTTGCCGGGCAGCACGCTGGCCAGCGGCCGCACCTGTACGGACAGGTCGAATTCTCCGCTGTAGACGCTGATCTTCTCCTCGGGAGCGAAGGCGAAGCTCATTTCCTCTCCCGCCGGATAAGTGATTTTCCCCACGACGATATCGGTAGGTACATCCAATTTCAAAGTTGTGGGAATCAGATAGTCGGCCGCCGGCTGATTGGAATTGATGTGGAAGCCCGAGCCGACGTGGAATCGCAGTTCGACGTTAGTGGCCCGACCGCGGATGGCGGTAGCGACAGGCGGCGGAGACAGGGTCACGGATGGCGCTTTCCTTCCCGTCGAATCCTGCGCCGTCACCGCCGCAGCGGATAGGAAGATCAGCAACGCGGTTTTTGTGATCGGGCTCAATGTTTATTTCTGCGTTTGTGCCAGGGAACTCGGGGCCAGAATTTTCTTGATGGCGTCCTCGATCTCTCCCCTGCCTTTCAGTCCAAATGCCTTGTCGACCACTTTACCGTTACGGTCAATGTAAAACGTCTCTGGTAGGAACTGCACCCCACCGTAAGCATCGCCAACCGATTCCTTGCCAATAAGGATGGGATAGTTCACCTTCATGCTCTCCGCGAATTCCGCAATGTCTTTGGTGCTCGCGTCATCCATCGCCACCCCCAGAAACTGCAACCCCGCCGGTCCATACTGCTTCTGCAAATCGACAAACCAGGGCATCTCAATCTTGCACGGCCCGCACCAGGTCGCCCAGAAATTCAGGACTACTGGTTTGCCGCGGAAGTCGGAGAGGCGGACGGTTTTACCGTCGAGGGATTGCAGGGTAAAGTCGGGGGCGATGCCATTCTTCATTTGGGCGTTGCCGCTAGCCACCCCCTGCGAGGAATGGCGGGCCATCTTGAAGCCGAACACCAGCATCAGGGCAACCACCAGGGCAACCACGACTAGGACAACCGGATCACGTCTCACGAAAACACTCCAATCACAACGCGAATCGATTCAGAAAAGACAAGTAATTCGAAATGATGGTAAAGCGTCCCAATACTAACAGCACGCCCAGTACGACCAGCAATGCGCCGCTGGCTACTTCGATGGCATGCATGTGGACGCGGAAGCGGCTATAGAACTTGAGAAAACGCTCCACGCCGAGAGCGGTGAGGAGGAATGGCACCGCCAATCCCATCGAATAGATCGCCAGCAGCATGACTCCTTTTGTGATCGAGTCCTGGGCGGCGGCAAAAGTTAGAATGACCGTCAGGACTGGCCCTACACACGGGGTCCAGCCAAAGGCGAAGGCGAAGCCAATCACAAACGCACCCCAGGCAGTACTGCCGCCTTTCACGCTGTGCAAACGCGCGTCGGTGTAGAGAGCTTTGATTTTGAATACTCCGGTCAGGTGCAGGCCGAAGAGAATAATTACTACTCCGGCGATCTGCGCGAGGGTTGACCGGTAACGCGACAGCATCTGGCTGACTTCAGTCGCGACCGCTCCCAGGGTGATGAACACAACGCTGAATCCCAGAATGAATGCGACCGAATTCAGCATGACTTTCCGCAGCAGCTGCGTTTCTTGCGTCTTAAGTTGCTCGACGCCCGCGCCGGAGATCAGCGATACGTATCCGGGCACGAGCGGCAGCACGCATGGCGAAAGGAACGATACCAAGCCCGCCAGAAAGGCTGCAATTGGAAGAGGGAGGCTAGTCATTACAGGGTTATTCTACCTGCCTGAAGCATTTACAACTGCGAATTAATGAGGCTACGGGCTTATTCATGCGTGTCTATTGGACTGTGGCCGCCCCATAAAGTTGCGGAGACTATGTAAAACTTCTGTCACGGAGCGGTGGTCTCCTAATTGGGCGCCTTTTCTTTCTTGGTTTTGCCATTGCTTCCGGGGGACGCAGGCGCAGGCCTTTGCGATGGTTGGGATTCCGGGCTTACGGACATGGGAGCCTCCGCCAGGGCCTTGCGTATCAAGCCCAAGGGCACAGTCGCGGTCAACACGGCACGGCTTTTTTCTGGTTGAATTTTCAAGCTGTCCAGGAATGCTTTTATATCGGGATCGGGTCCGGGCGTGGAAACTGTGGCCTCAGCGGTGCGAAAAACGTTAAGGAAAGTGTCAACTCTTTGGACAAGCTGGTTGGCCTCCTCGTCACTCCCGGCGAACGCCTGAGCCCTGAAATGAACCGCCCCCAGATAGCGCACCGAGGCCACGACTGTCGCCGGTCTTGGGAACAGAAATGACCATCCAACTGGGCCGGAAGCGGAGAAGTCTCCGGAAGGTTGAATCTTGAAAACCGCCCAGCCCAGGCTGGCGAAAGGAACTTCTTTGTAATACTGGCGCAGCAGAGCCGGTCCGCCGAAGGGCGATGCCAGCTTGCGCGACCGCTCAATGATTCCGCGGATCACCAGCGGGTCATCGAGATTCGATGCTGCGACCGTGTCCACGCCCAGGACGGCAACGCGCACCGTGCGTCCTTCAAGCGGGATGCTATAGATCTCGCGAGTCTGGTAACTTTCGACAGAGCTGGAGATCTGGCGCAGGTACTGCCGCAGGCGTTCGCCATCGATTTTGCCGACAAATACTTCCGAAAAGCGGGACTGCTGCCCGCTATCCTGCTTCGTGCCGGCTGACTTTGTAGGATAGTGAATTGCCAGCGCGGCCTCGTCCAGATCGCGCTCGAACTGAAAACCCGTCGCCTGGATGAACTTCTCGTAGTCGGGATCGTGGGGTACGGCTGGCAGTTCGCCCGTGATGTTGGCGCGACGCATCCAGCCAAGGTTTACGTAAACGAATCCATCCGCTCCCGGCAGCAGCCGCGCCGGCTCTGGTGGAGCATGTTTTCGCAGCACGACGGCCAAGGCAACCGCTCCTGCGATCAGCAGGACGGCCATGACAATGGGGAGGCGTCGTCGTATTCGCATGTAAGCGCGGCCCGGTCCAGCGAAAGGCCCTTATTCAATCACGCCGAACTGCCGAGGATTTTGTCATGATAGCACTCGTAGGCGAGTAGCACATGCAACCCATCGAAATCCGGACCCTAGACGATCCCGAAAAATTGGTTTTCGGCTAGTCTCTTGCTCTCACCTATTTTTGTCTACGTCCATCCAGCCCCCATTGCCGCCCGGCGTCGGAAACGAAGAAGATGATAAAGAGAAAAAGCAGAGGCAGATGATCGAGTTCGGCGCCAAGGTAGCGCCATACCGGAACTCCGTGGCCGGGTTCCCACCAGGTGGCTAACATCAGGTTCAACATATGGACGGCGCCCAGGACCGAAGCCGCCCGGACCCAGATCCCCAGCAACAGCGACACTCCGATAAACATTTCGACCGCCCCGACCACATATCCGAAGAATACAGCGTGAGGGAGCACGAGGTTGGCGAGAACGGGCCGGTAGAAACTGACTGCACTGCCCTCAACGTAGCCGCGCAGATATTCTTGAAATCCGCCGTGTGCGAAGCCCGAGCCAAAGAGTTTGTATTGCCCGAACAGGACGAAAAATACGGCGGTTGCCATGCGTACCACGGCAATGGTCTTAAGAAGGTTTGCGGAGGGCGTAGGCATGCTTCGAGGCCGATCTTCTCACATGACTGGATTGGAGAAGCTTGTGCTTCTTGCATCCTGATAGATTTTCCCGATCCCCCGCACGAGCGAGGACGCTCGCGTCTAGATTAATCTCCGCCCGGCGCGTCGTTGCTGACGTACTGTTCGAGCGAGCCCACTTCGCGGCTTAAATCCTCGATCCGCCACTCCAGGACGTTGCGAATGGAGAGCATCCCGAGCAGCTTGCCATTGTTATCCACCACCGGAAGGTGCCGGAAGTGGCGCTCGACCATCGTGACCAAAGCTTCACCCGGACCAGTCTGCGAGGTGGCCAGCTCGACTGGGGTGGTCATCAGTTCTCGAACCGGGGTTTGGGTGGGATCGCGTCCGCTCAACGAAAACTTGCGCAACACGTCGCGTTCGGTGAAAATTCCGGCGACCCGCCTCTCGCTGTCAATAATGGCGACCGCGCCGACGTGAAAGTCGAGCATCTTGGAGATCGCGTCGGCCACCGTGGCTTCTACCGGGACCGCTGCTGCTTCGGGATCACAAAGTTCAAGAACATTCATACTCGCCTCCCGGGGAGTACCCGCGCTGCCCCTGCCGAGTCCAGGGGGATGAAAACGATTCGGGCATTATGACGCGTGCGGAATCCGTGTCAAGTAGATTAATTACTAGTGGCGGGGCCGGTGGTGCGGTCAGCTCCAACCGCCCTATTTGACCTCGTTCCTGAAGACCTTGCCGTCCTTCATGACGAACTTGACGTTTTGCAGGATCTTGATATCAGCCAGTGGATCACCGTCTACCGCGACAATATCCGCCAAGGCCCCGGGCGCGATCACGCCAATTTGCCCTTGCATGTCGAGCATCTCGGCGGCGCGCGAAGTGGCGCTCTTGATCGCGTCCATGGGCGGCATGCCCAGATCAACCATGTGGGGGAACTCCTGGGCCATGGATTCGCTCCACGGAATGCCTCCAATGTCAGTGCCGAAGACGATCTTTACGCCAGCGTGCAGCGCCTTGGGGAACGACACTTCGTGCACCGATGCCCGCTTTCGATCCCGCTGACCTTCGGGAGTATCTGCCGGAGCCCAATCGTGGTAGTACGCGCTAATGGTCGGGCAGTACCACGTTCCCTGCTTGAGCATCTGGGCGATGGCCGCGTCATCGAGGTCGAGACCGTGTTCAATCGAGTCGCAACCGCCATCAAGTGCGCGATGCAATCCAATCCCGCCGTAGGCATGGCAGGCAACTTTCTTTCCCCATCCGTGGGTTTCATCGACGATCGCCTTCAGTTCCTCGACCGTCAGCGTCGGTTGGGAAACCAACTCGCCGTTCTTTCCCACCCATGAGCGATGCGTCATGTAGGCCTTGATCCAGTCGGCGCCATGGGACAATTGCTCGCGGGCGGCTTTGCGCGCCTCCACGGGTCCATCGATGAGTTGCGCTCCGGTGGGCATGTCAAGCTCCGGAGCGTAGCCCTCGAGCGGATAACCCCCAGTTGTGGAAATGGCGCGGGTCGAGACGAACAGCCGAGGTCCGGGAATATATCCGCCCTCGATGGCCTGCTTGATGCCGATATCGCCGTAGCCCGCGCCTTCGGTCTCCAAGTCGCGTAGGGTGGTGAAACCCTGCTCCAACGCGCGCCGCACGGAAACCGTTGCCCGAGCCGCCCGCAGTGCCAGCGGATACTTCAGAATGTTGATGTCGTATCCGCCCTGCGCAGGATCTTCTCCTTGCAGGAAAATGTGGGTGTGAGAATCGATCAAGCCCGGCAGCACGGTTGCGTGCGAGAGATCGATCACATCCGAGCCTGCGGGAACGTTCGCGGCGGCAGCATCGGAGATGCTTTCGATTCGGTTGCCGCGGATGATAATGATCTGGTTGCGGCGAACAGAATCGGACTTGCCGTCAATGACTGCGCCCGCGCGGATGACCGTAAACGGATGCAGAACCGGATTGCTGTTGCTCTCCTGGGCGCCGCTGTAAATCACAACTGCAAAAACAAAGAGGAACATGCAACAAGAGTCTCTCATTCGCCCGCTCCATGAATCGTGGTCAAACGCGTTGGATCAAATGTCTGACAATGTCCAGCGCATTCTACGCCTGGGAGGCGTCAATCACAGCGTCGGCTTCGATCTCGACCAACATGTCCGGAGAAACCAGGGCGCTCACCTGTACCATCGAAGTGGCCGGGCGGATGTCACGGAAGAACTCCCCGTGGGCCTTACCAATCTTCTCCCAATCGGCGATGTTGATCACGAACATCCGTGTGCGCACTACATCCTTCAATGAAGCGCCCGCTTTCCGTAGGGCAGAATCAATGTTCTTTAGAGTCTGTATAGCTTGTGCGTAAGCATCACCCAACCCGACGATTTTGCCGTCTGCGCCGGTGGCGGTTGTCCCGGCCACGTGCACGTACGAACCAACCTTGACGGCACGAGAGTAACCCACGATCGGTTCCCAGGGTGTGCCACTGGAAATGTTCTGTCGTTCCATAAAGCGAAATCTCCTCCTGTACAGTGATTGTAACTTGAGGCTAACGCAGGCGATCAGCAGTCGATCTGCACGGCTGCTAATAATTCCCAAGAAACCTTTTGCAGCAATTGCGCACCATAAGAAAAGTAGATAGCTGTGACTTACAAAAGTCACTTGCGTTCTTGGCGTGATCGCGATAAAACATCACGCAACGGATTGGAACTCCGCGGTGGAGGCGGAGTTCGGGGGCCCTGAACGATGATTTCGGAATCGCACCCGCTGCAGCAGTTGTTTGTTGAACTCATTGGCCGTCACTACGCTGAGGAGATTGGGATCCGCGACCCTCAGATCGTGAACTATGTCGCCCATCTGATGGCTGAATTCTGCGAAGTCGAGCAGTTGTTCAAGATTCGCAACAGCGCGGACAAGCCCCTCACTGATGTCGGCGAAATGCTGATCGAGTCCAATCCTGTGTACGGTCCCGCGCCTTCTTTCGATCGCGAGCGCCAGGTTCGCAAGCACATCGGGGATTACACACTTTTCTTTACCGGGATGTTCCCGGAAAGCATCAATCACTTCCGCCTGCGCCGCAACCGCACGGAAAATTTCGTGGACTGGATAAAAGCCGGCAAGGAGAGCTATTACATCGTCTCCAAGTTCGAACATTTCGAATACACGAAGGTGGCGCCGTTGTTCGCCAGCCTGTCGAGCCATTTCGAGCAGTGCGTTTACGGACTCAACCAGGTGAAGAACGATCTACAAGAGATGCAGCACCCGATTATGCGGCGGACGAATGAACTTCTGATGTAAACACGTTAGCCCCGGAGGCCTCGTCCGGGGTCTTCTATCAGGTCGAAACCCTCCGATAAAAGCTGAGTGCCGCATCCCCTTGCTCCAGCTTCCTGTATCGAACCAGCGATTGGAACGATTCTCCCGGATCAAACTTTTTCTGATGTTCGGCGATGACGATGCTCTCGGGCCGCAGCAGCCGGGACTTTGAAAGTGTCTCCAACGTTTGTCGATACGCGCCTTCCGCGTCGTATGGGGGATCAAGGAAAACAAAATCTGCGATCGTACCGCTCGACTCCAGCGCGGGCAGAGCGCGAATCGAATCCTGCTTCAGGATTTGAAAACCTGTTCCTATTTCCAATGAGGCGAGATTTTGCCTGATCAGCTCGGCGCTACGACCCGACGATTCCACGAAGTGAACCATGCTTGCGCCGCGGCTCATGGCTTCAATACCTACGGCTCCCGTTCCGGCGAACAGATCAACCCAAACCGTTTCTTCCAGGGCCGACGGGTTTCCCGCCGTGAGCACGTTGAACAGCGTCTCGCGCAGCCGATCAGCTGTAGGACGAACGTCCAGACCGGGCAGCGACTTTAGCTGCCGGCTCCGATATGTTCCTGCGATCACTCTCATGATTCACAAGGGGACGCCTACCTACCCCAGATTGCAAAACGAAAGCCGGCTGAGCTTCGCTCAGCGGACAGCCGAAGGCGGTTGTCCCCCACGCAATCAACTCCAGTCCCAGCACCTTTGATTATGCGGACGAATCTCCTAACCTCGCAGCGGCGTCTAAACTATATAGAATAGAGGTAAGAGAGGTTGGTTTTCAGGTGAGAAACTGGTCTATTCCGGCAGGTCGGATATTCGGGGTCGAACTCCGCGTTCATCTGACATTCTTTTTTCTTCTTATCTTTGTGTGGCTGACCGAGGCAACAGCGCATGGTCCAGCCAATGCCGGTCGCGGTTTGGCCTTAGTAGGAATTATTTTCGGCAGTGTGGTGCTTCACGAGTTAGGGCATGCGCTGGTGAGCATGCGTGCCGGCATTCCCGCCAAAGCCATTATCCTGCTGCCCATCGGCGGGGTCACGTTGCTCGATGAAACTCAACGTCCCATCGAGCCGGGAATGCTGACCTGGAAGCGGGATATCCGCATCGCCGTGGCCGGACCAGTGGTCAACATCCTTATTGCGGTAATCGCGGGTGCCGTGCTGCTTGCGGTGGCGCCGCAGGTTCACCTCTGGGCAAAGCCTTACGTTTACTCGGGGAATCTGTCCCGTAGCCTGGTCTGGTCGAACCTGGGCCTGGCGTTGTTCAACCTGTTGCCCGCGTATCCGATGGATGGGGGACGGGTGCTGCGAGCCGTCTTCAGCCGCCGCATGGATTCCGTCCGGGCTACGCGACGCGCGGTTTCGATTGGCCAGGCCTTCGCAACGCTGTTCATGCTGGTGGGCATGCTTTCGAATATCTGGTTTACCATGATTGGTTTTTTCCTCTTCGTTGCGGCGCAACTAGAGGAACGCTCGGCAGTGTTTCAGTCGGTGCTCGAAACTGTGCGGCTCGAAGACATCATGCTGACCGATTTCGCCACGCTCTCTCCCGCCGATACTTTGGAAGACGCGTTGGAGAAAGCCGTCCATTCCCTGCAGGACGATTTCCCGGTCATTCGCGGCAGCGACATGGTTGGAGTCATCTCGAAACAGAAGATCCTGGCGGCACTGCGCGCCGAGGGGAACGGATATGTGCAGGCAGTGATGAACCGTCTTTTTGAAGTAGCGCAGAAGAAGGAATCGCTGGCGTCGGCATTCCGGAAGTTGACCGCGCGCAATCTCAGCATTATCCCCGTGGTCGAGGACGAACGCTTGATTGGCATCGTCACCCTGCAAAACCTGATGCACTCCATGGCGCTGCTGGCGGAAAGCCGGAAGCTGCGTAAGGCTGCACTCAACTCCTAAAAATCGGCCCCGGATTCCCACGGATTAAGACACATTTATCGATTTGATCCATGAGATCTGTGGCGTCTTTGCTCAAAGGCTAGAACCTGAACACCAGCCCTATCGAAGGCTCGGCCATGTGTGCCCGGTTTCCCGCGACGAAACTTATCGCGCTTCCATTGAGGTTATTCACTTTGAAGTTCGGATTGTTGTAGTATAGTCCGCGATATTGCAAGCGGAAAGCGAAGTTGTGAGGCAGTTTGTAATCTACTCCGCCGCCATACAGGAGTGTGGCTTCGTTCTGCGACTGAGCGTTTACGTTGATCTGGAGACGATTGGGGATATTGTTGGGTAGATCAGGAAAATACGCCCATGTGCTACGAGGATTAAAGCGGAGCAGCCCGGCTCCTACCAGAAAGAACGGCTGGAATTTTCCCGTTTCATGGAAGTTGCGGACATAGGCGCCGGTGTACTCGTGAATCGTATCCAGCTGGTGGTAATCGAAGTTGCTCTGGTACACCTGTGAGTTCTTGGCGTAACCATAATTGAATATCAGCGAGCTCTTGGGCTTGGTCTTGAACCGGAACCGGAAAGTGCCGAAATAGTTCGGCGCGATGGTTGCGCTCTGTTGAATGCCATTTGCGCTACCCGCCTGGGTGAATATAAGGGCGCCGTTGAAGCTCGCGTCGAAATGACCTTGGTTCTGGCTTAGCGCCAGTGACGTGAATAAGAATAATGCTGCAACGACCAGTGCTGCTTTCTTGAGCATCCATTGTCCTCTCAAATAGTTTGATGCCGAGTCCAGCCATATTAATGCACCCGGTTCTTCTGTTACACAATTTCAAAGAACTCCTCAACCACTGACAGTTCCGTCGTCTTGCGATAATTTGGAAGGCTCCCCACAAAAACTTTCCCATAGGCCTTCTTTAAGATGCGATTGTCCAACAACGCTAATAAGCCACGGTCATGGAGCGAACGGATAAGCCGCCCGAAACCCTGTTTCAGCGTGATCACCGCGGCGGGTACTTGATACTGAAAGAACGCATTGCCGCCATCGGCGTCGATGGACCGCACCCGCGCTGCGACCACCGGGTCGCTGGGGACGGCAAAGGGCAGCCGATCGATGATCACGCAACTGAGTTGTTCTCCTTGCACGTCGACCCCTTGCCAGAATGAAGAAGTCGCGAACAGCACAGCATTCGGGGTCAAGCGGAATTCCTCCAGCAGTGCACTCTTCGGCGCATCACCCTGCAGCAGCATGGGGAAATCGAGTTCACCAAGCAAGCGCTGGTAAACATCATTCATCTGCGCGTAGCTGGTAAACAACACGAACGCCCGGCCTCGGGTGATCTCGAGGAGTCTCCGAATCCGGTCCGCGGCTTTGGCTGCGAACTGGGGCGTGCGCGGATCGGGCAGATCGGGCGGCACATAGAGCAGCGCCTGGTTCTCATAATCAAAATGCGAGGGCAGTACGGATTCTCTGGTGTGTTCGAGCCCGAGCCGGCGGCGCATGTACTCGAAGCCGCCGCCGACGGCTAGTGTGGCCGACGTCAGCACGGCGCATTCCAGATTGTCGAACAGGCAACTCTTCAGAATCGGCGCCACGTCAATCGGCGTAGCTTGCAGGTAGACGTTGAATTTGTCGCGTCCTCCGCGTCGGCGCTCGATCCAGAACACAGTATTGTGGTCTTCCGACTCCATCAGGAAACCAAATTGCACCTGCAACTCCTGCGCACGTCTGGCAAAGTTGAAAACTTCCTCGGGCTTGGAGGGCAAGTTTTCGAGCTCTGATCCCAGCCGGGCAAACGATTGCTGCAACGACATGAACTCTTCGCCGTTTTCCTCCAGGAAGTCGCGGCGGTTCTCAAAGGAAAAACGTCCTTCACCTTGGGGCAGCAATGCAAAGAAAAACATCGAGCGCTCCCTCAGGCTCTTGACCGCGCTCGAAATGGACACTGAAAGCATGTGGTTGCGCTGCAGTGACGCTTCCACATCGCGGCATAGCTCTTCCACCCGCCCGTTGCTGACGGAAACGCCAAAGTAGCTGCCAGCCACATCTTCCAGTTCATGCGCCTCATCGAAAATGACTGCGCCCACCTCGGGCAAAATACCCGCATCGGGCGCATACTCTGATTGCTGCTTGATCGAGAGGTCGGCGAAGAACAAATGGTGATTGACGATGATGATGTCGCTTTCCATCGCCCGGCGGTGCATTTCCGTGATGAAGCATTTATCCCACGAGCTGCACTTCTGGCCGATGCAAGCGTCGGAGCGCGCGTCAATCTTGTGCCAGAGGGCGCTGGCCTCTGGCAGTTCCGCCAATTCAGCCCGGTCTCCTGTCTGCGTTGTCTTCTCCCACGCGGCGATGGCGCGATAGTGCTCAATTTCTTCCAGACCACTCAACACAGGCTGGTCGGTAAGGTCATAGAGCTTTTTTCGGCACAGGTAATTGTTGCGCCCCTTCATGTAGCAGACGTTCAACCGGCTAGCGCCGTCGGGAAACAACGCTTGCTCGAGAAAAGGAATATCCTTGTGGAAGAGTTGCTCCTGCAAGTTCTTGGTGCCGGTCGAAATGATCACGCGCTTGCCGGAACGAATCACTGGGACAAGATAGGCCAGCGTCTTACCCGTGCCAGTGCCGGCCTCGACGATGAGATGACGCTTTTCTTCTAGAGCCTGCTCGACCGCCTGCGCCATCTGAAGCTGTCCGCGGCGAAATTCGTAGGCGGGATGGGTGCGGGAGAGCACGCCTCCTGGTGCGAAAAAGTGGTAGAGCGAGACTCCCTGTTTCTTGACACCAGGAATACCGCTAGAGGCGGGCTGGGAGGTTGGGGCCACGGAGTCTCTATAATAAGCCACCGCACCTGTGGGGACGGGTCTTGTCGACACGCGAGACGTTGCAAGCAACGTTTCTACAGTTATCCGTCGGCAGTCTGTAGAGATGTAGCTTGCTACGTCTCAGCGTGCCCAGGGAGCGAACTGGGCGTTTCAACGACCCGTGCCACACAAACTTAGCCCTTGACACGAATCAATTCCAACTCGATGAGCGCCCCGGTCACGGTTGGCGTGCCCACAATCGCTATTGTTGGCCGCCCCAACGTCGGAAAATCCACGCTGTTCAATCGCATCGTCGGCTCACGGCGCGCCATTGTCGGCGATGAGCCCGGGATCACGCGCGACCGACTCTATGGCGAAGCTCACTTCCGCGGCCATCGCCTGCGCATCGTGGATACGGGTGGAATCGAACCGGACGAAAAAGACTTTATCCCGGCGGAGATCTTTCGCCAGGCCAAGGTCGCGCTGGAAGAGGCTGACGCGATCATTCTGGTGGTGGACGGACGCAGCGAACTCACCTCGCCTGATCTCGACCTCGCGCGCCTTTTGATCCGTGGCGGAAAGCCGCTGTTTCTGGCGGTTAATAAGATCGATAGCGACAAACAGCAATCGCTCACCGACGAATTCCATCGCCTGGGAATCAGAAAGATATTTCCTGTTTCCGCTGAGCACGGGCGTGGCGTGGACGATGTTCTGGAAGCGGTTTTTGAAGCTTTACAGCTTGAAACCTTGCACGAAGAAACCGCCGAGTCTGATGCCGTGGAGCCCGCAGTCGTTGAGCACGGCGAAGAGGCGCAAGACGCTGCGGAAAACGAGACCGTTCCCGAACCCAAGGAAGTCAAAGTTGCGATTATCGGGCATCCCAACGTGGGCAAGTCGACGCTGCTGAACCGGCTCACCGGCACCTCTCGATCCATCGTTTCGCCAATCCCGGGAACGACCCGTGATGCGGTCGATGAAGTGGTCGAGATCCACAGGAAGACTTTTCGCTTCATTGACACCGCCGGAATCCGGCGCAAAGGCAAGACTCATCTGATGGCGGAGAAGCTCTCGGTGGTGATGGCGCGCAAGCATCTCGACGCCGCTGACATCGCACTGCTGGTGATTGACGCCACCGAGGGCGTGAGCGCGCTCGATGCTACGATCGCCGGCTATGCCCACGAGAGCGGCCGCTCTGTGATCGTCATCGTCAACAAATGGGACCTGGTGACGAGTGGCCAGAAGAAAGCCGGGCGCGATTCGAAAGCGACGCGTATTCGGGAGAGCAAGAGTCCAACCGATCGCGCGGAATATGAACAACGAGTCCGCTACGATCTCAAATTCCTGAGCTACGCCCCTGTGCTTTTCGTCTCCGCTGCCACAGGCAAAGGAGTGGAGAAGATTCTCCCCACGCTGGAAGAAGTCGCCTCCGAGCGCCGCAAACGGATTCCGACCGCCGAGATGAACCGTTTCCTGAAATACGTCGACTTCGAACGTGCTTCGGTACCGGCACGCCAACAGGTCAAGATCTATTACATGACCCAGGCGGGAGTATCGCCGCCAACCTTCGTGCTCTTCACAAACCGCAAAGTGAAGCTGCACTTTTCCTACCAGCGATTTCTGGAAAACCAGCTACGAAAAGCCTTTGGATTCGTGGGCTCACCGATTTGGATCAAGAACCGGGCGCGAGACTGACCGCGATTTTCGCAGCGGAAGCTTGCGCCGAGTTGCTCCAACCGTGCATGATGAGAGTCAAGCTGTAGGACCACGTCGCCGCTCAGAATGAAGACTCGACGTCAGCTGCCGATCCTTCGCTTTTTATTGTTGGTGCTTCTTGTCATCCCGTGGGTTTCCTCCTCAGCACAAGACAACTACGAAATCCAAGTTTACGGCTCGGACTTGGTTGCGCCCGATCACACCATGGTCGAGCTGCATTCGAACTTCACTGTCGAGGGCAGCAAGACCACAATCGACGGCGTCCTGCCCACCAACCACGCCGAGCATGAAACCGTTGAAATCACCCAGGGCATCAACGACTGGTTCGAGACCGGCTTTTACATCTTCACCAGCATTCAGTCTGATGGGGGCTGGCAATGGGTGGGCGATCACATCCGCCCGCGCTTCCGCATTCCTGAGTCGTGGCACTGGCCCGTGGGCGTTAGCTTGTCGAACGAAATCGGCTACCAGCGCCCCGAATTCTCTGCCGACACCTGGACCTGGGAAATCCGTCCCATCGTCGACAAGAAAATTGGCCGTTGGTATCTGAGCTTCAATCCCACGCTCGACCGTTCGTTTCATGGCCCCGGCGTCAACCAGGGCGTAGTGTTCTCCCCCAATTTCAAGTTCAGTTATGACATCACCAAACGGATCGCGGGCGGGCTGGAGTATTACGGTTCCTGGGGACCGATCACGGACTTCAGTCCACTCCACGATCAGCAACAGCAGTTCTTTCCTGCCATTGACGTCGATCTGGGGCCGGAGTGGGAGTTCAACTTTGGCGTGGGCATCGGCGCAACCGCTTCCACCGATCACTTGATCATCAAGTGCATTATCGGAAGGCGCTTTTCCTGGACGCACGACCGCAAATAAACGGTCTAGCCGATCGGCTCCGGTGGCGGCAACGGCGGCGCCAGAGGCGGAATCGGTGCGGCTATTGGCGGCGGATGCAGCAGCGCGTCCAGCGGCGGATAGCGCGATGCGAAGAAGTAAATGGAATACGCAGGGAAGAACACAATCGCCGGCACCGAGATCAAAGCTATCACGTATAGAAGTACCGCAAGCACAATGCATCCGATCACGACCGCGAGCGTAATCGTGTACAGATTCCAAGTGAGGCCGGCGGTCTTTCCAAGAATGATTGCGACCACGCCAAAGCCACCGACCGGAATCAACAAGATGAGGACCACGATGACGGTAAGAATTCCCACAGCCACTGAAGCGGCTACGGCCATGACGATCTTCATGCCGAGATAGCCCGCGTAGCTACCCTTCTCCGACTTCAGCATAGGCAGCAGGCGCCGCCACCCCTCGAAGGCGCTGATGTTCTCCAGCGCCATCTCCGGCACTACGAAATCCTTGGTCAGAACATGGACCACCAGGGAAAGCAAGATGAGCCCCATCACAGCAAAGAACAACAACATGCCGCCGAGGATGAGCGGGACCATGTGCCGGTGGGGATCTTTGAGCCAACCCGCGGCAAGGGCGAACGCAGCAGGAATTCCAACCAGCACTGTCAGACCGACGAACATCGCAAGAATAAAAACAAGTTGCCACACGAAGTAGCGCAACCCAGCGCCATGACGGCGAGCCCATCCGCGCCGGATTTCACAGCGCTTCGCGATCACACTGTCAAACAAGATGAAGCGCATGACGCTGCTCACGTAGAGGAACACGATCCACAAAACCACGGCCACCGCGATCAGCACGGCGATCAATGAGGCGTATAGCAAAAGATTATTGAGGTGGGGCAGCGGGAGGGGTTGCCCACCACTGGGACGGCCGGGAGTCTGGAAGCTGCTGCCGTTGCATCCCCCGGAGCTAAGTTCACCCGCAAGAAAGCCCACGAACGCAAGCTTCGCCCACTCCGCCGCGCGGAATGGATGCAGAAGTTGCTCTTTCGTGTGCCGGAGAGCAGGGTTAATGGCATCGACGGCGGAAATCGGCAAGCAGGCACCTCCGGTCCTTGGAGAACTGGCAGCAAGGTACCGCTAACTGGGAATTGGGTCAAATGAATTTGTTAGGGAGCGGCGGGAACCAGCCACGGATATTTTTCCCTTGATCCGTTTGATCCGTGGAAATCCGTGGCCGATTTTCTATTCGTAGCGCAGTGCTTCCACGGGATCCAGCTTGGAGGCGCGTAGTGCCGGTACCAATCCGCTGATCACACCAACGACCAACAGCACCAACGTGGAAAGCGTTACCGTCATTAGCGAGATTTGCAAATGTATGTCGCCCTTGCCTGACTCGTCTTCAAACAGCGGCCCCATGAGTGGCAATGTGCCTACGGCTGCGGCAATCGCGTACGACAAGACCACGCCGATTGCGCCTCCCAGCATCATGATCAACAATGTTTCAGCCAGAAACTGAAACTTGATGTGGCGCTTCCTGGCTCCCAGAGCGCGACGCAGACCAATCTCACGAATACGCTCATCGACTGAAACCAGCATGATGTTCATAACTCCGACGCCGCCAATGCCGAGAGTCAGGGTCCCGATGAATGTGAGCAGCACCTGCAGTCCGATGGTCAGCGCATCAATGACCGGACGGAACTCGTCACGCCCGAACATCTGAATCGCCTTCGGATCGGTCGGCGAGAACTGTTGTCGCGTTGCCACCGCTGCCAGCACCTGCGCCATAGCTTTCTTTTCAAACTGGGGCGCTACGGGCGCAAAAATTAAGACCGCCGCGTCTCGCGTATTCCAAAGATCGCCCGCGGCGGAATACGGAATCCAGACCGATTCGTCGTCACTGCTGAAGTAATTGCTGAGCTGAATCTTGCGGGCCATGATGCCAATCACAGTAAAGCGCACGCCGCCGATGGTCACCGTTTCACCTACCGCGGGACGTCCGCTGAACAGTTGCTCTCGAATGCGTCCGCCGAGAAAAGCAACGCGCCGCCGCTCCAGTTCGTCGCTGGCATTAATCCAGCGCCCTTCGGATGGCACTTCGTTGCGCATCTCTCCATATTCCGGGCAGACGCCGCGGACGGCCGCCGTCCCTACCATCCTGTCGCCATACGCAATGCCCGGCCGGTGCACCGTCTCCAGACAAACATGTTTCACCAGGGGTGCGGTTTCCTTCACCATATCGACGTCGGCCTGCTCGAAAACGACCTTCTTTCCCGCCCGCTGTCCGCCGGGCTGTTCGCTCGTCTGCTGTGGCCAGCAGATGACCGCACTTTTGCCAAAGGCATCGAAACCGCCCACCAGGATTTTTCGGAAGCTGCTGCCGTAAGCGATCAGCAGTGTGACCGTCGTGATCCCCCAAACGATGCCCAGCATGGTGAGCAGGCTACGCGTGGTGTTGCGCTTGAGTGCGATCCAGGCTTCCGCTTTTGAAAACCAAAGGTCTGAACCACAAAGGACACGAAGTTACACAAAGGGTCGAGAACGCATCTCCTTCGTGAACCTTTGTGACCTTTGTGGTTAATGCTCTTTCTATCCTCCCGCTTCAAATCTCAGCGCCTCGATGGGATCGACGGACGCTGCTTTTCTAGCCGGGTATAGCGCCGAGAGCACAGCAATGCCTCCCAACAGTCCACAAGCCAGCAAGCCTGTCTTCCAAGTCGGCAGCAGACCTGCGAAGAAGTCCGGCATCGGCAGCAGATCGACCAGCGAACAGATTCCGTAGGCCACTCCCAACCCGACCCCACCGCTAAGAACCGCGATCAGCAACGCCTCCAAGAAGAATTGCCGCAAGATAGTGTTAGCTGGCGCGCCAAGGGCCTTGCGCACACCGATCTCGCGAGTGCGCTCGCGCACCGCGACCATCATGACGTTCATGACTCCCAAGCCGCCCAGAAAAAGCGTTACGACTCCGACTGCACCGAGAAAGTACTTCATGCCATCGGTCATCTGGCGGAATGCTTGCGCCTCCTGCACCGTGTCCCAGATGGGGCAAGCTTCTTTGTCACGAGGATCGAAATTGTGCATTCGTCCCAGTGCTGTCCGCACCTCGTGTTTGCAGCTTTCGTGTTGCTCAACGGATTTGGGCGTGACCAGCAACTGATCGAAGGTCGTGGGCGTGCCCGGAGGCTTGTCCGGAAAGTCGCGCCGCATCGCACCAAAGGGAATAAAAATCTTATTCACGTCCCAACCGTCGTAGCTGGAATCCTGTTTCTTTTTCGCCATCACGCCGATCACGACGTAAGGAAAATCATTCAAGTAGACGTTCTCGCCGACTGGATTACGCCCGGGAAACAATTGCTTCGATGCATCGCTGCCCAGAAATGCTACCCGCCGGCCTTCGCGCGTGTCGTCCCAATCGTAAAACCGCCCTTCTCCAACGGCGAGGCTGCGAATCTCCTGAAACGGCGGTTGCGAACCCGTAACCAGGAATGCGGCATTGTTGAAGTTGCTGTGTGCCCGCACGTCTTCCTGCTCAAGCTCCGGAATGGCGTATTGGCAATCAGGCGCGTCAGCTTGCACCGCAGCCACGTCAGGATCCTCCCAGTGCACGGTTCTCCCAGCCCGCGCCCCTCCAGCTTGCAGGCTGGTGCGACCGTGAAAAACGATCATCACATCCTTGCCTAAGGTTTTAGCTTGGTCTTCCTGACCTTTGCGCAAGCCTTCGCCGGCCGCCACCATTAGAACAATCGAGACGATTCCCCAAGCGATGCCGAACATCGTGAGGAAAGTTCGGAGCTTGTGGGACCACAGCGTCCGAAGTACATCGCCAATGAGATCGCTGAGGACCATCCCGCTTTATTGGACGCGCCGGGTCGTGGAACGTAAGCCGGGCAAAACCAACGTCCTGATAGGTGATACGGCTCAGAAGAGGGATTTGTTCAGGAAGTCTGTAGAGACGCAGCTTGCTGCGTCTCGCCGCGCCCGACCGGCCGGGCAGGAGGCGTAGCAAGCTACGTCTCTACAGGGCTGCATCCGATTTTTTCCATCCAGCCTTCGAATTCCTTGAGCGCCAACTCGCACTGTTGGCGGTGCCGCTCGTGGCGGTCGCGGATTTTCCGATCGAGCGGCGGTAGAAGGTCAAATGTTATGTTGGCTGGTTGAAATTTCTTGGGGTCGGCTTGCGTGATGTAGTTCATCAGCGATCCAAACGCAGTTGTCCGAGGAGGTGGAACCGGCTCCGCGCCCGAGGCCAGTGTCGCTGCATGAATGCCTGCCATGAGACCGGCTGCGATCGATTCCACATACCCTTCGACCCCACAAATCTGTCCCGCAAACAATACGCGCGGATGTTCTTTCATCTGCAGAGTCACAGACAGCAGCGTCGGCGCATTGATATAGGTGTTGCGATGAATCTGCCCATACCGCAGGAAGCGAGCATTTTCAAGCCCAGGAATCAATCGCAGCACGCGTGCCTGCTCGCCAAATTTCAAATGGTTCTGGAATCCGACCAGGTTGTAGGAATCCGCCCGCAGATTCTCCTGTCGCAACTGCACCGCCGCATAAGGAATGCGCCCGGTGCGCGGGTCTTTCAGCCCGACTGGTTTCATGGGTCCGAACCGAAGGGTGTCGCGGCCGCGTCGTGCAATCTCTTCGATCGGCAGGCAACTCTCAAAATAATTCAGCTTCTCCCACTCGCGTTCTTCGACCGATTGCGCCGCCAGTAACGCGTCATAAAAACGGTCGTACTCTTCTCTCGACATTGGGCAGTTGATATAGTCGGCCGAGCCTTTGTCGTAGCGTGCCGCCAGATACACTTTCGCCATATCGATGGAATCGGCCTCGACGATTGGGCTGATCGAATCGTAGAAGAACAGGTGCGAAGCCCCGCTGAGTCGTCCGATTTCCTGCGAAAGCGCGTCCGACGTCAGCGGACCGGTTGCAACGACTGTGATCTGGTCTTCGTCAATCTGCGCAACTTCCTCGCGGCATACTGTGATCAGCGGCTCGCCGGAAACAGCTTCGGTCACCCGAGCGGCGAAAGTCGCACGATCCACAGCAAGCGCGTGCCCTGCAGGCACTGCGCACTCCCGCGCAATTCCTATCAACAACGATCCCGCGCGCCGCAACTCTTCTTTCAACAGCCACGGCGCCGTGTTTTCGGTTTCGGACTTCAGGGAATTCGAGCACACCAGTTCGGCAAAATCTCCAGTCTGATGCGCTGCAGTCGAACGCACCGGGCGCATTTCGAAGAGTTCGACTTCAACGCCCCGGCGCGCACACTGCCACGCCGCTTCCGATCCCGCCAATCCCGCGCCGATGATTTTGACTCGGTTCTTCACGAAATCTTCTCTGCTATTTCGGCTCAGCGCTCTTGAGCGCAAAGGCTTCAATTGCTGATCAGTGTCGACTGGCTGGAAGCACAAACCCACGTGCCACCCTGATTGACCCAGGTGTCCGTGAAGCGTCCACGGCGGGAGTAAGGTTTGCCATTGCGCACGCCCTTCTCCCGATAGATTCCGGTCACCACCGCGCTATCGCCGTACATGTACGCAGTCATCGACTCATTGACGATCTGTTCCGGATGCAACGACGGAGCCTTGACGCTGGTCATGAACTTGGCCTTGTCCATCAGCGAGCCGTCGTAGTCAATGTAAACCAGCGTGCTAGCCAGCAAACCGTCGAGTGCCTTGGTGTCCTTGTTTTGCTCTGCCTGATTCCAGGCATTTTCCAGGGCCAGAATCTTGGTTCTCTCGGAATCCCCATGAGTAGCCTCTTGCGCAGCCAGCGGCATGGAAACAAACCAAAGCAACACACAAATGACCATCCCTGATCTCATTGAAATCTCCTTCCGGACAGCACAGGGACCCAGTTCGAGGCAGTCAGTGATATCGCGACCGCTGCTTCATTATACGGAGTGCAATTCTGATTTCTAACGCGTGGTTAACCAGAGGAAGCTCGTACGGGCACAGAGTAGCTATTTAGCGGTTGAGCTTTTCATAATAGCGGTTGTCGTACAGCGTGGTTGAGTTTTGCACGAATTCGAGGATGCGATGCATTCTGACCTTGTCTTCGCGATTCAATTCCTTGAACTGCACCGCAATCCCAGACCCGGGATGGATTCTGGCCACGGTACCCTCGGCATGCAGTTTGCCATCGTCGATTGAGAAGACCAGTTTAAGGTTAGTCCCCGGTGTCAAGATTGCGCTGGTTTCCACATAACACCCGCCCATGCTGATATCGATCAGATTCCCGAAGATCGGGCCAGCCTCTGTGTCCGGATGCAATTCAATCGTGATACGGCATTTCATGCGGGCATAGAGCCTGCGGTTCTTGCGGGACGGCTGTTGTTGTTTTTCCAGATACATCCGCCGGTCGGCCTCAGCTAGAAGCTCTTCCGCATCCTTTCCATCCTGCGGATACATTGCCTGCCCGACACTCAGCGACAGAATCTCTTCCGCGCAAACTTCAAATCCGGCCTGCTTGGCCAGTTCTCGCAGCTGATAGGCTTTCTTGACCGACGCGTCGGCGGGCAGCCCTGGAGCGATGACCACAAATTCGTCTCCGCCCATGCGAGCGACGTAGTCGTATTCGCGGCAGGTCTCTTTCAGCGCTTGCGCGAACAGCCGCAGGACGCGGTTGCCTTCCAAATGGCCGAAGCGGTCGTTAATCTGCTTGAAGCCATCCATGTCGCCGACCATCACGGTTAATGTCGTGCTATCGCGCTTGCAACGGGCCAACTCGCGGTCGAGTTGCAAGAACAGCGATCGGGCATTCGGCAGCCCGGTGAGATAGTCGGTGGTAGCGGAGTTCTCGGCTTGCTGATACTTCAGTGCATTCTCAATCGCCAGCGCCATCTTCGAACTGATCGCCAGCAGGATGCGCAAGTTATCCGACGTAAACGCATCTCGTTCGCCGCGATAGAGAGCGAGCACTCCGATCATACCGGCGACGCCTTCGAGCGGAATCGCCAAAGCCGAGCGCAGCGTGCTGAACTTGGTGGGATCGTTCAGATATCCGGGCTCAACCGAGGGATTGCCATTAATGATCGGTTTCCGGTTGTGCGCTACCCATCCCGAGAGCCCCTGCCCGAGCGGAATGCGCAACGACGAGAACAGACGGAAATTGTCGCCGTTCACGTATTCGGGGATCAGTTCTTCATTTCGCCGAACGTAAATAGCGATAGCATCGTACGGCACCAGCGATCTCAGTTTCACCGAAAATACTGACAGGGTCTCGACCAGACTGAGGGAAGCACCCAGATCCTGGCTGAGTTCGAACAGCGTCTGAGCTTCTTGCCGAGCCGCCGCAATCGATGAAAGAAAGTTCGCTTCGTGGCCCAAGCCATCTTTGACCGAAATGTTTTCAAATCCCGCCGCGGGCGCCGAACCTCGTTCCACCTTGACCTCGGTCGAAAGCAACGGATTCACCTCTTGCCCGAACTGAGCCAACGCCATCTTTTCAAGGCTGAGGTATCGTTTCTTGAGAATGTCGACAACTTTCGGATCGAACGACTTCCCCGATTCTGCCGCCAGGCGTTGCATCACTTCGTTCAGTGGCAACGCCCGCCGGTACTGGCGGTCGGAAGCCAAAGCGTCCAGAAAATCGACAGCCGACAGGATCCGGGCGCCGATGGGAATCTCAGTACCCTTCAGGCCCGCCGGGTATCCCGAACCATCCCACTTCTCATGGTGAGCTCGCACGATGGGCACAACCGGGTAGGGAAATCGAACTCGCTGCAGAATCTCCGCCCCGACTACAGGGTGGATCTTCATCTTTTCGAATTCTTCCAGCGTCAGCCGCCCCGGCTTCGAGATGATGTGTTCGGGCACGGCCAGTTTGCCGATGTCGTGCAACAGAGCTGCGGCGTGCACCGCTTGCATTTCATCCGGGCCTACGCCTAATTCTTTGGCCACCTCGACCGCGTATACCCGCACCCGTTGCAGGTGATCGTGAGTGCTTTGATCTTTGGCCTCGATCGCCAGCGCCAAGGCTTCGATGGTTCGAAGATGCAGGCTCGCCATCTCCTCGACGTGCCGCTTTTCATCCTCAAGCTTGCCCAGATACAACCGGTACGACCGGTAAATCACATAAATCGCCGGCACCAGCAGCAGAGACGTCTCCCAGTAGAAAGTCTGATTGAACCAGCCAATCGCCCCGGCAATTCCAGCGCCTACCAGGTAATAGGGAAACGACCAGAAATAACAATCCACCAGAATCTTCGTCAGCCGCTTCCCTTCGGTGAGCGATATGACGGTAGCAATCGATCCCGTATTGGCTACGAAGTAGGTGCAAGCCGCCACTCCGAGCAATAACGGCCGGCTATCGACCAGCAGACCGAAGAATGGGTGGTGGTAAACAAAGTAGGCCAGAGCGGTTGAAAGCGCGCCTGCGCATACGTTGAAGGTGACTTGTATCGCGTTCGGCCGATCCGGATACAAGGACTGCACCAAGATCGACACGCAGCCCAGAATCAGAGTTTCCGAGAAGCTCAGTTCCAGAACTCCCAGCAGGACAAACAGAAAGTTCACCGACATCGTGCCCGTAATTCCGGGCAGATTGACCTTCATCCGCGAGGCCAGAACCGCAATCCCCAGGTAACAGATGAATTCGGCAATGTTCTTACTGCTCTGGTGGATGGCTCCATAAAGGAGCACAGCTGTACCCGCGGTCACAATCAGGCCAATGAACAGCTGGGCCTGCAGTGTCAGGTTTCTCCACGACTGTGACTGGCCAGCCATTCAGGTCCTGTCGGTCTCGGGGGAGAAGAGCAGAATCGATACTTAGAAATAGCATCTAATGTGTTTAGAGACAACGATTTACGGACATTTCCGTAAACTTCGGTAACCACTCAGACGTGACTGGAAAAAGCCCAATTCCGGCAACGAAATCACACCCCGGAAGCCTCCGATGATTCAGTAATTTACGGCTCGAGACCCTTGCATTGGCGAGCCGAAGCACCGGGCTTGTGTGAAAATCATCTATGAGGTGTACCGATGAAATTGGTTCGTCTTACACAAGGCAAAAGCGGCAAGCATCATTACCTAAACACTGATCACGTTCGCTCCGTTACGGAGACTGACGGCGGAACGTTGATCACTTTCGGCGACGGGGGGACCCTTATTGTTAACGAAAGCTTGACTGACACTGTGGATGAAATCCAGAGTGCTCAGACCTGACTTAGCAATACTGTGGCCCTAAAAAACCCCCCGATGCGTCTCTCCAAACGCCCACCACTTCATCGGGAGCTTCGCGAAGATCGTGAAGAGGATCGCGGGAGGCCGAGCGTCTTGCTTCCCAAACCGCATCATCAAATTTCCGAGCCTCGCGCTACGGAAATAGACAGCGTTAACGTCTGCCCCAGGTCCACAAGCAAGCTCTACCATCCCCCCGCCGATACCCACGGCTTCAGTTGCTCGTATTCCTGGATGCCTAGCCTTCACATCTTCAAGGAGCTTCCACATCGCTTTGAGTTCGGACGCCTTGACGCGAGCTACTGGTTTTCCCGGAGTGAACCCAAACTGAGCTTCCGTCTCGTGCATGGTGAGGAGCCTCCTGAGCTCGCCGGGAAGCATATGCCGACCGCGGGAGGAGAGGAAGTTACGAAGGTAACGGTCACCGGGTCGGTCGCTAGCTTTTGTCTTTTTCCGAAGGCGGGGCTTGGCGAGATCTCCGACGCCTTCGTTGATTCGGTTGAGGCTGTGGGGCTGGGGGCACAAAGGGAATCTCGTTGCCAGTGGTTGAGGCGTCAGCACCCGAGGGTATTTTAGCCCAGTCCGCCAACGCTGACAGCCGGTTCAACCCTGCCACACTTGGCGGGTAGCTTATGCCACCCAAGCCCGTGAACGTGGTGAGGTAACCGGGTGTGGGAATCTTTTCGGAAACACTGACTATCCCGTCGATTGCAAACTTCAGGAGCCTGAAGTTTTCCTGACTTGTGCTGCGCACCGTATCTAGAATCTCTGTGAGCAGATCGTCTGGGGTCCGTTCTGGCTTGTCCGTTGGTCCGTCTGATGGAAGCTTATTAAGGTCGAGTCTTGCCTCAAGCTCCGTCCATACACGGTCAAACGCCTTCTCAACCTGTGTCTCTTTTAGCGCGACCTCCCCTAAGCCGGCGTTCAGGTTTTGGACGAGCTGTAGCAGATCATCCCGTGTCAGCTCGGTGTTCTGAAATTGCGAGAGAGGGCCCTTTACCTCACTCGATTTTAGGCCGATCAACAGCGTGCAAGCGCGAGGTTTCTCCGTCACGGCCTTTGCGATCGCGCCGGCCTCAAACAATATCCAGGGCTCTGCTAGATTGCTGGGTGTGAGGCAGATGATCCCGGCGCTCACTTTGCCGAGCGCGGCGGTAAGTTCGGCGCTCCAGTTAACACCTTTTTCGATGCTCTGCTTTGAGAGCCACGGTTTGAAGGCGTTGACAATCATCGGGAGGTATTCCGCCAAGGCCTCGGCGACGGCGAGGCTCCGCGGACCCGACCAGGTAATGAAGATGTCCATGGTGTGCAGAATTGTAGTGGTGTCCACAGTTTTGTGCTAGCCCACCCCCAGCCACCACGCTGGAGTCCGCGCCGCGTGCGAGTCGAGCCTTCAACACTCACTCCGCCCACCGCTATTGCGGAGGCTTCTGAGTCGTGTACAAGGTGTCGACACGCGGGTTTCGCATCCACTCAAGAACCTCGCGACATTCATGCGGCGGTAGGGGGGCTTTCTTGCTCTCCAAATCTTCTACCTTTGTGTCGATCGAGGGAGCGCACTTCGCGCGAAGATCAGCTAATTGCTCCTGTGTATACTGAGGCATTCTATTCAACTGTGCCGATTGGTCCTGGTCATACGAAGCTCTTTTATACGCCAGCGCCGCAGGCTGGACCGATTGTTCTTGTTCCGACGGACGTTCCCTTTGCATCCACCATACCCACGCAAGAAATTCGGCGCATTCATGCGGCACATGGTTGTTCCCCGGGCGGTCCAGGTCTGTGTTGACGTAGCGGGCACACTTCGCGACCAGCTTAGTTACTTGTTCCTGTGTATAGCGCGTGGCCGAGTGTTCCTGAGGGTCTGAATCGGACAACTCATTCCGGTGAAACTGCACCTGGACGTAGGTCTGAACAGCAACCGGCTTGCCGTCTTTCATCGCCGGTTCGAACTTCCATTCCTTCACCGCTTCGACGGCTTTTTCGTCCAACCCATGACCTAGTTCCTGAACTATTTTTATATCGCGCGGACGACCATTGGAGTCCACCACCACCGACAGCACACAAAAACCCTCGTACCTGGCGTCAAGGGCTTCTGCTGAATACTCGGGGTCTGGGGCGTAAACAAGACGCGGTGCACTCACGCGCCCACCAACCTTCTCAATGCCACTGATTGGGTTGGTCTTACTTCCAGCGTCCGTACTCGTTTGCGCAAGTGCGTCGGCGAACAAGCATACGACAACGACGTTCAGGGCGATCAGATGCAGAGGGCGCGCTTTCAAGAGGCTTCTCCTGGCCAGTGTTGGGAAACCTGCTCCTCGGGTCATGAGATTAACACGGGGTGGAGGATTCCCGCGAAAAACCTTGCCTGGTGCCGCAGGTTCGCACCCGTTCTTTGATGTTCAGCCCCATGGTACCCTTTTCTTGGGCGCTAACCTGAGGGGCTGGCCCACACATCTCCGCCCGCCCAGAACGAGATTGCCTCATCCTTGCGTTTCTTTGCGAGGGCGGGTGCGACTCTCGACCCGCTTTCTTATTGACTGTACGCTTCGTACCAGATATTCTTAGTCAAGACGTGTTATCCAGAAGATAACGCTTGATCTTTGACAATCTGGTCCAATCTGATTATGCGGTTTCTCGAGCTGTGCCCTTGTTGAGTTTCCCAGCTCTCCCTGGAACCGGCTGGCCCTGCTAGTAGGAGTTCCAGGCCCAAGTCCCACAACGGGACGCCAGTCCGCCGCGCACCCGGTGTAACTCCCATGTTCTCTGGATTTTGCGTATAACTCCTTAAAACTCAAAGATCTAGCACATAGTCAAATTTTAAACCTCTTGTTTTCTAGATTTTGCGGTGAACAGGGGGGAGGGGGGTACCCAGTACTAAACAGTAAACTCCGTCCCAATGTGGGAAAGCTAGCAACACGACACGAATACTTCTACCGGGACGGTTCGCCCAGCCTTTCGCGAACTTTGCGAATGCTGGGGTCTCCAGCCGTAGCGTCCAGCTCTCCTGGTTCGAGGAGCTCCGAGGGAGCCGCGCTCGGTTCTATGCTAAATTGAGCCCACGGGCCCGTAGCTCAACGGTTAGAGCAGCAGACTCATAATCGACGTAACTATCACACCGTAAACGACTTATCAATCACTTAGCATACGAAAAACTGCACTAGAATACGTGCAAAAACGAGTTGTCGGAGCTATTGGGCACCATAACGGACACCTTATCGGGCACTAACGGCCGAGCAGTTGGCACTACTGCTTGCGACGCATGGGCCACACCTTCTTTCCGTATCTGAAGTAGGAACAATGAAGGGAGGAGGCAGAAAGCTGTGGCACGCAAGTTCCCTGTCGGGAAGCCCACGTTCGTGCCATAAAAGGAGGGTTATGGGAGGTCCAGGGTGATCTTCAAGGCCGCTTCAATGCTCGTCATCACTTGTTTGTCGAACTTCCCCACTTGTTCTTTGAGTCGGGTCTTGCTGATGGCTCGCACCTGTTCGCAGATAATGATGGATTCCATCCGCAAACCGCCAGTTCCAGCAGGGACTTTTACGTGGGTTGGATATACCTTTTTCTTGTTGGCAGCATCAGTTATGGAGCAAACCACTACGACCGGGCTGAATTTGTTAAGAGCATCACGGCTAACCACAACCACAGGCCTGGTTCCACCTTGTTCGGAACCTTCCGATGGTTCGAGGTTAGCCATGAAAACCTCACCGCGAAGATGCGGCATAGACGGGCTCTTCCTCCAGGTCAGCTTCCTCTAGCCGGAGAGCTTCCCAATCACTCTGCTCGAACTCCTCCGCCAAGAGTCGAGCGTCTTTTTGATAGTCTGCGTCCTCAGCCATGCACGCGAATTGGGCATCGATTTGCCGACGCTTGTACATCCGCAAATAAGTCGTGATCGCGGTCACGATGAGGTCATTCAAGCTTATGCCGGTTCCAGCGCTGTCCTTTTCCTTCTCCACTACACACTTTGCTTGGTCGTAGACAGGTCGAGGGAGGCGGACAGTGGTTGTACGGGTTGCGACGCGAGCAGTTGCTATGTTTGCCAATGCCATACTTCCTCCTTCTCCAGAAATGGGGGAAATTCCCTGAAGATCCAAAAAACCCCTACATTCTGAACACAAGTTCGATTACAATCTAGGTTAACTAATCGTGACTGTGTATCAGTGATAAACTGTATGCCGGTGAATGAATACGGGAAAGATCACTTGAGTAACACTAAAGTCACTTAACTATATAGATGCACTTTTGGTGCCTGTCAATCTAAAAATTTTATAGGTACAAGATGTTGTATGGGCAAATTCATTCATACATGCTCCAAGGCTAGTATGGCATGTCTTGTGTTTAAGGGAAATTTGTAGTAACGATGGGAGGTAGCCACCGATTTTCCTTCGCTCACCGGAGCGAAGGGTTAGCCCCCTCCCGGCAAGGTGCTGTAACACCAAACCGGGAGGGAACCCGCCACCATAACCAGTAGGCATTTTGGGCCTACATGCGAAAGGATACGATGGCAAAGCCACGTACTGCCAAACCCACCAATGGGGCTGTATTCAGCCCGAAAATCACACTCAAAAATGGCCGCGTAATCTACGCTGCCGACTACGGATTGAAGGCATTCTGCTTCTCTCCGCGTTCACCTAAGAAGCGCTAGATCTCATGCCGGGTACGACCGTGCCCGGCATGTTTATACTTGTGAAAGGCGTGGCGGAGCCCAGGGCTAATGCGGCGGCCTGTAATCGCCTGATCCACTCGGCCCTACCGCCCCCGTACTCTTTCAAAGATCGAGTCCAAAAGTCTATCCGCTGTTCAGCGGAACCACAAGCCCACGAACGACCCTGTACGTCAAGCTCCTGCTATTTACTTATACGATACTCCTAAAATGCTCGCCAAGGGCGTATCGTTGTCGTAATTGCAAGCTTTGCAAGCAAGCTTGCAAAATAAGCATATCACGCGATTCCCTGCGTGCAAGCTTTTTTTCCTTGTCGGCCCCATGCCTGGTAAACGCAAACCAAGTGCGTCAAAGTCCGACATTCTTTATTGCCGCAAGTTCCCGCCTGAACTGAAGCAACGATGTGAAGGGATTGCTGGTTTCCTTGGGCAAACTATTACGGAGTTCGTAGCTGCCATCTTGGAAGAAGAGACCAAAGAGCTAAAGGAAGCCCACCAAACGGTGAGGCGTTGGCATGAGGCAAGGCAAAAAACTGCTAAACTCGGTCTCCATGAAGGTCGATAACCACAAATTCCGGCACCAATCAACGCTTTCGTGTTGACCCGGCGATAAGCTAAAGCAAACCGCGATGCTGCTCCCCGAACGCCCACCACTTCATTGGGAATTTCGCGTAGATCGAGAATAGGATCGAAGGCGGTTGAGCGTCCCGCTTCCCGAGGCCGTCATCAGCATCCCGAGCCTCATGCCGCGCCATGAGACAGCTTTAACGTCGGCCTCGGGACTGCAAACGTGCTTCACCAGCTCCCCGCCGATACCCACAGCTTCAGTTGCTTGCCTCCCTGGATGGCGAGCCTTTACGTCTTCAGTTAGCTTCCACATGGCTCTGAGATCGGACGCCTTGACGCGAGGTACTGGTTTCCCCGGCGTGAACCCAAACTGTGCTTCCATCTCGTACATGGTGAGGAGCCTCCCAAGCTCGCCGGAAAGCATAAGGCGAGGTGGCGGTGATGTGGAAGTTACGAACGTACCCAGCGTTGACCATCGGGCCGGGATCGGCGTATTCTTCGTTTAATGTACCGCGCCGGAAGGCGTGGCTTTTTCTCGCAGCACCTCGGGTCGGCGACCCGAGCAACTTTAGGCCCTCGGCATGACGCCGAGATACAGCGCGGGTGCACTGACGGACCCGAGAAATGAAAAACATCAATGCGATACCTAGGTAAGAAGCCTGATCTCTCCACCGTCGAATCGGATCTCAAAGCTCTAAGCATCGCCTCCAAGACTCTAAACAACTTGACCGATCAGCTCACCGAGCAGGTCGCGCAGATCGAGAGTGGCATCAACACGCTGAACCTCGGGCTGCGCGTTTCGGTTTTGGTCAGCCGTGAGACCGGTGATGATGAGCCTTGGCTCAGTAACAACGTGCGGCTGTCGTACGAGAAGAACGATGGTAAGTGGGGATTTGAAATCGAAGAATTTGAAGAAGACGGCAATGACCCCGACCATTATCGCAGCTACAAGAGCTGGGTGTTCAAGGACGCACCGCGAGGGTTGCGACTGCAGGTAATTCACAAAATCCCAGAGCTGATAAAGGAGCTGGTCAAAGAGTCCGAGACCGTGGCCAAACAAGTCACGGAAAGGCTCGCCGACGCCAAAGCCATTGCTTCCACTGTCCTCAAACCGGTCCTTGACGGGCCGGAGCGGAAGTGAGGCCCCGCCATGAACTGGATCAACAAGCGCGAGTTGGAACGTCGCGTAGATAGCTGGTGCGCGGTCGGTGAACGGATCATGCTGCGGACCCTTCTCTTCGGATGCTTTGCATTGGAGGTTTGCCGTTTCGTGCGCTGGATGTGGATCGCCGGTCCGCGTTGAGTAGGGATCGCCATCTCGCCGGTTCGTTAACGTGTAATGTCGTCCGACGCTTTCCCTCTCAGGAAAGATGCTCAGTCGCGCCCATCGCGCCCACGGAGTCGGAGGGTTTTGAGTGAAAGCCTGATTACAACAGGTATCCTGAAAGCGGCTGGGGCTGTTCTTTCTCGAACAGCCCCCGATACTTGTCACTCGTGCGAGACGAAGTACGTATTACCTGCCATAGACGAATCGAACTTCACGCCGCGAATTTGGAACAACCCACAGCTCACAGCGTTAGCCATCTCCATATCGAAAAGTGCGACATTGTGCCCCGGTCCGAGAGAACTTCGATATGCGATCCCATCAAGGCCGTTCGCCCGAACGAACTCAGCGATGATCTGAGTGGGCGCATAATCGGCAGTGTCGTCACCAGCAGTTACCCGCTCGCGCTCCTCTGGCTCCGGCTCTCGGGAGTACACCATTATTCGGTGATCGTCGGTCACGCAGTTGAGGACACGTACATCACGCTTGAGAGCGAATTGAGCAACGGACACGTACGAACCGATCCATGGTCGAACCTCTGCTATCGCAGTATCCTGATGCGTTGCCAGATAGAAAAAGGGTATTCCCTTCGGGTTGGCTCGCCCCTCACGAGCGCGGTCGCGGCGCGGCTTCATCTTCTCAATATCAAGCGGAGCTGGTTGCCCCTCTCCGGGCTCATCAGCTGGGTACCAATCGTGACCCAATCGGGCGCGCCAGAGCTTGAGGCCACTCGCGATCACTTGCTGCCGAGCGACGCCAGTCTCAATCAGGGCTCTCAAGAAGGCAACTTGCCCAAGGTCAGTGCCGTACCTCCAATGTGTCCTTATCGACTCTGCGAATTGCTGGTAGCTAAGATACGATGCAAATTCTGCCATGTCGTAATGCTAACCCCGTCGATACTTGTTGCAAAATCTCTATTTTACTCATTGACCGGATGGGTCGGCAATGCTCTTCGCCTCCGTGTAGATAGCAAGTCCCCCTGAGGAAAGAATGCAAAAACCGAAAGTGATGAACGCTATGACGCTAAGCACCGTGACTGCCGTAAATCTGTACATTTCCCATTCCGCTGGACTAAACGTCCATTCGCGGTGTGTCTGGAACAGCCGGTATTGAAGCTGTTCGATTCGGTTCAGTAATCTCTTCTGGTTGGTGGTGCTGTACCAAGTCCTAACACGCGGGGTCAGCAAGTTTCCGACAATCGAGAGCGGAATGGTGAGGAAGAGTGCGACAACGCTTACTGTGAGCGCGACTTTGTTCGTATCCATCGCGCACCTTTGTACCTCCTAGACTCCTGATTTGACAAGAAGTAAGTTACTCATCCCTCGAACTGATCATCGTCTCAGCCTCCAGGAGCTTCCATAGCCGCGACCAGGTCCTCGGGAACGGGCCGTCACGTAGTGATCGAGTGTCACCTGTGGATCGACGTGACCCGAGACAAGAAAAGAATAAAGAATGATGTTCTGAATGCGAGGTGAGTGGCCTCACTTTGCGGACTTCAACATCTTCCGCTCGTACTGCTTCATTCTGACCTAACAGCGCGAATCATCACCGGTCCACGTCCTTCGAGTACGTCGCTTCCAAGACCTTAAGACCGGCGTCTCCGGCGATCTGATCTTTCAGTGCGTAATGCTGAGCTGTGACAAGTTCGTTGGAATGGCCTAGCGTCTGCCGTGCGGCTGTGAGGCTCGCGAGTCTAGTCATCACCGTTCCGTGACCTCGCCTCGCGCTATACAGACCGCTCCATGCGATTCCAGCGGCTTTGCAGAGCGGTTTGATGACGTGTTGACAGAGCGACTCGACGTTGAGTGGCCCACCCCTCGCTTTGGGGAAGACGTAACCTTCCGTGATGTTCTTGCAGCGTGCTCGCCAAGCTTCGAGCATCGAGCCCAGCGGTTCGATCAGCGGTAGATCGCGCTGGGAGCTGGGAGTCTTCGTCGCGTCAACGATACCTTGCACGGCGGCGCGGCGAACGTGAAGCACACGTTCTGTGATGTCCTCCCAGCAGAGTCCAGCGATCTCGCTCGGACGAAGACCCATGAAGAACGCGAGTCCGAAGATGCACTGAGCGTCGAGATGCGATGCGAGCGCGGCGAGGATTGCCTTCGCCTCGTCGATGGTGTAAGCGCGTGTCGGTAGCTTGGTCTTGAACTTCGCGAGCACGCCGGACTCGCTCCACGGATTGCGGTCGATGACGCCGGTCTTGACCGCGTGTCCGAAGATGCCGGAGCCGAGGCTTCGGATGTGGCCGATCACGGCGCGACCAAGAGGCTTCCCGCTTCGGCCTGCCTTTGCCCACGTCGTCATCATGCCGGACGCATCGGATGGCCGGTAGTCCACCAGCGTGCGGCCTTTGAAGTGGTCCTCCATGTAGAGGTTCCAGGTCTGCTGATAGTTCCGCACCGTGCTCTCGCGAAGATTCTCTCGCACCCACGGCAGATAAACCTCGGCCCAGAAGTCGGTGACGAGTTGCCGGGTCGCGTTCTGCTGAACCTTCTCTGTGGCCTCGTTGATCGGCTTCATGAACGCGGTCGCGATCATCCGCACCGCTTTACACGTCGTGCTCTTGAAGTGGTTGTCGCGACGAAGAGGCTGACCGTTGTCGGAAGGGAGTACCTCCGTGACTCTCTTCCCGCTACGGTAGAAGCGGATGTAGAATGTCCCCGAGCGTTCTATGATCGTTCCGGTCTGGTGTCGCGGTGCTCGTCGTTTAGTGTCGGCCATCTCTGCATTTTACACTAACGGGCACTTAATAGGCATCATGACTAAAGTAACAGACACCACGATTTAATGTTTTCAATAAGATGGGCCCGTAGCTCAACGGTTAGAGCAGCAGACTCATAATCTGTTGGTTGTAGGTTCGAGTCCTACCGGGCCCACCACCGTCTTCGAAGTTTTTCCACAGTCGACACTCTGTTTCCAGCCGGTAGCGAATTACGTAAGGAAGATGCACATCAACCGGCGCCAGTCAAGGCCGCAACGCTTTGGTTGGCGCCGGTATTATTTTGGCCCAATCGCTGTTTCACTCCGCAATCATTTTCCCTAGAATCTCCTTTAAGATTTTCGCGCACACCATCGCGGTCAGTTGCGATACATCCTGTTTTGGGTTGAATTCGACGACGTCGGCTCCAACCACGTCACCTTTGATCGCGTGCAGATGTGTGATGGCCTCACGTACGGACATTCCTCCCGGCTCACGGTGCGAAACCCCGGGCGCGAAGGCGGGGTCAAGGACGTCGATGTCGAACGAAACATAAACTGATCCAGTAATCTCGAGCCTCTCCACCGCTGGCAGTTCCCGCATCTCCACAACTTCAACCCCAAAGCGAGCCGCCTGCTTTCGCTGATGCGCATTCATGGTCCTGATACCGACCTGAATCAGCCTCTTCACCAATCCTTCTTCCATGATTCTGGCAAAAGGGCAAGCGTGTGAATAGCGGTTGCCCTGAAATTCCTCGTACAAGTCGGGATGGGCGTCGAAGTGAACCAGGGTGAGATCGGAAAACCGTTTTCCGAAGGCTCGCAGGATTGGATAGGTAATGGAGTGATCGCCACCGAGGCAAACCGGACTCTGTCCCTTGTCGAGCAGTATAGCGACCGCGCTTTCGATCGCGACGAATGCACCATCCGCTAACAGGCTCAGATCGCCCGCGTCCAACACAGATTCTGAGCCCAGGTCAATCCCGCTCTCGGTGGATGAATTCGACGAGTCACAATGAAACGCCTCGCGAATTAAAGGTGGGGCATCCGCCGGACCTCGTTGATAGGAAGAGTTCGCGTCGAACGGAATTCCGAGCAACACAGGAGTTCGGAGTGGTCTGGCTTGTTGGTTGAGCATTTTTCCCGGCACGCAAGAACTTGAATCTGCAATCTTAAATCACGGTCGGCACCTCCCGATAAACCAATGACCTCAATTAGTCGCCTGATCCGTGCGCTGAACCCGGCCCATCTTTTTTGCAAGAATCCGTGGAACCATCGCTCAAGAACTAGCATCCTTGTTATAACTGCGCCGTCTATTGACCATGGTCTGAACCCAGAGAGGAGAACGGAAGTGGCTAGCCCAGCTCCCGCAAAGTTTCGCATCGACGTCGACATTCACAATTTGCTGATGAACTCCGGTTCGGGTGGACCAACCCCGGCCGCGACCAAGGGCACGACGTTGCCCGAACCCGTTTTTCCACAGTACCCGGAGCTGCTGAACGATCCTGGCCCGGAGACCCCGCTCGAAAAGCGCGACTGGACGGCCCCGCAAGTATGGCGGAAGGTGCGCGGCTGGCTGCTACCGTATGTGCGCTCGCGAGTGATGCCTGGTGAATTCCATCCGATTACCGCGTATTTGTTTGTCGACTACAAATGTAATCTCGACTGCTGGTACTGCTGGGCGTTCAACAACAAGGTGAAGGGCATGACCGAAGACGTTGCCAAACGCTCCATCGACTGGCTGCATGATCGGGGCTGCCGCGTGTTGGCGCTCATGGGCGGAGAGCCACTGCTGCGCCCACAAGTTGCGCATAAGATTGTTTACTACGCCGCCAAGAAAGGCTTCTGGATCTACGTTGGCACCAACGGCCGGCTGCTGCGCCCCGAAGTCGCCGATCGGCTCGCGGACGCCGGCGTATCCATCTTCAATTTCGCGTTAGACGCATGGGACGAAAAACCCAGCTTGCCGAAGGCCTTTGTACCCGGCCAAAGGAATCTTGAGTACCTCATTCGCAAGCAGTACGTGTACGGATACATGGTCTTTTTCAATATCAATATCTGCCGCAATAATCATGAAGACGTTCGCCAGCTCACCGAATACGCTCGCGCGCATCGTCTCGCCACTGACTATCACATCAACGAAACCCCCATGCTCGAGCAGGACGAGCATTTCAAACATCTGAATGAGAACCCGACGTACATTCGGCCGGAGGACTGGCGCTCGGTTGACTCGTTGATCGACTGGATCATCGAGAAAAACCAGGCCGGATATCAGATGGTGAATTCGGTTCAGCGCCTGCGCGAGATGAAAGCGTTTGTCCGCATGTCGTCGGGGCTGGACCTGAAAAAATACGGCTGGTACGGAGATGGGACTGGGACCAACGGCAACATGCATGAGATCCTCGCCCAGACCCCCGGTATTGTGCAGGATTCGAATGGCGAACTCCAGTTTACCGATTGGAATTGCCGCGCCGGGCAGAACAACGTGATTATCCGCACTGACGGCACGGTTGCTCCCTGCTTCCCCATGTACCCATCGACCTTCGATTGGGGAAATATCGACAACCCGAAGTTCGACCGGCAGCAGCTCAAGGAGATGAAACACACCTGCCAGCGTCACTGCTTCTCCACGCTCAACCACAATCTGGGCTACTGCTACAACGATGCGCGCGTGATCAGATGGGTATGGAAACAGGTCGTGACCAACCGATTGAAGGGAGGAGCGAAAAGTTTCGAGGACTAGCAATCTCCCACCGCAACCCAGAGCATTGCGCCTTTCATCCGGCACGGCTGGAAAGCCGTGCCCTTTCAAAACTCAACGCCGCGAGTTTTTTCCGCAAGCTGTCAGCGATGCCCGGGCAATCCTCTGGGCCGCGACTCTGCCCCGATGAATCTGTCCCTATCCGCCGCTCATCCATTATTCTAGTAACAGACATATGGCCATCCGATCGAAGACTGCTCCCGAAACTTCCACCGCAGTATTGGACGCAACCAACGGAGAACGCGAGCGCATGTTCGACGCATACCGTCGTTGGGGATATCTCGAGGCCGACCTCGATCCCCTCGGCTTTCTCCGTCCCGTGCCTCACTCTGATCTGCCGGTCGACAGCGAATTCGCCCAAGAGGCGCGACGCGTCTACTGCGGGACGATTGGCGCGGAGTTCATGCACATCACCGATCCGGTACGGCGGCGCTGGATTCAGGATCGGCTGGAGGGCCCTCAAACAGCCGTGGACCAGGGAATAGCGCTCGACCTTCTTATTCGTGCTGAAGTGTTCGAGCAAGTACTGCAGCAGCGCTATTTGGGCAACAAGCGCTTTTCGCTCGAGGGCGTGACCGCGCTGATTCCACTGGTGGACGAGATTCTCGAAACGGCTGGCCAACAGGGCGCGGCCGAATTAGTTATGGGCATGAGTCATCGCGGACGGCTGAACGTAATCGTTCACGTGGCCAGGCGCGCGCCCGAAGAAGTTTTTGCTGGATTTGAAGATATCGATCCACGCAGCGTACTGGGCAGCGGCGACGTCAAGTATCACATGGGCGCGACCGGCGAGTACGTCACTCGTAGCGGTAACAAGGTTCACATCCACCTGGTTTCAAATCCCAGCCATCTGGAAGCGGTAGATCCGGTAACCGTCGGCCGCACCCGCGCCAAGCATGATCGTGCGGGCGAAAACGGGCCGCGAAAATATCTTCCCCTGCTGGTACACGGCGACGCTGCTTTCGCCGGGCAAGGCATTGTTGCCGAGACTTTGAACTTTGCCGACCTGCCGGGCTACACCGTGGGTGGAACTGTCCATATTATTGCCAACAACCTGATCGGCTTCACGACCGTGCCCCGCGAATTGCACTCGTCGCGCTTCGCGGCGCAGCTCGTGCGCCGCCAGTCCATCCCTATATTTCATGTGAACGGCGAAGATGTGGACGCCGTGATCCGCATCGGGCGCATCGCGCTCGAATACCGCAACACCTTCGGCACGGACGTAGTGGTGGACATGATCGGGTACCGGCGTCACGGTCATAGCGAAGTGGATGATCCCACCATTACGCAGCCGCTGCTCTACAAAGCAATCAAAGAGCATCCGCCCCTGTGGGAGATTTATTCCGAAGACATCGGCGTCGAAGATGTGCAGATGCGAGTGCAGGCCATCCGCGCCGAATTCGAAGCCGCGCAGAAGCAGGCCGGGTCCATCACCAAGAAACCCACGCTGCGCGAGTTGCCAACCTACTGGGACAACTACACGGGTGGCCGCTATAAGGCGGAGTACGAGGTTGAAACCGGATTGTCGGCGGAAGAAGTGCGTGAAATCACAAATCCGCTTACGACCTACCCGGCGGAGTTTCACATTCATCCGAAAGTGAAGAAGCTGCTCGAACAGCGCGCTGAAATGGGCACTGGAAGGCGTCCCGTAGACTACGGCATGGCCGAAGCTCTGGCTTTCGCCAGTTTGGTGAAGGCCGGCGTGCCGGTCCGACTGAGCGGGCAGGATAGCCGCCGTGGCACATTCAACCAGCGCCACTCCGTGCTGCTCGATATCGAGAACGAGCAGGAATACATCCCGTTGCAGCATATTTCTGCGCAACAGGGGCGCTGTGAAATTTACAACTCCACGCTCTCCGAAGCTGGAGTGCTCGGTTTCGAATACGGTTACAGCCGCGACTATCCCGAGGCTTTGGTCCTCTGGGAGGCTCAGTTCGGCGACTTTGCGAACGTTGCGCAGGCGATTATTGATCAGTTCATCAGCGCGGGTGAAGACAAATGGAAGTTGCTTTCAGGAGTGGTTCTGTTGCTGCCGCACGGCTACGAGGGGCAAGGGCCTGAGCATTCGAGCGCCCGCATCGAGCGTTTTCTGCAGCTCGCGGCGCGGGATAATTTTCAGATCTGCCAGCCCTCGAATGCCGCGCAATATTTCCACCTGCTACGCCGGCAGGCGCTGCGGCACTGGCGCAAACCACTGATCGTCTTTACCCCGAAGAGCATGCTGCGGCACCCGGATGCTTCTTCGCCCATCGCGGACTTCGCGCACCCTCACTTCCTGAACGTGTTGCCCGATACGGAGATCAGCCATGCCAAACGCATCCTTCTTTGCACGGGAAAAATCGGGCACGAGCTACGCGACGAGCGCAAGAAAAGAAAAGATACCTCGACGGCGATTGTCTTCCTGGAGCAAATGTATCCATTCCCGGAGACCGAACTGATTAAAGAACTAGAGCGGCATGCAAGCGCGCGCGACATCGTGTGGGTCCAGGAAGAACCCGCCAACATGGGCGCGATGTTTTATATGCTGCCGCGGCTGCGCCACATCGCGGGAGAACGTCCAGTGCTTTCGGTCAAACGTTCAGCCAGCGCCAGCCCTTCGACTGGATCGGCCAAGGCTCACGAAATGGAACAGAATACATTGCTCGCACTTGCGTTCTCTACGAACGGCAAGTGAGATCTACGTAGGCCGTTCGGTAACAGGCTTGCCTCCGGACCCAGGTAAGGCAGCTTTCGCGCCTCCGGCACCCTCTCCCTTGAGCAGTGCGTCCAGGCTGGCATAGGCATAAATTGTTGGCGCGTGATTCTGCATCAGGCCGCCGGTGTCCGCCGTGGGTCCGTAGTTACTGTGTAAGTCGCGTCCCAGCATGCGGAGCATCGCCATCAGTTGTCCGCGATGATGTGAGGTATGCGCGATGCGCCGCGTCATCACCCATGCACGAGAGCGTTGCACGACAAAAAAGTTGGTTGCTTCTTCCCACCAGGCGTCGTCCTTTTGGCCCAAGTGCGCAAGCCGTTTCCGGCTGTCGTCCGCGTACTGTTTGATGAATTGCAATCGAGTTTCTTGTTTTGGCAACGGTGGTGCTTCGACGTCGATTCCAAGCATGGTCCGAAACCACAAATCCTCGCTGACACACTGATGCACCATCTGCTCATGAACACTACGTCCCCGTGGATCATCACGGCTGGGGCGCACCGGAAGATCGTCGTCGCGGAACTCGCTCCACACGCTGACCACTTTGATTCGTTCGGTTGCATATGTTTCCACTAGAAAGTCATATCTCACAGGGCGCACCTCCTGGTTAGCCTGATCTCAACGGTAAAATCCCTAGTCAATGATGGTACCCTAGCGTTCCAGTTCGACTCCCATGGCACGCCGCTCTCGACCTCAACCGCTCCGCATTGCCATCGACACTGGGGGCACGTTTACCGACTGCATCTGGGTCGACCGCGGCCGCCTCCACATGCTCAAACTTTTTTCGACTCCTGACGATCCTTCGCGAGCCATTGTAGAAGCGCTGGAGAAAATCGGCTGCCCCGACTCGCTAACTTTACTTCACGGGACTACGGTCGGCACCAACACACTCTTGCAGCGCAAGGGGGCGCGAGTGGCGCTCGTCACCACGCCAGGTTTCGAGGATGTCATCGAGATCGGTCGGCAGGCCCGCCCCAAACTGTACGATTTCTTCTTCGACCGCATTGAGCCTCTCGTGCCTGCTGATCTGCGCTTCGGGGTGGACGAACGAACAAGTAGCGACGGCGAGATCCTGCAACAGCCCTCACCGAGAGATCTGCGGGACCTGAAATCTAGATTGTTTGAGAAGCGGCCTGAGGCGATTGCGATCTCGCTGTTGTTTTCGTTTGCTAATCCGAAGAATGAAAATCTGGTTGCGGCTACCTTGAGTGACCTGGGTCTTCCCCTTTCCGTTTCCCATCAGATCCTCCCTGAATTTCGCGAATATGAGCGCACCAGCGCGGTGGTCGTAAATGCGTATCTCCAACCGGTCATGCAACGCTATCTGGAAAGCCTCGAAGCCCGCGCGCAAGCTTGGAGCGAAATTCCTCAGGCGCTGAAGCCCAGATTTTCAGAGCGTCTTGACGGCATGGCTGAAGCCATGCCCTCCCAAAGAACAGCAGGGGGCAAGCGTAGTACCAAGGCTCGCATTTTCATCATGCAATCGAGTGGCGGAATCACGGCTCTGCGTTCCGCTGTCCGCGAACCGGTGCGCACGCTGCTCTCTGGCCCTGCAGGAGGAGTCGTGGGAGCAGCGGCCATGGCGCGTCGCAGCGGATGCCAGCGAATTGTTTCGTTCGACATGGGCGGCACTTCGACCGATGTGGCACTAGTGGATCGCGAAGTACAGGGGAGCAGTCAAACTGAGATTGCCGGCCTGCCGGTCGGAGTGCCGATGCTCGACATTCACACTGTCGGTGCCGGCGGAGGTTCCATTGCGCGGTTCGATGCGGCGGGTGCGCTGCGCGTGGGGCCGGAGTCGGCTGGAGCTGATCCGGGTCCAATTTGCTATGGTCGCGGCACTCAGCCGACGGTCGCGGATGCGAATCTGATCCTGGGACGATTGCAAGCGCATCGTTTTCTTGGTGGCGACTTCACGCTCGATCTGGAACGCACTCGCCGGATTGTGTCGGTGTGGCTGAAGAAGCAACGTTGCAAACTCTCGCTCGAACAGTTTGCCGCCGGAGTCATTCGCGTGGTCAACGCCACCATGGAGAAAGCGATTCGGGTGGTTTCGATTGAGCGCGGTTACGATCCTCGAGAGTTTGTACTGGTGGCATTCGGCGGGGCCGGAGGGCTGCACGCCTGCGAATTGGCGGAGGCCTTGAGTATCCCGCGAGTCCTTGTGCCCGCGCTTCCGGGCGCGCTCTCCGCCTTCGGCATTCTGGTCAGCGATGTCGTTAAGGACTATTCACGAACCGTGCTCTGGCGAACCCTGAATGAACTTCCGCTGACGCGGCTGAACGCCGAATTCAACAAACTACGCCGCAAGGCCCACCAAGACTTTCTAACCGAGGACTGGAAGGGCACGATCCAGTACTGTCTTAGCGTGGACGTTCGCTACAGGGGGCAAGGGTACGAACTCAATATTCCTTTCACTGACAAACTGATCTCAGCATTTCGTCGCGAGCATGACCGCCGCTACGGCTACAGCTATCCGGCGCGGGAAATAGAGTTAGTCACGATCCGGCTTCGGGCAATCATGAAGTCTCCGCAGGCGACCCTTGGCACGGCCGGCGCGGCGCGTGGCGACCGCGGCAAGCTTGATCCGGCACGAACCTCGGTATTCTTCGAGAGTAAGAAAATCGCTTGTGCCATTTATGATCGGGAGTCTCTGCAACCGGGGAAGAAATATTCGGGCACGGCCATCGTGACGGAATACAGCGCAACTACGATTGTCCCTCCCCGCGCGAAGTTTTGGCTGGATCGGAACGGAAACCTGTTCATCCAGCTTGGTCCCTAGCCGTGGGTGCCAGCGAAATTAGAAGTTGGTCGTGAGGCGCAGGCCAAAGCTCCGGGACGGTCCGATGGCGTTGCCCGAAAATAAACCGCCGAAGTCGATTACGTCCAGAACGTTGGTCAGGTTCTGTCCGTCGATCTGAAACTGCATATTGACACGGTCCGATTTGTAAACATCCGCGCCTGCCGAGGCATTGACCATGAAGGAAGGATAGATGCGGCCACGGGCAAAGTTAATGCGATCCAGAACCTGCTGGCCGTATTCGGCGAGCACTGTGGCCGGTTCGCCATTGAACTCGAAAGGGAGTCCGGTGTCGTATTGAATTCCGCCCGCGATCCAGAAGCGCGGTGCGATCTGGTAGCGAACGCGCCCACGAACCGTGTTGCGCTGATCCTGCGAATCCGGGAAATGACCGAGGAGTTGGGTGGTCGCAGAGGTAGCGTCGGTCCCGAGGAAGAGACCTCCAGTCACCGGAAACCACGCGTTGCCCACAGTGTAGGAATAGCTGAGAAAGCCTGAGAAGCCGCGCCAATCGGGCACTTCGAGTTTCGCTTCCGCGCCATAGATGATGGACTTGCGAAATGCGATGGGAAAGCTGACGGTCGTGTTGATGATCTGATCGTCATCCGCATAGTTGTCTACAAGCCGCCGGAAATAGTCGGCGTCGAGCCTGATCTTTCCCCCGAACACCTTGGTTAATCCGGCTTCGTAGTAGTTTCCTTCTGAAGGTTCGACCGGCAGGCGGAGGAAGTTCGTGGGGTCGAGGGAAACAATTGCGTTTGAATTTGAAAGCAGAATGTTCTGGAAGGAAGGAGTCTGAAAAACACGGTCATAGGAGAAATGCATGAGCAAGTCGGCGGAAGAGAAATAACGCGAAATCGAGAAGCGTGGATCCAGGGATTGCCGGTTGACCAGAAGTTGATAGTGGTCCCAGCGAAGCCCGGCGCTGATTGTCCAATTCTTCAGGCGGATCAGATCCTGCACGAAGGCGGATTGTTCGAGGTCGGGGCGGTTGCCTATGAAGCCGAAGGTTCGAGGCGTCTCCGGATCAAATTGGCTTGGATCGGTAATGATGTAACTGAAGTTTTCGTAGAGAAATGTGTTGTCCGATTCGAGTCCGACCTTCCATTCGTTCCGGCCATGGTCGAGGGTCACGGTCCCTTTGAAATATCCTTCGCGAAACCAATTGTGCTGAAAGACTTCGATGGGAGTTGAATTCTGGTTGGAGTTGAAATTATTCGCATTGTCGCGGACCATAGCACGAAAATCGGCTAGGGCTTGCGAGGAAAATGTGTGCTGGTAGGAGGCAATCCCCATGGTCTCAAAATTGTTCGCGGTCTGGCGCTGGCCCGCGGCTTGCTGCACCTGTTCGTTCGGAATATCGTAGCGAGCGAGTTCATGACGCACGATAAATCTAACGCGATCGTTCGGCGTCAGTTCCCGGTCATAGTTGACCGAAAAATCCCCCAGCGTGCCGGTGTTCGAATAGTTTTGCGGAACCACGGGATTCAGATAGTGGTCCGTCATGCTGCCACTGGCGCTGCCGCCGAAGGCATTTTTGCCCCAGGCATACGCTCCCTTCGCGAACGCGCTCGCCGAGTCATAGCTACCGCCCGAGAGCACCACGTCGCCGTGAAAGCCTGCTTGTGAATCCTGAATGGTGTTGACCTCGACCACGCCACCCATTTTTCGGCCATACTCCGCGGGAATGCCCGCGGTATAGATGGTCAACGATTGCACATCGTCGGCTTCAATCTCAGGTCCGAAGCTGGGCGAACGATTGTCGGTCAAAGGGATGCCGTCGACGACAAACTGTGTCTGATACTCCGAGCCACGAGGATGCAAGACGGCATTGCCTTCATAGAGCCAGCCCGGTTGCGAGTTCACCAAGTCCTGCAACGAGCGGCCCGGAACTGAACTGACCCGGGTTTGAATGAGGTCCGAGCCAACCTGGCTAACGGAGCCGGCCTGATCCGGGTCGATCAATGTATTGGCCGCACTAACCGTGACCGATTCATTCACTGACGGGAGCTTGAGTTGGATCGCGTATTTGATCGGGATCGAAGAATGAATTTCGACAGATTCCGATACGCTTGCGAAGCCAGACTGTTTAATTTCGATCTGATAGATGCCGTAAGGCAGGCGCTGCACATCGAGATTGCCCAGATCGCTGGTCGCCAGAGTATTTCGATACTGATTGGCCCTGCTGACGATCTGAACCATCGTTTTCACGCCGAGACCGTCCGGATCTGTCACCCTGAGGCGCAACTCACCGCTATTGCTTTGGCAAAAGAGCGGCACAGCGCAAAAGAAAAAAATAGCTGCGAGTCTCGTCATGAACAATCGGCGATTGTAGTTTAGCTGTTGTCCGGTCGGGCTTAACAGACGTACCTCCAGAGATAGTTACCTTGGGACGCCAGCGGATAGGAGTGTCCGCTCTGCATTGGCCCTGTTTGAAATGTTTCAATCTGGTTACAATCAGGGCAATATTTCGATCTCCCGGCTACAATACCCGTGTGAAACCAAGCATCTTTGTGGTTGAGGACGATCCTGACATTTCCCGGCTGGTGCGGCATCACCTGGAGGGCGCGGGATTCGCGGTCAAAGTGTTTGCAACTGGCAATACCGTGGTCATGGAATCAGAGCGGCAGAGGCCAACACTTTTCATTCTCGACATCATGGTGCCGGGAAGAGACGGCCTCGAGCTCTGCCGTCAGATTCGGCAGACGCCCCTGCTGGCATCGACGCCCGTGATTTTTCTAACTGCGAAAAGCGGGGAGGCCGATCGCATCCTCGGCCTGGAGCTCGGCGCGGATGACTATATTCCCAAGCCGTTCAGCCCGAGGGAGCTGGTGGCACGCGTGAAAGCGGTGTTGCGGCGTTTCGAGCGTCCGCTCGCGCAGTCGCCGTTAAAGGTAGGAGAAATCGAAATCGATCCCAGCGCGATGACGCTGACCGTAGGCGGCCAGGTGGTAGGCACAACCGCCACCGAGTTCCGCCTGCTCGACTATTTCGCGCGTCACCTCGGCCGGGTGTTTACTCGGGACCAGCTTCTTGATTCCGTCTGGCGAGATACGGCTTACGTCACGCCGCGTTCAGTGGATGTCTACGTGCGCCGCATTCGCGAGAAGATCGAGCCCGATCCGGAAAGCCCGCGCTATCTGAAAACGGTCCGCGGAGCGGGCTATCGCTTCGAGGCTCCCAAGTGAGAAGCCGGCTTTTCCTGCGGCTGCTGGCCGCCTTTGCCCTGGTGATTGCCGCCGCCACGGTCACTCTTGATTTCTCTATCCGCCGGACCTGGGAAAGTTCACTGCGGCAGGAAATTGATCGTAGCCTGAGACAGAAGACATTGATGTTCGCTAACCGGGTGAATACCGACCGTGAGCACAATCTTCAGGACATCGTCTCGCAGGAGGGCCAGGCGGCCGGTGCGCGCGCCACCGTCATCGATGTGACTGGCAAGGTCCTGGCCGACTCAGAGGCATCCGCTTCGGCGATGGAAAATCTTGCGCAATCCCCTGAGTTTGCTGCCGCCTTGAAAGGAGATGTCGGGACCGATACCCGGAAGAGCCAAACCTTGGGGATTGATTTCCATTATGTGGCTTCTCCCGTTTCCGGGGGCGCAGCCCGCTTAGCCTATCCGCTATCAGACCTCGGAGCCGCTACAGCGCAGCTGCGAAAAACGCTGCTGGTTGGTTCGGCGCTTACTTTTCTGGTTGCACTTGCTCTCGCCGGAGCATTGGCCCAGTTCACGGCGCGTCGGCTGGAGAGGATCGTGCAGTTTGCCAACAAGATCGCCGGCGGCGAACTCGCGGCGCGTATCGCCGAAAATTCGGGAGATGAAATCGGGCAAGTCGCTGCCGCTCTCGACAAGACCGCTCGCCACGTGGAGAACAACTTCGCCGCTTTGCGAAATAGCCAGCGCCAGCTCGAAACCCTACTCAACAGCATGGAGGACGCCGTGATCGCCGTCGGTCCCAACGACCGCGTGCAGTGGGCCAACCAGAGTATGGATGGCCTGGTTCCGCAGCGCACCCGGTTAAATGCTCCCATCGTGGAAACCGTCCGCGACCCCGATTTCCTGCGCGCCGTACGCGGAGCCAGCGAAGCCAGAAAGGTGTTCACGGCACGAGCTACTTCCATTGTTCCAGGTCGCACCTTCGATGTAACCGCCGCGCCAATGCCTGGGGGAGGCGCCGTTGCCGTCTTGCGTGACTTGACCGAGACCGAGCGGGTGGAGAAAACCCGTCGCGATTTTATTGCCAACGTTTCGCACGAGCTGCGGACGCCGTTGACCTCCATTCAGGGCTACGCCGAAACCCTGCTCGACAGTTCTCCGGAGAATAATCACTCGCGCGAGTTTCTGGAAATTATCCGTAAGAATGCCCATCGCATGTCCCGCCTGACCGAGGATCTTCTGACTCTGGCGAGAGTGGAATCAGGCGAGCAGCGATTTGACGTCCAACCCGTAGCCGCGGCAGAGATTCTGCAGGAGGCAGTCCAGAACTTCCGCGAACTGGCGCGTGCGCACGGCATCGACTTGCAGGTGGAGGACTCGGCGCCGGACCTGGTGAGTGCCGATCGCGAGGCCATCCACCAGGTTTTTTCCAACCTCATTGACAATGCACTTAAGTACGCTGCGTCGGGTGGGCGCCTTGTGTTGGGGGCGAGGCGTTCGGAACGTGGCGTTGAATTCTATGTGCGCGATTTCGGCCCGGGCATTCCGTTTGAGCACCTGCCACGCCTGTTCGAGCGCTTCTATCGCGTCGACAAAGCTCGCTCGCGGGAATCTGGGGGCACGGGCCTGGGACTGGCCATTGCGAAACACATCGTCCTAGCGCACGATGGCACGATCCGTGCCGAGAGCGAACTTAACCATGGTTCGGTGTTTTTGTTTACCCTGCCGCTGGCTACCGATTCTTCGCCCGTGTGATCGCAACGCATCCTGTTTCTGCCGGACGGCCCCGGCCCCCGCTGCTCTGTGATTGCCTCCAACCCAAGAATTTACAAGCTTTTAACAACATCCTTGAAACAAAGAACCTATGCTTGTAGCGTGAGCATCACTACAGGCCGGCAGCGAAGACGACCGAGTGCGATGCGGCCGCCATTCCGTGAGCCGAGGGAAGTTGCGATGAGTATTGCCGCCTTAAACGCCCCAGTGCCCGAGCCTGCCTATTCGCATCTCGTAAAACGGACCATTGAAGCTTGCTCCCTTGCCAAGGATGCTGCCGCGGCTGCCGCTGAGGGGATCGCGACCGGATCCTCGCCGCTGCTCAATACGATTCGAGAACGTGAGAAAGAACTCGACACGCTGGACCGGGAAATCGACGATGGGGTTACGCTCGCCATTACGCAGGTTAGCGGAACCGAAGCGCGCGAATTGCTGGCGTGCATGAAGTTCATGATCAGCCTGGAACGCATTGGAGATCTGCTGCTCAGTTTTGCCAGCAGCGCACAGTCGGCCGGCCCTCGGATCGATCCCCAGGATACGCGCGATCTGACGCACATGGCGACTGTCCTGGAAAAAATGCTGTCTGACGTAGGAGCCGCTTTTGCCACCCGTGACGTGAAGAAGGCTGTGGACGTGTTGCGCGCAGACGCCGAGATGGACCGTCTGCGAAATCTGATATTCCTCCGCCACATCGAAAATCCGGAAGGCTTGCAGCGCCAGGCAAGCCTGCAAGTCATCTTCATGACTCAATCGCTCGAGCGCGCCGGGGACCACGCCAAGAATCTGGCTGAGGAAGTCTGCCACTTCGTCAGCGGCCACACCATCCGCCACATCATGATGACCTACGACAAGCCGATCGAGCAGATGTTCCTGGATTGGCTTCGCCACCGCGACGATCAGCACTAGACATTCGTAGATTTCGCACACACCAAAACACAGTGTTATCCCGCGCGCAGCGAGGGATCTGGGTTCCTGCCTGTACAACCAGAATCGCTGTCGCTGCCAACAACCTGGATCGATTTCTCCCCCAAATTGAATACCCGAACATTAGCTTGGTACACTTTCGCAGATGCTCCCGAGTTATGAATCTCATTCTCCGCCAAGCCGTCCCTGCGGATATCAGCGTCCTGCCCGCGCTGATTGATGCCTCTGTGCGAGGATTGCAGGCGGCCGATTACACTCCTGCCCAAATCGAAGGCGCACTGCAAACCGTCTACGGCGTGGATAGCCAACTGATCGCGGATGGAACCTATTACGTTGTCGAGACGGGACCGGAGGCGGTCATCGTCGGCTGTGGCGGCTGGAGCAAACGCAAGACTCTCTTTGGTGGCGACCGTTGGACCAGCCGAGAGGACTCGTTGCTGAATCCCCAATACGACGCTGCAAAAATTCGTGCCTTTTTTGTCCATCCAAACTGGGTGCGCCGTGGAATTGGCAGCATGATTCTTGAGGCCTGTGAAAGAGCGGCTGTGGCGGCGGATTTCACTCGCTTCGAAATGGGTGCAACTCTCACCGGAGTCCCACTCTACCGGGCCCGAGGCTATGTCGTGCTGGAAAATCTCGAGGTGCCACTGAAGAATGGAGAGTCGCTGGCGGTAGTTCGCATGGAAAAGCAAGCGGGTCGGGAAAAGTAAGTCGGCGTTCGGGGCGTGCTTAGTCCCCACACCGTCTTGTTCGGCTGCGCGGACGAGGCGTCGGGGGTACGTGTGCTCCGCGGGATTCGGCGCTGGTGATTCCGTCTCTGGCCGTGGCCTGTTATCCTGCTGCCGACGACATGCTCCTGATCCCGTCCACCGCAGTGCCGGATGCCCGACTGGCCGCTGCATACATCATTTTCTTGGCGAGCTATCTGGTTTTCGCCATCGGCAAGTTTCCCGGCCTGAAGATAGACCGCCCAGGCGCCGCGATCATCGGGGCGGTAGCCATGATTGCCTTCCGGGTGGTGCAGCCTTCGGATGCGCTTCGCTTCATCGACTTCTCCACTCTGGTGCTTCTGTTTTCGATGATGCTGATCGTCGGCAATCTGCGCCTGGTGGGATTTTTCGAATGGAATGCGGAAGTAGTTCTGCAACGATTGAAGCCAACCCACCTGTTGCCAGCAGTGATTTTCACCTGCGGGTTTCTATCGGCATTTCTGGTAAACGATATCGTCTGCCTGGTAATGGTGCCCTTCGTGCTCGGCATCACGCGGCGCATGCAACTGCAACCCATGCCGTATCTGCTTGCGGTCGCCACCGCGTCGAATATTGGCAGCGTGGCGACGATCACCGGCAACCCGCAGAACATGCTGATTGGATCGTTCTCTGGCATCCGCTATCACGATTTTCTTTTTCATCTGGGTCCGGTCGCGATCGTGGGACTGTTTCTCGACTGGCTTGTGCTGCACTGGATTCATATGCGCAAGATTCAGCTGCCACTGGAGACAGCGGGACGAATTCCATTGCCCACCCTCGATCTCTCACACCTCACGAAACCCGTCATCGTAGTGACTGCCGTGGTTATAGGATTCTTCCTAGGCGTGCCTCCTGCGATGATGTCCGCTCTGGGTGCGGCGGCGTTGCTGATTACCAGAACCCTTGAACCCAGAAAGTTGTACCAGGAAGTGGACTGGGGTTTGTTAGTGTTTTTCATCGGACTGTTTCTGATTGTTGGCGGTGCAGAAAATGCGGGGATCGTCCGGCAGTTGCTAGGGCTGGCAGAACATTGGAATCTGCAAAGGTTGGGCACGTTCACCGTGGTGGTTGCGCTGTTCAGCAATATCGTCAGCAACGTGCCTGCGGTGATGCTGTTGAAGTCGTTGATCCCTGGGTTCAGCAATCCGCATACGGCATGGCTGGCGCTGGCCATGGCTTCGACCCTCGCGGGAAACCTGACGATCACGGGAAGCGTGGCCAATCTCATTGTGGTGGAAAGCGCCAAGCCAGAGATGGAGATTGGTTTCTGGGATTATTTCCGGGTTGGTTTGCCCATCACGCTGGCGACTCTTCTTGTAGGATGGGGTTGGCTCGCATGGATCCGGTAGAGGCTATCTCATACACGGCGCGGTCGGTGGGCGACAAGGTGAGTGGCGCACATGCCTGTTACGCAAACGGTGGCGAAATCCGTTTAGAATGATGCCACATGTCGTTGCAATATGTTCACCTGCTAATACCGGATCGCGTGGATTTCACTCCGCAACCAGAGCAGGTTGTCGAGTTCCTTGAAAATCTCGAAAAGCTTGAGAGCGCGCCCACGGGGGCAACACTTCGAGTCGGCAAATTGTCCGGCCAGTTTCGCAAGGGTTTTAGTGCACTCACCGGAGAGATGATTTCCGTCCCGAATCGCGAGTACGCATCGCTGGGTAGTATTTCCGAGATACCAGCGCAGCTGAGTGGCCTCGGCGACTATGACGTCGTGACTTCCGGTCAGGGTCCAGCGAAGTTTCCTCCGTTCAAGTTATACGCCATCACGGCCCCAGCGGGCCTACAAACTGGCCGGAGTTCGCCCATTGAGCCTGAGTTCACCGGACGATACGGCTACGAAGTTCGATGCTGCCTTCGGTCAGAGGCCGTATTCCATCCCCCGCTTACAGGCTTAACAGTCGAGGGACCAAACACTGCCTGTGCCCGCTTCTGGATAGAGTTCCAGTTCGGCAAGTGGTTGGTGCCTAAAATAGATGACAGTCTGAATCTTCTGTCCCCCTCGATCCTCGCGAAGGCAATCGAGTGTTTCGGAACTGGATTCGCTCAGGGCTGCCGCTGCTTGTGAGAAGCGGTTTGGGTCGCAGTTGCATGAATTTCACCAGAATGCATTTATGTGAGATATCTAGATTCATCCCGGAGGTGTACGTGAAGACTTATATTCTGGTGCTCACATTGCTGGTTCTCAGCGCGAATGCTCTGCCACAGGCCGCGCCCGGCAATGTTGTGAAGTATCACGCCACAATCAACGACGTGAAATATGTTTACGCCTCGGTCACGCCAGTTGCGCGCCTGAGGCCGGGGGACATTCTTGACACCAATACGCTCGACTGCTTTGGCAATGCCATCAAGAAGCCGGAGGACACGCTCAGCATGAGCAAGGGCGACAATCCTCTGACCGGGCCTTTTTATATTGAGGGCGCTGAGCCCGGCGACACTTTGGCGGTGAAGATTCTCGATCTTGAAGTCGACGGCGACCAGGGCGTGGGAGCGTTCGCGCCGGGATTCGGGGCGCTGAATGAGACGAACTACACGCCCATGCTGCATCCGCCGTTGCCCGAGAAGATCTGGTTTTATCCCATCGACCATGCGAACAACACGGCGACGTTCCAGGCCCTCGATTCGAAGTTCTCGGTGAAAATCCCGCTACATCCGTTTTTCGGGTGCATTGGGGTTGCACCCTCCGGAGGCGAGGCCCGCAGCTCGATTGTGCCCGCGGAGTTTGGCGGCAACATGGATTCTCCCGAAGCCAGCGTCGGCAACACGGTCTATTTTCCCGTGAATGTGCCCGGAGGCCTGCTGTACATGGGCGACGGGCACGCCGCCATGGGCGATGGCGAAGTCGCGGGCACGGCGATTGAAGTTCCTTTGCGGGCGCGGGTGCAGCTTAATGTCATCAAGGGCCAAAAGATCAACTGGCCGCGCTTCGAGAATGACGACGCGATAATGACCGTCGGCGCGTATCGCCCGTTGGATGATTGTGTGCGCATTGCCTTCACCGAACTGGTTGGGTGGATTCATCAGGACTATGGCTTGTCCGAATTGGATGCATATGAACTGCTGTCGAAGGTGGCAAAGATCCATCTGAATGAAATGGTCGACCCCAACTACGTTGTCGTGGCGTCAATTGAAAAGAAGTTCCTGCCGCCGAAAAAGAAATAGCCCCCGCGCACTCTGCGGCTGTTCTCGGTGGCCTCGGCGTTTTAAGATTTTGAGCGAGCATCGGCAATTACAAAATCCTAAATCGCGGAGGTCGCGGAGGAGGGCCGCAGAGATCGCGGAGAAACCCGCCGGGGGCATGCAGAGATATACCTTTCCAAAACTCTGTTTGCATCCGGCCAATCTCGGGCGATAATACTTAGAATCCCTTGGATCGCTACTCCATTCTCGACCAAACTTCCTCCGGCAGCGCGCCGGGAGTTCCTCCACCGGGGTCTCCGGCTGTAAAAGAAGAATTCCTTCCGCCCCCGCCCTCGCAACGTTCCGCAGATGCCGGCAGCAAGTCCTTGATGGAGATGGCACGACGCGACCTTGAAGCTGCGCTGCAGTTATTGGCGGAGCGGGCACAATACATTACGGGCGCATCGGGTGCGGCCATTGCTCTGCGGGAGGGAAGCGCGATGATTTGCCGGGCGAGCGCAGGCCCATCTGCTCCAGAACTGGGAGCCGAGGTCCAGATAAAATCGGGCCTGACTGGCGAAAGCGTACGCACCCGGAAAGTTCTGCGCTGCGATGATGCGGAAACCGATTCGCGGGTTAATCGCGAGAGTTGTCGCGCTCTCGGCATCAAGTCTGTCATGGTGGTGCCTCTGCTCCGCGAACAGGAAGTGACCGGCGTGTTCGAGCTACTGGCCGACCGGGCCAACGCCTTCGAAGAGCGCGATGTCACGGCGCTGGAGCGCCTAGCCGAGATGGTCCAAACTGGCCTAGAGCACGCCGATGCAGCCAAGCGTGCTCTCCAGGAGATTGCCGCGAAAAACGCTCAAGCCACGGCGCAGCAAGCGGCACTAGAGAAGGAACCGAAGCCATCTGAGACGGTACCAGCACCTCCAGTAGAAATAGAGCCGCCGGAAATAGAAGAAAATACTTCCGTGGTGGTCGCGAGCGCCCCCGCGCCCAAACCTTCAGACACGAAGACACCCAAGCTTGATGCGCCTGCGCCAGTTCGGCCCCCGGAACTGGACAAAATCCGAAAATGCGAAGCCTGCGGATTCCCCGTTTCTGAAGGCCGCACTCTCTGCCTGGACTGCGAGGCCGCCCGGCTTTCAGGCGAGAGTCCCGCACCTCTCGCGAGCAACCAGGCCCCAGCTTTCCTTGCGAAGTTCGAAACTCGTAAAGAACAAGGTTGGCTCGGGTCTCACATCTACACCATAGGAACCGTGCTGATCGCCATTCTCACCGTCGTTCTACTCGTCCTCCGGCTGCGCTAAATCTGGCTGTTCCTCGCATACGGATATGCATCGGACCTGTTTTCACGCGTGTTGCGTTTCCAGTTCTAGTAGCGCCTTCTTTCTCTCCAGACCCCAGCGATAGCCGCCCATGTCGCCGCTCTTTCTTACGACGCGATGGCACGGAATGGCGACCGCTACCGGGTTGGTTGCGCAGGCTCGGGCTACTGCTCGCGTCGCCGTGGGCTGGCCGATCGCCTTCGCTACTGCGGCGTAGGAACGCGTTGCGCCGAAGGGAATGGATTGCAATTGCGACCACACACGTCGCTGAAACGCGGTTGCCTGAATATCCAGTGGAAGCGAGGTATTCAAACGTTGGCCACGCATCTGGCGAAGCAAATCTTTTTTCCAGTGCTGCATGGCAGCGTCATCGCGCCGCCGGATGGCGAATGGAAACTCGCGTCTCAGTCCTTGCTCAAGTTCCGCGTCGGAGTTAGCGAATTGGATCGCGCAAATCCCCTTGTCGGTGGCCGCGATTAACATGCGTCCCAAGGGAGAGTCGCCGAAGGTATAGCGGATTGGCGCAGCGATCGCGCCACGGCGATATTTGTCCGGCGTCATGCCCAGTTGCGACGCGGTCCGCTCGTACAAACGGCTGCTGGAGCTGAAACCCGCCTCGTACATGGATCGAGTCACCGAGTGCCCTGCGCGAAGATTGTCCTTGAGTTGGCTCATGCGGCAGGAGTCGGCGTACGCCCGAGGGGTAATGCCGAGGACGCGCTTGAATGTCCTCTGCAAATGGAACGGGCTTTGGCAAAATTCCGATGCTAGCCGGGCCAGCGTGAGCGGTTCATCCAGGTGTTGCTCAATGTAGCGGCACATCGCTTTGACCATTTCGACGGCGCTATTGCCTCCGATCGCCTTGGGGCGGCAGCGCAAGCAGGCACGGTAGCCGGCCTTCTCCGCCTGGTCAGGCTGCACGAAAAAGGTTACATTCTCGCGGCGGGGACGCCGGGCCGGGCAGGAGGGCCGACAGTACACGCCCGTCGAGGACACGGCAAACACAAACTTTCCATCCTGACCGGCGTCACGGTCGAGAACTGCCTGCCAGTACGCGCTCTGATTGTTTTCGTTGCGGCCTTGATTGCTGGGGGCCATCTCCGTCGCTTCCGTCAGGTTGAGTATCGCATTGGTTGTCATAGTGTTAACAGCATAAGATGGCATTTCCAGGTGGGCCATCCGGATCTTGCGCTCAAAGTATCTTTTCTTGCCAGACTTTCCCGTTGGCCAATTCGCTCGGCAACCCTGATTTTTTGTGAGGGAACTCGACGCAAAAAATCGCTTTACTAATTGAAGGCAAGAATTTGTCGAGATTACTAATGTCATCCAAAAGTCGCAACTTCTTTATAGCTCTTTGTGGCGTTTTGGCGCGACCTTGAATTCCAATTAAGCTGTGGGATGCACCAAAATCAAAGATCCACGGCGCGGGTGGGAACTGGCTGGGGGAGCCAGCCCCACCCGTTTTATTTTCGGGTATGGGTTACGATATTGTTTCTGTCCTTTCTCGGTGTTCCCAACATGACTGCTCAAGAAAAGCCGGAGGCGAAGCGCGATGTTGTGGACGGCGAGATTGTCGCGAAATACGTTGATGCCGTTCGCCTCGATGCAGCGCATCCTGATGATGTGTGGCAGAACGCGATCCCGATCGCTTTTTCTTCGGACTGGCAGGGAAAGAATGCCGATCCCGGACGCGAAACCGAGGTGCGGATTTTGTGGTCGCGGCAATATCTTTATCTGAGGTTCGAGTGCCGCTACCGCGAGCTTTTTGTGTTCGAGGACTCCGATCCCAATGGCCGTCGCGACCATCTGTGGGATCGCGATGTGGCCGAGGCATTTCTGCAGCCCGATCCGTCGCGTGAACGCTTCTACCGGGAATTTGAAGTGAGTCCCAACGGCATGTGGGTGGATCTCGACATTTTTCCCGGCGGTCTGGCAGATCTGAAAAGCGGTTTGCGGCGCTCAGTGGTCGTGGATCAGAAATCTCATACCTGGACTGCGGAGTTGGCCATCCCCATAAAATCGCTGACTGCAAACTTTGACCCCAACGCGATCTGGCGGGCCAACTTTTACCGGGTCGAAGGCACGAAAGAGCCGCGAGCTTATCTAGCCTGGCAGGCTACACACACGCCGCAGCCAAATTTTCACGTACCCAGTGCCTTCGGCAAGTTGCGGTTTGCCAGTGCGCCCGCGAACTGATTCGTGTTGGATTGCAGGAATGAATTAAACCAGCGTAGAGTTATGCACGATTGCGTTCACAATTGTGCATTCACAATTGCGGCATTCACAATTCATGGAGGAGTCATGCAGCGCAAGGGCACACACGTCGTAATTTTTTCATTCTGGCTGCTGGCCACTCTGTTGGTCTCAGCCACGGAGCCAAGTCCCGGCGTGTTGAGCGTAGAAGATGTCAAACGGGTAGTGCCGCCGAGCTATTTCTTTCGTGGTCAGAGTGCGTCGGTACAGCTTCGCAATTCAGCGGGATTCCGGACTGCAGATGGCAAATTCGTGTTGGCGGGGTTGGTCGACACCTCCGGTTATTCCACCGACGTAGCGGAGAAATATCAGGGTTTCCTGATCACGGAAGTGAAACTGAACATCGAGGGGACGAATCTTCCGCCGGGCCAATACGGCTTTGGCTTCAGCAAGGATGGCAAATTTCTAGTGATGGACGTAGGGGCCAACGACCTGTTCGCCGTAGCAGCGCACCTGGATGAGAACCTGCGCCGGGCCGTCCCTTTGACGATCGTGGTGGACCAGGACGTAACGAATCGGAGCTCGGCAAACCCAGGCTCATACCGGCTCTACGCCGGCAAGAAATGGGTCAGTCTGAAGCCGCAGTGAGGTGCTTCAAAGCTTAGTCCGACAGAGGCTGCAACAGACCGAATACCTGCGTGACTCCCGAGCGTCTCCGCAGTTCCGCGAGCAATGCGTGAGCAGCGTTTTCGTACGTCTTGGTGGCATCTGACGGATCTGCCCACACCGCGTCGTATACGATCTGCGCTGCTTCCTTCAAGTCCATATGCAGCGCGGCTTCCAGCACGTCCACCCGTTCTTGCAGGTGATCGTAGCAGCCTTGGCAAACCACCGCGGGTTCGGGACCGCTGGGATGGTTTTCCTCGTGCGCACAAGGCAGATTGCCGCTCGCGTTGATAGGTAACTGGGACGCAAAAACTTGTGTCTTGAAGTCGCGCAAGAACCGTTCGCGTTCCTCTTCCAGAGCAATTGGATCAGGACACAGTTCGCTAGCCGAGACAGTAGAACGCGTCGGGACTGCCATCGGTGAAATGCGCTCCGCGGCTTTGCATACCGGGCATGCCTTCAGATCGGCTGCGTAATAGGTCTTGCAATTTGCGCAAGGCATGCCGTAACCGGTTTGCTTGGGGACGGCTTGCGGCGCGATCGGTGGAGTTGCTTTCGTCGCTCGCTCTGTAGTTTGGGTGTCGCTATTAGAAGGGAGGACTGTCGGAGAGACTGGTTTCCGGATTCCGACCGGGGTCGTGGGGGTGGAAGTCATGATAAAAACTCCAAACGGCTGAACGGCCGTGCTAAAACTTGGGACTTCGCCATTCTAGGAGCGTCAGTGCCGCTTTACGAAGGCACGGAGGTTCATGTCTGAATGGCGCCTTGCCCCTCATTGCAGTTGGCCGACCAAACATGAGTGCTTAAAATCAGTGACTTGCAAGGAGAAGAGAGGTCTTTTTTCGCGACAATCAGCCCGCCGTTCTTTCAAAGTGAGACCGGGGCATCGTGCTTGCGACACTTTGAAACGACGCTGTCCATGGCGCCGGTTCTCGCCGCGCTCCCGCGGACTCGAGGGAAAACGTATTGAGGTTGACGGAATAATCCGGCTTCAGTAAGGTTAAAGAGAGTACTTGTGTCTGCGGGAGGTTTTATATGTTAGATGGTCTTTTTCAACCGATGCATCTTCTGGTGATCTTCTTTATTGCCTTGCTTGTGTTTGGCCCCAAGAAACTTCCGGAGCTCGGAAAAGGAATTGGCGAGGGGATTCGCGCTTTGAAAGAGGGCATGAAGGATGGAACCTCGGAGCAAGCAAAAACTCCGCCCACTGAAGTGAAGAGTACCGAACTGAAGAGCTAGTTCAGCGATCCATCATTCCTTCAAGCCTCGGCACCACTCGCATTTTTTCCTCGAAGACAAGCAGCACGTCCCGTTCGGCCAGAGAGTCAATCCCTACATCAGGCAAGAGTCTTTCGGGATTTCCCCTATAGCGGGATTCCCGCATCTGCGGTAAGTTAATCTCTTCGCTGTTGTTGTCATCCACCGGGCCCCGCAAGCGAGAGTAAAAATTTGTAGATGGAGAAGTGCCATGCGTAAGCTGCATCTCTGGGTAGCGTTGTCAGTGTTCGCGTTTTGTTCCGCGCTCTTCGCCGATCAAGTGGTGCTGAAGAATGGCGATCGGCTGACCGGGACGATCACAAAATCAGACGATAAAACCTTGCTGATAAAAACGGAGTTTGCGGGCGACGTTACGGTTCAGTGGCCCGCCGTCCAGGAAGTCACTTCCACACAGCCGCTGCATGTAGCGCTGTCAAACGGAAAGACCGTGGTCGGTCCGGTTACGACAACTGACGGCAGTCTCGCCGTGGTCACCCCGGCGAGCGGAACCGTAACCGTCGCGAAGGCCGATGTGACCGCTTTGCGCAGCGATACAGAACAAGCGGACTATGATAAATCGCTCCATCCCGGACTTCTGCAGGGTTGGAAGGGAGGAGCTAACGTCGGATTCGCCTTCACCGCCGGAAACAGTCAGACTTCGAATTTGGCCCTGGCCTTCACCGCCGATCGCAAAACAACGCACGACGACATCTCGCTCTACGCGAACTCAGTCTATTCCACCAACAACGCTCCTGGGGCAACTCCGACCACAACCGCAAACGCGATTCAGGCCGGGGCGAGATATTCCCGAAACTTCACGCCTCGTCTGTTTGGCTACGGAGCCGCCGATTTCCAAACCGACGCCCTGCAGCAGTTGAATCTTCGATCCGTTCTAGGAGGCGGTCTGGGATTCCACGCCATCAAGAGCGATAAGACAACGCTAGACTTCCTGGCTGGCCCAAACTACACCCGAGAGGATTACGTCACGGTCACAAACAGCTTCCTGGGATTCTCGGTGGGAGAGGAACTGAGCCACAAATTTGGCGCTTCGACCATCGTTACTGAAAAGGCCTACTACTATCCCGACCTTACGCAAAATTTTGGGCAGTATCGAACCGCCTTCAATCTTGGCAGCGTAACCAAGATCAGCAAATGGCTGGGATGGCAAAATGCGTTCAGCGATATCTACGTGACCAATCCGCCGATCCAGCCCGTGGGCACGCCGGCGCTCAAGAAGAATGACATCGTCCTGACCACCGGGCTGAATGTGACGTTCACTCACTGACAATGGAGCACGGGCGTCCTCGCCCGTGTGAGCGCCGTGAAGTAGTACGAAGGCAAAAGAAAGTTGCGTGCGGGGACACTCGGCATGGAGGTGCAAGTATTACTCCAGCGTTACCGACTTGACAAGGTTGCGCGGGCGATCCACGTCCAGGCCCTTTCGCACCGCCATGTAGTAGGCGAACAGCTGCAGCGGCACAATTTCCAGAATAGGAGACAGCAGCTCCGACGCCTGGGGGACGAAAATAGTGTGATCGGCGAGCTTGCGCATCTCCTCATCACCCTCGGATGCAATTGCGATCACTCGCGCGGACTGCCGTTTGAAGCCTTTGATATTCGCAACGTTCTTCTCATAACGCAGCACTGATCCCGGATCGTTGCGATCGCAGGTGACAATAATGACCACGGGCAGATTCTCGTCGATCATCGCGTTCGGGCCGTGCTTGGTTTCTCCCGTGGGATAGCCCTCGGCATGGATGTAGGAAACTTCTTTCAACTTGAGCGCGCCATCCATAGCCACAGGATAGTGAATAGCACGCCCGAGGAACAGAAAATCTCCCACGTGGTGATACTGGTCAGCGAGTACTTTGCAATCAGCCGCGCATTCAAGCACGATCTCGGTTTTGGCAGAAAGTTCCAGCAGTTCGCGAATATACCGCTGTACCTGCTCTTTCGTAAGCTTGCCGCGCACCTGCCCAAGATAAACCGCGAACAGAAACAACACTGCCATCTGTGCCGTGAATGCTTTCGTGGAAGCGACGCTGATCTCAGGTCCGGCATGAGTGTAAAGCACGCCGTCCGCCTCGCGCGCGATTGTCGAATCCATCACATTGGAGATTGCAATGGTGCGCGAACCATTGGCCTTGGCTTCACGCTGGGCTGCGCTGGTATCGGCGGTCTCCCCGGATTGCGTGATCACGATGGTGAGCTCGTTACGGCAAATTAGCGGATTTCGATATTCGAACTCACTGGCGTAGTCTACATCCACGGGCACATTTGCCAGGTCCTGAATCATGAACTGTCCGGCCATACCGGCATGGCGACTGGTTCCCGAAGCCACGATGTTGATGCGCTGCAGCGAACAGAGTTCGTCCACCGTGATGCGCACGTCGTCCAGACGGACCAAACCTTCTTCGAGCGAGACGCGAGGTGCGATGGTGTCGCGCAATCCCTGCGGCTGCTCGAAAATCTCCTTCAGCATGTGATGGGGGAATCCGCCCTTGTCTGCCATCCTGTCTCCTAAGCTCGTACTAAGCGTCAGCCACATCGCCGCGAACAATTGTGGCTCTCACTTCGCCGCTGGGACTCAACACAACGAAATCGGCTTGGGCGCCGGCCTCAAGCTTGCCCCGATTCGCCAACCCAGCCACCCGCGCGGGATTGAGCGTGGCCAGACGAAGCGCCTGTTGCAGATCCCAGTGAGCGAACTGCATCACGTTGCGCACGGCGCGATCCATGGTTAGCACGCTTCCCGCCAACTTGCCGCCAACAAGGCAGCGGCCGTCTTTCACTTCCACTTCGAATGTGCCGAGACGATAGCGTCCCTCGGGCATGCCTGTAGCCGAGATCGCGTCCGTGATCAGCACTGCACCATCGGCCCCTTTGGCTTTCAGAAATAACTCGACGATCGCGGGATCGAGATGAATTCCGTCGGCGATGATATCGGCGGAAAGCCGCGAGTCCGTGAGTACTTCGCCGATAATTCCTGGGTCGCGGTGGTCCAGTGGCCGCATCGCGTTAAACGTGTGGGTGGCATGCCGCGCCCCGGCAGCCACAGCGGCGCGCGTCGAATTCATATCGCCATCGGAATGTCCCAAGCTGACGCAGACCCCTCGTCGCGCGGCCTCCGCGATAACCTCCCGTGCACCCTCCAGTTCGGGAGCAATGGTCATGACGCGAATGTGCCCACGCGCCGCCTGCCAGAAGCGGTCGAAGGTGGGCAGGGTGGGCGACAGCAGGTTCGCGGGCGGATGCACGCCGCGGCGAACGTGACTGAGGAAAGGGCCTTCCAGATGGATGCCAAGGGGCTGGGCTCTTTCCGCGTGCGAGCCATCGTCCCGCGACGCACTCTCAATCGCGTCCGCCAGGCGGTCGAGCGCCGACCAGGTTTGATCGAGCGGTGCGGTCACGGTCGTCGGAAAGTAACTGGTCACACCGTGCTTGAAAAGCAGTTGCTCAACCGCACATAATCCCGACGCATCAGCCTCCATCAAATCGTGTCCCGCTCCTCCGTGAATGTGAATGTCCACGAAGCCCGGAGCCAGAATGGCGTCGCCAAAGTCCACCACGCGGGCTCTTTGGGGTATCGGACGCACGGTGCGCGAGACGCACTCGACGATGGCGTGGTCTTCCACCAGAAGCAGTGGCTGCTCCACACGCTCAAGCGGCGTGTACAGACAATTTGCGGTAAAAGCAATCATCAATTAAAACGATAATCTAAAGGAAAATTTGCCCAATTGCCAGAGCCGCGCCTGTCCTGGCAGCGCTCGGAAATCATCTCCAGTTATACGACATTTCTGGGTGCCGCGTTTGTTTTTCATCACGCTGCCGAGCGTTACAGGCGCGGGTGAGCGTGGTGAACCCATAGCTGGCATGGCGCAGGATGTTATAATTGAATCTTCTGAAGCCTGCGCGTGCTTGTGTTTCCTTCCTCTTGGCGCAGACTTACGAGTTCGTCGGGGAGTGGCTCAGCCTGGTAGAGCACCTGGTTCGGGACCAGGGGGTCGGAGGTTCAAATCCTCTCTCCCCGACCAATTCCTTCAAGCAGTTAGAGCGATTTCAGCACCCGCCGTTTTGGGTGCAATGGGTGCAACTGGCAATTTCGGTGCCACAGTGGGCGTGTGGAAACCGAATCCTGCTTGCTCCGCCGTGAATCTGCGGAACTCGACATCTTCCTTCACCTTCGAGTAACCATCAGTGACGCTCTTATCGGCGTGACCGATCCAGAAACGCAACAGATCCTCTGGCACTCGTTGCTTGCGAAGGTGAGTCACACGGTATCTCCGAAAAGCATGGAAGCCGCACTTCTCGCGGCCCATCTTTCCCAAGATCTTGTGTAGACTCCTCCGCAACACGTTTGAGCGAGCCAGCGGTGTTCCTACTGCACTTCTGAAAACGAACCCCGTACAACGTCCTATTAGATGATTGTGTAGCAACTCGGCCAGCGAATGATGGATGTCCACCTCGCGGAGCCCAGCCGCGGTTTTTGGTGAATACCGCTTGCCGTTCCACATGCTGTGGCGGACGCGGATAACAGAGTGTTCGATGTCCTCCACCTGGAGAGCGAAGGCTTCCTCGATCCGAAGACCTGTCCCCGCCAGTAAGGCATAGAGGACTTGATACTGCCCCTCAGCCTTCGAGATGATCGTGCTGATCTCGTCGGCCGAGAAAACAGGAGTCCTCTGGTCCTTGACCTCTGGCAGATCCATGAAGTCATGGTTCCACTTCACAGGATAGATCTCCTCGCCCTTATCGTTGACTGCGGACGCCACCACCATCTTCACAACCTGGACGTAGTTTGTGATCGTCTTCGCAGAGAAGCGTGGCTTATCTTTCTTCACTTCGGAGGCCATCTTCGCAATGAGTTCCTTCACTGCGAGGTTGTTCACCGACGTAAGCGGCATTTCCCCGATCTGTCCGTTGATGTAAGAGAGATATGTTGCCCACGCATCCGCGGTACGCGGCTTGATTGGCCTCCGCTTCCGTGTTTGCACTGCTTTGAACCATCTCTCAGCTTGTTCCTTGAACGTCGTTCCGAGGTTCGCGGCTTCCGCTTCGCGGAATACCTCCTCGGAGTTTGCTCCGAACTCAGCAATGATCTCCTTCAATCGTCGCTTCTGCTCGAATTTGTTGAGGCTCCCCGGCCCGTGCACAGGGCAGATGCGAACGCTCTTGTAGACTCGGTTCGCCTGCCTTGGAACGTCCAACCAAAACCGGGCACATAGTATGTTTCCTTTCCTCTCGATTCGGCCGTTCTGACCAGACCTGCGAGACATGTATTTCCTCCGTCTCTGGTCTGGTATCGCGGTAAGAACCTTAGTATCGCTGGCAGGAAATTGCAACAGGCCAGGTTGCGGTCTGCCGATCGCAATCAGGCCGAGCAGTCCTTGGGGGCAGACCTCTCCGTAGACCCCGAGCGGCATGAGAGAGGAAAGAAGGACTCCCACGCTCGCTGAGGGTATCGACCCGGAAGCGTGGACGGCAGGAATTTGCCCGATGTGGTTAGGGTAGAGGGATTGTTTGCTGGAACAGACCGAGAAGACGGTCACAGGGGCAAGGGTGGCATTGAGGAAGGGCTCGGGGGCACGCTGGGAGCAGGGTGCATGCTCGTGGATTGGTTCGTTGCAATCTGACTGCGACCTGAAGGAATTCAAACAACATGCCTCACACTGTTCAACTGGACCCCCATTGTCCTCGTCGATCCTGACGCTGGCGACCCATGCTGTTCGCATCGAGCGTCTTAGGGATTGACACGTTGCCGTGGCTATCAACATCGACGCCCAATGCTAAGTATCTAATACGCGGTTTTTTGGCGAGCCCTTGGCTTTTTCAAGGCAAGGTGCAGCCCCCGATGCGGGCCGTCGATCGGCTACCCGAACGGGCGCACAAACTGGGCGCGACCAGCTCCGAGGATCACCTGATTGCCAGGCGTGTCGGATGCAGGCTAAACGACTCATCCCGCCGCCGAGCCGTTGGGCATGGAGAACGCCAGGTCACATTCCCGGCGCCTTGGTTTCGTTCCGGTTGTATATCTTGTCCAGATGAAGATCACGGTGGTCAACATCCTTTTTCGGGCCGCTACTAGGAACACTCTTCCCGATCTTCGCCCACGCGAGCAAGAAGGTGTAATCCTCGCTCAACACCGTGTTTCGGGCCTCAGAAATGTACTTGCTCACGGCGCTCGGCTTATTGTGAAGAGCCTCGGCCCAACTTTTTGCTCCCCAGCTTGCGAGCGGCAGAGGCATCTCCTTCACGTCGACGGGCACATAGCACAAGGTTCATGTGTGGAATACAACACGAAATCCGGCAGGTACCGGCCATAGCCGGAGCAGACATATTTCAATGTTTCAAGCTCCACGTGCTTGATGGATGAACCCGAAGTTTTTACCCGGTTGCCGGCAGATGCGATAACCACTTCCCGATTTCCAATGAGCTGCGTGATGACGGCACCGATAGGATAGTCGCCCCGGTCGCGGGCGCGCTTTGCCTCCGCGATCGCAAGCTGCATAAACTTTTTCTTCGGTTTGTAGGTGGGAGCGATCATTGTTTCTCCCCGAGTCCGAAAGTCCTAGGCGCCTCTCTTCGCGCGGACCTTTGCCCATCGTGCCCGCTGTGCCGCTGCGATCTTCCGACGGGCCGACGCCGACATGGTGCGCTTGAGTTTCACCTTGCCTGCTTGCTTCTTCGGGGTTCTCTTTGCCCATCGTGCTTTCTGCGCGAGGCTCATCCGTTTACGAGCCGACGATGACAGGGTGCGCCTCGGTTTCGTGTAATTACTCCCGCCGTTCAACTTGCCCAGAACTGAAAGAGCCGCATCGACATGTTTAAGCTGATTTACAAGATTCGTTCTCTCTACCCTCAACTCCGACACTATGGACGCCAGCCCCTTTAGGTTTGCCATGAATCCCCCCTCGGCAAGGGATTGTAATTGATGGGCTCTGTTCGACCTTCTGCGAAAAGTCGCGGAATTACCAGGACACGCGCCGTGACAAAGTCTTGGCGGGCTAATACTGTAGGGAGAACGCGGCTAAAGGAAGATTGGTAGCGCTACCGGGAATCTCTTTGATGCTCGTGACTTCTCCCAACAATACTGGCAAAACCCACGCCTGTAAAGGGATTTGGGGAAATTGCTGAAAAGCAAAATCTCAGTAGAAATGGCAAATTTCAACCCTGTCTGCACCCGCATTGTAGGCACAAATAGGCACACAGGAATGGGCACATCCGCCAACTCATCGAGAACGGTGCGGGGATGTGTGGGACCGCGTAGCGGCGTCGCCCGACCGAATGCGGCGCTACAAAGATGTCAACAGAGCCAGATGGCCTCTAGTCAGCGCTGATAGGTGCCCATCAGTTCGGCCTTAGCCAGTATGTGACCTTGCATGGCCTGCTCCACGTCCTGCTTGCTGGCGCCCGGCTTCAAGTTGAGCATATTGTCCAGAGCATAGAGTTTGAAGAAGTAGCGATGGGGTTTGCCGGGAGGCGGGCAGGGGCCGCCATAGCCGATTTTGCGGAAGTCGTTGCGACCCTGGCGGCCACCGCTGGGCACGTCGTCGACCTTGGTGACGCCTTCGGGTAAGGCGGTAGTGTGGGCGGACATATTGAAGAGAAGCCAGTGGGTCCACGTTCCAACGGGAGCATCGGGATCATCTGCAATCACTGTGAAGCTCTGCGTTCCAGGAGGCGGAGCTGTCCATGTAAGTTCGGGAGAAACATCGATGCCGTCACAGGTGAACCTGGTGGGAATCTTCCCACCATTCGAAAAACTTGGGCTGGAGATCGCGAATGTCACGGGGCGTGCTCCTTGTAGGTGACCAACTGGCGCGCCAGAGATGCGCAGATCGCGGGCCAAAGGCTGGGCGCTGAGCAAGCTGAGAACCGGCACAATCGCCAGTGCCAGGCAAGCATTCCGCGAAAAGAGGCGTGTCAGAATCAGGCGCTCATAGAGATTGTACAGGCGAGACAGGTTGAGCTCTCCGCAAGTCCGATTTGATTAAGGCGCAAGCGTAGAAGAGGCTGACAATCCTGCGTTTCCGGTCGCGCGTTTATTGATCAGCATTTTCGACGCCGTTCGCATCCGCTCTGGCTACCTTCGGTTGAATCAGGCTTAGTTGGAGTCTACAATTTTGTTATCCATTCTTCACCTGGAGGCAATATGCCTCACTACGAATTCTTCTGCCACGACTGCAAGAGACTTTTCTCGAAGATCCTATCTCTCGTCGACTACGAGAAGGGCCACGTCGTGTGCCCAAAATGCGGTAGCAAGAACGTCGAGCAGCGCTGGTCCGCCTTTACCGTCATCACATCGAAAAAGAGCGCGTGAAACGTGCGGGGAGTTACCTATGCGCTTCGACAGCTTTTCCTTCGGTTCCATCCGGATCGATGGCGTCGCCTGCAACTACGACGTGGTGATTGACGGCGGCGAGATCCGAAAGCGCAAGAAGAAACAGTCTAAGCAATTCCGCGACGAGTTTGGACATACTCCCCTATCCATCGAGGAGGACATACCCTGGAAATGCCGGCGCCTAGTAGTCGGCACCGGAGCGTATGGAAAACTGCCGGTGATGAAAGAAGTGAAGCGCGAAGCGGAGCGCCGCAAAATCGAATTGCTCGTGCTCCCAACGGCCCAAGCCATTGAAACGTTGGAGCAGGGCATCGAGGGAACGAACGCGATCCTCCACGTGACGTGCTGAGTTTACCCTGATTCGCGATGGGCGTGACTGTGGAGATGCACAATATCGGGGATGCGGAACGGCGGCGGGATGTGGTTGCAATTGTTGAGCATGTGCTTTCTGATCGCCCAGGCGATTGGAGGGTTTTCATTATCGGCTCGCAAGCAAATGACCGGTGGGACATGAAGATCACCGGCCCGAATGGTTTTGAGCGGTCGTACACGCTTGAAGGGACTGCCGGCGAACATGAGCCACATGCGATAGCAGCGGTTGTTGCGAGGATGGTGGCGGGAAGGTCCTAATCAGGACTGCCTACCTCGACTCCGAGGAAGCAGCAGAAAGTTTACAATCCTACGACCGATCCACAGTTCGGCCTCCGATCGGAGCTGCTGATACCGCCTACCTAACGGCCTTCGAAGGCTCGCGCGATCTCGTCCCGAACTGGGGGCATGAGCGGCTCTACGGCCCCATTCGTCACGATCGTGATGCCCTCGCTCGACGGACGCACCTCACCAATCACCACAACCGGAACGCCTGTGGCCTCAATGGCCGTCAGGACCGAGTCCGCTCCGTTTGGCGCGACGGCGATCAGCAACGCGCCCGACGCAATCAGTTTCAGCGGATCGAGCGCGAGCGCACTGCAAATCGTGCCGGTTTCAGGAAACACGGGAATGTGCTCGCGAATGACCCGAAGCCCGAGACCGGCGGGCGCCGCCAGCTCAAAGAGCGCTGTCGCGAGCCCGCCTTCCGTCGGATCGTGCATCGCGTGCACGACCTCGCCGACATTGGCAGCCGCGAGAGCCGCACTCACGACACTGATGCCGGGCTCAATCAGGAAACGAGCAGCCCGCGCCAGAAAATCGCCATCAACCCGTCCCCGCAGCCGTTCGGACCCCTCTCGTGCGAGGATCGCGGTGCCCTCGATGGCCACACCGCGTGTCAACAGGATCAGATCGCCGATGGCGATGCGAGTCTTCCGCACGAGGCGAGTCCGGGCGACCTCGCCGAGCATCTGACCGACCAGAATCGGGCGGTCGAGGCCTTGGGTGATTTCCGTGTGCCCGCCGCCGAGCGTGACGCCCAGTTCCTCGCACGTCGTCCGCACATCGGCCATGATCGTCTCGGCCAGTTCGGGCGTCGTGCGGCTCTCCGGAAGGAGCATGACGACGAAAAACCACAATGGGCGCGCGCCCAGGACGGCAACGTCGTTCGCATTGAGGTGAACAGCGTAACGCCCGATGTGATCAGTGGCAAAGGTGATGGGATCTGTCGTGACGACGAGATAGCGATCACCTGCGTCGATGACGGCCGCGTCCTCGCCAATCTGAGGTCCAATGAGCAGGCGCGGATCATGCTTTGGCAGATGGCTAAGCAACGATCGCAAATGCTCAAGCGGAAGTTTGCCGACTGGCAGAACCTTCTTCGGTTGGCCGCGTCTCATGCGCTCACGCTCGTATCCTCCCCGCAAGCCGGACGCCCTTCGACAACGTCACCTCCGAACCTCCCGCTCGGCGTCTGGACCGGCATTGTCTTGAGCTGCTCTTCCGGGGAGGCCGGGGAGGGAAGGGCGCAGACTGAGGAGAACATCGTTCAATCTCACATGCGCCCGACACAGAGCGGGAAACGCCCCAGGGACTGTACGGTGTGCGGCGAGCATTCGCCACCACTCATCCAAGGTAAGAGCCGTATGCGTAAACGCGCTTGTACGGATCTGTTCGGGGAGCGATCAGCGATGGTGTCGTCCCTACCGCGACAGCTATTTTCTTGTTAATGGGCACATCTGGTCAATGGAAGGTAGTTTCAGACTAGCCAGCAGCCCTGAGTATCGCCTTTGCGGGCGGTCATTATGGACAGCGATGCCCAGTGCCTTCTTCTGCCCGATCAGGACAAGCAACCGCTTGCCCCGCGTGATCCCCGTGTATATAAGGTTGCGTTGCAGAAGCATATAGTGCTGCGTGGCGAGCGGGATCACCACCGCCGGGAACTCCGATCCCTGCGACTTGTGAATCGTGATCCCGTAAGCCAGCGAAATCTCGTCCAATTCCCCGAAGTCGTACTTCACCAGTCGGTCGTCGAAGCGCACTGCGACCTGCTGCTCGACGGTATCAATTCGCTCGACGATCCCGACATCGCCGTTGAACACGTCCTTGTCGTAGTCGTTCTCCGTCTGGATCACCTTGTCGCCTATCTGGAATCGCCATCCGAACCGCTCCACTGCGGGCTGACCGGGTTGGGTTGGGTTCAATACCTTCTGCAAGGCTGTGTTTAGTTCGCGCACGCCGAGCGATCCACGGTTCATCGGGCACAAGACCTGAACGTCACGGATCGGGTCGAGATGGAACCGTTCTGGAATTCTCTCTTGCACGAGCTTGACCAGCGTTGCCGCGATCTTCTCCGGGTCGTCTCGCTCGACGAAATGGAAATCAGAACTCGGATCGGCTCCACGCATATCCGGCATCTGCCCTCGGCGGATACGGTGCGCGTTGGTGATGATGTGGCTGTTCGCAGCCTGCCTGAACACTTCGGTGAGCCGCACGACTGGCACGACCCCGCTCTCGATCAAGTCGCCAAGCACCGTGCCCGGACCGACCGAAGGAAGCTGATCCACGTCTCCGACCAGAACCAACCCGGTGCGGTTGGGGACAGCCCGCATCAGCGAGTGCATCAGCGGCACGTCCACCATCGAAGTCTCGTCCACGACCAGAAGACCGCAGGCGAGCGCGTTCGACTCGTTTCTGCTGAACCGCCCAGTTGCGGGGTCAATTTCCAGCAGGCGATGGATCGTCTTCGCCTCCAAGCCCGTGGTTTCGGTGAGCCGCTTCGCCGCCCTTCCAGTCGGGGCGCACAGCAGGCACTTGACGCCCTTGGCACGCAGGATCATCAGGATCGAGTTCACGAGCGTCGTCTTGCCCACGCCGGGTCCGCCGGTGATGATCACCACACGGTTGCCGAGCACCATCTTCAGTGCCTCACGCTGGCTGGGGGCGAGCGTCTTGCCCGTCCGCCGCTCGCACCACGCGACCGCCTTATCGAAATCAATCGGCGGATAGATCCGCTCCGCTTCCGCTAAGCTCTTGATCCTTGCCGCGATGCCCTCTTCCGCCCTCCTGAGATGCGGCAAAAAGATCAGTGCCTCGCCGTCGATCTCCTCCAGCAGCAGGGAGCCACTCGTGAGCATCTGCGACAACGCCTGTTCGACCGTCCCTTCCCCCACCTCCAGCAGCTTTACCGCCGCGAGCTTGAGTTTTTCCAGAGGCAACGCACAGTGACCGTCCGAAGTCGCTTCCAGCAGCACATGGTCGATGCCCGCCCTTGCCCGATTGAGCGAGTCTCGCGGAATCCCGACCTTCTGCGCGATCTGGTCGGCAGTCGCGAAGCCGATCCCGTAGATGTCCTTCGCCAGCGTGTACGGATTGCTCCGCACCTTCTCGATTGCCTGCTCGCCATAGGTTTTGAAGATTCGCACCGCCCGGCTAGTGCTCACGCCGTGGCTGTGCAAAAACAGCATGATTTCGCGGACTTGCTTTGCCTCCTGCCACGCATGCGCGATCCGCTCCCGACGCTTGGGACCGATCCCGTCCACGGATTGGAGTTCGGCGGCTCGGTTCTCGATCACGGCTAGAACCTCGGCTCCGAACCGCCCAACCAGCTTCTTCGCGAGAATCGGCCCGATGCCCTTGACCAGGCCACTGCCGAGATACCGTTCGATCCCCTCGGCGGTGGTCGGCGGCACGGTCTTCATGGTCGCCGCCTTGAATTGCAGCCCGTGTTCCTTGTCCCTGACCCACCAGCCGTCCGCGCTCAACCATTCCCCGGCGGTTACCGAAGGCAGCGACCCCACGACCGTCGTCTCCTCCCGCTGCCCGCGTGTTTTTATGCGCAGGACACAGAAGCCGCTTTCGTCGTTGTGGAAGGTGACCCGCTCGATCACTCCGGAGATTTCCTCGGTCGCGGGCCTGCGCTCTGGGATGGCGGCATTCATCGGGGATCATTTTCCCATGGACGGTCTGCCTTGGGTGACCCATTCGGCAAAGTGATTCTGCTGGGATTTGGCTGCTGGAAGGGGTTCAGGTCGGGTCGACTGTTTCAAAGGTGCTGCTAGCCTTTTTGACCAGTCTGGACGGGCCGTTCCGGGCGTGGTCTCGGCTCTGAGTAGAAGCTATCTCGAACAGCCCGGTAGGGTGCGCGAGAAATTAGGTGGTGCAACGCTTCTGACATCGGTTGCATTCAAGGGGCTGATCGATGCCTGTATTGGGACAGAACGATTGTCGAATCGTTTTATGGCGTTGCCCATCTTTCATTGATCTGGTCTATCCATGCTTGTGCAGCAGATAGGCAGGCAGCAGAATAATCTTGCGTTCCGGCTTCAAGCTCCGCTCGAACTTGACCTTGCGTTCCCCTAAGAACGGCAATACCCAGTCTTGCGAGAGTCGCATCCTGAGCGGCTGCTCGCCGATCGTTGAGCTCGGTGCGCTTTAGCTGACAGACTTCAGCCGTCTTCTCGCCCCTTTCGGTAGTCCCTCTGATTGTTCCGACGGAAACGTCGCCGACACTGCCGAAGAGCGGCAGGCATTCGAGGCGGCTGAGCGCGAGTCCTTCAACCGCCTCGTTGCAGAGGGCGAGCACATAATGAATGCGGAGATTGCCCTATTCAGGGCGGGCATCACATTTCTGCAGCTCCCATTTCAGCAAAACAAGTTCGGCAGCAACCTTTTTATGGTGATGAGTGTGCCGAAAGCCAGAGTTTGCCTGCAGCGAGCAGGATTCCAAACAAAGTTCGATTCAGAGACGGTTCTGTTCGACGGTTGCAACGGGCAAGCAGTCCAACTAATTCAGGGTAAGTACAGGTTGCCGAAAACAAAGAGTTAGCGGATGGAAGAAGGAGCGCATAGACACATGAAGAGAGCCGTCCTCTACGTCCGAGTTTCGACCCCCGACCAGAGCATCGAGCCGCAGTTGCTCGACCTTCGCCAGATGGCGGCTGCACGCGGATACGAGATTGTGCGCGAGTACAGCGACAAGCTGAGCGGAACCAAGTCCAAGCGCCCTGGACTGGACGCGCTTCTTTCAGACGCCCAACGGCACCGTTTCGATGTGGTCATGGTTTGGGCATTCGACCGAATGGCCCGGTCGGTGCGGCACTTTCTGGAAGTGCTCGACGAGCTGAACCATCTCGGGATCGAATTCGTGAGTTTCAGGGAAAGCATAGACACGTCCGGCCCTCTCGGGCGGGCGATGGTGGTCATTGTCGGCGCCATCGCCGAACTTGAACGAAACCTAATCGTGGAGCGGGTCAAGGCAGGCATGCGGAGGGCGAAGCTCGACGGCCGGCAGATCGGGAGATCGAGGCTAGATATGAATCGGGAACAGATCGTCCACGACCGCCGCTCAGGAATGTCGCTGACGCAGGTTGCTAAGAAGCATGGCATTTCCAGAGCTAGTGTCTGCCGCGTGATGAAGGTGGTGCTTCGCGATGCTTCCGTTTCTGACGTGCAACCGACGCGGTGACCTTTTCATTCGGGAGGAGATCGTGGAAAGCGCGTGGACCACGTAAGGTTAGCCGCAACACAGATCAGACAGGAGGAATCACGCATGGACTACATCAACAACAACGGCGAGAAAATCGGGTCTTTGACGGTTGCGATCGGGAAAGACAAGACCGTCACCATCAACCGCCTCAATGATGTCACGATCGTCACTACCCAAGATCGAACCACGGGAAAGCTCTCGACTGAGACGTTCTTCGGTGATTCGCCCTTCGGCAAGTAGGCGGCTGGGAGCATCGAAGGGAGCAAACACATGCAGATCGGTAAGCCGTTGCGAACCATCGTCGTGGAGCCGCTGGATCTTCCAGTGGAACAGCCGACCCGCGAACCTGAGCCTGAGCCGATGCACTCGCAAGAGTCGGAGCCCGAGCAGGTGCCAGCCAAGCAATGAGCATCCCCGATTACATCTCGCCCATTGTCGGCTACCGTGGGTGGACGTGGGACACCAAGGGCTTGAAGTCGCTTTGCGGTCAGCGGTGGCATCCCGGCCTAGCGCTGGCGGCGAGATGCAGGGCTTCTGCTGTCGTCGGAAATATCGCTGGTCGCATCGAGGCGGATGATTCCCACGAAGCCCCGCAAGCGAAGTGCACCTGCGGCGTCTACGCCGCCAAGAGCCTTGAGCATCTACGAAAGAACGGATACGACAGATGCGGTATCTACGGAGAAGTATGCTTGTGGGGCACCGTCGTAGAGCACGAATGGGGATGGCGTGCCCAGCTTGCGTACCCCAAGAATCTGTTCCTGTCGCCGGACGCCCTGCCATTCACGCTGGCGGAAATTTGGCCTCGGCTCCAAGCTTTGGCCCTCTACGGTAGCGACATCTTTGTCCTCGACAACGACCAGACTAGTTCTCTATGGGGCAAGCGTTCTGGCTTTGACCCAGCCGGACTCGATTACCTGATCGAGAGGAACAAAGGGTATACGACCGACGCCAACGAGACAGAACTCTAAAGAAGGGCGACCGCGTGGCGGTCCTTGGCCGCGGGATCGCGGTGGTCGAGCAAGCTGACGAGACAGAGGTTGAGGCGCTGCTGGGGAACAAAACCATATTAAGGATGCGGCGCAACGACATTGCCTGGAACCGGCAGAACATGCGGTGGGAGGCGAAGGACTTAGCTCCGTAGAGCGCCAAAGCGACATTCGGGACCTAAGTTCCTAACTTCCTGTTTGCTAAAATTAACCGGCCAAATCTGTTTGCTCCTTGCTTTTCAGCGAAGCGTCCTAAAATCAAACAGTTTGGCCGGTTAATTTCGGCATAACTGGTCCAATCTGTGCACGCGCCCTTAAATCTCTCCATCTGCTTGAGTTACGCCCGCGCGGGCATCATGATTGGCCAGTTATGCCGACCATCCGCCCGGAATGCGGCGGCGGGGGATGGCCAGCGTCTCTAGTACCAGCTCGCATACACGGCCGCTTGCAGGATCCTTGTTGACGAAACTAGAATCAGCGCGGACTGAACAATCTGTAATCAACCAAGAGTGCTCGCATGCGCAAAGTAGGATCGCGGATCGCTATCACCCTGACCCTAGTCGCGATGACTTGGACGGTATCGAGCCAGCAGGTCAAGCGATCTATTGGGAGCGACGCACCCCGGATCGCGCGTGCAGCACCAGCCGATGCAACCACCCTTGCGACGCGACAGCGCTTCTTGGAAATGTTTGCTCGGGCATACTTCCCGGGACGAACCGGCCAACTCCTGATCGTGCCGCGCGAAGGCGACTTCATCACGCGGGCTGACGTGGCGTACATGCACGGTTCGCCGTGGACGTATGACGTAGCGATTCCGCTGATGTTTGCGGGCCCCGCGGTAAGAACGGGAACGTACTCGACTCCGGCCGTGCAGCAGGACGTTGCGCCAACCCTTGCGGCTGTGCTTGGCGTGCAGATGCCTCCCTCGTCGACAGGCCGTGTATTACCGGTTTTACGCACGGGTTTCGCTCGACCACGAGTGGTCATGCTGCTCGTCTTGGATGGCATGCGCCGGGATTACTTCGATCGCTACGCCGCGTCCATGCCAACGCTCACCGCCCTGCGCCAGCGTAGCGCCTGGTTCACTCAGTCGCAGGTTAACTTTCTTCCGACCAACACAGCCGTTGGGCACTCGACACTCTCGACCGGGACCGATCCCCACGTGCACGGAATCACAGGGGTCAACGTGTACGAGCGCACGCAGCGCCGACGCCACGACTTCTTCGCTGGAGGAACGCCGCAAGACCTGATGGCATTGACGCTGGCTGACGTCTGGCAGCTGGAGACGGCTGGTCGCGCGATCATATTGGCACAGGGCAGCATCGACCGGGCGGCGACGCCGCTCGCAGGGCATGGAGCGTGTCAGTTGAATGGAGCGCCAGTCGTTCTCGCAAGCTACGATCAGGAGACGGGCAACTGGACCACAAACCCCAACTGTTTCCGGCTGCCTGCCTATCTGAAGGATCGCAATGCGAAAACACTGTGGCCAGCGAGCGGAGAGTGGATGGGTCACAAAATCGACTCGACCCAGGCAGTGCGATATTCGGCTTTGTTTCCAGCATTCGAAGCCGATGCGATGGCCGCGATGATGGAGCGAGAGCCGCTCGGCGAAGACAAAGTTCCAGATCTCATTCTGATGAACTACAAAGGCGCGGATTTCGTGGGCCACAAGTACGGTCCGGATTCGGACGAGCTGCGCGTCACGCTCGGCGAGATGGATCGTCAGTTGAAGCGGATGCTCAGTGTGTTAGAAGCAAAGGTTGGTAATGACTATCTCCTTGCGGTGACCGCGGACCATGGCATGCCATCGGAACCATCGTCGCCGGATCGCCGGCACCTTGCACCATCGATCGTAGACCTGTTGCACGAGAAGTTTGATCCAGAGGCCAAGCAGCTGATTACTTCCTTCGAACCGGAAAACGGCCAGATCTTCGTCGATCAGGAACGGCTGTCGTCTCTTGGTCTGACGTTGCGTGACCTGGCTCATTTCCTTGAATCGCAGCCGTTCCTTTTTGCGGTGTTCACAAACGACGATGTGCGCTCAGCCGCTAACGCGCTGAAGTCAGCGACGACGACGCCAAGGCCCTCGAAGTACAAATAGAGTCGGCCTGACAACGTGTTACAACCGAGCGTGTGCAGTTCCCTTGTCACCAGTTTGCACGGTTTCCCCCGAGAGGCTTCTTTGCGCCCGCTCCAGGTCAGCACGAGCGTTAGCTACTCGGAATCCAAGATCGGGGGCCGACTCACACCCCGATGGCTGCAACATCCCCTGTCGATATCGCGAGCGGAGCAACTGGTCGCACGTCCGTTGCGCGCTGATGAAGGGTGGAACCCTGGTCTGCCATGTACTGGTTGGCCGTTTACATTCAGCTGAGCGGAGCTCATTTGACGCGGGCCGACCTTGCCACGGAGAATCGGGAATTCACATGGGGAGACAGTCCTGACCTCAATATTCCAGTAGGAGTAAAGCATGTGGACTCGAATGGCTTTAGGATTTGTTTGTTCTCTGACACTGATGCTGCAAAGTTCACAAGACTATCCAACGAAGCCTGTGCGCATGATTGAGCCGTTCGGGGCAGGTGGCGGGCCTGATGTGATATCCCATGCCGTCAGCCCGAAGCTCTCTGCGCTGTGGGGCCAGCCCGTGACAGTCGAGAATCACCCCGGCAAAGGAAGTACAGAAGCCCCTGCCCTTGGTCGCGAAGTCGCCGCCCGACGGTTACACATTGCTCGTGAACACCAGCGCTCACGCCTACAGCGCCGCGGTCCTGAAGAACCTGCCGTATAACCCGTTGAAGGATTTCATCCCGGTTGCTCCACTCACCAGCCAGCCCTACGTGCTGGTCGCAGGTAAATCGTCGGGCATCACTACCGTGAGCGAGCTTATCGCAGCGGCGAAGGCAAAACCCGGTCAGCTGGAGTTTGGCTCCACAGGCACGGGTACTGGCACGCATTTGGGGCTCGAGAAATTCAATCTGGAGGCAGGTATTAAGGCAGCACATGTGCCCGCGCGACCGGGCGATGCGATTGCTGACGTGATCGCCAACACTTTTGCAGGACATACTACTTACATGATGGCGCCCATCCCGCTCGCTCTGGCCGATATCCGTGCGGGCAACCTCCGTACGCTAGGCGTGACCACTACGAAGCGCTCGTCCTTGCTGCCGGAGGTCCCGACGATCGCGGAGGCTGGCGTCCCCGGCTTCGACTACCCGATTTGGTATGGAGTGTGGGTGCCCGCTGGTACTCCTGCCGGAGTGGTGGACAAACTAGCGAAAGACATCGCACGCGTCCTGGCTGCGCCCGATTTGCGCGACCAACTTGCGAAGCATGGGGCCGATCCCATGAGCATGACACAGCCGGAGTTTGCGCGTTTTGTTCTGAGCGAGAGTGAAAGCGCGGCGCGTATCGTCGAAGCCGCTGGGATCAAACCTTAATAGGCCCGAGGTCTCACAATACGAGGCTCCCGATAGGGGAACACGCAGTCCTCCGAAGTCCTGTTGGAAGTCGGACCGTTCCAGTCCCACTTGCGCCGATTGCGGGCGGATAACGGGCAACCCTTCCACAAATCCGCTGGGGAAAGGGTTGCCGACCATGCGTTGTGATCGCGGGGCTCGAACCGAAATGCACGTAGGCTACATCTATCGATAGCGTGATCGCTCAATTGGTTCGGCCTGACCGTACAAGTACAATTCCTATCCGGGAGCGTCCTAAAGGGAATAGTAGTGTTTGTCCTCAATGGACAAGCCAGAAGCCGATCTCTACGCGGACCACCACATGACAAACAACACCGGATTGAAATACCGCGACGCTCTTCCAGCAGGTTGGGCCGTAGTCACTGGTGCGGCTTCGGGCTTGGGATTCGCGATCTCTAAGGAGCTAGGGCGAGACTCCAATCTTATGTTGATCGACTCGGACGCGTCCGGCCTGGCCAAGGCTCACCACGACCTTGGAGGGGGCGCCCACAGTATCTACGCGATCACGGGCGATGTCAGCGACGCAGAAACTTGGACTCGGGCGCGAACGGGTCTCGACGGCGTAGTTCCTCAGTGGCTAGTGCAATGTGCGGGCATCGCAGTATCGGGAAGCGTCGCCGAGGCTCCCATTGATCATTGGCGCAAAGCGCTTGACGTAAATCTCCTGGGGATTGTGCTAGGTTGCCGGACTTTTGCGGGCGACATGGCGCATGCCGGCAAAGGTCACATCATTCATATCGCCTCTCGTGCTGCTATCACTGCTGTTCCAAGACTTGGCCCATATGTTGTCAGTAAGGCAGCCGTCGTCGCTATGACCGAGACCCTGTTCAACGAAATCGGGGACCGGGTCACAATCACGGTCGCCTGTCCGAGTTACTTTCGAAGCAACCTGGTTGACCGCATGGTGGCGCAGGCCGAAGTGGAACGTCGTGCCCTGGAGCGCATGATCTCAGGCAGTCCCCGCTCTGCCGAGGACATGGCAGTGGCAATCCTTAGGGCGGCCCGACGGGGCGATCTCTACTTCTTTCCACCCGGAGAAGATCGACGCCTGTGGCGACTTAAGCGGCTCATGCCACAAAGAACTCTGCGACTTCTGCGCGCCAAGTTCCGCATGATGCTTAGTCAGTTGGATGAGTAAATCAAGCCCTACGTGGTAGTTGGGAAGCGAGCTTTGAACAACATCGAGTGATTGGGTTTTCGCAGTGCCGTTCAGGGGCAAATAACTTCCTGTTTGCCGACGATGCACTCGGGACCGCGGCTTCGACACGAACGGGGTTACTGGTGAGAAGGGCTGGTATGTCCAGCCCAGCCGAATCACCTTGGCACACGCGGCTCGGGTCCTGCTGCTCCGGATCGCAAGTTCAGCAATTGAGATGACAGTTCTGGCCAACGATCGGTCTGTTCCCGGAGTAGCGTCGTCACCTTGGAACGCCAATCTGAATTGCTCACAAATGACTCATGCTAAGGCGCACACTGCGCACCAGCATAATGGCATAATAAGGCCGTGCTCGTTGAGGATGCGAGTTGAACCGGCGGATACATCAGTCCGATTAACGGCACCGTTTAGACGATGATGGCTTCCTACCCATGAATCTTCAGACCCGTCAGAGCCGTCGCCAGTTCATCAAGCGGGCGCTCGCGATAACTGGAACGCTGGGGTTGACGACAGCCTTCGGTCAAGTCGAAATCCACGACAGAAGCCAAATTGATTCCGACGCTCTCAAGAAGCTCCGCGCACAACTGAAGGGCGGTCTCATTCTCCCAACCGACCCCGGTTATGAGGCAGCGCGGCGCGTCTATTTTTGGAACCCCGACACGGAGAGACGACCCGCCCTGGTTGCACGGTGTGCTCATGCCGATGATGTCCGGTACGCCGTCGAATTCGCTCGTAGACATGGACTGGAAGTCGCTGTGCGGGGCGGGGGCCACAGCCATATGGGCTGGAGCACCTCCAACGGCCTCGTCATCGACCTAGTCGGGATGAACCGTGTGACGATCAACCCAGCCAAGCACACTGGCCGCATCGATGCGGGAGTGTTGGGTGGTGAAGTCATGCGGGTGGCGGGACGCTATGGGCTGGCTCCGGTACTCGGGCAGTGCCCGGGTGTTGGGGCTGCCGGGGTAACGCTCGGTGGCGGCTTGGGCTGGCTTTCCGGACTTCATGGAGCGTCCTGCGACAATCTGCTTTCCGCTCGTATAGTTACCGCGGACGGCCGAATCCTGTCTGTTGATGCGGAGCACAACCCAGACTTGTTGTGGGCCCTCCGGGGCGCCGGCGCCAATTTTGGCGTCACGACAAGCTTTGAGTGTCGCCTCTACGCGCTTGGTCCGGTCACGTCCGGCGACATTTACTACCCGGTTCGAGACGCGCGACCGGTCCTACGATTCTTCCGCGACTTCATGGCCGAAGCGCCAGATTCGTTTCAAGCCACACTCAACCTGACGCCAGGGGAGCGCGGCGTGTTCGTCAGTCTGTGTCACGCCGGTGAGGCGGCCGAAGCGGAGCGATTGCTTCGGGCTTTCCGAACGGTCGCCACTCCTGCGAAAGATACCGTCAGGCGTCAGGAATTCGCCGAGCTCACGGGCATATCGCCGGCGGGCGGACCTGAAGTCAGCTTCAGGTGCATTGCGGCCGTTTACCGAAATGAGTTGTCAGACGAAGTGATGGACATAACCCTCGATCGCCTTTCTCAGGCCCCCCTTGAGACCGTGCTGGGTATCGATCATTACATGCACGGTGAGGCTTGTCGGGTAAAGACGGACTCAACGGCCTTCCCGCTTCGCCAATCAGGAGGGATTCACATTCGTATTGGCTTGAATTGGAAAGATCCGGCGAAGGCGCAGCGTTTCATGCTTTGGGCCGACGAAGCACGTCGGCTTCTACGGGCCACGTCCGGCGAACGGATTTATGCCAACTACCAGAGCTATGCCGGCAAAGGCGCGGCTGAGGCCATCTTCGGCAGCAACTATTCACGCTTAGTTGCTCTCAAGAACAAATACGACCCGACCAATTTTTTCCGGCGAAACGCGAACGTTGAGCCGAGGCAGGCGTGAATGAGGAGAGGCGCGCCCGACCGGGAGTTGAGAGCTTTAGCAGGTTGCGCAGCGGTACTGGGCCGACCGTACAGCAATCGCTCCGAAAACTATGTGAGCGGCAGTACCATACCGTCCCACACGCCATCCTTCTTTCTGCCAATGACCAAGGTCTCATCTGTTGCGTCACTTGCAGCCACCAACTTCCCATCTTCGGACCAAATGGCGCTCCTGCCTGCTGATGCCCAGCCACCGGTAAGACCACTGTAGTTCGCCATTACAACCGCCATCCGGTGCTCCAACGCATAGGATTTCAGTAGCGTTGTGTCCGCATCGTGCCCATTCCTGGTGATCAGAACACCGGCAGCATAAACGTTCGCTCCGCGCGCCGCAGCGGCCGCTGGGTGCTGCGAGTGTGTTGTGTCTGCGCAGATCGCCAAGGCCACATTCGTATCCCCGATTAGAAACGCAGGGCCGCCGGAGCCGGGCACAAAAGTCTGTTCTTCGCCCGGATGGAGATGTTCCTTCGTGTAAATCAGCGTCGAACCATCAGGACGGACCGCGAGCGCCGCAATGTACAGCTCATCTCTGTCGTTCAGCATTGGCGCGCCAACAACCACCGTCATATGAGCCCCTTGAGCCAAACGCCGCAAAGAATCCAGGACGAGGGCCTCCGGACAGACTGCATTCGACCGTGCGATGCCCGGTTCGTATCCGGTCAGCGATAGCTCAGGAAAGACCAGCAGTTGTGCGCCATGCTCGGCGGCGATGGTGCCGAATCGCAGATGGTGCACGACATTACTTGCAATTTCCCCGGCAATCGAAGTCGATTGTGCAGCCGCAATAATGAGCGTCATAAGGGTTGCATTCCCTCAGGAGACGGTCTTTCCCGAAATCGTATCGCGTTTTGAGAGAGTACGCGCTTCACAGCGCCCGTCAGGTTTAACGCGGGTTGGGCGGCGTTCCGGGACATTGTGTTTCGATCACCCACGTTCCCTCTTCTCGGTCGCCGCACGGAGGAATATGGTCTGTCCGACCGCCAATCGACCGATGCGAGTGACCGCGCCGTAGATTCCCGCGGTGTTCTGGTTCGCACGAACGACCGCCTTCATCACTTCTGGCGCCGGACTGGCCGACTCGGGATCAAGGTTCACGATCGAGCAGCGTTCGTCTCGCATGATGACGGCGATGGCGGGGGCGTCGTCCCCCTCGCCGAAGGAGAGCATACCACCCACCCACTCGTCCTCCTGGAAGGAAGCCGATCGCAGTAAACGAACCAGAATATTCGGGCGAAATCGTCGCACGTCCAGGCTCCGCACCGAGAGGCGTCCGATCTCGCGCACCGTATCGGAGGCAATCACCGAGATGCTCGCTTCGTCGAAGATGCCATGCCTCAACTGCATCATCTGCACGGGAGCCCCGTACCGACGCCCGACCTCCTTGGCCAAATCCTCCCCGAAAACGGGCATCTCTTCGCCGTCCGGCGTGCGAATATGCGTAGGAAGGTCTCGCGGAGCACCGTCTTCACGGCGGTGCGGAGCAAACAGGAGCAGGTCGGGAAGCTTGCTTGCTGTCAGCCACGGCATCCCGCTGCGGTCGTCCGTCCGCCGGAATGCCAGGCGTCTGTCACCCTCAATGCCGTACCAGCCTAGCTCGGTGGCCTCAAGTCGTTCGCCGGCCATGGACTTCACGGGGTACCGGAAGATTGCCTCCACCGCTCCGATTTCTATGAGCATGCTCGATCCGTCAATTACTGCCTCGTCGGGAAAATTTGTGGGTGCCTGAGGAATCGGTGGAGTTTCTTGCAGGTGCCGGAACAGACTATCTGCGCTTTGCGTTGGAGGTGACAAACGCCTATTCGCTCATCGTTGACCGGTTGGCCCTGGCGATCACGAAATCCACCATTTCCGCTGCTGCGAATCGCGGAATCTTCACCCGATTTATCGGATTGTTGCGGGTCCATCGGAGCCCATCGAGGATAACAGCTCTAAGCGCGCCGCCGTCGACTAATGTCTCATGCAGGACGAGAACTCCGTATCCACCGCCCAACAGAACTCTACCATTAGGACCATGTGCTGCTTCATTCCGGACCTCTGGCGCTTGCGTCTCTAACGGGTTTCTTTGGTGGCTTTACCTTCTACCAGGGTTGTGTAACCGCCCTTTCCGTCGGCCATTTCATACTTCATTGTGTACTGAGTGGGTGATGACATCGTAACTGTAGTTCTTCCTTTGATGGCATTGCCCGCAAACTTGTCTTCCTCCATCCACGTCCAGGTATTTCCGCTAACCGATCCTGTGGCGGTACCCACGAGTCCGACACTGTTGGCGTAATAGGATGTGTAGACCTTCGCATGGCTGTCGTAGGCCATGATGGCGAGACGCGTCGGTAATTGCCCCCCTTCAGCGCGGCTCTCGACATAGAATCCCCCCGACCCCAATGTACATGTTTCGGTGCTGACAGTTTTACCGGCGGGCACAAACTCGTTGGCTTTAATCTCGCCTTCCACAGTCCATTTGCCAAGGAAGTACTCCAACTTCTTGTGTTCGGGACCAGGCTTGGGTGGCGCTGGTGGAGCTTGTGCGAGCAATAGTGATGTGAATCCGCAGATCAGAATGACGGCGACCGACGATCGTGTGCTCATTTCGTGAATCCTCATCAAGGTGCACACAGTAGCAGCCGGACCGTGACGTGTCCCGAAGGATTTGTTAAGATTTGCCGAAAACTCAATGGCTAGCCGGGAAGTATTTCATTTCGACGAGTTCGCGCTGGACGTGGGAGAGCGACGGCTGCTGCGCGGCGCCGAAACCGTTCGCTTGTCACCGAAGGCCTACGATGTGCTGGTTCTGTTGGTGCGGCAGTCGGGGCGGCTGGTCACGAAGGACGAATTGCTGGCGCAGGTTTGGCCCGAGTCGTTTGTCGAAGAGGGCATTCTCAATGTTCACGTGGCAGCACTGCGCAAGGCGCTCGGCGACGACACGCGGCCTCCGGCCTACATCGAAACGGTGGTGCGGTCAGGGTACCGCTTCATCGCTGCAGTCACGTGCGATCTGGCCCACGAGAATCCATTAACATCGAGCACCATAACGCGACCCGTCGAACTCTACGAGCTAGTCGGCCGCGGCCGGTCTCACCTGTTGTCAGGCTCGTACTTCGAGCTGCCTGCCGCCGTGGACGCCTTTCGTTCCGCGATCGAGATCGATCCGACCTATGCACCGGCGCACGCCGGCTTGGCGCGTGCACGGTGCCTGCAGGCAGTGTTTCGCGCGGTGCCGCACCAGGAAGCGTTTACAGAGGCGAAAGCGTCCGCCTTGCGCGCGCTGGCGATGGACAGCGCCTCGGCGGACGCGCAAGTTGCCCTTGGCACCGTCCTTTTCTTGAGCGAGTGGGACTGGACGGCGGCGGAACGCAGCCTGTGCCGTGCGCTCGAGATCAATCCGGATCACACCGAGGCGCTACTACAGTATGGGTCGCTCCAGGAAGCGCTCGGACGGCTCGACGATGGGCTGCGATGCAAGCAGCAGGCGCTCGCGCGCGATCCGCGATCGCCCGGCGTTCTGGTGCAGATCGCCGTCTCTTACTGGCATCAGCGGAAGTACGACGACACGCTTGTCTGGGCCCAGCGAGCGCTCGACGTCGACCCGAAGCATGTGCTGGCGTGCCAATTCATTAACCACGTCTATTGGAAGATCGGGGACGTCAATAGATTCGCAGCCTGGACCGTCAGCCAGGCCATCGCGTGGGGCTTTTCCGAGGAGAGAGTAGCGGTGTTGAAGCAGGTCACCGCGGACACGCAGCAGGTGTACGCGACGGCCGGCCTCGCCGGGGTGAGAAGATTCATGGTGGATCAGATCACGAACCCGCAACTGGACTTCGACATTTTGCTGAAGATGGCATTCTTCCGCGCGCCTCTGTATGGGGCGGCAGGCCGGCTCGATGAAGCGTTCGACTGCCTTGATCAGGCCATTGCGTACCGCGACCCAGCACTCGTTCACCTGGCGGTCGCACCGGAGTGGGACAGCCTGCGCGGTGACCCGCGGTTCGCAGAACGCCTGCGATCGATGGCGCTTCCTTCGGCTGCCGTGACAAAGCAGGTGGGCGTGCTTGTGTCAGAAGCGTGAGCAAGTAGCACACGCACAAGAATTCAGAACCCGTGACCAATCACAATAGACAGCAAGCCGCCTGATCGGCGGGGCGGCTTTGCTTTGCATTCAGATCCAGGTCGACTGGCGGGGCGACAGGTCGTAATCCGCTCTGAACGAAGGGACGAAGACTGGCCGCTTGAGAATTTCGAGATCAAGTGACAAACTCACGCTGGCTGCGGATTCAATCTGTCAACCGTGTGTTTGCTCTGACACTTACGTTAAAGAGGAACGAATTTATGTGTGCCCCCAGTGTCCAGCGGCGCCTGAATCTCATACGGTTTGAGCTTGCTTCCCGCCGCGAAAATCATTTCTTCCTAAACTCCTCCGTCCAGTTCTCCACAACATTGAGCAGTGCGGACGTCTGATCAGATGCCTCTGTTTCCACCAAGAACCGCTTCCCATCTGCAGTCACATCATACGGGCTGCCGCCCGTTCTCGTCGGAGCTGCTGCTGTTTGAAAAAGAGTTTTCGTGGCCACAACCTGCGATGAGCCATTGGCCTCTTTCATCTCAGCGGCCATCAGTTTATTGTCCGGTGTCAGGTAATAGAGTTCTTTCCCATCGCCTCTCCAGCAAGGCATAGAGCCACCGGCGACTGACACTTGCAACTTTCCCCCCACATTCGGAAACGACGAAACGTAGATCTCATCCGTTCCTGACTCGTCCGAGCGATAGGCGATCCACTTGCCATCTGGCGAGACTCGGGCGTATCCGAAGTTCGTGCCTGCTGCCTCTAGAACCGGTACGGGACCAGCATTGCCGGCAGTCGGAAGCTTCGCGATACGTGACTTGCCGGTGCTGGACAGGAACTCTGTAAATATCAAAAACTTCGCATCGGATGTCCAGTCAATTGAGTAAACGAACGAATCGGTAGGTCTCCATAGCTCCTGCTCCGCTCCAACGACATTGGCGGGTTTAATATAGATCGCCGCTTCATTGCCTTTCACTCCCGAGTAAGCGACGCGTTGGCCGTCCGGTGACCACGCTGGGCCAAGGGGCCGAAAAATGCTGGCCAGACGACTGAGTTGGCCGGACGTGAGATCGCGAATCCAGAGATCTCTCGTGCCGCCGCGCGGGTCAGTCTGAACGAAGAGCAGCCGCTTCCCATCAGGAGAGAGACGCGGCCCTGTGTATGCTCCTGGGTCGCCGATGCTGGACAATTGCCTTCCCTCGCGGTCGAACATCAGTAGTGAACCGGAGCCAGCCAGACTTCCCTGCTGATAAAGGAGCAGACCGTTCTGTGAGGCCGAGAAGGCTCCATTGCTGATAATTGGGTTGAATAAGATGTTTTCTGCAACAGGAAAGGCGTTCCCGCTGAAATCCAATTTCTTAAGATCGAACGGTCTCGCCATCAAGACCTTATCCTCGATATAAAGAACGTGGCCCATTGCATACGCGACTGGCGAGCTTCCGTGAAATAAGAGCTTAGGGTCCTTTCCGTCGAGCGAACCCACGTAGATAGAGTTTTCAGGGCTCACACTCCCTAGGGGTGATGCCATGAAAAAGAAGTGCTTTCCATCAGGAAGGAAAAAAGGCCAGCGATGCGTTACCACCAGGCGGCTCGCGTTCAGATTCGTTACTCTCTCCGGGATACCTCCAGATGCGGATACGCGATATACCCCACCGATCACCCTGCTAAAAAGAATCACATCAAGCTGACCCCAACTTCCACCGCGGCTGTCATGGACTTCGCAGAGGATTTGAGCTGGGCCCCCGCTGGTCGCAATACGTTTCAATTTATCTTGCGTAAAGAAGCCGAGGCTCGAACTGTCCGGAGACCAGAATGCAGACACCACACCTTCCGTGCCGGGCAATGGCCGGCTGGAGAATGCATCGAGCGCCCGGACCCAGAGCTGCGTGACTTTATCTACTCTGGCAATGAACGCTACACTTCGTCCGTCGGGCGAAAGCACTGCACCACCCTCCACTCCGTTGAAAACATACGTCCCATTCTGCGGTGGAGGGATCGTGAAGCGAACCACGTGCGCTTCGGGAGACTGCCTGTTGTTGAAGTACGTAAACGCGAGAACCACAGCAACGAGCGCAAAGCTTGCCGCAAGGACCCAGGCGAGCCTATCCCAACCCGGTTTCAGCCGCTCTTGCGATGTCGGCGCTCGCCCCCCTGAACCAGACTCGGCTAACCATTTCAACTCAAGCCCCAAATCCAGGGCCCGCTGCCATCGTTCCTCCGGATTCTTCGCAAGGCACCGTTGGATGCCGTGGTCGAGTACGGGCGGGGTCAGCGGCTTCATGGCGCTGATTGCTTGTGGCTCTTTTTCTAGAATCGCTGACAGCACGCTCAACTGGCTCTTCCCTTCGAAAGCTTTCTTTCCGGTCAACATCTCGTACAGCACTGCACCCAGCGAAAAAATATCACTCCGTCCATCCAGTTCCTTTCCCTCTACCTGCTCCGGCGACATGTACTGAAACGTTCCGACAATCGTCCCTTCCTGCGTCATTGGAGACTGCGCAGGCACCATCGCTGTCATCGTCGCAAGCGTGGCTGGTGTCGCCGTGGGCCGTGCCAGTCCAAAATCCAGCAGCTTCGCTCCCGTCGTCGTCAGCATGATGTTTCCCGGCTTCAAGTCACGGTGTACCACTCCATTTTCATGCGCCTTATCCAGTGCGTACGCGATCTGCGCTCCGTACTTCAGCACTTGGTCCAGTGTTACCGGTCCTTTCTCCAGCCGCTTCGCTAGCGTCTCGCCCTCTATGCACTCCATGACCAGATATTCCACGCCATCCTGATTACCCACGTCATACAAAACGCAAATGTGCGGATGATTCAGGCTGGAAATCGTTTTGGCTTCCCGCTCGAACCGCTGCTTCCGGACAGGGTCACAGGAGAATTGTGCAGGCAGAATTTTGATGGCGACGGTTCGTTCCAGCCGCGTGTCGCGGGCGCGGTAGACTTCCCCCATGCCACCCGCGCCGAGCGGTGCAAGGATTTCGTAGGGCCCGAGTCGGGTACCTGGAGCCAACGCCATACTGGCCGCGATTATACCTTCGGTGGACCTCGTCTGTTACCTTCAGCCCTCAGCCGGACTTATGACGGGCAACTCTGACGTAATCCGGGTAAGGTGAGGTTTGCCGACCGTCTGTCCAGAATCGTCGGATCGGCTTCAACGCTTTTTGCTGGGACTATAATGGCGCGCACAGATGGCTCTGACCTCGGGCACAAAACTCGGGCCGTATGAGATCCAGTCAGCCCTCGGGGCTGGTGGCATGGGAGAAGTGTATCGCGCTAAGGACACACGCCTCGAGCGCACCGTCGCCATCAAGATTCTCCCTGCGCATCTTTCTGGGGACCCTGTCCGGAAGCAGCGCTTCGAGCGTGAAGCTAAAACGATTTCCAGCCTAAATCATCCCCACATATGCGTCCTCTACGACGTAGGCCATCAAGATGGGACCGACTATCTGGTGATGGAGTGCGTGGAAGGAGAAACACTCGCGAAGCGGCTGGAGAGAGGTCCGCTGCCCTTGGAACAGGTGCTGAAATACGGTGCACAAATCGCTGATGCGCTCGATAAGGCCCATCGCAGCGGCATCGTCCATCGCGATCTGAAGCCCGGGAACATCGTATTGGCGGCGACGGGAGCGAAGCTGCTGGATTTCGGATTGGCAAAACCGGTAAGCCCATTGGCGAGTGGAATGACGCTGACGGCGGACACGCCGAGAGTGGCGATGACGGAAGAAGGAACGATTGTCGGTACATTTCAGTACATGTCGCCAGAGCAAGTGGAGGGCAAAGAGCTCGATGGCCGGAGCGACATTTTTTCGTTGGGGGCCCTACTGTATGAGATGGTGACTGGGCAGCGGGCATTTGAGGGAAAGAGCCACATCAGTGTAGCCTCTGCGATTTTGGAAAAAGAGCCCTCTCCCATCACTGCCGTGAAGCCGATGGCACCACTGGGGCTCGATCACGTCATCCGAAAATGTCTCTCAAAGGTGCCGGACGATCGGTGGCAAAGCGCGAGGGATTTAGAGAGCGAGCTGAAATGGATTGTGGAGTCGAGGCCCTTGATAGGAGCCGGAACACCGATGCCGAGAGAGGAAGTCTGGCGGCGGATGAGCTGGGGTTTGGCACTGGTTGCTGTGCTTATAGCCGCTCTGGTTGGCATCGCGTACCTCCGCAACGTACCAGTAGAAGTGCACGTGGTTCGTTCAGTGATCCCCCCACCCGAGGGCGGCGCATTTGTTTTCGACGGCCCAGTCGGCGGCGCCTTTCTGTCTCCGGATGGGAGGAGCATGGCTTTCATTGCCCGCGTCGGAAGAGTGACGCAACTCTGGGTGCGGCCATTAGATTCCTTTTCGGCTCGGCCTCTTGTGGGGACCGAAGAGGTCTCATTTGCCTTCTGGTCCCCCAACAGCCGGAATCTGGGCTTTTTTGCGCAAGGGAAATTGAAGCGAATTGCAGCGACGGGAGGGCCAACCCAAACATTATGCGACGCGGAATCGAACCGGGGCGCGAGCTGGGGCCGCAGTGACGTAATCGTGTTCGCACGAGTCAGCGGCGAGATCCAGCGCATCCCTGCGTCTGGAGGAACGCCACAGAGCGTCACGACGTTGGACGCCAGCCGAAACGAAGGAACGCATCGCTGGCCCTATTTCCTGCCTGACGGGAACCATTTTCTTTTCATGGCGGCGCTGTTGGGTCCTGTGAGCGAGGATAATGTCTTTTATTTGGGATCATTGGATGAAAAGGAGAGCAGGATTCTGTTTCATGGCAGCTCGCCCATTGCTTACGCCAATGGTTATTTGCTCTACCTCGCGCAGAATGTCCTGATGGCAAGACCTTTCAATCTGGAAAAGATGGATTTCACGGGAGAAGCAGTTCCCCTTGTGGAGAGCGTTCAGTCCGACCCTCAGTTCAGCAATGGATACTTTTCGGTATCTGGGAACGGAGAATTGATATATCTGCAGGGAAATGGTCTTGTGTCACATTCCCTCGTATTGTTCGATCGAAATGGAAAGCAGTTGAGCAGTCTTGGTGAATCAGCTCCTGCCGCTTCGCCAAGATTTTCGCCCGATGCAAGGGCTCTGACCTGCGATGTGATCTCTCTGACCTCGGGAACAGTAGACCTGTGGGTGGCGGATACCCGCTCCGGTAACCGTACGCATTTAGCCACCGATCGCATGGACCTGGCGTCGCACTCGGCCTTGTGGTCTCCGGACGGGACACGCGTCGCCTATGTTTCTACAAGAAAGCCTGGCAGTCGCGTGATCTACTTGAAAGCCGTTAACCAGATGACGCCGGAGCAAGAGCGGTGGGAAACTAACGAAGACCACTTTGTGACTTTGAATGATTGGACACCCGACGGGAAGTTCTTGGTCCTGACTGAAAGGCCCAAGCGTACGGGTGAGCAGCGCGTGTCACTTTTGTCGGCCGCGAGCGGTGGCGATGCCGAACCTCTGCTGGAAGTGAAAGGCGCAAATATAGACTCGGGCATGATCTCTCCGAATGGCCGATGGATTGCCTATCGCTCGGACGAATCGGGCCGGAACGAAATCTATATATCCTCTTTTCCGAAGCCAACGGGAAAACTCCAGGTGTCAAGCGCTGGCGGTGTGACGCCCCGCTGGAGGCACGACGGGAAAGAGTTCTACTACATGGCGCCGGACAAGATGTTAATGGCCGTGGAACTCAAAGAAAACGGAAGCTCGCTGCAGGTAGCCTCGGTCCGCCCACTGTTTGAGATGCTTCAGACGATATATCTGACGGGAGCGGGAGTGAACCAGTATGACGTAACGGGGGACGGCAACCGGTTCGTCGTGGTTGCGGGTACCACGACCGGCGCGCCTGAGCCGTTGCATTTGGTGACCAACTGGGACGCGGAGCTGAAGAAATGACCTTGGCGCCGGAAACTGACGAGCGCGAGCTACCCCTATTTCCTTAAGAAGGCTTGGACCTCCGGCACCAGAGAACATTGCGGCCGAAGTAATCCCAAGGTAAGAGTTGCCGACCATCCACCAGAATCGCAAGTCGCGATGGACGGTTCCTTGCCGGTGCGCCTTCTCCAGCGCCTCGACGATCTCAATGGCGTATTCTGTAGATTTCAATAACCGCCTCGTCGCGTCTGTGACGACGCTTAAAGGCGGAACAGTTGCCGTGCATTGCTCTGCGCGATCTTGCGGCGGTCAGGTTCGCTGATGGAAGCATTGTCAAACCAATAGGTCGCCTCGGACATGTCCTCATAGGGGTAATCCACCGAGTACAGAACGCGGTCGGCCCCTGCTTCAAGGATCACGTCGATCAGCGCCTGTGTGCGAAAGGTCCCGCTGGTAGTGAAGTAGAAGTTCTCCCGTAGGTACTGGCTCATAGACAGATTCGCTTTCGTGTGAATGCCGTTCTTGGATATGCGATGATCGACGCGCCAAATTTGGAAGGGCAGTCCTTCGCCGAGGTGTCCGAGAATCAATTTGAGCTTAGGATATTCGTCGAATAAGCCGCTGCCCATCAGACGCAATGCGTGGGTTGACGTATCGACCGCGAAACCCCAGGCCGAGCCGACGAGCCACGGGTGTCCTTCGTAAGCCTGCTGGCGCGTGGGCAGAGGATTGCGAGGATGAAGATAGAAAGGCACATCGAGCTGTTGGACGGTTGCCCAAAATGGCAGGTATCGCGGCAAATCATAAAACACTGCCGAATCCGCTTCCCCAATTTGTGAGAACCCAGCTACCAGAGCGCCACAGAAACCGAGTTCTTTAACGCAACGTGTCAATTCCTGAGCCGCAGCCTGAGGGTCCTGCATCGGTAATGCCGCGAAACCTTTCAGTCGTTTCGGATATTTTGCAACGTGCTCCGCCAAATAGTCGTTCCACCGCCGCGAAGTGGCGATCGCTTCGGAAGTCCTGGGAATGGCTTGGATCCCAGGTCCAACGTGCGAGAGGATGCAGAGTTCCACACCGCCTCGATCCATCTCCGCGATTCGCCCACTACCCATGTCTTGCATTTGCAGCTGAAAATCCGGCGTTGGTTGCACGTGGTACGTGTCCGTAGCCTCGGGAAGGGCGAAGTGTTCCTCCAGCGCGATTTTCCCGGTCATCGGCGCCGGGCCTGTTCTAGCCACATCCACTTTCCTATCGGAGTTGAGCCCTTCCTTTGCCTCGCTGACACCGGCAAGAATTCCTGCGGTTGCGAGAAGTCCCGCACCGCGCTCAAAAAAAACACGTCGTGTGATCCCGCTCTTCGGATTGCGAGTCGTCATTTTGGATTTCCTTTGGGAGCTGCGAAAATCCTCGGAATTGTACACCCAGTCCGATGCTGACCTCTGGTTAAGCCCTTGGGCACGCGCTTCTGGGACGGAGCGCCCGAGTCGCCGACTATACGGGACTAGACCGACCGTGTGTCGGTACTGACGGGAGTAGACTGACGCAACACGAATCGTCAGGCCGGCTTGATATTCGGGTTGAGCACCAGCACATTCTTGGGATCGTACTTCTTCTTTATTTCTGCCAGCCGCCCATAGTTTGGTCCATACGCCGCTCTGATTTGGTTGTCGCTCGGTTCGCTTAGGTGATTGACGTAGAGCCCGCGCGAAAAGGGATCCAGCACAGCGCGAAGTGCGTTCGTCCATTGCCTCACACTCGCCTCTTCTCCGGGCGTATCCCAGTCGCCCTTGAGTTGCAGTACATGCCCGGATTCTCTTAATGGGAATGCCATGTCTCTGATGGGTACGCGCGTTACCGCCCCGTGCATATGCCACATCATCACCCTCATTCCCTGGGGCGCATCCTGGATTTCAGTTGTGATCGCCGCAATAGCAGGTTCGTTGAGTGCGGGAAGAAAGAGGCTCGTTTCAAAATAAGGCAGGGGCTTCGGCGGTTGCGGAAACTCCGTTGTTTGCGCCTCCAGATAGGACATCACCTGTACCGTGTCTACTTCCGGTTTAATCGGCTCCCGCAAGGATCTTAGCAGTTGATTTCCGACACTCGAGGCGCCGCAATAACGAAACCGAATCCGGAATCTCGGGCCCTGCTTCGACGACACGATCATGGCAACAAGCATGATTTCATCGGGCGCTGTGGCAGTGAACTTCTGATATGTCCGCAGCAACTCTGAGATTCCCCCCACCGGATACTCAAGTGCTCCCGCTAGGACCTCCGTCACAGGATAGAGCCTGTATTGGAAAGAGGTAGCCACACCGAAGTTCCCGCCTCCGCCGCGAATGGCCCAGAAAAGGTCTGAATTGGAGTGCTGGCTTGCCTCCAATTGCCTGCTGTCCACCGTCACAATTTTTGCGGATTGGATGTTGTCGCAGGCGGCACCGTACTTTGGCATCAAGGTCCCAATCCCTCCGCCGAGAGTCAGCCCGCCAATTCCCACAGTCGGGCATCCACCCATAACGGTTGCGAGGCCAAAGCGCTGCGTCGCCCGGTCTACATCGGCAACAAGGCACCCTGCCTCCGCACGAACTATGCGTTTTTGCACGTCGATCTCGACTCGCCTCATTCCAGCAAGGTCGATCATCATCCCGCCTTCACACACTCCAAATCCAGCGGAGCTGTGCCCTCCACAGCGCACCGCCACGGACAAACTCTGCATTCGGCCAAAATCGAGAGCCGTTGCAACGTCAGCGGGGCTGGCACAACGCACGATGACCGCTGGATGCCGATCGTAAGCGTGATTGTTAACTTGGCGTGCCGACTCATAGTCAGAAGCGTCCGGTGTAATGACATGGCCGCTAATCTTCGAGGCCAGCTTCTGGATTGCACCGGGATCGATCGACGGTGGCCTCTCTCCACTGTGTTCGAGACCCTCCGTTGGCATGGCCAGGTTGAGTCGAAACCCGTAGAGTGCACCGGCGGAGAAGGCTGTCTGCCGAACGAATTGTCTTCTCGTGATGAGTGTCATTCCTCACTCCACTCGTCTCTGGTAGCAAGTCTCATGAGTGAGGCTTGGGAGCAGAACCCCCTGTTCTGACATCTCGGGTTTTCACGTTGTCGGCTGTCAAAAGACTCGGCACAGTATCCGGCACGCAGTGGTTGCGCGTAAGCCTACTCTGCGCGGCTCAGGCAGTCAATTTCGTCTCGCCAGGCCCGTGAGAATTCTGAACTGACTGCCGGATGACGAGAGGGCTATGGCATTGGCTGCGGCTGTGCGAAACCGTGGTGCAATGTTGGACGCGCATCGAGATCTTCCAAGCGGAGATCTCTGGTTTCCCGGATAAACAGCAGTGCCAACATCGCGGCTCCGCAATAGGCGCTCCTCTAACGGTGTACAGCGGCGTGCTTTATGAAAAGTCCTGATGGGTTTGTTTCGCTCCCCGATGACGGCCAAACCTGAAGTTATCCCGGCGGCGTCCAGATTCCCCCCTCTATCGCTCCCCGCGAACAGACCAGCCGAGCGGAACGAACCCAAGCGGAAATTGGCTCTTAGCCCAGTGGTCAAAAAGGGTCTTTCCGCAGCAGCCGCAAGTGCATGAATCGAATGCCCAAGAAATTCGAGTCCGCGGTGGTCACGTGGGTATACCTTTTGACCACTTTGTGGCGGGATGCTGAGTCAGGGATGGCTGAAGTCGTGGAAGACGGCAAGCAACTTGAGTGACAGAACAGCTTGTTAGTGCTGGATTCCCGCCAAAAGCAATGCTATACTCGACTTCGAAAATGACGATACAGACCAAATCCATTATGAGACGGCGCGTCAATCGCGCTGGGCCCTCGGGATTGGTCTGACCATTCGTTAAATTTCCAAGTTCAGATTCGATTCTCGAAGGCCCCGACAAAATCGGGGCCTTCCTGTTTTTGGCCGGTAGCCAAGCTGGAAAGGCACGTGACTGTTAATCACGCCATGCGCAGGTTCGAATCCTGCCCGGCCAGCCAATGTTTCGAGGGAAGACACGGCTCGCTAGTTCAGTAGGAAGAACGCGGCTCTCATAAAGCCGTCGCGGATGGTTCGAATCCATCGCGAGCCACCATGGAGGGGCCTCCGGCGAGGGGCAGTGGCTTATACCCACTTCGGCGCCAGATTAGCGCGGCCAGACAGGTTCGACTCCTGTACCCTCTACCAATTTTTCGCGCCGGTAGTTCAACGGACCAGAATAGTTGGCCTACACCCAACAGATGCGGGTTCAACTCCCGAACGGCGCACCACGCAGGATTAGCTCGAAGGTCGAGCCCGCGGTCGATAACCGCGAGGCGTTGGTTCGATTCCAACATCCTGCACCATTTTGATGTTGAAACTGGGTGACTGGCAGAGATGGCAGATGCACTCGATTCTTAATCGAGACAAGGCTGGTTCGATTCCAGCGTCACCCACCAAAGCTTGCGGGATTGGCAGATATGGATATGCACTCGCCTTTTAAGCGAGACGAAGTGGGTTCGATTCCCACATCCCGCACCAAGAGCAACAACGAGGCGGCATAGCATAACGGATCAATGCTCCGAGCTTCTACCTCGGACGATGAGAGTTCAAATCTCTCTGCCGCTTCCAATGTGGGGATGTGGTCCAACGGATGAGGGCGCAAGGCTACGAACCTTGAGATCAGAGTTCAATTCTCTGCATCCCCTCCACATTGATTAGGCTCGCGTGGTCTAAGGCATGATGACGCTTCGGTCCTAACGAAGAGATCCGGGTTGGATTCCCGGCGCGAGTTCCAGATGGGTGGGTGGTGTAATCGAACAACACGGCAGCGTCCGAAGCTGCAAATCCGGGTTTGACTCCCGGCCCGCCCTCCAGGCATTTTCAGTTTGGATGTTTGCACTCATACAAACGAGATACAGCAATGATGCGAGCAACGAAACGACTCAGCAAAACGAAACGGTTTCTTCTGGACCATCCTTACTGTTGTTTCTGCGCTGGCGCCGAGCTAGCTACAACGATTGACCACGTTCCACCAAAGGCATGTTTTCCTGAAGGGCACTGTCCAGAAGAATTCGAGTTTCCGGCTTGCGAACAATGCAACGGTGAGTCGAGGAGAGATGACCAGCTTTTTGGTTTCTACGCGCAACTGCTGGATTTCAATGAATCGAATCGAACACCTGCGGATGTTGCGAAGATTACGAAGTTGCGAGATTCGATCTCACACAATTTTCCAGATGCATTGCCTGATGCCTCAACAGCACGACCGATCTATAACGTCGGCTCAGTCATCACGCCAAGTCCACTTGCAATCGAGGTGCGTACCCCTAGCCTATTTCGCGAGCCGATTGAAACTTTGGAAAGAAAACTCACGCACGCCTTGTACTACCGAGAAACAGGGAGGGCTTTAAGCAAGACCCACGCGTTCCTCAGTGAGTTCTACCAACCTCAAGGCAGCTCCGACGTTCTCACAAAATATCTGGTAGGCCTGCTTCCAGACAAGACGATTGGCGGTCGATCAAATGTGAAGAATTATGGCGCGAGGTTTGGTTATAAATCCGGCTGGAAGGAGGTAGAGGATTTATTTATGTATATAGCTCAATTTGGCAGAGGGTTGATCGTTTGGGGAATCGTTCTAGGGCCCGACACGAAGATCAGTGAATCGGCCAAGATGGGTATCCCCTTGACTCAGGTAGCCCCTACAGATTGTGGTTTGACCCTGCCTGGGGTCGGGTGAACGATCCGGTAGTAGGTCACAGGATCGACAGCCACAGTTTGCTGCGCGAGGCGAAAGAAGAGCTTGCCCCGACTCTTGGACCGCCGCCGATTGAAGCGGAACGTGAACTCATCCAGATAATAGTCGAGGTGCTTATGGCTGACCGCTCCCTGGTGGGTTCCAATCAGCCACCGTTTGAGCAAGGAGATCACACGGTGAACCCGTGGCATCAGCTCCGATGGAGTCTTCTTTTTCCCTTTGAGCAACGTGACCTCGTGCTCGTAACCTTTGCTCTCCAAGGGTAGGTATCCCAGCCAGCCGTCGGTATGGATGACGCTACCGGGCTCGACGGAGTCCTGCACAAAAGGCACCAGGCTTGCGGCTGAGGCGTCCACAATGTGGCGCATGCGAATCCGCCCGATCCCCGGCCCATCTTCTTGAGCGGCAACGACAATGAGGGCTTTCTGCAAGTTGAGCCGGCCCGGCAAGCCCTCCTCCAACCCGCCGATATAACATTCATCCACCTCGACTCTGCCCGTGAGCAAATCGCGCCCTGGTCTCACCATGGCGCGGCGCAATTTATGCAGCAGCGTCCAAGCTGTCTCATACTTTTTCAGCCCCAGCACTCGTTGCAGTCCCAAAGCGCTGGCCCCGTTCTTTTGCGCCGTCACCCACCACATGGCACGAAACCACACGAGCAACGGAATCCGGGTGTCCTGAAAGATGGTTCCCGCAGTGACCGAAGTCTGGCGCCCGCACCCAGCACACTCCCACCGTTCTCGCACGGACCACGCCTTGTCCGATCCGCAGCGCGGACAGCGGAAACCTGCTGGCCAGCGGAGGCGTGCCAGGTACGCACGACACGCTTCTTCCGTAGCAAATTTCGTCTCCAACTCCATTACATTCCGCGGATATTCTTCTGCCACCACCCCGGCATACTAGATATTGGGCCTACCTGAGTCAAGGGGATACCCATCTCGGCCAATTATCTGCGGGCGAGACCTTGGCGAAAGGCAGGGTGTCGCGAAAAGGTACCGGAGACATGGGGCGAGGACTTCGTTAATTCGCCAAACACTACTGACTAAGACGCTCCTATGGAACCGCAGTAACAGTCACTTTTGGGTATTGACGAATTTCTGAAATCGTGTGAGAGTAAAAAGTGAGATACACGCAATGATGCGCAAACCCCATACCGATTGCTTCCCGACACCGGCCACGTTTACGTGGCAAGGAGCGGGGGAAGGTACGTTCATGTAACGGGGGCGATCCATTGCGCGTAGTTTTTCTGAGCCTCCGATACAAATCGGGGGCTTTTGCTTTTTACGGCGCATTTTTGACCGTGCGCAGAGAGGAGGCAGCGTCGTCTAACGGCCAGGATGCGGCTCTTTCAAGGCTGAGATGGGAGTTCGATTCTCCTCGCTGCTACCAAAGTTATGAGTACACAAACCTTTGAACTCGAAGGCTTTGAGATAGAGCTTGCGTCGGACCTTTACTGTGATCGCGGCGGCGATCATCACGAATTGGTTGATCGTGCGCGTGCTGATCGCCGGAGGCTTGGCCACAACGTCGATGAGTCAGCGGTTTTGTGTGTCCGGTGCATGAAAGCGATTCCGCTGAAGGTGTAATGCCGGGTCGTCTAGCGGCAGGACTCTGGACTTTGAATCCGGATACGGGCGTTCGAATCGCTCCCCGGCAGCCAGTTTGAAGAGTCAGCAAAGGAGGAAGCTCATTGACGAGTAATCGAGGGAAATTCGAGGAGTGGTGGAAGGCTACGGTTACTTCTCTTGTCCAGAAAACACACCGTATTCCGAAGGTTCCCTCCTCAAAATTGCGAGGTCATCCAATTGGCCAGGATAACCGGCTCTGACCCGGTTCATGCACGTTCGAATCGTGCCCTCGCAGCCAATTTTGAAAGCGGTCGCAGAGTCTAGCGGCAGGATGCCTGACTGTCTATCAGGAGGGACGGGTTCAACTCCCGTTGCGACCGCCATAGGGGTGATCCCGATGGGAAGGGCGCTCGTCTCCAAAACGAGTTCAAGCAGGTTCGAATCCTGTCACCCCTGCCAGTTTGGAGAGCGAGCATGGTATAGCGGCTGGTGCCTCGGGCCTCCAACCCGATGACGCGAGTTCAACTCTCGCTGCTCGCTCCAACATTTTGTGAGGGCGGAAGTCGTCTAGTGGCTAAGACCCGACGTTGCCAACGTCGAGAGCGCGGGTTCGAGTCCCGCCTTCCGCTCCAAATGTATGAGGTGGCGTAGCCAAGACAGCAAGGCGTCTGCCTGCAAAGCAGATCATCGGGAGTGCAATTCTCCCCGCCACCTCCAGAGTTTTTCGCTGGTGTAGCTCAGTAGGAAGAGCTCGGGCCTCGTAAGTCCGTGATCGGCGTTCGAATCGCCGCACCAGCTCCGCTGGTATAGCTCAACGGGAAGAGCAGGCGCACGGTAAGCGCCCGATCGCAGTTCGAGGCTGCGTGCCAGCTCCAAAGTTTGCTGGTCTAGCACAGTGGAAGTGCAGAGAGCTTGTACCTCTCCGACGAGTGTTCGATTCACTCGACCAGCTCCAGATTTCGATGGCGGGATTGGCCGAATGGCTTAGGCACTGGATTGTGGCTCCAGTCACGAGAGTTCGATTCTCTCATCTCGCCCCAAATGGGCGGTTCGTATAAGGGGATTACCCACGGCCTGCAACCGTGAAATGCGAGTTCAAGTCTCGCACCGTCCACCAAAGTTTGGCTCGGGAACTCGACGGCAGAGTGCTGGTCTGAAAAGCCAGTGGATACGGTTCAATTCCGTGCCGAGCCACCAGATTCGTGTCCGCGGGTATTGATTGCAAGAAAGGAAAGCCGATGACAGACGCAACTTACAACGTGATGATGCCGGACCACGGTGTGCCCATCAAGGCCTGGACCAAGGGCGTCCCGCTGGAGGACGCTGCACGCCAGCAGCTTTTGAACGTCGCGCAGTTGCCGTTCATCTACAAGTGGGTGGCGGCGATGCCGGACGTGCATTGGGGCATCGGCGCGACCGTTGGCAGCGTAATTCCAACGCGCGGCGCAATCATTCCTGCGGCGGTCGGTGTGGATATTGGCTGCGGCATGATGGCCGTGCAGACCTCTTTGCATGCCAATCAGCTGCCGGACAATCTGCACGGCATTCGAACGGCGATTGAGAAGGCGGTGCCCCACGGGCGTACCGACAACGGTGGCAAGAACGACCGCGGCGCGTGGTCGGACGCTCCGGCGCATCACCTGGAAGCATGGGCGAAGATGGAGCCGGCGTACAAGGCGATTGTTGAGAAGTATCCCAAGCTGGATCACAAGCAGCGCATGAACCACTTGGGGACACTCGGCACCGGGAACCACTTCATCGAGGTCTGCCTTGATGAAAGCGAGATTGTCTGGTTCCTGTTGCACTCGGGATCGCGTGGCGTAGGCAATCGTTTCGGCACGTTTTTCATCGAGCTGGCGAAGAACGATATGCGTCAGTGGATGATCAACCTGCCGGACCAAGACCTCGCTTACTTGCCCCAGGGGACAGAGCACTTCGAGGACTACCTCCGCGCGGTGCACTGGGCGCAGGACTACGCACTGGCCAACCGCGACTTGATGATGCAGAACATGATCGCGGCGGTTAAGGGCTCGGGAGAAGTCCCGGCGTTCGAAGCCAATATGGAGATCGTGAGCTGCCATCACAACTACGTGACCTGGGAGCATCACTATGGCGAGAACGTGCTCATCACGCGCAAGGGCGCAGTACGTGCGCGTGAAGGCGACATGGGAATTATTCCCGGCAGCATGGGAGCGCGTTCGTACATCGTCCGCGGCAAGGGCAATCCGGAAAGCTTCATGAGCTGTAGTCATGGAGCCGGACGTGCCATGTCGCGTACGGAAGCGAAGCGCCGCTTCTCGCTGGAAGACCACGCCAAGGCGACGGTGGGCGTCGAGTGCCGTAAGGACGCGGATGTCATCGACGAAACACCGATGGCGTACAAGTCCATTGATGCAGTGATGGAAGCGCAGCGCGATCTGGTAGACGTGGTGCACACGTTGCGCCAGGTGGTCTGCGTGAAGGGGTAGGCATGAGAGGGCTGCAAAGCCCTCTCTTCAGATCCGGGTGTAGGGTAGCGGCCACCCACATGTCTTGGGCACATGTCCACGCAGGTTCAACTCCTGCCACCCGGACCATGTCTGTATGTGAGTATGTGGCGCGGTAGTAGCGTAGGACAATACGAGAGGCTCATAACCTCTAAACGCAGGTGCAAATCCTGCCCGCGCAACCAAGCAGTATCGCAGTATCTGGAGAACTCTAATGCCAGGCGCAGGACCAATTCTCTTGTTTGACAAATCGGTGTTGCAGAGCTTGTCCGTCGACGAAGCTGTGTGGTTGGACACCTTTTATTTCCCTTGCATAACGCCCCTCTTCTTCACGGAGACACTTGCCGATCTAGAAAAGGAAGTGCAGAAAGGTCGAAGTCCCGAAGATGTCGTCGGCAACCTAGCACAGAAGACTCCCATTGGCGGTGCAATCAACGTTCATCACCACACATTGTCGGCGAATGAGTTGCTCGGACAGACAGTCGAATTGCGACATGTCCCCGTGGTACCTGGTGGAAATCCAGTCAACACTCAGAATGGACGACGCGCAGTGGTATACGACTCCCCGCCCGAAGCGGCTGCACTCAACCGCTGGCAGGAACACGAGTTCTTGGACGTAGAACGTCGATTTGCGAAAGCGTGGCGCGATGCCCTTTCAGGGATCGACCTTGATGCGCTATTCAGGCAGGGGCGAGAAATCATCAAACGTGTTGGTCGCCCCAAGGATCTGGTTGCGGCAAAGGTTGCGGCCGCCGAGCTTCTGCGGAAGCCGGGATCTCGCTATGTAGCAAACGCTTTGGAGGCTTATAAACCCGAGGATCTTGGTCGCACCGTTCTGGAGCGATGGAGAGCAAACGGTAGTCCCCCGATCGCAGACTTTTCGCCGTACACGGCCCACTTGCTCTTGGTCGATCTGTTCTTCTGCATTGGCCTCGGTGCCGATCTCATTGGCCGGGAACGCCCAACGAACAAGATTGATATTGCCTATCTGTACTACCTACCTTTCTGTATGGCGTTTACGTCGCGCGACAAACTCCATGAGAGAACAGCGCCGTTGTTTCTGGATTCCGATCAAGAATTCATTCGCGGAGACGATCTGAAGGCCGATCTCGCCAACTTGGATGCTCATTACTCGCAGCTTTCGGACGAAGAAAAGCTGAGAGGGGTGATGTCCTTTGCTCATTACCCGCCGGTCGAAGGAGATTTCCTGGCCTCCAAATTGTGGGACAAGCTAATGAGGCCGGAGTGGAGGGATTGGGCCCGAAAGCCACCAGAAAAGAGGTCAAAAGAGAGTGACGCGAAAATCATGGCTGAGATTGATGAAATCGCTGAGGCGCCCCGCTTGAGTATCGAGGATCCAGGTCAATTTGAAGAGCCAGAAGCAGTCTTGGTTCAGCGAAAAGTGCCGCTGTATCGAGGCAAGTGGAGAATGCTTCCGCCCGAGGTTGAGAAAAGCGCGAGAAAATGAACATCTAAGAAGTCTGGTGCCAGCGGAGAGATTCGAACTCTCAAACACCTGTTTCTAAGACAGGCTGCTATTCCAATTCGCACACGCTGGCACTCTGGTGCACAGGGGAGGATTTGAACCTCCGCGTCCCACTAGGGGAGACCGGGTTACAGCCGGTCCGTTTCGGCCGGGCTCACGCACCTGTGCAAACTTGGCGGAAGGTAGACGAATCGAACGCCCATCGCTCATCACGATGCCCTGGTTTTCAGGACCAGTTGCCAGCCATTCAGCAGTACCTTCCTCATGGCGGAGAGTACGGGAATTGAACCCGTTAGCCTCTTGCGAGAGCCCTTGTTTAGCAGACAAGTGCCTTACCGTCCGGCCCACTCTCCGTCGAAATTGTCGAAGAACAAATGGAATTCTGGTAGGCCCGGTGGGATTTGAACCCACAAAAGGCTGCTCTTGAGGCAGCTACGTATGCCAGTTCCGTCACGGGCCTGAAGCTAGAAATTGTGCAGGAGTTAATAACTCAGTCGGGATGGACTGAGTCGTAATGACGATCGAAATTGAAGCAGGCGCTTCACAACGTCAATGTAGCATGAAACTCAGCAGAGTGCACGCGGTTTTTGGTGGCCTCAACAAGTCGGACGGCTGGCTCACCGACTGGGAAAAAAGTCCATTCTGAAACTCACCACGCTGCGAGGGTCGAGATCACTCTTCGTCGTCGGTAGCCACGTGGTTGATCCGAGCACTCACGGAATAGCACCGCATCACGCGAGAATCGTACGGCTTCAACAACTCGGATGCGGCAGCCACATCTCGCATTCCCGGATCGATCCATAGATCGTAGCTGTCTGGATGGAGAATGACTGCCATGCGCTCTGCTCCCCAGACAGCCATCAATGACCTTCGTAATTTGGGCGCCCCCCGACATCGTGTTGGAATTCAGGATGGGGAAGAAAGGACTATGAAGCGATCAATATTTGTGGTGGCGCTCATTTCGATGACGGCATCTCTGATCGGCTGCAACAAGCAGCCTGATCAGGTTTCCACAGCCCAGCCTCGACCGGAGTCCTCTCCTGCACCACGGCCAGTTGTGGCACGCATATAGACTGCCGCTGAGTCTCATGTGCAATACGAGAACTGGAATGAACCCCTGGCCTGAGACCAGGGGATCGGATTCGGCCTCACTCGCACCATTTATCTAGAGGAGTTAACGAGTTGTCGCGGAGGCTTGGGAGTCATTTTTGTGCGAGGACTTACAAAAGGACTTACATCCTTCCATCCTTGGACTTTTTGGACTGCCATATTACGCCAATTGGCGTGACGCTAAATAGCGTAACGATGCGTCCGCGACCGGAGGTCGAAGCGCGGCCGTCTGACCTTGCAGCCCGCGGTTTCTGGCGCTCTGATGCCGTCCGACAGAGCTTTGCCTCGATAAGGTAGAGGTCTTCCTTCGGGCCGGGTTGAGACCTGTGCCATCTTTTCTTTCCTCTCCTTGCCTAAGGGAAGGGTTGCCGACAACACGCCAAAGAAGCCGGAAAGGGAAGCAGCGCCATTACCCAGGATCGGCGGGCATTCGCTCACGACGAATCGACACACTTCGGCATTCATTCGTGTAAAGAGTAATAACCGCTCGGCGCCACGCAAAGTTATAATGGGCACAACCGTGGCACTGACCTCTGGCGCAAAGCTCGGGCCTTACGAGATTCTGTCACCGCTCGGCGCAGGCGGGATAGGGGAAGTCTATCGCGCTCGCGATTCTCGGCTGGGACCGGATGTGGCCATCAAAGTCCTGGCGCAGCACCTTTCGTTGAGTCCAGAACCTAAAGAGCGATTCGAACGCGAAGCCCGGGCGATCTCTTCGCTGAACCATCCTCGGATATGCACACTGCACGACTTCGGGCATCAGGCCGGCGTCGACTCCTGGTGATGGAGTATTTGGAGGGGGAGACGCTCGGGAGCGATTAAAGAAAGGTCCGTTGCCGCTGAAAGAGGCGCTGAGAATTGGAATCGAAGTGAGCGAAGCACTGGAGGCGGCGCACCGCGCGGGAATCGTATCAACCTGATTTGAAGCCAAGAAACATCATGCTAACGAAGAGCGGCGCCAAGCTCATGGATGTTGGCCTGGCCAAGACCACGGGTGCGGGTCTGGGGGCGTCGTCGTCGAACGCGCCTCGTCTGTCGCGGCGAGGACGATGAGCGGGGCGATAAGCCAAGCGAGGAACATTGGTTCGAGAGATCCTATATATTCTGGTTTTCCTGGTTAGCGTGGTGGTCTGTGTAAACATCCGCTCGCGACGAGTGCGGCAGTCTATTCTTCTGTTCGGCAGCTATGTTCTTTATCTCAGCTGGGGCGTGTGGTTCGCGGGGGTTCTCCTTACTTCGACGGGAATGAATTTCCTGCTCGGAAGGTCGCTTCGGCAAAAGCCCACTCGGCTCACGCTGACGATCGGCATTCTATTGAACCTAGCGTTCTTGAGCAGTTTCAAGTATCTCCCGGACGTGGCCGTGAACCTTTCGATCGGAGCGCTGCAACGGTTCGCTCATCTGGCTATGCCATTGGGGATCTCATTCTGGACATTCCAGGCAATGAGCTACCTGTTTGATCTTTACCGCGGCGAGGAACTTGACCCGTCGTTCTTTGAGTTTGCGTTGTGCATGGCTTTCTTCCCGGTCGCGATATCCGGGCCAATATGCCGCATGCCCGATATGCTTCCGCAATTCCGATCCGAGAAGATCACCTCGCGGAGCGACATCGGACGCGGCTTTGCTCGTATCGCAACCGGCGTCCTCATGATGCAACTGGCCCGGCTCGTGGGGCAGGGAATTCTATCCGGCGATGGAATCAATAGTGGGTTCGATCATGCCACTCGTTGGAGCGGTGCCGACGTTTGGTGTCTGGCGTTCGGATACGGACTGCAGCTTTTCTTTGACTTCGCTGGTTACTCGCACATTGCTATCGGCGCAGCGAAAGCGCTGGGCTTCGAGTTGCCAGAAAACTTTGCCCGTCCGTTTCAGTCCACGACGCCGTCGATTTTCTGGACGCGCTGGCATATGTCGCTATCGTTCTGGATTCGCGACTACGTTTTTCTTCCGCTGGCCATGATGCGGCGCGGCATGTGGTGGCGAAACCTCACGTTAGTTATTTCCATGGTCCTGTTTGGATTGTGGCATAAGGCCACCCTGTTGTTCTTGTTATGGGGCTGCTATCACGGAGCGCTTTTGATCTTGCATCGACAGCTGCAACAGTTTCGCGCCAAGTTAGACTGGAATCCTCCGGCGGTCGTTTGGACGACGCTGTCATGGTTCATCACGATAACCTTGATCAGTCTGGGATGGATACTTTTTCGCGCGAATTCTCTGCCGCAGGCGCTTCAGATGTTGTCGGCAGTCTTTTCTCCCGCAAGTTATCTTTCCCGCTTTCTCAGCGGGAGTCTGTATTTGTTAGTTTTTGCTTTGGCGGCCGGATATGCCGCGGTGCTTCTGGCTAGCGAGATGCTTGATCGCTACTCTGCGGAACCTGAAACCGCACGAGCGAACTCGGATTCATCGATCCTTGCCGGTATCGCTCGCAATCGGTGGTATTGGATCCCACCTCTGTATGGGTTGACGTTACTCTTGGTGTCGATCGTGACCCATACGCAAGATGCTGGCGCCGCCCAGTTCATGTATCGCCGTTTCTAGACTGGAAATGCAAAACGCTATTCACAAGACGCCACACGACTCGTGCCAAGCCCTTAGGGTTGCTTGAAGGTGTGATAGAAAACTTCGAATTGTTGTGCGGCCTGTCGGTCGAATCTTGGTCTCAACACTTCGTACGTTGCTTCCCCCTCGTTGCGGATCACTTCTTGCAAGGTGAGAGCGTGAGCATACAACTGCTGGGAAAAATGCAACAGTGTTTCCAGATCGATGGCATCCGATGGTCGTTTCTTAGCAACCTCCTCACTCACGTGCTCCACCGGAAGGGGGGATGCATCTGCTGTTTCACTTCGTTCGAGTGATTGATCAATCATAGTATGCGGAACTTGAGCGCGGGCGAGGCATTTGGATGCCAACACAGTTCTGCCACTGTTTTCAAAAGTGCGGTGGCGAGACGCCCGGGCCGAGCGCCGGAAGGAAATTCGTGCGGATTTCATACATGGCTCCTCTCGATGACTACGCTGCCGAGGCGTGACGATGCTACGATAATTTCAAAATAACGGCTCGCATGGGAACAGTCCAATCCATAATTTGCGTTGGTCGCATCAAAACTATCGTCTCGGGATTTCCGCTGCGACGTTCGCGGCCATCGCCTCGGACCACCTATTTCTCGCCGCACCCATCTTCGAAACCTCGGTAACCCACTTGAATCAAGTGGTTGTCAACTGGCAACATCTTTTGCCGATGACAACATTATTCGCCGTTTGCTACTATGTCCAAATTTCCCGGAACCACGCTTATGCGCAATCGGCCCAGTGCTTGGCTCTTGCCGCTGTTTCTGTTTCTGGCCACAACCCTTTGCGCCCACGACCTCCTTTTCGGCCAATCAACTCGGAGCAGTTCTGAGGACTCCTCGCGTCTCACCTACCACAGCAGTGTCTCCGAAGTACGTCTCGTGTTTTTCGCGACGGACGAACACAATCACTTAGTGGAAGAACTTCAGAAGAATGACTTTGCCGTGGTCGACGACGAGAGGGTGATTCGAGAGTTCCGTAGCTTCACCCGCTCTGACGTAATCAAACTCGATGTGGTCGTGCTGATTGATTCCAGCGAATCTGTTCTGCCGTATTTCGAACATGAAATCACGGAGGTTCAACAACTGATTTCGCAATCGCCGTGGGGTTCAGGGGACAACGTATCGGTTCTTTCGTTCAACCGTGAGGAAGCGCACCTCATCTGCGCCGGAAATTGTGGCAGTTCGTTTGCTTCCGATCGGCTTGCTTCTTTGCCCAGAGGAGGACCGACGCCACTGTTTGACGCGGTTGAAATTGCGACGAACCTCCTGATCCAGCGCAGGCAGCCAGATGTTTGGCCAGTCATCATTCTCTTCTCTGATGGTGAAGACAACGTCAGCAAGGCCTCATTCCACGAGGCTTTGGAGAAAATACTGGTCAGTGAAGCGCAGGTATATGCCATCGACGTGAGCAGTCTGCGGAGGCCGTCTAACGGAACCGCAACCCTGCAGAGGATTGCCGACGACTCTGGCGGTCGCTTCCTCCCGATCAGCGACGGCGCCGTCAGAATCTTTAATGATGTCATCGATGATCTGCATTCAGCCCGTCTAGTAACGTACGTATTGCCGGAATCTGACGCAGATTTCCACTCGATTCGCATTCTCCCCACCCGCAACCTTAAACTGCAATTCCGCTGCCGCCGCGGTTACTACTTCCGCCCGGGCGGCGCACATTCGGAGGACAGTCCATGAAACGGGTATTTTCGCTGATTTTCTTGTCGTGCACCCTGCCGGGTTTGCTGGCAGCGCAAACTGGAATCTATCAACACGGCACGGTTGTGAGGATGCACATGGGCGAATGCATTCCCGCCGGACACGGATTCATGGTGGCGTTCGGCGGCCCGTCGACCCCGATGGGACCGGAGCCCTGCCCGGAATACACCCTGGTGGCAGATAATGTCGTGTTCGTCATCGTGGGAAAGTTGTCCAATTCGCTAATTCCGCTGGCTGAAACCATCGACTTCCGTTTTCGCAAGAACGAGATTGCAGTCCGGGTCGACGATTCGAAACACGAAGTCAAGTTCGCCATCAAAGAGATGACGGTGCGCTCCGAATGGGACCGCATGCAGCGACATATCGAGGAAAGAATGAAGGATCAGGTTGATCACGAAGCGGAAGTGCGACTGCGATGAAACTCGGGATCAGGGGCGAAGCACCGAACTCTCGCGCGGCTCCCAAGCTTTACGCGAGATGCGATCCATCGAAAAAAGATCTGAGGTCCGGACGTACCATCCCGAGCCGTGCATGCGGCCGATCAGTTTCAGTTTGGGGGTGTCGATGTAATGCCTGGCTGCGTCGATGACGCAATCCTCGCGTACGTGCATCGCAAGTACGCGCCCAAGCACCAGGCCGCTCTCCGATCCCAGTTCGACGATTTGCATTAGTTCGCATTCCATCGACACCGGGCTTTCGGCAATGCGCGGCGGCTTTACGTACACGGATGGGGCAGCGGTGAGGCCGGCCTGCGCGAGTTCACTGATGCCGGCCTCGAACTCGATGGCGGTCACGTTCATGGCTGGGGCCGTCTCTTCGGAAACGAGGTTGACCACGAACTGCTTGGTATCACAAATGTTGCGACACGTGTCCTTCGGCCGCACGTGATCATGGCTGCCGATGCCGATGCCCACCACGGGAGGATCGCCCGCGAACGCGTTGAAAAATGAGAAGGGCGCGGCATTCAACTGACCATTCAGGTCCTGGCTCACAATCCAGGCGATCGGGCGCGGAACCACCGTCGATACCAAGAGCTTGTAGCGCTCCTTAGCCGCGATTGTGGCGAAGTCGAACAGCATGCAGGTCCTCCTGAGGCGGGCAATCTATAAGCGACAGCTTACCAAATGACTACAATTTAATGCACGGTGCCGTCAGGCGTAACCAGGGGGAATCCATCACATGGGCGTGCGACGCCGAACTGCGCGGCCGCAGCCCCGGGGTCGTACTGGTTAAGAAAGACTCCATAATTGAAGTGTAAGATGCGGTCGTCTGGCCGTCTCGCGAGCGCCCATTGATACTGCGCAACTGTGTCATCGGGGCTTTCGTCCGAATTGTCTGCCTTCATCATCAACCGCAAAATCTGATCTGAATGGTTCAGTTGATTCGTGAAAGGAGGCTCTTGCAGCCGTCGCAACATCTCCGCGGTTACTCGGGAACGATCAAATTTTGTGAATGCCAACGAGCGCTCGCATTCGGCTTGCGTGGGTACGTCTTCAGCCTGAGGTGGATGCCCTGCGTCAGAACGCAACTGCTTCGCGATCTGAAGGAACATGGCGCGAGCCAGCAAATAATTGCCACTCGGAGTCAGGTGCACGTGCTCGTACACGAGTTCGCTACCAATGATTCCGTTTGGACTTTCTTTGGCAAAGATCTCATCTGCGTCTACCAATTCAACAGCCGCGGATGAAGATGCTACCGAGCGGTTGACGTCATTGATTTTGCTATCAGCACGAAAACGCAACGTGTCGAGTTCACGGGCACGAAGAAAATATTCCCTCGCCGCGTTGTAGTCTCCGAGAGCCTCCAGGCAACGGGCGATCCGGAACGCGAGTTCGGCGTATTCGTCATCAATGTTCGCTGCCGCGCGATACGATTTCAATGCCTCCGCATACGAGCCCGCATTTTCCTGCTCAGCTCCCTGTTGAACCAGGGTGGACCAGGAGCGCAAAGCATCCGCTCCCAAACCCTCGCGGTGCAACGACCCGAACGGGGCACAGTCCTTCAGATTCGTGGCCACGGTGGACACTATTACTCTGGCGCCGGAGTTGCGAGCCACGGCGATAGTATCGCGCAGGTTGGATTCGAAGTTCGCGTAAGCATACTTCATCAGCGGCGAACTGGCGCGAACCTGCTTGTCGAGAAACATCGCCATCCCACCCCAGTCTTTCTTCGGGGTGCCCACCTTGGTGAGGAGCTGTCCAATGCGGGTCGAGCGATAAAAAATGCTGCCACGAATGACGGGAAGACTCATCCCGGCAGAAGTAAGCGCGGTACCGGGACCATACGGACCCACGACCTCGTTGTTACCCGAGTAGATAATGAATACATCCGGACGGTACTTCGCCAGCCCTTTGGCGATCGGCAACACGACATGCGAGTTGATGGCGACGCTGCCAGTGTTCACAATCTCAAATTTCATGGAGGGATAGCGTTCGCTTAACATCACGTCCAGGTATCGGCTGAATCCGAATGCCGGCTCGGGATCTCCCATCGCCGCGGATTCTCCGAGGACGACAATGCGAAAAGTTCCGGGCGGTTTTTCCGTGGGAATGGCATACATTTGTGGCGTCTTGATCATGCCTGGCGGGAAAAACGGAGCGGTGAAGAACAAGTTATAGCAAGAGGCAGGTTGGCCCTGGACAGTGCAGGGAACGGTGACATCGGTGGGAAATCCGACTCCGCAAATCCGCAAAGCTGCTTCCACCAGCCCGAGTAGCAGTAATGGAGTAATGAGGGTGATCGCGACGCGTAGTGCCCAAATACGCCAGCCGGAAGCAGCATGCTCGGTTTCTGTAGAAGCAAGCACTGTGACCTGTTCTGCCATAGCATCAGATGGTTGAGTTCCCACACAACGATCAGGGCTGGATCGGATCTGATTCCTTGGGCCTAACCTTGGTCGTCAGACCCGTTTGTATCCAGCCCTGGCCGTCCTCGGCGTACGCCCCGCAAACTGCGAAGACACCCTTCGCCGAGGAAGGCCGAATCCATGTACTCACTTCAGCATCCGTCGATCTGCTATCCTACGATCTGCAATCCGATTTGCTGCGAGTTATCCCTTTTGTCCCTAGTTAGCCACCTTCACGCTCTGTTTGGCCTGCGTGAGCATCTGCTGGACCAAGTCTTTCTGGGGGAAATCGGGATGGTATTGCAGCAGTTTTTCCCATGCAGCCACGGCACCATCGACATCATTCTTGCCTCTCCATTTGATGATGCCGATATTCATCAGCGTGCCTGCGTGCTTCGGATCGTAAGTCAGCGACTGATTGAGTTGTGCGAGAGCTCCATCCACATCGCCGGTGTAATACAAGCAAGAAGCGTAGTCGGCTCGCACACCCAGGTCTTTCGGGTCGTACTGCAGAGATTTCTCGAAGTATCCTGCGGCCTCTTTGAATTGATGCGCACTTTTGTAGATCAGTCCGACCTGATTCCACAGCTGCGGATTCTTTGGGTCGGACTTTAATTTCTCCAGGATCGGCGCAGCCTTCTTGTCCGCCATGCGCTTCAGGTCGTCCAAAGTGGGCGTTTCTTTTGGCGTCTGCTGCGTTGTTGGTCCCGTATCTTCGCTCATTGCGTGAGACGAGGGGCCAGTCTCTTGCGCGGCAGCCGAAAGTGCCGGCGCCGGCGCGGACGCCGAGCCTCTCAGAAAGTAGCCCGCCAGAAACCCCAATACGAGGCACACTGCGCACATTACTAATAACTGCCGGGGCTGCCAGTTCGGCTTCGATGCCACGGGTAAATTCGGTTCGTCTGCCATCCTTAAGCTCCCGTTTGCGCGTTGCCGAGGCCCACCTGTGGGCAAGCTTCGCAAACACCCCTGAGAAGGAATGCATCGGCATTGCCAAAACTACACCTTGGGTCGGCCTGGCCGATTGTGGTCCTGATTTCAGCGACTTGTGAGGGAGCGGGGCTGACGGCTGACGTCAGAAGGCTGGCCCGAATCGGGTCTTTATCCTCACTCTGGGCGCGTTTTGCCCCTGAGGTGAGGAGTTATTTTTTTCTCGCGTGTTGGCCGGAAACTTGGGCGCTGGAGATTGAGCCATCGGCATTGTGCGCGGTCTGGTGGCAGGTCAAAGTGCAGGTGTTGCTCCCGCGGTTGTAAGAGATCGGAGCGCCGTTGTTTTGCCCCACCACGTTAATGTCAAAATTCACCAGGCGTTCGCCCGAAACCCCAGGAGCCACCGAACCCATGCCGTGCGCAGTATGGCACACGGAACAGGAGAAGCCATCCTGAGACACGTGGTTGCTGTGCTTCGTAAAGCTAGTGTTAGCCTCAACCTTGTTCAGATCATGACATTTGGCGCACATGCCATAAGGCCCGTTGAGGCTTACGTCTGGATTGGGAAACAGGTTCGTGACTTGTCCGCCGGGCACGGTGGCTTGGCTGAATTGATAGTTGTGCTCGAGGATATGCGAGTAGACCGAACCGTGAGGACCGTTCGGGCCGATTCCACCGAACTCGCGATTGTCGTCGCTGTTGTGGCAATCGCTGCAGAAAATCCGGACACCCATCAAGCGCCCTGCCGTGCCATTCTGATTCAGCATGTTCGTGAGCAAGCTAGGCTGCGGCAACGGGCTCAGACTGTCGTGCGTGACGGGATGGCTCGAGGTTGCGGCCGCGCTGAATTCCGGAATCACGTTCAGGGGATCCGGCGCTGAAACTAATCTCGTGGGCGCGTATCCGTAAATCATCAATCTCTGTTTTCCTACGCTCGTACCGTGACAGCGCAGGCAGTTCTCATACTGGTTTAGGGCCGGAAGCAGAACCGTCACTCCGTCCGTCGCGCTGATGCCGGTCAGGTTCGCCTGCGAAGGACGAATCGCGGGAGGGGCGGCAAATGAGACCACCTGATTGGATCCGTGAGCGCTGTGACAATCCACACAAGTGGCGTGGCGATTGTTGTTGAGCACAGCGGTTTCGGCTGCGTCGTGAAAATTGGTTCCCGCAGGCACGGGATGGCTTATCTTAGCGATCTCGGCCATGACATTCGGAGCCGCTGGCGCGAGCAGCGTTCCGCCACTGTGACAAGTCATGCAATCCTGGGTCGCATTATCGGTGCCGGGTGCTGGCGGGTTGGCCGGCCGAAGCAGCCGCGCTGGCGCCGTTGCGTCATGTTCCATGTGGCACGACGAGCACGCATTGAGCGCAACCGTGCTGTAAGAACCGACGTGCGCATTGGCTGCTGGCTGGTTGGTTGCCGTTTGGTGAATACCGTTCGTCCAGCCCGCAAGCGGGTTCGGCTGTCCGGGAATGATCCGGTTGGGATCGTGGCAGGCGAGACACATCTGGCCGCTGGAGCTGTCGCGGACCAGGAAATCCTGCGCGACCTTATCCGTACTCTGCACGTGCGGGTTGTGACAACTGGTGCACTCGATATTCCCGTTGATCAATTTCACGGCCCCGGTTGGATCGGCCGTCTTGCCCTGCGAAACTAATGAAGCCACCAGATTGGAGGCGTCCTTCATCGGCAAAAGCAAGCTGAAGGGATGGGTGCCACCAAGGTTTGTCCCAAAGGAGTCGATGCTGTTCATCGATCCCGTCATAGGGAGCGTGCCATAGGCTGCCGACTGTCCTGCCGCGACCGTGCCGTCGTGGCAACTCAGGCACAGACTGCTAGTTACTCCGAGCGTGGGCTGGGTGTTGCCTCGCTCGACGTAGGTTGAACTGGAATACGGAGTATAGGTCGACTTCGACAACGTCTGGTTCCATAACGGAGATGCTCCTCCCAATCCGCTATGTGGTGCGTGGCAGAAGGTGCAGCCGAGGCTTCCCTGCGAATACACTGAGGCTCCGCTGGGGGGGGACAGGTTATGCATGCCCATCACATCTCCGATGACCTGCGCAGTGGCAAGGCTTTGAGCCAGAACCACTACACAAGCGGAGGCCAAGATCCACCTCATTGCTTGCCCCCGTCAACTGCTCTTGCGGTCGCGTAGTAGTGAAATACTTCGATGCGGCGATTGAAGGAATCCACGACATAGATGCGATCGTTGTTGTCAATTTGCAGTCCGGTCGGCAATTGGAAGTCTCCCAGTCCGCTTCCGCGCTGTCCGAAGTAGTACAAAAGCTGGCCTTCCCGGTCAAAGACCTGCACGATGCCCCAGAGGCCATCTACGACATAAAAATGTCCTTCGGAATCGAAGCTGATCCCCTTGGGTCGGAACATCGATCCCGCAGAGTCTCCGATCTTTCCGATGGCATAGTGAAAGCTGCCGGATCGGTCGAGGACTTGCACCCGAAAATTCATGGCATCGACGACGAACAATTCAGGACCGTTCAGCCGCAACTCCGTCGGATAATTAAATTCGACTTCGCCCGTACCCGTTTTCCCGATCGTTGCTAGCACGCTGCCCTGCATATCCATTACAAAAATCTTGTTGCGCAAGGTGTCCGTGATGTAAATGCGCTGGGCCGCAGAATCGACCGCGATTCCAGTGGGACGTTTGAAATATCCTTCTCCGCCTTTCAGGCCGCCGATTACATGCCGGAACTTCCCCTTGACGTCGAAAACGAAAATCTTGCCCGCCCGCGAATCGGTCACATAAATATTGTCTTGCGCATCCACCGCAACGCATTGCGGCGACAGCATCGGATCTTTGCCGCTGTCCTTGCGGGAGAGAAACTTATATTTCTTTTCGGTGAAGTCGAAGATGTGAATCCCGTCGGCCCCGGGGTCGGTTACGATGATTCGTCCATGCGAATCGGTTGCGATGCTGTAGGGACTGACCAGATAGTGGAAGTCTGGTTCACCGGCGATGACGTCGACCACGCGAGTCCAAAAGCTCCGCTTCGGCTTCACTTCGCGCTCCAGACTGAAGCTGCGTTCAAACGTCAGTTTCCGTCCGCCGTCCAGCAGCAAATCCGGGGGAGCGGGCTGGACAGCAGTCGTTTTGGAGGGTTTGCCGGCGACCGCCGGCATGCCCAGCAATACGACAAGACCGGCAACGATAAAAGCCCACTGCAACTTTCCCGCGAATCGTTCTCTCAGAAGAAATCGAACCATCTGGACACTCCAATGAAATACGAATTCGCGGTTCCCGGAGGAATGCCGACCGCACTGATGCTCTGACTGAACCTGGTAAAGCCGCCTAGCAGGCCAATTCTCCTGAGATGGTACTGCATCTGAGCATTGAAGATCTCCGTATTATTGTGCGAATTCGTCGTGTTGCCGAGCGTGTTACTGAGAGCGCGGCTGTAGGTTGCCGAAAGCGTGAGCCGGCGCAGAGGGGTCGCGGAAAGGCCGCCGCCATAGCTGTCCCCGTTGTAAATGATGAGATCGCTGGCCGGCACCCCAGGCGTCGGTGGAAGCGGCACCAGCCCGGCATTTGTGAGAATCGAGTTTCCACTTGCCTGCGTATAGTTACCGGTCAAGGTGAACCGGCGCATGCTGAAGGAAGTGGAATAGCTCTTGCTGTCATTGTTGCTGCCCGGTTGATTTGTCAGACCGCTGTGGCTGCCGTTAAAGCTCGCGATCCACGCCAAGCCATGTCCGAAGCGGCGATGCAACCGGGCACTGTAGTTGTAGTAAGAGGATGTATAGGTGACTAAGATTGACTGCACGTTTTGGGCATAACTGAATGTACCTGAAGTCTCCCAACCTTTGATCCTACGAAAATAATTCATATTGCCGATGAAACCCACCGAGTTGCTGCCCTGGCCATTGGACTCCTCCACTACGCCCGCGGAAAAGGTAAACATGTCGAAGAGCCTGCGCGCATAATTCACCGTGCCGGTGATATAAGTCCCGGTGTAACTCTTGTCAAAATAGTATTGGTCGTAATAAGTGGCCTGTGCTTGCGTGGATAGATAATTGGTGAACTGATAAGTAGCGCCTCCACCCACCGTGAACGAGCGTGAGCCGGATCCGAAATTGAACGGTGTTTGCACGGTTCCGCTGTTGATGAGGTTCTGGTTAAAATAGCCCGACAGATTGTCAGTGTAGCTCTCGTTGGCAAACAGGCTCAGCTTTTGGAGAGGGCGGATGGTGGCACCGGAGGTCTCGGTGCTGGTCGTATAGTTGGTCGTGTTGTCCGCTTGTCCCTGGAAATCGGTAGTTGCTTCGGAGCGGGTGTAGTTGACATAGAAGGAGCCGTTGATCGGCAAGTTGCGGTTCGCGCCAAAACCAAAATCGTGGCCAGTGGTGTCCGATACCGATTCCTGCTCACCGGCCAGGAATTCCGGGTACGTGGAGTGAAGAGTGTTGTGATCGTAGAAACCGTTCAGCCGAAAACCCTCTATCGCGTACGAGGACCTCACGTTGAACAGCTTCGTATCGGAGCCGGTCTCTTGATCGGTTCCGTATACGGTGCCGGATCCGCTGCCCTGTGAGTAGCTGGCTGAAAGAGTGGGCAAGCCCGGAACCAGGGCGCTCCATCCAATGCCGAAGCCCTGCCCATGGCCGTGAGTCGTGAAGTCGGGTTGACCTGGAAGTCCGAACGTGCCGGTGCTGTTGTAGTCGTCCCGATAGCTGACCGATCCTGGGAAATGGCTTCCGGTAAACAGATTGGCTGTCCCTGTAAATCCGCTGGCGCCTGTCAACGATTGGAAGTTGGAATTGGCCTGTGACTGATTGTAATAGGGGGTGAAGTCGAAGGAGAGGAAGTTAGGATTGTAATAAGAGCCGGAGACGTTGCCGTTAAGTCCGAAGTTCAGTCCGTGGCTCGATTGGATATCGTCTCCGTAGTCTCCCTGGTACCCCACCGTGAGCAGTCCGCCTGCCTTCATCTGGAGGTTGTCTCCAATTTGCACTTGGGCTCGGACCAGCGGTATTACGATCACAAGGAGCAGCCCAATAATGCCCGCCGCTAACCTCGTCATTGTGCCAGTTCCTTCCACCCCTGAACTCCTCACTAGTCCGGCCAGATGCTGTTAGTGAAGGCACACTTTGTGCCACTCTCGGCAGTGTGGCGGGAGCATGTAAACTGCTGAAACAAATACTGTTATACGTTCCGTGGCAAACATCTGACGATCATTGCTAGTTTGGGCTGCGCCATATAACCCGGGCGGCGTGCTGAATAACTCAACATGTAATGAGACCATCGAAAACCGGAGAGGAGACAATAAGCGGGGCTCGACTTGAGCTAGGCCCCGTGCGGCGCGGCCAGCAACGTCTTGGGGGGCGCAGGCAGCGGCGCTACTCATCGCGGCAAGGCCTTACACGATTTCAATCTTGGCCTTGGCGCGAAGGCTCTTCGCAAGATTCGAACGCAACTGTTCATACTTGCGCTTTTGCAATTCCGTTTGCAGGTTAGCCTTGACGTCCGCCAGACTCTGCTTCCTGGGTGGATTGTGCGCGTTCAGCCGGAAAATTGTGAACGCGTTTTCGATCTGGATCAAGCCGCTGACCTGTCCCGCCTGCATGGTCAGCGCTGCCTTCACGATCTGGGGTGGCAATTTGTCTCGGCCCACGGCTTTGTGATCGCCCATGTTGACGCGGAAATCGTCCTGGGAGATTTTTTCCGCCAGCAAGCCGAACTCCTCGTAGCTCTTCGTCGCCTTGGCTTGGCGCAGCGTGTCTTCCGCGCGTTTACGGTTTTCGTTCACTATCTCCGGGGTAACGTTGCCATTTCGGGGAGGAAGAATGGAAATGCTTTGTATGCTAAAGGACTCCGGTTGCTCGAAGCGTGCTGTGTTCTTATCGTAATAGGCTTTGACCTCGGTCGGCGATACGTTGGCTTTGTCTTCCACCTCAGCCTTCAACACTTGCTCGATCAGGAGCGAACGCTGGATCTGCTGGCGCAACACCTGGCGTGAACCGTGCATCTCTGTCTGCATGTATTGTTCGTATTCATCGGGACTGTTGAACTGCTTGCGAAAATCGGCCTCGGCGCGGTTCAGGCTCGCTGCAGAAACTGTCAACTTCCGTCGCCCAGCTTCCTGATACACGAGCTCCTCGAAAATGATCATTTCGAGCGCCCCTTGGCGGATGGAGGCTTCCTGCGCTTTGGGAAATCCGTTGTGCTGCTTGGCATACGGAAAGATGGCAAACATCTCACGCAGTAGATCGCGGTCCGTCAGCACCGCCCCATTGACCCGTGCCACCGGCTTGTCGCTCACCTGCAACGGTGATACGGGAGAAGCAGTTGCGGACGGCGTCCCCACGCTGGTTGGAGTATGAGAGGCGACTTGGGCTGCGGCGGTCGCCGCCACTAGCAGGATCCAGATTGAGAGTTTGTATCTCATAAATTCCTCGCTCGTTACCTCAGAAAAAAGGGGAGAGATAAATCTCTCCCCGTGGGTTCAAACCGTGTTTACTGGAATTGCGTCGTAATGGTGTTGGTGTTGTTAGCCTCGTTCGCTTCGCCAAAGTGGCATTGACGGCAGAACTGTGTCGTCGACGGTGCCGAAGTGCTGGCGTAGGTTTGAAGGTTCGGATTGTAGGGGCCGTTCACGAAGAAGTAGGTGGCATAGAACTTGCCGCCGCCGTCATTCCGGATCTGGCTATTGGCGGAAGACGTGTAAACGGTCATGACATGTTGGTTGTGGCAAGTGGTGCAGGCCACATAGGGCAGACCAGCGCTGTTGACGCCGTATGGGGTGGACCACTTTCCAGGCGCCAGAGCCGGCCAACCGTAATTCGCGACGAATTGCGCGTACGGGCTTCCTGGAGTCACGGTGAATTTCCCGTTCGCCCAGACCAGGCCAGGTTGAGTCGTGCTGATGTTCGCATTTACACCCACCGGGTGATCGTTGGTGTAATTACCGGCGGTCGTGCCATCATTGCCAAGTAGGGTTGGAATCGGCTTGCTGCCGTACGTGGTATTGGTCAAGAGGCCAATCTTTTGCTCATACGACTGATTGGTCATCATGTTGGAGGCGGTGAGGTTGCCGTCGTGGCAGCTCAGGCAGAGCAGGATCCCTCCGACTTCAGTGCTGCCGCTGGTGATGCTGGTGGGCAGAACTTCGACATATTGCCCGCTGTCGCCGAACTTAATGGTTTGGCCATACAATGGGCTGGCATCCTGGCCCCACAACGCGTAGCTGCCGGCGTCTGCGGCGCCGCCGTGACCGGAGCCAAACGAACCGCTATGCGGAGCATGGCAGCCCGCGCAGCCGCGGCCCTGATTGTTATGCGCGCCGAGTACGTCGACCGTTGACGACCAGTTTTGGGCCATCATCAATCCCGTAACGGCAAGAACGAAGATTGCAAGTAACGTTACTTTCTTCATATAAGTAAACCTCCTCGTTTAATTGCAAGACTCTAAAACCCTTGGAGGCTTAGGCCCGGGCTGCAACTCCTTGCAACCGCCCCCTGCTGTGGGTTATGCAACTGTCCAACCGAAGCCAGAGACGTCGCTAGTGGTGCGGAGACTCGATGTACGTATCTGATTACAATGATGTTAAGTGCAATATCATCTGATTCCGTCCCAATCTGGGAAAGAGGACTACTGGGGGAAAAGAACCAATGCCTTCTTTGCTGTTGGTCAAATTCCGCAATCGGATGTGAACCAATTCAATGCCGGGGCCTGCGTTTGAAGCGATTTTGTTGAGAAACGCAACAGTAAGAGATTGCAGGAGGCCCGGGGCGGCCATCATGTGTGACGCTATAAGAAGCGATACACCCTCGAGAGCTGACTTGCGTCGAGAATCGTCTCGCCGAGGTGCCTTCTATTTGCTTTGCGGAGTCTGTGCCTGAACCGCAGGATCCGCTATCGGAACCACCTCGTTGTTGGATACGCCGGCCTTCTTTTCCCGCGATGCGTCTTTCTGCTTGCGTAACTGATCGGCCTCGGAGTCGGTCACGTAACGGAATTGCTGGACTCGTCCGGGGAAGATCTCCGAGGTGAAAACGCGGTTTGCCTTGTCGATCGTGATGCCGACCACCCCCTGGAACATGCCGGGAAGAAGTCCATGGCCGCCGAAACTAATGAGCAACTGGGCGTCGTGATTGAAGACCTGCACGCGATCCTGCATCCCGTCGACCACCCAGATATGGTCATCACTGTCAATGGCAACCCCTTTGGGCCGCGAGAAATATCCTGGGCCGTCGCCGGCTTTGCCAAACGTACTGATGAATTTGCCGTCGCCATCGAAGATCTCGATGCGGTTGTTGAGGGAATCAGCCACGTAGAGATTGCCGTCCCGGTCGACCGCCAATCCCCCCGGCCGGGCGAAATCTCCGGGCGTGGTAAGTTCGTGTTTGTGCCCGCCGGTTCCGATCCGCCGCTTCAGCTTCAGAGTGTCAGCGTCGTAAACCAGAACCTGATCCTGGTCGACGTCAGCAACATAGAGAAGTCGGTTTTCGGTATCAATGGCCAGCCCACCTGGTTCGACCAATCCATCAGTGATTACGTCTTCGGGTAGGTGTTTGGCGTTGAAAACCAGCACGTGACGCAACCCAGGGTCGGAGACAAACAGACGGTCATTGTCGTCCATCGCCAGGCCGATGATGCGAACGAAGTGCCCATGGGTCTTGTTCTTGATGAGCTCAACGTCCCGGGTTTCCGTGTTGAAGATGAAGATAGCGCCCACCTTCTGGTCGGCGACATAGAGATTGCCCTTTGAATCCACCGCCATGCCATAAGGCTCTGCCAGTTGGAAAAGAACTTTCGTATTGTCGGTGGAGGGTTGTGTGCCCGCGAGTCGGTCCATCCAGGTTTGCTTCTTGGTGTTGGGCTTGTCTACCTGGGAGATTTTTTCGGCCGCATAAAACGCCTGGTACTTGACGCGAGCGATTGCTGGCGGGTTCGGCCAAACGATATTGGAATAGTCAATCACTGGCGGCGCCTTTGGAGTAGTGTCGGCCGGCTTTTTCTTTCCGCCGAAGACCGAGACCGGCGATCCCAGCCCCAGGCCCAAAAGAACAAGTAAAGCCAGAAACCGCTGGCCCCTGCGCGTCGGGTTTGGTCGAATAGAAAACATCGAAGTTTCTCCTAACTGCGCCTATCGCGTTTTCAGATCCTTGTGGCACGTAGAGCAAAATGCCATGTTGTTGGCCTGATCCTTCACCAGCAAATCGGGCTGAGCCGAGGAGTGCGGCTGGTGGCAGGTCAGGCAGCTCATCGGTGTTTTCACCTTGGTTGAATCTGCTGGATCCAGCAAGTCAGAGACGGGATGTCCCGCCACAGGGTGTCCCATGCCGAATTTCAGCGGTAGAACCACGACCTTGTTTTTTGCGAAATAGTCGTCGGGAAGTTTCACACTTCCGTTGAAGATGGTGATCACAGACTGACCCTCGAGCTTCTTCGGTTGCCTCTCCGGTCCATGGCACTCCAGGCAAAGTGCGTTCGGCGTCTGGGCGCGCAGCAAATGATCGTTGTCGCCGCCATGTGGCTGATGACAGGTAGCACAACCCTGACGGAAGGCCGGCTGGTGGTGGACCGGTTTCTTGGCTTGGTCCGCGATGTCGCTGTGACAGCCCAGGCAGATATCGACTGCGTTCGTTTTGGGAAGTCCGGGCTGCGTGCTGGCGTGTGGGCTGTGGCAATCAGTGCAGTCGCCGGCCGCTCCTGGATGCTGAACTTTGGCGGTCGCGATCAACTTAGCTTTATCGTCATGGCAAGTCACGCACAGCGCCTTGGCATCCGGCTGCGTCAGCACCACTTTTCCATTCTTGGCCGGGGCGTGGCAGACTTCGCACTGCTTATCGGCAAATGGCGGATGGGTGAATTTTGCCATCAGCTTGGGAGCTGCGGACGCGTGGGGATCGTGACAGCTCACGCAATTGGACGTTTCGAACGGCTGATTCTGGTGCGCCTTCTGCAGGTCCGCACCCTTGACGTCATGGCAATCTATGCACAGGGCGGGCGGCGCCTTGGTGAGATGAAAATCGAATTCGGCCTTGCCGATCTCCCCCGTTTTGTGCGTAATGTGGCAGGTTTCGCAGCCCATGTCGAGGGCGGCATGGCGGCTGCCTTTTTCGGGCACATTCAGCCCGGTCGTATGGCAGCTCAGGCAGAGGTTTTCTTTCTGATCCCCCGAGGTCGGCTTCAACAACTGATTCTTGTAGTCCGAAGAGTGCGGATCGTGACACTTCACGCAATCGCGCACTGCTGGGGGATGAACCGTACCTTTTATGTCGGCCGCATTTTTGTCGGCGTGGCAGGTCAGACAGAGAGCAAGGGGTGTGGTCGTGATCAGCTTTACCCGAGTGATGTCTTTATTCACCCGAATCTCGTGGCAACTGGTGCAGCCCATGGCCATCGCCGAATGGATCGACTTGCCTTTTGTCTTGTCCTCATGGCAGGCAAGGCAGGTGGAAGTGTCCGCCTTCGGGTCAAGCGGGACAGGATGTTTCGCAGCGTAGACGCGGCCAGTCAGGATGAGCACTACGATGAAACAGCCCAGCGCTCTTACTCTGTGAGTCATCCTCGGACTCGATTTGAACAATTCCAACGTCACACCCACTACGTCTCCTCATTCGCCTGTGCACGCATCTCGCCTTATCTCTTCAGCCCGGCGCGTCTCGGACCAAGCCTTCTAACAGATTGCAACAAAATCAGTTGGGAACTGAACCCGCATCTATAAGAAATCGCGACTGTTGAAAGGTTCATCACAATGGGGATTCTCCCACAGTGAAATGGACTAAATGACCCAAGTCCACCGTGCCTTCCTTATCGGCGGTAAATCAAATTGCTGAACTGTCTCTACGCCGGTACTAGGAGAGTGCGCCAAATTCCCACGGAAGTCCAATCTGCTGTGTGATATGGCTCATGCCGGGCTCGCTGTTTTCCAACCGATCTGACTCATTGCCAGAAATTTCAGCAACTTCGCCGAATTTTCAGCAATGGCGCAAAACGTGCTTTCGCCAAATGGGGAAGAGGAAGATATGGCTACATCCGTTCACTCGGCAGCCCGAAAAACCTGGCAAACCCTGGGCGCGATCAAGACTGGCGTTGTTCTGCTCATTCTCGTCGTCATCATTTCGGCAGCGGGGACGGTGATTCTGCAGCGTCCTGCGACCGATGCCGACGAAATGCAGAGAGCCTATTCGCCCCAGGTGCTGCGCCTGCTGGATGGAGTTGGCTTGACCGACGTCTTCCATGCCTGGTGGTTCGTTGCGCTGCTGGTGCTGGTGAGCCTCAGCATCATCGCCGCATCCATACAGCGCTTCCCGAACTCCTGGCGTTACTACGCACGTCCTTATAAGAGTCCTGATGATGCCTTCCGCAAGGCGCTGGCGACGCAGGCCGCGATTCCGATCAGTGACGAAGAAACCGGGTTGAGCGTCGCTGAGCGAGTCTTTCACAAGGCAGGTTTCAGCCCCGAGCGGATTGTCCGCGAAAACAGCTTTTCCCTCTTCGGCGAGCGCAATCGCTTTTCGGAAATGTCGGTTTATATCGTGCATGCGAGTCTGCTTCTCATCTTTCTCGGTGGCATCGTCGACGCCCTTTACGGCTGGCGTGCATTCGTCACTCTGACTCGCGGACAGCAATCGAGCCAGGTGCAGACCCAAAACGGGAGCAAACGCAACCTGGGTTTTGCCATCCGCTGCGACGGCGCTGGTCAGGAGAACTATACCGACGGCACTCCCAAACGCTGGTGGTCAGATCTGGCGATCGTGGAGAACGGACAGACCGTCGTGAGCAAGCAGATCGTCGTCAACGACCCTCTGGTCTATCAGGGCATACGCTTTTATCAAGCGAGCTACGGCAAGACCGGAAAGATCGACAAGCTTGTGCTCACCGCGACTGCTCGCGATGGCAACGCCCCTAAGGACATCACGATTGGCTTGGACGAGACCCTCCCCCTGGATTCTGATACTACGGTTCACCTCGCCGAGTTCATTCCCGACTATGTGCTGCGCGACGGTCAGATTTATGCCCGCTCCGGCGATTTGGAAAATCCAGCCGCTCATCTGGTGCTGGAATCCAAGAGCTCAGGCAAAGCCGTGAATGTCTGGCTGCCTCCGATCCCCGGCTTTGAGGAGAACGCGTCTTCGCCGTACACATTCGAAGGCAAAGACGTACAGATGGCCTACTTCACCGGTTTGGAAGTTTCGCACGAGCCTGGGCAGTGGTCGGTTTGGGCCGGCGTGCTCATCATGGGTTTCGGCCTGGCCGTGGTCTTCTACTTCGTCCATGTACGCGTATGGGCCGTGCCCGTGCGCGATGCCCGCGGCCAACTGACGCTGTGGATCGGCGGAACCGCAAACAAAAACAAAGATGTATTCGAGCAGCGTTTTCGCAAGCTGATCGAACAGATCGAATCAGAAATCAAAGTTTCATCGAAGGCAGGCGCCGATGCGCCTGTAACTGCACTCGCCGGAAGGTGAGATCCGGCAATGGAGGATGCGTCTATGTCACGAATCGCAAGAGCCGAACAACACCCAGCCGCCACCGGAACAACGCTGGTCGTGATGGTGGGTTTGGGAGTTACTTTCCTGTTGTTCATGGCGTTTCTGAACGTGGTCAAGAGCGGCAATCTGCTCAACGATTCCAATCTGCTCTACGCCGCGCTCATTTTCTATTCGGGCGCGGGAACACTGTATCTTGGCTTCGGCGTCACCGGAATTCCATCTTACGTGCGCTTCGCGTCGCTGGCCACGTGGGCCGGCCTGATCGCTAACACGGGAGCCGTGGCGCATCGCTGGTACGAAGCTGGACATCCCCCCTTCGCGAGCATCTACGAAATGCTGCTCAGTTTCGTATGGACGCTCGCTGTCCTGACACTGATCGCGGAAAAAAAGTTCGGCGTGAAAGTCATTGGAACCGTGACCATGCCTGTCGCCATCGTAGGCGTCGTGCTGATGCAGTTGCTGCGGACCGAAGTACACCCACTCGTTCCGGCCTTGCAATCGACTTGGCTCCATGTTCACGTAACGCTGGCCATGCTGGCCTACGCGGCGTGTGCGCTCAGCTTTGCCCTGGCCATGATGTTCCTCATTCAGGACAAGATGAAGACCGAGACCTTCCTGGCAGCAACCAGCCTTTTTGGCATCGCGACATATCTCGGCGTGCTGACTCGCTTCGAGAAGTGGGGCGGGCTCAGCGTGGTGGCCTGGAATCCACAAGAAAAATCCGAAATGTTTCTGGCCAGAGGCGTGCGCCTCTTCGTTGTGATTCCCGATCTCGGCTGGCTGATGCTGCTAGTCCTTGCCGCGGTCGCAACGCCGTTGGTTCTGTATGTGATCTGGCGTAAGACCGGCAATGAAAACTTCATCGACGTCGCGAACCGTGCAGTGTTCGTCAGCATCCTGCTGCAGGTGCTGGCGCTGGTGTTCTTCCTGCTGCGGGCGCGCGATGGCCGCTACGGCTCTCTCGACGCCGACGGTTTGTTCTCAACCAGCCTGCCAGCCAGCCCGTTCATTTTGTCGGGACTCGTAGGCGGGATCTTTGTTTCACTCCTGTACCTCTTACTGCTGTGGCGGCGTGAAGATCTGGAGCGCATGCTGCCCAGCGCCGAGGAACTCGACCGCATCACCTACAAAACCATCGCGATCGCATTTCCACTACTCACCCTGATGATCGCGGCGGGCGCCTACTGGGCTAATCGCACCTGGGGTTCTTATTGGAGTTGGGATCCAAAAGAAACCTGGGCTGCGATTACTTGGTTGGTCTACGCCGGATACTTGCACATGCGTGTGACTCGCGGATGGCGTGGACGGCGCGCTGCGTACTTCGCCATCTTGGGCTTTGCCGTGGTCATGTTCACTTTCTTCGGCGTGACTTACTTGCTGCCCGGAATGCACGCTTATGCTTAACCACCCTCAATCCGCGACCAAGGCAACCGGACCACAGGGAGTGGCAGTCCAAACCACCGCTCCGGTCCGCCCTCCTCCGAGTTGGCCCGCCGGCGACGAGCACACCAAGTCTGCAGACCGCTCACAGGTGGAGGACATCCGATTGAGTTCCGTACGGGTCAACTGGCAGCTCAAGGCAATCTTGCCGGTGGGCCTCGTTCTATTGTCGGGGCTGCTTCTCTTCATTCTCGCGACCGTGTCTCTGCGCGACCCTGAACGCCACGCGGTGCTGATCGTCGCGGGCGCGGGAGCAGTCGCCATCTGCGCCGTGTTAATTGTTGTCCTTGCCTATTTGATTCAGCGGCCCATGGTCGAACTGCAGGAGAAAATCGCGCAGGTGAGTGAAGGTAACCTGAACGTCGAGGTCAGCTTCGCCCAGCGCAATGACGAAATCGGAGACCTCGGCCGCAACTTCAATCACATGATGCAACAGTTGCGCGAGAGCCGTGAAGAAATTGAGCGCCTGCATCGCACCCAGATGTCTCGCGCCGAACACCTGGCAACGCTCGGCGAACTAGCCACCGGCCTGGCCCACGAGATTCGAAACCCGCTCGCCGGAATCGCGGGAGTGATCGAAATCGTCGGCCGCGATCTGCCTGCGACCAGCCCCGCCCGTGCCGTCGTGAAAGACGTTCGCCTGGAAATCTCGCGCATCAGCCGCACTCTGACCGACCTTCTCGAAACGGCACGGCCTCGCCGACCCGAGGTTCGCCGAAGCAACCTCAACACCACCGTGGAGCACGCGGTGATGCTGGCCCGCCAGCAGGTGCTCTCAAGACCAATCAAGATCGAGTTGCAGAAGGCGCCCGACCTCCCCGAAGTCGAGCACGACAGCGATCAGGTTCACCAGGTGCTTCTGAATCTTCTCCTGAACGCCGTCCAAGCCGTAGAGAAGACGGGCACAGTGAATGTTGAGATTGGCAGGCGTGATTCTTTTGCCAGCGTGGTCGTCAGCGACACCGGCCGCGGGATCGCTCCTCAGAACCTGCCCAACATCTTCCGGCCTTTCTACACCACCAAGGGCGACGGCACCGGCCTCGGCCTCTCTCTTGCCCATCGCATCGTCGAAGATCATCACGGCCGCATCGAAGTCAGCAGTGTCGTAGGAAAGGGAAGTACGTTTACGGTACTGCTACCATTTCAAATGCCGGTCGTGCAGGTCGCCGCTTCCTAGACCGCTTCACAATCTCGCAATGCCCACGTGGCCCGGACGCCTCGTCCGGGCACTGTTTCAGCGAAGCAAGAGTAGCGCCGGCGTCTTGCCGGGGGGCATCTTGCCCTCGCAGGTGGAGGCGAGGACGCCTCCACGACAGCCGCCGGGACGGCGGCGCTACAAACGGCCCCTAAGCAAGCCGCTTCCATTTCGTAGTAAATTAAACACCAATGCCTGCTGAGAAAATTATGATCGTGGACGACGAGCGCCTCGTCCGCTGGTCGCTGCGCCAGAAGTGCGAGGAGTGGGGCTACCACGTAATCGAGGCGGATGCCGGTGAGCCTGCGCTCAAACTGGCGCAGCATGAATCCCCCGACCTGGTCCTCCTCGACGTGCGCATGCCGGACCTCACCGGAATCGAAGTCCTTGATCAACTCAAGAAAAGCGGCGACGCCCGCGCCGTCATCATGATCACCGCCGACCCGCAACTCGACGATGTTAAAGCAGCGCTCAAGCTCGGAGCCTACGATTTCGTCGGCAAGCCGGTCGACTTCGATGAGCTTCGCGTCACTATCAAAAACGCGCTCGAGGCCACGAGCTTACGCGCCGAAGTCCAGACCCTGCGCGGCGAGGTACGACGCGACGCCGGCTATAACAGCGTGGTAAGCGTCTCGCCCAAGATGACCGAGCTCATGAATTTCGTCCGCAAGGTTGCCTCCAGCGAAGCCACAACTATTCTGATTCAAGGCGAGAGCGGCACTGGCAAGGACCTGATCGCAAAGGCCATCCACTACGAAAGCTCCCGCCACGAGAAGCCGTTTGTCGCCATCAACTGCTCGGCCATCCCGGAGACGCTGATGGAAGCCGAACTCTTCGGCCACGAAAAGGGTGCGTTCACTGATGCCAAGCAGATGAAGAAAGGCCTCTTCGAGGCTGCCGATGGCGGTACGCTCTTCCTCGACGAAATCGGGGAACTCTCTCCGCTGCTGCAAGCCAAACTCCTGCGCGTTCTCGAAGACCAGGTAATTCGTCGTGTCGGCGGCATCAAGGATATGCAGGTGGATGTACGCGTGATCGCAGCCTCCAACCGCGATCTCGAAAAGGCGGTGCGCGAAGGGCAATTTCGTCAGGATCTCTATTACCGCCTGGCCATCATTGCGATCTTCATCCCGCCACTGCGCGACCGCAAAGAAGACATCCTGCCCTTGGTGGACTTCTTCATCGACCGCTACAATCGCAGATTCAAGAAGTCGATTCGCGGCGTTACCGATGACACCCGCCGTCTGATTCTCAGTCACAACTGGCCGGGTAATGTTCGCGAGTTGAAGAACACCATCGAGCGTGGCATGATCCTCGAAGACGAGCCATTCCTGCGCCCCGTGTATCTGCCGTTCTCCGTGGGCGAATCGGGAGGCCGCACCGTCTTTGAACGAACTTCACCCAGCGACGGCGGACAGACCTTGCCAAATGGCCGTACCCTCCCGCGGCTTTATATCCCGGAAGGCGGTACCTCATTGGAAGAGGTTGAGCACCACATGGTCGAGTTGGCAATGCGCCAGGCCAACGGCAACCAGACCCACGCCGCCAAACTGCTGGACATAAGCCGCGACGCTCTCCGCTACAAGCTAAAGAAATTCGGTTTGATCCGCGGAGACGAAGAAGCCTCTCAGACCACCGTGGCCGAGGATCAGTGAGAACCGCTGCGAGCAATCCGTGATCGAAACCATCGCCTCGCGGCAGAACTACGAACCAGAAACCCAATTGCGACGCTCGACAAAAGTCGGGGGTTCGTACGTGCGTCCGGATGCAAGCCGATTCTCCTCCCGGCGTGTGGACCACAACAAGATGGGACCCAACGATGCAGCGGTGAGGCGGGCGATGACCGGAAACTCCTTCTCGACTTCGCGGCGCAGTTTGTGGATCTGCTCGCTCACGCTATGATTGACCTTCTTGAATTCCCGCTCCATGGCCCAAAGTGCCGCATTATAAGCACTGCTGAGCTTCTTCGCTTCCCGCGTAAAGCGCTCGCGGACGCGCGCATCCGGGTAGTCCTTGTAGCGTCGCCAGCCGAGCAGCATGGTTTGGCACATGCGATAAAGACTCGGCCCGTTGCGCTCGAAATCGCGCCAGAACGCCCAGTCCAGGAACCTTCTTGAATCCTCGCGCGAAATTGCGTGGTGGCGGAAGTTGAATTTGTACTGCCCGTGTACATCGGCGAAATCAACATCCGTCAGCATTCGACCCTGATCAGACATTTCCTCGTAAAGCGGCGTGCCCGGAACTGGCGTGTAGAGCATGAACTGGTGGAAATCAGTCTGGTAGTCAACCGCCGATTCGATTTCTCCCACGATGTTGTCCGGAGTGTGGTGCTCGAGCCCGATGATGGTCGACCCTTGCACTCGTATGCCATGTTCGCGAAGCTCGCGCGTGAGTTGCCCCACGTCCGAACCGTGCAACTTGTTATAACTGGACTTGGGAGATTCCAAACCCATCCACACCCAGGAAATGCCAAGTTCCACCAGTTCCAGCATGGTGTATTTGCGAATCGCATTGGCGGAAGCAAAGACTGCAAACTCCCAGCTCTTGCCTGCCTGCTTCATGCGTTCCAGCAAGCGCATGGCGCGCGTACGTTGAAGCAGGAAGTTCTCGTCCATCACGAAGAAGGAATGTACTTTGAGTTCGGACTCGATCTTGCACATCACGTCAAACAGTTCGTCGCCGGTCTGGTAAAAGTTGACGAACTTCCCTTTACCACCGAAGAAAGCCGACGTGGTACAGAAGTTGCATCCCATGGGGCACCCCACCGACGGAATGATGGTTGCCGCCGTCCCGCCCTTCCGCTGCGGCAGGCGTATGCCCATGATGCGTGTTTGTAGACCCGAGACAATGGCGGGATGACGGACGGGCGCGTGCTCGTCTTCACCAAGGTAGCGGCGCATCCACGCGATGCCTTCTCCGCGCACGATGTGGTCGGCATCGATCATTGCATCAAGGCCGGGGATGGCAGCTACATGTCCGCCCACCACGATCACCGAACCCGGCGACAGTTCCCTCACCATGCGGCACATCTCCCGGACCTTCAAAACATTCACGATGATCGAAGAGATACCAACGACGTCGTAGTGGTTGGTGGTTAATTCTCGAGCAAAGCTTTCGCGCGTGGGGAAATCAAGCACGCTGCAGGGTGCTGAAATGTTTTCCTGAATCAGCATGATGCCCCACGAGCGATGAAACATGCGCAACGAGAAACTGCCTTGCGCGCGCGTGACCTGGTTGTGATAGAGCTCCATGGGATTGATGGAGCGGCTGCCAAATTCGTCGTCTTGTGCGTAAGGCCCGAAGACTGAACTCAGCAGAATACGAGCGTTGCTGCCCTTTGGATGAGTTTCCATATGATTGATGTTCCGAGCGTACCCCTTGGCAGAATTCTTCGCAGTGATCTTTAATACAAGTTACAAAACTATTACATGCGGGCGTCCGAGATCGGGACGGTTTTCGAGGCACGGATGTCACCATTCGCTTTCGACACAGCCCAAAAAAATACAGGGCGAGTGGCGTACACCCGCCCTGCAACGCTCACCTTCAGGTCGTTTAAAAGAATCCCAACGCCTTCGGGCTGTAACTTACCAGCAGGTTCTTGGTCTGCTGGTAGTGGTCGAGGATCATCTTGTGGGTCTCGCGGCCGAAACCCGACTGTTTGTATCCTCCGAATGCGGCGTGCGCCGGATACAGGTGGTAACAGTTTGTCCACACGCGGCCGGCCTTGATTTCGCGGCCTACGCGGTACGCGTTGGTGGCATTCCGCGACCAGACGCCAGCGCCCAGACCGTAGACCGTGTCGTTACCAATCGCAATGGCGTCTTCGAGGTCCTTGAACTTGGTCACGGAAAGTACGGGACCAAAGATCTCTTCCTGGAAGATGCGCATCTTGTTGTGACCAGTAAAGACGGTCGGTTTGACGTAGTAGCCGTTTTCCAGATCGTTTCCGAGATGAGCTTGTTCGCCGCCAATGACGCAACGCGCTCCCTCGCCCTTGCCGATCTGGATGTAGCCTAGAATCTTCTCCAGCTGATCGCGCGACGCCTGCGCGCCCATCATCGTGGAAGAATCGAGCGGATTGCCGACCTTGATCTTGCCTACGCGGGCAACCGCGCGCTCCAGGAACTTGTCGAAGATGGACTCCTGAATCAGAGCGCGAGACGGGCAAGTGCACACCTCGCCTTTGTTGAAGGCGAACAAAGCGAAGCCTTCCAGCGCCTTGTCGAAGTATTCATCGTCAGCGTCCATCACGTCGGCAAAGAAGATGTTGGGAGACTTGCCGCCCAACTCCAGAGTCTGAGGAATGATGGGTTCAGAAGCGTACTGCATGATCAGGCGGCCGGTGGTAGTTTCGCCAGTGAATCCGATCTTGGCGATGCGCGGATTGCTGGCCAGGGCTTTTCCGATCTCGCCTCCGGGGCCGGTCACCACATTGAGGACGCCGGGTGGCAACAAATCCCCAATCAGCCCCATCAACACCAGCAAGCTGAGCGGTGTGTTGGAAGCTGGTTTGATCACAACGCAATTCCCAGCCACGATGGCGGGCGCCAGTTTCCAGGCAGCCATCAACAGCGGGAAATTCCAAGGGATGATTTGACCGACGACGCCAAGAGGTTCCTTGAAATGATAGGCGATTGTGTCGTTATCAATTTCGCCGACCGTGCCTTCCTCGGCGCGGATGCAGCCAGCGAAGTAGCGGAAGTGATCGATGGAGAGAGGAACGTCAGCGGCGCGAGTCTCGCGAATCGGTTTGCCGTTGTCCAAAGTTTCAGCGAGGGCCAGAAGTTCGAGATTTTCTTCCATCTTGTCGGCGATCTTAAGCAGGATGGACGAACGGAGCGCGGGAGCAGTGCGGCCCCAGAGATCCTTGACTGCATGGGCTGCGTCGAGAGCTTTCTCAACGTCTTCGGCCGAGGAACGGGCAATCTCGCAGATCGGCTCGCCGTTGATCGGGCTGTAATCGGTAAAATACTTTCCCTTCACAGGCGCGACCCATCGGCCGCCGATGAAGTTCTCATACTTGGATTTGACGCCGCCCTTGCGAAGCGTGTCCACCGCTTGCTGGACGGATGTTTGTTTCACGAGATCCGCAACTGCCATGACGATATCTCCTTATTATAAATGTTCAGAACGCGATAGTTCCCCGTGTACGACGAACATAGCGCTGAAGTTGGCAAGCGTCGGTGAGCCCCGTCACGTCTATCGGTGATGCTGGCCAAACCCGCTCAAAATGGATAGAGGCGGACGTTGTTGCTCGCATGGTGCGGCGAGCGTCGGAATCCGCCTCTTACACAAGAACCGCAAAGTAGAATCAAACAATCCGAGTGCTTACGCGACCGCGTGACTCTTATATGGCTTAGCGCCGGTTGATTTCTTGGCACCGGACTCCGCGGCGATGTCGAGAACGATTCGACCGTTAACCTTCCCCTTCTTGAGCCGGTCAAAAATATCGTTGATGGATCCCAGCGGTTGCTCCTCGATAGTCGCCTTCACTTTGCCTTCGGCTGCAAACTGCAGTGCTTCCTCGAGGTCCTTGCGCGTGCCCACAATCGAACCCCGCACGGTCTGGCCATTCAGCACCAGGTCGAAAATAGAGACAGGGAATTCGCCAGGAGGCAGGCCATTCAGAACGCAGGTTCCGCCCCGGCGTAGCGTTCCGAGCGCCTGTTTGAACGCGGGCAGAGACACGGCTGTGACCAATACACCATGAGCGCCTCCGATTTTCTTCTGGATGGTTTCGACTACGTTTTCCTCCTTCGCATCCACGGTCACTTCAGCGCCCAGCTTCCGGGCCAAAGCCAGCTTCTCTGGTCCGATGTCGATGGCGGCAACGTGCAGGCCCATAGCCTTCGCATATTGGACCGCGACGTGGCCGAGCCCGCCCACGCCCGAGATCACGACCCACTCGCCGGGACGCGCCTGGGTTTGTTTCAAACCCTTGTAGGTGGTAACGCCGGCGCAGAGAATCGGCGCGGCATCGATAAACGACAGTTTGTCTGGAATTCGTCCCAGGTAATCGGCTTGGCCCAACGCATACTCAGCGAAGGTGCCGTTTACGGTATAACCTGACATCTGTTGCTCCGGACAGAGCGTTTCCCAACCGGTAAGGCAGAATTCACAATGCCCGCAGGCGCTGTGCAGCCAGGCGATTCCGACGCGGTCGCCTTCCTTCAAATGGGTGACACCCGGGCCCAGCTTGGCCACGAAACCTGCGCCTTCATGTCCGGGTGTAAAGGGCAGAGTTGGTTTGATCGGCCAATCGCCATCCGCCGCGTGCAGGTCGGTATGACAGACACCGCTCGCCGCGATCTCGACCAGTGCCTGTCCCGGTCCTGGATCTGGAATTGGAACTTCTCGAATCTTCAATGGCTCGCCGAATTTGTCGACGAAAGCCGCTTGCATTGTCTTTGCCATAGTATGTCTCCTGGGAGTCCAAGTTTGTTGGACTGCTTGCAGTCCAGGGGACTCCGAATCAATTTTTTGGATTACATTGTCAAACGTCCGTCAGGTTGTGACGGGCGCACCGCATCAACTTTCATATCTTGGGTTCTTCGATTGTTTGCCGAGCGGAAGAACAGGACGGTCTCCGCTGACATCCAGACGTCATAATGGGTAACTTCGCTAACCCTGTATGTGACGTAACACACACGCGGTTGTGCGCAATGACACACGCGGCACGATTATTGTGCAGTCTCGATTCACAAGAAGCCGAGCAATAAGGATTGAATACCAAGGGGGATTCAAGATGTAAGAAAAGGCTGGGCCAGCCCGCCGCCGGTCAAGAGAACGAGCAGGCGGTCCGGCCGAGGGATAGCTCTACACGGTGGCAGCAGAGACGCGTGGTGCTGGCAGCGGCGCTGGCGTATCGCTCGCTGGCTCAGGGGCCTGTTTTCCACAGAGTCCTACCGCTTCCGCGATCCGTTGGCTTTCCTGCTCCTTCATGGCCTGCCAGCTGCACAGTGCCGCTCGTTCTTGCGCTACTTGATCGAGATTATGTTTCATGCGGTTGGCGTAGTGCGCTGTGACGCGCTCCATCTCTGTCTGAATCTGGGCATTTTCCCGAACGTTGCGGGCTTCGAATTCGTCAAACTGTTTCTGCTGGCTGGCTTCGTAAGAGGTTAGGGCATGCTGGCGCCGCGCCGCGTCCTGGAGCACGTCGTCAACCGAAGTGCCGGCGGCGGCGAGGGCCATCAACACCGAGGCGCGCTTGACGTCTTTCGACATTTCGCGAATGTGTTTGCTGCTTAACATCTCAACGATCTTGTTGATGCCGTATCGGGACCGTGCGCTCAAGATTCCGGACGCATGGTAAATGTCCTCGCAGGACAGCAGTTCGCTATGCGGTTCATTAGTAGGGACTTCAGGAGCAACGGTGTTTATCTTGTTCATTGGAACCCCCGTAGGTATGACATTCTCGGGCGCGTCGCTTTCGTCCTGCTGTTGACGCCAGAACTTTGGAAAAAGGCTTTTTGATTCCATAACTTTCCTTTCATCACGATGTGACGAGCCTTGCATTTGAAGTTCAAGGGGGCGAACCGGTTCGGGTGCCGGAGACTTACTATTATCGGCATGACTTGGGGAGCCGCTTCCGTTGCCCAGCTCATACGGCTTAGCCGCCGGAACCATCGCGGTACGCACTGCAACAGGTTCGGGAGGGGAACTGGGCGGAGGAATGTTATCCCAGTTAGCTTCCTGCATTGCCGGTGGGTCTTGGACTTTCGCTGGCAAAAACGAAGCAACGTCCCGGACCGGACTGCTGGCCGGCGGACTGGCTTGGGCCTGTCTTCTCTGATCGGCATCCTGCTGAACGCCCAAGAGATATGCCCGGCCATCCCAACGGCAGTAGGTGGCAACGGCCGAAAATAGCTCCTTCTGCCACTTGACTTTCAGATTGGACCCAACCGGAATCGGCGTAGTGAGCCGAAGGACCGTCCCCGAAGGAACCCTGGACTCGATCCTTGCCGGAGCGTGGTGAGCAGTTCCATGTTCGTCCTCCCACCACAGTTCGGCAGATGCCAGCGAGGCCGCTTGCTCAAAGCCATTTCCGTATGACGGCAGGACGCTTTGGGTATGGCTCGCGGCTGTATCTCGCTGAATGCCCATGACAAATGTCACTCCATCGGTCCGGCAGTTTCGGGCGATGCCGGAAAAAAGCTCCCTCTGCCACCGAATCGTGAGCTTAGACCCAACTGCAATGGGAGTGTTGATTCGAATGCAGACCCCGGAGGGAGACGTGTCCTCAATCCTGCCAGGAGCGAGGTGCGATGTTCCGGATTGGTCTTCCCAGCAAACCTCAGCCACCGCCATCATCGGAATTCTAGACTCGCTGGCTTGGACAGACTGGTTCACGACTTCTATTACATCGACACAAAAGCACCGGGCCTTAACACCGGGGGGACTAGCACTTGTGATTGGCCTGTCTTCTGCTAAGAAACGGCCAAAAGCGGAGCCGAAGGACGACTGGAAGGCGAAGGGATCTCGAAGACCTCACCTGGCGGGGCTGCCGGAGGTGACGTGGTTTTCGAGGGTCGACCATTTTTCCGCAACGGGCACGACAATGGGCACTGGCCGAGTGCTGGCTCTTGTCCGACGGTTAACCTTTGGCGTGTTGCTTAGCCTTCTGGATGTATTCCTGCAGTTGCTGTTTCTGTGGGTAGTTCGGGTTCTTTTGCAGTAACTCTTCCCAGGCTTCGACCGCGCCCTTCGGATCGCTCTTGCCTTGCCAGCGAACTATGCCCAGGTTGAACAGCGTTCCCGGATGATCGGGCTGATACTTCAGCGCCTTCTGGAACTCGGCGATGGCCCCGTCGGCGTCTCCGGTGTACCAGAGCGAGGTGCCCAGATCGGTCAGCAGGTCTGCGTTCTTAGGCTGGCTCTTGGCTGCGAGTCGGTAGTACTTGACCGCCTCCTGGTATTGCTGTCCGTCGTAGTACAGATTGCCTACCTTCATAATTGTGTCGACCGTCGTCAGGGTCCGTCTTCAGGGTCTCAAGCAGCGGGGCGACCGACTGGTTCAACATTTCTTTTTGTTGCGCGGGAGTCACCTCGGCCGGCGTCGACGTGCTTGCCGCGCTGTCGTTGGGACGAGGCGCTACGGTTGTCTCTGAAGCAGGCGAAGCGGAGCCGCGAAACAGGTAGCCGAGGGCTACGCCCAGCACCAGGCAGAAGACTGCCAGTATGTACGCCTGTGTGCCAGTCCAGCTCCCGCGTTCGGCGGTTTGGGGATGAGATACAAAGTGCGCTGTCTGCTCCACTTTTTCCATGGTTTTTCGCTACTCCTTTTAGGGTCTGGTGCCGGCAAGCGCCGTTTCAGGCGGTTGCAGGTGGAACAGTTGCCGCAAAGCAGTGGTCATCTGTTCCTGCTGCACTTTTTCTGGAAGTTCCTTCAGTTCGCGGGCCAGGGACCCGGCGATTCTTTGTGTCATCCGGGACATGACTGCGTTTAACATTTCATCCTGGTCTCTGGAGAACGGTCCGTTCTCTTGTCGAAAGGAATCCAGTTCTTGCCGGCAAATCTCGTCCAGCCGCAGGCGCAGAGCGACGATGGTCGGAACTACGCGCTCCGCCATCAGCTTGCGACGGAAACCTTGCGCCTCGGCTTGCAGAATCTTCTGTGCAGCGGCTGCGGCAGCCTCGCGCTCGCCCGCGTTGTGGTCGACGACGTTTTCCAGGTCATCGAGGTCATACAGGAAAACCCCCTTGACGTCGCGCACGCCGGAGTCGATGTCGCGGGGCATCGCGATATCCACGATCACCAGAGGCTGATCTTTACGCCCCCGACTCATGCGTTCACTAATCAGGATCTCGGCTTCCTCGCGGCTCAGAATCGTATGTGGGCAAGATGTCGAGCTGATGATGATGTCGGCTTCCGCCATGTGTTGCCAGCGCTCCCCGAACGGGATCGCGAGGCCACCCAGCTTCGCAGCAAGCTCAGACGCATGCTCGAGCGTGCGATTAATCACCAGGACAGAGCTGGCTCCGTGGTTGAGCAATCCACGAGCTGAGAGTTCGCTCATCTTGCCCGCGCCCAGCAGGAGAACATTTTTGTTTTCGAGCGTGCCGAAAATCTGCCGTGCGAGCTCGACGGCGGCATAAGGAATCGAAACCGCCGCGTTGCCAATCGCCGTCTCACTGCGCACCCGCTTCGAGACGGTGAGCGCCTTTTGCAGCACGGCGTCGAGGAAGCGGCCGGTTGCCCCCATCTTCTGCGCTTGTTGCCAAGCCTGTTTCACCTGAAAGACGACCTGGGGCTCGCCCACTACCATGGAATCGAGGCTGGATGCGACTCGGAAGATATGGAGAAGGGCAGCTTCATCCAGCAAGCGATAAAAGTGCTTCCACTCGCACAGCTTGAGTCCATATTCGGCTCCGAGCAGCCGCATCACCGAGTTGGCGGCCAGGGTGACGTCGTCGGCCCACAACCAAAACTCCGTCCGGTTGCAGGTGGCCATGACAATGACTTCGTCGATGCCTTCCGCCCTTGACAGCTGCGCCAGGACTTCGTACCGCCGATTTTCGGCGATCCAGAAGCGTTCCCGCACGGCTACCGGGGCTGTTCGGTAGTTCAGGCCGACGACCATCAGAGAGGGTTCCAAGACTTATCTCCTGCCAACCACTACCAGGAAAGGCATGCTCCGTGCCAAAGCATGGCTCCGCGGGCTGGCAGCAATCAATATTTGTTTTCATCAAGTTAGGTCAGTTACTGGTCAGGAAAGACGTAAGCCTTGCCAGGCTAAGTTGCGGAATATCACGCTGGCCCGCGTCTTTTCGCCCCTGAGGCGTTTTACCACAGAAGCGGAGAGAAGTTTGCACGGTTCGAGCCGATTCCCCTGAGTGCTCGAAATCCTCCTTAAACTACTGCCGATCCTTCCGCGCAAAAACGAAAAGGCTCAGTTCGATCGAGGATCTGAGACCTTTGACGTTAATTTACGGCGAGAACCACCAGGGTGGCGTCGTCCTGGAATTGCGCGCCGCAAAAATCCGAAACCTTCGCCAGCAGTTGCTCGTTCAATTCAGCAGCGGAACTGGCCGTGTGCGCCTTGACGAATGCGGCGACCCTCTCTACTCCAAACTCTTCTCCCAGCGCGTCCTCGGCTTCGGTGATGCCGTCGGTAAATAGAAGCAGCCTGTCTCCGGATTTCAGATTAACGCTGCAGTCCTGATACTTCCACGAGGGGAAAACGCCGAGCACCGCGCCGCCCTGATCCAGGGTGTGCGCAGCGCCATCCGAAACCAGAATAGGATAGGGATGGCCGGCATTGCAGTAGCGAAACATGCGTGTATTGCCGTCGAGAACGCCGCACAGAAACGTCACGAACTTATTAGCAGCGATGCTTTCGCACAGCATGCCGTTCACGATCCCGCAGACGCGCGCCGGGCTATCCAAGTCGCGCACGGATGCGCGCAGGCTGGCCTGGACATTGGCCATAAGCAAGGCGGCGGGAACGCCCTTGCCGGAGACATCGGCAATGCACACGGCCAGCCTGTTGCCTTGGAGCCGCAGGACATCGAAGTAGTCTCCGCCGACCGCGAGCGCCGGGCGCCAGGCGGTGGCTACGGCGATTCCCGGAAGCTGCGGAATTTCCTTGGGTAAAAGCGACTGCTGGATTTCGCGGGCGCGTTGCAATTCTTGCTCGTGGATTTCCAGGCGAGCCGCGCCCACCTGGACCATGCCCTGCAGTTCGACGTTACGGCGCTCAAGGCGCGCCTTCGTCTTGCCGTAGAGAAAATTCGTCACGCCGTAGACGAAGGTGATCAGGAAGGGCATCTTCCAGCCGGTGGAGAGCAAATGCCCAAGCGATTGCGGATAAGGCGGGGCCAACCACCAGACAATCACGGTGCTCAGCGCGAAAACGGGAAACATCACGATGCATAGCACGGCGAGGAAGATCAGCCAATCATACGGAGATGGTTTTTCGTACAGGGCGTGCAGCCATTGCATCGGAGGCGAAAGGAAATTGCCGATGCACAGCGAGTACAAGATGACGGTCAAAGGATTTATGGGCTGGCCAATTGCCCAGAAAGTCGCGCCGACCACGAGAGCAATGAACAGATAGATCCCCTGATCGCGGAAGAAAGTGGTCAACGATTTGGAGTCAATGGTCAGGATCCGTGCCTCGACGGTGATTGGCCCTTCGACGAGAGGAAGCGTCCTGTTAGCGTGTGACTTCCACCGGGACCGTGTCCTTCTCCTTCAAACTTGTCGTACGCGGTTGGTAGACGCAGAACGGCTCCTCGTCGAGATAGTTCCCGGTGGCGGCGTAGGCGCGCGCGCGGCAGCCCATGCAAATATTGCGGAACTCGCAACAGCCGCACTTGCCCTTCAGGTTGTTGACGTCGCGGAGTTGATTGAACACCACCGAGTTTTCCCAGATGTCGGCGAACGACTGCTTTTTCAGGTCTCCTGCCAGGGCCGGCAAATATCCACAGGGATAGACCTCGCCTTGATGAGAGATGAAACACACCGCGGTTCCAGCCAGGCATCCCTTGGTCATGGCGTTCATGTCGGAAGGATGCGTGCCAGGGTGCCCGACTGCGTGTCCGATCCCATCAGGCTTGAGTTCGATGCCGGTTGAGCCGGGCATTGCCATCTCTGTAGGGCCGATACTTGGCGAATGCTGCGCCACTTCAGCCACCGGATGAGCAGCCTGAGCGGCTGCAGCTTCGGAACGGCGTTCCGCGACACGGCGTTGGCGAACCACGCGGAAGTAGTGTGGCGCACAGGTTGCTTTGAGCTCGATTCCACCTTCGAGCGAACGATCGTAGAACCAGTTCAGCATGCGCTCGTACTCCTCCGGCGGAACCATCTGTTCGGCAGCGATATCCACGCCGCAGCCCACCGGCACCAACAGGAATGTATGCAGCGCATCCGCTCCCAGCGACTTCGCCAGTTCGAGCACCAGCGGAAGCTGATGGGCATTGTGGCGGGCGATCGTAGTGTTGATCTGCACCGACATGCCCAGATTCTTCAAATTGCGGAAACCGGCAATGGCGGCATCGAATGCGCCGGGAATGCCGCGGAAAGTGTCGTGCGTAAGCGCATCAGCGCCATCCAGGCTGATGGCCACGCGACGTACGCCGCTGTCGACGATCATGCGGGCGACGTGCTTGGTGACTAGCGTGCCATTTGTAGCCAGTGCCACGCGCAGACCTTTGTCGGTGCCATAGCGCGCCAACTGAAAAATATCCGAACGGAAAAGCGGTTCACCGCCGCTCAACACCAGAATTGGAGTGGATACTGTGGCAATCTCATCGATGATGTCGCGTGCGGCTTGGGTTGAGAGGTCAGACGGGGAACTCAGCTCCGTAGCGCTGGCCCGGCAATGGATACAGCGGAGATTGCAGCCTTTGGTCAACTCCCAGAAAACTAATCGCGGCTTGTTCTGGTTTGCCTGACCTGAATGCTGCCCGTTGCCGTTTGCCGATGCCATATGCAATCTCCGTTGTACTTGAACCTGGGGTTCTGCTCACCCTTGGCGAAACAATAGAAGAGGATGAATCCGCAGGCGGTGACAGTCATCACCCGAAATTGTGATCTCGATCACAAGACCTAAGTCGTTATGTTTCTTATCCGGGCGATGGAGAACAGCCATCCCGCCCGTCCCGCCGGGCGGGGACGCCCGGCCTCCATTAACGGAATGTGCGCCTAGTTGTGGTTTGCGATCTCGCGCAGCGCTGCCGTGTTGCGAATCAGCAGCGTCGAACCTTTCGACTGCACGATCTGACGCCTCTTCATCTCAGCAAACAGCCGGGTCACCGTCTCTCGCGACGTCCCGATCATCTGGGCGATCTCCTCGTGAGTGAGCCTCAGCTTCAGCCGCGGCTCCGCCTTGGAAGATTCGCCGTTCTTGCAGCTCCATTCCAGAAGCAGGTTCGCCAATTTCTCGGCGGCAGAGTGGGATAGTCCGAGCGAGCGTACTTCCTGGCAAGCGGTGTGATACTTGTCGCTTAACTGCTCGGCCACTTTGAAGCAGGCCTCTACATCGTCCTTCAGGAAGCGAAGAAAGTCATCGCGCTTTACGAAGTTGACCTGGCAGGGGTCCAGTGTCTCTGCCGTGACTTCGTAAGGTTTGCCGGAGATGGTGGCGCTCAATCCCAGTACTTCCCCTGGCTCAGCAAGTTTCACAATCATGGTTCTGCCGTTCGGAGAGTTAATGGAAAGCTTTACGCTGCCTTTGCAGAGCACGAAGATGCCGCGTGGCACCTGCCCTTCGACAAACAGCACAGCCCCTTGAGGATACGCGGTCGCGTACTTGATGCTTTCAAAGGCGTGCAGCGCGGTTGCCGGCAGATCGCAGAAGATCCGATCCGCCCGTAGCTTGCAGGTAAGACAGCTTTCTACAATTTCCATTCCGTATGGTGAGAGCATAACTAGCCTCCTCGTAACACCCTTCTATGACTGCCTCGGGTCAGGCTGACTGGTTGAGTCGCGTTCTTGCGCAGTCCACAGCCAGCGGAGCCAGTCCCGTCTGAGGTCAGTGTCTGCCCGGATGAAACGCTTGGCTGTGCTGCAAGGCACACGCCGTTGTGATCTTGCTCACAGCAAGCTGTGTGACGTGCGTCACAAGCGTCTGTGATGTGCCTTGCTGCGTTCAGGCCTCGTATCGTCCATGCTTGAGCAGTCAAAGCGGGAGCGGGGAAGTTACAGACTCTATTGAACGCAAGGGCGGTCGACGATTATGAAGCGCAAGTTCAAAACGATGGATGCAAACGAGGCGGTCGCCTACGTCGCCTACCGGGTTAACGAAGTGATTGCCATTTATCCCATCACTCCTTCTTCGAACATGGGCGAATGGGCGGATGAGTGGTCGTCACAGGGCATCCAGAACATCTGGGGTACGGTGCCCCACGTGATGGAGATGCAGAGCGAAGGCGGAGCCGCCGGGGCTGTGCACGGCGCGCTGCAGACTGGCTCGCTCGCCACAACTTTTACTGCCTCCCAGGGCCTGCTGCTCATGATCCCGAACATGAATAAGATTGCGGGAGAACTTACGCCCACGGCGTTCCACGTTTCGGCGCGCACCTTGGCTACCCACGCGCTCTCGATCTTCGGCGACCATTCGGATGTCATGTCCTGCCGCGCTACCGGATTCGCCATGCTTAGTTCCAATTCTGTGCAGGAAGCGATGGACATGGCACTGATCGCGCACGCCGCTGCGCTCGAGTCGCGCATTCCGTTCCTGCATTTCTTCGACGGCTTCCGAACCTCGCATGAAGTCAACAAAATCGAAATGCTTGCGGAAGACGATATGCGGGCGCTCATCAACATGGATCGCATCATCGAGCATCGCCAGCGGGCTCTCTCGCCGGATCATCCCGTTTTGCGCGGCACTGCGCAGAATCCTGATGTGTTTTTTCAGATGCGCGAGCGGGCAAACTCTTACTACGTGGCTTGCCCGGAAATCGTTCAATCCGTAATGACTAAGTTCGCCGAGGCTGTGGGACGGTCCTATCACTTGGTTGACTACGTTGGTGCGCCGGATGCCGATCGCGTCATCGTGATGATGGGCTCCGGAGCCGAAGTCGCCCACGAAGCCGTCGAATATCTCAACGCGCGGGGCGAAAAGCTTGGGCTGCTGAAAGTGCATTTGTATCGTCCCTTCCCGGTGCAGGCGTTCCTGGAAGTCTTGCCTGCCAGCGTGCGGAAGATCGCCGTCCTCGATCGCACCAAGGAATCGGGCGCGATCGGCGAACCGCTCTATCTCGATGTGGTGAACGCGCTGCACGAAGGCGTGAAAGCGGGCTACAGCCCTCGGAAAACTGCGCCAGCGGTTGTGGGCGGACGCTACGGGCTCTCCTCCAAAGAATTCACGCCGGCAATGGTCAAGGCGGTCTACGACAATCTGAAGGCGGATCAGCCCGATCACCAAGTAAAAGATCATTTCACCATTGGCATTCAGGACGACGTTAGCCACACCAGTTTGTCCTACAATCCCGAGTTTTCCACCGAACCTGACAATGTGGTTCGCGCCATGTTTTACGGGCTTGGCGCGGACGGCACGGTGGGGGCCAACAAGAATTCGATCAAGATCATTGGCGAAAACACGGACAACTACGCCCAGGGCTACTTCGTCTACGATTCGAAGAAGTCAGGCGCGGTGACGATTTCTCACTTGCGCTTTGGACCGCAGCCGATTCGATCCAGCTATCTAATCTCCAAAGCCAATTTCGTTGCCTGCCATCAGTGGATATTCCTTGAGCGCTATGACATGCTCAGTGCCCTGGTTTCCGGCGGCACTTTCCTGCTCAACAGTCCCTTCGGGAAGGATGAAGTTTGGGACCATCTCCCGCGTCCGCTTCAGGAGCAGCTCATTGCGAAGCGCGCGAAGTTCTACGTAATCGACGCCTACCAGGTCGCGCGCGACACCGGCATGGGCAGCCGCATGAACACGATTTTGCAGGTGTGCTTCTTCGCCATCTCCAAGGTTTTGCCGGGGGATCAAGCGATTGAGGCGATTCGCAAATCGATTCGCGACACCTACGGCCGCAAGGGCGAAGAGATCGTACAGAAGAATATGAAAGCCGTGGACGAAACTCTGGCGCATTTATTCGAAGTGAAAGTCCCGGCCGAATTGAGCAGCACCATTGAGATGCCGCCACCGTTCTCTCCCTCAGCACCGGAATTCGAGCGAGACGTACTGGGCGTGATCTACGCGGGACGCGGCGATGAATTGCCTGTCAGTGCATTCCCCGTAGATGGAACTTTCCCTACCGGCACCGCGAAATGGGAGAAGCGCAACCTGGCGCTCGAAATCCCCACCTGGGATTCGAAGATTTGCATCCAGTGCGGAAAGTGCGCCATGGTGTGTCCGCATTCGGTCATCCGCATCAAGGTTTACGACACGAAAGAACTGCAAGGCGCGCCCGCAACTTTCAAATCCACGGAGAGCCGCGACAAAGAATGGCAAGGCCTCAAGTATACGATTCAGGTAGCGCCGGAAGACTGTACCGGTTGCGGTATCTGCGTCGAAGTTTGTCCGGTCAAGAACAAAGCCGAAACGCGCCTGAAGGCGATCAACATGGTGCCCCAGCCTCCGCTGCGCGTGCCCGAACGCGAGAACTGGGATTTCTCTCTCAAGATTCCGGAGATGGATCGCCGCAACATCAAAATTACCAACATCCGGCAACAGCAAGTTCAGGAACCGCTGTTTGAGTTCTCCGGCGCCTGCTCTGGTTGCGGGGAAACTCCATATCTCAAGCTGATGTCGCAGCTGTTTGGCGATCGCGCAATCATTGCCAACGCTACGGGATGCTCGTCAATTTACGGTGGCAATCTGCCGACTACGCCTTGGACGAAAAACGCCGCAGGCCGCGGACCCGCCTGGTCAAACTCTCTTTTCGAAGACAACGCGGAATTCGGCCTGGGCTTCCGCCTCTCGATCGATAAGCAGACCGAGTTCGCACAGGAATTGGTGAAACGCGTGGCAGGAACGATCGGCGAAGAACTCGCTACGGCGATACTCAGTTCTCCGCAGAAAGACGAATCCGACATCTACGAACAACGCCAGCGCGTAGACCTGCTAAAGGAAAAACTCCACGGATTGAATTCCTTGGACGCCAAGCAACTGCTCGCCGTCGTCGACCTGCTGGTCAAGAAAAGTATTTGGATCGTCGGCGGAGACGGTTGGGCCTATGACATCGGCTACGGCGGTCTCGATCACGTACTGGCCAGCGGCCGCAACGTGAACGTGCTCGTGCTCGACACCGAGGTCTATTCCAACACCGGGGGTCAGGCCTCCAAATCCACCCCGCGTGCCGCAGTTGCGAAATTCGCCGCTGGCGGCAAGCCCGGCCCTAAGAAAGATCTGGGGCTTATCGCCATGAGCTACGGCAACATTTATGTCGCCAGCGTTGCCATGGGCGCAAAAGACGAGCACACGCTGAAGGCATTCCTCGAAGCCGAGGCCTACAACGGGCCCAGCCTCATCATCGCGTATTCACATTGCATCGCGCACGGCATCAACATGACGACAGCGATGTCGAATCAGAAAGCGGCCGTCGATTCTGGACAGTGGCTACTCTATCGCTACAACCCAGAACGTGCGGCGCAGGGCGAGAATCCGCTGACCCTCGATTCAAGAACGCCTACGCGCAAAGTCGCGGATTATCTGCAGATGGAAACGCGTTTCAAGATGCTCACCAAGAGTAATCCGGACGAGGCCAAGCATCTCTGGCATGAGGCGCAGCATGACGCCGAGGCCCGCTTCCACCTCTATGAATATCTGGCGCAGCGGAAGAACGGCAAAGAACCGGCCAACACGCCGCAGCCGAAAGAGACGCAGCCAGCTGCGTCTCTACAGAAAACGTAGAGACATTGCTTGCAATGTCTCCCGCGAGGAGAAATCATGATCGACCTCAGCACGACTTACCTCGGTTTGCGGCTGCGCACACCTTTGGTCGCTTCCGCATCGCCACTGTCGCAAGAGCTCGACGGCATCCGCCACCTGGAAGACGCAGGCGTATCCGCCGTGGTTTTGTATTCACTGTTCGAAGAGCAGTTGCGGCAGGAAAGCTTCGAACTTGAACATCATCTGACGGAGGGCACGGACAGCTTCGCAGAAGCCGCTTCGTTTTTCCCGCAGCCGGCTGAATTCCACTTGGGACCTGAGGGATATCTAAATCACATCCGTCGTGCCAAGGAAGCAGTATCGGTGCCAATCATCGCCAGCCTCAATGGGAGCACGGTTGGCGGATGGACGAATTATGCCAAGCAGATCGAGCAGGCCGGAGCGGACGCCCTGGAATGCAACGTCTATTCCATTCCCACCGATCCTGACCTCACCTCCGCTGCTGTCGAGCAACAATATCTCGACATTCTCAGGGCGGTGAAGTCGGTGGTAACAATTCCCGTCGCGGTAAAGATCAGCCCTTTCTTCAGCAATATGGCCAATATGGCGAAGCGGTTCGACGAAGCAGGCGCGAACGGACTGGTGTTGTTCAACCGCTTCTATCAACCCGACATTAACCTCGATGAGTTGGAGATCCAGCCCAATGTGTTGCTCAGCACTCCGCAAGCGCTGCGGCTTCCGCTGACCTGGATCGGCATCCTTTACGGCCGCATCCGAGCCAACCTAGCCGCTAGCAGCGGCGTGCACGGCCCAGAGGACGTCGTTAAACTGTTGATGGTCGGTGCCGACGTTACCATGCTCTGCTCCACCCTGCTGCGGAACGGCATCAGCCATCTGAGGTACATCGAGGATGGCTTGCTGTTATGGATGGAGAAGCACGAATACGATTCGGTTCAGCAAATGAAGGGGAGCATGAGTCAGATCCGCTGTCCCAATCCCTCAGCCTTCGAACGTGCGCAGTACATGAAGGCGGTGAAGAGTGTGCAGCACGTAATGGTCACCGGCCGCGAAGCTTGGAGAATTCTTAGCAGAGACTAGAACATCACTTTTGCAATAACACGCCCACCGGTCACGACGGCTCGTCTCAATCCTCTGAAACGGCGAGAGCGGGCACAAGCGGGGCTTGTGCCCTGGCCGACTTTGCAGCTCCCGGTCTACAGATCCTGCTCAGACCCACTACTTCGCCTGCAGAGATTCAACGTACTTGGTAAGATTCGCCTCGCGTTGCTGCACCTCGCCCTCGTGCCCGTGGCTCATATTCCAAAATAACGAGCCCCATACCGGCATTTCCTTGGATCCGTGCGCGGGGACAGCGGATTGGCCGCTGATTGCGGACATCACTTTCATAGCCGGGAACTTTCCTCCGTTGCTCTTGCTCAGGCTGGTAAGGTCGGTGGGAGGAACTTTCAGCGCGGTGGCTGCGGGGCCTCCGCCTTTGCCGTCCGTCCCGTGGCAAACGGCACAGTAGGTCGTGTACATTTCCTTGCCCGACGCGGGCGATGTGGGCTGAATGTTGGCATGCTGGATCACTTTCTGATTTTGATCCTGCGCTTGGTCCTGCGCGGCGACCGTGCAGGTGATAACGATTATGGCAGTAAAGATTAAAGCCAGTTTCTTTATAAACATCACATTTCTCCTTAGAACCGAGACTGTCTTTTCTTCAGTCCAGGCATACTCAAACTTAACGCTCGACTACGTTGTAACTTCCACTCTCATCAGCTATTGCGCCGACGTTCTCCATCCTTGGTCGGTCCGCGCTAGCGCTAACGTCGATTTGTTCGGATTCCCGTGATAGAAGTCAGCTTCGTATTTATTAATCAGGGTTTCACGATCCCAAAGATTGAAGCCCTTCACCAGCGAGCCGCCTGCGTCGAACAGATCTCCCATTTGGTTGGGCACCCATTTCCAGGTGTACTCGATGGTTGCATTGTTCACTCCGCTCATGGTGACAGCGGTGATGCTCACCAGTTGCCGTTGAGCCAGGGGAACTTGATAGGAGAAGGTGCCATCCGTTTCCTTCGATTTCCTGACGCCTGGCAGCACGCTCATCAGATGTTCTCCTGCTGGGGTGAGCGAGATCACTTCGCTGCCGCGGGGTGCCGTAGCCAATTTCACAACGCCGGCCTTTTCCAGCAATCGATAATGAGGGTCTCCCGGTTTCTCAATGACGCTGGGCTTTACCAGGCCGGTGTGGAAATGAATGACCGCGGGCCCTGGTCCCTGGAGGGCCGATGCCACGATCACGCTCGCCTCCTGCGCACTGAGCGGCGCCCTCGCCCGGGCTTGCAATGCGATGTAGGCCACCGTACCCACAATTGCCGTTACCAGACACGCCATCAGCAGCAGCGGCAAGAATGCTGAACGCCTTTCCATTTCAACCTCAGCTTCAAACATGGCATCCTCCTCTCGAAAAGGTGCGAATTCGTCAACCACTCTATAATTCTTAGTCCACCCCTTCCCCAATTGCTGTGATCAAAGGCACAACTAATTGTGTCTCCCATCACCATGAGGCTGTACCTGAGGAAAACTCAGTTACGGGCGTGTGCGCGTCCTCACCTATGTCCGTGATTCTTGTCACATCCAGCTGCGCCGCCGCAAGGCAATAATGACGTCAAGATTTCGGGGAGTTTTCTACCGCCCCGAGGGTGGAGATCCCGTGGCAAAAGGACGTGTTTCCGTTGTCGTCGAGCGCTGCAAGGCCTGCGGTTTTTGCGTGGAGTTCTGTCCGACCCACGTGCTTGCGCTCTCTTCCGCTTTCAACTCCAAGGGCTACCATCCACCGCACGTGGTGCATCCGGAAAAGTGCAGCGGCTGTGATTTGTGCGGAATGTTCTGCCCCGACTTCGCCATTTACGCGACGAAGGTAACTCCGGCTGGCGGAGGTGACAAATGAAGGCTGATCCTCGTGGCGTGCTCACCGGCACTCACTTCATCGATGGCGACCACGCATGCTGCGAAGGCGCATTGGCCGCCGGCGCCCGATTCTCTGCCGGATACCCCATTACTCCTTCGACCGAAATCGTGGAGCGCTTCGCCTCGCGTGTCCCGACCGTAGGTGGGACGTTTATCCAGATGGAAGACGAACTGGCGGCTTCGATCACCCTGCAAGGCGCGGTCTGGGGCGGGGCCAAGGCATTCACCGTGACCTCCGGCCCCGGCTTTTCTCTCATGATGGAACATATCGGCTACGCGGCCATGACCGAAACCCCGTGCGTCTTTGTCGATGTACAACGCGGAGGACCCTCCACCGGGTTGCCCACCCTCCCCGCTCAAGCGGATATGTTTCAGGCGAGATGGGGATCGCATGGGGACTACGAGATCATCGCGCTGTGTCCAAATTCTCCGCAGGAGTGTTTTGATCTCACCATCAAAGCTTTCAACCTGGCCGAAGAATTTCGCGTGCCCGTGATGTTCATGATGGACGAAGTCGTGGGGCACATGACCGAGAAGGTGGTGATTCCCCCGGCCGATCAGATCGAAGTAGTGCCACGCCGCCACACTCGCAAGTCGGTTGACGACTACCTCCCTTATGAAACCAACGGCGACCAGGTTCCGGAAATGGCGCACGCCGGCGAAGGCTACAAGTTTCATGTCACCGGGTTGACTCACGACGAACACGGCTATCCCAACATGACTCCGCAAGTCCAGGACAAATTGGTTCGTCGTCTGCAAAGCAAGATTCGCGATGCCGCCGACCGCATCGCCATGTTCGAAGAAGAGCAACTCGAAGGCGCCGATGTCGTCGTTGTCTCCTACGGAATCACCTCCCGCGTGGCGCAACGAGCCATCGAAGCCGCTCGTGAACAGGGTCTGCGCGTCGGGAAGCTGCGACTGATCACCGCGTGGCCCTTCCCAGAAAGCAAGATCCGCGGGCTCGCAGCCAAAGTGAAAGCATTCGTCGTCCCCGAACTCAATCTGGGCCAGATGGTGCGAGAAGTAGAACGAGCTGCCGCAGGCCAGGCGAAGACGTTCGCCGTGTCTCATGCCGGAGGCGGAGTTCACAACCCGCAGGACATTCTCAAAGTAATCGTGGAGGCCAGCCGATGAGCGACAGTTTGATCCCAGAAATCTCGATTAACGACGTCGCCAATCCGGTCGAGCAGTTCCTCCGCAGCGATCGCATCCCTCATATCTGGTGCCCGGGATGCGGCATCGGCACCACTGTGAACTCTTTCGCCCGTGCGCTCATCGAATCGAAAGTCGATTTGCAGTCGCTGGCTCTGGTCTCGGGCATCGGCTGCACGGGCCGCGTGGCTGGCTACGTCAAGCTCGATTCGTTTCATACCACGCACGGTCGTGCCATCCCATTCGCCACAGGATTGAAGCTGGCAAATCCAAAACTGAACGTCGTCGTCTACTCCGGCGATGGAGATCTCTCAGCCATCGGCGGCAATCATCTGATACACGCCGCGCGCCGCAACATCGATCTGAAAGTCATCTGCGTCAACAATCTGATTTATGCGATGACTGGCGGGCAGACCGCGCCCACTACTCCGGATGACTCGATTACTTCGACGAATCCCTACGGCGTGTTCGAACCATCATTCAATTTGCCGCACCTGGTCGAAGCGGCGGGCGCGGTTTATGTCGCGCGCTGGACCACGTTTCACGTACGGCAACTGGCGCGCTCCATCAGCGAAGCCTTCAAGAAGAAGGGATTTTCGTTCATCGAAGTGATCTCGCCGTGCCCCACCCTTTATCAGCGCCGCAACAAGCTGGGCGATGGCCTCGACACCATGAAGTACTACAAGGAAAAAAGCAAGGTCCGGCACGGCGCGCCGACCAGCGAAGTAGGCCTCACCATGGCCGGAGAAATCGTCGTGGGCAAATTCGTAGACCGCGACCGACCCGACTACCAAACCTTGATGCGAGCGAAATTCGCCCAATCGCTGGGCGAGCGCTTCGTGGAACAAGCGGAGATGGTATGCAGCTAACTGAAATTCGTATCGCGGGCTTCGGCGGCCAGGGCGTGATTCTCTCGGCCATAGTCCTCGGCAAAGCCGCTTCGATTTTTCAAGGCGCTTTTGCCACCATGACTCAGAACTTCGGTCCGGAAGCCCGAGGCGGCGCCTGCAGTGCGCAGCTTGTCCTTTCCGATTCGCCAATCTTGTACCCGTACGTCACCCGGCCGGACATTCTTGTCGTTATGTCGCAAGAAGCCTATGTGCGTTTCGTTCCGGAGTTGAAAGACGGCGGCATCCTGATTGTCGAAGAGGATCTGGTGCGCGTCTCCGATCTCGGGAGGGAAATCCAGGTCTACAGGGTTCCCGCAACCCGCATCGCCGAGGTGCTCGGCAAGCGCATGGTGCTGAATTCGGTAATGGTGGGATTCTTTACCGCAGTCACACACCTGCTGGACCCAGACGCCGTGGGCAAAGCCGTCGCGGATTCCGTCCCGGCAAGCTTCCGAGAGCTGAACCTGAAGGCCTTCGAAAAAGGACTGGAATACGGAATCACCGCCTTAACCGCCACCGCGAACCCAGCCGACGCCGAACTGCAGGAGCAGTACTCGCCGGAGTAATCGGTAATGGTGTAGTTTGCCCCTCGAGTGTGTGCGAAATATTTAGTTTCGTGTCGACGTCAATCGCAGTCGACGTCCACCCCCCGCACCTTGCGCCATCTGTTCTGCGGTCGCATTCTTTTGCTTCGCGTATACAAATGCCAAAATGTCATCGCACTGGATGCGACCACGCGAAGATTGCGAACGTGGGAATCGTGATACGATGCAGCGGAGCAACCGACATCTTTCAGCAGCTTCCAGACTGTACGCTTTGCGACGCCATCCCGGCAGGTGGCATTGATGGACGCCTTCGACCAAGCCTCTATGACCTGCGACCGATCCGAGATGCTTAGGCGATTCATAATGCCGATCCTTTTCGGGAATATAATAAAATTATTATCGACCATCGAGTTCGGGAGTTATAATAATTTTGTGATATTATGGCGAAGAGTTCAATATACGACTACGTTCATCCCGTCGAAGGGAATCTTATGAAGAAGTGGTCTACTGGGCTTCAGAAGAAGGAACGGGCAAGATTGAACAGCAAACTTGATGCCTTGGCCATGCACGGTATGGATTTAATTCCGGGCATTCTTTCCCCCACCGGAGTTCCTAACATTTTCAAGTTGAGAGTAAGGGGCCAAGTTCAACTGAGGCCAATGGTCTGTGAGGGTCCGGGTCGTACTGAGCCCGCCTTCACATTCCTGCTTGGGGCAAAAGAGATTGCTTCTGAATACGAGCCAGCAAATGCCCCGGAGAGGGCTGCGGCAATTCGCAATGACCTTCTTGCACATCCGGAACGGAGGACGGAACATGAGCGAGTTAGTTGATAAATTGCGGGCAGAATTTCAGGATAAAGAGTACCGCCACGCTTATGCGGATGAGTGCTTGGATACGATGATCGCAACTCAGATCAAGGTATTGCGCGAGCAGCGAGGCATGACGCAAGGACAATTGGCTGTGGCCGCTGGCATGAAGCAGCCACGCATCCCAGTATTGGAAGATGCCACTTACTCCAATTGGACTCTCAACACATTGAAGCGTTTTGCGAGAGCCTTCGATGTGGCGCTCTCCGTTAAATTTGAAACGTTTTCTCGGGTTATCAGTGATTTTGAGAATCTTAGCCGTGAGAGTCTGCAGAGGCCAGCATTTGCCAATGATCCGCAATTCCAGCGTCGGAGACCATCTTCCCATCGCAGGCTTAGAAGACGCGAGCGTTTCCAAGCCAAGAAATGGATGCCGCAAATTCCACGTTCCATCGCAGAAACGGAAAGGCTACTGGGGAACGCTGCAGATGCGGAATATTCCAATAGAGCCGCTACGTTGGGAGCTGGAACTAATGAACTCGGCGCTACAAAGAAAGCACCCGCAAAGGTATCAAATCTCACACGTGAAGAGAGTGACTACTTCGGTGGTGCAGTAGCCGGAAGGAATTAAGTGGACCTTTATGAGCAATAAAGATCAAGGTAAGCCACCAATACACTGGGTTGAATCGCCAGATGGTGTTTACGAAATATACGCAAACATGGCTCACATAACGTACTCGCTCGACGATCTACGCATTAGGCTCGCTCAGTTAGTGCCTCACCCCGAGACACGCAATCCAGGAGAAAAATACGTCGCCGTCGCCGAAGAACGTGCTGCGGTAACGCTTACTTGGCGCAACGCCAAAATCTTGCGCGATAACCTTACCGCCGTCATCGAGAACTTCGAGAAGACCAACTGGGAGATTAAGTTAGATGTAAAACTGCCGCCCAACCTCTGAGATAAGTTTCTGGTCACTGGTCCTCGGTCACTCCTCGCACGATCGGCCCAGCAACTTGGCTGGCGTCTTCGCGTTTTGCACTCCTCATGCGAGCAGCATTCGGCACTTTCCCGAGGAATAATCTTCACCGTTGCATTCTTTAACCTTCGCTATCGTACGAGGAAAATCGAAACCCAGCGGCTAAAGCCGGACCCATTTTCAGCGACTTACGGTATGCCTGAAGGCATATCCTGATACGAGTCGAGGGTTTTTCCGCAGCCTCTGAAGCCATGCCCTTCCACAACCAAGCCAGAGCGAACCTTAATCGGAGCTTCCCTAGAGCATTTTAAGGATTGCTGTAGCGTGCACGAAACAGCAGATCCCTCCACTCCGCTTCTCATCCCCTTCGGGGATGAGAAGCTCCGGTCGGGATGACAAGCCGTAACGAGGCCGGGATGACAATCCCTAACGAGGTTAGGTAACCGTGAAACGCCTTACATGCCGGCCAACAGGATATGGGGCCTCTCGTCGTGAGAGCCGGGGACTGAGAACGGAGAGATCATCCGTTCCTCGGCGCAGGCCTCGATGGAGCCAACCCGGCAGTTCTTCGCCGATTCTCCGCGCAAGAGGTGCCACGCTTCGCGGTATGGTTCGTACTTCGCATTGCTCAGGTTCGGGCACAGCCAGACGGCCCACTGTCCCCGGATGTACTTGGCTGGAATGATGTACCACACGTCTTCCAGGATCAAATACACCGCCACGTAGTCGAACGCGTTGCGCCCGTATGGACCCCGGCTCCCTCGCACGGTACACCCATAGCCCCGCCCGCATTTAGCGACCGTGGACTTCACCTGCACCCGGGCAAACTTACCTTGGTGTTCCACCGCGAAGTCGTAGTGGGCCGAGTCGCCAAACGGTTTGGTCACCTCCAGTCCATTTTCCGCCGCCTTGGCCATGAAGAGCATCTCGGCCCATTCCCCGCGCCGCTTGCAGTGCTTGATCTTTACTCTCGGTTTTGTCATGAATGAGTCCCCTGAAAAACTCCAGTCCTGGGAAATCTCTGTCGAAAAGTCCCTAAAAAGGTGACGCAAATAGAAACGCGGCCCTTGAGGGGCCGCGCCTTTTGCTTTAAGTTTTATCCCGCAATTGTAATTTAGCAGCAATCATCACGGCTGGCAAGGTATTTCTTAGCCGGGTAGTGGGGTCAGTTCCAAAACGGGATCAAGGCCTCGCCCTCCCAACTGACGAGAGCGCGACCGATTTTTCTTCCGTCCACAATTTCGTGATCTCCTCTAGCGAGCGGCCTTTGGTCTCGGGAACCAGCCAGGCGACTAGGGCAACCGTCAAAAGTGCGCCGGCGCTGAAAAGCCAGAAGGTGCCATCCGATCCGAGACGCTTTTGCATGGTCGGAAACAGTTGGTTGCCCAGGTAGCCCACGAGCCAGAGCGCGGTCGTAGCGATGGACATCCCGCGGCCGCGAACTTTGGTGGGATAAATTTCCGAGATGATGACCCAGCACGCCACTCCATTGCCAAAGGCATGACCGGCGACAAAACTCATCACGAAGATCAGGACTGCCAGGCCGCTGCCGTGAATGTGATAGAACCAACCGACCAATGTGAAAGAGATGAATTGCACGGTGGTCCCGGCGAGGATTAACGTCTTGCGTCCGGCGCGGTCGACCAGCCATAGGGCGAATAGGGTAAACAAAAGATTGATGAGGCTGACCAGCACGGACTGAAAAAATGCGTCGCTGGTCGCGGTTCCAGCGGCACGAAAAATCTCCGGCAAAAAGGAAAAGAGCGGCGTAATTCCGCTGATTTGTTGCAGTGCCGCGAGCATGATGCCCAGCAGCAGCGGGCGACGAAAGGTGGTGAAGAGTTCCGAGATGTGACCCTCTTCAATGGCCAGCGAGTTCTCAATCTCCGCAGCTTCGCTCCTCGCAACGTCAGCGCCGTTGATCTTGGCAAGGACTTCGATGGCCTGATCCCGCCGGCCCATTTTCATCAGCCAGCGCGGACTTTCGACCGCAGGCAAAATCATCAGTCCGAACAGAATCGCTGGTACGACACCGGCGAGAAACATCCAGCGCCAGCCTGTGGAGATATTCCAGGCTTCATCGCCCATGCGTTGAATGAGCATGTTGACGAAGACGGCGGCGAGAATGCCGACTACGATGCCAAGCTGGTAGAGAGTCACGCAGCGGCCGCGAACCCGGGTGGGAGCAATCTCCGCGATGTAGTTCGGAGAAATCACCGACGCCGCCCCGATTCCCACTCCGCCGATCAGCCGCCAGAGAACGAACTGATGGAGATCGGCGGCAAAAATCATGCCAACCGAGGAAAGAGCGAAACAAAGGGCACACAACGCGAGACCCTTTTTCTTGCCTAGATAGTCGGCAACGGTTCCTGCCGCGACGCAGCCGGCGATGCATCCGATCAACGCGCATCCTGCGGCCCATCCGACGCCCGCCGCATCCAGGTGAAACAGTTGGCTCAAGAATCCAATTGCGCCGCTGATGACAATGTTGTCGTATCCAAACAGAAAACCGCCAAGCGTGGCGACACTGGCTGCAATAACTAGAGGGACCCGAGAATGCGATGGACTGGATAGGGAGTTCAGGTTACGCGCCCCACATTAACGGTGCGCGTTAGTTCCGCGCCTTGGGAAGATTCGACGACCGCTTTTGCCGCCAGCATAAAGCCGAGAGTGTGCGCCATCCCAGCATGCCAGGGCGCTGAGCAGGTCATTTGCGGAGTATGGTCGGGAATGAGCACGCCGCCGAAGTGATTGCGGTGCAGAATTGCAAGAATGCGAATCATGTCCACATCGCCCTCGTCGATGAAGGTCTCGCGATAGTGCGGCACCTTCCCCACGACATTGCGGAGGTGAATATAAGCGATCTTGCCTTGTCTGCTGTATTGGTCCACCGCGTCGTAAATATTGCCTTCGGTCATTTCGGCTAGAGTTCCCACGCAAAGCTCGAGCGCGTTACTGCGGCTTGGAGCCAGATCAATCAGCGTTTGGTACATGTGAGGCTGGTAAACCAGGCGCGGCTGCTGTCGCATGGTCGGCATGGGAGGATCGTCAGGATGGGCGGCTAGCTGGACCCCCGATTGCTCGGCCACGGGAATCACTTCTTCCAGAAATCTTTGCAGGCGACGCCATAGTTCTTCATGCGAAATCAACGGCAGAGTGCCGGCTGGTGCGTTGCGGTCGTAGACCATGTTCCAGACCGTGCCATTCGGAATGGGCACGTCCTCGGCGGGACCGTCCATGCCCAGCGTGATTGCATGGCCGCGTCCCAGTGGGGCAGTTACGCGGCCGCAGACACCGGCCAAACTGAAGTTGTACCCGAGTACCGGAATACCAGCTTCGCCGAGACGGCGAATAATGGTCTTCACGTTTTCGATCTGTTGCGGACGTTGCGGACCGTCGAGCAGAATATCGTGCCAATGCGCGGGATCGAGGTTCTCGATCGCGGCTAAGACCAGGCCAGAGTTTTCAATCTCGCCGCGAAGGGCGTTTAGTTCCTTAACCGTCCAAAGTTGATTGGGATCACCTGCGAAACCCCACGGTTCGTATTTTGCGCCCGTGGGTTGGTTGTTACGCGGGTTTGAAGGGCCCTGATTGAAGTAATCGACTAGATGAACCACGACGTGGGTGCAGCCTGCCTGGCGCGCGAAGTCGAAATATTCGCGGGTCAGCATATGACGGTAGAGGCCGAGGCCAATTTTCATAGCCGATTTCCGATGCCTCCGCCATAGTCGGGGCTGAGGATTTGTCCGTTGATCTCGCTGGCCAGCGGTGAGCAAAGAAAAACAAATGCGTCGGCAACCGACTCTGGGCTGTTTCTTCTGCCGAGCGAAACTCGCAGCACAAATTCCCGGTATGCAGGATCTTCCTCGAAGACTTTCAGCGAGCTGCCGGCTGCGACATTTCCCGGCGAAACCACATTCACCCGGATGCCGGTCAGCGCATATTCAAGGGCCAAGCTGCGCGCGAAGTTTTCCAGCGCCGCTTTGGCCGAGGCATACGAAGAGATTTGCGAGTGTGGCATTCGAGCTACGTAGGAGGACGTAAAGATCAGATGCCCGGCAATGTTGCTCTGCACCCAGGGTGCGAGCACCGACCTTGCCAGATAAGTTTGTGCAAAATAGTTGAAGCGAAAGATGCGCTCGTAGTCAGCTTCCGAGGTGCTGGCGAACGGATGCAATCCACAGCCGCCCGCATGGCCGATAACCGTATCCATGCCCGGAAACTTTTCGAACGCGGCACTCACTACGAGGTCAACCTGGCCGGAGTCGGTAATGTCGGCGGCAAAATATAAGTAAGACGAAGAGGGAATCTGCCAATGGTCGAGCATACGCCTGGCCTCGTCTTCCGGCTTTATGTCGGTGAGCACCAGCGTTGCGCCGCTTGCAGCAAGCCTTCGCACCATGTGCTCGGCAATCGCACCCAATGCCCCAGTGATCAGAATCGTTTTGCCGGAGAGATCAATGCTGATCACTGCGGTTCGCTCCCCTCAAATCTCGAAAGCACTTCGTGACCTGATTCGGTTACCAGAACGTTGTCCTCAATGCGCGCGCCGCAGCCGCGTTCGGGAACGTACACTCCCGGCTCGATCGTAATCACCATGCCAGGTTCAAAGTTGGCGGATTCTCCGGGAAGGATCAAAAATCCGGGATCGTGATAGCGGAAGCCAACATGATGACCCGTGTGATGGGTGAAGAAAGACGAGAGACCTTGCGCTGCGATCTTATCCCTCGCCAATGAGTCGATGTGGCCGGCGGTGACACCGGGACGTACGCCGTCGACAGCGGCCTGCTGCGCATCTGTGACAATGGCGAGAATTCGCGCAACTTCAGGCTCGGGAGAACCTACCGCGGCAGTGCGCGTAAGGTCGCTCCAATAGCCGTTGACGCAAGTTGCCAATTCGATCAGAACCAGGTCGCCATTCGCTAACCGCCGTCCGGTCGAGCGGTTAAATCGCCCTGCATCGGCGCTGTTGGGGCCAGATTGAACCATGGCCCACCCTCGGGAATGAAATATGCCATCGCGGCCAATTTGGCGATAAATCGCTGACTCTACCTCGGCAGCGACCACCGCCTCCCCGATGCCTGGTCGCAGATTCTCAAAGAAAGCCTGCAGGCCAACATTCGCAACGCGGTTTGCCTGACGGATTCCAGCGATTTCTTCCGGAGTTTTTCTTAAGTAAAGGTCAGCGAAAGCTGCCTGGCACTTACGGTCTAGTTTCGCGGTGAGCCCAGATAGCTGTCCTGAGAAGCCTTCCGGGATAGGAATTTGCTCGGCGGCTTGAATCGGGAGAGAAATTCTCGAGGAGCTGAGATTCATTCCAACTTGTTCGCTTTTTACTTTTGCTTTGACTAGTTCACTGCCAACCGCCGACACCAGAACTGAGTACGGGTCGCTGCACTTGAGATCGCCCCAGGGATATTCTTGAACCCCCAACCCGGTGGGAATATGGTCCCTTGGCTCAAGCAGCGGAACGAAAAGGATGGGCTCCGCGTCCGCGAAGCAAATTAGCAACGAAGCGCCCCAGTACGGAAAATACCCCGACAGCATGAGGAGTTCGTCGGGCCTCCACGCGATCCAGGCGCGCAAATCATGTTGCTGGAGAAAGGCGTGTATCTGTTGTGCACGAGGGATCGTGTTTGCAGTCACGAGGTTTGTACTCACGATCGGGTCCCCATTTTCCCTTACATGATTCCATACTTCTCGAACGCTTCGACCGCACTGCTTCCGTTTTCAATGGCTTTTCTCACCAGCTTTTCACCGCGAGCCTTTTCGAGAGCCCGGGTGAAAACCTCAGCTTCGAATTCAGCGGGAACGACTAAGACACCATCAATGTCGCCGAAAAGAATATCTCCGGGACGAACACGCACCGATCCGATCTCAACCGGAATGCGGAAGTCGACCACTTTGTAGCGTGGGGCTGCGTCTTGTCCGTAGGAGCCGAAACCGAAAGTCGGAAAGCTCATATTCAGAATGGCTTTGGTATCTCTCACGTAGCCGTTCAACACCGCGCCCCGGCAGCCCAGTTTGCGGGCTCGTGTGCTCATGAGTTCTCCCCAGAGCGCGTTTCGCGGCGACGACCCAGTGTTCACGTAAACTTCGTTATTGCGAAGGTCGTCGAGCGCTTCCAACATCAGGCCAAACGATTTCTCCATTAACTTGTTGGCGCTGCCAGAGATTTTTTCGGCGAACACATCGACTGAGAGAACCGGCATCGCGCGGCCGATCACGACCATATCCGGCCGAAGAGGCTGAATCTGAGGTGGAAGGAACTGATGCTGAAGCTCGAGCTTGTCCATCACATCGCCCACGACGCAGGTGAAAAGTTCGCGTTGCACGATAGCGAAGAGTTCGTCGTCGGATTTCCATAAACTGATTTTGCTCATTGGACAGTTCTAAGGCTGAAGCGAACGCTGCGAAGTACTATAAGGTGTTAGCATAACCCGTCACTGCGATGGATTACACACGCTATTCAAAAAACGGCTCTCCCTTGCGCGAATAACGCCGCGCTACCTCCTCATTCAACTTGACCCCAAGGCCGGGTTTCTCCGGGATGGCAATGAATCCATCCCGAATGATTGGCGTGGGTAATCCTTCAACAAGGTCATTCCAGAAAGGAACCTCAGAGGCATGGAACTCAAGCGCAAGAAAATTTGGGATCGCAGCACAGAAGTGGGCCGCAGCTAAGGTGCCGACCGGACTGCTGATGTTGTGCGGGGCTACGGGCATGGTATGCACATCGGCAAACTGTGCAATGCTTTGGGCGACGGACAAGCCCCCCACCTTCTGAAGGTCGGGAGTAACAATGCTCAGCGCGTGTTGCGCGATGATTTCCTGAAAGCCTTCAAAGAGAAAAAGATTCTCCCCGGTCGCGATCGGTACCCGCACTTTCGAGCTCACTTCCTTTAGCGCGGCGGCGTTATTGGGAGGGACCGGATCTTCGAGCCACAACAGGCGAAAAGGCTCCAGCTCGCGCGCCACTTTCACAACGTCGCTGGCGTTATAGCGCCAATGGCAATCGACCGCGATGTCTGTATCCCCACCCACCGCTTCGTAAACCGCGCCGATCAAGCTCACCATGTGGTCGATCGCGCGATTGCTGAGCACTCGATTGTGAGGATCGGAGCCTTCCGTGCCCGGCACATCCAGGTCGAACTTCAGGGCGGTGAAGCCTTCAGCTCTCTTCGCCAGCGCTTGGCGGCGATAGTCGTCGGGCGAAGCAGGAGAATCTTCGCCCGTCTCTCCGAAATAATCTCTCGCAGTGTGCGCTGGGCTTTTCGACGCCCACGACGCTGGGCGGGAACGCAACACCTCGTCCAGGCTCTCGAGCGCTTCTCCCCCGTGACAATCCGCATATATACGGACTCGGTCGCGAAACTTTCCTCCCAACAAGCGATAGATGGGTACATCAAGCCATTGGCCAAGCAAGTCCCAAAGTGCCGCTTCGATGCCGCTGATCGCGTTGTACACGATCCCCGCCACTGAACCCGCGCCCGAAGTCGCGAGTTGCAGTTTGCGGAACAAACGATGAATATCGCGCGGGTCTTCTCCCAGCAGGAGCGGCTCGAGCGAGCGCAGAATCGAAGTGAGGCCAGGAGCAAAAAAACACTCACCGAGGCCAGTGACGTTTTCGTCGGTCTCGATGCGGACAAAGGTCCAATCGAAATTTCCTTCCACGACCGCTGTCTTGAGGCGAATGATTTTCAACGGCGCTCTCTTTATCTCTTAACTGCCGCAACTACGCGGGGTTCCAAACACCCGCGGCAGGAGTTCCTTCTTGACTTCAAAAAGCGCGCCCAGTATACACGCCATCTGGCGTGGTTCGCCGCACCGTAGACCTTTCTGCTTCCAAATTCTTCACGGTAATTCGCAGTGGCGCTCGACCACCTCCTATGCGCAAACCGCCAGCATCTTTTCCCAGCAACTTTTTTCCTGGGATTGGGTTTCGCACCCAGGGAGGTCTCCATGACAAAAATGAAGTGGTTTGGTTGTGCAGCAACATTATTCACTTTGCTCGGGACATATCCGCTGGCGGCGCAAACCGCTACGTCTCCGGTCTCACCTCGCGGAACCACTCCAACGCACAAGCAACCCTGCTGGCAACAGGCAGGCGTCTCGCAGTCGGCGATGCAGCAGCGGAAACAAATTGAAGAGAGCACGCACAGCCAGATTGAGGCGGTGTGCAGCGACTCTTCCCTCACGCCACAGCAGAAACAACAGAAAATCCAGCAACTCCACCAAGAGGCGCAGAAGCAGGTAGGAGGTCTGATTACGCCGCAGCAAGAGGCTGCGATCAAGTCATGCCGGGAGAGCCGCGGTGAAGGGCCGCATATGGGTGGTGCGCACAGTGGAGGCCCTTGCGGTGAAACGACATCGGCGGGGAGCAAGCCGCAATAGCGAAAGCGAACGTTGGAACCGACTGTAGCGACTCGGCCCATCGCTGCTGCATTCGCGTCGCGACCGACGGCGTTGTCTAGTTGACGTCGAGGCTCAAACGCGCCTTAGGAGCCTTGTCGAAGATCCGCCGCAAACGATCCCACTGCATCGGACACACTTCGATTCGGCCGACGTAGCGATGCAACTGGCGGACGCTGTTCCAAGGTCCCGAGCAGCGGAGTATCCACTAAGCCATTCGGTTCCAGCACGGACACAAATCCGTGGCGAGCGCACATAGCCTCGATACGTCTTTGTTGTCCCGGGCTGAGTACCTTCACGGGCAAGGTTTCAAAGTTGCGAAAAATCCACAGCAGGTAGAGGCGCTGGGCGAATGAAGGATTGAGATACCGCGGTCCCAGCGGTGTGAGTACGCGCAATACACCTTGGGCGAGCTTTTCCATCCACATAACCGGATCACCTGACATTTGCAATCTTTAATCTCGACATCTTGGACCAGAGCAATCCAAGGGCCAGAATTATTGCACCAAATGTCATGCAAAGGGAAGTGGATTCCTAGATTTTTGATAATTTTCTTACAGGCCGCCGTCGGGTCCACCAATCCGTCGGCTCTCAGTGCGGGCGCACTTCGCCGTAGAGCTAAGGTAAGTCCGGAATTTCCGGCAAGCTCGCGATACTACGGATACTGGCCGCTACGCCGAAACGGCCGCCTTCTCCTCCAGGTTCCACGCGGACGACCGAGGCTTGACAACATACCCAACGCTTTTCTCCATCGGTGAGCTGAGGTGGGAGCATCAACACCATCTCCAATTCACTTCCCACGAGAATCTCGGAATCCGCGTAGAGGAAGATCCCGCTCGTACTCAGGTCACGGGTATATCCCGTAGCCGGTTGACCCTGTTGGGATCGGATCGAGACACCCAGACGCATGGGCACTCGTTTGCGGGAGCGGCGGTCAGAGGTAGGGTCGGACATGGAAGGCCGAGGTTATCACACGCCGGCACTGGGGAGAAATCAGCCAGTGCAGCGTTGAAAAATCAGCACGTCGTCGCCCTGCGGCAAGAAGTACCGCAAGCCTCAGGCCGCGAGATTACGAAAAGCGACTAGTCTTCCGGCGGCCTATTAGTGCCCAATCAACTGCCACGTGTCTCGGAAGAGAGTGTTGCCGCCAATCCCGCCGAAGACCAGGAATTGGCTGCTGGCTGCGTCGTAGGCCATCCCCATGGATTCACGCGCAGCGGGGAACTTCGGAGTGGTCAGTTGAGTCCAGTCCGAACCCGTCCACACCCAAGTCTGATTCTGATCCACCCCGCCAACCCCGCCACCGAAGATGACTACCATGTGCAATTTCGGATCGAACGCGCTGCCTGCCCCATAACGAGTCGGTGGTTGGACGGAAGGAGATTGCTGGGTCCAGTCGGTGCCGTCCCATGTCCATGTGTTGTCGGTCCTCACATCGCCCAGTCCGCCAAAGAGGACAACATTCTTTCTCGCGCTGTCGAGCGCAGCCACGGCGATCGACCGTGCCCCAGGCGTGTTGGTCGGATGCAACTGTACCCAGGTGCTGCCATTCCAGCGCCACGTTGTCAGTTGGTAGAACTTGCCGTCGTAACCGCCAAACTGGTCGGCATGACCGTTTTTCGGATCCGTGAACAGCATGGGCCCGGTCACAGCCGTCGGCGACGACTTGGGGTGCGCTTGTGTCCAACTGGAAGTGGCGCCGTCCCAAAGCCAAGTGTCGCCGAGGTAGTGCGTGCCGTCGAATCCTCCAAACAACACTAGCTTGCGAGTCACCCGGTCAAAAGCCATCGAAGCCCCAGCGCGCCCGGAAGGCGCGACCGTCGTCTTCTGCTTGCTCCATGTGGTTCCATTGAACGTCCACGTCTCTTGCGGATAGGTAGTTCCGTCGAATCCGCTAAAGAGCACGATTTTCTTGCTGACCGGGTCGTAGGCCATCGCCGAATAGGCTCGGGCGGACGGGGAGTTTTTTGGAGAAAGCTTCTTCCATGTCACCGATTGCGCCTCTGCCGCGGGCGCGAAAGTAAAGGGGGCAGTCACAAGTGCGAGTAGGACCGCAGCAGCGAGCAGACGGGAGATTGCACTAACGCGATAGAACATGGATTCCAATTCCTCTCTGGAGAAATGCAATTTTCGAATTGTAGGACAAGCGGAAGACTCTATCAGACGACGAACGGTACTGCATAGGGCCCGAAGTTAACCATCCCCATGAGAAGAAAATCTCGGGCACAAAACATCGGTGCTATGTGTAGGCGTTAATGTGCTCACTTCGAGTCTGACATCGCGACGAACGCACCCAAGCCGATCAGTGTGAGTCCCGTGGCGGCACGCTGTCTTCGGCGCAAGACCGCGGAGGATCTCAGGCGCGCACCAATCGGAGCCGCCATGAAGGTTACGATCAGGTCGCAGGATGTGTTGAGCGCGACTGTGATGGTACCCAATAGAAGGAATTGCCAGAACACGCCCCCGCTGGTCCGGTTCACGAACTGCGGAATAAAGGCGAGAAAAAAGATTGCCGTCTTCGGGTTCAGGACTTCCGTCGCAATACCCTGCCAGAAGGGATTTCTGCGGGCTTGGCCATCGGGGATCTCAATCTCGGCATCGAGATTTTCGCGAGCGCTGACGATCATGCGAACCCCTAAGTAAATGAGATACGCGGCGCCGGAATATTTTACTAGGGTAAAGGCGGTCGCCGATGTAGCCAGCACAAGAGACAACCCCGTCGCCGCCGCCATGACATGGGCAAGACCGCCGAGACACGTCCCCAGACAGGAAAGCACGCCTTCGCGGCGACCTCCGGCCAGCGTACGCGCCAGCACATACAACATGCCAGGGCCCGGGGCCACCGCCAGCAGGGTCGCCGCGCCAAGGAATAGCGAAAACCGGTGCGCATCGATCATGCGAGCAATTCTAAATCGGATCACGCGGGTTGCGAGAGAATCGGCTGCGATCCTTCAACCAGTGTGGTTTAGCATGAATTTGTGACCCCCACGGAATCATCCCGGCGAATCGGTCTGGCCCGTGCGCTTTCCAAGCGTGGCTATTGCTCGCGTTCGAAAGCGTTTGATCTCATCCGTGCGGGGCATGTGACCTTGAACAACCGAATCCGTCGTGATCCGGAAGCTGTCGTCCACTCAGAGCGCGATCGGATCAAAGTGGACGGCGAGGAACTCGCGTCCCATGCCAAGCTTTATCTGATGCTAAACAAGCGTCGCGGCGTGGTGACGACAGCTTCCGACGAAAAAGGACGCGAGACCGTGTACGCGTGCCTGGACGAGCACTTACCGTGGGTCGCCCCCGTCGGACGTTTGGATAAAGCGAGCGAGGGCCTGCTACTGCTGACCAACGATTCCGAATGGGCGGCACGAGTGCTCGCGCCGGAGACGCACCTCGACAAGACCTATCACGTACAAATCGGCGCGGTCGCGGACGCCGCGCTGATCGAATCCATCACAAAAGGAGTCAGAATCGACGATGGCAGTTTACTACGGACAAAGGGTGTGCAAATTCTGCGTGGTGGGGCAAAAAATACCTGGCTCGAGATTGTGCTCGATGAAGGCAAGAATCGCCAGATCCGCCGGATGCTGTCGCAGCTTGGGATTAACGTGCTGCGCCTGCTCCGTGTCGCCATTGGGCCGGTTGTGCTGGGCGATCTCCCGAAAGGTGCTTCCCGACCACTAACAGATACGGAGAAACTTACTCTCGATCGAGCCATGCGACAGGCGTCTGCGGGCCGAGGCAGAAGATTGCGATGACGGGAAGACGAAAACGTGTAGGTGGACCCTGCGGTACTCCCTACTTTAAAAACGGAAGCGTGGATAAGACTTTCGCAGCGAGTTCCAGCTGCTGCAGGTCTTCTTGTGAAAAATCCGGTCCTGCAGTTGCCGTGTCGAATCCCTTACGGCAAACTTGCACCACGCCCAGAACCTTGCGGTTGGGATCAAGAATTGGCGCGGACATCAGCTTTTGAATCGCGTTTTGGCCCGATCGGTCCTCATCCTCGGATGCACTGTTCAGCTTTACGCTCTCAAAAATGCTGGCGTGCTTCACTTTCACGAACGCATTAAAAAGCTCTGTTTTCCTCGTGGACGCCGTGTGGGCAGCGACCGCGGAAGAACTGGAAACCGGAATCGATCCTGCAGTTTTCAGTTGTTCCGGGTAAACGAAATTCAGCAGGCCCTTCTCCAGGCGCATGAGCGCAACTTCGGTAGGCCTCACTCCGAAAAGCTTGGCCAGCGCCGCACAGAATTGTTGTGGCGTCGTAGCCTGGCTCAGCACATGCTCCACTGAGGCATTCGAAGCCCGCGCCGGAGCTGCGGCTGTACCGCCTTTTTCGGAATTTGATTTGCTCTGCATATCGCCTTGGACTAATGACGCATCGCCCTCTGCATCAAGCGTAACCATGGTGACGTATTGCAGTGGCTCCATCAAGTTACGGAAGTACTTTCAGCCAGGCGAGATGTTTCCGGACGCTGCGCTCAACCCTTGATCAGAGCAAAACCTTTTTCACGCCAGCCCCGAATGCCTCCGTCCATTGAGAGCACTTGGGTATAGCCCATTTTTTGCAGGTTGTCGGCGGCCAGGGCTGAGCGAAAGCCGCCGCCACAATAGAGCACCATGGGTGTTTCTTGATCGGGCACACGAGCCTCGACATCGCGCTCGATGATTCCTTTGCCCAGGTGCACCGCACCCGGTAAGTGATCGGCCGCGTACTCACTTTCTTCGCGCACATCGATGAGCAGAAACTTATCCTTCCGGTCGAGCTTCGCTTTGACCTCATCGATGGTCACTTCGCGAATGCGCTTCCTGGTATCTTCGACGATCTTCAGAAAACGAGGGGAATGCTGATGAGCCATGGTTCCTCCATCTGTTCGATCTATTTTAGCGGAGGAAGGTTCTGGTGGACTTCAACTACTGATTCGCATCGGTGGGGAGTTCGGTGCTCTCCGCTGGAGTGGAGACAATCGCTGCGGCCGAGCAATCCAGTAATCGCTGCAAATCGACTTGCAAATTGCAGCGGTCTTCGTCGTCCAGGCCGTCGAATTCGAAGGGCTGAAGATAGCCTTGGGTCGCCCACATCGGAAACAGCATGCGTGCCTTGCTGCGCACCGTGCTTTCGCCCACATGGAAGATCACTTCGACCTTGATCCCCTCATCCAGAGGCGTCTCCAGATGCAGCAGTCCACCCGTGATCGAGAGCTGGTGCAGTCTTCCTCGAGTTTGCCGTCCGTTTTCCAAACGGACCAGCGACAGGACGGTGCCTGCGAGTTTCACCCGCGGCGCCCGGGGCGTGGCGTTTACCGAGGAAGCTTTGACCATACGCTACGCTCGACTATTTCATTTCGACCGCTCCCGGTGGGAGATTACGAAAGACCCGGCGCTTTTTCCCGCCACGCAAGAAATCGGCCATGTCCCATCTCACGCCAAGTCCGTCAGGCGCCCGTTTCCTGGGAGCGATACCCAATCTGTGGCGATCCAGTCTCTGGGACCAGATTTCCAGCTTCGGGCCGCCGCGCAAGCGCGCCCAGTTGAAACGTCGAGCCTACAACCTCGAAAAATTTGACGTAAGGCGCCGCGTCCAGGAGCTCTTCAAGAATCTTCAACACCTGCGGATAACCGCTTGCGTCGTACGCCTGTGCATTGCATTGGTGATCCCAAAAGCTGATAGTCGCGACCTCTAAGCCGTCAGGCGTGACCAGCGTGATCAAATCCAGAAAACCTTCTTGCTCTCGTAGCCAGGGGAGAATATGGCATTCGATAAGATCCGTAAATTCGTTAATTGAGTTCGGTTTCAGTCGAGCAGCTACCTTGCGGGCAAACATGTTACCTCCCCTGGGTGTCGGACTATTGTCCAGCTATTGGACGGAGCCGATACGCGCGCCACCGCCCATTTGGTAGTGCGTTTCAACGCCCAAACGTTACAGTGAGGAAGCCGTTTTGTTGCTTTGCTCTTGGCAGAGTCGGCATTTTTCTTCAGCATGGATTGGTAAATTACTCCATGGCTGAAATAGCAGTAATCCAGCCGCAAACTCATGCGCTGACATTTTCTCCGTCAAGTTGAAGCTTGGCTGGAAGAGGATGCCTAGCTGCGGAGGCGGAAAAATGTTCAATTGACCCTCGATCACACGAGAGAGCAGAATGGTGTTGCCTCGTCGGAGGCTTTTATGAAGCGCGCTTCACAGCCCAGCAGAACACGCGTTATCGGGTTACTCGCACTCGCGTGGCTCACCAGCCTGATGTTCGCTCAGACAACCGACAAAACACCAGCGAAAGGCAACGCTTCCGTCCAATTCGCTATGGACGAAGCCAGGGACGCACTCAAGCACTACCAGACCGCTCTCGCGTCCGTCAGAGGTTTGCCGGAGATCAGTCCGACCGTCCGAGAAGACTTGCAAGTCGTGCTGGCAAGCAGAAACACAGTTGATTGGTTGAGAGGAAAGGTCGACTTGGAGAGAGCAGTTGTTCCGTCCGAATTCGAGGGTCTATTGGACTCCATTGACGGATGTGCGGTTAATGCCGCCTTGAGCGCGAGTGCGTTGGCAGCCGGTGCCGCAAGAACCGGAAGCGAAAGAAAACTCCAGGCCACGATGGACTTTGTGTCCGCCTCGGAGCAACTTCGGAGCGCCGCCAACAACCTCAGGCGGGCTCTTAGGCCTTATTTACAAACAGAGAAACCTCCCCGCATCGCGCGAGCCTATTCTGATGCCTGCCTCTACGCCGAGCGATCATAGCTCTGAGAAGCAGCGGTCGTTTGGGACAAAAACCCACGATTCATTTCTTGTACACAATCGCACCAAACAGCCCCGACTTTTCGTTATTGGGGCCGGACGCGAAGAAGAGCTGGTTGGTGTTACCGTTCTCCGAAGTTCCACCTCCGAAGGCAATCCCCACAGCCCGCTTTCGCTGATTATTTTCCCCTGCGGCGTGGTGAGAGACCCGATAAAGCTCCCGGTCGTCGCGTTAAAAGCGTTTGATGCGGCCATCGTTCAAGTTCCCCACCAACACAGCCTTGCTCACGGGGCCGCATTGCGCGGGCGCAATCGCTAATCCCCACGGGGCTTTGAGTTCGCTCGCCGACGTCAGATTCTTGACCAGATTGCCGGCCTTGTCAAAGATATCCACGGCGCCATGACCCACGGGGACTGTAAAAGCCACGAACAGCTCGCCCTTGATGTTCTGAGCGTTAAAAGGCCCAGAACCCGAGGGAAGATTGGGATGGGTGAAAGACTTCACCAAATCGGAAATCCAGATTCAGGCCCTGCCGCAGTTCCAGATCGTTGTCACAGAATCGCCATAACGCTCATTGACCTTTGATAGGGTTTTGAATGTAATGCCCTCGATTTCAACGGTTACCGGAAAAATTACTTGCTTGACTCGGCTTGCGCCATACTCTCTCACGACAACGATGGTCATTATCTTTGACGAGATCATCTGCACAGTCTATGCTTCACCTGCACTCAGAAATGTGCAAGCTGGATTAGCTGTTAGATTAACTAAGTCGTCGAAAAAGCGAAAAGGGGCCAAGACCCTCCCGCTTCCAGAAGGTAGGGTTAGGATGAATCAGCCACTTAAGATTGAGAAGCCGAAGTCCCGGCAACCCGTCAACCACAAGCTCCCGGCCTTCGTGGCACGCCGCTCACGAGCTGAGCAACATGCGATGGGCAAAGCGTTGCGGGAAAAGTGTCCGCGAACCTCGCATGCCGAGTGGAAGCCGCCACACGAGCGGCCGGATCCGGTCCGCCTCGTACTGCAGGCCGATGAGGGGCGTCTCCCCGATCTCCTAGCCCTTCGCCACGGGCGCATGGTAGCGTCTCCCTTCACCTTCTACCGTGGCTCGGCGCTCGCCATGGCGGTGGATCTGGCGGGCCTTCCGTCTACCGGCATCCGCGTGCAATGCGGCGGAGACTCCCACCTGGTCAACTTCCGAGGTCTCGCCACCCCGGAAAGGCAAGTCATCTTCGCCATCAACGATCTCGATGAGACCCTTCCCGCGCCCTGGGAGTGGGACCTCAAGCGTCTGGCGACGAGTTTCGTGATCGCCTGTCGCGACAACGGCCTCAGCGAATCCGTCGCCGAGGATGCGGTCCTCACCTGTGTCCGGTCCTATCGCGAGCACATGGCCGAGTTCGCCGAAATGAAGGTGCTGGACCTGTGGTACTTCGCGGTCGAGGCCGAGATGCTGATCGCGAGCGTCAAGGATGCCGGGATCCGGCGCGGCGCGATCAAGAACTTGGCGAAGGCGCGTGAGAGCAGCACCTCGGAAGGCCTTTTCCCGAAGCTCGTAGGCGATTCGGGCGGGTCGCCGATTATCAAAGACCAGCTCCCGGCGATCTTCCACTGGAAAGGGCACACCGCCGGAGAGATCCATCCGGAAGTCAAGGACGGATTCGCCCAGTACCGCGAAACCCTGGCGCCTAACCACCGTATGTTGCTCGACCGCTACGAACTCAAGGACGCCGCAGTCAAGGTCGTTGGCGTTGGGAGCGTCGGCACGGCCTGCTGGATGATGCTGTTGGTGGCCGGCGAAGGAGATCCTCTCATTTTGCAGGTCAAGGAGGCCCGCGCCTCGGTTCTGGAGGGCTTTGCGGGAAAGAGCATCTACCCCAACCACGGACAGCGTGTCGTGAACGGCATCCGGCTTATGCAGCCGGCGAGCGACATCTTCCTCGGCTGGACCGAAGGACGGCGAGGGCGTCACTTTTATATCCGCCAACTCCGCGACGTTAAGATCAAGTTTGCCGTCGAGACCTTCGAGACGGCCAGGATGATTCTCTTCGGCCAGTTTTGCGGTCACTCGCTGGCGCTCTCCCACGCACGCTCCGGGGACGCCGCGATGATCAGCGGTTATTTGGGCAAGAGCGACTCTTTCGACAAAGCCGTCGCCGCTTTCTCGATCGCATATGCCGACCAGAACGAAAAGGACCATGCCGCGCTCAAACGTGCGATCCGCGATGGAAAGGTCAAGGCGGTCATCGAAAAAGCAAAGTGATTCGCTCGCGCATGAACCAAACGATGGAAGCGGAGAGCGGAACCGTCATCCGTCCCGAACTTTCTCTCGTTCGCGGGGATTACCTTCCTGTGGTTCATCGGCGTGCTGCGCGACCGGATTTTAGCGGAGGAAAGCTTGCTGATTCGGCCCGTGCTTTTGCTGAACCTGTTCGTTGTCATCGTCATGTTCTCCATCGGGCTGCGTGTCAGCGGCGGAGAACTGCTTGATATCGTGCGCAAGCGCGCCCTCTTTGTCCGTGCCCTGCTGGCGAATTGCGTCCTCATACCGGCCATAGGCTTCCTGCTGGTTCGCATCTTCCCGCTAACACCCGACGCCAGTGTCGGCATCCTGCTGCTGGCCGCGATACCGGGAACGCCGATTGCGTTGCAGTTCACGCGCCAGGCGAGGACGCGCCTGCCTTTCGCTGCCGCGATGACTTTTGTGCTCTCGCTGGTAAGCATCGCGATGACCCCTCTGGCCGTCGAGTTGATGCCGCAGGCTGCGCAGCGCAATCAGCGACCGATCCTCCTCCTGATCGCGAACATCGTGCTGTACATCGCGCTGCCATTGTGTGCTGGTCTGTGGGCTGCGCGACACGCGCCGAAAATTATCCCCAGGCTGGTATGGCCGCTGGGCCTTCTGGCTTCGATTGTCTTCATTTTTCTCATGTGGGAGACGCGCCTGGTGCGGCGTGAAGCCTTTAATGCAATCCGCGGACGCGGGACCGTCCTGGCGATGCTCCTGTTGCTGCTTCTGTCCATGTTGATCGGCTGGCTGATCGGCGGACCCGACAGCGAGTCACGCCGGGTGTTGGCGACCTCCACCGGCATGCGCAGCGTGATTGTCGTGCTGTATGTGGCGCGTTACTGCTTTCCGGGAACCAACGTCTACATGATTCCGATTGTCTATGTGTCGCTGATGGTGCCCGCGAACCTGCTTTTCCACCTCGCGTTCACCGGATGGCACAAACTGCGGCCAGCGGTGGAGGCGTAGAGTGCATCGAGGGACTGATCAGATCCCATGAGAGAGCTTGCTGTTGTAACATCGCCATAACGCTCATTGACCCAGGAGTGTTGGCCAACTCTCAATGGGCGTTATCGTCGTTTATACCAACAATCAAATCGCATGGCATAGGCTGCGTGTTCTCAACTTCTTTCGAGAAGGGCTCCTGCAAGACTCCAACCCAGAGCTGGTTCTGTTTCTTGTTGACTGCATGCTGCAAAACAGATAATCTGGAATCGCGATATATTATCTGCAAGATAATGCCTGGTCTTTGATAATCCGACTCAGACAGAAGCGAAAGCGACCGACTTTGTGTGGCGGCCGAGTACAAACGCTGTTCCAAATTGGAACCGCCAGCCTCCACGCCATCCGCGTAACTCCCATGTTCTCTAGATTTTGCGTGTAACTCCTTAAAACTCAAAGATCTAGCACATAGTCGAAATTTATGTCGTTTGCTTTCTAGATTTTGCGGGCAAAGGGGGGAGGGGGGTACCCGGTACCAGATAGTAAACTCGGCCCGAAACGGGACAGAACTCAACCTCCAAGTCAGTCTCGAGAACGCCCCTCGGGCGAGCCAAGTCCGCCGGGAGCCTCTGCAACGCACACTTGAAAATGGGATCGCGGACCGTCGCTTCCGAACCGGGGCCTACAGTTTCCAACCTTCTGATTTCAAGGCCTCCCAGGACAGCCCCCCAGTTTCAAATCGGGATGAAGCTTGCCTTGGTAACGCTCGATTTATTACCGCTGTCACTTTACTGAGCCACCTGCGCGCCATAAGCTCCGGTTTATGAAACTCAATGCCTTGCTGGTATCGCAGGATCGCCCGTCGCTTCGGGTGTTGGAGGCGCTTCTGGATGTGCTGCAAATCGAGCACCAGACCTGCCAATCGGCCGGCGAGGCGGTGGAGCTAATGGTGCACGGGCACCATTCGGCGCTGATGCTGGATTTTGACCTGCCGGGTGCTGGCCAGGTGGCGCGAATGGCACGCATGGCGTCAGCGCAGCGAAGGCCGGTCGTCTTTGCCATGGTCAATGCGTTTACTCCGGTGGGCGGGGCGTTCCAATCGGGAGTAAATTTCGTTCTCTACAAACCGCTTGCCTTCGAACAGGTAGCACGCTCGCTGCGTGCCGGGCAGGGATTCATGAAGTCGAACCCGCGGCATGCGCCGCGCCACCAGTTGGAAACCCTGGTGTACCTTCAGTTCGGAGTGGCGGCTATGCCCGCGATCGTGCATGATTTGAGCGAGCAAGGTTTAGCGTTGCAGGCTCCGGAACCACTGCCGCCGGTACAAAATGTTCCTTTGCGTTTTATGTTGCCGGGAACGTCGCATCTGGTGGAAGCGACCGGCAAGGTAATCTGGGCCGACGACGATGGCCGCGCCGGGATGTTCTTTTCCCGTCTGACTCCCGCGTCACGGCACCATCTCAAGAATTGGCTGGCGAAGCGCGGCGCAAAAACCAAAAACGCCGTACGCGTGCTTTTGCCCCCACAAAGGGCGCGCCGTTCAGCGCACGCATCGCACTGATCTTCTGTAGAGACGTAGCTAGCTACGTCTCTACAGTTCGCGATTCCTTCGTGCTAGACTCAGTTTTCTCTCGCACGAAAAAACGCCGCATGAGCGAACTTACCTTCCGTTCAGCCGTTTCCATGGCTGAACAAATCCGCCAGAAAAAGCTCTCGCCGGTTGAATTGGTAGAAGCGCATCTCGCCCGTATTGAGAAACTGAATCCAAAGCTGAATGCCTTCGTGCAGGTGGATGCTGAAGGTGCGCGTCGCCAAGCCCGCGCGGCTGAAGAGTCCGTGACACGCGGCGAAAAGCTCGGCCCACTGCACGGCATCCCAATCAGCATCAAGAGTTCGGTCGAAATAACGGGCATGAAGTGCGAAGCCGGCAGCAAGCTACGTGCAGGCTTCGTCGCTGCGAAGGATGCGCCGCTGGTATCGCGCCTTCGCAAGGCAGGCGCGATCATTCTGGGGACGACCAACACGCCTGAATTACTGATGGCATGGGAGACGGATAATCTTCTCTACGGTCGGACCAACAATCCGTGGGATCTCTCGCGAACTGCGGGCGGGTCGAGCGGCGGAGAAGCTGCGGCGATAGCCGCCGGATGTTCCGCAGGAGGAGTAGGCAGCGACGGCGGAGGTTCGATTCGCGTACCTGCACACTTCAGCGGAATCTGCGGCCTGAAGCCGACGCCGGGCCGCATCCCGGCAACCGGACACTTTCCAACCTCAGTCGGACCGTTCGCTTTGATCGGCGTGGTTGGGCCGATGGCGCGGACGGTTTCGGATTTGAAGGTGCTGTTCGAAGTGATGCAAGGGCCGGATGATGGCGATCCCTCGGCTGCGCCGGTGCCCGTGCGCTGGCCAAGGCGTAACGATCTGAAGAAACTCCGCATCGGCTATTTCGAGGATGATGAACGTACTCTGGTCACCGCTGAGACACGCGCGACCGTGCGAGCCGCGGCTGAGGCGCTCAAGCGCGCGGGATTTCGGGTTGAGCCTTTCCGTCCTGAGGGGCTTGAGCAGGCGCGACAACTGTGGTGGCAATTTTTTGGGATCGCGGGCGGGATGCTGCTACAGCCAATGACCAAAGGGAGAGAAGCTGACCTGAGTCCAATTCTCAAACAGCATTTGAGTCAGGTAGCGGCCGAACCTTCACACACGGGCCAGACCTTGCTCGATACCTGGATCATGCGCGACGTACTGCGGATGCAAGTGTTTTCCCAGATGCGTGAATACCCTGTTTTGCTTTGCCCAGTCGCTTCGATACCCGCCTTTCGTCACAGCGAGCGAAGTTGGAAAATCGACGGCAAAACAGTGCAATATCTCGATGCGTGGAGCTACACCGAGTGGTTCAATCTGCTGGGAACTCCCGCGGTGGCCGTTCCTTTTGGCCGTTCAAACGAAGGCCTGCCGATTGGAGTCCAGATCGTCGCGCGCCCTTGGGACGAAGAGTTGGTGCTGGCGGTAGCGGCAGAGTTGGAAGGGCAACGCGGAGCATGGCAGGCGCCGGATATTAACTTCGGATAGCTTTTTCTTCTCCGCATCCTCAGCGCGGCTTTCCCTGCGGCCTCTGCTTCTAAGATTTTGGTAGTGATAATGGATTTATACTATTTCTCCACACTCAAAAAGCGATAACCTGTTGCCACCCAATCTCCCGCTGCAGCCAGACGGCTTCCGAGATTGACACAAACACTTAATGGCACCTCAAACGAAATCAGGAGGCGGATTTGCGTCCCGCGTATTGCCCGGGCTGATCGCTTTTTTGTTCATCTCGGCCGGGTATCTCTACGCCTTTCCTCAGCCGAATGTCTTCTATGCGGCGATTGTTTTACTGCATGCGGTTGCGGGCACGGTTGCCACGGTTCTGCTGGCGATTTTTCTTTTCCCTCTGCTACGGGATAAAAGCATCGCCTCGCGCCTTGGCTGGTTGCTGCTTGGTGGTGGAGCGGTTGTCGGCCTGATCCTGATCAAGACCGGGACGCCGCGAGTGCAGTGGAACCTTCTCTATGTTCACATTCTTCTGTCGCTCGCTGGTGTGGGAATCGTTTTTGCCGAGTGGGCCGGGAAACATGGCTGGCTGGCGCGGGGAATCGGGGGTTCGATCGTCCGCTGCTCGATCTGTTTGCTAGTGCTCGTCGGATTAGGCGCGGGCACGCGTTATGTGCGTGAGTCTCGATGGCAAAATCAAGCCCGTATTGAGAATCCGTCGATGCCACCCGCCAGCATGAATGGTGAGGGCGATGGCCCGGATGGGCCATTCTTTCCTAGTTCCGCTCAAGTCCACGGCGGAGAGAAAATTCCCAGCAAGTTCTTCATGGAATCCGACTCCTGCAAACGCTGCCACCAGGACATCTACAATCAGTGGTTCAGTTCGGCCCATCATTTCTCGTCGTTCAACAATCAGTGGTACCGCAAGAGCATCGAGTATATGCAGGACACGATCGGCACCAAGCCCTCCAAGTGGTGCGGCGGGTGCCACGATCCCGCCTTGCTCTACAGCGGCTTGATGGATACGCCGATCAAGCAGATCGTTCACCGCCCAGAGGCGCAAGCTGGTCTGGGCTGCATGATGTGCCATTCGATTGCCGACGTGAAGAGCAGCATGGGGCAAGGTGACTTTTATCTCGAATATCCCAAGCTGCACGAATTGGCCGCAACCAAGAATCCGTTTGAGCGATTGCTGCACGATTTTCTGGTAAAACTGAATCCTGAACCCCACCGCCGCGTGTTTCTCAAGCCCTTCATGCGCAACCAGACGGCGGAATTCTGCTCCAGTTGCCACAAGGTTCATCTCGACGTTCCCGTGAATCACTATCGCTGGATTCGCGGATTCAACGAGTACGACAACTGGCAGGCTAGCGGTGTGTCCGGCCAAGGGGCGCGATCTTTTTATTATCCGGCCAAGCCTTCGCAATGCGCCGATTGCCACATGCCGCTGACTCGCTCGAGTGACATGGGCAACATCGATGGCCAGGTCCACTCGCATCGTTTTCCCGCAGCGAACACGGCATTACCCACGGCGAATGATGATGCAAACCAGTTGAAGATTACCGAGGATTTCCTGAAGAACGGAATTCTGAGCGTGGATATCTTCGCGGTCTCTCCGGCGAGGACGCAATTGAAGCCGGGAGCGGCCAACCAGTCGGATCTTTCCACGACTTTTGCGGTGGGCGAGGAAGCGGAGACGAAAATTACTCCCGCGGGTGAAGCAGAAGTCCTGCCGGTTACCGCGCCGCTGAACCGCGTACAGGCTACAGTCCGCCGAGGAGATGAGGTACGCGTGGATGTTGTGGTCCGCACGAAGAAAATCGGACACTTCTTTCCTGGCGGCACTGTGGACGCCTACGATACATGGCTCGAGCTGAAAGGAACTGACGACAAGGGCCAAATCATATTCTGGAGTGGAAGCGTCGAGGACAACGGCAAGGGTCCCGTGGAGAAAGGCGCGCACTTCTACCGCTCGCTGCAAGTGGATGCGCACGGCCATGGCATCAACAAGCGCAATGCATGGGCCACTCGGGCCGTGGTTTACGTGCATTTGATTCCGCCAGGGGCGGCCGACACGGTTCACTTCCGCGTGCATATTCCCGAAGGCTCCAGCAACAAAATCACGCTGCACGCGCGTCTATGCTATCGCAAGTTTGCGTGGTGGAATACGCAGTTTTCATTCGCCGGCGTTCCCGATCCTAGCCCGCACAACGGAGATGTTACACCTGACTACGACGACAGAAAGTTCGCGTTCGCAGGATCGCTGAAAGGCGTATCAGCAAAAGAAGAAAAGATTCCCGACCTTCCAATCGTGGCTTTGGCCGAAGATGAAGTCACGCTGAACGTAGCGTCCCACGCTTCCCCCCAGGCCGCGCCAAGGACCATTTTGCAGGCGGACGATTGGCAGCGCTGGAACGATTACGGCATTGGTCTCTTGCTGCAAGGGGATCTGAAAGGTGCGCAGGCGGCCTTTGAGAAAGTGACGGAGATCGATCCCAAGAATCCCGACGGTTGGGTGAACATTGGACGCGCTGCGGTGCAAGAGGGTGACATGGATCGTGCGCGCACGGTACTGGCGAAAGCATTGTCGCTCAGTCCGGATCTGGCGCGAGCGCACTTTTTCTATGCCAAGGTCCTACGCAGCGATGGCCGTTACGATGATGCTGTCGATCATCTCCGCAAAGTCCTGGCGCAATATCCCCGGGATCGCGTGGCGCTAAACGATGTGGGACGCATTCTGTTTCTGCAGCGCAAATACGCGGGCGCCGTGAACATGCTGCAGTCAGTTCTCGCGGTCGATCCGGAAGACTTGCAGGCGCACTACAATCTTATGCTCTGCTACAACGGCCTTGGAGATGAGAAGCAAGCCCACGAGCACGAGGTGCGCTACCTGCGTTTCAAAGCCGACGAAGCTTCGCAAGCGATCACCGGACCCTATCGCCAGCTCAATCCGGAAGACAACAACGAGCGGCAGGCGATCCACGAACATGTTTCGGTAACGTTGCCGACGAGTAGCCCACGCCACGTGGAGACGGCCGCCCCCGGCCGTCCGGCCGAGCGAAGCTCGGCGTTTGCAAAAGCGTCGGTCGGGGCTTCAAGATAATGCGCAAGACGATTTTATCTCTTTTCTTGTTGCTGTTGGCCGCATCCGCATCTGCCCAGCAAATCCAATTTCGCGACATCACTTCGCAAGCCGGCATCCATTTCGTCCACAACAACGGAGCCTTCGGAAAAAAGTATCTACCCGAGACCATGGGTTCGGGTTGTGCCTTCATCGACTACGACAATGACGGTTGGCCTGACATCTTGCTGGTAAACGGCGAAGATTGGCCGGGGCACAAGCGCTCGGATTCGACGCTGCAGCTCTATCACAACAATCACGACGGCACATTCACTGACGTGACTCGCAAAGCTGGTCTCGCAATTTCTATGTACGGTCTGGGCGTCGCAGTGGGAGATTACGACAACGACGGCTACGACGACATTTTCATCAGCGCTCTCGGCCAGAGCCATTTGTTTCACAACAACGGCAACGGCACTTTCACTGATGTAACCAAGGCCGCTGGATTGTGGGGGCCGAACGAGTTCTCGACCAGTGCCGCCTGGGTGGATTACGATCGCGACGGCAAATTGGATCTGGTGGTCGCGAATTACGTGCAGTGGTCGGAAAAGGGCGATCTGTACTGCACCCTCGATGGCGCGCACAAGTCTTATTGCACACCGGAATCCTATAAGGGTTCGTCCGCACGACTTTGGCATAACCTGGGCAATGGAAAGTTTGAAGACGCCACGCAGAAGGCAAAGTTCTACGATCCGACTTCCAAGAGCCTCGGCGTGGCCATCGTGGATTACAACGGAGATGGCTGGCCCGATATCCTGGTGACCAATGACACTCAGCCAAACAAACTTTATTTGAATAAACACGACGGCACGTTCGAGGAGAAAGCCGTTTCTGCGGGAATCGCGTTCAGCGAAGACGGCGTGGCCCGCGCTGGCATGGGCGTGGACGCTGCCGACTACGACCGTTCCGGGCGCCCGAGTTTTATCATCACCAACTTCGCCAACCAGATGCTCTCGCTCTACCACAATGAAGGCAACGGCCTGTTTGTGGATGAGGCGCCGCAGTCCGAGGTCGGACGCGCAACCCTGGTGACCCTTGGCTTCGGCTGTTTCTTCTTCGACTATGACAACGATGGCTGGCCCGATATTTTTGTGGCCGACGGACATATTGAGAACGAAATCGAACGGGTGCAGAAGCGGGTAAGCTACGCTGAGCCGCCGCACGTTTTTCGCAATCTCGGTGGCGGAAAGTTTCAGGAAGTGACGGCCTCGCTGGGACCTGGATTTGCCAGCCCGAAAGTCGCTCGCGGCGCGGCCTACGCTGACATTGATAACGATGGCTCGCTCGACATCCTGATGACCACGAACGGCGGCCGCGCCTATCTGTTTCACAACGAAGGCGGCGACAACCACAGCCTGCGCATAAAGTTGGTGGGCACGAAGTCGAATCGCGACGGCATCGGAGCCATCGTCCGCTTGAAATTAGGAAAAGATCAGCAGTGGCAGACGGTTCATAGTGGCTCAAGCTACTTGTCCCAGAGCGAACTGGTGTTGACGTTCGGGCTTGGGGAACAAACCAAAGCCGATTCGATAGAAGTGCAGTGGCCGAGCGGGCAGATCGACAAACTCTCGAGCGTGGCCGGAAGCCAAACCATCACGATTCAGGAAGGCAAGGGCGTGGTGGCGAATAAAGCGTATGGCAAGGCACTGACGATTCGTGCTCCCAAGTAGAAAATCTGCTACGTCCATGCAATGCCGTGACTCTTCGAATTCCGGTATCACTTCATCCGATTTTCCTTTGTGTACCCTTGTATCCTTTGAGGTTGACTTGGTTTTCGCATGATAAAAATGATTTCTGTCGTTGGCTCCGTCGTCGTTCTGGCGACTATTGCAATCTTCGCGGCTGTTCCGCAAAGTGCTCCTGTTACAAAGCAACCGGAAAAATCCACCGAGGCCGCTCGTCTCAATAATCTCGGCGTTGCCTACATGAATCAGCAGCTCTTCGAAAAGGCTCTGAAGATGTTTGAACAGGCTGCCGCGCTTGATCCAAATTTCAAGATTGCTCCCATGAATGAGGGCGTCGCGCTGCTCAACCTGGGGCGCATCGATGCGGCAAGGCAATTTCTTGAGCAGGCAGTGAAACAGAATCCCGATGATTCACATGCCTGGTGCAACCTCGGCATGCTGGAAAAGAACTCCGCGAATTCGCATGCCGCGGTCGATGCCTTCCGCCGAGTCACCGAAATTGATCCGAACGATGCGGACACGTGGTATTTCCTGGGCGCCTCCTACGCCCAGAGTAAGCAATATCCCGAGGCAATCGACGCTTTTCAGCATGCGCTGAAGCTCAATCCGCTGCACGCCTCGGCCGAGTTCGGCCTTTCTCGCGCTTATCAGCAATCGGCTGATCTCACTCACGCCCGCGAACATCTGGTCCGCTTTCAATACATCACGCAAAACAAGTTGGGCTCGCCCATCAGCCTGGCGTACGGCGAGCAAGGAAAGTACTCGCTCGCGGAAGAATCGCCGGAGATAATTGAGAAAGTTCCGCCGCAGATTCCGGTGCGGTTTGTGGATGTAACCGAGCAGGCTGGGTTACTGACGAAAGCCTCGGCCGCATCCACGAAGGGTATGGCTTTTTACCTCGGGCCCGGCGCGTGCTTCCTTGATTATGACAACGATGGCCGCATCGACATCTTTCTACCCGACAACGGCAAGGAAGGAGGGATGTCGCTGTACCACAATCTGGGCAACGGCAAGTTCGAAGACGTAACCAAGAAAGCCGGCGTCGATCCGACATTGCATGGAATTGGCTGCACGGCTGGCGATTATGACAATGACGGTTATGCCGACCTCGCCGCGAGTCTCAACGGGCGCGTGCTTCTTCTGCACAACGAAAAGAACAGCACGTTTAAGGACGTCACTCAAGCCGCAGGTATCAAAGGCGGCTGTTGTATTGTGGGGCTAACCTTCATTGACTATGACCACGACGGAGATTTGGATCTCTATCTTGCAAGCCATACGGGACCAGACGATAACTCTGTGTACGGAACGGGAAGAAATCAGATGTGGCGCAACAATGGCAACGGGACTTTCGCTGACGTTACAGACGAAACTGGCTTAAGAGGAAATTTCGGCGCGACAGGTGCGGTGGGCACAGACTACAACAACGATCGGGCTGTCGATCTCATTCTTACTAGTAGTGCACCCGAAATTCTGGAAAATCCACGTGAGGGGAAGTTTCGGGAACGCCGTCTCTGGCCGGATCCGGTGCGAATGAGCCCTGCCGGAGTCACAATTTTAGATTTTGATCATGATGGCTGGATGGACGTTGCCTTCACGCATCCTGCCGAGCCTGGTATTTCGCTCTGGCGAAACAACCATGGAAAATTCGAGCAGGTTTCTTTGCCCGCAACAAATTGGGTTCGTGGATTCGGTGTGGCTGCCATCGATTATGACAACGATGGTTGGATCGATCTGGTGGCTGTCGGCGAAACTGCGGATGGGCGCGGCGCAGTGCGTCTGTTCCGCAATCTCGGGCCTGATGGTTTCAAGGATGTCACGGCTGACGTAGGCCTCGACAAGATTGCCCTGAAAGTCCCGCGCGCCATCATCGTCGGCGACTACGACGGTGACGGGGCGACCGACCTGCTCATCACGCAGAATCACGGGCCAGCGGTCTTGCTTCGAAATGAAGGAGGCAATAAGAACCATTGGCTGCGCCTTGCTCTCAAAGGATTGAACGACAACAAAAGTGCGATAGGAACCAAAGTCGAAGTGTTTGCCGGAGGGAATCGCCAGAAGTTCGAGATTGCGGGATCGTCTGGCTACCTCGGACAGAATTCGCCCTACCTCACCGTCGGCCTTGGCCAAGCTACCCAGGCTGATGTTGTCCGCATGCTCTGGCCTACTGGGGTTCTGCAGGACGAAGTGGAAGTCGCTGGCGATCGCGAACAAAAATTTATGGAAATCGACCGCCGTGGAAGTTCGTGCCCCACCCTTTTCGTTTGGGATGGAGGGCGCTACAAGTTGGTCGGCGACATGCTCGGCGCGGGCGTCGTTGGACACTGGATTGGACCGGGCCAACGCGATATTCCGCGGCCTACCGAATACATCAAAATTGATCGCAATGCGATTCGAGAGAAAGACGGCAAGCTCAGTTTCAGGTTCATGGAGCCTTTGGAAGAAGCGGTGTATCTTGACCAGGTAAAGCTCGTGGCCGTCGATCATCCCGCCGACCTTGACGTTTATCCCAACGAATACTTCGCGAGCAACCCGCCGTATCCGTCATTCAAAGTGGTGGTCAGCCGGGGCGCACGCCCTCCCGCCGCGGCGCAGGATGAGCACGGCCACAACGTGCTCCCTGATCTTTTGGCGCGCCGATACTTCGGTGATTTTGCCCTGACCCAATTTTCGGGCTTCGCCAAGCTGCACGCGCTCGAACTCGATCTCGGCGAGCCTTACGCCGGTGGGCCGCTCTGGTTGCTGCTTCACGGGGAGGTCGAATATTACTCCGCGAACAGCATGTACGCTGCGTCGCAGGCTGGAGTCGAGTCTATCTCTCCTTACGTAGAGGCGCTCGATGCCAACGGAAAATGGATTCGCGTCATGGACGACATGGGTTTTCCTGCTGGTGGGCCGCGAACTATGACCGCCGACCTGACAGGGAAGCTGCCCTCTGGCACGCAGCGCATTCGGATCTCGACCAACCTGCAAATTTACTGGAACAGCATCCTGATTGATCGAACCGGTCAGGATCAGGACGTTCGTCTGACGACGGTTCCTCTCGCTCGCGCCGATCTGGGCTTTCACGGATTTCCGCTGAAGATCGAAGGCACGCCGCCGGGCAACGTCATGTACGTTTACGAAAAAGCCAGCGCCACCGGGCCTTACACTCGCCCCGCGGGCACCTATACACGTTACGGCGACGTGCTCCCGCTGCTTACTTCGCTCGATGACCGGCTGGTCGTCTTTGGATCGGGCGATGAAGTCGCTCTGGATTTTGATCCTTCGAAACTTCCCGCGTTGCCTGAAGGCTGGACCCGCGATTACTTCTTTGTGGCTAATGGCTACGAGAAAGACATGGACTTCTACGCTTACGACTTCAGTCGCGTCGATCCGCTCCCGTTCCGCGACATGAGTGGGTATCCGTATCCTGCCGACCAATCGTTTCCTCTGGATGACCCGCACTTGAACTACTTGCTGGAGTACAACACGCGTTACATGTCAGGGAACGAATCGGCGGGGTACCGGTTCGATTACCCCGCTCCGAGGTGAGATCGCCTGAGAGATTGTGTCCGCTCAGCTTTGGTTCGGGTGTCCGAACGAGGCGTCCGGAGCCACGTGGCCCGTCGCCCGGATTGGAATAAAACTAGGGTACCCCCCTCCCCCTCGATCTTTTGGAATCATGGGGTTACAGCCAGACTACCCTCAAAATCTTTGAGGAATAAGGACTTACAGCTAAAATATTCCAAAATAAGGACTTGCCTTCGACGACAGCCACGAGCTGCCATATCTCCCTCGTTGTCAAAGAGCTAACTCTGCCGAAATAATGATAGCCAATGGAAAACATTGGGTCAACGCAAATCGCTCCGTCCCGACAGTCGAGGCACTTGCTCAACAATCTGGAACCAGTTCCATAATGGGAAATCGCACGACCTGGTAACTGCGACTTAAAGCCCGGCGTAATCTGTTCCCCCTCGCACCGCGCACGTATAACCACGACAGTACCCGCTCGTACAGCAAAGCCGCAGTTCTTGGCCGCTGTCCCGCCGGCTCTGATCCGACGAGAGCAACCTTGCGAATCTTGATTGGGGGATGAATGCGAAAAGGATGGGTAACCCTTGTAGTGATGGTAAGCAGCGTGGCAACCCTGAGCGCGCAGATTTCTAAAGAGGCAATCCACCTGACGCCGAACGGCAAAGGATGGGGCGTAGAAACCGAGGCGCCCAGAGAAGGAGGAACATTCGGCAACAAGCCCGCCACGACCAACGGCATTGGCTATCACGGCGGTCCGGTGATGCATGCCAACCCGGTTAATGTGTATTTCATCTGGTACGGCAACTGGACGAACGGTCCCAAGCCTTCAGACAGTCAGACGACTGTGAACCTGATGGACGCTCTGTTTGGGCCAACGCGCGGGATCGGCGGCTCGAGCTACTTCAAAATCAACACGACTTACGGTGATACCCATGGTTATGCCACGGGGAATATCGCGCTGCTCGCCTCCTCTACCAATCACTACAGCCGAGGGAAGCAGCTCGCGGATAGCGACATTCAGAATATCGTCAGCAGTGCTATCAGCAGCCGGGCTCTACCGAAAGATGCGAACGGTCTCTACTATGTGCTCACTTCGTCGGATGTGGCTGAGACTTCCGGGTTTTGCACCAAGTACTGCGGCTGGCACACCAGCAGCACTATCGGGGGAACTGACATCAGGTTCGCGTTTGTGGGCAATCCCGACCGTTGCCCGTCTGCCTGCGAAATGCAGACCGTAAGCCCGAACGGCGACAGCGGTGCGGATGGCATGGCTTCCATCATGGTGCACGAGGCCTCCGAAGCGGTTACCGATCCGGATCTGAACGCATGGTATGACTCCTTGGGTAACGAAAGCGCGGACAAATGCGCCTGGAAGTTCGGGCCGGTCACGGGCACGCTCGGACACGGCGCTTACAACCAGACCTTCGGTACCTACAATTGGCTGATCCAGATGGAATGGGAAAACAGTCGCGGGGGCGGTTGCGACAAAGCTCTGGGTGGCAAGTTCTACCTCCAGTAACCAAGTCGCTCGCACGAACAGGTCTCCGCCGCGACAATAACATCCTGCCACTGAACACGAAACAGGATTTCACGTACTTTAGGTTGACCGTAAATCGCAGCGGTTTCGACCACTTCAGAAAGGGAGTCTCTAGGTGTCAAGTAGACGAGAGCGACAACCGCGGATTCCGGTAGTCGTGGGCTGAAGGAGGAGAGGTCATGAGTTGCTCGCAAATACCGTGCGAGTTGATCGTTTTCCTCCCTCCCACTTTTTTGTGCCCACAGCTTAGCTTCTATGAAAAGAACAAGCGGGCGCATGCCTTCACCCATAAAGACTAAAACCAAATCAGGCTCTCCGAACTTTGGGTGTGTCGGCCAAAAGAGCACCCGAAGGGTGCTGTAGCTTGATATGTGAATCTGTTGTTTTCCAAGCACCTCGATGAGCGAGTTTGACTCGCCATCAACTGGTATACCTATCGCATTAGCAAGAAACTCCTCCCAGAAAACCTCAGGGGGGAGATATCGGAGGTGCCCAAACACACAAGAAGTCAGGCAGTCCTCATTGTTCTCGGCTTCGGCGATAGCCTTGCCATGAAGCTCCGCAAGCAACACGAGTTTGTCCTTTCAGCGGGGACTCACTTCATAGACTTCAAGAGGCGAGTTGCGGCTTGGGCGATCAACCGACGTCGAGCTTGGAGAAAATCGCCAAAACGACTTGGATGACCACACCGTCCTGCCAGATCACGCGGCTCTTCTCGATCATTTTCTGGAGCTTGTCCCGACGCACGTGTGGGAACACGTCCTTGCGCTTCCGGAATTGCCAGTAGATTTCTTTGAGGTCGGCGAGCGTAGCGTGCTTCATGCTTTCCTCCTAAGAATGAAGACCGGTTCCAGCTTCGGCTCGTACCCCGGCTCGCGGGTGCCCCACATCGGGGACAGTTCAATGTGCAGCGTCTCGACTCGCTTCCAGCCCTTGCTTTCGGCGAGGGCGAGGAAAGCCTTCTCCAAGTCGGGGAATGTCGAAACGTCCGCGATGTTGACTGCGAGGACGCCCTCAGGCTTGAGTGCATAGGCGATGTTGTCCAAGGTCGCACCGACAAATCCCTCCAGCCACGACTCCGGCGTCGGGAACGTGAGATAGGATTGCGTCGGCTCCGTGGAGTACTTCTCCGTGTCGAAATACGGGGGAGACCACAGAACGCAATCCACCGACGAGTGTTGGAGGTTGGGGCGCATGTCCTCGCTGCCGCAGTGGTAGGGTTCGACGCCCATGTCTCGGCGCAGCTTCCGGGCGGCATTGCCCACTTCGCTCGCCATCGTCTCAAGGCACTTGAATGTCTCTGTCGCCGGGTCACAGAAAACGTAGCGTTTCACTTTCCGGCAAGCCAGTGCGCCCAAGAACCTGCCGCCGAAGCCCGCGCTGGGGTCGAACACCACGCCGCCCGTTTCGGGAAGGTACTTGTTGTAGATCGCGGCAGCCGCGCTCGGCTTGAAATTTGACACGGCATGGGAGCCGCAATACGTCATGCAAGCCTTGCGGATGTCATTAGCCGTCAGGCTCAGCCGACCGACAGCTTCGATCCGCTTCTCGATTGCCTTCGGAAACAGGTTGTCGTCTTCGAAGACTTCCATCGGGGTGCGGAAGTTGCCAGAGCGCACGGACATCATGTGCGGGAAGTAGCTTCCCGCCGTGCCCAAGCCGTGCATGGTCTGGCGCACGACCCCGTCTTCCCTTATGAGGCTGGCGTGGTCGAAGTTGAGCAGAAGATGAAGTTCTCTCCCCCGCTCAGTCTCGCTCTTGTCGTGAAACGGGAACCCTTGTTTTCGCCAATAGGCGGCTTGCTCCATCGCCGCTTTGGTTATCTCAGCCTGAGTGAAGGGCAGGGCTTTTCCCGTTTCGGTCACGGGCAGTGTGAAGCCTTTCTCTAGCTTGGCGATTAGCGTGAGCTTTGTTTCCACGTCGGCTTTGAGGGCGCGGATGAGGTTGGCACGGTTCGCAGGGTCGAGCTTCTTCCGCTGCTTCACCACGGCATCCAGCTTTTCCGCCTGCATCTTGGACTCGATTTGCCGGACGGACTGCTTGGCGAGGGCGTTCGCGTCCGGGGCCGACGGCTCTTCCATCTCCGCTTCGCGGTGCTGCTTGAGCCATCGCTGGATCGTGCGAAGGCTGATGTCGAGATGCAGGCGCTTCTCGAAGTCCCCGTACCATTCTTCCCATGTCGGGACTCCGGCGATGTTTAGCAGCTTGCGACGGCTCCCACGCTTGCTGAGCAAGCTCTGCATTTGATCTAACAAGGGCAGGATCAGGGTCTTGAACTCTTCGGTAGCGTCAACGATCTTCCCGACAAAGGCGTCGAGATGGGCCGTGATTTGCCCGTTTAGTATTAGGTATTCGTCGTGGGCTTCGCCGGGTGTGAGTTGGGATTCGCGACAGATGTCGCGAATTTCTTCAGAGACAGTTACAGGCGGTAACTCAAGATTGTTGGTTGGGTTCGCGTGGGCAGACACTTAGGCACGTCCTTCGAGCAAGACGTACCGTGTCTAGCCGCCTCGATCCCGGTATTCGCTTATTAGGCTACGGCTCAAGCGCATGCTCCCTTCTTGGCCCATTCACTGAATGGAACAAGAGGGAAGCATGCTCACGTAGATACTGCCCCGGTCGCTGCGGTTCGTCTTCTGGCTGCGTGTCGGTCTCAGTTGGGTGTCTGATCCTTTCTCGTTCCACTCTCTGAATGGAACGGGAAAGGATCAGCAGAGCCACTGCGGAAACCGACATCACAGTGCTATGTTCACGAAGAGTTAGATGCGCCACAAAAATGAAATGATTCGCTGGAGGCGGGCTGTAGGCGCTGGTTTCGGGTGGGTCATCTTATTCGAGGTTGTTTGAGCCTCCGTTATCTTAATTTGAGGTTTTTTGAGGCTCCGTTGCGTAATTCAAGCGGGCCGCGCAGCCGTGATGGGGCGTTTTGCAACGCCAGAACTGAAAAACGGCAGTATTAGGTCTGAGTAATCGAATTCAACGCGGGCGGTTTGTTCCCCCTTGGTGATGCCGGATTGCTGCATCGCCGAGGAGTTTTTTGTTCGTGGATCGCCCCAATTTGCTGCCGGAGTCCGGCACGCCCACAGCGGTAAGTCAACCGCTCTGGGACATCAGCCAAGCCGCAGAGTACCTTAAGGTCTCCGAATCGTGGGTTCGGCGGCACCTTGCCGAATTGCCCCATAGTCGCCACGGTCGCCTGATTCGCTTTGATCCTGAAGGGTTGAAGCGTACAGTTGTGGACCGGAAGTCGCTGGAACCGACTAGGAGGCTTATGCCAAGTAATCGGTATCAGCGAGGAGGAGTGTATCAGCGTGGGAAGAGGGAGAAAGTTTGGTACGGCACCTACAGAATCGACACCTCGGAAGGTCGCCGCCCAATCAACATTCGCCTCGGAACTTTGCAAGAACTGCCAACCAAAGTGAGTGCCCGTGAGAAGCTCACAAAGAAGATCGCTGAAATGACCAAGTCCGATGGGAATCCGCAGATCGCTAATTCGATGAAGTATTCCGAATTGGTGGAAAAGTGGAAGAAGAGTGAGGGGCCGGGTTTGGGCGAGTCAACACTGGATCATTACGCCAATGCCTTGCGTTCCCTCGTTCTGCCCCAGTGGAAGGATCGCAGCATCGACAGCATCCAACGCGAGGACATCACGAACCTGTTGAACTCGCAAGCAGCGAAGTACAGTCGATCTTCGCTGAAGAGTATGCGGCTGGTGGTTACGATGACGCTCGCGTGGGCTGAACGGAACAGCTACATCAAGCGTCCCAATGGGTGGTTGGACGGGATCAAGTTGCCCCGGAAGACTGGCGGTCGCAAGGTGGTACGCACGGAGTTGGAGCCATCGCAGACGCTCGGAATCATCCAGCAGTTGAAGGAACCCTACTCAACGCTGGTGCTGTTCTTGGGTCTGTGCGGTCGCCGCATCGAAGAGGCGATTGGAATCAAGCCAACCGACCTTGACGACAACAATGTGCTCCACATTCGCCGGGTGATTTACAAAGGTCGCGTGGAGGAACTGGAGGAAGACCAAATCCAAGTATTGCCACTCGATCAGCCGGAGCACGCCGAACTTGTTCGTCGGCTCCGCACTCTCGGCGGGAATCACAAATGGGTGTTCCGCTCGCGCAAAGGAACCCCTCTCGATCCCGGCAACGCCCGTCTTCGGTATCTCCATCCCGCTGCGAAAGCTGTCGGGGTCAAGATTGGCGGCTGGCACGACTTCCGGCACACGCTGATTAGGAAGATGCGCAAAGCAGGCGTGCATCCGGTGGTCGTAAGCGGAACAGTCGGTCACAAGCGTGTCGAGCTTGCACCCGAAGTGTACGACCGTGCGAACCAGAGCGAGATTCGTGCCGCACTCGGTGTGGTAGGCAAGCAGTTGCTACCAAACGTGCTACCAAGTGGGTTGCCGAACTAGCTATGTTGTTGAAGATGGTGAGCGCGGTAGGAATCGAACCTACAACCTACTGATTAAGAGTCAGTTGCTCTGCCAATTGAGCTACGCGCCCTTCAACAACTTACGGCTATCTGCGGGGCTGGTTTTGCAGTAACTTTGCACTATCGCGCTGTCCCAATTGCGCGGCGGCAGTGCGGCTGTTTCCACTCGTTCCATGGCTGCGGTCACGTCGGCGGTTGAACGATGTGGTAACGGCGAAACACCGCTCGCGTTTTGCGGCCTGAAGTCCGCATAGCAACTCGCCCTGGAACGCCCCAGCGTTTACGAGGTTGCGAATCGCGGAGCGCCGCACATCGTGAACGATTAAACTATTATACTGATGCCAAGCGGATTCGTCTTTTGGCTTAACAAGCCCCGGCTTTCCTTTGCGAGGGCTGCTCCAAGGCGCCATAGTGCGTGACGCGGGATGCGTGCCCGAACGGTAACCGACAGGGCGACCGGTTTCCAAACACAAAGAACCGTGTGCCCAAGGCTGCTGAGCTCTCGCGCATCCAGTTTGGAGAACAGTTTTCGAGCGACTTCCGGCCGGAGCTTGTTCTGATTCTTCTTGGCAGGCTTGCGTTCCTCGATATCCACCGTGACCTTATCGCTGGCTTGGCCCGCGATCTTTCACCTCGCTACCACAGTCTCCGCAACTAAAGGCCGCTGCAGCCATCCGGTTTTCTCGCAAAATTGGTAGAGCTCTTCCCGAAACTTGGGATGTGCAATGTCGATCAGGGCCTGCGCCCGTTGTCGGATGGTCTTGCCGTGCAAATATGCGACCCCGTTCTCCGTCACCACGTATCGGATCAGCCCGCGCGATGTCACAACTCCCGCGCCTGGGCTCAGCATGGGAACAATCCGCGAGATTGCGCCATCCTTGGCGGTAGACGAAATGGCGATGATCGGCTTGCCACCCTTGGACCGCGAAGCCCCGCGGAGGAAGTCCACCTGTCCGCCAATGCCGCTATAGAACTGGCTTCCGATCGAATCGGAGCAGACCTGGCCAGTCAGATCGATCTGCAACGCAGAGTTGATCGCCACCATGTTGTCGTTGCGGGCGATCAGTCCAGGATCGTTGGTATAGGCCGTGGGATGAAATTCGAAGATGGGATTGTTGTCCACGAAATCGAACAACGGCTTCGTGCCTACGGCAAATCCCAGAATGATCTTCCGCGGCTTGAAGTTCTTGCGCGCTCCCGTGATCACACCGGCTTCGATCAATGGAATAACGCCGTTGGAAACCAGCTCGCTGTGAACCGCAAGATCCTTGCGGTCCATGAGAAATGGTAGCACGGCATCCGGGATTCCGCCGATGCCAGTCTGCAGTACCGCACCGTCCTCGATCAGGTCCGCGACGTTACGGGCGATGGCTTTGTGCATGTCTGTGATCGCCGGTTGCCCCATTTCGCACAGTGGCCGGGACGAATCCACGATGGCGTCAATCTCAGTCACGTGGATGAAGCTGTCCCCATATGTGCGCGGCATCTGATCGTTGATCTGTGCAACCACGTAGCGGGCGCACTTGGCTGCGGTGAGCGACGTATCCACGCCCACACCGAAGCTGCAGAAGCCGTGGGAATCCGGAGGGGAGAGCGTCAGCAGGGCCACATCCAGCGTCATGGCGCCGCTCTCGAACAGTTGTTCAATCTCACTGAGGTAGATCGGCGTGTAGTCGGCGCGGCCATCGTTGATGGCCTTCCGCACATTCGGGCCGATGAACATTGCGTTATGCCGGAAGTGGCCTGCCATCTCCGGAGCCACGTACGGAGCCGCTCCCATGGTCATCATGTGAACGATCTCCACGTCTTGTACATAAGGGCCGCGGCGCATCAGCGCCTCAACCAGGGTCTCAGGCTCGGCGCACCCGGGCTGAATGTAGACCCGCATTCCCGACTGTACGCAGCGTAATGCTTCGTTGGCTGTCCGCAACTTTGACTTGTATTCAAGCTCCCACGACATCCTTGCCTCCCCCTATCCAGCAGCCCTCACCTTCCGCAAGGGCTCAGACACACACGCTCGCTCATAGCCAACCGCCGCGTAAAAGATGGCGTGGTCAAAGAATTCATCCAGCAATTCCTCGACTTCGAGTTCGCCGGAGATCTCCGCGGGACGGTCCAGAACCGCCTCGCGTTTGAGGAAGTCCCAAAGGTTTTTCTTGGTTAGAATAATTGCCCAGATAAGCTGACTTAGGGGCACGTCTTGCCGGGCGCGCTTGGCGCCAATTTCTGTGTATCGCTTTTCGACGTCCAACTCAGTTTTGCCCAGAAGCCAGTCTGCCAGATGGCGATAGATTTCGTACACCCGCTGCTCGAGTTCCCCGGGTGGGACGTTGCGGTAGCCGGGGAGCAATGGGGAGTTCTGTGTCTTTTCGAGGAGCCCTGCCGCCAGGGCCTCAGAGTGGTTTTCGACCAACCGGAGAAGTCGATACGCAAGCATCATCGCCGCCCCTCCTTTACTACTACGATTTTCGCCCTTAGCTTTCGAAGCGGATAGTGCAAAGCGCACAGCTGGGTGTGATATCGGTCACAAAGGGGAGTTGATTGAAGCTTTGACAAGACCCTGCTCCCTACCAGGCTGCATATCGACACAGTTTGCCGGTCACTTCGCAACCGCAGCCAGAAGAGCGCAGGTGCTCTTCGCGCCCCGAAGCGACGCGTGCGCCTCACTCCTTGGGACTTCGGTTCCAGGGCGATTGTTGCGGGTTCCAGCTGTGAACTTGCTTGTCAAAATCCCCTGGCTTCTTTTCGCCGGTACACGCGGTTACTGGCTGCCCCGAGGATTCGGCGGCGCTGATGTGTTCGGCTAAACATTTCTCCAGCTTTTCGCGAACGCCGCTGTCGTTCAACAGGCCTATGAGTTCGGCCCGGTGCATCCGGTCGAGGCCCTGCAGCAATGGACACCTGAGAAGATCCTGGTCATTCATGGCTAACTCCCGGCGCGAGATTCGTGTCTTGCGGCCGCCGCGCAATCTGGTCAGTTCTGATTAGAAAACTACAGCGCCCTCACGGCGGTGACTTTAAGCACTCTTCATTGTGAGGTTGGTCACATCCGGGTTTACCATTCGCCGGAGGTCAAATATTCGTGGATCGACTTCGCGGCGCGGCGTCCCGCGCCCATGGCCAGGATGACTGTGGCACTTCCGGTGACAATGTCGCCGCCAGCAAACACGCCTCTTCGCGAGGTGCGCTGCGTCATCACGTCCGCTTCGATGTAATTTCGCTTGTTCGTCTTCAGACCTGGCGTGGTGCTCTGAATCAGCGGATTCGCTCCCGTGCCGATCGCGATGACGGCAACCGACAACGTCAGATCGAACTCTGAGCCCTCAACCGGGATCGGGCGCCTGCGTCCGGAGGCGTCCGCTTCTCCCAGTTCCATACGCATGCAGCGCACCGCATTCAGCCAGCCCTTGCCGTCCGACAAAAATTCGATGGGATTGGTCAGTACTCGAAACTCGATGCCTTCCTGCTGGGCATGCTTTACTTCTTCCTTGCGCGCCGGCATCTCCGCCTCGCTGCGACGATAAATCACATACGCCTTGCTTGCGCCCAGGCGCAACGCGGAGCGAATCGCGTCCAGCGCGGTGTTGCCTCCGCCAATCACAGCTACATTTTTGCCGTGAAGATCGAGCATGGGCTCATCATATTTGGGAAACTCATACGCGTGCATCAGGTTGATGCGAGTCAGAAACTCGTTGGCTGAGTAGACGCCGTTCAGATGTTCCCCGGGGATATTCATGAATTGAGGCAATCCCGCGCCCGTCCCGATGAACACAGCGTCGTATCCCTCTTCTTCCAGCAGTTCGTCGAGGGTCACGGTTTTCCCGACCACTACGTCGGTTTCAAACTCCACACCCATGGCTTTCATGTAATCAATCTGCTCGCGGATGATCTGTTTGGGCAGGCGAAACTCGGGGATGCCATACACCAGCACGCCGCCCGGTGTGTGCAGCGCTTCGAATACGTGGACCTGATGCCCCTTCTGCACGAGATCACCCGCGGCGGTCAGGCCCGAGGGACCGCTGCCCACGATAGCGACTTTCTTTCCCGTGGATGGAGCTTTAGGCAGATTGCTGATATCCAGATGGCGTTGCTCATAGTCGGCGACAAAGCGTTCGAGATATCCAATTCCAAGCGGCTGAACTTTCTTGCCCATCAAACAACCGCCTTCGCAGTGATCTTCCTGCGGGCAGACGCGCCCCGTGATAGCGGGGAGCACGTTGTCTTCTCGGATCTTAGCGGCCGCGCCCAGGTAGTCGCCGGCCACAATTAACTGCACGAAGTCCTTCACCTTAACGCCTACGGGACAATCCGTCGTGCATTGGGGCTTGGCGCACTCCAGGCAGCGCAATGCTTCCTGCCGCGCCAGTTCTTCGGAATAGCCGAGGTTCACTTCGGTGAAATTACAAGCACGCAGCAGCGGTGGCTGCTCCAGCATGTGTTGTCGGGGAACCTTCATCCGCTCTTTCAGTGACAAAACATTCAACGGAGGTTGCTTTGTGGGTTGAGTCACCGGCTGCCTCCTTGCGCCGCGCATGCGCCGGTCCCGCCGGCATGAACAGTCTTGTGCTGGAATTCTTCCATCGACTTCTGCTCGGCTGCACGGTACATCGAGTTGCGTTGCACCAACACGGCAAAGTCGACGCGGTGCGCATCGAACTCGGGGCCGTCGACGCAGGCGAACTTGCTTTTTCCGTCGACCAGCACGCGGCAGCCGCCGCACATGCCGGTGCCGTCGATCATGATTGGATTCAGGCTGACGATGGTGCGAATGTGCTCTTTCCGCGTCATCTCCGCCACCGCTCTCATCATGGGGATGGGACCGATTGCCAGCACCAGATCGATGCGCGTGCCGTTCTCGATCAATTGCCGTAGCTTGTCGGTGACGAAGCCTTTGTCCGCATAGCTTCCGTCGTCGGTTGTAATCATCAGTGCGTCGCTAACCTCGCGCAGTTCGCGCTCCAGAATGACCAGTTCTTTGTTGCGAGCACCAACGATGGAGATCACGCGATTTCCCTCGCGTTTCAGCGCCACCGCGGTCGGATAAGCCATTGCGGTACCAACGCCGCCACCCATCACCACAACCGTGCCAAAATTCCGGATCTCCGACGGTTTTCCCAGCGGCCCCACCACATTCAGAATCTGATCGCCAGTGTTCAGTGAATTGAGCATGTTGGTGGTCTTGCCGATCGACTGCACCACAATCCGAATCGTGCCGTGCTCGGGATCGGAATGTTCGATGGTGATCGGAATGCGTTCGCCCTGCTCGTAGAGCCGCAGGATTACGAACTGTCCGGGTTTTTGCTTATGTGCAATGCGTGGTGCCTCGATGACGAACCGCTTGATGCCCGGCGCGAGAAATTCAGCGTGCTGGATTTTGAACATGTGCCCCCATGGCTTGCGTCCCAGGATATTGTCTGGAAAGCCAAGCCAAGTGGCTGTGACAGAAGTCACTGGCAGGTGCGAGCCACATCACACGTCATGCTATTGTCTCGACGCCCTTCAAGCACAGCGTAGCGGCGTAAGGTACTTGTTATACTGCGATTTGGTAGACATTCCAGCCAGCCGGCGCCAAGCAGTTCGAATTCGGCTCCAATCCGGATCTGACGGTCGGAGCCTGCCACTTGGGAGCGTCTGGTGAGCGAGAATGTGGCTGGGACAGCAGGTGGAGTGCAGGATAAACGTGACGACTTCGTGCGTTCGGAAATACGGCCGCTCGACGTGCTTTTCAAGCCGGGTTGCGTTGCCGTCATTGGCGCGTCGGAACGCGAGGGCAGCGTCGGCCGCGCCGTCGTCTCCAATCTTCATATCCCTGCATTTCAAGGCAAGATCTATCCGGTAAACCCGCAGCACTCAAATATTCTCGGCATGGCGGCGTATCCCTCGATCCATGAGGTCCCGGAGGCAGTAGATCTCGCTGTCATCGTGACCCCCGCGGCCACCGTTCCCGCGATTGTCAGCGAATGTGTAGCTGCGGGCGTGAAGTCAGCGATTGTCATCTCTGCGGGCTTTCGTGAGCACGGCGCTGAAGGGCAAGCGCTGGAAAAGCAAATCACCGAAGAGTTAACACGCGGCCACATGCGACTGCTCGGCCCGAACTGTCTCGGGATCATGAACCCGCGTTTTGGACTCAATGCGACCTTTGCCCAAACCATCGCGCGTCCGGGCAACGTTGCATTCTTAAGTCAGAGTGGTGCGCTGCAGACGGCGATTCTCGATTGGAGCCTGCGCGAGCGGGTGGGCTTCAGCGCATTCGTTTCCACCGGCTCGATGCTCGACGTCGGCTGGGGCGACCTGATTGACTACTTCGGCGATGATCCTCATACGCAGAGCATCCTTATTTACATGGAGTCGATCGGCGATGCGCGGTCCTTTCTGTCGGCAGCGCGGGAAGTGACGCTTACCAAGCCGATCATCGTGTTGAAAGCCGGACGGTCGGAAGGCGGATCGAAAGCGGCGGCTTCTCACACTGGCGCTCTTACTGGCAGCGACGACGTTCTTCAGGCGGCGTTTCGACGTGCCGGTGTTCTGCGTGTGAGCAGCATCGCAGATCTGTTCTATATGGCGGAGGTGCTAAGCAAACAACCTCGGCCACGCGGCCCAAGGCTTACCATATTGACGAATGCCGGCGGTCCGGCCGTGCTAGCCACGGATGCCCTCATCGCGGTTGGCGGCGAGCTTACTACGCTTTCAAGGAAATCCCTCGACGCACTCAACCGTTTTCTTCCCGCCCACTGGAGCCACGGCAATCCGATTGACATACTCGGCGACGCCGATCCCGAACGCTATCAGCGCGCAGCCGAGATTGCACTCGCCGACCCCAATAGCGACGGTCTACTTGTCATCCTCGCCCCGCAGGGCATGACCAATCCCGCCGAGGTTGCGGAACGACTAGAGCCCCACGCCCATGCGCTCGGCAAACCGCTCCTCGCGAGCTGGATGGGGGGAGAAAGTGTTGCTGCCGGCGAAGCCATTCTGAATAGCGCTGGAATTCCAACCTTTACTTTTCCGGACACCGCCACCCGAATCTTTACCCTGATGTGGCGCTATGCCTACAACCTTCGCGGCATCTATGAAACCCCGGTTCTCGCCGATGGCCCGCAAGAGGAGAGTGAAGCGCGGCACAAGATAAGCACGATCATCGAGGAAGCCCGAAGCCGCGGGCGAACGTTGCTCACGGAGTTCGAATCAAAACAGATCCTTACGCTATGTGGAATCCCGGCAGTGGAGACGAGAATCGCGCGCACCGAGGACGAGGCCGAGGCGGCAGCGGCGGCAATCGGGTTTCCCGTCGTCGTGAAATTGCATTCCGAGACTATTACGCACAAGACCGACGTTGGCGGCGTGAAACTGAATCTTGCCGACACCACCGCTGTTCGCGAGGCATACCGCGCGATTCAATCTTCCGTCACCGAGCGCGCAGGCCGCGAGAGTTTTCAGGGCGTGACGGTGCAACCCATGTGGAAAGCGGCAGGCTACGAGTTAATTGTTGGCAGCGCTACGGACGCGCAATTCGGCCCAGTCGTGGCTTTCGGCTCAGGCGGGGAATTGGTAGAGGTCTATCGTGACCGGGCACTGGCGTTGCCGCCGCTCAACACCACGCTGGCCCATCGCTTACTCGAGCAAACTCTAATTTTTAAGGCTCTATCCGGCGTGCGCGGCCGTAAGCCGGTAGACATTGAGGCGCTCGAAGCCTTGTTAGTGCGGTTCAGCCGCCTCATCGTTGACAACCCCGCCATCAAAGAGGCGGACATCAATCCGCTGGTCGCTTCCCCCGATCAGATCCTCGCGCTCGATGCACGGTTCGTGCTTCACGATAAGAGCATCGCTGCGGGCCAGCTTCCCAAACCTGCCATCCGGCCCTACCCGGTGCAATACGTTTCGTGGTGGACGATGAAGGATGGCACCCCCGTGATCCTGCGGCCGATCCGCCCCGAGGATGAACCGCTGGTGGTGAAATTCCACGGAACGCTTTCTGAGCGCAGCGTCTTTCTCCGCTATTTTCAGTGGTCCAAGCTCAGCCAGCGAATTGCTCACGATCGGCTGAGACGAATCTGTTTTATCGACTATGATCGCGAAATTGCAATGGTCGCCGATTACACTTCGCCGGACACGGGCGAGCACGAAATCCTCGCTGTCGGGCGGTTGAGCAAGCTTCACGGGAAAAGCACCGCCGAGATCGCGCTGCTCGTGCGCGATCAGTACCAGCATCGCGGTTTAGGAATCGAGTTGTTTCGCCGCCTGATTCAGGTAGCCCGCGACGAACACCTGGAGTCGGTGCAGGCCTACCTGCTCCGGGAGAACATCGAAATGCGTGGCCTCGTCGAGAAGGTTGGTTTTCACGTTGGGCCCGCGGACGAGACTGGAGTTCACCTTGCTTTTCTCAACCTGAATCGCGGCTGAGTTCCGGCGCTGATTTCTTACATCCGCTTGATTTCCGCTCCTCCCTATCATGCCGCTGGAGCAGTCTATGCGCAGAAATAACGCTCGTGAGCTGAAAGGCCTGCAAATCACCAGGAGGAGAGCTCAGCCTGTTCCGACTATCTCAATTGAGGACGTGAAGCCTGTTTAATGGGCGGATTGGCAGCCGCGTCTTGCTTCTTTTTTTCCGTTTCGAGCCGGTGGATCGTCGCCCGCAGCCAGTCGCCGAGCGCATCCTCAAGCTCTTGCTGTGTCCCGGTCCGGTATAAAGACGCGATTGTCTCTCCGGCGGGTGACAGCGGGATGTGAATGCACGGAGTCTGTTCCGTGCGCGCGTCCTGGGGCACGAATTGCATCAGAAGGCACTCGTCACACGGCTCGCGGTCTTTCGAGTTAAAGTTCATGCAAGTGGGGGAATCCTCGAAAACAAACCGCGGCCGCCAGGCCTCGCGGGGCAATCGTCCGTAGCCGCCTTGCTCAAGAAACTCCAGTTCGAACTTCAGCACATCCAGCAAATTGCGATTATCCTTTGGCATAAGGCTCACCCTGATCACAATTTGAACCCAAGTCGAAGAGTCATGCCGTGACCGACGTCACAGTCTGAGGTGAGGGCCGTCACCACTTTATTCACAGCCTTGAATGCAAAGGGCTTACAATCACAGCCATATGTGATCCGGGTCACGGAATCTCTACCTCGGGGAGTTCAATATTGCATTTTGCAACTGTTAATCTCGGTCAGATGTAGGCCGATGAAAACTAGAATGGAGCTTGACAATGAAGAGGATTAACTTTCAAGTGTTTACTTTCGCAACAGCATTGGCTGTTGTTCTCACTCTTCCCTTATCCGTGCATGCGCAAGATGCATCGACGCTCTTCAAATCAAAGTGTGCCGCCTGCCATGGTGCCGACGGAACCGGTTCGCCGATGGGGAAGAAAATGGGGGCGCACGACTTCACCAGTGCCGACGTCCAGAAAATGTCGGACACCGAGCTCGCGGACGTTATCACGAACGGGAAAAACAAGATGCCGAAGTACGCCTCTCTAAGTCCAGAAGAAGTGAAGGGGCTGGTGGCTTACATCCGCACGCTGAAAAAGTAGTCCTCGCGGCATCAAGGTGTAGAGCGATTGTTCGGGGCAGCGGAGTTTGCGCGGCGGAGCCTGAGGTGTGTCTGCCAGACGGCGCACGGAAAATAGAAAGGAGCAACGGTTTCACATGAAACTGCGAGAACGCATCCGGGACTGGGCGCAACCGATCTATTTTCTGGGACAGAATCCCATCACACTTACGGGTGCCGTGATCACGACCAGTACGGCGCTTACCACCATCGCTTTCTGGTTCTATGACATTTTTCTTCCGGGACCACCGCATCCTTACATTGGCCTTCTGGTCTTTCTGATTCTTCCCGGCATCTTCGTGCTGGGGCTGCTGCTGATTCCCCTGGGCATCTGGCTCAAGCGACGAAGTCTGCTTGGGACTGGGCAACTGCCGCAAATTTATCCTGCCATTGACCTGCAGCTGCCGGTGGTCCGGCGTACTTTGGAATGGGTAGTCGTAGCGACAGTGCTCAATCTCCTTATCGTTGGGACCGCCTCCTACCGTGGCGTGGAATACATGGACTCGGTGAGTTTCTGCGGAACCACTTGCCACCGCGTAATGGCCCCCGAGTATACGGCCTATCAAAATTCTCCGCACTCGCGTGTGGCTTGTGTCGAGTGCCACATCGGACCTGGAGCGGGTTGGTTTGTCCGCTCAAAACTTTCCGGCCTGCGCCAGGTTTACGCGGTGACGTTCCACACCTATTCGCGGCCGATCCCTTCGCCGGTCAAGTATCTTCGTCCGGCGCGCGAGACCTGTGAGCAATGCCACTGGCCGCAGCGTTTTACGGGCGACAAATTTCTGGTGAACACCAGCTACAAGGACGACGAAAAAAATACTCCTCAGAAGGACGTATTGCTACTGAAAGTTGGCGGACGCACCTCGCAGGGTGCCGTCGGAATCCATGGGCGTCACCTCGCCGACGCTGCGCGCATCCACTACATTTCCACCGATGCCGAGCGGCAGACCATCCCGGTCGTGTATTACACCGACGATCAGGGCAAGACCACCGAATTTGTTTCCAGTGATGCCAAGCCGACTCAACAACAATTGGACAAGGGAGAGCATCGGGTCATGGACTGCGTGGATTGCCACAACCGGCCCACCCATGCTTTCGACCTTCCTGATAACGCAGTGGACAAGCGCATGTCGCTGGGGCGGATTAGTCCGGATCTTCCCTACATCAGGAAAAAGGCGGTCGAGGTACTGAAGGTGAATTATCCCACCCGCGAAATGGCAAAGCAGAGCATTACGGAGGAAATCAACAATTTTTATCGGACGAATTACCCGCAGATCTATCAGACGCGACGGCCGCTGGTACAGCAAGCGGGCGAGGAGATTTCGGAGATCTACCTGCGGAATGTTTTCCCGGACATGCGCGTGACCTGGGGCACCCATCCGAACAATCTTGGGCACAATGATTCGCCGGGCTGCTTCCGCTGCCATGACGGCAGCCACACCAGTGCCGATGGGCAGACGATCACCAATGACTGTTCTGCGTGCCATCAGGTCTTGGCGTCGGGTGAAGAAAATCCCAAGATCCTGACGGACTTGGGAATGAAGTAGGGAAAGTTGTGTGTTTACCTTGTTGAAAGTGATGCAACGCGCGATCGTGACCATCCGGCGATCGAACCCTAGTTACTTATTCTTGATGGTTTCGGTAAGTCTTCTTTCAGTTTGCACGCTGATGCCTACTCGGGTTGGCGCCCAACCGAAAACGCCCCATCCGTTGAAGCAGGATGAAAGCTGCCTTGCCTGTCACGGCCAGGCCGGAATGACTTCGTCCACCGGCAAAAGCATCTCGATTGATCCCGCGAAGCATGCGGCCAGTGTCCACGGCACTCTGGGCTGCAACGACTGCCACGCGAGCATTAAAGATTTTCCGCATCCCGACAAAGTGCCGAAGGTTCAATGTTCGACTTGCCACACCGACGAGGCTTCCCATGTGGCTGGCAGCATTCATAGCGCGCTCGGGGACGTAGCCTGCCAATCCTGCCACGGCGACCCCCACGAAGTTTCGGCTGCGGCACAGACGGCGCCGGCAAAATGCGCGCAGTGCCACGCAGATGAAGTAAAAGACTTCAGGAAAAGTATTCACGGACAAGCCGCTGCGGCAGGCGATCCGGATGCACCGACCTGCAGCTCGTGCCACGGTTCCGTCCATCAAGTTCAGGTGTCGAGCGATGCCGTGTCGCCAGTGGCCAAGAAGAATCTGGCTGACACGTGCGCTTCCTGTCACAGCAATCAGCAGTTCCTCTCGCGGCATAAGATTCCGTTTGCGCACCCCGTTGAACTCTACCGGCAAAGCGTGCACGGACGAGCCGTGGTCGATGGAGATGGGGCTGCCGCAAGCTGCTCGGATTGTCATGGGAGCCACGGAATCTTTCCCCCGAAAGATGCGCGTTCCAAGACCAACCACTGGAATATTCCAGCAACCTGCGGGCATTGCCACGCGGACATCGCCAAGACCTACGGTGAAAGCGTTCATGGACAAGCCATGAAGGAGGGCGTGTCCGCGGCTCCGGTGTGCAGCGACTGCCACGGGGAGCATCTGATTCTGGGGCCGAAAGAGCAGGCGTCGCTGGTGAACGCAGGACGCGTCTCCATGGCCACTTGCGGGCGTTGCCACAGCGATGAACGCCTGGCACTGCGTTACAATCTGCCGGCAGACCGGGTTCCTTCTTACGCCGACAGCTATCACGGTCTCGCCCAGCGAGGCGGATCTCAGATTGTTGCCAACTGTGCTTCCTGTCACGGCGTACACAATATCTTTCGGTCGAGTGACGCGCGGTCGACGGTGAATGCGGCGAACCTTTCCAAGACGTGTGGTGCTTGCCACGCTGGTGCGGGCGACCATTTCATCATCGGTCCAGTACACGTGCAGACCGCAAGTGGACCAGCGCATCCAGTCGTAAAGTGGATTCGTTGGACCTATTGGCTCTTGATCCCGTTGACGCTTGGCTTCATGATCGCGCACAACTTGCTGGACTTTGTGGCGAAGCTCATCCGGCGGCTGCCACGACACGAAACCGGGGCGCAAGTGTCGCGCATGAATCGAAACTTCCGCATCGCGCACTGGGGCGTGATTCTTAGTTTCCCTACATTAGTGTTCACTGGGTTTGCGCTGAAGTATCCGGAGGCTTGGTGGGCGCGTCCGCTGTTGCTCTGGGAGGGCCACTTCGCGTTTCGCGGCTTGGTTCATCGCAGCGCCGCGATTGTACTGATTGCTTCCACGATCTATCACGTGATTCATCTCTCCATAAACCGGCGAGACCGCTTGTTCCTGAAAGCGATGTTGCCCGAAATGAAAGATGCGACCGATCTGGTGCAGGTGTTCTCCCACAATCTGGGACTCACGAAAGTTGAACCGCGCTTTGCGAAATTTAATTACGCGGAGAAGGTGGAATACTGGGCGTTCATGTGGGGCACGGTGGTGATGACGGTCTCGGGCTTTTTGTTATGGTTTAACAATTTCACGCTGCGCTATTTCCCCAAGTGGGTGTCAGACGCGGCCACCGCCGTTCATTATTATGAGGCACTGCTCGCGACCTTCTCCATCCTGTTGTGGCACTTCTACATGGTGATCTTCGACCCACTCGTCTACCCCATGGATACGGCCTGGATCAACGGCAAAGTCCCAGCCGATCATTACCGCCATTCCCGTCCAGCGTATTTACGGGCCTTGGAACGCGCCGGACTGGTCGAGTTACCTACCGATCCTGCCGACTCCGTCGAGGAGCAAGAGGCTGCCGAAGTCCCTAGCGTCAAACCACCCTCGTGAGGAGAAAGCTACTTCGTTGCTTAAAGCGGATGTTGCATTCAAGCGACAGTACCACATTCCCAAATCGGGACCGAGTTTACTGTTTAGTACCGGGTACCCCCCTCCCCCCTTTGGCTGCAAAATCTAGAAAGCAAACGACATAAATTTTGCCTATGTGCTAGATCTTTGAGTTTACAGGAGTTACACGCAAAATCTAGAGAACATGAGAGTTACGGCGGCGGCTCGAGCCCCCTCGGTTCCGTTTTGGGACTGGAATTTGTCAAAGACCTGACATTATCACGCAGATAATGTGCGCAGTCATAGATTATCCGATTCGGAAAACGCGGTCAACGAGAAAGCGCGGCCAGCGCTCAGGCAGAGATCAGATGAGTCTTGATTGCGTGTTGCACCAAGTCGGCATCGGTCCGGACATGCAATATTTCCTTGATCCGGAGCTTATGAAAGGCAACAGTGGAGGTTGACACGTTTAAGACGCATGCGACTTGCTTCATCGTCTTGCCTTCCGTCAGCAACTGCAACACTTCGCGCTGCCGTTCGGTCAGCGGGTCTTCCTCAATAGATTCTTTGTCCTGGTGCAACAAGAAATCGACGGCTTCTTTGGCGATTGCCGGGGAGAGATAAGACCTGCCATTCAGAACCTGGCGAATGGCAACTATTAGTTCCGAGGCGGAGGAAGTCTTCAGCAGATATCCCGAGGCTCCGCGGCGGAATGCCTCGGCGGCCAGCGCGGGATCCGTATTCATGGTGAGGAACACCAGCTTCACCGAATCCAGGAGTTGTTTCACTTGATAGCCGGCATCGAGACCGTTCAGCAGCGGCATGGCGATGTCTACGAGGATGACCTGCGGCCTTAAAGTAGCGGCGATCTTCACCAGAGCGCGCCCGTCACCCACTGTGGCAACAACGTCGAACTCTGGTTCGAGCAGCTTCTTGCAGGCGTCCGCCACAAAGGTGTGGTCGTCCGCAATCATGATGGTGGGTCGAATTTTTTCCAAAGGAAACGCTTCCTCCCCTTTGGTCGTGAATTCGCCCCGATGACACTCGCGGCGAACGATGGCTCACGACAACTAGAAAAGTTAGCAAGGCGATAGAAGCCCAGTCTGTGACGTGCGTCACCGAACCTAGTTCTCAGCGTCCCGAAGATAGAGTTGACCCAATCGCTGTGAGCGAAGCTCACCCTCACTTCAGGTTTATGCTGACGCCCAGCACAATGCCGGAGATGGCGGCGTCGAAAATGGCGTTGCTACGATAGTTCACGGCCAGATAGCGATAACCTGCCTCCAGCGTCCACTTTGGTTTTATCTTGTAACCGAGAAGGGCGCCCACCTGATACTCCAGCTGCGAGCCCGTACCCCAGCCGCCTACGTCGCCCCCGATGGATAGGTTCACTTTGGGGGTGAGGAGTCCAAGAATGCGGCCGCCGACGAGCGGATCCACCCAGTTCTGCGACCGGGAAAAATTCAGCCCCAGACGGGAGGGGCTAAACTGCAAATTCTGCCCGAGGTGCCAGTACCGGAATCCGGTAAGGGCATCGATCTTCAGTTTTTCCTGATCGAGCAACCGGTAACCAACTTTTGGGGTCAGGATGAACATGTCCACTTTCACGTCCGCGGTTGTCGCAATCACGTCCGGGAGAGGAAGTGCCTTGTCATCGCCGAACCGGGCCCAGACGATGTCGAGTGGCAGCACGATTCGTTTGTGGTCCGCTTCCACCAATCCCATGAGCCCGAAACGAAAATGCGAAAAAATCTCACCGGGGGTCGCATGGACCTGAGTGTCGTGGCCGCGTGCACCCACAGTTCCGTGCACCCACGGAAGCCAGAGATATGGAGCCACGACGAAATGCCAGCCGTCGTCTGCCGTAGCGGTGCTTGGGGAAGTGCCCGCCGACTGGCCTTCGCCGGTTGGTGCTTCCGCGAACGTGAGCTTGTCGATATTGGTTGCGACAGTTTCCTGGGCCGAGCTCAGCGAAGCTGCGCCAAGCACGGCGGCCACCAGGGCGATCGTGAAGAATCGGAGAAGATGGTTATGTTGCATAGCTTGTGGCTCCGGAATAATTTCTGATTGCTGCCTTTTATTGGTTTCAGTTGTTGTCTTCAATCCCTTGCTGTAGTTTCTGCATCACTTGATCCAGACTGAAGCTGGCTGCCTTCTGCCGCGGCGGGAAATCCTTGAACGTCATCAGGAACTGCCCGACGTACGCCTGCGCCGGAACCAGCAGGTAAACGCGGTCGATCATCCAATGGTCGTAGTCAGAGGCTTCATAGGAGGCTCGCTCATACGGATCGGCATGAAGGTCTTCGATCAACGGAACCCGCAAAGGAATAAAAGGATTGCCCCACACGCTGAATCCATGCTCACGCTGTTCGAGGAAAACCAGTTTCCATTTCTGGTACCTGAGTCCGGCGAGCTCGCCATCGTCGGTCCAGTAGAAGAATTCCTTGCGTGGTCCAGGAGCTTTGCCGGCCAGCATGTCGGTGAGGTCGTAGCCATCAAGATGGACTTTGAAGGTTCTTCCATTCGATTGATATCCGGTCAGCAGCTTCTGCTTGACGTCAGGCTCGCCCGCCGCCGCCATTAGTGTTGTCGCCCAATCTTCGTGAGCACAGATATCGTTGATGATGGTTCCGGGCTTGATTACGCCGGGCCAACGTATGACGAAAGGCACGCGATAGCCGCCTTCCCAGTTGGTATTCTTCTCGCCTCGGAAGGGAGTAGTGCCGCCGTCGGGCCAGGAGAAAGTTTCGGCACCGTTGTCGGTGGTGATAATGACGATGGTGTTGTCGGCGATTCCCAGGTCATCCATCTTCTTGAGCATCACGCCGATGTTGTCGTCGAATTCGGTCATGCCAGCGCCGTAGAGACCTTTTTCCGCAACCATGGCCTGGTACTTGGGCTGGAGGTGGGTCCAGATATGCATGCGCGTGGTGTTATGCCAGATGAAGAACGGCTTGCCTGCCTTCACCGAACTATCCATATCGGCGAGCGTCTCGGCGAGAAATTCTTCGTCAGCATTCTCCATGCGCTGCTTGGTCAGCGGACCAGTGTCAGTGCAGACCTGCTTGCCCCACGGACCAAAACGCGGATCGGGCGGCGCAGGATTTTCGGTAGCAGTGGCCTTGCACTTGAACACACCTCGTGGCCCGAACTTCGCCATGAATGCAGGGTTCTTCGGATAGTCCACGTTCTCCGGCTCTTCTTCGGCGTTCAGGTGATAGAAGTTGCCAAAGAACTCGTCGAAACCGTGAACCGTTGGCAGGAATTCGTTACGGTCGCCAAGGTGGTTCTTGCCATTCTGGAAAGTCATGTAGCCACGGCTTTTCAGCAAATCCGCAATCGTAGGATCCTGAGGCTGCAAGCCAAGATCGGCACCGGGAAGTCCTACTTTCAATAGCCCGGTGCGGAACGGACTTTGTCCAGTAATGAACGCCGCCCGGCCCGCCGTGCAGCTCTGTTGCGCGTAGTAGTCGGTAAAGAGCGCGCCTTGTTGCACCACGCGGTCGATGTTCGGCGTGTGGTAGCCCATCATGCCCAGGTTGTAGGCGCTGATGTTGGAGTAGCCGATATCGTCGCCAAAGATGACGAGGATGTTTGGCTTCTTGGGGCTGGCTGCTTGCGCCTGAGCGGTCGCAGTGCCGCCCGTAAGAAAGCTCGAGAGGGCAAGAACTCCAAGCGCCACTCTTCGAACACCTGCACCTATGTCCATAATTCTTCCTCTTTTCCGACGAGTCCGGTTAGCTCCCGCGCCCGGAGTTATGCTTAGCCTTTTCATCTTTCCAACGATGTCACTCTTTGGGAACTAGTAATTGCGCCAGTGGTTCGCTCATGCCATTTCGAGACGTTGGTGCGGAAATGCGCGTCACAATGGGGGCGTGCTGAAGGTGCGGGCCGCGAAGTAACCGATGGTGTAGAGAACGACCGTAGCGTCCATGGCAGCGCCGAACCAGAGTCCCCGCGCATAGGGACGGCTTATGTTTGCCGCTACCAGGTACACGATGAAGGTCTTCTCGAGAGCGCTAAAGATGAGGATCGGCTTGCGCACGTCTGTCCGAAAAGCGGCGACGATCATAAAAACGCCCATCAGGCCGAGCATTATTCCCCAGTGCTGCAGAATGATGGTGTAGTCCTGCACGAACGGGATTAGTTCGACCTTCTCCGCTCCCCACCTCGGCCAGAAGGCATTGATCGCGCCCAATGCCGTTGCGATACCGGTGAGGACAAAGAACGGTTTGAATGTGAGATCGAAGAAGCGTTTCATAACTGGCTATGCAAGTAGGAGGCGAGCACCTCGACGGGCGCTCGCCGCCATGTCGTTCCGGTTAGTTGCTGGGGCCTTTGGACGCCGCCTCCGCCTGGGCCATCTTGGCGGCCATTTCAGCTTTCAGGGCATCGAGGTTGAAACTTGCGCCCCGCTGCATCGGCGGGAATTCCAGGAAGGTCTGGATTTCCTTGCCCATCACTTGCTGGACGAAGACAAAACGCCAGAATTGATACATGTACCAATCGCCGAAAAACATCAGCGACCCATTCCTCGTCATGTCTTCTGGAAAGGCCATTTTCTCGAACGGATCAAGGCGCAGATTGACAATTACAGGCACGTCAGGATGGTTCTTGACTCCCAGCCAGCCTTGGGGTTGGTCGATGAAACGATACTTGTAGTCGTCAATGCGCACCGCGCCAATCGTACTTTCGCCAAGGTAAAAGATTTCGTGGCGATTGGACGGGCCTTTGCCGGTAAGCATGGCGGTCTGGTCGTAGCCATCGAGATGGTTCTTGTAAGTCCGGTCGCCGAGTTTCACTCCTTTAAGCAATTCCTGGGTGATGTTCGGGTTTCCGGCCAAAGAGACGAACGTGGGGAGCCAGTCCAAGCCGGACATTATGCCATTCTGGACGGAATCCGGCGCGACATGGCCGGGCCAGCGGACGATGCATGGCACGCGAAAGCCGCCTTCCATGATCGTTCCTTTCGCCTGCGCGAACGGCGTGGTGCCGCCATCCGGCCAGGTGAACGTTTCGGTGCCGTTGTCGGTGGTGAAAACGACAATGGTGTTGTCGTCCAACCCGGCGTCCTTGAGGTGTTGCATCACAAGGCCGATGTCATCGTCCAGTTGCGCCATGCCGGCTTCTTCGATGGACCAACCGTTCTCCGCGTTCATCATGGCCGCGTATTTGGGCGAGAGGTGGGTGACCACGTGCATGCGCGTCGGGTTCATCCAGACAAAGAATGGCTTGCCATCGGCTTTGGCTTTGTCGATAAACTTCAGGCTGAGGTCGCGGATCGTGTCGTCCACCGTCTCCATGTTGTACTTGATGCCGGCAGTGGGATGCGGCGGCAACGGCCCTTCATCTACGATCTTCTGTTTGCCGATCTTGCCCCAGCGCGGCATCTCGGTGGCGTCATCCGTGTCAGTGGCCCAGGAATGAACCAGGTTGCGCGGGCCAACGACATTCAAGAGATTCTGCGGATAATTGGGGTGAAACGGGTCTTCCATGGCGTCCAGGTGATACAGATAGCCGAAGAATTCGTCAAAGCCATGGACGGTGGGCAGAAATTCATTCTTGTCACCGAGATGGTTCTTGCCGAACTGGCCGGTCTCATAGCCCTGCGCTTTCAGCAGGGTGGCGATGGTGACGGCTTCCGCCGGGATGCCGATCGGCGCGCCAGCCTGGCCGACCGTGGTCATGCCGGTACGGATGGGTAGCTCACCCATGATGAAGTTCGCGCGACCCGCTGTGCAGCTCGCCTCGGCGTAATAGTCGGTGAACAGCATGCCTTCCTTGGCGAGCTTGTCGAGGTTCGGCGTCTTGCCGGCCATCATCCAGTGGCCATAGACGCCGATGTTCGTTGTTCCGATGTCATCACCCATGATCACGAGGATGTTGGGTTTAGTAGAGGTTTGCGCATGTGCAGTCGCACCGCCGCCCGTGAAAACAGTTGAGACGGCGAGCGCTCCCAGAGCCAGGTTTCTAATTCTTATACCGAGGTCCATATTTTCTCCCTTCAATTAACGACGATTCTCCCCGCAGGGAGTTATGCTTCGTCTAGCGATCGTGAAACTGACCGACTGGTTTTATATCGATGATGTGATGTGAGATGGCCGAGCTCTGAAAGTTACGCAGCTCGCGACCTTCCAGCGGACGTACTCGCACGCGTACGAGTCTATAAACGCCGTGAGCTCCCCGTAACTAGTTAAATCGCTAGTTATGGTCTGAGGTTCGGGGAGCCGGTCTGCTTAACGAGCCTCTCGAGCTAAGCGGTGGCAGATGTCTTTTGCATCGTTGTCAGTGTGGGACCAGAACTTGTGCAGGCCGCTGCACAGGTAATTCAATCCTGGCTCGCCGTCACCAGTGCGGATCACGCGGTTCTTGGGGCATTCGCCGTTGCAGGCGAACAGATACTTGCATTGACGACATTGGGTGGGCAGAGAATTGAACTTGTCGAGACCGAACTTGCGTTGAGCTTCGGAGAAAACCATGCGCGAACTGGAAGTCTCAAGGATGTTGCCTAGCTTGTATTCGGGATACACGTAGTGGTCGCACGAGTAGAGATTGCCATCGTGCTCGAGCGCCACTCCCTTGCCGCAGAACTCGTGATAGATGCAGAGCTGCGAGTCCATGCCCATCCATTGAGCGACGGCGGTCTCGAACAAGTTAACGTGCACCTTGTCGTAATCGCGCCGGTACCAGTCGTCCCAAACCTTGCAGAGGAAGTATCCCCAATCGTCGGGATCGACCGACCAATCCGTGACCACAGAATCGGGATTGCCGGGATGCGCGGCCGGCGATCCCTGAACGGGCAGCGCAGCCAGGTCCCATTTCTGCGGAGCGATTTTTTGAAAGACCTTAGGCTCGACACACGGAATGAATTGCAACTGCCGTGGTCGAAGTTCACGGCTCAGGAAGCGATATACATCGAGAGGCTTTTTGGCGTTGATGCGATTTACCACCGTCAAAGTGTTAAACGGAACGCCATACTTTTGGAGCAATTGAGCGGCAGCGAAAACTTTCTTGAAGGTCGGCTGGCCGCCTTTGTCCACGCGGAACCGGTCGTGTAACTCTTGCGGACCGTCGATGCTTAGTCCAACCAGAAAATTGTTCTCGCGCAGAAAGGCGCACCAGTCGTCGTTTAGTAATGTGCCGTTAGTCTGGAGATCGTTTTCGACACGCTGATTCGGTCGCTGGTATTTCTTTTCCAGCGCAACCACCTTCTCGAAGAAGCCGATTCCCACCAGTGTCGGTTCTCCGCCCTGCCACGAAAACACGACCTCGTCGCCGCGTTGGCCTTCGATGTACTGCCGGATGTGGGTCTCGAGAATCTCGTCGCTGATGCGAAACTTGTTGTCGCTACCCAGGAGTTCTTGTTTGTGGAGGTAATAGCAATAAGCGCAGTCCAGGTTGCAGATCGCTCCCGTCGGCTTCACCATAGCGTGAAAGCGAGGCGTCGTTCCGGGCAGGATCGGTAGTGGTGAAAGAGGATCGCCGGGGAAGCTCATGTTATTCGGGGTTCGTTGTAACCTCTCAAGAATAACGGCGCAAGCAGACCGGTTCGGTGACACGCGTCACAATGCTGACTGGAAAACTACCAGGAGGAAGCAAACTAAATACGGGGCAAGGTCTGAGGGCTGGTCCACCCTCCTGGTTCGCTCTCAGAAAGATATGGGCCGGTGGGGGATGGTCCGGCCTTGTCGAGCGGTCTTACTCTACGCCGTGATCAGGGATTCCAAGGCCACCCGGTTCGGGATGACCAGGGTGCATCCGTTCTGCCGGATGAGATGTTGCTTCTTGAAGCCCGCGAAGAGCCGGCTTACGGTCTCGCGCGAAGTGCCGATCATTTGGCCAATCTCTTCGTGAGTCAGGGCCAGTTTCACTTGGGTGGGGTTTGTGGCTGCCGCGTTCTGGTCGAGCCATCCCACCATCAGTCGAGCCAGCTTCTCGCTGGCGGAGTCAGAAAGTATAAGGTCGCGGATTTCGCGGCAGGTGCCGGCGTAATCCTGGCTGATGTGCTGGGTTACCCACAGGGCAATCTCGCCGTTCTGGCGCATGAGGCGCAGCAGATCACATTGCCGTAAGAAGCTGATCTCACACGGTTCCTGGGTCTCGGCAGTCGCTTCGTACGGACGTCCGGAAACTACAGCGGCGACTCCCAGTGGGCAACCGGGCTCAACGATTCGCAGAATCAGCGTTCTGCCGTCGCTGCCACAAATGGAAAGCTTCACCCGGCCTCGACGGACGATGAACACTCCGCGCGGAGCCTGGCCTTCGGCGAATAAAACCGCTCCCGTAGGATAGGTGGTGGTGATGGCTTCCTGCTCCAGGGCATTGGCTAAGGATGGAGGAAACTCGCAGGAAGTTTTGACCGGTGGAATAGGTTTTTCTGCGTGATTGATGATATGTGCTGCCATATTAGTGCCTCCGCTCACAGATACTTTGGCAAGTGCCTCGCCACACTTGAACCGGGTCGGAGGGGCATAGTTAGGTTCTCCTAAGCTGAACAAAACAAATAGGTTGATTGAAATGGCAAATTTACCTCGATGCCGACTGCCTGCCGAAGCTGTGCCCGAAGTGCGTGCTTTCACACAGCTCTGTGTGATCTCCATCACCGATTGATTGGTTACGTGGACCAATAGGGTGGTTATTTGTTGACGAGGCTTTTCTGCGTTGCGCGCAGCCGCTCGGACTGGCGTCCCAAGCCACGAGCGTGCCTCGCCCGACTCTCACGCTAGACTTGCGTGGATCGTGTTCAGCAGAGCGGTGCGGGTGAAAGGTTTTTCGAGGAGCGTTATGCCGCGCTTCACCATTTCGCGTTCCGCTATGAGTTCGCCGGTGTAACCGGACATGTATACGACTTTCAAGTGCGGGCGAGAGGCGTGCAGACGCTCGACTAACTCAGGACCGCTCATGCGACGCATGACCACGTCGGTCAATAAAAGATCAACTGGAACCGGATGAGACTCTGCCCATTCGAGCGCGGACTTGCCGTCGTCCGACTCGATCACCGTGTAACCGTGTTCTTGAAGAAGTTGGCGTGTCAGGCTGCGCATGATTTCGTCGTCTTCCACGAGCAGGATTGTAGCGGCTTGCCTTTTTGGCCTGACCGTCTCGACTTCAGTGCCGGATCCGATCCCGATTTTGTGCTCCGCGCTGGGGAGATAGATCTTGAATGTCGTACCATGTCCCGGTTCACTGTAAACCAGGATGTGCCCTGCGCTCTGTTTGACAATGCCATATACGGTGGCCAGGCCCAAACCGGTTCCTTTGCCGGTCTCTTTGGTGGTGAAGAAGGGCTCGAAGATGCGCGATATAGTGGTTTCATCCATGCCAGTGCCTGTATCGCTGACCGTGAGCAGGATGTATTTTCCGGCTGCCATGGCTTGATGTTGGTCGGCGAATTCCTCGTCGAATCTCACTGATCCAGTTTCGAGAATAAACTTGCCGCCCCGAGGCATAGCGTCGCGGGCGTTGACCGCTAGGTTTACCACGATCTGGTCGAGCTGGCCCGGGTCCGCCTCGACCACGGCCGAGGCTGACTTGGGCACGATGAGAATCTCGACATCGTCTCCCAGCAACGGACGCAGGAGCTTGCTGATATCCCTTAGACGTTCGTTCAGGTCGAGGACGCGGGGTTGAATTGCGGAGGTCCTGCTGAAGGCGAGCAGTTGTTTGGTCAACGCCCTGCCTCGATCGCTTGCCTTCTTGATGTTCTCGACGTAAACCGACGGTTCAGCAGCGGGATCGATGCGGTCGCGGAGAAATTCGGTGCAGGCGTTGATGATGCCGAGAATATTGTTGAAGTCGTGCGCGACTCCTCCCGCAAGCCGCCCGATCGCCTCCATCTTCTGTGCTTGACGAAGTTGGCCCTCCGACCGTTTCTGTGCTGTCATGTCGCGCGCAATCACTGACGCCCCTACGATTTTGTCGGTCGCATCGCGCAAAGGAGACACAGAAATAGAGACGTTTAATTGTCGTCCGTCCTTGGTCACCCGCACGGACTCGTGATGCTCGACGGTTTCACCGCGTCCAATTTTTCCTAAAATCTCCGGGATTTCTTCCGTACGATCGCTGGGCGTCAAAAGGGATATGTGCTTTCCGATGGCCTCTTCTGGCGCGTAGCCATAAATATGTTCAGCTCCGCGGTTCCAACTTGTAATAATGCCGTTCAGGTCCTTGCTGAGGATGGCGTCTTCTGACGAATCAATAATCGAAACCAGCCTTGCCCGGTATTCGCCAAGCTGCTCGGCCGTTTTGCGATGCAGTTCTTCATTCACCCGGCGCAGTTCTTCGGCGATGCGCTTGCGATCGCTAATGTCGCGAATTGCGCTCAGGACGAACGTCCCCCTCTCCGCGGAAACAGGGCTCAGGCTAATCTCGACGGGGAACTCCGAGCCATTGCGTCGCCTTCCGTAGAGATCCAGATCTGCTCCCATGCGTCTCGTCTTCGGCACTTCCGCGAAATTCTGGCGATGATGTTGGTGCTGGCGACGATAGCGGTCGGGAACGAGCATTTCGATCTTCTGGCCCATTAGTTCGTCGCGGCTATAGCCAAACAGCTCTTGCATTTGTGAATTGACTTGCACAATCGTTCCACTGTGATCGACGGCGACGACGGCATCCGGAAGGGTCTCCAACAGATCATTGGAAAGTAAGACTTCAGCCATGGCTTTGGCCGAGAGAGAAGGCGCAGGCTGCTTGCGTTTAGGGGAAGGTCGCGACATATAAACTCTGCCAGTCGAAGCGTCGACCTTAAATCTATGCGGGAACCGGCTTTCTGTAAAGGAGCGGAGCACGAAAGCGTAATGGACTTAGAGACTTCCAGGCGCGGTGTGATCTTGATCACTAGCGGCGGTGACCTTACTCACGGTGGCTCTGGAATGTCTTTGCGAATCTAGTCATGGAGTTCGCTGACGAATGCAAATGTTCCGATCACAGGTCGAAAGCTGTTCTGCTCTTTGTTCTGGTGCAACTGAGAGCACGACCCAGCTCACTGTCCCGCAACGAGAACGTCGGCGCGCACTTGTCGTTCCGCGGGAGCATGGGGCATGGGGAATGTTGCTGGTCCCCTTGGTGACGGGCGCAGCCGTTGGCCTTCTGGTGGGAGGACGTATCGCCCCGGTTTTGCTGTTGACGATGGCAGCGCTGGCGCTGTTTTGGCTTAGAACGCCGGTAGAAAGCTGGCTTGGCACAAGCGCGGTGCGCGTCCAGACACGGGAGGAGCGTCAATTGGTGAGCCGCGTGGTTTTGCCGCTTGCCACAGTAGCCACAGTCACTGTGGGCGCGCTTTTCTGGCAAGGAAAGAATCGTGAGCTAATATGGCTCGGAATGATTGCGGGCGCAGCGTTTGCCGCGCAAGTCCTTCTCAAGAAATTGGGACGAACGACGAGGATGGCGGCGGAAGTTGTGGGTGCCCTGGCGCTGACCTCGACCGCGCCCGCAGCATATTGCGTGGCCACGGGACGTCTTGATGCGAGAGCGTGGGCGCTGTGGCTGGTCAACTGGTTATTCGCCGCCGACCAGGTCCACTTTGTGTGGCTCAGAATTCGTGGGGCGCGAGCCGCGGGGCTGAGCGAGAAACTCACGGTGGGCTGGAGCTTCCTGGCGGGACAGATTCTCCTCGGCGTGATGTTGGCGCTGGCATACCGTTTCAGCTGGTTGCCGGAATTGACGCTGATTGCATTTGCACCGGTCTTGTTTCGTGGCTTCGTGTGGTTTGCGAAAAGGCCTCAGTCGATCGTAGTCCGCCGGTTGGGCTGGACAGAACTGGCTCACGCGGTGGTCTTCAGTGTCCTGCTCACCGCCAGTTATTGCCTCGTACTGTAGGTCAAACGGACATTCAGTCACGACAACCTGCAGTGGTCACTTCGCCATGTGCCGCGCTGCACTGCGATGACAGTCATCCGTCACTGCATCGATCAGGCCGATCGTGATAAGTTTTAGCTCAGCCTGAGCTCCCGGCATTCACAAGAAAACTGAAGCTTCTTTGGGCCGAGGGCCCCCGCTTTGCACCCGTTTTTATCTCACACAGAAAAGGAGCAATCCCATGTTTGCACGTATTCTTGATTTCGAAGTGAAGCCGGAAAAGAAAGAAGAGTTCGTGAAAGTCATGAAGAACCAAGTCCTGCCCATCCTCAAGAAGCAGACGGGCTTCCTGGAGATTCTGCCTTTCTTCCCCGAGAAGATGAGAGGGGACAAAGCGTTGACGATCAGCCTGTGGACAACCAAGCAGGATGCCGACCGCTATGAGAAAGAGTCCTATGGAAGGATCTTTGACACCCTGAAGCCATTCCTAGCCACGCCGGTTGTCGTGAACCACTATAACCTCGAGACTACGCTATGCGAGCGCTTCGTCGAGACCATGGTTGCCTGATAAACGCACAACGATCTACTACCCCGGGGCAACGTCCCGGGGTTTTCTTTTGCAGGCCTGATTACTTCGCTACTTTCGAGGTTTGCCTACGCGCTGCGCGGTAGCGAACATCAGGGCAACCGTATCCAGGTCTTTCGGTTGTACTTTTCCTGGCGGGATGCGCGTATGGGTGAGATCTTCGAGCTTCTGCAACAGATCCACCAGTGCCATCGAGTCAATCAATCCAGATGAAACCAGTGGTGTGTTCTCGTCGAGCTTCAGGTTCGGTTTTCTGACTAACCGAACGATTTGTTCAATCATCTGCTGTGCTTCAGGTGTCATGTGAATTGGCTCTCGTCGGACTCCAGGTTCAGCTCCGGATGTTCGTGCAACACCTTTTCACGCGTGGCGGAGCGTGATGCTTTTCCGGCAGTGCTCTTGACGATCCATTTCGGCGGCTTTAAGAAAATCGTTCGAACCGCCACGCCAAGTCCAGCAACCACAAGATTGCGCAGCTCTCGTTCGATTTGCTCTGGACTTGTGAGAAGTCTGGTCTGCTCAACTTCCGCAACCACGACGATATCATCCGTTCCGAGATCGGGGTTGTACACGCCCAGCGCAACCACGCGGCCATCGTGAATGGCGGCGTGACTCGCAACAATCTCTTCAATGTCCTGCGGATAGAGGTTTTCGCCTCCGACGATAAGCAAGTCTTTCTTCCTGCCGACCACGAACAGTTCGTTTTCAAAATAGAATCCAAGATCACCAGTGCTATACCAGCCATCGATGAGTGCGCTGGCCGTGAGATCGGGTCGGTTGTAGTATCCCTCAAACAGGCTGTCGCTCTTGATATGAATCTCGCCAACGTGAGCGTCTTCGAGAAGTTCGCCAGAATCGGAGACAATGCGAACCTCGTTGTCGGGCAATAATTGGCCCGATGATTTGAAGGAAAGGGATCCGGTGGCACCTTCCACCACGGGGACGATCAAATGTTTCGTCCGAAACTGTTGAGCATCCGCCCAGATACAGGCTGGACCCAAAGGTTGACTGATGTCCGATTGGGTCACGGCAAAAACGTTTTCTGCCATTGCGTAGGAAGATTGCATGGCATCGGCCTTCAATCCGATGGAGGCGAAAGCGCTCTGGAACTCATGCAAGCTGCTGGCGTGTACCGGTTCGGAGCAATTGATCAAGGCACGAACGGATGAAAGATCGTATTGCGCCCATCCGCTCCGAGGCGTGCGGCGAGGAACAAATTGGAAGGCGAAGTTCGGCATCCATGCCAGAGTGCACCTATATTCGCTGATGATCTGGAGCATGGTTTCAGGATGCATTACCCAATCCGGCGGCGATTGCATCACGACAGTCAAGTGGCAAACCATTGGCAACATAAAGCAGGCAATCAGACCCATGTCGTGATAGAGAGGGAGCCAGTTATAGATGCGGTCCGTGCGGGGATCTATTTTCAGCGCCTGCGCCAGGTGTTCGAGTTGCCTCAGTACGGCGCCATGAGTAAGGGCCACGCCCTTCTGCAGTCCGGTAGTGCCTGCCGAATGCTGAATGAATGCCAGGGCTTCAGGCGGCTGTTCGAGCGTAGGGATTTCAATCTCTCCAGCGGCCACTTCGCCATCGCTGGCACGCAACACCGTGGTCTGGTCGTCGAGAGATACATAGCTGAGCAGTTCGTGGGGAAATCCTTCGTCGATCACGACGAGTTTGGCGCTCAGGTTTGCAGTTACTCCGGCCAGTCCGGAGCGGTACTTGGAAGGTTCAACCTTGAAGTTGGGGTAGGCGAGGAATGCGGGCACCGCTCCCAACATCATCGCACCCGCGAAAACAGTCATCGAGGGAATGCCCTGCGGCATTATGAGGACCACGAGATCGCCGGCGGTCACGTTGTTGTTGCGCAGCGCGCTGGCTTGAAATCGTGCACGCCGACGGAACTCGGCAAAAGTAACGGTTTCACGCTCGTCTTCGTCGATCCACGCGGTGACAAACGGGCGATCTGGCGGGGCCGTATCCAGTGCCTCAAGAAGATTGCGAAATTGGTTCACGCTGCGGTCATTGTATCCGGTGAGAATGAAGGCTATCAGTTACGAGCCCCATGTCGCCGCTGACGACAGCGGGCGCGATTATCGGGACGATCCAGTGCATTTCTCCAGAACAGATCGAGGGCAAGGAAGCCGACGCGCGATCGGATCTGTTTGCGCTGGGCGCGGTTCTCTATGAAATGACGACCCGCAGACGGTCCTTTGAGGGCAAGAGCCAGAGCAGCGTGGCCAGCGCAATTCTGGAAAAGATCCGGAACCACTCTCCCGTCTCCAACCGGTTACGCCGCCGAAGCCGCCCGATTGTCTCCCTTCAGGGTTTGGATCGGCATGCGCGGGTGATTTATATCGGTACCTTCAGCAAAGTTCTGTTTCCCGCTTTACGTTTGGGGTACGTGGTTGTACCCCATGATTTGGTGCCCGCATTCGCGGCGTGCCGGGAGGCCGCCGATATTTTTCCCTCGACACTCTATCAGGCTGTGCTAACCGACTTTATCCAGGAAGGACACTTTGCTCGCCACATCCGTCGTATGAGGACGCTGTATATGGAGCGGCGCAGCCTACTGGTGAAGGCGATCAAAGCTCACATGGGAAGAACGTTGGAGGTGATTGGCGCGGAAGCGGGTATGCACTTGGTCGCGCTCTTGCCGGGCAGCACCGACGACTCGGCAATCGCCAGGAAGGCCGCTAAGAGAGGCATTTCCGCGATGCCATTGTCAAGTTGTTACTTGAAACGACCTACCCGAATGGGCTTAATTCTCGGTTATGGCGGAATCAACGGGCAGCAGATTAACGAAGCGATGCGAGATCTCAAGAGAATTGTTCAAACTTGAGCGCTTTACTAAATGCGTGGTTTGACATCCAGAGCGATAGGCTAACAACCTTCCGCTTGAAGAGCTCAATGTTGGGGGCAAGCCGGGGAAGAAAAGAAGGACTTAATCGTCGCGCCGAGAGCATCACATTCACTTTTGTATCCCCTCCACGCACCGTAAGTCTGCCCTTGTTCAGTGTGCCCGTCAACATGAAACTATTTGCATCGAATCCCGTTTTGTGCGAGGAGTAGGAAATCCTCAGAGCCTCCCGCAAGCGGCAGCCTATTTCTGCATTTCCATGCGACTAGGGCGAGGTTTCCTATGCATTCACTTCCCGCTGTCACCCGCCGGAGAGACTATGGTGTCTTTATACCGCACCGGGACACAGCAAGAGCTTGAAGATGCGCTCGGCGACTGACTACGGACGACGCTCCGACGGCTCGAAATGGAAAAAAAGAAGCAAGATGCGGCTCAAGTGAGGTAGATACGGAACAGGCTGAGCACTCCGCTCTGCGATTTGCAAATCCTGTCAGCTCAGTTCGTCCATCTATTCTAGCTGCAGGCGCGCAGTGCAGGGATCTTGATTTCACCCAACCATACAACTTGAGCCGGCGAAGCGTTGGCAACAAAGAGGAAGAGGTCCGGCCAACGACCGTTATTTTTGCGCATAGACCATTCCAACAGCATGATAGGGAGGATCGGAAATCAAACGGATGTAAGAAATCAGCGCCTCGATCTCCGTCTTGCTGAGAGTATAGCCGTAGGGTGGCATCAATGGTGACTTGTTCAGCGCTGGTCCACCATGGCTGATGATGGCGGTCAGGTCAGCATCGCTCATTTTGTTGAGTGTGTCGCCCTCGGTAAACGCGTGCGGCTTGACCTCGAGATTGTCGTAGTTGGAAACGCGCTCCGCCGAGGATTCTGGATTGTGGCAGCGCGCACAAAATTTGTCGTCGAGCTCGAATCCCACCTGCTGCTGATATCCCAGCGCAATTTCTTCAATCTTCAGATCGACGGGTTTCTGGGCTTTGGTAGATGTGCGAGCGGTCAGTTGATATCGGCCTGCCATGCCGCCCAGCGCGACGTTGGTGGTGACCTGCCCACTGGAATCGGTTAAACCACGCGGAGGATCGAAGCTGACGCCCGCTGGCCCGCTAAATTCGATCAGCGCTCCAGGAACGGCTGCTCCTTGTTCGTCGTTGACCTGCACGACCAGTGGCTGTGCGAGCACCATGCCGGTTGCGCCGATCTGCTTTCCGCCACTCGACTCCACCAATGCGGCCCCAAACGCCGTGGGTTTCAAGGCAGGGACCAGTCCCGGTTGGCGACTACACCCTGCACCGAGAATTAGGGAGGCGACGAAGAGCATCCTCAAACATCTCTTCATTTCTTTGCCTCCAGTTTGCCGGAGCTTTTGAGCCCCATCAGGAATGCGGTCAGCGCACGGGCATCTTCGTCGTTCATGTTGCGGTTGGGCTCGGTAGTGCCGGGCCGCATGGCCTGCGGATCTTTCAGCCAGTGGTAAATCCAGGCAGCGTTCAGCCGCGAACCGACTTGCGTGAGGGTTGGCCCGATATAGCCCTTGTCGACTTTCGTATCGATAATGTGGCACGACTGGCAGGCATACTTGGAATAGAAAAGCTGTTTCCCCTGCTCCACCTGGGCAGCCGGATAGCCACTGGACGGCATCGAGTCACGATCGAATGCAGGCGTCTGATAAACGGTCATGATGTAGTCGGTGAGCTCTGCCACCTCGCTGTCCGAAAGATTGAACCTCGGCATGCGCCGGATCAGCGCGGGGCGCAGTGTTCCGGGGTTCTTCAAGAATGCCTGCAGCCACGGCCGTTGCACCGAACTGCCTTCCCACGTCAGGTCGGGAGCCATATCACCGCCTCGACCGTTAATCGCATGGCAACTGAAGCACGCCAAATCCGCCATGAGCTGTCCGGCCTTGCCAGCGGGCTGGTAATGCGAAGGCGGCTGAGCCGGTACGGTCAGTGCCAGCGGCAAATCATGTGCGCGGTCGGTAAGGGACAGCAACTCAGTGGTCAAAGCATCGATTTGCGCTGGCGCGAAAGTGTACTGCGGCATCTTCAGTGCCGATCCAAACGAGCGTGGTTGCCGGATCTTGGCTGAGATGTAATCTGGAAGAGTGTGCTGCATGCCCGGCAAGAAAATAATCTGCGTGAGCGCCTTACTTCCGATGCGAGTCAATTCGGGAGCAAAGTTATCAGGCTTTTTGACGCCGCTGATCTGGTGGCATGAGGCGCAGCCGTACTCGGTCACCAGTAGCTTGCCGTGCGTAATCTGCTCGGGAGTAGCAGCATCGAGATGAACGTTGGCCAGCAGGTCGGAATCAGTTTTGTTTCCGAGGAAGCCCGTGAGCAGGGAAACTTGCTGATCGGTGAAACGGTAATGCGGCATTGCAGTTCCCGGATCGTAGACCCGCGGGTTGCGCAACCACGCCTGCAACCATTCCGGCTTCGCCTTGTTGCCGATGCGGGTTAGCTCGGGACCGACATCGCCGCCAACCACATTTCCGGCGGCGTTCTGCACGGCGTGGCAGGAGGCGCAGAAGGACTCGCCGTACAAGCTCGCTCCGGCTGCCGGATCGGGTGTCTTCGAATCTTTGTTGACCGGCTCCGTGTCTCCAGAGATTGGCGTGCTGTTCACCACCAAGAAAGCCGAAATATCGCGCGCGTCCGGATCGCTCAACTTGAAATTCGGCATGGTCGCTGTGACCGCGTAAGCCTGAGGATCCTTCAACCACGCGTAAATCCATTCCCGCGTGGTCTTGTCGGCGATGTGTTCGAGCGACGGCGGATCATCCGTCGGTTTGATTGCGGTGCCGTCCGCGAGTTTTATTGTGTGACAATGCACGCAGCCATATCGACTCAGCAGATTGCGGCCTAAGTTAAGTTGCGGTGTACCGGTTAAAGGAGCGTGATGACATTGCCCGCAGGAAGATTGTGTATAACGCGCCGGCAAAATTGGCTGCTCCCACGCCAGAGTGCTGCTGTGCGCTTCCTCGACGGTGGTTGCTGCGCCCTGTCCACGGTGACACATGACGCAACCAAACTGGTCCGAGGTGTGCGGGATTACCGGGTGGGGACGAAACGGTTGGGCGCTGACATCGGTGAGACTGGCTTCTTTTAGTCCAACATGGCAGGTGGTACAGCGATCGACAACTCCGAGCTGCGGAAGCCAGATCTGTTGGATCCCGTCGTGGAAGTGGCGCTGCAGTGTGATTGCGTCTCCTCGGGTTCTGATCAGTGACAGGTATTGTTTCTGATAGTGGCGCCATTCGCTGAAGTGATTCTTAGCCGGTGCGATGGCCAGCGAAATCAATAACAGCAGGCTGACCACGCCAAAAGCGCGAACCGGATGGCCGAACAACGTCTGCCACAGCGAAGACAACGCGTTCTTTGATGATCGCAATTAACTTCTCCAGGGCAACACCCAGGACCAGCCTGGGCCGCGAAAGAAGGTGCCAACCGCCGTGAGCACGGCTAGTTCGAACAGAAACCAGGTCATGATCCAGAAGGAAAGTGGTTTAGCCGCCAGATAACGACGGAAAGCCGAAGTCGACTGCGGAGAACTTTGCGCCGCCAGCCCCATGAATCCGGCGACGATCAGAGTCGGCACCAGCGCCACGTACACATCGAAAAACAATAAGAACAGACAGAGTGCAACCGTGAAGGCGTAGAAAATAAGGATGCGTCGTTTTCGGTCCTTCAGAAACACCCCCTCGGCCTCAACGTTGATGTTGAAGTAGGGAATCACAACCAGCGCGATCACTACCAGAGTCGGAACCAGAACACCCGCGACCACTGGAGGAAAGTAATGCAGCATCTCCTGCAGTCCGAGAAAGTACCAAGGCGCCTTTGCGGGGTTGGGCGTGTGCGATGGGTCGGCAAGGCCCTCAAGGGGCGCGTTGAACAGAAGAGCCACGCCCACTAACGCGATCGTGAGCACCTCAATGGCTACGATGGCGCGGAAGAGGACTTCCGGATAAGTCTGAATCTGGTCTTCGTCGGTAACCTTGACCTGCGCCGAGGCTCGCCGGGTGACGAAGACAACCCGCGTCGGCGATTTGCGGGCGTTTGAGTCCATGCCGGCGATGAAATCTTTCGGATCGCTCATCTGCTATTGCGCTCCCTTCGCAGCCACTGGAATCGATTGAGCCGCGACCGTTCTTGGTTCACTCTGGTGCGCGTAGAGGCCGCCATCTTTGCGAATGCGCCAGAAATGGATTGCAACAAAGAGCATTGCAACCAGGGGAAGAATCATGCAGTGCAGAACGTAGAAGCGCAGCAGAGCGTTGGCGTTCACCATATTTCCGCCCAGCATTAAGAAGTGAACTTTGTTGCCCAGCACTGGCACAGCAGACGCAATGTTCGAACCCACCGTGATCGCCCAAAAGGCCAACTGGTCCCAGGGCAGTAGATAACCCGTATAGCTGAGCAGCAGCGTAATCAGGAGTAGGATGACTCCGATCACCCAATTGAACTCGCGCGGCGGACGGTAGGCGCCGCGATAGAACACTTTGAACATGTGCGCGAACACCAGGAAGACCATGGCATGCGCGGACCAGCGGTGCAGGTTGCGAAGAAATAAGCCGGAAGACACTACGAACTGCAGATCCTTGGTGTCGGCGTAGGCCTGCGGCACCGAGGGATGGTAATAGAACATCAGCGGAATGCCAGTGGCTACCAAAATGAGAAATGTTCCGAAGGTCAGGGTGCCCAGATACCAGGTCGTGCTGAAGCTGAGCATGCGGGTCCGCACCTTGGTCGAGAAAAGATGCAGGAACACATTTTGCTGCACTGCGAGGGCACGGCGCAGAGTGCTGGATCCGGTCCCGCCGCGGAAAACCGAACGCCAAACCCGCGTGCCGCGCAACTCCTCGAAATAGTTCGTGATTGTCTTCGCCACGCTCACACCCTCACAAACTGCATAGGACGAATGTTGATGGAACGGTCCACCATCAAATCACCCTCGTCGCTGACCCAGGTTTGCAGCCAGGGCAGCGGCTTGGGGGCTGGACCTTCAATCTTGACCCCGTCCCGCGTGAACTTGCTGCCATGACACGGGCACGCGATGATCCCCAATTCTGGTTTCCATGCGGTCATGCAGCCGAGGTGAGTACAAATGGCACTCAGCGCAAAAAAGCCTTCCTGGGCATGGATGAGATAAATTCCTGAGTTCACATCCAACGTCACCGAATCAACCGCATAATTTTCGGGCTTGCCTGCGTTGACGATGGGAGACGGTTCGAACAAAACATTCGGCGAGAGAAACTGGTACGCAAACGCCGCCGTGCCGGCAGCGGCGATGCTTAGTGATCCCAGTCCAAGCTTCACGAAAAAAGCTCGGCGATCGAATTCTTTGTCCTGCGGCTCGTTTTGTTCTTCTTCAGGCATTGGTTACTTGGGGCCTCCAGCCATAACTGGCGCTTTGGGTCTGAGCGGACCATCGATGGATTCGACTGAAATCAATCCGGTCGGCTCGGCAGAAACCAGGTTGTAGGATTCCATAGTGATAGTGCCGACCGGACAGCGCATGGCACAAAGCCCGCATCGAATGCAGCGAGTCTCGTCTTTCAGCATGGCGGAGCCGGTCACGATGCCGAGTTCGTCCGCTGCAACTTCGTCGAGCTCCACACCAAACAATTCCTGATGCTCCCGGATCTGCTGCACAGTGTCCGGCTCGAACTGTATGCGGTCCAACGACACGAGCTCGAGGCATTTTTCCGGACACACATCCACGCAACCGCCGCAGAGGATGCACATGCTCCCGTCTTCCGGGCTGCCCTCGAAGACTGTATTCACCCAACAGTGCAGGCAGCGCTGAGCTTCTTCTATCGCCGACGCAGCGTCGTAGCCAATCTCGACTTCCGTTACTCCGGTACGGCGCTCCAGCGGCAGCATCGGGATGGGCGGGCGAGTCAGGTCTAACAGTTCTAGCGGCATGCTGTGACGCTTGAACACTTCGACTTCGACCATGGGCTCGGGATGCTTGCGGCCGCGCAGAAACTCGTCAATCCCAACCGCGGCACGCTTTCCGTCCGCCACGCTATCAATGATCAAGCGCGGACCGAAAACACAGTCGCCACCGCCGAAGATCCCGTTCGCCGAGGTCATCAGGGTTTGCGGGTTCACCGCGATCAGCCCGCGCGGAGACAGTTCCACGCCGTCTTCAGGTTTGAGAAAGTCCAGCCTTGGCGCCTGTCCGACGGCCATAATAATGGTGTCGCACTCCAGTTGAGTCTCGCTGCCCTCGTAGAATGCTGGATTGAAGCGCTTGTTCTGATCGAAGACCCACTTCGTGTTTAGCGTTTCAAGCGCCACAACTTTGCCGTCTCTGCCGATCATGCGCTTTGGGCCGAGGCCGGGATGCATGACGATGCCTTCTGTTTCTGCCTCTTCAATCTCTTCCAGCGCAGCCGGCATTTCTTCGCGTTTTTCCAGGCAGACGAGATGCACTTCCTGCGCGCCCAGGCGAAGCGCAGAGAGCGACACGTCCACCATCTCTTTCGTAGCGACGGCACTGACGTTTTCCTGCGAAGGTTCGAGGTCTTCTACCCCGGCGACATGCTGCCGGACGACTTCGCGAGCCGCGGAACGAGCTACGTCCATAGCTACGTTGCCACCGCCGATCACAATGACCTTCTTGCCGATGGTGAACTTGTAGCCGAGATTCACGTTCAGCAGGAAATCGATGCCCTTGTAAACCCCATCCAGGTCGACGCCAGGAATGGTGAGATCGCGGCTGCGGTGCGCGCCCACAGCAATCAATACCGCGTCAAAGCCCTGGTGACGCAGGTCAGAAATTGTGAAATCGCGTCCAGCCGCTTGATTGAGCTTCAGGGTGATGTCGCCGATCGCGAGAATTTCTCGCACTTGCGCTTCCACCACGTCACGAGGCAAACGATATTCGGGAATGCCGAGGTAAAGCATTCCCCCGGCAACAGGGGCGGCTTCAAAAATCGTGACCGAGTAACCCATCAGAGCCAAATCGTGGGCCGCTGATAGTCCAACGGGCCCACCGCCGACCACGGCCACCCTGAAGGGCAGCTTATTCTGAGCCCGTCCCGCGTTGATGTCGACAGGGTGTTTGGATTCCGGGCCGTGCCTCTCCGTCAGAAAACGCTTGAGAGCACGTATCGCGATGGGACGATCAATATCTCCACGACGACAGGCAGTTTCGCAGGGATGGGCACACACTCGGCCACAGATGCTCGCCAGCGGGTTGGGATCGCGGGCGAACTTGTAAGCTTCCTCAAATCGCCCTTCCGCAATCAGCGCGACGTACCGTCCCGCGTTGGTGTGGGCAGGACAGGCCATCATGCAGGGGAAATTGGTGTTCAACCAATCCCGGTCCACTTTTTTGTCTTTGTACCGTTTCAGCAAGATGGCTGTTCCCGTTGTCTTCGTTAAATGGAAAGCATTCTACACGCAGGAGGCAAGGAGCGGACTTGGCCGTCCGCTCCCTATCGTTTATTTACTTGCTCACCGTGAAGTCCGCTTTGGTGTCGCCCGCGACGGTGACTGGCTTGGACTGGTTCTTGGCGCCTTCGTGCCACACGACTACGGTGTAGCTGCCGTCCGGGACATCTTTGATTTTGTAATTGCCGCTGTCATCCGTTTCGGCAAAATAGGGAGTTGGGCTGACAATGAGATATCCGGCCATTTCCGGGTGTACGTTGCAGAGCAGAGGTACGACGCCCGCCTTATCGAAGGTAAACGGCCGCTTTTCACCCTTGGGCCACGTCCCGAGATTGTGTCCTGCTTTTTTGTCGCCGCCGATAGCGGTCCAGAAAACGTTGTGTTGCACATTGTCGCTATTCAGGAACTCGACAGTTGTGCCCTGTTGTACGACCACGATGTGCGGCGCGAACACCAGTCCTTTTTGGTCGATGACCGGTTGCTCTTTGGGAGCGGGAAACGTTTTGCCTGCAATGGCGTCGACGTAGACCACCGACTGGCCCTTCATCCCGGTAACTTTGCCCTCGATATCGCCAGCCCACGCTGCGCTGCACAGCCCAACCATCAGTATCAGTACCGCCAATATGAATCCCTTGCACTTCATTGCGTTTTCCTCCGTTGGATTTGTAAGTAGTTGCTCACATGCATGTCAGAAAATGAATTTCGCGTCCAGATAGACTGTGTTGTTGCCACTCGCGTTGCGGCCCGAACCATCATAGTTGGTTGAGCCGCCGTTGAAGCGCGTGTATCCGGTATATTGGGCGGCGAGCTGCAGATTCTGCCACGGCCAGTACGAGACGTTCAAAATATACCCGGCACCTCTCGGGTCTCCGTTGGCGAAGCCGCTCACAGTACCTGGAGGATACAGCAAAGGATCGGCGGTTCCACTGGTATCGAACCAACCGAATGTGCCTGTGAGGCGATTGCCGAAATGATATTCGGCATTGGCCATAAAGGTGTTCAAATGGTTTGCGGTCTGTGAAGCCGCACCCGCAGCGAACGATGCTGCCAAATCGGAACTTTCATGGATGTAGGTGCCGCGCAGCGAAAGCACGTCATGCCGGAATAACGTCCGATCAATCTGAGTGTCTATGGCTACATCTGTGTACCCATCCTCTAGGCCGGCTATGTTGTTAGGACTGGACTGCATGTGAATTCCGTAGGTGCCCACCTCATACTGAGTCGTTGCTGTGGACCCCTGCCACGCGACTCGCCAGTAGGGCGCAACGCCGCGGATGTTGTTGGCGAACCCAGTTCCTTGATTTGGCTGAGGACTGCCTACATGTTCCGAGCGATAAATCGCTGCATCCAGATATAGATGGTTGTCCCACATCGCGTAGCCACCGAATCCTGCAACGTCCTGGGCCAAACCACCATTAATGATGGGAGAGGCGCCGGGAGTGGGTGCAAAATCGCTGTTGATCCAAGGGAAACCCCACGCCGGCGTGCTGTTCCAAAGGTCCTCTACGGTCGGATTGTTGTTGAAGTCCAGGCCGTAAACCAGTTCCTTGCCACTCAGCTTTGTCTTATTCACGAAGCGAATATCTGTATTATCGCTGGTGAAATGGTCGTCTTGGGTATCGTAAGTCACTTGAACAAAGCTGCCGACGTGGCTTGTCCATGCCCCAGAAATGAAGAGCGAAATGTCCTGAGGAAATTCGAAACTGCCATTTTGTGTTCCCGGAACGCTTGACTTGGTTGAAGTGAATGAGGTCTCAAGCATTACGGAAAGGGGCAGCGAAGCGAGAAGGTCAAGCGCAGCATGCGCTTTGCCTGAATCCGATTTTATGACTTTGGTCTCGTCCGCTTTATCAACGTAACCCAGCAGCTTGAACCGTCGTCCGGCGGGGTTGAGTTCCGGAGGCGCGTAGTGGCAGCCACTGCACGCTAAGCCAGTCTGTCGCGCATAGCTAGGAACCGCCAACGCGCTGGGCGGATTCAATACCGCAAAAAACAGAAAAAGCGTGACAGGAATTGTCCCGAACAGAGGAGCCGCTATTTCTTTTTTCAGGAATCTCATTTTTGTCTCCAAAAATTGCTGATTGTTGTCCGAAGTGATGTTGCAGTATCTGGCGCGCGAATAACATTTATCTGTGACGTTGAGCACTTTCATTTGTGATAGCGCGCACCTTGCATGGTGATGTTTGTCACAAAGCGTGACAATTTGGTCAAACCTTTGGGGAACGGCGTGGCTTCCGAGATTAAGTCCAGCTCGGTGGATCAGCCCGGAATACGGTATGCGCAGAAGCGTACAAAAGTTAAGGAGACGTGGGGGAGATGATTCGAAGGATCAGCGCTCACGCAAGAAGTGCGGGACGAGGTTAGAGTTGCCTTGGAATGACCGGATCCCAAAGTCGAGTCTCTTGACGCAACCTGGCGATGTCCTTGGTCGGTGCACTCCCGAAAAAGCGGCTGTATTCGCGGCTGAACTGCGAAGGGCTTAGATAACCCACGCGCTGACTCGCAGTACCCGCGTCCGTCGTTGTCGACAACATGAGACGCCTCGCCTCCTGGAGGCGAAGAACCTTCTGATAGTGCAATGGGCTCATCGATGTGACGGACTTGAAGTGTTCGTGGAAAGACGAAACACTCATGTGCACCAACTCGGCCAGGTCTTCGACCTTCATGGGTTGAGAGAAGTTCTCGCGCAGCCAGGAAATGGCCTTCGCAACCCGGTGCACACTGGATTCTGCAAAGCCCATTTGGGCGATGCGAACACCAATGGGGCTGCGTAGCAGACGGATCAGAATCTCATCGATCACAAGCGGCGCGAGTAACTCGACGTCGCCGGGCTGCGCTAGACAGTCCATTAACCTCGTCGCGGCGCTGACAATGCTTGCGTCCACCGGAGCGATGTAAACGGCGCTCCTCTCCTGAGCCGGAGGCAGACCGTGCGGAAAAACCTTCAAGACCAGTTCGGCGATCTTGTGCGGATCGAGGTCGAGCTTGAGAGAAAGGTAGGGCGCGGAATAGCTAGCTTTGGTGACTTGGGCAGCAACGGGCAAAGCAACGGAAAACACGATCATGCGCGATGCATCGTATTCATAGACCTCTTGTCCCACGATGACGGTTTTCGCGCCCTGTGCGGCGATGCACAACGAGGGCAACGAGAGGGCATGCACACATTCCTTATTTGTTCGTGAAAAGCGATTGGCGTGCAAACCCGGGATGCGTAGCTCGAAACTGCCGTCGTGAGGGGCATAGGCGGCAATCAAGCGAGCCAAATGGATCGCGTGCGGTTCGCTCGGCTCCAACCCGTTGCCTGCCTGCCGCAAAGACACCACTTTGCCGTTAGTCTTCACGCCTTTGAGAATGCCTCTTTTGCAATCATGATAGCGCTCATTACATCTGGGCTAGGACGGCAACGTCGAACCTCGAATAGTACTTCTTCACGTCGCTCGCCCCGTACTTCTCGCGGAATTTCTCGACCACGGACAATACCTGTTTGGGGTCCGTGATAGGAATAGCCTTGAACTCAGCCTCTGCGCCTCCTGCCTTGATGTGAATCGATGGGTTCTTCAGCACGTTCTTGTACCACTGTGTGTCCGACCCCTGCACCGGTAGCAGGTAGAGCTTATCTTCGTCCAATACGAACCAGACCGGGTTTGAGATGGTGCGTCCCGATTTTCTGCCGATCACGCTAATGTTGATTTCGCGAGATCGGGAAAGGCGGGCTTTCAGAGTTTCGTTCTGCTTCGCCATGTGTACTCCTTGCTCTCACGCTTTCGAGAACACCTCTTTTGCGACCATGATGGCGCTCATTGCATTCGGCCAGCCTGAATAAAAAGCCAGATGCGTCACGAGCTCAATCAATTCTTCCTTCTTGACTCCATTCTGCACAGCATAGCTCAGATGAAACCGCAACTGGTCCGGACGATTCATCGCAATCAACGCTGCCACGGTTACCAGGCTGCGGTCGCGCTTGGAAAGATCCGGACGTTCCCAAACGTCGCCGAAAAGAACATGATCAGTGAGCTCGACGAGTTTTGGCGCGAAGTCGCCAATCATTTTCTGGGCTGCTGAAAGCTCTTTACTCATGCCTTACTCCCTCCTGTGTACTGCTCGTCGGTGACCTTCTCCATCCAGTCGTGGTTTCAACCGTCATCGCCGTCGAGGCGTTCCTCGCGCACTTTTCAAACAGTCAAGAACCCACTGTGCGTGACGAGCGGCATGGCGATTTGCATTCTCCGCAATGTTTGTCATCTCTGCTTCGAACTGGGGAGTGCTGACTTTCGGAGCGCAGCGAGCGTACGCGCGCATTTCACGAACTGGGCGATCCCGCACGCGTTCAAGAATTACCGTCCGCATGCGGGCGCATTGCTTGTCGCTCAGTGGATGTTTGCGAAGCAGTTTGAGGATGTCGGCTTTGTAGTATCCGGAACGGAAGAACCAAGGATTAGCTTCGAGGAACCGTATACCCATTTCAATAGCTGTTGCGTCACCGATCCTTAGTAGCTCAAACTCTCCGCTGAGGCCTCCCGGAAACGCAAGCCCGTCGTGCGCCGCATAAAAGGCCCGTGCGGCTTCCTGACGCCGCGATCCACCGCGGCATGGAGAAGCGAGATCATCTCGTTCCTGTCCGGAATCGGATAATAGGAAAAGCTCATTCCCATGCAGCCGAGCCCCAGAGCTGAAAAAAGGTCGTGAATCCATTGGGGGTTCCCACCACCCGCTCGGAGTATTCATGGCCAACTTGACGGATCGACAACACGCGCTTGTTGTCCCGGTACCATGAGAATACAGCCCAGATCAGAGCTGCCAATGGCAACGAGAAATCCTTGAGCACCGCGTAAAGCTTGGAGCATTCCATCGCGTACGTTGACCTAAGAGTGATTCTAACTTCTTTGGCGGTCTTCCGTCGATTGCCGAGAGTACCGCCCCTGACGGGGACTCGTTTCTTCTTTCGCTTGCTCACTGAAGTGGGTAACTATCACATAACCACACCAGTTTCAGTTTCCACAAGAGCAATACGCAGACCCGGCATGAGCGAAACACGATGTGGCGGGTGTAGAATCAGCCTGGAGGAAGACTGCGATGAAGGAATTTCTTCTCGACTTCGGTAGGATCATGCAAGAACACGAAGGGCGCGTCACGGGAACATTCGACCTGATGTTTCCGAACGCGGGACCAGACCGAAGTGATGTTCGCGTTACGCTCACGTACCCCGATTGGTCCCGCGTCGGCTCGATTCCAGCACCCAGAAGCTAACTCTGCTTACCGCGCCGCCTCGGCCAGTTCTCGCTGGACAACCTGTTTGTTGGTCTGGGGGAATCGCGCTTTGGCTTCAATCCCCAGCCTTCCTGCATAGTAGAGCAGCTTGTCCACACTTTTCTTGGCGACTTTCCCGTTGAGCAACTCGCTCACGCGCGGTTGAGGTTCCGCCAGGATCAACTGCAATTGCTTTTGCGAATACTTTCGGGCGTGCCTCAGAATGGCTTGGTACAGCTCAGCCTTGAACTTCAAGGCAGTGGCCTGCCCGGGTGAAAATCCCAAGTCGTCAAGCACATTGTCGCGCGTCACGTGAGTTCGCTTGGTATGTCCGCTTGCCATTCTTTTTCTGTGAACCAATCAGACCTGTGTTCCATTATACACTTAAATGTATACTTCTCTAAAGTCAGTATTAGCGGAGCGGTGAAAAAGTGCTTTTATAGGAATGCCCTACATGGAAAACGCTGAACTTAGCTGAGAAGAATGTTCCACGTGGAACACTTCGCGATCAGTCGCCTCGATACACCATCTTCCCGCTCACAATCGTCGCCACAACTTTCCCCGTGAGCTGCCAGCCATCGAAGGGAGTGTTGTGCGATTTCGAGCGCGAATTGGCAGCTTCAAAACTCCAGCGCTTTTTGGGATCGAAAATGGTAATGTCAGCATGACTTCCGCGGGCAAGTGTGCCCCGGCCCCTGAGGTCAACCACGCTGGCGGGGCCTGCGGTGAAGAGTTCGACGATTCTTGCCAGGGGAATCTTGTGGTCGCGATGCAGGCGAGTGATGGCTAGCGCGAGAGCGGTTTCGAGCCCGGTGACTCCGAACATGGCGCGCTCGAATTCGATGATCTTTTCGTGCGTGGCGTGGGGGGCGTGATCGGTCGCAATGGCATCGACAGTGCCATCGGCAAGAGCCACGAGAATGGCTTCGCGGTCGGCACTAGAGCGCAGCGGCGGATTCATTTTGAAGTTCGAGTTGTAGTCGCCGACGTCAGTGTCGGTCAGGCTGAAATGGTGCGGGGTGACTTCACAGGTGACGCGCGCTTTGCCGCGCTTGCCACGCCTGACTGCTTTCAGAGCATCGGCTGTCGACAGGTGGGCCACGTGCAAGCGCGCTCCGGTGAATTGCTGGGCAAGTTGAACGTCGCGTTCGACGACGGACGCTTCCGCCGCCGTTTTCATGCCACGCAACCCCAGCCGGAATGAGGTCGGGCCTTCGTTCATCGAGCAGTTTTCCGTCATGCGCGTGTCCTCAGCATGCTGAATGACGGGGAGGTTGAGTCCGGACGCCGCCCGCAGCGTGTCGCGCATCACAGTGTCACTAAGGATGGGACGGCCGTCGTCACTCACTGCGACCGCGCCGGCGCGTTGCAAGGCTCCGAAATCAGTAAGCACCGCACCCTTGCTGGCATGGGTCGCGGCAGCGATCGGGAACACGTTGACCACGGCTGCGCGCTCGGGTTGCTGAATCCAGGTGACCCATTCAGGCGAATCGACAACCGGAGACGTGTTCGGCATGCAGCAAACGGAAGTGAAACCCCCGGCAGCAGCAGCGGCGGTTCCGGTTGCGATGCTCTCTTTGTAGCTCTGGCCCGGCTCACGCAGGTGGACATGCAAATCGATGAAGCCGGGGGCGACGATCAGGCCGCGAGCGTCGAAGGTTTTGTCCGCGCTGCTGCGGATTTTGTTTGGGGCTGCGAGCTCAGCGACGCGGCCATCGCGCAAAAGCAAGTCCATGGATGCGTCCAGCTTTGCGGCCGGGTCGATGACGCGACCGCCTTTGATCAAGAGGGAACCCGTTTTGGATTTATCGAGTGCCATTCATTTGTCCGATGTCCCTCAGCGGCTAAACCCCAAACCTGAGTCTCTCCGCAGCCTACTAAGCCCAGAAGCCTGAAGCCTAGTTAGCTCTTCCCAGCGCCTTGGCCAGAATCGCCATTCGCACTGGCACTCCGTTATGTACTTCTTCGACGATGACCGACTGCGGGCAATCCGCGACTTCCCATGTCAGTTCCAGCCCGCGAATAATTGGTCCGGGGTGCATCAAGATCGCGTCGCGCTTGGCCAGTTTCAATCGGGCCGTGGTTAGCTGGTATCTGGAAATATAATCTTGCAGACGCAGCTTGGTTCCCGCCAGGCGTTCTTTTTGTACCCGCAAAACCATAACGGCGTCGGCGCCGCGCACGGCTTCTTCCACGGTGCGGGTGATGTGAAGCCCGGGCGCCAGGCTGGTTGCCACGTCGGGCAAGAACTCGGGCGGTCCGCAGAGGGTGATGCGGGCGCCGAATTTGCTGAGCAGGTGAATTGCAGACCGGGCGACGCGGCTGTGGTAGATGTCGCCCACGATCGCCATCTGCAGCCCGGTCAGGGTTTTCTTGTGGCGCAGGATGGTGTAGGCATCGAGCAGCGCCTGCGTAGGGTGCTCATGCATCCCGTCGCCGGCGTTGATGACAGGAACATCGAGGTGAGTCGCCATCAGCAGCGGCGCTCCGGCGTTCGGGTGGCGAATCACCATGACGTCCGCGCCCACGGCGCGCAGGGTGTAGGCCGTGTCCAGCAAGGACTCGCCCTTTTCGATGCTCGATCCACTCGAGAGCACGAGCGTGGTCATGCCTCCCATGGATTTGGCTGCGATTTCGAAGGAGGTGCGGGTGCGGGTAGAAGGTTCGTAAAAGAGAAGCAGCACGCGTTTGTTCCGGAGCAAAGGGCGCGGCTTCAGTGGATTCATTCGCCGCGCCAGCGTGAGCAGGCTCAGAATCTCTTTCGCCTCGAGATGCTCCATGCCGAGCAGGGAACCGCGTGCGGCTTTGTTCATGCTTTCCTTGGAATCTTTGGCCTAAATCTGCCGAGCTCTGCGCGGCCGCCCGGACGAGCGCGTCCAGGCCTACGTATCTTTCTCGACCACCAAAACTTTTTCTGCATTATCGATTTCGCGCAGTTGGACTTCAATGATCTCCTGTCGCGTCGTTTGTACTTTGCGGCCCACGAAGCTGGCTTCGATGGGCAGCTCACGATGGCCGCGGTCGATCAGTACGCAGAGTTGGACCTGGTTGGGACGCCCTTGCTTGAAGAGAGCATCCATGGCCGCCCGCACGGTGCGTCCGGTGTAAAGGACGTCATCGACCAGCACGATGTTCTTGCCGGTGATGGGGAATTCCATCTCGGTTTTCTGGACTACCGGTGCCGCTCCCACGGTCGAGAGATCGTCACGATACAAGGTGATATCAAGCGTGCCCACGGGCACCTGAGTCTTCTCGATCCGTCCGATCATTTGTCCCAGGCGCTGCGCGAGGAATACTCCGCGTCGACGGATTCCGACCAGACCGAGGCCGGTCGCACCGTTGTTTTTCTCAATGATTTCGTGGACCAACCGCACCAGCGTGCGTTCGATTTCGGACGCGGACATCAATTGCGCCTTCTCGCGGATGTTGGGCTGGCGGGGTGACGTTCGCGGAGTCATGAACGCTGCATCATACGCGGAGCGGGCAGGTCGGGGCAAGGTGCGTGTGGTGTTTTCAGGGCTGAGGCGCGACGCCAAGCTGCGCGAAGATGACTACGTGTCCGGCCGGATCCTTGACGCCGATTTCTTTCGCGCCGTAAAACGTAGTACGAACGGGCATCGCAACGTCGACGCCTTTTACCGCGCTAATGATCTCGTCCAGGCTCTCCACCTCAACGTAGAGGAAGGATGGGCCCTTGCGGACTTCCGAGGAAACGGTTGTTACGTCCTTCTCGGCGCTGGCGTGGGTCTGGTACATCAGCTCGACTGGGCCTTTTTGCAGGATTGCGAAGCTCAGTTTGTTGCCATCAGGCACGTCGATGGTCTTTTCGAAGCCCAGCCGTTCCATCCAGAATTTCAGACAGGGCTCGATTTCTTGTGCGAACAGTATCGGTGTCAGTTTTTTTACGGTCATAAGTTTCTCCTTTTGTGTTCATTAAGTTGCCGAGCGGAGTAACGAAGGATCAGCACGCACGTTAAGGACTCTCAATTCTCCTCTTGCAGCTCACACTAGTCTCGTTTAGACTAGCATAGAGTACAGGTTCGTGGAGAAGGATGTCAAGAGCTGATGTGACATTGCGCATCTTGGCCTCCTCGGCGGCTGAAGCCGGACGCATGCCTGAAGGATTTGCGGTATGCCTGAAGGCATACCCTGATACGCGTCGCGAGCTTTGTGTAGCTTGCGATTCCGCGTCTTCCCCACAAACGGTCGCTCTAAACCTATTCGACGGAGTCTCTTTATGGCCACTGAAGAACGCAAACTGCGAGACCTGGTTTCGATTGGACCTGCGATGCTACGCGATTTCGAGTTGCTCGGGGTCGCCAGCGTGGCGGAGCTTTCGCGGCGAAATCCCGAGAAGCTTTATGAGAAGCTGTGCCGAATCAAAGGGCAGGCGCAAGACATCTGCTGTCTGGATGTTTTTCGCGCGGCCGTGGCGCAAGCGCGGAATCCGCGTTTACCGGCGAAGCAATGCCAATGGTGGTACTGGAGCCGCAGACGAAAGGCACACGATGGCGGCCGCTGAGAAGCGCGCGCTGACGACCCCGGACTTGGTCCTGCTGAGTTTGCTGGCTGAACGTCCCATGCACGGGTACGAGGCAAATCTGGAGCTGGAACGCCGGCAGGTACGGGATTGGGCGGGCATTTCGCGGCCGCAGGTTTATTACTCGCTGGAAAAACTGGCTGGTTTGGGGCTGGTGCGGGCTGCGGAAAGTGACGAGCCGGAGGCGGGTCCTGAGCGGCGGGTGTTTGTGACCGCTGGCAAGGGCCGTGCAGCCTTAGCTGACGCATTGGAGCGCGATGACTGGACGACGCAACGCGACCGGCCGCCGTTCCTCACCTGGATGGCACTTTCATGGCAAGCGCGGCCGGGTGTATTTCAGAGGCAGCTGGAACGGCGGCGGGAATTCCTGGAGACGGAGTTGGCTCGCGAGGAAGCTACACTACGCTCGATCCGTGAAGAGGTGGGCCACCGTTTCCATGAGGCCGTCTGGATGGTCAGCCTGATTATTCAGCAGTTCCGATTGGAGTTGAAGTGGTTGAGCAAGATTTCGCGGGAAATGCATCGTCGGGCTGGGGCGCGACAAACGGCGCGGGCTGGGAAAGATGGCGAGTGAGAGGTTGCCTCTCGGGCTGAAGAATGCGCTGCGGAGCTTTGCTCCGCATGGGCGGGCGAGGGCGACCGTCCCCACACGAGCATCGTCTACAGGCGATCTTTGCGGTGCAGTAGGAATGCCCCGACGGCGCCTCCGAGGGAGGAGAAAATCAGAAATGCTATGAGGGTCATGATGAGAGTGAGCACCATGATGAAAGTAAAGCCTTCGGGGGTGTTGAAGAGATCAAGGACCTGTTGCGTCCGCGGATCCGAGCTGTGGGCGGCGTACTGTTGCACATAGTTCAGGAGGGAATCGTGGATTTCCTTTCCCGAGCGGAAAACCGTCCAGAGCGCGAGAATCGCAGCTAGAACAGCGAATCCCAGACCACCGGTGATCGCGCCCAGGCGTGCTCCCACGCCGGCGGTGACATGAATCGCAGGGCAGCGCCGGCGGTAGAGAATCACGGAGAGAAAGCCGGCGGCGAGCATCCCCAATCCGGTAGGCAGACCGAGGATCATCAGGAAAATCGCGGCCAGCAACGCAATTCCGGCGGAGGGCAAGGCGTCGGACCATTGCAGAGCGGACGGCAGTGGGGCATGCGATGCGTACTCTTCGATTGCGACTTCCGGTGTGGCTCCGGCGGGCGCCAGCGGTGCAGCTCCGGCGACCCGAATCTGAGGGGCGTTGCATCGCGGACAGAACGCGGTGCCATCTTCGACGCTTGCGCCACACTTATAGCATGGATGTTCCACTGAGTTTCAAGGTACAGCAGAGCCTTGCGGTTCGCAAGAAAGGCGCGGGATGGCGGACGGGTGGGGACGCCTGTCGCTCCATTGGATACTGAGCACTTAAATGTCGCCTTGCTTGCCGTGGGTGTGCACGTAAACAAGGGCAAAATTAGTTCCCTTGCCGGTGTGGCTGGGTTCGATCGCAACTACGTGCTCGTTGTCTTCAGTACCCACCTTCAGTTCCGTGACCGGGCCAGTGTTATCGCCTTCGCATTTGAGCTCTTTAGAGGGTGGCTCTTTCTGGTCGTCCACATCTGCGTGGGCGTTGCCGCTGTGCTCGCTGGTGTGGCATTCGAGGACTTTGCCGTATTTCTTCAGTTTCTCGCGATAGAAATCGACGATCTTATTGGGAGCATCGTCGGAGCCATATTTTGCGATCACCAGCTTCACGCCGAAGGCCTCGGTCAGGATGCCAACATTCAGGCTGTCGCTGTCCGGTTCGTCGGGCCTGACGTGAGCGCCGGGGTAGAGAGGCAGACCTGCGCTGCGGGCGTCGGCGTCTTTACCCATATGCAAATCACCGACGGAGCTGTGGACGTCGAGATTCGGATCCTTCTTGCCGTTGTCCGATTGCTGCCCTTGTGCGTTCAACGCGGGCAGACCTAACAGTATGGCGAATGCGACTGTCAAAGCCAGTTGGAGAAGTTGCCGATGAAAAATCCCTTGGTGCTGTCCTGCGGATCGAGACATGACTTCCTCCTAGATGTCGCCTTCCTTGCCGCGAAGTCGTAGCCACACGATGGCGAAGTCAGAACCTTTGCCTTCGGGTTGAACGGAAACGATGTGCTGGTTGTCGTCGGTGCCGGCTTTTAGTTCAACTTTATTTCCACTGTCGTCAGAGTCGCACTTTAGCTTGCCACCATCGTGGTCGGCCTTGATACCGTTACTGTGGCATTGCAGCACGTGGCCGTATTTTTTCAGTTGGTCCTGGTAGTAGGCGATGATTTTGTCGGGCGGATCGTCCGACACGTACTCGAGAGCTACAACCTTCAAGCCATAGCCGAAGGCGGACATATTGACGTTAGCGCTTTTCTTGTCGCCGTCATCAGTCTTTGGTTTCGGCCTCGCGCCGGGATAGACGGGAAGGCCGGTGTCGCGGGCATCCGCATTCTCGTCAACATGGATTCCGCCTACGGGCGTGTTGATGTCGACTTTGCTGGTGCCATCGCCGCCTTTATCTTTCACGTTCACGCTGCAGGCGGGCAAGAGCGCGAGCGTGGCCAACAACACCACGATCGAAAGGCGCCAGCTAGTTGCCGGTGGTTTTGGAATAAGCATGTTGAGAACCTCCGTGCGCGGCCTCGGCGGGACGCTCGATGCCGGCGCCGCGCTGCGCGATGTTGGGGATGCTGACCGGAAGATGTCCGCGGATCGCAATCTCTCCGAACAACGCCTTTACCGCACTAACTTCCGAAACTGTCGCATTGGAGAAGGTGCAAAGATAATTTTGGACTGCCGGGAAATCCTGCGCCAGGTAGGGGTTTCCCACAGCGAGCACGGCTGTTTTCTCGGCCGCACGATCGAGTACTTTCTGCAAGAGGGCGCCGCTCGCATCTGACAGGCCCACCGAATTGGTCAAACCGTTTGCAGCGTTCATCACTTTCCCAGGCACGGGGACTTCGTATACGGCGGCGATCACGGACTGCGCGTTGTCCACGGCTTTCAGCACATCGTCGGTCATCGCAGATGCGATGCGAGGGTCCACGTAAATCACGTGGGCATCCGGTACGCGCTCTCGGATCTGGCGCTCCAATGCGCGTCCCGCTTCGGTGCGCATGTCGTCGGAGAAGATTATGGTGACCATCTGGTCGCGCACTTCTTCCGCCTTCTGATACGGAAGACCGGTCTCGGCGGTTCCAGATGATTTCAGCGGCAAAAGTTTACCGTTGTCGCGGACCAGGGTGATGGAGTCATCGGCGATTTTCTGGCCGAGAGCGAGGTTCGCGGGCTTGCCCACCAGGGTAGAGACCGCGCCGATATTGACCAAGCGCGTTTTGTAGAGGCCTAGTGAGGCCTTTGCTTTCAATATCTTGAGGACGGAGGCATTGAGTTGTGCCGGGGAAATCTCGCCGCTGCGCACGGCTTCGAGCATGGCCCGGTAAGAGGCGTCGAGGTCGGCAGGAATGAGCAGAACGTCATTGCCGGCCTTGAAAGCATCCACCGCGGCCCGGCCAGTGTGCGCCCCATAAAGTCGAGTGAGGCCGGCCATGTCGAGGGCATCGGTGACGACGATCCCCTTGAAACCGAGCTGGTTCTTAAGCAGGCCAGTCACGATTGCGGGCGAAGTCGTGGCCACATGGTTGGGATCTGAGTCGAGCGCGGGGATGGAAACATGGGCCACCATAACCGAATCCACACCGGCGGCAATCGCTTTCTGAAAAGGCGGAAGTTCAACGGCTTTCAGGCGCGTCATATCGCCGGTCACCTGCGCCACACCTAGATGAGAGTCGGTTGCGGTATCGCCGTGGCCGGGAAAGTGTTTGACCGTAGCCATCATTCCATTGGCTTGGGCCCCGCGGATGTACGCGGTTACCAGATCGCCGACTTGCTGGGGATCTTCGCCAAACGAGCGGGTATTGATGATGGGGTTTGCAGGATTCGAATTGACGTCGGCGTCGGGAAAGAAATTCCAGTGCACGCCTATTGCGCGAGCTTCCTGCGCCGTGATGCGTCCGAAGGTTTCGGCGTACTCCAGTTTGCCTGCGGCGCCGAATGCCATGGCATGGGGAAATTCCGTGGCGCCATGCAGGCGCATGGTAACTCCGCGCTCGAAATCAGCGGCAATGAGCAGCGGCAGCTTCGAATCCTGCTGCAGACGGTTGAGCAGTTCGGCAGCTTCGTAAGGCTGGCTCCGGTAGAGAAAGGGCGGGTCCCAGGGCACGGTCATGGTAAATCCGCCGAGGTGGTATTTGCGAATGGTGTCGCGGAGTTGCAGATACTCGGGGCTATCGATGTTCAGAAATTTGGCGCGCACCCAGACCACGAATAGCTGGCCGACTTTTTCTTCCGTCGAAAGCTTATGCAGAGTTTGCTCTGCCCATTTTTCGCCTGCGCGATCGAGGTGGATCGGGCCAGGTTCCTGGTATTTTTCTGTCGCGAGGCAGGAACAGACGAGAGCGCATGCAAATACCAAAACCAAACCAAGCTGTCGAAGCATGAGCAGACGATAGCACGAGCTTCAGGTCGCCACTTGGGAGAGTGCCCCAAACTAGCAGATGAAACAATCTATCCCGAAAAAGACGTCATCCTGAACCCGGCGTAAGCCGGGTGAAGGATCTCGTGCGGAATACCTAAACTCGATGCGGCGGATTTTCGCGGGTTTGTTTTCTATTTGGTCCAGGGTATATATCCCGAAAACATATTTTCCCGCCAGATCTATGAAAACAAAGGGTCTGTTTTGGAGATACCCACGTAAAATATCCCTTCTAAAAGACTTAGCGGACGGGGATATCGTCTCCTCTAAGTCTATGAAAAGATGAGGCGCTATGAAATATACCTCTAAAATATCTCTTCTAAAGGACTTAGATGAGGTGTTTTCCACGGGGAAACGGGCCGGTCGATAGGATATGGGCGTCTTTGCGGCGGAAAGCCTCGGAAATTGTCAAAGAGCGGGATACAGTCTGCTGTTATCAAACAGCTAATCCATCCATGAGTATCTTATCCGTGCAGAGGAGCTAAGTCAACGGAAAATTACGTAGGCCGCTTTGGTGTATTCGAGAAGCCTCCGTTGGGAAAGTTGGCCCGCGTCATCGCCGCGGGCCAGGAATCAAAGGCGATCAGTGCTTTGCGGGGTTGGTCGTGATCTTGATCGTCTGTTTTAGGCGCTCCTTCATGTGGAGCATCCCGTTGGGATATGAGCAGAGTGACCCGTAGACTATGGTGTGAGCGTTAAACAAGTCGTTGTTGTTGACTTCGCACTGCCAAGCCGACAGGTCTCCGGTTGGTGCTGAGCTGTTTACGACAACATAGTACTGGTTCGGTTCCCCCTCAGCACTTCCACACGCACCGCCAATCACCACGCCTCCGCTATTGCAGCCCCATCCGAATTGTCCTTCGCTGTTTGGCGGGACCGCGTACAACTGGAGAGACCACTGCGTGTTGAGACCCTGCCCCGGAGGGCCTTGTTGCCCTTGTTCCCCTTGTGGTCCTTGTGGCCCCTGAGGTCCCTCAGGACCTTGAGGACCTTGGGGTCCCGGGGGACCTTGCGCTCCCACTGCGCCAATCGTGGTGTCAAAGTAAGTTGTTAATCCGCCTGCGGTTTTCAGGGCCAGCAAGAATGATCCGGGCGCCTGATTGCTTGGTAAATCAGCGATGACCTGCGTATTTGAGTAGCTTGTGAGGATCAACAGTGTGCCGTCTAAAGTGACGGTAGGCCGCGCGGAGCCGAAGTGCTGGCCGGTGATTGTGATCTGAGTTGTACTGGCTACGGCTGCCAGGATTTTTGGCGACGACGTGGTTGGGGGAGCGTCTTGAGCCTTGGCGATGTTTGCGCCCATTAGGACAAGCACAATGGCTAGCAGCGGCCAAGAGCGCGGAGCCCCTGCGTTTCTTGCGTTCAGGGTTTGAGTCCGTGTCATTCGTGATCTCCTGTCGGTATGTATGCCACGCGCCCTTCGGCGTTTGGCAGTATGTCTTCCACTCTCTAAAGCGACAAAAGAGTCGGGAGACCCTCACGTAAAATTTTCGATTTCTGGGAAGTTCGAAAAAAGCGGCAGCTTGGAATCCCGCTGCAGGCGGTGGGAGCAGTCGGCGGCTCGAAAAAAATTGATGATCGTGTCGATCTCGCGACCCCTCGTTCGACAAGTAAGTAGAGCCAAGAAGACGGCGCGAAGGAGGCGGATATGACGAGGTTAAGAAGAAACTTTCGAAGTACTAAATCAATCGCAGGAGCAGCCCTCGTCGGATTTGGGATGTTTATTCTATATGAGAATCTTGCTGGTGCGGTTGCGTGGTTGAGCCATGTTCGCGGCGCCAATAATTTCGAGGCGCTGGGGGTTTTGCCCGCCTTTATCTTGGCGGTTTCGCAAGTTTTACCGGCCCACGCCGCCAATCACCAGCATTTCCTGCAGGCTTCCCTGCAGCACATGTTGGTGTCGTCCTGGCCGCTGCTGCTGGTGATGGCCGGCACCGTTTTGTCGCGAGATAACTTCACGGACGATGCCAAAGCAGTTCAGAAAAAAGATCGTGGAGTTGTCGATCTCACGACCGGACGTTCGACGTTAAAGTAGGGGCAGTTATCTTAAGCGAAAAAGGGGATGCAACAATGCGAGTCATGGTGATAGTCAAGGCCAACAAAGACTCCGAGGCAGGTATTCTTCCGAAGCAAAAGCTGCTTGCCGAAATGGGGAAGTTCAACGAGGAATTAGTAAAAGCCGGTGTGCTGCTCGCCGCCGACGGGCTGCAGCCGAGTTCGAAGGGGAAGCGCGTTCGGTTCTCGGGAGACAAGCGAATGGTGATTGACGGACCCTTCGCCGAAACCAAGGAACTGATCGCGGGGTACTGGCTGTGGCAGGTAAGGTCCATGGAAGAGGCTGTCGAGTGGGTCAAGCGCTGCCCCTGTCCACATGAAGGGGAGGGCGAAGTTGAGATTCGCCAGGTCTTTGAGGCGGAGGACTTCGATTCCGAGTTGACTCCAGAGCTCAGGAGGCGCTTGGAACGAATGCGCGCCGAGGTGGCTGCGAAGAAGCATTAGTTTCGGCGAAGAAGTTCGTGCGCCGTGTCGATTTAGCTGACTGTTGTTCGACGCATAGATAGAGCGCAGATCCGGCCGGTCGAAACCGTCCGAAAGCTTGGCTCACCAACCAAAACTGATAAAGGAGAAATAACCATGCGATTCATGATGATTGTCAAACATGCAGAAAAGCAGGGCCCACCCCCAAAGTCGTTGATGGATGCGATAGCGAAGGCCGCCGAAGAGGAGACTAAAGCCGGCACCATGCTGGGCAACGGCGGTCTCTTGCCGACTGCGCAGGGCGCCCGCGTGCGGCTTTCCGGCGGAAAGGTGACCGTGATCGACGGGCCTTTCACCGAAGCTAAGGAAATTATCGGAGGCTATGCGCAATTTGAGTTGAAGTCGAAGGAAGAGGCAATCGAATCGGCGGTCCAATTCATGGAACTGCACAAGAAACACTGGCCAGGCTGGGAAGGCGAGACCGAGGTTCGTCAGATGTTCGGGCCGGAAGACTTTCCTTGCAAGCCCGCGTAGCGCGTGTGTGAGTACTCACCGTGGAAATCAAGGAACCGAATGTCAGTGGCCTTGCGCCGACGGGGCAAAAGATGGTGTGATCGGTAGCAGTGACAGGTACCGATATACATCGCACCGTCGACGCGGTTTGGAGGATCGAGTCACCCAGGCTCATCGCTGGGCTCACCCGCATCGTGCGTGACGTTGGCCTTGCCGAGGACCTGGCGCAGGATGCCCTCGTCGCTGCGCTTGAGCAATGGCCGGAGTCGGGCGTCCCGGACAACCCGGGAGCCTGGCTTATGGCCGCCGCCAAGCATCGTGCTATTGATCACTTCCGCCGGAACACGAGGCTCGCGCGCAAGCACGAGGAGCTTGGTCGCGAGCTTGGCGCGAAAGAGATGGCCGTGCCAGACCTGGATTCAGCTCTTGACGACAACGTTGGCGATGACCTGCTACGGCTCGTCTTCATCTCATGTCATCCCGTGCTCTCGACCGAAGCACAGGTTGCGCTGACGCTCCGCTTGCTCGGAGGTTTGACCACCGAGGAAATCGCGCGTGCCTTCCTCGTCCCGGAGGCCACCGTCGCCCAGCGCATTGTGCGATCCAAGCGTACGCTCTCCGAAAAGCGCGTTCCCTTTGAGGTTCCACAGGGAGGAGAGCTGGCTGCCCGCTTGTCATCCGTGCTGGCGGTCCTCTACCTCATCTTCAACGAGGGTTACTCGGCGACCACCGGTGATGACTGGATGCGGCCTGCGCTCTGTGAAGAAGCGCTGCGGCTCGGGCGCATCCTGGCCGAGCTCGCACCACAAGAGCCTGAGGTTCACGGGTTGGTCGCGCTCATGGAGATCCAGGCGTCACGTTCCAAGGCACGCGTGGGTCCGTCGGGAGAGCCAATTCTGCTCTTCGAGCAAAATCGCGCGCACTGGGATCAACTCCTAATCCGTCGTGGTCTCACGGCACTCGATCGCGCGGAAAAACTGCTCGCAGAGAAGCAGCTTGCAGAAAAGCTGGGCGACGCCCGAGGTTCGTACGTTTTGCAGGCTGAGATCGCGGCTTGTCATGCGCGAGCACGCACGCCGGAGGAAACCGACTGGCCTCGCATTGTTACGCTCTACGCGGCACTCGCCCAGCTCGCGCCGTCTCCAGTTGTGGAGTTGAATCGAGCGGTCGCGGTCGGAATGGCGTTCGGTCCAGAAGCCGGACTTGAACTGGTTGATGCGCTGACTGCTGAACGCTCACTGGCGAAGTACCACCTGTTGCCGAGCGTCCGCGGAGACCTGCTCAAGAAGCTAAGCCGCTTCGACGAAGCCCGAGCGGAGTTCGAGCGCGCAGCATCGCTAACCCGCAACGTACGGGAGCGCGACCTGCTCCTCGATCGTGCCCGAGCTTGCGTGAACCGTTCAACACTGCATGAGCCGCAGTGACGAATAGGAAATCGTTCAGCCCCACGGATATACTGGACTCGCGATGGCCGTGATCGTCTCCATGCTTCGTGGCGTTAATGTTGGAGGCCACAACAAGATCAAGATGGACGCGCTACGTGCACTTTGTGAATCGCTTGGATTGCGAGATGCGCAAACCTACGTGCAGAGTGGCAATGTGGTTTTCCGGACTAAAGAACCGAACCTCGCCACGCTAGCAAAGCGGATTGAGGATGCGATCGAGGAGAGTTTCGGTTTTCGTCCCGCCGTCATCAACCGCACCACTTCTGAACTGAGAAACGTAGTTGCCAAAAATCCGTTCGGTAGAAGACGCGGAATCAATCCGGGTAAACTGCTGGTTACTTTTCTCGCCGACGATCCTAGAGCGGAAGCTCTGGATCGGGTTCTAAAAATCAAAACCGAACCTGAGGAATTGCGGATAGACGGACGAGAAGTCTACATTTATTTTCCCAATGGGATGGGGCGCACAAAACTGTCGTGGCCAACGATTGCAAAGATGCTGGGGACGTCCGGGACGGGCAGAAACTGGAACAGCGTCACCACGCTGCTGGAGATTGCCGAGAACCTCGAAGCTGCCGAATGATCCTGCTGTAGAGACGTAGCTAGCTACGTCTCTACAGCCAATGCCTCGGCTTTTTGCTGAATTGCCGGATCATCGCCAAAGCCCTCAAGCCACACTACCTCCGGCTCGCGGCGGAACCAGGTCATCTGGCGCTTGGCGTAGTTTCGATGAGCCTGCTGGGCCGCTTGCAAAGCACCCTTGAGATCGATTTCGTTGCGTAGAAGTTGCACTGCCTGCTTGTAGCCCAGCGAAGCCAGCGGTCCGGCAGCGTCACCATATTTTGTAAGCAGATGTTTGGTTTCTTCGACCAGCCCCGAGTTGAACATTTGTTTCGCTCGCTCATTGATGCGGGAGTAAAGCGCCTCGCGATTGGGGTTCAGGCCCAGACGTAGGATTCGGAAACCTGTCAACGGATCGCGGCCTTGCTTCCACATCTCGCTCATTCTTTGCCGCGAAGCTAGACAGATCTCAATGGCCCGGATGAGCTTGGGGACATCATTCGCGTGAATCTTTGCGGCGGCATCGGGATCAAGGCGGCGCAGCACGCGGTGCAGATAGTCCGCACCGTTTTGTTCTACGCGCCGCCGTAGCCGTTCGCGCAGTTCCTCCGAACGCTTGGGACCGGGGAAGAGACCATCCAGCAGAGCGCGAAGATAGAGCCCCGTACCTCCAACCACAATCGGCAAGTTCCGCCGGGATTTAATTTCCGCAAGAGCCTGCCGCGCTAACCGCGTGTACTCGCCGGCGGTGATGTAGCCTGTGGGGTCCACACAGTCGAGCAGATGGTGGGGAACACGCGCTCGCTCGTCGGCACTTGGCTTCGCGGTTCCAATCTCGAACTCGCGATACATGGCGATTGAATCGCAGTTCACCACTTCGCCATGAAAACGCTCGCCGAGGGCGACGGAAAGCGCCGTCTTCCCGCTGGCGGTCGGACCTAACACCACAACCAGCAACGGATCGGGAACCACTTTCAGCGTACGCTCCAGGCAAAGTGGTGCCAGTAGCGGACGAGGGTGAGGATCAGGATCAGTGTTGCAATCAGCAGCAGACCGGTCGCTTCCAAGGTGTAGATTTGCGGTGTGCGATGGTGGCCTGCTGAGGGGTGTTCCGGCAGATGGGTGTCCGGCTGTCGTTTTGGAGCCGACGCAGGCATAGCACTATTGTAGCGCCGGATAGGAAGGCGTTTCCCAAAAAGATTTGACGCCTCTGGCACACTCTTGTGGCTTTTAAGTTTCACGGAACCGTGGTGACCGGGGCTGCGTATCATCGTCTAAAGCCGCGGTGACGTGTGCTCACTCGGCTTCAGGAGAAAATCTATGAAACGTTTTGCCCTGATTGCATTGGGGATTTGCCTGGCAGCCGCTCCCTTGGCCCGTGCGGATCAGTGGTCGAAGACTTATACGATTACAGGAACGCCCGACCTCCGCGTCGAAACGTCTGATGCCAACATTCACGTAGATACCTGGGACCAGAAGACCATTGAAGCTCGGGTGACGTCCGAGCATTACAAAATTGGCGAGCACGGCCTCAAGATTGAGGAACACCAATCTGGAGACTCGGTTGAACTCCAAGTCCATTTTCCGCACGATGTCCACATTATTACTTTCAACATGCACAACTACCGGGTGGAGGTTGAAATCCATATGCCGCGCGAAGGACGAGTCAATCTCCATACCGGAGACGGCGCAATCCAGCTGTCGAATTTCAAAGGGGAGATGGACCTGCAAACTGGGGACGGCCATCAGGAGATCGAGGCAGTCGATGGCACGTTGCGGGCGCACGCAGGCGACGGCCACATCACTGCTGCGGGACGATTCGACGCACTCCAACTGACGACCGGGGACGGGCGCATCGAGGCTCGGGCGCTCTCCGGTTCGACCATTGCTTCAAGCTGGACTCTGCATACCGGCGACGGAAGCGTCACGCTGGAATTGCCTAGCACCTTCGCCGCCGACGTAGATCTGCATACCAGCGATGGGCACATTACCGCAGACATTCCAGTGTCCGTCGACGGGCGGCTTAGCGAGAAAAACATCCATGGAAAGATCAACGGTGGTGGGAACTTGATCACGATTCACACGGGAGACGGTTCGATCCGGCTGCAGAAATCCTGAGGGCGACTACTGCAGGTCCGATCTGTCGGGGTTGTAGTAAAAGGCGAATCGTAATCCGAGATACTGACCGCCGAATTCGGTGGGTAACGGTGGGAACGGATTAGAAGCTGTGATGCCGCCCCAGGCGCCGCGGTCTAGTGCCACATCGCCCGAGGTCGAGATCAACCTCATTCCGGCGACGGTGCCATCCTTGAGAATGGCGAATTCGATGGTGACCTTGCCCTTCTTCATCAAAGGTGCTCGCGCCGATTCAGGAATCAGGTTGTACCAGTTCATTCGTACGTCGTGCAGGACTCGCTGCAGGTAGGGAGTGAAATCCACACCCATGGTGTCGCTGAGGATTTCGAGCGGTCCCATCGCGGCCGTCGGCTTTCGACCTTGGCCAAGAACGCCGTAACTTCCTCCGTCACCACCGTATCCTCCGCGATTTGCCGCCGCCGCACGCGCGGCCTGCTCGATGGCTGAACCCGCGGTCAAGGCGCCGCCGCCAAACGCGGCCTTGGCGGACTCAGCTGGCGGTTGCGTCTGCAGTTTTGCAATCTGGGGCGGAGCAGGCGGTGGTGGCGCTGACGGCTGCGGCGTGGGATTCTGAGCAGCTGCCGGAGGCGCTGAATTTGGTTGCGGAGTCGGCGGTCCGCTCGGACCCGGTTTGCCGGGGCGCGACGCCTCGAGAATCTTTTTGAGCTCCTGACGATCCAACTGCGGAGTACGCGACGTAGCTTTGCGGTCCTTGTCGGAAATAATGTTTGTGTCCGGACGCTTAGCCACCTTCTGTTCGTCGGGAGGCAATTCAAGATAGGTGAGGTCCTTCTGGCTCGACTCGGGGCTTACCACCACAACCGCACGCCGGGGCATGAACCCTGCCAGTTTCTGCGAGTTCCAAAGGAGCAGAACAACCACTAAGTGCACGCATACCGAAATCCAGAAAGCTTCGCGCCGGCGAGCCTGCGAAAGATCATCCTGAAGTTTGATGATCAGAGCTGGCGCTTCCACTATTTCGCGATAAGCCGATTCCCAGTAACGCGCATCGTACAAATCGCCGCCCTCAGGAGGCCGCGCCGGAGGCGTCGAGGGAGCCGGATTGGCTGGCGGGATTTGCGTAGTTGACATCGAACTGCTTTACCTGCTGATTAGACACGAGCCCCAACACATTAGTTGTAAGGACACAAAATGCTCCCCGTGCCTGATTGGTTCAAGCAGGCTGTCACGAATTTGCTGGTGTCCGCGGCCCAGTGTCCTTATTTTCGCATCTTCTGGCGAATCCGCGAAGACTGAAAGTGAAGGTACCTGGGGATTTGCATCCAGATCATCAATTTGCCGTTCTTCGTTTACAAAACTTGACACTCGGAAGGCAAGATCAGGCGTGCAGACGTTCCAAATCAACTTTTCTTCCGTGTTCGTTGATGGCCGCGACGATGTCGAGGGCGACGGCCAACGCACGGCGTCCGTCGTCGAGAGTCACCATAGGTGGTGAGCGTCGTTGCACCGACTCCAGAAACGATTTCAGCTCCGCGTGCAGAGGCTCTTCGCCGGTGGTCGGAGGCTTTGTCATCTGGATTTGTGGATTTACCGAAGGAGTTCCCGAAGGATCATCCTGCCCGACACTGAACACGAGCACGTCCTGCCGCCCGTAGTCCAGAGACACGTACTGCCTGGGTTGAAAAAAACGCAGCTTGCGGACACGCTCGGTCGAGACGCGGCTGGCGGTAAAGTTAGCCACGCATCCGGACTCGAATTCGAGCCGTACGTTCGCGATGTCCACCTTACCGGAAAGAATGGGCAACCCAACCGCGCGGATTTCCGTGACCGGGGAATTCACGAACGAGAGCACAATGTCGAGGTCGTGAATCATCAAATCCAGCACAACATCCACGTCCAGCGAGCGCGGTGTGAAGACGCTAAGCCGATGAACCTCAAAAAACATCGGACGCGTGATCACGGGAAGAGTGGCACGAACCGCGGGATTGAAGCGCTCCAGGTGTCCGACTTGAGCGATACGATCCAATCGCTTCGCCAGGCAGATAAGTTCGTCGGCTTCCCCTAGAGACGTGGCCAGCGGCTTTTCGATCAGCACGTCGATGCCTGCCTCCATCAACTGTTGGGCGGTGTTCAGGTGATGGCTGGTCGGCACCGTGACCGAGGCAGCCTGGACTTCGCTGTGCGTGGTAATCAGTTGATCGATAGAACCAAAACTGCGGCAGCCGAATTCGCGCGCCACTTTATCAGCCTGCACGGTGTCCGGATCTACGACTCCGACCAGTCGCACTGGCATTCCCTCCCGCGCAAGCTGGTGGTAGACGCGAGCATGGTTGCGGCCAAATGTACCCACGCCGATTACGGCAACGTTGATGAGGTTGTCAGTCAGTTTTCAGTCTGAGTTGGCCGGTTGCCACAAGACCTTTGATTTAACCACAAAAGACTGCCGATTTGGTCAGCAAGCAATATGAACGGGCGATGCTGGGTCAGAACAACCGCGTCATCGAGACTGCGCTTTTTTCAGTAACGCGATCTGGCCCGCATGGTAAAGCTCGTGCTGGACGATGCCACTGAACGTATAGAAGAAGTCGTGATAGCTTTCGGTCTTGCCCGGAACTCGCTCCTGCAGCCGCGAATCGGGAAAGGCCGCAACTGCCTTCACCAGTTCGCTGTGAGTATGCTTCACGTGTTCGATCGCCTTGCGCCAGGCAGCCTCGCTAGCGTCCTTTACAAGAGGGAAATTCTGTTCGTCGTGCAGTTCTACCGCTGCACCACCAATGCGTTTTATAATTGCGCCATCCCAGGCAGCAATATGCAGAACCAGTTCCCAGATGCTGTGCGCGTTCTTGATCGGATGGGCGGCGGCAACCTTGGCATCAACGCCACCGAGGATTTCAAAAAGAGAGTCACCGTGCCAGGCATCTCCATCAAAGGCACGGCGTATTTGATCGGCAAGACGGGTAGTTTCAGACATGCGGCACTCCCAGAGGTCATACGTTCTTCACGGCAGCCTTGACAGTCTAGTCTGCCACAATGGCGATCCCTGCGGCATCTGCTGCGACGATAATCGCGTTGCCGTCGAGCAGCAGGCATTTGCCCGCGTCCAATGCCAGGCAGCTTGCACCTGCGCTTTGCATTACTTCAATGGTTCTCATTCCGATGACGGGCACATCGAAACGCATATCCTGATTCGGCTTTGCGATCTTGATGACGGTCAGCGCGCGACTCAACGTGGATGGATCGGATTCGAGCGAAGCCATGATCTGGCCTGCGCGTTCGATGGTCGCATCGGTGCCTTCCATGGCTTCGACGGCGACGGATGCAGTTTCCGCGACGACCACGGTTTGCCCAATATCGAATTGCGCCAGGCGATGAGCCACAGCGCGTCCATAGGCGACGTTCTTCTTTTCCTGCTCGGATGGCGCGCGCGCGGTGAGCACGCCGGGCTTTGCCAGCAGAGGTTCAAGAAGAGAAGTAGAGTTCTCCAGAACGATGCCTTCGGCGGCCAGGACCTGCGCGACGGCTTCCAGCAGAGAATCAGTGTTCCGAGTCCCCAGTGAGAGAAGAAGCTTGGCCAAACGCCAGTCGGGACGAATGCTGGAGAATATCTGCTTATGCTTTACCTGCCCCGCCATAACAGCGCGGTGCACGTCCTCGCGCTTGAAAGTCTCGATCAGCCGCGATAGTTCTCCGAGCGAAAGCCAATGGACGGCGGTCGCGCCATGGGATTCGATCTCGGGGAAAGCCTCTTCCCTAATGGCGGCGACAATGACTTCATAGCCCTGGGCACGGGCGGCGTCGAGCACAAGAAAGGGAAAACGGCCGTTGCCCGCGATCAGGCCGAGTTTTCCTTTCCCATCGGGCATAGCCCGTCAGTGTAAACGAAAACCATCCTCAGCGAGGCAGAGCAACTCCATTTACAGTGACGCGTAACTATCCTCGGCAGAACTCCCTGCAACCGTAATCGCGAGCTTGAAATATAGGGATCCTTCGACTCCGCAGATTTTCCGCTTCGCGGACAATCTGCTGCGCTCAGGATGACGTCTAGACTAAATGCTGAATGCTACTTAATCACTCCCCGTTCCGACTCTTCGATGAACTTTATCAGCGTCTCCACGTCTTCTCCACGGTCAGCCTCCGACTTCAGCTTTTCCAAAGCCTGCGAGGTGTTGAGCTTCGACGCCAGCAGGACTTTGTAGGCGTGATGAATTTTGCGAATGCGTTCCTTGCTGAAACCGCGCCGCTCGAGCCCAATCGCATTCAACCCATAGGCCTGAACATCGCGGGCAGCGGACGTCTTGGAAAAGGGAAGAACATCGCGGGTGATGGTCGTTCCGCCCCCGACGAATGAGTGCGCGCCAATGCGGATAAAGTGGTGTACCGGACAGAGCGCGCCCACGGTGGCCCACTCTTCGACCGTGACGTGGCCACCGAGAGTCGCGGCATTGGCCAGAATGACGTGGTCGCCAATCACGCAATCGTGGGCGATGTGAGTGTAAGCCATAACCAGGATGTGGTTGCCCACGCGGGTCAATCCGCCGCCTTTTACGGTGCCGCGATTGATGGTAACGAACTCCCGAATAGTATTATGCTCGCCAATTTCGAGACGGGTCGGTTCGCCGGCGTAAGTAAGATCCTGCGGCGCCATCCCAATCGAGCAAAACGGAAAGAAGGCATTATCCGCGCCGATCTTCGTGGGTCCCTCGATGGCCACGTGCGAAACCAGATGGCACCGTTCTCCCAGTTCAACCTCTGGTCCAATTACACAATAAGGACCAATCTTGCAACTGGGATGAACCTTGGCGGCGGGATCAACGATGGCTGTGGGATGGGCTTTCATCTTCCGCCAACCATGGCTTCTAGGTCTCGAGAGCTCCTGGCGCGGGTCTCTTTTCAGCGCGCACCCGATCGACTAGCCTGCAAGTCACAAGGGCTTCAGCGGCAAGTGCGTCCCCCACGTAAGCTCTCCCTTCCATACGCCCAGCATTGCCACGCCAGACCTTCACCACGACCTCGATGCGAAGTTGATCGCCTGGAACCACGGGGCGCCGAAACTTGGCGCGCTCGATCCCGGTGAAAAGTACCAGCTTGCTCTCGCGGTCCTCCACTTCGGTGAACAGCAGGACTCCGCCAGCCTGGGCCATCGCCTCCACGATCAGGACACCCGGCATCACTGGGAGGCCAGGAAAGTGTCCAGCAAAGAAAGGTTCATTGATGGTGATATTTTTGATCGCGACGATGCGCTCCCGGCGCGTAAGGTCAACCACGCGGTCGATCAGCAAGAAAGGAAAACGATGCGGGAGGATGCGCTGGATATCGTTGACGTCCAGCGCGGTCTTGGCCGCCGCGGAGGCTTCGGTTGCGGGTTGAACAGTGTCAGGCATTCTGTTTCTCGTCAACGTAAAAGGCGAAAGATGAAGAGCGAAGATTATACTGTACCGCGCGCCCTCAAACCCTTCCAGAAAAGGATTGCATGCCGAAGAAAGCTTTGAAAACAGTCCTAAACGAAAGCCACAGCGAGATCGCGAAGCGGCTGGCCTATTTCCAGGAACGCAAAGATCAGATGGTTCAGACCATTCGCCAACTGGTCGAGACCGAGTCGCCCAGCGACAACAAGGAGGCAGTGGACAATTTGGGGACGCTGCTGGCCCGCAGGTTTGAAGGGATCGGCGGTCACGCGAAGTTTCACCGCGTGCCCAATTTCGGCGATCACTTGCAGGTCGATTTCGCGGGTGCCCGTGCCGGCAAGCCGGTGCTGCTGCTCGGGCACATGGACACGGTCTATCCCATGGGCACTTTGGCTACCATGCCATGCCGCGTGGCCGAGGGACGTTTATGGGGGCCAGGTGCCTTTGACATGAAATCGGGAATTGCATTGATGCTCCACGCGATTGAGGCCCTGCGAGCCTGGCACGAGGACACCCTGCCGCGGCAGGTGACCGTATTGCTGGTTTCGGATGAAGAAGTAGGCAGCGAAACCTCACGGCGGATTACAGAAAGTCTGGCGAAGAAATCCGTGGCGGTGCTGGTGCTCGAACCTTCTCATGGACCAAAAGGCGCGGTGAAAACCGCGCGCAAGGGAATTGGAGAATATGTGCTGAAAGTCACCGGGAAAGCGGCGCACTCAGGACTGGATTTCGAAAAAGGTCAGAGTGCGATTCTCGAATTGGCCAGGCAGATCACTGCGATCTCGCAGTTGATCGACCTCAAACGCGGCCTGACCCTCAACGTGGGAACGGTGCAGGGTGGAACGCGAGTAAACGTCATCCCCGCTGAGGCCGGCGCAGTGCTTGACGTGCGCGTTGCCCGTAAGCAAGACGCCGCCGGCATCGACCGTAAACTTCGTTCCCTGAAGCCATTCAATCGCAAATGCAAGCTTGAGATCAGCGGGGGAATCAATCGGCCGCCCATGGAACGGACTCCAACCGTAGTTGCGCTCTACGAGAAAGCTGCCGAGATCGCCAAGCAGTTAGGCTGGAAATTGGAGGAGGCAGCCGTTGGTGGCGGCTCGGACGGAAACTTCACGGCCGGGCTAGGCATTCCGACACTGGATGGATTGGGCGGAGTCGGCGAAGGCGCACACGCAACTCACGAATCAACTCTGATCTCTGAGTTGCCCCGGCGCGCGGCGCTGCTGGCGGAATTGATCGCAAGCATTTAGATCTTTGCCATGCTAAAATCCTCACCCGGCGCGGTTTTCCAGCCCAGAGGATTCCCCAACATGAAGACTTCCCGTCTATTTCATCTCTTGATCGCGGCCATAGCAACAGCAGCGTGCTTAACCCCGACTGCAGCATCTGCCCAGGCGGATGACACAACTGTGCGACACGTTGCCGGGCGAATCCCTGTGCAGGGCGTCGGTCTCGAGATATCGGCGGACCGGTCGACGAAAGAGAATAGTCAGCCCAGAATCAGCCACGTCAGTCCCAAAGCCAATCCCTGGAAGCTGCAGGCCAGTCTGCCTGGAGCAGTCATCCATGACATCTCTTTTCCGACAACTTTGATCGGCTATGCTGCTGCCGAACTTGGCCAGGTATGGAAGACGACCAATGGCGGCTCGAAGTGGACCGAAATCGTGAACCTCGGGTTCCCCTATTACTGGTTTGGCGTGAAAGCTTTGAGTGCCAAAGACGTGGTCATTTCCGGCTTCAATGATTCCACCCAAGAAGGCTTGATTCGCTGGAGCCACGATGGAGGCAAGACCTGGACCTCTGACATTGTCCTGACCACGACCGGCTGGTCATACCGTGTCCGCTTCGCCAACCACAAAGTTGGGTTGGTGCTGGATGGCCTGGCTACCAAGAGTGCGAATGCCGCGCACTACACTACGAACGGCGGCGCGCAGGCGTCCGATTGGACTTCGGTCGTGCCCGACCCGAACGGCGGCTGGTTCGGCAACCAATTCAGCCTGCTCAGCAACCTGCACGCCCGCGCTTCGGGAATCACTTACTGCGATAGTTCCAACGGCGGCGCGAACTGGGCATGTCGCGCATCCATCGACTCCGTGTTCGATGGCCCGGTCTCTTTTGCCAATGATAAGGCCGGATGGGTAGGCGGAGGTGAGATTTCACCGAAGGTAGAGGGTTGGGTCCATCGCACCACCGACGGCGGAAAAACGTGGAGCGGCCGTACCCTCGATGATCCTTGGCCGATCCGTGAGATTCGTTTCCTTACGCCGAATATCGGCTGGGCGGCGGGCGGGAACATTTATTCCAAAGTCGGCGGCATGTACTTCAGCCGCAATGGTGGTAAGACTTGGTCGCTCGACGCGAACACCGGCGCGGAAATGGACGCCTGCGACAGCAAGCCCGTGGGCACCAAATTCCAGGTGTGGTGCGCGGGATACAACAGTTCGTTCACCGGTGTCGTCTACACGTTGAAGGGTATCGGAGCCGAATAGTTTGTCGCACCGAACCGTTCTTTGACTCCATGGGTTGGGAAGCCTAGACTTTCCATAGGGGTGTTGGTGTTGGTGTACCTTTTCGATCAGAACTGGCAAGCCCCGCAAGGAGGACTTCACCATGGGCGGCAAATTGGGTTTGCCTGAGATTCTGCTGATCCTGGCTATTGCGCTCTTGATTTTCGGTCCCAGCAAGCTGGCAGACCTGGGCAAGGGGTTAGGCGAAGGCATCAAGAATTTCAAATCAGCCGTGAAAGACGGCGAAGAAGAAAAGGACAAAAAGTCGTAAACCGACCCGCCTCTGTAGAGACGTAGCTTGCTACGTCTCGATTTCAATCGCGCTGTGCTCCCGCAGCATTTTGTAGACCAGCGATACTGGTAATCCCACCACGTTGAAATAATCTCCCTCAATGCGCGAAACCCAGCGCGAAGCTCTGCCCTGAATGGCATACGCTCCAGCCTTGTCCGTGGGTTCGCCGGTTGAAACGTAGGAGTGAATATCGTCATCGCCGAGAGGGTCCACAGTGACAAGTGTGGTTTCCGACCTGATGTCCTCAAAACCCGCTTCCGGCTGCCGGTCCTCGGTTCTCAGCCGCGGACCGACGAGACAAACTCCAGTGACCACTTGATGCGTGCGGCCCGAAAGCAAGCGCAACATGCGGGCGGAATCGGTGCTGTCGCGGGGCTTGCCCAGAATTTCTGCATCGACAATTACGATGGTGTCAGCACCGAGAACAAAGTCATTCGGCCGCCCGCGAAACACGGCCAAAGCTTTTTCCCGTGCCATGCGTCCGGCAAACGCTCGCGGCGCTTCTCCCGGTTGGGGCACTTCAGGAATATTAGTCGACTGCACGACGAACAGAATGCCCGCGTTGCGCAAAAGCTCCTGGCGACGCGGCGAGGCGGAGGCGAGGACGAGCATGAACTCTGATTCTAGCCGAGTTGCATGTGATCGATAGTCGATGGCAGCGATGAGTGCGAAAAGGTTCAGTCCTTACCCGGAACTTTCGCCGAGGACACGTTGATCAGCGCATGGCGAAGTGATTCCAGAAATGGCTCGCCCGACGCTTCCAGCTTCCGCTCGAGACGCTCAGTGCAATCACAATCACCGCAAGCCCAGGGCTCAGAACCGTTCTGGTCCCGGCAATTACGACGATCATGCGCGTCCTGCACACGAGTCAGCTCAAAGTACTGCTCCCAATAATCGCGCTCTTCCTGCAGAGGAGTCGGGCAATAGCAAACCTCGACCCAGCGGGCCGTGTCGTCCTGGCAAAGCCTGGCCTGCTGCATGTTTCGCAAGTATTCGCCTTCGGCAACCGAACCTCGCCCCAGGGTTCCATCCTGGATTGCTTTTAGGAGGCTCTGTTCGCAACCGCGTTTCACTCGCGCCCTGACCAAATAACGCATAGGGTGAATTTTACTCTGCCCAAGTGGAAGCTGCTTATTGCGGAGGGGAATCGTCCGGCACCCGAAGCGGGTCTCCAACGCCTGCTAAAATCAAATCTTGACTTCCGCAGCTATGGACGCCGCTTTTATCCGCAATTTTGCCATTATTGCGCACATTGACCATGGAAAATCCACACTGGCCGACCGCCTGCTGGAGCTGACCGGATCGCTCACCGCTCGCGAGATGCAGGCCCAGGTGCTCGACTCCATGGATCTCGAACGGGAGCGTGGCATCACCATCAAGGCCCACGCCGTGCGCATGATGTACACCGCGCAGGATGGGCAGACTTATCAACTCAATCTGATCGATACCCCCGGCCACGTCGATTTTTCCTACGAAGTCTCGCGCGCGTTGGCGTCCGGCGAAGGCGCATTGCTGGTGGTGGACGCTTCTCAGGGAGTCGAAGCCCAGACTTTGGCGAATGCGTATCTCGCCATCAATCACGGCCTCGAAATTATTCCCGTCATCAACAAGATAGACTTGCCCAGTGCTGACATCGCCCGCACCAAAGAAATGATTGAAGGCGCCGTCGGCCTGGATGCATCGGACGCGGTTCTCATCAGCGCCAAGACCGGCCAAGGCGTTCCCGACGTGTTGGAGGCCATCGTCAAACGCATTCCGCCGCCCAAGGGAGATCCCGAAAAGCGCCTGCAGGCGCTGATCTTCGACTCCTGGTTCGATCCCTACCGCGGAGTGATCGTGCTCACGCGCGTATTCCAGGGAACCCTCCGCAAAGGACAAAAAATCCGTCTGATGTGGAACGGTCGCGTCCTCGACGTAGAAACGCTGGGTGTGTTGACTCCCAAGCCGGTCGAGATCGACGAACTGCGGGCGGGTGAGGTCGGCTTCCTGATCGCCAATATCAAGAACGTCGCCGACACAAAGATCGGCGACACCATCACAGAAGAAAACAATCCCGCCATCGAGCCTCTGCCCGGCTTTGAAGAAATCAAGCCCATGGTCTTCGCCGGACTCTATACCGTCGACGCCCACGAGCACACCCAACTGCGCGAAGCCCTCGAGAAACTGCGCCTGAACGACTCGTCATTCTTCTTCGAACCGGAAAGCTCGGTCGCCCTCGGATTCGGATTCCGCTGTGGTTTCCTCGGCTTGCTTCATATGGAAATCATCCAGGAACGCCTAGAGCGCGAGTTCAATCTGGAGCTGATCACGACCGCACCGGGCGTCCGCTACAAGATCTACAAGACCAATGGAGAAATGGTCGAAGTCGACAATCCCTCGCGCTGGTTGCCCCCGAGTGAGATCGCCAAAATCGAAGAGCCGGTGATTCTGGCCACAATTTTGACCAATGAAGAATATGTCGGCGGCATTCTTGCACTGGTGGAAGAGAAGCGGGGCAGACAGAAGACCTTCGAGTACGTCAGTTCGTCGCGCGTCATGTTGCATTACGAACTGCCTCTAAACGAAATCGTTCTTGATTTCTATGATCGTCTCAAGTCCGTGTCGCGCGGCTACGCATCGCTCGATTACCATCTCGCAGATTATTGGGAATCGCCCATGGTCAAAATGGATATCCTGGTTGCAGGCGAACCAGTGGATGCGCTTTCCATAATCGTGCACCGCGACTTCGCTTACGAACGCGGCAAAGCCCTGGTTTCCAAAATGCGAGAACTGATTCCGCGGCAGATGTTCGAAGTGGCGATCCAGGCCTCGATCGGAGCCAAGATCATTGCCCGCGAAACCGTGCACGCCATTCGCAAGAACGTCTTGGCTAAATGCTACGGTGGCGACATCACCCGCAAACGCAAGCTGCTCGAAAAACAAAAAGAAGGCAAGAAACGCATGAAGCGCATCGGCCGAGTGGACATCCCACAAGAGGCCTTTCTGGCGGTGTTAAAAGTGGGCGAAGATAGCTAAGTGTAGTGCGGTCACTCTTGTCCGCCGCCTTTGATTTTGATGTTGCACTTGCGCTTAGAATCACGGACAAAAGAGGATTGTCCGCCTTGCGCGGATGACTTAGCGCAAAGACGACCACGGCAATTTTTACAAACAAGAAATCGAGCCACAGCCCGTCTAATTGTATGTACCATTACGCAAATGGTGACCTATGACGAACTCGCGATCAGCAGTCTTCTTGGTAGGGCTGGCGTTCCTGTGGACCTCTTGCCCTGGCGCGGACGGTCAGCAGGTCAACGTGTCTTCCACGAAAGCCACGCAACAGGTACTGTCTCTCAATTTCGCCAACAGTGGACAACACTGGACCGCCAGGGTGGGCCAACAGGTAGAGATAACCCTCGGAACCGTCGGGCCGAGGCAATACGGCACCCCGCAAGTTTCTTCCCCTGCCATCCGACTCAAGAGTGTCGAGCTGGCAGGGCCGTCGAACCCGGGCAACTCGACGTTTGTCTACATTTTCGAGGCAGCCGCCGAAGGCGAGGTGCAAATTAAGATTCCTATAATTAATTCGGATAATCCAGACGATACCAAACGACTTACCTTTACTGTAGCGATTCAGGTCGGATCAACTGCCGGCAATCCACCCCCGCGGCGCGCATTCATGACCCCGGACCAGGCAAACACCGCGCCGTGGAAGAACGCCTGGACGAACCTGCTCAACGACGTGCGGCAGACCTTCACCCCGTCGCTGCCGAGGCTCACCGGCGTCGAAGTGGAACTGGTGGTGGCCAACCCCGGCCCATCGGATGACGAACTCACGATGTATTTGGCCGATGCAGACGGAGAAGTATTAGCGACTGTGTCCCAAACGGTGCCGGTCGCCGACTGCCGCCACGTTCCGTTCGTTTTTCCCAACGGCGGTTTGCAAGTTTCGCCCGGCCAGGTTTACAGCATCCGGCTGAGCGGCGGCAGCCTCTTTGGATGGAAGTATGTCGTGGGCGGCTATTCGAACGGCGACGCGTCGTTCAATGGCAGACCTCTCTTACCGGATGCCCGCAGCACGTTTTTGTTCCGGACCTTCGGTGCGAGTTGAACAACCTGCGCGTGGGCGAATCGCAAAGAACTCCCGCCCAAGTGGCTCCAGTTACAGAAAACTGGGCCACCCGGACAGGTAAGTCACGCCTGCAGCTGCTCATTTTTCAGCAGTCTGCTCGACGCAGTCTTCTCGCTGGGATATTATTTATTAATAGCTAATTAGCTCTTTGACAATCAAGAAATGCGCGAGGCCGTCGTGCCGAGCGGCCCGACGCGTTAGGAAACACCTAAGTCCTTATTCCGGAATATTTTGCGTGTAAGTCCTTATTCCTCAAAGATTTTGAGGGTGGTGTGGCTGTAACCCCATGATTCCAAAAGATCGAGGGGGAGGGGGGACCCCTAATTAGATAGTAATTCCCAAAATGGGCCGCCCGTAACCGCGCCCCGGATTCAGGTTACGTTGAAATAGAGCGCATTCATTCATGACGACTAGAGTTCTCGTATTCTGCGTTTTAATCGCCGGCGCGGTCCCGACCCTGCTAGCCCAAACCCAACCGGCAGAGCTGCACCCACAAATTAGTCTGCCATTCCGTTTCGTCGCCTACGGGGACACCCGCTTCACCGATCCCAAGAACACGGACGCCTCCAATCCTGTGGTTCGCCAGATGCTTGTGCAAGCCATTGCGGACGCTCGTCCAGCGTTCATCTCCATTGGTGGCGATATTGTCTATCGTGGCGGTGACGTAAATGACTGGAAGATCTGGGACACGGAAACCGCAGTGTGGCGCGAAAAGAAGATTCCCGTCTATCCGGCACTGGGAAACCACGAGCTCTATGGCGATCAGACGGCTGCGCTCCCGAACTACTTTCAGCGCTTTCCCGATTTACAGACCAATCGTTATTACTCCGTGCGCGCCGCGAACACGCTTCTGCTGGTGCTCGACAGCTCACTCGATGAGACTTCAGGACCCGAAGGTGAATGGCTGGCTCACAAACTGGATGGGTTGCCGGCTGATATCGACTTCGTCTGCCTCGTTCTCCATCACCCGCCCTACACCGACTCCACGGACCAGACTGTCGGCGGTGGGCACTCGGCGCGGACTCCCGAGCAGGCGCTGGCCAAGATGCTGGAGGAGCGGCAGCCGCGCACCCGCGCGCGTTTTGTCGTCATTGCCGGACACGTTCACAACTATGAGAGGCACGAACATGGCGGGGTCACATACTTCGTCACCGGAGGCGGAGGAGCGCATCCATACCTCATCACGCGGCAGCCCGGAGATCCCTTGTTTGGCAAGGCCGTGAACTATCACTACCTGTTGGTTGAGGTTGATCGCGGCAAAATGAAAATCACGATGGAGCGTCTGGAGCTGACAGACGGCAAGGTTAATTGGAGCACGCCAGACGCGGTGGAAATTACAGCACTGATAGCGATGCCCGCCAAAGCCGGGAAGTGACGTGACTGGTTTTCCAACAAACTCAGCGACCGGAGGCGCTTGCCGCTGCAAGGCGCGGGACCACGGGAAGAGCCCGAATCAGTTGACGAGTGTAGGGATGTTCCGGTTCTTGAAACAACTCGGCTGTTCTGCGGCACTCGACGATTTCGCCCTGATGCATTACGGCGACGCGATTTGCAATGGTCGCCACCGACAGCAGGTCGTGAGAAATATAAAGAATGCTGATGCCGAACCTGGCGCTCAACGTCGCGAATAACTGCAGAATTTCCGCCTGAGTAATCAGATCGAGAGCGCTGGTCGGCTCATCGGCAATGAGCAACGCAGGACGATGCAAAACAGCCATCGCAATCAAAACCCGCTGCGCCTGTCCCACACTCAATTGCGATGGATATCGTCGTAGAAAATCTGGCTCTCCAGGCAGACTGACATTCTCAAGGACTTCATGCAAACCCGTGCGGCACTCTTCTCGCGAGCTATGCCGGTGTACTTTCCACGCTTCTTCCAGTTGCGTACCGATACGCAGCGCGGGGTTCAGCGAGGACATGGGACTCTGCAGGATGAGGCCAATTTCTTTGCCGCGAAGAGATCGAACATCTCGCTCACTCAGTGCCATCAGATCGCGGCCATTGAAGTGAATCGAACCTTGAGCCTGACCTCGCTTCAGATAAAGAAGTTTCAAAATAGCCAAAGCGAGTGTGCTCTTACCACATCCACTTTGCCCGACCAACCCAAGAATTTCCTGCTTGCCGATGTCCAGCGATAGGCCTCGCAACACCCCAGGTTTGCCAGGGTAATCGACCGAGAGTCGCAATGAAAGCAGCGGCTGCGCTTCCATCAGCGATTTTTGGCGACCTCACTGGTCAGTGAAAGCTGATCGATGTTCCAGTAAACCTGTGGCCGTAGCACCACCGGATGCGCATTGTGCACCGCTGGCGATACCGCCGACAGCGCGTTCTTATTCACCAGATAAATGAACGGCTCCTGCTGCCAAGCAATTTCCTGAACCTTGTCGAAATCTGCCTTACGCTTTTTCGAGTCCAAAGTGGAAGCTTGCGCGCGCATCAACTTATCGATCTCCGCTTCCCACGCAGTCGCTGGCGTCTTCTGGCTTGGATTCCACTGGTGGCTGTCAGCGGAGCTGAGCCAAACTGTCATCTGTGCGTTGGGATCGAGTTCGTCGTTCACCAGCCCCAGCAGGCAAGCCTCGTAGTCAAAGGTATGGGTGATGCGCTCAATGAGCGAGGGGAAATCCAGAGTTACAACATTCAGTTTGATCCCGACGCCGGACAGATCCTGCTGAATCATCGTCGCCATGCGTTCGCGGTACTTGTTCCCGGCATTCGTGATGACGGAGAACTCGACAGCGTGTCCGTCGCGATCTTTCAGGACGCCGTCTTGAAGATGGAATCCATCCTGGCTCAGACGTTGTAGCGCGGATTTCTGGTCAAAGGGATGCGCTTGCAGCTTGGCGTTGAACCAGAACTTGTTTGCTGGAGATACCGGACCGACCGCCGGACGCGCGTGTCCGCGGAATACGATCCGGGACAAATCTTCTCGGTTGATGGATTCCGAAATCGCTCGCCGGAAATTCGTCGAAGTGAACCAGGCTTTTTTGTAAGACGGTAGCGGAGAACTGGCGACTTGATTGAACCACATCTCCTCTGAGTCCAGCGACGCGCCGGCATCATGCGCCATCGCTGGATCCTGAGCAGCCACTTTGTCGAAATACTCGGCATCGAGCGAGTTGATGAAATGAATTTCTCCGCGCGTCAAGCGCAGCATCTCGATGTCTCGGTTCTGCTGAATATCGAGCCGCACCGATTCGATGTAAGGCAGCGGACGCCCGGCCGGGTCTCTTTCCCAATAGTTTAGATTCCGCTTCAGGATCAGATACGACCCCGCTTTGTTCTCGCCGACGAAGTAGGGCCCCAACACTGCCAGCTCTTTCTGCGGAGACTTGGCAGACATAATCGCCACTTGATCAAACAGCCGATCGAGGCCTGCGATCGGCGCCGGGAAGGTAATGCGGACATGGTTCTTGGGCAAAACTTCAGTTTCGACTTTCCTGTCCGACGAACGAAACGCATCCCCGGTCGGCGAGTGCAAGGCGGGATCCATGAGCTGTTGCATGGTGTAAGCCACGTCGTCCGCCGAAAAAGAAGTTCCATCTGAGAAGCGCAGCCCGTCGCGTACCTGGAAGGTGATTGTCTTTCCGCCGTTCGTCACCTTCCACGAGATAGCGAGTTCCGGCTCGAGTTCCTGCGTGAGCCGATTCACGCGAACCAGCACACCGCCTGTAAGATAACGAATAGTCTCGGAGGCATCATCCGCGGCGAGCAACGGGTTCAGTGTCTTGGGCTCTGACCGCAAGCAGAAATGTAACTCGCCGCCAGACTGCGCTAACACATGATTGGAACCGAGTGCGATCAGCGTCAAAAGAACAAAAGTTGCTAAAGCCTTTTTCATACCGGCAACTCCTCTTTCGTCAGGACAAGATGAAAGCTGCTCACCACGAGGATGAACAAAATGAGTGGAACCAACTGCCAGGCTTGGCCTGAGATAGTTGAAAAGCTTTCCAGTTCACGCAGCAGACTGCCCCAGGAAGGCAACGGCTCCGCGACTCCCAAGCCGAGAATCCCCAAGTTGGCTTCGGTCAAAATAAAAACCGGAACCGAAATCCAGAACTGCGCAAACAGCACGGGCTTCAGATTGGGCACAAGATGACGCCACAACAGCCGAGAACCGGTGCTGCCCGAAGCCCGCGCCAGAAGGATGAAATCCGATTGCGCCAGCGCCCGAGCGTCGGCGCAGATGATGCGGGCCGCGCCTGCCCAGCCCAGGCATCCCAGCATCGCAAATGTGATCAGCACGGAAACGATCGGAGATACGTTCAGAGGCAAAAGCGCGCGCACGGTGATGAGCAAGAAGAGCCAGGGCAGGGAAAGGAAAAGATCCGTGCCCGCCATGACAAACCGTTCCACACGGCCGCCCGCAAATCCCGCGATGCCACCGACGAAAGCCGCTAACACGCTTGAGAGCAAAGCGGCCGCCGGTGCCAGCAGCAGCGACACGCGGGTTCCATACAGCAGACGCGAAAAGCGGTCCCGGCCTAAGTCGTCAGTACCCAACAGATGTTGCCGCGAAGGCGAAGCGTTAGGCTCCTCCCGGAATTGGTGCGCGTATGACGCTGGCGCTATGAGGTTCGCCAGCAGACATGCGGCGGAAATCCCTAGCAGAAAAGCAATCGCGGTTGTGCGCGCCCATTTCATGCTTCACTCGTCCGAAAAGTTCTCCCCATCAGGTCAGAAGCAGAATTAGCGACGAGCGTCACCAAAGTGACGACCATGGTCAGATTGACCAGCAAGGCGACGTCGCGCCCCAGCGCAGCCTTCCAGGCCAGTTGGCCGATCCCGGGAATATCACACAAGGCTTCCATGGGGATCGCAGCAGTAAACGCGACGCTGACCGTGACTCCAAGCAAGGCCAGAAGCTGCGGCGCGACCGTCGGCAGAATGTGCCAAACCAGCACATGCACGTTGCCCAAGCCCTTGGCTCTCGCAGTCAGGACGTGTGGCAACGCTGAACTCCGTGCCAGCAAGTTCCGCGAATAGCGAAAGATTTTCGGGAAGACAACCAAACCCAGCAATAAGCGCGCGGGCGCTTGCGCCAACACAAACAACAATGCCAGCACGGCCGCGGGCAGGCAAAGCAATACTCCTACCAACAAACTGCCCACCAGATCGAGAAGCCAAGCCCTCGACATCACGATTGCGACTGCCAGCAGGAAACCGGCGCTCCAGCCCAGAGCCAGGCCCAGAGCCACCGACTTCAAAGTCTCGGGCAAGCGTTCAGCGATCAGTTGCAGCACTGGCCGTTGCAGAGTTCGCGAAGTTCCAAGGTCGCCATGCACCAGCCGGTTCAAATAACGAAAATAGAAAACGAAAAGATTGGGTTCGTTAGCTCTGGTTTCTCGTAGGGCCTGAATACTGCGGTCGCTGAGTCGCGCATCCAACTCCTCTTCGTCCACGCCAAAGCCAGGCGCAAGGCGAACCAGGGTCGCGCCGAGAAAACCGCCAATCAGCACGGTGACCAGAATCTTGGTAGCGAGTTTTGGCAATGCGGATAGCGTGTCGATACCCTCAGCGGGCAATTTCCAAACGATCATGGGTTGGGCCAAAACCCTTCTGCACACCACTTCCCCGGGCGGGGATTCCAAGCTGAGTTGAGAGTAGAGATATCAGCTAACTTGCACGAGGGCAATCACTTGCGGTGAAAGTCGCAAACTTAAGTAACGCGCATGAACAAAATCAGGATCGGCGAAAGATCTCAACCGAAGGCACGCAAGCTTCTACTTTTCGCCTTCAAGCTCGATCGGAATGGCTTCGTTCTCGTTTTCGTTCGATGTACCCCAGATGATCGATGTCCCCCAGAGCACGCTGTAGCCGTTATCACCGTTCGAGCCCCACGGAGCTGACGATCCCCACAGGACTGACTCGCCCTTCGTGCTCGTCCCCCACAGCACCGACGTGCCCCAGACCACGGAAGTTCCCCACATAATCGAGCCACCCCAGAGAACTGAAGAGCCAGTCACCAGGTAGATGTTTCCACTCCTGTCGCGTGCGACGGCGGGAGACTTCGCAATCCCATAAGTCGACGGCGCCAGATCCATGCTCGACAACGCTGCCTGGATGTCCAGATATCCTGCGCCGACGGTGAAAAGGTCGTACTGGCTGGTGTAGCTCTTGCCCGTGGTCGGATCCTTCGCAGTGCTCGATCGCGGGAAGGTTTTGTATGCGCTCTTCATCAGTCGCGCCTTCACCTGGTCCGGCGTCAGCGATCCATTTTTCTGAAGCAGCAGCGCGACGGCTCCGCTCACAACGGGCGTGGCCATGCTGGTGCCGCTCAGCGTGAAGTAAGAAGCAGTACCCTTACCATTGGCGGTATAGGAACTCAGCGCAACGACGTTCTTAGGCGAGGCCTTCACCAAAATCGCGCTCGAAGAGGCCAACACGGAAATCGTCAGGTTGCCTGGCGCAACAATATCTGGCTTCACAATGTGGTCGAGCAGCGTCGGTCCCTTTGAGCTGTAACTGGCAATCAGATCGTCGGCGCGCGTCGGAGTCCCCATCGGTTTCATGGCGCCCACAGTGATCGCATAAGGATCGTTCCCCGGCGCTGCGATGGTTCCGTACCCGTCGGTATGAGCCGAATCGTTGCGCCCTTCATTCCCGGCCGCGACCACCACGACGATCCCTGCCTTCCACGCCGCCTCGACCGCCTGGCAAAGCGGATCAAGCTTGTAGCTTTCGTAAACCGCTCGGCCAAGCGAGAGATTGATGACGCGGATGTTGTACTTGCTCTTCAGACTTATCGCCTTCTCAATCGCCGCGATCACTGCACTATCACGGCCGGTCCCATTCTGATCGAGAACTCGCAGGTTGATCAGGCTCGCATTGTCCGCAATCCCCATGAACGTCTTGCGAAAGTTTGCGCCCCGCGAATCCATGCCATTGCCCGCCAGGATACCGGCCACGTGCGTGCCGTGTCCGTACAAATCGGCAGCAGTATTCGGACCACTGGCAAAATTCTGGTTGTACACAATGCGCGAACCCGTACCGTTCGCAAGCGTGAAATCCCGGCCCGCTGTGATTCCGCTATCGATGACCGCGACCCCGATTCCACTTCCAGTAAAGTTCCTCGACCACGCGTACGGAGCCAGCACCGCTTGGTCGTAGAGGTCGGTAACGGTCGCTGTTGCCCAAACCGTACGGTCGAGCGAAATGTACGCCACGTTGGAATCTTTCGCGAGCGCAGCGACGCTACTGCCTTTTACCGTAAAGGCGGCACCGTTGATCAACGGCAAGTTCTGTTGGAGCGTGCCGCCCTTGGCAGCAACCTTGGCGAAATGTTTCTGGCTGGGTGGAACCCGGTACTGCACAATGACGTTCACCCACGGCTGCGAGGATCGCTTCTGCAGATCCTTGGAAATCTTCCGCGGCGCGGCAAAGGCGAAGGCAGCACCCAGGATCACGCACCAGAATGCCAGGTGACGAGCTTTCGAAGTGACCTTGGTAACTTCCGCCATAAACCTTCACAGCTCCTCACGCCCATGTAGCTCGGGCGTCCGAGTCATTGCTGCACGCCCCTAACCACGGGAAGGTAAGCGTGAAAGGTTGTCCGGCAAGGACTTAGACAAATCCGGTCAGGGACACGTCGGGCCAAATTGTCCCCAAGCCCAAGGGTGGGCCAGCCTGTCCCAGTCGCCAACACGTAGCCCCGGACGCCCCCGTCCGGGGACCGCGCAGCGCTGAGAAGGGTTTTCAATAGACAATTGTCGGGCTTCAGTATAGCGGGGATCGAGAGGTTATTCCGACTTGAGACGTCCCCTACTTTACAAAGGCAGTTCCCAACCTTCTTCTTTCATCCGATGATTGGTCCACTCCTGCAGCTCTTTGTAGACCGCCGGCTCGATGACCACGAATGTCGCCCCCGCACGGCCTTCCAGATCCGCCCAGACAATCTGCACCTTCGCCTCGATACGGGTCTGACTGTCCGGCAGGACAAAGCTGATGTCCATCAGCCCTTCCGACCGCCGCGGATCCGGCAGCCCTTCCAGCCCCATGCCACCCACGCTCAAATTAACCGCTGTGACCAGAGTCTCCTGACCCTGGCTATTCTTCAGCACAACCGGAAGCTTTACCTTTGCGCGGAAAAACTTCTTCTGCTTCAGGCTGAGAGCGCCCAAGGCCCGGCTCTTGTCGCTGGGCGCCGCTGTGATCTTGTATTCGCCCAGCTTCCGGCTCAAAGTTCTGCGCGAGATTCCCAGTTGCTCGGCTGCCTTTGCGCGGTGGCCTCCGGTATTTTCGAGCGCCTTCAACACCATCTGTCTCTCCATATCTTGGAGATCCCCGGAGGGCACAGGGGTAGCGGTCTTTTGCTGTTCCGCGGAAAGTTCAGCCAGCACGTCAGCCGCACCAATTTCTGTACCGTTTGCCGCCATCGCGACTTTGGCAACGATGTTCCGAAGCTCACGAACATTGCCCGGCCACGAGTGCGACTGAAGCGTGCGCAAAGCCTCTGCGTTGAACTTCATCTTCTCAGACTTCAGACGCAGGAAATGCTCTGCCAGCGCGACCACATCTTCCGGCCGCTCGCGCAGCGGCGGAACCCGCAGCTCGAACTGGCTCAGGCGATGGAAAAGATCTTTGCGGAAGCGCCCTTCACGCACGGCTGCTTCCAGATCCTGGTTCGTGGCAGCGACGATCCGCACATCGACCGTGATCTTGCGATGGCCGCCCAAACGGTAATACGCAGCTCCGTCCAGCACGCGCAGCAGCTTTACTTGAATATGAGATGGCAACTCGCCGATTTCATCCAGGAAGAGCGTTCCCTTGTCGGCCAGTTCGAAAAGTCCCGGCTTGGACGTATCGGCGCCGCTGAAGGCTCCTTTTTCGTAGCCAAACAGTTCGCTCTCGACCAGGTGCTCCGGCAGAGCCGCGCAGTTGATGTCGATCCAGGGTTTGCCGTTCCGGTAGGAGAATTCGTGAACGCTGCAAGCAATCAGTTCTTTGCCGCTTCCGGTTTCACCAGTGATTAGGACAGTCTCGGTGTGCCCCGCCACACGCTCGACCATGGCCATGAAGCGCTGCATCGAGCCACTGGCAACGATGAATTTAGTGCCGTGAATCTCGCGCTGAATCGCCGCCCCTGCTTCCAATGCATCCCCCACCGGCTCCCTGAACACACTTCCAGCGCCAGCACTCTGCTGCCGCGCTTGATTCCGAGTCGGGCCAAAGAAAAAGCTAGCACAGCGTCGAGAGAACTCATTCGTGACGCCGGGTTCCGCCGGTGACGAAGGTAACGCAAGGCAGTATCAAATATGTTATGTCGTGCTCGTAACTTCCGAGTCGCCGTGACTCACGGCGCGAAATCGCATCTGTGGGCTTAGCACTTTCAGCCTGGGCGACAAATCAGCCGGAGGAAAGTCCCGGCGCAATATCTAGAACACCACAATCCCGCTCTCATCAGAGCTTGACCGAAGCAAATACTGCTTTCGCATTATTGACCTGTCGCTGAGCATCCCTATAATCGCCCACACTCTGTGGGTGAGATTTCCGGCCGTACTGGATGTTCGCTTACGAGGGATGTCTTCATTTCAAAATCAAGACGATCCGTGAGGACAAATGGGGAAATACCTGATCGGCCTGAGAAAGCTGGCGTTCGTGCTGGTGGCGTTTGTCGCGGGTTTGAACCTCGTAAGTTTGAATGCTCGGGGACAACAAATTACAGGAAGCATTCGTGGAACTGTCCTGGATCCGAGCGGCGCAGTTGTCCAGGCCGCAACGGTTACCGCGAAGCACATCGAAACCGGCTTAACTCGTGCAGCGGTTACGGATCGTGAGGGAGCGTACGTGCTGGCAGAACTCCCGATCGGACATTATCAGGTAGAGGTCCATGCGCGAGGTTTCCAGAAGTACCTGCAGCAAGGAATCTCATTGGATGTCAACGAGACTGCGACCGTCAGCATTCACCTCAAAGTCGGGGCGGAGACGCAGCAAGTTGAAGTGAGAGCGGACGCGGCCTTGGTGCAGAGCACAGTCAGTAGTCTTGGGGAAACCGTAATGGAGCGCGAGATTCTCGATCTCCCCCTGGACGGTCGTAACTTTTCTCAGCTGGGATTGCTTCAACCGGGCGTTGTGCCCTTGACTCCCGGGCTTCTCGAAGCCGGAGGTCCAGCACGACAGGGCCAGGCTTATGCCGTGAACGGCCAGCGGCCGGAGTCGAACAATTTTCTGATCGACGGTGCTGACAATGTCAACGCGGTGGACGCCGGATATGTTCTCAAGCCACCGATCGACGCGATCGCCGAGTTCAAAATCCTTACCCACAACGCGAACGCGGAGTTCGGTCGCAATACAGGCTCCACGACGAATATCGTAACGAGAGGCGGAGGCAATGCATTTCACGGCGCGGCGTGGGAGTTTCTGCGCAACGACGCGATGGATGCGTCCGATTACTTCACTCGAAGTGTTCAGCCTTTGAAGCAGAATCAGTTCGGCGGTACCTTCGGTGGGCCGATCATTAAGGACAAGACTTTCTTCTTCGTGTATTACGAAGGCTTCCGCAACCGGCAGGGCGAAACTGTGCCCGCAACCGTGCCTTCGCTAGCGGAAAGGCAGGGCAACTTCGCGGAGCAGTGCACGGCTGGCTTTAGTTCGAGCGGACTCTGCGCCAATGCTCAACAGCAACTCACATTTTTCGGAAACCCAGTGCCGTTCAACCAAATGACCCTTTTCACGCCCATCGATCCAACTGCGAAGAGTGTTTTGCCATTCTTCCCGCTGCCGAACGTCGGAGAAAACGGCTTCATCGCCACCCAGACCTTAAGCCAGAATAACGACCAATTCGGCGTGCGCCTGGATCACTATCTTTCGCATGCGGATACTCTGAATTTCCGCTACATGTACAGCAGTGGCCCGACGACGGATCCTCTTTCGCCGGTGGGCGCCAACGTCCCTGGTTTTCCCGTGGGCCAGGATGATCGCGCGCAGAACTTTGTTGCGCAAGAGACCCACGTCTTCTCGCCAACCACCATCGCCGTCGCGCGCTTTTCGTATCTCCGCAATAAGTTCCTGCTTGACCAGTACTTGAATCACGAGTCGCCGTCGAACTTAGGTTTTCAATACGATCCCACACTCGCCTCGGCCGCCGGACCTCCGTTTATCCAGGTCGGAGGCTACGCCTCGGTTGGCGATCCCATCACAGGACCGCGCAACACCTATCAGAACACGTTTAGCTACTCCGGCTCTCTGAGCTGGATCCATGGCCGCCACGATCTTAAATTTGGCGGAGGCTACCGGCGCGACCAGATCAATGCTTTGCAGGGTATCGCCACCAATGGTTTTTTTGTCTTTTCCAATTTTCCCTACAGCGATGGATTTGCCAGCTTCCTGTCAGGCAATCCGGTGGTCTTTTTGCAGGGCGGAGGCGATTTCAGTCGTGAAATCCGTGACCGGGCTCTGGATGCTTACGCCCAGGATACCTACAAAGTCACATCGAACTTGACCTTAAACCTGGGACTTCGTTACGAGTTGCCCTTCCCCTCCACCGAGAATCACAACCGGGTGAATCTTTTCGTTCCCGGAGCGCAGTCGAAGGTAGTTCCCAACGCTCCAGCCGGACTTCTCTATCCCGGCGATCCGGGCGTGCCTGCGGGCCTGATTCCAACGCAGGCGACAGCCTTTGCTCCGCGAGTAGGATTTGCCTGGAATCCGCGTGGCGACGGCAAAACCGTGGTCAGCGCGGCCTACGGAATCTTCTACGAGCCCTATTACACCGGTGAGGGCGGTCCGTTGCAGGATCCGGTCAGCGCGCCTCCCTACCTCAAGACTCAGCAAATAGGCTTCCCCGTCAACTCATTTGCCAACCCGTTTTATACTCCCAACCCTTTTAGTCAAGCTTTCCCCGAGCCCATGACGCTGCTCGTGGTCTCGCGCAGTCTGCGTCTACCCTATGCGCAGGATTGGAATCTGAATATCCAACGCTCTTTCGGCGCGGACTGGCTCTTTCAGATCGGATACGTCGGTACCTCCGGAGTGAGACTGCCGCGCTTCATTGAAGGGAATCCGCCCGTATTTATCCCCGGCGTCGACGCCAGCGGCAATCCTCTATCCAACGAAAATAATGTAAATCAGCGCCGGCTCTATTCCGGATGCACCTTGGCGCAGCCCAACAATTGTATTTATAGTTCGGTCGGTGAAATCGCGAGTATCGCGAATTCCAGTTACAACGCCTTGGAAGCCAGCCTGCGAAAGCGCTTCAGTCACGGGCTCTCCTTCCTTGCCTCCTACACCTGGTCGCATTCGATCGACGACGTATCTTCGTTCAACATTACGGGCTCTGCCTCGCAGCCCGTCGCGGGAGAGAACGATCTGGCGCAGAATCCTTTCAATCTCGCGGGCGAGCGCGGCCCCTCCATGTTCGACGCTCGCAATCGCCTGGTGTTGAGTTATCAATGGAGCCTGCCTTTCTTGCAGCATTCAAGTAGCTGGTACGGCAAGGTTCTCGGCAACTGGCAGCTGAACGGGATTTTCACAGCGATGAGCGGCACACCCTTCACGGTATTCGATTCCAACGATGTTTCGCTGCAGGGGCAAGCCCCGGAAATCACCGGCTTCTCCGCCAACCGTCCCAATGTGATTGGAAACCCAAACTCTGGCCCGCGCACGCCGCAGGAATGGTTCAACGTAAGCGCGTTCCAGCAACTCCAGCCGGATCCTCAAGGCCGGTTCGAAGTATTCGGAGATGAAGGCCGCAACGCAGTCGAAGGCCCCGGATACGTGAACTGGGACTTCTCGGCGTTCAAGAACATACCGCTGACGGAATCAAAGCAACTTCAATTTCGCGGTGAATTGTTCAACGTGCTGAATCACACTAATTTCCGTTTGCCGGTCAGCGACATCGAATCGCCAACTTTCGGACAAATCCAGTCGGATGTCAGCCCGCGCGTGATCCAGGTGGCGCTGAAGTTTCTCTTTTAGCGCCAACACGCAATACCAGCTCGATCGATCGCCTAGATCCAAACCGATCGTCAGTTTCTGCTCTCGAAAATTCTTGCTCTGCTCTGCCGCTACAGTGCTAATCTTCTTTATTGCCGGTCTCCTTTATCTCTTGCGCTTCGAGCGCGTCGATAACTTGGGAGCGTATCGCATCCCGCCGGAAACCGGCCTTCTCATCCCATCTGATAACAGAAGTCACCCGCGCAACGCTTTCGGCATGATGCAAAAAGAAGAGCCGCCCAGACATCCGAGCGGCCTCAGTATTCTTTGATTCCGAGATTCCGAACGGATCAATGCGTCACTTCGTCACCCGGAAGGCCACGTTGCTCTTGAGCGTTCCCTTGGGTGTCTTTACCTCGACCGTGCCAGTAGTCGCACCAGTTGGTATGTTGGTCGTGATCAAGGAAGCCGAGACCACTTTGAAGACCGCTGCTGTGCCGTTAAACGTGACACTAGTTGCGCCGGTCAGATCCGTTCCCAGAATCTTGACAGCCGCTCCCACTTTGCCGGAAGTCGGCTGCGTTTCCACAAACGGGCCCAGACCTACAGACAGGCTGAAGACCGTCCCATCGCTCTTCGCACCGCCATCGGGGGCTGTCCCGTAGAACTTCCCATTGGTGTCCTGGACCAGAGCCTGCGCGGTGAACTCACCGTCCGTGCCATCGAAGGTGTGCAGCGCCGTCAGCTTGCCACTTGGCGTGATTTTGAAGATCGTGCCGTCGCCGTCGGTCCCGCCGCAGCACGTTGTCCCGTAGAAGTTCCCATCGGTGGCCAGTACTAGCGTCGCCTCGGGGTTGAAGCCGTCCGTGCCGTCGAAGGTGTGCAGCGTCGTCAGTTTGCCACTGGGGGTGATTTTGAAGACCGTGCCACCAGCGTTGGCTCCGCCCTGGGTCGCCGTCCCGTAGAAGTTCCCATCCGTGGCCTGGATCAGCCCGGCGATTGGGTTGGCGCCGTCAGGGCAGTTCGTTTGTGAGCAAAAGCTGTACAGCGTGGTCAGCTTGCCCGCGGGGGTGATTTTGAAGACCGTTCCCGAGGCGTGGACTCCGCCCTCGGACGTCGTCCCGTAGAAGTTCCCATCCGTGGCCTGGATCAGCGCGGCTTCGGGGCCGGCTCCGTGCGTGGAGTCGAAGCTGTGCAACGTGGTGAGCGCACCACTAGGGGTGATTTTGAAGACCGTGCCACAGAAGCAGGCGTTGCTGCCACCAAAGAGCGTTGTTCCGTAGAGGTCCCCATTGGTAGCCTGTACCAGCGGCGCTCCGGGACCGTTTCCGTCCGAGCAACCGCTTTTGGAGCAAAAGCTGTAAAGCGTGGTCAGCTTGCCACCGGGGCTGATTTTGAAGACCGTCCCACCGTTATCGGCCCCCAAAATGAACGTTGTCCCGTAGAGGTTCCCATTGGTGTCCTGGACCAGCGTTGCTTGGGGCTCGGCCCCGTCCGAGCAACCGCTTTGCGAGCAAAAGCTGTAAAGCGTGGTCAGCTTGCCAGTTGCGGTGAGTTTGAAGACGGTGCCGCAGTTATCGACGCAGTCCTTGTTGCTGTTGGCCCCGCCATCGGCCGTTGCCCCGTAGAAATCCCCATTGGAGGCCTGGACCAGCCCCGGGAAGACCTGGCTGCCGTCCGTGCCGTCGAAGCTGTGCAGCACAGTGAAAGTCTGCGCGTTCGTGCTCGTCCCGAACAAAGTCAAAGTGAAGATCGCTACCAGGTGGCTCACAACGATGGAGAATCTTTTGCCTCCCATAAAGCTAACCCCTTCCCTTAGTTTTAGAGTTGGTTTCGTTATACGATCTAACGACCATACCTGGCTGCGATTCCCCCAAAGTATGCGAAACCCGACAGCGGTTCATTGCGATCGTAAGAAAATCGCAGATTCGATTCTTCGTCATTTGGAGCGCCTCCCCGGTGCGAGTTCACGAAAGCACAAATGGATCAATCCAGGGAAAAGACGGGCCCTCTCGGCTGGCGGCCCGCTGGGCGGAAACCATGCGGTCGGTCGAGGCCGTGATTATGCTCCCGGGGGGACAGTCGGTCAAGACCTAAGAAACTGCGCAGTTCTGGCGCGGTCGAGGCTATACCGCGATTGTTGACGCAAACTCGCCATTACACTCATTGAGGGATTTTGAGCGCTATGCCCTGGTTGCATCAACTACCCAACTTTCGTCTCCGACCATGCGGCTTTTTAGACAAAAGGCCACCTTGATCCAAATTGACCAGTTAATCCCCCGGATTTCTGAAACCATAGGTGTATGGCTAAGAAAAAAACACAAAAGAAATCGGCCAAAGCTACACTTGCCGAGGTTATAAAGGAAATGGCGAAGGAGAGGGTGGCGATGTCTGCCCGAGGTGGCTTATGACGCTGACTGTCGTGGCGGTGATCTTCGGAGTTTTCGCAATTGGTCTGATCGTCCTCCTGATCTACAAGAGCACACTCACCATGCACAGGGATGATCAGTTATTTCTGGATGACGCGAGTTCGCACATGCACCAAGAGCAGACGGAACTGTTGGCCAAGGTCAACCGGCTTACCATCCCGGTGCGCGTGTTTAGCATCGGGTCTGGGATATTTCTGCTGGTGCTTGTGGCGATGTTGCTCTACCAGAAGCTAAACGCACTGCAGTAGCGTCGAAAGCGGGACTTGCGTCATCCGGCCCGAGTTTGGCGTCTACTCTGAGAGAACAACCATGACCGACGGCAACACTGACGATCTCTGCAAGGACTGCGGTCCGACGTTTACAGCCTTCCTGGAAGGGATGGCCGAACAAAACAAAGAACAGATGGAACTGAACCCCAAGGTCACTTGTCCGACTTGCGGTAAGGTCCATGAATACACGTTTCCGTATCCTCCGAAAGCGACTGTCCCGCCCGCCGCCGCTCGCTGATGAAAGGGATTTTTGCTATGTTCCCTGTTCGCGTAATCCTCTGGACGGTAGCCATGGCATATACCGGGTTCATTCTGACCAACCAGGGGCTGCGAAAGTTCAATAGCCTCTCAGTTACGGAAGCATTCCTCGGAGCTTTAATAGGATTTTTCCTTGCCATCATGTTCACTCTCCGAGAGAAGCGGCGACAAAGACCTGCCTTCGTTGCGTATTCCATTGCACAAATCTTCCCGGACTGGGGCACATCCCACGAAAACCGAGACTCACCTCCGATGCCAAAGCGTTGATCCCAATAGGCAGGATGAGCCCGGGCTGATCGTGCTTAATCAGTCCGCGTGAACCAAATCTCAGTTGACGTTATATCGCCGTTACGCTCAAAACCCAGCTGACGGGGCGAACAGACGGCGCAAGCTTGCGCTATGGCCTGATAGCGCCAACTGACGCCACAATCTCTTTGCTGCATCTGAAACTTATTCCGCCCCTGGACCGTAACTATTCCGCAGGAGGTTGACATGCATGACACAAAGGAGCGGTTGTCTCTATTCTGGATCTTCGCGTTATTGAACTACCTGTATGCGGACGTGCTTGCCCTGTTCGCTTTCGTTGGCTCGCCGAATTCAGCCCCACACCTTCCACAATGGGCTCTGCTGGGTTCAGCGGCCTTGATGGAAATACCCATCGCCATGATTCCGGCGTGTCGACTGCTTCCGTTTAGAGCGAACCGGCTGGCGAATATCATCGCGGGTGCAATTTTGACCCTTGTAAACGGTTTCTTGACCTTCGTTCTGCCTCTGACTAACGGTAACTTTCGAGACCCCGTTTTTCCAGCGTACGTGTTCTTCGCGACGATCGAGACTGTGTGCACCTCGGTCATCATCTGGCAGGCGTGGACTTGGTCAGGGGTTGAGACTGTCCGCACGTCGTAACTGGTCGCTCAAATAATGAGGTCAATGTGAAAAGAGAACGCCTGACACAGATCGTCCTGGTGATCGTGGGGCTGTTGAATCTGCCCCAAATTTATTTTCTATATATGGATCTGCGGCATTCCAGCTGGCTTTTGGAGGGGAAGTGCGAGTGCGGACCGATGTTTCTGAGCTTTTTTATTCCGGTCGGGGTCTTTCTACTCATAGCCGCAAGGAGACCCTCTGAGCATCGCTCGATGATTGCTCTAGCAGCTTGGTGGAACATCTCCCATGGCGCTGTGATGGCTATTCAAACCGTGGAAGCGTGGATTCACGGCGTCCACCGGAACTTTGCTGATGTGATCGTAAACCTTGTTATCGGAGTTGTCCTGTTAGCGCTTCTGCCAGCAAAACGAGAGGCAGTCACGCCAGGAGTTGCGTGAACGAGCGCAGAAACCCCACACTCTACGCGGATAACCGTTTCTTCTCGTCTTCGTTTCACGGTTTTTTCCCGAGGGCATGACAGTGTAGCGCAGCGGCTCTGGGGCAGATTGGCGTTAAATCCCGATTACGCTCATCGACGAGTTCTGAGTGTAACGGCATGCTTACCTCATTTATCCCCGGCTGTTTGAAATTGACCCGTCATTTCAGCCGAGCGGGCGGTTCATGATGCATGGGGCATCCTGGGCTGGTGACGATTGCTGCTAGCTATCCTTCAGCTGCCGACTGACCCTTTTACCAGTTCCCGACACCCAAACACCTCACTAGCATCACTTCTGATCGGAAACTTGCGCGCATTGATTCTCCAAATGCATTTCGTGAGTGTTGATCAGAAGGAGTTACATATGCGGAATAGCCCAAGACTCTTAACGTTGATGGCCTTTTTTTTCCTAACCGCGGTGCTGTTTGCCCAAGACACGCCCGTTGGCCCGGAGGGAACTTCGGTCGCCACGGAGGCAACGCCAGCGGCGGCGGTAAATACGGATGCGTTGAGAAAGGCGGCGCAGAACCCCGTCGCCAGCCTCATCAGCGTTCCCGTGCAGAACAACAACAACTTCGGCATCGATCCCGGATACCGTACGCAAGATGTATTGAACATCCAGCCGGTGATTCCAGTGAAGGTAAGCGACAACTGGAACCTGATCATTCGCTGGATTACTCCCATCATCTATCAGCCACTCCCTGCGGTGGCTCCCGCGCCTCAGAGTGGCGTCTACGGCTTGGGCGACATGCAGCCCACCTTTTTGCTCTCTCCGAGCAAACCGCACAAGCTGATCTGGGGCGTCGGACCGATCTTTCAATTGCCGACTGCGACCAGCCAGTTCCTGGGACAAGGCAAGCTTGGCGTCGGACCCAACGTTGTCGCTCTGGCCATGCCAGGTCATTTCGTGCTGGGCGTGCTCGCCAACAACATCTGGTCGGTCGCTGGTTCGGGCAGCCGCCCATCGATCAATCAAATGCTGGTGCAGTACTTCATCAACTACAACATGAAAAAGGGCTGGTACCTGACTTCCCAACCAATCATCACCGCGAACTGGGAAGTCAGCAATAGCGGCCGATGGGTCGCGCCCTTCGGCGGCGGCATTGGGAGAATCATGAAGCTCGGATTCCAGCCAGTGAATATCAGCGCACAGTTTTATGGCAACGCCGTCCATCCCCCAGGAGCTTCGCCCTGGAGCATGCGGTTGCAGCTTGCGTTCCTGTTTCCCAAGTTAAGCAAGGAGCAGGAGAAGATGCTGCTGCAGCAAAAGCTGAAACAAATGGAACAGCAGCAGCGGCAGAAGAACTGAAATTGTTTGGTTGAGTCGGCGCGAAGAGTTCGTACGCTGCTATCGGGCCGCCTCGTCAGCCTTCGAGGCGGTCATCCCGACCTTAGAGAGATTAAGGAGGTCAGAAATGAAAATCCGTTTGGCATTACTCTCGTTACTTTTCTTAGCTATCATCACAGTTGGATGTTCCACAAATCCTGCACCCTCAACTCCGTCAGCAAGCCCAGCGGCCCCTGGCGCTGCTGCTGACCCACTGGCTTCATGGAACGATGGACCTGCGAAGCAGGCGATCGTCGACTTTGTCAAAACCACTACCGACAAGAGCAATCCTAAATTCGTCGCTCCGGAGGACCGCATCGCCACTTTCGACCAGGACGGCACAACCTGGGTCGAGCAGCCCATCTACTCGCAGGTCCTCTTTGCCTTCGATCGGGTGGGCGCTCTTGCTCCTCAGCATCCGGAATGGAAAACGAAAGAACCTTTTAAAGCTTTACTTACCGGCGACAAAGAGGCGATCGCGAAGTTCAACCTGAAGGACATCGAAGTGATCGCCCTCGCAACTCATACTGGCATGACTGCGGAAGCCTTCCAGACAATCGTGAAGGACTGGATGGCGACGGCAAAGCATCCCCGTTTCGACAAACTTTGTTCGCAGATGGTGTACCAGCCGATGTTGGAGGTCATGCGTTATCTGCGCGACAACGGGTACCGGACCTACATCGTGACCGGAGGCGGGCAGGACTTCGTTCGTGCCTACGCGCAGCAGGTGTATGGCATCCCGCCGGAGCAGATTATCGGTTCGGCGCTCGACACCCAATACCAATACAACAAAGATGGGCAGGGCATCCTGATGCGTGACCCGAAACTCTTGCTGAACAACAACGGTGCGGGCAAGGCGGAAGATATTTATCTCTTCATCGGGAAGCATCCCAAGGCGGCGTTCGGCAACACGGATGGGGACCGGCAGATGCTGGAGTATACCCAGGCGAGCCGGGGAGCCTCACTGGAGATGCTGGTGCTGCACGACGACGCGCAGCGCGAATACGCGTATGGCCCAGCCCAGGGATTGCCTGACACCAAGGTCGGCACCTTCCCTCAGGCTTTATACGACGAAGCCAAGGCGAAGGGCTGGACCGTGATCAGCATGAAGAACGATTGGAAGCAGATCTTCGCCTGGGAGAAGTGAGCCGGCAACAGTGAGAAGTGAGGTTCGGAAGCCACCTGCCATGGGCGGCGCTTCCCGAGCATCCGCAATCGACGGAAGGAGTCGTTCATGCACTCAAAAACGCGTGATCTCTTGACTCAAACCTGGCAGTCGCAGGTCAACCTCTCCTTGTTCTTGCTGCTTCTGATCGTAGTGGGGTTCGTGATCCCCTCGTTAGGTGTCGAGAGAAGTAATATGCAACTTTACGCAGACATCGCGTTTTCCCTCATATCGGTCGCAGGGGCTGCGATCGCCTGGGAGAACCGAAGACTGTTCGTGCTGACATCGCTGGTGGCTATCGTGGCGATTGCATTGCACTGGGCGACGTGGTGGAAGCCAACGAACACGATCATCCTTTGGAGTCTATCGGCTGGGCTGACGGCCATTCTTACAATTACGGTTGTGTTGCTTTGGCAGGTGTTCCGCCCCGGGCCGGTCACCTTGATGCGGATCCAGGGAGCGATTGCCGCTTATCTGTGCATTGGGTTCGCCTGGGCATACGCATACCGCATCGCTGCATCTTTGGATGCCGGCGCTTTCACCAATGCAGGGAGCGATGTTTCGCTCCCGACAACTTGGGTCAACTATAGCTTTGGAATGCTGACAACGGTCGGCTATCAGGGAATCCTCCCGGCCCACCCGGTCGCACATAGTCTTGGCTCCGGAGAAGCCGTGACCGGGCAAATCTATTTAACGGTGCTAGTGGCTCGGTTAGTTTCGATGCAGGTAAGCGCCGCCCAGATCGAGCGTCATAAGGCCAGTTAAATGACTCCGATGGAAACCGCTTTCCACAGGATCAATCCCGAAGGCTCAGAGGTCGTCCTGTCGGGTACCGATTCGAGCCAACCGCGTTCCGAAATGGGAAATGCCACTCGATTTATCGCACGTCTCCCGCTTTTATCCTTGACTCTCGTGCACGCTTCCAGCTAATCATGTAACTGTACGGTCAGCCTATAGATAATGACAAGAGCCGCTAACTCCTTTGTCCGGAATATTTTGCATATAAGTCCTTCTAACTCAAAGATCTTGGTGGTAGTGTCCCCCTAATCCCATGATTCCAAAAGATCAGGGGGGAGGGGGTGCCAGCTAACGAAAAAGTAAACAGCGTTTCCCGCACCAAGCTGCAGCAAAATAAACCTGTAAAGGGACTTCGGCCCGCATCGCACTTCGGTAACGTTTCCTGCAACTCTTCCTCCAAACCGGTGTTCTAATCCATAGAGGCAGCGCTATTCAGTCACCTCCGCCCCGCGGCATAAGTGGCTGAAGGAACACGGCAGTAGCTGGCGGTGTTCCGGGGGAGTCGGGTCATGAAAAATCTCGGGAGCTTACTTAGAATCAGCTTTTTCGTAGCACTGTTAGCGGCGACCACGGCGACGATTTCAGCGGCAGGCCAGGACGCGCCTCCGCCTCCGGACCAGCAATCGGCTTACCCGGCGGATCAGGCACCTCAATCTCCAGCAGACCAGCCGACGGCTTCAGTTGGGGATCAGTCAACCTATCCTGCGCAAGTGCCACCTCCTCCCGCAGGTCAGACCATCCCTTCCACGGGAGGGCAGCAAGTCGATCCTCCGGGCCGGGCAGCTCGTTTGGGATACATGACCGGATCAGTTTCGGTTCAACCGCAAGGGACCGGCGACTGGGTCGAAGGTTCGCTGAACCGTCCGCTGACCATCGGCGACAACGTCTGGGCCGATAAAGATTCCCGCGCCGAACTGAATCTGGGCACGGGCGTGATGCGAATCAGCTCCGAAACCAGTTTGACCTTGACCAATGTCACCAATGACGCCGTGCAGGTGCAATTGCACCAAGGCACTCTGAACGTACACGTCCACAAACTTTATGGCGGAGAAGTCTACGAGATCGACACCCCGAATCAGGCCTTCACCGTGAGCAAATCCGGCGACTACCGCTTCGATGTCGACCCCGCCGGCGACTCAACTGTAGTGACGGTTTGGAAGGGCGAGGGCGAGGCGACCGGACAAGGTCCCGCCGTTCGTCTGCATGAGGGTCAGCAAGCCCGCTTCACTAATGGAAATTCTTTGGCGCACCAAATCAGCGATGCCCCGAGAAAAGATGGCTTCGACGATTGGTGCCAGGTTCGCGACAAGCGTGAAGACAATTCTGTCTCCGCGCGCTACGTTGCCCCCGGCGTAGTCGGGGCCGGAGATCTCGACGAGTACGGAGCCTGGCGTCAAACCCCGGACTACGGACCGGTTTGGGTTCCCACTGCGGTCACGCCGGGTTGGGCGCCTTATAGTGACGGACAGTGGATCTGGCAGAATCCCTGGGGATGGACTTGGGTAGACGCTGCGCCGTGGGGATTCGCTCCCTTCCACTACGGACGCTGGGTATCGTTTGGCGGCTCTTGGGGCTGGGCGCCCGGACCTTACTATGCGCAGCCTTATTACGCCCCGGCGCTCGTGGCCTGGTTTGGCGGCCCCGGCTTTGGCATTGGCTTTGGCTTCGGTGGTGGTTTTGGCTGGTGCCCGCTCGGTTGGGGTGAGCCATTCTTTCCGTGGTACGGCGCGAGCCGGGGTTATTTCCGCAACGTGAACATCAACAACACGCACATCACCAATATCAACAACATCACGAATAACTATTACAACAACCGAAACGGCGCTGGGCTTTACGGACGAAACGGCGTTGGGATGCCGCGTTATGCCAGCACTGGTGGTCTGACGGCAGTTCCCCGAAATACTCTTGAGCGCGGATTGCCGGTTGCCGCAAACGCGGCCAGGACTTCGCCCAGCGCTTTGCGAAACCTGTCCAGCGCCAGCATCAGCCGGCCAAATGTTTCGCCGACGCGCGAGAACATGCTTGGACCGAAAGCGGGTTTGCCGGCTGCAAGACCATCTGCTTCGGTGGCATCGCGGCCGACGGTTAGCAGAATGACTCCGCCAGCAAGCTCCGCGAGGCCGAGCCCGATGCAAACCGCCTCCGCTCACAACACCGCAACCGCAGCGTCGAGTCGGGCGCCTGAGGGGCCATCGACCAGCGCAAGGTCGATGCCAGCGCCCGCGGGACGCTTCGTGCCGCGTCCCCCGCAGAGCTTGGGGAGCACTGCACCGATGTCGAATCACGGGGTGAGCAGCCCGACGATGGCTGGCCGCAACACTCCTGCGCAGCCGGCCCAAACAGCGTTCAACCACAACGTACCGCGTCCGCCGCAGAGCGGGGCACGATCGCTGTCGGAACCTGCGACCGGCGCAACCGCGAGGACTGGAGGAATGCCTTCCACTTCGCCGATTCGGTCCGTGCCTCGGCCAGCTACGACGACCACCGCGCACAACACCTACCCGAGTGCGTCAGCGTCGCGTTCGTACTCTACCCCGTACTTCGGACGAGGCACGCCCAACAGCGCGCCACGGCCCACGGGACAAATCGCGCCCGCGCCGCGCAGCTATTCCGCTCCGCAGAGCCGCGGAAGCTACTCGGCCCGCTCGTACAGCGGCAGCGGGTACGGCAACTCTGGTCACGGATATAGCGCACCTTCCTATGGCAGACCATCTTATGGCGGATCGTACGGCGGTGGACGCAGCTATTCGGCGCCTTCGTCGCATAGCTCCGGATCCTTTGGCGGCTATCACGGTGGCGGCGGGTCGCACGCGAGTTCCGGCGGTTACCACGGCGGCTCGGGCGGCGGACACTCGAGTTCTCACGGAGGCCGCGGACGCTAAGCCAGATCTAATCTCTAAACTGACGCCGCCCTGCAATCCGGGCGGCGTTTCTCTTTGCCATTGCCCCGGCCGTAGAGACGTAGCTAGCTACGTCTTTACAGTCTAGGATTCGTTCGAATGTGTATACTGCGAGTTTCAGTCCAAGGAGCATCCTTTGAAAACGTTCTTAATCGGTCTGATCATCGGTTTGATCCTGGTGCCGCTTTGCGTTTACGTCTACTTCGTCACCGGAAGCGCGCCGGTGGCTACGGCTGCGCCGGATATGCCGTTTGAGAAGATGCTGGCGCACGGCGCGTTGAGTGCGCACATCGCGAAGGAGATGCCCAAGTCCGTTCCGGTTCCCGCCGACGAAACCAACTTCGCAGCTGGGGCGCAGGTTTACCGGGAAAACTGCGCGGTGTGCCACGGCTTGCCAGGGGGCACGCCAACCGCGGTCGCGAGGGGAATGTATCCCAAGCCACCGAAGCTGCTCGAAGGCACGGGCGTGACCGACGACGAGCCCGGCGAAACCTATTGGAAAGTTGCGAACGGCATCCGGCTCAGCGGAATGCCTGGTTTCAGCGAGTCGCTATCGCAGACGCAGATGTGGCAGGTCAGCCTGCTGCTGGCGCACGCGGATAAATTGCCAGACTCGGTGAAGACCGCGCTCTACCGGCCGACGCCGCTGGTTCCCGAACAAGTTACTCCGCCAGCATCGAGCGCCCCGCCGGCAGCGACTGCCCCACCGACCAAACCCTGACAACGGGTCGCAGAAACGCGGTACAGACCGAGTAACGGAAGAGGCCTCGTCCGCCCGCCGCCCGGGTTCGGTCGCCTTTCCGCTTTACTGGTTAGTACCGGGTCCTGCTTCTGCACACATTCCGGTGCATAATTTTGGTAAAAAAAAACTCTCGTTTCGGCCTAAAATCTAGAAAACAAAGGACCGGAGATTTTCCTGCCTCCTAGATCTATGGTTCTTAAGGTAGTTAGAGGTAAAATATTGGAAACATGGGAGTTACCTCGGCGCTGCACGCTGCCGCGATCCATTTTGGAATCGCTTGTCTGGATCGGTTGTCAAAGAGCGTAGGTTATCTTATAGATAATCTATATGAGTCTATATTATCGTAAGTGGAGGGTGAGAACAAGAGAAAAAGCGGTGGGCGTGCTAATGTGGTTCCGATTTGGGAATCCGGGACTGCGCCGAAGATGATATTGAAATAGGTCAAGAAATTTGGGGAACATCGCGTCCGTCCCCGGATTCCGCCAGAGTTCATCGGTTACCTATGGAAAACCCCGCCCAGGCGGAGCTTGGATGGGGCACCCTCACGTGTAAAACGACCCCATCGTCTGGGCCACCCGCCGTTTTAGCTCGGGCCAGTCTCCTCGCGTTCGCGCCGGTGGCGTTCTCGCCTCCCACCCTTTCCGCAAAGAACGCGGACAAGGGTGGGGCACCCCGTTTTATGTGTGTTTTAGAGGAGCGTGTGAAGTGGGTGGGCCACCTCTGCGGCCTAGCTTTGGTGCATGCCGGAAATGCCTGGAGGCGTCTCTGGTGCTGCGAGCGGACACGGGGTCCTTCGACTTCGCAAGATCGTTCGCGCGCGAACGATCTTGCTTCGCTCAGGATGACAAATAAGGACGGATGGCTCTCGATAAAAGCGAAGGCATCCGCCGGCTAGCTTTCTGTTGTCACGGTTACGGTCAAATCTCGTTTGCGGGGGCCGTCGAGTTCGATCAGGACGATTCGTTGCCAGGTGCCCAGGACTAGCTTGCCGCGTTCGAACGGGAGCGCTACCGATGTTCCGATCAGGGCGGAGAGGATGTGATCGGGTACGTGGGCTGGGTTGTGCGGATGGCGGTAGCGGAGCTTGGGAATCATGGCTTCGAAGGCATCGAGCATGTCGAGATCGGTGCCGGGATCGAGGTCGGCTGTGGTCAGCGCGGCCGTGGTGTGGAGGATGAACAGGTTACAGATTCCCGTTGCCTGCGCGTGGTTTTTCTCGAGCAGGGATTCGACCGTATCGGTGACGTCCAGGATTTCGCGTTTCTTGCGGGTTTTGATGGTGATTTTTTGCATGACCAAGCCGCTAAACAGCTTGCGGGAAAACATCGAAATCAGCGGCTGGAGCCCTGAAGGCGCCGCTTTAACCGTGTGCGTGAGAACTGGTCTTTCGCCCCGCTGGGGCTTATGGACCTTGCACTTTTTCACCCACGGCTTGCGCCGTGGGCTGCATTCTTACGCCGCTTCGCGGCTAACAACGCCGCGTGGCCGTTTGCGAGCATGGGCTATCACGAATCATTCTGCTTGGCGGACGGGCGGGATCCCCGTCGCTCCATTGTCCAAAAAGTAAAGCCGGGCGGGTTAGCCCGGCTTATCTTTTTCTCACCCTTTGGGGATTAACTTGGTTGTGAAACTCCCCTCAGATTTCTTGCCTCACTCTTAACTTCACTCTCACCTGTTTGGACTCATGCACGCTGGGAAACGTTGTATCGCCAGCATTACATGACCAATGCGAGGTTCTCGAGTTCGGTCTGCAATACCGGGATGGAGCAGCCGGACATTTCCACGCGACCGGCGGCGTCGAAAGCCGCTTGCGGCGAAACACCGTAGCCTCTTCCCATGAGGAATACCTGCAAAAGTTCGGCGGCCTCGCGGGAATCGATCAAACCGCCCTGCAGCAGATCGTTTCGTAAAGCCGTCAGCTCGTTAACGGAAAATCTTTCCTTAAATCTGTCATTCATGGCCGTCTCACCTCCGACCCTGTCCCACACTTAAGCTATTAGACTCCGTTAGTGCTGCTTCCGTTGCATGCAATTTTGTTGCCGTAGCGGAACCGGCTTCGCAAATGCCGGGCACCAGAAGCCTGTATATAGTTAAACGCGTTTTGGTGCAATAAGTTGCGGTGGAGGGGAAGCTCTTGGATATAGGTCGATTAAGGGTGGCCTAGTCTGGGCAGGTTGACACAACGTGTCATTCTGGCACGGAAAAGGGCGCAGTGCGCCCAGATCGGGTCATCATAGGCCGGGCTGTGACCGGGCTGCGGGAAGGCAGAACTTAGGAGGCGTCGATGACGGCTTCGTCGACCAGCAGAATCGGAATGTTGTCGCGAACCGGGTAGACGCGGTGGCACTCGGTACACTTCAGGCTTTCTCCCGGTTCCTGGCGATGCTGCATTGGTTTCTTGCACACGGGGCAGACCAGGATGTCGAGTAGATCCTGAGAAATCATGTTGGCATTTTACCCTTTTTTTCAGGGGAGCGCTCGTCTGGAAGCCACGAGGTTTAAGTTGGTCGCCCACGGGCGAGGACGCCCGCGCCTACATTGGGTGCACTGGTTAGGAGAAGAAAGGCCACATTGACTTCGCTGCCGTCTGCGGGTAGATTCTTGCGGCGAATGTTTTGATTGATTCACAAGTCTTACTTTGGCGGCGACGTCCTGAAGCTCCCCCGTTCGAACCCGCCCATCGAGGACCCCAAACCCAGGAGAGGACAAGCTATGAAGATGTTGAGAAAGTTCGGAATTTCACTACTTGCCATGCTAGCGTTGGCTGGTATTGCCAGCGCACAAAAGTGGCAACCGCTTAAGCACCCGGCCACTTTCCAGGCGGGCGCACTCGCATTGCTCACCGACGGCACCGTGTTAATCCATGAGGAACAGGACAGCTCCCCGCAGAAGTGGTATAAGCTGACGCCGGACAACACCGGCAGCTACGTTAACGGAACCATCAAGCCAATCGCCTCGACGTCCAGCGCATATGGTCCTCTTTACTTCGGCTCCGTGGTACTGCCTGATGGCCGATACATTATTGAGGGCGGAGAATACAACAACAACTGTAGCGGCGGATGCTGGACTAACATGGGCGCGATCTACGATCCGGTGAAAAACAAATGGACGCCGGTGAATCCTCCCGCTGGGTGGGCTCAAATCGGCGACGCTCAGGCCATCCTTTTGGCCGACGGAACCTACACCCAGGCCAATTGCTGTGATGGGGTCGACCAAGCCTACTTCATTCCCAAGACGTTAAAGTGGACGAACCTCACCAACACGGGCAAGGCTGACCGCTTTGACGAGGAAGGATGGGGCCTGCTGCCCAATGGCGACATCCTGACGGTGGACGCAATCGATGCTCCCAACTCCGAAGTTTTCAATCCCGCTACGAAGAAGTGGACGAGCGCGGGCAGCACGATTGTTCGCCTGGAAGACCCTAGCTCCCAGGAAGTTGGACCGCTCGTGTTGCGGCCTGATGGAACTGTTTTCGCAGCCGGGGCAGCGCCTCCCAATACTCCCGGCCACACTTCCATCTACAACACGGCGACGAAGAAGTGGAAACCGGGTCCGGATTTTCCCAAGGTTAACGGTGTAGCTTTGGCCTGTGATGACGCTCCCTCAGCAGTGGAAATTAACGGCAACGTCATCGTAATGACTGCCCCCCCTGTTTTTGGTACGGGCGCCGTCTTCTTTGAGTGGAATGGAACGAAACTAACGAAGATCGCCGGACCGCCCAATGCATCCAGCGACGGGGCTTTCTACGGACACTTCCTGGAGTTGCCGAGCGGCCAGTTGCTGTTCAGCGATTTCAGCAACGACATTGAAGTCTTCACTCCGAAAGGCACCTTCCAGGCGGCCTGGAAGCCTGAGATTACATCGGTACCGTCCACGATCACTCACGGAAAAACCTATGTGGTCAAAGGAACGCAGTTCAGTGGCTTCACGAATGGAGCTGCATACGGCGATGATTTCCAGGACTCCACTAACTATGCTCTGGTGCGTATCACCAACAGCGCGACCAAGCACGTTTTCTATGCCAGGACGACCAACCCGAGCAGCTTCGCAGTCCAGTCCGGCAGCTTGGCAGAATCGACTAATTTCACTGTGCCCGCAGGCATCGAGACCGGCGCCAGCACGCTGCAAGTGGTCACGAACGGGATCCCGTCGGACCCGAGTTCGGTGACCGTAAACTAGTAACAAAAACAGTCGATCACACTTTGTCCACTCGTCTTGTTCCGATCGTCGGACCAAGACGAGTGGATTTTCTATTCTCAGGAGACAAATCTTTTACAAATGGGGCGTTGACTTTGATCAGGCTTCGGGCTAACGTTTGTGCCGCAAATTGTCTCTTCGATTCGCGAAACCCTTCACGATTCAGGAACGTTTACCGCAGCGCCGGACGCACTGCGCCACCCAACCCCCAGAGTTTCTGCGCGGTCCCTTTCGAGGGAAGTCGCAAGAGGACAAGTATGAAGACGCTGAAAATGTCAGGAATCGCACTCGTGGCCTGCCTGGCCTTGGCTGGTTTTGCCAACGCACAGAAGTGGCAATCGCTGAAGCATCCACCCACCTTTCAAACCGATACGGCTGTCCTGCTCACTGATGGCAGGGCGATGGTGCACGAATATAACAGCCCGAACTGGTGGGCGCTCACGCCTGATCAAACTGGCAGCTATCTCAATGGAACGTGGAAGCAACTGGGCTCGATGCCCTCCGATTATGCGCCGCTATACTTCGCCTCCCAGGTGCTGCCCGATGGTCGAGTACTGGTCGAGGGTGGAGAATACAACTTCCTGAGCCCGGACGAGACGAATCTGGGGGCCATCTACGATCCGATAAAGAATAAGTGGACAAACGTGAACCCGCCCAGTGGCTGGAGTGAAATCGGCGATTCTCCTTCGGTTTTTTTGCCCAACGGCACTCTACTGTTGGGACAGAACTTCACGACCGAAAGCGCGCTGTTCAATGCCAAGACCTTAGGCTGGACCATCAAAGGATCGGGCAAATCCGACGACTACGCCGAGGAAGGCATGGAGCTGCTGCCCAACGGCAAGGTCTTGCTGGTCGACACGCAGAACACGCCAAACTCGGAAATGTTCAATCCCAAGACAAACACCTGGACCACCGCCGGAAGCACGATCGTGGATCTCTCGATTAGCGCTGGAGAGGAAACCGGGCCCGCCTTGTTGCGGCCTGAAGGAACGGTTTTTGCGATGGGAGCGAACGGCACTGGCGCCGGACACACCGCGATCTTTAACACGAAAACAGGCAAGTGGACCGCTGGTCCTGATTTTCCCAACGGAAACGATATGGCCGACGCTCCCGCGGCGGTTCTGCCGGATGGAAACATTCTGTGCGAGACCAGCCCACTGATCTTCCAAACGCCCGTTTCTTTCTATGAATTCGACGGAACCAAGTTCAATTCAGTTCCCAACCCGAAGCACACGGGCAACAAGCAAAACAAGGTCAATACTTCCTATGTAGGCCGGTTGCTGGTGCTGCCTACGGGCCAAATCCTCTACACCTTGGCGGATGGCTTCACCATCGATGCCGAAATCTACACCGCGAAGGGAACATTCCAAAGCTCGTGGGCGCCAACCATTAAGACGGCGCCCACCAGTGTAACCCGCGGCGATACTTACAAAATCTCAGGCACTCAGTTCAACGGCCTGACGCACGGCGCCGCTTATGGGGACGATGCCCAAATGAATAGCAGCTACGCGCTGGTGCGCATCACGAACAACGCCAGCAAGCACGTGATCTACGCCAAGACACACAATCCCAGCACCATGGGAGTCGCCACAGGTACGAAGATTGTGTCGACCAATTTCGATGTTCCGAAAACCGCAGAGACAGGCGCCAGCAGCCTGGTGGTTGTCGCCAACGGCATCCCTTCTGCTCCGGTCAATGTGACTGTGCAGTAGAGGAAGCGTTGCGGTTGGGTTACAATGCCACTTCCCTGGTTCTCCTCAGAATCCGGGAAGTGGCCTTTCGTTCTTTCACAACTTCTTTGGTTCGCGCGTCTTTGTCAGATCTGATCTCGTCGGTTCTGATGAGGAGGGAAGCGGGTGAGAATCCCGCGCTGCCGCGCAACTGTAAGCGAGGAAATGCGCAATCGGTCACTGGGTAAACCCTGGGAAGGCTGGTTGCATTCGTCGGACAGCGAACGCTGTCCTCACTCGCAAAGCCAGGAGACTGGCGCGAACCGTCCACACCAACCCCTTTCGCGAGATAAAGGAGGAGTGTATGCGGTTCTTTCGGATTCTTAGCAGTGTGGTTTGCCTGCTGGCGGCAGCTTCGGCCGCCGAAATCAAAATCAAAGTGGTTGATCCTCAATCGGCGGTCGTTGCCGGGGCGCAAGTGATGTTGATGCTGCGGGGAAGTACGACGCCTGCGGCGGTAGGCATTACGTCCGGCGAGGGGCTGGTGGTGTTTCGTGAGGTTCAATCGGAACCTTATCAAGTTCGTGTTCTTGCTCCCGGTTTTGCGGCGAAAACAGCCGACGTTTCGCAGTCGGCCGAAGTGGTCACGGTCGAACTGGGATTGGCTCAGGCGGCGGAAAGTGTGGTGGTAACGGCCACTCGTAGTCCGGTCTTGACCGAGGCGGCGGGTGCGGATGTCGAGAGCTTGAGCGGCGGACAGATTCAAGTGATGAATCCGGTCTCGGCCGACGATGCGATACGGTTCTTGCCAGGCGCGGTCGTGAACACCGCGGGACAGCAAGGAGGATTGTCCTCGCTGTTTGTGCGCGGCGGTGATTCTACCTACAACAAAGTGATCGTGGATGGCGTCACCGTCAACGAGCCGGGCGGGACTTTTGATTTTGGAACGCTTCCGATGACCGAGGCGGACCATATGGAATTCGTACGCGGGGCGCAGAGCACGCTGTACGGATCCGACGCGATGACCAGCGTGGTGCAGGTCTGGACGCGGACCGGCACTACGGCCACTCCCGAACTTCGTTTTGGTGCCGATGGCGGGAATTTCTCAACCGCGAATGGCTACGCGTCCCTGGCGGGCGCGTATGAACGCTTTGATTACAACGCTTTCGCGGAGCAATTCAATACCAACGGCGAAGGCGTGAATAACGCGTATTCCAATTCGCTGCAGGGTGGAAATTTTGGAGTGGCGATCAACGACCGGGTTTCTCTGCGGGTGCACGTCCGCCACTCTAACAGTAACACCGGCCTCTCCGGAGAATGGAACTTCAATGGCACTCCTCTCGAACCACCAGATCCGAATGATGCGTCGCATTTGAACACCCTCCTGGGCGGCGTGGAGTTGATCGTCGCCGGGCCTTCCCGCTGGCAGCATCGCTTCACCGGTTTCGACTACAACTATCGCTACACCAACATCAACTTGAACGGTGATCCTGACCGGGTGGATGACTTTCCCACGCATGCCGTCGACGACATCAATCGCGCCGGGTTTGAGTACCAGGGAGATTACATCGAGCGCAGCTGGGCACATACTACCGTGGGTTATCGCTTCGAGGATGAAAATGGGTTCGTCGGCGATCTGGACTTCCCACCTCTGACGCACGGCCAGCGGCTGAATCAGGACGTCTACGGGCAGCAGCAACTGAACCTGGGCCGGCTGTCGGTGATAGCGGGCGCGCGTTTTGTACACAACAGCGCTTTCGGCAACACCGGCGTGCCACGGGTTGCGTTGACCCTGCTGGCGCTGCGCGGAGGCGAAGTTTTTTCCGGCACGCGGCTGCGATTTTCCTACGCAACCGGCTTCAAAGAGCCGCGGTTGGAAGAGACTTTTGCCGGTCCGCCATTCAGCGTCCCCAATCCGGCGTTGAAGGCGGAGCGCAATCGGGCGTTCGAAGCGGGATTCATTCAAAATCTGTTTGGAAATAAATACGCGCTTACCGCGACCTACTTCAACAATCTTTTCTACAACCGGATCGACTATTCGACCAATCCGGTTACGTTCATTGGACAATACGTAAACGTGGATAAGTCGTTCGCACAGGGTGCGGAAGTCGAGTTTCAGGGCCGGATTCTCACGAACCTGTCGTTGAATGCGGCTTACACTTATACGTCGACCGAGATCCTGCAAGCTCCGGTGTGCACGGCCGCCAATTTTTGCGATACCACGGTCTTCGGCGTTGGCCAGCCACTGTTGCGTCGCCCGAAGAATTCAGCGACCGCGTTGCTCACTTATCTCGGAAAGCGATGGGGAGGCAGCCTGGCCGGAAGTTTTGTGGGGAGGAGAAAGGATTCGGATTTTCTCGGATTCGGCATCGATCACGCGGCGGGTTACGTGCGAGTGGACCTCGGAGGATGGTACGCGCTTACCTCGCGAGTTACCGCCTACGTTAACGTCGGCAATATCTTCGACAAACAATATCAGGAAGTGGTGGGGTATCCGGCTCTAGGAACCAATTTCCGGGCAGGGATGCGGTTCAGGATCGGAGGGGAGTGAGAAGAGCAGCCGTCAGCTCTCAGGTTCATGCTCTGTGCTTGACGCGCTGCGTCTCGGCACTCTCATCTCGAGACCGTGTCATCCTGAGCCGAGTCGAAGGATCCCTCGACGTCACCAGCAGGCAGGGATCTTTCGACTCCGTAGCTGCTTCGCTGCGCGAAGCAGCTACTCCACTCAAGATGACAATGCATAAGGGAAGCGGGGTAGATGAATTGGCTGAAAGCTGATGGCTGAAAGCTGACAGCTTCTAGCTTCCGGCTTTGAGCTGGCTGCGGAAATCTTTGTTACGGGGGCGAATTGCGTCCTCAAGACGCAAAGAGCTGGCGTTTTCGTGGGAGCGGCCGCGGTGGTTGCCGGCAACAATGCTGCAAGTCTGAGCGGTCCCGGAATTTGCGCCCTGGTATTTGGTCCGGGCTAATTTCAACTTTTCAAGATCCTCGCCCTCGAGCGGCTGCTGACGTCCCAGAAGATGCGTTACCAGAGCGATTTGGGCAAAATGCTCGACCGTCTCCATCTTCATATAGGCGTGATGGAGCGTGTCCGCATAAGCGACCACTCCATGGTTCGACATGAGGATGGCATCGTACTGTGGGACAAGTGGCTCGAGCGCATCCGAAAGTTCCGGCGTCCCCGGAGTACCGTACTTCGCCAGCGGGATGGAGCCTAAGCCGATAACGACCTCGCAGACCAGCGGCTGGTTGAGCGGAAGTCCGGCGGCGGCAAAGCCAGTCGCAGTGGGGGGATGCGCATGCACGATCCCCTTGACGTCAGGGCGCAGCCTGTAGATCAGCAGGTGCATGGCAAGTTCGCTGGACACGTTGCGATTACCGGCGAGCCGGCGGCCCTCCAAATCGACCACGACCATATCGGAAGCGCGCAGCATGCTTTTGCTCATGCCGGTGGGAGTGACCACGATACGATTGTCATCAAGACGTGCCGAGAGATTCCCGTCGGTAGCGGCAACGTAGCCGCGCTGGTGCAGCATCTGGCCGAAGAGAACCATTTCGCGTCGATATTGGCGTTCACTGGGCATCAATTTAAGGCGTTGCTGGGGGAAAGCGGACGCGAACTAGTTTGCGTATGGTATCGCAGATACTTGGTGCAACACAATCCGTTTGTTACGGGATGCACTAGTGAACGTCCTAACTTCCAGAAAATTATAATCAGAGGCGCGTGCTAGTCTCAGAATTTAATTATAGCCTTCCCGCGGAATTGATCGCCCAGGATCCCCTTGCTGATCGGGCTGCGTCCCGGCTGCTGAGGGTAAACCGTTGCTCGGGTGCGCTTCACGATGACCGGTTTCGTGACTTTCCCGATATGCTTCGGGCGGATGATCTCGTGGTATTCAATAACACGCGGGTCTTTCCGGCGCGCCTCTACGGTACCCGAAGCGGGGCTAAGGCCCAGCCCGTGAGCTCGCGCAACCCAGCAGCCCACGACTTTCTCAAAGGCCGGGTCGAGGTATTGCTCACGCGACAAATCTCGGAGGATCCAAACGAGTGGGAGTGCCTGGTTCGCCCGGGACGCAAAATTGGCGTGGGAGAACAGCTGTTCTTTGGAGACCGGCTGTTCTCTGGTCAAGACGGATTACAAGCCGAGGTGGTAGCCCGCGGGAGTTTCGGAGAGCACCGCATTCGGTTTAGTCCGACAGCGGATTTCTTTGGTTTGGTTGAGAGGTTCGGGCATGTGCCTCTGCCGCCATATATAGATCGGGCCGATCTCCCGGGCGATCGGGACCGCTATCAGACCGTGTACGCGCGCGAGCGCGGTTCGGTGGCAGCGCCGACCGCGGGGTTGCACTTTACGCCAGAGATTCTTGCTCGACTACGAGATCGAGATATCGAAACGGCGGAGATTACTCTTCACGTGGGCCTCGGAACTTTCCAACCACTACACGTGGAACGCGTCGAGGATCATCGGTTGCACCGTGAGCACTACGAAATCTCTCCGGGCGCAGCCGAAAAGATCAACCGCGCCCTCGGCGCAGGACGGCGCGTGGTCGCGGTCGGAACCACGACTGTGCGCACTCTGGAGTATGCGGTTGGTCAGTCGGGAAATGGCACAGTGCGGTCTGGCTGTGGCGAGGCCGATATCTTTATCTATCCCGGCTATGAATTCCGGGCGGTGGGGGCGCTGCTGACAAATTTCCATCTCCCGCAATCCACGCTCCTGATGCTGGTGTGCGCCCTGGGGGGAAAAGAACTGGTGATGGAAGCCTACCGGTACGCAGTCGAGCAAAAATACAGGTTCTATTCTTATGGGGACTGCATGTTTCTGGAATAAACCCTGACAACGTAGGCGCGGGCGTCATCGCCTGCAGGTCTACTTGAATTCACGCGTCCGTTTCCCGAGGCGATATACTAAGCCTCGCACAAGGGGTGAAACATGGAAACACAAGCGCTGTCTAAGCAGGTCTCGATACAGGATTTTGTTTCGGAGCTTCGAAAGTTTCCGGAACCGGCCTTCGATCGCACCGACCCGATCGTTAAGTTTCTTGAAAGTACCCTGGTCACGCCGGATACTCTGACGCCCTATTTGACCTGGGATCGACAGCACTACACACGCAACTTGATTGACAAGACGCCGCTTTACGAACTGATGGCGATCTGTTGGGAAGTGGGCCAGGGCAGTTCGGTCCATAATCACCGGGACCAGAATTGCTGGATGGCCGTCCCCATGGGTCGATTGCTGGTCGAGAACTATCGCTTGATTTCCCAGAAGCTGGAGGAAGGTACTTGCGAGCTCGAGACTGCGGACACCGTAGAAATGAACCCGACCCATCCCTGCGCCGTCGATCCCCAAGAGCCAGTACACCGTGTATACAATCCGCGGGAATTCAATCAGCGAGCGGTCAGTCTGCACGTTTATTCCCGTCCGTTCGATACCTGCGTGGTTTATTCGCCGGAGCAGCACACTTGCGGAGAGATTAAGCTGCACTACAACACTGAGTATGGGAGGCCGAACCGGTGACTTCGGTCACCTGTCCAATAGAGGGGAGGTCGTAGGAAAATTAGCGGGTGCGCAAAGACTTCAGGCAAGTGCGATCCGCTGGGCTGCTGATGGTTCTGTTGGTGCTGTTCTGTAGTTGCTCGAAAAAGGCGAATCCGCCCGAGGAACCGGAAACAACGCTAGCGGTCGATCGCCCGGTTCATTCCAGCTCGGAAGAATCCAAGAATGTTGTGCATGGAGTATTCTCGGTTAACAAATATGCGCAGTTTGCATTCGTAGTTCCTCCCAGCCGGGGGTATTCAAGAGTGCATGGCGACTTCCGATCATTTACCAAGCGTCGCGCCCCCGATTCCACCAGTGACAAAACTGCCGACATTAGCTTGATGCTCTTGAATGAACAGGAATTCAACGATTTCGCGCAAGGCCGGCCGGGAGGCACAACCTACCAACTGGATCCCGCTCACGATCAGGTGGTCGATTGGCAGGTCCCGATTACGTTTGATCGGCCACAGGAGTACCATCTGGTTTTCAGCAACTCGGATGGCGGCCCAAAGACTAAGTTCGTCAAGGCTGACTTCACCCTCACCTTCCAATAGGGTACTGCGGGCCTCCTCTCCGAGCCTGCTGCTAAACTAAGTCTGTTGTCTCCCAGGAAGAAATCCTCGCCTCCTTCCGTTTCCGACGCTGCGAATACGGCTGCGCCGGACACGTCCCCTTCCGCGCAGAAGCTGAAGATTGTCTCAAGTGAAACGAGATGCATTTTCCTGATCGATACCATGTCCTTCATCTTCCGCGCGTATCACGCCATGGCGCGGCAACGCGGGATGTCCACCAAAACAGGTTTGCCCACGGCGGCGACCTATGTCTTTGTCAACATGTTGCGGAAATTGCGCGATGATTTTTCGCCGGAGTATCTGGCAGCGGTATTCGATGTGGCCGCACCGACGTTTCGCGATCAGCAGGCTGAAGGTCTTACCAGCGTGCGGCGGTTCGATCTGAAGACCCAGACGTTCCAGGAGATCGAATACCACGGTTACAAGGCCAATCGCAAAGAGATGCCCGGAGACCTGGCGCAGCAATTGCCCTACATCCGACGAGCGCTCGAAGCCTACCGCATTCCAATCCTCGAGCTCGGAGGCTATGAAGCGGACGACGTGATTGGCACACTGGCGCGCAAAGCCGTGGAGCAATCTTATTCCGTATATGTGGTTTCGAGCGACAAAGACATGCTGCAACTGGTGAACGACCGGATTCACGTTTTGAACCCGCCCAAGGACAATCTGATCTGCGATGCCGCCAAAGTCGAGGAAATTCTAGGTGTGCCTCCCGAGCGCGTGATCGATGTCATGGCCCTGCGCGGGGATTCCATCGACAATATTCCCGGAGCCCCGGGCATCGGCGACAAGGGTTCGGTTGAACTCATCAGGCGTTTTGGTTCGGTCGAGCAAGCGCTGGACCGCGCTGTGGAAGTCGAGAAGAAGACCTACCGCGAATCGCTCCAGAGCAATCGTGACAACATCTTGTTGAGTAAGAAGTTGGTGACGATTGATTGCAACGTTCCGATCGAGCTCGACGCGAATGCGATGAAGGTGGGCGAACCGGATGTAGAAGCGCTACGCGCGCTCTTTACCGAACTGGAGTTTAGTTCACTGTTAAAGGAATTGCTCCCGGTCGTCGAAGTGAGTGAGGCGCATTACACCGAAGCGAAATCGGCCGTCGACGTAGAAGCGGTGCTGAAGTCCGTTTCATCGGCAGGCGCGCTGGCGGTAGCGGTGGAAGCAGAATCAGAGGCTCCCGAAGATGAGACTGAAGAGGAAGAATCGGGAAGTGGCATGTTAGCGCTGACCTCTGAGCCTCCGGCGATCCAGCGCCCGCGGGATATCGCAATTTCGGCCACCCACGGCGTAGCAGTCACTGTTAGCTCCGAGGCAGAAGAAGCGACGTCGAAGCTGAAGGCTGCTCTGGTAGACGAAAGCCTGCCCAAAGCCATTCATGATTACAAATCAGCAACGCACGTGTTGGAACGTCAAGGGATCACGCTGGCGGGCGTAGATTATGACCCGATGCTGTATTCCTACCTACTCGACCCGACCTACTCATCGCATCGCTTAGCCGACGTGGCACTGCGGCGTTTCAACCTCAAACTCAGCGGGACGCTGCCCGAAGCGGCCGACATCACCGGTCGGCTTGCAACTGCGCTGCGACGGGAAGTGGAAGAAGCCGGGCTCCTCAAGCTGTACGAAGAAATCGATCTACCCCTGGTGCCGGTGCTGGCGCGCATGGAGCATGCAGGAGTCAAGATCGATCGTGCGGCTCTGGCGGAGATGTCGTCGCGCCTGGAACGCGAGATCGACGCCAAGGCGAAAGAGATTTACCAGCACGCTGGGATTGAGTTCAACATCAGTTCGCCAAAGCAGTTGGGCGACGTTCTCTTCAACAAGTTGAATCTTCCCAAGCCCGTGAAATACGGTAAGGGGAAGACAATTTCGACTGCCGTCGACGTGCTGGAGGGATTGGCCGAGAGCCATGATGTGCCACGGTTGGTGCTCGAATACCGGCAACTGACAAAACTCAAATCGACTTACGTCGATGCGTTGCCTGCCCTGCTGAATCCTGCGAGTGGCCGATTGCACACGACTTTCGGGCAGACCGGAACGGCGACGGGAAGACTATCGTCGGCCAACCCGAATCTGCAGAACATTCCTATTCGCACCGAGTTGGGCCGCGAGATTCGCGCCGCGTTTACAGCCGAGCCAGGTCATGTGCTGCTGGCTGCGGATTATTCGCAGATCGAGTTGCGCTTGCTGGCACATTTCTCGAAAGACCCTCTGCTGGTCGAAGCATACCGCCGCGGCGATGACATACACACGCTCACCGCGTCTCAAGTGTTTGGTGTGCCGCCGCTGATGGTTACGCCTGAACATCGCCGGCAAGCGAAAGTCGTGAATTTTGGAATCGTCTACGGATTGTCGGCATTCGGACTCTCACAAAATCTAGGGATCGAGCCCGGCGAGGCCAAGCAGTTCATCAACGCCTATTTTGAAAGATACGGCGGTGTGCGTGCATTCATCGACCGAACTCTGGATGAAGCCCGGCGCGAGGGCAAGGTCAAAACCCTGTTCGGGCGCGTGCGTCCCATCCCGGACATCAACAGCAAGAATGCCAACCTGCGCGGATTCGCCGAGCGCACCGCAGTCAATACGCCTCTGCAGGGAACGGCGGCGGACTTGATCAAGATTGCAATGATTCGCATTGATGCGGCCCTACGCGAGCGCGGACTGAAATCAAGAATGACGTTGCAGGTGCATGATGAACTGGTGTTTGAGGTTCCGGAAGCTGAAATCGAAGTAATGCGGACCCTGGTGCGGGAGCAAATGGAAAAAGTTCACCCGCTAACCGTACCGCTGCTGGTGGAAATTGGAGTTGGGTCGAACTGGCGAGACCTGGAATAACGTCTTGCCTTAACCCCTTCACCACAGGGGCACAGAGTCACAGAGAAATTCAGGATTGATTGCTGTCGGATTCGCGCTCCGCGGCTTCCCGCAGCAATCGTCGATCGCGCGAGGTGGCGATTCGTCTGGCTCTGATCAGCCTTCGTACGCCAAACCAGTAGAAGAAGCCGGCCAGCGTTCCGATCGCCGCCAGGAGCAGAAGCAGATTCCATATCGCAGCGGCATTGGACAACAGCGTTTTCATAGATAGCAGCACTCCCGAGCTTTGCTCGGCGGACGGGCGAGTTCGCCCGTCACCACACAATCAATCAAGCCCCCAGCGCGTTCTTAATCGCACCGGCAATATTTCCCGCCAACGCCCGCATCTTTTCTTCCGACTCTGCTTCCACCATGACCCGCGCGAGCGCTTCGGTGCCTGAGTACCGGACGACCACGCGTCCGTTGCCATTAACTTCGCGTTCTGCCGCGTCGATCATACGCTGGATTTCAGGCACCTGGGCAAACGGTATCTTTTCGCGGACCCGAATATTCTGAATAACCTGCGGAAAGACTTTGAGATCCCCGATCAAATCTGCCAGAGGCTTGCCAGTTCGGGCCATGATTTCCATTACTCGCAGAGCGGTGAGAAGGCCATCCCCCGTGGTTGCTTCTCCGTCACGGAAAATGATGTGGCCGGACTGCTCGCCGCCGAGAATCGCGCTGCTCTTGAGCATCTCCTCGAGTACGTACTTGTCTCCGACATTGGCGCGGAGCATGCGGACGCCCGCTTTGCGCAGCGCGATTTCCAAACCCATGTTCGACATGGTTGTGGCAACAATGGTGGAACCCGTGAGAACGCCGCGGGATTGCATGTCGCGCGCAACCAGCAAAAGTACGCCGTCGCCATTCACCACTCGGCCATTCGCGTCGCTGAACAGGGCGCGATCGGCGTCCCCGTCAAAGGTAACGCCCAAATCGAAGTGACCCTTCTTCTCGGCGATAGCTCGACCCAGCGTTTCCGGATGCAAGGCGCCGCATTGATCGTTGATATTTTGCCCGTCCGGAGACGCACTCAGATAAGTCGCCTGAAGGCCGCAGGCACGAAAAAGTTCAGGAGCCTCAGCCGTGGCCGCGCCGTTGGCACAATCCACCAGAACTCTGACCCGGCTCAGGTCCGTCTTCAGGCCTTGCGCCAGCCATTCGACGTACGCATGACGAAGGCTTGCGTCCCCGGGCAAGCTGGGAGCAGGCTTCACCGACACCGGGAGGTGGTCTTCGGGATTCTGCAGCAGAGCGAAAATTTCCTGCTCGATGGCAAGTTCATGCGAGTCGGGCAACTTGTATCCATCGCCAGAGAAAACTTTAATGCCATTGTCAGTCCATGGATTGTGCGACGCCGAGATCACAACCCCGGCAGCATGGTTGCGGGAACGCGCGAGGTAGGCCACCCCCGGAGTCGTAATCACACCGGCGCTATGGACTTTGCAGCCGCTGGAAACCAGCCCTAGCAACACGCGGTCCGCGATCCATGAGCTCGATTCTCGCGTGTCCTGTCCGATCACAACGCTGGCGTTCGGATCAGTGCGAATCAGGTCATGACCGAGCGCACGGCCTATGAGGTAGGTACTTTCCAAAGTTAAGGGGAACTCGCCGGCTACGCCGCGAATGCCATCGGTTCCGAACAACTGTCGTGTCTGAGATGTCATTCTGGTTTTGCAGTCGAAGTGCTTCCGCCTGTGAGTGGAATTTTCTGCATGATAACCGTTACTCGCACCGGGTCCGGACTCGCCACCTGGATCAGGGGATCGGAGACGTAAGCGTGCCGGGCGAAGGTGGCACGATCGATTGCCCCGCTGACATCGACCGGGTCAGTGATCGCTGCCTCGACCGCCTCCACATGCTTCTTCGGTCCGCTGATGGTGATGTTCGGAGGATCCACCACGATCCGGCCGATGCTGTAGCCGGGAGCGAATGTGCCTGCGACGCGCGGTCGCACCGGAACTTGCCGAGTGAGCCGAGTGTCAAACGTCAGATGCACCTGACTGGGCACAACCTGAACGACTTCGAGCTCGGAAGGCTCGTGAACCTGTTGTGCGGTTAAGTCAAACGTGCGCTCGCCAGGTCTCAGGCCATTGAGTTCGATTTCCGCATATACGTCGGAAGGCTGAAGGTGGCGAACCACTCGCTCCGGACCGCGCAGCCGGATTTGGGCCCGGGGGATGTTGTCTGAACTGATCTCCAGATTTTGCGGAATATTGTGGAACTCGATGGCGACATCGACCGCGACTTCGGCTACGGGATCGCGTGCCACCGCAAGCCAGACGCCCACGGCGAGCGCAAGCGAGATCAGTTTCAGACCCAGATTGTGAAACACATAGCGATGCAGGAAGTCGCGCATGGGCTAGCGATCCGCCCCCTGATTCATGCGGGAGTCGTTCAGACGCGACTCGCTCAGGCGCGAATCGTTTAAGCGCGCATCGTTTAAACGGGAATCAGCGGGACGAGGCACAGAACCTCGTGAGCTCTCCTGTTGCGAATCGTCCAATACTTCGCTGTCGTTCGAAATCGGCGTGGGCAAGGTAGATGGAGGCACGTAGCGACGGAGTAATTCTCCAAGACGATCGCGCAGTTGGTCGACACTCAGATCACGCTCAATCTTGCCCGAGACTGCCAGGCTAATGCTGCCGGTCTCCTCGGAAACGATTACGGCAATGGCATCGGTTTCCTCGGTTACTCCAATGCCCGCGCGATGCCGCGTTCCCAGTTGCGTGGAAAGTACCGGGTTCATGGAAAGCGGCAAAAAGCATGCGGCAGCGGCAATGCGGTCATTCTGCACGATTACAGCGCCGTCGTGCAGAGGAGCGCTCGGCCGGAAAATTGTTGCCAGCAGATCGTAGGAGAGTCGCGCGTCGAGCGGAACCCCGCTCTCGATGTAGGTACGCAAACCAATTTCACGTTCGATGACGATCAGTGCCCCCGTCTGGTTCTGGCAAAACAAGTTAGCGGCGAGCACAATATCGTCGTAAGCATCTGCCTCCGAACCCGTCGTGCGACTCAGCGTAAGCCCCCGCCCCAACCTTGCCAGACCTTGCCGAATCTCCGCTGCGAAAACCACGATCAGGGCGAACACGGTGTAGGGGAGTAACGTACTGATCAGCCAGTTCAGCGCGGCCAGGTTGCCCAGCCGGGACAAATAGAAAACAAGCCCCAGCCCCGCCACACCCACAACCATCAAGGATGCGCGGGTACCCTTGATCAGGGCAAGAAATTCATAAATGATAAGTGCGACCAGCAGAATATCGATGATCGAGATCACCGACAAATGTGGCCACGGTGCTGAAAACTGAGTCACTCACGGCCCCTTTCAAAGTAATATCCGCTTGGCCCAACATTTCATTGTAATCCAGGATTCATTACCACAAAGGTTACAAGCGTAAGGAGAAAACTGAGCGGTTAGGCTGGCGCCTTGGCTGATACTTCGATCTGCATGCCCTCGGCGGCGGCCCGCAGTCGCGGATAGTAGTCACGGGCCTCCTTAACTACCTTGTCGATGCAGGCGTCGTCATGATCGGGATCGTGATGGAACAGCACCAATTCTTTCGCACCACTCTCGGTCACCACGTTGATGGCTTCGCGCCAATGACTGTGGCCCCAGCCGTGTTTGCGGGCGTATTCCTCGGGAAGATATTGCGCGTCGTAGATCAGAACGTCCGCGCCGGCCGCGAGCTTGCGCAGGTTCTTGTCAAACAGCGCGTCCCCCGGCTCATTGTCGGTGGCATAGACCATCACGCCTTCTTTGGTTTCCAGGCGAAAACCCATGCAGCCCTGGGGATGGTTTAGCCAGAGGGTCTGCAAGGTCACGTCCCCTAACTGGATGCGGCCTTCGTCCAGATCGTAAAAGTTCTGGTGGGCCTGCATTTCGGTTAGGCCTACTGGGAAATAGGGGGCGGCCATCTGCTCTTCCAGAACCCGCTTCAGGCTGCGCGTCCGGCTTGAACAATGAAACTGGAAGCGGTTCTCACGGTTATCGTAAAGGGGGCCGAAAAACGGAATCCCCTGAATGTGATCCCAGTGGAAATGGGAGACGAAAACGTGGGCGGAAACCGGACGGCCGTCGAACTCGTGCCGCAGGGATTGTCCTAACACGCGGAAGCCGGTGCCGCAGTCGAAAATATACAAGCTGTCCCCGACGCGCACCTCCACGCAGGAAGTATTGCCCCCATAGCGCATATTTTCGGGCTGAGGAGCAGGCGTCGATCCGCGAACTCCCCAGAACTTAATACGCATAGGCCCTCGTGCTGGCTAAACAGCCATCTTCCGCCCCGCCGTCGAATCCGTCAATTCATTCGGTGGTTACAGGGGTCACCTGCTCCTGCCCTTATAATGGCAGACGCGATTCCACTTGAAAGGATCTAATCGGCAACCGCTTGCTGCGCCCCGATTACAAGGAGTTTTCGCGCCTCGCCCGTGAATTCACGCTGGTGCCGGTGGTCAAGTCGGTCACGGCCGACCTGCTGACCCCCGTCTCTGCTTTTCTCGCCATAGCGGCCAACGAACCTGACGCCTTTCTGCTGGAATCGGTGGAGCGCGGAGAGCAAATCGGGCGCTACACATTTCTCGGAGCGCGCTCCTACCTGCAGGTGCGAGCCCGTGGCGACGATGTAGTGCTGCAGCGCGGAAAGACTCGCGAATATCGCAAGGGCAACGTGCTGCCCATGTTGAAAGAGCTGCTCCGGCAGCATCGCCCGGCGCCGGTCGCTGGCCTGCCTCCGTTCACTGCCGGGGCTGTTGGATATTTTGCGTATGACGCCGTCCGCCAATTGGAGAAAATTGGCGCGCAGGCCAAGGATGATCTTGCTCTGCCTGATTGTTCGCTGATGTTCTTCGATCGCCTCCTGGCTTTCGATCACCTGCACCATCAGATTCATATCATCGCCACTGCCGATGTTTCGCGCGAGAGCCCTCGACGAGCCTACGATCGGGCACTCGCTGACATCGCAATCCTCGAAAAGAAGCTGGCCGCCGGTTTGCGTCCGACGCATTGGCACAAGTCAGCTCGACCCCGCAAAGCCAAGCTGAAGGTTCATGCTGGAACCAGCCGCAGCCGTTTCATGAAGTCCGTGGAGCGCGCCAAAGAGTACATTGCAGCCGGCGACATTTTTCAGGTTGTGCTCTCGCAAAGACTGGACTTTTCTCCCGAAGTTGCGCCGTTCGATATCTACCGCGCCCTGCGCACGGTGAACCCCTCGCCTTACTTGTACTTTCTTCGCATGGGCGACATTCACGTTCTGGGGTCGTCCCCGGAGATGCTGGTGCGCGTGACCGGAAGCAAGCTGGAATACCGCCCGATCGCTGGAACCCATCCGCGTGGCCGTGACGAAGCCGAAGATGCGCGCCTCGAAAAGGAAATGCTGGCCGACGAGAAAGAACGCGCCGAACACGTCATGCTGGTCGACCTCGGCCGCAACGATCTGGGACGGGTGAGCGAGTACGGCTCGGTGAAGGTGCGCGATCTGATGTACGTGGAACGCTACTCGCACGTCATGCACATCGTCTCCGCGCTCGAAGGCAAATTGCGCGAGGGCTTGGACGCTCTCGATGCCTTCGCCGCATGCTTTCCCGCTGGAACGCTCAGCGGAGCGCCGAAAGTGCGCGCCATGCAGATCATCGAAGAACTCGAACCCGTGCGCCGCGGCGTCTATGGAGGATCCGTGCTCTACGCCGATTTCGCGGGGAATCTCGACTCCTGCATCGCCATCCGCACCATGCTCATGCAGGGCAAGCGGGCTTATTTGCAGGCAGGAGCGGGCATCGTGGCCGACTCCGATCCCGCGAGCGAGTTTCAGGAGAGCATGAATAAGGCCCAGGCGGTGCTGAGAGCGGTCCAAACGGCGCGAACCGGCGGATAAATCGACATAAGTTGCGATAATACGCCTTTTCCCAGCGCTGTCATCCTTCGCTCAGCGGAGGATCTATGCACTTTGTTTGCAAGCGGTTATGCGGGCATATGCCGCCCCCTTTTCGAATGCATTCCCCTTAATTTACTGGCAAAAAAATACCTGTTTCGCATCCTATCTATGAAAACAAAGGACTTGTCGCTGGCTTACCGCTAGATCTAACAAAACATTTGACTTAAACTACGTATGTTTCCATAGATTTGGGGGATGGCTGTAAAATATAGAAAACAAAGCAGATTGACCATACCGTAAGTCCTTAGTTTTGAATACTTTGCAATGATACTGCAAAATATAGAAAACAGGGGAGTTATCGATTGCCGTTTTCAGCGGCCGGGCTCTTGGCGCGAGACGAAGGCTGATCGCTCACATCAAACGCTGCAGATAGGTTTTCAAAGAGCGGATGACTACGCTATTCTCAAATAGCTAATGTTATCTGATATATATTATCTGCTTTAAGAGAAGCAATCAACGAAAAAGCGCTGGTGTGAGGGCGTGATTCCCGTTTTGGGACTGGAGGGAGTCAAAGGCCTCACGCTTCCGCGATGGCCGTAGACGCTCGCTCTGAATGACGACGAAATGCCCGAGCCTTTGCAAAGACGAAAGGGCGGGCCAGCCGACCTCAATGAGTGTAATCGAGATGTTACGACAGTTGGAAACAGGAATCGCTTATCGGGACGTCCCAACCCCATGAGCATCGCGACTTGCGCAACACAGGCGAGCGCTGGCAAAAGAGATGGGGCAGCGAATCTTGTAACGGGGGCAAGCCACCTGCCAGAGTGGCGACAGTCGAGAGAAGAAGTCAGTTCGTTTCTTGTACCAACTCATCCCGCCGCCAGATCGACAGTCCAGGTGCTCCCATTGCCAGCGCGCCCAGCGTGGCGGATTGCCGGTAATCCGGAATGAGATTGGTCAAAGAGGTCGAGCCGGTACCATGCGGGTGGCCTAGTGAGTGTGAATCGGCCGTAATCGTTTGGCCTTTTTGTCTTCCCAGTGATGATAGGCTTCTTCGGCACGGTCTCGTAAGCATATCCGGTTAGTACCAATCCATGATTTGAAAACTTGAGGCGGGCCCAGCCGAAGTGAATCTCCTCTTTGATGTAAAACTTCAAGCCCAGGAACGCTGTCGTAGTGCCTGCGAAAGGGCCTTTACATTGCGTAGAACCCGAAAAGTTCCTGCATGTGAGCATGTCCTTGCACGGACCCGACGTAACGCTAAGAAAGCTGCACACCGGACCCTTTCTGAATTTTGCTGGATTGGGGTCGACGCGAACTCCAGCAGGCAGCGCAGAAGCGGAGTGCCCGGCTCCCCACACCCGATTTTTTCCAAGTGAATGCGCAGCCACATAGGCTCCCGCGTAAACGTTCTGTTTGATCGCGAAGTCCGCGAGTCCGTCGTGATTCAGATCAATATTCACAGTGCCAACGATCGGCACGTTGGCTGGCGTGAACACGATCTTGCCTTCGGCTGGTTGGGCCAGCGCTATCATTCCAACCCCGGCTGCGCTGGCAGCAAGTGCGTACATGTCGAGATGGCGGCGGATTGATTCCGAAAGGTTCGCTGTCTTGGACGGACGGGGAAAGTGTTTCACGGGCGTCCTCCGAAATTGATTGATTGTCCGCCTGCTCGGATTGAAAGTCAACTCGCGGTTTCTCAAGTGACGTTATCAGGCCATAGCGCTCAGAATCCCTCAATGAGCGTTATGGCGATGTTTCAACAGTTACGTGTTTCCTGCGCTGCGGTCTTGGCCATTACCACACATCAAGGTGTGACCGGTTTCACTGACAGGACGCGTTCAGTCGTGTCGAATTTATGTAAGCCGCGGAGGCCAAGAGCATGACGAAGAAAAACCTACTGATCAACACGGCTGTCAGCCTCAGGCCCTGCGACTTAAAAGGAGATATTTATCATGGCACAAAACACCCTCACCATTACTGACAATCGCACGAACAAGACTTACACCTTTCCCATTGAGAACGAGACGGTCCAGGCAATGGCCTTCCGTCAGATCAAGACCTGCCCGGAAGACTTCGGATTGATGTCCTACGATCCGGCTTTCATGAACACTGCTTCCTGCCGCAGCAGCGTCACGTTCATCGATGGCGAACGTGGTATTTTGCGCTATCGCGGCTACCCTATTGAAGTGCTGGCCGAGCACTGTACATTCCTCGAAGTGGCCTACCTGATTCTGTTCGGAGACCTGCCGACCGAGGTTGAATTAAAGAACTGGGTGAACGAGATCACGCACCACACCATGCTGCACGAAACCACCAAGAAGTTCATGGAGGGTTTCCGCCACGATGCCCACCCGATGGCGATGCTTGTGAGCACGGTGGCGGCATTGTCGACCGTCTACCCGGAAGCAAGAGACATTCACGACCCCAACAACCGCCGTCTTCAGTTCCAGCGGCTGATTGGGAAAATGCCTTCAATCGCCGCAATGTCCTACCGGCACAGTCTAGGATTCCCTTACGTGTACCCGGACAATGAGCTGAACTATAGCGAGAACTTCATGAACATGCTGTGGAAGATGGTAGAGCCGAAATATGTGGCCAATCCAGTACTTGCACGCGCGCTTGACATTCTGTTTATTTTGCACGCTGATCACGAGCAGAACTGCAGCGCGAACGTGATGCGCTCGGTGGGCAGCTCGCATGCTGATCCTTACCTGACCACCGCCGCCGCGGCTGCGGCGCTGTCGGGGCCACTGCACGGTGGGGCCAACGAAGAAGTTCTGAAAATGCTGGACGAGATTGGCTCGAAGGGCAACGTGCCTGCCTACGTCAAAAAGGTGAAGGATGGCCATGGCAAGCTGATGGGCTTCGGGCACCGGGTTTACAAGAACTACGATCCGCGTGCCAAGATTATCAAGTGGGCAGCCGAGCAGGTGTTCGAGGTAACGGGACGCAATCCAAAGCTGGACATCGCCCTAGAGTTGGAGCGGATTGCGCTGGAAGACGACTACTTCATCAAGCGCAAGCTGTATCCCAATGTGGACTTTTACTCGGGGATCATCTACCAGGCCATGGGCTTTAAACCGGAGATGTTTACGGTGTTGTTTGCCATCCCGCGCACAGCCGGTTGGCTGGCGCAATGGCAGGAGATGCTTGGCGATCCAGAGCAGAAGATCGCGCGTCCACGGCAAATCTACACGGGACATGATGTGCGCGAGTTCCGGCCGATGGAAAAGCGCGCTCCGGTCGCTGCCGCGGCGGATTAGCCACGCGCCGCAGTGTCACTTCTCCGTGGTGATCGCCGCCAACAAACGCCGCTCTATGGAAGATGCGGACTGCTAGTAACGTTTACAAAAGTACAGCATCCCATTCTGGGCGATGAGGACATCTGCGGGCTGGGGCGAACGCTTTCACACCCCGGCCAGGCGAAATTCCAAGCCCGCACAAATAAAGCAGCCGCTCTCAGGGGAGCGGCTTTTCCGCCTCTATGCGATAACTATCGAGAACACCATTGCGCCTCACAACCCTCAATGAGCGTTATCGCGATTTATCGTCAAGTATCGGCTTGCGTGAGATCAACTCCTGTCAGATGTAGCAGCCACAGGCTCCTCCCGTCGCCAGATCGACAGTCCCGGCGCTCCCAGAGCCAACATACCCAACGTGGCTGGTTCGGGTGTGGGCTTGTTGAGAGCGCTTGGTGCGGCGTCGTCTGGGCCTTTGGTCGCGCCTGCGATGATGGCTTTGCCGAGTATGGTCTCGTAAGCGTAGCCGGTCAGCGTAGCGTAGAGGAGACCGCTCACGCTCAATCGCGCCCAGCCGAAGTGAGTCCCGCCTTTGTAGTGAAACTTTAAGCCGAGATACCGATTCTTGACTCCCTTGCCGCCGTTCGCCCACGGGCCCCTAAAGTGGTTCTGACCGCTGAAAGAAGACCATGCCGCCATCAGCGGCTCACCAGCCGGGCGAAACGGGTCATGCGGCCCAATCACGACCCCGGCGGGAAGGGCACGGGCATTGGAGAGCTGGTTCAGCATTACTTCGTTTTTCGCAAGCGGTTCAATCAAAAAATATCCCGAAGCCGCGGATGTATGGGCTTCTTGGTGTTTATAAAAACTGAAGTCGTTGATTCCGTCGTGGTTCAAATCGACGGGGTAAAATCCAAAAGGGATCGTAACGTTGGCAGGCGTATAAACAATTTTCGCGTGGGCTGGTACTGTAGCTAGCAATCCCACTCCGGCTGCAGTCGCAGCGAGCGCGTATCTACTGAGTTGCCGGCTGACGGGTTCGCTGAGGTGTTCTGCCTTGCGGGAACCGGAAAGGTGCTTCATAAATCCTCCAGTCTATGCAGGAGCAAAGGTTCCGTGGCCTTCACTTCTGCGGAGAAAAACAAGGGTAAACCCGACTCTAGTCGAGCAGGTTGGCTTCGTCGATGACGGGCCGCACGCGGCCTTGTGAGGAACGAGCCTTGGCCGACGAAACCAAACCTTAGATAATGTCGCATGCCCGTCCACGCACGGCGAGAAAGGCCCGCCCGGGCCAGTAATTCGAAGGCCGGGCGAGCCCGAGAATCAAGCTACGGTGTGATCTCAAACACCGAACCAAACGTTCTTGGCTGGTCTCCCCAAGTCATGCCGTAAAGATTGCCCGACTGGTCGAAGATCAGGCCATCATTGGGGTCAGCTCCCTGGGTGTCATTGAACTCGTGGAGCACGGTCTCGACCCAACCCGTTGAAGTGGGCGCCAGCTTGAAGACCAAGCCGTACCCGGTCCTCCCCCCTTGGTCGGTCGAGCCGTAAAAGTTACCGGCAGCATCCAAAATCAGTGGGCCGTTGGGATAGTCCCCATCTTTACCCTGGAAGCGATGGAGCACGCTCTCCGTCCAGCTTCCATCAGCGTTAGGCGCCAGCTTGAATACGGTTCCACATCCATATTCGCAGTTGGTGCTCCCCCCACCGATGGACGTCGTACCATACAGGTTTCCGGATGCATCGGAGATCAGCCCGGAAGGCGCCCACCCATCCCTTTTGCCATTAAAGAAGTAAAGCGTACTCTTCGTCCAGGTACCGTCAGGGTTCGGGGCCAGCTTGAAGACCGTGCCATGGCGCATATGGTAATATCCGCCGGTGGCGGTGGTGCCATACAGATTCCCGGCCGCGTCAAAAATCAGCTTGCTCGCAGGAGTGCCCCCATCCCCCTTGGTGCCACCTTGAAAGGAGTAGAGCACACTCTCGGTCCAGCTGCCGTCCGGGTTAGGTGTCAGTTTGAAAACGACGCCGAACCCCCCCCGGTCCCACCCTTCGTCGTGGTGCCATAAAGGTTACCCGCTTTGTCGAAGGTCAGCTGGGCAGCCGGATTGCCCCCGTCCCAACCGTCAAAGACGTGGAGCACGCTTTCACTCCAGCTTCCGTCTGAATTCGGCGTCAGCTTGAAGACTGTGCCATATTGGCCCCCGGCCACGCCCCATTCCGTCGTACCGTACAGGTTTCCGGCTGCATCGAAGATGACTCCGGCCGCAGGGATTCGCCCGTCGCTGCTATGAAAGGCGTGCAGCACACTTTCCGTCCACCTGCCGTCCGAGCCTGGGACCAACTTGAAAACTGTTCCACAACCAGACCCGGGGGAACAAGTCATATCTCCGCCAAGTTGGGTGGTGCCGTACAGGTTTCCGGCTTCATCGAAAATCAGGATACCCGATGGGACAACCTCCTTCGTGAACTTATGCAGCGTCTTGAACTTGACCTGGGCCGCAGCGCTAATTGCCAAGACTAGCGTCAGCACCATGATGGCGGCTCCCAAGAATTTCGTATACTTCATGACCTTACCTCCTTGATTTTCTAAATCGAATGAAATTGAGGTCGAGGATCGAACCCCTCGACCGGTTGAGAAGCACGATCCTCGTGCCTCGTGAATGTTGTCCTCCTGCCACATCTCGCGGCGGTTTCTGAATCCCTGCGGCCAGGAAACAGTTCAAGCGCAGCGATCAACGATCTCTCCGCCCATTCGGCACCCGCCACCAGGTACTCGCCAGCCGCGCGCCAGAGCGGACGCTTCCGACAAGCCCTCCGGGCCGCGCCGCTCGCAATGGACGGCGCGGCCGGAGAAGCCAGTTACGGCGTGATCTCAAACACGGTGCCGAAAACCGTCGTGCTGTTCTCGCCGCTCGTCGTCCCATAGAGATTTCCTGCCGCGTCGATGACTAGGCCAGCCTGAGGATATTCATGGTTGGCGAAGGTGTGCAGCACCGTCTCGTGCCATGCTCCCTTGGAATTTCGGGATAGCTTGTAGACGACGCCATATCCATAGGCGCCGCCCTCCTCAGTCGTGCCGTAGAGATTTCCCGTCTGGTCGAAGATCAGGCCGCCCTGGGGAGAGCATCCGACCGTGACCATCGAGCCCTGGTGCAGGACCTTCTCGGCCCAGCTTCCGTCCGGCTTCGGAGTCAGCTCAAAGACCACGCCGCAGCCATCGCCGCTCAATCGCAGATACGTCGTGCCGTAGAGATTTCCCTTCTGGTCGAAGATCACGCCATTTACGGGAATCTCTCCCTTGCGGCCTGAGAATATCTTCAGGATCGTCTCGGTCCAGCTGCCGTCCGCGTTCGGGGTCAGCTTGAAGACATTGCCCCCTTTGAAACGGGAGTCTCCCCCCGTCGTGCCGTAGAGATTCCCTGCCGTATCGAAGATGACGCCACTAGTGGGCGAGCGTCCGTCCCCGGAGCCCAAGAAGCTATAAAGCACGCTCTCGCTCCAGCTTCCGTCCGCGTTTGGGGCGAGTTTGAAAACGACGCCACAACCACGGCGCTGGCAGTAAGCGAGATTGCCGCCTAACCCTGTCGTCCCATAGAGATTTCCTGCCTGGTCGAAGATGAGACCGGTCCCCGGCTGACTTCCGTCTGCGCCGCCCGTAAAGCTGTACAGGACGCTCTCCGTCCAGCTGCCGTCCGCGTTCGGGGTCAGCTTGAAGACGACGCCGCAGCCGTAACCGGAATTGCAACTGAGATTGCCGCCGTATGCCGTTGTGCCATAGAGACTTCCTGCCTGGTCAAAGATCAGGTTGGCGTAGGATCCATGTCCGTCCGCGCCGCCTGTGAATGCGTACAGAGTCTTGAACTTGCTGGCCGCCCCAGCACTGGATACCAATGTGAAAATTGCAATAACGATCATCAGAGCCGCGCTCGCGGTTCCCAAGAATTTCTTATACTTCATGACCTTACCTCCATGATTTTCTAAATCGGATGAAATTCAGGTCGAGGAACGAACCCTCTCGACGGGCTGAGAAGCACGATTCTGGCGCCTCTTATTATGTTGTCCTCGAGCCACAGCTCGTGGCCGGTCAGGATTGATTACTGTTTGGATTTCGCGGCTGCCCGAAGAGCGGTGACGAGCGTAGGACTCGGGTACGGGGGAAACCCGATATATCCGAGTTGCCTTGATTTGGGCCCAGTTGCGAAAAGAGGCAGAACTCGGTACCTCAAGACTGAAACTAGCCGCCCCAGCTCCCTCGTACAGTGACCGGCATCACCGTTCTGGGTGATGGCATTGGGAAAGCCAGGGAAGTGTTAACTGATGTAACCAGGCCATAGCACTCATTGAGGCCGTGGTTTACCGTTCCAAGGTAGCTGTCGTCGCTTGGGCTTCATGCTTCGTTGGGTCGAGCGCGGATTTTGCAGGGGGGCCTTTGTTCTCGCGGGTACGGCGCGAAAAGGAAGGATGCTTTCTTGTAGCCGCAAACTACAGCGGTATCAGATCCCCAGAAAATTTGCGATCAGTTTCTTGCCTTCGCCCGTCAGGACGCTTTCGGGATGGAATTGCACGCCTTCCACCGGAAACCGTTTATGCCTCAGGCCCATAATCACGCGGGAGTTGCCATTCTCGGTGGCGTAGGCGCTGATTTCGAGCTCTTTCGGCATGCTTCGTTCTTCGACGATCAGGGAATGGTAGCGCGTGGCTGTCATGGGCGAGCGGAGATCCTTGAAAATTGTTCGGCCATCGTGTTGGACTTCGCTGGTTTTGCCGTGCATCAGTTTGGGGGCGCGTACGATTTCGCCGCCGAAGGCTGCGCCGATGGCTTGATGTCCCAGGCACACTCCCAGCACAGGGACTTTACCCGCAAAATGTCGGACTAGTTCGATGCTGATTCCCGCCTGTTGCGGCGTGCATGGTCCGGGCGAAAGGAGGATGCGCTCCGGGTGCATGGCTTCTACCTCTGCCACGCTTACCTGGTCATTCCGGCGAACTACGACCTCGGCTCCGAGTTCGCCCAGATACTGGACCAGGTTGTAGGTGAATGAATCGTAGTTGTCCAGGACGAAGACCATACGCCTATCAAGATTACCCCAAAATCTTGGAATGCAGAGCGCGCTGGGAAGGTCCGCGGAGAGCGCTGAGTACGGCTGCCTCGAGCCGTTCCACGGGTAGCCATCAATTCGATAGGGAAGCGAGCCAAACGCGCAAGTATTGCCTCGCAAAGTACGCGACGCTTCGCGCGGCTCGCCCAGATCCCTCGCTGCGCAAAGAACGCTTGCTCGGGATGACAAATCGACTCGCCAACCAAGCCAAAAGTACAGTCTTGACAGGGTGAACGCAAAACGCCATGCTTTACAGGCTTTACTGGAGGGCTCATGGCCGAGGCCGAACAGGATAATAAGCGGGCAACCCGCCGCTTCGCATTGCGGTTGCCCGTTTCGGTGACCTACACCGAGGGTGGAGTGCAGGAAAAGGCTGCGCAGACGCGAGATGTAAGCGCTCGCGGCATTTGCTTCTTTGTGGATTCGGCAATTGCCGCCGGATCGAACATTGAATTTACCCTCACTCTTCCCCCGGAAATCACTTTGACCGAGAGCATTCGGGTACGGTGCAAAGGCAAAGTGGTGCGCGTGGATGAAGGCGGCAACGAAGGTCGAGTCGCGGTTGCCGCGGTCATTGACGAATACGAATTCCTGTCTGAACCATGAACCCGGTTTCTTGATGTCCTGCGGCTGGCGCCCAATCGGGTTGAGCATCTCCGCCCAGCTGTTCCTGATGACTTTGGTGTTTGCCGGGACACTTCTCTCTATCGCAGGCCAGTGGTATCTTTGCAGTAAGTACTCTATTCTGCGATGAAGTTCCAGCCATGCGTTCGGAGCGCGCTCGTTGCGCTTGCACTGCTCACAGGATTGCTGATTGCCCCGAGCGTTGCCCAATCGACTCCAAAATTGCTGGCAACTACGGACACTCCGATCTTCGTTCGCAGCGTGCGCGTGTTGCCTGGACCGGCGGTCGAAATCCTGTCCAGCCGCCCGCTCGTCCCTGCAATTAGCACGCTGGATAATCCGCCGCGGCTGGTTATTGATCTTCCAAATGCTGATGTGCCTGCGAACTTGTCCGGGAACAACACTCGGATCGACTCGCCTGCTCAGGAAATTCGCCGGGTCCGCGTCAACCAATATCAGAACGCTCCTCCGGTCACGCGCGTAGTGGTTGATTTAGTCAAGCCGGTTGGGCACACCTGGGACGCGGCCGGCAACCGCTTGATGGTTCGCCTGCGCGCATCTTCAGACCAAGTGACGGCTAAGCCGCTTTCTGTTCCGGCTTTCACGCAAGGGATTCAACCAGTCGCGGTTCCGCTCGGACCGGGCTCCTCGGGTACGGTTGTTCTGGCGGGAAGCCGAGCGGCCGCGGGTTCTTCGGTGACTGCGGGTACGGAGACCTCTGTGCTGCGTTTGCAACGTGGCGGCGAAGTGCTGGTTTGCCCGGAGACAACGGTATCGGTTACATCTGCGCAAAGCGGGCACGGTCTGATGCTGGGGATGAACACGGGAGCGCTCGAAGCTCACTACAAGCTGGACGCATCGGCGGATTCGATCCTGACGCCTGATTTTCGCATCCTGCTGGCGGGGCCGGGCGAGTTCCACTACGCCGTCAGCGCCGACTCGCGAGGCAATACCTGCGTCCGCGCCTTGCCGGGGAACACGGCTTCGGTGATTGTTTCGGAACTGTTGGGAGAAGGGAATTACCAGGTCAAGCCCACCGAGCAGATTGTGTTTCACTCCGGCCGCCTGAATCTGGTGGACGCCGCCGTGCCGGCCAGTTGTGGCTGCCCGCCGCCAGAGATCCCCGTGAAGCTCGCGTCAGCCGCGCCTCCGGCTTCTGATGCGAAGCAACCGTCATCCATGAACTTGGCGCGAGACGGATTTAAGCCTGTGACGCCTGCCGCTTTGGGCAGGCCATCAAATGTTACGTTGCCCGGCGAGGCGGCGGCGCTGCCACCGGAGACGGCTGCTTTGCCGCCGTCCAAGCCGACCGACGTTCACGTGCAGGTGGAAGCTCCGTTTGTCTTTCGTGCGGCAGATATGCCCGCAAATCATCCCCCGGCTCCGAAGCCAGCTCCAATTCCCGAAGCGCAGTCTCTGCCGATGCGCGACTTGCCGCGTCCGGCGACCTTCGAGACCGAGGTTCTGCCTCCGGCTCAAAGTCAGGCAAAACAAAGTCGCCACGGAGCTTTCGGCAAAATCAAGGGTTTCTTCTCGGCGATCTTTGGCTAGATCGCGAACCGTGGCGCTGAAGCCCGTTACCGCCGTTTCATGGCAGCGGCGAGCGGCGCTACGCGGTCGCGCAGTTCGTCGGCGATTTCCTGGCCACGTTCTAAAGCGTCTTCGGCAACTTCTTTTGCATCGTCTTTCCAATCGTCCAAGGTTTCGCGTGCGTCCTGGTATCGTCGGCCCAGCTCTTTTCGCATTTGTTTGCCTGATTTCGGCGCAAACAAAAGTCCAATCAGCGTCCCGGCTCCCAACCCGATCAGCAGGAATGTGATCGCGGTTGCGGCGGTGTTTCCTTCGGAAGACTCATATTTTCCTACGCGCATAAAAGCTCCTCTCTGGTCATGAAAATCTCGTGATGAAGCTGGCAACTTGGATTCGCCAAACATCATTCTAGCTGCCGAATGCGGCGAGTGCCGGGGATTCGTAATTTTAACCCGCGGAGGATTTCCCATATTGGCTCAAGTCCTGTAAAATAAGCACTTTGAGCCTTGTGTCTGGCGGAGAATGTGGACTGCCCGCGTCCGCCGGCTACCCGCAATTAAAGGAGATTCATTCGGTAATGTCTATTCCCGCCACCCAACTTCGTCCCGGCATGATCATTAAACACAATAACGATCTGCACTCCGTTTTCAGCGTCGAGCACCGCACGCCCGGCAATTTGCGCGCCTTCATCCAGGCGAAACTGCGCAACCTGCGGACGGGCGCCATGTTCGAGCACCGCTTCCGCTCGCCTGATCCCATCGAAAAGATCACGGTGGACGAGCAGGAGATGGAGTACTTGTACGCCGACGGCGACAGCTACTACTTTATGGACACGACCAACTTCGAGCAAACCCATTTGACTCGCGACACCCTCGGCGACGCAGTGGATTATCTGATTCCTAACTTGCAGATCAAAGTAGAATTCTTCGACGGCAAGGCGGTGGGAATCGAACTGCCGCAGACAGTCGAGTTGACCGTGGTTGAGACGGAACCGGGGATGAGGAGCGCTACCGCGTCCAGCGTGACCAAGGCAGCAAAAACCGAAACCGGACTCGTGGTGCAAGTGCCACCCTTCATCAATGAAGGCGAGAAGATTCGCGTGGATACTGCCGAGGGCGTTTACCTCTCGCGGGCGTAGAGTTGCCGGGCAGGCTTAGCATAACTGCGCTTCAGCGCAGCATTACGGAAATCAGAATCAAGCTGTCATCCTGAGCGGAGCAGTTGGTTCGCGAAGCGAATCAGCTGCGGAGTCGAAGGACCCCTATGCGGCGAATATTCCAATGTCGCTTCAGGGATTTCTCCTCACGCTCGTCCGATCAGTGCTGTGAGAATTACTCGAAGTGCTTCTGGCAGTGCTTGACAGGTAGGGATCCTTCGACTGCGTAGCTGCTTCGCTTTTCGCGAAGCAGCTACTGCGCTCAGGATGACAAGGGTTGAGGATACGCAGATGGCCAGGGCCATGCCGCCAAGTCGCGCCATTTTTCTTAGCCTCGCTCTCTGTTTCTTATTCGCGATGGCTGGTGCGCAGCAGAATGCGCCTCCGAAAATAGTCGCGCTGCGCGCATCCCGCATGCTGGATGTGAACAGTGGCAGCATGGTGCGCGAAGCCGTGATTCTGATTCAGGATGAAAAGATTACGGCCGTCGGAGCTTCCCTGAAGATTCCAACTGGGGCGGAAGTTGTGGATTTGGGCGATGCCACTCTGTTGCCCGGGCTCATCGACTGCCACACCCATCTGATGGCCCGCATTTCCGACGATCCCCAAGGCTATGGGTTGACCTTGCTCACCAAGTCGCGGGCCTTTCGCGCGCTGGAAGGCGCAGCCGATGCCCGGGTCACATTACGTGCCGGTTTTACGGCGGTGCGCGATGTCGAAAGCGAAGGCTCTGGTTATGCCGACGTCGCGCTGCGGGATGCGATCAATCAGGGCCTCGTGGACGGTCCGCGTATGCAGGTGGCAACTCGTGGGATCGCTGCGGTCGGAAAATACTTCCCCTTCGATATCTCTCCCGATCTTGTGGATTTTCCCACCGGCGCCCAGATGATCAGCGGACCTGAAGAAGCACGCCGCGCCGCTCGCGAGCAAATCGGGCATGGCGCGAACCTGCTCAAGGTTTATGCCGATTGGGGTGTTCCCACGCTGACTATCGATGAGATCCGGCCCATAGTCGAAGAGGCGCACAAGTCCAAACTAAAAGTGGCCGCCCACGCCGATAGCCCGGAGGGCATTCGCAACGCACTGACCGCGGGTGTGGACTCGATCGAACATGGACACCAGGCCGACCGCAGCTCTTTCGAGTTGATGAAGCAGAAGAATGCTTTCTGGGTGCCGACCATAGGCTATTACTTCTATGCTGTGGACACGGCGAAGTCTCCGCGACCACGCAAGCACATGGAAGAAACTCTGCAACGCGCGCGGCAGAGTATCTCAACTGCCCGCGAGTTGGACGTGAAAATCGCGAATGGTTTCGATCCTGCCAGCGCCGAGGAGCACGGCAAGAACGCGCGCGAGATCATTGCCATGACTAAGCTTGGATTGTCACCGCTCGAAGCAATCCGTGCGGCGACCACGAATGCGGCCGAATTGATGGGTTGGCAGGATAAAATTGGATCGATCGAGACAGGAAAATATGCAGATATCATCGCTGTTTCTGGAGATCCTATCGCCGATATTGGCGAACTCGAGCACGTCAAGTTCGTCATGAAAGGCGGAGTGGTCGTCAAGAACGAGTTCACTACGCATTAGACTGTTACCGCATGCCCGTTTCAGCATGAATGGACAATCTGGTATTTTTGATAGTCGGAGTCTTATGTCCAAGGACACACAGGCCTGCCGCTTTCTGGTTCGCGGTCGCGTGCAAGGCGTAGGTTTCCGCTGGTTTGTGGAACGCGAGGCGCACATCCTCGGCATTGCCGGATGGGTGCGCAATAATGCGGACAGCAGCGTGGAAGTGCTGGCCATGGGCACGCGCGATCAACTGGTCGGATTGCGTTCGCGTCTGCGCGAGGGTCCGCGTGCCGCCCGCGTGGACGATGTTGAGGAATCCGAAGCCAAGCCTGTGGTTGGCCTGACAAGCTTTCGTATCGAAGGAGCATGGTAAATGCCAAGTAACGTAGCGCCCATTAAAGCTAGCGTAAACTGCGAACCGCTGAAGAAGCTGATCCGCGAAGTCCCCGATTTCCCCAAGAAAGGAATTCTCTTTTACGACATCACGACGGTGTTGAAAGACAAACTTGGATTCGCCATGCTGATCGACGCCCTCTCCGAGCACTATCTGGAGCAGAAGATCGACTTGGTCCTCGGCATGGAGGCGCGCGGATTCATCTTCGCCCCGGCGCTGGCCTACCGGCTCAATGCCGGGTTCGTTCCGGTCCGCAAGCCTGGGAAACTTCCCGCTGCCACCACTAAATACGACTACGCATTGGAATACGGTACGAACACGCTTGAGATTCACAAAGACGCAATCCGGAAAGGCGAGCGCGTCATCATCGTGGACGACCTGTTAGCCACCGGTGGAACCGCCGAAGCCACGACTAAACTTGCGGCCTCGCTAGGCGCGGAAGTTGTGGGTTTGGGATTCGTAGTGGAACTCGATTTTCTCAAGGGTCGGGACAAACTGCGGGAGTACGATGTTTTTTCGTTGCTGCACTACGACAAGGGCTGAAACCACCCTTCGGCCGAGAAACGTAGCTAGCTACGTTTCTACAGTCGAGAGCGTGGTTCGAGCTTTTGGGATTTCGGTTAAAATCAGCGACGCATCTTTCGCGATGTAGCTCTTCCGCCCGAACCAGTCCTCCATTGCGCCTTTCAATTCTGCGACTGGAACGTGGGTGCCGATCTCCATCAGACCGTCGGCCACAGGCAAGGTATTGTCAAAGGCGGTCGCATTCGTGAAGTTGCGCATGGAGAAGCTATCCAGCCACTTCAGCGGGCAAGGCAGACGGCGCCCATTCTGCTCGTACTCCACGCGAATCTTGCGGGCAAACATGAATCTGATTTAACCACAAGGGTGCATCTCGGGCATATTCGGAATCGCAGCAGACTTATCAGGAATCACGCAGGCCCGGACGCCTCGTCCGGGCAAGCGAGCACAGCGAGCGCCCTTAGTGCGTTGGAGACGCGGGCGCGGCTGGAGCCGCCGAAGCCGTCTCACTGACTCCCGTATTCACCAGATCCTTCAGTTCCTTGCTCGGCTTGAAGAACGGAATCTTCTTGGCGGGGACTTCCACCCGATCACCGGTCTTCGGATTGCGGCCCACGCGCGGTTTGCGCTGCCGGGTGCGGAAGCTGCCAAAGCCGCGAATCTCAATCTTGTCGCCCACGCGAAGCGAGCGCACGATGCTGTCGAAAATGGTTTCGACGATAACTTCACTGTCCTTGCGGGTTAACTCCGCCAACTGGGACACTTCATCGATCAGGTCAGCCTTGGTCATACGCCTCTTCGCTCCGTAAGTGTCGTAATGAAAGTGGCTTGCGCCTGGGGTCGGGGCTCCCGAGCCACATCAGGGCCTGCATAACCTTCTCAAATTTCAGGGGTTGTGCGCAAGTGCATTTTTGGTGCGGCTATAGGCTTATCGACGATTCAGATCAACGCTCCAACTCGAACACTGCACCGGCATCCGAATCTCCCCCGCCCAAAGTGCCGTAAAGCGCGCCAAACTTACCTAATATGACGCCGTTTGGATTTAAGGTCGGGCCATTGTTGAAATCCCATAGGGTCTTTAATTTCCAAGTCTGCCCGAATTTGGGAGCCGTCAATTGAAAAGCTATGCCAGCGTCAAGGTCAATGTCCCCAAAAACAGTGCCGTACAGAACTCCGTCACCGCCGAACGTGATATAGGAGGGGGGATATCCATAAGGGTCAGTGAAAGCGGCGATTACAGTCTTGTGCCAGGCTCGGTGCGCTTCAGCAGGAGGCGTCAGCCTGAAGACGAATGGCAGAGACTCGGTACCCTGACAGCATGCCAGACCAAACAAGTCGCCACTCGTTCCCATCGTCAACCCCCATGGCCCAGAACCGTTGGCTCCGCCTTGGAAGCTGTAAAGCACCTTCTCAGTCCATGCACCTCCAGCCGCGGCTGGAGGTGTGAGGCTGAAGACGACGCCGCACCCACCGGCACAGCTTTCCGTGCCCCGGCCGCCGATATAAGTGGCCCCGTAGAGCATTCCATTAGCGTCGGCGACCAATGGGCTGGAAGGATTGCCGCCATCAGCTTTGCCCCGAAAACGGTGCAGCATCTTTGCGGTCCAGGCGCCACCTTCGGTCTTGGGTGGTACGAGTTGCACCACCGTGCCGCACGCGTCGTTATAAAGACAGCCCGCGAGGCCGTTATATAGCGAGGCAGCATAGATTGCTCCCGCTTTGTCGAGGAGGAGCGGAGTCCAGGGAAACCACCCTACTGTCGGGAGGAACGTGTACAGTATCTCAAACTTGGATTTCCCACCAGCCGGGGTTAGTCGGAAGACACTTCCGTTGGCTAAGCCGCCGTTGGTTACGCCGTACAGCCTGCCCTCATTATCAAGTGCCAGGGTGCTGGAGTTGCAACAGCCGTCCACGCCGCCCTCAAAGTTATATAAAGTTGAGAATGTCCACTTGCCATCGGGTTTGGATGGCGCGGCCTCCCGGAAGATTGTGCCGCACCCTACGGTGCAATTCCCTGTTCCTCCGTACCAAGTCGTTCCAAACAGGTTGCCCTTCGGGTCCGCGACCACTGACGCCTCCGGGCCGCCTCCGTCTGTTCCGCCTGTAAACGTGTGCAGCGACTTCACGGTTTGTGCTGAGGAATTGCAGCTGAACAAAAGGACCAGAACCATCGCGAATGTAGGCGACACAGCGCGATAACATTTCGAGGTCCCGTTGATGGCTTCGAGGGCTCTCATTGGCTACTCCGGTCGGCCTGGAACCACCAGAAGTTCGATCACCATGTGGCTCTTGCAAGGTCAGGGCTTACATTTAACGGTTGAAACTGCTCAGTTGCGTGGGCCAATGGTCTCAGAAATATCCGCCTATCTCCACAGATAATAAAATCCCATCTGCTGATCCATCAGCTTCTCCCGCGTCGGCAGCCACTGGGAAATGTCCCCAAAAAGCAAATCAGCCAATGTCTTGCGATCCTTGTCCGGACGCACCAGCGTGGGCTCGCCTTTGATTCCGACCGACTTCGCGGTATCGTCCACCGCATTTTGGAAGTCGCCGATTTGATCGATCAGGTGTATGGACAGCGCCTCTTGCCCAGTCCACACCCTACCATCCGCGATTTTCTTGATGTCATCGGTCTTCGCATGGCGCCCATCGGCCACCGCCTGCACGAACTGGCCGTACATGTTGTCGATCAAAGACTGCATGTAGGCTCGCTCTTCCGGAGTCATTTCCCGACTGGGGTCGCCCGTATCCTTGAGCGCGCCAACCTTCAGCACTTCCGGCTTCAGCTTGGCCCACTTCATGAGGTCACCGTAATTCACCCACTCGGCAATCACGCCGATGGACCCGACCACGCTGCCATTGTCGGCATAAATCTTGTTGGTTGCGGAAGACACGTAGTATGCGCCGCTTGCGCCCACGGTGCTGATCGAGGCCACAATGCGTTTTTTCTTGTCGTCGCGGATGCGTTTGACCGCGCGATAAATCTCCTCGGATGCCGCCACACCTCCGCCGGGAGAATTCACCCGCAGGATGATGGCCTTGATGGAATCGTCATCGCCAAACTTTTTGATCTGCGGCACGATCACGCTGGAATCCAGAATCACACCTTCCAGGTCGACCACGCCAATCTTGTCGCCAAAGCCGTCGAGCGACGCGTGCTCTCCGCCGGCGCGCAGGGTCAGGTAAACGAGCGTAAACACGGCCAGCACGAAGAGGAAGAAAACTCCCCCACCGATCACGATCCAGAGCAGCGTGCGAGAACGACCAGTCTCAGCCATACAGTGAAGGTAGTTTAGCACCGCAGGGGGCAATGCAGGCCCCTGAGTTTTCGCGCTTTGGCCTTGACCCGCACTCGAATGCTACGTAATATTCGGCCTGCTTATTCCGACCTGTCCTTTTGCCGTGTCCATCGCAGTGCCCGGATTTTTCTGTGATGTTGTGCTCGAACTCGAAGGCGCAGCAGCTTGCGGAGGTGATAGGTGGCTGGATTCTGCGGGAATTGTGGTGCTCCAATCGCGACAGGTGTGAAGTTCTGTTCCAACTGCGGAGCGGCGTTGCCAGGGCCATCCGTCGCACCATCTACCCCGGCCAGCCCTTCGTCTGCGCCTCCAGTATCGACAGGCGCGGCCATCAGCACCCCGCCTCCGGCCTCTCATGGGAGCAACACCGCAGTGAAGATTGTGCTGATTGTCGTGGCCGTAGTTGTGTTCCTGATGCTGGTGGCCGGCGCAGGCTGCTTCTACATTGCCTATCGGGTGAAGCAGAAGGCCCACGAATACTCGCAGCAGATGGGCGCGGATGCGACTCCATACACTGGTAAACGAGATCCGTGCTTGGTCTCGGCGGCCGAAGTCGCTGCCATTCTCGGCCAACCGGTTCAGGCTGCCGAACCCCGCGGCAACATGGCGTGCGAATACCCTTACGGCCGCGCCGCCAACCAGCGTCTGGATGTGGAGTTCACCTGGAAGGGCGGAGCCATGACCATGAAACTGGCCCGCGGAGCCATGCAACACATTGCGGGTATGGACACCTTCACGGCTGTTCCGGGTATCGGGGACGAAGCTTACGTGTCGCCAGGAGGCTCGGGCTTCATGATGCGCAAGGGCGACGTTATGGTGAACATAGACCTGCGCGCCAGCGGCGTGAGCGTGAACGCCGCCGAGAAGATCGCCGCCAAAATCGCCGACCATCTGTGAGCTCGTGACTCGTATCAGGATATGGCTTCAGCCATATCGCAAATCCTCAGAATCAGCCCGGCTTCAGCCGCCGAGTCGCGCCAGCAGCGACGCCTTCCCCGATAGTCAGTCCGCTATTACCCGCAGCGCCCCTCGCGCCACGCTCACTTCAATCGGTGTCCGACACACGTACTCGCCGTCCGCATAAACGTCGCGCGGCTCTTCCGTTTCGACTCGCAGCCGTTCCGTCTGGAAATACTCGACCTCCGGAATGCCCAGATGCCGTCCGAAAAAGACGCTGGGGAAAAGACACAACAGCTTGAATCTGTTCATGTGTCCAATGGTGCAAACGTCCAGCTTCCCATCGTCGAGCCGCGCGCGGGGAGCAACTTTCATCCCACCGCCGTACGTCGGCGTATTGGCGAACGCGGCGACCATCATCGGCTTTATGTTCCGAGCGACGATCCCCTCGGGATTCCCGGCGTCAGGCGATGAGATTTTCATAGCGACCGGCGCGAATCCAAACAGCGCCGATGGGAGACTCAAGACATATCCGCCGTGCGCCCGCAGCCAGCGCGGAAGCCGGTTAGCCCGCCGGGCGATCTCCGCGTCCAGACCCACACCGCCCACACAACAAAAATAGTGCTCATGTGGAGCGGGCGTCTCGCCCGCTGCTTGAAGATCGCTAATGAATGGCGTGATTACACCAAGATCGATCGTCCGCACGTTACCAATGCCAGAGCAAAACTTGTGCCAGGCCGCTAACGAATGGCGAAGCCCGCGCAGGCCAAGCACCCGCGCAAAATCGTTTCCACTGCCACAACGCACGACCAGCACGGGAATCCGCAACGCGACCAATTGCGGCAGATAACGATGCACAGTCCCGTCCCCACCAAAAATGAGAATTGCATCCGCCTGCTCCGAATGAGCCGGCATATCGTTAATCCAGGTCGCCTCTGAGTTGCTTTGGAACGGCTCCAGCTCTTTCTCAGAACATCCCGGCCCGAAGATGGCGGCAGCGCGCACGTCCGCGGCAGATTATCAGAAATACCGAGTAGGCCCCGGGCCAACGGCCTGCCCGAGGCTCCGGGCTTCGTGCTTGACACTGGTCTTCGCCATTGGATAACATCAGAAGAAATAGATTATCTCTGTGACAATGGGAGAAACTGGACGGACGGCGTGACAATTTCGGGAATCATCGAAGCTAAGTCCTTATTCCGGAATATTTTGCATATAAGTCCTTATTCCTCAAAGATTTTGAGGGTAGTGCGGCTGTAAATCAATGATTCCAAAAGATCAGGGGGAGGGGGGTACCCCCGAAAAACAACGAAAGGCCCATTTCGGAATCGCGAGGAGACATGGCAAATGATCCGAAAATCAGCGACCTGGAAAAAGCCGCCGCGGCCCGCGCCAGCCTGCGTTTCGTGCGCGACGGCATGACGCTTGGATTGGGAACGGGTTCGACCGCCGCGCACGCTGTTCGTTTCTTGGGTGAACAAGTCAAGGCAGGGTTGAAGATTCGCGGAATCCCGACTTCCGTTCATACCCAGGAACTAGCCGCTAGCCTGGGAATTCCGCTGACCACACTCGATGAGTGTCAGCAAATCGATGTCGACATCGACGGAGCGGATGAATTCGATCCACAACTGCATCTGATCAAGGGCGGCGGCGGGGCACTCCTGCGCGAAAAGATCATCGCGTCGGCGGCGCGGCAAGTTGTCATCATCGCCGATTCAAGCAAGCAGGTTGCCGTGCTGGGACAGTTCCCGCTTCCAGTTGAAGTTATCCCCTTCGCCCAGCCCTTAGTTGCAAAGAGAATTACAGCCTTGGGAGCTACAGTGAAACTGCGCAAGGACGCGAAGGGAAATCCTTTTGTAACCGACGAAGGCCACCACATCCTGGATTGCAGCTTCGGCCAGATTCCCGATCCGCCCGCTCTGGCCCGCAAGCTAAGCGACATGCCGGGCGTAGTCGAACATGGCCTATTTATTAGTCTGGCCTCAGTTGTCTTGGTGGCGAAAGGCGAGAACGTGACGGAGTTACGGCGAAACAAGAAATTAGATTAACCGACAACGTCTCGCAGTGCGGCCAGCAACCGGTTCACTTCCTCCGCCGTGTTGTAGTGAGCCAATCCGATGCGCAGGAAGCCTCCATCTTTTTCAACATCAAGGCGCTCGGTGAGGTTCAGCGCATAGTAATTTCCGTCCCATGTAAAGAAGCCGCGCTCGCCAAGCCGAGTGGCGAGTTCGAGCGGCGTGTGACCCTTGATACGCACCGCGATCGTTGGACAGCGCTGATCGAAGCGCTTCGGGTCGCTGATGCCATAAAACTTCAGCCCGGGAATCGGCAGCAATCCTCGAATGAGGCTTTCCATCAATCCACGCTCATGTTTCTGGATCGCGTCATATGCAGCGAGCAAGGCCGCGCGACGACTGGATGCTGACGAATTTACTTGCCGTCCAAGATCGGCCAGATAGTCAACGCAGGCGCTAATGCCCGCGATGCATTCGTGATTAAGCGTGCCCCACTCCCAACGATTCGGAATCGCGTTGGTGTTGGCGCGAACCTTGTAAGGATCGAGCCGCTTCAAGTGTTCACGTTTGCCGAAGAGCACGCCCATGTGCGGACCGAAAAACTTGTAAGTCGAGCACACCAGGAAGTCGCAGTCGAGCGTGCGGACATCGATAGGACCATGTGGCGCGTAGTGGACTGCATCGATGTAAGCCATCGCGCCGCGTTGATGAGCAAGCCGTACGATCTTCGCCACGTCATTGATCGTGCCCACCGCATTCGAAGCGTAGCCGACAGCAACCAGTTTCGTGCGGCCGGTAATCTGGCGCGCCAAATCGTCCAGGTCGAGAGTGCAATCCTCTTCACGAATCTCAGCCATGCGAATGGTCACGCCGCGCTCTTCAAGCGCGCGCCAGGGAGAAACGTTGGCATCGTGATCGAGGTGCGTGAGCACGATCTCATCTCCCGGACCAAGCTCGCGCCCAATAGATCGGCTGATGGCGAAAGTCAGCGAAGTCATGTTGGGACCGAAAACGACTTCATCCGGATCACAGCCCAGAAAGTCCGCCATGGCCGAACGCGCGCCCGCGATCATCGCGTCCGTGCGGCGGCTGGTCGCATAGGCACCGCAAGTATTGGCGTTGCTGCGCTTCAGATAATCAGAGATCGCGTCGATGACACGCTGCGGAACCTGAGTTCCGCCAGGCCCATCGAGGAACGTCGCGGGATGTCCGTCGACGGTTTGAGCGAGAGACGGGAACTGGGCGCGAACCCAATCAAGATCGAGAGCATTTGCTGTTTCGTTCTGAGTGCTCAACATAGGGTTCACAAAGATTTTCTGTAGAGACGTAGCTTGCTACGTCTTGGTCACCGCGCGGACGAAATCAGCCAGCATCCCGTAAGCAGTCGCGTCCAATCCGGGATTGTTTTCGGTAATCGCCAGCCCCGGAAAGATGTCTGTCTCAAAATACACGATGGAAGAAGTTCCCGCGACCCAAGCCAGCGGATCGCTTAACGGCACCTGCTCCGGCCGTACGCTCGCTGTCACGCCCTGATCGGTGCGCTGGGCGCGGCACACCAGCTTATACGGTTTTCCGTCGGCCCGGGCAGCACGAACCGCTTCTTCACTCAGTTTGCCGATGCCTTCACGCTGAATTTCTTCGAGCCGAATCGGCACGCCCATGAGCACGCGAATCAGAGCGGCGACTTTGACCGCTGCATCCCAACCCTCGATGTCATTGCTGGCATCGGTTTCGGCGACCCCGATCTCCTGTGCCTTGACGAGCGACTCTGCAAAGCTGAGCCCCTCTTCCACGCCGCTGAGAATGACATTCGTAGTGGAATTCAGAATGCCGCGAAAGCCGTGCAGCTGAATGGCCGGCAGACTGTCGCGGAACAGGGCGAAGATGGGAACGCCATCCATCACGGTAGACTCAAATAGAAATCTTCTGCCCTTCGCAATCGCCAACGCGCTCAGCTCTTCGTAGGCATGCACGATGGGGCCTTTGTTGGCAGTGATGGCGTGTGCGCCCAGTTCGAGAGCGGCGCGAATATGATCGATCGCCGGTTGGCCGTCGCGAGGGCTGAGTGAAGTAGCTTCGAACAGAACGTCGGCCTTTGCTAGATGCAACCAACCGCGAACATCGTGTGGCGCGGGCGCACCCGCCCGCGATTGTCCGGAGAAACTTTCACGCAGCATCGCATCTACATCCAGCCCCTCGGAATCCGCGATCCACCCCATCTGCCGCGTTGCGACACCCGTGATCCGCCATGCGATACCTCGCTCGCGTAGTTGAGTATCCTTTTTCTGCAGCAAGCGAAGTAGCGTCCGGTTGACGTTGCCGAAGCCGAGCAGGCAGAGATTGTAGGTGCGAATGGGTGATCTCCTGGGACGGCTCCGGGCGCAAGATGCGCCCGGGACAGCCGGCAAGATGCCGGCGCTACCTTTTAGCCCATGGTTGAAGTGTGTTCAGGCTGAATCTTGTAGATGACGCGCATTTCCGACGGCTGCCGATAGGGGTACTTGTCCACGCCCAGGTACTTCTTGGCCATCTTGTCGATGTGCGCGTCGGCGCCCTGCTCGGTGATCTCGACCACGCGACCGCGGATTTCCAGGTAACGGTAGGGATTGTCGGGATCGATGATTGCCATCGCAACTCGCGGATCGCGACGGACGTTGCGATCCTTCTGGCGACCCTTGGCGGAATTGAAAAGTACGTAATCCCCCTCCAAATCACACCATACCGGTGTCACCTGCGGACGGCCATCGGGCATCAACGTTGCCAAACTAGCGAAGGCGCGCTTGTTGAACAGATCGCGATATTTCTCCGGAATAGCTTCAGGCATCACATCCTCCTTGCGATAGTATTGCCAAGAGTCGAGAATTATAGACGGCGCCATGGGTTTCGTGTTGCGGCCTGGACTTCAACTTGGACCGGAGCAGCATTTACGATCTTCGACTTGATACTGTTCAAAGGATTTGCGAGCGCCGCGATAGGTTGCGCGGGTGTGCCCAAATTTCGCAAACTCCAGTAAACTGGTGGGCTTTATCGAGAGCGAACTATGCTGAGAGAAAGTTTTCGCAGGAGCAAGCCGTCGCGGTGCTTCGTCGCCTTCATCTTGCTGATTCTGTGCGCGGGAAGCCGCGCGGCCAGCGCTTCAGACAGCAAGGCAATCCCCACGATCGTCTTCATGACCGACTTCGGTACAGTGGATGATTCAGTAGCGATCTGCAGGGGCGTGATGTATTCGATTGCTCCGGAGGTGCGCATTGTCGACCTCACGCATCAGGTTACGCCCTTCTCTATTCTCGACGGAGCGCGCTTTCTGTACGGCACGACCCCATACTATCGCGCCGGGAACGATATTTGTCGTGGTAGTGGACCCGACGGTCGGCAGCACTCGGAAAGCGGTCGTGGTCAAGTCGAAGCGCGGGCAATATTTTGTGCTTGCCGGATAACGGGTTGATGACGCTGGTGCAGGATCGCGACGGAATCGAGAGCTGTGCGCGAAATAACAAATCGCGACTGGATGATCGGAGCGGCGCTGTCGTCGACATTTCATGGACGCGACATATTTTCACCCGTAGGTGCACATCTGGTGCGGGGCGACGACTGGACCGGGGTGGGACCCGAGCTTGATGTCAGCAAACTTGTGCGCCTGGACATCGCGCCCGCGAGGCTGGACGAACGCGGGTTGAGCGGAGAAGTGATCGCGACCGACGGGCCTTTCGGCAATCTCGTCACCAATATCAGCGGCGATGATTTTCTCAAACTGGGCTACGCGCGGGGCCGGACGGTTCACGTCACGATCGGAAAAAACGAGATGGATATCCCGTTTGTGCGCACCTTCAGCGACGTCCCGCTGAACAAGCCGCTGCTGTACATCGATTCTCGCGGGCATCTTGGCTTAGCCGTGAATCAGGGAAGCTTCGCGGCCGCGTACGGGGCAAAGCCTCCGGTCGCAATCTTCATTCCGAGGGCGAGCAACTAATTCTGGTGCGAAGTCGAGGAGAAGGCATTCATGAACAGCCAACAACCAGTCGCCGATCTTAGCAGCAAGATTCAAAAGTTCATTCTTTTGACTATCATCTTGCTCCTGCCTTGCATCGTTCTTGCCCAAAGCTTCCGCGGCTCGATTCGTGGAAAGGTGGTGGATCCAAACGGCAATGCCATCGTCGGTGCAAAACTGACTGCGAAGAATAGCGCGACTGGACAGATGCGCGATGCAGCGACCGGCGACGACGGCGCCTACGTGCTGGCCGAGCTTCCCGCCGGAGAATATGCGGTCACGGCAGAATACGGCGGATTGTCTCCGGTCGGTCAGAATGTCATCGTCAACGTTGGCTCGGATACAACCGCAAACTTCGACTTAACCAGAGTGGAAAAGCGCTTGGAACAGTTGACCGTCACGGAAGAAGCGCCGGTCATCGATACCACCCGCGACGTCCTGAGCGAGGTCGTGGACCAGAAGTTAGTTGCCGAACTTCCCCTCAACGGCCGCGATTTCGGCAAGCTGGTTGCGCTGTCGCCGGGAGCTACGGTTGATCCTTCTGGCGTCGCTGGTACGCAGGGTGGTTTCGGACAATTCAATATCAACGGTAATCGCGACCGTTCCAACAATTACACTCTCGACGGCACCGACAATAACGATCCTTTCTTCAATAACTCGGCTCTTAACCAAACGGGTATCGGAGGCGCTCCGGCTTCGCTGCTGCCGATCGACGCCATCCAGGAGTTCAACTTGCAGTCGCAGTTTGGAGCGGAATACGGCCGGAACAGCGGTTCCGTGGTGAACATCGTTACGAGATCGGGCACCAACAAGTTGCACGGCTCCGGCTTCGAATTCTTCCGCAATAGCGCGTTGGACGCACGCAACTACTTCAATACCGAACCCCACAAGTCCGTTTTCCAGAACAACAATTTCGGTGCTTCTTTGGGCGGTCCGATCGTGAAGGACAAAACCTTTTTCTTCGGAGCTTACGAGGGTCAGCAAGAACGAGTGGGGTCCGACTTTCTACTGCTGGTTCCGACGCAGTCCCAGATTCAGCAAGCCCGCACGATAGCCGGTGCAATCAACGGTACGCCGAGCAATCCAGTGATCAATCCCGGTCTCGACGCTATTTTGGGTTTTTATCCGAAGAGTAATACCAGCGAGATTCCCGGGGTGGTGCACGACACGAACAACGGGAACAACTTCATCGCAAAGATTGACGAAAACCTCACCAACACAGAACTGCTCACCGGCCGCTACGCTTTTAGTCAGAGCTACCAGGTTTTTCCCTTCGGCTCGCCGGGTGGTTACGGTACGGGATCGCGGCTGCCCCAGTTCGCGCAAACTTCGCCAACGCGTGTGCAGGTGGTTTCGGTCAGCCTGCTTTCCACGTTGAGCCCTTCCAAGATCAACGAAGTGCGATTCGGATACAGCCGTTATCGGACTTCCTTCAGTTCGCTCGATGCTAACTTCGATCCCAATAGCATCGGGCTGAACTTCGGCACCGGCAAGCTCGGATTGCCCGAGTTTGACTTCACTAACATTGAGAATTTAGGCGCGACCGGCTTCAGCGTTCCCCGAGGGCGGACCAGCCAGAGTTTTCAGATTCTTGATAACTTCACCTGGCTGAAAGGCCGCCACACCTTGAAGTTCGGAGGAGAGTTTCGTCGCGCCGCCATCAGCAATTTCAACGACAACCTGGAGCGCGGCATCTTCCAGTTCACAGCTGGAGTCGGCCTGAGTCCCGATCCCGTGGTCGACGCGTTGGCCGATTTCTACACAGGAGGCACGCAAGACACGAATTTTTGCTGCTCGTTCGTTTCCGTCGACGCGGGCAACACGCAACGTACGACCTACAACAGTGGGTTCAGTTTCTTCGCGCAGGATGATTACCGCATGACTTCCACGCTCACCGTGAACTTCGGTCTGCGCTGGGAGTACTTCGGCCCGCTCAGCGACAAGAACAACCTGCTCTCAAACCTCGGCCGCGACGGCAATCTGGCCATGGCGGGGACCGACGGCCTTAACGGCTTGTACAACCGCGATCTGCACGACTTCGCCCCGCGCCTGGGATTCGCCTGGCAAGCCGCGAAGAACACCGTGGTCCGCGCCGGCTATGGAATCTACTATGACTACGTTCCTCAGGATCTGTTCATTGCGAATTTCACTACCTCCGCTGGAGTCGTGACCAATCCGATCGGACCGAAAGCGGTCGTGCCTCTTTCGTTTGATCCCACCGCGTTTAACGGCACCAATCCAACCCCGAATCCGCCGATCATGAATGGCGTGGCATCGCCGCCATACTCGATTTTCGTCACGCCGCGGAACTTCCGTTCTCCGTACACGCAGAACTGGAATTTTAATGTGCAGCAGAAAGTCGCGGAGAATGCCTCGTTCGAAGCCCGCTACGTGGGCAGCAAGGGTAGCAGGTTGGTGCGCCTAACCGACCTGAACGAACCCAATGCCAATGGTGTCCGCCCCAATCCCAATTACAGCGCGATGGACGAGCTTACCCCTGAGAGTTCATCCAGCTACAATGCGCTGCAGGCAATCGGCCGTATCCAGCAGAATCACGGTTTTTCGGGCTTCGCTGCTTATGTGTGGTCGAAGGCGATCGATGATGCCTCGGATGGAATTGATTTCGTCCCGGGCGCGGCCTTTCCTCAAGATCCCGGGAACCTGCCTGCAGAGCGCGGGCCCTCGCTGTTCGATACGCGGAATCGCTTTACGGCGGCGGTGAACTACGATGTGCCCGCCTGGAAAGCGGCTCGGGGATTTGGCTCGGGCTGGCAGCTGAACACGATCATTACTGTTCAGAGCGGCCGTCCGATTCCCATCGCCAATTCAACAGACACCAGCGGCCGGTTTTATTTCAATCAACGGCCCAACGTCGTGCCCGGTGTAAATCCCATTTTGCCGCATTGGAATCCAAGCACCGGCTATCTCAACCCGCTTGCCTTCGTGCAGCCGGCTTTCGGCACTTTCGGCGATCTGGGTCGGGACTCGATCTTTGGCCCCGGACTCAGCAATGTGGATTTTTCGATCACGAAGAACACGCGTCTGACGGAACGACTGAATCTGCAATTGCGCGCGGAGTTCTTCAATATTTTCAACCATCCGAATTACGCACTGCCGGCGCACACCATTATTCCGGGATACGTGGACAACGGAAGTCCGGGCAGTCCGCAGGTCGTGCCGAATCCCGCGGCCCACGTGAATGGCGACATCACGCAGCCGCTGCTGCCCATGGGGCTGATCACGCAGACGCCTGACGTGGCACAGACGAATCCTGGCCTGGGCGGGGGTGGCCCACGGGTGATTCAACTGGCAGCGAAGTTCACATTCTAGGAAGGATCGTGTGGCGCGGGCGCCCCCGCCCGCGTCATCCTCGTGCCCGCTAAGTATTCACGTCTGCCACGATCTCCGGCAACACTGCCCGCAGCAGCGCCACGAAGTCTCCCTTAACCCGCTCGCCAGTCGCTAGGACATCTTCGTGGCTGAGCACCTCATCCGATATCCCCGCGGCCATGTTGGTTACACAAGAAATGGCGAGTACCTTGATTCCCATGTGCCGAGCCGCGATGACTTCAGGAATCGTCGACATGCCCACCAGATCCGCGCCGATCGTACGCAGGTATCGAATCTCCGCCGGAGTTTCGTAACTCGGGCCCAGGAGGCCCGCGTAGACACCTTGATACACCGTCTTGCCCAGGTGGTGCGCGGCTCGCAGCGCGATCTCGCGATACGGCTTCGCATACGCCTGAGTCATGTCCGGAAATCGTGGTCCGAAGCGATCGTCATTTGGACCGGTCAGCGGATTTTGTCCCTGCAGATTGATGTGGTCTGTAATCACGACCAATGCTCCCTGTTTGTATTGGAGATTGATGCCCCCGGCGGCGTTGGTGAGGATTAACGCACGGATGCCCATTCTCCCAAAAACGCGCGTGGGAAACGCGACCTCGTTCGGAGAATAGCCTTCATACAGGTGCACGCGTCCCTGCATAGCCGCCACGGCAATGTCGCCAACTTTTCCGATCACCATCTGACCGGCATGGCCAATCGCTGTGGAACGTGGGAAGAAAGGAATATTTGCGTAGGGGATTCGCGTTGCTTCGGAGAGTTCGTCGGCAAAGCCGCCCAGACCGGAGCCCAGCACCAGTCCGATGGTTGGAGAAAGTTGAGTCTGCAAAAGCAGAAATTTCGCGGCAGATTCCGCGCTGGTGAAGTCGTCCATAAGGGGCCAGCTCCTGGCTAGATCTTGTCGACTGAGAACTGCAAACCATCCACGAACAACCGCTTCTAGAACTTCTTCTCAAATCCAGCGAACTCCTCTTCGAGCTTCCATTGCATCTGCGCGCGTTCATTGCCATCCAGAAATTTCTGGCACGCGGCAGAAATTTTCCCCGAGCCCGCACGATCATTCGTACACGCCGCGACAGTACGGAACTCGGATGCCCACAAGCTGGAACCAGCGAGAAAGCTATGATCGAGGCTCATTCGTGCCATGCGCTTTAAGTCTTTGTAACCGAGGAAATCGTAAGTTTGGATTGCACGCAGATACTCGTGAGTCATATCGGAGCGAGACACTCCCTCGTCATCAGTGGCCAGGGCTACCGGCACGCCGTACCGCAGATAGATCGGCAGAGGATGTGCGTCGCCCTTCGCCCCCAGGATTAGATCATTGGAAGTCAGGCAGATTTCGACCAAAACATTCCTTCGTGCCATCTCACGCAGCAAATCGATGGGGTGATCCTCGTTCATCACGTCTACTCCATGCCCGATGCGTTCTGCGTGTCCGCGCTCGACCGATTCGCGGACATGAAAGCGCAGGCCCTCCGGCGGCACCAGGCCCATAGCCAGCTCCCCGGCGTGCAGGCTGATGTGAACCTTCGGGTACAAGCCGTGCAGGTAGTCGAGCATCTTCATGTGCAACTCGAAATCGTGCATGGGAACGTACCAATCTTCTGGCATCACCAGGTTCAAGCCTACGAAGCGCGGATCCGCCTGCGCCAGTTCGAAGCCGAAAAGAATCTGGGCGAAGACCATCTCGCGAGGCAGGCCGCGTAGCACCTGATACAAATAGCGAATCTTAATTGCACATCCCGGATTCGCTTCCGCAGTCCCACAGTTGAAGACAGACCGCATTTTGCTCTCGTCGGCATCGAGACTCTTGCTGGTAGTTGCGATGATCTGCTTGAGACCACTGCTCAGCAACTTCTCGCGCATGCGGGCGAAGTCATCGTCCCATCCCAGCTTCGCGCCGAGTTGCCCGGACTGTACAGAGTCGGCCGTATACATCAACTCTAGATATTGAAGACGGTCTTCCGCCGCGCGCGATGCTGCCTCGGCAAGAGTGTCCCCGGTATGGTTATGGGTTGCCAAGGAAAACTTGTCGAAGGTTGCGAAGAAATGATCGTGCCCCGATTCCTCGCCTGGCTCCCAATTGCGCATGGACCACGCGTCGACGATCGAGTTGTACAGCACGTGATCGCCATACGCACAACGGATCGCCGGCTTGCTCGTGAACTTTTCGCAGGAGTCGTCACACGGAGGAGCGATGAGAATCGAAGTCGTACGGTCCACGCACAGATTGTCGCTCGCGGCGTAGTCGATGAGATTCTCAGCATACAGAGCGCCGCTCAGGTGGATATGCAAATCGCCACCTTTGGGCACGTCGCGCAGGAACGCCAACTGAAGCGAAGGCTGTCGCCGTATGGATTCGAAATGGCGTGCGGTGCGCTGCTCAGCGCTGGGACCAGATTGCGCCGACGCAAAATCGGTGAAGCACGCGATGATTAGAAGAACAGCCGACCGAACGACGGTCCCCACAGCACCTCCCCTAGAAGCATCTTTCCGGAAAACGGGCATTTTACCCTGGCGCAAGTGAAACGTGGAAACAACCCAACGGCGCGCTTCACGTTAGTTGAGATTCTACGAAAAACAAATCTCGGCCTACTCCGCGGCAGTTCTCAGCGGTCTCCGCGTTCCAGGATTTTGATTTCAACAGCAAGATCTTAAATCGCAGAGGTCGCGGAGAACAGCCGCAGAGCGCACGGAGATGCCTCTGAACTCGTTATGCAACAGGGTTTCGTCCGCGATTTTCACAAATACAATCAGTGTCCGTTCACAAGGGCAAACCGCGTCGCACAAGAAGATCCGCGAAAATTGCGCGTTGGCGCACATCACAAAGCTCTGTGACGGATGAACTGCACCAACTCTGCGGCACCCGCCTGTGAACCACCTGCACTCGATTGAAAACTCGGCAGATACGTTTGCACATTTTTCATTGACTCTAAAAACGAAAAGAGTAGAACGATAATCGTTCTTTGACAACTTCTGAAGTTTTCCCGGTTGGTGCAGCGTCCGGGGCTCAAGCGAAGTCACCCTCTACATTGCAAAATGACTGAGGGAGGGTTAGCAAGGGTCTATAGCAAAGTGCTGGTCGAGGCGAACAAGAAGATCTGTCGAAGGCAGGATAGAGTCCCGAGGCGTTGGGGTGGTTTGTCCGGTTGGCGGTAAGCCCGGAGCCCGAGCTAAAGATCGCGAGTTGCCATCCGCAAGGACCGCAACTCATGCAGGTCAGCGAGGGTCTAAAGCGAGCTACTGGCCGAGACGAATGATCCCAACACTACCTCGGGACTCTTAATTCGTCTGCAGCAGTGAGTGGGCAGTGGTTAGCCTGGGCTGCAGCTCTCCCCCAAGCAGATTGAGAATCGGTAGCTGAGGCTCCCCACTGTCCACGGTTCTCACGGTCCCTGCAGTATTTGAAACCGTTCCTTCGGCACCAGCCGCGTCCGATAAATCGAATTAGTCGCAGCCACTTCCGCGACCGCGTCCACGTTCAGTTCGTACGAATCCCGCGGCAGGTTCTCTCCGAAAGGAATCTCTGTCCCCGTATCGCCCTTCTTCAACGGAAAACGCTGGTAGCCGATTGCCGTAGCGCGCCCAGTCTCATTCACCGCCATCATGATTACGGTCAAATCAAAATCCTGTTCGGTCTGGTTGGAAACGATAATTGAACCCTCCAGCCGCTGGCCGGTCACTTTGGGATAGCGCCCCCACTGCGCCATGAGCGGCGCTACGACCGTCAGAACCAGTTGTTGATTGCGTTGTGCTGCAGGCCTGCCGCCGTCGGTCACCGTAACGGTGAACTTGAACTCGCCAGTTTCGGTTGGAATGCCGCTCAGAATTCCATCTCGCCCAAGCACAACGCCGGCGGGAAGAGCACCCTCCGTAACTTCCCACCGCAAAGGCGTGATTCCCCCATGCGCTTCCAAACGAGTCTCGTAGTGCTGCCGGAGATATGCTTTGTGCAAGTTCGTGGTTTGAATAACCAGCGGTTCGCCAGTCGCCGCGCCTTGTTGCGCCCTAGCGACGCGGACAAACAAGCAACAGAGTAAGAGAAGGAGCACACGCCGGTGTTCGAGCGGCATCGCAAGTCGGAAGGACACAGAAGCGATTATAGCCTCGTGCCTCTCGACGCCGCCGCCACCCGCACGATAAGCTAGATGGTTTCCAAGAGGGGGGCGGATTGCATGCGTGATGCGGTCGCACGGCTGTGGCCGGAGATTCAGTGGATTGAGAAACCGAAGCTGCGTGAGCAGGTTACCCAGACCTGGATCAAAGCACTGGAACGGAGCCCGCTGAAACCTGACGACCTGAATCGCATTCCGTTCACATTGCTCGTGCCCAACTGCCCAATCACTTTTATGGAGCATAAGCGCTGCGTGGTCCATATCGCGCGTCAGAGTGCCGAGTCCATGCACGAATTCATGGGCCGCGCGCTGCCGATTAACATGGACATCGTGATTGCGGGCGCCATTCTCGCGGATGTCGGCAAGCTGCTCGAATACGAACTCGGGCCAGACGGCAAGAGCCGTCAAAGCGAACGCGGCGAAGCCTTGCGGCATCCGTTTACGGGAGTCGCGCTGGCACTCGAATGCGGTGTGCCCGACGAGGTTTGCCACATTATCGCGGCTCATGCCGCCGAAGGCGATCTGGTGAAGCGCACGACTGAAGCCTACATCGTGCATCACGCCGACTTCATGGCATTCTTGCCGTTCAAGAATCCGAAGAACGTGAAAGTGAAATGAGTGATGCTCATGCTTTTTGCTGTTGTCAATCCTTTTAGTCTTGTCATTCCGAGCGAAGCGAGGAATCTGCTGTTTCTCGCGTACGCTGAATGCAGATCCCTCGCTGCGCTCGGGATGACAAGTTCAAGGGGGCAACGTCGCTCAAGGAGATACTTTGTCCGCCGCTAAAGAAGTAGTCGCAACCAAAGAAACTATCACCGCGAAGATGTCCCGCTGGGCGGCAAGCTTGGATTACAAGCAACTCTCGCAAGATGCCGTGTATCAAGCCAAGCGCTTCCTGCTGGATTCCGTCGGCTGCGCCCTCGGCGGCTACCAGCAACACGACGTAAAAATTGCCATCGAAGTGCTCGACGAAATCGCGGGCAAAGGACCTGCAACGGTAATCGGCACCGGCAAGCGCGTCGATCCCGTCTCGGCCTCGCTCGCCAACGCCCTTATGATCCGCTGTATGGATTACAACGACATCTACTGGAAGCAGGATCCGTCGCACCCTTCCGACATTTTTCCGGCGGCATTAGCGTCCTGCGAGCGCACCAAGAGCAACGGAAAAGAATTGATCGTCGGCCTGGTGCTGGGACACGAATTTGAAATGCGCTTCTGCGAAGCCGCGTTCCCCGGCATCCGCGAGCGCGGCTGGCATCACGCAACCTTGACCGCCTTTGTTTCACCCTTCGTCGCCGGGCGCGCCCTCCATCTACCGTGGCAGCAGATTCAACATGCCGTAGGCATCTCGGCGAGCCGCCATGCCACGCTGGGCGCGGTAACTGCCGGCAAGCTCACCATGATGAAGAACACGGTCGACCCAATGGCTACGCAGAGTGGAGTGCTGGCCGCGCTCATGGCGGAAAAGGGCTACACCGGACCGGAGCACGTAGTCGATGGAAAAGAAGGACTCACGCATGTTTTCGGACCAGAGTGGAAGCTGAATATTCTGACCGACGGGCTCGGCGATTCTTGGCGCATCACGCAGTGTGGCATGAAGGCGTTTCCAACCGAAGCGCTGACGCATACGCCGATTTCTGCGGTGCTCGATATCGTGAAGTCGAATGACTTGAAGCCGGATCAGGTGACCAAGATCCAAATTCGTTCACTGGCACGTGCCGCGGACATACTTTCCGACCCAAGCAAGTACGATCCCCGCAGCAAAGAGACCGCTGATCATTCTCTGCCTTACGTAATCGCAGCGGCGCTGGCGGAGCGACAGGTAACCCCAGTGCAGTTCACCGTGCAAAAGATCATGGATCCAACCATTCGCGCCCAACTGCAGAAAGTCGAAGTGGTCGCCGACCCGGAGATCGAGAAAGTTTTCCCAGCACTGCAGCGGGTGATCGTAAACATCACGACCACGGATGGTCGAATGTTCACCAAGCAACTCGACTATCCGAAAGGCGACCCGCGCAACCCGCTAACGGATCAAGAGGTAGAAGAAAAATTTGCCGCGCTGGCCGAAGGCGTATTGTCGCAGCGCGCCCAGCAAAAGCTGAAAGACGCCGTCTGGAACTTGGAGAAGATCGGCTCAGTCAGCAAACTAATGGCGCTGATGAAAGCAGACGTGCGAGCGAAAAAGCTAGCCCCGCGGAAGCCGACGAGCAAGAAAAAGCGATCGTAGAAACGTTGCTTGCAACATTTTCTTGTTAGAACTGTCATTCCGATTTATTAAGTTTGTCATTCCGAGCGAAGCGAGGAATCTGCTGTTTGCTAGGACCGGGAGCACTCTATGCCCCAGACCATCGTTGAAAAAATCGCGCAAGCCCACCTCGCCGAAGGCCCGAAGCGCCCCCTACGCACTGGCGACTTCCTCTCCATCCGCCCGCATCACGTAATGACGCATGACAACACCTCGGCAGTGATGAGCAAATTCAAAGGCATCGGCGCGAAAAAGATTCACGATCCCAAGCAACTCGTATTCGCGCTCGATCACGATATTCAAAATAAAGACGAGGCCAACCAGAAAAAATACCGGTCCATTGAAGCGTTCGCCAAGGAACACGGCGTCGACTTCTACCCGGCGGGGTCAGGCATCGGCCATCAAATCATGGTGGAGCGCGGATACGTCGTCCCCGGTTCGTTCGTGGTAGCCTCGGACTCGCACTCGAACATGTACGGCGCGCTGGGAGCGATCGGCACGCCCATCGTGCGCACCGACGCCGCCGCAGTCTGGGCGACGGGAGAATTCTGGTGGCAGATTCCGCGCTCGGTCGAAGTCGCGCTCGAAGGCAAGTTGCCCGAGGGCGCGACCGGCAAAGACATAATCATTACCTTGTGCGGCCTCTACAACCACGATGAAGTTTTAAACGCCGCCATCGAATTCAGCGGCCCCGGAGTGGCCAGCCTTTCCATGGACGCGCGCCTTTCCATCTCCAACATGACCACCGAATGGGGACCGCTGGTGGGCTGGTTCCCGGTGGATCAAATAGCGATCGAGTACTTAAAGAACGTGCATCAGAGGCTCAAGGCAGGAGGGATCGAGCGGTTCACAGAGAAAGATATTGAGAGTTGGACGAAGAATCCGCCACGACCCGATGCCGGCGCCGTCTATGCGGCTCGGATCGTGCTCGATCTCGGTCAGGTGACGCCACACGTATCGGGTCCCGATACGGTGCAGACCATGGCTTCTCTCGCGGAGATGGAAAAGAATAAGGTCACGATTCAGAAGGCCTACCTGCTCTCGTGCGTGAACTCGCGTCTCGAAGATCTGGATGCGGCAGCGAAAGTTTTGGGAGGCAAGAAAGTCGCACCGGGTGTGAAATTCTATTTAGGCGCAGCCAGCAAGTGGGTCCAGGAAGAAGCCGAAAAGCGCGGTATCTGGCAGACGCTGCTCGATGCCGGCGCGAATCCTCTGCCGGCAGGCTGCGGACCATGCATCGGTCTGGGAATTGGACTGCTCGAGCCCGGCGAAGTCGGAATCTCTGCCACCAACCGCAATTTCAAAGGCCGCATGGGATCGCGCGATGCCCAGTGTTATCTCGCGAGCCCCGAGGTTGTAGCTGCTTCCGCCGTCGCGGGCTACATTCGCGGACCGCATGAAATGAGCGGTCGCGAGCCCACGCGCAGCTACACGGCATTTGCAACAGTCGCTGCAGCAGAGAAGGTCGACATCCTTCCAGGCTTTCCAGAAAGAGTCCACGGCCGACTCGTCTTCCTGCCACAAGACAACGTGAACACCGACGCGATCTATGGAAAGGACTACACTTACCGCGACGACGTCACCAAGGAACTGATGGCAAAGGTCGTGATGGAAAACTACGATCCGCAGTTTGCGTCGCGCACTCGCACCGGCGATGTGGTCGTGAGCGGATTCAACTTCGGAACCGGTTCGAGCCGCGAGCAGGCCGTGACCTGCCTCAAGGCCAAGGGCATTCCCATTGTGATTGCGGCGAGTTTCTCGCAAACCTATTTGCGCAATGCGTACAACAATGGTTTCCTCTGTGTGGAAGTGCCAGAACTGGTGAAGCGGTTGCGTGAGCAGTTCGCGAAAGAGACCGCCGCAAAAGAGAAAACAATTATCCCCGGCGAAGACATCGACATCGACTTCACTTCCGGCGTGATCCACTGGCGCGGAGAGACCTTCGCATTCCCGCCACTGGGAAGTGTTCCGCAGTCGCTGGTCATCGCAGAAGGAGTCGAGAACCTGGTGGCCAGGCGCTTGGGCCTCAGCTGAAGTCGAGACGATTCTGTAGAGACGTTGCTTGCAACCAAGTCAGAACTCTGTGTTCTCTGTGCTTCTGTGGTGAACAGTTCTAGGGCTTTTAGGAGAAAATTGCATTCATGGCAAGACATACCGTGGTAACCATGCCCGGCGATGGAATCGGAAACCAGGTCCTGCCCCAGGCATTGCGTGTCTTAGAAGCGGTGGGCTTCGATGCCGAATACATTCCCGCCGACATCGGCTGGGAGTGCTGGAGAAGCGAAGGCAACGCTCTCCCCCAGCGAACGATCGATTTGCTCGCCAAGCACAAACTGGGCCTGTTCGGCGCCATCACTTCAAAGCCAAATAAAGAAGCGCAGGCCGAACTAAAGCCCGAACTGCAAGGCAAGGGTCTGGTGTACTACAGCCCGATCGTGACCATGCGGCAGAAGTTCAACCTCGATCTCTGCATGCGCCCGTGCACCGGCTTCACCGGCAATCCACTGAACTACATTCGCAAGCGTGTGGACGACGACTACGACGAACCCCAGATCGATACCACCGTGTTTCGCCAGAACACGGAAGGCATGTACGCCGGAATCGAGTGGACCAACCCGCCCGAGAATGTGCGCGCCGCCCTCAGCTCGCATCCCAAGTTCAAAGCCTTCGCCCATGTCCCCGGCCCGGACATCGCCGTCAGCGTGCGCGTCATCACACGACCTGCCGCCCGCCGCATCGTCATCGCTGCCTTCGAGTATGCGAAGAAGCGCGGCTTCAAGGGCGTGACTATTTGCGAAAAACCTAACGTGGTCCGCGAAACCTCGGGCATGATGGAAGAAACCGCTAAAGAAGTCGCGAGGAACTATCCCGGAATTGCGCTCTGGTCCACCAACATCGACGCACAGTTAATGTGGCTGAACAAGAATCCCGAAGATTACAACGTGATCGTGGCCTCGAACTTGTTCGGCGACATCCTGTCCGACGCTTTTGCCGGGCTGGTCGGCGGCCTGGGATTCGCAGCATCCGGCAACATCGGAGACGACGTCGCAGTGTTCGAACCCACGCACGGATCGGCGCCCAAGTACGCCGAGTTGAATCCCCCGATCGTGAATCCAATCGCCATGATCCTCTCTGCCGTGATGATGCTGGAGCACGTGGGCGAGAACGACAAGGCCAAGCGAGTGAAGGATGCCATCTCGACGGTTGTGAAAGAAGGCAAGGTGCGAACCTACGACATGATGCGAATTTCAGGAGGCGCGAAGTCGATCAACCAAGGCGCCGCCTCGACCATACAAATGACGGATGCGATCCTGGCAAAGCTAAGGTGATTTTGAAGAATGATGAAAGGTTTCCTTTGTGAACCTTAGTGTCCTTTGTGGTTAATGATCTTCGATGAGCAGCATAAACGCACCCACGAGCGCGCATCCTGCCGAAGCCGGCCACTACGGCAAAGACGTGCGCTCCGATTTGCACGTGTCGATTGAACCGCGCGACAGCGGCGGTCTCGAAATCACGCTCGAATCCCGCGTCGGGCTCTACTATGGCAGCTCAATCCTGAGCCAAACCCGGCAGGTGCTCGAATCCCTCGGCGTAAAGCACGCACGCATTTCAATTCACGATGAGGGCGCGTTGCCGTTCGTCATCTCAGCGCGAATTGAAGCGGCGGCAAAACGCGCTGGCCTCGGTGGTGGGCAGAGAGCGTTGCCCGAGAAAATCACTCTCCCAGAACCGACGACTCGCGATCGCCTGCGGCGATCTCGGCTTTATCTCCCCGGAAGCGAGCCCAAGTATTTCATCAACGCCGCATTGCACGGGCCCGACGCCATCATTTTGGATCTGGAAGACTCCGTTCACCACGCCGAAAAAGATGCCGCACGAATTCTCGTGCGAAATACGCTGCGTGCTGTCGACTTCGGTAGCTGTGAGCGCATGGTGCGCATCAACCAGTTGCCGCTCGGGCTGCAGGATCTGGCAGAGATTGTTCCCGAAGCTCCCGACCTGGTGCTGATTCCGAAGGTGGAAACGCCCGATCAAGTCGGCGAAGCAGATCGCCTGATGCGTGAACTGAAAGTCAGCAACGGCATTGACCGCGCAATCTGGCTGATGCCCATCCTCGAATCCGCCCTCGGAATCGAGAACGCATTCGCCATCGCGACGGTAACTCCGAATGTTTGCGCGCTCACCATCGGACTGGAAGACTACACCGCCGACTTGGGCGTGGTGAAAACTTTGGAGGGCCGCGAGTCGCAATACGCCCGCACGCGTGTGGTCAACGCAGCGAAAGCCGCCGGCGTCCAGGCTATCGACTCGGTGTTTAGCGATGTCGCTGATCTGGCCGGGCTGCGACAGTGGGGAGAAGGTTCTCGCGCTCTTGGATTCGAAGGCATGGGATGCATACATCCCTCGCAGATTCCGGTCGTTCATGAAGCCTTCGCGCCAACGCAGGCAGAAATCGAAAAGGCGCTGAAGATCGTCACCGCCTTCGAAGATGCACAGCAGCGTGGACTCGCGGTGGTGAGCTTGGGCTCGAAGATGATCGATCCGCCCGTAGTAGAGCGCGCCCGACGGCTGGTAGCAAGAGCGAAGGCGATGGGCAAGGCCTAGCAGATCGAATGTTATGACGGGCGACTCGCCCGTCCGCAGTGAAGAAAGAAAAAATGAGCGAACGCATCGAACTTGCCCAGAATGCCGCCGGACGCAGCGTGCCCACGATGGTCAACGGCAAGCCGCAGATTCCATTCCTGGGCGTGGCGCAGTATCAACCGCGCGGGCGAAAGGCTGCCCCACCTATCTGCTCCAGCAAAGATTATCCTGAGAACGGCGACAAGCGCGTGGCCAACCTTGAAACCGCTCTGCGCAATTGCGGCTTGCGCAACGGCATGGTGATTTCGAATCATCATCATTTGCGCGACGGAGACCGCGTCGCGCTGATGGCGCTCGAAGCGGCGGCAAAAATCGGCGTCAAGGATCTGATGTGGTTTCCCAGCGCCTCGTTCCCCTCGCAAAAATCTGCGATTGAGCTCATGCAATCCGGCGTCATCCATCACATCGAAGGCAGCATGAATGGGCCGCTCGGTGACTACTGCACCCAGGGCAAGATGCGCGGGATGGGCGTGTTGCGCTCCCATGGCGGGCGCTGGCAGGCCATTCAGGATGGCGAAGTACACATCGACGTCGCGGTGATTGCCGCGCCGACCGCCGATGCGTTCGGAAACGCCGACGGATCGCATGGGAAATCGGCTTGCGGATCACTTGGCTTTGCCCTTGCCGATTCGATGTATGCTGATCGCGTCATCGTGGTCACCGACAATCTGGTTCCGTTCCCCTGCATTCCCTGGCAGATTCAGGGCAACAACGTGGACTTCGTGGTCGAGGTCGAATCCATTGGCGATCCCGCCAAGATCGTTTCGGGCACGACGCAGATCACGCGCTCGCCCGACCGCTTGCGCATCGCGGAGTTTGTTGCCCGGTTCCTGCGTGACGCTGGAATCATGCGCAACGGGTTCTCGTTCCAGGCAGGAGCGGGTGGAATCGCGCTTGCTTTTGTCGACTACCTGCGCCGCATGATGAAAGAAGACGGCGTGAAAGCCCGCTTTGTCCGCGGCGGTTCTACGAAATATCTGGTCGAACTTCTACAAGAGGGCCTGACCGACTACATTCTCGATGGGCAGACGTTTGATCTTGACGGGGTGAAGTCGATCGCCAGCGATCCGCGTCACGTGGCTACCTCGCCGTTCACTTCTTACAACTATCACGGCAAAGGAAATTTCGCTTCTCTGGTTGATGCTGTCGTGCTGGGCGCGACTGAAGTCGATGTGAACTTCAATGCCAACGTCGTGACGCATTCCGATGGGCGACTGCTGCACGGAATTGGGGGATGGCAAAATTGTTTGGCTGCGGGGTGCACCATCCTTGCCGTGCCGTCGTTCCGCGACCGCATTCCCGTGATCATCGATGAAGTGACCACGCTCACCGGGCCGGGCGAACTGATCGACGTCGTGGTCACCGAGCGCGGCATCGCAATCAATCCTCGGCGCCAGGATCTGCTGGACGCGGTGAAAGGTTCGAGCCTGCCCATCCGTCCTATTCAGGACATCAAGGCTGAAGTCGAGCGCATCTGCGGCGGCAAGCCCGCACGGCCGAAGCGGGGCGATCGCCCTGTCGCCGTGGTGAAATGGGTCGACGGCACCGTGCTCGACACCATCTGGCAATTGAGTTAGGGGGCTTCTAGCTTCTAGTTGCTGGCTTCTAACTCTCGATCTTGGCCTGTTGGCGACGACGACTCAAATTCCCATTTCGGGACGGAGTTTACTGTTTAGTACCGGGTACCCCCTCCCCCCTTTCTCTGCAAAATCTAGAAAACAGAAGAGTTAAATTTCGACTGTGTGCTAGATCTTTGAGTTTACAGGAGTTACACGCAAAATCTAGAGAACATGGGAGTTAGGGCGGGGGTGGCACGTCTCGGTGTCCCATTTTGGAACCACGGATGGTTAGGCATTTGGACCGCGGTCAAGAAGTCACCGTCGCCTGGGGTCAGATGTCAAAGATCGAGCATTATCTTCCAGATAATGCATCTTGTAGAAGGTTATCCTATTTGAGGTGGGCAGTCAAGGATGAAACGCGCTGCGGAGCTGGCCTTTGAAAACAGTCCCGGGAGAGGGCGGCAGGAAAACTCTGTCCGGCTGTGAAACAGCCCCACCCAAGCCAAAGAACGGCTTGAGTGGGCCACCGGCCGATCATGAGTGGGTCAACTACTGATCGACTAGTGCAGAACTGACAGTTTTGGTAGTTGGATCGGTCAGTCCGACTTGATAGTCCTTTTCATGTCTGTACTCTTCTTACCCGCCCCACCTCTGCCAGTCGTTCGGTAGGGGTGGAGCGGTGTCGTCTGGGAACACTGAAGCTGTTCTAGGCTCGCTTTTCCATTGGACAGACCAAACGGTGGCCGCGATAGGAGAACTAAGGTCTATGATGCTAGCGAGAAAGTTCTTTGCCTTGGCTGGAGTGCTAACGCTGATGGTTGGATCGGCTCCAGCTGCCGACAGTATTAGAGGCCAAGTCCTCGGCGGAGGCGCCCCGGTTGCCAACTCGACCGTAACTCTGTGGGCTGAAGGTGCAGATGCGCCCGAGCAACTCGGTCAGGCCAAGACCGGTGGTGATGGCCGGTTTGAAATTCGCACTGGATCGCAAGGCGGTGCCATTCTTTACTTAGTAGCGACCGGTGGCGAACCGAAAGCTACCGGGGGTGGAGACAACCACGCCATCGGGCTGATGACGGTTGTGGGCAGCAAACCACCAGCCCAAGTAGTCATCAACGAGATGACGACCCTGGCATCGGTGATAACGCATTCGCAGTTTATCGATGGTACCGCCATCAAAGGGAGTGCGCTCGCTCTGCGAATCGCCGCCGGGAACGTGCCCAACTTCGTGGACATCGAGAGCGGCAGCTACGGCGCAACCATTCTGGATGCCCTTAACAGTGCGCAGACACCCACGATGGCCAACTTTGGCACGCTCTCCAGCATTCTGGCAGCGTGCGTCACACGGTTGAGGTCCGATGCATGCAGCAGTGTTTTCTATGCCGCGACGTCTCCGGCCGGCGCCTATCCGCATGACACGCTGGCGGCCACTGAGTCCATCGTCCGTTACCCTTCGTACCAGGCTGACAAAGTTTTCGGCTTGCTCAATTACTTCTATCCGCTCCCCCCGCCCAACACTCCCGGCAAGCTCCTGCGGCCCACGCCGTTTCTGCCGTATCTGACGTTCGCTCCAAGTGCCTGGATCTTCCCGCTCAAGTTCACGGGCGGCGGCTACAGCGGGGGCGGCAAGCTGATGATCGACAGCGAAGGCAACGCCTGGGTTGCTGACAACTTCACGGTCGGGGCAGAAAACCAGGACGCCTCGTGGACCGGTGGCCTTACCAAGTTCGCGCCAAACGGTAAACCGCTTTCGCCCAGCCCGATGGGCTTCAGGGGCGGAGGTTTGGCAGGCCCCGGTTTCGGCTTGACCCTCGACGCGCAGGATAGCCCGTGGGTCACCAGCTTCACCGGCCAGAACATCACAAAATTCGACAAGGACGGCAAAGCTCTGTCGCCCCCCGAGGGGTGGAACTTTAACCGGCAGGTCAGCCAGATGCAGGGCATCATCGCTACGCCGAGCGGAGATATTTGGGCGCTCGACCTGATCAAGGGCCAAGTCGTGAAGTTTCCCCAGGGTGACCCGTCAAAGGTCCAGTTCTTCTGTCAGAACAAGACTGGCGATCCGCTGAAAAACCCCTGCAAACTCATCGGGCCGTTCGCTCTCGCTATCGACCAGCAGGACCGCATCTGGGTTACCAACGCCATCGCGGACCACGTGGTTCGTTTCTCCGCTTCCGATCCCAGCAAAGTCGAAACTTTCAAAGTGGGATACTCCGCCAGCGGCCTCGCCGTCGACAGCCTGGGCAACGTTTGGGTGACGAATAAACTGGGCAGCTCGCCCAAGGGTGCATTGAAGTTCGCGGAAACGCTGGCCGCGTTCAAATTCAACTTCGACAACGACCCCGACGCCGGGCAACGAGCGACCAAGGTGCTGGTGCCCGCCATGACCGAGCAGAAATCGGGCTACGAAGGGGGCAGCATTACGGTATTGCGCCCCGACGGCACGGAGGCGTCATTCTCTCCGGTGTATGGCAAAGGCATCATCGGGCCTTGGGCGGCTTCCGTGGATGGCAACGACAATATCTGGATCTCCAACTTCAGCACATCGTCGGCCGGAATCGTCGAGTTGTGCGGCTTCCGCACCGAGCATTGCCCACCTGGCGTGAAGACAGGAGACGCCATTTCGCCTCCAGGCGGGTATGTCGGCGGTGGATTGCAGTTGCAGGTTGATGTTGGCATCGGCCCCGCCGGAGATGTCTGGGTCAGCAACAACTGGCAGGTGTATCAGGATGCCATGGGGCAGGTCGATGAAGCATTACAAACCCAAGGCGCCGGCCAGGGCGTGGTGGTCTTCTACGGAATGGCGAAGCCCGTTCGTGTGCCGCTGATCGGGCCGCCGCGCCAGCCGTGATGGTGTGACGGCCCCGCACTGCTGAAGAATGACAGGGCACTCCTCCTCGAATCCCCTCAAGGTTTTGGTTTTCTTGTATTGCGGATCGGCGAGGCTTACGGTTCCACATCTAGAGCTGCAGCTACTTTCGTGGAGGTCGCGGCGCGGTGCTTGAGACTGCTTGATGCGGGAGAGTCGCCTGAACGAGGAGAGGATCGGAGGATGATTTATGAGCGTGTCGGCCGGTGGCGCACTCAAGCCGTTCTTTGGCTTGAGTGGGGATTTTCTCAGGCGTAAGCTGGTCTTGTGCCCTGGGGACTGAAACGATTCCAAGCGTCCGGGCAGACTCACTTCGTGACGTTCTTCTGCTAGCATCGCCGTCCCTGGTTCACGACTCCCATAGCCAAGCAAGTATTTGAGGCCGGGCTGGAACGTGTGCGCCGCAGTTTCGAACTCTGCGTCTACGGGTATGTGGTCATGCCTGAGCAGGTTCACCTGCTGCTCAGCGAAGCGCAACAAAGCACGCTCGCCGACGCGATCAAATCGTTGAAGCAGGGTGTGTCTTGATCCGGCTCGCGCTCGCCAGCTACTTGCCGCAGGAGATCGGTCCTTGTACAAGTGGGGGCCGTGGCCCCAGCGGAGGTGAGCAGGGCGGATCCGGTCAATCGGGGGACTCTCCCAGGTCTCGAAAAGCGCGAGACCTGGGGCACCCGCAGGAAAACTCTGTCCGGCAGGGAAACAGCCCTGCTCAAGCCAGAGAACGGGTTGAGTGGGCCACCGGCCCCGTCACTAGTAATGGATCACTCCTACAACCCCGCTGAGATAGACGAAGCGATGCGGCGCTTGCCAACGTGCGAGTGCAAAGATCCTTCGTTGGGAGTCCTCGGCTTTGCCGGGGACTCCGCTGCCTCAGGATGACAACGGGGGGTGGTTTTGCAACCGTGGGCCGACTGCCAGCGTGCCCTAAAAGGCGAGCATTCCTATGTCTCGAAAAGGCGAGAGACCACGGGGCACCCTGCACGCGACCACGAATCTTGGAGCATCTACACGAAGGAACTTCATTCTTGACACTCGCCAGCCCGGTTAGTAACATGCCGTTCCGCTTGCTTCTAGCCTGCGATTTACTCCCTCCAGTCGTCGCTGCAAGCAGAAAAGAGGTCATCGATGATTTCCAGCATATTGGACAAAGGTTTGCTGATCGTTGCCGCGGTTTTTGCTCTTGGCCTGGCTGCGTCGGGGCAGTGTTCCAATGCGAGTCTGGCAGGCAAATACGGGTTCTCCGCCGGCGGTCTGGATAAGCACGGAAATGCCATTCGGTTGCTGGGCTACATTAACGCCAACGGAAAGGGAACATTCACGGGGACGGAAACCGCCAGCGATGGCGGTAGCGTGTTAACGAACGTTCCACTCACCGGGACGTACACCATCAAATCGGATTGCACAGGCTCGGGCACGAGCAAGTTGAAAGGTCAAAAAAACACGAACCATTTCACTCTGGTGGTTGTGTCAGGAGGAAAGAACCTGCAATTCCTGAGCACGGATGCGCCGAACGTTCAGAGCGGCACGGTGCAGGCCCAGGGGAAAGCGAATTGCACGGTGGCCGGACTCAAGGGAAATTTCGGGATTGAGGCCAACGGGGTTTTTATTGGCGTGGGAGCGGTTGCTCTCGATGGCCTGTTCGCGCTGGATGGAAAGGGCAACGTGAGCGGAACCGAGTCAGGCAGCATCGCGGGCTCGATCTTTACCGGGCAGGCAGTCTCCGGGACCTATGGCGTCGCGTCGAACTGCACTGGCACGTTGACTGTCACGGTATTGGGCCAGACCGAACATTCCAGTTTTGTTGTGACTAACGGTGGCAAGGGAATGTTGGTGCTTGAGACCGACGCGAATACGGTCGTTTCAGGCTTCGGGCAGCAGTAATTGAGCTTCTTCTACACTCGCTGAACCCGGATGACAGCATCAATAGCGCGAAGGTTGCAGTGTCTCCACTGGCTGACCACAGCTTCGGCTGCCAGGACTTGCTGCTCAAGCCGGCGAGAAGAGACCATCCGGCAAGAGACACACCCCACGCTTCAAAGCATCGGCCCATTCTCCCATTGGGGTGTGTCCCTACCTGGCTGGGGCCGCCCCGTTCCATTTCGTATCAGGGCGCAATTTCGGCCTGTTTCTGATCAACCTTGGCAAAGAACTTCCGGATATCGTCAAGCAGGAGATCGGGTTGTTCCAGAGCCGCGAAGTGTCCGCCCTTCGGCATCTCCGTTTTTTGTACTACGTTGTATGTCTGAGTAATCCAGCGAAACGGAGGGACAGCTACCTCCCTCGGAAAATCCGCGTACGCCACGGGAGTCTCCAGGCGTGGCGTCGGCGCCATTTCCTCTCCGGTGAGCCGGTTCTCACGATAGATTCGCGTGGCGGAGCCCACCGTACCGGTCGCCCAATAGAGCGTGACGTCGGTCAGGAATGTGTCGCGGTCCACAGCCGTAAGAAAATCGCCGTTGTTGTCCGTAAGCAGTTGAAATTTTCCTATCATCCAGGCCAACCACCCAACCGGAGAGTCAGTCAGGGCATAGGCAAGAGTCTGCGGTTCACTGGCCTGGAGGAAAAAAAAGCTGCTCTCTTCCCGGTCAAAGTACGAATACCGTTTCCGCTCAGCATCGCTCATTTTCGCAACTGCTTCCGGGTTCGGCGGTGGCACGAAAAGCAGGTTCAGATGCAGCCCGATCACGTGCGCGGGCGCCTGGTAAGCCATGTCTTGGGCTATTGCCGAACCCCAGTCGCCACCCTGGATGCCGTACTTGGAATAGCCTAAACGATCCATCAGAACGACCAGAGCTTTCGCCATACGCTGTGGGCCCCAGCCACGGGTAACGGTGGGGCCGGAGAACCCAAATCCAGGAAGCGAAGGAATAATGACGTGAAATGCCGGACTGTGGATGTCCTTAGGATGGGTAAGCGGCTCGATCAGCGCGAGAAATTCAAGAATCGAACCGGGCCAGCCGTGAATCAACAGCAAGGGTATTGCGTCGGGGCGGGGCGAGCGCTGATGGATAAAATAAATCTGCTGTCCATCAATTTCCGTGGTGAACTGGTCAAAGCGGTTGATCTTACCTTCTTGCGCACGCCAGTCGTAGCCGTTCTGCCAGTACTCCGCGAGTTCCCGGACCTTTTTGATGTCGGCGCCGTACTCCCAGGTCGTGCCCGGAATTTGATCTGGCCATTTGGTTTCTGCCAAGCGGCGCCGAAGATCGATCAGAACCTGGTCGGAAACATGCACTTTGAACGGACGAATTGTGGCAGGCTCCGGCTTGGCCGGCACTTGCGCTTGTCCAAGAGCAGTTGACGGGAACACAAGCAACGCGGCCAGCAGAAGCCTCCCGCACTGCGAGACTGTCCTTTCCCCTCTCTCGAACCCAGTTCTCATCGCGCCCTCACACTCCAGTGTTGAACGAACTGATGAGGAAAAACTCGGGCAACGACACCCCGCATTTCTCCCCATGCGGCGTTCTACATTGGGGCCGGCGTTCCATCCGACCACACGCCAGTGCCCATCAGGAACATATCGATCGGTTCCGGGTTGCCTTTGTACGATGGAGCCAGTAAGAGCGGAGATCCCGGGAACGGTTCTGACACATTATTTGAGGAGTCCACGAGATTTGCGCCCCATACCGTACCGAGCGGCGTGTAGAACATAAGATGGGCCATGTTGTGCCCACCCTTATCAGTTAGATACGCATCCTTGGACATCATGTAGCTCATCGCGCCAGCCTCGAGAGCCGGCAATTCGTTTTTCTCAATCGCGGCCTTGACACTCTCCTTGACTTCTTCTTTCGATTTTCCAGCCAATACCAATTTTGTTCTCATCAAAGTGATCGGCAGCACCGTTCGAGCGGCGGGTGGATTTAAGCAAATCGGACTGCGATTCTTAGGGTTCCAAAACTCCGGACTGTCGAATGGATTCATCCACGCGCGTTCTACCATGCAGACAAAGCCGTTCTTGCCTTCGACCGCCGTTTCATAGCCATGGCTTCCGAGGACCATGATTTTCGCATCGCGGGAAATCGACGGCGGGGCCGCGGTCCGTGCCAGCGCAATCTCAGCCTTTCGATCCGCTATCAGATACTGATCGAGCGGCGCCATGCTGGGATACGGCACCTTAGCTTCCTGTGACTGCGCTTGCCAGGCGCCCAGCGCGAAGGCACCCAAAGCGATTGTCTTAATTACCGTTGGATTCATCGATTTTCCCTTCGAGGCGGATTTCAGATACAGCGCGGCCTTTAAACCTGTGATGCGGCCGTGATCGTTGATAGTTGCCTTATAAATACCGACCGGTATGTATGTTTATATTGCAAGACATGCGCGTTAGGGCGACCAAACCATCTGTTGCTCGCGCAAAGCCGCGTGATCGCACATTGCCGGTTCCTGAGGAGGCGTTGCTAAGCACGTTACGACCCTCAAAAAGGACGGCGGCCTAGTCTCAGCCTCGCGTTCGCGTCCGGCCGCGTACCGGGGCGGGGCGCAGCAACTCCAAATGGTGCCTCACGCTTCTTTTTCCTGATTGCAACATCCGAGGATCCTGCGAATTCTTTCCTAGAACGGCGTACCCCTCCCACGCCGCGATCAGGAACGTAGCCGTTTCATTCGCATTTATATCACCCCGCACCACCCGGCGTTTCTGTCCTTCGCGCAGTGCCTCCGCCATGGCGTCGTGCCAGTCCTTATAAATTCTCGCCGTCCTTCTGCGGAATCCCTCATCAAGACCTGACATCTCTTGAGACAGGTTAAGCAAGTAGCAGCCACGCTGAACATCTTCTCTTTTCTGCGATTCGGACTGAAAAATGCGGACCAGAACGTCGATCGGGTTCTCGGCGTTCCGTAAAGGCTGCACCCACTTCTGGTGAACCTTACCTGCGATGACCTCGTCCACGACCGCATAGCCGAGTGCTTCCTTGTTATCGAAGTGGTAATACAACGCCCCCTTGGTCACGCCCGCTTTGGCCAGAATGGCATCCAGGTCAGCGCTTCGAAATCCTGAGCGGTGTATCTCCTGGAAGGCAGCCCGCAACAAGCGCCCTCGCGTGCGCGCTGGATCGCGCGGTGTGGCTCCGCTGCGACTCCGTCTTTTTCTAACTGCTAACATACCAACTAGTATGCGTGTTACGGTCGCGGCTGTCGAGACAAACCTTCAACGGACGAGCCCACGGCCTCCTAACCCTTCAGGCCGATGCGCAAGGCACACTCACTTCTGCTGGGCCACGGCCCTGTGGTACGAGGACCGATTTCCTGCGAGAGCGAGCCTTTCTCACTTCTCCACAAACAGGTCGGAGGTCGTTAAATCCGCCTCGACCGGAAAATTGAGAAACCGAACGGTAGTTAAGGCAATCGCAAACCTGTGATGCGGTAGTCGTCGTTGATCGCTCTTATAATACCGACCGGTATGTATGTTCGAATAACCAGAATCAAGCTCGAATATGGAATCGCGAAGTCTGACTCTGCAGCGTCTATTGAATTGTGTAGAGAGTCGAGCGATTCGTGATAGAAATGCGCGGCGGATGCAGACGCTGCACCCCATCGCCGTGTGATTAAGTGTCCGACAATTAACTGTTTCGCCCCTCACCAACAGTCATTCGTCACAAAGAGTATGGATTCCGTGTTTGTTTGGATGACTGCGTGCTCGAACTGACTGTCGGAGTGCCGAGTGGTGCCTGGCGTGAATCGCCACTCATCTCGGCGCGGAACTCTGCTCGGATGAAAAGGAGAAGAAATGAGCGCACTAAGACGGTTGCGGAATTCCTGGGTACCGTGGGTTACGACGATTGTTCTGGCTTGCTTCGGCAATGCAGTCGCTCAAGTGAAATACAGAGTTACCGATTTGGGCGCTGAGGGGAGTGACAATCTGGCTTGTGCCATGTCTCTCAATGATCAAGGCTGGACGGAAATCATGTCTGGGAACCTGCCCCCAGGGCAGCAGGATAACATATTCGGCACACTTCTAAACGGACGTGCATTGCTGGGCATCGACGGATTCAAGCTCGACCTCGGCACGCTGGGAGGACAGAACAGTTGGATGAACTGGGGCGAGATCAACGATTGGGGGCAGATCGTGGGTGATTCCGAAACGGCTGTCCCAGACCCGAACGGCGAAGACATTTGCGGCTTCGGCACACACCTTACGTGTCGCCCGTTTCTTTGGCAAGTCTTCCACATGAGCGCTCTCCTGACGCTCGGCGGAAATAATGGGCAGGCGAGCGCGATCAATAATGGTGGACAAATCGTAGGGTTTGCGGAAAACGGTATCGCGGACTCCACATGTCCGCCTCCCCCTTTCCCGCGTAATCAGATTCAGCTGCCGGTGTTGTGGAAAAACGGCAAAGCCCATCCCCAAGCTCTTCCTACGGTGGATGGCGATCCAGACGGGGACGCATTTTGGATCAACAATAAAGGCCAGGCCGTAGGCGACTCGGGAAACTGCACCGGAACGATTCTTCACGCCATATCGTGGGAAAACAACACTGCCACCCAGCTTCCTGACTTCGGAACTGGCTCTGCCGCCCAGGGCATTAACGACCAGGGCCAAATTGTTGGGTTAGTCGGAAGTCCTGACAACACAACCCAATATGGCGCGCTTTGGCAGAACGGCGTACTCACAAGCCTCGGCCTTCTGCCGGGAGATTTTGGCGGTCTAGCCAGCGGCATCAACGACCGGGGCCAAGTGGTGGGAAGCAACTTCGACTCCAACTTTAACTGGTCCCATGCCTTCATCTACGAGAACGGTGTGATGACCGACCTCAACACGCTGTTTCCCGCCAGTGCCAACCTCTTCGCAACCATGGCTAACAAGATCAACGAGCGCGGACAAATCTCGGGCATGGCAACGGTGCTCAGCGGGCCGGATGCGGGCAACATCCACGCCTTTCTGGCAACCCCTGTACACCAAAGCATGGGCAAGTCGGTTGCAGAGGTCGCACCTACACGCCCGAAATCCAATTTGCCCGCGAATGTTGGCCAACAGCATTTGCCGAGATTCGTACTCGGCCAATTCGGCCGATAAAGGGTATTTTCGAAGCTTCCGCACCATGCATTCCGGCCATGTGCTGCGCGAAAGCGCAAGGCCGGAGATTGTGCGGGACAACATGGGTCACGCGAATATCGACGTGACCCAGAATGTTTACAGCAAGAGCTGGCCGGTGGCCCACTCAAGCCGTTCTTTGGCTTGAGTGGGATTTTCTCAGGCGTAAGCTGATCTTGTGCCCTGGGGACTAAGCCAAAGAACGGCTTGAGTGGCCACCGGCCCAGTCACTAGTAATGGATCACTCCTACAAACCGCGCTGAGATGGATGAAGCGATGCGGCGCTTGCCACGTGCGAGTGCAGAGATCCTTCGTTGGAAGTCCCCGGCTTTGCCGGGGACTCCGCTGCCTCAGGATGACATCGGAGGAAGAAGGTGGGGACGACGAGGTCGGCGGTCGCAGCTTTCGGGGTGTGATCTCGACGAGATCGCGAGGGCCACCTGCTCCCGTCAGTCAATGGAATAATGGAGTTGATGAATGGCGATCGTTGGGGAGTTGAGAGTCCGCCTTTAGAAGCTTATTCGCGGGTCACAGACGCGGAGCGATTCGGGTCCCTGCACCGGGTTGCGGCAGAGTTGCTGGACCGATTGGAACGGGAGTTCGACGCCGAGCGCGCCGACGGGTATGGTCTTGACCCTGAACTGGAGCAGGGCTTCAAACTGGCACGGCCGAGCGTTAGCCTGGTGCCGAGAGACGCCGGAGCCGCGCCCATCGTGGTTGCGTTCTCGGCCTTCCCCGGGATCGTCGTCCGCTTCGGTCGCTGGTGCACGGCCGCTTTCCCGACCTGCGGATGCGACGCGTGCGATGAAACGGCCGAAGACGAAATCGAACGTTTGAAGTCGATGATCGACAACCTGACCGCAGGCCGCTTCCGGGAAGCGATCCGGATCTCCGCTGAAGGAGCCACGTGGCATGAGTGGGAGTTCTGGTCCGGCGGCGGGCGCTGCGCACAAAAGTCGCAGCTAGATCCCGCGCGAGCTCGCCAGCTAGTCGCCGCAGGAGATCGGTCCTTCTACGAATGGGGGCCGTGGCCCAAGCGGAGATGAGCGGGGCGGATCCGGTCAATCGGGGAACAGTCCCAGGTCTCGAAATCTGATTGCCCTGGTTTGCCGGTCGTCAAACCCTTTATTTTGAGCGGTCCGATAGGCCACAGGGCCACTCTTTTGGCCCTGTTTGGCTCAGAACGAGTAACGGGATGAGTAGCAGAGACCTGGGTTCCTCCCAAAACGCCGCAAGTTGACGACGTAGCCGAGCTCTAACTTCAAGCCAAAACCTCGGTATCCTAATTGCTCGCGTCGCGCCTGTAGAATCTTGACTGTGAAAAAATACAACCTGCTGTATTACCCAGACTTCCAGCCTGATGCGGTGTGGCTCCGCAGAGTTCTCTTATTAGCCGACGAAGTTACCCGGATAGTTCCGACTGACGTTGAACTGCACGATACGAAGGATCTCTTGCTGCTGCAGGACTCTATTCCCGGTTGTCTCTCCGAGATTTCACCCGAAAAAAGCGATATCGCGATCGAACTCAACAACGAGCTTCGTCTTGCGAAGGCATTCGCTTATCTGGGACGATCTTACAAGCCAAGGCGGAAGAGGATAATTACGGCGGATATCTCCACCGATGGATCAGTTTCGTTTCCCGGACACGTATTCCTTCACAAAACCAAAGCATCACCGGCGATTCAAGAAGAGTTGCAGCGTAATGGGCTTATGATCCGCGAGTTTGAAGATCTCTTTGACCGAAGACTCATTGTCGTCAATAAAGCTGCGAGTGACCTTATTCTTTCTGGGATTGCGGAGAATATCTCACGTCGAACTGGCTTGGACGCTATCACTGAAAAGCCGATGCCATTTGTTCTTACCTCAGTCAACAATCTTGGTGTAAGGCGAACACCCATCTCGGGAGGAGCAGAGGGAGCTGTCTTGGCCTCTTTAACTTCTATTCTCATTCCAGCAGAAGTTGGGACTCTCAAAGTGAAAGACTATCGAGATCTCCGTAATTCGTATGCTCCTATTCGCGAGGCGTTCAAAGAGCTAACGGCGGACCTAGCGCGGATTAACCGTCTCGATCGCATTCAGGACCCTAAGCTTCTTCGCGATGAAGTTGAAGAGACCGCCCGAGAATTCGTCAAAGAGTATCAAACGTTTCGAAAGTCACGATATGCTCGACACATCAGGGAGTGGGCGCCGTTGTACGTGGCTGGGCTATTCGGAATGATTGGGACCGTAGTCGCTCCGCCCGTCGCCTTTGGGATTGCGGGCGCATCGATGGTTATCCAGCTCATTCAAAAAGGATTCAAAGATCCAGCCGCTCATCGTGGGCGCCACCGCATCTTCAATATGGTCGCAGGACTCCGGAAAGATATCATTCGCCGAAGCGGAATCAAGGCGATCATTTGAAGAACCACACCAATTCAGCCCTTAGAATGGGCATATGAGTAAGGACAGCTTCTTCGTCGAAGTATCGCATCGACCTAGGCGCGTGGCGTGCCTTCGGGTTCTCGACCAAAGCTGAGATGATGTTCTCCAAGTGTTCCAAGCTGTAAGCCTTGGTTTCCTGATTCAGCTTCGGTTTGCTCAGAACACGAGCCTCACGGACCGGATTGAACGGAACCTTGCCCAAAGCCGCAGCATGAGAAAAGATGCCGCTGAGCAGGGACCGGACATGATTCACCGAGTTCCGATTCAGGTTTGACAAGCCGACAAGAACTCCGTGATCTGCGAAGATTTCACTTCGGTGAGGATCAGCTTGCCGAATCGAGGTTCAATCCGTCTGGTCCACATGTCCTCATAGGAAACGAGGGTCGAGCTGGCAAGATTCTGCGTAACATGAGGAAGGTAGGTGTTCTTCCAAAAGTCCGCGACCTTCAAACCTTCGGAAGTCGGAGCAACTCCCAACTCCGCCATCTTGTGGTTCACCAGTTTCCTCACGGCAGAGCAGGTCTTTGAGTGGTGCTCGTCGTCCTTCACCACCAAGAAAACTGCTTTCTGTTTCCCGGCGACTCTGTACCTCAAGTAAAACCGGTTGCCCCTGAGCCACAAAGAACCAGAGCGATATTCTCTTCGAGCGGGCATGTAAAATCCTCAGCTCGAATTATGTCGCGAAAAACGAGTAACGTATGCGTAACAGCAGTTCCGGTACCTTGGATCAAGCTTAACGGAATCAAAAGCTTAGAATCGGGCGCCCCAAGTGAATTCAGGGTCTCGAAAACCGCGAGACCTGGGGCACCCGCGACGTGAAGCTTAAGGTCTGAGCGCAAGAGGGATAGCGTGCTGCACTTTGCTTTGAACTATCGCTCCTGGACTTCCACACGGGGTTCGCTGAGAGATTTCGCTTTGTGCGTTGCTAGTTTTGGGCCTGCCCAGACTGCGATCCGGTATCCGAGCAGCACTGTGAGAATAGCAGCGTACTCTAGCGGCAGGTGGATGTCGGCCTTCACCAGCCACCAGTAATGAATTACTCCGGCAATCGCGCTGAAATAGATCAGGCGATGCAGGGCTTGCCAGCGCTTGCCGCCGAGACGCCGGATCCATCCCTTGGTCGAAGTGAGCGCCAGCGGGATTAGCAGGACGAATCCGGTGAATCCGACGGTGATGAATTTGCGTTTGGCGATGTCGTGCAGCATCTCATGCAGGTCGAAGAATTTGTCCAGCCAGATATAGGTCAGGAAATGCAGCGTGCCGTAGAAGAAGGCGAATAATCCGAACATGCGGCGATAGCGAATCAGCCAAAGCTGCCCGGTCAGCTTTCTTATAGGTGTTACGGAGAGGGTGATGAGCAGGAAACGCAGAGTCCAGTCGCCGGTCGCGTGAGTGATTACTTCGATGGGGTTCGCGCCCAGCGCGTGGTTGTAAGCTTTCCATCCCAGGAGCGCCAGCGGGATGAGGCACGCGAGAAAGACTGCGGGTTTGAACCAGCGAATCATTGTGTTTTCGACGAGTTTCAAAGTTGCTGTGTCTAATTACGAACTGTCATCCCGAGCGCAGCGAGGGATCCGGGTGTTTGCCTGCCACGGCAATATCGGTAGTGTAGGCAAGAACCGGGATCCGTCGCTTCGCTCGGGATGACAAGTGTGTTCTTAGTTCACGCTACATACGAAAACGGACTAGCCTCAGAAATTCTTTTTCAAATCCATGCCGGTGTACAGGCTTGCTACCTGGTCGTAGCCGTTGAACATCAGAGTGGGACGCTTTAGAAATTCGCCCAGACGGCGTTCTTTTGCCTGACTCCATCGCGGATGATCCACATTCGGATTCACGTTCGCATAGAAGCCGTATTCATTCGGAGCCATTTCGGCCCACGTGGTCCGCGGCTGGCTGTCAGTGAAGCGAATCCGCACAATCGCTTTGCCGCTTTTGAATCCGTACTTCCAGGGCACCACGACGCGTAGCGGAGCGCCATCCTGGTTGGGCAGCGCCTCGCCGTACATGCCGAAGCAGAGGAGAGCCAAAGGGTGCATGGCTTCGTCCATGCGCAGGCCTTCGACGTAGGGCCAATCGAGCACCCGGCCTCGCTGTCCGGGCATTTGTTTAGGATCCTCTATGGTGGTGAACTCCACAAATTTCGCTTTGCTTGTGGGCTTGGCTTTGTTGATCAGTTCGCTCAGCGAGAAGCCAACCCACGGGACGACAATCGACCAACCTTCCACGCAGCGATGCCGGTAAATCCGCTCCTCCGGTGTAGCCATCTTGATAATCGTGTCTACATCGAGAATCTGTTTCTTCTCCACCGCTCCGTCGATGGTTACAGTCCACGGTCGCGTCTTGAAGTTTTTGGCCAGACCTGCAGGCTCATACTTGTCCGTCGAGAACTCGTAGTAGTTGTTGTAATTGGTGACGTCTTTGTTTGGCGTGATAGTTTCTTTGGTCGAGAAGGAGCTTGGCTTGATGCCGTCAATTTTGGCGTTGGCTTGCGCTGTCATCGGAGGCGACACCAATTCACCCAGACTCACGCCTGTCGCAGCCGCGGCGCCGGCCAGAGCAGCGCCCGCGAGAAACTTGCGGCGGTTCAGATACAAACTCTTCGGAGTGATCTCAGACGAAGCAATATCAGCGGGCTTCTTGATCAGCATGAGAACGTCCTTACCTTAAGTGTACGGGAACCAACCCTCCATGGATTGGTGGCTGGCCGGACACGCTACTCGATAGGACGCACAGTAGCTGGAAAAGTTGCAATGTTACGAGTCGCGCTCTACACGCAGACGTTGCAAACAACGTCTCTAGCCCACAAACCGGCGATCGAAGGCTCGGCTCAGCCGCGTTCGCCCAGCACTTCGCGTACTTTGCGGGACAGCATTTGCAGAGTGAATGGCTTTTGCAGGAAAGCGGTATGGGGATCGAATACGCCCTCGTGTCCGATGGCGTCTTCGGTGTATCCGGAAAGGTAGAGCACCTTGGTCTGCGGACGCGACGCGCACAGCCGCGCGGACAGCTCGCGGCCGCTCATCCCCGGCATCACAACGTCGGTAATCAGCATGTCGATCTTGTCCGAATGATTCGAAACGATCCGCAGCGCCGCCTCTCCGTTGTCAGCCTCTAGCACTTTGTATCCCTTCGACTCCAGAGTTTCACGGACCAGTTGGCGGACCGATTCTTCGTCTTCGACCAACAACACGGTTTCTGAGCCACTGTTCTGCGACGACGAAGTGCCCGCGGTACCCACGGGTTCCAACGCATCTTCAACGCGCGGCAAATAGATTCGGAAAGTCGTACCCTGTCCCGGTTCGCTCTGGACCAAAACATAGCCGCCACTCTGCTTGATGATGCCGTATACGGTCGAAAGTCCCAGGCCAGTACCTTTCCCTTTTTCCTTGGTCGTGAAAAATGGCTCGAAGATGCGCAGCTGGGTTTCTTTATCCATGCCCTCGCCGGTGTCGGTTACCGAGAGCACGACGTAAAGACCGGGGTGAATGTAAGAGTATTCGCGGCGAACGTCCTCATGGTTCAGTCTGGCGTTGGCGCTCTGAATAGTGATTTTTCCGCCATTCGGCATGGCGTCTTTGGAATTGACCACCAGATTCATGAGGACTTGCTCGATCTGGCCGGCATCGGCACGGGTTCGCCCGAGATCGGTTGCGAGCTGCGTCTGCAACTCGATGTTCTCCCCGATCAAGGGACGCAGCAGGCGCTTTATGTCCTCCACGATGATGTTCAGGTCCACAACCTTCAGTTCCAGTAACTGCTTCCGGCTGAACGCCAGGAGTTGGCGAGTGAGGGTGGTGGCCCGATCAGTCGCCTGGTGAATCGCTTCAATCTTCGGATACAGAGGGTCGTTTTTCCTGGTGTGCTCGAGCAAGACTTCCGCATAACCACTGATTACCATCAGCAGATTGTTGAAATCGTGGGCCACCCCTCCCGCCAAACGTCCCACCGCTTCCATTTTTTGCGCCTGCCGGAACTGGTTCTCCAGCACGCGCCGCTCGGTGATATCTTCAGCGATAATTTCCACAACCTCGGCAGTCTCCTCCGGGTTGTTAACCACGCGACCACTCAAGCGCACCGTAATCGCGCTTCCGTCTTTGCGCTTCCAGCGGACTTCCACGTTGTCCAGGCGTGCCCCGCGTCGAAACTCCGCCATCACCCGCATCTGTTCGCTGGGATCAACAAAGACATCTAATTTCGGATCCAGGGCAAGAACCTCTTCCGCGGAATCGTAACCAAGCATCGTGATCAAGGCGGGGTTCACATCGAAAAACCTGCCCTCGAGGCTGGACCGGTAAATCCCATAAACCGCGCTCTGCACCAGCGACCGGTAGCGGGCTTCCGAACGGCGCAGCGCCTCCTCGTTGCGCTTGTATTCAATGGCGCTGGCGAGTTGTTGTGAGACGAACTGCAGAATCTCTTTTTCCTTATCACCAAATCGCACGTTGCCGCTGTAGCTCTGCACCGCCAGCACGCCGAAGCTGTTATTGCCGACTTTCAGCGGCACCCCGAGCCAGTCCAGCGACGGAGCTCCGATCAACTCCACTTCGCCCTGCCTCGCCAGGCTGTCAAACACCTCGGGAGTGCACAGCAGCGGCTCCCCGGTTCGCAGCACGTACTCCGTCAGACCTTTGCCCAGCTTCTTAGCTGCGGGCCTGGAATCCAACTCATCCTCAAAATAGGGAAAGGTGAGCAGCTGCGTCAGCGGATCGTAAACCGCAATGTAGAAATTGCGCGCATACATCAACTCGCCCACAATGCCGTGAACCGCGGCATAGAACTGCTGCAGATCGTCGGCCGAGCTGGTTTTTTGTGTGATGCGATATAGCGCCGAATGCAGCGCCTCGGCGCGTTTCTGTTCCGAGATATCGCGATAAAGCACGCACATCGCGACCTGCTGCTCATCGATCACAATCGGAGCCGCGGAGATGAAAACGTCCAGCAGCGAACCGTCCTTGCGCTGACGTTTGGTTTCGAGCACAACCTTCTGCCCTTTCACCAACAATTCCGCAATCCAACGCGTCTCCGCGCTCCGGTCCGGCGGAACGATCAGCGAATCGATTCGTTCGCCCAGCGCCTCCGCCGGACTGAATCCAAAAATACGCGTGAACTCACCATTGAGGCGCGTAATCCGGTATTCCGGATCCAGAATGCTGATCGCTTCCGGCGCGCACTCTACCAACTGCTCGAGGTACGCTCGTTGCAACTCAGGGCTGTCGGTGGCAAAGCTGGGAGTGATCGCTTCAGTCGACGCTGTAATGGTTGCAGTGGGATCCGAGAGTGCCAGCGTGCGGCGCTGAAGTGTCTCCCGGAGAAACTGCGCGCGTGAAAGCTCAGCCGACGTCGCTGGCTGGGTGATGTTGTCACCCATTGATTCCCCCTCGCTGCAAAACCAGAGCTGATTTCTGGATGGTAGATTGCCGGCCAGTTACTCGAAAGTTACGGAGGTAATTCTGGAAGGGAAGAACGGCACAAGATGGATGAAAACTCCGCTACTGCCCGGTCGCCAGCATTTCACAAACCCGGCGAAGCACGTCACGCTGTTGTTCAGTGACCGCGAGAAATTCAAATCCGTGAAGCAAACCGATACGGTAGCGCACCAGGGCACGAAGCTTCAGCGGATAAGCCGCCAAAGGCAAGGAAAGCTCCATGGAAACAACTTCACCAACTTGCAGCTCGCCGGTCATGGTTCCGCCGACTCCATCCTCGCCCAACTCATTCGAGCGTCCCCACAAGGATGTGGTTTCGCCCGAGCGAAAGATCTGCACCGAGAGCCGCATGTCGACTTGATAGCGTGGAAACCGGCGCGCGCTATGTTTAGCAGGTTTCGGATCGGGGATAAAAGCCTCCGCTTTGTTTTACTGCGAAGTTCTACTGCGACGCCACTAACTCTAATTTCCGTGCAAAGGATATCCGGGCTCTAGCGGCAACTTTCCGCCAACCTTCAACACCGTGACTCCTCCGCTGATCGAATACACATCCACCAAACCCACGGCTCCGGAAATCGATTCCACTTTCTTCACCACCGCTTCATCCGATTCCACCACGACAATCGCCGGATGGTCGGCCCTGCCATGGTTGGCGCTCGCGATGGTCGCCTTCACTTCGTCCTTCGACATGCCGTAAACTTTCTCAAGTAACAGCTTCATTTCTGGCGCCGCCGGATCACGCGTGATGAAGCTGACCGGCTTGCCATCCGGCCACCGGCTCACTTGTCCTTTGCACACCTTCACTAGTTCGGGCAATGTGATCGCCACCACCTCGTTCGATTTGTTGGAAATCAGGGCCAGATCCTTTCCCTGTGCCAGTGCTGCCCAGCTCAGCATGACCAGTGCGGCTGCCAGCAAGCGTCGCGAGTGCACGTCCCCTCCAATCCACTGCGCCTTTGAGGTTGACTGTCTACGATTCTCGTCGAAGTCGTCTAGCCGCTCAATCACAGAACGAATGGGTACCACCGGAGACAACAAGCGCGGGGCGTCACGCCGCCGTTTCCCGACGCGCTCCAGGCTGCGGTAAAATATCTACTCCGTGCATCGTCTGGCCCAACCTGATCATCCTTAGTAACCGAAGGAGAATACAAATGGCGCATCAGCTACCCGATCTACCGTATGACTATTCTGCTCTGGAACCCGTGATCGATACTCAAACCATGAAACTGCACCACGACATGCATCACGGGGCCTACGTCAAAAATCTAAATGCTGCTTTGGAAAAATATCCCAACCTGCAATCCAAGAGTGCCGAGGACTTGATCCGCGATCTCAACGCAGTCCCTGAGGACATCCGCGGCGCCGTCCGCAACAATGGTGGCGGGCACGTGAACCATTCGATGTATTGGAAGATCATGAAGCCCAAGGGCGGCGGCGACCCCAGCGGCCCGATCGCAGAAGTCATCAAGAAAGCTTTCGGCAACTTCAAGGATTTCCAAACCAAGTTCAACGATGCCGGCGTCAAACAATTTGGCAGCGGATGGGTTTGGCTGGCCGGCAAACCCAGCGGCGAAGTGCAAATCATCAGCACGCCCAACCAGGACAACCCAATCTCCCAAGGCCTGTTCCCCATTTTCGGCAACGACGTTTGGGAGCACGCCTACTACCTCAAGTACAACAATCGCCGCCCCGAATACCTGGCGGCCTGGTGGAATGTAGTCAACTGGGATGAAGTCAACAACCGCCTGAAAACATTCCAGAGCCATCACGAACCAGCGCTAGCGGGACGCTAAGAAAAAAAGGACAGTGGGCCGGGTTCAGGACCCGGCCCTGTTTTGATCGGCGAGAATCCGTGAAGATCCGTGGCTGGTTTTCAGAATCCAACTGACAACTGCGAACTGGGAATCGAGAACTGCTTTTCTGCATTTCCTGTGCACCGTCTGTGGAAATTAAATTGATCGTGACCAGAAACTTTCTTTTCCCAATTTTGATTTCTCAAAAAAACCGCAACGCAACATAGCCGAATCAGTCCTCTCCACTGATTTTCTTGATTCCGATCCATCGCACAAATTCGGCCTGTGCATTTTCCTAGACTGCACCAAACTTTGGTAATTGACCTCGCCCGCCCGCACGGGTAAATTCGTCCTCGTCCTCGATCACATTTTCAGCCAACAAAAAATTAACTACGCCTCCGGCAACGAGGCTGAGCTGGAGAGAGCAGAAATCGAAATCCGCAGTCGCAAAGCGAAAGCGCCTTTTCATTCTCCCTCCCCCCGAAGGGTGATGAACGTGAGAAAAACATCCGCCGCATGGAAAATCTATCGCACGCGCTTCTTGATCAAAGCCCGCCAACTTACCCAGCCGCTGCTGTTCGTCGATGCACTTGGGCGGGAACATTGTGGCCAGCCCGGCGACTATCTGGTCGAGTCCTCCGACGGCGCCCGACGCATCGCGCCCCGGCTGATTTTCGAAGACGTCTACGTGGCCATGGGTCCAGCCGACGAGCGTTGGCCCTCTCGCTTGGAGCCAGCCGTAGCACTCCCGGCTCCAAAACGTCGTATGTCCACCAGACCCGCAGCCACGGCCTAGCTTGCTAAGAGAGCACGGGCGTCTGGCTCGTCAGGAGGGAGCAAAGGTCCGCAGCCCTCACGTGGCCCCGGACGCCTCGTCTGGGGGACTGGAGCCAAGCTCCGCAGTTGGATTCATGCCCCGTACTTGAACGAGGGAAACTCTGCCGGGAAAAAGGTACGGCAACCATGCGCAAAGCGGCGCCAGAAACAGCCACCGCGAACAATTGCTTATGACCAAAACTCTCTCCTTTCACCCGCCGGTTATTCAAGCGCCCTTAGCCGGCGGCGGAGACACGCCCGCTCTGGTCGCCGCGGTCTGCAACGCCGGCGCGCTCGGCTTCATCGGCGCCGCCTACCTCTCTCCCACACAAATCCGGGAAGTTGGCCGCGAAGTTCGAGCCCGCACGACCAAACCGTTCGGCATCAATCTATTCGCCCCGGCAAGACCACCTGAACCACCCCACGACCCAGCTCCGGCCCTGCAAAGTGTAGCTCCCTTTTTCGCAGAGGTTGGTTTGCTGGCCCCTTCCATGCCGGCCAGCACCGGCGAACCATTCCAAGAACAGCTAGCCGCTGCTCTTGACACCGGCGCGTCCTTCTTCAGCTTTACCTTCGGACTTCTGCCCGAGAGTACGACCCGAGCGATTAAGAATCAGGGCCTGTTTCTGATCGGAACCGCGACCACGGTCGAGGAGGCACTCACTTTGGAGAAGGCCGGGGTGGACGCGGTAGTTACGCAGGGCAGCGAAGCCGGCGGTCATCGCGCAACTTTCTCCGCCGATTTCAACACCGCGATGATCGGAACCATCTCCCTGGTCCCGCAGGTCGCCGACGCCGTCAGGATTCCAGTCATCGCATCCGGAGGAATTATGGACGGACGCGGCATTGTTGCCGCTCTCGCCCTCGGAGCCAGCGCCGTGCAGATGGGCACAGCCTTTCTGACCTGTGACGAAGCCGGCATCCCCGAATGCTACAAGCAAGCGATCACCAACGCCCGTGAAAACCAAACCCGCGTCACCCGCGCGTTTTCCGGCAAGCCCGCCCGTGGCATCGTCAACCGCTTCATGACCGCGGTGGAAAAGGACGGTTCGCCCAACGCGATTCTCCCTTTCCCCTTGCAAAACCAGCTGACCCGCCCGCTTCGCACCCGGGCAGCCCAGCAAGGGCAAGCCGAATTGCTCTCACTGTGGGCGGGACAAGGCTTGCGCCTCGCCCGCCGCCAGCCTGCTGCGAAGCTGATTGCGCAGCTTAAAGACGAAATGCACACCGCGGTGAAGACACTACAGTTACTGGCGTCGAGGGTCGGATGATTTCACTCGGTTTCACTCCGCGAGCATCACTGTGGAAAAAAGGACCGAAGATAGGCATCTGGGCAGTCATTGCTTTGAGATACAATATATAGTGATTACCTCTTGACAGCCACAACGGGCGGGAGTACTGTTGCCATCCCATAGGGCTGTAAACGCCTCCGGAAACGGAGACGGAGCGATGCAAAGGTAAGAGCAAGTAAGTGTAAGAAAACAGGGGCGGACGTCGTGGCCGAGGTGACCAGCGCCGCCCCGCCAACTCAACTAGGGGTCAAAGCGTCAGGAATTCCTGAAGCCAGACGCCTGAAGCGCGAAAAAAGTGCGGTGGCCGTTTCCCGGTCCGGTTTGCCCGGACATCCCCACGGGGAGCGACAACAGTTTGACAATCAGGTTGTGGAAAATGCCTCGCAAAGAGGGCTCGCAGCCCTCTTCTTTCGAGGTGATATTGAGGAGCCCAAATGGAAAGTCTCGCACATCTGGTCGCAGAATCCCTGGTTCGCCACGGCTTTGAGCCCAGCTTCGATCACCGTCGTCTGCAGTGGTCGAACTGGTTTCGCTGCCAGGACAGTTTCAGCCTCGTGCTGGCTCCCTGCAAGCCAGGGCTTTTTGCCCTGGGCGAAGAAGTGATCGCTCCCGGCGAGCTGGCGGTGGGCGAGGGAAAAAGAATGTTGGCCCTGTTCCAGATCTCGGAAGCTGACGACGTCGGTATGGCGCTAGGCCGCCTGTTTTTGTCCGGCAACCCCGCCCGCGAGCGCTTTGCCAGCGGACGCTGCTTCGCCCGCTACGTGGTAATAGAAGACGCAAACCAACGCCGGACCGCCCTAACCGCCCTCCAGCGCTGGATGGCCTCTTCGTCGGAAGCCGCAACGGGAGTCCAGCAAGCAATCTCAGACGACAACCACGTAGCCCCGGACGCCCCCGTCCGGGGAGCCGAGCGAAGCTCGGCCGGGTTCCTATCAGGGCGCGACTTTAGTCGTGACGCAAGCTCAACGATATCAACTGCGGCTTTAGCCGTTGCCCCGGCAGATGCTTCGTCGCACTCAGAATCATCAAATAAGCAGGCCCAAATCGGGCCACCATCGCCGATTCCATCCGGTTTTTAAGCACCCGGGACGCAACACAGGAGTAGAAGTGTTTGCAGGAAGAAAAATCTCGATGGAAGACGGGCGTCTCGCCCGTCAAAGCCGCGAAGCGGCGAAAGCTAAAACCCACGGCGAACCGTGGCGAAGCTAGAAAACCAAGCCGCGTAGCGGCGAAATAATGCAGCCCACGGCGCAAGCCGTGGGTTAAAGACTTTAGCCGGTGAGGTAAGGTTTCGCAAGATCTTAAATAACAGCGGAGCAAAGACTCCGCAGGAGAAAAAAGAAATGTCGGAAGCAACTGTAAAAGGAGCCCACACCATCACTGAGACTCAGGTCGCCACCGCAAAGAAAGCCCCGGGCCTGACCTTCCGCCGCTTCTTCACCAAGCCCGGCGTCTCGCCCTACGACGAGATCGAATGGGAGCGCCGCACCGCTCAGATCACCGACGCCCAAGGCAACACGATCTTCGAGCAAAAGGATGTCGAAGTTCCCAAAGACTGGTCGATGACCGCGACCAACATCGTGGCCAGTAAATATCTTCACGGCACTATTGGCACGCCCGAGCGCGAGTCCGGAGTCCGCGCCCTCGTAACTCGCGTCGCCGAGACTATCCGCGACTGGGGATTGGCCCAAGGCTACTTCAAAACTCCCGAAGATGGCGCCACATTTCATGATGAACTCAGCCACATCCTGCTGCGCCAGTACGCCGCCTTCAATTCGCCAGTGTGGTTCAACGTAGGCTGCGACCGCATCGAGCCCAACTCCGACGCCCGCAACTGGCACTGGAACCCCGTAGCCGGCCGCGTTGAATTCGGAGTCACCGGCTACAGCACTCCGCAGTGCTCCGCCTGCTTCATCAACTCGGTGCAGGACTCGCTCGATTCCATCCTGACTCTGGCTAAGACCGAAGGCATGCTCTTCAAGTGGGGATCAGGCACCGGCACCAATCTGTCCCCATTGCGTTCATCGACCGAAGGTCTAAGCGGAGGCGGCATCGCCAGCGGCCCGCTCAGCTTCATGAAAGGCTTCGATGCTTTCGCCGGAGTAATCAAGTCCGGAGGCAAGACTCGCCGCGCTGCCAAGATGGTCATCCTCAACATCGACCATCCGGACATCATCGACTTCATCGAGTGCAAGTCGAAAGAAGAAGCCAAAGCGCACACTCTGGTGGCAGCCGGATACGACGGCTCCTCGCCCGACTCCGAAGCCTACTCGTCCATCTTTTTCCAGAACGCCAACAACTCCGTCCGCGTGACGGACGACTTCATGTATGCCGTCCTCCGCGATACCGACTTCAGCACCAAGGCGGTGAAAGACGGCCGGCCGATGCACACCTTCAAAGCCAAAGACCTGCTCTACAAAATTTCCGACGCCACCTGGCGCTGCGGCGACCCCGGCATGCAATTCGATACCACGGTCAACCGCTGGCACACCTCGAAGAACACGGCCCGCATCAACGCCAGCAACCCGTGCAGCGAATACATGTTCCTGGACGACTCGGCCTGCAACCTGGCCAGCCTGAACCTATTGAAGTTCGCCCCCAACGGGACGTTCGACGTCGAAGCCTATCGCCACGCAGTCGATGTCCTGATCACCGCCCAGGAAATTCTGGTAGACAACGCCGGCTACCCCACAGAAATGATCGGCAAGAATTCCCACGACTACAGACCGCTGGGATTAGGCTACGCAAATCTGGGAGCCTTGCTGATGGCCGCTGGCCTCCCCTACGACTCCGACGCCGGCCGCGACTACGCCGCTTGCGTTACGGCAATCATGTGCGGCCAAGCCTACCTGCAATCCTCCAGGATCGCAGAACAATGCCCGGCGTTAGTCCCAGCAACCGAGCCCACAAAAAAGGGTCTGGCCGAAACCAATCTAGGCTCGAACGTCATGCCCGGAGGAGCCTGCCCCGGCTGGTACATAAACCGCGAGCCATTCCTGGACGTAATCCGCATGCACCGCGCCTCAGTCAACAACATAAATAAAAACAATGTCCCACCCCCGCTCTACGAGGCCAGCAAACAAGCCTGGGACGAAGCCCTGGCCCACGGCGAAAAACACGGCTACAGAAATTCCCAGGTAACAGTCCTGGCCCCCACCGGCACAATCGGCTTCATGATGGACTGCGACACAACTGGTGTAGAGCCTGATCTCGCGCTCGTTAAGTACAAGAAGCTGGTGGGCGGAGGCATGATTAAGATCGTCAACAACACTGTGCCTACGGCTTTGTTCAAGCTGGGGTACTCGCATGATGAGGCGGACAAGATTGTCAGCTACATCGATGCGACGGGAACGATCGAGGGCGCGCCTCACATCAAGGACGAACATCTTGCCGTGTTTGATTGCTCGTTCAAGCCGGCTAAGGGGACTCGGTCGATTGCGTACATGGGGCACCTGCGGATGATGGCGGCTACTCAGCCGTTCATCTCCGGGGCGATTTCAAAGACTGTGAACTTGCCGGAGAATGCTTCTGTCGAAGACATCATGGAAGCTTATCTGCAGGCCTGGAAGTTGGGGCTCAAAGCGGTCGCCGTCTATCGCGATGGATGCAAGAAGTCGCAGCCGCTCAGTGCGGCTGGAACTTCTACTGCGCTTTCGAAGAAGGGCGATGCGGCTGCGGCCGCTGCGCCACGCGAAGAAGAGAATCTTAACGGGCCTCCGCGGGCGGTGCGGCACAAGCTGCAAGCGGAGCGGCGATCGATTACCCACAAATTCAACGTCGGCGGACACGAGGGCTACATCACGGTCGGCCTTTATCCCGACGACAGCGTAGGCGAAATCTTCATCACCATGGCCAAAGAGGGATCGACCGTCAGTGGCCTCATGGACAGCTTCTCCTGCGCCGTCTCCATCGCCCTGCAACACGGCGTGCCGCTGAAACTACTGTGCGAGAAGTTTGCCCACACCCGTTTCGAGCCCAGCGGCTGGAGCGGCAATCCCGACATCGGCTTCGCCAAGTCGATCATGGACTACATCTTCCGCTGGCTCGACCTGCGCTTCTCCACCGGCCAGCAGCAAATGCTATTCGAGAACCTGCGCCTGAGGCCAGCCACGCCGCCGACGGCAGAAGCAGTAGGAGAAATAAACGGCTCAACGGAAGTAAGTGGAGGCCGGGCGTCCTCGCCCGGCCCCGCCGCCGGCAGCCACCACGCCGCCGACGCCCTCGCCGGAATCATCGACCTGGGCGACGCCCCAACCTGCTCCTTCTGCGGATCAATCATGACCCGCAACGGAAGCTGCTACAGATGCGGAAGCTGCGGCAGTACGAGCGGATGCAGCTAGGTCCACGTAGGGATAGCCGCCCTCGGCTGTCCAGCGGAACAAAGCTCCGCAGAAGTCGCCGGTGGAGCACGGAGATATTGCCCTCAGGGGTGAAGGAGAATACAGATGGCCAACACTTGGGAAATGGAACGGGACCGGCTGATTTCTAGAGTTTGTCCGTTTTGCGGCGAGTGCACGCCCCAGCCTGAATTTGTATGCCAGTTGCCTGTGCTCCGATGCTCCAAAGATGGACTTCTGCTGATTGACCCAAGTAAGAACGACGAAGGACGCGTCACTCCAATCACTGAGGAGTCCCTGATGGCATTGAAAGAGCTCTACGCGCTCACGACAGCCGCGCGCAAGCCCGATTTCATGGGTCCCATAAACTAACGCGTCTTCTATCGATCGGGCAGTTCCGGTTTTGGGCGCTGAGGCTTCCAATAAGTTAGCACGAAGGGGGCATCAAGTATTTACAGCATCGATCAGTTTGGGTCAGGCTAGCGTAGCGAGGATCACACGATGAGCACGTGGGTTGAGAGGCCGAATGAATTCGCTACGCTCGATTACGCTGATAATGAGCCAGGCGCGATTGAAAAGCTTCAGGAATTAAATGAGTTCTACCGCAAGAACCGGTGGCCTGCGGAGTACTCAGGCACCAGCCACCACATCTATTGCGCTGATGCGCGGAATCTTTCCTCGATTCGAGATGAGAGTGTTCATCTTGTTGTTACTTCTCCTCCCTATTGGACGCTGAAAGAATATGCTCCCCACGAGAGGCAATTGGGGGCCATCGAAGACTATGAGCAATTCCTCTCGGAGCTAGACAAAGTTTGGGCGGAGTGTGCCAGAGTACTCGTTCCGGGAGGGAGAATCTGCTGTGTCGTTGGCGATGTGTGCATTCCGAGAAAAAAAGCTGGACGGCACCACGTAATCCCGCTGCACGCGGATATCATGGTTCGGAACCGCAAGCTGGGACTGGATTCGCTGACGCCGATTTTATGGTTCAAAATAGCGAACGGAGCTACCGAAGTCGAGGGCAACGGTGCGGGATTCTACGGCAAGCCGTATCAACCTGGTGCGATCGTGAAAAACGACTTCGAATACATCTTGTTCTTTCGGAAAGGCGGGTCTTATCGGTCGCCATCTTTCCTGCAGAAGGCTCTCTCGATGTTGTCGCGAGAGGAACTGAAGAGTTGGCTTCGCACGTCATGGACGGACATCAAAGGAGAGTCGACGAGAAAGGGACATCCAGCTCCGTACCCGGCGGAGTTGGCGGAGCGGATTATCCGTCTTTTTTCCTTTGCTGGCGATGTGATATTGGACCCGTTTGTTGGCACCGGAAGCACCTCCCTAGCAGCTATGTCATCAGGACGTAGTAGCATTGGCCTTGAAGTGGATTGTTTGGCGAACTGGTTCCGTCAGCGACCGCCGTCGTTGAGAAGGGGCTGTCGGTTGCGCGAGGACCGGTTGCCACAATCGAGATCGGTGTTGAAACGAAGATACTCGCGAAGGCGATGATCAAGCAGATTGATCGAGTGATCGGGGATTTGATCAGGCAAACCGAGGAGTTCAAGAAACGCGGTGGCAACCCGATCTGCGTAGGCGTGGTGGGAGTGAACTTTTCGACGCTTTACACGTCCTATGAAGGGACGAGGGCTTTCCCCACAGACGGAACTAAGTACAAGCATCCGATCCAGGAGGCTGCCACCGCGATTTCCCGATTGCAACAGCGGGCTGCGCCTAGCTTTGATGAATTCCTGATACTTAAATTCAGTGCTACAAACACTCCCCCACATCCGTTTTCTTGGGTCGACGAAAAACAAACGACGCTAGAATACTCCGCCCTTTTGACGCGCGTTTCGCGCGAATGCGACCGTCGATTTGCGTGACCGGTGCTGCAGGACGCGATCTGATTTGCAAACTCTTAGCTGACTTGGCTTGAAATATGTTAATCGCTAAGACATAATCCTGCATTGTGAAAAAGATGTTTGCTTGGTTGTTTTTGATTCTTATCTTTTGCGCGTCGCCGCTTTTGTTTGCCCTATGGTGGGTATTTCCGATTGTTGCGGGACTTTGTGTCTGGCTATTAGTCAAGTCTAGGAACAAGAAGTCGGAATGGGTCCGTCAATTTCTCAAGCCGGCCTTACTTTTTCTGCTTCTCATCTTTGCGATATGGCTAGTTTGGATATATCGGCGCCACGTCACGCCGTCGTACGAACATACGTCTGCGGCCTTTCTCCTAAAGAAAATCGTGCCCTCGACGAAAGAGAAATCGCCGCAATTAGAACAAGCGGAAATTGAACGACGAGGTTTGATGGATGCGATCGCCCGGCAAAAGATAAAAATCGCGGACATAGGTTCCGTTCTTAACCTCTACAATACAGCAGATCAAGTGCTGGTGAGTCGAAACAGCAGCGGCAAACCGGATGAATTCGGAATCGGCAGCTCTATGAGCAATTTGCACAATGAGCTGGCAGCACACAAGTTACCGGACGGGACAGATTCCCCAGACTTTCTGCAGCCTAAGAATTTGCAAAGCCAGATGGAACAGGCCATTCAGGTTCTGGACAAAGTTCGAAATGAAGCTAGGACCGAAACCGATGCGGCAAACATTCTTGAAAAAAGGAATTTACTGCTTGAGAGGCTAGCCCCGTATCGGGTGGACGACCTATACACGAAGCTTTCCGATCTACAAACTGCCATTCGCAGAACACTAAAAGTGGAACTGAAGCCAGAGTTGACAAGAATTTTTGTCTACGCCTCCTCAGATGCGCTGACTGCTGAACAAAGAACGGTAGTCAATCTCGGCGGGCAGAAGGCTGTTGGGATAGAGTCTGCCGGGCTATTTCCGTTGGCGACGAATGACCCTCAGCTTACACAACAAGTCGCGTTTAGTGAGGATTCTGGTCAAGCAGAGGAATTGAAGTCCGACGCGGTGGTGCCTTTACATTCTGAAGCGAAGGTGATCACCGTTACGCAGCGAGTTATTCAATCCTCAGCCAGTTATCCGCTGGTAACCAACCGGATCCCGGTGGCATTCCGGGCCGTTGATCTGCGGTGGAATCTGCCATTGAGTTCATGGGTCGTGCTGCGTTTGCGTTTACCCGAGGGCGGGACGTGGAGGTTTACGGTACCTATCGACACGTCGGAATCAGATTCGATAAGAAGCGTCAGCTTGCCCAGGCATGCGTTCTTCTATTCGGAAGGGGGATTACAACCAGCAGAAGACATCGATGCAAATGTCGATTTGCTAGTACCCTCCAGCGTCACACCAAGCGTGATGGAGCTAGCCGCAGACAAATCAATCCGAGTTGAATTATTGCCGCAATATCTGCGTTTTCAGGTTGCGCAGAAATATAGACAATACTTCATTCTGGAGAATACGTGGACCGCGCTGATTATCTGTATTATCACTGCGACGGGCGCGGCGATTGTGAGTCTGCTGCAAGGACAGCCTAGCGGGAACCGGTTTCGAGCTAGGTGATACACGTGAGACCCCGCCCTTGGGATTGGTGCTCGACGGCGCGTACGGCGCGAGTGAAGTCGTGCCCTCCCGCAGTGATCATCTTGAAACTTTAGACTTGGCTGTAGCCGGTCGTTTTAGCGAGGGACGCCCGTGTCGGAAGAATTGGACGAATTGATCGAAATGGCGAGAACGATACGGATGACGCCGGAGCAGGCTGAACGGCAGCGGCGCAGCTTTGCCTACGGCAACGTCAAGATTGAGAATGATTCCATCACTTGGGAGATGATTCACAGGGCGGCGGAGCGATTGGAAGAGAAGTGAGCGAGCGATCTTCTTTCGTGACCGGTCCGGCTGCCTTGCGATGCCCGCATCTGTCTTCTGATCCTTTTGGCACGACTGAAGTCGTGCCCTTCCACTACCCTCGCGGGCGGGGTCCTTCGACTACGCTCGGGGCAGGTCCGCGGCACACGGGAAATACGAACTGCACCTGAATTGGTGCAAAAACGGGGTTTTGCCGAAAAGTTGTCAAGCCCCCTTGGGTGCCTGAATCCTTGTAAGTTGTTCCAGGTAAAGCTAATATATTTTTGAAAAGTTGGCGGGTTTACCCTATTCAAGTAGCTATCATAGAAGTAGTGGTGTTTTTGCGGGTCTGATAGCAATTTCACAACATACAAAAAGCAATTTGGAAGCGTGCTAAACGCGCGTTTTGTTGCGCCTCGGCGGCGCAGCGCGCAGCACGCCTAGATCCTTCGCTCGGCAAAAAGCGCCGGGCTCAGGATGACGGCGTTGGTTGGAGAGCAATTTGGAAGCGTGCTAAACGCGCGTTTTGTTGCGCCTCGGCGGCGCAGCGCGCAGCACGCCTAGATCCTTCGCCCGGCAGAAAGCGCCGGGCTCAGGATGACGGCGTTGGTTGGAGGCAATTTGGAAGCGTGCTAAACGCGCGTTTTGTTGCGCCTCGGCGGCGCAGCGCGCAGCACGCCTAGATCCTTCGCTCGGCAAAAAGCGCCGGGCTCAGGATGACGGCGTTGGTTGGAGAGCAATTTGGAAGCGTGCTAAACGCACGTTTGTTGCGCCTCGGCGGCGCAGCGCGCAGCACGCCTAGATCCTTCGCCCGGCAAAAAGCGCCGGGCTCAGGATGACAGCGTTGGTTGGAGAGCAATTTGGAAGCGTGCTAAACGCGCGTTTTGTTGCGCCTCGGCGGCGCAGCGCGCAGCACGCCTAGATCCTTCGCTCGGCAAAAAGCGCCGGGCTCAGGATGACGGCGTTGGTTGGAGAGCAATTTGGAAGCGTGCTAAACGCGCGTTTGTTGCGCCTCGGCGGCGCAGCGCGCAGCACGCCTAGATCCTTCGCTCGGCAAAAAGCGCCGGGCTCAGGATGACGGCGTTGGTTGGAGGCAATTTGGAAGCGTGCTAAACGCGCGTTTTGTTGCGCCTCGGCGGCGCAGCGCGCAGCACGCCTAGATCCTTCGCCCGGCAGAAAGCGCCGGGCTCAGGATGACAGTTTTTTTCGGGATGAAATAAGTCAAAGGCCGCGGACAGGAGTGTCCGTGCCACACAATTTTGTACAAATGGCGCGGCCCTTTTGGCCGCGTTTTCTATTTTTGTAAATCTGGTTGCTTGTTAAGGGAAACTATGGCTAAGAATCGGGGAATGCGGATCAAGGGTTGCAAGGAGCGGGGGGAGTGGGCGGAGCTTTGTTTTATGGCGCGGGCCGCGGGGCAGGGGTTGCGGGTCTCGAAGCCTTATGGGGACTCGGCTAGTTACGACGTGGGGGTGGAATGCGTGGCTCCGAACCGAGAGGGGCGGATTCTGCGGGTGCAGGTGAAGTCTACGGTTTATAAGCGGCGCGGGGAGTGTTACAGCTTGAATGTGATGGGGCCGCAGCGGGAGCGGTATCCAAGTGGAGTGGTGGACTTTTTTGCGGTTTATCTGGTTCCGATTGATGTCTGGTACATCATTCCGTACGAGGTGACGGGGCGGACGAATTGCACGTTGCACTTCACGCCTGATAGCAAGCGGCATAAGTATGCGGCGTATCGGGAGGCTTGGCATTTGCTGCGGGGTGAGGCGTTGAAGTAGCAGAGGGATTCCGGTTCAGGGCTAACCGGGGCGTTATGCGGTCCGCGATAGTTTTCCACAGGGTTGTTCGGAAAATGGAACAAGAATCATTTTGTTGTGGCGGGGGCTGGGCGCGGGTGTAAGAAGAGGACTCCGCATAGACGGGGCCCTGATTATGGCTCTTCCCCATCCAGTGCCAAGGGCCCCGAACTCTGCCGCTGGTCTGGTTTGGTCCTCGTGATTTGCCGATCGGTTTGCCAATTTCTTGCTGCCAGGTTTGGGGGTATAATTCGGCTTATTGGAGGAACCTGTATGCGAATTTCCTGCCTCCTGATGGTTCTGCTCGTTGGATTGGTTTCGGTTTGTGCTGCCGGTGATGGGGCGCGGCAGAGTTCGTCCTCGCAAGCGGCGGTAAACTCCTTCAGCGCGGATTGGTTCGACTCTTCTGCGATTGCTCATTACGACCTCGATCATCACAGGCTGGACTCGGCGCGCAACAGAGATGGAATCTGCTACACCATACAGAATTTCAGGGTGAAACGCGATCGATATTCGGATGTCACGGATGTCACCGTGCCATTCGAGTATTCGTACTGTCTGCCTTCGTGGAAATATAGCGTGCGGAAGGTGGAGGAGTCGGGCAAGGCTCCGTCGCGTTGAGTTCGGATGCGATTCGGCGAGTCTCGGCGGTTGTGGGGACGGTCTTTTTCCTTCTGATTGCGCCCGGGACTGTGGCTGGACTTGTGCCTTGGTGGATTTCTGGCTGGCGCATGCGCGCTCCGCTGCTGCATTTTTCTCCGTTTCGATGGCTGGGAGTTTTGCTGATTGTGGCGGGCCTTCCCTTGCTATTGGATTCTTTTGCCCGCTTTGCACTCAAGGGATTGGGAACGCCGGCGCCGGTTTTCCCGACGCGGCATCTGGTGGTTAGCGGACTGTATCGCTATGTGCGGAATCCCATGTACCTGGCGGTCGCGGCAGTAATCGTGGGGCAGGGATTGCTGTTTGGGGATGTGCGGGTCCTGGAGTATGGAGTTTTTGTGTGCCTTGGTTTCCACATGTTCGTCTTACTCTACGAGGAGCCGGCGTTGCGTCGCACGTTTGGGGCTGAGTATGAAAACTTTTGCGCTAACGTGGGGCGCTGGATTCCCCGCTTGAGAGCATGGCACGTCGGCTAGCGTTTTCCCGTCCAATAAACTATTCTGCGTAACCTTTCCGGTTTTCGACAGTTTCTATATTTAGAGGCGCGATGGTCGTTCGAGCACCGGCATCGAAGCGGTCCCCGGAGCAGGCGGAGGAGCGTCTGCTGGTCGAGGCTGCGCAGAAGGATCCTGCCCGGTTCGCCGAACTCTACGAAATCAACTTTGAGCGGGTGTATGCATTCGTCGCACGGCGAGTGGGCGATCGCGATGCGGCTGAGGATTTGACCTCGGAGGTATTTCACAAGGCGTTGAAGAATCTGCGGCGTTTCGAGTGGCGAGGTGCGCCGTTTGCGGCTTGGTTGCTGAGGATTGCGGCCAACGCGATCGCGGATTGGGCGCAGCGGTCGGGGAGAGAGTTGGCGGTGGACGACCCTCCGGAACTGGGTGTGGAGGCGACGGCGGACGTTGATCTCGAGGAAGTGGAACATCGGGCGCGGTTGTTTCGTCTGGTCGAGCAGCTCCCGGCAGATCAGCGGCGCGTAGTGGCGATGCGGTTTGCAGAGGAGAAGAGTATTCGCGAGATCGCGAAAGCGTTGGGACGGAGTGAGGGCGCGGTGAAGCAGTTGCAATTCCGGGGCCTGGAGAATCTGCGGGAACAGATCGAATTCAAAAGCGGGAAACCACCCTTCGACTCCGCTCAGGGTAGGCTCCGGACGCGAAGTATCACGAAGAGGAACACGAAGCCGGGTGGCAAAGATGCCTAGGCGCAGTTTGATCGAACAACTCGATGAGGCGGTGCAGGGGTTGATCCGAAATCCCGGTGCGCCGCTGCCGCGTGGGGAGGCGGGCGTGAATCCGCTTGTCCGCATTGCTGCTGAGTTGCGCGATCTGCCGCGGGAAGATTTCAAAATTCGTTTGCAGAATGATTTGCAAAGGAGCATTTCGATGGCGACCACGACAGCACCTATCACAGCAACTCGCACCTTCGCCGCGCCGAGGCTTACCTTCAAGAGTGCGGCGAAAGCGATCGAATTTTACAAGCAGGCTTTCGGAGCGAAGGAAACGATGCGCTTCGAAATCGAAATGGGAATCCCGCATGCCGAGCTTTTGATAGGCGATTCGGTAATTATGTTGACCGATGAATGGCCGGAGGGGGGACGCTACAGCGCGGAGACGACGGGCAGTTCGCCGGTCAGCATGGTGATCCACGTTCCCGACGTGGATGCCTTCGCGGAGCACGCTGTGGGGGCTGGGGCCAAGCTGACAGCCCCGATCTCAGACCAGTTCTATGGATACCGCGAGGCGAACTTGCTCGATCCTTTTGGATATTCATGGAACATTTCCACGGTAAAGGAAGAGATGTCAGTCGAGGAAATGCACCGGCGGTTCCGAGCGATGATGGAAGAGGGGCACGCAAAAAAGCCGGCCGTGAGCCCGATTCCCAAGGGCTACCGGACGGTGACGCCGTATCTGGTCGCTCAGGATGGGCCGGCCCTGATGGAGTTCGTCAAGAATGCGTTCGGCGCCGAAGAGATCTTCCGCACCGTAGGATCGGCGGGCGGACTGCACGGCGAGGTGCGTGTCGGCGATTCCATGTTGATGTTGGGTGGGGGAATTCCGGGGCGCGAGTTCCGCTCGACGGCGAATACCCATGCGCTCCATCTTTATGTTCCTGATTGCGATGCGGTGTACGAACGCGCATTGCAGGCGGGTGCTACCTCCATCGATGAGCCCAGGGATCAGGAATACAGGGAGCGCTCGGGCAGCGTGAAAGATCCGGCGGGGAACCTCTGGTACATCGCTACGCACAAAGGCGAGAGCTACACACCCAAGGGACTGAACAGCGTCAATGCATATATGCTTCCGGTGCGGGCGGAGCCCGTGATCAACTTCTTGAAGCGGGCTTTCGGGGCGCGCGAGATTGCGAAATACGCATCGCCTGATGGAGTGGTTCATCATGCGGAGATACGCGTCGGGGACTCAGTCGTGGAGATGGGTGAGCCCCAAGGGAAGTACGCACCCATGCCGACGATGTTCTATGTGTATGTGCCGGATTGCGATGCGGTTTACCAGCGGGCGCTGCAGGCGGGTGCGACTTCGATCATGGAGCCAGTCGACCAGCCTTACGGCGACCGCAATGGCGCCGTGAAGGATGTTTTTGGCAATCAGTGGTATATCGCGACGCACGTCAAAGACGTAACGTCGTAGAAGGATCGATTGGGCTCAACGTCCTTTGACAAAGTTCAGGCGACGTTGCGATCCCGCTGATAACGGCGAGTCTTCCAAGATGAGGATATCCGACCAGCTTGGCACCTTGGTAACTGGGCCTCGGCCCTGGTAAGCGGCGAGAATAGATCCGCGTATGGATCTGGAATCCAAGGCTGGAAGTCGCGCGTACGCAGTCGCAGTTTGGCAGAAGGCACGCGGACAATTTGCGCGCCTTCCAGCGACCGCTCGGGTCATGCTGGGCCTATTGCTGCTCGCCGCTCTGCTAATGGCCGTGCATACAGCTTACTGGGGGAAAGATGCCGGCCTGCGGCTCAAGGTCCAGCACAGTTTGCGCAGTGGACAGATTTCCGTCTGGGTAGATGGTGAGTTGGCGTACTCCGGAAGTCTGGTCGGCAACAGCAAAAGAAAGTTCGGTGTGATTCCGACTGTGCAGGGCAGCCTGTCAGAGACGCTACCGGTAGCGACCGGCACACATCAAATAAAGGTCCAAGTCGTTTCCGACGGTGGTGCGCGAGAAAGCACCATCAACGGTGACTTTGCTCACAACGGGCTACGAGGCTTATCGGTGACTGCCAGCCGCGATGATCTGTCTTTGAACTGGCAGCCTTTGAATTCGCAGTCTTTGAGTTCGCAACCCCAGGCCGTGGGGGCTGAGTCATCTTCCCCTGGCCAAGGGTGGTTCAGTCGCTATGCCGGCACACTCGTGATGACCGTTGCTGGCTCGATCATCTCCGCTTTAGCCGGTTTCGCTCTGAGGGAACTACCGAAGCACTTGGTCTCCCGCCAAGGAGCAGTGCCTAAAAGCTTGAACAATCAGGCCAGCCAGAGTTAAGGTTTCTTGTGTGGCTGCTCCCGAGGCGCCCTTTCAAAACCATTCAAGCCGGTTCCAATTCCGCCCTTTAGAAGGGGAAGCGTACTGAAAAAATCGGAATGTGGTTGGTGGGATGGAATGACGTCGCGGCGATTTCGAATCCGCCTCCGACGGTGAAAGCGAGACGATCGTGCAGGCGAAATCGGCCGAGCACGAGGCCGGGCGTGAGATATACCGATGTTTTGCCGGGGTGGCTGGTCGGGACAATATTGCCGTTCCCGCCGTAAAAGTGGTTGAAGTTCACTTCCAGCTCCGGCCAAAATTTCTTGTAGACATGGTACTGAAACGTGTTATTCCACGGCAGAGTGTGTCCAATGACCGACACGTTTCCGGTGGGCAGGCTGTAGCCCAGTGTTCCCTGGACGTCGAAATTGCCGAAGCCCTTTCCGTAGGCAATCGTGGGTGTAATTACCGGGCTCAACGCGCCTTGCTGGTACTCGCCGGTGGGAAGAGTCATCTGGTAGAAGGCCGTCAAGATGTAGTTTCCGTGCTCCTCGTTTCCGGCGGCGATTCGATATTTCACCAGGAACTGCCAGTCGCCGAATCCGTTATTGGGAGAGTCCGGGTTGTTCACGATGTATGGAGGCACGGCGAGTATTACCTCCCAATTCTTTGCCGGGATGATTTCCAAACCTTTGCTCACGCCATAGTTGTCGGTCGTGACACCGCTATTGTGGGTCTGCCACTGAATGTCGTAGCGGAACTCTTGTTCTAGCCGTGGGGTGGTCGTGTTGAGCGGTGTGATCCAGTGAGGCTGCGCCGCTTGCGTTTCGGAGACCATGTTGAACCAGTCGGAGAAAAATCCGTTCTGGGCAAAGGTCAAGGTTGATGAGAGGAAGACAAACGCTGCCAGCAGAACCAAATTGATTGCACGCATCTCGGCTCCGATATATCCGTTGTGTTAAAGAAGCGAAAGTGTATATCAAATGTGTTTATGCTGTCTAATAGTAAGCAGTTTAGTGCTGTTAGAGCGGAATGCTGGCCGTATACTAATGAAGCAGCTGGTAGCGGAGCAACTTCGAAGGGCTACACGCGAGATCCTTCGCCCCGCTGGAAAGCGCGGAGCTTCAGGATGACGGCAGCCTGTGAGGCGGGTTGGCTGGTTGGAAGATGCGGGGCTTCCTGGATAACGGCAGCCTACTCGGCGAGTTGACCTCGCCATGGGTTGACGGTACGATTCGTTCCCATGCAGAGGAACGACAAATCTGAACGGAAGAATGAAGAGTTGCTAAAGCTTCGGGACGCGGCTTTACAGCTGGGGATCAGCTTTCCCACCATCAAGCAATGGATTTACAAGAAGAAGATTCGCAGCATTCGGACGGCTGGGGGACATCACCGCATTCCGGAAAGCGAAGTGGACCGGCTGCTTTTTCGAACCAGAGGGAGAACGGAGAAGGAACGCAAGCTGGTGATCCGCCGCGTAAGTGGGCGGAATCAGTTGGTGGGACGAATCGATGCGGTTCGCATTAGCGGCCTGATGGCGGAGATAGCGATTTCGATTGGGGGCCAGCAAATCACCTCGATTATTACGGCGCGTTCCGCGCGCGAGATGCAGCTTAAGCCGGGGCAGACTGCGGCTGCTCTGATAAAGGCCACGGAAGTGATGATCCTGCGAGTTTGACATGAGAAATCGCCGTGTTTGTTTTGTCCTGGCCTTTGTCCGAAAACTGATCCTGATTGGCGTTCTGGCTGTAGGCCTTGTTTCTCATCTATGTTTCGCGCAGGAAATCACCGTGGCTGCGGCTGCGGATCTTCAGTTCGCCATGCAGGATGTGGCCGCCCGATACCAGAAGGAGACGGGCAAGACGGTGAAGCTCATTTACGGTTCGTCGGGAAACTTTTTCCAGCAGATTCAGAATGGCGCCCCTTTTGATATGTTCTTTTCGGCGAATCTTGAGTACCCGAAGAAACTGGAAGCGGACGGATTGACCGAGCCGGGAAGCTACTACCAATATGCCAAAGGCAAGATTGTGATCTGGGTTCGAAGCGAATCGAAACTCGATCTCAGTTCCGGGATGAAGGTGCTGCTCGATCCTTCGGTTAAGAAGATTGCGGTGGCCAACCCTCAACATGCTCCCTATGGGCAGGCTGCTGTGGCGGCGATGCAGAACGAGAAGATTTATGAACAAGTGAAAGACAAGTTTGTGCTGGGTGAAAACATTTCACAGACCGCGTCGTTCGTGGTCTCCGGTTCGGCGGATGCGGGCATCGTGGCTCTGTCGCTGGCTCTATCTCCGAATATGAAAGACAAAGGCCGGTACGCTGAGATTCCTGCCGACGAATACCTGCCGATTGAGCAGGCATGCGTCATTCTCGGATCTTCCAAGAATAAGGAGACGGCGCGACAGTTTTTGTCGTTCGTGAAGACGGCCGCGATCGGCGATGCGTTGAAGAGCTACGGTTTCGACGTGCAAGTTGGCTCGGCGAAGTGATGCGGTGTTATGAAGGTCCTCGCGAGTAGGTGAGTCTGCGGCTGTCAGCTAATAAAAACAGCACTGGTACAATAACCAAAGCTTCTAGCTGCAGGGCGCCAGACAGTCCACAATGAAGTAGCCCCTCTCGGACCCGCCGCTGTCAAATCTGAGTTCATAATGGCCATCAGTTCGAGGAATCTCCCTTCTGGCGTTCTCTTCAAAATGGTCGAACACGACCTTGCCGGACAAAGCTTGTTGGCATGATTCTCTCGGATTCGGGCATCTGTATGCCCAGTTGTCCGCACCGATGACGATGTCTTTGTGAGACCAGATGGGTAGCTGTCTAATGTCCAATTCCAAGTGTGGGCACGAAACTTTTCCGTCGCAGCGGGCGTTTTCCAGGTAGAGCCGGATGCCCGGACCGTCACCACCTTGCAGGCAGGTCGTAGTTCCATGCAAATAAGCATCCGCGTCGGACGGTTTGGGTTCGCGCGCGGACAAGGAGACGGCGACTGCGACTGCGACGGAGCCGGATACGACGGCGGTAACAATCCAATGTGTTCGCATTCAGTCTCCAGAGAGTGAGCTTAGCTGCTTATCTTAGAGATGTTCCGGCCGATACTCAAACAGACTCCGCGCTCTTGTAAGGATGTTTCAGGCGCGCTGGCGTTTTCGAGGGAGTAGTTGCGAGTAGCGGAAGCAGCTGGTCAGGTGGTCGTTCACAAGGCCCATGGCTTGCATGAAGGCGTAACAAATCGTGGTGCCGACGAAGGAGAATCCGCGCTTCTTCAGGTCTTTGCTCATGGCGTCCGATTCTGGGGTGCGGGCGGGAACTTGCTTCGACGAGCGGCGCGAGTTCACAATCTGCGATCCTCCCACAAACTGCCAGATGTAGGCGTCGAATGATCCGAAATCTTCTTGCACTTTGAGGAAAGCTTTTGCGTTTTGCACGGCGGAGGCAATTTTAAGGCGATTGCGAATGATGCCGGCGTTGTTCATCAGGCTTTGGATCTTGCGGCGGTCGTAGCCCGCAATCTTCTTGGGATCGAAGTTGTCGAATGCCGCACGGTAGTTCTGGCGTTTTTTGAGGATGGTGTCCCAGCTCAGGCCGGCCTGGGCGCCTTCGAGAATGAGGAACTCGAAGAGGATGGTGTCGTCATGCGTGGGGCTGCCCCACTCTTCATCGTGGTAGCGGATGGAGAGATCGTCGCTTGGCCAGGAGCAGCGGGCCAGAGTTGTGGAGGTTGGATTCATCGTCGTTCGTCGAGCTGCGCTCGACGGGGACGGGTCAAAGACCCGTCCCCACACTCATTTCTGCCAACAGTCTACTGCAGCGATTTTGGATCGGAGAGATTCTTTGGGGACTTCTTGTCCAGGAGCGCGACCAGTTCCGCGGCACACGCGGGGGTCTTAACTTTTCCGTCGCGGATGATGTCTCGTGCACTTACCTGCTTTCCATATAGCTTCTCGTTTGCGCTGCCGTCGGAGCGCAGGGTGGAACCTTCGAGCGAGATTCCGGCGAATAATCCTTTGTTACGCGAATAGGAAAGGATTTCGGCGGTCATCACGATATCGGTTGCTCCCTCGGCGGTGCGGCCCTTGGGGCCGGCTGCAGCAGAAGCGTCGGCGCCAAGCTTTACCTTACTTTTTAGCAGCGATCGCGCTCCGGCTGGGTTCATCACCAGAAGAACGAAGTCCGTGGCCTGGCCTCCGAGCTGAAATCCAATGCTGGCGCCTTCCAGGGCGTAAAGTGCGGGCGGCCCCCAGGGCCCGGTGTAGGATATTCCGCCGCGACAGATCATGACGCCGCGACCGTAGCTGCCACCGACGCCGAACGCAGCCTTTTTCACGGAGGGCAAAACAATGATGCATTCGGCTTTGTCGAGCAGGTCTTGAGGGATGTTGTCGGGGATGTTGAGGATTTCTTTTAGAACGTGGCCGGAGTTCTCAACCCGGTCGACTTCCGTGCTATCGTCAACGGCGAGAGCGGGCAATATGAGAGCGCACAGCAAGAACAGAACCAGCAGTGATTTCATCGAGCCTCCTGTTTTCGGGTCGTGGTGCTATTTTAACCCTGTAACGGCTTGGTGAGATGCTGAACCGGAACTACCGAGTTGCGAGGCAGGGTCACCTAAGTTGAAGCGGCACATGACCCAACGAGTGCTCCTTTTGTAACTTGGCATTTGCTGAAGGGGCTCCTAGAGTTCTAATGAGTAAAAGCGGCATCTGGCGGGTACTTCGGCCCCCTGCGTGCATCTAATAAGCTGAGACGAACGGGCCAGGCCGGGGACTAAACGCCGTAAGTCGGGACTGGATGTGGAATGAAGTACACGGGGAAGTATATTTTGCTCGCCGGGATTCTTGTGGCAGTGGCATGGCTGCCGCTGCGGGCGCAGGTGACCTATCTCGCCCCGAGCAACGCGTTGGTGTCATCGCCTTCCTCAAGCCCTGATACCGGCACGCCTGACGACTCCATTATCACGATCAAGAAGCGGGTGGATGAAGTCAATGTGCTGTTCATTGCGACCGACCGGCATGGCAAGTTCGTGCGCAACCTCAACGAGAAGGACTTTGCGATCCTCGACGACCATAAGCCACCGCAATCCATTGTAAATTTTCGCCGCGAGACCGATCTGCCCATTGAGCTTGGACTTTTGATCGATACCAGCGGTTCGGTGCGCGGGCGCTTTGACTTCGAACAGGACGCCGCCGTCAGTTTCTTGCAGAACACCGTGCGCCCAAATTTTGACAAAGCCTTCGTCGTGGGCTTTAACGGGCATAGTCAGATGATGCAGGACTTCACTGATAATGCGGCATTGCTCTCCGCTGCAGTGCACCGGATGCAGGACGGCGGGGGAACGGCACTGTACGATGCCATCTATCGAGCCTGCCACGACAATCTGATCAAGGATCACGAAGACCATCCGTCGCGACGGGCCATCGTTGTGGTGAGCGATGGTGAAGACAATCAGAGCGATTTCAGCGAGGCGCAGGCGATTGAAATGGCGCAGCGGGCGGAAGTCATCATTTATGCGATTTCAACCGATGACAGCGGCCTGATCCTGCGGGGCGATAAAGTGCTGCAACGCATCGCCGACGCCACCGGTGGAAGGGCATTCTTCCCGTACAAAATGAAGGACATCAAGAACTCGTTTGCGGCCATCGAAGACGAGCTGCGAAGCCAATACATAATCTCTTACCACCCGGCTGATTTTGAGGCGAACGGGCACTTCCGCCCGATTGAGATCACTGCCCTCAAGAAGGATCTTCAGGTGCGCTCTCGCCGGGGCTACTACGCCCCACGGCAGTAGGTTTGACCCTCGTCCGTCCGTAGAGAAGTAGCTAGCTACGTCTCTACCGATTACGGTGCGGAACAGGCGGACGGTGCTACAATTTGGGTGGCTGGAGCTGATTTGTACGAATTTCCGCAAGACCAGCCGGTACGGGCGTTCCCATGGCAGGTGGAGCATTGAAGCCAAAGTCTATCTTCGTCGTGAGTCTCGCCTGTTTGGCTCTGGGACTGCCTTGTCTTGGCCAGAAACGGCACTCAGCCGCTAGCCAGCCCGTCGCGCAAGACACTCAGTCTACGCCGCCAGGTCCTCCTCCAACGCTGGCACAGTTGCCCGCAACTCCGCCGCAGGTCACTTTCCAGGGCGGCCAGTTGACGATTTCGGCCCAGAATTCCACCTTGGGCGACATCTTGAAAGCGGTTCGGGCTCAAACAGGTGCGACCATCGAGCTGCCGGGTACCGCGTCGGAGCGTGTGGTGGGACAGTTTGGTCCGGCTCCGGCTCGTGATGTTCTCGCCTCGCTGCTCAACGGATCGCACTTTAATTACATGCTCTTGGGTTCGGCGACTGATCCCAATGCTCTGGACCGGGTGATTCTGATGGCCAAGTCGGGTGGCGGAGCGGTCGATAGCGCTCCGCAGCAGCCGACCCAGCAGGCGGCCGCCTACAACCAGGCCGTCTATAACCGGCCAACGGCAATGCCAATGGCGGCCCCAGGTGGAAACACCGTTACTGTCGAAGGTCAGGACGCCGAGAATCAGGACGAAGCCACGGATGACTCTGCCGATGCTAGCACTGATGACACGGCCGATGATCAAACCGACCAGACTGACCAAACGGACGACCCAGCGGCAGCCGACGACCAGCAACAGCAACAAGATGGGCAGCAGCAGGTCAAGACACCGGAGCAGCTCCTGCAGGAACTGCAGCAACGGCAGCAGCAGATGCAGCAACAGGGAATTCAGCCGGGAGTCCAGCCCGGCGTACAGCCTGGCGTACCGCCCGGAATGCGACAGTTCCCCAATCCTGGAGTTCCGAACCAGCCCGGTGGTGACCCAACCCCACCTCACAATTAGTCAGCTTCAGATTAGAGCGGCTCAGGCGCGGAGCATGCTAGCGTCCGCCAGCGTGCGCGGCACGGGCTTGGCTTTGGGCGAGTACGGGCTTTTCAGCAGTGCGTTGCCGCGACTGGCTGGCGAAGGTGTGAAGAATTCCAATGACGGAGCCGTAAGCGGATAAAATTCCAATTGCCAGTACACTAACCACAGTGAAACAAAGAATGCAAACGCTCAATAGACTGCTCAAGTTCCCTACCTTTTAACGAATCGCCCGGTCGAATTGCCCGGTTCTAGTGATGTCGCCGCTCCCTGAGAATCTACCTGCGTTGACGCTTGCCACTGTTAGCAAATAAGATACGTGAGTAGAGCTGCGCACCTCCACTTTCCAACATCTCTGTGGACCCGTCCACATTACGGAAGGTCACTGAAGGGCGTCTCTTTCGCTTTTTATGGCCATTACGAAGATTTCGGTGCGCGGGGCGCGGCAGCACAACCTCAAGAACATCGATGTCGAGATTCCCCGTAATAGCCTGACGGTAATCACGGGCCTGAGCGGATCGGGCAAGTCTTCGCTCGCGTTTGACACGATTTACGCCGAGGGCCAGCGGCGTTATGTGGAAACGCTCTCGGCATACGCCCGCCAGTTTTTGGATCAGATGGAGCGGCCGGACGTGGATGCCATCGATGGCCTCAGTCCCGCTATCTCGATTGAGCAGAAGACCACCAGCCGGAGCCCGCGTTCGACGGTGGGCACGATTACCGAGATTTATGATTATCTTCGTCTTTTGTTCTTCTCCATTGGGGTGCCGCATTGCCCGAAGTGCGGGCGAGCCATAAGTCGACAGACGGCTGATCAGATCGTGCAACGCGTGATGGCCCTTACCCCTGAGGACCGAGTCATGGTGTTGGCGCCCATCGTGCGCGGACGCAAGGGCGAATTTAAGAAAGAGATGGAGAAATTGGTTCAGCACGGCTTCACCCGTGCCAGAGTGGACGGTGAGCTGGTCAACCTGGACGATGACATTCCGCTGGACAAACGCAAGAATCACACCATCGAAGTGGTCATCGATCGTCTGCTGGTGAAACCGGGAATCGAGCACCGTCTCGAGCTATCAGTCGGGTTAGCGATGAAGCTGGCGGGGGGTTTGGTTCAGGTTGCGGTGGTCGGCGGCGAAGAACAGCTTTATTCCGAGAGGTTGGCTTGTCCGGATTGCGGCATTAGCGTGCCACAACTGGAGCCACGGTCGTTCTCTTTTAACAGTTCATATGGAGCCTGTCCCGAGTGCCACGGCCTGGGCAGCCGCTATGATTTTGATCCGGCGAAAGTGATTGTCGACTGGTCGAAACCCTTGCTCGATGGCGGATTGGGGCCAGGCTCGGCGTCGCAAAATCTGATCCACATGCTCCAAATCGCAGCCACGGCGCATGGCTTGGACCTGAGCACGCCTTTCGAAAAGTTTCCCGAGAAGGTGCAAAACCTATTGTTGTTTGGGGAAGCGGGCAAGGGAGGCAAGACCGGCTTCGGCGGAATTTTAGCTTATCTCAAGCGGGTGTTGGAGGAGTCTACATCCGAGGGCTACCGCGATTTCTTGCTCGATTATATGTCGGCTACGGAATGCCCCGCCTGCCACGGGCAGCGGTTGCGGCCTGAGAGTCTGGCGGTGAAAGTGAACGGTCTGTCGATCGCGGACTTTACTGGGCTGCCGGTTTCGCGTTCGCTGGAGTTGGCAAGGAAGATCAAACTCACTGGCCGCGAGGCTGCGATTGCGGGACGGGTCGTGCATGAGATCGTGGAGCGGCTGCAGTTTCTGAATGCCGTCGGTCTGGGCTATATCTCGCTGGATCGCTCGGCCGCAACGCTTTCCGGAGGGGAGGGGCAGCGCATACGCTTGGCCACACAGATCGGGTCAAAGCTGAGAGGCGTGTTGTACGTCCTTGATGAACCTTCGATCGGCCTGCATCACCGCGACAACGCCCGGTTGCTCAAAGCGCTCGAAGAGTTGCGCGATCTGGGCAATACCGTGCTGGTGGTCGAGCATGATGAAGAGACCATCCGCCGCGCTGATTACGTGATTGACCTTGGGCCCGGAGCGGGGCGGCACGGAGGCGAACTTGTGGCTCACGGAACGCCGGAAGAAATCATGGAAGTGCCGGAGTCGCTCACCGGAGCTTATATCTCGGGCAGAACCCAAATCGAAATGAGGGCGGAGCGGCGGCCCACGAACGGCACGGGCATCACCATTCTGGGCGCGCGCGAAAACAATCTGAAGAATCTTGATGTCACCTTTCCGCTGGGCGTGATGACGGTGGTGACTGGTGTCTCCGGCTCGGGCAAATCCACCCTGGTGAATGACATCCTTTATCGCGCACTGGCGAAGACTCTGTACCGCTCGCGCGAAGAAGCCGGCGCCCACAAAGGGATTTCAGGTGCGGAGAACATCGATAAGGTCATTCGCATTGATCAGTCTCCGATCGGCCGAACGCCGCGCTCGAATCCGGCGACCTATACGGGCGTCTTTGCGCAGATTCGTGATCTGTATGCCATGCTGCCGGAGTCGCGGGAACGGGGCTACAAGCCGGGAAGGTTTTCCTTCAACGTGACCGGCGGGCGTTGCGAAGCCTGCCAGGGTGAAGGACAGCGTCGCATTGAAATGAGTTTCCTCCCCGATGTCTACGTGCTTTGTGAAGTCTGTGGCGGCCGCCGCTACAACCACGAAACTCTGGCGGTGAAATACAAGGGATACTCCATCGCGGACCTGCTCGAAATGCCGGCGTCGGACGCGTTGCCGATTCTCGAGAACATTCCGCAGGTGAGACAGAAACTACAGACGCTGGTCGATGTTGGTCTGGGATACATTCATCTGGGTCAATCGGCGGTAACGCTCTCGGGCGGTGAAGCGCAACGCATCAAACTGGCGCGCGAGTTGAGCAAACGGCAAACCGGGAAGACTCTATATCTGCTGGATGAGCCCACCACCGGCCTTCACTTTGACGACGTGAAGAAGTTGCTGGACGTTCTCCATCGCCTGACCGACCTGGGGAACATGGTCGTGATTATCGAACATAATCTGGATGTGATCCGCAACGCCGACTGGATCATCGACCTCGGCCCGGAGGGCGGAGAAGAGGGTGGACGCATCGTTGCTCAAGGTACGCCAGAGCAGGTCGCAAGGAATAAGAAGTCCTATACCGGACAGGCGCTGGCGCAGCACTTCAATGGGAACTCAAAAAAGACGTCGACGGTCGAATTGCTGGCTTGATCCATTCAGGTAGCCCTTCTCCGTGTGCTTGCGATTCAAAGCTTATCCCCAAGAAAGCTCGTGCCCGACGCCGAGACGAACAACTATCAGGCAGGAGTCTGCACTGGTTTTCTTTTTCGTGTAGATTCAAAATGTCAAGCTGATTTCCCTGTGTCCTCACCCGAAAATCCGTGGTCTGAGCCCAGCTTCGTTCCCATCCCGGAACCTCCGGCGCCTATCGCCGAAGCCCCTGCTGAAAACCCGGCGTGGAGCGGATGGGACGTTTTGCAGATTGTGTTTCTCACCATCGGTTCGGTTGTCATTTTTCTGCCATTGGTAGCCTTGGCCGCACAGCGATTGTTCTATCCCAAGGTTGCATTCGTCGAAGTCATTACCTTTCCGCTGGTGACAGTCGTGGGGCAAGTATTCGCCTACGTTGTGATTCTTGGCTTCATGTTTTCGATAGTGAAGCGCGTGCCCGTCCGGGATTTCTGGCAGGCCATACGATGGAACTGGCCGAGAAATTGGTCAAGCTATTTGCTCATCGGGATTGTGCTGGCGTTTGTGCTGCAAGGGATCGCGCATTTCCTTCCGATCCCGAAAGAAGTACCAATGGACCGCTTCTTCAAGACGCCGGCGGAGGCGTGGGCGTTGTCGCTGTTCGGTATCACCTTCGCGCCGTTGCTCGAGGAACTGTTCTTCCGTGCTTTTCTCTATCCGGTGCTGGTTCGCCGGCTCGGTGTCACCGTAGCAGTTCTTGCGACGGCAGCAGGATTTAGCCTCATCCACGCTCCGCAACTGGGGCGCGCATGGGCGCCAGTGCTGGTGATATTTCTGGTCGGGCTAGCTCTGACTATCACACGCGCCGTGACCAAGTCCGTCGCCGCCAGTTTTATCACGCACATGGCGTACAACAGCACGCTGTCGGTGTTGCTGTTTATAGGAACCGATGGATTCCGGCATCTGGAGAGGCTGAATCAGTAACCCGGGCGTCAGGCGTTGGGCTTCAGGATCGAAAGGCCTGTGGCCTGAAGCCCGAGGCCCGCTTCATGTTATCTTAGATTTTCCATGTCTTCCGCGCGTCAGGAACTTTTGCGTCTGTTGGCAACCAAATCTTTTCGTCTGGGAGAATTCAAGCTCTCGTCGGGCGGTACCAGCGACTATTACGTGGATTGTCGCACCACAACGTTAGACGCGCGCGGTTCGCAACTCACCGGCCAGGTGTTCCTCGAAGAAATTCGGCAGCACGGATGGCGGCCTCAGGCGATCGGCGGCTTAACCATGGGGGCCGATCCCGTGGTGGTAGCCGTGGCCGTGACCAGCGGCGAGATTCACGGTTTTCTCGTCCGCAAAGCTGAGAAGCAGCATGGCACGGGACAGCGGATCGAAGGCTTTCGAGAGAAGGGCGCGCGCGTCGTGATCGTGGATGACGTCTGCACTACGGGTGCTTCCACAGTTCAGGCGATCGAGACGGTACGCGAATTTGGATTTGAAATCGTCGGCGTGATGTGCCTGGTCGAGCGCGAAGAGGCGAAGGGGCGTCCGAGCGTGGAGAAGGCTGCCACCCCTGCTCCGTTTGTTTCGATCTTCACCGCAACGGACGTGCGGCAAGAGCATCTGCGACAGAAAGATGATGCACCGCCAGTCTTCGCGGTCGCTGCTGTTTGCGAACTTTGCGGGAGGCCCGCGGTGACGAACATGCCGCGCAACCGCTGTGAAGTGCATAAGGCGTGATGAACTTGGGCCATCGCAAGACGCCAACGACAAACGACCGAGGACCAACGACCAACATCTATGATCCAAACCCTGGAATGGACTGACAAGGGCGTACGCTTCATCGATCAGACGAAACTGCCCACCGAAGAAACCTATGTGACCTGCAAGAATTACGAGCAGGTTGCCGACGCCATTCGCAATATGGTGGTGCGCGGCGCGCCGGCCATTGGCGTAGCTGCGGCGATGGGGATCGCGCTGGGAATGAAAAACTCGAAAGCCGAAACCGGAGGCGAACTGAAGCGGGAATTTGACCAGATCTGCGATGTGATCGGCCAGACGCGTCCGACTGCGGTAAATCTTTTCTGGGCCATCCGCCGCATGCGCGACAAATTCGAACTGTTGCGAGTTCGCCCGCTACCGCAGATCAAGCAAGCTCTGGTCGAAGAAGCGCAGCGCATGCACGCCGAAGATATCGCCGCCAACCAGGCCATGGGACGCTTTGGGGCAACGCTCATGCCTGCCAGCGGCGGCGTGCTCACTCACTGCAATGCCGGAGCACTTGCGACTTGTGGCTATGGCACTGCGCTGGGAGTAATCCGCGCGGCGGTTGAGCAGGGAAAGAAGATCAACGTCTACGCCGACGAGACTCGTCCTTTTCTGCAGGGGTCGCGGCTGACCGCATGGGAACTGATGAAAGACGGCATTCCTACGACCGTAATCTCCGACAGCATGGCGGGCGCGATCATGAAGCAAGGCAAGATTGGAGCAATTGTGGTGGGTGCGGATCGCATCGCGGCCAACGGCGATGTGGCGAATAAAATCGGAACTTATTCCGTTGCCGTGCTTGCCAAGGAGCACGACATTCCCTTTTATGTAGCGGCGCCTTTGTCGACCATCGATTTCGACGCGCCAGACGGCAGCAAAATTCCTATCGAGCAGCGCAACGAAAAAGAAGTCACGCACATCGCTGGCAAACAGATGACCCCCGACGGAGTGCAGGTGGAAAACCCCGCCTTCGACGTGACCCCGGCGAAATACGTGACTGCGATTGTGACCGAACGCGGTATTGCGCGGGCTCCGTATGGAGAGTCGTTAGCGAAGCTGGCAGGTGTTGAGAGCGCGGCAACGAGTAGTTAGTGAGCATTCAGCACTTAGCACTCGGCATTCAGCTAAAACGTTGCGTCGCTCGATTGAGTGCTGACTGCTGAGCGCTGAATGCTTCTTCATGTATTCCATCACTCAATCCCAACTTTCATTCCAGAGCGGCGGCAAAGACATTCGTCTGGATTGCTTTCTGCCGGCCGCTAATGGGCAGCGCTTTCCCGCAGTGATCGGACTGCATGGCTCCGGAGGCGGACACGCGTCGATGGCCGCTCCCGCAAGTCTTCTTGCCGAGCAAGGGTTCGCAGTGTACGTGCTGCACTATTTCGATCGCACGGGCACCACTGAGATCGATGGCCTGCAAACCATCTTCCGCCACTTCCCCGTCTGGATGAAAACTTTGTGGGACGCAGTCAGCTTCGTCGTCCGCCGGCCGCAGGTCGATCCCGAACGTATCGGGCTGCTGGGGTTTTCCCTTGGCGCTTACCTTGCGCTATCGGCGTCGGCCATCGACTCGCGCATTCAGGCAGTGGTGGAGTTCTTTGGTGGCATGCCAAAAGAAATGAGGTTTTTTACGCGGCGTCTATGCCCGGTGCTGATCCTGCACGGCGAACAGGACAAGACCGTCCCGGTTGAGGAGGCGTACCACTTGCAGCAAATCCTCGAGAAGAAACAGATCGCTTACGAGATGCAGATTTATCCCGGAGTCGGGCACGGATTCAGCGGCGAAATTTGGCGCGATGCCGGCTTGCGCACGTTGACGTTTCTGAGGGAGTATTTGGTCGATAAGAACTGCGCTGAAACGAAAGCCTGATTTCCCCCGAACTTTTCGTCAGCAATCTTCGTAAATTACACTAGACGTGAAGGAGAGCCTGCGATGTTCACTTTTCTCCTCTGGTGCCTGCTGTTCGTGTTGTGCTGGCCGCTGGCTCTGCTGGCGCTTGTGCTCTATCCGCTCGTATGGTTGCTGCTCTTACCCTTCCGGCTGATCGGGATTGCGGTGCACGGAGTGTTGGAGCTGGTGTGGGCGGCGGTGATGTTGCCGGCGAGACTTTTGACTGCACCGTTCCGTCTTTGAATGTAGGCGCGGGTGTCCTCGCCCGTGCCGGGCAAGCGAAGAATTCGACTTACTCAACACCCTTCGCCGGAATAGCCAGCCCCAACTCTTTCATCACCATCTGCAAGTCTTTCCAGGTTTCTTTTTTCTGCCGGGGATCGCGCAGCAGGAATGCAGGATGATAAGTGACAGCAAGCTTGGTGCCGCGGAAATCGAACCAGCGTCCGCGAAACTCGGACATGGGCGCATTGATTGCCAAGAGCGTTTTTGCCGCCACAGCACCCAGCGCCACGATTGCCTTCGGTTTGATGGCCGCGATCTGCCGCATCAGAAATGGAGAGCAGGTGTCGCACTCGTCACGTTCCGGAGTACGGTTCCCCGGCGGACGGCACTTGATGATGTTCGCGATGTAAACATCCTCGCGCCGCAGGCCCATGGCTTTGATCATGTTGTTCAACAACTGTCCTGCGCGGCCCACGAACGGCTCACCCTGCTGGTCTTCATCCGCGCCCGGAGCCTCGCCGATGAACATCAGATCAGCGTTCGGATTACCCACGCCAAAGACGATCTGCTTGCGTCCTTGTTTGTGTAGCGGGCATCGCGTGCAATCGCCAAGATCCTCGCGAATCAAACGCAGCGCCTGGACGGGATCAGTCACACCTGATTCAGCTTTCGGGACCGCCACTTCGAAAATGTTCTCTTCCACCGGTACCGCAATCGCGGCTTTGGATCTCGGGGTCATCAAGTCTCGCTGTTCTGGCTGGATTGAGGGACTATCGTAAATTTCCCCATCTTGCGTTGTGCTGGGGTTGGCTACGGCAGGCTCGCGGCGGTAGAAATCGTAAATGCCCAACTCGTTGTAGTAGCGGACACGTTCAGCCAAAGCGCGCTTGAGTTGCGGATCGAGCACGCCAGCCATTCGCTTATTTCCCAATCTTTGCAGTGACGTTTTGTGGATTCCGAAGCCGTACCACCTGGTCGAGCACGCGTTGCGCGACTTCCCACTTCGTGGTTTCCGGCACTTCCACGACTTCGTGCTGAGTAATAATCGTGACCGCGTTGCGATCGGAATCAAAGCCCACGCCTTCGCGCGAAACGTCGTTCACCACGATGGCATCGAGCGACTTCGAGGCAAGCTTTTTGCGTGCGTTTTCCAGCGCGTTCTGAGTCTCGGCGGCGAAACCAACGATGAGTTGCGACTGTTTATGGCGCGCAATCTCGCCAAGGATGTCGGCAGTAGGCTCAAGCTCGAGCATCACGGGGCCGCTACGTTTGATCTTCTGCGAGGCCAAAGATTTTGGGCGATAGTCAGACACCGCTGCGGTTTTGATCACGATGGTCGCCTGCGGCAGCAGTTTCAGGACTACCTGCCGCATCTCTTCGGCGGATTCAATCCGCGTGAGTCCGGCCGCTCCCGGCGGAGTTAACGCGGTCGGTCCACTCACCAGCAATACTCGCGCCCCACGCCGAAGTGCGGCCTCAGCCAATGCGTATCCCATTCTGCCACTGGATCGATTGGACAGGTATCGCACCGGATCAATCTTCTCTCGCGTGGGGCCAGCCGTAATCAAAACCGTTTCGCCAGCGAATTCCTGCGAAGCACCAAGCGCTTCCAACGTGGCCGCGACGATCGCTTCGTTTTCCGCCAGGCGTCCCGGACCCGTCATGCCGCAGGCCAGGTATCCCGTGCCCGGTTCCACGATCCTTACGCCGCGCTTTTTCAGAATCTCAAGATTCGCTTGCGTGGCCGGGTGCTCCCACATGTTGACGTTCATGGCGGGCGCTAGCACAACCGGCGCGGTGGTTGCGAGATAAAGCGTGCCAAGGAAATCGCTGGCAATGCCCTGGGCGAATTTGGCGAGAACGTCCGCGGTTGCCGGCACCACCAGCAGTGCATCGATCGACTGTGCCACCGCGATGTGCTCGACTGCGGAATCAATATTCGGATGTTCGCCCGAGCCCGCACCGAACATGTCGGTAATAACTTTTTCGCCGGAGAGTGCCGCAAAGGTGAGGGGCCGGATGAACTCCTGGGCGGCTTGGGTCATGACGACCTGCACGCGGACGCCGCGGTCCTGCAGCAAACGAACAATTTCCGCCGCCTTGTAAGCCGCAATCCCGCCGCTGACGCCAAGAGCGATTTTCATGATTGCCGATGGTCACTTCCATTTGCCGATTGCGCGAAGTCCACGCCATCGCAAAGCAAACAGGAAATGACTACTCTTGCCCCAACGCCTTGTCGAGCATTTCGCTGACGACCTCGACGGTCGACTTCGGCGTTTCCGGGATCACCCATTTCACCTTGCCAGCCTTGATTTCGTCCTGCGCAATACGGCAGGGTTTGCGGGAGTGAGTTTCGATGACCGGCGGCGCGCCGCCTTGCAATTGACGTGCGCGGCGAGCGGCTACCAGAATGTATCGATAGTTGCTGTCGAACCCTTCAATCAACTTCATTGTGTTCTCCCTGTGGCTAGCGCCCGCCCGAAGTCGCCGCTGTGGTAAACGAGGCCAAGATCGGCTGCAGGCGTTCCCGGATGTTGCTCAAGCGGCAACCTTCGGCCTTAGCCAGCATCTTTGCATCGTCAGCGGATCCGTGAACTCCCGAGCGCTTCAGCCGTTCCGCAAGCAGGATCGCCGTCAGCGCTTGGATAGATTCATCCAGACGGTCGTTAACCAGAATATAGTCGTATTTCTCGTAATTCTCAATCTCACGACTGGCCGTGACCAATCGGCGCTGGATCACTTCTTCCGCATCCAGACTGCGTTTTCGCAGACGCGCCTCTAAAACCTTGCGATCCGGCGGCATAATGAAAATGCTCACCGCCTCCGGAAGCTTGCGCTTGATCTGCTCAGCGCCCTGCACATCAATGTCGAGCAGCAAGTCATTTCCACTCTTCTTAGCCTGATGCAGGAAGCGTTTCGCCGTACCGTAGCAATGGCCGAACACGTCCGCATGTTCGAGGAACTCATCTTTCCGCACCATCTCCTCGAACTCGGAACGCGGCACGAAAAAGTATTCTCGTCCGTTTTGCTCTGTACCTCGTGGCGGCCGCGTGGTGTAAGAAATCGAAAACTCCAGCCCCGGAACGATTTCTCGCGCTTTGTCCACCAGCGTCGATTTGCCCGAACCCGAGGGCGCCGAAATAATGTAAACCGTGGTCATTCGAGGTTCTGCACCTGCTCGCGCGCTTTTTCGATATCGGCTTTCATCGATAACCCGAGCTCCGTGATTTTCATGGCTTCACCGGACAGGCCCGAAGTTTTGGAAAGCAGGGTATTGGCCTCGCGATTCATCTCCTGCAGCAGAAAATCCAGCTTCTTGCCCACTTCCCCGCCTTGATCGAGCAAGCCCAGCAGATGCTTCACGTGCTGATCAAGCCGCACCAACTCCTCCTGAATGTCGCTACGATCCACCAGCAGCGCTGCTTCCTGCAAAATCCGTTCCGGTTCAATTTGTGAACCGAGCAACTCCTGCAGGCGCGTCTTCAAGCGATCGGCATAGGTTTGCAGAGCGGCCTGGCGATGCTTTTCGACTCCCTCCCGCGCTTGTTGTACGTGCCCCATGCGCTGCCTCAATTCCCGCTCCGTACCGCGCCCTTCCTCTTCGCGCATTTGATTGAGTCGCGCGAGAGCCTCTTCCATCTTGGAGAGAACTGCCGCTTCCAGGCCGTCCTCAACCGGCAACACTTCCGACTCAAGCGCGCCCGGTATGCGGAGAATTGCATTGAGATCCGGCTCAGCCGCCAACCCGAATTCCGCAGCGGCTGCACGAAATGCCTGAACGTAACCACCCACTAAAGCCCGATTGAGTGAAAAGCCTTCACCTGTGCCGCGTTCCATATTCAGAGTCAGCTCCACATGGCCGCGTGCCATCTTCTCCTTCAACCGCCGGCGCAGCTTCATCTCCAGATCGTCGCTATCCGACGGCATGCGGAAATGTATGTCGAGAAACCGATGGTTCACCGATTTGAGCGACAGGGTGAAACCAAACTGGCCGTTGACCTGCCCTTTCACCTGCGCGAACCCGGTCATGGAGCGGATCGACATATTTCTACGTTTTCATCCTAAATATTTCTACGTTGTCATCCTGAGCGAAACTGGTTTGCTCGCGTGCGAGCAAATCAGTGCAGTCGAAGGATCCCTATTCCCGTCTGCCCCGCCGCAAGGCATCTACCCCAACGCTCGCGCGGTTCACTCCGCATGCACTTCCGGTCTCGCCGGTTCCACTTCCGCAAATTGCAACTCGTACAAGCGTCGATAGGTGCCCAGCTTCTTCATGAGCTCCTCGTGCGGTCCAATATCCGCAGCAGTCCCATTTTCCAGCACCACAATACGATCCGCACGCCGCACCGTGGAAAGCCGATGCGCAATCACCACCACGGTCCGCCCGGTCATGAGATTCTGTAGCGCCGACTGTACCAGTGCCTCGGATTCGCTGTCCAACGCCGACGTGGCTTCATCGAGAATCAATATCGGCGCATTCTTGAGCAGCGCCCGCGCAATCGCAATTCGCTGCCGCTCGCCGCCCGAAAGCCGCACCCCGCGCTCGCCAATTACCGTCTCATAGCCGTTAGGCAGATCCATAATAAAGTCATGCGCCAATGCCGCGCGAGCCGCATCCTCCACCGCTTTTTGCGGGACGCCCGGCTGTCCGTACGCGATGTTGTTCCGCACCGTATCGTTGAACAGCACCGTGTCCTGCGCCACCACCCCAATCTGCGACCGCAGCGAAGCCAGTGTGGTGTCGCGCACATCGCGGCCATCAATGGTCAATCGCCCTGCGGTCACATCAAAGAATCGCGGAATCAAATGCACCAGCGTGCTCTTGCCCGCGCCACTCGATCCCACCACGGCGAGCACCTCGCCAGCGTGAACCTCGAGATCAACGTCGCGCAGAATCTCGCGCCGCTCTTCGCCCTCAGGTCCGCCTCGCGATTCATAAGAGAAGCTGACTTTCTCAAACCGGATGCTGCGCGAAAACGGCGGCAATGGCTGCGCTCCAGGCTTCTCATTTACATCGTCTTCCGTATCCATGAACTTGAATATCTCAGACGACGCCCCCAGCGCCTGCTGAAAATTGTTGTTAAAGAGCGCGAATTTGCGCACCGGATCGTACAACTTGAAAACCGCAACGATAAACGTCAGAAACGTGCCGGAGGTAAATACGTGGCGATTGATCTGTTCACGCCCCAGCAAAAGAAGCAAGGCGATTGCGATCGCACCAAAGATGTCCATCAATGGAGAACTGATCGCCATCGCAGCCACCGACCGCAGATTGGCGCGGAACAAGCGTTGCGCGGCTTTGCGGAATCGCGCAATCTCCCACCGCTCCATGCTGAATGCCTTCACAATGCGGTTGCCGGTAATGGTCTCGTGCAGAATGTTCTGAATGTCGGCCAGCTTGTCCTGACCGCGCCGAGTCGTATGCCGCACCCGGCGCCCGATCCGACCCGCCGAGAAGATAATCACCGGCACAAACAGAACCAAAATCCAGGCAAATTTCCGCCCCAGCACCACCACCACCAGCGCGGTAAAAACAAAAGTAAAAAACTGCTGCAGGAATTCGGCCAGCACGCTCGACATCGCGTACTGCACCCGCTCGACATCATTGACGATCGTCGAAACCAGAGTGCCGGTCGTATGCTTGTGAAAAAATGCCGCAGATCGCTGCAGGATGGAATCGTAAAGATCGTTGCGCAGATCGGTAATCATGCCGAATCCGGCGTAGTTCACCAGATACGTGCCCGCGTAATCGCAGATTCCCTTTAAGACAGTAGCCGCCACCAGGGCAAAGGCCACGACTGTCCACGGATTCTGGAAGTGCGAGGGCACGAATCGCTGCAGGTAGATCGCATGCTCGCTGCCTGGAATCTTAAACAGCTGCATCTCCCGAGACTGCGAACCCGGATTCAACACGCGGTCAAAGATAGGTCCGATGAGCAGAAGCCGAAAAGCATCCAGCAATCCCACCGCCGCCATCAACAGGACGGACGCCCCGACCGGCCACCAATAGGGCGCCACGTATCGTATGAGGCGTGTCAGTTGCCGCATCGAGGGCTCCCCATGCGCAGCCCGACCCCGGCTGCTGCGGATGAAATCGGCATGCGTTGCAAGTCTTTATTCTACTTCAGTCGTTGGCCGTTGGTCTTTGGTCGTTGGCAACGCAACCAACCAGGATCATCCAACAACGCTAAACACGTAGGCCCGGACGTCCCCGTCCGGGCGCGAGCGAAGCTCGCAAGGACTTGATCTTTACCAACGACCAACGACCAACGACGAACGACCAACCCTACCCCGGACTATCCCGATGCACCACCTTCACCCGATACCCCGCCGTCCGCAACCGTTTCGAGACATCCTCAGCAATCATGACCGACCGGTGCTGCCCGCCCGTGCAGCCAAAAGAAATCGTCAGATAACTCTTCCCTTCGCGAATGTAGTGCGGCAAAAGATAGACCAGCAGCTTCGAAATCCGGCTGATGAATTCCTTGGTCTGCGGGAACGACCGGATATACTTCGCAACCTTGGGATCGCGTCCGGTCAGCGGACGAAACTCCGGTACAAAATGTGGATTCGGCAAAAAGCGAACATCAAACACCAGATCCGCGTCCTCCGGCACTCCATGCTTGAAGCCGAAGCTCACGCAGGAAACCAGAATGTTATTCCCCGACTCCTGCTTCTGAAAACGCTCGGTAATGTGCGACCGCAACTCGTGGACGTTGAACTTCGAAGTGTCGATCACCAGGTCGGCCATGGCCCGAATGCGTCGCAGATGTTGACGCTCCGCAGCCAGTGAAGCCTTGACCGTAGTATTCGTGCCCAGAGGATGAGGACGCCGGGTCTCACTGAAGCGGCGCAGCAGGACGGAATCCGCCGCCTCCAGAAAAATCATTTTGGTGGGCAACACCCGGCGGACGGATTTCACAATCTCCGGCAGAGCCTCGAGCTGTGTCCCCTCGCGAACATCAACCACCAGCGCAGTTCGCTCGATCTCTGAAGACTGGCCGGCCAACTCCGCAAATTGCGGAATCAACCCCACCGGCAAATTGTCCACGCAGTAGTAGCCCAGATCCTCGAACGCCTTGAGCACCGAGGCTTTCCCCGACCCGCTCATGCCCGTGATGATGACCAGTTCGGCTCGCGGTCGCCGATCGTGCGCAGCTCTCCCACGTCCAGCTTTGCGCTCTCCCTGTCCAGTTTTTCCCGCCGGCTTGCGAGGTGGCATTTACTGAAATGGTAGCAGGGACAACCCCTACCCGCCAGTTACCCATGTAGGCGCGGGCGTCCCCGCCCGTGCGGTGCGCGCGCATTTCGCACTTAATTGGACGACAGGCAACGCCGGAGGCACGCAGCACCAGGATCCGAAGCAAAGACTCGCTGCTAGGCCACAACTGGGCTTCAGCAAATGGAATTGCCTTGCTGCGCTGGCCTCCCGTACCATTGATCGAGCGCTACTTCTTTAGAGAAACTGGGTTTTAAACTCTCAGCAGTGGCCGCAGGCGAAGGGGTGAACGCCGCCTGAGGCGTTCCTGAAACCATCAAGCAATCTTTTGCCATGCACACGTGTGGGATCTCATGATTAGAACAAAACTAAATGCCTGTACTCTCGTTTTCGCAGCGCTGATGACGGTATTCGTCACGGCATCCTTGGCGCAGGTTAGCCAAAATCAGAGTGACTACTTGGAAGTTTATCCAGGACCTCCAGGCATCCCACCTTCCCCCCAGTATTCCGTTCAACTCACCCAAGACGCGTCGTCCTACAATTCCTTTGTCTATCAAAATCAAAATCCCGCGTTCTTACTCGATGGTCAGCCTAGCGGAATCAGGACCTCTTCGAGTCTCGAGAAATCCACGGCGTGGACGACTTTCTCATTTACCGGTAATCCGGTGACGGTTCAGATTACGAACAATAAGCCATTTACTTCGGCAAGAATTCTACCGAGCCACTGGGGCATCCATCCGACGATCAGCGGCAACATCGTTAGTTTTTCAGTTACCCGCCAGGGGCAGCTTGCCGTCGACTTTTGCTATTCAGACGACCAATGCCCGAGTGACGCAGAGTGGGACATTTCAAATCCCATGCTGGTATTCAGCAATCCTCCAGAAGGCCAGCCTCAAGGCGGTTATCGGAAGGCCACGCCGGGAGCAGTTCCCGCTCTGACTCCCGCCGAAAGCATAATTTACTTTCCGCCTGGCGTTTACAATCTCGGGCCGAAACCTTTTCTGTTAGGCATGACAAGTAGCGGCGCGCCGCAAAGCGCCTTTCTTGCCGGGGGCGCTTATGTCATGGGAACATTCGCGATCGCACCGGGCGCTACCGGAAATGTGATCGGCGGACTCGGAATCCTGTCTGGCGAAAACCTTCAGCAGAGTGCATGTATCGTAACCCCGACCGGCTGTCCTGACATGATCGACGGCACTCAGATCGCCGGCGATGCTGTAATCGACGGAATCACGATCATCAATGAACCTTGGCAGGGCATCCAACTGAATGGGACAAGCGACACAATCCAGAATGTCAAAATCATTTCCTGGCAAGGAAACCAAACCGGCATCCGGGCGGGAGCAGAACTTGATACGGGCAGCGTCGTAGACTCATGCTTCCTCAAGGTTGGCGACGATTCGCTCTTGTTGACCTCCAGTAATCTCCGCGTTGCAGGATGCACAATCTGGCAGCTCGACAACGCCGCGCCGTTCGAATTTGGAGTCAATCAGCCACAAAATATCAACCACATTACGGTCGAAAATTCAGATGTGGTCCGAACTGAATATGACTGGCCCAATCCCAGCAACGCTGTTTTTGCCGCGGTGAGTTCTGGTGCGAAGAGTCAGAAAAGCGATTATACCTTTCGCAACATTCACATTGAAAACTCCACGTACCAGCTGTTTAAAATAGCGGTCGGTCCGAATCACTACACCACCCCGAACAACGACATCCTGGGCTCCATCAGTAACCTGAGCTTCAGCAATATCGAAGTAACCGACCAGCAGGTGCTACCCGATTTATTCGAGGGCTTCGATTTACAGCACCAGGTTTCGAATGTGACCTTTCACAATGTAACCGTCGCGGCCAAGAAACTCCCGAGTCCGAAGGTTACGTTTAACGCGAATCGCATCTACAGCCTGGGGGGAACTGTTTATTCGGGGCTACTGTGGAGAAGTCAAAGCCAGCCTCGGAATTTCCAGATTTCGCTTTTCTCGGGCACGATTGAGGCGAATCCGCCCACCAATTTGCCGATTACTCAGCCGGGTCTTACCGCAAACTGTCAGGCCCAGGCGGTTGCGGATTTTTATGGAGACGGCTACTCCAGCGTGCTGTTTCTCGACACGGCCTCGCAAAAATTGGGACTCTGGCAAGACCCGTACCTGACATACGCCGTGCCCGTCACCTGTCAGTCGCTTGCATTCTATTCCCTCAAAACTACCGACGGGCAAGTCGCGGGCGTGGGAGATTTTAACGGCGATGGTTATCCCGACATCCTTCTATGGAATTCGAGCACCCAAGCCGGGAAAATTCTTCTGATGGATGGCGCGCAAGTCTTGAGGCAAATTCCCGTTCAACCGGCAACCAGCTCAGATTGGAGCGTAGCCGGGGTTGCGGATTTCAATCACTCAGGTCACGTCGACATTTTATTGCGGGATACCAACGGAAACCTCGAGATCCTCTATTTCGGTTCTACCGGCTATTTAGGTAGCGCTGACTTTACACCCGCAGATTTGCATTATGAGTCGACCCCTTACTATGACACTCAATGGCCCGAAACTTCGGGTTACTTTGATTCCAGCTGGACGGTCGTGGGCGTTCGCGATTTCGACTACACTTTGTATCCTGACATATTGTGGTACAGCCCAAGTACGGGAGAAGTAGGCCTCACGTCTTTCCTGGGGCTTGAAAACTCTTTTCCCAATCTCAAGCTGTCCGCGATCGGACAGGTCTTTTCGCAAATTCCATCCGGCACCCAACTTCAAGCCGTGGGCGATTTCAACGGCGACAGCTCGAGGGACCTGTTCTTACGCATTCCAGCCACAGGCGAGAGTTCAATTTGGTATATGGGCTGGTTTGGCGGCAATCTTTACCAGCCGGGTCTAGACAACTACACATTCAACCCAGACTGGCAAATTCAAGGCCTGCAATAAAAAGCGAAGGCTCCGTCAACCAAGTGGATGCCCCACCCTTCCGCGTTCTTTGCGGAGGGTGGGTCCCCAAAACCTGGGATCAACTCTAGGAGGCCCGACGAGGTTCGTCGGGCAGGTGACACATCCATTCCGAGTGCAAATCTAAGTCACACAGAATGAGGGCGCCCCATCCTTTCGCGTTCTTTGCGGAAGGGTGGGAGGCGAGGATGCCAGAGGCGTGAGTCCCGCGATCAATTCCAGGAAACACGACGATGTCCATCGGAAAGCGATGGAGCTGGGGCAAAGCAGGCGCTGGACGCTTCGAATCCAGCACCTGCGCCGCAATTAACTCGTCTCGACTACTTGAACGCGATCACTCCGAACAATCCATCCAACCCATTATTCGGTCCCGCCGTAAAGAAAAGCTGATTCTTCTTCCCGTTGTTCGCTGTCCCACCACCGAATTCGATCGCCCAAAGCTGGTTGATGGTAATCGGCTTGCCCTTGGAGTTCTTGAGCGTACCCACAAACGCGCCGGTCGTAAGATTGAATCCATTGATCGTGCCGGTATTGGTGTTGTTGGAAATCAACAGAGTATTGCTTAGCGGACCGAAATTTGCCGGAGCCACGGCAAATCCCCAAGGCTGGTTCAGCGGTTTCCCTTTGGCAAATGTCTTCACAAATGTGCCGGATTCAGTAAAGATGTCAATGTAACCGCCCGGCCCACCTGTCGCACTGGCATAGGAAACGTAAACTTTTCCCTTGATGTCCTGAACCCCCAACACCGTAAAGCCCTTTGGAATTTTCGGATCCGTGATCTCTTTCACGAAGTTGAAGTTTCCGTCATACATATCCACCAGGTTTCTAACCGTGTCCGCGGCGTAAATAAAGTTCCCCGAGGTCTTGCTGGTGATGGCCAGGCCCGTATAGCTGGCTTTATTAGCCGAGTTGTTCACCGCGATGAGCGTTGCGGAGGGATTGAAATTCGACCAGCCTTGAATCGTGCCATCTAAAGTTGCGAACAAAAAGAGCGATGTCCAGGTGTCAATCTTGAACTCACTCGAGCCATTGTAAACAAGTCCGGTCGGCATGCCCGGCCCGCTGCCGCTGGCCGGAGGAACAATCACCTGCAGGCTTTGGGGCACGCCTGCGCCATTGTAAAGGGTGGACCATCCGTCATTCTCGTCGCTGACCCAGAACGGTTCGCCGGGAGCGTAAGCAAGTCCCCACGCATTCTGCAGCAAGCCGTCCATATGTTTGGCCTTGCCCGACTGATTCGAAGTCAGATTGGTTACCGTATATTGCGCCATGGCTGAACTGGAAGCGAACCCCAGCGCCAAGGCAAGCCACAAAGTCAGAGCGGTACCGCGAACCAAAAGACGTTGCATTCTGATTTCTCCTTGAAGAATATGGTTAGAGGGCGGGGGAGGTCCCAATATCCTGCGCAGGTGAGAACGCTGACGCGTCCGTCCTGCTAGTGCATGATATTAGGGCCTATCCGGGCGGCGGTTGTCAATAGAATGTCACGGTTTTGTACAAATTTCCCTACCGGGAAACCATGGGCTACCACGGAAAGCAGACCTCCAGCATGTAAGTGCTTGCTTTTAAGCGCTTTTATTGTCTATAGCTATTAGCTATCGTCAAGATAATAGTGTTCCACGTGGAACATAACGTCACTCGTCCACCACCCCTCGACACGATGTTACGATGCCAATCAGCCACTTCCAATCGCATGCTTGATTTCTGCGACGTCGCGCTCCCCGTCCCACTCGACACGGCCTTCACCTATCACGTTCCAGACGGGATGCTGCCGCTGGTCGGCGGGCGCGTGCTGGTTCCGTTTCGCCAGCAGCGCATGTCGGGCGTGGTCACCGCCCTGCATGATCGCGCGCCCAAGGTGCAAGCGAAGAATGTGCTCAGCGTCCTCGACGCGTCGCCCGTGCTGGATGAGCAGCTTGTACGGCTGGGGAAATGGATTGCCGACTACTATCTCGCGCCATTGGGCGAGGTGTTTCGTACCATGCTGCCCCTGGCTGCGGAATTCAAACGGACGATTGGCTATCGCATCACGAGCGATGGACAGATGGCGCTGCACCTGGCGGGAATGTCCGGCTCATCGGCTCGCTCACGCAAGACGCCCGAGGAACAGGTGGCGGAGTTTCGCGTGCTCGACTACCTCGCGGAGCGCGAGACGGTGCGGGAAGAGAGTTTGCGCAACGCGACCCGCGTTTCAAAATCGCTGCTGGGCGGCATGGTACGCAAGAAATGGATCGTGCGTGAAGATTTATCAGATGCACGCGACGCGACCCGCACCATGAAGGTCGCCCTGTTGAAAAGTGCGGAGGGAAAACTCAATTCCAATCAGCAAACGTTGGTCGAAACGCTTGCTGCCTCGGGCGGGCGGGTTGCAGTTGACACTTTGCAAGCGCTGGAGGTTCCCCGAACTACGCTCGCAACGCTGGTAAAGCGGGGGCTGGTTGAGATCGTCGAAGAGGCAATCGAGTTCACGGTCCCTGGTAAAAAGAACCGGCCTTCGCCGTTGGATTTTGAGTTTAATTCCGCGCAGCAGGATGCGCTCGGGAGGATCGAGGAGAGTGTACGGGCCGGCAAGTTCTCGGGCATGTTGCTGCACGGCGTGACGGGGTCGGGCAAGACCGCGGTTTATCTCGCGGCCATGCGCTCGGTTCTCGAGGCTGGGCGGTCGGCAATCCTGCTGGTCCCGGAGATTGGGCTTACGCCGGCGGTTGCGGCTGATCTGCATCACGTTTTCGGAGATGAGGTTGCCATCCTGCACTCGGCGCTTTCCGATCAGGAGCGGGCTGAGCAGTGGCATCGCATCAAGCGCGGAGACGCGCGTATGGTCGTGGGCACACGCTCGGCGGTGTTTGCTCCGGTCTCCAATCTGGCGCTGATGATCGTCGATGAGGAGCAGGATTCGAGTTACAAGCAGGAGGAGACGCCGCGATATCACGCGCGCGACGTGGCGGTGATGCGAGCGAAGATGGCTGGCGCTGTCGTCGTGCTGGGATCGGCTACGCCTTCGCTGGAATCTTATTTCAACGCGAAGAAGAACAAATATGTGCTGCTTGAATTGCCGGATCGTGTGGAACAGCGGCCGCTGCCCGAGGTCGAGATTGTTGACATGCGATTGGAGTTTCAGGAGACCGGTAAAGAGCAAGTGATTTCGCGGAAGCTGGCGGAGGAGATCAAGCAGCGGCTGGATCGCAGGGAGCAGGTGATGGTGTTGCTCAACCGTCGCGGATATTCTCCGGTGGCGTTGTGCCGCTCGTGTGGGAACCGGATGGAGTGCAGGAACTGCGCGATCGCGCTGACGCATCACAAACGCTCGAATCGCATGGTGTGCCATTACTGCGGATTCATGGCGCCTGTGCCGAAGGTCTGCGGCGAGTGTGGCAGCGAGTATGTTTATTTTCTCGGGACGGGATCGGAGAAGCTGGAGGAGTTGTTGCACGGGTTGTTTCCCCAGGCACGCATTGGGCGTCTTGACCGGGACACGGTTCGCGGCAACGAAGATTTTGAGCGGGCCCTCAATGCGCTTAACGAAGGCGAGCTTGATCTGCTGGTGGGCACGCAGATGATCGCGAAGGGTCATGACATTCACGGGGTCACGCTGGTGGGCGTGGTCGGAGCGGATATGGCTTTGGGGTTTCCGGATTTTCGCGCGGCGGAGCGCACCTTTCAATTGTTGACCCAGGTCGCGGGACGCGCCGGGCGCGGGCAGACTCCGGGCAAAGTCGTGTTGCAGACTTATTTTCCGGATCACTATGCGGTGCAGTATGCGGCGCAGCACGACTTTGTCGGGTTCTATGAAAAAGAGTTGCGCTTTCGCAGTTGGATGCACTATCCGCCGTACAGCGCGCTGGCGAATGTGCTGGTGCGCAGCGACAAGCTGGATGAGGCGCTGCGATGGTCCGGGATTTTGGGCAAGTGGTTCGAGAAGACGCGGCATGAAGGCATTCGCGTGCTGGGCCCGGCGGCGGCGCCGATTGTACGGCTGAAGCGGGACTATCGCTATCATTTTGTTTTGAAATCAGGCAGCCGGGAGAAGCTTAATGCGACGTTAAGATCGATGCTCATCTATGCAGTGGAGCAGAAGATTCCGCGAACGCAGGTGATTGTGGATGTGGATGCGGTTTGGTTGATGTGAAAGAAGCTTCTAGCTTCTGGCTTCTAGCTCTTGGCCACACCTCTTGTAAAGAGCTCAGAGACTGATCGGATGGGCGAGATGAGTGGACTTCAAACCAGGAGATCAGTCGCGCCTCGAACTCGTCGTGGGCGGTGCTGATTGCGCCGCAGTGATCTGCTTTTGCTACCTCCCACAACACAACGCTTTTGTTCCGAGCTTGAATCCTTCTGGAATGGCGCGGCGGGATGTTGCCGTCGAGCGCGCCGTGAATGAGAAGGATGGGCACTAGCGATTTCGCGACCTCGTCTTCTGGGGATATTTTCGCGGTTTCCAATCCGTACTTCCATTGTGAATACAGGAACGCGGCCTCGACGACGGGCCACAGAATCGAGCGGCCCAGCCACGGCCCGGTTTGGAAAAGCTGGCCCACCCGGTCGTAGGCGATTTCGCGAAAAGTAGAGAAAGAAGATTCGGCAATGACTGCACAAAAGCCTGGCTCTGTTTCCAGTGATTGCAGCAGTTGGGCCGCTCCCATCGATTCACCGAGTCCGAAAATGCACGGCGGACTCTGATTCAGCTCCAGCCACTCGAACCAGCGACGAATGTCGTCGCGTTCCAGCAAGCCGTACGTAGCCAGGTCTCCGCCACTTGCGCCGTGAGCGCGCGCGTCCGGCAGCAAGACACTGTATCCGTGTTTCAAAAGCAATTCCGCGTAGCCGGCCATTCCTGATCGGTTATCGCCCATGCCATGCAGCAGAATGACCGCGTCTGCGGCTCGGTTTTGTTGATGGAGGCTCCAGGCCCGAAGCTGAATTCCATCGTGGGCTTTGATCGATACGGCTTCGAAGACAACGTTGTTGTCCGTAATGCTGCGGAGCCGCGATTCTCCTTGCGATGTAAGTGCCCGCCGTGCTGGGTGCAGTGCGCCTTCGGCGACGAAGACACCGATCACGGCCGACGCAGCGCTATACCCGCAAAGGAGCAACAAAAGACGGAACAACTTTCAGGAACCTCGCATGTGTTTCCTTAGATAGGTACGGAGAGGCGGGGCCACGGGTTCCAGTTCGGCAGGCTCTCCGCGCCCTGCGGGGCCTGAATTGTTTCTGGCTTTACCCAGGACTTACGTCCTGGGCTATTGTCTGTCGCCCCTGCCGGGGCTGAGCCTTGTCTCGCTGACAAACGGCAGGATCCCTTGGGGTGTGGTGATCCCATTTCGCGGGCGAGGGCGCCCGCGCCACACCCGGGTCATAGGCAACATTCGCGGACAGGAGTGTCCGCGCTACATGGGCTTTAGCTGCGTGGCGGATGAGTGGGTTTGCCACTACACGCGAGATCCTTCACCCGGCTGAAGCCGGGTTCAGGATGACGTCTATGTGTTGTTTGGGATTCCGGTGCGCGGTTGGGACCTTGCTTCGCGGGTGAGGGCGCTCGGGCTACACGGGCAACGGTCAACATTCGCGGACGGGAGTGTCCGCGCTACGCGGGCTTTAGCTGCGTGGCGGACACGTGGGCTTGCCGGTGCGCGCGAGATCCTTCACCCGGCTGAAGCCGGGTTCAGGATGACGTCTATGGGTTGTGTTTTGCTGCCGCGACTTGGCTTGTTACGAGAGGCGTGTGATGCCGGGGAAGCCGTCGAAGCCGGCGTCGAAGGTCAGGATTTGTTCGACTCGGTGTCGTTCCATTACCGCCAGGTGGACGGCGTCGCGAGCGGACATTTGCGGGTGGCCTAGAACAATTTCTTTTGCGCGCTCGGCGATGGGGTGATCGATGGGCAGGACCTGGTCAACGATGCCGAGCAGGGCGTCGAAGGCTGGCTGGACGGCGTCACGGCGGTTGATGGCGACGTAGCGGTGCAGGATCTCTTGCAACACCTCGGCGTCGGTCACCAGGCGCTGGCGGTCGCTGACCAGTTTTTCGAGCAGTCGTTGCGAGTCGCTTTTGTGGGGATGGGGCGCGCCGACGAGGTACATCGGGATATTCGAGTCGATCAGAATCACGGGTTTACGCTGGCGCCGTATCCCTTCTCGATCTCGGCCAGCATACTGTCGATGTCCCCTGTGGGATAGTTGCGTTGTGCTGCGGCGCGGATTACATCGAGTTTCTTGCCGGTGCTTCCCAGAGGCTCGCGGCGACGGGCCAGGTCCAAGGCTTGGCGGACCCACTCCGCTAGGGACATATGGCGGGAGCGTGCCATTTTTTGAATTTCGCGATATTCCGGGTCCTGTAAGATCACCTGTAACCTCTTAGGCATAGGATGAGTTTAAATGACTCATCATGATGAGTCAAGCGTAAGATGACGAGATGAGCTTGCCACTCCGCGCGAGATCCTTCACCCGGCTGAAGCCGGGTTCAGGATGACGTCTACGTTTTGTGTGGGATTCGGTTGCACAGTTTGGGTCTTTGCTTCTGCCGGGAGGCGAGCTGGGGAATTCGCAAATTCGAGGGTGGCGGGCGGGGGCGCCCGCGCCACACAAGCTTATTGAGTTTTGGCTTGCAGGAATTCGCGGACTACTTGTTTTACGTCTCGGTGCTGGCCGTCGACGGCGTGGTTTAGTTGTCGCATTTCGGCGTCGGAGATCTTTCCGGCTAGCTCATCCAGGGCTGGCTTTAGTTCGGGATGGTGGGCCATGGTTTCCTGGCGGATGATGGGCACGGCTTCGTAGGGAGGAAAATAATGTTTGTCGTCTTCGAGGACGAACAGGTCTAGGGCGGGGATCAGGCCGTCGGTGGTGTTGCCGGCGATCAGATCTACCTGCTTGTCTTTCAGGGCTCGGGTTAGGAGGCCCAGGTCCATGATTCGCGGGGAGTCGGCGAAATGCAGGTTGTACGTGGCGGCCAGGCCTTTGTAGCCGTCGGGGCGCTCCATGAATTCGTAGCCGAATCCGGCGCGCCAGTTGGGCGTATATGGCGCGGCTTGGCTGATGGTCTTCAGGCCAAGGCGGCGGGCATCTTCGCCGCGGATTTCTATGGCGAAAGTGTCGTTGAATCCGAATGGCGCGCCGACTTCCAGATCGAATTGTTTCTCATACTTTGTTTTGACTTCGCCGTAGATTTCTTTGCGCTCGGCACTCGGTTTTTCTTTCAGGACTGCGGTCAGGGCGGTGCCGGTGTATTCGGGGTAGATGTCGATGCGGCCGGCGAGAATGGCCTGCTGGCAGATAAAAGTTCCGGCGAGATAAAAGCGGCGCTCGACCGGCAGGTGGGTTTTGTTTTCGATTTGCTGGGCGATTAGTTCTCCGAGGACCAGTTGTTCGGTGAAGTTTTTGGAGCCGACGACGATGCGGTTTTCGCGGGAGGGGCCGCAGGCGACGAGAGCGGCGGTGAGGATGAGCGCGATGAGTCGATAGATCATAGTTGATCGCAGAGAACCATTGTCATCGAGAGCAAAGGAGAGAATCCATGTATTCCGCGGGTGAGGAGTGCACAGATCCTTCGCGTTGCTCAGGATGACAGCGTCAACGGGGGCTCAGGCGTTTTTCCAGCCAGCCCAGGCTCAGGTCGGCTAGCAGGGCCATGGCGGCGGCTGGGATGGCTCCTGCGAGAATGACGTCGTTGTTCACCATGGCGAGGCCGCGAAAAATATATTCTCCCAAGCCGCCCGCGCCAATGGCGGCGGCGATAGTGGCTAACCCGACTGAGATCACCGTGGCAACCCGAACGCCGGCGATGATCACTCCCAGAGCCAGTGGGAGTTCCACTTGAAATAGAAGTTGGCGATCGGTCAGGCCCATGCCTCGTCCGGCCTCGACTACGGCAGGGTCAACGCTCTGAATGCCGACATAGGTGTTTCGAATTAGCGGCAGCAGGGCGTAGAGGGCGAGCGCGAGAATGGCGAGGCGATCGGCTCGGGCTCCGATCCAGGGCGCCGGCAGCAGGAATCCGAAAAGGGCGAGGCTGGGGATGGTTTGAATAATGTTGGCTCCGCCGAGCACAGGTTTGTTGAGCGCGGGCCACCGTGTGATCGCGATACCGAGCGGAATTCCGACGAGCACCGCCAATAGAGTCGAGATTCCGACCAGCCACAAGTGCTCGAGTGTGAGTTCGAGAACTTCCGTGTGGTTCTGTAGAAGGAATTGGTAGAGGTTCATGGTTCCTCGTTAGAGCAAGCTGCCGAGCTTTGCCCGGTGACGGGCGGGGACACCCGTTCTCCATTTCAATCACAAGGCGGTGCCGAAGGCGTCTTTGTAGGCGCACGGCAGCGGTTCTTTGGAAGCTAGAAACTGGTCGGGCGTTTGCAGGGTGACCACGCGGCCGGCTTCCATCAGCGCGATGCGTGTGCCGAGTAATAAGGCCTCGCGCAAGTCGTGAGTGACGAAGACGACGGTTTTGCGGAGGCGCTTCTGCAGTTGGAGAAATTCGCGTTGCAGTTCGGCGCGGGTGATGGGATCGAGGGCGCCGAAGGGCTCGTCCATGAGAAGTATCGGCGGATCAGCTGCCAGTGCGCGTGCTACGCCTACTCTCTGTCGCTGGCCGCCGGAAAGTTCGCGAGGGTAGCGCGAGGCGATCTCGGGATCGAGTCCGACGAGTTGCAATAACTCCTCGATGCGCTTGCCGATTCGATCGGCGTGCCAGTTCTCAATCCTCGGAACCAGGCCGATATTGCGCGCCACCGTGAAGTGGGGGAACAGGCCGACCTCCTGGATGACGTAGCCGATCATGCGGCGGAGGCGGATTACGTCCCACTCGCGAATCGGACGTGCGTCGACGCGAAGTTCGCCTTCGCTCGGAGTGAGAAGATGGTTGATGAGTTTGAGGGTCGTGGTCTTGCCGGAACCGCTGCGGCCAAGCAAGACTAATGTTTCTCCGCGTTGAACTTTGAGGTTCAGATCGTGGAGCAGTTCGCGGCCTGCTTTGCCCTCGCCATTCAGGCGATACGAGACGTTGCGGAATTCAATGGCGGGCTGCGTGTCGGGAGAATCGCTCATGCGCTGTCTCACAAGAGTTCCCGCCGCTCGCTCCGAGGGCAGGATGCCATCAGGACAGCCGGCAAGATGCCGGCGCTACGTAACCACTTCGTATGCTGCCGGCGGCAAACCCGTGATGCGAATGCCGGAGTGGCCTTTGTGCCGGATGTTGAGGCCGATCAGCAAGGCTGTGATCTGTTCAACGATGCGCGCGTTCTCCAGTTTGCCGCCGTCGAGAGCGCGAACGCCAGGAATCTTTTTGGCCAGGTTGCGAACGATCTGGCTGGCATTCGGATCATCACTGCAGACAATCACATCGCAGTCGACGGGAGCATCGGCATTCAGCAGTTCGGCTCCAATGTTGTGAAATGCGGCCACAACCGAAATGCCTTTGGGCACGAGTTCCGCAGTCTCTTGCGCGGCGGAGCCTTGCCAGACGCCGAGTGTGCGCGTGGCGCGCCCGCCCACGCTCGCGGCTAGCGGCACCGTGGTATCGATAACGATGCTGCCGGGACGAATCGCCGGCTTGAGTTGCTTGAGCAGAGCGGCGTGGCCTTCGAAAGGAATGGTGAGCACCAGAAGGTCTGCGGCGCCGCAGGCGGCGATATTTTCGTCGCCGGAAACGTTCGCGCCAGGGGATCTCTGTTTGATTTTGTCGGCGGCATCCCGGGCACGCTGGGCATCTCGCGAGCCGATGATCACGGTCTCACCGGCTTGCGCCCAGCGTAACGCGAGACCGAATCCTTCAGGGCCGGTGCCTCCGAGAACCGCGATGGGCTGGGGCGCGCTCATGAGATGGTTGTCATGCGATCTTCTATGCAAACTCGGGTTCGAGCAATTGCTCGGCAGTTAGCGCCTCGGCCGGCAGCTTGAGATTGATTCGCGAGTAGACGGTATTGCGTTCGGCGGGGATACGGTCAGCTTCCAGAATGAGCGCCTGAAAATCTTCCGGGCTGGTGTACTGTCCGGCCGTGGCTCCCGCTTCGCGCGAGATATTTTCTTCCATGAGGGTTCCGCCGTAGTCGTTGGCGCCGGCGTGCAAGCACAGCTGCGATAATCCGCGGTTCAGCTTCACCCACGATACCTGAATGTTATTAATGGCACCGGCTAGGAGAACTCGCGCCAGCGCGTGGATCTTGAGATGTTCGGCAAGCGTGGGACCAGATCGTGCAATTCCCTGATGGAAGAGCAAAGTATTCTGATGGACGAATCCGAGCGGGACAAACTCGGTGAAGCCGCCGGTTTGATGCTGGATTTCGCGGAACAACAGAAGCTGATTGACCCAGTGTTCGGGCGACTCGACGTGTCCATACATCAGCGTGGAGGTGCTTCGAATGCCGCAGGCGTGCGCGGTGCGGATGACCTCCTTCCATTGCTCGGTGGAAAGTTTGTTGCGAGAAAGCACGAAGCGGACGTCGTCGTCGAGAATCTCGGCGGCCGTTCCTGGCAACGTGTCGAGGCCATTGTCGTGGAGCATGAGCAGGTAGTCTTCGAGCGGCATGCCGGTGAGTTCGACTCCGTAAACAATCTCCATGGGTGAAAAAGCGTGAATGTGCATGCCGGGAACGGCTTGTTTTACTGCACGCAGAATGTCGCGATAGTGAAACGGAGGCAGGCCGTGTGGCAGTCCGCCTTGAATGCAAACTTCAGTGGCGCTGATTTTCCAGGCTTCAGTTGCTTTCTGGGCGACTTGGTCGAGGCTGAGAAAGTAGGTGTCAGATTCGCGCGGGCCGCGACTGAATGCGCAGAATTTGCAGCCTACGAAGCAGACATTGGTGAAATTAATATTACGGTTCACGACATAGGTGACGATATTTCCGGCTAACTCACGACGCAAGGCATCGGCGGCGACGAGCAGACCGAGGAGGTCGTCGCCTTCAGCGTTTGCCAGCAGCGAGCACTGTTCGCGGGTGAGCACGCCGCCGTCCAGCGTTTCCATTACTTCCTCGAGAGCGGTGCGCGACTGAGGGCTGATGCGGGGAGCTAAGTCCGACCACTCGAGCGCAGGAAAGTTTTCTAGTTCGGCTTGGGCAAGAGTGCGAGTCATAAGTCCTCCAGAAACGAAAACCACATCAACGAAACAAATCACTAGCTGCCGGGCGAATCAGATCTCGAGCTCGTCCACGCCCCGGCCGGTAGTGGAACCCTCGAATGATACACGCAGGCGTGCGAGCTAGCTTGCCGCAGACCAGGCCGGCGGCGCAAGCCAGTTCATCGGCGACGGCTTCAATGGTCACGCGTAAAGGGTAGCCGTGAGGATCGTGATCTCCACGATAATCGTGCAACGCTTGCATTCCGGCAACTCCAATCGCAACCTCGGTGAGACCTTCGCGCCAGGGACGCCCGAAACTATCGGTGATGAGGACTGGGATAGAAAGGTTCAAGCGTTTTTTCAATTCGCGATGGAGTTGAGCTGCGGAGCGGTCCGGATCTTTGGGAAGCAGAAGCGCGTGGCGGCCGCCATCGACGTTCGAAGCGTCCACGCCGCTATTGGCGCAGATCAAGCCGTGGCGCGTTTCCGTGATGAGAACTCCGCGTTTGCGTCGCACTACTCGCTTACTCTCTGCCAGAGCCACTTCCGTTACTCGCGCGTCGAGATTGTAACGGCGTGCCCAAGTGCGGGAACTCGCGGAGGGCTTGATTTTTTCGAGGGGAACGAGTTGACCTTCCGCTTTGGAGACGATTTTGTGTTTTACGATCAAGATGTCGCCTGTTCTCGGCGAGAGTTTAAGATGCTTGAGAGCTTGGAGAAGTTTGTCTGCTAGCGAGTCGCCGGGCCGGACATCATCGGCAAGGGCGATTGGAAGAACGCGAAGCTCTGAAAGGGCCGTCATTCTCGTGGACGGGCGAGGACGCCCGTCGCTCCATCCTTCAGGTATCACCTCTACTCATTTGCTGCCAACGATAAATCGGTGAGGTCCCACTGCCTAGCCATACGTTGAGCGCGGGTTTCACCGGGGGTTTTCGCGAGTTGCCGCACGTCGGCAGGGCTGTCGATGTCGAGAGCAATGCCGGGAAGCGACAGAACCACGCAGGGTTTATGGGTCGCGCGCGCGGCTGCCAGATGTGGTTTGAAGCTATCGTTTCCAAAGCGGAGGGGGAACAATCCCGCAGGACGCCGCCACGCAGCGTTTGTGCCTCGTCCGTCCGCGGCTGGAGCAAGTACAGAACCCTCGGCAGGCGCGGCCACAAGAATTTGTTCGAGCTCCTGAACCTGGATCAGTGGAACGTCGCCAGGAATGACGAGCGTGCTGTCTACGCCACGAGATTCGCAGTACCGGGTTGCCATCTCGATGGCATCGGTCTCGCTGCGATTTGCATTGTCGGAAATGATTTGGAATTCGAAACGCCGGGCCAGCTCAATTGCAAAGGGATCGCTAGTGACGACGCCAACCTCCGGCCGGCTTGCCCATGTGCCCAGCGTTTCCAGGACATCGAAGAGCATGGCCTGAGCCAGTTCGGTTCTGGTCGGCTGATCGAGCAACGACGCCAGCCGCTGCTTGGCGTTGGCCAAGCCTTTAACGGGGATAAGGATCATGACGGGTCCGCGGCGCGGGCATTTTCCGCGCTCAGCAGGGCAAGAACGGTTCGCGCCAGCTTGGTTTTGTCGTCCGCGGTGCGCATGATGGTATTGGTGCAGTGTACGCGCAGTCCTGGCCGATCCAATTTCTTGGCCGCTTCAACATCGCGGACATCCGCAATCAGAATATCCAGAAAATCCTCATAGGCCTTAGCGACGCCGGCGATGGAGACAGGGAGTCCTTGCGCCGCCATTAGCGCACCCGCCGGTCCCGACACTGCCGCGTCGTTAACAATCGGGCTGATGGCGGCCACGCTGGCCGAGGTTTGCCGCAGGGCTTCGCGGATGTCGGTGACAGCGAGGATTGGGCCGATACTGGTGGCGGGGTTGCTCGGAGCGAGAATCACGGCGCTGGCCGACATGATGGAATCGACTACGCCGGGTGCAGGCTCGGCGTCGGTAGCTCCGGCGAAGCGAACCGATTTGACCGGGTCCTGATACCAGCGCTGCACAAAATACTCTTGAAAGCTGAGATCGCCGACCGGCGTGTCGATCCTGGTTTCGACTCGCGAGTTGCTCATCGGCAGGATCTGCGCCTGCACCGCCAACTTGCCGCAAATTGCCATAGTGGCTTCGGTCAGCGTCTTGCCTTGCGCGAGATATTTCGAGCGCAATAAATGGACGGCGAGGTCGCGGTCGCCAACATGGAACCAGATGGGCTCGGCTAGCTCTCCCATGGCCTGGAGGCAAAAGAATGTGTCACCCTTTACTCCCCAGCCGCGTTCCTTGCTGAGCAATCCGGCCATGGCATAGGTGATCGAATCCAGGTCGGGAGAGACGTACAGTCCCCACCACTCCAGATCGTCTCCCGTGTTCACAATGAACGTGAGTTGTTGTGCTGAGGCCACCTGCCGCAGGCCTTCTACGAACTTTGCGCCGCCAGTGCCGCCGGTGAGCACGACGATCATGCGGACCTCCGCGCGTAGCCTTCGCTATCGACCGCTGCTTTGACTTTTTCGGAAAGCACGCCGGGCTGTGCGGTCACGGTTGACACGAACTCAGGATAAACCGGCAACCGCCGACGGAGACGATACCCTTTCGCTTCTGTCCGTAGCTGTAGTTGTTCCAGATGCGGCCACGGCTTTTCCGGGTTGATGAAATCTGGCGTCAAGGGCGAGATTCCTCCCCAATCATTAATACCGGCATCGAGCAAATCATCATAGTATGGCGCGGACAGATTGGGTGGTGCCTGAATGTTGATATCCGGCATAAGCAGGCGGGCGACTGCAATCGTTCGCATCATTTCGCTCTGCGTAGGTTCCGGCCAGTCGCGCATGGGAATCTCGGGTTTGGCGCGAAAATTCTGAATGATGACTTCCTGAATATGCCCGTAGCGGCGATGTAGTTCGCGGATCGCGAGCAGCGTGTCGACGCGATCTTCCGGAGTTTCGCCGATGCCAATCAGCAAGCCCGTAGTGAAGGGAACATTTTGTTTACCGGCTTCGTTGATGGTGTGCAGACGCTTTGCAGGAACTTTGTCGGGAGCATTGTCATGAGCCGCGCCGGGTGCCAGAAGCGAAGCATTCGTAGTCTCGAGCATGAGGCCCATACTCGGAGAAACTTTCGCCAGGCGTGCGATCCATTCCGCACTCAGCAATCCGGGATTCGGATGAGGGAGCAAACTGGTTTCGCGGAGTACGAGTTCGCACATGGCCTCAAGATAATGCAGAGTGGATTTGTATCCCAGCCCGCGCAGGGTTTCGCGCATTTCGGGAAACATGAGTTCGGGTTTATCACCGAGGCTGAAGAGAGCCTCGGTGCATCCCATCTTCTCGCCCGCGCGCACAACCGACGTTACCTCGTCGGGGGTCATGGTGTGTGCGCCCACATGTCCCGGATCGCGACGGAAGGTGCAATAGCCACAGTAATCGCGACAGAGGTTGGTGAGCGGAATAAAAACCTTGCGCGAATAGGTCACGACCCCTGGCTTGAAGCGCTGCCGGGCTTCCATTGCAGCCGAAAGCAACGCCGGAAGTTCCTGGTCGGTACAGCGGATCAGCTGGCAAGCGCCCGCTCGCGAAAGGGGAACTCCGGAGCGCAGTTGGTCCGTATACGAATTAAGGTGCCGCCGTTCAGTCCAAGCTGTTTGGCCTACACTCACGCTCACGAAATCATACATTAGGTTTGCCTCGAAGGAGATGCTGTTCAACAAGAAAGCATCGCAAACATGCGATACGTGGTAAAACTTGAAAGGCGCAGAACGCCGCACGGACGGGACGCGTAGAAATTCCATAGCCAGCGGGGACTCCAGTTTTCCATGAGCGTTACTCAGGCGGAATTCCGTAAGGCCATGGGCAGCTTTGCCACCGGGGTTACGGTCATCACTGTCGACTACGAAGGCGAGGTACAGGGGATGACTGCCAACGCCTTCGCTTCGGTGTCGCTTGATCCGTTGCTGGTGCTGGTCTGTGTCGATCATCGCGCGCGGACTCACGCTCATCTGCATGCCAGGAAGCGTTTCGGAGTGAATGTTCTGGCGGAGAACCAACGCGCCGTTTCCGAGTACTACGCTGACCCGAGTCCAGATCACCGCCAAGCCGAGCAGAAGGCCAGAGCCCGCTTTGATCGCACGAAACATGGTACCCCGGTCTTGCACGGAGCCCTGGCTTATCTGGAGTGCCGCTTGCACACGGCGCAGGATGCCGGCGACCATACGATTTTCATTGCGGAGGTAGAGGACGTGGTAGTACGGGAGGGAGATCCGCTGCTGTATTTTCGAAGCGGGTATCGGAAGGTCGGGGCGGAGGGTTAGGACCCGCATACAGAATTGGCCGGCTTCCTCGGGGTGTTATTCCGATCCCAGTAGTCGTGAGAGGAAGACGTTTGTTAAGCTTATTGGCCCGGCGTGCGCTTTGTTCCGTGAACCCGTTCCACGAAAGATGATCGGGAGAGCCGCGGGTAAAAACAACTAAGGATAACGATGTATCCGCGAGCGTTTCACTATCACCGCGCTGGTTCTCTAAAGGAAGCGGCAACCATGCTTAGCCAGCTTGGTGACGATGCGAAGCTGCTGGCAGGCGGCCAGAGCCTTATTCCACTGATGAAGCTGCGTTTTGCCAATCCGGCTCATCTCGTGGATCTGAATTTTATTTCTGGTACGTCCTACATTAAGGATGACAATGACACCGTTCGCTTCGGTGCGCTGACCCGGCATGCGGAAATCGAGGCATCCGCTTCGGCCCGAAAGATTCCGATTCTCCACGACTGCGCTACCGGCATTGCGGATGTTCAGGTGCGGAATCGCGGCACGATTGGCGGTTCGCTTGCCGAGGCTGATCCCAGTGGTGATTGGGCGACGGTGCTTTTCACGCTTACCGCTGAAGTTCGTTGCCTGGGACCAGCCGGAGAGCGCACTGTGAGCCTGACAGACTTTATCAAAGACGCATACACTACGGTTCTGGCTCACGACGAATTAGTCAGCGAGATAGCGGTGAAAATTCCACCTAAGGGAAGCGGCGGGACTTACCTAGCGTTCAAGCGTTCCGCGCCGGTCTATCCCACGGCGAGTGCCGCGGTGCAGTTCACGATGGACGGCGATGTTTGTCAGGATGCGGCGATCGCTCTTGGCTGTGTTGGTCTGACCGCTATAAGAGCGAGGCATGCCGAAACTGTTCTGAAGGGACAGAAGCTTACCGAGAAGACAATCGCACACGCGATCGAAGCGTGTCGGGTCGCAGCCGATCCTCAATCCGACATGCGCGGTTCAGCCGATTACAAACGCACTCTCGTCGGTGCCCTGGTGAAGCGGGGAATTGAGATCGCGGTTCGCCGGGCCCGCGGTGAGCAGGTTGAGGTGGGCCATATTTATGCCTGACTGCTTTTATGTCTGACAGCATTGAAAACATTTCGATTCAACTCAAGGTTAATGGCAAGTCGCACTCGCGGACGGTTGAGCCGCGCAAGCTGCTGGTCGAGTTGCTGCGGGAAGATCTCGATCTGACCGGGACCCATGTGGGCTGCGACACGACTTACTGCGGCGCATGTACGGTGCTGATGAACGGCGCGGCGGTGAAGTCATGCACAATGTTTGCGGTGCAGGCGGCCGGCGCGGAAATTCTGACGGTCGAGGGTCTGGAAAAAGACGGTGAGCTTCATCCCATCCAAGAGGCTTTTGGCGATTGCTACGGTTTGCAGTGCGGATACTGCACGCCGGGGCTTATGCTGTCAGCCTTGCAACTGCTATCGCGGAACACGCAGCCAACCGAGAAAGAAATGCGTAAAGCGATCGCAGGCAACACCTGCCGCTGCACTGGATACCAGAATATTCTGAAAGCGATTCAAACCGCTGCGCAGAACATGAAAGGTGCTTGAAGCATGGCCATCAAGTTTGCCGGCGACTTTGAAGTCAAGCGTACGCCGGAAGAAGTTCACGACTTTCTCGTCGACCCGAACAGGTTCGCGGCGCTGCTGCCAGACTTTCAGGGCCTGTCGGTACAGGACGCGACTCATTTTACGGTGAAGGTGAACGTCGGCATCTCCTACATCAAGGGTGTCGCGGAAGTGAAAATGGAATTGGCCCAGGCCGAACGTCCGAAAGGCGCGCAATATAAGGGGCAAGGAAGCGTGGCCGGAGGTAATGTTGCCCTGACGGCGGGCTTTGATCTTTCGCCGCTCGACGCGGACGGCGGCACAAAAGTGGCTTGGCAGGGCGAGGCGCAGATCTTCGGTCGCTTGACGTCCATGGCCGGCGGGCTGCTCGAGCCACTGGGGAAAAAACAGGTGCAGAAATTGATTGATGGATTGCAGGCCGCGTTGCGATGAGGAGATCGGTGTGAGCACGATCAAGAAGGACGGCGCTAAAAAGTGGGTTGGGCAAGCGCTTCCCCGCAAGGAAGAGAACCGGCTGTTGCGTGGACGGGGCAAATTTGCCGACGACATCAAGCTGCGCGAAATGTTGTATCTGAAATTCGTGCGCTCGCCCTATGCTCACGCGAAGATTGCAAGCGTCGACATCTCGGCCGCCGAAAATCTCGCGGGCGTTATCTGTGCGCTTACGGGCGCAGAGATTGCGGCACAAACGCAGCCATTCATCGAAATCGGACCGGATCCTTGCGCCCGAATCAAAGATTATCCATTGGCCGTCTCCAAAGTGCGGTACCAGGGAGAGCCGGTCGTAGCCGTGGCAGCCGAATCGCCAAGCCTCGCCGACGACGCTGCAGAATTGGTGCAGATCGAGTATGAAGCGCTCGATCCTGTGGTCGATGCAGAAGAAGCCCTCACCGACAAGAGCATCCTGCACGACGAAGCGGGCACCAACCGTGTCTGGAATGGAGTCTTCGAATACGGAGATGTCGACCAGGCTTTCCGCGAGGCCGCCTACGTCGTCAACATCGATCGCATGCATTTCCATCGCTTCTCCAGCACGCCGTTGGAAAATAACGTGGTCATTGCGCAGTGGAATCCGAAGGACGATCGCATTTACTACGAGTGCAACAACTCGTTTCCATCGTTCGCCATTCAGTTTCTTTCAGCGCACCTTGGCGTTCACATCGACCGCATACGCGTCGAGACATCCGATATCGGCGGCAGCTTTGGCATTAAGATTACGAGCTATCCGCAAATGGCGGTGTGCGCGCTGGCCTCTAAGAAAGCCGGCGGACGGCCGGTCAAGTGGGTGGAGACGCGCACCGAACACATTACTTCGAGCGCCCACGGCAACGAGCGGACCTTCCGCGACACGCGGGTTGCCCTCGATAAGAACGGTGTCATCACTGCCCTCGTATCACGGCATATCGATGATTGCGGTGCGTACCCACGCTACGAGCCGCTGGGATGCGTGATCTGGTCGCAAGTGTTCCCCGGAGTCTATCGCTTCAAGAATGCGCGTATCGACTTTACGCAAGCGGTCACGAATAAGTGTCCAGTCGGCCCCAATCGCGGATATTCGCGCATGCAGCATCTTTGGTTCCTGGAGCGCGTAGTCGACATCTGTGGGCACGAACTGGGCATCCCGACCGACGAGATGCGCTTGCGCAATTACATTCGTCCCGAAGAATTTCCATATACAACTCCGAATGGTTGCGTCTACGACTCGGGCAACTATCCCAAAATGCTGCAAGTTGCGAAAGAGCGCATCGGCTGGGACGAATGGAAACAGAAGCAGATCGCGGCGCGCAAGGAAGGCCGGCTCATCGGAATTGGCATCGGCACCACGCTCGACTCGGGTACTAACAATTTTGGCCAGTCGCAGATCATCAACCCCGGCGTGCCATTTTCCGGCAACTCGCAAGGGGCGAACTGCAAGTTGGATATTTACGGTGAGGTCGTAGTCTCAGTTGGTTCCTGCCCGCAAGGTCAAGGACACGAGACTACCGCCGCGCAGGTCGTGGCCGACGTTTTGAATATTCATCCCGATCGCATCACCGTGCGAACCGGCTTCGACACCGAACGCAACGTGCACACCGGGTTTTCCGGAACGTACGCCAGCCAGTTCGCCGTTTCAGGGCTCTCCGCGGTTCACGGAGCGGCGCAGAAGTTGAAAACGGAAATGAGACGTCTGGCCGCGTTCCTGCTCGAAACCAATGAAGACGATCTCGAGTTCGGGACGGGCGAGCAGGGCCCGGAGATTCGCGCTACCAGCAAAGGAAAGTCCGTCAACTATTGGGGACTTGCCAACATCGTCAACGTGAACAGCGCGGTGCTACCACCCGAGTTGTATGAGCTCACGTTGAACTGCCGCTACATCTGGCGTGCGCCCTTCAAAGTGCCGGACAAGCAGAGAAAATACGGCAGCCTGACCCTGACCTACGCCTCCCAGCTTCACATTGCTGTAATTGAAATCGAGCGCGACACTTTCATCCCGCGTATTCTCGACTATGTCGCGGTCGATGATTGTGGCACCGTGATTAATCCGCCCATCGTCGAAGGCCAGGTATATGGCGCAACCGCGCACGGCATCGGCGCGGCTCTGATGGAGAATTGCGTGTACGATGCTGTCGGCAACATGCTCACCAGCACCTTCAGCGACTACACTCCCATCACCGCGATGAACATGCCGAAAGTGAAATACGATCACATCGAAACCCCGTCGCCGCACAGTTACAGCGGGGCCAAAGGGATGGGCGAGGGAGGAGCCGCTCCCATCCACACAATTTCTGCGGCTCTGCAGGATGCGCTGTTCGCCAGCGGCATCATGATCGACGATTCGTTCAACAACGCCGACAGTTTGTTCCGGGCGATGGTAGCGAAAGAGATCAGTCAAGCCAAGAACCTGGTAAAAGTGGAAAGGCGGTAAGCCACATGTGGCGCGGGCGCCCTCGCCCGCGTTTGTTCGGGAGGGTGACGGCCTTTGCATGAAGCGTGTGTGCATCGTCGGATGTGGCGCCATCGGCAGCCTGTACGCGGCGCACCTGGCGCGGGTTGCGGAGGTATGGGCCTTTGTCCGTCGCGAAGATCACGCCCGCGCTCTCAACCGCGACGGTCTGCGAGTCTCGGGAAAGCGCGAGTTTCATGTGTCGCTCAAGGCAACATCGCAACCGGATCAGCTTCCCGATTGCGAGCTCGGCATCGTGGCCACTAAAGCGACCCAAGTGGAGGACTCGATCGGGCTCGTCGGCAACCGTTTCAATCAGGGTGCTGTGATCTCCGCGCAGAACGGGCTTGGCAGCGAAGAGATTATCGCTGCCCATACCCGCGGGCAAGTCATACGGGGCACGACTTTCATGAGTGGCACGAAACATAGCGACACCCATGTACAGCTGGAACTTGATACCGCGACCTGGATCGGCCCCTTCGAGCCGCGCCACACCGCATATGCGCTAGTGAAAGAGGCCGCCGACCTGATCAACGACGGCGGCCTGAAGGCCGAAGCGCTGCAGGATGCGCGTCCTGCCCAGTGGTCGAAGCTTATCTTCAACGCATCGGTCAACGGAGTCTCCGCGCTAACCGGCTTGCCGCATTCGCCACATTTCGCAGACGAATCGCAATTTTCCGGTCTTGGACATCTGTTGTACGAATTGATTGAAGAAGGGAAACAGGTGGCGATGGCAGCGGGCATACAGCTCCACGAAGATCCGTGGGAGATGAATAAGATCGGCGCCATGACCAATCATCCCCCGTCGATGCTGTACGACGTTCGACATCAGTTATCGACCGAGGTAGATTTTCTGAGCGGTGCCATCGCCCGCGAAGCGGAGCGGGCGGGCGCGCCGGCGCCGCTGCACACTGCCGTCTACCGTCTGATCAAGGGCAAAGAAGCATCATGGACGTTCAAAGATGAAAATCGTGCAGTCGAACTGTAGAAACGTTGCTTGCAACTTCTCGGGATAGAACAATGTCGTGGCCAATTGATGAGGAAAAACTAAATCGTGTGCGCGCTCTGATGAAAGATCAGGAAGTAACTGCGTTGGTCGTTCGCGCGCCAGACAATCTCGTTTATCTCACGAACTACTGGTGCATGAAAGGATATGACGCAGCGGTTTTCCCTCGCGAAGGCGAGCCGACGCTCATTGCCTTGGAGCCGCAGCAGGCGGACGCCGAGCGCAATTCCTGGACGAAGGACATTCGACTTTTCAAGAGCTATCACGAAACTGATCCTCGCCCGCCACAGTATCGCGCGCTCGATCTCGTGTTGAAGGTGCTGAAGGAGCGCGGCCTCACCGACAAAGTTGCCGTCGAACTGAACATGGGTACGCAGTCTGCCGACCGCATGGTGGGCGAGCCGACGACCCCGACGCTGATGTACTTCGACGCTTTCGGCGAAGTCGCTGGGCGGGTGGTTGACGCTACGCCGCTCCTGAACGAAGCCCGGGCCATCAAGACCTCGCAGGAAATCGAGCGCATGCGGCTGGCCAATGAACTGGCCGCGCTAGCGATGGAATACACTCGCGAACACATGCGCCCGGGCATGAAGGAAAGCGAAGTGGGCGGCATGTACGAAGGCTTCGTGCATGGTCTCGGCGTGGGATACAAAGGGAAAGTAGAGATGGCGCGCGCATTTACTCTGGTCTGGTCCGGAAAAGGAATCGCAACGTTTACCGCAACGGGGAACCGTCCGATTCAAAAGAATGAGCCCACCCTTTTCGAAATCTGGGTGTGCGTGGATGGGTATTGGACTGACCTCACCAAGAATGTGTGCCCCGGCGAACTGACGCCTGAATATCACAAGCTGCTGGATCTGCTCTTAAACGTTTTCAACGAGGCCATCGCTTATGCGCGCGATGGTGCCGACTTTCCAGAACTCGATCGTCTCATTCGCGCTCGTATTGCGGACGGAGGATACCCCGGGCAGCCTTCCCACCCCATCTGTCACGGCGTGGGCGCACGCGCGCATGAATTCCCCTACGCGCATCAGGCGGGGAAAGGCACCATCGCAAAAGGGATGGTGCTGGCCATCGAGCCAGGAGTTTATTGGCCCGGCGGTGGCGGCCTGCGACTCGAAGACAATTTTCTGATTAGGGATGACGGCAACGAAAAGCTGTGCAGCTATCCGGATGACTTTCGGCTGGCAGGACACCAGTAAGAAACGAGAACTGTGGCCAAATCAAGCAAAGGCTTAACCTCAAGACTCAACCCGAAACTGGTTGAGAAGATCCTCGCCGAGGTGAAGGAAGAAGAGATCGTCGCGATGTGTTGCGACGTGATTAATATTCCCAGTCCCACCGGCGACGAGGCCAAAATGGCGGAGCACATGCGCTCCGCGTGGGACGCCATGCGCCTCGACGTTACCTGGCAAGAGGTCGAGGAAGGGCGCGCCAACGTAATCGCGCGCTGGGAAGGCACGGGCACCGGCCGCTGCCTGATGTTCAACGGCCACATGGACACATCGAACACTGGCCAGGAAGAATTCCTCACCGGAATCGGGTACAAACCCAACGCCGTGATCAAGGACGGAATGATTTACGGCCTCGGCATTTACAACATGAAGGGCGCGCTGGTTTGCTACACCCACGCGGTGAAGGCGCTGCAACGCGCGGGAGTAAAACTTCAGGGTGATGTCATTCTCGCCGCCGTTGCGGGCGAAATCGAAAAGACACAGTGGAAAGAATTCCGCGGCCGCGAGTACCGCGGCTACGGTGTGGGCACGCATTACCTGGTGAATCACGGAGTTCTGCCTGACGTTTGCATCCTGGGCGAACCCACCGACATGCAAATCATTCTCGAACACTACGGCTCGCTGTGGGTGCGCCTTTCGGTCTCGGGTATGTATGTCCATACCGCGTTTGCGGAAGGGCGCGCGGAGCGCAACTCGATCCGGCGTCTCTACGATGTGCTTGGAGTGGTATTGAAATGGATGAAAGGTTGGGAGCAGAAAAATACCTATCGAGGGCACAAAGGTGTCGCCAATCTCGGCTGCATCCGCGGCGGACAACCCTGGCGCGTCAGCCGCACTCCCGAGCGTGCTGAGTTATTCCTCGATCTACGCGTGCCGCCGCATATGTCCATGCAGGGAGCGCGACGCGCGGCCAAGTCGCTCTTCCTCGATTTGAAACGGCGTTATCCGGATTATGGTCTGGAGTTCGAAACCTACGTCTCGGTGCCCGGCGCTACGATCGCACCGGATCACGCGTTGGTGAAGGCGATCGACATGAACCATCAGCGCGTGATGGGCGAAGCCCCCAAGCGCGATGTGGTGCTGTGGTGCTCTGATGCTTCGGTGATGACGCGTTACGGGATCGAGACCGTGAACTACGGTCCGTCCAGCGGTCCTCGCGATGCCGAAGGCGAGAAAGTCAAAATCAAAACACTGGTGGATATCACAAAGATTTACGCACTGACGGCTGCTGAACTTTGTGGCGTGCAGTAGAGGGACTCCGTTCCGAGAAAAGCCATTGCCAAGCCAACTCGAAATCGATCGTCGCTACAAAAACATCCGCGCTGCCATGCAACGTGCGAGTCTCGACGCGCTCATCGTCTGCGGCAATCAATATGCGGGTTTTGAAGGCGCTGTCTTGTACGTCTCCGGTTTTGAAATTGTGCATCGCTACGTCCACGCAGTGCTGCCGCTCGAAGGCGAACCCACCTTAGTGTTTCCGCGCGAGGCCCGTTGGATCGGCGACAAAATCAAACCGTGGGTGAAAGAGCATGTGTGGCCCGATGTTCCCGGACAGTGGATCTCTGAACGGGCACGGGAACTCGGATGGAAGCGAGTCGGCGTTTATGGCATGAATTTCATCATGGCGGTGCGCGATTACCGCGAACTTGCAAACGGTCCATTCGAAATGGTTCCATTCGACTTCGAGTTCGACATGGCGCGCGCAGTCAAGAGCGAAGAAGAACTCGCCGAAGTGCGCGACGCGATGGATATCATCGTCGACGGATTCTGGGCTCTGGTCGCGGCCTACGAGCCGGGCAAGACGGAAGCGGAAATTATGGCGCCGGCTGTGGAACGATTCTTTGCGCGCGGCGCGGGTCCACGCATGATGAACATTCTTCTTTCTGGCACGCATGGCGAGGCGGAGGCGTCGTTCAAGGTTCCAGGACATCGCGTGACCGCAGTCGACGACTTGCTGCTCTATTCGCTCGAGGTGACGGGAGCGGGTGGATATTGGGTCGAATTTTCGCGTCCTCTCATTCGAGGCAAATTGAGTCCGCGAACGAAGGCTATGGCCGATGCATATCCGCAGGCTCTCGAAGCTGCGCGCAAGCTGATGCGTGCGGGCGAACTGGCCAGCAGCGTTCATCGCGTCGTCGCTGAAACTTTTGCCAAGTATGGGTTTGCCCTCGGCCATCTGTCTGGGCACAGCATCGGCACGACCATGTTGGAGTCTCCTGCCATCGGCGCGAAGAGCGACGTGCAGCTGCAGGAGAACATGATTTTCTCGTTGCATCCGCAGGTCGTGGATAAAGACGGCAAGGTGTGCCTCTACACGCAGGACACCTACCGTATCGGCAAGACGGAAGGCGAGTGCCTCGCAGATGTGCCCTGGAAGTTTTACTCCGGCAAAGAAAGACGATGAGAGCTGAGAGCCGGGAACTGAAAACTGCGATTAATCTGAAAAGGTCTCGATGAAAATCTGCATCATCGGTTGCGGAGCCGTCGGAAGCTTGTTTGCAGCGCACCTTGCGAAAGCTGGTGAGGCGGAAGTGTGGGCGTACGACGCGTGGAAAGAACACACCGACGCCATCCAGCGAAACGGCCTGCGACTCTCAGGGGCGGAAGACTTTACTGCCCGGCTCAACGCTACCAGCGATGCCAAAGAGTTGCCGCGATGTGATTACGGCGTTGTTGCAACAAAAGCGATTCATACGCGGGTTGCAATCTCTGAGGTCGCGCATATCTTTGACGGTGAGAGCGCGGTGTGTTCGGTTCAGAACGGCGTCGGCAACGAAGAAATTATTGCGGAACGTGTGCAATTCGTGATTCGGGGAACGACGTTTCCCGCTGGGCATCCGATAGCACCGGGACATATTGGTTATGACATCAAAGGGGACACTTGGATCGGACCGTTCGAGGAGACCAATACCTCGATGGAGAAAGTGGAAGAACTGGCCGGGCTCATGACGCGTTCAGGGATGAACACGATCCCATTGAAAGACGCTCGCGGTGCGCAGTGGACCAAGCTGATCTTCAATGCCGCCACAAATCCCGTAGGTGCGCTCACGCTGTTGCATCACGGCGCGGCGACGCGATTTGAGCCAACCGGTCATCTTTTCGAGGACCTGATCGCGGAAGGCAAGGCGGTTGCGAAGAAGCTGGGAATCGAATTGCATGGCGATCCTCGACAGCTTGTGCAGAAGGGCGCGAACGCTCCCGGCAAGCATCGGGCGAGCATGTTGCAGGATGTGCTGGCGAAACGGCAGACGGAGGTTGATTTCATGAACGGAGCGATTGTGCATTGGGGTAAAGAAGTAGGTATCGCGACTCCGTTGAACAAGGCGCTGTGGGAACTGATCAAAGGGCTGGAGCATTCGTGGAAAGATCCGGAGTGAAACGCTGACGGCAGAATGCAGAGATTCTTCGCTTCGCTCAGGATGACAGCCTGATCTTGTCGCGGAACTGTCAATATTAGGAGCTACCAGCAAGTCATGTCTATTCCATTCAACATCGGTGTTCTGCAACTCAGCATGGAGCCGGTGCGCGAGACCGTTGCCATGGCGAAAGCCTGTGAAGACGCGGGGTTCGACGCCTTCTGGATTGCGGAGGCTTATCCCTGGTGGCGCAAGCATTCGTTTGAGGCACGATCTTCTACGGCGGTACTGGCGGTGATCGCAGCTGAAACTCGACGTATTCAATTAGGGTGGGGCATCATTTCTCCCTACACGCGTCATCCGGTACAGATCGCGATGGAGGCGCGGGTGATGCAGGATCTGGCTGGGGATCGCTTTCTGCTTGGTCTGGGAGCGTCCAAGATCTTCATGAAAGAGATTGGTGAAGGCGAAGGCGAGAAAGTTGGTCCGGCCACCGTGATGCGCGAGAGTATCGAAATCATCAAAGGTGTGCTCGCCGGCAGTGCTTTCGAGTATCAGGGGAAAGTCTTTCAAGCGAACGTGCCGCCGCTCAAGCCGGACGCGCACACCCCGCGCGGTATTCCGCCGATTTACATTGCCGGAACTGGGCCGGTCCTGCAGAGAATATCCGGGGTAGTCGGAGATGGCTTGCTTACGGCGAGCATCACCACGCCAGCGTTTGTCCGTTACTCGCGCAAGAACATGGAAGAAGGGGCGCGCAAGGCGGGAAAGGATCCATCGCAGCTCGTGCTCGGGTCCGTCATCGTTGGAAGCATCAACCGCGATTCGGCGAAGGGCAAAGAAGGCGCGCGCGAGCAGGCGGCGATGTACCTCGCTAACAAAGTGCAGAACATTAGAGGTTCTGCCGACGTGCTCCTCGAATGCGCGGGCCTGACCTTCGAGGAGTTGCAGCCTGTTGCGGACGCTATGGAGAAAGGTGGGCGGAAAGCCGCTGCTAAAGCCGTCACTGATGACATTCTGCATAAAGTTTGTCCGATTGCCGGAACGCCGAAAGAATGCATAGCTCGCATCGAGGAATACCGCGACGCGGGCTGCACCCACATCATGCTGGAAATCTGGGGCGACGATCGCACCGGCCAGGCCAAGTTGTTTGGCGACGCGGTGTTACCGAACTTCAAGGAGTAGCCACGGATTTCACGGATTCACGCGGATTTACTTACGATCTCTTTGAATTCTTCGTCCGTCAGCAGGCCGCGCTTGGCTATGGAGCGCTTTTTGATTTCGGCCAGGATCGGTGCACGCTGCTCTGGGGCTATCGTCAGGCCGAGTTCCTTGCATTTCAGATCGACGCTGTCTGGCCCACTCTTTTTTCCGAGCACGATGCTCCGGCGGGCGTTCACCAGTTCTGCGGAATACGGCTCGATGGCTTCGGGGATGTGGAACTGGGTGGCGACGGCGCCGCTCTCGCGGGTGAACAGGTTTTCGCCGACGAGCGGTTTCCATGCGTCCAGCGTGTACTCGGCGGCTTCGCACACTACTTCTGAGACTTCGCGCACTTTCGTCAGATCCAAGTCGACAGGCACGTCATAAAGACAACGCAATGCGAGAGCGATCTCACAGATGTCGGCGTTGCCGGCGCGCTCGCCCATGCCGTTCATCGTTCCCTGAATCCATGTAGCCCCGGCGCGGACTGCGGCGATGGCGCAGGCGGTGGCCATGCCGAAGTCATTGTGGCCGTGGTAATGAATAGGCACGGCCGGCCCGACCCAGTTGCACACTTCGCGAACCAGAAATTCGACAGCTTCGGGGCCGCAGGCGCCGATCGTGTCCACGACTACGATTTCAGAGGCGCCGGCTTCGAGAGCGGCTAGATAGATTTTCTTTAGAAAGTCGAGTTCGGTGCGGGTGCCGTCGACGGCGAAGAAAGCGGTTTTGATTCCATTTTTCTTGGCGATGGACATCGCGTCCACCACGCGCCGAAGTACGTCGTCGCGGGTCATGCCGTAGGCCTTCAGCTTGATGTCGCTGGTTGGGGCTTCGATTACGGAGGCTCGCAGATCTAAACGCACTAATTCTTCGATGTCACCTTTCACTGCTCGGGAAAAGCCCCATAGTTCGGCCTTCAGGTTTGCTTTCTGCATGAGTTGAATGGCTTCCGCATCATCGACGGAGACGCGGGGGAATCCGGCTTCAATGCGGCTTACGCCTAGCTCGTCCAGCTTACGGGCGATCTGCAGTTTTTGTTCGGGTGAGAGGACGACGCCGACAGTTTGCTCGCCGTCGCGGAGGGTGGTGTCGTAGAAGCGAATGTTGTTGCGCGGGAACGCGGCGCGGATTTCGGGGCGTGCGTTCAATTCGCTTACCCAGATTTTTGAATTTGTTCTCATTTCTTTGCTCACCACAGAGTCACAGAGACACAGAGGTAGATTGGGTGATTTAGTAATTGGGTAATCTGGTAATTAATCGATCCTTGTAATTCTAATTGCCCGATTACTCAATTACTCAATTTCTCACTTTAGCGCTTCCTGCGTTGCTAAAGTCATTGGCTTTTGGCCGTAGGCTTCTTCCCAAGAGATCACTCGGTTTCGCAGGATGCCGATGTTTTCGATTTCGCACTCCATTACGTCTCCGGGTTTCAGGTACCAGGCTTTCGGATCGCCACTGAAAGCCGCTACTCCGGAGACTGTGCCGGTGGAAACTACATCGCCTGCGCTGTAGCCCATGGGTGAATAGTGCGAGAGAATCTCGGGGATCTTTACCGACATTTTGCTGGAATGCGAAACTTGCCGCGATTCTCCGTTGACGCGCAACTCCATCGCCAGATTGTGCGGGTTGGGAATCTCGTCGGCGGTCGCGATCCAAGGGCCCAGCGGACAGAAGGTGTCGATACCCTTGCAGAAGCTGAACACGCCGGACTTCATTTCGCGGCGTTGAATGTCGCGGGCAGTGATGTCGTTGAAAATTACATAGCCGCCGATGTGTTCGGCTGCTTCTCCTGGAGAAAAATGCTTTCCGCCCTTTTTTAGGACGACAGCGAGTTCCAGTTCATAGTCCAGTTCGTTGGTCAAATGCTCGGGATAAATCACGGGCTCGTCGTGGCCGATGATGGCGTCGACGTTCTGAAAGAAGACGATCCACGGCATTACAGGATGGGAGAATCCGGCCTTGGTGGCCTCTTCGTGATGCTCGCGGAAGTTGCCGGCGGTGTGAAAGAACTTCCGCGGAATGATTGGAGCTTTGAGTTTGACCTCGCTGGCGGAGTAGAAGATGGTCTCCCCGCTGGGTCCTCTAGCGCCGTCGTTGCGCAACGCGTGGTCGAAGGCTTTGTGCGCGGCTTCAAGGCTGGTGTCACCACCCTGGAATAGGGCGAGCATGTCGGGCGGGACCAGGGCGTCGGCGAGGCGCTCAAAGGCGCTTTCGTTTTCGACGTCTCGCAGGTAAAGAGAACAGGCGGAGTGCAGGTCCACGAAGCGGGCGTCACCGGTCACGGCGCCAATACGGCGGCGTTGCGCGGGATCTTCGAAGGTGACAAGTCGCATAGCCGGGCTACCTGTTTGCAATGATTACTGTTTGGTTATCTTGGCGCGTTGCCGAATTAATCGTTTAGTATATGGTATATAGATCGAAAAATGAGTTTTCCGCCTAAGTCCATCAAAACAAAGGCCGTCGTAACGAGATACCCTCGTAAAATATGCCTTCTAAAGGACTTACTGAAGGGATACCCCTCAACCATGCCTGCTTTGAATGCGTAAGTGCTTGAAAATACGTGAGACGTCTTGAGAATATCTTGGGATATCTCTTAAAATATCTCCTCTAAACGACTTAAGTCTGTACCGCGATTTCTTGTCGCGTGTTGCAAGTCAGTTCTCGGTTCCTGGCTCTCGGTTCCCAGCCAGCACATGATCTGGCTGCCTAATACCAGTATGACAGGATGGACAGGGTAAACCCGCCATTTTTTGAAAAATATATTTGGAATGGAATGAGCGGGTTGGGAGGAATTAAGTCCTTCCAGGGGCTTGACAAGAAATCTTGGCATCCGTCGTTTTTCGGTTGAGTCCTCAGGGATATCCGTGGTAGCGTTCCTACGCTCGCACTGAGTCCCCCCGTTCTGTGCCTGCCCTAAGAAGGAGATCCCAATGCTTTCCAAGATGTTCCGCAGGTCCGCCTTAATCGTCGCCTTTAGCGCGCTCGCTTGCACAGCCTGGGCGCAGTCGATAGAAGTTGGAGCAGTCAACCCAGCAACCCACACTCTCACTATTACCATCAAGGGGACGATCGGCCCGGTCCTGTCAGGTTCCGATCCCCTGGGACTCGATGGAAAAAGCGGCACGGTCAAGATCCTGGCCAGCGAGTCGCTGAATCCCACGAAACACACCACCACTTCCGCCACCTACACGCTTCCGGCGGGCGCCATCACGGTTACGGCGGGAAGTAACAAGTTTTCGACTAAATCGCCATCCAAGATGGTCATCAATCTGACGAGCACGGCGGACACTTTGACCTTCATCATCGCGGGTAGGGTGGACGGGGTCAGTCTGATGGTGACGGATACTAGCTTTTTGAAGGCGGGCAGCTGGACAACTGCGGTGTTGAAGCACCCCGGAGTCTTCTCGCCGTCACCACAGACACTGACTGCGGCCAAGACTGCTGGCGGACCGGGCAGCAAAGATCAAATACACCGTTTTTGGAGGCACGAGCGTTCTCGGGTTTAGCGGAACCGCTTCGAACAGCGCTACCGTGGATCCGGTGCTTCCTGAGGACGACCTGGATTACTAGCGTGCAGGTTGGCCGTCCAGCTTGGCGGCTTTTAACGAGTGAGATTCGAGTGGACAGGCCCGATGGGAATCGGGCCTGTTTTTTCGTTGTAGAGTGTTGTTATTGCACGGCGGCGGTTTGATCGGATAGTGTTTCGTGGTCTCGAAAACGTCGAGCTTTGCTCGACTGGACAGCCGAGGGCGGCTGTCCCCACGTGATTTTTCGAATATGAATTCCTCTTTGCCTGAATTTCGCGCGCCTACGGTGTCGAGCGTGTTTTCAACCGGGTCTTCGGATTCCTGATTGGACTCGGACTCGGCTTTTCCCACAACTATCTTTTGCAAGTGCGCGGGCGCAAGAGCGGGAAGCTTTATTCCACGCCGATAGATTTGCTGGAACTCGGAGGCAAGCGGTTCCTGGTGGCTCCGCGCGGGCGGACGCAGTGGGTGCGCAATGCGGAAGCTGCGGGAGAAGTCACGCTAAAGAAAGGGAAAATTCAGCATCGGTTTCGGCTGCGGCCTATTCCGGATGCGGACAAGCCGGAGATATTGAAGGCCTATCTGGATAATTTCAAGCGTGAGGTGCAGCGATATTTTCCGGTGACAGCGGGTTCGCCGGTTCAGGCTTTTGCCACGCTGGCGCAGAGTTATCCCGCGTTTGAGTTGATCGCGGTCTGATCCCGAATCATGGCTCCCGGGCAAAGATGTATGCCCGCCGACTCGGGTACTCGACGTCGGGATAGGGGTCGCGTTCGACTACGTCTTCGATGGTGAAGCCCGCGGCCTCGAGTTCCAGCTTGATTTCTGCGGGTGGGAGAAGAAAGAAATCCATGGAGATTTTCTGGCCCCACAGTTCATCCTCGTGAAGCATTTCGTTTCCAGTGTGAAACGCGAGAAGCAGAAGCCCACCTGGCTGCAGGACGCGCTGCATTTCGCGGAAGACCGCGGGCAGAGACCGCTTGGGAATATTCACGATGGCATAAAAGGCGGCAATGCCAGCGAGTGCTCCATCCCGGATGTCGAGTTCCAGCATGTTTCCTTCGCGAAATGGAATGTCAGGGTTCAGCTTTCGGGCTTGCTCCAACATGACGGGGGAAAGATCGAGGCCAAAAACGGATGCGCCGGCGTCGCGCAGATAGCGAGCGACGTGACCGGGGCCGCAACCCATGTCGCATACTTCGCCTCGTCCTACAGTCTGTTTGGCGAAGCGGTCGAGCAGTTCGCGATCGAGGGGCTTGTGCCTGAGTTCATCGGCGATGCGGCGGGTGTACTCCTCGGCGAGACGATCGTAGCTTTCGCGGATCGAATTGGTGGGGTCGTTCATGGAGAATTGATTGGTCAGTTGAAGACTTTGTTCACGGCGCCCGGACGAGGCGTCCGGGGCTACGTGCGCATTGTTACTCCAGGACGCTGTCGTCCAGTTTTTTTCTTCCCCAGTCCGCGGCGGCTTGCACGAATGCCAGTACTAACGGATGCGGCCTACCGGGCTTGGAAGTGAGCTGGGGCTGATACAAGGTTGCGATGTAGAAGCGGTGTGTGGGCGATTCGATGGCACGGATTTCACCCTTGGCGCCGCGGGCGACGACAGGGAATCCGGCTTCCATGGCGGCCCATTCGTAATCGGGATTGACTTCGAAGTTGCAGAAAAACTCTTCCGTGGCAGTGTCCTTCATATAGAAAGATTGCAGGTACGATCCGGGGCGAAGTCGGATTTCGGGAACCATGCCGGAGAGTTTGGGCGCGTCTTTCTTGCGGTCTGGCACTGCGCAGGCCACCGGGTAAATGATGATGTTCTTGGAGCCGGAGTTGTTCTCGGCGGTGTCCGCGTCTTTGATTCCCACCACGTTGCGGGCGCACTCGATGAGCGCGTACTGAAAGCCTCCGCAAGTACCGAGAAAAGGCCAGTCGCGGCGGCGCGCGAACTCGATTCCTTTCAGCATGCCGTCGAAACTCTTATAGGGGCTGCCGGGCGCGGCCCAGATTCCGTCGAAGCTTTCCAGCAACTTCTTGGCGTCGGGGGCGATGACCGATGGGGTCGGAATCCATTGGGAGTCGAGCTTGATTTTCAGCTTGATAGCGCAGTGTTGCAGCGCGTCATTGATCGCGTTGTAGCCGCGCGATTTAGGGTCGAGGTCGCCCAGAATGCCAATGCGAACAGCGTCGCTCACGGGGTAATTCTAATTGAGAAGGTTTGGTTGTGGTGGTTACGGCAGTGCGAAGGCTGATGACGCGGTGAACCTGGCTTCAGGCTTCGGGGTGCGAGGTTCAGGGTGTCATTTTTCTATTTGGCGGCGCTGAAGGTCATGGGGACGTCGGCTTTGTCGGCATCTTCTACTTTGAACATGGGGCGCGGAGTCAGGTTCATGAAGCTGGCCACGAAAGTGTCGGGCATCTGCTGGATACGAGTGTTGAAGGTGTTGACGGAGTCGTTATAGAACTCGCGGCGGTCGGCGATCTGGCTTTCGAGGTCAGTGATTCGTCCTTGCAGGCGCATGAAATTGTCGTTGGCTTTCAGTTGCGGATAGTTCTCGGCTACGGCAAAAAAGCCGCGGAGTGCCGACGTCATGCTTTGGTCAGCTTGGGCTTTTTGGTCGACGCTGACGGCTTGCTGGTACTGGCTGCGGGCCTGCGTGATCTTTTGCAGAGTGTCGCGCTCATAATCCATGTATCCCTTGCACACGTCGAGCAGCTTAGAGAGTTCGTCGTGGCGCTGCTTGAGCAGGATGTCGATGTTGGCCCAGGCCTTTGCGATGTCGTTTTTCAAGGCGATCAGGCCGTTGAAGATTGTGACCACGTAGGCAATCAGACCGAAGATCGCGAACAGGAATGCGAGCAAGATGATGGTGTTCATTTTTTCTTTCTCCTTACAAGCAGTCGAAGTGCGCGGCCACGATGTAGGCGCACAAGAGCGTGAGCGCAGGCCCTCCCCAGATCATCAGTGTGGATTTCCACCTTAGCGAACTGACTACATCGCGCTGGCTGTGCCAGGAAATCAGGAATGCCGGATCGTGCGCGCCTTTCATCAATACGGCCGGAGGATGCAGATCAAATTGCTCGGGTGCAGCGGCTGCTGCGGCGCCTGCACCGGTTGAAGTGGAGGCCGAATGGGCTGCGACGGAAGGATTCACTCCAGCGACTGCCCAGGCGGCTGGATTCGTAATGCCCGCCTTCATTAATGCGGCAGTGATCTTTTGCTGCTGGGCCGGGTCAGAAACCTGGGCGGGAGGGTTGGCGCTCAGTAAATGAATACCGGCGGGTTCAGTCTTGAATGCTGAGAACAGCACTTTCCCCGCGGTGCTGACGTCGGTGTCCGCGGACAAGCTTGAGACATTCGGGATGCGGAACGAGAGCGCGGACGGTTTGACGGCTAAGCTGAGAATCGGGGTTGCGCTGACAGTCAGGCCTGGATTCTGGGCGAGTGTTCCCAGGACGAACAGCGAATTCTTCGGCTTGATGCAGTATTCGTCGATTTTAATTTTCTTGTCTGTCGACACGCCGTGGCGGACGAGAAAATCGTCTATATTCGGCGGCATTTCAAAGCTGCTGGAGAAGAGGCCAGTGCTGAATTCGTCGTGGAAGTCACGGTGGATATCCATCTCAGCGCCCTGGGGGTTGACCAGAACGCGTCCGGTGTTGTCGTCCAGAAAGAAGGGAACGTGGAGGCTCTCGTCTGCGACTTTTACCCACTTGCTGTTCCTGCCCTCTTGCTGCCATTGCCACGCCATGGTGTGGAAGTAGTAGCAAGGGACGCCGGTGATGGGCGCGAGCATTGTATAGGGACCGACGGCGAGGCCGTTGATCTCCACCAGGCCCATGGCTGCGCTACGGATCTTGGAGGCGGGAGTGTTCAGGATCAGGCGCTTGCGTTGTAACAGACGGAAACCACGGTAGAACAGGTACACGCCGGCGAAGGCGCCGACGAAGGCCAGGGCGACGCCATCGTTCCTTGAGTAGGCGAAGAATCCGAGCAGTGAGGTCACGTGATTGTTCTCATACCCTGGAAAAAGGTAGATGTGTCGTTTCGAGCATAGAGGAGGGGAAAATCGGGTCGCAGCAGAAATCGGGGATTGTCGCTTACGTTGGTAATGTGCCATGGCGGTTGGCCATAGATTCTTGATTTAAGTGCTTCGGTCAACTAATATAGTGGCCTAAAGCAACTATATGACTAGGTCCTACTCATCCCAAGCTCCTGCTGCAGCAGCTCATTTCGATCAACGCATTGCAGCGGTGCGGCGGTTTAACCGCTTTTACACCCGGCAAATCGGCGTATTGCGCGAGAAGCCGTATCAGAGCCCGATTTCTCTAACGGAAGTCCGGGTGCTTTATGAGCTTGCCCATCGCGAGAAGGCAACGGCCAGCGAACTCAGCAACGACTTAGGATTGGACGCAGGCTACCTAAGCCGGATCCTAACTGGTTTCGATAAACGTCGTTGGCTCAACAAGAAGCGTTGCAGTGCCGATGGACGGCAGAGTCTGTTGTCGCTGACGGAGCAAGGAAGAAAAGCTCTGGCTCCGCTCGATGCTCGCTCTCGAGAGGAAGTCTGCCAAATGTTAAGCGGCCTGTCGGCGGCGGAGCAAAATCGCTTAATCGATGCGATGCACGGCATTGAGAACCTGCTCGCCGTCCAACCTGCGCAAAAGCCTGCTTACATTCTTCGGCCTCATCAACCGGGTGATATGGGCTGGGTGGTTTACCGGCACGGAGCGCTTTATGCGCAGGAATATCGATATGACGAGCGCTTCGAGGCTCTGGTGGCGGAGATCGTCGCGAAGTTCATTCAGAACTTTGATCCCAAGCGGGAGCGCTGCTGGATCGCGGAGAAGGATGGCGAGATTATCGGCTCGGTGTTCCTGGTCAAACACTCGAAGACCGTGGCCAAACTGCGCTTGCTTCTAGTTGAGCCGACGGCGCGTGGGTTGGGAATCGGAAAGCGATTGGTGGAAGAATGCGTTCGCTTTGCGCGGCAGGTCGGTTACAAGAAAATTATCTTGTGGACGCAGAGTTCGCTTCATGCTGCTCGCGGTATTTATGAGAAGGCCGGATTCCGTCTGGTTGGGCAGAAACGGCACGATAGTTGGGGACATCATGGTCTTGTGGCGGAGACTTGGGAGTCGGTACTGTGAGGTCTTAGGTTTGGCACAGGCTTCAAGGCGGCTCCTCCACCAAAGGCGTGCGGAGCTTTGCTCCGCCTGGACGGGCGAGGCGCCCGTCCCCACGTGAGTTTCGTTCACCTGAGACTTATCGCATTGCTACGGCTCTTTCCTTGAGGATTTCTTCTACTGCGGTGATCGCGGTTTCCAGTTCTTGATCGGTGTTGTAGAAGTGCGGGGACATGCGGACTCCGGCTTTGGGGCGCCAGTCGACCATGATTTCGCGCTTCAGCAGCTCGCGGCAGACTTCCTGGGAGTCGGGCATTTCGATCGACACGGTTCCGCCGCGTTTTTCGGGATTGCGGGGGCTGTTTACTCGCCAGCCGTGCTTTTCCACTAATTCGATCAGTCGGGCGGTCTGGCGTTTGGATTTTTCGCGGATGCGTTGCACGCCGACTTCGGTGATGATCTTCAGTCCTGGCCGGCAGGCTTCGAGCGACGGTACGTGCGAGGTGCCGTTCATAAAACGAAATGGAGGGTCGGTATAGCGGATCGGCCCGGTTTCGAAGGCCATCGAGTCCTGATGCGCGAACCAGCCGGTGAACTTCGGCTCCAGCTTCTTGCCCAGGTCCGGACGCACGTACAAATAAGCCACGCCCGGACCGCCGCAGAGCCACTTCAAGACCCCGCCGCAGGCGAAATCGGTGTTGAGACCTTGCACGTCTACCGGCACGGTGCCGAGCGACTGGAACGTATCGAGCACGACGTAGGCGCCGACTTTATGGGCTTTTTCGATGATCGCCTTGGCATCCTGAATGAAGGCGCTGCGGAAGATTACGTGCGAGATTGGAACCAGCAGAGTTTGCTCATCGATCGCATCGAGCAGGCGCTCGGTTGGGACGGTGATTCCGTCATCTGTCTTCACCATGTGAACGCGCGCGCCGTTGGCTTTTTGGGCTTCCCAGAAATACATCACCGAAGGGAAATTCATATCGGAATAAACGACCTTGTTGCGCTTGCCGGAGAAATCGAAACAGGAGGCGACCACAGCCTGGCATGTGGTGACATTCTGATGAGTCGAGACTGAGCCCTTGGGCGCATTCATGAGCGCGCCAATTTCGTCGCCGACTTCCGCGGCCAGCATCCACCATCGTTCTTCCCATGCGCGAACGCCGCGAGTGGCCCAGATATCGGCGTAGCCTCGCATGGCGTCGTACACGCCGCGCGGCATGGCTCCCAGAGAATTGCTGATCAGGTAAGTGGTGCGCTCGAGGATGGGAAACTCAGAGCGGTAGCGGAGCAGTTCGTCAGTCATGGGGATATTGTACTGCTGCATAGATTGCTGGGACGAACTGGAGTTGCCGGCTGGACAGTAAAACACTATGCGCAGTATCCCTCGCCCCGCTGGAAAAAGCGCGGGGCTTCGGGATGACCTCCTTGATTTTAGTGACGCTGGGGTTCACTAGAAACCTTGCTACCTGACTTTAGAAAGATGTAGGCCGCGGTGAGTATCAATAGGGTGGACACGCCGCTGATCAGGCTGACACGCGAGTCCCACCAGGTTTTCAGAATGGCGGCGGTTACCAGGGTCAATCCCAGCACCGAGCCCCAGGCGCCGAGCGGTGAGCGCATGGGAAGAGCGTTCACTTGGGTTGAACTCATCCGCCGGCGGCACGAAATGTGGGCGGCTTGAGAGACCAGCCAGGAAAGCATTAGGCCGAACAATGCGCCACTGAGTATGTACACGAAGGCGTTTCCTGGCACCCACATTTCGAGAACCACTGCCACTACGATTCCGTAGGAGGAAGCCAACAGCGCCAGCTGTGGCGATCCCGCTGCATTCAGCCGTCCCAGCGATGCCGGAGCCCATCCTCCGCGTGCCAATGAGAACAGCATGCGGGATGCAGAGTACAGATTTGCGTTGGCGCCAGAGAGAGCGGCCGTCAGGATCACGAAGCTCATCAGACTACTGGCTGCAGGAATTCCCACGGTGCGAAACACGGTGACAAACGGACTCTCCGTAACGCCCACCCGATTCCATGGCATCACTCCCACCAGAACCACGATGGCGCCCAGATAAACGACGGCGAGGGTGATAAAGGTCCACCTCACGGCGCGCGGGATCTCAGCCGGGGAACGGGATTCCCCAGTAGTGATGGCCACCATTTCTATTCCGCCGAAAGTGTACAGCGCAAACGTCATGGCCAGCAGTGGCGCCAGAGCACCTTTGGGGAAGAAGCCTCCTTGCGCGGTGTATTGCGCGGCAACTCGTCCGTCGGTCAACAGCGCCGCGCCGATAATGATAAACATTGCCATGGTTGCAAGTTTCACCATGGCGAACCAGAATTCAAAGCGGCCGTAGTCCCCGACGCTGCGAAGATTGACTACGATCAGCAAAAGTGAGAACAGCGCTATCCAAACCAAGGCCGGAACCGCAGGGAACCAATAGCGCATGTAGGTTGCGGAGGCGACCAGGTTGGCGCCCACTGAGACGGAAATGGCGATCCAGTATCCGGCGCGCGAGATGAAGCCGGCCCATGGACTCAGGTAAAGATCGGCGTACAAGCCAAAAGATCCGGCGGCGGGATGCATGCTGGACAATTCGCCGAGCGCCATGGTGACGGTCCAGCTGATGAAGCCCGCCAAGAGGAAGCTGAGGATGACGGCGGGGCCGGCGATTTCCATGGCGGCGGCTGAGCCCAACAATAGGCCGGTGCCGATCGAGCCGCCCACGGCAACCATGGCCATCTGGCCGGCGCTGAGCTGGTGGCGGAGTCCGCTTTCCTGGGTGGTCGCGCTTTCCTGAGACACTGCGGGACGTATATCAGAAACCACTTATTTCCCAAAGACTTATTCTGCCTATGACCTTCGTAATCGCGGGTTGGCGTTACGTCGTTGCCCGCCCTAGTAACCTGCTCCTAGACTCTTTATGGGTTACTCCGCGCGGCGCTAGCTCTCATGGCAGACACTGTAAAGCGAATGGACCGGATCGAGATCTCAAAACGCGTGGAGCGGGCTGAGAAGCTTCTCCAAAAGGGAAAAACCGCCGAGGCATTGGAAGACTACCTGCAGGTTCTGGCGGCGGAGCCCGGCAATGACACGGTTTGCCAGATGGCCGCCGATCTTTGCCTTTCCCTGCAACGTATTCCCCAAGCAGTAAAGCTGTTGGGTGACCTGTACGAGCGCCAGATCGAGGCCGGCGACGCCACCCGGGCGAGCCTGACCTATAAGAAGCTGGCTCGCTTCGTGACTCCGACTTGGGAGCAGAAACTCCGGTTCGGAGAGTTGCTGGAAAAGTCCCACCCGAAGCAGGCGCTCGAGACCTACGAAAGCGTCTTTCAAGAGTTAGCGAAACAGGGGCGTAAACAAGATTCGCTGGCAGCTTTGAAGCGGGTTCTCGCTCTTGATTCCAACGAAAAGAATTTGCAGCTCTTGGGAGAACTTTCATCCGAACTGGGGGAGAGTAAGGCTGCGGCCACGGCATTTCTGAAGATTGCGCAGCTGACCCAGGCCGCGGGTGGGAACGCGTCACAATGGATGGAACGCGCCTACGCGGAGGATCCTGCCGATCCTCAAATCGCTTTGGGGTACAGCAAGAACCTGCTGGAGCAGGGGCAGTCGGGCGCAGCAATTTTCGTACTTGAATCTCAAGTCAGTGCGGGCTCTTCTTCAGAGGAGTTGCGCGACACCTACGCCAAAGCGTTGCAGGCTGCCAATCGCCTCACCGACGCTGAGCCAATCCAGTGGCAATTGTTCGAGGAGAACCCTTCACGCGTACAGGAGATCGCGAACCTGATCGGTCTCTTCATCGATGCCCAGCAGGATGCGGAAGCCGTTGCCTTGGGACGGAAGCTGGAGCAGTACCATCGCCGCAAGGGAGATCGTCGGGCTTTCCTGACGATGATTCAAGACATCGCGGCGCGGCACCGCGCGTCCCCCGAACTGCTCGAGTTCATGGGCGAGCAGTTCAACGCATCGAATCGAGAAAGCGACTACTGCCAGACTCTGCTTAAGCTGTTTGATCTGTATTGCAGCGTGGGCAACTATGCAAAAGCGGCCGATTCTCTGGATCGCGCTGCCGAGGTAGACGCATACGAGCCCGGACACCAGAAGCGGCTGGAAATGTTGCGGGGAAAGATTGACGACAACCGCTTCAAGGTGATCGCTTCGCGCTTCTCCAGTATGGCCGATGCTGCCGCGGCACCGGCTCCGAATCAGGACAAGATGTTGGGCGCAGCCGCTCTCCAGGACCTGATGCTACAGGCGGAAATTCTGGTGCAATACGGCATGCGCTCGAAAGCCGTCGAGCGCCTGCAACGCATTCAAGAATTGTTTCCTCGCGAAGAAGAGCGCAACCAGGATCTGCGGCAGTTGTACATGACAGCGGGATTGAATCCGCAATATGCGTCTTCAGGGCCAGTCCAGGCGGCCGCATCGTCGGTTCCGGCAGAGCCGCGGGCAGCGCAGGCTGGGGTCGCACAGACTGGATCGGCACAGTCCAGCGACGCTGCTGACGTCAGCAGCTTTGCACGAGTGGCCGAGATCACCCGCAAACTCTATCGGCAAAGCAATGCGGACTCGGTGATGTTGACGGCGGCCAAGGAAATTGGATCGCAGTGGAAGGTGAGCCGGTGCGTGGTTGCCATGCGCAAGCCGGGTTTGCACACCACCAGCGTAAAAGAATATTGCAGCGAACTTAGCAAGCCGGGGGAAGCACGCGCGCTCGAGAAAATCGCCACCACGGTTCACGATCTGGCGATCAACCGAGGCGGCACGCTCACGATCGCGGATGCGCAGTCGAGTTCCGACTTGCAGGCAGTCCGTGAGGCCTTATCGCAAATGGCGGTCACTTCGCTGCTGGCTTTGCCTCTTAGCGACGGCGCGGAACACGTTGGGCTCCTTCTTCTGATGGACAGTAAGGCGCGTGCCTGGGGCTCGAACGACGTAATGGTGCTCAAGACCATCAGCGACCAGATTGTGATCGCGCTGAACAACGCCGGGCTTCGCCGCCTGGTCAAGAATCTCTCGGTCACGGACGAGCGGTCGGGGCTGCTGAAGCGGGCTTCATATCTCGATCTGCTGCTGGCAGAGACCCGCCGCAACGCTCAGCAAAGCACTCCGCTGACCGTTCTGCTGATGCAGTTTGGTGAAAAATCGGCGATGCTGAAAGAGTTTGGGGAATCGGCGGTTGAAGCCGTGATGCAGCAAATTGGCCAGCTCTTTGCCGCCAATATCCGGCAGAACGATCTCGCATTTCGCTACGAGACGACGACCATCGCCATCGTGCTTGGGGAAACGCCGGAAAAAGAAGGGGTCATGGCAGCGGAGAAGCTGCAAAGACTGCTCTCTCAAGTAAAAATGCCAGAGAAGCAAGAGCCCGTCCACTTCAATGCGGGCCTCGCGGAAGCAGTGGTGCGCGGAGAATACGACCCCGTGGACATCGTTACCGAAGTGATCAATCGCGCTGAGCAGGCGCTCCAGACCGCAAACGGGCAGGGCGCGGGCAAGATCATCGCGCTAGCGGCATCGTACGCGGCCGCCGCAGTTGCATAGAACTGAATCGTCGATTACGTATTCCTGTTGCTACCCTCGCTGCTCAAACTCCCTGCGGTAATATGCATTTCTCTGCGTCCTCTGCGGCTGTTCTCAGCGGTCTCTGCGTTTTAAGGTGTTGATGAAGGTCGGCAGATACAAGGTCTTAAATCGCAGAGCTCGCTGAGAAGAGCCGCAGAGGGCGCAGAGACAGCAAATTACTGCCATGAGATCTTCAGTTCCGGTGAAATCGGGACGCAGCCGTCCATCCTGTTCAGTTGCTGCTGCCATTCTCCGCTGTTAAACTAACAAGTTTGGTTAGGCCATTCGGAACTCTTCTGATGGCATGCATTCATACTCGAAGTTGAAACTAGGAATCCAATGTTAAAGCCAGGGGACATCGCAATTGTCAGCGGGGCACGTACGCCCTTTGGGCGTTATTGCGGCAAATTGAAAGATTTCACGGCGCAGGAACTCGGCGCCATTGCGGGTAAGGGAGCCATTGAGCGTGCCGGGCTGGACCCGAAAGAATTCGACCACGTGATTTTTGGCAACGCGCAGCAGACTTCTGGCGACGCTCTTTACGGCGCGCGCCATGTTGGACTACGAGCGGGTCTGCCAATAGAAACTCCAGCTCTCACGGTAAATCGTTTGTGCGGATCGGGGATGCAATCGATCGTCAACGCAGCGCAGATGGTTCAGCTTGGCGAAGCTAATATTGTGCTTGCGGGCGGCATGGAAGCGATGTCGCAAGCGCCGTTCGTAATCCGCGGGCGCGATGGTTTTACTCTTGCTCCCGGCGGCAAGCTAGAAGACTCGCTCATGGTCGCGTTGCTCGACACCTATTGCGGTCTGTACATGGCCAACACCGCGGAACTTTATGGGGAGCAGCAAGGCATCACGCGACAAGCGCAGGATGAGTTCGCGTTGCGCTCGCAACAATTAGCGGACGCCGCATACAAAGACGGGCGGTTGCAGGAAGAGTTGGTTCCCGTGCCACTCAAGGATCGCAAGGGTGAGCCATCCGGCGAGACGTTGAGCGAAGACGATCATCGGCGTCCGCAGACCACCATGGAAGGTCTGGCCAAGCTGAAACCGGCATTCGGCAGGAATGGCAGTGTCACTGCGGGGAACGCCAGCGGCATCGTGGACGGCAGCGCGGCGGTCGTGGTGATGTCGCTCGAAGAGGCGGGCAAGCGGGGCATCGCGCCGCTGGGAAGGATTGTCGGCTGGGGCGTTGCTGGAGTTGAGCCCAAGCTGATGGGCCGCGGTCCGGTGCCGGCGACGAAGATCGCGTTGCAGAAAGCTGGCCTCACTTTGGACTACATCGATTTGATCGAAGTGAACGAAGCTTTCGCGGCGCAGTATTTGTCGGTCGAGAAAGAGCTCGGTCTCGACCGCAACAAAGTCAACGTGAATGGCGGAGCGATCGCGTTGGGACATCCGCTGGGTGCGACGGGAACGCGGTTGGTGATTACGTTGCTGTACGAATTGCGTCGCCGGAAAAAGAAGTACGGGCTGGCGACAGCGTGTATCGGCGGCGGGCAGGGGATTGCGATGGTGGTGGAGGGTTTGAATTAAATCATTTACCACAGAGGCACAGAGACGCAGAGAAATCTTAAGAAATAAGTCCTCTGTGACTCTGTGTCTCTGCGGTGGAGCAGTTGCCTCGGCAAGAAGGAATCGCTAATGGAAATTAAGAAAGTTGGAGTTCTTGGTTGTGGCTTGATGGGCTCTGGAATTGCTCAAGTAGCCGCGATGGCTGGATTCGATGTTACCGTCCTCGAAGTTGAGCAGAAGTTTCTCGATAAGGGCTTTGCTGGGATTGAAAAATCGCTGGCGAAGTTTGCTGAGCGGCCTCCAGAGAAGGGTGGCATCACGGCCGCGCAAAAAGACCAGATCCGCTCGCGGCTGAAAGGCACGACCAACAAGCAAGACCTGGCTGACTGCGACATCGTGATCGAAGCCATCATCGAGAATGTCGAGGACAAGAAAAAGATGTACGCGTCCCTCGACGGCATCGTGAAGAAGGACGCCATCTTCGCTTCGAATACCTCGTCCATTTCCATCACCGAACTGCTCACTTCCACCAAGCGCCCGGAGCGGTTTATCGGATTGCATTTCTTCAATCCGGTGCCCCTAATGAAATTGGTCGAAGTCGTCCGCACGATTGCCACAGCGCCTGAGGTATATGACGCTGCCTATGAGTTCGGCAAGAAGCTCGGCAAAACGCCGGTGCGCACCAGCGACAAAACCGGATTCATCGTGAACCGGCTGCTGGTGCCGTATCTGCTCGACGCCGTACGTGCCTACGAGGAAGGTGTCGGTTCGATCGACGACATCGATAACGCCATGAAGCTGGGTTGTGGCTATCCCATGGGCCCGTTCACGCTGCTCGATTTCGTGGGGCTGGATACGACCTACTACATCACCCACGTGATGTATGACGAATTCAAAGAGCGGAGGTTCGCGTCGCCCCCGCTGCTGAAGCGGTTAGTGATGGCGGGATGGTATGGGCGGAAGACAGGCAAGGGTTTTTACGATTATTCGGACCCGAACAATCCGAAGCCGAATAAACTGTGAACTTTCCTCGCTTATCAACTGTGGAGTTTGTCATCCTGAGCGTAGCGAAGGATCTGTGCATTCTGGGCGCGACAAGCAAATTGCATAGGTACTTCGGTTCGCTCAGAATGACAGACTCGGGAGTCTGAATCTGTAGCAGGGTTGAACTTATGAACTTTGAAAACATTCTTTTCGAAAAAAAAGGCTCTATCGCCTATGTCACCGTCAATCGTCCCAAGGTCCTGAACGCGCTCAACATGGCCACTATGGAAGAGCTCCGCGCGGCATTTCATGACATCAAGAATGATCCCGGCACTCGCGTGGTCATTATGACCGGCGCCGGCGAGAAGGCTTTCATTGCGGGCGCTGATATTTCCGAACTGGCCAAGCATGATGCGGTCTCGGGCAAAGAGTACACGCATCGCGGGCAGAGCGTGCTGAACCTGATCGAGAACCTGGGCAAGCCGGTGATTGCTTGCATCAACGGGTTCGCCCTCGGCGGCGGATGCGAAATCGCTATGGCCTGCACCATGCGCTTGGCGAGCGAAAGTGCGAAGCTCGGGCAGCCCGAGGTGAAACTCGGAATTATTCCGGGCTACGGCGGGACGCAGCGGTTGCCGAGGCTGGTGGGCAAGGGGATCGCGATGCAGCTTGTCCTGGCCGGCGAAATGATCAGCGCGCAGGAGGCGCATCGCATCGGTCTGCTGAATGAAGTTACGGCTCCCGCGGAACTCATTCCGCGCGCCGAGGCGATTGCGCAGAAGATCATCGCCAATGCCCCCCTCGCGGTTCAATACGCTATGGAGGCAGTGAACAAAGGTATGGAGATGACTCTGGCGGAGGGTTTGTATCTTGAAGCCGTGTTGTTTGCCGTGGCTTGCTCTTCAGAAGATAAGAAAGAAGGGACGACGGCGTTTCTGGAGAAGCGTCCGGCACAGTTCAAAGGTAAGTAGAGCGGCCACGGATTTTCACCGATTTGCACGGATCAAAATCAAGAACGAATTCACCACGGAGGCACGGAGTCACGGAGAAGAACTTCAAACAAGATTCATCCTCGCTGCCGTCCGGGGTCAAGGCGCTTGAAGGCAATCTCTCCGCTGCCGGAAAACGATTCGGCATCGTTGTCTCTCGGTTTAACGAGTTCATCACCGAAAGACTGTTTCGAAGTGCGTTCGACGGACTGCTGCGCTGTGGCGCGAAACGCAAGGATATCGCGGTCGTTCGCGTTCCTGGCGCTTTCGAGATTCCACTGGCCGCCCGCAAGCTGGCTGAGACCCGTAAATATGACGCCATTCTCTGTTTGGGTTGTCTGCTCCGTGGCGACACCGCTCACTACGACGTCATCGTGAATGAAGTCACCCGCGGCATCGGGCAATCCGCGCAGGAGACTGGGGTGCCTCATGCTTTCGGCGTGCTTACGTGCGAGACTCTGGAACAGGCTATCGACCGCGCCGGTTTGAAGATGGGAAACAAGGGTCTCGAAGCTGCGCTGGCCGCGGTGGAGATGGCGAATCTGACGAAGGTGGTCGTTGGTCGTTGGTCGTTGGTCGTTGGCACAAGAGCTCACAGCTCTCAGCTCTCCGGTGTCCGCAAGAAGCGAACATCCAAGCTGCCCGCTCGTTCGAAAAAACGCAGCCGCTGATGCTACTTCTCATCTCCTGTAAACTGAAAGCTGAAAGCTCCCATGGGCACCCGCCGAAAATCTCGCGAATTTGTTCTGCAAATGTTGTTTCAAGCGGACATGGGCCGGCAAACTCCCGAGGAGGTCCGGCGCACTTTCTGGAGCGAGCATCATTCCATCGAGAAAGATGTGCGTGGTTTCGCTGAAGACATCTTCCGAACGGCCACCGATCGTACCGCGGAGATCGACGGTTTGATCGAGCGTCATGCCGAACACTGGCGCATGGACCGGATGGCCACCGTAGATCGCAATGTTCTGCGCTCTGCTGTGGCGGAGTTGATGAGCTTTCCCTCTACGCCTCGCGCTGTGGTCATCAACGAAGCACTGGAGATTGCGCGCAAGTTTTCCAGTCCTGAATCGGTGAATTTCATCAACGGAGTTCTGGACAGTGTAGGCCGTGAACTGGAGAAGCCAAAGGCTTAAGTAGGCCGTTGGTCATTGGTCGTTCGTCGTTGGCCTCGCCGAGCCAGAAACTTATCCAAGGTGTCTTCGACCAACGGCCAAGGACTAAGGACCAACGACTGCCTTTCTACGGCTTCACCGCAAGCAGATCTGGATTGCAGGTGAGATTCGGGAATGGCTGTCCCACCGAATTCTCGCATAGGGCTTGCGGGAACGATATCTGCTGGATGTCACCGCCTGCCACCGTACTCACAATGTGTAAAAGCCCATCGCTGGCGCCGACAAAGAGCAGAGTGCCATCCGGCGTGAGGGAAGCGCTGAGAGGGGTCGGATTCCCGACCAGAGGAATCGCAAACGCGGTCTGCCCGGGAATATTGAAGGCCAGCACGCTGTTTAGATTCGAAGTGAGCACGTAAGCAATCGAGCCATCTTGCGAGACGATCAACTGCTTGGGAACAAAGTTGCCCTGGCCGAGATTGAAAGACGCGACCGGCCCATCGGTCACGGCCGGCGTGCAGCCGGAAGGTGTCGTGTTCACGCTGATGATGTCGAGGCCGGGAGGATCAACCGCCAGGAGATGGTAGGCGTCAGGAGTGTCTGCCGGCAATAGTTTCGCCGGGCCGGGAAGAGTCTTAATGAAGGCCGGTACCGCAGGTACGCCGACCGTATCGGCGCGGCCGTTGTCGCAGGTTCTCCACACGCTAACCGCCGAAGGAGCGCCCCCCGCGACGTAGGCAAAAGCGCCCTCCGAGAGGAACGACACATCGTTGGCAGGGGCGGCGAGAGAAATGGTTCGCAGACCATCGGCTGTCGAATAGACGTAGAGTGTGCTGCCGGCGACGATATAGGCCTTCAGGCTATCCGGCGAAAAGTCAGCCGCGGTTGCTCCCGTGATCTCGAATGTCGAAACGGCATTAGTCGTTGTGTTAAACACAAACACATGGTTCGGCGCATCTTCCGCCGATGTGTCAGAAATAATTGCCTGATTTCCATCTGGAGAAATAACCAGGACCTTGCCTGGCAGAGATGCGAACTGAGTTGCCGTATTCGACCCGACATCCACTACTGCGAGCCCCACGGTGCCAAACTGTCCTGAGTTTGTTCCCAGGTAAGCCTTGCTTCCTTGCCGGTCGAGGACCAGCGAGTTTGGTGTCGCCGGCAAGCTGATGAAATTACCCACAGTATTTGGAGTGGTTACGGGAACGACGGTGCTGATACAGCCGTCGGTTGTGCCACAGCTTGTGGTGCTTACATAAACAGTAGACGCCTGACTTGTCCCGCTAGGAGTTATGGTCATGGTCACAACGTTTGCCGGGTAGATCGGCAAAGAGGGATAGAAACCCGTATTGCATGTGGGCGGAGTGCAAGACGCGATGATGGTGGCGGTGCCACCCGTCGTGCCGCTTGCTCCCCCGGCGCTACTCACGCTGACGGAGGCAGCCTCGGAAGAACTCCAGGTCAGGGGGATTCCGGTGATGGTCGTGCCTAGAGTATCAACCACCGTCGGCGTGATGGTTTTCGAAGTGCCCGTGGAAGTCGTAACGTCGAGGGTGATCGACTGTACCGGGCAAGTTGTGAAACTTAGCGGAATGCTCGTGACATTGCCAATGGTGGCGAACAGGGGCGTGAGGCCGGGAATTTTGGCGGTGACCTGAATCTGCCCCTGAAGCAAGGCGTTGTCGGAAGTATTCAGCGTGGCCACACTCGTGTTTAGGAGTTGCCAGCTAAAGACTCCAACCGTCGAGGTCACGTCCACACCACGGCTGTAAGCGTTCGCCTGGTAGTTCGCGCTTTGACCAACGGAAAGACAGGGATTGACGGGCGGCGGTTGGTTCGGCGGCAAGAGCAGGCTCACTGCGACTTTATCAATATGCTGATGCACGTAAACCGTAGTCGAAGGGCTGCTTACTCCTTGCGCGGTAGCCGTGACGACGGCCACACCCACCCCTCCCGGCGTGCATACCTGCGGAGTGCTCAACGAATCCCAACTGCCAGCGCACGCCAGTCCATTGCTGGCTATGGTCAGCACTGCGGTGTTACTCGACTGGTAGGATATTGGCTCGGCGATCGTGGTCTTGGTGGAACTCATGGCGGCTGCCAGGAATGCCTGGTAAGTACCGATTTCCATCGAGGCATTCGGCGTGGGCGCCAGGGTAATGCTGGCTGGGACGGCGAAGCTAGTCGTGCTGACGGGGCTGCTGCTGCTGCATCCGACCAGACCACCGAGCACGAAAATTAGAAAAGCAATAAAGAACGCAAACCCGAAAAGACCGCACCTACCCATGCACCCTCCCCGCCCTCATGGTCTCCCACGCGGCGAGCAACGCCTTCTGGGAATGTATTCGCTCCGGAAGATTTCCAGTGTAGAGGCTGCGAATCTTTTCGGCAAGCTGAGCCGCCCTACGGAGCCACCCGAATTGAAAGCAAAGTGCGAAGTGAAGGACCTCGTTCCTCTTGAATGCCGGTTCCGAACCTCACTTGCCATGATCGCTTGCTCTCCTGTTTGGGATGCGGCAAACCAGGGTTGACGATGTGTCAAGAGTGTTGCTATATTTGTAAGGTTCCGCGAGTTCATTCTGGCTTGCCTGTAGACTGTGGATTCATTCGCTGCGCGTTTTCGGTGCGCGAGAGACCCAAAGAAAGCGGCTAAGCTCTAAAGATATACGTCTTCGGAAGCAGTTCCGGAGATGCCCTCGCTGAAATGCCCTGCGCGCACCTTCCGCCCGTTGGAAGGCTATGCAGGGCAAAGCGGACGAAACGGAGCACCTCCCGAGTTTTCGACTCGGGCCTGGCGCCACCGTCGTCGCTGATCAGTCTGAACGGGAAATCGAAAATCTCTCATCGCATTGGTGCGCGGTGAGAAGCATGGTTGGCCGATCGCCATCCAGACCCTAAGCCAGGGAATAGTCAAAGCGGCGTCTGTGTGTCGACGCGCCTATTGGCGTGCGAACCGATGTTGCCGAGGGAGTAGCAAAGAGTGCCGACCTTCAATCAATTAGTGCGTGATGGCCGCAAGCGGCCGCGATACAAGACGGCGAGCCCGGCGTTGCAGGGATGTCCGCAAAAGCGCGGTGTTTGCACCCGTGTATATACGCAAACGCCGAAGAAGCCGAACTCGGCGCTGCGCAAGGTTGCCCGCGTACGCTTAACCAATGGTATTGAGGTCACAACTTACATCCCCGGCGTCGGCCATAACTTGCAAGAGCACTCGATCGTGCTGATTCGAGGCGGTCGCGTGAAGGATCTGCCAGGCGTACGCTACCACGTGGTTCGCGGAACGCTGGACGCGGTCGGAGTGGCAGGCCGCAAGCAAAGCCGGTCGAAGTATGGCGCGAAACGGCCGAAAGCATAGAGATTTTCTGTAGAGACGTAGCTTGCTACGTCTCGGGGCAGAGAAAGAGAAGACGTTGCCAGCAACGTCTCTACAGCGGAGAAGGAATGCCAAGAAAAGGACATACGCCCAAGAGGACAGTGGAGGCCGATCCGGTCTACGGTTCGGATCTGGTGACGAAGTTCGTCAATTCCATGATGTGGCAAGGCAAGAAGAGCACGGCGGAAGGCATCTTTTATGAGGCTTTGACGCGCTTGCAGGCAAAAGGCGGCGGTGACGAAGCTCTGAAGCTGTTCACGAAAGCCGTCGAAAATGCCAAGCCCCTGCTCGAAGTCAAGACCCGCCGCGTGGGTGGCGCGAACTATCAGGTGCCGGTGGAAGTCAACGCCGACCGTCGCACTTCGCTGGCGATTCGCTGGCTGATTACCTACTCCCGCGGACGCGGCGAGAAGGGCATGATCGACAAGTTGACCAATGAATTGCTGGATGCTGCGAACGGCAAAGGCGCAGCCATCAAGAAGAAGGAAGACGTTCACCGTATGGCGGAGGCCAACAAGGCCTTCGCGCACTACCGGTGGTAAGAAGCCGAGACATTGCAAGCAATGTCTCTACAGCAACTGTAGAAACGTAGCTTGCTACGTTTCAGCGAGCCCCAGAAAGAAGAAATAAAGTCGTGCCCAGAACAGTCCCATTAGAACGGTGCAGGAACATCGGCATTATGGCTCACATCGATGCCGGTAAGACCACTACGACGGAGCGCATCCTTTTCTACACAGGAAAGACGCACCGTATCGGAGAGGTCCATGAAGGCACGGCCACTATGGATTGGATGGAGCAGGAGCAGGAGCGCGGCATCACGATCACTTCCGCTGCGACCACATGTTCCTGGCGCGACGTTCGCATCAACATTATCGATACTCCCGGCCACGTGGATTTCACCGCCGAGGTGGAGCGCTCGCTGCGCGTGCTCGACGGCGCCGTTGCTGTGTTTGACGCCGTCCACGGCGTGCAGCCGCAGTCGGAAAAAGTCTGGCGTCAGGCCGACAAGTACGGCGTGCCACGGATTTGCTTCATTAATAAGATCGACAAAATGGGAGCGGATTTCGAGCATGCCGTCGATACCATCCGCAAGCGTCTTAACGCCAAGCCGATCGCGATACAGATTCCCATCGGCCAGGAAGATAAGTTCAAAGGCGTGGTCGACCTCATCGAAATGAAGTCGATCATCTGGCAAGACGACACCATCGGGGCCGAATATATTACTGGCCCGATTCCTGCCGAACTACAAAAGAAAGCCGAAGCTTTCCATACACAGTTGGTCGAGACCGTCGCTGAAAACGACGACGAAATCCTGCATAAGTTCCTGGAGGGCGAAGCGATTTCCGCCGAGGAATTGCGGGCATCGCTGCGCAAATCGACCATTGACCTGAAATTGTTTCCGGTCGTGGTCGGCACTGCATTCAAAAACAAAGGTGTGCAGCCGTTGCTCGATGCCGTGGTCGACTACTTGCCTTCTCCGCTCGATGCCGGCGAAGTGAAAGGCACGAATCCGGATGCCGGCGATGTGATTACCCGTCATCCGGACGATAAAGAGCCGTTCTCCGCGCTCGCTTTCAAGATCATGGCTGATCCGTTCGTCGGCCAATTGACCTTCATTCGCGTTTATTCTGGCCAGGTTAAGTCCGGCGATTCGGTGCTTTGCGCCGGACGTCGACGCACCGAGCGCATTGGCCGCCTGCTAAAGATGCACGCCAATAAGCGCGAAGACATCAGCGAGATTCTGGCGGGCGATATTTGCGCCGCGGTTGGTTTGAAGAACGTAAGCACCGGCGACACGATTTGTGACGAAGCCCATCCCATCACGCTGGAATCGATTGAGTTTGCGGTTCCGGTGATTTCGGTTGCGGTTGAGCCCAAGACCAAGGCCGACCAGGAAAAGATGGGCATGGCGCTCGGGCGTCTTGCCCAGGAAGATCCAACCTTCAAAGTGCACACCGATCCTGACAGTGGGCAGACCATCATCAGCGGCATGGGTGAATTGCATCTGGAGATCATCGTCGATCGCATGATGCGCGAGTATAAGGTCGAGGCGAACGTTGGCAAGCCGCAGGTCGCCTATCGCGAAACTATCCGCAAGAAAGCGGAAGCCGAGGGCAAGTATATCCGCCAGACCGGGGGCCGCGGGCAATATGGTCATGCCAAGATCCGGATCGAGCCGCAGGAGCCGGGCAAGGGCTACGAGTTTGTTAACGATATCGTGGGCGGTTCCGTGCCCAAGGAATTCATTAAGCCGATTGATCAGGGCATTCGAGAAGCCATGGAAGGCGGCGTCCTGGCCGGCTATGAGATGGTCGATGTAAAGGCCACTCTCTACGACGGCAGTTATCACGATGTTGATTCGAACGAAATGGCGTTCAAGATCGCCGGTTCGATGGCCTTCAAGGAAGCTGCGCGGAAAGCTTCGCCGGTATTGCTCGAACCAGTGATGTCCGTCGAAGTTGTGACGCCGGAAGATTACGCCGGTGTCATCATGGGCGACCTGAGTTCGCGCCGCGGACGCATTGAGGGTATGGAGCATCGTGCCGGTTCGCAGGTGATCAAGGCGATTGTGCCGCTGGCGGAGATGTTTGGCTACGCGACGCACATGCGCTCGAGCACGCAGGGCCGCGCCGAATACTCGATGCACTTCGCGCGGTATGAAGAAGCTCCGCGCTCGGTGTCGGAAGAGATTATTGCCCGAGTGCAGGGCACGGTAAAGAGATAAACGATCCAAGAAAGAAAGTACGGAGCTAGGCAATGGCGAAAGAGAAATTTGATCGCAATAAGCCGCACTGCAACGTGGGGACGATTGGTCACATCGACCATGGCAAGACCACGCTGACGGCGGCCATCACCAAGGTCTTGCAGAAGCACAACCCCAAGATCGTGTTCCGGTCGTTCGATTCGATCGACAATGCGCCGGAAGAAAAGGCGCGCGGGATCACGATTGCGACGGCGCACGTCGAGTACGAAACGGCGAACCGGCACTATGCGCACGTGGATTGCCCGGGGCACGCGGACTACATCAAGAACATGATCACGGGTGCGGCGCAGATGGATGGCGCGATTCTGGTGGTCGCGGCAACCGATGGTCCGATGCCGCAGACGCGCGAGCACGTGCTCCTGGCGCGGCAAGTGGGCGTGCCGTACATCGTGGTCGCGCTGAATAAGTGCGATGCGGTCGACGATCCCGAGTTGCTGGATCTGGTCGAACTCGAAGTGCGCGAGTTGCTGAAGAGCTACAAGTTTCCGGGCGACGATGTGCCGGTAATCCGGCTGTCGGCGCTGGGCGCGCTGAATGGGGAAGCGAAGTGGGAGGCGCAGGTCGACGCGTTGATGGAGGCGGTGGACAAGAGCATTCCGCAGCCGGCGCGCGAACTGGACAAGCCGTTCCTGATGCCGATTGAAGATATTTTCTCGATCTCAGGCCGCGGCACGGTGGTGACGGGACGAATCGAGCGCGGCAAGGTGAAGGTGGGCGAGGAAGTGGAGATTGTGGGCTTCCGCGACACGCGCAAGACGGTCGTGACGGGCGTCGAAATGTTCAAGAAGCAATTGGACGAAGGTCTGGCGGGAGACAACGCGGGCCTGTTATTGCGCGGCATTGGCAAGGACGATGTCGAGCGCGGCATGGTGTTGGCGAAGCCGGGATCGATCACGCCGCACACCAAGTTCAAAGCGGAAGTGTACATTCTGACGAAAGAAGAAGGCGGACGGCACACGCCGTTCTTCAAGGGATACCGTCCGCAGTTTTATCTGCGCACGACGGACGTGACGGGCGTGGCAGAGTTGCCGGCGGCGACCGAGATGGTGATGCCGGGCGATAACGTCAGCCTGGTGATTGAGTTGATCACGCCGGTGGCGATGGAAAAAGGCTTACGTTTCGCGATCCGCGAAGGCGGACACACCGTAGGCGCAGGCACCATCAGCGAAATTGTGACGTAGAAAACGTGGAGACAGCCGCCCTCGGCTGTCCAGAGGAGCGGAAGCTCCGCAGGTTTCGCGGGCGAGGGCGCCCGCGCCACATAGTTCTTTCTTCCCGGACAGCCGGGAGGGGTTAGCGAGAGTTCAAAGTGATTGGAAAAGAAAGAATTCGTATTCGGTTGAAGGCTTACGACTACCGCATCCTGGATCAGTCCACGGGCGAAATCGTCGAGACCGCGAAGCGCACGGGCGCGCAGATCGCGGGGCCGATTCCTCTGCCCACGATGAAAAACAAGTACTGCGTGTTGCGTTCTCCGCACGTGGACAAAAAATCGCGTGAGCAGTTTGAGATTCGTACGCATAAGCGCTTGCTCGATATTCTCGAGCCAACGCAACAGACAGTCGACGCGCTGATGAAGCTCGACTTGCCAGCAGGTGTGGACGTCGAGATTAAAGCGTTTGGCAAGGAACATAAATAGCTTTCAGCCGTCAGCTCTCGGCTTTCAGTCTGAAGCGAGAAGCCCCAGCCAATAGCCGAACGGCCAAGCTGGGTTAGCGGAGAAGAAGAGATATGGCAAAGGTAACTGGAATTCTCGGCAAGAAAGTCGGCATGACGCAGCTCTTTGACGACAAGGGCGACGTTCATCCCGCGACCGTGCTGCAGGCGGGGCCTTGCGTGATCACGCAGCACAAGACGCAGACCAAAGACGGCTACGTCGCCGCCCAGATCGGCCTGGTTGAGTTCGTGAAAGAGTCGCGGCTGACCAAGCCCGCGCGTGGACACCTGGGTAAGAACAATCTGCCACCGGTTAAGTTCATGCGCGAGGTTCCAATCGAAGTCGAAGAAAAGTCAGAGGCCAATGGCGACGGCCTAGTGAAGGCTGGTGATCGCGTGCTGGTGGATATCTTCGACGGCGAGAAATTCGTAGACGTTGTGGGCATCAGCAAAGGGCGCGGTTTTTCCGGCGTAGTCCGGCGGCATCATTTTGCTGGCGGTCCCAAGTCGCATGGTTCGATGTTTCAGATCACGGGCTCGATTGGCTCGTCCGCGTTTCCGTCGCGCGTCTTTAAGGGCATGCGCATGTCGGGACACATGGGCGTGGACCGGGTGACGGTGCGCAACTTGCGAGTTCTCGGCATGGACAAGGAAGATAACCTGCTGGTCGTCGAAGGCAGCGTACCTGGCCCCAAGGGCGGGTATCTGGTGATCACGAAAGCCAAGAAGCCGCCCAGAGAGCGGCGCGGATTCGCAGGATCGGCGACGGTTGACCCATTGAAGGCAGCCAAGCGCGCGGCCAAGAAGGCTTAACGGAATCAAGATCAGATCGTTATTAGGATAGATCATGGCAAGCATTGACATTCACAATCTGAGCGGAGCCAAAGTCGGCAGCCTGGAACTGGCTGACGAGATCTTCGGCGCAGTGAACGAGGACCTGTTGTGGGAGGCGGTAAAACATTATCGCGCTGCTCACCGGGCCGGAACTCACGCGACTAAGAACAAGAAGCTGGTCTCTGGCGCCGGCAAGAAACTTTGGAAACAAAAGGGCACTGGACGGGCTCGCGTGGGTTCGATTCGTTCGCCATTGTGGCGGCACGGTGGCACGGTGCACGGTCCGCAGCCCCGCTCTTACGACTACGCGTTCCCCCGCAAGAAGCTGTTGGGCGCACTGCGTTCGGCGCTGGCTTCGAAGTTTGCGGATGGCAAATTGATCATCGTGAATGCGTTTGATGTGAAAGAGCCCAAGTCCAAGCAGTTCCGCGAGGTCCTCGATGCGCTCAAAGTCGACGGCACAGCGCTGTTGGTTGAGGTTCCCAAGCACGAGAATCGCAATCTGGCTCTAAGTTCGCGAAATCTTCATGGCGTTGAGTTGGTGAACGGCAACGAGGTTCATCCGTATCATCTGCTGCGCTACGATCGGGCAATCTTCTCGCAGCCCGCGATCGAGAAGCTGCAGATTTCGCTGAAGAGTTCAATTTCGAAGCGGCAGCACAAGCCGGCGGAAGGCGAGGGCGCGGCAGCGAAGAAAGCCTCGCGTTCTCCGCGACGCAGGACGCGACATGAAAAAGCGGCGGAGGTGGCCTGATGAAATCCGCATACCAGATTCTTCGCCGTCCGGTCATCACTGAGAAAGGTCTTGCCATCAAGGAAAACCAGAATACGCTGGTTTTTCAAGTGGCGACGGCGGCGACCAAGACGGAAATTAAGGAAGCGGTGCAGGGGATTTTCAAAGTGAAGGTACACTCGGTCCGCACTGCCACTTATCCGGGAAAAGAACGGCGGCGGGGAAAGTTTGCCGGCTACCGTCCCGATTGGAAGAAGGCGTACGTGCGGCTGAAGGCTGGCGAAAAGATGCCGGAGTACGCGCAGAATCTGTAGAAAAAGCTATCAGCTATCAGCCGTCAGCTTTCAGAAAGAGCAACGGCAAAGTGGCTGAGAGCTGACAGCTGAAGGCTGAGAGCTATATGGCAATCAAGACTTATAGACCGACAACCCAGACGTTGCGTTATCGCACCACGCTGGTCAACGACGATATTACGAGCACGCAGCCGCACAAGCCGCTGCTCGAACCGAAGCCGCGGACGGGCGGGCGGCGGAATTCGGGGCAGACCACCATGCGGTTCATTGGTGGCGGCCACAAGCGCAAGCTGCGAATTATTGACTTCAAGCGCGACAAAATCGGGATTCCGGCCACGGTGGCGACGATCGAGTATGATCCAAATCGCTCGGCGCGCATCGCTTTATTGAGCTATGCCGATGGCGAGAAGCGTTACATCCTGCAGCCCGACGGACTCAAGGTCGGGCAAAAGGTATTGAGTGGTCCCGATGCCGATATTCTGGTCGGCAACGCGTTACCGCTGCACAACATTCCGCCGGGAACTACGATTCACAATGTCGAGTTGAAGCCGGGCAAGGGCGCGCAGATGGTGCGTTCGGCGGGCGGCGCAGCTCAGTTGGTTGCCAAGGAAGGCGAGTATGCGTTGGTGAAATTGCCCTCCGGCGAGATTCGCAAAGTTGCCCAGGGATGCATGGCGACGATTGGCCAGGTGGGCAATCTCGATCACGAAAACGTCACCATCGGCAAAGCCGGACGTTCGCGGTGGCTGGGGAAGCGGCCGCACAATCGTGGCGTCTCCATGAATCCGGTGGATCACCCGCACGGCGGCGGTGAAGGCAAAACTTCCGGTGGCCGCCACCCGGTGACCCCGTGGGGCCAGCCGACCCGCGGATACAAGACGCGAAACAACAAGCGCACGGATGCATTTATCGTCAACCGTCGCGGCAAGAAATAGGAACTGACTTTATGGCACGTTCAACCAAAAAAGGACCGTTCGTCGATGGTTTCCTGCAAACGCGGGTAGAAGGCATGAACTCGCGCAACGAGAAGAAGGTGCTGCGCACCTGGTCGCGGCGCTCAACGATTGTCCCCGAAATGGTGGGCCACACGATCGCTGTACACAACGGCAAGAAGTTTATTCCGGTGTACATCACCGAGAACCTGGTGGGCCACAAGCTGGGCGAGTTTAGCTTCACCCGCCAGTTCAAGGGACACTCGATGAGAGCGGCGACCGAGACAGCAGCCAAGCCAGCCGGTATCCCGGGTGGACCGGGTGCTCCGAGTCCGGCCGCGGGAGCGGCTCCGGCAGCCCCGGCGCCGAAGGCGTAAAGGAGACGCAAGATGGAATTTCGAGCTCAAGCACGTTTCATGCGCGTCTCGCCGCAGAAGGCTCGCCTGGTGCTGGATCTGATCAAGGGCCGCCGGGTGGAAGATGCGCTCAATACGCTCGTCTTCACTAAGAAGCGGGTCGCGGCGACGGTCGAGAAGTTGCTCCGTTCCGCACTGGAGAATGCCAACTATCTGAGTTCGGAAAAGGGTCTGGACGTTGATGTGGACCGCCTCTATGTGAAACGCGCCGTCGCCAACGATGGGCCGCGGATGAAGCGGATTCGCCCGGCTCCGATGGGTCGCGCTTATCACTACGTGCGGCGCATCTCGCACATCGAAATCGAGCTGGCGGAACGAGGTAAGAGTGGAGAGGCGGTGGCGAACGTCGTGGGCGCCGAGAGAGTGAGCGGCACTTCGACGGGCGCGTCGAAGCCCAGAGCTAAAGGCAAAGCTAAAGCGCCGGCAGGAAAAAATAAGACCAAGCCTGCCAAGAAATTTGCGGGAGCACGATAGGATTTGTCAGGGTCGTTGCTAGGTTGATTTAGGAGAGACGATGGGACAAAAAGTTCATCCTTATGGTTTTCGCTTGGGCTACACCAAGCCGTGGAAGTCGCGCTGGTTTGCCGAGCGGGATTACGACAAGCAGCTGCTCGAAGACGTTAAGCTGAAGAATGAGCTCAAGGACAAGCTCAAGTCGGCGGGCGTGAGCTCGATCGAGATCGAGCGTCCAGGGAACAAGCTGCGCGTGATTATCAAGACTGCTCGTCCTGGAATCATCATCGGCCGCAAAGGGGCTGAAATCGACAAGCTCAAGGCGGACGTGCAAAAGCGCATGAATGGCCGCGAAATCTATATCGACATTCAGGAAGTGCACAAGCCGGAACTGGATGCACAACTGGTTTCGGAGTCGATCGCGCTGCAACTTGAAAAGCGCGTGGGCTTCCGACGCGCCATGCGCAAAGCGGTGGATTCGGCGCTGCGCTTCGGTTGCAAGGGAATCAAGGTTCGCGTCAGCGGCCGTCTGAACGGAAATGAAATCGCCCGTTCGGAGTGGTATCTGCAGGGCCGTTTGCCACTACACACACTGCGAGCCGACATTGATTATGGTTTCACTGAAGCCCGGACTACGTACGGTGTCATCGGCGTGAAGTGCTGGGTTTATAAAGGCGAGATCCTTCCCGCGGCAAAGAAGCGCGAACCCCAGCAGGTCGGGGGCGCATTTTAGGATTCACCTGTGGAGACGTAGCTTGCTACGTCTCCCGATGCCAGCAGAGACGTTGCGGGGTGAGACGTTGCAAGCAACGTCTGTACAGAGAGAATTGAATTATGTTGATGCCGAAGAAAGTAAAGTACCGCAAGCAGCAGCGCGGACGCATGACCGGCAAAGCCTGGCGCGGCAGCGAACTGGCTTTCGGGGACTATGGATTGAAGGTGCTCGAACCGGGCTGGATTACCGACCGGCAGATCGAGGCCAGCCGGGTTGCGATGACGCGTTTCGTCAAGCGTGGCGGCAAGATCTGGATTCGGCTGTTCCCGGACAAGCCCGTAACCAAGAAGCCGGCTGAAACTCGTATGGGAAAAGGCAAGGGAGCGCCGGATCACTGGGTCGCGGTGGTTCGTCCCGGCAAAATCCTGTTCGAAATGGAAGGGGTCACGCCGCAGGATGCTTCAGAAGCCATGCGTCTGGCTTCGCACAAGCTGCCCTTGCGCACGAGGTTCGTGAAACGCGAGTCGGCGGCGCACTGAAATTTACTTTACGGCGAAACGAGACTGACTTATGAAATCGGAAAAAATCCGCAACCTGACCGACGAGGAACTTCTCGACCAGGAGCGTGATCTCAACGATCAGCTCTTCAAGCTGAAGTTCCAGCTCAACATGGGACAGACCGAGAGCCTGAAGAAGATTCGCGGCATGCGGCGTGACATCGCGCGGGTGAAGACCATCGGCCGTGAGCGTGAACTCGCCGCCAGCCGCAAAACGGAGAGCAAGTAATGCCAGAGACAAACACCCAACACAGCCAGGCAGCGGACGCAGGCCGGCGCAAGGAAGTGGTTGGCGAAGTGGTTTCCAACCGGATGAAGAAGACCATTGTGGTCTCGGTAGTGCGCAAGAAGTCGCACGCTTTTTATGGCCGCGTGGTTTCAAAGGCGAAAAAGTTCTACGCGCACGATGAAAAGAACGAAGCTCGCATCGGCGATGTGGTACGCCTGGAAGAGACCCGTCCGCTATCCAAACTAAAGCGCTGGCGGCTCAAGCAGATTGTTCGCAAGACCGCGCTGGTACCTGAGATCGCGGCAGACGTTAAGTAAGCGCAGAGCCTTGAGGGGGACTGAATTATGGCCGTGATGATGAGAACTTGGCTCGAGGTCGCCGACAACTCCGGCGCCCGCAAACTGCAGGTCATTCTGCCTCTCGGTGGCTCGACCGGACTGCGGGCTGGTCTAGGCGACGTGGTCACCGCCAGCGTGAAAGAAGCCTCTCCTGATGGGCAGGTAAAAAAGGGGACGGTGGTCAAAGCGGTGATTGTGCGAACTCACAAAGAGTATGGCCGCCGCGACGGCACCTATATCCGCTTCGATGAGAATGCGGCGGTGCTGATCAACGAAGCCGGCGAGCCGGTTGGGACGCGCGTTTTCGGGCCGGTGGCCCGCGAACTGCGCGAGAAAAAGTTCTTGAAGATTGTGTCCCTGGCGCCTGAAGTTCTGTAGAGACGTAGCCAGCTACGTCTCTCCTGCGAAAAAGTGGAAGGGCTTGAAATGAGAACAGTAAGCACCGAACATAAACGAGTCGACATCCGGCGCAACGACACCGTGAAGGTGATCACCGGACGGGATAAAGGCAAGGAAGGCCGCGTCCTGCGTGTGTTTCCGAACGACAACAAGATTCTGGTCGAACACGTCATGATCGTGAAAAAGCACGTGCGCCCGAATCCGCAGCGCAACGTGAAGGGCGGAATTGCCGAGCAGGAGAGCCGCATCGCACTGTCCAACGTGCAGTTGGTTTGCGGGACCTGCGGACCGGTACGCATCGGTCATGAAATGCGCGGCGACCGCAAGGTGCGGGTGTGCAAGAAGTGCGGAACCACGCTGGACAAATAAAGGTATACGCAATGGCAAAAGACAAAAAAGAAAAAAAAGGCGGACAGCAGGAAGAGCAAAAGGCTCCTGCAGTCGCGCGTCACAGTGCCAAAGAGACGCCGCGGCTGAAGGCGCGCTTTCAGAAGGAAGTTGCTCCCACGCTGATGAAGGAATTTGAACTGAAGAATCCCATGGCGGTGCCGCATCTGCACAAGATTGTGGTCAACATGGGTGTGGGCGAAGCCACGCAGAACGCGAAGATTCTCGATCCGGCGGTGAATGAACTGGGCCAGATTGCCGGCCAGAAGCCGGTGGTGACGCGGGCCAAAAAATCCATCGCGGCCTTCAAGGTGCGCGAAGGCCAGGCGATCGGCGCGATGGTGACTTTGCGGGGCGACCGAATGTACGAATTCTTCGACCGGCTGGTGAATGTGGTGCTGCCGCGCGTGCGCGACTTCAAGGGAGTTTCGACGAAGTCCTTCGATGGCCGCGGGAATTACACGCTCGGCTTGCACGACCAGTTGATTTTTCCGGAGATTGATTACGCCAAGGTGGACAAGCAGAAGGGCATGAACGTCACCATTGTGACCACCGCCCGCAGCGACGACCAGTCGCGAGCTCTGCTGCGTCATCTCGGCATGCCGTTCCGGGCGTAGGAATTGAGAGATTGAATCATTGATTCATTGGTTCATTCGAATCAGAAAGGTTTCATGACTACTGCAAAGCGAGTTAAGGACAAAAAGATACAAGAAACGTTCAGTAAGGCGCGCGACAGCAAGGCGCCGAAGCCGAAATTCTCTACGCGGCGGCACAACCGCTGCCAGATCTGCGGGCGTCCGCGCGCGTTTCTGCGCAAGTTCGGCATCTGTCGCTTGTGTTTCCGGGGCTTGGCGCTGCGTGGCGAGATTCCGGGGGTTTCGAAGTCATCATGGTAGTTGGGAAGGGCGCGGCTTCAGCCGCGCCGCAAGCAGTAGAGTTACAGACGTCGTCGCGGGTTCTTCGGCGCAAAGCAAGAATGGCCGAAGCAAACGGGCGATTGAGGAGAAGGAACGCATGAGGTTGACCGATCCGGTCGCAGATATGCTGACGCGAATTCGCAATGCGATTAGCGCCCGGCACCAGAAGGTAGATATTCCTGCCTCCAAGCTGAAGCTGGAGATTGCCCGCATCCTGAAGGAAGAGGGCTATATCTCGAATTTCAAGGCGACGGAAGAGGAAGGCCACAAGATTCTGCGCGTCTACCTGAAGTACGCCAACAACAACGAAGCGGTGATCTCGAATGTGAACCGCGTCTCGCGGCCGGGATGCAGGGTCTACGTAAGGCGGACCGAGATCCCTCGCGTACTGGGCGGGATGGGCATCAACATTCTCACCACGCCTCGCGGCGTGATGACCGGACGCCAGGCGCGCAAGCAAGGCCTGGGCGGCGAGTTGCTCTGCGAAGTTTGGTAGAGACGCAGCTTGCTGCGTCTCGAAACGTTGCAAGCAACGTTTCTACGAAAGCTGAGAGCTGAACTTATGTCACGAATTGGAAAAAAGCCGATCCCGCTCCCCAAGGGAGTCACGGTCAAGATTGAAGGCAACACGGTTGCCGTTCAGGGACCGAAAGGAAAATTGGATACGACGTTGCCTGCCGGCATTAAAGTCCAGCAGCAGGACGGAACCCTTTTAGCGGTGCGCGAAAACGATTCCCAAGCCGCTGTCCATGGCCTGGCGCGCGCCCTGGTCAATAACGCGGTCGAAGGCGTCACCAAGGGCTGGACTCGGGATCTCGAAATTGTCGGTATCGGCTACCGCGCCGAGATGAAGGGCAAGAACACGGTTGTGTTCAGTCTTGGGTATTCTCACTTAATCGAGTATCCGCTGCCGGTTGGCATTGAAGCGACGGTAGATCCGAAGCAGACCAAGCTGAGCGTCACCGGGATTGATCGCCAGAAGGTCGGACAGGTCGCGGCGGAAATGCGCAGCCTGCGTCCACCCGATCCGTACAAGAATAAGGGTGTGCGCTATGCGGGCGAGCGTTTGAAGAAGAAAGTGGGCAAGACCGGAGCGAAGTAATTCAGGTTTGTCGTTGGCCGTTCGTCGTTGGCCAGCAGCAACAACGACAGGCGACGGATTTGTGAGAACCGATTCTTGGTTTTGACCAACGACCAAGGACCAACGACCAAGGACATTTTTTATGCTTACACGGACATCGAAAAACACAAATCGGCGGCACGTACACGAGCGCATTCGCAAGAAGATCCTCGGAACTTCAGAGCGGCCGCGGCTGAACGTATACCGTTCGCTGAACCATATCTACGTGCAACTGATCGACGACTTGCAGGGCAACACCGTAGTCTTTGCGCATTCCGCTGAAGGCAAAAAGGGCGAGCGGCGCACCGGCGGAAACGTGGCCTCGGCCAAGGAAGTCGGCAAGCTGATCGCGGAGCGGGCGAAGGCTAAGGGAATCAGCAAGGTTGTCTTCGATCGCGGCGGCTACATCTATCACGGGCGAGTGAAGGCTCTGGCCGACGCCGCCCGCGAAGCCGGCCTGCAATTTTAGATTTTGTGGGACTGGGTCTTTAACCCAGTCAAGCCGAGCGAAGCTCGGCGGAGAGAAGAAACGAGAATCAAAGAATGCCAACAGTCATTAAGAAGCTTGATGCGGGTTCCTATCAACTGAAAGACCAGGTAGTGGCGATTAACCGAGTCACCAAGGTGGTCAAGGGAGGCAAGAATCTTTCCTTCGCTGCTCTGGTGGTGGTCGGAGATCCCAGTTCCGCCGTCGTCGGATACGGCTCGGGGAAGGCGAAAGAAGTTCCCCAGGCCATCCGCAAGGGAATTGAGTCGGCGAAGAAGAATCTGATGAGGATCAACCTCACCCAAACCAGCATCCCGCACATTGTGCTGGGGCGCTTCGGCTCGGGGATGGTGCTCTTGAAGCCCGCTCCCGAAGGCACGGGAGTAATCGCTGGCGGGGCGGTACGCGCCGTTATGACTTCGGCGGGCATTCAGAATGTGTTGACCAAATCGATCGGGACAACCAACCCGCACAATGTAATTAAAGCGACGTTTGATGCCCTGAAGAAACTGAAAAATCGGGCCGATGTCGCCGCCATGCGCGGCAAGACTGCAGAAGAGTTGTAGGACGGAGTCTGGAATGACGGCAAAGAAATCGAATGCGGGCGGCGGAAAGATCCACCTGAAGTGGGTGCGTTCCGCGATTTGTGCCCCGGTAAAACAGAAGCTGGTAGTCAAGGGCCTGGGCTTTACCCGGTTGAACCAGGTGATTGAGCGTCCGGACAACCCCGCCATTCGCGGAATGGTGGCCAAGGTCCCGCACCTGGTCGAAATCGTACACCTGTAATTTTTCCGTAGAGACGTAGCTAGCTACGCCTCTACAGCGACGAGCAATTATGAATCTGTCGAATATTCGAGCACCGAAGAAGGCGAACTCCGGCAAGAAGCGCGTCGGCCGCGGCATGGGTTCCGGCATGGGCAAAACTTCTACGCGCGGACACAAAGGTCAGCGTTCGCGCAGCGGTTCGCGCATGATGCGTGGCTTTGAAGGCGGCCAGATGCCGCTCCATCGCCGCATGCCCAAGCGCGGTTTCACCAACATCTTCCGCAAAGAATTCAACATCGTAAATCTGGAGAGGCTGGCTGCTCTCGGTGAGACCACCATCACTCCCGAGATACTGCGCAAGGCCGGCGTCATCAGCACCAAACACCCGGTGAAGATTCTTGGCGACGGGGAGATCTCGATTGCGCTGACCGTGCACGCGCACAAATTTTCCAAGTCGGCCCAGGAAAAAATCACCAAAGCTGGCGGCAAGTTTGAGGTCTTGCAGTAATGCTTGAGAAATTAGCCAACATATTTCGCATCCCCGACCTGCGCAAGCGCATTCTTTTCACGCTGGGGCTGTTGGCGGTTTACCGCCTGGGTGGGCACATTCCCACGCCGGGCGTGAATGCGGACAAGCTGCAGCAATTCTTCGAACAGAACAAGGGCACATTCTTAGGCTTCGTCGACCTGTTCTCCGGTGGCCAGCTCCGACGCCTGACCGTTTTCGCGCTGGGCATTATGCCATACATCACGGCGTCGATCATTCTGCAGCTTTTGACTGTGGTCTATGAGCCGCTGGCGAAGTTGCAGAAGGAAGGCGAGCTGGGGCGTAAGAAAATTACCCAGTGGACGCGATATTTAACCGTCATTTTGAGTTCGGTTCAGTCGCTGGGCATCGCCATCAGCCTGGAAAAATCGGGCGATTTCGTAGTCAAGCCCGGCGTTCCCTTCATCCTAATGACCATGCTGACCCTGACCACGGGCAGTGCATTCATCATGTGGTTGGGCGAGCAGATCACGGAACGCGGCGTCGGAAACGGCATGTCGCTGCTGATCTTCGCCGGCATCGTTGTGGGACTGCCGCGCGGCGTCGCTGATCTGATCGACAAAGTCCGCACTAACGCCTGGGGCGCATTTACCGCGCCAGCCATGCTTCTGCTCGTAGGCATCATGATCCTGGTGGTGGCGTTCATCGTTTATGTGGAACGCAGCGAACGACGGATTCCGGTGCAGTACGCGAAGCGCGTCGTCGGACGCAAAGTCATGGGAGGCCAGTCCACCCACCTGCCGTTGCGTGTCAATGCTGGCGGCGTGATGCCAGTGATCTTCGCTTCGTCGATCCTCACCATGCCTCAGACCATGGGATATGGCCTGCGCAATAATCGGTATTTTGGAGATTTAATCCACTGGCTGGGTTGGGGCGAGCCGCTGTACACGTTTCTTTATGCGGTGGGCATTATTTTCTTCGCTTACTTCTATGTGTCGATCGTCTTCAACCCCAACGAGGTTGCCGACAACATGCGGAAGTATGGCGGGTTTATTCCTGGCATCCGGCCGGGTAAGCGCACCGCCGACCACATCAATGAGATTCTGACCCGAATTACTCTGGTAGGCGCTTTGTATCTGATCATCATTTCTTTCATTCCTGAATGGATGATCACGGGAATCCATCTCAATCACCTGTACGGACCAATCGGAGCATTTTTCGAGCGGCTGCCTACTTGGGTGACGAACGGACTGGGTGTAACGTTTTATTTTGGCGGCACGTCGCTGCTGATCGTGGTCGGCGTGGCGATGGATACGGTGACGCAGATTGAAGCCCAGCTCATCATGCGCCACTACGACGGATTTACTCCACGCAGCGGACGTATTCGCGGACGCCGTAGTTGGACATGAGGAAGACTTGAGGTTTGCCGTACCGCCCGGTCGGCGGGTGGTTATGGAGCTGACCGAGTGCGCCTGGAAGCAGGGAACGTACTAGGGTCAGTTCGATGGAAACCTCACAAAACATCGGGCCGGTTGTCCTGCTTGGGCCGCCAGGTGCCGGCAAAGGCACGCAGGCCAAACGGATTGCCGAACACTATGGCATCCCGCAGATCTCGACCGGAGACATTCTGCGGGCCAACGTGCAGCGCGGCACCGAGTTGGGCGTACAGGCCCAGGCCATTATGGCTCGCGGCGAACTGGTTCCCGACGATCTGGTTTGCGACATGGTGGCATGGCGCGTGCGTGACGCGGATTGCGAACGCGGTTTCATCCTTGACGGGTTTCCGCGTACGGCCAGACAAGCGGGCTGGCTGGATGCTTTTTTTGAGAGCGAGATCTTTGAAAACTCACTTGGAGGCAAGTGTCTGCCAATTGTGATCCGCATCGACGTGGACTATAATCAATTAGTAAAGCGGCTCACTGGACGCAGGACTTGTCTCGCCAACGGACACATCTATAACGTCTATTTCCAGCCACCTAGGGTCCCGGATATCTGCGATGTTGACGGTTCTCCGCTGGTAATCCGCAGCGATGATCGGGAGGAAGTGATCCGGGAACGTCTGCAAACGTATGACCTGCAGACTCGGCCCGTGGCGGAATATTATGAGCTCAAGGGACGCCTGGTTTCAGTGAATGGCGACCTGCCCGTGGGTGAGGTTTCCGGGCAGATGTTCTACGTGATTGAGCATCGGGATGGCAATTGTTTGTAAATCGACGGCCGAAATCGAGCGCATGCGGGCTAGCGGCCGCATCGTTCGGGAAGTGCTCGATCACGTTCGCGCGCTGGTAACTCCGGGAGCCACGACCATGGATCTGGAGCGTGCGGCCGAGAAAAAGATTAAGGAGCTGGGCGCAAAGCCTGCATTTAAGGGTTATTACGATTATCCTTGCGTGCTTTGCACCTCGGTGAACGAAGAGATTGTGCACGGCATTCCGTCGGAAAAGCGGGTGCTGAAGGCGGGCGACATCGTTTCCATCGATTGCGGTGTGGTTCTCGATGGATACTACGGCGACGCTGCGATTACGGTGCCCGTGGACGAGTCGGTCAAGCCGGAAGTGCGAAAGCTGTTAGAGGTCACGGAAGCTTCGCTGTACAAGGGCATCGAGCAGGCGCGGGTCGGCAATGCGGTTGGCGATGTAGGCGCAGCGGTGCAGGAATTTGTAGAAGCTAACGGCTTCAGCGTGGTGCGCGAGTTCGTGGGACACGGCATCGGAACCAAGCTCCACGAAGAGCCCCAGGTCCCGAACTTCGGAGCCCGCGGGCAGGGCGCCCGGTTGCGGGAAGGCATGGTTCTCGCAATCGAACCGATGGTAAATTTTGGCAAGCCCGGCACTCGCGTATTGGATGACAAGTGGACAGCAGTTACCGCCGACGGAAGCTGCAGCGCACATTTTGAGCACTGCGTGGCGGTGACAAAAGAAGGTCCAGTGATTTTGACGCAATAGGAGCTCCTAACTACTAGCTAAGAAGTCAAAAGCTAGAAGGAAGCAGCTAGCAGCTGATCTTAAGGAGTCGATGAGCAAAGAAGACGCGATTGAGGTGATGGCAACGGTTCTTGAGCCGCTGCCCAATGCCATGTTCAAGGTCGAACTCGAAAACAAGCACCAGGTGCTGGCGCACGTTTCGGGCAAAATGCGCAAAAATTTCATTCGTATTCTGCCCGGGGACAAGGTTGCTGTCGAGCTTTCGCCCTATGATTTGAATCGCGGACGGATCGTGTACCGCTATAAATGAAATTGCTTTACTTATTGTCATCCCGAGCGAAGCGAGGGATCTAGGGCCAAGGACCAACGACGAACGACCAAGGACCGATTTATGAAAGTAAGAGCATCAGTCAAGAAGATTTGCGATAAGTGCAAGGTCATTCACCGCAAGGGCGTGGTGCGGGTGATCTGCGAGACTTCCAAACACAAGCAACGCCAGGGATAGGGATAAAGAAAAGGGATAAAGGACAAACATGGCACGTATTGCAGGCATCGACCTTCCGCGCAATAAGCACATTAATATCGCGCTGACCTACATCTACGGAATCGGCAATCCGCGCGCCGCCCGCATCCTCGATCAGGCTAAGGTCGAGCCGATGAAGAAGGTTCAAGACCTGGGCGAGGACGAGGTCAACCGCATCCGCCAGGTCATCGAAGCTGAAGGTCTGGTAGAAGGCGATCTGCGCAAGGAAGTTTCGATGAACATCAAGCGGCTCATCGAAATTGGGTCCTATCGCGGATACCGTCATCGCCGGAACCTGCCGGTTCGCGGGCAGCGTACGCACACCAATGCCCGCACCCGAAAAGGTCCGCGCAAAGGCACGGTAGCAGCGAAGAAGAAGACAGCGACCAAGACATAAAAGCCGTCGGTGGTCGTTCGTCTTTGGTCGTTCGCATGAAATGACCAAGGGCCGACGACCAACGACCAAGGACTGATCCACTATGGCAAAACCAGCAGCAGCCGGCGGCCCCGCCGCCCCAGAGAAAAAAGGCAAAAAGAAGACGTTCAAGAAGAAGGAGCGCAAGCACGTCTCCCACGGCATTGCGCACATCCAGGCTTCGTTCAACAACACGATCGTCACCATCGCCGATCAGGCCGGGAATGTGCTCTCGTGGAAGAGCTCCGGCTCCCTGGGATTCCGCGGGTCGCGCAAAGGTACGCCATTTGCCGCCCAGCAGGCCGCTTCGAACGCCGCCGTGATGGCGCGCGATCACGGCGTACGCAGCGTCGAAGTGCGAGTCAGCGGCCCGGGTTCAGGGCGCGAGTCAGCAATTCGCGCTCTAGCTGCCTCCGGCATTGAGGTGCGCAACATTAAAGACGCCACCCCGATCCCGCACAACGGCTGCCGTCCGCCAAAGCGCCGCAGAGTTTAGAAAGGCGTCTTTGGTCGTCGGTCGTTCGCAAGTTCGCGAACACTGAGATCAACGACGAACGACCAACGACTGTTTTTATCGTCCGGGACGAAGGGTGAAGCCAAACCTGTAAACCGGTCATCTAAAGGAGAAGCAACTTGGCACGTTATACCGATCCCGTCTGCCGTCTCTGCCGCCGCGAGGGCATGAAGCTGTTCCTCAAAGGCACCAAATGCTTCAGCGATAAGTGTCCCATCGAGAAGCGCAATTTTGCTCCGGGCCAGCACGGCAAGGACCGCAAGTCGAAAATCGTGGGCTACGGCCTGCAGCTTCGAGAGAAGCAGAAGACCAAGCGTATTTACTTCGCGCAGGAAGGCCAGTTCCGCAACTATTTCGAGAAGGCCGCCCGCACCAAGGGCGTGACCGGCGAACTGCTCCTGCAACAGCTTGAACGCCGCCTCGACAACGTCGTCTATCGCCTCGGCTTCGGCGTATCCCGCCGCCAGGCGCGTCAGTTGGTGCGTCACGGCCACGTTCAGGTGGATGGCCGCAAGGTCAACATTCCCTCGTACCAGGTAAGTGTTGGCGAGGAAATCGCCATCCGCGAAGGCAGCCTGAAGTTGGCGATTCTCGAGCCGGCGAAGGAATTCGCCAGCCACCAGAACGTACCCACGTGGCTGGAGATCGATCGCGACCACTACAAGGGCAAAGTTTTGTCCTTGCCCAAGCGCGAAGATATCCATCTGCCAGTGAATGAGCAGTTGATCGTCGAACTGTATAGCAAGTAAACGACTAAAAGACCGACGTCATCCTGAGCGAAGCGAAGGATCTCGCGGGTAGCATCAGATTTTTCTGGTCCCTATTTCGAGCCAGATCAGCCTGTCCCGACGTTTGACCTGAACGAACACGGACCCGTTCAGGGAGTCAGGACTGAGCCAAACGGCCGAAGGAGAATACAAATGCTGTGGAGAGGTTTTCAAAAACCGAAACGTCTAGCGGTCGATACTTCGACCCTCACCGATAAGTACGGCATCTTCTGGGCCCAGCCCTTTGAACGCGGCTTCGGGACCACCATCGGCAACGCCCTCCGGCGCGTGCTGTTGTCTTCGATTGAAGGAGCCGCAGTGACCGCGGTGAAAATCGAAGGGGTGCTGCACGAATTCCAGTCGATCCCAGGCGTAGTCGAAGACGCCACCGACATCATCCTGAACCTGAAGCAGATTCCCTTCAAGCTCAGCGGCGACGCGCCAAAAGCTATCTACCTGCGCGCCGACCAACCGGGCGTCGTGACTTCGGGAATGATTGAAGCGGATGCGGATGTCGAGGTTCTGGATAAAGACGTCTACGTCGCCACTGTCAGCGAAGGCGGCAAGCTCGACATGGAAATGCGCCTCAAGCGCGGCCGCGGCTACACCTCCGCCGACAAGAATTTCGACGAAGACCTGGGCATCGGTTTCATTCCGATCGATTCCGTGCACTCCCCGGTGCGCAAGTGCAATTACACCGTGGAAGCCGCGCGTCTCGGGCAGATCACCGACTACGACAAGCTCACTCTTGAAGTGTGGACCAACGGCTCCATCACCCCGGCTGATTCCATCGGCCTGGCGGCGAAGCTGCTGAAGGACCACATGAACATCTTCATCAACTTCGAGGAGGACATCGAGACTTCGACGTCGTCCGAGGAACGCAAGCCCGAGATCAAAAACGAGAATCTCAATCGTTCGGTCGAGGAACTCGAACTTTCCGTGCGCAGCTACAACTGCCTGAAGAACGCGAACATTCAGTCGATTGGCGAGTTGGTGCAAAAAACCGAAGCCGAAATGCTCAAGACCAAAAACTTCGGCCGCAAGTCGCTGAACGAAATCAAGGAGATTCTGGGCACCATGGGATTGAGTCTGGGAATGAAGATCGACGAGCAAGGCAACGCCGTGCCCGGCCCGACGTCAAACCAGATTCTTCCCGCGTCCGCCTACGGCAACGACAACGATCTGTAGAAAGCTTTTGGGGACGGGCGGCCGTCCCCAAAAATTTGTCATTCCGAGTATCTAAAATTTGTCATTCCGAGCGAAGCGAGGAATCTGCTTTTTCTCCGCGCCGGAACAAAGGATTCAGCCATGCGTCACAAAGTAGCCGGATGGAAACTGGGACGTAACACCGCGCACCGCCGCTCTTTGCTGCGGAACCTGGTCACTTCTCTCATCCTCGAAGAGCGAGTCGAGACCACCGTCCCCAAAGCCAAAGCCATGCGCCCGCAAGTCGAGAAAATGATCACGCTAGGAAAGCGCGGAGATCTCGCCGCCCGCCGTCAGGCCCTGGCGTATCTCATGACCAGCGCCGCCGTCGACAAACTGTTTGACACCATTGGCCCCCGCTTCGGCGATCGCAACGGCGGCTACCTCCGCATCATCCGCACCGGATGGCGAAAAGGCGACGGCGCCGATAATGCCTTCATCGAACTTCTCGGCAGTGAAAAAGTGCTCGACGAAAAGCGCGAGAAACGCACTGAAGCCCGCTCCAAGCGTGCCGCCGAAACCAAACGAGCCATGGAAGAAGCCGAAGCCCAGCAAGGCGTTGAACACCCTGTCCCAGGCGCTGAAGGCGAAGACAAAATCAAAGAGTAAGTGGGGGTTTTCCCCAGCAGGTGCCCCACGTCTCGCGCTTTTTTCGAGACGTGGGTACTGGCAGTGCCTCCAATCTTTCGAGTTGCCGATCGATCAAACCTCGAGAATCCTTATTCCAGTCTTCCCTAAGCGGCATTCCCGTTTTGGTCCGTAACTCCAATATTTTCATCCGCAAGCATTGTCTTTCCATTTACCCAGACCTAGAATCCGCTTGTTAACGGTTCGCTGGACTATTCTCCCCCATCAGTAGAAACACAAATCCGCGCCCCTCAGGCGCGTCAGATACGGAGGCAAATCATGGCAACATCACCAAGAACCTCTCCCACTCCCATTCAACCTCATCTAACTCCGAACGTTGAAAACGTACTGGCATTCCGCACCCCAGTGGGTTCAATTTCGATCCCCGGCGGACAGACTAAATTACTGGGCGTCGTCGATGTCAGCATGTACGAACGCATTCGTCTGGTTACGGACGAGCGCATCGATTCGACGTCCAACATCATTCTGCGGCTGACTTTTACCGAGGGTGAAGAACTGGTGGCGCAACTCGATACCATCATGCTCACACCCCATTCCCAAATGACTCGGGTATACGACGTTCCCGGCACGCAACTCAGCATCTACGCCGACAGCGTAGGGACCACGGGAACCAACGGCGCCTTGGATGTGCTGATTTACGGCCAGTACTAACCCATACTCGCACTCCTTTGGCGGTTGAAACTGTTCCTTTGCAAGCGCACTCTGTCATTCGGGTGCGCTTTTTCCATTCGTACATGTACTAGCGAGGGTCACTGCCGTAACCTAGCGCCCACTCCACATCACGTTACACTTGCAAGAGAATATGGGGTTTTCCCGCATACAAATCGCGATCGCAGCAGGCGCCGGCGTGCTGGTTCTGCTGATCTTTCTTGGCTATCTGATGTGGCTGAACGGGCAGGGCCCGGTCCTCTCCCGCTCGGAGGGTCGTGATCCCCTTTCCGGAACCCCGAATTCAATCTCGCTGAATCCCTTGCGCGACCGTACCACCGAGCGCGTGGCCGCGAAGTACCTCGATGCCATGCGTGATGGACACTGCCAGGAAGAGCTGGCCGAATGGGAAAAGGATTACCGCAAAAAGTACGCAGCCTTTATTTGCTCTTCCGAGGCACAGCATCCGCTGGTTTCCTGGAAGGTCGTGGATTGGGAAGATAACCCGCCGCTGCGCATTCTGCAATACCGTGGCAAGCGCCTCAACGCTCCCGGCCAATCGGGCACCTACAAAGAGCTGTTCTCAGTCACGCTCGAAGACAAAAGCGGGGAGTGGGTTGTGACGAAATACGACGCGATGTATTGACACGCTGCCGCAAATGGTCTGTGGGGAGGGCACGGCTTCAACCGTGCCATTAGCCAATAAGAATAAGGGGCTTTAGCCCCTGAAATACCATCCGCGACACCAGCCCTCAATCGAAGGCAGCACTCATTCGACGCGGTTTCAAGGTCAAGAAAAGAAATATCAAAAGCTGTGCCGTCAGCGCCGCGAAACCGTCCAACACGACATCGCTGAGCGCGCCGGTTCGTGAGGGAATGAAAGTCTGATGCCATTCGTCCAGGCTGGCTACCAGAACAGACATGAAAAAAGCAATCGTTGCCCAGCGCAGCGCCCATCGCGGAGCCCACGGCAAACGCAGCGTAGCCTGCCAGGCGCGAAACAGAAAGAAGCTTAAGGTGAAATAGCCGACAAAATGCCCGCATTTTCTGATGTAGTGATGCACAACCTCGAAGCGAGCCAGATCCAGACCCATTAGGAAGTGAAGCAGTGGATAAAGAAACCGGCCGGTGTGCTCGGCCGAAAATGTGTCGGTGGACTCGATCGCGATCAGCGTCATCCACAAAGCCGCGGCAACCCACGTCTTGAGTAATTGCTTTTGATCGGGGGTCAAGAACGAGCCGCCCCCGCGCATTCGAAAAACATGAATCCTTTCAAAATGAAGCCCTACTCGACCGCATAGTTCGGAGCTTCCCTAGTAATCATGACGTCGTGGACGTGGCTCTCGCGCAGGCCGGCGCCGCTTATTCGCACGAAGCGGGTTTTCTGCAGCAAGTCGGGGATGCTTCCACAGCCGCAATAGCCCATGCCTGATCTTAAGCCGCCCACCATTTGGTGGATCGTGACTGAAACGGAGCCTCGGTAGGGGACTCGGCCTTCGATTCCTTCAGGGACCAGTTTCCCCAGGCGGTTTGAGTCTTCGCCCATTACTGGCATGGCGGTCGAGGCGTCGTCGGTGTTTTGGAAATAACGCTCGCTGGAGCCTTGCGCCATCGCGCCTAGCGAACCCATGCCGCGATAGGATTTGAAGGTTCGGCCTTGATAGAGAATTAGTTCGCCGGGGCTTTCGTCTGTGCCGGCGAAGAGGGATCCGATCATGACTGCGGCTGCGCCTGCGGCCAGGGCTTTCGTGATGTCGCCTGAATATTTGATTCCGCCGTCGGCGATGATCGGGATGCCGGCGTCTTTGGTGGCGCGATAAGCTTCGGCGATGGCGGTGATTTGCGGCACGCCTGCGCCGGTTACGATCCTGGTTGTACAGATGGATCCGGGGCCGATGCCCACTTTTATCGCGTCCGCGCCGGCTCTGGCCAGTTCGCAAGCGCCGTCGAAGGTCGCGACATTTCCTACGATCAGGTCAACTTCCGGTAGTTTGGATTTCACGGCCTTGATGGCATCGAGCACGCGCGTAGAGTGGCCGTGGGCGCTGTCAATAGCCAGCAAATCTACTTTGTATTTTGCCAGTTCCTGGGCTCGTTCCAGAAAATCTCCGGTAGCTCCAATGGCTGCGGCCGCGCGTAGCCTGCCCTGCGAGTCTTTGGCAGCGTGGGGATATTTCAGTTTTTTCTGAATGTCTTTTACCGTGATCAGACCCTTCAGATTGTATTTGTCGTCGACTACCAGAAGTTTTTCGACGCGGTGTTCGTGGAGGATTTTTTCAGCATCTTCGAGCGTCGTGCCCACCGCCACCGTGATCAGATTTTCCTTGGTCATGACCTTGCTGATCGGGATATCGAAGCGGGTTTCGAAGCGCAGGTCGCGGTTGGTGAGAATGCCGACCAGCTTTCCGTTCTTGGTAATGGGCACGCCGGAAATCTTGTACTGGCGCATGACGTCGAGCGCCTCGGAGACTTTCGCGTCGGGCGACATGGTGACGGGATCGACGATCATGCCACTCTCCGAGCGCTTCACCTTGTCCACTTCGTTGGCTTGCTGCTCGACCGTCAGGTTGCGATGAATGATCCCGATGCCGCCCTGCTGGGCCACGGCAATGGCCATGTGCGATTCGGTGACCGTGTCCATGGCCGCGCTGATGATCGGAATATTCAGGCGGATATTGCGCGTGAGCTGCGTCTGCGTATTGGTCTGGGTCGGAATCACATCCGAGCGGGCAGGCAGCAGCAACACGTCATCGAAAGTAAGCGCCTCAGGAACCGGAAAATGAATCATATTGTGTCTCGACCGCGAAGGGTAACTTCCATTCTAGAGAGAGTTGGCGGGTGCTGGCAAATGATTAGGGGGGATAGCTATAGAGGCCGGGAAAATTCCTACACCTGGGGGGGAGCGCGCGAACGTGGCGTGCGCGGGGAGCGGAGTGATGTGTGAAGGGTGGGGGTGCGGCGTAAAATAGAATCCAGCTTCCAAATGTCGAAATTAGTTAGAGTTTTGGCTGTCGTTAGCTGCTGGCTTGCCGTCCTGCCCTGCGGGGCAAGCTCCGCTGCTCCATCCGGTTCCTCTGCACAGTCCCGCTATGAACACCCCAGCACGAAGGGCGGGCCCTATAAAGAGCGCGTGGAAGTGGTGTGTACGAGAGCACAGACAGTAGTGTGGCGGAGAAGGCCTGCTTCTCCGCCAGTGCAGAAGCTGGAGCGGCTCGATATCGAGTGCGTTCGTCGGTCAGAGCAGTGGGTTTTGTCGCAGGCTTACATGGCCACCGGCCAAAGCTTGTCATTTTGGTAATACAGGTTCTCATGTATTGTCATTGCGCGTGAGCTCCGCATAGGCTACTGGCAAATCCAAAAATGCGATGGGAGAAGCCCTTATGAAGCACTTCACATTCTTCTTGGGTGCAGTTGCGACAATGGCCGCCCTTGTCGCCCTCGTTTTCGCCGCACCAGGACACGCGGATGATGAACCGGCCCCCTTCGTTACCGAAATGCCTCACGGATACCGCGACTTCAGGTGGATTTCCTCGGCCCATGAAGCAGGCAACCTCAACAGCTTAGGTGCCGTTTTGGGCAACAATGTAGCGTTCGACGCCTTCCGCGACGGGAAGCTTCCGTACCCGGACGGCACGATCATTGCCGCTTTGCATTACAAGAACGTGCCCTCGGATGAAAACAACAAAGTCTTTGGCCGTGTCCAATCTTTCGTTCCCGGTGCTCCCACGAACATTCAGTTTATGGTCAAGGACTCAACGAAGTACGCGGCAACCGGCGGCTGGGGGTTCGGGAACTTCGGCGCAGATGGAAAACCTGGCGACGCGGCGTCTATGAAAAGCTGCTTCCCTTGCCACGAGAAGGCCAAAGCGACCGACCTTGTCTTCACTCGTTACGCACGTTAACAATCGTTTCCCACGCTTGTGGCTGGCCACGCTTCGTTCGAAACAATCAAGTCGGGAACTGGTAAGGCTACTCGGCCCTTTTAAGCCAGCGGAGCACGGTGTCACCGAGTACCGTTGACAGCTCTCAAGAAGACTTCAAGAAGGGAGGAAGGATGGCCATTACAGCCGACCGTGTTCGCGAAATCTTTAAGGGACTCGAGAGCGGTGACGGCTCGATCTTCTTTAAACACGTAGCTGAGGACGTCGACTGGTTTGTGATGGGCACCCATCCACTCGCCGGTCACTACTTCAGCAAGAAGGCGTTCATAGACGGAACATTCGCCAAGCTGGCCAAGGTGCTTCCGCAGGGCGCCGAGCTCCATACGGAGCATGTCATCGTTCAAGGCGACCAGGCAGTGGTCGAGCTTCATTCTTTAGCCACAGCCAAGAATGGCATGCGCTTCGACAATCGTTACTGCTGGGTAGTCTATTTTCAGGAGGGAGTGATCGTACGTGTTCGTGCCTACCTCGACTCGGCTATGGTCGCCAGATTGTTCGAGGAGAATCCGATTACACGGTCAGCTGCCTGATCAGATCGCGTTATTTGGTTCAATCTTCCTGCTGTCCCAACTCCCGGATGGCCTTGGAAGAAAGCCCTTCCGACAGCATTTAAGGGCTCATGAGCGGATGGTTCCGCTATGTACGAACGAAAGCTTCAAATTTCTATTCTGGTTTGCGCCGGCTTCTGCACTCTGTTAGTGCCGGTGTATTTGCAGAGCCAACGACCAGAGGAGACTCTCAGCGGCCCGGACAGCCATGAGACGGGTCAGGGCCCTCACGGACATCTCTTCGGGGACTGGGGCGGCGAGCGAACTCACCTAGTGGAGCGTGGCGTGAGTTTCGATTTTCAATACGTCAGCGATTCGCTTTGGAATATAAAGAGCGTGCAGCCGGAGCGATTTGCGAGTTGGAATCGCTTCCGAGGAACGGTAGACATCGACTTCGGGAAGCTGATCGGTCAGCAGGGGTTGTATTTCCATGCGACAGCGCTCTGGCAGGCCGGCGGCAATCTCGGAACGTATTTGGGCCTCCTGACCAGCCCCAGCGGGATGTCCAGCATGAATACGTGCCGCCTCGATTCTTGGTGGTTCGAGAAACGATGGCTGGATGAACGCGTCGCGGCACGGGTGGGCCAATTCGCAGGTCAGGACTTTTACGGTGCGCAGCACTACGCGGCGTCTTTCATCTTCGAGCCGATGGGCTACGCGTTGGGCAATTTATTCAACGACTACGAGGTCTTCGATCCTCCTTCGACGCCGGCCGCGGAAGTCCGCGTGGTCCCAATGCACAATTTCTATGTGAAATCGATGGTGCTCGCGGGGGTACGCGCGCCCTTTTCGCAAAATCCAACAGGCCTGGTTCCGCAGTTCAATGGAATTCCGGTGAGTGTTTCGGAGATTGGGTTTACTCCAGGCAAGAAGGCGACGAGCGTACGCGCCTTCGACAACGTCGAGAGTCGCAAAGGATACTCCGGGCTCTATCAGTTCGGCGCTTCTTACAATCCCGGAAAGTTCACAACAGCGTCGGGCGTACCCCAGTCAGGCAACTACCTTTTGTACTGGATGGCGAACCAAGCCCTCTGGCGCGTTGACTCGAAGGAAGCAAGGGGCCTGGATGGGACTATTGCGTTCGACTGGAGCCCGGGGAATATCAACCGCAACAACACGATGCTCACCGCAGGCCTGCGCTTCAACGAGCCACTTCCACTGAGGATTCACAACACCATGTCACTGGGTTACGTACAGAACCGGTTGAGTCAACAATTCGTTCCGGAAGGCGCACCAAAATGGAAGCCGGAGAACGGCGTTGAATTTAACACGCTTCTTGACCCGTTGCCAATGATTCTTCTGCAGCCGGTAATTCAGTATTACGTGAACGTGGGCGCAAGAACGGGACACGCTGTCGTTTTCGGATTCAGAACAAAGGTGGAATTTTAGGACGAAGGGAACGGGAGGGAGGTGGTTGCTTGGCAAGACAGAGACGGCCTATCGGCAAAACGATGGGATTGCAAATCTGAAGGTCCAAACCGCACTTCCGGCTTAACGGCCGGTCAAAAGGAGAAATAGCATGACAGAAATACGTAAGGAAACCGATAGTCTCGGCGAGGTAGATGTTTCCGCCGACAAGCTCTGGGGTGCACAAACCCAGCGCTCGCTCGAACACTTCAGCATTGGGAAGGACTTGATTCCCCGCGAAATGATCACGGCCTACGCCATTTTGAAGAAAGCGTCGGCCAATGCAAACTTTGCCGGTAAGCGCCTCGATCAGAAGCGCCACGATTTGATCGTGCGAGTCTGCGACGAGATCCTGGCGGGCCAGCACCAAGACATGTTCCCGCTGCACGTTTGGATGACGGGCAGCGGCACCCAGTTCAATATGAACGTGAACGAGGTGATTTCGAACCGTTGTTGCCAGATCGCCGGCACGCCGCTGGGGAGCAAGACTCCTGTTCACCCCAACGACCACGTCAACATGTCCCAATCATCGAACGACTCATTTCCGTCGGCCATGAATATCGCGGCCGCCGTCAATGTGAAGCAGCGCCTTATGCCAGCGGTGAAGCAACTGCACGATGCGATTGCCGTGAAAGTCAATGAGTGGGACGACATCGTCAAGATCGGCCGCACGCACATGCAAGACGCCACCCCACTCACTCTCGGGCAGGAGTGGTCAGGCTATGCGGGCGTGCTCGAGGATGATCTCGACCGGATCGAAGACGCGTTGAAAGGTATCTATCGTCTCGCGCTTGGCGGCACCGCAGTGGGCACTGGCATCAATGCAGCCCCCGGCTTCGGGGATGCTGCTGCAACTGAGATCGCCAAGCTCACAAGCCTGCCGTTCGTCTCTGCGCCAAACAAATTCACCGTGCAGGGCGCTCACGACGCTCAAGTGCAACTTTCCGGCACGCTCCGCACGCTCGCTGTGTCGCTCTATAAGATCGCGAATGACATCCGGCTCATGTCCTGCGGACCCCGAGCGGGCTTCGCCGAACTGAGCATTCCAGAAAACGAACCAGGCTCCTCAATTATGCCTGGCAAAGTGAACCCGACCCAGGCTGAGGCCCTCACGATGGTCGCCGTCCAGGTGATGGCGAACGACACCGCGGTAGGCTTTGGCGGTGCCGGCGGTTACCTCGAGATGAACGTCTACAAGCCTCTGATCATCTATAACGTGACCCACTCGATCACCCTAATGACCGATTCATGTACCAACTTCCGGAAATTCCTGGTGGAAGGGACCAGCCCGAACCTGAAAAAGATCAACCAATATGTCGAAGAGTCGCTCATGCTGGTCACGGCGCTTTCTCCGGTGATCGGTTATGACAAGGCTTCCAAGATTGCTCATTATGCGATGGACAATGACCTCACGCTAAAGGCTGCAGCGCTGAAGCTCGGCTTCGTGACGGAAGCTGAATTCGATCGCGTTGTCGATCCGAAGAAAATGGTCCGACCCTACGTGGCGTTACCCGTCGCTGCATAGGGGTACGGACGCTCGCTAAAAGTCGACATGCCTAGGGCTTGAGCCGGTTTGAATAGTTTCGGGCCGGCTCCACTTCAACGGCGTGGCAGTTTGGAGGTTGCGATGATTCCAGTAGTCGCCAAACCGCGGACATCAGGAGCAAACATGACTCGGGAAGAAGGATCCAATCTAATCCTCGAGTTTGCTCGAGTTTTGTATGTCAATGGTGAATCTACGCAGAAGACGGTCGCAGCCGCCAAGCGTTTAGGCGATTTTCTGGATCTAACCGTCACAATTCTACCTCGCTGGGGAGAGCTGGAACTTCAAACCAAGGACACCGACGGCAAATCGATCTCGGCAATTGAGGCCGCTCCTTCCGGCGTGGACATGGATCGGGTAGCTTCAACTATGCTGACGATTGAGGAGATCGCTGATGGTCGGCTCGCCCCAACCGCCGCAATGGAGAAGATCAGCCTCATCTCAAATAAGCCGCCGGCGCCGACGTGGCTGTTCGTCCTAGCGGCTGCGGCGGGCGCTGTGGCTCTAGCGGTGCTCTTCGGTGTACAACATCCCGCCGCAGCCGTGCTCATATTCGTGAGCGCGGCAGCCGGTGCCGTTCTGCGCCGCACGTTGGCCCGATATAGCACAAACATCTTTTTGCAACCGTTCGGCGCGGCGTTGGTCGCCGGCGTGGTCGGGGCATGGGCAGTTCGGTATGAGCTGAGTTCGTCGCTCCGCCTTGTCGCGGTCTGCCCATGCATGGTGCTGGTGCCGGGGCCGCATTTCCTCAATGGCATGTTGGACTTGATCAGGGGACGCATAAATCTCGGAGCAGCCCGGGTGAGCTACGCTGTGCTCGTCGTTGCGGCCATCTCGACGGGGCTGCTGCTTGGGCTCGCACTTCTTGGCGTGTCCTTACCGGTGGACCCGACCGGCAGGGCGGTGACTCTTTGGCATGATGTTATTGCTGCAGGCGTCGCGGTCGCTTGCTACAGTGTCTTCTTTTCGTCGCCTCTGAAAATGCTCCCCTGGCCGGTGACGGTCGGCGCTGTGGCCCACGCTCTAAGATGGGTCGCACTTACCACGCTCGGCGCCAGCGCACCAATCGGTGCATTTCTTGCCTGTCTCATCGTTGGCGTGATCATCGCAGCGGTCTCGCGCCGTTGGCGCATGCCCTTCGCAGCGATTGGCTTCGCCTCTGTAGTCTCAATGATGCCCGGGGTCTTCATGTTCAGGATGGCAAGCGGCCTCGTGCAACTTACTAACAGTTCACAAAGGACGTGGGAGCTCATGGGCGCGACGCTCGCTGACGGCTCGATCGCCGTTCTCATTATTTTGGCGATGACCTTCGGGCTCATCGTTCCGATGTTACTCATCGATTACGTCAGTGAACAAGTGACGAACTGAGCGATGGAATTTCCTATGTCTACGAGCGAACCAACTGCCATACATGCTGGAGCCGACACATCTCATACCGCAGCGATGCCCCGGCGATCGGAACGGTGGCTTCCTACCTTGCTCAGCGTCATCGCGGGTATGGTCGATTTGACAGGCTTCTTGAGCCTCGGTAATTTATTCACCGCCCATATCACCGGCAATCTCGTCGTGATCGGGGCCTTGGTTGTGCGTGGCGGAAGGATAAATCCTGGACAGATCCTGGCCATTCCCGTTTTTATGATCGCCGTCGCTGCCACTTGGCTAATTGCCAAGGCTTCGGGCAGGCGCGGTCCTAGCTTGATGCGCCTCCTTCTCCTGATTCAGTTTCTGCTGATCATCTGCGTGTTGATCTTCAGTGTCATCACGAAACCGTCTGTCGACCCTCATGGCTTGATGGCCACCGTCGCCGCAATGATTGCCGTTTCCGCAATGGCCTGTCAGTTTGCCCTCTTGCGCTTGACCCTGCCCGTCGCGCCTTCAACAGCGGTGATGACCGGCAATTTGACCAACGCCTGTCTGGCGCTGGTGGACGCGAGTTCGCGAACCCAGCCCTTGATGATGAGAGACACTGAGCGACTGCGAGGCTCCATCCATCTCCTAATCGGCTTCTTCGCGGGCTGCGTTGTGGCCGCGGCAGCCGTCACGTATTTAGGCGACTGGGCTTGGTCATTCCCTGCCGTGCTGGCCGCCGTGGCCGTCGCGTTAAGCTAAGCCGAGTCGACAAAAGTCGTAAAGGCTCTTCTTTTTCCAGCTTCCGTCTGAGTTCTGCGTGAGTTGAAAGATTGCGCCCCAGCCATAAGCCCCGCCCCACGACGTTGTACCATAAAGATTTCCCTGCTCGGTCGAACACGGGCCCGCCCCAAGGCCAGGTCCCATCCGCACCACCGGTGAATGCGTACAGCGTTTTGTATGTGCCTTGTGCCAGCGTGGCAGGCACGAATAGCAGACTAACCACAAGGATGACCGACAAAGATGTCTTCGGAGTGTGAGAATGATTATTGCGCAGCATAGATTTTCTCCTCCTTGGTGCGATTTGCCAGGAGGACATTCGCAAGCCCAGCAATAGGAATCGAACCCCGAAATTGTACTCCAGTCATCGCCAGTGGGAAGTAAACTGTCGAAACCAGGCTATAGCACTCCAAAAACTGAAGAGCCGGAAGCTTGGATTCTTAGTTCTTAGGACCCTGTACTCGATCTAGACATGCCTCTCCACACTGCCAGGAGACCCATCCCAACCGCGAGCACCAAACCCCCAATTCCGGCTACGACTTTCCAGCCAGCTGTCGGTTCTCGAAGAGAAAGCGGGTCGTGCACTGGATATAGGATGGTCAACGGCTGCTTCCTCCGTCTTGCGTTCCGTTCTTCGCGATGTTCCTGTTCCCACTGGCGTTTACGTCCCGGGTCCTTGTATGGCATGAGTTTGTTCTCCTTATTCTTGAGAAAGCGCACGACCCTCAAATAAGGTGAAATCGTGCTCTCTCCGAATCGTTAAAGCGACTTCTTATTCTTCTTGCTTCCATTCCGACAGGTCGCGCCATTAATGAATCTGACTACTTTTCCGAGTGTGATTCGCTTCACCGGGTCGCCACGAACGATTGCCATAATGGTTTTGCTATCTACTTGGGTCGTGCGGGCTGTCTTCCGAATTCCTATATCTGCGATTCGTTCTCTAGTCTGCACGTTGGCAATCAATTTGCCGTCACTGTATTCCGCGCACCGGAAGTCCGCCATGCTCGGATCGTCCCCCTGCTCCCAGCGGCGAGATGTCTCCTTGCCAACATAACGATGACGATTGGCAACAATATGACTCCGACTGAGTAGTCCACGAGTAAGGCTGTCACATGGATTCCCGTCCCGACCCACGAACTTGGCTTCAGGGTGTTCCCGATACGCACCGAGGATATTTCCGTAGCACTTAACCTCGACCTTCTTTGTGGGGCCTTTCGGATCTAAAAGGCCGATGGAGTGCCGCTTCCCGCTGTGGGTATCTGTTGCTCGTGTGTTTAACCATTCGTTCCGGTGCTTGGAGAACGGCATAATAAGACTGAAGTTTGATGAATCCTTTCCCGCAGGGTACAGGGTTGGAAACAATAGTGGCACGTGAACAAAATTGAAGGGTCGGGTAAATCCTTTCAGCATCCCGAGGACTGACGGAGTGCTTACCGTCATGCGCATCATTGCTGGAATCAAAGACCAATCAGGCTTGGGACGGGGAGTCGCTACTTCGCATTCCAACACCCAATGCCAAGCTTCGAATAACCAATCACTTTCGGGATCATCTTGATTCGCGTCCTTCGGCGGATAGAGGTATCCGAATCCGTGGGCCTTGGCGTCCACAATCACTATGTTGCCGTGCTTGTCGTACCGATACAGAACGTATCGTTTGGCGCTGATGGCGTACCCGAAGAGTTCGGTCTGTTTGCGACGATCGTCAAAGTTTACCTTCTCGATTTTAAGAATGGACCCGGGCACCTTCTCCCGGTCATAACAGTTTAACGAGCTAAATCGCTCCGCAATCTGTTCTACATCCTTCCATGACAGTGCTTTGACGCCAGATCCGTCCGGACTTCCAACCTGGCGGCCATCCTTCGAAGCAACAATGCACATGCTGTCGGTGTCACAAAACAAATACTGACCTTCACGGTCGGTCATGCAACGTTCGATCATCGCCAAGAGTAGATGAGCACCTCCCGTGATTAGGGCCGCGATTGGAGGGAAATACCATTCACCGGGTTTCTCGATGACGGTTACAGTTCGTTTATGTCTGTATTCGCCAGAAAACACTTTCACTTGGACAGGGTTAAACCTCTTTTGTGGCGTTAGTTCGTAGAACATTCCATAACTGGTGGAATTGGCGCAAATCTTCAAGAAATAGGAAAGAGCTTCATTTGATTCTTTGTAAACCTGCTTTTGTTCAACCATCATTTGGAACAAATCATGCTTGCGGGGGTCCACTTCCACCATTCCGCGAAGCGTGGTAGGCTTCAGCCCCTTTTGTCGTCCGTGCGGGACCATGCGGATCGCTTTCTCGATATGCGGAACTTTTCCAGCGAGGAGCTTTGACGCGATTACATCCGGCCCGCTCAACCAGATGGGCTCGCCGGATGTGAAATAGTTAACGCCAATGTTCTTTGTCACTCCGTCATCGTTGTATTCAGCGCGAACCGGAACGACATCGCGCTCTGCGCGAATCCGTGCAAAGAACTTCATCCTTTTCCAATAGGTTGGCTTAAAGCAATCGTCGAGAGTGATACCGTCTAGCAAAGCCCGGATTTCTTCAGTCGCGTCTTCGAACGAGACACTGTCAGCGATCAGAACTTTTGGGTTTCCAAGCAAGGAATTTATCGTGGGGTATTGACTCGAAAATCGGTCACAACCACGGGCACGGGCGTATTTCGGATTCTGCATTCTGCCCGACCACCGAAATATGCCTGAGAAGCGATCCCTTGTATGTAATTCGGTATCCGAAACTTGTCCTTTGGTGGAGTTATGCCCATCTTCCGCAAATATGCTTTGCCCACGCTGGCGGGAGAAACGGCCTTATCGGGGTGGAGTTCTATTGGGTGTCTCTCGAATTCCTCTTTCAGCGAATTCAGAAGATCTACCGTACACCGCGTGTCCTGGCGGGCGTATTCCAGTTCGTCAATCGTGACCGTACCGCTAGGATCATGATCTCCAAACTTTTGGTTCTTTGTTTCGAGTTCTTTGCACGCACCTTTCAGAGAATAGGACTCGTTGTATAGAGCCCACGCCAGTGTGTGCAGATCAAGAACCCGGCAGACAAGACGGGTTTTCTTCCCTACCTTATAAGTTGGCCATTCCTCGGGTCGTTGTGGTTTCGTCAAACTGAAAAATGCGGCTTTTGCGTCTTTTGATGTCACCCGCATGCGTGGGCGCTCTGGGTTGGGTTCTATTTCGCCGGTCTTACGGGAGAGCCGCTGGGACAAGATCAAGCTCCAGCCCCGGTTACGCGAAACTTTGTGATCTACCGATAATCTGGAAATGTCCCACGGCGCATTGAATGCCACGATGAGAGAGCGCGTTCTAATGCCATCAAAGAATATCTTCTCCACGAATTCGGATCGACTGTAAACGTGAATCTTCTCGTCATAGTTGCTGCTTGACACTTCTGAACCGACGGTTCGCGCGTATTCGTTGATAGCAGCCAACGACTTGCGGTCTAGATGGTCAGCGTAGAGAATTCCTTCTTCGACACATTCGTAAATCGTTCCCCGCAGTTTGCACACTCGATAGAAGCCAAAGAGGAGAGATTGATTTTGCGGGTCGAGCGTGGTTTCGGTGTCGAACACAACTGCGTATTCCGGCCATGTGGGTTCGTCGTACGTACTGACGAGCGGCTTCTTGGTTTTGAGTTCAACCACATGGCTACGAAAAAATACATCCTTAATTAGCGGCTTTTCCGTGGACATTTTTTCTCCTTTTTATTCGGTAATTCTGCGAATCGCTGGCATGCATCCCGCAACATTTCATGGTGTACAGCCAGAGCTCGGTAGGTACTCCGGTAAAACTGGATGAGATCGGTCTCACGGGCCATGGTGACGCCCGCTTGATGCAGGTTTTCCGTGACCAGAGCATGACAGTTGAAACACAAAGCCAATGTGAGGGCTCGATCACGGTGCCTGCTCACCACATGGTGGAGTTCAAGAAATCGTCGGGTCACGCGTCGCAACAACATAGGTTCCAAGCATCCACACAGAAGACAAAACGGGTGCTCGCATCCGAGCTTTTCAAGCCGTTGCCTCTTCCGCCGCGCCGTCCTGAGTGGATGAACGTTTTTCACACGGTGTCCTTCATGGCTGCGTAAAGTGAATCGAGCTGAAGTAATCCAGCGTCCCGCAGAGCGCGCAGGGTGCGCGGTGCGGTTATGAGTTCAAAACCGCCAATCGTTTTCCCGTGAAAGGAGGCAAGTTCGTAGGCCTTTTCGTTTCGTTTCCATCGGGTCAGGCTGGCCAGGTAGGCCGAAGCAAATCGGGCTTCTTCCGAACCGTGTGCGAGCACCGTTACTGGTCCATGAGGGCCAGGCAAGGAAAGGAATCGCACATAGCGATCAGACTTGGTCACGACCCAGCGCCCTGTTCTCGTCTTGCGCAGCGTGGCGGGGAGATATTTCTTAACCGTTGCGAGCGTCGTGCCCGCCTGACGCGAGGCAACCTCCGGCGAGACGTTGTCGTGCCGCATTTTCGCAACGGCATCGAAAGCACGTTTCTTGGCCTCGAATGTCCGGTCGGAAGATGGATTATGACTGCGCTTCCTTGCGTGACTAAGCTTCTTGCGTTTGTCTCGCGGGAACTTCTTCTGTCTAGCCATCACAGCTCCTCTTTTGACCTAGCGAGCTGTAGATTGTGCATTTGAACTGCCTATGATTATTCCTAACTGTATACCACTAAATGGTTTAGCTTATTTCATGGTAATTACGATTATTGCATTTTATATTTTCTGGTAACTATGTCATAAGCGGTTATAATTTCCTGGTGGACATGGATTTGAGGTTGAACGATTAAGTCCAATTAGCGGGATGAACCGATAGAAAGTTTTTGCAGCACAGTGGAAAAACTTACGGACTTCTCAGACAAAATTTTGACGGCGAACCTTGCAGGAACGATGGATGAAAAGACGGGTCCGGGCCGTCCTACCATAAAAGACGACGGGCTCAGTGCTAACAGAGACCGGCTAGTCGATATGCTTTCGATTCATTGGCCAGTGATCGGATGGCAACTTACCACGGCGGACACTCGGGAAAGACTTAGGCAAGCGTTTCATCCGGTAAAGGACCACGCTGACAACCAGCTGTTTTCCCGCCTTTTGCGTTCCACGACGCTTAACGCGGGTGCCAGTGAGATTCGAAGGAAGAGACGGACGGCGCAAGATGCAGCCGCACGCAGGTTTTATGCTCGGGAGAAATGCGACAAATGCATTAACGCGTGTCGGGAGATCGAGATCGCGATGGATCAAGCCGGACCAAACCAAATCGAATATGTGCACCGCGAGTTCTACCGGCGAAGAACTGAATGTCAAAGTGCACAGGATCAATTACGCGAAGCAAGTGTTACCGAACGGAATCTCGAAAATGAACTGGCCGATGCTGAAGCTGCTTTTGCACAGGATCAACTTCTAGAGTTCATTAGGGAAAAGAAGTATGCGCTTCATCCCTTCAATCTTGGCAATGCAATGGCTGGTTTGCCCTATGCCAGGGATGTGAAATTTATCGGTGTATGGGTGTCGCGAGAGAGATCTGCCAAGATAGAGTGCCGCTTCTGGCCTAATATTCGTTATCAATTGTTTAAGGCAATTGAGTCGATTTGGAATGAGATAGAGACTTCGGATACTTCGGCAGTGGATTTCTTCCGGGACAAGATTGCCGCCCTTGCTAGAACCGTTAAGCCAACCATTCCCCAAGAGAAACAAGGTGGGACGAAAAGAGTGCCCAACTCCGTTCGGCAACAGTTGGCGGACAATTTCTATTATCTGGAGCGGGCCATCGACAAGAGTCTGGAATGCGCCAAGAGTGATCCACGACCCATGCCGTTTGTCATTTCAGCGAATTTCGACGACATTCTGGCGGAACCGAAAACGTACGCGGATCAAGTGTTGGCAGAGGCTAAGAAAATCCCATGATCGATGGTCATTAAGAGAGTTTCGTGACAAGAGACGGGCCTGCCGACTGTTAGCGCAGCCGACAAGCCCTAACCACCACAGGAGGAATCGCTCCAATGGCAGCTACGAACACCGTACAGCAAACCAATTCACGGCTCAATCACATCAGCAAACATGGTGTGCTCACACTTTCCGGATTCGGCACACGTGTGACAATGCAGTCGGGTCATCTCGCGATTGAGGACGGTCCTGCTACCGACCGACGTGTCCTAAGGCTGCCACGCGTGGGCCACCGACTCAAGCGTCTCGTAATCATCGGTTCTGACGGCTTGGTATCGCTCGCGGCTTTGCGCTGGCTTGCAGATCAAGACGCAGCATTCGTGATGCTTGAGCGAAATGGCAAGGTTCTCTGTGTCACTGGTCCGGTCCGTCCTTCCGACGCACGTCTAAGGCGAGTGCAATGTTTGGCTGGCCATGCGGGAGTTGCTGTCGAGATTGCACGTGAGCTAATCCATAAAAAGCTGCTGGCCCAGGAACGCGTTGCACGTCACAAATTGCTGGCAACAAATGCGGCGGACACAATTTCTCGATATCGTTCCGAATTGGCGAAGACCGACACTCCGGAAAAGATCCGATTGGTTGAATCTCTGGCAGCCGGTGCATATTGGGCCGCATGGCGAACCTTACCCGTCAATTTTCCACGGAAAGACGAAACACGAATCCCAGACCACTGGCGCGTCTTCGGCGGTCGCGTCTCTCCGCTGACTGGGTCTCCACGGTTGGCAGTGAATCCTCCGAATGCCATCCTTAATTATCTGTATGCACTCCTCGAATCGGAATCGCGTTTAGCAGCTGCCGCTCTTGGCCTTGACCCAGGCTTAGGCGTTCTGCACGTAGATGCACCAGCCCGCGATAGCTTAGCCTGTGATCTGATGGAGCCCGTCAGACCAGAGATAGACGCTTTCCTGTTGGACTGGATAACCCGCGAAACTCTGAGACGAGAATGGTTTTTTGAGCAGCAAAACGGCAACTGTCGGCTGATGGAGTGGCTTGCTATTCGGCTTTCGGAGACCGCTCCCACCTGGGGGAGAGCAGTTGCCCCGATTGCTGAGTGGTTTGCACAAAGTCTATGGAACAGCACCAGCAAATCACGACATGGGAAGAGGATTTTGCCGACTCGCCTCACTCAGAGTCGAAGAAGTGAGGGCAGAGGAAAGATCTTCTTTCTTAATCTCCAGCCCGCGCCCCGTCCTTCCAAGATTTGCCCCGGTTGCGGAGCTACAACCAAGCTAGGAAGACTCTGCCCTAAATGCGGACGCGAACTCTCCGGAGAAAAGCTGATCGAGCTCGCCAAAATGGGGCGGGTAGCTGCACGGAGCCCTGAATCGAAAAAGAAGCACTCAGCAACACAAAAGCGACATGAAGCCGCGAAACGAGCATGGCGTTCTTCGCCAAAAAGAAGTTGGCCAGACGAAAGCGCGTACATTGCTCAGATTCAACCTCGGCTCGCTTCAGTTTCGATCAGCGTAATTGGCTCCACGCTCGGTGTCTCGGAATCTTACGCCGCCGACATCCGAGCAGGCCGACACCGCCCACATCCACGGCATTGGCAGATGCTGGCGGAACTCGTTGGCATTTCACGTCAATATCCTTCCCACATACTTGGTATAGCGGGCCGGCCTTCTGCGGAATCGTAGAAATAAACGCCAAGTCGCTGAATATCAGAGAAGAATGGATCGGCAGCTATGTAGTCGTCTCCGTTCTTAGAAGGCAGCCAATTACGAATCCTTGCTTCGTAAGCCAGAATCCAGCTTGCCGAATAGAGGTCGTCGCCCGTCATATTGTTGTTCCATTTCGACGTATCGAGATTCAGCACAAATCCGTTTTCACGAAGATCGAGAGCGACAATTGCAACCAACGGATCATCTAAAGTTGCAATTTCAGAGGACACCTCATCGGGCACTATCAATTGGAAGAGTTTGGCTAGCCACAAAGCCCAGGCAACTTCGAATCCTTGGCGAAATCTGCAGTGATAACGACAGATTTCCCACAAAGTATTGGCCAATTTGTCCAAGTCCACTGGGTAGCCAAGATCTCTGTATTTCGTTAGCACTTGGGCGAGAACTGGGAATAAGGCTGGTTCACCCACCAAACTCGTCAATAGGAAAGATTCATATAATGCCCAATTGTCTGTCTCTACGGTCACTCCACTGCTTCGTGCGGCCGCATATTTCAGGACATTGTGTCCGGGAAAAACATTAGCGAGTTCGAATGCTCTGCTGAAGAAACCCATTAGGTCTAGATGTTGCACCTCCGTTTTTATAACGAAGGAACGAAGCTCGGTCTTCCATCGGGGCTCCAAACTCTCGGGAAGCTCTATTATTTCCGTCTTGGTTTGATTTACTTCCAACTCGAATTCCTTCGCGGCAGCAATAAGAGCTGCTAGGGCCTCTTCTGCTTCAGCCCGCGTCGCGAAATACAAATGGAAATCGTCGACATAACGGATTCCAACTAGGTTGGGGATGCTGTTTTGGAGTTGTTTGTCGATTGCAGCACCGATCACTTCTGCAATCAGGTCCGAGGTCTCTGGCCCAACCGGTATGCCTAAGGTTTGCTGATCCTGAGTATTTCTAACTGCAGTGTCGATAACATTTCCAGCAAGGGTCCGGTCAGATTTCCGAGCCTTTGCCACGGATTTCGAATGCAGCGCCCATGGAACAGTGTGTGTGTACAGAGTGTGATAAAAACGAGAGAGATCAGCTTTTAGGACAAATCGCGCCGAAGAAGATCTCAATGATCTTGCTAGTGGAAGGTCATCAAGAGCGACCTTTCGCTGAAGAGCGCTTCTTCCTGTCTTGTCCTCGTCGGGGATGCTCAAAGAGATGTTCGATCTGTTAATGTGCAGCTGAATCTCGCCCCAGTGAGCATCTATTGAGTCCCGCATAATATAGCGATACTTTTCCGAGGTGGCTGCGTCTAATCAAGCATGGGAAACCCTGCCGGAGTACGACGCGATTTCGAAGCCCTGGAGAAACGGCGCTTCCACGCCATTCGCCTGTTCGAGCGAGGCGAGAATCAATCTGCCATTGCCCGCCAAGTCAAGGTGGTTCGTCAAACTGTGGCCCGTTGGGTGAAACAGTATCGTGCCCAGGGCAAGTCCGGACTGCGCAAAGCCGGACGGGCCGGGCGCAAGCCCGGTTTGAGCGAGAAAGACCGGCAGCGCCTGCACACTTTGCTGCTCCAAGGTCCCGAGCGACTGGGCTATGAAACTCCGCTGTGGACCTGCCCACGCGTGGCCCACCTGATCCAACAGGAATTTGGCGTGCGTTATCACGAGGGACACGTGTGGAAGATTCTGGTCAGTCTTCACTGGAGTCCGCAACGGCCCACCGGACGAGCGCGGGAACGCAACGAAAAACAGATCCGGCATTGGAAGAAGAAGGTGTTGCCTGCTCTTAAAAAAAAGCCCTCCGCGAGGGGCGCATCCTGATCTTTGTCGATGAGAGCGGGTTGAGCCAGCGGCCGCATCGCTGCCGCACTTGGGCGCCACGCGGCCAGACCCCGGTGCTGCAGTACAACTTTAACTGGAAAACCCTATCCGTGGCCGCCGGGTTGACGGTGTGGAACTTCTACTTCCGTTTGTACCCGGGGTCGATCAAAAAGGCGCAAGTGCGGGACTTTCTCCAAACCCTGGTGCGGCATCTGCCGGGGCCGTTGTTGCTGCTCTGGGACCGGCTGCCGGGACACCGCAGCCGACTGGTGCAGGACTACATCGCATCCCTCCAAGGCTGGATCCATCAGGAGTACCTGCCCTCCTACGCTCCGGAGTTGAACCCGGTGGAGTTCATTTGGGCCCACTGGAAGCAGCACGAGCTACCCAACGTTTGCCCCAAAGATTACTACCAGCTCAGTCAAGCGGCGCTGCGGACTCTGCGACGCATGCGCCGCCGCCCGCGATTGATCACCGCCTTCTGGCAACAGGCTTCTTTGTGGTCAGAATGACTCTATATTATGCGAGGTTCAATAAGCAGTGGGCCAAAATAGCCTGATGCAAAGGATTGGGTAGTGATATCAGTCGCCTGAAGTGTTTGAGCTTCGGAATGGAGTGGTGGCAGCATCTGCTCGCGGGTTTACCATATGCGAGCACGTCTCTGGGAAGCAACGGCAGAGCATCCGCTAGAGATTCTGATTTAAAGGGCGGGATAAACTCCGTTGGAATATATCCGCGCCGAATGAAGCTATCCTTCAGCCCCATAAAAAAGTGTCGCGACCTTAAGTCTGGTTGAATTGTACGCCGCCGACCTTGGTAATCGTGCTTTGACGTTCCATCAAGTCACGCATTGGTCCGACGACCCCTAGGAATGGTGCGTGTAGGGGGGTGTAGGAATTTTCCCGGCCTCTATAGCTATCCCCGGCAAATGATTAGGGATTATGGCCAGAGCCATCCAAAGTTGTACACTTCCCCGGCCGTCGTGTACCAATCTTCCGATTTTCCTCTTGGTTGATCGGTTCAGAACGCGGCTATGCGTTGGATGACCCAGAACATCGCCACGGTGCCGATGGCGTAGGGTGGCACAAGCTGGAGGATGGCTGATCGTTCCTGGTTGATGGGCGCGAGCTTTGAAGCGGCCCGTAGCAGGACTGCGGTAAGCGCCAGGACGAAGCCGATGAAAAGGAAATGTCCCGCTTCAACCCCGATACTGAAGAACAGCAGAGCCGTGGGGATATGTCCGTCCGGCAAACCGGCATCTTTGAGCCCGCTGGCAAAACCCAGGCCGTGCATCAGTCCGAATATGAGGGCCACGATCCACGGCGCACGGGCGGTAATGCCAACATGCCCTTGCCGGCCACGCAGAATCTCCGCCGCGACAAAAACGATGCTTAACGCAATCACTGCTTCGACCGGCCGTTGCGGGATGTGGACGTAGCCGAGCGTCGCCAGAGTAAGCGTGATGCTGTGCGAGACGGTGAAAGCGGTGACGGTCTTTACCAGTTTCCACCCGCCGCGCGTGATGATAATCAACGCGAGCACAAACAGGAGATGGTCAATGCCCGACAGGATGTGCTCGATCCCGAGCACGGTGTAAGTGCGGGCGACGCCCACCGCGTTCGCCGCGGCCGCGATCACAAACGACGGTGAGGACGGCGTCAGCCGCGTCACTTGCGTAGTGCCGTCGAGTCGTTCCAGACGCACGAGCACGTCGACCGCCGTCGCACTCAGGCCGGCGATGTGAATCGTGCCGCCGCTGAGACCGCCTGCGCAGTTTACCGTCCAGCGTTCCGTGTACGCATTGTTGGCCGCCGTACCACGTGGCTCGCTGACGTTGCTGCAAGTCGCGGGAAGTTCCACGTACAGTCCGAGGCGCAAGTCTCCCTGGCCAGGCACTTTCCACAACGCGTCATAAGTTTCCGGCCCGGTCTGGCGCAATTCGAGATACGCGGGACGCACTTCGTGCGCGGAGAGGCCGGACACAAATGCGAGGAGCAGAACCAAACTGAGGAGAGCGCGTTTCACTTCATTTCCTCGCTGTCACTTTTGCTGCCGGATCCGGGTTTTCGACCGTCACCGTGTAATGCTTGAGCAGTTCCCGGTAAAACGTGTCTTTTGCTTCCAGCCGACGGGCTTCTTCCCACTCGCGGAGCACCGCGTCGTGCACTTCCGCGAGCGCAGGTACCCGACGTCCCACGTGTCCGCTCACGAACACCAGGTGCACACCGAAGGCGGACTCGACCGGCCCTTGCCATTGGCCGAGCGAAAGTCCGTCTAAAGTTTTCGCGAACTTATCGCCGAACAGATTTGCGACCTCACCAGCCGGGAGCGCGTCGTACTGCTGGTCCAGCATGATCGCATCGCCCAGCGCCGAGATGTCGGTTTTGCCGCCCTGTTTCAACTGCGCCAGTAGTTGTGCGGTGTCGCGTGAAAGGTTCTTGCCGCGCTTCTCTGGGTTGAGAAACACCTGCTGGAATGTGAACTTTTCCGCGACGCGAAACGAATCGGGGTGCACCTGCAGATATGCGTTGAGTTCGTCGTCGCTCGCCTGGACTTGGGCGGCGACGTCATCGGACACGAATTCCATCTTCTGCTGCAAGCGGCGGCGAATGATGGTGTCATCCTTGTCCAGCCCCAGCGCCAGCGCCTCGCGGTAATAAACTTCCTCCCGCACCCGCTGCCGGATCAAGCCCTCCCACTCCTCGCGGTTGGGCTCCCGTTGCCGGGTGCGGATGAAGCCTTCCCACATGGACGCGAGTTGACCTTGCGTGACGACAATTTTTCCCGGTTCGCTGCTGGTGTGCTTGGACACCAGGCTGTAGGCCACGAAAATCACAGCCCCCAGCAGCAGGAAATGCAGCAGCGGCTCGCGCACGAGTTTCTTTAGTAAATTAGTCATCATTTTGCCGGCGAATACCAGATCGGGGACGTGTAGGCCCGATCAGTGACAGTCATCGGAACATAGTCGGGCATCTTGATGCCGTAACGTTTCTGGTCATAGGCCGTCCAGCGCGGCGAGGGGATCTGGATCACACGCACGTAGTAGAACGCAAGCTGCGTAGCCTCGAACGTGGGGTCCTTCCAGTACGCCGACAGCGTCGCAGCTCCGATGGTGTTCGTGTAGCTCGCGTTGGGCACGTCCACGGTGCTGCCGACTAAGGTTTTGCAGCGGCCATCGGGGCCGATCTTGCGCCCGCCGGAGACGGCTACGTCGAAGATGCGCTCCTGTGCCTTGCCGTCCTTGCCGAGCCAGCCCTTGATGATCTGGATGCGGTCGAGGTTGGGGCCGTCCGGATCGCGCAGCGCATGGACCATGAAGGCGGGTCGCTTGCCGCTCGGCGCCTGCATGAGTTCACCGCCCATGGGCACGCCATGGTCGTAGCCGTTCGCCGCGAAGTCGGGGCGATCGAGGTCCGCCTGCGCGAAGTCCCAGCCCGCGAACACGCGTATGATTGGCCGGTCGCCCGTGGTGGCGTAGACTTCCTTGCGCTTGAGCGCGTCCCAAATCGCGTCGCGGGTGTTCTCGCGTGCCCACACTCCGCCCAGACCCGCGGCCTGTTCCTGCCAGACCGATACTACCGGCTTGCCGTCCTTGCCCATCAGCAGCGGGGTTTTCCAGCGGTCCGGCGAGGGCAATCCATTGGCGAACTCACCGAAGAAGTTATCTTCCCGCTGGGTGACGACACCTACATGGGCATCGTTGCCGCCGATCAGGCCGGACTTGTAAGGGTTGGCCCCCAGCTTGGCGTCCAGTTCCAGTCCCAACTTGAGTGCCGAGCGGACGTAATTTCTGCTAAGCAAGCTGGGATCCGTCACCCCCCCTCCCGCAAAATTGAAGTCCCATCGCTCAAAATTGGCGAATTCGTCGTTCGGCGAGATGGCGGGATTGGTCTCGCTGTCACCCTTGATCTGCGTCGCCTCCAGGAGTGGCTCGTGGCTGGCACGGGCCTCGGCGTAGGCCCGGTCCATGGGTTTTCCGTCGAAGGTCTCCGCCGTATACATTTGGCCATTGCTCAGGTTGCCGTTGTGCGGGATGGCGAGCACCTGTCCACCGGTCTTCTTCGCATAAGCGTCCATGTACTTCCACAGGTCGGCTGGATTCTGGCTATCAAACGTGGAATAGGGAACGATCTGTTTCACGTGGTCCAGATCGTCGCGAAAGATGACCGTGCGATGAAGGTTGGCGCCGCCGGGTGCGGAAGTCCACTCGAAGCCGTGAAGCGTGGTGAACACGCCCGGCTCGTTCCACTTCTCGGCTGATTCGGTGGCGTGCGCCCAGGCCGCAGCTGTGAGTTTACTAGCATCGAAGACAGGCTTCCCGGTCTGCATGGAAATGACCGCTTCGATGGCGGCTTTGACACCCTCCTGAGGACTCGTTTGGGACATCTCGTACCACCGCTTGCCCTGTGGGTTGGAGAGGAGTTCAGGGCTGCCGGCGCGAATCTGATCGGAAATGCCCATATATTCGGCATGATCGGTGATGGAGACCCAGTCCAGCGGTCGGTCTTGTTTGAAGGCCTGGCCGTTGTCCATGACGACCGTCCCGCCCCTAGCAACATTGAAGAGGTCGTCGGGGGTCAGCGTTACTCCAAACATTCCCGAGTCGAAGGAGTAACCGGTGTGGACGTGGGCAACGCCCCAGTAGACGCGGTTAGGAAACTTCTGGTCCGGGTAGGGCGAATAATCGGGCTTCTTTGCTTCGACCTTGCGTGTCGGAGGGGCATCCTGGGCAGCGGCGAAGTGAAGGAAGCCACCGGTCACCAGCATGAGGGCGATGGCCACCAGACCCGCGAGGACTGAGCCTTGCAGCCTTGTCTTTCTTATCATGGGACTTTCTCCTTGAGACGCCAGAAAACCAACCTGATTAGGGATTCGCTTTGTTCATACAGTTCTTGATGAACGACCGACGATCCGCGCCGGTTACGCCTTTTTTGTCCGCGAGGTTCTTGCAGGTAGTTGCTTTGTCCTGCTCACTCACTTTGGCATCGGAACCGGAGGTCGCGGCCTTATTGAGGCAGTTCTGCATGAACGTCTTGCGCTGTTGGTCTTGAAGACCCTTCTTGTCGGCGGCGTCGTTGCAGGCTTTCGCTTTGTCCTGCGAAGACGCGGTTGAAGACTGCGTTGGGCTCGACGGCGACGTTTTAGCGGCAGTTGTAGAGATAAGACTCGTCGCCAGTAAGAGCGACATCACCACCGTCCCTACGTAGCATGAAATTCGTGACATGGAGAATCCTTGTCAATCGGAATTTGCTGTAAGCTGTGACCATGGAAAGATAGTCATCGGAATCTCCTTCTTCGGTGACCGTTAACACGCACGGCTGTGATGGGCGTCACACGAAGGCCTTCTTCGGCAGGCTAATCTCAGATGTTCCATGGGACGGAGATGTCTCGCATTCAGAGCTCGAAGGATCAGCACCTATGAACTTGCATTGAACGCCTCGGTGCTGCAAGGAGCAATTAGATTCAACCGAAAAAGAACACAACCGTGAGAACCATACACCGGCAGATCCTCACCATCGCAGCGCTGGTTTGCGCGCTGGCTGTGACAGCGCACGCTGCCGATCCCCAGGTCGAAAAGAAGCAGAAAGATATCCGCACCATGGCGCAGAGTACCCTTCAGCGCCTCTACAAAACAGAGCCCCATGCAAAGGCCGCCGTCGAAGGAGCCGCCGGGTATGCGGTCTTCAGCAATATGGGCGTAAAGATTCTGGTCGCCGGCTCCGGCAACGGAAAAGGCATGGCAGTCAACAATAAGACCAAGCGTGAGACTTTCATGAAGATGCTCGAACTCCAGGCCGGACTCGGCATGGGTGTGAAGAAATTCAGCGTGATCTTTGTGTTCGACAACGAAAAAGTGCTTAACAGCTTCGTGAATTCCGGCTGGCAGTTCGGCGGACAAACCACAGCCGCTGCCACAACCGGAAACAAAGGTGCAGCGCTTGCGGGAGCTGTGTCGGTTTCGGACGGCGTCTGGATGTATCAGCTAACTGATAAAGGTCTCGCCCTCGAACTCACTGCTAAGAGCACCAAGTACTACAAAGATGATGACCTGAATTGAGGCCGGGCGTGTTCGTCGATCACCGTCCGGATACGTTCTGGGGGGCTGGCCCGGCCTTTCTTTCGGATCTTAGTCACTAGGGTGCCCTTGTCTCTCCGTTTTTTGGAGAGACAGGGCGGGGATCTTTGTCCTCCTGTTTTCTTGTTGACTAGATGGTCCGAAAGCGCAATACTAATTAAAGTATATTATCTCCAAGATAATAGCTGGTCTTTGACAATCCGAGCTCAGAAGATGGCGATGCCTTGGCAATCTAAATTGCGCGAGCCGTCAAGCCCATGGAGCGGGCACGATTCGCTGGAATCCAATGTCGGATCTCCGTCCCAAAATGAAACCGCTGAGCGCGACTCTCCCAACATAACTCCAATGTTCTCTAGATTTTGCGTGTAAGTCCTTTAAACTCAAAGATCTAGCACATAGTCGTAAAATAGCTCGTTTGTTTTCTAGATTTTGCAGCCGAAGGGGGGAGGGGGGTACCCAGTACCAAACAGTAAACTTCGCCCCCAATTTGGGAAAAGCGTGTCGAAGGGCACAGCCGCTGAGCTGTGCCCGGTTCATCAGCAGTTTTGAGAAAGATCCGTCTGGCTACGGCGTGATGCGGTAGACGATCCCTAAGTTGGATTTTCCTCCGGTCTGCGTCATTCCATACAACCTTCCCGTTGCGTCTATATAGGGATTGCCGGTAGGTTCATTTCCGTCATTCGCTCCCACGAAGCTGTGCAGAATCGTCTCCTTCCAGGTCTTTCCCTGCTTGGTCAGCTTATAGGATGTGCCTATATTACTGGGGCCTCCGTACAACGTTGTGCCGTATAGATTCCCTTTGCTGTCCATGGCAAGGCCCCCATACGGGTTGTTGCCGTCTCCACTTCCACCGGTGCCGAACTCGTACAAAATGCTTTCTGAATAGCTCTTCTTGGTTTCCGAGTAAACCAGTTCCCAAACCGTGCCTGTACCGTTTGTGCCGCCAAACGACGTAGCACCGTAAATGTTGCCGGACTTGTCGCTGATGAGATCAATCCAGTACAACCCGGCTCCGTCGCCGTTCTGGCCGGTGAAGCTGTGGAGCACGGTGTCCACCCAGCCTTTCGTGGTGTGGCTCAGGCGGTAGATTACGCCCTGTCCGCTGGCACCACCGGTCGGGGCTGCTCCGTACAAGTTTCCAGCGGTGTCCATCATCAGCCCTTCGTAGGGAAAGCCGCCGTTGGACGAGCCGTTGAGACTTTGAATCACCGTCTGCTTCCAGCCTTTGGACGTCTTCTTCAAACTGAAAACTGTGCCCGCGCCGAAGGCGCCTCCATCCGGAGTAGTGCTATACATGGTGCCATCGGCAGCGATCGTCATCCCAGCCGAAGGGGCGGTTCCGTCCGCGCCGGTGGCGCTGAAGTTGTAAATCACTTTCTCTGTCCATCCGCCACCGCTTTTTGGAGATAACCTATAGACGTTCCCGTACCGTTGGTCCCGCCACTCTGAGTAGTGCCATATATCTCGCCATCGGCATCGAACGCCAAGCGGCCATGGGGCGCGCTGCCGTCCCCGTTAGAACCTTTGAACTCATAAAGAACTGTTTGCTTGCCTGCGGGAGACAGCATGAACACAGTTCCGGCGGAATAGGTTCCGCCGGCAGCGGTTGCTGCGTAGAGGTTGCCTTTTGCATCGCTGATGAAATAATTGCTCCAGGGCTCACTACCATCACTGCCGCCCTTAAAGTTCCACAACACTTTTTCCGTGCTTGCCCACGCTGTCAAAGCCAGCGCGAATATCACTGCGAATATCCCGGCGAATCTTTTCACAGAACATCCTCCTCGTTGGTTTCCTGTAGGTGTGCGGTCTTAACAGGCCGTTGGCTCAGGGGTCCGTAGTTTAGCACCAGAGCGCCATGCAAATAGCCACAAAACCAAGGCCACACAAGGAATTTGCTCCGGCGGATGGCGCGGGCTACCTGTCGGGGCTGGGATTCCTCGCTGTGCTCGGAATGACAGCTTAGTCCGGCCAACCGCACCGCCGGATGCAAATCTTTTCACAGTGTCGGAAAGGTTGGGATGGTTATACAATCGCGCTCTTCCCGAGTTAGGAGGGAGATTTGTGTTCGCCTGCTTCAAGAAATACTGGAGCATACCCGAACGCCAGATTGAAACCTCCGTGGTTCTGGTGGAAGCGAGAAGCGGTGATAAGCTTTCCTCGTGACTCTCGATTTTCCCATTGAGTGAAATGAATATTTCCACCGGCGTAGTCGGCGAGCGGTAGCGAAAAGGAGTGTCCTGTGATCGGTCAGATGCTCGGTCATTGCCGGGTTGTGGCAAAGATCGGGGAAGGAGGAATGGGGGTTGTCTATCGCGCGTACGACGAAGTGTTGCACCGTGATGTGGCGGTAAAAGTCGTAAACAAGGATGCTCGTCTTGATTCATCAGCAGGCCAGCGTCTGCTTCAGGAAGCCCGTTCCTCTTCTGCGCTCGCCCATCCCAACATCTGCACCATCCACGAAGTTGGCGAGACTGACGGTGAATTCTACATCGTGATGGAACTGGTTGAGGGCAAGTCTCTGCACGCCATGAGCGCAGATACGGGACTGCCACCGGACTCAGTGCTGCGATACGGGGTTCAGATTGCCAGCGCACTTGCCCGGGCTCATGACCGCGGTATCGTTCATCGAGATCTCAAGACGGCGAATATCGTCGTCACCTCTGACGGTCTGGTGAAAGTCCTCGATTTCGGTTTAGCCAGGCAAGTGGGTGGGGGCATATTCGAGGCCAGCACCCGCTCGTTCGCCAGCCTACAGGATGCATCCAGCGTAAGCGGCACTTTGCCGTACATGGCTCCCGAAATCCTGCGTGGCGACGCGGCTGACTATCGCAGTGATCTATGGGCGCTAGGAGTTGTGCTCTATGAAGCAGCTTCCGGACGCTTGCCATTTGAGGGACGCACTGGCTTCGAGATCAGTTCGGCCATCATGCGCGAAATCCCGGGCCCGCTCGGCCCTCCCGTCCCTCCCGGGTTATGGGCCATTATTCAACGCTGCCTGACCAAGGAACCAATGCAGCGTTATCAGCGTGCGGGTGAAGTTCAGGCCGCTCTGGAAGCCGTCCAGTCTGCTGGAATCGTTTCCGCCAGTCCCAGCGGCGATCCATGTGGGCCCAGGACTACTGTCTTGCACAGCGTGCAACACGCGCATGTCAGGAAGGGAGACTTTCTTTTGTTGCTGGGGACAACCAAGGGAGCGTTCATTCTTCGCTCGAATGCGGCGCGCAGCCGTTGGGAGGTCGGTGGCCCGTACTTTCACGGGCACAATGTTTACGCGATGGCCTACGACGGCCGCGGGGGGCAACATCGCATATGGGCTTCGACGCAGAGTTATTGGGGCACTCTGCTGCGATCCAGCGATGACTTTGGGAAGAGCTGGACCAATCCGCAGCAGGCCCCGATTCGATTTCCGTCCGACACCGGCGTTTCCTTGAAGAACATTTGGCAGATCGCGCTCGGCCGGCCCGAAGAACCGAACGTCCTCTACTGCGGGGTAGAGCCGGCCGCGCTTTTCGAAACCCGCGATGCGGGCGAAAGCTGGTCGCTGGTGCGCGGGCTGTTCGACCATCCGCATCGTCCCCGCTGGATGCCGGGCAATGGCGGACTTGCTTTGCACACAGTCGTGCTCGATCCCGCCGACAACCAGCGGATGTACGTGGCCATCTCAGCCGGCGGTGTGTACCGAACCAGCGATGGCGGACGTACTTGGACTCCGCAAAACCAGGGCATCCGCGCTATGACCATGCCCGACAGGTATCCCGAGTTCGGGCAGTGCGTGCATAAGATTGTTATGCACTCCGCTCGCCCGGAACGCCTCTATTTGCAGAGTCATTGGGGGTTGTATCGCTCGGACAACTTTGCAGAAAACTGGACCGATGTTGCCAACGGCGTGCCGTCGGATTTTGGTTTTGCCATGCTCACGCATCCCAGAAATCCCGACTGCGTGTACATCGTTCCGGTTGAATCTGACGAGTTTCGCTGCGCCTGCGATGGCCGGCTGCGCGTCTATCGAACCCGGAACGGTGGCGGCTCGTGGGAGCCTCTTTTCCGCGGTCTGCCACAAAAGCGCGCGTACGAAACTGTTCTGCGTGACGCCATCGCCGCGGACGCATTCGATCCGGTCGGAATTTACTTCGGCACACGGAGTGGGCAGTTGTTTGGCTCGCGCGATGAAGGCAGGACGTGGCAAAAGATACTCGAAGGGCTGCCGTCTGTGGTCTGCGTGCGGAATGCAGTCGTCGAAGGCGGCTCGGTTGGTTTCGGGCCGACGTTGTCTAAGCCTTCGCCGGCATCTTCACGTCAAGCGAAATTTGGGTCGAAAAGCAAGACGCGTCGACAGAAGAGGTGATCCATGCCGGTCACTTTTCACATTCCGGGTGCGTTGCGCGAGTTTACCGCTGGACGGAGCAGAGTCCAGATCGAGGGCTCGCCCGTAACTTTGGCGGAAGCTTTGTCGGCTCTCTGGACAGTGTATCCGGGCGTTCGAGACCGCATCACAACGGAGCAAGGGCAGGTGCGGGAACATATCAATATTTTCATTGGGGACGAAAATATCCGATATACCGGTGGACTGGCGAGCCCCGTCTCCGCTGGCTGCGAGATTTCGATCGTTCCCGCCGTCAGCGGTGGCTGCAAGAATTCGAGTGTTGCGCGACAAGTTTAAATTGAACGGAGGAATAATGGTTAAGAAGGTGGTCACAGGCGCATGCCTTTGTTTTGTGTTTCTCATGTTCGCTTGCGCTAGTCTCGCAGCGCAAGGTCCGCAGATCGCGATTGTCCAGCCGTCTCCAATCGTTGAGCCTGCTGTTGGGCCCGAAAACGGGCTGACTAAGATTCACAGTAATCTTGGATCGAAAACCGATGCCTTTGACGACGGCGTCAGTTGGTCGATCACAGGGCCCGACAATCCGAGGTGGGGCGAGGGTTACCTCGCAATGCCTTTTACCCCAAAGGCAAATTCCACGGCGAAGGAAGTCCTGATCGCGCTCGGCTACGTTACGGGCGGATTCAACAAGGGCTCGATCAGCATTTTCACCGACGCGAGTGGTGTACCCGGCAAGCCGCTCAAAACTTGGGCCACGGGCAATTTCCCGCCTGAAGGTCAATGCTGCAAATTGATAGCGCTTAAGGATTCGATTGGCATTCCACTGAAGGGCGGCACTCAATATTGGATCGTCGCCAGGACCGGCCCGCCATCAAAACAGGCGCAATACCAATGGAACTTTGTTTGGAACGACGCCCAAGGCAAGGTCGCATTCCTGAATGGCAATACGAAAGATAAGTGGTTGCCTTACCACGATAACCTGGCTGCGTTCGCGGTGTACGGGACCGTCCCGTAGCTCCCGCGGGATTTCTCTTTCAGACCGCCTCGCTTCGAGCTTGTCGGAAGCGAGGTTTTATTTTTTTTTGCTCGCTTATTCACCTCGAAACGCGGCGGGTGGAGGAGGTACATGAACGCATTAGTGGCTTATACATGCCGATATCAGAAACTGCCTGTATGGCGATGGAAAGACTTGTCAGCTGTAATACGCTCCATGAGTTCACGACAAAACGTACCAGATGCTCAGCAAGTCTTCGCGGCGGCGATCAACGTCTTACAAGGCGATCAGTCTTCGAAACGTTGTACACGAGCCAAAACTCTCCTGGAACGCAGGATGCCCTTGCGGGCCCGAACCGAGACGGCGGAATGCCGGGAAAGGCGAGTCTTAGAAGATGCAGCGACGGCGTTGTCGAAGTTGTGGAAGCAATCCTTGTAGCTGATTTTCTAGGATTCCGGTTTCCTTCCGATGCCTCTCCCCGAGTTTCGTCGGCCGGGGCGTTGTCCCTAAAGTCCTTGACACAGGACTTGACTCGTAGAGGTAAAATGGCTGACCTCCTCCTGCCGGAGTTCTGTCGCCATGAAACACACGATTTGCAAGCTGCTGAGTCTTCGCTGCGCGAGTCTATTGAAACGATTGAATATGGGCATCGCGCTGATGCTCGTTGCGCCCGTTTTTGCCCAGCAGGTTACAGTCGACATTACGCCGGGGCACTCAACCAATTCTTTCAGCCCGCTGCATGCGCTCGGGGCTGGCATCGATCGCGACCCGCTGAACTCGGTTCACATTCTTTATGATCCGGAGCACGTTGCGACCATGCACACGGCCGGTTGGGGGCCGATCAGCTACCGGCTCAATACTGAGTTGAGCATTCAGGCTTGGCACTGGAATCCGAGAGGCACGTGGAGCGATCCTGCGGGCCGCGGATATTTTGTGGGCGATGCCAACAGTTCAGGCGATATCAGACGCTCGTTTGGATACAACCTTCCGCATCGCGGTACCACGAGCAACTACGGAACCAGCGGCGGCTATTCCATGCTGGACGACGGCAACACCGCGACCTATTGGAAGACCGATCCTTATCTTGACGAGATCTATACCGGCGAGAGCAATACGCTGCACCCGGGGTGGTTCATCGTGGATCTGGGCAGCAAGGTGGGTGTGAATGCAATTCAGATTGCCTGGGGAGATCCCTATGCCACCAGCTATCAAGTGCAATATTGGACGGGCGATGATGCCATCGGCGATCAGGGACACGGGGACTGGAAGAATTTTCCCGAAGGAACCGTCATCAATGGAAAGGGTGGGCTAGCCAAGGTAAAGTTCGCACAGAACCTTTTCAAAGTTGAATTTGTGCGGGTGCTGATGACGGCATCCTCGAACACTTGTGACTCTCATGGATCTTCCGATCGGCGCAACTGCGTGGGCTTTGCAGTTCGAGAGGTGTACCTGGGGTTCGACTCGGCTGGGAAGTTCACTGACCTGATGCATCACAGCCCCAGCCCCAATCAGACGCTGACTTACGGATCGTCCGTGGATTCCTGGCACGATCCAAAAGGCATCGCCACCGACGATGGAGAACAACCGGGCTTCGATCTCGTCTACAAAAGCGGCCTGACGCACGGCCTGCCGATGACGGTTCCGGTCGCGATGCTTTACGACAATCCCGATAACGCGGCGAATGAGATCGCTTATATCGAGAGCCGCGGTTACGCCATCAATTATGTGGAAATGGGCGAAGAACCTGATGGGCAGTTTGGGACGCCGGAGGACGATGCAGCGTTGTATGTGCAGTGGGCGGACGCGATCCACAAGGTTGATCCGAAGATCAAGCTGGCAGGACCTGTGTTTGAAGGTGTGAACAGCGATATTCAGGTTTGGCGGGACGCGCACGGCAATGTGTCGTGGTTCAACCGCTTCCTGAATTACCTGAGGAGCCACGGTCATCTTAGCGATTTGAATGTGATGACGTTCGAGCACTATCCGTTTGATCCTTGCAACCTGAGTTGGAATGATCTGTATGACGAGCCCGCGCTGGTGCGGGGCATCGTAAAAGTCTGGCGCGACGATGGATTGCCCAAGGATGTTCCGATGCAGATTACGGAATCGAACCTGGCTTACGACACCGCTGTGCAGTATATGCAACCCTTCGGGGCGTTATGGCTGGCAGATTATGCGGGATCTTTTTTGACGGTGGGCGGGAAGGCGGTTTTTTACTATCAGTGGGAGCCGCTGCCCATGTATCGCGGCTGCGGAGGGTGGGGCACGTTTGGCATGTTCAACGTGGATGCGAACTACAACGTCACGCAGGATACGGCGCAGTTCTTCTCGGCTCAGATGTTGACTCAGGAGTGGGTCGACCCCGTGGACGAGTCGCACTTCGTGTATCCCGCGTCGACCGACATTAAGGATAGTCATGGTCGTCTCCTGGTGACGGCGTATTCGGTGCGGCGACCGGACAAGCAGTGGTCATTGCTGCTGGTCAATAAGGATCAAGCGAATCCGCATTCTGTGGTGGTTGAGTTTCATGACTCCGCGAAGCACAGCAATCACTACTTCCAGGGGACTATGAGGCAAGTGAGCTTTGGCGCGGACAATTATATTTGGCATGCGAAGGCACAGAACGGGTATGCCCGTCCGGACGGTCCGGCGGTGATTTCCGATCAGAGCGGCGGTAAGGGAGTTGAGTATACGTTGCCGAAGGCGTCGGTGACGGTGTTGCGAGGGGCTGTGCGATAACATTAAAGAGGCGGGTGGCCCGTCCAAGCTTTGCTTGGGCGGGGGTGTTCGTCGAACATCGATCTAGCGGTCCGAAAATCCCCGCCCAAGCAGAGCTTGGACGGGCCACCCACAGGAGCAAAAGCAGGTCGGCGCGTTTGTCTTTTGGCTCTGAGCGGCGTATATTGGTGCTTGGAAACTGTTGTGTAGTACCAGATTTTGGCGGAGCACACCAGTGGGCGCAAGCCCACTTTTTAGTTTACGCTCCTTTCGAAACTTCCCAACAGCCCGATAACTTATTGGTTTCATGGGATTTGAGATCGATCAGGTGCGCGAGATTGTGGAGCGGGTGGCCACCGGCAGCGGGCTCGAGGTGGTTGAAGTGGAATTGCGCGGGTCGGGTAAGGCGCGGATGCTCCGCATTGTGATTGATAAGGTTCCCGCACCCGGCGTTGGTGGTGGCGATCAACCTATTGGAGTAACGCACGAGGATTGCGCGAATCTGAGCCGGGAGGTTGGGACCATCCTCGATGTGGAGGACGTGATTCCTGGCAATTCGTATTTGCTGGAAGTTTCCTCTCCGGGGTTGGATCGCAAACTGTTGCGAGCGGCCGACTACGAGCGCTTCACTGGCAGCAACGTGAAGCTGAAGACGCGAACTCCGGTGAACGGGAACCAGTACTTCGAGGGACGGTTGCAGAGTTTTCATGACGGCCGGTTGAGCTTGGAAGTGGGCGGGTCGCGGAAAAAAGCGCGTCCGGGTGATCCCGGGCCGCAGATGTTGGAAATTGAATTGGCCAACGTCGAGAAAGCGAATTTGGTTCCAGAGATTTAAGTGTAGCCGGCAAGATGCCGGCGCTACCAAAGGTTTGATTTATGGCAAGCGAGCTTTACAACACGATCGACGCGCTCAGCAGGGAAAAGGGCATTGATCCGCAGATTGTGGTCACTGCGGTGGAAGATGCCATTGTTGTCGCCACGCGCAAGTATTACAAGACGCAGGAGAATTTGCGCGCGCAGCTCGACAAGGATACGGGTAAGATTCGTGCGTTTGCGGTTAAGACGGTGGTCGAAGCTCCCGAGCAAGTGGAAGATCCTCTTTTGCAGATCACGCTCGATGACGCCCGAAAAGTTGATCCCAACGTGGAAATCGGCGGCGAACTGCAGATTCCGAAAGTGACGGAAGGGATTCTTGGGCGCATCGCTGCACAACTCGCAAAGCAGGTGATTTTCCAGAAAGTGCGCGAGGCCGAACGGGATACGGTTTACAACGAATACATCGGGCGGGTCGGCGAGATTGTCAATGCGACGGTAAAGCGCATTGAGGGTCCAGACGTGATTTTCGATCTGGGCAAAGCAGAATCGCGTATGCCGCGCAAGGAGCAGTCGCGGCTCGAGTCTTTTGCCATCGGAGAGCGGGTGCGGGTGGTGATTGCGCGAGTCGAGAGAGCTTCGAAAGGACCTGCCGTCGTGGTCTCGCGTGCGGCACCGGAACTGGTGCAGCATCTGTTCCAGACGGAAGTGCCGGAAATTTACGACGGAACGGTGGTTATCCGGGCGATTGCTCGCGAAGCCGGCGAGCGCACCAAGATTGCCGTCATGTCCAAAGACAAAGACGTGGACGCGGTGGGTGCTTGCGTTGGCATGAAGGGCATGCGGGTGCAGTCGATCATTCGCGAACTGCGAGGCGAGAAGATCGACATTATCGAGTACCACGAAGACGCGGTGACTTTCGCCGAGAAGGCGTTGCAGCCTGCGAAGGTGAGCCGTGTGAGTGTGATCGAGGGCACCGAGAAACATCTTGAAGTTGTGGTCGACGACAGCCAACTTTCCCTTGCCATTGGCAAGAAGGGGCAAAACGTCCGCCTGGCGGCGAAGCTGTTGGGTTGGAAGATTGACATCAAGAGCGAGGAAGAGAAGCGCCAGGAAGTCGAACAGCAGATGTCGCAGTTGGTTGCGCCGGCGTCGACTCCGCTGGCTGAAGTGCCCGGACTGGGCGAAGGCTTGATCGAGAAGTTAAGCGCGGCTGGCGTAACCACCGTGGAAGCTTTGGCCGACATGACGCCGGAGCAACTTGAGGCGATCGAGGGTATCGGTCCGAAGACGGTGGAAAAAATCAGCCTGGCGGTCAATAATTACTTTTCCAGCCTTGAAGGTGGGGAAGTGGGAGCGCCTGAAGGCGAGGCGGCAGCGGAAGTCCCTGAGGGTCAGGAGGCTTCGCCGGAAGGAACCCAAGAGGCAGCGCCGGAAGATGTGGGTGGGGTGGACCTGCCAAGTGATGACACGGCTGAAATTGAGGTCGCGACCGAACAGGCGGAAACAGAAACTGTAGAGCAGACGCAACCTGCTTCTCCTGAAGGCGAAGACAAAGAGTAATGAGAACACCACGCACACTCCGCGAACGCGGGAGCGAGCAACCGAAAACCGACACCGTGAGGTTGATATGAAGACTTAGCGGGACAGTCCGGAGGAAAGAAAGGGCGGATGAGCAAGATTCGAATTAACGATCTGGCCAGGGAGCTGGAAGTCAAAAGCAAAGCGATTCTCGACGCACTTCCTGAAGTAGGGGTCACTGAGAAGAAGACGCACTCCAGTTCCGTGGAAGAGCATGAGGCGGAGAAGGTGCGCGCCTACTTGCGCGCTGCCAGCGAAGCGCAGACGGCTACCCGGCCGTCGCGTTCCAGCCGCGCCGATAGCGATGAGATTAAGACCAAGATCGATCTCTCCAATATTTCCAGACCGGGCGACGTTCTGAATGCCATTCGCAAGCAGCAGGCTCCCGTGAGTGTGGCTGCTCCTCCTGTCCGTCCGACCGCCGCGGCTTCGCCGGCAGCACCACCTGTTTCGACGGTGAAAGCTCCAGGACCGCCGCCGATTTCTCCCGCGCCTCCTCCGCCGAGGATCGTTGTTCCGCAGCCTACCGTAAGGCCGACGTTTTCCGCTCCGGCGCCGCCAGTTGTGCAGCCAGCTGTGTCTGCTGCAGCGCCCCCAGCGATCCCAGTGCCTGGACCACCCGCGCAAGCACCGCCTGTAACGCCTCCTGTGGCACAAGCTGCGGCGCCAACTTCTGTGACCGCACCACCAGCCGCTCCGCCCCAGCCGCCGCCACCGGCAGCAACGAAACCGGCGGCTCCGATTGCTCAGCGTCCGCACACGCCGTCGCCGCGGATGATCGTTCCCCATACGGGACCTCGTCCGGTGTACCAGGCTCCTGTCAGGCCTGCCGCGCCGAGCGCCCAGGGAGCGACTACGCGCCCTGTCCCTGGACGTCCAGTGCCAGGGCAGCCAATTTTCCAGCGCCCGCGTCCGGGCAGTGCTGCGGCTCCGGGGACGCGTCCTCCATTGCGCCCCGGAGAACGTCGGCCGATGCATCCCACTCGGCAGTCGCCGACGGGTACGCGTCCGCTCGGAGTGGGACCGGGATTGCCTCCGCCGGGCTCGACTCGTCCGGGTAGCCGTCCGGGTGCGCCCGCGCGCCGGCCCGGGCAGCGCTATGTTCCGCGCGGTGTAAAAGAAGGCCCGATGAAGGGCTTCGTTCCGCCGCCGCGCCTATCACTTTCGAACGAACCGCAGCCGATCACGCGCAGCATCACTATCACGGAAGGAATCAGTGTCAAGGATCTGGCCGAGAAACTTGGAATCCGCGCCAAGGATTTGATCGCCCGCTTACTGGCTCGCGGCGTATTTGCCACCATCAACCAGACGCTCGATGCGGAGCTGGCCAGCGAAATGGCACGTTTCTTCGGAGCGGATACGAATGTGATCACGTTCGAAGAGCAAGCCGCCAAGGAAGTTTCCGACGCCGCTGCGGGTGAGGAAGGCGCAGCCAGTGAAGGTGTGCCGCGTCCGCCCGTGGTCACAATTATGGGCCACGTGGATCACGGTAAGACCACGCTGCTCGATTCGATTCGGTCCACCGACGTGGCTGGAGGTGAAGCGGGAGGGATCACCCAGCATATCGGCGCTTATAAAGTGACAGTTCAGGACAAGCAGTCCCCTGCCTATGGCCGCCAGATCGTGTTTCTGGACACACCCGGTCACGAAGCGTTTACGCGGATGCGTTCCCGCGGCGCCAAGGCCACGGATATTGTCGTGCTCGTGGTGGCTGCCGATGATGGCGTCATGCCACAAACTCTTGAGGCAATCGACCACGCGCACGCGGCAGAAGTCCCGATCATTGTCGCAGTAAACAAGATTGACAAACCGGGAGCATTGCCCGATCGAGTGAAAAAGCAATTGGGCGATCGCGGATTGATGCCGGAAGAATGGGGCGGAACGACCGTGTTCGTCGACGTCTCGGCAAAACAAAAAACGAATTTGAATCTGTTGATGGAAATGATTTGCCTGGTAGCCGATCTGCAGGAATTGAAGGCTACTCCCGAGCGTCCGGCGCAGGGGGTTGTGCTCGAAGCCAAACTGGATCGTGGCCGTGGACCGGTAGCCACGGTGCTCGTGCAAAATGGCACGCTGCGCGACAGTGACAACTTCGTCGTCGGTAATGTTTACGGAAAGGTTCGCGCCATGTTCGACGATCGTGGGAACGCGCTTGAAGAAGCTCCGCCGTCGACGCCGGTCGAAATCCTTGGCATGGAAGGATTGCCCCAGGCGGGCGATCAGTTCGTGGTGGTTGCCGATCGCGACAAGGCGCGCGGCATTTCCGAGTACCGCGAACAAAAGACTCGAGAAGCGACGCTGGCCAAAAGCTCGCGAGTATCGCTCGAGGGTTTGGCGGAACAGCTCAAGACCGCCGGCACCAAGGAGCTGAATATTATTCTGAAGGCTGACGTGGGCGGCTCAGTCGAAGTGCTCACCGATCTGCTTTCCAAACTTTCGAACGACAAGGTTCGCCTGAAGGTGCTGCATTCTGGAGTTGGCGCCATTACCGAAACCGACGTGCTGCTGGCCTCGGCTTCGAACGCCATCATCATCGGATTCAATGTGCGTCCAGAACGCAAGGCGCAGGAACTGGCGGAGCAGGAGAAAGTCGACATCCGGCTGCACTCGATCATTTATGAACTGCAGGATGAGATCAAGCGCGCTATGACTGGACTGCTTGAACCGACCATCAAAGAAACCTATCAAGGCCGGGCCGAAGTTCGAGAGACGTTCCGCATCCCGAAGGTTGGCACCGTGGCTGGTTGCACCGTGATCGATGGCCTGGTCAAGCGCGATTCCGAGGTGCGACTTCTGCGCGATAACGTGGTTGTCTTCAAGGGCAAAGTCGGATCGCTTCGCCGTTTCAAGGACGACGCCAGCCAGGTTACCAATGGCATGGAGTGCGGCATCTCGATCGCCAACTACGGAGACATTAAGGTCGGCGACGTGATCGAAGCCTTCGCGACCGAAAAGGTTGCGGCAGAAGCGATAGCTTAAAAAGTCGTTGGTCGTTAGCCGTTGGTCGTTGGCCATCCCAGTTCAAGCGTTCTTGCCAACGACCGAAGACCAACGGCCAACGACCACATGATTGCCTTTCTCACCCTCGAGCTGCGTATCGAAGCAGCGCAGTCGCTCAAAGACAAGCGGCAAGTCGTGCGCAGCCTGAAAGACCGGCTGCGCGCCCATTTCAATGTGGCGGTGGCCGAGCTGGACGCGAGCGGATTGTGGAACCGCGCGACGTTGGGCGTGGTCAGCATTTCCGACTCGCGTGATTACTTGGACGGCCTTATGAAGAACGTGGAACGTCAGGCAACGCGGATCGCGAATAACGGCGGCGCTGATGTCGCCGATTCCTTTTTAGAATACCTGTAACCCGCAGCGGTCGTAATCCATTCCATTCATGGCACTTTCAGCTTGACACGAAAGTACCCCAAAAGGCTCGCCAATATTGCAGCCACGAGCATGATTTTCTGATATTCTCATTCGTTTTACTCTGAGGCAAAAGCAGTGGAAAAGCGTGGAGCTAAATATCATCGGGAAAGGCTGGGCGAGGCTCTGCGCGAGGAGATTGAGACCATCGTGGAGGGTGAACTCGGCGACCCTCGCATCGGACTGGCCAGCGTAAGCAGTGTGATGCTGGGGAGCGATTCACGCTCCGCGCGGATTTTCGTGGTCGTCCAGGGCGATGACGAAGAAGCCGAACGCACGTTGGAGGGACTGACTGCGGCGGTGGGCTTCATCCGCCGTGAAGTGGCTGAGCGTTTGCACTTACGCCGTCCCCCAGAATTGTATTTTCAGCTGGATCGTTCGCAGACGTACGCATCCAGAATTGATGAGCTGTTGAAACGCAATCAGAAACGGAGTCATTAGTTCGACGATGGAGGACGGGCGAGGACGCTCGCCTTCCACAATCGAGTCGGGAGTGCAGGCAATGTTGAACGAGGTTCTCAAACACATCGAGCAGCGCGACCGATTCCTGCTGACTTCGCACGCCCGTCCGGATGGAGACGCGGTCGGCTCAGCGCTCGCGTGCTGCCAGATCCTGCGTTCCATGGGCAAGGAAGCCGACGTGGTGCTGCACGATGGTGTGCCTCGCATCTATCAGCCATTGCCCTTTGCCAACACAGTCATGCGTGCCGAGCGCGTCAACGGGAACTACGATGCCGCTATTATTCTCGAATGCGACAGCATCCAACGCACTCGCCTTGAGGGCCTCGAAAACCGCTTTTTGATAAGCATCGATCATCACGTGAGCGGCCGACCTTTTGCGCACGTCAACTGGATCGATCCGAAAGCAGTGGCGACTGCGGAGATGGTGTATTGTCTGGCACGCGAAGCCGACGTGAAAATTTCTCCCGAGGTCGCAACCTGCCTGTACACCGCTGTGCTCACGGACACTGGTTCGTTCATGTTTGAAGGCACCAACGAGCATACTTTTGCTTTGGCACGGGAACTGGTGCTGGCCGGCGCCGATCCAGCGCATTGCGCGCGCAGTGTGTATTTCGGACATTCTACTGCCAAGATGCGACTGCTGGGCGCGGCACTTTCCAATCTGCACCGCGAAGGACCGCTGGCCTGGATCTGGGTGACCAGTGAGCAAATGGAGCGCCTCGGAGCCAAGGAAGAAGACTGCGAAGGGTTGGTGAACTACGCGCTCTCGATCCAGGACGTTGAGGTTGCGGTGTTTTTCCGCGAGCTTCCCGACGGACGATTCCGTGTAAGCCTGCGCAGCAAAGGACAGCTGAATGTTGCGGCAGTAGCCGAGCAGTTCGGCGGTGGCGGCCACGCATGCGCCAGTGGCTGTTCGCTCGACGGTCCATTGTCCGTCGCGGTGGCAAGAATCATGGCGCAACTTCGAACCAATCCCTCCGTACAATAGCTCTCTATGGATATTTCGCTGCCGCGGCAGATCGCTTCGTTTGTCGGCGCGCTCCTCATTCTGGTTGCTTATGTGGGCCACCAGATTAGTTGGATGGACTCCCGCAAGGCTGTGTACAACCTCCTCAATGCGGTCGGTTCCGCCATTCTCGCCTACGTTGCTTTTCATCCTTTTCAGATCGGCTTTGTCTTGCTGGAAGTGGTCTGGGCTTTGATCAGCGTGTATGCGCTGGCAAAGCCAAGGGGACATGAGTGAGGATCTCCCGCGCCTCTGCCGATTGGCTCCTGCTCGCCGGATTCTGCGGATTCCTTTTTTTCTTCGGACTCTCGTTTTTTGGACTGATCGGAGCGGATGAGCCTCGCTACGCGCAAGTCGCCCGCGAGATGCTGGCTCGTCATGACTGGATTACGCCCACGCTCGGAGGCAAACCGTGGCTGGAGAAACCGCCACTCTACTACTGGCAGGCCATGTTGGCCTACCGGATCTTCGGTGTGAGCGATTGGGCTGCGCGCTTGCCTTCGGCAGTGGACGCGACCCTGATGGTGGTCGTGACCTATCTTTTCCTGCGACGTTTTCGTCCCGGCTTCCAACTCGATGGCGCTCTGATGACTGCCTCTGCGGCGGGAATCATCGGCTTCGCCCGGGCCGCTTCGACCGATATGCCACTGGCGGCCACGTTCACCATAGCGCTGCTCGCCTGGTACGCCTGGTACGAGAGCAAGTCTCGCCGGTTCCTGGCACTTTTCTATTGTTTTCTGGCTCTGGGAATGCTCGCCAAGGGACCGGTCGCGCCCTTATTAGCGGCCGTGATCATCGTAATCTTTGCCGCCGCGACGAGTGATTACCGCTTGCTGGGAAGAACGCTCTGGGTTCCGGGAATTATGTTGTTCTGCGCTGTGGTTCTTCCCTGGCACATCGCTGTACAGATCAAGAATCCTGAATTTTTCCGCGTCTTCATTCTTCAGCACAACCTCGCGCGTTTTGGGACGAATCTCTATCACCACCCCGAACCATTCTGGTATTACGTTCCGGTTACGCTGCTTGGCTTGATTCCATGGACCGTGTTTGTGGTGGCGTCGTTGGCAGAACCCATTCGCGTCTGGTGGACGGCGCGACGGGAAATTCTTGATTCGGAACGTGTCCTCGATGTGTTCCTTGTGATCTGGCTGGCCGTGCCGGTCGCGTTCTTTTCGCTCTCCCAATCGAAGCTGCCGGGCTACATTGTGCCCGCATTACCCGCAGGAATACTGTTGCTGGCAGAGTATGTGCGGCGTCGCGTGGCGAACTGCGAAAGTCCCAGCATTTTCTTGATCGTTCTGCACGCAACCAGCGCAGCAGCGCCTATTGTTCCGGCGCTGATGATCCAGTACCTTGTTCTGCAGCACCGCCTTCCATGGGGCAGGGGAGCTGCCATTTCCTTTACATTTGCGGCTGTGTTAGCGATCGGCATTGCTCTCACGCTGCGCACAAAGCTCGGCTTCGCAGCACTGCGATTTATCACGCTGGTGCCGGTGGTGTTGGCCGTCGCTGCGCTACTGCGACTGGGAGCGCCTGCGCTCGATAGCCTGCTTTCTGTCCGGCCGCTGGCGAATGAGATCAGCCACCTGGAGAGTAAGCCGCTCCCGCTTGCGGTAGCTGGCGTCTCTCGTGAAACCGAGTTTGGCCTTGCCTTTTATCGAAACCAGATCATCGCTCGGTATGAATCAGGAGAGGTTCCCGCTGACGAACATCTGGTGGTAGCTCCGGAGGGATCCCAGACCGCGATTGCAAAACAGGTTGCTGGCCGCCGCGTCTCGTATCTGGGAAGCTTCGCGCCGCAAGGTTTGGATTACTACTGGGTGTCGGCCGAGGGGATGAGAGAGATGAGCCACTAGACAGATCAGCGGTCAGCAGCCAGCAGCCAGCATTCAGTCAAATCTTCAATTCCGCCAGGCTGAAATTATTCCGTGAATCCTCTGAGATACTCCCGTTTGCCTCGCGACGTGCGAAGCTAATACACTCAGCTTTCGCGGCCGCGATTTGGTCGCACCGCTGAGGCGCAACCCTCCAGGAGCCCGCGTGGAGATTCTCGATCTCAGGCATTTTTCCTCCGTCGACCTGCGTCCTTTATTGCAGGACGAGATCGGCGTGTGGTCGCGCCTGCTTTCCTGGGATTACGGCGGCTCCGCCGACATGATTCTGCGCTACGTGGACGCCAAGATACTACCGGGCTACGCGGCCATCGATCGCGGACGAATCTTCGGTTACGCGTTCTTTGTTTACGAAGGCAGCAAGGGCGTAATTGGGGACCTCTTTGTTGCCAACGGTGGCCGCTTGCCTGATCCTCACGAAGTAGAATCTCGACTGCTCACGCACGTGATTGAAACCCTACAGCAGTCTCCCGGCATCCATCGCGTCGAAGCGCAATTGCTGATGCATGAAACCGGAGTCGTGACCCGGCCCTTTGTCGAGCAGGGTTTCAGCCGGCATTCGCGACTCTTCATGGTTCTGCCTTTAGAGAAGGCAACCAAGCCAGGGCCAGTGTTGCATCCGGATATTGAAATCCGGACGTGGTCGGAACAGGATTACCAACCCGCCGCGGCCGTGATCACGAGCGCGTATCGCGGACACGTGGATTCGGAGATCAACGATCAGTACCGTACTTTGAGCGGGTCTCTGCGCTTTCTGAACAACATTGTGCGTTTTCCCGGATGCGGGACGTTCGATCCCGAGTCCTCCTTCGCGGCGGTGCACAAAGAGTCCCGTACCTTGATCGGATTGATTTTGTGTTCTCGCGTGCGCCACGACGTAGGACACGTGACCCAGGTTTGCGTGCTGCCAGAGTACCGCTCGCACGGGATCGGCGAATGGCTGCTGGCGTCCACCACGGCCAACCTGCGACAGCGAAAGTTCTCCCTGTTGTCTTTGACGGTTACGGAGGCGAACGCGCGAGCCGTGGAACTCTATCTTCGCCTGGGATTCGACACAAAGAGGGTGTTCGACGCTTTCGTCTGGGAAGGATAGCGGCAAAGCTCTTAGCTTTCAGCCGTCAGCTCTCAGCCAAGATCTACTTCTTCAGTTTCCCAGTGATCGATCCAAACAAGTTGGTAAGCTGAGGGCTGATAGCTGAAAGCTGACAGCTATCTTCTCAACATCCACATCACCCAGCCCGCAACGAAGACACCACCAACGAACATGGCAAAACAATACAGGCCATAGCGAATCTGTTCGCGGGAGGTGCTGCGCTGAGTGATTCCAAAAACGACCGAGGCAAATACGGCGAACAGCACGGCAGAGCTGAAATGGGAGAGCTGCAGGTTCATGGCTTCTTCCCGATCGCGATGTGATATGCGTCGGCCGCGCAGATAAAGTTCAACAAGCCGGCAACAATGATGTATTTGGTTCCGTAATCAGCCGTGGCATGCGCAATAGCGCCCTGTCCCAGATCCAAAGCCCGAGTGACGATATACAATCCTCCCGCCCCCACATCGCCTACGAATCCGAGAATATCCAAAATGTCCCCGCCATTCGGACGGTACACGCGTCCCTGCATAGCCAATCCAAGCAGGAACATGATCACGATCGAGCCCATGATCAGCAAGCCCCGAATCCACCGCTTCTGGATCAGGTGCCCCGCGCCCGGAATCAGCCAGCCGATTGCTGGAGCGAGCACCGACATTGCGGTCACAGGTTGAAGTGGTGCTGTTTCTTTAGTTGTCGAGGGATTTGCCATTCAGATGATTACAATCTCGCGTTGAATTTTACCCGTGACTTCGGCCGCCTTGGGACGCACCAGCACGTTTACCTCACTGCGTACGCCAAATTCCGGCAAGTAAATACCCGGCTCGATCGAGAAGCAGGAATTGGGAAGAATCCGGCGCTCGTCGTGAATTTCCAGATCGTCCATGTTGGCGCCGTTGGAATGGACCTCGGTTCCAATCGAATGCCCGGTCCGATGAATGAAGTAATCGCCGAAGCCAGCCGTCTTGATATGATCTCGCGTTGCCCGGTCTACTTCCCATCCACACATCGCGCGGCCACTGGCGATGCCTTCCTGCACCACTTTTACTCCTGCGTCGCGCGCATCGCGAACCACATTGAAAACTTCCTGCATTCGGGTCGAAGGCGCTTTGCCCACGAAGCCGGTCCAGGTGATGTCGTAATAGACGGCTCCGGGCGTATTTTTCTTGGCCCACACATCGAGCAGAACGAAATCGCCCTCGCGAATCGGCGCTGAGTTTTCAGCTCGAGGTTCGTAGTGCGGGTCGCCACTATTGGCATTGACTCCGACGATGGGCGGATCGTCCGTCACCAGATTCTCGCGCCGGAAAGCTTCCATGAACCACTGCTGAATCTGATGCTCGTTCGTCCCCCCGTTACGCACTCGCCGCCCGATTTCCTGGAAAGCCGCGGCAGTAATTGCATCCACCGCATCCCGCGCCGCGAAATGTGTCTTGATCTGCTCATCGGTCCAAGTCGCTTCGAACAGCGCTACCAGATCACCCGAGCTGACCACATTTTTCCCCAACCCCCGGATCAACTCCAGCGTGCCGCCGTCCACCAGCGAAATCGTGAACACGATGTTATTCGGCGAGTACTGCATGGCGACATCGCGATGCGATGAAAGCAGCACCTTCACCTGATCGAACAGCTCTTGCCAGCCAGCATACTGAAGCTTCTTGCCGGGCAAGGTGTCGAGGTGGCGCGACTCAATCTTGTGCACCAGCTTTGTGGGCTCACCTTCCGCCGGGATCAGGTAGAACCACCGCCGGGTGACCATCAGATCAGGCGACAACCCCAATACCCTGTAGGCAATGGGGTCGCGGTGATGGTGATCGTAGAAAAGCCATGCGTCGATATTCCGCTCGCGCAGGGCAGCCTGAATTGCAGGAAGGTTCATGGGCGAACAACTATTCTAACAATGTCGGCGGGTTTGGGCGAATCCTGCCCGGGTCAACCGAGACTCACGTGGGGACAGCCGCCCTCGGCTGTCCAGCCGAGCGAAAGCTCGGCAACTAAGATCGGGCAGGCTTCGCAAGGATCTTTTTCCGAACGTTTGCCGGGAGCGTTTCACAGGCCGTCCTCAGCACAAGCCGTGGCACCCGCTCGCGGATGCTCATCAGATAAGGCACGGTCCGCTTCGCATCCGCTTTGGCAGTTTCGCGCAGCAGCCAACCCAGTCCCTTTTGCACCATGTCATCTTCGTCAGAAAGAAGCAGGTTGGACAAGCGCTTAATCTCAGAAAAAAACATCTTCCGCCGTGTCCCCTTGATAAACGCCTCACAAGCGGCGCGTCGATGCCAGCGGTCCTGCGATTTCGCCCAGCGAAAAACTCTGCGCGAGCGAGACGGTTTGGCAGCGACCATCGGGGCAATCAGGTAGTGCACCAGCGCATCGTGGTCCGCCCAACTTGAGATTCGAGACAGCCAAGACTCAAACAATCGAAACTCCTCGTCGCCGAACTCGTCAGTCAGTTTTTCCAGCAGGAATACCGTAAGGATTTTCTCTTCAAGAATTCGCCCCGCGAATAGCTCATTGGCAATCTGTAGCAGGAACTCAAGGCTCCGCTCGCGCAGAATCGCGCGCCGGAAGCGAATCGCCACTTTGCGCAACTCAGCGGTATACCACCCCCGAGATTTGATCTCTTCCTTGAAAAACCGTTGCACTTCCTCGGAGTGAGGCGCAGTACCGCCGTCTTTCAAAACTCGGCGGATGTGTGCAGCGATGTAGGCCGGAGTGATATCGCGCTTGGGCATGAAACCTTCTATTTTGCCGGAACGGCGCCTTCTGTTCTCACAGTCTTGTCGTAGATCCAAAGCAACGCCGACGTAGCCAAGCCTACAGCAGTCACACACCACCAAATTGTTTCTGGCTGATGCAGGACCTCTCCGAAATGATGGACCAGCATTCCACCGAACCACCCGCCAATCAGCGAACCGATTCCGATCGGCAGAAACGCAAATCCCATGTACGTGCCCTGCTGACCCGGAGGTGCAAGGCGCGAAATATATTCGTAGTAACGCGGTTGCTGGATGATCTCGCCCAGCGCAAGGACAAACAGCGAGAGCACCGCACCCCAGATCGTTGGCCGAAAGGTGAGAATCAGCCACGCAACGGATGTGATCACGGTTCCCAGAATCACGGCCTGAAACGCGGGTATCTTGCGCGTCAGGTAATTCACTACGAGGGTGAGACAGATCACAGTCAGCCCGTCGGTCACCAGAATGATCTCTACATCCGCGTGGGGATTGATGTATCCGTGAATGTAGCCGGGCAGGCTGATGTACTGTTGCCAGAATACGACCCAGTAGCCAGTGAAGAGCACAAGGAACCACATGAACCGGCTGATACCGGCGAGCACAAGCAAGAGGAGTCCACTCCAAATCCACCAGGGAACGCTGAAGCTGGGATAGATCCAGAGGCCGATGCGCAGAAGCAAAGCAACGAGCAATACCGGCAAAACCAAGCGGTAATTTCCTACCACCACGCAGAAATTACGAGCGACAGTCGCGATCGAAGGTGGAGGCGCGTCACCCGGTTTGCGCGGTTCGCGAAAGAAGAACAGGACCACAAAGAACATCGCGAACACACTGAGCGCCGCAAGGCGGTAAACATTCTCAACACCCAGGTGACGATGGGCCCAGGATGCGAAATAAGGGCCTGCTGCGCCGCCGATGTTGACCAGGGTGTAGTAAATCGAGTATCCGATCGAGCGGACATTCTCTTTTGAGGCGCGGGCAGTCGTGCCCACCACGCACGGCTTTACCAGCGAAATGCCAAGTGCGGGAAGGATGAGAATAAAGCCTACGAACAGACTAATCGGTACAGCGTTGCGCACCGGCGCGAGCCAGGGCGCTGCGATGGAGCCGATCAGGAAATACGCCACGGATAAGATGAGGTAAGCCGCCGAAAGAGCGCGACGGAAGCCGAGACGGTCGGCAGCGGCGCCGCCAAAAATGGCGAGAAACCATACCATGCCCCCGAAGATGCCGGTCAACGTTCCAGTTTGCTCGGTGGAGAAATTCAACCGCTCCTGCAGGTAGAGGGCAAGCGACGCAAAGGCGCCGTAGTAGGAAAGGCGCTCGAATATCTCGCTGATGTTGGCAACCCAGAAGGGACGCTCAAAGCCAGTGCGAATCTCATATAGGCGTTCAGAAAAGGTCAAAGCAGCTCCTGGCCTCCTTTTGTAGCGCCGGCGTTGCTACGTCCTCAGCCGTCGCCGCACTTCGTCCGCAGACAATCCTGCAACTCGAATGACTTTGTTCCGGCCGGTTTCGCCGGACGCTATGGTAACGGAAGAACGCGGCACATCCAAAAGATTTGCGAAGAATTCGATGCAGGCTTCATTGGCCCGTCCGTCGACCGGAGGTGCGGTCAAAGCCAGTTTCAGCCCGTCACCGACCACCCCGGTAATGGCATTTTTCTTGGCGCGTGGTTGCACCTTGACCATGAAAGTAACGCCTGCCGACGTATCGCGAATAGGAATCATCAATTCCGATTTCACCACAGAGTCACAGAGAACTTCTAGACACAAGAATCGAGGGGGATCGCTTTGGCTCGTATTCCTTCTTTTGTTTCTTTCTGTGTCTCTGTGACTCTGTGGTTGATCACTTGCTCGACCTTTCCCCGAAGATCGCGGTTCCCACGCGTACGCAGGTCGACCCTTCTTCAATCGCGACTTCAAAATCGTGCGACATCCCCATCGAGAGCTCACGCATATTGAATGCGGGCAATCTGTGCGCAATCTGATCTCGTAAGTCGCGTAGCTTTCGGAAATGAGGTCGCGCCGTCTGTGGATCGTCGGTAAACGGAGGAATCGTCATCAGTCCGCGAAACTCGAGATGTTCTAGCTCCAGCGCTGCCGATAGAAGTTCCTCCAGTTCGCGGGACTCCGGGGCCACGCCGCTTTTGGCTGCCTCGCCGCCGACGTTGATTTCGATTAAGACTTTGAGCTTTTTTTCGAGTTGCTGCGAGGAGGCATTGAGTTTCTGAGCCAGACGCAACGAATCGACGGAATCCACTGCAGCGAACAGTTCAACCGCTTTCGCCGCTTTGTTGGTTTGCAGATGGCCGATCAGATGCCATTCGGCATCACGCAGATCCCGAAGTGCGCCGGCCTTCCCAGCGAATTCCTGCACCCGATTCTCGCCGAACAGCCGCAGTCCGGAGTCGTAAGCGTCCCGAATGCGCTCTGCGGGAAACGTCTTGCTGACCGCCATCAATGCGATGTCTTCGGGTTGGCGTCCGGCACGACGCGCGGCAGCGGCAATTCGGTCACGCACCAGAGCAAGGTTCTGTGCAATCGACATGAAAGAGCTTGAACCACAAAGGACACGAAGGTCCACAAAGTAAGAGCACAAGAACCCAGTTTTCCTTTGTGGACCTTTGTGTCCTTTGTGGTTAAAAGATTCTTCCCAATTTACATGATCGCCGTTGGTGGCGCCGGCTCATCCGGGCTGCCGGCGTTCGACAGCGGCACTTTCATCATCACAAAAACCAGCACCGCCATACCGATCAGGCCGGAGAAGGAGAAGTCTCCAACATCGATATGCCAAAGCTGATGATTGCTTCCGACCACCCCGGCAATCACCAGACCGCATAGCGCTTCTCCCGCGATCAGTCCTGACGCGGTCAACACGCCCGCGTTGTCGACACGCGCTTTCTGCGCATCATTGTAGCCGCGGCGGTCGCGAAGCTTGTCGGTAAACCAGCGAATCACTCCGCCCACGAAAATGGCAGAGGTCGTCTCCAGGGGCAAGTACATTCCGACGGAGAAGAGCATGGGACTTTTTACTTCAACCAGAATCATGGCGAAGCCCATAAGTATGCCGACCACGACCAGGGGCCAAGCCATGTTGCCGCCGACGATGCCCTGAGCCAGCATGGCCATGAGGCCGGCCTGTGGCGCAGGTAAGGCCGCGCTGCCGAAGTGATAGGCTTTATCGAGAATCATCAGCGGGAAGAACAAAACCAGCGACGCCACGATGGTGCCAAAAATGTCGCCAATCTGCATTTTCGCCGGCGTGCCGCCCAGAATGTGGCCAGCTTTCAAATCCTGCAACATTTCGCCCGCCACCGCGGACGACACGCAAACCACGGCCGCTACTCCCAGCACCGCCGCCACGCCGCCTATGCCCGAGACTCCCATTGCCACCATTAGCAGCGCCGCAACTACAAGCGTGCACAGCGTCAGGCCGGAAACCGGATTGTTGGAAGAACCAATCATGCCGACCAAGTTGCCCGAGACTGCGGCGAAGAAGAAGCCGAGAACGATCATGACGGCTGCGGCCACGACTGCGCCGGCGATGACCTTGCCTCCGCTCAGGTTGTGTGCTCCCGAGATGAAATAGTAATAGAGACCGATCATCGCGATGAATACCAGCCCGATACCCGCAAAAACGACTTTTGCATTGAGATCGCGGTCCACACGGCTGGTCGCCTTGTGCGCTTCGGCGGATTTCTTCAGATCAGAAACCGCGCGTTTCATGCCGGCCATCAGTTGCTTGCGCATGCGGAAAAGCGTGAAGCCGGCGCCGACCAGCATGCCACCCACGGCAATCGGACGCACGATCGAATACCACACGCTGAACGCGATTCCTCCCCAATATGTTGCCGGGTTCGCGCCGGCCGCCATAGGCGGCAGAGTCGGCCCGAGGAAGTAAATGAGCAGAGGAACCAGCAAACCCCAAGCCACCACGCCGCCAGCGAAGTTCAGCGACGCCAGCCGAGGTCCGATAATATAGCCCACGCCCAGATAGGCCGGACTAACCGCGGGTGAGGTGAATTGCGACATTCCACCGGTTGCCAGCATGGGCGCGTTCGCCCCGCGCCCCAGCCGTAACCCTGTCGCCATTTTCGGAATGTTGACCAAGACATTTTTCGTGTACCAGAAAAGGTTGACCTGGGAAAGAAAGTACATCAGCCCGCCAAAGCCCATGTTGGCGAACAAAATTTTCGCTGCCTTGGATCCCTGTTGTCCGGCCTTATGAATTTCCGCCGCCGCCACTGACTCGGGGAAAGGCAGCTCTGCGTCTTCGACCATGACGCGTCGCAACAGAGTGACAAACAAAATGCCCAGCAGGCCGCCGATTACCATCAGCGCGACGGATTGCCAATACCTCTCCATGCCGAGGCTCGGCCAAAGTCCCGCGAGAACAAATGCCGGGATGGTGAAGACCGCGCCAGCAGCCACCGATTCGCCAATTGCACCCACAGTTCGTGCGATATTTTCCTCTAGCAGCGACCCTTTCATCAGCCGCAAAAGCGACATGCCAATGACTGCGGCAGGATACGTGGCGGCGATCGTCATCCCCGCCTTGAGGCCTAGGTAGGCGTTGGCGGCGCCCAGAATTCCTGTCATTACCAACCCGAGCATCACGGCGCGAAAAGTAAACTCCCGCATCTCCATGTTCTCGGGGACATAAGGTTTGAATTTCTTGGGGACTTCGGTCGGGTTCACTGTACTTTGGGGGCTCATGGTCAGAATCCTCACAAAAGATCAGGAATGATCAGCATAAAGTAGGACGGCGCACGTTAGCACGCGCACCGCCTGATTTACAAGTCCGTTTGACAGGTTTCTATAACTAGTTTCAAAAAACGACAGACGCGTCGGATGTCCCCAATGCGAGCTTGTCCCAATGATTGAGGTGCACGATTTCAGGCGGCCTGCGATGGCGATGGTCGTGACGCACGTAACTCCCTGATACCTGCCCTCGTTGCTTCCGAACTCCCGCGCCGCTATACTGAAGAAGATTCGTCCGGTCGGAGCCCCCGCAGCCGCGATCGGGTGAAGGAGGATCGTCTTCAGCAGTAACGGGACCCCAATTCGGGCCACCGGGACCAGGGTTGTTGCGCAAGACAATCGATTGGTCTCATGGGCCAGCGGCATCGCCGCAGGTCTGTTCGCTACGTTGTTCCCTTCCGATTGCCGTCTTTGCGGTGCCCCCCTGACAAATATTTCACGGCTGCCAGTTTGTGAAGATTGTCTTGGAGCCATGCAGCCAATTACGAGCGGACTTTGTTCCATCTGTGGCGAACGGCTGATAAGCCCCTTCGCCTTCTCTGCCGAAGGCCATCCTTCTGAATCTGGCGAGGCTCGGTGTGGACTGTGCCGCCGTCTCGAACCTCCTTACGTCAAGGCTACAGCCTACGGGAGCTACGAAAGCGGCTTGCGGGAACTGATTCATTTGCTCAAATACAACCAGGTTCGGCCAGCGGCGAATGTCTTGGGCCGCATGCTGGTGGAAGCAGTTGAAGATCTGCAGCCTCTTTTTGGTAGAACCGAACTTTTAGTTGTGCCTGTCCCTTTGCACTTCACAAAACTCCGACAGCGAGGATTCAACCAGTCTGAGCTGATCGCCCGTGCTGCCCTGAAAGTGAAGCCTTCTGCCGGTCGCTTCCAGTTGAGCCCTGGTTTGCTGGAGCGCCGACGCGAAACGAAATCTCAGATCGGGCTCTCGCGACATCAACGACGTGAAAATATTCGCGGCGCCTTTGTGGTGATCAGGCCTCACGAGACGGCTGGACGTGAGGTGCTGTTAGTAGACGATGTCTTTACCACCGGAACAACGGTTTCAGAATGCGCACGCATCCTACGGCGCGCGGGAGCGTCGAAGGTCTACGTAGCAACGGTAGCGCGAACACTGAAGACGGAGGCCCAGCACGCGATACGGGAGACAGAAACCGAAGCACGGCTAACCATGGCAGCCTCCGGATAAAGGCACGTGGGGAGAGCCCTCGGCTGTCCGACCGAGCGAAGCTCGGTGGTTCGAGAAGAGAATGTCGGGGAAGTGGAACAATTCGATGAGTGGCATGGGACGGACTCACATGTCGTCCCCACTGGTAGCGGCCGTGCGTTCCGAGAGCGAAGGCCCGCACGTGCTGCATGCGCCGGTGCTGGTGTTGAACGCTTCGTACGAACCTATCAACGTCTGCGCGGCGCGCCGCGCTATCGTCCTGGTGCTGAAGGGCATCGCAATGACCGAGGAAGAGAACGGACACTTCCTCCATGCCGCCCGTCTCGCCATTCGCTTGCCGTCCGTGATCCGGTTGCTCGAATATCGCCGCATTCCGCACCAGACGCGCGCTCTCTCTCGCAAGAATATTTTGCTGCGCGATCGCAACACCTGTCAGTTCTGCGGGGAAGTGTTGGCTTCGGGAGAGCTCACACTGGACCACGTAGTACCCCGATCTCGGGGAGGCGCTTCCACGTGGGAGAATTTGGTAGCCTGCTGCCATCCCTGCAATCGCCGCAAGGGAAACCAACTGCCGCACGAGGCCGGCATGCAGCTCATGCGCGAGCCCCGCGCCTTCAATCTGCACACCAGCCGTCACATCATGCGCCTGATGGGCCGTTCCGATGACAAGTGGCGGAAGTATCTCTTTTATTGAGCAATCAGCACTCAGCCCGCATCAGGTCTTTCGATTACGAAAGGTCATGCCCGAGTTTCACTGCCGTAACCTTGTGTTGCCAGACTTGACCCCGTATCACGGTTGAGACATGTAGATCAGAAGTCGTCTCATGTCGAGACGGAGAACTCTGATGCGCTCGATCTTCTATTTTGCCGCTTGGACAGACAGCGGCTGTCTCCTGGGATGCGACCACGAACACCAAACCGTAACTTCAGCAGAAGCCTGCATTTCGCATGCTGGCGGCTATGTGATCGCCGTTGAAAAAGGGGTACTGCGTGCCCTTACGGATGCTGAGGAAGCAGAATTTCAGAATGTGAGGTACGGCAGCAAGGCTGAAGCCAGGCAATCCTTTACCGCTGACGGCATGCTTACAATCTTGCTTACGATCCAAATCAGGCTGGGAGATGAAGGAGCCTGCTAGAATCTCAAAGCCCTCGAGAGGTATCTCGGAGACTGAATGCTGACGGCTGAGTGCTGACAGCTACTTTTGCGGCTGCTGTGGGGGCGCGTTCTTTCCCTGATCGCCCTTCTGCACTTCTTTCCCGTCATAGGTGATCTTCACGTTCGATCCGAATTTCTTGTAATTCGTATATTTCACAATCTCGCGCACCTTCACGTCGCCCGTGGAGAAGTGGAGGGTGTCATCGGCACGCGTGTAGACGGGAAACCAATAGGGACCATCCACGACCTGCTCCCGATAGGTGGTGAACTTGGGAAACAGGTTCTCATTGCCCCTCTTTCTGGTAATGTCGGGGACGCTTTTTCCGTAGGTTTTCACGATCTGATAATCCTTGTCGTCTACCCAAATGCGTCCCTGAAAATATCGCTTCTTGCCTTCGATCTTTTTGGGTGCGATGTCGAACACATAGCAGTGCAGGTCGTCCTCCTGCTGCTGCCCGACATAGAGAATGCTGTATTCGCCAATCTCATCACTGGTCAGCACAAACGGCAGCCGGTTCTCGATGTCATCGATATCTTGCTCGGTCATCATGATCCGCTGGAGGGTCGATTGCGGCGCGAAAACGACGTTCTTGACCTTTTTCCCTTGATCATCGAAAGAGACGTCAAAAACCTGCTGATACTCGCCATCCGGAGTGTCTCCATCGACCGTTTGCACCTTCACGGTTTGACGATATCCGTACTGGTCGAGGGCGGTTTTGAATTCCTTCTCTTTGGCGGCAAAGCGTTGGATGATTTCGTCGGATGTAACGCCCTTGGGCTCAGCGGGATTAAGCGCTCCTTCGTCCCCGAACGCACCGAGCGAGACCGGGCCGCACAGGGCAACGGCCATGACCACCACGAACGCAATCCGCATGACTCTCATAAGACTAGTGTAACGAAATCGGACGGGGAAAACCTGCCTAATTAGATTGCTGGCCAGGACAGAAAGTTGCCGCAGTGAGCAAGATTTGAGCTTTTCTTGAATCCTCTTGCGATTCGCACGCATGATCTCGTCGCCTTAGCGGGCCTGGTCCAGATTCACACTAGAGCTTTACGTTGTAAGATGGCGTGGTCGAGTTATGCCCTCTAGTCCACGCGCGGAAGTGCCATTTGTCTCCCCCACGATCCAGCAAGAGATCGTCCGTCTTGCCGGGTCGCCAGAAATCCGCGCGGCTTTCGCCTGGCTTCGCGCCGAGGAAGCCCAGTTTGCGGCCTGGCAACTGGAAATGGCGCGCATTCCCGCTCCACCGTTTGGAGAGGCAGCCCGCGGAGAATGGCTCCGCGAACGCTTTCGCGAGCTCGAACTCGAAGATGTCTGCACCGACGAAGTGGGCAACGTTTTCGGCATTCATCATGATCAGGCCAAACTGACCAAACCGTCGGCGGCCAGGCAATACACGGCACTCAGCGCTCACATCGATACCGTTTTTCCGGCTGGAACTCCGCTCAACCTGCGTCAGCAGAACAACCGCCTTTACGGGCCCGGCGTTTCTGATAACGGCGCTGGAGCCGCGGCCTTGCTGGCGGTGGCAGCCGGGCTTCGCGCATCCAAAATAGCGCTGGCCACACCCATACTTTTTATCGGCAACGTGGGCGAAGAGGGAGAAGGCGACCTGCGCGGAATGCGTCACATTTTCTCCCAGAACCGATGGAAAGATTCGATCCGCTACAGTTTGATCCTGGACGGCGCCGGCTCGGACACGATCGTAGCGGAGGCTCTAGGCAGCCGCCGCTTCGAAATCATCGTTCGCGGCCCCGGCGGACACTCCTGGAGCGATTTCGGCATGCCCAACCCGATCCTGGTACTGGCGCGCGGCATCCATTCGTTCTCCCAGACCTCGCTCCCATCCTCTCCGAAAACCACATTCAATGTTGGAGTGATCCGCGGCGGCACTTCCGTGAACTCCATTCCGGAGTCGGCCAGCATGAGAGTCGACATTCGCTCGACATCGATGGCCGAGATGGAGCGCCTGGAAGCGTCCCTGCGACGCGCGCTTGAGCACGCTGTTGAAGAAGAATCGCGGGTTAGCGAGCGGCGTACTTCGTCGCAGAAGCGCTCGTCCGGCCTCAGCTGCGAGGTCGTGCCCATTGGCAATCGCCCGGCGGGCGAACTGGATGGCAACGCTCGAATTCTGAAGGTAATTCGCGCCGTGGATGCTCACCTGGGCAACGCCGCCCAAATTCAGCGCGCTTCCACAGACGCCAACATTCCATTGTCACTGGGCCGCGAAGCCATCGCTATCGGTGGCGGTGGCGTGGGCGGCGGCGCTCACACCCTGCAAGAGTGGTTCGACTGCAGCGGACGCGAACTGGGACTCAAGCGGATATTGCTGACGCTCCTGGCACTGGCGGGCGTGGCTGAATAGCCCTGTACGGAACACAAAAAAACCTCGCCACGGATCTGCACGGATTTCGCGGATTAGGAAAAAGAAGAAAAAAAGGAAAAGAAACGTATCCGTGTTAATCGGTGAAATCCGTGGCGAAGTTGTTAGAAACCGGGCTTTCGCATGGGCCGGAACGGAATCATGACTACCGTCTGGATCGCCACCGGATCGCCATTCCTAGTGGCGGGACGGAATCGCCAGCGCGACAGTGCGGCGCTGGCATAGACGTCTAGGCGATCGTCGACTCCGCGGAGAATTCGCACCTCGCCGACCGATCCGTCGCTGCGAATGACCGCCGAGAGCATGACTATGCCCTGAACATTCTGCCGCATCAACTCGATCGGATATCCGGGATCTACTTCTTGCGTGGCTACCGGGGCAACCAACTCACCTGGCTTTTCAGCTTGCTTCAACTCTGCAAAATGCATCACCCAACTCCCGCCCGCGGAGTTTAAGTTGGGCACGTTCAGCATCATGGCATAAGACTTCCGGTCGCCGAAGACCTTGCGCTCCAGTTCACTGGTTGCATTGGCCGGCAACTCCGAAGGATGCGGCGGAACCGCGGTAACCCGCGGCGGCGTTGCGCTGGCGATGAGCGGAGAGTCGGATGAAACTGTCTTCGACATGCCCTGAGTGACGCCAGCAACTGCCGAATTGCTCCCCGCCTTGGGATTGGCGCCCACAAAAAGTCCTGGGGGGACGCCGTTTGAGCTGTCGCCCGACCCCGACGCGCTTCCACTGCCATGGCCACCGCCTATACCATTTGCGGCAGCGGGATGAGGGTCACCGGAAATATCCGGCGTCCCTGCGGCGCCCGGTTTGCCTTCCGGAGTCGCGGCAAACGTTCCCCTCCGGTTGCCTGCGGGAACGTCGACAGGTCCACTCGGAACCACGGGATGAAGGTTCAGTGCAACCAGGCGTCCATCGCCAGTGCCCCCGGATCCTTGAGCCGAAGGCGGGGGCGGCACTACTGCGCCGCCGGAATTCCCCATCGGCGCCATGCTCGACGCCGCGCGTTGCTCTCCCATCGGCAACTGCGGCGCAGGCACCACCGGCTGCGCGTGTCCTATATTGATATCGGTTAATCTGCGCGAAGCTGCGTCCGCAACCACGGGCGGAGGCTCGACAATTGCCGGTTGCGGAGCATGAACATCTCGCCTCGAATTCGCGGAGTTGACATCCGGCGCTGGCGCTACCACTGAATCCGATAAAAATGGAGTTTGCTTCAGCGCAGTCTTTACGTCGGGAGCTGGCGCAACCACGGATGAAGGCAGCACCGGAAGTTTCAAATCCGAAGGCGAACCCGCCATCGCGGCAGTGGGAATCGTAGGAGTCGGATGCCCCAAGGCCACGATGTTTGGCAACGGCACATCGTGATCCAACTTCAGTTTTGGAGGCGCGACAATCGTTTGCGTGCGATTGTCCGCCTCGGGCGGCACCGAGATGATTGGCTGAGCCGCATGCTCGGGCTCGCCCTTCTGCGGCAACGGGGCGTGCGCTCCGCCAGTGTCGAGCGGCGCCAGGTATTCAGAAGCGTCGTAATAGACGACATCGGACCTTTGAAAGACCGGGCGCTCGACGATCTGCGGCCGTTGTGGCCAAAGCTCCGACCATCCCCACAAACCCGCAATCACCAGGATGTGACCAAGTGTCGACTGCAGGAACTGGAACCAGGGCACCCGCCTCTGCACGAAAACGTCAGGCCAAAAATCGGCTGGGCGCGACACCAATTGCAAAGGAGCTTTTGTCCGAGGCCATAGCAGGTCCCTAAGATTACGAAAAAAGACCCTGGGCCACGGTTCAAGCTCGACCAGCAAGGTCGGCACAGGCACCGGGTTCGGCTTGTGCTTGCGCTTGCGCGAGGTGTCGATCAGCAGCGGGCCCTGTTTCATGCGCTCCTCGCGACCGGCGAGAATCCTCCTATTATAGATGCGCCGGCGGTCCCAGCCTCAGTGCAGAGGGTTCCTGGCGGTGAATTTCCGTGCTCTAATACCGATATGAAACTGGCAGAGGTACTTCCCCTGATGGTGCTCGCCCTTAGTTTGTTGCTGGTCGGGCAGAATCCGCCGCAAAACCCAGCCGCAAAGCCGGTCGAGGATTATTCGGGAATGTACAGCTTTCAGCGGGAAGGCGAATTCGTCCAGCTCACCGTCGAGGATGCGGGTCGCGTCACCGGCTTCGTTTCCCGCTTCGGCGACTCCGAAAGCGACCGCGGTGCCTTCCTCGATCAATTCTTCAAAACCGGCAAGCTTGATGGAACCAAACTAACTTTCACCACCGACACCGTGCACGGCGTCTGGTATGAATTTAAAGGCACCGTCGATCGCGGAGAAGGCAAAACTCCAGCCAACGAGGGCTACTACGTCATGAAGGGCACGCTGACTGAAAATCGCACCGATGCCGACAAGAAAGTCACATCAAAGTCCCGCGAAGTAGTATTCAAGTCCTTCCCCCACGAAGGGTAGAGGGGACCGTCTCGTCCGCTGCCTTTGAAGTGGTATTGCTTCTTGGAAATCAAGCTCCGATGCCCAAAATACCGAACAGACTGTGCCAGTTCGCGGGCCAAGCTAAACTACACTAGTATGGCTATGTGAAACGAATTGCTTTGCTTCTCCTTATTGCGGCCGCACTTTTCGTGCTTCCAGGTTTAGAGAGCGTAGCCCAACAATCACATGTGGTGGAGAACCCTCCGTCATATCTGGGGTTTGATCGCAATAATTATCCCGGCGATCAGAACTTGAAGGTTCTTCGCGAGACGTTTTCCTACACGGGTTTCTGGCTCAACCATCCGCCGAGCGCGAGGACTAACACATGGAGTGGCAAACGAAAGACGCTGCAATCAGCAGGATTCGGATTTCTGGTGCTGTTCAATGGCCGCCTGTTCAATGACCTGAAATCAGTTTCGTACGCGAGCAAACTCGGCAGGTCCGACGCGCAGGCGGCTGTAGGAGCAGCACGGCGGGAAGGATTTCCAGCGCGAACCGTGATTTTCCTTGATCAAGAGCAAGGTGGCCGCATGCTGCCCGAACAGAAAGCCTACATCTACGCGTGGGTCGATGGAGTCAGCGCAGGCGGTTTTCGGGCCGGCATTTACTGCTCGGGCATTTCCGCAGCAAAAGAAGGTGGCGAGGATATCGTTACCGCGGACGATATCCGCCAGAATGCCGGCGCACGAAAGATTGTGTATTGGGTCACGAACGACGCCTGTCCGCCCTCGCCTGGGTGCGCCTTTCCCAAACGCGCGCCGAGTCCCGCCGACAGTGGTATTCGTTTTGCCGACATATGGCAATACGCGCAATCGCCAAAAAGGCCCGCGGTCGCCGCCAGTTGTCCGGCAAATTACAACCCCGATGGCAATTGCTATCCGCCAAACATCGACGCCGGACAACGCTTACACATCGACGTAAGCACGGCGACAACCGCCGACCCCTCGCAAGGTAGGACTCGCTGATTCATTCACAGACGCAACATTGGTGCTAAGATTCCGCACCATGCGCCCGCTTTCCAAACAGATCCTCACTTATCTCGCGCTGGTCTTTACCTTCAGCAGCCTGCCCGAGTACATCATGATCCACGCCGGACACATTGGTGCTGGAAACGGTCTGGTCGTGGGACTAGTGATGTGGTGTCCAGCACTGGCTGCCCTGACGACGTGCTGGCTGTTTCGCATCGAGCTGGCGACCCTGGGCTGGAATTGGCGGCCGGCGAAGTATGAAGCGTGGGCTTACTTCATCCCGATTTTTTATGCGTTGCCGGTGTACATCGCGACCTGGGCGCTGATTCCCGGTTCGTTCGCATTCTCAGCATATGCCGCTTCGCTAGCCACAGCTTTCGGCATCCCGCAATCGCCACGGGCCGTGACCCTCTTTTTGGCGATACCTTGTTATGCGACAGTGGGTGTAATCAGCAGCATGGCACGTGCACTGGGCGAAGAAATTGGCTGGCGAGGATTCCTGCTTCCGCGACTGGTTCAACAAACAGGTTTTACGTGGGGATGTCTCTTGAGCGGTTGCATCTGGGCGGTTTGGCATTATCCAGCGTTGTTGTTCGCCGACTATAACTCTGGCACGCGGCCGGCTGTTGCCTTGACTTGCTTCACTCTCATGGTGATCGCGGATAGCTACATCCTGGGTTGGCTGAGGCTGAAGTCGGGCAGCCTATGGACCGCGGCGGTTCTCCATGCCAGCCACAATCTTTTCATCCAGGCAATTTTTGACCGGATCACCGCCCCAGTGGGCAGGTCGCTCTACATCACGACAGAATTCGGCGCAGGAATGGTGCTGACGGTCGGCGTTTGTGCCCTTTATTTCTGGATGAGACGCAGGGAAGTGGCCAGCGCCGTTTCGCAATAAAGTCGGCGTCTGGAGCGAGATTAGCCGGCTCTAAGTTGCGTTCTGCCCCTCCAACAGTGCACAATACCCCTAGGTACTCAGTCACTTGCGGTAGTTATTTGCGTCGCCCGAAAAAAGCGACGCTTTCTGCTGTCGCTGAGCATCTTAACTATTGTGAAGAGTTAGTGGCTTCAACATCCCCGCCGGTTGGGCGCGGCGTAGTTTCAAACGACGCGCAGTGAATCGGCTGGAGCCGCTGGAAGCTTTCAACATCCCCGTTCCGGATCCAGCGTTCGCCATTTGCGGAATAGCCGCAATTGCATTCGCATTCGGAGCTGAAGGCGAGACATGAGAATGGCAACCGCAGCAGCAGTTTGCAGTCTGGAAAATTACCTCGTCCTTCCCGACCATACGATGGACGACCGCATTGCCGCCGCCCGTGAGGCTTTGGGCCGCGAATGCGTTATTCTTGGACATCACTATCAACGCGATGAAGTCATCCGCTTCGCCGATTTTCGCGGCGACTCCTACAAACTATCGCAAGAGGCCGCGCACGCCGGGGGCAAGTACATCGTCTTCTGCGGGGTCCATTTCATGGCGGAAAGCGCTGATGTTTTGAGCCGCCACGGCCAGGTGACGATCCTGCCTGACATGAACGCCGGCTGCTCCATGGCCGACATGGCGGAAATTACCCAGGTGGAAAATTGCTGGGAGCAACTTATCGCCGCCGGAGTGACCTCCGACGTCGGCGAGGGCATCACGCCCATCACCTACATGAATTCCACCGCCGCGATCAAAGCTTTCTGCGGAGAACGTGGCGGCGTAGTTTGCACATCCTCCAACGCGTCGGGTGCGTTTCAGTGGGGCTTCGCCAAGACTCCTAAACTTCTATTCCTCCCTGATCAGCACCTGGGCCGCAACACCGGTTTCAACCTCGGCATTCCTTTGAACGAAATGGTCGTGTGGGATCCTTACCTCATTAACGGCGGCCTGACGCCTGATCGGTTGCGTGCGGCAAAAGTAATTTTATGGAAGGGCCACTGCTCCGTTCACCAGCGCTTTCTGCCCGAGCACGTGGATAACGTTCGCGCCAAATATCCCGGCATTCGAGTGATTGCGCATCCCGAGTGTCGCTGGGAAGTCTGCCAGAAAGCCGATGGCATCGGCTCGACCGAGGGTTTGTTGAGGATGATTCGCCAAGCGCCATCGGGGACGATGTTCGCGGTCGGCACCGAAATCCACCTGGTTAACCGCATGGGCAAAGAATTTGCCGCGGAAGGGAAGAAGGTCATCACGCTCGACGACTCCGGCTGTCTGTGTACGACCATGTTCCGCATCTCGCCGCAGCATCTGTGCTGGGTGCTCGAGAATCTGGTTGAAGGCAACATCGTGAACCAGATCAAAGTGAAGAATGACGTGAAGCACTGGGCGCGAGTGGCACTGGATCGGATGCTGGAAATTCAATAACGGTCGTTGGTCGTTGGCAAGAATCACGTGGGGACAGCCGCCCTCGGCTGTCCAGCTGAGCGCAGCTCGGCAGCGATCCGATCACTCCGTTCGATGGCAGGCGAAACCCGGCCTCTCGATTTTGCGTAATGCAGAATCTTGCCAACGCCAAAGGACGAACGACCAACGACCCCCCGAATGCATTAGAATAGAACCATACCCCTATGGCCGACCGAACTTTCACCCTTGAAGAAGCCCAATCTCTCCTACCTGTTTTGGAGTCGCTGCTGCGCACTGCAATTGACGGCAAAAAATTAATCGAGGCCGTTGACACCGAGCTTCAGGAGCTCGCGCACCGCGTTTTTCTGCAAGGTGGCCTATTGGTCAACGTAGTCCACATGGCCCGTCGAAAGGCGGAGCGCGAAAAGGCCATCCCGCGAGTGAAAGACGCACTGGCTGAGATTGACGCGACCGGCGTCCAGGTAAAAGATCTCGAAATCGGACTGCTCGACTTCCCCTGCAAAGTGGACGGCCACATCGTGCTGCTTTGCTGGAAGCTGGGAGAGCACGGGATCAATTACTGGCACGACACTAGCGAGGGCTTCGCCGGCCGCAAGCCCATTGACGAAAAGATCAGCAAGGCGAAGAAGACAAACTGAAAAGAAGCACCCAGCATTTAATTTAATGGAGAACGGGCGTCCTCGCCCGTCCCACCGGGCGCGGACGCCCGGTTTCCATAAGTGCTAAGGCCGCCCTCCCGCATTCCATTTCGGCTGGAAGTCTGAATTCACCAGCCACTCCAGCGGCATCAACAGCGATCCAATCGCTGCATTCATGTGTTTGAAGTCCAAGTGGGCCAGATCGTCGCTGGGCTGGTGATAGTCGCGGTGCAAACCATAGCTTGATATGGTCTGCGCTACGACGCCTTTTTTTGCCAGAACAAAATTATCGGAGCGCGCAAAGAAGTTCTCACCAGGATGCGGATCAGCGACCAGATGAGCACCATGCGCTGCCAGTTCCGGACCAAGATTTGACCGCTCCCATCCCGTGAGCCAGAGCGTATCATCCTTCACCGCCGGATCCGGTCTGCCGATCATTTCAAATTCCAGGTTGGCGGCAATCTCTTTCAGCGGCACGGGAGGATGGTTGCGGAAATAGCTTGATCCAATCGCGCCCATCTCTTCGCTGCCAAACAGAGCGAACAGCACGGTGCGCCGCGGACGCTGTCCTCGGCACAGCACACGCGCGATTTCGAGTACAGCCGTAGTGCCCGAAGCGTCATCGTCTGCACCGTTGTAGATGTCGTCGCCGTGGACCGGAACCCCAATTCCCAAGTGATCCAAATGAGCCGAAAACAGGATTGCGTGGCGTTGCAGCGACGGATCGCTGCCTCGCAGTATGCCCACCGCATTCCATGTGTACCCTTTTTCTTCGGACGACCACGCTTCGAATTTCACCATAGTGCCTTCCGGCAGGTGCTCGATCGCGTCGACCGCATCCCGCTTCAACTCCAGCACATTGAATTTCTTATCGTCTGCAGAGCCGTCCTTCAACTGGTTGGCCACCTTGGGCAATTGTTTGCCGGCCTCCTCGAAGTGATTGACCTCGCTATTGCCCGATTGTGTGAGTATCGCAGACGCGCCTGCTGAAGCTAGTGAGAACGCTGTCTGCTTGACTTTGCTTTCATCCGAACCCACAATCAGCACGACCGCGCCCGCTTCTATGGCTGGACTCCCAGTGTCGCTAAGCTTGTCCACATTTAGTTTTCGCAACGGTCCAGAAAAGTCCGTTTGCGTCAGAACCACGACGAGGAAATCCTTGCCGTACTCCCAAGCGATCGGCTCAGCCGGACGGTTGCCTCCCGTCGGCGAGATCGTTAGCCGGGGCGGAGATACGATGTTCCGTTGAATGGCGGGCACACGCTGAATGTAACCGCCATCGTCACCCGCCGGTTCAATGCCGTACTGGCGTAGCTGCGACGCTACGTAGGTCGCGGCCACCAGTTCATCATGGGTACCACTGCCACGTCCCTGCAGCGCGTCCGAGGCCAGGAATTCTTCGTGGGCACGAATGCAGCGTTCACAAGCCCTGGCGGCGACTCCAAGGTTGGCGGCTGGTTGTGGCTTCTGTGAAGCCGTTGCGGCAGCCTGCGCGAGGGCCATCGACGGCAGGAACGCAAAGAGAAAGAAAAGCAGCGGGGAGAGGCGACATCGTTTTCTCATGAGAGCCTGTCGAGTTTACAAGGTTTTACCTTCCTTGACGGATTCTTTACCTCGGATCTGCCTTCTGATGGTTACTATATTTGGAGTGGGACCATCTTGAATCGATCGTTAGTGCTGCTCTGTCAGATTGTCCTCCTCACGTGCTCCTCCACGCTGCTGGCCCAGCGTGGAGGGCACAGTGCTAGCCGCCCTTCGACCGGTGCATCCAACCCGACGCCTAACACCAGCGACATGACCGACTTCAATCGTGCAATTGCGCTCCAGGCCACCCCGGACCAGGTCGCCCAGTTCCAGCAATTGGACAAGAGCACGGAAGCCGCCAGCAAACAGGCGCAGAATCTGATCCAAGCTCCTAACAATGCAAGCACGCCGAATTCATCTCGCTACGCAGATTTAAGCGACGCGGTCGACGAGGCACAGACCAACATCCAGCATTTTGTGAGCAGCTTTTCCATCGCGCAGCGCTCAGGATTAAAGCCTCTGATCAAGAAGCTCAGTAAAGCGGACTCGGAGGTCTCTAAACAAAGCAAGGCTCTGGCTCACGAGCTGGGACGATCGCAGATCGACGACAAGGAACTTGTCACTGTCACGGAAAAACTGGACAAGGCGCTAACTGGCTATCGGGCGGAGTTGATCGACCTCGGAAAAGAGATGGGAATTCAGCTCGAGGAACATTCTCCATGACCACAATTCAGACCATGCGACGAGCTTGCGGTTTGTGCGTGGCGCTCACTCTCGTGCTCGTGGCTCTTTCGCCGGCGCAAAATCACGATGCCAACGGTAACGACCAGGGCGCCACCATGTCGGTTAACGTCAAGGTGGTCACGCTTCCTGTCACCGTTCGTGACAAGAAAGGCCAGATTGTCCGCAATCTGACCAAGGATGATTTTGTTCTTCAGGAAGATAGCCGTCCGCAAGCGATCAAATACTTTACACAGGACACCAACCTGCCGCTTACCCTCGGGCTGCTGGTCGATACCAGCCTGAGTCAGCTAAATGTTCTGGATCAGGAGCGAAACGCCAGCAAGGTTTTTCTCGATCAAATGCTCACCGACCCCAAAGACAAGGCGTTCCTCATTCATTTCGACCGCGAGGTGGAACTTCTTCAGGACCTCACGCCATCTCATGAAAAGCTGGAGGCGGCCCTGCAATTGCTAAATGCTCCCCAACTTGAGCGCAATAGCGGCGGACGATCCGACCCCGGATCCCCTGGATCGGGCCCTTCTGACCCGCAATCTGGCACTGGCCAACCCCGAATGAGCAGAGGAGCAGGCACTCTGCTTTACGATGCTATCTTCCTGGCGTCGAACGAACTGATGAAGAAGCAACAGGGCCGCAAAGCCCTGATTGTTCTCTCCGACGGGGACGACAGAGGCAGCAAGGAGTCGCTGCAAAGCGCGATCGAGGCGGCTCAACGCGCCGACACTGTGGTTTACTCCATCCTGTTCGCCGACGACCATCAGGACAGCAACGGTTTTGGTCACCAGGGCGGAGGAATGGGCCGGCATGGCGGAGGCTTCCCGGGTGCCGGAGGCTGGCCAGGAGGTGGCGGATCCGGAGGCGGTGGTCGCGGAAGGTCTCAGCAGGAACCCCGCGTGGATGGCAAGAAAATCCTCGATCAGATTTCAAGGGAAACCGGCGGCCGTCTCTACGAAGTCTCCAAAAAGCAAGCGATCGATCAAATCTACGACAGCATCGCTGAAGAATTGCGAACTCAATACAACCTGGGCTACGCCCCGGATAAAAGTAATGCGGAAGCCGGTTATCACAAGATCACCTTGGTGGCCAAACAGAAAGACTTGGTGGTGCAAACGAGAGACGGATATTACGCGGAACGATGAGAAGAACAGCACTTAGCAGAAATCAAAGGTCTGGCGGAGAGGGAGGGATTCGAACCCCCGATACCCTTTCGGGTATGCCGGTTTTCAAGACCGGTGCCATCAACCGCTCGGCCACCTCTCCGGAACTCTGACCTGATCAATTATCTTACATCGCCGGGCGGGACTGGTTTCACAAATGGGTTTATTCTTAGACTAGGTGCTGGGTCTTGTGAGGGTTGCGACCCACTTGCTTGAGATCATGAAATCGCATCCTCAGTTTGCGTTGCTGAGTTTCCTGCCGACCGTTCTGCTGATGGTTTGGCTTGCGCCGCCATGTGCGCGCGCGCAAACTCAGAACAACTCGGAAACATCGGTCAGCGACCCGAATTGGACGGCCACGACCCGGGAGCAACTGCCCAGCAGCCTCAATCCGAGCAGGACATCTGAAACCCATACGGCGTCCGGCGGCCGCACTGTTGACAATCAGAGTATCGAGACAATGGGACTGTATGGCCGCTATGCGCCTTATCTGGATCTGCAAAAGGAAACTGTCAAGGTCGATGCCAACACGGTGCGAACGGTCGAACGCGCATTCGGCAGAGATTCCGAAGGCCGGAAAACGCTGGTTCAGGTGACGGAAGAGGAGAAGCGAACCTTGCCGGGAGGTGAGGTGAAGGTCGTGCGCACCACGTCGAATCCTGATGCCAACGGTGGTTTGCAGGTAGTGCAGCGCGAAGTTCAAGACACCAAGCAGATCAATTCCAATGTGCAGGAGACCCAGAGCACGGTTTTCACGGCTTCCACGAATGGCGGTCTGGCTGCATCCATGCAGACCACAGAACGCGACACAAAAACCGGCGACCATACGGTCGAGTTTCGCAAGTCGACTCTGTTGCCTGACTTGAATGGCGGCTGGCAGACCGGGGAGGTCAGAGAGGGCACGATCAAGGGCGATGGTAAAGATCGAACCAAAGAAGAGCGTGTGCTTCGCCCGGGAGCTGACGGAAATCTGACGGTAGTCGAGCGGACGGTCAGCAAGGAATCGGAGAATGCTGCAGGCGAGAAACGCGGCACAGTCGAAACCTATTCAAATAATCTTCCGGGAACTCCGGTCGATGGCAGCCTGCGCCTGAACCAGCGGGTGACGACAGTTCATCGGAAGGGCGAGGACGGTACGCAATCTACCACGAAGCAAGTAGAGCAGCGGAACCCTGCGCAGCCCAGCGATAGCCTGCAGGTTACGCGGGAAGCTATCGACATTGTGCGGCCTGGCCTCGACGGCACAACTCGACAGACCCAAACGCTTCGATCACTCGATTCCAGCGGGGGCCTCGGGGTCGTGTCCGTCGATACTCGCAAACAAGACAACGCCCCTGCGGTACAGGTTGACATAGCGCCAGCAAAGACTCCTCAGGCCGCGGTCAGCCACTAACCGCGATTACTTGGTGACCGTGCCGCAGGCAATGCGATCGCCCGAGTTTCCCGATGGATCGGTCTTCATGTCGTCCTCCTTGGCATGGATAACCAGCGCAGTTCCGCCGTTGCTGAACAGCGAGTGGGTGTTGCTACCATCTCCGAGGACGACGTCATCGTCAGTCAGCTTGAGCTTGGCCGCGCCTTGTTCGTTGACGCTGAAATTCATCATGTCGCCGGCGTGGTGGCCGTCGGGATTTTGAAGGCCGTGCTTTTTTCCGTCGGGATTGAAGTGTGGGCCGGCTGACTTGAAGTCCGGACCATCGCACTTCGCGTTCTGATGAAAGTGAATGCCGTGTCTGCCCGGCGGCAGGTCATGCAGATCTAGATCAAGCCCTACGCCCGCGCCTTTTTCGCCGGTTCCGCTCTCCATTATCGTGACCGTGCCCACGCTCTTACCTTGGGCATCTTTCATCTCGACCACAGTTTTGGCCGCGCTGGCGAGCGACCAGAGAACGATCGTCGACGACACAGCTGCAACGAAAAATCGTTTGTGTTTCATGGCACAAATTATAACCAAGCTAAGTCTGGTGCGCTATTTGATCATCGTCACCGTCGAGCAGTGACAGCGACAATGTAGATTCGTTTGACTCGGCGTCTGCTTCCGGCGTCCGAGCATTCCCGTTTTGGGATGGAGTTTACTGTTTAGTACCGGGTACCCCCCTCCCCCCTTTGGCTGCAAAATCTTGAAAACAATGGATTAGTTTTGCGACTATGTGCTAGATCTTTGAGTTTACGGGACTTACAGGCAAAATCTAGAGAACACTAGAGTTAGGGGCACACGGCCGTGGCCTTGCGTCCCATTTTGGAACTGGGGCTGGTTCGGCATTTGGAGGAGGTGGAAGCTACGCCACCGCCTGGGTCAGATTGTCAAAGATCGACATTATCTTGTAGATAATGTATGTTGTAATAGATTATCAGATTTGAATCACGGAGTCAACGATAAAGTGCGTTGCGGAACTGAAGCTCCGGGAAACAGTCCCATGTCTCAAAAACCAGGAGACTTGGGCAGCCGGGCCACCCGACACTAACTTCGGACTGCTGGTATACCCTCGTTATTACACTCACGACCGGCTTCTGAGCGTAAGGGCCCGGTTACAGCAGTAATCGTTAAGTCCTTCAACTCAGAACTTCGTGATGTTGGGTGCTGGCGGATTCGGATACTTCTTGAGTGTCGACTTGTACTCTTCGACGGTTTTAAGAGCGGGCCCCCCGACCCACCCAAAGAGCCCGGCAACATTGAGATCCTCGTGCGGATCCATCTCGATGTTGTAGACCTTCGGGTACCCGGCCATGGGAGCATTGGTTGAGCCCGTGAAGCCGGGCATGCGCTGCGGTCCGATACCGGTCGGATGAATGTCGGTGAAGTAGACACGCCATTGCTTCCAACGCGCCGCAACCAAGTCGGGGCCAATAAAGCTCAGCAGGCTCTCGCGATTTCCCATGTCGCTCTTGCCAAGCAGGACGTCGGTTTGGTCAACCCCATCGATCGGGCGGTCCGTAGGCATCTTGGCGCCGATGATGTGGGCGAAGGTCGGAAGGAAGTCCATGATCGAGAACATGGCGTAGGAAGTGGTGCCGGGCCGCACGTATCCGGGCCAGCGGATAAAAGCGCAAGTGCGAATCGAACCCTCGGTAGCCTCACCTAACTCGCCTCGGAAGGGTCCCGAGTTGCCCATATCCGGCGTGCCCTCGTTGCCCATCTCACGCATCGTCTCTGTAGTCGGGCCGTTGTCAGAAGCGAAAACCAGGATCGTATTGTCATCGACGCCGAGTTGCTTCAAGGTGTCCATGATCTGGCCGACGTGGTAGTCGCCTTCCATCAGCTTGTCACCGTATTGTCCGATCCTCGACTTGCCTGCGAACTCCTTCGACGGAAGATTTGGATTGTGTCCCATCGAGAACGGCAGGTAGAGAAAGAAAGGCTTGCCAGCAGCCTTCTGGCGTTTCATGAAGTCGATCGATTTCTCCACCAGCTCGTCGTCGATCTCAGCCCTGACCTCCCGCGTGAAAGGTTTGACAGCTCGCAACGGGCCCCCCGCCGTCGCCTCAACGATCTGCGGCCCCTTGGCCAGAAGCGCACCTGGCGGCGCTGCGATTGAGTGCGTAAGCTCGATCGTATCAACGTAGGTAGAGGAGTCCCACGAGGTATCCGGAGGGATACCGTAGAACTCGTCGAAGCCGTGTGCCGTGGGCAGGCTCTGTGGGGCATCGCCGAGGTGCCACTTGCCGAAGATCGCCGTGGCATAGCCCGCTCCCTTGAACATGTCACTCATCGTGAATGCATGCGCCGAGAGCGTGTTCGAAGTTCCGGGAACGATGATCAGCGATAGGCCATTGCGGATTGAGTATTGCCCCGTCATTAGCGCAGCTCGCGAAGGCGTGCAAGCTGGCTCGACCAAAAACTGGGTGAATCGCAGTCCCTCTTGCGCGAGCTGGTCGATCCGTGGTGTCGGAGCGCCGCGCAGCTCTCCGCCACCGTACGGTCCCAGGTCGCCATAACCGACGTTATCCGCCAAGATGAATACGACATTTGGCTTTTTATCCACTGCAATGGGTCTGGTGTCTCGGGTTGGCTCAGCCTGTTTCTCCACCTCGGGAGCCCGCGGAGCGCTCTCTTGTGCTGGAGCCAAGCCTGCGAACATTGGCGCAGCGAAAAGCGCACACGCGAGTGTGCATAGCATTGTGCTTTGTCTCACGGTTTTCCTGTTTGCTATCGACATATGCTGTTCCTCCGAGTCGCGGCAAGTATAGTGCAATGCACGGGTTGTGTGGTGATTCGTGCGGTTGGCGCGTGCTATAGACTGAAGGGCAGCTCAAGAGTGAGGACAAGCGCGTTTTCATGTTCGGTGCCAAGGGCACGATTTTCATATTTGGGAAAAAGTATCTAACCGGCGAACAACAAGAAAGCATTCGTGGATTTGCTCTTACGCCGACGAACTAAGAAAGATCCAAAGGTTCTCCGTCCAGTCCGTCGAGCCTCTTGATGATCACTGTTGTAATATCGCGCGATATCACCAGCCATATGGGCCAGGCGCATTTATGAGACGAGTGATGAGTTCTCACAATTGCTGCACAAGCTTCTGCAATTCGCGCGCGATTCGCTCGGGATCACTTGCTGGCTCGAATTGAACGGGGGCTCCGATCTTTACCTTCACCTGGCCGGGACGCGTAAATTTCTTTCCTGCCTGCTTCACGTCGAACAGGCCATCGATGCGCAGGGGCACGATGGGAATTTGGAGATTGTTCGCCAACAGGCCAATGCCGGCGCGGAAGGGAAGCATTTTGCCATCGGTGGTGTGACGGCCTTCGGGAAAAACCAGCACGCTGTGGCCGCGATCCACGGATTCTCCGGCGTAGGCGAAGCTCTCGCGGAATCCCGCTTCGCGCGGCAAGGGAAACAGATTCAGCAACGATACGCCGAGAGCCCACTTCACCCGGTCATAGATTTTACCGGGGAAACTTCGCGTTGCCGGCGGAGTACGCAAAATTTCGAGCGCCTCGCCTCCAGTCGCGATCGCCAGCTTGTGCCGCAGAGGAGCGGGAAGAGCGGTCAGCACGAAGCCTGGATCAACGTCCCCGATGTGATTGCAAACCACGAGTATCGGCCCGCGGACTCCCCGCAGATGGTCGCGACCCTCGATGTGAGGCCATCCCAAGAGAAAAACTGCGGGCCGCAACAGCAGGTAATGTACCGCCAGACGGAGCCACGTGACCGGCCAGCGCTGTACCCAGCGCGGATAGTGGTAGGGCACTCGCGGCGGCAGCTTGCCCTGCAGCATGCGCTCCAGTTCTCCAACCGTGTTCACGGCCGCGAACCGGGTCTCGCTGAGATCGATCTGATATCGATCTTCGAGCGCGCTCAATAACTGCACGCGGTCGAGCGAACTGAGGTTCAGCTCGGATTCGAGATTCGCACCTGGCGCAAGTCGGGAAGACGAGCGGCCCGTGATTCGTCCAATCAATTCCGCCAGAGGACTCGAAGGCATCTGGTCGAAAGATTTCTGCGCCAGCTGAGCTTGCACGGCTTGCTGAATTGCGTTTCGGAGCGGCTTCTGTGTGGAAGTGCGGGGAAAGTCTTTCTCCGGCCATACGATCCACGTATTCATTCGCTGGTACTCGGCCAAGGATGCGTTCGCTCGCTTCACGATGGTCTCAGGATCGGCGTCACTGTTTCGAAGTAGGATGGCGGCGCATGGCTCTGCGTTTCCATTACGCGGCAATGGGATCACAACAGCATCCTTCACTTCCGGCTGACGACGCAGGGCGGCTTCGAGATCGTCGGGATAGACGTTCATGCCGGCCGGAGTGACGATGACATCTTTCTTGCGCCCCTTGAAATAAAGGTTTCCATCGGCGTCAAGTTCGCCGACATCGCCGGTGCGATACCATCCGTCCTCGCCGGCGACGGAATGCAGATCGCTTCCGGTCCAGTAGCCGGCGGCGACTCCGCCTCCGCGCACCAGGATTTCTCCGTCTGGAGCCAGTTTGATTTCACGTCCAGCGAGGACTTTTCCAATTGAACCTTTGCCGAGCCGAAAAGGGTGGTTCACGCTAATGAGTGAAGTAGTTTCGGTGAGGCCGTAGCCTTGAACCGCGGCGTAGCCGAGGCGTCCGCAGAATTCTTCGGTGTCGCGGTCGAGGGCGGCGCCGCCTGAGATGAAGGCCCAGAATTTCCATCCGAACTGACGATGGATGCGGCGGAAGATCCACCAGCGGTGCAGGAAGTGTTTGCCTTCCGCAGCGCGAAACTGTCGCCGGAATTGTTCTCCACGACCCTCGTCTTCTAGATCGCGTTCGATTTTCTCCTTGAGGGATTGCAGCACGCGCGGCACTGCGACCAACACCGAAACACGCTCGCGATGGATCGTCCCGATCACGTCAGCAGGTTTGAATGTGTCCTGGAAAATCACGGTGCCGCCCATCAGTTGCGGAAGGAAGATGCCAAGAAATTGTCCGAAGACGTGGCTGAGCGGCAACAGGTTCAAGAAGCGGACTGGGTGTACCCATCGTTCGTATTTAAGATATTTCCGGATCTCCAGTTCGAGCGGCGCAATATTGGCGAGAACGTTGCCGTGCGTAATTACGACTCCCTTGGGCTCGGCGGTGGTGCCGGAAGTGAAGACGATTTCCAGCGTGTCCGCGGGTTCGACCTCGGCGGCAGGATAAGCCACGGGCGAGTGCGATGCCAATGCCTCGGGCAATTCTTCCAGCGTCAGCGTTGGGATCGACTGCTGCGCATGCCTCTGTGAGCACACCAGCAACCTGGCGCCGACTTGCTGATGTACACGGAGCGCGAAATCAGGCGTCGCGACATCATCCATGGGGACGACGACCACGCCGCGCAAAGCGCATCCTAAGAATGCCGCAACCCATTCGGCTGAGTTTGGACCCCAGAGTAGAACCCGCTCGCCCTTCGTAATCGCTCGGGTATCCAGTTCGCGGGCAAACTGAAAAGCGAGGTCGGCCACTTGCCGATACGACCAGCGCACGCTTCGATATCCGCGGCGCTGCGCGTAGGCGATCTCCTGCCCCCTTTGCAGAAAATGGTCGAGGTATTCGACGAGTGAGCGGCGCTCCACGTATGTGATGTTAGCGCGTCGCACCCCGGGTTGCTGCTGTTCGATTTCTTGAAACTATTCGCGTCCCACTCCTAGGGAGTCGGCTACGCGATTGATGTAGTTGAACCAGGATGCGATCAGGGTGATCTGCAGGATTGCCTTGTCGTCAAATCCTGCGGCTCGCAAGCGGTCGTGGTCGTCTTTCCAGACTTTGGTAGCGTCTTTGGTAAGTTTGACGACATAGTCCAGCAGCACGCGCTCTTGCTGGCTGATGGGGGCAGTTGTGTAGTCCTGCTTCAGTGCGTCAATCAGTGCTTCGTCCAACGTTATCCGACGCAGAAACTCTGCGTGGGACTCGATTCAATAGACGCACCGGTTGGTGACGGAAACCATCGTAGTGATCATTTCGTGCTGGCGGCGGGTGAGCGGCAAATCTGGCGACATGAGCGCGCCAAAGGTCGCGAAAGCATGGTACAGAGCTTCGGGAATCAGGCTGTGGGAGGCGACGATCTGGGAGCCTCCGCCCTCGACAGGATGCACCGGTACCGCATACTCCTTGGGGTAGAGCAACTTCTGGTCTTCCATGGCTTTGCGCAGCTTCTCATCAGCTTCGTTGAGCGGGATGGTGCGGATCCAGGTCATAGAAAACTTGTCTCCAATTGGGGATCTTGCGTAAAATTCCGGCCAGTTAACCTACATTGAGACCGCTGCATGTGCCAATACCTGAATTGTATTAGTCGGGGCTTGGCTGACGGATTCATTCGCGGACTCCCCGCGCGGAGGATTGGGTCGATGAGCATTGTGGTGTGGAAGGTTATTCGGCGGCTGCCCAAGCCGTTGTTGCTGGCCTCGCTGTTCTTTCTGATGGCTGCGGTGTGCCGCGCTTAGCGCGAATCCTGATGATCAGAACGGTCTCGACTTACTTCTCCATGTCGGAGATTGTCATCTGCACAGTCGAGCGTTCTCTCCGCTGATTTGAAACAGACCGATGCGATTGGTCTGGGAATCAACCAGGTAAAGGCAAGAGCCGGCGTGAACCCACAGGGCTGAGGTGCGACCGAAGGTTGCGGCCTTGATTGTGCCTGGATCGAATGTATACAACGGGCGGCTTTCGTGGCTGAAGACCTGAATGCGGTTGAGAACTGGGTCGCTGACGTAAACGCTGCCCTGGCCGTCCACCGCTAATCCAGTGTGGTGATCCGCATAGGCCAGATTTATGGCGCGGCGGAAATGGAGGGCGGTATCGAAGATCTGAACGCGTGCGTTGCCTACGTCGAGCACGAACAGTTCACCGCCCGCCACGACCGCCTGGCTGGGAAGTCTGAAATCGCCTGGCCGGTCGCCACCACCGCGCTTGCCAGCCTTGCCGATGAGCCGGCCTCGATCATCCATGACAATAATCATGTGGCGATGCTTATCGCAGACGTAAATGTGTCCGCTGGTGGTATCAATCGCGATCCCCGCCGGACTCTCGAAGTACGATTCGCCCCCGCTTAGTGCGCCCAAGGCGTGACGAAATTTTCCTGCCGAGTCGTAGACGAGTATGGTTCTGCTGCGCTCGTCGATGACATATAAATTGTTTTGCGCGTCGACGGCCAGCGCGATGGGAACGCCGAGACGGTCGCTCCCTCGGTCTAGAAGGCTGTACTTTGAATGAACAAAGTCGAAGATGTGCACGGCTTTCGCGCCGGGATCAGCAACGAAGACGCGGCCGTTCGAGTCGGTGGTCACGGCCGACGGAGACTGCAATGCGTCCAAGCGGGGTTCAGGGTCTTTGGGTCCAGCAATGATGTCGAGTGTGCGATTTAGAACCGGGTGCGAGGGTCCTCCGACGTCATCCGCCGAGGAGAACACGCTCACAAAACTTAGGCTCGGCAGAGCTTTTTGTGCATCAGCTTGCGCTAGTTGATAAGAGTTGGCGGATGACATCTCCCTGGCTACCGCAGGACCTGGAACGAAGTGGCCTAGCGCAAGACAACACGCAAGGAGCACCCAAGGACGTCGCCGGATGGATTTGCCCACAGACACGACTAATCACCCTTCTTCGATTCCATTGCAAATGCTGAGAAGGTGCACTGTCAGGCATCACAGCAGCATGTGAGCTTGCTCACAGGAGTGGGTCGTACGGGATTGCGTTTGACGTGGTTATATAGTAAGATGAACATACAGTCATGTTCATATTATGAATATTCGCCTCTTTCTTTATGGCCTCGGGATCTGGAGCGGCGCCACGCTTGGGTTGCGCTTGGCGGGACAGCATTTGCTTCGTCCGGGTGATTGGAAGGGAACTCTGATTCTGTTTGCGGTCAGTTTTCCGTTGATGGCTTGGCTCGTTCGTCGTCTATGCAGCCGTTCTCAACTGCCCCTCGAGCAATGGCCTGCGGGTGCAATCTCGATTGCGCTGCCCACGCTCTTGCTCGATCCATTCTCCAGCGCGTTCTTTCCCGTCGTGTTTCCGAATATGGCTCCTGAGATGGGGGGCGTTTTCGGAGGATGGATGCTTTGGTGCTGCGCGGGTGCGCTGGCGGGGGTGGTCATTCGTCCAGGGACGAGGGCGTGAGTATGCGTCCGAACCTGCTCGCCGGTGAGGACCTTCCGGCGGCACCGCAGCAAAAGCGAAGTCTGGAGAAGCGGGTACGACTGAAAGAAGCCGGGCTGGTCTTGTTTGGGGAAAAGGGTTATGAGAGCACCTCCATAGACGAGATCGCTGGGCGTGCGAAGCTTGCAGTGGGAACTTTTTATCAGCACTTCCGCTCCAAGCGGCAATTGTTGCTGGCGCTCATGGACGAGTTGCTGGAGAAGCTGAGCCAGTTGGATTTTCGTCCAGGCAGCGCTGGCGATGTTCGCGGAGTTGTCCATGAATTGTTGTCTCGCGCCTTTGCTCGCGATCTCCGGTATCTGGGTGCGTATCGCGCATGGGAGGAAGCGGTACTTTCCGATCCGGACTTGACGCGGAAACAACGGGAGATTCATGCCTGGACGACGAGCCGGGTCACAACGGTGTTTCAACGCCTGCAACAACTGCCTGGGGCGCGGCCAGGTGTGGACGTTCCCGGCTTGGCGCGCGTGATGGACAGCTTCTTCTGGAGCCTGCTTGCGCAAGCCGTACGCATGCCCGAGGTCGAGTTGAATCGGTGGATTGATTCGGCCACGCACCTGATTTATCACGCGATGTTTGTTGATGCTGCAGGAAAGCGCAGCGGCTGAAGCCATATCCTGATACGAAATCGTGGGATTGTCTGAAGTCTGAGACGTAGCGAGCTACGTCTCTACAGTCCCCGTTGCGGTCGGACTATCTAGCATTGGTTGCGGCGGTAACCCGGTCGTACACTCCCTTTCGGTAACCCTTAGTAACCATACGATTCTGAGTACCCAGCCGTACAATTACCCTTGTCCTAAAGACCATCTCCTGATACTGGGCGCAAAGCCGATGGAATGGTCAACTTGGCCACGAACTCTCGTGCTGTAGAAAATGTTTTCTGGCGAGAGGCGAACCGGAGCTGGAGTCCGCACTTTTATGGCGTTTGGTTTTGGCTTCAATAAGCAGAAGGTTCTCAGTGCTGCGGAGAAGTTTGTCCAACAGGGCAAGTTGCCAAACGCGATCACTGAGTACGAAAAAGTCCTCAAAGCCGACCCCAAGGATCTCACGGTGATGAACACCGTGGGCGATCTCTATTCGCGTCTCGGCAATTCCGAAAAGGCCGTGGAATGCTTCAAGAGCGTTGGTGATGCTTACGCCTCGCAGGGCTTCACGGTCAAAGCGATTGCCATGTACAAGAAGCTCAGCAAGCTGAAGTCGTCGCTCGAAGGCGTGCTTCGGCTGGCCGAGCTTTACACGCAGCAGGGCCTGTTCAATGACGCGCGTGCGCAGTACTTGCAAGTGGCGGAAGAATTTCTGCGTGAGGGTCAACTCGAACAGGCGGTAAGGATCTTCCAGAAGACACTGGAAATGGATCCTGAGAACGTTGCCATGCGGACGCGGTTGGCCGAGGTTTATGTCCGCTTAGGGAAGAAGACGGAAGCGTGGCAGATCTTCTCCGCGGCGGCGGAGACTTTGCGTGCCAAGGGGCAGCTTGGTCCAGCGGAAGAGATTCTGCAGCGCATGATCACGCTGGATCCGGGCAACGGCTATGCTTTGCTGCTGCGCGGCCGGAACGCATTCGACTCGGGAGATATGGCAGCGGCGGTCGAATGTCTGGAAAAAGTAGCGGATCTCGACAGCCATCCCGATGGATTGCGAACTCTGTTGCAAGCTTATCTGCAGACCGGGCGCTTGCCCGAGGCGGGCACGCTGGCAGCGAAGCTGCTCTCGGTTCACAATGACATCAGTGCAATTCTGTCCTACGCCGACGCCCTGATCGCAGCCGGACAAAGCGAGGAGGCGTTGCAGGTGTATCAGCAGCATTCCGATCGGCTGCTGGCAGCGGACGCGGGAAAAATCCTGGAAAACCTGCATTCCCTTATCGGCGCTGTGCGGGAGAATCCGCCAGCCCTGGAAATGCTGCTCGATCTGTTGAACAAAGCTGGGGACAATACCCATCTTACCGAGGTCTACGAACTCCTCGCGCATGGCTACACGCAAGCGGGAGAACTGGAAAAGGCTCGCGACTATTATCTGAAATTAACTCAACTCGAGCCTGAGAATCAGCTACACGCGCGCAACTATCAGCAAGTGGTGGGCAGGCTGGGGACGCCCTCCAGTTCGCACTTGATTACGCCGGAAGAAGGCGCCGTCATGGTGGACGAGCTTGAAGCTACTGCGCCCTTCATCGATCAGCGTTACTCTGATGAGGTAGCGCTCTTCGTTCGCGCGGCTCTGACGGACGCCGAGCTTTTCATTTCCTATAACATGCCGGCGAAAGCTTTGGGGCCGTTGCTCTCCGCGTTGCCCCAGGCGCCCCGCGACCTGCGCGTCAATCAACGATTGGCGGCTCTGCACACTCGAGCCAGCCGATTCACTGAGGCTGCGGTTTGCTGCCGGACTTTGGAGAGCATTTATCACGACGCTGGACATCCGGAAGAGGCTACTCGTTATGGCGAACTCGCGGCCAAGTATGAGGAGCGCGGTTCGGCAGTTCCTGACGCGAGCCTGCCAGCGGCAATGCATGTAGAGCCGAAGTACGCAGTTCCCGATGCTTTGGTTGCAGCTGCTGCGCCGGAACCACCGATCGCGGAGGTTGCACTGACCGAAGCCGCGGTAGGTGCTGCCGCGGGTGCGGAAGGATTTTCCCATGCTCCCGCCGTGTCTGCTCCCGCGGCGGAAGGGCCGGGGCACGCGGAGTTTGAGATCCAGTCTGCGGTTGCGCCAGAAGCGAATGCGCCAGAATTGGTTGGAGCAGAGAAGGAAATCGATCTATCCGCGGAGTGGGAAGGTTCGATTTCAGATGAACCCGTAGCACCTGCGGCTCCGCAACAAGAGGCTGTCGAAGTCAGCGCACCGGCCAAAGAAAAGGTTTCCGCTGATCCAGAAGCGATCAAAGAAGCAGTTGAGGAAGTTCGCTTCTACCTTTCGAATGGGATGCAGGAGGAGGCTCGCGCAACCTATAGCAAGCTGGAGCGACTGAAGCCGGAACCGTCTTTGTTGTCGGCTCTGTGGGGTGAGATTGAGGCTGGTTCGGCAAAGGCTCCAGCCACGGATGCAGAAGCTATCGAAGAAATCTCGGTTGCCGACATCCCCGCGGTGCCAGAGGAAAAAGCTTCTCCGGCCCCGGAGCCAAAACCTGGCGTTTTGGATGCGCTGGTCAGTGACCTCGAGTCCTCGCTCGGGGATGGTTTCCTGCCGCAAGCTACCGCCCATGAAGTAGTTCCTAAGAAGGAGTCCGAACCGCAAGTCGCGGAAGTTGTCGCAACAGCCAATGAACACCAGCCCAGCGGGAAGCTGAATAGTTTCGTATCAGACCTCGAAGCTTCTCTCGGCGACAGCTTCCTGGCAGAAGCGCCGGTGGCGAAGGCCGAGCCTCGAAGCAAGCTACGCGCTGTCCCGGAGCCGGACGTGAAACCGGAGCCGGTTTCAGCGAAATCCGCGATAAGCATCCCGGCCAGTGCTCCGGGGGCGCAAGTTCCGGCTGCTATGGCTGCCGCCGCGACCCAAGCCAGCCCAGCGCACGAGGCAGCGAGTGCGCCACCGACGTTCACCTATCACCCTTCGGCTGTCCGACCTCTAACTACTCCTGCTCCTGGACCGACTCCCCCGAAGTTCGACGCTGGCCCCGGGGTTGACCTTGCCGACATGTTCGGCGAGCTAAAGCACGAGCTTGAGGAAGACTCGGCTGCTACCGATGAAGATCCGGAAACACACTACAATCTCGGAGTGGCTTTCCGCGAGATGGGACTCCTGGACGAAGCAATTGGCGAGTTGCAGAAGGTGTGCCAGGCAGTGGATCGCGGTCATACTTTCCCGCATATCATGCAGACTTACACTTGGTTGTCCCAGTGCTTCCTCGACAAGGGCATTCCGGAAGCGGCAATCCGGTGGTACGAACGGGCGCTCAAGCTGCCCACGATTGATGCAGAAACGCGTACCGCATTGCATTACGAGTTGGCATCCTCTTACGAGACCGCCGGAGACAAAGCCGCGGCCCTGAACCACTTCATGGAAGTGTACGGCGGTAACATCGATTACCGGGATGTAGCCGAGCGCATTAAGACCCTGAAGTCGTAGAATGTCCGAATGGGTTTCCACCTTCTTACGCTGGGAATGTGCTTTGGCAAAACCCGGCCCGCAACACTGAGGCTCCTCAGGAGCGTGCGGTGACTGCGGATCCGAATACACCCCAAACAATTCCTCCAGGCTCGTTGGGGGCGAAGCTGCCTTCGCCGGAACGCCGGGATGGTTCCACTGCAGCCGTAGAGATACCGCCCCGGCAAACCGGCGGAAACCGCTACGTGGGTGTCGAGCTTTGGCTGCATCGGATTACTGTGCTGATGTTCGGGTTGGTCTGTGCCATTGTAGGTGTGCTTCTCGTGATTCTTCCCTGGAGACCGGAATGGACCGACAACCATCTGCTGATGGCATACCCGGGATTGCGGACATTCGTTTCCAACGGCTTCGTTCGCGGAGTCTGCAGCGGGCTGGGAATCCTTGATATCTGGATCGGATTCGCTGAAGCACTTCACTACCATGAGGTAAAACACCCCTGAAGTAAGTCCCTGGCTGGCGAGTTGCACTTACTCCGCCGGCCTGCCGGATAAATAGGTCGATGGAATCATGGAAAGACGGCGCCACTTATGAGCGAGAGTGAAAAGAAACGTGCGCCTCTGGCGTACGAAAATGAAGCCTTTTTGAATAGCCCGGATGGACGCATCCTGCGCATCCTGTCCGAATACATGGAACCCCTTGCCCGCTTTCGCCGCGAGCAGATTCAGGACACAGTGGTGTTCTTCGGCTCAGCTCGCTTCTCCAGCCGCGCCGGCGCGCAGGACAAGCTCGGTGAATTGGAATCGAGCGCTTTACAGTTTTCCGGCAGCCAGCTCGAAACCTGCAGAAAACGGGCTGTCGCGGCTGTGGACATGGCGCGTTATTACGAGGACGCTCGCCGGCTGGCTTTTCTTTTGAGCAAGTGGTCAATTCAAATTCCCGCTCGCCGGCGGCGCTTCGTGGTCACGACTGGTGGCGGTCCGGGCATCATGGAAGCAGCCAATCTCGGTGCAAAGGAAGCCGGGGCGAAGACGGTGGGACTGAATATCGCTTTGCCGTTCGAGCAAATGCCCAATCCCTACATCACTCCGTCGCTGAATTTCGAGTTTCATTACTTCTTCATGCGCAAGTTCTGGTTCGCGTATCTCTCCAAAGCCCTGGTGATTTTCCCTGGCGGCTTCGGAACCATGGATGAGTTTTTCGAAATCCTTACGCTCGCGCAGACGCAGAAGCTGGCAAAGAAGATTCTCGTCGTTGTCTACGGCAGCGAATACTGGAACCGACTGATCAACTTCCAAACCATGGTGGATGCGGGAACGATTTCTGCTGAGGATCTGGAGCTTTTCAAGATCGTGGATTCGCCGGAGGAGGGTTTTGAGTTTCTGCGCGATGGACTGACCAAGTACCACCTTGGGCCGGAACCGAAGCATAAAGGCGAACAAGGCGAGCGGGTTCCCGAAATCGCGAAGACCAATCCTTAAAGGCTTGATCCTTCTCTACATCACAGATCGCGTCCAGTTCCCCGGTGACGAAAGTGCTCGCCAGCGCGCTTTGCTTGCGAAGATTGCGGAGGCGACTCGTTGCGGTGTGGACCTCATTCAGTTGCGCGAGAAAGATCTTCCCATTCGTGAGCTCGAAATTCTTGCCCGCACTGCGGTTCGTTTTGTGCGCGAAAATTCTCCACCGCGAACTGAAAAGCGGGAGGCCTCCACTCGCTTGCTCGTCAACTCACGCACCGACGTCGCGATAGCCAGCGGCGCTGACGGGGTGCATTTGCGATCCAACGATATTTCACCATCGGACGTGCAGGAAATTTGGCTCGCGGGCGGAATGTGTACCCGCGCACTGGTCAGTGTTTCGTGTCATTCGGCGGCTCAGGTTGCTCGGGCCACCTCCGAAGGGGCCAACTTTATCGTGTTCGCCCCCATTTTTGAGAAGAAGGATGCCCCGCAGGCAAGTCCTGCCGGTCTTGCGGGACTGCGTGAAGTTTGTCATCAGAAGATCCCCGTGCTTGCTCTCGGTGGCGTGACGATCGAAAACGCTCGCGCCTGCCTTGATGCGGGCGCGGCTGGCATTGCCGGGATTCGCCTTTTTCAGGAGAACGACATTGCAGCAGTGGTGCGACACTTGAAAGCCTAGCCCGTCCATTTCTTGCCAGTCTTCAGGATATCCATAGCTTTTGCCAGACGACGCAGACGCGTTTCTTCTTGTTTAGCTGAGCTGATCGAAAGCGCGATCTCTTTCTTATTCGTAAACGAGAGCTTTTCCCAATTAGCCTGGGCAGTTTTGCTCTTAGCCAGCTCGTTCTTCAGAAGAGGCGGTGCTTCCACGATCCGCTCGCCTTCATCGCGTTCCATCACAACGCTCACAGTGTCCCCGACCCTGACTCCCGCTCCATCACGCAAGGCCTTAGATACGGGCATCATATGTGATGGACTTGGCCTCGAGGAGCTTCCCCTTCCCGGCAAACAGTTACCCATGGGCATCAACGAAGAGCGAAAGCGATAGCCATTGATGGTGCCTCGCACCGGTACCCGGGCACGAGTTCCGAAGACTTTGACTACGTCAAATGGTGGCGTAAGCGCCGCGACCACGCCAATTTCTTTTCCTTCTATTTTCACTGTGAATTCGAGTTTCTTCATATTGCAGACCCCGCTGGCGAACTCGCGGAAAAACTATAAGCTCACGGTCGGTTCGAGGCAAGCCGGGGTGCGATGTGAGAAACACAGGTCGAGAAGAAAATCAGCGCAAGGCGATTGTGCTACGCTCATCAACCAGATGAGCGGTTCACCAACTGCATCTCCAATCGGAGAGGATAGGTCGGAAGACCCGAAGCTCGTGCTGATTCCCGCGGGCTGGTTCTGCATGGGCTCGGAGGCGGGCCAGGAAAACGAACGTCCCGTGCACCGTGTTTGGATCGACGCTTTCTATCTGGCAATTTGTCAGGTGACCAATGCGGAGTACGGTCGTTTTCTCCGCGCAACTGGAAGCCAGGCGCCTCCACTCTGGGATGATCCGAATTTCAATTACCCCGAGCAACCCGTGGTTGCGGTTTCGTGGTTCGAGGCGGTGAAATACTGCGAATGGCTGGGCGAATTGAATGGCCGCAAGTATCGACTGCCTACTGAAGCCGAGTGGGAGCGGGCCGCGCGCGGCGGATTTGAGAGCAGACTTTTTCCCTGGGGGGACGACCCGCCAGAGTCATTGCCCAACTATGGCGAGCGCTGGAAGGCTGGTCCCGAACCGGTCGGACGGTCCATGCCCAACGCATTCGGACTCCACGACATCTGCCAGAATGTGCATGAATGGTGCAGTGATTGGTACAAGCCCGATTATTACGTGGTCTCGCCTGAGCGCAATCCGCGCGGGCCGGATAGCGGTGAACGCCGCGCTTCTCGTGGAGGATCGTGGCGCCACCACGTCAAGGTCACTCGTTGCGCTGCCCGCTCCAGCATTCCACTGCACTTCCAGTATGCGGACTACGGATTCCGGGTAGCGTCTGACCCGCTAATCTCTATTTGAATTAGGCCCGCTTTTGTCGGGGTGAGAGCATGGCGAGAATTTCGCGAAGCCCCTGCCGGATCTGCTTGAGGTCGGGCGCAGTCCGCTCGGGGAAAGGCAGAGGCGTCTGTTTCCTGTCAACCTTGTTCTCCGCTCGCAAATGTTGCCGCGCACCGGCAATCGTGAACCCTTCTTCATAAAGAAGCTTCTTTATGCGCAGTACATTTTCAACGTCTTTGTGGCGATACATGCGCTGTCCGGTGCTGCCCTTAACCGGTTTGAGCTGGGGGAACTCGGTTTCCCAGAAACGCAGGACATACGCGGGCAAACGACACAACTGCGCAACTTCTCCGATGCGAAAATAGAGTTTGTCCGGGATCACCACGTCGGTGGTCTTGGTGGACTTGGCTGCTGCTTTGTTGCGCGAGCTCATCGGGGTTCTAGAAGTGGCTTGCATCGCAGCTGAGCCTCACTCCCTATCCGCGTTTCTAGCACGACCGGGCCTTCGGAACAACCCCTCATTTTCCATGAAAATCTTTTGCCTTGTATCGCAGCGTTTTAGGATCAACAAAAAACCCCCGGAGAGGTGCTTCTCTCGAGAGGCTTTTCTGAATTTCTACTTGGTGCGAAGTATCGTTTCGCGTACGGTTAGTGTTTCTTTTTCTTGGCAGCCTTTTTCTTTGCTGGCATGAAGTTTCCTCCGTGAACAATTTTTCCCTTGAAAGGGGGCCCTTATTTCGAAATCGATGCCCAACTGTAGTAGGGGCAACGACTCCACCCCAAGATATTGAGGACTATTACTTTCATTGTCAATAGAATTCTTCAATTGAGACGTTTCCATTTGAGCGACCGACTCACCTCCGTGTCGTACACTTGCCACCGTAGTTCTCTTCCGCCCATGCGCTCCGACAACACCAGACGTGATCCCATCGAGCTGGAAATCTTCAAGAACATCTATCACTCCATTGCGGAAGAGATGGGCGCCGCCCTGCGCCGGACCGCTTTTTCCCCTAATATCAAAGAACGCCGCGACTACTCTTGCGCCGTGTTCGACTCCGACGGCGAAGTGATTGCCATGGGCGATCACATGCCGGTTCACCTGGGCTCGATGCCGATGTCGGTTCGTGCGGCGATCGATCAATTCGACCTCGAACCCGGAGATGTGGCGATGTTGAACGATCCATTCCGCGGCGGAACCCATCTGCCGGACATCACGCTGGTGGCTCCAGTGTACGTGTTAGATCGCGCTCCTTCGCGCGCGAAGACCAGAGTTCCAAATTTCTACGTCGCTTCGCGTGCCCACCACGCGGACGTTGGGGGTGCCTATCCGGGTTCGATGGGGCTTTGTCGAGAGATTTATCAGGAAGGATTTCGCATTCCGCCGGTGAAGATCATGCGCGCTGGGAAGATGCAATCCGATGTCCTGGCGCTTCTCCTGAGCAATGTCCGCACGCCTCAGGAACGCGAGGGTGATCTCGGCGCGCAGATTGCCGCCTGTCACACCGGTGCCGAGCGCCTGCGGGGCGTTTGCAATCGCTATGGTCTGGATCGAACTAAAAAGGCAGCCGTTGAGTTACTCGACTACTCCGAGGAAATGATGCGTGCATTTCTCAACCAGGTGCCCAGCGGAACGTACCATGCAGAAGACTTTCTGGACAATGATGGAATCAGCACGAAGCCTGTAAAGATTGCGGTGAGCTTGCAGTTCGGAAAGCATTTGCGAGTGCGGTCCTCCGGCCGGGTGGTCGTGGTGGATTTCACCGGCAGCGATCTGCAAGTCGAGGGCAGCGTGAATGGTGTGGAGGCAATTACATACTCCGCTTGTTTTTATGTCTTCCGTTGCTTGTTGGCTGAAGACGTGCCCGCGACTGCGGGGCTGATGCGCCCGATCGAGGTGATTGCTCCAAAGCAAACGGTAGTCAACGCCCGCCCGCCGGCTGCCGTGGCCGGCGGAAACGTTGAAACCTCGCAGCGCATCGTGGACGTGTTGCTGCGAGCGTTGGCGCGAGCGATTCCGGAGCGAATTCCCGCGGCCGCGTCGGGAACCATGAACAACCTGACCGTCGGTGGGATTGATCCTCGAACTGGGGAATCCTTCGCGTATTACGAGACAATCGCCGGGGGGATGGGAGCCCGTCCCTCGAAATCTGGAGTGTCTGGCGTGCACACGCATATGACGAATTCGCTGAACACGCCCGCCGAGGCGTTGGAGTACGCGTATCCGCTCCGAGTGCGGCAATATTCTCTGCGGCCGGACAGTGGTGGTGAAGGCAAGTATCGAGGCGGGGACGGAATCATCCGGGAAATCGAAGCGCTGTCTGATGCCGAAGTAACCCTGTTAGCGGACCGGCGTGAGCGCGGTCCTTACGGTCTGGCGGGCGGCAAAGAGGGAACTCCGGGGAAAGCTGCAATCATTCGCGAAGATGGGACGTCCCAAGCGCTGCCCGGCAAGTTCAATGTTCGGCTGCGTAAGGGGGAACGGATTCGCATTGAAACGCCGGGTGGCGGCGGTTGGGGTGAGTGATTCATTGTTAATCTGACACTCTTCGGTACGGGACGAATCCCTGCGCTTCGAAACGAATCCAACTTAAAGATCGGATTCCACGCCCAACTTACGAGGAAACCTCAAAATGCATCACGACATTGCAACGCACTACCTTGAGGAAGCCCAGCGCCAGTTCCGCGGGCACAAACGTCTGGCCGAAGCCGCCATGGCTCAACTGAAAGACGAAGAGTTCTTCATAGCGCTCGATTCCGAGTCGAACTCCATCGCTGTCATCGTCAAGCATCTTGCCGGCAATATGCGCTCGCGGTTTACCGACTTCCTGACCACCGACGGCGAGAAGCCGGATCGCAACCGCGACGCGGAATTCGAAATGAATTCAGGCACAACCCGCGCGGAGGTCATGCGCTGGTGGGAAGAGGGCTGGACGCGTGTGTTCGCGACCATCGACGCTCTGACGCCCGATGACGTCATGCGCACGGTTACGATCCGTGGCGAGCCCCACACCGCGATGCAAGCCATCAACCGGCAAATCGCGCACTATGCTCAACATACCGGACAAATCGTCTTCCTGGCCAAACACTTGCGATCGAGCAAATGGAAGTCGCTGAGCATTCCGCGCGGGAAGTCGAAAGACTTGAACACCCTGGCCCAGAAATATGAAAAAGGCGTAATTCGCGAGCGCCCGGAGGGACGTTGACCTTGCCGCATACCGCTTTCGGTGAGCACGTCGTTGGGATGCTAGAATTCAAGGTTTTGGTTTTGAATCTGAAATCATAAGCAAGGCGGTTCCATGTCTGACACCATGCAGGCAGTCGTAAAAACAAAAGCTGCACCCGGCGCGGAGATTCGCGAGGTGAAGATTCCCGCGTTCGGACGGAATGACGTTCTGGTTAAGGTCAAAGTTGCGTCGATTTGCGGTACCGATTTGCACATTTACGAATGGGACCGCTGGGCGCAGAAGCGCATCCATCCACCGCTCATCCCGGGCCACGAATTCTGCGGCGAGGTGGCGGCTTTTGGAGATGAGGTCACGAGCGTCAAGGAAGGCGATTTCGTCTCTGCCGAGATGCACGTGGCTTGTGGCAAGTGTTTGTTGTGCCGCACTGGCGAAGCCCATATCTGTCAGAACGTGAAGATCATTGGCGTCGATGCCGACGGCGCGTTCGCGGAGTATGTGGTCATTCCGGAATCAAATATCTGGAAGCTCGATCCTGCCATCCCGCAGGAGTACGCTTCTATCCTTGATCCTCTGGGCAATGCCGTTCACACCGTGCTGGCGGGTGAGATCGCCGCTAAAACCGTGGCCATTACCGGCTGCGGTCCGATCGGACTGTTCTCCATTGCGGTAGCGCGAGCCGTGGGCGCAGCGCAAGTGTTTGCCATCGAGGTCAATGAGCACCGGCGCCGGCTCGCGAAGGAGATGCACGCCGACCTGGCGCTCGATCCGTCGAAAGAAGACGTGAAGTCAATCATCATGGAGCGGACCGACGGGCTGGGTGTCGACGCCGTCTTCGAAATGGCCGGCCATCCCGACGCCATCCGAACAGCCTTCGACATCGTACGGCGCGGCGGGCGCATTTCCCTCCTCGGTCTCACTTCAAAACCAATCTCCCTTAATTTTTCCGAGGACATTATCTTCAAGGGCATCACCATCCAGGGCATTAACGGCCGCCGCATGTACCAGACTTGGTATCAGATGACGGCTTTGCTCAAGAACGGCAAGCTCGACTTGCATCCGGTGATCACCGACCGCATCGCGATGAAGGATTTTTCGAAGGCTATGGAACGCTTGAAGACGGGGGAGGCGAGCAAAATTCTGGTTTATCCGAATGGTACAAAGTAGCGGAGTGCCGGCTAAGCCTCGGCGGGCACGTGCACAATTTTTTTCTGGATCGCGTAGGTCACTAGCTGAGCTTTGTTGTGGATGTCCAGCTTCCGCATCAGATTAAACCTGTGAGCTTCGACGGTCTTGACGCTGAGTCCCAAGGCACTGGCGATTTTTCTTGCTGAGTTACCTTCCGCAATCAGTTTTACCACTTCACGCTCCCGAGGCGTCAGGTTCGAACGACGCAAATCCGCTACTTGCTGCACAAACACTACTCCCTTTGGCCAAAGTAAATTCGGAGGGGTTCCGAGCGGCGAAATGCACACCGGACAGCCCGAGACGGGTTTCCAAAGCTTCAATGTATTGTACAAGCCTTCTAACCCATCCGCCACTGTGGAAGGTTGATTTTGCGCCAGTGCGCCGGGCGAAAAGCAACTCTCTAGTTCATCGGATACAATCCAGAGCGATGCTTCGTTATTTCACCTCCGGGGAGTCGCATGGGGAAGCTCTGGTCGCTTTCCTCTCGGGCATGCCCGCAGGATTGCACGTCGATCAGGCTTTTCTTGACCGCGAACTCTGGCGTCGTCAGCAGGGCTACGGCCGAGGCGGCCGCATGAAGATCGAGCGCGATACGGCGCATATCCTTTCCGGAGTGCGCCATGGCATGACGATCGGCTCGCCGATTGCCGTTCTGTTGGAGAATAAGGATTGGAAGAATTGGCAGGAATCGCTTCCCGTGGAGGAGGGGGATCCTGCCAAACACAAACGAGTGGCTTCGCCGCGACCCGGCCATGCCGATCTCGCCGGTGCCCTGAAGTACAATTTCGCCGACGCTCGTTACGTGCTCGAACGTGCCTCCGCCCGGGAATCCGCGGCACGAGTTGCGATTGGCAGTCTGGCAAAACTGCTGGCCCGGGAATTTGGAATCGAAGTGCTTAGCCATGTAATCTCGGTGGGCAATGCGTCGATCGGCGAGGAGATTGCTTGGCAGCGTATCGCTCCCTTGCGCGAGCGCGACGAGGTTCTGCTGAATTGCGCCGATACGGACGCCGAATTGCGTATGAAGGAAGAAGTTGACCGGGTGCTCAGGACCGGAGATTCGGTCGGAGGCGTGTTCGAAGTAGTCGCCCACAATATCCCTCCCGGGCTGGGCACATACGCGCAATGGGATGAGCGATTGGACGCGTTATTAGCCGGCGCGGTAATGTCGCTGCAGGCGGTAAAGGCGGTCGAGATCGGCTCGGGCATCACTGCCGCTGCTTCCCTCGGCTCCGCGGTGCATGATGAAATAGGGTACGACGAGTCCACAGGTTTTGCCGGGTTTACTCGCAGTCGCAACAATGCAGGTGGAATCGAAGGCGGCGTCTCGAACGGAGAGGACATTCGGGTCCGAGGTTACCTTAAGCCGATTTCGACCTTGCGCCGTCCTCTGCAGTCGGTGGATTTTGCTACGCGCGAGCCGGTGAAAGCTGCCTACGAACGCTCCGATGTGTGCGTCGTCCCTGCGGCGGGCGTGGCCGCCGAGTCTATGGTGGCGTTGACTCTGGCTCGCTGTGCACTCGAGAAGTTTGGCGGCGACTCTATGACAGAAACCTTGCGCAACTTTCGGGGCTACTTGGAGCAGTTAAAAAAATACTAGCTAACAACCTACTCAATGATCTATCCCATCGTAAAGTTTGGAAATCCTGTCCTGGAGAAGCCGGCGGAACCGGTTACGGTTTTTGACGATCAATTGAAGAAACTGGTCGAGGACATGTTCGAGTCCATGTATGAAGCCCATGGAGTAGGCTTGGCCGCTCCTCAAATCGGCATCTCGAAACGTCTCGCGGTCATCGACGTTACCTTCAAGGAAGATCCCGATGCTCAGTTAGTGCTGGCGAATCCGGAGATTCTCCACACCGAGGGCAAACACACTCAACCGGAGGGGTGCCTCAGCATTCCCGAATTTCGCGAGCCGGTGACCCGGCCCCGCAAGGTGACGATTCGTGCCCAGGATGTAAATGGAAAGTGGTACGAGAAAACCACCAAAGAAGGCGAAGAACTGCTTGCCCGAGCCTTCCTTCATGAAACCGAACATTTGCATGGCAAGCTCTACATCAGCCACATCAGCGCACTGAAGCGCGACCTGATCAAGCGCAAGATCCGCAAGCTGATGAAGGCGGGAGAGTGGTAGATGAGCAATTGAATCGTTGAGTGATTGAATCATTTAACTCAATGACTCAATGACTCAATGAGTCAATCCCTCGTCTTTTGTGGTACGCCTCGCTTTGCCGTTCCCACACTGGAAGCGCTGGCTCATGCGGGCTTTCAGGTTGCTCTGGTGGTCACGCAACCAGACAAGCCTCGCGGACGTGGACTTGCGCTTGCTCCATCCCCGGTAAAGGAGTCTGCCCTGGCACTTCAATTGCCGGTCACCCAGCCGGAGAGCATCAAGAACAATGACGAATTCCGCGCCCAGCTTACCGCCCTCAAGCCCGACACAATCGTAGTGGTCGGTTATGGACGTATGATTCCGCAGTGGATGATCGATCTGCCGCGGCTCGGTAACGTCAACCTGCATGCCTCGTTGTTACCCAAATATCGTGGGGCAGCGCCTATCCAATGGGCGATCGCCCGCGGTGAAACCATGACTGGGGTTACTACCATGCGAATCGATGCGGGTCTCGATACCGGCGACATCCTGCTGCAGAAAGAAACTCCAATCAATCCCACGGATACCGCCGAAACGCTTGCTCCAGCGCTGGCCGCGATCGGTGCCGATCTCATGGTCGACACTTTGCGCGGACTCGATGCTGGCACAATCGCCCCGCGCGCGCAGGATCACGCGAAAGCAACGCTCGCCCCCATCCTCACAAAGGAAGATGGCCGGATCGACTTTCGCCAAGGCGCGCAAGAAATCGGCAATCGCTTGCGTGGGTTCCGGCCTTGGCCCGGGGCATTCACAACCTTTCGTGGCAAGAACCTGCATGTGTGGGAGACTGCAGTGGCTCAACATTCACTTCGGCCCGGAGAACTTCTGGTTGAGGGCGGTCGTTTTTTCGTAGGTTGTGGCGCAGGCACCGCCTTGGAGCTACTGACAATACAGCCAGAAGGAAAGAAGCGCATGGCTTCAAGCGATTTCGTCCATGGCTATCGTCCTCAAAACGGCGAGAAGCTGGGTCTGTAACCGAGAACTGCATGCCTATCTCGCCCGCCCGCATCGCTGCTTTCGACATTCTGCTTCGAGTTGAGCGCGAGGACTCCTACGCCTCGGAACTGCTGCACTCCTCACGGTACGCGGATCTTTCGACTGCCGATCATGGCCTGGCAACCGAGTTGGTCATGGGCGTTCTCCGCTGGCGATCCTTTCTGGACAAAAAGATTGCAGAGCGGTCATCGCAGAAACTCGCTCGCCTCGACCCGGAAGTTCTTACCGCTCTGCGCCTCGCGGCTTACCAACTGTTGTTTCTCGATCGTGTGCCCGAGCGCGCAGCCGTCCACGAGAGCGTGGAATTAGTGAAGCGGGCCAGGAAGCGCTCGGCCGTGCCGTTTACAAACGCCGTTTTGAGAAGGTTCGGAGCGGTCGAACAAGACCATGACTCCACGTTCGCCATCGGTAATGCACAAGCGCCGGGGGAACTGGCCGCGTCATCCGCGCACCCACTTTGGTTGGTCGAACGCTGGCAGGAATTCGGGTTCGAAGCTGCTAGGCAAATCTGTAGTTACGATCAGCGAATTCCGGAAACCGTCATCAGTGTCTCTGACGCCACGATTGCAGACGAACTCCGGAACCACAAGATCCAGCTATCTCCTGGCCGGTTGCTGGCATCTGCGTATCGCGTCGTAGGAGGTGATCTCACAACCACGCGCCTATTCCGTGATGGCCGAGTTTTCATCCAGGATGAAGCGTCGCAACTGGTTTCACTCCTCGTTGGCCAAGCCGCAAGCATTCTCGACTGTTGTGCGGCGCCTGGCGGGAAGACGCGAGTTCTCGCCGATCGAAACCCCAACGCCGGCATCGTTGCCATCGAGTTGCATCCACACCGCGCGCGAATGCTGCGTGGATTGGTTACCGCAGCCAATGTCCAGGTAATCGCAGCGGACGCTCGCAGTTTTCCGCTAACCGCACGCTTCGACCGTGTGCTGGCCGACGTACCTTGTTCTGGTACCGGAACGCTCGCTCGCAATCCCGAGATCAAATGGCGGCTCAAACTCGAAGATCTGGCGGATCTTCAGTCTCGCCAGTTGGCCATCCTGCAATCGGCAATGCAGCGCGTCTCCCCAGGCGGAAAGATTGTCTATTCGACTTGCTCGCTCGAAAGGGAAGAGAACTCGGCAGTCGTGGAGAAGGCCTTACTGGTCGACCATTCGTTCCGCGTGATCGATTGCAGGCTTGAACTGGAGCAACTCCGCTCGCGACATGAACTTCGATGGGAAGGCATCGATTCTCTAACCGATGGACCGTACTTGCGAACGATTCCCGGGGTCCACCCCTGCGACGGCTTCTTCGCCGCAATCCTGGAGAAAATCTAGCCTCGGATTCTCACGGATTTGCACTGATGAAATTGGGCTCACGATAAGTGTTGCTCAGTAAAATCTGTGGCCAGAATTTCAGCGGACCTCGAAGTTGACCGCCGATCCCACGACAATCTTCGCTCCGGGCGCCGGGTTCTGCGAGACGATAATGCTACTCGGCGTGGGCTCTGCCGGAGGGCCAGGCGGTGGAGGCAGCGATGTCGCGACAGAAGAATCGGCAACTGGCGCGGCAGGCGGGGCAGCTGCCGGAGCGATGCTGACGCTTCCTAATCGGAATCCCGCATCCTGCAAAACCAGTGTTACCCCTCCCAACGCCTGACCTGTGAAATTGGGCATCAGAAACGCTTGCGGCAGCGCAGCTTCGGTCGTCAAGAGACTGATCTTGGGCGCTGCGATGCCGCTGGCATTTGGCGGAGGGCTTTGACCCAGTACCTGGTCCGCGGGTGGGCCACGCATTCCGATCTGTGCAACTGCACCCACATCCAATCCACGGCGAAGTATATTGATCTGCGCGGCGCGCTGGCTTTCCCCGAGCACGTTGGGAATCTCTACCCGCTGCGGTCCCAGACTCTCTGCAACCCGTATCTGCCATCCACGGCGTACCTTCGTCCCTGGGGCCGGAAGCTGCGAGAGAATTTTCCCCTCAGGAACCGTTGGGCTGTAGTACCGCCGTTCAACATTCATCTGGAAGCCGGCTGCATCGGCAATTCTCCGCGCCTCAGCCGGTGGCTTACCCACCAAGTCGGGGATGGCAACTTCCCGCCCGTGAATGGCAAAGCGCATCGCCGTCAGCGCCGACACCAACGCAACCACCAGCAGCACCAGCGTAAGAAAGATAAATCGAAAAAAGGCCTTCATCGCGTGTCACAATTATAGCCACAACTCACGTAGGCTCGGACGCCCAAGTCCGATTGTGAGCGTCAGCTCCTCCATCTTTCATCTTTTGGAATGCATTCGAACATATTGCGCACATCCACGGACCCGCACCCGCCTGTCATCCTATACTGTGTGGATGCCGCCCGAGGCTGACCTTTTCTCGCTCCTGCAACGCTACTGGGGCTACAGCACATTCCGGCCGTTGCAGGAAAAGATCGTGCAAAGCCTGCTCGGCGGTCGTGACACTTGCGTCGTGATGCCCACGGGAGGCGGCAAGTCGCTGTGTTACCAACTGCCCGCTCTGGTATCGGGCAAGACCGCTATCGTGATCTCGCCCTTGATTGCACTGATGCAGGACCAGGCAGCCCAGCTTGCGCAAATGGGGATTCCAGCGGCGGTTCTGAACAGCACCCAGAGCGGCGGTGAGCAGTCGAACGTTACGAAGAAGGCCTGCGCAGGCGAGTACCGCCTGTTGTATCTCTCCCCGGAGCGGCTGGCTCGCCAGGACACGATCACACTGTTGCGACGCATCCCAGTCGCATTCTTCGCCATCGATGAAGCTCACTGCATCTCGGAGTGGGGACACGAGTTTCGTCCTGAATATCGCCAGCTCAGCTCGTTGCGCGTCAACTTCCCTGATCTCCCGATTGCGGCCTTCACCGCCAGCGCAACCCGCCGGGTCCGTCACGACATCCTGACTCAGCTACAACTACGCGACCCCGCAAAGTACATTGCCAGCTTTCATCGGTCCAATCTCCGATATGTGGCGCGGCAATGTGAATACGGCGAGCAGCCAGCGCTACTGGTGAACGCTCTGCGCGGCTACTCCGACGGCGCCATCATCGTATATGCGCCGACCATCGCTCGCGTGGAAGAAACGGTCGATTTCCTGGAGGAGCAAGGGATCCCCGCTATCGCTTACCACGGCCAGATGGAAAAAGAGCAACGGCGGCTCAACCAGGAGCGCTGGATGGCGGACGAAGTGCGCGTGCTTGTCGGAACCATCGCGTTCGGCCTGGGCATCAACAAGGCAACGGTGCGGGCCGTGATCCATCTCTCGCTGCCCCAGTCGATCGAGCAGTATTACCAGGAAGCGGGCCGCGCCGGTCGCGATGGCTTGCCCGCTGATTGCCTTCTGCTGTGGCAGAAACGAGATGCCGGGCTGCTGGCATACTTCATCGAGAAGATTGCCGACTCCGCCGAGAAAGAGCGCGCCTGGCAGCGCTACCACACCATTCGCCGCTTCGTGGCATCGGCGAGTTGCCGTCATCGTGAAATCTGCCTGCATTTTGGGGAGACTCCGAAGTGGACCTCGTGCGAGGCCTGTGATGTATGCAGCGGCCTGCCCGCGTTCCTGCTCGCGCCTGCGCCCAAGGGGCGAGCCAGGCGGCGCAAGCGTTCCATCGATGAGAGCGCCGCTCAGCCATCCGCTTCTACACCGCGCTCCGCACGCGTCGAAACTCCCGTCCCAGCTTTAGACGTTGATTCTGATTTGCGCGAGTATCTTCGAGAGTGGCGACGCGGAGCAGCGAAGGAGGACAAAATTGCCTCTTTCATGGTCATGCACGACAGTTCGCTCGACGAGATTTGCCGGCGGTGCCCGACGTCGCTGGCCGAAATCCGCGGCATTCCGGGATTCGGCGAGCGGAAAACCGAACGCTACGGTCAGCAGATTCTGCAGGTGCTGGCGCAGTTCAACAATGGCGCACGCGCCAGCGCGCCTCTGGAAGTGAAGTCGAAGCCTGCTGAAGAAACCATCCGCTTGCTGGGTGAAGGGCACTCGCTCCTCGAGATTGCAAACCGTCGCGGCCGCCACCTCGGTTCCGTAGTCGGTCTAATCGCCAATCTGGTGGAGAAGGGCGAGCTGCAATTCCAGCCAGGGTGGATCGAAGAAGATAAACTGGCCAGCATCGAAGAAGCCTGCGCCCGTCTGGGGACGCGGGCGCTGAAGCCGATCAAAGACGCTCTGGCGCCCGACGTTACCTATGAAGAGATTCGGCTGGTCGTAGCCAGACTTCGCAGCCAGCAACAAAAAACCGCATAAGAACCACACCGGTGATGGTGAGCGCTGGACAAAACTTGCGGAACTTCCGTCCGTCGGGCCGACGGGGGCGTCCGCCCCGTCGCGTTTAGCGGTGGTTTATGATGAGTGGTCGCTTTCTGTCAGACTCCAACCCTGAGGCTTCATCATGAGCGCTCCCACAATTCCGGCAGAGAAAACACGTCTCACCCGCGAAGAAATCAATCGTAAACAAAAGGAATACATATTTCCTTCGGTCACGACTTACTACACCGATCCGCTGCCCATGGACCACGGTGTGATGCAGCACGTTTGGGACGTAGAGGGCAAAAAGTATCTCGACTTCTTTGGTGGCATCGTGACCATCAGCGTGGGGCACTGCAATCCGCGGGTCACATCGGGCACCAAAGCTCAGATCGACCGATTGCAGCACGTTTCGACCTGCTTTCCCAATGAGCCAATGGTTACCCTGGCGGAAAAGCTGGCGCAGATCACGCCCGGGGCGCTGAAGAAATCCTACTTCACGAACAGCGGCACCGAAGCCAACGAGACCGCGATCCAGGTAGCGCGCATGCACACCGGAAACTTCGAAGTCGTTGCTCTTCGTCATGGTTATAGCGGACGTTCTTCACTGGCGCGCGGGCTGAATGGGATGAGCACCTGGCGGCGGGGCACGATCGAGGTCGGCATCGTTCATGCCATGAATCCGTATTGCTACCGGTGCCCGCTGGGATTGAAGTATCCGGATTGCGAGGTCGCCTGCGCCAAGGATATTGAGAACACAATCCAGTTCTCGACTTCGGGGCGCATCGCGGCGTTTCTGGCCGAGCCGATCCAGGGCGTCGCCGGCTTCGTCACGCCGCCTAAAGAATATTTCAAAATGGCTTTCAGCATCGTCAAGCAGTATGGCGGCGACTTCATCGCCGATGAAGTGCAAACCGGCTGGGGGCGCACCGGACACAAATGGTTTGGCATCGAACACTGGGAAGTTGAACCGGACATGATTACTTCGGCGAAAGGTATGGGAAACGGCGTGCCCATTGGACTGACGGTTGCCAAGCCAGAGATCGCAGATTCATTTCAAGGGCTGACGATCTCGACCTTCGGAGGCAATCCAGTTACTTGCGCGACTGCAAAGGCAGTCATCGATGTGATTGAAGAAGACGACCTGCGAACTAACGCCGCGGAAGTTGGCGGTTATTTTCGCAAGAAATTGGAGGAACTGCAGCAAAAGCATCCGCTGATCGGCGACGTTCGTGGAATGGGCCTGATGCAGGCTCTCGAGTTGGTCGAGGATCGCACGACCAAGCAGCCTTCGCCAGCGGGCACAAACGCCCTGATGGAAGAAGCGCGCAAACGCGGTTTGTTGATCGGCAAAGGCGGCTTCCACGGCAACGTCATTCGCATGTCGCCGCCGCTGAACATCTCGAAAGCCGACGTGGATGAGGCAGTACGGATATTAGATGAGAGCTTCGCGGCTGTTAAGAAATCCTTGTAGCGCCGGCATCCTGCCGGCTATCGCGAGTGCATCTTGCCCTCGTCCTGTGGCGGGACGCCTTCACGACGGCCGCCGGGACGGCGGCGCTACAAGAAAACATCAATGCGCCTCTTCCGCGGCTGGCGCAGTATCCACTGTGTCCACTTTTTCCGCCATTGGCCTTGGCGGCAATTCGGGCATCGGCTGAAAGTCTCCCGGATCTTTTCCAGCTAATGCGACTTTCATAAAGTCCATCCAGATGGGAAGGGCGGCGCGGGCTCCGGTTTCCTTGGCTCCGAGCGATTTCTTCTCGTCAAAACCGATCCAGACTCCGGTGGTCATCGCGGGCGAAAAACCGATAAACCAGGCATCCGTGAAATCGTTGGTCGTGCCCGTCTTGCCCGCGAGCGGATACTTCATACTCGACGCGGCAATCCCCGTTCCATGCAGCACCACTTCCCGCAGCATGAAGGTCATGATCCGCGCCGTACGAGCACTGATCACGTCTTTCACATCCGGAAAATCTTCCTCCAGCACGCGGCCTTCGTAGTCCTCAACCTTGGTGATGTAGCGCGGCATGATGCGAACACCGTCGTTGGGGAAAACACTGAAGGCGGACGTCTGCTCGAACAAGGTAACTTCGGCGGCGCCCAACGCCACCGGCAGGTAAGCGGGAATGTTGGATGTAATCCCGAAGCGATGCGCATAGTCGATCACGGTTCTTATTCCGATGCGGTCCGCAACTTTCAGCGCGGGAATGTTTCGCGATTGCGCAAGCGCCCGCCGCAGCGTGATGGTGCCTTCAAATTTCTCGTCATAGTTGTGCGGAGTGTAAGGGCCGGACACGGTCTGAAAAGTCACTGGGGCATCGACGATCAAGTCGTCAGGCCTTGCTCCCTGATCGATGGCCGCGGTGTACACATAGGGTTTGAACGACGATCCTACTTGTCGCAGAGCTTGCGTAGCCCGGTCGAACTTAGACAGTTCAAAGTCTCGTCCGCCCACCATCGCCTTGATCTCGCCCGTAGCGTTGTCGATTGCGATCAATGCGCCCTGTGTGCCCGAATCCTGCTCCAGGCTCGCTCGCGCCTTGCCATCGCTGCCGAGGGTCACGATTTTCAAATAGACGATATCGCCGGGCTTCAAAATGTCCTGCAGTTTGTGTTGCGTCCAAGTCGCGTCGGCCTGCAAGAGGGTCCCCGTGTAGCGGCCGAACTTGAAGGCCGCTGATCCGGGCGCAACCGCCGTGACCAAAGCATGGACATAACCGTTGACCTCGGGTTCGTCGTCCCAATCGGGATGCTGATAACTAGCGAGAGTTGCGCTCCCGTTTAGCACATTTTCCAGATGCGCTTTCCACCCATGGCGGCGTTCATAAGCGGCCAGACCGTCGAGCACAGCCTGATTCGCGGCCCGCTGCAGATCCATGTCGAGCGAGGTGTAAACCCGTAATCCGCCCTCATGAACCTGATCGCTGCCATACTTGGTCTCCAGATAGCGACGGATCTCTTCGATAAAGTGCGGCGCCAGCGAGTTAGGATCGTGCTTCAACCTTAGTTCGATAGGTTTGTTCCGAGCTTCGACACCTTGTCGCGCCGTGATCTTGCCATCCTCCAGCATGCCGTTAATGACCAGGTTGCGGCGCTTGATGGCGCGATCGGGGTGATTGATCGGGGAGTAAAACTGTGGGGCTTTTGGCAATCCCGCCAGCAACGCCGCCTCCTCAATGGTGAGCTGCTTTGCTGGCTTGCCAAAGTAATATTCAGATGCGGCCTCGAAACCGTACACTCCGTGCCCAAGAAAAATCTGGTTGGCGTAGAGAGTGAATATCTGTTCCTTGGTAAAACGCCGCTCAATCTGAATCGCCAGCAAGGCTTCCTCGATCTTGCGATGGAACGATCGATCGGGCGAAAGAAAAAGGTTTCGTGCAAGTTGCATGGTGAGAGTCGAGGCGCCCTGCACTCTCCCACCCGACTCAATATCGCGATACGCAGCCCCGGCGATCCGCCACACATTGATGCCCCAGTGACGGTAGAAATCCTTGTCCTCAATCGAGATGAGAGCGTTGCGCAGCACCTCCGGATAATCGTTGTAAGACGCGACCACGCGCCGCTGCAGTGCGAACGAGCCGATAGTGCGGCCCTGCCCGTCGTAAAGCTCGGTGATGGAGTTGGGACGGAAATGTTCCAACTCCTCGACTTGGGGAAGATCCGTGGAATAGACCAGCAACAATCCGGCGGTGGCGCCGACAAGCGCAGCCACCAACACCAGCAGCCCAAACAGGACACGGCCCACCAGTTTCCGTCCCGCGACCTCAACCGGTGGAAGGTCTTGATAGATGACCTTCATGGGAATGACCTCAGAATAGCATGGCCGCTTTTAGCTTCTAGCTCTTAGCCGGAAGCTAGCGGCTAGAAGCTCTTCTCACGGAAACAGTTTCAGAAACTTTTCCCACAAGATCAGCGCCATGGCGTTATGCACTTCGAGGGCGGCTACACCCTCCTGCACGGCCGTAGGATCGTGCAACAGCCCGACTGCCTTGTTGGCAATGTCGGAGGCGTCGTCGGTAGCGGCTTGCCAGTTGCGAGGCGCCCACGCGATCGCGTCCGAAACGACCGAGGCCACGCCCTGCCCGATTCCATCGGCGGTCACCATGTTGAAACCTTCGGTGTAAGACGCTGCAGCAACAGGTCCATCGATCCCACCGTGGCCAGGAACTGGGGCCACGATTGCCAGTTGCGCTCAACCACTTTGGCGCGCGGCACATTCAGATACATTTGCTGGATGGCAGCAAAAATCGTCTGCCCACCGCCCTCGCGCCGCCCCCCGGAGATCCAGAATTCCAGATCTGTCACGCGCAGGCGTTGTCCCACTTCGAGCGCAGCGGCAGCGGCCGTGAGCACGTTCTTGTACGGGCGTATGGCGCAGAAGCATCCCATGCGCAGCGTGCCTCGCTGCCACATCGGCCGCGACCGCGCCGGACCCAGAGGGTACATATTCGGCAACAAGGTCATTGCAGTACCGTAGGTGGCCTGCCACCAGGTCTGAAAGCGCTGCGAGTTGGCCGCAATGTGGAAGTTAGGACAGGCCTGCTCCAGTTCTGAACCCTGACGCAACAATTCGATCGCACGAGGATCTGCTTGCAGGAATCCGATGTTGCTGTGGCTGACCACGGCAATTTCCAGGTCCGGGTTCTGGGACGTCAGGCTGGCCAAATTAGCGGTGGGAATCCAAGGCGCACTGATCACCAGATGGGAAAGCGGAACATGATGCGCAAGAGTTCGGGCCTGCAGTTCGGCCTTCATGAGGGTTTGCAAGTCGGCGAACGAACTAATGGGCCAAATTTCGACGATGTAACCGGCTGCTCGTAGTGCTTTGGCGTTTTGGGTTGCGCTGACTCCGAGGCCGATGTGGCTCACGTTCTGGGCGGCGGCGAAATTCTTGTAGGCGATCGCCAACCGGGCGGTATGGTGCTGCACTCTTAGCATGTGGACCTTTCACTGAACCACGAGCGGGCCAACCGACCCGCGAGCGGATTGCCTGGAATTGGGACGAAGACCTCCCTCGGAGTTGGCGGACTCCAAAAGTCTGAGGCAAGTTTTCTAAGGGATTACTGCGGGACTACCGAGTGCTATTCTTACTCTCTACTTCTAGTGTGACACATTTGAGGGGGTAAACCCGCCAACTTTTTAACTTTATTTGTGCAATAGATTCAGTGAGTTACGGAGAATTGTGTGGTTCAGGGGGCTTGACAACTTTTCGGCACTTCGGCGGTTGTCTGCCGTTATTTCGGCAGTTGTTGCAGCAAAGACGTGGGGCAGCCGATGTCCGACCGCCCCCCCACGCGAATTTAGCTAGCCCTGCTCTTCAGGACTTCGATAGCCTTCAACATCTGCTGGTCTGGCTGCGGCGGCTGAACTTTCTTGGTGGCGTCGTCTGCAGGAGCGGCATTTTCGTCTTCATCCGGTACCGGCCCTTCCTCATCGGTATCAGCGACCAACACGTTCGGCGTTATGGCGGTATCCTGAATCGCTTTGCCAGTAGGCGTGTAGTACTTCGCGATCGAAAGAATGAGCGCGGACCCATCGCGAAGTTCCATGGTTTTCTGGATCGAACCATCGCCGAATGTCTTATCTCCTACAACGTCGCCGCGAGCATTCTCCAGAACGGCAGCAGCGACGATCTCCGCTGGGCCCGCTGTTCCCTTATTCACTAGCACAACCACGGGAAGGTTCGTGATCGTCTTGGAAGGATCCGCATTAAACGCCTCGCGGGGATACTTCTGGCCTTGAAGGTAGGTGATCGTACCGTGATTCAGAAAAAGATTCGCAGTGGCGATACCCTCGGTTTCGTCACCCTCGGCACAGTTGCGTAGGTCCAGGATGAGCTTCTTCGCCCCCGACTTTTGCACCGCCTTAATCTTGTTGGCGATTTCCTGAGACTTGCCCTTGGTGAAAGCATCTACCTGGATTACGGCAATACCGTCATCAAGCATCTTGTCGGTCACAGGTGGAATCGCGACGACATCGCGAGTAATAACGACTTTCTGCGGCTCGGCGCGACGCGCGCGGACCAACGAAACAGTTACGTTCGAGCCGGGTAGCCCAGCTAGCAGATTGCGAACTTCCCCGACCGACATTTCTCGAGTGCTCTTGCCCTCGATGGCTTCGATAATATCGGTGTCCTGAAGTCCCGCCTTATCCGCCGGCCCGCCAGGAATGACCGCGATCACGGAAGCATAGCCAAAGCGCTTGGAGACCGCAGCCCCGATGTCGCCTTTCGCTTCGGTCTGGTGAGCCTTGTATTGCGTGTATTCTTCGGCGCTAAGATAGCTGGAATTGGCATCCAGTGACTCGAGCAATCCGTGCAACGCCCCCGCAGTCACAACCGGGATGTTGGGCTCTTCGACATACTCGCTGCGCACGCGAGAAAGCACTTCGCTGTACACCTGCAGTTGGCGATAGGCGCCATCGTTGCTGGAGGCGCGAACGCCGTCCATTCCACCCACCACCATGAACAGCAGCACTACAGCGGAGCAAGCAAGAACTACAGCCTTGGTCTTTATCGACATCGGATTCGTTTTCTCAGAAGGGAAGTCACTTCCTTAGGAAGTGCTAACAGTATATCTGGTTTGATGCGGATTTCTCAGACTTTGCTTCGGCAAAATAGCGCCCATTAGTAACTACGCCCCGCGGAGCCTCGCGTCAGGAGAGCGAGGCCAGATTAAAAGGCTCCCACTTCTTTCGAATGCTGATAAAAAAGGACTTACGTGCAGACGCTTTACTCACTCCACAACCTGAATCACGCTCCCGGAGCTGCCCCGAAAATTCGCGTCGCCTCCATAGGTCGCGGAGACGTGGTGGTTACCCTTGGTGAGGGTTGAAGTTTTGTATCGCGCAACGCCGCTGTCGAGAGCGACCTGCGCCAGCACCGTCGATCTATCCCTGAAAGTGACCAAGCCGGTCGGAGTTCCGCCATATTGAGCCGTCGCTGTTGCCGTGAATTGCACATTCTGCCCCACTTGCGACGGGTTCGGCGAGGAGGCGAGAGTCGTGGTGGTCGACGCCCTGGTTACGGCCTGCCGCAGCGGCGCCGAATTGCTGGGCAGAAAGTTCGAGTCCCCGGAATAGGACGCGATGATCCGAATCGCGCCTGGCGAAGTGAAGGAATAGTTCAACGTCGCCTGTCCATTACTTACCGTCCCCTGGCCCAAAGTCGTCGATCCCGATTTGAAGCTGACCGTTCCGCTGGGCGAACCACCGATTTGGTTCGTGATGGTGGCTGTGAGAAGTACAGATTGATTTACTGCCGACGGATTCGGGGAAGAAGTTAGCGTGGTGGTCGTGCTCCAGCGATATCCCGCCGCAACATTCAACAGAAGAGTAACGGTAGAAGGCGAACCGGACGCCACAGCCACATCAGGTTTGTGATCTCCGTTGAAATCGCCGGTCGAAATAAATACCCCGCCCGGAAGGTAGGGGATTGGCGTCCCAAAGGTTCCATTGCCGTTCCCCAGCAGGACGCACGTGCCGTCGCCATTCGATACCACTACATCAATGTTGCCATCTCCGTTGAAGTCGCCTGCAACCACGGAGTAGGCGTTGGAGCCTCCGGAGTTGTAGACGTGGCCGTCACGAAAGGTTCCATCCCCCCTGCCAATCAGGGAGTACACAACGCCGTTGCTGCAATCAGTCGTATTCTGGCAGAGGTTCAATACCACCAGATCGGTTTTCCCATCTCCATTCACGTCTGCAGTTACGACAGAATCAGCTTGAGACCCGCCTGAGCCGTAAGCCTGCGCCGCCTGAAATGTGCCATTGCCCTTGCCCAGCAACACGCTCACACCCCCATTCGTGCAAGTGCTATCTTGGCACTTACTCGCCAGCGCTAGATCGGGGTTTCCGTCTCCGTTGAAGTCTCCGACTGCCACCGAATTGGTGAAGTATCCGGCCGACGCAAAAATCTGTGCGGGTTGGAATGTTCCATTCCCGTTCCCCAGGAGCACGCCAACGGCCCCGTTCGCGCAGCTACTGTCTTGGCACTGATTTGCTACTGCAAGGTCAAGATTTCCGTCGTTGTTGAAATCAGCAATCGCAACCGATAAGGCGGTGTAGGCGCCGGAGGAGTAAGTTTGCGCTGCCTGCAGAGTTCCGTTGCCATTCCCCAGCAATACGCTGAGACTACCACCGCTCTTGCAGTTGCTGGTGCTGCACTGGTTGGCCACGACTACATCAGGATTCCCGTCGCCATTGAAATCACCAATCGCCACCGAGGAAGCCCCGAAGCCTCCGGTGGGGTAGTCATCCGCCGCCTGAAATGTTCCGTCGCCATTACCCAGCAGCACGCTTACGACCCCATCGCTCCCGTTCTTGCAGTTATTGCTCTGGCAGAGATTCGTCACTACCAGGTCCAGATTCCCGTCGTTGTTCAAATCGCCTGCAGCCACCGAATCGGCATCGTAGCCTCCAGAGGCATAGTTGGACCTTGCTTGAAACGTTCCGTCGCCGTTCCCCAGCAGTACAGTCAGAGTACCGCTGCAATTACTGTCGGATTGGCATTGATTGACCACGACCAGATCAAGTTTCTGATCTCCATTCCAGTCACCAACCCCTGCGGAGGAGGCAAAGACCCCCTCGGAGATGAAATTGTGGGCAGCCTGAAACGTTCCATCCCCATTCCCGAGAAGCACACTTACATTGCCCGCACTGCAATCGTCTTGAGTCTGGCACTGATTTGTCAGCACCAGGTCTGTTCGTCCGTCTGGGTTAAAATCGCCGGCAGCAACCGCAGCCGTATTGTTTCCGCCGGACGCGAAGTCCTGCGCGGGTGCAAAAGTTCCGTTGCCCATTCCCAACAGCACGCCAACGTTGCCATTACCGCAGTTTCCACTGCTCTGACATTGATTGGCCACCACCAGATCGGTCTTGTGGTCTCCATTGAAATCGCCGACTGCCACGGAAACGGCGGTATAGCCTCCAGACGCGTAGCTCTGCGCGGCTTGAAACGTCCCATCCCCGTTTCCTAAGAGTACGCCCACATTTCCTTCGCAGTTTTGACGGGTCTGACACTGGTTGGCCACCGCCAGGTCGGGTTTCCGGTCTCCATTGAAATTGCCGATTGCCACGGAAACAGCCGTGAAACCTCCTGTGGCATAGCTTTGTGCCGCCCGAAATGTCCCATCGCCATTTCCCAGCAAGACACCTACGCCACCGCCCGCACAAGTGCTGTCCAGGCACTGATCGGTCACGACCAGGTCAAGGTTTCCGTCGCCATTCACATCCGCAATCGCGACCGAAGAGGCCACGACTCCGCCGGAGGAATAGCTCTGCGCAGATTGAAATGTCCCGTCTCCGTTACCCAATAGAACGCCGACAACTCCGTTCGCGCAGTGGTTGGGACTCTGGCAACCATTGGTGACGATCAGGTCAGCTTTCCCATCGTTGTTCACATCGCCCACCGCAATCGCGTAGGCCTCGTATCCCTCGGAGGAGTAGCTCTGAGCAGCCTGGGAAGTCCCATCCCCGTTTCCCAGCAACACACTTACCGCGCCAGTTTTGCAATTGATTTCCGGGCATTCATTGGCCACCGCCAGATCGGCGTTCCCGTCTCCATTGAAATCGCCCACTGCGACAGAAAAGGCGTACACTCCGCCCGAAGGATAAATCGCCGGATTGAAGAAAATCTGATTGCTCGTCGGACGCTTTAATTGTGGCATGAACGGGCCCGGTCTTCCGCGATGGAAGTTCGATAAAGGCGATGCTTGGGAAGAAACCACGTCCGGGCTGGCAGACATCCCTGATTTATTAGTGCGCACACGCCAATGCGAGCTGCCTGATGGACTATCACCTGAAATAGTCAAGAAAGGGAACAGAACCAGCATAAGAGCAATTGCTAAGACCGGAGCCGACCGTGCCTGGGTCATGTTCACATCTCTCCGCCAAGGACCTGCTGCTAATTACACTGCTGTGATCTGAATGAAGCTGTGGGTTTAACCCCACAGCGGGGGGATAGGCTCACCTGGGCGGCGAGCGGCCTTATTTTATCGTCTTCCCAGGAGCAATGGACACTCGGATGTACTAGTGATTATTTCCTGGGTGAGTGAGCGTACCTATCTCTGTTTCCTGAGAGCTAGTGCGGGTCGGCGGAAACCGCGGACGGGTCCGGCAGAACCGGATTTTCCCCGAGACCATGAGAATCGGAGCGAGTCACGCCGGTGACTTGATAGTCGCTGTAGTCGATGGTCAGGACGGCTTTGCCTCCCATTCGAACCTGGGTTTCGGACTGGTTGTGAACGGGAAGCCAAAACCCTGCAACTTTGGACCAGCGATATTCAATTTCAGTATGGCTGACCCAGAGAGATGGATTCTGGGCGGGCTCGCCTTGCATGCGCGCAATCGCGAAATCCTTGGCGTCCACCCAAAACTTTCCTCGGTAAAGATATTTACTCTTACCCTTCGGGCTAACGGCCAGAACATAGAAGTCCCCGCTTGGGGTGTGTTCCGTCCCGGCCAGCGCGAAATCGTAGTTCTTTGGGCTGATCTCGAGCTCTTTCCGGGTCTGTTCTTCTTGTGCTTCCTGTTCGCTGCTGAGCAGCTTCAAGAGCACGTGGTTAATCAGCAACTTTGAACCGCTCTCGGAGATGACCTTGAAGTCTTTGCGGTTGGGCGCGGTGTAGATTGCTTCTACCTGCATCGTCGCATCATGGTTGCCAAAGATTCCACGATAGTCCAGGTGGTAAACCCGCTTGCCACGATATTCGCGCAACATCTGGGAGCGCTGCGCGTTTGCCGCCATTAGTCTTTGCACGATTATTTCGGTCGAGAGAGGAGGAGCTGAATGCAAATCCGTGTCGGCGAAGGTGAGGGTTCCGAGCATGACGAGTAGAAGCACGCTGGCCCGGACTGGAAGATCACAACCACACTGGTCGAAGCGCAGCAATCGAGGCAGTTCGAAGGCGTAAGAAAAAGTCCGCAAGCAATTTTCAATCTACCATACTCGATTGGGCGATGAAGTCACGGAAAGAGCAGAGTCTTTCGAGGAAAGAGGAAGGTTGGAACCCGGGTTAAGGCAAAAGCGTTGATGACTCACGCAGCTTGTCCTTCCCGTAGCTCTCAGCGCCCTCTGCGGTCGTTCTCCGCGGCATCCGCGATTTAAGATTTTGCGTCTTCTAATAAAACCTTAAAACGCAGAGGCCACAGAGAAACCCGCGCAGAGAGCGCAGAGCACGTCCATGCTACCTGACTGCCGCCAGTTGAGTCCGCAATTTGTGCGTGGCGCGGAACAGCGTGTTCTTGATCGTGCCCTCGCTGGTATTTAAAATACCGGCGACGGTTCGAAGCCTTAATCCGTGGTAGTGCTTCAACTCGAACACGACTCGCTCGCGTGGAGAAAGCCTCTGCAGGGCGCGAACGATGCAGCCTCGTAGTTCGTGGCTGGCCATGTTCCGCTCCGGACTCGAACCCGCACGCTGATCGGGAATCCGGTCCAAAACCTGCTCTTCCTCACCATCAGATGAAATCGTAGTCGTAAGGTCCCGATAACGCGAAGATCGCTTCCGCAAGTGGTCCAGACACAGATTCGTCACGATGCGGTAGATCCAGGTGTAGAACGAGCACTCAAACCGGAAGCTGCCGATGTTGATGTAAGCGCGCAGAAAAGCTTCCTGGTAGATGTCCTGGCCGTCTTCCTGAGAGCCAGTGAGATGAACCGCCAGCCGGAGTACGGCCCGGTCGTACTGGCGAACCAGTTCCTCAAAAGCAGCGCTATCGCCTAGCTGTGCTCCGCGGATGAGCTGCGTGTCATCTACGCGCGCTGCTCCAACCTTCTCTCGATGCGGGACTCGAAGCTGTAGGACCTTTTCCACGTTTTCTTCTCCGCCCAAAAAATGCCTTAGCCGACAAACTTATAACCCGTCCCGTGTACGGTCAGAATGAATCGAGGCTCCTCCGGCTTGGGTTCGACCTTCTGCCGAAGACGAACAATGTGCGCATCCACGGTGCGCGTCGTGGGGAAGCGATCGTATCCCCAGACATCCTCGAGCAGCCGGTCCCGGCTCAGGGTTTCGCCCGGATGAATGAGGAAGTACTTCAAAAGTTCAAACTCCTTCGACGAGAAATCCAGCGCATGCCCCTTGCGCGACACCTGGCAACTGCGCAAATTCACTTCGACCTCGCCGAAGGAATATTTCTCCTCCGCCTTGGGAGCGACTTTGGCGCGACGCAGTACGGCTTTCACCCGCGCCAGCAGTTCACGAATGGAAAATGGTTTGGTCACGTAGTCGTCGGCACCCAGTTCAAGTCCAACCACCTTGTCCACTTCCTGCCCGCGGGCGGTCAGCATGATGATCGGAATCGACGGTCGTTTCGACTTAAGCTGCTTGCAAACGTCCAAACCACTCATCCGGGGCATCATGACATCCAGGATGACCAGGTCGGGCGATTCGGCGATGGCGCGCTCCAGGCCAGCCACGCCGTCACCTGCGGTGATGACCTGATGCCCCTCGAATTCGAAGTTGTCGCGCAGGCCGGCCACCATGTTCGGCTCGTCTTCGACAATCAGGATCTTGGCCATTCTTTTGCTCTCCGCGCCTACGCCAATGCTGCCTTGGGCCCGTTCGTCCGCAGCGCTACAGGCAGGTTGATGGTGAATTTGCTTCCTCGACCGGGCACGCTATCCACCGAAACCTCTCCCCCATGCGCCTGAACGATGTGACGAACTAACGACAGCCCCAAACCGCTGCCCTTCGTGTTGTGAACCAGCGGATCACCCACCCGATAAAACTTGTCGAAAATCTTCTGTTGCTCGCCTGGAGGGATGCCGATCCCGTGGTCGACCACCTCGAGCTTGACCGAACCGTTGTCGCGGAACAGGTTCACGCCGATATACTTCTGGTCCTGCGAATACTTGAGCGCATTGTTGACCAGGTTCAACAGCGACCGCGCCATGGCCTCGCGATCGACGCTAAGCGGCGGCACGTCTTCGGCAATCTTTTCCTCGAAAGCAAATCCGCTTTGCTCGATCTGGTAGCGGTACGATTCGAGGGTGTTGCGGACCAGTTCGCGCATATCGGTCTGGCGGAAGTCGTATTCTTTCCGGCCGGCTTCGATTCGCGAAAAATCCAGAATGTTATTGATCAACGCGGTAAGCCGTTCGCTCTCTTTACGAATAATGCTGTAATACTCCTGATATTTGTCAGGCGATTTCAGTCTTCCCATCTCCAGAGTTTCCGCGTAAAGCCGGATCAGCGAGAGCGGCGTCCGCAGCTCGTGGGAAACGTTCGACACAAAATCAGACTTCAGCCGCGCCAGCGCCATCTCGCGCGAGATGTTGCGATGCGTCATCACGATCCCGCCGGCGAGCAACAGAGAGATAGCGCCAAGGATGACAAAGCTGTGGTTGATAAAATGCTGGCCCATTGCAGCCAGTGTCGTTCCTGGCAATTTAATCGCGAGCGTGAGGTTCGGAAACGCGCCCTCGAGGTTGCGCTCTACCTCTGGTTCGCCGCCATCCCAACCCGCAGAGGCCACCAAAGGCGTGGTTTCATGCTTCGGGTGCAGCATCATTACAACGTGGTTCCTCTCACCTTTTTCATCCTGGTGGCTCAATAGGGTGTCCAGCATTTCGGGAAAGAACCGATCGCGCAGGTATTCGGCATCGAATACCATCCCGCCGATCGCCTTGTTTCCGTTCGGCCCGTCGGACATCAAAAACAACGCTGCCGATTGGTACAAGTGCTTTTCGCCTCTCATCGGCCAGTTATCAAAGAAGTAGTAATGCTTGCCTGACTTTGCTTTCTGCTCGAAATTCTTCACCTCGTCTTTGTATTCCATCTTTAACCATCCGCCGGTCATGGAGGACAGGTCGTCAGCTTCGGTGCGGAACGCAGGATCCTTGAGCCGGGACGGTTGCGAGCGGAAGGTCAAACCGCCGTTGGGTTCGTAAACGAAGACATGAGCGATGTAAGGATGGGTCGCAAGAATCCTGTCCAAAGTTTCCACGCAGGTGTTGCCGGGGCCGGCAAATTGGCCGCGCACCTCGTCGGCCATGCCTTCAGCTTTCTCGTTGATCTGCTTCTCGGAAATCGCAAGGACCTGGTTGAAATCACGCTGAAAGGCAGCTTCCACGCCCCGGTCGCGCTGGATTTCGTTCAAGTGCCACGCGCTCAGGATCACCAAGGCAGCGGCGGGCAACACAACGGCGAGCTCCAAGGTTAGCATCAACCGGGTTCGCTCGTTCCATCGCCGCTTCATCTTCATCATGGTCTCCTGATCCGGTTGATACTGCATCAGCCCGAAACAGATCAGCCCGGAAACAAACATAGTTGAACAGGCTGGGGGATGTGTCAATCCAGAGTAAAAACAAGTAAAAAGTTGTGAACTGAATGATTTTCAAGGCACTGGGCTGGTGCCTTAAGACTCGCGTGGCAGAGAGCCAGGGAACGCCTCTAAGGCAATCTGAAATTCACCGTGACATAGGTCTCAGCTTCGACGGCTACACCGTTCCGCACGTAAGGTTTGTACCGCCATTGCTTAACCGCCTTGACGGCAGCCTGGCCAAGAAGCAGCGAGCCATCCACGAGCTTCAGGTCCCGGATACTACCGTCTTTGTCAATCCACGCCTGAAGAACTACCGCGCCTTGCAGGCCGGCTTTCAAAGCTTGCTCTGGATAGCTGGGCGCGACTTTCTGCAACAGCAGCCCCTGAGACAAATCTTCGGGCAGGCTTACCGGTTCCATCTGGCTGAGTAGAGATGACGGCCGCTTCATGCTCACAGGTCGAATCGTAGCGGCCCCCGGCGGCGGCAATTTTAAGCTGTCTGGGATTAGCATCGGCGACGCGGCTGTCGGGTAATGATCCTGATTTAAGCGGGCATCGGCGTCCAGGACTTCTTCAGCGGATGCTGGAGTTTCGTCTGACGGGATCACCGTTTGAAGGGGGACCGCGCGTAATCTCGATGACGGATATCTGCCAGAACCAGCCCGGCGCGAAGCTGCGGCTTGGGCCAATGCGGAGTCCGAGTCCGTCTCGTCTTCAGACGACTGTAACTTGGCTGATCTCATTTCAAGAGCTTTATAAGCAGTGGCCACGCTGGCAAACACACTCTGAACCCGCAAAGGCTGGCCAAAAGTGTAGCCCAACGAAAGGAACGCTACGGTCAGAAAAGCTCCCAAGAAGAATCGATGGCGGCGGTATCTCTTAACCTTGCCAGATACGTGCTCAACGTGATTCTGCTCGTCGAGGGACCGGAATAATCGCCGGTCAAAAGTGGCAAATGTGAGATGGAGTGGCGCGGAAGTCTCGCCGCGGGAGTAGCCGGGGTCCGGGGAGGGCTCAGACGGGCGGGCGGCCAGTGGCTTGGGGGAGGGCTGCTCTGAAACCGGCCGCCGCTCAACATTTTCTGCTCTTACAACATTTTGTACTTTTGCGACCGCGTGAGTTGTTCCATGAGTTTGGGCAAAATCGCCCCTCGCGATCCACGTCTTCATGCAACCTAGAAAACGGTCGTTGCTCAGCACCGCATACTTAACCTGATCGGGCTCCAAGGGTTTGGTCAACACCAGATCTGGACCATCTTCTTCAGCCGGAGGGTTCGATATCCCACTAGTGAGAGCCAGGGTGAAGGCTGCCTTATTCAACTTCAGTTCACGAGCATTTTTAAGCAGAAACGCCGCTTCCGGGCCACTGTCCCAGTCGGCCACAATGACGTCAAAGCTTCGGCTGGTGAGCCATTCGACGGCGGTAAAGATGTCAGGGCAGGGCTCAATCTCGAGCTCGAGTTCTCTTAGAGCCTGAACCAACCGGCGCGACGTTTCCTCGTCAGAGGAGAACAAAAGAGAGACTGGTGACATCAAGTATCAGGCTAGTTTCCAGACGCCCCCGTGACAAGTTACGAACTACCACCATTGTGCTATATCAGAAGACGGGGTAACCGACGGGACGATTACCTGTACTAACGGACCAGCTTCGGCAGGTTCAGCGACGCCAAACATCATTAGCCGGCGAACAGGCATTGCCATCGCCTTCGCCGGACGCATAGAATCCTCCTTTACCAAAGCTGAATCCAGAGTCAACACCGACCACGCTTCAGCGCAAGGCTAACTGCGCAAGGATGAAAGAGGCTTTTTGAAAAAAGTCATCGCAATGTATCCCGGCTCCTTCGATCCGCCGACTAACGGACACCTGGACTTGATCGAGCGGGGCAGCAAGATCTTTGATGAGTTGGTGGTGGCGATTCTGCGCAATGCGGAGAAGGCCCCGCTGTTCAACTTGTCCGAGCGGCTGCTCATGCTGGAAGCCATGACTGCCGACTTCAAGAATGTACGGGTGGAGACCTTTGACGGGCTCATGGTCGACTACGCGGCCAAAGTCAAGGCCAGTGCCGTGCTCCGCGGGATTCGCGCCATCAGCGATTATGAGTATGAGTTGCAGATGGCTTTGATGAACCGCAAATTGCAGCCTGACCTGGAAACTGTATTCATGATGCCGGCCGAGCAGTATTCTTACCTGAGTTCGCGGCTGGTCCGGGAGATCGCCCAATTGGGTGGATCGGTTAAGGATCTGGTTCCGGATTTGGTTGTACAACGGCTGAAAGAGAAGCTGGACCCAGCTATTAAGCTGGCAAATGCCAGAAACCTGAAGCAGAGGAAACGAGGATGACCCCAGTTACGGAAGCGACTCTTGCCTTAAAACTCACCGAGCGAATCAACCGCATCGAGCCCTCCGCCACAATGGCGGTGGTGGCCGAGGCCGACAAGTTGCGCCAGCAAGGAATTGACGTGGTTGATTTCGGAGCAGGCGAGCCACACTTCGCCACGCCCCAGCACATCAAGGACGCCGGCGTCGCCGCGATTCAGGGCAACTTTACGAAGTACACAGCGGTGAGCGGGACGACCGAACTGCGCGATGCAATTGCGCATCGCCATGCCGTGGATTTCGATTCGGACTATCGCCGGGAAGAGGTGATCGCTTCGACCGGCGGCAAGCAAGCCCTGTTTAACGCTGTGCAGGTTCTGGTCGACCACGGAGATGAAGTCATTCTCCCGGTTCCGTACTGGGTTTCCTTCAAAGATATTGTGCGCTACGCCGGGGGGAATTGTGTGCTGTTGGAGACCGATGAAGCGAAGGGCTTTCGAGTTACGGCGGAAATGATTGAGCGACTGATCACTCCGCGGACCAAGCTCATCATCTTGAACTCGCCATCGAACCCTTCGGGCGCGGTAATGTCGCCGGAAGATCTGACCGAAGTGATGCGTCTGGCGCACGAGCGCGGCATCTGGGTGCTTTCCGACGAATGTTACGTGTACTTGAACTACACCATGAAGCGGTTCTCGGTAGGAGCTTTGCGCGAGTTCCGTGAGCGCATGGTGATCATCGGATCGCTCTCTAAGACTTACGCGATGACGGGTTGGCGATTAGGTTATGCGCTGGGGCCAAGTGCGGTTGTCGGTGCGATGAATAAGCTGCAGAGCCAATCCACGTCGAACCCGACATCGATTGTGCAGAAAGCCGCGGCAGCGGCGCTGAAAGGTCCGCAGCAATGCGTGACCGACATGCGTGCAGAGTACATAAACCTGCGCGATCATGTGGTCAACGGGCTGCGTGCGATTCCCGGAGTGAAGTGCACACTGCCCGAAGGTGCGTTCTATACGTATCCGAACGTGTCCGCGTTCTTTGGGCGTAGCGGCGTGAAGTCGGCTTCGGATCTTGCGGGAAAGTTGTTGCGTGAAGCTCACGTAGCCACGGTTCCGGGTGAAGGCTTCGGAACCCGCGACCATATTCGCGTGTCCTACGCAACGTCGGTAGCGGAACTGGACCGCGGACTGGAGCGCCTGCGAAAGTTTCTCGCCGCACTGTGAGGAACTTCGTTCCGCGTAGCGCCGCCGTCCCGGCGACTGTCGCGGGGCGTTCTCGCCCGCGCTTCTGAGGGCAAAATGCCTTCGGGACAGCGGGCAGGATGCCGGCGTTACGAGGCGTTATTCCCCCGCATGAATGACTTTTATCCACTGTTAATGTCGCCCGTCTTCGACCCACGTCCATGGGGCACGACTGACTTATCTCCTATCTATCCAAATCATCGGTTCGAAGAGAAGATCGGCGAGGCGTGGTTAACGGGCGACGAAGGCAAGGTAGCGAATGGGCCGTTGCGAGGAAAATCGCTTGCCGAGTTAAGCACCCAGTACGGCCGGGAGCTGGTCGGGGAGGCCGCAACCGACGCCACTCGCTTTCCGTTGCTCACCAAGTTTCTTTTTCCCCATGAAAAGCTTTCGGTGCAAGTCCATCCCGATGATGAAGCCGCGCGCCGAGCCGGCCAACCCTGCGGCAAGACCGAGTGCTGGTACGTCGCGCATGCCAAGCCCGGGGCGCAGATCGCTTTGGGCCTGAAGCCGGCGGTCACGCGCGCGCAATTCGAACAGGCGATTCACGAGCAGCGCGCGGAGGAATTGCTGAATTGGATCAATGTCTTTCCGGGTGAAATGATTTATGTTGCAGGCGGGACTGTACACACGCTTGGCCCAGGTTCGATCATCGTGGAGACCCAGCAACAGTCGGACACGACTTATCGTTTGTATGACTACGGTCGCCCGCGCGAGTTGCATCTCAAAGAAGGTCTGGCGGCCGTGAAAGAGAAAGTGACCTCCGGGAAGGTAATTCGTCCCGCGCCGACCACTGTAAATGCCACAAAAAACCGCAGGTCGCCGCTGGTGGCTGCACCCTTTTTTGTGGTGGAAATGTTCGAATTGAAAGAGCCGCAGGATTTCAAAACGCGAGACGGGGGTGACAAGAGTTCGGTCCAAATCCTGGTCGCAGTCGACGGCTGCGGCATGGTCGAGGCGCGCGGTACAGAACCGGTGACGCTGGCAAAAGGAGATGCCGTGGTAGTTCCCGCCTCGATCGGTGACTTTCACGTCCGGCCGCAATGGACGCTGGAATTGCTGAAGGCGGCTTTGCCGGGAAGAGCCGTGTCGGAACCCGCGACCAGGATATGACGGACAATAGAGAAGAGCATCCAAAATCCGTGGCAAAAACGAACTCCAATTTCTATCCGGTCATCCTCGCCGGCGGGCGTGGTACCCGATTCTGGCCGTTGAGCCGAAAGCGGCGTGCCAAACAGTTGCTGGCGCTTGATGGCAAACAGACCATGATTCAGCAAACCGTCTCGCGTCTGCTGCCGCTCGCTCCGGCCAAGCATTTTTGGGTCATCACGAACCGAGATTTGCAGCGCGAGATCGCACGCCAGATTCCGCGGCTTATCAAACAGCAGATCGTTGCCGAATCGGTCGGACGAAATACAGCCCCAGCCATCGGCCTGGCTGCTTTTATTTTGCTGAAACGCGATCCGAACGCGGTGATCGGCATGTTTCCCTCGGATAACGTCGTTGGAGACGAAAAGCGTTTTCGCCAGGTCTTGGAGAGAGGTATCGAGATTGCGGCGGTTAATGAAAACATCGTAGTGCTGGGGATTCGTCCAACCCGTGCCGAGACCGGATATGGTTACATCGAAACCGGCACACCGACGGAGCGGCGGGGGTTCCACGTACGCCGATTTACCGAGAAACCCGATGCCGAACGCGCAGCCAGATTCGTGGCTGCGGGAAACTATTTCTGGAATAGTGGCATGTTTCTTTGGAGCGCGCGCACGTTGGTCAACGCCTTACGCGAGCATCTGCCGAGAACCGCACCGATACTCGAACAGATCGCGAATACCTTCGGAACCCGGAAGTTTGCAGGAGCGTTTCGCCGCTTGTACCCGCAGTGCGAAAACATCAGCGTCGATTACGCTTTGCTCGAGCCCCGATCATCGAAAGGAGAGCAGGATTCCAAAATCTTCTGTTTGCAGGCAGATTTTGGGTGGAACGATCTGGGGTCGTGGAACGCACTGTACGAGCATCATGCGGCGAAGAGCCAGCCGTCAGACGGCAACCTGATCTCCGGCGAAGGGATCTTCACCCTGAATGCAACCGGAAATTACATTCACGCCCCGGGCAAATTTGTGGCGGCAGTCGGTGTGAATAATCTAGTCGTGGTAGAGACGGATGACGCGCTGCTGATTACGACGCGCGAGCAAGCGCAGGATGTGGGCAAAATTGTGAAACATCTAGATGAGAAACAACTCCATAGGCTGGTGTAGGGGAGAACGTAGTCGGTCGTTCGTCGTTGGTCGTCAGCCAGACCGAGACGCGGCATCCCAACGACCAAGGACAATCTACTAACGACCAACGATCAACGACCAACGACTATCGACCAACGACCAATGACTTCTATCAAATTCGGCACCGACGGTTGGCGAGGCATCATCGCTGACGATTTCACCTTTGACAACGTGCGCCGCGTAGCGGGCGCGATCGCTGCCTACGTTTTGAAGCACGAAGACGCTCGACGCGGGTTGATTGTAGGCTATGACACGCGCTTCCTTTCGCAGCGTGTGGCCCGGATCGCAGCGGAAGTTCTAGCCGGCGCCGGGGTACCCGTCAAGCTGGCGAATGATTACACGCCAACGCCCGCGATTTCTTTCGCGGTAAAACGGCTCGGCGCTGCCGGCGGCGTCGTAATCACCTCGAGTCATAACCCCTGGGACTGGAATGGAGTGAAATTTAAAGGCAAGTTTGGCGGCTCCGGCACGCCCACGATCATGAAGGCAATCGAGGATGAGTTGAATGCCGGCGCGATGCCCAGCGGTCAAAAGGCCGTGATTGAAGAAGTTGACCTGAAGCAAGCGTACGTTGAAGCCATCTGCCGCTTCGCTGACCTTGATGCGATTGCCAAGGCCAATTTCAAGTTCATTGTGGATTCGATGTACGGCTCCGGACGCGGGGTGCTTTCCGGGATTTTCAGCGAACGTGGCATTCGTCACGTTGCCATCCGGCAGGAATTGAATCCTCTGTTTCCGGATATCAATCCTGAACCGATCATCCCCCATGTGGCGATGCTTCAACAAACCGTGCTCAAAGAGCACGCCGATGCCGGATTGGCCACCGACGGCGACGCAGATCGCATCGGCGCCGTGGCAGAGGATGGCGGCTTTGTGGATTCTCACAAGATTTTTTCCGTGCTCACTCAATGGCTGCTGGTCCGCAAGAAATGGCCCGGAGAAGTGGTGCGCGCTTTCAACACAACGCGCATGGTCGATCGCATTGCGGCCAAGCATGGCCGTAAATTGAACGAGTGCCCGATCGGATTCAAATACGCCGCTGATCTGATGATGGAGCGCGAAATTGTCATCGGCGGCGAAGAATCCGGCGGCATCGGGTATTCGCGATTCCTGCCGGAGCGCGACGGGCTGCTCAATTCTCTGCTGCTCGCCAATGTCATGGCCGACGAAGGTAAACCGCTAGGCCAACTGGTGGCTGATTTGCAGCGCGAATATGGTTCACACTACTACGGGCGGCGCGATCTGCACATTCCCGAGGACGTCAAGCAACAGGCTATTCTGCGTGCACGGTCTGATCGAACCAAACGTTTGGGCCGCTACTCCGTCTTAAAGAAAGAGGGCCTCGACGGTATAAAGTTTTTCCTCGATGCGCCCACCAACGGCAACGGCGCCGAGGCGTGGGTACTGCTCCGGGCATCGGGGACCGAGCCGCTATTGCGCGTTTATTCGGAAGCCGCATCGCCCGAATTGGTGAACGAAATCTTATCCAGCGCCGAGAAATTTGTGAGTGGTGGCTAAGATGAAGAAGTCACGCTGCCCACCGTTCACTGCCCTTTTGGGTCTCGCATTTGGTGCCAATGAATACGATAATCAACTTAGGGTACTGAACTACAGATGAGCACAGCGGTCGCCACAATTCCGAGTCCAACCGATTCTCCCGAAACCCTGCGGTACAACCGCATTCGGAGATGGCTCGGTGTCGCTGATTTTGTCCTCGGACTGATGTTTCTCATCGTGCTGCTGGCAACCGGATGGAACGGCACGTTGCGCGACTTCGCAATGCATGGCGCTTACGAACACTACACGCTTGCGGTCTTTCTCAACGTCGTGATGCTCATGCTCATCGGTAAGCTGCTCGGACTGGGGCTGGACTATTACGGATTTCGAGTGGAGCATCGCTACAATCTTTCCAATCAAAGGCTACGCGCGTGGGTGTGGGACGAGATCAAGGGGTTTCTGGTCGGCGCGGCGCTAGCGTCGATCGTGGTCGAGTTGCTCTACTTCATTATTCGTCAGTTCCCGCAGTTTTGGTGGCTGATCGCGTGGGCTGCTTTTCTGGGATTGTTCGTGCTGATGGCGCAACTGGCTCCGGTGGTTCTGTTTCCGATCTTTTATAAATTCGAGCCACTTGACAATGCCGACCTCAAATCCCGCCTTGTGCAACTGAGTGAGCGGGCCGGAACGCGGGTGCGAGGGGTCTACAAATGGAACCTCTCAGAGAAGAGCAAGAAGGCCAACGCGGCGTTAACCGGACTCGGCAACACCCGCCGGATCATCCTCGCCGACACGCTTCTCGATCAATTCTCCGCCGACGAAATTGAGGCCGTGCTGGCGCATGAGTTGGGGCATCACGTGCACCGGCATATTCTGAAAAGCATCGCGGTGCAGGCGGGGATTACGTTGGTTGGATTCTGGGCGGCAAACTGGGTGCTGCACTATGCTGTCGAACGAACCCACATGTTTGAAACTGTCTCCGACTTCGCCAACCTGCCGTTGCTGGTGCTAGTTTCGACTATTTTGTCATTCCTCTTGCTTCCGGCATTGAATGCGTACTCCCGCTACAACGAGCGGCAGGCGGACCGCTACGCATTCCAGTCCATCGCCAGCGTGGAACCATTCATTTCGTCAATGAACAAGCTCGCGGACCAGAATCTGGCAGAGCGATCTCCGGCGCGATGGGTCGAGTGGTTCTTCCAGTCGCATCCCGCGATTTCCCGGCGGGTGGCCGCCGCGGAAGCATGGGCGAAGCAGCAGGCGGTCTCGCGAAAATAGCAATTTGGTAGAGACGTAGCTTGCTACGTCTCGCGTTCCCCAAGAATCTTCTCCACCCGGCGCAAATCCTCCTCGGTGTCTACTCCAACCGTATCGTAGGGCGTTTCGGCAACGTGGATCGAAATCCCGTTCTCCAGGAAGCGCAACTGCTCGAGCCGCTCGCTGTGTTCCAGCGACGACTCAGGCAACGCGCAGAAACGATCGAGCGCCGCCTTGCGATAGGCGTAAAAGCCTAGGTGCTTGAAATATCCTGGGTTTCCACCGTCGCGGTCGTAAGGGATGGTAGCGCGTGAAAAATAGAGCGCCCTGCCCACCGCGTCGGTCACAACCTTCACCGCATTGGGATTATTAATGTCTTCCGATTTAGCCGGAGTCTTTAACGTGCCCAACTGAATATTCGTGTCCTTCATCAAAAGGAGCAACGCTGCGATGTGCTCGGCCCGGGTCAGTGGCTCGTCTCCCTGAATGTTGAGGTAGACGTCCGCGGCAACCGAATCTGAAATTTCATGCACGCGTTCCGTACCGCTGCGATGTGCCGGCGAGGTCATGCGCGCGTTCCATCCATGTTGACGGCAGACCTGCATGATCTCGTCCGAATCCGTCGCGACGATGACGTCGCTCAACAACGGCGAGGATCGAACACCTTCGTAAACGCGGCCAAGCAGCGTTTGCCCGGCTACCTGGCGCAGGATTTTGCGCGGCAACCGCGTAGAGGCAAGGCGCGCCGGGATAACCGCAATCGTTTTCATGCAACCAGTGTCAATTTCCCGTGGACCAGTTGCAAGCTGGATCATCTTTGGATTCCTTCAGGATTGGGATGTCGGGCTGAGCGGTGTTCCCTGAATGGCGCAACGCGGGCGAGGCTGAGGCTAGATCTTGCGCGCCTCTCACTGCAAGTCATTCCTACGGCAAGGTAAGGAATTCATTACCGCGGACAATAGTTCAGCGTGCGCTGCAAATCTTCTGGAAGACTTGCTTATCTTCGTCGCGGTAAAAGCTACTCAATGAGAACCCGCAAAGAATATCCATCTCGTATCGCTTAGTTAGTCGGTTACAGAATTGCTCTACCTGAATAGCCGCATCCGCATTCCCTTGCGCCCACAAGATTGACGCACATTCCCCGCAAATTGTAACCCTTGACTCTTCCCCCGCTGTTGACCGAGCCGCCGCTGCGATCAGATCATCAACCACTCGAAAAAATCGCACTGGGTCGGGCAGTTCGTCCCCCATGAAAGTCGAGAGCGTAACGGCGACATCCAAAGAAAGATAGCGTCCCTGTTCAATGGCGGCGTTAATATCCACGCCTTGTTCCCGCAACCTCGCAAGAAGGCTCTTCCGGTGTGACTCGGTTGCGACTACGATGAGCGCATTCCCGGCCTCCAGAGCAGCTTCGATACGATCAGCAAAGCCAACTACAAAAGCTTCATCATCAGAATAGAATTCAACTTCGTGGGCGCGACTGATCTCATTTGTTGGGGCGCGCGACGGAAGAGGCTGTGCGTCCGACGTCTCGGTGAAATCGTGACCCGACAGTCCGGTACTGATAAACCGTCTACCCTGCCGCACCGTGTCCACAGCAGCCAGCAACTCGCTTCCGGCATCTACCTTAGCAATGTAGCCCGCCGCCCCTAAGCTGAGAGCTTTTTGCACCACATCGACAGAAGATTCCTGGCTTACAAAAAGTATTTCGGACCTCGGGGAGAGTTCGCGGATTCGTTGAGCCGCTTCGATTCCGTTCAGACTCGGCAGGCCGATGTCCAACAGAATCAAATCCGGTTGCAGTTCTTCAGCTTTGCGAACTGCCTCCAGCCCGTCCGACGCCTCTCCGACAATTTCCAACTCCGGTCTTTTTCCCAGCGTCGAACATACAAACTGCCGAAACGGATCGAAATCCTCAACCACCAAAACCGCGACTTTTGCCATGTAGCGGGCTCCTTGCTCCCCTGGGATCGTGTCCATCTAAACCAAAACGAAGCCTTATTCTGTACCACTATCATGCGCGTTATGCGATTTCTGTCAATTAGCAAAAATTACAGGGGAGTCGCAGATCTCCGTGTTTGATAGAATCAAACATGCAACGCGGCGTTGTTCTCGTAGACTTATCCGCTGTGACGGCTTGACCGGCCCGATTCTGCAAGAACATGCGACAAGATGCGACGCGACGAAGTTCATATTCCGTGCAAGTTGTTGTAACTAAAGTGGCGGCGTAGCTCAGGTGGCTAGAGCGACGGTCTCATAATCCGTAGGTCGTTGGTTCGAGTCCAACCGCCGCCACCAAGTTTTGAGTTTTGTTTTCAATAGGGTAGAATATCCGCCCTCAATGTGAGTTGCTCCAATCCTGGTGCACTGTAATTGAAATTGTAATGAAAGTGTAATTATTGAGCCCGAGTTTTGAGAGATTATCCACACCACAGCGCCCTAATTTATTAGGGTTGGACCTCTCTCGGAGAGCTCCTCGATCTCTTCGATTTTCGATCCCCCAGATAAGTTTGTTTTAGCGTTTCGCAGTTTGTCCAGCAGATTGATTGCGTCTCGAAGATATTCGGAGACCCGCGCTGTATAGAAGCGGAGGACGTCCCGGCGGGAATGCCCGAGCAGTTGATCGATGATCGTGTCCGACGCGCCCGCTGCTGCTAGTCTCGTCGCGAAGGAGTGGCGGCACGAGTAAATTGGGAATCGCGGAAGCCCAGCCAGCCTGAGAGCGTTGTGCCAAGCGGTTTTCACGCTGCGGATGTGCGTACTCGGCCGTTGCGGATTGAAAAAGACGTACTCTGATATCCCGTTCGTGACGGTGCGCCATTTTTGGAGTTCAGATCTCACATATGCCGTCATCGGCACAGTCCGTAGGCCGGCTGCCGTTTTGGATTGCGCAACGGTAATTATCGATTCTTCAAAATCAATATCTGACCACTTGAGTCTAAGACCCTCGATTCCAACTCGCATTCCCGTATCGAGAAGCGTAATGACTATCGTGCGCAGTCTGATGTCGCAGCACATCAGGATTCTCTGTTCCTCAGCAAGGGACATTGCTCGTGGAGGTTTTCGCTGTTTGTCTTCGTTGAATAGCTTCACTCCATCAAGCGGACTGTGGACGAGCATTCTACGTCCAACGGCGAAATTGAACGCGGCACGCGCCAACGCCAAGTCCCTGTTTACACCCGCTGGGCTGACTCCCTGTTTTAGTCTGAACTCTTTAAAGCGGTCGAACGTGAAAGCGTCCACATCGGTGATCCGACATTTTCCGCAAAGAGGTGATAAGGCCCGCTGCGACAATCGATAGCGTTCTTGGGTAGCTGGATGCTCGACTTGCGCAATGTATAAATCCAGAAGTTCCTCGACGGTGACGGTTTCTGAAACCCTGACTGGTATAAGCCCTAGATCAAGTTCTCTCTCTTTCTTGCGAAGTTGGGCTTTGGCGTCGGCGACGTCAGAGGAATGTGAGGACTCGAAATACTGGCGGCCTTGCCATCTATACGTAATCCAATAGATGTTTCCGCGCTTGTAGATTCCGGGTTGCCTTTTCATAGCGTACTCGGCCTGTGCTTTCCACACAGCCGGTGGGCACTCCACACAGAAATCTTGTACTTTGTGGCCAGTGTCCTGATGGGCGCTTTGCTTCGAACTCGTTCCCTCCGCAGCTTTGCGACTTCCTCAGGGGTCAATACGCGCAGCGGAGGTCGCCCCAATTTCCTTCCCTGCGCGCGAGCATGCTGTAAACCCGCTTTGACCCTTTCTCGCAGCATTTCTCTTTCGAATTCAGCAACAGCTCCGAGGACTTGGTAGGTCAGCCTGCCTGCTGCTGAAGATGTATCGATGGCCTGCCTGGCCGCGAATAGATCGACATTGAGGGAGCGAAACTCTTCGGACAATTCGAGCAGATGATGCAACGATCGAGCCAGCCTATCGAGCGACCACACCATGACTACGTCGATTCGACCCCGTCTTACGTCGGAAAGGAGCGCATCCAATGCGGGCCTGTTTTCTTTTGCTCCGCATTGGCCTTGATCCCGGTAAACCTTGATTTCCCAGCCACGCCGTTCCGCACACTCTTTTAGCTCGGCTTCCTGCATGGCAGTGTCCTGCTCCCCGGTGGAGACTCGGACGTAAATTCCAGCGCGTTTTGCTTTCAAAGGGGCGACCTCCCAGCACACTGAATTGCCAGTAATATTGTATATATCTACAAGCTATATCGCAAGTCATCGTAGAACCTGTAAGCTCTGATCTAATGAATAACCTCTTGCCACAGGAGGCTTGGGGAGTCTTGCGTGTTCTGCATCACTCTGAGTCCGACACTTTTCTCTTGGGATAGACGAACGCATTCGCGACCAAGGCGATCGGCTGTCCGTTGTGCCGAACCTCCGTCGTCAGCACGCCGTACGTACTCGCGACTAACATGGTCTTTCCGCTCTTTGAAGTTGTGGGTTTACACATCGGCAGTTCAATCTTCAAAACGTTCCCGCTTTGTCGTACTCTCACTGGGGTCTCATTTTTTCTTCTCATCTAAATGCTCCTATGTGAATTTTGGGTAAGCGAACTGATCCACAAGACCAAATCTGAATATCGGAAGCGGATACATCGTCTCGACAAGCGCACAACTGGAATTCTCTGCTGGCTTACAAAGTGATAGAGCGTGCCAACCGCCAGACCTGTCCATTCCGAAACTTCCTGAATCGTCAGGAGGCGTTCGCCTCTCGTGTTTTCTGGGGTCATCGCTGATATTCCTGAGTTTTCGGTATCCCTCGCACAAAACTGTCAAAACCACAAAACCTAATCGCGTTCGCGTCGGTAGACGATCCACTTTCCCGTAATCGGATGAACAAATCGGACTGTCTCGTTGCGACCCAATTCCTTAAACAGCTCCTCTGGATCAGGGACGAAGCGCGGTCGGGGAGTCGGCAAGAATAGCTTGCAATTGCCTTTTTCGGGTTTATTTGCCCGCCGGATGACTCCCTTTGTTTCTGCGTAGCGCAACTTTGCATATGCCTGATCCATGGAAATCTCGAGCTTGTGTGCCACATCCTTGGCTCTAACGGGTCTTTCTTTTGCGGCAGAAATCTCCTCCACAAGGCATCTGGTGGCCTCACCTGCCCGCGTTCCCAAACCAAGGCTTTCAACGAACACCGCGTCAAAAATCAAAGTCGTGATTGCGAAATCTGCGAAGTCCACCTCCAGCCGACCATGCCTGGAGAGCTTCCGTTGGGGCTGAAAGGATCGAATCAAGGCAACGGTTCGGCATGCCTCGATGAAGGCCGGGTAGTAACGACGGACACTCAGGTCGTCAACAAAGAGCCGGTCTTCTATTACCTCGAACCACTTTGGGAAGATAACGTCGGTTCCTATTCTCCTTTCGAGTAGGCGGTGGAGGGCGCGCCACGCCATAAGCTCGTCCCGACTTAAGCCTTCCTGTTGTTTCGTGTACGACTTCACGATCCGACGTGTCTGTGCGCTGGACTCGTCAACCCAGATCGAGACATGCCTGGTTTCGTCATCAATTTTGAGACGATTCTTCGTTGTTGTTGAGATGGCTGCCACCGGGCCACGGGCCACCTGTCTTGTGGTGACGATCTTTTTCGCAACCCACCTAGATACGAGGCGGACCAGCTTTCCTTCGCTAATGAGGAGTCGAATCGGGTCAATCGTGCCCGCCGCTTCGTTTTGCTCTTGCACATACACGACACGGTGCCGGAAATCTGACCCTGAATAGTTCCAAGCCTTGTCAGAGGCACTGGTGATTTCGGCCACCGCGCTCTTCGGCATCAAACGGAGCACTCGCGTGACGAGCCAGTTTTTGCCAGCTGAACTATGTCCTTTCACGAAGACGTTGAGGGGACGGTGAAGGATCCGTGACACGACCACAACAAAAAGCACCAGTGCGTTCAATTCCTCAGCAACAAGCCCTTCCTTCCTCATCGCGAGCAGAAACTCATTGAAGAAGCGCGGTGATTCAAGCAGCTTTCGTGCCTCTCTCTCTGCATGCTTGCGTTCACTGCACGTCACTTTGTGTCTGCCCATGGCTCCTCGCTATTAAACTTTCGTATCCATTTGTTCAGTGCGCGACTGACGTCTTTGTTTATCGTGCGTGTCACCAGAAACCGATGAGTGTTGAAAACGCCTTTTCTGCGAAGATATCGCTGCAACCGCAAGATTGAAGTTGTGCGTCGTCGCGCGGCGGCAATCACGCCATCACTTCTGTCGCCGATCTTTTTCGCCAGATACCGGCGCAATTGATTCCAGTCAAGATCGACGAGCTGGAAGTGCTTGGGGACGAGCTCGGGTAGGCGGACAAGATCGTCAGGCACAGAGATGCTGTGACGGCCCAAAAGGCCTGAATGCAGCTCAAGTTCGACGCGATAGGCTCCAACTTCGAGCTTTTCGTAACAGCGGACAAGCTTGTCAGACTTTCTGCTACCGTAATAAAGTTCGTGTTTCTTTCTTCTTGCACACCGATGACTCTTTCCGAAGACTGCATGACTACGGATAAACTGTCTGTTGACCCCTGTCGAAGGGCAGAAGTCAATAGCGACTTCGACGAGGAGCAGGCGATAAAATTGGCAATGCTTCAATACTCGTTCGATTTCATGGCGGGACAAGCCCCTTAAGTCATCCGACACGATGCTGATTTTCCATGGCTTGAGCCAACCTTTAAGGGGCTGGTACTGCCAGAAAACCTTCGCGTCGTTCGTCAGACTTTGGGAGCAACGAGAACGCGCATAGGTGCAGACCGTCGTTTGCCTCCTAACCCAGTGATCCCATTTGAGAACAAATCCATGCATTTTTGGCGGCTCTCGACCGGGCCACGCAAGCAGTTGAATTCTGTCCAATCTGACGGCGATTTCGGACATCCGATTCCCCTTCCATCTCGCTTTGTACATGGAAAAAGCAAGAAAGTACTTAACACTTTGCCCTGGTTAGCAGCACAATCGCGGAAGGATCTGTTAACGCTAATAGGAGGATTGAAATGTGGCCGAGCAGTACAGGAAAGGGTCCCAGTGAGTACATCGAGGGAGCGAGCAGTAGGCTAGATCGCGGCGCGTTTAAAGCGGAACTTTACGGGTTCGTCGGCGAACAGTGGGCGTCGAGGCTAGATGCTACTCATATCCAGGTTCTCTTCGACATCAGTGACGAACACCTTCGTCGAATGGATGCTGTCTATTCTATGAAGAGGGACAGACTCATCCAGGACTGGAACCAAAGAAGAAAACTAATTGCGGCGACGAATGCAAAGCTGGCAGCACTGAGGGAGTCGCTAAAGAGATCAGCCGTGAACCCGCGATGGCCGGTGACTGCTCTTTTCGCGGGGTCAGTATACGAGAGGCTGGCTTTATTGCAGAAAGAGCTGGACCATGAAATCGCACAGGTCAAGCAACACCAGCGAGCCTCCAAGAGTATGCTACAGGCGCTGCCCTTGAAGACTCTTCGCCACGACTACGTCGCCGAGCTACACAACTACGTCGCACACGTGGCATTCTCTGGCTCTCCCAAGAAAGAGCAGAACGCTTTGATCGCTGGTACGATGTGCGCTGCTAAGGAATACACCAGCAAGGAAAAAGCGCAGGATGTTTTGGAACGGATGGCTATGGCGGTATTCCGAGCCAGAAAGCACATTGATCGAGAGATTCGGGCCTACGAAGAGTTCCCTGTCTTTCGAACACAGCCAAGAAAGAGTACCGATCTGTAAAGCTGGGGTTCTATCAACACGAAAGAACTGTCGCCTACGGTTACTAAAACGGCGCTAGGCCCGTCGCAACCCGATCCTCGGCGGAGCTGAGTGGACATCGTAGTGAAGCGGCAAAACCCGGCAACTGCTCTGAAATCATGCTTTTGGGGAGAAAATGGGGGGGGTGGGACTGGGCTACAGACGGGGTCAAGAACCGGGTTTAGGCGCACTAGGGCGCGTTTTTGGGAGGGGCAAAGGGGTTTGGGTAGGGTAGCTCGCAACTATAGTTTAAACGTGAAATGGCGCGATTTTACAGTTAACTATAAGATATAAAATGGTTTACGGTAGATTTGCTGGAATTTCCTGGTTTTGGGGGAAGAAACTCGCGAGTTTCACCGAGTTCAACCTGGGTCGGAGGATTTCTTACCGAGATATTTCTGGAGAGAGTTACCGTGAGAGAACTGCAGCCACGGTTCCGTAAGCTGTACGCGAAAACCGGGCGGCCGTCGATCGCGCCGGAGAAATTGTTGGCGAGCGCTCCTGCTGCAAGCGCTGTACTCGGTGCGCAGCGAACGGCTGTTGATGGCTTCCGAGGGCTGGTTGGCGTAATGTTCGAAATTGCACAGTCACGGTGATTTACGAGTTTCAGTCGTGAATTCCTCCCTGCGGCGGAATAAGTGCGGGGCACATCGGCCGGATCGGGTAAGTTGGCACTTAGATAATCCCCTCTCAGAAGCGGTCAATACCGGGCCCTCGAAGTTCCCGTTTGTGGTGCGGTGCTACTATCTCCAGCAAAAAGAAAGGTGAGGTGTGTCTATGCCACCGATTACGAAGTTTCGCGGTGTTCTGCGCGAAAATCTGAAACTCACTACAAGTTTCATCACGACTGCCTTGTTCGCCATCACCTTGGTTGGCCTTCTCATCGTTTGGCGCGATAGCACCGCTGTGTTGGGAGCGGCGGTCGGTGCAGCGTTGGGATGGGCAGGTGGAATACTCCTGGCGCCTTATAAGGAGGAAGAAAAGCGATTCCAGCGTCTCTCCAAAGGCATCGCGGGATTCCTCAGCGGATATGCGGTAGGAAAACTCGATCGCGTCTTCGATTTACTGATCGACAAAACGGGAGGCCAGCCTGTTATTCTTGATCCTCACGTCCTCCGAACTTTCGGGATGAGCCTCGCTTGCTTTCTCGTGGCGTTAGTTACGGTGTTTGTAGCTAGGGCCTACTTGCAGGCGGACGAAGAATGAGAAAGATCGTCGGAGGTGATTCGGGTTATATCCGTCCTGTCATCACCGGTGAGATCCGCAACGTTATTACGCCCTGTTTCAACTTCCGGATAGCATCGTTCATCCGGGTGCAATTCAGTAACTTCTTCCAGTGGGGCGTTTATACGCCAATGTGACTCTTTTTGATCGTGGGTTGGCGTGGGTCCCCCAGGAAACGGGATCTGCCTTCGGTGTAAAAGTGGTCACGTCTGAGACCTATACGTGAACCATTCCAGAGGGCGGCAGCAGAGGCGACGTCACACTCCATGGATTCGGAATGACAATCGGAGAGTGAGTGACTGCCGGATCGCCGAGCACGACCGCCACCCCGGAAGCCGTACTGCCGCCAGCCGGTTGCAGCACCTTTCCGGGGACCGCTGCGCAGGATATTGTGTAATCGTCTGTTTGGATCGCAGCGATGGTGGAGGATGCGAACCTCCATCTCTGAAGATCTGGGTTGTACGGTCCCACTGAGCCGGTCGCGTACTTTCGGTCCTGTTTGATCCCGAGCGCTTCTCCCGGACTACTAGGGACGCCCGTAGGTGCATCCACGGTCACGTACAATCCCGCGAGCGTTCGAATGTAGAAGAAGCCGTTGCCGGCGTCTTCGAACCGGAAACTCTGCGCCGGGTCGGTCCCGTTCGGCGAAAGCTGCAAGATGGGCGCGCCGATGGACAAACTGGCGTTTTGCACGTCCAGGCACATCTTAGAAGCTCCACAAACCAGGGCGTAAGGAATAAACGGTCGGAACGGGCCTGGCCGGATCTGGGTTTCCAGAATCTCGGAGAGGTCGTGGGCGGCGGCATACCTTGCACCCATATACGGAGGATTATTGCTCATGAATCGCCGCGCGATCGTTTTCAAGATGGAGGTGTGGTCGAAATGCAGAGTGTCCGAACCGAGCACTGCGCCGCTTTTGACCCACGGTGAAACCACGAAGCACGGAACTCGCACGCCTGTGGTTTGGAGCATCCCGGGAGCCACCGGGACCGCGTTCGGCGGCGGTACGTGGTCGTAGAATCCGCCGTGCTCGTCATACGTAATGATCAGGAGCGTCTTATCCCATGTCGGACTGGCGACCACTGTCTCCACCAGAGTTCGGAGGAACTTCTGGCTGTTTCTGATGTCCGAGGGAGGTTCGTCGCAGAAGCTGTCGGGAGGGTAGTCCACGTAGTGTGGCTCGATAAAGGATACGGAAGGCAGGTTTCCGGATTTCGCCAGGGCAGCAAAACCTTTCACCGGATCGTCAAAACTGACGATATTATCCGAATCAAACGTGTGGCGTTCGTAGAACCGAAGAAAACAATAGAAGTGTTCAAAATTTCTCCAGGAGACGCCCTGATCGGTCAACCAATCAAAGATCGTGTCCGTGAGAACAGGAATCAAAGGACTCGAATTGGCATACTCCCACGCGCCCCAGGGGTCGATGTTGGGCCTTCCTGTGAGCTCATAGAAACGGTTCGGGAAGGTCGGCCCGGGGTGTGGAGCGAACCACCGGTGGCAGATGGCGAAGTCCCGGGCGAGTGAGTCGTAGGTCGGAACGTTGTCGGCGGTGTGATAGCCCATGACGCGGTGGGCCGTTGCGGGACCGCACTCATCGGCCTGGGCTTGCACGAAGCCATCCATTTTGCCGCCGTTAATCGCGGTCGCGACCCGTTCGGCATCGTTGGGAGGACCTGGCGAAAAAATCGTATCTCCAGCCGCAAAGGGGAACGAGCTGCATTTCCGCCCGTTGAACATGTTGAATTCGCCGCCCTTCAGGCCATCCACGTCCTTGCGGTTCATGCCCCCCTTTTCAAAGGGCAGGCTCAGGTATCCGAGCATGTGGTCGAAGGAGCGGTTTTCCTGCAACAAAACGACAACATGATCGATGTTCGCCAGAGCCCCAGGCGCCATGGTGGTGGGCCAGTCGGAAGGCTTCTGATACGCGAAGCCCATTCCCGGGGTGATGTAGTCGAGCGAGACCACGTTGTTGTTTACGCTGAGAGAGCGAAGGCGGCACGGGTACGGATACGGCACAAGCTCGGTGTTGCCGCTTGCGATAACGCTTCCCATTAACCACGAACTGAACTGCGCGTTGATGGACTCCCGGGGCGTCACCTTGGTGATGGAATCCGCCTGACTGACATGGCTGAAGATTCCTTCCCGAATTGCTTTCTGGACTGTTCCCCCAGGATCGAATGCCGAGGACGTTGTGAAGACGACGGATAAGGAAGTTGCTCCGCATCGCCTTCCTGAAACTCTATTGCTAATTGTTCCGCTGACGCCCGCTTGCGAGCCTGTTCCAGCAAGTTGGGCGCGATGTCGATACCTGTGACCACGCCGCCCGCCCGCGCCGCGGGCATTGCCGTGTTGCCTGTGCCACACGCCACATCGAGCACCCGCGTGCCTGGCGTGATGGGTGTCCGCGCCACAAACTCCTCTGCCGCTTTGGCGGAGAAGGCTGCGATCTGGCCGAAATCTCCTGCCATCCACGCAGCTTTCATGCCGACTTTCAATTGCGCAAAATCAGGTGCTCCCGATGGCATGTTTTGATCCCTCAAGCTGAATTTATCACTTTTGTTTCGCGTCCAGCTGCGGAAGCTTCAATGACGGTGCTCCATCATCCCCGGGCGAATTCGTATAAAGACATGGAAAGACACCGGATTATTTCCGTAGATTGGATCGAGGGCCGCGGGCTTTGAATAGAAGGTTACATCTCCACCCAATCCGACTTGCCAATGCTCGCTGTGGACCAGATCGCGCACCCCGCCGAAGGTGTAGGCGCCGATGCGGTAGGACGGATGAGTCGGGTCCTCGGGAAATAATTCATCCTTATCCACTAGTTCGAGGCGAGTGTACGCGTAGTTCCGCGCCAGAAAGGTCAGCGTCGATTCGAACAGATAGCTGTTCTGGTTTGTGTTGTCCAGTTCCTTGTGCTTGCGTCCCCAGATCAACGAACTTGCCCAGTTGCCGTTTCCCAGCTTTCCCCCTGACAACGGCCGGTTGTACTCGAGCGAGGCCGTCTGGCGCAGCTCATTGTTGGGATCGAGCGCCTCGGGATGCTGCAGAAATCCCATGCTGTATTGCGCGGTCCAGTTGCGCGTGGGCGCGGCACTCACACGGAACGACCAGGAATCGAGGGGTGCGAGTTGGATGCTCCAGCGCTCTTCATTGGGTTCGTGTGCATTGAAGGCCGAGCCCTCAACTTTGAAAAGGGCAAACTTGGCAAGATTCAAGATGAGGCCCGTAGTGACCACGCCAAAGCTGGTATGCGTTGAGTCCTGCAAATGATGGCCGAGCGGCGCCTCCGGATTCTCCGACGCCGACTGGCGATGCATGTAGGTCACTGGGCCCAGCGCGGGCTCGGCTGATGGGCCTCCATAGAGCAACCATGTGACTTTCTCGCTGACCGGCAGGGTGTATAACGCCGACAACTCGGCAAAAACGTTGTGCGGATGCTGGTGATCGACCAGCGGCTGCCCATGATAAGTTTCGCCGGTTTGAAAGAGTTCGGGAAAGCCGGGATGCGGCGAAGTCAGCGATTCCGCCGAGAACATCTGCTGGAGAAGAAGTGTGCCCGAGCCCAGCCGATGCTGCTCCATGAACATAAAGTAATTTGTCGACTCCGCCTTGCCCACGCCACGTGGCCCACCCTGCTGGTTGTAAGTGGCGAACACCGCCCCGTGAAACATCAACTGCCAGCCGCCGGGTGAAATCATCCACATCGTCTCTGGCACCGAGGCCGGCTGCCAAGCCGTGCCCGAGGAGGCTTGAAATGAGGGCATGGAAGACAATGCAGCCTCGCCCATGTTCATGCCTTGCATCCCCGGCATAGTCTGCCCGGACTGGTCGTGCCCGGACTTATCGGCGTTCTGATTATCCGCGTCTTGAGCCGCATTCTGGGCGAAAGATGAGATCGCGAGCATTGCCACTGCCGCGATGTACCTGACTGCTGTTCGCATGCATCACTCTCGTGCCAAACGTTGTTCTTTGTGTACCTTCGTGTCCTTTGTGGCTCTGGCATTTCAACTTCGTCAACCACAAAGGACACAAAGGTACACAAAGGAAAAATGCACCAATCCATATGTTTGGAAAAGTCTGAGCGGTGGATTTCCACCAAGGGCCGCGGGTCTAGACGCGCCGGGGAGACATCAACGGCGGACCTCCGGATGCAACCACGAAACCCGGGAAGGGATCGAGTGCAGCGGCTACGGTCGCATTTAGAGAGGATTTAACCTCGGCTGAGGCTTGGAGCAACGGACGCGAAGCTGAACTCTGTTGCAGAATCGCGGGGTGATGGACGCCCAGGCAGCAAGTGTGACTAGTGGGTTCAGGCGCGGGAAGTTTGCCACCATCTTTGTGACATCCGGCAGTCCGCTGGTGAGAGGCCGCGTCAGGCCAAAGCACTTGCCCCGCCAGAGGCGCCGTAATCACCGCCCCCAGCAAGAGAAGCACCAGTATCTTGGAAAAGGCCTGCATGTTTACGACCCGGTAATCTTTAAGCGCAACTCTTCCGGAAGCCGCTCGCGAATCTCCGCCGGCAGGCGATCGTGCACATGGCGAGCGCCGAGCATGGCGACATCCACCACCGCCATGGGCGCAGGCGTAGCCACCGCCACAATCAGCCAGATCAACGCCGACAGCGCGAAACCCGCCAAGGCAGCAATCTCCAGCCAGAAAGCGTTGCGCGGACCAAAGTGGCGAATCACTCCAAACGCCAGCAGGAATACACCTGCGGAAACGGAAGCCAGAGCAATCAATGCGATGTCAATGGTGCGATGCAGGCGCTGCCGGCTGCGGCAGTGCTCGCAGGCCGCAAAGTGTTCCTCATAGTCGCTACCCATCTCCGGCGCCAGGCCGGAAATGTCATAGCGCCAGCCGGCCAGAATCTTGCCAACGATGGGGTCGATACACTGACTCATAGGAACTACTGATTTTCTTAGTCTACCTACTACAGAGCAACTTACAACCGGATTGGTTGCATGGGTTCGATTTGCGCCGCCAGCATGACCCGATTCTGCAGGAGCGTCCGGCGACCGGACAAAGCCTTTTCCGCCTCCCTCAAAGCGCGTTCAGGATGGTTATTCTGCTCGGAGAGATGCGCCAGCACTATATAGGATGCATGCCCATCATAACCGGAGGCAAAGAATTCCGCGAGCTTCTCATTCGACAGATGCCCGGTGGGGCTGCCCACACGTTGTTTCACCGACCAGGGATAAGGCCCGTTGCGCAGCATCTCCAGGTCGTGGTTGGATTCGATGACCAGAACATCGCAAGCCCGCAAATTGTCTTTCACGTTCGCGAGCAGTCGCCCAAGATCGGTGGCAATCGCGATCTTGATGCCCTCCGCCCGGAAGGTGAAACCTACGGGATCCACCGCATCGTGAGGAATAGTGAACGGCGTAACCCCAATGTCTCCGATATAGAAACTGTGCCCGGAGGAGAAGTATTCTAGCCGCGCCAGCTCCGGCCGCTCCCCCGCAGCATCCCGCATCGATCTTGACCAGGCCTGATGCGTCGCCCCGGTCATGAACACGGGAATCTTGAGTTTGCGTGCCAGCACCAGCAGGCCAGAAACATGGTCGGTGTGCTCATGCGTAATCACAATCGCGGAGAGCGAGTGAGGATCGTCTCCGGCAGCCTTCATGCGCTTGAAAGTTTCGCGGCAGGAAATGCCAGCGTCGACAAGAATGCGGGTCGATGAACTTTGCACAATCGTGCTGTTTCCCCGGCTGCCGCTGGCCAGCACCGAGACCGAAACGCCCATGCGCGCAGCATACTCCCTCGCACTGTGGAAACAGAAGTAACTTTCTGGCTAGCCAGTACCTTTGATCGGGGTAGGACTCAGCAATTAGCATTTGGCACTTAGCATTTAGCCAAGAATCTGTGCTCTGCCAGAAATCTAAGGAGCTAAATGCCAAGTGCTAATTGCCAACTGCTGCCCCTCTACAAAATCACCCTCTCATCCCCAACCCGCCGGGTCACATGCTCGCGGTCCAGATACTCCAGCAGGGGAATCGCATATTTGCGGGTGACTCCGGCCAGGTCCTTGAAGCGCGCCACATCGAGTTTGGGAGACTTCGCTTTCTCGAGAGCCATGCGTTTGCGCAGATCGATCAGCGCATCCCGATGAAAGACCAGGTCGTCCGAAATCTTCAGCAGAACTCTGTCACGCAGCAGCAGCGTAACAATCTTTTGCGCCCGCGCCTTGTCGACCTTCAATCCCGCAAGCACGTCCTTCAGTGCAGGCACTTTCAAACCAGCATTCGCAAATGCCGACTCGATGATCTTCTTCGATTCGGATTCTTCATCCTTCATCACCACGCCGCGTCCTGCCAGGCGGATCAACTCGCCGGCCAGTTCAATTTTCTTCGCGTGCAGCGCCTCATTGAACACAGCTTCAAATACCTCTGGCGCAACCTCGGAAAACTGTCCTCGCAATTCCTCCTTGCTCATGCCGGCAACCAAGGGGTTACGTTTATGAAAAACCTCGAGAGCGGAAACAAGATCTTTTCGGACGAGGTCTAGTGCTTGTTTAAAGACGAGAATGTCACCGATGCGAACAATCTCCGGATTAGGCGAGACGCGGGAAACAATCTCCTGTCTACGCCAGCCGGTGCGCGCCACCGCGTCCGTGATGCTCAGGCCCTTTGCACCACTTGCAGACACGCGGGCGCGCAAAATGCCAGCCTGCGATTCTTCACTTAGCGTCTTGAGGAAATGAGCGTAGTCGGTCGCGTCTTTGACCTTCTTCGGTGGAGTATTTTCGACGACCACTCCCCCGCCGCTGGTGATCACGGGCGAAAACTGCCGAATGATGAAGCGGTCTCCCGGAAGCAGCAGCGCCGGTTCACTCAAACGCAGTTGCGCGAAAGCGGTTTCGCCCGGCCCTACCTGCTTCTGGCCATACAGCACGACCGTCGCAATGCTCTCGGAGGTGTAGGAGTGGAAGTGCACCCGCGCGCGGTCTTTCAGCGGTTTTGCAGAAGCGAGCAGCGATAGTTCTACATCCACACGAGAGGTCGCATGAGAAGTCGACGCGGGAGCAAGCATCATTCCGCGCGCCAGTTCTTCCGTGGTCGCGCCTGCCAGGTTCAGCGCAGTGCGTTGGCCGGCAACCGCCCGCTCCGCCGATTTTCCATGCACCTGTACCCCGCGCACTCGCACCCGCTTCCCGGTGGGAAAAACCTCGAACTCGTCTTCTTTCTGGATGGTGCCGGAGACCAGGGTCCCCGTGACCACGGTGCCAAAGCCTTTCATGGTAAACACGCGATCGATGGGCAGGCGCGCAATCGCGTTGGAATCCTTCGCTGGAACCTCGCCAGCAACCTTCACAAGTTCCCGCTTCAGATCGTCAATCCCGGCCCCGGTCAGCGAGCTGACGTCCACCATGGGGTTGGGGTAACCGAGCAACGACCCGCGCAGGAAGTCCTGCACCTCCGCCCGCACCACTTCCAGCGTTTCCTGATCGACGGCATCCGACTTGGTCAAGACCGTGATGCCCCGCCGCACCGCAAGCAAGCGGCAAATGTCGAAGTGTTCGCGAGTCTGCGGCTTGATCGATTCATCCGCTGCGATCACCAGCAGCACCAGATCGATGCCACCTACTCCAGCCAGCATATTGCGGACAAAGCGCTCGTGCCCCGGAACATCGACGAAGCCCAGCCGCAGAGTTTCGCCACCGGGCATGGGCAACTCAAGATTGGCAAAGCCAATGTCGATGGTGATCCCGCGGCGCTTTTCTTCTTCAAGGCGATCGGCGTCGATGCCGGTGAGGGCCTTTACCAGCGCGGTTTTGCCGTGGTCGATATGGCCTGCCGTGCCTACGATGACGGACTTCATTCACAATCATGATACAAGCTGCCGCTTTCACCCTTGCCCAGAACTTTGATGTCCTGGACCTGGAAGGAAAGGAATAATCGTATGGGTAGGTATGTCTGCTTCTTACTTCCCGTAGTCTTCATCGTCGAGGGCGTGTCTATCGGGCAGCATGCGTTGATGCAGGATGCGAGAAACTACAATGCCACCACGCTCCTGGCGGTAAAACACAACGTGCGTGCCATGCTCATGACGGTGCAAGCCAGGGCGAACGTGATCGCAGAGTCGGCCTAGCGCCGGATTGTCGGCAAGGGTCTGGCAACGAACCTCCAGTTCGCCGATGTAGCGGGTGGCTTGGGCCTTGCCCCATTTATGAAGGGTGTAATCGCCGATGCTCAGTAAGTCAACTTCTGCGCGGCGCGAGAATCGAAGCCTGCCCATGCCTATCGCGACACGGGAAGCTTCAGGGCCTTGCGGACATGGCCAAATACGTTACCCTCGGCGATACCGCTGGCGTCGCCTTCGTCAATCGCCGCGCGTAACGCGGCAAGCTTTGCTTCGTACTGCTGCTCCTCACGCTCCAACGTCCGCAACCCGGCGCGCACTACTTCGCTGGCGTTTTCGTAACGCCCGCTCTTAACCTTTGTCGCTACGAAGCGGTCAAGTTCGGCAGTCAAATTGACGTTACGCGTAGGCATGGCGGCAGCCCCTTCTTGATGGAATTTCGACCTCATCATAACACGACTGGCAAAGATTGCCAACCACTCTCCTGAAACAGGCATGACATGGCCCCGCTTAATGTGAACGACGAAACATCTTTCCTCCGCCCGTTCCAGATGCGACAATAGTATTTCCTCATGACTACAGCCTCCACTCTAGCCATCACTCCAGAAATCGTGCGCGAACACGGCCTCACGCCTGAAGAATACGAGAAGATCAAACAACTTCTCGGCGGACGTGAGCCCACCATCACCGAGCTCGGCATTTTCAGCGTGATGTGGAGTGAGCACTGCTCCTACAAGTCTTCGCGCGTGCATCTGAAGCGGCTGCCCACCCGCAGCCGTCGCGTAGTACAAGGGCCGGGCGAGAACGCAGGCATCATCGACATCGGCGATGGCTGGGCCTGCGCCTTTAAAATCGAATCGCACAACCATCCTTCATTCATAGAGCCATTCCAGGGAGCAGCCACAGGCGTCGGCGGAATCCTTCGCGACATCTTCACCATGGGCGCCCGGCCAGTCGCGGTAATGGATTCCCTGCGCTTTGGCCCCATCCAAAATCACGTGGCGACGGACGGCCGTCCAGCCGAGCAAAGTTCGGCAGGGCAGACGGCGAAATCTGAACCCACGCTGGCCGAGATCCACAAAAATCATTCGGTGCTCGAAGGTGTGATCAGTGGCATAGCATCTTACGGCAACTGTTTTGGCGTCCCCAACCTCGGCGGCGAAACCAAATTCGAAGCATGCTATTCGGGCAATCCGTTGGTGAATGCTTTTGCTCTCGGACTGGTACGGCGCGATCGAATCTTCTACGCGAAGGCTGCGGGTGAAGGCAATCCGGTGATTTATGTGGGATCGAAAACAGGACGCGACGGCATCCACGGCGCCACCATGGCCAGCGAGGAATTCAGCGAGGCTTCGGAGGCGAAGCGTCCGAATGTTCAGGTTGGCGATCCGTTTCTTGAAAAGCTGTTGCTCGAAGCTTGCCTTGAAGCCATGCAGACGGGCGCGATCGTCGGCATTCAGGACATGGGCGCCGCGGGTCTGACCTGCTCCACTTGCGAAATGGGAGCGCGCGGCCACGTCGGAACCGAGATCGAACTGGATCGCGTGCCGCAACGCGAAACCGGCATGACTCCATACGAGATCATGCTCAGCGAATCCCAGGAGCGCATGCTGCTGGTGGCGCAGAAGGGCCGCGAAGAAGAAGTCTTCCGTGTATTCGAGAAGTGGGGACTCGACGCCGTCGAAATTGGCCGCGTCACGAGCGACGGCAAGATGCGCGTGTTGCACCACGGGGAGGTTGTTTCCGAGATTCCGAACGAAGCGCTGACCGACGATGCGCCCGTCTACAAGCGTCCACTGGAAAGATGGGAGCCGCCGGTGCCGCGGAAGATGCCTGCATCGATCAAGCTGGCCGAAGCGGGCGATTTCACCGGCAACTTGAAGCGCCTGCTGGCCAGCCCGAATATCTGCGGCAAGCGTTGGGTGTGGCAACAGTACGACCACATGGTGCAAACCAACACGGTTGAAGGTCCGGGCGCCGGGGATGCTGGCGTGATCCGCATCAAGAACTCCGACCCCCAGGGCTCGCAACGCGGGCTCGCCATGGCGCTCGATGGCAATAGTCGTTGGTGTTATCTCGATCCGCAACTTGGGGCGATGCATGCCGTGGCCGATGCCGCTCGCAACGTGGCTTGCTCGGGCGCGACTCCGGTGGGTGCGACCAATTGTCTGAATTTCGGCAATCCGGAGAAACCGCAGATCATGTGGCAGTTCTCGAAAGTGATTGATGGAATCACTAAAGCCTGCGAGGAACTGGATGTCCCGATTACCGGCGGGAACGTCAGCTTTTATAACGAAACGCTGGGAGAAGGAATCTATCCCACACCGGTGATCGGAATCGTCGGCATTCTCGAAGACGTTCACAAAGCCGTGTTTCCGCACTTTCGCGAGCAAGGAAGAGCTGTCGTTCTGCTGCGTGCCTCGGAGCCAGGAGACTTGACAGATGCAGAATCCGAATTTGGCTCGTCCGAGTATGCCAAGGAAATCTTGGGTGCAGTATGGGGATTTCCTCCTGCGCTCGAACTGGAACGAGAGGCAGCGCTGCAGAGAGCGTTGGTCGAGATGATCGACGCTGGCTTGGTCGACTCCGCGCACGATTGCTCGGAGGGCGGTCTTGCGGTCACGCTGGCGGAATCCACATTTGGCAACGGAGTGGGATTGCGAGTAAGTCTGGCAGCGCTCGGATTGCCGCCGGAGTTTGTTTTGTTCGGCGAGGACGCCAGCCGTGTCGTGATCTCGTGCGACCGAAGCAGTCTGCAGGGAATCCAACAGGTATCGGGTAGATATGGGCTCTCCGCAGAACAGATCGGGGAGACGGTTTCTGATCAAGTAGAGATCAAACTGGATGGCCGGGTGGTGGTGTCGGCGGCGGTGAAAGAGTTACGTGATTCTTTCGAGGGCGCGCTGGAGGCGGCGTTGCAGGCCGATCCGGATGCGGTTTTGGCTGGTTAAGAACTGCCGAGCTTTGCTCGGCTGGACAGCCGGGGGCAGCTGCCCCCACATGAGTGTTCAAGCTGATCGCTAAAGGCTAAGTGCTAAATGCTAACTTCCGACAAATTTCGCGACGAGTGCGGGGTGGTGGCGATTTACGCTCACCTCGAGGCAGAGAAGCTTGCTTACCTGGGGCTTCACGCTCTGCAACACCGTGGCCAGGAGTCGGCGGGCATTGTGACCTCTGACGGCATGGCTCTGCACATGCACAAAGCCATGGGGCTGGTCGCCGACATTTTTCAGGAAGCGGTTCTGGCCAAGTTGCCGGGCACGTTGGCGATCGGTCATACGCGTTATTCGACTGCGGGCGATTCGGCATTGCTGAACGCGCAGCCCATCATGGTGCAGTCGAATAAGGGCATGGTGGCGCTGGCTCACAATGGCAATTTGGTCAATGCGCAGGACATCCGCCATCGACTGGAGAGCCAGGGCTCGATTTTCCAGACCAACAGCGATACTGAAGTGATCGTGCACTTGATCGCGCTCTCGAAAGAGCAAACCCTTCCCGAAGCCATTGCCGATGCGCTGCGCCGCGTTGAAGGCGCATTCTCGCTGGTCATGATCAGTCCTGACCGAATCTTTGCAGCCCGTGACCCGCGCGGCTTTCGGCCGCTCGCGATGGGGAGAATTCCGGCCCACGACGGCGGAAAGCAAGACACGATCGTGTTCGCCTCCGAAACTTGTGCCTTCGATCTGATCGGCGCCACCTTCGAGCGCGACGTGAAGCCGGGCGAATTGGTCGTCATCGGTCCAGAAGGAATTACTTCGCGGTCGTATACGCCGGCGCTGGCGCAATCGAGCTGCATCTTCGAGCACGTGTATTTCTCGCGCCCTGACAGCCGGGTGTTTGGACGGGCGGTGCAGGAGAGTCGCGAGGAACTGGGGCGGCAACTGGCGCGCGAAGCGCCAGCTGAAGCCGATGTCGTAGTTCCGGTGCCGGACTCGGGTGTAACCGCGGCTGTGGGCTACGCGGCGGAGAGTGGGATTCCTTTTCGCTTTGGGCTGATCCGCAATCATTATGTTGGGCGCACCTTCATCGAACCTCGGCAAAGCGTGCGCGACTTTGGGGTGAAGCTGAAGATCAATCCGGTGCGCAGCCTGCTTGAAGGCAAGCGCGTCGTGTTGATTGATGATTCGATCGTTCGCGGCACCACCAGCCGCAAGATTGTGCGCATGGTCCGCAGTGCTGGCGCTAAAGAAGTGCACATGCGCATTTCGTGCCCGCCGACTATTTCGCCCTGCTTCTACGGGGTGGACACGCCTTCGAAAAAAGAACTGATCGGGGCGAACAAGTCGGTCGAGGAAATTCGCGAGTTCATTGGCGCGGACTCACTGGCGTATCTGTCGCTCCCGGGACTGAAGAAAGCCTGCGGCGACGGAGAGAAAACCAGCTATTGCACGGCTTGCTACACCGGCGTTTATCCCACCAACTGGGTGGATGTGGAAGAGATTCAGCCGGCCAGTGTGGGCAAGCAGTAGAACCTGACGCCCACAACAGCATCCCCTAAACGCTACGAGCTGCCGATGAGGACTCCGGTGGCGAAGACCAGGGCGCCGCCCAGGGCTACCTGCAGGGCGGCGGAAACTGTCGGCGTGTCCATGTAGCGATGCCGGATCCAGGTGATGACCCCGAGCTCGACCAGAACGACCACGAAGGCGACGGCCAGTGCCACGTGGAAGCTGGGTAGCAGGAACGGCAAAGTGTGGCCGACTCCGCCTAACGCGGTCATGGCGCCACAGATCAATCCGCGGACCCAGGGATGGCCGCGGCCGGTAAGGCTTCCGTCATCAGAGAGCGCCTCGGCGAATCCCATGCTGATGCCTGCACCTACGGAAGCTGCCATGCCGACCAGAAATGCATCCCACGGATTACGCGTCGCGAAGGCGGCGGCGAAGACCGGCGCTAATGTGGATACCGAGCCGTCCATCAAACCGGCAAGGCCCGGCTGCACGATCTGTAGAACGAAGAGCCGTCGGCGGGCGCGCTCTTCGTCTTGCTTAACATCGGGGCTCAGCTCTTCTTCTTTTAACTCCTGGGCGCGGTCTTCGTGGGCGCGCTCTTCCTGGGCCAGGTCATCGAGCAGTTGGCGGATGCTGGCGTCCTGGGTTCGCCCAGCGGCTTTCTCGTAGAACCTCCGAGTTTCTACTTCAATTGCGCTGGCTTCATTGCGCACTACGTCGAGGCGGAGAGGCCGCGCCAACCAAACCGGTTTTCGTTGTACGAAGCCCTTCACGTCATGGCGGCGGATGAGCGGAATGTGCTCTCCGAATTTCTGCCGGTACAACTCGATCAATCGGCGGCGGTGTCCGGATTCTTCGTTGCGCATGCCGTCGAACACGGCGGCGGAAGCGGGGAAGTCCTGGCGCAAACCTTCGGCGAAATCGGCGAAGATACGCTCGTCCTCTTCTTCGAGTGAAATGGCCAGCGCCAGAATTTCGCGCTGGTCAAGAGTTTGAAAGTTCTTCATGGCGGATAGTGTAATTGGAGGGGACGATCTTCTGCATTACCGATGCAATACATCTTTGTTATCGCGCGGTACCGCGAGAAGGCTCTCAGTTCAAAAAAACCAGCCTAATTACCATCTGGTTATCTTAGGTCTACCCCCCTCCCCCTCGATCTTTTGGAATCATGGGGTTAGGGGCGGACTACCCTCAAAATCTTTGAGTTTAAAGGACTTATACGCAAAATATTCCGGACAAAGGAGTTAGGGTTACTTTTCACTTGTCGGTGTCAGCTTTCCCGTTGTGCAACACACGTATTGCTCAGGGACCGCAAGCATGCGGATCGGGCAGTTTTCGGCGTTCCGTTTCGTGCCAAGGGAGATGAGGTCTGGAGGCAAGCTTTGCGTCTGCTGAGCCTGATTATGTGGGACTCGGCCCGCAGTGAGCCTCGGTTTGTCCGAAGTTCACTGCGGTGGTTCGTTGTGGAACTCCCAACTAATACGCGAAGAACGGACCTGGGGTATTGCCGACGGTCGTTCCATCGATAGCGGTAAAAACGTTGCGGCCGTAGAAGAACGGCAGACCCCAATCGAAGCCACCGGTGTTGGGACCGGCCAGGTTGCTGAAGGCAGCGTCAGTGGGATTGGCAGCGGTCACAGTCTCGAAATTGTCAACGCTGAAAGTGACCGTGTTCGACGGGCTACCTGTCGCCCCCACATTGGTTGCGGAGAGGCCAACGAGGGTGGCGGTGGGACAGTACCAGGAGGAATCGGTGCCCGGACATACCGAGCCTGCCAGTGCGGGGTCTGGGAAGAAGAGGCCGTTCGAACCGCTGTCAATGAAGCTACCGGTGAGGGACTGGGTGGCGAAATTGGTGATGAAGCTGTCCGTTTGATCGAGGTTGAGCACGGTCGCAGTGCTCGGAAGTGCATTGTTCGACTGCGTGCCTATACCGAAGATAAGGCTCCCGGTCACTGTCGCCGCCACGTCGTTAACCGCGGGCAACTCGACAATAACGCCGTTGTTGTCTGTCGGGAAATTGAACACCGGGTTTGTCACTTGATAATCGGGCGCCGACTGCTGCTCGCAAAGAGGACCACACGGTACGTATGTTGCGTTGCAATTACCGCCGGAGGAGCAGAAGTAATATACCAGCGGAATTGGGCCTTGGGGGTTCGCCACTTGGTCGCAGGCCGCTCCACAATCAAACGGTTCGGCACCTACCCCTAGTATGCCGTTCGCCCCCAAAGTCTGCTGCGTATCCTCGTTGGTTCCGGTGCATCCGCTCGGTATGTTAAAGTTTGGGGTCGCTATGACCTGAATGGAAGTCGAAGTCGCCGTTTCCCCACCCAGCACGATGTTTGCCGGCGCCACAGTTCCCCACAAAAACGAATTGTCGGCAAATTGAACGCAGTTATACAGTAGGTTGCCGCTGCCGTCGTTGATGGGCTGAAGCCCAGTCATGACCTGCGAGTTAAGCTCCGAGGCAAGCACTCTGAGCCCAACCGACCCCGTATCTACCAGAACGTCGGGGATGGTCTGGCAAGCGCCGGAGGGGGCGCAGATCTGAACGCTGACAAAAGCCCCGTTGGTATAGGGGTAGGTGGTTGGCAACACTCCGAGGTTCACTGAAATGGGCACAACGTTTGCTATAGTGCCGGCCGGGGAGACGGTGATCGGCAACGACGCCGTAACCGAGGAACTGGCTTTGGAGGTTGCTACAACCGTTGCTACCGACGTGGTGGTCACTGTGGCCGGGGCAGTGTAGGTCACTGACGTGGTGGTCTGGTTGGACAGAGTCCCGACGCCCGAAAGGGTCCAACTCACGCCCGCATTGGTGGAGTCATTGGCAACAGTCGCGACGACGTTTACGACTCCGTTCGCGTTGACGGTTGCGGAACTTGGGGAGAGCGAAATCGTAATGGCGATGCCCGCGGGCGTTCCGCTGCTGCTGCACCCTGCGAGGAATCCGAGGGACCCTACTAAAGCGAAGACCAAGAAGCTGCGCACACTTTCCTCCTTATTGTAAAGCGTCCACGTTGACGCCCTGCGGCACCATGTCAGGAATGTAAGCTCGGCCCGTGTACGAGCGCATGTGCCCGCCGCTCTGGACAACCAAGCCAGACTGCTGAATGTTGAGCGGGTGGCGGCCCGGGTGGCTCTCCCTTTGCTCTTTGGCGGCCTGGGCATACTGATCGAAGTACGTCCCCAGAAGCTGCTGCATGTTGGGGATAAACTGACCACGCCAGGTGATGGCAAAAATCTTGCCCGCCGGAGAAGCGTATTCCTTCACGACGGTGTTGCCAGGAACTGTGATTTCGTGGACGGTGTAGGCGTCGGCTTCCGTGGTTTTCAACGTGCCCTTCATCTGCGCCTTGTCTTCCTGCACCGAGGAGACGTCGCCGCCCAGGGCGGCCAACGCGGGCAGAGGCAGCGTTAGCATCAGGAGAACAATTCCCATCAGCGAGATCTGAGAGTTTGATTTCATGTGGCTCACTCCGCTTTCTTTAATGCGCAAAGCTGGGGTCGTTGCTTTGAACCCGAAAGATGGCGTTAAGTTGCGGTTGGCGGCTAGGATTTGCATCGCGGCTTCTCTGGTGGCTCCTGGTTGCTGCGTCTGGTCGAGCACTTTGCCAGTGTGGGCAAATACTCCTGCGGGCCTTGACGCACAGCAAAACCTTTGCCTCAGGGGCTGAAGCCCGCGTTTCTCGCGGCTCTATCGGCACGGCTGAAGCCGTGCCCTCCCCAAGCAGAGCATCTACGAAACAACTCCTAGCAAGATCAATTACAAGCAACAGCAACGGACAGCAACAGCAACTGCAACAGCCAACAGCAACTTCAACGGCGGCGGACAAGAGTGTCCGCCCTGCACAGCCAGATTTATTGCATTTTATCCTTTTTACAGGTCGGGGATGTAAAGGGTTGTAAAGTTCCTTTACTATTCGCATTCCCCCGTGCGATTGGCACGAGCGCGGACTAAGCGATAAATTGTTAGGCGGAGAGATTGATGGCGACGTGCGTATCGTGTGGTTCACAAGTGCCGGACGGCGGATGCTTCTGCTTGTCCTGTGGTGCGGCGATGGTGTCGGGAGACGAACTTGCGACCATGGAGTTCGTGGATTCGAAGCCCAGAGCGTCTGCGAGAGCGTCTTCGGGTTCGGCGAAGGTTTCGAGTTCTTCCGGCAGTTTGTTGACTGAGGGACGATTTCTTCCGGGACGCCTGCTGGCTGGGCGTTATCGCATCATTGCATTGCTGGGTCGAGGCGGAATGGGAGAGGTTTATCGCGCCGATGATCTGACGCTGGGGCAGCCGGTTGCGCTCAAGTTTCTTCCCGAAGAGGCGAGCAAAGATGAAACTCTGCTGGAGCGCTTCCGCAACGAGGTTCGGCTCTCGCGGCGAGTTTCGCATCCGAATGTTTGCCGGGTTTATGACGTGGGCGAAGTGGATGGGCACACGTTCTTCACCATGGAATATGTGGACGGCGAGGATCTGGCGTCTTTGTTGCGGCGCATTGGGCGCTTGCCCGCGGACAAGGCTTTGGAAATCGCGCGCCAGCTTTGCGCCGGCTTGGCCGCTGCCCATGCCAAGGGAGTGCTGCACCGCGATTTGAAGCCAGCCAACATCATGCTCGATGGCCGTGGTCAGGTGGTGGTTACAGATTTTGGCCTGGCCGGACTGGTGGATCAGATTCCGGGCAGTGATGTGCGCAGCGGCACGCCGGCTTACATGGCTCCCGAACAACTGGAAGGCAAAGAGGTCAACGCCAAAAGCGATATTTACTCGCTGGGCCTGGTGCTCTACGAAATCTTTACCGGCAAGCGGGCGTTCAGCGTGGAGTCCTTGCCGGAACTGGTGCGGGTGCGTAGCGAATCGGCGCCAAGCAAGCCATCCACGCTGGTGAAAGATCTTGATCCTGCGGTGGAACGGGTGATTCTGCGTTGTCTGGAAGCCGATCCGGCAAACCGGATGAGCTCGGCGATGAGTGTTGCGGCGGCGTTGCCGGGAGGCGATCCGCTGGCTGCCGCGCTGGCGGCGGGCGAAACGCCCTCGCCGCAGATGGTCGCGGCTGCGGGCGAGACTACGGGACTGGCGCCACGAACGGCGCTGCTTTGTTTAGCGGTAGCGATCGTAGGGTTGGGGTTGATCAGCTACTTTGCGATTAAGACGAGCGGCATGGGGAAATTGGGCCTGGAGCAATCGCCGGAAGTGTTGACGCATAAGGCGAAAGAAATCGTCAGCCAACTGGGGTATGCGGATAAGCCGGCGGATAGCGCCATCGACTTTTCTTACGACAACGATTTTCTGACCTATGTGGAGAAGAATGACAAGCCGCGTCCGCGCTGGAATGAGGTGCTCTCTGGTGGGCCAGCAGTACTGCAGTTTTTGTACCGGCAAAGTCCGCAATACATGATGGCGACCGATTTCCACGATTCGTCGTTGACTCCGGGAATCGTAACTGACGATGACCCGCCGCCGATCCTTTCGGGAATGGTGAATTTGAAAATGGATCCGCGGGGACGGCTGACGTTTTTCCAGGCGATCCCGCCGCAAGTGCAAAGCGAGGATGCCGGGACGCATGCGCAAGCGGTTGACTGGAATGCGCTGTTTCGCGAAGCCGGATTGGATGCGGCGCAATTTAAGCCGGCAGAACCACTCTGGACTTCGCTCGCCACTTCGGATACGCGCGCGGCGTGGACTGGAACGTGGCCTGGCACCAGTCGCGCATTGCGGGTTGAGATGGCTGGGTTTGAAGGCAAGCCGGTGTTCTTTTCGCTGATTGGACCTTGGACTCGTCCGCAACGCATGCGGCCGGACCCGCCCAAGACCGCGGGGCAAAGAGCGGGCCAGTTGCTTCTTCTCGCAATGATTCTGTCGGTGGTGGCGGGAGCTGCGTTGTTGGCGCGACGAAACTATATTCGAGGAAGAGGCGATCGCCGCGGCGCGTTTCGGCTTGCTTGCGTACTTTTTGTGACGCTGTTCGCGTTGTGGCTTTGCCGAGGGCACATGGTGCCGAGTGTGGAGATGATGCTTCCATTCACGGTGGCCATCAGCACGGCGCTTTTTTTCTCTGGCCTGATATGGGTGCTGTATCTTTCGCTCGAGCCCTATGTGCGCCGCCATTGGCCGCAAGCGCTGGTCTCCTGGAGCCGGGTTGTGATGGGCCGGTTGCGCGATCCGCTGGTGGGACGCGATGTTTTGTTTGGAGTAATCCTGGGTGTGGTCTGGATGCTGATTTTCGAAGTTGCTCAATTATTGACCATGGGTAAATGCGGGCCTCCGCAATTCTTTTCGGTAAATTATCTTTTGGGTGGCCGACACGTGCTGGGAGCTTTGTTGTTTCAAATCCCGGACTCGATCGAAGCCACCTTGCTTTTCTTTTTTCTGCTCTTTGTGTTGCGGGTGCTGCTGCGGAGGGAATGGCTGGCCGCATTTGTGTTCGTGGCGATATGGGTGACGTTGAAAACTTTGGGCAGCGACTATCCGTGGATTGAGGGACCTGCGTATGCGCTGCTTTATGGAGGCGCGACCATCGTCGTGTTTCGGGTGGGGTTCGTAACCCTGGGTGTCGGCATCTTCACTACCGAGTTGCTGTCGAATGTGCCCCTGACTCTGGATTTTTCGGCTTGGTATTGGAGCAGTGCATGGCTCCCGATGTTGGGTATTGGTGCTTTGGCGGTTTGGGCCTTTTACAATGCGCTGGCGGGGGAGAAATTGTGGAAGACTGAGTTGTTCAGCTAGGCAGACTCTCCCTAAATTTAGCTGGCCTCGCACGGGCGAGGACGCCCGCGCCTACATTGCCATCAGCTTAAGTCGGCGTCTTCGGCGATTTCACTGATTGCAATCGGCGGCATGTTTCCCTGGTGCAATTGCTGGTTGAGTTGTGGCAGACGAGTTGTCTTGAAGTGATTCCAATCTGCAATGCGCAGCTCTAACGCCTGGCTTGATTCGTGATAGAGCGCGACGGCCTGCGAAGGTACGGCGCGATCTCCGCTCTCGACGACTGCCAACGCGGAGGTGAGCCCGGCGCTGGCGTTTTCGAGACCAATCGCATTGCTTGCCGAACCTTCACTGTCAGCGAGTATCTGCCGGATTTCTGTTTCTAGTCGGGATACGGTGGATTTCAGATCGGCATGACCTCCATCCAGTTTCTGATCCAAGTCAGACAATTGTTTCTGCACCGACCGGATCTGGGCCAAAGCTTGCCGGCCGCGGACGGCTTCGGCGAAAATCTGGCGGCCGAGTTGGAGCTGCTGCTCCAGGTCGCGAGGAGTTGCAGGGGATCGCGGATCCATCACGATCATTAATGGCTGGCTCAGCACCTTATCGTCGACGGTGAGCCGGACTTGGTAAGTACCCGGAACTGCGCGTGGTCCTCGGGGAGAACGATACTCGTATTCGCTGGATTGATCCGCAGCTTTAACGCTGGGGGTGCCCCATGCCAGATTCCAGACAAAGCGATGCATGCCAGGAGTGGTCTCAAGAATCCCGGGTTTCGGAAGCCATCGATCGGCGATGGGGAGTGCGGGACGCTTCGGTTCGGCCGCGTCATCCGAGGAAAACGTTCGAACCAAATTCTGCTTGTCGTCAAGAAGTTCAAGCTTGATGTGATTTGCGGATGCGTTTAGGTGGTAATCGATGACGGCGCCATTGGGAGGATTGTTTGCGGTGGGCTCCTCCGGGGGCAACGGAGTACCGAGGAAAGAATCGTTATCGACGCGGGTGGCTGTGGCCGGCCGGTAGAGATACGCGCTATCAGCATTCACGGCGTCTTGCGCCTGCCGCAATGGAGTGATGTTGTCGAGAATCCAAAACGCGCGTCCGTGAGTCGCGACGGCGAGGTCATCTCCGTGAATCGCCAGGTCGTGGATTGAAGCTGTGGGAAGATTCAGCTGCAGCGATTGCCAGTGATCACCGTCGTCGAATGAAACGTAGACACCGAGTTCCGTTCCAGCGAAGAGCAACCCGCGGGTTTGGGGATCTTCGCGAACCGACCGCAAGAATGAAGACGCGCCGATGCCGTCGGTGATCAGTTGCCAGGTCGCGCCGTAATCGCGCGTGCGATAGAGATATGGCTTCTGGTCATCGAGACGATGCCGATCCACGGCCGCGTAGGCTTCTGCGGGATCGAAATGCGAGGCTTCAATCAGCGAGATCTTACTCCAGTCGGTGAGGCCGTTGGGCGTGACATCTTTCCAGGTTTTCCCGCCGTCGCGCGTGACGTAAATGAGGCCTGTGTCGCTGCCCGCCCATATCAGATTTCCGTTCAGGCTCGAAGGCGCAATCGTAAAGACGACGCCATATCCTCGTTGCTTCGCGTTCGCGACTGTGGTTGGACCTTCGGGCTTCTTATCGCCTGGACGCTGCGTCGATCCGGTCAGATCGGGGCTGATGGTTTCCCAATGCAAGCCGCCATCGATCGTTTTCATCACGTACTGAGCACCCAGGTAAAGAGTTTTCTTGTCGAACGGGGACATCAGCAGCACGGGCGTCCAGGGATCGCGATACTTGCGAGCGTTGATGTCGACACCAAAATTCGGCATGGGCCACGGAGTAATGTCCTGGCTGAACGAAGTTCGAATGTTGAAGCGCACGACGTCGCCGTAGGTGCCGGTCAGGTAGACGATGTTTGCATCTTTCGGGTCCGGTACCATGTATCCGCTCTCGCTGCCGCCCGACGGAAACCAATCACGCGGCGTGATTTGTCCGGCGTCGGAGCGGCTGCGAACCGCCGCGCTTCCGCTGTCTTGCTGGGTGCCGAAAACCACGTAGGGAAACTGGTCGTCCGTGATCACATGGTAAAACTGCCCCGTGGGCTGGTTGTACCAGGAACTCCAAGTGCGGCCATAATCGAGACTGATGGTCGCGCCTTGATCAGTAGCGAGAATCATTCGAGAAGAATCTTTCGGGTCGATCCAGATTTGGTGGTAATCGTCTCCGCCGGGTGCGCCGCGCACGATTGAAATTGTTTTGCCGCCGTCTTCGGAGCGGTAGAGTGCGACGTTGGGTATGTAAATGACATCCGGATTATTTGGATCGACCGTGATATTTCCGAAATACCAGGCACGGCTGGTGAGCCGGCGGTCGTCGTTCTGAAGCGTCCACGTGTCACCTCCGTCGTCGGAGCGATAGAGTCCGGGTCTCCTGGAGGCACTGATGAGCGCGTAGACTGGTTTGCCGTTCGGCGAAACGGCTACGGCTGTGCGGCCCCAGTCACCTTCGGGCAGTCCTTTCCCGGCGAGCCGCGACCATGACTGACCGCTATCCTGCGAGCGGAAGAGCCCGCTGCCTGGGCCGTCGAGCGGCGCATACGTGCTCCACGGCGGACGCTCGCTTCGCCACGTGGCAGCGAACAGGAGCTTAGGGTCTTCGGTGGCGATGGCAAGAGCAGAGACTCCAATCTCCGGGCCCTGATCGAGAACTTTCGTCCAACTCGTGCCGCCGTCAATCGACTTGTAGACACCGCGCTCATGGTTCGGTGCGTAAGCGTGTCCGAAGGCGCCGACGTATACGATGTTCGCATTTTGCGGATCTACAAGGATGCTGCTGATCTGGCGCGAGTCGCGCAGTCCTATGTTGGTCCAGCTGCGGCCAGCGTCTGTTGATTTATAAACGCCGTCGCCGGAGGACAGATTGGACCGAATATCTACTTCTCCGGTACCCGCGTAAATGACTTTCGGGTCGGATGGAGACACGGCGAGGGCCCCGATCGAAGCGACAGGTTGCCCATCAAAAATAGGCTCCCACACTACGCCGGCATCGGTGGTTCGCCAAACGCCGCCACCGACCGAGCCAAAATAAAAAGTGGTTGAGTTTCCGGGAAACCCCGCCACGGCGACGACTCGGCCGCCGCGAAATGGACCGATCAGGCGCCATCCGAGCCCGCTGTAGAGGGCAGGAGGAATCGTCTGCGCGGTTGCAAATGCGAGAGTGATAAAAAAAGCGAAAGTACACAAATATTGAAACCTGATGGCGAACTTGGGCACGTGTCGGTCCTCACCCCGTGGAAACAGTTAGTGTAGTTGAAATGTTGGAATTTGCTAAAGTGGTTGCGGCATTCAATGTGGAAACCTCTAGACCGGACGGGGGACTATGGGCGAACCGACAGTTGAAGTTTTGTGCAAGAATTGCGGCCAGACTTTTACGGCGTTCTTGAAAGAGATGGCAGCCAAGAATGCCGAGGTTACTTGTCCGCATTGCGGAAAGAGCGCTGGTAACCCTTCACAGAATTCTGCGATGCCGCCTGCGGCGCGGAATTAGGTTCTCTGACGTATCACGTCGTAGCCGGGCGGCTCAGCGCCGCGGACCTGCAGAAAGAAATCCAGGCGAGACATGGGCAAGCTACGCTGAGGACCGTGAGCGGCGGCACTTTGATTGCGATGGTGCAGGCAAGAACATCGTGTTGAAGGATGAAAAGGGTGACATTTTCCACCGTGACGATCGCCAGTGTTTTTCAGTCCAATGGCGTGATTCGGGTAGTTGATACGGTACTTTCGCCTAACTAGGTTTCTTGTCCAACTGGATTGAAGGCGCTCCCGATAGCGGAGCGCCTTTGCTCGTGTAGAGCGGGCACTCTTGTCCGCTGCTCTTGAAGTTGATTCTCAAATCGTCTGGAAATCAAAAGCAACACCAACCCCAAAGTCAACGGCGGCGGACAAAAGTGTCCGCCCTACACTATCTAAATCCAATCTCCGGTCGGGCGCGTACTTGATGCAGTAGACGGAGCTGTTCGTAAACTGCTGGGGCGCGGCGCCGCGCCCCGGCGGCCTAGCCCACGATGTGGCGACGTCTACGAATTCAATCCCCGAGGAAAACTTTATGAAGCGACTGAAAACGATGGTGACCTTCGCCATGGCGCTGTTCATGCTGGTTCCGGCCAGCCTGTTCGCATCCAGCCATCGCGAAGCCCCCATCTCCGCGCTGGACCACTCTGCGGACGTGACTGACTGGTACGCGTTTGTCAGCTACGACCACCCGGATCGCGTGACTATGATTCTCAACGTCGACGGGTTCCTCGAACCCTCCAACGGCCCCAATTATTTCCCTTTCGATCCCAATGTTCTTTACGAAATGCATGTCGACAACAATCGCGACGGAATTCCGGACGTCACTTTCCAATTCCGCTTCAAGACCGAAATCCGCATGCCCGGCGTTTTCACCGGCTTTGTCGGCGGCATCGCAGGCATTCCTCCGATTACTTCGCTGACCGGCAAGGGTTCCGAAGGCTTGAGTCTTCGGCAGACTTATTCGGTGGTGATGATCAAGAACGGCGTGCGGACTGAACTGAGCGAAGGCAAAACCCTTTATGCCGTGCCTTCCAATGTTGGCCCGCGGACTATGCCGAACTACGACGAATTGTTTAGACAAGGAGTTTTTGATCTGGGCAATGACGTACGTGTGTTCGCCGGGACGGTCGATGATCCTTTCTACATCGACTTGGGTGGAACTTTTGATTCCATCAACTACCGCATGGGCGTGGGCGGCGTACTGACAGCTGCAGAGGATGCCGACGACACTCATAATTACGCCGCCGATTCGGTAGCGGGCTTCAACGTGAACTCGATTGTGCTAGAGGTTCCCATCACGATGCTCACGGTGGATGGAAAGATACACAACGCAAACGACAAGGATGCGGTGATCGGAACTTATGGAGCGACATCCCGCCAGCGGGTCACCGTGCGACGAGCCTCGGGAACCGACGGCAGCAGCAACCAGTGGCGGCAGGTAAACCGTGAAGGCAACTCGCTGATCAATGAACTGATCATTGGAACTGGTTCCAAAGACAAGTTCAGCACCGATTTCCCGGTCAACGACAAACAGTTTGCCAATTTCGTACTCGATCCTCTGCTGGCGCAACTGTACGGTTCCGTTTTCGGGGTTCCGGTGCCGCCTCCGCCGCGGAATGATCTGCTGTTGCTGGTGCAGTACGAGCCTCCGATCTGCCCAGGGTGCGGGGCTGGCGATACAGGACCAGTCGCCGACTTGCTGCGCTTAAACACAGGCATTCCCCCAACTGCTATTGGCAGCCAGAAACGTCTTGGCTTCCTGGTTGGCGACCTGGCTGGATTCCCGGACGGCCGCCGGCCGATTGACGATGTGGTGGATATCGCGTCGCGGACAGTGGCTGGCATTCTGATCGACTCGAAGAAATACGGCGCTCCGATTGGCGACGGCGTGCAACTTAACGACGTGGGCTATGGCACCACGTTCCCGTGGGTGAAACCGGCCCACAGCGGGCGTGACAGCCACCACATTGGCCCCGGGCAGCGAGGCTGCTCCGGACAAGCCAATGATATTTGCCCGGTGAAGTAAGCCGGCTTCGTGGCCGCCGAGCAGTAACGGCGGCCACGGATTTTCCCCAACGATTCTAAGACTCAAGAGAGGAATGTCATGAAACGAATTGCGGCTCTTCTACTGTTGTTTCTGGGCACGGTTGCCGGATTTGCACAAGGCCCGAACACCCCTGCTGAAACCCAGCTCTCTCCTGCCGAGCGCAGTATGGCGCAAGCGAGAAAGCTAATCGACAAAAACCCGAAAGATTTCGAGGCGTACAACGCACTGGCTCTGGCACTCTCACGGCGGGCGCGCGAGACATCCGACGTTAAGTTCTATGCGCAGGCTGAGGAGACACTGCAGAAATCGTTCGACATCGCCCCCGATAATTTTGATGGCAAGAGGATTCACGTTTGGCTTCTGCTGGGCAAACACGAGTTCGCCGCGGCTCTTGAGGCTGCGAAAAAGCTCAATCAGAAAATGCCCGACGACGTGATGCTCTACGGCTTTCTCGATGACGCCAATGTGGAACTCGGAAACTACAACGATGCTGAGCAGGCGGCGCAGTGGATGCTCGATCTGAAACCAGGAAATATCCCTGGGCTGACGCGGGCAGCCTATCTCCGCGAATTGTATGGCGACATCGAAGGTTCGCTGGAACTGATGAACATGGCATACCAATCGACGCCGCCCGGTGAAGTCGAAGATGGAGCCTGGATCGTGACCCAGATGGCGCACCTGAACCTGGCAATCGGAAAGATTGATGAGTCTGAGAGGCTGTCGCAACAGGCCCTGGCCATGTTTCCGGGATATCACTATGCCCTCGGGAATCTGGCCAAGGTCAGAATTCAGCAGAAGCGATACAACGATGCGGTGGATTTGCTGGCGCAGCGTTATCACACAGCCCCTCATGCGGAAAATCTGTATGACTTGGCACAGGCGTTGCAGCTGGCCAAGAAGGCAGACGAATCGAACAAGGCTTTTGCAGAGTTCGAACAGAAATCGTTGCTCGAGACCAACCGCGGCGACAATTCCAATCACGAGTTGATCTTCTACTACGCGGACTATGCCAGGCAGCCGGAGAAAGCGCTGGAAGTGGCGCAGCGAGAAATCGCACGCCGGCACGATGTCTTCACCCTAGATTCCTACGCTTGGGCTCTGTACGAAAATGGCCAATATGGAGAGGCGCGGAAGCAGATCGAAACCGCGCTGGCGGTGGGGGTTCGAGATGCAAAGATGTTCCGCCACGCCGGGGAGATCGCGTTGAAGTCCGGAGACAAAGCGGCTGCAGAACATTACCTGCGGGAGGCGGCCGAGTTGAACACCGTGGGCTCGGACCAGGCACGGATCACCTTGGCAAGCCTCACACAAGAGGCGCGACAGTAGCGGCACGCGACACGTAACCCCGGACGCCCTCGTCCGGGGCGCGGGGCAAAGCTCGGCGGGATTTCGTGACCAAGTCACAGCTGACTCCGTAGAATAGCTGGTCGGGTGATCACGAACTTCAATCCGTCGAACTACTGGCTGGAGACGGTCCAGATGCCTGGCGGCACTCCAAGTGAATTGCCGGAGCGCGTGGATGTCGCGATCGTGGGCGCAGGTTTCACCGGCCTATCCGCGGCTCGAACTCTGGCCAAGCGGGGGGCCAGGGTCGCAGTTCTTGAAACCAATATTATTGGCTGGGGCGCCAGTTCGCGCAATGGCGGCATGGTGCTTACTGGCATGAAGCTTGGAGTCGAGACGCTGGCCGGTCGCTATGGCATGGACGCGACCAGGCGAATGTATGCCGCTTCCCTGGCCTCTATCGATGTGGTCGAGCAAATTATTGGAGAAGAGAAGATCGATTGCAATTTCTCGCGCTGCGGTCACCTCGAGGTTGCCTGCAAGCAATCGCATTTCAATACTTACGCTCGTTCGGTAGAAGTTATCGCACGGGAATTCAATCACCGACTTCGCATTGTGGCGAAAAACGACCTCCGCAGTGAGATCGGATCGGATATCTACTATGGCGGCATGGTCGATGAAGTCAGCGCCGGATTGAACCCTGCGCGCTACGTGGCCGGGCTTGGCCGCGCGGCGCTTAATGCGGGAGCTTATGTTTTCGAAAACACACGCGTGGAGCGCATCGAGCGCGCTTCCCGCAAGGGCGGCTTGGGGTTCCAGTTAGTCACACCTCGCGGACAGGTGTTTGCGACAGACGTGTTCATCGCAACCAGCGGCTACACTTCAAAGACTACGCCAGCGCTGCAAAGGAAAATCATTCCTATCGGTTCCTTCATTATTGCCACGGAACGGCTGCCGGAAGCTCTTGCGCACGAACTCAGCCCGTGCAATCGCATGATTTTCGATTCCAAGCATTATCTCTATTACTATCGCCTCACGCCGGACAATCGCATGCTGTTCGGTGGACGTGCAGCGTTCTTTCCGGAAACCAGCAGCACGATCCGGCGCAGCGCTGAAATCCTGCGGCGCGGCATGATTGGCGTGTATCCCCAATTGCGCGATGTGAAGGTGGAATACGCATGGGGTGGGACGCTGGATTTCTGCTTCGACACCATGCCCCACGCGGGCCGCATGGATGGGATGTACTACGCGGTCGGATACGCGGGACATGGCGTGGCAATGGCAACCTATCTGGGTGCGAAAATTGCCGAACAGATTAGCGGCGGCACGGAAGAAAATCCGTACGCCAAGGTTCCATTCCCTGGCGCGCCTCTTGGTCTTTATAACGGACGCCCATGGTTCCTGCCCTTCGCCGGCGCCTACTACAAGGTTCTCGACTGGATCAGCTGAAACACATTGGATCACATCGATAAACGTCTTCGGAAAAAGAAATAAGCAACCGGTCCCAAGAGCAGCACGAGCGGCCCATACTTGAGCCCAAACTTGTCGCTGGCAATCAGCGCGACCCCACTCATGGTTAGAGGAGCAATCACTGCGTACGCCAGGCCTTTGCTCCCCCAGGGGATGCGAAAGGCGCGTTCCAGATCAGGTTGCTTGCGTCGCAGTTGCCATGCAGAAAGTACGGTCAGCACCGAGGTTGCAATTCGAAGCCAGATGTAAACAGAGATCAGCTGCGTAAGAGTGTTCCATGCGAACACCGAGTAAATCGCAGCGGAGATCAAGATGGCCACCCATGGCGTGCCGAACTTGGGATGGAGGCGCGTAAGGAAGGGCGACAGATATCCGTCTTCAGCCATGGCGAATGGCATGCGCGTCGAGGAAAGCACGGTGCTGTTGAGAATGGAGATGAAAGTAATGGCTGCCGCCATGGTCATGGCGAAGCCGAGCCAAGGCCCACCAATTAACCGCGCGGCGTCGGAGAAGTAGCGCGTGTGCCAGTCCTGCCAGTTTCCCAGTGCCGCCAGGGCGCATGCCGTAGGGACGAAATACGTCGCCATCGATAGCGGCACTACCCAGGCCAGCGCTCGTGGATAGCTTTTCTGCGGCTCCTCAACCTCTTCGGCTACGGTCGAGAGCTGTTCGTAACCCGAGTAGAGCCACAATCCCAATGCCAGGCCCACACCGAAAACCTGGAACACGGGCTGATGCGGCGGAACTAACGGCACAAACGGGTTGTGATGCCACATGCGCACGCTCATCACGCACATGGCCGCCACCGGCAAAAAGATGAGGGTTTCAAGCAGTGTCGCGACCTTGCCCACCGTTTTGATGCCGCGGACATTGATGTAGGCGATGACTCCAATCATGGAAACTGCAGCCAGGTAGTGTTTCCAGCCGGTGATCCACGGAAAGAAAAAACTGACGTAGTCAGTGAACAGCACTGCGTAGGCACTGCCCAGCAAGAACGACGCGCACCAGTTCCACCAGCCCGCCAGGAATCCCCAGAAATCGCCGAAGGCGGCGCGCGTCCAACGGTAGAAACCTCCCTGCACCGGCATTGCCGTCGTTAATTCGGCGGCCACGAGCGAAATAGGAATGCACCAGAAGAACGGGAGGACGAGATGGTAGATGAGCGTCATTCCCGGCCCTGAAGTCGTTACCTGATCTTCCAACCCGAACGGCCCCGCCGTGGTGTATGAATACATCACGAACACGAAAGAAAGCAGTCCAGCCTTGCGTATCGCCGTTCCGCCGCGTCCGTTGCTTTTTGTGTTGGCCAAGCTTCGTCGCTCAGGGTCGAGCCACCGTTATTTGCTGGGGAGGTAGAAGGCTTCGGGTGCCGGCCGATACACGCGAATCATCCACAAGGGACGGCGCAGGTTGCCGGGGCCGGGAGCACCGCGACTCATATGCAGCCAGCGCTGATATTCTTCGTGCGCCCGGTTGGTGTCCACGAAAACGTCTCCATATCGATCTTCCGTGGCCGCCTTGCTTACCGTGACTTTTTGATGCCAGCAATGCTGCCCACTAATCGGGTCCGGCTGGACGGGGAAGGTCAAGTTCTGATGTACGCCCGCATCTTCCCAGTGAATGCGCGATGAGTCAGGATCGGTGCTCTCGAATGGCTGAATGCCGTGGATGGTGCGCATCATCCACTTCCCGGGCTCGACCTGCTTCAGATCAACCAGCGCCGTAGACCAGCGTTCACCGCCGAAATCTTCTTTCAGACGCCAGCGTCCGAGGTGATGGGAGCAAGCAATGACGCCAGGACGCATTCCTTCCGTCGCCCAGACTCGGTCGACGAAATATCCGATGGCGGTTTGTACACGTACTAAGTCGCCAGTGACAACTCCTAAGCGCTCGGCGTCTTCGCGATGCATCCAGACCGGATTCTTGTGTGAGATTTCGTAGAGCCACTTCGCGTTGCCCGACCGGGTATGAATGAGCGTTGGCAAGCGGAAGGTCGGAAGCAGAAGCATCTCGCCTTTCGCGGCGTTGATGTTGTCGCGATGGACGTGGCTCTTGATGTAGCCGGGGATCGAATACTCCGGCCAGTGCCAGTCTTTCAGCGTCTTTGAATAAAATTCGAGTTTACGCGATGGCGTTGGAAAACCGGCGACAGCTTTGCCATCGATCTCGACCCCGATTGGCGATCCGTTCTTTTTCACTACGTGGGTCAACGGATCAACCGTGCTCCCTTGCACTTCTTCTGGCTTCAGAACCTTGCGGTGCAATTCGTAGACGTTGTTCTCGACGAGGAAAGCACCGTATTTCCTCATATAATCGAGTGGTGTGAGCCCTTCGCTGGCGGCGGCCTGAGGCAGACCGGGAACGCTGTTCTCAAAAATCCAGCGGTAATACTCGTCGATCCTGATCTTCTCTCCCGGCCGATAAGGCGATTCAAAATAGCGGCGGATTCCCATCGATCCATCCGGATCGACCCGCCACGACAGCTCAATCCAGAATTCGTCTTCTTCCCACACCTCGCCCAATCCGGCCTCGCGGTGCGCTTCATAGGTGAAGTTGAATTTCTTGCCCTGCCTCTCCAATGCCAGACGCAGCACCGGCTGGCGGAAACCGATCCAGCGTGCGGCATGCGTTTCCTGGCTCATCAGGTCGTGACGCTCGGAAGCATGGCCCATGGGCAAAACATAATCGGCGAACCAGGCAGTTTCGCTCCAGGTTGGAGTGAGACAAGCGTGCCGCCCAACTTTGCTCTCGTCTGTCAGCGCCTCAATCCAGCTGAGACCGTCGGGATTAGTCCACACCGGGTTATAGACGCGGGAAAAATATACCGCGAGTTTGCCCCGGCCTTCCTTCAGGAAGTGCGGCAGCAGGAAACTCATCTCGAAGAACGCCAGCGGATACTCGCGTGCCCACATCAATTCGTTCCACGCGTTGGGTGGCGGCGGCATCATGGGCGGCGTCGGAATGTATTTGTTCCAGGCGCTGGGAGCGGTTCCGCCCGGAGTTCCCACGGCCCCCACCAGCACGGCCAGGAATTCCAGAGCTCGCGCCACCTGCCATCCGCCGAGATTGCCCGCGGCGGCGTTTCGCCACACGTGTGTGCTCAGCGCGGACCCAGCGCGGCCTACTTCCCGCGCGACTTCGACGATCATGCGAGGATCCGCTCCGGATTCTTGCGCCGCGAATTCCGGAGTGTATTGCCCGTAAGTTTGCTTGAGGACCTCCAGAAATGTCTCGAAGGTTTGCGGCTTGGCAGGATGTTCTTCGCGCAGATACTCTTCCCAATTCACCCATCTCTGAACAAACTCGGAATCAAAAAGACTTTCCTGAAGCAGTACGTTGGCCATCGCCAAGAGCACTGCCGACTCGCTCCCCGGCCAGGTTGAGAGCCAGTAGTCAGCCTTCGAAGCAGTGTTCGAAAGACGAGTATCGATGACGCATACCTTCGCGCCGTCCATCTTGCCATCGATGATTCGCTGCGCGTGCGGATTGAAATAGTGTCCCGCTTCGAGATGCGAACTCAGCAGGAGAATGAAGCGAGCTTTGGAATGATCCGGCGATGGACGGTCGAAGCCATGCCAGAAGGCATATCCAGTACGCGCGCCCGCCGAACACACATTGGTGTGGCTGTTGTGTCCGTCGATGCCCCAGGCGTGCAGCACGCGCTGGTTGTAGATCAGTTCATGCCCCGGCCGCCCGACGTGATACATGATTTCGTTCTTGCGTCCCTCCTGCAGGGCAAGGCGAATCCGCGAGGCGAGGTCGTCCAGAACTTCGTCCCAGGTTACGCGCTCCCACTTGCCTTCTCCTCGCTTCCCGGTTCGCCGCATGGGATACAGGATGCGCTCGGGATCGTTAATCTGATTGAGGGTCGCGGGACCTTTGGCGCAGTTGCGGCCGCGGCTGCCCGGGTGAGCGGGATTGCCTTCGAACTTTTGCACCCGCATCTTGTCCTTGTCGACGTAGGCCAACAGTCCGCAGGCCGCCTCGCAATTGAAGCAGATGGTCGGGATCAAGGTGTAATGCTTCTCGACCTTCTTAGGCCACTGCGTGGGATCGTATTCGGTCCAATCATCCCAACGATCGGATGGAGGATAGCTGGAGAGTCCTCCGGCGGGCTCGTCAAGATCTAACGCTTGCGGATTAAGAGGTAGATGGTCTTTCATAAATGATTTCGTCAACTGAGTGGAGCGGCTTGCCCCGCCTTTACCCATAACTCTTCAAAGCACCACAGGCCCGCAAGCGCCAGAACCGCGGCAACAACGGCAAATGCAGAAGCGCTGGGAACTAAAGATGCCAACCCGAGCGAAGCGAGAATAATTGGAGCAATGAGTCCCGTGCCGATGACTAGTCCCCAAAATCGTATGCTCAGGCGTCCATTGATTAGCACTTGCGTGGCTATCCGCACGTCCTCGCTGACATGCGGCAGCGCAATTTCTCCCATGTTCATTGCCAGGCCGACGATCAACGAAATCAGGAGGATCAGCCCTGCGGGCCTGAGAATTCCTGGAGATGCGTCCATCAGGATGCCCGCGATCAATATCGTGGCGGATCCAGCAACCAAAGCTTGCACTAACAGATGCCACATGAAAAGCGGGCTTTGCCACAAGTCACGGCCCTTCGCCTGGGCGAAAAGAAATGCGGAATAGCAGGCGCTGGCTATTGCGAAGGCGGCAGCGAACCATCGCAGCGTGCTGGGAACGGAGCTTGCGAAAATACCGCACAGCAACCATCCTCCGGCAAGCACACCATAGCCAATTAAGAAGTAAGTTCCAATGACTAGCCACGACCTGAAATTGGGCTTAGTAATAAGGTAGAAGAAACGGTCGGGACGCTTCAGGTCGAAAATGAGCAGGGCAGAGGTTACCGCGAGGCCGACCAGGGCTATGGCCGGACAAACGATATTGAGCAACGTGCCGGCGAACCCATCGGTCAGAGCTAGTAGAATCGCCGCAACCAGCAGCACTCCCGCCGCAACCGCCTTGGCCCAAAGATAGGCGGCAATCTTCCAACCCCAGGGTGCAGGGTGGGGCACGTCGTAGACTTCGCGGGCCAGAGCACCTGCGAGATTGCCTGTGTCGCTAGCGCTCGCTTGGGCGGTTCCATCCCGCCAGTCTGAAGCGAAGTACGTGTCCGTCCGCGAAATCCGGGTGGGCTCGAGCAAATCGCCTTCGATGCCCACGTAAAACAGCTTGGGCTGCGTGCCTTTCTGCGGCTTGCGCACCGAAACTTTCTGGGTCGCGACCACACGGCTGACTTTGCTTGCGTGGTTGTCTAGATCTCCGGCGAGAATAGCCTGTGTGGGACAGACGATCACGCATGCCGGTTCGAGGCTCATCTCCACCCGATGCGCGCAGAAGTTGCACTTAGCCGCGGTGTTGTTGTTGGGATCGATGTAGAGAGCATCGTAGGGGCAAGCCTGCATGCAAGCCTTGCAACCGATGCAGCGGCGGTTGTCGAAATCAACGATTCCATCAGAACGCCGGTAGAGCGCGCTGGTGGGACAGATTTCCGTGCACGGAGAGTCATCACAGTGGTTGCACCGCATCACCCCGAAGTGGCGGGAGGTGTGGGGGAACTCGCCCTTTTCGATATGCTTTACCCAGGTGCGAAAGACACCAACCGGCACCTGGTGTTCCTCCTTGCACGCGACTGTGCAAGCGTGACACCCGATACACCGGTCCTGGTCGATGACAAATCCGTATCGCATCGATTCGCGTTCGCTCCCCCATAATAACTGGGAAATATTTAAGCTTCGACATCATAGCTGATCTTTGCGCATGCTAGCGTGGGTATCCTTTTCGGAGCCCTCGCATCAGGCTGATTCCCGGCTCGCTTGGACAATTTGTTTTCATTGTGCCCGAAGACGGCCTAAGATAGACCGTCCGAATCCGACTTGGAGGAAAGTGATGAAGAACGTGGGTTTAATGTTCGCAATGATTCTTGCTGTTGCTGTTTTAGCTCTTCCGGCTAATGCACAGGAAATGGCCAAGAAAGATGCCGCAACCAAGCCCGCGCTCAGCCCATCACAAGCCGTGCTTGATTCGTGGAACGACATCGCACGAAAACTGATCGCCATGGCGGAAGACTTTCCCGAGGACAAGTACGACTTCAAGCCCACTCCAGCGCAGCGCACCTTCGCCGAACAACTGCTCCATGCCGCCGGCGCAAACTATTTCTTCACCAATCTCACTCTCGGTCAAAAGCCGCCCGCCGAAGAAGACCCCAAGCGTGACCAGTACAAAACCAAGGCAGACGTCGTTGCCTTCGTCAAAAAGTCGTACGCCGACGGTGCTGCCGCCATCAAAGCCAAAGGCGATAAAGGCATGAACGACCTGATCACCGACCCGGACAGCCATCAGCAGACGCGCATATACGACGAGGCCTACGGCTTCATCGAGCACTCGGGAGAGCACTACGGCCAACTCGCCGTCTATTACCGGGTAGCAGGGCTGGTGCCGCCAGAGTCCCGTCCAAAGAAATAGCTGAGGGCAGCCTTGCACGGCGAGATGGATGAGACCTGCCGTGATAGACGAATGCGGATTAAGCGGCTGGACGCTCTGGATCGAACTCAGCCGATGAACCAGCGCAGCCATGTTAAACTGTTGGAAATCGCCGGAGAGGTGGCCGAGTGGCTGAAGGCGGCGGTTTGCTAAACCGTTATAGGGGCTAACACCTCTATCGGGGGTTCGAATCCCCCCCTCTCCGCCATTACTAAAGATTTTGTCAACTGTGTGGTATTTCCTTGTGTTCCCTCCTGCGTAGTGTCTAGCATAGTGTCTGGAGGCAGTTAACAGACACCATGAAGCAGACCACGGTCAACATCACCAAACAGGCCAAAATCAACGGAAAGTGGCAGCGGTATCCCGTCGCCATGAACAAGAACGGCACCATCAAGCCTGAGTACATCCTTGTGGCCGGGCGTCCTGTGCATGCGCCTCTCGGCAACTACATCCTCGACTGGTACGAGAATGGAAAGCGCGTACGTCTATCGGTCGGCTCGGATGCTGCCGATGCACTAGCTGCCAAGGAACGCAAGGAAGCCGAACTCAAGCACGTGGCGAACGGCGGCTCCGGTCTGGTCAACGGCGCAACCGCGAAGACCGAGAAGACTTCGCTGAAGGATGCCATCGCTGCGTTCCTTGAGAAAAAGAAACTCGAACAGCGCAAGAAGACCTATCAGGCGTATCGTACTGCGCTCACCTACTTCCAACACTCGTGCCACAAGCTGTACGTGCAAGATGTCGACCCCATGGACTTGGCGCGGTTCAAAAAGGTGCTCGAAGATGGCGGTATGGAGTACACAGACTACGCGGGCAACAAGCAGGTGATGAAGGCGCAGAGCGAGCGCAGCGTCTACAACAAGCGCGAAGTCGTCACGTTCCTGCTAAGGGAATATCGCGTGACCCGGCCAGACGGCAAACCGATTCTGCGCACTGCTGATCGTGAGAAGCCATCGAGCAACAAACACGAAGCGTATTCACGGGAGGAAATCGAAGCCCTCTTTGCGGCGTGCGCCGAGGACGAAGCGACGTACTTCAAGTTCTTCCTGATGACGGGTGTCCGCGAACAGGAAGCCGCGCATCTGTCGTGGGACGCGGTAGACTTTCGGAACCGTTTGATTCACATACGCGACAACCCAACGTTCGATTTCAAACTGAAGACGAGCGGATCGAAGCGGAGCCTGCCCATGGGCGATTCTCTTCATGCCTTGCTCACCGCTTGGAAGGCGAAGCGCAATGCGGAATGCGGGCTGGTGTTTCCGACTTCAGGTTGCAGGCCGAAGCTGGACTTCCTCGATTGCCTCAAGAAAGTTGCCAAGCGGGCAAAGGTCAAGAACGCTACGCTGCACAGCTTCCGCGCCACATTCGCTACGTGGTCACATCGCGCAGGCACTGATGTGCGCACGATCCAGAAGAGGCTGGGGCACAACGACCTCGAAACGACGCAAATCTATCTCGCGGCCCTCGAAGGCGAAGAAGCCGTGACCAAGGCGAATGCGTTCGAAACGTACGCCGGGTTATGACAGCCGGGCGTACGGGCTCAGGCTACCGATTCCCGAAACCACGCGGGCACGGTTTCGCGCTCTTGAAGCCAGCGGCTGATTGTGGTCGGGCAGAATCTGATGGTGCGGCCCAGCCTGAAGAACGGTACACGTTTGGCTTTGACCCAGCGCAGCAAGGTCAGGGGTGCAATGTTGAGTATCTGGGATAGTTCAGAAACGCTGAGGGCAGAATCAGAACTGCGAAGACGGTCGGCGATCGACCGTGGTACTGCGGTTGTAGCGGGAGCCATTCATGCGGCCCTCCGGGTGCGATCATTGCAGATTCGCCGTTGAAGGTCGGCATGGCGTATCGACCACGCCTATGCCCGCCTAGCGGCCTCCTCGTCTCTTTGCTCTACTTCGGGAGGTCTTGTGTTCAAAGTCTTATTTTACCAGCATTGCGCGCCACGGACAAGCCCAAACGCGGCCAGCAGCGCGCCATACGACGTATCGAGCCCATCCGGAGCCCGGCCACGGCAGGCGCGGCCACCAAGGGGCGAACGTACGTGAGTACACACGAGCCCATGGCAGTCGGCATGAGAGTGAAGACGCATCGCGTCGTCATAGTTCAATCGTGGCGATGAATGCGGGACGTTAACAATCCCACGGATGTGCCACCTGTGGGCGCGAACCCCTATGTAGCACATTCTCGACGAGAGGTATGTTTTGCCCCAGTGTTTATGCGCCTCCCGGAGGGCATTGCGAAGTTTCTGTGATGTTGGCTACGTTCTGGGGTAGGCCCTGAAGTACCCTTTTGGCCCTTGCACGGTCGGAAGCGGCACAAGCGGTCGAACAATACTCCCCGTTGCCTTTCGCAGGTGCGGCTTTTCGCTTGAAATACTTCAGGCACTTCGGGCCCGATTTGCATGGGCGTTCGGGCTTCACGTCCGAGATTAGGCCCGCATACGCCGTAGCATGCGCCGAGCATTGCACCGATGTCGCCAGAGCCGCGAAGAACGTTCTCCAGCGTCATACGGTCTTTTGTCTCGAATCCTTTTCCGGCGTGATGCAGGCCGATGACGCTCCGTGCTCCGGCCTTCAGCAGATTGAAGCAACTCTCTGCCAGCACTTGGTTGTCGGCGGAACTATTCTCATCTTTGGCGGCTGTGAATCGGCAAGCGGTGTCAAGAATGACGACGCGACCTTCCACGAACTTGAGCAGACGCGAATCGTCCAGTTCCAACTTCGGCCCCATGCTGAAGGTTCTACACAGGAACATATCCGGGTCGATGAATTTCGTCGGGTCGTCCAGTTCGAACGCCTTCATGCGCTTTCGGAACGAGATGTCGCCGCACTCAGGGATCAGGTACACCACGGGCAACTGTTCCAACGTTGGGAAATAGCCGAACAGTTTCTTCTGATAGGTAAGAGCCCGCGCCATGGCCATCGCGAACAACGTCTTCTGGTGGCCGGCCAGCCCGCCAATCATGGTGATACATTCTTCGGGCAGGAAGTTCTCAATGAGGAACTTCAATTCCTTGTCGGACATCTGGTCGCCACTGGAAAAGAGCGCGCGGCATTCTTCGTAGGTCGGTTCCGCCGATGCGTTCGGAGATACCTTCGGAACTGGCAGGGCTGCGGTCGATGTCGTCTTCGTTGTGCCGACCGTCACCTTCCCCGAACTGGTGAAGTGCATCTGCTTGTTGGACAACTCTTCGACCTTCGCTCGGAACTCTTTCCAGTGGTTGTCCGCGCACGAATTGTGCAAGCATTTGTGACCGAGGCTGCCGTCGTTGTTGATGAATACCGCAGCGTCTTTGCCGACGTGCTCAGGGTCGAACGCGCATTGGTTGAGTACCCACTTGGGGCGACCGTCCGGCATGATGACCATCTCGTGATGCTCAACGCCGCAGAGGGCGAGATTCTCTTCAACCTTTTCCGGAGTGTTTACAAACTTGCTGTCGATGCCTATGCTGGAGCCCTTGCTCGATGTGTTGTTCTTCGGGGCCGGACTCGGAACCTCTGCCGCGACTGCTTGCAGTCGTTCGCGGGTGACGACCGTGCGAGAGCCGATGGTCAACACCTGTGCCCGGCGATGGGGACGGCTGGTGATGGAGTCACCTTTCGCCGATGTAGTTCCGTACGCCTTCACGATGCGTGCCGCATTGAAGACCGATTTGTCGATCTTCGACTGCGGGTTATCGAACCGTGCGGCCAGCGATGCGAGAACAGCCTTGACCAAGTCCGCACACTCTTTGTCGTTGGGAAGGTCAATGTCGTAAATCAAATGGAAGCCGTTGCCGGAGTCGGCCACGAGCGGGTCGGCCCAACCAAGAGACCGCAGGTACTTGAACACCAGACGCATTTGTGCGCGTGAACATTCTTTCTCTTCATCAGTGCTTGAGATTCCCGCAGGGCGCACTGGGTCTGCGTCAATCAGAAGATGGGCGCGCTGAAGGATGTCTGGGTCAGATGTGGTTTGCTCGGCGTTGTTCTTCAGCCGATTCGACGCGCGGGCAAGCAGTGCCGGGTCGCAAGGGTTTAACGTGAAATAGATTCCGGCATAGCGACCGTCGAGCGACGCAAGATCGTGCGCCATCTTCTCGTGGTCATCGTAGTAGCCGGAGATGGTTCTGTTGCGGCCAGCCTTGGGCACGCGTACCTCGACCACGTCGTTCGGGTCGAACATCGCATTGATGCCTTGCTGGATTAGTTCGAGCGGGTCTTCGAGCGGGGTTGCCGCAGTTACGTCAAGATTCTCGACGAGGGTTGCAGAGTTAGTGGCATTCAACTGTACCGCCTTACTGGCAGGCTTTGTCCTGCCGGAGTTTCTTCTGAGCCTAGGTCGCAAGTTGGAATCTCTGCGACGGCCTCTCGGAAGAACTATCGAGCGTTTAGGAAGTCGGCACCCGCTCGAATCTTAATTGGAACTTTCCCCGCACCCCGTAGCAACGGACTTCCGCAGTTCAGTTCTCAGAATCGTCTCATCGTTTGCTATCTTACTAAAGTCACCGACGAATTGCAAGAGTTTTCTTTTACAAGCCGCCCTCACCAGGTTAGACCTTCGAAGGCCGCACTGTCAAGCAGCGATTCGTGTATGAAGACGTTTCGCTCCCGAGGGCGCGGCGGTATCGTTACCAACTTGACATCAGACCTGAGTGGGCACGGAGCACTAGCGTAGTGCCACAGGGCTGTCATCGGATGGAATCGGTACCAGTATTTCTGCCTATAGGTGGTACTGCGCCTGTTTTTCATACTTAACCCTTATGTATTCAACGTCTTAGTCGGTACCACTTGAATCAATGAGGTGGTACTGCGATCTAAAGGACTTAGCGGCACATGTTTTTCAGCCTCCAACAGCCCGACCAGTTATGAAATAGTAAACTCACCCGCACGATCCCATCGGTACCACGTCGCTACTGGTACTGCCCTGATACCGATACCAACTCTTCAAAACGCGGGCGGGGTACCGGGAGACCACCCTCTCCGGAGGGAACATTTCCCGTGGGCGGGCCGAGGGAAGTGATACTACCCCCTGCCACGTAGCGGCAGTTCCCGCGACATGGACGTGCGACCCCCCTTCCGGGCCATGATGCAAGCCTATTGGCCGGGGTACCCTGTAGGGACGTTAACGGGAGGAACCATGTGCCATGTGCCACTGGCTGGCGTAGCCGGGGCGGCCATCGACCGGAACAAGTAACGGGGAGTTGGAGGCGACGTAGTCTTCGGGTCCTCTTTTAAAGAGACTCCTTTTGCTCGAGGGGACCCGTCCCCACGGGAGCCCGTACCGTAACCGTGATTATAAGGGGATTATAAGGGTGCTTCCTGACCGCTGTTTCCCCGCCTGTTTGTTGGTTACAGGCTTGGTTATCTGGTGGGTTCACTGCTTGGTTCTCAGGCCCCTTAGAGTTGTCCGCAGGTCTCGTAAGTCGTTGATTTATCAAATCACATGAAATGAAACAGTGGTTACCATGCACCGTCTCGTGGTTTTCTGGGTCAAACGCCGCGTACTGAGGAATATTTTTGTTTCTTTTTCCGAATTTGCTCCAGCGAGCCGTGGGGCCTAGTCCGGCCTAGCCAGAGGGCTGATTGAGACTGGGCGGAACCTGCCTGCGCGGGGCACTGGTTACCGAAGAGTTGTTGCATTTCAGATGAAATGAGATATGCTCGGAATTGGGGTGAATCATGGTGGTTGGCCGGATAGTTGGCCGGGTCGTCTTATACGCAAGGGTGAGCAAGTCGAACTGCCATCAGAATCCCGAGGTGCAGTTGCAGCCTCTACGCGCCATGGCGGCAGCCCGTGGTTGGGAGGTTGTCCACGAGTACATCGACCACGGCGTATCCGGCGCGAAGGAAAAGCGACCTGCTCTTGATAAACTGATGCGCGACGCCGAGCGTGGCCGCCGCGACTTCGACGCTGTCATGGTCTGGAAGTTCGACAGGTTTGCGCGGTCGGTACAACATCTGCTGAAGGCGTTGGAGACATTCAACTCGCTCGACATCGCCTTCGTATCTCTAACGGAAGCAATCGACACCTCGACTCCCTACGGCAAGATGGTGTTCACGGTGTTGGGCGCGGTCGCGGAGTTGGAGCGCAGTTTGATTCAAGAGCGTATAAGGGCGGGGTTGAAGAAGGCCGCATCCGAAGGTCGTAGGCCGGGTCGCAAGATTGACCCAGTGAAGGGGCCAAGCAGGGCAACGTTATGGCGTAGGTCGAAGGAGCAATCGGGGGTGGCACCGAAATGAACGAACAGCAGGAGCATGAGTTCAACGTCGAAATGGCGAAGCGGCTGCGCGAGCGTACACGCGAACAGCAGGAGCAACACATCGAACAGTTCGTGCAGGCATTCAGTGATGCCGTGGAACCCTTCAGGAATCGCGCGCGCTGGTGGTGGTATCGCGTCATTGCAATCGAATGGTGCCGACAGCGCATCGAGGCCGTGAAACGATTCCAGTGGTGAACTTCGCGCTTTTGCCGCGCGGCTGATGCGGTACTATCCCGTGAGCACTCGGATCAACCACGTTGCAAACGACGGCGAAGCCTGCTCCGCACCGGTGGAACTCGCCCAGATTCAGGATCTACTCTTCTAGTGGGACTGTGAGGCAATCCGAAATTCGTGGCGGGCGCTCGGCGACTAGAAATTGCCGTTGAGGCTTCGCGGTAGTACTCCCAAGGATTTGTAAACCCGCGCAAGTCCCTAACTCAACACCGGCTGTTGTGCCGCGACCAAGGGTTCCAGTTCCGGCTCCTCTGGAACGATGATCCATGCGAGCAGATACGTCACGACGCCCGGAGCGACTCCGGTAGCGAGCGCGATGAAGAAACAGAGGATGCGCACGAGCGATGCGTCGAGATTGAGATACTGAGCTAGCCCGGCACAAACGCCAGCGATCTTCCTCTCTGCTAGGGAGCGCATCAGTTTCTTCGGCGTGAGCGGAATCCCTACCACGTTGCCGCAGTAGGAGCAAAAGCGGCCGCCCTCAGCGATGTCCTTGCCGCAAGCGTTGCAGTACTTATTGTGCCTCCCTTTGCGTTAGGATACGAGGATTGCGAGGAAAATGTTCCGCGCCGTCGAACAATGCTGCTGAACGAATCGACTACCCCAAGGGTAAGATGCAAGGGCTCTTTGACCGCGAACCATGCGAGTACGGTGCCATAATGTCGTGAATGGCTTCGGTGCTACAAACAGCTTCTCGAGACGCTATCCGGCGAATCCAAAGGGTGCAGACCGTCACAATCGCTTGGATGAGTGTGGAGGCTGTGGTATCCCTCTTCGCGGCTTGGCGGGCGCGTAGCCCTGCGCTGCTCGCCTTCGGTGGAGACAGCGCCGTTGAACTTCTCTCGGCGGTAGTAGTGCTGTGGAGATTTCGTACAACTGCCCATGAGGACGCGGAAAGGCGGGCAGCCCGTGTCGCTGGAGCCTTGCTGTTTGCGCTGTCTGCTTTTGTCGCAGTCACTTCGGTTGCGAGTCTGCTGGGCTATAGCGAATCCAAGCCCACATTTCTAGGAATAGCCATTTTGATCGGAGCCGCCGCCGTCATGCCGTGGCTTGCGAAAGAAAAGCGGCGGCTGTCAGGAGCTACAGGCAGTGCTGCGTTGAGGGCGGACGCCGCTCAGTCGGCGCTTTGCGCTTACCTTTCACTGATCGCCTTGGCGGGACTGACGGTCAACGCGATTTGGCGAGTCAAGGGGGCTGACCCGGTTGCGGCTTTAGTGGTTGCGCCTCTCATCGTTTGGGAGGGTCGCGAGGCTCTACGCGGTAAAGCCTGCGATTGTTGCTAGGTTCGCCTGCGTCCACCCAATCTGCCATAATCTCCCTGCTGGACACCAAAACCACACGAAGATTCAGTAATTGCCGAAACTGTTCAAGATTGACCATCCCCGCAAACAGTTCGGGCGTTATCTTTTTGCCATGAAGAGAGAACTCAGCCCCAAACAGATACTCGCTGTCCGTTGTCCAACCTGCGGTGCTGCTCCGAAAGAAAAGTGTGAGCTTAGCACTGGTCAGCCCCGCACCGATCCGCATCGTGACCGCCGATTGATTGCAGCAGATGCACGAAGCGAGAGGGCAAGTGGTATGCCGTCGCTGAGCAGATGACCAGCCTTTGTTGACGCCCCGGTGTCGAGCGATGCGGCTGTGGTGTTCGATCTGCTGCAAGCCGCTGGTCGCAGTGCTAGAATCGCTCGCCGGGAGCAGATTTACTGCCCGATTGGGCGTGCCTCACAGGAGGTGCGGTCAAGATTTCCGCAGGCAGTCTGTTGTTGCCACGGGGGAGAGGTCTCTAATGGGCAAGAAAAGGAAAAGAATGCGGGGCACTGTCGAGAAGATCATCAAGCCTGTTAGTCCAATGGAGCCTGAGAAAGCGCAGATCACCATCCCTGAGGCTGACGATCTATATCGAGAGGTTCGCGTAGAAAACGTTGTGACTGATGAGAGTGGCGAGAAGGCTGGTCTTAAGCCGGGAGCAGAGGTGGATATCATCGTTGAAGCAGACTCAAGTGCCACGATGAAGAAGCTCTAGTTCCATCACGTTCGCATGTGTTGAGACACGGTCTTTCGCAACATTGGAATCAACTCGGTGCTCGCGTTGCTCTTATCGACGTACCCGCTCGCACCAGCCGCGATTGCCTCCCTCGCAAATGGGGCAGAGTCGGACTGGCTCACGACGAGAATCAGAGTCGAGGGAAATTCATGCTTGATGCGGCGAGCAGCCTCGAAGCCGTTCATCACTGGCATCGTGATGTCTAGAAGCACGACATGCGGTCTGTGCTCACGAACCTTACGGACAGCGTTGATGCCGCAGGTTCGGCGATGGGGAGCGTAGGACTGTTAGTTTTCGCTTTGATAGTCTGGCAATTCGCGCCCAGCTACAGCACATCGATAGTGCTCATGGGTGCCACTGTAGCTTGGCTCACGGTTTCCGTGCTGATCTGGTACGTTCGAAAGCATGTGTAGCGATTGTGTCGTGCTCAGATTGGCGGCGACAACACTCGCTCTCAAGCGGCTTCTCGATTCACCGCGATTGCGTCAGACGGGGGAATGGTGTGACGCCAGCTTCGTTCGCCCCTATCCAGCGCTTCAATCAATTCTCGAACAAGCGAAGTCAGTCTGGTGGAGTCAGTTTCGTTTGTCACCGCAACACAAAGTTCGCGCCAGTCTTTTTGTATGCCGTCAGCCATATTGACCTCCGATCATCCGGTGCGAAATGCTCGCGAATGCTACCGCTAACCGGAAGCATGTTTGGTGCCATGACCTTAAGTCGTTCTAACCACTAGGGTTTCTTGAAACGCTCCATGAAAACTTATCGTTTGATTTTGCAATTTTGCGACACGGGATTCCCTGTATTAACTCGGCTGGCAACAACCCCGTCTCGGCGACAAATAGCGCCCCGTCGAAACCGAACTCCTGCCGACTGCGATACAAGGTAATTGGCGCAAGTTGACCTGAGTTCGCTTAAAATGAGCGTCTGGGGTTGATCTCGGTTCGGCTTCTTTCCTCAAACCGAGAGAGCATTGACCTAATCTATTGAGCGTGTCGGCATGGCGTCCTCACGAGTGTTCTTTCTCGATTGGTGGAAACCACAGGATCGTGCGCGACTAGGCTATCGGTATGTTTTGCAACTGGCGATTGTGTTTGCCCTGTATTTCGGAGCGGGCAAGCTTGGTCTTGCTGTTCCATTCACGAGTTCCAACGTCTCTCCCATTTGGCCAGCGGCGGGGATAGCTGTCGCAGCAGTGCTGATCTGGGGTATCCAAATCACCCCAGCTATCGCGTTTGCTGCTTTTCTTGTCAACTTCCTTAGTCCGGTTCCTACCTTCGCATCAATCGCAATTGGACTCGGCAATGCGTCTAGTGCCGTTGTTGCAGGTTACTTGTTGAAGCGTTCTTCTGATTTCGAGATTTCGCTTCCTCGATTGAAAGACGTGCTGAGACTTGTGACGCTTGCGGCAGTGTTGGCAACGGCAATCGCAGCTTCCGTTGGCGTCACCGCCTTGACCGTTGTAAACACAAAGGCTTGGGCTGGCTATGGTTCAGCTTGGCGAATCTGGTGGTTGGGCGATGCAATGGGCGTACTAGTCGTCGCCCCGTTATTACTGACTGGTCAGGATTTGATCCGCGTCTGCCGGGGCTGGCGTGCACTAGAAGCTTGTTTGCTGTCAGTCGCGATCCTCGTCACGTCGGCTGCGATTTTCAGTCCGTGGACAACAGTGCGGGATGATGTTTTGGCGTTCGTAGTCTTCCCATTCATCATCTGGGCGGCACTTCGATTCCGCGTTGCTGGGGCGGCGGTCGCAGGTCTTCTGTCTGCCAGCTTTGCAGTTTGGGGAACGGCTCATGGATTCGGTCCGTTCGTGAACCATACACCACTCCGCAATGCGGTGCTGCTTCAGGTTTTTGTTGCTGTGACCGCGCTGACCGGGCTAATTCTGGCGGCGGTCATTAACGAAAGAGAACACATTGGCGAGGCGTTTGAGAGTGAGAAGCGACTTCTGAGCGAAAGTGAAGCCGCAAAAGAGAAGTTGGAACAGCGAGTGAAGGAGCGCACACAGGAGCTTGAGCAGAACGCAGCGCAACTGGCGTATCAAGCCAAGCTGCTTGATCTAGCTAATGACGGGATATTTATTCGAACCGCCGACGACAAAATCTCTTATTGGAATGAGGGAGCCGAACGGCTCTACGGATGGGCAAGGGAAGAAGTCATCGGCAGGACAGTCCACGAAATTCTTCACACCGAGTTTCCCGTTCCTTTGTCGGAAATCATGCAGGCTGACCGCTGGGAGGGCGAGCTTCGCCACACAACGAAGGGCGGCAACCAGATTACGGTCGCGAGCCGCTGGACGACATTGCGAGATCGCAATGGCAAATCCGTTGGTTGGCTGGAAAGTAACACTGATCTAACCGCTCGCAAACGGGCTGAGGAGGCTGCCCGGAGTCTAAGCGGTCGAATCCTTACCTTGCAGGATGACGAGCACCGGAGGATCGCGAGAGGTCTGCATGACAGTTTGGGGCAATATTTGACGGCTCTAAAAATAAACCTCGACCGTCTTTCAGCATCAGACAATGGCAACGCCGCACTAGCTTCCGAAAGTGCGGGGATTGTTGATAAATGCCTGACCGAGACACGCACCATCTCCTATCTCTTACATCCGCCGATGCTGGATGAGGCAGGATTTAACTCTGCGGCTCGCTGGTACGTAGACGGCTTCTCCCGGCGAAGCGGCATCAAGGTGAATCTTAACTTCCAGCCAAAACTTGGTCGTATGCACAAAGATGTAGAAGTCGCCCTTTTCCGAGCAGTACAAGAGGCTCTCACAAATATCCATCGACACTCTGGAGGTTCAATGGTGGATATTCATCTCAACGTGGACACGAAGCAGCTTCGATTGGAAATTAAGGATAACGGGCGGGGCATACCCCGGACACGACTGAGGACTCTCATCGAAAGTGCTGCCGAAGCTGGAGTAGGTCTAGCTGGAATGCGAGAACGGATGCGCGAGTTGGGTGGGTCGCTCGAAATCCGATCTGATCGAGCAGGGACTACAGTTGTTGTTTGCATTCCTGTCGAGCGGACAGCCATTGATTCCGAGGATGGCGACTCAGGTCGCGGTGTTTCTGCTGCATAGCGGTTTGGTTCGCCGTGAGTTTCAGAAGGTATAGATGCAGGCTAGCAGCCGAACCGTCGAAACGAGGGGCGAAAGGCCGCGTAAAACGCGATCAAAATTCGACCCCTTCCGAACCCCCAGAGCTAGAGCCCGACATTCGACTTCCCTATATCGCTCAAGTATCCTTTCTGCGAATACCGGAGGCCAGAATGAGCCTTTCCCGCATTGCTGCCCTTTTTATCACGTGTAGCATCGTGCTCTCTGTTGTCGGGGAATCTGCATCGGCACAGAACTCAGCAACCAAGCAAGCTACCCAGCCGGATGACATCGCCAAGTCCATCGTGGAGAGCGTCAGCGGCACTCTCCAGTTCGCGGAGGGGAACTTTCTCGGCGTAGCTGAAGCCATGCCTGAGGACAAGTATTCCTACATCCCCGCAGGCGGGAATTTCGATGGCGTCCGCAGCTTCGGCGAACAGGTGAAACACGTCGCCTGCGCTCAATTCGCCTTCTTTAACGAATTTGAGGGCAAGAAACCGCCCGAGGACTGCGAAAAGGGCGGGCACGATCCGGCGAAAACCAAAGCCGAGTTGATTAAGTATCTCAAGGACTCCTTCGACTACTCGAACCGCGTCCTCGCCACGCTCACGGCGAATAATGCGCTCGACCGTGTTGAAGGCCGCTACGCCGGACCGAACACCAAACTCGGCATCTCGGTCATTTCGGTCTGGCACATAACCGACCACTACGGACAACTAGTCGAGTACCTGCGCCTGAACGGTATCGTTCCACCGTTCACACAGAAATATGGGGTGAAGGTTCGGTGAATCGTCTGGGAGACGGCTCTCCGACTTTCCGATCCTTCGAAATCCTCGTTTCGTTCGCAGCCGCGTTGCCGACGATTCTGTGATCGGCGCACCAAAACAGATAACGTCATTCCTGCGCTGAATCGGCCTATCATCCAAAGAACAGTCAGTAGGAGCTACGCTCATGGCAGCGAATCAAGTTGTACTTTACTTCGAGAAGCCCGAGGATGCTTTGCTTTTCACTCTGGCTGCCAGTTCCGTCATGTCAGCAGAAGGAGCGGTCCATAGCAGCAAGGCAGCGGTCAGGGTTGTGCAGGAAATTTGCAAGGCCAATCGAATCATGACCGAGGGTGCACTCAACATCACGTGAAGGGCGGCAAATTAAATGATTCGAAAAGTTGCGCTGCAAATAGGAGTCCCCGCGCTCCTCGCCTTGATTGCATGGAATGCATACCTTGCCGTCACCCATCTAAAACGGGTGGAGAAATCTGCGGCACTCACACTTGAAAGCTCCGCGCTCCAAGCGGAACTGTCTGGCCTATTGAAAGATGTCACCGATATGGAATCGGGTCAGCGAGGATACCTGCTCACCGGAGACGCTGCTTACTTGCAGCCCTATAGTGACGCGAAGAGCAGGATCGAAATGGATTTTGCCAATCTCCGCACGGGGCTCTCGAATCGGACGCAGCGCGAACAATTACTGGAGTCGCAGTTGGAGTCCTTGGCTAAATCCAAGCAGGCTGAGATGGAACGTTCTATTAGTTTGCGCCAACAGGGGTATCGCCTTCGCTCATTCAAGCTAATTGATACGGACGAGGGAAAGGGCTACATGGATGAGATTCGGAGCATTGCGTCTTCGCTCTCCTCATCGGAGAGCAGCAATTTCGCGAGATTGAAGGGAGAGAGGACTGCCGCACTGAAGAGGGCATTTTCTGCAACCATTATTTCCAATTCTGTCCTGCTGGTGCTAGCAGTATGCGCATTTGGGCTGATCCGCCATCATGGACGACTGCTGCGAGAACAAGCCGCCCGGAGCAGGAATGAGCTAGTGGTGCGGAATTTGCAGTTAGAAAAATTGACCGTTGCCCTTTCCGGGCAAGCGCGTTCGAACATGGTTGCCCTCAATATGAACTCCCGGTTGCTACTTGAGAATTACGGAGGGTTTCTGCCACGACAGGGGCACGCATATGCTGAGCAGATGAAAGAAGCGGCGGCAGAAATGGAACGACTCCGACAAGATTTGGTTGGCAGCCCATCATCGAACGGTAACGGAAGGGCAGCTTAGCAAGCATTATCGAGGGCGCTGGCTGGTAAACAAGGATTTCCTTCACCAGTTTGAAAGCGCCGACCCCGACATCCCCATCCTGAAGCAAGCCAAGGCTGAGTACGCGAAGCTGCAATAGTGACGGGAAGCACTTGGGCACCAAACAGTTTCGCGAGTTCCCTTGACGACTCCCCCGAAAGAAGTGAACGGATGCTGAAACAACTTGGAAGGACTCATGACGAAAATATCAGTTGTAATCTTAATCACGGCTATATCGGTGTCGGCTAGTACGCCAATGTTTCCGCGAAATGTTTCTACCTTTTCTATTGTTGCCTGCGATCCCGCCACCGGACAGATGGGAGTTGCCGTAGCATCCCGGTATTTTTCAGTGGGATCGGTGGTTCCTTGGGGGCGGGCTGGCGTAGGCGCAGTTGCTACGCAAGCGGACGTTAACGTGGGATACGGCCCGAAAGCAATTGACTTGCTGCGGCAGGGACTTTCGGCAGATCAGGTGAGTGATCGTTTGCTCGCTGAAGACACTTTCCCGGACAAAGATGGTCGGCAGTTTGCTATCGCTGATTCGAACTGCAATGTCGTAACGCATACAGGCCCCAACGCGCCCAATTGGGCGGGCGGGAAAACTGGTAAGAACTGGACAGCGCAAGGCAACATACTTGTTGGGCCGCAGGTGCCGGAGGCGATGGGAAAAGCGTTCGAATCGGCGCAAGGAGAGTTGGCGGAACGCATGTTTGCGGCATTGGCGGCCGGGGACGCGGTGGGCGGTGACAAGCGCGGACGACAGTCTGCGGCGATGCTGGTCGTTTGCGGCAAGCAGAACGTGACCTGCGGGCGCAACTACAACAACCCGCGCTGGTTGTACATAAATGTTGATGACAATCCGAACCCGTTCACCGAACTTCGAAGGCTGCTCGATCAGGCACTCGCGTATAACTACGGCGATCTCGCGTACAAATTGTTGGAACAGCATAAGCTGGCAGAAGCGAAGGCTAGCGCAGAGAAAGCTGCGCACTACGGGCCGAATGATGCTGACAATCACCTGACGCTTGCGTTGTTGACATACCTCACGGGGGACAAGGATCGCGCACTTGCAGAATTCAAGAAAGCTAAACAGATCGATCCGAATTTTCGTAAACAGTTCGAAGTTGCAGTTAACAATGAGAAAGAGTTCGCGCCAATCATCAGAGATAAGGCATTCTTGGAAAAGGTCTTTCCGGAAGGGCCGCCTAGCGTAGGCTTGACTCACCATTAAAAGAGGCCCCGAGGTCTGATCCGTTCCTCCTCGCTGGCGTTTCGCCGACCTGCTGCGCCGAGTTGGGCTGCCGCAGTAACGACCCCGACATCCCCATCCCGAAGCAAGCCAAAACTGAGTACGCGAAGCTGCAATGACGGTCACGCCCAGTATGCGCCAAGCAGATCGGGCAACATCTCACCCGCCTTGCCCAAATGGCACTCGGTAAACGCGGATGCATTTGCAGGTTCTTCTGGTCCTACGTAGATGCTTCGGGTACGACCGCTCACGTGTGCCACGAAACTGGCGGCTGGCTCGACCACGCCTGACGTTCCAATCGCCATAAAGATCGTACATACGTCCAGCGCATGAAAGATGCGATCCACCTCGAACGGCACTTCGCCGAACCAGCAGATGTGTGGGCGAATCCGTCCGCCGCAGTTGCACCGGGGAAGCTCGGCTGGAGGATCGTAAGTGTTTGGGTCGTGAAACGGCGGTCGGCTACACGTCTCGCAGCGGCTCTTGAAGAGTTCTCCGTGCATGTGGACGAGGTTTTTTGAACCCGCTTGCTCGTGCAGGTCGTCCACGTTCTGCGTGCAGAGGAAGAAACGCTGTCCCAAATGCTGTTCGAGCTTAGCTATGGCAAAGTGCGCCGGATTCGGTTTTGCTGCCGCAGCAACCCTCCGTCGCATGGAATAGAACTCCCAGACTAACCGCGAATTGCGTCGCCACGTTTGCGGCGATGCCACTTCTTCGATCCGGTAGTTTCGCCAAAGTCCGCCGACGCCACGGAACGTCGGTATCCCGCTCTCGGCGCTTACGCCTGCCCCGGTGAGGACGAAGACTCTATCAGAGGGAGAAATGGAGGGCACGGATCAAGTGTACGTTTCTCCTGTTCGGAGTTCTTGGTGGGTGGATAGCATGGCGTCGCCGCATGGTCGGCAGCTTGTCTCGTCGTGAATACGCCATCGCAGATAAGGCACCTGCGCGTGTCCTGACCGACGACAATGAAATACCTTGCCGATCTGGTCGGTGCGCATGGAGTCCGCGTCTCGCTGAGTTGTCTCATCAGGAGTCATGTCGGGCGGCTTCTGCATTCGTAGGTTCAATCCACCGCTCAGGACAGGGGCCGCCATTTACAATCCCACTGAGAGGGAATTCATGGCAAATCTAAAGGGACTGGCGTCGATAGTGTCGGAGTTGAGAGTAGAGCGAACGAATCTGGTAAATCAACTGAAACATGTAGACGCGGCTCTTTCGGTTCTTGGCAAGTTGAACAGCGGGAGTTCCTATACAAAGCCGAGACGTTTTCTGTCAGCTTCGGCTCGTAGGAAGATGAGCCTCGCTCAGAAAGCGCGCTGGGCGAAGCGTACGAATGTCCAAGAGATTGTTCCGAAAGCCAAGCGCACGATGTCAGCGGCAGCCCGAAGGAAGATCGCGGCGTTCCAGCGAGCAAGGTGGGGGAAAATAAGAGCTCAGCAGAAACGGGCTGCATAAATCACCCCGCTGGGAATCCAGACGAATCCATAAGCCATGAAAATCACACTGGAGGACGCATTGTCCTTACTTTGCAAGTACGTCGACGAACGTACGCCCGTACTTGCTGTTTTTGTAACTCCCTCGGTGTCAATCGCCCGAGTAACAGGACTGATTCACATTTCCGTTGCGGATGTAGTTGGTCGGCACCTGATCATTGGAAAAGATGAGGGTACGTCCGAAAGCTTTACACTCCAACGCAGTGGGGCACGTTTCGAGTTTCGTTCATTTTGGTGCTTACGAAAGCAAACGGCAATCCCGAGCCTTACTGGGAAGGTTCGGTGAATTTTCACGATGGTGCCGGAAACAATAGCCAAAGATATCCGTTTGGTCTCGGCTTGGGTACCGAGAAGAGACACACTGTTTCTGAGGATCTTCCGATACGCTCCGCCCCGTTATGGCCAATTTCCGTGACCGTTACGCCATCTGGCGATGTGAGTAACACGGAATACAACATGTTTGTGGTAGTGGAACAATTGATGTAGCCGGGTCTGTTGGACTAGCGATAGTGGCTTGGACTGTTTTTTGGTACGCGCTCTTCTACCGCGACGGTCAGAGGGGGAAGCCCAGCCCTCCGTCTCGGTTCTAACTGGCGATAAATCGCGTCTCTGACAATGTCGGCCCGTGTCAAGCACTTTTCGAGCACACTACTGCATGTGCTCAAAGAAGAGCGCCATTTCGCTCTCGATGGATGGTGTTGCCTTTCCAACCGTAGGCTCGCTCGTAATCGTTTTCCAGGTCAGGAACTCAGTCCGACCCATGCATCTCTTCGGTCACACCCGCGATCATGATTACTACTTCGAACTCCCCCGTGAAGGGGAGCGGGATACCCAATCAATTACTCGGTGATCGACTGCACACCATCGCGATTTCCGGGTTGTCCCGCGTGCGAACCGAACTTTTTCCACTGCTCGTAATTCCATCCCTTGCGCCACATCCAGTACATGCGAACCGCTAGCCTGCGGGCCATCGCTACCTTGGCGATCTTTCGTCCTCGCCGCATGGCCAGGTGGAAATACTTGCTGCGCCATTCCGGGTCGCTGCGTACCGTGACTTGCGCCGCTTCCACCAGCAAGAAGCGCAACAGGGAGTTGCCTTGTTTGGTGATGTGTCCCAGTCGTCGCCGCTGTCCGCTGGAGTCCTCCAACGGCACCAGTCCCAGATAGCTCGCGATCTGCTTGCCACACTGAAACCGTTCGGCTTGGCCAATGATCAGCACGAACGCCAACGCGGTCAGTGCACCCACTCCGGGGTGCGTCTGCAAGCGCCGTGCTGCGGGACACTTCTCCACTTCCTGCTCGATTGCTTGCGTCAACTCGGCAATCGTCGGAGTGAGTTGATCCAGCAACGCCAGCAGATCGCGCCGCCGTCGACTGGCCCACGGGGCTAACGCGAACGACTCCAGTTGCTCTCGTCCAGCCTCTCGCCACAGTCGCTTCTTGCAGCGCAGTCCTTCGTTGAGCGCCACCGCTTGCAACTGGTTCATGATCCGCGTGCGCGCCTGCACCATCCGGTGCCGATGCCACAGCAGTTGCCGTAGATCCCGATTCTCCCAGCTCGGTACCCAGATCTTCGGGAAATGATCTTCCAGCATCAAGCGCAAAATCAGCTGCGCATCCTGGCGATCGGTCTTCTGCTTGCGTACTCGCTTCGTCCGGATCTCCGCTGCATCTCCGATCCACAACTCGAAGTGCAACTCCGAGAGCAATCGTTCAAACCAGCGCGCCTGTCCACTGGCTTCCATCCCCACACGCACCTGCATTCCCTGGGCCGCGAGCTCGCGATAAAACTTTTCCGCTTCCTCGCGGTGTTGCAGTCGCCGTTCCTGAAACTCTCCAGTGTCGGTATCCACAAACGCAATTTGCTGAAAGCCCGGGTGGTAATCGCATCCTATAATGATCATTGTTCGGCTCCTTTCTCCGAGCCTTTTGGTTGGTTTTGGCACCACCAAAGTTTACTCGGGCATGGGAGCCGACATTGTCATGGAATCAATTACGCTCAAAACCCCTCAATGAGCGCTATGGCCTGGTTGCAACAGTTACGTCTTCCGGGCCTACGCGAATGTGCCTAGAGTCTTTGCATGCCGTCGCTGACCGGCGTAAGATGCGTCCACCATGAAGAAAGACACGATTGCCTTCCTTTCCTCACTAGCTGTTCTTCTGCTCGGCTCGTTCGGTTTTTCGCAGTCCAGCACCACGACCAAACCTCCAGAATTTGATCACGCGGCGCTACATGTGCATGACCTGCAAAAAAGCGCAGAGTTCTATGAAAGGGTGATGGGTTTAACAAGGACTCCCGATCCCTTCAAGGACGGCCGACACGTTTGGTTTCGCATAGGCGCGCACGAGCAACTTCACATCATCGCTGACGCCACTGATCAGCCCACGCGCGACATTGACGTTCACCTGGCGTTTCGGGTCGCGTCAGTGCCCGATTTCATGACTCACCTTGACCAAACCCACGTGACTTACCGCAACTCCACTGCCTCAGGTCACCAGACTGCCGGCGTGCGGCCTGACGGGGTAAGACAGATCTATTTTCAGGATCCCGATGGATACTGGCTAGAAGTGAACGACTCTAAATTCTGAGGCCGTGCGGTTTTTTGCTAACTGTTGCAAAATCTCGGTTACACTCATCGACAGGTCAATGAGCGAAATCGCCTGGTTACATTAGTTAGCTTCGCTTGGCAACAGTTTGAGGTCTACAGTCTTGGGGTGCAACGAGGCATTCCGGTGCCTCTGAATGTCCTTCTGGCGGGGCGCGCCGCGCATCCCGAGGGCGGAGGCTGGTCGTATAATAACCTCCGCCCTGGATTGGGCAGTTCTGCCCTTCTCCCATAACGAACGCGCAGATTGTCCTCGACGATAGCTATTCGTTATGGTTTGGACTGTCGGTGTAGCATTTGCTCCTGAGTCAATCTCTGCGCGCCATAGGCGTCGGGATTTTGATAGCGGCCGCGTTCCTTCTCGGGTTTGCGAGTCTCCACTACCAGAGGATGCGTCTTGGCATAAGCGTCATGACGTACGCCGGTGACCTGCCAGGAGACCTTCATCCCAGGAGCGCCACCCGCGATGCTGAACTGGTGGTTGGCGATTTCCCGGGCGACGTGCAGGTTCGGGGCCGCGGCGCCGATGGCCGTGAGTTGATAGCGGAAGTCGGTGTTGAGGGCCTCAAACCACTTCGGCAGTGACACCACCCCCTCGCCGCCACTATCAAGGATCGCGTTTCCGGTGTAGATATTCATCATCTCCGAAGACTCGACCGATGTATGGGAGAGGTATTTGTTCTTGGGATCGAGGGGGTGATCAATTTTGAAGTTCTTCGCTGCGGCTGTAAGGGTGCCGTTCAGGGTGAGGTCACCGACGAAATCGAAGAACGCGACCTGAGTGGAAAGGCTCTGCTGCAAAATAACGTTATCGACATCGTCGTCGTAGTACCAATCCCCATTGTGGAAAATCGGGGCTGTGCGCCCACATCATGCGGTTGCCGAAATCGCAGCAATCCACGGCGTTCACCACGATAGAGGGTTGTAGATTCGTCGTACCATCGTCGGTCATTTGGATCGACCTGGTAAAGGTCTCACCGGCGCCTACGCTAAAGCCCCCACCCACTGCAACGCCCCCGTCGAAGGTGCCACTACCATCCGTGCCGAAGTTTCCGTTCACGCTCAAGTTTCCGGTAATTGTGCCCGACCCCGCAGAGAGTGAGGTGAAAGATCCCGTGGCACCCGAGACTGTACCGCCCGAGCTCACGCCTCCCGTCGCGCTGAGATTGCCGGTGATGCTCTGGTTGCCGGTGAAATGGTTGCTGGCCGACAGCTGCGGTACCACTGAGGTGTTGATGGACAGGGTGCCGCTATGCGTAATGGGCCCACCCGTCAGGCCCAACCCGCTCCCCACGCTGGTTACCGTGCCCGTGCCCGGGAAAGTCTGGCCGGCAACGAAGGTCACTTTTCCGGTGTTGCTGACTGCGAAGGCAGTTCCATTAACCGACAGCGTAGGATGAGTTAATTTGGGAAACAGCTTTAGAGTGTCACGGACGTTTCCCGTGCCGTTGACGTCCAGCTTGGCGCTTGGCGAGGTGATACCGATACCGACGTTGAGCCCGATGGTCTGAAAGATCTTGGAATTCCCAATCGTCGTGACCCCAGTAAATACAGGAACAAAACCAGCCGTGCCGCTGCCGGTGATAGTTGCGGGAGGGGCAGCAGGATCGTCAGCTGAAGTGGCTGCTGATTGCTGGGCGACCATGGGTAGACAGCACGCAAGCAGGGCAAAGACACATACACAAACGCTAAAGCGAACCATAAAATCCTCCTTAAAGTTGTGGTCAGGGTGAGTATCGACTAGCAAAACGCGCACCAGCACGTGCAGAGCGCGTCTTCGTGTGGCAAAGAGCGAACGGTATGGCCAGAATGTAGATGGTCTAGCAGAGAAGTTTGCACACGACATGCAGGAGAGAACGCGAAGAGTAAATCCCCGGTTCCGGCGTTAGCCCGTAGATCGAGGTGCAGGGTTTCCAACGTACCCGACGTTCCCCGGGGATCGCCACGAAATGCCTGGCGGGTAAGAAGAGGTTGGTCCGAGCGACAAGGGGCGCTGTAACGTTAACGGGAGAGTCGGTTTCGTCGAATGCAGTCGCAGATGAACTGGTCTGACGGAAATACGTTTCCCGGTCGTTCGGGTCATTCGTCTCAGGGGGTGGGCGTCTCAACTGGCGGGAAGTGCTCTTCGGAGAGACGAAACGATTTGTCGCACGCTAGCGTACTCCTTTGGCTAATCCTTGCAATAGCAGGCATCACAGTTCGATGTGATGGATTGGCGAGACTCGGTTTTGGTGGCCGGAGTTGCAAGCTTGTCCGCGCCTGCGCGGGGGAACGGCAGCTCTATTCTGGAATGGACTGGCTTAGGTCAATTGGCGTTAAATCGCGGTTACACTCATTGTTTTCCCTGCCTCTTCCAAATAACCGATGGGGCCACGATTCCGGTAAAATACGGACCTATCCAACACGCATTACCGGAGGAATCCACTCTGCCCAAAACACGCAAAGCAAAGAAGTCCGCAGACCGGCACATAGAACGGTCGACCAGTTTTCGGCTCGGCCACAATATCCTCAAAGCTGCCGATGTTATGGCGAGGGAGGAATCAGCGGCAAGGGGGATAAAGGTATCTAGAGCTGACATCATTCGTGAGGCTGTCATGGAGCGCTATCGCAGGAGAAAGGTCAAACGAAAGGGTTGAGACTGTGTTTCAGGCGTGGCCGTTACCGCACGTTCGAGCGTGTTGCCCGTCACAGACAAGAGTAGCTGACTCATGTAAAAAGAAGTTGATCGTTTCATGACGACTAACCTCCTTATTGCACGATCGCAGAGGAGCCGAACCGCCCGTCACGGTTCGGCTTTTCTGTTTTTGCGCAAAATATTCGACGGGGGTTTTGAGCGCTAGGCCTGGTTTCATCAACTATCCCCATCCAGCCTGTTTATAAAGCCAGGTTGTTCCAATGCCGATTACTTCCGAATGGCCTGTTTTTGTTTAAGCCAGATCGCCAATTAAGGAGTGTGGGAAAGATCACAATGGCATGTGCGTTGTAGCACAGCCAAGCATCCCGTCCAGACGGACACTGACCTTACACGAGAAAGGCTTAATTGGCTGGACTGCGCAAGACGCGACCCAGCAAGTGAGCCTTGCTGGACGGCGTCATACGAATGTCTCGCAGGAGGCTAGTTCATGCTTTCACCATACGGTATGGAAATCGTAGAAAGCTGTCTGACATGCAAGCTTCGCGCTGATCGCATGTTCTGTGATCTGCCTGCTGACGTGCTGCAGGCCTTTGAAAACATCAAGTACGCGGCAGCGTATCCCCAGGGTGCGGTGCTGTTTGTCGAAGGGCAGATGCCACGCGGCATCTTTGTGCTTTGCAAAGGCACTGTAAAGCTTTCCATTAACTCCCGTGGTGGCCGAACGATGATTGTGGAACTTGCCGAGCTAGGGGAGGTGCTGGGGTTGAGTGCTACGATCTCCGGCAAACCTTACGACGTGACGGCGGAAACAATAGATCCCTGCCAGGTCAATTTCGTCAAGCGCGATGATTTCCTTGGTTTCCTGAAGGACCATGTGCAGGCCTGCTTCAAAGTGGCCGAGCAGCTCAGCGAAAAGTATCACGATGCTTGCAATGAAGTGCGTTCGCTGGGATTGCTTCACTCCGCCCACGAGAAACTGGCCAATTTGCTCCTGGAGTGGAGTTCCGAGAACGGCGAATCCGGCAAACCGGAACCTCGGTTGAAGCTTCGACTCACTCACGAGGAAGTTGCGAATATGATCGGAACCTCACGAGAAACGGTTACCCGGCTGCTGGCTGACTTGAAGAAGCATCAGATCGTGCAATCGAAGGGCTCGACTCTGGTGATCCGCAACATGGCAGCGCTGCGCAAGATGGCGAACCACAACTAGTGACTCCTGCAACCAACCGACCTGGGACGGAGATCACACACTGGCCGCCGCTACCCTTGAAAAGTGCTGCAGATTGCGGTATCCCAGCAAAAGAGGAGGCTTCTGCGATGTCAAAATTAGAACTCACATTTGATGCTGTGTATTACCACGTCACAGACATCGAAAAGTCCATTGCCTTCTATCGCGATATTCTTGGATTTCATCTTACCTCTCGGGATTATGTCGCTCGCTTCGATCTGGGAGGTGTGCTTTTTCGAACTTGTTCCCAATCCTCCAGACAGCACGCTGCCGGGTACTGGCAATGCACGGTTGAGCCTCGGGGTCACTGACATCCGGCAGGCGACGCGCGAGTTGCAAGCTAGAGGCGTGACGACAACCCCCGTAAAGGAAGAGCCTGGAGGGCTGCTCTCGTATTTCAAAGACCCAGACGGCAACGAACTTTGCCTTTGGCAGTATGTGTAACAGGACATTGCAGTGGGGGCGAGCGACAGGAGACGTTGCCGACGTGATCACGATTCCGCTAGCAATTTATGGGCGTCTCAGAGGATCGTTGGCATAATATCGCGTCTCTGACAATGTCGGCCCGTGTCAAGCACTTTTCGAGCACACTACTGCATGTGCTCAAAGAAGAGCGCCATTTCGCTCTCGATGGATGGTGTTGCCTTTCCAACCGTAGGCTCGCTCGTAATCGTTTTCCAGGTCAGGAACTCAGTCCGACCCATGCATCTCTTCGGTCACACCCGCGATCATGATTACTACTTCGAACTCCCCCGTGAAGGGGAGCGGGATACCCAATCAATTACTCGGTGATCGACTGCACACCATCGCGATTTCCGGGTTGTCCCGCGTGCGAACCGAACTTTTTCCACTGCTCGTAATTCCATCCCTTGCGCCACATCCAGTACATGCGAACCGCTAGCCTGCGGGCCATCGCTACCTTGGCGATCTTTCGTCCTCGCCGCATGGCCAGGTGGAAATACTTGCTGCGCCATTCCGGGTCGCTGCGTACCGTGACTTGCGCCGCTTCCACCAGCAAGAAGCGCAACAGGGAGTTGCCTTGTTTGGTGATGTGTCCCAGTCGTCGCCGCTGTCCGCTGGAGTCCTCCAACGGCACCAGTCCCAGATAGCTCGCGATCTGCTTGCCACACTGAAACCGTTCGGCTTGGCCAATGATCAGCACGAACGCCAACGCGGTCAGTGCACCCACTCCGGGGTGCGTCTGCAAGCGCCGTGCTGCGGGACACTTCTCCACTTCCTGCTCGATTGCTTGCGTCAACTCGGCAATCGTCGGAGTGAGTTGATCCAGCAACGCCAGCAGATCGCGCCGCCGTCGACTGGCCCACGGGGCTAACGCGAACGACTCCAGTTGCTCTCGTCCAGCCTCTCGCCACAGTCGCTTCTTGCAGCGCAGTCCTTCGTTGAGCGCCACCGCTTGCAACTGGTTCATGATCCGCGTGCGCGCCTGCACCATCCGGTGCCGATGCCACAGCAGTTGCCGTAGATCCCGATTCTCCCAGCTCGGTACCCAGATCTTCGGGAAATGATCTTCCAGCATCAAGCGCAAAATCAGCTGCGCATCCTGGCGATCGGTCTTCTGCTTGCGTACTCGCTTCGTCCGGATCTCCGCTGCATCTCCGATCCACAACTCGAAGTGCAACTCCGAGAGCAATCGTTCAAACCAGCGCGCCTGTCCACTGGCTTCCATCCCCACACGCACCTGCATTCCCTGGGCCGCGAGCTCGCGATAAAACTTTTCCGCTTCCTCGCGGTGTTGCAGTCGCCGTTCCTGAAACTCTCCAGTGTCGGTATCCACAAACGCAATTTGCTGAAAGCCCGGGTGGTAATCGCATCCTATAATGATCATTGTTCGGCTCCTTTCTCCGAGCCTTTTGGTTGGTTTTGGCACCACCAAAGTTTACTCGGGCATGGGAGCCGACATTGTCATGGAATCAATTACACTCATGGACCGGTCGTGAGTGTGATAGTCGCCTGTTTTCGTCACCTACTCAGCTCTATAGCTTTATCGACTTCACAGCTTCCCGCATTCGCTGTCGTTTGGCGCTGGCATGTGCATTCCTGCCGCTTCGTGCATCATGAGGTCACACTTGAGGGGGGTTCCGTCATTCTGTCTTCCAGAGCCACTTCGTGTGGACGAGAATGAAGATCCAACTGGCGTTAAAGACTACATCGCCCAATGACCCGGCAGGATGTGCCCCAAATGGGAGAAACAGTTGGCTTCCACGCGAGAATTGAGGTAGGGACACAGCCGCAATCGTCGTGACAATCAATCCAACGAGAACGGACCACACCAGGTTGGGAAAAAACATTCGATGAAACCTATCGATCGACATGCGCACCTTTCGGTCGAAATATCGCCATAGCACTGATTGACCCGAATCGTAACATTTGCACCCGCCGTTCCACCTGTTTCCCGATTCATGCGGCGTCTTTCTTCGCCCAGTCACGGTCCGTTTTTCTCTGGATAAGAAGAGTCCTGAGGTGCTTGTTAATCTTAGTCAGTTCCCAGAAAATCGAGACAAGCAGAACTGCGATTACAAACAGCAAGAATTGGAGAACCATTTTTACTCCTCTGCACCAGAAAGTTCAAAACGTTAAGCTAATTCCGCTTCGCACGGGACGCGTTCGGACGAATGTTCCCCGCCATGAATTTTAGGCCTCAGACTCGATTACCACAAATGCAACTATCCTTCCAATACCGTTACCAGTCATTACGATTTCCGAACAAGGTCTGAACTAGGGTACGTGACGAAGCACCCTGAAGAGTTTGGAGAACTGCCCAAACCCGACGACGCCTAGTGATGGTTAGCGTATAACATCGCGATTTCACTCGTTGACCTGCCCAGCCAATTCTCTAAGAGTGTAATGGCCTGTTTGCGACAGTTATCTGTATGAGCCCAAAAGTTCCGCGCCTGACACTGTTGCGAATGGCCCGGCGCCTTGAGCTTGAAGTCGGGGTGAAGCATCTGTTAGGCCAGGAGCTGCAGCCTACTTTTCACCCGCGTCGCGCTACTTCCGACCCTTCTTCAGGCCGAAGGCATGAACCTCGCCGCCAGCGTAGCCGTTGGCCGAGCCGACATAAACCACCCCGTTCGCCACGGCGGGCGAGCCATAGACATACTCGCCGGTGGGATAGCTCCTCAATAGGGCGCCGGTGCTGGCATTCAGCACGTACAGGTTGCCGTCGACCGAGCCGACATAGACCACTCCATTCGCCACGGCGGGCGAGGAAAACACCCAGTCGCCTGTGGGGTAGCTCCACAGCTTGGCGCCGGTACGGGCCTTCAGCGCGTACAGGCTGTGGTCATTCGAGCCGACATAAACCACCCCATTCGCCACGGCGGGTGAGGACAACACATAGGCGCCGGTGGGGTAGCTCCACAGCTTGGCGCCGGTGCTAGCGTTCAGCGCGTACACGTTGCCGTCGAACGAGCCCACATAAATCACTCCATTCGTCACGGCGGGCGAGGAATGCACTGGGCCGCCGGTAGGGTAACTCCACAGCAGGGAGCCGGTGCTGGCATTTAGCGCGTACACGTTGCCGTCGTCCGAGCCAACGTACACCACCCCATTCGTCACCGCCGGCGTGGACCACACATCCCATCCTGTGGCGTAGCTCCACAGCAGGACGCCGGTGCTGGCGTTCAGAGCGTATACGTTGTGGTCGTATGAGCCGACATAAACCACCCCGTTCGCCACCGCGGGTGAGGAAGACACAGTGCCGCCGGTAGGGTAACTCCACAGCAGGGAGCCGGTGCTGGCATTTAGCGCGTACACGTTGCCGTCGTCCGAGCCAACGTACACCACCCCATTCGTCACCGCGGGCGAGGAATCCACATCGAAGCCGCTCGTAGTGTAGCTCCACAAGAGGGTGCCAGTGCTTGCTTTCAGCGCGTACACGTTGCGGTTTTCCGAGCCGACATAAATCACTCCATTCGTCACGGCGGGTGAGGAAGACACAGTGCCGCCCCCATGGTGTAGCTCCACTTCTCGTGGAGGTTACCAACATTGTTGACGTTAAGCACGGTCTCATACGGGTTGCAGCGCCTCATGTTGGGCCGGTGGAACTGGCTCCAATTGTGGCCCGTGTTCACTGCCTGCTGACTCCATGCCACTGGCGCGAAGCATGCACATAGAATCAAAACCAAGATGCTGATGCGTTTCATAACTAGCCTCCAGAAGAAGACAAACTTGTCTGACGGAAATACGGTTCCCGGAAATTCAAGTGACTCGCCTCAGGGGGTGCTGCAGGCAACTGGTGGAAACCGCTCTTCGGAGAGGCGAGACGTATTAGGACATCATCAATCAGAGACGAACGAGGGAGTCATGTCAGTGAAGCGGGTCACATCTGGATGTGCGGTCATGGCCAAGCGCCACAGCAGAAAGAATTGGCCAGACCTTAGCTGTTGCAAAATCCCGATTACGCTCAAAACCCCAGCTGGCGGGCGAACGGACGGGCGCAAGCTTGTGCAATGGCCTGTTTTCGACAGTTGAAATAACCGACCCGCTACAGGAGTTTTTGGATACCTGGCTGGAGCGCGTGGATGGCCCTCGCAGGTCCTGTTTACCTTCCGTTCCTATTCCGAATGGTAAAATGGCAAAAAAGAAAAAGTGGGCAGTGTCCCTGCAACATCGCCACTTTTAGCTTCCTTACGGTTGGTTGGTTCATAGTGGGGCGGTTTGATGGGTCCGAAAATTGGGGCACGCTGGTAGCTCTCGTGAGACGTCTTCAAGCCTTCGATGGAGTGCGAGGATGACTAAACTTGTTTCGCAAATTGTGGTCAAGAACAAGCACAAGACATCGCTGAATAAGCGGTAATGTGGCAGTCGTTCTGGTGATCGTCGTTGGACGATCCGACTGATCGGATCGCATGCGATCAGCGTGTTTTCCAGCGTAGCTAGTTCGATTGGGCAATAACTGACGTGCCACAGCCGGAATCAGTTGCGGGAGCTGTCTCATTTCAACGACACGCAGTGCCTCCACAAGGGGTGTCAATGCGACTGCTCCATTATTACCGTTTGTCCGCTGGCCTGAAGCGTTTCAGGTCTGCCTCACTGGCTGATGTGAAACGTTGGGTTTCAACTCTACCCGCGATCGGCTTAGCGCCACCTCCAATGGACAACACAACCGCCATATGCCAGGTCTTTCCCGGCACAACGCGATCACAAGCGCAAGCCCTGCAATCCGAGCTTGCGACAGATCAAGGATTCCTTTCGGTACTTGATACCGCCATGACGCTCCGACGTCGGCATCAGGTTCAATGGCAGGACTGGCATCCCTTTCTCTATGCCGTAGTGCGGGTCTGCCGCCCGAATATGGTGCTTGAGACGGGAGTCTTCGATGGCTTGTCCAGTGCCGTGATCTTGCGTGCCATGGAGCGCAACGCGGTCGGCGAACTGGTCTCGATTGACCTGCCCGCGAATAGAACGATACCTGATGCCACCGACCGTATGTTGGATGGAGCGTTGCCTTCGGGGTGCGCGCCCGGATGGATCGTGCCCGATTGGCTTCGTACTCGCTATCGTCTACGCATAGGCGACAGCAAGAGCCTGCTTCCAGCCGTCCTCGAACAATACAATTGCGTGGACATCTTTCTGCATGACAGTCTCCATACCTATGAGCACCAACTCTTTGAGTACAACACAGCTTGGCCGTACGTAATGCCCCGCGGACTGCTCCTGAGCGATGACATTTTCTGGAGTGCGGCATTCCATCGCTTTTGTAAGAAGCAGCAAGTCAGATATGTAAACGTAGGAAGGTTCGGAGGTTTTGGCACAGTCCGAAAATCGGGAAGCGCGCTGAGTCCCTGGATTGAGGGTCGCCAAAACGTGGCGGCAGTTCCTTGGAAGCCACGCCTGTTTACAACAGTTAACTGCGTGACATGGAGCATTGGAGCATAATTGCGAAGGTGAACTCCGCTACGCCAGGCCTCCTGAAGGATCATCCTGCGAAATGCACGTTGGCCTATTGGCACAAGCCTCTGTTCAGTTCGACGCATAGATAGCGCTGATCACCCCGATATTTCTCACGTCATAGGTTGCGAGTCCATAGTCTGTATTGATGTCGAAGGGATTGGATACCAGTCCAGGTGCGTTCCCGGCGGTCGTAGCGTTCAAGGACTGCCCAAGCCCCGGAACGTTCGTTCCGGACACGGGCTACTGACGCATGGCCAGAAGTTCCTCAACACTCTCGCTTATTCTAAGCGGTTTATTGTAGGGTTGGTGCATTTCGTAAAAAGAAAAACCGAGTCTGCCGAGAAAACTGCAGACTTCACGGGGACTCACCCCAAAATCAGGATGCAGGTCCATGAGCAACGCCATCTTGCGTTTGCCAGCGAGGGTTTCGACTGCTCCCTTTAGCAGTGCTAACTCAGCACCTTCGACGTCGATTTTCATGACATCGACTCTTCCCACTTTGGTCTCGGTCAGGACTGAGTCCAACGTTCTCTTTTCAACAGGTAAGCTTCCACGGTTGCGGTCCGGAAGAGCCGGAATCAGACTGTGCCATCCGCTTTGTTTCCCCAGATACAATTGGGTCTCTTCATTCACATCACCCAAAGCGACTTCATGCAAAGTAACGTTGCGATAGCCGTTCAGCTCAATGCTTTTCCGGATCCAGAAACAGTTAGTCGGCTCAGGCTCAAAACAGAGAACCTTCCCATCTGGTCCGACAGCGGCCGCTGCCGCTAAAGCGAAGTCACCCTTGTTCGTGCCAGCGTCCACAAAGGTCATTCCTTTTTTGAGCAGCCAGAGCATGGCTTGCCGCTTGGCAAGTTCGTAACGCCTGAATACCCGAGACAGCATCATGGGCGACTCGGTGATGTTCAGATAGATTTTGCCGCCGGGGACCAGATACGGCCGGTAACGATTGGGGAGCACTGCCTGCGCGATCGGCCAGAGCCTCATACGGTCCTACAGTAATAGATGGCCGTTATTCTGTTCCCGCTCCAGTTCGCGGTTAGCGATGCAGGTCTACCTGGGGTGGTCGGGATCCCGAGAGATCGGTCGTTTACTTTCACAAAAGACATCTTACTTCTAGCGGAAGAAAAAACATAGCCAACAGAAGGAAGGGGGATGTCTTTCCGCCCGACGACACTAGCTCGTCCGCGCGGCGTTGGTTTTGACGGAACGGCCAGTTTTTTTTCGGAGGCTGGCCCGTTCTCTTTCGTTCTGAAAATTATCCCGATTATGGCATACGTGTCGGGCCTCCTCTGCGCTATGCAACCCCGGTGTTTCAGGGCTTCCAACCGGGAGGCTAGTTCTCAGTTGACGTAAAATCCCGTGGCTGTTGAAAAACTCACACTCGAGAAGTTCGCAGAAATTTCATGGCGCTAGGATGCGCTATAAACGACGTTCTCGATTTTGGTGGACATTTTCTATCCCTCGGCCGGGTCAATTTTTTCAAAAGATGGGGTTTTTCAACAGCCACTCCCGATTACGCTCAAAACTCCTCAATGAGCGAAATGGCCTGTTCTCGACAGTTACCAAGTCGGACGCAGATAATGTCCTTGGGGTACAACGAGATGGCAGCTTGTTCGTTGCTCGTTCTGCAACAGGACCATGAACGAAGTGGAACGGGTCATAACCGGATAGGCAAAAAACTGGATTGGTAGAGGATTAGGAGATTACTCAGATGCGAACAATGGAACGTCGCTCCTTTCTTGGCACAGCGATTGCCGCCTTGCCGTTTGCTCTAATGGGGCAGTCCATAAAGACGCCAACGCCGGTGAGGGTTGCCCGGGTTGCCGGTGGCGAGGATCGATTTGGCGAGCACCACACCCTCGGCGTCAGCTCAACCGATTTCAAGGTTGCAACGCAGGACAGCAGCGGCTGTCTCTTCATCATGGAGCACACGAATCGGAAGAAGGGCGGTCCGCCGCGTCATTTGCACCACAATGAGGATGAGTGGTTCTACGCCATTGAAGGGGAATACATAGTCGAGGTCGGGTCAGAGCGTTTTCAGCTGAAATCTGGCGATTCCATTCTCGCCCCGCGAGAGGTGCCTCACGTCTGGGCGTTCGTCGGTGACACCCCCGGCAAAATGCTGATCGCCTTCGCGCCTGCCAACAAAATGGAGGCATTCTTCCGAGAAGGGATGAAGCGGCACGACAATGCGTATTCAAATTCTGCTAACGCAAATGACAAGGAGTTTTTTCGCGCCTACGGTATGGAACTACTTGGCCCACCACTTTCCGTCGGATGAGGGGCTCGGGCCACCTCGCCCAGTAACGCGCAAATTGGAAGCGGTGCCAAATCCCCAGGCGCGCATTCCGCTAGTGCCGTTCCAACTTAGCGGAGCATGTTTCTGTTGAAATATCCCTTTATCACTTATTGTGACCTCCGACAGGGTTTTGAAGTGCTAAGGCCGCACGCATCCGCGAAGCCGCCATTGTCCTTCAAAGAACTCGACTACGGCCTGCTGAAATGTAGGCTGGTAAGGCGTGGAGTGGTGGTCCCCCTCACATTCGGCCGATCGTGCCGTCGGGATTTCTTTGAGAAGCCCGTCGATCTTTCGGTTGGCCGCGTCCGCCTTTCCATTGAGTATCAGGACCGGTATGTCGACTTTTCGGAGTCCTTCCGTAGGCCAGCTAGGCGCGACTGCACCGCGAATGACAGCCGCCAGGACTTTCGGATCAGCTCCCGTCACCCGAGCCGCTATTAGATTCGCCGAGGCGAGGTGTCCGGGAACGATTTCTCCCTGCTCCAGGATTCTTGCTCCCTCCTCCGCCCACACCCGAGTAGTAAGCGGACGAGGCACGGAGTCAGGAACCGGCCAATTCGTCGGAAACTCCAAAACGGTTTCCTCGATGGCGTAGTCACCAACCCCAGCGAGAATGGCGGACTTTACCTGGGGCGGGCGCAGCATGAGCACCCGGGCGGCCGTTCCGGACCCCATTGAGAAGCCGATCAAGTCAACCGCATCAAGACCGAGGTGGTCAATGAGAGCTATCACATCCCGGGCCATCGCTGAATCTGCGTAGGCGATTTTCTCTCTGGGTTTGTCGGAAGCTCCGAACCCACGCATGTCCGGTAGGATGGTCCGTGCACCTGCCGCCTGTAGTGCCCGGACCACGCCTGGCCTTCCTTCGAAGGGAGGATTAGGTAGCGGAGGCGCTGCACCAAACACTTCTCGAAACATCTCTTGCCGTTTTTCCAGTATCGGAAGAATGCGCTCGAAGTCTCCGAACTGGCCCAGTCCATCGACTCCAAATCCATGCAGCAGGATGACGGGCGGCCCTTTGCCCTTCGTCACGAAAGGCGATCCGGATTCCGTCAAAGGAAGTGAAAGTGTTCATTCAGCGCCTCTCACAACAAGGCCGCGCCGAGAGTTTGTCTTTGCCGAGTTTCCTCAGACTAGCAGACGTGGCGGAGTATCTCCACAGGGGTCGTTGGCGAAAAATCCCGATTACGCTCAAAACCCCCTCGCCGCAGTGCACCACTGCGCTTTGGGGGCGAACAGACGGCGCAAACTTGCGCTAAGGCCTGTTTACATCATTTAGCTTCCCGTAGTTATGGCGAACGGTCTGGCACACCTTGAGGTTGAATTCGAGGTGAAGTGAAGCCGCCAGGAGCTGCAGCCTGCTTTTCTTCCGCTCGCGCTACTATCGAGCCTTCTTCAGGCCGAAGGCGTGAACCTCATGTCCAGCGTAGCCGTTGTACGAGCCCACATAAACCACGCCATTCGCCACTGCGGGCGAGGAATACACATTCACGCCGGCGGGATAGCTCCACAGCAGGGCGCCGGTGCTGGCGTTCAGCACGTACAAGTTGCCGTCCCACGAGCCGACGTAAACCACCCCATTCGCCACCGCGGGAGAGGAGGACACATAGTCGCCGGTGGTGTAGCTCCACAGCGTGGCGCCGGTGCTGGCCTGCAGCGCGTACAAGTTGTGGTCGATTGAACCAATAAAAACCACCCCATTCGCCACCGCGGGCGAGGACCACAGAGCGCCGCCGGGCGTGTGATTCCACAGCAGGGCACCGGTGCTGGCCTTCAGTGCGTACACGTTGCCGTCGTCCGAGCCGACATACACCACCCCATTCGCCACCGCAGGTGAGGACCACAGAACGGGGCCAGTGGGGTAGCTCCACAGCAGGGCGCCAGTGCTGGCTTTCAGAGCGTATACGTTGCCGCCCCCTGAGCCTACATAAACAACCCCATTGGCCACGGCGGGCGAGGACCGCACCGAATTGCCCGTAGTGTAGCTCCACAGCTTGACGCCTGTGCTGGCGTCTAGTGCGTACAGGTTGCTGTCGTCCGAGCCCACGTACACCACACCATTCGCCACGGCGGGCGAGGACTCCACATAGCCGCCCGTTGTGTAGTTCCACAACAGAGTCCCGGTGCTGGCATTCAGCGCGTACACGTTGCCATCGTCCGAACCGACATATACCACCTCATTGGCCACCGCGGGGGAGGAGTCCACATTGTCGCCCGTGGTGTAGCTCCAAAGCTTAACGCCGGTGCTGGCCTTCAGCGCGTACAGGTTGTTGTCCTCCGAACCCACATACACCACCCCATCAGCCACCGCAGGCGAGGACCACACCGTTTGTGCGCCGTCAGTCGTGAAGCTCCACTTTTGGTGGAGGTTCCCGACATTGTCGACGTTCAGCACGGTCTCATATGGGTTCCAGCGCCTCATGTTGGGCCTGTGGAACTGGCTCCAATTGTGGCCCGTGTTCACTGCCTGCTGACCCCATGCGACGGATACGAAGCACGCACAGAGAATCAAAACCAAGATGCTGATGCGTTTCATAGCTAACCTCCGAAGATAAACTCGTCTGACGGAAATAGCGTTTCCCAGAAAATCCGCGTCACTCGCCTCAGGAGGTGCATCGCAACTGGCGCAAACCGCTCTTCGAGGAGGCGAGACGTATTAAGACATCATCAATCAGAGACGAATAAGGGCGTTATGTCAGTGAAATGGGTCACACCTCGATGTGCGGTGATGACCAAGAGCGACAGCCCGGAAAGACCGGCGAGACCTTAACTGTTGCAAAATCACGATTACACTCAAAATCCCTAGTCAGGGGCGAACAGACGGCGCAAGCTTGCGCTATGGCCTGGTTACATAAACCATCGCAAACAGCAAGGGACAAGACAGGACTTTTTCTGGCTATTGCAGCTTCGCGTATTCCGTTTTGGCTTGCGTCAGGATGGGGATGTCGGGGTCAGCGTCTTTCCAAAGGGTAAGGAATTCCTGATACTGGACGCCGGCCTTCGCGGCATCACCCGTGGCGAGATATGCTCTGCCCAGTTGCAGATGTACTAACGCCCCCAGCACGAAGTTTTGCACCACGCCCCGGTGATCAATCAATTTCTGAAACGCGGCCACCGCTTGTTGCGCGTCTCCGTTTTCGAGGTCAGCCTGTCCGCGGACGTAACCGGGATAGAGAGTGCCACCGATCTGGACTTGCGGATTGGGTTCGCCCAGCTCGCAAGGTGAGGCCGGCTGCAGTAGCCGCAAGGCATTGTCCGGATGGTGGCGAGATAGTTCCATTGAGGCGCGGATCGTGGGCAACCAGTAACAGTTCAGCAGGGTGTTCGCGGGGGCGCTACGGCTCACTTCGTCGGCCATGTTTTGGGCTCGCGCCGCATCTCCAGAGCGGGCGAGCGCCAAGGCTGCCAGCACGCGAACATCGCGGGAAGAGAACAAGGACATGGCGGAGGAAGTTTGTGCCCGAGCTTGTTGCGGATTGCCGATCTCAGCTTCGCGCAGCGCTGCGTTCAGCAGCCACTCCGCAGCGGTCTCCTTCTTGTCATTTCGGCTGGCCGAGTCCGCCGCTTGCCGGGAGAGTTCGCGAGCGCTATGAAAATGCCCGGCATACGCCTCGGTGTCCGACTGAATGGAAAGAAGAAAGTCCTCGAGCCCAGACTTCCCCGTGATCCCAGCTAATTGCCGTTGCATCTCTGCACTGTCGCCCTGGAGAAAAGCCACGCCGTAACGATTCACGTGGAGCAGAGGATGATCCAGCTTGCGCGCCAGTGCGGCGTTGTAGGTGACGGTTGCGTCCTGCACGCGGTTCAAGGCAGCGTAATTGGCGATCAAGTTCAGATAGAAGGAAGAACGGTCCGGGTCGATGCGCAGACCTTCATGGAGTTCCGCTACCGCTTGATCATACTGACCAACGAGATTGTGATTGAGCGCCAGGGCGACCAGAGGATGAAGGTCGCGAGGGTAGCTATGTGCCCATTCCTCAAGCACCGCATTCGCCTTGTCCAATTCGCCAGTGACGTCCTCGTAGTAGTTCGCCGAAATGCTATAACGCTCCAGTTCAGTGGCACGGCCCCGCAGTTCGTAAGCCTTCTGCATATTTTCGCTGGCCAATCCGTACTCGGCGAGATTGGAATAGGACGTGGCCAGGGAAATGTAGCCCTGAGCGAAGTTTGGATCGAGTTCGACGGCGCGCTTGAAAAACGGAATGGCGGCGACATCGCCTTGCTGGTTTTCGACTCGAAGTCCGGCAGTATATTGACGCAGAGCCTCGAGAGAAGAAGTGGTAGCCTGTTCGAGCGGAATGTCGAACTTCTGCACCGTGGCCAGCGACTCGCCCAACTCGCCGCGCAATTGGCTTGCAATGTGGCCCAGTGCGTCCAAAACTTTTTCCTTGGCAGGCGCGGTGATTTGTTGCTGAGCCAGGACTTCACCGCTCTGGCAATTCACTGCCTTTAATCCCAGTACGTATTCCGTGCCCAAGGCAGCGATAGCGCCCGCGATGTAAGCCTGGCTGCCAGTGCGAAGACAAACTTCCCTCGCCAATTCGGGGGTCAGCATCGTATTGGGCGGACGCGTCATCAATTTCAGCGTCTCCGCAGCCTTGTTGTCAGAGAGCACACTGAGGAAGGGCGATTGGCGCAGGGCAACGCTGAGCGCCTGCTTGAGGGTATCGTCGAAAACCGTGTCCCCGGTGGAATTGGCGAAGTCGGCCAGCACCACCACGTCTTTATCGGTAAGCCGCCGTGGATGACGGAAGTAAAGGTAACCTCCCATCGCCATCAAGACCAGCACGAGGGCAATACCAACAATCACCTTCGAGCGCATCCTGGGACGCGATGGGGCTTCGGGTTGTATAGCAACTAATAAGCGTGAGGACTCCGTGTCCCGCTTCAGTCGTTGGAGGTCGGTGCGAATATCCGAAGCATGCTGGTAGCGAAGGTTGCGGTCTTTCTCCAGACACTTGGCGATGATCCGTTCCAGTTCGGCGGATACGTCGGGATTAAGCCGCACCGGAGGAACTGGAGCACGGTTCATGATTTCGTCGAAGATCACCCCGGTACTCTCACCACGAAAAGGCAAGGCGCCTGCCACCATCTCGTACAGCACCGTCCCAAAGGAGAACAGGTCGGTTCGGGCGTCGAGTTCCTTGCCGCGGACTTGCTCTGGCGACATGTACGCGAGCGTGCCCACGGTTGCCCCGGGGTTTGTCAGGTGCTTTTCCAACGTGACCGTCGATTGCTCTGTTGCCCCGGAGACTCTGGCGCTGCCGAGGATAGGTGGGACCTTCGCCAAACCGAAGTCGAGAATCTTCGCGTGGCCGCGCTTGGTCACGAAGATGTTGGCAGGCTTGATGTCACGGTGGACGATGCCTTCCGCATGGGCCGCATCCAGTCCATCGGCGATCTCAATTGCAAGCGAGAGAACGGTTTCATTATCTAACGGCTTTCCAGCAATGCAGCGCTTCAGTGTCAGCCCGTCCAAAAACTCCATGGCGATGAAAGAACGACCGTCATACTGGCTGATCTCGTAGATTGTGCAGATGTTCGGATGGTTTAAGGCAGAAGCCGCACGGGCTTCGCGGCGGAAACGCTCCAAAGCTTGCGGGTCTTGCGCGACATTGTCGGGCAGAAATTTGAGCGCGACAAAGCGACCAAGTTCGGTGTCCTCGGCCTTGTAGACCACGCCCATGCCGCCACCACCAAGCTTCTCGACGATGCGGTAGTGCGAGATGGTTTGCTCGACCACTGGCGCGAATCTTACGTCTGTGAAACGAGCCAAGTCAATGAAGCCTCGGGAGTTGGCGAGACCTCAAAAGGCTTAGTTGTTGCCAAACCACAGCCGGTCCTCGCTACTGTCCTGCGGTGATTTCGCCTAACGGCCGAATTAAGCAAGATTTCGTACGGTTCAACGGCAAAGAGGAACGCCACCCCGAGGGCGCTTACTACTTAGACTGGCGGCAGAACGGCAAACGTATCCGGCTGAGCGTCGGCAAGAATGCCGTTGACGCCCAAACCCAGTGCCAACGGAAGACATTCGAGTTGAACGCAGCCGCAGCCGGTGTAGAAGTTGTGCCCGGTGTTGGGCCGAATGGCAACGGTCACCGCTCCCTTGCAGCGGCGGTCACTGAGTACCTTGAGGAAACACGGCTGAGCAAGAAGCCGAAGACGCACGCAGCATACTCGACCGCACTGGCGTACTTCACCGAGTCCTGCCCGAAGCTTTATCTGGAACATATCGAGCGCCGCGACATGCTGAAGTTCTCGGCATTCCTGCGGGACGAGAAGGAGCAAGCTCCGAGGTCCGTGCATAATAAGTTCTCTAACGTGCTGGGCTTCCTGCGATCGCAGGGCGTCACGGGACTGGTGAAGAAGGATGACTGGCCGAGGTACGTCGAAGAAGAAACCGAGGTTTACGAGCGGGAGGAATTGGATACGCTGTTTGCGGCTTGCGATGCGAAGGAACGGCTGTGGTTCGAGTTCTTCTTGATGACCGGGATGCGCGAGCAGGAAGTCATGCACACATGCTGGTCGGATGTTAACCTCGTTCAGCATACCGTGCGGGTGAGCCACAAGCCACAATTCAATTGGACCCCGAAAGCATACAAGGAACGGGAGATTCCGATTCCAGAGAAGTTGGTGGCGAGTCTGCAGGCAGCGAAGACGCTGCGGGACAAAGCGTGCCCCTTGGCTTTCCCGACCGCGGGCTGCAGACCGAAGCTGGATTTCCTCGATTGTCTAAAGGAGTGCGCTGAGCGCGCGAAGCTCAAGAAGGAAGACTTCTGGCTTCACAAGTTCAGGGCTACGTTCGCAACATGGCATTTGTGGGCCGGTGTTGACCTGCGCACGGTTCAGCAGTGGCTAGGACACTCCGACATGGAAAGCACGATGCGTTACCTGAAACCGTCCAGGAGTCAGGCCACCCGCGCTAAGGTCAACGCCACGTTCGGAGGAGCGCAATGACGGCGAGAAAGAGCCACAGCAGGAGCCCCACCAGGCTGACGATTGAGGAACGGGCCGAAGTCGAGGCCCTGGAGACCCTGACACTTACGAGAAAGATTCTCCGCTCTGCAAAGGGTGCGCTCACTGCGAAGCAGTTGGCCGAGGTGTTGAACATCAGTCCGAAGACGGTATTCAAACTGGCCAAAGCTGGGCGCATTCCGAGCTTCCGCGTCGGTACGGCGGTCAGGTTCGATGCTCGGCTTATCGTTGACTGGTTGAGAAGGCAGAGGACAGGACATCCGACGTAGGCTACGCGCGGCCCGAACCGCCTTCGTCGATTCGATTCGACGCTCGGCTCGTCATCATTTAGCTGCGGAAGCAGAGACGCTGAGATTAGGAGACAGCACGTTCCTTACTCCGTTACATTCGTAATCTTGCCCGGTGAACAATGGAGCGGGACACTGCTGCCGAGGTTGAATGTATGAAGTCGTTACCGCTTTGCGCAGTTTTCATCTTTCTTGCGTTCGCCCTCCGGTTTCGTCAGGTTCATAAACTCTGCCGGATTGCTTAAGCGTTCAAATGACGGCATTGCGTGTGTTCAAGAAGTTAAGCTAACCCGCCGAAGTTCGGGCCCGTTGACTTTGAGCGGTATCGAGTGTCCGGCATGCAGGAGCGGTTTGCGCCCGTGCTCAATAAAGTCGCAGCGCGCGGCTCTTCACCTTAATGGGCGCTGTATTTTGCGAAGCTCGACGAAGAGGGCGTGTTGAATCTCTGGCACCTTTCGCTCCCCAACGGCAACTCGGCTGACATACGAAGGGTCAACGCCTAGCTTGTCGGCCACGCGACGATAAACTCCGGCGTGAAGCCTGTGGGCCTTAAGCAACGCTTCATCGTCTTTAGTGCTGGATGGCATTCCCCCACGGTACCCTAGTCACCGAAAATGACAACCGGTAGTTTTGCTAGTTGTCCCGTTAGCGTAAGCATACGTATCGCGTCGGCTGAGCAGTTCTGGGGGAGGGCTGTTCGGGAGAGCGTTCTTGACTCGATGAGTCTAGGGCGCTTTTTTTATTGAACGCAGGGCACTACGGACGGACGCCATGATAGCTCCCGCCGTGCAGTGCAAGAAAAACACGAACCGGAAGAAACTCCCCTGACGGAAAACGCGTCTTCGAACCGAGTTTTTCAACACCAACGGGATTTATCGTCAATCGAGACGATTGCCTGCCGGTCGGCCGCCCGGATACTTCCTGTTTGCCGTTCTTAACCGGCTCCAACTGGCTCGTTTTCCACGTCAGCATCTCGTTCTGCAGCCCAAGGTTCTCTGCCGTTCGAGTTCGACTGGCTTCGAAAACGACCTCTCCACCCGAATTCCTGCTGGAGAGAGCATGGTCATCACCGAAATCCGGCAAGATCGTCACCGAAGCGTGCAAAAATTCGCACACCCTGTGAACGGGCAGAGATTGGCCGGTTAAGCCGACCATACGGCCAGAATCGTCGGATCGTCCTCAATTTGGCCGCGATGAGCAATATTGAACAGCTTTATCGTGGTTTTCCGGCTCGAATGAAAGCTTGCTGCATAATGGAGTGAGACCTATGGCCACAAAGTAGCAGCCTTCGTGACAGGACGTGTTGCATAGGATCTTCGGTCGCGGCATTTAGCACTTCTTGAAAATTGTAGACAATGATGAGCGTTCGCTTTGTACTGGAATCCAGGGCCTCGCTGCGAACAATCTCATGGAGAACCTTGGCCGTTTGTATTGCAGGCGCAATCCTGACGTCCACGATCGCCCATGCCGAAGTGCCGGTGGCGGTGCCCCAAGTAACCGAGGCCGCACTTGCCCAACTGAGAGACGCAAACATTCGCTGGGTGGCTTTCCGACTTCTCGCACTGGCAATTCCCCTCTGCTTTCTGTTCACGGGTCTCGGCGCACGTCTACGCAGGATGTGCGAATCTATCTCCGGCCGTCGTTGGTTCTGGACGGTCACGCTCTTTGCCTGTGCCTATCTGGTTTTGGCCGCGCTGATCGCGCTGCCGTTCGAGTTTTCTATCGACTATATCCAGCCGCATGTCGCTGGCTGGTCGCACCGAACCTTGCCGAATTTGCTGAAGGGTGAAGGCGCGCAACTTGTCGTCAAATTGGTCTTTGCGTCACTGTTGATCTGGCTTCCTTATCGATTGATCGCCAGAAGCCCGCGTCGCTGGTGGCTCTATTGCGCCCTCGCTCTGATCCCGGTTGCTTTTCTGGCTCTGGTCGCGTGGCCGGTGTGGGTCGATCCGCTGACGACGACCTATAAACCTCTCGACGATCGCCCGCTGGAAGCGCGGATTGACGCGCTGGCCGCGCGGTGCGGTATCACTCACATCCCCGTCATGGTTGGCGGCAACAGCACGGGGGTGACTGGCCTCGGGCCAACCAATCGCATTGTTCTCCAGAGTAACCTGGCGTCGGTCGAAACACCTGACCAAATCGTATTCACCATCGGCCACGAGTTGAAACACTACGTCATGGACGACAACTGGAAGGGGTTGGCGATCATCGCCGTTTGCCTGCTGGCGGGATTCTGGCTTACCGACCGCCTGGGCCGCGCGGCCATCCGCCGATTCTCAGGGCGCTGGGGGTTCAGCGAACTTTCCGATCCGGCGTCCCTTCCGCTGATCGTGTTCCTGTTGACCTTCTTCTGGCTTGCCATTGTGCCGTTTTTCAATCTGTTTGCGCGTCATATCGAGCTCGAAGCCGACCGCTTTGGCCTTGAATTGACTCATCAAAATCACGCGGCGGCGATGGTGTTCGCGAGGGATGCCAGTTCCGGTGACGTTGCGGCCGATTGGGATACTTTCTTCCTTATCTTCCAGGCGACGCATCCCTCCGTGGCCCAGCGGATCGAATTCGCCAACACCTATAAGCCGTGGGAACACGGGAAGCCGTTGGTCTACGGCAACGTCTGCAAGCCCGAGTGATTCGATCGGGCGATTCCAGAAAACGGCGATCATTCAACGGCCGCATTGGTGACGGTCGCATTCATTCTGCTAAGCGGATGGGCATACTACCCGTTGACCCTCCCGCGCGCGCGGTGTTCCGCCCAAGAATAGCGCGGCGGCCCGGTGGCGTTTAGGAACCAAGTCAACAGCAATCCGTCAGTGGTCGATTGACCGGAAATAATACACAACGTAGATGCTAGGGTGGGAGAGGAGTCTGGTTACTTTACGAGACCAGGCCATAGCGCTCATTGACCCGTCAACTGGGGTTTTGAGCGTAATCGGGATTTTGCGTCAATTGAGACGAACCTCTGGGGAGACTCGAGCCCATCCATGGGCACTGTCTCCGTATATGTTCGTTGATTCGCATTCAAGTGGTACGCTCAGGATTGTCGCCTTGTTGTGCCATGTGGTCGGAGCGCCTACGAGAATCCTTAACATCATGCATGGTTCGATGCCGATCTCCCGGTACAGGCCGGAGGTTAAGGTGCCGTCAGTGCTCGACACCTCCATTGTTGCTGTCGTAACCGATCAGCGGATAGGTTCCGAGCCCCTAACAGGGTACGGGTTTACGTCTATCGGGCGGTTTGCTCAGGGCGGATTGATTGGCGACCGATTTGCGCCGCGGCTGTTGCGTGCCGAGCCTTGCGATCTGTTGCACTCCGACGGCCTCGCGATTGATCCCCTAAAAGCCTGGTCTGTGATGATGGCAGGTGAGAAGCCGGGTGGACACGGCGAGCGGTGCGTCGCCGTGGGTGCCCTTGACATGGCAATTTGGGATCTGGTGGCCAAGGCGCGTGAAGTTCCCCTGTTCCAACTCATCCGCCAGGTGTTTAGCCGCGACGCATCCCCCGACAGGGTGCCGTCTATGCCGGGGGTGGCTACGTTTTCCCGAATAACGAACTCGCTTGCCTGCGCGACGAAGCGCAACGATTCCGGGCCATGGGTTTCCAGGCGATGAAGATGAAGGTCGGGACGTACGATCTGGCATTCGACTGCAAGCGGATTGAGACCGTCCTCGAGGTGTTCGGAGCTGGCGACAGCCTTGCTGTCGATGCGATGAACGCTTACTCCCCGCAGCGCGTGCACGAGGCTGCTGCGGTGCTTGAGCCCTATTGGCTCAAATGGTTCGAGGATGTCTGTGATCCCCTCGATTTCGCGACACATCGTGAGTTGGCCAGTTCATATCGTCCTCCAATCTCTGCCGGGGAAGCGATTTTCTCCGCGAGCGACGCACGCAATCTGCTGCGGTATGCAGGATTGCGCAAGGGTCACGATGTGCTGACCTTCGACCCAGCCCATTGCTACGGCATCCCGGAATATGCGCGCATCCTCGAATTCTTTGAGGACGAGGGATGGACGAAGCTCGATTTTCAACCGCATGGCGGACACCTCTACAGTCTTCACCTAGCGATCGGGTTCGGGCTGGGCGGAAGCGAATGCAATCCAGATAACTTCCAGCCCTTTGGCGGGTTCGCCGATGGGGCTACAGTCGTCGACGGAAAAGCTGCGCCTCCGGACATACCGGGCATTGGGTTTGAGTCTCGCAACTCGCTGATGGATTTATTTCGGAAACTTGTTCAATCTTGATCCTGTGCATTCGGCCCGCAAATGAGGATTATCGTGGAGGGGCTCGGCGGGTCTGCTCGGAAGTTGGATTGCGATGACTAATACCGTCTCTTCCGATTCCGAGCTGTTGCCAACAGGCCGTTACACTCATTGAGAATTGCATACCAATCGTTGTGGCAGGTATTGGAACCTCGAGCCACATGCCGTGCTATGCTGGCCCTTCGCTTCGAGCGACGGCAAGCACGTTTGTCGCAGAGAGGTAGTTATGTCGGAGAAGACTTGGAACTTTATCGTCGTCGCAACGAGCTTGAGCGGTCAGACCAAGTTCTTCGGGTCTGGAGTGAACAGCTACGAAGACGCACTCACACTTCAGAAGAATGCCATCGCCATTGGATGGCACACTGCAGCGATCTTTGATGCATCTCTCAAAGAGGTAAAGGAAAGACCTTAGGATTGAACAGACGCACCCGGAAACCGGGACCAACCCCAACCGGACATCTCTTGCCGTCCCTAACTGTCGCAATCAGGCCATTACACTCAAGTGCCCCGTCGCCGGGAAGATGAGTGTAATTGGGATTTATCGGTGCGCCGTGAAAAGGCGCTGGTCCACAGCGGGAAGAAGACCCGCCCGGGAACTGGATCGCTCCACCCGGTAGCAATCGGAGCGGCGGTGGAGGTAACAAAGCCGCCGAAGCCTCCGGTGTAGAGGGTCGCTAGGCGACTTGGCGAGTCTGCAGGCCGTAACGCGAGTGAACGCTGAGCAGGCCCCGAAAACGATAATGCAGGAGCCGACCCATCCGAAATTTGGGGAAGGCCGAGGTCGAGGGAGTAGTCATGAGCGATTTAGTCTCTCGGACCTGCCGGGGTAGTGGCGACAGCATGCAGACACAGGGGATCAGACGCAACACGGGAAGCCCCAGCGGTGATCGCAGTCGCGATCAACTGGCAACTCGTGAGAGACAGGCCGGGCCGTGTGGGGTGACGGAGAGGCTCGCAGTACTGACGAAACCGGGTAATGCCGGTGGAGGGAAGGGGCCTCAGTTGAAAGGAAACGCAAGAAGCGACGAAGACGGAGGGATTGGTGTCGAACCTAACAACCCCAGCCAGTGTTCAGAAGTTGCAGACGGCGTTGCACGACAAAGCGAAGGGATCGCCCGACTTTCGTTTCCATGCACTGTATGACAAGGTGTACCGAAAAGACGTTCTGGCCTTCGCCTACGAATGCTGCAAAGCTAATGGTGGAGCGGCAGGAGTAGATAGCCAAACGTTCGAGGACATCGCGGCATATGGAGTAGAGCGATGGTTGGACGAACTGGCGCAAGAGCTGAAAAGCCGAACGTATCAACCGCTTCCTGTGCGGCGGGTGTATATACCGAAGCCGGACGGGAAGCAGCGGCCGTTAGGAATGCCCGCTATCCGGGATCGGGTGGCGGAAACGGCGGCGGTGTTGGTCCTCGAGCCCATCTTCGAGGCTGATCTGCCGTCGGAACAGTACGCCTATCGGCAAGACCGCAGCGCATTGGACGCCGTGCAACACGTCCATAAGCTGATCAACCACGGCCATGGAGAAATCGTAGACGCAGATCTCAGCAGCTACTTCGATACCCTTCCACACGCCGAACTTTTGAAGTCGGTAGCTCGCCGAGTTGTCGATGGCGCGATGCTTCATCTGATCAAGAGGTGGCTGGAAGCACCCGTCGAGGAAACGGACGAGCGTGGAAAGAAGCATCGCAGTACGCGCAATCGGGATGAAGGGCGGGGAAGTCCGCAAGGTTCTCCGATCAGCCCGTTGCTGAGCAATCTGTACATGCGCCGGTTCGTACTTGGCTGGAAACGGCTGGGATACGAGAAGCGTTGGAAAGCGTACATCGTGAACTATGCGGATGACCTCGTGATCTGCTGTCGCTACCAGGCCGAAGAGGCGCTAGGTGCGATGCGGGACATGATGACGAAGCTGAAGTTGACGGTGAACGAAAAGAAGACGCGGGTCTGCAAGCTACCGGAAGAAAAGTTCGACTTTCTGGGATACTCGTTTGGTCGCTGCTATTCGCCGAAGACGGGCCGAGCCTATATAGGCACGACTCCTTCCAAAAAACGGGTGCAACGCATCTGTCGGGCGATCAGCGCAGCGACTCGACGAAGCCAAACTCAGCAGGCCGCAGAGCAGCTCGTGGAACAACTCAACCGACAAATCATCGGATGGGCCAACTACTTCTGCTTGGGCCCTGTCAGCAAAGCTTATCGCGCAGTGGAAGAACACACTCGCCGCAGGCTTCGCCAGTGGCTGTGCACCAAACATCAACGGAAGGGAGCCGGTACGACGGGGTACTCCGACCAGCTCCTGCACAATAGGTTTGGACTGGTTCGACTTGCGGAACGAACCGCCAGCTTTCCGTGGGCAACACCGTGAACCTTTCTCCGAGAGCTGGATGCGCGAAACGCGCCTGTCCAGTTCGATGAGCGGGAAGAGGAACCAGAACCAAGTCAAACCGGACTGAGGCGGTCAGGTGAAAACCTGACCAATCGCCACCGGGAGGCTAACGTCACTGCGCCTCTTCTCGACTCCACCCAATTGAGACCATTGCCTACCAACTGGAGTCTCGGATTACTTGCGGTTTGCCGACAGCACTCCAAGAATCGTCATCCTCTGCGACATGCTGCACAGTCTATATAATTGCGCGTACGGATGGCGCTCACTGCTGGCACCAAACTCGGCCCGTATGAAATCCAGTCGCCGCTGGGCGCGGGCGGCATGGGGGAAGTGTATCGGGGCCGTGATACCCGCCTGGATCGCACCGTCGCCATCAAGGTTCTTCCCGCCCACATGTCCGAGAATCCCGAAGCCAAACTGCGCTTCGACCGCGAGGCGAAGGCGATATCTTCGCTAAGCCACCCCAACATTTGCACGCTTTACGATGTCGGACACCAGGACGGTGTTGATTTCCTGGTAATGGAGTTCCTCGAGGGCGAAACCCTTGCAGAACGTTTGCGTCGTGGAGCCCTTCCGCTGGAGCAAGTGCTCAGGTACGGGCAAGAGATCTGCGAAGGTCTGGAGAATGCACACAAAAGCGGAGTTATCCACCGTGACCTGAAGCCGGGAAACATCATGCTCGTGAAGACCGGGGCCAAGCTAATGGATTTCGGTCTCGCAAAAGCGAGGCCACCGCTGCCGCCGACAGCGTCGAGTCTGACAGCGACGCTGGACCCGGACAGAGAGCCTCCCCTGACGGCGCGAGGGACGGTGGTGGGCACATTCCAGTACATGTCGCCGGAGCAACTGGAAGGGAAGGATGCGGATGCACGATCGGACATCTTTGCGCTGGGAGCGGTGCTCTATGAAATGGCGAGCGGTAAGCGTGCGTTCGACGGCAAGACAGTGGCAAGTGTGATTGCGTCAGTGCTGGCGGTCGCTCCACCGGCGATCTCGGCAACGCAGCCGGCCTCGCCGGCGTCGCTCGATCGAGTAGTGCAGACCTGCCTGGAGAAAGACCCGGACGAGCGATTCCAGAATGTACACGATGTAAAGCTTGAGCTGAAGTGGATCACCGAAGGCGACGGCGGCGGGGCGAAGGCGCCTGCACCATTAGGAAGCAGACGAATCGCGTGGGCCGGAGCCGCGCTGGCTGCGCTCGCCGCCATCACACTGGGCGCACTCCAGTTGACGCGGACTCCGGAAGTGAAGTATCCGATTCGCACCTCGATCGCGGCACCCGAGAATTCCACTTTCCTCTTTCTGGGGGATCAAGCGGGACCGCTGGTGCTGTCGCCGGACGGCCGAAAGCTGGCGTTTGTGGCAAATCCGCTAAACGATCCGGCCAAGCTTTATATAAGGCTCTTGGATGCCGCCGAGCCCACCGCACTTTCCGGCATCGAGAATGCAGCGTCGCCGTTCTGGTCGCCCGACAGCCAGAGAATCGCGTTTTTTGCAGACGGCAAATTGAAGACCGTCGGGGCAACCGGCGGCGGCGTCATCACGGTCTGCGATGCGGAGACCGAGCGCGGCGGGAGTTGGGGGAAAGACGGGACGATTGTGTTTTCCCCGGGGTACCGCAACCCGATTTATCGCGTTCCGGCAAGCGGCGGGACCCCAGTGCAAGTGACGCAGATCGACGAAACGAAACACACCTCGCACCGCTGGCCTTTCTTCCTGCCGGATGGCCAGCACTTTCTGTATCTCGCGATTAATCATGAGTCGCCGCAGCACGAGGAAGCCGCGCTTTACTTCGCGTCCCTGGACGGAAAGGAAAACGTTGCGGTGATGCACGCAATCACCAACGCCCAGTACGCCGAAGGCTATCTTCTGTACTCGAAAGAAGGTGTGCTGCAGGCACAGCCGTTTGACGCGAAGCGGGGCAAGGTGCTGGGGGATCCTCAGGCCGTGACCACCGGAGTCAGCGAAGATGGGTCAAACTGGCGGGCTCTGTTCACGGTTTCGCGCAACGGGCAGGTGGCGTATTCCGGCGGCGCGCAGACGCAGACGCAGCTGGCATGGTTCGACCGCGCGGGCAAAGAGTTGGGACTAGTGGGGGAGAAGTTTCCAGGCTTGGCTGGCTTGTATGGGCCCCAGCGGGCAATCCGCCTGTCGCCGCGCGCGGACCGCGTGGCTCTGGCGATCCCCGGCAGTGTGATCGACGTGTGGGTCATGGATCTCTCACGGGGAGCGCGCACACGGCTGACGTTTGGTCCGGTGGGCAATAATAATCCGGTCTGGTCGCCCGATGAACAGTGGGTCGCCTACAACGCGGTTATCAAACAGGGCAGCGCCGTTCACCGCAAGCCAGCCGCGGGCGGGCCCGAAGAGGAGCTAATCCATGAGGACCGCGAGCTGGTCCGAGTGGCGGACTGGTCGCGGGATGGGAAGTACTTACTGATGTCAAAGGGTTCGGTCGGCAGCGCCCAGGAGATCTGGGCCATGCCGCTTAGCGGCGATCGGAAGGCTTTTCGGCTGGAAGCTGCGGGGAAGTACATCACGAGCTTTCCTCGGTTCTCGCCGGACGGGCATTGGGTTTCCTACCAGTCCAACGAATCGGGAAGGGCTGAGATCTATGTCGTTCCGTTCCCAACGGCGCAAGGCAAATGGCAGATTTCAACCGGGGGCGGGACGTGGGCGCGATGGCGTGGCGACGGCAAAGAAATTTTCTATACGACAGTCGACCGCACCCTCACTGCCGTTCCGGTGGAGGAGAACAGCCACGACATTCACTTGGGAGCACCCCAGTCGCTCTTCCGCCTTCCCGGCGACATATATGACGTCGGACCCGACGGCCACAAGTTCCTGGTGGATGTGGTTGGCGATCAGAGCACGAAGCCCATCACGCTGCTCCAGAACTGGACCAGCGTATTAAAACACTGACCTTCTCAATTCAGATTCAACCTTTCTTGTAGCTACCGTCCATTCTTTGCTTGGCGCCGCTGTTGTAACCAGGTCAGCATGACCGGACTCCGGTCACAACGAAGCATGAAAAGAGACTCTTCGCCAACCCCCTGTTTGCAGTGCGTTACGGCTCTTCTCAAGGGAGGCCATTTACACTCAAAACCCCTCAATGAGGTCGCGGTAGGGACGACCATCGCTGATCGCCCCCGCGCGGATCCGCACGAGCGCTCCTTAGCGCATGCGGCTCTTATTGCAGATGAATAACGGCCAAGCGTGGAGCTTGTCCGTACACTCGCCCACCCGTGGAACACGTACACACCCGCTCTGAGTCGGGAACGTACCAAATGGGAAAGTGTTCTCCTTGATCAGCAGCCTTCCCTCCTCACTCTCCGCCGACGAGCCTTCCGTCTTTGTTCGAATGATTCATCGGTACTATGCCGCTGTCCGACTCCTCGCAGACGTGCACGCAGGCCGTATGGCCTGGGCCTTCACCCGCCGACCTGCGGCTTGGTTCACCCGCAGGTGTCTCCGAGGTCTCCCGGTTCTCGTGCATGAGGTTTCTAGGCGTGCCTGGGGTCTTCGACTACGCCAGACTGAGCCGGAACTCGCGCTATCGCTCCCACTCATGTTGCCTTCCGCCATTACAAGAGCGTCGGCGTCTGGATTGCATCTTTTCGGAGCTCAATACCCACCCCACCTATCCCCCTGTTTACGCTTCGTCGTGCACCTCGCGATGCCCAACGCAAAACTCGGGGCCGAGTGGATCGCTAGTCCTTTCTCGTAAGGCTTCTTCCTCCTCTGCTTCATGCCGGTTTAGCCCGGCGCACTGTAATCGGGATTTTGCAGCAGTTACCTCAACTGTTAGTGGGCTACTTTGCTTAGCTCACTACCACTCAACTTGTTCCGGGTGCCGCGTTCACAAGGTCCAATCTGCGCCCCTTCCCAGCAAGCCGATTTTTCAGGGATAGTTCTCGCCACCCCAGCGTATAATCCTGCCCGAACGGTTTCGACCCCATCATTTTCAAGAGCGAAGGCACGCAGGATCGACCAATTGAGACAGATGGAGGGAACATGTGCGATGTAAACAGGCGCGAGTTCCTAGTAGGCGGAAGCGCTTTTCTAAGCCTCGCGGCTGAGGCGAAGCTTTTGGCGGGACCGATGCCCGAAGGAATGGCCGAAGCTGCCAAGGAAGACCTCGTCGCCCCTGATGTTTACTTTCACGAGGGCCAGGTTTCCGATACTGCGGACGCAGTGTGCAACAACGGCTGGATCATGTTTGAAGATTACGTGCTGGTCATCGATGCAAATTTCCCTGCAGGGGCAAAGCTGATTATCGGCAAAATTCGCGCCCTGACCGAAAAGCCGATAAGGTTTGCTTTTGATACGCATCATCACGGCGACCATGCTTATGGGAATCAGGTCTTTGTGGAAAACGGCGGGGTGCCAGTTGCACATACGGGCGTCATCCAGGAGATGAAGCAATACGAGACCGGCTATTACGGACACGAACCGGGCAGGTGGGAAGCGGCGATGAAGGATCGCGCCGACCTAAGAACCACGAAGCTCAAGCCGCCTTCCGTTCTCTTTTCGAAGGACTTGATTTTTGACGACGGCAAGCATCGGGTTGAACTGATGCACTTGGGAGTGGCGCATACGCATGGCGATGCCGTGGCTTGGCTGCCGAAAGAGCGCATCCTCTTCACGGGCGATATCTGCGTAAACGGACCCTACAACTACGTGGGCGACGGGGACGTGGGCAAGTGGGTGGCGACGCTGGATGCAGCCAGGAAACTCGACGCGAAGATCGTATGCACAGGTCACGGTCCGCGCTCTATTGGAACGGTTTTGGACGACCAGCAGGTGTTCTTCAAGGCGCTCCGCGAGCAGGTTGGAGCCGTTATGACCAACATTCCGCCCGACCAGACGAAAGCTAAGATCGAAACGATCCGGGCGACGCTGAAATCCAATGCGCAGATCGCGCGCTTTGTCAGCGATCGCGCAAGCTCGGATGATGGCTTCCCATCGCAAGTCGGGAAAGTCTACGAGGAACTCACCGGTAACAAACTTACTGCGCTTGTACACGAGCCGCATCTTGCGCGCCACGCCCACGCTCGCTCTCACGGTCTCGCGTTAGCCTGATGAGGCTTGGACGGGAAGCGACACGAGTTATGACTATCCAGAGAGCAGCGGACTCTGACCGTTCCGCGCGGTCACAGCATATTCGCAGACCTTCCTGCTGAGGCCAGCTCCCGTCGTGGATGAGTAATGGTCAAAACCGGAGGTAGACAACGTCAACTGTTGTTAATAGGTCAGCATGACCGGACTCCGGTCACAACGAAGCATGAAAAGAGACTCTTCGCCAACCCCCTGTTTGCAGTGCGTTACGGCTCTTTTCGAGGGAGGCCATTACACGTTTTGAGGGGGTTTTGAGCGTAATCGGGATTTTTCAACAGTTAGCTGCGAGGTGCGGAGGTGGAGCGGCACACCCGCGAACCTTTTTGGGGGCATCGCGAGTGCGCCCAAAGCAAAACTACTTCATCGCTCCGCTCGGCATAGCCATGTCCGAATTAAAGATGTCGCATTCGGTCAGCCATTTCCCGTCCACTTTCTTCGACGACAGCATCCACTTGCCGTGGTCAAAGTGGGAACCGTCAGAGCGCGTGGTCTCATACGTCCCGAAGCCATAGCCGACATCGCCGCTGCTTTCAGCGCCAGTGACGGTGACCTTGACCGCGGCTGCGCCGGCTTCCTTGCCGGCCTTAAGCTGCGCCATGATCGCATCGCGACCACGAATCAATGGCTGGTTGGGCGGCATGCGGCAGCCATCGGGAGTGTACAGCGCCACAACTGCCGCAAGATTGCCCGCGTTATACTCCTTCACCCAAGTGGCGGCGCGACCCGCAACGTCTGACTTGTCGGCGGCCAGAACAGGAATCGAGACCAGCGACAACAACAGCACAACGAATCCCCAGCCTACAATTCGCTTCATCAGTATGTTTCCTCCTTTTCGGAAAGCACCGGAATAGTATCGGACTAGTTGCGAAAAGGCAAAATCCCAACCCCGGGGTCAATGAGTGCAATCGCGATGTTTCGCCATCTTGACTTGGCTTTCTGGCGGGCGCAGAATCATCTTGGGTCCCAGCTCTCTTCATTCACGCGAAAACGCAAGTCCAGCCTCTTGGACGCATCGCAGAACTAAGGAACGCCATCTTGGCCTTCTACACTAGAATCCACGAGGAACATTGGCTGCGCGACAAGCTTGAGGAAGGCAGAATTGTCATTCTCGAAGACGAATCCATATGGGAGGTTCATCCATGGGATCGGCAGATAACCAAGCGCTGGCTGCGAATTTCGACGATCACCGTGAAGCACACTGAGAAAGAGGGCTATCCGTATCTCCTATCGAACAGCACCGAGGGAGAAGATGCGCGGGCCAATTATCTCGGCGAGTCTGCCCGGATGAGCATCACGCCCGAAGTGGCTTAATCCAGAGCCACAGAACCAAGGTCAATGAGTGAAATCGCGATGTAACGACAATTGACTTGTAGGTGCCGCCCCCAACCGCTCTCCCTTCATTGACTTGCCTCACTGCTCCTCCTAAGATTCCACCCTATAATGATTGGTCAGATCATCTCGCACTACCGCATCATTGAAAAACTTGGCGGCGGTGGGATGGGTGTGGTCTACAAGTCGGAAGACGTGACCCTGCACCGCTTCGTCGCTCTCAAATTTCTGCCCGACGATGTAGCCAACGATCCTCAGGCATTGGCCCGCTTTCAGCGCGAGGCGCAGGCAGCCTCGGCGCTGAATCACCCCAACATTTCTACGATTCATGAAATCGGTCAGCATCAAGGTAAGCCTTTTATTGTTATGGAATTCCTGGACGGCCTGACACTGCAGCATAAGATCGCAGGCCGCCCGCTTGAAATCGAGGAAATTCTCTCCTTTGCCATTCAGGTTGCGGACGCCTTGGACGCCGCCCACACCGAGGGCATCGTCCATCGGGACATCAAGCCGGCCAACATATTCGTCACCAAACGTGGTCGCGCCAAGGTGCTCGATTTCGGGCTAGCAAAAATGACCGGTAGGAGCGGTTTGTCCAGCAACGATACGGAAACGCTTCTGGACTCGGATGCAATGCTTTTAACCAGTCCTGGCGCAATGCTGGGCACCGTCGCCTACATGTCACCCGAACAGGTCAAGGCTAAGGAGCTCGATGCCCGGACCGATCTTTTCTCTTTCGGGTGCGTTCTCTACGAAATGGCAACGGGCACAATTGCTTTTCGTGGATCGAGCGCTGGCGACATCTGTGGCCTCATCGTCCACAAGGAACCCGCGTTACCCTCACAACTCAATCCCCAGCTTTTACCCGGATTGGAATTAGTTATTCGCAAAGCTCTGGAAAAGGATCGTGAGCTCCGCTACCAAAGCGCAAAAGAAATGCGTTCCGACTTGCAGCGTCTGCGACGCGACACCGAAAGCGGACGTCAACTCGCAGGGGAGGGCGCAATCACCAGCGGAACACTCCGCGTAGAAGTGACCAGCGTGGGGGCCTCTGTTACGGAGAGCCAGCATCGTGAGCCAAGAGAAAAAATCCCCAAACTTTGGTATTTCGCCGCTGCAACGTCTGTGATTGTGCTGATTGCCTGTGGCGTCTACTACCGCACGCGTGAATGGCGTCAAACGAACTCTTTGACCGACAAGGACACGGTGGTCCTTGCCGACTTCAGCAACCGAACGGGCGACGCTGTTTTCGATGGGACACTGAAAACGGCTCTCGCATTCTCACTCGGGCAGTCACCATTTCTCAACGTGCTGGGTGAGGAAAAGGCCGCAATGACCCTGCGGCTGATGGGACGTGCTTCTACGACTCCGCTGCTCGACGACGTGGTGCGCGACGTTTGTCAGAGAGCAAACGGCAAGGCGTACATAGGGGGATCGATTGTCAGTTCAGACAGCCAATACCCTCTGGACCTGAAGGCCATCGATTGCAAGACGGGAACGGTACTGGCAGAAGAGAAAGCCGTCGCCACTGCCAAAGACACAGTGCTGGATACGCTCGGCGAGATGACCGCGAGACTCCGCGGTGAACTGAGTGAACCTTTGAGCACCGTCCAGAAATTTAATGTTCCCTTGACCGTGGCAACGACGTCCTCACTCGAAGCGCTGAAGTCGTACACTCTCGGCCAGGAAGCATATGTCGAAAAGGGCCCCGGCTCAAGTCTGCCCTACAACCAGCGCTCCATTGAGCTCGATCCCAAATTCGCCATGGGCTTTCTGGAAGTGGCTTGGAATTATCTGAGCATGGGCCAGTCCGACCGCGCGCGTGATTATTTTACCAAGGCATTCGAGTTGCGGAATCACGCCAGCGAAAGAGAAAGATTGCATATAACCGCCAATTACTACGAAATGGGAACTGGCCAATTGGATGAGGCGGAACAAGCGTATCGGGCGTGGGTGGCGAGCTATCCGCGAGACGGCATCGCGCACATCGATCTCGGAAATCTGTACTCTGACGAGGGAAAGTGGGAGAGGGCCTCGGAGGAGTATCGCGAGGGCCTCCGCTACAGGCCGGAAACCTACGTCGTGTTGGCCAACAGTTTAGTGATGCTGCAGCGTTTTGATGAAGCTCGACAGGCCATTCAGGAAGCGCTCGCGCGGAAGCTGGATGTGTACATTCTTCATGATGATCTTTATGGTATGGCGTTCATCGCTGGCGACACGGCCGTAATGAACGAGCAAGAGCAGTGGTTCACCGGCAAACCAGAAGAGAACTTTGGCCTTTCCCTGGCGTCCGATACCGAGGCCTACGCCGGTCATCTCGCTAAAGCAAGAGAACTAACCCAGCGGGCTGCCGATTCCGCAATGCGCGCTGACAGCAAAGAGACGGCAGCAGTGTGGCTGGCGCATTCTGCGGTGCGTGAAGCTGCGTTCGGCGATGCGAATGCTGCACAACGCAGTGCGAACGATGCAATCAAGCTGGCTAAGAGTCCAGAGGTGAGAGCGGAGGCCGCTCTGGCCTTTGCTGCCTCCGGAGGTGGTGCAAAAGCGGAATCGCTTGCACATGACCTAAACGAACATCGCCCACTCGATACGCAAATGCAGGATCTGTGGCTAACCGCGATCAGGGCGCAGTTGGCTCTCAATCAAAAAAATTCCGCTCGCGCTCTCGAGAGTTTGAAAGCCGCTTCGCCGGTCGAATTCGGGCAATTCTCTTGCCAACGGATCTTGTCTGTATCCAAACTACATTCGCGGTGAAACGTATCTCGTGGCCGGGCAGGGCGCACACGCTGCCGCTGAGTTCCAAAAAATTATCGACCACAGCGGCATCGTGTGGAACTGCTGGACAGGGGCTTTAGCCCGTTTGGGCGTGGCACGGGCAAACGCGTTACAGCACAAGATCTCCCAAGGCGCCGATGCAGATGCGGCACGGGTCCGGGCACTTGCGGCTTACAAAGACTTCCTCACCCTCTGGACAGACGCTGACCCCGACATCCCCATCCTGAAAGAAGCCAAAGCCGAGTACACGAAGCTGCAATAGTCAACTGAGGCTATCAGGCCATTACACGTTTTGACCTGTTGTTTGAGTGCATGCAGTAGTGCGCTCGAAAAGGGCCTGACACTGTGACATTGTCAGAGACCCGATATTTCAGCAGTTGACCTAAACAGTCCTCACTTCGGAACCGAGGGTGACGGAAAGTTGATTCCCCAGAAATTCTTTTCCACAGCGCCCGCATCGAGAAACTCGACCCCATATGTATAGATCCCCTGACGTTGTGCGCTGATCAGGGTGACTACTCGGGCCGAAAGTTGAGTGTGGCGAGTGTTTTGTAACATGATGGTTGAACCGACCGACAGCTCACGATTCAGTTGAATGGCAGCCCCATGTCGGTTCAGCTTGGTTGCTTTGGCGGGCAGAGTGAAGGCGCACTTCGTGCAGTCGTCGCCTGACAGCGTTATTTGAGCTTTGAGCGCCATGCGACTGCTTCGGCGCTTTAGTACCTGCATCCCATCAACAGATCCAGTTTTCACAGTCCCTCCTTTGCTGACGTCTTACGAGCGGCGGAACGTTCGTCCAGAGGTGGGTTCCTTGAGATACTAGGCTACAGGCTAGCCCTGCGGTATGTACCGAGGTCAACTATTCCAAGATGACCCTGCGAAATGCCATAAACAGAAAGAGATCATGGACCTCAGTGATCTTGCGACTGGCCCTAGCCGAAAGCAGCTTAGCGGCGACCTTGTTAACTGATGTAAACAGGCCATAGTACAAGCTTGCGCCTTGAGTCAGTACTCCGCCAAGTGTCCGCGGCCCTCGGCGAGCATGCGGGCTCTCCTGCCATTGCGATTGTTTCCGTCATGAACGGCAAGCGTAAGCAGCGTATCAGCGGCTGAATACAACTCAGTCAGTGAGTGAAATCGCGAGTGGCTGTTGAAAAACCCCCTCTTTTGAAAAAACTGTCCCGCCGGAGGGATAGAAAATGTCCACCAAAATCGAGAACGTCGTTTATAGGGCATCCTAGCGCGATGAAATTTCTGCGAACTTCTAGAGTGTGAGTTTTTCAACACCAACGCGATTTTTCGCCAACAACTGCATAGTTTCCGGATGCTGACAGCCCGCCAAGTGAGTAGACGGAAAGCCAGACAACTAGCCAAAAGGGTCACGGGGAAAACATCAGACTAACTTAGCTAGTTCCCGGATAACATCCACGGCCGCTTTTACCGCTTTCTCACCTTCGTCATACTCGGGATCGTAGGCCGTGATAGCAGTTGCGGCCAGGGCAAAGCGTTCGCGTATCAAGCTGGCGATCCCAAGCAACTCCGCCAACGTCAGGCCGCCAGCGGGAGCGAAATGGTTGACACGCGCTTCGGCGGGATCGAGCACATCGAGATCGATATGAAGATACGCACGACCTGTGTGTGTCTGGATTTTCGGCAACAGCGGCTCTAGAGCGGCACGCAAGCCATGCTTCCGGATACGTTGCACGTCTATCAAAGAAACAGCGGAACGGTCGAGCAGCGCACGTTCATCGACATCGAAGTCGCGTGCGCCTAGCAAAACCACCTGCGTCTCGGGCACTGGGCGGAAGCCGGAGACGGTGGTTGCGAGTTTGCCCCAACATCTGCCCACGGCAGTGGCCAGCGCCATGCCATCCAGAAAGCCGCTGATGGTGGTCTCTGGAGTATTGAAATCGCCATGTGCGTCGAGCCAGATGATCGCGGGCGGCGGGTCTCCCAGTCCAGCGAGCGTGCCTATGCAACTGATGCAGTTGCCGGCAAGCACCAAAGGGAAATCCCCGCGGCCGGTCGCATCACGAACCTTCTCTGCGAGTTCACGCGCGACCGCAAAAGAGGTGCCGACCTCGTCGAGCCCGAAGCGGTCCTGTGCCTCCACCCCGTCTGCCCCTAGCGTGTCCACCGGAAAATTTTTCTCGGCCTTGAGACGAGCCACAATATGTCTGGGGCCCCGCCCCATGCGGTAGTCTTTGTAGCCAGAGTCATACGGCACCTGGATGATTTGCGTGCGCATAGGATGTATTCCGGCGGCTCGCATCTAATCATAAATTGTTCTTGGAATAGCACGCGCGACAGTAATTGTCGTAAACAGATGGGATGAGAATGCCGGTCTCCGGCGGGATGCGATAGGCTCCCAAGTTATCGACGCGCTCGAAGCGCAAGAGATAAAGGAGACCGGCAATGAAGAAGATTAGCACCGCAGGGGCAAGGCAGACGAGGAATTTTCGAGAGCAGAAACTGACGATCGGTTTGGACCTGGGGGATCGATCGAGCTGGTATTGCGTGTTGGATGAAGCGGGCGAAGTAGTGCTGGAACAAAAGCTGGGTACGACTCCGAAGGCGATGAAAGAAGTGTTCGGGAAAGTGCCGGGGAGCCGGATCGCATTGGAAACGGGAATGCATTCGCCGTGGGTGAGCCGGGTGTTGAGCGAGTTGGGACACAAAGTGATCGTGGCGCATGCGCGCAACGTGCGCTTGATCGGGGAGAGCCGGCGGAAAGATGATCGCTTCGACGCCCGGACTCTGGCCCGGTTGGCGAGGATCGATCCGCAGTTGCTGGCGCCGGTGCAGCATCGCAGTGCGCAAGCCCAATCGCATCTGATGGTGATCCGAGCGCGAGCCGGACTGGTGCGGGCACGGACGTCGTTGATCAACACGGCGCGAGGACTGACGAAGTCTTACGGGGAACGGCTGCGCGGCTGCAGCCCGCGCAATATGAATGCCGAGAAAGCGCAAAGTCTGAGTCCGGAACTGCAAGCGGCACTGGAACCATTGCTGGCCGCCATCGAATCGCTGAGCCAGCGGATTTACGAATACAACTAGCAGATCGAGAAGATCGCCACGAATGGTTATCCGCAAGTGGTGCGGCTGAAACAAGAGAAGGGAGTGGGGACGCTGATCGCGCTTACCTACATGCTGACGCTGGAGGATGCGCAGCGCTTTCGCAAGAGCCGCGATGTGGGCTGCTATGTGGGGTTGCAGCCGGGACGGAGGAACTCGGGGCAGAGCGAGCCCCAGTTACACATCAGCAAGGAAGGCGATTCGTATTTACGAACGTTGCTGGTGCAGGGTGCGCACCACATTCTGGGTCCGTTTGGAGCGGACAGCTGATCTGCGGCGCTGGGGTCTGAAGCTGGCCGAGCGTGGGGGGAAGAATGAAAAGAAACGAGCGGTGATCGCGACCGCACGCAAGCTCGCCGTCTTGCTGCATCGCTTGTGGGTGAGCGGAGAGGCTTACGAACCGCTGCGCCACAGTAGACAAGTTCTATTGCCGGCAGCCGCATAGTTCAGATTCGTTGATTGGAAGCACCGCGCCCAGGCGCCGAGTTCCGGTGACTGCGTTAATGGCCTGGCCCAACTTCCATCGCGAGATGGAAGGAGAGGTCGACAAACAGGTGGCAGCACCGGCTGCAACGAGAACACCCAACTTGCACCGAGCGAAACAAAAATCGCTCATTGAGAGTGCGGATGGAAGGGTGGCGACAGGGTTGGTTGGGGCGCACAGCAAGAACGCAAGCAAGACCAAAATCTCGGGCGACCGCTCCCTTTCCTTCCTGACGGAATGGTGACAGAGCGGTCCTCGCCGTCAAGGGTTCGCTGACGCCGCACAGAACGCGCCCTGGACCGCTCCGGGCCGCTCTGCACACCCTCCGCCAGGAAGGAAAGGGGGAATTTTAGGAAAGACAGATCAAAATCTACTTGACGCGGACCGGCATTCTCATGGAAGGCCATTACACTCAAAACCCCTCCCCCAGGACTGACGATCTGGCGGCAGAAGAAATCCGGTTAGTAATCTTCTGCTTTGCCGTAGTCGTTGAAACTTTCGCGCAGGGCAAGAAAAATCTGTTGGCTCACCGGGTATTTGGCGTGAAAAGACCAAGCTAGAACAAACTCATGTGGTGTGGTTGCTTCTTGAGAACCGCAATAGTGCCAGCCAAAGTTAGTGAAACCACGCAGAGAACACAAATCTGGCTCATGAGGGCTTGGGGTCAGTCGTGTACCCATCATTTCCTTGACGCGTTGAAACCATGTTTTCTCAAACCCTTGTCTGTCCGGTTCGTGAGGCAGATTCAATTCTATGAAAACGGCGAATGGCATGTTGCCCGGATTGTGGCTAAGGGCGTCATCATAGAGTCCTTCGATGTCAGCCAACACGTCGGACACTGGCGCACCGATTTCGTGTAATACTCCTTTGCGGTGTCGGCTCTTTGCCTCAACAGCGATGGGCTCTCGCGTGGTCTTGTGGGTTGCGACAAACTCACAGTGCTTTGTCGCAGGGTCCTTCAACCATTCAATATCAAAACCACACCGTGCAAACGCAGAGGCCACGGCGATTTCATATCGTGCGCCTTGGAACCCATCACGACTTCTCAACCTCTTCATCAATTTTGCAGGCAGCTTTTTGACTAATTGCAGTCGGTAAATATCGTGGGCAAGCGCAATCAACTCCTGCGTTTCGCCAGTGGGTCTTGCCGAAAACACCTCACCCTTTTGATGATTCTCTGGCATGTTCGCCTTCGCCAGAGCGTGCCATGCGGCAGTCCACTTCATGATGACGTGTTGGCGGTCGGCAGGCAGTCTATCCAATCCTTGTCACACGAGTTGCACTCGTCAAAACTGGAATATGTGGGCATAGCTGCCGCCATGAGAGGCTTCTGCCAAGAATTTGGGGAGCAGCAGAAGGTGGAGATTGACTTCAAAACCCACGATTTGCCCAGCCCTTTGTCGCCGGATATCTCTCTTGGCCTCTTCCGAGTTCTGCAAGAAGCCCTCCACAATGCGACGAAACACAGTGGCGTACGACACTTCGAAGTAAGCTTGTGGGGAGCGCAGGGGAAGATTCATCTCACGGTTAGCGACTCCGGCTCGGGCTTTAACCGAGAAGCTGCAAAGGAGAGCCGTGGGCTGGGCCTCATCAGCATGGAGGAGCGGCTGAAACTGCTGGACGGGACGTTTTCAATCGAATCGCAACCCAAGCGTGGCACCAGGATTCACGCTTGCGTGCCTCTCACTGCGAGAATTGATTCCATGCGTGCAGTCGGGTAAGAGATCCCATCACTACGGATGATAGTTCAGCATTCGCTACAAATCTTCTGGAAGACTTGCTTATCTTCCTCGCGGTAAAAGCTGCTCAATGAGAACCCGCAAAGAATATCCATTTCGTATCGTTTAGTTAGCTGATTGCAGAATCGCTCCACCTGAATAGCCGCATCCGCTTTACCTTGCGCCCACAAAATTGACGCGCATTCCCCGCAAATTGCAACCCGCGACTGTTCCCCCGCTGTCGCCCGAGCGGCTGCCGCGATCAGATCACCCACGACTCTAAAAAATCGCACTGGGTCGGGCAGTTCATCCCCCATGAACGTCGAGACCGTGTCGGCAACATCCAAAGGGAGATAGCGCCCCTGTTCTATGGCGGCAGCAATATCCACGCCTTGTTCCTGCAATCTCTGAAGAAGACTCTTTCTATGTGACTCGGTCGCGACCACGATGAGCGCCTTCCCGGCCTCTAGAGCGGCTTCGATAAAATAAGTAAAGCCAACTACAAAAGCTGCATCATCAGAATAGAATTGAACCTCGTGGCTGCGAGTGATCTCCGCCTTTCTCGGTACTCCGACACTGATAAACTGCCTGCCCTGACGAACCGCTTGCACAGCAGCCAGTAGTTCGATTCCGGCGTGGGTTTTGACAACGTAGCCAAGCGCCCCTATGCGAAGAGCCGCTTGCACCACATCGGCAGAAGATTCTTGACTTACAAAAAGTATTTTGGATTCGGGGGAGAGCTTGCGGATTCGTCGAGCGGCTTCGATTCCGTTCAGACTTGGGAGCCCGATATCCAACAGAATCAAGTCCGGTTGCAGTTCTTCGGCTTTGTGAATCGCTTCTAATCCGTCATCGGCCTCGCCGATGACCTGCGAATCCGAGCTTTTCCCCAGCGTCGAACACACGAATCGGCGAAACGGTTCGTAATCATCGACAACGAGAACCCGGACTGGTGACGTTTCCAAGTGCCTCCGCCCCTCTCACCGTTCAAAACCCAACTCTTCGAGTGTAGTTGCCAACTTCCTAACTCTATTTAGAATTCCATGCGCCGTTAGTTCTGTCGTTGCGCAGGCGCAAGGTTCGAAGATAGTCTGAAGACTGGGCGGAAAGACGCGAAAGAAACGACTTAATTCCTCCCCTTAACAACGGATCAGTAGGGGCACGGAGACCGCCACAGGATCGTGCGAGCGTGGCACAACAATCGTATGTATGACACTGGTAGTTCTTGCAGTCGGATGCCCAACGGGTCGGTAAGCTGATGATCTGGCGGATGCCCAACGAGCATTTGAGATTGGTGGATGATCCCTTATCTGGGTGGCAACCAGTCAAGCAATTGCACTGGAATGCGGACTGATCGTGTAGCCTCACACTACAAAAAGAGTCGATTCTGAGTCTCGGCAAGCTCACAAGCTCAACGGGTCGAGAACATTCCTCGTCGTCGTTCGTCACTCGGTTGATCCGGGCGCTCACGGGATGGCAACCCCGTGCGCGATGTACTGCTGGCCAATGAATACTCGCAGAGTGTTGCAAATCAGGGATGGGATGCCGTTCCTAACCGCGCCCTAAAGCTGATGAAGGGGCACAGCAAGGGAAAACGGTTTCGCGAACTCGGAAAATCCCTGCCCGTACCGGAACAAGAAGCACTAGTACGCGGCGCACTGATTAGCAACATCGAGGCGGGCGAGGATAAAGCAATTCAATCCATCAAGGCTCTGGGCAACACGCGGGACCTTGGAATGTTCCAGCCGGAGATACAAACCGGCGTGGTTATTCTCGGGGAAATGCCGCGCTTGTCGGGGATGACAGCCGTAGAATCCAAGAATGCCCTGCTGAACGGAGAAGAGGAGCCATGAAGCGGGGCTCCATTTGAAAATTAGAGCCGAATCTCACCGATTGTGCCTATTATTGGAGTTTCACCACCGGGAGAGTAGTCTTTTGCCGGGAGGTTACGGTATGGAAGACTGGGCAGAAAAAGAAGCCAATGCCGTTCGCGAGAGACGAAAGAAAGAGCAGACCGAAAAGGAAATCAGGCTATTAGAGGACAAGCAAAAGAATGCGGAAGCCCCTAGGCTTTGGAAGGAATTCTTGGATGGCGTTCATAGCAAGGTTGAAGCTTTCAATCGAGCCTTAAAAGAAAATGCACTCTCCCTGCGTAGTGAGGGAGGCGATGGCGTAACTGTGGGAACACACGATTTCCTCACGGCTGTCAGCGCACGTTTTGATAGGGAAAGACTAGAAGTTAGGTGCATGCTCGTAAGCACCGGGAGCGACTACTCCATTGAAATTAGGGACGGCCACGCAACATTTGTTAAAGGGCGCTCGCGTTCTGGTACTAGTTCCTACGTAATTTCGCCAGATAACATGGCCCAAGAGTTTGTCAGCGAGATTACAAAGTTCGCTTAAGGCAGTTTCCCAGATCATGCCGCGCTCGCGGAAGATCAATCTCGACAAAGTACGGGCGGCGCTCGATGCGGTATGCCCGAAATGTGGAAAGTTGATTCCACGGGGAGAGGTGTGGCGTATCGACTTTGAGCGTATCGAGTGTCCGGTGTGCGGAGAGCGATTTGTGCCGAGGCCTAAAAAGTGACAGCAGGCGAGTGCTGGCAAAAACGACCCTTTCCCTCCAAGGTTGGGCCAATTTTGCGATTGGATATTGTCTGTGTGAGTTTTAGCTTGCGATAGTTGTACACCCACCTCAAATAGGCAGGCAACATTTTTCTGGGTAAGGCTTTGGAACCTATTGAACCTCGCATAATATAGAGTCATTCTGACCACAAAGAAGCCTGTTGCCAGAAGGCGGTGATCAATCGCGGGCGGCGGCGCATGCGTCGCAGAGTCCGCAGCGCCGCTTGACTGAGCTGGTAGTAATCTTTGGGGCAAACGTTGGGTAGCTCGTGCTGCTTCCAGTGGGCCCAAATGAACTCCACCGGGTTCAACTCCGGAGCGTAGGAGGGCAGGTACTCCTGATGGATCCAGCCTTGGAGGGATGCGATGTAGTCCTGCACCAGTCGGCTGCGGTGTCCCGGCAGCCGGTCCCAGAGCAGCAACAACGGCCCCGGCAGATGCCGCACCAGGGTTTGGAGAAAGTCCCGCACTTGCGCCTTTTTGATCGACCCCGGGTACAAACGGAAGTAGAAGTTCCACACCGTCAACCCGGCGGCCACGGATAGGGTTTTCCAGTTAAAGTTGTACTGCAGCACCGGGGTCTGGCCGCGTGGCGCCCAAGTGCGGCAGCGATGCGGCCGCTGGCTCAACCCGCTCTCATCGACAAAGATCAGGATGCGCCCCTCGCGGAGGGCTTTTTTTTAAGGGCAGGCAACACCTTCTTCTTCCAATGCCGGATCTGTTCTTCGTTGCGTTCCCGCGCTCGTCCGGTGGGCCGTTGCGGACTCCAGTGAAGACTGACCAGAATCTTCCACACATGTCCCTCGTGATAACGCACGCCAAATTCCTGTTGGATCAGGTGGGCCACGCGTGGGCAGGTCCACAGCGGAGTTTCGAAGCCCAGTCGCTCGGGACCTTGGAGCAGCAAAGTGTGCAGGCGCTGCCGGTCTTTCTCGCTCAAACCGGGCTTGCGCCCGGCCCGTCCGGCTTTGCGCAGTCCGGACTTGCCCTGGGCACGATACTGTTTCACCCAACGGGCCACGGTTTGACGAACCACCTTGACTTGGCGGGCAATGGCAGATTGATTCTCGCCTCGCTCGAACAGGCGAATGGCGTGGAAGCGCCGTTTCTCCAGGGCTTCGAAATCGCGTCGTACTCCGGCAGGGTTTCCCATGCTTGATTAGACGCAGCCACCTCGGAAAAGTATCGCTATATTATGCGGGACTCAAATAGCTCTGCTTCAGACGTCGAGCCAGGAACGCAAATCAATTGGTTGCCTACAGAATGTGCCGCTAATCTACACCTAAAGCTCGGGTTGTCCAAGAGATTCTTCTCGCCATGAATCCCTCCGCTCGGACCTGATCACGTAGGACCGCCCTAATACTTTCGTAAAGTCTTTCTTTGCAAACGTAGAGCCCCTCCGTACCAACGCAGCATGGATTCGTCACCATACCTGATGCTACGTTCGCGACAGTAGTGGTCGTCATCCTGGGACAGGTCCTGCATGCAAGATCAACACGCTGAAAATGGCTTTGATGAGATCGTGGGTGAAAGCTCGCAGCTCAAGCGAACGCTGCGATTGGTGATCAAAGTAGCGCAAAGCGACACTCCAGTGCTGATTCTGGGTGAAGCGGGATCAGGTAAGGAGTTGATTGCCCGAGCCATCCACCGTATTAGTGCGCAGAGAAACGAGAGTTTCCTGAAGGTTAACTGCGAGGCGACTGCCAGCCGCACGCTGGAGAGCGATCTGTTCGGACAAGAGCGAGGAACCGAAGGCGAGAGTCGGAAGATCGGCCATCTCGAGCTGGCAAACCCGGGAATACTCTTCCTGGACGAAATCGCGGATGTCCCGATGACCCTTCAAGTCAAGCTGCTTCGGTTGCTGGAGCGCCGGGAATTTGAGCGACTGGGAGGCACCCACAGTATTCGGACGAATATTCGCCTGATCGCGACCACCAAGTGCGATCTGGGAGAGCGGGTTGCGGAACAAATGTTTCTTGGCGATCTGTACGACAAACTGAATGTATTCCCCATCCAGGTTCCGCCCCTGCGCGAGCGGCGCGATGACATTCCCCTACTGGCACACTATTTCAGGCAGAAGTTCGCACGCCGAATGAACAAACCCGTCGAAAGTATTTCCGCTGAGACTGCGAGTTGGCTCACGAATTCCGACTGGCCAGGCAACGTCAGACAACTCGAGAACCTGATCGAGCGCTCGGTGGCCTTGACGGATGGCGTCGCATTGCAGGTCTCACCCGCGGGGCTGCGGTCATTGTCGGAAGCTTGAAGCCGGCTAGCCGCGGTCAATTCCGCGCAAGATCTAAAGAACAAAAAACCTCTCTCCGCCGATGCTTCCACAGTACCGGCGGAAAGATTTGTTGCAAAGCCTGATCACTGGGCCGAGGGTGGCAGCGTCAGAGGCGCCGACAATCGGAAGCTGAGCGCCGACTCGGCCGGAATTTCAATTTGCTGGTTGCCAGTCAACGTCCCTCCCACCAATCCGGCGCCGGCGCCAACGAGCGCTCCAATGCCCGCTCCTTTACCGCCGCCGGCGATCCCTCCAATCAACGCGCCCCCGGCTGCTCCTCCGCCGGTCGCGACAGCGGTCCTCTTGCCTTTGCCTTTGACCGTTTGAGCTACTACGGCAGTCTGGATGTTATAGGTTTGCCCTCTCACCGTTACGCTCGTGAGTGCGAGGTCGAGTTCGCCTTGACCTTTTATCTTGCCCTTCGACTTGGCCGAGACCACCGTGCCACTGATGGTTGATCCGGCGGGAATGGCTGTCTTTCCTCCAACACTTACCGGTTGCGCCAGGGTACCGATAAAAGTTTGGCCCGTTTGACTGGTCTTGGAACTCAAAGACTGCCCCACTGTGATGGTAAGAGTCGTTCCTGACGGCACGACAATGGGTTGAGGCTTGGGTTTCTCCACCGGCGGGGGAGGTGGTGCCATCGCCTGCGCCGGTGCGGAGGCGGGTGCAGCCGACGCATCGGGCTGGACCGCAGTCTGATCATCCACGCCAGCAGCCCCCGGCTCTTCCCGGGCGATCTGCTCTATTTTCTGCTGGGCCGCCGGGGTCTTCACCTGGCCGGTCATCGTGACTTTGGCGTCCTTGGCCGCCACGTTGACCTGGGAGTCCTTTGTGTCCGGATCCGCAGCGATCTTGTTCTGAATGTCCTTCGCGATGGTATCGTCGCTGGGCTTCTTGGAGCATGCGATCGACAACCCGAGCAACGCGGTCAAGAGAGCAATTGAAATAGACAGCTTCTGTATGCGCATAGTGCCTCCTCCGTTGAATGGCTTATCTGAAATCTAGATCTCCGCAGAGAAAGTAGAGCATTTGGACCCGACCGTAGCACGCGAGCGGATCCTCCAGTTGCTCAAAACTGCATTGGATTGCAGGGCGCCGTTGCTGATGGATCAAGGGTAGCATGATCGCGAGCTTGTCAGAAGACTCACGGACTACCAGCACGGCAGACTAACACCAAAATACCAGTGATGTCACTAGTAGTTCTTGCAGTGGGACGCTCGGTGGGAGGCAATTTAGCATCGTTGCGTAACTCCGCAGCCTCCGTGTTAGTCTTTGGCGTCCGTGACCCGGCATCGGAACTAATTCAGCCTCTCTCGTCCGGACCAACCGCAAGAAGGAGCTTGCCTCCGTTAGTCCGGGAACATTCTGGCCATCCCCGGAGTTTGAAAATAGCATGAGAAGAAAAGGCACCATGAACAACCAAACTGTCATTCTGATCACTCTGTTTCTTTTTCTTGCTGCGCCTCTCTTCGGGCGGGAAAAAACCGACGTGCTGGTAATGAAGAACGGCGACCGCATGACTTGCCAGGTGAAAGGACTCAACGGCGGCGTGCTGTACGTCAGCTTTGATTACATCGATGGCACAGCCTCTGTGCAATGGTCGAAGGTTGCGCATCTCGAAAGCAATCAGCTGTTCATCGTGAAGACAGAAGACGGCGCGGTGTACACGGGCAAGCTCAACACTCCGGAGACGCCCGCCGGCCAGCCCGTAAAGATTCAGGTCGTGGAAACTCCAGAACATGAAGTGGAGCTCGAGCGAACCCAGATCGTCAAACTGGCCGAGACCTCCGACCGCTTCTGGCAGCGCTTCAACGGCGAGATCAGCTCGGGGATCATTTATTCCAAGGGTAATCAATCCACTCAATACAACGTAGGGTCGGAGCTCGCTTATGTTCGCGAACGATGGAACGCCGCCGCCAACTTAAGTTCGAGCCTTGCTTCCAGCACCGGAACCAACGTTTCCACCCGCAACGATCTGCAATTGGGCGTCTCCCGTCTCCTGCGCTGGGACAATTATTTTTACGCGGGCCTGGGCAATTTTCTGCAAAGCTCGGTGCAAAGCATCCGAGTGCAAACCACTCTAGGCGGGGGCATCGGCCGTTACCTGAAGAACACCAACAACGCGACCATCTCGGTGCTCGGGGGATTGGCCTGGCAGAGCACGGTGTATGACCCATCCATCACACCGATAGGTCAGCAAAATCTCGGCGCGGCGGTGATTGCCGCTAACGCGAAGTTTTTCAAGTTCAGCAAAACCAACCTGGATATAAGCGCCACAGTGTTACCGGCCCTATCGCAGCCTGGCCGGGTTCATTTCAATACCAACGCGACCTATTACGTGAAGCTCTTCAGCAATCTGAAATGGAATGTCTCTTTTTATGGCAACTGGGATAACCAGCCGCCCCCCAACTTCTCGGGCAGCGACTACGGTTCCAGCTCGGGGCTGAGCTGGACATTTGGCAATCGCTAGGGGTAGGTTCGCGAAACCTTGGCCTTGAATGCTGCTCACTGCTTTGGCGGTTGCGGCTTCGGATCGCGAAGCGTCCAGGAGAATCCAAACACAATGGTTCGACCCTCCGGCCGCGCCTTCGCCAGGTATTCATCCTCATACTTGAAGAAAAGGTTCAGCCCCTTTGGCGGCAGAATGAAATTACTCTGCACACCGACCGCATGAACCGAGTAGAACGGAATCGGAGCAGTAAGACCCTGATTCGCAGTAACCTGCCATTGATCGTAGCCGACGACACCGAGCTGCAGCAGCCGGCTGAAGTCTTTTTTCAACGGAAGAATCTGCCCCAGTCCCCACTCATCCGTGAAGGCCTGGCCCGGCGTTATGTTGATTTGTCTCTTTTGCCCATGGATCTCCCAATCCGTGGCCAGGTTCAAGCTGGTCCCTTTGTTCTTGGTCAGGTAGAACGTAGTCCCGGTGGCAAAATTGTTGCCCCAGTATCCGGAACCGACGTTATTACTGGCTAGGGGAGAGAACTTGCCTGTCGGCGCCACAAAAGCATAGCCCACCCAAACGTCCGCTCGCTTGAAATTCCATGCGAGGTTCGCCGGCTGCACCCAGGTGTCGGCCATGCCTTCGCCGCCGCCGTTTGACGAAAAAACGGGCGGGTTGCCCAAATCCGCGGTCAGCGAACCGTTCGCCAGATTCAACCCAGCCATGGTGAAGAAATGCCCGCCCAGAATCTTCTTTGCCGGCACGTAATAGAAGAAGTTTTCAACCACCCAGAAACTATACGTTCCCGAGATGCCCGGAACTGAGCTTCCCGACGAATTCTTCAGCGAATCAGCCGAGTAATTGATGTCCAGGTTGGCATAAGTAAATCCCGGGTCGGGCGCGATGCCTGCATTGAGCCCATATTGCCCCGGCACGTATTGCCCTTTCTGCTGTGCCATTAAGAACGACGCACCGCCTACGATCATGCAAATAACAACGATGAGTCCAAGTTTTATCTTCATAGGATTTCGTTCCGTAGCCGTTTGATCTTCGTTACCGGCAGCCTTCAACGTTCCCGCAGGTCCGCAGTCATCTTCAGATTTGTAGTCGAAAAAAAGGAATCGCACGACTAGCAGAAGTCCTAGTTCAGACACGAAGAAGTTATTGACCCGGAGTTCCGCTGCACAGCCTCGACACATGAATAATTTCGAAGGGGGTGAGTATCAGATCCACTTCGCCCTACCTGGCTGGAATCGTGTCGGAGAGTTCTTTCGTATCCGCTAGCGGCTGCTTCCCGGCAGGAAGCCCGTTCTGCTGAAGCAAGTAAGCCAGCAGGTCGAGCGACTGCTGCGTAGTGAATGTCGTGCCTGCATATTGCGCCATGGGGCCTTTGATCTCGCCCCACACCGTCAGCAGCTTTGCGCCTCCATACAACTGCTGCCACGATGTGCCCTTGAGAGCAGGACCCGCACCGCCTTCCAGATTCGCGCCATGGCAAGTTGCGCACGACTGAGCGTAGGTCCTGGCTCCTGTCGCCGCCTGCCCTTCGGTGTACCATCCGTCCTTCTTACTCTCACCCTGTTCATAGACGTGCCCAATGTCGCGATGGCACCGAAGGCAATCCACGGCCGTGCCGTTGATCACTTCTTGGTGCACCAGAACCTTCATCTGGCTGCGCGCTCCACCGAAGGAATCCAACTTATGGCAGCCACGGCAGGTGATGTAACTATGAGAAGTCAGATAATTTTCAAAGGTCGCTCGTAGGATCGGCCGGCGTTTTTCCCACTCTTCCTGAGTAGCGATCGTCTTGTGGGATTCATTCCAGAAGTCTTTTGCCCCGCGATCCGCCTTGAACAAAAGCAATTTCACATACTCGACTGGCGTCGCCCGACTTGACTCGTACGGGATGTGACATTGCCCGCAGCTGGCGCTTACTCCGACCGTGTTTACGTAATGTGGCCCTCGTTTATACGCAGCAGAAGCCCACGTCATCGAATGGCAAAACGTTCCGCAGAATTGGTTTGAGCTCGACCAGACCACTGCCGAGTCAGTAATGGCAACCAGGACAACGCCCAGCCCGATGAACAGCAGCCCCAACAAGGCCGAAAGCACCCAGCGGCGCCGCTTCTGTGCTTGGTCCGCAACGTTCCGGGTAAGGGAAGAATTCTCCACGCCGATTTATAACGCGGATCGAAAGCGTCCCCCAACTGGCAATTCTGCTAGCGCGAATCACAAACAGTGACTGCAGTGAACGACCGGGCGCGTATGATAAAAATCGCCGTAAGCTACCATGCTCCCATTCAAGCTGGTTTATAGCGACGACTATTATCTTCCCATCGGAGCGCACGTCTTTCCGGCTGAGAAGTATCGTCGGATTCACGAGCGCCTGCTTGAGACCGGCACCGCTGAAGCTTCTGACTTCGTGATGCCGCAACTCGCATCCGATCAGGATGTGCTCCTCGTTCACACCCCTCAGTACGTGAACAAATTGAAGACAGGAACGCTCTCTGCGCGCGAAGAGCTGGAGATGGAAGTTCCCTACTCACCCGAACTGGTTCGAGCCTTCTGGCTGGCGGCTGGCGGTTCAATCCTGGCTGCCGACTATGCTCTGAAAGATCGCATCGCTTTCAACATCGGCGGCGGATTTCATCACGCCTTTCCCGACCACGGCGAAGGCTTCTGCATGATTCACGACGTGGCCGTCGCCATCCGCCGCATGCAGCGGGATGACAGAATCACTCGCGCCATGACCGTGGATTGCGATGTCCACCAGGGCAACGGGACCGCCGCGATTTTTGCCGGCGTACGCGTTCCGACGGCACCGCTACCCTCAACCTCTGCTTCCACTCTGAATCCTCCTGCACCCGCGAAGGTGCGCAATGCGCATGCGGGAGACGTCTTCACCATCTCGCTTCACCAGGAAAACAACTATCCGATGTGGAAGCCGCCATCCTCGATCGACGTCGATCTTCCCGACGAGATCGGCGATGACGATTATCTGGCGTGGCTCGACAACGCCCTCAGCTCAGGCCTGCGTCAATTTGAACCGGAGTTGATCTGCTACATTGCGGGCGCCGATCCCTATCGCGAAGATCAGCTCGGAGGTCTGTCGCTGACCATCGACGGACTCAAACGCCGTGACGAATTGGTTTTTCAGGTGGCCCGCGCTCGTGGTATCCCAGTGATGGTGACGTTCGCCGGTGGCTATGCCCGGCGAGTCGAAGACACTGTCACCATCCACTGCAACACGGTGATTGCCGCGAAGGAAATCTTCGCAGCCCAGTGAGATTGAGAGAGACTGAGGGCTCTGGGACTTGGAAATAACAGCTTCCGGACCGGCTTCCACCTTGGCGCCCTGCTTCAAACGCACTTCGTCGCCGTTCACGTCAGTCAAGTAGCTGGCGATACGAATTTCTTTATACAATTCATCGGCGCCTTCCACGGCGATTCGAGGTCAGAGTGGTGTAGGAATAGCTTAGCGCGGGAATTGGCGTCCCACTTGATGCTACGCAATGCTCTTCATTCCAACTGCTAAAATAGACGTCTAAAGCTATGTTCGAGAATCTTTCAGAAAAACTACAGCGTGCGTTCAAGACCCTGCGTGGCCAGGCCGTCCTCAATGAAGAAAACATTCAGGAGGCACTGCGGGAAATCCGTTTCGCCTTGCTCGAGGCCGACGTCAACTTCAAAGTCGTTAAGCAGCTCATCGACCACATTCAAGAAAAGGCAGTTGGCCAACAGGTGGCGACGGCGCTTTCACCGGGCGAGCAGGTCATCAAAATCCTTCGTGACGAGTTGATCGAAACCCTTGGTTGCGATACCGCTCGTCTGAAGTTTGCATCACAGCCGCCAACTGTAGTGCTGATGGCCGGACTGCAGGGCTCCGGCAAAACTACCACTTCAGGCAAACTTGCAAATTGGCTTAAGAACGGCGGGCATCGCCCGCTCCTGGTTTCGGTCGACGTTTACCGGCCCGCGGCTCGTGAACAACTCAAGATCGTGGCGCAGGCGATCAAGGCGAACATTTACGAGGGCGCGAACGTCGAAGCCAACACCGCAACCGTCGAGCGTCTGGCGAAAGAAGCGCGTCGCGAAGCTATCAATACCGGCTCGGATGTGCTCATCGTTGACACCGCTGGCCGACTTCACATCGACGATCAATTGATGGAGGAGATGCAATCGCTCAAGCGGATGCTCAATCCGCAAGAGATCTTGTTCGTCGCCGACGCAATGACCGGCCAGGACGCGGTGAATTCCGCCGACGAGTTCCATAAGAAGCTCTCGCTGACCGGCGTCGTGCTCACCAAGATGGACGGCGATGCCCGAGGCGGCGCTGCGCTCTCCATCCGCCAAGTCACGGGCCAGCCCATCAAGTTCATCGGCGTGGGCGAAAAATATGATGCACTCGAGCCCTTCCATCCCGATCGCATCGTGTCCCGCATTCTCGGCATGGGTGACATCCTCTCACTGATCGAAAAGGCGGAGCAGAATGTCGACAAGAAAAAGGCGCAGGAGATGGCCAGCCGTGCCCTGTCCGGCGACGGTTTCTCGCTAGAGGATTTCCGCGATCAACTGCGTCAAGTGAAAAAGATGGGATCGCTGCAGAGCATCATGGGCATGTTGCCCAGCATCGGTCCCTTCGCCGGATTACAGAAGCACGCGGACAAAATCGACGAGAAGCAAATTAATCGCGTCGAGGCGATCATTAATTCGATGACGGTCCATGAACGCCTGCACCACGAGGTTATCAACGGCAGCCGGCGCAAGCGCATCTCGCGCGGTTCGGGCACAAGCGTACAAGAGGTCAATAACCTGCTGCGCCAATATGCTCAGATGCGCAAGATGTTCAAGCAAATGGGCAAGGCAAGCTTCGCCCGCAAATTGGCCGGGATGAAGTTGCCGGGGATGTAAAGCTCGAGACTGATAGCTGAAAGCCGCTCCCATGAAATGGCGGTCCCTCGAAGAATCGGCTGCCGGCTCTGACGTCCGGCCCTTGCGGGAGATTTTCGCAGAGCGCAAAGACCTCATCGCGAAATATGTTCCTGCTGAAATTCAGGCCATCCATTCTCGCGCAATCGCGGAACTGAACGAAAAGAAAATTGCCGACAACAGTCTTTCCGTTGCCACGAAAGCCCCAGTTTTTCAACTTCAAGATCAAAACGCGAAACCGGTTTCCTCCGCCGACCTCCTGGCGAAAGGCCATCTTGTCATCTGCTTTATTCGCGGTCGCTGGTGCCCTTTCTGCGTCGGTCAACTGGAAGCCATGAATCTAATCCTGCCGCAGATTCAGCGTGCTGGAGCCTCATTGATCGCGGTTTCCCCTCAGACCGTGTCCCAATCCTTCTTTATGGCGGACCAACACAAGCTACGTTTTCCACTGCTCAGCGATCCGGACAACCACGCGGCTCGTCAGTTTGGGCTCGTGTACCGCGTTCCCGATTATCAGCAGGCGGTGTATCGGCGAGTTTTTATTAACCTGCCCTTCACCAATGGTGACGAAAGTTGGGAACTCCCGGTTCCAGCGACCTACATTCTCAACCGCAACGGTTCGGTGTTGTTTTCGTCGGTCAATGCTGACTACACCGAGCGCCCCGAGCCGGCTGAAATTCTCAGCCAACTCGCCGCGGATTAGTTCCTCGCACAAGAAAGGCGAAAGAGTGGGGCACCACACAGCACATCTACTTCAGGCCTTCCACCAGATAGAGGTCTCCCAGGGTTCGATGGAACCCGTAAACATAGGTCTTGCCATCCGGTGTGACTAGAATCGGTCCGATCGTTGAGACACCCGTAGGATCGACCGGAACAATCTGCTTCCAGAGCGTTTTCTTTCCCGTGGCTAGCTCCAACTGATACACCTTGGCCGGTACCTCGCCGGTCCGGTAAAGATAGATGGAGCGCCCATCCTGATTCCAACGGATTGGTATATCGCCCGCATCGAGCCCATTCACCACGCGAGGCTCGCCGCCAGCCGATGGATAGAAATATCCTTTTTGATCAGGGCCAATCCCCAGCACCGACTCGCCATCCGGCGAAACCGCGAATGCCACGGCATCGACTCCTTCCGGAGAAATCGCCTTCGGCTTGCCTCCGGAAATATCTTGCGCATAGAGCCGAACCCCATGCCCAGGTTCGTTGCCCGAGAACGCAAAGCGCTTGCCGTCGGGGAACCAGCGCGCCCACTGATGGTTAATCGAATCGTTGGTTAGCGGCTGGGTTTCACCCGCCCCGGTTGGTAACAGGCGAAGTTGTTCCGGCGAACCCGGAGTCTGCACGATCACCCATTTCTGGTCGGGAGAAATCCCATTGGCGGCGCCTTCGCCGAGTCGAATCGCCGGAGAGCCATCGGTACTCCGAATATAAACCGCGTAAGTCAGCTCTTGCGCGTTGCCGTACTGCACGCCGCCGCCAACGCCCTCCTCATCAAAGAGAACGGTCTTGCCATCGGCGGAAAGATCCGCAGGATAGGAATAGTCGAGCCAGGAAAGATCTCGTTCTTTCGTCGCGCCTTCAGATAGAGTCATGACTTCGCGTCGTCGTCCAGCGCGGGCCAGTAGCACTCGCCCATCTCGCCAGATGTCGAACACAACCAGGGTGCCTGGTATCCGCGTTACCAACCGCTCTTTCCCATCAATGCTGATTGCAGAGAGGTAGTGATCGACACCCAATTCGCTAGCGGTGAACCAGATTTCTCCCGCGGGCGACCAGGCAAGACCCTGCGTACCGTACCAGTCGCGAGTCAGCATTTTCTTTTTGCCGGACAGATCCACCACAGCCACAGCCCCGCCGTCGTCTCCCTGGTTAGGATGGTCAATGAATGCGACGTAATCGCCCTTCGGCGAGACGCGCGGATAACTGATCCAGCCGCCGCTGGTCTCGTAGAGCACCTTGCCGATGGGAAATTCCAACCGGTCGCGGCCACTCACATTGCGTACAACTGCCAAACTGTTTCCGTCCGGAGACCAATCCGCCCATTCCACATTCTCGAGTACCGGACGGGGTGCCCCACCCGCCAATGGCGCCCGGGCGAGTGTACCCATGTTGACCCAGGTTCCTACGGGGCGGCTGTCCAAAGAAAGCGCCATCTCGCCCGTCGACGAAACCGCCAGAAGCTCGGCGCGGCCCAATCCGAGCGAGCGCGATTCGACCGTGCCCTGCCGCGCGGCGAATATTTCCCCGGGGTTCCCTTGCCACGCGGCGCTGTACAGGATCGTCTGCCCATCCGGCGCGAATCGAGCCGAGCGAATTTCGCCGCGGCGGAAAGTGATCTCGTGGTACAGCGGGGCGCTGGCTCCTGCCGATCCCCAAAGACGCTTGCCTGCGATTAATCCCGCCGCAAGAGCAATCAGAAAACCGAGGCAGAACAGCACGGGTAGGAGAGAACTGCGACGCCGTGCCTCGCTTCGAAACTCCACCGCGCCGTTGGTCAGGGCTGCCGGGGCAACCGCCTTGACCCCCGCGCGGGAAGAATCAGTATCGCGTTTCAGCCGCTTCAGGTCCGCACGAATCTCCGCCGCGCTTTGGCAACGCAGCTCGCGATCTTTTTCCAGCGCCTTGTTCAGGACAATTTCCATCTGCACCGGCAATCCCGGATTCAATTGGATCGGCGGAGCAGGGAGCTTGTTGAGAATCGCTTCAAAGATGATGGCCGAGGTCGCTCCCGAGAACGGCTGCCGCCCAGTTGCCATTTCGTAGAGCACTACGCCAAAAGAAAACAGATCGGTGCGATGATCCAGGGTCTCGCCGCGCGCCTGCTCGGGAGACATGTAGCCGATGGTTCCCATCGCCGTGCCCGGAGTAGTGAGTTGGTCAGCACTGACCGCGGTCGCGGCCCCCACGGTTGGCACCGAACCATCCACAACGTTGCTGCCTTGCGGAGTAAGTTTCGCCAATCCAAAATCAAGTATCTTGGCCTGACCTCTCTGAGTGACAAAGATATTTGCCGGCTTGATGTCGCGATGCACAATGCCGCCAGCGTGAGCCGCATCCAAAGCATCCGATATCTGAATCCCCAGCTCAAGCAACTGCGCAATCTTCAGCGGACGCCCCTCAATCATGTGCTTCAGCGTCCGGCCGTCCAAATACTCCATGGCAATAAACGCTTTGCCATTCTCCTGCCCAATGTCATAGATAGTGCAAATGTTCGGATGGTTGAGAGCAGAAGCCGCCTGCGCCTCGCGCTGAAAACGGCTAAGGGCCTGAGGATCTTTGGCGACGTCGTCGGGCAGGAACTTGAGAGCAACAAAACGATGCAGCCGAATGTCCTCGGCCTTATAGACAACACCCATGCCACCGCCGCCCACCTTTTCGATCACGCGGTAGTGCGAAATGGTCTGCCCGATCATCGTTTGGCGATCATGGTTTCGCGATCAACGAATAAAGCCCGCTCCGTGCGCGACCATCTTAGGGTCCGAGCCACGGCAAGTCAATGCACTGCTGGGGTATAGGGGCACGAGGGGAAAATGCTACGCTTGACCTCCCCTAGGTTACCCGTGTATTCCGGCGCCGGGCGGGGAAGGAGTGGCGGGAGCGGGTGTGGAGAATGGGGGCGGGTGGGTCGCAGCTAGCGGTGAGAGGAACCCCTGATTCTCAATGGAGCGCTATGGCTGTTCTCGCAATTATCTTGAAACAACCGAGCTATTGAACCTCGCATAATATAGAGTCATTCTGACCACAAAGAAGCCTGTTGCCAGAAGGCGGTGATCAATCGCGGGCGGCGGCGCATGCGTCGCAGAGTCCGCAGCGCCGCTTGACTGAGCTGGTAGTAATCTTTGGGGCAAACGTTGGGTAGCTCGTGCTGCTTCCAGTGGGCCCAAATGAACTCCACCGGGTTCAACTCCGGAGCGTAGGAGGGCAGGTACTCCTGATGGATCCAGCCTTGGAGGGATGCGATGTAGTCCTGCACCAGTCGGCTGCGGTGTCCCGGCAGCCGGTCCCAGAGCAGCAACAACGGCCCCGGCAGATGCCGCACCAGGGTTTGGAGAAAGTCCCGCACTTGCGCCTTTTTGATCGACCCCGGGTACAAACGGAAGTAGAAGTTCCACACCGTCAACCCGGCGGCCACGGATAGGGTTTTCCAGTTAAAGTTGTACTGCAGCACCGGGGTCTGGCCGCGTGGCGCCCAAGTGCGGCAGCGATGCGGCCGCTGGCTCAACCCGCTCTCATCGACAAAGATCAGGATGCGCCCCTCGCGGAGGGCTTTTTTTTAAGGGCAGGCAACACCTTCTTCTTCCAATGCCGGATCTGTTCTTCGTTGCGTTCCCGCGCTCGTCCGGTGGGCCGTTGCGGACTCCAGTGAAGACTGACCAGAATCTTCCACACATGTCCCTCGTGATAACGCACGCCAAATTCCTGTTGGATCAGGTGGGCCACGCGTGGGCAGGTCCACAGCGGAGTTTCGAAGCCCAGTCGCTCGGGACCTTGGAGCAGCAAAGTGTGCAGGCGCTGCCGGTCTTTCTCGCTCAAACCGGGCTTGCGCCCGGCCCGTCCGGCTTTGCGCAGTCCGGACTTGCCCTGGGCACGATACTGTTTCACCCAACGGGCCACGGTTTGACGAACCACCTTGACTTGGCGGGCAATGGCAGATTGATTCTCGCCTCGCTCGAACAGGCGAATGGCGTGGAAGCGCCGTTTCTCCAGGGCTTCGAAATCGCGTCGTACTCCGGCAGGGTTTCCCATGCTTGATTAGACGCAGTCACCTCGGAAAAGTATCGCTATATTATGCGGGACTCAATAAGTCCCTTTTATCGGCCCAACTGTCTGCCCCTTGCTCTTAGGCGCATCCTGCGATCCTTATCTGGTGCTGGCGGCTCGCTACTGTCATCTCTTGGCCAGTTCCGTTTCGTAGGCTGCCTGGAGCTTCTGCATTGCGGAGATACGAGTAGATTTCGTCCGAGAGCGGACCTTTTTCTTGGCGCCTGACTTCGGAAGATGCGTTTCGCGAAGTTCAGACATAAATTCTGCCCTCAGCTTCGCTCCTCCTTCTTCCAGGACCTGAGCGAGACCCCTTAGCCTGGAGGCCGGCAAACACTTGTGCCCCCATGCAACCATCTCCATCAGAAGAGGGAGCAATTCGATGCCTCTTTCGGTGAGACTGTAAATGGCTTTCTGTTTATGGCTGGCGTCCTGAGACTTGACGATGATCCCTTGCTGGACAAGCCTTTGAAGACGATCGGCCAGAATATTCGACGCAATCCCTTCCACAGACTTGGTCAGGAGCTCGCGAAAATGCCTTCGGTTCATGAAAATGATGTCGCGGATGACGAGCAGACTCCACTGGTCGCCAAATATCTCGACCGTCAGGTTGATAACGCACTCTGACCTGTGATCCTTGTGCACCCTGCCTCCACTCCGGTTGGGCGTTGCCTGCCCCAATGATTGTAGAACTGGTTGCATATGATAACTAGTTGTGTTGCGGGTGTAGGGGCGTAGTCCGCCAACTTCTTCCATTTCAGAGGCCGTCGCAGCCACGCCTAGAGGCCATTAGCCTTCTCGTCAGTACCTAATTACTAAGAGCCGCAACTAGTTGTTATATACAACCAGTTGCATAATACTAGCAGTATCTTTTTTTTCATAAAATCGTCGTTGCTAAAGTCCAGTTTCTTGTAGATGTGCGTCGGCTTTCCGCAATCAAAACTGCGAACGAATGTTGATTTCAAATAATGCTTCCCGTGTAAGTCGCACTACAGGCGAGTAGTCCATCCCTGATTGCATTCATTCCGTAACTAAAGCTGAGGTTAGGCGGCCTGTAGCGGAAGTTGGCAGCTCAAATGCCTTCATACACGCCATGCACGAAACACCGCATGCTTCTGCTCTGAATTGCACATCAACTGTTGGACTACGCCAAGTAGGCGGGCGGCATGAATCGCCGAGATAAGTTTGTTTGAGACGAACAAAACCGACTGGTCGGTTGCACAGAAGAGGAGACGAATCTGATGTCAACAGCTCTGGGCTAAAACGAGAACCTTCTCCTGCCTGGCTGGAAGGCCAACGCGGGAGAGACTCAGCGGTGTCGCAAAGTAAGCGGAGCTGGCAGCAGTAATGTCTTCCGTCTCCAAGCCATTAGCGAACAACTAAACACTAGCAATGCTTTTAAGGGGTTGCACCATGACCACTCACTTCAAATCAACTCAGGAGGAGTTATGAATCGATTGCAGCTTTGGAAGGTAGTAAGTGTCGCACTTCTTGCATGTGGTTTAGCAAGCGCTCAAACCATCACCTCATTTAGTGCTCCGGGCGCGGGCACAGGCGCCGGCCAGGGCACCGGGGGCTTTGGCATCAACCCGCAGGGGACTGTCGTGGGATCCTACCTTGACGATGGCAACGTGTTTCACGGCTACCAGTGCGTTTCGGGCTGTGGTACGGCCAGCACTTTCACCACATTTAATGCTCCGGGCGCGGGCAAAGCCGCGAACCAGGGCACTATCACTTTCAGCATCAACGTTTTCGGAGTGGTTACAGGGTACTTCATTGACTCAAATAACGTGGCCCACGGCTTCGTGACTACCGCTCCGTTCAAGCACTTCATCATTTTGAACGAGCCGGACGCCGGGCAAGGCGCCGGCCAGGGCACTTTCGCGGGCAACATCAAGCCCGAGGGAGGGGAGATCGCCGGATCCTACGTTGACTCAAGTGGTGTGTCTCACGGCTTCGTCACCGCTCCGCCTTACCGCACCTTCACCTCCTTCGATCCCAAGGGCTCCGTTGCCACGCTTATCCCAGTGGTAACCGCCCTCAACCAGGAGGGAGAGGTCACGGGAACTTACCGTGACGCGAGCGGCGCGTTTCACGGCTTCGTGCGCGCTGCGAACGGCACCATCACCAAATACAACGTCAAGGGGGCAGGCACGGGCTCCGGCCAGGGCACCTCAGCCTCAAGCATTAGCGACCTGGGGACAACCACGGCAAACTACATTGATTCGAGCGGCGTGAATCACGGCTTCCTTCGCCTTCGGTCCGGCCACATCACCACATTCGACGTTACGGCCGCGGGCCAAGGCTCCGGCCAAGGCACCATACCTGAGGGCATCAACCTGGGGGGCGAGATTACGGGACAATACGTCGACTCGATCGGCGCGAATCACGGCTTCGTGCGCAGTTCGATCGGCGCCATCACCACCTTCGACGCTCCGGGGGCGGGAACGGCCTCTAATCAGGGCACTCTTCCGGCGACTCCCAACCTGTACGGGGTGATCACCGGACAGTATATTGACTCGAACAACGTGCATTTCGGCTTCCTCTGGAACCCGCAACCCCGCTCCGAGGTAAACAACCATCAGCAGTAGACGGCTGATTCTGCGACACCGGGACGCAGCGAACCTGCATGTCCGGTTGGAGGAGGGAGGGGTGTCGTATCTGCCTCTCCCGGCCTCAACACGCTGTTTTCTGCCAGTGCCAACCTCTTCGCAACCATGGCTAACAAGGTCAACGAGCGCGGACAAATCTCGGACATGCCAATCGTGCTCAGAGGGCCGGATGCGGGGGGCTGGCCCACCTTTGCGTTCTTTGTAAAGGTGGGAACGGTGAGGTCGGCGGCCCGCCCGGGGTGCTGTAGCAAAATCCCCTCAGGTCGTAGTACCCCGTCAATGCACTGACGGGGTGAGAAGGACGATGGGAGATCACTTCGTCAGTAGGTTCTCTCGGCGAGGGAAGACTTCTCGCGCAGGTTCACAGCCCCCCGTGGAAGCGTCCGAATGTGTGGGCAAGCATGAGCGACTGAAGCAGGATGCCCACCCCGAGCACCAGCACATGCCGGGTCTTGCGCAGATCGAAGCTGCCGACACGACAGACGAGCACGTAGCCAACAGCAAGATTGAAGAAGCCCCACAGAACATTGACCATCGAGGAGGACAAGCCTTCCCCGGGTGGTGATGCGAAAGGGCTCTGGAAGGCATGCCCCGACATCCCATTGCCAAGATGGGGCAGGGCGTTCGCGAGGAATAAGCCTCCGAAGAAGTAAGCCACATAGTGGTACCAGCGCATGGTTGCTCCCTCCTGGCTGCCAAACCAAACAGCACGTCTTAAGAATTAGCGGCCATTATATAAGCTAATTTAATCGGCACCCGGCTGCATCACTGGCATCTCCTGCTTCATTGCTTCAAGCTACGCCACGTACCTTCCGGCCTCGCCGCGATCAACCCTCCGATTTTAGGCTTGACCCCGCATTTCTATTTGGATAAGATATAAGAAATTACATTAGCTGTTCGATAACAGCAGTGAGCGATTCCGGCTCTTTGACAATTTGAAGTGTTCCTCGCAGGCGCGTCCAGCCTCGCAAGAACACGCACTTTCCGCAGAGAAAGGGTACCCGCTAAGTCCTTTAAAAGAGATATCTTAGAGGGTATCTCCAGCTCGCTGCCTGTTTTCAATGACTTACGAAGCAGAGAAGCTGTGGATATCCCCTCCGCTAAGTCCTTTAGAAGGGATATTTTACGAGGGTATCACGAAAACAGCACCTTTGTTTTCATGGATCTGGCAGGAAAACGTGTTTTTTCGGTATATACCCAGTACTGAATAGTAAACGTCAGCGCGAGGTCAGCGACCGAAGCTCACACGCAACCAACCAAGTCGAGGTTTTGTGGATCGGTCTCCGCGCAGCCAAATCCAACAGCGCCTTGCTAATCCCGCCAACTTCTGCAAAAATGACTGTTTGTCCAACCCCTGCCAGTAGAACTAGGAAAGGAACCAAAGTTCTGTGTTAATGATTCGTCTGTCGCGCACCGGTGCGCGTAAACAACCGCAATATCGCGTGGTCGTCATTGAGAAGGAACGCGCGCGCAACGGCCGGCCGGTCGAGGTGGTGGGAACGTACAATCCCCGCACCAACCCTGCCAGCATCGAACTCAAGCGCGAGCGCATTGATTACTGGGTGTCCAAGGGCGCCAAAATGTCGGACCGGGTTGGCAAGATTGTGGCCAAGCCCGCTCCCAGCGCTGTCCCTGCCGCTTGATTTTGGCGTGCACGCCAGTATGAGTTTCCAGCCCACCCGATAGGAACCGCATATGAGCCAGCAAAGCGGGGACGTGCGAGCTTTAGTCGAGCAGATCGCGAAGTCGCTCGTCGACGAACCCGAACAAGTTTCGGTGAGCCAACTCGAAGGCGACGTGCTTGAACTCAAGGTCGCCCCGCACGACGTGGGCAAGGTGATTGGGAACAAGGGCCGGGTGGCGCGCGCCTTGCGTTCCTTGATCGACGCAGCCGGAGTTCGATTGCACAAGCGTTTCACTCTGGAGATATTGGAATAGGAGCGTCAGGAATCGCCGGCGACTTCATCACCCTGGCCCGCGTGCGAAAAACGCAAGGACGCCATGGCGAAGTCGCGGTGGAGTTGCACACGGACGTTCCTGACCGGTTCAGAGTTGGCCTGAAGCTGTTCGCTCTCGCGCAGGACAACAGCCGGCGCGAGTTACGGGTCGAAGAACTCTGGCCTCACAAAGCGCTCCTGGTTCTGAAGTTCGCAGGAGTCGATTCCATTTCGGATGCGGAACTTCTGATCGGCTGCGAATTACAGGTTCCGCGCAGCGAGCGGGCGCAGCTTGAATCGGGATGGAATTACGTCAGCGACTTAGTCGGATGCGTGGTCTTCGATTCAGGTCGCGAGATTGGCAGGATTGAAGACGTTCAGTTTGGCGCGGGCGAAGCGCCGCTGCTGATCGTCGGCGGCGGAGCCGGACGACACGAGATCCCCTACGCCGAAGCGTATTTGAAAAGCGTAGACCTCGAGCGCAAGCAGATACAAATGCAATTGCCCGAGGGAATGCTCGAACTGAACGCGCCGCTGACGGCCGAAGAAAAAGAGCAACAAGCGGGAGCAAAACAGAGAAACAGCAAAGAATAAAAAAACTCTGTGTTCTCTGTGGTGAAAGATTTTGATCTGGTCCTGCGATGAAGATCGACATTATAACGATCTTTCCCGACTTCTTTCGCGGACCGCTGGATCACGGAATTATCCGCCGGGCTCAGGAAGCCGGCCTGGCGGCAATCGAAGTCCACGACCTGCGGGCGTTTGCGCATGATCGCCATAACACCGTGGATGACCGCCCTTTCGGCGGCGGCGAAGGCATGGTGCTGAAGCCGGAACCGATCTTTGAATGTATTGAAGCGCTGAATGTTGCGTCCCGAGAAGAACGGAAGGACGTCCGCGAAAGTGTGGTGCTGCTGTCGGCACAGGGCAAGCGATTCGATCAGAGCGTGGCCAATGAACTCGCCGCCCTGGAACGGATTGTTCTGATCTGCGGCCGGTACGAAGGGGTTGACGAGCGGGTGGGCCACTATTTGGCAGACCGCGAGTTGTCCATCGGAGACTACGTGCTAAGCGGAGGCGAACTGGGAGCGGCGGTGATTGTGGATTGCGTCACGCGGCTGATTCCCGGCGCGGTGGGCAATCAGGCATCGACGCAGCAGGAATCGTTCACCACGTTCTCGCAGACGGAAAGTGGGGATGGCCCGAGTTCGACGTGCACCTCGGGCGGATTGCTGGATTACCCGCACTATACGCGTCCCGCGGATTTCCGAGGCATGGGAGTTCCGGAAGTGCTGGCGTCGGGCAATCATGAAGAAATACGGCGCTGGCGGCATCGTACAGCACTTGAGAAAACGCTGCGCAATCGGCCCGATCTTTTGGACAAGGCCGCGCTCAGCGACGAAGACCAGAAATTGCTGGCCCAGATCACGGGCAAGAACTTATAGAACAGAGGACAAGATTATGTCGAACCTCATTATTGAAAAACTGCTGGCCAAAACCAAGCGCACCGACCTTCCCAAATTCGTTCCGGGCGACTCCGTCCGCGTGCACGTCAAGATTAAGGAAGGCGACAAGGAGCGTCTACAGGCCTTCGAAGGGGTTGTGATCTCGCGTTCGCGAGGCCCTCAGGCCAGCTTTACGGTGCGTAAGATCAGCTTCGGTCAAGGGGTCGAGCGTATTTTCCCCGAGAACTCCCGTGTGATCGATAAAGTCGAGTTGGTGCGTTCGTCCAAGGTTCGCCGCGCCAAGCTGTACTACTTGCGCGCGCTGCGCGGCAAAGCTGCCCGCCTCAAGGATGTCGACCGCGAGCACGCGGCCGCGGCAGCACCGGCGAAGTAGTCGACTGAGCCCTACACCGTAGGGGAATCTGGGGGCACGAGATTTGCCCTTGGTTCATCCCCCGGCCACACGGCCGTCAATGCTAACCCCACAACGATTCCCACGGTGACCTCAACGAAGCGATGAGCCGCAACGATCGAGGCCTGTTTCGTGCGCGCGATGAGCATCACAATTGCTAATGTAACGCTGGCAAGCCGGTACGCGTCCTCGAGACGCAGCGCGGCGCAAATCAATCCGATCACGAATACGCCCAAGCCGAACACAATCAAGTTTGACCCGAAGTAGGTCGTCAGCAGCGCGCCCATCACGGCACCCAGCGCGGTTCCAGCGAAGCGCTGTTCGGACACGGTAAGCGCTGCTCCGAGGGTCGACTGCATAATGATCAAAGTCGTGATCGTGGCCCAATAGGCTTCTGGAAGCCCGAGAGCGCGGGCGACCGCCAGCGAGACCACCGCTGCCACCGCGGTTCGAGCCGAATGCACCAACACTCGCCGGTTCACTCGATGCGAGATACGGCTGCTCGTGTCCGGCATGTTCCCTCCTGCACGGCGTGGCCATTCTAGCTGACGCCAAGAACGAAGCTCGTTGGACTGCAAATCGGAGCAACCTTGGACTCGGGCACTGCTCGACGGAACTCTTTTTCAACTTGCTCCACAGGGCCGACCTCGGCGAAGATGCAATTATCTCGATCTCGTCGTCTGCGTGTCGGCCAAGCTCAAACTCGCTTCCGAGAAAACGATCTCAGCTTCCGCTGCCAAGCTTCGTCTGCTCAAGCGTCTGCATTGCACCATGAAATTTGAGAAGCAGGCCTGGCAAACGGGCGCGCGCCTGATCGCGGGCGTGGACGAAGTCGGCCGCGGTTCCCTGTTCGGACCGGTCGTTGCCGCCGCCGTCATACTCGACCCCGGTTACCGCATTCGAGGCCTGCGCGACTCCAAACTGCTGCTCGCCGAGCGGCGCGAGGTGCTAGCGGAACGCATCCGCGAACACGCCGTTGCATGGGCCATCGCGGCCGTCGATGCTGCTCGCATCGATCAGATCAACATTTATCAGGCTTCGCGAGTTGCCATGCGCGAGGCAGTTATTCGTCTGAAGCCCGGCCCAGACCATTTACTGATCGACGCCATGCGCCTCGATTGCGAGCTGCCTCAGCGAGCGATCATCCACGGCGACGCGCTCTCCGCCTCCATTGCTGCCGCCTCGATTCTCGCCAAGGTGGAACGTGATCGCATGGTCCGCGAATGGGATCCGGTCTTCCCCGTCTACGGTCTGGCTTCGAACAAGGGATACAGCACGCCTCACCACCTCGCCGCCTTGCGCCAGCACGGACCGTCTCCTCTGCATCGCCAGTCGTTCGCTCCGGTCTGGAATAATCCCGTGCCGCAAGAGGTTCTAGCCTTCATGCTGGGAGAGAAGCCGGAAGGTGCGTTCGAAGAAATCACCGACACTGCAGTTTGAAGAACTGCCATGGCATCGGCATTGTATTTCGTGGTCCATGTGCAGAAGTTTGCACGTTGACAGGTCCTACCCTTGTGCTCTAAAGTTGCGGACGCTCTACTACCGGGCATCGTTTACGCTCCAACCGGGTCCGTTTAGTTCTGAGCCTGCTGGCCTTACAGCCTGGGAATCTACCGAATCAAGTTTGGCCGGCTCGTCAAGGTAACTAAGTGGACTTGATCAGCGCGCGAATATCTCCCTACATTCTATTAGCGGTACTCCTTGCGCCCCTGTGCCGCGCGCAAGAATCTCGCAGCCCAAACCCCGCAACCTCATCGGGAGACTCAACCTCCGTATCCCCAACGAAGAATTCGGGCGGAACGGACCGAGTGGTACTTAAAGTTGGCGATGTGCAGGTGACAGAGGCAGAGTTCGAGTCCAGGATCGCCGCGATCGAACCGCAAGCCGACCCCGATAAGGACAGCGCCACGGGGAAGGACCGAAGAAAGTTGGGAGATGACTACGCTTCTGTGCTGATGCTCTCGCAACAGGCCGTGGCCAATCACCTCGACTCTTCGCCCGAGGTTAGCCGGCAGCTAGCCATCGCTCGCATGCAGGTGCTGTCCGACGCTGAATTCGAGAGCCTGATGCACAAGGCTACGCCGAGTTCCGAAGAGATCAGCCAATATTATTCTGCCCATTTGGCTGACTATGACGAAGTGCAAATTCGCAGGCTGTTCATTTGGAAACAGCGGGACAACTCCAAAACTGCGCCGGTTTTGAGTTCACAGGCTGCCAGAGCCAGCGCCGACCAGATTCGTAAGGAGTATGCGTCAGGAACCGACGTGAAGAAACTGTCAGAAGATGTCAGGAGGTCGGGCGAGGGCATGCTTGATCCCGAGCCGCTCACTTTTCCGCGTGGAGAGTTGCCGCCGCAATTGGAGAAGGTTGCGTTCACCCTCAAGGAGGGCGAGTGGTCCGAGGTTGAAGACACTCCGGCACGCCTTCTTCTCATTCAACTGGTCAAGCGCGACCGCCAACAACTCGGGCAAGTGTCGGAGCGCATCGAAAAAAATCTGCAAGGCGAAAAGATGCAAGCGTTGTTGGACGATCTGAAAAAGAAAGCCGGAATCTGGATGGACGAACAGTATTTTGGGACTGCGGTGGCTCCTGTCCCGGGCGCGCAGCGGCGTGTTTCTGTCCCACCGTCGGAGCTTCAAGAATCAGCTAAAAAAGGGGAAAATAATAATGAAGATGAACGGCAGAAGTAGAAGCTTCTGTTATCTTGCGCTTTCAGTTTCGTTACTGGCGGCGTGCGTCTTTCAACCGTCGCTGGCCAGCGCCCAAATGACTTCGATGGGTGTCGACTGTTCGCAGATCAACGTGCCGTCGCTCATGATGCAGGACAACATGCGCGCCGGCCGAATCCTGATTGAATGCGGCATCGTGCAAGGGGGACAGCCGACGGTGGCTGGCGTGGCTCGCAAGGCGACCGCTCCTCCCAACATCCGTGTTAGCAACGGATCAGATTGCAACTCCGGTTCCGACGTGTGTGGCAGTGAAAGTATGGTCGCGGCCAGCACCGCGGACAAAGGCCAAACCATCGTGGTCAACTACAACGCCAACTACGACGACGGATCGAGTTATACGGGCACGTCCTACTCCACCGATGGTGGGGTGACGTTCCACGAAATTCAGCCTGCGCCCTTTGCGACCGCCCACGGCTTCAACGCTGGGGATCCGATCGTGGTTTTCAACTCCAAGTTGGGCAAGTTCTTCGCCGGCGATTTGGTGGGGAGCTGCGGCGGTCAGGGGGTCGGCTTGTGGACCTCTAAGAATGGCAAAAACTGGACGGTTGGAGCTTGCGCCCATAACGGCAGCTTCGACGATCGCGAGTCGATGTGGGCGGACAACGAGCCAACCAGCGCTACGTACGGCCGCATGTTTGTCACGTACAACGACTACACCACGAGCTGCGGGGTGGGTGGATGTCTTTTCGTTACCTACTCTGACAACGGCGTGTCCTGGAGCACCCCAAAGCAACTCAACACTGGAACTTTTTTCCGCAATGTGCAGGTCACCGGTTCACCGCGCGGGGCTACGTTGATTGGGAAGAACAGCACGGTATTCATCGCCAGCATGGATGAGGGTGGTGGCGGGAACGCTACCCGCCAGAACCTTATGTTCCGATCAACCGACGGCGGCAAGACCTGGACTCAAGTGACGATGGGTCCGCGTTACAACCCAGTCGGTGATCAAGCCTGCGGATACTTTTACCAAGTCAATCCCATCATCCGGCACATGGGTTGGGGGGAACCGGCAGTTGGCCCCAATGGCGTGGTCCACTACGTCTATTCAGGGGCAGGGACGAACGGCGACCACGGGGACATCTTTTACCAACGGTCGACCGACAACGGCAAGACCTGGTCTAAAGCAATCAAGCTCAACACCGACAAGGACGCTCCAAACAAGACGCAGTGGATGCCGTCGCTGTCCGCCACTTCGGACGGCAACGTCACCGCCTCTTGGTATGATCGTCGCAAGGCCACCAGCGCGTGCAACAGCGTCGGAGACCCGGGATGTAACTACGAGCGCGTAGGCCGTCAGTCAAGCACCAATGGTGCTTCTTGGCTGGCAGACATCACACTCAGCACAAAAGTGATCACGCAGCCAGCCCAGGACGACCAGTTTGTTGTCTCCTGCTACGCGGGTGATTACGATTACAACACGGCGTTGAACGCGGCTGACGCGGGTAACTCGACCGGATCTGCCTATATTACCTGGACCGACGGCCGAGCTAAGGTCGGCGGTGTACCGGTACAGAACGTGGATTTTGCCACGACCCCCGAGCCGTAGAAGGGTCTGTTAACCTAAGAGGGCAGCATTTCCGCTGCCCTCTTTTTGTTTTTTGAGGACGATTGTTGTCCGTCACACTCTCTGCTCTCAAAAAAGCCTTCATCCTGAACCCGGCGTGAGCCGGGTGAAGGACCTCGCGCGGAGTGCGACAAACTTGGGGGAAGCCACGCGACCGCTCTATTCCTGCCAGTCCGCGCGAGATCCTTCGCGGGCTGACGGCCACTCAGGATGACGTCAAGGGAAGAGAAAAACGATCAGAGGCGGCAATAGCGCCGCGCAGGATCACGTCAATAACTTGCACCCACAATTCACGGACACAAACGCTTTGGCAACGTGACTCTCGAAAGTCGTCATCCTGAACCCGGCGTGAGCCGGTGAAGGATCTCGCGCGGAGTGCGACAAACTTTGGGGAGGCCACGCGACCGCTCTATTCCTGCCAGTCCGCGCGAGATCCTTCGCGGGCTGACGGCCACTCAGGATGACGTCAAGGGAAGAGAAAAACGATCAGAGGCGGCAATAGCGCCGCGCAGGATCACGTCAAAGTAACGCCAACACCGATGATATAGTTTCTGCTCCACAATTGTTCCGGGGGCTGGATGCGATTCAGAAAAGACAAAACGATCTTGTGCGCAATTCTCTGTGCGGGCGTTGCATTTTGCGCTCAGACATCCGCGGCGCAAGCAACGCTGGCGATTCGTGGCGGAAAAGTTTATCCCGTCAGTGGACCGCCGATCGAGCGTGGAGTGCTGGTCGTCGCCAATGGGAAGATCGTAGCGGTAGGCGAGGAAGGCAAGATCAAGATTCCGCGCGGCGCCACGGTCGAGGACGCAACCGGCAAGATCGTCATGCCCGGCATTGTGGACTCGCACTCTCACATTGGAATTATTGCCAACCCGATGGCCGAGGACTCGGGCGACGCCAATGAGTCGAGCGGCCCGATCGAACCTGGGCTGCGCGCGATGGATGCCATTGATCCTGCCGACCCGAACATCCGCATGGCGACCGCCGGAGGAATAACTACCGCGAACATTATGCCGGGCAGCAGAAATGTGATGGGAGGACAAACGGCATACGTCAAGCTGCGCGGGAACACGATTGAGCAGATGCTGATCCCAGGAACCATTGGCGGAATGAAAATGGCGAACGGGGAAAACCCGAAACACTACGGCGCCAAAGATAAAGCTCCCATGACGCGCATGGAAGAGGCGGCGCTGGCCCGCGGAATTTACGAAAAGGCCACGCAGTACAAAGCGAAATGGGAGGCTTACAACAAAGCCGTCGCGGCCGGCGACAAGACCGCGAAACAGCCGGATCGCGATCTCGACCTCGAGCCGGTGGTCGAGGTTCTCGAAGGCAAGCGGGTCGTCCACAACCACACCCACCGGGCGGATGACATTATGACGGCGCTTCGCTTGTCGGATGAATTCCACTACCGTCTGGTGGTTCAGCACGGAACCGAATCCTGCCTGGTAGTGGACGAACTTGCGAAACGGCAGATCCCCGTGAGCTTCACGATCGTAGATTCTCTGGGAGGAAAATTTGAGACGATCAACCTTGACCTCGGCTGTCCGGGCAGGCTCGAAAAAGCCGGCATCAAAGTGGCACTCAACACCGACGATCCCATCACCAGTTCGCGGCTCATCATTCGCCAGGCTGCGCTGGCTGTGCGCGGAGGAATGAGCGAAGAGGCAGCGTTGAAGGGGCTGACTATCTATCCCGCGGAGATGCTCGACTTGGGGAATCGCATCGGGACGCTTGAGCCCGGCAAAGACGCCGATTTCATCGTATTGAGTGGGCCACCTTTTAGCGTCTATACACATGTGCTCGAGACGTGGATCGAGGGGCAGAAGGTTTTCGATCGCAGCAATCCTCAAGATCTACGTTATGCGACGGGTGGATTCGGCCTTGTTGATCGCCTTCCAGCCTCACCTCGAGGAGGGAACTAATGCGCCCGCTTCGCTGGTTCACTCTGCTGCTCTGCGTGGCCTCGGCAACAAGCCTGCCAGCCCAAAATATCGCGGTGTTTGCCGATCACCTTTACACCATGGCGGAAGGAACGCAAGGCGGACCAGGCATGGTGTTGATCCGCGACGGAAAGATTGAAGCTGTGCACCCCGGCCCGCATCAGTCGTCGCCCGAGGGATACACGCTGCTTAAAGCCGCCTTCGTGACCCCTGGCTTGATTGACACAGACACGACTGCGGGAATCTCCGGCGCCTTCAACATCCCCGCCGATCAGGACCAGGACGAGGCGACCGATCCTAATACCGCGGATGTGCGCACGCTCGACAGCTTCAATCCCAACGAACGGCTTTTGAAGGTTCTGAATCAATATGGCGTGACCACGGTGCAATCGGCGCCGGGGCCGCGCAATCCTATTGCTGGTCGCGCCGGGATTTTCAAGACTGCCGGGCCCGGCTCCACGCCCGCGACAGTGGAGCAACTGGCCGTTCGTCAGGAATCCGCCATGGTCTTTAACCTTGGCGAAACTCCCAAAGTTACTTACGGAAAGAAGGAAAAGGCTCCGACCACGCGCATGAAGACGGCAGAGATCATCCGTCATGCACTGTCGGAGGCCAAGGCCTATGAGGAGAAATGGGACAAGTGGAAAAAGGATGGGGCTGACGTTTCCAAGCAGCCCGCGCGCGATATGAAGCTTGACGCTCTGGTTCCCGTCGTGGACGGGAAACTACCGGCGATCTTCAACGCATATCGTGCCGACGACATTGACACAGCCATCCGCATCGGCACTGAGTTCCATCTCCGCTATATGCTGGCTTCGGTGACCGAGGGCTATCTCATCGCTGATGCGATACGTCGCGCGGGCGTGCCGTGCCTGGCCGGTCCAGTCATGCAGCGCTTCGAATCGCTGGAGACCGCCAATGCGACTTTCGAGAATCCCGCAATTCTCAAACGCGCAGGAATCCCGGTCGCGCTGATGACTGGCTACGAAAGCTACGTTCCGAAGAATCGCATCGTGCTTTTCGAAGCGGGCGTCGCCGCCGCAAACGGACTGGGCATGGAAGAGGCGCTTCGCATGGTGACGGCGGACGCAGCGAAGATTCTCGCCATCGACGATCGCGTTGGTTCGCTCGCTCCCGGCAAGGATGCGGATATCGCACTCTTTGACGGCGACCCTTTCGAGTACACCAGTCACGTCGTTGCGGTTTTGACAAGTGGACAAATAAGCTACCAGCGAAGCAAATGAATCGGTCGCTCTTCCCCATCTGTGAAAGAGTTTGCATCATTGACGTACCGCTGCGCCAAGCGTAGCGTCGAGTCTTCGGCTTCCACGCTTAGTTTCCGTGCAAGCCGGCGAGGAGAGTTCATGCGATTCGGGTTTCGCTATGTTGTGGTGTTTGTCTTAGGTCTAACTCTAGCTTCGGCCGCTTGGGCACAGTGGTCGTCCGATCCATCCAAAAACCTTGCGCTCGCGGACAGACGCAACGGAAACGACCAGGTGCAGCCAAAGGTTAGGCCGCTCTCAAACAATGGATGGTATGTGAGCTGGTTCGATGCTAATCCGAATAGCCCGCCTCCGATCGGTTACAGCGTTTTTTTGCAGCGTCTGGACCCTGAGGGAATTGAGCAGTTCCACCACGACGGCATAGAAGTGGCCCACTTGGGCAATAGTTCGACCGAGGACTACGGCCTCGACGTGGACACGACAGGCGACGCTCTGCTTGCCTTTCTCGACACTCGCGAAGGGACCAATCAGCAGGTCACTGCGGCGAAGATGAGCCCCGCCGGGAAAGCTCTCTGGGGAAAGCTTGGCGTGCAACTCACTCATGGCCAGTCGGCTTCGAACGCCGCTCCCAAGATCGCTGGGACGAGCGACGGTGACGTCGTCGTAGCTTGGACGAGCAACAGCAATGTTGTGCTGCAGAAACTCGACCCGAACGGTCACCCTCTGTGGGGTAAGGGCGTTGTGCTGTACGAATCCGGCTACAACTACGGCTTGGCCGACTTACATGCGACCGCTGGCGGGTCCGTGATCGTATCGTGGACGCGCGACCATGGCTTTGGCAGCGATCGGTACCTCTACGCCAACAAGCTTTCGGCGAGTGGGAAGCTTCTGTGGGGAAAAGGGCATGTGCACGTACTCGACAGCGGTTCGCTTCAGTTTGGCAATTACCCATATTTTGTTCCGGACGGAAAGGGTGGCGCCGTGTTCGCCTGGTACACCAGCAGTCCGTCTCTGCAATGTTTCGCGCAGCACATTCGAGCCGATGGCAGCGAGGCTTTCCCGCACAACGGCTCGGCGGCGTCGACCGATACGAATCAAGTGAGGGTTTCGCCAGCAGGATCCTACCGGGGAGCCACGGACGAGGTGTTTCTGTTCTGGACCGAGGAGGACTCCAATCAAGTGTTGAATGGAGTCTACGGACAGAAGTTTAATAGCACGGGCACCCGCGAGTGGGGCGACTCTGGTTTGACGGTTGTGCCTTTGGGGGCGGATCAGCAAATTTTCGTTCAGAATGTGCAGATCGGCGCGGGCGCCCTCGCGTTCTGGGTGGATCAAGCTGGGTTCGGGTCTACAACCATCCAGGCAGCCCGGCTCAACAATGAAGGCAAGTTCGTGTGCAAGCAGTTCCCCGTCTCCTCGCTGCCTGCCAATAAGGCAAGGCTGTCGTCGGGCAAAGTTCCCTCGAGACTTTCAGCTGTGGCCTGGGAGGATGACCGCATCGGCAACAACGGCATTTATATCCAGAACGTCAACCCCAACTGTTCGCTGGGCCAGTAGCATTTGCGCTGGGCATTGCGACGCAATGCTCAATAGGCCTTTCTTTGTGTACCTTGTGTTCTTCATGGTGGATGACTTCAAATGCGTTTACCACAAAGGATACGAAGGTACACAAAGGAACGCTGTGACTAGGCCCCCCTTGCCGGCGTCATTCCCAGCTTCATGCGCATCTCCTTCGCCAAAGCGTCCACGGCTCGCATCTTGGTCTCGGCAAACAAAGGGAGATTCGGCACGTCCAGCACCATCTCACAAGAAAGCAGCAATGCCGTGATCGAATCCTTCAGTTCGTTGCGCAGTGCCTGTTCCGCCTCCTGCCTTGCCACCAGCAATTCTCGCTTGCGGCGGTGAAGCGCTGACCGCAATTCGCGTGACACTCTCTCGATTCCATTAATGGCGAAGTTCGAATAAACGGGCACGGCGGTTCCCATGTGTTTCAGGATGATGTCGACGTCTTCGGGTTCTGCATCCAGCAATAATTGATCCATCACCACGGCTGAAAATTCGTGCGTCTGTAATTGCGTTACGGCTTCGCGCAGCGTTGCCGCCACCTGTACAGACTCAGCTGCGGTTTCCTGAAGCGCTGGCACGCAGTCCTGAACTCTTGCCAGAGATGTAATCAATAGAATCATGCTCTGAGCAATTGCACGTGATTCGCCAGACTCTCCGATTGATAACACGCGACTTACGCAGTCTTGTCACATTCCTCGGTTTCATTGTGGGAAGCTCGGCCCGGATTCGAACCAACTATTGAACCTCGCATAATATAGAGTCATTCTGACCACAAAGAAGCCTGTTGCCAGAAGGCGGTGATCAATCGCGGGCGGCGGCGCATGCGTCGCAGAGTCCGCAGCGCCGCTTGACTGAGCTGGTAGTAATCTTTGGGGCAAACGTTGGGTAGCTCGTGCTGCTTCCAGTGGGCCCAAATGAACTCCACCGGGTTCAACTCCGGAGCGTAGGAGGGCAGGTACTCCTGATGGATCCAGCCTTGGAGGGATGCGATGTAGTCCTGCACCAGTCGGCTGCGGTGTCCCGGCAGCCGGTCCCAGAGCAGCAACAACGGCCCCGGCAGATGCCGCACCAGGGTTTGGAGAAAGTCCCGCACTTGCGCCTTTTTGATCGACCCCGGGTACAAACGGAAGTAGAAGTTCCACACCGTCAACCCGGCGGCCACGGATAGGGTTTTCCAGTTAAAGTTGTACTGCAGCACCGGGGTCTGGCCGCGTGGCGCCCAAGTGCGGCAGCGATGCGGCCGCTGGCTCAACCCGCTCTCATCGACAAAGATCAGGATGCGCCCCTCGCGGAGGGCTTTTTTTTAAGGGCAGGCAACACCTTCTTCTTCCAATGCCGGATCTGTTCTTCGTTGCGTTCCCGCGCTCGTCCGGTGGGCCGTTGCGGACTCCAGTGAAGACTGACCAGAATCTTCCACACATGTCCCTCGTGATAACGCACGCCAAATTCCTGTTGGATCAGGTGGGCCACGCGTGGGCAGGTCCACAGCGGAGTTTCGAAGCCCAGTCGCTCGGGACCTTGGAGCAGCAAAGTGTGCAGGCGCTGCCGGTCTTTCTCGCTCAAACCGGGCTTGCGCCCGGCCCGTCCGGCTTTGCGCAGTCCGGACTTGCCCTGGGCACGATACTGTTTCACCCAACGGGCCACGGTTTGACGAACCACCTTGACTTGGCGGGCAATGGCAGATTGATTCTCGCCTCGCTCGAACAGGCGAATGGCGTGGAAGCGCCGTTTCTCCAGGGCTTCGAAATCGCGTCGTACTCCGGCAGGGTTTCCCATGCTTGATTAGACGCAGCCACCTCGGAAAAGTATCGCTATATTATGCGGGACTCAATAGGCTTGAAAGTTCATACTCCTTCAGCTTGCGATACAACGTGGTCTTGCCGATGCCCAGCAGCCGCGCCGCCAGAAGCTTGTCTCCGTTGAGCTGCGTGATCGTGCTGAGAATCGTCTTCCTCTCCATTTCCGAAATGGGAATGATTTTCGCGGAACTATCTGCTTCCACCATATTGTGGCCGTTTCCTCCATTGAGCGCAGTGGGCAAATCGGAGACCTGGATTACCAGCGCGCTGTTCATGGCACACGCCCGCTGCAAACAGTTCTCCAGTTCCCGAACATTGCCGGGCCAGTCGTAGGCCAGTAGGACCTTCATGGCATCGTCGCTGAGGGTGCGCTCCTGTCCAAAATCGCGAGCCATCCGCTCCAGAAAATACGCCGCCAGCACCGGGATGTCTTGCCGCCTTTCCCGCAAAGCGGGAATGCGCAGGTTGAGCACATTCAGGCGGAAGTACAGGTCGCGCCGGAAGGTTCCCTGCGCCACCGCCGTTTCCAGATCGCGATTCGTCGCGGCGAGGATTCGCACATTGATAGTCGTGCGCCGGGTACTGCCAACCTGGCGAATCTCCTTCTCCTGAATCGCCCGCAGCAGCTTGGCCTGCAGATCGATCGGGAGTTCTCCAATTTCATCGAGAAACACCGTACCGCCCTCGGCCATGGCCAGCAAACCTTCCTTCGCTTGCACCGCGCCGGTGAAAGCGCCTTTCACATAGCCGAACAGTTCACTCTCGATCAACGTGGGAACCAGCGAGCCGCAGTCCACGGGAATGAACGGCTTGTCCCGAAAAGGGCCCGAGAAGTGAATTGATCGGGCCACCATTTCCTTCCCGGTACCGCTTTCGCCCAGAATCAATACCGGGTGGTTGCTGAGCGCAGCCTTGGCGATCATCCGGTAGAGCTTCTCCATTTCAGGCGCCCGCCCGACGATGCTGCCAAAACCCAGCTTTGACTTGATCTTCTCGCGCAGCATGCGGTTCTCGGTTTTCATCCTCAAGTGGGTTGCAACCCGCTCCAGCAGAAGCTTCAATTCGTCGATCGTGAAGGGCTTGGTTACGTAATCGTAGGCGCCGTTCTTCATGGCTTGTACAGCCGACTGTACGGTAGCGTAACCGGTCACAACCACGACCTCGGCGTCGGGACGGCGCTGCTTGATCTTGTGCAATGCCTCTAATCCTCCCGCGCCGGGCAATTTCAAGTCGAGCAGGACCACGTCCACGGCTTGCGAGTCGAGCAAGCGGTAGGTATGTTCCGCGGACTCAGCCACCATGGTGTTGAAACCGAGGGACTGCGCTACTTCGCGGCACACATCGCGAACCGCGCGTTCGTCGTCGACGATCACCAGATTTAACAAGTTCGCCGCTTCAAGCTGCGGCGGATTAAACGCGTGGGCGATGGCGCTAGTCATACGGATTTTCCTTTTCCTTTCGCTTTCCTCGGTCCTTGAATCTTCCGATTCGGAGCAGGGCTGATCTTGTCCCCAACTCCGGAAACATTCGGCAGTAGGGATTTCGCTTCAACTCGGGGCAGGTGCACACGCACCCGCGTGCCTCTTCCGGCCTCGCTTTCGACTTCGACCCTGCCCCCTTCGTGAGTCACAATTCGATGGACCGTGGCCAGTCCCAGTCCATTTCCTTTTCCCGGCTTCTTAGTGGTAAAGAAAGGCTCGAACAGCCGGGAAAGCGTTTCCGCGTCCATGCCGCAACCCGTGTCGCAAACTACGAACGAGACCCAGTAATCGCAAAATTGGTTGCGCGCGTCGCGTTCCATGATCGGCCCATCGCAGTTTCGCGTGCTCAGCGTGACCCGGCCGCCGTCAGGCATGGCGTCGCGCGCGTTCAATACCAGGTTCAGGATGATCTGTTGTGCCTGAGCCAGATCGATCTTCACCAAACCCAGATCATCGGCTAGCTCGGACACCAGTTCGATGTTCTCGCCAATCAGGCGCATGAGCAGATTACGGACCTCGCAGATGACATCATTCAGGCAAAGCAAACGAGGTTCGATGGCGCGTTGCCGGGCGACGGCCATCAGCTGCTGGATGAGCCCCGCACCCTGTTCCCCGGCCTTGCGGATCTCCTCGGCAAAACGTCGTAACCGATGGTTCTCTTCCAACCCGGCTAGAATCAGTTCACTGCAAAGCACCATCCCGGTGAGCAGGTTGTTGAAGTCGTGGGCGACGCCACCAACGAGGCGGCCGATAGCCTCCATCTTGTGAGCCTCACGCAGCTGCTGCTCGGTCTGCGTCTGTTGGCGGTCTCCCGGTTCCTCAGTTCTTAAGTGAAGTTGTGCGATTGCGCTCATAGCTCGCGTCTGTCCGATTACAAGAGAGGTAGGAGCCACGCATCCGGGCGTGCTCCCCATTTGGGAAGTTTAGGCGGGCTTCCCCGGGGAGCGCTGTGATGGTTGAACAGGAACTTTCGGATTCAGAACCGAACCAAAACGGGAGGAAGAACGTGGCCCAACTCTTAGGCCCACAACGTACAAGTGCACTTCACGAAGCTCTAACCCAATCGACGCAAAGGCTGAGCCAATCGAAAGGTGAAGCGGTGCCCTGTGGAAAACCTGATATCGCCCTGACTGGGAAGGAAAAAAGAGTCGCTGCCGCTTCCGGAATTCACCACCGATTCCGCCATCTCGCCTCTGCGGTCAGATTCGGAGCTCTTCACCGTCGGAGTTTTGCGGCTTTTATGGGACCCGCCTTTCCTGAAAACGCTGGAAGTCTGCAAAGCAATCGATTTTCCGTCCACGGCCATCGACACTAAAGTCATGCGCAGGTAGCCGGGATCCTGCGGGCCTCCTGAAGCCTTTGCTGCCACCACGCTTCCGGTAAACGGTGTCCCACGCGGCAACACTGTCCTGCCAGCAACCACCACGGGCTCATCGAGCACTGCTTGAAAAGAGTCCCCGCCTCGAGAGTCTGCGCTGGAAAGGGGTAACTGCAATCGCACAGTCAACTCGATGCCGGCTGGAATTCCGTCGGTAGCGAATCCAGCGGTTGGAGAGATGCCGCTGTTGTCCGAGATGCGATCAAAGGGTAGCTGGCTACTGCCAGCGGTCCCGGTTGATCCTGGGACGGCGAGCTGGCGCGAGCATCCCGTTACCCAGGCCGCGATTCCGCAGGCCAACGTCAGAACTGCCGTCAACCTGCCGGCCCACCACCATTTCTTCATGAACTGCATCCTGCCCGTTGGGAATTATTCATGGCAAGTCGCAAGCGAGATACCAACTCTGGAACGCTATGAATCATGAGTTTAACGGCAGAAGCCGGTCGCGACCGATGTAGATTTTGCCGTGGCGAATGTAGGCGCGGGCGTCCGCGCCCGTGCGAGCCTCGGCAAAAGTCTCTGTAAAACCTACCGCAAGCCTTCTCCGCGCACTCTGCGGCCGTTCTCCGCGACCTCCGCGATTTAAGACTTGGTGTTCTTCGAAGCCTTTCAAGGCTTTACCGGTGAGAGTTGACCATGGTCTATGACCATGGTATGATTCTCTCGGGAGGCTCTATGGAAGAAATTGCCATCTCGAAGTTTAAAGCGACTTGCCTTGCCGTCTTGGAGAAGGTACGCAAGACAGGCAAGCCCATTCTTGTGACCCGCTTCGGTCAACCCGTCGCCGAAGTCGTTCCTCCGGCCACTCCAAAAAGACCCGCGGATTGGGTCGGATCCTTCGCAGGCACCGCTAAAATCGTGGGAAACATCGTTTCCCCTGCCACTGACGAGGAAGATTGGGAAGTTCTCCGCTAATGAGACTGTTGCTCGATACGCACATCTGGCTGTGGAGTCTCGTCGAGCGGACCCGCCTGTCCCAGCGGGTGATTAAGGAAATTGGCGATCCCGACAATGAACTCTGGCTCTCACCCATCAGCATTTGGGAATTGTTCGTACTTTGCCAGAAGAGGCGAATAATCCTTGATCAAGACGTAGACGCTTGGATTACACACAAGCTCAGTGCCGTGCCACTGAGGGAAGCCCCTGTCACCTACGAAGTAGCGCGAGAGACCGGCCGTCTGCAACTAGCTAACCGCGATCCAGCGGATCGTTTCCTGCTGGCTACCGCCAAAGTCTTCGAACTCACTCTGGTCACTGCCGACGAACATCTGCTCAAGTCTCGCGATGTTTCCGTCCTTGCCAACCTTTAGTGGCACCCGCTGCAATCCGGCCCTCCCTCAACTCAACAAAACAATTGCAGTTTGTGAACAAAACCCAGGTTGCAATTTCTTTCACCTTGACGAGAACCCGTGGCAGGGTCAAACTTTCAGGTCTGTGAATCGGGCATTCGTCCGAAATATCAAGATTAAAGATCAGGATTTAACGATCGGACCGAAGAGGAATTATGAACCCCAAAGCCGTAATCGCCGCCACGGTTGTGTTGGCCTCCAGTCTCGCGCTCCCCAGTTCTCTGTCGGCTCAGAACCCGGTGCAGAGCCGCCCGGAGGTCACCTACGACAGCTATCACGATACGTCGTTGCCGGTGCGCGAGTATTCCATGGCCGCTCCGCAGGGACGCGCTCCGCGTGAAGTTGAGCACCCGCGGCCGCGTCGCATTCTCTCCGGCGCCTCCGTCCCGGTAGCAGATCGCGCGGAGCAGACTTATGAGGCACCACCTGTTTCCGCAGCAATCGGGCTCAACTTCGAGGGGATTCCGAACTGGGTCAACGGGACCCTGGAAGGAATTCCTTCCGATGACAATCTCGCGGTCGGCGCGACCCAAGTTGTCGAAACCATTAATACGGCGTGGCAGGTTTTTGACAAAGCGACTGGAAAGTCCCTGTTCGCCCCGCAGCAGATCAGCGCTCTGTTCACCGGCGTCCCGGGGTTGTGCGGACAGGGGAACACCTTCTTCTGGACTGATCCGGTCGTGCTCTACGATCAGTTCGCCAATCGCTGGATCATCAGCCAGATTGCCGCCGACAGCACTTTCAGCACCGGAAACGAATGCATTGCCGTCTCCGAAACCTCCGACGCAACCGGCAGATATCACCGCTACATTTTTGAGTTCGGAAATAAGATATTCAACGACTACGACAAACTCAGCGTGTGGCCCGATGCTTACTATGCCAACTACAACCTGTTCGGCCCGAAGTCGTTTATCGCCGACGACGCCTGCGCCTACGATCGCGCCGCCATGCTGACCGGCGCAAAAGCAAAGGCGGTTTGCTTCAAGAATCCCACCGAGTTCTCTTTTCTCCCGTCGAATGCCGATGGCGCTACGCCTCCTCCATCGGGCGAGCCCAGTTTTTTTGTTGACCTCTCCAGCTCAACCTCTTTGCACCTGTATCGCTTTCACGTGGACTTCAGTAACACATCCAAATCGACCTTCAAGGGTCCGATCAGCATTCCTGTGAAGGCGTATACCATGGCCTGTGGAGGCGGAACCTGCATCCCACAGCCGGGAACAACCCAGCAACTTGATTCCCTTGGCGATCGCTTGATGTTCCGCTTAGCGTATCGGAACTTTGGAGACCACGAATCCCTGGTAGTAAGCCATTCAGTGATGACCAGCAAGGCCGCCTCCGGCGAACGCTGGTACGAGATCCGCGACCCGAACGGTAAGCCCACGGTCTTCCAGCAGGGCACGTTCACCCACGGCGCCGATTCGCTGTGGATGGGCAGCATCGACATGGACAAAGCTGGAGACATGGCGCTCGGCTACAGCAAATCCAATTCCACCACCTTGCATCCCTCGATTGGATTCACTGGACGAGTGCCTAGCGATCCCCTGAACACAATGGAGAGTCCTGCCTTTATCTTTATTGGAAAGGGCTCCGCAACCGACGCTAATCGCTGGGGAGATTACAGCAGCATGGTCATCGATCCCGTGGATGACTGCACCTTCTGGTACGTGAACCAGTACATTCCAAAAACCATGCCCAAGAATGCGGCCACCTTCCACACCCGCGTGGCCTCGCTCAAGTTTCCCACCTGCCAGTAAAAGCGAACTGATGAAGAAAACAGAGGAGCGGCTAAGCCGCTCCTCTGTGGTTTTCTACCGCGAGTTGTGGTTGATCAGTTGGTGCGCCGAGTGGCTGCACCAGTTGATGCGCTGTGATCGTCGTTCTCCGGCTGCATTACGAGTCCGTCAAACGGCGTAGCGGCCAGGAAGCGGCCATGCACTACGCTGACTTGACGCAGCGGGTAGCCGGTGTCAGGACCGCGAGTCCAGGTGCGGCCGTTATCCTGACTCTCGAAGACCACGCCGGTTTCCGTACTGGTCGCCAGCAGACGCTTGTTGTTCTGGTCGTAGCTGATCGAGCTGATGTTCTTGTCCGGGAGGCCGTTCTGCATGTGCTCCCAGCCAGCTCCACCGTTCGGGCTACGGAAAGCGCCCTCTCGCGAGGCAAACATGATCTGCCCGTCAGAGATGGTGACGCCGCGAATGCTGGTCACGTGGGAGGACAAACCCGAGTCCTGCCAGGTTGAACCGCCGTCCTTTGAAACCAGGACATCGCTGCGAGTGGCGAGCGCAATCAGGTTTCCGTCGGCTTTGACGGAGACAAAATCCTGCTTGCCCATCACCGCTCCGCCGCTCCAGCTCTTACCCTGGTTGGAACTGGTGAACAGTCCCGCGGAGGTCGCGGCCATCCAGGTCGTGGGCGTGATTTCGACATCGGTCACGCGCGCCGTCAGAATGGAGCGAGCTTCGGTCTTTGTCTTGGCAGTGTGCGAGGAAGTCCGGTTGATGATGTCATTGATCGGGCTCCACTCACGGCCATTGCGGGGCAACATAAACATGCCGCGATTCGTGCCCGCCACGAGTTCGCCATTGCTGCTCTGCTTCAGGGTGAACACATCGCGGCCGTCGAGGCCCTTGGCCTTTTGGGTCCAGTGCTGTCCGGCATCCTGCGAAACGAATACGCCGCCCATCTCGCGGTCGTTTACCACGCCCACGAAAATGGTGTTGGCATCGTTCTTATCGGCTATGATCGAAGTCACGTAACGATGGGTGTAGCCGTGATTGGTGGTGAGGAAGCTCTTGGCACCGTCGTCGCTAGCCAACACGCCAGCGCGATCGGTGGCCAGCATGACCCGCTGCGAGTTGCGCGGATCGACCATCACATCGTTGACTACGACTTCCGGATTGGTCACGCGGTTCCAGGTCTTGCCCGCGTCAGTGGTTTTCCAAAGGCCTTCCGTCGTTCCGGCATAAACCGTTGCGGGATTGCTCGGATCCTGTTTCAGAACCCGGGTGCGCCGCGCGGAAAACGGAATGCCCTGAATCTTCGAGAAGGACTCGCCGGCGCTCGTGCTCTTGTAAATGCCAGAGCAGGCGCTGGCGAATACGACCGAAGGATTCGTCGAATCCACGATGATCGAGAAAACGTCGGAGTCCTCGATCATGCCTTTGCTGATGTGGTGCCAGTTGGCGCCGCCATCGTCGGTCTTCCACGCCAGATGCCAGGTACCGGCGTAGATCGAATTCGGATTCTTGGGATCGATGGCGATGGATTCAATGCTGTGGATGTCGGAGTTGCTGGCGGAAATCTTCTGCCAGCTCTTGCCGCCGTCGCTGCTGCGGAAGACGCCATCGACTGCGCCCGCAACCAGAGTTTTTGAATCAGAAGCAGAAATGGCCATGGCACGGATCGATTTGCCGTGCATGGCGGGCATGCTTTCCCAGGTCTTGCCAGCATCTTCAGAGTGGAACACGTCACCGGCCTGCTGGGTTTCGACGCTCCAGGCTGCAGCGTACATTTTGTTCGTGTTCTGCGGATCGATCACGAGGTGATCGATTACATAATCGTCGCCGCTGCCGAGGTGGGCAAACTTTGACCAGTTCTTGCCACCGTCGGTAGAAGAGAAAAGACTTCCCGTGCTGGTGCCCAGGAAGATGTGATCCGGATTCTGGGGATCGTAGGCCAGGCTACGAACATCGCCCCCATCCGGTCCGAGCGCGGTCCATTGTCCGGCCCAAGCGGCGCTGGTAAGGCACAGCGCAAGTAGTACAAATAGCAGCGATTTGCTGCTGACAAAATGCTTTGCTTCGGAAATCATATAGCGGTTCGCCCCCAACGGAAGAAAATCCGTTCGCGGCCAGATTGACAGGGGAAGCGGAGGCGAGCAAGTTACCGAAGGAGAAGGAACAGTTGGTGTTCGGCTGAGAAAAAGGTTTGTCGGCCGGCGGAAAGGCGCATCTTCTTGCGGCCGAGTCGTTCGGTTTTGGGACGGAGTTTACTGTTTAGTAAGCGGGTACCCCCCTCCCCCTGTTCCGTGCAAAATATAGAAAATAATGGAGTTAGGTTTTCACTATGTGCTAGATCTTTGAGTTTTAAGGAGTTACACGCAAAATCTAGGGAGCATAGGAGTTAGGAGGCAGCTGACGGGGCGCTACGATCCGTTTTGGAATTGAGCAGCGAATTGGCTGCGAACGATCGAGCGTATTTCGCTCAAGGATACGATGGGGAATCCAAGCGCGATCAAGAAGCCGCGGGCAGTCGCATGGTCAGATTGTCAAAGATCGTAATTATCTCGCAGAAAATCTGCTTTGGACAATATTATCTGATTTGAAGCGCGCGCTCAACCAAAAAAGGACTGGCTGCGGATTGGGATCCGGACCTCGTGCCCACGCGTTTCGAGCAAAACGCAAACTGGCAACCACCCCCGATCCGGTACCGCCAGGGCGCCACGGCACAATCGGAGAAGCAAGGCCGAAACCGGGAAAAAAGCGAGCCGGAACCGTTGTTCCTCAGTCTGTAACGGGTCCAGCCAAGTCAAGGCTCTCCGATTTCTGCCGATATAGTTCTCTGACGCCTACTAGGAATGGCTAATGCCCTGCGAACCGTGTTATTGGTCGAAGACAGCAAGCTTATGCGAGTTGAGAAGGGGCACACGCTCAAGAAGGCCGGTTATCACGTCGTCACCGCAGTTGACGGCATGGAGGCATTGAATGTCGCCCATACGAGCCATCCCGACCTGATCCTGTTGGACATGATGCTGCCCAGACTCGACGGACCCCCGGTGCTGCGAGCCCTCAAAGCTGACCCGCTTACCGCGCAGATTCCAGTGGTGGTGGTGACTGGGCTCTCCCAAAAGAACGAAGAAAAACTGATGCATGACGGAGCGGCCGCATTCCTGGGAAAGGACCACTTGCTGACGAGCGTTGAGCCCCTGCTGCAAAGGATCTGGAAGGTTCTGGATGGTTGCGCAGTTTAGACGGGTCTGAAACGGGTTGGTCAGAAGCGGTAGTTGATCTTCCGAGATACTGGGATTGAGTTTTATGACACTTCCGGAATCCGCTCTGGTGGGCTCTTACGATTACCGGCTGGTGTCGGTCTCCGTGTTGATTGCCGTGTTAGCCTCTTACGCGGCGCTTGATCTTGCGGCGCGAGTTACTGCGGCGCACGGGCGTGCGCGGTTCGCATGGCTGACCGGTGGCGCCACCGCGATGGGCATCGGCATCTGGTCGATGCACTATATCGGCATGCTGGCCTTTAGCCTCGCGGTCCCCATTTACTACGATTGGCCCACTGTCTTGCTTTCCCTTCTAGCCGCCGTTTTCGCCTCCGGAGTTGCGCTATTTGTGGTCAGCCGCGAACGTATGCGGTGGTTTCAAGCAATGATTGGCAGCGTGGTCATGGGCAGCGGAATCGCTGCCATGCACTACATCGGCATGGCGGCTATGCGCCTTCCGGCAATGTGCAGCTATAGTTCGGAGCTGGTGATTTTGTCCGTCGTGCTGGCGGTCGTGATTTCTCTAGTTGCGCTTTGGCTGACGTTTCATTTTCGGGACGAACGACGAGCGTGGGGCTGGAAAAAGATCGCCAGCGCTCTGGTCATGGGCGCGGCGATTCCAGTCATGCACTACACAGGGATGGCTGCGTCCAGTCTTACTGCCTCTACCGTCGTTCCCGATCTCACCCACGCGGTGGATGTTTCGTCGCTCGGCACCGCCGGAATCACGGTTGTGGCCTTCATGGTCCTGAGCCTGGCCGTGCTGACTTCGCTCATCGATCGTCGATTTTCCGCTCAGGCCTTGGAGCTGGAGTTGAGTGAACAACGCTACCGCCAACTGGTCGAGTCAGCGCAAGTCATTCTTTGGCGGAGAAACCTTCAGACCTCGCAATTCAGCTATGTTAACCGGGAAGCTGCAACTCTCCTAGAGTACCCGGTTGGGCAATGGATGGCCGAACCCAGGTTCTGGCCGGATCGCATTCACCCTGAAGATCGTGCCCTAGTGGCGTCTTGTTGTAGCAAAGCTGCGGAAGAAAAACTGCCTCAAGAATTTGAGCATCGTATGATCGCAGCGGGCGGGGCGGTTCTCTGGTTAAAGAGTTTCGTGCGCGTGATCTCTGGAGCGGGCGGGGAACAGGAACTTGCCGGGGTCATGGTCGACATTACCGAACGAAAGCTGGCGCAGGAGGCTGCAGAGGCGGCCAACCGCGCCAAGAGCGAGTTCCTGGCTACCATGAGTCACGAGATTCGAACTCCCATGAGTCACGAGATTCGAACTCCCATGAATGGCATTCTCGGGATGACCGACTTGGTCCTCGACAGTGAGCTGACCGACGAACAAAGGGACCACCTCGGTATGGTCAAATTCTCGGCTGAATCGTTGCTCTCGATCATCAACGATATCCTGGACTTTTCCAAGATCGAAGCTGGAAAACTCGAACTCGACTCAATTCCTTTTGATCTGCGTGAAAGCCTGTGTGAAACCATGAAGTCGTTTGGTTTCCGGGCCCACAAGAAAGGGCTGGAACTCATCTACGACGTACACCCCGAGATCCCGGAGGGGTTACTGGGAGACCCTGGGCGGGTGCGGCAGATTCTGATCAACCTGATTGGCAATGCCGTGAAGTTCACCGAAAAAGGGGAGATTTTAGTGAAGGTCGAAGAGGAACAACCGGCAGACCGACATGAGGCACCTGACCCTGCGTGTCTGCATTTTGCCGTCAGGGACACCGGGGTGGGCATTCCTGCAGGCAAGCAGCAGAAGATATTCGAAGCTTTCTCCCAAGCGGATAGTTCGACCACGCGGAAATACGGTGGCACCGGGCTGGGACTCACCATATGCTCGCGGCTAGTGGAGTTGATGGGCGGCCGCATTTGGGTGGAGAGCGAACCTGGGCAGGGGAGCACTTTCCACTTTACCCTCCGTCTGGCAGTCCAGAATACGCCCGGTGCCCGCCCCAGACCTCTCCAACTGGAAGAGTTGCGGGAGGTTCCTGTACTTATAGTGGATGACAACTTCACCAATCGGCAACTTCTGAACACAATGCTCAGCCGGTGGGGGATGCGGCCCATGGCTGTCGACGGTGGCCGACTGGCTCTCGAGGCTCTGGAATTCGCGAGACACGCCGGACACCCGTTCTCTTTGGTTTTGTTGGACTGCCACATGCCAGAGATGGACGGGTTTGCGGTGGCTAAACAAATCCAAGATAACTCGAAGTTGGCTGGTCCCACGCTGATGATGCTGACATCAGGCGGATCCCCCGGAGACGGAGCGCGCTGCCGGGAGCTAGGAATTTCTGCATATCTCACCAAGCCGATCCGTCAAGCTGAGCTGCTGGATGGGATCAGCCGGGTTCTCCAGAAGGTGCCTCAGAAGGCGGTCCCGCTGATCACGCAGCACACTTTACGCGAAGACCGGAACCGGGTGCGAATTTTGTTGGCGGAAGATAATCTGGTCAATCAAACCGTGGTAGTCCGTTTACTTGAGAAGCGAGGCTACACCGTTGTGGTGGCTGGTAATGGCCGCGCAGCCCTCGCCGCCCTTGAGCAAAACAATTTTGACCTCGTGCTGATGGACGTTCAGATGCCTGAGTTCGATGGTTTTGAGACCACGGTGGCAATCCGAGCAAAGGAAGAATTGACGGGGGCGCATATCCCGATCATTGCCATGACTGCTCACGCACTGAAGGGCGATCAAGAGCGCTGCATGGCATCCGGGATGGACGGCTACCTCTCCAAACCAATCCGGGTCGAGGAACTCCTCGCAATCGTCGAAGATCAGGTTCGTCCCAAGCCAGCTCTTGCATAGCCGGCAGTCTCTCCCTTGACCGAACACACGCAGACTAAAAAAAAGACCGGTCGAAGATTGCACTCGACCGGTCTTGTGTTTGACGGGCTTAGCGTTTCAGGTTTAACCCAGGCTCAGTTTATTGCTGAGCTGCGGGCTTCGCCTTCTTTTTGGGTGCGGCATGCGGATGATCCGGAACTGCTTTCACTACGGACTCATCCACGGGTTGCGTGCCTTCTTCTGTGAAGGTTCCACCAGCGGGAACGATCCAGTACTCGGCACTCATGGTTCCAGCGCTGCCAGTGCGGCACTCGATCCGGCTCGGATCGATACCCAGCTTGGCTTCGCCGCTGGTGAGATAGGCCTTCGAGTTGACGGCGCGTTCAGCCGCCAGATTCGGACGCTTCTCGGTGGGTTCGGCATTGCCGACGATGACCAGTTTATTGTCTGCGTTCTGCTGCAGGTTCTTGGCCACGTCGTCCAGTTTGCCTTTGCACTCGTTGTCCACGCGCCACGGTTTCTTGATCTTCGCCATGTTCTCGAAACCGCAATCAGTCAGCTTGGTGGCTTGCGGCGGTGGTGGTGGCGGATTTTCAACGTTGACCTGAGTGGAGGCTTGAGTATTCAGGCCACGCGAATCCGAACAAGTTGCACTCACCGTGACCGGACCGGCAGATGCACCTGTGGTATTCAGGGTTGCGGTATTACCGCTGCCTGAAATGCTTCCACCGGTTGCGGTCCATCCCGCTACCGTGACCGGAACGTTATCCGGGCTGGTGCAGGTGCAGGTGATGGTGGAGCTTCCACCCACTTGCAATGAGCTTGGGCTCGCCGAGCAAGACATTTGCGGCGGATTCTTCGGTGGTTCCTTTACCGTGTAGTTCGCGGTGCAGGTGGCTTCTCCACCAGTCTTCATTTTGGGATCGGTGATGTGGGCGCTAACGGTGTAGCTGCCGCCAGCGACTCCCGTGGTGTCGATGCTGGCGGTAGTGTCCTTACCGGTAACTTTTCCGCCGGTGCCGCTCCAAGCGTAGTTCAAGGTGTGCTTGGGATTGAAGTTGGCCCCTGAAGCCGTCGCCGTGATGGGCTCTCCCTGCATGACATCACTGGGCTGCACCGAGCAGCTTGCGGTCGGCGTCACTAAAGGAGGATAGCCGAAGTTGAACACCAAGCCGGTGCGCAACCGTACGCCCTCGAGCGAGACCCGGCGCAGATCAGGGAATGCCGAAGAAACGACCTGCGAATAGTTTTGCCGGCCCCATACGTAATCCGCCTCGAACAGACGCAGATAGAACAGATGGGTGATTTTTAGATCCAGGCCGCCGCCCAGAATGGCGCCAATGCCATTCCCGGTAGGCAGACCGTTCACACCGAGCCGGTTGTAGCTCAACAAAGTATTCACGAAGAAGTTGGCGTTCTCCGTCCGATAAGTGGCTTTGGGACCAACCGAAAGAGTGGTTTCGTAGTTATCCCAGTTTTGTCCGAAGTCGCCTTCCAACCCGAAATACTTTTGGAAGTTGTAAGTGAAGGAGGCGCCCATGCCCTCTGGCATATCGGGAAGTTTCATGCCACTGGGGGCGTTGTAGTTTCCGAAGGGAACTGGAACAAAGCCGCCGGGGTGCAGCCACTGATAGCCCGCGAAGATTTCGTACTTCGGGGTCTCGACGTCCTGCGCCAGAGTGACGGCCGACAGCAGAACCACAGTTGACATCAGCAAGAAACAGGCACACAGTACACGCACGCTTCTTATCCTGGGATGAAACGACATATCTTCCTCCAAAACTTATTTAGTCAGCTTATATACCATGCACGCGTACAAGATTGGGAATCCACGCATGGCAACCGCTAGAACGTCACACATTTATTTCTCGCGACGATTCTAAAAGAAGTACAGATTTCATACTAAGAAATTCAGAGCAAACATTCTACTTCAAGGTTGTGCGCGCGTCCAGCGATTAACTAGTAGAGTGTGTCTTGATTTGAGATTCGAGTGCTAGCTGTTACGGGCAGAGCCCGTCTTGAACCGGGGAACCAGTCGCGAAGATTGGCGATTTGCCCACCCTTTGGGCCGTTTCCTGGCATCAGAAGGGAGCAATCCCGCTTGCAGCAATGGCGGCGAGCCTTAATAATGATTGGGGCGCGTCCTCCGTCAGCCAGGGAGCCATGGGTTTATGAGCCAGGGGTTATGAACCAAGAGAAAGTGTTGATTGTTGAAGACGAAGAGAACGAACGTACGGGGCTCGCCGAACTCGTGTCGGCGTGGGGTTATCGTGCTGAGACCGCCCGCGACGGGGCGGAGGGATTCGAAAAGGTCTCCACGTGGGCGCCCGCGATTGTCGTGACCGACCTCAAGATGCCTCGAATGGGAGGCCTGGAACTGCTGGAGCGAATTGCCGATGACAGCAAGACCATGGCTGTAATCGTGGTCACGGCGCAGGGGACAATCGACAGCGCCGTGCAGGCAATGCGGATGGGCGCTTACGACTACATCACCAAGCCCATTGATACGGAGCGGCTGCGCACCATCCTCCAGAACGCATCGGCTCTGCTGGGAACGCGGGTGGAACTCGAGGTCACGCGGCGGAAACTGCGGGACGCGGGATCGCTCGGAAGCCTGGTGGGCGCGTCGAAGAAAATGCAGGAGCTTTTCCGGCTGATTGAAATGGTGGCGCCCAGCACGGCGTCGGTGTTGATCACGGGCGCCAGCGGCACGGGGAAGGAGTTGGTGGCTCGGACCATTCATGAACTCAGCCCTCGCCGCAACAAGCCGTTCGTCCCCATCAATTGTGCAGCCATTCCCGAGACTTTGATCGAGAGCGAGATTTTTGGCCACGAGCGCGGCGCATTCACCGGAGCACTCGAGCGCCGCACTGGCTGCTTTGAACTGGCGGAAGGGGGAACGTTGCTGTTGGATGAGATCGGCGAGATGCCAGTCGGCACCCAGGCCAAGCTCCTCCGGGTGCTGGAAGATCGCAAGCTACGGCGCCTCGGAAGCAAAGTAGAGACGACGGTGGACGTCCGCGTTCTTGCGGCCACCAACAAGGTGCCCGAGGAAGCCGTTGCCCGCGGCGAGTTGCGCAACGACCTTTATTACCGGCTGAATGTTTTCAACATCAATATGCCGCCCTTGCGCGAGCACAAGGACGACGTTCCGGCGTTGGTGGAATCACTTCTAAAGGACATGAGCGCCAAGCACGGAAGGAAAGTGGCAGCAGTGAGCGAGGCGGTGCTGAATTTGTTTCAGAATTATTCCTGGCCGGGCAACGTCCGCGAGTTGCGTAACACGTTGGAACGAGCGGTGATTGTCTGCGAGGGAGCCGTAATTGAAACCAAGTACTTGCCGCCCGGATTCGGTCAGGCCACGATTCGTACATCGTCCGAAGATCCAGACGCAATCCACCTGGGCGTGGGGACGACGGTGGAAGAAGCAGAACGGCGGCTGATCCTGAAAACCATCGAGGCCACCAGCAATAACAAGACGCGCGCGGCAGAGATTCTCGGCATCAGTCTAAAAACCCTGCACAATAAGCTGAAGGAATACGGCAACGCGGCAGCTGATGCCGCTTTGGTCAGGGAAGACTAGGCCAACGACACGAAAGTCAACGGCGGAGATTGCAGTCTTTCTGTCTCGGCTGGCTGTCGGTTTAGATCAGGGTTGTAACTGCAGTATGCGCCGAAAAACCCAAATCGTAATCGCCATTACCTTCATGGTGACGGCGCTAGTGTCTTCGCTTTCGTACGTTTATCTTTCGGAGATTTTGCGCCAACGAGTCGCATACGCGCGCGACACTGCGAACTATCTGGGTGAGCAACTCGCTCATATTGCGGACAGCGAGATCCCGGACTTCACCAGTACCCGTGTCAATACCAGCAATCCCGCGAAACTCCGACTCGCTATTGCCGACTATTTTGCGACCAACCTTGATCTGAACACGATGCTGGAATCGGCCGTTGGCGATTGGCCGATGATCCAAGACGCCGCCATCTTGGACGGGGATGGCAAGGCGATCCTCCATAGCACACCCGGCCTTATCGGCAAAACCATTCCCAATCGCCCTGATTTCCGCATCGTGCAAGATGCCAAATTCCGGCGGCAGATCCGCTTGGTCTACAATCCGCCCATCGTTTACGACGTCAGCATACCCCTGCTCTTCGATGGGAAGCCCTTCGGCAGTATCCGCTTGGGCGTTTCGACCGTGTTTCTGAGGAATGAAATAACTCCGCGGCTGCGGCAAGCCGTGATCTTCTCGGCCATCTCGATTTTGCTGTCTTTGTTACTGGCGGCGGGACTCTCGCACATTGCGCTCGGTCCCCTGGAGCAAATCAGCCGCCGTTTGGATAACGTCACCGCCGGGGAGGCGGACCCGGTCACCGAGGAGGAAGCGGGACGCGATGAATATGGACTCGTGACGCTGAAGATTGCGCACCTGGGCCGCCAGATGCGCGATGCCCGGGAAATTTTCTCCGCGTTGAAGGACAACGTCGATCAGATCATGGGGAACCTTCAGGACGGTTTGATGTTATTCACCCGTGATTCGCGGGTTGTTCTGGTGAGCGCTTCGGTGGAGCGTTTTCTCGGCCGTCCCAGGAGTGAATTGCTGGGTCGGACGGTAAAGGAGATTTTCACCCGCGACTCGTCGCTGGGCGCGCTTGTACTTGACGGTTTTCAACTTCGGAATCCCGTCAACCAGCGCGATGTGGAAACGTCGAACACCAAGCGGGTGCAGGTTTCTCTGGATTTCATTCAGGAACGGGGCTCGCCTATAGGGGCCTTGCTGACGTTGCGCGATGCTGAGTCGGTGCGGCGCATTCAGGATGAAATCGAAATATCGCGTCAGATGTCGGCGAGTGGCCGTACTACTCGTGGTGTCGCCCACGAGGTTAAGAATCCGATCAACGCGATTGTGCTGCATTTGCAGCTGCTGCAAACCAAGCTCAAGCAGATCGATCCCGACACTCGTCGACACATGGACATTATCGGCAATGAGATTCATCGTCTGGATCGGGTTGTGCAGATCCTGGTGGACTTCACTCGGCCGCGCGATCTGCATGTCGAGGAAATCGATCTGCGCCGGTTGCTGGAGGATGTGATCATGCTGGCTACACCTGATACCGAGCAGCATGGCGTGACCGTAAAGCGCAAGCTCGGGACCGAACCGCTCGGAGTAAGAGTGGACCTCGACGTGATGAAGCAAGCCATCTTGAATGTGATAATCAACGGCATGCAAGCGATGCCACAAGGGGGAACCCTGACCATCTCTGCCCGACGGGACGAGGAAAGCGTCGTTACGGAGATTCGCGATCAGGGCGTGGGCATACCTCATGAACTGCAGGAAAAGATTTTCGAACTGTACTTCACCACCAGGAAAGGCGGCAGCGGGATCGGGCTGGCACAAACCTATCAAGCTCTGCAGTGGCACTACGGCTCAATTGATTTCGAGACCGTAGAAGGGCAAGGCACAACCTTCCGCCTTCGTCTGCCGGTAGTCGAGATCAGAGGCGGAGACAATATCGAGAACGGACGCGCCGACGCACCGAGCCTGACCGTTCCAAATTCCTGAGCGAAGCAATTCGCAACATTTGAATTGAACCGCGTTTCCGTGTTTAATTTCCGTGGCTGAGATGAGTTGTGCAGCGAACTCCGTTCGGCGATAAAATTAGTGGAACGGATTGCTGTTCTTTGGCCGCAGCGATGATCGAATAACTGAATATGCCTCTGGCCGCCATTCTCGGAGTGTGCCTTCTGTTGCCTTGGCCGCTGGCTAACGTTGTCCTGCCAGCAACCGCCGTTTGGCAGTCCGCACCGTCGAAAGAGAACCAACCGAGCAATTCAGCCGCGCAAAATCCCTCAGCGCAACCACCCACCGAGCAACAGAAAAGTCCGGATCAGTCGGCGGCGGCGCCACAACCGCCAGCTGCAGCAGCCGGTTGCACGGAGAACTCGCAGTCCGGTTCGACCGCGAATCCAGACTGCAAGCCCAAGCAATCCGCGAAGACCAAGAAGCACCACGAAACCCACAAAGTAGCGGCTCCTGCGCAGGCGCCGGCAGGAACAACCCCCGAAAAAAAGGTCGTAAAGAACGGCGGTACGGACGAGCCGACGGTGGATCTGTCTTCCGGCGTGAACCAGCAACAGGCTTCGGAGCAGGGGAAGCGCGCCGATGAACTCCTTGCCAGCAGCGATGCAAATCTGAAGAAAATCTCAGGTCGTCAACTCAGCGCGGGCCAGCAGGACACGGTAAAGCAGATCAAGAGCTACATGGAGCAGGCGACGGCGGCCAAAAACAGCGGAGACGTGCAGCGCGCCTACAATCTCGCCGTCAAGGCCAACCTGCTCTCGGCTGAGTTGGCGGGACCCTGAGAAGGGTAAGCCTCAGCCATACTTCTAATCCCCGCAATCCGTGGCCGATCCGACTACTTGCCTTTCGCCCGCGCGGCGTTCACCTTTGCCAACAGATCCTGCGAAGGTTGCTGCATCGGTCCTGAAATCTTCACGGCTTCCTGTAATACTTCCCGCGCTTCGGTAGTTTTGCTCAGTTTGGCGTACGCAAAACCGAGACGGTACAGAGCGTTCGCATACTGCAGATCGTCTTGCCCTTTCAGCAGCGCTGCAGCCGATTTCAATTCTGGTATGGCCGCGGCCGTCTTGTCTTGCTTCATGTAGGCGTAGCCTAAGGTCGAATGTGCGACTCCGGCAGAGACCTTGCGGGAGCGATCCGCGTCGGGAGCGTCGGCCTTGGCTGCCGTGATCGCCCGCTGCGCATACGTAACCGCTTTGGTGAGGCTGCCGGGCTTGGGGTCGTCAACATAGGTGTTGGCCAGCAGAAGCAGTGCCGGCAAGTTGTTCGGATCGGCCGCCAGCGTTTTTTCGGCATAGGCGATCAGCCGCGGCGTGTCCTTCAGATCCGACAGCGACATCATCGCGTAGGATGCAATCTGTTCCTGAAAACGTGAATTCGGAAATGCCGGCGTGAAGCGTTCAATATATGCCATGCGCCTTTTGGCATCGGTTTCCCCGGCGATGGCATTGAACGCCGCCGCTTCCAGGAATTCGTCGGAGCTTTTGGACGCTGCCTTTTCCTCTTCTACACGCTGAGCAAATTCCGAGTCACTCATTCCTTCCGGTTTGGTTTGCTTGCCAATGGAGTTGTACAGTTCGCCGCCCCGGACGGCATAGTCAAAGGTCTTAGGAACGTCTTTCATTTGCTGAGCGATGCTGGCTTGCGACACGAGAATGTCGAGGTTGCGCGGAGAACCAGCTAAAGCCTTGTCGCCGGCTTCGAGGGCCTTCGGCAGATCTCCCGCCGCCTGGTAGGCCTGCGAGAGTTGCCAGTTGCCGTAAGCCACGGCCGCTGGATTCGCCGAAAACTTCTGCAGGAAATCCTGGTACATCGCCAACTTCTTTTGCGGGTCTTGCTCGTTCGAAATCGCCGCCAGCGCCTGATCCTCCGGTGTGCCAGCGGGAATCGAGATCTTGTCCAGTTGTGCGTGCCCGAAAACGGAGAACACCAGCGGGAAAACAAACATCAGAACGACCGGCCAGTGACTGCGCTTCATAGTCGCCTCCAAAGTTCGCGGGAATCGTAGCTCTGAATGGACAAGCTTGCAAGTGGAGGGTGTCTCGTGGACGACGGGCGTCGGGCGCCGTGGCGTGGGAAGAGTCAATGCTGTAGTCTGGGCCGATGCATGGTGTAGATCGCGACGGAACGAACTCGCTTACGGCGACGAAACCGAACCGGCCGGACGAATCGGCGCGTCAGCCTCTTCATCATTCGATCCTGTTCATCGTTCTAATTGCCTTTCTACTGCGCCTGGCCGTGATTACCATCGGCCACACGTACCGCATAACGCCTCGCCGCGATCACTTTCAATATGGCTGGGAGATGGGCCGCCTGGCCCGCTCCATCGCGACTGGCCAGGGCTTTAGCGCACCGACAGATTTGCCAACCGGGCCCAGCGCGTGGGCTCCGCCTCTTTATCCTTACATCGTCGCAGGGGTGTTCAAGTTGTTTGGCGTATACAGCGCGCTTTCCGCCTGGGTGATTCTCGCCTTCAATAGTCTCTTTGCCGCTCTGACCTGTTGGACCTTATACGGGATCGCCGACCGCATGTACGGCGTTACGGTTGCGCGTGCAGCGGCTTGGACCTGGGCCGTTTTTCCTTACGCAATCTATTGGCCGGTGCGAGTGGTCTGGGAAACCAGCCTCACCGCATTTCTGCTGAGTCTGGCCTTGTTACTCACTCTCCGCATGGCGGACGAACCGCCCCGCCGCCGGATGTGGATTCTGTTCGGATTGCTCTGGGGAGTAATTGCGCTGACCAATACCGCGGTCGTGACCATGTTGCCATTCTGCTTGCTCTGGCTGCTGTATCGATTGCCCCGCCGTCCCCAACAATTCGTTGGAGCGGCTTTGTGCGTGCTTGCCGCGGCGCTGTTGGTGAGTCCGTGGCTGGTGCGCAATTACAACGTCTTCGGCAAGTTCATCTTCGTGCGCGACAACCTTCCACTGGAAATGTACGAGGCCAACAATGATCAGTCCGGAGGCCTGTGGACACGCAACGAACACCCGGGAAACAATCCCGACGCCATGCGGAGATTTCAGGAATTAGGCGAGCTTGGTTTCATGGACGAAAAGCAGCAAGAGGTTCGCCAGTTCATCCGCGAGCATCCCGGACGGTTTCTGTGGTTTACCGTCGAACGCGCCGTTTACTTCTGGATTGCGCCTCCGCAGATGACCATCGTCGCAGGCTACGATTTAATGATTTCGCGCCACACCAATTTCTTTTTGGGAGCGGCGTTCGCTTTTGCAGGATTGTGGCTGACGATTCGCAATCGAAAGTGCGGTGCATTCCTGCTTGCCTGCTTTTTGCTTATCTATCCGCTTCCCTATTATCTTGTTCAACCCTTCCCGCGCTACAAGCATCCCATCGAGCCGGAGATGATCATGCTGGCCGTTTATCTGTTCTGGGAGGCTAGCAAGATTCAAATCCGGTGGCCGATTCGTAGAGCATCAATGTGATGCCACGGGTTGGCGAGTTCTTGCTCTTCCATTTAAATTAGATCATGCGGTCCATTCTGCAGAAACCGGCGTTGCGTTTTGTTTTCGCGGCCAACGTGATTTCGATGCTGGGCAGCGGCATGAACGCCGCCGCGGTTGCCTGGTACATTCTGCAGGCGACTCATTCTGAAATTGCCCTGGGCACGTTTGCCGTCCTCCAGACCATCCCAGCCATGCTGATGCTGCCATTCACCGGCGTCATCATCGACCGCGAAGACCGCCGCCGGCTGGTCATGTGGCTCGATGCCCTGCGCGCCCTCATTATTCTCACGGTTTCCATTTTGGCCTTCATGGGCAAGGCGAAAATCTGGGAACTCTACCTGATGAATACGTTGGTGGCTGCGGGCTTTTGGATGTTCTGGCCAACCATCACCGCATTAATACAAGAGCTGACGCCCGGCGAAGAGTTTGTTCACGCCAATACCTTTCTGCTGGCGGGAGTTCAGGGAGGCTGGCTGATCGCCGGCTCGATCGTCGGATTCGTTTACAACCGCATCGGGCTGGGCGGAGTGTTGCTCATCGACTTCTCTACTTACCTGATTTCGTTTCTCTGCTATTTCGCAGTACGCAAAGGACGACACGTTGTACCACGACCAGCTGAGTTGCGCGCCGACATCGTTGCCGCGGAAACTGCATTCGAGCGTTTCGGGCGCGAGATGCGCGAAGGGATCCAGTTTCTTCGCGGCAAACGCAAACTGGTTTTGCTCGGAATCAGTTGGGCGCTGTTTCTTGCCGCGATGATGACCGGAGTTGTGGTCACTCCTCCACTGAGTGACAAGGTGTTTCATGCCGGTGCTGTGGGTTATGGCTGGTTAAACGCCGGATGGGGCACGGGCGCGTTCGTGAGCGCCCTTTACGCTCCCTGGTTCATCGCGAGTTTGGGCGCACGTCGTTCCATCGCAATCTCCATGGGTCTGCTCACGATCGGCATGATTTTGGCGCCACTGTCTCCCATGCTTGCCGTCGCCGTGTTTATCTACGGCATGATGGGATCGGCACGCGGCGTTAGTGGTGTCGCCATAAACACCAGCCTGATGGAACAGGTCCCGCCACACTTTATGGGGCGTGTGCAGAACACGTTCTATTTCGCAGGCACAGCGCTGCAGATCTGTCTGGCACTGGTGGTGGGAGCAGTGGCGCAGGTTAGTCTGGTCGCCGGATTTTCTGTCATCGGATTGGTGTACGCGGTCGCCTTTGTCAGCGCGAGCTGGCCGGTGGCGGCGCCAGTACCTGTCAGCGAAGCCACGCCGGTAGAGTAAAACCGACGGACCGCAGGTCACAGAGGCATAAGAGAAATAAAAGGTTTTGAATTGAACAATTAGGATTTTTCTCTGTGACTCTGTGTCTCTGTGGTAAATAAGCCCTTCCCGCGTTATTCTTTCAAATTCAAAAGGAGCCATGCATGTCTTCCAGCCTAGAAGGTCGAGTTGCGGTTGTCTTCGGAGTCGCAAATAAACGCAGCATTGCCTGGTCTATCGCGCAAGGGCTGCACAGCGCCGGAGCCAGGCTTGCCATTACGTATCAAAACGAACGCATGGCATTGGAAGCCAAGGACCTGATCCTGTCCCTGCCCGGCGCGGAAGCATTCCAGTGCGACGTTTCGAGCGACGCTGAGATCGACCGGCTTTTTGGCCAACTCAAAGAGCGCTACGGCAAGCTACACGTTCTGGTACACAGCGTGGCCTTCGCGCCCGCGGAGGAACTCAAGGGCGATTTCGTGAACACAACGCGCGAAGGCTTTCGCTTGGCTCTCGATGTGAGCGTCTATTCACTCATCGCAGTCTCCCGCGCCGCCACGCCGCTCATGGAGGACAGCGGATCGATCATGACCATGACCTACTACGCCTCGGAGAAAGTCGTGCCTCGCTATAACGTGATGGCCGTGGCCAAGGCTGGCCTGGAATGCACGGTACGCTATTTAGCGTTTGAACTCGGCAGGAAGAACATCCGTGTGAATGCCATTTCCGCGGGCCCAATCAAAACGCTGGCCGCGCGCGGCATCTCCGGTTTCAGCGACATGCACAAGACCCACGCCGAGCGCGCTCCTCTCGGCCGGAACGTGGACGTAGGCGAAGTCGGTGCCACGGGAGTTTTCCTGGCTTCCGACGCCAGTTCCGGCATCACCGGCGAAGTAATCTACGTCGACTGCGGCTACAACATCATGGGATTTTGAAAGCTGTTCACCACCGAGTCACAGAGACACAGAGAAAACATTGGTGGTTTTTTCTGTGTCTCTGTGTCTCTGTGTCTCTGTGATAAGAAGTCTTAACGATGACTGCTCACCCGCACCCGGCGCTCATTTTCTCCCACGCGTTCCAACGCGATCTCAACATCCCGTTCGCTTTCAAAGCGAGCAAACTTCTCTCCCCACTCGATCAGCAGCACACTGTTCTTCGCGATAAGGTCATCGAGTCCCAAGGTCTCAAGCTGGCGCGGAGTGTCCACGCGATATAGATCAATGTGATAAAGAATGGCTCCAGGCCCGCGATATTCGTGGATCAGCGTAAAGGTGGGACTGGTTACATCTTCTTCCGAGGCCGCGTGAAAGCCTTCCGCGATGCCTTTAACTAGCGTAGTCTTGCCCGCTCCCAGGTCGCCACGAAGAACGACGATTTTCGGCGGTGCGAGCGTCTCAGCCAGGGTACGCCCGAGAGCAACGGTCTCCTCCGGCGATCGGGTGATGAATTCTCGCGTCTCCATGAGGCGTCTGGAGACCAGTATAGCGACAGACTGCAGCCGCGACGCAGCGTAAGACTGCGGAGATTGTCATTCCGAGCACAGCGAGGAATCCCTACCGCGGCAGCAAATTCCGGGTAGGGATGCTTCGACTTCGAAACAGATTCGCTTTCGCGAATCTGTTCCTACGCTCAGCATGACATTGTTCTCAGGCACGACTGGAAGGCTTCTATGTTCTTTTTGGCGCGACCCACTGGCTGGAGCGGAGTCCCAGAAAATCCTTATCCACGCGGGAGTCGAGCGCGTTGCGTAACGTGAGGTGATCTTTGTCTTCTAATGCGATGAAGCGGAATGGCTGCAAAATCCCGTCTTTCGACTTGCGCGTCGGCTGCAGAATTTCGGCCATGGCTTTCACGGCGCCGGATGCCGTCTCGATGGTGACCTCGACCAGATTGCCCTGCTCCAGGGCCCCAGCCAATCGCAACATGCCACCGGTCTCGGAAATGGTTTGCAGTTTCGCTCGTGCACTCCGCCCGTCATCGAGCTTGATGACGACAGGGACTGTGCTTCCGAATTGAACTCGCTGGGCCCGGTTCTGAGGATGTGTCTGGGGGAAGTGTGTCATAGCCAGAATCACTATGTCACGGCAATCGAAAGGAAGGCAGATTACGGAAGCACTTGTCCGGATTCCAGCTCGGCTTGTGAGGGGGTTTGGCTTAACTACCCAAGCAGCAACCAGATAGAGATGCTGGCCAGCCAGTTCCAATAGGAACCCGATTTGTCGCCAACAACTTGGAAACTCCCTCCACCCTCACCTGCACAAGCAGCCCTGGGCGAATCCCATTCCGAAACTGTCTGTCGCGTTTGCCAGGACTGAAGGTTCAAGCAAATTCAGATTGTCTCCTATCCTGGGGAGCAGCCATTTGCCAAACTGAAACTCAATCCAAAAACGAGCACTACCGGCGTTTGGCACCTCGATCGGTGTTCCCGTGCTTGGATTACGGAAAGCACCAATCCGCATCTCTGATGTGCATTGGCTGCCGAAGGGAGGTGTCTCGCAGGTTGAGACGACCTCCGCACGAAGGCAACAACGCACCTCGTAGCTATAGGTTCCTTTGAACTCGGACTGCTCCGAACCGGTAGTCGAGTACAACGTGAACGGAGGAAGTTTGGCTGGGCCTTCGCCTGAGACCACGACGTCGTAGTCCTCCATTGCCACAAGTTGCCCTGTTATGTCGGAAACACTCCCAAACGAAGCGAAGTCGCGCCTCGGGATGGAAATCTTCTCCCCCGTGAGGGCGTTTACGCCGGTGCGAACTTTGCCCGACAATTTGCCAACTTTGAAGGTCGCTTCGGGTGGCGCACTATTAAGCTTTACCAAGCCATCAAGGAAAGCGGCAACTTGTTGTGGTACTGGAACGAAATCCGCGCGGTCTGGAATAAGAAGGTGGACATATTGTTCAGACATGCAACATGATTCTAACGGGTTTCGCGGGCCGTACGACAGGGGCGCACTGGTGACTTTCCGGAAAGGCGCATCAGCCACGAATTTCCACCTTAGAGCTTGCGACAGATTCTCTAACCCGGCGGAAGGCCTCTGGCAAGGCTCTCACCAGATCGGTCGCGACCAGAGAATGTTCGCCCATGCTTTCGCGCGCCACGTCTCCGGCAAGACCGTGGAGATGAACTGCGGCAATTACGGCTTCCACGACGTGCTCACGATTTTGCGCGATCAAACCGGACACCATGCCAGTCAGGATGTCCCCTGTGCCCCCAGTTGCCATGCCCGGATTCCCAGTGGTGTTTACCCAAACCGTTCCGTCGGGCTGCGCAATCAGCGTGCGATGTCCCTTCAACACCACGATCAATTCGTGTTCGCGGGCGAAGGTGCGCGCGACGTTGATGCGGTCCCGTTGCACCGCAGCGACTGTCGATCCGGTGAGGCGAGCCATCTCCCCGGGGTGCGGCGTGATCACTAAGCTGCGTCCTTTGCCATTAAGTTCGCTGGCTCGGCCTTCGAAGGCGTTGAGACCATCGGCGTCGAGGACGAGCGGAGTTTTGCTTTTCACGACCAGGCTGCGAACAAAGTCTGACGTTTCGGGATTGCGCGAGATCCCCGGCCCCACAGCCACAACCGTCATGCCTTTGATTAGTGCGTCCATGCGTTCGCTGGCGCGAGTAGAGATCGTGCCGGCATCGGTTTCGTCGAGCGGCTCAGTCATGATTTCGGGATGAAATCCCGCCACTGTGGCCAGCACCGATTTCGGCGTAGCTACCGTCGATAATCCGGCTCCGGTTCGCAGCGCCGCCATCCCCGCCATGGCGACCGAGCCCGCCTTGCCCACAGAGCCACCAATCACCAGCACATGACCAAAGGACCCTTTATTGGCGTTGAGCGGCCGTGGTCCAACGAGAGGCGCAATCTCGCGGGCAGTAATCAAATTCAGTTGCAACGAAGAAACGATGGCATCGTCGGGCGAGCCGATCGGAGCAATGAGTGTCGGCCCGTCGGTCAATCTTCCGAAAATGTGCGCCGGACGCGGCGCAGTAAATGTCACCACAGCGTCGGCACGTGCCACCGTGCCGGTCTGTTCGCCCATCACATCGGCATCGGCGCCGGAAGGAATATCGACCGCAACCACGTGCGCGGAGCTTGCATTCAGCAGCCTGATTGCCTCCGCGTAGAGTCCAGACACCGGCGGCTTGAAACCGGTCCCCAGAATCGCGTCGAGCAGTACTTCGGATTCGAATACGGCCCGCGCCTGTTCCCGCGCTAGCTCATCGCTGTTTCGCACGATCACGGGTGCGACCGGAAGTCTTGCGAACATCTCGGCTGCATCGCCCCGCAGTTCGGCCGGCTCGGCCAGCAATACGACTCGCACTTCTCTGCCAGCCGCTTTCAATTTTCGCGCGGCCACAAAACCGTCTCCGCCGTTGTTGCCCTTGCCGCAGATCACGCCAACGCGCTCCGCGGGCGGATACCGAGCAACAACAAACTCCGCGACGGCCGAACCCGCGTTCTCCATCAGCGTTAGTGACGGCACCCCAAAGCGCTCGCTGGTGGCGCGATCAATCTCTCGCATCTCGGCGGCAGTAACGATTTTCATATTGGTCGATAGTCGTTGGTCGTCGTCGTTAGTCAAAGGCCAGCGACGAACGACTAACGCCCAGAAAACGACTATAAAACAAAAAGGCCTCCCGCGTATGGGCGGAAGGCTTGGTTACGCGGGCGAGGGCGCCCGCGCCACACGGCCTTTAATCTGCCATCGATGGCGCCGGTTTCCGTTCATCTGCTCGCGTCTGTTGCACCCGGCTGTGATGGCGGCTGTAGGTGAAATAAATTACCAGGCCAATCACCAGCCAGATAATGAGCCGTGCCCAGGTTTGCCAGCCCAGGCTGAACATCATCAGCAGCGAAACAGCGATGCCCATGATTGGTGTGAAAGGAATCCATGGAGTCACGAACGCGCGCGGTACATCAGTCCCTCGGGCGCGCAGAATCCAAACTCCGGCGCAGACGATCACAAATGCGAGTAGCGTGCCGATCGAAACCAAGGAACCGAGAACATTGATTGGAGTTAATGCGGCGACGGTGGCTACAACGACACCCACAAGAATGGTCGAGAGATAGGGCGTACGGAAGCGTGGGTGGATGGCGCTCGCCCACTTGGGGAGCAGCCCGTCTTTCGACATGGAAAAGAACACGCGGGACTGGCCGAGCAACATGACCACCATGGTCGAACTCAGACCGCAAATCGCGCCCAGCTTCACCAATCGGCTGCCCCAGGCCACACCCGTCATGTCGATACCAATTGCGATCGGATCGGGCACATCAAGGTTGGTGTACTTCACCAGCCCGGTCAGCACACCTGCCACCAGAATGTAAAGGATGGTGCAGATGATCAGAGAACCGAGAATGCCGATGGGCATGTCGCGCCTCGGGTTCTTTGATTCTTGCGCCGCCGTGGATACAGCATCAAATCCTATGTAGGCGAAAAAGATGACGCCCGCCGCAGTCGCGATGCCCGACCATCCGAAATCACCGTAATGACCTGGATTCGGCGGGATGAACGGAGTCCAGTTCGCGACCGCTTCGGAGTGATGGCCCATGATGTAATTGATGCCCAGACCGAGGAAGACTATCAGGACGCAGACTTTTACGATCACGATGAAGGAGTTGAAGTCTGCCGATTCCTTGATGCCGATCACCAGGATGACGGTCACCATCAGGATTCCAAGGAAACCGAACAGGTTAAAGGAAGAATATTGATGCGGCAGAGTCGCCGCATCGATGTGCTTCATGTTCAGCGCTTTCTGGAACTGAGCCGTCAGCCGCTCCCAATGGTTGTTGTAAAAGAGAAAGACCGTCCCCGGACAACCCGCCCACCGGGGCGAGAGCCGGATGCCGAAATCACCGAGGAAGCTAAGCACATAGCCGCTCCAGCCGCTCGCGACAGTCGCTGCGCCCAGAGCGTATTCCAGAATGAGGTCCCAGCCGATGATCCAGGCGATGAATTCACCCAGCGTCGCGTAGCCGTAGGTGTAGGCCGAACCGGCGACCGGGATCATGGAGGCGAACTCGGCGTAACAGAGCCCGGCAAACACACATGCAACCGCGGCTAGGCTAAACGAGAGCACGATGGCTGGGCCTGCGTGATTGGCCGCTGCGGTCCCGGTGAGCACAAAAATGCCAGTGCCAATAATGGCGCCTATGCCGAGGGTGATCAGGTTAGTCGGTCCGAGCGCCCGGCGCAGGCTATGCTCGCCGGTTTCCGAGGCTTCTGTAAGAATTGAGTTCAGCGGTTTTCTTGCAAAAAGATCAGACATTGAGCTCTCCCGATCGCTTCAGGCTGAGTGCTTCTCCTCGCCGCGACCACAGATAGTAGACAGGAACTCCCAACAGCACGATGATCAATCCCGGCCACGTGTATTGCGGTTTATAGCGTAATAGTACGACATCAATGAACAGAGCCATCACAATATAAATCGCCGGCAGTATCGGATAGCCGATGGCCCGGTACGGCCGTTCAGCCTCAGGGTGGGTACGGCGCAGTACGAATAATCCGAAGATGGTCAGAATGTAGAAGACCAGCACTGCGAAGACAATGTAATCCAGCAATTGCCCATAGCTTCCGGACACGCACAGCACGCAAGTCCAAACCATCTGCACCATCAGTGAGACCGCGGGCGTTTTATAAGTAGGATGCAACTTCGCCACGCCCCGAAAGAACAGCCCGTCCTTGGCCATGGCGTAATACACGCGTGCGCCCGCTAGAATCAGTCCGTTGACGCATCCGAAACCGGAAACCATAATGGCTGCGGCCATCAGCAAGCCACCTGCCGGCCCGAACATCTGCGTCATCACGGCGGTGCCGACGCGCTCCTCCGTGGCATATTTAATTCCGCGTTCCAGGATGGTCGCGCCATTGGGCATACCATCGAGGGGCAGCACGTTCAGATAAACGAAATTGCAGATGATGTAGAGGGTGATGACTACGCCGGTGCCCAACGCAAGAGAGAGCGGCAAATTGCGATTGGGATTCTTGACCTCGCCCGCCGTGAAGGTCACGTTGTTCCAAGCATCGGCCGAGAACAGCGATCCTACTTGCGCCACCGCCAGAATCGTCAGCGTGCCGACCAATACGATAGGTCCGCCGACCCCCACCTGCACGGCATGTTGAGCGCTGAGTCCGGCATTGTTCCAGAAGTTCCCGTGAAAGTTGGCGGCCAGCGCTTGCGCATTACGTCCAATGAACAAGCCCAGAAAGCCCAGCCCTAACAGCGCAGAAACTTTGGCAAAAGTGAAAACGTTCTGAATCAGTGCCCCGGTCTTCAACCCGAAAACGTTGATAACCGAGAGCGCAATCACGACCAAAATCGCCACCAGGTTCTGCGTATTCAGCCCGACGTCCATGTTACCCAGAACCATGGGTCCGATTCGAATTGGCGGCACTTTCCAGAAATGCAGGATCCAGTTCGAAGAAGAAATGGATGGAGCGAAAATGCCGAGAAACTTGCCGACGGCCACGCCCACCGCAGCAATCGTTCCGGTCTGAATGACCAGGAACAGCGTCCATCCATAGAGGAATCCCCACAGCGGGCCGAGTGCCTCGCGCAAATAAACGTATTGTCCTCCGGCTCGCGGCATCATGGCCGCCAGCTCGCCGTAGCACAATGCTCCGACAATCGTCATGAAGCCAGTGACCAGCCAGGCCGCAATCAGCAGCGCCGGAGAATTCACTTCCCGGGATATTTCGGAAGAAACAATGAAGATGCCCGAGCCAATCATCGAACCCATCACCAGCATGGTCGCGCTGGTCAGGCCGAGGCCTTTAACCAGTTCTTTGTCCTGGTGGCTGTGGACCTCCCAGTCGCTGGCGATCTGTACTGGTGACTTCGTGTCGATGCTCAAGAAGCTCCTAGCCTCTGTTCTTACGTGGGGACAACCGCCCCCGGCTGTCCAGCCGAGCGCAGCTCGGCAGCCGCCATGACTCTATCCTAAGATGCGCAAGAAATCCTCTGCTGATTTTCGGGGCTCCCGCATCAGATCGGATATTACTGCCACCGAGTCTGCCCCAGCTTCGATGACCGACCGGCAATTGGCACGATTGATGCCTCCGATGGCCACCAGCGGCTTTCGGGTCAGAGCGCGCGCTTGTCGGAGGCCTTCGAGACTGACAACCGGATCCGGATTGGCTTTGCTCGCTGTCGAAAACACCGGGCCGATGGCAACATAGTCCGCGGAAGTCTTATCCGCTTCATTGACCTGCTCGGGATTATGCGTGGACACCCCGAGCCCAAGCCTCTCGCCAATAACTCTTCTCGCGCCTGCGGACGACAAATCTTCCTGTCCCACGTGGACGCCGTCAAACCCCGCCGCTAAGCAAAGATCCGCCCGGTCATTCATGATCAGCTTGGCCCCGTCAAGCCGACGTTTCAGCTCCCGCGCCTGTTCCAACATCTCGCGAGCATTGCCGCTCTTGTTGCGGTATTGCAGCAGAGTGACGCCGCCCGCGAGAAGCTTTTCGGCTGTCGAAAACAAAATCTGGCTGTCAGAGAAGTATGATGCGTCGAGAATGGCGTAAAGGCGAGGCAGATGGATCATGGATTCCCAAAATCGTCGCGGATCTGTGCATCGCATTAGCGGTGCAGAGTTATGCCACTCCCCGCGAGATCCTTCGCCCGGCTGACGCCGGGACTCAGGATGACGTCTAGGCGCTGCTATTTGGCCGTCGACTTTCCATTTTTTGCCAGGAAGCGCTCAATAAAGGTCGTGTCAAACTTGCCCGCGCGAAAATCCGGATCAGCCAGAATGCGCCGATGCAAGGGAATGGTCGTAAAGATTCCCTCCACAATAAACATCTCAAGCGCGCGCGCCATGCGAGAAACCGCTTCGTTGCGGTCTTTGCCGCGCACGATCAGCTTGGCGATCAGCGAATCATAATAAGGAGGAATGACGCCTTCGGCGTAGGCCGCGGTATCGATTCGCACTCCGGTGCCTCCGGGCGGATTGAAAGCTGTGATCTTTCCCGCCGACGGCGTGAACTTCTCCGGATGCTCGGCGTTGATGCGGCACTCGATGGCATGCCCGCGATGCACAATCGGACCGAGAAGAACGTTTTCCATCCGCTCGCCGGCAGCCAGCAAAATCTGGCTCTTCACCAGGTCCACGTCGGTGACCATCTCCGTGACCGGATGCTCCACCTGGATGCGCGTGTTCATTTCGATGAAGTACAACCGCCGGTCCTCATCCATCAGAAACTCGATCGTGCCGGCGTTCACGTAACCGATTTCGGAGAGCGTCTTCGACAACACCTTGCCGATCTCATCGCGGAGCTCCGGAGACACTTGCGTGGACGGAGATTCCTCAAGCAATTTCTGGTGACGCCGCTGGATCGAGCACTCGCGTTCGCCCAGGCTCACGACGTTGCCGTACTGGTCAGCCAGAATCTGGAACTCGATGTGACGCGGCCGCTCGATAAATTTCTCCATGTAGAGATCGCCGTTGCCGAAGGCTGCTGCCGCTTCCGATTGCGCCGCTTTGAACAAGCCGGGAAGTTCCTCCTCGCTGCGAACGATGCGCATGCCCCGCCCGCCCCCGCCCGCCGAGGCTTTAATGATCACCGGAAAACCGACTTGCCGCGCCCACTCCATGGCTTCACCCTCGCTGGCGAGGATACCTTCCGACCCCGGCAGAATGGGCACACCCGCTTTCTTCATCGCGGCGCGGGCCTTTTCCTTTTCGCCCATCAGCCGGGTGATTTCAGGCGGCGGCCCAATGAAAGTGATGTTGCTGGTCTCGGTGACTTCGGCGAAATTGGCGTTCTCCGCCAGCAATCCGTATCCCGGATGGATAGCGTCGACGTTCGTGATCTCAGCCGCGCTGATGACTGCAGGAATGTTGAGGTAGCTTTGCGCCAGTTGGGGCGGACCAATGCAGATCGCTTCGTCGGCAAACTTGACGTGCAGCGAATGCCGGTCGGCCTCGCTGTAAATGGCCACGGTGCGGATGCCCAGCTCTTTGCAAGCGCAAATGACGCGCAGGGCAATCTCGCCACGGTTCGCAATAAGGATTTTATTGAACATGTATTAAACGAGTGTGGAGCGGACACTTTTGTCCGCTTTCTTGACCTTAATTCTCAAAATGCAAGAAATCAAAAACAAACCCACATCAAAGCGGCGGACAGGAGTGCCCGCCCCACACGATCAGCTTCGCGGCCGGATCACAAACAATTCCTGCCCGTACTCGATCGGCTGACCGTTCGCCACCAACTTCTTCACAATCTCACCCGCCACGTCAGCCTCGATCTCATTCATCAGCTTCATGGCTTCGACAATGCAAAGCACCTGCCCCACTTCAACCATGTCGCCCGGCTTGACGAACGGTGGTGACCCCGGAGACGGACACTCGTAGAACGTCCCCACGATGGGAGAGCGCACCGTGTGCAATCCAGCCTCAACCGCCGGAGCAGCCGTGCTTTCGGCGGATGGAACGGACGCAGCCGGTAGGGATGAAACCTCTGGCCCCGAGGCCGGAGCGGTGTGCACGGCAACGTGGGTCACCGGGGGAATTGGAGCCACGCGCTCCACGCCACGCTTGATCCGCACCTTCACATCGCCGCGCTCCAACTCGAACTCGGCAATATCCTTTTCAATTAAGAACTCAATGAGTTCTTTCAGTTCTTTCTGGTTCATGGTTTGCGGTGGGACTGCTTGCTGCTTCTCTTGCGCCAACCTGAGAGACCGGGCCTTGTCTCCGATGCCCGGGCTGAGATCTTAAGAACAGCTCGCGTTCAAATCGTGATGAGTTCCTTGCTCGTGGGCGTCAGGACTTCGCATCCGCGCTCCGTAACTAAAACCATATCTTCAATCCGTACGCCCCCGCGGCCCGTAACGTATACCCCGGGCTCGACCGTAATCACCATCCCAGGACGCAGAATCTCGGTCTGCCCTGCCGCAATGCGAGGAGGTTCGTGAATCTCTAAGCCTACACCATGACCGGTCGAGTGCGTAAAGTGTCGTGATAAGCCATTTTGCTTCAGCACTTTGCGCGCACCTTGGTCGACTTCTCCAACGCTTATGCCAGCTCTGACCGTCTGTATGGCGACTGCCTGCGCATCCCGAACAGCCTCGTACATTCGGCGGGCCTCGCCTGTGGGACGGCCCACGTGCACGGTGCGTGTCCTGTCGGAACAGTAGCCCGAGAGTATAACACCGAAGTCGCAGACCACGAATCCCCGGGACGGAATCGTAGCTTTCGAGGCCCGCCCATGCGGCAGGGCCGATCGCTTTCCCGCGGCGACGATGGTTGGAAAAGACATCTCCTCCGCCCCGGCTCGCCGCGCGGCATATTCCATTTCCGCCGCTACCTCATTCTCCGTCACGCCAGGGCGAATTACTTCGAGTGCCCGATCAAACAGGCTGGCGCCCAGAGCCACGGCTTTCCGCAAACGCGCAATCTCGTCCGCATCCTTCACCATCCGAGCTCGTTCGACCAGTCCCCGCGTCTCTCGTAACTGGAAGTCCGACCGCAGCAGGCTGGCCAGCTGAGAGTGCCCGGCGACGGTTGAGTGTTCGCTCTCAATCCCGACCCTGCGTGATTTCTTGCGGCCAAGCTTGCCCTTGTTCTCCATGAGCCATGCGGCGGCAGCGGCCAGCGGAGGCTGGCGGGCAATCACCACTCGTGCTCCCTGAACCTCGACTCGGGACTGTTCGCTGTAGCGTCCATCGGTAAAGAACACGCTGCCGGATTCGATGACTACCAGTACGCCGGACGTTCCCGTAAACCCGCAAAGGTATCGGATATTAGGGAGATGAGTGACCAGCAACGCATCCACTGAGTTGCGATCGAAAACGGTTTGCAACTGCCTGAGACGGCCTCTGTGGTCCATCCTAAAAGTTTAACAGTGGAGGTGAATCATGCGCCCCGCCTCACGCGAGTTTTGCCGGCACAAAACAAAACCGCCGGTCCCTGACAGGTACTTCAGGAAACCGACGGCTGTCTTTACTGCTAACTTGTCGCTAGGTCTGGATGATCCGCGGAGTTATGAAGAAAATCAGCTCCTGGTTCGAGGTGCTGACGGTGGTGTGCTTGAACAGCTCGCCAAGCCATGGAATGCTGCCCAGCAGGGGAACCTGGTCCACGTTGATCGAGTTGTTGGTCTGAATAACGCCGCCGATGACCACCGTGCCGCCATCGGTGACCAGCACTTGGGTGGTCGCCTGTTGCGTGATCAGAGTGGGGTTGCCGTTAATCGTACGGCCGAAGTCAGGCGTCGTGTTTTCCACGTCCACGTTCAGGAAGATGGTACCTTCCGACGTGATTTGCGGAACTACCGTCAACCTCAGGAAAGCATCGACGTAGGTTACGGTTGGCGGCCCGCCCAACTGGGCCTGGGTCACGATAGGCACGCGCACGCCCTGTCGAACCAGGGCCTGGATGTTGTTCTGCGTTACTACCCGCGGACGGGACAGGATTTTCAGCAGTCCGCGCGATTCTCGTCCATGGTGAGGATGGCGTCGATTCGCACCGAAGAGCTGGCATTTAAGAACGAAAAGCCGCTGGTCGGGCTAGTCGCTCCCAAGTTAGAGAACAGCGGTATCTGCGTGCCTGTGGTCGGCGTGGGTGCGGTGGTTCCGACGATCGGGTAATGGGGAAGGATGCCAAAGGTCGAAAGTGGAGAGGTGCCTACGGCGGACGCACCGCCGACAGCAGTTGGGCCGTTGCCCCAGCCAAAACCGAGCTGGGTACCAATTTCCCTCGCGAAGCTGCGGGTCGCGGCCACGACGCGAGCTTCAATTTCGACTTCCTGCGTCTTGCGGTCGAGTTGGGTGAGTAAACGGTCGATGTTTGGCATCACCGCGGGAATATCCGAGATGATGATCGCGTTGGTCCGCTCATCGGCGACCGCGTCTCCGCGTTGCGACAGGAATTTCTTCACTGTCATGAGGACATCTTTGGAGTGGGCATAGCTCAGGAAGCGCGTGACCGTCTGTTTATCGACTGCCAATGCTTCGGCTTCCTGCTCCGCCCGGCGGGACTCGGCTTCATGGCGCAGCGTTTCTACAGTTGCGATGCGTAACACGTTGCCGTCAAGCTGCCGCGATAGATCGTTGTTCTTGAGGACGATATCGAGCGCCTGATCCCACGGCACGTCGTCGAGCACGATGGTCAGCGCACCCTTGACATTGGGATCGAGCACTACGTTCAGGCCGCTGATTTCATGGATCAGGCGGAAGAAATCTTTCAGGTCCACATCTTTCAGGTTCACAGAAATCGGTTCGCCCGTGTACTTGGGAGTGCTGATCGGGGTAACCATGTGGCTCTCGCCTTTGCCCTCTGCCGCGAGATTCACCGCCGGTTGGATCGGTTGGGTAGACCGCAGCCTGAGCCGCCTGGGGCTGCATGGCAGCGCTCGGCGTCGGCAGCAGATTGCCCTCGGGCTTGTCTACGAATTTCGTCGCCGCGCTGGCCGCACGGTCTGCGGGAGCGGCTTCGTCAGCCGTAACCTTGTCGGCCGCACTCTTCTGCTGGTACGACGGTTCCACGAAGACAAAGTCGGTCGCGGAAGTAGTCTGCTTCGAAGTCTTATCGGTGGCTTGAGCAGCGGCCGGAACGGCGACGGGAGATGCCGCCGCGGGAACTGGTTGGCTCACCGCGACCGCCTTCTTAACCGAGGCTGGCGCGACCGTCGAGGCGGCGGTCTGCAGCTTCGCCGGCGCGGGCGTTGCCGCCTTCGTGCTGGCCTTCACCGCCGCAGGGTGCAACTTGACAATGATTCTGTTGTCGCCGCCCGGAAGCAGTTCGTATTGGCACGCCTGCACCAGGTCGATCACGACGCTGGTGGTTGGAGGCACGTGCCCATCGGTGCCGATGCGCACGCCCTTCACGCCGTCGCTGCCCACGCTGATGTGGTTCTGGACGGTGGCTGCCACGGTGTTCGGCAGAGTCACCAGCACGCGAGCAGGCGAGTCCAAGGTACTGAGCTTGGGCGTCACCTGTCCCTGGGCGGTGATCTCGACGCTGATCCCGTCATCCGCGTGCATCACGTCCACCTTCTGTACGGTGGCACGCGTGTCCGCGCCTGTGCTCGTGCTCTGGGTCTCGGCGCCCGCGATCAGGACCAAGATCAGCAGCGGTAGCAAAACAGCCAGCAATTGCTTTCGCATTTCCCTTCTCCCCACGGGCGCGCGTTTTGCTCGCCGCGTGATCTGTCTCTCAAATTTCGTTGCTACACTCGCCGGATCGAACCGACGCTTCCACCCGGGAGTTAAACCGCCGGGGTCGAAATCTTCTTGGTAACTTCCCGCGTGAACGACTTGCCTAACTTGTCCTGCATGGTCTCTTTAAAAATGATCGAATCACCCGTAATCTTCACCACGTATCCGTTGAAGACCGGATCGTTTTCGCGCAGGAAATATGCTTTGTTCATGGCGTTGACCACGACCGCGATCATGCCCGCGTCCGACTTCACAATCCCGGTCAGGGCAACCTGGTCGACGGCCAGGCAGCGCTTGCCTGTGCTGCAACCCGATCCGCCCATACTGTGGTTTACCACCGGACTCACGAACGGATCGCGGCGCCCTCCTGCCATGCTGATCTTGTGCTCGTCCTTCTTGGGGTCGACCGGATTCTTCTTGTCTTCGACTGCTACCGCCGGTTTTGGCTCCTTGGGCTGGTCGACGGCAACCTTGGTAGTTTTCTTCGCACTGGTCTTCGGTGCGACCGCCTTGGCAGCCGGTTTGGGCGCGGTCGCCGGAGCGGTTGCAGCTTGCGGTTTCGAAGACGGCGCTGGCGATGCCGTTTGCGCCTGCGACGTGCTCGACGGTTTGCCCGCAGCCGGTTTTGCGGCCGCGGATTGCGGGGCTACACTCTGCCCCTGCGAAGTCCCAAGCGCGGCGTTGATATCCGCCGTCTTCTGCTGCTGAGCTGCCACCAGTTTGGCCTTGGTGGTGTCGATGACGCTTGGGTTCTGCGCGGTCGCAGTTCCCAGCCCCATTCCCAGTATTAAGATTCCAGTCGCCAGCTTCATAGGCCTCCCTTACCCTTGGCCGGTGCGCCCGCGGGCGGCGTCAGGTCATGACTAAAGAACGTCGTCGCGTCGCAGGTAGCCACAATGCTTTCGTTGGGCGCGTATTGATAGGTATGTTTCACCTTGGCCTCGCTCGGCTTCTTGGTGCTCGCGATCAGCAAGCCGGACATGTTCACAATCCGTTCCAGCTTTCCCACCCGATCGAAAAAGTTCAGCACCGAGAAGTACGGCCCGTCCAGTTCGACTTCAAACGGCACCTCGGTATAGAACTCGCGGGTCGATACCGGCTTGGCGGTGTAGCGTCGAATCTCGATGCCCGCTTTCAGAGCCTCCGCGTCCAGCATCTTGATGAAGCCGTCCACTTCCTTCTCGTCGGGAACGATTTTCCGCTCGATTTCCAGCTGCTGTTTCAGATTCGCCAGCTGCCGCTCCATGTCCTTGAGCTTGGGAGCGTAGGATTCGAGCTCGGCATTCTCTCGAAGCTTTAGGTCCAGGGCCGCTTGCGCCTGGTCATTCGCTGCCCGCTGGGACTTGAACAACGTGAAATGCAATGCGGCGGTGATCAGCGCTGCCCCTAATACCAGGGCTGCCCACTGTTTGAGACCCGATAATTCGCCAAAGTTCCCCATATTCTCCCGCCTTTAGGACTTCGCTTTTTCGCAGGTCAGAACGAATTGGAATGCCTGCATTTCCTTGAACGTCTCGTCCTGATACGTCTCTTTGATTTCGATGGTCTTGAAATATCCGGTTTTTTGCAGATTCTGAATCAGCGAGGCCACGGCATCGGCGCTCAGGGCCATGCCTTCGATATCCACGCTGCCGCCCTGATCCTTCATGGTGTTGAGCCACACCGCTTCGGTGCCGTTGATGGTGTCACCGATGGTATTGAGCAGGTTCACCGGTCCGGATTGGCTGGCCCGCAGCTGATCGATCACATCGACCCGCCGCTTGTAGCTCTCCGCCTGGCGCTGCCGCTCGAGGTAACGCGCTTTCACGTCAGCCAGCTCGCGGTTTCTCTGCTCCGCTGTCGCCATTTTCGCGGCGATGTGCTGTTTTTCCTTGTCGAGCCGGTACCAATACATCACGTTGAGTGATCCGGCCAGCAACAGCACCAGCAATACTTTCAGCTTCGGTGAGCCAACCTCGCCCATCTCCATGACCGCCGCGGCCGAAGCTGCGGCGCGTTTGTTCTTCGGTCTGGCTTGTCCCAACAGGTTGATTCGGATCATAAGTTTTCAAAACTCCTTAAGGCCAAACCCACCGCAACTGCCAACTGGCCAGCGTTCTGCTCAATCAACTCCACTCCCGGTCCATCGACTGGCGGCGCGATCTTCTGGAACGGATTGAAAATCTCCACCGGCAACGAGAACTCCTGGCGCAATGCCTCAATCAGCCCGGGAACTTTTGAGGATCCGCCTGCCAGATAGATTTTCTCGATGTGCTCGCCCGCAGCGCTGGCACGGAAGAAGTCGAATGTCTTCTGAATCTCCAGCACAATGATCTCGGTCACTTGCTGCAGGATCGGGGTTTTCGCATCCTCGCTCACAGTGCCAACTTTGTTGCCCAGCTTCAGCGATTCTGCGTCGTCAAAGCTCAAATCCAGTTCCTTTTGCAACGAGTCCGTGTACTGGTGCCCGCCCACGCTGACGTCGCGAGGAAACAGCGGCGTTGTGCCTTTCACGATGTTGATGTTCATGACGCTGGCGCCCAGGTTCAAAAGCGCCACCACCTGGCCGGGTGCGGGTTCATAGTTGTACTCGTAGCAGTTCTGCAGCGCGAGGGCATCGATGTCCACAATAGCCGGAGTCTTGCCGGCCATCGAGAGTACGTTGGTGTAGTTCAGGATCTTGTCCTTCTTGACGGCGACCAGTAAAACGTCCATCTGCGGGTTGCCAGCATCTTCCGAGAGGATCTGATAGTCGAGGTTCACATCCGCCAGATCAAAGGGAATGTGCTGCGCGGCTTCTTTCTGAATGGTCTCGGCCAGTTCCTGATCGCTCATCGAAGGCAGCGAGATCTTTTTCACGATCACCGAGTGCCCGCTCACCGCCGTGGCTACGCTCTTGGTTTTGATCTGATTGTCGGTAAACAGCTTGGAGATCGCGCTCGACACCGTGCCCGAGTCCACGATCATGGAATCCACGACGATATCCGGAGCCAGCGGTTCGAGGCCCAGGTGCGCGACTTCGATGCCGTTGCGTCCTTTCCTCAGCTCAACCGCTTTAATGCTCGAGGACCCCACATCCAGACCAACAATCGTTTTCGATCCGAATCCAAACATGTGCCCGCCTTTACTGTTGCCCGGCAGCTTTGGCAGCCGCCTTCGGTTTCTTTCTGCTCTTCGCTTCCATCTGGCTGGACTTCTCTTCCATCCACTGGTCGAGCTTCGATTTCTTGAAGCGCCAGCGGTTGCCCAGTTTGAAAGCCGGAATCTTTTGTTCGCCTACATACTTGTAGAGCGTGTCGGGACTCACTCCCAGGTACTGCGACGCCTGGCGAATATTCATGACTTCCCGCGAGTCAGCCATAGTTTCAAACCTGTTCCCACGACTTAAGGCTTCTTGCTTTCTATCGGCCTAAGTTGGGAAGAATTCCTCGTACAAAATGCGTTCGAGTGAATTCAGGTGTCCCGAGCATATATCAGCCCTGAAAGCACAAGAGCTGAAGGCGAATTTCCGAGATTTGCTGGGTTTTATGCCCGTTTTCTGGAAAGTAACCAAATGAGGGTTGGTGCGAATATCTACATATGGTGGTTATACAGAGATTGGATACAATAGGCAGATGTCCCCATACACGGCGTACCCTAGGGTCGCCGGAACCATAACCAAAGTACTAGAGACCTTACGAAGGTCGCGGCACAGGCGGAGAAGCCGTTGTAACTGGGCACGCCAAGCCAAACCAGACAGCTGACCCATGAGAATGCCAAAGCTCCGTCTGCTTGACTAGCGAAACTATCGGCAAACCCCTCAGAACGAATGGCATACCTCCGGGTCTGCGCGAGGAGAGACCCAAATCACGGCACGAATTACAATCCGCACGGTTGTTCTCCGTGCGATCCGCTGACTGATTTCTGCAACCAGCCAGCAATGCGGTAATCTATTCAGCTCTTACCGGAGGAAACCCTTTGCGCTATCTCGATCGTCTCCAACCGCTGGCCCTTCTGGTTTTGCGGATCGTGCTGGGCGTGATCATGATTGGTCACGGCTACACCAAGGTATTCGGCGGCCTCTCGCATCACGTGCAATTTGTCAGCAGCCTCGGATTACCCGGATGGCTGGCCTACGTTTCCGCGGTCACAGAATTCTTCGGCGGCATCCTGGTGATCGCCGGGCTGCTAACGCGGTGTGCTTCGATCGCCATCCTGATCGACTTGGGAGTCGCCATCGTGAAGGTGCACTGGAAGAATGGGCTGCTCGGGAATGGCGGATATCAGTTTCCTCTGGCTCTGGCCGCGATCGCGTTCGCGCTGGTATTTTTCGGGGGTGGCCCTATGGCAATTGATAGCATCCGCAAGGGCGGCGGCAGGGTAAAATCCAAACCGGCTTAGCGTAGCCTAATTTTAAATTGGGAGGCGAAATCATGAGCATCGGAAAACGTGCGCTCGCGGAATTCTTCGGAACCTTCTGGTTGGTATTCGGTGGATGCGGCGCCGCCGTACTGGCCGCGGGTTTTCCAACGGTCGGAATCGGCTTTCTCGGTGTTGCCTTTGCATTCGGCCTGACCGTTCTCACCATGGCATTCGCCATTGGACACATCTCGGGATGCCACTTGAATCCGGCAATCAGCGCAGGGTTGGTGGTCGGCAAGCGCTTCCCGGCTTCCGAGTTGGCTCCCTATGTCGTAGCCCAAGTTCTGGGTGCGATTGCGGCCTCGGGTGTTCTGTATGTGATCGCCAGCGGAAATGCCATGTTCGATGTGAACAACGGATTCGCTGCCAACGGATACGGTGTGCATTCTCCCGGCGGCTATTCTCTGCTGGCCGGTTTCGTGGCGGAAGTTGTCCTTACGGCGTTCTTCCTGATTGTCATCATGGGAGCCACCGACGCTCGTGCACCAAAGGGCTTTGCGCCCATTGCCATCGGCCTCTGCCTGACCCTGATTCACCTCGTCTGTATTCCTGTCACAAATACTTCGGTCAATCCCGCGCGCAGCACCGGCCCGGCCATCTTCGTCGGCGGATGGGCCCTGCAGCAGCTATGGATGTTCTGGGTAGCACCGCTGATCGGCGGAGCGCTCGGCGGCGGGATCTACCGGGCTCTGTTCAGCGGCCCTGAGTTCACGACGGACCTTTAGCGGAGGGTGGCCCATCCTAAACGTCGCGCCTTTCGACGTTAGGGTGGGGAAATTGCGGATGCGCTCAGCCAGGGGAAACCCCCGCCCAAGCGCAGCTTGGACGGGCCACCCTCGTGAGTGGGCCACCTGTTCTGTAGCCGTCAAGGAGGAAAACCATCACCCTATGACAAGACGACGCATGCTCACTCTACTAGTTGTTGTCGCACACTGGATGGTCGCGGTCTGGCACCTGTTCCTTGCGGCAGAGGTTCTGCCTGCCCCAAACAACCACGTTAGTTGGCTGGCCATAACTTTGATAACGTTCGGGCATTTGGCCGTATCCATTGCCTTATGGAAGCTCAGCGATAAGCTTGCTGGGCTGGTGTCGTTGATTTTCTTCTTGGCTGCTTCAAGTGCCGATCTTTATGAGCACTTCCTGCATGCCTCGGCCAATAATGTTTTCATGGTGGCACCCGGTAATTGGACTCCTCTGTTCGACGCAAGTGTCTTCGTCCTTCTAGCGCTCGAGATCGCGGGATGCCTGCTTGGAATTTTGTTGCTCGGCGGCAGGACAAGGAACGATAGTCAACCCAAGTTCGCCAGTTGAGCGGCACTGGCGCGAACGAACATAAATACAACTGCAAGAGCCGACAATCAAGGAGTGTGCCGTCTGTCCCTAGCAGGTGGCCCATCCTAACGTAGCGCTTTTCGACGTTAGGGCGGGAAAGTCGCGGATGCTCTCTGAACGCGACAGTCTGGGCCAGCCCCCAAGGAGCGAATCGGGCCTTGTGTTTTCGCCCACACCGTAGGAAAACCACGGGAAAATCGCTCATTTGACGGGTTTTGAGTGCTATGGCCTCATTTCGACAGCCATCAGCACCTCCCCTTTGCGAGAGGGATGGCACTCGATGTTCTATTCCTGTACACTCGGCACCGGCGTAACCTTAGCCACTCGATTTTGGGCACCCACTCCGGAGTGTGGAAATGGGATGTCGTGAGAAGTTGAGCACAATTTCTGCGAAAAAGGGGAGCCTTCTATGTTCGTCCGACGGCTTATGATGATTTCGTTTTTTCTGCTAATTGGCAGCACGTTCTGCTGGGCAGGTACCATTGACTCCGGCTTGTTCACGACGTACACAACAGACGCCGCAAAAACCACACTGTATTGGGTCGTATGCGGTTCGATCGGGAAGGGTGACGGTTGCTATGGCGCGGGACAGCGGGACCATTCGGGCAGATCGGTTCCATCGTTGAGAGCGCCAAGGTTATCGACATTAGAGAGGGTACGGTCACGCGATTTCTCTATGTAGTTGACCAAGCTTATGGCTCCGGTCAAAACGGCGTGGCGCTTTTTGTCCATCAAAGAGTAGATACGATAGGGTCGGAGAACGATCACACCACGTTTACGCTGAAAAAGACGATCTCGCTCTCCTTGGTTGGTGGGAGTCAAGCGGTTGTATTCCTGGCCGCGAACAAAGGGTACCTTGTCATTGGAACCAGCAACAGCACCGCACAGGTCGAAGTTAACAAGCGTACCTACGTCATCACTCCGCTTACGATCATCTCGCAGACCCCGAATTCAATCACGGCTGACAATTACGGATATGTGACCGTCACGTCGGCGAATAGTTTCGCCGTAGTCGGTCCCGATGGCGCGCTTCAAGAGGATGGAGGAGGATCGCAGTTCACCATCAATGATCTTCTAGGGACTCAACCCTGATGCGGCTTTCATCTCGGAGCGTCCTTATTGTGCGAAGGGGATAGTCGCGGGCTTTGCTATTCCAAGCTTTCTATGCCAGACTTTTTGATTCTCGTAAGCACCCATGTCGATACTGCCACCCACAATTCGCGGCTTGCCGGCAAAGTCTCTCTTAGGCAGATCGGGCGCTGAAGTCGTGCCCGCATCTACGGCCGGGGAATCGTTCTTCAACTCGAAATTTGTCGAGCTCACGAACTTCGGGTTCGCCGAAATGTTGCCCTTGATCCCCCCATCCTCCGCGCACATTCCTCCGTACCAAATCCCTTTCGGGCTCCAGGCCTCATTGAATTTCACGATCGGCGGGCCATCATAATAGATCGGATTGCAAATCAGCGCCGCTGACGCCCCCGGTGCGACGATCACGTTATTGATGATCTGAGCATTCGTGTTGAATCCGTCAGCGACCACGGCCGCGTCCGCATTTAGATTCGTGCTGACGATCGTGTTGTTAATCAGGCGGTACCCGGTGGTGCTCGTGGAATCAAACTGTAAAACTCCGTCCCCGACGACGCGACATCCTCGTACATCACGTTCTGCACGATGATCTCGTCCGCCTCGTTCACCATCCAGATCGCGCCACCTTGGCTGGCTCCGTTATTCTTTGTGATTCGGTTGTTTTCGATGCGAACGCTTCCCGCGGCGAACAGCCCAATGGCTCCCCCTCCCGCGGAAGCAACGTTGCCAATGAACGTGTTGCGTAAGACCTGCGCCATCGAAGCGCCGCCGATGTACATCCCGGCGCCAAACTCCGCGTTGTTGTCCGCGATTATGTTGTTTTTGACCACCGGGGACGCGAAGTTCATATAGACACCGCTGTTGCTCCCATGCTGAAGGGTGAATCCACTTAGCACCGCCCCATTCGTCTCGCCGGTCGAAAACGTGACCACCGCCCCCAGACTTCCTCCGTCAATTATTGTTACCTTCGGCCCACCTGAACTCCTCACCACGATCGCCTTTCCGTTGAAATTGATGTTCTCGTTGTAAGTCCCCGGCGCTACCAGCACCGTGTCGCCATTCACTGCGGCGTTGATCCCATCTTGAATCGTGGGCTGATCGGCCGGAACCTTAACTATGGATGCCGCCGCTGAACCACAAATCAGCAGTGCAACGAGCGCAAAGACAATACCGAATCGCGATCTCATTAGGTTTCTCCTCAGCCGCAGCCAGTCTCGGTTCTAACACTTGCTGCCGAGCCGGAAAGTATTGCCTGACGCGCTGTCACTGTCAAGAGTGCATTTACTTCCGGTAGTGTGCCCGGTGCCTCAGGTTCGCGTCCGTTCTTTGGACGCTAACCTAGGCTAACTGTACCTCCAAGGAAAGCCAGTATAGAGTTTGTTTATGCCCATCTACTCAGCGAGCTTTGACAGGCTAACGTTGGGCGGAGTTGGATCGAGCATGCTCATAGAAATCGGACATGTGGAGGCGATCTTCCGGTATCCCGTGAAGTCCATGCGCGGCGAACCACTCGAGGCCGCCAACCTGGGCTGGCACGGCCTCGAGGGTGACCGACGCCTGGCATTCCGGCGGATGGATAATCACGGCGACTTCCCGTGGCTGAGTGCAAGCAAGCTTCCCGACCTGATCTTATTCACTCCACGGCGCCGCGAAGGCGATTCGCGTGAAGACGGTGCTCAGGGAGACCTTCCTACGCATGTTCGCACGCCGGATGGCCAAGAGATGCCTGTCTTTGCGGAGGAGTTGGCCGCGGAGGTCGGACGTCGCTACGGGGCTCCGGTGCAGATGATGCAGTTGAGGCATGGCATCTTCGATGAGGCGAGCATCTCCGTGATCGCCTCCGATACGGTGCGCGAGATCGCACGACTCGCAGGGCGGAGCCTGGACATACGACGATTTCGACCGAATGTTGTGGTTCGTTCGCTGCGATCGGTTCCGTTCCAGGAGGACGAATGGCTGGGCGGTGTGCTCTCATTCGGCAAGAGCGATGACGACAACGCCCCCGCCATCGCCGTCACCATGCGCGACGTCCGCTGCTCGATGGTGAACCTCGATCCCGACTCAGCGACTCCGGCGCCAGAAGTGCTGAAGGCGGTGGTTCGTGTGCACCAGAACACTGCGGGAATCTATGGCGCGGTCACTCGTATCGGTAGACTAGCGGTCGGACAGACCATATTCCTCCGTGCGGCGACCGAGAAAAAGGACCGTGACACGAGCTAAACACCAGTTCACGGCAAACGGCCTCGAAAAGCCCGCCCTCTCGCAGAGAACGCGAGAACGACGGGGCACCCGCGTTTTGTGCATAGGGAAAGCATGGGCCAGTCCCCGCCTCCGGCGGAGGAGAAAAATGTTCTTGACATCCTCTTTTATAGATCAGGCTATAGCACTCACCCCCCGGGTCAGGGGTCACTGAATGTAACGGCGATATTTCAACACCAATCACCCAGACACCGCCTAATTCCGCGGAACTGCAACGCTTTGCACAATTGACAAACCAGCGGAAGGCGAACAAGATTGTCTGCACTCATTCGCGGTGAGCCGTCGGGGAAGTTTGTCTTTCGGAGGTCTGTCCGCTTTCATGTGGCGTATGAGACGATGCCCTTTCTACAATCTCCTTCCCTCTGCGGCGCTTCTCTTTGCCGCAGGATGTGGCGGAGGCGGGAGCAACACCGTCGAGCAACCTCAAGTCCAGGTCACGATTTATCCTGCCAAGGCGACAGTGCCTGTCGGGACTGTACAGCCCTTCACAGACACCGTCTCGGGAACGACCAATACGGCTGTGAATTGGACTACCTCTGCGGGAACAATCGATCAATCTGGGAACTACACCGCGCCAACTTCCAGGCCCAGCGGCGGTACAGCAACTGTCACCGCAACAAGCGCGAGCGCGCCTTCCGCTTCCGCTTCGGTGATCGTAACGATAACCATAACGCCTGTTACGCTAAGTATTTCGCCAACCAATGAAACACTGAAGGCTGGTTTCTCTCAGCTCTATACCGCCGCGGTGGGCGGGACTACGAACACCGCTGTCACTTGGTCCGCAAACGGGCTTCCAGGAGACCCAAGCTATCCCGGTTCTGTCTTAAATGGCACATACACTGCGCCCGCACCGGTTGTCACGACGGATACTTACTTCGTGACTGCGACCTCCAATGCCGATCCAACGAAATCAGCCTCCGCCTCCGTGACTGTTACTCCCCTCGAAAACCAGGAACAACAGACTTTCCCCATAAAGCTCGGCGCTTCCGGGGTCAACGCCAACAGTCAGGACTGCTGTAGCGGGACACTTGGCTCGCTTCTGCAGGATAAGAACGGGAAGCAATACATCCTCAGCAACAACCACATACTTGGGAGGGTCGGACACGCAAGCGCAGGGGAGGCAATTGTTCAGCCGGGTTATGTCGATGCCTTCTGCAATTTTGCTTTACCGGACACCGTTGCCCATTTCACGGCTGCTCCTCCAATCCAGACCTCCAATGTCGATGCCGCGATCGCTCAGGTCGTCCCCGGTTCCGTAGACACTCACGGCGAAATAATCGGGTTGGGAGGGATCGCGAGCGATGGCTCCTATATTCCGGCTTCGCCAGCGAATACCATGGTCGACGCGTTTGTCGGGATGAAAGTAGCAAAAAGTGGTCGGACGACCGGCCTCTCCTGCGGTTCGATACTAGCGATCGACGGACTAATTGTGATCGATCTATCCGCGGAGTGTGGAAACCCAACGGACATTTCCGTAACGTTCGATCATCAGGTAATTGCGGGCGACATCGCGACTTATGGAGATTCGGGATCGCTAATCATCGAAGCCAAAACTGCCCGCCCGGTTGGGTTGCTGGGAGGCGTATCGACGGACGGAACTTTTGTCACAGCGAATCCCGTCAGCGATGTACTTTCGGAGCTCGGCACCACCGCCAAGAATAGTTTCACCTTCGTCGGCGGGCAACAACACTCCGTCCAGTGCCCGACCGCCTCGTATCAAAAGACAGAGTCATCCAATCAACGAGTAAGTTGGCCCCGCGCACAATCAATAGAATCGCTCCCACGCGACGAGATTTCTCGTGCGACTGTCGTAGAGCACAAGTACGCGCAAACGCTCATGCAGGACCCTGCCGTGCTTGGACTCGCTGTTGGTGCAAGTGCGACCGAGCAGGCGCGCGCATCAATCTGGGTTTTCGTCGAGAACGGAAAGATCCCCCCTCGTCTGCCTTCGACTCTTGAGGACTTCACAGTAAGGGTTGTCCCGAGTGGTCGCTTTACGGCGGGCATAGACAGTTCCCGACTCCCTGGGCCACGATGCGCTGCTTCGATAATCGATCCGCTTGATTCGGGGCAAGGGTGGTCGAAAACTAGAAATCGGGAACAGACCGACACTTTGATGTTTACATTGCGGCGAATCGGCAATTGAGTAATCGCGACGCTGCGTTAAGACTTGTGCAAACCTTCCTGTCTCTTCAGCCAGCAAATACTTTTGAAGGTCTGCGATTGAAACCGGTTGACAGTGGTGTCATTACGCGCATTCATGAGGGGCGGGTGGCCCACTCAAGCCGTCCTTTGGCTTGAGTGGGGCAGTTCGGGTGGCTAACCTCCTTCGCGCACTTTGCGAGAAGGGCGGCTGCAACAGGTCCCAATTTGGAACCGGCTTCCGCAGCCCGTCCACTTTCCTCTTGCTCTCACCCCTCATCTGCGATAACATAGAAACACGTAGGTTATCTAGAAGATAATCTAGATCACGGGAACAACCGATCTTTGACAACCCGACCGTCGGCGCAGCTTCTTGGCCGTCCTAACTGCGAATCCGACCAATTGCGGCGAGGGCGATGACTCTTGCCGGGGCTCCATCCCTGCGGCTCCAAAACAGCACCGCAGGCAGTTACACGTGGCGCTAACTCCCATGTTTCCTAGATTTTGCCTCTAACTACATTTAGAACCATAGATCTAGGAGGCGGAAAATTTTCCGATCCTTTGTTTTCTAGATTTTGCGCCGAAATGAGAGTTTTTTTGATGGAAATCTTGCACCAGAATGTGTGCATAAGAAACCAGGACTTCGGGCTGGAGGCCACGCTGGGCTCGAGCCAACGCAGCGAATATTGGGGCAGTGTAGTCGTCTTTTCGCACGAATAACCCCACCCCACTCCGATTTCGCCGGTCGCTGCGTTTGAAATAACCCAGCGGCCGTAGCAAGCGCCCTACGGTGTGATCTGAAAGACGACTCCCTGGCCACTGCCGCCGATGGCGGTCGTCCCCAACAGATGCCCGGCCTTGTCGCGTATCAGTCCGTAGTAGGGGTTCCTGCCGTCGGACCCTTTACCGAACCGATGCACGGTGCTTTCGCTCCACTTCCCGCCGGATTTGGGAGTGAGCTTAAACACGACACCATCGCCGTTGCCGTCGCCACCGGCGGAAGTCGTGCCGTACAGATTGCCTTTGGCGTAAAACATGAGAGTCGTAGTCGGCGATCCGCCGCCCGATCCGCCGGTGAAGCTGTACAGCACGCTCTCGGTAAACTTGCCTGCCGATTTGGTGAGCTTGAAAACCGCACCCGCGCCGTTTGCGCCGCCGTAGTAAGTTGTGCCGTAGAGATTGCCCTTGCTATCCGCAATCACGCCACCGTAGGGAAATCCGGCATTGGGCATCCCCTTGAAGGCGTCGAGCGTTTTGAATTTCCACTTGCCACTCACCGACGTAAGTTTGAATGCGGTGCCGCACTGGCAAGAAGGATCGCCGCCGACCTCGGCGACGCCGAACACATTGCCGGCTTTGTCGACAAGCAGCGGGCCCAGCGAGCCTACAGCGCCGTCCGCGCCGCCGGTGAACGTGTGAAGCACGGTCTGCTTCCATCCGCCGCCACGGACGGGCGAGATCTGATAGACCACGCCGCAGCCGAGCCCGTTGCACTTTTGCAGGTTGCCTCCGTCGGGTGTGGTTCCGTAAAGATTGCCGGCGCTATCAAATACCACGGCACCTCCGGGGCCAAAGCCGTCCATACCGCCGGTGAAGTTGTACATCACAGTTTCGACCCAGCGCTTGCCGGATTTCGACAGCAGGAACACAACGCCGCAACCGTCTCCGCTACAAGAGCCGCCCGATCCTCCGGATACGGTTGTGCCGTAAAGATCTCCCTTGCTATCCAACGTCACGCCACCGTAGGGATTCTTGCCATCGCTGCCGCCGCTGAAACTGTAGATCACCGTCTCTTTCCACTTGCCCCCGGCGAGTGGCGACAACTCGAACACCGTGCCACAGCCGTTCGTGCATAGCGTGCCCGTTCCGCCGCTGACCGTGGTCCCGTAAAAGTTGCCAGCGGCATCTTGCGCAAGCGTCGCTGCCGGATTGATCCCGTCGTTGCCTCCGGTAAAGCTGTGCACCACTCTTTCCGTAACCGCCGCCCAGGCACTATTCGTGAGGATGACAGTAATGGCAACCGCTGCAAAACCCCAGCTGACGAAATACGAAAACCTTCTTCTCCCCATGCTCGCACCCTCGATTCAGAATGTCCGTTCGATTTCAAAACATCTTGCAGACTCTCGGTAGCGGGCTGCAACTATAACATCGAATGGCCTTCAAAACACGCACTCAGCGCGGTTTTGACGGTCTTTTTACAAATCTTCTGAGCTGACGAGGATGGAATAGCAGAAGGAAAGACCCTCTTCTGAAGGGCAACTGCCATCGGGCATTTGGAGTCAACGACTCAGTACTCGGCCAATTCCTTCATGGCGCGCAACAGATCCTCGGCCTGGGGCAGGATCGCATCTTCCAGAATTGGCTGATAGGCGACAAAGACGTCTTTTGCAGCAACGCGACGCACCGGAGCATCCAGGTGATCGAATAATTGGTCGGCGATGCGGGCTGCGATCTCCGCGCCGTAGCCCCAGCTCAGAGTATCTTCGTAAGCGACAAGAGCTCGATTGGTCTTGCTCACCGAAGCGGCAATCGTCTCCCAGTCAAAGGGATTCAGGCAGCGCAAATCGATCAATTCAACCTTGACTCCGTGCTCGCGTTCCAGCTTCTGTGCCGCTTGCAACGCCCGTGGAACAACCGCTCCATAGGTGATCACGGTCAAATCAGTTCCGGACTGCACTACCTTCGCCTTGCCGAACGGGATCGTGTAATCCGGCCCCGGATACGGCGCACGGCCGAAAGTCTCGCGATAAAGCCGCTTGTGTTCGAGGAATAAAACTGGATCGTCGCAGCGAATGGCTGTCCGCAATAAGCCAGCCGCATCCAGTGCGTTCGACGGAAACACCACCCGCATTCCGGGCGTATGCGTGAAAATGCTCTCGCCACATTGCGAGTGGTAAATGGCTCCGCCAGTCAAATATCCACCGATCGCAACCCGAATCACGCAGGGGGAAGAAAACCCGTTGTTGGACCGCCAGCGGATCAGCGGTAGTTCATCGCGCAGTTGCATCATTGCCGGCCAGATGTAGTCGAAGAACTGAATCTCGACCACCGGCTTCATTCCACGCGTTGCCATGCCAATCGCGCGGCCCACGATGTTTGCCTCCGCCAGTGGCGAATTGAACACGCGGTCGGAACCGAAGTCGTTCTGCAACCCGAAAGTTAACTTGAAGACGCCGCCTTTGCCCTTGATCAGCTTCTCTTCGAGATATTGCTCGCGGCTGGCATCGGCCACGTCTTCGCCGAAGATCACGATGCGCTCATCGCGCCGCATCTCGTCGCGAAGCGTGGCGTTGATCAGATCAGCCATGGTTTTCGGAGCGACCTTTTTGCCGTCCGCCGGCGCAACCGATAACGGTTCCGTCTGCAGCGCCGAAGAAGTGGGATCCAGATCGGGAGAGTAGATGAACTGCATAATGGTGTTGGGCGTGGGCGGAGCCGCATCCAGCGCCTGATCCACCGCAACCTGCAGTTCGTCTTCTACCTGTTTCTCCAGCCTATTGATACCCTTTTCATCGAGGATGCCCTCACGAATCAGGAACATCTGCATGCGCGTAATGGGATCGCGAGCCGCATCTAGATTTCGTTCGGCCTCAGGCCGGTAAAGCCGCTCGTCATCGGAGAGTGAATGCGAATATGGCCGGATCACGTGCGCATGAATAAACCCCGGCCCCTCCCCAGCCCGGCAGTACGCTACGGTGCGCGCAAATGCCGCATACGACGCCACCGGATCGGTACCATCGATTTCCTCGAAATGGAAGTTCGGAAAACCCGCGACCAGCCGCGAGATGTTTCCCCCCGCAGTTTGAACCTCGACGGGAACTGAGATGGCGTATCCGTTGTCCTCCACCACGAACAACACCGGCAACTTGCGATTGGACGCGGTGTTCATCGCCTCCCAGAACTCGCCTTCGCTGGTGGCGCCATCGCCGAGCGAAACATAGGTTACTTCATCGCCCTGGAACTTGACGTCTTTGAACTGGCGGTAGTCGCCGCCATTCTTCTTCGCGGCTTGCGGGTGCCTCGCAAAGTACCGGCCTCCTTCCGTGCAACCAACTGCCTGCAGAATCTGCGAGCCGGTAGGAGATGACTGCGTGACCACATTGAATTTCGGAAAGCTCCAATGCGAGGGCATTTGCCGGCCGCCGGACTGCGGGTCAGCTGCGGCACCCACGGCCATCAGCAGCATCTCGTGAGGCGTCGCGCCCAGAGCCAGGCACAGGGCACGATCTCGGTAGTAGGGATAAAACCAGTCGTAGCCTGACTTCAGGGCAAAGCCCGCTGCGGTGCCAACCGCCTCATGGCCCGCGCCTGAGATCTGGAAGAAGATTTTTTGCTGGCGCTTAAGAAGGATCTCCCGGTCGTCCACACGCCGCGACGTGTACATGATCCGGTAGGCCTCAATCAGCCGCTCGCGGGAGAGACCCTCGTAGGTCTTGCCTGCGCTCCTGACTTTCTCATCGGCTACTCCAGCCGGCTTAGGATCTGTCTTGGTCGCCATCCGTTCTCCATTGTAAATCCAGACCGCCGATTGAGAAACAGCATTAAACAATGGGCAAACCCCAGCTGTAGAGACGTAGCTACGTCTCTACAAGCCCAATTCGTCGGACTTGGCGCAGGCTGAGGGCTCTCAATCATTTATCCTAAAGTCTGTGATCAAATTCCAGCGCCGATTCGATCCCCGCCAGATCAAGCTGCTGATCTTCGACCTCGACGGAACCCTGATCGATTCGCGCCTCGACCTCATTCACTCCGTCAACGCCATGCTAAAACACTTCGGTCGCCCCGAGCTTCCCGGTGATGTGATCGCTTCCTACGTAGGCGACGGCGCTCCGATGCTGGTGCGTCGCGCCCTCGGCGATCCGCGCGATGAAGGCGTGATAAAAGAAGGGCTGGAGCACTTCCTCGGTTACTACCGCGTTCACAAGCTCGACCATACCCACGTGTACGACGGCATCAAAGACATGCTGACCGTAATTCGCAACGCCAACGGCATCCTCCGCAAGATGGCCGTGCTTTCCAACAAGCCCGTCATTCCTTCGCGGACCATCGTGGAAGCGCTCGGCCTCGCCGAATTCTTCACCCATATTTACGGCGGGAACAGCTTCTCCACCAAGAAGCCCGACCCGCACGGTGCTCAAACCATCCTGCGCGAGACCAAAATCAGGCCCCAGGAAACTCTGATGGTCGGGGATTCCTCCGTCGACGTAATCACCGGACACAACGCCAGCCTGTGGACCTGCGGTGTAACCTACGGCTTCGCCCCGCACACACTCTGCGAAGCCCCTCCCGACGTAACCGTGGACAAGCCCCAGGAACTGGCAGAACTATTCCGAGAATAAAATCACGTGGGGACAGCCGCCCCGTTGTGGTTAACGCGCTCGCTCCATTCTCGCGATAAACTGCATTCGAGAATGAACAATTCCAACTCCTTCACCTCCGCCGAATTGCGCAAGCTGCGCAGCCTGAAAACCCCGCACGGAATCCAGCGCTTTCTCGACGGCATGCCCTACCACCTAGCCGACACCGCATGGTCCCCTCGCCGCGTCCTGCGCGAAAACACTTCGCACTGCTTCGAAGGAGCAACCTTCGCCGCCGCTGCCCTGCGAGCCAACGGCTATCCTCCGCTGGTCATCGATCTCGAGGCCGAACAGGACACCGATCACGTGGTAGCTGTCTACCGAATCAAAGGCCATTGGGGAGCCATCGCCAAATCCAACTACACCGGATGCCGTTACCGTGAACCGGTCTATCGCACGCTGCGCGAACTGGCCATGAGTTATTTCGACGTGTACTTCAATCTCCGGGCAGAGCGCTCACTGCGAACGTTTTCGCGCCCTGTCAATCTCGCCCGCTTCGACGCCCGCGACTGGATGACCACCGACCAACACCTCTGGTTCATCGCCGAGTACTTGTTCACCATCCGCCATCACCCACTGCTCCGCCCCGGAATGGCCAATCGCCTGCATCGTCTGGACGACCGCTCCTTCCGCGCTGGCTGCCTGGGCAGAGCGGAGAAGTAATCTGCGGGTTGGAGAAGATTCATAAATTCCAAAGCTGTTATTCCGAGGGGAGCGAGGAATCTCTATTCCCGTTACAATCGTGGTGACGATAGGGATGCCTCGCTTCGCTCGGCATGACATCCCTATTTATGAGAGAGGCCTCCAGACATTTTTGACTGCTCACCAAAACTCGCCGGAACCGGACGGGTTCTAATCACGTAGCATGAACATGCGAGTCAAGCCCGCGCACATCCTTATTCTGGTATGCAGCTTCGCCCTCGGCCAAGACCCAACCCCTGCTGCTATCCCGACCCCCTCCCTTACCCAGGACCAGATCCGCCAACTCATTCGCCAGACTGCGGAAAAGGACATGGAAAACGACAAACGACAGCGCGACTACACCTTCATCCAACGCGAGGAAGAACACAAACTCGACGGCAAGGGCCAGGTAAAGTCCACGGAAACCAAAACCTCCGAGATCATGGAACTCTACGGCGAGCCGGTCGAACGCCTGGTCGCGAAAGACGACAAACCGCTCTCCGACAAGGATGCGAAGAAAGAAGAAGAGAAACTCCAGAAGGTGATCGACAAGCGCAAGAACGAATCCGAAGAAGACCGCAAGAAGCGCGAGGCGAAGGAAGAAAAAGAGCGTGAAGAGAACCGCCAGTTCGTCCGTGAAGTCGCTGACGCCTACAACTTCCGCCTGGCTGGCATCGAGTCGCTGGCCGGACGCGACACCTATGTCATCGATGGCGAACCGAAGCCTGGCTACCAGGCGCACCTGAAAGAAGCGAAAATCCTACCCAAATTCCGCTTTCGCGCCTGGATCGACAAAGACGAATCACAGTGGAAGAAGCTCGACATCCAGTGCATCGACACAGTTTCGTTTGGCCTGTTCCTTGCCCGTATCCACAAGGGCTCGCGAATTGTCATTGAGCAGACGCGTATCAATGATGAAGTCTGGCTGCCCCAGCACATCAACGTAAAAGTCGACGCGCGACTCGCCCTGCTGAAAGACTTCAACCTCGAAGACGACATAACCTACCGCGACTACAAGAAGTTCCGCACCGACACAAAGATCGTTCCCATTGGAGAATTGCAGCCGCAGCCGTGAGGCACTCCAGTCCGAGCCGCCATAATTACGTAGCCCCGGACGCCCTTATCCGGGGACTTCAGCAGAGATCAAGAGGGAGGTTTTTACCCAAGCTTCGAAATCCCATCCTACCGCGTTGCGGCTGTCCGGACGAGGGCGTCCGGCCTACGTGCGCGATGTTCTAAAAAAAACACCTTGAACTAGAACGTAAACTTAGCCGCCAACTGAATTCCACGCGGCGCTCCTCCCCCCAAGAAGGGGTTACCAATACCCACGTCACCCGTCGCACTGAGCGCATAGTGCCCTACGCCAACTTCACGATTTCCCACATCCTGGAAACCATTGATCCCCGGGTCCGCAATAAATGCCGGCAAGAACGGATTGGCAAAGTTGGGATGGTTCAGGATGTTTAAGAACTCGGCCCGGAGCTGCATGCTGATCCGCTCCGTGATCGCTGTAGTCTTGTAAATCGCGAAATCCCACTGCTTAAAGGTCGGCCCACGCAGCGAGTCCCGTCCCAACGTGCCGTAGTGTCGCGTTCCGGGTACACAGTCAGAAGCTGCACCATTAGCGCCCAGGGCTGGATTCACCGTGCATGGTATGGCAAAGGAGCTGAGTTGCATGAACTGGTACGGATTATGATTGTTCTGAACGATTGGCCCAACCACATCCGGTCGATCGTAGCAGTCGCCTCCTCCGCTGTAGTCATCCTCGCAGTTGTAATTGAACTGGAATGGTTGTCCACTTTGCAACGTGACGGTGCTGTCCAAACCCCAGCCATTCTTCAGCCTTTGCATACTCCCGCTCGCTTTGGGAAATTCGTAGGCAAAAATCCAAGTGAAGCGCTGTGGGACGTCAAAATTCGATGGAGCATACTCCAGCTGCGGACTGGTGCTGTCTTGGGGCTGACCAGCGTTCGGCACAAAGTCCTCGCCGTCGCTCGAATTATCCAGGGACTTCGACCACACATAATTCATAATCGATGTGATCCCGTGCCATCCGTTCACCCGCAAGCTGGCCTGCAACGAGTTGTAACTGGATTGACCGGTCGAGTTCTCCTGCATCACGTAGTAGGCGCCGTAGGGATTGCCAATTCCATATCCTCCAAATGGACGCGCCGCCTGCCCGAAGTCCTGGATCGTCCCGGCAACGCAGCCCGTGGAGGCCGGCAGTTGGCCAAGATCGCAGGCATTGATGGTCGCTGCGCTGGGCTGGTTGATATCAAAGAAGCGCCAGAGTCGGTGTCCCTGTGAACCCACATATCCGATCTGCACAACCGCCTTACTGGCAATCTGTTGCTGGAAATTAAAGTTGAAGTTCTCCATGTACGGCGTCTTGATATTGCGGTTGAAGGAAAAAACATCGCACTCCAGGCTCAAGCAGCTGGGTGCGCCGTAAATCGGCACACCGGTCGCGATTGACCCCGTTGCTGAAGCCGAAATGATCTGGTACTGCGCCGGTCCAACCGGGTTGTAGGCCGGCCCGGGATCGAAATACGGGGGATAGGGCAAATGCCCTAGCACCATGTCTTGGGAGAAGGCATCATAGAAAAGACCGTATCCCGCACGAATTACACTCTTCCCCTTTCCGGTAACGTCCCAAGCCATGCTCACACGCGGGGCAAAATCCTTGTGATCGGGCTGGTAAAGGCTGCTCAGCCCCGGCTGCCCCACCTGGGTAAGCGTGAATGTCCCCAACCCAGTTGACGGAGCAACACTGGTGATATTGCTCAACAGGTTATTCTTCTCACCTACGACGCCGAAATAATCCCAACGCAAACCATAGTTGAGCGTTAGCCGCGGGGTTACCCGGTAGCTGTCCTGCACATAGAGACCGTAGTTGTTCTCGAAAGTATTTCGGTTCGAATTGCCGGAATATTGAAGACCGCTATCCACCGTGCCCGTGAGGAAATCCGTAAGATCCGCAAACTTGAGTCTGCCGCGGAACCAGTGGCCGAAATACTGCGAGATGCTGGTGCGGTAGAAACCGCCTCCGAACTTGAGGTCGTGTTTCCCGATCTTCCATGAAAAATTGTCGAGAACTTGATTGTTCGTGTCGATGCGATGCCGCGGTGTGCTGGAGTTCGCACCGAGTTGTGAGAAAGCGGAGCCGTTGATGAAGATGTCCGGCAGGCCCGAATTCGAGATGATGCTGCCCGAACAGCCCGCTGTGGTACTGGCCGCACACAGCCCAATCGAGCTGGGCTGGAACGACTGGTCCTGCGGGAAAAATCCTTCCGCGAACCGGTTCCATCCGTAACGCAGTTCGTTCACCTTGTTCGACCCGATCGTGCGCACGTAGGAAATGGATACCAGTTGCACACGCGTCGGGGTCTCAGTATTAAATCCAGGCAACTGACCGCCCGTGGTTGCCAATCCCAAGGGGAATGACTGCGTGCTGTCGCCGAAGAAATAGCGGCCGCTGATGTTGTTGCTGGCATTGAAAGTGTGGTCGATCTTAACGATGAAACTGCTGAGATTGTTGAATGACGGAGAAATCACCGAAGTGTTCGGCCCAACCGGGCAGCCGCTGTTCTCGGATCCAACCAATGAACCCCCGAACGTCCCCGGAATGTTCGGCTGCGGCCACGGATTCCGAGCCAGAAGGTTCGCGATCACTGGATTGGTGGCGCCTCCGTCAGCCGCAATCTGCGCGGGATCCGGCACACACCCCAACGTAACCACGCCGACATTCTCACGCTGACCCTCATAGTCAGCGTAAAAGAAAGTATTGTCCTTCACGATTGGTCCGCCGACAGACGCCCCGAATTGGTTGTTGTGGAACAAGGCTTTCGGTTGGCTTGCCAGGTTGAAATAGTTCCTCGCGTCCAGTGCATCATTCCGGAAATACTCCGCCCCCGTTCCGTGAAACTGATTGGTGCCGCTCTTGGTCACGATGTTGACTACTGCGCCGCCATTGCGCCCATATTCCGGCTCAAAATTCGAGAGCACCCGCACTTCCGCTATCGCATCGAGTGGCAAAATCGCCGAAGGCGTGCCGAAAACCCCCGCCTGGTTAATCGCGGGATCGTTGCGGTAACCATCATTCATATCCGTTCCGTCGAGCAGGTAGTTATTGGATCGTCCCCGTGCGCCGTTCATGGAAAACTCACCATAAGAGCCCGGTGAATCAGAAATCTGGTCTGGCGAGCCCGAAACTCCGGGAGTCAGGTAGATCAGCTTCGTGTAGTCGCGGCCGTTCACCGGCATGTTTTCCACGGTTGCCGCCGTGATTACGCCACCCAGTTCATTGGTTGTGGTCTCCACCTGGGGCAGGCTCTCGCCCGAAACTTCCACCCGCTCCGTCACCTGCCCGGGCTTGAGGGCAATATCAACGCGACGTTCTCCAGCAACGTCGACTGCGACATTGCTGGTGACCGAAGTCTGAAATCCGCTTTGCGAAATGGTGACGTTGTAGGTCCCGATCTGAAGTTCGGAGACGGTGTAGCTACCGTCGGCGCTGGTTTGGGTGGTCCGATCCTGCCCGGTGTTCACGTTATGCACCTTGACCGAGGCGCCGGAGACGACCGCACCCGAAGCGTCCGTCACCGTCCCCAAAATGGTTCCGCGGAACGTCTGGGCAACCAAGGCCGTTGTCAACAGAACCACAAATGCCGCCAGGATCATTCGCAATCTCATGATCATTCTCCTCTTCCACCCGAGTCGTTACTCGAAACGCTATCCGGTTGTGCCGAACGCGGCATCCAGTCTAGTGCCATTTCACCGGAAAACCGCAAGCTAAATTGTTCATCGATACCATCGGAATATCAGCAAAGCTCTGAAAACGGCACTCCAAGGAGGCCGTTTTCAAGAACAGGCATTGTAGCGCAAGACGGGCACAATACAAGTGTGAAGCGGGTTTACCACCCCGGTCAGCTCTTATCGCGAAAGTGGAAACTCTTTGCACACTAAAACACAACGCCCAGCCATTTGGCTGGGCGTTTTGCATCAAAGCTGACAGGCGACCAGTGACTTACCTCTTAACCTCGTCCCTCTCCACAACTCCATCCTTAATGTGAACCACGCGATGCGCATACTCCGCGATATCATGCTCATGCGTCACCAGAACAATCGTGTTTCCTTGCGCCTGCAAACGATCCATCAGTGCCATAATTTCGTTTCCGGTCTGCGAATCCAGGTTCCCTGTCGGTTCGTCAGCAAGAATGATTGACGGACGATTCACCAGCGCCCGTGCAATCGCGACTCTCTGCCGTTGTCCGCCAGAAAGCTCATTGGGCTTGTGCATCATGCGTTCTGCCATGCCCACCGAGCCCAACGCAGCCTTGGCGCGCTCCGCCCTTTCTTCCGCCGGCACCCCGGCGTAGATCAACGGCAGTTCCACATTGTGCAAGGCAGTCGCGCGTGCCAGCAGATTGAAAGTCTGAAACACGAAACCAATTTCCTTGTTGCGGATGCGGGCCAACTCGTCGTCATCCAGTTCGCTGACTTGCTGGTTATTCAGCCAATACTGGCCTTTGCTGGGCGTATCCAGGCAGCCAATCAAATTCATTAGGGTGGATTTGCCCGACCCCGACGGCCCCATAATCGCGACATATTCGTTGCGTCGAATATTCAAATTGACGCCCCGCAGCGCATGCACTTGCTGCTCGGAGCCCATATCGTAAGTCTTCCATAAATCCCGAGTGCTAATCATGAAACTTTCGGGAGGGGCTGACACTGCGGGTTGCGCGATATTGATTACTTCTGCGGTAGCCATTATTTTCTCCGTTTCCTCTTCGGACACTTGCCCGCGCTCCGATCTTTGCTCCCTTCGCCGGCTTTCCATTGGACGCTCCATCGGCGCGAAGGTTAGAACGCAAACTGCTAACTGCTCTCTTCTTCTTCCTTCTTAGGAGCCGCGTTATCGACCTTTACGCTGCTGCCCGGACGCAGGGTACGCAGCACTTTATAGCTGCCGGTCACGATCTCGTCACCCTCTTTAAGTCCCTTGATCACTTCGATATCGGTTGTGCCCGCGATGCCGGTGTCGACCGGCACGAACTCCGCTTTGTGGTTGCGGAGGATGAATACGCCCTGAATCTCTTCCTTGTCCTTGGACGCGTCTTTCGCGGGCGCCGCAGCTTGCACCGCACCCTTTTCATCCTTTGGCACGAGATCCGACTGCCGACGAACGGTCAGAGCCTGAATTGGAATGGTCAGCGTGTTTCCTCGGGTCGCGGTCGTGATCTTGGCCGTCGTCGAAAGACCAGGGCGTAGATCGTCCGGCGGATCCACCAGGGTCACGACGACCTTGAAGTCCTTCGCTTCCTGGCTGGTGCTCGTCTGTTGTGACGTGGAAACGCCAGTCGAGCGCACGATGGCGTTATCTCCAATCTGAGTCACCACCGCTTTGAAAATTTTCTTCGGAATCGCATCAATCGTCACTTGCGCCGTTTGGCCCATCTGCACATTCACGATATCGGTCTCATCCACCTTGACTTCGGCCGTGATCACCGACATGTCGGCCAGCGTCATCAGGGTGCTGCCCGGCGCATTCTGGATTCCCATCACCACCGTCTCCCCTTCGCGCACCGGCAAATTTGTGATCACACCATCATACGGAGCCTGGTAGGTGGTCTTCTTCAAAACGTCGGCAGCGTGGGTGAGATTGGCTCCGGCCTGTCCAATCCGGCGATCCGCCGAGTCCTTCTGCGCCTTGGCCTGGGCCACCCGCGCTTCTGCCTGCGCCAATCCAGCGACCGCAGTTTGATGATTCGCTTTCTGCATGTCGTAGTCAGACTTCGCAATCAACGCATCTTTGTAGAGACCTTGGGCGCGCGTCCAGTCGAGGTCCGAGCGTTCCGCATCCGACTTGGCCCGATTGAGATCAGCGGCCGACGTATTCAGCGCCGCTTCCGCTGCCACCGCATCTGTACGCGCCGCCTCCAGCGACGCTTGCATCGCGTCCATATCCGCCGCAGATTGCACGTTCTCGAGCTGCGCCAGCATCTGCCCCTGCTTTACCCGATCACCTTCCTTGACGTACAGCCGGATAATCTTGCCGAAAGCATTCGCGCCGATATTCACATAGGTCTTCGGCCTGATTTCACCGGATGCGCTCACCACCGCAACCAGATCCATCCGCTGCGCTTTGCCCGTCTGCACGGTGACCACATTCTTGTGGCTCTGGTAAACGGTGAAGCCGACGATGGCGGCCAGCAATACCACCGCCCCGGCACCGATCACAATTTTTTTCCAGGTCTTCATAAATCAGTGCTCATTCAGGTGCTGATAACCCCGTTGCCAGCTTCGTCCCCGTCCGTCTGAGGAACGGCCAGCCCGGAATTTCTTGCGAGTCGCCTTCGGCCGGTCCGCCGTCGATACACTAGGCCCATCCAGCTCCGAGGGGCACATCCTCAGATACGGGTCCCCCAAAGCAAAAGTTCCCATGGCAGAAAACGACCGGGTGGATGGCCAGAAAAACAATGATTCCACAGGCCAACCCGCCATTATATCTTGCCCGCCCCGCAGGGGAAGTACATCGATGAGGACCGGCGCCCACCGATCCTGGAAGGCTTCGAGTGAACCGGGCGGGGGGAGCTCCCGCAGGGTGTGATCTTCACAAGAGCGTGGCGGGGTCTTCTGATCTAGCCAGAGTTCCTCCCCGCCGCGTTTGCCTATCTGAGACTTAACATCGCACCGCCTCGACGAACTACGGAGTGTTCGATGCTTGCCGCCGGTCTGGGCTCAGCTCGCCGGAATCCTGAGCACCGATGTCAGTGGTGGAAACAAAATTGTCGCCAGCAGCCGTTTTCGTGATGGCTTTGAAACCGACGGTCGCGCTGGTGCTTGTCACGTAGCGTCCTACAATTTCGATTTTGTCATTGAGCCCGTCGGGGCGGGTGCCACCGGTGCCTTTCGGATCGTTGACGTCGTAGTACTTGCCGCCGTATAGCAAGAACCCTATTTCAGAACCAGCGGAATTAAAGTAGGCGCCTGCGACGTCGCCCTTGTTGTTTACGATGCGAGCAATGGTCCCGCTTGTGCCCGCTTTGGGGTCACTGATTGGTTTGAAAGTCTTCCCGTTGTAGATGAAACTCTCGTAAGTGCCGGTTGGGCTGAGTGCAAACACGGTGATCTGGCCGCTGTTATTGATTCCCCAAGCCTCCGTGGTGGTGTCGCCCTTCACGTCGATGCTCGTGTACTTGGACCCTTTCTTTAGAAAGCCATGCTGGACGCCGCTGGAATCCAGGTATAGGCCAACAACTTCCCCGCTATCATTGATCCCGATGGCCTGAGTTCCTTTTGATTTCGGGAAGTTGACCGCTGTGAATTTCCCACCAGCGTACACAAACCCCGTGTACAGGCCGGTCTTGGTGCTGGTGCACCAGCCGGATGCCGCGCCCGCGCTGTTGATACCGTAGAACGCAATCGCGCCGGACGTGAAGCCTCCGCTGGTCACACAATTCGGATGGTCGACCGTGGTTAGCTTCTTCCCGGCCAGGATCATCGCGTGCTGGACGCTCTTGGCGTCAACGTAATCTCCGGCAATCGCGCCCGCGTTGTTGACCGCGAAAGTGTCCGTCTCCATCGCTGTCTTGTTGGCGTGAACGTCCGAGAACGTGAAGGTTAACGGGGGCGCCGCGGCGATGCCAACGGCGACGAACATCAGAACTATCAGCGTGCCAAGAATGGATTCTCTCACTGATTTCTCCTAGGGACTGAGGTGTGGTTACCGTTCCCGCTCGTAGTGGAAAGTCGTGAAGCGGTTCAGGCCGCAGATTATCGTCCCCATGACACTGGCGGTCAAGATGAAAGGTTTTGCACACTTCCGAATGGGCCAAGCACGCTTCGGGGAATGCTTAGCAATGGAGATCAGGATTGGGCGAAAGGCGTTTTATTCCCGGTCGAGGCTTTCGTCGATTGCGACCTTGCCGTTCTTCTCCACGGTGATCACGCGATGAATGCTCTTGAATCCCGACAAAGTGATATCGAGAACGTAATTGCCCGGGTCCAGGTAAAGCTCTACCGGCGAGTTCTTATCGAGAATGCGATTGTTGATGGCGACCTGTGCACCCTTTGGCGACGTCTTGATGCTGACTGCGCCCATTCCAGCAGTATCACTGCCACCAAACAGCTTCTTGAACTTGCCCCCAATTTTGATGTCGTCGGTGTTGCCTAGCGCCTTCAGGCTCGGCGACAAGTGGAAGGTTTGCCCCACTTGGAGATTCGCGCTGCTGGTTTCATCCAGGTAGCCCTGCTTCTTGAATGCGAAGCTGTGATTACCGGGCTTGTCTACAGAGATCTGCGCCGGAGTGACTCGGCCGGTATCCTTGCCGTCCATCCAGATGGCCGCGCCCGCAGGTTCACTGGTCACCGAAACCGTGGCTGCTAGCTGGGCGAGCTGAACACTGACGAATGACCTGCTGCCCGAGGCGACTTCAATGCTGCGGGTGTCCGTCGCGTAGCCGGGCTTGATGATGGTCAACGTGTGCTGACCCGGGTTGAGTCCGGCGATGTTAAACGGTGTGACCCAGGAAGGATCGTTTTGTCCATCGATTTGGATCTGGGCGCCTGCTGGGGTTGAATTCACGTTCAGCTGCCCGGGAACAATCGCCGGAGCCACAGGCTTGGGCTTGGTTTTCTTTTTGTTGTTGTACTTCGGCTGCACCGAGACCGCAGGAGGCGCAACGGTTACAGGTTCAGGAGCGACTTGCACCGCAGTCTGGTTATTCGCGCTCGCTTCGGTAGATGGATTTGCGTTTCCATTTGGCTGCGCCGGCGCACTGGCAGCCGGAGCCGGCGGTTGGTTTGGTGCATCATCATCCGCATTCTCGGAGTGGATGTGCCATGCGATCGCAGCCACAATCAGCACAATGATGCCGATGGCGCCCGCGACTGAAAACACGAAAAGTTGTGGAGGCGTCTTCTTGATCTCCGCGACTGCTTTTTTCGCTACCTCGCGCGGTTGGATTTTTGGCTTTTCGGGCGCAGCATTGTTGAATACGGTGGCGTGCACGGCGTCCAGCGCAGGAGGTTCTTCTGCAGGCCGAGGCGGTGGCGGCGGCGCAACGTATGCCTCTTTGAGAGGAGGCAATTCGTCGATCTCGGAGAAGCTGCGGCTTGCGCCGGCGCCAGCTTTCGGAGCCTCAGCCATCATTGGATCGACATTGATTTTCGGAGCCTCGACCTCAGGCTCAACAATGGCAGCCGACGACATGGTTGCGGGTGGGTTGGAAAACGATTCGACCGAGAACGTTTCGACGGAGGCTTCCGGGGAAGTATTGATAACAGGAACCGCCTGGTCGAGGTTTGGTGTAATGAGTCCGCTGGAGCTCGCGGAATTCCCGCCGCTTCCGCTTCGCCCGGCTGCAGCGGCCTTTGCTGCCGGGGGCGGAGTTGGCGCTTTTGGCATGGGCGCGGCTGGTTTGAAAGTAGGCTTCGGTTGCGTCACCGCTGGCGATGCTGGTTTCACTGGCGGCGCGCTGGCGGCGGGCGCGGGCGCCTTTTGCGCCCCTTGCCCCGGTTTTGCGGCAGCAGCGGCCTTAGTGGCGCTTTCCTTGCATCGCTCGAGATCGTTCACCAGATCTTGCCCAGATTGATATCGTTCTTCAGGCGCCTTGGACAGCGCTTTCATGATGACCTGGCTAAGCGCGGGATGAATCTTGCGGTTGATCTGATCCGGAGCCACTGGCGTCATTTCCGAGATCGATTGCCGGACCTGGTCCGCGTCTTCCCCATCAAAAGCCTTACGCTCGGTGACCATCTCGTAAAAAATTGCGCCCAGACTGAAGATGTTGGAGGGCGCGCCCAGCGGGTCTCCACGCAGTTGTTCGGGAGACATGTAGTGCAAAACTCCCGGGGCGTTACCCGAAGCTTGGGCCGCGAAAGCACTCATGGCGGAAATTCCGAACCCCAAAATCTTTACGGTGCCGTCCCACGACACCATAATCTTGGCCGGCTCAAGGGTGTAGTGCACGAGGTTCTTGGCGTGCGCGTGGTCGAGGCCCTGGCAGGTTTGGCGGGCGATGTCCTGGAGATCCCAGATGGAGAATCCCTCTTTGCGAGCCAGCATGGTGGCAACGCTGTTGCCCTGAACATATTCCAACGAGGCGCAGAAAACGCCGTCGACTTCTTCGGCGCCGTAGAGTAAAGCGATGTTGTGACTGTTTAGAACTTTGCTGGCTTCCGCCACTTCGAGAAGGTTTCTTACCAGCGTGGCGGCCTGCTCGCCCAGCGGTTCCAGCTTGACGGTCTTCAACGCGACGGTCTGTCCGTTCTCGGGGTCGGTAGCCTTGTAGACGGAACTTACGTCAGAGTGCGCGATTTCGCTGAGTATTTCGAAGCGCCCGATTTTGTTCGACATTATCTTCCTACCTCGTTGCAGGCAGAGACCGACTTTCCCTCGGCGGGGAAGACCTCGGGCACGTCCTTGGGGGAAAGGACGTGATCAGGATAGTCGGGGGCAGAGCTAAAGTGGAGTTACGAAAGTGTTCGTAAATTCGATTGCGGGACGGATTGAAGAAACTTTAGTACCGTAAAGGGCTTCGACAGCCGCAGTTTAGGGCGCGGGTCGAATGATCGTCTATTTCTGATCCCAGACGGGCGGGACGCCCGTCCTCCATCAGCGCGAAGTAAAGCCGTAACTTTTCACGGTCTCGCACCGTTCTTTACTTAGGAAGAACTGCTGTGCGCGCTGTGACCGGGTGACATTTGTCACTGAATCCAGGTGACGATCTCAACTGGTGTCTGGCTTGGCAGTCAGCGATGCTGTGATTGGGAAGGCGTGAGGTTGTCCGGGTCCGCACCCATCGGCTATGCTTGACGTATTGTTGGGGCCCTCGTAGGCAGACCAGGTTTTCTCTCGGAGTTCGATCATGACTCTAACCCGTTTTGTCAGCAAGAACGCCTTCCGCAACAAGCGCCGCAGCATCTTGACGGTGTTGAGCATTGCCTTCTCTCTTTTGCTGCTGACGCTGATGATGACTCTGTGGCGCAGCTTCTATATGGACAATGGTAGTGCCGAATCCAACTTGCGGCTGATCACGCGGCACAAGGTTTCGCTGACGTTTAACCTGCCGGGCTACTACCGCGAGAAGATTCGGTCGATCCCTGGTGTGGTGGCGGTGGTGCCGACCTCATGGTTTGGCGGACTCTATAAGGACGACAAGCCGGAGAACTTCTTCGCCCAGTTCGGCACCGATCCCGAGGAATTTTTTAAGGTCTATCGCGACATCACAATCACTCCGAAAGAAGTAGAGGACTGGCAACATGATCGCCAGGGAGTGGTAGTCGACGATACGCTCGCCAAGAAATACGGATGGAAACTTGGCGATCGCATTGTGCTGAAAGGGACAATTTACCCCGTCGATCTCGAACTCTACATTCGCGGTATTTTCCACTCGGTTCCGGATGATCAATCGGTCTATTTCAACGCGAAGTATGTAGAAGAATCGGTTTCGTGGTTCAAAGGGAAAGCAGGTACCTTCGGCATTCTGGCCGATTCTCCGGAGGATGTGAGCAAGGTGGCGGCGGCGGTGGATGACACCTTCCGCAACGCACCGGAACCCACCAAGACCGAGAGCGAAAAGGCGTTCGGCCTTGAATTCGTCGCCATGCTGGGCAATGTGAAAGCCTTCATCCTGAGCATTTGTTCGGCAGTGGTTTTCGCTACGCTGCTGGTTTCCGCCAACACTATGGCGATGTCGATTCGCGAGCGAACCCGCGAGGTTGCCGTGCTCAAGACATTAGGCTTCACCCGTCAGGCAGTGCTTGGTTTGTTTGTCGGCGAGGCGGTTGCGCTTTCTTTGATAGGTGGCGTTCTTGGAGCCCTAGGCGCTTATGGACTGGTGTGGCTCATTTCACACGCCAAGCAGGCGGTCGGGTTCTTCACCATTTTGTCGGTCTCACCAGCGACGGTCGTCGTGGCGATAATTGTGGCCGCTGTGGTCGGTTTGCTGAGCGCGGCTGTCCCTTCCTACCACGCGTCGCAGGTGAATATTGTGGATGGCCTTCGCCACATTGGCTAAGTAAGGGCCAGATGATTCGAAGTAGCACTTTATGACCGGGGTTTTGTGACCAAGACCAGTTTTGTCATCAGAAATTCGTTTCGCAACAAGCGCCGCAGCATTCTGACGATGCTCAGCATCGGCTTCTCTCTGCTGCTGCTCACAGTGATGATGACGATCTGGCGCAGTTTTTATATGGATCAGGGCGCGCCGGATTCTGCCAAACGTGTGATCACGCGGCACCGCGTCTCACTGACGTTTCTTCTGCCAACGTATTACCGGGACAAGATTCGCAGTCTGCCGGAAGTCGTCGCGGTTGTGCCCATGACATTTTTCGGAGGCAAGTACAAGGATGACCGGCCAGAAAATTCTTTTGCTCAGTTTGCCACCGATCCCAGCGAGTACCTGAAAGTGGCGTCGGATAAGGTTGTCCCGCCTGATCAGGTTCTGGCCTGGCAACGTGATCGCGCCGGAGCGCTGGTGGACATTGAGTTGGCCAAGAAATTCGGCTGGAAAATAGGCGACCGCATTCATCTAACGGGCACATTTTTCCCGGCCAATCCGGAGCTTACAGTGCGCGCCATCTATACCATGGATCCGCCTCCACGAACTATCTACTTCCATACTGCGTATTTGGAAGAGGCGATCCCGTGGTTCAAGGGGCAAGCTGGGTTTTTCGACACTAGAGTTTCCTCTGCTGACGACGTCCCGAACGTTACGGCGGCGATTGACGATCTGTTTCGCAACTCGCCGGAACCGACGAAGACCGAGAGCGAGCACGCTTTCAAGCTCTCGTTTGTGGCGATGCTAGGCAACGTGAAAGCGTTCATTCTCAGTATCTGCGCGGCGGTCGTGTTCGCAATTCTTCTGGTCTCGGCCAACACCATGGCCATGTCGATTCGCGGACGAACTCGTGAGGTGGCTGTGCTGAAGACTTTGGGATTCACTGCCCGCAATGTGCTTTCGCTGTTCGTCGGGGAGGCGGTCGCATTATCGTTGGCTGGGGGAGTAGCGGGAATTCTGGCTGCAGCTGCCGTAATTCACCTTTTTGCCCACTCTCCGGTGGGGATTGGAATCTCCAACGGCTTGACGGTCACCGTCCCGACCATGGGTGTGGCACTTGTGGTCGCGGCGGCGGTGGGATTTTTCAGTGCCTGTTTGCCGGCTTACAAAGCTTCCCGCATGAACATTGTGGAGGGTCTGCGCCACATTGGTTGAGCTGAGCTGAGAGTTCACAACTATGGCCATACCGATTCGCTATAACATCCGAAACCTGAAACTGCGCAAGGGTTTGACCATCATGACCTCGCTGGGCATCGCGCTCACGGTCACGACTGCGATCTTTCTGATGGCTCTGCTCGCAGGACTGGACCGCGCATTCGTAACCAGCGGCGACGCGCAGAATGTTCTAGTCATGCGCAAAGGTTCGCAGGCCGAACTCTCCGGAGGCTTCGACGCTTCTCTGTTCCCGACCCTCAAGACTCTGCCGGGAATTGCCAAAGACAGCCATGGCGAGCCCATGGCCTCGGGCGAGTGGGTCGTGGTCATTGTGCTGCCGCGAGCCGACGGAACCGGGGAAGTGAACGTCACAGTGCGGGGCATGATGCCGGATGGGCTTGAGCTTCGTCCAAGAGTGAAGATCATTGAAGGGCGCTGGTTCAACCAGGGGCAGCGCGAAGTGGTAGTCAGCGAGTCCATCAAGAAACGTTTTGCTCATGCCAACATCGGCGACACTTTGCAATTTGGCAAGGGTCCATGGACGGTTGTGGGCGTCTTCGATGCGGGCGGTTCGGCGTACGAGTCCGAAATCTGGGGAGATGTGAATCAGATGGCCTCCGACTTCGATCGCCAGGGTGGATTTGCGTCCGCCTACCTTCGGGCCACCGATCCGGTTTCTGCGGACGCGCTCAAGCATCGGGTGAGCGACGACCAACGCCTCAAGCTCGAAGGCATGCTCGAGACTGAGTATTACGCCAAGCAGACGAGCTCCGGCGCTCCCATCAAATACATTGGATGGGTGGTGGCAATTATCATGGCGATCGGCTCGAGTTTTGCCGCCATGAACACGATGTATGCCGCAGTGGCTTACCGTTCGCGCGAAATTGCAACCTTGCGCGTGATCGGTTTTTCGCGGCCCAGCATTCTGACCTCATTCGTATTCGAATCTGTGCTGTTATCGCTGCTCGGTGCGGCAGTTGGGATTGTCCTCATGCTGCCGTTCAACGGCATGACCACGGGAACGTCGAACGCCGTAACCTTCAGCGAAATTGTTTTCAGCCTGCGCATGACGCCTGTGGTCGTGGGCGTGGCGATTGCGTTCGCCATAATCATGGGTTTATTTGGCGGAATGGCCCCGGCCTGGAATGCCGCCCGCAGGGATATCCTCGGAGCGTTGCGTGATTAAGGACAGAGACGTAGCAAGCTACGTCTCTACAGAGCTGTAGAGGTGTTGCTTGCAACGTCTCGGTTTGCTGGCTTGATGGGAATTTGAAAATATGCCGATTGACGCCAAACACGAAGACCTGCAAAGCCTGCGCATTGACCGTTCGGCGCATGGGGGCGAGCCTCCCACCTGGGCTCGCCGTTACATTATTGGCGGGATTGCGGTGGTGGCTTTGCTGAGCGTGGTTGCCCTGGCGTACCGCCTGCTGGCGCCTGATGTTCCTGAAGTGCAAGTAACCCGCGCCGCGGCGGAGAGCAGCGACGTGGGCGGAATTGTTCTCTCCGCCACCGGCTACATCGTCGCTCATCACAAGATCAACGTGAATACCAAAGTCACGGGCCGGGTCGCGTGGATCGGCGTGGAAAAAGGCGACAAGGTGAAAGAAGGCCAGGTGCTGGTTCGCCTCGAAGACGACGAATTCCGCGCCCAGTATGAGCAAGCCAAAGGCGCCGCCGACAACGCTCGGGCCTATCTTGAGGAGCTACAAAATGGATCGCGTCCCGAGGAGGTTCAGCAGGCCCAGCACAATCTGGACGAAGCTCGCGCCACGCTGGCGAACGACAAGCTCACGCTGGATCGCAGTCGCGAACTCGCAGCTGGCGGCGTTGTCTCCAAGCAAAACCTCGACGACGCCACCGCCAAATTCGACTCTGACCAGCAACGAGTTAATTCTCTGGAGAAAGCTTTCCAGCTGATGAAGATCGGGCCGCGTCAGGAAGAGATTGCTCGCGCCAAAGGTGCTCTGCTCCAGGCGGAAGGTCAGCAAGCGTACGCCAAGTCGCAACTTGACGCCACGGTGATTCGCGCGCCTGTCACTGGCACCATTCTCGAACGCACGGCAGAAAAGGGCGAGTTGATCACTTCAGGGTTTGCGAGCAACGCGGAAGGCGGTCCGCAGGGATCGGTGGTGGCTCTCGCCGACCTTAAGGACATTCAGGTCGAGCTCGACATCGCGCAGGATGATTTTGCCAAGCTGGGCCCGAACCAGAAGGGCATCGTCACCGTCGATGCTTATCCCGATCGCAAGTATGAAGGCGTGATCGCGCAGATTTCGCCCGAAGCCAACCGGCAAAAGGCTACGGTTCAGGTAAAGGTACAGATCCTGAATCCGGACGACTATCTACGGCCGGAGATGAACGCGACGGTGAAGTTCCTGGCCGAAGAAAAAAAGAGCACGAGTTCCGAACCATCAGGAGTATTTGTACCAACCACGGCGGTTCGCGATGACGGCGGCAAGAAAGTTGTCTTGATCGCGTTCAACGGCAAGGCGCTCAAACGCGAGGTTCAAGTCGTGTCGCAACGCAGCGGCGGCTTGATCGTCAAGGGACTCGTGGGGGGCGAGAGCGTTATTACAACGGGTCCACCAAATTTAAAAGACGGCGACAAAATCAAGATCAAGGGACAATCATGAGCACTGCTACTTTATCCAATACGGCCACGCAAACCAGAGTTGTCCAGGTACGCAACGTCAGCAAGGTATTCAAGCGCGATGCGTTCGAAGTGATAGCCCTCGACGATGTCTCCATCGAAATCGCGGCGGGAGAATTCATGGCTCTTATGGGGCCGTCCGGCTCGGGCAAAACGACGCTGCTGAATATGATCGCCGCAATCGACCGGCCTACATCGGGAGAACTGCTGGTGCTGGGCGAGAACGTCTTCCGCTTTAGCGATTCTCAGTCTGCCCACTGGCGCAACGTGCATATTGGATACGTGTTTCAGACCTTCAACCTGATTCCCGTGCTAACAGCATTCGAGAATGTCGAACTTCCGCTGCTACTTACCAAGCTGAATGCTCCACAGCGGCGCGAGCATGTCATGACCGCGCTCAGGCTTGTTGGTTTAGAGGAACGCGTGAACCATCTCCCGAAACAACTCTCGGGTGGGCAGGAACAACGTGTGGCGATCGCGCGAGCCATCGTCAGCGATCCGACCCTGCTGCTTGCCGACGAGCCGACCGGCGACCTCGATAGTCACTCCGCCACCGAGGTCCTCGAAATCCTGAAGCGGCTAAATGAGGATTTCCACAAGACTATCGTGATGGTGACGCACGATCCGCACGCAGCTTCTTACGCGCACGTCACCCGGCACCTGGAAAAGGGAATGCTGCTGCCAGCGTAGCGGGCTAACGTGTGTGACTGTTGAAACGTTGCTTGCAACGTTTCAAGACGGCGACAAAAAGCTGGCCTTGTCATCCACCAGAGACGCAGCAAGCGGCGTTTCTACAGTTGAGAAAACGATGCGCTCGCGGCGTTGCCCGGCTGCGCCGGAACTGGCTCCGAAACCCACTGCCACGCCCGTCGGCCGTTCTCTCGAACTACGCTGAGTGCTTCTCCGTACTCCACCAACCGATTGAGCACAGTGGTCACCGATGCCAACGGATCTTTGTGCCTAAGTAACAGAGTTGGAAGACGCTGTTGAATTTGTTCGCAAACCTCGCGCACCGCTAGCGGCCGTCCGGCTTCCATCAAAACCATACGACACGCTTTCGTAAAACCGGGCTGACGTCCTCCGGTCTTGCGGTCGACCAACTCTAGCAAGTCTTCTCCCAGAATGTCATCGCCGAACAAGTTGGCGAGACCTGAGATTGTCTGCTTCAGCGTGCCAATGCGTTTCATGATTTCAGCCCGCTGACGCATGAGCTGCCGCAGTTCTTCATGGGCCGTTTTAACCACTTCCTGGACATGAGGATCTCCGGTATGTAACAGAGTTCCATTGCCCGTCCCGTTGCTGCCATTCACTCCGCTTTGCATAACCCCACCTCCGAACCCGCTGATCAGTGTTCGTGCCGTTTCCCTCTTACGCACACCAGTCCTGCGCATAGATACGCAGAGATGCGTTCACTCGTTCCATCGGAAAAAACTCTGATCGCAGTCCGTTGCGCATATGTTCGTTTCCGGGACGAGATCATGATCCGTCCAACACCGAAACTGATTGCTTAGTTGGACGCTGCGACTCGAGAAAGGTGAGGCAATTTACAAGAATGTGACAAGTAGGCGGAAAGCGCGGACCAATACCGCTTTCGCGAGGACGAAGTTTGTGCGCCTGCGCGCCATCGTGTCCGCAAATGAACACTTGCGAGAGCAGTCAGCACTCGGCCCTCAGCATTCAGACCTTGGAGATCTTTGCTCAGAGCCCGTAACCGCATCATGGCTGAATGCTGAATGCTGAGTGCCGAGTGCCGAGTGCCGCCCTTCTAATTTCGCCGGGCATCGAAACTCAACGCACCGGCTCCAAATTGAGAAATGAGAAACGCGCCTCCAAGCATGGTCACATTCTTCATAAACATTGCCATTTGCATCTGAGCCATTATCGGATCTTTTACTGCCCAGAAGTTGTGCATCATGAGCGTGACCGGCACCAGGAAAAGGACAAGCAGCCAGGCACCGATTTTGGCTTTGTATCCGAGCAAAATGCTGAGCCCTCCCACCAGCGCGAGAATTCCCGACGCCGGAACCAGCAGGTTAGACATAGGCACACCTGCTTGTGCCGCGTAACCGATATCCGTCTGGGAGAAGTGGAGAAATCCCGACATGATGAAAATGGCGGAAAACAGGATTCGTCCTGCAAGGGTAATGAACGAGCTCGCAGATGTCCGTTCCTTGCTGTCCGTGGGGTTCAATCCTCTGGCAGTCTGCAAGCTTTGCGAAGTTGAAATTGAGTTGCTGGCCATATCAGTCTCCTTAGCGAGTTGTTTTACCGATCGACTTTCTATTTCGGGATAGATGTCATAAGCGCCTTACAGGTTACTTTAAATAACTACTTGCTTTTGTAAAGTAGGAACTTTAAAGTAACCAAGTGAGGTGACGACGTGCACCGCTATGCCCAATCGCCCACTCCCTGTCCCATGTCCGGATTACTCGAGGTCCTAACTCGGCCGTGGACTATGCACATTCTGTGGGCCTTATCTACAAACGGCCCCACCCGGTTCGGGGCTCTTCGGCGCCAGATTGAAGGCATTTCTTCTCGCGTCTTGACCGAGCGGCTGCGCCTTCTGGAGCAGAAAGGATTCGTCTATCGCGACTACGAACCAACCATCCCACCGTCTGTGACCTACGGCATTACCAAGCGCATGAACGATATTCAGAAGGTGCTGGGCGAATTAGACCAACTGGCGCGAAAATGGCAGCAGGAGGACGTACCCGCACCGCGCACGAAGAGCATGGATCAACGCGAGGGAGAAGCAACGTCTGCCGGTTGAGTCTCCGTTTCCACGTGATGTTCTTCCTTGACAAAACTAACTTTCCTGTTAGAGTGCGGCCAAATGCTTCACCCGAGAACGTTTGACGAGGGGACCCAGGTATGAAGAATGTCTACGAGGTTCTGAGACAGAAGGAACTCGAACTGGCGCGGTTGGAAAAGGAAGTGGAGGCCTTGCGAGTTGCAGCTCCCTTGCTATCCGACGACAAGGAGTCGATGCTGGAGGCCACCAGCAATAAACCGACATTAGCCACTCCCACCACGACGCAGCAGCCCATCCGCATTCCGCAGGCCGCAGTCAACGCAAGCCCGCAACCGGCTCGCGCAGCAGGTTGGGAAGACACAGCCAAGCGCTGGCCATAGCATTGTTGCTTCATCCTGGGACCCAAGCGCTAACCACAAAGGTACACGCAAGGTGAATCAGGCATTTGTTAAGTTGCCCCGGTTTCCTTTGTGTACCTTTGTGTCCTTTGTGGTTTGGGTTAAGGTGCGCTGAGGAAATCTGCCCTTCAGCAATGCTATACTCCACCCAACAAACTCTGGCCGAAGCATTATTCTAATTAGCACCTTCTGAAACCAGCTTGAGACGGTATGCCCGTGCAGGTGGAGCTAGAACCATGACTGCCGCAGCGACGCAGGCGCCGGCCAGGGTGTTTACCAACACTCGCCGCGTGCCTCGTTTCCCCTGGGCCGTTCCCGCGGATGTTACCGTCTTGCGATCTGGAATCCCTTACTCAATTCCCGGGCGCTCGGTCACTCTTGGGGAACGCGGCGTCGGCTTGGTGATCGCCGGGGAACTGCATCCAGGCGATTCCGTGGGCATTGAGTTTCGCTTGCCGGATGCTGGCGGGCCGTTCCGCCTGAAGGCGATCGTGCGCTATCAGGCGCTGCTTCATTGTGGTCTTGAGTTCGTCAGTTTAACCTCAGAACAACAGACGCTGATCGAACACTGGACGCGAAGGAAGTCCGTCGCCAATCCGATTGCGTCGTCGCCGGATGCTGGAGCTCAATCCCCTGTTCTCCCACCGGGCGCCGTATCCACGCCGACCGTCGCGGCTCCCCGTAGAGTCGTTAATCCTAAAATCACAGAGCCGAAGCGTCGCGGGAAGCGCTTCCGCCACGCCGCATGGTTAGCGGTAGCAGCGATGCTTTTGTTAGGCGGCCTCGGTTGGTGGCATTGGCACCAGGCTTGGGGCGAACTGGAATCGCAGATTTCGGCGAGCAAACCGCCGCAACAACCGCCCACTTATGTTCCGGCGGAAGTGATGCAAGGGCTGTTAACTCACAAGATCGAGCCGATCTATCCAGAGGCTGCAAGACTGGCGAAAGTACAAGGCGTCGTGGTACTCGACGCGGTCATCGGGGCGGATGGAACTGTCGTGGATTTGCGCGCCGTAAGCGGCCCCGATGAACTGACGTCCGCAGCCTTGGATGCGGTGAAATGGTGGCGCTTCCAACCTTACTTGATCAACGGTCAAGCCGTGCAAGTGAAGACCAGGTTCGCAGTGGACTTCCGGCAAAATTGACGTGTGTTACTCACTTCGTCGCCACTCACTTCGACGACATCCGGCGTTTCCGGAAAGCTTGCAGGATCATGGCACTGCTGATCGCAAAACTACCCACGGCTCCCAGGGCCATCACCTGGGCCATCTGCCAACTCAACGCGAGGAAATCCGCAAAGAGCGCAGCCAGGGCGAACCCCACGCCGAGGATGTTCAGCCACACCGGCGCTTGCACGGGAGTGGTGTGCTCGCGATTGTAGTAGCGGAGTTGCAGAAGTACCGCGGCCAGCCCGATCGCGGCAACAACCACCACCGCGAGTGGACTGAAGAAAGCGCTGCGTTTGGTGTACATCACGACTACACCCAAGCCGGCGCAAAGTAAGGCGGACGCAATCACGGTCCAGCGGCGAGAGTTCGGTCGGGTATCGGTCACGAGGATTTGGTTCCTCGCATTTATACAGGGCTTTGCCGTCAGTTTCAAACGTTGAGCCGCTCGGTCGGAGCTACAGCTACAGCGGCGGGAATTTTTCGTCGGATTCTTCGCCCGCCGTGGCGAATGGAATCGATCCGCAGTTGCTGGCGCCGGTGCAACATCGCAGTGCGCAAGCACAATCGCATCTGATGGTGATCCGAGCGCGAGCCGGACTGGTGCGGGCGCGGACGTCGCTGATCAACACGGCGCGGGGACTGACGAAGTCTTACGGGGAGCGGCTGCGAGGCTGCCGCCCGCGCAATATGAATGGAGAGAAAGCCCAGGAGCTGAGCCCGGAACTGCAAGCCCCGCTGGAAACGTTGCTGGCAGCGATTGAATCGCTCAGCCAGCGAATTTACGTGCAGATCGCCATCTCGTATTGGCATCAGCGGAAGTACGACGAGACGCAAGTCTGGGCTCGGCGAGCTCTAGAGATCGACCCGAAACATGTGCTGGCGAGCCAATTCATTACGCACGTCTATTGGAAGATCGGGGAAGTCAATAGATTCGCGGCCTGGATCGTCAGCCAGGCCATCGCGTGGGGCTTTTCCGAAGAGAGGGTGGCGGTGATGAAGCAGGTTACCGCGGATATGCAGCAGGTGTACGCGACGGCCGGCCTCTCCGGGGTGAGAAGATTCATGGTGGATCAGATCACGAACCCGCAACTGGACTTCGACGTCTTGCTGAAGATGGCATTCTTTCGCGCCGTTCTGTATGGGGCAGCAGGCCGGCTCGATGAAGCGTTCGACTGCCTTGATCAGGCCATCGCGTACCGCGACCCAGCACTCGTTCACCTGGCAGTCGCACCGGAGTGGGACAGCCTCCGAGCTGACCCGCGGTTCGCAGAACGCCTGCGATCGATGGCGCTTCCTTCGGTCGCCTATGACAACATCGGCAACGTGTAGCGGATGCGGCGTCCTACCCAAGAGCGTACGGTGACGGCGTAGTGCGCGAAAGTTCGTAAGCTCCAAGGAAAGGATGAGCCTAGTCCTGCGCCGCACCTTGCACTTCATCGTCAAGGTCGAACAGGTCAATCCCGAAAGACACCAGATCGGCCTGCATGCTATTTTCCCCCTGGGCCGGCATTGTCCACCGTGACATCAAGCCCGCGAACATCTTCATCACGGGTAGGGGTTTTGCCGCCGCTTCCCTCCGGGCTATGGAACTGCTCACGATTCTAAACCGCTGCCACCGTTTCCGAGGTTTTGTTTACCAGTACGCCCACTTCAGTGCCGACAAGAAGAGCATCGAGGTGGCCGTGCGCCCCCGCAAGGGTTCAGTTGCAGTCTGCTCGCGCTGCCACTTGCGCAGACCGGACAGCGCTTACGCACATTTCGCTCTGGCATACGTTCTGCGCTACGCCGGGCTGTTGGACGAATCGGCACACGAATGCGACACTGCGCTTGCAGTGGACCGGAGCGACTACCGCTTCCGGTCATGCTCCTTAGCCTTCATGCAACTAGGTCAGCCACAGAGGGCCATGGAGTTTGTCCGACTCGATGCAGGCTCGGAATTTGCTGCAAGACAAACGGCTCTTATTCTTTTGGGCCAAGGCAAAGTGGACGAAGCACGCCAGACGATTCAAAGAGCGTCGGACACACCTCAGATCGGTCGTGATTTGCTTCAGGTCTGCCTTGATCCAAAGCAAGCATCCCAAACTGGACGGAGCCGCTCAGCAGACGGAAGCTGCGTCGGTTGCGGAAGGCGACGTGGAGGGTTGGTATATCGCCGGAACCATGCTGTCGTACTGTGGGCAAAAGGATGCCGCCTTACGTTTGCTGAGAAGAGCCGTTGGCCAAAACTATTGTGTCTATGATGCCTTGCACACGGACCCGCTACTTGTAAAACTACGGAGGAGCCCGGAGTTCAGCGGATTGCTCTCGGCAGCTAAAGAGTGTCAGAACAGGTTTTTGGCGCAGCGCGATCCGCGTTGAAAGACGCCAGTGCAATCCGCGCGGATGCTAACAGCCGTTTGATTACTGCCGGATGACGGCAAACAGGAAGTAATCTGGCGCTGTCCCTCACTTGTGTTTCACGCCTGTGGTCGCTCAGTTCACCGCGTTTGACGGCGTCATCATTGCCGCCAGCATGTCATCCTGCGCTGCCAGACGATCCTCGCTCATGCTGTGAGCGTAAATTCCGAGCGTCGTAGCAACGTCGCTGTGGCGAAGCATCTTCTGCACCGTCTTCACGTCCGTCCCCTTCCGCACAAGGAAGCTCGCCAAGCTGTGACGCAGGTTGTGGAACCCGAAACGCACCTTCTCTCCTTCTTTAAGCACGCCCGCTTTCACCGCAGCCGGGCGGAGATGATCTTCGACCAGCATGTTCGCGACGCGGGGCTGCTTTCCCTTTAGCCGGGTGCTGGCAAATACCCAGTCCGTCGGCTGACCGTAAGGTGTCTGCTCCTGCCACTGGCGAATGAAGCCTGCGAGTAGCGGAACCAATGGAACTGGAGCCTTGCTTGCCGCACTCTTTGACTTGCCCACCTTCCCGCCCGTCCACGAGCGACGGACGAAAACCTGCTGGCTGTCGTAGTCCACATCTGCCCACTGCAAACCAAGGCACTCGGAAATGCGAAGCCCCGTAGCCGCGATGAGGAGTGTGAGAGTCCGCTCCGGCTGAGGCATTGCCATGAGAATCCTGAAGCATTGTTCCGGTGTGATGATCTTCGCCTCGTATTCCGACTGAGTCTTCACCCGGACAAACTTCATGGGGTTGGCTTCCCCGGTGCGAGGAATCAGGCCATAGGTCTGCCCGTGCTTAAAGACCAAGTTCATCACACGGCGGATCTTGTCCACAGTAGGGTTCTCTAGGTTCTCCATTCGCTTGGTCGCTTTCAACCACTGCATGATCTCCAGCGGCTCAACCTCCAGCGCGGGACGATTTCCCCAGCGAGGAATCAGTCGATTGTTCAGGATTTGAAGGTAGCGTTCTATGGTGGTGTGGGACTTCTGATCGTCCGCTTCGGCCAGTTCGCCTAGCTCATACTTGATATAGTGCCGCGCTAGATCGCCGAACATAACCCGGCCCGTCAAGCCCAATTCGTGGTTACGGTTAAGGCCACGATGCTCCACTTCCGCCCAGGCGTCTTTCTCTCTTGGGAGAGAGGACAGCGCCCCGACAACGACCGTGTTCTCTACCCTGTGGCCGTCCGTATCGCGGGTTTTGTAGTAGTGGTACACCCACACTTTGCCCGCTCTCTTGCGCTCTTCCTTCGTTAGCCAACCTCGTTGCGACATCTCAGCCTTCCGTCCCGCTAGCGCCGGGGACTGCCGTGGGCCGAACCATACTGGTTCTCTGCCGAGATGAAAACCAAAGTTTTCTCGTCGAAGAAACGGCGGAAGCGAGTTCGCTTAGACGGAAACGCCAGGAAAGCAATTGGGTCGTCCGCGTCGGATCGTAAATCATGAAGACATCATTCGACTCAAGGCTAAGGGCGCCAGCCTGCGGCAGATCGCGGAAATTCTAGGGATCGGGTACGGAACTGTCAGGACCCGGCTCCGACAGGTGAGCTAAAATCCCCACCGTTGAACGCACCCGACACCCTACGGATTCAAAGCCCTTAAGGGTGGGTGCTTTGATGAGCGGGAATCAGTAGTTTTCCGCTCGCGCGGACGCCGGGTGTGGGACGGATCGACAGCGATCCGGACCGAAATTTTTCTTGACAACCAAGTGGTAGGTAAGTAGCCTACCAACCATGCCAGTGAGTTTCGGCCAGCGCATCAGGGAGTTGCGGCAATCGCGCTCTCTATCGCTAAGACGGGCCGCCTCCGAACTGCGGATTAGCCACCCCTATCTCGTCCAGATAGAGCACGGGCTTGAAACACCTTCAGAAGAGCTGATCCGCCGAATTAGTTTGTTTTTTGGCGTTGACGGAAACGAACTGCTCTTTTCTGCTCGGAAGATCGATCAAACGATAGCAAGCGTTGCCACCGCGTTCCCCGATCAGACTGCTCGAACACTCCACGAACTTAGGAGGGACGTGTTCATCTCTCACCGCAGCACCGACAAGGATTGGGTTCGGTATCTCGCAGCCGGATTGGAAAAAGTAAATGTCGCAGGCAATCCGATTCGCACCTGGGTGGACGAAGCGGAGATACGTCCCGGCCAGAGCATAACCGGCGAAATCAATAAAGCACTCGAAACCAGCCGCTTCGTGGTTCTTGTGTTGACCCCTGACTACTTTGAAAGCCCCTCTGGGTGGACGGACGCCGAATGGCAGGCCGCCTTATTTAAAGACCCCGCTGGGAAACAAGGGCGAGTCATCCCACTCTTGGTGAAGGACTGTCCTTATATTCCCGCTCTTCTGCGCCACCTGAACATGATTGACTTCCGCGACAGGCGCGCGTTTCAAGTGGGTTTGACCCGGCTGTCTCGACGATTGCGGGGGAGCGATTCCGCGCATCTTCAGCGAGAGGCCAGCTAATAAGTGAGTCCGGCGCAATTTCGCGAGAGAGCGTGGTTGCCGACCGCGCGCCGATTCAGGGTAATCCAGATTCGAAGAACGAAATCCTTCCCTGCAACCTGCTCCCCGTGCTTTCAGCGCCGGAATTCGTTTGGGTTGCACCATTGGCGAAGTCGGTTCCATCGGACAAGACTGTGATCAAAGAGCGTATCCACGAGCAACTAAACGCATTGGGCGAGCCGATCTATACCCCAGTCTTTGCTTTGAACTCAAGGGAACGTGGTTTCTTTTCACGATCTCAGCGTTGAAGAGGGGCCGTTCAGCACGGTTGTGTCGTCTTGCGCGACGCGCCGAGTTCCAGTTGCTTCGTATCTGACCACGCCTGACACGGAGAGGCTCTTCGTGAGTCTCCTCAACATGCATATCGGTCGCCACTGCTACGGGCCTCGCGTGGGCCTTGTGACTGCACCCGACGATAGCCGTCGGCGGACTTCTTCCCCGTTGATGAAGATGGGAAGGACAAGCAATTCAAGTGGCGACGCGCTGCTCGGCCGCGCACGGTGGCAAAACACTATCGCGACCGTGACGGTCGGATCATCTTCTGTCGCCACCTCGCTGCCGAACTCCCCATCGTTCGCCTTGGTGAACGCTTGTTTTTGAAAATAATGCCGACATGGCTCTTCACCACTGATGGCCGTGCACACACGCTGATGAAGGGGAAGAGGGTAGGCGTTTTGGCAATGCGTTGGCTAGGCCGCGAGCGCAACGTTCAAATTCTGTACCACACTCGATTTTGGGCTTACGTGCTTTCGCATGGTCGTTCGGTCATCAACGTTCACGCGGGGGATCAAGTATTCCTGATTGACACTCAGCCCGCATTTATTCGCTTAGGGTTTGGGTTAAACCACGACCATCTCAATCTGGAGAACATGGTTCAGCAGGTCGCCGATGACTTTGATTGGAATGAGGAGGATGTCTTAGCGCAGCTGTCCCGGAGTGATGATGAAGGATAAGGGCGACATAGAGGGTTCCGGGTACTGGCAGACCGCGACTCCGAGTTTCGAGGCTGGGGTGATTGCGGAACCGCTTCTTCTTTTTGGGGGACATCGCTCGCATATAGACCCGAAAACCGGCTTGTCCCTCTACGGGCCTTACACAGTCAGCGACCAAGAGCGCCCACCGCTTACCAGCATCACGCTTGGCTTTGTCGGACCATCCACATTGCTCTCCGCCGCAAGCAACTGGATTGCTAAGTGCCAGAGTGCCGTCCTCAATGATGGAAGTCAGCCCTTTTTGTATCCCCATTTCCCGGGGTTTAGCGCAGAGTTCCCGTTTCAGTGCGGCCTTACCCTTGGGGATTCTTGGAGAGAGGTGGTCAACGACGTGAAGCTGGCAACTGCTCTCCGAAATCCTGATAGAGCGAAACGAATTTCGGAAGTTGCCGAGATCTATGCCATTGGAATCCGCAATCTGTCTGAGCGCCAGCCCAAACCCAACGTAATCATTTGTATGTTCGCCGATGCGACGGCAGAAAAGTGCCGCGAAGGCGTCTTGCCAACCAGCAAGCGCAGGTCGAGCAAGCTGCGAAATACCGGGCCGAGTTTGCAGCAACTCTTATTTGGGCCTGAACCGACAGAGCCGGTTGACGATACAGCCGAGAACTCCCCGGACACGCATCATGACCTTCGCCGCGCTCTGAAAGCCGAAGCCATGGTGTTCGGAATACCTACACAGATTTTGCTCGAGGAAACTGTTCGACCGAAAGCTGGTCGAGGGCAAGATGCCGCTACTACTGCCTGGAATTTCTTTACGGCGATTTATCACAAAGCTGACGGCCACCCGTGGCGTTTGGCGGATGTGCAGCCGGGTACGTGCTACGTTGGGGTCTCATTTTTTCGTGAGTTTACTGAGAATCATCTTCGTACCAGTCTCGCGCAGGCATTCACTCATACCGGGGATGGTTTTGTACTGCGAGGTAAGCCATTTCAATGGGATCGTTCACAAGGCCCTTCGCCACACCTGTCGGCAGCAAACGCGCGGGATCTTCTGACCGAAGTCATCGAGGTTTATAAGCGGCACCGGAACGTCCGCCCCGAGCGGGTCGTGATTCACAAGTCCTCTCGGTTTTCGCAAGACGAGCTGCAAGGCTTCAGGGACGCCCTCCAAAACATTCCGTATTGGGACCTCGTTGCCTTCGGAAAAAGGGGAACTCAGTTTTTGAGGCTAGGCCAGTACCCGCCTCTGAGAGGAACTTGGGTACGCTTCGATGACGCTAATTACCTTCTTTACACGCAAGGATACGTGCCATTTCTCCGCACATATCCGGGAATGCGCTCCCCGCAGCCGCAAGAGATATTGGAGCTAGTGGGAACTTCGCCACCTGATACCGTGATGCGCGAGATACTGGCGCTTACCAAACTTAACTGGAACAGCGCCGACTTCTCATGCGATGAGCCGATAACTCTTGCGTTTTCCCGTGAGTGGGCGAAATTCTGGCGGAGTTGAAGCCAAGCGTCAATCCACAGAAAGAGTACAAGTTCTATATGTAAAGAATGGTCAGCCTGAACAAACTCGTTGCCCTTGTTAAAGCCGTCGGCTTCTGCCGTGCTGTTTTCGTTGGGGCAATGTGTCTGCTGATTACCCGTGTTGTCACTTTTGAGGAGTTCGTGGTTCTTGCGCTCTTTGGCTTTGCGATAGACGGTGTGTCCGTTCGCTCTGTAAAAACCAAAAGACAAAAATCGGCTCAGAGGCGAGCGTGACAGTGATCCATTCCGGGAATGTCTCTGGTGTTCGGAATTAGCACAGCTTACAATGCAAAGTTCCCCGAAATCCTGGGACACTCGAAAGGGCTAATTGTAATGCCGCGAGGGAAAACTACTGGCGGAAAACCGCCGAAGCGACCGATTGAACGGTACGAACACACCGATAAGAAGCGCGTCAACAATCCGCCGGTTGGCCTAGTCACGCCCGAAACCGATCCTCTGCTCCCGACGCACAAAGTTTACGACTACATCGAGCCTGTTCCGAGCGTAAAACCCGGCAAGGATTTGGACTACGACCCGCACCTTGACCCGCAACTTGTTTGGGCGGGGAAGGCGGAGCACACCTCGTTCGAGGTGCCCACCGTTTCGCTGCACGTCCACGAACGCATCGACCCGCGCACGATCATCGAGGCCGTCCGCAAGCGCAACGGCAACGGCCTGCCCGTGCAGCCGTCGCTGTTCGAGCGCCCGAAGAGAACCCGCCGCTGCGCGAGGCCATCGACTTCTATAAGCACGCGCACGGCTGGTCGAACCGGCTGATTGCCGGCGATTCGCTGCTGGTGATGAACTCGCTGCTCGAAAAGGAAGGCATGGCCGGGCAGGTGCAGATGGTCTATATCGACCCGCCCTACGGCATCAAGTACGGCTCGAACTTCCAGCCGTTCGTGAACAAGCGTGACGTGAAGGACGGCAAGGACGAAGACCTGACGCAAGAGCCGGAGATGATCCGCGCCTTCCGCGACACCTGGGAACTTGGCATTCACTCCTATCTGACCTATCTGCGCGACCGGCTGCTGCTTGCCCGCGAACTTCTCAACGAATCCGGCTCGTGCTTCGTGCAGATTAGCGACGAAAATCGTGCATCATGTCCGCGAACTGATGGATGAAGTGTTTGGGCCTGGCGAACTTCGTGTCAGTCTGATCACGTTCACGAAGACAAGCGGCGCTTCAGTGCGAACTGCTGCTCGAGCGCATGTGACTACTTCGTTTGGTACGCGAAGGACAAAGAACGATGAAGTATCGTCAACTCTATTCTGTCGAAAGACTCGGCGAGATGGTGAGACGCATACCAGTTGCGTGGAACTTCCAAGACGGAGCGAACGAAGCTCTCGTGATCGCACGAGACAAGTGCTGATGCCTGACTCATGCCGACGGATGCGCGATTTACCGACTGGACAATCTGGTCTCAGCGGTTGCACTCAGACCGAGCATTTTCGCAGTTCGAATTCGAGGGCAAGACATTTACACCCGGCGCAGGCAACAGTTGGAAGACGACGATGGAAGGGATCGAGAAGCTAGATAACGCAGTCGCTCGGCCGCAAGGCGGAACGACCTCAGTTACGTTCGTCTTCTAGACGATTTCCCGGTCTGCGATCTGACGAACCTTTGGACGGACACGTCGCCGGATTGCGCACCGACAAGATTTACGTCGTGCAGACGAATCCGAAAGTCGTTCAACGATGTGTTCTCATGACTACCGACCCGGCGACCTCGTTTTCGATCCTACCTGCGGCTCGGGCACAACCGCTTATGTCGCGGAGCAGTGGGGGCGTCGCTGGATTACCTGCGACACGTCACGCGTGGCGCTCACGCTCGCAAAACAGCGCCTGATGACTGCCGAGTTTGACTATTACGAACTGGCGCATCCCGAAGAAGGAGTCGGCAGCGGGTTTCGCTACAAGACGGTTCCGCATGTGACGCTCAAGTCCATCGCCAACAATCCCGAAATCCGCGAAGGGATGACGCGTGAGCAGATTGACGCAGCCATAGCGCGATATGCCGAACAGGAAACCTTTACGACCAGCCTTAGGCAGACAAAGCCGCGTCCGTGTGACCGGCCCGTTCACGGTGGAGGCCGTCCCCGCGCCACGGTGCGGTCGCTCGAAGAAATCGATGATGGCGATGAAGTCGGACCGTCGCCAGCGAAAGCGCAAGCAGTCACTGGCTGATTTTCGCGATGCCGCCACGCCGCTGCTCGATGCCTCTGTCGCGCGCAAAGGCGCGACTCTGCGCCATGCCGAATGGCGCGACGAATTGCTGAAGACCGGGCTTCGCGGCAAGGGCGGGCAGCAGATTGATTTCTCCCGCGTCGAGCCGCTGGCCGGAACGCGCTGGCTGCACGCGGACGCCGAAACCAAAGGCGCAAAGCCCGAGCGGGTCGTCGTCTCGTTTGGGCCGGAATACGCCCGCTGGAACAGCGGCAAGTGGAACTGGCATGGGAGGAAGCGCGAACGCTCAGTCCCAAACCCGCGATCCTGGTCTTCGCCGCGTTCCAGTTCGACCCCGAAGCCGCCAAAGACATCGACGGCCTGACGAAAGAAAAAACCGGCATGACCTTCCTGAAGGCACAGATGAACGCCGACCTGCTGACCGAGGACCTGAAGAAGAAACGGGCCGCAATCAGAGCTTCTGGCTGGTTGGCCAGCCCGATGTGGAATTGCGCGAGATCACGAAGGGCGAGGACAAGGGCAAATGGGAAGTCGAAGTTCGCGGCTTCGATTATTACAACACGCGGACCGGCGCTATCGAATCCGGCGACACGTCGAAGATTGCCATGTGGCTGCTCGACACGGATTACGATGGGCGGAGCCTTTATCCACGCCAGGTTTTCTTCCCGATGGCCGATGAGGAGGAAGGCTGGGCGCGGCTGGCGCGAAACCTGAAAGCCGAGATTGACCCGGAACTGATCGAGAGCCTATCGCGGCACAGTCTCGCTGCCCTTTGAAGCGGGCGCGCACAAGCGCGTTGCCGTGAAGATCGTCGATGACCGGGGCATCGAGAGCCTGAAAGTCGTGGAGTTTGAAGTGATGCACGCAGACCACCACAAGCCGGTTCCGCGACGATCGACCAGCTCATCATCAATTCGCCTTATGAGGAGCCGCGCGAGCACTGGCGGTATGACCGCGAGACGCGACTTTCACGCGCGAGCCGGAGCGCAGAAAGGCCGGGTATGTCCGCGCCTCGGAGAAGTCCCGCTCCTTCGATGATCCCGGCATCTTCATTGAATTGCCGCTGGTGAACCAGATTCGGCCGCGGGTGAAGGCGTGGCGCGAGGCGGATATCCCGGCGCGAGCGGCATCACCAAGCGGCTGCTGCAGCACTGGCGCGACCCGGAGCAGCGCGATCAAACCGCCGCTTCTTCTTCTGCCAGTTGGAAGCAATCGAAACGCTGATCTGGCTGACGGAAGCCCCGGCTTCGGAGCGAGTGGGATCGATGTTCCCAGCGATGGCGGGCCGTTCACGCGGCTCTGCTGCAAGATGGCGACCGGCTCGGGCAAGACGATCGTGATGGCCATGCTGATTGCGTGGCAGGTGCTGAACAAAGTTACGTATCCGCAGGACAAGCGCTTCTCGAAGAACATTTTGCTGATTGCGCCCGGCCTGACGGTCAAGAAGCAGGCTGCAGGTGCTTGTTCCCGGCACGCCGGGCAACTACTACGAGGAATTCCAGATCGATTCCGCCGGGCCTCGAAGACAAACTGCGGCAGGGGCAGACGCCAGTGCTGATTCGCAACTGGCACAAGCTGGATTGGGAAAGCGAAGAGCAGATTCGCAAGAAGCGCAGTGTGGACAAGCGCGGCGCGAAGAGCGACGAGGCTTACGTCCGCGACGTGCTGGGCGAAATGGCGTCCGCGCAGAACATGCTGGTGATCAACGATGAAGCGCATCACGCCTGGCGGGTGCCGCCCAAAGTCGCGCGATCGCAGGCGTCACCAAAGACGAAATGAACGAAGCGACGAAGTGGATTGGCGGGCTGGACCGCATTCACAGAGCGCGCGGCATTCTGACCTGCTTCGACTTCACGGCGACGCCGTTTGCGCCCACCGGCAAGAAGAGCGGCGAGGAAACGCTCTTCGGCTGGATTGTCAGCGACTTTGGGTTGAATGACGCCATTGAGTCCGGGCTGGTGAAGACGCCGCGCGTGGTGGTGCGAGATGACGGCAAGCTCGATCGCCAAGTACAAGTCGCGCCTCTATCACATCTACATCGACCCTGAAGTGAAAACGGACCTGAACCGCAAAGCCGAGCCGAGGTGCCGCTGCCGGACCTGGTGATCAACGCCTACTACCTTCTGGGCAAGGACTGGCTGGAAACGGCGAAGGCATGGAAGAAGGCGAAGCAGCCCACGCCGCCGGTGATGATTACCGTCGCCAACCGACGGAGACGGCGGCGCGGGTGGAGTATGCCTTCACTCACAAGCGAATCAATATCGAGGAACTGTGCGATCCCGAGAGGATCCTGCACATTGATTCGAAGGTTCTGGAGCAGGCCGAAGAGGAAGAAGAGCCGGTGCAGCTCGGCTTGAAGGCAGCGAGCTGACGACGAAAATTCGGACGAAGACGACGGAGACGATGGAGCCGATGGCGAGCCACGCAAAGAAGCTTTCAAGAAAGAGCAGGCGAATTGCTGCGCCGGCAGGTGGATACCGTCGGACGTGCCGGGCGAGCCGGGAGAAAAAATTCAGAACGTCATTTCGGTCGGGATGCTTTCCGAAGGCTGGGACGCCAAGACCGTGACGCACATCATGGGGCTTCGCGCCTTCACGTCGCAATTGCTGTGCGAGCAGGTGGTGGGACGCGGACTGCGGCGCACGTCCTATGAGATTGAACCCGAGAGACGGGCTTCTTCCAGCCGGAGTACGTGAACATCTTCGGCGTTCCGTTCACGTTCCTGCCGCACGAGGGCGGAGGAGACGAACCGCCCCCGCCTCCGCCTGCGCCCAAAACCAGAATCGAGGCGCTGCCAGAGCGCAAGGGATACGAGATCGCGTGGCCCAACGTCGTGCGGATCGACCACGAATACCGGCCTACGTTGACCCTCGACCTGGCGAAGGCGAAGCCGCTGCTACTCGATGCCTACGAAACGCCGACTTTGGCGGAGCTGGCGCCGATCATCGAAGGCAAACCGGACGTAACGCGACTATCGGAGATCAATCTGCGGGAGCTTGGGGAACGCTTCCGAACGCAGAAGATCGTCTTTTCGACGGCGGGCGATATTTACGAACAGATGAAGACCACGTGGAAGGGAAACCGCGAGTACCTGCTCGCCCAAGTTATTCGGCTGGTTGAACACTACATCGAAAGCGACAAACTGCGAATCGATCCGCCGCTGTTCAATCAGGACGACTTGCGGCGGAGAATCATCATCACGCTGCACATGAGCAGCGTCGCAGAACATCTGAAGCAGGCCATCCATTTCGAGAACACGGAGGCGCTGGTCCCGGTATTCGACACGGAACGGCCCATCCGCGCGACCGGCGACATGCTCCCGTGGTACACGGGCAAGCCCTGCGAACACACGAAGCACTCGCACATCAACATGTGCGTTTTCGACAGCCGATGGGAAGCGAGCGAGGCCTTTGAGCTTGACCGCAGCCCGCACGTCGCAGCGTGGGTCGAAGAATGACCACCTGGGATTCGAGATCACCTATTCGTTCAAGGGCATCATCCGCAAATTTCGCCCCGACTATCTCGATTCGTCTAGCGAATGGAAAGATGCTCGTGCTGGAAGTGAAAGGACAGGACAATCAGGAACAGCAGACGAAGCGCGAGTTCCTGGCCGAATGGGTCCGAGCGGTCAATGGACACGGCGGATTTGGCACTTGGGCGGCGGACGTTTCGCGCAACCCCAGCGACATTCACGAAATTCTTCAGAGGCACGGCAGATGACCTCCCCGTGTTGTTGCAACGAGAAAATGTCGTATTAACTGCAACGAGATTCTGTCACCCCTCTTTCTGGTTTAAGTCACGGCGGCTAGAGCGGGCCGGCCGCCGAGGTTGTAGATGCGGGGCATCGGTTTATTGGGTTTCTGCCGGGAGAGGCGAGGGGCAGGGCGGCGATCGGCGTGTTCCAGCAACGGCAACGGCAACAACAACGACAAGAGCAAACCCTTCTTATAAGAGACAAGCAGGCGGCCATCCAGGCGGTGGAAAGTTCGACGGTGTCCCCGGCGTAGCCGCGTTTGGAAGGCAAGGCGGGAAGGGCGATGGAGTGGGCGCCAAAGGTGATGATGTGATCGGGGCCGACCACGCGCTGGTAGCGAAAGCTGAGGCAGCGGGCGAGGTCGAAGCGCGGGGGCAGAGTGCGGAAGTCGCGCTGTAAATCGCGAGCGGGGACAGCGAAGCGCTGATTGTAATCGGCGCAGAAGTGGGCGAGGACCTGGTTGGCGGAGTCGAGATCGCAAGCCTGGGCGAGGCGGAGTTCGCTGACCAGGCGGTCCTGGCAGGTGCGCCAGGCGCGCTCGATGCGGCCCTTGGCTTGGGGCGAGTAGGCGGGGATCTGTTGGATGCCGAGTTCTTCCAGAGCCCGGCCTAATTGGGTGGGGCACTGTTTGCCGGCGAGTTGTTCGGCCACGGTCCAGTGGGGATCATTGCGCTGAAAGATACCGTGACGGTCGCGGTAGAGGCTGAGGGGCACGCCGTGAGTGCTGACCATGGCGTGCAGAGCGCGCATATAGCCGAGGGTGTTTTCGGCTTCGAGTTGGAAATGAGCGGAGAGGATCTGGCTGGTGGCGTCGTCCTGAAAGCCGATGAGGGTGAGCTCGGGGCCGCGGCCTTCGAGCCAATCATGACGGCTGGCGTCGGTGAGCACCATCATGCCGAAGCGGGGACGGCGCAAGCGGCGGGCGCGGTACTGGCGCGGGCGGCGCTTCTGCGGAGAAGCCAGCTTGGCGGCGCGCAGGATGCGACGCACGGTCTCGCGGCTGACGACAAGGTTCTGCTCGCTGTGCAGTTTCTGGCAGAGATGCGAATCGTTGAAGCCCTGATATTTGCCGCGGGCCAGCTCCAGGATCGTGCGGCGCAGGGCTGCGGGCAGAGCCCAAGGCATGGGCCGTCCGCGATTGCCATGCTGCACCCAGGCCACGGAATCGGGGCGGTAACGCCGCTTGAGCCGTTGCACTTGCCGTTCACTCCGTTGCAGCAGACGGGCAGCTTCGCTCACCTTTAACCGTCCGGCTACTGCATTCTCAATCACTTTCACCCGTTGGAACTCTTTCTGACTCATCGTCACCATCCCTCTAGGGTGACAAAGTCTGGTTGCAGTTAGGGGGTGACATTATCTTGGAGCATCTACAGCAGATGACCTCCCCGTTGACCCGGTGCTCCTTGCGTGATATACGGGAGGTTGAGGTCAATTCTGGAGGTTGAAATGCACCAGTGGGCACCGTTGATTCCGTACCTGCCAACCGCCATACGACTGGCGGAAAAAGCGGCAGAATGGTATTTCAACTCAAAAAAATTGCCCGGTCTTGTTTAGCGAACCAGGATTCCTCTGTAACCTCCTACGTTCCAGCAACTTCCAGAATCGCTCCCGACAAAAACGCCAGTTTTGCGACGAGAAATGGGAATACCTGTCCAGCCTATTGACGATCTTGCCGACGCGCGGCACCGGGCAAAGATGCGCCTTCTGAAATCGAGCATGAGCAAGAGAGACAGGTCCAGCAGCGCCGTCAGGATAGGAAAGAAGGAAGACTCGACCGCCGCCTGGTGGAAGGAATCTATGCCTGCACGCCCACGCTGTTGAGAGAAGTGATCAAAGTCGCGAGGCGGGAACTCAGGGACTACAAACGCCCGCCGGAATTGCAGGACATTCGTCTCTATCGGAATTAGAATTGCTGGCTCACGCAGCGCATAAGGACAAGCTCTACTGCCTTGAGCGCCGTCCATGCGGAAAGCAGTGCGGCAAGTGCCCACACGGGCCTTACGTGTATTCGTACAAGCGAAATGGCAAGTTCTATCCCCAGAAGAAGGAGGGGAATTTGCGCCTCCCGAAGCCGATCCGCGATCTTTTCGAACCCATTATCGCGGAGCTAAAGAGCCCTTCAGCGCCAGCTACAACCGGCTCGATTGCTCAGGCCCCGGAGCAATCGCCCTGGTAATCTGGTACTGGTACGGTCCCCCAGGACAGAGATCGTGCCTCTATCGGCATCTGAGCGGCAGAGCGGGTGAGTCTGGGGCAATCCGCTACGAAAATCTGGCACCGGTTCTAGCGGAAGTATCGGGCCGTGACCGCTTCTCTGGAGCGCGCATACATTTCTCACCTGTGGTCTACACCTGTGGCGTTTCCGTTTTACAGGACTTACGACGTACCACAGCGGTCCTCGGCGGCTTGTAAGGCGTTGAAAGTACTCAAAACCACGGTTCTGAAAAAGCTGCGCTCTGCCATTTGGCATCCCGCTGGCGTAGTGTTGACGCGAATGGGTATTCCGGGGTTTCGGGGGGAGCTCCCAAGTTGCTCCTAGTAGCGAACACAAAAGCTCCTACCGTCATGCAAGCTGGCATGGCATGGGTTGCAGAGCGTAATAGGTTCTCTTCTGAATCGCCCCCGGCCTGGCTGCGGAACTCCCTATGGTGGACCTCAAGGTTCGACATCGTGCCACAGGATTGGCACTTCCAGCCATCGCGACGTAGGACCTGGTTGCGGAGAGTGCCGTACTGCCCGGGATCGAGCCGCAGGCGCGCACGTTTTGGTCGGACACTAGTCGGATGCCTTCTCGGTAACGCGGTGAGGAACGTCTCCCTCTCTTGGCCGGGGAGGAATTTGAAAAACCGTAGTGCCGACTGCAAGAGAACCTCAGGATTTTCATTATCCAGATTCGCTCCAGCCAGAAAGTCTGCGCAGATCATCTCCAGACAATAGCCGCGGGACTTATCTGTTCCCAGCATCAGTGCTGCCGTTTCGATTGCCTGCTCGATGACGGGGATCTGGCTCTTGTAGAGTTTGAAGTAGATGATTTCCGCTGGTTCGGTGTCTCGGCCCGTCAACTCCTTTTCCACCTCATGCTTGAACTGCTCCTTAGCAGGCTGCGGAAAAACTCGTTTCGAAGCGAGTACCACAAGACTCTCTTGTTTCCACAAGACAACCTGATAAGAAGAAGGTATGCGTGGACAAGACGAGCAGCAGTTGGACGTGTTCAGCTACATCAGCCCAGAGCAGAGAGTGCCCCAAGACCACCCTTTACGTACTCTTCGTATCATGACGGATGAGGCCTTGCGGGAACTGCAACCACGGTTTCGCAAACTGTATGCCAAAACCGGGCGGCCGTCGATCGCGCCGGAGAAGTTATTGCGGGCGCTGTTGATGCAAGTGCTGTACTCGGTGCGCAGCGAACGGCTGCTGATGGAGCAAATCGACTATAACCTGCTGTTCCGGTGGTTCGTGGGGTTGAACATGGATGACGCCATCTGGGATGTGACGGTGTTCACCAAAAACCGGGACCGCCTGCTGGACGGGGACATGGCCGAAGCTTCTTCGAAGCGGTGATGCAGCAGGCACGCGAGAAGAAGCTGCTCAGGGACGAGCACTTCACGGTGGACGGAACGCTGCTGGAAGCTTGGGCGAGTGTGAAGAGTTTTCAGCGCAAGGATGGCAAGAACACGCCGCCGGATGATCCCGGCAATCCCACGGTGGATTTTCACGGGGAGAAGCGGTCCAACCAGACGCACCAATCGAAGACGGACCCGGATGCGAAGATGGCACGCAAAGGCAAGGGCAAAGAAGCCAAGCTGAGTTACAACGGCAATCTGCTGGTGGAGAACCGCAACGGGCTGATCGTAAATACCGAGGTGTTCGAGGCTAACGGAACGGCGGAACGCGATGCCGCATTGGTGATGCTGGAACAGATTCCGGGAACGAGGCAGGTGACCGTGGGCGGCGACAAGGGCTATGACACGGCAGATTTCGTGGCGGAGTGCAGAAACATGAAGGTCACGCCACACGTGGCGCAAAATCGGAACGGCCGGGTGGGAGTGCGATTGATGAGCGTACCACGCAGCACCCGGGATATGCCATCAGTCAGAAGAAAAGGAAGCGTATCGAAGAGTGCTTCGGATGGCTGAAGACGATCGCGCTGTTGCGCAAGGTGCGGCATCGTGGAATCTTCAAGGTAGGATGGGTCTTCACCTTCGCGGCCGCGGCCTACAACTTAGTCCGCCTGCGGAATCTGACGATGCAAGCGACCTGAACCAACGCCGTATTGTGTGGGCCGGGCGGGAAAGGACCTCTAGCTAGGCCGCAACGGGCGCAACCAACACTCTTCCCTTAGCCCCATAAAACCTGAAACCTGAAGAGCATTGTTGGTCGCGCCTTCGTTTTTCCGCAGCCTGTTAGGCATCTCCCGAGCTTTGTGCACCCAGGGTGCACAATCGAAGCTCTGCCCGTCCCCCCGCGCCAGCTTCGCCAATTCCCTCCCTTTCGTCCACCCGATTTCCTTTAGCTCCTTCCTGGCTTGCGGCGGCAGGTGTTCGTGGATGGACATCAGGTAGTACGCTTTTCTCCTCGATTCCGGGAACCGCCTCTCCAGGAACTCGTCAAAGGAGTTCAGGTTCTCCAACCGCCAGTACTGGCCTGCCCGCACCTCGCACAGGTACCTTCCCAGTTCTACGAATCGCGTGTCGCGCTCGGCCTCTTTCCGCTGTTCCCAGGCGAGGATCTCGTCGATCTTGGACAGCACGAACAGGGCCCGGCGGCGATTGAGTTTGGGCGGCATCGGTGGGTCCCTAGAAATCAAGTTCGTCAAGCCAACCAAGGTCGCCTCCGGGGCGGCGGATCAGCGGGGATCGACCATGTCCTGTTTCCCCAGGCAGAGTCCCAGATGCGAGCAGCTCAAGCAGCCATTCTGCGGAAAGCGGATGCCGCTGCGGGGCAGGAACTGGGCGGCTTCGATCTGCCGAATCGTGCTCGCGACCATCGTGCCGAAGCCGTCGCGCTGCTCCTGGGTGATGGTTGCGCGCAGATACTGAACCTCGACCAGCCGTTTGCGCACGAAGACCACGAATCCGACGTTGGGTTCCGGTGATCCAGGAATAGCAGACGAGTTGGGGGTCCAGAGCCAGCAGACCTTCCGGTTCGTCGGGGTAGCGGCACCGGTGGTCTTCCAGTCAATCACCGAGCGCTCTCCGTCGAGCTGGCCGATGGCATCGACGTAGGCGACGAATTCGTTGCCGTTTCCGATGGGGCGCGTGAACTTGATCTGCAGATTGCGGCGGGGATTCCGGATTTGCACCCGGTCATCCTGGACAAATCGCGTGAGCAATGGATCCCTTGCTCAAGCATCTGATCCCAGGTTTCGCTCTTGGGGTACTCCAGAGGGAGTTCTTGTACTGCGACCAAGCCTCGAAAAGCGCGCAACCCGGATCTTCACGGCGAAACAGCGCGGCCAGTGCTTGTTCGAAGGCACGTCCGAACAGCAGCCCGGCTCGGGTTTCTTTCTCCTGCCAGCCGTCGAGGTAGCGATAACGGTACCGCAGCGGGCAGGCAAGGTACTGGCGAGCTGGGTGTAGCTGAAGGTCACGAGGCCACCTCCGATGCCGGCTTGGGGGGAAGCGATCGAAAATTTTCCCAAGCTGGCGGGCGCAAAGGCATCCAGGTTGACACAGGAGTGCCGTTGACGACGCTGGCGGAGCTTCACCACTCCGCGCAGCCCGATCAGGCTTTTTCGTCAATCTCATCGCGGCCGAACAACTCGGTGTCATAACCGAAATCGCGCAGGAACCAGCTGAACTTCCACAGCGCCTTGGCGTGCAGTAGAGCCGCGCGGAGAAGGCGCGCCCGGCCCAGTTTGTGGGTTCGAGCACGGAGAACCGAAGGTGATAAAACGGCTTTGGCGCTCCCGCGATACCGGACCTGATCGACGCGGACCAGGAACACGCCATCGGGAACCTCGGGCGGGCTTGGTCCGTTCGAGCGAGACCTTGGAAACGCCGTTTCATGCTGCACCTTCTTTCGCGCCGAGGATAGCTGTTGAGCTTGCACAGCAGGCTCTGCGGTCCTTGGCGGCCGACTCCGCCAGGTGAGTGATGAACGCCTGGATCTGCTCACGGGTGGCCTGCCGCAGGTCCTTGGTGCCGCAGAATTCGGCCGCATACTGCTTGACCAGGGAAGCATCCAGCCGGTGCTGGCGGATCAACAGGCAGAGCTGGTCGCGGAGTTCGGTCGCCGTACCTTGCCGTTAGCAGGCTGCGGCGGCAGCTTCCGTTCGGCTCGAGGCTGATGCGAGCGGGCAAGGATCCGATCTCCTCGACCGAGCAGATCCCGATCCCGTAAGCTTTGCGCAAAGCACGGTTGACAGCGCGGGTTTCCGCCACGCGCATCTCGGCGCCGCGCACCAGAGGAGAAACGTTGGACGGGTTGGCATCCCCATAGCCGACGAAGCCTCTGCAATCACGGCTCTTGTAAACGGTGGCCCTGAACGCCCAACGTTGTGAAGAAGGATCACAAAAGTTGGAGACGGGCCGAACGTGAATGCCTGCGCACCGACAACGACGCGCCAGCCCCAGTAAACCCGTGTTGGTGACGTACCAACCATTATCTAGGTAGATCAAGTCTCCGGCGCCTATGTGAAGTCGTGCTGGGACAACAATTTCCCTGAGCCGGATAAGAGCTTGCGGAGAGAGGTTTGACCAAATTCTCCGAGCCATACGGATCCATGTCTGGACTGCAGCATTTTTCTTTTTCATAAGTGTCCACCCTCGGTCTATACTCAGCGCTGAGTATACTAAGCGCTGAGTACAACTATCAAGTCCCGATTTGATTTTTTATTAGGAGTAGGGCTAAGTTTGAACCTGCCAAATGTCCGACAAGAAAGAGAAAAATCCTAATGCGGTGGCCCTGGGTCGCTTAGGTGCAAAAGCGCGACAGGAGAAGCTGACCCCGGAACAGCGGCGGGCGATTGCCCAAAAAGCGATTCGTGCGCGTTGGGCGAAAGCGAGAAAAAAGAAGACTCCGAGTTAACTATGTGTAACTGCCCAATGTCGCTCATCACCATACTTCCGGATTCACGATGATCCGGTTCTTTGCCATTTTTGCCAGGTGGGCCAAAGCCAGAGAAAAAGCCCAGCAGAAGGACCCACAAGACAAGACCTAATCTCTGCCAAGATAGACCCGCGACGGACTAGGATCAGACATCGTCGTTCGAAGAACGGGCCGGCGAATGGGTGTACCAAACGGTCGAACATCACCAAGGCGAGGGCAATAACCGCTTTCAACGAAGATTGGCAACACTTGACGCCGTGTCGGCATCTAAGAATCACAAGACAAGTTAGTATGCCATTCCTCCCTGTGAGGGGAGACCTCCAGGCCAAGATAGTACGCCATTCCTCCCTGTGAGGGGAGACCTCAAGACCAAGATAGTGTGCCGGCTCCCCGTGCGGGGAGATCTCAAAGACCATGGTTAGTACGTAGCACCTGCAAAAGAGCAGGGTCCGTGTTTCATTTCGGAACCGCGACAAACTGCGCGGCAGTGCTTGGCGAAGGATCATGACTCAGGGTGAGTTGGCAAAACGGATAGAAAAGTTGGAGGCGGAAGATAGACGATCCAAACTCCTTCGTGCTGAAGAACGCCCAGCTAAGGATTCGGAACTAGTTGCCCGCAAAGTCCGTGATCCGTTGACCTGGCTTCAGTATCACACCCAAACCAAGGATCCACACTGGCGCGAGGCTGGAGCCAAATCCCCCTACCGGCCGTTTCCCGACAAGCCATACTTCCGGCCGATCATTGAAGCGTTGCAGCGTGAGCCAATTCTGTTCTGCGCGAAAAGTCGCGACCTGATGCTGTCGTGGTTGTTTGTCGGTTTCTTCACGCATGACTGCATGACCACGCCCGGCGTAGAGGTGTTGTTCCAGAGCCAGACAGAAGAAAAGGCTGCGGAGTTGGTCGACTACGCGAAAATCCTATACTGCCGCCAGGACTCAGACATCAAGGCGCTCTATCCGCTTGACGCACCGTTTGCAAAGCAAAGCTGGCTTGAGCTGAACTTCCGCCACGGCAATCGCATCGTGGGGATTCCACACGGTGCGGATAAGATCAGGTCGTCCACCCAACTGCATTGCTCATCGACGAGGCCGCGTTCGTACCGGACGCGGGCCAGTCGTATGACGAAGCGGTTGCGGCATGTCAGAAGATTGCGGTGTTTGTCATCGGCCAATACTGGCTGGTTTGAAATAAGTTGTGGTTTCAGCGGAGTAAGACCATGAAAGAACTCGTTGATGGGCTGACTGAAAAGCGCACCCCGGAAGGCATTTGTGTCCTGCGTGCGCATTACAACCGCCGACCCCGAGCGTCGGAGGACCGGAATGGAAAGAGCGAGAGCGGCGCAAAATACACTTCGAGAGAGCTCTTGGCAGTCCGAGCAGGAAATCGTATTCGGGGCTGGCGGAGGTGAACGACTGTTCGCTGAAATCCTCTTCGCGGTACGCCCATAAGATCATCATCGACCCCGAGAACTTCGGGATTCGAACCCTCCCCGCACTGGAACTATTTCGGCGGGTTCGATAGCAGGAAAGGCCAACCCCACTGCAGCCCTCGTAGCATGCAAGGGATTTTGATGGAATCATCTACATCCTGCGGGAATACTACCAGGGCCTGGGCTAGAGCCCAAAGCAGCACAACGCCATGGTTGCAAGCAGCTTGCAGGGATTCATGGGCATCACCGATCTATTCAAAGATCCTTCAATTTTCTACGCTAAACACAGGCGCAAAACGATGGTACTTTCAAGGCCATCTCATCGCTGTACCCAAGAAAGAGGGCATCGACGATCTAGACGCCGGGCGCCAGAAAACAATGAGCTTCTTGGAATGGAGCGTATTCTTTCAGCACTGGATGAACCTAGACCAACAAGAGAGCCGACACTGAAGATACCTGTGTCCAGAAGCGCAGCCCGTGATATCGCGAAGCCACAATTCGGCGTTCACAACGAAGGCAGTCCTAATCTTTTGTGGGAGCTTCGGCGTGCTCGACGGGCAGAATCGACGACCAAACCAACTAGTCACAAAAAATCCCACCGAAAAGATCATCGATAAAGACAACCATTTGCGGGATTGTCTTAAGTATCTGCTTCTCGCCATGCCGAATCCCGCTGAGAAGAGCTTCGAGATGAAGGCCGCTGAGGCCATTGCTCCCCTGTCTGCAAACGGCGAGCACACTGCAGCCTACTTCAGGTATCTGCGGATGAAAGCGGAGGCCGAACGAAGCAACCTAGAATATCAGCAGATGGAACCGCAGGGCAAAGGAAGATACCGACGGAAACACATTGGCCGCCCCCGCATTCGGAGGTATTGATCATTCTTCATTCAACAGCAAGGCTTGGGGAGTACGACGAGCGCGAAGAGACAGCATTCGAAAACGTTACAGACTGATACTAAGTCGAAAGTCGCTGGCGATTGTTTCTACAAGGAACCTAAATGGAGACCAAGCGAAGAGAAAGTCGTTGTAAGGGCCGGACGAAAGCAGGGAAGCCCTGTCCAGCGGCGGCCACCGATGGCGGGCTGTGCTTTTTTCACGCGAACCCCAACAAGGCCTCGGAACTAGGACGAATCGGGGGCAGCAGAAGCAAGCGTCTTGTTGCTGCCGAAAGTGGCAATCCACTGCCTACACTGGACAGTGCGATTGCGGTCCGCGACACGGTGGCGCGATTGATCCCCGATGTCCTTGCGGGCAAAGTTCACCCCAGGATCGCTGCTAGCCTGGGACCTCTGATGAACATTCAGCTACACGCGATTGCGGCCTCGAATCTAGAGCTGCAATTCGCGCAGCTGGAGAAACGGTTGACGAGGCTTGAGGCGGGTCGCGATAAGAAAGGCGATGTGCAACCAAGTAACGCATGCGCGACGGACGGCCACTCATTGGATGAGTAAACCATCGAGGTATACGCCTTGAATGATTGCTAGAATGTCAACAAATCATAGCTTGTAACGCCTTAAGCTGTCGCATAGCAGCAAGGCATCTCTGTCGACGTTTTTGAAACCGAACTCCACGCGTCAATGCATGTCGAATTTGACGGGAATCCGCAAGGTTCTCCCGCAATGGCGACCGCCTCGCTCACTCGGATGTCTATTTCGCGGGATGATTCACCTCGCCGCCCACGATGAAATATGGCTTGTCGAAGTCCTGAAGCACAATGGGCACTCCAGATCATGTAAGACTGAATCCTAATCCGGCCAAATACTCAGCGCCGTCTTGCTGAGAATCTGCTGCTTGATTTCCTCTTTCAACGGCAGCGCGCGAAAATCATCGAGATTCTGTTTGATGTCGGGAACTCCGGGCCCGGGCCAGTCCGTACCGAACAGAGTCTTGTGGGCGATTTCCTCCAGGCGCGGGAAATATTTCAACAGGGATTTGGGCGGAATGCCGCTGATGTCCAGGTATACGTTGGGGTGGCGGCGCAGCAGGAAAAAGGCGGTGTGCATCCACAGCGGGCGCCCGCCGTGGGCGAGCAGAATTTTCATCTTCGGGAAATCGACGGCTACATCGTCAACATAAATTGGATCGCCGTATCGGTTGCGGGCCCCGTGAAAGATCGATGTGCCAGTGTGGAACATGACCGGGATTCCATTGGCCTCAGCAGCGCGATAGATCACTTCCAGTTCGGTTACGCCATTCTGATAATCGTTGGGAAACAGCAACTGGTGGGGAGGATGAATTTTGATCATGCGGATCTTAAGCCGCAGAAGGTGCTCGACGTCGGCCAATATGTTCTGGCTGTGACGCGGATGCAGGCCGCCGCAGGAGATCAAACGCCTGGGGTCCTCCTTTACATAATCGGCGATCCACTGATTTACCGCGGCGGTAAAGCCGATGACTTCGGGTGCCACGTAGTTGATGAGCACGGCACGATCGATGCCGGCGGAATCCATGTGTTTGAGGAACGCTTTCGGTGAACGGCAGTACTCAGCGATCTGCTCGTAATTGTGGCGTTTTCGGCGGATTAACTCCAAAGCGTCGGGATGAAACATCTCCATCGGCGCGATGTGGATGTGGCAGTCAGTGATCAAGTTCGTCGTTAGCTCTCGGCAGCGTATTCAAAACGCGTTGCTCGCTTCAACTCAACGCTGGCAATTGTTCAGTGTAGTTTCACAGAGGACTTAACGCCAGCCAGGAAACAACTGGGAACGAGTGTTTGCCCCCCAGAAATTCGGGTGTAACATATGTGGCCGGTGAGGAAAGGATGAAGGAGCAGGGAGCCGTGACCATGCGTCAAGACAAGCCTCGTCAACCCAAGGTTCGTCAACCCAAGCTTCGTCCACCCAAGGTTCACACTCAACTCGGCCGAGCCGCGGTCCAGATCTTTGCCGCCAATGATCGCATCAACCAGATTCTTATCGAACATCTTGAGCCTGCCGCCTGGAGAGCCAAACCGCCCGGCAAGGTCCGCAGTATTGCGGCCATCTTCACGCACATGCACAATATGCGTTCCAAGTGGGTCAGGCTTACCGCTCCGCACCTGAAGCTTCCACGACAGCTCAACCGCACGCGCTGCACTCCGCAGCAGGCCCGCGCGGGATTGGCCGAGAGCGCCGCGCGCTGTGCGGAGATGCTCGCTGAAGCGCTCGGCGATGGTAAGGGTCGCGTCGAGAAGTTTCTCAGAGACGGCTGGGGTCGGCCTTGGCCGGTTGGCCCGGAAATGCTCTGCTACATGCTTGCTCACGAGGCCCACCATCGCGGGCAGGTGTGCATGCTCGCGCATCAGCTCGGATTCCCGTTGCCGATCGGGGTGACGTCCGGAATCTGGAATTGGGAAAAGTTGTGGAGAGAGTGCGGGTCGCCCGGCGGCCCTGGACACGATTCTTAAATTACTTGCCCGCCTTGGGAAGAATCTCCAGCTTCTCCAATTCCTTTACGACCAACTCCACTAATCCGTTGATCACCTGATGCGCCGAGCTGGGATCAAACGTGTCGCTGGTTCCGGTCCAGATGAGTTCACCGTCGGGCGACGTGACGGAGTACACATTGGTTTCAACCTGAACCGTCTTCTCCTGAATCAAATAGTCCGGCGAGTAAACGATCGGATACACCGCCCCGTAGTAACCGTAAAAAGAGCTGTAATAAGGAAGAAGGTAGGGTTGACCGGGCACATCGACAGTGCGGTTTTTCACCTTGATCAACCGGCAAACCACTACGGCATCAATCTTGTAAGCCGCGATTTGCTCCCTGAGATACACCATGTCGATGGGGCCTGCGGTCGGCCGCAGCAGGATGTCGGTTCCCGCGATGGTAGTGATTCCGGGCCTGGCCATCTTGTTGGCGAGCGCAACTTCAAAGTCGGCGCGAGTCTCCAGATTCTTTGTCATTCCTAGGGCAAGGATTGTTTTAATGGGCCGGCCGGAGTAATTTGGATTCTTCCAGCTTTCCTTCAACTTGGTCGAGGCCTCGCCGCTCGCAGCCGCAAAGAACAAGACCGCAATGAGCAGTATCCGTTTCACACTGGTCCTCCAATCGCATTCCACTGATGAGCCCCATGCATGGCACGAGCCTCTCTTGAGCAGCCGCTTCCGCAAGTTTACAACGTGTTCGATGTTCAGGCAGTCAGCGAATAATGTTGACCAATACAGGCCCTGACAGGTCTGTTCCATTGTGGGAAATCAGCGACGATGGCTCTGGGTGAGGGGATCTATCCAATCATTGTCAAATGCTGCCGCTGGCGGAGGGCGCGGTTGAAACCTGGTGAGCGGCTCGCAAGCGCTGCCCTACAAGCAGGACGTAGTGCATTGCGGAAATGATCGTAAAGGCAAAGGTCGCGCGCAAAAACGAAAGGCGGGCGATGGCTACCCATCGCGATCTGTTTATTTCGAACAGCAGCACGAAGAAGACGGCCGCTACCTGGGCAAACGTGTTCGCCTTGCCAAAGATGCTCGGACGAAAGTCGCGCAGTCCGGCGATAGCGTAGAGCACGGCGCTCGCCATCAGAATCGAAATGTCCCGGCTGAAAACCACAACTGTAAATTTCCACGGAATCCTGTGCAAGATAGATAGCACCATAAACATGGTGCTGAGCAGCAGCTTGTCAGCGATGGGATCCAGATACTGTCCCAAAATCGTTTGCTGCTTGAGAGTGCGGGCCAGCAGGCCGTCGAGCCCGTCACTCATTCCCGCCAGGACAAATAAGATCAGGGCTAGCGAATAATGCCCTTCGACCAGCTTGATCACGATAAAGGGCAGGAACATCATCCGCAAAAGGGTGAGCTGGTTCGGAGCAGTCAGAAGTTGTGAGAGCTTCACTTCCGCTCCTCAGACGTTTGTGCATTCACCGCAATGTGATGGATGAGCACCGCGGCAGGATCAAGACCGGTTTTGCTGGCGAAGCGTTGTGACAGCGATGGGATGCTGCCGTCGGGCAGATCGAGTTCCATGCGTTCTACCCGGTGCATTGGGACAAAGACCACGCCGGGCGAAAACGGCTCGCCGTCCTTGACCAGAGATACCAGATCGTCGAACGAAGCCAATTCGACCCCGCAGAGGCTCAACCCCTCTGTACTAAGAGAAAGGATGGCCCCCCAAAACTTCTCCCGGGGATTGCCCAGAGTAACCAGCACCATGATGCCAGGACGAAATGGATTACGGCCCGCAAGCCCAGCCACGTCGTTCTGATTGACATTCTCCACCAAAGCGATTGTCGCCGGGACATGGCCACTTTGCAACTCCGCTCCGACGCCAGCACATTGCCGGGATTGCCCGGAGCGGATGAGCCCGGTACAATTGACCCAGATCGTAGGCGCGTAGCTCAGTTGGTTAGAGCGCAACCTTGACACGCTCCGAATATCCAATACTTACAACAACATAAGCCCACGACCGGGACTGCCTAAGTACTTGGAAATACGTGCAAGCGGAATTTTCAACGGTACGGAGAACGGTACGATCGGTCAGTCGGTCGACCACCTGCGGTCAGCCAGCAGTTGATGTAATCCAAGGCAACAGGAGAGCGCAGCCTTTTCAGAACCCCGCTTTTGAGTACTTACTACGCTTTACGAGCTGCCGAGGACTGCCTTAGTACGTCGTAACTCCTGTAAAACGGAAACACCACAGGTGTGAACCACAGGTGTGAAATGTATGCGCGTTCCAGAAAACTGGTCACGGCCCGATACTTCCCGCTAGAACCGGTGCCAGATTTTCGTAGCAGATTGCCCCTAGACTCACCCGCTCTGCCGCTCAGATGCCGATAGAGGCACGTTCTTCGCCTGTGGGCCTGTAACCAACCGGTTGCGAGGCATAACAGACAGAGTCCACACTCGGAAGTTCACAATTAGTCGCAACTTTTGGAAAAAGTGCTAGCTACTTGCAGGGTGTCATCCCTTGGGTGGCCACGCCCTGCCCAGTGTTAACGACCGCAGGAGTGAAAGCAGACAAAGGCTAGCACTCTTACCAGTTCAGCTAGGCCCGCATGTCGATCTATCCTGTTTACGGCTTTTTTGAAGCACGAATACAGCGATGGGAAGCGGAGGACTTCGGACGATTCGTATCCCGGATGGTCAACTATGCCTGCCTCGCCGATTACAGGTTCATCGGTGGACTTGAGATCACGATTTCTCGACCGACTAGCACTACCAGAGCTCAACGTGATTCTTGGGGCTGCAACTCAGCGGCATCTGTGCGCCCATTCGATTGTCACAAACCAGGGAGACTCTGCCCAACATTTTTTCCTGCTGAGGAAAGGGCGCGGCAGGTTTTTCTATATCACGGATGGAGGTCAAAGAATTCTTCTGCATTGGTTCGCGCCAGGAGAAATATTTGGCGTTATGTCACTCTTGCCAAACCCTTCCTCTTATCTTGTCAGCACAGAGATGGTGAAGGATAGCCTGGTATTGGTCTGGGACCGCGTCACGATCCAAGACCTTGTTTCACGATACCCGAGATTGGCCATAAATGCGTTGTCAACCGCGGGGGAATACTTGGCCCTCTGCGTTACAACCTACGTAGCGCTGACCTGTCACGACGCCCGAGAGAGGCTTGCCGAGGTCCTGGTTAATCTTACTCGCGCAATTGGCCAAGAGGTACCGGGCGGCATTGAACTTGATGTAACCAACGAGGAGTTGGCCAACGCGGCGAACATCACGCCATTCACCGCAAGTCGTCTGTTGAACGAATGGCAACGAAATGGCGCCGTGGTAAAGACCCGTGGCAAGATTCTTCTCCGTTACCCACAACGGCTCTTCTTGCACGCAGCCTGACCAACTCAGTTTCCATTGCCTGCTCCTTCCTCAACCTCTCTGCAATCACTGTCCAGATCGGCGAGAACATAGAACCGAGGTAATGCGAGGCGGAACGGTTTCGCGTCGTAATACTCGACCTCCAGCTCATTCTTCAGTTGAACTTGCGGAGGGGCGCGAACGAGCCAGCCCATCTCACCTGTAAATTCGTTGTGAGCGTATGGTTAACAGGGGCGACGTCCCTATCACAGATGCATGGAATAGTGCATCAGTGCGACCTTCTGCCTTGGAGACCACGAGCCCTTTGGATGATGGCGATCAGAAAGGCGGTCGTCACGCCAAACAGCAGCATCCCGTTCAGCGCCTCAAGCGCCCATTTCAGACACTACCCCGCGACCGAACTACTGGATGCTGTGCAGGCAGTGCGTGAGGGCAGGAAGTTCGTCAGTAACGGTAAGGGATCGTCGGGTATTTACGCAGCAGTAGATGCCGCGCTCCCTTGCTCCAGCAGGCGCAACTACGATTCCGGAATCGTGAACAGAGTTAGGCCACAATTTAAGCAAACGTAATCTTCGGAAAGACCATCACGGTAGGCTTGTCTAGATTCTTGACGCCGGTGAAATGGATGATGATCTCCGAACCAAACTCTTTCTGACTGTTCGACGAGCACGATCGACAGGACATAACGCACTACAGCCCATTTCGGCTAAAAGTGGGTCGATTGTAACAGGGTTACATAGCATCAATATGAATTTACGTCGTTATGGCGTGACAGTAGCTGGCAGAGATTTGTGCCGAGGTGGCCGCGCCGCTCTGTGTTTACCTGGCGCCTGCGTCAGTTCACCGCGTTTCACTTTCCGGACAGCACTTTGGCGAGGCGCTAGCCCCAAGATCCGTACCGGCCCGTAATGCGTCTAGCGATCGCAGCCAAGCAGACTTAGCGGGCCCCTGAAATATGGTCCCGTAGGGCGAAAACGTCAGTGTCCACGACGCCTGTAATTGTAAGGCTGCCCCACCCTTCGTAGTGGAAGCGTTTTGCGAAGAGTAGGGCCGCTTGGTCGAGATTTAGTCCAAGGACGAAGGTAGACCACGCATGGTGCCTTACTCGTCTAGTTCTGCGGTCCTGTTGCGGGAGGAACTGCTCCCGCGCCATTGCTCGATGGTGTACACGGAGACGATGTGCTGTTCAACGATGCCGTTGTGGTGGCACCGCTGGATGTACGGTTCGGTATCTGTGCTGAAGGCAAGCCCCGTTGTGAACTTACGGTTCGCGGCGGAGGCGTGGTGTTTCGGGCCTGCGGCGTCGCGGCTCCGCCCTGCGGCATTGCGGACCCGGGCGCTGTTGCTGCTGTGGTAGCAGTTGATGCCGCGGTACGAGGCGTAGACGCCGCAGTCGCGGTGCCCGGCGTCGTATTCGTAGACGCCGGGGCGGCGGGTCGTCCCGACGAAGAGCTTTGTCCAGCAGGCCCCGCGCTGCCAGAGCCTGACCCGGCTGGGCACGGAGTTGTGTTCTGGCCTACCGCCAGAGTTGCAGAAATCAGAAATAAGCACATCATGTTCGTATTCAGCTTCATGTAACCTCCAAGGATTTTGTTTAGGGTTCTCAGCTAGGCGGCCATCCTGTTGGCAGACGTATTGCCCAGCTTCGTGAAGCGATGAACGAAAGCCACATGGGACATCTCTCCCGACTCTCCCTCATCCTCCTCTTGCTCTTGGTCACCGTTTTCAATGACCGAGAAATGAACGTAGTCGTAGATGTCAACATCTTCTACTCTGACTCGCAAACCCGTTGGATCTCCACAGATGTCACCAATGGCAAAATGAATGTCATGCATCATGATTGAACCTCCAGCTTGTTTTGAAATTTAACCACCAAGGACCTCTCAAGAGCGACGACTCGCAAGCAAGAGAGGCTGGAACCCCTTATTCCTTGTGGTCCCAGCGCGCTGAATCGGCAAGGATGACTACGCCGACATCGCTCTACGCGGCGTCCGGCTCTCGCGGATCGAGGCAACCCCTCGGCGGATGTTCAGCCAGCCATTCTCCTGAAAGAGGTGGAAAAGGTCATAGCTGTAGGGGACCTCACCCGTGATGATCTCTTCTTTCCCTTGATCATCAGTAACCACGAAGGCAACCTGCACCGGCTCATCGGGCGAATTTTGTTTGGTAAAGTGGACGAGTTTTACGTTGAGAGTGGTTTGCTCTTGAGTTTGCATTGGCATTTTTTTCCTCTCGTCCCTAGTTGGGCACTGAAATTTCACCTTAAGAAGAAACCGAAGTACAAGTCAAGTCGATAGCCCGACATGTTTGTAAAACTTTGTCATCACCAGTGACAATTTGCATAGCTCTTGCACTTATATGGGAACGCTGCACATGAAAGCGCCTTGCATGTTTGTTTTGCCGCACTTCCTCTCACGACTTCGTTCAATGAGTTACTGTGTGTTCTTACAACGAATAGCCGACTTGAACCTGGATTCCACTTGTGAGCAGAGTTATGCCACAAGCACGAACATGCTGACAACCGAGCAAATTTTGCTCTCTTTGCTTTCGAGGAGCACGTCGAGCAACGGATCGCATACAGTTTTCCCTGTAGTTTTCGCAGGGAGAGAAATGACGGGTGTGTAGTCTTAGAATGTTTCGTGGCAGCTCCGATGCGGCTTAAAGCCTGTAAATCGAACGCCCGCACTTCCACTCTCGAAAATCGCAGTAAAAATTGCAGTATAGGAGGAACATTTGGCAAGCAGTTTGCTCGACATTACCGAATCGACTAACCCGTTTCGGAGGTCTCATGAAAGGGAAAAGACAGACAGACTCTACGCACCTTTTTGCCGTGCTTCTTCTCGTCTGTGGGATGATGCTTTTGAGCGCTCAGCTCTTCGGGCAGAACGCCGCGCCATCTGCGCAACAGCAGTATCCGACCCAGCAGCCCAGTCAGGAGCCAGCTCAACAGCAGCAACCCAAGCAGGCACCGGATCAATCAGGACAGGCGCCGGATTCCCAGGCTCAGTCGCAGCAGCCCGGAGTTCAGGTCTTTACCGGTACGATCGTGAAATCAGGGGACAAGTACATGTTTCAGGATTCCACGAGCAACACCACTTACGATATCGATCACCAGGACGAAGTGAAGCAGTACGAAGGCAAGAAAGTTCGGGTGCATGGCACCCTGGATTCCAACGGCAAGATGATCCATGTTCAATAGGCAGTCTCCAGTCAGATGCGATACCTGAAAACGAATTAGGGCCAGAGTAAGTGGCCCTTTTGCATGGGGAAATCCATGGGGCACTATTGTATCCGCGAGATGCGTTGCAGGGTACAGGAGCGGCACGTTCTGGTGAGATTGCATTCTCGATGTGACATAAACCAAGTGTCAGGCTCAATGAACGGAATCCTGATTCCCGCCGACTACTGGGTTAATTCCGGAGAAATAGGGTATGCGCTCCATCGAACAAGTGTGAACCCTTCGCTAAACTTGATATCTGAGTTTGCGCTCCTTCGCCCACGACCCCCGACCACTGCTGCGCCGGGGCTGCCAAATGAGAGACGATAGTGTAAAGCAACTTCGGGCGGAATTAGTCACGCTGCTTCAAAAGCAAGTCGAGGCATTGGAACTGGAAACCTATGTCGGCTTGACGGACGCTGAACTCCGCGAATACTACAGGAGGCACGAGCGCATCCGCGATCTGAAAGCAAGTTTATATCCGCCATCAATTGGCCTGCCTGCTGCATTTAACCGGAATCGCTGATCTTACCGACACGCAATAGAAGGAGGAGCGGCCAGCGATGGATCGGGAGAAGGGAGATTGTTCTCCTTACCGCGCGATCGCCAACCTTAGCGGTCAGAACTTTCAAACAAAATATGGTGTCGTTTCGAAACTGCCGCGCAACTACAAGGCAACAGGAGTGTTCATCCACTTATACGGCAGTTGCGGGTGACATTGTTCCGGCAAAAAGTTGTTCTACTACGCACATTCTTGTTATAGCATTGATGTTACTTCGTCATAGCGGGCCTGGCCTTTATTGAGTCGCTTATAGATTTGCCAAAGCGAGGGTAAGACTGTGACGACTAAAGCTTCGCTATCCACCCGAATCTCAAAGAAAATTGTAGTACGTTACATGGTCGCTCTGCTGGCGACTGCAGCGGCTTTACTGGTCCGTCTGGTACTGAACCGCTTTCTGGGTGACTACGTCCCTTACATCACGCTTTTTCCGGCGGTAGCTTTCTGTGCGTGGTACTGTGGCGTCGGCCCATCCATCCTGAGTGGGATTCTCGGCCTCGTTGGATTGCGATATTGGTTCATGCCCCCGGCACACTCACTCCGCGTCCACGGGATGCAGCAGGTGGCTGGTATTGTGGCATTCTTGTTCGTATCCGGCATCCTGATTGCGATGGGAGAAGCGCGTCGTCGTCGTGAGAATCTGCTGTGGTCAGAACAAGCAGAACTGGAAGAAGCAGTACAGCAGCGCACGGTCGAACTCGATAGGACCAATCAAAATCTGCGCGAACTCTCGGCGCGCCTGCTCCAATTGCAGGATGATGAGCGACGGCGCATCGCCCGCGAGTTGCACGACAGCGTGGGGCAGATGCTGGCGGCCCTGGGAATGAACCTTGCTGTGGTGGGCACCGAGATCGAGCGCCTCACCAAGGTTGCGAGCACGGTCAATGACAGTGCGGCGCTGGTACAAGAACTCAGTAAAGAGGTCCGCACCATTTCCCACTTGCTCCATCCCCCGCTGTTGGATGAAGCAGGACTTGCTTCCGCCCTTCGTTGGTACGTGGAGGGATTCGCGCAGCGCAGTAAGATTGAAGTCGATTTGGAGTTCCCTGTGGATTTTGGGCGGCTTCCACGCGAGTCAGAAACGGCTATCTTTCGAACCGTGCAGGAATGTCTGACCAATATTCATCGCCATTCGGAAAGCCCGACAGCAACGATTCGAATTGCAGCCTCCGACAATCACGTTCGCGTCGAAGTTGAGGATCGCGGCAAGGGCATACCGCCGGAAAAACAATTTGAAATGACTTCGACGGGCACCCCAGGTGTGGGAATCCGGGGTATGCGAGAAAGACTACGGCAACTGGGCGGCAGCCTCGACATACATTCGAATGGGAATGGGAAGGGCACGCTCATCGTAGCTCAGCTACCAGTTACAGCCACTGCCTCGTCGAGCACAGTCGTAGCGTTGGAAGCTTGTTCGTAGTTGCGACAGGAAATCGTAATGCCGGAGTGCGAAATCAGATTCTGAGACCCAGCGAAAGCTGTATTGCGTCTCTGGAAAAAGGCTCAAACTTTGGAGTAAGCTGAACCGACTAAAAGAAAAGCTCGAAAGACAAGCGATGATTAATAATCGGTGTCGCAAGAACTTAAGCGGCAGCAGTTGGCAACGGGGACCCAACAAATAGTCCGACAAGGGCAGACACGTCCGTCGAATGACGACCTGGCCGGATCCGCCGGGTCTACCATGTCACTGATCGCGAACGGGTGATTCACTTCTGCATGTTATCCTTCGCCATCTTCAGCGACAGGACTTTGATCTCGTTGGTGTCCGCATCCACGTGTGCTTGCAGGGTAACGTGGTGTCCTTCATGACCTTTTACCACGTCCGGGTTTTATAGTCCAACTCTTACCGTCCTTGTCGTTCACGAACATCTTGCCGTCATCGCTGATTTTTCCCGTGATACTAGTGGTTTTCATTGACATGCCAGATTTCGCGTTGTCCGGTTGCGGCGCGCCGTATTGAGCCACAACGACTGAGGACATCAGCATAGCCAGGGCGAATGAAACGATCATCAGTTTTCTCATATAGTTCTCCCGTTGCAGAACTGCTGGACCGATCGAATCCCAGAGGAACCAACGACATGGCGCGCGAAGTTGCCGTCTCCTTCAGTTGTGAGGGTCGGAATGTGAACGATGCCGACGCTAACTCGTGATCGCCAAGGATCAAAACCACACCTGGCTTAAACCTAGCGCGATACGCTGGACGCAGGCAATACAGCAAGCACTGTAGTCACCGTCAGCGAACAGTTCTCAGGGTGACCGCTTATGCTGCCGCATCAGGAAAATTCTGCCGACGCAAGGGACATTTTGCTCTATCAAGTCCGCTGGATCTTGCCTTTGGATACCTGCAGAAATTCAATTAAGTCGCAGCAAAGGCAGGCGTATAGCCGTTTCTATGCGCAAGAGGTACAAAGAATGCTGGCCAAGTTTCGATGGCGATATGCTGCAAGCTGTGCGGGGCCGACAACAATTCGGCGAATCTCCTTTGCCTAAGATGCGGAGCACTTCTCGAATCCGCCGAACCCTTGACCGAGGGGCAAAAACTACCGGAACAGCCTACACGTCCACGTGTTGGCAGATCTTCGATTGTGCGTCCGACTGCTGGGATAACGAACAGTAGGAGTTACCCTTTTCAAGGTGAAGTAAGTGCATCTCATATGGGACGGTATGTCGTCCTGGTCCTTTTCAGTTTCACCGTTGCACTGGCCGGCTGGCAGTGGCGCGAGTTGCACACGCTGGCGAGTAGCTTTTGGAAGAGCCCGGCTACTAGCCAGTTCAGGGCGACGAATTCTACCGCGACACACGTTTCAGTTTCATCTATAGAAGTGCTGGCGCCGCAGAGCCCTGAACCGTCAGAATTAGCTTATGAGAGCGCTCAAAGTGCCATTGAAAAGACTCCTACTCGGGACCCGTTGCAGGAAAGAATAGCCGCACTCGCGTCGTCGAAGACCCAGGTTCAGCCGGTCTCTGCGAGCACACGCGGCCGAAATAATTCCGAGACCGAAGGTGAAAAGTATCTCTATGGAGATGGTGTGCCGGCTAATTGTGTTCGCGCCCAGGAAGATCTTCTGGCTGCTGCTGAGCACTCCAGTGCAAAGGCCCAAAGCGCTGTGGGAACTATGTACGCAACTGGTCACTGCGCTACACGAGACTTGCCTCTCGCGTATCGCTGGTTCGCGCGCGCCCAACGCCAAAACCCCCGCAACCGAATTGTTGAGGAAGACATGAGAGTTCTTTGGAACCAAATGAGCCCAGAGGAGAGGAAGCTAGCCATGCGGTAATCGGGAGCACGAGTTACGCCGCTGTTTAGTTCCGCTACGAATATCTAAAGAAAAGCGACACCCACGTCGCAAGTCGTCGTCCGGATTAGGCTTCCACTTCAGTATCCTTGACAAGCCCCTTTCGCTCATTTTGTCGAGCTAGCTGCGCAGTGTGAGGTTCACTCACTTACCAGAGATGAAACTGTTGCGAAAGATGGAACGAACAGTCAGCGACCATCTCGGTGAGTTTCGCCAAGGACCATCCGGCAATCCTGAAGATCAACTTTGAGCGCCAGGGAAACGCGATGCGCTTGGCGTTGCGATACGCAACTGTCTCGCCCATCGCCTTGGTACAGTGCAAATGGTCGATGTCAAACCATCCGGGGTTCCGCTCCACAAAACCAAGGACACTGACACTTTGAGGGCAGTGTGGTTGCGACCTCGTATTTTGGTGAACGGGAAGGAGGTCCAGCTTCCCCATACCACCGTGGAAGCCACTCAAGGAACGATTGACTTTCAACGGTGTGTTCGCGAGTGGAAGATCGGAGAGCAAATAGATGTGAACCCGCTTGACTGCCAAGGAATTGCCATAAGCCTCTCAATGCTGGGGCAGCAACTGTTGGCGGACTTTGAGAGCGAGATGAATGTATTGCTCGGAATCTAGGCTGACTCGCGGCAGCCCAACAGCCAGCGACTACGGATGATTGGCGTAAGATCGCGATAACGCTCATTGATCCGGGAGAGAGCCTCATCCGGCGTGGCGCACACCGTGTCGGCTTCCGTGAGCCGTTCATTACGTCGATGTAGAACTTTGGCTAATGCCTCCTGAAAGTGAAAATGGCGGAGTTGGGACACTACTTCCTGCGATGCCAATCGCGCTTGAGAGTCTTGATGAGCAGGTAGCCACCGACCGCACCGGCGATGCCGCCCACCATGTTCTGCCGGGCATTGTTGCTATCTTGCAAGTTGGCCGCGAGTCCAATGGTCACGCCCGCTGCAAGACCGATCCATGGCTTCGTGAATGTGCCGGTGATCGCGGAAGCGGAGCCAGTTGTGAATGCCCACGCGCCCGGATCGTGCTCCACGGGACGCGGGGATGATGGAAGGTCCGCGCCCATGGCCGCACTGGCCAGAGCAAGAATCAGAAGCACCGCGCTGACGCTCTTCATGAAAGATGGTTCTCCTGTTGGGATCTGCCTTTGCTGCCGGTGCTTACTTCTTGGGAAGATAAAGACGCACGAGTTAGGTCAGCATGCCTGCGGTCCTGTCTGTCTCTCAAAGTTCTGAATGCAGGCCGATGTACTTTTGTTAGTTGAGTCGGCGGCGTTTGTCGGAACGGTCCCGCAGGTAGCCCAAGCCACACAAAGTCCGCACGGATGATTCTTGTCATGTATGCGGGGGAGCTTATCTAGAGAGCGCAATCGCGGTGCCAACACATCCCTGGCGTCAACGGACAGAGGGGTCGTGCGGTGCTATGCTTGCCTGAAGCTAAGGAATGCTAGCAGTGGGAGGACTTAGCTCATTCGCGACCTCGCAGAAACGGCTTCTTTGTCAAGCTTCCTTTGGTCACAACGTTACTGTGACGGTTACTTTTTGCGTACGAGGGTAACTTAGGATTTGGGTGGTGATGCAAGAGCTTTTCCACGAGAAAAGGAAAACATCTTCCACACACGTGAGTCTTGTAAGACGCTGCTAGACAACTGAACGCACTGGTAACTGCCATGAAAATGGCGAGTCTGCGCACGAGAAATCAAAGACCTAACGAGCAGCTCGCTATTTTCATGCTGCGTGGTGCGCCGGAGGCACATGACGCCTGTCGTAAAATCGCGTCTCTGACAATGTCGGCCCGTGTCAAGCACTTTTCGAGCACACTACTGCATGTGCTCAAAGAAGAGCGCCATTTCGCTCTCGATGGATGGTGTTGCCTTTCCAACCGTAGGCTCGCTCGTAATCGTTTTCCAGGTCAGGAACTCAGTCCGACCCATGCATCTCTTCGGTCACACCCGCGATCATGATTACTACTTCGAACTCCCCCGTGAAGGGGAGCGGGATACCCAATCAATTACTCGGTGATCGACTGCACACCATCGCGATTTCCGGGTTGTCCCGCGTGCGAACCGAACTTTTTCCACTGCTCGTAATTCCATCCCTTGCGCCACATCCAGTACATGCGAACCGCTAGCCTGCGGGCCATCGCTACCTTGGCGATCTTTCGTCCTCGCCGCATGGCCAGGTGGAAATACTTGCTGCGCCATTCCGGGTCGCTGCGTACCGTGACTTGCGCCGCTTCCACCAGCAAGAAGCGCAACAGGGAGTTGCCTTGTTTGGTGATGTGTCCCAGTCGTCGCCGCTGTCCGCTGGAGTCCTCCAACGGCACCAGTCCCAGATAGCTCGCGATCTGCTTGCCACACTGAAACCGTTCGGCTTGGCCAATGATCAGCACGAACGCCAACGCGGTCAGTGCACCCACTCCGGGGTGCGTCTGCAAGCGCCGTGCTGCGGGACACTTCTCCACTTCCTGCTCGATTGCTTGCGTCAACTCGGCAATCGTCGGAGTGAGTTGATCCAGCAACGCCAGCAGATCGCGCCGCCGTCGACTGGCCCACGGGGCTAACGCGAACGACTCCAGTTGCTCTCGTCCAGCCTCTCGCCACAGTCGCTTCTTGCAGCGCAGTCCTTCGTTGAGCGCCACCGCTTGCAACTGGTTCATGATCCGCGTGCGCGCCTGCACCATCCGGTGCCGATGCCACAGCAGTTGCCGTAGATCCCGATTCTCCCAGCTCGGTACCCAGATCTTCGGGAAATGATCTTCCAGCATCAAGCGCAAAATCAGCTGCGCATCCTGGCGATCGGTCTTCTGCTTGCGTACTCGCTTCGTCCGGATCTCCGCTGCATCTCCGATCCACAACTCGAAGTGCAACTCCGAGAGCAATCGTTCAAACCAGCGCGCCTGTCCACTGGCTTCCATCCCCACACGCACCTGCATTCCCTGGGCCGCGAGCTCGCGATAAAACTTTTCCGCTTCCTCGCGGTGTTGCAGTCGCCGTTCCTGAAACTCTCCAGTGTCGGTATCCACAAACGCAATTTGCTGAAAGCCCGGGTGGTAATCGCATCCTATAATGATCATTGTTCGGCTCCTTTCTCCGAGCCTTTTGGTTGGTTTTGGCACCACCAAAGTTTACTCGGGCATGGGAGCCGACATTGTCATGGAATCAATTACGCTCAAAACCCCCGTTCACTGGTCAATGAGCGCTATGGCCTGATTTCGTCACTTAACCCTGTAAGCCTCAGAGTTCCGGGCTCGATGGTGATGCGTCCGGCTCGGACACCTTGAGGTTGAAATCGGGACGAAGCGTCTTCAGATCGGGGTTGTTCTGCTTCTCCGCGTCGGCACTTACCTCGCCGGTCAGGCCGAAGGCGTAGATGTTGCTGTCGTAGGAACCAACATACACCACCCCATTCGCCACGACGGGCGAGGAATACACAGCGTTACCGGTGATGTATCTCCACAGCAGGGCGCCGGTGAGGGGATTCAGAGCGAACATGCTGCCGTCGTCCGAGCCGACATACACCACCCCATTCGCCACGGCGGGCGAGGAATCCACAAAGCTCCCGGTGGTGTAGCTCCACAGCTTGGCGCCGGTTCCAGCGTCTAGCGCGTACACGTTGTTGTCATCCGAGCCGACATACACCACCCCATTCGCCACGGCGGGTGAGGACGCTACATAGTAACCGGTGGTGTAGCTCCATAGCTTGGCGCCAGTGAGGGCGTTCAGCGCATACACGTTGTCGTCGTTCGAGCCGACATACACCACCCCATTCGCCACGACGGGCGAGGAATCCACCTCGTCGTAGGCGGTGTAGCTCCACAGCATGGCCCCGGTGTGTGCGTCTAGAGCGTACACGTTGTGGCCGCTGCCGACGTAAACCAAGCCATTCGCCACGGCGGGCGAGGAAAATACCGCGTGGCCGGTGGGGTGACTCCACAGCGGGGCACCAGTGCGGGCGTTTAGCGCATACACGTTGCCGTCGGTCGAGCCGACATAAACCTTGCCATCCATGACGGCGGGCGAGGAAGGCACTTCGAGACCGGCGCGGTAGCTCCACAGCTTGGCCCCGGTGTGGGCGTTCAGCGCATAGAGATTGCCGTCCTCTGAGCCGACATACACCACCCCATTCGCCACGGCGGGCGAGGATTGCACCCCGTTGCTGGTGGGGTAGCTCCAGCGCTTGGCGCCGGTGCGGGCGTTCAGCGCGTACACGCGGTAGCTGGTGCCGATGTAAACCACCCCATTCGCCACGGCGGGCGAGGACAACACCTCGTTGCCCTTGCCGGTGGTGTAGCTCCATTTCAAGCCGACGTTGCCAACATTGTGGACGCTGAGCACATTCTCATACGGGTTCAAGCGGCTGCCGTCGGCGTCGAAGTGAAACTGGCTCCAGTTGGTTTGCACCAGGAACGGCTTCTGGGCGCCCTTGTCGTTATTCCGCTCGAGAGCTGTGACCCAATGTTTGCCTGGATGCGCACTGCGGGGCGCGCGGATTCTTGCGTCGTGGAACTCTCCCTTTCCGTTGGTGACCACTAGCGCCTTATCCTTCGTGTCGAAAAAGATGTCCACTCCCACGTTCGGCTCGAAGCCACTGCCCGAAACGAGAATCTTGCTCGTGGGTGGTCCAGATTCCTTGGAGAGAGTGACGGAAGGCACGGCGCTGGCTACGCCACAGAGCAAACAAGTTACAAGCAGGAAGGCAAAAAAGGTGATTGGCTGAGGGCGTTTCCGAGGATTGAACATTTATTCCCTCCTCGTTCAAGCCGCGATTGGATTTTCCCGCGAGGACAGCGTACTTGAAACGTGCGGACAATCTTGTCCCCTTTCCCTTGGTTTGTCAATTGGCGCAAAATCGCGATTTCACTCATCCTATGAAAGAGGATGTCAAGAAAAAAGACTTCTCCCCGCCCCTCGGAGAGATGCGGGTGTCGTGACTTACATCCAGCCCCGTTTCATTTTCGCAAGGGTGATTGGTGCGGCTGCTTCGGCTCGTCGCAGATTGCAGCGGTAATGCCCACCCCAGTTGCTTGTCCCGACTCGATCGTTTCATGAACCACGGTGCTCGACGCCATTCGGTTCCGAAGCTACGCAAGCGAAGGGTTGGCTAAGAGTGCCAACCATGATCCTATGTGAGACTCGAGGCCTACAGCTTTTTTGGGTTATCCGAGGGGGCATAGGATTGACCCGGAGACGCGGTGCGAAACTGCAGCACATGGAGCGCCTAATGAGTGAATAGATACTCTCCCTCGAACCCGAGCATCGCAAGAACCGATGGGCCACCACCGAGGCATGAAAACCTGGGGAGATCACCTGGGTTCTGTTCGATGCTCAAGCGGCTTGCGTTTTCAGTTTTTCCGCGTCGAAACGTCCTCCCTTCTTCCAAAGTGTCAAAGTGATGGCCGCGATCTTGCGCGCCAGCGTCAGACGAGCCATCTCCGGCTTCATACCCTTGGCCAGCAAAGCCGCGTAAAAATCGCGGAGCGGTCCCGTGCCACAACTGGCCCTGGTGGCCGCACTCTTGAAGATCTCTTTCATCTCATGGTTATGGTTTTGATTGAGACCACGCAGCTGCTGGGGTTTCTTGGAGCGTTGCAATTGTCCGCGGACAAAGCGGTATTGCGCGCTGTCGCGGGTCTCAATCCCCAGGCCACTGTAGGTCCACAGTTGCCGCTTGCTTCGGAACCGGTGTGGGGTTTGCATCAGCGCGATCAAGCGGGCGGCTCGAATCGGACCGATGCAGGGAATCTGGCGCAGCAGTTTCGCGGCCTTATGTTTCCGGCTCTCGGCCAAAAACTCGGGGCGCAGGTTTCGCCGCAAGGCCTGCAATCCCTCCAGTTGCTGATAGAGCAGCTCGGCGCGACGGCGCACCCCGGCTTGCGCAATCTTGCTCAACCATTCCTCCCGATAGCGCGGAGCGTAGACCTGGGTGCCGGCACAGGGGATGCCCCACCCTCGATACAGTGCCTTCAGCCGATTCATCACTCGGGTCAGATCTTTGCTGATGGTCTGATAACTGCGCCCCAACTCGCGCGGCGTTCGTAGTCCGTTTTCTCCGTGGTAGACCGGTCGCAGCATTCCCGTGCGCAGCAACTCGGCCAGCTTGCGCGCATCCACCTTGTCACTCTTGTTCCCCTCCTTTAATAAGGCATTGCGGCGCGGATTGCAGACCAGAACCTGCTGCACTTGCGGCTGCAGCAGATCGTACAGCCAGGCCGCCCAAGTTCCTTCTTCCCAGGTCACATGGAGCTCGCCCCGCAGACCGTGAATGAACTGCAGAATGCTGCTGGCTTTGGTTTCCAGGATGGTTTCCATGACCAGCTTCCCACTGCTGCCATTCAGGACCGCGATCACAATCGCTTCCTGGTGCACGTCCATGCCGATATACTTGATGTCGCGACTCATTTCAGTTGCCTCCTTGGGGGGAAGATCACTCGTGCCAACGCTTATCTTTCCCCTCAAGGTAAAGTGCCATCCTCCCGCTGATTTGCCTATGCCCTCTTGCCCTTCTTCTCCCACCACGCACAAACCTCTCTAGCCGCCGGAGCGGAGCGAAGCCCTGCACAGCGTAGCGGAGCGGAGGCGGCGCCACCCATCCGACCCTCTCAATCGGGGCGCTCTTTCATAATGCATTGACCTTTCGGGGGTTTTGAGTGCTATGGCCTGGTTTCGCCAGTTACTTCCGGTTTGTGCGTCAATCTGGCACAGCCCGCCGGGGTGACCGAGCAACCGCATCTATGCAAACCGACCGCCTTACGAGAGAGGGCGTACCGAACTCCGGACGATGGACTTGGGCACCCAGCACGAGCGCGATTTACAGGCTGCCCCGTTCCTAGATCCGTGAGCGGGTTCATTACTTCCGTTACCTTTCTTCAGATCCGTAAAAACGGCACTCTATCCTTGAGACTCCGGGCATGAAGATGTCGCCGACGAGATGCGTGATGTTCGCAATGCTACTGATAGCTGGGGCTAGCAAGGCCCCGGCCCAGAGTGGCTACACCGTTATCCCCGTAACCAATGGAGGAACGATCGCAGGTACTGTGAAATGGTCTGGCCCAGAGCCAGGGGGTCTTGAAGTTCCTGTGAACAAAGACCCGGAAATCTGCGATCCTGAATCGCACAAGAGAATCAACTTGGAGCGAATGGTCATAGGGCCGGACGGTGGTGTAGCCAACACTATCGTGTACTTAAAGAATATCTCGAGGGGCAAGGCGATGAACCTGCCTACACCGAGACGTTCTCTGGACCAAAAATATTGTCGATACGAACCGCATATTCTCTTGGTACCGCAAACCTCTGAGCTTGCGATGAAAAGCTCCGACGCGACGCTGCATACGATTCACATGGACGGCGCTGCAAGCTTCAACCTGCCGTTTCCGTTCACCGACCGCGTGATCACACGAAAGATGGACACTCCAGGCCTTATCAACTTGCGCTGCAACGGCGGACACGTTTGGATGAACGCTGAAATGATGGTAGTTCCTCACCCTTACTACGCAGTTACCGACGAAAACGGCAGGTTCGAGCTTACCGATGTGCCGCCAGGTGATTATGAAGTTGTTGCGTGGCACGAAGGATGGCATGTGCTGGGCAGAGAGAATGCCGTAGATGTCTTTAGCCAGAAGACAGTTCAGAGGGTCATTTTTAGCGAACCCAGAACCTGGGAAAAGACCGTCAACGTGAATGCGGGTGAGACTGCCCTTGTGAACTTCGTGATCTCTCAGAAATAGGCGTACCTCACGCAGCCTGACCAGTTCGTAGGTGAGGGAAATCCGGGCACGCATCATAGTCCCTACCAAAAGGTAACTGTTCAAAAATCGCCCTTACGCTCATTGACCCTAGCCCGGGCCAACTCCCGTGGCCTCCGCAATGGAGGGAGTGATGAACGCCCAAGGCAGGCGACACACACACGAGTGCGCCCAGTCACTGCATTCTGGGACGTGTTGCGCTAAGTAGAAGGTAGGCCGGGCGTCGTCCGAAAGACAGCACTCAACCCCAGCGCAAACCGCGCGGGCTGGAGCGCGGCGACGCCCGGCATCGCGTCGCTAAGCGAATCGGACTGTGAAACCTGCCCTAGTTGGGTGGAGTCGAGAAGAGGCGCAGTGACGTTAGCCTCCCGGTGGCGATTGGTCAGGTTTTCACCTGACCGCCTCAGTCCGGTTTGACTTGGTTCTGGTTCCTCTTCCCGCTCATCGAACTGGACAGGCGCGTTTCGCGCATCCAGCTCTCGGAGAAAGGTTCACGGTGTTGCCCACGGAAAGCTGGCGGTTCGTTCCGCAAGTCGAACCAGTCCAAACCTATTGTGCAGGAGCTGGTCGGAGTACCCCGTCGTACCGGCTCCCTTCCGTTGATGTTTGGTGCACAGCCACTGGCGAAGCCTGCGGCGAGTGTGTTCTTCCACTGCGCGATAAGCTTTGCTGACAGGGCCCAAGCAGAAGCAGTTGGCCCATCCGATGATTTGTCGGTTGAGTTGTTCCACGAGCTGCTCTGCGGCCTGCTGAGTTTGGCTTCGTCGAGTCGCTGCGCTGATCGCCCGACAGATGCGTTGCACCCGTTTTTTGGAAGGAGTCGTGCCTATATAGGCTCGGCCCGTCTTCGGCGAATAGCAGCGACCAAACGAGTATCCCAGAAAGTCGAACTTTTCTTCCGGTAGCTTGCAGACCCGCGTCTTCTTTTCGTTCACCGTCAACTTCAGCTTCGTCATCATGTCCCGCATCGCACCTAGCGCCTCTTCGGCCTGGTAGCGACAGCAGATCACGAGGTCATCCGCATAGTTCACGATGTACGCTTTCCAACGCTTCTCGTATCCCAGCCGTTTCCAGCCAAGTACGAACCGGCGCATGTACAGATTGCTCAGCAACGGGCTGATCGGAGAACCTTGCGGACTTCCCCGCCCTTCATCCCGATTGCGCGTACTGCGATGCTTCTTTCCACGCTCGTCCGTTTCCTCGACGGGTGCTTCCAGCCACCTCTTGATCAGATGAAGCATCGCGCCATCGACAACTCGGCGAGCTACCGACTTCAAAAGTTCGGCGTGTGGAAGGGTATCGAAGTAGCTGCTGAGATCTGCGTCTACGATTTCTCCATGGCCGTGGTTGATCAGCTTATGGACGTGTTGCACGGCGTCCAATGCGCTGCGGTCTTGCCGATAGGCGTACTGTTCCGACGGCAGATCAGCCTCGAAGATGGGCTCGAGGACCAACACCGCCGCCGTTTCCGCCACCCGATCCCGGATAGCGGGCATTCCTAACGGCCGCTGCTTCCCGTCCGGCTTCGGTATATACACCCGCCGCACAGGAAGCGGTTGATACGTTCGGCTTTTCAGCTCTTGCGCCAGTTCGTCCAACCATCGCTCTACTCCATATGCCGCGATGTCCTCGAACGTTTGGCTATCTACTCCTGCCGCTCCACCATTAGCTTTGCAGCATTCGTAGGCGAAGGCCAGAACGTCTTTTCGGTACACCTTGTCATACAGTGCATGGAAACGAAAGTCGGGCGATCCCTTCGCTTTGTCGTGCAACGCCGTCTGCAACTTCTGAACACTGGCTGGGGTTGTTAGGTTCGACACCAATCCCTCCGTCTTCGTCGCTTCTTGCGTTTCCTTTCAACTGAGGCCCCTTCCCTCCACCGGCATTACCCGGTTTCGTCAGTACTGCGAGCCTCTCCGTCACCCCACACGGCCCGGCCTGTCTCTCACGAGTTGCCAGTTGATCGCGACTGCGATCACCGCTGGGGCTTCCCGTGTTGCGTCTGATCCCCTGTGTCTGCATGCTGTCGCCACTACCCCGGCAGGTCCGAGAGACTAAATCGCTCATGACTACTCCCTCGACCTCGGCCTTCCCCAAATTTCGGATGGGTCGGCTCCTGCATTATCGTTTTCGGGGCCTGCTCAGCGTTCACTCGCGTTACGGCCTGCAGACTCGCCAAGTCGCCTAGCGACCCTCTACACCGGAGGCTTCGGCGGCTTTGTTACCTCCACCGCCGCTCCGATTGCTACCGGGTGGAGCGATCCAGTTCCCGGGCGGGTCTTCTTCCCGCTGTGGACCAGCGCCTTTTCACGGCGCACCGAAAAATCCCGATTACACTCGTTGACCTGGTTGTGCCCGAGGTTTACGTCTGCGAACTCTTTCTCGTTGACTGCTTTCTTCCAACCAGATAATCTATCTTATAAAGCATTATCCAATGGATAATGTCCGCTCTTTGACAATCAGACCCGCCGGTCGGGCGGCAGCTCTCCGACCTTCAAGCCGCTGCGCGTTCCCAAAACGGAACTGCCGAGCACGGCTAACTCCAATGTTCTCTAGATTTTGCGTGTAACTCCTTAAAACTCAAAGATCTAGCATATAGTCAAAATTTAAATCTCTTGTTTTCTAGATTTTGCGGCCAACAGGGGGAGGGGGGTACCCGGTACTAAACAGTAAACTTTCCCGATCTGGGAGAAGCGGGGACGCGATGCTAGAGCCGCCCTTTTCGCACATACGCTCCCGCCGAGCGCACTGCGCCTCGCAGCCTTTGACCGAGTCGGCGGGCGAACATCAGGTCGAGGAAGCCTTCCATCTGCCGGGTGAACCCTTGGCCGTATCCGTACCACCAGATTTTCTTCATACCGGGCAGACGGTCGGAATCGACGTGCTTGATGCGCACCATTTCTTCCATGCCAAAACGTCCGTGAGTGCGCCCCATGCCGCTCGCCTTCACGCCGCCATGGGGAGCCTCGCTGATGCCGAAGCACGCGACCGCGTCGTTCACCATGACTGTCCCCGCCAGGATGCGGCGTGCCAACGATTCTCCGCGGGCACGATCACGCGTCCAGATGCTTGCAGCGAGACCGTAGTCGGAGTCGTTGGCCAACCGGATGGCCTCTTCGTCGGTGTCGAACGGCATCACTGGAAGGACGGGACCGAATGTCTCCTCACGCATGATGTGCATGGCGTGCGTGACGTCAGCGAGCACGGTCGGAGCGTAAAAATTCGGACCGAGCTGTGGCAGACGCGATCCTCCGGTCAGCACACGCGCGCCGCGAGCCCGCGCATCTTCGACGTGCGACTCGACATTCCGCAGTTGCCGTTCGTAGATCAGCGGGCCGATTTCTGTTTGCGGATCGATCCCGTTGCCCACCCGCAATTGTTTCGTTTTCCGCACGCAAGCCTCGAGGAATGCGTTATACAAACTGCGATGCACATAGCAGCGTTCAACCGAAAGACAAGCTTGCCCGCAATTCGCGAACGAGCCCCAGACCGCGCCGCTGGATGCCACGTCCGCATCCGCGTCATCGAGCACCAGCATCGGATCTTTTCCGCCCAGCTCCAGCACGACAGGAAGCAAACGCGCAGCCGCAGCCTGAGCAATGCGCTTGCCCGTAGCAACGCTTCCAGTGAAAACCAGCTTGTCGATTTCAGCGTTCAACAGCGCCGAACCTGTGGTTCCGTCGCCAACGATGACCTGAAATACATCCTTCGGTACACCGGCTTGATGCAGCAATGAAGCCAGTTCCACAGCGGTCAGCGACGTGAGTTCTGATGGCTTCAGCACCACCGCATTTCCGGTTACGAGCGCGGACAGCGATTCCGTGGCGGGAATGGAGAAGGGATAATTCCACGGCGAGACAATCCCGATCACTCCATGCGGCTCGCGCAGAATGCGTCCCGTCTTGGTCTTCATGGCCAGATTGCCGTGCGGGACCGGCTGTTCCCGCAGGAAGGCAAAGGCATTCTCGACGCAGAAGCGCGTGGAATCTAACACCACCAGAACTTCCGTGAGCAGCGCCTCTACCATCGGCTTGCCGGCTTCGCGAGTAATCAGAGCCGCGACTTCCGATTTCCTTTGGTGGAGCAACCGCTGAAACTCGCGAAGGATAGCAACTCGTCCACGCACTCCCAATTCGTTCCACCCAGGTTGAGCGGCGCGAGCCCGAGCCACTGCAGCCTGAACGTCCCGCTCGGAGGCACATTCAAATTCTCGTAGCGTCTCTCCGGTCGCGGGATTTACCGAGACCACTTTACGAGCCGCGATTTGAAAGTCGGTAACCATATCCTGTGAAAAGTTTACGCGGGCGCGGGCGCCCGCGCCACACCTGTACCTAATATTCGACACTCACGAGATACAGCCCACTCGCAGGAGCAGTTGCTCCCGCGGCTGATCGATTTCGCGCTTCCAGAATGGTGGCTACATCCTCCGGTTTCAATGTGCCTTTTCCAACCAGTACAAACGTCCCCACGAGGTTTCTTACCATGTGGTGCAAGAACCCGCTGCCCCGGACCACATACAGCAATTCCTCTCCGGTGTGCTCCGAGGTTGAGGCGAAGACGCGCCGCACGTTCGAACGCACATCAGAAATTTCATCCTCACGCCCGCGTTCTGAATCTACAGCTGCAAAGGAAGTGAAATCATGTTCACCGGTCACGAAGCTGGCCGCCTGTCGAATGGCATCTTCATCGAGCGGATAGGGATAGTGCCAAACGTAGCGGGCTAGGAAAGGCGGACAGACCGCACCGCGATGGATGCGGTAGTGGTAGGTTTTCGCGTGGGCAGACTTGCGAGCGTGAAACTCGAGCGGCGCCTCTACGGCCTCGATCACGCGGATGGAAGGCGGCAGCATATCATTCAACGCTTTCACCAGATTCTGCGGCGGTATGGGCGACTCCAGGGCAAACGTGGCCACTTGGGCGAGAGCGTGAACTCCAGCGTCGGTGCGTCCGGAACCCTGAGGCAAAACCTTTTCGCCGGTCACTCGTCCAATAGCCGAGGCCAGAGTGCCCTGGATTGTGGCGGCGTCCGGCTGCACTTGCCACCCGGAAAATTCCGAGCCGTCATAAGCCAGAACGATTTTGAAATTGCGCATGAGGATTGCCTGGAGTTTTTCTCCTCAATTCCACATCGAAACGGCTTGCAAGTCTTTGCAAATTTGATGCAATCAGTTGGACCGTAGCTGAATCAAGACTGCCGCGTCAGCTATACTATTGCATTCCACGTGGCGGTCTACGACGAAACGCGACACCCTGCCCGGACAGCACAAAAATGAAACCTGGGCGGGCTGTTTTGCGTAATAACTCTTGACCTAGAGTAGCCTTTGTCGTCATCACGAGAAGTTCTAATGCATGGAGATAAGCGAATGTCTTTGTCTGCTTTGAATTCTACCTGCCGTCTGGTCGTTGCAATGATGCTCGCCGGCGTGCTAGCCATTAGCGGTTGGGCACAAGATTCAGCCCAGTCCGCGCCACCGGCTTCTTCGGCGACGCCTCAATCCACTCCGGTGCCAGCCCCGCAGCCGCAGTTCCATCTGGAAAATTTTGACAGGCCACAAGGGTACTTTCCAAACCCGATCGCTCCGTATAAGTCTCGGTATCTGCCGCCACCCAACCTGAACAACACGCCGCGAATTGAGCAGCTCATGCAGAATGGCAAACTCATGCTCTCAATCGATGATGCGGTCGCGCTGGCCCTGGAAAATAATCTGGACATCGGGATTGCGCGCTACAACCTGAACATCGCCGATACGGACGTTCTACGGGCCAAGGCGGGCGCGGCCATTCTGGGCGTGTTCGCTGGTGTAGTGCAGAACACACCGGGCGGTGGGGTTGGCGGTTTAGGGGTGCAGGCCGGATCCGGCGCAGGCGCGGGCGGCACCAGTGCAGGCGCGGGCGGCGCAGGCGCTGGACTTGGCGGCTTGGTCGGGTCCACGCTGGGCCTCGGTCCACAGATTACGAGTTTCGATCCCCTCCTCAGCGGCACGCTGCAATGGGATCACTTCAATCAACTGGCCAGCAGCTTGTTTACCGGTGTTCCGGTGCTCTCGCAGAACACGCAGACTTATGATTTCTCGTACACGCAGGGCTTCCAATCTGGAACCAACTTGCTGGTGGGCTTTAACAACGTCCGCCAGACCACGAACGTCCCATTTACAACCTTGAGCCCGGTGATCAACCCGAATTTCACGTTTCGGCTAACGCAGCATCTGCTGCAGGGTTTCGGCTTCGCAGCCAATAACCGTTTCATCCGCATCGCGAAGAACAACCGTGAAATAACCGACGTTGCCTTCCGGTTGCAAGTTATCACGACAGTGGATCAGATCGAAAATATGTACTGGGATCTGGTTTTCGCGTACGAGAATGTGAGGGTGCAGCAGGAGTCGCTGGCCTTCGCCCAGAAAACGCTGTCGGATACTCAGAAGCAGGTGCAGATTGGCAGTCTGGCTCCCATCGAAGTGGTTCGCGCTCAGAGCACGGTGGCTGCGGACCAGCAAAGTTTGATCCAGGCTCAGAACAGCCTCCAACTGCAGCAACTGCTGATGAAAAATGCGCTCAGCCGCACGCTGGTGGATCCTCGATTGGCCGACGCTGAGGTAATTCCTACGTCCACCATACAACTCTCCGCCCAGGAAGAAGTCATACCCACGCAAGATCTGGTCAACGACGCTTTGGGCCACCGGCCAGAATTAGCCGAAGCGCGCATTAATTTAGCCAGCCAGGAGATCAGCAACAAAGCGGTTCGGAGCGCCCTGCTGCCGTCGCTCGACCTGTTTGCCTACTATGGCGGATCGGGTTTGGCCGGGGCACAGAATCAGGCAAATCTCTGCGTGAATCAGACGCCAGCGCAGCGGCAATTTGGGTGTGCCGGTCCACCTCTGAACATTCTTCCGACGGCCGCTCCCGTGGGCTATACGACCTCGTTGAATCAGATGGTAGACTCGACCGCTCCCGACAAGGGCGTCGGGTTAACTTTGAACATCCCGATACGCAACCGTGCTGGCCAAGCCACGCAAATTCGCTCTGAGATGGAATATCGGCAGGCGCAGATGCGGCTGCAGCAGATCGAGAATCAGATTCGCATTGAGGTGCGGAACGCGCAATTCACGCTGACGCAAAACCGGGCGGCAGTGGCCGCAGCTCAAGCCGCGGTTGAATTGGGCCGTACATCACTGGACGCAGAGCAAAAGAAATTAAACCTGGGAGCTTCGACGAGCACGCTGGTCCTGCAAAACCAGTCGGCCCTGGCAACCGCGGAATCCACATTGGTTTCGGCGATGTCGGCTTACGAGAGATCGCGCATCGAACTCGACCGGGCCACCGGCCTGTTGTTGGACCGCAACGGCATCATTATGGACGATGCCGAGCGCGGCCAGGTAACCCACATGCCAACCGTGCCCCATGTTTTGCCGCGCCAAGATATAAAATCTTTGACGGAAACTCCTCAGCAGCAGGCGCAACCTCAAAAGTAAATCCGGCAACTTGGTTTTTGCATTTTCCCTCCCTGGGCTCCCCGCCCAGAGAGGGAGTGCGGCAGCCTCGACCATCCTCACGAAAACTCCCTCTTTATAATTCTTTACAATTCATCACCATATTTGCTCGTGACCAAAGCTACTCTAGTGTGTCCGCAATAGTTCGGACGCATCCAATGTCGAGATTGAAAAATGCTGCAATATTCGCTAGTAGTCTTCACGCAAAAGGAGATAAAGAAATGGCTTTGTTTCGATTAAACTTCGCCAGCCGGGGAATCGTCAGATTCGCACTTGCGGGTGTGCTATCGATCAGCGGGTGGGCACAGGCTGCGCCACCCACGCCGTCTTCGTTGCCGCAAGCGCCTCAGCCCATGCCCACCCCGGCTCCGCAATCACAGCAGTATGTCCCGGTGGATTATTCGAAACCGCGATCTCAGTTTCCCAACGTGATCGCCCCTTACAAGCCGGGTTATGTGCCACCGCCGAACCTGAACAACACGGATCGCGTTCAACAGTTGATGCATGACGGCAAAATCATGCTTTCGATGAATGACGCGGTTGCACTGGCTCTGGAGAACAATCTCGATCTGGTGTTGGCACGTTACAACCTGAACATTGCGGACACGGATATTCTGCGTGCGGACGCAGGGGCTAACATTCTCGGCGTGAACACTGGGATCGTGCAAAACACGCCCGGAGGCGGCGTGGGCGGGCTTAGCGGAACGGTCGGTTCGGGAGCTGGCGGTACGAGCGTGGCTGCGGGCGGCGTGGGTACCGGTACTAACGGATTGGTCAGTTCGACCCTGGGCATTGGCTCGCCTATTACCAGTTTCGATCCGGTGGTCACGGGCACACTTCAGATGGACCGGAACTTCACGCAATCCACGAGCGTGTTCAGCCCGGTGCCGATCGCAAACACCAACACGGGCACCGGCAATTTCAGTTACCTGCAGGGTTTTCATTCGGGTACGAACTTGGCCGTGGGATTCAACAACACACACGTCACGACCAACAATCCAACCAGCGAGTACACTCCCAGCATCAGTTCTGGTTTGCAGTTCAGGCTTACCCAGAACTTGCTTCAAGGGTTTGGCTTTGTCCCCAACACGCGCTTTATCCGGATTGCCAAGAATAACCGCGAGATTTCTGATGTAGCCTTCCGGCTGCAAGTTATCACCACGGTGGACCAAATCGAAAACCTGTATTGGGATCTGGTTTACGCCTATGAGAATGTGAGAGTGCAGCAGGAGGCGCTGACTTTTGCGGAGAGGACACTCGCCGACAACAAGAAGCAGGTGCAATTCGGAACCTTGCCGCCCATCCAGGTGGTGAGCGCGCAGAGCACGGTCTCGACTGATCAACAGGCGTTGATCCTGGCTCAAACCAATCTGGAGCTGCAGGAATTGCTGATGAAGAATGCGCTCAGCCGCACGCTCGAGGATCCAGCGCTTGCGGGAGCGGACGTGATTCCCACCTCCACGATGCAGCTGCCCAACCAGGAGCCGGTTGTACCCATACAGGATCTGATCGGCGACGCGCTCGGTCATCGCGCGGAATTGTCCGAGTCACGAATTGACCTCAACAGTCGTGAGCTCAACAACAAAGCTGTTCGCAATGCCATGCTGCCGACTCTGGATTTGTTCGCATATTATGGCGGCTCCGGTATCGGAGGAAGCGTGAACCCGCTTGTGCCCCTTTGTAAACCTGGCGGAAGTTCCCTCTGCTTTTCTCCGGCTACGGCTGCTCCCCATTCCGCAATGGTGGGCCGGTCAGCTACGCCGGGACGTTGAATCAGCTCGTCGATGGCACCTCACCCGATAAAGGAATTGGTGTGACTCTTACCATTCCAATTCGAAATCGACAGGGCCAAGCGGACCAGGTGCGCGCCGAGTTGGAATATCGGCAGGCGCAGGTCCGTCTACGGCAACTCCAGAACCAGGTCGACATTGAGGTGCGCAACGCGCAGTTCGCACTGCGGCAGAATCGAGCCAGCGTGCAAGCTGCGCAGGCGGCGGTTGATTTTGCGCGCCAGACACTGGATGCCGAACAGCAGAAATTGGCTGTCGGAGTTTCTAACCCAACGGCGGTGTTGCAAGACGAGTCTGGCTTGACCACGGCGGAATCCAATCTGGTCTCCGCCAAGGCAGCGTACGAAAAAGCGCGGGTGGAATTAGATCGTGCTACCGGCCTTTTGCTCGACCACTCTGGAATCGTTATGGCCGACGCCGAACGCGGCGAGGTGAGTCATATGCCGAATGTGCCCTACATCGCGCCGCGCCAGGATTCGCAACCGGGCGCGACTTCGCAACCACAGCCGCCGGGCTATTGATTGAGATTTGGCCCTGCTCGCCTGGCATTCACGCGGCAGGGCCGAATGGTTTCCACTTTCAGTCTTCCTGAGCTCCGATGTATCCTTCCACGCGTGACGCTGTCTGTCGTTTTGATCACGCAGAACGAAGAAGGCAACCTCCCTCGCACGCTTGAAAGCGTGATGCCACTGGTGCGCGATGGCAAGGGAGAAATTATTGTGGTGGATTCGGGCTCGACCGATCGCACCGTTAAGATCGCGCAGTCTTTTGGTGCGAAAGTTTTTGTCGAGGTGTGGAAGGGTTTCGCAGCGCAGAAAAACTCAGCCGTGGATAAGGCGTCGATGGATTGGGTGCTGCAACTAGATGCGGATGAGCGGCTTGAACCGGAGCTTGCCAGCGAAATAGAGATTGCTCTGAAAGGCAGCGCTACGGTCGGTGGTTTGACGATCAGTGGCTTCTGGATTCCACGCAAGAATTTTTTTCTTGGCCGTTGGATCCGGCATGGTGGTTTCTATCCTGACCCCAAGTTGCGTGTCATTCGCCGCGGGGCAGGGCGATTCGAGGAATACGGCGCGCATCCCACGATCAAGGTGAATGGGCCGACTGGCAAGCTCTCCAACGCGCTACTGCACGACGCCTATCCAACGTTGCGGGGCTACATCGATCACATGAACAGCTATTCTTCGATGGGCGCCGAGGTTGCGGTCGCCAAAGGTCACCGCCGGTTCAGCGTTGGCAATATCGTGATTCGGCCGCTGCTGACTTTCGTCTACAACTATTTTATCCGGCTCGGCTTTCTGGATGGACGCGAAGGATTGCTTCTCCATCTCTACCACTCGGCATATGTGTCCTGGAAATACGCCAAAGCATGGGAACTGTCGCGCCCAAACCTTGCAAGCAACGTTTCTACACACTGAATCTTCGTAGAGAGGTAGCTTGCAACGTCTCCCGCCTTGCGGCTCTCCGCGCCCTCTTCTATCATCAAAGCTGACGGGGTGTTCATGGCTAACAAGAAACCTGCCCGGCCGCAAGTTGCGGAGAATCCAATCGCAGATGTGTTTGAGGGCCGCCATCCTTCCGAAGCGGAGCAACAGTGGGCTGAAAAAACGCTGGCACCGACTCTCGAAAAGGCTCCTGAGCGGCCAATCGGCGCGCCCACAGGTACCAACCTTGACGAGAGCGGTCATGCGCGCTTCTCGACAATTTCGAATGTTCCCATCCGCCGCCTCTACACTCAGGCGGATCTCCCAGAGGACTGGAACCATGACCAGTATCTCGGCTATCCCGGCCAACCGCCCTACACGCGCGGTATTCATGCTACGGGATATCGCGGCAAGCTTTTTACCATGCGCCAGTTCTCCGGCTTTGCGTCGCCGGAGGAAACCAACCAGCGCTACAAATATCTGCTCGAACATGGCGGCGGAGGACTCTCGGTTGCGTTCGATCTGCCCACGCTGATGGGCTACGATTCTGATCATCCCGCCAGTGAAGGCGAAGTCGGCAAGTGTGGCGTGGCCATTGATTCACTCGAGGATATGGAGATTCTCTTCAGGGGGATTAGTCTTGAGAACACGACCGTCTCGATGACCATCAACTCACCCGCTTCGGTGCTGTGGGCCATGTATTTGGTGGTTGCGGAACAGCAGGGCGCAGACTGGAAAAAGGTCTCCGGCACGATTCAAAACGATATTCTCAAGGAGTACATCGCGCAGAAGGAATATATCTATCCGCCAGCGCCGTCCATGCGTTTGGTGATCGATACATTCGAGTTTGGATCGAAATTTACGCCGCGTTTCAACACGATTTCCATCAGCGGATATCACATTCGCGAGGCGGGATCGACTGCGCTGCAGGAACTGGCCTTCACGCTTTATGACGGCGTGGAATATGTAGAATGGGCGCGCCGGCGTGGTCTGGATGTAGACGAATTCGGTCCACGTCTCAGCTTCTTCTTCAACGCGCACAACGATTTCTTCGAGGAAATCGCAAAATATCGGGCGGCGCGCAAGATCTGGTATCAGGTAATGAAAGAGCGGTTCCAGGCAAAGAACCAGCGGACCTGGTTGCTACGATTCCATACGCAGACTGCTGGTGTTTCGTTAACGGCCCAGCAACCATTAAACAACATCGCGCGCGCCGCCATTCAGGCAATGGCGGCGGTGCTGGGGGGAACGCAATCACTGCACGTCGATGGCTACGACGAAGCGCTCGCCCTGCCAACCGAAGAAGCTGCGCGCATCGCATTACGCACTCAGCAAATCATTGGCTATGAATCTGGAGTCGTGCAAACGGTTGATCCACTGGGTGGATCTTACTTTCTCGAGAACCTGACGCTACAAATGGAAAAAGGCGCGTTCGACTATTTTGGCAAACTGGACGCGATGGGCGGGATGGTGAAAGGCATCGAGCGGGGCTATCCGCAGAAAGAAGTCGCTGAAGCTTCCTACCAATTTCAGCGGGCCGCGGAGGCGAAAGAAAAAATCATTGTCGGGGCGAATGAGTTCGTTGTCGAAGAAGAATCACCGCACATTCTATACATCGACGAGAGCGTGGCCCGGCATCAGAGTGCAAAATTGAAAGCATTGCGGGCCCGGCGGTCGAATGAGGAGGTCCGTCGGCGCCTCGATGCGCTGAAGAAGGCCGCCGCCCTGGAACCGAAAACTGGGTCGAGCGGGGAAGTTTCGTCAGCGAACACTATGCCGTACATCGTGGATGCGGTGCGCGCGTATGCCACAGTTGGTGAGATTTGCGACGCGTTGCGTGAGGTCTACGGGACCTACACCGAGGCGAGCTTTACCTAGTTATCGCGGAGCCCTACGTTATGTGACCCGCCAGAGGTCAGGCCAGATCGACATCCACAAGAACAGAGCGGGGACACAAGTGTCAGTAACACACTGATCTGCTATCCTCTTGACCGTGGTTTCGTTTAATCTTCGCATGCGCAAAGCAATCAATCACCTAAAGAAATCTGATCGTGTCCTGCGAGCGATCATTGAACGAGTCGGACCCTGCCGCATGGAATTTGGCGAGCCGGTATTCCATAGTCTGGCCGAGGCCATTGTCTATCAGCAGTTGAATGGGAAAGCCGCCGTAACCATCTTCAAGCGATTTGCGGCTCTCGCTGGCGAGCCGCTGACGGCAGAAGGTATCGCGAAGCTTACCGCCGAGCAGATGCGGTCGGTGGGTCTCTCGAAGCAGAAGTCGTCTTACCTGCGCGACATGGCGGAGCGCGCCATTCGTGGCGAACTTAGCTTCACTCACCTGCCGGGGATGACTGATGAAGAGGTCACAAAACATCTGACCCAAGTCAAAGGCGTCGGCGTCTGGACCGCGCACATGTTTCTAATATTCACGCTGAAGAGGCAAAACATATTGCCGACCGGCGACTTCGGCATCCGAATGGCAATGAAAAAGCATTACCATAAACGCAAGCTGCCCAATCCGGCGCAGATGGAAAAAATCGCCAGACCGTGGGAACCCTATCGCAGCATCGCCAGTTGGTACTTGTGGCGCAGTTTGGATATGAAGACTGTGTAGCGTGGAAAACCGCTAACCGCAGAGGACACGAAGGTTCACGAAGGAAGCCGCCAATTCACTGAGGCACTCTTCATCGAATTGGTCGATCTTCCTGTCTCTGTTGTATCCTAGAGCGTTCCGTGTTGAGCCGCGTTAATACACGCCGAAGAAAATGCCCGCTGAGCAGAAAATCCGTGTACTGGTCGCGAAGCCCGGCCTTGACGGGCATGACCGGGGTGCCAAGGTTATTGCCCGAGCTCTGCGCGACGCTGGCATGGAGGTCATCTACACCGGCTTGCGTCAGACGCCGGAGATGATTGTGAGCGCTGCCGTGCAGGAAGACGTGAACGTCATCGGGCTTTCGATCCTTTCGGGCGCGCACAACGCGATTGTTCCGCGAGTCATGGACCTGCTCAAACAAAACAAGATGGACGATGTAATCGTGGTTGTCGGCGGCATCATTCCTGATCAGGATGTCGCCCATCTGAAACAGATTGGGGTTGCCGCTATTTTTCAGCCGGGTACCGCGATGGACGCTATCGTTCAATTCATTCGTGCCAACATCAAGCCGCGCACGATACCGACGGCCGGCTGATGACCGAGATTAGCACTTCCCGTCTCCGCGACACCCTCGCTCGCACGATTGGACCCACTCCCTGGTATTGGAAGGCTTTCCCTCAAGTCAGTTCCGCCTCCGGTCAGCGGTTCGCTTGGACCCATCACGGAAGCGAGGGCCCGTTGGGCTATGTGATCTCGCTCGCTCCAGCACAGGAACCGGACAAACCGCTTCTGGCCTTGAATACATACTGCCGCCCGTTCTTCGTTCCGCCTTTGCATCTTGGCATCTGGTGCCCGGAGGGGCGGAGCATTCGTCTCGCGTGCTTCGATCCTGACCAGCTCAAGCCTTTCGACCTCGCAGAAATTGCGGGATGGTTCAAGCAATCGTCGGAACGAATTTACGCTGCCACTGCCCCGATTGCGGACTTTGAGGTCCTGCTCGGTCTCGACGCTGGCATGCACAAGATTGAAGTCCCGGTGGAAATGAGGTCGGTTGATGAACTGATTGTCCCCACCAGCTATCCGGCGAAGGGAAAGGATGATCCGGCGTTCGCCTTGTACGTTTTCTATCTGCAGGCGGGGCTGGTCGAGGTGTTGCCGCAGAAGTGGTTCACAGCCAGCCAATATCAGATTGGAAAACAATGGATCCCGCGCGCGGCCCGCGATCCCGGGTCGCATAGGATCTTTGGCGAGTGTTTCGGTGTGGGAAGCTTTCTGCTGGAAGAAGACGGTTGCCGACTGGACCAGTGGATAGAAAAAAGCACTTAGCACTTGGCATTTAGCAGTCAGCACTTGGCTCTGCTGAACCTCAGCGCGAATTGCAGGGGCTGAGTGCTGAGTGCCAAGTGCTACCACGTGAGTTTTTTTCTCTAGAGCAGCATGACGGCGTTCGGGTGTTGCGTTTGCGCTCCGATGACAGCACCAATCGTCTGACGCGGGATTGTGTACTGGCATTGACCGATGGGTTCCGTGACTTGGCGCGCAGGCCGGAGCCGTTGATCGTTGCTGGAAGCCGCAGATTCTTCTCGGCGGGAGCCGACCTGAGCGAGATTGCGGCCTTGACCGCGTCCTGGGCTCGCGAATTCTCTCGCATAGGCCAGACGCTAATGACCGCGGTAGAGCGCTTCCCCGCTCCAGTCTACGCGGCCATCTGCGGGTACTGCATGGGCGGTGGACTCGATCTGGCTCTCGCTTGCCACCGGCGAATCGCTTCGCCGGATGCGGTTCTCGCACATCGTGGTGCAGCGCTGGGGCTGATCACAGGCTGGGGAGGAACGCAGCGGTTGCCGCGACTCGTCGGAAAAGCAAAGGCCCTCGAAGTGTTTGTGGCGGCCGAGAAGCTGCACGCGGGAGATGCACTGCGCCATGGGCTGGTTGATGGTTTGGCAGAGGACCCTGTGGCAAAGGCAGTGCAGCGAATTCATTCTTCGGTGATCTTCACTTAGTCATCCTGGGTCGCGTTTCCGCCTGTTTGGAATCGAAGTTTGCGTCGCGATGCTAGGCTGTTATACGGTAAATGGTTCCTGGCAGCCCTTCATGGCCGAGCGATACGAATCCAGCACGCCCTCGAGCTCGACCGTCCTAGAAACACACGTGGACGCGACCTCCCCGCGTTTTGAAGCGAATATGCGTTTTCTTGCGGACATGGTTTCTCAAGTACGTAACGAAGAAGAACAAATCCGCGAGGGCGGCGGCCCAAAGGCAATCGAGAACCAGCACAGCAAAGGCCGGCTGACCGCGCGCGAGCGTATCAGCCTGTTAGTCGATCCCGGCACCTTTTTTGAGATTGGCTCCTTCGCAGCCTACGGAATGTACGAAGAGTGGGGTGGGGCACCTGCGGCAGGCGTGATCACAGGGCTGGGACGTATTCACACCAGGCTGGTGATGATTATCGCCAACGATGCCACCGTTAAGGCTGGCGCATTTTTCCCCATGACCTCAAAGAAGGTCATCCGGGCTCAGAATATCGCCATAGAGAATCGTGTTCCGACCATGTATCTGGTCGACTCCGCGGGCGTTTTTCTCCCCTTGCAGGAGGATGTGTTTCCGGATACGGATGACTTTGGGCGCGTCTTCCGCAACAACGCGGTCATGTCGGCCATGGGCATCCCGCAGATCGCAGCTATTATGGGTATGTGCGTCGCGGGCGGCGGATATCTTCCTGTGATGTGCGATCACGTGCTCATGACCGACGGCAGCGGACTTTTTCTCGCTGGGCCGGCGCTGGTACAGGCGGCGATTGGACAAAAAGTTTCTGCTGAGGAGTTGGGTGGCGCAGCCATGCACTCGGCCATCAGCGGCACCGTGGACTTTCGTGAACCTAACGATGAGGCTTGCCTGGGGCGGATTCGCGCGATCGTCGAGAAATGGGGCTACCGGAGGCAATCTCCGTGGGACCGGAAGAAACCGGAAGACCCTGCGCTGGCAGCGGAAGAAATCTACGGTATTTACGATTCTTCTCCGGGGCGCCCTTACGACATGAAGGAAATTGTCGCCCGCATCGTGGACGGCAGCCGCTTCGACGAATACAAGCCTGAGTACGGAAAAACTGTGCTCTGCGGTTACGCGCGCATTGGCGGATTTGCAGTAGGGATCGTCGCGAATCAGAAGCTGCATGCACAGGCAATCGATCACGAGGGTCACAAGCGGATCGAGTTTGGCGGCGTAATTTATACGGAATCCGCCGAGAAAGCCGCGCGCTTCATCATGGATTGCAATCAGAACCTGATTCCGCTGGTTTTCTTCCACGATGTTAACGGGTTCATGGTGGGGCGCGACGCGGAGTGGAGCGGCATCATTAAGGCGGGCGCGAAGATGGTGAACGCGGTTTCAAATTCGGTTGTGCCAAAAATTACGGTGATCGTTGGCGGGTCGTTTGGCGCCGGACATTACGCCATGTGCGGCAAGGCGTATGACCCGCGCTTTTTGTTCGCGTGGCCGACGGCGCGCTATGCCGTGATGAGCGGCGATTCGGCCGCGGGGACGTTGCTGGAAATCAAAGTGAAGCAACTGGAGCGCACTGGAAAGAAATTGAGCGAAGACGAAAAGAAAGAGCTTTACGAATCCGTGAAGCGTACCTACGACGAACAAACTGATCCGCGATATGGCGCCGCCAGGCTGTGGATTGACAAGATCATCGATCCCATCGAAACGCGTGATGCAATTATGATCGCTCTGGAGGCGGCCTCGTTGAACCCCGATGTGCCGGAGTTCAAGGTGGGAGTACTGCAAACGTAGCCACGGATTTTCACGGATCAGCACAAATACAGGCTAAGCGAGGACTTTGTGGGTAAGCGTTCATCTGTGAGAGTCCATGTAAACCCGGGGCCAAGGTATTGGAATGCCTGAATCCGTCAAGCTCGTTGAATGTCCACGAGATGCCTGGCAGGGTCTGAAGGGGCAAATCCCTACGCACATCAAGCTGGAATATTTGCGAGCCTTGATCAGCGCTGGATTTAAGCAAATTGATGCTGTATCGTTCGTGTCTCCTGCAGCCGTGCCTCAGATGGCTGACTCAGAGGAAGTTCTGAAAGAACTTGATCCTCCGGATGATGTCGAAATTATCGGCATTGTGGTAAACGAAAAGGGCGCGCAGCGAGCTATCAACACCAATGCTGTTCGCACCTTGGGATTTCCGTATTCGGTGTCACCAACATTTTTGCGCAACAATCAGCGCCAGACCCTCGATGAAGCCATCGACGAACTGGAGAGGATAAAAAACAAAGGCGAAGAGGCTGGACTTGAAATCGTTGCATATATCTCGATGGCGTTCGGAAACCTTTACGGCGATCACTGGAGTGTGGGCGAAGTCGTCGACGCAGTCGACCTGCTTGAATCGTATGGCATTCACATGATTTCGCTGGCGGATACGGTTGGCATGGCCGGGCCAGGGCAGATTGGTGAACTGGTGTCGGCTGTGATTTCGAAGTATGACTACCTAGAGATCGGCGTGCATTTGCACAGCCGTCCCGATCAGGCTGGTGAAAAGATAACGGCCGCGTATGATGCCGGCTGCCGGCGATTCGATTCCGCGCTGGGCGGGTTGGGTGGATGCCCCTTCGCCCAAGATGCGCTGGTGGGCAATATTGCGACGGAGAAGGTGGTTGAAGCGTTGACGGCGCGGAGCGCGGTTCTGCCGCCGTTAAAGCCGCTCGATGTGTTATTGCGGGCGACGACTGAAATAGGAGCGCGGTACGGAAATTCAACAGCAGCGGATTGAAATGGATTACAAAACACTCCTCGTCGCGTATGACGGCAGTATCGCCGCGATCACTCTCAACCGTCCCGACAAACGCAACGCAATCAGCTACGAATTGATCGAGGAGCTGTTGGCGGTGCTTGACGAAGTTGCCAACTCGTCTGCGCGTGTGCTGATTCTCACTGGAGCAGGGAAAGCATTTTGTTCGGGCATGGACCTGGACAATCTGAAAGCGCTCGTGGGTCGCTCGCCGGAGCAGAGCCTGAAAGACTCTGAAATCATGGCCCGGCTCTTCCGCTCGCTCTATGACCTTCCCAGGCCGACAATTGCCGCGGTGAACGGGGCGGCCATCGCGGGAGGCTGCGGGCTCGCAACGCTATGCGACTTCACTCTGGCAGTGCCCGAAGCTAAGTTCGGTTACACGGAAGTTCGAATTGGGTTCGTGCCGGCGATAGTTTCGACGTTTCTGCTGCGTCAAGTCGGGGAAAAACATGCGCGAGACTTGCTGCTTACCGGCAGGATCGTCGGAGCCGAGGAGGCGCATCGTATCGGACTCATCAACGAAATCGTTCCCGCGGAACAATTGATCGAGCGAGCACGGGAACTGGCATCGCAACTCATGGAGAACAGCCCAGCATCGCTGGTATGCACGAAGCGTCTGTTCAGCGACCACGCGCGGGTTCAGCTCGATACGCAGATACAGGCCGCGGTACGAGAGAATGCCGCTATCCGTGCCACGAAGGATTTCCGCGAAGGCATCTCATCATTTCTCGAAAAGCGCAAGCCGCAATGGAGCGGCGAATGAGCCGAGCAGCGAACCATCCCCCCGTGGTCAGCGAGGCCCGTATGCGAGTGCGATACGCCGAAACGGACCAGATGGGCGTGGTCTATCATGCCAATTACTTTGTGTGGTTCGAAATCGGCCGAGTGGAACTGCTGCGACAGCTCGGTTTCTCGTACCGCGACATGGAGCAAAAAGATGGCTGCGGCATCGCCGTGATCGATGCACGCTGCCGCTACAAGGCTCCGGCTCGCTATGACGATGAGGTTATTGTTCGCACGCATTTGAAGTATATTCGTGAGTCACTGGTGCAGTTCGAATATGCATTGGTGCGGGCCGACGACGGCACGCTGCTGGCGGAGGGGGACACCACGCACATCGTGGTCGATGCGGAAATGAAGAAAGTACCGCTGCCGGAAAAATACGTAAGCGTGTTCCGGGCAGCGATGGGAATGAAAAACGATATCTGAGAACTGTAACTAAATATCCAGAAAGCTGATCGACAAATCCCTTGAAGGCACTTCACATCAACGGCAACGATCTCAGTTTGGAAGCGGTGCGAGAAGTGGCTGTCGAGCATCGGCCAGTGCTGCTCGACCCGGATGCTCGATCGGCCGTGGACCGGGCCCGCGCCGTTGTGGACGCGCTGGTAGCCGGCAACAAAGTTTCTTACGCGATTACGACCGGTGTGGGCAAGCTCAGCGACGTGCGCATTGCGGGCGAGCAGATTCGCGAAATGCAGGTCAATCTGGTGCGCTCTCACGCCGTGGGAGTGGGCGAGCCGCTGACCGCAGCCGAGGTCCGAGCCATGATGCTGCTGCGCGCCAATTCCGTTTCCAGGGGGTTTTCCGGTGTGCGGGGCGCGGTTGTTGACGCACTTTGCGAGATGCTGAATCGCGACGTTACGCCGTTTGTCCCATCGCAGGGCAGCGTGGGTGCAAGCGGGGATTTGGCGCCGTTGGCCCATCTTGCACTGGCCCTGATCGGCGAAGGCGAGTGCCTCGACGACAAAGGCGTTCGCATCTCAGGAGCTGAGGCTTTGCGTCGGGCCCAAATTAAGCCGGTGGTGCTGGAAGCGAAGGAAGCGGTTTCTCTGATCAACGGAACGCAAGGGATGTTAGCGGTTGGTATCCTGGCCCTGCTCGCGGCAGAGACACTGGTAGATACCGCAGACGTGATCGGGGCGCTTACGCTCGATGCGTTGCACGGTACAGATGCGGCCTTCGATGAGCGCATTCACGGGGCACGCCCGCACGCCGGTCAATTAAAGACTGCGGAGAATCTGCGGCGGATGCTCGAAGGGAGCGAGATTCGCGAATCGCATCGCGATTGCAGCCGCGTGCAGGATGCGTATTCTCTGCGCTGCATGCCCCAGGTTCACGGCGCCGTACGCGACACGCTGGCTCATTGCCGCGAAGTGATGGAGACTGAGGTCAACTCGGCGGTTGATAATCCTCTGGTTTTCGTGAAGAACCCTAAGCAGGCAGACGGCGAAGGGGACGTGATCTCGGGGGGGAATTTTCATGGCGAACCTCTTGCATTTGTCCTGGATTTTCTCGGAATTGCTCTCAGCGCGCTGGCTGGCATCTCGGAACGAAGGCTTGAGCGGCTGGTGAATCCCGCGCTGAATGAAGGTCTACCGCCATTTCTGGCTGCGGGTGCGGGACTCAATTCGGGTTTCATGATGCCGCAGGTCACGGCAGCGGCTCTGGTGAGTGAGAACAAAATCCTGGCGCATCCCGCGTCCGTGGATTCCATCACCACCTCGGGCAACAAAGAGGATTTCGTTTCGATGGGAATGACCGCGGCGCTGAAATTGAAACGGATTGTCGAAAACACCCGCAATGCGATGGCGATCGAGGCCATGGCTGCCGCGCAAGCGTTGGACTTCGTGGCGCCCCTTAAGACCGGCAAGCGTGGACTGGCGGCCTACGCCGCGATTCGGTCGGTCTGTCCAACTATGGATAAAGATCGCGTGATGTATCAGGACTTCGCGCGGATTGCGGATTTGATCGCGAGTGGGAAAGTGGCGGAGGCGCTGCGGTAGCTCAAACTCGTAGCGACTAGCCGAGCTTCGCTCGGCTGGACAGCCGGGGCGGCTGTCCCCACGGGTTCTAGGGGCTATTGGCAGCCCTTCCATCCAGTTCCAGCTTGTCTGCGATCGGTTTTAGCGCTTCGATGCAGAAAGTGATGTGCTCTTCCAGATCGACGCCCAAAGCTGCGGCGCCGTCCACGATGTCGTCTCGATTCACTCTGCGTGCGAAGGCTTTGTCTTTCATCCGCTTTCGTACGGACTTTGTGTCCACCTCGGCCAGTGACTTCCCCGGCTTGATCAGCGCGACTGCGGTGATGAAACCGGCGAGTTCGTCGCAAGCGAACAGCGCTTTTTCCATCGGAGTGTCCCGAGTAATGCCGGTGTATTCGGCGTGGGACATGATCGCGCGCCGGATTTCGTCTGGGTAACCGCGCTCTTTCAGAATCTCGTTGCCTTTGTAAGGATGGTCATCGAGGCTCGGGTACTTCTCGTAATCGAAGTCGTGGAGGAGGCCGACGACGCCCCAAAGCTCTTCTTCCTCCGTGGAACCAGCCGCAAATTTTCGAGCGTACGCACGCATGCAGGCCTCGACCGACAACGCATGTTTGCGCAAGCTTTCTGACTGGGTGAACTCAGTTAGTAAACACCATGCTGACTCGCGATCAATTGTCATCTTGTTCCTTGAACCTTAATAATCACAGCGACGTGTTATGCCATCGCAGTTCTAAACCCAGGGGCTAAAGCCCCAGTATTCATGGGGCCTTTGCGGCACGGCTGAAGCCGTGCCCTCCCACGAAACGTGCGATCAGCAATTGAATTAGGATTGACTTTCTCCTGCTTTCGAGAATTTATTTCGTCCTTCGGTATCATACTTCGAGTTTGCTTTCCAGATTCTGCTTGACATCCACAGGGGTTGTACCTCAGATTACGCTGCAGGTTGGGAACCGTATCTAGTTTGGTTCACTCGGTTCCAGGAGAAGCCCGCTCTGGCCCTCCCACACCTTAGATGGCCACCACTCTTGCCCCAGTAGATTCCAGGGAAGTTGTTCGTTGCGATAAATGCCTGCTGGTTCAATTCCGTACCAGTAACGATCTTTGCCGCCGCTGCCATGCCTCGCTAGATGAAGACGAGCCAGAAGTGGTTGCGGCTCCGCCTCCGCCCCAGATGATGCCAACCAACGGCCACGGTCGCGGACACTTGCACTTGGCGGCGTCGATCCGGTCTATGCGTCTGCACAATGGACTCAGCCAGCGGCAGCTGGCGGCGCGCATGTCCGTACCACGAACCTACGTTTCCAAGATCGAAAACGAGAAAGCGACTCCGACCCTCTCCTCGCTGGAGCGGCTGGCACGAGCGCTGGAGGTAACCGTGCCTGATCTGCTCAGCGGCGGCGAGCGCAATCGGCAGGAAGAAGTTCGCGAGCTGATGCAGGATCAGTTCATTGCGGAGATCCTGCCGTTTGTAAACCAGTTGAATGGGATGCAGATGTCAAGCATCTTGACCCAGGTGCGGGATTTGACCGTACGCCCGCGCAGAAGCGCGTAAACGGTTCGCACTTGATAATTGACACGAAGACGGGCGAGGGCGCCCGTCCTCCATTGAACGGTTTTTTCCGGGCGACCAGCCAACTGCAGCCGGGATCGAAAGATCCCGGCCTTTTTGTCTAGCTTTCCAGCCGGAAGCGGGTCTCGCCCAGCGTATAAAGCCGCCGCCAAACCAGACGATTCACGGTGACGACCATGGCTGCCATCACGATCGTGGCTGCGATCAGCAGGTCGTAATTTCCAGTGTCGGTGGCCTGGCTTATCGTGGATCCTAGACCGACGGTCGAAAACGTCTGCCCTTTGAAATGAAAATATTCGGCGACAATGCTGGCATTCCAGGCGCCGCCCGACGCCGTGACCATGCCAGTTAATAGGTAAGGAAAGATTCCCGGAAGAATCAGCTTTCGCCAGCGTTCCACTCCAGTGATGCGGCAGACCGAGCAGGCTTCCTTCAGGTCGGTAGGAATCGCCATCGCCCCGGCGATGACGTTGAACAGAATGTACCACTGCGTTCCGAGCAAGAGCAGCAGGATGGAGCCGATGCCAAGCCCTCCGCCCAGACGAATCAGGATCAACAGGATGACAGGGAAAAATGCGTTCGCCGGGACGGACGCTGCGATCTGAGCCAGCGGTTGCGCGACGCGAGCCAGGCGCGGACTGAATCCAATCTTTACACCTACTGGAATAGTCCAGGCAGCACCAATCAAGAGAGCCGCGATCACGCGAAGAAATGTTGCGCCAAGGCCTTTCCCCAACTCAGCCACCTCGGAGTGATTGAGTCCAGTGAGCAGGATCGCAACTCGGATCACCGCGTATCCCGTGAGTCCCAAGGCGGCAATGCCTACAGTCCCAAGAAGCCAAGTCTTCCAGCGCGGTCCCGCATCGGCGACCGGCTCAGCCCTGTGCCGTCGGGAAAAATACGACATCAGTGACTCGCGTAGCGGGAAGACAGCTTTCTGTCGCAGCTGTGCCAAGCTGCGCGAATGCTGAATCAGATCAAGAACCCAGGAATGAGGCACCTCCGCGCTTTCCACCTGCTCGACTTTGAACTTCTCCGCCCACGCGATCACCGGTCTCCAGACGAATTGATCGAGCAGCACGATCACCGCAATCATAGTGAAGACGCCTAACAAAATAGATCTCGTGTCTCCAGCGCTGGCAGCCGTCTGCAGATAGGAGCCAAGGCCGGGCAAGCGGAAATCGCGTGAGCCGAGGACGAACATCTCGCAAGCCATGAGGGCGAACCATCCGCCAGCGACCGACATCATGGAGTTCCACACCAAGCCAATCGCGGCAAAGGGCAGTTCGATCTCAGTGAAGCGTTGCCACCAACTGAATCCGTAAATCTTGGCTGCTTCGCGCATCTCACGCGGAATGCTCTTCAGCGATGCATAAAAACTGAAGGCCATGTTCCACACTTGGCCCGTAAAAATCAGGAGTATGGCTCCCAGTTCGACACCTAACTGGCGACTTGGAAATAGTGCGACCATGGCCAGCATCACTCCGGGCAGAAAGCTCAGCACGGGGATGGATTGCAAAACATCCAGCAGCGGAATCATGAAACGCTCGGCCTTCGGGTTGTATGCAGCGATATAGCCGTACACAAGCGTGAACACCAAGCTTAAGACGTACGCTAGCGATATGCGCAACAAAGACAAACCAGCATAACCAGGAAGCGCCAGCGGACTCTGTGAAATCTCAACCGATGGCGTAAACGGTCCGAGCCAGGTTCGCCCCACGACTAAGAGGCCATAGAACAGCGCGATGGCCGCCGCGAACATCAGTAAGTCCGGCAGGTGTGACGTTTCGAGCTGCGGCAACAGAGACCACAGACGGAGCGGAGAAATGGTTGGGAGTCCTGCGCCTTTCTTCATGGCTCCGCCGCGGATAGCTGGTGATTGGGTTCCGACATGGGCTCGGTCAGGACTAGGTGTCCGTTCTGCGGATCATGATCGACAGTCTCTGCGTAGCTGCACTCGGCTTCACTCTCGACCTCGTCTACATCTATACACGATTCAGCAGCGCCGCTCCAAGCGTCGCGCCGTTTTGTAACCTGACATTCACAATGTGAGTGCAATCGTGCGAAGGATTGGCCTGGCAATGCAATCAATCAGGCGATGAAGTCTTCACTTGACGGCACTGAAACGGGCTGTGGCAGCCGATCGGTAACCTCAGCAAGGTTGGCCAGCCGCTCTGCCAAGTTAGGAGTCAGCGAGCCCGGCTGGTATCGCCAAAGATAGTTGCCCGTCTTTACGCTCGGAGTATTCAGGCGTGCTTCGCTGCCCAGTCCGAGCACGTCCTGCACAGGAACCACAGAAAGGCTGGCTACGGAAGCCTGAGCCGCGCGGATGAATGCCCAGTTGATTCCCTCTTCACAATGTCCAACGTAAGCATTCGCAGCCCGGCGCTCGTATTCGGTTGCGCTCGAATTCCACCAGCCCAGGGTTGTGTCATTGTCATGGGTGCCGGTGTAGACCACGCGATCTGGCGTGAGCCGGTGCGGTAAATACACGTGGGCGCCGACGTCGCCAAAGCCAAACTGCAACACAGCCATACCAGGAATGTGATGACGCTCGCGCAGCTCATGCACGTCCGCCGTAATGTAGCCCAAGTCTTCGGCAAAGAACGGCAGCCCACCTAATTCCTTGCTCAGCTCATTAAAGAGCTCATCTTTAGGGCCATCGACCCAACGACCATTGATCGCAGTGGGCTCGCTGGCCGGAATCTCCCAGAACTGCGAGAATCCGCGAAAATGATCGAGACGGATGAAGTCACAAGTTTGAGTGGCCCACCGTAACCTCTGCACCCACCACTTGTAACTTTCCGAGCGCATAGCGTTCCAGTCGTAAAGAGGATTCCCCCAACGCTGGCCGGTGGCGCTGAACGCGTCCGGTGGCACGCCTGAAACCGCTTCTGGCTCCAGGTCGTCTTTCAGCCGAAACAGTTCTCGATTGGCCCAGACGTCCGCGCTGTCGTAGTCCACAAAGATGGCAATATCGCCGACCACCCGGATGGATTTTTGTGCGCAGTAGAGACGCAAGGCATGCCACTGCTCGAAGAAAAAGAACTGGATCACCCTGCGGACAGTCATCTCGGAAGCCAGCTCCGCGCGGGCGGTTTGCAGCGCGCCCGCATCGCGGCGCGCCAGCTCGAGCGGCCACACGTTCCAGCATCGCTTGTCATGGCGATTCCGCAAGGCATCGTAGAGAACAAAGTCTTCCAGCCACCACTTATTCTCAGCGCAGAATCTGTCGAAACGGGTCCTGGCGGCTCCAGGAGCAGCGTCCAGAAACTTGTGAGCCGCTTCATTCAGCATGGGGATCTTGTGTTCGTGAACTTGCTCGTAGTCGATGGGACCGGCCGAAGAGGGAAGCCCATTCAGCTGCGAAGCGTCGATCCACCCGCGCTCCGCCAGGCGCTCCAAACTCACCAGCAACGGGTTGCCAGCAAATGCCGAGGTCGAAGAGTAGGGAGAATTCCCGTTCGCAGGTGGGCCCAGCGGCAACACTTGCCACAACCCCTGGCGCGCAGACGCAAGAAAATCAAGAAACTCGTACGCCGCCGGTCCGAAATCACCAATGCCACCGCGCGACGGCAGCGAGCTGGGGTGGAGCAGAATTCCGGTCAAGCGAGGAAATGGCATGTATGACTTACTATTCCATCTGATTTATGAGGCGATCATCAGCATCGCAGCCAGATTCGGCTTCCACGACTATTTGTCAGCACTTAGCACTTCGCATTTGGCCGGTAGGCCTTGCGCCAACTCCTGGGGCTAAATGCCAAGTGCCAATTGCTAAGTACTGATTCGCTGAGAGAAATTTCCGAGAGGCGGAATCCGCCGGCCAAAACTTATTCGCCCTCTTCCCCCTCGGCCGGCTGCTTGGTCAAGGTTTTCATCTCTTGCTCATTAATCTTAATCTTCCCCGACTTCTCCATTTGCTGGCGCAGGTTCGCCATGAACAGGCCGAACAATTCGGATTGCTTCTTCTGCACCAGGGCATCGCGGATCTGATCTTTTTTGGCGGCGAAGTCCGCGTCCGTCGGCGCTTGCTTCTCCAGAATCGCCAGGACGACGCCAGTATTGCCGCTGTCGACTGGACCGCTGATGTCGCCCGGTTTGAGCGTGAAGGCGACAGATGCCGCTCCTGACATCGAGCCGATATCGGGAACTTGCCCATCCGGCAGGACTAATTCGCTGGTCTTCATCGTAGCGCCCAACTCTTTTGCGGCCTTCTTCAAATCGTGATCGGCCTTTGCGCGGTCGGACAACTCTTGCGTCTTCTGCGTCAGCAGGGTTCCGGCCCGCTCGTTCTTGAACTCGGTTTCCACGCGGCTGCGGATCTCTTCGAATGCCGGGGTAGCCGGCGGTTTGATGGCTTCCAGCTCATAGATCACGAAGCCCTGCGGCACTTGCACCTGGTCGGGCGGAGACTTTTCGGCTGCGCTGAACACTGCCTCCGTGAACTGCGGCGAAGCACCGATACCCGGTAGCGTATCCGTGCGGCTGATGAAGTCGGTTGCCACCACCGGCATGCTTTTTGCTGCAGCCTCTTTGTCGAGGCCGCCACTCCTAGCCTGAGACAGCAGCGCGCTCGCCTCAGAATCCGCGACCTGCTGAGCTTTCTGTTGCTTGAGGACGGGCTCGATTTGATCCTTAACTTCCGCCAGCGTCTTCATGTGAGCGTCCTGCTTGTCCTCCACCCGAAGAATCACGAAGGCGTAGCCAGCATTGATCACGTCACTGGTTCCACCTTTGGCCAGGGAAAACGCGGCTTTGTCCACGTCCGGGACGGGAAATCCGCCCCGCTTAATCCAACCGACCGACCCTCCGTCTTTTCCGCTCGGGTCTTCGGAATACTTCTTGGCCAGATCCTCAAACTTAGCTCCAGCCTTTAGCTGCTTGAGCACGTCCTGCGCTTTTTTCTGTGCGTCGTCCACGCCTTTCTGATCGACTTTGCCGTCGGCGGCCGGAAGTGGAGTCTTGATCAGGATCTGGCGAACGTTAACCTGCTCCGGCGCGCGAAACTGATCGCGGTGCTGATCGTAATACGCCTGTAATTCCTGCTGGCTGACTTGAGCCTCGCCCTGAAGCTTGGCCGTATCAATCAGCACGTACTTGATTTTGCGCTTCTCCGGAATCGAGTTGTTGTAGGTCGCCTTGTTGCGATCGTAGAAAGCCTTTAACTCCGTATCGGTCGGGTGCAGCCCTTTGAGAATGTCATCCTTGCGCAGGACCGCGTAGTCGAACTTGACCTTCGCGTTATCTTTCTCAAATTTCTGCCGAATTTCGGCGTCGGTGACCATGGCGCCGCCTGCGACCAGGCTGCGCAGTTTATCAATCAGGATATCTTCCTTCACGCTGCGCTCGAACTGAGTTACCGTGAGGTCGTGCTGCTGCAGCAACTCCTCATACGCGGCCTGCCCGATGAAGTTGCCTCCCGGGAAAAAGGTCTCGCTATAACGGCCATGCTGCAGTTCGTCGCGCACTGCCTCGTCCGTCGAACGCAAGCCGAGGTGCTCGGCTTCGGCGATGAGAGCTTGCCGCTGGATCAACTGCTGGGCAGCCTGCGACGCGAAGAATGGCAGCAGCATCGAAGCCTGTGCTCCACCTCGCGGGAATTGCTGGCGGACCATCTCCCGGGCCTGACGCTGAACTTCCAGGCTTGTAATATCGGTTCCAGCCACCTTGGCCACTACGCCGCGGGCCGGTCCGCTGCTGCCAAAAAAGTCGGTGCTGCCAAAGCCAGGAACTAACGTGATCACCATGAAAACGGAAATCATGGTTAGCAGTCCGCCAAGAACAATCTTCTTGATCGGGCCAGGGGTCTGTAAAAATCGAATCATTCTCTTATCACTCCAGAGTACAAGGCCGAGTTAATTATTATAAACCAAGCGCCCCCGTTCGATTGCAGACGCGCTTGCTGATGGGTTGGTCCGAGTTCCTCTCCCCGCTTTCTCCGCGCACTCTGCGGATCTTCTCAGCGGTCTCCGCGTTTCAAGGTTTGAACGAGATTTCAGGAACCAAGAAGTCTTAAATCGCAGAGGTCGCTGAGCAGGGCCGCAGAGTGCGCGGAGATGGCAAACCGACCCGAGGTCTCAGGCCTCTTCCGGAGGCAGTTCGAAATCCACCAGGTTGCCGCGGAAACCCTTCGTCTTCCACGCTCCGAAGGCGATCCCGACGGCCATCCAAATGGCTCCAAAGATCAGCGCCATGGTGCTGAGGTTCAACCACAGAAACAGGCAGATGACAAAACCTAAAACCGGCGGCAGAAGATTGCTCAGTTTCTTTTCTTTTTCATGGAGATAGTAGCGAACAAACGCCGCCGCATTCACGCCCATGAAAGCGATTAGAGCGCCGAAGTTGAGTAAGTTCGCGCCAAGTTCATAGCCACTGGTCGTTGTTCCCAGATCCCTGCTGTACCCACTGGAGAGAAATCGGACCAAAATCGACGGAACCGCCGCCACCCATGGCAGAAAGAAAGCACCCGCCAGAGCCAGCGCTCCCACGAAGAGCACGTTGTTGCGAGGAACATGCCGTTTCGCATCGACTACGCCAAAAAAAGATTTGGGCAAAGCGCTGCTGCGGCCCATGCCATAAAGCAGGCGGGCTGCGCCCAGTTGTGCTCCCATGCCAGAGCCGAAATTGGCCACGACCAGCGTGAATCCGATAATTGCAAAAAGCGGCGCCCAAGCGCGGCCAGCCACGAATGTAAACGCCGTGTCCACGTTGGGATAAGGTTGCGACGCGGGCCATACCAGTTGAGCCGCATAAACCTCGACTGCTGACAGAATGCCGATCACCAGGCAGGTCAGCACGGTTGCCAGCAGTATGTTGCGCCGCGGATTCTCCGCCTCCTCCGATAGCGTCGAGATACCATCAAACCCAATGTAGGTCAGCACCGCGACCGAAGTGCCGCCCAGCACGGCTTTCGTATTCCACATCTGCGGATCGTAAAAAGGACGCGTGAAGAACGCCGCCCCATCATGCGGATTCCCGAAGATGTAACGAGCAGCGGCCACGAAAAATATTGCGATCACCACGCCCATACCCGCCGCCAGCGCGGTATTCACGCGAGCGGAAGTCTTCACTCCCTGAATGTTCAAAGCGGTAAAGACCAGAGCAAAGAACACTGCCCAAGCCCCATACGGCACGCCGGGTGCGAACACATGGGCCTGTTGGCTGATCCAAATAATGCAGATCATCGGATTCAGCATGTAATCCATCACCATGCTCCATCCGGTAACGTACCCGAGTGCCGGATTGATCTCTTGTCCGACGTAAGTAAAAGCGGATCCGGCGCTGGGATAAGCTCGCGCCATGCGCCCGTAACTGATCGCGGTAAACAGCATAGCCACCATCGCGATCAGGATCGTCGTGACCACGTGTCCGTGGCCGCGCTCGCTGAGCACGCCGAAAACGGACATGGGCGCGACCGGTTGAATCACGATCACACCGTAAAGAATGAGATCCCAAAGGGTAAGAGTCCGCCGAAGACGCGCGGCCGCAGGAGTGCCAGTGGAAGCGGATGCCATGTGCGGGTATTGGATTATGCCGCGGTGAAACTGTCAACTATTAAAACGATTTCGCAGTGCGATCGAAGAACTGAAAGCTGTCTTCAGAAAAATACGTTGCAAAGTCCAGATGCGAGATGCACTTCGGAGCGTCCAGATGCAGGCCTGATCAGCGTGGTTGCGCCCGCTATTTCTTTCTTCCCAATTCACGATATCCGGGATGCACACCCGGCGTCAGCCGCTGCTCGTCGGCGATGCGCCGGCACAAATCTCTTAGTTGCATCCGCTCTTCCTTACTGAGGGCAGCGCAAAAACTCTCTTCGTGCTCGGCCGCAATCCGGGACAACTCGCCGAGCACCCGGCGCCCTCGCTCCGTCAGATGTAGCGCGTAGTTGCGACGATCTTCCGTGCTGCGCCGCCGCTCGATGATTCCCTTGGTTTCGAGTCCATCCACCAGCGCGACCATGCGGCTCGGCATCACCCCGAGATGCTCTGCCAAGGCTTGCTGGCTGACCCCGGGATCCGACGCAATCTTGCGAAGTAGCCCCGCATCCGGAGCCGTCAACCCAATCTCCGCAACCCGTCCAGCGAAGCGACGCGCCCCGTGGGCTCCCAGCTGTGCGAGGAGGAAGGCGGCGCCGGTCGGTCGTCGATCTGGCGAAACTCCCTTATTTTCGCTCACTTAAAATATAGTATCATTTTATAATCATTCATGATATAAATGATTCTTGTATAGAATCAATATTCGTGGAGGAGTTATGGACACACCAAGTCATAAGCCCAACCCGGTCAGCACCGTGCGCCATCGCGGCCCTCATCTCGGCGCCCTGGCCATCGTCTATACCGTCCTGTTCAATGCTGGCCTCTATCCGGTCACCATCTTTGCCGACAAAATACACTGCCCGGGTCCCTGGGAGGGGGGCGATGTCATCGTGTCTTACTTCCAGACGCACCCGTTGCCCGTCCTGATCTGTTTGTTCCTTCAGTTCGGAGCGCTCGTCCCTCTCGGCATCTTCACGGCGTCGGTGGTCAGTCGCCTGCATTTTCTCGGCGTGCGCGCCGCCGGTCCATACATCGCGCTCTTCGGCGGCTTCGCCGTGGTATTCAACGGCATGGCTGCCTCCTTCCTTCTTTGGGTTATGGTTCATCCTGGCATCGCCCAGGATCCCACGCTGCTGCGCGCGTTGTACTACCTTTCCTACGCCTTCGGCGGTCCAGGCTTCTCCGTTCCCATGGGTCTGCTGCTGGCCGGGGTGTGTGTCCCGGCGGCATTCCTGAAGCTGTTACCCAAGTGGGTTGTGGGACTCGGCCTGGTGCTGGCAGTATGCGGCGAACTGAGTTGGCTGAACCTGATTGCGCCGAAGGCCTTGTTCCTGATTCCGCTGGTTCGATTCCCAAGTTTCGTCTGGCTGATTGCGACAGGATTCCTGCTGCCGAGAGTTGCTACTCGCCCGTTGCGGACATCGGAGGTGCTGGCATGAAAATCGTGGCTGGATGGTTGATGATGGCAAACGCGGCGCTCTTTTTCTTCGGAGCCGTTCAACACGCAGGTATCGCCGTCGGATCGTTTCACGAGCCGCTCATCATCCCGGCTGCGATTGTAGAGACGTTGTGCGGGCTTTGCTTGCTGTGGGGCGCGGCCGCACTTTTTCAGAATTCAAAAACACGCTGGCGCACGGCGGTGATAATGAACTTCGTTGCTTTGAGCGGCGTGTTATTGGGCATCGCCGCTCTGGCGGCCGGTGCTGGTCCTCGCACTGCGAGTAACGATCTGTACCATCGCATCATGCTGTTGCTGATCGGCGCCAGCGTTCTGATCTTGTTCCTCGGCAGGTCACGGCTCAATCAACGACGGCCCTCTTCATAGATCAAGCCGAACATTGCGAGGATTCCCACTCAACTAGCAGGACTCGCGTTCCTGCAAGTAGGTCTCGTTCAGTCTCGGTGAGGTTCGGCAGGAGATTAGCAGCTTTCTTCTTCGCCATTTCTTACGCCCATTCGCAGGAGGTCTAGCTCTCCCTTTCCCCGAGTCGAAGTACGGGCGACTCGGTTCGGCAACAGACGCCAAAATCCTGCCAGAGCCGAAACCACGGGCTGCTGGCCTGCCGCTCGTCGTGTCTTCGATTGGCAGCAGAGATGTCGCTTGCGCTGAGTGGTCTAATATCCGGCGCTTCGAACATTTCCTGTAGCTGCTCGATGTCGTCAATGATGCGTTCAACGTCCATTCCCTCTCAATATCCAACATGAGCGTGGCAATCGTCAAACTGCACGCCGACCAGTGGGCAGAGTTGGTGGGACTAGCTCATATACCACCCGCCGTTGACGGAAACAGTCTGACCTGTCATGTAGTCATTCAAGGCAAACATGACGGCGACAGCGGAAACATCATCGACTGAACCAAAGTGCCCCATCGGAATAAGATTCGGGTTCGCGTTGGGGTTGCTGGTCACCATATCGGTCTCAATCAGCGCGGGAGCAATGGCGTTCACGGTGATTCCATCTCGAATGAGCGATGAAGCGCAGGAGTGCGTCAGCCCTATAATCCCCGCCTTGGACGCGGCGTAGTGCGCCCCCACTGCCCCACCCGTCTGTGCAGCGACTGAAGACAGGTTGATGATGCGTCCCCACTTTCCTTGTCGCATACCGCCAACCACAGCCTGCGTTACCAAGAACACCGACTTTAGATTGACGGTGAGCACTTCGTCCCACTCTGCTTCTGTAATGTCCTCCAATTTGCGCGGATGAGCGATACCCGCGTTGTTAACGAGGATATCAATGCCACCAAGGTGCGCCTCAATCTCTGCAACCATACGCGTCACGTCGGCTGAGACAGACACATCGGCTTGAATCGCGATTGCTTTCCGGCCTGTCCCGATGATTTCGCCACAGACCCGGTTCGCAGCGTCGGCTCGTTCGCGGAAGTTCACCGCGACATGGGCACCAGCCCTGGCCAATGCAATGGCGACTCCGGCACCGATTCCGCGACTCCCGCCAGTCACAAGCGCCACTCGATCCCTGAGGTCTTTCATGGCGTCATTGTATGCGCGAGATAGCTCCGCAGTAGGATTAATGCTTCTCTAGTCTTGGATAATTAAATCTCGGGGTGGAATGGTCCCGGCTGATTGCTGCAATGAGCGCTATAGAGATGTTATCGCCAACCGAATAGGATCGGAAGGTGCCGCAACCGGTCACTTCGAGATTGGACACACGCTCTGGTTCAGCGTAGTGTTGAACGTGGGTGAGCAGTTCCTCTCCTCCTTTCAGGTTCTCTGAGCTAAGTCAGTCCATCTGAAGTACGCTCCTCTTAGTGCGGCATTCGGAGGACTCCCATGGTCGATCCCAAAGCTAACAAGCAGCCGAAGGCACCTGTTGTCGTTCCCTCGAAAAGCTCTCCTGGCAAATTGGCAATGATGCCAGACGCCGTCCCGTCAGACAGCAAGATCAGAGAGCGGGCGTTCGAGCTGTATGAAATCCGCGGTCGTGAACCCGGCCAGGACGAGCAAGACTGGCTCCGCGCCGAGAAGGAACTTCTCCAACAGAGGTGATAAGAGGTGCACATCCACCGCCATCCTTGGGTCTGAGGAAAGGCTAGAGGAATAGCTATGGCTTGCCTAATTTGCAGGAATCTGGAACGAACTCTTGACTTTAGGCGCAGTAAGTACTTCGAAGCCCGTTCCGCTGCGTATTATCAAGTCAGCACGGAGCTTGCGGCCCACAAGAACGTGGATATGAAGCGTGCCAAGAGCGATCTGGAAGAGCACCAGTTAGTATGCGCATCCGCCGTTAGAGCGAGACAGTCGTGAGCAAGCGCCCACAGGCAGGCCTCGATTCCGGTCGATGAGCGCTATGGCAGTCTTACGCCAATCCACCGCTCTGACCCGTCGGATAGCCCCCTCAGAGGTTACTGTTGAGAACAGCGTTTTCACACGGAACGACCTATCACTCTGTGTTGCGCCCGAAACACAGCCAGTAGCCGTTACAGTCTTCAATGTCGAAATCGCGATTTCCATACGGTTGATCGCAGATCTCTCGCGCGATCTTCACTCCTTTGGCCCTGAATTCGCTGCACAAGGCGTCAGCATTGTCGACCCAGACGTAGGCGTCCCAGGCCTCGCTATTTGGATCGGCCAACCGGTTCGGCCGCATTCTCCCTGCCTCGGCAAGCTGACTCAACATGATAATGATTCCACTCCGGCTGACCATGCAAAAACATGGAGGATCGCCCCAGAAACGTTCGTAGTGGAAGCCCAGCTTGTCGCGGTAGAAGTTAGCGGTGGCCACTACATCGTCGACGATGAAGTACGGTGCCACGCTCCAACGCAGCTTTCCTGTCGCCGATGTGCTATAGTCCGCCATCACTTCTCCCCCTGATCGAAGTTGTTCAATTGCTTCGGGCTTGCAAACCAAGGCATTCTACAAGGTTTGGCAACAAGTCATTTCGGGGTGGCTTCTCTAGATGGCGTAACCAGTCCATAGATGGAATGAGAAGGTCGATCCCCGATCACGGACGGCATTAAGCTACCGTTGATCAACGCACTCTAAGGTGCAATCAAAACGGCTAAGGAGATCGACCTTGAAGAAGCATAACAATTCTGCAAAGAAGAGTGAACCGACATCGAAGCGGACGAAGTCGCTGGGCCCGGTGCGGCGGGATACGAAGGAAGTGCTGGCGGAACTGGTGGCCAAGCTGAAGGAAAAGCTGGATTCGAAAAAGGTGGCAGCAAGGAGCGGAGAAGAGGATGAGCGAGGTGAGCTTCGCCCCAATCTGGACCGTCTGACGGTGGGCGTGGATCTGGGCGACCAATGGAGCCACTACTGCATTTTGGGTCTGGAGGGAGAAAGGCTGGCGGAAGGGCAGTTGCGGACGAGCGAGGAGGATTTTGCAACCTTCTTCCAGGGGTTGAATGCGGCGCGTGTGGTGGTGGAGGTGGGGACACACTCGGCATGGGTGCAGGAAGTCATCCGCGGTTGCGGGCACGAGGTGTTGGTGGCCAACCCGCGGTTGATGGACGGATCGAAGCGTCGCAAGCGTAAGAATGATCGGATCGATGCGAATAAGTTGGCCCGCTTGGGACGCGTGGACCCCGAGTCGTTGTACCCAATCCAGCACCGCAGTCGGGAAGTGCGGCAGGATCTGGTGATGCTGCGAGCCCGCGATGCCTTGGTGGCAGCGCGGACGGAGCTGATCAACACCACTCGCGGCTTGGTAAAGAGCATGGGCACACGGCTACCCAAGTGTTCCAGCCGGAGCTTCGCACAAAAGGGAGAGGAGGCAGTTGCGGTGGAGATGCGGGAAGCGCTGCTGCCCTTGGTGCGATTGGCAGCAACCCTGAGTGCTGACATTAAGGAGTACGACAAAAAGATTGCAGAGCTGGGCCGGGAGAAGTATGGGCACACGGCGTTATTGCGGCAGGTGAAAGGGGTGGGGCCGATCACGGCGCTGGCCTACGTATTGACCTTGGAGAATCCGAAACGATTCGCGAAGAGCCGGGATGTGGGACCGTACCTGGGATTGGTGCCGAAGCAGGAAGACTCGGGAGAGAGCCAGCCGCAATTAGGAATCAGCAAAGCCGGAGACACGATGGTGCGCAAGCTGCTGGTGGGAAGCGCGCAGTACATCTTGGGGCCGTTCGGACCGGACACGGACCTACGACGGTATGGGCTGCGGCTCTGCGAGCGTGGGGGGAAGAATGCGAAGAAGAGAGCGGCGGTAGCGGTGGCCCGGAAGCTGGCGGTATTGCTTCACCGGCTCTGGGTGAGTGGAGAGGTGTATGAGCCGCTGCACCATGCTAAGTCGGTGCCGATAGCGGCGGCTGCGTAGCCGGCCGAGGAAGGGGAAAACACGCCGCAAGGGAGAGCACGATTCCAAGCGATTGGTTTCGGAGGGCAGGACCGGAGTTGATGAAGCGAGAACCAGAGTCGATCCAGAAGGTTTGGCAGACAACGACATCCACCGCCTTGTTCGGGTGACTGCGTTTTGAGCGCTGGTCTATAAGATCTCGCCATAGATGGCAGCCCCCAACAATCCCAGGTTCATCCCATGAGTGATGGACCTGGGTTTAGATCGGACCCCAACTTGCACCGGGCCCAGAAGCGGCCCATTCAGAGTGCGGATAGAAGCACGGCAACGGGTGGGTGGCGTCGGCCAGAGTTTCCGTAGGACTTGGTTAGAGGCGGATCAATCAGTTCTGTGACCGAAACGAATGAAGATGATGCGTGAGAACGCCAGAGGCGGTGACACGGAGTATGGCTGCTGACGAGCGCTCTCGAGAAAAAGCAGAACCCACTCCACTAAGGAACGAAGCTCAACTGAACTGCGTTGCGCTTCGTTCCCAGCTCGATTGTAAGTGACGTGGGGAGCTGTCAAGGGTCAAGATGAACGCCCCCTGTTCGGGGGCGCCCTTGACAGCTCCCCACGTCACCACCGGAGGGGTATGCAGATGGAAAGCAATTAATTAAGGTAGGCCGCCACGTCGGCCTTGACTTTTATGACCTTCTCATAGAAGTGCTCAAAACCCACTTCAAAGGTCAATGAGTACCATAGAGATATACCGTCAACAGATGCTTCGACAGGCCGCCAGCTTCCCAACCTTCATTGACTTGGCTTACCTGCAGGGTGGATTTTTTGGTGAAGGGACGGGGAAATGGGTTAGCAGACGGTGGAGCGTCTCGACCGCCGGTTGCAGATTAAGCGGGCCGAGCTTCCGCCCTCAAGCCAAAACCGGGATTGAATGGGTCAACCCGTCTTGCGCTTCAGACGATCCTGAGGTTACGTGTAAATCAATCATCGAACCACGCTCACCCCCTGTGGGAAGTTCGAGACGCGACAGCTCAGCTTAGTTCAGGCCGAACGCGTAGAGGTTACCTTTATCTAAGTAGTCATAACCCGGTAAGTAAACCATTCCATCGGCGACGACGGGCGAGGCGAACGACCCTGTCCCAAAGGAAGATTCCCACAGTTTCGCACCTGTTTCAGCGTTCAGGGCGTAGAGGGTGGCGGCATCGTTGTCGATATAAACCACCCCGTTGGCCACAGCGGGCGAGGAGATTACATACCCCCCGGCGAGGTAGCTCCATAGTTTTTTGCCGGTCTTGGCGTGGAGCGCATACAGGTTACCGTCGTACGAGCCAGCATAGACTACACCTTTTGCCACGGCGGGCGAGGAAGCCTGGGATGGTGCGCTATGAACCGGAGGCGCAAACATGAAATAGGTATGAACGGGATCTGTCGATGGCACAAGAGCGGTGCGTCCGCAGTATGGTGAGCCAGAATTTGTTGACGCGCAGCGCGTAACGAGCGGTCCACGCAGTCGACATGGCAAGCCCTTCTCGAGTTAAGCGAAACCGTCTGGTTGACTGACCGCGCCAACGTGCGCCTGATCGTCGATAAACAGGCGGCCTGCGGTGAGCGCTTGGCGGTCGATTTCCAGCAGATCGAGTTTCTTCACTTTGTCTTCGAGTACTCTGAATGCGGTTCCGGGGGCCAGGCACTCGGTCTCTTCCAGCAGCGCGCCCATCATTACTATGTTCGCTGCCTTAGTCGAACCCAGTCGGTCGGCGATCTCCGCCGCAGGAATCGCGAACACCTGCACTCCGGGCGCGACGAAGTCGGCAGGAAGGCTGGCGCCGCTATAGAGGATGAGTCCACCGCTCGCGACTTCGGGTGCGAACTTTCGCAGCGAGAACTCATTCATGGCCACCAGCACATCGGGGCGCGAGACCAGGGGCGACCCAATCCGTTCCTTCGACAAGCACACGTGGCAGTGCGCGCTGCCCGAGCGCATCTCCGGGCCATACGATGGCAGCCAGCTCACTTCTAGTCCTTCCCGCATACCCATTTCGATGAGCAGTTGCCCCAGCAGCAGCACGCCTTGTCCGCCGAAGCCTGCAATTTTGATCTTTACGTCTTTGAAGTGATGGGAGTGTTGCGGTTTGTCGTTCGCTTCCGCTTTTGGAGTGATCTCAAGCACATCCGCTACCGGGCGTTGCGGGGGTTCATTGCCGATGGGGATTTCCGGGCGGCGATCGCGGAAAACATTTAGCGGGAACGTCGGCGTCATCTTCTGGAGAACCCATCGCCGCGCCTCGACCGGATCTTTGCCCCAAATCGTCGGACACGGTGACAGGATTTCGACAAAAGAGAAACCGGCGCCGTCGCGCTGGATCTCGAGCGCTTTGCGGATGGCCCGCCGCGCTTTCATGATGTTCTTGTTGTCGGAAAGAGCGACGCGTTCGATGTATGCCGGCGCTTCCAGCGTGGCGAGGAGTTCTGCCATGTGCAAGGGAAAGCCTTCGTTCGACGGCCGCCGTCCCCAGGGAGAAGTTGTGCTCTTCTGCCCGACCAGGGTGGTTGGCGCCATCTGTCCGCCAGTCATGCCATAGATTCCGTTGTTCACGAAAAAGACGGTTATCTTTTCCCCTCGGTTCGCGGCGTGCACGATCTCGGCGGTTCCAATGGCGGCCAAATCGCCGTCTCCCTGATAGGAAATGACGATTTTGTCCGGGCAGGATCGCTTGATTCCCGTGGCCGAAGCGGGGGCGCGGCCGTGTGCGACTTGCACATTGCCTACATCGAAATAGTAATAGGCAAATACTGAGCACCCCACGGGACTTACGAAGATGGTCTTGTCCTGCAGCCCCAGTTCTTGCAGCGCTTCGGCAATCAACTTGTGGGCTACGCCGTGTCCGCAGCCGGGACAGTAGTGGGTCTGGTGCTTTAGCTCTGACTTGCGCTCGTACAGGTCGTAGAAAAGCGACGATCTGGAGTGGACTGATTCGTATTCGTCGTTGTGCTTGGGTTCAGCTTCAGGGCTGGCTTCAGACCTAATTTCAGGATCCCCGCTGATCACGCTCTCGTTTGCCATTTTCGTTGTCCTCACACCGCTACGGCTATGCGCTCCAACACCTGTTGCTGCAGCTCCGTGACCGAAGGCACGTTGCCCCCTACCCGGCCATAGAATTCCACTGCTACTTTGCCATTCAGCGCCAGGCGCACGTCTTCCAGCATTTGTCCGTTGCTCAATTCGACGACCAGCACTTTTTGTACCTTGGCCGCGGCTTTCGCCAGCGCTTCCGAGGGATATGGCCACAGCGTGATGGGGCGGAACAGTCCGGCTTTCACGCCTTCCTTGCGCAGCGCTTCCACTGTGGAAAGCAACACGCGAGACACGATGCCGTACCCGACCAGCAGCACGTCAGCATCGTCGCTGTTGTAGAGCTCCCACCGCGGCTCGGCTTCTTGCGCGCGGATGTACTTGGCTTCCATTCTGCGCTGGTGTTCTTCCAATTCATCGGTTTCGAGATAGATGGAACTGACCAGGTTGGCCCGCGTTTCTGGCGTGCCCTTTACTGCCCAGATTTTTTCCGGTGGCTGAATCTCGCGATATTCGAGATCCAGCGGTTCCATCATTTGTCCGATGAAGCCGTCAGCCAGCACCACTGCGGGATTGCGATATTTATCGGCGAGATCAAATGCCAGCATGGTGAGCTCGGCCATCTCCTGTACCGATGCGGGAGCCAGCACGATATTGCGATAGTTGCCGTGGCCGCCGCCCTTCACCATAGCGAAATAGTCGCTTTGTTCCGGCGCGATGTTGCCCAGTCCGGGGCCACCGCGCATTACGTCCACGATCACGCATGGGAGTTCCGCGCCGGCCAGATAGGACATGCCTTCCTGCATGAGGCTGAGGCCGGGTCCCGAAGATCCAGTCATAACGCGGACCCCGGCCGCCGCTGCCCCATACACCATGTTGATGGCGGCCACTTCGCTCTCCGCTTGCAAAAAAGTTCCGCCGACCTGCGGGAAGTAGAGCGCGGCCGACTCGGCAATTTCACTGGCTGGAGTGATGGGATATCCGTAGTAGGCGCGGCATCCGGCGAGGATCGCGCCCTTGACCACTGCCACGTTTCCTTTACAGAGCTGCCGCATGTTCGACTCCTTGCGCTGCCGCGAACGCTTTGCCCTTTGCTTTTATGCGGTAGACGGTAATCGCGCCCGGCTCTGGGCAACAGTAAAAACAGATTCCGCAACCGGTGCAGTCGTGCCCGGTGTAGCGGGCGGGATGAACCCCGTAGGGACTCAACTCTGGCGCCAGTTCCAGGCACTTGGGCGGGCAGGATTCCACGCAGAGCCCGCATCCTTTGCATTCCTCGACATCGACTGTGACTTTACCGCGCGCTTGGCCTGCCATCTTTCACCTCGTTTGCTGCTATCTCCGCAACGAAAGCCGCTAGCCTCTTCAATCTCACTCAGGTAGATCGGCGAGCAATCCGCGCGGCCTTCGTGGATGGCCTCACGCACGTCGCCGCCGATAAACATTGCATTGTGCCGGAAGTGCGAAGGCATTCCTGGAGCCTCATAGGGCGCCCTCTCCTTCACTACTGCAATCTTCGACCTCAGCTCTCGACCCGGCTAGGGCGGAGAGCACAGCTGACTGTGATATCCGTCACACACGGTAAGAAAACGCCTTGTTTCTTTGTGGTTGCTTACTCTTTCGATGGTCCAATGCAGCCGTAGCGCATGATCCCAGAACTACAACACTGCCTCCCGATTTATTGCTGCAGCTGTCAAAAGTGCTAGTTGTGCGGCGAACGGAACTATTGATAATGCGTTTTGGAGTTATCCGCTGGGTTCTCTCCAGGATAGGCCACTATCTAAGCCGAGCGAACAAACGGATCAGCGGCTTGGAATGCCCTCTGCAAGCGCCGGGTTCTTGCTCTACCCGTCGCGAGCAACAGTTGTCACAGACAAGAGACCTTAGTGCATTAGCCAAGGAAGACGAAACCTGAAACTGTTCGAAGCCGGATCGAGAGTGCCTCTTTGGAGCGAGTTGCGAAACCAAATGATTGACCTTCGAAACTTGTGGCTTGGGTTAGCACTGCTCATACCGACGCTGGGGCAATGCGCCAGCGCGCAGGTGGACGAATTCCTGCCCGAGATGGACGCGTATTACAAGGTGACCCAAGACGTGCGTTTGAGCTTCCAGGCGAAAGAGACTCGAGAGGGCGGGGATCCAACCCAAGCCGAGATCGGCCCGAGTATCGAGTTCTATTTGAAGCCGCTGCTCAGGCTAAAGAAAACTACACGGTTCGATCTGGACGACTCGAAATCCCGGCCCCTGGTGCTTGCGATTGGCTACCGCTATCTGCCTTCGCCGAACGAGCCGGCAGAAAACCGCATCGAGCCAGTCGCGACCTTTAACTTTCCATTGAAGGCGGGATTCCTGCTCTCCGACCGGAACCGCGCAGACCTCGATTGGAAGAGTGGCAAATTCTCGTGGCGCTATCGCAACCGTTTACAAATCGAAAAACGGCTCACGATTCGCTCCTATCACCCCGCACCGTATGCCAGCGTGGAGCCCTTTTACCAGAGCCAATACAACAAATGGAGTGACACCGCAATCTACGCCGGGTGCTTGTTTCCGATAGGCAAGCACCTTGAGTTGAATCCGTACTATGAGCACCAGAACAATACTGGGAAGAGTCCAAACCAGCAGTTGAACCAGTTGGGTCTGATCCTCAGCCTCTTCTTCTAGGCGGAGTTCAGCAGTCAACATGCATCGAACTAGGGGGCGATCATTCCGTGCCGGTCGGGGCTTCGCCGGGAAATCTGAACACGTCGCGGGCCCGAAGCTCGGTCACACCACCCACAATATCGTTTGCTTTTTTCGCATCGATGCCTTTATCTCTGGACAAGTATGTTAACTGTGTCGGCGCCGCAAACCGAGTACCAGAAGCCTCGACGATTTCAGCGATCTTCAATATCACGTCCTGGCGAATAGCAGTGAATTGTGCCCAGTCGCCCGTCTTGCCATAGGCAAACAGCTCCAACTGGAAAGCGGCACCGACAAAATTCATCACTCGAACTCTGCAGGTCCCAGGTTCGATTGCGGGATGTTGGTCAAGCATGCTCTGCACGCGGTCTACTACGAACCGTAATTGTTCGGCTTGCGTTTCAATTCGCAGCGAGAAAGTCTGGTTGATTAGTAATTTGTTGCGGCGCGCCATATTTTCGAATTGCATCTGAGCAAGCGATCCATTAGGAACTACCGACAGATTCTGATCGAGAGTTCGCAGTTTCAGGGAACGGAGCCCGATATCTTCCACAGTTCCAAGTTGACTGCCGATCTGGCAGAAGTCGCCGACACGTACAGCTTTGTCCATCAGCAAGGAAACCCCGCCTATGAGGTTCTCCAGGGTCTTTTGCGCGGCCAGCGCTATTGCCAACCCCCCAATGCCGAGGCCGGCGAGCGTGGTCTTCACGTTGATACCAAACAGGCTCAACGCGGCAACCGAAGCGATGATCAGCAGCATGATGCGCGTGAGTCGCTGCATCACGATCAGGATCGACTCCCCACCTCCGTGTTGCGTTCGCGTCCGGTTCACCGCATGTTCGAAACTTCGGTCGGTGATCGTGCTCAGGAGCCACAGGAAACATGCCATCAGGAGGGTTGCCAGGAAACGAGAATAGTAGACGCGGTACAAAAGGGGCGGCCCCAGCAGATAGACGAAGACGGCGTGCAGCAAGATCGCGAGGATGCACTGAAGGGGCATTCCATGTCGCGTTTCCCACACAGGCCGGAAAGGAAGTTTCTGTAGTTTGTGCCGGATCCGCTCGGGCACACTAAACAAGAAGGTCAACAGCCAAGCCAGCAACCACGAAACCGGTATTGAGAGAAGCCATTCGAGCCACTGAGCCAGAGACATTCGCAGCACCCTCCGACCGGCTAACGCGGCAGGGAAGATTCGGTCAGCCAACGTCGGCGCTTCGGTTTTCATCTGGGCGTAGAGCGACGGGATTTCCGCAACCGTCTCTTTTGAAACCAGCCAGATTTTCCCCGACTCCGGATCATTCACCCGTACCAGGATGATGCCGACCGTCGTGCGTCCCACTTCCAATGCGCCAGCGCGCACTTCTCCGGGCGGAAGTCCAGGTTCAACCGTGCCATTGGGATCATCACTCAATAAGCCCACGCTGCCTTTGAACCTCCCGTGCAGCGCGTAAAGTTCCTTGGCTCGCTGTAACAGGTTCGTGTCTTGGCCCGGGGTTGGCTGCAGGTAGCGTGCGGCGGTCTCGTAGTCCTCGCTTTCGGTGCATTTCAGTAATCCCATCACCGCACCGCGAGGAGTCGCGCGTCCGAGCGGATCGATTGGCGTTGAAGGCTCAGCTTTGGCTGACGGAGTTGATGAAGGTGTCGGAAGCTGGGCGGACGAATAAGCGGCAGAGCCTAGTAATAAGAAGATAGCGAGGCAGACGTCACGGACGAGCGTCCTGCCGAAGCGCAACCTTCGGCGATCCCGGTCAGATGCTCCGTATAAAATCACGATAACCTGCTGTTCGCACTGCTGATTGCGATAGAGCCGCTATTTCACTTTGGCATGTGCAGAATTCTGCTTTCTTTTGCTCATCCGGCAGCCTAATTTTCTACGTGCTGCATGCCTTGACTCGGTCACGCGACCCGCTTGTCCACTGCCGGTTCTTTCCCGGCAAACGCGCCTGCCTTACCGGCATCGAGTATCTGCGCTCCGTCGATCCGGCCGAAAAACTCGATCAACTTGGCGACGATACCGGTCCAGCCGGTCTGATGGCTAGCTCCCAAGCCGGCACCGTTATCTCCGTGGAAGTACTCGTAAAACAAGATGTAATCCTTCCAGTGAGGATCGGTCTGGAATTTCTCGGTACCTCCGTACACTGGTCGCCGGCCGGACTTGTCACGCAAGAAGATTCCTGTCAACCGATTGGCAATCTCCCGGGCTACCTCAAACAGATTCATGCGATTGCCCGAATCCGTTGGACACTCAATCTTGAAGTTGTCCCCGTAATAGAGATAGAAGGACAACAAGGCACGGATCAGCAGTGCATTCACCGGCATCCAAACCGGGCCGCGCCAATTAGAGTTTCCACCGAACATACCGGTGTCGGATTCTGCCGGGAGATAATTTACCCGGAATTCCTGTCCCTCCACATGGACGATAAACGGATGCTCGTCATGGTATCTGGAGAGTGCCCGGATGCCGTACGGACTGAGGAATTCGTTCTCATCGAGCATGCGCGTCAGAATCCGGCGCAACCGGTCCTCATTCACCAGCGCAGCAATGCCGCGTTCGGCGTACCCCATATGGCCGGGCCCGGTTGCATGAATGCTGTTGCGCAGTTCGGGCATACGTTGTAAGCGTTCCCTCAAAAGCTCCGTTACTCGCGGTACCCGTTCGCGCTGCCACGGCTCGATCACGGTGGTGGCGCACAAGGGCAGTAGGCCCACCATCGAGCGAACTTTAAGCCGGGTGGCGCTGCCGTCGGGGAGGCGCAGGACGTCGTAGTAGAAACCATCCTCCTCGTCCCACATACCCTCTGGCCCCACCTGATTCATGGCACGAGCGATCCAAATGAAATGCTCCGCATACTTCAGAGCCATGTCTTCGTAAAAGCTGTCGTGGGCCGCCAACTCCACCGCGATCTCCAGCATGTTCTGGGCGAACATGGAGACCCACGCGGTGCCGTCGGCCTGCTCAAGGCTGCCACCGGTCGGCAGCGCTGCGCTGCGGTCGAAAACGCCGATGTTGTCCAGCCCGAGGAAGCCACCTTCAAACAGATTCCTGCCAAACCGGTCTTTGCGGTTCACCCACCAACTGAAATTCAGGGTCAGCTTCGCAAACGACCGCCTGAGGAACTCGAGGTCGCCTTGCCCTTTGAGGGCCTGCTCCGTCCGGTAAAGGAAAATCGTCGCAAAGGCGTGTACTGGCGGATTGACGTCGCTGAAGTTCCACTCGTAGGCCGGGATTTGACCGGTCGGATGCAGGAAGAACGACTGCAGCATCAGGTCAAGCTGTTGTTTGGCGAACTCCACATCGACCGTGGAGAGCGCGATGGTGTGGAACGCGAGGTCCCAAGCGGCGTACCACGGATACTCCCATTTGTCCGGCATCGAGATGATGTGCTGGTTCACCATGTGGAACCATTCGCTGTTCCGCATGAGGCGTCCGCCAGGCTTCATAGCATCGACGCCGTGTTCCTCGAGCCATTTGTCCACGTCGAAGAAGAAATACTGCTTGCTCCAGAGCATCCCGGCGAGTGCCTGGCGCATGACCCGGGCCTCATCTTCACTGATGCGGGTTGGGGTTATGGATTTGTAGAACTCATCGGCCTCGTGCTGACGTGCCTGCATAATCTCCGAGAAGTCTTTGAAGGGGCTGCCGATGGCTGATGGTGCCGCATCGCTTAGCCACAAACGAATGGTGGCTGTCTGTCCCGCTCCCACTTGCAACTGGTAATGTGCCGCAGACTTAGTTCCCGATTTTTGGGGATTGACCGCACCTTGATTTCCATTAACTACATAGTTGTTGATTCCGTCTTTAACGAAAGGAGAGGCGTTGGCAGTTCCGAAAATCCGCTCGTTGTTCGTCTCGTTCTCCGTGAACAGAAGCGGGATATCTCCCTCGCAGTAGAGATAGCGCTCCCCCAGATCGGCGTGTGACGCTGCAATAACCTGATACCCCTTCTGTCCAGAGAGCTGCTTCAGGGACGGCTTCGGAGTACCTGGCCACCAGGTCCAGGTGTTGCGAAACCATAGTGTCGGGAGGGCGTGCAGCGTGGCTGGCTCGGGACCGCGATTACTCACGCTGATCTGGATCAGGATGTCCTCCGGCGACTGCTTGGCATACTCGACGAAAACGTCAAAGTAGCGATCGCCATTGAAGATACCTGTATCCAGCAGCTCATATTCCATGTCGCCACGATTGCGCCGCTTGCTCGTCTCGATCAGATCGCTGTAGGGAAACGCAGCCTGCGGGTACTTGTACAAATACTTCATGTAGGAATGGGTCGGCGTGCTGTCGATGTAGAAGTAATACTCTTTGACATCCTCGCCGTGGTTGCTCTCGCTGTTGGTCAACCCGAACAGGCGCTCCTTCAGTATCGGATCCTTGTTGTTCCACAGACCTACGCTGAAGCACAGCAACTGGTTCCAATCGCTGAAGCCGGCCAAGCCGTCCTCGCCCCAATGATAGGCTCGGGATCGGGCTTGGTCATGAGTGAAGTAGTCCCAGGCGTTACCGTCCTGGCTATAGTCCTCGCGAACCGTGCCCCACTGGCGCTCGCTAAGGTAAGGACCCCATTTTCTCCAAGGCTTCTTGCCGGGGGCTGACTGTTGGAATCTGAGGGTCTCGAGCGTGTTAGCCTCTTGAAGTCTGGCTGATTCTGGATTCCTGCTCATATCTCACCTCATCTTTCATGCGGTGCCGCAGCTGTGGTTCTACGGGGTCGACAGCCACGGGTGAATGTTTTGGAGGGCCCCTCTTCGGCGATTTTCGCTCTCAGGCCGCTGTGCTACTCGACCACAACCAGGACGCGGCACAACTGTCCGTTCGACATGTGAGCAGAAGGGCAGTGAGCAAACAACTGGCAGTCTTACTAGTTTAAATGCCCCATAACCTCGTGTGGCCCAGATCTGGTTCGTAGGTTTCTCTGCCCCTTCATAAGTCTTATAGCTGCACAGCTTTGCGGAGCTGATTCGATACGCGCTCTCCGCGATCTTTTCCGCTAGGGCGGTGACAACACCTTCATGGCGTGGTGCATCCAAACGGCGAAGCGGGCGAGGCTCGCAATTCGTCGGCTCGGCTATCGGCGGTCTCAAGTCGAGAAAGCGTGGTCACAGATGAACTGGTTCTCCGCCTTGAATCGCGAGCTGCATTTTTGCTATAACAAAACTGACAGTGGTCACGTGGGATCGTGAAAAGAGCTGCTCGTAAATTACTGAGAACGTCGGGCAGTTTTCAAAGCTTCGTCAAAAGAGCACAGGCGTTGGCCGCACGCCGGCTCGTGCTGTTGGGAAACCCGTAGTATCGCTCTTGTAAGGCGTTCACGAGAATGCGCAATCGGTTCTCGCGGGCGTAAACATCGAACCTCCTTGTCCCGAGCTGTGAGGAGTTTCCGGTGCGTTTTGTTCGTAGGTCCGACGTGCACAACACTCACCTCGAGTGGGGGGCACGGCTGCGACCTGTGTTTTCCCCAGTTTGCCTTTCGCGGATGGCGGTCCCGCCATTCGTTCTCTCCCATCAACCTGTCTCAAGCCTGCACACGCCGGAGGAAGATAATGGCGACGAATCTTATTCACATTGAAAACGACCAGGAAATCAAACAGCGGTTAGCGGCGGAGCGCGCCCGGTTGCGCAAGATCGCCGGGTTGGGTCAGCCCGAACACTTCCACCGGCCGGTGGAGCGAGCCTTCACTGCGGAGGAGCGCAGCAAAGTCACAATACTGTTCGGAGGCTTTACCTGGAAGCACGAAGATTTGATCCGGGCCGTGTTCCAGGGATGCGGCTATCGCTGCGAGAAGTTGCCGGTGCCCGACGTCCCCGCATTCCAGATCGGCAAGGAGTACGGGAATAACGGACAGTGCAACCCGACCTATTTCACCGTCGGCAACCTGGTGCAGTACTTACAATTCCTGGAGAAAGAAGGCGTCTCGCGCCGCGATATTCTGGATAAGTACGTCTTCTTCACTGCCGGTTCCTGCGGTCCGTGCCGGTTTGGCATGTATGAAGCGGAGTACCGTTTCGCCTTAAAAAATGCCGGTTTTGACGGCTTCCGCGTGCTGCTGTTCAAAGACAGCGACGGCATCAAAGCTGCGTCGGGCGAGCCCGGGCTGAAGTTCACCATCGACTTCGGATTCGGCATGTTGAACGCCATGCACCTCGGCGACGTAATCAACGATTTGATCTACCAGATCCGTCCTTTCGAAGTAAATAAAGGTGAGACGGACCGCGTGTTTCATGAAGCGGTCGACGGATTGTGCGAAGACCTGCGGAACCGCGATTCCTTCGAGATCGAGGAGCGGGCTCCGGAATGGGCAAAACCCAAGTTCAAGAGCAACAAGGTTCTCAGAAACACCTTTAACGTCTTCGGCAAGTGGCACGAGCATATGTGGGGGAAAGATTATCTCAATGCCTTGGCTTCCGCCCGAGATAAGATGAATCGTATCGAGGTGGACCGCACAAAGGTGAAGCCGGTGGTTAAGATCACGGGCGAATTCTGGGCGCAGATTACCGAGGGCGACGGCAACTTCCACATGTTCGACTTCCTGGAGCGTGAAGGCGCGCAGGTCGTCGTCGAACCGATCGCAACCTGGGTGGCTTATCTGATGTACCAAGCGAAGGCGCATGCGAAAGCGAAGTGGCCAGTGAACCAACCGCATCGCAACCCCGAGTGGTACGAAGTGCAGAAGCAGATGGCCAATTACTTCGGCTTGCGCAAAAAACTATGGGGTATTGGCGCCGGCGAGCACATGTGGAATTTCTTCTATCACCGGACGATCAAGAACATGGGTGGCATCACCCATCACCTCGTTCCGCAAACCGACCTGGCTGAGATGGCCCATCCTTTCTATAACCAGTTCGCGCGCGGCGGAGAAGGCCATCTCGAAGTCGGCAAGAACGTCTACTACACCGTGCATCGTCTCTGCCACATGGTGTTGGCGCTCAAGCCCTTCGGCTGCATGCCTTCATCGCAGTCGGACGGCGTACAATCAGCAGTGGTCAACAAATTCAAAGACATGATCTTCCTGCCCATTGAAACTTCGGGCGAGGGCGAGGTCAACGCTCACAGCCGCGTCCAGATGGCTCTGGGCGAAGCCAAGGTCAAGGCCAAGACCGAATTCGAGCAATGTCTGAAATCCACGGGCAAGAGCATGGAGGAAATCAGGGAATACGTTGCCGAGCATCCGGAGTTGCGCCGGCCTTTCTACCACGTCCCGCATCGTGAAGGCGTCACGGGAACCGCGGCCCAGTTCGTGCTGCACGTGAGTGATCGTATGGATAAGAGCACGCGGCTTTGGAGGCGTGCACGAGTTCCTGGGATCGCAGTCCCGAACGCCGCCTGATCGTGGTCGACACCGCCGTCCTGTTTGCGATACACCTCGCGGCGAGACGGCGGTCACCACAATTCGAAACGCTTCTTGCCACTGATTGGAGAGACGATGCACGACCATCTGGGCCAACAACCGAAGCCGCAGCTATTTCAGATAGCTCCTGCGCCAACACAAAGACCGCATGATCACCACACCGAATTCATGGTCGGGCTCGACGTAGGCTCGACCACGGTCAAAGCGGTCGTCGTGGACGCGGCCACTGACAAGGCTTTGTGGCAAGACTATCAACGGCATGAAACCAAGCAGCCGGAGAAGACGCTGGAATTTCTGCGCCGCATCGAAAAGGAAGTCGGCATCAATCGCCATAACACGCGCATGTTCATGACCGGTTCTGGAGGCGGAGGGATCGCCGAGCAGATCGGCGCCAAGTTCGTGCAGGAAGTCACAGCGGTGTCACTTGCGGTCGAGAAGATGCACCCCGAAGTTTATTCGGTCATCGAACTTGGCGGACAGGACGCCAAGATCATCGTATTCAAAGACGACGATGAGACCGGCCGCAAGAAAAAGATTCCGTCAATGAACGATAAGTGTGCGGGAGGGACCGGCGCAGTCATCGACAAGATCAACGCGAAACTGAAGATTCCCGTCGCGGAGCTTGCCGTGCAGGGTTATCACGGGATCAAGCTGCATAAGGTCGCCGGTAAGTGCGGTGTGTTCGCCGAGACCGACATCAACAGTTTGCAGAAAGTGGGAACGCCGCCAGATGAGTTGATGGCTTCGCTCTTTGAAGCGATCGTGCTGCAAAACCTGAGCGTCTTGACTCGCGGACACACGCTGCGGCCGCACGTTTTGTTGCTGGGCGGTCCGAACAGCTTCATTAAGGGGATGCGCGAGGCCTGGCAGGCGAATATTCCCCGCATGTGGCAGGAGCGCAAAGTCGCGGTTCCTGATGGCGCGAAGCCGGAAGACCTCATTAAGGTTCCGCAAAATGCACAGTATTTCGCCGCTCTGGGCGCGATTGAATTCGGCAAGAGTGAGGAAGATTGCGTGGGTTGCTACCAGGGATACGAAAAGCTGGTGCACTACATCGACTATGGACGTCAGGAAGAAAAAACTAAGTCAGGTGCCAAGGGGCTGACCACTGGCGACAAAGAGTTGAACGAGTTCAAGGTCGACTATCGTCGCAAGAAGTTCGTGCCCGCGACCTTCCCCGCTCATAAAACAGTGGGCGGATTTATCGGCATCGACGGCGGCTCAACTTCCACCAAAGCCGTGTTGCTCAACGAGCAGGGCGACATTCTCTGCAAGTCCTACCAGCTCTCGAACGGGAATCCAATTCAAGATACGATTGAAATGTTCGAGAATTTGCGCGGCCAGGTGGAAGCGCAGAACGCGAAGCTCGAAGTTTTGGGCGTGGCGACGACGGGCTATGCGAAAGATATTCTGAAGGACGTTTTGCACGCAGACGTGGCATTAGTGGAAACAGTGGCCCATACCGAGTCTGCGCTCAAGTTTTACGAGGATCCCCACGTCATCGTCGACGTAGGTGGACAGGACATTAAGATCATCATTCTGCATAACGGTCGCGTAAAAGACTTCAAACTCAACACCCAATGCTCGGCGGGAAATGGTTATTTTTTGCAATCGACGGCTGAGGGCTTTGGATTGAGCGTTGAACAGTACGCCGATCTGGCGTTCTCAGCCCAATCCATGCCGGTTTTCGGCTACGGCTGCGCCGTCTTCATGCAATCGGACATCGTGAATTTCCAGCGTCAGGGCTGGCGCGCCGAGGAAATCCTCGCAGGTCTGGCGGCTGTGCTTCCGAAGAATGTTTTCTTGTACGTGGCCAGCATTCCCAACCTCGCTGCCTTGGGCACGCGTTTCGTCCTGCAAGGTGGGACGCAGAACAACATGGCGGTGGTGAAGGCGGAAGTCGACTTCATCCACAACAGCTTTCGTGCCGCCGGCAAGAAACCAGAAATCATCGTCCACGAATTCTGCGGAGAGTCCGGAGCGATCGGAGCTGCGGTTGAGTCTGTCCGCCTCTGGCGTAACGGCCAGCAGACCACGTTCGTCGGACTGGACGCGGTGCGCAAAATTCAGTACCGCACCACGCGCAACGAAGCCACACGCTGCAACTTCTGCAAGAACAATTGTCTGCGCACTTTCATCGACATCCGAACCGCTCCCAAGGATGACCTGAGCCTCATTCCAATTCAGAAGGTCACAAAAGTTCCTCTCATGCACGGTGAACAGCGATTGATCATCGCAACCTGCGAAAAAGGCTTGGTCGAAGATGTCAATGACATGAAGGAGATCAAAGCCGGTATCGACGAGATCAAAGACAAGTATCCCAACTTCGTAGACTTCGCTGCCCGCGAGGTCTTCCGGCCGGTAAACCCGAAGACTGTAGCCGACTCCATTCCGGTAACGAAGTTCTGGAACAAGTCAGCCAAAGAACGCGTTCCGCTCATGGAAAACCGCAAGAAGCTTCGCGTCGGCATTCCCCGCGTGCTGAACATCTACACCTACGCGCCGCTCTTCAACGGATATCTTGAGAGCCTGGGCGTGCAACCGGAAAATATCATCTACTCCGATTACACCAGCTCGGAGCTGTATCGTGCCGGCGCGAGCCGCGGCGCGATCGACCCCTGCTTCCCGGCGAAGATCGGCATTTCGCACGTCTACAATTTGATCCAGGAAAAGCATCGGAAGAAACCCTTGGACGTTATTTTCTTCCCCATGTACGACGTGCTGACGTCTCCGCTGGTCAAGATTGTCGGCGCCAACGCTTGTCCGACCGTCACCGCAACGCCCGAAACCGTGAAAGCGGCGTTTACCAAGGAGAACGACGTTTTCGCCGAGCACAACGTGAAGTACGTCGATCCCATCCTCAACTTTGCAGATCGCAAACTGTTCGCGCATCAGATGCTGCAGGCCTGGCAGCCAATCCTGGGACTGTCGCTCGAAGAGAACGACCGCGCCGTCGAAGTTGGCTTCAAGGCCTTAACCGACTACGACGCCAGCATTCGCAGGCGGGCGCGCGAGGTAATGGACCAACTGGAACGTGAAGATCGCATCGGTATCGTGATGCTGGGCCGCCCCTATCATCATGATCCCGGTCTCAATCACGAAATCATGGAGGAGTTCCAGAAGCTTGGGTATCCCATCTTCTCGCAGAACACTTTGCCTCTTGACGAAGATCTCCTGGAACGGCTGTTCGGCGACGAAGTTCGCGCCGGAGTGATCAGCCATCCTCTCGACATTACCGACGCGTGGAAGAATTCCTATTCCTGCAGCACCAACCACAAAGTTTGGGCGGCAAAGTTCACCGCCCGCCATCCCAACCTGGTTGCGCTTGAAATATCGAGTTTCAAGTGCGGCCACGACGCGCCTATCTACGGAGTCGTCGAAGGCATCATCGAGCAGTCGGGCACGCCTTATTTCTGCTTCAAAGATCTCGACGAAAACAAACCCTCCGGCTCGATCCGGATCCGTGTGGAAACCATCGATTACTTCTTGCGCCGCTATCGTGAGGAGATCATCAAGAAACGCAAGGCAAGTGAGGAGATCGAGGCACAATTGGCGACGCTGGAAGAACAACTCCGAGGCCAATACGAGCAGGAAGCTCAAGGCATGGCCGCCGACTGAGCGGAAGATAGGAATACGTCGAACAAGATTGTCTATCTCCGAGACTTGCGACGAGAGCTCCAGGTGGGCCACGGAGCCTCGCCCCGCGACACCCGAGGTGACCAGTCGTCGCAGCATGAGGAAAAGCGAAAACCCAACCAACTCTCTAAACGAACAGCACTGTCTTCAGCAGGGTTTCAACACCATTCCACGTGATCTGCACTCCAATGCAGAGAAGCACGAATGCAATGATTCGAAGGATGCCGTGGGCTGTCTGAGGTGAAATTCGCTGGGTGATCTTTGGGGCATAGCGGTAGCACACGTAGACCGTTAGACTCAAAGCCACGAGGGCCAGAGAGATTCCCAGGTGAGCCATCACATTCTGAAGGACACTAGACTTCACGGAAGCGTGCGCGCTCAGGGTCAACATGACCACGATGCAGCCCGGACCCACGGTCACGGGAAACGTGAGCGGATAAAAAACCTGTTGCTCGATGGATAAGAAATTATCTTCCCTGACCACCGTCCGATCGGGATTCACGCTGCTTTCCTGCTGGTTCAGCAGGTTCCATCCCATGCTGGCAAGCACCAAGCCTCCGGCAACCTGCACTACCGGAAGCGAGATCCCGAAGAACTCCAGCAGCCCCGTCCCGACGAGCTCGATCACCAACATGAAGATGGTAGTGCTGATCGCAATTTTGCGGGCCAGATCGCGAAACACAGAGTCGGGCACGTTTCCAACGAAACCGAGAAATACTAACGCCGATCCCAGTGGATTAACTAATGGCAGAAGCGCACTGAAAGTAAGCGCGAAGGACTTGAAGAGGAGGAGCACAATTGCCATATATAGCGAAACAGCATAACACTTGCGAACGCCACTCAGGCCTTCCCGATGGGTCTAAAACACTATCAAAGATCCAAGGGCCAGCGGTAACGTTTTGAGGCCGGAACTGGATGTCTGGCAACCTCCTTGTTCTTTACGAAGCTTTACTCCACGCTGACAGACTCTTTACAGAACTCCCCGCAAGCTCAGCGGACGTTTCTCGTTCCTCTAATGTAGGCAGCAATTAACCCTGCGAAATGAAAATGGGAGTCCTAAGGTCATGGTGAATCACGGAACGATATTCTATGTTGACGATAATCCCAAGTCGCGAAGACTTTTGACCAGTGTGATCAGGAGTTGCGGATTTGAAGTGGTAAGTGCCGGAGATCCGATCGAGGCGCTATCGCGAATCAGGAAAAGTTCTTTCGACCTGGCATTGCTCGACTACCAGATGCCACATTTGACCGGCTCGCAGTTGGCGCAGAAAATCAAGAGTGCCAAACCCGACGTACCCGTAGTGCTGCTCTCCGGTTTTTCAGCTCTGCCGCCCGTTGAATTGATCTTCGTAGATGCTCATGTAGGGCGCGGAGCAACGTTGGATGAGCTACTCGACACCATGCGCAACTTGATTCATCCGAGTGCTACTCTTCGGGCCCGAGTTCCGAGTTGTTCGGCCGGGCCGCGCTCTGATCTTGCCCGGCGTGCAATTCACGTAGCTTAAACCGCTGCAGTTTCCCGGTAGCGGTTTTCGGAAGTTCCGGCAGGAACTCAATCCATCGGGGGCGTTTGTAGGCGCCAATGTGTTCGGCAACCCAGTCTTGCAATTCCCGGCTAAGTTGGTCGCTTGGGGTTACGTCGTCGTTTACAACAACGTAGGCGGCCGCCTTGGTGAGTCCACTCTCATCGTCGCGAGCGACCACCGCAGCTTCGCGAATGGCTGGATGCGCAATCAATGCGCTCTCGACCTCCGTCGGGCTCAGCCAGCGGCCGCTTACCTTGAACAGGTCATTGGCGCGTCCTGCGTACCAAAAGTAGCCTTCTTTATCCTGGTGATACTTGTCGCCCGTGCGAAACCAGTGGCCATCAAAAGTCTCCTTCGTCTTTTCATGCTGGTTCCAGTAGCCGGCGCAGGTGGAATCTCCCTTGATCCACAGATTCCCAATTTCTCCCGGAGCCACTGCTCGCCCGTCATCATCGACGATCCTGGCCTCGTAGCCGGGAATGATCTTGCCGCTGGATCCGGGCTTCGCTTCACCCGGACGGTTCGCGATTACCATCTGCAGAGTTTCCGTAGAGCCAAGCGAGTCGAGGATTTCGACGCCAAAGCGCTGTTTGAAACGTTCAAAGAGTGGGGCAGGCAGAGATTCGCCAGCTGAGATTGCATGGCGCACGCTGGAAAGGTCGAAGTCCGTTTCTCCTTCGCCCTGGTAAGCCAGCAATGCAGCATAATTCGAGGGCACCGAAAAGAACAGTGTAGGCCGGTAGCGCTCGATGTCAGCGTAGACACTAGCCGGCGCGGGACGTCCCGGGGAAAGAATGGTCGTTGCCCCGCAGCCCAACGGAAAATAGCCGGCATTCCCCAAACCGTAGGCAAAAAATAGTCGGGCGACGCTGTAACAACGATCGCGCTCATTCATCCGCAAGATGTTTCTGGCATACAGCTCCGTGCACACCACCATATCGTGATGCAGGTGCACGCAACCCTTGGGAGAGCCGGTGCTTCCCGAGGAGTAAAGCCAGAAAGCGGAGTCATCTTTGTGGGTGACTTCCGCTTCCAGTTCTGGCGATGCAGCCGCCATCAGCTCGTTCAGGCGAGGACGATGTCGATTGTTTCCGCCGACAAGCACAATCTCTCGTAAATATTTGAGACGTTTCGGCTGTACTGATTGCAGTTGCGGAAGCAAAGCTTCGCTCACCAACACGACGCGGGCTCGAGCGTCGTTCAGCAGATATTCGTACTCATACGGTTTCAGCAGCGTGTTGATCGGCACCGCCACGGCGCCGATCTTGATGGTCCCGAAAAAAGAATATAAAAACTCCGGAGTGTCCAACAGCAAAAGCACGACCCGTTCTTCGGGGCGTACGCCAAGTTTGCGAAGCGCATTGCCCACGCGATTCGTCCGCTCCAGCACTTGCCGATAACTAACCTGTTCGTCGCCGCATTCAATGGCAGTCTTTTCCCCTCTTCCTTCGAGGACATTGCGATCCACGAAATAGGTCGCAACATTGAATGCATCCGGCAAATTTGTCAACGGCTGTTCTCCGGAATCGGCGCGAGTCTGGACATACAAATCGGGATAACGGTCGATCAATCGTTCTCCATCGAATGTCCGGTTCAAAGAACCACATTCTCAATCGGCCGTCTCGGGCTGGCTCGAGCTGTCAACGTCGGATAGCCCATGTAGAAAACAAAAGTGGGCTGCCACGCGGAGTCTCCTAGAACTTCAGCAAGCAAGCCAGCGACCCGCGCCGGTTTTCCCAGGGCCTTCTCATGGTCGATCATTTCCACGGCTTCATTGCAGGGTCGTCCGGCCACGCTGCGAGCCGTCGCCAGCAAATGTGCCCGCTGCCAGATCCGCCCGGCACGCAGACAGTCTTCGCGGTCGTAACGGTCACGCACGGCAATAATGCCAATCAAGGGCGCACTCAGCATCAACTCCGAGTAGCGATCCTTCTCGCCTTGCGACGCAACCCGTCGCAGCATCCACAAAGGCATCATCTTGGAAACAGCAGCCGCAATCGGCGGAAGGCCGAAGGCATCAATGGTCAAGCCATCGCGAAACTTCTGGACCTCACTCCAGTTGATCCGAATCCATCGATCGCTGCCACGAACTACGTCAGGGTCGGAATAGATTTCGCGGTTCGCCGCAGAGCTTATTTCCACAATCTTTCTTCGGTCTGCATCCGCCGTGAAGAGGGAAATCTTGACCCCTGTTTCATCGCCGGGCAAGCGGCTCAAACTGTCGATGAATTCGGGCGGGATCGGTTTCTGCGGAATATAGGCCCCGCGATTCGTGTGCCGCCGCGGAATCGCATCGTACAGTTCGCTCTCCTCGCGTGTGCCCGGGGCGAGATCCACGCGCGCCAAGAGCCGCGGCTTGGGCTCAACCGGATCCGCTCCAAGCTTTCCCGGAAGCAGCGTCAGCTTGGCTGCGTACCCATTGGCGACCGCCGCCAGCATCAGGTTCTCGAGAGCACAGCCCATTCCAATGTGCTCCTCTCGCAGATACGGATCGAGCGCCCCGACGTTCCGGCTGGTATCGATGTACAACTCAATCGCGGAATTCGTGACCTTGAACCGCCAGGGCTGCGTGTTATGCGGGCTGGCGGCGAGAATCGCAGAGCGCACCAGTCCAAGCGCTCCATCGTTTGCATCCTTGTGCCAGTCTTTCCAGGGTTGGTAAGCTGGTCCTTCGCCGACACTGAAGACGCCTTGATCGCAGGCGCGCCAGACTCCACCGCCCACAACCACGACGGTGACAACTCCCGCGCCCTTTAAGAATGATCTGCGTTGCATAGAGCACCTCTCGCCGGTGCCTAATCCCGCGAAGTCACGGCAGCACCGCAACTATACTCTTGTCTTCACTCTTGCCTTCGCCAATTGCCCATTCATGAAAGCATTCACTTCGACGAGCTAAGTTGTATTGACCCGTCGTCGGTAATCTTGACCTCCCGGTGGGGAGCCTTGCAATCCTCGGCCACTTTGCGCACGCGAAAGCCAGCGCCCGCTTTCCAATGCAAAAAATCGGTCCACACGCAGTTTGGCCCCTCGGTGGGATAATCAGGGGGAAAAGCATTTGAACTCTCAGGATTGTACGGCCCTTGTACCTCGATGGTAGCCTCGGCCACTCCGGCCTTCCTTCGAATAAACCTGGCGGTACCTTCCCAATACTCCTGGCCGCACCCTCCGTACATCCAACTCTCACCAGCGAGGCGCACAGCGTTGGCCATAATTTTTCCATCGACGATTTCGAGACCAACCCAGTAAACAACATGCACCGGGTTCGACTTCTCCGATCCGACCGTCAAAATTGCGTCGAAAGCGCGAAAGCCCGGCCGTTGCTCCAAGACGTGGGTGCGGTATTCATCATCGGCACCGATCGGAATGAAGTTATCGTTACAACACAAATCACCAGCTTTGATGGGAACAATATCTTTGTGCTCGTTGGTCTTGTACTCGTCGGTCTCTTCACCGGCAATGCCCCACTTGGGGATTGCCTGCATACCGAACTGTCCGTCGGCATCGATGGTGACCAAGGACAGGTGTGCGTTCCACATCTCACCCGCACCTGGGCTGGCAAAGACGAATACGTCGGAATGAGGAAGCAGGTCTTTGAAGTGCTCGAGCATAGTTGTGGGACCAAGAGCAGAGAGCGGCACTCCTTCTGTCCGATTTGTATTGTTGTTGCGGATAAGGAACGCAAGATCGCGGAGGCTTTGGGCCGATTCCGCAGACTCGGAAGCAGGGCTCGCCGGCTTGTCCGATAGCAGGTAAAAATCTCCTTGCGCACGGCGCTCCGCATAAGGGCTGCCGTAAGGAGTGGTCATAGTGCAGCGGAAGTCGCTAGCCTTGGCGTCCCATTGACATTGCAGTGTGTCACTGCCCTCGTTGGCCTCGTCTCGGCCGGAGCACGCGCCTCCGATCGACTCAAAGGACCTGCAACTCACCGAGGTGATGGTCTGTGGCGTGCTTGTGCGCAAGTCAACAAGCAACTTATTCTCCAACGAACTAGCCGAGTACACCTCGAGATCGCTATGCTGATACTTGAGAATGAACAACGGCAATCCCGCGTCGGGTGTGGCGAGTTGGATGCTAATCCACCCGGCCATTTCGTCAGGCTGAGGGCCTGAGCCGTGTTGTTCACCCGTATCTTCTGGATTTCCGTTCGCGCCATTCTGATCGAGCGGCTGAATGTAGAGTTGATCTTCGGTTTCCTTTTCGCGAGCGGTAAGTTCAAACCAGCGTTCACCACCAGCAGTCACAACTCGAATCGCGAGCGCCAACCGGTCCTTTGAGTTCATTGTGCCGTCAAAATCCTCACGCCCTGGGACCGGCACGTGCCAGCGATAGAATTCTGCTCGAGTGAAACCGTATTTCACGGCGTCGAAGCTGTCAAAAGCAACAACCGGTCGAGTTTTCCATTGTTGGATCAAATCGGGTGCGGCGACTGCAACGAACCGTAAATTCGGACCATCAACGCTTGCTCGCTGTTCCTGCCCGCAGCCGATTCGGCCATTGGCGTTAATTTGCCCGAATCCACATAGAGGCAGGAGAAGAACGGCGATCCGAGGCAAGTGCCATCTCATAGCCTGAACTCCGATTGCGAGTTCCGCATTCCCATTCCCAAGAGCTTAGCAGGTCGATACAATGCCGCCATTTCCTTTGATGGAACACTGCTGTGGTCGCATTTGCAAACAAATTCTAGCTTGTCCAGACTAGCTTCAGATGATCAACGGTCGTCGACCGTGCCGAATTGATATAGTCACGATCAAGAACCATGTCCGTGAAACTCAACCCAGCTTCTCTCCCGCTCTGGCGCCAGGACTTTCGCCTGACCCTCCGCCTTGCCCTGCCGTTGATCCTTGCGGAGGTCGGCTGGATGAGCATGGGGATTGTCGACACGATCATGGTAGGACGATTGCCGAACAGCGCCGTCGCTATTGGAGCTACCGGCCTCGGCCAGAGTCTTTACGCCAGCGTCGCCATTTTTGCTGGCGGCCTGCTGCTCGGAATGGATACCTTCGTCGCTCACGCATTCGGACGCGAGGATTTAGACGACGCCCGACACTCCCTGGTGAATGGCCTGTTCCTCGCCTTCGCGCTCACGCCAGTTTTGATGCTTGCCGTGTCATTCTGGCCGGTGCTGATGTTGCGCTTCGGGATCAGCGTGGAGCTCGTCGAGCCGATGCGTCCATACCTGCGCGCGCTCAACTGGGGTTCGCTCCCGCTACTCGCCTACTTCGCCCTCCGGCGGTATCTGCAAGCGGTAAACGTGGCCCACCCCATCATGTTTGCCTTGATCTCTGCAAACATCGTCAATGCGATTGGAAACTGGGTCCTGATCTACGGGCATCTCGGGTTTCCCGTCATGGGCATTACCGGCTCGGGTTGGTCAACCTGCATGGCCCGCATCTACATGGCTTTCTGCCTCGCAGTCACGCTTCTCTGGGTAGAGTCGAAACGACTCCGGCCAGGCTGGCTGAGTACAGTCCGGATCGATGTTCGCAGAATGGCAGCGTTGTTAAAACTTGGAGCCCCGGCTGCAACCCAGATCCTGTGCGAGATCGGAGCCTTCTCCGCCGCGACCGCATTGTGCGCCCGACTCGGCGCCGTTCCCCTGGCCGGTCATGAGATTGCCCTGAACTGCGCGTCACTCACCTTTATGGTGCCGTTGGGAATCAGTTCCGCCGCAGCCGTGCGAGTCGGACAGCAACTGGGAAGACGCGATCCGGACGGAGCTCGGCGCGCGGGATGGTCCGCGATCATCATCGGCGTCGGGTTCATGGCCTGTTCCGGATCGGTGTTCGTCTCGCTGCCAAAATTGATTGCGCGCCTGTTCACTCCAAACCCCGCGGTAATTCAAGTGGGCGCACAACTGTTATTGGTCGCTGCCGCATTCCAGTTGTTCGATGGCCTGCAGACCGTAGCCACCGGGGCACTGCGCGGCGCGGGCGATACGCGAACACCCATGCTCGCCAACTTTGTCGCCTATTGGCTGATGGGGCTTCCATTCGGCTACGTCTTATGCTTCAAGCTGGGATGGGGCGCGCTCGGCATTTGGATCGGACTCTGCGGAGGCCTGATGATCATTGGATCGGCCTTGCTGGTCGCCTGGCATAAGCGAAAGCTTTCCTAAGATTGGTTTCGGCTTGCCAGCCGCTCACTGCTCTGCGTATCATGCAACCGTTATGGCAATTGAAAATGTAGTTCAACAAACCGGCCTTCGCCAGAAGGCACAACTGATGTCGGCGTCTGAAATGGACCGCTCCCTGGTTCGCCTGGCCTACCAGATTGTGGAAGAGAACGGAGTGGACGGTTTGGGATTGATTGGCATCCGGCGTCGCGGTGTACCACTGGCGGAACGGCTGAGTAAGTCGATCGGACACATCCAGGAGTTCCGAGATGAAGACATTCAGGTTCCAGTCGGCACACTGGATATCACTTTCTATCGCGACGACCTTTCCACCGTCGGACCTAAACCGGTAGTGCACGAATCTGAAATCGGCTTCTCCATTCAGGATAAGAATATCGTCCTGGTCGACGACGTGCTCTTCACCGGCCGCACCATCCGCGCCGCCCTCGATGCTCTTTTTTCGCAGGGCCGTCCCCGCCGCGTGCAACTTTGCGTGCTGATCGACCGCGGCCACCGCGAACTACCCATCGAAGCCGCATTTATCGGCCGCACCGTGCAGACCACAATGAACGAAGTCATCGAAGTAAAGTTGAAAGAGATTGATGGCCTGGAAAAAGTTCTACTGATGGAGAAGTAGGCTGCGCCAAACTCACGTGGGGACAGCCGCCCCGGCTGTCCAGCCGAGCAACGCTCGGCTCTCCGACATGGAAAACCATAGCGGAAAGGGAAATCGAGGTTTAAAATCAGGCGCTATTCTTTTGTCTGCGTGAATTTCGATGAACCCGACCAAGAAACACGGCAAACAAAACGAACGCCTGCTCGCATCAGCGCGGAAAGCCATGAAGCAGGCCTACGCTCCGTATTCACAGTTCAAAGTGGGTGCCGCGATGCTGACCTCCAACGGCGAAGTATTCTCTGGCTGCAATGTCGAGAACGCGTCCTACGGCTTGTCGAACTGCGCCGAGCGTACCGCGATCTTTGCCGCCATCGCTCAGTCAGGCCCCGGACTCGACATTCGCGCCATCGCGGTGGTGAATGATCAGGGAGTGCCCTGCTCCCCCTGCGGAGCTTGCCGGCAAGTGATTTACGAGTTCGGCCCAGACGCGACCGTCTATTTCCAGAGTGCGAAAGGTTGGAAGGAAAATCATATTACAGAACTCCTGCCGGAAGGATTCCGCCTCAAGTGACCCTGCTGCAAGCAAGCTCGGCCCCAATTCGCGCCATCGATGTCATTCGCAAGAAGCGCGATGGGCAAGAGCTGTCGCCCGCCGAGATTCAGTATTTGGTTAGCGCATACACAAAGGGCGAGATTCCCGACTATCAGGTTTCGGCCTGGCTCATGGCCGTGATCCTGCGCGGGCTCACGCGAGCCGAAACCTCTGTGTTGACCGACGCCATGCTGCACTCGGGCGATGTGCTGGACCTTTCCGAGTTCCCCGCAAGAAAAGTAGACAAGCACTCCACTGGCGGAGTCGGCGACAAAACCTCGCTCGTGCTGGCACCGCTGGTGGCGGCAGGTGGCTTGGTCGTGCCCATGATCAGCGGCCGGGGACTGGGGCATACCGGCGGCACGCTCGACAAACTCGAATCGATTCCCGGGTTCAACGTGAACCTGTCAATCCCCGAATTCCGCCGCGTTCTGAAAGCCTGCGGCTGCGCGATGATTGGCCAGACTTCCGAAATCGCTCCCGCCGATCGAAAACTCTACGCGCTGCGCGATGTTACTGGCACTGTCGAAAGCCCTTACTTGATCTGCGCTTCGATCATGAGCAAGAAGTTGGCGGAAGGAATCGATGCTCTGGTTCTGGACGTCAAGACCGGCTGCGGGGCGTTCATGAAGAAAGATGAGGACGCCGAGTTCCTGGCCGCATTGATGGTGGAAACCGGCGAGCGGATGGGGAAGTCGGTGATCGCATTGATCACGAACATGGATCAGCCACTCGGATTGTGCGTAGGAAATTCTCTGGAAGTCGCGGAGGTCATCGAAGTTTTGCGTGGGAACGGACCCGAAGACCTCAGAGAATTGTGCTTCGAGCTCGCAGCGCGGATGTTTCAGTTGGGCGGAGTCGTGGAAACCGTGGTACAGGGCAAGATGCTGGCTGAGCAATTGATTGCCTCGGGAAAGGCGTTGGAAACGTTTCGCCAGATGGTGGCCCTGCAAGGCGGTGACACGCGCGTGATCGACGATCCGGGCCGGCTGCCTCGCGCGAAATTTAGTCAGGATGTAACCAGCATAAAGGGTGGGCATATTACGTCCATTGACTGTGAGGCGGTTGGTCACGCTTGCGTAATTCTTGGTGGCGGACGTGAGAAAAAAGAAGATACGGTCGATCCGGCGGTTGGAATTGTTCTGCATCGCAAGCTCGGCGATCCCGTTGGAGTGGGGGAGCCGCTTTGCACCGTGCATTCCAATTCCGAAACTCGCGCTGCTCGTGCAATCGAGTTGCTGTTGCAGAGCTATCGGATCACGGACGCTCCTTTGGCACAGAAAAAGAAATTGGTTCATCGCGTGATTCGAGGATCGGGGGTATAAACGTGGGGCGATTCACCGGAATTTTAGGTCTGCTAACGATGTTGACGCTGGCATTTATTTTCTCCACCAACCGGCGCGCCATCCGCGGCAAAACGGTTGCCTGGGGATTGGGGCTGCAATTTGCTTTCGCCGTCTTCGTGCTGCGGGTCGACATTGGGCGCCGCATTTTTCAGTACGCCGGGGACGGGGTCAACAAACTGCTCAGCTACGCCTTCGTCGGTTCCCAGTTTGTCTTCGGTGATTTGGGTAAGCAAGGCTCGCACCTTGGTTTCTACTTCGCTTTTCAGGTGTTGCCGACGGTCATCTTCATTGCCGCGTTCTTTGCCGTCCTGTACCACTACGGAATCATGCAATTCATCATCAAGCAGGCGGCGCGAGTGATGACCCGGGTCATGGGCGCGAGCGGGGCGGAGTCGCTGAACGTGGCCGCCAGCATTTTTATGGGTCAAACGGAAGCGCCGTTGACCATCCGGCCTTTCTTGCCCGACCTCACACGCTCGGAGCTTATGACCGTCATGACCAGCGGGATGGCCCATGTTTCTGGCGGAATCATGGCTGCGTACATCGCCTTTGGAATCGAGCCCAAACATCTTCTGAGCGCAGTAATAATGACCGCTCCCGGCACCATTCTGATTTCGAAGATGCTCGTGCCCGAGACTGAGTTACCTAAAACTGCCGGCCGCGTGGTGATGAGCGAAGAGGAAGTGGAAGCCGAGAAGCACGAGAACGTGCTGGGCGCCGTGGCTCGCGGCACAACCGACGGCCTTAACCTGGCGCTGAATATTGCGGCCATGCTGATTTCGTTTCTGGCTTTGATCGCGTTGATGGACGGAATCCTTTATGGAATTCATAATGGCCTGGCACACTTTGGTTTTCCATGGTTTCCCGCGAGTCTCGAAATTATTTCTGGCAAGCTTTTCGCTCCCGTTGCGTGGGTGATTGGAATTCCCTGGAAAGACTGCACCCTCGTGGGCAATCTGCTGGGCACGCGCATGGTGCTCAATGAACTGGTGGCATTTTCCATGCTCGGACCGCAGAAGGCCGTGCTCGATCCGCGTTCGTTTACGATTGCCACTTTCGCTCTCTGCGGATTTGCCAACTTGAGTTGCATCGGCATTCAGATTGGTGGTATTGGCGCGCTGGCTCCGAATAAAAAGGGAGAGTTGGCGCGGCTTGGTTTGCGTGCGATGTTAGCCGGCACCATGGCGAATTTGATGTCGGCGTCGATTGCGGGCATGCTGATCTAGTTGGATTGCAGCATTTTCGTAGTTCAAGGCAACTGCAGATTCCTCGCTGCGCTCGGAATGACAATTTGGTTGTGTGTCGGTCCTCGCTGCGCTCGGAATGACAATTTGGTCGTGTATTGGTCCTCGCTCCGCTCGGAATGACAATTTAATTTTGTGTCGTCGCCACACGAGCGAAGACGCTCGCGCCTACCCGATCTTCTTGCCGGGCGCCGGTTTTTGGGGGGTTGGGGGTTTGCGGGGGGTTAGGCCGATGGCGTTGAAGACGGTGCGGAGGTCGCGCCAGTCGCCGCGCATTGCGCCTTCGATGCAGGCTTCGAGGTTTTTGAGTTCCTGGTTGAGTTCAGTCTGGCGATTGGTTAGGGGCGGCGTGTTATCGGTGGTGGCTTTCTTGCGGTTTCCTTCGGGTGGATTGAGAAAATTCCCTGAGGCGGCCTCGCCACGATTGGCGGTATCGGGGTCCTTCGAGTCGCGCTTACGCGCTCCCTCAGGATGACTGGCTTTGTTGGGTGGTGCGGGCTCGTCAGCCCGAGGGTGCAGAGATCCCCTCGACACGCTCGGGGCAGGCTCTTCGTTGGCAGGCATTCGCGAAGCGAAGGCCTGCGCTTCCTCAGGATGACAGTCTTCCGGCGTGGTTTGCTCGGCGGGACAGCCGAGGCGGCTGTCTTCACGTGGGTCTGGGGGATCCAGTTCGGGATGTTCGTTGAGGTATTGCTCGGCGTAGTTGGGGACTTCGCGGACCATGTCGTCGCGGCGGATGTGGAAGTAGACGTTGCGGGAATTTCTTACGGCGATGTGCAGGGCTTTGAGGACGACGTTGGCGCGCTTGATGTCGATGGTGCCTTTGAGGACGGCATCGATCATGTGCATGATGGCCGCCTGGATGGCTTCGGCGTTTTCGATCAGGGCCACGGGGTGGATTTGCGAATCGACGCGGGTTTGGACGCCCTTGATCATGCGGGTGTGGAAGTAGCAAAAGTATTCCTGCTTGAGCGCGGGGGAACCGCAGCGGTGTCCGGTGATCTGGATGTGGGTGCAGCGACGAACGTTCGGATGAAGAGGCATGGGTATGTACCGCGAAATTCGCGTTTTTCTCCTAAATCTATGATTTGATTGGGCTTGAAAAAGAGATACCCTTGTAAAATATCTCTTCTAAAGGACTTAGCTTGGGGATACCCTTTTCGAGGGCAGACAGCCGGCAAGATGCCGCGCTACCGGGGAATTTATCCCTTAGTTCTATGATAGCTGATTGAATAGGGTAAACCCGCCAACTTTGCAAAAATATATTTGCTTTGTTGAGAGTGGGTTGCGGGGAATTGGGTGGTTTTGGGGGCTTGACAAGTTTTCGGCAGATGAATTTTCCGTTAAATTCGCCCCATCGGATTGACTGGACTGCGGGGTGGCATTAGCTTGGGGGGTTATGACCAAAGCAGACTTTGATCAGTTGCGCCTAGCATACAAGAAGGCTATCGATGAATGGGTTGACACCATTCGAGCTGAGGAAGCGTTGGCCACGCCCGACCACTCGATGATCGCCATGGAACACTGGGACGCCGCCCACTTCCGGGAGCAGGACGCACAATCGAAAGCAACGGAAGCGCGAGAAGCCTACAAAGACGCGCTTCGTGCCGTCAATTATGGTATTTAGCAGGGTTTGACAGTAGCAAGTAGACTCACAATCCGGTCAGTGAGTGCAATCGCGATGTTAGGTCAACCATCCCGGTTCATTGCGCGGGACTCACCGACTCCTCTCGTCGCCAAATGGCGAGTCCGCGCGCTCCCATCGCCAGCAGGCCGAGTGTGGCTGGTTTGGGAGGGGGTGCAGCGAGAGCCGCGGGACTTGGTTGTTCGGCCCTGCTCCGGTCGTCTGGTCTTTCGTTTTGCCGGTGATGATTGACTTGCCGGGGACCGTTTCATAGGCGTAGCCGGTCAGCGTAGCCGAGACGTCCGGGACGTACCAATGGACGTTGAGCCGCGCCCAGCCATAATGAACCTTTCCCTTGATGAAGAATTTCAGCCCAAGATATCGGTGCTGCGCGTTTGCCCAAGGACCACCGTGCTGCGTTGTGCCGCCATAGAACCACGTGGCCATCAGACGGTGGCCGGGTGAAAACTTTCCTTTGGGACCTACGCGGACACCCGCAGGAAGGGCAGAGGCAGTTGGACGATCTTTAAAGGTTAAATGTCCCCAGATTTGGTTAGCCGCCTTCGCGGGAAAAATCGACAAATCGCTGGCAAAGGGACTTGGCGGGTTTTTCCCGGCCGATGTTCTTCTGCCCGGCTGTCCGGGGCAGTACCGGTAGTTCGTAGCGACGCAGAATTCGAAATCAGTGATTCCGTCGTGGTTGAGATCGAGGTTCAACTTTCCCACTCTTCCCCCGATCTGCGCATTCGCCGGTGTGTAAACGATCTTCGCCTCAGAAGGCTGCGCCAATGCGAGCATTCCCACTCCGGCAGCGGCTGCTGCGACGGCGTACATGTTGAGCTGCTGATGGGTCGAATCAGAAAGGTCGGCTGTGCTACGTGGGCGGGAATGGCGGTTCATAGGTTCTCTTCCAGAATGCTTCTACTCTCCATCTTCTCGGATCGAGAGTCAACACGCGTGGTTTTCTCAAGTGACGTTATCCTGGATAATAGCTCCAACCATCGTTCTAAATGAAGATCAGTTGCTCTGCTGTGTCTTGGCCGCTGGCTCCTCGCGCCGCCAGATCGACAATCCTGGCGCTCCTAGCGCTAACATCCCTACGGTGGCCGGCTTGGGAGTGTGGGTCTTGATGCTTGCAGGAGCTGGTTCGGCGCCATCGTCCGGCCCCTTCGTCGCGCCTGCGATGATCGGCTTGCCGGGGATGGTTTCGTAGGCGTAGCCGGTCAGGGTAGCTTGAATCGGGCCGGACATGTTGTGGCTAAGCTGCACTCGCGCCCAGCCGAAGTGGGTCTTCGCTTTAATGACAAACTTGAGGCCGAGGTAAGCTTGTTTCACGTTCAGCCATGGGCCGTTATTAGAACAACTGTCACAGATAGCAAGCTGAATCATGAGTAGGCCCGACCTTGGGTCCTGTTGAAATTGGCCTTTGAGTCCGATCTTCGCGCCTTTGGGCAACGCAGCGGCACACAATTCTTCCTCGTAGCAGGGCAGTCCTTCCCTGATCTCGTTCGCCTGCCTCGCCTGCACGGCATTGAGGGTCCAAAGTTCATTGGAGCTGAATGACGTGAACTTGTTGCTCAACCCAAAATCGGGAATTCCATCGTGGTTAAGGTCGAACGTAATCAAGCCGCCGTTCTGGACAATCTTTACATTCGCAGGAGTGTAGACAATCTTAGCCTCTGCTTGCTGGGCTGTCGCTAAGATTCCCACGCCAGCCGCGCTCGCGGCCAACGCATACATACTGAGCTGCTGATGGATTGACTCGGAAAGGTTTGCTGTCTTGCGGGGCAGGGGTGAAGCTTTCATGGGAAGTCCTCCACTCGGGTCACAATCTTGCAACTGTTCCAAGCGAAAGTCAATACCGTGAATTTCCTATTTTCTCCCCAACGCCAGCCCCGGCCCGCGCGGAAGCGAGATCGTGCGGGTGGCGATCAATCCGTCGCGGCAGGCTCTCTCAATCTGGGGAGTAGAGGAAGCGGACCAGGCGGTTCTTGCTCCAGCATGCGTCGTTGAGTTCGGGACAGACCGGATACAACTGTCCCCATCCCACGGCCAGCTTGATGCGATTCTCCGCAATGCCTCGGCTTACCAGAGTTTCCTTGACCCAGTTCGCTCGTCGCTGGGAGAGCGCGAGATTGTAAATCAGGTCGCCTCTTGAGGACGCGTATCCCTGGACGTAAAAGCGATCATTGGGATGATCTTTCAGCCATCGCACATCGTTATCGAAGGTGCCGGGGTCGGTGGGATCGTTCGAGTCGTCGCGGGCGAAGAGAACTACGTGCGTGTTGTCGTTGAAAGCTTGCTCCTCGGGACCATAGAGAACGACTCGTGGTTGTGACCAGTACGTGACCCAAAAGGCATCGCCGGACTGGGCGAATACTGCAGGAGTGGTTAGCAGGAACATCGTGGCGGCGATTAAACCGAAGCGGCATTTCATGTGGTTCACCTCTCAGGAACTCATATTCTCCTTGTCTCAGCGGGGCTGGGTACTGGTAGATTTGCCAGTCGCACGGGCTGGAATTTACAGGGGCTTGGTTCACCACAGAGACACAGAGAGAGGAAAACCGGGGGCGGGTTATCTCTGCAGAGTGCGTGGTGGCCACCCAGTGCAGAGATCCCCTCGACAGGCTCGGGGCAGGCTCTTCGTTGGCAGGACTTCGCTTTGCGACGGCCTGTGCTTTCTCAGGATGACAGCGATCTGATTATTGCTGGGAATAGAGGGATCGTTTTAGGAATTCGCCGGCGCCGGGGCGGCCCACGAATTTGTCTCCTTCCACGATTACGCGGCCGCGGGAGAGTACGGCGTCGGGCATGCCGGTTACTTCGATTCCTTCGAACATGGAATAGTCGACGCGCATGTGATGGGTTTTTGCGCTGATGGTGTGCTTGCGCGTGGGATCAAAGATGACCAGGTCGGCATCGCTGCCAACTGCGATTGTGCCTTTGCGAGGATACAGGCCGAAGAGTTTTGCTGGAGTGGTGGAAACGAGTTCTACGAAACGGTTCACGCTGAAGCGGCCCTGGGCCACGCCGCCGGAGTAGATGAGGCTCATGCGGTGCTCGATGCCGGGGCCTCCATTGGGGATTTTGGTGAAGTCGTCACGGCCCATTTCCTTTTGTTCTTTGAAACAGAATGGGCAGTGGTCGGTCGAGACCACTTGCAAGTGATCCTGCTTCAGTCCGTTCCAAAGTTTTTCCTGGTGCCACTTCTCGCGCAAGGGGGGAGTGAAGACGTACTTCGCGCCTTCGAATCCGGGGACGTCGAAGTTCTCGATGGAAAGATAGAGGTACTGCGGGCAGGTCTCGGCATAAACGGGAAGGCCGCGGTCGCGGGCTTCGCGAACTTTTTCGAGGGCGTCGTTACAGCTTAAGTGCACGATGTAGACAGGGGCTTCGGCCATCTCGGCGAGGGCGATGGCGCGGGATGTGGCCTCGGCTTCGGCCGTAGTCGGGCGTGTCAGGGCGTGATATTTCGGTGCTCTTTTCCCTTCGGCTAGGGCTTGCTGCACGATCACGTCGATGGCGCTGCCGTTTTCGGCGTGCATGCAGACCAAGCCTCCGTTTCTTGCGGTGGCGCGGAATGCCTTGAAAATGCTGGCGTCGTCGAGCATGAATACGCCGGGATAGGCCATGAACAGCTTGAAGCTGGTGACGCCTTCGCGGATGAGAGCGTTCATTTCTTCGAGTCGCGCGTCGGGTAGATCGGTGATGATGCAGTGAAATGAATAATCAGCGACGGCTTTGGCTGAGGCTTTTTTCATCCAGGTGTCGAAGGCGGTTCGGAGCGTCTGGCCTTTGTACTGGATAGCGAAGTCGATCAGAGTTGTGGTTCCTCCGAAGGCTGCGGCTCGCGTCCCGGTCTCGAAATCGTCGGCGCTGTTGGTGCCTCCGAAGGGCATGTCGAGGTGGGTGTGCACGTCGATTCCTCCGGGCAAGACGTACTTTCCGGCGGCGTCGATGATTTTGGTGGCATTGTCGCGAGGGAGATTTTGCCCAAGGGCGGTAATCTTGCCGTCGCTGATGGCAACGTCGCTGGCGTAGGTGTCGGCGGCGGTGACGACGCGTCCGTTTGCGATGATAGTGTCGAAGGCCATCGGTTCCTCCGTCGAACTGGCAGAGCAGGCATTTTATGCTAAACTGCGACACCTTGGGGCACGGATTAAGACAAAGAACTTAAACCACAAAGGGCACAAAGGTTCACAAAGGAACGGCAACGCTGCTGCTGCTGATGTGGCAAAGGAGATGACATGCACTTTGGCTTCACGATAAAACCTGACATGCCAGTGGAGCGCATTGTCGGCCTCACGCGCCGGGCGGAAGCTGCGGGTTTTGAATATGGGTGGATCTTCGATTCTCACGTCCTGTGGCTGGAGCCGTATCCGTTGCTGACTCTGATGGCGAGTAACACGAAGAATATGCGGCTGGGGCCGTGCGTTACCAATCCCGCCACGCGCGATATTACTGTGACTGCTAGTTTGTTCGCTACGCTGAATCTGATTTCGGGAGGGCGGATGCAACTTGGCATTGGGCGCGGGGACAGTTCGCGGCGAGTGCTGGGCAAGAAGCCGGTTGGGGCGGGCGATCTGGAGCGGGCGGTGAAAGCATTTCGCGAACTCACGGCGGGGCGTGAGATCGATTATGAAGGCCAGCCTACTCGGCTTTCGTGGGCGAAGGGATCTCCTCCGGTGTGGATTGCGGGATATGGGCCCAAGGTGCTGGACCTGGCTGGCAGAGTTGGGGATGGAGTAATTTTGCAATTCGCCGATCCTGACTTGATCGCGTGGTGCCTTGGTTTCGTGAAGAAAGGAGCAGAGGAGGCGGGACGGGACTGGCGCAAGATCGAAGTGATGGCGGCCGCGCCGGTGTGGGTTTCCGATGATCTGAAGGTGGCGCGGGAGCGGGTACGGTGGTTTCCGGCGTTGGTTTCCAATCATGTAATGGATCTGATTTCGCGATACAAGCCGGAGGAATTGCCGCCGGCGTTGACGTCCTATGTGCGCAATCGAGGCCACTACGACTACCAGGAGCATTGCGAAGTGGACAGCGACCACTCGAAATTCGTGTCGGATGAAGTCGTGGATCGCTTTTGCCTGGTTGGGACGGCGGAGGCGCATCGGGAAAAGCTGCGGAAGTTAGCTGGGGTTGGGGTGACGCAGTTCAATGTGTACCTGATGTGCGGCGAGGAAGAGGACACGCTGGAGACTTACAAGAAAGAAATCTTGCCGACTTTTAGGTAAGCCGCGAAAGTCCAGCTGGACTCGTTTTATACTTCGCATATGGAACCGATCATCAAAGGCGCTATCCCCGTGCTGCCAGCCGCCAATACTAGCGAGTCACTGAAGTGGTGGACAGAGGTCTGCGGCTTCGAGGAAACATTCCGCGACAGCACCCCTCCGACCTATGCAGGAATCCATCGTAACGACGCTTACTTGCATATCGCGGAGATGGATGACAAGGCACTGGCGCGGAAGGTTGGCGACCAGACCATGGTGCGACTGGCCGTGAAAGGCATTGAAGCCCTATATACGGAATATCAGAAACGGGGCGGCCAAGTGCATCCCAACGGTCCGTTGCAGACCAAGCCGTGGGGCACAAGAGAGTTCGGCGCGATCGACCCTAATGGCGTGTGCGTGACGTTTCAGGAATGAGGGTACCACTCCTGCGCTCTTACGACGCCGCTTCGGTTGCGGGCGTCTCCGATTCTCCCCGGCAAGCCATCATCAGCGCGTAATAAACCACGAAGGAAACGGCGAAGCCAACGAACCAGGAATAGTCGTATAGCGTGCGCAGCGAGGGAACCACCAATCCCACAAGGGCGGTTCCGGCGCCCGCTGCCAGCGCGGCCATGGCAAGCCAGTTGAGGCCGCGGGAATATTCATAGGCGCCGCCGCGCAGGTAGAGGTCGTCGACAAGCAGTACTCGGCGGCGGATTACAAAGTAGTCGCAGATCATGATGCCGGCTACGGGTCCGAGGAATGCGGCGTAGCCGCCTAGCCATCCGAAGATCATGGTCTTGTAGCTTCCCAGGAGTCTCCAGGGCATCATCGCGATTCCCATGAAGCAGGTGATTACTCCTCCGGTGCGGAAGCTGATCTTACGCGGCCACAAGTTGGAAAAGTCGTTGGCAGGGGAGACCACGTTGGCGCCGATATTCACGTTCAGTGTTGCCAACAGGATCGCCAGTAGTGAAATGACGACAGCAACCGGCGAATGGAAGCGGCTCAATAGTTGTACCGGGTCCCAGATCGCGGTTCCGTAGATGACTACCGTCGCGGAGGTCACCAGGATTCCGATCAGCGAATAGAGAGTCATGGTGGTCGGGAGAGCAAGGGCTTGGCCGATCATCTGTTCGCGCTGACTGCGGGCGAAGCGGGTGAAGTCTGGAATGTTGAGCGAGACCGTTGCCCAGAAACCTACCGTGGCATTCAACGCGGGCACCAAGAATTTCAGGAAGTCGGGGAAGCTGGTGAAGCGAGATGGAGCGGCGAGCATGGGGCCGAAGCCGCCTGCGCTGCGATATGCCCAAGTCAAGAGAAGGAGTCCTACGGCCAGCAGAACCGGCGCGCTGATGCCTTGTAAAACGCGTATGTATTCGACGCCTTTGAGAATGACGGCCAGATTGATGAACCAGAAAGCCAGGAAGCAGATTGGGGTGTTGTAGGGGAAATGTCTCCAGGCGGGAAACAGGGTTGCGATCAACGTGCTTACTGCTTCTCCGCCGATCCAGGTTTGAATACCGAACCAGCCGCAGGCGACCAAGGCGCGCAAGACGGCAGCCACATTCGCTCCTAGAACTCCGAAAGAGGCGCGGGCTAGCACGGGAAAAGGGATTCCGTATTGTGCGCCCGGATGCGAATTTAACAACATGGGAATCAGGACGATGGTGTTGCCGAGGAAAACGGTCGCCACGGCCTGCTTCCAATTCATTCCTCCCTGGATCAGGCTTGCGGCCAGCATGTAAGTAAGAATATTGACCGACATCGATACCCAGAGAGCGGCGTAGTTGTAAGTTCCCCAGTGACGGCGGTCGCTGGTGGCGGGGGCGAGGTCGGGGTTGTAGAGGGGGCTGGATTCGATTCTAGGCCACAGAGACTCTTGGGTGGTCATTGGAGTCAGTCAGCGGCGAGGGCTCGTCCGGTTTGCTCCGTTAGCGGGCCATAGGTTTCGGGGCGGCGGTCGCGGAAAAACTGCCACGTCTTTCTTACTTCGGCAATCATGTCGAGGTCGAGATCGGCAACGAGGACTTCGTCTTTATCGCGGCTGGCCTGAGCGACGATCTTGCCGCGGGGATTGCAGAAGTAGCTCTTGCCATAAAATTCGCCGATGTTCCACGGCTTCTCCGTGCCTACCCGGTTGATTGCGCCCACGAAATAACCGTTCGCGACAGCGTGCGCGGGTTGCTCCAATTCCCACAAGTATTCAGAGAGTCCGGCGACCGTGGCGGAGGGATTGAACACGATCTCCGCGCCGTTCAGGCCCAGGATGCGCGCGCCTTCCGGGAAATGACGGTCATAGCAGATATAAACTCCGACGGCAGCGTACTTGGTTTTGAAAACGGGATAGCCCAGATCGCCGGGGGTGAAGTAGAACTTTTCCCAGAATCCGGGATGCACGTGAGGGATGTGATGCTTGCGGTACTTGCCGAGATAGCTGCCGTCAGCGTCAATGACCGCGGCCGTGTTGAAATACAGCCCTAGCATCTGCTCTTCATAAACCGGAACGACGATCGCCATGCGATGCCTGGCTGCGATCTTCTGCATCAGTTTGGTTGTGGGCCCTTCCGGAACTCGCTCCGTAAGCTCGTACCAGCGAATATTTTGTTCGGCGCAGAAATAGGGGCCATAAAACAGTTCCTGCAAGCAAAGTATTTTTACCTTTTTCTTGGCGGCTTGGTCGATGAGCTTGAGGTGCTTGTCGATCATGGCCTTCTTGATTTGGGGTAGCGAACGGTCGCTGCTGAGCGCGTTACTTGCCTGAATGAGGCCACAGCGTACGATCCGGGACATGGATGCACCTCCGCGAGAGGGTAAATATAGCAGACGTGCGTGGTTGGTTGTTCTTGCATTTTGGACTTCATTAACCACAGAGGACACAAAGGAAGAACACGCGGGCCAACCTCAGGATCCTGCAGATTCGCGGATTTTCGCGTACCCGGGTTTGATTACTGAATAGATGATTCCGCAGCGCTGCTTGTAAGGGAGGAATGCGCTTTTCATGGCATTGATAGTGATCTTTTCGAAGTCATCGAGCGAAAGACCGAAGGTGTTGGCTGCCGCTTCGAATTCCTGTGTCATGGACGTGTCGCTCATCAACCGGTTATCGGTGTTGAGGGTGACGCGAAATTTCTCCTGATAAAAAATCCTGAAAGGATGCTCCGCCAGGCTGGGCGTGGCTCCGGTGTGGACATTGCTGATCAGGCAAATCTCCAGCGGGATCCGTTTATCGAGAACGTATTGAGCAAGATCGCCCAACTTTACGGCTTTGCCGTCTGCGATAGCGATGTCTTCGATCAAACGCGTTCCATGGCCGATACGGTGGGCGCCGCAATATTGAATGGCCTGCCAAATCGATTCCTTGCCATAGCCTTCACCGGCATGGATGGTGATGTTGAAATTCATTCGCTGAATGTAGTGAAAGGCTTCCACATGTTTTTTGGGTGGGTAACCACCTTCTTCGCCGGCAAGATCGAAGCCGATGACACCACGCTCGCGAAAATCGACGGCGAGCTCCGCCATTTCAAGCGACACGTTCATGTTGCGCATGGCACAGATAATTAATCCTGAGGGCACTCCGAAGGTTCTTCGACCACGCTCTAATCCCTTCAGAACAGCCGAGACGACTTGCTGGTGGGTCAATCCCTTCTTCGTGTGGAAGACTGGCGCGAAACGCGTTTCAAAGTAGACCACGCCGTCGCGGCTCAGGTCCTCGACTTGTTCATAGGCCACACGCTCCAGCGCTTCTTCCGTTTGCATGACAGCGATGGTGTGTGCGAAGCCTTCGAGATATTTGGCGAGACTGCCCTGGTTCGCGCCTTGATGGAACCATTGGGCAAGGGCCTGGGGATCGTTGGTGGGAAGCTTTAAATATTTCGCGCTCTTTGCCAGTTCGATCACGGTTTCAGGTCGCAGTACGCCGTCCAGGTGTTCGTGCAGAAGTACCTTCGGCAACTTTCTCAGCTGCGCTTTATCGAGCTTCATTGAATGTTCCGCTCCCGTAACGGATCAGAGGCTTTTCGGTAGAGCACGATCATTATAGATGCGCTCTCTTTTTGGCGATGGAACGGCTGCGAAATCGCGTCCGGCCAAGTTGAATGTGGGGGCGGCCTCTCCAGCTCAACATCTCCAACTCAACCTTGACGGGCTGGGACGTCGCTGTTAGATTTCGGTTCCACCTGAATATTAGGAGGTCATGGGTCTGACTGAGCTGGCGAAGACGAAGGATTCGATTGACTTTCGCCGGCGCAACTTTTTGATCCGATGCTGCCAGGGGGTGTCCGCGGCGCTGATTCCCCCGGGGCTGCGTGGCCTCGCCTTTCCTTCGATCTTCGATTCTCGAGATACAGTCACGCACAAAAACGATGTCGAGTTTCATTTGCATCCTCACTATCGAGCCGACATGCCGCTCGATGCCACGCTGCTCAAGACGCAGGCGGGCCTGGACCGTTTTGTCACTGAGAAATATCAGGACCAGGTCGCCGCGGTCCTAGCGGAATGGAGTTCGAACTGGCTGCAATCTCCGCGGGACATGCGGGCGATTGAAAAGGTTCTTGCCTCTGATTTCTCAGCGTCTTCGCTGCAGGCGGTTGAGTCGCGGCTTGTGCGTTCCGGGCCGGCACTTGAGATTCGCCAGAATGCGTTCGCCGGCTCGAATTCAGTTGGCCGGGATGGTTTCGTTCAGGAATTGCAATCCGCCTTGAATTCTTACTTGAAGATTATCACTGCTGAGTTCCAAGTGGTTGGCATTGAAGCGGTCCCTGCTACGCCAATCCAGGAACCTCCGGCTGGGTTGCGGACTCGCGTGCGCTACGAAATAGTGGGCTCGGGTCGCGATTTCTACCGCGAGCAAAGGGTGGGGCACCTTGACCTTGAATGGGCACTGACTTCAGGCGATGGGTTTCGTCTTCGGACGTGGCGCGCATTGGATGAGACGCTGAGTCGCGCTGCCGACCCAGTTTATTTGGATATCGCGGCGCAGGCGCTCGGCGGCAATCCCTCTTACTCTTCGCAGTTGCTTCGGGGAGCGGACCACTGGCGGACGGTGCTCGACGGCGCTTGTGGAATCGATATTTACGGGCACAACGGGATCTCGGTCGGGGACATCGACGGTGACGGATTTGACGATCTCTATGTTTGTCAGCCGGCCGGTCTTCCCAACCGTCTATATCGGAACCGGGGAGACGGAAGGTTCGAGGATGTTACAGAATCGTCGGGAGTTGGCATCCTCGAAAATACGGCATGTGCGCTTTTTGGCGATTTCGACAACGATGGCCGGCAAGACTTAATCGTCGTGCGCACGAGTGGGCCACTGTTGTTTCTGAACCAAGGCGGTGGCAAGTTTCGTCAGAAGCCGGACGCCTTCAAGTTCGCCGCACCTCCGCAAGGGACCTTTACCGGTGCGGCCGTTGCAGACTATGACCGCGATGGCTGGTTGGACATCTATTTCTGCCTCTACATTTATTACCAGGGCACGGATCAGTATAGGTATCCCTCTCCTTACTATGACGCGGAGAATGGGCCTCCCAACTTTATGATGCGCAACAACCGGGACGGAACCTTCCGCGACGTGACGGCGGAGTCTGGGCTCGACCGGAATAACACCCGTTACAGTTTCTGCTGTGGATGGAGTGATTACAACCACGACGGATGGCCCGATCTTTACGTGGTAAATGACTTCGGGCGCAAGAATCTTTATCGCAACAATGGCGACGGAACTTTTGCCGACGTGGCTCCACAGGCTGGAGTTGAAGACATCGGCGCGGGGATGAGCGTCTGCTGGTTTGATTACGACAACGACGGCGCTGAGGACCTCTATGTCGCGGATATGTGGTCGGCTGCGGGGATGCGCGTCTCGACGCAGGATATCTTTCAGAAGGACGCGCCCGAAGAAGTACGCGCACTGTATCGCAAACACGCCATGGGCAATTCTTTGTTTCGTAACACCGGGTTTCGTAATATCGGGTCCCTTGGTAATAAAGATGGCACTTTTCAGGACACAAGCGCTTCCGGGGGAGGTGCAATGGGGCGCTGGTCGTGGTCGAGCGACGCGTGGGATTTTGATCACGACGGATTCCCTGATCTTTACATCGCGAACGGTATGATCTCTGGCCCATCGCGTCCAACCCAAGTGGAAGATCTGAACAGCTTCTTTTGGCGGCAGGTGGTTGCCAATTCGCCCAGCATTGCGACGCCTTCGCATGATTACGAAGAGGGATGGAACGCGTTGAACGAATTGATCCGCGCTGACGGCACCTGGAGCGGGTTCGAGCGGAACGTATTCTACGCGAACAATCGGGACGGAACGTTTTCGGATGTATCAGGCACCCTGGGCCTGGACTTTCTCGAGGATGGAAGGGCGTTCGCGCTTGCTGATTTCGATCACGACGGCCGTCTGGAAGTTTTCTTGAAAAACCGCAATGGTCCGCAGTTGCGACTTTTGAAGAACGTGATGAAAGATCTCGCACCGTCGATCGCTTTCCGACTTCGTGGCGTTAAGAGTAATCTGGACGCGATCGGGGCGGCGGTTACCGTGGAGACTGAGTCGGGTCGGCAGACACGTATGCTGCAAGCGGGATCGGGATTTCTTTCTCAGCATAGTAAGGAGGTATTTTTCGGGTTGGGCGAGGCGAAGGGCCCGGTGCGGGCGTCGATCCGCTGGCCGAGCGGGCTGGTGCAGGAGCTCCGCGATTTGCCGCTCAACCATAGAGTCTGGGTTGAGGAAGGGAGCGAGCCTTCTCGGATGGAAGCGTTCAAGAGCGGCCCTCAGGGGCTAAAGCCCGCGTCTCTTGTGGCCTCGGGCGGCACGGCTGAAGCCGTGCCCTCCCCAAAGGCAGACGCCGAAACGAGCGATATTCAGAAAGACATCGAATCGCTCCCAACTACGGTTGAAACATGGTTGCTAGCGCCAGTCTCTGCGCCGGACTTTTCTCTTCCCGACTTGAATGGGAAGCCTCAGACACTTTCCGCGCTTCGTGGCAAAACCGTACTGCTCAATTTCTGGGCCACGGGATCGGTTGGCTGGCAGGAAGACTTGAAAGTCCTCAATCAAGGTTATAAGCGCTGGACGAGCACGACTTCGATAGACTCTCGACTTCAACTGCTCGCGGTGAACGTCGACGATTCTGGTAACGCCGAAAAAGCTCAGGCACTGGCGCGTGAGCTTCATCTTTCGTTTCCCATGCTTCGCGGATCGGATGACGTGGCTGGCATTTACAACATTCTCTATCGGTACTTGTTCGACCGGCACCGTGATCTCAGACTTCCAACGTCGTTTCTGATTAACGACAAAGGAGACATTGTGAAGGTCTATCAGGGCCGAATAGTCAGCGAGCACGTCGAGCTGGACATTCGGCAGATTCCACAAACTGCGGCGGAACGGATGGCGAAGGCGCTGCCTTTTCCCGGCATCAGTGAGACATCGGAGTTTCGGCGCAACTATCTCTCGTACGGTTCGGTTTATTTTCAACGAGGCTATTACGATCAGGCGGAAGCGTCATTCAAACTGGCGCTGCGCGGCAATCCTTCGAGCGCCGAGGCGCTGTACGGCGTGGGAAGCGTCTACCTTAAGCAGCAGAAGACGAGTGAAGCACGCGACTGCTTTGAGCGCACGATCAAGCTGCACGCGAGCTATCCCGACACGCTGCCAAACGCTTGGAATAACCTCGGCCTCCTGGCCACGCGGGAAGGGCGCACCGCGGAAGCGATTCCGTATTTTCAAGAGGCTCTGCGGCTGAGTCCCGATCACTTGATCGCCCTCGAAAATCTGGGCAACGCTTACCGGCAGCAGAAGGAGTGGGATGAAGCTCGCCGAGTGCTGGAGCGGGCCGTCGCAGTTGGGCCTCAGGATCCGGAGGCGAACTACAGCCTGGGGATGGTCTTCGCGCAGTTGGACGACGGCGATCATGCGTACGAATATCTGACGAAAGCGCTGAAGTTTCGGCCGGTGTATCCCGAGGCTTTGAATAATCTCGGCGTACTTTACCTGCGCACGCAGCGGCGGGACGAAGCGGTCGCGAGCTTTGAAGAATGCATCCGGGTTGCGCCCGCGTTCGATCAGTCGTACCTGAATCTAGCCCGGGTTTATAGCATCGAGGGCACTCCGGACAAGGCTCGGGCTGTTCTTCTTGAACTTCTCAAGCAGCATCCTGATCATGCCTCGGCTCAGAAGATGCTCGAGCAGCTGCCGCAATAGTTCTGAAATGTTAACCAGATCCGCTGCCGAGTAGGCCTTGCTGCGCGCGGGTTACAATGCGGTGCGGAGGATCCATGTCGAAATCGCGCAGGGAATTCTTGGCGGCTACATCGCTCACTCTATTGGGAGCAGCCGCCGCGTCTCTCAGCAAGGCTCAGGTGGCAACCGATCTGCCGCCAGGGTCGCCGTCGGCGTTCGGCACCGGGCCTGCAGTGGGACCTGAAGTGACGGTTTCTACTTTCGCCGAAGCGGAAAAACTGGTGCAGGTGCCGATGAGCAACGCCGAGCGAGTGATGGCGGCGGCTAGCTGGCGAAAGACGATGGCAGGGTTGTATGAGCGGCGGACTGGCCCCCGCAAACTGGCGCTCGAAGCAACGCTCGCGCCTGCTTCGCGCTGGGACCCGGTTCTGCCGGGACAGAAAACCCTTCCGCCGCGAGATCGGTTTATCCGCAGCGATTCCGATCCCGGCCCATTGCCGACAAACGACGAGGACATCGCATTCGCTTCGGTCACCCAGCTTTCGCGCTGGATCGAGAGTCGAAAACTGAGCTCGCTACGGCTGACGAATATATATCTGGCGCGATTGCAAAAGTTCAATTCCAAGTTGCGATGTGTAATCACGCTCACGCGCGAGCTCGCACTTGCCCAAGCCAAGCAAGCGGATGAAGAGATCGGTGCGGGCCATTATCGCGGGCCGCTGCACGGCATTCCGTGGGGAACCAAGGACCTTCTCGATACCGCTGGAATTCCCACAACATACGGCGCCGAGCCTTTTCGAAATCGCGTACCCACGGAGGATGCCGCAGTGGTGAAGCGTTTGCACGACGCGGGCGCGGTGCTGGTGGCTAAGTTGAGCCTGGGAGCGCTGGCGCTCAACGACATTTGGTTCGGCGGGCAGACCATGAATCCGTGGTTACCGGAAGAAGGAGCATCGGGATCGAGCGCAGGACCGGGCGCGGCCACAGCTGCCGGATTGGTCGGCTTTGCCATCGGGAGCGAAACCGGCGGCAGCATTGTGAGCCCTTCCATGCGCTGCGGGATTACCGGCCTGCGTCCCACGTACGGGCGCGTGCCGCGCACCGGTGCGATGACGTTGTGCTGGTCGTTGGACAAGCTTGGTCCCATGACGCGCAGGGTTGAGGATGCAATGCTGGTGTTGCAGGCCGTCTCCGGGCCAGACGCTGGCGATGTGGACAGCGTGCCCAGCAAGCTTGACTTTGACGCGGGCGCGAGCGTTGAGGGATTGCGTGTGGGATATTTTCCCGCGTGGATGAACGAGAGGCCCGCGACCGAAGTCGACCGCGCCGCTCTGGCTGCAGTCAAGAAAGTGGGTATGGTTCCGGTTGAAGTCGCTATTCCAGACTGGCCCTATGGCTCGCTGAATCTGATTCTCTTCGCCGAGGGTGCAGCAGCGTTTGAGGAGCTTGGGCTCAACGGCGGGATGAATCAGCTGAGAGTCCAGACTCCGGATGCATGGCCTAACATTTTTCGTGAGGCCCGATTTCTTTCCGCCGTCGACTATGTGCAGGCCGACCGGCTTCGCCGTAAAGTGGCGGAGGAGATGGCGAGTGTCTTCTCGCAAGTCGATTTGCTTCTCGTGCCATCGCTGCGCGACGAAATGCTCACCATTACCAACTTCACGGGACATCCATCGCTCACGCTGCGTGCAGGTTTTGTTGAGATATCGAGGGCGCGTAGCGATTGGGCGCCCGACCCCAGCATGCCCTTGCCAACGTTCGCTCCACCGCGCCGGGTGCCTGACGGCGTCACCTTGATTGGGAGGCTCTTTGATGAGGGCACGCTGGCAAGCGCCGGGCTCGCGCTGGAACGCAGTTTTGGCGTGGTGGGCGAACGTCCACCGGGGTTCTGAGCTGGAACGGACCGAGAATGAGGTAAGGGTGGCCCGCCCTTTTTACGAATCCCGGAAATCGGCTGACTTGCGCGCTACTGCTTCTTCGGGGTCGGAGCGGTCAGCAAGTCCACGAACATTTTGTAGAACTTCTCGATATCGAGATCGTCCTGCACTTCGACGGGCCGGAGCTCGATTTTAGGCTTGTCCCAATCCGCCCAAGTAACCGTATCGCCGTAGCTGTAGCCTTTGTCCAGATTGACATCCATGAAGCGCGTTTCTTTTTTTGTGATCAGGCTGGGATCGAGCCATGCGGCGGCTGCCAACTCATCCCATAAATAGTTGAATTCACCATGCAGGTGGGTATATTGGCCAATGTAGCGGGCGACGGGCGAATTGCCGGCCTTGACCCGGTCGATCAACTCGACTGTCATCCTCGTCTTCACCGAAATGTCTACTGGCGTGCAGGCAATTTTTTTCCACTGTGCTTGCAACACAATGTGAGCCGCTTCCGGATCGAACCAGAAGTTGAATTCGCGCCTGGGAGTATTGACGAACTCAGGGTCGGTGGTTTGCGGATTCAGGCTGGCGCCCATGAACACCAGTTCTTTGGCCATCCCCGCAAAGTCAGGATCGATGGAGATGGCCAACGCGAGGTTCGTCATTGGGCCCCCCTCGTAAATCGTTATTTCGTTGGGAAACTTGTGAACCATGCGAATCAAAAAGTGAACTGCGTCTTCATCCGCGGGTTTGGTACTGGGCTTGCCTTCGGGCATTTCTCCAAGGTTGTCTGCTGGATGATAAAAACGCGGGGTCCACGCTCCCAACCAGGCTACTGAGCCGTAGCGTTGCTCCCAAAGTTCCGTTTCCTCTTTTCGCCTGACCAGCGGATACTCGGCACCGGGCACGACTGGAATGTCGATTCGTCCGATGAGTTCGAGCATGCGCAAGGTGTGCGCGATTTCGGCCTTGAGCCACTGGTCGCCGGTGACTACGGTGATACCCAGGACTTCGGTCTGTGGAGACTGGATCAACAACAGTATTGACTGCTGGTCAGTTCCGGCTGGCCCTGCCGCGTCCTGATCGATGATGATTTTTCGCTTCTGGCCCCACGCAGTGAGGCTAGTCATCAGCAGGATTGCAGTGGTCAAAAACCAGAGTCGGCGGAATTTCATTGTTCACCTCGGAGTTCAGAAGCCTAAAACAAAACCCCAATTATAAGGCGATTGCGGACGGGAACACCGGCGACTAGAATGTTCCACGCGAGCACGATTGACTTCGTTTCACCTTTCCGGTTCGCTTTGTCCTATGGTCCGTTTTCGCGTGACCGTTCACCAACCCGGATACTTTGGAGCGGGTATCGTTAGCTGCGTTTTGGTGGTAAGTGTGCTTCTTAGTCCGCTCCTGGTTCATGGACAGTCGGTTCAGGAACAATTTGACGATCACGCAGGCTCGGCAATTTTGCAAGGATGGGTGCGGGATTCGCACGGTCATCCTGTTGCCGCCGTCACGGTTTACCTCCAAGGAAAGGCCGGGGCGGAAACCCTAACCGCACGCACTGATTCAGAGGGAGCTTATCGCTTTTCTGGACTGCGCGAAGGCGCTTACACGCTGCGTACGGAGACGGCCGGATACCGCGACGCAACTTTTGGTCCTTGCGCCCTAGGGCAAAAGGAAACGAAAACGATTGACCTCACGCTCCAGTCCCAACAGGCTTCCGGGTCATTATCTGGAAACCCAGTGTCTGAAAAACCTGAATTTTTCGATGAGCCCGAATTCACGGTGGCAGGTGTGACTGAGGCTATGAATCCCGGTGGGCACGGCTCCGACACGAGCACTACGGAAGCGCTAGCGAAGGAAACGGCTTCGCTGCCCGTTTCTGAGTCAAAGACGGGAGCCGCCAATTCCCGAACGGCCTCAGTTTCATCTGCCTCCAGCGCGGCGGTGGAAGACTCTCTGCGCAAGGAGGCTGAACGCGAGCCTGGAAACTTCGATGTAAATCGCCGGCTGGGTAAATTGCTACTCGACGACGGAAAGGTTGCGGAAGCCATCCCCTATCTCGAAGGGGCTTCTAGGGTAAATCCCGGGGACTACGAAAATGCTTACGAACTGGCGCTGGCTTATGCCAGCGACGATCAATACGAGCGCGCACGCACGCAGACACGAACCATGCTGGCTGCGCAGCACACGGCCGGGAAGGAACTTGATCGGCAAGAGCAGGCCGAACTTCATCACTTGCTCGGCGATGTCGAGGAGAAACTGGGCAATTCTCTGGAGGCCGTTCGAGAATACCAGCATGCAGCGGAACTGAACTCGAGCGAGGGGAGTCTTTTCGATTGGGGTACGGAGCTTCTGATCCATCGCGCGTTTGAGCCGGCGACCGAAGTGTTTACCGAGGGTAACCACCTGTTCCCGCGCTCTGCGCGAATGCTGGCTGGGCTGGGCGTGTCGTGGTATGCACGCGGCTCCGACGACCAAGCCGTTGAGCGTCTCTGCCAAGCATCGGACTTGAATCCTGACGACCCGAACCCTTACTTGTTCCTTGGCAAAATGCAAAGCGTCGAGACCGCGCAGTCAACCTGCATGATGGAGAAGCTGGGGCGTTTCGTCAGTCTCCAACCTGAAAACGCCCAAGCCAACTACTATTACGCGCTCGGTCTGTCGAGACGGAACGACGCCGACGATCTGGCGCATGCGGAGTCTTTGCTGGAGAAGGCCGTTCGTCTCGATCCGAAGCTCGCTGCCGCCTATTTGCAATTGGGTATTCTCTATTCGCAGCGGGGTGATTCTTCCAAAGCAGTCTCCGCCTATCTGGAAGCGATCGCGGCTAATCCGGGGCTGGTAGCTGCCCACTATCGGCTTGCGCAGGCTTATGGGCGGAACGGAGAAAAGTCGAAAGCTCAAGCCGAACTGCAAATCTACAATCAGCTTTCGAAGGAGACAGCAGAAGAAGCCGACCGCCAGCGGCGTGAGATTCAGCAATTTGTATATACGCTGCGGGAGCCGGCTTCTGCTCCGCAGCTGCAATAGCCTGCCCCAAGTCCACGACCGCCTCTCGGCCTGCCTAGAACGTCAGCTTGAGCGCAAACTGGATGGAGCGCGCATCATTTACGGTCTGGTTGATCGTCTGGCTGACCACCCCAAAACTGCCAGGAGAATTAATGTCCTGTTCTCCGGTGCCCGCGATGCCAGGCAAGAAGAAATGAGGATGGTTAAAGAGATTGAAGAACTCGGCCCGGAATTGCAGATTCATTCCCTCGCGGACTGGCAGGGGAAAGTCCTTGATTATCGAAAAATCCGTGTTTACATCGCGAGGACCGTAGGCGGGTGCGCGGTTGGCGTCTCCCAGTTCTCCGGCGGGCGCTTTCTCGAAAGCGCAGGGATTGAACCAATTGGCAAGCGTGTGAATCTTAGCCGGCGCGATGCAAGTCGGATTGGCTGCGACCTGCCCCGCCTTATTGGGATTACCGACTTCGTTTGGCCGCTGCAAAACCAGCCCGTTGTAGAAGAAGAAGACACCCGACTCATCGGCGCTGTCGACCACGAAAAGTGGGAAACCGGATTCTGCCCTTTCAATAACGTTTATCTGCCAGTTTCCCAACAGTACGTTGGTAGCTCCGCTCCAATTGCTGCCGAAGTACCTGCCCTTGCCGAAAGGCAGGTTGTAAAGAACGCTCGCGGTAAAGACATCATTCAAATTAAGTTGGGACAAACCCCAATCCAGCCCCTGAGCTCCCGGTAGCGGCCAATACAGCGCGCCAGGATTGCTGCCCAGACCGTCAGGCATCCCGGAATCGAAAGTGCGGGACCAGGTGTATCCGATCAGAGCATAGAGGCCGTGCCGGGAGCTCTTGGTCTCAGCTTTGATCTGGAAAGAATCGTAACGCGCATTCCCTATGCTGTTATTGCTGTCGACAGACTGGAACGGGAATGCGTAAGGGTAGGTCGGAAAGCCGCAGCCCAGGGTGTAGCCGGGTACGGTGCCGCATGCGGAGGGCGAGCTTATGTTTTCATTCACCTGGCTGACCAGAATATGCGTGCTATGGGAGCCAGCGTAGCCCGCAGTCAGAACAACATCTCCGGGTAGCTGGCGCTCAACATTGAGGTTGTACTGTTGGACCATGCCCTGCTTGAAATTCCGGTTCATTGACTGGATGGTGCCAGTGTAGTTGCCAGGATTCACAGGCGCGTTGTAGACGGCACCGCCCGCGACGGGCGTCGTAGAAGGCGTGCCCGCCGGAAGAAGGAAACCATTCGAGAGGCCGCAGCCGGCACCGCCGAAAGTGGGACACACTCCTGTGGGGAAGGGATCCACTTCAGCATAGAAGGGCGGATTTTGCCACAACCCCTGTCCGCCCTGATTCCAGGCGGAATCGTGGAAGATGGCGTAGCCGGCGCGGATCGCTGTCTTGGTGCTTCCCATCGGCTTCCAGGCAAACCCGATCCGTGGTTCGAGAGCGTTTTTCTGAAACTGGATACCAATACGGCTACCGGAAGCAATGCAATTGGTGCAGCCGGCCAGCCCAGGGCTGCCTGACGGAACGTACCACTGGAGGGTCTGAACATCGAAGTTTGCCTGGCGATTTTCGACTTCAGTTTGGGGGGTCGCCAGCGCCCAGGCAAGTCCGATGTTGAACGTCATATTGGCGGTCACGCGCCAATCATCCTGGACGAATGGACGGAATAGTTTCCAGCGGCGACCGACCGTGCCGCCGAGGAACGTCTGATCGTGAGCGGCAAAGGTTCCCAGACTTCCAAGCAGGAGATCTCCCATGTTGTCGCCAGTCGCTGCGCCGTTCTGGGAGACAAAACCGTCCTGGAATGCATTGTTTCTTATGTTCATCTGCTCGGCACGAAAGGTCGCTCCGAACTTGATGTCGTGTTTGCCCCGAATCAAGTCGAGCGTGTCCGAAACGGAGTAGACGTTCGTTCCGCCCTGGTAAGGCGCGTATCCGCGATCTCCCAGCGACATGTAGGTGGTCATCTGAAACGAAGTCATGCCGCAACTGATGCAGTCCTTGGTTGACTGGTTCAGGCTGGTAGGGTAACCGGTTACACCGCTGCACTGGCTTCCCAGATCAGCGCCGGGAATTCCGATGACCGCAGCCTCGCAGGTGCCAGTGCCGAAAGATAGAATGTGATTAAAAATCCGGCTGAACCCGAAACTGGCCTGATTGATGGTGCGATCGGAAAAAAGGTGCGTCCAAGATAGTGCCGCGTTGCGCCCATGGTTGTCGATGTACTGATTACTTCCAAAAGCGTTGACTTCGGCCCATGTCGGTGAGCCTCCCGGCACAAAGTTCGTTGCCTGGTCATAGCTGAAGCGGCCAAAAATGGAGTCCTTGTTGGAGAAATTGTGATCGACGCGGATGTCGCCAGTCCCCTCGTTGAGTTTTCTAACGGGCTGGTTGACGTAGTTGTAACCTAGCGCCGCGTTAGCCGCGTTGGGCGTGGGGTAAAGCTGAATCACCTTTGCGGCGAGGGGGTTCACCATGGCCGCTGGAATTACACTGCAGTCTGCTCCTGTCGGCTGGATTCCGCCCGCCCCGACAGGCTCGGGCGTGGCTGTACCGGGGATGCATTGGAAGTGGGCTCCATTTCCGTACGGATTGGTGAGGATCGGGAAGGTGCTCGACGTTCCGCGCGGATTGCCAAACGGATCCAGGTTAAAGTTATAGTTACCGGCGGCGTCGGGAGTCATCATGGCGGTGGTCGGAACCAGGCCATTGAAAGGCACACCGAGACGCTGCATTTTTGCCTGATAATCGATGAAGAAAAACGTTTTGTCCTTCCGGATCGGACCGCCCAGCGAACCGCCAAATTGATTCAGATTAAATTTGTTTCTAGTTGGAGCGAAATAGTTGCGGGCATCGAGATCGGTGTTCCGAAAATACTCAAACAGACTTCCGTGAAACTGGTTTGATCCTGACTTGGTTGTGACCAGAACGGTTGGGCCGGCGCGTTCGCCCCATTCCGCCGAATAGTTGTAGGTTAGAACTTTAAACTCCTGAACCGCGTCGAGATTGGGGAAAATAGCGATGCCGCCTTCGTCCAGTTGATTATTGTCGTTGCCATCGAGCATCCAATCTGTACTTTGTGCTCGCGACCCGCCCACGGAAAGCGAAAAAGACCCGCGTGTCGAGGCTTCGCTGCTGGCGGCCCCATTGAAGAAACTGTTTGGGTTGGTTTCTGCGGTCGTGCCCGGAGTCAGGGTCGCCAGTTGGACGAAGTTGCGTCCATTTAAGGGCAGCTGAGCCACTTCCTGGGAGGTAATCACTTGTCCGAGCGTCGCGTTGGTCGATTCCACGGCCACCTGGGTGGCGTTTACTTCAACCGTCGCTGCAACGGCAGCCGGCGCAAGCATGAAATTTACTTCGCGATGCTCGTCCACTTGCAGCCGAAGGTCCTTCTGTTCGACCGCGCCAAAACCCGCAGATTCTACTCGAATGGTGAAGTCTGCGACGGGGAGCAAAGGGATAAGGTAATGTCCGGACTCGTCAGTCTTGGCCACGCGTGAGACCGCTGTGCCTTGCGTCGTCGCAGTTACCGTTGCCCCGGAGACTACGGACCCGGTTTTGTCGGAAACGGTGCCCGAAAAACTTCCGGCCGCCTGGCCGTAGAGGAGCGGGCAAATGGGAAATACAAGAGAAACGAACACTACGAGCAGCGTTCTTCCGTTCAGCATCAATCTCTCCTTAAGCGACGCCCCTCGAGTGGCGAACGGGATCGCACTTTCCCGGCTAAAGTTTTTGTGGAGGTCCCCAATAATGCGAACCATCTAACTGTAGGAACGGTCTAAAGTCAAGATTTTTGTGGCGCAGGTGTGATCAGTTCTTGGGATATCGATCATCAGCGCAATCGTAAACGTTGCGACGCAGGCCGATATCTACGGGAATCCCAGCGATGAGGCGACTCTCTCTTTGTACTCGCGCGCCTTCGCCATAGCATCTGCTTCGTTCACGGTTACCACTTTTCGATCGCGCATGACGACGCGCCCGCCAATCACCACCGTTTCCACGTCGCCTCCCTTGAGTGCATAGGCCAGTTGCGCATAGACGTCGTACATGGGGACAGCGTTTGGTTCATCCAGGCTGATCACGATCAAGTCAGCCTTCTTCCCAGCTTCTAATGAACCAATCTCTTTCTCCATGTGCAGCGCTCTGGCACCCTCGATCGTCGCCATTTCAACCACCGCCTTCGCATTCAGTGCCAGCGGATCCATCTTCGTAATTTTGGCGAGCTTGGCCGCCAGATCCATCTCCTCCATCAGATCCAAGTCGTTGTTGCTGCCAGCCGGGCCATCGGTTCCGAGCCCCACGGCCACTCCTGCAGCGCGCATCTCGGCGACCGGAGCGACGCCGCTCGCGAGCATCATGTTGCTGGAAGGATTGTGCACGCATCCCACTTGCCGTTGCGCGAGAGTCCTCCGGTCGGCCTCGTCCACATAAATGCAGTGCGCCGACACTACGTCGGGACCCAGAACACCGATCTTATCGAGATATTGCACCGGCGACATTCCGTTTTGTTTTTGGCTATCGTCCCATTCTTTTTTCATTTCCGCAGTATGAATCAGAATGGGCGCGTGATATTTCCTGGCCAATGCAGTGGCATCCTGAAGGGTTTTCTGCGAACATGTATAAATCGAATGCGGGGCCACCGCCGGATGAATCAGTGGATCGCCTTGCCACTTCCTCAAGAATTTTTCTGTGTAGGCGAGCATCTCGGCTTCACTTTTGTTGTCGGGCGCGGGAAAATCGATAAAGGTCTCGCCTAGGACGCCGCGCATTCCTGCCACTTTGGTTTCTTCGGCAACAGCGTCCTCGAAGTAATACATGTCGGCGAAAGTAGTGACGCCTGCTCGAATCTGTTCTGCCGCAGCCAGCCGCGTTCCCCAGCGCACGAATTGTTCGTCGACGTTCTTCTTCTCGGCGGGAAAGATGTATTTGTAGAGCCAATCGTTGAGCGTCACATCGTCATGAAGCCCCCGGAACAGGGTCATGGGCACGTGGGTGTGGCCGTTGATGAATCCGGGCAGAACCAGCGCGCCCTTGGCATCGATGGTCTGAGAGACAAGATACTTGGCCTCGAGTTCGTTCCGTGGACCTACCGCGACGATCGTGTTGTCTTTCACAACGACGGCTCCATCGTCGTAGACGGCTCGCGCTCCATCCATGGTCACAACCGTTCCGCCGCTTACGATAAGGTCGGCTCTTTCTTTTTTCGGTTGCGATAAGAGAGAGGCAGGGGTCAGTAGTTGAAAAGTGGCAATTAGAAGCAGAGATCGGGAAAAGATCATTCGCTACCCCAGCGGCTGGAAGCCGCGACTCATTTTATCGCGGCGTTGATCGTACCCGTTCAAAATGAACGCCGCGGTCCCGGCGGCTGACTCGCGGGCATCTCGTCTGCGGACCCAGAGCAGGATGGCCTTGGGACAGCCGGCGAGGTGCCGGCGCCACGGAATGCAGTCCGCTATCGCAACCGTCATAGCGGTTTTCGACGTAAAAGTTAACCAACAACTGTCGGTTTTAGGAGAGAATGAGTGGGACTGAATGCTTCCCTCCTGATTTACGATGACCGTGAGGAAACCCGACTTTTGCGTAGCGATCCTCGCCCTGACGGTTCTGTTCGGGGCGTGCCAGGATCACAAATCTACCGCTGAACCTCTCGTTACCGAGACCAGTTCTGCACCGCTAAGTACAGAGATACCACCCGCAGGAGGGAGCGTTTCCGCCGAGAAGTGGCTGGGCAAATGGAACGGTCCGGAAGGAACTTTTCTTCTTCTCTCACTGAACGGGAATCGCTACCTCGTGAAGATCCAGTCTCTCGACAGTTTGGATACGTATAAAGGTGTTGCCACCGCGGACGGCATCCAATTCACTCGTAACGGCAAAACAGAATCCATCCACGCCGGTAACGGTGAAGACACCGGAATGAAGTGGCTATTGGACAAGAAGGATTGCCTGATTATCAAATATGGCGAAGGATTCTGCCGAGACTAGCGCGACTTTGTCGCCCACTCCGCATCATAACGTGCGCGATCGTAGAAAGATTTCTGAGTGCCTACGCCGGTCGTCGAGAGTCCAGCATAAAGATTTGCGCGACGGACGGCTTCCCTTTCGGACAGACCTTCCCCAAGAAACACTGCAAAGCTGCCAATGAATGCGTCTCCGGCGCCGGTGCTGTCGATACTTTTCACGCTGAATGCTGGGATGTGTTCCATGCTTTCGCGGCCAGCCAGCAGTGAGCCATTCGCTCCCAGCGTAAGGATTACCCGCTTAACCCCGCACGAGAGCAACTTTTCCGCACACTTCTTCGCATCTTCAACGTTGCGTACCGGCATTCCGGTGATGGTCTCTGCTTCACTTTCGTTGGGAACGAAATAGTCGAGTCCCGCTAAAGCATTGAGGTCGACCGGTTGAGCGGGGGCAGGATTGACGATACAGCGAATGCCGTTCCTACGGGCGAAAGCCACGCTGTAGTAAACGGTTCCGAGCGGAATTTCGAACTGCAAGACCATGCAATCAACAGTCTTCAGCAAGTCGTACGCGGCGTCGACGTCGGCGGGCATCAGCAGATCGTTCGCGCCTTTCACCACGAATATGCGATTCTGCCCGTTGGGCTCAACGAAAATCGGCGCCACGCCGCTGGAGACTCCTTCGATCTGCTTCACATGGGTGGCATCAATCCCAAGCTTCTTGAAGTTCTCAATCGTCGCCGGGCCGAACAAATCGCTGCCCACTCTTGCGACCATAAAAACCTCAGCCCCACAAAGCCGGGACGCGACCGCCTGATTCGCTCCCTTGCCCCCAAAGCCAAGATCGAACTTCTGGCCAAAAATTGTTTCTCCGGCTTTAGGGAAACGATCAGAAAAGGTAGTCAAGTCAATGTTCGCGCTGCCAATCACCGCGATGCGAGGACGTTTGGCCATAAGACTGCCGAGTCTAGTCAGCGCTGTTGATCGTTGTCAACGAATTTCAAGTCAGGGCATTCACCACAGAGACACAGAGGCAGAGAGAGAACACAGCCAGGGAAGGTTCCTCTGTGACTCTGTGACTCTGTGACTCTGTGACTCTGTGACTCTGTGACTCTGTGACTCTGTGACTCTGTGACTCTGTGGTGAAGAGGAATGTTCACTCGCCGTAGGGAACCCAGATGTTTTTCACCTGCGTGGCGTGTTGCAGGAACCATCGGCCTTCGGCTTGCTTCGTGTCGAACCAGTCGATGGCGCGGCCTTCATTGGTGAAGACCTGCTTCAAGTTTCCAATTGAGTACGACTTAGCCGCAGCGGCGTTGGCTTCATCTCCGAAACACCAGATGGCATCAACATCATCGTGCTCGGCGAGAGTCTTGAGAAGCTGCGATGAATATCCGGTGACGATGTTCACCGCGCCGCCCGGCAGATCGCTGGTATCGAAAAGTTGGTACAGGTCTCCGGTGATGAGCGGGTAAGGTTCCGAGGGAACAACGATTGCGGTATTGCCCATGGCGATCACGGGCATAACCAGGGACAGGAAGCCAAGCAGTGGTGCCTCCCGCGGGCAGATGATGCCGACGGTCCCGATCGGCTCATTCATGGCGATCGCAATATTGCGGAGCGGCGGATTGTGCACCGCACCATCGAACTTGTCTGCCCACGCAGCGTAAGAGAAGATGCGCTCAATACCCGAACTCACTTCAGCGGCGGCTTGCGGCTCTCCGACAGCGGCCGCGAGCCGATGAGCAATCTCGTCGCGGCGCTGCGACAGGTTTTCCGCCATGTAGTAAAGAACCTGTGCGCGATTATGCGCGGTGGCCTTCGCCCAGCCAGCCGCTTTGCGGGCAGCTTCGACGGCATTGCGAATGTCTTTGCGATTGCCCAGCCCTACTTCGCCGAGCAGTTGGCCATTCTTACTCCGGACCTCCATGCTGTATCCGGAATCCGGCCGCGTCTGTTTGCCTCCGATGTAGAGCTTCACGGTCCGATCGATGTCGACGGTGGAAGTTGCGGGCTCTGTTTCGTCATCCGAAGTTTCCGCTGGAGCTGGCTTTGCAGCCGGCAGTGCAGGTGCACTCTTGAACCACGCCGGTTCCAGATATTCGAGCAGGCCTTCCCTGCCGCCTTCGCGGCCGTATCCGCTTTCGCGGTAGCCGCCGAAACCGCAGGAAGCGTCAAACAGGTTCGTGCAATTCACCCACACCACGCCGGCTTTGACCTGCGCCGCAACGTGCAGCGCAACATTGATGCTCTCGCTCCACACGCATGCCGCCAGACCGTACACAGAGTTATTGGCAAGCTCGACTGCTTCCGTCGGAGTACGGAAAGTCATCGCGGCCAGCACGGGACCGAAGATCTCCTGCTGCGCGACAATCGACGCGGGATGAACATTGCTGAGCAAGGTCGGAGGAAAAAAGAGGCCGCGCGATGGCATCTCCATGGCAGGTTGCCAGCAGGTTGCGCCGTCCGCTACGCCCTGATCCACCAGCCGCTGAATCCGATCAAGTTGAACACGGGCGACGATCGCACCAACGTCGATGGCCTTGTCCAGTGGCGGTCCCACGCGCAGGGTGCTCATGCGATCGCGTATTTTTGCAATCAGCGGTTCGGCAATACTCTCCTGCATGAGCAGGCGCGAACCGGCGCAGCAGACTTGTCCTTGATTGAGCCAGATTCCGTCCACCAGTCCTTCGACGGCGCTGTCGAGATCGGCATCTTCAAAAACAATAAAAGGAGATTTGCCGCCCAGTTCGAGTGAAAGCCGCTTGTGACTTTTCGCCGTCGCGCTGCGAATCGCGCGGCCCACTTCTGTGGAGCCCGTGAAGGCGATCTTGTCGACATCGGGATGTTTGGCCAACGCTTCGCCGGTCAAACCATCGCCGGTCACGATGTTCACCACGCCCGCGGGCAGTTTGATTTCATGGCAGATTTCCGCAAATGCAAGCGCAGTCAGCGGCGTGAATTCGGCTGGCTTCAGAACGACGGTGTTTCCCGTCGCCAGCGCGGGTGCGATCTTCCACGCCAGCATGAGCAGGGGAAAGTTCCACGGAATGATCTGTCCCACAACACCGCAAGCAACATAGTCGGGAAATTCTTGCTGCAGCAATTGTGCCCAGCCCGCATGATGATAAAAATGCCTCGCCACCAGCGGAATATCGAGGTCGCGGCTCTCGCGAATCGGCTTTCCGTTGTCCATGGTTTCGAGCACGGCCAGGCGGCGAGAATGCTTTTGCACCTGTCTCGCGAGGGCGTAGAGGTAACGAGCGCGGGCATGCGGTCTAAGAGATTGCCAAACGGGAAGGGCGGCGCGGGCGGCTTTGACCGCAGCGTCAATGTCGGCGGGCGATCCTTCTGCAACACGGGCAAGCTTTTCTCCGGTTGAAGGGTCAGCGGTGTCGAAGTATTTCCCGGTAGAGGGCGCGGCCCATGCGCCATTGATGAAGTTGCCGAAGCGGCATTTGTGCTCGTCGAGCCACGCCAGCGCCTCTTTCGAGTCCTCTGGCGCTGGACCGTACTCCATAGTCACGAACTTTTCAGCGATGCTCATCTTGTTTTATGTATTCTTCCGTAGCTGCGGCATCCCGGGAATATCCGCTTGAGTCCTGCAACGAAGATCCTCTCTGGTAGAGACGTAGCTAGCTACGTCTCTACAACCACGCTAGGCGATGGGATGACGGTAATCCGCCGAATAACGCCCTGTTGCGTGATGCTCGAGTTGCCGCTCAATATCATTTAACAACCCGCTCGCTCCGAAGCGAAAGAGTTCCGCCTTCATCCAGGGAAGGCCGAGTTCCTCTTTCATCAGCGCCAGCCATTCCATCGATTGTTTCGCCGTACGAATGCCGCCTGCTGCTTTGAAACCAACGGCCATGCCGGTTTCCTGCGCGTATTCACGGATGGCACGGTTCATGACAAAGCCAACCGGCAGCGTGGCATTGGTCGGCTCTTTGCCGGTCGAGGTCTTGATGAAGTCCGCGCCCGCCATCATCGCGACGACGCTGGCACGGGCGACATTGCGGAGAGTGAGCAGATCGCCCGTCCCCAGGATGACTTTCATGTGCACGGGACCGCAAGCTTGTTTGAAGGCAGCAATCTCGTCGTAAAGCTCTTGCCACCTGCCTCCAAAAACGTGTGCGCGGGTGATAACGACGTCAATTTCTTGAGCCCCAGCCTCGATGGAGCGGCGGATTTCTGCGATGCGCTCGGACAATGGAGACAGTCCTGCGGGGAATCCCGTGGAAACGGCTGCGACTTGCACGCGGCTGCCCTCGAGTGCTCGTCGCGCGGTTTCGACGAACCTGTGGTACACGCAAATCGCCGCAACCTGAATGTTAAGATCTTCAACTCCCAAACGCTTTACCAGTTCAGCCTGAATCGGTTGCCGGCCCTTAGCGCATAACCGGCGGACGCGCTCGTCGGTGTCATCTCCCGAAAGAGTTGTCAGATCCATACAGGTAATTGCGCGCAGCAGCCATGCCGCTTGCCAGTCTTTTTTGACCGTACGACGCGCGACATGGGTTTGCGCCCTGCGTTCCACCGCGCTGGTATTTACGCGAACCTGCTTTACCCAATCCAGATTGATCGGTATTCCTCGATTGGAGAGAAGCGGCCGCCCGTTCAGGGTTACAAAAGGAGCGTGGGAATCTCGCAGCGCACCGTCAGCAGGGACGTGGCTGCCCTTGTCGGTGATCCCGGAACGATTGTTGTGCTCCACTGGCATTTAGATGTTCTCCGCCAGAACCGCGATTCTTACCTTCGCCGGCTGGAAGCGGAAGCCCCACCGAGAATGTTGCGAGCTAATTGTACGGCAGAATGCGGGAAAAGCTAGTTCGGTTGATCGGAAACCCCCGCTCACCGCACTTTAGCCTTGACACTCACAAATCTCGACGCTAGGCTTCGCTGATCTTTCCGCAAATAAATGTTTACACCGCATAGTCTGAGCATCGCGCTGTTGATGATGATCACCAGCGCCATCTGCTGGGGTTCATGGGCCAATACTTACAAAGGCGTCAAGAATTATCGCTTCGAACTGTTCTACTGGGACTATGCGGTCGGCATTTTCCTTGTCTCCGTGATTTTCGCTTTCACCCTAGGAAGCACTGGGAATGATGCCAACCGTTTCCTCAACAACGTTCATTCCGCAGATACTTCGAACATCCTTTATACGATGTTGGGCGGCGCGATCTTTAACTTGGCCAACCTCCTGCTGGTTGCGGCAATTGATATGGCCGGCCTGGCCATTGCGTTCCCGGTTTCCATCGGCATTGCTCTCGTAGTCGGCGTGGTTTCGAGCTATATCCTCCAACCCAGAGGCAACGGCGCGTTGCTCGCCGCCGGAGTAGTTTGCGCGGTCATTGCCGTAATCATGGACGGCAAGGCTTACGGAAGTCTGGCAAGCGCGGGCCGCTCGACGTCGAAGAAAAGCATTATCGTCTGCATCGTTTCCGGAGTCTTGATGGGGCTTTGGGCGCCATTCGTGGCCCAGGCGATGACCAAGGGCAACACGCTCGGTCCCTACAGCGTTGCTGTGTTTTTGACTCTCGGCGCGCTGCTCTCCTGCTTTATCTGGAATGTTTATTTCATGAAGAAGCCGCTGGTTGGAGAGCCGGTGAATTTCGGCGGATTCTTTCGCGGCCCCGCTTCCGGACATATGCTCGGAGTGCTCGGCGGCGTGATCTGGGGTACGGGGATGGTCTTCAATCTCGTAGCCGCGAACTTCACGGGGGTGGCGATTTCGTACGCGATTGGGCAATCCGCCCCGATGGTCGCAGCATTGTGGGGGGTGCTGGCGTGGAAAGAATTTCAGGGCGCGGGAAGCCGCGCCAAGTTGTACATGGGTCTCATGTTTGTCTTCTATTGCTTGGCGATTTTGCTGGTCGCGAGGGCGAACGGGTAAATCCCGCGTCAATAAACATAAGACTGGAGAAGACAGAGTGCGCTGCTAGCTGGCGACAGTCTTGATTTTGAGAATCGGACTTACATCCGTGTTGATTCGTGACGCGTTCAACTCCATGCATCGGTAGCAATCACACGCGAAGCTCGTACCATCTGCAAGCGCGACGTGGCCGCACTTCTCGCAGACGAACCGTCCGTCCAGATGAGGTGCCATGGGTCTGAACTGAACGCCCAGAACGCAATAAGGACACCGAATAACTGATTGCTTCATAGGAATTCTGAATCAGACGGCGAAAGCTAAGACCAGCGTTCAGTCAAGAACCCTTGTCACCGCAGCTCTCGCCGTCCTTTGGGAATAAATCTATCTTCGAGTGCGTCCGTTCGTAATGGCCCACCTGTGCCGTGTGATGGCACAGGAGTGCCATCACGAGTCGATATGCACCTCCCACGTTAAAGTTCAGAGGAGAGATGCCGATGAGACTCAGATGGAGGAACGTTCCCATGAGGCTTCGAACTTTATTCGTCTCTCTGTTGGTGCTTGCCGGTCTGGGCTGCAACTCCACGAATGTGGCCCCGGTTTCGACGGGTTCGTCGAAGCGTTCTTATAACGGCAGCGCGTCCATCGGTGATTTCCTTGCCATTACGCTGGACCCGGTGGCGCTGACTCTGACTTATACCAATCTCTCGAACGGGGACACCGGGGTGGTTCCCTACACGGTGAACACCGACGGCACCTACGCGCTCAACGATCCCAACCACAATCTTCTGGCCGCCTATGAAGTCCCAAACTACGCTCTGCTTGTGCAAGCCGCGAAGGCCGGCCCCAACCACGATACCCTTGCCCTGGTTACAGCCGTTCAGAAGAGCACCATTTCCGTGGCCACATTTGCTGACCACGATTACAACTACATGCAGTTCCGGACTTCTTCCGGAGGTGTTGAGGTGGGTTCCATATCTCTGGACGCGCAGGCAAATATCAGCCTGACGTCTTACTGGCCCTATGGAGCCGGACAGGGCAACGCTTTTCATGTGGGCGGTTTCCCCGGCAGCAGCTTTCAGATGGATCCTTCGGGAAGTTTTCTAATAATGTCTGAGGACAACGGCACCTCCGATTACGTTTTTGGTACGGCTAACGGCATCTTCGCCGTGGACAACCCGAACGGCACGATTCTGGGCCTGAAGAAGGCTGCCACTAAGGATTTCGATCCAACCTTTGCCGGGAACTACAAAGTGATTTACTACCAAAAGACGGGTGCACAAACTGGCCAGGGAAATGTTGAGACGGGTACTCCAGGCTTGGGCAACGCGACCATGGTCATAACCGCAGATGCTCAGATCACGGTCACGGACACCAACGGTGCGACACTGGTTCAGGCAAGTCTGTCGCCGGTAGCTGACGCGGCTTACCTCTACGGCTCAAACGAACTTCAGGACCCGTGTTTTGGCCTTTTTACTTTCCGCGTGACCACGGCGACGTCACGGCGCGATGTGTTCGTAAGTTTCATGGATCGCGCGATCTTATTCTCTTCTTTCAAAGCAAACTTGCCGTGGGTTCAGGGCAACACCTACGACTATCTGTACGGTGTCGGACTTAAGTAATCGTGTGGAATCGGGAGGCCAAGCAAGGTAGTCCCTATCGCACAGCAGCTATCGGGGCGAATGAAGACCGTGTTCTAAGACGACCTTAGTCGCCGGTGGCTCCGTAGGCTGGGACATCCCACTGATAGCCTTCCTCGCCGTGCTGTGTAAGATCCAATCCCCGTATCTCGTGTTCCTCTTCGACCCGCAGGCCGATGGTTGCATCTACCACCTTGAGAGCGGCCAGAGAGCCCACAATCGCCAGCGCCCATGCAACTCCAATCCCTACCAACTGGTTGATCAACTGATGGGCATTGCCTTCGAGCAGCCCCGAAGGCAGAGTGTTCCCCTGCGCATTTCTAAAGATTGGGTTGATGGCGCTGGATGCGAACACCCCCGTGAGCACCGCGCCAAGCGTGCCCCCGGCGCCGTGTACGCCGAAAGCATCCAGAGAGTCATCGTAGCCAAACCACATTTTTACGGTTGCGACCATGTGATAGCAGGCTATGCCGGCAATCAGTCCGATCGCCAGAGCCGGCATGGGCCCGACAAAACCCGCGGCGGGAGTGATCGCTACTAGTCCCGCAACGCCTCCCGAAATCGCGCCCAAGGCGCTTGGCTTGCCATTCCGTAACCATTCCGCGCCGCTCCATCCTAGTACCGCTGCCGCAGCCGCGAAATGCGTGGCCACAAATGCGCTGGTTGCCAAACCGTTTGAGGCAAGTGCACTGCCCGCGTTAAAGCCAAACCAACCCACCCACAACAAGCAAGCTCCGATGAAACTGAGCACAACACTATGCGGCGGCATCGGCTCTTTGGGATAGCCAACACGACGCCCTAAATACAATGCGCACACCAGCGCCGAGACTCCCGACGTGATGTGGACCACAGTTCCACCAGCGAAATCGAGCGTTGGGAAACGTCCGCCCAGCGCGGCATTCAGAAGGCCGCCTTTGCCCCAGACCATGTGGGCCATGGGATCGTACACCAGCACTGACCACAGCACCATGAAGAGGGCCATGGAACTGAACTTCATCCGTTCCGCGAAAGCGCCGGTGATGAGTGCGGGGGTGATGACGGCAAACATCAACTGGTAAATCATGAAAGTCTGCTGCGGAATCGTGGCAGCGTAGTCTCCATCGGGCTGCGCCCCGACGCCGCGCAGGAAGGTGTTATGCAAGTGGCCGATGAAACTGCCCCCGCTGCCAAACGACAGGCTGTAACCGAAAAGCCCCCACAGAACCGTGATGATGGCCATCATCGCGAAGCTCTGCATCATAGTGCTCAGCACGTTCTTCTTTCGAACCAGGCCGCCATAGAAGAGTGCCAAGCCCGGGCCGGTCATCATAAGGACCAGTGCGGAACTGGTGAGCATCCATGCGTTGTCGGCGGAACCCTTGGCCTCCGCGACTTGCTGCTCCAGTTTTGCCAACTGGGCTGTTTCCGAAATGCCGCTGGATGTCCCCGTAACTTGGGCGAGAGCAAAGGGAGCACCACTCAGCAAAAAGAGCACGAAAAGACCCAGCAAGGCAAAACGCGCTTTACCACTAAACATCTGTCCCCCCCGCAGCTGTTACTTAAAAATCACTTTAGCCGGGAAGACTGGCTGACAGAAATTGAAAGTATTTATGGGACCTATCGGAATTTGTTATGGCTGACTCGGCGAGGGTTTGGACAGCGCTGCTCTTAGGAGGCCGCCGAACCGATCCGCAAGTCCAGACCTGATACTACTACTTTGTCTTGGCCGCCACTTCCAGGCGAGTGTCTGCACGCTTCAAGTCGCCTGCGATCCGCTTGAAGTCTTCCTCTGTGTTGCAGGTGCCGAGGTGCGATTCCGCGCGCTGTTTGGCTTCCTGAGCGCGTTTTGCGTCAATCTCTTCGGCACGCTCCGCGGTTTCAGCCAAAATGGTGACTTTGTCGGGCAACACCTCCGCGAACCCCCACGCCACCGAAAGGCAGCGAGTCTGATTGTCCTTGCGGTAAGTGATCTCCCCGACGGCCAGTTCAGTGATCAGCGGGGCGTGCCCCGGCAAGATTCCAAGATACCCGTCCTTGCCGGGAATCTGCATTTCCTCCGCCACATCGCGGATGACCATTTTTTCCGGAGTGACGATCTCGAGTTGGAAAGTGTCGGCCATAAAGTAGTTAGACGTTAGTTGTTGGTCGTTGGCAACGCTTGAAACTGCCGGCTATGGCCGACGACGAAGGACAAACGACCAACGACAGCTTTACGCTACCGCCTTCAATTTTTCTGCCGCTTCCAGCACTTCATCAATCTGGCCCTTCATGTAGAAGGCTTGTTCTGGAATGTCGTCGTACTTGCCTTCGTTGATTTCCTTGAAGCCTTTCACCGTATCGGCGACCTTCACATAACGGCCGGGCGCGCCCGTAAATTGTTCGGCCACGTGGAACGGCTGCGAGAGGAAGCGTTGAATTTTGCGTGCTCGTGCCACTGTGACTTTTTGATCTTCACTCAACTCATCAATGCCGAGAATCGCGATGATGTCCTGCAGGTCTTTATAGCTTTGCAGAGTCTTCTTCACGGCCTGCGCCACGTCGTAATGTTCCTGGCCCACGATGCGAGGATCGAGAATGCGCGAAGTGGAAGCCAGGGGATCGACGGCGGGATAAATTCCGATCTCGGTCAAGGCACGTGAAAGCACCGTGGTCGCATCCAGGTGGGCAAAGGTGGTTGCAGGCGCGGGATCGGTCAGGTCGTCGGCAGGAACGTAAATCGCTTGCACCGACGTAACTGATCCCTTCTTCGTCGAAGTGATCCTTTCCTGCAGTTCGCCCATCTCAGTCGCAAGATTAGGCTGGTAGCCCACGGCGCTGGGCATGCGGCCGAGGAGAGCTGACACCTCAGACCCTGCCTGTGTGAAGCGGAAGATGTTATCGATGAACAGCAGCGTGTCGGCGCCTTCGACGTCGCGGAAGTATTCAGCGACCGTTAGCCCAGTCAGAGCCACCCGCAAACGGGCTCCGGGTGGCTCGGTCATCTGGCCGTAGATGAGAGCGGCTTTCGAACGCTCGGGATCTCCCGGCTTGATGACACCGGACTCACTCATCTCCAGCCACAGGTCATTGCCTTCACGCGTGCGCTCGCCGACTCCAGCAAACACAGAGAATCCGCCGTGCTGCTTAGCCACGTTGTTGATGAGTTCCTGAATGAAAACGGTTTTGCCCACGCCGGCGCCGCCAAACAGGCCGATTTTTCCACCCTTCAGGAAGGGCTGAATGAGATCAACGACCTTGACGCCGGTCTCAAACATTTCTGCCGTTGTCGCCTGGTCTTCAAACAAAGGTGCTGGACGATGGATCGGCATGGTCATGGTGTGCGCGATGGGGCCAAGTTGGTCGACGGGCTCGCCGATCACGTTCATCACGCGTCCGAGAGTGCCACGACCCACGGGCACGGAGATCGGTCCGCCCTGGTCAATGCATTTCATACCGCGCACCATGCCCTCGGTGGCTTCCATGGCGACGCAGCGGACGCGGCCTTCGCCCAGGTGCTGTTGTACCTCAACGATCACATTGATCGGGAAGGGAACGGTGAAGCCGTCGCTTACAATGCGAAGCGCCTCATAAATCGGCGGCATCGTGGCTTCCGCAAACTGCACGTCCACGGCGGGGCCGGCGATTTGAATCACGTGTCCAATGTTTTCTGGCATATATTCAGTTCTTTCTTCGAACTTCTGCAGAAACGTTGCTCGCTACGTTTTGGCGGCGACAACGAGACGTAGCAAGCTACGTTTCTACAGTTAGCCCGCTGCCGCTGCTCCGCTCACAATCTCGATGATCTCTTTCGTAATCTTCGCCTGACGAGCGCGATTCATGGCCAGCGTGAGCGAATCAATCATGTCGGTTGCGTTGCTGGTTGCCGCGTCCATCGCGGTCATACGGGCCGCGTGTTCCGCTGCCACAGATTCGAGCAGCGAACGAAATACCTGGATGACTACGAACTTCGGCAACAACGATCGAAACAACTCTTCGGGGGGCTGTTCATAAATATAGTCAACCGGAGCAGCGGCAAACTTGGCAGCAGCCGCGTCAGCTTCCCGCGTGTCGGCGGGACGAATGCCGACGCCCGCGCCCTTGGCGGCTTCTAGAGCCCGCTCCTTCTCTTTTAGCGTCATATCCTCGGCTTGGGCCACGCTAACCTCACCGACCTGCTCAATCGGCAAGACCCTTTCCACGATCAGCCGCTGCGAAATCACCGATTTGAATTCGTTGAAGAGCACATAGACTGCATCGATTTCGCTCCTGCAATAGCGATCAATCGCGCGCTCAGCCAGCTCGGAAGCCATTTCGTATTGCACTTTACCCAACACTCCGACGTGCTCACTAACGAGCGTGATTCGCGGCGACTCCTGAGAGTCCGCTGTTCTGGGCGGAGCAACTGGAAATCGCCGACGCAGAAAGTCGCGGCCCTTGCGGCCGATAGCTTCGATTTCGACGTTCTTCCCCGCCTTCGATTGCAAAAACCGCGATGCCGCTTTCAGGATATTTGTGTTGAAAGCGCCGGCCAGACCTTTATCACCTGTGACCACGATCAGCAGGATGTTTTTTTCCGGACGCTGCGCTAAGAGAGGATGTTTCGGCTCACCCGTATCCGGATCGTAGATTTCCGCTCGCGACACCAGCGACTTCAAGACGTTGGTCAACATCTGCGCATAAGGACGCGCAGCAAGAGCGCGCTCCTGAGCGCGCCGCAGCTTCGCCGCCGAGACCATTTTCATGGCCTTGGTGATCTGCCGCGTATTGGTCACGCTGCGGATACGGCGCCGGATGTCGAGAATGTTGGCCATGTTCGGTCGTTGGTCGTGGGTCGTCGGTCGTTCGCTTCTAGCTGCTAGCTTCTAGCTAGAAGCCAGGAGCTAGTAGCTTATTTCGCTACTGCCTGTCTCTCTGCTACAAACGTTTCTTTGCACTCCTTGATGGTTTTGGTCATCTGGGCTTTCAAGTTGTCGTCGAGAGTCTTTTTCTCCATGATGGTGCGCAGCAGGCCGGGGTTGGTCGCGTCCACATATTCGTACAGTTCGGCTTCGAAGTCCCGCACTTGGTCCACAGGAAGGTCATCGAGGAAACCGCTCGTGCCTGCAAAGATGATCAGAATCTGCTTGGAAAATGGCAAGGGCGAGAACTGCTTCTGCTTGAGGACTTCGACCAGGCGTTGTCCGCGATTGAGCTGGTTCTGCGTCGCTTTATCAAGATCGCTGCCAAATTGCGCAAACGCCGCCAGTTCTCGGTATTGCGCGAGCTCGAGCTTCATACTTCCAGCTACTTGCCGCATGGCCTTGATCTGAGCGCTGCCGCCCACGCGGCTTACGGAGATGCCAACGTTCACGGCTGGCCGAACGCCGCTGTTGAACAGATCCGTTTCCAGGAAGATCTGGCCATCGGTGATCGAAATAACGTTGGTCGGGATGTATGCAGAGACGTCTCCCGCTTGGGTTTCAATAATCGGCAACGCCGTGAGTGATCCTCCACCCATCTTGTCGCTCAGTTTCGACGCGCGCTCCAGCAGCCGTGAGTGAAGATAGAAAACATCTCCGGGGTAAGCTTCGCGACCTGGCGGACGCCGCAACAACAGCGAGATTTCGCGATACGACGCCGCGTGCTTCGAGAGGTCGTCATAAATAACCAGGGCGTGCTTTCCGTTGTCGCGGAAATACTCACCCATCGCACAAGCCGCGTAAGGCGAGATGTACTGCATGGGCGCAGGCTCAGAAGCGGAGGCCGCGACCACGATCGTGTAATCCATCGCGCCGTAGTCGGTGAGAATCTTTACTACCTGCGCGATGGAAGATCTTTTCTGTCCGACTGCGTTGTAGATGCAAATGAGATCGTTCCCCTTGTTGTTGATGATGGTATCGAGCGCCACCGCGGTCTTGCCGGTTTGACGATCGCCGATGATCAACTCGCGCTGGCCTCGGCCAATCGGAATCATGCTATCGATGGCTTTCAAACCTGTGGCCATGGGTTCGCGGACCGGTTGCCGGTCAATTACTCCCGGCGCCAGACGCTCCAATGCGATGAACTTGTCTGTGGCGATTGGCCCTTTGTCATCGATGGGTTGTCCCAGCGAATTCACCACTCGACCGACTAGGGCGTCGCCGACGGGTACGCTCATGATGCGTCCCGTGCGCTTGACCTCGTCACCCTCTTTGATCTCGGTGTACTCGCCGAGGAGCACGACTCCGACCTGATCTTCCTCCAAGTTCATGGCGATGCCGGCGACGTTATGGGGAAACTCCAACAGCTCACCGGCCATGACTTTGTCGAGGCCGTATACACGAGCAATTCCGTCGCCCAAGGTAATGACCGTACCTACTTCATCCACAGCAATCTTGGATTCGTAGTTCTCGATTTGTTGCCGGATCAGCTGTGTGATCTCGTTTGCTCTGATTTGTGCCATAGAGTTCGTTTCAATTTCTTAGTCGTGACCTAGCATTTAGCAATCAGCACTCAGTCCATCAGTTTCTCCGCAATGCACGGCGGCTAAATGCTGAGTGCTAATTGCTAATCGCTTGTTTTATCCTCTCCAACTGCCCCCTCACCGAACCGTCGTAAATCGTGCTGCCGATCTTTACGACGGCGCCACCTAGTATGGACTCATCGCGCGAGTAGCGTGCCCGCACTTTTTTCCCCGTCAACTTTTCCATCTGCACTTCGAGAGATTGCCGATCGGTTTGGTTGAGCTCGTGGGCGCTGGTTATTTCGGCCTCGGTGAATCCCAGGCGCTGATTCAGTTCCTGCTCAAATTGTTTCACGATCGGTCCCAGAAACGTTATGCGCCGATGATCGATCAGCACAGCAACGAAATTCCGCACCGTACGTGAGATTCCCTGGCGGGCCACAATCGCATCGAGGACGGCCCTCTTCTGCTCCGCCGTGATCGACGGAGCCTCCCACACTGCTCGCAGTTCCCTGCTCCCGGCCACTAATTCGGCTACGGATTGGGCCTCGTGCAAAGTCTTGTCAGGATCGTGATGGCCATCAAAGACTGCGTCGGCGAAGGCGCGCGCGTAGGTGTTCGTCACTGAAGCCATGCTCTATTGCCTGCCTTTCCGGGCATCGCCGCCGTTGACCGAGAGTTGTTGGGCAAAGCTGCGCAGCAGCGCCTGATCGGTAGCAACATCCACATGGATTTGCTTTTTCGCCAGCGATACCGCCAGGTCGGCCGCGTACGCCGTTAGTTCGCGACGGGCTGCCTTGGCCGCGGCGGCGATTTCCTGCTCGGCCGAAACCACGATTTTGCGGGCGTCTTCCGCCGCGGCGGTCTTGATCCTTTGCTCCTCGGCCGCGGCTTCCTGCTCTGCTGCAGCGCGCATTCCGCTGATTTCCGCATCAAGCTTGGATAGACGGGCTTCAACTTCCGCGAGCCGACGATTAGCATCTTCACTGGCTTTTCGCGCCTCTTCCATCGCCTTCTGGATGGAGGCCGTGCGACTACGGAACACTCCTGGCAGATTTTTCTTCGAGAGCCAGAAAATGGCCGCCGCAATCACCACAAAGTTCAGCAGCACACAAACCCAGTAGGCATGCTCCAAATCCAAGCCGGTCAGTTTGGCGACGAACTGCACTGATGGAGATCGTTTGAACTGTGCTTCATCGTCCTCACCAGCAGCTTCACGCGATTTTTTCACCAGTTGCTGGCTTAACGAGTGGTGCTCATGGGAGGGTTCGCTCGGTTGCTGATAAGAGGCTGCCGAGACGGCCAAGTCCAGCGCGGTCGCGCGCTCTGCCGGCGCCAAGGTCACGAGCAGGAATGTGACAGAGGTCAATTGCAAAAGGAATGCCCAGCCCCGCCCAGCTACCAATAAACTTCTGGGAGTTCGCCCTCGCCTCATCGTCTCTCACCTGCAGGAGCCGGTGTCATCCCCGGCCGCAAAACAATCCGGATGATTTCAGCAGCGAGCTTTCCGCTTTCCGCCTCCAGACCGGCTTGCGCCGCCACTTTGTCCTTCTCGATGGCGGCTCGCGCCTGTTCAACCTGGGCCTGCGCTCTGTTCCTCGCCTCGGCGACGGCTGCGGCCCGTGCCTGCAAAGCCTGCTGACGTAGCGCTTCCTGATTCTTGAAAACCGCGATGCGAGCTTCACGCAAGCGCTGCTCGTATTCCGCAGTTCGCGATTCGGCGGCCGCAATATCGGCGCGTGCCTTTTCAATCGCTCCTTCGGTCTTACTGCGCCGCTCGGCGAGCACTTTGACCAACGGCTTATGGACAACCGCGCTATAAATCCCATAGAGCAGGACCATAAAAATAATCGTCGGGATTGATCCGAGCAGTAATTCCCCTACTTGCTTGAGCGTTTCGTCCATGTCTTGAGTTTGATAAAAATCTCGTGCTTGGTAAAATCCCGAGCGAAAGAGGGCTTTAAGAAACCATTAAACCTAACACTCTAAAGGCTTAGTGTCAACGCAGGTGTCTGTGCGAGAAACGAAGAGGAGTTATTCAGGAACGTACTTTTGCCTGCTTGTCAAGGGCTTAGGCGCATTTTAGGTAAAGAATGCTTGACTTCTGGGATGGGGGGTCTAGCATAGGAGTATCACCTCCGATCCAATTCAGGATCGAGTGGGCCGATAGCCAAGGACTGTCACCGCTTCTTGGTTGCCGGCCCATTTAAATTTGCGCCGACGGTCTAGTCCAAGTCCTCAGTGAGTGCCCGGCACTGGACAAGTGTGATCTCCCCTTATGTCTATCCATTAGACCTTCGTAACCTGCCCAAACGCCTTTGTCATGTCTGCCGGCCTCACCCCATGCTCTAATCCCAAATGTCTCTCCCAAAGGAGTCGCTGTGAATCGTCTATTGACCGTCTTGGCTTGCTTGGTCGCGCTCGTCTTGTGCTGGGCAGGCTACTCAAGACTGTCGTCGCAACCCGCCAACGCGTCAGTGTCGCTCTCACCCAAAACGGAAGGCAGCAGTATCTACTTTGTCCCGATCGGCGATTTTCCGCCCGGACGACTTGAACCGCTGATTCAGTACTACCGTCAAAAATATAACTTGGAAATCGCGATCGTGCATAGCATTCCGTTGGATCCCGTGACGAGGGACGATTCTCGTCGGCAGCTAATGGCGGAGAGGCTCGTAGCGAGCGTACGGAGCGTCGTTCCCGAACATACCTACAACCCAAAAGAGATCCTAATTGGCTTCACTTCCGAGGATATCTATCCGACATCGCAGAACTGGCAGTTTGCCTTTGGCTGGAGACAAACTAGTCTGGGCGCAGCCGTCGTCTCGACCGCCCGTATGAGCCTGCATTATGCCGGAGAGCCCTCTGACGACAACTTTGCCGAGACTCGGCTGCGGAAAATAGTGACCAAAGATATCGGTATCCTCTACTACGGGTTGGACCCAAGCCAGAATCCGAGAAGCGTACTCTACAACCAGATTTTGGGAATCGAAGAGCTCGATCAAGTCGGTGAAGAGTTCTGATTGCGACCGCTGGTCTCGAGGACAGCTCGCAGCTACGCTTCCACCATCCACGCCTGCACCCGCCTCAGGACCGACTCCGGTGCTTCCACCTCCAACTCCACTAACCCATCTTTGTATTTCCGCGAATAAATCCGGGCCCGCGCCTCCAGCATCGCCAGCGTCTTTCCTTCTTTCTGCGGCACGCGCAAATGGACCCGGCTCAACGCGTCTCCCTGCAGCATCTGGTCAATCCGGTCCATAAGGGTGCTCATGCCGATGCCTTTCGCGGCCGAGACGTGAACCGTGTTGGCGTCATCTCGCAAGCTATCGCGCTGCCGGGGAGGGAGCAGGTCAATCTTATTCATCACCCGCAAGCGCGGCTTCTTTTCCGCTTCAAGTTCCTTGAGCACCTTTTCCACCTGTGCATCCTGCTCGGCAGAAAGAGGGCTACTCGCGTCCGAGACTTGCAGGATGAGCGCCGCGCGCTGCACTTCTTCCAACGTCGCCCGAAAGGCGGAAACCAGCGTGTGCGGCAAATTTCGAATGAACCCTACTGTGTCAGACAGCAACACCTGCCGGCGTGAGGGCAGCGTGACGCCTCGAATCGTCGGATCCAAAGTTGCGAACATTTTTGGCGATTCCAGCACCGCGGCCTGGGTCAGCGCGTTGAACAATGTGGATTTCCCCGCGTTGGTGTATCCGACCAAAGCGATCAGCGCCACCGGAACCGATTCGCGGCGCTGCCGCTGTTGGGTCCGAATGCGCCGAACATTTTCTATTTGTTCCTTAACGTGCCGAATGCGACGGTAGATTTTCCGGCGGTCGGTCTCGATTTGGGTTTCACCAGGACCGCGTGTGCCAATCCCGCCGCCTAATTGCGACATTTCAATGCCACGCCCTCCGAGTCGCGGCAGCATATATTCAAGTTGGGCCAACTCCACCTGCAGCTGGCCTTCGCGGGTACGAGCGTGCTTGGCAAAGATGTCGAGGATGAGTTGCGTGCGATCAATCACCCGCGTGTTGACTACCCTTTCAATATTGCGCTGCTGGGATGCGGTGAGGTCATGGTCAAACAGAAGAAGATCTGCGGAGACCGAGGCCGCGGCCCCGGCGATTTCCTCGAGCTTCCCCTTGCCAATCAGCGTGGCGGGATCGGGTTTATCGCGGTGTTGCAGGAACTCTCCGGCGATCTGCGCGCCAGCGCTGGTTGCCAGGGACCGCAACTCGTCCAGCGACTCTTCTGCGCTGAACTCGGGGATGCGAGGCGCTTTTGACGCTCCGGGCACACTGCTGGCGCTGTCTCGCGCCGCCTGCGCACCGCTGGTCAGCGAGCTTTTCGCGCTCTTGGCGACCGACCCGACACGCGAGCGTACCCGGTAGTCGATCCCCACCAGGAACGCGCGTTCCGTCGGAGCGCGATCGGCAGCCGTCGAAATCGAGGCACGTCGTGTACGCTCTGTCTTGCCTGACACTCTGGACTCTGAACTGCGCAAAAATTCTCTGCCCTATCCGTCCGTACCGGACGCGCTGGGAGCCGGACCAGACTCGGTAGCGGGGCCAGCTGGCGCTGGAACCATGGCGGGCTTATCACCGTGGCCATGCGCCACCCTTCCCATGGCTACCGTCGAAATAGCGTGCTTGAAGATCAACTGCTCCTGATTATTGGTCTCGAGCACGACGGAATATTTGTCAAACGAACGGATACGTCCGGTGAGCTTGACTCCGCTCAACAAGTAGATGGTGATATTTAGTCTTTCTTTGCGGGCGGTGTTGAGGAAGGTGTCCTGAATATTTTGCGCCGGCTTGTTTTCCATGCCGATCTCCTTAGCTTTCTCAACCGCGAAAGCTTTCTGTACAGCACACGGTCAGATCCTCAGGCCGCAGCCAACACGGCACTTGGGACCAGGGGGGAAAGCTCGGGATGCGTAAGCGCCCATCCGCTTCCGCCGCCGCACCCAAAGCAACTCTCGGTACAATACGGCCTCGCCCTCGACTTTTCAAGCCGCCTCGCCCGGTTGACATAAATACACCAAAATGCAAACATTCGTGCGCTGCAAGTAAGGTGGGAACTAGAAGTCGATTCTTCGACGCTCGCAACTGATGTTATTGGACGGTTCAGCAGCGCAATTTTTTAGCCGCACTTCACGGATAGCGGAGGAATATCGATGCAACATCTGATTGCTTTCGCAGCCTCATGGGTAATGCCCACGCACACCGGCACAGAAGCCCTGGCGCTCATTCTGCGCTGGTTTCATTTCATTGCCGGCATAACCTGGGTCGGATTGCTTTACTTCTTCAACCTGGTCAACGTGCCTTTCATGAAGCAGGTGGACGCCGGCATGAAGTCAAAGGTGTTTCAATACCTGACGCTGCCGGCGCTGAACTGGTTTCGCTGGAGCGCTCTGGTCACGGTTTTCGTTGGTTTCTGGTACTGGGGGCAAGTCTTTGTTGGACGGGACGCCGCGCGCATGGGGGTTAGCCCATTGAGCACAATTCGCCTCTTCCTGCTCATCTGGATCGCGGCTTGGGCGATTCTCTTTGCCGTCATCAAGCAAGCGCCGACCGGATATGTTCTTGGCGTTATCGTCGCAGTGGTTGCAATTGCCGGAGCATGGCTGTTCGTGAACTACACGCCGGTGGGCCAGGATGACAATCACGTGCTCTCTATCGGCGTCGGTGGCGGCTTTGGGATCATTATGCTGTTCAACGTTTGGGGAATCATCTGGCCCAACCAAAAGAAAATCATTCGCGGGACTCTTGCGGGGACGCCGCCGGCCAACGCCGCAGTTCTCGCCAGACAGGCATTCCTAGCGTCGCGAACGAATTTCTTTTTATCGGTACCTTTGCTGTTTTTCATGGCCGTCAGCTCTCACTATGGGATGTTCGGTCGCTAGGCCCGCAATTGTAGACTGTCGAGACGTAGCTTGCTACGTCTCCTTGCTCGCTATGCCAAAATGTAGGGGTGGAGTCCGACAAGTATCTGCAAGGAATCGCCCTGTTGAACGAAGCTTCGTTCTTCGACGCCCACGAAGCCCTCGAAGACGTTTGGCGCGGTGCGCCGCCCGAAAACAAGAAATTTCTTCAGGGACTGGTTCAGGTCGCCGTGGCCTTCCATCACTACTCCACAGGAAACCGGGTGGGTATGCGGTCGGTGCTCGAGCGCGCCATAAAGAATCTCTCTCAGCCAGCGGGAATCTTTGGAGAGATTCAGTTGACAGCCTTGCTTCACTCACTCGGCCAATGGCGCGAAGCCCTCGACCATAACACGCCGCTTCCACCGATGCCGCACATAGATATCACTCAATGAGGAGCGGAGCGGCGGACGCCCTCGTCCGCTGGGCCCTGCGAAGCCCGCCGAGTGGTAGAATCGCTCTTTCTCCGTGACTCACCCCGTGACCCAGTCTTCCACAGCAAAGCCGCGAGCGTCCCAATCTCCGGCCAGAAAGTTCGATCCCATTCCCTTGCTGGACCTGCATCGTCAATACCAGCAGATCCGCGAAGAAGTACTGGCTGCGGTAGGGCGGGTGTGCTCGTCGCAGCAATTCATTTTGGGTGCGGAAGTCGAAGCCCTCGAGCGCGAGATCTCTGCCTTCACCGGCGCCAGCGCAGCCGTCGGTTGCGCTTCAGGTACCGATGCACTCTGGCTGGCATTGCTCGGCGCTGGAGTTCAGGCCGGCGATGCGGTCATCACCACGGGCTTTAGCTTCTTTGCCTCGGCCAGCGCCATCGTCCGCGCCGGGGCTCGGCCAGTGCTGGTGGACGTCGATTCCGAGACACTGAATCTGAGTCCGGAGGGCGTCAAGGCTCGGCTCCGTGCAGGAGGATCGTACAAGATCCGAACTCTGCTACCGGTGCATCTTTACGGCCAGTGTGCCGACATGGATGCGTTGCAACAGATCGCAGACGAATTCCGGTTGTCCATCGTCGAAGATGCGGCGCAGGCTATCGGGGCGAAATGGCGAGGCCGGAGTGCAGGCTCGCTGGGCGCGGCGGCGACGTTTAGTTTTTATCCCACCAAGAATCTGAGCGCGTATGGCGACGCGGGAATGGTGACAACTTCTGATTTGAATTTGGCCGAGCACATGCGGAACCTGCGCAATCACGGCAGTCCTCGCCGCTACCATCACGAGGAATTCGGCTGGAATTGCCGCATGGACGCGATGCAGGCCGCCATCCTCCGGGTGAAGCTGCCGCACATCGAAATCTGGAACCGGCAGCGACAGCAACGGGCGGCCACCTACGATCGTTTGCTGGCAGATGCGGGGCTGCTGTCGAACGACTCCAGCGTCAGGCCGCTGCAAACCTCTCCGCATGCATTCCACGTCTTTCACCAATACGTAATCCGGGCCGATCGCCGCGACGAATTACGCAAGTTTCTTGGCGACAGGAAAATCGGTACGGAGATCTACTATCCCATCCCGCTGCATCTTCAACCCTGTTTTGCATACCTAGGCTACAACACCGGCGACTTGCCAGAATCGGAACGCGCCGCGGCTGAGGTGCTGGCTCTCCCCATGTTCCCGGAGCTGACGGAAGCGGAGCAAGAATCCGTGGTGGAGGGTATCGCGGAGTTCTATTCGTAGTCTCAAGTTCCCCCGTGACATTGTGATTCTCAAGTAATCCAGCTTAGGCAAGTCACCTGTCTGGTGAGGATTGTCACGTCGTTTTCCTGCAACAAAGTCGACAATAGAAGCGTAACCTCCCGGGAGGATCTCGATTCTCGCTGCGATTAAACTCTTGCACACCGCCATTTGGGCTTTCTTCGTCGGATGCATTCTGGCGCTGCCCATCGCGGGGCTTATGCATCGGTTCGATTGGGCTGGGATTTTGACCGTGCTGATCCTGGTTGAGTGTGGCGTACTGGCCTTGAACAGGGGCCGGTGTCCGCTCACAAACTGGGCGGGCCGCTTCACTGATGAGCGCGGGGACAACTTCGACATCTTTCTGCCCGAGTGGCTGGCGCGACACAACAAGGCAATCTTCAGCACGCTGTTCGTGTTCAACGAATTTATCGTGCTCTCCTGTTGGCTGGCCTGAGAGCTACAACTTGAGTAAGGAAATCGAGGCCGTATGCGGATCCTGAAAGCTGGAACTCTCTACTACGCACTCGTATTCGGAGCGGGCTTCATACTCGGGACGTTTCGCGTGCTGTGGGTTGTCCCGCGTTTTGGCGCGAGAGTGGCTGAACTGACAGAAATGCCCATCATGCTCCTGATCACTATCGTCGCAGCGCGATGGGTCGTGACGCGTCTCGCAGTGCCGAGCACGCGGCTTGCCCGGCTGAGTATGGGTTGCGTCGCGCTAGGCCTCCTGTTGGTCACGGAATTTACGCTCGTGCTCTGGGCGAGAGGCATGACGATCCGTGAGTATTTTGCGAGGCAAGACCCGGTGTCGGGAACCGTCTACTATGCGCTGCTCGGGTTGTTTGCCATCATGCCGCTTCTCGTGGCTCGATGATGCACGACCCATCTGCCGGGCTCGCCGCGCACGCCTCGTCTTGCAATGCTCTATCTGCCCACGCTCTATCTGCCGAAGAGCAATCGTTCCAGTACGGGGCCGAGGGCCAAGGCAGGGAGATAGCTCAGGGCCACGATCGTTATCAGGCAGGTTGTGAGCAAGATTCCGAACAACAAAGAATGGGTTGGAAGAGTTCCCGACGACTCAGGGGTACTTCTCTGACGGCCAAATAGATCTGCGAATGCCAATGCAGGAATCGCCAAGCCAAACCTGCCCACCATCATCGCTAAGGCTGTGGTGAGGTTGTAAAACGGAGCGTTCGCGCTCAGACCGGCAAAGCTTTGGCCATTGTTGGCGAGGCAGGAAGTATAGGCAAACAGAATTTCAGTAAAGCCGTGCGGGCCGCCGTTGACGGTCAACCCGGACAGTCCCACCTTCGTGCTCAGGGCAATCGCGGTCAGTGGCAGGACGACCAGCGGTGCGGCGAGCGCGTACAACATGATCATTTTGTTCTCACACGGTCCTATCTTCTTGCCCAGGTATTCGGGGGTGCGCCCTACCATGAGACCTGCCAGAAAGACAGCGATCGCAGCGGTCATGACCATGCTGTAAAGACCAGTCCCCAGACCCCCAAATACGAGTTCTCCGAGCAGCATGTTTACCAGCAACACCATGCCACCCAGCGAGGTGTAGCTGTCGTGCATGGAGTTGTATGATCCCGTCGCCGTGTTCGACGTAACCACAGCGGTGAGGGTCGAACCGCCGATGCCGAAGCGTACCTCCTTGCCTTCCATGTTCCCGCCAGACTGGACGGAACTATTTTGAAAATCCACATGTCCGACGCGAGGCTCTCCCCGACTTTCAAAGTGCTGTACCAAGACCAATCCGCAAGCGAAGAGAAGCACCATCACGCGGTAGAGAAGCCACCCTTGTCGAGGCTGGCCGACCATCCTGCCGAAGGTGTTGGTCAACGCCGCGGGCAAGAGCATGATGGCCAGCATTTCGATGAAGTTTGTCATCGGCGTCGGGTTCTCATACGGATGTGCCCCGTTCGCGTTAAAGAAGCCGCCGCCATTTGTGCCGAGATTCTTGATGATCTCCAGCGCGGCAACGGGGCCCTGCGGGATGACCTGCTTCGCTCCTTCGACGGTAGTGGCGACTGCATAGGGATGAAAATTCATGGGAACGCCTTGCCAAAGCAGTAGCAAGGCTCCTATCAAGGCTCCCGGCAATAGGATCCAGAGCAGGGCACGTGTCAGATCAACCCAAAAGTTGCCAAGCGTATCGGAGAGTTGCCGGGCCAGACCGCGGATAAAAGCAATGCCCACTGCTAACCCGGCGGCGCCAGCCAAAAAGTTCTGAGCGCAGAGTCCGACCATCTGGCTGAAATAGCTCATCGTGTTCTCGCCCGCGTAGGCTTGCCAAGTAGTGGTCGTCGAGAAACTGATCGCCGTATTCAGCGCCAGGTCTGGGGATAGCGGCGTGGTTTGGTACTGGGGGAAGAACCAGGGAAGAAACTGCTGCATTCTGAGAATGGCATACACCAGGAGTGTGCCGACAAGACCGAAGAGCACAAAACAGGTTGCGTACTCCTTGCCGGCCATCTCCACACCAGGATCCACCGCAACCATGCGATAGATGAACCGCTCGACAGGACAACATAAACGATCAAGCGCGGTCTGTTGCCTGGAAAAGACCCGCTCCATGTACCCGCCCAAGGGCTCCACCAGGGCGGTGACGATGGCCACAAACAACACGAATTGAATTGCGGTGTAGAGATCCACCAAATGCTCTCGGCGCTCGATTGCCCTGCTTCAAGCATTCTACTGCTGCCTGTGGCTTTGACTGACTCCTAGTGATGCCGCGACTTTTTCCTCGACGTGGAGGGTTGCTTTACCTCTCCCGGCGCCAGTACGCGGCGCACAATTGGCGAGTTCATTTTGTATTTGCGCTCGCTTATGTTGCCGTTGTCGTCTTTCACGCGGACTATGAATACCGGCAGCATTCCTTCTTTATCGAAATTTTCCTGCGACACCGTTACCGGCAAAACTCCATTCAGGTTGTGCTCGCGATAGGCGGTTTCATAGCGATGGTGTTTGACATTCCAGGTAAAAACACGGATCTGGTTGAAGTCGAAGGGTAGACCATCCTTGGGTTCGCTGAGGGCTACCAGATATTGTGGAACTTTTTTGTCTCCGTCGGCCACCTGGTCCAGAACAAAAAAGGCCACGGTCCGTTGACCCTCGGCATATTGCGCGATTTCGAGGGGCACATCCATATCCACCATACGCGCCAGCACCCAGCCCACGCGGCCGTCAGGATCGCGGATAAGCCACCAGTCTTCCATCGCAGCCGTGGCTGGCTTCGGTGATTCGTTTTTGTTCGGATTTGCGGGCTTTGCGACCGCGCCAGGCACGGTCTTCTCGGCGGTCTCGCGCTTCAGGATGGCAACTTTGGATCCCTGGTTCAACTGGTAGAGATGTTCGGTTTCGCGTCCGGGTTCAAGGTGAATATTAGTGTCGTTGCGGGTTGTGCCGGCAGCCTGCACCGGGGCGTTTTGCTGTGTTTGCGCCAGTTGCTGAAAGCCTTGGTAAACCGACTCCGGCACTAGAGAGCGCTGCTCCATCCAGCCTTCGACGCCACTCGCCGTGCGTACTCGCGCAAACCGCTTTTCGCGTTCGAGTATCTGGACTCTATCTCCGTTCTTGACCACACCGGTCTTGCTGAAGACCGCAGATACGCGGTCGCGAAGTATTACCTGCGGTGCCGAGACGTAGGCGATCTCCTGCACCCGGCCTCGTCCACGACAACCGGAGAAGAGCGAGAGCGCCACCAGCAATGGCAGAAACCACAGGGATCGCCAACTCGATTTCACAGGGACCACAAAACAATATAGCGCAGGGTGGATCAAAATCTTAAAACGCAGGGGTCGCTGAGAGAATCCGCAGAGAACGCGGAGAAGTACGAGCCTGCGGTTTTGAGTCGGCGATATGCGATCGATCTGTTTTGTCGTTTAATGCCCGCCTAACATTTTCGCGGTACAAACACGGTGCAGAGATCCTTCGCTTTGCTCAGGATGACAGGGTGCCTGCTAGGAGCTTTGCGAGCGCACACTAGCTCTCAATCGCCAAAGCTGATCCCGATGGCGCGAGCGGTGTTCACGATTTGTCCGTGAGGATCGACGGTTTTCAAGTGGCCGATGGCATCGGCAATACTGACCGATTCGATTCGAGTATTGTGCAGGCAGACCATTTTGCCGAATCCTCCCGCGGCGATCAGTTCGACCGCGGCCACGCCAAAGCGAGTGGCGAGAATGCGGTCGAACGGGGTCGGCGAGCCGCCGCGCTGGATGTGGCCTAACACACTGACCCGCACATCTTTTTTCGCTCCCCTGGAAACGGCGTCGCCGATACGATTCGCCACTGCGCCCGTCCGACGATGCTCTTGCCATTCCGAGGGCATCTTGATGCCCTCAGCCACCACGATAATGGTAAAACGCTTGCCATAGGACTCGCGCAAGGCTACCTGCTCACAGATTTTGTCGATGGTGAACGGGATCTCGGGAATCAGGATGACGTGGGCACCGCCGGCGATTCCTGCTTCGAGCGCGATCCAGCCGGCATCCCGGCCCATGACTTCGACCACCATGATGCGATGGTGCGCCTCAGCTGTCGTGTGGATCTTATCCACGGCGTCGGTCGCAGTCACGAGCGCAGTATCGAAACCGAATGTGACTTCGGTGGCGGAGAGATCGTTGTCGATGGTCTTGGGCACACCGACGATGTTCATGCCCTTCTTGAAAAGCTCGAGCGCGATCGTCTGCGAACCGTCCCCGCCAATGCTGATCACGGCATCGATTCCCAGCTGGCGCGAGTTGGCGATGACCTCATCCGAAATATCGCGGACGACTTCCGCGCCATTTTCGACGGTGCAGTAGTGGAAGGGATTGCCGCGATTCGTGGTTCCGAGAATGGTACCGCCGCGGGGCAGAATTCCGCTGACATCGTCGAGGGTGAGCGGACGCGATTTCTCCGGCCAGATCAGGCCGTCGAAGCCATCGGGAATGCCGATGACCCGCCAGTTGTACTTGAGAATGGCGGCCTTCACGGCCGCACGGATGACCGCATTCAGGCCAGGAGCGTCTCCGCCTCCGGTACAAATGCCGATACAGCGGATGTCAGACATTAGGCGCGTTATTGAGTCGCTGTGATGGTTACAGGAACCGACGTGACCGTTGTGGTGCTGATATAACTCGCCGTTAGAGTTGTTTTCGTACCCACCTGCACGCCCGATAGTACCTGGACTGTCACTGGGTCTCCCAGAGTTAGCTGGAAGTTGGTAGTGTCGGCCAGGGTCCAAGTTGCGGTTGACGAAACATCAACCGGCTGGCTCTCTCCGGTAACGGTGGCCAGGGCAGTAAAAGGCGCGTTACCACTCACAGGGATATTCGTGTTACCGGGAGGGGATATCTTGAGAGCAGTCACATTTCCTAAGCTGACTGTGATGGTCGAAGTGCCACTCGTTGCCTGGAAACCAGCAGTGATCGTTGCGCTCCCTGGGGAAGCGCCGGTCACCAATCCTGCATTGTTTACAGTAGCCGTGCTGGAGTCACTGCTACTCCACTGCACACCCGAACTAAGTATTTTTGTGGACCCGTCGTTGTACGTCCCGATAGCGCTTTCCTGCACGGTATTGCCCTGATTGATCGTCGCCGTCGGACCAACAGCTATGGAAGTCAGCACCGGGTCGACGAAAAACCCGTTGCATGCCACACCTGTGGCGAACAACAACAGGGTTGCAAAAGCAGCCGCGAGTTGAAGTTTCTTCTTACTGCTCAGCATGTTAGGAAGGCCCTCAGGGAAACCGTCTTTCCGGACGGTTCGCAAGCGGCGTCAATAAATTGTAGCAGAGAAGATTGCCAGCCGGCGTATAGCTTCATACACGGCGGTACCTGTCCTGTCACGTCGCGCCACAGTAAAGAACGACGGTGCCTGGCAGGAGTTGCAGGCTAAATTTTAATGGTAAGCAGTTGCTCGGATCCCATCGCCAGGACAACATAGAAGCTGATCGCGCGGAACATCATACCGACGAAGCTTGGTCGAAGCTCATGAGACGCTCTCGCGTGAGTGGCTTGGATTGCGCCGTTGGTAGCGGAGTATCCAGGGAGGGCCGCTGCCCGGAAGGGCCCCAAGGTTCAGCGATCTTCCTTTGAGCGTGACTGCTACGAAGCTCAGAATGTGCAAATCTTGAAGGTTGCCTGGAATCTTCACGGCGCCCCCAATTGGTCAACACGAATAGCCTCAAGAACTAATAAATACCTTAAAAGTAAATAGCTTACGGGGGTGCTAGTGGCCTCTGTGTAGGTGGTGAGAAGGTCACTGGCACAACTGAGGGATAACACCATGCACGGTTCCACAGCCTTTCCACAGCCATAGGGCTCGCGGTTGTGACGGGAAACCAGGCTATTCCGGCGGCGCCATGCCGTCCGCGAGCATGGACTCGAAGCGAGTTGAATTCTTCAGGAATGCCAGGTTCACGCGGCCAGTGGGGCCGTTGCGCTGTTTGGCGATGATGAGTTCCGCTTTGCCCTGCAGGTCGGGATCGTCTTGCTTGTAGACCTCTTCGCGGAAGATGAAAGCCACGACGTCAGCGTCCTGCTCGATCGATCCCGATTCCCGCAGATCAGAGAGCTGCGGACGGTGGTCGCCACCTCGGCTTTCCGGTGCGCGGCTCAACTGAGAAAGAGCGACCACCGGAACCTTCAATTCCTTGGCCAATGCTTTCAAACCACGCGAGATGGCAGAAACCTCCTGGGTGCGGTTTTCATAGCGGCGGCCGCCGCCCGACATGAGCTGCAGATAATCGACGATCAACAAATCAAGCCTGCCTTGTGATTGTTGCAGGCGCCGGGCCTTGGCCCGCATTTCGCTGAGCGCGATGCCCGGCGTGTCATCGATAAAAATGGGGGCGTGCGCCAGTTGCTCCATGGCGTGTACGACTTTGGTCATGTCATCGCGCCAGAGCGAGCCGGTGCGCATCTTGTGCGAGTCCACTCGCGCTCGTGAACAAAGCAGACGCAACAGCAATGCCTCGCGCGACATTTCGAGCGAGAACATGCCAACCACTTTCTGATCTTCGATGGAAGCGTTTTCGGCGATGTTCATGGCGAATGCTGTTTTTCCCATCGAGGGGCGGGCAGCGATGATGATTAGGTCGGAGCGCTGGAATCCGCTGGTCATCTCATCCAGATCGGTATAGTGCGTGGCCAGTCCGGTGATGCGTTGGCCGCGCTGCAGCAGAGCATCCACTGAGCCGAACGATTCTTTGACGATGTCCTGAACGCCCATGAAGCCGCGGCCAATGCGCTTTTCAGATAGCTGGAAGATGGCGGCTTCGGCATCGTTCAAGATTTCTTCGGCGGGATCGCTCTGGTCGGACGCTCGCGCAATGGCGGCGTTGGCGGTATGAATCAGCCCTCGCAGCAGTGCTTTGTCGCGGACGATCTTGATGTAGTGCTCGATGCTCGGCCGGTCAGGAACGCCGTCCACCAATCCGGAGATGTACCCAACATCGCCAATCGCCTCCAGTTCCTTCCGCCGATCGAGTTCTTCCACCAGGGTGATCATGTCGATCGGGCGCGAAGATTCCGCCAGATCCACCATGCGGGTAAAGATGCGGCGATGAGAATCGAGCGAGAAGTCTTCCGGCTTCAGATGCTCGGCGGCTTCGTTGTAGGCCAGATTGTCGAGCAGGATCGCGCCCAGAATGGAGCGCTCGGCTTCAACGTTTGCCGGAAGAGTGTGCGCGAGACTGTAATCAGTGGTTGCCAAGCTTATTTACTCGTCTGGATGAACTGTAGAAGAATGCGAGAGCGATACTACTCACGAACGAGTTGTGAATGTGAAGTAAGTTCTTCGGAAAACGAAGGACAAACTCAAATTTTTCGGTGGTCCAGTTGCGTGGCTAAAAGTGTATCGTCCAGCGCCGCTCCATTACGCCGAAGTATAGGTGAAATAAAAGCGAAGATCAATCGGGAAGCATCTCTTGCGAAAACGCCATTTAATCATTCTTGATCCGCGTAATCCGTGGCAAACGCTTTTCAAACACAAAATAAATGCGGCCCAGGTCCAGCCAACCCGGGCCGCATTGCATGTGGACGTCTCGCTGCTCTGTCACCGCACCATGCGGTGAGGCGCCTCTCGAAACCGCGTTCCCGGAGGAACGCTCGTTTCTGGGCGCGCTCTCCGAGCCGTGATTCTGCGGACAAGGTCCGCGTTCCATGGCTCGCAGTGATTGCTCAAGCTGACGGCTCAATCCTGCCTGTGGGGAGGATTTTCGAGGAGGCCGCAACGCCCGGTTATCCTCAAAACGCGCCATTCGGCGTGTTGCCCGGCACATTCTGAGAAACCCTCCGGCAGTTCACCCTCGAGAACCACCGGAAACGCCAGCTCTGCTGCAATCTAACAGCGCTCTCAAGACATCGCACATCTGCACTGGCGGTACTTTGCTTGAATCACAAAACGTCCGCAACAGAAATTTCATGCGGAGTTGTGCACAAACTGTGGAGGACAAGTATTCCCTGTGGAAAGCGCAGGAAAAGACGAGAGAAATGCCTCACCAGGAAATTCCTCCGCGCAGGCCTGAATGTCTCCATCAAACTCCGGCCGCAGCAGCAGATCCCACGCCTCCAGATATTTCTCATACCTGGATTCAGCACACTGCGTACCCAAAGAAATCGACCACTTCCCCCGAGTCTCCTCCTCCGGAATGATGTACCAAACATCCTTGCAAACCAAATAAGCTGCGAGAAAATCGAACGATCCCTGCGGATACTGCTTGTGGCTGCTGCACACCGAGCAGATATAACCCGATCCGTTCTTCGTATTAAAGACGGTGCATTTCACCTGCACCGCCACAAAGTGCCCCGGACGCCCCACCACAAAGTCGTAACTGTTCGAGTCTCCCCACGGCTTGCTGACGCACAACCCATGCTCGGCCGCCGCCGTCATGAACTTCATCTCCGCCCACTCGCCCCGAACTTTCTTGTCCTTCATCTTCGCCATCTTCAGCTTCTTCATTCACCCTACCTTCAGAGACAAAAATGGCGGCAATTCGTGGAAAATCGCGAATGCCGCCTTATCTTCTTATTGAAACGTGCCGGGAAGCAGAACGCAAGAATTTTGAAGAAAAAAGCAGCAACGATTCCCAAAACGGGACACTGCTAAGGGCTAATTCACTAATGGCGTAATCCATCACGAACTGTCATCCCGACCGGAGCATCTCATCCCCGAAGGGGATGAGATGCGGAGTGGAGGGACCTGCTGTTTTTGTCGACGAGCGAAAGAAGATGGTGCCTCCCTGAATCAGTGGGTCGCCGCGGCAGTCGCGCAAAAGGTAGGAGTGGTCGAAACCGCCGCTGATTTCTTCGAGAAGTGGGCAGGAAAGGCGACTGGAGGAAGCCTGATGAAGTTTCTGCGCGCCGCCCCAAGTCCACGCCCGAGCCGGAAGATGAGTTGCGATGAATCCACGATCGGGTGGACTGGTGCCCAAGTTTCAATGGTCCACACGGGGTCTGCCCAGAAAACGAACTAGGCGCTTGCGCACAGCGTCAGGTTTAGCAGCGTGGCACTCCCAAACCAACAGGACTTTCCATCCGCCATGCCGCAACTTCGAAATGTTACGCCGATCTCGCTCGACATTGCGCCGGAGCTTCGGTTTCCAATAGGAGACTCGCGATTTTGGAATCCTGCCATCGACGCATCCTTTGTGCTGATGCCAGAAACAGCCGTGTATGAAGACGATCTTTCTGCGGGACGGAAACACGAGGTCAGGAACTCCGGGTAGGTCGCGTCGGTGCAGAGTGCAGCGGTACCCGAGCCCATGGAGCAGGCGGCCGACCCGCATCTCTGGGCGGGTGTCGGAACTCCTGATCCGGCTCATCATCTCGCTGCGGTGTGAACGGAATTCATGTTTGAGACCGCGTAGGAGCAGGTTGCGCGGATTCGGGCGAGGCCACGAAGCCTGCTGCGAGCTCTGGGTCTTATCCGCCAGCTCCTCAGTCAGCGTTCGCGCGGGCTGCGATCTTCCTCATGATGCGGCGCAGGTGGGCTGCCCACTTGCGAGTCTCAGATCCGCGGCGCTCGACCTCTCCGGGAAAATCGTCATACTTGCCCCGCTCAAGCTCCCAAGCCTTAAACTCCAAGTCATAAAAAATCTCTTTCCAATCTTCCGCTGTCAATTTTGGTTCGTTCATGTTGTCGATCCCTGACACCTTCGGTCCGCGTGTTCCAGTTTAGAACACTGTCGGCTCCTACAAAAGATACTCTCTCCATGTGAAAGGCAGGGCCGCGCGGAAAAACATAATTGGCAGGCGGGTGGCGGAGGCTCGGCGCGCTTGTAGGCCCGCGCTAACCCAAGATGCTCTTTCCGGCAGACTGTCCCGGCTCGGGGTTCAACTCGACCGGGCAGCGGTTGCCAAAATCGAAAACAACCACCGCCATGTCTTTGACTATGAACTCAAGGCCCTCGCGGACGCTTTGGGCGTGGAGGTCAACTGGCTTCTGGGGATGAAATAAGGTGAAGGACCCAGTCTATAAACTGCGTTCTGCTACGCGCCGGGCCAAGTCGGACGTGGCGAACAAGCTGATCAGCATGTGTCTGCACGAGTTGAGTCGCAGGATCAGCCAAAGCTGGCCAGTTAAAGTTGATGGCGAGGAATATGAGAAGCTCGTCCGCGAGCGGTTTAATAACCTGTGTCCGTATTGCTCTTGTGATCTGACGAAGACTGAATCAGTTATCGAACATCTCGATGGAATGAATCGTTATCGAGCAGGTCTTCACGTACCGGGCAATGTACTCGTGACATGCAGAAGGTGCAACGGCGAAAAGCGTCGGGACGATTCGTCGAAAACTCTTTCGCTGGCTAGCTCCGGCTGGGAGTCGTTTCTGTCTCACGATGGGAGTCGCTGCGCGACACCCTGCCGCACCTGTCGATATTGGGAGAGTATTTGGGAGGATGAAGAGGAGCGAAGACTGCGACTCAGCGAGAATTTGCAGAGAATTCGTTCTTTCCGCAGCGCATTTTCAGAGCTTGAACAGGTTCTCCCTCATTCATGGAGACGCAGCCAGCGTTGCTGGCGAAGCTCTACTCCGATTGCCAAGACTTTGCTGAAAGGGAGATCAAGTCTCTCTTGGAGAGGTTTGGTCAGAGCTAGCGTGACGGCGTACCCTTCAGGCGCTTCATGCCCGCCGCACCGGTGTTGGCCGGGTTGGCGGCTGGCGATTCCGTCGAAGAAATCCTCGCCGCTTTTCCTGCCCTGAAGACTGAGGATGTGCAGGCCGCGATTGCCGCCCACCGAGGCTCGATCTTCGACTGCACAAAGCAAAAGCCCCGAGTTCGGCTCGGGGCTTTGAATTGTACTGAACGACGCCTGTCAACTTAATGCTAACAAACCGCACGATCATGTCAAGCGCAAATTCGAGGTTCGAGTGACGTCAGAGGGTGAGGGAATCGAACCCTAGTGGCTGAAAGCCACTCGAACGCGTGACAGGCGTCGTCCAGTACCCACTGGCACCACCCTCCAAACGACCCTGTTGCGTGATCGATTGTATTTTGCACTTGAATGTATTTCACGGCCAGAGATGAAATATTTCGAGATGAGATGCCGATTCGGGAAAAAGGGCACGACCGAAGCCGTGCCCTTCTCGTCTGATTCCCTCTGTGACTCTGAGTCTCTGTGGTGAAGAAACCCTGTTAGTCTCTCACCCCATCCATGAACGCTCGCAGCTTCCGCGAGCGCGAGGGATGACGCAGTTTGCGTAGAGCTTTGGCTTCGATTTGGCGGATTCGTTCGCGGGTTACGGCGAACGACTGGCCTACTTCTTCGAGCGTGTGCTCGCTGCCGTCTTCCAGGCCGAAGCGCATCTTGATGACTTTTTCTTCGCGGGGCGTTAGCGTACGCAGTACCTGCGAGGTTTGGTCCTTCAAGTTGACGTTGATCACGGCCTCGGCGGGCGAGACTACCGCACGGTCTTCGATGAAGTCGCCCAGATGCGAATCTTCCTCTTCGCCAATCGGGGTTTCGAGGGAGATCGGTTCCTGTGCGATCTTCAGCACCTTGCGCACTTTCGCTACCGGGATGTCCATGCGCTTGGCGATTTCTTCTGACGTGGGCTCGCGTCCCAGTTCCTGCACCAGTTGCCGCGAGGTGCGGATCAACTTGTTGATGGTTTCGATCATGTGGACCGGGATGCGAATCGTACGCGCCTGATCAGCAATTGCACGAGTAATCGCCTGCCGAATCCACCACGTGGCGTAGGTGGAGAACTTATAACCGCGCCGGTATTCGAATTTGTCCACAGCCTTCATCAGGCCGATGTTGCCTTCCTGAATCAGATCGAGAAACTGCAAGCCGCGGTTGGTGTACTTCTTGGCGATTGAAACTACCAGTCGGAGGTTGGCCTCGATCAGCTCTCGCTTGGCCTGCTCCGCGTCCATGTCGCCCTGGATGATCTCGCGCTGGGTGCGCTTGAGCTCCTGGAACGACACTCCGGCCTCGACTTCGAGCTTCTCCAGTTCGGTGCGGATGGCACGCGACTGCCGCCGATGCTCCTTGCGCTGCTCTTCGCTGCGGGTTGCGTCCGCCTTTTTCTCCAGGTTCGAAGACTGGCGGTCGAGCGAGCGCATCATGTCGACCGTTTTGTTGGCCCGGTCGATGAGGCGTTTGCGCTCGGTGTTGGTGAAGCCGAGCTTACGGACGCACAGAGAAACATCGACAATGGCGCGCGCCAGTGCGATGCGGTAGCGGCGATAGTCCTTGGGACGTTTCTTCTGCGAGACTGCCGCAAACTTCTCCAGAAGTTGATTGGCCTTCTTGTACGCCTTGGCCAAATCGTCGATCTTTCCGGTGAATTCTTTCAGGCGGTTCTGCAGAATCTCGTCGGTGATCTCTTCCTCATCGAAGGTGACCACTTCCTTGATGGAGCGGACGCCCTTTTTCAGGTCTTCGCCCATCGCCAGCAGTTCATTGATGACGATCGGGGAGCGCGAAAGCGCCTTCAGAACGCGCAGTTGTCCACGCTCAATGCGCTTGGCGATTTCAACTTCACCTTCGCGGGTAAGCAGCGGGACAGTGCCCATCTCGCGCAAATACATGCGGACGGGGTCATTAGTTTTTTCCAGAGCGCCGGGGGTTAGATCGAGTTCGACGTCCTCGCCAGCTTCGTCTTCGTCGAACTTCTTGTCGAGCGCAGAGGAGGGAAGTTTCGGTCCCTCCAGCACATCGATTCCTTGCGTACCAATCGTGGTGAGCAGATCGTCGAGGTCTTCAGGAGAGTGCACATCGTGCGGGATGAGATCGTTCACCTGGTCGTAGGTGAGATATCCCTTTTCCTTGCCTGTATCGATCAGCTTTTTAATGTCGTCGTACTTGTCGTCAAGAGCCAAGAAAGATTGTCCTTAAGTCGTCCCATGGAAGGACGTCGAAACGTCGTTTAATGCGGTGGGAACGTGAAGTGGCGGGATTAGCGCCGACACAAACCCTAGAATATAGCACAGAGATCGCGCCAGGGCAAAACTGTTCGCCCAGATCATGCCCGCCGCTATGTTGCCCGCCGTTAATAACTTAGATGGCGAAACAAGCCATTTAGTTTCAAGGTTCGAAGCTGGGAAGTCGGTTTCCCAAGAAACAGAGCGGATCATAAAAACCCAGTTGGCAGTTCCTGGTTCCCAGTCTTCAGGCCGGCCTTTGGACTGCCCCTTGATCCGATAAGCCCGGGTCCATGAGCGCCCTCTTCAGCCGGTCTTTTTCACGCAGCAAGAAGCGTAGCCTGTCCGGTTCGTCTTTTTTCGCGGACTGGAGTTCCCGCTGAACCGCGTCCATTTGACGTCGATACTGAATGCGCCGCAAGGCTCGCACTGCGCCCTCCAAGCGCTCAGCCGTGAGTTCCTCGTCTGCTTTCATGAGGACTGTCGCCAGAAGATTGCGGTCGGAATCAGGCAGCGGTAATTCCATGACTTCAACCGCTTGCCCAGCGGAGTTCAGCAAGCATTCGATAAGGGACTCGGTGGCCAATCCAATGTGCAGGCGCTCGTTCGTGAGCACAAAATGCGCCTGACGGGCGGGATCGAACTCTTCTTCGGCGCCCTCGCGCGCGGAGAAGTGCTCTTCGGAAGTTTGAATTTCGCTGGCCGAGGTCAAAGCCCGGATCAAGAGTTTCTCGGCATCGGTGACTTGGGCCTCGATTGGAGCCTTTACGCTGGCGGTCGATCGGTTGGCTGCGGCATGTTTGAGTTCTTGGCGCAGGACGGCAGAATCGATGCCGAGTTTTTGTGAGATCTCGCGGGCCAGTTCGTCGCGTACGATGCGGCTGGGCACGCGCTGGATATGCGGCAGCAGGTGATTCAGAGCCTTCACTTTTCCTTCTGCGCTACGAATCGGGAACTGGCTCTGGGCGCGCTCGATCAGGTAGTTAAAATAACGCTGCGAGTGCTTGAGGGCTTCGCCATAGGCGTCTTTGCCTTTGCGCCGAATGAAGAGATCGGGGTCGAATCCCGGTTCGAGAGTCAACACTTTGATTTGGAATTCTTCCTCAACCAGCAGGCCGAGAGTCCGTTCCGTGGCCTTGGCACCCGCCGTATCGGGATCGAAATTCACGACTACGTTCTTGCTGAAGCGGCCCAGCAATCGGGCCTGGAGTTCGGTGAAGGCAGTTCCGGAACTGGCAATCACGTTATGAAATCCGGCAGCGTAGACGGAAATGCAGTCCATCTGGCCTTCGACCAGGATGGCGTAATCCAGCTTGCGAATGGCTTCTTTGGCCTGGTCGAGATTGAACAGGACGCGGGACTTGGAATAGATCGCGGTCTCAGGCGAATTGAGATACTTTGGCCCGGCTTTATCATCGGTGGAAAGGGTCCGCCCGGTGAAGGCAATTACTCGCCCGGTTTCGTTGGTGATGGGGAACATGACGCGGTTGCGGAATTTGGAATAAATTGTCGTTGGCCGTTGGTTGTTGGTCGTTGGCTTGTCGTCCCGAGCGGAATCGGACGAAACAGCGGCAGGCTCTCCCGTGGAATCAAGGGACTTGCCTTGCTGAGAGCTGGTGGCTGATGCCTGGGAGCTTTCTTTCCACGAAAAAAGCCCGCTCGCACGCAGCACCTCCTCGTCGAACTCTCCCTTGAGGCGATCTTTCAAGATGAATCCTGAGTCCGGAGCATAGCCGATGCGGAAAGCCTTGATGACGTCCTGGGTCAAGCCACGTCCAGCGAGATATTCGCGGGCACGGGCACCCTCGGGCCGCCGGAGGCATTCCTGGAAGAATGCAACGGCACGCTCGTGGACTTCTAGCAGCACCGTGCGCAGCTTGGCTTCTTCCGCTTCCACGGGGCTGCTATAGGTAAGCTTGGGAAGCGCGATCCCGAACTTTTGCGCCACGGCTCGCACAGCTTCTACGAACGTGACGTTTTCGATCTTCTGGACGAAAGTGAAAACGTCGCCCTTCGCGCCACAACCGAAACAATAAAAAAACTGCTGTGTGGCATGGACCGAAAACGACGGTGTTTTCTCGTTGTGGAAGGGACAAAGGCCCGAATAGTTCTGCGCTCCGGCCTTCTTCAGCTTGACGTAGTCGCCGACAACGCGGACGATGTCGGCCTGCTGCTTAACGATTTCTTTGAAGCCGGTGGCGTCGGTCATGAGTGGAGTGAGAGCTGTCCCCACGAATTGTGAAGCAAGAACTACAGGAATGACTATATCCGAACAGGATTCCTGTGGAGAAGCTGTGGAAGTTGCGGTTATTTCGTTGAGGACGGAGGAAAACAGCAGCAATGCTCGCGAGGAATGAAGTTTCGGAGCTGGGTAGGGATTCTTCGACTCCGCATGCCCTGCGCAAAGCGCAGGGCGTGCTGCGCTCAGAATGACAGAGATAGGGAGGTTCGCACGGCTCTGTGAGGCACTGGGATCATTTTTCGCGACGCGGTGCCATGCTGAGTGTAGGCTGGCCGGTCGCTTGCGACCGGTCAGACGGAGTCGAAGCATCCCTACCTGCGCTACCGTCTTTTATTTGCGAATACCAGCCTCGGCTCAAATCGAGCCAGTGTGGATTCAGCGATTCGATCAAGGCAATCTTCTTGCTTCTGCGCCAGCCTTTTAGTTGCTTTTTGCGGTCGATGGCGGTCAGCACATCGTCAAAGGACTCCCAGTACAGCAAGCGATCCACATCGTATTTGCTCGTGAAACCGGCAAACAGGTGTTCTTTGTGCTGGAAGACGCGATTCTCCGGGCGGCTGGTGACGCCGATGTATAGGGTTCCCGACAAGCTGCCCAGAATGTAGACGAAATAGCTTTTTCGGTCGCGCATTTTAGAGCCTGGTGGGGGTAGGGATTCTTCGACTCCGCATGCCCTGCACAAGTGCAGGGCGTGCTGCGCTCAGAATGACAGAGCGAGAAGATGGCGGCGGTGATGGTGGTCACAAGCTGACTGAGGTGCTCCCGAACTGGGAATATCGTCGCTACCTGTTCAGGTCCCGCCTTGTCTCATCCGCAATCGACGGCATATCCGCTACCATGGCCACCTTCACGTTGTTGTCTTTGAAGGCATCCAGCGCAAACTCAATTTCGGGATTTGTGCGATCAAGGTCGTCGGCGACAACAGCGGTAAGGCTGGCGCGTGCACCGTTTCCGGCATTCATGCAATCCGCAACCTTGGGGAAGTGGCGGGCAATATTGACCGCTATCGCCTGATTGAAGTTTGTTCTTAGAGGAACAGCCTGAAAGAATCGGACCTCGGTGCCGATCACATATCCAAAATCAAAAACTAGCCGGTCACCCTTTTTTTTCGTGTATTGTGCTGCCGAGACTTTCTCTATGCGCGAGGCCCATATTCCGGCCTGGGTTAAGGCGTCTTCTATTCCGGCAAGAATCAACGCGTGCTCATTCTTTGGACGGGCAGCGGCGGGCAATGACTCTAGTTGCGGCTCCTCCACATAGCTTGACAACAGCGTCTTTAGCTCTCGGGCTGGGTCCTCCGCCAGGCACACCTCTCTAGGGGACATTTGGATCATGTTGGCAAACGAGTCTGCCAATTTGTGCAACAGCATGCTCACATCCTGCGAATGCTGCAATTGCATTCGAATATAGGGTTCAAGGCTTTGCAAAACCTCAATGTCGACCTGTCTGTCCAGGCATTGCACGCGGCGCCAATCGCTGGTCATAGCGACGTCCGCAAACCCGAACCCGTTAGGGAGTGGTTCGACCAACAACACTCCGATGCTTATGAAGTCTCCTCTCACTACGTACGGGACATACCGTAACACGTAGAACTCGAGCTGTTTCAGATTGGCCATCGGGGTTTGAACCTGCAACTCAGGATCTCGATTTTTGAATAGGTGCTCCATCGTGGTTCATCGCTGCAGCAACTCATGCGTCTTCCTTCCAATTGGGAAATGGCTGTCTCGAGGACATCCGAAACGCGATGATGAGCTCGCGCACTTTTGATCGCCGATCAAGCAGGCAGCGAACCAGTTCTTCGAGTGCGCCCCAGTCGCTGGCATACCACTCTGGCGGAATTCCCGCCGCACAGTTCCAGATGACGTTTTCGTTCATTCCTTCTATGGTCGCGAGCCAGGGTTGGAATGAATCCCAACCGTGCACGCTCAAATACACTTCATTCTGGGCATACACGCCACGCAGCGGATAATCGGGAAATGTCCATTCGCCGGCGTTGAAGCAATATCCCTGATCGATGAAGGTCACTGTGTACTTTTTCTCTCGCATCTTTCGCCAGAATGTAGCCTGCCTGCCGTTTGAATTCGCGGTCCACTTATCGAGCACCAGCATCCCGGCGAACGTTCCAAGGTTTCGCACTCGTTCCAGCATGGTCACAGGAAAATAATCGAATATTTGACCTTGCAGCGGATCGACTACGTAACGGGACCCGAATTGAAGTCCGGGCTGGCAGCGAATCACGCTGCCGGAGAGCTGAATGTTGAGATCGGATGAGTTCTCCACCAGCCAATCGCCAACTTCGACGACCTCGGTTGGCGGAACCGGCAATCCGGCAGCCTCCGCGAGCCGAGTGGCCAGCAATTCGTTGGCCAGTACGCGCAAGTGTTGAGGATTGTTGCGAAATTTCACAACATAAAAGTTTCCATCGGAGCAGCGCATCATGTGCCCCTGTGCTCCGCCTCGCATTCGTCGCACGTGTTGCACAGCAAGCACTGCCAAAAGGCAAGTCCTCGAAACTACCCAAAAGTCTTCACCCTATCCCTACTTTCGAGGACTTGATGTGATGTTTGGACATCGAAGCGCTGTGGATTTCTTGCTGGAAGTGGTTTGCTAGCATTTTCGCGGCTACAAGCGACAGCAGATTCCTCGCTTCGCTCGGAATGACAATCTGGTGATTAATAGAGTGGCTCGGCAGATTACACCCGCAACTCAATGACCGTCGCGCCTCCGCCGCCTTCTTTTTGCGGAGGCTCGGTCACGGATTCGACATGTGGATGCTTCTGCAAATACTGACGCAGCGCCTTACGCAGGATGCCCATACCGCTACCGTGAACAACCCGAACGCGAGGCAGTCCAGCCAGGAAAGCGCGGTCTACGAATTTTTCGACCGCCCGCGTAGCATCATCCACAGTGCGTCCGATTACGTTGATCTCTGACGGAACACTCTGATTCTCACTTTCGAGCGAAACCGAGATTCCACGAGCGCGAGCGGCTTTGACGGGAGAATCTGACGCGTGCACCAGCACGTCTGCAATATCGTCGCGAGCGATCTTCATCTTCATGGCGCCGATCTCGACCTCGAAATGGTTGTCGTCGATTCGACGTGATATTACTGCCGGCCTGCCAACGGATTTCAACTTGACCGTATCGCCTTCGGAAACATGTTTTACCAGTTGCGGCTGGGCGTGGGGATCACCTTGATCGGCGCCGGTGGTGTGGGCCACCACGGCTGAATCAAACTGCTCGCGGAATTCGCGGCGCAGCTTGGAGATACGCCGTTCGGCGTCTTTGGATAGTTTTTGCGCCGCGGTCCGATCCTGAATGGTGCTGACCATTTCGCGCGCGTGATATTCGAAATCACGCAGCAAGCTGTCCAGTTTCTTCTCCATTTCTTTGATCTTGGCTTGCTGTTCTCTCTTGCCCTCCACGGCGAGACTAGCCTTCTCTCGTTGGACTTCGTCTTCGCGCATTCGCAAACGCAATCGTTCGGTTTCCACGTCCCGCAATTGGGAATGCAGGCGATCCAGAAATTCGCCGACATCCCGCGTCTGCGAACCCAGTCGCGCACGGGCTGCTTCAATAATTGTGGGATTGAGCCCGAGCCGCTGCGCGATGTTGATCCCGGCAGACGCTCCCGGCACGCCAATCTTTAGCTCGTATGTTGGCTGCAGCGTGGCTTCGTCGAATCCCACAGAAGCGTTGATCACTCCGGCCGTGTTTGCGCCAAAGACCTTCAGCGATGTGTGATGCGTGGAAATAATGGTGCAGCATCCTGTGCGGCGAAAGTGTTCAGCAATAGCCACGGCCAGGGCCGCGCCTTCCTCGGGATCGGTGGCGGAACCGAGCTCGTCGAGTAACACCAACGATTGCGAGGTCGCAGTGCGTGAGATGAAATCAATGTTCGTGACGTGGGCCGAGAAGGTTGAAAGATTTTGCTCGATGGATTGATAGTCGCCAATGTCGGCCAGTACCGCGTCGAATACGGGCAGCTCGGCGCGGTCGGCGGGAACCGGAATCCCAGATTGCGCCATCAGCGCGAGCAAGCCAACCGTCTTCAGGACGACAGTTTTGCCTCCAGTATTCGGGCCGGTAATGACGAGTTCCTGAGCTTCGCTTTCGAGTTCAATCGTGGTCGGAACGACGTGGTCGCCCTTTGCCTTAAGATTGCGTTCGAGCAGAGGATGCCGAGCTTTAATGAGAAGGAGTCGAGCTCTGCTCGACGTGGACGGCCGGGGTCCGCCGTCACCATGCGAGTCTTGCACGGACAAAACTACTGGGACGCAGTTGTATTCCTCCGCAAAACGCGCTTTTGCAAACTGCAACTCGAGTTGGCTGAGCACATCGACCACCGCGAGAATTGGGCTTATATTTTCCCCGATGCGGCGTGTCATCTCGACCAGAATGCGGTGAACCTCGGCTTGCTCTTCATCCAGCAATCGCACCAACTCGTTGTTCTGTTCGATGGTTTCTAGGGGTTCGACGAAAACCGTCTGCCCGCTCGAACTGGCGCCGTGCACCACACCTTGCACGCGTCGTTTCTGCTCGACCTTGACCGGGATAACAAAGCGTTCACCGCGGATTGTTACCAGTTCGTCCTGCACCGCGCCGCCTTCCGACAACCGGCGCAAATAGCCCCGCAACGAGTCCTGAATCGAGCGTCGCTGTTTTTCAATTTCGCGGCGAATGCGGGCGAGTTCCGGCGAGGCTTTGTCGTCGAGCGTTCCATCAGGCAGTATCTTGTTGCGAAAAGCTCGCAGGAATTCGGTGAAGTCTGTGATCCCCGAGGAAAGCTGCGCGACTGTCTTCCACTCCAGCTTCATGGCGGCAGGCGGGCTGAGTGCGATTTCACGCCACTCGGCGGCACGATCGACTACAAGCACCACGTCGCGAATGTCCGTAGTCTCAAGCGCGGCACCGGCAATTCGGGACTTCTCTACCAGCGTCGAGACGTCGAGCAGGCCGGAAAAATCGAAGCGGCCACCCACGCGGCGGAACTCGCGGATCTCTGTAGTGAGCTGTTGCTGATTCTCAATCCATTCGCGGTCGGTGGAAGGCGCGAGATTAGCGATGAGCCCGTGTCCCAGGGGCGAAGAGGCATACCCACTCAGCAAGTCGCGGAGGGAGTCGAATTCCAGCACTCGGGCGCTGGTGTGCGAGAGCAAGTGGGGAGACATCAGAATTCAATGTTACAAGAAGCAGGGCTTCGCTCTGCTAGAATCATCGATTGAGACGGGCGTTGCCCGTTCGGGTTTGGTGCCATGGCATTTCCGATCACGCGCCTTCGTCGTCTTCGCCAGAGCGAACAGCTGCGATCCATGGTGCGCGAGACTCGGCTTTCTCCGACGTCATTTGTATACCCCATGTTTGTCTGTCCGGGAGAAGGTGTGCGTAAGGAAGTAGGCTCCATGCCAGGGGTCTTCAACCTTTCCGTGGATGAAGCTGTTAAGGAAGCGCAAGCGACACACTCTCTGGGAGTGCCTGCCATCATCTTGTTTGGTCTGCCGGAAAAGAAAGATGAGTTGGCCACGGGTGCCTGGGCGGACGACGGGATCGTGCAGCAGGCAGCCCGTGCTATCAAGCGGGAGGTTCCCAAGCTGCTCATCATGGGCGATGTGTGCTTGTGCGAATACATGTCGCACGGCCACTGCGGAATCGTGCGTGCTGCCCGTTCGCAATCGCTCGGAGCTGCCGTTGCGTCGCCTCCCGTAGTTGCTGCGGATTATGAGATTGTTAACGACGCAACGCTCGAACTGCTGGCCCGCACCAGCGTGTCCCTGGCCCGCGCTGGCGTTGACATCATCGCTCCTTCCGACATGATGGACGGCCGCGTCGGCGCCATCCGCAATGCGCTCGACCATGCCGGCCTGGCCAATACCCCCATCCTTTCTTATGCCGCGAAGTTTGCTTCGGCTTTCTATGGGCCGTTTCGCGAGGCCGCTGACTCGACGCCGCAATTCGGGGATCGCCGTTCGTATCAAATGGATGGAGCGAACCTGCGCGAGGCTATGCGCGAGATCGAACTCGATGTCCAAGAAGGCGCGGACATGATTATGGTAAAGCCGGCGATGCCTTACTTGGACGTGATCGCCGCGGCGCGCGAGCGTTTCGACCTGCCCCTGGCTGCGTATCAAGTTTCAGGCGAGTACGCCATGATCGAGGCCGCCGCGAGAAACAATTGGATCGACCGCGACCGAGTGATGATGGAGTCGCTGGTCTCGATCCGGCGCGCCGGAGCCAGCATTATTCTTACTTACTACGCCAAGGACGCGGCACGGCTGCTGGCGTAGCCTCGGTTCCTTTCGCCTGAGATTGGTCGAGGTATCCCGAAACTGCGAAACAGCGCCAACATGCCTTGTGAAAGTTACTTTTCCAGAGCTTCTTGAAACTGAACGGCTCGTATTGCGCCGATATAGGAGTGTTGACGCTGCGGGCATCCTGGAGTTAGTTGATAAGAACAGAGCTCGCCTCGTCCAGAATTTCTCACGAATGGCAAATGCCTTGTTCCAGGGTGAGGATGTGAAATCCTTTATCGAAGACAAAACGGAACAGTGGAATGCTGGACGAGCTTTTTGTTACGGTATCTGGTTCAAGATTCCGAAGCAACAAATCGGACAGCTTCAAGTGAAAAATGTTATGTGGGATGTGCCTTCTGCGGAACTTTCATATTTCATCGACAGTTCATCAGAAAGACAGGGCTTCGCTACCGAGGCAATCTCGGGAATCCTGCGTGTAGCGATCGAGCAACTGGATTTTAAGAGAATATTTGTTCGCATCATTCCATCGAACCAGGGAAGCATTGCGCTTGCGAACAAACTGGGCTTTAAACATGAAGGGCTGCATAGGAATGCATTCAGGTGCGGTTTCGGTGAACTTCACGATGTTCATTATTTTTCAGTAACCACCGATGATTTCAGGACGGGTTTCACAAATCTCTGAACAGGATCTGCATTCGCATGTCAAAAATCAACGCTCGGCTTGTGGGTGTCGAACTGTACTTTGATGATTTACCGGCTGCAAAACGCTTCTATCAAGAAACGTTGGGTCTAAGCCTCTCCGCCGAGCAGCTCGGGCATCACGCCCAGTTCAATTTTGGACAAGCTTTTCTTTGCCTTGAGAAAAAAGGCGTGGAAGACTACCCCTCGCAAGACAAAGCCGTGATCTTTCTCGAGGTTCCTAGCGTTCAGGCTGCAGTTGAGGCAATCGGCCGGGAACGTTTCGTCCACGTCGAACCCGGCGCCGAAGGTACGCGGTCGTCTTGGGCTGCTCTCCACGATCCCGAAGGGCACAATGTGCTCTTGCTGGAGAAGCCGCAATCCGCAGGTTAAGAATGCCTTCAGCGAACGGCGTACGCATCCACCTTCAAAGCCCAAACCAGCGCGACCACCCAGCCAATCGCCGTCCAGCCAAGGAGAAAATTCAGGACAAAGATCGAGACCGTATCCCTCTTACTGCGTGCCAGCGCGAGGATCGAGGGCAGAAAATATAATACGAAGCCGAAACCAAAGATAGGGAAGAAGAACAATGCAAACAGGTGCATGGCAATAGCCTCCTTCTTACTTCTAGTTTAGCACCGTGGTCGCGCAGTGAGACGAGCCCGCCGCAGCCCGTTTCCAGAATCCTTAGGCCCTGTCGTAGAATCACCTATTTGGACACTCATCATTATTCCTTTTAGGGAGCACTACTTTGCCTGACACCATTTATGACATCGCTATCATCGGCAGCGGGCCAGCGGGATATACCGCCGCCATCCGCGCGGGACAGTATGGTCTGAAGACGGCGTTAATTGAGAAGGATGGTTTTCTTGGCGGCACATGTTTGCATGTGGGCTGCATTCCAACCAAAGCCCTCCTTTTTAATGCTGAGATTTGGGATCACCTGAAAGACGCAAAGGAGTTCGGGATTGAGGGCGTAGACTCGCGCAAATTGAATTGGGCGGCCATCCAGGAGCGTAAGTCGAAGATCGTCAGCAAGCACGCCAAGGGTCTTGAATTCCTGATGCGCAAGAACAAAGTGGAAACGATCAAGGGCTACGGCAAACTCACAGGACCTGCGCAGAGCGGAGTGCTGGCGGTTGAAGTCAGCGACGGGGGCAAGAGCAGCCTCATCAAGGCGAAAAATGTCATTTTGTCTACCGGCTCTGAGGCTCGCATGATTCCCGGCCTGGAGGCGGATGCTCGGGTGCTCACCAACATTGAGATTCTGGGTTTGAAAGAGATTCCCAAATCATTGGTGATTGTCGGCGCAGGGGCAGTAGGCGTGGAGTTCGCATCAATTTTCCGCTCCTTCGATGCCGAAGTCACCATTCTCGAGATGCTGCCGCGGTTGGTTCCGGTCGAGGATGAAGATGTCTCCAAGGAACTTGCGCGCGTCTACCGGAAGCGCGGCATTAATTTTCATACTGGGGCTAAAGTCGAGAAAGTCGAAAAGACGAAGTCTGGAATCGCCGTGACTTTCTCCGTGGGCGTCAAGCAGGAGAAGATTGAAGCCGAGAAGATTCTGATCGCGGTTGGCCGCAAACCACGCACCGACAACATCGGACTGGAAAAGACACACATCAAGCCTGATCGAGGCTTCATCAAAACCGACAGCTGGATGCAGACGAGCGAGCCCGGCGTCTATGCGATTGGCGACATCGTGCTCGGAACACCGCAATTGGCGCATGTTGGCGCGATGGAGGGTATTGTCGCCGTGACTAAGATCGCGGGCAAACCCGGCAAACCGATCAACCCGGAACACATTCCGAACGCGACTTACTGCCATCCGGAAATTGGCAGCGTCGGTTTGACGGAGGAAAAGGCGCGCGAAGCAGGCTACAACTTGAAGATCGGGAAATTCCCGTTCACCGCGAACTCGCGTGCCTCGATCGTCGGGCAGCACGAGGGTTTCATCAAAATTATCTCCGACGCCGACTATGGCGAGATTCTGGGCGTACACATTATCGGACCGCAGGCGACGGAACTCATCGCAGAAGCAGTGGCCGCGATCGAACTCGAAGCCACGGTGGAAGATCTGATGTGGACCATCCATGCTCATCCGACACTGGCTGAGGCCATGCTGGATGCATCGAACAGTGTTTATGGGATGGCGATTAACGCCTGAAGATTGTGAAATCTGGTAATTTGGTAATTGAAAAGCTTTGCGCTCCAGGTCAAGAACTTTTCCCACATTGATGGCAAGCCACGTAGATCCATAATTTCGCACCGCTTTCAAAAGGTAATAACAAGAATATCTCCACATCCTTAAAGGACTCATCATGCAAAGCAAGAGACTACTGACCCTACTCGCTGCGGCGTTCATTGTAGCTTTCGGATTTCTAACCATAACAGCCCCTCTCTTTGCAGCCAGCAGTGAGAAGGTGCTGTACAGCTTCTGCAGTCTTTCTAACTGCGCGGACGGAAACACTCCCGAGGCCAACCTGATCTTCGATGCGGCTGGCAATTTGTATGGCACGACTTTCAACGGCGGCGCTCATGGTTTCGGTTCAATCTTTCAGCTCGTGCGAGGATCAAACGGCACGTGGACCGAGAAAGTACTGTACAGCTTTTGCTCGGCCACTAATTGCGCCGACGGGACCAATCCCGAAGGCCTGATCTTCGGTAAGGCTGGCAAATTGTATGGCATAACCCTTACCGGCGGCGGTTACGGCTTTGGCGCCGTCTTCGAGTTGGCGCCCGGCAAAGGCGGCACCTGGAGTGAGAAGGTGCTGCACAACTTCGATTTTACCGGCGGGGACGGGTACTATCCCTATAATGGCCTGATTGTTGATGCGGGTGGGAACTTGTACGGTACAACAGAATGGGGCGGTGCTTATAATTCCGGCACCGTCTTCCAATTAATTCCAGGTGCTAAGGGCAAGTGGACGGAGAAGAGGCTGCACAACTTTAACGATAATGGCAAGGACGGGTACGCCCCCCTCTCCGGTCTAATGCTCGATGCGGCAGGGAACTTATACGGCACGACTACATTGGGCGGTTCCTCCGGCACCGGCTGTGGCGGCCACGGCTGCGGCATCGTTTTCCAGTTGACGCCCGGCGCAAAAGGCAAGTGGACAGAGAAGATGTTGCACAACTTCAACAGCAACGGCAAGGATGGGTACGACCCCTGGGGCGGAGTAGTCTCCGACAAAACGGGGAACTTGTACGGCACGACGAACGCGGGCGGTGCCTCCGGCTGTGGCACGGTCTTCAAGCTCGCGCCCGGCGCAAGCGGCAAGTGGACGGAAAAAGTGCTGCACAGCTTCGCGAAGGACGCCAACGACGGGTGCCTACCCGAGGCTGGTCTAACTGTCGACGGGGCTGGGAACTTGTTCGGCACAACGTTTTATGGCGGCCTTTATAACGACGGCACGGTCTTCGAGCTGATACCACGGACCAACGGCACATGGATGGAGAAGGTAGTGCACAACTTTGACTGGAGCCTCTACGTCAAGGACGGGACGTTGCCTGGAGCTGGCCTAGTCTTCGACGCGGCTGGGAACATGTACGGCACAACGGAGAACGGCGGCGCTTTAAATTCCGGCACCGTCTTTGAGATCACTCCATAATCAGGGTTCGAATTCCGGGCCAGCCCTTGGGCTGGCCCGGAGATCGTCCTCCGTTTTCAGTAATGTACTTCTTCATGATTTTGCTTTCGGCGCACGCTATGCCTCTCGTAACCTGAGACCCCAAAGCATGAGTTTATGGATGAAGCCGCCTTCCTCTACACTAGATCTGGTGGATTACACAGTTGCGAAATCGCTCAATCCCCCAATTCCATGATTTCCGTTCTCCAACTCGGGACTCTTGATTACGCGACCGGGCTACGTCTACAGCAGAAGCTGGTTCATCTTCGCAAAGATGGCCTCGTCGACGACGTTCTCCTGTTGCTGGAACACGCCCCAGTCATCACCCTGGGACGTAACGCGAAAGCAGCCAATGTGATTGCGTCGCCCGAACAACTTGCGGAGCACGGCGTGGAGGTCTTTGAGAGCGATCGCGGTGGCGACGTAACCTTCCACGGTCCGGGACAAATCGTTGGCTATCCCATTTTCGATCTGCGCGGTTTCACCTCGACGGATGGCAAGCGAAAGACGTTGGGGGCGGTGGAGTTTGTGCGCCGGTTGGAAGAGGTTCTGATCCGCACCTGCGTCGACTTTCGTATTTCGGCGCAACGCATTCCTGGCCTCACCGGCGTTTGGACGAGTCCCGAATTCAGCGATACCCACGTCGGGACAGCCACCCCGGCTGTTCAGCGAACCAAAGCGAGCGATCGAGACAAGCCTGCCGAGGCCAAAATCGCCGCACTCGGGATTCACATTTCTCGCGGCGTGACCTCGCATGGGTTCGCCTTGAATGTGAATAACGATCTCAATTACTTCGACTTGATTATTCCCTGCGGGATTACTTCTAAACCTGTGACCTCGATGGCGAAGGAATTGGTTCGGCAGCTTTCGCTGCAGGAAGTCGCGCATTCGATATCGCGTAATTTCGGGACGGTGTTTGAGAGCCAGATGCTGTGGCTGGAAACCTTGGATTCTCTGCTTGGTCATTCGGTCGGCGTGCCCATGAAGCCTCCGTCTGAATTGCAGAAATTGCGTGGCGAAGAAGATGTCTTCTGGGTCTAACACTTGTGCCCAACTCCCTCGCTGGAGTTTGGTAATTCCGGCGACCCGGGTTAGGATTCTCAAGAGACCCAATCGCAAGCCACCATCAAACGAATGGCCAAGAAAAACAAGAATGTTCTGAAAGCTCAGGGCCGCCATAGTTCGAACGGTCAGGGCCGGGGCGACACTCAACTCCACATACCGAGCTCCTCGCAGCGCACCTATACCATCGTCGACCATCGACTGGAAAAGCCCAGCTTCACGATTCGTCAAGTCCGCAAAGGCGATGAAATTCGTTACGAAGTTACGGGCGATCTGAACGCGCCGGTTCCACCCATCAGCGAATCGAAGTATCTCGACAAGAAACAATGCATCGAGATTTATCGATGGATGCTCCTGAATCGAAAAATGGAGACTGCGCTGGAGAACCTGTACAAGCAGGGCAAAGTGGTGGGCGGGGTTTATTTCGGTCTCGGGCAGGAAGCTTGCTCCTGCGCCTCCGCCTACGCACTATATAAGGATGACTGGCTCGGCCCTATGATCCGCAACCAGGGATCGCTGCTGGTTCGCGGCTTCTCAGCCCGCGACATCATGATGCAGTACATGGCCAAAGCGGGTTCTCCAACCAAGGGACGCGACGCCTCGTCGCACTTCGGAGACATCGAAAGGCGCAATGTGGTTGCGCCCATTTCTACCTTGGGCGACCTCATTCCCGTGCTCGCAGGCGTGGCTTTGGGCGCGCGTTTGCAGGGCCGCAACATCGCGGTCATGACTTACATTGGAGATGGCGGCCAGTCGACGGGCGTCACTTATGAAGGCCTGAACTTCGCTGCGGTTCAGAATCTCGGCTTGGTGCTCTTGGTCGAAAATAATCTTTGGGGATACTCCACGCCGGCGGACATGCAATTCCGAGTGAAGGACCTCGCCGAGCGCGCTATCGCCTATGGAATCCCAGGAGTGATTGTTGATGGCACCGACGCTTGTCAGATCTACGACGCGGCCCATGAGGCCTGCGAACGCGCCCGGCGTGGCGAGGGCCCCACGCTCATCGAGGCCAAGATGATGCGCATGAAGGGCCATGCCATCCATGACGCCGCGGAGTATGTCCCCAAGCCGCTGTTCGAATATTGGCGCAAGCGCGACCCGATTGCGCGGTTTGAAAAATATTTGTTGGGCAACAAATGGGTAACTCCGCAGGAAAATGAAAAAGTGATCGCCGATGTGGAGCGCGAGCTTGAAGCTGATCGTGACTTTGCAGTGGCCTCGCCGATGCCAGAACCAGAATCAGCGGCAGGGGGAGTGTACTGCGATTCGAGTTGCCACGAGATCAAGCCGAAGTACGGAGCACCCAAAGTTCGTGTCGCGAAGTCAGGTATCGCCACTCCGAGACAGGCGGCAGTGCATTTGAAATAGACATCCGTCTTCCTCGGATCGCCAGCTAAACACTCTATGCCTCAACTTACCTATCTCGAAGCCATCCGCCAGGGAATCTGGGAGGAAATGGAGCGCGATCCCGCGGTCTTCTGCATCGGCGAGGACATAGGCATCTATGGCGGAGCTTTCAAAGTGACTGACGGCTTCGTCGACCGTTTCGGACCCGAGCGCGTCATTGACACGCCCATTGCGGAATCGGCCATCGTGGGCGCGGCCTTTGGCGCCTCGCTCACCGGCATGCGTCCCGTGGCTGAGTTTCAGTTCATGGACTTCATCGGCTGCGCTTTCAATCAGATCGTAAACATGGTGGCCAAGGCCCACTACCGTTGGGGCGCGCCTGCTCCGCTGGTGATTCGTGGGCCCAGCGGCGGGAACGTCCATGGCGGTCCCTTTCACTCGCAGAATCCGGAGATGTGGTTCGTGCACGCGCCGGGGCTGAAAGTAGTTTGTCCCGCAAGCGCGTACGACGCGAAGGGTCTCATCAAGGCTGCGATTCGTGACAACAATCCGGTAATTTTCTTCGAGCACAAGTACCTTTATCGGCGAATCAAAGAGGAAGTTCCCGTCGAAGATTACGTCGTGCCGCTGGGAAAAGCACGAGTTGCCCGGGAGGGTTGCGACGTGAGTGTCATTACTTATGCTGCGATGGTACATGTTGCGCTCGAGGCCGCAGAGATCCTGGCGAAAGAGGGAACAGAATTGGAAGTGGTCGACCTCCGCACGCTTTCACCACTCGACCGCGAAGCGATTGCCCAGACGGTACGCAAAACGAATAAAGTGATCTTGTTGCACGAGGACGTGCGCACCGGCGGCATTGCAGGTGAAATCGCGGCGATCATCAATGAAGAGGCGTTCGACGATCTCGATGGCCCTATCGTCCGCATTACTGCGCAGGATTCTCCGGTGCCGTTTTCGCCCCCTCAGGAGGAATATTTCCTGCCCAAGTTGAGCGATGTAGTGCGGGAGGTGCGCCGGTTAAAGGCGTATTAATTACAAATTTGTTTTACCATCTGCTGACACCTTAGCGGTCGCGCTAGATTACTCTGCATGATGCGGTCGGAAAAGAGCCAGGAGGGGAAATGCGCAATTTCGTTCTTGGAATCGTTGTCACGCTGTTGGTGCTCGGTCTGGTTGGGCTGGCGGTGGCGACTCTGGGCCTGGTGCCAACCAATGCGGATGCGACTCCCCCTCGGCTTGAACGCCGTATTGCCATGAGCGCGCTGGACGCTTCCATGGAGCGGCACGCACCGCGAGTCAGCAGCCCGATTCCACCGACCGAAGAGAATTTGATCGACGGGATGAAGATCTACACCATGAATTGCTCCATGTGCCACGGTACGCTCGACAATAAGCCGAGCCCCTTGGAGAAGTCATTCTACCCGCCGGTGCCGCAACTGATCCTCGATCCGCTGGACGACCCGGAGTGGCATATCTACTACGCTGTCCGCACGGGAATTCGTTATACCGGCATGCCGGCGTGGAGTAAAGCTCTAAGCGACCAGGATATTTGGAAAGTCACGGCATTTCTTTCGCGCATACAAAAACTGCCACCGGGCGTGCAGGACTACTGGAAGAAGTCGTTCGGGGTTGGTCCTCTGCCTGCGGGATCGGAAAAGGACGAAGCCAAGCCGTGACCAGAGCCAAGATGTATCGTTGGATATAATAAAAGATTGCGCCCAGCCCGAGAACTGCCGCTGGGACTGCGGGGAAGGAAATTATGCCTACCGATATCGTAATGCCTCAGATGGGCGAGTCTATTTTCGAGGGAACCATTACCAAGTGGCTGAAGAAGCCCGGCGACAAAGTGCAGCGCGATGAGCCGCTGTTCGAGATCTCTACTGACAAGGTGGATGCCGAGATCCCTGCGCCCGCCACAGGTATTCTGCAGGACATCAAAGTGGTCGAGGGGAACACCGTGCAAGTCAATACGGTGGTGGGAACGATTGCTGGGGACGGCGAAGCGGCAGCTCCGACCTCTGCTCCTGCGAAGGCCGCCCCCACGCCGCTCCTGAAGACTCAAGCAGCTGCGCCTTCGCCTGCCGCTCCAGCTGAGCAGCCCATTACCGAGCCCGAGCGCGAAGAAGACGACGATCACGCTCGTTCTTCGCCCCTCGTCCGCAAGATCGCTCGCGAGCACAACGTGAATTTGTCGCAGGTACCCGGGACGGGCATGGGCGGCCGCATTACGAAACAGGACATCATGGCATTTCTGGAGCGGCCGGAAGCGGGCGCTCCCGCGGTTCCTGCTCGAGCGAGTACGCCTGCGACTTCTTCGTCCGTAGCCTCGCCAAGGCCGCCGGCGCCTGCAGCGGCGACAATCCCAGGAGATCTGGTGCCGATGACGCAGATGCGCAAGATCATTGCGCAGCGGATGATCGAATCCCGACGGACCAGTGCTCACGTCCATTGCCTGTTCGAAGTGGACATTACTCGCATCGTGCAGCTTCGTAACAAAACCAAGTCCGCTTTCGAGCAGCGGCACGGGGCGCGGCTTACCTTCATGCCGTTCTTCGTCCGCGCCGTGATTATCGCGCTTCAGCAGTTCCCTATTGTCAATGCTTCAATCGAAGGCGAAAACATCCGATATCACCGCCACGTCAACGTCGGGATTGCGGTGGCTCTCGACTGGGGACTTATTGTTCCCGTGCTGAAGAATGCTGACGAGCTGAATTTCCTCGGGCTGCAACGCGGGATCTCGGACCTTGGCGAGCGAGCGCGCTCGAAGAAACTGAAGCCCGACGAAGTGGAGGGTTCAACCTTCACGGTGACGAACCCGGGACAGTTTGGCGCAGTGTTTGGCCTGCCCATCATCAACCAGCCGAATTCCGCGATTCTGGGTGTAGGCGGGATCACCAAAGTTCCTCTTGTGGTGACTGACAACGACGGCAATGACTCCATCGCCATTCGCTCCGTCGTTCACCTGACGCTGGGCTACGACCATCGTCTGATCGACGGCGCGGTTGCGGATCAGTTCATGGCCTTTGTGAAGAAGACTCTGGAGAATTGGAGCGAAGAGGTCGGATAGGCGCAATTTGTAACGTTCAGCGCGATTATGGCTGGGAGTTCTACTCAGCCTTTGCCCAGACGGAAGCGTTCAAGCACTCTACCGTGCCGGCGATCACCTTCCCCAAGCCGTCCTTGAACTTCTCGGGATCAACGATCTTTCGATTGGCGACTGCACCGGTCATCGATAAGGCCGTTTGCAGAAAGGACAAGGCAGCATCTTTCTTCTCTGCTCCCGACCGGTGGCTGAATAAGCTTTCAATCCGGTGCACCAGCGCGGGGACGAAGGCGATTGTCTGCAAGAGTGTGGCTAGAAAATCCATTGCTGTATCTCCTGAATTCCAATGACGAGTTGGATTTGTTGGAATGAAAGGTGGCAGAAGGAACAGTTTGGAGTTGGTTTATTTCGGAAAGCCGCTCAATACCGCTTTCGCCAGATACATAATCATCGCGAACAGGGCGCTCAGGGCCAGTCCCCCAACCGCGCCCGCCAGACCTGACGTCACCGATGCTTTTCCCTGCCGATTGGATAGCGCAGAATTGACCTCATCTCGCCACTTGTTGCTGTCCTTTATTTGACTCTCGTACACTTCGCGACCGACGAAACTCGATTCTTTCTGGCGAGCGTCTTCATGCGCATGATTCAAGAGATCCAGGCGCCGGAGCATTTCAACATGGTCGAGTTGCAGCGCTCTTTCGGCGAGTTCAAAACGGAGGTCGACGAAAACCTTGTGTTGTGTCGCCATATCGCGATCGATGGCGAGCAGGGCGAGCAGGTGTTCTTTCAGTGATACCGAATTGAGTTGATCGTTCAGATTTGACAAAACACCCTCCTTGGATTTGCGTTTTCCCGTATCGAAACACGCGGGAATCGGCGGCCGCTTCCGAGACACTTGGCTAGAGTGGATAATCCACGTGCAGAGCTGCCGTGTATCTGGAATATTTTGGTGGTACCGAGCCGTCGTATTGCCGCAGATAACAGTCTTGCACCCGAGACAGTCGCGGGATAGTAAAAGTTTGCGTCGTGAATCGTCCCGCCAGGTTCCGGTCATTCCCCGGACCCCAGCCCGCATCGCTCCATCGGACCTCAATTCCGCCGCCGCTGACCGGTGCTATACCGGAATCTACGGTAACCGTAGTCGAAGAGACTTCCGTGATCGCCGCGGCCGTCAAATCAGGCAGATAGGTTGTGCCGACCTGGACATTGGTAAGCTCAGTCACAAACAGAGAAGTTGTGGCTTTTGTAGTTTCGAATTCAAATGCCAAAGCTTTTGCCGCGTCGTTCGCAAACTTGATCTTGTAACTGAGGTGCTCGCCTTCGAGGTTCTTCGCAGTGATCTCAACCTCGTTCACGATGGCAGGAAACGTCGCTTCTCTGGACGGAACAATTATGCTTAGCCCGTCTCCCGGGAAAATGTCCAGAGCGTTTTCCGGTAAAAAGTCACTCCAAACGTCATACTCGCCGGTCCATGCTGGACCCGTCGTGTCGTCCAAAAGGGTCAAAGCGGCGTTCTCGCAATCGGCGGCGGTACGTGCGGGCGGTTCTTTAAGGTGTCGCACCGCTCCGTGCAAACCGTTGTCGATTCCGCGCTGCTGAGCGGCAACGCTTGCCGGATTTGTCACCCGCGCAATCGCAGGACCAAGGCTTCTGTAATGAACCTCGTTGATCGTGGTCGTGGGAAGTGTTTGAGCAGACACCGCCAATGCCACCATCGCCGGCAGCAAAAGAAAAAGCCACCCCAAAGGGCGGCGCGCGTCGAACATAACTCCTCCGTTGCTAGTACATCTCAAGATTTCCGCGACTGTTCACACTTCAGCGTCCGCCTCCATGTCGCAGGGCCAAATACGCTGAGATTTCTTGGAGTCAAACCGAGAATCAAGAACCTAAAAAAGCTAGAGGCCCTTCGCTACTTCGTGGCCCTCGCCTGCTCATGTAAAAAACTTTTTACGCTATTCACGTACACATCCGCGAAGTCCACCTCCGGACGTCGAGCTTCAATCAACTGCAAGGCGTCAGCCACTTTCCATCCCAGCGAACATAAGATCGCCAGTGTCATCATCGGCGCCCGGTGTACTCCTGCGGCGCAATGAACGAAAAGCTTGGTTCCCTCCTCGTCCAGGGCTTCCAGCGCAAAATCCACACCCCGCTGGAACACGTCCGGGGATTTCGGCTGGAAGTCATCGTCAATCGGATTCCACAACACCCGAATGCCGTGCGGCACAGCCAGCGGTGTGTCGTCGAATTCAATTTGCATGTCGATGATATGAGTTACTCCGGCGCGCGCCGCCTGGATCATGTTCTCCGCTGTCCAGATTCCACCCCCGACCGCAATCCGACCGGTCACCCAACTCATATCCATCATGAAAGTCCTGTGTAACATGTTCTTGTGTGGCGCCAGCGATTGCGTGTTGCCGCGATTTTCAAAGGCCTTCGACCAACGGCCAGCGGCCAACGAGCAACTCTGCGCAACCTTTGCCCAGTCACTGACTTTCATTTTACGGCATCACACTCTTGCTCAACCGGGTCCGCGGGACACTCTTGCGTAACTTCAGTACCCGTATCCGTCTCCTCGGGAAGCTTTAACCGGCGCAAAAGAGTCTTCGCTAACGAGTCTTCTGGCAGTGGACCTTCGGGAGCCGTTGCCGGACACAGTCCGATCATTTCAAACAAGTATTTCATTGCCAGATAATGGCCCTTGTCGACTTCATTCATCGTGGTCGTGACCAATTTCACCGCGTGATTGCCCACCAGATTCGTGATCTGCCCGCGCACGACGGCCAAATCGACCTGCTTCAGCGCCTTCTTTTGTGCTGTTGAAGGTTTCTTTGGGCTTTTGCGTCCCTTGCTTGTCTTGCCTGTTTTCATTGTTCCCCTGACCTGGCTCGCCTACCCGATTCTTGATCCCGTCGTCCCAAAAAGCTAAGGCGCGCTGTGGTCAGCGCGCCCTTTTGGCAAATCTTTATGATCTAAATTAAGAGTATCAGATTCAGGGGGGTAAACCCGCCAAATTTTGAAAAATATATTTGGATTGTATTCAGTCAGTTGCGAGAAAAGGACCGTTTTTACCCCCTTGACAACTTTTCGGCACTTCGTGTTTTGTGCTGGGAAGACCCGTCAAAATCCCTCTTCTCAGTAAAATCTCACTGACCCTGTCCAGTGTTTCCGGAAAAAGACGCTCCACGGTGCGATACCCGCAGCCCAGGATTCGCCCAGCTTCTTCCTTCGAGAACTGCTGGAGTACGATTTTCCCGATGAGTTTCTTCTCGAACTCGTTCAATTCTTCCAGGCTGCGTTCGACGTCGTGTACGAAAATAATCGAGTCTTCGAATGTAGAAGCCCCGTAAGACGTTACTCGAGTCCGAAAGAACTCTCGCCCCAGAAGGGACGGAGTCCGCCCCACTTCGATCGAAAGCCGCAGATAGCGCCGCAGCAAAGCAACGGTCCGCTGCCGGTACAACCAGAGATCGGGGTCGCTTCCAGGAGTGTCCACGGAGATCGCCGTTTCGGCCACATCAGGCGTCGGACCTTCAGGCCCTGGTTCCTGCCCGAGCTCCGCCAGATCAGTGGGCTTACACTCAATTTGTTCAGGGGAGTGTTCGTTCCCATCCGTCAAACCGTCATCGAACGGAAGGTATGGCGGCATCCCTGGCGTTTCAGCACATGCATTCAATAGAGCGATCACTGTGCCGCTCATGCGTTCCCCCCTTCGCCGAAAAACGCTGACCACTCCTCGCACTGGCTCTTGATTTCGACTCGGTCATTCACCAATAAAAGAGGTTTCGTTCGCCTGCGACCCTCGGGCAGATCCGACATTTGCACTGCACACGCGGGGCAATACACGTCTTCCGTTCCCCAAGTGCGCATCCACAACCCCCCGCATCTTTCGCAATACTTAAGTTCCATCCGGACGATTTCCAAGCCTTCAAATTCCATGATTGCCTCCGTGGCATTGAACTCGTAATCGAACTCCAGGCGACAGGCTGACGCCTCGCGCCCAAATAAAAAAGCCCTGCGCCCGATTGCTCGGTCACAGGGCCCGTTTCTCTTACGGAGAACCTGTAGAGTTTATTTAGCTATGAGTATATTGCTTCCAACCAACCCTTCGGCGCAGTTGCGCTTCGTCAAGTCAGCGGGGGTTTGCGGAAGTAGCCCTCCTCGTATCCGGATTTCAACACGCGGCCGTTCTGCACGACCACACTCACTTTACCGGTAAACTGCAGTATCCGAAGGAGTTGTTCCATAGCGGCAGAGAGCACTTCAGCCGAGCGCACCTTACGGCGGAACTCGACAAAGCCTCCTGCCTCATTTTCGGGTTGTGGGTTGCAAGTCATCGAATTCATTTCCATAGCAGAGTAGTTATAACAGACTAGTTATCTATAACTTCTCGTTGGCTGCAAAGTCAAGAACTATTTTCTGACAGATGTTGCTGATAACAATGACAATATCAGAATGCTATTGCAAGGGCGCGCACTTTGGCTGTGGAAAACTCCTCCGGAAATGTCGGGGAACTCCGCCCGATACGCTGTTTCCTTTGAGATGTTAGATTGTGATTATTAATAGCGATCCGCTATAAATAATGGTATACTCTCGGCTATGAAATTCAAAGTACTGCAGGAAAATCTCCGCAAAACTTTGTGGCACCGCATCGAAGAGGAAGGGTTGACAGGTTTGCGCCTGGCCGAACAAACCGGGTTCAAGCAAGCCCACATCTCCAATTTCCTCAACCGCAAGCGGGGCCTCAGTCTCGAGGGCATGGACAAAGTATTAAGAGTGCAGCACCTCTCCGTGCTCGATCTGCTTGACCCGAACGAAGTCAACAAACGTGCCAGCATCCTGCCGCCGAGCGAGGACGAGTTTCAAAACGTTCTCCAGGTCGACGGCGCGATTGCCGCCACCGAACCGCTCATCATGAGTATGAATGTGAAGGAAATTCTCAAGTTCAAGAAGAGCTTCCTGCACAGCATTCGTCCCGAGATGGAAGGGCACCGCGACGACTGGGAGCGTTTCGTTGTAATTCAGGTGGATGGTCGCGATGGCATGAGCATGTATCCCCGCCTTTTGCCAGGAGCCACCGTTCTCATCGACCGCCATTACAACTCGCTCAAGCCTTATCGCAAAGGCGAGTCCAATATGTATGCCGTAAACAAAGATGGCACATCCACCGTGAAGTATGTGGAACTAGCGGGGAACAACCTGGTCTTGCGTCCACATAACCAGGCGTATCCGGTCGAGATCATGCCCATCGAAGCAGACAAAAACGCAGGCAATTACCTGGTGGGCCGGGTTTGCTACGTGGGAATTGAGACCTAACGGCTCGCCGATCACGTTTGGCGAGTTAAGGCGAGAGAGTCCAGTGGTAGTTCCGTGACCTCCTGGCTTCCTGTGCGTTTGTGTCCTTTGTGGCTGATGACGTGAAATGCAAGAATGCCTGATCATCATCTGTGGATGACGTTCTTTCGCGACTCGGAAAACAACCTCCTTGCGCTGATGAGCGAAGTGTCCCGAACGGCGTAGGGCGCTCGTCCCGTTTCTCACGAGCGATCGCAATCTCCGCGCACTCTGCGGCTCTTCTCAGCGATCTCTGCGTTTTAAGATTTGGATAAAATTTCAGGAAAAGCAAAGTCCTAAATCGCGGAGGGCGCTGAGAAAAAGCCGCAGAGGACGCGGAGAAAGCCCGCCAGAGCAAACTGAGATATTTCTCGGACCTCGAGCATACCCTTGGATTCTCCCCGTTCTGCTATCATTTTTTCTGCGGCACACTTTGTGAAGTATGGACGACGAAATACCCAGCATTCGTATTTCCACGGAGGAATTCATGGACGAAGCATCCGCCGGCACACCCGGTTCACGCCGTAATGAAGACATCGCCCTCGACCTGATGAAATTTGTCGCGATGACGACCGGCTACGGCCGAACGAGTTCGTCGGGCGTGGGCTTTCAGGGCTCAGGCGCCGCCTCAAAACCAGAAGACTACGCTACTCATCTGCTCGAGCTTTACGGGCGATGTTTGGAGGCAGTGCAGCGAAAGAAATAGCGTCCCTGAGAGCGTTCGGTAGTAGTGCAGTTTGATTTTAATGTCCAAGGAACGCGAGAAAGGTCTCGGCATAGCACGAGGCGACGGATGCGCCGTTTACACTTTTGGCTTCTTATTGTCTGGCTTCTTAACTGAAAGCAGGTCAACTGAAACGAAGAACAACCTTGCGACCTGTTCAGGACTCAAGCCTCCTGCAATTAGCTTCTGGGCCATCGCTATTTGTTGTGCTTTGTAATCTTCACTCGGCACGAACTGTTCAGCTATGAAGTCGCTCTTTGCTCCCATACCTCGGCGGTCGGGATAACCTCTCTGTTTAGCCATATCGTACACTCGTTTTCAAATTATACGCTGCTCGCACTGGCGTTCTAGTACAGGTATTTTTCAAACTGCACCACTACTGAGCGTTCGGGGGACAGGCGGCGCAAGAACGCGTGGAGTAAAATGTTCAGCCATGCTTACGAAACTGTTTCTAATTGTTTCGCTGCTAAGCGGTACGGCTCTCGCTCAAATGCCCTCAGCCAAAGACGAGCAGGCGATCCGCAAGTTGGTAGCCGATTTCGCGGACGCATGGACAAGCACGACTCCCATGCCTTTGCGGAAACCTTCGCCGAGGATGCCGATTTCACTAACGTGCGTGGCGACTCGGCGCACGGACGAAGGGCAGTGGAGGACTTCCATGCTCCGATGTTTGCGACCCGATTCAAGAACACTCAGCTGACGGCGGCCGACGTCAAGATCCGATTCCTCTCCTCCGACATCGCATCCGTGGATATTCACTGGGAAATGACCGGGGCTACAGAGGCCGATGGCACGCCGATCCCCATTCGTAAGGGTCTACTCAACTGGGTGGTGGCCCGCCACGGCGACCGCTGGCTGATCTCAGTGATGCACAACCAGGAACTCACGCCGCGAAAACAGTGAGTCCGATCTTCGGAATTCGAATCGCTTGCTGAAACAAGAAAGCCGCAGCAAACAGCTGCGGCTTGATATCAAATCGTAGTTCTTGAACTCGAAATCAGCGACGACGGCGCGCCGATTTCTTGCCAGCCTTCTTCTTCGCTTTCTTCGTCGGCTTTTTCTTGGCGGCTTTCTTCTTGGCAGCTTTGCGGGCCGGTTTCTTCTTCGCTGCCTTCTTCGGAGCTTTCTTCTTCGCGGCCTTCTTGGGAGCGACCTTCTTAGGGGCAGCCTTTTTCGCGGCCGGTTTGGACGAGCCGCCACCGCCTCCACCCGCCGGCACCGGCGGCGCGGGAATCGGCGTTTCCACTCCCACTTCGGAGTCGGTCACACCCGGCAGTTCTGCTTCCTCTTCTTCCTCTTCTTCTTCGTAATCTTCTTCCAGCGATTCGCCATAGGCGCCGCTGTCGCCAAACTCATCCATTTCGTCGTCTCGTAGATAGAGGGTTTCGTGAACGTTCATTTCTCCTCCTGGAATTTTCTCCGCAATGCATGCGTCAAGAATTAAAAAGACTACCGAAAGTTTTTTAACAGACTGAACGGGCCGCGATTATAGCACAGTGGTTTTTCGCATTGCAGTGACGAAAAACTCGTTGACGCGCCCTCCTGCCCATGCATATTACACCGAAGTTGAGTTTCTGTTTCCAGTTCTGTCCGGGATCACGCGAAAAGAATATTCCGCTTTAGATGCGGCGTTAGACCTAGATAAAGTCCGGGGTCGGGAGCAGGCAGACTATCGACTGGGATTGGCGATGACCAATACCATCCCTGGCCTCAAGTTGGCGAGGTTCCCGTTGTTTTCTTTTAAGTCGTTGACCGTGACGTTGTGGGACTTGGCGATCGAATAGAGAGTTTCGCCGGGCTGGACTTTGTGGTGCACCACGCTCTTGGAAGCGTCCGCCTGTAACTTCTTCTTGGATTTCGACTTAGATGCAACTGCCTGCTGGCTTTCGGCAGCGTCCGGCGCCACCGGCAAGTGGATATACAAAACACGCCGGCCCCGTACGCTGTCGCCTTTCAAATGATTCCAGCGACGAACCATGGCCGGCGGCACGCCGAAATTGTCCGCCACGGTTTCAACAGTGTCTCCCTTGCGAACTTTGTAGGTGGTTGCACGTCGCGAATAGCTGGCCAACTCGTCGGATGGATGTTTGCCCGGAGCAACCGGGATGATGAGTTCGCTTTCCGCCCGCAGGTTTTCATCTCCGTCGAGGTTATTCGCCTGAACGATTGCCCGAGGAGTGGTGTGAAACGAGTGGGCGACCGACGATAAAGTATCGCCCGGCGCGACTTTGTGATAGCGCCACCACACGCGCATGTCCGGCGGAATGGCGGTAATCGCGGTGAGGTAGCGATCCTTGGTGCCAACCGGCAGATGCAGTTCGAACTCGCGATCCTTGGGCGTGGTCAGGCGCAACAAGCTTGGATTCAAGTCCTGCATCGTGCTCGCAGAGGTATCGACGCATTCCGCTACCAGGCGCAGGTCGACGGGGTAATCGATCTTTACCGAGTCATACGGAACCGGCTTCTCCGTAACTACTTTGTCCAACCCGTACTGCTCCGGGTTCTTGGCCATAATGGTTACGGCCAGGATAATGGGCACGTAATTCCGCGTTTCCTTGGGCAGTACGTTTCGTTTGTAGAGCTGCCAATAATCCGCGTAGCCAGTGCGCTTCACCGCGTTCTGGACCGTGCCCGGACCGGAGTTGTAGGCAGCCATAGCCAAATACCAATCGCCGAACTCACTATAGAGATCCTTCAGGTGGTGCGCAGCGGCTCGCGTGGATTTCTCGGGATCCTGGCGGTCGTCCACCCACCAGTCGCGCTCCAATCCATAGCCGGTCGCGCGGCTGGCCATGAATTGCCACATCCCACGAGCTCCGGCGCGGGAAAGGGCGAGAGGATGGAATCCAGATTCGGCCTGTGCCAGGTAGATCAAGTCCTGGGGAACACCTTCTTCCTTCAGGATCCTCCGGATCATGTCGTCATAACGCCCGCTACGGGCAAGTGCGCGCTCGAGAGTTCCACGTCCGCGAGTCGAGAAGTAGCTGATGTAGCCGGCTACGGGATCCGTCATCATCAGAGGCAGATCGGAATGCGTATCCTTGATTTCAGCCTCGGCCTTGGCTTTGAGATTCGGGTCCACCGAGTAGGTAACTTCGTTCGCTTCATCGATCGGGGCTGGTTCTGACTGTTGCTCGGTGAAGCCGTCTCCTTGTTGCAAGGCTTGCAGCTCCAGGCCGTTTACGCCATCCAGAACGCGGTCAAATTCCTGCTGCAGCCGCTGATCGGTGCGAACGTCCAATGAGCTTCCTAGCAGCAAATTGAAAGCCCGATCAAAGTTCTCTTTGGCCGCTTCGAGGTGCCCCGCTTTGTAGTTGTCCTGACCAACTTGGTATTCCTTCTCGACCTGCGCAATCAATTCAGCGACCGGATCAGACTTAGCTTCAGTCTGGGTTGCAGGAGCGGGAACGGTCTTGACATCGGCCTTGGTCTGAGGAGCGGGTGCGGGAGCCGCGTTCAAATTTGGCGCGGTAGCAGTTCCGGGAGGCAACAGGGTGACCGGCCGCTGTGCCGTCTGACACGCGATGCTGCCCAAAACCAGGGCCAACACAGGCGCGATCAGAAGATAGAGTTTCAGAATCCTCATGTTTCTCTATGACTTACCGCGATCAACCCCTGGCTTTCATGGAAGACTCAATGCTACTATCCTAGTTTTGATGGGTCAATCCGCAACTTGGTTGGTCCAAGTTACTTTGGGAACAGGCGGGAATATTACTTCAGCGACCCAGGCGGCTGCAACCATTCTGTGATGGGATGGCCTTTTGTGGGGATGGTCTTTGATCCCTTCCCAGTCTCCTCGCTGGGGTCGTTGTCATCTCGCACAAAGTGAGGGATCCGGTTTCTTCGCGGCAGGCCAACAACCCAGATTCCTTCGTCGCTTGCGCTCCTCGAAATGACATTGTCGGTGGAAGGCTCGTGAATCTCCCACAGCGCAATCAGAATCGAACCCAAACATGAAAGCCATCCTGATAAAACAAACCGGTGGGCCCGAAGTTCTGCAACTGGCGGACTTGCCCGTCCCGCAACCCAAGCCCAATGAAGCCGTGGTCAAGATCGCAGCTTCAGGAGTGAACTTCATCGATGTGTACCAGCGCGAGGGCCGATACAAAGTCGCCCTCCCTTTCGTGCCCGGACAAGAAGGCGCGGGCGTGGTCACGGCGGTCGGCTCCGACGTGAAATCCCTGAAACCCGGAGACCACGTAGCCTGGACCAGCATCCTGGGCTCCTACGCCGAGTATGCGGCCGTGCCCGCCGACCGGCTGGTGCGCGTTCCCCAAGGCGTGAGCGATCAACAAGCTGCCGCCGCCATGCTGCAAGGCATGACCGCGCACTATTTGATTTACGACACCTTTCCCCTCAAGCGCGGCCAGACCGCCTTGGTGCACGCGGCTGCAGGCGGCGTGGGCCGGCTGCTGGTGCAGATGGCACACCACCTCGGAGCCCGCGTAATTGCCACGGCTTCCACCGAAGAAAAAGCCAAGCTGGCGCAGGAAGCGGGCGCCGACGAAGTGATTCGCTACACCCAGACAGACTTCGAAGCGGAAACCAAGCGCCTCACTGCCGGCAGCGGTGTGGACGTGGTTTACGACGGCGTGGGCAAGACCACCTTCGAGAAAGGTTTAAACGTCCTGCGCCCGCGTGGAATGATGGTGCTGTTCGGTGGATCCAGCGGAGCCGTGCCGCCCTTCGATCCGATTCAACTTTCGCAGAAGGGCTCACTCTACCTGACGCGTCCAACCCTGAACCAGTACATCGCCTCGACCGAGGACCTGCGAGCACGCTCCAGCGCTGTCTTCACGATGATCGCAGAAGGCAAGCTCAAACTACGCATCGAGCACACATACCCGCTCGCCGATGCAGCCCAAGCACATCAGGAGCTAGAGGGGCGCACGACGACGGGAAAGTTGTTGCTGATACCGTAGGGAAAAATTACTCAATCGAGCCAACGGCTCAAACCTAGGATTTCTTCCGCGAATAATTCGCTGCGTATCTCGGCACTGGTTGTTCCGCGCGCAGTCTTGAATCACTAACCGGTTTCCCCGCCACCATCTCCAAAGGAATCACGCCCGCCCAAGTCGAAAACGCATAATCCTCTTCATCATCCACCGGCGGCCCCTGCCGCACTTTCGCCGAAAATTCCTCGATCGGCAACCGCATGACCAGTGTTGCCCTAAGCTCCTTCTCGTTAGGCTGCCGCGATTCCACCCAGCGCCCCGGCAAAATATGCTCTGACAAAAGCCGCAAAGCCTCCAGCTTCTCCGTCGGATCGTTTACCGCCCGCGCCATCCCCAGAATCACGACCGAGCGATAATTCATGGAGTGATTGAAAATCGAGCGCGCCAGTACCAATCCATCCAGCAGCGTGACCGTGACGCAGAGCGCGACGCCCTCATCCACCCGCCGCAGCATGCGGCTCGCCGCCGAGCCGTGAATGTAGAGGTTGTCGCCCACCCGGCCGTAGCCGGTCGGAATCACAAAGGGTTGCCCATCCACCACAAATCCCACGTGGCAAATGAAGCCTTCATCCAGAATTCGGTAAGCGGCGGCGCGATCGTACACCGCACGATCAGCTTCGCGGACCAGACGCGTCCGCGTACTCGGAGCAGAAGGCTGTGCCATTCAAGAGAAGCTCCCGGCAATCGCGAAGGATTAAAGACGAGAAGAGTGTAGCAGGAGAAGCCGTCAGCACTCAGTATGTGATCCCAAGATTCAACGGCGAGCACTGCCTCTCAGGTTTGACTGAGAGCTGACAGCCGATAGCTGACGGCTGATCCCCTACCAATTCACTTTCATCGCAAACTGAAACTGCCTCGGATCATAAGCCGCCGTCGGCTGCCCCGCATTCGTCCACAACTGATTCACCGACGCCACGTTGAATTTGTTCACCAGGTTGAACATATCCGTGATCAGGTCCAGCCTGATCCGTTCGTTGAAGTAAACCCGGCGCGCGAATCGAAAGTCGTTGAACAGCGTCCAGGGCTGCACCCCGGCGTTGCGGGCAAGGTCGCCATCGAGCGAAAGCAGCGTGGTGTTCGAGGTAGCCGTAAAGCACGGCTCCTGGAACGACCCTGTCGGCGAGTACTTGGAAGGTACCAGCGGCCCGCACCCATTGCCGGCGGAAGCGCCAGTCACCGCGTTCGGGCGTGCCGAGGTGGGAGCGAATTGGAAGTTCGTGTTGTCCCCCGTGATGATCAGGAACGGACGTCCCGACGCCACCGATATGATCGGCGCAAACGTCCAATTGCTGAAAAGTTTCCTGGCAAATCCATCTCCGCTCAACTTACCCGACTGATACACGCCGCTGAATACGAAACGGTGGCGCTGGTCAAACAAAGAGTTTGATCGCTCCAGTTGGGGATAATAAGAGTCTTGCGGCGCCAGCGGGGATTGCAAGTCAGTCGAGTCATCGATCGCATGCGAATAGGTGTAGGAAGCGAGAAACTGGTAGTGATGGCTGAGGGTCTTGCGCAGGTTCGCGGTGAAGCCGCTGTAATTGGAGTTGCCGTTCGAATAGTTGGCATCCATGTCGCCGAAGGGAACCACCACACAGCCGCCGGGAGAATCAAACGGCAGAGTGTTGTCACATTTGCCTCCGGTGGGACCAAGCCCCAATCCGTCGGCATTGGCCAGAAGAACCGCGTCCTGCAGGCAGGGTCCACCAGCCAACGACGGATTCAATCCCGACGGCCGGAAGAAATTCAACATAGCTGCAGGTGCGAACGTGAGGGAGGGAGGCAGAGTCGCACCGAATGGCTTTGGGCAAATCTGTACCTGCAACGGGCCAGATGGATACAACGGACTGGTCGTAGGAATCCCGGCGGCGTTGGCGAACGCCACCGCGTTCTGCCAGTTCTTCACCAGCAAATCCCCGCGCACCGTATTCGCGTTGATGGGCCGGTTCAGGTGCCGCCCGCCATTGAAGTTGTAGGCCAGGCTCAAAGCGAAGCCGCCACCCAGGTCCTGCTCAAAGGTCAGGTTCGTTTGTTCCGAATAGGCATACACAAAACCCTTGCCGATCGGATACCCGAAGGGCTGGAACGCCAGCGGGAAAGGCGATGCCGGGTTCAGGTAATTCTGATTGATAAAAATCGATTGCGGAAAATTCAACGTCTGGAACTGCTGCTGATTGGGCAAATATCCCAGGTTGGTTGTGAAGGGAGCAGGGATGCAAGTGGGCACAGTTTGAATGCCCTGGAAAATGTTGGTCGCGTTCAGATTCAGTGGGCTGACAGTAGCCGCGTTCGTCCCGCAAGGACTGCCTCCGGCAAATAGCAACTGCCCGCTCTTCGATCCGTCCGAAGCATCGCCGAGGAAGTAAAGGCCGAGCAAGGGGTGATCGTAAAACATCCCGAAGGACGCGCGTAGAACCGACTTGCCATTCCCCTTCGGGTCCCAGGCCATGCCGATGCGTGGTTGAATGTTGTTGGTATCGGTTTGAATACCTTTCTGCAGTCCCAGCGCGTTGTAAGCAGTCAGAGCCAGCGGATCCGGCTGAGCAAACTGTGGCGGGAACTCGATGTCATACCGCACGCCCAGGTTCAACGTAAGGTTCGGCGTCGTTCGCCACGAGTCCTGGAAATAAACTCCCAGGGGTTTGTTGGAAAACGAGTCGTTAGGATTTCCAATGCCCTGAATGAAGTCCTGCGGAACGCCCAGCCCGTAGGCCTGCACTCCAGAAAGGCCCGGAATAGCCTGCTGCAGGCTAGCCGGCAGCGAATTGAAAATGGAACTGGGGATCACCTGGGCGGCGCTGAGCGCCCCCATGTCATACACGCCGCCGTAGTTCACCGTAAACGTCGCCGTGGTTGGAATGTAGTTGAAGTCCACGCCGAACTTCATGCCGTGCCGTCCGCGCGTCCAGGAAAAGTTGTCGGTGAACTGGTAACGCTGTTCCGTACGCTGAATATAGGAATACGGTTCGCGGCCAAAGTACGCAAAGCCGGGAATGTTCACCGCGACATCGGAGCCACCAGGAGCGCTCGAATAAAAATACGACAACCCGCGCCGCGCGTACTGGAAGCGGAACTCATTGACCTTGTTGTTGCCAATGGTCCAGGTATCCTGAAAGACTCCGGCGACGTCGCGATAAGTCTGTTGCGAAGTCCTCGAGAACGAGTTCTGTCCGAAAGTTTGATTCTCACCATTCACTTCAATCCCAGTCACAGTGCTCGGACTGACGTTCGCGCGCAGCGTGATCCGATTGTTGGCGTTGAAATTGTGGTCAATTCGCAGAGAGTACAGGCTCGTGCCCTCGGAAACCGGGAAGTTGCCCACTTGCGCATTCAGCGTCTGAAACTGCAAGGGCAAGCCGTGGCACAGCGTGTTGCCGGGATTGCACGAACTGGGAAACTGGGTCAACGGACTGGTTCCGTTCGACGGAATCGGAATCGCGCCAAGTTGCGCCAGCAATCCAAACGACTGCGGATAAGATCCGTTCAAAGCAATAGCAGAAGAGCCTCCTGCCAGAAACGCGTACTGTTGCAGAAGCGCCGATGGCAATCCCGGCGTGCCCAGAAAAGCAGCCTGTTGAGGCGTGACCTGAATATTGAAGGTACCAGGAGGCGCAAGCCCGGGAGCGAAGATGTTGGTGGCGTCGAAAGGAACCAGCCCAAAGTTGTTCTCCCCGATAACCGAGAAGCCAGTCTCCTGCCGCCGCGTGATTTCGTAGGCAAAATAATAATAGGTCTTGTCCTTCTTGATCGGTCCACCGAACGCTGCCCCAGCCTGCACCCGCGTGTACGCCGGCTGCGGAACATTGCTGAAAGGGTTTGTGGCCTGGATGTATCGATTCCGCAAATAGCCGTAGGCGTCGCCGTGGAACTGATTGGTTCCGGAGCGGGTAATGATGTTGATCACGCCCCCGGAGGCTTGCCCATATTCCGCCGCGTAACTGTTCGTAATGATCTGGAACTCCTGCACCGCTTCCTGCGAGACGGTAGAGCGGACGCCGTTGGTCGCGTTGTCAATCGCATTGGCGCCATCCACATTCACCAGGTTCGAGCGCGCCCGCTGCCCGCTGATGTTGAGCCCCGACGTGGGCGCTGCCCCGATGCTGGGAGCGTTGTCGAGCAGCACCTGCGAATCCGTCAGCGCGAAGTTGATGTAGTTGCGGCCGTTGATGGGAAGGTTATCGATGCGCGTCTGTCCAATCGTGTCGGTGGTCGAAGTGCGGGTGGTTTCGACCAACTCCGCTGCAGAGCTCACATTGACCACTTCCTGCGTCCCCGCAACCGCGAGCGTGATTGGCAAATCCGCGACTTCTCCAACCGTAATGACCACGTTCCCAATAGTGGTTTTCGCGAATCCCGCAGCCTCGGCAGTTACTTGATAAGTCCCCGGCGGCAACAATGCGATGCGGTACTCACCCTGCCCGTTCCCGGTTCCAGCACGCTCCACCCCTCTCGCCGGATCTCGTGCCGTCACCGTGGCGTTCGTCACCAGGCTGTTCTTCGAGTCTTTCACCGTCACGTGCAGATCGCCGGTGGCCGAGCTTTGGGCGAAGCCGAATGTGGTCAGAGCCAGCGTTAGAACCAGTAGCGAGACAAGCTTCCGCATGGTCATAAAGTTTCTCCATAAGCGTGACTGACGAGGGAGACGCCCGGCTTTTTGCGGGCAGAAGGCCATAGCCAGTCCGAATTGGTCGGCAGGCTTCAGAGCAAACATTCTTGAGAAGGCGCGTTCGGCTGCTTTGTACATCAACCCGCAAGCAGAAAGCAAGCCAGATCACCAAGGAGCATCGGATTGGTTAAATGTAGGCGCGACCGTCCTCGCTCGTGCGGGAAGCCCCAATGTCAAAACTCTTCTAGGACTCTGATCTCGTTGAGACCACGTCGTTTCTAACTGTTGTCCATGCATAACCGTACATATACTGCAGTATGCACACTGTTCCACGTGGAACACTTCTCACTCATGGCGGCTGATGCCAGAGCTCTCTTCCCTCACGGTCTTCAGCGCCCAAGCCATGCGGGGCGTGTTGTGGGCAATGCCAAGACGTCCGCGCGCGTCCAGCAAAATCATTCCGCCGTGCCCGTTCACACGCGCCTTCAAATAATTGATCGCCTCGGCCGCGACCCACTCTGGAAGAGAGCCTGAGGCCACGCGGTCCGCGGCCCACTTGGCCAGGACCAGTTTCATGATGGGCTCACCCCATCCTGTGGTCGAAGCGGCCGCGGTTTTGTTGTCGGCGTAGCAGCCGCATCCAATCAACGATGAGTCTCCCAGGCGGCCGGGGGCTTTGTTGAGTGTGCCTCCGGTCGAAGTGGCGGCGGCGATGTCGCCTTGGGCGTCGAGCGCGACGGCGCCCACGGTGTCGTGCGAGAGCGTGGCGGCAAACAGATCAGGCTTCTCTTCAGAGGCGTGCGCCTGGAATTCGCGCAAGCGTTCGACCTCGCGCGGAATGATGAGGTCTTCGTTCTTGCACAGCGGAATGCCATGCTCGGCCGCGAAGCGCTCCGCGCCTTCGGCGACGAAATAGACGTGCGGGCTTTCGCTCAGGATCTTGCGAGCGGCACGCACTGGGTTACGCAAATGCTCCACGCAACCCACGCCTCCGGCGCGAAGGGTGGCCCCCTCCATGATCAGCGCGTCGAGTTGCACTTTGCCTTCGCGATTGAGGAAGCTGCCGCGTCCGGCGTCGAAGGTCTCGTCGTCTTCCATGACCACGACTGCTTCCTCGACGGCGTCGAGCGCTGAGCCTCCGCGGCTGAGCACTTGCCAGCCGGCTGCAGCGGCGTTGCGGACGCCGTTGAGATGAGCCTCGACCATGTCATCCGGAATGGCCCAGGCGCCTCCATGGACAACCAGAACAGGATCAGTCGGCAAGAGAAGTCCTCCCCTGAAGGATCAGTCTAGCATTGTGGGCGTTTTCGTCTAAGCATGGGCCACCTATAGATTGATTGTCCCTCGCTCAAAGCTGGCGGCTGAAGCCACGTTTATACGGGCCGGCTTGCGATGTGGCTGAAGCCATATCCTGATACGAATCCAATGTGATTTGGGTGAAAAGGCTCTGCGAAGACAATGTATCCTCGCTGCTTCGGGGTTAACACCTCTTATTCATTCGAGGACGGTTATCGCAGCGCTGGAAGCACTGCGCCACCCGAACTTCTTCGGATCGATGTCGCGGAGACCGAGCAGAGAGTTTTCGTTGTACGCGCGAGATCCTTCGCGGACTACGTCCGCTCAGGATGACGTCGGGATTTGGGTTTTCGTGCGGCGTGAGGGGGTTCTGTTCTCGTCTTCACTGTTCCCACGGTTGGCGCCGTGGGCTGCAGTCTTACGCCGCTTCGCGGCTAATAAGGCGAGACTTCGGTCCACCGTCGAAATTCTGGTTCTCACGCACACACTGGAAGCGCTGCGCCACCCAAAGCGGAGCGCAAACCTTGCCGAGCTTTGCTCGGCTCCCCGGACGGGGGCGTCCGGGGCTACGTGGATTTATATTTTGTCGGATACCAGCATTTGCTCTACGATCTCGGCCAGGACTCTGTAGCCTTCGGGATCAATCTGCTCTCGGGTGGCTTCCTGGAATTTTTTCGTGCGCTCTTTTTTATCGAGGTAATAGACGACGGCTGGCAGCACGCGGCGAACTTCGTCGCAGAGGGCGCGCAAATGCATTAGGCCGTCCACGTCCAGATCAGAAGCCTGCAAGTTGGATATTTCGCCGACCAGTTGCTTGATCTCGCTCTTCCAGTGATCGAATTCGGTTTCGTATTTCAGGAAGGACTCGGCGTCTCCGACGATCAGCAACTCCAACGCTTGCAAATCAGCCGGGGTCAGGGGCTTTCCTGCCTTCAGTTTTTGCAGCAGGGAGGCGAAGTCGATATGGGACCGAACGGCCTCGCGCGCCTGACCTTCGAGTTCTTCGACCTGGTCAGCCAAAGCGCCGTAGTTATCGCTGGTTTCAGCCTGGGCACAACGGGAGGCCAGTTCAAGTGTCTTCTGAATGGTTGCGCTGAGCGGTTCAGCCATGGTTAGCCTCTCTAATGTCCGAATAGTCTAGCATCTGGACATTGCCTTCAGCAGTTGTTCCGGCGTTGGTGGCGCTACCGTAAAGATTTTGCACGGTGATCGGTTCTCAGTCAGTAGAAAGTGCATAGGCAGGCACTTTTCTATTGACTCTGACTTTTGGGTGTACTACTCTCGCGCGCACTTCGGCTGTCGCCACTCAGCCGAAATGTTTTTCGCGTCCCTTCCGTTGGCTGTGCGCCGCGCTGCGCGCCAGCAAAATTGCGTTGGGTAACCTCCGCGTTTTGAAAGTCAAGACGACTTCACTGGAGTGTGCTCCATGACTGGGTGCAGCCTCAGGCGCTATCCGTGTGTCTGAAGTTGCCCACCGAAAACCCTTCACTCGCCACGTTTTTGCAGATCGACGTTCACTGGTCTGCGTGACGGAGATCCCCCGGGGATTTTGTGGAACACAGACAATCAAGGAGGAATCGTGAACAAAGCAGCCAAGCTCGCAACATTTTCAACTTTGGCAATGCTGTTCCTCGCCGGAATGGTATTGGCCCAAACCGACCCTGGAGTGCAGAGCGCCAGCCGTGGCACAGGCGCGACCATCATTTCGAGTGATCCGAACGGCTTTTTGGCCTTTTTCACAGATGGTCAGAAGCGTTTTAACGACGTAGAATCAGTTTCCAACAGCCCGACCAATAACAACGGCTTGGGACCGCGGTTTAACTCGAACAGCTGCAGTTCCTGCCATGCGCAACCGGTGGAGGGCGGGACAGGCGCTGCGGTCAATCCCCAATTCACGTTTGCCGGCAGCTCCGTCGCCCCTAAAGACTCGACCCCGTATTTCATCACCGCCAATGGCCCTACGCGTGAAGCCCGGTTCCCGTTCTTCTTTAACCCGAACGGCACGGTGAACACCAACAATCCCAACGGCGGAGTGGAAGACCTGTTCACGGTTTCGGGACGCGGCGATGCCGGTAGTTGCAGTCTGCAGCAGCCCAGCTTTAATGCTGCAGGGCAAGCGAACGACATCATCTTCCGCATTCCCACGCCGGTGTTTGGCGCGGGGCTGATCGAGAACCTCGACGACTCAACGCTGCTAAAGAACCAGGCGACCAATCTCAACAACAATTTTGGCATTGCCGGCGCCTTCAACCACAATGGAAACGACGGCACGATCAGCCGCTTCGGCTGGAAAGCGCAGAATAAGTCTCTGCACATCTTTGCCGGTGAGGCCTACAACGTTGAGATGGGGGTGAGCAACGAGCTGTTCCCGCAAGATCGTCCGCTGCCCGGGGAGGACGGCAATGGCGGTAGCGGGCTCACAGGGCTGCCGACAACCTGCCTGGGTCTTTCGGGAGGGTATCCCGAAGACACATCCAACCCAATGCAGACGTCAAACGCAGCGGTTCTGGATGACGTCTCGGCGTTTGCCAACTTCATGCGGTTCCTGGCTCCGCCGCCAACCGGGGGAGTTGTGCTGAATGGACAGCAGGTCTCGGCAAGCTCGATCTCCGCCGGGGGCCAGTTGTTCAGCTCGATTGGGTGCGCGAGTTGCCACAATCCGACGCCCGGGAATACGCAGGTGTCGAACTTTGTTCCGGCGTTGAGCAATGCCCCAGTGCCTGCGTTCTCGGATATTGAGATCCATCACATGGGCAGCGGCTTGGCGGACAACGTTTCGCAGGGCGGTGCCGGCGGAGACCAGTTCCGCACAGCTCCCTTATGGGGCCTGGGGCAGCGGATCTTTTTGCTGCACGATGGCCGCACTACGGACTTGAACGCCGCGATTCAGGCTCACGAGAGCAATGGCAGCGAGGCTTCGACCGTTGAGCAGAATTTCGACAACCTGAGCAGGACCCAACAGCAGGAGATCCTCGACTTCCTGCGCTCGCTGTAGCGGCTTGCTGGCGAGACGCGAGGTGTCTGGCCAGCTGTTGTCACCCGAGCACGGCGGGGGATCCGGATTTTTCGCGGGGCCGGGGAAACCTGGATTCCTCGTCGGCTTCGCCGCTCGGAATGACAGGACGATTGTTTTGGAAGCCGCACGGGCGGGGACGCCCGCGCCTACATTTGGCTTGGGATCCGAAGGAGAATTATGCTTTCGCGATTTTTGTGTGGCTCTGCCATTGTTGGCTTGTTTCTGTCTTTGCTGGCTTGGGGGCAAGGGCCGCCGCAGAACGCGCCGAAAAACGGTGGTGATTTTTCGAACGACCTGCAGCCGGTGACCAAGGTTCCCCCGAACGTCATTCTGGTGAAGGGCGCATGGTCGAGTTCCAGTGATTCCGTCACCCCCGTGCCGGAAGGCGGGAACGTGGCCAACAACGTTTTCCGCGATCCGTATTTCGGGATGACCTACCCGCTCCCCAAAGATTGGACAGAAAAATACAAAGGGCCGCCGCCATCGGACACCGGCCGTTACGTGCTGGCCCAGATCAGGCCCGACGTCACATTCAAAGGGCCGGCCCGTGGCACGATCTTGATTACCGCCGAGGACCTGTTCTTCACCGCCCTGCCTGCAACCAACGCAGTGCAGCTCATCAATTACGAAAAAGACAATCTGCAGGCCGATTACAAATTGGAGCTGCCTCCTACACAAGCCAAGGTCGCGGGCCGCTCCTTTACCTTCTTTGCTTATTGGTCTCCAATCGCGGAGCTGCATTGGTACGTTCTGGCCACGCAAATCCGCTGCCACGCGGTAGAGGTCGTTCTGACCAGCCGCGACACGAAGCTGCTGGAGAGCCTGATGCTCGACCTGAACAGAATGGAATTGCCCGCAGAAGGCACTCCCCCGGCGGGCACGGGCGGGAACGAGGTTCCGGTGTGCATTAAAGACTATGCGAGCGACGAACACGTAATTACGCGGGTCGCTCCGGTCTTCACCGAGCGTCGGTTCAACTCCGTTCCCGTCCGAATCATTATCGATAAAGAGGGCAAGGTAAAACACATTCACTTCCTCAGCGCATTTCCCGATCAGGAAAAAGCCATTACCGACGCCTTCAAACAGTGGAAGTTCAAACCGTACCTGCAAAACGGGAAGCCGGTTGAAGTGGAGACCGGGATTATGTTTGGGCGCTCATCGCGGCCGACGGCTGCGACAGAAAATGCTTCGACCGATTGATTTGTGGGAGTCGGCGAACGATGAGGAGGAGTGGTGATCCGCATCTGCGTCAGCAAAGTTCGGCCACAGAGGAGGATCATTCTGTGCCTCGCCCTTATTGCAGGTTGCTCGGTGGCGACGCTGGCAGCAGACACGGTCACAGGTGTAGCCCGCAACCGGACCCTCGGCCAGTTCGCGACCGGAGACGAAGTAATTCTGCTTCGTCTGGATCAAGGCATGCAGGAGGAAGCACGCACCAAGACCGACTCGCAAGGGTCTTTTACTTTAAAGGTGCAGTTCCCTAACAAACCGCACCTGCTGCGCGTGCTTCATCAGGGGGTCAACTACGATCAACAGGTTTCAGCGGGAGATGCTGTCTCCGTCGATGTGTTCGAAGCGGCGGCGAGGGTGCTGGGCCTCGCCGGCAGCATTGAAATCATTCGCACTGGCACCAAGGGAGACCTGCTTCACGTCTCCGATATGATCGAGATCAGGAACGATTCCAGCCCGCCGCTGACCCAGGCCGGCGAGCGCACTTTTGAAGTCTATCTGCCCACGCACGCGAAGATCGATTCGGTGCTGGCCGCCAGCTCGGGAAAGATGGGAGTGATGATTTCGGCGACGGCGGTGCCCGCCGAGCCTGGACACTTCACTGTGAACTTTCCGTTACGGCCGGGAGCCACCAAATTCGCGTTCAATTACGATCTGCCGTACGATGGCCGCGCCACTTTCCATACGCGGAGGCTATATCCGGTGCAGCAGTTGGCGGTCATGATTCCACCGACCATGAAATTCAGTTCACGGTCCCCGGCTTTTCAGGTGCTTGCCACGGGCAACAGCAACTATCAAGTTCAGGCGGCCAACCGGGTGAATGCGGGAGAGGGGCCAGAGTTTGAAATCTCGGGAGCGGGCGCGCTTCCCGCGCTGCAGGCTCAGGCGCAGCCTGCGCCGAAGTCCCCGACTACTGTTGCTACTCCTGCGTCTTCGGCTCCGAGTAGCTCCCCGGCGCCAACTCAAGGCGTGAACGCTTCGGGTGGCTCCGGGCTCTCCGCGCCCGCTTCACGCCGAAAGTGGTGGATTCTGGGCGTCGGCAGTTTCCTCGTGCTTGGTGCTGGGGGATTTTTGCTGTGGCGCGGAGAACGGCTATTCGCCAACGCGTGCTTGGTGGCGAAGCAAACTGGACAAGGGTTGGCGGCCTCATCGGAGGTTCTTAAGGAAGAGCTTTTCCGGCTGGAGATTGATCGCTTGCACGGTACCATCTCCGGCGAAGAGTACGATTCGGCAAGGCAAGCTCTCGAAGGAACGATCAAGCGGGCTTTGGCGCGGGCGGGCGCCAAAACGTAAGCAAGCTTGTGCGTCTTCAGGACGCAGATGCGGCAATGGGTGGGGCATCCTTAGGCGAGGCTGCCAGTTCTTCCCGCAGGATATTGATCAGGGCGGCGATCACGGAAATAACCACTGGGCCGATAAAAATGCCGATAAATCCAAACGCTTGCAGCCCGCCCAGCAGCGCGAATAACAGAAGCAGGGGATGAAGTTCGACCTTGCTGCCAACGACCAGCGGCCGAATGATGTTGTCAATGGTGCCGACAACGAGCGTGCCCCACAAGATCAGGATAATTCCTTTCCACAGATGGCCGGTGCCCATGAGGTACAAGGCAGAGGGCAGCCAGACCAGCATGGTTCCGACGATCGGGACGAGAGAACAAACTGCAGCCGCGACCCCGAGCAGCAAGGCCGACGGCACACGGAGGACGGCGCAGGCGATTCCGGTGAGCAGGCCCTGGACGAAGCCGACGGCGAGAATGCCGTAGAGGTTGGCGACGATGCTGTCGCGAATTCCGCTCAACAGGCGCACGGCCTGCTCCGAGGTGAGCGGGAGCATGGCGGTGAGGTTCTCGATGGCGGCGGGTCCGTCACGGAATACGAAGAACAGGATCAGGAATGTGAGGATTGCGTCCCCGGCAAAGCCGGCCAGACCTGCCACTAATCCGGTGCCGGCCGCCAACAGGAACTTGCTGGCCAGGCTGGGAAGATTGGCGAGACTGTCCTCCAGGCGCAGGGCTTCGACGTCGACATATTTTCCCAACAAGCTTAGAGCTTTTTGCTGGGCACGGGTCAGGTAGACGGTGGCTCCGCCTTCGCGGATGCTTTTGTCGTTTAAGTAGCGAGCAGCTTTGATGAGCTCTGCACCAGCCGAGGAAGCTACGAGCACGGCCGGAAGCACGATGATGAGAACTACGGCTAAGGTGGTCAGCAGGGCGGATTTGTTCGCCCCGCGCACGAAGCGTCGGATACCGATGAGGAGAGGATGGAATCCAATGCCCAGGACCGTGGCGAAGGCGATGGGTTGAAGGAAGGGACGGAAAAGCCAGAAGCCCACGAGCAGGGCTCCGGCCAGCAAAGCCAGAAGGAACAACACGCTGATGCTCGGGTTCGGCCTTTTCACGGGTGGACCGGAATGTTGGCATTGAAACGCCGGTTGCTGGTCAGTCTACCGTATTTCTGCGGCGTTCTGGGTAACGTCAAGAGCAGCGGACAGGAGTGTCCGCTCTCCACGGGCTTAGGCTGCTTGGCCGGGGTTTGCTGCGGCTCTGTCGACCAGCTCGGTTCGGGTCCAGGTGTAGCGGATTCGATGGATTACCGTGATCGTGGAGAGCACGGCGATGATCCACAGGACCGGGGCCATGCGGTTGAACAGGGCTCCGATGATGACCAGCACCAGGCGCTCGGGGCGTTCCATGAAACCCACGCGGCAGGAACCGATAAGCGATTCGGCGCGGGCGCGGGTGTAGCTGACCATGATCGCGCTGATCATTACGATCGCGGTGAGCACCACGTAGAAAAAGCGGTCGCCGCGAGCGTAAAAGACCAGCAATCCGAGGAACTGGGAAGCATCGCTGTAGCGGTCGACCACCGAATCGAAGAAGCCGCCGAAGCGGGTCACGCGATTGCTGGCTCGAGCCACGGCACCATCCACCAAGTCAAAAAAACCGGACCCGATTATCACTAGCCCGGCGTAGCGGAACATGCGAGCCTGGTTGTCACCGTTGGCGTATCCGAACAGAAAAGCAGCGATGATATTGACGACCAGACCCAGGAAGGTGAGGACGTTCGGGTTGACGCGGTACAGCGCCAGCCGCCGCACGATCGCATCCAGCAGGACGCCGCAGGCTCGTCCGAAGGCACTGGTCCAAGTCCGTGGACCAGTTCGTGGCCCAGTCCGTGGACCAGTTCCGGCGTCGTCGGTCACCCGGCGGTCGCCTCGTCGTGGATCGTGCTCAGACTCAGGATTTCCATTTCGCGCTTGCCGTTTGGTGTAAGCACGATGGCGGTGTCGCCCACTTTCTTGTTCAGCAGCGCGCGCCCGATGGGAGAGCTGGTAGAGATCTTTCCGGAAGGAAAATCGGCCTCTTCGCTCGTGACCAGCTTGTATTCAACTTCTTCGTTCTTGTCGTTGTCGTAAACCCGGACGGTCGATCCCAGACCCACCTTGTCTCTGGGAATGTTGTCCATGTTGATCAGCGCAAGGTCACCCATGCGTTTGCCGAGCTGGCGAAGACGTGCCTTGACGAATTCCTGGCGCTGCTTCGCCATGTGATACTCAGCATTTTCGCTGAGATCTCCCAGCGCGGCGGCTTTCTTAATCTCTTTGGGGAGCTCATGCACCAGCTCATGTTCGAGTTGGTTCATTTCCTCCTGCAGTTTTCTCTTAATTTGATCAGTCATTGCCTCACCGGATTATAAACCTACGACGAGCGATCAGACTGCTCCTACGGCCTACTTTTTATCGGGATTGGAATGAGACGAAGCCGGGTTACGCTTGGAATTCCGAGGCTTCGGGGAATCGCAGGTTTGACTTGGACAAGGCCTTCGTCAGCAACTCCTCGATATGGGGCTCTTCGCAGTTTTTCGCCATCGCCAACTCGCTAACCAGGAGATAGCGAGCGCGCTCCAGCATCTTCTTTTCCCGAAAAGAGAGGGACTTGGATTGGTTCAGGATCAGCAGCGCTTTCAAGACATTGGCGACTTCTAACAAGGAGCCAGTCCTCATGCGCTCAGAATTTTCCTTGAAGCGGTATTTCCAGTCGGCATTGTTGTCGCACGCTCCATCTTCAAGAAAATCCACGATCTTCTGGATTTCTCCGTTCTTCACCACCCGCCGCAGACCCACAGTGACGACGTTGTGGAAAGGCACCATCACTTTGAGGCTGCTGGACTTGATCTTGAGAAGGTAGAAGTTTTCCACACTCTCGCCGATGGTGCGGCTGCTGATCTGCTCAATAATTCCAACTCCATGATTGGGGTAGACGACCTTGTCGCCTATATGGAAATTGCCGTCGCCATTTAACATGAAAAGCCACCCACAGGCGGAGGGAACACCAGGAACAACACACCCTCATTTTACCCGAATCGGAACCGAAAGGCAATTTGCATGACACTTCCTCGGCACTGGCCAGACTTGTGGATTGAGGTACCACGCCCACAACTCCTGCAACTCTTTGCAACGTATGAGGATTAAGTCCCAAGCCTGAATACGGATGTCCCATGGTTGCCGTTTAGCGCGTTGCCTATTCGCCGAGCCACGCCCCGTAGGGCTTCAAGGACTCCACGTGAGCAAAGATGATCCGGATCGCAGCAGTGATCGGAATGGCGAGCAGCAGGCCCATCGCTCCCCACAATGCTCCCCAGACTAGTAGCGCCATGGTCACGGCTAAGGGATTGAGTTGCAGGCGCTTGCCGAGGAATCGCGGGTAGAGGAGATTCAGAGCGATCAGGTGCAGGACAAGCACGGAGACGACTACGACCACGACGTCCTGGGAGTCTGCATGCCCTAACCCGACAAATATCGGGGGGATCAGGGCGAGCAGCAAACCCATATAAGGAATCAGGCTCAAGAAGCCGCTGGCGAATCCCGCGAAGTAGAAGAATGGCAAGTGAATCATCCAGAAGATGACGGTGCTGATGGCGCCCACGAATAGCCCAATCAGCAGATTTCCTACCATGAAGCTGCGCACCATGGCTGAAATCTGACCCAGGGTGACGTAGGCGGTGTGACGGTTATGCAAGGGGAAGAGCATGACCGTGGCCGAGCGCACGTGCTGTTGCCAGGTCAGCATGAAAAACACAAGAAAGGGTACAAACGACACTGCCAGAACGGCCGCGCTTGCCGAACCAAAACCACGGGTCAGAATATCCGTCCAGTCGGTCGCAGGGCGGACGCTGACCACGCCCTTCTCATGCTCCGGAGGCAGAACCTCCAGGCGCTCGGCGCTCTTGCGGAACTGAAGAGTCTCATCGCGAATTCTGGAAGTGTATTTCGGGAGATCCTGTAACAGCGTGGCCGCCTGATTATAGGAGGTGTAAACAATTCCGCACAGCGCCGCCAATAACAGCAGAATTGCGATCGCGGCTGCCAGACTGCGCGGCAAGAGAAGCCAGGTAAGCAGGTCAACGACCGGCGCCAGAATGAATGCCAGTAACACGGAGACCATCATCACGGCCAGCACGGATTCGCCGAAGTAACAGAGCGCGAGAATTCCCGCGATGCCGATGATGTTCATCGACCAATGGGGACGCACCTTGGCAGTGGGCGCGACCGGAGCCGGAACCGGTGTTGTTGAGGGTTGCACCTGTGCTTCGCCGGTCGCCATTTCAGCATCGTAATCCATTTTCTGGTTTTTCCGGTGGGACTTATAATTCGCAGGTGTCCTCCGAGCCAACCCATTCCCAGAACTGGTCGCGCCCACGGAGTCCCGGCCGGGTTCTAGGGTTGGACGTCGGTTCCAAGAGGATTGGGCTTGCCGTCTCTGATCTACTCGGCATAACCGCCCAGGGAATCGAAACCATCCACCGCCAAAACAAGCGGCTCGATTTCGGCCAACTGGAAAAGGTGATCCACGACTACGACGTGACGGAGATCGTTGTGGGCTATCCGCTGCGCATGAGCGGGGCCGAAGGCATCCAGGCGGAGAAAATGCAGCGCTTCGCGGAGGAACTGCGCCAGCGTTTCCCGTTACCCGTTCACCTCTGGGACGAACGCCTCAGCTCGGCCCAAGCCAACCGCCTCCTGCGCGAAACCGAGATGTCGATCAAACGCCGGGGGCAAGTCGTCGACCAGATGGCGGCGGTTCTGATCCTGCAAAGCTGGATGGATGCGAGGGGCAGCACTTAGTCGTTAGTCGTTGGTCGTTGGTCGTTGGTCGTTGGTCGAAACCCAGGTTCCCGTAATCTTTAGGCAGCTATCGATTTCTTTAGTGAATTTATGAGGGCGTTTAGTGCTCTAGCTAAGTTCTCGACTTGTCTAAGGAGTCGTTTTGCCTGGGATTCTTCGATATACGCCAGCTCGCTTGCGATGAAAACCTGGGTTTCGAGTTCCAAAAGTGAGCCGCGGGAGTGGTGCAGAAACAGAATCAACTCCTTGTCAGACGACCTGCCTTTGCCCTCGGCGATATTGCTGGGGACTGAAACCGCGGCGCGCCGCAGTTGACTCGTCAAACCGTAGAGCTCATGTTTCGGAAAATTCTGGGTATACCGATAGATTTCTAGTGCGAGGTCGACGGACTGTTTCCACACGCGCAAGTCTTTGTATGAGTTTGCCAGTGTTAAAGCTGTACTACTGGGCGCTGGCGAAAGATGTGACGGTTGAACATAGATGGACTCGGTCCACCAGCATCTGAAGTCGATCTAAGCGCCTGGATCAACGACCAACGGCTAGCGACCAAAGGCCAACGACCAATGGCCAACGACCAACGACCGGCTCTCATCTAAACTAATCGTAAGGTGCGTACTGTTTTCATATTGCTTCTGCTCGCTGTCCTCGCATGCGGGGGATGGCTGGCTTGGGCGCTGACGCAACCGGTGACGCCGGTGGGGCAGACGTTTGTCCTCTTGCATCCCGGCTACTCCACCCGCCGGATCGCGACCGAACTGCAATCTGCCGGTGTGATACGCAGTGCGGACGCTTTCGTGCTTTGGCACTACCTGCATCACAAGCGTTCTTTAAAGGCGGGGGAATATCTCTTCGAGAGAAGTGCGACCTCGCTTGATGTCCACCGCCGGCTGGTGCATGGCGATGTTTACTTCCACACGGTGGTCATTCCCGAGGGCTACAACATGTTCGACATCGCGCAAGCCATACAGAACGCCGGCTTGGGATCGAGCGAGGACTTCCTCAAAGTCGCGACGTCGGACACCGCCCTCATCTCCGACCTCGCGCCAGACGCCAAGACTCTCGAAGGCTATCTCTTCCCGAACACCTATGAGTTCACCCGCATGCAAACTATGCAAGAGATGGCAGCTGCGATGGTGAAACAGTTCCGCCAGGTAGCGAAAGAGGTCGGACTGACGGATGCGCACACGGCGGATCTTAAGAACACCGCTGCGCAGAGCACGGATGCGCAGAGCAACGATGTGCACCAGACTGTCATTCTGGCATCCATCATCGAGAAGGAAACGGCTGCGCCGGAAGAGCGCCCGTTGGTCGCGAGTGTCTATTACAACCGCATGGCGCGCCACGGGGCTCTGCAGGCCGATCCCAGCGTGATCTATGCCGAACTTCTGCAGGGAAGCTACAGCGGCGCGCTCCACCACAGCGATATGCAGTTCAATTCCGACTACAACACTTACACGCATCCGGGGCTTCCGCCCGGGCCGATCGGTAATCCGGGAAAGAGTTCTCTGGAAGCGGCGATGCATCCCGCGGTTACCGACTACTTATACTTCGTCAGCAATGGGAACGGGCATCACCGTTTCGCCAAAAGCCTCGAAGAGCACAACAAGAACGTGGCGGCCTACCGGAAGGCAGTGAACGGACGCTAGGGCCATAAATATGGTAATGCAACCATAAATATGGTACACTTTCTCGTTATGAGAACCACAGTGGACATCCCGGACCCGACCTATCGCCAGCTCAAGGCAAAAGCGGCTGTGCGGGGGTGTTCGGTGAAGGAAATGATTTTGCGGGGCGTGGAGGCCGAACTGACCGGAAAACCGCGCGGAGAAACAAAAGCGAGAGTCGCTCTACCGTTGATCAAGTCGAAGCGGCCAGGCTGGCTGAGGCTCAGCAACAAGACCATTCATGAAATCCTACTTCCCTGATGTTAACGTGTGGGTGGCGTTGGCATATGAGGGACATCAACATCACGAGTCCGCAAGAGCTTGGTTTGCGAGGCTGAATGGGGAAACCGTCTACTTTTGTCGGTTTACCCAACTTGGTTTACTGAGACTGCTCACTCATCCCAGTGTGATGCGGGAAGATGTGAGGAACCAGACTGAGGCGTGGCAAGTCTATGATTTGTTTCTTCGGGACGAACGAGTGTCATTTCGCACCGAGGCCGATCCCGAACCGGTGGAGTCCGGCCTCCGGAAGCTGACCTCCAACAACCGATCCCGCTCGCAGCAATGGCCGGATGCATATCTCGCTGCTTTTGCTCGCGCAGCCGGACTAACACTGGTCACCTTCGACCGCGGAATGCGCCAGATGGCTGCAGGCAATACTGTGCTCCTCCACTAGCCGGGAACGTCGGCGAGCCAAAGCCCACTCCCGAACCTGAATCCCGAGCTTGGGTATACTCATCTGTCTAAGACCTAATCAAAATCGCCTAATGGCTTTTTTCTTTCGATATCGTGTTGCGCTCGCCGTATTGGCAGTTCTGCCCCTGACAGGTTGTTTGTTTCGTTCCCACAAGGTCGAGCCGCCCATCAACGCGGTCCAGCTGAAAACTGCGACACAGCAGGAACTGATCGACCACATCAACACACAGGCCGCCGGGATTCAGTCCATGCAGGCTACGGTCGACATTGATACGACGGTGGGAGGGGTTAAGAAGGGCAAAGTCACCGATTACCAGGAAATCCGCGGGTACGTGCTGGCGCGCAAACCGGCGATGCTGCGAATGATCGGACTAATGCCGATTGTGCGCAACAAAGCTTTCGATATGGTGAGCGATGGCCAGACTTTCAAACTCTGGATTCCCTCGAAGAACCGCTTCGTGGTGGGCCGAAATGATATCGAGAGCCCTAATCCGACGCAGCCCCTGGAAAACCTGCGCCCGCAGTATATCTATGACGCGTTGCTGCTGCGGCGTATCGATCCGCAGAATGAAATCGCAGTGATGGAAAACGATACCGACCTGGTGAGCGACGTCAAGAGTCACCGAGCATCGCGGGCGGATTACGTGATTGCCGTGATTAACAAGGGGGAACACGGCTGGACGCTCTCGCGCAAAATCATTTTCAGCCGCACCGACCTGCTGCCGCACCGCCAACTGCTCTACGACGGCAACGGGAATGTCACGACCAATGCGCTTTATGGCAAGTACAAGGCTGAGAACGGCATAGAATTTCCCTGGCAAATCGAGATCGCGCGGCCGCAGGAGGAGTACGACATCACCTTGAACATCGTGAAGCTGGATTTGAACCAACCGCTTCCGGATGACAAATTCATACTGGACCAACCGCCAGGGGCGGAGGTCGTCCACCTGGACAAGCCCGCGACGCAATCGTCGTCCGCGCCTCATGGGAATAACAGCAGGTAGAATCAGCATTTGGCACTTGGCAGTCAGCACCTCGCCTCTTTGCTAGGTTTGGCGAAAGTGAGTGCTGAGTGCTAAATGCTGGCCGCTCATCACTAAATTAAGTGCTTATTATGATGAACAAAATGATCGTCGCCAACCTGGTACACCGGCCGCTCCGTTCCCTGATCAGCATCGTCGCGATCGCGTTGGAAGTGACGCTCATTCTGCTGATCGTGGGTTTGTCGCTTGGAATGCTAAACGATTCCCGGGCGCGGCAGCGAGGCATTGGAGCGGACGTGATTGTGATGCCTCCCGGTTCATCATTCATCGTGGGGCTCACGGGTGCGCCGATGTCGATCAAAGTCGGGGACATTCTGGCGAAACTGCCACACGTGGTAGTGGTGGCACCGGTGGTGACCCACGTTGCCTCCAATGGAGCGCTGGAAGTGATCGCCGGGATCGACCTGAGAAGTTACGAGCGGCTGTCTGGGCCTTTTCGTTACCTGGAGGGCGGCCCATTCCTTGGACCGAACGACATCCTGGTAGATGATCTATATGCCCGGTCCAAACACGTAAGCGTCGGCGACACCATTGAAGTTCTCGACAATAATTTCCGCGTGGCCGGGGTTGTGGAACAAGGCAAGGGCGCGCGAAAGTTTTTGCAGATCGGGGTTCTGCAGGATTTGATTGGAGCCAAAGACAAGGCCTCGATCTTCTACCTGAAGCTGGACGATCCTAATAATGCCGACGCGGTAGTGGAGGAGATCAAGAAAGTTCCGGGCATGGAGAAGTACGTCGCGACTTCGATGGCGTACTACCTGTCGATGATGACCCCGAGCAACTATCCGGGCTTGTCGACGTTTATCAACGTGGTGATCGGGATTTCCGTGATCATCGGGTTCATTGTCATCTTCCAGGCCATGTATACCGCGGTGATGGAGCGCACGCGCGAGATTGGAATCCTCAAGTCGATGGGCGCGTCGAAACTTTATATCGTGAACGTGATTCTGCGGGAGACGGTGCTGCTGGCGCTCGGCGGCATCGTCGTGGGGATCGTTTTCAGTTTGGCAGCGAGGCTGGGAATCGTTCATCGGTTGCCGACCTTGCCGGTAGTAGTGACGGGTGGCTGGATGCTGCGGTCGGCGATTATCGCCATCGTTGGGGCGATTGCCGGGGCTTTGTATCCGGCCTACAAAGCGGCGCAGAAGGATCCGATTGACGCGTTAGCGTACGAATGATGGAGCCTTCGGCTGGAGCAGATTCCTTGGGAGCTGACATTCTTCCTGAATCCGCCTGAGCGGCGAGACGAACGTACAGCTCCTTCGTTGACAATAACCTGCGCAATACGTTATCTTTAAGACTTTGCAAGTCCTGCGGTTGCCCGCCTGATAGCCCTGCGCCTTCGGCGCTCACTGGGTGCTCAGCGGTCTTCTTTGCGTTTTTTTATTTCTGGGAGATTTTGCATGTCAACCTATTTCCCCAAAGCGGGGGAAATTGTGCGCAAGTGGTACGTCGTGGATGCTTCCGGGCAGACGCTCGGCCGGCTTGCGTCACAAGTCGCCCGCATTTTGATGGGTAAGGAAAATCCGCAATACACGACCTTTCTCGACACTGGCGATCACGTGATTGTGATCAACGCCGAGAAGGTGAAAACGACGGGCATGAAGTCGGAGCAGAAGGTGTATCAGCATTACACCGGCTACCCGGGTGGGTTGCGTACCGAGGAGTTCCGCAAGCGGTTCGAGCGCAAACCGGAAGCGATCATCGAGGCTGCGGTCCTGCGCATGCTGCCCAAGTCGAAACTGGGGCGGCAGATGATCAGCAAGCTGAATGTGTATCGTGGCGAGAAGCATCCGCACGAAGCGCAGAAGCCGCAAACGAAGGCGCTCGAACTAAGAGCGTAAGTTCGGTTGTACACGCGAGATCCTTCACCGGCTCGCGCCGGTTCAGGATGACGTCAAAGACTTATTTGAAAGGTTTGCACGAGAGCGGTTTGGCAAGCGCCAACGGCTAAGTGCTAAAGGCTAAGAATGGCAGAGCTAGTGCAATATTACGGTACAGGACGCCGCAAGTCGGCGATCGCGCGCGTCTATCTGCGTCCGGGCAGCGGCGAATTCAAGATTAACGGGCGCGCTTTTGAGGAATATTTCGTGACCCCGGCGCAGCGCTCGGCCGCGAAGCAGCCGTTGCTTTCGACCGAGACCGCGAGCACCTTCAACGTGGTCGCGCGGGTTTCTGGCGGCGGCGTGAATGGCCAGGCGGATGCGGTAAAACTGGGCATCGCCCGTGCGCTCATGCTGTTCAATGTAGAGCTCCGCAAGAAGCTCAAGGCTGAAGGCATGGTCACCCGCGATTCACGTGGCAAGGAACGCAAGAAGTACGGACAGAAGGGCGCGAGAAAGCGGTTCCAATACAGCAAGCGCTAAAGTCTGTCGTTGGCCGCTCATCGTTGGTCGTTCGCAACGGCGGTTGCTGACGACTAATGACCAAGGACGAACGACGGTGTTTTAGGTGTTCAATTCTTCCCGAGCCTCGCGGCGCGGGGACGGGAATGGCAATTCGGGGCAGCCTCAGGGTGAGCGCCGGATGCAGACCAAATGAGGAGGTTGATTGGCTAATATCACCATGAAGGAGTTGCTCGAAGCGGGCGTCCACTTCGGGCACCAGACCAAGCGCTGGAATCCCAAGATGAAGGAATTCATCTTCGGAGAGCGCAACGGGATTTACATCATCGACTTGCAGAAGACGCTGAAGATGTTCAAAGAGGCGTCGAAGTTCGTGCAGGAACTGGCAAGCGAGGGGAAGATCATTCTTTTCGTCGGGACGAAACGCCAGGCACAGGATGCGATTGCCGAAGAGGCGACGCGTTGTGGCGGATTCTATGTGAACCAGCGCTGGCTGGGCGGCCTGCTCACTAATTGGGTCACAGTGCAGAAGTCGGTAAAACGGCTGAAGGAACTCGACGAAATGGCCACGGATGGCCGCTACGAGTTGCTGCCCAAGAAAGAAGTCATCAAGCTGGAGCGCGAGCGCAAGCATCTGCAGGCCAACCTGGCTGGCATCAAAAACATGAGCCGCTTGCCGGACACCATCTTCGTCATCGACTCGAACAAAGAGCAGATTGCGGTGCGCGAGGCGCGCAAGCTCGGCATTCCGGTAGTCGCGGTTGTGGATACGAATTGCGATCCGAGCGAAGTGGATTACGTGATTCCGGGCAACGACGACGCGCTGCGGGCGATCCGCTTGTTTGCGTCGAAGATTGCGGATTCCGTGGCCGAAGGCGCACAGCTGATGACCGACAAGCAAGTCGCCGATCTGGCAGCCGCCGCTGGCGCCGCCCAGCAAGCCGAGCTAGACGCGGCCGCACGCGCCGCCGAGGGCACGGTGGACATTAGCGCCTCCGACGATGGCACGGGCGAAGACATCAGTATGGAAGATGTGTTGGGGGCGGGCACGCGCAAGCAGCCAGCTGCCGCAAAGGAAAGCGTCGCCGAGGATGTTCCGCAGGTCGAGACCCAGACGTATTAGGGCGGGCTTTGGGCATCAGGCTTTAGGTGTTACAGATTAGACTTCCGGGCTTTAGCCCCTGAGGGATTCAGACCCGCGCGGGTCGTCCGGCGCGGGTCGAAGTTTGTTAGGGCAGTCGTTGGCCTTTGGTCGTTCGCCGCTGGCCCTAGATTTTGTAGCCAATGGCAGACGACGAACGACCAAGGACATTTTATTCTATGAGCACATCGACAGTGAATATTTCAGCAACGCAAGTGAAAGAGCTCCGGGAAAAGACCGGGGCGCCAATGATGGATTGCAAACAGGCCCTGACGGAAGCCAAGGGCGACATGGAGCAGGCAGTTGTGGTTCTCCGCAAGAAGGGTGTTTCCGTGGCCGCGAAAAAAGCGACCCGCGTAACCAGCGAAGGATCCGTCGCCAGCTACATCCACGCCGGGGGCAAGATCGGCGTGCTCGTGGAAATTAACTGCGAGAGCGATTTCGTGGCCCGCACCGAGGACTTCAAGGAACTGGTGCACGACATCGCCATGCACATCGCGGCCAGCGATCCCAAGTTTGTCCGCAAGGAAGATGTCACGCCCGAGGCCTACGAGCGAGAAAAGGACATCTATCGCGCCCAGGCGATTGCCAGTGGGAAGCCCGCGAACATCGCGGAGAAGATGGTCGAAGGCAAGATGGCGAAGTTTTACGAGGAAGTCTGCCTGCTGGAGCAGCCCTTCATCAAGGACCAGACGGTCAGCATTGCGCAGCTCATTGCCACCAAAATTGGCAAGCTGGGCGAGAACATCGCGGTGCGCCGCTTCGCTCGATTCAAGGTCGGCGACGCAGGCGAGACCATCGCCATCACCAAGCCGGAACAGAAGGCTGAGTAACTTCTTGCATAGCTCGCGTGGGGACAGCCGCCCTCGGCTGTCCAGGCGAGCGGAGCTCGCCAATCTGTTTTACTTTGTAACTCCGAAGCAGTTTGGGAGATTCTAAGCCACCCCCTGCGGAGCTATGCTCCGCGGACAGCCGGGGCGGCTGTCCCAACGCGACTCTGTCCAAAAGAGTCTGCTTCGTGATCCACATTTCGCTTGAGATGCTAGACTGGATTGCCGATGACAACTCCCGTCTTCAAACGCATCTTGCTCAAACTTTCCGGTGAGGCTCTCGCCGCGACTCAGGGTTTTGGCGTCGATCCTTTTCGTATTCACGAAATCGCTGCCGAACTGGCGGACGTGCGATCTCTCGGGATTGAGATCGCGATCGTGGTGGGCGGAGGGAATTTCTTTCGGGGCGTGGCGGAGCAAGCCAAAGAGATGGACCGGGTTTCCGCTGATCATATGGGCATGCTGGCCACCGTAATCAATTCACTGGCACTGCAGGACGCGCTGGAAAAACAGGGCGTCTATACCCGGGTGCAGTCCGCGATTGAGATGAACCAGGTTGCCGAGCCTTTCATCCGCCGGCGCGCCATTCGCCACCTGGAAAAGGGCCGGGTCGTGATCTTTGCCGGGGGCACCGGCAACCCATATTTTTCGACCGACACCGCCGCTTCGCTGAGGGCCATGGAAATCAAAGCAGATGTCATTATGAAAGCTACGAAGGTCGATGGTATCTACGACGCCGACCCGGTGCTGGTAAAAGATGCCAAGAAATTCACCGAGATCAGCTACATGGACGTGCTGAAAAAAGGCCTGAAGGTGATGGACTCGACCGCTATCTCGCTTTGCAAGGACAACAACCTGCCGATCATCATCTTCAATCTCAATCAGCGGGGAAACATCCGGAAGGTTGTAACTGGCGAGAAGATTGGATCGCTGGTAAGCGCGTAAGGGCTGCCACGGATCTGCACTGATTTTCACGGATTGCTCGCTGTCGGTTTCAAAGGTTTATAATTCACAGTTTTGGTAACTCATCCACAGGGGAGCTGACCATGGCTCAAGCTGGTATGGCCGCAATTCCTGGCCTTAAAGACACCTACATTCAACTCAAGACCCGCATGGACAAGGCGGTCGAGGATTTCCGCAAGGCGATGGCTGCCACGCGCACCGGGCGGGCGTCGGTGCATATGCTGGATTCCGTCAGCGTCGACTACTACGGCTCATACATGCCGCTGAATCAGTTGGCGCAAGTGCATGCGCCGGAGCCACAGCTCATCACGGTGCAGCCGTTCGATCCGACTTCGCTACCGGCAATTGAAAAAGCGATCCGCGCAGCGGATATCGGCTTGAACCCGATGAATGATGGCAAGATCATTCGCGTTCCAGTGCCTCCGCTCACCGAGGAGCGCCGCAAGGATATGGTGAAGCACCTCCACAAGGTGCTCGAAGAGCATCGCACCGCGGTACGCAACATCCGCCGCGATGGCAACGATGCCATCAAGAAGGCGATGAAAGACAAAAAGATCACTGAGGACGATGAGAAGCGGGCGATGGATGAAATCCAGAAGCTTACTGATGATGAAATCAAAAAGATGGAAGAGATGAGCAAGGGGAAAGAAAAAGAAGTGATGGAGATTAAGTGACCGGGGAGGACGCTTTCAGCCCAGCGCATCCTCGCTTGCTCGGTGGTTTGCTTAGTGCTGGTTTGCTCTGTCTCGCAACCGTCCTCGTCATGACAGCCGTTTCTGCTGGAGCAGCAATGGAACCAAGAGTATTGGAACAACCAGAATTCTCGGTCATCGGAATTCAAGTTCGCACCAGTAACGCCAAGGAAGTGACTGGCGGTGGCGCCATTCCCAAGCAATGGGAAAGGTTCTTTAAGGAAGGAATCGCGGATAAGATTCCGAACAAGGTCGATTCCGCGGTTTACGCTGTTTACACGAATTACGCCAGTGATTACAACGGCGAATATGATTTCATCATTGGGATGAAAGTGAGCAGTGTGTCCGACGTTCCGCCGGGGATGGCCACTAAGAAGGTGCCAAAAGGCAGATATGCGATAGTGACGAGCGCGACGGGACCAGTTTCGCAAGTCGTCCCGCAGGCATGGCAGCGGGTCTACAGTCTGGACGATAACAAACAGCTCGGCGGAGCTCGTGCCTACAAGGCGGACTTCGAACTTTATGACCAGCGAAGCCAGAACCCGCAGGATTCGCAAGTTGACCTGTACATCGGCCTCAAGTAATCCGGTCTCAAGTAATCTGGTCTCAAACGGTCTGTCTCGATCTTCTATCTCGAATCTCTGTGTTTTGTTCGCGTGTCGGACCAACGCTTCGCTGGCGCCTTCCTATCAAAATCTTAAAACGCCGAGGCCGCGGAGTACACAGAGAAGGCTGACAATGCCATATCTTGCGCACACTGCGGCAGGGGCACTCTATAATTAGAAGGTTTATGAAGAAGGTCGTCCACGCCGCCTGTCCGCACGATTGCCCTGACGCCTGCGGCGTTTTGATTACTGTGGAGGACCGCCGTGCGACCAAAATCGTTGGTGATCCCGCGCATCCCGTGACCCGTGGTTTCCTGTGTGCGAAGGTGGCCAAGTATCTGGATCGGGTGTATTCACCCGACCGGGTTTTGTATCCGATGCGGCGTGTGGGGCCGAAGGGGCCGACGCGGCTGCGGAGCTTCGCTCCCCCTGGACGGGCGGGGGCGCCCGTCCCCACACAGACCCTGCAGGAATGGCAGCGCATCAGCTGGGACGAGGCTCTCGGGGAGATTACTTCTCTCTTCAAAAAGATCGCCGCTGAATTCGGCAGCGAGGCCATCCTGCCTTTCTCTTTCGGCGGCACATTGGGAATATTGAATAGCGCCTCCATGGACCGCCGCTTCTTCCATCGGCTGGGCGCTTCTCAGTTAGCGCGTAACATCTGCTCCGCCGCCGGTGAAGCGGGATTGGAATCTGTGTATGGCGTAAAACTTGGTACTGAGCCGGAACAGTTTCGCCATTCGCGCTACATCATCGCGTGGGCAGCGAACATCCACGGCAATAATGTGCATCTGTGGCCCTTTATCGCGGAGGCTCGTCGCCAGGGTGCGAAGCTGGTAGTGATCGATCCTTATCGCACCCGCACTGCCGCATGCGCGGACTGGTATCTGCCGATCAATCCTGGCACTGACGCCGCTTTGGCACTGGCGATGATGCGCGTGATCATCAACGAAAATCTCTACGATGCGGATTACGTCGAGCGCTACACGCTGGGATTTGATGAGCTTCGCGACAACGTGCAGGAGTACACACCAGAACGCGTAGCGCAGTGGACGGGAATCGCGGCGTCTGACATTGTGAAGCTGGCCCGGGAGTACGCAACTACGCATCCGGCAGTCATTCGACTGAACTACGGCGTGCAGCGCTCAGAAGGCGGTGGAATGGCGACGCGCGCCGTCGCTATGCTGCCCTGCATCACCGGCTCCTGGAAAGAAGTAGGTGGCGGTCTGCAACTCTCGACCAGCGGTTCGTTCAAGTTGAACAAAGAAGCTCTTAAGTGCGCCCGCTTGATGCATAAGCCTCTCGGCCGCGACGCCCGGGAAGTGAACATGGTGGAGTTGGGCAAGGCCTTGAACTCACTAGACGATCCGCCCATCCAGGCGCTGTTCGTTTACGGCTGCAATCCTGCGGCCACGTGTCCCAATCACAATGAAGTCATTCGTGGGTTGAGGCGTCCCGATTTGTTTACCGTCGTCCACGAGCAGTTCCTTACCGATACGACCGATTACGCTAACATCGTTCTGCCTGCGACCACATTTTTCGAGCACAAGGACCTTCAGACCGCTTACGGGCACTACTTTTTGCAAGTATCCGATCAGGCCATCGAGCCTTTGGGTGAATGCCGGTCGAATGTGGAAGTCTTTCGTGCCCTCGCCGAGGGAATGGGATTCGAGGACGAATGCTTCCACGAATCCGTTGACCAGATGATCGATGCGGCGTTGGACACGAACCATCCCTGGCTGCACGGGATCGACCGAGAACGGCTGGAGCGGGAAGGACAGGTTCGCCTGAACTTCGGGAAGGAAGAGCTTTGCTGTAGTGAACAGCCGGGGACGGCTGTCCCCACGCGATCAACTTATCCAGCATTTCTCCCCTTTGCTCGCGGCAACTTTTTCACTCCCAGCGGCAAGGCTGAACTGTATAGCGAATCTCTCAAGGCTCAAGGTTTAGACCCGGTAGTGCACTTTGAACCTCCGAACGAGTCGCGACACAGTGAGCGAGCCAAGGTGTTTCCTCTGGAATTGCTCGCGCGTAAAGCCGACAACTACCTCAATTCAACGTTTTCAAATTTGCCCATCATCCAGGAGATGGAAGAAGCAGGCCTGCTCGAAATGAATGCCGCCGATGCCCGAACCCGTGGAATCGCGGATGGCGACCGGGTGCGCGTCTTCAACCCACGAGGCGATATACTCCTAAGAGCGAGAGTGGACGGTGTGGTGCAACCCGGCGTGGTGTGCGCGCAGCTCTCGTGGGCGAAGCTGAGTCCCGAGGGAAGGAATATTAACGTACTTACTTCGGAAAAACTTACCGACTTGGGCAACTCCGCTACGTTTTATTCCGTCTTGGTTGAAGTAGAGCTTTTCCAAACGGCATCCTGAGGGCGACTCGAAGCGCATGTGCTTGGACGGTGTCCACTGCTCTACCGTATAATTGCGGTTTTCCACACTCCCATAAGCTGAGGTAGTGGCGATTCATCGCACTCATCAGGATAGCCCTGCGGTAAGGCAGGGCAGGCACGGCCGCGCACGGCGACCCCTGGTTGTCTCCTCAGGGTCATCTCCTTCATTTGTAAGGTGTTGCAGAGCTGGGAGACGAGTGCTCCTCGGTTTCCTGCTGACTTTTTTCTTACTCTGTTCGTGGGCGGTGGGACAGCAAGACCTGATTGTGGGCGTGGAAGTTCACGGCAACCGCCGCATTCCTGCCGAAACCATTAAAGCCCGAATCTTTACCCACCCCGGAGATGTTTACGATCAGGCGGCGCTTGAGCGTGACTACAACTCATTGTGGAATACGGGATACTTCGAAGACATCACCTTTAAGCGCTCGCAGACCGCCAAGGGATGGATCCTTATTATCGAAGTGAAAGAACGGCCAACCATCCGGGAGATTAACTACGATGGCCTGAGCTCCGTCTCCAAAAGCGACGTGCTGGACCGCTTCAAGGAAGCTAAAGTCGGGTTGTCGGTCGAGAGCCAATACGATCCAACCAAGGTAAAAAAAGCCGAGGTGACGATCAAGCAACTGCTGTCCGAGCATGGGAGACAGTTCTCCACCATTCGTACTGAGATCCACCCCATTCCGCCAAACGCCGTGAGCATCACGTTTGTGATCAAGGAGGGACCGAAGGTCAAGGTCGGCAAAATTGCGTTCGAAGGCAACAAGCACGTCCCTAGCCGCATTCTGCGTAGTGCGATGAAGAACCTGAAGCCTATCGGAGTTCCTCATTCTATCTTCCTGGAAAACCTCTTCGCCAAGACGTACGACGCCACCAAACTTGACGAAGACACCGAGCGGGTTCGTTCCGAGTACCAGAATCGCGGCTACTTCAAAGTCTTGGTGCAGGAGCCCAAGACCCAGATCCACGACACCGGACACCAGGGATTTCACATTCCGCTGCTCCAGAAAGGTCCGGGGAAGGCCGTAGACATAACCATGCCCATCGAGGAAGGTGACAAATATAGCTTGGGCGGAATCACTTTCAAGAACAACAAGGCGGTAACCAACACCGCAGCCTTGCGCCGTCTGTTTTTGATAAAAGACGGCGATACTTTTGATCGCAGCAAGATCGCGAAGGGCTTGGAAAACCTGCAAAAAGCCTACGGTCAATTGGGATACATCAACTTCACTTCCATTCCGAATACCACGTTCGACGAGGAGAAAAAACTCGTCTTCCTCGATATTGACGTAGACGAGGGCAAGCAGTTTAGCGTGCGACGCATCGAGTTCCAGGGCAACACCACGACCCGTGACAAGGTAATACGCCGTGAGATCGTTCTGGAAGAAGGCCAGGTTTACAACCAACAACTATGGGAGCTCAGCATCCAGCGACTGAACCAACTGGGATTCTTCGACAATTTGAAAGCCGATGACCCCAACGTCACCGAGCGTCACCTGAACGAAAAGGACGGGACGGTAGATCTCACGCTCAAGGTCAAGGAGAAGGGCAAGAACAGCATCGGGTTGAGCGGCGGCGTCAGTGGTCTGTCTGGCACATTCGTCGGGCTGAGCTACAGCACCAACAACTTCCTCGGGCTGGGCGAGACTCTCAGCGTGCAGGCAAACATCGGGAATCTCCAGCGCAACGTTTCGTTCAGCTTCACCCAGCCTTACTTGTTCGATCGCCCCCTGCAACTCGGTTTCACCGTGTACTTCACGAAGTTCACCTACGATCAGGCGCGGCAGGCGGCAATCCTCAGCGGTCAGCAGATCAACCTGCCTGAGGCTTTACAGGAGAATCTCCAGAACTATACCCAGTCCAGCAGGGGCTTTGCGGTGAACCTGTCTTATCCGCTGCACCGCTCATTCAAGCGTGTGGGCATTAGTTACTCTTACGATGACTCTTCGATCGTAGCGCTGACCACGGCCTCGCAAACGCTGTTCGATTCTCTCGCATTCAGCGGCATCAGCGGTCCTAACGCGCTGAACGGAATCATTACCAGCAAGATTGCTCCCAGCTTCACGATCAACTCGTTGGATAGGGCACTTTATCCTCACAAGGGCAACAGCTTCTACCTGGGAACTGAAATTGCTGGCTTGGGCGGAACCGTCAGGACAGTTCGTCCGATTGTGAAATTCACCCATTGGAAGCCGATGAACAAAGGGCGCAATGCGCTTGGCTTCAACATTCAGGGATCCTTTCTCACGGGATACGGCGGCGTAGTGCCTCCCCCATTCCAGCGCTTTTACGACGGTGGCGAAAATGACTTGCGGGGCTTTGATATACGCTCCATCTCGCCGGTCTCGTTTCTGCCGAATACGACGTCGATCCAATTGCGCAACCCGGATGGCTCGATTGTGCCCAAGAATCCAGCCAACCCTCTGCAAGGGGCCTATACCATCCCGGTTCCACTGGACCAGATTGTTTTCCCCGGCGGCGACTTCAGCGCCATCACCAACCTGGAATATCGGATCACCATCGCGGGGCCAGTGGCTATCGCACCGTTCATGGACTTCGGGGTTGAGCCGATCCTTAGAGATTCGCAGCTGAAAATAAACAACGGACAGTTCGACTTGATCAATAGCACGGTTTACGGCTGCCCTGCGCTGGACGTTGGCTTCAACTGCGTAGGTGGAACGACGCAGAAATTCTCCCAGTACCTTAGTCCGGTGGCCGGCACGAACTGGACTCCCAGAATGTCCACGGGTCTCGAGTTGCAAGTGTTCTTGCCGGTGGTCAACGCGCCCTTCCGCATTTACTGGGCCTATAACCCTTTGCGCTTGGATACGACGGTGAACGCACCGGTTCCGATCACCCGTGCCATGTTCCCGCCCGGAGCCGCGGGAGATTACACCTATCAGCTGGCCCGGAATTCTTTTTCTCCCCCGTATCAGTTGAGGGAGCCGCGCAAGACATTTCGCTTTACCGTGGCCACCACGTTTTAAAAAAGGCCTTGGACGTCAGGCTTTCGGAGATGCAAAGGGCTGAGGCTGGCCCGACAGTTTGACGCTGAGGCGGCAGTGTTCCTATAATGAAAACTACAGCACCCTGAAAATCGAATGGTACGGGGTGGTCGCACGCTGGCAGATTTGCGTGAGACGCTGAGTGCTAGGGTCTGCCTTCCCGTTTGAGCGCGCGGCCTGGTTGGCTTCGAGGCAAGACGCAGCATGATCCGCGACGAGGATCTGAAGCCAGATTCCCGTACAATTTCTAAGGAGTTCAAGCAATCCATGACAAGAAAGTTTCCGCGATTTCTTCTGGCCACCGTGTTTGTTGTTTCGGTTACCGCCCTGGCTCAAACTGCCAGCGCGGGCCCCGCGTTGCCCCCAGCTCCGAGTGCCGCAGGGACAACACCCGACACCACTGTCGGTGGCACAGGAAGCAAGATAGGCACGATCAACATCGAACAGGCAATCTTTGCCAGCAATGAAGGCCAGCGCGACTTCGAGGCGCTCAGCAAGAAGCTTGAGCCGAAGCAGTCTGAGCTGAAGAACATGAACGACGAAGTCGAGAGCCTGAAGAAGCAGCTGAACACTCAAAGCGCCACGCTCAACGACGATTCCCGCGGCGCCTTTGTCAAGCAGGTCGAGGATAAACAGAAGAAGCTTGAGCGCTCGGTTCAGGATGCGAGGGACGATGCCCAGGCTCAGCAAAACGAGATCGCGCAGCGCATCCTGCAGAAGATGGCTCCGATCATCGTGAAGTATGCGGGCGACAAGGGATTCGGCTTGATCATGGATACTTCTAATCCATGGCCGCAAGGGCCCGTGCTCTGGGCTGGACCCTCCGTCGACATCACCAAGGCGATCGTCGATGCCTACAACACACAGTCGGGTGTTCCCGCTCCTACAAGGCCCACGACGGCCAAGCCTGCGGCCACCGGCGCGACAAAACCCGCCGCGCCAGCCGGCGGCACCAAACCGGCAACGACCACTCCACCTCCTAAGTAGAATCGAGAGACACCTTAGGCACAACGAAAGTTCCTGGAAGGCCGCACAAGAAGCGGCCTTTTATTTTTGCGGGAAGACGGTTGCTAGAGCGCCTGCCGGTGTCCTTAGAGGAAGCACCAAACTCAGGAGGACACCCATGTTTGCTGATTCCCTACTTGATTCTCGTTGGGCTGACCGTTCTCGCCGCGGTTGGACAACTCTGGCTTCGTTTACGGCGCAGGCTGTCGCCGCAGGGGTTCTGTTCTTGCTGCCGCTGTTCTACACCCAGGTTCTGCCGCAATTCCAATTGGTATCCCGGCTCGTGGCGCCATCTCCGCCGCCCGCGCCGCCTGCTCCTGAGGCTGCGCGAAATGCTCGCGCGAACAGAAGTAACTTGTCACCGGACGGTAGGGTGATGGCGCCCCTTTCCGTGCCAAGGGAGATAGCGGCCTTTGACGAACCGAGCGCTCCACCAGCGGTTGATGTTAGTGGGCTGGGCGTGATCCGCGGCACCGGCACTTCGCCGGGTCGCAACGGCGTTCTTGACTCGATCGGCAGCGGGTTTAATACTATCGTGCCGCCGCCCCCAACGCCTTCCGTGCGTCCACCTCGCGTTTCCCGCGTAATGGAGGGAAATCTCATCTATCGCGTGCAACCGCAGTATCCACCCCTGGCGCGGCAGGCACGGATTCAAGGAATCGTGGTGCTGCGGGCAATGATCTCGCGGGAGGGCAGGATTGAAAATCTGCAGGTGATCACCGGTCATCCGTTGCTGGTGAAGTCCGCGATGGATGCAGTTTTGCAATGGCGCTACCGCCCATACTATTTGAACAACGAGCCGGTAGAAGTGGAGACTCAGGTAACAGTGAACTTCACGCTCTCGGGTGGATAGCGAAAACGGCTTTGGAAATGTCGGGCTTCCTGCACTCGGTCATCCTGCACAGGGAGTAGTACGGCAGTAACCTGAGGGCAACCGAGATGGCCGCTATAATCTAAAGCAAGTGGCTACCATCGAAATTGCCAAGCGAACCGCAACTCGACCGACTTGGGCCGAGGTCTCGCTGGGAACGTTGCGGCGGAACTTTCGCGTGGTGCAGCAACACATAACCCCTGGGGTGACGGTTTGTGCCATCGTAAAAGCCGATGCCTACGGGCACGGCGCGGTCGAGTGCGCGCAAGCACTGGAGCAGGAGGGCGCTCGCTGGTTCGGCGTGACCTCATTAGATGAAGCAATTCCGCTCCGCGAAGCCGGTATTCGTGGGCGCATCCTGCTGATGACCGGCTTCTGGCGCGGCGAAGAGGAGGAAATCGTACGTTTGGGATTGACCCCAACGGTCTGGGAGACCGGGCAAATAGAATTGTTCGAAAAGGCCGCGACAGCGCTCGGCGTTGCGAAGCATCCCATCCATTTGAAAGTGGATACCGGCATGGGACGCCTGGGAGCCGCGCCGGAAGATTTGCCACGGATTTGTGCGGTGTTGGAGTCGTCGCCACACCTGCTGCTCGAGGGATTGTCGACTCACCTAGCGTCGTCGGAGGTGCTGGACGAGCCTTCGGTTGCGGCCCAATTGAAGTCGTTCGATGAAGTGCGCAACTTTCTTCGCAACGAAGGATTCAATCCGCCGCTGGTTCATGCGGCCAATACCGGGGCCGTGATATCGCGTCCGGAATCCTGGAACACGATGGTGCGGCCGGGGATTGCGCTGTACGGTTATTATTTGCCTTTTGAGCGTGCCGGTCGAGAGGTCAGCGGCAGCGGGTTGCGCCTTGCGGTGAAACCCGCTTTGACCTGGAAAACCCGCATTCTCTCCCTTCGCGATATGCGCGCCAACCAGGCCCTGGGTTACGGCGGAATCTACGTCACCAAAGCTCCCGCGCGCATTGCCGTGCTTCCGGTGGGGTATGCGGATGGCTTAAACCGCAAAATTTCGTCTCAGGGCCGAGTGATTGTGGGCGAGAACTACGCCCCGATCGTGGGACGAATTTCCATGGATCTGACACTGGCCGATGTCACCGGGCTGCCTGGAGTTTCTGTTGGCGACGAGGTCATTCTGCTCGGCGCCATGGACGGTTTAAGTGTTGACGCCCGGGAACACGCTGCGCTTTCAGAGACGGTGCCTTATGAAATTCTTTGCGGAATCTCCAAGCGCGTACCCCGAAGACACGTCGACTGACACTTACAAGACTACGTTCCCGATCGAAGCTTCGCGAGTTCACTGTACGAGTCGCGAATCGCGTCCACGACTTTGTCATACTCCTCGTACTCTGCCGGCGTTAGTCCCACCAATGCTTCGCGCCTGGTCAATTCGATCTGCTGTTGAAATAGGCTGGCCAACTCGGCACTGATTTGCTGAACCCTATCACAGCACGAAGAAGCTGAACCTTGGCGTGTCATTCACAAAATCGCGGGATGCATCCTAGCCAGCCATCTTTCGCGATAGAGACGTCGCGTGCTACTTCTCAGCCGGTCAGACTAATGCTCACCTTTCCAGAGGGAGCAGTTGTCAGGATACTGTCAAAAGATTGCTACTTCTCTCGGGCTTTCCGCAATTGGGACACTTCAAATCACCTGATCGCAATCTAGAGTGTCGTCCCGCTGAAGACTCAATACTCCGCTCCAAGTGCTGATTGCCGCAGTTCGCTGCCGTGGTCCTGACCAGCCCTTCCCCATTTGCTATGCTGGAGTGTCCATGCCCTCACACTACGCACAGTGGATGTATGACTGGGAGACCCGGCTCACGTCTGTCGACAACAATCGGGTCGTGCGTCCATTGGAATGGGGCGTGGAGTGGGCACGGGATTGGCCTTGCCGCAATGGCTATGCTCCGGGGCATATTCCGCAAGACGGCGAAAGCTATCTGCGCGAATACAACCGGCGAATCATCGGGTCAAGCGATGAATTCTTTTCCTACATCAAACCGGCGGACTTCCGCCTGGAGCGGCGAGCGGTCAAAGTTTTCAGCACACGCGCGGTGCCAAATCTGGCGCTGGAAGAAAGAGTCCGTGGCACCTACGCTGATTTCCTGCGCTTCACCTCACCTGTGCGCTCGCCGTTTCCAGAAAACAACCTGGCAAACGCTCGCTGGTTTCCAGCCCGGGGCAAGCGAGCGATTGTGCTCTTGCCACATTGGAATTCTGATGCACTCGCTTATAACAGCTTGTGCCGTGTGCTGAATCTTCTCGGGATTTCAGTTTTGCGGTTGACCATGCCGTACCATGACATCCGAACCCCTCCCGAGATCCTGCGCGCCGATTATGCCGTTTCTGCCAACATCGGACGAACGCTCGACGCCTGCCGCCAGGCCGTGATCGATGTCCGATGCTGCTTGGATTGGCTCGAATCCCAAGGCTATCGCCGTCTGGGCATCCTGGGTACCAGCCTCGGTTCCTGTTACGCGTTTCTAGCCGCCGCCCACGACCCGCGCATTCAAGTGGCAGCTTTCAATCACGCTGCGACCTACGTTGCCGATGTCGTCTGGCACGGACAATCCACCCGTCATATCCGGGAGGGGTTGGAATCACAGATCGATCTGGAACGTCTGCGCGTTCTATGGAGCGCTGTGAGCCCGATGTCCTACTTCCAGCAATTCGCGCGCTGGCGCAAGAAGTCGCTCATTGTTTACGCTAAATACGATCTGACGTTCCTGCCGGAGTTCTCCCGCAGCGCCGTGCATGAGTTTGAGCGACATAATCTGGATCACAAGGTAGTAGTGCTGCCGTGCGGACACTACACAACCGGAGAGACGCCCTACAAATACATCGATGGCTGGAATCTGGCATCGTTTATGCGGACTGCGTTTGAGGGATAACAATCGACACCGACAGTGAGACGTTGCAAGCAACGTTTCTACAGTCATGCCTCGGTAGAGACGTAGCTTGCTACGTCTCAGGCATTCGTGCGGTGTGCCAACTGCCAACTGCTTGTTTAGAATGACGGTTGACCGTCGCTTGATCGAGGCGAAGCATGCCTACCCAGAACATTCAACCCGGGCAGACGAGAGAATATCGCAAAGGCGAGTTCACCATCAGTACCGATCGTGACCTGATTGACCTGGATGTCGTTCATGGGTTCTTGACTGAGTGCTACTGGGCCAACGGCATTCCGCGTGATGTTGTCGCCTGTTCGATTGAGAACTCGTTGTGCTTCGGTGTCTTTGCAGAGCGCAAGCAAGTAGGATTTGCACGCGTCATCTCCGACTACGCGACCTATGCTTACGTCGGAGACGTGTTCTTACTCGAATCATTCCGCGGTCGCGGCCTGGGCAAATGGCTTATGGAATGTGTCCTGCGACACCCCCGTCTGCAAGGATTGCGCCGCTGGAGCTTGGTCACCCGGGACGCTCACGGGCTATACTCAAAACTTGGGTTCGAGCCTTTGAAGAAGCCTCAGAACTACATGGAGCTTCATCGGCCGGATGTTTATGAGCAAAGCGCCGATCGCAGGCCAGATTTTCCCGGAGGTTGAAATGAAAGACGACAACATGTCGCGCTCGTTGTACGAAGCCGATCCCGAAGTGGCCGCTGCCATTGATAATGAAGTCCGCCGCCAACACGAGGGACTGGAACTCATCGCCTCAGAAAACTTTGTCTGCGAGGCCGTGCTTGAAGCGATGGGCTCGGTATTCACGAATAAGTACGCCGAGGGCTATCCGGGGAAGCGCTATTACGGCGGCTGCGAGTTCGCAGACATCGTCGAGAACCTGGCCCGTGAGCGCGCGAAACAACTTTTCGGAGCGGAACATGCCAACGTCCAGCCCCACGCCGGATCGCAAGCCAATATGGAGGCGTACTCCGCCGTCCTGCAACCTGGCGATACTATTCTCGGCCTGAACCTGGCGCACGGCGGCCACCTCACCCACGGACACCACCTCAACTTCTCAGGAAAGACTTATCGCATCGTCCCCTATGGCGTAACGAAGGAAACCGAGACCATCGATTACGACGACTTGGAAAAGCTTGCCGAGAAAGAACGTCCCACGATGATTATCGGCGGCGGCAGCGCTTATCCTCGCGTCATTGATTTCCCGCGCATGCGGCAAATCGCCGACAAAATCGGAGCGCTCTATCTGGTGGACATGGCGCACTTTGCCGGCCTGGTCGCAGGCGGCGTGCATCCCTCGCCAGTTCCGCACGCGCACATTGTTACTTCTACTACGCACAAAACGCTACGGGGACCGCGTGCTGGAATGATCTTGTGCAAGCAGGATTTCGCCGCTGCGATCGATAAAGTTGTCTTCCCGGGCATGCAAGGTGGGCCGCTTGTACACATTATCGCCGCCAAGGCGGTGTGCTTCCGCGAAGCCATGCAACCAGACTTCCGCGATTACGCGCGGCAGGTCGTGGCCAATGCGAAGGTATTAGCTGACACGCTGGGGGCGGAAGGCTTCCGCATTATTTCCGGCGGGACGGACACGCATCTCATGCTGGTGGATGTGTTTTCCAAAGGCATGCTCGGCAGCGAGGCCGAGAAAGCGCTCGATCAGGCTGGCATTACTGTGAACAAGAACGCCATTCCTTTCGACGTGAATCCGCCGATGAAGCCAAGCGGCATCCGCATTGGCACGCCCGCCTTGACGACGCGCGGCATGAAGGAAGCCGAAATGCGGCAGGTTGGCCGGTGGATTTCCGAGGCGCTGCATCAACGAACAGATGCAGCTACGCTAGGGAAAATCCGCAAGCAGGTGCTGGAACTGGCCGACATCTTCCCGCTATATCCGGAGCGCAGAGCCAGGGCGCAGGCAGAAGCCAGAGCTTGAGCCCTTCCGCTAGGACCAGAATTCCTTTGTGTGCCTTCGCATCCTTTGTGGTTAAATCTGTTCCGTGAGAGTTGCCATTGATATTCGGCGGATGACCGAGTTCGGCGTTGGCACTTACACGCGGAATGTCGTGCGGGCGCTGGGCCGACTAGATCACTCCAACGAATATTTTCTTATCGGTTCACCGCAGAAGGTGTCGGAGATCGGTCCGCTCCCGCCAACCTTTCAGACGGTCCCTTTGATGGATGATGGGACCACGGCCAAAGGCTATCTCGAATGTCGCGCCATTCTCAAGCGTTTTAATTGTGATCTGGTGCACATTCCGCATCTGTTCTGGATGCCGCGCACTTTGCCTTGTCCATATGTGATGACCGTCCATGATGTTCTTGAGCACATGTATCGCACCCATGGCCGCTCCAGCCTGAGACGCTCGCTGCATTTTCACCTTACTCGACGAGTGCTCAAAGGGGCGGCGAGAATTTTGGCAGTCTCCAGGTACACCAAGAGCGACATCGAGAAATTATTTGGCATCGCTGGGTCTCGCATTGAAGTTGTGTACAACGCCATCGACGAGCGCTTCCTCCGCGGCCACGCCTCGGACACCGAAAGGCAAGTCCTCGCCGAACGCTACCTTGTCACGTATCCTTTCCTCCTTTATGCGGGCCGTATCAGTCCCCACAAAAATCTGGTGCGGATTATCGAAGCCTTTTCTGCTCTGAAGGCTGAACTGGAGAAAGAGGAAAAGTTCCCGGACCTGAAGCTGATCATCATCGGCGACGAACTTTCGAAGCATCCTGACTTGCGGCGCACCGTCATTCGCGGCGGCGTGCAGAACGACGTCCGCTTCATGGGATTCGTTCCCATCGAAATGTTGCGGGTTTTCTACGATGCGGCAAAGATATTCGTTTTCCCCTCTCTCTACGAAGGTTTTGGGCTGCCCCCCCTGGAGGCCATGGCACACGGCACGCCAGTCGTTACCTCCAACACTTCGTCCCTGCCTGAGGTGGTGGGCAATGCAGCGGTGCTGGTGAATCCAGAGAATGTCTTCGAGATCATGCGCGCACTGCACCGCGTACTGCTGGATCAAGCGGTTCGCGAAAAGTTTAAACAGCGCGGGTACGAGCAGGTCAAGAAATTCTCCTGGGAAACGTCCGCCCGGCAAATTATCGCGGTTTACGAAGCAGTGGCAGGAAAACAGGAGAAAGACCGTCACTATGCAAAAGCGATGTGAAGCGCGGGCGCCCGCGCCTGTGGCGAGCAGCCGTGCACAAAGAGGCTCTGAATAAGAGGAGACAAACCCGCGACCTCAGGTTGTCTCACTCGCTCTTGAGCAGTGGGGTTCCGGGCGAGACCAGCCCTTGACGATGCAATTTCGCGCGGAAGCGAGCACGATCGGTTTCTGATGAAGCCGCGGCGAGACTCTTGCGCAGCTTGAGGATTTTCTCTTTGCGCGTGCGGCGACGGCGGATTTCGGGACGACGGCTGGGTGCGGACACGGATTGCTCCTATTCTATGATTCGAGATCTAGATTCGAAATCGATGATTCGAAGATTGTGATGGCCGAACCTTCAACCCGAATTCGCGAGGTCGCGTTGCGGCCTTTTATGATTGAACCGGAGATAGCGGGAACTGTCAATGCAGACGACTGCGGCTCAACAGTTGTGAATGCATCGTCGCTTTTATCACGGGCTATAGATTAAGTGCGATTTATACGAGTCTTGCGCATCCAATTCGTGGAGGGACAAAGCTCACTATGAACATTGCACATGACGTCACAGAGCTCATTGGGAACACGCCGCTGGTCCGGCTTAACAAAGTGACGGAAGGCTGCGCAGCCGAGGTCGTGGCGAAACTGGAAAGCTCGAATCCTTGTGCCAGCGTAAAGGATCGCATTGGCGTCAGCATGATTACCGAGGCCGAGCGGGCGGGGAAAATTCAATCTGGCAAAACGGTGCTGATCGAGCCCACCAGCGGCAACACGGGCATCGGCCTGGCATTCGTGGCGGCTGTCCGAGGATACAAGCTGATCCTGACCATGCCTGAAACCATGAGCCTTGAGCGACGCGTTCTTCTGCTTGCCTTTGGCGCGGAAATCGTTCTCACTCCGGGTCCGAACGGGATGAAGGGCGCAATCGCCAAAGCTCTGGAGATTCTCGCAAAAACTCCAAACGGCTTCATGCCGCAACAGTTTGACAATCCCGCCAACCCCAAGATTCACCTGGAAACCACTGGGCCTGAGATTTGGAATGACACGGATGGGCGCGTGGATATCCTGATTTCCGGCGTTGGCACCGGCGGAACCATCACCGGCGTTTCCCAATATATCAAGCCGAAGAAGCCTTCTTTCAAAGCCGTCGCTGTTGAACCGGCGGACAGCGCGGTACTCTCGGGCGGCAAGCCTTCGCCTCACAAGATCCAGGGCATCGGCGCCGGATTTGTGCCCAGCATTTTGCGCCGGGACTACATTGATGAAGTCGTGACAGTAACCAACGACGACGCGGTCAACATGGCACGCCGCCTCGCCAAAGAAGAAGGCCTGCTGGTAGGCATTTCGTCCGGGGCAGCCGTGGTCGCCGCTCTCAAAGTCGCAAGCCGGAAAGAAAACGCAGGCAAGCTGGTCGTGGTCGTGCTGCCGGATTTCGGCGAACGCTACCTGACGAGTATTCTGTTTGACGAGCTCCGGAACCAGGCGCTGCAGATTCCTACATCACCGCTCGCGGCTTGATGCATGTCCCATATCGTCGCCTCAATTCGTGAGGACGTCGCCACGGTACAAGAGCGCGACCCTGCAGCCAAATCGCGCCTGGAAGTTTTCTTGTGCTACTCAGGGTTACACGCGGTGTGGTTCTACCGCGTCAATCACTGGCTGTGGAACCATGGCTTCTGGCTGCTTGCGCGGTGGCTCTCGCAAGTGGCGCGCTTTCTCACTGGAATCGAAATTCATCCCGGTGCGAAAATTGGACGTCGGCTGTTCATCGATCATGGGCTTGGGGTGGTCATCGGCGAAACCGCGATCGTCGGTGACGACGTGACCTTGTATCAGGGCGTAACTCTGGGCGGTACGGGCAAAGAGCACGGCAAACGACACCCCACCATCGAAGACGAAGTGGTGATCGGCGGCGGAGCGAAAGTTCTCGGTAATATCACTGTGGGGAGGAACTGCCGCATCGGCGCCGGCTCGGTTGTGTTGCGAAGTGTGCCGGAGAACTCCACAGTCGTCGGCGTGCCGGGCCATATCATCTTCCGCAACGGCGAGCGAGTTGTGATCACGGATCCCAAGCAAATCAACGACCCGCTCTCCGAGGCGTTGGCGGCGGTGGCGACCGAAGTAAACAGGTTGCGCGATCGGGTTCAAAGACTCGAAGGCGCAGAGGCCACGAGTGAACCGCTCTCATCATCCATCCAGAGGATTATGGAGGACATCGATTACCAGATTTAGTTGCCGATGCCGATGCTCGAAAAGAGTAAGTCCATGGGGAAACGAAAAGACGGCTCACCGAAATTCCAGGAGCTCAGCTTAACCCGCCGCAGTCTGTTGAAATCCGCCGCTGCGGTTGCGTCTGCCGCTATCTTTCCATCCGGATTCGCGAGCGCGGCACTTCGTGGGCTGGGTACATCTGCAGCACAATCCACTTCGAAATCTACGCCGCCCGCGCGGAATCCGCGGTGGTACGGTTTTAATCTGCTCGAGTACTTCTCTACCGATCCCGACTGGATGAAGTATTTCCCCTACAAGAACGATGGGATGTTCGTCGAAGACGACTTCCGCTGGATTCGAGACTGGGGCTTTAACTGGGTACGCCTGCCGATGGATTATCGTTTTTGGACCGCTCCTGATCTCTTCACCATCAACGAAAAGCACGTCGAACCGGTAGACCGAGCCATCAGGATGGGAGAAAAATACGGTATCCACGTCAACGTTTGCCTCCACCGTGCCCCGGGCTTGTGCATTCTCGACACGATGGACATAAAACTCACGGGCATTGCTGTCACAAAAGAAAAGACCGACGTCTTCACCGATCCTCACACCTTCGATGCCTTCATTCATCAGTGGACTTTGTTCGCCGACCGCTACAAAGGCATTCCAAGTCAACGGCTCAGTTTCAACCTGGTCAACGAGCCAATTCCACTGCCGACCGCGGCCGAGTTAGCAGAGCTCCAGAAACATGGTGCCGTTACGACCAAAGATCTGTTCAGCCCTGAGCGCCTGCAACGTCATGCCAATGACTACACGCGTTTGGCAAAGACCGCGTCGGACGCAATTCGCGCGCACGATCCACAACGCCTGGTCGTAACCGATGGCTATCTGGGAGGAGGCTCGCCGATTCCTGATCTCTTCAGCACCCGCATGCTGCAAAGTTGCCACACCTACAATCCGATCCAGGTTACCCACCATCAGTGTGAGTGGGCACGTGGCATCCTCACCGGCTCAGAGCCAGTGCCCACGTGGCCTCTCAAGGACGACAAGGGAAAAGTCATTTGCGACCGTCAAACGCTCGAGACGACCTTTCATCCCTGGGCCGATCTTTCGTCTCAGGGGGTTCCGATTCACTTCGGCGAAATGGGGTGTTACAAGCACACTCCGCCCGATGTCGTTTTGGCATGGTTTGCCGACACACTCGACGTTTTGGGTGAATTGAATTCCGGATGGGCATTGTGGAATTTCCGCGGACCTTTTGGCGTGCTCGACACGGATCGTCCAGGGACTAAGTTCGAGAGCTGGCAGGGACACCAGCTCGATCGACCGCTACTCACACTGTTGCAGAAGAAGATGAACGGATAATCAATTTTCCGAGACGGTGTGCGGTCAAGCGCATGCATCGCTAAGGAGTTTGCCTGATGAAGACACTCGGCAGTCATTTTCTCCCATTGCTGCTCTGCGCTGCTGCCTTTGCACAGGACGCAACCAATACGGGATTCCGCTCCTTACATGTGGATGCCAGCAAGGTAACTGGCGAGATCCACTCGTTCCAGGGAGTGAACGGTCCTCCCAGTCCGCTCATGGCCGGGCTTCCAAACCTCGTCCAGCAATATAAAGAACTACGCATCAACCAGGTTCGCACCCACGATTTTATGGGGCCCAGCGAGATAGACTCAAAATTCGACCTGGCTAACGGACTCTTGACTTGGCTTATTCCTGATTCTGTCCAACGTGCTGGCGTGGTGAAAGCGGGCAACGCGAGCATCATTTTTCCTGACTGGAGTGCCGATCCAGAAAAACCCGAAAGCTACAATTTTGTGCCGACTGACAGCGTGCTTGCTGCCATTCATGCCAGCGGAGCGGAAGTCTACTATCGTGTCGGTCGCAGTTGGGGCGCCAATATCGAACCACTGCCGGATTTCGACAAGTATGCTGCCGTGGTGAAGCACATCGCCATGCACTACAACCAAGGATGGGCTAACGGCTTCCACTATGGCATTCGCTATTGGGAATTCTGGAACGAGCCGGAGGCTCTCTTCTGGTCGGGTACGCCTGAGCAGTTTTACTCTTTGTACGAGAAAACAGTTCGCGCCTTGAAGTCAGTTGATCCCGCGCTCAAGGTGGGAGGAGATGCAAAGGCTCTCCCGTCCGATGACGGACCATACCGCGAAGGATTTATCGACTATTGTGCCGCCCACCACCTGCCACTCGATTTTTACTCCTGGCACACCTATGCCGATCGCTCCGCCGATCCTTACGACGCCGTTCGTCTCGGTACGCAAATTCGTCGACTCCTTAACACCCACGGCTTCCCCAACGCCGAGAGCATTCTCTCAGAGTGGAATCTCACGCCGGACTTTACCGACCGCGAGAAGGCCAGGCTGGAGGGCGTGGACAACGCCGCTTACATCGGCGCGGTGCTCAGCTATTTTCAGGACGCCCCCATTGATCACGCGCACTTCTATCGCGGCGACGCAGCATGGATGGGACTCTTCGATCTGCAAGGCAAGTATTTCAAGACCGCATACACGTTCCAGGCTATGGGGAAAATGCTGGACACGCCGCAGCGCTTTGCAGTTGAGGGCACGGACAGTTTCGGTTTCGCGGCGCTGGCAGGCCGTTCGACAGATGGCAAAACCGTTCAGATACTGATCAGCAATTATGCGATTCCCGCTGGCTTCAAGCCAAACATCATGCAAATACCGCCGGAAGTGCTGAAAGCATTGCCCCCTTTGCCGGACTCTTCCAAACTCAAGTTCCTGCCGCCTCGTACGGACATCGTTTACCGTGACAATGCCGGCTACAATCTCACGATCACTAATTTGCCGTGGGGTGAAAAAACATTCAGCGTAAAGCGTTACCGAATTAGCGAGACGCAGAATCTCGACTTGGTTGAAGAAAAATCCGGCGCGGGAGGGACTTTGAATTTGTCCAGTCCTCTTGCCCCCGATGCCGTAGAACTCATCGTGCTTCAGCGGCCGTGACCAAGCGATCCCGACGATATAGGGGACTTCGTGGCGGCCGGACCTATAAGCCGAATTCGCCGGACTGCATTGCAAATAGACAACTTACTTGAAATCAATCGCCGTGAACTGTCAATGATGTCAACTTTGTCAGTGTTGGCAGGTTTTGCGTCACACCGGCGTCACAATTTGGCGGTTCGAGACGATTGTTTGCTGCAGTCGCGATCAGCCTACCTACAAGTTTGCCTTGGCAAGTCGACGCAAGAAGCTCTCCTTGGCGGCGTGTGTCTGCCGGATCTTCTCAAGTTCCATCTGAAATTTGGCCCTCTTGCCCCGGCGGGCTGCGAGATCATGCAAGTCGGTCAGCAAGCCAACCGCCCTGGCATAGTCGTTGGGCTGCCGCTTCAGGATATGTACGGCGACCTGCTCCCAAATTTCCGGTTCGCGTCGCCCTAGTTGATCGAGATAGCGAGCTCGGTTTGCCTCGTCCTCGGCCTTTCGTCTTGCCTCTTCTACCGCGCGTCGTTCGTTCATCTGCTGGATTTTTTCTTTCGCTCGCGCGTGGGCCACGGCCAGGATATCGCCTGCACTGCGCCGGGCCGTTGCAACCGTCTGCGAAGAGTGTTGAGAGTTTTGACGCTGAAAACGCCGCATGAGATTGCTTCGCCAGAGTTCACTCGACTCCACTCCCGCAGTAATGAGTAACTCGTTCTTGTTCTTTTCAGGCAGGCCTCGAATCCATGCGGACAGCTCTTTGCGGCTCGGTCTAGCAGCGAGTGGTTTTGAAGCCTGTGCTGCAACCTCGACGAGATCCTCGTTGATTTCGAGGAATTCGATCAGAGCATCGAGGGAACCGGACAATTCTTGCAAGCCTGCAGGCACGGGCGGCTCCATTTCATCTTCATCAAGTCCTCCATCCTGCGCACTGCGAAGCCAGCCGAGATACAGGCATCGGAGGTCGCCGCGAAGCAGGTCTGAGCGCAGAGGCATCAGGGAGGCCATCCATCCGGTCCCGTCGTCCTCGCCATCCCACTCCGACTCACATCCAAATTCAACGATCACGAATCTCGCGGTTTTTCGCACACGCACGGTCTCGCCTGGGATCATGGCCTTGAGCAACTTGTAGTCAACCGATTCCTGCGGAAGGCGAATATAGAACTCATGCGTCCCCCAGTTCGCGAAGTAGACAAAAGCGTCAAAATATTTCTCCAGCAGCTTGCTCGGATTGGCTTTCAGATCTCCCCATTCGTAGTGGTTCGTGAAGCTCGTTGTGGTGATTGCGGCCCGCGTCGAGATGGAACGTAGCTTGGCCATCTCTTTTTTGGTCAGCGGACGGTCGATTGCGCGGAAATCGTAGTACTGATATTCGCTCACCAGGACCCTCGGCGCCAGTGACGATAAGCGACAATCCATTCCACGCCCGCCGGTGCCGGCGTTGGCAAAGGCAGGTCCAGGATTGGGATCTTCTGGCGCGTTTTGCCTCGACGGCAAGTGGCAACAATTTGGCCATCTAGCGTCATGTCGAGCTTCTCCACGTCAGCATCGACGCCGAGGACCTTCACAGAGAACGGCAACGCTAGGTGTTCCTCAATCATGGTGAAAAAACCGCCTGCTTGTTCTTCTTCGCCGTAAGCATCCACGATCGCTTGTTCGATCAATTCCTTCAGCCTCGCCTTGCTGAGCGAAGGGAGATTTGTCCCAGACTCGCCTTTCAGCTTCCGCAGATGCAGAACGCCGGGCGACTGTTCCGTTTCGTCATGTTTCTCCGTTGATCAAAGGCTCTTTGGGAGATCGATTTTCAACCTGCTGAGAGAACGATCTTTCGTTGCTGGCGTCCCGGATCGTGTAGCCGATCAGGTTGTACCCTTTCAGGCGACGCGCGTACATTCGCGCCAGCATAAGGACGTTGGAGTCCACGTAATCGTAGACTCGCACAACACGCTTGGCATCATGAAGTCGGTGGAGACGCCCTACGTATTGCTGTAGCGTTCCCTTCCAGGAAATGGGCATTGCCAGAAAGAGTGTATCCAAGCGAGCGTCGTCGAATCCTTCGCCTATGTAGCTGCCGGTCGCCAGAATGACTCTCGGTTCGCACTCGGGCACAGCCGCAATTGCCTCTGCTGTCGATCGTCGTCGTTTCTTGCCCATGCCGCCCTTCAGCGTAAACACGTTGTTCACCTTGCCAGCAAGCTCCGTTTCGAAGTATTTCAAGTGATCAGTTCTGCCGGTAAGAAGCAACGGTGAACGCCCGTCTACGGCTGCCTGGACGAGATCGGTAAGGATCAATTCATTGCGCACGCGGTCATCGACGAGTGCGGCGTACACTTCCTGAATCGTCATATCGGTTTGCTCAGGCGGCAAGCAAAAGTCTGTCAACCGAGGAACTACCTCGTGCTCGAAAGGGGTAGCTGCCGTCATCGAGCGGGCGCTGAGCTTGAATCGAATCGGACCGCACTGCATATAGATGATGGGATGGTGTCCATCTTTTCGCTCGGGAGTTGCTGTCAGTCCGACGATGTACTTCGCTTTCACCTGCTTCATCACCTGCTCAAAGGTAAACGCCGATAGATGGTGGCACTCGTCAACAATCACTTGACCATACTCTGCCACGAAGTCTTTCACCCCTTCCTTGTCGAGGCTACTTTGAAGAATGGCAATATCCACACAGCCACTGCGTTTTGTCGTCCCTCCTCCGATTTGTCCGACTGACTTTGCGGGAAGGTTGAGGAACATTGCCAACCTCGCATGCCACTGGTCTAACAATTGTTGACGATGTACCAACACCAAAGTGTTCACCTTTCTTGCCGCGATCAGCCATGCTGCCACAGCCGTCTTGCCAAAAGCCGTGGGAGCACAGAGAATTCCTTCATCGTGCTGCACGAATGCATCAACGGCATCCTGCTGTAACGGGCGCAGTCGGCCGGAAAACTCTACCTCGATCGGGCGACCAACAAACCGTTCGTCACTGACTTCTGGCTTGATGCGGTGCGATTTCAACAGCTCGATGACCTCCACCAGACAACCGCGTGGCAGGGCAATGTGGTTAGCGAGTTCCTCGCCACAGGCAATGACTCGTGGCTTGTTGAAAGTAGGAAGCCTCATTGCTTGCGCCTTGTAAAATTCGGGGTTCTGGAATGCCCCAAGGCGAAGCAACCGGTTGAGCATCGCGGAAGGAAGATCCTTCTTTTCGATATACAAAAGGTTGGCGCGAACAATTCGGACCTGCACCGGAAGGGGGCCTGGTATTGGACGCTCTGCTCGCTTTCGGGATGGCGGCAATGCCCAAGGGTCTTGTCCCTCATCTTCCGTAGAGCTGATTCTCACTCCGATAAGGTCCCCACTTCGTTGAGCTTCCAGAACGACAGCCTCAGCAGCAGAAGCGGGCATCCGTTTCACGCTTGCCAGAAACGCCCATTGGTCACCAAATGGACGAAACTCCGCATCTATGAAGACGCTGTTTCCATCTGCGCGCGGAAGCTTCTGCAGTGGCAGCGCGATCAGGTTGCCAAAACCGCCCTTTGGCATGGTGTCTTGGTTGGGAAAGAAGCGGTCGTATGAATCCAATCCAAGTTGGTGACGGGACTCCATGGCCCGAGTGAGGATTACACAGCCCAGTTTTCGCGCGGTGGTTGCTGGGATTGATCGGTCGAAGAAGATCCACACGTGGCCACCGTTGCCTGACCGTGAACGCTCTAGTGCCGCTGGCACGCTCAGTTCGCGACATACGGCCAAGAACGCAGTGGCATCCTTTTGCCATGTTTTCTTATCGAAATCGACCGCGAGGAACCAGCATGTCTCGTCCTGCAGAAGCGGATAGATACCGATGGTGTGATCTCCGACGAGGTGTCCACGCACTACCTCGTCGGTTAGGCGTCGGAATTTTCGAGTCAGGCGATCAACCTTCTTGCGGTCCTGGTCTTTGGCGCGAAGATAGGCCTTCCAGTCACGATCCGCCTTGGGCATGTACCCAGACCGCCCATCGGCGTTCTCCCAGCGAACAGCATAAACGTCGTCGCGCCCGTGGAAGAGGCTCCGGAACAAAGCAATGCGTTGTTCAGCTTTCAAGACAGGGGTATGCGCACTAGGTTGGGTGCTGGTTGTGACGGGAATACCGTTCGGGGACTGCACCACCGGAAGCTGTATGCCGTGCTCTTGCAAAAGACGCCGCAGACGAACATTTTCTTCCCGTAGGCGCTGCACCTCAGCAAGAGTAGATTGCAGGTCCAATAGTTTTGGATCAGATTCGTTCACGTAAAGCCATCATCACCTTCTACTGCCAGAACTCGATCAAAGAATAATCTCACACCTTGCGGACATCCCTGTGTGTCCGCGGACGAAGCGAGAGAGCAGTCCACACACCACGCCTTTTCTGGGGATTATCAGTAGTTTTCGGGCCGAGGAATAACGCGGAATGACAGCGATTTTCTTGCCAGCTGACGCAATGTGCGTCACACCCGCGTCACAATCGCACTCCGGGCTCGGCAAGTGGCTGAAAACAAAAGCTTGTGGCAGCCGGACCTGTAAGCCGAATTCGCCGGACTGCATTGCAAACAGACAACTTATTTGAAATCAGTCGCCGTGAAGTGTCAATGATGTCAACTTTGGCAGTGTTGGCAGGTTTTGCGTCACACCGGCGTCACAAGCGTTGATTCTCGCATAGGGACCGACCCACCTATCCACGGCTACAGCGGAAGCAAGACGAGCGATCAATCGCGCCCCCAGCCCAGCCGCAAAGAAGGTGTTTGGAGAAGTATCAAAAGCCTGCATTGGCGCATAGTGGCTCGAAGCGTATCGGCGGCCTAACCGTGGTGCAAAGGGTGCATTTGGATTTCAAACTAATAAGAACTCGCATGTAACCTGCCTAAAAGATGCATCTGGCGCGCAGCGTGTTGGTGTGCGGCGTCACTGGTGGAGCGGCGTGGGGTCGTGGTGCTCTCCGGGGTCTGGGAGGCTCATGCCAGACGAAAAACAAAATACAGGAGACGGGTGCTATAGACCCATGAACGCCTTGGGAATCGTCTCAGCCGGTGCTGGCGCCGGTGGCTAGCCAGCGCGGTGCTGCACGCTGAGCAGATTGGCAAACTCAAAGACTTGCTGGAAGCAGTGGTCTAACCTTTCGTTCCGTCGCACCGGACTTATCCATTCTCTATTTATAGTGCGGCCGGCCCCTTATAATGCGGCCCCGGGTAAATTCTAGCTTTTACGTTGGGAAATATTTGCTCAATTTGCTCCGGAAGCTTGGCACACGAAGGACAAGCCAGTCTCTCGGTGTAGATATGCAAGTTTCCTCGAATATTCGTTGGATATCGACTCACGAAGTCTTGAGCTAGGTGAAACTCAGCGTCCGTAGTTCGCAACCAGCCTTTCTCAACCGTGGCTTCTAGAACCGGAATTTGGGAGTTTGCTGCGCTTACCTTTACAGTAGGTCGTCCTAGGAATTCGCCATCCATCTCAAATATAGACGCAGCAACATTGCTATGCGCTTCTATCCGATTGAGGTCTCTATATGCTGCCACCGATTCTCTAAGAATAGAGCTGGCCTTAGACCCCGCTACTTCTCTTGCGCCCGCCCCTTCCAACGAAATTGAAGGAGCGTAAATTCCCATGAGCGGCTGGAGAGTTAGTCCAGCAGCGACCATATTTAGAACAGTACTTAGAGCTTCATGGCCTCCGCCGCGGAGAGCAGATGTACTAAGGTTCCAGGGCCGGGCAGTGCGACTACCACTGAGGTCAGGGCTTTAGACGCCAACCCTCCATCGTGAGTTGGCGCCGGACCCATTCCAGTCCAACGTTGCACGCTTGAGGCGGCGGCATGGCAATCCCCGGGACATCCGATACCGAATGCTGTCGGGGGCCTCCCGGTACCCTGTTCTTCAGGACTCGGCAACACAGGGTCTGGCGATTCAGCGTGGGGACCGAGGGCAAACTGGAAGAGTTGATCGACCGAGGTTTCTTTCAGGAGTCCGCGCGCACTAAGCGAGTCGAATCGCTCAGGAGTTACATGGCAACTGCCGCCGGGACACGCGGGTGCCTCATTCAGATCGTTGGATTGCATGCCCTCCCGATCGTTATGGCGGGTAGGTGCGCCGCGCGCATATTGATACGGGTTTGTGCCGTCGATCAGCACTGCCGGATCGCAACTCATCCACCTGCTCATCCAAGACGCGTAGTACCTCACGCCGTAGTAGTACAACCCGTTCTCGTCATCCCGCTCCTTGCCAGTGAAGCGGTAGCGTTTTCTCGAAAAACTGCCGAAGCTGGTCTCACCGTAGGGCGTGTACTCTTCCCGATTGATGATAGCGCCGGTAGCATCGATTACTACATTACTGCTGCTCAAGTGATCGGCGAGCTGGTACTTAACCGGCGGGGTCGCGTCGTGTGGGAAACTGTTGCCAATGCGAGCAAGGGCAATCCGGCTTTTGTCATCCATGACATGAACAGTGTTATTCTCCCGGGTTGCGCCGCCGTGGACAATGCGCTGGTATTCAAACATGCCGTCAACATACACTGTGACCTCGACCTGGCCTCCCTGCTTGCGAACGAGTTTCTTGACCCGTTGCCCCTGCGAGTCATAGAGATACGCGGCATAGATGGAGGGCTCAGCGGTGCCGGGCTGTGTGCGATAGACCCGCAGCCGATCGCTGTGATCCCATTCGAAGTGACGCGAAGTGTTCTCCTGAACCAGGTTGCCGTTGGTATCGTACACGTAAGCGAAATCAACTGCGCCTACTGACACGGACGCCAGACGATTGTTGTTAGGAACTAACGCGAAGATTCGCGTCGCACCGGTCGAATGTGCAAACCGGGTGACATTCCCCACGGAATCATGGGTGAAGGACTCCGCATAGGCACGGGCCAAGGTGACATCCGTGCAGCGGGGCGTGTCGTCCCAGGGCGGTGGAGGCGGCGGAGCGTCACACTCGCGCCCATCGGCGGTCAGGAGGCGATAGAGCGGGTCGTAGCTGAAGTTACGGTCCAGCGCATCCGTTCCGAGGAGCGTATTCGGAACGCCGCTTCCTGGCGTCCGGTCGCTTAGACCCAGCGGGTTGCCCACGAGGTCGTATTGATATGCAAAGTCTTGGAGCGGCGCGCCATTCGGATGGTAGGTAAATGCGGCACGCGTTTCGTAAGCCTCCGTGCGCATGCGGGCCAACCGGAACGTGAGCGGATCATAGGCATAGCGAGTCATCACCCCGTTGCCATACTCTATCAACGACCGCTGGCCCTTCGCGTTGTATGCAATCCGATGCGCGTAGAAAGTGCCGTTGAGATCCACACTCTCCAGCGAGCCAGCGCGGTTGTATTTAGGCGCAAGCGTCTTGCGGGTGCCGGTTATGTCCTCCGGGTAGACAAGAGTTTGGATACGATTGAGTGCATCGTAGGTGGTCGACGTGCGGTAAACCGTCGCATCCAGCAAAGTGGCCGCATAGCTGTCCACTGTCACAGGCGAGGGAGGGTCCCACTCAACACGAACGGCCTGCACCTGCCAGTTTTCTGGAGGCGGACTAAAGAAAGCCAGGATCGCTGCATCGTTCATCACCTGACGCGTTTTTTCCAGCACATTCCCCTTGAAATCGCAGTTTTCCAGGGTTAGCAGTCCCGCTTCATCGTAGTCACGGTAGAGCTTGCCTAGCAGGTTCAAGCCGGCGGCCTGAGGGCGCGTAAAACCGGAGTCAGCGCCATCGCCATAGACGAGACGTTCGCGCAGTGTGAGCACCTGGCCTGCTCCGTCGCGTGCCCACAACCGGACCGGCCGGTTCAGGACATCATGGGCGTGCAGCAAAATCGCACCCTTGGTGTCCCGCTGTTCGATCGCGTTGCCCGTGGCGTCCAGAATGCTGCGACGGATTCCTGCGTCGATGCTCTCCGTGCGCAGCGCGTGTTTGGCTAAGTCGTAGGCGTTTTGGAAAGCCACGCGGCCCAAAGCGTCGGTGATCGTCAACAGGTCGCCTTGAATATCATAGGTCGAGCGCGTGAAATACCAATCGCTGGCTGGATCCGTCCCATTGCGTGCTACCGACTCGACTGTCCGCCCGAGCGCGTCCACCACGATGCTCGCCGGGGTGTTCCAGTGACTTTGAAAGCTAGCGGATGCGGTGGGATGGGTGCGACCGGCGTTGTCGTTGGCGTCATACGTGTACGCTTCCCATGGCGTCGGCTCGAACAAATCTGGATTCGTGAGGTCTGGCGCGGCAACACTGCCGGGCACGCCGTAAATCACACGCTGCTCCGATCCATCCGGGTTGACCGTGCGCACGACCTGCCCGCGCGGGTCATAGTACATCATCGCCTTTTGTCCGAACTGCGCAGTGTTTGGTCGCGTAAAAGTCCAATCGGCATCGAAGAACGGCTCATACTTCTCGACAACACGGCCCTTATTGTTGTAGATCTGCCAACCACTTACTGCAACCCACGGCCCAGAACCCGCCGGCAGTTGCGTTCCGATCGCGTCGTTCGGTGGCGCTGTCTGGTCGCCGGGGAGCACGCCGGTCCCGAAGACAGGATCCCCGAAGATCACGTCTTCGGCTTGAGTGCGGGTTTGAAGCAGCCGACCGAGTCCGTCGGAATACTCTATCGTTTCGATTGTTTCGTCACGCTGCGGGAGAGGAACGTCGGTCTGGGTATCGTGGTACGCCCGTCGGATTGTACTAACGGAGATCGGTTGCCCCTGGTTGTCGAAGGCAAGGAAATCGTATTCCCTCCGGATGCTCGGCTCTTGTTGGTCGCCCTCGCGAGCCTTGCCTGTCACGTACGTGGCCGCTAGCAGGCCCAGCGGCGTGAAGGTGAAGGACGTTGAGTTGCCGTTGGGACCGGTAACCTGCTGAGGCTTCATCACACTGTAGTCATAGGCGGCGGTAGTGGCGAGGCCTGCTGGGTCGGTAACAGAGACAGGGAGAAGCTGGTATGGACTGTCGTAAGCAATCGCTGTCTCACGCCCGAAGGGGTCGCGCTGGACCACAACCAGACCGCGTGGCGTGCCGGGCCCGCTCTGCTGAAAGTCATAGCTCCGCGCCGTCGTCGTGAAGAAACCCCGTACGTCCTCGGCGCCTGGACCACCGGGATGGAAGACATAGCCTGCCATCGGGCGCAGCAGAGTTTGGAACTCCTGAGGGTATTCCCCGGTCCACGCTGACGTCCCGGTTGTCGCCAAGTAGGGTGGACGCTCCGGCGGGCTGAGGATGGCGTCGCCGCTCCTGTAGGCCCGATCGAGGAGGTCTTCTGTGAGAACCAGGGTCTCGGTCCGAACCGCAGCTCCATAGTCGCCCATCTGACCGAGTGCGAGGCCGAGGAAAGCCGAGCCGTCGTAATAGGTGTAGGACTGTCCAATTGCCCGGGTTGGAGCAATAAGAGCAAGAGCATCGGCAGCCAGCTTGAACACGGTCGAAGAGCCGTCATTCAAGATCTCGTACGTAGTAGACCGAGCCACACGGTTAACGCAATATCGCTGAGCATCGTCACGGAAGGCATACGTGGTTCGGGTGAGCGTTGCCAGATAGGGTTCCCCGACTTGGGCTGGCGTCGTGAAATCCCGTCCGCGAGGAACCGCAGCGCTACATTGAGCACGCGGCTGTCCGTAATCATCGTAATCATCCGTGAAGGAGAACTGCGTCATCGGATCATCGCCGCGCTCCCATTGCGTTGTGCGTTGTGCCAAGTCGAAAGGGAAGAAGATGTGCAGCCGGTCTCCTTCATCGGGTCCCGGCGGCGATTCTTCGCGCACGCCGTGCAAGCGTTCGTTGACCGTGTAGGGGCGAGCTTGCCGCGTGTTTCCGTCCAAGCTATAAAGTTCCGATCGCAGAATCCGGCCTCTTAGAGAGCGAAGCGCATCCCGCTCCACGCGTCGCGGCAACCCGTCCAGGAAGGCGGTCATTGACGAGGGCCGCGACAGCACGGAGGGATCGTCGACCCAGAATTCAGCGCTGAAGTTGGCCTCGTACCAGCCGCCGAATTCGTCGCCCAACGGGCCCAGATGAAACCATGTTCGTGTCTCGGTCGGAGGCGAGAAGGAGGTCACCGCAACGGGCGTAAAAGGGCAGGCGCCGTGGAGGCCATTCGCCTGGTAATCGGCGAACAGCTCGGTATCTCGCTGGTCAACCCGGCCGAAGCCCCGGAACTCGCGCTCGACGCCGTCCCAGTAGCCGTGATGGTATCGGTATTCCGTCGTCAGCTTGCCGCCCGACATCTGATCGATCGCTTCGACGCGGGCTACAACCTGGACAGGAAAGGGTAGTGGCGTTTGCCATTGAGTCGCTAACTGCTGCTGATCCTGTAGATAGAATGAGGTCGAGGACGAATAGGCGACACGGGTGACCGAGCCGATATGATTGTCCATCTCGTTGAGCACGTGTGGCTTGATGGCGCCTGTGAAGTCGAGGAAGAACATCCGCGGACGAGGCAGCGTCGTGACATTGGCGCTCCATAGCACTCCGCCAGTTCCGACGCCGAGAAGATCGACCAGCCGCACGGAGTCCATGTCCGTAACTGGTGGCGTGCCCTCGATCAAGATAGGGTCACTCCAGCCGTTGCCGCTCTGGTTGATCCATAGGGTGACCCGCTGATCCTCGATATAAACGATGTCAACTAGACCATCACCGTCCACATCGCCGATCAATATTCGCTGTGGATTGTAGCCCCACGGCAAGCGCGGACTATTAGTCATGTGTATCCGCCTGCCCCACTCGCCATAACCAAGGTTCGGCCAATAGTCGACGCTGCCGTTGTAGACGAGGGCGATATCTTGCATCCCATCGCCGGAGAAATCGCCCCACTTGACGCGTGGGTCTGAGAAATCAACGTTGGGGAATACGTCGAGTTCCTTGCGCTCGACGCGACGCGTTTCGCCCCAGCCGGTCTCTGGGTCGTTGAAGAAGCAATCGAAGCGCGTGCTGGACCGGAGTGCGTCGGTAACGCCGTCTCCGTTCAAGTCCACCAAACGGACTTCCGGGTCCTCGAGGTTGAAGCTTGGGGCTACCGTGTAGCGGCGGAAGGAGCGCTGGTCCCAGAGCCCGACAAATCGCATTGGGAAGTAGCCGGCGATGGAAGGCGTGGTGACCAGCAGATCCACGCGGCCGTCGCCGTCGGCATCGAGCAGTTGTACGCCCGGGTCGGCTAGCTGCAGGCCGGCAGGGGCATAGCGCATATACCGCGGTAGATCGAACCGTCCTCCTCCCAAGTTGCGCCAGTAACGCACGGTACTGTCCATTTCGAGCACATCGGGCAAGCCGTTACCGAGCAGATCGACCAATTCGTATGCGCGATCGCTCAAGGACGCAGTGGGCAGCTCCGTCCCAGTGACAGCGCTGAAACGTCGCTGCTCTGGCTGAAAGTGCGTGTACCCGAATTCCAGCGGCGGCAGCCACTCGGAGGTTGGTCCATTGTGACCCTCGACTTGGACTTGCGCAAGTAAAGACACACTGTTTGGAGGCAACTGGCTGGCGGGGAGCCCGCGTTGGTCGAGGTAGGTAAGATGATAGGTGCGTACGGTCGTTTCTATGCCCGGATTAGTAATGACGTCGACGCGCGAGCAGCGTCGAACTGTGCGGATCTCGAACCCGGATCGATATGTGGAAAAGGGATCTGGACGTGGCTCATAGGCAAACTTGACCACGACCAGGAACTGGGGAGCGTTTCGGTCTCCGTAGTCGGCGTAGTGGATCTCGGACAAATAGACTTGGTCCCACTGGCGCGGCCCCTGAGCCCGAACCGCGTCACGCTCATACTCATACTCGATGCGATTGCCGAACGGATCGACGGTCGAGGTCAGTTTCCAAGCAAAGACATGTGAAGGGTAGCTAGGATCGACTACCACTGCGGGATCCTGCCAGTCGGGGCCTGCATTCGGCGGGGGTGGAGTGCCATACAGACTAACCAGGCCGTCTTTGGTGTGCACTTCCCAGTAGTTCTTTCTTGGGCCTTGATAGTGATCGATGTGGGCAAATAACCCTTCGGTCCTAGGTCGATAGCGAATGGCCGAGTCAGGCACGCCAGACACCGGAACCAGGTCCTCAGCCCCGGAGAGGAGGAATGTGTCTCCCGCATCGTCATATCGAGGTATACCGCTTGTTGTCTTGCGGCTCACTCCCGGGATGCTGAGTCCCCAACCCAAGCCAAACGGTCCGTTACCATTTCCTGTGCTGTACTGAAGAGTCAGCTGCGGTTGTAGCCCATTGCGTCCAGGGGGGAGTGTGATCGGAACTGCAAAGTTCCCAGTCCCCGTCTGCAGGTCCGGTGAAAACGTCTCTCCCATGCCTTGGAGTGCACCGCCACCCTGGGGTAGAGAGATAATTGAACCGGGCGTATTTGATTTCCCGCTCATGGATTGCACCGCAACCCAACTGATCGAACTCTCATCGTTGTCACCGGTCTAACCACATCTATGCCGCCTCAGTCTCATCATGTAGGCCAATCCGGCGTTCGCGCGGAATAGGTAATATCAAACAGAATGTCCTCGATGTCCCCATTGACGAACCAGTTTTTAACTATCTGGGTATTCGGGAAAACAAGTTGCCACGTACCGAACGGCGTCTTGCCGATCATCGGTATCCAGCTAGCCGCATTTCCGCGGCGCGTGCTGATCACTCCGTTGATTGTCGTTGCGGCTCCGCCGACGCCCGACGTGCTTGCGCCTTCGGCGAATCGAAGCGCGCTTACCGCGACTTCGAACGACGCGCCATCCGGACGAGAGAAATAAAGCAGTACCTGCTGGACGCGGATGTCGTCGATATTGGGCGGAAAATCGGTGCGCCCAACGGTAAACTGCACGCTCATAGGTGTCGTTGTCTGATCCGGGTTGTGTAAGTCGTACCATTGATCGGCCATATCATTCCGAAAACTGTAGGGCTGATCGGCGGTCGTCTGGTTGCTGAGCTGCCGCAAAACCTGGACGCGGTAATCGGGACTATCGAGCGCCGTGTAGTCGATCGAGATTTGGACGTCGGCGAGCGTGGAATAATCGAACGGATTTGCCGCCTTTGGCATGCTAAATTCCCACTGCGCCTCGACGCCCAGCCCTTGAAATGGCGCCAGGAGATTCGACTGAGGATCCAATGCGAAAACACCCGTCGCATTACTGGGCGATGAGAGCGCTGTCGATTGCGGATCGCGCCGCACCACGATCTTCTGGAACACGTTCGGTCCTACGACCACACGGGTTGCCGCTGTAGTCGAGAGCGTTGCCCTGATGCCCTGAGTTGGGGGGATGAGCGCGATGACGGTTACGCTCACCTTGTTCATAAGGCGCAGGTAATGTCCCGGAAAATCACGATCGAAGAGAGTAATCGCCGTAGCGAAGTTCATGACCCCTGTATCACGCAGCCGTTCGAACTCGAGCGGGAACAGCTGCGATAGGGAGAGTGTCTTCGTCAGCTGAAGTTTGCGTTGGTTCGTGTCCTGGTAATAGGAGTCTAGTGTGTAGATGTCCTGTGTGAGCCGCGCTGAACCCGTCAGCCCCTGCGAATTAGTCGGTGCGCCCGAACTCCCGTTCGCGGTTGGAGGTTGCCAGTAATCGGCTTTGATGTATCCAGGTGGCACTTCCTGTCGCTCGAAGGCCATTTGGTTCTCAGCCGAGCGCGCGACGGCTGTGGCTTCGCGCAGGAAGTAGCTGTACACGCCCAGGAGCACCCCGCTCATCCAGCTGTACAATGCGGCGTTCGTGAACTTGTTGACCAAGAATTCTACGATGTCGGATTTCTGGGTCGCCTGCAATTGCGCGATGCTCAGCTGCTGCGTCGCGATTCGCACTTGGTCTTGTGCGTTCGTGATCTGCTGCGCGGCGATTTGGGAGTCATCGATGCCGAGGGCTAGTTGATATTTCCAGTCATCCTGTTGCACCTCAAGACTGGCCTGTGCTTGATTGATCTGTGCAGAGATGCCAGCCGCGGAAGCGGCAGCCGAAAAGCCCTGTGCAAGGCTAGAGCTTACGGTCGCGCCGCCCGATGTCACCGCGCCGAGGATGTTTGCGGCTGACGCAAAGCCCACAGCGGCTGACGCCACGTCCAGACCCATTGCAACATACTGCGCCGTGATCGCCGATTGCTCCAAGCCGCTAACATCACTCTGAAGCATGTCTTGCCAGTGACTCGTTTCCGTCTGTGCGCGTTGTTGCTGCAGTTGCGCCAACGACACGCCATCATTTGCCTGCCGGACGGTCAAGCTCTGCAGTTGAACGGTGGCATTCGCAACCTGAAGATTTTGGCGCGCCTGCAGCTCATCGAAGGTTCCTTGGTCTGCCTTTTCCATCGCAGACAGCATTGCCGTTTCGATCTGCGCAGCGATCTGCACAAGCTGCTTCGCCCGGTCGATAAGGGTCGAATAGCTATACGGGGTCGGTTGAATCTGGACTGAGCCCGGAATTTGCAGCTGACCGCCAGGCCCAATGCTGGGCAGCCCGCTGCATACATCTGTCGACGCTGAATAGGGATCAACCTGCCGGGTGATGCCGGCGATGTTCATGCAGTTGCGGAGTTTGTATAGGCAAAGCTCGATATGCATTCGTAAGCTATCGATCAGCGGGTCCGTAGGAATGCAAAAACTGTAATTGATTGAGGGCACGATGACCGGAGATTTCTGGACGCCTGGGACGAATGGGGTAAAGCCGGAATCGATTGGGGTATAGATGACCGGAGATTTCGAAGCAACCGCTTCGAAGAGGGTCGCGGGCGGGCCACCTGGCGCGCTAGAGACACCGTCCACCGGGCCCTTGGTTGGACTGGCGATGGCGGGCGTTCCGGAACCACTTGTCAGAACCGACCGCGCCCCAGTTGTGGTTCGGCCTACTTGCGTGGAGGAGGTCTGTCCGACGGCCACACGTTCCTTTTCCTTTGCTATGTTGGCCACTGGCATCGCCATCACGCGGGCCATAAAGGTGTTCCCAGTAGAAGTGGCTGCAGCCGTTGCTGCCATGTCTATTGCCGGTACCGACAGAAGTGCGGTGTAAGCCGATCGGCTGGCGCTGAGTCCCTGCGACAGAGCCTGTGCCATGTTGGGTGCCATCGGAAGCTGTCGCTTGGCCCGGCTTATCAACGTTTGGATCGCGGTGTAACGGTCCGCCCAGGGCTGCGTGTCGTTCAGTGCGCTCCGAATCTGAGGAACGAGTGCCGCCCGCGCGGAAACGACGGTGATCGAGCTAAGCAAACGGCTAAGCGAGGCGAGCGCCCCGACCGGATCGCTCGGCTGCATATCGTTGACTGAAATCTGCAATTCGTCGCACGGGCCTATCACCTGATTGAAGATCTCGAGAGCTAGAAGATCAAGCGCGGTCATGTAGAGCGTACGCGCCTGAGCATCGGACTCTGATGTGTCGTAGATGAAGCGGGCGTCGGCGTAATCCGAAAAACATTTTGCGATCTGGAGGACTGTGTAACGCAAGTAGGCGTAGCGTCGCGTCGTAGCAATTAGATGTGGGTTGAGCGGATCCAGCAACCAATCCTTCTCCCGCTGTACAACGTCTGAAAAGTTTGCCTCTAGGTCGAACCCGTAATAGATGTTTCTCGCGGGAAGCGGGGCAGTGTAGTCGTATACGGTACGGAACCAGTCGAGAGCTGGAAGGTATTGACCCTGCAGCTCCAGCTGAGAGCCGAGATATACAGGTACGAAGTAATATGCCTCACGAAGGTACTCCAGGTTAGACTTTGGTCTACCAGCATTAGCATCAAAGGCTTGCTTGATTGCCTGCCGTCGCTCACATGACAGATCTGAAAGCTGGGATGGAATGTCGAATGGCGCTGTCACTACTGGGTAAGGTTGAATACGCGGTAGGTCTACTGCGGTGGGGGTAAGACCCCATAACACATTTGGATCGGCGTCCCATGATGCAGTTAGGATTTCGCCGTGGTTACCGACGACAAACAGATCGAAATGACTCGAAGTTCGTGAGATTGCGGCAATTGTTGATCCTGGCGGAACTGTGACATTTGCATCGATACGGCTCCAGCCACTCCAAGCACTCTTGTTGCTGTTTGAATTGGAAGAGTTCCAGTAGATGCCGCCATCCGTCCCGACCGCAAACAAGTCCATCTGCGCCCGATTCCTCGAAACAGCAGTGATGGGCGCGCCGGACGGAAACGAGACGGATGTGCTGCCAATACTTACCCAGGGACCAAAACCAGACGCCATTGTGGTTCTAGTGGATGTGTAGGCATTCTGATCGGGGCCGACGAGGAAAACGTCGCGCCCTTCGGTTTCGGGTACGCGGGCCAACGCAGTAACGACGGTGGAAGTCGTGACGGCGAAGTTTGTTCCAATTGATATTGGTCCCGACCAGAAGCTTGGCTGAAGACTACCGCTACCGTAGGTAATCACCCCGACCGACGACCACACTGGTGCAGGAAGCGCGAAGGCAGAGATCGTAAAAAGTTCGATGTGTTCATTACTTGGAGCTGCTGCCGTGATTAACGCAACATTCGTAAGCGGCGAGATCATATACTCTTGTTGATCCACGCAAAACCAATTATCCTGCCATTTTTGTTGGGAGGGATCCCACCAATTGCTGAAGATAAGGGCGGAATTCGGTGGACTAAACGAGAAAGGAATGGCATTAGACGCTACAACCAAGCCCATGTAGTTTGGCTGGTTGGGTACGGTGATTGCGTTAATTCGAGTTCCTGGCGCAACATTGACTGGCGGGAGGTTGAACGCAAAAGTCGATATCTGGGACCAGCCGCGCCAGCCATTTTCCCAGTGATTTGTTTGAATGCCTCCATTAATGTCGCCGACAAAAAGATCAATGCTGTTGGAATCGCGAGAGATCGCGCTAATTGGAGCATTCGGGAGTAAGAGGAAGCTCGACTGGATCTGCGCGAAGGTACTCCACTGGCCGTTATTCGGGCTCGAATCCCATGATGCCTGGTAAATGCGAGTATCATCTCCTACGACGAAAATATCTAAGTGGCCAGGGCCGCGAGTAATTGCACTCACCGTTACGTCCGAAAACACCGGTAGTGCCGCGAAGTTTGGATCGATCCTGAGCCATGAGGTCCAGGTCAGCGGTGTCCAGTTGCTGTCAGCCCAATCGGTCGCATCACCATTGAGCATGCCTTGATAGATCGATCCGCTTGCGGCTTTGATGCGGACTTGCGGAGCCGGTTCGCCTGCATTCTGTGGCAACAATACGGCATCGAACGTGACTGACTGCTCCGGTACGGACAGTGCGAACTGGCCGCTGTCCCACTGCTGCGTGTCAAGATCGTACCGCGTGAAGACCAATTGTTGAGCACCGGCTGAGTTAATTCGTGCGAGCAAACACAGGAAGTGACGACTGGTTGGACTTGCGGGTGTCTTGTAAGCCTGTATACCGATCAGGTTAACGACAGTTGAACCTACTAACCCTGGCACCCAGTCCCAGAAGGTTTGCGCATAATCCGGGTCACTCTGTTGGTTCAAAGCTGACCAATAAACGCCGTTAGTAAACCCTCCGCGTCCGATCATGTACCACAGCTCGAGCGGCTGACCCGGAGTCCCGCAAGCACAGCCTTGATTGATCTGGAGCGTCGCGTTGGCCTGCGCCGTTACCTCGATGTTCATTGAGCACACATCGCGGTAGTAGGCTGAGTAATCGCAGGCCACCTTACAAGCTTGATCGGGCGTGAGCGCGGGGTTTGACTGTATTGTTGAGACCAGCTTTCGGAACCCGGGCGTCTGATATTTGCGCAGCGTCGGGTCCAAGATATTTTGCGGATACATCAGGACGAGGATCGCTGCGCGCCACGTCGCATACGACCCTATCCAGGTCCATTCCTCATCGAAGTTTGAGGAGGCGATTGTCAGTCCGTCGGTCCCCTCCCAATCGTGCCACGCACCGTCCCACCACCTGTGCCAGAGTGCATTATCGCCGCCGGCAACGAACACGTCGAATCGCCCGGGGCCCCAAGAGGATGCTCCGACCCCTTCGGTCACATATCCACCTACCTCATGCGACCCTCCCGCCCCTGCGCCTTGTCCCTGATACCACTTCACGTGCCACACTGCATGGTCATATGCGGTCGCGAAGACGTCGAGAATACTCGGCGATAAGGACACGACCGCGAGCACAGCAGCGGGGTCCGACGTGAGCTGTCCACCGGCCGTTTCCCACCCTGACCACGATCCGCTGAATTGAGTGTGCCAGATCGAGTCATCGCCGCCGCGGACGAAGACGTCGTACACGCCCGTGCCGGAGGCAACAACGGCAGGAGCGGACGTAATTCCGCCGATCGGTAAAGGCGCAGTGCGCCCCACAGCCTGCCACCCGCCCCATAACGTACCCTCTTGATCGCTGTTGCCGGAGATCTCCCACAAACCTCCGTCTGTGCCGAGCACGAACACATCGAAGCTTCCTTGCTCTTGTGAACCGGCACATGGTGCTGACACCAGCACTCCACCGAGTGATTCCCAACTTCTCCAGCCGCCGTTGTAGCCGAGGTGCCACAGGGCATTGTCCCGCCCGCGTGCGAACACCTCAACAGTACCGTACCCAACAGACGTAACGGCCGGAGCTGATGTGATGGAGCCGCCGAGTGATTCCCATTCGTACCATGTGCCGTCGACGCTGCTGGCTCCTTCCCACCATTTATGCCAGAGCGCATCGTCGCAGCCACGGGCGAATACGTCGATCCTGCCGGACCCCATGAAGGAGATTGCTGCCGGAGCCGACCTTAGCTCGATGTCTAGGCTACCAATCTGTCCGTCGCGCACACCGTTCATCACGCTTTGCAGAGTTTCAAGCGCTTGCTCAATGCGCGTCGTCTTCTGGCAGCCGCCAGTCTCCGCATCGATCATCAGGTTTTCAGTCAGCCAATTGGCCTTGGTGCCGAGGTCAGATCCCGGCGCATTGGTTGCCATCACCAAAATGTCGCGGAGCTGAGTCAGAGTGTTGCTCTCGGCCGCGTCAACGACGTTCTCCAGGGCAGTGATTGTCGTCGATTGCTGCTCAACTCTGGAATCGAGCGTGTCTTCCCACATTTGCCGTGCTGCCTGCGTTCCCCGCCAAGCAGGTAGAACGAGTGGCGTAGGTGCAAGCGAACCTAGCCCGGCGCAATTGCAGCCGCTCGCACTGTTACTGCTCGGCGACGAGAGCTGAAAGAGATCGGGCCCCAATACGATAGGGGGGAGACTTGGCCAGCTTGCCCCTAACGCACTGGAAGGAGCTGCCTCCTCTTGTCTCCAAATCGAGTACAGTTGTTGTTTCTTGACCTGGAGCAGGATCGAGTTGAAGTCTGCCTGCTCGGAGGGAAATATCGAAACACCTGCTTGCAAAAGGTTGATCGTACCGCTTAGCACATTGAAGGCGTCGCTGCTTAGTCCAAGTTGAGCGATCACCGGCGTGATATCCGTTCCGACCGCACTCTGCGCAGCAATGGCCTGGAATTGAGCCGCACTGACCCCAAGAACATCCTGCAGCGTGGAACCGAAATGACCCATGTCTACAGGAGCGACGTACGACAGCCATTGGTTCACCCAATTGCCGCGTTGGTGCCAAAGTGCGAGCGCTGGATTTGTGATTGTTGGCTCCGCAAAGTCGCCCCAATTCAAAAGATCTGGGTCGATGATCGGAGGGCTGCTCCGCTGTGAAAGTGCAGCGTGCCACTGAGTTCGCGCGTCGACACTGCTGCGCCACAGCGGGAGTGTCGCTTTTCGCGCCGTCCAATAGCCCTTGTGCTGGGTCCAGGTTGCCGGGCCCGTGACCAGGTTGGTTTCCTCGGTCAGCCAGGTGGTATAGGCGAGCCGCCGAGTCTCGGCCGAGGTTAGGATTGCATAAAACTCGATCCAGAGCGCGGGAGTGGGCCAGCCCGCTGGGTTGGGATCCATATCCATCGCGCGGATCATCATCAGTCGATTGAACGCATCAACTGACATGAAGAGCGTTGTCTCTACAGTGGCCGTAGCCGCAGCAACGACGCTCGAGTCGGGACTGAGAAGGTCCTGGGCAACCTGATCTAGATCGGGGAGTGGATTTCCCAAGGCGACCTGCAGCGCCGCCACAACACCACCGGGGCTGGGCGAGCTTTCACGGGCCGACCTGATTGCGGTTGCGTAGCCATTCACCTGCATCGAACGCGTGTTCCAAAGCCCGAGTGCTTGAACACCTGCCGTCGGCTCTGGGAGATCCGTGACGGTGATCAGGGCAGGGTCTATGAGCGGCTGTGACGCTGGCGCCAACGGTGGCCATTCACCATCGGGCGGCCAATCGCCGACCACCGGCTCGCGCAGCGAAACGACAAAATTCTGGCTGCCGAAGAAGTCCTGAGTGCCTGGATAGAAAGAGAGGGCCGCTTCCTCGGTGCGCCAGGTGGGAAACAGCCTCATTTTGGCAGCTTCAACAAGCAGCGAATAGATTTCGCGCCAAGCATCAGATGTCACTGGCGGATTGCGCACGTCCAGCGCTGCAGCTTGATCCTGGTGCCAAATGTCCATCAGGCGGTTGAACGCCTCTGCCGAAAGGCCAAGATCGGCGGCGAGTTGAAGCTGGATTGCGTCGGATGCGACCCCCTCTGCCAGGTTTTCCCAGAGGGCCTCAAAAGACGAGACAGGCGTATCAATGCTCCAAGGCACAACAGTCGTGCCGTCGTACGTCCATGCGCTCAACATAGCGGAAAAGATACCCTGGGCACTGTCGATATCCGGCACCGAGACGCCGTTCACGTTTTTCGTTCTGGAAGCGAGATTCAGGAGACCGGCGTCCACCCAGTTGCGTCGCCTGAGCCAGATGTCGAACGGCTGGTCCGCAGCCGCTGCCTGCGCCTTCGTGATGGGCTTGCGAAAGTCGTCTGGTCCGATGACGTCCGGATCAATAATAGGGGAGCGTTGCGATTGGACGTACAACGCCTCGATTGCCGCGATGTAAGTACTGATATCAACTGGTGCCCAACCAGATGAGACCCCACTAAGCATGGTCAAATCCGACGGTGCCATTGCACCTGTAAAGATCAAAAGGCTGGATTGCCAGTCATAAACAATCGACTTCGGCGAGTTGAGGGCCGGAAACGTGAGTGATGCTCCCTGCGGTTTGGCCCAGGCCGTTACCGTAATGCCATCCGTAAACGGGTCGGCGGGGTAATCCTCTTGCTTCCATTCAACACGGAGTGTGCCCAGTTGCCAGGAAGTTACCTCCGGCACTGCTCCGAGTTGGATCGTGCTGTTGTCCAGAGGGGGGTTCGCGATCTCGACGCTGCCAGAGAGGCCACTTGAGTTCTCTTCGAAGATTTGGATCGGTCCTGACAACGAACCCCCTGCGACATTCTGTTCGCCTGAAGCAACAAGCGCACTGCGTGCGTCGTCTTGATAGAGCGAGACCCTGAATACGCTTGGCGAGGCATGTGATAGGGTGGCATAGATCTTTCCATTCTGGGATGTGTTTTGCCCCCACACGATGCCGGCTAGGTTCCATCGGGTGATCAGCGAATTGGGGTCATTAATGACCTTGGTCGCACCGTCGATCGTGGGACCATCGGAAAGCGGGTTCCGGTTTGTGTCGGCGAGACCGAAGAGGCGTTCTAGATATGCCTCGCTGAGGACCCGCCCTGCCGGCTGACTTGGAGACGCGCCAATTGGGAGATCAAGGACAAGCTTGTCAAGCTCGTCGGGCCGTTTTGAGCCATAAGGATTGATGGTCAGTCCGAGCCGGTCCGCTAGAGCGCTGCGCGTCGCAGCATCTGCACGTCGCGTCAGACGCAATTCCTGATAAGTTGTTCCAAGGCCGGCGAGCAATCCTGAGTAACCTGCAAGTAGATATGGCGCCTCCGCGGACCCTAGCCCTGCAGGAGTGCTCTGTGCGGTCTGGTGTGCGGCCAGGTAGCGCCGGAGGACTTCAATGCAAAGGCGAACTTGACGCACCTGTTGATCAACTGCTTCGCAGTCTGTCGGCAGATCTCCGAATGGCTGGTAGTAGTTTTCGACAAGATACTCGAGGGTTACCGGTTGCCGACGATACTGCAAATTCTGAGTGATGTAGGAAAGCAGATCGGCCAGATATGCTGTCGGGCTCTGGACCGCTTGGCAATCACAGCACTGACAGAAATGGAAGAGACCAGGAAGAACAAACTCGTCAAACCCGGTGGGCAAGCCCGTTTCAATCCCATTGGCAGCATCTATTCGTGCGGAGGTCATTACCTGATCCAGCGCCCGGTAAAGGGAAATAGCCGCGACATGTATGCGCGCAGCGGCAACACTCCCAAAGATTGGCCCGGCAGTCTGGATGAATCTCGATCGAGGTGCGTTTGCGATCTTCATGGTACTGTCGAAACCACCGGTAATGAGCTCGGCATTCGCCGATAAATCCGAAGAGATGCGCGCAAGGTCGGCATGCGCCTCGATGAGCCGCGCCCCGGCGGCATCGACTGAACCAGCAAGTTGGGCCAATCCGGCGGCGTGGCGCACGTCCTCGAGTGTCCGAATACCGCGAGCGGCCAGAGACTGGAGGAAACTAGAAGAGATGTTAAGTTTCACCGATGCGACGACGTCTGTTAGAGCGGGTGAAGATGTCACTGCCGCAGTCCGCGTCGGCATCGCCGTCATGGTCACTGCCGCTATTGCCGGCGCTACGGTCGCCGACTTACCGTTGCTCGGGACAGCGGGCCCTCGAGCGCTGCCCTCCGCTATCGAGGGAAGTGTCGGTGCTGAGGGAGTTCCTGGCACCTGTACACGGGCGGCGGATGACATCGTGGCGGAAGCCTTCCCCACGGAGGTGCTCGAGGGGCTTATGACCGCTGTGACGCCGGCAGCCGCCGCGGAGGAGTCTGGAGTCGCCTGACCGGCAACGCGAAAAGACGATGGGAGTTGTGCCGCTTCCGTGGGTGCTGGAACCTGCCTCGCCGCGCAATGGCACACGACGACATACCGAACCAAATCACCCCCTTGAAAGGCGGAGGAGGGGAGAACAGAAGTGAAGTACTGGGTATTCCTCAGTGGCCGCAATGGTATCGCGGTGATCGTCAGCGGCACTCCCCCGTTAACCGCGTAGATCACTTTCACCCGATTACTTGCATCTGGCGGGGACACGCCAATCGTGAAGACAGCATCTTGGCTCGGGAGCTGACCGTCAACAGGAACAGGCGTATCGGTCAGGCCATACCACAAGACCATGCCGTCATTTTCGTAACGCATGGGAAGTACCAGTCTCGCGTGGGATCCGAACCGGCTATTTCAAGGCTTCGCGGGCCCCACGATCGTCTATGACAAGTCTGACTTGTTCAGCAACCCTAAACCGCGGTTGTCCCTTGTCGTCATCAGTGAGGCGTTCGACGTAACTGTCCATTGGTACAGCCAGATTAATCGTGGCTCGAGCAAGCGAGAAAATAACGCCCTTCTTACCACTGGCTGCCTCACTGAAAAGGAACCCGCTATCTGCCAATAGTGGCTGGATTTGATTGATGGGGGCGTCCAGCGGCGTATTCTGGTTCGTGTATGCTTCGCGATAGAGGGCCGGGGACACGACAGCGTAGTAGGCTCCAAATTGAGCTCTTTTTTGAAGTGTCTCGATCCCTTCTAATATGCTGTCTAAAATTGGTTTCGCGACATCCTTCTGATTCTGGTCAAACAGCCCTTCCTACTGGGCCAATTCGGAAGGCTGGTCGAGTTCAATCTTTAGGTTAGCCAGAAAAGGGCCGGCGTCGGCACCAAGCAATACAACTGCGTCTTCAGCTTGAGCAATGTCCGCCGCCGCAAACAACGCGAGGGTCTGAAGAGCATCGCTGTCATTCAACTGTTCCCGAAAAAGTGAAAAATACCGAGACATCTGTAGCGGCTGCAGATGTTGGTTGGGGCGGACCGTAAGCGCCTTTCCCCGATCGACCCGGTGTCCCAGGACGCTATCTACGTATGCGCCCTGCGTTCCGATTGGCTTCAGTGCTTGGCGTGCGACTCGTAGGGCCGCGGCCTGAGTGTTAACAAGCGCGTTTATCTGGTCGGAATTCCAAGTCAAGGTGTTGTTCGTATTGCTAGTGCTGGGCGCACTGGCGGTAGCCGCGGTGGCGCTGCTGGCGGTGCTGTTCATAACCGTTTCCTCCTGCAGGATCTCACTGCCGTGAAATTTCTTATGCAAAACCTATGTTTCCCAAGATTGCCGTTTTCACACCGGCAGTAACCGTGTGGCAGGCCAGGACGACCGCGTTACCCCAAGATCAGGGCATACTTCCGACGTGGTTTCTATTATGTGTGCTATTGTCCAAGGCCTTGGGGAACGCCCGGCCGAATTCTGTCGAAGGCCTTTGAAGCACTGCGCAATGTCAGTTGGAGGCTTATTGCTGGGCGAGCGGTCTCAAGCGGGCAATGCCAGTGCAGTGCAGTTGGAAGCATATCACGGGACCGACATTGTTTATAACCAAATGGCGGCTGGAATGTGATCGCCAGACTGTGGATTTCGGCACAGCACCTGACTGCTGCTCGCGCGGTTTCAAATCGCCTGTTCGAGGAATTACGCCGAAATGCAGCAAGAGGATTTTGGGACAACCTGGACACGCCGCGAATCTGGCACATGCCCGGCAAAGGCTCGACGGATACGGACCGACGGACAGGTGTTCCGCAGAAGACCTGGCAGTTCTTATTTTCCTTGTTTGTATTTCCGTCGAAATTTTCGCACTGCACATTCGGCGGCCACACCTGCTTGGATTGACCCACTAACTAGCCAAGGGCTCCGCCCTTGATATCCCTGTTAATCCCGATGGGTGCAGGAGCTTAACATCATAACGAGAACAAAATTCTCGTTTCAGCGTGCATAATCGACTAAACGATTCCGGATGGGCGTTCTTGTTGGCAACCAGAGGAGCAACATAGGTTGCAAGTGAGGCCGAATTTGTAAGCCAAATTCGCCGGGCAGCCTTGCAAACAGGAAAGTCGTCTGAAATCGGTCGCCGCGAGATGTCAATGATGTCAGGTTTGGCATTGATGCTAGGTTTTGCGTCACACCGGCGTCACAACGGGATCCGGTGCTTGGTAAGTGATTGAAAACAAAAACTTGTGGCAGCCGGACCTATAAGCCGAATTCTGTCTGCCGGATTGCTCCTGCAGGACGGTCATTCCTCTGGGCCGCGCATTACTGCGAAGCTCAAGCGACCTACCCGGAGGTTGTGACGCGCCGAGCCGGCACGTTCTCCCAAGCGAAGCTTTCACTCCGACCGGGTCCCTCCCTATTTGGTCTTGCTCCGTGTGGGGTTTGCCCTGCCCGCTGCATTACTGCGGCGGCGGTGCGCTCTTACCGCACCTTTTCACCCTTACCCCGTTGCCGAGGCGGTATGTTCTCTGTGGCACTAGCCGTCAACCGGGCTTGAACCCGGCTTCCCGGACGTTATCCGGCACACTGCTCTGCGGAGTTCGGACTTTCCTCCCTCGCCGCCGAAGCGCCGAGAGCGACCGTCCGGTCCAGCTGCCTACAGAGTCATTATATGCGATAGCTCTGATGGTCGTTGGCCAAGCTTTTGAGCAACGACCCACGACTAACCGCTGACCATCCTCGAACCCATTCGCATTGCGCTGCAATTGCAAAAGAGCCCGCAAATTCTTTCATCTTGACAAATGTTTCGCAGGGACGAGAATTGCAAACACACGTCCAGCAGCGGAGAAAACGGAGAAGAATATGATTTCTAAGTTAGCCCGCATAGCCGCTTTAAACCTATTCCTGATCGTTCTGATGGGCACATTTCTCTGGGCGCAGCCGGTGCGTCTTACTGCTTGCTCGAATGGCAGTTTGACTGGGAGGTACGGATTCACAATCAACGGCACGGCCAACGGCAATCCAATCACCGCTGTGGGTCAGATCGCGACCAACGGAAACGGAACCATCGCCGGAAACGAGACCATTAGCGAGAACGGCACGGTAGGCAATCTTCTCGGAGTGTTGGGCACATACGCCATAAAGTCCAACTGTACGGGCACCATGACTATTCAGGCAGCGGGCCACTCGAAACAGAATTTCAGCGTGACCGTCATCTCTGGAGGCCAGCAGATCGACATGGTTCAGACGGACAGCGGCACCACCGAGTTGGGAACCGCCCAGGCACAAGGTTCGGCGTCCTGCTCTTCTGCCGGGGCCAAGGGTGTTTACGGCTTGCAGGGCGCAGGTACGGAAATTGGCGTCGGGCCTCTGGCCTTAGGCAGGCAGATCACGTTACGCGGAGATGGAACCCTGAGCGGAATTGAGACCGTGAGCATCAATGGTACCGTCGCCTCGAAACAAAAAATCTCGGGCGCCTTCAAGGTGATCCGCATATGCCAGGGCGCCGCGGTCATTCAGGTCGGCAACCAAGGACCAATCCATCTGAACCTGGTGGTGGTGAACGGCGGGCACGGAGTCCTTTTTATTCAGGGAGACTCGAACACCCTGGTATCAGGCTCCTTGCAGAAGTAAATTGAGCGGATCCGCCCTTTGATAGACTGAGATTCGACACGGCCGGTGCGGCTATCCGAAGGTGGCAGCCCGAAGCCCGATCTCAGACGATTTTCGAGGCAAGCGGCTTCAGGCCATTCAATGGTTCACCAGGCCCTCAAGATCATTGAAGCTTTGGCTGTGGCTGGCGCCGTCTCCGGCATCGCCTACTACGCTCTGTGCCTGTGGAGTGCGGCACTGTTCATGCAACCGCGAAAAGCGGCGGACAAGAGTGTCTGGGCTGCACAAGCTGTCTCTATTCTCAAGCCGCTGCGTGGCACCGATCCCGAGATGTACGAAAGCTTCCGCAGCCACTGTCTGCAGGACTATCCGGAATACGAGATCATCTTCGGGGTCAGCGATGCGAACGATCCCGCAATTCAGCTCGTGCAGCAGTTGAAAGCGGAGTTTCCGCAACGCCCGATCCGCTTAATGGTTTGCCCAGACAGGCTGGGGAGCAATACCAAGGTGAGCAATCTCGCCCAAATGGCGCGCCAGGCGCGTCACGAATACATCATCGTCAACGACAGCGATATTCGGGTCGAGTCTGATTACCTCTGCCGGGTGCTGGCGCCGTTGACCGATCCCAAGGTTGGGCTGGTCACTTGCCTCTATCGCGGCATTGCCAATGCGACTCTGGGCTCGCGCCTGGAGGCACTCGGCATCAGCACCGACTTCGCTGCCGGCGTGCTCGTCGCGCAAACCGTCGAGAACGGAATCCGCTTTGGATTAGGCTCTACGCTCGTTTTCCGCCGCCGCGATCTCCAGGCGATTGGCGGGTTTGAAGCTCTCGTCGACTATCTGGCCGACGACTATCAGATGGGCAGCCGAATCGCGGCGCTGGGGCTGAAGGTAGATTTATCCGACGTCGTGGTCGACACATTTCTGCCTCGCTATACGCTTCGCGGCTTCTTCGATCACCAATTGCGCTGGGCGCGCACCGTCCGCGATTCCCGCTTCTGGGGATACGTTGGGCTGGGGTTGACGTTCGGTTTGCCCTGGGCGTTGCTGGCCTTGATTTTCAGCCGTGGCGCAGCCTGGGCGTGGGCGTTGCTGGCCTGTACTACGGTGATGCGTTTCGCCGTAGCCATCGTGTTTGGGAAGTACGTGCTAAAGGATCGCCAGGCCATGCGCTCCCTCGCATTGATTCCTGTCCGCGACCTAGTTGCGATGTTGGTCTGGATCGTGAGCTTTGCCGGGCACAGAATCGTGTGGCGCGGAGATCATTTCAGCTTAGAAAATGGCAAGCTGAAAAGGATCTCCGATCAGCCAATGTAGGCGCGGGCGTCCTCGCCCGTGCGGCACAACTTGAATCCCTCAACCAGACCCTCTCGAACCGCGAGAAGATGCCGCCAACGCGGATGCCTCATTTGCTTCCAGAACCTCGCGGATTTTTCTCGCCAGCGTCTTCAACGAAAAAGGCTTCTGCAGAAACCGTGTGCGGACGTCGATCTTTCCGTGTTGCAGGATAGTGTTTTCGGCATAGCCGGAGACGAACAACACCTTCATGTCCGGCCGCTCATCCGCCAACCGCTCCGCCAGCCGGGGTCCGCCCAGTCGGGGCATCACCACATCCGTGATCATCAGCTGAATCGGCCCACCATGCTCCCGGGATGCGCGCAACGCGTCTTCTCCATCGATCGCTTCGAGCACGTTGTAACCGCTGCGAGTAAGAAACTGCCGGGCGGCTTGACGTACGGATGCTTCGTCTTCCACAAGCAGCAGAGTTTCGCAGCCGCGAGGAGAGCTTTCGGCCGGCTTCGTGATCACGATCTCGCTACTCAGCGACTGAACCTGGGGCAGGTAGACTTTGAAGGTGGTTCCAAGTCCAGGCTCGCTATACACCCAGACAAAGCCGCCATTCTGCTTCACAATGCCATACACGGTCGCCAGCCCCAGCCCCGTCCCTTTGCCCGCCTCTTTCGTGGTGTAAAAGGGCTCGAAAATGTGGGCCATGTCTTCCGCGGCAATGCCCTGGCCCGAGTCGGTAACCGTGAGCAAAATATAGTCGCCCGCAGGGACGATCGAATGCCGCTGCACGTAGGATTCATCGACCCGAACAGTGGCGGTTTCGATGGTGAGCGTGCCTCCTCCGGGCATGGCGTCGCGAGCATTCGCTGCCAGGTTCATGACCACCTGCTCGATTTGTATGGGGTCCGCTTTGACTTTGCCCAGATCGTGCGCGGGGGCGAACACCAGCTCAATATCCTCGCCAATCAGGCGCGGCAGCATGGTGGTGATCTCCCCAATGACCGTATTCAGATCGAGCACCTGCAACAATTGCATTTGTTTGCGGCCAAACGCCAGCAACTGGCGAGTCAGATCGGCCGCCCGGCGGGACGCGGTCATGATTTCAGCAACGTTTCGTCGCAGGGGGTCCTCGGCGGCCAGGGAGTCCAGCATGAGTTCGGCGTAAGCGCTGATCACCAAGAGCAGGTTGTTGAAATCGTGGGCCACCCCTCCGGCCAGCCTTCCAATGGCATTCATTTTCTGTGCCTGTTGCAGCTCGGACTCTAGCTTTCGCCGCTCGGTAATATCCCAGCCCGTGGAGATGAAGTGGGTGATCTCGCCACTGCCGTCTCGCAGAGGCGTCAGGGCCTTTTCAATGATTAAAGTTTCTCCATTCTTCTTCCGGTTCATCACAATTCCACGAAAGACGTTGCCGGAGAGAACGGTATTCCACATCTCTTCGTAGAGTTCGCCAGCCTGTTTTTCCGACTCCAAGATTTCGAGAGTTTGGCCGATCGCTTCTTGCCGCGAATATCCGGTCAGAGCTTCGAATGCTGGATTCACGTACTCCATCACGCCGGATCGATTCATAATGATTAGCGTGTCCGCCATTTGCTCTACCGAGCCCCAAAGTTTCCGGAGCGTTTCCTCGGACTCCAGATGCTGGCGTTCCGCGGAGTGCGCGTGGAAGGCGCTGGCACGGGTTGCATGGTGACCAGCGATGGTTTGAATGGCAACCTCGATCACGTCCGTGTTGACGGGATCACTTAGAAAAATGAGCGGAACGCCAGACACATGTTGGCGCACTTGGCGTAACACCTGAAATGCAACGTTATCAGTCGATTGGTTACTGCAGAGCAGAAGGTCATAGCTACCTTTCCCCAGCTGATTGAGCACGTCTTCAGGCGAGGCAGCGTGTTCGAGGCGTAGCGGGCCGTTGCCCGTCTCTGCAAGTAACTCGCGCAGACTGGCAAAGTTCTCCTCGCTACCTCCCACCACCAGCAATTGGAGTTGCCGTTTGCCAGCCTCGGAAGTTCTTGGTTGCCTCATTCTCTGGTACGCCCCATAGTTGCTTCATCGGAGGTTGAGCCGTGGAACATCTCTGCCTGAGGGCGGGTTCGGAAAAGATTAAGTGACTAAAGTTCCAATTCAGGAAGAACATAATGTAGACGCAGGCATCCCTCCCAGCGCGGCCTGACTGATAGTTGCGGCCTCGCGAGCACTTTCCATAACCGCCCAGGTTGGAGGACAATAGAAGGAATCGTTTCGGGTGAGGTGACCTATGCGGCATTTCTCTGGATTTCTTTGCGTTGCACTGTTGCTTCTTTCGGCAGCGGCCCTCGGGCAACAGATTCGCGGTGATTACATCGAAACCCGCAGCGCCGACGTATACACCGGACAGTGTTTCGCCAATGGCGAAGTCAACCTCGTGGGCGACGAGGCCATCCTGGCGTGGCACGTCCAGAGCGGAAGCTGGGACGGGGTTTCGCTGGACGGTCTGACGGTTGCCGCCGCCGTGCATGCCCACGCCACTCTGGGTGATCCATACGCGAATCCCTATCCGGCGCAGGCCGTTCTTTTCGTGGACGACCAGGCGACCCCGCAGCAGAGTTCGGCGCTGGTCGCTTTCGCGCACCAAATGGGGGGTGAACTTCTGCGTCACGCACAGCAAGTAATTCCCGCGCCCATGGAACTGGTGGTCAATCCCGAGCATCACGGAGTAGCGCTGCTGCGCGCCGGGCAGTTCGCAACCGTGCAAACCCGCCCCGTTAATGAAAAAGACCATCTCTGCGGAAACGAAGCGACCTTTTATCCGCCGCTGACCCAACTGAGTCACTCGATGCCAGCCGTAGCGCTGACCGATTCCTATCGCGGTCCGGGACTGGACGTAGATTGGGAGTCGCACGGAAGGCGCAGCGCTTTCGTAGGCACTTTCGTGCGCTAGTCTGATCCGGTTTGCGAGACACATATCGGTTTCTGCCCGCAGATGTGGGCCATTCTGCCCGCAATTCACGCAGTCGAACTCTCTTCATACCAAAGTAATAGCTCGAATTACGAAAGCGCATGCACGTGGGACATCTGTTAGTCCGCGGTCGCGGGTGAGATGTTGAGGTTGTATTTTCTCGATCGAGGAAGCCGGCGACCCATGGAAAAAGGTGATTTTCTGGACGAAGTTCATGTGCGAATTCTGCGGGTGACCGAAGACCTGCGGGCAATTCAGCAAACGTTGAACTGCGCAGCCATGCAAGCGCCCGGCGATCCCGAGTTGATGGAAGCTCTCTGTCAATTGCCGGAGATTGAGTCCCTTCACGTGTTGAAATCCGCTCTCGACCAGATGCGCCACTTCCTCTGGTTTTACATGCAGGTGATGACGAACGAATCCGAGGACGGCGAGCGGCTACGCCAGAGCTTTGGCCCCAAGCCAGCCGAAGAGGGCATTGTTAGCCCCAGGGTAGCGGCCGCAGAGAAGTTCAAGCGCGCCGCTGATACCGCGCTGCTCCAGTACCTCTCCGACGGCAAAGTTCGCAAACCGAACTAGTCCGCCTTCCGCAAGACTTCCCGAGATGGTTCGGTGAGGAACGCGGCCATCCGCCAGGGTCATTTCCCTTACATATATCCCGCGCGCGATACAAATCTTTACAATCGGGAAAACTCTGCATCTCCGGGCAAGAAACTAAATCCAATAGAATTAATAATCCGGCGCCGGATGCGCTGGAACGATGCACAGTACGTCCGCGAGCACAGCCCGCTTCGCCCTTACTCTTATGTTTAGATCTGAAGATTGACTTTCGCTATTGGGTTTGAGAGCAAAAATGAGAGTGTGGCGGACTGACTACGATGTTAGGTTGCTCGCTGGGCGGTAGCTTCTGTAAAAGTCTGAGGAAATTATGTGGATTGTCCGACTTGCACTGCGGCGGCCTTACACGTTTGTAGTCGTCGCTTTGTTGTTGTTAATTCTGGGTCCAATCGTCATTCTACGCACGCCTACGGATATTTTCCCGAATATCAATATTCCCGTGGTCAGCATCCTCTGGAACTACCAGGGCCTCAATCCCGACGATATGTCGAATCGCATCGTGTTCCAGACGGAACGGGCGCTGACGACGCTGGTGGATGACATCTCGCACATCGAATCGCAGTCGCTGAATGGGATCGCGGTAGTGAAAGTGTTTTTCCAGCCTCATGCGGACATTACCAAGGCGATCGCGCAAGTGACAGCGATCTCGCAAACCCAACTCAGGCAATTGCCGCCGGGGACAACACCGCCGCTGGTCATCACCTACAGTGCGTCCAGCGTGCCCATTATTCAACTGGCACTTTCGGGGCAGAAGCTTTCGGAACAGCAACTGTTTGACTACGGCGTAAATTTCATTCGGACGCGTTTGATCACGGTTCCGGGGTGCGCCATTCCGTATCCCTACGGCGGGAAACAGCGCCAGGTGCAGATTGACCTGGACACGAACGCGCTGCAATCGAAGGGGCTTTCGCCGGTGGACGTGGTGAATGCGATCAGCGCGCAAAATATCATTCTTCCCTCCGGCACTTCCAAGATTGGGACATTTGAATATGCCGTCGATACCAACAGCAGTCCGACGACGGTTGCAGAATTGAACCAATTGCCGATCAAGACGGTCGGTAGCACGACAATTTACATACGCGATGTCGCCTACGTGCGCGACGGATTTCCGCCGCAGACAAATATCGTGCGGGTGAACGGACAGCGCTCGGTTCTGCTCACGGTTCTGAAGAGCGGGCAAACTTCGACACTCGATATCATCGCTGGTGTCAAATCACTGCTACCGCAGATCGCGGCGGGTTTGCCGCCCGAGTTACACATACACCCGCTAGCCGACCAGTCGCTTTTCGTTCGCGCGTCGATTGACGGCGTGATAAAGGAAGCGACGATTGCCGCCTGCCTCACCGGCCTGATGATTCTGATCTTCTTGGGCAACTGGCGCAGTACGGTGATCATCGCGGTTTCCATCCCGCTGTCGATTCTGACTTCGATTATCGTGTTGAGCGCGCTGGGCGAGACCATCAACATTATGACGCTGGGTGGACTGGCGCTGGCAGTGGGCATTCTGGTGGACGACGCCACGGTCGAGATCGAGAATATCAACCGGAATTTGGCGCAAGGGAAAGAGGTCGAGCACGCAATTCTGGACGGCGCCCAGCAGATTGCGGTTCCTGCGTTCGTTTCGACGCTGGCCATCTGCATCGTCTTCGTGCCCATGTTTTTCCTCACTGGAGTAGCACGTTTTCTGTTCGTGCCGCTGGCGGAAGCGGTGGTGTTTGCCATGCTGGCTTCCTACCTGTTGTCGCGGACGCTGGTGCCCACCATGGCCAAGTATCTGTTGCGCGGTCATGAAGCGGAGACGCTGGCAGCAAGTCAAAGCCGAAATCCTCTGGTCGCCATGCAGATCAAGTTTGAAGCGGCCTTTGAGCGTTTTCGAGAGGGCTATCACGGACTGTTAGAGCGTTGCCTTCATCACAAACGGGCTTTCCTATTTATTTTTTTGGGCACATGTGTGACCTCGGTAGTGCTTCTAGTCCCGTGGTTGGGCCAGGATTTCTTTCCAGCGGTGGATGCGGGCCAGTTCAAATTACACATGCGCGCGCCTACGGGAACGCGCATCGAGGAAACAGCGCGGCTTTCCGATCTGGTGGAGCAGTCGATTCGCGAGCAGATTCCGCCGAAGGAAATCGACAGCATCATTGACACCATCGGTCTGCCTTACAGCAGCATCAATCTTTCTTACAGCAACTCGGCGCCGATCGGGACGGGAGATGTCGATATTCTCGTCAGCTTATCGAACGGGCACCGGCCAACGGCACAATACGTCCACGATCTGCGCTTGAGACTTCCGGAGGAGTTTCCCGGCGTAACCTTTTCGTTTCTGCCGGCCGATATTGTCAGCCAGATTTTGAACTTCGGTCTGCCTGCTCCGATTGACATTCAGATTGTGGGGTATGGCGTGGATGCAAACCGGGCATTCGCCGACAAACTGCTGGAGCGGGTCCGGAGAGTTCCTGGAACTGTCGATCTACGCATTCAGCAGCCATCTGACCAGCCGTATTTACACGTCAACGTCGACCGGACGAAGGCTCAACAGGTAGGCTACACGCAGCGAGACGTTGCTAATAACCTGCTGGTTTCGCTGAGCGGCAGTTTCCAGACAACTCCTGAGTTTTGGGTTGATCCTAAAACCGGGGTGAGCTATTCCATAGCAACCCAGACTCCGCAGTACCGCATCGATTCCCTGCAGGACCTGGAGAACATTCCGGTGACCGGCCCGAGTGGTGCCCAGCCTCAGATTCTGGCCAGCCTGGCTTCGATCCGCCGGGGCGCTGGTCTGGCGGTGGTTTCGCACTATGACATTCAGCCGCTGATCGATATTTACGGTTCGGTGCAAGGCCGGGACCTGGGCGGAGTGGCGCGCGATATCAACCAGATCGTGCAAGACAGCAAGAAGGAACTGCCGCGCGGCTCCCAACTGATCGTCCGCGGTCAGATTCAGACCATGCGTTCTTCGTATGAGGGACTTCTGGGCGGCCTCGTGTTTTCGATTGTGCTGGTGTACCTGCTGATCGTGGTGAATTTCCAGTCGTGGCTTGATCCCTTCATTATTATCTCTGCCTTGCCCGCAGCCCTTGCCGGTATTGTTTGGTTTCTGTTCGTTACCCACACGACCCTCAGCGTTCCGGCGCTCACCGGTTCGATCATGTGCGTTGGAGTCGCCACGGCGAATAGCATTCTGGTGGTGAGCTTTGCGAAGGAGCAGTTGGCCGAAGGAAAAGACGCGATTGCAGCCGCGCTGAATTCCGGGTTCACGCGTTTCCGGCCGGTGCTAATGACGGCTCTCGCCATGATCATTGGTATGGTTCCGATGGCGATAGGATTAGGCGAAGGCGGTGAACAGAATGCTCCCCTTGGCCGGGCGGTCATCGGCGGTCTATTATTTGCGACCGTAGCGACCCTGTTTTTTGTGCCGGTTTTCTTTAGCGTCCTGCACGGGCGCAGAGAGCGGTTAGCTCGTGGTGAAGCAAAACATTGATCTGATTTTATATTGATTTAGTTATAGAGTTTACGGAGCGTCTTCATGAAGGTTGAATCGCAAAACGAAGTTGCGAGGCCAGTGCAAGTGGAGAAGCCGGCGATGGTGCAGGAACAAAAACTGGTAGACCAACGTCAGGGTAAGACCTCACGCCGCTGGTGGATTGCCGTGCTTGCGTTTGTGATCGTAGTGGCGGTTGTCATTTCTGGAATCTTGCCTCGAATCCATGCCCGTGCGGCTCTCGACAAAGAAACCGCCGAGATGGCCATTCCAACCGTTTCCGTGATCCACCCGAAGCGTGGCGCGCCGTCGCAGGAGGTGGTGCTGCCCGCGAACGTTCAGGCTTACATTGATGCTCCCATATATGCGCGGACAAATGGATATCTGAAACGCTGGTACGCGGACATCGGCACGCGCGTAAAGGCCGGGCAATTGTTAGCGGACATTGAGACTCCGGAAGTCGACCAGCAACTAAGGCAGGCCCGCGCTGATTTAGCTACCGCGGAAGCCAACCTGGCTCTTTCGCAGATTACAAATGTCCGCTATGCAGACTTGCTGAAAACCGATTCCGTTTCCAAACAGGAAGCGGATAATGCCGCTGGAGATTTTGCAGCCAAGCAAGCCACAGTCCAGTCTTCGCAAGCCAACGTCAGACGTCTGGAAGAATTGCAAGCTTTCGAGAAGATATACGCTCCCTTCGATGGCGTGATTACGGCACGAAACACTGATATTGGCGCATTGATTGATTCGGGAAGCAGCGGAGGAACGAGGACCGAACTTTTTCATATCGTTCAGCCGGACAAGTTGCGTGTCTACGTCAGCGTGCCACAAGTTTATTCGCAAGCTGCGAAGCCCGGACTGACTGCTGATCTGGTGCTCTCGGAATTTCCAGGCAGAGTCTTCCATGGAACGTTAGTCCGAACGGCTGAAGCGATCGACCAGTCTACGCGAACTCTTCTGGTGGAAATTCGCGTAGACAATCCAACTGGCACGCTGTTCAGCGGGGCTTATGCGGAAGTGCATTTGAAGCTGCCCACCGCGACCTCAGCCTTCATTCTTCCGGTGAACGCGTTGCTGTTCCGATCCGAAGGACTTCGCGTGGCTGCGGTAACCGACGGCAAGCACGCCGAGCTTAGGCCGATAACATTGGGCCATGATTTTGGCTCTGAGGTCGAAGTGGTCGCTGGGCTCACCGGGGATGAATCGATTGTGGTCAATCCGCCAGATTCGCTTGTGTCGGGAGAAGAAGTCCGCATTGCACAGCCGGCGGCGGGAGGCTCGCAACAGTGATCGGTTTGCCGCAAACGCGCGCTGGCTCTAGAAAATTGATGCCTAAGTTTCTCGGTGGGGCGCTCTTCGTCGGTCTGATGCTTTTGTGCGGTTGTGCCGTGGGCCCTCGCTATTCACGGCCCTCCACGCCGGTCCCCACCGATTACAAAGAGACGCCGCAGAACTGGAAACCCGCACAGCCTGCGGATCAGACGCTGCGAGGAAAATGGTGGGAAATCTATCAGGATCCCCAACTCAACGCGCTTGAAGATAAAATCAACATCTCCAACCAGAGTCTGAAGGCGGCGCAGGCGCAATTTGAGCAGGCGCGCGCGACGGTTCGCTACAATCGAGCGGATTACTATCCAACTATTACAGCAGGAGTCTCAGCTGAGCGGGAACGCCTTTCCCAGAATCGTCCACTCGCTGCCCTTTCAACGGTTACAACCACGAATGACCTCGTCATTCCTGTAGACATGTCTTATGAGCCGGACGTGTGGGGCAGAGTGCGGAAGACAGTTGAAGCTGCTCGCGCAAATGCTCAGGCGTCCCTGGCAGATCTTGAGTCGGTAAGTCTGAGCGTGCACGCTGAATTAGCAGTGGATTACTTTTCAGCGCGGGAGTTGGACGCAGAGGCGAAGTTGCTCGATGACACCGTCGCCAGCTATGCGAAGCAACTGGACCTGACGGAAAGCCGCTATAAGGGAGGGGTTGCGTCGCAGGTGGACGTGGCGCAGGCGCAAACCCAACTGGAAACGGCGCGCGCGCAGGCGATTGACGTCAGAGAGCAGCGGACCCAGTTTGAACATGCAATTGCGGTTCTGATCGGGGTACCTGCTTCGACTTTCAGCTTGCCGGTTGTTCCGCTGAACGCGACCCCGCCAGTGATCCCGCCGGGGTTGCCGTCTGAGCTGCTGGAGCGAAGGCCCGACATCGCCGCTAACGAACGCCTGATGGCATCGGCAAACGCGCAGATTGGCGTGGCGAAAGCCGCGTATTTTCCCATGTTCAACCTGTTTCCCAGCGCCGGGTTTGAGAGCACCACGATCGTGAATTGGCTTTCCAGTCCCAGCGCGTTCGCACTGGTAGGAGCTTCGGCAGTGGTGACTGCATTCGACGCGGGACGGCGTCGGGCAGCCAGCGACCAGGCTCGCGCTGCTTACGATCAAACCGTGGCCAATTATCGTCAAGACGTGCTCACCGCTTATCAGGAAGTAGAAGACAACCTTGCGGCTTTGCGCCTGCTGGAAGATGAAGCCAATACTCAAGCCGCGGCCGTGGCAGCGGCGGAGCACTCGCTGGCTCTGTCGAACAATCGTTACCGAGGTGGTGTGACCAGCTATCTCGAGGTCATCACCGCGCAATTTACGGCCCTTGGCGACGAACGGACTGCGGTGCAGCTCTCAGGTCGTCGCATGGTGGACAGCGTGTTGCTGATCAAGGCTCTGGGCGGCGGCTGGGATGCGGCAAGTTTGTCGACGGTGAAGATGGAATCACGCACGCCGATTCCACCCGGCCAATGATAATGATCCGCTGAGCCTGAAGCTTTACGCTCTGGCTTTCTTCGACTGAGCTGTCTTTTTCTTCTTCATGCTACGGCGTCGGAGGGCCTTCGCACGCCTCGCCAGCTCTTCCGCTGAGTACATACTGCCGCGGCAGTTGTGCGCGCCGCAGGAGCATGGCGACGGGTCATCCAGATCGCCGTCGTACAAGTTGTAGTCGTAAGTCAGTTCCTCACCAGCCGCGATATCCCGGGCGGCAATAATCCACACGCGGCCTTTGATTTCGTCCGCCTCACAATTGGGGTCGCACGAGTGATTGATGAACGCAGCTACACCTTCACCATCAATCACGTGTTTGCCATCCGTGAGCCCGAACAAATAGGTCCGGGGATGGTCGTCGTAGAGTGCGTCCGCCTCTTTGATCGTAATGCGCGGCCCCGTGTACTCGACGACGTAGGTGCCCTTCTTAATCGGAGCCGTGGTGTGGCAACCGTCAGAATCGATCTTGGATTGTCCGATGACCAGGTGCGCCGGACCAGTGTGTTGTCGTCGGGCGTCACGGTCGAACTTGCGCGGCGTCGCTTGAGGCATGTTGTCAAGTACAGAGCGGTTGATCTGGGGTAGAAACAGAATAGCGTCAATAGCAAAACCGTGGCAAGCAGTGAGGAGAAAGGCACGGAGACGAGAATTTACACGTTATTCATCTTGCGGTCACTTTAGCGTAACAAAGTACGGCCTAAACTACGTCACCGAATAGGAGAGGCCGAAAGTATCCGTGGGAAGGTCTGCCTTTCGCGTCGCACGAAATCAATTTATAGAGCGGGTTGCGGCGGAGTTGCGGTTTGTCCTTGCGACTTTCATTGCGGCAGCTTATCGCGGTTCCTCTTTGCGTATCTTTCGGAAAACGTGTGCAGATAACGGCGCGCCTGGGGGTTTAGTGGGGATGTATTCATGAAGCAGCTGATTTTTGTGGTGGAAGACGAGACCGAGGTTTGTGAGCTGGCGCAGCAGTGCCTCAAGGAAGCCGGCTATGTCGTGCGCACATTTTCGACTGCCAACGTGATGCGCGAAGTAGAGGAGAAGCGTCCTTCCCTGGTGTTGCTCACCATGATGATGCCGGACGGCAACGGACTCGACTTGTGCCGCTGCATCCGCGAGCATCACGCTTTGGCAAGAACCCCAATCGTTTTTCTCATTCCCGAGGCTGCCGAGGAACACCGCGCTTTTGCGTTGGAGTCCGGCGGCGATGACTGCATCGTCAAGCCCTTTAGCCCCCGCGAATTGGTGGCACGGGTCCAAGCGGTTCTTCGTCGTTTCGCGCCCGGGACCGGGCGATCCAGGACGCAATCGGCCGACCTGGTTATCGATAGCTTAGCCATGAAACTTTCGGTCCGCAGAAGTGAAGTGCCAACCACAAGTTTGGAGTTTCGCCTGATCGAATACCTGGCACGCCATCGGGGTCAGGTGTTCACCCGCGATCTGCTTCTCGATGCGGTGTGGGGGGACATGCAGTTCGTGACGCCACGGAGCGTGGACGCCTGCATACGTCGAATCCGGGAGAAGATTGAGCCGGACCGAACCAGTCCGACTTACCTGAAGACCATTCGCGGAGTTGGTTATCGCCTGGATGCTGTCGCCGCCTGGGAGCTCACGTCCAACGACGGGTGTACCTGTCTTGCGTGTACTACGTCGCTCGGGCCCTCGAGGCTCATCCATCAGAGCGAACGCCGGAGAAAAACCGCTTCGTAGAGAACCAAAGCGGCGGCACGGCCGGAGGAACCAGGATTCGATAGCGGGAGTTTCAACCCAGCGAAACCAACCCCCGCGCACTACGGTCGTGATTTGTTAGCCAGGCAACGTTCTAGTGCCGGGCCCGGGTGACCCAATTGTGCGCTGAAGCAGCAGTCATGCCAGAAGACACAGATCCGGCAACTCGGTTTCGTGGCGCGACGTACAATGGCCACGACGAGGAAAGTATAGAACGCACCTAAGAAGCCCACAGCTAGAAGGGGGAATGTCATGCTGGCTCCACCACCACCCCTGCATGATTATCCCAGCTGCCTTTGCCGTCTGTGATTTCCGTCACTGCCCGCGGTGTCATCTGTCACGCGAGCGCTGTCAGCTGGCCAGCGACTCGATCGCCTGCACCTCATCCGCCGAAAGCGTTATCTCGGCGCTGGCTAGATCCTGCTTCATGTGCTCAGCGTTGGAAGTACCGGTCAGCGGCAGCATTCCGACAGCACGCGCGAAACTGAACACAACCTGGGCCGGAGTTGCGTTAGTGCGTTTGGCGATGGCGCTGATCAGAGGATGGTGCAACACCTCCGCGTTCGCGGTGAGCAGCGAAAACCCCTGATAAATGATCTTTCGATCCCTGCAGAACATTCGGACATCGCGATCCCACCCGAAGCGCGCGTAACAGCGGTTCTGCACAAATGTTGGGCCTTCGGAGTGCGCAGCCGCCATTTGCTCCAAATGCTGCAGGGAAACATTGCTCACGCCGAGAAGACGCGTCCGGCTGGCATCGCGCTCCTTCCGCATCGCCTCCCAGACCTCACTGTCATCATCGGTCCAACCGTAGCCAGAAGCGGGCCCGTGGAGTACGTAGCTGTCGACGTTGTCGGTTCCGAGATGTTCAAGCGAACTGGCCATCGACTGCGAGACCTGAACTGAAAAACTGGCCGCAGGATCGTAGGGCAGGCGATGGTCCTGACCCGGTTGATAAGTGAATTTAGTTTGCAGAAAAAGATCCGCGCGCGTCACCACTCCCGCGCGGTAAGCTGAGGCCAGCCCGTGACCTACTCCGGCTTCGAAGTAATGTCGTCTCTGGTTGGCCGTGTCGATTCCCCGAAAACCCATGCGCATTGCGAGCTCGGTGAGCGTCGGCGTGCGATCTTCCTTCCACGCGGTGCCGTAGAGGAAATTAGGAAGGGCTGAAGGTTGATTGGCTGGCATTGCGTTTTATTGTGCTACGATCCGGTGAACTAATCTGAGGAATCGAGGACTTCTCGAACTCTACCCGCTTGCATCGCGATTCTATTTCAAACTGACCGCCTCCTTGAGCGGCAGACTCTGCGAGGAATCACCCACCAAGAATTCGTACTCGCCCGGAGTCAACTGCCATGCGTTCTTATCAACGTTGAAGATCGAAAGATACTGCTGATCGACCTCCACGGTCACTTCCCTGCTTTCTCCTGGATTCAATTTGACTTTGCTCCACCCCACCAGGCGCTTCGGCGGTTCTCCTGCTGCGGCTGGCAGGGCTGCGTAAACCTGTGCGATCTCCGCCCCAGCCCGATTGCCACTGTTTGTCACGGTGAAGTTCACGCGAACGTTCTTACCCGAGGTTATCTTTAAATTGGAATAGGTGTAGGTCGTGTAGGAGAGACCATAGCCGAACGGAAAGAGCACTTGCTTGTGCTCGGCGTCATACCATTTGTATCCAACCTTCAACCCCTCGTCATAAGTGATTTGGAATGCTGGCAGGCCCGCGGCAATTTTCTTCCACGCATCGGGATCGCCGTCCTTCGTGGTCGATGCCTCGGGAGGCTTCACGATGCTCGTGTGCGGCAGGTCCGCATCGCTTTTCGGAAATGTGATCGGTAGTTTCGCGCTCGGGTTGACATCGCCAAACAGCACATTGGCTACGGCCCGCGCGCCCGAACTACCGGCGTACCAGGCTGCAAGAATCCCGCTGACCTGATCGGCCCACGGCATGGTTGCGGGACCGCCGGTTTCGAGCACCACGATGGTGTGCGGATTCGCCACGGCGACTCTTTCGATCAAGTCATTTTGATTTCCGGAAAGTGAAAGGCTGTCGAGGTCCATCCCTTCGCTCTCCCATTGATAGGCGAACACGATGGCAACATCGGCGGTTTTCGCCAACGCGGCGGCTGAAGAGACATCCGTACCCGGATCGTATTGAACATTAGCTCGTTGTGCCTTGGCTCGGATTGCCGTCAACGGCGAAGTGGGAAACCAAATCTGCGCCTGCCATGTTGTGCCGCCTTTACCCGGCGGCATAATCGCGTTTCCACCCGGAGGGTCGACCTGTGCCGAGCCTCCGCCCGAGATCATTCCGACGTCTGAGTGAGCCCCGATCACAGCAATACTTCGAAGTTTGGAAGCATCGAGAGGAAGTATCGCTGACTCGTTTTTTAAAAGCACGATACTCTGTTCCTCAATTTTCCGGGCAATCTCAAAACCGCCCGCCACATCCACGACGCCTTTTTTCGGAGGGTCATCTACGACGCCGCAGGCAAACATTGACCTGAGAATGCGTCGCACGTGATCATCCAATTCCGCCATGGGGACCTGGCCCGCCTCTACGGCTTTCTTCATCGCGTCGCCATAGAAGTACTCACCAGGCTCCTCATGGTCGAGTCCCGCAGCGGACGCTTTGACCGTACTGTGCGTTCCTTGCCAATCGGATGAGACGAAGCCTTTGAACTTCCAGTCTTGTTTCAAAACATCCGCTAACAGATATTTGTTTTCGCAGGAGTACTGGCCATTCACCCGGTTGTAGGCGCACATCACAGCGGCCGCGTTTGATTCGCGCAATCCAATCTCGAAGGCGAGCAGATCTGTTTCCATCATCGAGCGCTTGTCAATGTTTACATTGACTGCGTTCCGGCCGCTCTCTTGATCGTTCACCGCGTAATGCTTGATGTCGCCAATGACGTGTTGGGCCTGCAGGCCTTTCATCACGTGCCCAACCATTTCGCCGGAGAGGATTGGATCCTCACCCAGGTATTCGAAGGTGCGGCCATTGCGCGGCTCGCGGGTCAGATTCACACCTCCGCCCAACGTCATGTTGAAGCCTTGCGCCCTTAGCTCGCGACCGATCAAAGCTCCGTATTCGTAGGCCGCATCCAGATCCCAACTCGCAGCGCTGGCGAGATTGCTGGGCAGAGCGGTCGAGTAACGGCCGTTCTCACCGCTGCTTCGTATACCGTACGCGGCGTCAGACATTTGGATATCGGGGATGCCTAACCGTGGAACGCCCACCACATACCCGGCGCCGCCATTCGACCGTACAGCGAGCGGGCTCATGGGACTCAGGCCAACCATGCCAGTCCCATGAAGGAGGGATATCTTTTCATCCAGCGTCATCTGCTTCAACACCAGGGCAGCCCGCTCATCGGGTGAAAGGTTCGCATCCATCCAAGGTTGTGAACTGTTTCCGGAAGTGGACTGCGCGGATATCCGCGGTAGCAAGGCGAACAACGTTAAAACGATTCCGAGCGCCAGAGGACGTAAATAGCGCGTGCGAACGCGCAAATCCATACTTTGCCTTTCCTGAGATCGACGTGGGATGGGAACAGACATGCGAACTGTGTCTAACTCTTATACCTTGATCGAAAGGAAAAACAAAAGCCATTTGAAACTCTATTAGTGAAGACGCTGACTGGATAAAGCCTCAGCGGAGGCGAGATGGTCGTCAGGAACGTCTGGTGGTTTGCATAGTTGTTTGGGTGGCGGGTTCTGTGACATCCTCTTGTTTTTGGTTTTTCGGGCGCCAATCGGCGTATCGCGTCGAAATCGATCCGGGCTGCAGGGGTTGAGGTGCTGGAGGACGGCGAATGTCACGGCGAGAGATGCGAACAATTGTTGCAATCGTGCTTTTTCTGGCCCGGACGGTTGGGGTCTGTGGAGCGCAGGCAGGACCGGCTGGCGCGCCGGGACAGCCGCTTCGCTTGACTCTTAAGCAGGCAGTGCAGCTGGCCCTGAAGCAGAATCCGCAGGTGGTTGTCGCGCGATTGCTGACCCTGGAGAGCGGCCAGCAACAGCAGATTGCGCGGGCGGGGTTGTTGCCGCAAGCGAACTTGACTGCAGCGACGGCGCTGGAACAATTCAATCTCCAGTCGATAGAGCGCTTGCCGAAGCCCACGGCCGCCGGGCCTTACCAGTGGATTGAGGCGGGCCCGACGTTTTCGCAGAGCGTTTTGAATCTGCCGCTGATTCGCAATTATCAGATCGGGCGCGAAGGAGTGCGGGAGTCTCGGGCGCAGGAGCGAGCGACCCGCGAGGATATTACGGCCTCGGTGGTCCTGCAATACCACCTGGTGTTGCGGGCGATTGCGATTCGGGACGCGGCGAAGGCGCGGGTGGCTCTGGCCGAGCGGCTGTCAAATCTGGCCATCAATCAACAGAAGACAGGAGTAGGGTTATTGATCGATACGACTCGGGCGCAAGTGGAGTTACAGAACGAACGCCAGAATCTGATCGATGCCGAGACTGAAGTCCACACGACGTTGTATGTATTCGAAGAGCTGCTGGATCTGCCGCCCGACCGCGAAGTGGAGGCGGCGGACGCCTTGGCGTTCTATGAATTGCCGACGTATGACACGACCGCGACGATTGCGAAGGCGCTCGCCACGCGTCCGGAGATGCGATCGATCGAGTCACAGCAGAATATTGCTGAACTGTCACGCAAGTCGGCGAGCGAGCAACGGCTTCCGCAAGTGGAATTTTTGGGACACTGGTTGTACCAGGGAGAACACTTCAGCGACGCGATTCCCGCCTACAGTTACCTGCTGGGGCTGGAGATTCCGCTGTTCACCGGAGGTAGAATCCGAGCGGAAGTAGCGGAAGCGGATTTGGTGCGGAAGGAGGTTGCGGAGAGGAAGCAGGCACTGGAAGCGCGAATCGTGCGGGAAGTAAAGTCAGCGATCGAAGAACTGGAATCGTCTCGAAGCGCGGTAGAGGTTGCAAACCTGGGGCTGCAACTGGCCAACGACGAAGTGGCTCAGGCGCAGCGCCGATTCGCAGCTGGCATCACAACCAATGTCGAAGTCGTGCAAGCACAGGACGCGCTGGCTCGGGCGAACTCGAATCAAATTGAAGCGCTTTACCGCTTCAACCAATCGCGGGCGAACCTGGCGCACGCCATTGGGGAAGTAGAGAATACGTACACGAACTAACGATAGCGAGATTGCATGACCGCTCCTTCTATACCCGCACCTTCGCCGCCAGATCCAGCGGCACAACAGGCGACTGCGGCGAGCACCGTCTCCTTGCAGGACCGCGTTCGACACTTACCTCGGTGGACCAAATATCTAGCGGCCGCGGTGGCGGTCATCCTTTTGATTGGTTTGTACATCTGGCTGGGTTGGGTCACGACGGATGATGCAGAAGTGGATTCGCATATCACGGCCGTTGCGTCGCAAGTGTCAGGCTACGTCGTGCAACTGATGATTAACGACAACGTGGAGGTGAAAGAGGGCGACTTGCTGGTGCAGGTTGATCCACGCGAGTACCGCGCACAGGTGGACCAGGCGAAGGCCGCGTTGGAACTAGCCCACGCAGAAGCGCAGTCGGCGAAGTTGCAGGTTGGGTTGACGCGGGGCACAACAACCCATAGCACGGGTGGCGCGCAGGCCCAGCAGGAATCGGATGCGGCGGACTACACCAGCGCCCAGGGCCAGTTGGAACGGTCGGCCACGGCGAATCTAATGCAGGCGAGGGCCGACATGGCGGCAAAGCAGGCAACCAACGAACGCGCGCAGGCGGACCTGGAGCGCTACCGTCCTCTGCTGGCCACCGGCGACGTGTCGAAGTTTCAATACGACGCGGTAGACGCGGCGGCGCGCGTCGCCAAAAGCGAATTGGAGGCGGCGCAAGAACAACTCGCGGCGGCCCAGCAAACGGTCGAGATCGCGCGAGCGAATGCAAACTCGTCGAAGGCGCGACTGGCGCGCTCGCAGTCGCTTCTGCTAGAGACCAAGGCGAGGGAGCAGCAGATTCCGATCAGTGAGGCGGCATACAAATCGGCGTTGTCTAATGTGGACCGAGCCAAGGCAACGCTGGAGCAGGCAGAACTGAACCTCGCATATGCTTTCATCAAAGCGCCGATCAGCGGACAAGTCACGCAGAAGACAGTAAACCTGGGTCAATACGTCACGCCGGGAGAGTTGCTGTTCACCATCGTTCCTTTGCACGAGGTGTATATAACGGCGAACTTCAAAGAAACTCAGCTCGCCAAAGTGCGTCCGGGACAGCGGGCGCAAATCCACGTGGATACGTATAGCCGGAATTTCGAGGGCATAGTGGACTCAATCGCGGCTGCGTCGGGATCGCGACAGGCGCTGCTGCCGCCGCAGAATGCGACAGGAAACTTTATTAAAGTAGTGCAGCGGATTCCAGTGAAGATCCTGGTGAAGCAGAGCAGCGATTCCCGGTTTGTGCTGCGTCCGGGGATGAATGTGGAAGCTACGATTTACACGCGCTGACGCGCACGAGAACCCATGAGCTACTTAAGCGGCAGTACTCCCGGCGGATTAGAGGCGTGGGAGCGCGAATATGGCAGCCGAGTCAGCGCGTCGCTGGCCGAACTGTCACAACCGCGAAGGCTGGCGATCCTGCTCAGCGTCGGACTCGTCACTGCGATTGAAATCTCCAACCGAATCTCGATCAATGTGCTACTTCCCGACATGCAAGGGAATGTAGCCGCCAGCACGGACGAGATCAGCTGGGTCATTATCCTTTATAACCTCGGGTTCCTGTGCTCACTGGCGCTGAGTTCGTGGATGACATTCGTGCTTGGGGCCCGGCGACAATTGTTATATAGCATCCTGTTTTACTCGATCGGAGGAGTGGGCTGCGCGCTCAGTGAGCACAGCCTGAGATTGCTGCTCGTGTCGCGGGTCATCATGGGATTCGGGGGCGGCGCGTTTCTGGTGCGGGTCGTGATCCTTGCGGGGCTGATGTTTCCGGGGAAGGCACGAATATTTGCGGTCACACGCTTATACCTGGTGCTGTTCGCATTTCAAATTACCTATCCCATTGCGATGGGCTGGATCGCTGACAACCTGCACTGGAATTATGCATTCCTGCTGGATTTTCCTTTTCTAATCGGAGGGGCCATCCTTATCTGGAAACTGGTGCCTCCGGGATATTTGTATCTTCGCCGCTCGAGCACGTATGTGGACAAATGGGGCGCTGCACTCCTAGTCGCGTCGCTGATAGCGCTGCAAGTCGGAACAAGCCGCGGGGAGCGAGACTTGTGGCTGGAGTCTCCACTGATTGCGGGATCGCTGGTCATCGCGGTAGTGTGCTTCGCCGGATTCTTGTGGTTGGATAGCCGCGCCAACAATCCATCCCCGATCTTGCACCTGCGCACCGTCTGGCGGGAAGCGGAGTTGCGTACGTCCCTATTTGTGGTGATGGCAGTAGGCGCGATTCTCGGGTGCGGGTTGTTCGTGCTGCCGCAATACCTGCGCTACGTGCAGGACTACAGTGCGACCCAAACCGGAGAATTCATTGTGATGTACACGAGCGGGCTCGGCGCCGGGCTGCTGCTCACCTTGCGGGTGATCCAGCCGCGACTCGGAGGATCCCGCACGGCCGCGCTCGGTTTCCTGCTGCTGATAGGAACCTTTACGATCTTCCTTCATATATGGACTCCGACTACTCCGGGAAATCTGCTGGCACCAGCGATCTTCCTGCAGGGATTTGCCCTGGCGCCGATTCTGCTTGCGGCGGCGAATATTGCGACCGGACAAGCGGCTCTCCCGGATCTCAACGACGTGTCGACCACTTACTTCTTTGTGCGACAACTGGGCAACACGTTTGGGGTTACGGCAGCGACCATCATGTTCGATCACCGTATGACCTTGCACTCGTCCAGGCTGCTCGACGTGGCAAACCGGCTCGACCCGACGGTGCAATCCACTTTGTCGTCATACAGCGGGTTGATCGCGCGCAATGGCGGGGCGGGAAGCAATCCCGCGCTAGGTGCATTGCAACTCTTCCAGGCGAACATAATCACGCAGAGCCGCCTGCTTTCCTACATTGATATCTATCTGGGTCTGGCAGTGCTGAGCGGCGTTGCAGTGGTGCTGCTGGCCATGGCGCGGCTCAGGCCGAGCACGGAGCTGATGCACTGGCATCTTTGGTAAACGATCCCAACCTGTGTCCGAGTCACAACGGTATGCTGCTAGCGTTTGGCGCGACTGCCAAGCCGGATCTCAGATCGTGTCCGCGTTCTGGAAAAGAGACATAATCAACGAGTACGAAAGCCAACCCCCAGAAAACGACGCACAAGTAATACCCCATTGCGAAAAGCCAATCCTCGAAACCGGCGTTGACTAAACCGGCGATGACCACTCCGACGATCGGTATTAACGGCGAGAACGCAGTGCCAGACTTTCGTATCTGTTTCAGCGACTTGCCTACATTCACAATAACCATCAAGATCAGGGCTGCGAAAGGACAGACCCCCAGCATGCCAACCCACTCCAAAATAGCCAAATAACTGTTCCCGTGTTCGCGAGTATCTCGGCTGGCGGACTCAAAGTAACCACCGCTCTCACTCACGCCACTTTCGGTTGCGCTCGTGCCAAAACCAGTACCAAACCAGGGATGCTCATGCACCGAGGAGACTGTTTCTTCCCAAGCGGATGTGCGGGAGCCAAGTAACCCACCCTCGGGATGTCCCTTGTAAATGAATGCTGATGTGAGCGATTGCGGTTGATCGGTGGTAGCAGGAGAAGCAACAAACACCACAGCCACCGCGGCCAGCAACCCCGTGCAGGCCAGCAATCCCAGAGCTTGATAACGACGCAGGGCTATACAGACCACTGCACACGAGATTGTTGCACCCAGTATTCCTGCGCGTGCGTGACTGGTGGCAAGCAGCAAAACAGATAACACGAGCACGACGACCAGCCGTTTTTGTGCTGATGTTCCCTCCGTCGCGAAGACTCCCCATAAGATCATAGGAACGACAAGTACGCCCATTACCGCACCCAGGGAGTTCGGGTTTCCGAAGAGGCCGTAGTGCAATGCGAAATAGCAGACCGCCGCCAGGTAAGTGAGAAGCTCGCAAAACAATAGCAATCCTGAAAAGAACTGCCGCTCCCTCCGCAGCACCGCGGCGCGCATGCCGGAGGCTGCATAGAAAAACAAAAGCGAGAAACTGAATACCTTGAACAAGGCGTCTCGCTCGTATAAGGATGCTGAGCATGAAGCCACCGCCGCGATGAGGCAAAAGAATGCAACTAAGTGAAATCCCCCGAGACGGTAGCGGTGATCTCGGAGAAAATGCGCAACGCCCGCTAGTGTGCCTGCCCCAAGGACGAACCATCGTCCAGCAGACCAGAATCCCGGCGGGGGTGCGCCAGCGCCAGCAAGAAAGAAAACCAGAATCAGCAACAGAAAGAATCTCTCCTCATAGCTCCAAATGGCAGCTAAGACAATCTCGAGAAAGATGAGCATTTCCAGGATACTGGCATCCGAAGCGTAACCGGGGTAAAACAAAGCCACGGAGATCGCAAAGAGGCAACAGAGGGCGAATGCTATTGGGAGAAAGATGTTGGCCGCAGGTTTGCTCATGCTGAACATTCCCGCGCTCATTGATGGGTACGCCTATCATTCATTTCCATGAGCATAAGCCCCGCGTCTTATCTTTAACGCCGACTGATTTCGCACTTGGGTTTACTTCGCTGGTGCGCGAATTCCTTGGCGATCACCGGCACGGACCCAACGCGCAGTTGGTGCGTCCACTGTAAGAACTACTAGTGGCCGCACCCACCATTTCGGTGCAATCCTAATGCTTCTTTCTGATTCCCCGTCGTTCATGACCGCTAAGAAAAGCACAGCTTTGACGACGCCTGGGAGCCAGTCGACTGAACACGCGCTGGCCGCGAGGCAAAATCCCAAGATTATGAGCAAGAAACGTCGTGGAAAGGCTAATCCGAAATCAATTACTCCGAGGACGAAGTTTTCGTTGCTCGCGGCTCTCATCGCGTTGGGCGGCTGCACTGTGTACCTGATTCATCGGGAGTCCATCGCGCATGCTGGGCATCCGCTTGCAATCTCTAATGCCGGATTTCTGCCCACAGTTCCAAGTCCCACGCCGACGCCGGGAGCTGCACCGGAAGGCATGGTCTGGCTGCCGGGCGGAGAGTTCTCCATGGGCGCTGCGGACGCTCCTGACATGAACGATGTCGGCATGAAGGCCACAGAGGATTCGCGGCCCATCCACCGCGTGTACGTCGATGGTTTTTGGATAGACAAGACCGACGTCACCAACCAGCAATTCGAAGGGTTCGTGAAGGCGACGAGTTATGTCACGGTCGCGGAACGCAAGCCGCGGGCTGAAGACTATCCGGGCGCACCGCCAGAAAACCTGGTAGCGGGATCGATCGTTTTCTCTCCGCCGGACCATCCGGTCCCGCTGAACGATCACTTTCAATGGTGGAACTACGTCCATGGAGCAAACTGGCGGCATCCGCTTGGTCCGGACAGCGACATCAATGGCAAAGAAAACTACCCGGTCGTCCAAGTCGCGTACGAGGACGCGTTGGCTTATGCGAAGTGGGCCGGAAAAAGGTTGCCCACGGAAGCAGAGTGGGAGTATGCCGCTCGCGGCGGATTAACCGGAAAGCCCTACGTCTGGGGCGAACAATTCCGCCCCAACGGCAAATGGATGGCCAACACTCATCAGGGCACGTTCCCGGTGAAAGATACCGGTGAGGACGGGCACGTCGGAATTGCCGCAGTCGCGCAATATCCGCCGAATGGATATGGCCTGTTCGACATGGCCGGCAACGTTTGGCAGTGGACCAGCGATTGGTATCGCCCCGACTATTACCGGCAACTGGCGGCCGCAGGAGGCGTGGCCCGCAATCCGCAAGGACCGGATTCCCCCTTCGATCCAGCGGAGCCGACCGAGAAGAAGAAAGTCCATCGCGGCGGATCATTTCTCTGCACCGATCAGTACTGCTCGCGCTACATGGTCGGGACGCGTGGCAAGGGCGAGATCAGCACCGGAACCAACCATCTCGGTTTCCGCTGTGTGACGACGCGAGACCAGCAGCAAGCGATGGGAGCAAAAACCGATCCTGGCTCCTTGCAGGCGGTTGACACTTCCGGTAAGTCGAATCCAGAGCGCTGACGAAATCAAACATCTCTTTAAGACTCTCGCACGTTCCCCCATTACCGACCAAAAGCTCATGGCTGGCTCGTTGTCACCGCGGAAGCCGCGCCAGCAGTCGGTTCCAGTGCCCCTCCGCAATAGGGACAGAACTTGTTGTTACGGTCTACGCTACGTTGGCAGTGGGGGCACGTGGGCTGCAAACGGTTCTGGCAGCGGGGACAGAAGCTGAAGCCCGGCTCGACCTCGGCGTCGCATCGCGGACAGTGAACGGTGCGCGGTTTGCGCAAGACGAAATAGAGGACGATTCCCAGCCCGTTGGGGACAAAGATTGCCATGAGCGTCCACAGCACACGGCTCATCCCACGCTGCCCCGAATCCTGGTTGATGTAGCCAATCAGCACGGCGTAACAGCCGAGTACTGTTCCCACGAGGACACCCATCAGGCACCGAATCACAAGCCGAGGCGCGTCGTGGTCCCTGCCCACGATAGTCACAAAGAGCACAGCCACTGTCAGCAAGACCAGGATGAATGAGTAGTAGGCCCAAGGCGCAAAGATGCGTATCTCATCTTTGGATCGCGTGGAAGGTTGATTTATGCTTGTCATCTCAAGTCTCCGGACTCCGTACCTCGCTCCAGCAAGAATTTCTTTCTTGGCTCGATCAGCCGGTGTAAGAACCAGTGTGGTCTGCCAGGTGTTTATCCTTGGCCAGCAGCAGGATTCCGACCAGCAGAGCTGGCATCACGCAGAAGACCAGAAAACCCACTTGCCAGACCGATGACGCTAATTGTGCGCGCATGCCTAGCCATTCGAAGCCGCGCCACAAAGCGACTGTGCTGAGTAGCGCGCACAGGGCCACGGCTGTACAACTGACCGAGACCAGCAACCGGCGTTCTCTCTGGCGCTGTAATTCCAAAGCGCGGCGGCGCACTTTCATCTGCGTCGTCGAGACCAGGCTCCGCTCGGCGGCGATCGGGATTGCGCGCAACCCCCGAATCGTTTCCCCGACGTTCTCAGCGAATGCGCGACACGATGCACAAGTTTCCAAGTGCGCCGCTAACCATGCGTTCGAGGATTGATCAGCGGAAAGCTCCTCGGAACCGGCTAATGCAATCAGTTTCCGTGCTCGTTCATGTGCATCTGTACTCACAGCGCCGCTCCTTTTAGCCACGGTTCGAGCGCGCTCAGACCGCGGTAGATCCTGGATTTCACAGTTCCCAACGGCACGCGTGCCACGCTCGCGATCTCTTCGATTGACATGCCCTCCTGAAATCGAAGGACGAGTGCTTCACGATACTCCGCGGGGAGATGCTGCATGCCGGCCGCGATGTGCTCGTTTTGCTCACGCTGCAACGTCGTATCGAAAGCCGACGCCTGTCCGGTCGCAGGCACATCGAAAGCCGCTTCGCCGTCATTCAGCAGACCGTCCAGGCTGGCGGGTTGTTTGCGGCGCATATGATCGATCACCAGGTTGCGCGCCACGGCGAAAAGCCATGTGCCGAATGCGTACTTGTCGTTGAACTGGTGCCCGCGTTCGAGCACGCGGATCCACGTTTCCTGGAAGAGGTCCTCGGCTAATTCGCGGCGTCCGGTCAAGCACATGAGGTAGCGGAGAAGGCGATGCTGGTATCGCTCGATCAGCCGGTCGAGCAAATCCGGATCTCGACGTCGAAGTCCACGGGCGATCTCGGTGCTCTCTGGCGCCATCGAACTCTCGAAATAGAAAGCGGTCGCGTTCATACTACTGATACATACGGGGGGCAGGCGAGAAAAGACGCAAGCGCTCGAGAGAAGGGCTGTAATTTGTTCTAAGTGATTGAAAGAAATTGGCTCTGAACAGGCGATGCGTCAGGTAGACGCGGCCGACTCCGACGCAGCGATTGCGTCAGCAACCTGATTCCGGTTGTTTTACCGGCAAAGAGGAAATCACGACCAAGGACGGACTTTGTCGGGCACGAACCCGGTCGCCGCACACAACAGCTGGCGAGGCGAGATTACGCACCCGCATGGGCGTGCTTACTCGCTTTAGTCGCTGGCGCGCTTCCGCGGCCGTTTTCGGCGTCGTCAATTTTGAACTGCTCGACCAAATTGCGCAGTTCCGTGGAAGTCTGCACCAGTTGCTGCGCGGCTTTCTGGGTGTCCGTTGCTCCGCGCGAAGTGCTCTCGGCCGCCTCAGCCACACCCGCAATGTTACTGGTGATTTCTCCGCTGCCGTGCGCCGCTTCGCTTACGTTGCGCGCCATCTCGTTAGTGGTGGCGTTCTGCTCCTCCACCGCGGTAGCAATGGTGTTGGAGATGCCATTGATCTGATTGATGACTTCACTGATGGTGCCGATAGAAGCCACGGCTGCTTTGGCATCAACTTGAATGGCTTCGATCTTGCGGCTGATGTCCTCGGTGGCCTTGGCGGTTTTCTTGGCCAACTCCTTCACTTCATTGGCCACTACCGCAAAGCCCTTGCCAGCCTCACCGGCGCGGGCAGCTTCGATGGTCGCGTTCAACGCCAACAGGTTGGTTTGTTGAGCGATCGACGTGATGACTTTGATTACTTGCCCGATCTCCGCCGAAGATTCGCCCAGTTTGGACACCGTGGCATTCGCGGTTTCTGCAGCTCTCACCGCGGAGCTTGCGACCTTGGCGGCCTCGGTGGCGTTCTTGGCGATTTCCTTGATGCTGGCGCCCATCTCTTCCGCGCCGGTAGCTACCGTCTGGAGGTTCTGGTTGACCTGCAGAGTCGCGCCGGAAACCACTTTCGTCTGGGCCGAAGTTTCTTCGGCGTTGGCGCTCATCTGCTGGCTGACCGTGGTCAACTCCTCCGATGCTGACGCCAGGTTCATGGCGCTCGCCCCGATGCTGCCGATGCTTCCGCGCAGATCCGTAAAGAATTTTGCCAATCCTTCTCCCATTTGTCCGATGGCATCACTGCCGCTGACTGAGATCTCGTGGGTGAGGTCGCCCTTGGTGGCGGCTGCGACTACGGTGAGAATGCTGTCAACCTTTTGTGTGAGTTCATCTGCCGCTTGTTTTTCTCGCTTCACCCCCTGCGCGATATCGCGACTCACGAAGACTCCCAGGACAATGCCGATGGCCAGGCCTGCGAAAGTGGTCACTGCCATGGTTACGTTCAGCGACCGGTTCTCCGCGTGCAGGTCTTCCTCGTTCTTGGCCAATAGGGCGATGAACGAATCCGCCATCCCTCCAAGCGCTGTCTTGATGGCCTCGGTGGCCGGCGTGGCCTGGTCGGCGAATTCGTTACCTGCCTTGGTGACAGCGTCGTGCTCGCCGCTCACAGCATGATTCATCGCCGCCTCCTGAGCCGCGTGGAGCAAGAGAAGTTGTTGCTTCACCTCAGCCATATGGTCGCGGTTCGCCTGGAGAGCCCATTTCGGAGCCAATTCGTCCATCGCGGCCACATCCTTCTCGATATCGCCCCAACTTGCATCAAATAGCTTCTTCGCTCCATCTCTCCTGGTCGAATCCGCTCCCGCGAGAATGGCTTGGCGACCCTTGCTCTGGGTTTGGTTCAGATCTCGCTGCAAGTTCTTAGCGGCTTCGAGCGATGGAAAACGCAGATCCATGGTGGCGTCCTGGCTTTGCTTGATGTTGCTGGATTTCAGGTAGCTCATGACAGAGCTGAAAACCATCAAGGCGAGAATCGTTCCAAAGCCCAGTCCCAATTTCTTTCCCAGTGTAAGTTTCATTTTTCTCTTCTCTCCGTCCGTTCACAGAACTTAATGATCGCCAATCAAGGTTTTCATCGGCACCGCGCGCTCAGACTTTAGAAAGAAGCCATTGCTTCTGCCTCTGCCCTGAGTGCTGAAGAGCGATCCCATCGATCAGCAGGTCACGGCGGGCGAGACGTAAGCTGCGCCTGCGGACACCGCCGTTACGATTAAAATGCCAGCCGCGAGGTTAAAATCAGCCCGTGGTTGTAGGTGTGAAACTGGGTCACGGCGATTTATTCGCCCGCTCCGAAAGTCAAAGACAGGCGGTTGCTGGGATTGTGTTCGAGTTTGAACTTGCTCAAGATCAATCCCGGAGTTACGAAGTCCTGGGACTTGCCGTCATGCGGGCCGCCGCGACAGTAGGTTGCATTGTTCTCGATCTCAGGCCAGAAGATTTTGCCGACCCGGTACTGAGCTACCGTGTTCCAGACTACCGGCCGCCCCAGCGTGGCAGTGTGACCCGTGGGTAGAGTTTCGCCCACGCTGGATTGCACATCGAGTCTCCGGAAACCCTTCCCGCCATAGATGGTCGGGGAAATCGTTCCCGCCGTACTTCCGTTGGTATGGCTTCCAGTCGGAATCGTGCCACCCAAGGAAACGCTCATGGAATATGGGTGAGTTTCACTGTCGGATAGGATTCTGTACTTCAACAGCATGCTGAGATCGCCAAAACCATCTTTGACGGTCGGCGAATTGTGTTCGATGTAGGGCGGGATCGTGATATCAAACTCGGTTTTGTACCACGGAACAAGATCCAGGCCTTTGCTGTTGCCATAGTTCCAGGTCGTGATTTCCGTGGGCGTGACTTGACGAACAAAGTCGGCACGAAACAGCTGAACCAGTCCCGAGTTGGCCGTAACCACTGGCGTGGGCCAGGCTGGTTGTTCCGCCAAGGTGGCCCGAGCCCGGTCTTCCCACGAAGAGAAGAATCCATCTTGCGCACGCGCAAATGATGCGAGCAGCAGCAGCCCAAGTATCGTTCTCAACACCTGCAATGGTTTCATGATCCATCTCCCTGATTGCTGTTTCGTCGCGCTCCGCATTTGCCTGGGGGCAACTCATGGAACGGCAATCGCCTGAACAAGGTTTTCATCGGCACAGAGCGCGCAGACTTTAGCAGCAGTAGATCTTAGTCGGCGATCAGACCATCACCCGCCAGACTGGTCGACTCGATGCGTGTCAGGTTGGACTGATTGGTTCATGTCAACGCACCGGCTAATCTCGCGGTGTGTGGTGCCGATGTATAAGGAGTGACTGCTCCCGCACCTGCTCCCAGCCCCAATGAAGGCAAAACGGCTCCCAAGCCTGGAACCCGGTTTGTCGCCCGCCAACCGATTCTGACCACAGACGAGAAGGTTTTCGGCTACGAACTCTTGTTTCGCCAGGGCATTGAAGATTTTTTCCGGGGCTCGGATCCGGACGCGGCATCGCGCAGCACTTTAAACACGTCCATGTTGCTAGGCCTCGACGTACTTTGCGACGGTCACCGCGCCTTTGTGAACTGCACCCGCGAAACCCTGCTTAAGGATTACGTAACTCTGTTGCCCTCGGAGCAGACTGTGGTTGAGGTCTTGGAAACCGTCCCCGCAGATGATCTGGTGGTGGCGGCCTGCCGGCGCCTGAAGGAAGCCGGATACACCATTGCGCTGGACGACTTTGCCGTCAACGACCCACGGGAAGCGCTGACGGATCTTGCCGACATCATCAAAGTGGACCTGCGTGCGACCTCGGCGGCCGACGGAGCTGCCATGGTCAAGCGTTACGGACCCTGGCGCTGCCGCATGCTGGCGGAAAAAGTGGAAACGCGCGAGGAGTTCGTCTCCGCAAAAAAGGCTGGCTTCCTCTACTTTCAGGGATACTTCTTCCGCCGGCCGGAAGTGCTCACTTCACACGAGATCCCGGCGAACCAACTCAACTATCTCCGCATGCTGACAGCCGTGTCGCAGCGTGAGTTGGATGTGCGCAAGATCGAACATCTGGTTAAGAGCGAGGCCGCGTTATGCTACCGTCTGTTGCGCTACTTGAACTCCGCAGCCTTCGGCCTCTCGGCCGAGATCCGTTCGGTCCAGCATGCGCTGGCGATTCTGGGAGAACGGGAAGTCCGCCGGTGGATTCGTTTAGTGGCCACGCTGGGTGCCGGCCAAGGCAAAACTACCGACCTCGTGCTGGCTGCCCTGGTTCGCGCCCGCTTTTGTGAACTGCTCTCGCCCAAAATCGCCCACGGCGATTCCGACCTGTTTCTCATGGGCTTGCTCTCCCTGATGGATACCATACTTGAGGTTCCAATGCACCAGGTGCTCGACAATGTTCCCATTGATCAGGAGAGCAAGGTAGCACTGCTAGGCGGAGCCGGCCGTTTGCGACCGTTCTATCAGCTCATGTTGGCGCAAGAAGCCGGGGAGTGGAAAAGCGTCAGCGAGTTCACCCGCCAGCTTCATCTCAACGAGAGCGACGTGGCGACGTTTTACTGGCAAGCGATGCAATGGGCACGCGAGGTCACGGCGGGGACTTGATTCATGTTTGGCAAACCGCTGAGCGCTGGCTCACGAAGGTGCAAAAACTGTGAAGTGTGGGCCATGGTTTAGTTCGCAACCTCCGCTGATTTCGTGGCCAGACCGGGACGCGTGGTGCTCGCCTCCGCGCTTCGCAGAATGGCCGGGATATCGAGCAACTCCGTGACCCGGTCGGCGATCACGACGGAATAGAGAACCGATGCCCGGGTTGCCGCCGACCTCACCTCCGCCTGGTCTTCAACGATGTCCAGAATCCGGTCCACCACCAGCCCGAAGGAGCGCCCGTCGTGATGGAGCACCAGCACCTGAATCGGTCCTGAGTCGAGTGCAGGCGGGGCTTGCAGGGCACGCAGCTTGTTGCGCCGCTCTTCCAGCGCGACGTTGAGGCGAACCAAGGGCAGGATCTGGCCTCGATATTGCGTGACCCACTGGCTGCCCGACATTTCCACTTGCGCCACGGGAAATTCCTCCAGGCGCGCCAGCGTGCTGAGCGGTATGGCCATGCGGGAATCGCCCGGGCCCGCGAACAGCAGGAACGTCTGCTTTTCGGTTGCAGCCGCGATGGCTTCGGTGGTTTTTTCAGCCGCGTTGCGGTCGTTCGTTTCCGTGACCACGCTGGCGCGCTGGGCCAGGCCGAGCACGTCCAGGATGAGCGCAACTTTGCCGTCCCCCATGATGCTGGAGCCGGCAAAGGTTTTAACCGTCTTGAGTTGTTTGCGCAGCGGCTTCACCACGATCTCTTCAGTGTCGTTGATCTGATCGACGACCAGTCCGAACCGGCGCTCATCGGCTCGCAGCACGACGATGTTAACCGCACCGTCCGTTCCCGTCTCGTTACTCCCCTCTGCCGCAAGTTCTAGCTCGCGATTGAGATACACCAGAGGCAGGAGCCGTCCGCGCAGCCGGTAGACCGGCACGCCGTGGACTAACTCAACGCCCTTCCCCACTTCATCGGCCTCGACCCGCACCAGTTCGAGCAAGCTCACCTGGGGGATGGCATAGCGATCGCCACCGCAGGTTACGACCAATGCCGGAATAATGGCCAGGGTCAAGGGAATCTTTACCCGAACCGTCGTGCCCCGGCCGAGAGTGGACTGAACGTCCACGGTACCACCAATCTTTTCGACATTGGTCTTCACTACGTCCATGCCCACGCCGCGGCCCGAGACGTTGGTCACCTTCTCCGCCGTGGAAAACCCGGGCAGGAAGATCAGATTGAAGATCTCCCGCTCCGGCATATGGGTGACTTGTTCAGCGGTGATCACTCCGCGTTCGACCGCTTTCTTGCGGATGCGCTCCACATTCAAACCCGCGCCATCGTCGCTGATCTCGATATTGACCTGGCCGCCTTCATGAAAGGCGCGCAGAATCAAACGTCCGGCTCGATCCTTACCCACCTTCACCCGGTCTTCGGGAAGTTCGATGCCATGGTCTACAGAGTTGCGCACCAGATGCGTAAGTGGGTCTTTAATCGCTTCGATAATGGTCTTGTCTAGTTCGGTCTCTTTGCCCTCCATCTCAATGCCCACTTCCTTGCCACAGCCGAGCGCCACGTCGCGCACGGTGCGCGGGAACTGGCCCCAAATGTTTCCAATCGGTTGCATGCGGGTCTTCATGACCTGTTCTTGCAGTTCCGTGGCGATCAGGTTCATGCGTTCGGAAACCGCCTGCAGCCCAGTGTCTTCCAACGCATTCGTAAGCTGCATCAACTGGTTCCGGGCCAGCACCAGTTCCCCGACGAGTGTCATCAGCTTGTCCAGCAAATTGACTCCGACACGAATGGTTTCAGGCGCCGTGTCGCGCGGTTTCGCTTCCAGAGTTTGCTGGGCCGCCATCACATCTTCCAGTTTGGCCAGTCCCAGGGCAACGAGGATTTCACCAAGACGCCGGCGATCCCCGTGTTCCTGCTCCTCCAGCGCCCGCGTGATGTCAGAGGCCTGCACCAACCCACGCTCAACCAGCAAGCCGCCAATCTTTCCGCGCGAGGGCTTACGCAGCGAATCGTCTTTCTTTTTCTGCGGCTCCGCGGCCGTCGGCAGCATGGGTTCAGAAGGAGCCGAAGGAGTCTCTTTTAGAACTACAGCGGCAGAAGCCTCGAGGGCGGGCAACGGCTTTGGATCGGCCGCAGCAGACTGAGGCTTCGCGAGGCCATCGCTCACGGAGGCGGGGGCTTGCAGCCGAGTTAGAGTCTCCCGCAGTTCCGGATAATCCGCATCTCCGTCCTGTCCGGTCGATGCGATTTCCTTCAACATCTGACGGACAGCGTCCACCATGCCGAGCAGGGCGGTAGTGATCTCTGGAGTGAGCGTCAACTGCCCGTCGCGCAGACGCGTAAGAAGGTTCTCACCGACATGCGCGACTTTTTCCAGCTTGTTGAAACCCAGGAAGCCGCACGTGCCCTTGATGGTGTGAATGGTGCGGAAAACGCCCGCCAGCGCGTCCCGGTCTTGCGGGTTTTTCTCCAAACCGACCAAATCCCGGTCCAGCCGGTCTAGGTTTTCGTAGCTCTCAACCAAGAAATCCTGGACGATGTCGCTATCGCTCATCACTACCCTTCCTTATCTAAATCTAAGTTATTCGGCGTCTCTCGACAGGTGAAACTCTTGTTGTGCGGAAGCCGCATCGTATGCTGACATCTTGGGATCAAGGCCAATATGCATAAACGACCCGCTGCCTGCTAAGAACATCGGCGGGAGTTCAAATCGACTTTAGGCGCGTTACGCTCATTAGAACCGTGAAAAATCTGAGAATTTGGACTTAGGTGAGGATTAGAGTCAAGTTGAGAAGGGACTGGCGAGAACGGTCAAAACTCGGGGAATTTACGATTGTCTACGACTCGCCTGCGATAGGCGACCGAGTGGATTCGATACGATAATTCAATAAGATAAATGGTAGGCACGAGGAGACTCGAACTCCTGACCTGTACCGTGTCAACGCTCCCACGACAAGTAACTGATTGATATTCCAGGTACCGGTGGCCACCTAGAGCGCCTGAAGGAATCACAAGACACAATTATCGAACCCTTATCGAACCCTCGTTTTCCCGACGAACGACCACGGGCTACGTTCCTTGCTGCGGCGACACCCAAACAAGTCAACCCAGGGAGTCGTCTGGAGAATTGGACTGAAAACTATGAACGGGGACCGGCCCGAGTGCGTGTACGGAATTCAGCACAAGCGCTGCACACTGTTCGGTCGGGAGTCTTTGGAGGCTAGCCAGCTTGGACTGACCGACAGTCAGTATCGGCTTGTTTTTTCCCGCTGCGCTCTAGTGAAGAAAAAAAGCCGATACCGGCAGAAGGGAAGAAACATGAAATTAGAAGAAGTCAACCTCAAGACCAAAGAAACCTTTCTGACCAAGTCGGGCGATCTGGGAATGGTTCTCCGGGTCAAGGGCATCGACTACGAAAGCTTGGACCACGCCAGCCGGGACCGTGCCGTCAAACGGCTAGAAGCTGCCCTGCGAGCCTTCGATTCGCGAGTGCGGGTTTATCAGGCGTTGCTCAAAGCGAACGAGCCTGCCATCCCGCACCGGGAATACACGAATCCCCTGGTCAAGGCGGCCATCGACCAGCGGATGGCCTACTTCGCGGCCAAGGCCGACCAACTGTACTCGATTGATGTCTATTGGATCGTCGTGGTTCAGGGCAGCTATGCGAAGAGCACACTTTGGGAAGCTCTGCAGCAGCGAACATTCTCCGCGCGCAGATTGAGCGCGACCACATGCTCCTCCGCCAGAAAGTCTCAGGTTTGATTGGGCAGCTTAGTGATCTCCTCGGGATCCATCTGCTGGGGGCCGAAGAAGCCTTCCGCATATTGCGGCGCTTCATCAATTTCGGCCCCTTTAAGATTCTTTGCTCGCACCTGGCGGGCAGCCGGTATCTCGACTTCCAGCTCTGCGACTCGGAGCTTGAAGCGCACCGCGGCCATCTGCGCCTCGACGACTACTACGTGAGAGTCTTCACGCTGAAGGAACTACCAGGCGAAACCCGCCCGCTCCTGCTCCAGGAACTGTTCGAGATCGGCACCAACTTCCACGTCGTTACCGAATGGAGAGCCATCGACAACGGGCGCGCGCGCAAGGAAATCGCCTGGCGCCGCCGGCATCACCACAATACCAAAACCAGCTTTCTGTCGAACTTGGAGGAGAAAAAGACTCAGGGGCCACAGGACGAACTGGTGGATGACTCAAAACAGGCGGCGGTCGAGGAATTGGGCGAGTGCCTAAAAGCCATCGGCAATGACGGGAAATACTTTGGGGAATTCACACTCTCGGTCGTCCTGTATGACAAAGACCCGCTAAAGATCGAGGAAGCGATCCCGGAATTCCAGAAGGTATTCACCAGCCATGATGGGCTTCTCTACGAAGAGCGGTACAACCTGCTGAACGCGTTCTTTGCCACCGTTCCAGCCAATTACGCCTTCAACCTGCGCAAGCAGGAAATACTGAACACAAGCTATGCCGATCTCTCCTTCCTATTCACGATCGACCAGGGAAAAGAGTCGAACGAGCATCTAGGGAGCGAGTACCTCGCCGTCCTCGAAACTGACCACGCAACCCCTTACTATTTGAACCTGCACGACCAGGATGCAGGATTCACAACCGAGTTGGGGAAGCAGATCAGCATCTCAACCTCCTCCGAGTACGAAGCTGTGATTCTGACGCCAGAGCAGACCATGACAATCCTGAGCCTCATGCGTCAGCCGGAGCGTACGCTTACGCTCTTGGCTGCCGCGACTGGTTTGCGGTGGTCAGAAATCGCCGGACTTCAGTGGCAGGATGTTGACTGGAGCGGGAACCGCATTCACCCACGGCGTACTTTCATTGACGGCAACATCGCGGAGCGCCTCAAAACAAGAAAATCCAAGTCCGCCGTCGCTATGGCTCCCCTGCTGGCTCGCTTCCTCAGGGAGTGGCAGGGGGCAACCAAGTACGCTACGCCCACCGATTGGGTCTTTGCTTCGGAAAGGAAGAAGGGGAGAATCCCTCGCGTGGAAAACATGCTGGTGTCCGACCACCTGCGCCCGGCTGCGATCAAAGCCGGGGTACTCCGCTTAGCGGAGGACGGCACGGTGTACGACTCCAGCGGAAGCCCGGTCAAGCGGTTTGGATTTCACAATCTGCGTCACTCGCTGAGTACGGCATTGATGACGGGCGAAAAGGAAGATCCTCGGACCGTCCAGGACGTACTGCGCCACTCCAAGGTCGCTACGTCTCTGGAGCTTTACACCCAGAGCACTATGCAACAGCGGGTCGCGGCGCAGGAGAAATATCTGCGCCGAATTCTCCCGCAGAGCGAGTTGGTAAACGTGAACGGTACGAAGAACGGTACGGGCTTTACGAGCGGGCCGTTGCAAGGTTATGATTTTGAAGATGTAGGCGCGTAGCTCAGTTGGTTAGAGCGCTACCTTGACACGGTAGAGGTCAGGAGTTCGAGTCTCCTCGTGCCTACCATTTATCTTATTGATTCTGCTACGAAGCCAGCGGCAGAACTTCCGGGTTTTGATCAAACTCGCCATCATTTGCCATCAAAACTGAAAGTTTTTCGACTGTAATCCGCTGCTGTTCGGGGATCGGCAGAGTGTAGATTTCGAGGGTGGTGGACATCTTCGAATGTCCCAGCTGCGCTTGCGCATCTCGCAACGATCCTCCCACCACTTGAAAGAGCGTGATGTGAGTTCGCCGCAAAGTGTGCCAATTCAGCCAAGGCATTGCAAGTTTGTTGCCTGCTGGTTTCAGAAAACGATGGAGCAGGTTGGAATCGTTGTATGGTGTTCCGTTTGACGTATGGAACACCAATTCCTCTTCCAGTTGCTTCGCACTCTCGCGCAGCTTGAGTAAAACTGTTTTGAGTGCGCTCGGTATTGAAACCAGACGTTTGCTGCATTTGGTTTTGGGGGAGCCAATAATCCCGCGATAACAGGCTTGCGTAATGCGAATCTCCCCAGAAGTGAAATCTACGTTCTTCCAGACCGAATAGCGGGATGAATTGACACGATTTGCGAGGCGTGATCGGCAACCGCTATGCGTCGAATTTTGACACCCGCCGCGAAACAATGTCGTTTTCAACTCGGGAAGTTACACCATCAACCGAGGACCGCATCAGGGAAAGGGGGTAGGGTGGGCGAACCTGGTGTGAACCCATGTGAAACTCGGAACTTATCCTCCACTTCCGCAGGTCGTCCTCGAAGTGGGCGAGAAGTCGGCTTCGGGGACATCTCCTCCAAGAGCGTTTCTGGATAGCTTCCGGCTAGCGACAAACCAGGACTTATCTGGCCGGCTCCACAGTTACTCCTTCATAACGCAAGTGTTCCGCGTTCGACATGCTTCCTCCAGAGGCGTCATTCGTTGACTAGCGGACGCCGCGTCTTTAAGATGAGGCAACTTCAAATCGAAGAATGATCGGCCAGACCATCTCGCACTACCGCATCCTCGAGAAACTCGGTGGTGGCGGCATGGGTGTGGTCTACAAGGCAGAGGACATAACCCTCCACCGATTCGTGGCTCTGAAGTTTCTGCCCGATGACGTTACCAAAGACGCTCAAGCTTTGGCCCGCTTTCAGCGGGAGGCGCAGGCGGCCTCGGCCCTCAACCATCCCAATATCTGCACCATTCATGAAATCGGGCAAGAAGACGGCCATCCCTTCCTGGTCATGGAGTTTCTCGACGGCATGACGCTGAAGCATCGCATCGCCGGTAAGCCCATAGAGACCGAAGTTTTGCTCAGTCTAGCGATTGAGATCGCCGACGCGCTCGACGCCGCCCACGCCGAGGGGATCGTCCACCGCGACATCAAGCCCGCAAACATCTTCCTCACCAAGCGCGGCCACGCCAAGATTCTCGACTTTGGATTGGCGAAAGTCACGCCAGGAAGCGGCAGGCCGCTAGAGGCGCCAGGAGCAACGGCCCAGGAAACAGCGATGACCGAGGCGCACCTGACCAGTCCCGGTTCCACGCTAGGCACGGTCGCTTACATGTCGCCAGAACAGGTGCGTGCTAAGGAGCTGGATGGTCGGAGCGATCTGTTCTCTTTCGGAGCGGTCCTGTACGAAATGGCTACAGGCGCGCTTCCCTTCCGGGGAGAAAGCTCGGGAGTAATCTCCCGCGAGATTCTGGATCGAGACCCGGTTCCGGCAGTGCGGCTGAACCCTGAACTTCCACCGAAGCTCGAAGACATTATTGGCAAGGCGCTGGAGAAAGATCGGGAACTGCGATACCAGCACGCCGCGGACATACGAGCCGACCTGAAACGACTGAAGCGGGAAACAGATTCGCGGCACGGCGCACCAGCTAGTTCGGGGTCCGTGGCGGCCGCACAGGAAAGTGGTTCTCAGGTCGCGCAACAGACTTCGCCCGCTTCCGCCACGGATTTGCGCACAGATTCGCAACGATCCGCGCCTCCCGCCGGAGCGGCGACTTCCGGTACCGCACTGCCGGCCGCAACTTCGATGCGCAAATACGGAGTCGCGGCACTGGCCGTCGTGTTCATTGCCTTGGCGGCTGCTGGAATCTGGTATTGGCGCTCAAGGGCAGGCACGTCGCAGGTCGAATCCATTGCCGTGATTCCGTTCGACGCCGTGGGCGGCAACGCCGATACCGATCTAATCAGCGACGGCCTCACGGAATCATTAATCGACAGCCTCGCCCACGTGCCCCAATTGAAAGTGAAATCGCGCAACTCCGTTTTCCGCTATAAGGGCAAAGAAGTTGACGTCCAGAAGGTCGGGAAGGAATTGACCGTCGATGCCTTGCTCACGGGCAGGGTAGTGCAACGCGGGGACACGGTTCAGGTCAGCGCCGAACTCACCAGCGTGCAGGACAACACGGCAATCTGGGGCGAGCAATATGAGCGCAAGGCTTCCGACATCATCTCCCTACAGCAGCAAATCGCGGGCGACATCGCTGACAAGCTGCGCTCGAAATTGAGCGGAGCGGAAAAACAGCAGGTCACCAAACAGGGCACGCAAAATCCCGAGGCCTATCAGCTTTACGTGAAAGGCCGCTTCTATTGGAACAAGCGCACGAACGCCGACATCAGGACAGCGATTTCTTTATTTAATCAGGCTCTCGAAAAAGATCCGGGATATGCCACGGCCTATTCAGCAATCGGGGATGCCTATAACACGCTCAGCAGCTATGGCGGGGATCCGAACGACGTCGTACCCAAGGCGGCTGCAGCAGCGAAGAAAGCGCTGGAACTCGATCCGGCACTGGCCCACCCGCACGCCGTCCTCGGTGGCCTGATGATGGAATACAACTGGGATTTTGCCGCTGGCGAGGCTGAGTTCAGAAAAGCCATTGAGCTCGACCCCAGTGACGCAACCGCCCACCAATGGCTTTCCGAGGGACTCAGCGAAATCGGAGGCCGGGCACAGGATGCCATTGACGAAGGCACCCGGGCCCATCAACTCGACCCGCTCTCGCCCATCATCGCCGCCCAGGCAGCTTACGCTTACACTTATGCACGCCAGTATGACAAGGCAATCGATCTCTTCAAAAAGCTCATTGCCGACAATCCAAACTTTGGCCGGGCACACAGCGAGCTAGCCTACACGTATTGGGGCGCTCACAAATATCCCGAGGCCATTCAGGAATGGAAGACTGGCTCTCAGTTCGAGGGCGATAAGAAATACATCGAGTACGCGAACGCCGTAGAACTTGCCTTCCGCTCCGGAGGATGGGCCGCGGCTGAGCGCAAGGGCATCGAAGTTTCCCTTGCCCAGCGCAAAGAACCAGGCAGCTACGTTTCTCCTTACCAAATCGCCGGGTACTATGCCGATCTGGGCGACAAGGACCATGCCTTCCAGTGGCTCAACACCGCCTACCAGGAACACGACATCCTTATCATAGGCATCCGGGCCGATTTCGCGATGGATTCCCTACGCTCCGACCCGCGCTACGCTGAACTGGTGCACAAAATCGGTTTCCCGCAGTAGGCACAGTGGCTGTCCTTTTTCCCGTAACTCCGCTTTCGCACTCGTGATTGCAGAAATCGGGTATATGCAGATGGAAACAATTTCCATGATCCAGAGGAAGGGACTGCGGGGTCTGGTATAGATCGACCTTCTCCCCGAAGACGTCGGGGTTGATATTCCATAAAATTGCCTCCTTATGGCGGTGGTTGAAACTGGTTGAAGTGGTGTTGGAATGCGGAGTTTTGGGCACACTACGGGCACCCGGAGTGCCCGGACCCGCATCAGTTGTGGGTGAAAACGCGGCGCGGCGGATGTGCAGTCCGCCGCGGAATAGCGCCTTCTTGGCCGCAAAGCAGCGCAGAGCTAGCGCAGCCGAAGATGGCAAGCGCAGTTGTCCAAGGGGAGTTACAGCAGAGCGGCAAGGATGGGATGGTTCAGGTGAGATAGTTCGGCGGAGGGATGAAGTGCGGAGTTATAGAGTTTATTGCGAGGGGGTTTAACGTAGGCGTAAACACAGGCTGTTGCTAGTGCTTGTAGAAAACTACATCGCGGCCCAGCCTCGGCTGCTCATAGCACAGGCCACAAGTCTCACAGACCCCCGGACAGCGAATGGCATCCTCGGGTACGCGGGTTTCCCTTCCGTCTTGCATCCAGGCCACGCGGTGGCGGTGGGGATTGTCGAACCTCATTCCCGGCCAGGCCGAGAACACGATCACCAGGTTTCCTGGTAGCGCCTCGCGGTCTTCGTAGCGGTTCACGATGTCGAAGGCCTTGGTGAACGCGAGGAAATGCGTATGTGGATTCGCACGGGCGACCCGGCGCATGCCGCGCAGGTAGTCGGTGCTGAGGATGTCGCCGGCGACATGCCAGCGAAATAGACGCGGCCTGCCCTTGGCAACGTGTGCCGCAATCTGAGTGAAATAGGAATCAGGATGACATTTGGCGATGCGCTCGTTCCTGCTCCATGCCTTGCGGGCGCCGGGATAAAGCCGATAGGCCTTGAATGCGTAGCATCCTTTGCTCGCGCAAGGGACGCCCTCGGGACAACATTTCCGTGGAGACGTCGAGATATTCATCACGCCCCCAAGTTTTCGATTTCCTTTGCTGATGGATACAAGCTCATTACGTTTCATGTGTTTTCCTCCGGCTGGCCGAAAATCGGTCGCATAGAAAAGGCCCGGAACCGTTGCCGATTCCGGGCCTGTGTTGTTTGTTTGGGTCGGGTGATCGCCGGACTAGTTCGTCAGGATGTTGCGATCGAGTGGTTGCTAGGGACTGCTAGGAAGAGTTACTGCAAGCAGATTGGAACGGTTGGGTGTTTGTTTGGTGGTGGGAACTGCAGGATTGTTTCCGTCGTTAGAGGATCGACGGGCAGCAGTTGGGCAGGCGGAAGAGATACGGCGTCAGCATGGCCAGCATGCCGACTCAATATCTCGACAGTTTCTAAGTTGAGCTGTTGCTGCGAGATTACAGAGAGCCTCGGCAGACAGCGCATCGGCGGCAATCACGGAACGACGCTCCATGCAGACGTGCTGGACAGCAGCCTGTTCGGATTGGGCGACCACGAAATCGTAATGCCACTTCTGTTGGTCGGCGTCATAACTGATGACGAGAAATCTCATGAGCGCACCTCCACAAAACAATCAGCGTTTTGACCCTGACCGCGCAGTTCCCACGCTCGAGTGCGGATCTTCACGGTACGGGTTCCGTGAGTTTCATCTCCGAGGTAATGCGAGACTTCCAGCCTTGCCCAAGTGATGGCACAGGACTGGAAATCACCATCATTCGTGAGGTGGAGCAATGCGTCTCGCAGGCACGTGATTTCCATTGATCGAGGCGCAATGCCTGGGTAGGTAAGAATGGTGCTGTTGCGGGGAATACGGGTCAGTTCGAGTCGGAACTCCTTAGTGCATTCGACAGCCGGCATCCAGATATTGCCGGCGATTTCACCGTAGAGTGTGATTTTCGTTCTCATGTTAGTTCTCCTCCGTTCCGTAATACAGCCGGTTAATGCAGTCCCCGCAGACTTGGAAGTTGAACGATTCCGTATCCTCCAAACTGCGGTAGCCCTGCAGGTCGTATACACTTGCACCCAGTCCATCTGCGCAATGCTCACAGCCTTGAAAGCTGAAATGGGGTTCATCGTCAAATGAGAAGAGACCAGCACCGATCACTTGCTCGATCAGCTCTGGCGTACTCACATCTTTTTGTGGATTCGACATAAAGATCTCCTTTGGTTCGTGGTGAAATAAGTGGGAAGTGCGTCATGTGCAGCAGAAATGAAAAAGGGCGGCAATGGCTGCCGCCCAAATCACGATTCCGCTCTTGAGTGTGACTTAGAGATGCAGGTTGAGTGCCGTGCCACCTCGCTTTGCTCTGTCCAGCATCGGAAGCAGGAAGTAAATGACCAGCACATTCACGAGCGTCCCGCCTAGAGCGAACGAAACTCCCAGCGGGTCTAGCCCCGTGTGTGAGTAGTTGATAATCTCTGTGCCAATCAGAGAAGTGCTCTTGTGGTTGCGAATCCAGCGGAGACATCGGTCGGAGCTGACCCAACGCTGGAAGCCGCCGGCCTGAGCAATCTCATCGGCTTTGAATAGCGAAGCCCAGAGGAGAACCCAGAGACCGACTCCTGCGATGAACGAACTTTTCGATGAGGGTGTCAGATTCATAGAGTGATCCTCCCTTGTGTGTTGAGGAATTTGTTACGACGTTTGAGAATTGCCGTTCGAATGACGTGCAAGAGAAGGTATTCGAACGACCGAGTGTGGACAGCTCGACGGCAGATTTCTGCCAGCTTGGCAGCAACGAACATTTGGACTCTGCTTGCACCCACAGTCTTCCGCTTGAGGTATGCATCGACAAGCGGCAGAGCATGGACTGAGTCCATGCTGTTGCCCATCAGCACCTGCTGCCTTCGTGAGTGGTTGCGTTTAGCCCCAGACGCGTAGAACAGCATGGCTTCGGCTGCTGCAATGAGAGCGATAACCATGGTCATCGCCCTCCCACAAGATGGAAGCCCAGGTTGACTAGACCAGCCGCAGCTCCCGCGAGGAAGCAGAGAACTGCTATGGCGACCAAGCCGAGGCATGCGAGCCTGGCATAGTTCATCGCCTGCGGTGCAACCGATAGTCTTTCCAATTTGGTGAGGCCAGCAATCCGAGCCTTCAGAAGCTCGATATCGAGACCCCAACGGTTAGCGAACTCGGTGCAAAGCAAGTCCGCTTCAGAACTGAGCAGGTGATACTGGTGATCGCCTGCTGGCAACGAGTTTCCTTCGTGACCGACAGCGGCCCTAAGAATGCCTTCGAGCTTCGCCTCGAAAGCATGTTTGTCGAAGAAGAAGAGAATTGACTTCCACTTGCGTTTGAGAAATCCAGTCTCCTTTGAGGCTGGAATCCTGGTGGATTCAGTAGTTTCTGACATTGTTTAGCTCCTTGTTTTGGATTTAGGCGTGTGAGGGTACGCCAAAAATGACCCCCCTGGGCTCGAACCTAACGAACGGATCGAGCCCTGCTTCACATCACCTGGGGCTTGTATCCGAGAGAATGTTTGGTCTCGCGTGGAGGTTGAAAACAGGGTGCGGCTTGGCAAGTAAGTGTCTTTTACCTGGCAGCGCGACGGATCGCAGGGGTGCCTTTTCGCAAATCTCACGCTCTCATTCGGGTTTCTAGGGCTGCCGCGGCAGAGAGTCGTTGGCTTGAGGGAAGCTATAGAGGGCCTGAAAATCCAGTCAATAAGTGTAATTGATTCCATGACAATGTCGGCTCCCATGCCCGAGTAAACTTTGGTGGTGCCAAAACCAACCAAAAGGCTCGGAGAAAGGAGCCGAACAATGATCATTATAGGATGCGATTACCACCCGGGCTTTCAGCAAATTGCGTTTGTGGATACCGACACTGGAGAGTTTCAGGAACGGCGACTGCAACACCGCGAGGAAGCGGAAAAGTTTTATCGCGAGCTCGCGGCCCAGGGAATGCAGGTGCGTGTGGGGATGGAAGCCAGTGGACAGGCGCGCTGGTTTGAACGATTGCTCTCGGAGTTGCACTTCGAGTTGTGGATCGGAGATGCAGCGGAGATCCGGACGAAGCGAGTACGCAAGCAGAAGACCGATCGCCAGGATGCGCAGCTGATTCTGCGCTTGATGCTGGAAGATCACTTTCCCGAAGATCTGGGTACCGAGCTGGGAGAATCGGGATCTACGGCAACTGCTGTGGCATCGGCACCGGATGGTGCAGGCGCGCACGCGGATCATGAACCAGTTGCAAGCGGTGGCGCTCAACGAAGGACTGCGCTGCAAGAAGCGACTGTGGCGAGAGGCTGGACGAGAGCAACTGGAGTCGTTCGCGTTAGCCCCGTGGGCCAGTCGACGCCGGCGCGATCTGCTGGAGTTGCTCGATCGACTCACTCCGACGATTGCCGAGTTGACGCAAGCAATCGAGCAGGAAGTGGAGAAGTGTCCCGCAGCACAGCGCTTGCAGACGCACCCCGGAGTGGGTGCACTGACCGCGTTGGCGTTCGTGCTGATCATCGGCCGAGCCGAACGGTTTCAGTGTGGCAAGCAGATCGCGAGCTATCTGGGACTGGTGCCGTTGGAGGACTCCAGCGGACAGCGGCGACGACTGGGACACATCACCAAACAAGGCAACTCCCTGTTGCGCTTCTTGCTGGTGGAAGCGGCGCAAGTCACGGTACGCAGCGACCCGGAATGGCGCAGCAAGTATTTCCACCTGGCCATGCGGCGAGGACGAAAGATCGCCAAGGTAGCGATGGCCCGCAGGCTAGCGGTTCGCATGTACTGGATGTGGCGCAAGGGATGGAATTACGAGCAGTGGAAAAAGTTCGGTTCGCACGCGGGACAACCCGGAAATCGCGATGGTGTGCAGTCGATCACCGAGTAATTGATTGGGTATCCCGCTCCCCTTCACGGGGGAGTTCGAAGTAGTAATCATGATCGCGGGTGTGACCGAAGAGATGCATGGGTCGGACTGAGTTCCTGACCTGGAAAACGATTACGAGCGAGCCTACGGTTGGAAAGGCAACACCATCCATCGAGAGCGAAATGGCGCTCTTCTTTGAGTGCATGCAGTAGTGTGCTCGAAAAGTGCTTGACACGGGCCGACATTGTCAGAGACGCGATATTTCAACAGTTAGGCCTAGCTCTTCGTCATTCGGTGTTTGCAGAGCTCTGCTCCGGGTTTCTTGCTTCGGTACAGCCGTTGAAACCACAGTCGCCCCGTCCAAAGTGGCCAGCGTGGAATTCTTCAGATCAATTCATAGCAATTCAGCCCTCCTCCATGGACATCTTCAGCGACTTGGCTCAATATCCCATCCATTGTGAGGAAGCGAACAGGTTCTTCGCCGCGCCTCCTGATTTTCCACTGGGTATCTGTTGAGACGTCTTTTTTGGGGAGATGAGGCGTTTTACCTGCATTTTGCGCTTTATATAGGTAGAAGTTTCTTGCGGGCAATGACGTCTTTTGCCGGCGTTTTTCGATTTAGTTAGTAGAGGGCGATGTTGCAGGTTTTTTTCGGCATAAAAGGAGGGGTTTATGACTAGCGTTAGCGTTCGAATCGGATCGATCGTCACCGATAGCGGGGAACCTTGGGTAGGTTCCGCGGAGCAAAATTCTGCAGCGGTATCTGAGCACAAGTCTTTGAGCCTGCGAACGCGGATCAAAGTACTGTTGCGTGACATCTTCGACGGTCATGAGGAATATCTGGGCGTGACGCCGGATTAGTCGTTGCCGCCAAGAACTCGTCAACGCCGGCCCACCGCGTCGGGGGTGCATGAGCGTTATCGGGATTTTTCGGTGCGCCGTGAAAAGGCGCTGGTCCACAGCGGGAAGAAGACCCGCCCGGGAACTGGATCGCTCCACCCGGTAGCAATCGGAGCGGCGGTGGAGGTAACAAAGCCGCCGAAGCCTCCGGTGTAGAGGGTCGCTAGGCGACTTGGCGAGTCTGCAGGCCGTAACGCGAGTGAACGCTGAGCAGGCCCCGAAAACGATAATGCAGGAGCCGACCCATCCGAAATTTGGGGAAGGCCGAGGTCGAGGGAGTAGTCATGAGCGATTTAGTCTCTCGGACCTGCCGGGGTAGTGGCGACAGCATGCAGACACAGGGGATCAGACGCAACACGGGAAGCCCCAGCGGTGATCGCAGTCGCGATCAACTGGCAACTCGTGAGAGACAGGCCGGGCCGTGTGGGGTGACGGAGAGGCTCGCAGTACTGACGAAACCGGGTAATGCCGGTGGAGGGAAGGGGCCTCAGTTGAAAGGAAACGCAAGAAGCGACGAAGACGGAGGGATTGGTGTCGAACCTAACAACCCCAGCCAGTGTTCAGAAGTTGCAGACGGCGTTGCACGACAAAGCGAAGGGATCGCCCGACTTTCGTTTCCATGCACTGTATGACAAGGTGTACCGAAAAGACGTTCTGGCCTTCGCCTACGAATGCTGCAAAGCTAATGGTGGAGCGGCAGGAGTAGATAGCCAAACGTTCGAGGACATCGCGGCATATGGAGTAGAGCGATGGTTGGACGAACTGGCGCAAGAGCTGAAAAGCCGAACGTATCAACCGCTTCCTGTGCGGCGGGTGTATATACCGAAGCCGGACGGGAAGCAGCGGCCGTTAGGAATGCCCGCTATCCGGGATCGGGTGGCGGAAACGGCGGCGGTGTTGGTCCTCGAGCCCATCTTCGAGGCTGATCTGCCGTCGGAACAGTACGCCTATCGGCAAGACCGCAGCGCATTGGACGCCGTGCAACACGTCCATAAGCTGATCAACCACGGCCATGGAGAAATCGTAGACGCAGATCTCAGCAGCTACTTCGATACCCTTCCACACGCCGAACTTTTGAAGTCGGTAGCTCGCCGAGTTGTCGATGGCGCGATGCTTCATCTGATCAAGAGGTGGCTGGAAGCACCCGTCGAGGAAACGGACGAGCGTGGAAAGAAGCATCGCAGTACGCGCAATCGGGATGAAGGGCGGGGAAGTCCGCAAGGTTCTCCGATCAGCCCGTTGCTGAGCAATCTGTACATGCGCCGGTTCGTACTTGGCTGGAAACGGCTGGGATACGAGAAGCGTTGGAAAGCGTACATCGTGAACTATGCGGATGACCTCGTGATCTGCTGTCGCTACCAGGCCGAAGAGGCGCTAGGTGCGATGCGGGACATGATGACGAAGCTGAAGTTGACGGTGAACGAAAAGAAGACGCGGGTCTGCAAGCTACCGGAAGAAAAGTTCGACTTTCTGGGATACTCGTTTGGTCGCTGCTATTCGCCGAAGACGGGCCGAGCCTATATAGGCACGACTCCTTCCAAAAAACGGGTGCAACGCATCTGTCGGGCGATCAGCGCAGCGACTCGACGAAGCCAAACTCAGCAGGCCGCAGAGCAGCTCGTGGAACAACTCAACCGACAAATCATCGGATGGGCCAACTACTTCTGCTTGGGCCCTGTCAGCAAAGCTTATCGCGCAGTGGAAGAACACACTCGCCGCAGGCTTCGCCAGTGGCTGTGCACCAAACATCAACGGAAGGGAGCCGGTACGACGGGGTACTCCGACCAGCTCCTGCACAATAGGTTTGGACTGGTTCGACTTGCGGAACGAACCGCCAGCTTTCCGTGGGCAACACCGTGAACCTTTCTCCGAGAGCTGGATGCGCGAAACGCGCCTGTCCAGTTCGATGAGCGGGAAGAGGAACCAGAACCAAGTCAAACCGGACTGAGGCGGTCAGGTGAAAACCTGACCAATCGCCACCGGGAGGCTAACGTCACTGCGCCTCTTCTCGACTCCACTCAACAATCACGAGACGCTGCCCGTTGGAATTGTGAAATCGGAGGCAATACCTCTTCAGCCGCTTTACCGCGCAGCGCCCGCGGACTCTTCCCGCCGCCAGATCGAAAGCGCGGGCGCACCCAAGGCCAGCATGCTGAGAGTGGCCGGTTCGCGAGCAGGTACGGCCAGTGACGCAGTCGGTGCAATATCGCTATCATCTGTGCCCTTGGTTTGGCCTGCAACGATTGATTTTTTGGGAATCGTTTCGTATGCATAGCCAGTCAGCACGGCTTGATTCTTGAAAGATCCAGTCACTTTTGCACTCAATCGCGCCCAGCCATAGTGATACTTTCCATTGATGTGAAACTGCAGGCCGAGGTAGCGGTCAGTGACATTGACCCAATCACCAATGGGTTGTGTCCGCGAAGCTATGGTGCGGATCATTCCAATTCCCTTGTGGCCTTGCCTCCTGAATCGGCCAGCGCCAGAAATTGTAGTACCCTGTTTAAGCGCGAGGGCATATTCAACTCCGTACACGGATAGGAAACCCCAGACGCCATTCGCTCTACCTGGAGCGGGAGCCACGCACAGGCAGTTAGAGCGCTTCCCCGCCGACGACGTTTCTGATTCCAGGATAGTGAAGTCCGTGATCCCGTCGTGGTTAAGATCGAGCTGATAACTGCCACCAGGACCGATGACTTGATGAGTCGGGGTGTAGACGATTTTGGCTTGCGCAGCGGGTGCGAGAGCGAGAATCCCTACTCCGGCTGCGCTGGCGGCTGCCGCATACATGTTGAGTTGCCGAGTGATCGGCTGGGGAAGATCGGCTGTTGTGCGTGGCTTGGAAGAGCGATTCATAAATCCTCCGTCCCGGAAAAGTGGTTCATTATCCCTCTCGTCGAATCGAGAGTCAACGCGAGGTTTCTCAAGTGACGTTAACAGGCCATTACACTCAAAACCCCTATTCGCTCCCGCCCACTCCGAGCCGAGAACTCACAGTTACAAACAGGAGAGCTAACAAGACCTTTGCACCTTTCAGCCAGAGGGGGGCGCTCTGAGACCCCTCCCTTCCTTCCTCCCTGGCGTTGATTGACTTGCCTGTTTCGCCCACGTAAGATTTTTCGCCAGTGCGGATCAAGAATGGGAACAGCGTGGACCTAGAAAGTCAGGACGGTGCGAAGCGGTATTTGCCCCATTTTCTGGTTTTTGGGACATATCTCTTTGCGGCGGTGCGATTTTTCAGCCTCACCTCGCAATACGCCGTAAACGTGTTCTGGTGGGACCAATGGGATTTTGACGACGCCACCCTTTTCCAGGATCACTCTATTTGGCAAGCGTTCCGCTGGCAGCATGGGCCGCACCGGCAGGGCCTTGGCGCCCTGTTGCAGAAGCTAATCGAGCCTTGGATTCACTGGAATTCGCGCTACGAAGCTTTCGGCATCGGTGCGATCATCTTCATCACGGCGGCGCTGGCGCTGCTTCTTAAGACGCGCCTGTACGGGGCCATCGGTTACAGCGACGTCATTATTCCCTTGCTGTTTCTGACTCCGTTGCAGTATGAAACGCTCGCTGGAGCAACCAATCCGGCGTACAGTTCGTTGCCGCTGTTGTTGACAGTTCTTTATTGTCTTTGCTGGCTAATCCGGCCCTATTCCTGGAAGTACATCTGCGTTTTGCTGGTGAATTTCTTGTTGATTTACACTGGCTTCGGGATATTCGTCGGTCTTGTAACCCCAGTACTGCTCGCTCTCGATCACTACACAAATATCCGACATCTGGGATCCAAGTATCACTGTGGCGCTGCCGCAGTATTTATGATCTCGATTGGCTCGCTCGCCTCTTTCTTTGTCGGGTACAAGTTGCAGCCAGCTGCGGATTGCTTCACGCCAGCAGTCCAGAATCCAGTCATCTATCTCTGGTTTGTAGACCTCATGTTCGCCAATGCTGCCGGCCTAAAGATCTTGAACCCGATTCTCGCAACCTTGATCGGTTCGATCGCGTTGTCGTTGCTCCTGTTGGGTCTGATGGTCGTAGTCAAGAGATTGTTAACCCGGAAGGCGGATACCTGGTCCCGCGATGCTGCCATCGCGGTGTTATTGGCCTACTGTGCGACCTTTTCCCTAAGTAACGCGTATGGACGCTTGTGCCTGGGACTCGTGGTCGCAGGCTATTCGCGATACGTGCCGTTCATGGTGATCGGCTTTTTCGGTCTGTACCTTTACGCGTTATCGATCCACAGCCGGAACTTACGCGTTTCTCTGGTTCTGGTTTTGCTGCTCTTCGCCATGCTAAGTGCGCGCCCCCTAAACCGCCGCGATACTTGGATTGTGGAACAAATAAGTAACGGCAAGAGCGTTTGGCGAGAGTGCTACTTGGTGCGGCACGACATCCATGAATGTGACACGGTGGCACGTTTCAAGATCAACCCGCGTCCAAAAGCCAGCCGCCTGCAAGAAAAACTTGACTTCCTGGAGCACAACCATCTGAATTTGTATGACAACTCTCATTGACGCCGTGGGCGACTAGCGGCATCACCAACGCGGCGGCGGTGACGATGTTTAAGTACATTGTTGATGTAATCAGGCCATTTCACTCATTGACCCGCGCCTCCGTGAGGGGTGCCAGACTTCATCGCCCGCCGCGGCGCCCGGTTGCCGCTGCCGCCGAAGAAGCAGGCTAGACCGAACAGGTAGCCGAAGTTGTACCAAGCGCCGTTGTTGTGGACCTCGTAGATACTGAGGTCTCTCCGGAACAGCGAGACCACGAACACAAGGGGCGCAATAAAGCCTTGCCAGAGGCCGAGCCAGAAGCCCGCAACTCCACCGTGCTCGCTGGCCGTTCCTTTGGACGGGTTAGGGCCGGACGCGCATCCGGCCAGAACGCCCAGCACCAGGAGGACAACCACAAGCAAGGTCAAAAAGGGTTTCATCGGCAATACCTCCCGCTCATACGTATTACGAAGCAGGGGCATGAAAAGTCTCAGAAGGGCCTGCAGCGTTTAACACTCGGAACTCGTAGCTGATGTAAACAGGCCATAGCACTCAAAACCCCTCAATGAGCGTAATGGCATGTTTCAACAGTTACCGATTGGCACGTCAATGGCGATTCAGCCAGACGCCAACCCGCTGCCACTCGTCGTCGCGTTCACAGATGAAAGCAAATGGACGTGTGGACTGCACGTCGGATATGGTCTTGAGTGTTTCGACGGCCGGTTGCTGGTTGCCGACGGAGTACAGCAGTTCTCGATGCCCGTTCCATGTAACCCGCCCTACGAAGACAAATTTTCCTGCTGACCGCAACCGCTCCTCAACTGCTTGTTCCCATGTGTTCAGGCTGTCGGTATCACTTCGGGTCGGTAGCCCATCACTGGTCGGATCAATTAGCGAAGTTGAGAGGCTGAGAAAGAATGACAGCCCTTGCTTGTCGGGCAATTCGCGTAGTCCCATGTCAATCATGGCAACCAGCGGGCGACCATCAACTTCTCCTTGTATGACTGAAAACGTTCCGTCTTGAGACACGGCGTTGGTTCGCTCCTTCACAAAAACTGGCCCGAGACTTATCAGCCGCCGAGGGAATTGTAGTGGATAGTTGCTGTAAACAGGCGTGGCGCTCAAAATCCCTCGCAGGGATTAATGAGTGGTATGGCGAAAACCTTCCATCGGTGGGGGACCCCGATAGGTTCTCTAAGACGCGGCCAAAAGCGTGATTAGTGGTGGCAGTAGTTGTTCCGAACAGGTCCACCCATATCGAAGATCTGGCCGCCAGACGACACTTTGAGGTTGAAGCTGTGCAGCACCTTCTCGTTTATTTGACTCCCTTGTTGATCGCGCTAGCGTATTTTTTGGCCAGGCCATTGCCCACAAAGTCGTCGTAGATCCACATGAACCCGCCGATTATCCCGCATTGATTGTGCCATCCCCGCATCACCGTCTCCACTTGGCTTGGCGTATAGTTCTTGTCCCACACGCCCGGGAAAACCGGCACCTTTCCAAAATCCCAACCCGAGCATGGATTGTTTCCTCCACCGCCGGCATAGGCCTGAAGATGTACTCCGTCTACCGTGCCCGGGAGTTTGTTGTTGATTCCTGAAACCACACTCTGCCAATAGCTGGCGTCGACATAAGGATCTGGCAAGACGTGATAGCCGAGTTTGCCCACCATGACCCCAAGCTTAACCGTAGTGCCGAGATCGTAGCTATTTTCGTCATCAAAATCGAGGGCATCCAGAGCCGGGATCGCTTTTTTCAGGGCCTTAAAATCCTTGTACAGAATGCTCTTCGGGCCGACGCCCTGCGCCTTCACCAAAGCAGTGATGTTTTCCCAGTCTCCGTAGTTTGAGGAACCGATGCTGAAGGTGACTCTTTTGACAATTCCTGCTTGCTTTAACGTGGCCATATCCGCGGCAAATTTCGGATAGGTCTTGCCGCCCACATAGACGCCGTTCGAAGTCAACGGAAACTCGCCGTTGAAGTTCAAGTCGCCTTGGCTATTGACTTCAACGCTCCAGACGATGGCTTCGGAGAAACCAGAGTGTTCAATTTCAGCTATGTTCTTCGGGACATTGAAATTCGCAGTCTTATAAAACGGGCCTCCACCAAATATTCCTGTAAACCCCTTCTGAGCGGGCGTAGAGATTTGTTCCAACGAAGTCTGCGCCGGGGCTGACAACGCGAGCATCAGGAGGCAGGTTACAAGCTGAAACAACGGAAACACGAGACTGCGACTTCCTTGGAAAAACCTGGGCAACAATCGAGTCATTGGAGATTCCTTTGATGTGAATTGGCATGTATTCTTGACGAGCCGTTGATGAAGTGACCATAGGACCTGGCAAGTTTCCCAGGCGTGCGTGGCATGATTCCCCCAACTGGCAGCATCCAAGTATCCCCCTGCGATGGGCAGGAGTCAACCGCTGCAATCCCCTTATGTAGACCAGGCCATTACACGTTTTGACCGCTGGTCGATGAGTGATATAGGGTGTTACGCGAACAACCGGATAGTTTCCGGGCTGCCGACAACTCTTCCGCAACTTCGTTGTGTCCCGGTAAGCTCATGCGACAAGCGTGCGCTTGCCTCATTGGTGTCTCTCGCTGCCTGCGGACCGCCTTCTGCCAACTTCGAGCTACTACGGCTGCGAAATCGTGCTGAAGCGCTCGAGCGCAGCCTGGCGAGCCCGCAACTCTCTCAGCTCCTCTTCGCCGATCTTCTCGGTGCAGCCTGCCACTGTCCGCACTCCCTGCTCGACAAGTATCCGATGGAACTCCGCATCAGGCGTCGAGGCCGCGATGTCCCCGAGGGCCCTCAGCAACCGTAAGCTGACGGCCACGTCCTTCTTCGAATACATACGGATCTGCTCAAAGGCTGCCTCCAGCAGGCGCGCAAAGTGGATCCATCCAAGGCTGGCGCGAACGATGCCCGGCGGATCGTAGAGTAGATCCTCCGGCGGCTCTCGGGAAGCGAAGCGAATCAGAATGCGGCTCAACTGATCGACGCAGTTGATGGCGGTGGTGGGGTCGTTTACAGCAGGTGAGATCGCCTTCAACGCAACATCGACGATTTGCAGAACGCCAAACTCCACGTCCTGCTGCAACGTTCTGCTCGGCCCGAAGTCGAACGCGGCAAGCAACTCGGCAGTTCCTTCGGGGGACAGACGCTTCCCCTTCGAGACCATCATCAGCGGGATTCCCGCCGGAACGAAGTGGCCGACCCGTCGCAGAACGCGGATGCTGACGTGGTAGTACTTCGCAAGGGCAACGAGGCGCCGCGTATCGACGTAGCGGATGTAACCGGAACGATCGTTCGAAACGGCCACCTCGCTCGGGTTGGGTCTGAGCGGTTCAGCATCGTTCAGGTGGTCCAACCGGTGCGGCCTGGGCATAATCTCATCTATCATCGCTTCCGTTTCTGCTGCGATTCTGTCGACGATGTGATTGACACTGATAGCCTGTGAGATGTGGTGGATGAAAAAGAGCAGCACACCGACGCAGGCCAGCGTAAGCACCATCGCGCCCAGGACTGTGGCCACTGGCGCGAAGGGATGAGGGAGCGAGCGCGCCGCTGGCAGTGCCGCTATGCAGTACGAGAAGGTGCCGAGGAAGATACCGAGCGTCCATTGTGTCACGCGGTCCCTGGAAAAGCTGACGATGATACGCGGGGAGAATTGCATCGATGCCAGGGTGAGCGTCATCAGCAGGATGGCGAACACGATCGACACCACCGTCATGGTGGAGGCGGCGATGCCCGCCAGAATGACCTGAGCGACTTGTGGGTCGGCATGGGAGGGGAATAAGGCCGTGGGCACCCAAGCGCTGGCAATCGGAAACTCCTCTTCCAACCACGACAGGAATGCGCCCGCGCCACCCAGCGCCAGAGCGATTATGAGTGGGCGAATCAAAAAGCCGCCACGCAGGCTATACATAGCGTGGCGAAGCATCAACGGCAGGCTCTTGCTCACGGTTCTATCCGTTCAAGTGCAGTGTTCAAACCTCGCGTACAAATAAGAAAGAAACGCTGTATCGGCACGCGACTTCGACGCCGCATACTCAACTGAGACTTTGTAGCTTTTCCCACCATTGCAGTGCAAGCACAATCGAGCAGAATCGAGTCGCTCAGAACGCTGCATGAATCCGCGATTTGGCCACTAACACGAAATTCGCTAGCGCCGCTGTCCTCCTGGATACAGAAACCGGGCAAAATGTCACCCCCACCGTTTTGAATGCGTTCCATAAGAATTTTGAATTTGATCCAGCGTAGGTTTTCCATAAGAATGCCCCCATGTGCTGTTTCCACATAGGGAGCTTCCAATGACAAGGCCGATGGCTATTCCTCTGGCTGTTGTTGTGCTGACGTCGAGCTTCGCGCTGGCTCAGGAGCATAGCAAACCCGACGGTACCAACCAAGACCACCGTCAGACTTGGGCCGCATCCACCAAGGCGCTCACGGTGTCGGGCAAAGTCAGCGAGGATGGCAGACGTTTCATCAGTGACATTGACACCGAATGGACCATCAACAACCCCGACGTGCTGAAAGGCCGCGAGGGGCGCCTAGTTACAATTAAGTGCTACGTTGATCCGGACAAGAACAGGATTCATGTACTCTCCGTCAAGACAGATGCGCAATACACGGCGTTGCACAGTGATTCCGCGTTCCATCGTTAGATTTGCTCGCTTCTTGGGTTTTGTACCGGGAATCCAGCAAGCAATGATCTTTGAAATCTCGAAGGTCGGCTTGTGGAAAGCGCCGTTCGAGTCTGCTGCCGATTCCGGGCGAGCCACGCACAAACCGGAAATAATCCCACAATGAGAAGCAACGCTCCGACGTTTTCAGCAGCAGCGTGGGACATCCGGAGCGACGCCGGAATCGCCGGCAGAGCAGCCATTCCTAACTTCCGATAACAGGCCATTACCCGTTTTGACTGCTGGTCAATGAGCCATACCGCAATTTTTCGCCAACAGCCCTTTCGAGATTATCGTCAACTCCATGACTCTTGAAGCTGGCGGCATGGACGGTACATAAGCCAGCCCCCGGTCTACGACCGCAAACTATTGCAGATTGACAGGGCAACGACCAGAGAGATACTGTCTCGCTCGCATTCGCGGGTGGCCCATCCTAACGTCGGGGAAACCTGTCCCCTCATTTGCACCCACTGGAAGTAAAACAAGAGTTGGGGGACCCGCGCTTGTTTCGAAGAAAATGCAAACTCTTGACGGTCAGCTGACAAGCGGCGCTCAGATTTCTCTTAAGTTCTTCAGGATGCAGTTCAATCTTAATCCTGGAGACATGAATCATGAGAAGCCGTTTTACCCGCATTCCCCTGCTGCTTTCCGCTGGGCTGGTTGCTTTGCAGCTTTGGGCTGGACAAGTGAGCCAAGCTGGTCAGCAGGTATTTACCGGGGAAATCACCGACACCTTTTGTGCCAAGAACAGGTCGCACGAAGAAATGATGAATGAAATGAAAAGCATGGGACGCGACAAACAGACGTGCGCGCAGAAGTGCGCCCAGATTGGCGGCCGGTACGTATTGTACGATCCGGCTAGGAAGGCGGTTTACACCTTGGACGACCAGGGGAAGGCCGCCGCGTTTGCCGGTCTCGATGTGCGCGTGCTTGGAACGCTCGAAAACAATCAGCTTAAGATCACGAGCATTGAGTCTGGTTCGTCGGTGGCAGCTTCGGGCAAGTAAGACGGTATTTCACAGTGGCGCGGTTTTACTCGCGAGGGTGCTCTGGCCTTGTCTTTCTAGTTCTTGGGGGAGGACAAGGCCGGGGCTGACTCCGCCGTTGCTTCGCGCCACAAGATCCTCTTCTTCCCGGCCGCCCCGCAAACCTAGCATCCCGCAAAAGGCTTCGAGTAGAATGAGAGGTTCGCAGCTCAATCTGGCGGCGCATGGGCCGCTTGAACTAGGGTGAACCTTTTGGCGACAAGCGTAACCTCTGGGACACAGACTCCTCCGCAACTCCCCAAGCACAAGGTCAAAATCAAGAAGCCGGGGCAGCGGGCTTGCAACGAGAAGAATGAGAAAGGCAAGTTCTGCGGCGGGCATCTCAAGCGCTGGTTCTACACAACCGACGTGCTCGAGCAGGCTTGCGGGGATGTGGAGAAGGCTTGGGGAGGCGATGCCGAAGTCTATCGCTGCGAACATTGCAAGACACTTTATTTGCCGAATCCTGAAGAGTCGGGTGGTCTGAATGTAGCGGGGCCGGGGCAGATTTCTGTTTTTGGGTTGACAGTTCCGCCGAAAAAGTAGGGCAAAATGCACTGCCGAGCTTTGCTCGGCTGGACAGCCGAGGCGGCTGTCCCCACGTGATTGTCGCGGCTATGAAATCTTCTGAACTTATTTACGACTGGAACCGGATTCATCCCGCATCGTTGCGGCCGATGGGGCGTGTTTTGCTCAACGATGAAACTTTGCGCGACGGTTTGCAATCGCCTTCGGTGCGCGATCCTTCCATCCAGGAAAAAATTCCCATACTCCATCTGATGGAAACTCTGGGCATCAACTCACTCGATCTGGGGCTGCCCGGAGCGGGGCCGCGCGCAGTCGAGCATGTGGAGGCTTTGGCGCGCGAGATCGTCGGCCACAGAATGAAGATTCGCGCCAACTGCGCGTGCCGGACCCACCCGAACGACATCCGTCCGATCGCGGAGATTGTGCAGCGCACCGGGCTGAAGATCGAGGCTGCGACGTTTATTGGATCAAGTCCCATTCGTCGTTTCACGGAAAACTGGAGCGACGACTTTCTGCTCGAAACGACCGAGAGCGCGGTGAAGTACGCGGTGTCGCTCGGCCTCGACGTCATGTACGTGACCGAAGACACTACGCGCTGCGATCCGGAAATGGTGAAACGGCTGTACTCGACGGCGATCAACTGTGGGGCACGTGCCATTTGCATTTGTGACACAGCCGGGCACGCCACGCCCATGGGCACGTTCGCGCTGGTGCAGTTCATCATCAAGGAAGTGGTGAAGCCGTCGGGTGAGAAGGTTCGCGTGGATTGGCACGGGCATTGCGATCGTGGGCTGGCCATTGCCAACTCCATGGCGGCGCTGGTCGCGGGGGCCGAGTGCGTGCACGCGACGGCTCTGGGAATCGGAGAACGGGTCGGCAACACGCAGATGGATCAGATGCTGTTGAACCTGAAACTCATGGGTATTCCGCCGTGGGCGGATCAGGATCTGACCAAGCTGAAAGAGTATTGCCTGGCGGTGTCGCGGGCCACCGGGGTCCCGATTCCGGTGAATTATCCGGTGGTCGGGGAAGATGCGTTTCGCACTGCCACCGGCGTGCATGCCGCCGCAGTTATCAAAGCGTACAAAAAGAACGACATCGAACTGGCGAACACCGTCTATTCGGGCGTGCCATCGCATGTGTTCGGGCTGGAACAGGTGATTGATGTCGGCCCCATGAGCGGGAAATCAAACGTGCTGTTCTGGCTGGAGCGGCGCGGCATTCCGGCGTCGGACGATGTAGTGGAGAGCGTCTATCGGCGCGCCAAGGCGTCTGATCATACGCTTAGCGAGGCAGAAATTCTGGAGTGCGTGGAGCGGGTTGCGCCCCGCTGAGAAGCGCGTGGCTTCGAGAAGACGTCTGAATAAACGATTGACCTTTTGATACGAACAAAGTCTGTTACGGTCACCTAAAGGCCTGCATGATTTAAACTGGCCCCGTTCCCCACGGAGGCAGGTCATGCGCCGTTTGTTCGGCTTAATTGTGATTGCATTGTTGGTTCTTCCTGCTTTAGCTCAGAATAAACATCCCTTCACCTTCGAAGACATGATGGCGCTCAAGCGCGTCAACGAACCCATTATCTCGCCCGACGGGAAATGGGTGTTGTTCAGTGCGGTCGACGTCAGCCTGGAGGCGAACACCAAGACGCCGCATGTGTGGGTGGTGCCGACGGCCGGAGGCGAAGCGCGCGAGATCATTCACGTTCAGGAATCGGACCGTCCACGGTGGGCACCTGACGGCAAGCGCTTTTTATTTTTGTCATCGAAAGAAGGTGGGTCGCAGATCTGGATCGCGGATTTTGATGACACCAAGGGGACGGTGACAGCGACGCACAAGCTGACTTCGATTGCTACCGAAGCCGATGGCCCGATCTGGTCGCCGGATGGGAAGAACATTCTTTTTATTTCGAATGTCTATCCCGAGTGCCCGGACGAAGCTTGCAATGCGAAAAAGGTGGAAGAAGCGGAGAAGTCGAAGGTCAAGGCTCTGATTTTCACGCACCTGCTTTATCGCCACTGGAACGCGTACAAGGAGGGCAAGAGAAATCATCTGCTGATCATTGCGGCTGAGGGCGGCGGCGCGAGCCGCGATCTTACTTCCGGGGGCTATGATGTGCCACCGTTTAGTTTGGGCGGGCAGGACGACTATGCTTTCTCGCCCGATGGGCAGGAGATTTGCTATACCTCGAATCACGATGCGGTCGAGGCCCTCAGCACCAACAACGATTTGTTCATTGTTTCCGCGAATGGCGGAGCTGCGAAGAAGATCACGGACAATCCCGCGAGTGATTCGTCGCCGCTTTATTCGCCGGACGGGAAGTTCATCGCTTATCGCGCGCAGGTTCGGCCGGGATACGAGAGCGACCGCTTCCGGTTGATGCTGTACAACCGGCGCAGCGGACACATCCGGAATCTGACGGAGAGTTTCGACCGTTGGGTGGGAACTTACACGTGGGATCCCGATTCATCCAAAATCTACTTCGTCGCAGAGGAAAAGGGCGATTCGCCGGTCTATTCCATCGCGCTGGACACGGCTGTCATCGGCGGTGATGCTGGGAATGACACGACCGCGCGTCTGACGAAAAACACTGTCAAATTGATTGTGCCGGGCCACAACGACGATCTTGCCGTAACGCATGACGGCAAAAATCTTTTATTTACCCGCATGTCGGTCAAGTTCCCCAACGAAATCTTTCGGGCTACGTTGGCACAGCCCGGTGGCGTTGCTGCTGCTTCTTCTGCTCCGACCGTTTTCGAATCTCAGGAGGTGTGCACGGATTCGAGTGGGAAGATTAAGCCTGAGGGATGCAAGACTGCGAGCGTGGAGAAAAGTGAAGTGCAACTCACCGATCTCAATCATGCTGTGCTGGCTCGGGTGGCGATGTCTCCGCTTGAATCCTTCTGGTTCACGGGCGCGGCTAACGATAAAGTTGAGGCTTTCTTTATCAGGCCGCCGAACTTCGATGCCAACAAGAAATATCCGGTCAAGTTCCTCCTTCATGGCGGTCCGCAGGGAGCGTGGGGGGATGACTGGAGCTATCGCTGGAATCCTGAACTCTTCGCGGCCAACGGGTATGTGGTCGTGATGGTCAACTTCCACGGATCGACGGGCTATGGGCAGAAGTTCATCGATGCGGTCAACGGCGATTGGGGTGGGGCACCGTTTGAGGATTTGATGAAAGGCCTGGATGATGCCGAACGCACCTATCCGTTTATTGACAAGGACCGCGAGTGCGCTTTGGGTGCGAGCTTCGGCGGCTACATGGCCAACTGGATTCTCGGGCATTCACAGCGCTTTAAATGCATCGTCTCGCACGATGGGACGTTCAATAACGAATCCGATTGGGGCACTACCGAGGAGCTTTGGTTCGAGGAGTGGGAGCTCAAAGGGCCGCTTTATAACAACCGTGAACTCTATCGGAAATGGTCGCCGCACTTGTCAGCGCTGAATTTTAAGACTCCCACGCTCGTCATCCATGGCCAGCTGGATTACCGGTTGGATGTGGCAGAGGGATTCCAGCTCTTCACGACTTTGCAGCGCCTGAATGTGCCGTCGAAGATGCTGTACTTCCCGGATGAGGGACACTGGGTGCTCAAGCCGCAGAACAGCCAGCTCTGGTACAAAACGGTAAACGATTGGGTGGACCAGTGGACGAAGAAGTGACGCTGGCACTTTCTCAGACGTCATCCTGAGTGGCCTCAGGCCGCGAAGGATCTGGCGTGGAACGGCAACCCGATGCATTCCCTCTGCGCAAATTTCCTTCGCGGCCGGAAGTTCTTTTTATTCGTCCTCCTTAATCCGTCTTCAGTCCGTCATCGGCCACAGCGATTGCAACTGAAATGGGAGACTCCCAGGTCCAGCCGTGACTGTGCCTAGAATCGCCAAAGCGCCTTGAAATACTCCTGTTGAGGGCTGCAGGCTGGCAAGGCCGTTCGCGTCGGAGGTCACGAAGGCCTGCGACATCCCCAGAATGATCGGCATCGGATCCCTCGTAATGGTGGTATCTCCGCCCGACACAATCGGCGCATTGTTGGTGGTGCGTCCAAGCAACGACTGGAACAGCACGCTGACGCCAAGCACGGGGTCCGGGGGCGTGGAAGTGTCCGTGACCCGAACCGTGACCGGCTGAAACGCAGGCCCCACGGTCATGAGTTGGAGGTCGCCAGCGACGGCCTGCAAGCGTAGCGACGAAGCCGGCACCGCGGTTCCATAGAATGTCTGGCACGGTGCATCGCCGGGTTCGACGCAGACACTCACCTGCAAGTCACCAGGTAAGGACGAAAGCTGCAGAGTACTGGTGGCGTATCCGTTAGAGTTCGTTTTGGAGCTCGGCGGGGTGAGCTTTCCGGAGCCTTTATCCAGATAATAGTTGACCGTCCGTCCTTTGATGGGAACGCCGCTCGCTAACACCCGCGCGGTCAGTGCCACGTTGACGGTGGCACCTTGTGCAATCCACATGTAGGGGGAAAGCAGAGACAGGTCGAGGGACGACTCCGTGCCCAACAGAGTGGTCTGAACCTGTTGGGGACTGGTGTAAGAAGCTGGCGCGAGCTGCCCCGTAATCGTGATGGTGCCGGCTGTAAGCACTGTGACAAGAGTCGATGCCTGGCCGGATTGGTCGGTGAGCACCGTACAACTCCCGCCACCTGAGCACGCCGAAAAGCTTACAGCGGGACTGGCGGTGAAAAAAACGCTGGCTCCCGCTATGGGAGTTATTCCATCTGGTGCAAGGGCTTGCACTCGAATCGGATTGGTAGCCTGTCCACCTACGGGCGTGGGTGGGTTTGCCCCGGCGATAAGGCGGAGCAGGTCGTTCGGGCCAGCGCCGTAGGTCACAACTCCGCTCAGGATCGAGCTGGCAAGAGTGGGCGGATCGGTGAGCGTCATATCCTGCACGCCGTCCTTTTGAGCGGACGTCGTGACGATGATCTGGTTCGCGGACGCTGCCAGCGGCTGTGCGCTACCGCTTCCGATGGAGACCCTGGTATTTGCCTGGAATCCGAAACCTGCAATCGCGAGAGCGGTGCCACCCGCAACACTGGCTCGCGTCGGAGTGATGTGGTCGCCGTAGAGGAGGCGCGCATGATAGCGGTAGTCCGGCCGCCCATCGCCCCGGATGTCGGCGATTCCAACGCGGAAGCTGGTCGTTTCCAGCAATTGCGCGTTGAGAACAGTCGTCCCAAACAATGCTGAGTTGAAGGCTGATGGTGTGTTCGCTGGAGCTGGAAAAGTTCCTGGATCAGACAGCTGCCACATGCCGATTACCGGTTGAGCCTTATTCTCCGAAGGGGCGCTGTAGTCATCCAGCGCGGCCACTACTACCGAAACTGTCCGGTTTGCCTGGCCGGAAAACCAGAAATAGTCGAGCCCGCCGTAAGGGTCGAGCGACGCCGCCCAATCGCCTGCGGCTGGCAGTGGCGCTGGAGAGACGTAGGTTGTCGGTCCAAACCAATCGGGCTTTTGGACGGCGCTGCTCCGCATGACAATGTCCTGTGGAGCATCTCCGCCCAGGGTCACGTTTACGTTAATGGTCTGGGCCGCGCCAGACGCCAGCACTTGCCATGGTTGGTAAGGGCCCACGAAAGCTGACCAGAAAGGATCGAGAGTCTCGGCCGTCAGCTGATACTGTGCGCTGCTCCCGCCGTTGGGAATCTGCAATCCGGCTAGATCAAAAAATCCTTCGAGCGTGGTCAGGTTCGAGCCGTAGCGATTGAAGGGTTGTCCCGTACTGTCGTTGAATCCGGTAACTGTGGTCCCAACATTTCCGGCAAACAGAAAGCCGGAAACGGAAGCAGCTGCATAAGCTCCCGAGGGTTGATTGGTATTGGGATCGATCCAACGGGCGACGACATTTACACCCTGCATGCCCTGACCCGGCTGTCCGTTCGCATTGGCGAAATAGACGTTGCCGTGGATACGCGCTGTGTTGGCAGAAAAGGTGGGCCCGGGATAAAGCCGCGAAAGCGCCGCCTGATCGTCCATTTTGGGCTGGTAGGGATTGACCTTACCGCCGTTCGAATAGCACAAGGCAATCGGAACGCAGCTGGGAGAATCAACGGCATGCATGATGCTGAAACCGACGTAGTCGTCGGAGGTCGGCGGCGGCATGTCAGTCTGAACGTTAAGGTTCATCTGCGACCAGCCGAGGCCCAGCACTTGCCCCAGCACGCGCACCAGACGATATTCCACATCAGGATCAGGCAACTGGGCGACGCAGTTTCCGTTCAGAACAACCAGCGCATGCAGGAAGTAGGCATCGGTTCCGAAATTGTCGAGTCCGCCGAAAACCGCGTTCCCGAAGCACTCGGATGCATCGCCTGCGCCTTGGCCGAGAAGGGCGTCCGTGACTGTTCCGTCTACATCGTAGACGATGCCCAGCGGTGTGCCAGTGGCTGTCGGCATAATGTCGGCCGGCATCGTGAGGGTGCCGTCGGCGTTGCGGTAGACGTTTGAGCCGTTGACATCTTCGGCCAGCTGTCCGGCATGCGTTACTGATAAGGCAGCGGTCGAAATCGAGGTCCACTGGCTGAAGGCGTCGGCGACCAACGCATCACCTTGCGGCCCGGATACCGTCGGACTCAGGCTGCCCTGATCGGTGTAATAGTTAACCACTCCTTGGGCCCAGGTCAGCGGAGTACCCGCCGTTCCCGGGTTGAAGTAGCTGATACCCGCAATGTAGGCTGGACCGCCAGCTCGCGCCAGTTGCATGACTGTGAGCAGGAGCACAATTACTGCCGCCGCGGGACACATAAATCCCAACCGGCGTGTGACGCGTCGTAAGCGTTTCGACGGGTGTGGAGGGTTTACAGCAAGGAGGCAAGACCGTCCTCCGTCCGCTATTTTTTTCGCACGCGAAGAAGAAGTGCTTGTCGGCATGTGTTTACTCTTCTTCCGCCGACCGCAAGAAACGGACAAGGTCACGAGGGCTGACACTCGTCGTTCCTGATAACCGACCTCCGATGCCTGGACGCCGAATCGGGACGCCAATTCGCCTCGGGTCGATGACGACCTGGCCATCGGGGCCTATTCTGAAACGGCCCGACGGTCCCCTGACCGGGCTGGTCAGCCCCAACTTGCTGGGAGGATAAAGAAACAGCAGAACGCGTTCGCCGGAACGATAACGCTCACCCAATTCCCATAAGCCGGCCCATTCGCGGATGGCCAGCGTCTGCCCGGCTCGAACTCCCAACATGGCCTGGTCCACATGAAAGCTGATCTGGACGGTAGCGACGCCGTTTCCCTTGGGAGCAATCCTCTCCACCGATTGAACCGTGCCCGCGAAGATGTAGCCCGCACTTCGGGTCAACGGCGGCGGATGTCGTGGGTTTGGTGAATCTCGCGGGTTCGATCCTGTTGTAGGCAGCCGCGTTGGTTGCTCTGCGACGGCCGTCAGAGAAACCGGAGTTAGGATCAGGGCAACAACAACGAACTTCCAAAATGACAACAACATGAGCAAGCCTCGCTTCTGAATCGAGGCCAGCCGCTTGACGGGAATGGACTCATGCTACAGATCGACAGAAGGGATGGCTGTGTCCTTCGTCACAGAGTTATTGAGTTTCTCCTGAGGAAATCGCGGCAGGGAAAAGAATCGATATAAATATCGCTGGCCATCTCTCCCGCTTTCAGGCTTTTCGCCGGGTCTGCCGTTGAGCCGATAAATGGGCTCCCGTGAGCAGCAACATTCCCGACAGAAATGCCCAAAACATCAGGCTTGCTGACAAGGCGAATGGGCCATAGACTTCCTGGAAATCCAGTCGCGGCAGCGCCACGATGTAGCAATACTTCAAGATCTCGGAGAGCAATCCCATGATCACCGCTGCAGGCAATACTGCTCGCGCCGGCACCTTGCCGTTGGGCAACAACCAGTAGATCAAAAAGAAAATTGCGATACTGGCGGCGATCGCGAAAACCTTCATGACCAGGAATCCCAACAGTCGGATGGTGAGAAAGTCATGACCGAAAGTTAGAGTTTTCAGCAGCACAACGTTTCCCGCAGTCAATGCGACCGAGATCAGAGCCAGCACGCCGCAGCCGAATGTCAGGCCCAGTGCGATGAGTTGATTCCCCAGGTAGGAGCGGTTCTCGGGAAAACGCCAGATCCGGTTCAGCGCCACTTCGAGCGGCATGAAGATTCCCGTCGACGTCACCAACAAAATTAATAAAGAGAACACCTGTGCCCGATGACGCGCATTGACGAGCGCATTCAAGTTGCGAATCACAAAATCTTGTCCTGCCGGCAAATAGTCGCGCAGCAATTGCACGACGACTTCATACATCGCGGGCGAGCGGAACACGCGCCGAATCAGAGTCAGCAAAAGTAGGACGAAAGGAAAAAATGAAAGGATCGCATTCGCCGCAACCGAAAACGCGAAGGTGTGAACGTCGGTGCGGAAAACATATTTCAAGGTAGAAGATAACAGGCTAGCCCGAGAGCTGGAGTCCCTAACCGAAGGGTTAGAGGCCGTCGCGACCGCTAAGACAGGGGTCGAAGGTGGGGGATGCTCGATCAATGTTTATCCAATATTATCAAAGGGATAGAGACATGCTAAATGACCCGAACGAACTGTTCGTTCAGTGCTGACGTCCTCACCGTACGCTCTTGAAAACCATGGGTCATGTTTAGCCGTTTCAATCGGTTTCGCTTTATTGTTAATTCTTCTCTTGCCAGAAAGAAAATTCCTGAATATTATTCCTGCCGTTGCCGGAATACGGGCAGCGACGTTCGTTAGTCTGGGTTGATGTTTTGCATATTGTAGTCGAAACTCGCGCCACCACGACAGGCTCCGGAGCTTCGTGCCGTTTTCTCCACAACGGCGCGAAACTCAGGAGCCTTTCTTGTTGAAGCAGGTTCTCGATCGCATTGCAAGGCAAAACCAAAATCGTCCACAGGCTTTGAGGGGGTAAGGTACGCGCGCGCTTCGCGAAGAATGTGGATTTCTAATCTCAGCAGAGGCGAAAGGAGTTCATTGTGAGAGAGAAGGGTACAGTAAAGTGGTTTAACGGGGCTAAAGGATATGGTTTTATCCAGCGGTCCACAGGGGAAGACGTCTTCGTTCATTTCTCCGCCATCCAGGAGAATGGCTACCGCACGCTGAACGAGGGCGAAACCGTGGAGTTCGATCTGCTGAAGGGCCCCAAGGGGTTCCAGGCGGGTAACGTCGTCCGCGCCTGAACTCACAGTACAAACCAAGAGTCCGGAATTCGCGAACCCTCTCAGAATCCCCTGGGAGGGTTTGTTGTCTCAGGGGATGATCGAATCGGCGATTCCTAAACGAATTGAGTGAGTTTCAGGCCCGCTTCGTCTCGGCCAACATTCGTTCTCTCAAGATGCTGTTCGCCCGCGTTTGATAGCCTTTGCCGCGCTGTTTCAACCATGCGACCACGTCGGCGTCAAGCCGCATGGAGACGGCCTGCTTCAGCGGCCGATAGAACCTACCTCGGACCGCATCCTTCCACGCTTCGGGTGGAAGCTCTGGAATATCGGAAGTATCGATTTGCTGGTCGGGTAGCGCCGCCATGGCCTCCAGTTCTCTCCTCTGCCTCCGGGTGAGAGCCTGTCCTGACACTCGTCGAGTTTTTCTATTCTTAATTGCTCTGCCCATAGATGTTCCGCTCGCGGGGAGTTGCCTTTCGCGCTGAAAGAATTCGAACCAAGTCGTCGTCCTCATCCACAATGTGAGCGACGAGTATCAAATGAATTCCGTTCACCATTCCAATCGTCTGGCACCGAGGCTCTCCCTCAACTTCCCGGTCTTGTGATGTCAGATGGTAAGGATCGTCAAAGACCAGCATCGCTGTCTCGAAGCTGATGCCGTGCTTTTGTTTGTTGGCCCGGTTCTTTTTTTCGTCCCAGGTAAATTGCACCGCATTCTACGTAATGGCAAATATGTATATACACTATGCCAATCTTCCCGCAAATGCAAATGGAAATTATTCTCTCGATGTCAGCTTGCTTTGGCACTCTCCTGGGAATGCGGTTCGATCAGCCGCTTCGTCAACAGCACCATCCCGAAGATCTGTGTCCATTCAGAAACGATATTCCCCACCACCTGGCCCCACTTGGCTTCGGAGTTCATGTAAGCGTATAGCGCGACCCGGCCAATCCCTGTAATCACCAGAAAGAGGTCAGCGAATGATCGCGGATCCATTTGCGAAGCGGACTCAATCCAGTGTCTGCCGGGCGCCGGCTTTCCGCCGATCCTTTCTCATACATGTATTTGGTTGCCAGCACAGTGACCACAACGCCCGACCAGTCGGCAATTGCGTTTCCGAAGAATGATCCGGCATGCGTGCTCGGATCGGAAAAGATGTACAGGACAATCCACAAAATAAGGATCGCGACGGCGGCGACGCCGAGAGAATGACGGTGGATGAAGGTTCGTGGTTGGCCCGACTTGTTCGTCATGCAGCTCCTCCGCGATCTTATTTCTCACAAATCCGGATCTTGCGAATCCGGATCTTATGAGTGTTGGCGTTTTGTGAATTTGGATCTTGCGAAACTTAATCGTCCATTCAGATGCAGCGGGTGAACCGCTACTGTACTTCTATCGAGACTAAGTCGCCGTCAGCTTTTCCTCCCGCTCTGTAATTGACGGCTACCATGCGCCCCTTCCAATCGCAGGAGAAATCGTCCGCACCGATGAGCGTCAGCGATTTGTAATCCGGGGTTCGCAGCTTGAGCACCTTCGCTCCCGCGGACACGGTCAGGATCGCCGAAGGAGCCTGGGAACAATCGATGGAGACTAATTTTCCTTTCAGGAACTGGATCGCACGTTTGTCGGGCTGCGCAGGAGTTGGAGGTTCGTCCGCGCGATCGACGGTGACTTCATCTGGTTCAGGACTCTGCGCCTGCGTTTTTGTCTGCGGTGCCGCTGGTTTTCTTGACGTTGCGGAAGGCGCGGTTGTGGAGGGCGCGGTCGCAGAACGTGGGGTTGGCAAAGACGGCGTTGGCGAGGGCGACGCCGGCGAAGACGGGGATGCCGATGCCGTCTGCTGCGGCTGCGCGAGCGTCCCATACTTCTTCAGCATGGGCAATCCCGCCAGCTGCTCGCCCGCGGACTTCGCAACCTGCGGATCCGGACTGCTCTTAAGCCGCTCGAGTAGCGCGGTAGCCGCCTCCCAGCTTTTCCCCGCCATGTAGATTTGCGCCATGTTCAACAGATAAGTTTGATCGCGAGGGCTGAGTGTCAGGGCGACTCGCATGGAATCCATGGCGGCGTGAACGCCCCCGCCCTCCAGTTGAGCCATGGCCAGCATGCTGCGGGCCTGGGCGAATTCGGGATCCCAGTCCAGAACCTGGCGAAGGTCCTGCATCATATTCGGGAGGCCGCCGGTGGCTTGTCCGGCTTGCGCCAGGTGGTACCTTACCAGCGCCAGATAGTAATGCAGCCAGGGATCCTTCGGGTTCAGGTCTCCGGCTTTGCTCAACTCCTCGACCGCACGGTCGAATTCCTTCTTCTCCATATGCGTCCAGGCCAGCGCGCGGCGCGCGACCACGTTGTCCATCTTTGGCTGGCTTGTGATCGACTCCAGTTGCTGCACAGCTTGTTCGCGGTGCTCGGGTAGACGCACGCTCATTTCCGCGACCAATGATTGCCCTTCGGCCTCGGGAAGCTCCTGATTGCTGCTGCCGACCTGGTCGGACGCGGTGACCTCCAGCGTCTGACTTCCCGCAGGAAGCGGCTGTTTACCCTTCTCTGGCGGCTTTGAGGGCTGGCCCAGCGAATGGAAGTGATCCTGCACCACCTGCGTGAACTGGGCGGAGTTCATTCCGTATGCCTTCTGAATCGCTTCCTCGACCGGGAGCTTCTGATTCTCGACCAGATCGAAATATGTTCCCGTCTCCGAAAGCTTGTCCTGGGTCAACAGGTAGTGCATCACGATCCACGATTGCGCGTAGAACAAAGTGTGGCGCGAGCTCTCCTGACTCGCATCACGACGTGTAGCGAATAGATCAGGGATCGAAAGCCATGGCATCGAATTCAGGATCCCGGTGAACGATTCCGGGTCTCCGCCGATTTGCGCCTGCTTGTTGTCGAAGCGCAGGCTGGAAAAGTATTCGGCGAAGCCTTCGTCGAACCACGGCTGCGTAGGCGGATAATTGTAGTTCAGGAACATCAAGGCGAAATCGCGCGATACCGCTCGCCAACTCTCTTCCTTGGAAAGGTTCAGGACGAAGTAATCGCGGTCCGAGCCAGGAATGAAGAAGCCCATCGCAATCGCCGGCCCTTGGCGATTAGGCACGACCTTGCTGTATTCGTCATCGCTGCGAAGGGCAATGATGTCGATCGGCTCCGACATGTTGATGCGAGTTCTCGCCAGCAGTTGGCCGAAGACCAGGCGCATCTGCTCGAATCGCGCGACCACCTCATGTCCCTTGATTTCGTCCACGTCGGTGACCACGGAAAAGTGACTGGAGTTAACGCGGATCCAGTGCTGCTGGTCAGAGCGCGCAGGCGCGAGCGGAGCACACAAGAGTAGAAGAGCGAGACTAATAAAGATGAGCCGGGATGGAAGGGAATGGATGCGATCCGTCATGAGCCGTCGGGAGCTTCCGAGATAAGAAATGCTAACACGCTGCGGAGTTGCGGAAGCCACCAGGCAGATCGAAGCTCAGGTCGGTTCGCGTGCTATTTACTATTAAATAATCTTAGGTATACCCCCCCCCCTCCCCTGATCTTGTGGAATCATGGGGTTAGGGGCGGACTACCATCAAAATCTTTGAGGAATAAGGACTTATACGCAAAATATTCCGGAATAAGGACTTAGCGCGTTCGGTTGCCTTTGTTTTCCCGCTTCGGGCTGGTACGAGTCTCTGTCGGAACCGGTCTTTCGCCCCGTTGGGGCTGAGCAACTTCCTACTCATTACCCACGGCTTCGCCGTGGGCTGCATTCTTACGCCGCTTCGCGGCTGTCGCGCGGCGCATCCCATTCCACTTTTTCGGCGCACGTTGGATGCGACACAGTCACGGTACTGCCGTTTGTCGACGGTCAATTTGTCAAAGATATGGTGGTGCCAGCCATTCTCAAATAGCTAAGGCCAATTCTTAATATATTATCTAGACTCGCAGAATGAAATCAAGGAGAAAACGTATCGTTTCCACGGATTTTCCCGCTGCGGCACGGCGCCCACTTCTTGCGCAAAGAGCGCGCAAGAAATGATGCACCCGCCTCTAAAACGCCGGGGAGTCCGTGAACTCCCCGGTGGCAATGTCAATACTGATGGATGGCGACGCCCTCGATGAAGTTTCCCGGGTTTGCGGGGGACACATCGATCACGTTGAACTTCGAGCGGTCCGGTGACACCTGGATGTTCAGGTTCCAGCCGCACCCAGTGCCGCAGCTCAGACCAGCCGTGCCGCTGCCGTCGGGATTCAGCGACAGAATCGTGAATGTGTTGCCGCTGCTGGTACCGTCGCCACATCCAGCCGTGTGATAGGTCCCGACGACGTTCGACGACGAGCCGCTGGCGTTAAGGGTAAACGTGTAAAGCGTAGTACCAAAACCACAACCGGTCTGGCCGATGATAGTCATCTGCCAGGCTCCTGAGAGATCCGCCTTAACAATGTTTCCTGTGGCGGAGCTTGGGGCGGTCAGGGCTACTACAACAACGAGAGAAAGCACGACGAGCGATGCCAGCCGTGCCAGCTGGCAATGGTTTTTCATGGGGTTACTCCTCCGATGCACTGATTTTGGAGCGAAGGTTGCTTGTCCTGTCGCATCCCCCTCTTATGCTCAGGCCGGCTACTTTGCTTCTATCTAGAGAAGCGGAAAAAAGAGGCAAAGCGGCTCATGGGAGCGACGGATTTTTTCCCCAGTGCCACGGGCGTTTGGAAGCTACGCTTGCCCGAACCCCGACGGTCCTTTACTTCAGGCCGAAGGCGTAGGCGTTGCCGTCGGCCGAGCCGAAATAAACCACTCCATTCGCCACAATGGGCGAGCCATCCACATAGCTGCCTGTGGCGTAGCTCCAAAGTTTGGCGCCGGTCTTGGCGTCCAGCGCGTAGACGTTGTGGTCATGCGAGCCGACATAAACCACGCCGTTCGCGACGGCGGGCGAGGACTCGACGAGGTTGCCGGTGGTGTAGCTCCACAGCTTGGAGCCAGTCTTCGCGTTCAGGGCGTACACCTTCCCGTCGTACGAGCCGACATACACAGCCCCATTCGCTACGGCGGGCGAGGAATACACCCACGAGCCGGTGGCGTGCTTCCACAGCTTGGCTCCGGTCTTGGCGTTCAGCGCGTACACCTTGTGGTCTGCCGAACCGACATAAACCATTCCATTGGCTACGGCGGGCGATGAATAGACTTTGCCGCCGGTGCTGTAACTCCACAGCGTGGCTCCGGTGCTGGCGTTCAGGGCATACACGTTTTTGTCGTCGGAGCCGACATACGCCACCCCATTGACCACGGCGGGCGAAGAATCAATGTAGCCGCCAGTCGTGTAGCTCCAGAGCTGAGCGCCGGTCTTGGCGTTCAGGGCGTACATCTTGCCGTCCTCCGAGCCCACATACACTACTCCATTGGCCACGGCGGGTGCGGAATACACCACGCCGCCGGTGGTGTAGCTCCACAACTTGGCGCCGGTGCCGGCATTCAGCGCGTATACGTTGTGGTCGAACGAGCCGACATAGACCACCCCGTTCTCCACGGCGGGCGAAGAGTAGATGTAGTAGCCCGTGGGGAAGCTCCACAGCTTGGCACCGGTGCTGGCGCTCAGCGCGTACACGTTGTAATCATCCGAGCCGACATACACCACCCCATTCACGACGGCGGGCGAGGAGCACACTTCGGTGATGGCGCTGTAGCTCCACTTCAGGTCGAGGTTCGCAACACTGTTGACGTTGAGGACCTTCTCACATGGGTTCGAGCGCTGCATGTTGTACCTATGGAACTCGGCCCAAGGGGTGTGGGCCGTGCACGTTGTCTGCTGGCTCCATGCCACGGACGCGAAGCACGTACCGAGAATCAAAACCAGGATACGGACGGGTTTCATACGAACCTCCGGGAGATAGACTCGTCTGACGGAAAGCCGCGGAAAGTGCGGACAATCTTGTTCGCGTTTTGCTGGTTTGTCAATTGTGCAAAGAGTTGCAGTTCTGCGCAGTAAGGAGGTGCCGCGTGATTGGTGCTTCAGAACGCCGCTTATTATTCTCGGGCGGATGATTCGGACTTCGGAGCTGCCGGTGTAGATAGCTGTTCGAGACTCCACCGCGCGCTCGCCGCCACAACAGGATCATCGTCCGCTGCCAGTTTTTCCAGAGCCGGAATGAAGCGTGGATCCCCGCTGTTGCCCATGGCGATCGCGCCATTTCGCCGCAGGCCGGTGCGCTTGGTGCGGCGAATCGGAGAGCCGCGAAACTGCTCCCGGAATTCTTCCGCGCTGATTTCGGCGAGCCACTCCAGAGCGGGGTTGACCAGTCCTTCTCGAGGTTGAAACTCCGCTGTGCTGGTTGCTGGTGCTTTGCGGTTCCAGGGACAAACATCCTGGCAGATGTCGCAACCGAACACGTGGCGGCCCATGCCTGCACGCATTTCTTCGGGGACTGCGCCGCGTTTCTCAATCGTCAAATACGAGATGCATTTGTTGGAATCGAGTTGATAGGGCGCAATCAGCGCATCCGTGGGACAGGCCTCGATACAGCGGGTGCAACTGCCGCAGCGATCCGGCGCAGGCAGATCAGGTTCGAGTTCAAGCGAAGTCAGAATCACGCCGAGAAATAACCACGACCCCAGTTTTTGATTCAGGATGCAGGTATTCTTTCCAATCCATCCCACGCCGGCATATTTGGCGTAGACGCGCTCGACCAGGGGCCCAGTGTCCACGTAGCAGCGAGTTTGTAGCGGCGGCATCCCGCCGACTGTCGCGAGGGCATTCTGCCCTCGCTCGCCGGCTGCATCTCGCAACGAGTTTTCCACCACGCGCAGGCGGCGCATTACCGCCTCGTGGTAGTCTTCGCGGCTCCAGGCGTAGCGCGAAATCCATCCCTGCCGAGGATCGTCGACCTGCGTGGAGTACGGATGCGCCGTGTTGTAGTTGATGGCGCAGACGATTACGCTCCGCGCCCACGGCACGGCCGACCGAAGCGAAGCGCGCTTGAGCTGCCCAGCCTCGTCACGCGACTCCATGTATTTCATCTCACCGGCATGTCCGGCTGCGATCCATTCCGGAAAATATTTCAGCTCGGCGAAGTCGCGAACCGGGGCGATCCCAGCCAGCTCAAACCCTGCTTCGTGAGCTGTTTGCTTTACGAGATCTGCGATTTTGGTGATTTGATTCAATTGGTGTGCCTGCACGGGCGAGGACGCCCGCGCCTACATTTTATCGGACGGGCGAGGACGCCCGTCGTCCTGCAGGGCGCAGGAATAAAGGTGGCAAAAAAATCCCGCAGGGCATGAGGGAATCGGACTGGGAGTGTCGCTTTGAATAGTGAGCGGAAAAACTGGACAGCCCGACCGGAGTTGCAAGGGAAAATTTTATGTGCCGGGCAGGCCGCTTAATTCAAAACTTCATAAACGGAGAACTTCACATGAATATCGCAAGAAATGCTGCCCTGGTCTTTGTGCTTTCTTGTTTCGCGGTGGTCGCGCCCTCGGTCTCGCTCGCGCAGGGGGCACCGACCGCCCAGAAACCGTCGATCATCAGCACGGATGCCAACTTCCAAACCAACCAGATCACGATTGCCGGATCTAACTTCGGCACTCCCGAGCCTTACGTTACGCTGGACGGTCACGCCGCGACGGTCGTGACCCACACTCCAACTACCGTGGTGGTGGATATACCGAGCAATTTGGCGCCCGGCGCTTATTTGCTGACACTGAAAAACATGTCTGATGATCTTGCGGGTTCCTTCGTTGTCACCTTGGGAAATGTAGGCCCGCAGGGAGCACAGGGTCCGCAGGGACCGCAAGGTGCACAGGGTGCACAAGGTCCGCAGGGACCGCAAGGCCAGCAGGGTCCTCCGGGCACGGGAGTTGCCTTCCAGCCTTTCTATGTGAGCGAGGTCGGTGTTGGGCCCGGGGTCGCTGAGCAGATCGATGCGTATTGCTCTACCGGTGGCGAGGTGGTCAGCGGGGCCTGCGGTTATCCATCGCTGGATCAAAACGCTTTCAGTATCTTTGTTGACTTCGATGGACCGAATCCGGGAAACCCGTCGGTTGATTGGGAGTGCATAGCACAAAATACCGGCTCGAATACGGTCGGCGTCTGGTTCGGGGCACTTTGCGTCTACCCGACCGGCAACGGCGGACACAAATACGGTCCGGCGAAGCTCTTTTCCATCAAGAGTGAGCGCTTGATGTCCAAGTAGGTGCCATCGAGAACGCCAATCCATCGCTGAATTCTTCACCGCCGTCCCTCTGGGGTTGAGAGGGACGGCAGTTCTTTTGGCAGAAAATGATGAATCGAGCCACGCTGGAATTTCTTACAGAAAAATCCTGGATGCCGTGAGGGAACGCGAAGGAAAGTGTCGCTTTCAATAGTGAGCGGGAAACTTAACCGCCCGGCCGGAGTTGTAAGGGGAAATTTTATAGCGCCGGGCAGGCCGCTCAATTCAAACTCATAAATGGAGAACTTCACATGAATACCGCACAAAAAGCTGCGCTGTCCCTGGTCTTGGTGCTTGCGTGTTTCGCACTGGTCACGTCTTCAGTCTCGCTGGCGCAAGGGGCGCCGGCCGCTCAGCGACCCACGATCGTCAGCACTGACGCCAACTTCCAAACCAACCAGATCACGATTGCCGGATCAAACTTCGGCACTCTGAAGCCTTCCGTCACGCTGGACGGTCACGCGGTGACGGTCGTGACACACACGCCTACCACAGCAGTGGTGGATATGCCGAGCAACTTGGCGCCGGGCGCTTATTTGCTAACGCTCAAGAATATGTCGGACGGTTTGACGGTTTCCTTCGACATTACGTTGGGAGTCGTGGGCCCGCAGGGACCGCAAGGTCCGCAGGGATCGCAAGGACCACAGGGTCCCCAAGGCGCACAAGGTCCCCAAGGCCAGCAGGGTCCTCAGGGCGCAGGCATCTCCATGTCAGTTTTTTATGTAAACGAATACGGTCTCCCTGGAAACAGCGCCGGCGAGCTCGACGTAGTTTGCGGCGGCACCGGAGGCGAAATGGTCAGCGGAGCCTGTGGCTATCCGTCCTTGGGTGGGCCCGAGCGTAGTGTCTTCATCGACTACAACGGACCGAATCCGGGGAATCCTTCAGTGGATTGGGAATGCATCGCACAGAACACCAGCCAGAATACGCTCGGGATCTGGTACGGGGGAGTGTGCGCCTTCCCAACCGGCAACGGTGGTCGCCGGTATGAAGCCGCAAAGCTTCGTTCCATCAAGACCCTGCGCAAGGAAGCACAATAAAAGGAAGCACAATAAGCTGTCGCAGTAAGCAGGTCGATAGTTGAATCTGTATGAGGCCATCCCTAGGCCGCCCGGGAAAGGGATGGTCTTTCTTTTGCAAGGCGGTGGTCAGAATCTAGGTACCGTTCGGTTTCGACCGCCTGCAAGACGCGGAGGAACTGCTGCAAGTCGTCGCCGCGCATTCCCCGAAGGACTTCTCGACTGAACTTCTACGGAATCTCGATCGCGTCGTTCGCTGCGGAAATCTGACCTCCCAGGTCGCGCACCACCAGCCGCACCAGGTATCCGCCCGGTTTTACATCGAAGCTGGACTTCAGTGTGATCCCCGAGTCCAGCCGGTTAGCTAGCGTGTCATCTTTCAGATGCATGTCCAGAATCTTCTGATTCGCCGATATGAAGTGACCGTTGTGGTCGAACAAGCCGAAGACGACCGTCAACTTGTTTAGGTTGCGCCCTTCAGCCTTGCTGAAGTGCAGATGCTTGGCGTCGATGTGCACCAGTACCGTGAGCTTGGCATCTTCCTCGCTCGGTTTGAAAAACTGGGTATGCACTTCCACGGGCAGATCATGCACTTCCTCCTGCGAAAACAAGGCATCCTCGATTTCCTGTCTGGCTTCCTCGTCCGCACCTGGCGCATGCTTCGGTGCAGAGTAGCCCTTGCGAGCCAAGATGGTCAGTTTTCTTGGATCCCTGACTGTTACCACCAAGTCGTGAAATCTCCCATCCAGCTTTAGGTTCTGCGGAGAGAATCCCAGCACATAGACGTACTCTGGCGCGGTCGCGATCTGTCGCAAGCCGGCGTCGAGATTGTTGTTGTTTTGAAAGAAGGAGCCGCCGGTCGCCCGGGCGAACTCGGAGAGTGTGCCGTCTTCCTCCATCCCTGCCTGCGCCGCATATTTCTGCACGGCCGCGGAAGTTTTACTGATGTCAACGAACGTATCAAGTCCGCGGATGTCGAGAGCACTGATCACAACCTGTAACCGCAAAGCATGATCGATCACCTCATTAGATTCATACTGGAACTCCCACGTCAGGAAACCGGGAGACAACAATAGGATCGTCCGCTGACCAGGCATCGTCCCAATTCGTCGGATCACGTCTCTGAGTACGCTGAGCGCCAGGTAGGTCTCATGCCCGCCCAGTACTAACACCTGCTGCGCCGTGGACAATGCCAGTTGTTGGGCCGACGCGTGGACCGCCCTGGGGTTAGGTGCACACATGAGCGCGGCCGTCGTGGCGTCTTGCAATGCCGCTTGATCGCCCCGGTTGATGATCAGGTCCGCCATGTAATAAGAGACATCCGGACAATCCGCGCTGGCACTTTTGCTTATGGACCGCGGCATCAGGCTCTTCAGCGCCATGCGCAGGGCCGCTCGATCGTCGGTGAAATCAAGGTTTCCCTGGCCGGATGTTGTGAAGATCGCAGCCCGGTCAGTAGCTGACAGGGTCTCCATATTTCGTTCCACGGCGTCGCGGATGCGCATCAGATCGGCGGAGTCGGCGTGCATGTCGTCGAACACGTAGGCCACAAAGCGGTTGGGCGCGATCGGAGTAGCGAGGGGCACGGTTGCGGTTACTGCCGCCGCTCCCTTCGTTGCCGTTTTTTCTCCTGCTCTCGGCTGTTCCAGCACAAAACGGGTGATGATCTGTGGTTTCTTGTTGTCGAATAACTCGAAATCCTCTTTCTTCAGGTTGCCGATCGCGTGGCCTGCCTCATCGCGCACGACGACCCGCACCAGCACTTCGTTCACCCTTACTCTGAACGTGGTCACTTCGTCATGAGCGCTGAGTTCCGCGCCGCCGGGATTCTGCGCCAGCAGTTGGGTAGACATCAATAGAAGCAGGACTACAAAAGCTGGTGCCCGGTGGAAGTCAGTTTCTGGAATCGCGTGGGGTGGTGAGTGCGAATCACGTTGTGGATTGAACCTCATGAGTGATGGGACCGTACAACCGCCGTGAGCAGGGCGAGAGAGGCTGATGACGTACCTCCACGGCACGGCCAAGGCTGAACCGTTCTTCCTCGAATGTTACGCTGGCGGTCGCGCCGATCGCAATAAAACGACAGTCATGTGGCATGGGGATCGCTGTCGGAGACCAATCTGCTTGAGACGACGATTTGCTGAAGCTGAATTGTGGCTGGTCTAAGATTAAGTGTTGAAACCCGCCAGCACACTCGTCAGCACGCGCATTGACCGGGATGTCGGCACTGGCTTAGACTCAACAACTTCACACAGGAGGGACCATGAATTTCGGAACATTCACTCGCAGGAATTTTGCTGGGCGGCTGGCCGCAGTGCTTTCCAGCGTCGGCCTTACCGGAGCGGTGCTGGCGGGCAGTGCCGAAGCCACGGCGGATGAGGGCATCCGCAAGCTCGGCGACGACGGCAAGCCCGCCGATGGAAAACAGATGATCACGCCCATCGTGGTTCACAATGGCCTGATCTACGTGGCCGGGCAAGGGGCGCATGATTCCGGTCCCGCCGAGCAATTCGAAATTGGACATCACACCACCATCGTGATGGACAATGTGAAGAAACTCGTCGAAGCCGGTGGCGGCAGCGTGGACAGTATTCTTCAGCTCAGCGTTTTTCTTGCCGACATTAAGTATTACGACGGAATGAACAAGGTGTTCAAAACCTACTTCCCAAACGGTGGTCCGGCCCGCACTACGGTGGCCGTCGCCGCGCTACCCGGAAATTCGCTGGTGGAAATCAACTGCATCGCGGTGGTGGTGAAGAAATAGCCACGGTTCTGTTGTAGCATCACAATTTCTTTCATCGACTAACCTTTCCGCCCACAACGATGGCCCGCACAGTGGAGAACCTGAATTACCGGCTGCACAGAAATTGCGATTTGCCGAATGCGCCACACACTGCTAGAGTGGCTGCCGGCTTGAATCGCACGAAAATTTGCTTCACGATCAGGAGAGACATGAAAACAAGAACACTTGTATTGACTCTGGCTCTATGTTTCGTCGGGGTAGCAATGTGCTTCGCCGCCGATGCTGACATGATGGGCACCTGGAAGCTAAACGAGGCCAAGTCTAAGATAAGCCCCGGGGCGCCCAAAAACAGTACCGTCGTCTACGAGCCTGCGGGTGACAATGTGAAGGTCACGATCGACGGCACCGACAAGGACGGCAAGCCGACGCATAACGAGTGGACTGGCAAGTTCGATGGAAAAGACTATCCCGTAAAGGGCGATCCGAATCAGGACGCGCGGTCGGTCACGAAGATCGACGATCGTACGTACGGATTCAACGTCAAGAAAAGCGGTAAGGTCAACATCAGCGGCCGGATTGTTTTGGCAGCTGACGGCAAGAGCCGCACGGTCACCACGACCGGAACCGATTCAAAAGGCAACAAGGTCAACAGCACCTCAGTGTACGACAAGCAGTAGCGGATCCCTACCGAGAGCTGACCATAACAGTGATGCCCTTCCGGTCGGTCTGAACGGGAGGGCATTTGTATCTAGCCGAGCCCAGCACTCCGTTCTGTCATCCCTTATTTCCCGCTTATTGCCGTGAATTCGTTTGAATCAGCCGAGGCCAGGTAATCTGAATCACAATGGTCGTGAGGAGGGTCAGCAGAAAGCAGGCAAATTGAGGATGAGCGGGCCAGATGATTTGCCCGATGCCGAACAACCATGACCCCAACCCAGCCGCAGTCCCAATCAAAGAAGCGATCAAAGAGACTTTCAGAGTATTCATGGCCCATCCTCGATTCTTGGATACGATAAAAACCCTAGTTTTGTTCCATTCGGATTCCGCTAAACTCGGTTATCCGCTTCAGCTCTTTCTCGAAGCTGGCAGGGCGCGGCGCCGTGTCCCATGCGCAAAGCCAGCGCCAATCGATCTGCGCATGCTAGCATCAACCCGCAGGGGCAGACGTCATCGTTCCTGGATGGCCGATGCCAGAATGTGGGGGAGATTTTCGAGTGATTGCGCTCACTCTGGCTCGGAGTTGCCGATGGTTGTGATCATGGCGGGCCTCCCGGGTACGGGCAAGAGCACGATCGCGCGCTCACTTGCGCAGCGGCTTCCGGCCACGGTACTCGATAAAGACACGATTCGAGCCGCGCTCTTCACCTCGGCACACGTGGAATATTCGCGGGTGCAAGACGATTTCTGTCAGCAGATCATGCTGCAGACGGCTGCGTATCTGCTCGGAAGGAATTTGTCGCCGTACGTTGTCTTGGATGGCCGGACATTTTCACGGCGCTACCAGCGTGAGCAGGTGCTCGAGTTCTGCTCGCAATTGCAGACCAGTTGGGCCATATTGGAGTGCGTCTGCTCTGAACAAACCGCGCTCGCACGCTTGGAAAAGGCGGCAGCGGAGCGGATCCACCCAGCCACGAATCGGACGCCAGACCTATATCACCAAGTCCAAAAATCCTGGGAGCCGATTGACTACCCCAAACTTGTGATCGACACAGAAGCCAGCTTGGACTCATGTATCGACCGTGCCACGCAGTACCTCGCCCAGCTTGCGCGGCCGACAAGTTAGGATGGGTAAACATCGCGGAAAGAGAACAAGGACATGGCAGAGGAAGTCTGTTCCCGAGCTTGCGGCGGATTACCGATCTCGGTTTCGCGCGCAATTGGCTGGCGATGTGCGGAGCGTATATTTTGCTCCGACAAGAGTTCCACATTGGAATCCACCCCAAGAACTGCGTCTAGGAGGAAACTATGGGATTTATCGCTTGGATTGTGGTTGGACTAATCGCAGGCTGGCTTGCAGGTCAAGTGATGAAGGGTGGTGGTTACGGCGTAGTCGTAGACATCATTCTCGGAATTCTCGGTGGTCTGTTAGGCGGCTGGATCTTCGGGCTTTTGGGAATCTGGCCAGGCGGCGGAATGATCGGTTCTATTATTGTGGCGTTCGTGGGCGCAGTAATTTTGGTCTGGATCACCCGCTTACTGAAGAAAGCCTGAAGAAAAGCATACTATTAAAGAGAGCTCGCGCTGGCATTGGCGACCCAGCCAGGTTGAAATGCGCGCATGTCACCTCTCTGTCCAGAGTTCGTGCGCCCCCGGATAGTCGCCGTCATATAACGGTAACGATCATCGGGGGTTTTGAGTGTAACCGCCTGTTAACGTCACTTGAGAGATCGCAGCCCTGCACTAACTGCGTGAGAACTCATTGTGCAGCCGAAAGTAAACAGAATATCTAGGGGGTGATTTCGAACACTACGCCGACGCTGTTTCCGCGCCCGCCCAACTCCGTCGTTCCATACAAGTTGCCGTGCTTGTCGAAAATAACCGCGTTGCATTGCAGTCGTTCTCGCTCTGTCATTCTTGTTGCCTCGATTGAGGAGTTGAATTTTGCGGATAGACGCCGTAGGGATTTGATCGGTGGGTATCGGCGGTGGTATAAGTTCGGTTATCATCATCTATAGTCTGTTTTTTCTGCGAGGTAACTCCCATGCGAGGAAAGAAATTGTGGTTCATGCTCAGCGGAATGCTGGCATTGATCTCTCTTGCCCTGATCCTGCCGGCGCAGGTTGCGGCGGCTAACAAGTTAACGGCTCTGCATGTTTTCAAGGGCTTCGCGGATGGAGCAGAGCCGGCCGGTGGCCTGACCTTCGATGCGGCAGGGAATCTTTACAGCACCACTACGATTGGCGGTGACAGCAGCAACTGTGGAAAACAAGGTTGCGGAACCGTTTTCGAACTGTCGCCGAACTCGGATGGAACCTGGACGGAGAGCGTGTTGCATAGCTTCACTAGCGCGGACGGATTCATTCCCATGGGGGCCCTCGTCTTTGACACGGCAGGGAACCTTTACGGCACGGCAAAAGGGGGCGGAGCGAGCCCCAACTGTCAGGGCGGTACGAGAGGCTGCGGGACCGTCTTTGAGTTGTCGCCGAACTTGGACGGGAGTTGGACGGAGAGCGTTCTGTATAGCTTCACCAATGGCGCCGATGGCGCCCTCCCGTTAGCGGGCGTGATCCTCGACACGGCCGGGAACCTATACGGCACGGCCAGTTCAGGAGGCGCCAGTCATAGCGGCGTCGTGTTCAAGCTGACGAACAGTGGTGGAAGCTGGACGGAGAGCGCGTTGTATGCCTTCACTGATGGAGCGGACGGAGGGGGACCGAGTGCTGGCTTGGTCTTCGACGTGGCAGGGAACCTTTACGGCACGACGATAGCAGGCGGCAACCTCAAAGATCAAGTATGCTACCTAGCCGGGTGTGGCGTGGTCTTCAAGCTAACGCCGAACTCGGATGGGACGTGGACCGAAACCACGCTCCGTCGCTTACCGCATTTCGGCGGGGCTCATCCGCAGGCGGGGGTAATCTTTGATACGGCTGGGAATCTCTACGGCACAACCCCAGATGGTGGCAATACGGCCGGGGAAGGCGTGGTTTTCAAGCTGGCGCCACAGTCGAACGGAAGCTGGAAGGAGACCGTAATCCATCGCTTTGGCGGACGAGCCCATCCCTACGCCGGCTTGACGTTTGATGCAGCAGGTAACCTTTATGGCACTACCTATCAAGGTGGTAGCTCAACGGATGGCATGGTCTTCAAACTGACTCCCCAGTCAGGCACAGGTTGGTCGTTAAGCGACCTGGTCGCATTCCACGACAACCCTGAAGCGTTCCCGGTAGGGAGCCTGATTTTCGACAACACAGGTAACCTCTACGGTATGACCTACGACGGGAACCACAATTACGGCACGGTCTTTAAGCTCATTCCGTAGGTTGTGGCTTGGGCGAGCAGATTAGCCAAGGCAAATGTCAGCAGTTCCACGCGCTCTTAATACGATTGCGCGAGTGCGTGCGACCCAAAGAGACAATTCCAAATTACACTTTGCAAGGACAACCATGACACCTTGGTCGCGTGAGGTAAAGACCGTAACTGGGAAAAACGACAAGGCTTAGTTAAATGGCCTGATTGCGACAGTCAGGTGAATAGGCCTTGGTAAAGTTCGCTTGATGAATCCAGAGAAAACAGCCCGATCAACTCACCGTTCAGATCCTTTCCAACCCCGGCAACCCGCACCGCGACCGAGCGAACGGCGCATGGGAAGATGCATAAACCGATCCTTGCCCAGAACGAGCACCGAAGGCTCAACTAGGGAGTGATCTCAAAGATGACACCTCCACATTTCTTTTCGTTGCCGCACAGCCCGGTCGATCCGTAGAAATGGCCTACATTCTCGACGACTGCGCTGGGGCTATAGCCCGGTTTCCCCAGGAAAACGTGCAGCACGGCAAACGTCCAACCGCCTTCCGCCTTGGGCATCATTCTGAATATCGTGCCTGCATTGGCTACACCTCCTCCGCTGGCGCCGAGGAGGTTGCCCGATGTATCGAACAATAGACTTTCATAAGGTCTAACCGCCGGATGGTCCGCAAAGCTGTGGAGGACCTTCTCTGTCCAGCTCCCATCCGCGTTAGGCGCCAGCCGAAAGACGATGCCGCAGCCTTGGAATCCTTGGGTGCTGCAATTGAGATCGCCCCCGTACCCGGTTGTTCCGTACAGATTCCCCGCTGAGTCAAAGATTAAGGGAGAACTCGGGGAGGCTCCATCTGTGCCACCCCGAAAGCTATAAAGCAAGCTCTCCGTCCAACTGCCGTCTGAGTTCGGCGCTAGTTTGAAGACAACGCCACAGCCGTCGCCTGAACACAGAATCCCGCCCGCCCCCGTTGCACCGTAAAGATTTCCAGCTTGGTCGAGGGTCACACTAATCGGAGCCAATCCGTCGCGGCACGCCGAAAGGGAACAAAAGTTATACAGCACGCTGTGGGTCCATGTTCCATCCGAGTTCGCAGTTAGTTTAAAGGCAGTCCCTTGATTAGCGGAACCGCCGCCTTCGAATGTTGTTCCATAAAGATTTCCTTCCGCATCGAAGATGACGCCGTTTGGGAACGCACCGTCTGCTCCGCCTTTGAAGCTATATAACACAGTCTCTGTCCATTTTCCGTCGGAGTTGGGCGTCAGCTTGAAAACTGTACCCCAATCGAAGTCGCCGCCCTCCTCGGTTGCACCGTAGAGATTTCCGGCCTTATCAAGAATAAGCTGATTGGCTGGAGCGAACCCGTCAACACAGTCCTTGAGAGCGCAGAACTCATGCAGAGTGCTTTTCGTCCAGGTCCCATCAGAGTTCGGCGCCAGCTTGAAAACGGTGCCGATGAACTTACCCTTGCCTCCGAAGGCTGTAGTCCCGTAAATATTACCCGCTGCATCGAACAAGAGAACACCAGGGATGCTCCCATCCTTGATCCCGGTGAACCGATACAGAACTTTGTACTCGCTGGCAGCCGCAAGACCACTCAACAGGACTAGAACCATCGACAGTACCAGAACTCTCATGGCAACGAACCAACATTTCTGTCCTGGCATCGAACCACCCTCACTTTCTGAATTGTTAGAGGACCAATATACGTGAAGGCAGCCAGAGACGTTTCTCTAGGAGAACGCCCTAGTCGCCGAGCCGATCCGCCTTTTAGATACGTTAGGACCCCGAGCATGTCCATACTGTAGACCCTGTAGTGGCGAGAATTCGAGGTAGAAGAGTCAGGGTTTTAAGTTTTGCCGAGCAATCTTCCTGAGCAAGAAGCGTTATTGTTGCAAAATCGCGATTTCACTTATTGACCGTGGTCGCAAGTGCAATGGCCCAAATTGGAACTGTGGCCGACAACCCGCCTGCCTTTTTTTCTTGCTCTTGTTGGTTCATTCCGATAATATTAGTGGACATAGGTTATCTCCAAGATAATCTTGATCTTTGATAACCTGAGTTCTGAACGGTTCGAAGGGCTGAGCTCGACCAGTGCGGCAAAGGCGAAAGCCGCACACTTCGATTCATTACGCGCGGTGGTAGAACAGAACCGCGAGCAGTCAGGCGCCACCGTAACTTGCATGTTTTCTATATTTTGCCTGTAACTACCTTAAGAACCATAGATCTAGGAGGCAAGAAAATTTCCGTCCCTTTGTTTTCTGGATTTTGGGCGGAAAGAGAGAGTTTTTTTCAACAAAATCTAGCACCAATAATTGTGCAGTCTATGGCTCCGCGCGCGGTCGATGCCGATTACATTCCGCTCAATTCTGAGCCGAAAAGCTGGACGAGTTGTTGATCAAAGTCTCCACCGCAGCGCTGAAGACGGAACGCAGCTCCGCCACATGCGCCACCGGGATGGCTCTCGAAATGAGGAGCATGGCGGTTCCGTGCGCCATCGTCCACAGGGCAAGTGACAGGCGGGTATGGTCCGTGGCCGTCCCTCCCAGCCGCTCGGCCAGTTTGTTCTCCATGAATTGCATGGTAGGCCGATGCTCCCGGAGCGGAGAAGCATGATCCGAGCGCGAGGGATGGGAGAGTTCGTAGGCATGGGTGTAGAAGAGTTCGTACTCGTGAGCATGACTCACCGCAAACTCAAGGTAGCGCTCGCAGGCTTCCTCGGGACATGTGCAGGGCCGAAGCGCGTCGATGACATCCTGCTGGATCCGGCGCAGCATGGCGCGCAGGATATCCTCGCGGTTGCGAAAGCGGCGATAGACGGCGGGAGTGTTGGTGCCGGCCGCCTCGGCTACCGCGCGCATAGTGAGAGTCTTTTCCGCGCCCTTTTTCCAGAGCTTCTGGGCAGCGTCCAAGATACGTTCTTGCAGATCAGGATCGGGCAGTCTTGGCATTTCTGTCCTCTGAACCTACATAAAACGATTGAATAATTTATGTTGACATCGTTAACGTAACGCTGTATACGTAATGAATATAGGCCCCTTTCCCGGTTTTGTATAGCTGAATTTCAGGAGTCCTTAGATGTTTTCCTGGGACAATCCGGATGACCGTGTCGCCGTGGTTCAAATGAACTCTGAGCTTCGGCATGCTCGCCTGGAACTGCTCAGCGCGGAGTGTGCAACCCATCAGCTTCGTCTCCGCTTCTCCGTTGAAGATCTGGCCCGCTTCGCCGAAGGCGATCTGTTGCGCAAGGCCATCGAGTCAGCGGCTGCTCTGAATGCGTTTTACGCTTCCATCGAACGACAAATTCCTTCCGCCAGTGAGCCCCGCGAAGTTAGCACGCCTCCGTTGACCGAAGACCAGGTTCGCGATTTCAGCACTTGCATATGCTCCTATCTGCGCGAACAGCGCGACCGTTACTTTCCCGTCGCCGCACCGCTGAGCGCACAGCGTAAAGCTACGATGGAGCCGTTCTTTTCCACGTCCTTCCTCAACCGGATCAGAGTCGTGGAACTTATTGGCGAGCGGATTTCGGACCCGCCGTTCTACTCGCAGGCGAAAGATCTCGGCGTTACCAACCTGCCCAGCTTCCAGCAAATGGCTTCCCTCACGTTTCTGGACGTGGTGGTGTTCAACGAGAGAATCGCGGATCGCGCCCTGTTTGACGGGCTGGTGCATGCGGTCCAGTTTCACATCCTCGGACTGAAGCGCTATTCCGACCTTTTCGTTCGCGGCTTCCTCAAAACTAACGCGCCCTTCGCGATTCCCCTCGAGGCCCACGCCCTGGCGCTGGCATCAAGGTTCGCCCGCAATGCCACGGCAAGTTTCTCGGTCGAGGAGCAGGTTCGCCTCTGGATCAGGGAAGGCCGCTACTAGTTTCTCCCCCGACAGCCTGCGGAAAAACTCACCCAAGCCGAGTTTTTCCGCAGCAGCTGCTCCGTTTCTACATACCAGCCTCATCCGCTGACGGGCCATAAATTGCCGGCACGGCGATGTTATTCAAGCGCAGATAAACGCCCAGTTGTGCCCGATGATGAATATTGTGATTCATCACCCAAGTACGAAGACAGGCCATTCGTGGCATGGAGAAAACCGTCACTCCATTGTTCAGAAACGACCACGATTTTTCCAGCTCAGCATCACTGGCTTTCTCCAAAGCCGCGCGCGCTGCAGCCACATTCTTATCAAACAACTCCAACAACTCCTTGCGTGATTTAGGCACAGGCGGCGGCTGAAATCCTTTGCCCCCGGGATTCATGTCGAAGCCATCTTTCGTGATGGTCTCAACCGCCCACTCCGGAATGTTGGCCAGATGGCCGGCCAGCCAACCCATGGCTCCGGACTTTTCATGCGGCTTCCAGGAGAACTTTTCGTCCGGAACCCGCTCCAGGGTTTTGCGAGTGCTGGCCATCTCCTGATCGAACTCGGGTAAAAGCGATTGACTGAGTGACATTTTCGTTCCTCCGTTTATGATTTTCGGGCTCAACAGCGGAGAAGATCATAAGCGAATAAAAAGCGAAATGTCAAGAAGAAATGTTCGACGCATGCAAACTAGGGGAGCCATAAATTCATACGGAAGGATGCGGTTTTGCTATGCTCCTTCCGGTTTAAAAACCATTCCCCGGCTATTCCTGCCATTCATCACCACCACCAGCGGCGCCTCGAAGTGCAGATGCCGAACGCACCCTTGCTCCTCAACTGCGGGCGCAGAACCTAGCCATTCCCAATCCACAAAGCCCTCTCCCGCATCCGGATTGACGGTGAAGTATCCCACCTGAAATGCCGTGAGGTTCTGGAAGAAATGGCTGCCTTGTGATGGAGTCACGCGAAAGTCTCGGAAGCCTGCCTCCACAATCACGCGCGCTCCTGAAATCTCATCCCACTCCACCGGGATTCCGAGCCAGGGATCGTTCGATCCCCAGCGGCCCACGCCGATCAGCAGATACGGCGTTCCGCTTTCGTTCAGTTTGGCATTAAGGTGGGCCACCCCCTCGGCGACTTCCTGACTGCGAGCGCGCTCGAAGCGATGAAAGTCGACCACCACCAAGTCGCGCAAATCCCGGACGCGTCCGTTGCCCAGCACCTTGGAGCTGTGACAGACCAGCCGCTCCGGATTCACATCTTCCATCCGCAGCTCTTCGCCTTCGCGCGAAAGCACCAGCGGCCGTATTTGCAAGAATCCGAACTCGGCCATTTGCCGTGGCCCTTGCGGCAGGCGCACCGCGAACTCCACTTCTACCGGCCGGCCGAACGCATCATCGCCAATTCTCGTGAGCAGTTCAAGAATCGAGGCCAGGGGAAACACTCCATGCTTGAGAATCGGGGCGAAGCTCACGATGCGGGTACCGGGCCGGCTCAGCCCGTCATAAATGGCGTTGTTGTCGACCGAGTAGGTCGATCCCAGATTGTTCAAAGTTCCGTCGCTCTCCGCAAAGTCCAGACCGAAGCGAGATTCTTTAAGCTCAAGCAGCGGATCGGAAGCGGGATCATCACGGCGCTCGATGTGATCAAGCTCCAGCGCCCAAAACTCGCGCTGCGAGTTCGCCAAAATATCTTCCACCGAGGAAAACTGCAAAAGGTTTTGCGGATAACGCGGACAGAAGGTCAGACATTTTCCACCGTCCACGACCGCTCGTCCCAGGCCCAATGCCACTGCGGCAATTCCGTCGCCATAGCTCATGGGCGGCACGGGATAGAAGTTATGCGATCGCACCACTCCGGAAAAATCGGGATAAAACCGCTGTCCGTCATGCGAACCGTGAATCGTGCCCACGACCTGCTGCACAATCACCGCCATCTTTTCTTCTTCCAAGCGGTAGGGCGTGGCCCGCACATAACCCTTGGCGTGCTGGCTGAAGGTCGAAGCATAGACTCGCTTGATCGCTTCCATCAGTTGCTCAAGACGAACTGACAAATCGGGATGCTGGTTGGCCAGCATGAAAGTTTCATACACGCCGGTGAAAGGCTGATACTGCGAATCCTCCAGCAAGCTGGAAGAGCGCACTGCCAGCGGATAGTGGACCTCGGCGAGAAATGCCAGCAGTTCGTCGCGTAGCGACGCCGGGAGCGATGCTTCCAGGAAGCGGCGCAGAATTTCGGCATCGTCGTTGCTGTTGATGGCGAAGTCGAGCAGATTGTTCTCGCTGAGGAAGCGGTCAAAGACATCGGTCGCGAGCACAACGCTGGGCGGCACGGCGATGCGGACATCGGCGAAGCGGCGCGCCGTGTGATATTTGTGCAGCAGGTGGCGAATGAAAGCCAGCCCCCGCGCTTTTCCGCCGAGCGAGCCGCCGCCAATCCGCAGAAAGAAGCCCTCGGTTGACTTGAAAGCGGACGCGTTGAAATCCCCGATCAGAACCTGGCTCTGCTCACTGCGGTATTCGGCAATCGATTCGATCAAATCGCGCCGCAAATCTTCCAGCGTGGCGAAATCCGAAACCTTTCGCGGACGGAGTTTCTGCGCCAGCGCGAACTCGGTCCGCGCCCACAGCCAGCGCGAGAAATGGTTCCTCTCGCTGTGGTACGCGATGCTCTCTGCCGGAACTTCGCCAAGCCGGGCCTCAAGTTCGTTCAAATCCCTCGCCCGCGCTACCTCGCTGCCATCGGGCAGACGGAACGCGAAGTCGCCAAAGCCAAACTGCTCGGTAAGAAAACGCCGCAGGTCGCGCAGCAACGTGGGCGAGCGTTTCCGCAGAAACGAATATCCCTGAGCATGCGCCCGTGCCCGGAATTCAGTCCGGCTCGTCTGCAGGACGATGGGAGCATCGGGCACTTCTTCGCGCACCATGCGGGCCAATTCGAATCCGGAGTCGGGGCTCAACTCGCCGGCGCGGGGGAATTCCACATCCGAGACCACGCCCAGCAGATAATCGCGATACTTCATGACCTGCCGCGCCGCGTCTTCGTAATTCGTCGCCAGCAGAATCTTGGGCCGAGCCCGCATGCGCACCAGCTTGTGGGCGACGTTCAATCCTTCGCTGAGCAGGCGCCGCGACTGCGTAATCAGCTCGGTATAGATGGTGGGAAGAAACGAAGAGTAATAGCGAATGTTGTCTTCAACCACCAGGATGACCGGCACGCCGATGGCGCGGGTGTCGTGTTCGACGTTGCGCTTGTCTTCGATGTACTTGACGATCGAAATCAGAATGCGGACGTTGCCCTGCCAAAGGAATATCTGCTGCAAGTCGGTGACTGGGTTGCGGGCCACAAACTTCTTGATCTCGCGGTAGTCGTAAGCGAGCACGACCACGGGTACGTCGAGCCCTGCCGCCTTAACCTCGCGGGCCAACTGCGCCGCGTCCATGTCCTCGACTTCGAGGTTGGTGACGATCAGATTGAATCGTGGCTGAGATCGAGCCAGCTTCAGAGCTTCCGCGCCGGATGAAACGTGAGTAATCCCAGGAATCTGCTGCTGCTCGAGTTCGAGAGATTCTCCGATGAGCAACTCATTGAGCCGCCCGTCCTCGCGCAGGATGAAAGAGTCGTAGAGGCTGGAGACCAGCAGAATATCCTGCACCCGGAAGGGCATCAGGTTCTCGAAGCCCTCGAAGAGGCGCTCGGGGTCGACGATGGGATCGGGGGTGTGGGTTGCCGGCATGGCAGCGCTAACAGCTAATCATACTCGCGTGGGGACAGCCGCCCTCGGGCTGTCCAGTCGAGCGAAGCTCGACGGGCCTCTGCAGGAATCTCCCACGTGCGAGAATTTCTTGGACCAGACCGGGCTAAGAAAAAAGCCGCTCTAAATCACGGGCGCCGTGCACAACGCGGAGAACGAACACTTCGTCGTCGTTGAACCGATAAAAGGGCAGATGCTTGGGAAATCCTGAGATCGTTGCCCGTCTTACGTCGCGAAGTGCTGACGATCGGAATTTGCAGGGCGCTCCCGTGGCGGGTCGGTTCAGTAACCGCGAAATTGCTGTCGTGACGGCTTTCTGCCAGCGTTGAGCCAATGGTTGTCCCGTCTGAGCGGCGTACCAGTCAGCTTGCTCCAGTATGTCGGCAATCGACGCGTCGCTGAAGACAAGCCGACGCCTCCTCATCAGCTGCGGGCGCGCTCGCGGAGTGCGGAGATCAGGCCCTTGCGGCGAATTTCGGCCAGGGGGATCTCGATTTTCGGTCCCTTCGAGGCAGCGACGAGCTCTTGTTCGAGATTTACCAGGCGGCGTTCCTTGTCCTGGCGAATCAGTTCGCGCACATACTCGCTTGGCGTCCCCCAGTCGCCCGTAGCAACTTGCCTTTCTACATAGTCCTTGAGGGCTTCGGGGAGGGAGATGTTCAGGGAGGTCATCGGCATAGCTTCATAATATGACAGATTATGACGGTACGCAAGAGTCGCTGGATGTGGTCAGTGGGCATCAGGTTCTCGAAGCCCTCGAAGAGGCGCTCGGGGTCGACGATGGGGTCGGGGTGCGGGTTATGGCCATCTGCTGGAACTCTATTCTAATTTGTCATCCTGAGCGGAGTGGGCGTTCGCGAAGCGAACGACCACGCAGTCGAAGGACCCCGTGGTTCTGAACGCTGGCAATCTCGTCGCAGGGAAATTTCACTTAGCAGCCTCGTGAAAACGCCTTCCTACGTTAATCGTGGCCCAGGCTGACAGGAGTCCTTCGATTCCGTGACGCCGCATCATCTGTGCTTAATCGATTCCCCGGCAAATACCATTTGCGCTCCCCATTTCTCTGCCAAATCCTGCCAGCGTGGGTCGAGGGCTTCAATCAGAGCAATCTTCTTCTGCCGCCGCCAACCTTTCAATTGCTTCTCGCGATCGATGGCTCTTCGAACATCATCAAAGCTCTCGAAGTAGACGAGGCGATTGCAGCCGTACTTGCCAGCGAACCCCTCAAACTCGCCGCTCTTGTGTTCCAAAACTCGCCGGTAGAGATTGTTGGTCATTCCAATGTAAAGAGTGCCCGTGCGGCTGCCGACGATGTAGACGCAATATTTCTTCTGGTCCGTCACTCTCTACTTTCTGTCATCCTGAGCGAAGCGGTCGTTCGCAAGGCGAACGACTACGCAGTCGAAGGACCCGGTAGTTCTGAACCTGACAACGCCATCGCAGGGAATTTCCACTGGGCAGCCTTGTGAGAACGCCTTGCTGCATTCATCTTGACCTGCACTGACACGGGGTCCTTCGACTCCGCATCTGCTTCGCTTTGCGAAGCAGACGCTGCGCTCAGGATGACACTGCATTCTTTTTCTTACACTAAACGGACTCTCTAACGGCGACTAAGTAGTCACTCGCCCGACGCTGCCATAATCCAAAACACAAACGTTGCCAAAGCAGAAGCCGGCGCGTGCCAGCGCAACGAACTTGGACGCCAGACGCCTGCTATGCCAAACGCACCTGCCGCAAAGGAGAGCAAGGCTCCTGCTCGAAATATCCTGAGCAGCAACGGGTCGTAATAGGGGAACCGGTGAACCTGAGCATACGCTATGGCGGAAACTGCGAGTAGAGCAGATGCGGTAGCAAGGATAAAACCAACTAGAGACAAGATTGACGGTACAGTTCGGGGTTGCGGTCTTATCGACCATCGCACCCAGCCCCAGATCAACATTACAGGGGGCACAAGATAGCCTACGCCGAACAAAATGCCAGATACTACTTGTGTAGATATGCTCACGATGGGACGGCCATCAAGGTAGCAAGAAACTAGGATTGGATTATAAGTGATCCGCACAAGACCAGTGCCAAAAACTTGCGGGGTGGATTTCTCTCCACCCCGCATCATAGTCACACAGCCCAACTACACCAAGCCCTGATCCAGCATGGCATTGGCGACCTTGAGGAAGCCGCCGATGTTGGCGCCGTTCACCAGATTGCCCGGGGTGCCGTATTTCTCGGCAGTCTCGAAGCAGTTTTTGTGAATGGCGATCATGATTTTGTGCAGCCGGTCATCCACTTCCTCGCGGGTCCAGCTCAGCCGTGCGCTGTTCTGGGCCATCTCGAGGCCGGAGGTTGCTACGCCGCCGGCATTCGCAGCCTTCGCCGGGCCGTAGAGAATCCCGGCTTCCAGGAACATCTTGGTTGCTTCCAGCGTGCTGGGCATGTTTGCGCCCTCGGCCACCAGCTTGCAGCCATTCTTGATGAGGTTCGCGGCGTCTTTCGCCTTGATCTCATTCTGCGTAGCGCTGGGGAATGCGCAGTCCGCCTTGATATTCCAAATCGGATTGTGCTCCAGCTTGATGTCGGTGGGCATGAAGATCGCCTTTTTGAACTTCTCGCCGTATTCGCGAATGCGTCCACGGCGGACGTTCTTCAGCTCCATTACCCAAGCCAGCTTCTCGCGATTGATTCCATCCGGATCGTAAACAACGCCGTCGGAATCGGAGAACGTCAGCGGCTTTGCTCCCAGATCAAGCAGCTTTTCGACTGTGTATTGCGAAACATTGCCGCTGCCTGAAACCAGGCAGAGCTTGCCTTCGAGCGTGTCTTTGCGCGTCTTCAGCATTTCCGACGCGAAGTACACGCAGCCGTAGCCAGTGGCTTCCGGGCGAATCAGCGAACCGCCCCAACTCAGGCCCTTACCGGTCAGCACGCCGGTGAACTCATTGCGCAGGCGCTTGTATTGGCCAAACATGTAGCCGATCTCGCGTCCGCCAACGCCGATGTCGCCCGCGGGAACGTCGGTGTCCGGGCCGATGTGTCGCGACAGTTCGGTCATGAAGCTCTGGCAGAAGCGCATGACTTCGTTGTCGCTCTTGCCCTTGGGATCGAAATCCGATCCGCCCTTGCCGCCGCCCATGGGCAGCGTGGTCAGCGAGTTCTTGAACACCTGCTCAAAGGCCAGGAACTTCAAAATGCCGAGGTTGACCGAAGGATGGAAGCGCAGTCCGCCCTTATAAGGGCCGATGGCGCTGTTCATTTCGATGCGGAACCCTCGGTTTATTTGAATTTCGCCGCGATCATCAAACCAGGGCACGCGGAACATGATGACGCGCTCCGGTTCAGTGATGCGCTCAAGAATCTTCGACGATCTATATTCCGGATGCTTCTGCAAAACCAGCCTTAGAGAATCGAACACTTCCTGAACTGCCTGATGGAACTCGGGCTCTGCTGAGTTCTTGGCTTTTACGATGCTCATTACGTCTTCAATGTAATCGCCCGAAGTTTTGACTCCGGGCGGTGTCATTACGCTCATAGGATTTCCCTCCAATGTGAGAAATGCTTTCAGAATTTACGATTTGTTTTTGTGAACATGGCACACTCATAAAACTTTGCCAACGCTCTATTTAAGGCCCGCATCCCGATTTCTGCCGTGACCGGCATCACCGGCGACCGTGACAATCTTACCGCTACAAGGCGCCAAAATCGCATCTTTTTGTGGAATGGCTGGACCACATTCGGTATGAATGCGCGGGGATGAACAGGAGAGTCCTTGCTTTGCATCCCCGTTCGTGGCATCGTTAGGACAGGCTTGCGAGGTGTTCCATGATCGATCAGGAGAGATTCCAAAAAGGGCGGGGCTGGGCGTATCTGGTCGGGATAGTCGCCTTTGTGGTTGTGGCAGTGTGGAAATTCGCCACCCGCTGAGAACGGCTTTTTGCAGCCTTATATTCCCAGCTTCTTTACTTCTTCGTTGTAGTACTTGCGGTAAAGAATGTCCCATTCCTGGCTGCCTTCCAGGATGGTCCGCTTCTGATTCTCGATCTTGTGCCGGGCCGCCTGATCGATCTTCTCTTCGTGGTTCAGCAGGTCCTCGAGAATCTTGCGCACTTCCAGCCGGATCGTGTTCCGGTCCTCGATAAAATCCAGCGCATCCGTCTCGGCCAGCGCGTCCGTGACCACGTGCGCCACTTTGTTCACTTTGTCACGGCTTACTCTCACAGCACCGCCTTATACTTACGCACCAGTTCGTTCTTCACTTTGCGGAACATCTCCTGATAGTTGGCCCCGGTTTTCTGCATTTCGGCGGAATAGGCCTCCAGAATCACGCGGACTTCATCGTTGATACGATCCTCGAGCGAGAATTCATCGAGGATCGCCGCATGCACCTTCTCCGTGACCGCAGCTGCAGCTTTGGTCTCGATGAACTTGCCTGCAATCAGTTTTTTCGTGACTTCGCGGGCCAAATAGCCCACATATTCTTTGGAAAGAAGCATGGTGCGGATCGGGGGTGCGTCGTGAAACAAATAGTGTAGCACAGGGCAGATCGTCGTTGGTCGTTGGTCCTTAGTCGTTCGCCGGCTGAGCCAACGACCAACGACTATCGGCCATGACCGATCCCCATTTGCCCTCTCCCCCACATTCAGGCATACAATGCACTTATCCAGAGCCCCCATATGCCTTCAGTCTCCGACGATCTCAGCAGCCTCAAAGATGACATGGTCGCATTCATCGAGGGCCACGGCATGCGCCGCTTTCCCGGCTTCGTCGACTACGAGCAGGTGCAGAGCGTGACCTGGAAGTCGCAAGACAATCCCGACAGCTGGAAAGATTTCGTCGAACTCGCGAAAGCCGCGGCAGCCCCATTCCTCACCATGGACTGGTGGCGGCTTGATCGCGAGGAACTTGATGCCATGATCGAACGCCTGAGCACGGCCGAGTTCACCAGCGATGAAGAGTTGGAAGATGCCCGCTGGCTGCGTACCTACGTCGGCAAGACCGGCTTTTTGCAACTCGGATTCGCCCAGCAAGGCGTAATGATGGTCTATGAAGCCTCTACTCCGTGGTACGAGCGTTACCAGAACATTCTCGAAATGGCCGACGATTTCGCCGGCCTCTCCATCGACGACCCCGACCAGGACGACGACAAGCCCTACTAAAACGTGGACCTCGTTAAGTGTGGGGACGGGTCTTCGACCCGTCCGGCCGAGCAAAGCTCGGCAGCGCCACAAACCCTCGCCGCGAGTAGAATCATCATTTCCCAATAATCCTGTCACCGCGACTGAATGAAATGGGTTCCCAAAACCGCTGATGCAGCCCAGAGCGAACTCCTGGCCGCTGCATTGTTTTCAAATGCCCCCCTCGGCCTCAAAACTCCGCAGCTAGCCTCGACTCTCGCTCGCCTCCTTGTCATGCGTGGAATCAACGACCCCGAAACCGCCGAGGATTTCCTCGCCCCGTCCCTCGCCGATCTCCACTCACCTTATTTAATGTCCGGAATGAAAGCCGCCGTCGACCGTCTCGATGCCGCCATCGAGCGCAAAGAAGGCATTCTGATCTACGGCGATTACGACGTCGACGGCACCACGGCAATCGTCATCCTCAAAACCGCGATCGAACTATGCGGTGGCTCTGCTGACTTCCACGTTCCCCATCGAATAAAAGAAGGCTACGACCTCCGCGGCGACGTGATCGAACGTGCCGCCGCCGCCGGCATTCATCTCATCATCAGCGTGGATACCGGCATCCGCGCGTTCGCCGCCGCCGAGACCGCGCGAAGCCTCGGCGTGGATCTAATCGTCACCGACCACCACCTCCCCGGCCAGGACGGCATGCCCACCGCGCTCGCCGTGCTCAATCCGAATCAACCGGGATGTGAATATCCCTGCAAAGCGCTGTGCGGCGCAGGCGTTGCATTCAAATTGGCGCAGGCCTTGATGGAGCGCCGCCTCACCCATAGGGATCAAGCCCCGCTATTGAAGTCGTTCATGAAAGTGGTCGCCATCGCCACTATTGCTGATGCCGTGCCCTTGACCGGTGAGAACCGCGTATTCGCCAAGCTGGGCCTCGAAGCCTTGCGCTCCGCAGTAAATCCTGGGCTGAAGGCGTTGCTCGAAGTTGCGCAAGTCGGCGGCAGGCCACTGACCTCGGGCGAAGTCGGATTCCGCATCGCCCCCCGCATCAACGCTGCCGGACGCATGGACGTTGCCCGCGACGTGATCGAACTCTTCAGTGTGAAAGACCCAACCCGCGCCCGCGAGATTGCCAACAAGCTCGACCAGCTAAACGCTGAGCGTCAAGCCGAAGAACGAAGAATCCTCGAAGCCATCCATTTGCGACTCGAGCAGGAGCCCGCGCTGCTGGATTCCTTCTGCCTGGTCATCGATGGCGATGGATGGCACCGCGGAGTAATCGGAATCACGGCAACGCGGGTTGTCGAACGCTACTGCCGTCCCACGCTCGTGATCTCGCGCGATGGAGACCAGGCCCACGGCTCAGGCCGATCCATTCGAGCATTTCACTTGCTCAACGCGCTCGAGTCTTGCGCTCCATTATTCACCCGCTTCGGTGGGCATGCCCATGCAGTAGGTTTCTCCATGCCCGCCGTGAACCTGCCCGAGCTGTGCACCCATCTGGACGGATATGCCCGCGCCCGGCTGACGCTCGCTGATTTCGAACCCATCCTTGATATCGATTGCGAACTTCCATTCGATCAAATCAGCCACGACTTGTTTCAAGCTTTGCGGCGCCTCGAACCCTTCGGCATGGGCAATCCCGAACCAGTCTTTGCCGCCCACAATCTGCGCGTGATGGCAATGCCACGAGTGATCAAAGAAAAACACGTGAAGCTGAAACTGTCGGCGCAAAACGAAGACCTCGGCGAAGCAGGCGTGCTGCCCCGAGTCCACGCTCAGAGTTCCGATCGTGGCTGGCGAAAATCAATCGTTCACGATGCCCTCGGATGGCGCATGGCCGAGCGCATCCAGCAAGCAGAACTCCTCCCCGGCGACGCTCTGGATATCGCCTTCACCCTCGATCACAACGACCACCCTGAATTCGGAGGACTGGAACTCTCCCTCCGCGACTTCAGGACCACGGATTCAGGAAAAAACTGTCATCCTGAGCGAAGTTGCGGTCGCAAAGCGACCGCAACGTAGTCGAAGGATCCTTGCGAAGACGATTGTGATTCGAATGCTGAAAGGCGTTTCTGCGTAAACGTGTGTTTGCGTTCGAAAGGGAACGCCACGACGCGGCACGAATGCGACGAGCAAGTTAGGGATCCTTCGACTCCGCAACTGCTCCGCTTCGCGAAGCAGTTGCTGCGCTCAGGATGACATAATATGGTGGTCGCTTGAAGCCCGAAGCCCGACTCCTGAAGCCCGAAGCCAGCCTTTACGCCTGCCCTTTGACCGGCCAAACATAATTGATCGGAGCGTGATCGGCCAGCTCGCGCCACCTTTCGTTGTCCTTCCGGAAAGCGTACCAAAGCGTATAAGCCGACACCGCGAAGACATGATCCCAGAAAATCGTCCGCTCACTAGGATTGATCTTTATCTTGCGATTCCTCTTGATGTAATGCGGCTCTCCAAAATGCCGGTAGCCCAAGCCGTCCGGCGGTACTCGCGCCACCAAGTCGCAGCAGTCAACGTAGCGATAGTTCGTCAGGCCCTGCAGTCCGGCGACAAAATCGCTGTCGCCCACAAGCGGGCTGCCGAAAGTATAAAGAGCATCCGGTCGATGCAAACCCGCCATCAAAGTCGCCATGGCCGCGCCCAGACTGTGGCCTGTGTAAACCGACCGGCACGGTCTCACGCTCTCGATTGCTGGCTCAAGATCTTCCCGCACTTCGTCGAGCGCGCTAAGAAAACCTTCATGTACTCTGCCCGCTCCTTCCCACTTCACCAGCTCAAGGTCAACATCGAATACAAGATTGCTCGAGTCCTTCACGTCCGTGCCTCGGAATGAGACCACTGCAAGCTTGCCGCCCTTACGTCCGTCATTCCGGACCGCCAAGAAGCAATGTGCCCCCTTTCCCTGCGGCCTGCTCGGGCTCTCGCAAAATCGCTGCGGCACAAACTCGACCTTTTCCAGGATCTTCGTGATTCGGTCCCGATCAAATCCAAACTGAGGTTCTTTTCTGCAATAGGACAGCCTTGCCATCTCCGCGCACAAAGCCGCTTCAGATTGCGGTGCCGGAGAAAAGAAATCGTCCCGACGTCCGGGATTGAACAAATCGTCCTGTGCAGCGCTATAAGAAATGCGGGGGCTCATCGGATCCTCCTGTTCGAACGCCCAGGGGTCGGCCCGAGAATTCCAATTCTGGTCGCGTATCTTACACCCGAACGAACATGCCAGTGCACAGAAACCCCATCTGAGACTCGAGAACGATGAACTGACAACTGTCGTTACCTGAAGCCGAAGCCTGAAGCCTGAAGCCTGAAGTACACTAATCTCCAGATGCCCTCTACTCTATCCCGCCTGCGCCGCTGGTTTGCTGGTGCCACGATTGCAGCCATATTGCTCGTCGCGGGGGCATATTTCTACGCGCGACATCGCATTCAGAACGCCCTGCAACAGGTTCCAGCGAAGATCGGCCTCGAAATCAAGCAAAGCGCGACCGGCTTCACCGTCTCGAAGTCTGAGCAGGGACGCACCCTGTTTACCATCCAGGCCAGCAAAGCAGTTCAATTCAAGCGAGGCGGACACGCCGAGCTGCACGATGTGCAAATCACTCTTTATGGAAGCGACTCCACCCGCTTCGATCAGATCCGTGGCGCCGATTTCGAATACGACCAGCAGTCCGGAAACGTCATCGCCAAAGGCGAAGTCCAGATTGATCTGCAGTCAAATCCCGAAGGCCTGCTGAATCCCGACCAGTCCCCTCCCACGGAGCTAAAGAACCCCATCCACCTGAAGACCAGCGGCCTGATCTTCAATCAGAACACCGGCGACGCACACACCAAAGAGCGAGTCGACTTTGATCTGCCGCAAGGGAGCGGATCTGCCGTCGGAGTGAACTATGCGGCAAAGGCAAACGTGCTGACGCTGCAGTCGCAGGTGAATCTAGCGTTCAGCGGCGCGACCGCTGCGACCATAACCGCTGTCCGAGCGACCATCACCAAGGATCCACACCATGTCGTGCTCGACCACCCCCACGTGCAGAGTGGGACTCGGCAGTGCGATGCCGACGAGGCCACACTTTTTCTGCGTTCCGATAACACTGTGGACCGTGTTCTGGCCCGCGGCAACGTCCTGGTCAAGGCCGAAGGCTCGCAGCCCGCCGAAGCCCGGTCCGAACAACTCGAACTGATCATGGCCAAACAGCACGACAACCTGCGAACCGCTATTTTTTCCGGAGACGTCCGGACCCACATCGCAGCCAATTCGCCAGATTCGATGGAGGACGGGCGTTCCCGCCCGTCGAATGTGAAAACCGCCGCAGCGCCAGCGGACCAAACGCCAAGAGAGTGGCCCATGCAAGGCAAGGCGGGTCGCGTCGTCCTCGAATTCGCCAGCAAGAATTTTCTTACCAAGGTCCACGCCGAAGATAACGTGAAGTTACTGCAGCATCAGAATCCCGCGACCGCCCCATCGAGCGCGCAGGATCTGGAGTTAACCGCACAAGGCATGGATTTTTTTATGGCTGACCATTCTCATGCGGATGAGGGAAGCCACCTCGACCGCGCTGAGACTTCCGGAGCCGCCCAGATCACCGTTCACCCCGCCGCCGGGAGCGCACAACAAACCCTGGTCACAGCGGCGAAGTTTGACGCTCACTTTGACAATTCCGGGCAATTTACATCAGTGCACGGTGCTCCCGACGCCCGCATCGTCAGCCAGAATCCTGGCGAGCCTGATCGCGTCAGCACCAGTCGCGTTGTCGACGCGGCTTTCCAACCCGGCAGCGGCATCCAATCCATCGTGCAGCAGGGAAGCGTTGCCTACGTCGACGGAGAGCGCAAAGCGTGGGGCGACCGCGCCCGCTACACTCCGAGCGATCAAGTCTTGATGCTCACCGGCTCTCCTCGCGTGACCGACGGCGGCATGACCACAACCGCGAACTCCATGCGCCTGAATCGTGCCACCGGAGACGCCTTCGCCGAGGGCGACGTCAAATCGACCTACAGCGACCTGAAGCCGCAGGCCGGTGGCGCCCTTCTATCTTCTTCCAGCCCCATCCACGTGACCGCTCGCTCGATGAGCGTCCACGGCACTTCCGCGATCGCCCTCTACACCGGAGATGCACGCCTCTGGCAGGACGCAAATGCAGTAGAGGCCCAGTCGATTGACTTCAACCGCGACCGCCGTTCCATGGTCGCCGTCGGATCAGCCACGTCCCGAACCGTCTCGACTGTCCTGGTTCAGGCCACGAGGTCAGAAGGCACGTCTGAACCATCGACTCCGATTGCCATCACCTCCACGCGCCTCACCTACGCCGACAACGAGCGCAAAGCGCACTTCGACGGCGATGTCACCGCCAAAAGCGCCGACATCACCATCACCGCCAAGAAAATGGACGCATTTCTCGAAGCCCGTGGTCGTACCAGCCAATCGCTTTCTGGAGCGGGAAAACTCGACAAGATCGTTGCCCAGGAGCAAGTCGTGATCACCCAGCCCGACCGGCGCGCCACCGGCGATCTGCTTACTTACACCGCCTCAGACGACAAATTCGTTCTGACCGGCGGACCGCCTAGCATTTTTGATGCCGAACATGGCAAGATTACCGGCGTTTCGTTGACTTTCTTTAGGCACGATGATAGGGTGCTGGTTGAAGGCAATAATTCATCCCCCACCGTCACCCAAACGCGAGTGGCACGATAAATGCGTACACTAGCCACCGATGAAATCGGCAAATCTTATCGCAGCCGCCGCGTTGTAAACGGGGTCAGCCTGCGCGTCGAGCAGGGCGAAGTCGTTGGTTTGCTTGGACCTAACGGTGCCGGCAAGACTACAACCTTCTACGCCATCGTTGGCCTCATCCCCCCGGACACGGGTCGAGTCCTGATCGACGACGACGACATTACTGACGTCCCTATGTATCTGAGGGCACGCCAGTACGGTATCAGCTACCTCCCGCAAGAGGCTTCGGTGTTCCGTAAACTCACGGTCGAGGAGAACATCCTGGCGGTTCTCGAAGCGCAGTCCATCTCCTGGCATGAGCGCCGGGAGAAGATGGAGAAGTTGATCGATCAGTTGGGGCTGGAGCACATCCGGCAAAATCGGGGATACGCTCTTTCCGGAGGTGAACGCCGCCGGGTCGAGATCGCCCGCGCCCTGTGCATTAGCCCGACATTCATTCTGCTGGACGAGCCTTTTTCCGGGATTGATCCAATTGCTGTGCTCGACCTGCAAAAGATTATCAGTGATCTGAAAGCCAGCGGCATCGGCGTCCTGATCACCGATCACAACGTGCGCGAAACGCTATCGGTCACCGATCGCGCCTACATAATTAATGAAGGACGCATTTTCCGCCAAGGTACGCCAGAACAATTAGGAGGCGACCCCGAAGTGAGACGGGTCTACCTGGGCCAGAGCTTTTCTCTAGTGTAAGAGACGTCGTTGGTCGTTAGTCGTCGGTCGTTGGCAAACGAAGACGAGCGACCAACGACCACAGACCAACGACCAAATTTATGGTTTTGTTGCAACACAAACTAAGCCTCAAAGTCTCGCAGAGACAGATCCTGACCCCGGGCCTCGTCCAGATGGTCAGCGTTCTCGCGCTCAACAAGCTTGAACTGCGGGACATGATCACGGCCGAGATGGTCGAGAATCCGGTTCTCGAAGAACTGGAAGAATCAGTTCCCCTCATCGACGATGTGAATCGCCGGGAAGAGGACCGCGACCGCGCTCCCATCGAAGAAAGCCCGACCACCGCCGCCGACGCCGAAAAGAAAGATCCCTTCGAAGAAATCGACTTCGGCTCTTTCTTCCAGGACTACCTCGACCCCGGCTATCGCAGCTCCCGTGAAATGGAGGACATCGAGCGTCCCTCCTTCGAGAATTTCCTCTCGAAACCCGGCAGCCTGACCGACCATCTGGTCTGGCAACTCGGTTCCATCTCCATGCGTCCCGAAGTGCAGGAAGCGGTTGAACGCATCATCGGCAATCTCAACGAAGACGGCTACCTGATCGCCAGCGACGAAGAGCTACTGGGAGTCGCGCCACCATCTCCGCCGGAGTCTGATGCTGCCGTCGTCGAGAATGTTTTCAAAGAAGCAGCCGCTATCGGAATTAGTTCGTCCGACCCTTCGTCCGAACAAAGCTCGTCCGAACTAAGCTCGTCCGAACCGAATCCATCCGAAGATGCCGCGCCCGAGGCTTCCTTGGAACTGGATTTGTCCGAGCTCGCTTCGCCGGAATCCATTTCGACCGACTCTCTTTCGACGGATCTTGCCAGTGATCTCCCCGAGGCCGCAAGTTGGAGTGAGCAATCGCATGGAGTAGACCTTTCCGGCACCGCCGCTGCAACCGCGCCGGAACCAGTCGCGGCCAAACCAGCTCCCGCCCCGCATCCCACGTTCCCGGCCAACTTCAATCTGTCCGATCTCCACGAAGCCATTGAAGTCGTGAGGCAACTTGACCCACCGGGAATAGCTTGCCGTGATCTTCGCGAGTGCCTGCTCTATCAATTGCGCTATCACCAACAGCAACACGAGCTGCACAAGAACGGCAACGGAGAATCCACGACCCAAATCCTCACCGACGCGATCGCCATCGTCGATCAGCATCTGCGCGCAGTGCAGAACAAGCAATATAAGGAAATCGGCCGCGCGCTAACTCGCCCGGTAGAAGCCGTGCAGCAAGCGCTCGATTACATTCGCACCCTCGACCCGCGCCCCGGCTTGCGCTATAACAAAACCCAGCCGCGCCTCATTGAGCCCGACGTAGCCTTCGTCAAGCACGGAGACGAGTGGTTGGTCGTAATGAACGACGAAGACGTCCCCCAGCTTCGCCTCAACCCGGCCTACAAGCGGCTCCTTACTAAAGAGACAAACGATAAAGACACCCGCAACTACGTCAAAGAGCGCTACAAGAGCGCCATCCAGCTCATCAAGAACATCGAGCAGCGCAAGCAGACCATCGTCAAAGTTTGCTACAGCATCCTGGCCCGCCAACAGGATTTCCTCGAAAAAGGTATCGACCAGTTAAAGCCCATGATGATCAAGGAGGTGGCCGAAGAAATCGGCGTGCATCCTTCCACCGTCAGCCGTGCCGTGGCCAGCAAATACGCGCACACCCCCCAGGGCGTGTTTGAACTGCGGTACTTCTTCAGCGAAAGCGTCAACGGTCCCCAGGGCGGCAACACTTCGCTGCTCATCCTGAAACGCCGCGTCAAGAAACTCATCGAGGAAGAAGATCCCGCCCGGCCGCTCACCGACGAGCAGATCACCCGCATCCTGCAATCGCAGGGAATCCAGGTCACTCGCCGCACGGTTGCGAAATACCGGGAAGACATGCGCATCCCGAGCACTCACCAGCGCAGAGTAAAGAAGTAAAAAGTTTGCACAGCCGGCCTCTGCCGGCATTTTAGGCTCACGAATCTCCCAAGTCGTACAGGTTATGTTGTTCCTAAAGGACGAACAACAATCCCAATGAGGGGGCGCTCATGAACGTGGAATACACCGGCAGGCATTTCGAAGTCACTCCCGCCATTCGCAAGGACGTTGAATCCGGACTCGTCAAAATCCGTAAAATTCTAGGCAACAAGTTTGAAACCAAAGTCGTCCTCGCCGTCGAGAAACACCGCCACAAGGCCGAGATCACCATCAGCCCGCGCAACGGACCTCTCGTCGGACTAGCCCAGGCCGGCGACATGCCCTCCGCCATCAGCGAAGCCCTCGATCATCTCGAGAAACAAGCAGTCAAATACAAGACCCGCTGGCGCACCAAGAAACGCCACAACCATAAGAGTCCGAACCCCAAGAGCCAGAGTTCCAGAGCCCCAGTTGCCGGAAAATGGAATGGTGAGGGCACTCAGGAAAGCGTGGGAATCGCCGTCGGCCTCTCCGAACAAACCTCGGTCGACGTGGTCGTGCACAAGTTCCCTGCGGTTGCCCGCACCACCGAGGTTCACCTCGTCCGCTCCGAGGATGCCGTCGCCCTCCGTCCCATGACCCTGGAAGAAGCCATAAAAGAAGCCCACTTCCGCGATCGCGATGTCTTCGTCTTCCGCGATCCCAAAGGCAAAGTCATGGTCCTCCATCGCACCCGCGACGGAAAAATGGAACTGATCGAAGCCCCGTAGCAAGTGTGGCGCGGGCGCCCCCGCCCGCGTGCTTTTGACCTGCGTGTGGACAGCCGCCCTCGGCGGCCCTAACCTTTATCTCACACACAAAACACTGCGCGACGTGTATGATGCTCTCGCCGTTTCCCCCAACAACCCAACTCAAAGGAGATCTATGAAAACGATCTACCGTCTCGTTGCGTTCCTGTTGTTGCTAGCCCCTGCAGTTCTCGCGCAAGAACATTACACCGAAGGCCCAGTCTGGCGCGTCTCGCTCGTACGAGTGAAACCCACTCAGATGGACGCCTATCTCACCAGTCTCCAACAATCCTCCAAGCCCATCCTCGACGCAGAAAAAAAGGATGGAACGATTATGGATTACAAACTCTTCCTCAAAGAGACCAAGAGTAATCCCGAAGATTGGGACGTCTGCCTCGCAGTCGAATATAAAAATCACGCCGCCATGGACGGCCTGGCCGCGAAAGGAGAAATGTATCGCGACAAGATCCTCGGCGGCAAACAACCCGCGCAACAGCTGGCCGACAAGCGAGCCGAGATCCGCGAGTTAATTACTTCCGACCTCCTGCAAGAGATCATCCTCAAATAGATCAGACAACCAAGGGCCGGGCTCCCCACCCGGCCAGGTACCGGTGACTGTGTTGGGACAGCCGTCGCCGGGTGTCTCTGAGCGAAGGTCGGCTCGATGTTCCGCTTTCAGGTAAAATCACTCAGACCTTGACACACGGAGCCGTGATGCGCAGCGCGCGATTAACTTCCGGCCTGATTCTGACGGTCTTGTGCATTTCCTTGCAGGCTCAGACCCCAGAACAAAAACTGACCGTAACCGGTAAGCTCAGTCGCGCAATGGCCATCGGGGGAGAAACGACCGGCTGGGTTATTCAACTGGAGTCCGAGATTACCATCAACGGTAAGCAGGTCGATTCTATCGAGCTGGATTATCACAAAACCAGCAAACTTGAAAAACTGGAGAACCAGCGCGTTCAGGTGCTTGGTACGTTATCCCATCGGCAAGGAGTGGAGACAGGCGAGCGGACTATTCTTGTCGCTTCCTCAATAAGAGAAGCCAAGGCCACGGCGCAACCGAAATCTGCGCAGGCGGTCCCCTTCAGCCTCATAGGCAGCGAGTGGTTACTCGAAGATCTCGCTGGCAGCCGAGTGATGGACGGTATTCAAGCGACCCTCACCTTCCCTGAAGCCGGGAAGATCGCAGGGAACGGATCGTGCAATCTCTTCTTTGGTTCAGCTGAGATCAGCGGGGATACGATCAATTTGGGTCCTCTGGCTTCAACCCGGATGGCCTGCCCAGAGGCGGTGATGAACCAGGAGATGAAATATCTGGCTGCGTTACAAGCAGCCGAGCGCTTCGAGTGGAAAGATCCGTATTTGCTGATTTACTGCAAGGGCTTCGAAAAGCCACTACGCTTCACGCGCCTGCCCCCAAAGCCAGCCCATCAGCAATAAGCCCAGACCTACTCCCATCGGCCGGACGGGAACTAGGAGGACGCGCAGAGCGTCTAGGCGCGAGCGTCCTCGCTCGTGCTCTTTTTCACCCGATTCAGGATGTGGAAACTCAGGTTTTGGGTAGAGCAACGCCTCGCCGCTGCATTAAGGGCTTCGGTTCAACGAGGGCTTTAGGTTCGGATGTACGTGAATTGACTCTCTCACAGCGTCCTAAATGAGAAAGCAGATTTGTTTCCAGCCGCGAAGCGGAGGTACTTTAAGTCCCAGCACGGTAGTGCCGGGAAGCAACCGGGAATCGACCGAGTCACGAAAGGGACGCCCACCCCGCAGGTGACATTCGTAATCTTCTCGATGTGCTTTTGCATGGTTGAAAGTTTTGCCAACTGTTATGTTTCTTGCCAGCGTACGCGCGCCTCTGGTGCGAAACTGTAAGCGCATGATCAAAACGAACATCATAAAGCCCACGATCAAGACAATCGTCTGTTGCCTTCTGCTAACCCTCGGAGCCTTGGCGCAGACTCGTGACAACGACGATCCCCAGTCGACCAAACTGGTCGTGCTCGAGCACCTCTGGAACGAGGCGCAGGTTCATCGTGACGAGCGCGCATTAGAAGGCATGATCGCCGATTCTTTCTCCAACACCGAATGGGACGGCGAGGTTAGCGAGCGCGGCAAGTTCCTGGCCGATATCAAAGACCCCAAGTTTAAGCCTGATCTGGTCACCATCCAGGATGTGAAGGTGAACCTGTATCACAATACCGGAGTGGTGACGGGTTCCTATCACACCAAAGGTTCCTATAACGGCAAGCCCTACGACCACCTCGGCCGCTTCACCGATACCTGGGTCTTCGAAGACGGCAAGTGGGAGTGCGTAGCCAGCCACACTAGCCTGCTGAAGAAATAGTGTTCAAAGTATGGGCTCAATGGCCTAGCTTAAAGGGGTCATTCTGAAGCCCTGCGCTTTCACCAGCGGGGCGAAGGATCTTCCGCTCAGCATTTTTGCCGAGCCGCGTCCCGAGTGCAGCCAAATTGCAGGTGGAAGGCACGAATCGCTAGACCTGACGTTTCAAAGAGACGAAAGAAGTGATTGGTCGGGGCGATAGGATTTGAACCTACGACCCCCTGCGCCCAAGGCAGGTGCGCTACCAGGCTGCGCTACGCCCCGACTTCTTCGATTATAGCTGACCGCTTCCGATCAGTTGTAACCCACGCCACTCGCTTCCGGAGGTATAATTTCGGGTTGACATGCAAAATCCCCGTTATGCCCTGGTGGCTTACGTTAGAAATGCCGTCGGGGAATTTGTTGAGAACCTCCGGCAGGAACTTCATCCCGATCTGCCCCATCTGCCCGCTCATGTGACCATCCTTCCTCCTCGCCGGTTGCAGGGTGGGGAACTGGCGGCGCTGGAGACTCTCGAAGACATCTGCAGTCAGGCTCAGCCTTTCGAGGTCACTCTCGGGGATGTTGAAACTTTCGTCCCCGTGACTCCGACGGTTTTCATCCGTGTAGCCCACGGCGCCCACCGCATGCACGAACTGCACGATCGCTTGAACACCCAGGCGCTCGCCTCCGTCGAGGAGTGGCCTTACATGCCGCACCTGACGATCGTGAAAGTCAGCAGCGAGGAACTGGCGCAGAAGGCGTATATTTTCGCCCGTGACCGTTGGGCGATGTTCGAGGGCAGCCGCCATATCCCACTAAACGAGCTCACCTTCGTACGTGAGCAGGAACAGAATCGCTGGGTGGACCTGGCTGGAATCCCGCTGGGACGCAGCCTGGTCCGCCCATGAAAATGGGAGCGGCCACGCGTTTTCGTACTACGCGCAGGATCCTTCGGGACTGGAAGTCCCTCAGGATGACGTCACGACAATGAGGAGAAATGACGTCACATGGGAGAAGGGAATGTTGCCCCTGCCTCACACTCTTCCACCCTCAACGTGACCTTCTGATTGTCCAGATTCCCGCTTCCGTCGGTAGGTCATGTCCCTAAGTACAAATCCCTCCCGTGCGTTGCTAAGCACTCAAGGCGAGCGTAAACAAGAAGTTGGACTCGCTGTGCAAGCCGCCTCGGGCACCCTTCCCCCAGCGAATTCAGAGTGGGCTTCTGGAGGTTTCATGCAGATTGGGGTCTACGGAGCAGGGTACTTAGGTACAGTCGTTTCCGCGTGTCTGGCGGACTTCGGCACCCCCGTCAGCTGCTGTCATCCCGATAGCTCACAGATGGTCGCGATGGCCCAGGGCAACGTCCCGTTTCACGAAAAGAACCTTACCGAAGTCATCAAACGTAACGTGCGCTCCGGGCGGCTGGCGTATTCGACCGACATCGAATCCTTTGCCCGCAAGGCGCAGGTGATCTTTTTGGCCGAGGACAGCCCACAGCATCTGACTGATCTGGCGATTCGCATCGCCCGCGCAGCCCCTAAGCCTTCGATCCTCACAATCGTGACCCCGGTACCGGTCGGCACGGCGTCAGCGGTCGAGAAGCGGATTGCCGAGGCCGGCTTGCGAGCCACAGTCGTTTCGCAGCCCATGTTCTTTACGCCGGGCTGCGCGATTGAGGATTTCAATTGGCCGGACCGCATTATTCTGGGTACCGATTCGAATGATGCTGTGCTGGCTCTCAAACAGATTTTCCATTCCCTGGTGATGCGCGGCGTTCCGGTCATTGTGACGAATCACGAGACGGCTGAACTGGTGCGGGAATCCGCAACAGCTTTCGTGGCCACCAAGATTTCTTTCATCAACGAGCTCGCGAGTTTGTGTGAACGGGTGAACGCGGACGCAGTCAGCCTCTCGCTCGCTTTAGGTTTGGACAAGAAGATCGCGCCTCGCTGCCTGCAGCCCGGAGCCGGGATGGGTGGTTTGTTCGCGGAGTCCGATATGGATTCGCTGGCCGACTTGGCCCAGCGTAACGGAGTGTCGCTCAAGGTGTTGAGTGCCGCGCGCGAAGTGAATCACGGCCTGGCCGATCAGGTGATCGAAAAGATTTCGAGGTGCGTCCAGTCGGTTCAGAATAAGGACGTGGGAATTCTGGGCCTGGCTTTCAAGCCCAACACCAATTCCGTCGCTGGTTCTTCGTCGGTGCGCTTGGCCAAGAACCTGATTGCTCAAGGTGCACGGGTGCGAGCCTACGATCCCGTCGCCCTGCCGGACGCACGGCTCGAACTGAATGGATCCGTGTTTTACTGCGAATCGCCTTACGCAGCGGCCGAAGGAGTGGATGCGTTAGTGGTCGGCACCGGTTGGCCGGAATTCCGCGGGCTCGATTTCAACCGCATCAAACAAATGCTTCGCCGTCCACTCATCGTGGATACAAAAAACCTGCTCGACTCCGTCCGCCTTCGTGCCATGGGATTCGAATACGTCGGCGTGGGGCGCGGATAACCAGCGTCCTGATTTCTTAGTCTTTAATCTCTAATCTCTACCAATCCCTAACCCCGCCGTCATCCTGAGGGACGCAGTCCCGAAGGATCTGGCGCGTAGTACGAAAGCCGCCGGTGTGGTCCGAGCGCGCACGGCACTCCGTCCGAATTGTTATAATCGCAAGTACGCGGTGGGAGTAGCTCAACTGGCAGAGCACCGGACTGTGGCTCCGGACGTTGCGGGTTCGATTCCCGTCTCCCACCCCAGAGTTTAACCCCCAGAGAGACCCCGGGCGCCGACGGTCCTTCGTAAGAATCTCAGGCGCGCCCTACATCGTTTCTGCATACGCGAATGGCCTATCTCCGCTGCTTTTCCAGAAGTACGCAAGAATGATCACGCTCGCAACCGCGGCGTAGGCACACCACAGGGAGGTGAACGCGTAACGCTTGAAAGCCATCACGACCAGTAGAATCGCCAAGTTCGCGGCGCCGAAGATCACCATGTCCTTGACCTTCGAGAAGAAGAGCGAGCCGCAGGTTGCAATCACGTAGAGGACGGCAACCGTCGTATTGTTTGTGGCTGGGTTGATGTACACGAGGCTATTTCCCTTGATGTACACCTGGAAAGAATACGCGGTGAGCCCCCACAGGATATAGAGCGTGGTCGCGGTGCCGATCGCCAGAAACGGCAGCATTCGCCTGCGGCTCTTGACGTCAGGCTCGAACAGCAACACGCTCAGCGGTAGAATAAATGGCAGGAGCCCCTGAGCATAGAGCATGAATGCCGCACCCATGTTGTGCGCAACCCTGGGCGAGAGAATGCCGTCCAACCCAAGCCAGACGAATCCTTCCATGAATTGATGAACGGCGAAGAGTGCGGGCAGAGCCGCAAAGAGGAGTTCGCGCCTGTGTTTCACTTTCGTCAGTGTCGCTACGCCGATCGTGCCCAGAACTCCGCTGCCCACAAAGTTAGCTGTCGCTGAGAAACACATGTCTCCGTTCCCTTGTCGCGTATCATAATACGGCTTTTACCTTCAGGGTGCAGGCGTCAGAGGAGGTTGACGGTCATCGTTACTGTGATTCTGTGATCCGCGGACGGTGCCAGTTCGACTGCATTTTCCAGGATGTTGCTGCCTTCGACGCAGGCCATGTCCTGCCATTCGTCATTGCCAAGATCGGATAATGCGCGCGCTGGCTCGGCCCACGGATTCCAGATCACGGTGGAGTCTGAATTCTGCTTGGTAATCTGGATGGAACGATTGAGGGCAGGATCGAGCAGTTGCAGCGGGTTCTGGGTATTCAGATAGGCGTTGTCGGTCGGCGACCCGATGACCACGTCGCCATTCTGCTTTTTCTTCTTGTTCGAGTCGGTGTTGTCCAGATAGGTGACGCCATCCAACCCCCGGACGCGAACCTTGCGGACGTCTCCCACCCTGTAATAAGTATGCAAGGCCTCTTCAAAGCGGAACGGCTTGGCGCCGGTATTGCTTACTGTGAGCTCGAGTTTCAATTCCCTCCCGAAAGTCACACGATGGAGCACCCGGAAATCGGCAGGCCACCATCGTCGAGTGTCCGGGTCGCTCTGTGTCGACATGCTGACGGTGATGCCGCCGGCGTTTTGCTCGATGGATTCCAGCGTCCATATTTTTGTTCGAACCACACCATGCGCCGGCGCGTGGGAATCATCAGCTTTGGCTCGAAACCAGGGAAAGCAGATCGGTATGCCGCCGCGAATGGCTTTCCCTTCTTCCCAACGAGCTTGACGGCTGAGGAAGATCACTTCTTCCGCGCCGGCCGGCTTCCAGGAAGTGACTTGCGCGCCGTGCAGATGCATCTCTCCGTCGCACAGTGGCGTGGTCACGCGCACGCTGAGCAGTCCGCCCTCATCCACGACAACCTGCGCGAGGCCCGGGATTCCAAAGCGGCTATTGAGTTCCTCGATTTTGAGGGCCGCGTTCGTCATAGGTGACATTCAGGACGCCATGACTTTGTCTTTCGAATGCGAGCGTTCGGATGATCGCTCGATGGCACAACTGGAACTTTTCATAGTTAGGATGCCTCTGGGCGGCTCTTGATCGAGGTCATTTTAGCTTGAATCCTGGGCTGGTGGATTCTTATCTTTACTTGCCACTTCGTATGGCTTGGTTTTTGGCCTCCTAGTTTTGCTAGTGGTGCAAGCTCCCGGCATCAAATATAAATTCGGGCTGAATTCTTGAGTCAGCCGGGCACACCTACTTTTACCCATGGCCGCGTGATACGAGGCAGACATGGAACCTTCAGCAAACCCGAAACGCATTCTCATCCTCGGCGGTGGTTTTGCCGGCGCTTACACCGCGGTGTACCTGCAGAAGGCGCTGTCCGGAGCGCCGGACATTGAAGTGATGCTGGTGGCGCAGGAGAATTTTGTCCTCTTTACGCCAATGCTCCACGAGGTGGCTGGAAGCGACGCTGCAGCCACGGACGTGGTTCAGCCGCTGCGCAAAATGCTGCGGCATACGAGCGTGTTGATCGGGGATATCGAAGCCATTGACCTCGAAAAGAAGCAGGTGCGAGTCCGGCAGAGTGATTTGGTGCACCATCGCGACCTGATTTACGATCAGCTCGTTCTGGCACTGGGGTCAGTGTCGAATTTCTACCACACGCCTGGGGTCGAAGAGCATGCATTGACCATGAAGACGCTGGGCGACGCGCTGGCGGTGCGGAATCGGGCCATTGATGCGCTGGAGTTGGCGGACGGCGAGCCGGATGAAGCGCTGCGCAAGGCCATGATGACGGTAGTTGTAGTGGGCGCCGGTTTCGCCGGGGTTGAGACCGTAGGGGCAGTGAACGACCTGATGCGGGAGGCGTTGAAGTTTTATAACAACTTGAACGAGGACATGCTCCGAATTGTCCTGGTCGACGCCGGCAAAATGATCCTTCCAGAGTTGGGCGAGAGCCTCGGCCGTTATTCGGAGACCCAGCTTGGACGGCGTGGCGTTGAAATTCATCTGAACACTGCAGTTAAGGGTTACGACGGGAAGGAAGTCGTCCTGGGAGACGGTACCAGAATCGCCAGCAATCTCATTATTTGGACTGCGGGCATCACGCCGGTTCCCATCGTCGTGAATCTTCCGTGCGGCAAAGAGCGCGGTCATGTCGTCGCCGACGAATATCTTCAAGTGCCAAGCTGGCCGGGGCTTTGGGCGTTAGGGGATTGCGCGCAGGTGCCGGATCTGACAAACCCTGGAAAGTTTTGTCCACCGACGGCGCAGCATGCCACGCGACAAGCTCCAGTGGTGGCTCACAATATTGTGGCGACCATGCGTGGCCAGCCTCTGAAGCCGTTCAAGTTCAAAACCCTGGGCTTGCTTGCCACCATCGGACGACGCACCGGCGTGGCGGAGATCATGGGATTCCACTTCTCAGGAATTATTGCATGGGCGATGTGGCGCGCCATCTACCTGAGCAAGCTTCCGGGCTTGCAAAAGAAAGTTCGCGTGTTTCTCGATTGGACGCTCGACCTGTTTTTCTCGAAGGACATCGTGCAATTGCGGGCATTGCCGTCGCCGACGTTGTCTGGCGTCAAAGGTAGTCCGGCTGTCCTGGTCAATGAAAAAACATCTCCCGCAGGCGAACGCAGAGAGAAGATTGCATGATCTTCGACCTGGCAAATAAACGGCTGATGCGGGACTCAAATTAGAGTCGCGAAGAGAAGCACTGGCTGCAGACCATGTACGGTCAATGGGCACTCAAACTGATTGTTGTTCTCTGCTGGTTCGGGACAGCCTCGTTTGCTGGGGCTGCTGACCCGCCGTTGAGCCCTACGAATATCTTTGCGCCAGCTTCCACGCCGGCTAATACAATTTTCGGCCTGTCTGTTTTTGTGCTGGCCGTTACAGCAACAATATTTGTCGTCGTGTTCAGCCTCCTGGCGTATGTGGTCGTGCGATTCAGGAAGAGGATGGATGATGACGGCCGAGAGCCGCCACAAGTTTACGGCAGCAATCAAGTGGAGCTGGCGTGGACAGTCATTCCGGTGCTCATCGTAGTGGCGCTGTTCATGGCGACGGCGCGAGTGATCGGCAGCGTGCAAAAAGCTGCCCAGCCCAGCAACGCAATCGAGGTGATTGCTATCGGCCATCAGTTTTGGTGGGAGTATCGCTATCCGGCGCTGCATGTCGTGACTGCGAATGAACTGCACGTTCCGGTCAGCGACCCGGCGCATCCTACTCCGACCTTCATCAGATTGCTTTCGGCGGATACGGATCACAGCTTCTGGGTTCCGCGCCTCAATGGCAAAACGGACCTGATTCCCAACCATCCGAACAGCATGTGGATTGATCCGCATGAGACCGGGCTTTACCTGGGGCAGTGCGCCCAGTATTGCGGAACGCAGCACGCCAAGATGCTGTTGCGAGTTTATGTTCAGACGCGAGATGAGTTTGATCGTTGGGTTCAGGAACAAAGCCAACCCGCCCACTTAAGCGACGCAGCTTCCGAGGGACAACACATTTTTGAGACGACTGCGTGCATCAACTGCCATGCGGTTGCGGGAACCGTGGCGGATGGACGCTTTGGTCCCGATCTGTCGCACTTGATGAGCCGGGACACAATCGCCGCTGGGGCAGCGCCGAATACGGCAGAGAATCTGCGGCGCTGGATTCGAAATCCTGACGCCATAAAACCAGGATCGCGAATGCCGGCGATGGAGTTAAGCGATCGAGAACTGGATGCCGTGACTGCCTATCTGACGACGCTTCGCTAAGCGAGTTAAGGAGAAAAACGTTCGATGTCGACTGATTCAATCGCTTTGCCCGGGAGTTACGAGGCTTCTCGTCCGCTCGTCGATCGGCTTCACGAGTGGGTGACCACGGTTGATCACAAGCGGCTGGGGATTCTCTACATCCTTTTTGCATTGTTCTTTCTTGTGGTCGGCGGGATTGAAGCGACGATCATGCGCATCCAGCTCATCCGGCCGCAGAACGATTTCGTCTCGCCTGAAGTGTTTAACCGGATGTTCACCATGCACGGAACCACGATGATTTTCTTCGTGGCCATGCCGCTCGTATTCGGATTTGCGAATTATCTAGTCCCGCTGATGATTGGCGCGCGCGACATGGCATTTCCGCGTCTCAATGCGTTTAGTTTTTGGCTGTCGGCATTCGGAGGCGTCCTTCTTTACTTCAGTCTGGTCGGAGCGAATGGCTTGTACGGGGCGGGGAACGCTCCGGATGTCGGATGGTTTGCCTACGCTCCCTTGACGGCGCAGACGTTCTCTCGAGGGCATAGCACGGATTTCTGGACGCTGGCGGTTTTGGTTTCGGGCTTTGGAAGTATCGGCACGGCGATCAATATTTTGACTACGATCTTGTGCCTCCGCTGTCCCGGCATGAAGTTGGGAAAAATGCCGCTGTTCGCCTGGCTGAACCTCGTGATGGCCGGCCTGGTGCTGCTTGCCATCGGTCCGCTGACTGCGGCACAGATCATGCTAAGTCTTGATCGCTACCTCGGTGCACATTTCTTCGACACGCAAGCCGGGGGCTCGGCTGTAATCTGGATGCACTTTTTCTGGATATTCGGCCACCCCGAAGTGTACATTCTCGTGATTCCAGCTTTCGCCGCCGTTTCTGAAATCGTTCCAGTATTTTCGCGCAAGGCGATGTTTGGATATCCGATCATGGTGGCCGCGACTGTGGCCATTGGCTTTCTGAGCATGGCCGTTTGGGCCCATCACATGTTCACAGTCGGGATGAGCTCGAATGCGAATACGTTCTTTGTGCTTTCGACGATGGCCATTGGAGTTCCCACCGGGATTAAGATCTTTAACTGGCTGGCGACCATGTGGGGCGGAAAGATTCACTTTCAGACTCCGATGCTGTTCTGCATCGCGTTTCTGTTTCAATTCCTGATTGCCGGTCTTACCGGGATCATGTTGAGCGCCGCACCCTTCGATTGGCAACTCGGCAATTCCTATTTTGTGGTTGCGCACTTTCACTACGTCATCGTGGGCGGAATTCTATTCGCGCTTTTCGGCGCGTTCTACTACTGGTTCCCGAAGATGACGGGAAGGATGTACGACGAAACCCTGGGCAAGCTGCACTTCTGGCTGTTTGTCATCGGATTTCACCTGACGTTTGACTTCATGCATGTTCCCGGACTGTTGGGCATGCCACGAAGAATTTATACCTACGAAGCGGGCCGCGGCTGGGATACCTGGAATCTGATTGTGACCATCGGAGTGTTTTTTCAGGCGTTGGGTATTTTGATATTTGTCGGCAACCTGCTGTGGTCTCGCGTCAAGGGGAAACTTTCCGGCAGCGATCCCTGGGACGCGTGGACGCTGGAATGGACCACCAGTTCGCCGCCGCCGGCTTATAACTTCGCGACCATTCCAACGGTGAGGAGCCGACGCCCGCTGTGGGACCTCAAGCATCCGGAAGATCCTGACTGGAAGTACGAGTAGCCGAAGGACAATGCAATGAGCGCGAACGTAGTGACTATGCCACAGAGAGAACGCAACTGGGAGCTGCCCTCGCGCGGACACGTAGCGATGTTTGCTCTGATCGTTGCGGAGTCTGCGATTTTCGTCATCTTCGTAGTCGCTTACCTTTTCTATCTGGGCAAGAGTTTGACCGGACCCACGCCAAAGCAAGTTCTCGAAGCACCGATCTTTTACAGCATCTGTTTGCTTTCCAGCAGTATCACGATTCACCTTGCGGTGAAGGCCCTCCGTGTAGGAAACATCCGGAGTTTCAGAACCTGGTGGTTCGGGACGATCGTGCTGGGCGCCACTTTTCTTTACGGGACCGCGCGCGAATGGCATCGGCTTATTTATAAAGATGGACTGACCATCAGCACCAACCTGTTCGGGACAACCTACTATTCGCTGGTCGGCCTGCACGGTTTTCACGTGATTGTGGGCCTCATTTGCCTCTCCACAGTAATGGCGTTCGCGTTGCTTGAGGACGTTCAGCAACAGCACACCTATCGTGTCGACGTATTGTCTCTCTACTGGCATTTCGTGGATGTGGTATGGGTCGTGGTTTTCACGGTGGTTTACATCATTGGACGATGAGGACGGCAGGTATGACCTCGGATCGGGTGAACACACGAGCGGATGCGCCGGGCAAAATTGAATTGCCGGCGCCGACGGCGTGGCCGATTGTCGCGGCGTTTGGCGTGGCCCTGTTATTCGCTGGACTGGTGACGACGGCGACAGTCAGCATCCTGGGTGCAATCCTGACTGTCATTGGATGGGTCGGATGGTTTTGCGACGTACTGCCGCAAGAGAAGCACGAATCCGTTCCGGTTTCAGCCGAAGTGATACCCATCGTTACGACGCGCCCCGAAGTGGCGCGAGTGGATTTAATTACCCAAGAGCCAAACCGGGCGCGGCTGCCTCTTGAAATCTATCCAATTTCCGCGGGCGTGAAAGGTGGTTTGGCGGGAAGTGTTGTGATGGCGGTTCTCGCAGTAATTTATGGAATCGTTGCGTACCACAGCATCTGGTATCCAATTAACATTTTGGCTGCCGGATTCTTCCCCGCGCTGGAGACCACCGAGCAGATCTCCGCATTCCACCTGGAAGCTTTGATCATTGCTTCCATTGTTCATTTGATTACTTCGCTGCTGGTCGGGCTCCTCTACGGCGCAATGCTTCCCATGTTTCCGCGACGCCCTATTTTGCTAGGAGGCGTGATCGCTCCCATTTTATGGACCGGTTTGCTGCACAGCGCTCTGCAGTTGTTGAATCCCGCGCTCAGCGACAGGATTAACTGGGCGTGGTTCGTGGTTACTCAAATGGGATTCGGCATCGTGGCTGGCATCGTCGTCTCAAAGCAAGAGCGGATGCGTACCTGGCAGCACCTACCTTTCGCGATTCGCGCCGGCATGGAGGCGCCGGGAGCGATGGACGAGAAGAACGAAGAGGGCCAGCGGCCATGAAGGCGCAAGCTACCTTTCTTATTTTCGCCCTGTTCGGCGTGATCGCCTGCATTGGCTGTAACAGTGCACCCGGCAGGCCCGGCCCCGATTCTGAGGTTATCCCTCCCGACCAGATCATGGAGTTCAATGTTCTCTTCGCGAGCAACTGTTCGGGATGTCATGGTGCGAACGGCAACGGAGGAGCTGCGGTTTCTCTCAGCGATCCTGTTTTTCTCGCCATCGCGGACGATACCGTGATTCGCCGCGTTGCCACTAACGGCGTGCCCGGCACATCGATGCCGGCCTTCGCGCGGAGCTCAGGTGGCATGCTTACTGACAAGCAAATCGATGTTATCGTCAGCGGAATCCGATCCTGGGCGAAGCCCGATACTTTGCGCGGCGTCAGTCCTCCTCCTTATGCAGTGCTGCCTGCCGGCGATCCGCATCGCGGCGCCGATGTGTACGCAACCTACTGCTCGGCCTGCCATGGTCCTGACGGTAAAGGAGGCCAGAAAGCCAGTTCGATCGTAAGCGGGTCATACCTGGCATTAGTGAGTGATCAGGACCTGCGAACGAATGTGATTGTGGGACGGCCAGAATCGGGCGCTCCGGACTGGCGCGGCGATGTGCCCGGCCGGCCGATGTCAGCACAAGAAATCTCTGACGTTGTCGCCTGGCTGGCGGCCCAGCGGCCACAGTTCCCGGGCCAACCGTATCCGAAAACGTCGATGGAGCGTGCTGCGGGAGGGCTTCCATGACCGAAACCAATGGAGTGTCACGGCGGGCGATGCTGGTGAAACTTGGATTGCTTTTGAATGGTGTTGTCGGCGTAATTCTGGCAATACCGATCGTGCGCTACATCCTTTCGCCCGTCGCTCACGCGCGCAAGATCGGCTATGATTCGTGGCTGTCTCTGGGCGATCTGGAACAGTTTCCTGCGGGTCAAACCCGGCTGGCCACATATCGAAATCCAGTGGTGAATCCCTGGGATGGAGAAACCGCGGATATTGCCTGCTGGGTCCGAAATGTCGACGGACAGAATTTTCAGGTCTTTGCCATCAATTGTGCTCATCTTGGATGCCCGGTTCGCTGGTTCCCCCAATCGAACCTCTTTATGTGTCCGTGCCATGGCGGGGCGTACTATCAGGATGGTTCGCGCGCCTCCGGACCTCCACCCCGCGGTCTCTTTACTTACCACTACAAGGTTGCGGACGGAAAACTGTTCATCAAGGCCGGCGAAATGCCGACCACTGGGAGTCCAACCGCGAATAGGACCGGCGCGAGGGATACATGCGCGTGATCGGGGAAGTCTGGGCGTGGCTCGATCAACGGCTTCAGCTTGGCGCGGAGATTCGGGAAACCGCTGAGCATCGCGTGCCGCGCGAGACTGCAAGTTGGTTTTATGTTTTCGGCAGCGCTGCACTGACCTGTTTCATTCTTCAGATCGTCACCGGGATTCTCCTGGCCCTCATTTATGTGCCTTCCGCCGGAGAGGCCTGGAACAGCCTGCAGATTCTCAATCACGGTATTTCGCTGGGTTGGTTCATTCGAGGATTGCACGGTTGGGGCTCGAATTTCATGGTAGCGATCGTCCTGATCCATATGGTGCAGGTCTTCCTTTTCGGAGCGTACAAGTTCCCGAGAGAGTTGACGTGGATGATCGGCGTGTTCCTGTTGCTGATGACGCTCGCCATGGCTTTTACCGGGCAGGTACTGCGATTCGACCAGGACGCCTATTGGGGGTTGGGAATCGGGGCGTCGATTGCAAGTCGAGTGCCGTTGATTGGACCCTGGGCTGTGAATCTCATGCTGGGCGGCCCGATTATCGCGGGTGCGACCCTTTCCCGGTTTTTCGCGATGCACGTTTTTGTTGTTCCAGGACTGCTGATCGCATTCGTTGGCGTGCACCTGCTCATGGTGTTAAAACTGGGAGTGAATGAGTGGCCCATGCCTGGACGCATCGTGCGGCGCGCCTCCTACCTGCAGGAATATCACGAGCTGACGCATAAAGAAGGGGTTCCATTCGTGCCCTACGCGGTTTGGAAGGACGTCTTCTTTTCAGCCTTCATTCTTCTTTCGATTGCCGCGTGCGCCGTCCTTCTTGGGCCGTTCGGTCCAAGCGGCCAGCCCGACCCAACGATTATTCAGACAGCTCCGCGCCCGGATTTCTTTTTCCTTTGGCTTTATGCAGTCTTGTCTTACCTGCCGCCATCGGCAGAAACCCCGATACTCATGATCGGACCTGCGATCGGAATTGTCGCGCTGTTGCTGCTACCGTTTGTCGCGGGCGAAGGTGAGAAGAGCTGGAAACGCCGTCCCATTGCCGTTCTCACGATTCTGTTGGTTGCCGTGATGCTGGGCAGTTTGACGCAGTTGGGTCTGCATACGCCCTGGAGTCCAATGATGGACGCATGGAGCAGCGTGCCGATCCCCACTGAATATTTGCAAGGGCGCACGGCGCTCGAGCGCCGGGGCGCTCTGGTTTTCCAAGCTAAGCAATGCCACAACTGCCATTCGCTTGATGACATGGGTGGCAAGCGCGGACCGGCGCTAGATCGCGTCGCACTTCGCCTCACGCAGGACCAACTCATCCGCCAAGTGATCCAGGGCGGCGGAAACATGCCAGCCTACGGAAAAAACTTGAGCCCGGCTGAGACGACGGCGCTGGTGGCGTTCCTCGAGACATTGCATCCGTCGGGGCAAACTCCAGCCAGTAACGCTGCCCACACCGCAATGCTCGGAGCGAGCGTTGCGGGATCATCCTCCACGGGCCCCTGAGGTCGCCTATGTCTCCCGCGATCCAAACTGTATTGCAAGCGTGGGTTCTCCCCGTGCCGGTTACACTTTTTCTGGTCATCACGGCGCTCGTCTACCTGCGAGGTTGGTATCGCTTGCATGGTCTTCTTCGGAACGTGATATCAGTGTGGCGACTGGCTGCTTTCATGAGTGGGCTGTTCGCCCTCTGGATCGCTGTGGGATCTCCTCTCGCAGCTTTTGATGATGAGTTACTTTCGATCCACATGATTCAGCACATCCTTCTGATGGCAGTTGCTCCTCCTTTGATTTTGTTGGGAGCGCCAGCCCTGCCACTTCTGCACGGGCTGCCGCAGATGCTCGTTCGTTCCGGCTTGGGTCTGGTTTTGCGCTGGCCACCGGTGCAATGGGTGGGGCACACACTGACCCACCCTGTATTCTGCTGGCTGGCTGCTACCGTCACTTTGATTGGATGGCACTCTCCAGCTGCTTTTGAATTTGCGCTGCGTTCGGATTTTTGGCATGAGATCGAACACGCATGCTTCTTCGCGACCTCGATTCTCTTCTGGTGGCCCGTGATCCAGCCGTGGCCGAGTGTGGCGAGGTGGCCACGATGGTCGATTCCGCTGTACCTTTTCATTGGAATGATGGCAAACGACGCGTTATCGGCGTTTCTTGCCTTCTGCGATCGGGTTCTGTACCCCTCGTATGCATCCGGTTCCCCGCTCTTCACGATTTCACCGCTTGACGACCAGGCGCTCGCCGGCGCTTTGATGTGGGTCTTTGGGAACTTTGTTTATCTTCTTCCAGCGGTGGTCATCACAGCTGCAAATGCTCTCGCCTCGCGGCTCATATCACCCCAATTCTTATGATCGTAGCCCGGAATCGCCTACAACCGCTTGATGATTACGGCTGTCAGGTCATCCTGTTGTTTGGTTCCGTTGGAGAATTTCGTGACCGCGTCGTAGAGTTGCGCAATGATCTCCAGCGGGTCGAGTTGTCGTGAGGTGCGAATTACTTCTTCCATCCGCTCAACACCAAATTGTTCGCCTCGATCGTTTTCCCATTCGAAGAAGCCATCTGTGGGCAAGATCACCAGATCGCCCGGGCCGAGCCGAAGCTGTGCTGGCGGATCCGAGCGGAAGAAAGGAAGGATGCCGAACGGAACGGCCTGCGGGCTCACATCGATGAATCGATCCTCGGAGCAGGAATAAATAAAGAGTGGGCCATGGCCTGCGGAGAGGATTTGGAGCTCCGAGCTATCAGGTCTGCACACAGCAGCCACGAAGGTGACAAAGCGTCCGGTCTGGAGGTCAGCGCCGAGGGCTTGATTGATGTGCTCGAAGGCTCCCATCAGGTCGTGATCCATGCTGAAGCTGGAGCGCGCGTAAGCATGGCAGATTGCGGCGACCAGCGCGGGGCCGATGCCGTGCCCGGTGACGTCAGCCAGGCTCACGACCAGTTTCCCGTCGCGTTGTGCCTTCCAGTCAAAGTAATCGCCTCCGGTATCGTCCGCGGGCTGGTTCCACCCGGCGATGTCAAACCCTGGAATCTGGGGGCGTTCTTTTGGAAGAAGAGACTGCTGGATGGATCGTGCGACTTGTAGATCGTGCTCAACCGCCTCCAGCTTTCGTTTGGTTTCCGCTTCGCGAAGAGCTGCCTCGACGTGCTTGTGGATTTGTCCCGCGACGGCGGCAGCGATCAAACCGCCGATCAGAAGAATAATGGCATTCAGGCTGACGCTGGTCTTCGTCACTGGCGCCGGCATGCCGGGAACCGGAGGACGCCAGCCGAGGTACAGAGCAGCAGCGAAGTAGGTACCACATGCGACCACTCCGGAAAGCAGGCAGATTCCGGGATTCAACCGCAACGTGGAAAGAATGATGAAGATGAAGAAAACCAGCACCGCGGGAGTCGCCAGCGGCCGATAGGCGGGCTCGAACTGTTCGCTGGTAAGGAAGGCGATTGCGAACGCGGGGATGGAAGTCTCCAGAATTGTGCTGAGAACCCAGAATCCAGGGGGAAGACTGCGCTGCGATCTCAGGGCGAGATTTACGCGCCACAACATCCACACTTCGTAAATTATGATCAAGGCCGCCAACCCAAATTGCCAGGCCCATGGAGTGGTATTGGAAACCGTGCGGACGACAAATACCCGCACGATCGTGACCACAATGAAAATCGCAACGACGCTTAAAACACCGCAGATGCGCAGGCGCTCGCTCTGTAGTTCGGCATGGTGGAACGCAGCGGATTGAATCTCATGGGCAGGGTTGTTCGGCTGGTCTTTTTTCGCCACCGGAGACCTCCAAGGTCTGGAACTCTTAAGTAATGAGCTGAACCTGCGTTTCTCGCGGCTCAATCGGTACGCCTGAACCCGTGCCACGACTCGGAGCACGCCGAGCTTCGCTCGGTTGCCCGGACGGGGGCGTCCGGGCCTACGCGGTCGTCGGCCCTGTGCTGGCGTAAAGCACGGCCACCGAGCGCGGTCCGACCCGATAGGTGCAGCCGGCGACGGAGGGAGCGGCCTGCCATGCGACGATGTCCTGCGGTGAATCGAGATTTGTGTCGATCCATCGGCGCCATGGATCTCGAGAACCGGTATGTACGGGGGGCAGCTCGAAATCAAGCGGCGCCCAGTAAGCATTTGCGATCAGATGAAAGAGCAGGTTTTCTTTTGGCAGCTCCGCTCCGAATGCGAAGCTGCGCGAGTCATCGCTCCAATCTGGTTGGTTCAGTCTTACGCCGTGCCAGGCTTTGGTCGCTGCCTGTAGCATTTGGTGCAGAGTTTGGCGTTGGAGTTCCGTCTCCAAGTCTCGTAATAACCGGCGTTCGATCAGCAGGCTGAGGAAGCGATGCACGTCCGCATGCTTCTTCACGAGAGTCCAATCGAACCAACCGGTTTTATTATCGTGGCAGTAGGCGTTGTTGTTGCCGTACTGAGTGCGTCGCACCTCATCGCCCATAGTGATCATGGGGACACCGAGCGAGAGCAGGGTGATGGTCAAGAAGTTCTTTACCTGCCGATTCCGCAGCTTCTCGACACGCGGATCATCGGTCGGACCTTCAACGCCACAATTCCAGCTCCGGTTATCATTGGCGCCGTCGCTATTGTTTTCGCGGTTTTCTTCGTTGTGTTTGTAGTCGTAGGAGACGAGATCGTTGAGTGTGAAGCCGTCGTGACAGGTCACAAAGTTCACGCTCTGCTCAGCCTCACGCTCCTTGTGGCCGTAGATCTCCGGGCTGCCCAGAAACCGGTCGGCGACGCGTCCCACGGAACCTGGCTCACCCCGGACGAAACTGCGAACGTCGTCGCGGAACCTGCCGTTCCATTCCTTCCAACTGTCTCCGATAAAGCTGCCGACCTGATACAAACCAGCCGCATCCCATGCCTCGGCGATGATTTTGGTTTCCGCGAGCGAGGGATCTGAATCAATGTCCCAGAGCACGGGCGGGCTGGCCATCAACTGGCCTTGCGGATCGCGTGCCAGGATCGACGCGAGATCAAAGCGGAAGCCGTCCACGTGCATTTCCTCAACCCAGTAGCGCTGGCTGTCGACGATCATGCGACGGACGATGGAATTGTTTGCGTTGAGCGAGTTTCCCGTGCCGCTGTAGTTGGCATAGCGGGAGCGATCCTGTTCCAGGATGTAATAGGTGTTGTTGTCGAGACCTCGAAAGCTAAGCGTCGGTCCAAGGTGGTCGCCTTCGGCAGTGTGGTTGTATACAACGTCGAGAATGACTTCGATGGCCGCACGATGGAGTGCTTTGACCATGTCGCGAAACTCGTTCACCGGGCCGAGCCGGTCCTGACGCGAACTGTACGCCTGGTGCGGCGCGAAGAACGAAACCGGTGCGTAGCCCCAATAGTTGACCAGCCCCGGCGGACAATCCTGGGCATCGAATTGAAAGACAGGCAAAAGCTCAACTGCAGTGATGCCAAGCTTCTGAAGGTACGGAATCTTCTCTATCAATCCGGCAAATGTACCGCGTATGTTTTTGGAAACACCGGAACTTGGATCGCAGGTGAAGCCGCGCACGTGCATCTCATAAATAATCGCGTGTGAAGACGGCCTCCCGAGCGGCACGTCGCCTTCCCAGTCGTATGTGCTGGAATCGATCACAACACTCTTCATGGCGGTCGCGGCGTTGCCTTCCGCTTGTTGGGCAGCTTCGCGGCTGTAGTCCTTGGGAACCACGACACCCCTTGCGTACGGATCGAGAAGGACTTTACTGGAGTCAAATCGCATCCCGATTGCGGGGTCATGAGGCCCGTGAACTCGATAGCCATAGATCTGACCCGGTTGTAGGTCGGGCACAAAAACGTGCCAGTAGTGATAGGTCCGGTGAGTTGCCGAATCAATGGGGATCACACGTTCCGGCCGGGGATCGTCTTCGTGGTCGAAGAGCAGCAAATCCACGCCAGTCGCTGCGCGGGAGAAAATACTGAAGTTGACGCCACCTTCGCAGATGGTGCTTCCGAGAGGAGCGCTTCGGCTTCTCTTCTCGGCCGTTGGCGAGATTCCAGAGTCTGGTGTGACGGCGTGATCCATTGCGACACTCATGGTTTACTTCCTGCCCAGTTGATTTTTCGCCGCAGCCACCACTTCGTCCGGCTGAAATCCGAATTTCCTTTGAAGCTCTTTAAGTGGCGCGGATGCTCCAAATGTATTCATGCCGATGGTGTGCCCCGAAGTACCGACGTAGCGCTCCCATCCGAAGGTCGAGGCCTGCTCGATTGCCACGCGAGCAGTCACGTCGGGCGGCAGCACGCTGTCCCGATATTCTTTTGTCTGATGGTCGAAAATATCCCAAGACGGCATGGAGACCACTCGCGAACGAATGCCCTCAGACAGCAATTTCTCGTGAGCTTCGACCGCGAGCGAGACCTCACTGCCGGAAGCGATGAGGATGACTTCCGGCTTGCCGCCAGGAGCGTCGGCGAGCACGTAGGCACCGTTTGCGACTCCGGAGGCGGACGCATATTTGCTGCGATCGAGCGTTGGCAGCGGCTGGCGCGAGAGTGCCAGTACAGCAGGCTGGTGGCGCAACTGCAGGATGTAGCGGTAAGCCTCAACTACTTCATTGGCGTCGCCAGGCCGCAACAAAACCAAGCCGGGTATGGCGCGCAGGGATGCGAGATGCTCCACTGGCTGGTGGGTTGGACCATCTTCTCCGTCACCCATGGCGTCATGCGTGAAGACCAGGATAGTCGGCAACTCCATGAGGGCGGAGAGCCGGATGGCCGGTCTGGCATAGTCGCTGAAGATGAAAAAAGTTGCGCCGAACGCACGAAGCTTCGATATAGATAGTCCGTTCACGATCGCTGCCATTGAGTGTTCACGGATGCCGTAGTGCAAATTCTTTCCACCGGGGGTATCTGCCTGAAGGTTTCCCGCACCGGGGAAGGTAAGGGTTGTTTTATTCGAGGGACCGAGATCCGCCGAGCCGCCCAGGAACCATGAAATATTCTGGGCAAGCACGTTCAGCACCTTGCCCGAGGCATCTCGACCAGCGATGCCCTTCGGGTCAGCGGGAAAAACAGGGAGATTGCGATCCCACCCGGTCGGAAGCTCCCGTCGCTGCATCATATCGATCTCGGCCACCAGGTCGGGATACTTGGCTCGGTACGAATCGAAAAGTTTCACCCACTCCTGCCGAGCCGATGCTCCGCGTGCTCCCACACCAGCCTCAAAGTGATCGTAGACGCCATCGGGAACGTAGAACTTCGCGTCCTCGGGCCATCCGTAGGTGCGTTTGGTCAGCCGACATTCCTCGTCTCCAAGCGGCTCGCCATGGGCTTCAGGCGTGTCCTGCTTGTTCGGAGAGCCGTAGCCGATGTGGCTGTCCAAAACGATGAAAGTCGGACGCCCCGGAGTCTTGCGGAAAACTTCGAGGGCGTGCTCGATGCGGTCGATATCGTTGGCGTCGCCGACGCGCAGAACGTTCCATCCATACGCCAAAAACCTGGCGGCGACGTCCTCCGTAAACGTGATGTCCGTGTGGCCTTCGATGGTGATGTGATTGTTGTCATAAACCCAGCAAAGATTATCCAGGCCGAGGTGGCCGGCCAGTGACGCCGCTTCGGATGAAATGCCTTCCATCATGCAGCCATCGCCACAAACGGCGTAAATGTTGTAATTGAAAATTTCAAAGCCCGGCCGGTTATATCGGTTGGCGAGCCACTTCTGAGCAATCGCCATTCCGACACTCGTAGCCACACCTTGCCCGAGAGGTCCGGTCGTGGTTTCGACGCCTGAGACCCAGTGGTACTCGGGATGACCGGGGGCCCTGCTATCGAGCTGGCGGAAGTAGCGGATATCGTCGAGCGAAACCGAAGGTTTTCCCAGAGCCTCATATTCGGCATCGACAGCCTGAGTCTTGGTGAGATGGAGCACCGACCAGAGCAGCATGGAGGCGTGTCCGTTCGAGAGCACGAAGCGATCACGGTTCGGCCAGATCGGATCCTGGGGATCGAAGCGCATGACTCGGTTCCACAGCGTATAGACCAGGGGCGCGAGCGCCATGGGCGTGCCCGGGTGGCCGGACTTAGCCTGCTGGACTGCATCAATCGAAAGCGTGCGGATGGTGTTGATACAGAGCTGATCCGCTTCCGTCTCTGTCATTTTCGGAGTGATTGGACGAACAAGTGCGGCACTCATGGTGATCTCTCCTTGATTATCTTTTCGATATGTCGCGTAGGCGTGCGCAGTTTCAGTACATTTCTCCTTTGTGTACCTTTGTGCCCTTTGTGTTTGACGAAGTACAAAATGCTGGAACCACAAAGGACACAAAGGTTTCACAAATTGGACTGCTACCCTTACGCTGCGAGCTGTCCAGCAGCTGCTTTATCAGCAAACACCACCGCTTGATCCTGGCGGACCCGGCCAGCCGGGATCGACGCATCACCCTTACGCAAGCGGCCAAGCATTTCGACTTTTTCACTCCCAGTGACAAGCCACAGAATCTGCCGAGATCGATTGATAATCGGGTAGGTCAACGTCATTCGGCGCCGGCCTTGGTAGATTCCGGTAAGCGCAACGTCGGCGCTCGTAACATCGAGCACCGGGTCGCCCGGAACTAGAGATGCAGTGTGGCCGTCGGGCCCCAGGCCTAAGTGGACAAGATCGAGCACGGGTGGCGTGCCAGCAATCTCCCGAAGAGTTGCCGCATAGCGGGCCGTTGCGGCTTCCAGATCAGGAGACTCAACCGGCATGGCAAGAATTTGCTCGGGACGCAGTGGTGCATGCAGGCTCTCGCTCAGGTGAGTGAGGTTTCTGTCCGGGTCTCCCGCGGGTGCCACGCGCTCGTCGACTTGCGCCACGTAGACGTTCTGCCAAGGAACTTCTTCCGCGGTCAGCGCGCGCAACATCACCCAAGGAGTGTGGCCCCCGCTGACCGCAATGACGAAGCGACCGCGAGCGGCAACGGCCGCCCGAGCTTCCGCAGCAATGAGTGCAGCAGCCTGTTGGGCGACTGACTCTGCATCCGCAAACACTTCGACTTTCATGTTCTCTCCGCTCCAACCATTCACGCAGCTTGCGCAGCGCCGGGTTTTGCGGCATCCGCAACCGTCGGGTTGTGCCAGCCCGCGGCAGGCGTGACTTGCTTCACCTCATGCGGCCCCCAGGTTTTCGGGTCGTACTGATAAACCGGCGTAGCCTCCTTCAGTACTGGATCCACAATTCGCCACGCCTCTTCCACATAGTCCTGCCGTGCGAATAAAGTAGCGTCGCCTTCCATGGCGTCTCCCAGCACGCGCTCGTAAGCGTCCATTTCCTCCGCGCTGGGGTGGCGGCTCGCCAGCATTTCCGCAGTTAGGCCAGTCATGTCGTCCCCCGGAGCCATCACCGTCATTCCCATGGCGATGGCCACATCCGGACTCACCCGAAACCTTATATGGTTGTGCTTCAGAACGCTCGCGGGGAGTACTGCGGGAGGTTTACGGAACCGGCCCAGGATTTCGGTGCACGTCACAGGCAAATTCTTTCCCGCTCTGATGTAGAAAGGGACCCCTTGCCAGCGCCATGAGTTAATTTCGAGTCGCAACGCTGCGAAGGTCTCGGTTTGCGAGTCGGGCTTCACTCCTTTTTCATTGACGTAACCCTTGAACTGTCCGCGGACGACGTTGTCCTTATCGAGCGGTGGCATTGCTTTCAGAACCTTAACCTTCTCATCACGGACGGCTTCGCTGTCCGTTCTGACCGGAGGTTCCATAGCCAGGTTGCAGAGCACCTGAAACAGATGATTCTGGATTACGTCTCGAATCGTGCCGGTTTCATCGTAGAAAGCGCCACGGCCTTGCACTCCGAAGTCTTCGGCCATCGTGATCTGCACGCTTTCGATATAGGTGCGGTTCCAGAACGACTCCATGAAAGCGTTGGCGAAGCGGAACATGAACATGTTGCGAACTGGCCGCTTTCCAAGGTAGTGGTCAATCCGAAAAATGTTGCTCTCGCTAAAGGTTGCGTGCAGGATCCGGTTCAGCTCCTGGGCAGACTTCAGGTCGCTTCCAAAAGGTTTTTCAACAACGACGCGAGCACCTTTGGCGGATCCGGAGTTCGCGAGATGTTCGACGACGGGTCCAAACAGCGGAGGCGGAATGGCCAGGTAATGTGCCGGATGCTGAGCGCCACCAAGTTCTTTGCGAAGCGCGTCAAAGGTTGCACGGTCTGAGTAATCGCCATCTACATAACGCAGCAAGCCGCTGAGCTTCTCGAAGGCCGCCGGATCCAGCCCGCCGTGTTTTTCCAGGCTGTCCTTAGCTCGGGCGCGGAGTTGGTCGAGGTTCCAGCCCGCCTTCGCGACCCCAATGACGGGTACCTCGAGATGCCCCCGTTTAATCATCGCCTGCAGCGCAGGGAAGATTTTCTTGTAGGCCAGGTCGCCGGTTGCCCCGAAAAACACCAGCGCGTCCGAATCGACAGCATTATCCATAGTGATCTCCTTTAAGCGGCCTGAGATTTCTCGACTGGTTTCTCATGGTGTCCGCCGAACTGAAAGCGCATGGCGGACAATAGTTTGTTGGCGAAATCGGCCTCGCCGCGCGAACTGAACCGCTCGTAGAGTGCGGTTGTCAGAACCGGCGTTGGCACGGCTTCGTCGATGGCGGCCTTGATCGTCCAGCGACCTTCGCCCGAGTCGGACACTCTGCCGGCAAACTGGGTAAGAGCCGGGTCCTGGAGCAGGGCGGATGCGGTTAAATCGAGCAGCCACGAAGCGATCACGCTGCCGCGCCGCCATACCTCGGCGACGTCAGGGAGGTTAAGGTCGTACTGATAGTGCTCGGGGTTGCGCAATGGCGTGGTCTCGGCGTCAATCGCGTGTTCCTGCTTGCCAACATTGGCGGACCGCAGAATTCCCAGCCCCTCGGCATAGGCGGCCATAATTCCATACTCAATTCCGTTGTGAACCATTTTCACGAAGTGGCCAGCGCCATTGGGTCCGCAGTGTAGGTAGCCCTGCTCAGAAGTGCCCGATGCCTTGTCGCGTCCTGGGGTACGCGCGATGTCACCGATGCCGGGAGCCAGCGTCGCGAAGATGGGATCGAGGTGCTTCACAATATCGTTCTCGCCGCCAACCATCATGCAATAGCCTCGCTCCAGGCCCCACACACCACCACTCGTGCCCACGTCCACATAGTGGATTCCCTTGGGCGCGAGCTCCTTTGCGCGCCGGATGTCATCCACGTAATACGAATTGCCACCATCGATGAGGATGTCCCCTGATTCCAGGTGTGGCAGAAGCCCGGCGATGGTTTTATCCACGACTGCCGCCGGGACCATTAACCAGACTGCCCGCGGCTTTTGCAAGTTCTTCGCGAACTCTTGCAGTGATGCAGCACCAACCGCCTTCTCCTGAACCAACTCCTCCACCGCCTTTGGCGACATGTCGAAGACCACGCAAGTGTGGCCATTCTTGAGAAGGCGCCGTACCATATTTGCTCCCATTCTTCCTAGGCCAACCATTCCGAGTTGCATGTTGTTACTCCTTATAGGGAAAGTTTGTTAGACCACTGTCTAGCAGCGGTGATTCTTCGTGTATCGAAATTTATACAAATGTCCGTCACGCCGCTTCCTTGAGTTTCCGGTAGCGACGGATCAGGGTGTTCGTCGAGCTGTCATGGCCGAGTGCGGGCTCTGTTTTGCTTTCGAGTTCTGGAATGATCCGCTGCGCCAGCGCCTTGCCAAGCTCAACTCCCCATTGGTCGAACGAATTAATGTTCCAGATGGTTCCCTGGGTGAAGACCGAGTGTTCGTAGAGGGCGACGAGCTTGCCCAAGATTTCCGGTGTGAGTTGCTCGGCGAGAATCGTGTTCGATGGGCGGTTGCCCTCGAAAACGCGATGGGGCACAAGCCAATCGGGCGTGCCTTCAGCTTTGACCTGCTCCGGCGTTTTGCCGAAAGCCAGAGCCTCGGTCTGGGCGAAGACATTTGCCAGCAGCATGTCGTGCTGCCGGCCGAGCGGATTCAATGGTTTCGCAAAGCCGATAAAGTCGCACGGGATCAGCCTCGTGCCTTGATGAATCAACTGATAGAACGAGTGTTGGCCGTTGGTCCCAGGCTCGCCCCAGTACATGGGGCCCGTATCGTAATCGACCGGCGCCCCTTCGAGCGTGACATGTTTGCCGTTGCTCTCCATGGTCAGCTGTTGCAGATATGCCGGGAACCGCTTGAGGTATTGCTCATATGGCAAGACTGCGACCGTTTGTGCGCCGAAGAAGTTGTTGTACCAGACGGCGAGCAGTCCCATCAGCACCGGCAGGTTGCGCTCGAACGGAGTGCTGCGGAAGTGTTCGTCCACCTGGTGAAAACCATCCAGCATGGAGCGGAAATTCTCCGGACCGATGGCAAGCATCGTGGATAAGCCGATCGCCGAGTCCATGGAGTAGCGCCCGCCGACCCAGTCCCAAAATTCGAACATGTTGGCGGTATCGATACCGAACTTTGAAACTTCCGCGGTGTTGGTCGAGACTGCGACAAAATGCTTCGCGATCGATTTTTCGTCGCCTCCCAGACCCGCGAGCGCCCAATCGCGAGCGCTGTGCGCATTGGTCATGGTTTCCAGTGTCGTAAAGGTTTTTGAAGAGATGATGAAAAGGGTCTCCGATGGGTCGAGATCCCGTACTGCTTCCGCGAAGTCGGTGCCGTCGACGTTGGAAACGAAGCGGAACGTCATTGTCCGATCGCTGTAATGCTTGAGCGCCTCGTAGGCCATCACCGGACCGAGGTCCGATCCGCCGATGCCAACATTGATGACATTGCGAATGCGCCTGCCGGTATGGCCTTTCCATGCTCCGCTCCGCACCCGATTGCTGAAATCGGTCATCTTGTCGAGCACAGCATGCACTGCGGGCACCACGTTCTGGCCGTCTACGACGATGGATGTTCCACGCGGGGCGCGCAGGGCGACGTGCAGCACTGCTCGCTTTTCCGTGATGTTGATCTTCTCACCCCGGAACATAGCATCGATTCGCGCCTGCAAACCGGATTCTTCCGCAAGTTGAAGCAGAAGCTTGAGAGTTTCGTCCGTGACTCTATTTTTCGAATAATCCAGATAGATGCCCAAGGCTTCTACTGTCAGACGCTCGCCGCGCTTGGGATCATCCGCAAAGAGATTGCGGAGATGTGTCTTCTCGATGCTCTTATAGTGACCTTCGAGAGCTTTCCAGGCTGGGCGTTTGACGGCCGATTTTCCGGTGATTGGTTCCACGCGTGCTGCCATATCCATTTTCCTTTCGTCTCTTCTTCTGGTTATCTGAAGCACCCGCCTCGCGACGGGGAGATCGCGACTCGCCGGCTTTTTCCCACAGTCGAAATCCTCCGCTGAAAGCATTGGCATTGTTCCCGGCTCGGCAGTTTGGAGGCAGTTGTTTCAGTTCTTTGACATTGCCTCCTCCCAGAACTACATCGTCCGGTTCAAGGGCGGCGACCAGGCGTGCCACAACATCCGCCACATCGCGCCTCCACCTTTTCTTGCCTCGTTCTTCGAATGCCTCGCGGCCCACGTAGTCCTCGTACGTGCCCTTCTTGTAGGGAAGATGGCCCAGTTCCATTGGCTCCACGATGCCGTTCACAACCACGGCCGTCCCGAGGCCCGTGCCCAGACCGAGGAAGAGCATCTTGCCGCCCTTGTAGCTCCCCAGGGCCTGCATCGCGGCATCATTAATGATCTTAATCGGGCACCCGAATGCGCCCTCAAAATCAAACCCAATCCACCCGGCCGCCAGGTTGTGCGGGTCGGCGATTGGGCGGTTTTGTACGACCGGGCCGGGATAGCCGATTGAGACCGCGTCATACTTCCATGTTCCGGCCAGCCGCTTGACGCCGGCGACCATCTGCTGCGGTGTCATCGTGGCGCCGGACGGAAACTTCCGCGGCGTGTCATGCCCGGTGGCAAGAATTTTCACATGAGTTCCGCCAACATCGATCACCAGCACATTCATGAATGAGCCTCTTCACCGTGAAAGTACATCGATGCTAACTTGCCGCCTTTAGATTCGGGCCTCTGGATTTCAAGTCGGCTTCCTTGGACCTGATGACTGTGAGCAGATCGGTCCATGATTTGACGAATGACTTGGCACCTTCGTCCTGCAACTGAGCAGCCAGGGCATCGACGTCGATTCCCACTTTCGCAAACTGCGCCAGCACTTGTTCGCAATCGCCACCGTCTGCCGGCAGCAATGGGCCGAGATCGGTGTGTTTGGCGAGAGCTTTCAATGTTTCTTCGGGCATGGTGTTTATCGTGAAAGGGGCAGCAAGAGCCTTGACATATAAGATGTCCGAAGCCGCGGGGTCTTTCGTTCCGGTGCTGGCCCACAGAAGACGCTGCGGACGAGCGCCGAGATTGTACACACGTTGCCAGCGCGCAGAATCCAGCAGAGTGCGGTACGCCTTGTAGGTACGCTTCGCGATAGCGATTCCGAGTTGGTCGCGTAGCGCCTCAGGCACTTTCGTCGCGACTGCGACGTCCCAACGGCTGATAAAAACCGAGGCAACGGATGCGACCGTTGGGTCGAGCCCTGATTCAATGCGCCGCTCGATGCCGCGCAAGAATGCTTCCGCAGCGGCCACGTATTGCTCTCGGGAAAACAGCAGCGTGACATTGATCGGTATGCCAGCGAAGATTGCCGCCTCAATCGCAGGCAGACCCTCTTTTGTGCCGGGAATCTTGATCAGGAGGTTCGATCGTCCCGCACGGGCGTGTAATTCTTTGGCCGCGACGAGGGTGCTGGTTGTGTCGTAGGCAAGCAACGGGGACACTTCCAGCGACACCCAGCCATCCACTCCGTCCGTTCGATCGTGGATCGGTCGAAAGAGGTCGGCGGCGCGGGTGAGGTCTTCGAGAGCCAGGTCGAAGAAGAGCGCCTCGCCCGATTTGCCTTTTTTCAAGTCTTCGTGAATCGCACTGTTATAGGCGGTGCTGTTCTTGATGGCATGGTCAAAAATCGTAGGATTCGAAGTGAGGCCGGTGACCGATAGCTCTTTGATGTAGGTCTCCAACCTACCCGTATCCAGCAGATCGCGTGTGATGTTGTCCAGCCAGATGCTCTGGCCAAGATCGTAAAGCAGTTGTGTCGCTTTCATGATTCCACCTCAGTAGATTGAAAACTCCTGCGTGAGCTCTCCGACAATCAGGCTCGGGGTCATGACGCCGCCTCCAGCAAGCTTGCCGTAGGACGCACAACACCGACCATGCGGTGCGACGTTTCCGTCACCTCCCGTAGCGATTGGAAAGCTGGTCCGGATAACATGTCTACGGTGCAGCGCCAGCGCCAGTTGCCGTCGGCGCGGCCCGGTACATTCATGCGAGCTTCGCTGCCCAGGTTAAGCATATCCTGCAGAGGAGCAATCGCGAGCGCGGCCGGCGATGACCACGCCAAACGAATCAGATCCCATGCTGCCTCCTGAGCCTCGCCTCCGGGTCGTCCCAGATAATTCCAGAAAATGCGCCGCTGCCAGTCCGGTAGGGCTTCATACCAGCCACGAGTCGTGTCATTGTCATGAGTACCGGTATACACAACCGTATTGTGCACGAAGTTGTGCGGGAGGCAGGGGTTATCCGGGTGGCCGTCAAATGCGAACTGCAGAACTCGTGTTCCAGGTATATGGAAATAATCGCGGAGTGCGGACACATCCGGAGTGATGACTCCCAGGTCTTCAGCTATGAACGGCAAGCCGCCCAACTCCCGTTGGACCGCGCTGAAGAAATCGGTGCCTGGACCCGGTACCCATTGGCCACTTTGAGCGGTCGGCGCTCCGGCTGGGACATGCCAAGCTGCCGCAAAACCGCGGAAGTGGTCGAGCCGAATCACGTCCACATGAACCAGCAGAGCTCGCAAGCGGTCGATGCACCAGCGAAATCCGGTCTGGCGAAGGGCGTCCCAGTTGTAAACCGGATTGCCCCAAAGTTGTCCTTGAGCGCTGAAATAGTCGGGAGGCACTCCGGCGACGAAGCGCGGCCGGTGATTGTCATCGAGCAGAAACAGTTCCGGGTTGGCCCATACATCACTCGAATCCGGAGAAACAAAAAATGGCAAGTCGCCGATCAAGCGCACGCCTTTCGCGTGCGCGTAGTCCTTCAAGTGTTTTGCCTGGCGGAACAGCAAAAATTGCGCAAATCGAACTTGATCGATCAGGCGGCCTGCGTCCTGGCGCGCTTGGGCCAGAACCGCCGGTGTTCGCTGGACCAACTCTATTGGCCATTCCAGATAAAATGTGTTGTTGTACTTGGCCTTCAGCGCTCGAAAGAGAGCGTAATCTTCGAGCAAGTGTGCCTCGTCATGGCAGAACTGCTCGTAGTCAGCCCGCAGATCTTTGCGCGCGCCAGCAACGAACTCTGTCCATGCCTGGTCGAGCAGCCGGTGCTTGAAAGGGATGACGGCATCGTAATCGATGGTAGTTACTGGGAATGTGGGCCGTTCAAAATCGGACGTCAGCAACCCTTCCTGAATCAGGTCGTCCGGACTGATCAGGAGTCCGTTACCGGCAAAAGACGAAAGTGATTGATAAGGCGAATTGCCGTAACCGGTAGGACCGAGCGGCAGTGCCTGCCACCAGCCTTGACCTGCCTCGTGCAGTTGATCCAGCCATGCCAAGGCACTTGGCCCCAGGTCGCCAATGCCGTAAGGCGACGGCAGCGACGTCACGTGCAGCAACACTCCGGAGGCGCGGTAGTCCGGCGGGAACGGGGAAAAAGTTCCGAGGCTACCGATATCGCTCATGATGGTCCTTTCGCCGGACCTAACGCATTACTCACTATTGCCTGCGCTTCACTCAGGATGGTGTTCAAGTGAGCCTCGTCCTTGAAGCTCTCGGCGTAAATCTTGTAGATGTTTTCGGTGCCGGACGGACGGGCCGCAAACCAGCCGCTGCCGGCTACAACTTTGAGGCCCCCGATCGGTGCGTTGTTGCCGGGAGCGCGGGTCAGCTTCGCCGTGATCGGTTCGCCAGCAAGGCTAGATTCCTTCACTGCCTCGGGTGACAGTTTCTGCAGACGTGCCTTTTGCTCGGGAGTGGCGGGCGCATCGATGCGCGTGTAATACGGGGTGCCGAACTCCGTCGTCAGGTCGCGATAGTGTTCGCCCGGATCCTTGCCCGTGCGGGCCGTAATCTCGGCCGCGAGTAAATCCATGATCGGGCCGTCCTTGTCGGTCGTCCAGACCGTGCCGTCCAGGCGCAGAAAGCTCGCGCCGGCGCTCTCTTCTCCTCCGAAACACTCTGAGCCGTCAACCAACCCCGGCACAAACCACTTAAAGCCCACTGGTACCTCGCAGAGTTTACGGCCAAGCTTTTTCACTACCCGATCAATCATGCTGCTGCTGACCAGCGTCTTGCCCACCGAAACATGTGCTCCCCAGCGTGGACGATGCTGCAGAAGATATTCGATGGACACCGCGAGATAATGATTCGGGTTCATCAAACCAGACGACGGCGTAACAATGCCGTGCCGGTCTGAGTCCGGATCGTTGGCGAAGGCAACTTGATATTGATCCTTGAGACCAACGAGCCGGGCCATCGCGTAAGGACTCGAGCAGTCCATGCGGATCTTGCCGTCATGATCGACCGTCATGAAGGAGAAGGTCGGGTCGATCACAGGGTTTACGACGATTACGTTCAGGCCATAGATCGAGTTGATCGGCTCCCAATAAATCCGCGCCGCGCCGCCTAGCGGATCGACCGCCAGCTTCAGGTTAGCGCTGCGGATCGCATCGATATCAACTACGTTTTTCAAGTCGCGCACGTAGGGCAGAATGAAATCTTCCTGATGCGTGGTTGCCGCCTTGATGGCTGCAGAGAAGGGAATTCGCTTGACGCCAGAGTTATTGCCGCGCAGCAATTCATTGGCTCGATCCTCGACCCACTGAGTCACATGCGTGTCGGCCGGGCCGCCGTTGGTCGGGTTGTATTTGAAGCCACCATCCTCCGGCGGATTGTGCGATGGAGTAATCACGATGCCGTCTGAGAGATGATCTTTGCGGTCGCGGTTGTAGACGAGGATGGCACGAGAGATGACCGGCGTCGGAGTTACTTTGTCATCTTCCTGGATGATGGTTTCCACGCTGTTCGCGGCCAGCACCTCGAGCGCGGTATGCTGTGCGGGTCCCGACAATGCGTGCGTGTCTTTGCCCATATAGAGTGGGCCATCCGTACCCTGGCCACGACGGTAGTCGCAGATGGCCTGCGTCATGGCGAGGATGTGTGCTTCGGTAAAGGTGCCATGGAACGGCGAACCTCGGTGTCCACTGGTGCCGAAGATGACCATCTGATTGGGATCTTCGAGGTCGGGCCGGCGCTCGTAGTACTCACGTTCCAGTTTGGCCACGTCCACCAGCATGCTCTTGGGTGCGGGTAGGCCTGCAAGGGGCGAGATCATTTGCTTATTATCACTCGGGCCGATTGCCTGTGGACGGGTTTCTAGGGCACTGGGCATGGTTTTGCCTCCCATATCTCAGACGCGTACTCGTGAATGGTTCGATCGCTGGAGAACTTCCCCGAACCCGCCACATTGAGGATTGCCTTTCGCGCCCAGGCATCGGGGTCAGCATACAACTCGAGTAACCTCTGGTCCGCCTCGAGATAAGACTTGAGGTCCGGAAGGTGCATGTAGTGGTCGCCACGAGTCAGGAGCGTGTCGCGCAACGGCTCGAAGACACCCGGTTCATTGCGGCTAAAATAGTTCGAGAAGATCAGGTCCAGGGCGGCGCGGGTCTCTGGCTCATTGTCATAGTGCCAGCGCGGATTGTACCAACTGGCGCTATCCTCCACCTGTTTCGCGGTGAGGCCGAACAAAAAGAAATTTTCTTCTCCGGCTTCCTCCGCCATCTCGATGGTTGCGCCGTCACGAGTGCCGATCGTAAGAGCACCATTCATCATGAATTTCATGTTGCTTGTGCCACTCGCTTCGTATCCCGCAGTCGAGATCTGGTTGGACACATCGCTGGCGGGGATGAGCTTCTCCGCAAGCGAGACATTGTACTCCGGCACGAACAGAACTCTGAGCCGCCCGCGCACAATGGGATCACCGTCGACCGTGCCTGCCAGGTTGTTGATGAACTTGATGATCAGCTTCGCCAGTTGATACGCCGGCGCGGCCTTCCCGGAAAATATAAACGTCCGCGGCGGCATCTTGAGATCCGGATTTTTACGGAGCCGGTTGTAGAGCACCACGATCCGAAGCGCATTCAGCAATTGCCGCTTGTATTCATGAATGCGCTTAACCTGGCAATCAAGAATGGTGTCGGGATCCACGGTTTGGCCGGATGTCGATTTGAGCCAATCGGCAAATTGACACTTCGCCTCGCGCTTGGCCCGGAGGAAAGCGGCATGAAGATTCTTATCGCCGGCAAGTGGCTTGAGCTTGCTCAGTTCACTCAGGTCCGTGATCCATCCATTGCCGATCGCTTCCGTTATCGTCTGCGCGAGCGGTGGATTCGCCAGCAGCAACCAGCGTCGTGGCGTGACACCGTTTGTCTTGTTATTGAAACGGTCAGGGAATACTTCCGCGAGGTCTTTGACCGTCATGGTGCGCAACAAATGAGAGTGAATGGCGGCCACGCCATTGGTGCTATGCGAACCTACGATTGCCAGGTTGGCCATGCGGACCTGTTTGGCCGGGCCTTCCTCGATGAGGCTCACGTGTTGGATTCGGCTTTCTTCACCGGGGAAACGCGTCCGGACGGCATCGAGCAGGCGTCGATTGATCTCGTAGATGATATCCAGATGACGCGGAATCATCGTCTCAAACCACGCGACCGGCCATTTCTCAAGGGCCTCGGGCAGCAGCGTGTGATTGGTGTATGCCAGAGTCCGGTTCGTAATATCCCAGGCCTGGTCCCATCCCAGCTGTGCCTCATCCAGCAGTATCCGCATCAGCTCGGGCACTGACAGTGTCGGGTGCGTGTCGTTCAGTTGGATGGCCACTTTCTCGGGAAGTGCATTCCAATCAGAGTTATCGCGACGGAAACGGCGCACAAGGTCCCCGATGGAGCAGGCGACAAGAAAATATTCCTGCACGAAGCGCAGTGCCTTCCCCATGGTCGTAGAGTCGTCGGGATAGAGCACACGCGTGAGCGACTCGGCGCTCAGAGTCTGGGCCAGCGCCGCGACGAAATCACCGCTGCTGAATTCTTGAAAGTCGAAGTAGTCGGGAGCGGCCGCGGCCCAAAGCCGAAGCGTATTAATGTTCTTGCCACCATAGCCAACGACGGGGCGATCATAAGGAATACCGATCAGACTGGATGGACGACCCGGCACCCCACGTAAGCTGCCACCGTGCAGCTCGAACGAGCAATTCAGCTTGACTTCGACATGCTCGTGCCGGCGATGGACCTCCCACGGATCCGGACGGCGCAGCCAGTTGTCTGGCTGTTCGCGTTGCCAGCCATCCTGTATGGTTTGCTTGAAAATGCCATATTCGTAACGCAGCCCGTAGCCCATGGCGGGCAATTGCATGGTAGCCATCGAGTCGAGGAAGCACGCTGCCAAACGCCCCAGGCCGCCGTTGCCCAAGCCCGCATCAGGTTCGTGCTCGAGGATATTGAGCCAGTCAAGGTTCTTTTGCTTGACGGCTTGTTTCATGATGGGATCGAGCAGAAGGTTTGTGACATTGTTGGCCAGAGAGCGGCCGATGAGAAACTCCATCGAGAGATAATAGACACGCTTGGGATTCGCACGGTCGTAGGTTTTATCCGTATAAATCCAGCGCTGCGAGAGGATATCCCGAACGGAGTGAGCGACGGCCTCAAAGCGCTCACGCGCGTCGGCCACTGTCAGGTCGACGACGTTGTCAAACAAGAGATGTCGTTCGTAAAGCGCGCTTTCCGTTCCCGTCAGGTGAATCGGGCCAACGAAATATTGGCTGCGAATCTTCGCACGCTCCTCGGACGCTGGTGGCATGGGGACGACCGACACAGGCTTTTCGCTGGCTGGGCTTTGGCTGGCAGGCTTTGTGCTCATCAAAATATCCTTCCGCTGAGATTGGCGTTACTTGGGCCTCAAATGTTTCAGCGCAGAAGACAGCTACGGAAGCGGTTCAGGCTGCGACGTGATGAGTGTCATTCCACAATCGGATTACTGGCCGGGAGATACTGTCCTCATAGCCCAGCGCACTCAGGCTCGCAGTCGTGAGCATGAAGTGAGCGCCGTTCGTCAATGGCTCGATGTCGGCCCAACGAGCGGCCAGCACGCGAATGAAATGCCCACTCGAGAAAAGCAACACGTTTCCCTCGATCGGGCGTACTCGACTCACGACTCGATCAGCCCGCGCAGCCACTTGCTCCGGCGATTCTCCTCCCGGACAGCCGTCCCGAAAAAGATTCCAGTCCGGGCGAGTCTTATGGATATCGATGCTCCGGAGACCCTCATAGTCGCCGTAATCCCACTCCACCAAGTCGGCATCGAGCTCGGCCGCGGATCTGAATCCTGCCAATTCACAGGTTCGGACGGCACGCTGCAGGGGGCTGGTGAAGACCTTGGCGAATGTCAATCCTCGGAGTCGCTTTGCCAGGCCACGGGCATTCTGTTCGCCATGCTGCGTCAGGGGTAGGTCGGTAAGTCCCGTATGTTGACCCGTGAGGCTCCACGCGGTCTCACCGTGCCGGGCCACGTAAATGATGGGAAGTTCGGGGTTCATGCGGCTTTGCTCCTCGCGCATTGGTCGTTACGCCTGGTGGCAGCGACAACCGTTTTAGCAGACCCAGCCCCCCGGCATGCAAGGGAAGGGAAAAATCCTGACCACGGCAGGGTAGAGGTAAACAGAGATTCTGGCCACTAGCAGAAGTCGTAGCTGCCCGCCAAAATCCATCGTTCTTGGCTCCAGCCTAACGCTGGGGAACGAGACGTAAGTGTCAAACGAGCGCATTTTTGTCTGAGGTCATGCATCAAAAGCCAAGTTTTTCTCCCGTATGATCATTCAGTTTTTGACGTCATCCTGAGGGACCGAAGGTCCCGAAGGATCTCGCGCAACGCCACCACGCTTCACTTCACGCGAAACTCCACTTCCACGATGCAATCTAAGGCTGCCACCCGCCCCCGAGCGACTGGTAGAGCTGAGTATAGTTATTCAATTCCGCAAACCATGCCTGCGCTAATTGTAGCTCGGAAGTGAAGTACTGTTGTTGGGTCACCAGTACTTCGAAGAAGCTCGTATACCCGCCCTCAAAACGCACATTGGCCAGGCGCGCGGTTTCCTTGTACGTGTCCGTTTGTTCCTGCAGCTTCATTCGGAACAGGCGGGATTGGGTGTAGCCGACCAGCGAATTAGAGACGTCCTCGAACGCCTGTTGCACGGTTTGCTTGTAGAGCAACTCGGCTTCATCGCGCTGGGCCAAGGCCAACCGATAGTTCGACTTGATACGACCTCCCTGGTAGAGGGGTTGCGTAGCTTGTCCCGCAACTGTCCACGCACCCGTGGTAGGTCCTGCCAGGAAACTGGTCAGCGAAGCGCTTTGCACTCCGAACGCTCCGGTTAATGCAATCTGAGGAAAGAAGGCTGCCTTGGCGACTCCGATGTTCGCATTGGCGGCAACCAACGATTCCTCCGCCCGGCGCACATCCGGACGGCGCTCGAGGATCGCTGATGGGAGTCCGGTCGGGACTTCGGGCTCATGAGGTTGCGCCGTAATGGTCAGCCCGCGCGTTACCGGTCCGGGATTCCGGCCGAGCAGAATGCTGATCTGGTTCTCGGTCTGCTCGATCGACTGTTGCAGAGTAATGACCTGCGCTTCGGATTGTTGCAGCAATATCTCTGCCTGTAATTCATCGGTGATCGCGGCGTCTCCACCTTTAAATTTTATGGTGGTGAGCTTCACCATATCCTTATCTGCGGCCACAGTCTGTTTCGAAAGTTCGAGCTGGGAGTCGAATTCCCGCAATGCAAAATAGTCGTTCGCCACGCTGGAAATCAAAGTCACGAACACTACCTTTTGTCCGTACTCAGTAGCAAGCAGATTCGCGCGTGCCGCCTCGGTTGCCCGCCGATACTGACCCCAGAAATCGAGGATCCAGGATGCCTGAACATTAATCGAGCCCAGAGTCGAGTTCCCCTGGAATGGCTGGGTGCGCGTATTCCCCAGTGACCCGCCCAAATCAACCTGCGGAAACTGATTTGCTCGAGTAATCCCCAGAACAGCGCCAGCCTCCAGGATGCGCGCGGCGGCAATGCGCACGTCATAGTTGTTGGTCAACGCTTCCTTGATCAGGCCTTGAAGCACTTCATCCTGGAACACAGCGGACCATTGCAATTCTGCGAATGGTTGACCGGCGGGTTGCGTTGTGTCCGGTGCGAGCCCTCGGTACTGTCCGGGCACGTCAACGGCGGGGCGCTTGTAGTTCGGGCCCACGGTGCACGCGCATAGGGGAAGAAGCAGTGAAAGGGCGGAGAATTTTCTCCAGATCATGCCTTTCCTCCTTCCGTAACGGAGCCTGGCTCTATTTTTGCCGTTTCCTTCTTTCCGAAATGCTCACCGAAGCGCTCGACAACATCGAAGGAGACCGGAATGAAAAAGATTGCCAGTAACGAGGCTGCGAGCATGCCGCCGATCACGACGGTGCCCAGCACCTGTCGCGAAATAGCGCCCGCCCCGGAGGCTCTCCACAACGGAACGCAGCCAAGAATGAAGGCGAACGCGGTCATCAGGATGGGGCGCAGGCGCAGCCTTGCGCCAGTGAGAGCGGCGTCGATCAGAGTCTTGCCGCCGTCGTATTCCATCTTGGCGAATTCGACAATCAGAATGGCGTTCTTGGCGGACAAGCCGATCAGCATGACCAGTCCGATCTGGGCATAAACGTCGTTGTCAAGGCGCCGGAAGTAGAGTGCGATGAAGGCGCCGAACACTGCAATGGGGACGCCGAGTAATACGCTGAAGGGAAGCGTCCAACTCTCGTATTGCGCAGCCATGATCAGGAAGACGACAAAGAATGCGAGGCCAAAAACTACGCTGGGGGAAACGCCCTGCGCTGCCTTCTGCTCCTGGTACGACATGCCGCTGTAGTCGAAGCCCATCTGGCTGGGCATGGTTTTGTGGAAGACGTCCTCGAGCGCCCCCATCACCTGGCCGGAGCTGTAGCCGGGCGCCGCCGAGGCATTAATCTGTACACAATTGAACAGGTTGTAACGCATGACGAACTCTGCACCGCTGCGCGGATACGTGCTGGTCAATGTGCTCAGCGGAACCATCTCGCCTGCAGCATTCCGGACGTGGAACTTGCCAAGGTTCTCGGCCTTGGTGCGGAAGTCACCATCAGCCTGGACATAGACCTGCCATTGCAGGCCGAAGCGGTTGAAGTAATTGACCAGCGCGCCGCCCATAAAGGTCTGGATGGTCTCGTACAGACCGCTCAGTTGGATTTGCTGCGTCATCGCCTTGGCGTTGTCAACCTTAACTCCGACCTGCGGAACACCAAATAGGGCCGTGGTCATCACGCCCTGGAGTTCGGGGCGCTTGCGGAGTTCCGCCATGAAGAGTTGCGTGTTCTTCCCGAGAAACTCGATGCCACTGCCGGACCGGTCTTCGAGAATGAACGTGGCGCCTCCCGAAGTTCCTACGCCGGGGATGGCGGGTGGCGGGAACGAGAACGCTATTCCAGACGGAACTCTCGAGAGCGCTTTTTGGAGATGGGCCTTGATTCCCGTGTAGCTGGTCTCTGGAGTCTTGCGTTCGTCCCAAGGTTTCAATGAGACGAAGAAGAATGAACTGTAAGTGGCGTTGACACCGCTCAACATACTGTAGCCCATGACCGAGCTGACGTAGTCAACTCCGGGCGTCTCCATAATGACTTTTTCGACTTCCCGGGCGGCCTCGGACGAGCGCTGCAACGACGACGCATCGGGCAACTGGAGGCCAGCGTAGAGATATCCCTGATCTTCGTCGGGAAGAAAACTGCCTGGTATCTTCTTGCCGAAGAAACCGGCGCCTACGGTTAGCAGGCCAAGCATGAGAAAGGCAAGTCCAGCTTTGCGGATCAGATGATGACAAGCACCGACATACCCGTCCGTTGCCTTCCCAAAAGTGCGATTGAACCAGCGAAAGAAAGCGCCGAGCGGTCCCCACGCCTCTTTCTTCGGCCGCAGCAGCATGGCAGAGAGTGCGGGGCTGAGCGTCAGCGCATTAAAGGCCGAGAAGAGCACCGAAATGGCAATGGTAACGGCGAACTGCTTATAGAGTTGTCCGGTGATGCCGGGAACAAAGGCTGTCGGGATGAAAACTGCGGCCAGGATCAGGGCGATGGCAATCACAGGGCCTGAGACTTCATCCATTGCCTTGACGGTAGCGTCGTGAGGCGATAAGCCGTGCTCGATATGGTGCTCCACCGCCTCCACCACAACAATCGCATCGTCCACCACCAATCCGATCGCCAGCACCAGGCCGAACAGCGAAAGCGTATTGATGGAAAACCCCAGCATGGGAAAAACCACGAAGGTTCCGACCAACGAAACCGGGACTGCAAGCAGCGGGATTAATGTTGCTCTCCAACCTTGCAGGAAGATGTAGACCACCAGGATGACGAGGAGCAAAGCTTCGATCAAAGTCTTCTTGATTTCGTCGATGCCAGCACTGACCGCGAGCGTTGTGTCGAGCGCAACAATGTAGTCCAGCCCTTGGGGGAACCTTCCTTGCGCTTCCTGCATCATCTTGAGGACCTTCCCTCGGGTTTCCAACGCGTTGCTTCCCGGGGTCAGGTAGATGGCGATAAGGGCCGCGGGTTGCGCTGGCTTTTTCGTTCCCGCAACGCCCAAGCGTGCCATGTAGGAATAGTATTGCGATCCCAGTTCCACCCGAGCCACGTCTTTCAGGCGCAGAATTGAGCCGTCGGGTTGGGCGCGGACAATGATCTGGTCGAACTCCTCCGCGGTCGGCAGGCGTCCGGGGGCGCGCACGTTGTAGGTAAACTGTTGGCCATTGGGAACTGGTTCGCCGCCGACCTGGCCTGCAGGATTAACCCGGTTCTGTGCCTGCACGGCGTTTGTGATGTCAGGCACGGTCACCCCAAGGCTGGCCAGCTTGTCTGGATTGACCCAAATTCGCATCGCATACGGTCCAGCGCCGAAAATTTGCACCTGTCCAACACCGGCAATGCGCGTTAACGCGTACTGCAGGTTGATGGTGGCGTAGTTGGCGAGGAAGACGTTGTCGTACTGGCCATTGGCAGAATAGAGGTCGAGCAGCATGAAAGGCGCGGTTGTGCCTGGCTGCACGATTACTCCCTGCTGCGTGACCTGGCTAGGCAGTTGCGAGTTCGCTTGTCCGCTCCTCATCTGCGCCAGAATCTGGTCGGTGTTGGAATCGGTTCCGAGTTGGAAATCGATGTACAACGTCATCCCCCCGCCCGAACTCGCGCTCAACGAATACATATAGTTCATTCCGCTGACGCCCGACATCTGCTGCTCAATCGGGGTCGCGACGGACTCTGCAATCGTTTGGGCGTCCGCGCCGGGATAAGTCGCTTTCACCTGAATCATGGGGTCGGCGATGTTGGGAAACTGCGCCGTCGGCAGGCTGAGCATTGAGATCACGCCGACCAGGACCATGAGGATACTGATTACGATGGCGACGATGGGTCGATTAATGAAGAACTTCGACATGGTCAGTTCCCGCCCTCCGCCGGTTTTGCTGGCGCATATGGCTTAGGACTGACCGGCACACCTTCGCGTACCTTCATGAAGCCTTCGACGATCACTTTCTCACCGGGCTTCAAGCCTTCGCTGATCACCCAGTTCGGGCCAACGCGTTCTCCGACTTTTACGGGGCGGAAGTTGGCCTTGTTGTCTGGTGTCAGTACCACAACCTGATATAACGACTGAACCTCGATAACGGCGGCTTGCGGAACTAACAGCGCATCCTTATCTATGCCAGTCTGGATGCGAACCTGTCCATAACCTCCCGGACGGAGCGTGGCGCCTTCGTTCGGAAACTGCGCAGCAATCTGGATGGTGCCGGTTTGAGTTCCGACCTGGCGATTCACGTAGATAATCTGGCCGCGCCCTGGGTAGGGAAGTCCGTTGGCCTGAATGAACTCCACCGGCGGAGTGTCAGCATTCTTCAGGCTTCCGGCTCCGCGGATGATCTGGGCAATCCGCGGAGCAACGCTGAGAAATGCGCTTTCGCTGATGTTGAAGTAGGCCCAGATGGGATTTATCTGGGAGATCGTGGTCATCTTGGTGCTCGTCCCCACCAGATCGCCAATCTGCGAATTCGTGACGCCGGCAATTCCGTCCACCGGGGAATAAACTTTGGTCCAAGCGAGATTCAATTCCGCTTGCTGCGTCGCCGCCTGCTTGGCTTGCAGTTGAGCTTTCCATGAGGCCAGATTTGCTACATCGTTATCGAGTTGTTTCTTCGGGATCGCGTTTTGCGCAGCCAGCGGAGTGTCCCGCTCGACGTCAGCTTGGGTCCGCGATACATTCGCATCCGCCACCGCCACCTCGGCCTTGGCCTGATCGAGTTGAGCTATGAAAGGTCGCGGGTCGATTGTGTAAAGAAGTTGGCCCTTCTTGACGAAGTAGCCGTTCTCGTAATTCTGAGTGAGCAGATAGCCCTGAACTTTGGGAGTGATTTCGGCATTGGTCGGGCCGTTCAGTTGAGCCACCCATTCCTCAAAGATCGGAACATCCTGTTGGACAACTTCGGTGAACTCGACCTCGGGCGGAGCCATCTGGGGGCGCGCTTCTTTTTCTTCGCAACTCGTGAGCACGAAAGCGATCACGCACAAGCAGGAAACAGCTGAGATACGGAGAGAATTCCGGAAAACCGATCCCTGGTCCAGTTCTCTCGCGTTTATCTGTGATCTAAAATTCTTGTGCTCCCCTTCACTTCGCATGGGCACCCTCCAGATGACCGGGTCTACAGCTAGCGGTGGTTCGAGGCTGAACCTAGGCAGGTTAGAACCAATGCGGGGCCGAGCGAACTAGCAGAATTTATAGTTCGGTGTGAAAATCTTTGGTGATATATCAAGAGCCTGATGTCCGCGGACACTCCCCCTTCGAGGACCATTTTGCCCATTGAAGTGATTACCAGTCCGTTCGTGCGCTTTGCACGCATGGAGGCGGCTGGGGGCATACTGCTCTTGGTCAGCACTTTTGCCGCGCTCGTCTGGGCGAACTCACCCTGGGAACATAGCTATCACGAGATCTGGAATGCTGAAGTCGTCGTCGGTTTTGGGCGCTTTGCTTTGACGGAAACCCGCCATCAATGGATCAATGACGGCCTGATGTCGGTCTTTTTCTTCCTGGTCGGGCTCGAAATCAAACGCGAAGTCTTGATCGGCGAGCTTTCCACGTTAAAGCAAGCGGCTTTCCCTTTGATCGCAGCTGTTGGCGGGACGATCGTCCCGGCCCTCGTCTATATATCGCTCAACCACGGCAGTATTGCCCACAAAGGGTGGGGCATTCCTATGGCGACCGATATAGCGTTTGCTCTCGGCGTGCTTGCCCTGCTCGGGGACCGCGTTCCTGTGTCCCTCAAGATTTTCGTGACCGCTCTGGCCATTGTGGACGACATCATCGCTGTGTTGGTAATCGCTCTTTTTTACACCGCGCAAATCCACTTCCTTAGTCTTGCGGCTGGTCTTGCCGGAGTTGCTCTCTCTTTCGGACTGAATCTGTTGGGGGTTCGCAAACCGGCAGTCTACGCATTTCTGGGCCTTTGCGTCTGGGGCGCAGTGCTCAAGTCAGGAGTCCACGCCACCGTCGCCGGAGTTATGTTCGCCTTCACAATCCCGGCTCGAACCTATATTGACCGGGTTCATTTCCTGAAGCAGGGCCGCTGGCTCTTTGATCAGTTCGAAGCCGCGCGCCCCGACTCTTTTGAAGAGCACGCGGCAATTCACACGCTCGAAACTCAATGCGAGCTGATCCAGTCGCCGCTGCACCGCATTGAGCGCAGCCTTCAGCCGTGGGTTGCCTTTGTCGTGATGCCGGCCTTCGCTTTCTCAAACGCCGGTGTACACGTTCTCGGAAAGGTCGCGGCAGCGGCAACAAATCCAATTAGCTTGGGCGTAGCACTCGGACTCTTCATAGGAAAGCCCATCGGAATCTCGCTATTTGCCTGGTTGGCCGCGAAGGCTAAGGTCGCAACTCAACCGAACGCGGTCTCCTGGGCGCAGATCTTCGGAGGCAGTTGGCTGTGCGGCATTGGCTTCACTATGTCACTATTCATTGCGACTTTGGCGTTCGGAGAGGGGGCGTTGCTAGACCTGTCCAAAATCGGAACCCTCGCTGCGTCGGTTGCAGCGGCAACCTGCGGAAGCCTGTTCTTGTTGGGAAAGTTCGCTCAGACAGAATAAAAAATCCCCGCCCGGGTAAGATTCAAGCGGTTCATTGCACTACTCCTTCTTGAGATGTCGGGTGATACTCGGAGCCCAGATTGGCGGGATTCTAACACGGCAATCCCAGTCTGTGCCTTCCTTATCTGAAGATCGGAAGCTGATCTTATGGCGACATTCGTCTGCAAAACAGGCCAGGTTTCACGCCGTGCGCAGGGGCATCGACCCCCTGAAGCCGTAGTAAACATTGTAAAGATATTCTTCTGGTGTGTTATGCCTTTGCAGAGCGCTCACTGTTCGGTTTCGATCCACTAAGAGCGAAGAACAGGATGTAGAGGTAGCAGAGAGTTGGAATGATCAGGGCGTAGTGGATCCCCTGACCCCAGCTAGTTTCGCCCTGGATCATTGCCGGATAATGGCTACGGTTGATCAGATCGGCAGCTTGGCCGACTAGCCAGGGAATCACTGCGCCGCCCACAATTGCCATATTCATAATGCCCGAACCGTCACCGGTGAGCGGCCCCAGCTCGGCAATTCCCATCGTGAAGATACAAGGGAACATGATCGAGTTAAAAAGACCGACCGCCAGAATAGACCACATTGCTAAGTGTCCGTTCGAAAATACCGAAACGGTGACCAGCAGTGCAGCGAGGACGGCGCTGAGAGCGAGCAGCTTCCCCGGTTTGATTTTCTGCAGAAGAGCTGATCCTATAAATCGACCGACCATCGCACCGAGCCAATACAAAGAAATGTACCGAGCCGCTTCTGCCAAGGCCGCATGATAGCGGGCCGCTGCGTCAGGGACACTAGAGGGCGATACCAGGTGACCAATATTGTCCAGTGCCAGGTAATTGGCGATGGAGCTGCCAATCGCTACTTCTCCGCCCACATACACGAAAATGCCAATTGCGCCGAAGATGAGATTGGGGTGTTTCCAGAGGGAATCATTGATCTTTTCTCCGATGTGGCGCTCTGCGGACTCTATTTTAGGTAGCTTAAAAAACGCGATCGCTATGGCCAGAATTAGCAATGCGACGGCAAAGAAATGTACATAGAGCGTAACTACCGCGTCTGCTTCTTGAGAAGTGCTTTGAGTTATTGCTGCAGCTGTCGTGCCGAGAATCAGATGAGCGCCGATCCAGGGAAAAATCGCCGTTCCAAACGAATTGAATGCCTGCACCAGGTTCAAACGGCTGGAAGCGGTCCGAGGCGGTCCTAATACAGCGACATAAGGATTAGCCGCGACCTGAAGAATGGTGATTCCTGTCGCCAAAATAATGAGCGCAGCGAGAAAGAAGGGGAACGAGGGGATCTTTGCCGCGGGATAGAAAAAAAGGCATGCAGCAACCATTGTCAGCAGTCCGACTACTATGGCCCGCTTATATCCGATCCAATCAATGATCTTGGCTGCCGGAATCGAGAAGATGAAGTAGGCCGAGAAGAATGCAGTCTGGATTAGCATGCTGGCGGCCAACCGTATGTTGAACACGTGCTGAACATACGGAATCAGCACATCATTTAGCGAGGTAAGTGAACCCCACATGAAGAATAGCGTCGTGAGAACCACGAGGGCGCTCTTATAGTTGCCGGAGGGCGCGGTGGTTGTTGCCGTCGTGTTTGAAACGTTCGTTGTCATTGCCATAAAAGTTTGCTATGTAGTTGCCAGTTCCTTCTGCATCTCCTCTAAGGTGAGGCCTTTGGTCTCCGGATACACAAACAGAACCACGAAGAATTGCAGCACCATCATTACTGAAAAGAAGACGAACGGGTACGCACCGGAAGACGCGGCCATAAGAGGAAATATGCCAGAGATCAACGCGTTCATAAACCAATGCGAGAACGTGCCCAGACTCTGTCCTTTTGCCCGAACCGAGTTGGGGAAGACTTCAGAGAGATAAACCCAGATCACCGCGCCTTGCGAAAATGCAAAGAAGGCGATGTAGCCCACCAGCAGCCACACCAGAAGACTCTCGTGGCTGTGGGTGAAAAAGATTGCGGAAACACCCGCCAGGCACGCTGCGGTGCCGACCGAACCGACCAGCAATAGTGTCTTGCGGCCGAGTTTGTCGATCACGGACACGGCAATCATCGTGAAAACGAGATTGGTGGCACCGATGGCAACGGCTTGAATATTTCCAGAAATTCGGCTGAACCCAGCATGAGCAAAAATGTCGTTGAGATAATAAAGGATAGCGTTGATGCCCGACAGTTGATTGAACAGCCCAATGCTCACCGCCAGAAAAATCGGAAACGCGTATTTTCTGGTCAATAATTTCTCGGACGCCTGCTTCTGTTCCGTGTCAATAGATTCGACAATCTCTTGCAGATCCTGTTCGTAGTTCTCATCCCCCGTCATCTGGAGGACCGTTCTGGCCTCGGCCACCCGTCCCTTCTTGACTAGCCATCGCGGGCTTCGTGGAATGTTAAACAACATGACAAAGAATAACGCCGCCGGAAACGCGGCAACACCCAAGTCCCATCGCCACTCCGTCGGGCCGAACTGTAGTAAAGCGATAATGTAGTTCGAAAAATATGCGACGAGAATGCCGAAGACCACATTGAACTGGAACAGCCCGACTAATCTTCCCCGCCATTTTGCTGGGGCAATTTCGGCAATGTACATGGGAGCTAGCACAGACGAGCCACCAATGCCCAGCCCGCCGATGAAGCGAAACACAAGCAGAGACGGCCAGTCCCAGGCCAGTGCGCAACCCAGCGCGGAGACTAGATAGAAGAGCGCCATTACTCGCAAGCTGTCGCGCCGTCCGAAGCGTTCGCCGATGAACCCGGCGAGCATGGCGCCCACAACCGTGCCCCAAATGGCGATGGAAACTGTGATTCCCAGGCTTTTCGAAGATAGTCCGTAGACTTGGGTTAGCGCGCTAGTGGTGCCTGAAATGACGGCCGTATCGAACCCAAATAACAGACCGCCCAAGGCGGCTACACCCGTGCTCTTCAACAAAACCGAGTTCAGCTTCATGCCGTCTCCAGCCGTCCGATTTTTGTTTCCAGAGCATTCGCTTCAGAAATCGTCCAATCCGGGATTGCGCCGCGGCGGCTGGCGACTAGAGCCCCTACACGGTTGGCGAAGTCAGCGGTCTCCAGGGTGGGCCACCCGCTGCCTAAACCGTGCAAGAACGCTGCCGCGAAAGCATCGCCCGCGCCCACCGTATCCACAACTTGAACTGGATAGCCGCGCGCTTCGACGTATTGGCAGTCCATCAGAACCGCGCACCCAAGCGATCCGCGAGTTACGCATACGCCCCTCCATTTGTACGAGTTCGCGTAATTTCGACAGAACTCCTCAAGCGAACCATGCCGGGTGCCAAACATGCGAGCAATTGCTTCGACCTCTTCATGATTGAGTTTCACGATCGTTGCCCGTGACATGAGTACTCGGATCAATTCGGGCGTGTAGCCATCGGAGCGTAGGTTCACGTCGTAAAAGCGGCGCGTTTGTGGGGCTCGATCAAGAAGGTCCGCGGTCAGTCGCCGAGCTTGAGGATAAATCTGGTGCAGGGTTCCGAAATAAATCCAATCGACGGGATGCGAGAACAATCGATCGGACTGAGCCGGCGTGAGCAGTGGAAAATCATAAGCTGCGGGCCGGTGCAGAACGAACTTCGGTTGTCCATCGCTGGCCAGGGCAACCGAAGTGGTGCCGGTGGGATGATTTTTGTCCACCGCCAGATATTCAGTGGTCATGCCCAGCCCAGACATGCGGTTGATGACCTTCTGGCCCAGTTCGTCCTTGCCAACTGCGCTGATGAATGAAACCCGGTGTCCCAGTCTGCTGAGGTGAGCTGAAAAATTGAACGTTGCGCCGCCGAGGTGTTCTTCTTGTCCGACGATGTCCCAAAGTACCTCACCGATGCTGATAACGTTCACGCGTGATCCTCGGAGCCTACGTCTGGCGTGCGCATGGTGGCTTCAAATTCTGGCACAGTATACACTCCTGTCCAGAGTTGATGACGATTCAATTCGCTGCGTAAGCCTCCGTCAGCGACATGATTTCCAGCGCACTCTTAAGGTGATCAATTGTGGCAGCTGACTTAAGAGCGACGGTGGCAGGCTCTCCCGGAAGAAGATCGAAATAATTATCCGAGGTTTCGACATCAATATCTCCGAAGGAAATATTGACCCCACGAGCGAGCTTCGATGACTGCAACGTGACGGTGTAGTCCGCGCCAGCTTTGTTGAGAGTGGCCTCAATCTTCGGCATCACGGGCAGATCCAGGCTGTGCATGGCATCAAAGAAAATAAGGTTTCGCGAAACCTTTTTTCCCGCCACTTCCAAGTCGAATGCTAGAAAACTGCGATGGGGATCGCCCTTCGCCGCGAGTTCTGTTTTGTTGAACGTGAGATAGATCGCACTGGATTGAGCTGGGATTTGAATGTCTTTGGTTTGATCAAGCAAAATATTTCCTGAGAAATCGAGAAGCCGGGTGTGAATTGTTCCAGAGAACGGCTGCAGCTTGTCCGAAACGACGTAGACGTCAACCTTGTCGTCGTGCAAAAAGGGCGAGATCAGCAGATCGTCATAGAAGCGACGGGCATAGTAGTGAAGGGCTTTCCAGCGCCCGTAGTAATCGATGCTAGCCCACGAAGCCACCGGCCAGCAGTCGTTCAACTGCCAGTAGAGTGAACCCGTAACGCGCGGTTTTTGCCGGCGCAAATGCTCGGCACCGATCTTAATGATCTCCGCTTGCTGCACCTGACTCAAATACACGAAGGAAGCAAAAGTTTTGGGCTCGCGGTATTCGCGCAACATGTAAGTCAAAATGCGCTCATTGCCGCCCTTGTTCTTTTGGTGCGCCTGCATAACGGTCGATCGAATATCGAAGTCCTCAGGCTTTTCAGCAAATGCCCGGATGGTTCGCATCTCGGGAAAAGATTGAAATCCATATTCCGTCATGAAGCGGGGAAACTGCTTCGTGTAATCTTGCGCCGGCGCCTGCTGATGCCACACCGCCCAATAGTGCATGTCGCCGTTGTGCTGATTGTCTGGGATTTCCTCGAAGTCGGCGCTAGGAGAGCTCGGCCAGTAAGGTACGGGATCGGTATATTCGGCGACGGCTATTTTGAGTATGTCCGCAAACATGATCACATAATCCTGCCAAACGCGATCGCGCGTTTCCGGTGAGATGGAATTCTTAAACTCCTGGCGATCGCCCCAGTGGTACCAGCCGGTCTCAACCTCATTATTTCCGCACCAGATAACGATGCTGGGGTGATCGCGGAGCCGCTTGATCTGGTCGATGGCTTCTCGCCGGACGTTTTCCTGGAACGCTACGTCTCCCGGAATCATGTCTCCGCCGAAGGCGAATTCTTGCCAGACCATGAGACCGAGTTCATCGCAGATATCGTAGAAATCGTCGGACTCGTAATAGCCGCCACCCCATTCGCGGACCATGTTCATGTTCGCGTCACGAGCGGCCTGAAGAATTTTTCGGTGGACTTCCGGAGTGACGCGATTGGGAAAACTGTCGAAGGGAATCACATCAGCGCCTTTTCCGAACACAGCAATACCATTCACCACGAACTCGAAGCTCTTGCCCCATTGATCAGGAACGCGGCGCAGTTCGACTGAACGCAGTCCGGTTTTCACTTGGGCTTGGGCTGCGACTTCGCGACCAGTGCGGATCACGGCAGAAAACCGGTAGCGGCTTTGCGCCCCATACCCGACCGGATACCACAACCTCGGTTTAGCAATGCGAATTGGAAATGAAACGTGATTCATGCCGGCGTCGAGCTGTAGCGTCTGGGTTCCGTCAGCGGTTTGTGCTCCCGACAGTTCGTCGTGAGCCATGTTGAAAGTGACTGTCGCGGCCTTGCCCGCTTCGATATCGAGTTCCGCCGTGACGCTGGCTATGTCGGTAGTGATTTTCTGTTGGTGGATATGAAAATTATCAATACGCAGCGCGTCCCAGGTTTCCAGACGGACCGGCTGCCAGATACCTTGCGTCAGGAAACGTGGTCCCCAATCCCATCCATACTGGTAGGGCGCTTTGCGCGTGTATGGCGCGGTCGCTATGTTCTCCTCATTCCCAAAGTTATGAGTTGATATCGAAGGCAAAACATACGGCAGCGACTTGACATAAGGAAGCATCTTCGTAACTGCGGAATGGAAAACGATACGCAGCGTATTCTGACCGGGTTTCAGCAGCGCCTTTGCCGGGATTCGCCAACTGCGGAACATATTGTCAGCTTGCAGAATCGCTTGATCATTGAGATAAACATCGGCTAACGTATCCAGCCCCTCGAACACTAAATCGACGTGGTCGTGCCCAAGCGAGGCTGCGTCGACTTGAAATGTAGTTTGGTACTCCCAATCGGTGAGGCCGATCCACTGCAGGTGGAATTCGTTGTCGCGATCGAATGGATCGGGGATGAGACTGTTGTGCAATAAGTCGGTGTGCACGACGCCCGGAACCTGCGCGAGATGCCATTGCTTGACTTCAGCATGGTCCGTATTTCCGACGGCGCGGAATTGCCAACCCGAATCCAGAGTTCGGGAAGAGGGTTCGGACGCAGTGAGTGGCAACGCTCCAAGCAGAGAAAAGAAGAGCACGGAAAATACGAAAGCACCGAGACGGCGACAGGATTGCGGCCGAGTCAAAATCATAAATAAGGGCTCCTATTCGAGTTGTCAGGAAATCTACATCTTCGCGTGTCGGCTGGTCTAGTTCTACGAATGGATCTGGACAGTTTGATTATTCCGAACAAAGCGCCGCCCCGCCGGCAACACCAGCATCCGCACCATAGTGCGCCTTCAGCAAAGGAATCTCCCGGCAGCGTGAAATGATGCAGTACTTCGCAATTCCGTCGGCGATATCGCCAAAAAATGGACTGAGCATCGTCGCCACGCCGCCGCCGAGAATGATCACATCCGGCTCCAGCAGATCGATGATGTTACTCAACCACAATGAAAGCAGATCGACCGTTTCCTGTAATACCTGCTTGGCGACCGGATCACCGGCGGCATAAGCCTGGCCCACCATTTCACTAGTCACGGCGTCGATGTTGCCTTTGGCGAGATCGAGAATGGCTGAGCGGGGACCTCCCACGGAGCCAAGTTTGGCGCGCGCCCTGCGAGCGATTGCCGGTCCAGCGGCCAGAATTTCGATGCAGCCAGGCTTACCGCATCCGCATCGTGGCCCGTCGTAGGCAATACTCATGTGTCCGCCTTCGGCCGCCGCCCCCGTCCGCCCGTTATAGATGTGCCCATCGAACACAATGCCAGAACCGATACCAGTTCCGACGCCGGCATAAAAGATGTGGCGATAGCCGCGCCCCGCGCCCCAGCGAGCTTCAGCCAGAGCCGCCGCGTTCGCGTCGTTCTCGACTTTCACAGGCACGCGGTAGACTTTTTCGACTTCGGTCGCCAGCGGAAAATCGCGCCAGCACGGAACATTGGGAGGATTGATCACGACTCCGGTTTTCGGATCCAGGGGCCCGGGTGCACAGATGCCAATTCCACGAATCAGAGTTCGCGCGTTCGGATCGTGGGAAAGAAGAAGGTCAACTGCGGAAACGACTGCCGCGAGTCCTTCGCCTGCCCCGCGGTTTGCCACCATCGGAGTGCGGATTTGAGATTTGATTTCCCCATTGCGGTCCACCAGGCCGGCTGCAACCTTGGTGCCGCCAATGTCCACGCCAACCACGAGAGTATCGTTAGTTTCTGTCATCGCCGGCTTTCTCGGCGAAACTCGTCGCGCGGGGCTTCACTCCGAATCTCGTGCAGTCGGATTTGTACTATGTCTCTGTCGGTCACGCAATACCGCGTGCAGTCCGCGTTGAGAACCCGCAAGTATACGCCGCCTTACTTGGAGAGCGCGGAAACCTTCTCGCGGCGCACAACCGAGCGCGTTGTGGCCACGAATCTTGAAATCAACTCCGCCTTGTCCGAGAGCCGATTCCAGGCGATACCAATCCGCCATTTTGCTTCCGGCACACCGAGGTCGTGGAACCGCACTCCGGGGACGCCCATTCGCTTCGCCGCGCTGGGGACTAGAGAGACTCCGAGTCCCGCGCGCACCAGATTCAAGATTGTAAGAAGTTCGCTCGCCTCCTGAACGATGGTCGGAGAAAACCCTGAGCGACGGCACAAACCGAGAACGTGATCGTGCAAAGTAGCAGAGGTCGCCCGAGGGAAAAACACAAAGGGCTGGTTTCGCAGGGCAGCCAGTCCTTGTCTCGAGTTGTAGGACAGCGACCCGGAAGTTGCGACCACCAGTTGCTCATGAAAAAGCGGCAGACTGTCGAGTTCGGTATGGGCAATGGGCAAACGGACAATCCCGATGTCAATATTTCCTTCAACCAACGCAGCAATCTGCGCAGGGGTCGACATATCGCGCATTTTGAGTTCGACCTGGGAGTAAGTTTTTCGAAAGCGCAGGATGGTCCGTGGCAGTATCTCGGAGACCGAAGCAATTCCGAATCCAATACGCAACGTCCCAGCTCGCCCCAAGACAGCTTCTCTCGCGAGGCTCAGGGCGGCATCGTCCTCCCGCAATACTTTGTCAGCACCGGCCAACAGCACTCTGCCGGCTTCCGTAATTTCTACTTTCCGGCGGGTTCGGGTGAATAGAGCGCCTCCAACTTTCTCTTCCAACCTTCGAATCTGTTTGCTGAGAGCAGGTTGAGAAACGAAAAGCCGTTTCGATGCTCTGCCGAAGTGCAATTCGTCTGCAAGGACAACGAAGGAGTGCAGTTCCTCAACCTGGAGATACATGAACGCAAGTTATCACAGACCAGAAACAAATTCATTGGACGAAAGACCGTGGATAGAAGAGTATTTAGGAATGCAGGAGCATCCAGTGCCCACAGAGCGTCGCAACGGTTCTCACGGTATCACTGCCGTAATTCTCGATTACGGTCAGGTGCTGGCGCGGTGCCCCACGGTAGAAGAGTTCGAACGCCTGGCGAAAATGTTTAATGTTAGTTTCGACACGTTTTACGAGTTGTGGGAAGCCAGTCGAGGGCCGTATGACCGCGGCGATCTCACGGCCAATGAATATTGGTTGAAGTTGGCGGGGCAAACGAATAGTTCGCTGGATCGTGAACAGATCAAGATGCTCCGCAAAATCGGGGTTGAAATCTGGGCCCATCCCATTCCGGGTATGTTCGATTGGGTGAGCCATCTTCGTGCGGCAGGATTCAAGACCGGATTGCTCTCCAACATGCCTTGGGACCTGGTGAACCATGTGCGGACAAACTGTCGCTGGATGGAGAACTTCGACTTTAAAGCATTGTCGGCAGAAGTGAGGTTGATCAAGCCCGACCCAGCCATCTATGAGCACACTCTTCACGGCCTCGGGGTTTCGGCCGCGGAAACATTGTTTGTAGACGATCGCGAGCCCAACATCCGGGCTGCCCGGGCATTGGGGATGCATGCCATCCAGTTCCTATCAATCTCACAGCTCAAGGATGACCTGGAAGCCTTGGGCTTTCCCCTATTGCCGGCGGGCGAGGAATCACCTGCCTCAGGATCGACAGTGGCGAGTGCTGATGATCAACCCGATCGACAAAGCAAGTTTTCTGTTTTGCTGTAGAGATAACGCGCTGCACGGCGGGCTAATGCGCCGATTCGTCTTTGCCGGAAGCTTGAGACTGATTAGAGCCAGCCTGCAATCTTTGGAACTCCTGCATTTCATGTTGTGCAGCTGCTGTTTTTCCCTGTTTCCGATAGAGGCTTGCGAGCGCGAAATGCGCTTGCGCCGCGAGTGGAGTTTCCTTCTCGATGGAAAGAAGCCTGGTCCATTCTTTCTCGGCAGTTGCGGTGTCGCCGTCGAGCGAAGCTGCTTTTCCTAGCGAATAAAGCGTCTCGGGCATGTCTGGCATCAGCTTGTCGGCGCGTACAAGTTCCGCCCGCGCCTCGCGCGCTTTTCCTTGTTCCAGCAACGCTGTCCCCAGACGATAGGCAGCCTCGGCGTTGCCGGGCTGCAGCTTGGCTTGCGCCCGAAACTCTTCTTCGGCTTTCGCCCATTGGAAAGCGCCCGCATATACTTCTCCCAATTCCAGGTGAAGCTCGGGAGTATCCGGTCGCAGCCGTAGCGCTTCGCGGTACTCCTTCTCGGCCTCGGGCATTTGTCGCAGCACAAAGTAATTTTCCGCCAACGCCTGGTGCGCGCGTGCGGAGTCAGGATAAGCGGCCAGCAAACTGTCAATCGATTGCTTCGACAGCAGGCCACTAGCCCGGCCGAGGTAATACAGAAGATCCTGATCATTCGGACGTTCGGCCAACGCGGCTTGCAGATTTGCGACGGCCTCTGGCAGTTGCCCCGTCTGGATCTCAGCAATTCCCAGCCCAGTCTTGTCCTGCACTTTTTGGAGGTGAGGAATCGCTTGGGCCCCGTAGCCTTGCGCAAGCAGGGCATAGCCCAACAACTGATGAGCTGGCGCCAGGTCTGGATCCACCTCCAGCGCACGCTTCAGCGCCGTAACCGCGGAGGCGAAATCGTGCTTCTCCATGTAAGTCTGGCCGAGGCCGACGAATCCGTCCGCAAAGGTCGGCTCAAGTTCGGTAACTTTTTTGAACTCCGTAATGGCAACGTCGAATTGTTTCTGTCTGTCAGCGGCGATTCCGGCCTGCATGTGTTGAGCGGCTTCCGGCGATAGAGTCTGCGATGCAAACCACAAAAGTAATAGGGCGCGAATCACGGTTTCTCCGGCTCACGGACTTCCAGAAACTGGTCGGCGTGAATATCATTCAAAGTCTGATGAATACCCGATGGCCATACCACTTCCACCTTAGCGCTTTCTGCCGTTCCGAGTCCAAAATGAAGACGCTTGTCGCTGGCGGAAGCGTAGCTGCCGGCGGAAGTCGCGAATCGCGTTTGTCCGTTTACTTTGACCCGCGCGCCGAATCCGTCACGATTGCTGCGTGTGCCGCGCAGAGAAATGACCAGCCAGTGCAACTTGCCCCCATGGTTGAGGAACACCTGCGGGTGGCCTCCGAGATAGGTCATCACGACGTCTTCCCATCCGTCATTATTTAGATCGCCGAACGCGGCTCCACGGCCGGCTACGGGAGTCGTGCTTCCGGAATCGACGCGTTCGAACCGGCCATTGTGATTGATCGCGACCAGCGGCAACTCCAGATAGTGCAGGGAAGGGTCGATGTGTTCGACGTTGTCCAACACGTGGCCCTGAGCAACGAACAAGTCCTTCCAGCCGTCGTTGTCGAAATCCTCCAAGCCTATGCCCCAACCGGAGCTTCCACTCGAGAGCACGCCGAGACCGGTTTCGAGACTGCGATAACTGAACGAACCGCCACCGTCGTTGTGATAAACACCGTAAATCTCTCGGGGCAGTTCGGTCACGATGACGTCGGGCCGGCCATCATTGTCATAGTCTTGAAAAACAACTCCCATGCCCGACAATCGCCTGCCGTCCTCAGAAAGCGCCGCACCGGCTTCGAGTCCAAGTTCGGTGAAGGTTCCGTTGCCGTTGTTATGAAACAGATATTGCTGCATTCCGTCGTTGGCGACGAATATGTCTGTAAATCCGTCCTCGTCGTAGTCGGCAAAAGCTACGCCCAAAGCTCGCCCCTTCTTAGCCGCAATACCAGAGCGCTGGCTCACATCGGTAAAGGTTCCGTCACCATTGTTGTGATAGAGGAAGTTAGTGGTGGCGGGAAATTCCTCCGGCGGACAATAGGTGTGGTAATTGCCGCCGCAATCTTTATTGTGTTTCGTATCCCAGTCCATGTATCGAGTAACAAACAGATCTAACTTTCCGTCATTGTCATAGTCGAAAAATCCGGCGGAGACGGACCAGCCTCCTCCGGCTACCCCCGCTTTCGCGGTCACGTCGGTAAAGGTGCCATCGCCGTTATTGTGATACAGAATGTTTTTTCCATAATTCGTGACAAAGATGTCAGGGTAGCCGTCGTTGTCATAGTCGCCGACAGCAACGCCCATGCCGTAATCTCCGTCGCCTACATTTGCCAATCCCGCTTGCTGGGTCACATCGGTGAAGCTTCCGTCCTTGTTCTGGCGGTAGAGGCGATTCCAATAACGCGGGTTCTGACGGTCGAAGTTCTCCGGCATCTGCATTGGGCTGGTTATCCGGCCGCCGTTGACCAGAAAGATGTCCAATAAGCCGTCGTTGTTGTAGTCGAGCAGGGCAACTCCTCCGGGCATGGTTTCGATCAGATACTTTTGAGGAGTGGGCGAATTCTGCAGCGTGAAATCCAATCCGTGCGGAAGGTCAACATCGAATACTGGCGCTACCAGAGCGGTAGCCGCCAGCACCAACGTTACAAGGATTGATAGGCGCAACAGAAGATTCGACAACCTGGGATTCCTTCAGCCACTTAGCATATCGCGCCCGTGGTGGTAATTGCACATTCGGCTACCGGGACCTGAATCCGTTCTGCGGCGCTCACCAACATCCACTTCCGTTGTTAACTCCCTTGGTTACCGCCGGGTCGATTCCCGTTCCACCAGTTTTGGCGAGATCAGGATTTTTTTAGGCCGTGCCGAGCGCTTGAGCATGATTCGCTCCATCAGGAGTTCAGCGGCCCGTGCTCCCATTTGGCAAGTGCCCTGATCGACGGTGGTGAGTGGAACCGCCAATTGGTCGGAATAGTGAACGTTGCCGGCTCCGACGACGGAAACGTCTCCGGGCACTTTAAGGCCGGCCTCGAGGATCGCCTTAATCGCACCGATGGCAACTGGGTCGCTGTAACAGAAAACTCCGTCTGGAATCGGGTGCACCCGAAGCAATCGCCGCATGCCCTCATATCCCGACTCATCTTCGTGCCCGCCAGCTACGACATAACGTGCGTGCGCACGCAAGCCGTGCTTCTTGAGCGCTCGGCGGTAGCCTTCGAACCGTTCCTTGGATATTCCTATTTCGGGACCGCGCAAGTGAGCAATGCAACGGCATCCGCGCGCAATAAGATGCTCCGTCGCCAATCTGCCGATGGCGTGGTTGTCGGCCCCAACGAAAGATGCCTGTACTCCAGCAATGGGGCGGTCAATCAGGACATAGGGTACGTTTCGATCATGAATCCGCCGAAACAGTTCGAGGCAACGCACGGACTGAGCGGAAGCGATGATTAGGCCATCGACTTGCCGGGCCAATAGGGAATCAGCCTCGCTTTGTTCCAATTCGGGATCTTCCTCGAAATACGAAATGATGACGTGGTAGCCGTGGGGACGCACCGTCTGCGCTACAGCGCGGGCAATCTCCGCGAAGAAGGGATGGGTGAAGTCTGGCAGCAGTAAACCAATTGTATAGGTGCGTCTAGTCACCAGGCTGCGAGCCACCCAATTCATCTGGTAGTGCAGCTCTTTCGCCCGTCGCAGCACGCGTTTGCGAGTAGCCGCGCTGATCCGGCCCTGGTTGCGCAAAGCCTTGGACACTGTCACCACTGAGACCTTCAGGTCTCGCGCAATGTCCAACATGGTCACGGCCATGGCAGCGAGGATCATAACACTACAATCGCCCGAAGTAATCGATTACCCACGGTTAACGATTACCCTAAGGCAAAAAACGATTACCCTGCTCATCAAGAAAACCGATGCTCTAGTGCAAAAAGATTACTTTTCGCTTGACAATGAGCGCTCATGTGTTTCACACTTTCGCCGTTCCAAAAAATGTGGTGTGGGGGTGTGTATGCCGTCTCGCAAGTTGTGGGCGCTCCTTTTCTCGGCGGTTTTAGTAATCACGACTTCTGTTTCCCTTTATGGTCAAAGCACCTACGGCACCGTTGATGGATCGGTTTTGGATTCCTCCGGAGCGGCCATTGCCGACGCTCAAGTCACACTCACCAACAAAGGAACCCAGGAAAAACGCGTTCAGCAAACCGGTGCTGAGGGTTTGTTCCAGTTTGTGAGCGTGTTCTCCGGTCCATATCGGTTGGATATTGAGAAGGCAGGCTTCAAGCACTTTACCCGTGATCCTGTCGTGGTCGAAGTTCAGCAGGACAGCCACATCGTCGCCACATTACCGGTTGGCCAAGTCAACGAGACGGTAGAAGTGACCGCCGAGACTCCGTTACTCCAGGTAGAGACTTCGTCCCTGGGCCAAGTGGTAGAGCAGCGCAAAGCCAACGAACTTCCGTTGAACGGCCGCAATATTTTCAACCTGATTACCATCTCTCCCGCAGCAGTTGCGCAGGGTGGGTCTGGCGGCACGCCCGTCGGCCAAAATCCGTTTAGCTGGGGCAATTACCAGGTGGGAGGCTCGTTCGCGAATGAGAGCGCCGAGTATCTCGACGGCCAGCCTCTCAATATCGGCTACATCAACCTTCCCATCATCATTCCGACCCAGGATTCGATCGGCGAATTCAAGGTCCAGTACAACAACCTGGGTCCCGAGTTCGGGAAGTTCTCGGGTGGCATCATGAACTTCAGCACGAAATCGGGGACCAACGCTTTCCACGGCGAGGTTTATGAGTTTCTTCGCAACAAGGTTCTGAACTCGAACGAGTATTTCTACAAGCAGAGCGAACTGGCAAGCGGACAAAGCAACACGCCCCCACCGTACGTTCAGAATCAATACGGATTCAACGTTGGCGGTCCGGTAATTAAGAACAAGTTATTCTTTTTCACGAGTTGGGAGCAGTTCCGGCTGCGCACCGGTTCTGTCGTTTCGACTGCGGTACCGACGGCCGCCTTCCGGCAAGGTGATTTTTCTTCCCTGCTGGCGCAGGGGGTTCAGCTCTACGACCCCTACACCGTAAATCCCGCTACGGGAGCGCGCACTCCCTATGCGGGTAACATAATTCCGACCAGCGAGTTCAGCAAGGCCGCGACCGTATTATGGGATAAGTACTACAGCCCCGTGGCTGCTGCGAATTTCAACAACAACAGCCCCGATAACTTTACCTCGGCAAGCAGCAGCGGCGGAAATCACACACAGTTCGTGGCGCGCGGCGACTATAACATCACCGACAAGACCCGCCTGTTCGGACGCTTTACTTATTTTGGCCTGCTTGACCTTCCGACCAATCCTTTGGGCACGGGTTTGTGCTTGGACCGCTGCGCCGAGGATTACCACACGAAAGCTCTCGCGATTGATCTCAACCACGTCTTTAGTCCGAATGTCATCGGCGATTTGAATATTTCGGGAAGCCGATTCGTCTATCTCCGCTCGCCACTCCTTGCTGGTTACGATCTCACTCAACTGGGATGGCCAGCGAGCTACAACAGTGAAGTTCCCGAGGTCATGCGGACACCTCCTACGCCGGCATTTCCGTTTCCCGGCGATGTTGGCAAAAGCCAAGGTAACAGCGCGATTGGCGACCATAATACCCAATACAACATCTCGCCTTCTGTAACCGTCATTCATGGCAAACACACCTTCCAGTTCGGGGCCCAGTATGAGTTGGGTCTCGACAATTACTACCAAACCAACATCGCCAGCGGCGCATTTGGTTTCTCGGGAGCTTGGACAAGTAGCACGGGGATACCTACTGTTGCTAACCCCGCTGCCGGCGGGTTCGCTTTTGCTGATTTCCTGTTGGGTTTAGCCCAAAACGGGCCTGCTACCTTCGTGAACCAGACGGAGGGCTCTGCCCAGGTTCCAGCGCAAACCGCCGGCCGTCAGACCTACCGATCGCTTTATGGGGGTGACACGTGGAAGGTCAGCAGCAAATTGACCTTAAACTGGGGCCTGCGGTATGAACTTCAAGGGCCGTGGTCAGAGCGTTACAACCGCTTGAGTTACTGGGACCCGACGGTAACCAATGCAACGGTTACAGGCTGCAACGGTACTCCCGGATCGCCTTGTCTCGGTGACGCGCTGTTGGTCGGCAACGGCCCTAACACCAGCAGGAATAACCTGCCCTTGGATAAGAACGAGTGGTCTCCACGCCTCGGATTTGCTTACAGCTGGGATCAGAAGACTGTGGTTCGCGGCGGCTACGGTGTGTTCTGGATTCCGAACTACACCGATTTCAACATCAATCCAGACAACGATCCGATCAACCTGGCGACCACTCCTTTCTTTGGATCGATCAATCATGGCCTGTCGCCGGCTGCTACTCTTGACAATAGCAATTGCAAATTGGCTGGCCAGACGTTTGCTAGTTTCACTTGCACGACTGCAGGTCCCTTTGGTGCCGCTGGAGTTTTGCCGCCGCCGGGCAGATATGCACAGCCAAGTACTTCGGCTTTTATTGCCACAAACGGTGCGCCCACGTTGGCGCCCTGGACCAACCCGAAAGAAGGGTACGTACAGCAGTGGAATCTCGACATTCAACGCCAGTTGCCAGCCGGGTTTTTCGCTGATGTCGCCTACGCGGGTTCGCACGGCGTTCACCTTTCGAACGACAACCCTAATGTCAGTATCAATCAAATCCCCGACTCTTTCGTTGCGCAAGCCGCTACGCAGGCCGCGGCTGGTCAAACCCCGACGATTGGAACGTCATTTGCGGCGGCGGGTCTTAACAATCCCCTCGTGAGCCCCAATACCGCGCTGACCGGCAACACAGTCAATCTTGGGCAGCTTGATCGCCCGTACCCTCAGTACAACAACGTGAGTCTGGCTCAATATGGGTGCTGCGGTAGCACCTATAATTCGCTCCAGGCCACGGTAACTCGCCGATTCCAGGGCGGTGGCACGCTACTGGTGGCTTACACGAACGCCAAACTGCTGAGCGATACCGACACCCAGACCAGTTGGCTTGAGAATGGCAATACGGGCGGCGTGGGGCAGGTGCAAGACTGGAATAATCTGGCCGGCGAAAAGTCGCTTTCTTCTCAGGATGTGTCCCAGCGCTTGGTCATCAGTTATGTGCTTGACCTTCCTTTCGGGCATGGCAAGAAATACCTTGCCGGAAGCACAGGAGCGAAAGACAAGCTTGTTTCCGGTTGGGGAATTGACGGCGTAACCACCTTCCAGCGCGGTTTTCCGCTCAAGATTTCATGGTCCGGCCCCGCAACCGCCTTGGAAAATGCCAGCCTCGGCGTGAGCAACGTCCGTCCTGACGTTGTGGCTGGATGCTCCAAAGGAGGCAGCCGTACGCTGACAAGCTGGTTTAACACGGATTGCTTTGCCGCCCCGCCGCAGTGGGGTTTTGGCACCGAATCCCGTGTAGACGCCTCACTGCGCGCGGACGGAATCAACAACTGGGATTTTGCTATATTCAAGCGGACGACCATCACGGAAAGGATCGGTCTTGAATTCCGAACCGAATTCTTTGATCTGTTCAATCATCCGCAGTTCGGCTTCCCGGGCACGAACTTTAATCCCGCGGCAGGGAGCAACAGCGCTAACGGATTTGGAACGGTGACGTCCACGAACACGGGCAACACCCCGCGTCTGATTCAGTTTGCACTGAAGCTTGTTTTCTAAGTTGCGCGAAACTGAGCGGGCTGGGCATTTCTGCCCAGCCCGTTTTTTTCGCTTGTCGTGCTTGTGCCTCCGTTCAGTTTAGATTTCCCGCGACCCCATGAGGAATGTTCCCGTCATCGACTACGCCGAGGCCAAAAAGATCGTTGACCTGATCGTAGAAAAGGCCGCACACAAGCAGAAATCAGTTGTGGTCGCCGTCGCCGACTCGCACGGTGAACTTATCGCTTTTGCCCGCATGGACGGCGCTCCCATTTCCTCGATCCGAATTGCCGCGAACAAAGCGTGGACGGCTGCCCGAGAACGAAAACCAACAAAGGAAATCGGCGAAAAGGTGCGCCACCCTGAAAAGGGTCACGACATTGCCTACTACGGTGATTCCAAGTTCGTTGGCTGGGGCGGCGGTATTCCTATCTGGAAGGATGGTGTCGTTGCCGGCGCAGTTGCAGTTAGTGGCCTCTCGTCGAGCGAGGACATCGAGCTGGCTACGCTCGCTTTGGAAATTATGTCTGCGCAGAAATCATCATGAAGTGCGACCGAATCTGGTCAACCAATTTAGCTAGCTGAGTAGAATGGAGGTTTTAATGGCGCGAAGGCTTCGGCCTATTTTTCTTCTCTTGGCTTTCCCTGTTTTTCTGGCATGTGCCCAGGCGCAGACATCCTCGGCGGATGTCGATGCCCGCGTTCATTCCCTCCTTAAAAAGCTCACTCTCGACGAGAAGATCGACTTGATCGGCGGTGTGGACGATTTCTACATTCGCGCCAATGAGAAGATCGGGTTGCCACGCTTGAAAATGGCGGATGGGCCAGTCGGCGTGCGGAACTATGGGCCTTCAACAGTCTTTGGCGGCATTGGCCTCGCTGCGACCTGGGATCCGGATCTTGCGGCTCGAATCGGAGCCACCATCGGCCAGGACGCTCGTGCCCGTGGCGTGCATTTCATGCTCGGGCCAGGCGTGAACATCTATCGCGCGCCCCTGAACGGGCGCAACTTTGAATACTTTGGCGAAGACCCATTCCTCGCAACACGCATTGCGGTTGCTTACATCAGCGGTATGCAAAGCCAGGGAGTGAGCGCGACCATCAAGCATTTCATGGGAAATAATTCGGAATTCGACCGTCACAATACCGATTCCATTATCGACGAGCGCACCATGCGCGAAATCTACCTTCCGGTGTTCGAAGCTGCAGTTAAAGAGGCGAAGGTTGGCGCGATTATGGATTCCTACAACCTGACCAACGGTCTGCACATGACCCAGAATGGCTATCTGAATACGGATGTCGCGAAGAAGGAATGGGGTTTTGCCGGAATCATGATGTCGGATTGGTCTTCGACGTATGACGGCGTCGCCGCTGCGAATGGCGGTCTTGACCTGGAAATGCCCAGGGGAAAGTTTATGAACCGCGCGACTTTGTTGCCAGCCGTCAAAGCCGGCACAGTCAGCGAAGCGACCATCGACGACAAAGTGCGGCGCATTCTGCGGACGGCGATTCAATTTGGATGGCTCGACCGCGATCAAACGGACTTGTCAATCTCGCTCTTGAATATTGCAGGAAACCAAACCGCATTGGAAGCGGCTCGCTCGGGCATGGTCCTGTTAAAGAACGATGGCAATCTTTTACCTCTTGAAAAGGGAAGTATCAAGTCCATCGCCGTCATCGGGCCCGACGCCTATCCCGCGCAGCCCGGCGGAGGAGGCAGCGCCGAAGCCAAGCCCTTCACACCAGTGAGCTATCTGGAAGGTATTAAGGACTACCTGGGCGATGGCGCGAAAGTTTACTATGAGCCCGCATTGCCGACGCTCGACGACATGTCGAAGCAGATGCAATTCAGCACGCAGGCGACCGGAGGCCAGACAGGCTTGAAGATGGAGTTATTCAATAACTCGGACCTGAGCGGCCCGCCTGCGATCGTTCGATTTGACAAGTACGTCCATTACGAGCCCGCTCGCGGAACAGACGGTGCTGCGAGCAATGTCTCCATTCGCTGGAGTGGCTTCTTCACGCCGGCCGTCCCCGGACAATACCTTGCATTCGTACAAGGGCCGGGTGAAAACGGCGGCTACCGGCTCTATATCGACAAGAAACTCGTGCTTGATAACTGGACGCAGTGGTACGCCTTTGTTGGGGAGATTTCCATTGCTCTTACATCGGGTCCGCATGAGGTCGAACTCGATTATTACGCCAAGAACGGATGGGGCAAAACGACCGCCAACCTCGGCATCGTCCGTCCTGAAGCGCTGGTAAGTGCGGACGCGAAAACGCTGGCTGCTCGCGTCGATGCCGTAATTTTGGCTCCAGGTTTTGACACGGCTAGCGAAGGCGAAAGCGCCGACCGGACCTTCCGCCTGCCTCCCGGGCAGGACGAACTCATCAACCAGATTGCTGCCGTGAACAAGAAAACCATTGTAGTCGTGACTTCGGGTGGCGGAGTTGACATGAGTGCGTGGGTCGATCATGTCCCTGCGCTTCTCGAAGCGTGGTACCCCGGTCAGGAAGGCGGCGCCGCGATAGCTCAACTCCTCTTTGGCGAGTCGAATCCATCGGGACGGCTGCCGATCTCCATCGAACGTCGATGGGAAGACAATGCGACGCATGGCTCCTACTACCCGAAGAATGGCAGCAAGAAAGTTGAATACAGTGAGGGAGTTTTCGTTGGTTATCGCCACTTCGACAAATCTACGGTCAAGCCGCTGTTTCCCTTTGGCTACGGGCTGTCATACACATCGTTCGCGTACAAGAATCTGACGATTTCTCCTCCGTCGTCCGATCAAGAAGTGAGCGTAACGTTCGACATCAGCAACACCGGGACCCGTGCAGGCGCGGACGTCGCGCAGGTATACGTTGGCGACCGGCACGCTCCGGTCAATCGCCCGGTCAAGGAACTTAAGGGCTTCAAGAGAGTGAGCCTAGGCCCCGGCGAGACAAAGAACGTTACCGTCGAACTCGACCGGCGAGCATTCTCATATTATGACGTCAAGAGCCACTCCTGGAGCGTGGCGCCGGGAGACTTCGATTTATTTGTCGCCCGTTCGGCAGCCGACATCGAATTGACGGGGACAGTAGCCTTACACTAGAAATCTTAACGAAAACTATTTCTTTACATCTTTGCTTACGCAGGCACAATTAGGACACGCAAAACTCTCAACTACGCTCGAAATTACACTCTGCCCATCCCCGAACAGCAGCGGATTACAGTCGAAAAACTTTCAGTTTTGATGGCAAATGATGGCGAGTTTGATCAAAACCCGGAAGTTCTGCCGGCGGCTTCGTAGCAGATTCAATAAGATAAATGGTAGGCACGAGGAGACTCGAACTCCTGACCTCTACCGTGTCAAGTTAGCGGTCGGATGATGGAGCAATTCGCGTTGCGTTTCTAAGTGCTGCGACAAACACTGTCGCGCGAGTCCAAAGAAGTAAGTCAGTTAATGGAAGGGCAACGCGGCTGATTCTGAATTGTGCATCATTGGGAGGGCTTCCTCCGCCCGCAGCCCTCAACTCGATGGCGAAAGCACGATTCGGGTTATCAATCCACTGTTAAGTTTGGTGAGTGAGAGACTCGGGAGATCTCGGACCGTCATGCGTGGCGGCGTGGCATTTACTGCATAGCGTGATCAGGTTCTGCTCTGAATCGTCGCCGGAATGGCTGCGAAACTGCTTGTGGTGAACCTCAAGATTGGACATCGTGCCGCACGATTGGCATCTCCAGCCATCCCGGCGGAGCACTTCGTTGCGAACCTGGTCGTACGATTCGGAATTCAGGCGCAGACGTGGGTGCTTTGGTTGTGCGTGGTTCACGACGCTTTCTCGGTTGCCAGATCAAGAAACACTTTTCTTTCTTCGCCCGGCAGGAACTTGAACAATCGCAGGATCGAATACAGAAGCACATCCGAGTTGCCAGCGTCGAGATTCGCTCCTGCCAGGAAGTCGGCGCAGATCATCTCCAGGCAATATCCTCTTGATTTGTCGGTTCCCAGCATCAGAGCTGCGGTATCGATCGCCTGCTCAATAACCGGAATCTGGCTCTTGTAGAATTTGAAGTAGATAATTTCAGTTGCTTCGGTATCGAGGCCGGTGAGTTCTTTTTCGACCTCGTGCTTGAACTGATCTCTAGGCAACTCTCGCGCTTTGTGCAACCAGGTTGCACAATCGAAGTCCTGACCGTCTCTGCGTGCCAGTTTCGCCAGTTCGACACCCTTGGTCCATCCGATTTGCTTCAGTTCGCGCCGGGCCTGTGGAGGGAGATGCTCATGGATCGACATCAGGTAGTACGCCTTCCTTCTCGACTCCGGGAATCGTCGCGAGAGGAAATCATCGAACGACGCCAACTGTTCCGCTCGCCAGTATTGTCCTGCTCGGACTTCGCACAGATAGCGCCCGAGTTCGACGAAGCGAGTGTCGCGTTCCGCCTCGTTCTTCTTTTCCCACGACAGAATTTCGTCGATCTTCGTGAGAACGAAGAGTGCTCGTCGGCTGTTGAGCTTGGGCAACACGGACGGATTCTTAGTAAGCAAGCTCGTCAAGCCAACCAAGGTTCTCTGCTCCGGGGCGTCGAACGAGACGAGTATCGATCGCCTGCTGATTTCCGAGGCAAAGCCCGACGTAAGGGCAGTTGCTGCAGGGATTCTGCGGGAAGCGAACTCCGCTGTGAGGCAAGAAGTGGGCGGACTCAATTCGCCCGATCGTGTCCTCTGCCAGCTGACCGAACCGAAGTCGCTCAGAAACCAGTTGAATTTCCACTGCGCTCGGGGCGTGCAGTAGAGGCGTCCGGTCACTGAGTGCCCCGCGAATTCTTTAGGCGCCAGGATTGAGAAGCGGAGGAGATAGAAAGGTTTTCGTGCATCCCATCGATGGCTAGCTCGCTCGACGCGAACGAGTAATAGGCCATCGCGAATTTGAGATGTAGCAGACTGATCGGCATCGCTTAAGCCTTGGATTAGACGTCTCACGCGGCACCTGTGCGCCGGTTAAACCGGCAAGGGATAGTGAATGAAAGATTCATACGTTGAAGGAGTAGCGAACCACAACGGCCTCGAGTCATGTGTCTGCGTTCGTAAGGACGAAGGCAAAGCGTTGATAGAGGACGTGCAGGCCGGGTATTGAGCCGCGAAATGCGTGCCCTGTCGCGCAAGCGGCAGGAACTCCGGGATGCCGACGCCGTGGGTGCAAGCGGAAGGCAACACCGGGTGTACCACCATCGCAAGGTGCACCAGGATCCCGCGCGGTCACAGACCCCGAGCATGTACGGAAAGACCTTGCGCGGGAACCGGGAGATCCCACGTGCGCCTGCGGTTGAGAGAGCCGCAGGCCGCATCGGGAAGTCAAACGACATACGCCGATGATGAACACACGTGGGAAGTCGGACGGCCCTGTAGTACCGGCGAAGCCGCTGAACAAAGCCGAGGAACCGGCGGCGGAGGCGGTGAAGGGAAGGGGGCTGGCCAAGGGAAACTCGCTCGAGCGCAACGCGCTCCGGACTCAGAGCCGGGAGAGTGCGCCCAGCGCGCTGGAGCGAGTACGTCAGGTAGCAAGAGCGGATAGGAAACAGCGGTTCACCGCGCTCCTGCACCACCTCTATGACGTCGAACGATTGCGAGCAGCCTACTTCTCTATCAAAAGGCAGGCAGCGGCAGGCGTAGACGGCGAGACGTGGGAGCAATACGGAGAGGAACTGGAGGAAAACCTCCGGGACCTGTCCCAACGGCTTAAGCGAGGAGCGTACCGAGCTAGGCCTGTTCGTAGGGTCTACATCCCGAAGATGGGCAAACCGGGCGAGCTTCGTCCGCTCGGCGTTCCCGCGCTGGAAGACAAAATCGTCCAGCGTGCCATGGTCGAGGTGCTGAACGCCATCTACGAAACAGACTTTCTCGGTTTTTCTTATGGGTTCCGGCCAAAACGCAGCCCGCACCAAGCGCTGGATGCGTTGACGGTTGGACTTACCGTGAGAAAGGTGAACTGGGTGCTCGATGCCGACATCCGTCGGTTTTACGACACTCTCAACCACGGATGGTTGGTGAAGTTCGTCGAGCACCGCGTAGCAGACCGGCGCGTCGTGCGGTTGATCCAGAAATGGCTCAAGGCGGGCGTGCTGGAGGAGGGGCAGCGGATACAAAGTGAAGTGGGGACGGTTCAGGGCGGAAGCATCAGTCCGCTGCTGTCGAATCTCTATCTGCACTATGGTGCGCCAGGACAAACCTGGTGCTTCCAGCGGGTGAAATTCCCGCCCCGACAAGAGGTGCAGCCGCCTCACCGGGAATCGAGTCTTGGGTCTGAGGAGACAACGAATCGGACTAAGCGTAGACAGAGCGACGAGCGAGCCGTAACGAAAGTGAAGCGATTGAGCCTCGTTAAATACTTAACCGCAGGCCGACAGCATCGTAGTGGCTGGAAGGCACCAGTAGGCGCACCGCAAATGGCGAGGTGGCCGGAGACTGCGGCGGGGTCAGTGAGCACGGCACGTTCGGATAGGGAAGCGTCAAGGGACCTGGGAGATCCACTGTGGTCTTGGTCCGTGCACAAAACGGATCGAGTATGCCGGACGATAGGGATCATTCCTGAGAAAAGCAGATGCCACGTGCGAAGTCGGATTCGCTGGTAGTACTCGGAGCGCGGGAAAGCCGCGTACAAGGGGAAGCGGCGAAACAGATGAAGCCTGACTTTAGGGAAACATCACCTGCACCGACGGAGGCAGGAATCGGATGTCAACACAACTGAGTCAGATAGCGAAGAAGGCGAAGTTAGACCGCAAGGCACGGTTTACGTCATTGGCGCACCTGCTGACGCCGGAATTTCCCAAGGAGACTTGGGGAAAGATGAATCGGCGAGCAGCGGGCGGAGTCGATGGACAGAGCGCCGAGCAGTTTGGAAGCGAGCTAGAAACGCAAGTCGAGGCGATCTGCGCGCAGCTGAAAGAAGGCACCTATCATGCACCGCCGGTCCGAAGGGTGGAGATACCCAAAGGGCCGGGCAAAGTCGGAACAAGGCCGCTGGGGATTCCCACGGCCGCGGACCGGCTGCTGCAGCGGGCGGTAGCACGCATTCTGGAAGCTGTGTTTGAGGCAGACTTCCTCGATTGCAGTTACGGCTTTCGACCTGGCCGAAATCCTCATCACGCGCTGCAGGCTCTACGCGTGCAGATCGTGAAGAAGAAGGTAGGGCAGGTGTTCGAAGCCGATATTCGCAGCTATTTCACCCGTATTAATCATCAGTGGCTACGCAAGATGGTAGCCCATCGCATTGCAGATCCGGTGATCCTGGGCTTGATCGGAAAATGGCTCAACGCTGGAGCAATGCAAGATGGGGTTGTCGTCTACGCAAAGGAAGGGACTCCACAGGGCGGTCCGATCTCACCTGTGCTGAGCAACCTTTACCTCCACTTCGTTCTCGATTTGTGGTTTGAGAAGAAGATCAAACCGCAATGTCGGGGCGAGGCGTATCTGCTGCGTTTCGCTGATGACTTCGTGGTGAGTTTCCAGTTCCGAAAAGAGGTGGACGACTTCCAACAGAAAGTGCGGAAGCGGTTTGCGGAATTCGGTCTGGAGCTGGCCGAGGAGAAAACTCGGCGCATACTCTTTGGGCGATTTGCAGGCATGACCTGTCTGCGACACGGACTAGGAAGGCCGGAGACCTTCGAGTTTCTGGGTTTCAAACATGTCTGTGGGGTGGATCGAGCGGGGCGATTTGCTCTGATTCGCATCCCCAGCGTCAAGAGTTGTCGGAAATTTCTGGCTCGGACACGGGAGTGGATCCTTCATAACAGACACTGGAGACGATGGGAACAGCAGCAACACCTGACGAAGATGTTGCGCGGTTTCTATCAGTACTTCGGCCTGCATCACTGTGAGCGCAAGCTCAACTGGGTGCGGCAGCAAGTACAGCGCCAGTGGATAAGCGCCTTGAATCGTCGGGGTCAGAGACGTCGGACGAACTGGACGCGCCTGAAAGATCGCCCGTGGTTCAAACTGCCGTTTGCTCAAAACCTAAATCCGATGGTTTGACGAATGCCCACTTTAGCGAATGTCGTCTGGGGAGCCCGGTGCGGGGAATCTGCACGCCGGGTTCTGCTTGGGGAGACGAGATCAAGCGGCCATGCCTACTCGGTGAGAGGTGCTCGCGAAAGCGCTGCGCTTCGTCAGGCTCCGCACAGGCTACCGTCGTCAAGACTCGTCTCTACCAACCTGTTCGACCTTTGGGGCCAGCGATGGAGGCAGAAGCAGGCGCACGGCGACATGATCCTCGTCCGCTTTGCCGATGATTTCGTCGTGGGCTTTGAGTATCGTCATGAGGCAGAACGCTTCCTTGCGGAACTGCGTGAGCGGTTTGCGAAGTTCGCATTGGAACTGCATGCCGACAAAACGCGTATCGTCGAGTTCGGCCGCTTTGCCGAACGGGATCGGCGCAAGCGTGGCGACGGCAAACCAGAGACCTTCAACTTCCTCGGATTTACGCACAGCTGCGCAAAGACGCGGAAGGGTGGGTTTACAGTTCTGCGGCAGACGATGCGGCAGAGGTGGCAAGCCAAGCTGCGGGAACTCAAAGTCGTACTGCGGCAACGCATGCACATGCCCATCCCGGAACAGGGGGCTTATCTGCGCTCGGTCCTGCTGGGTCACATCCATTACTATGGTGTGCCCATGAATGGCCCGGCACTGGGAGCCTATCGCATGGCAGTGGGTTATCTGTGGCGGACAGTCCTGCGCCGACGCAGTCAGGGCAACCACCTGCCGTGGCACCGTATGGAACGTCTCATTAGTCGGTGGCTTCCGCCTGCGCGTATCTGTCATCCTTATCCCCTTCTGCGTCTGCCCGTCATCACCCGAGGTGGGAGCCGGATGCGGTAATACCGCTCGTCCGGATCTGTGGCGGGGGCTATGAGCGATCATGGTCCCTACGCCGACTCTTTCGCGCCGAGATAGCTGTTGAGCTGGCACAGCAGGGCATCGCGGTCTTTCTCGGCCCAATCGGCCAAGTGCGCTACGAAGTTTTCGACTTGCTCGCGCGTGGCTTCACGAAGAGTCTTGACCCCGCAGAAGTCGGTCGCATACGACTTGACCAGGGTGGCGTCGAGCTGATGCTGGCGAATAATTTGGCAGAGGTGGTCACGAACGGTTCGCCCACCGTAGTTTCCGTTGGTAGGTTGCGGAGGAAGTTTCTTTGATTGGCGAGAGGATGTCGACGGTTCTGCGAGGGGGCCGATCTCCTCGACGGAGCAGATGCCAATTCCATAGGCTTTGCGCAAAGCCCGGTTGACGGCGCGAGTTTCAGCAATTCGCATTTCGGCACCGTGTACAAAGAACGAAACATTGGACGGATCGGCGTCGCCATATCCGACAAAGCCTTTGCACTTGAGAGACTTGTACACTATGGCCTTGAATGCCCATCGTGCCGCGGAAGGGTGTGAAAACTCCGTCACCGGTTCAACATGCATTCCGACGCATCGACATCGACGCGCTAATCGAAGGAGACCAGTATGAGTTACATACCAGCCGTTTTCGAGTAGGAGCAAGTCACCATAGGCGAGGGAAAACCGGAAGGCATCAGTCAACAGCCGGAGGGTTCGCATGCAAGGCTTGTCAGTCTGTGTGGGCCATCTTCTTTTGGCCGCAGATGAGTTTTCTTTTACTAAGTTTCGCTGTGATTTCATTAGAGTTCTCTTAGAAAATGTCATCCATATGGAAAACATATGGAATATAAGAGGATGACATACGGAACCTCTGAAGTCAACTACTTTTCGCGAATTTCCGAAATATTGAGGTGCTAAGATTGCGCAGATGAAGAAAGATAGCCGCCTTACTTTCAGAATTAATTCACACGTGAAGAGAGACGTTGAAGCAATCGCGGCTCGCGAAGGTCAAAGTGTCGCCCGCATATGTGAAGCCTTTCTCTTGGCCGGATCTGACGCGTACAGGAAACAGGGGGCTAAATTCCTTGAAAGAATGCTGGGAAGGGTTGGTACCAAGCCTACCACCTGATTCTGATTTAGTAGCGGTCTTCAGAACAGTCAGTCCGTTCTCTACGATAAGCAGGGCCGCAGAACTTGCCGTGGACAATTCGTAGACAGATACATGTCCCACGCGCCACGAGCCGTGCTCCAAAAATCCCGATTGACTCCTGATTGGACCAATGTGTCGGTAAGTACCTCCGCGTAATTACTACCGTAAGGTGAAACCCACTGAAGACCAGTGTCTAATGGAGGAGCACGAAAGACGAATGCCCGGTCCTGCGCTGTTTTGGGCCGTTTCTCATGGCGAGTCTCGGTCTATCCAAGAGAGGTATTTTCTATGAAAGATTCAGAGAAAGAAATAACAGAGGGAGCCGGCCCGCGGACGGAGACGGAAAAGAGAGCCTTCACTACGTCTGCACGCAAGGTCGCAGCTAACCGCCAGAACGCGCAGAAGTCCACTGGGCCTAAGACAACCAAAGGCAAGGTCTACAGTGGGAGGAACGCGATTAAGCACGGGTTGTTCACCAGGCAGCTAATTGATTTCGCCAATCACGGCGAAGATTCTCAGAAATATGAAGAACTTCGCGGCGGCCTCCGCGCGCAGTACCAGCCGATCGGAACGGCGGAGGAACTGGAAGTCGAACGTCTCGCCCTTTGCTGGTGGAGGCTCAAACGTGCGTGGCGCTATGAAAATGCGGTGAACTGCGTAGCGTTGCAAGCTTCCGCGGGTAGAGAGCTAGCAACGCAAAGAGAGTTGTATAAGCAGCAGGACAAAAAAGATCAGACTATTATCCTCCAATTGAAGACTGCGGCGGACGAGATCGAAGAGAAGGGCGAAATCTCGCGGGAGATGAAGGACAGAATTTTCGCAATAGACCCGGGGATCGAGTCGATGTGGGAGTCAATGGAGAGCGAGCCGGAAGAAAAGATGGCAGATCCGACGACGTCAAAAAGGTGGCAAGATCTAAGTTCCGAAGAGCGTTCTTCGATTCGCGCTGCATCTGCCGTGTATCTCAGAATAGATTTTATCGAGCAAGTCGCACGATTGAGAAGTTCCGCTGATCGAGAAAATGCGATCGCGAAGCACGTAATACCGAATGACTATGAACTCAACAGGCTCCTTCGCTATGAAGCTGCCATTAAGCGACAACTTGGTCGCACCGTTGATCGTCTTGAGCGACTCCAGAGGCGCCGCCAGGGAGAAATGATTCCTCCCCCGGTGAGCGTACACTTAACCCGATAATAGAATGTGCTCCCGGTGGAACAGTAAAATGGCGTTTTGCAAAAACGAAGCCAAGAAGTATTTATTAATGAATGATTTACAAATTACGCACTGAGCGAAAGCCAACTTTCGCCATTCCGAACGCACCCTCGGGCACGACGTGGAGATTTGGATCGCGGCGAAATACGCCTCCCCGCCATTTCCGTTGGCGATCAGCGCGCTCCGGTGCCCCGTCCAGTAAAGGAACTGAAGGGATTCAAGAGAGTAAGCCTGAATCCCGGCGAGACCAAGAACGTCGTTGTGAAACTCGACCGGAGAGCTTTCTCCTACTACGATGTCAAGAGCCATTCGTGGACTGTGGCGCCGGGAAACTTCGATTTGTTTGTCACCCGTTCGGCAGCGGACATCGCGCTGACGGATAAGGTCGCTTTGCATTAGTCCCATTAACCTCAGCACCTTGGCGCAGGTGTTCCTAAATGCAACGGGGACACCTTTGTGTCCTTTGTGGTTCTAGCATTTGCGCCTCATCAACCACAAAGGACACGAAGGTACTCAAAGGAGGGATTCTCTGGAACCGCACAAGCGTTCAAGCCAGCGTTGCTTATCCGGCGTCCCCTTCCACACTCACCCAACCACCCGAGGCGGAAGATCGCTCAATCGCGTGCAGGATTCTCTGCACGGCGAGCGCATCTTCGAAATTCACATGGAAAGGCTCCTGTCGGCCTATCGAATTAAGAAAATCTCCAAGCGTCGCAATAAAAGGATGCTCGTATCCCAAAACATGGCCCGGCTTCCAGAAGTTTTTCCCGTATGGATGGTCTAACGCCGTGACGGCTAGGCTGCGCTTGCCCTGCAAATTGGCGGGTTCGGTAGCATCAAAGAAATCAAGTTGGTTCATGTCGTCGAGAGTGAAGCTGAGCATTCCCTTCGCCCCATTCAGTTCAAACGTATTGCGATTCTGGCACCCAACCCCATAGCGGGTTGCCTCGAATGTTCCGATGCTGCCATTTGCAAAGCGGGCCATCAGCAACGTCGCGTCGTCCACATCCCGGCCAGGAGCAAATGTGTGCATCAACGCGGAGAGCTCTTTGATCGGTCCATTGAGATAAAGCGCAATGTCAATGCAGTGGGAGAGCAAATCTCCCGCGGCTCCCATTCCTGCCTCGCTCCGTTTATAGCGCCACGTGTTCGCCTTGCTCGGATCGTTACCGGACTGATTCAAGTACAGGGCCCGATAGTGAAGAGTCTGGCCGATGCGTCCTTCGGTGATGAGTTGTTTCGCAAAAACAATCGCCGGTATACGACGGAAATTAAACCAAACCAGGTTGGGAGTGTGCTCTACCGCTTTGGTCATGCTTTCCGCTTCTTCAATGGATGACGCTAGCGGCTTTTCGCAGAGTATGATTTTCCCAGCTTCAGCGGCTGCGATCGCAATCACCGAATGCAGCGCGTTGGGGACGGCGATATCGACTGCGTCAATATCTTTTCTCGCGATGACCTTCTGCCAGTCGGTTTCGACCTCGCTCCAACCCCACTGAGAGGCAGCCGTCTCCAGCTTTGCCCGATTACGGCCGCAGACGACCTTGCACACAACTTCGTAAGGCGTGTCGAAGAAATGCCCAACTTGACGAAAAGCATTCGAATGTACCTTGCCGATGAAACCGGACCCGATCATGCCAACGTTCATTTTCTTCTTGGACATTCCCACCCCCATGCGATTTTCGCACGAATTCAATTGCTGATGGCCTTGTAGCGCTGTTTCCCTGCGCGTCCGCACGACCATGGTAGCCATGCGTAGCCTGTCCGCTTTCGAACGCTGGAATCCCACAACCGAACATACATCCGATGAATTTGCCTCGTAACCGCCATGCGTATCAATCGTCTAAGTAAGAAGCTCGCAGGTTGCGTAAAGGCATTTAACCTGCAAGAAGAGCGAGGCAACCGCATCAAGGACGACCGATGGAAATTCTGCTGCAGGATCTTCGCTACGGCGTTCGCATGCTGCGCAAAAGCCCAGGCTTTAGCGCAGTGGTAATTGTCACTCTGGCCCTGGGCATCGGCGCTAATACGGCGTTGTTTTCGGTGGTCGACGCCATCCTTTTGCGGCCGCTCCCTTACTCACAACCGGAGCAACTGGTGTCGGTGAAGGAAGACATTCCGGGAGCCAACCTGACAGATGCTGGCATGTCGCAGCCTGAACTCGATGATTTTCAAAAGCGCTCTGGAGTGTTCGAGCAGTTGTCGGCGGTTTGGCCCATCAACGCCAACATTACCGGACGAGAGAAACCCCAGCGCGTAGAAGCCAATGCGGTCAGCACGAGCTATTTCACACTACTGCTTGCGCGGCCCGCGATAGGCCGGGTTTGGAACGACGGCGATTCTCGCGAAGGATTTTCTGAAGGCGCGGTCATCAGCGACAGCCTGTGGCACACCATGTTTGGGGCGGACCCGAACGTCTTGGGTCAGGCGATCCGGATAGATACTGATCTCTACACCATCATCGGAGTCATGCCGCCGACCTTTCGCCATCCCGGACGTACTCTCGGGCACGACGTGGAAGTCTGGGTGGCGGCAGGATACGCCGCCCCGCCATTTCCGAAACCTCCTCTGCGCACCCTACGATTTATTCCTGGCGCCATCGCGCGTTTGAAGCCTGGACTCTCCGTCGCGCAAGCCCAGGCGAAGCTCGACGCCTTCGCCGCGCAACTGCGCGAGCTATATCCCACCGATTATCCCGCGACTGCACAATGGAGACTTCGACTCGTGCCGCTGCAGCAGGAAGTGACCGCTAACGTGAGCTTGATGCTATTCCTGCTCCTGGCCGCAGTCGGAGTCGTACTGCTGATCGCCTGTGTGAACATCGCCAGCCTGCTGCTGGCGCGATCTTCGTCGCGACACCGCGAAATCGCTGTCCGGCAGGCGCTGGGCGCAAGTAGCTGGAGACTGGTTCGTCAGACCCTGACCGAGAGCGTCGTGCTCTCGCTCTGCGGCGGAGTGCTCGCCCTGCCCCTGAGCTTTTGGCTTAAAGACATTTTGCTCACGCTGGTTCCAGCGAACCTACCCAGGCTTACAGAAGTCGCGTTGAACGGGCGTGCACTTTTCTTCGCCTTTGCGATTTCCGTAATCACCGGTCTTCTGTTCGGCCTGGCTCCTGCGATGCAAATGTCCGACCGGCGATTGATGGATAAATTAGGTCAAGGATCGCGGGGAGCGGGCCTCGCCTCGGGTCAACATCGCTTTCTTAGCGCGCTGGTCGCTTGCGAGTTCGCACTTTCGTTCGTGCTCATGGTGAGCGCCGGCCTTTTGCTGCGCAGCTTCTGGAAAGTGCTCGAAGTACAACCCGGCTTCAATACCGACAACGTGGTGACCGCCCGGTTATGGCTGCCAGTACCGAATGATCCTAAGAACAATCCTTATCCGACCCAGGAGAAACGAAATATTTTCGTGAGCGAAGTGCTACGTCGAGTCGGCACCGTGCCCGGCGTGAAGGAAGTTGCAATCGGAGGTGGGAACACTCCCTTTACCGGGCTGCGCAACTCCAGAGGCTTCGAGATCGTGGGCCGCGTTGCCGCAGCAGGTGAAGCTCCAACCGCTCAGTTGGGTGTGGCATCGCCCGAGCTTTTCCATGTCCTCGCCACGCCGCTGATCACAGGTAGATTTTTTACCGACGCAGACAACGAGAAAGGCGAACCGGTCGTGCTCATCGACCAGACGGCGGCTGAGCGCTTCTGGCCACACGAAGATCCAGTAGGGAAGCAAATTCGCCTACAGCTTGGCCCGCAAATACAGGTTGGCCCTCAAAACCCTGACGTGCGGAGGATCGTGGGCGTGATAGGCAGGAGCAGAAATGAAGGCCTCGACGCACCCTACACTCCGCACCTGTTTCTTCCTTCACGACAGTTTCCGCTGAACGCAATGACGGTCTACATCCGGACCACCGCCAGTCCCGAGGCTTTAGAGGAGCCGGTCCGCCGTGAAATCCAGGCTGTCGACCCGGACTTGCCAGTGTTTGGCGTGCGCGCACTGCGCAACATCATCTCCGATTCGTTAGCGCCGCGCCGCTTTGCCATGCAAATTCTTGGATTCTTTGCAGCCACGGCCATGCTGCTGGCAGCAATTGGAATTTACGGGGTCATGGCTTACTTCGTCAGCCAGCGGGTGCGAGAAATCGGAGTGCGCATGGCACTCGGCGCCCAGCGCGCGGACGTGATGAAGCTCATCGTGTGGAAGGGAATGTCCCTTGCTTTGACGGGAGTGATTGCAGGTCTGGTCGCGGCTATCGCGCTGACGAGGCTGATTTCGCGCCTCTTGTTCGACGTCAGCGCCACCGATCCCTTAACCCTCGCGGCTTTTACCGCGTTGCTGGGATTTGTGGCATTTCTCGCAAACTACATTCCTGCCAGCCGCGCAGCCAAGGTCGATCCCATGGTCGCACTGCGATACGAATGAAAGCCGCCGGACTCAGGGTGCGTGCGGTTTCGTCAGAGCGGCGTGTCGCTCCATGATCGACGCCGGCACCTCTGGAAATCCCTGCAGCGGTTTGCCCATCGTAATGGCCCAGTGATCGAGCCAGCTGGTTCCTTCTTCTCCGACGTATGTGTCAGGAAGGCTGTAGGCCTGATCGCTCAACGCGTCTTCGAGCGTGATGAAACGATATCCTCTTTTTCGCATCAGATCCGCCAGTTCGCCGATATGATCAGCCTCCAGCCAGTTTCCATGCAGCAGCAGAATCTGCTTGGGCTCGTAGCCCACGATTCGCTTTGAAAGCTGCTCGTAGTATGCGAATACCTCATCACTGTGCACCAGGTAAGAGCTGACCATCTCTTGCTGCAAAGCGGCGTCGCCTCGCTTCTTGGCGTCTTCGTAGATTGCGCCGAACATCCAGTCCCAGGCATCGAGCGTGATCGGGGCGATGCGGTAACCCCGTCCCACGAGAAAGCCCTCGGCGTCGCGTCGTGTCTGCAGGTCGCGGCCAGTATCCAAGTAAGGATGCCGGAAATATCTCAATGTCATCCTGTGCTGCGCCATCAGCAACCGGGTCACGCTCTCGCCCTGAATAACGTCGTCCTCCCACGCCTTTAGTCCAGCCTTATTCAGCGACGTATGACTGAAAGTATGGTTACCCAGTTCAAAGCCAGCGTCGAGCCACATATCGAGCGCCTTGATTCGTTCATCCACTTCGCCCGTACGATACAGCTTCTTCTCATTCACGAAACCAACAGCGGGAATGTTCTGCTGGCGGAGGGCCGCGAGCAACTTTGTAGTCATCTGGGTAATGTCAGCGGCGGACATGTTATAGGCGTTGCCCGCTGGCAAATCGTCAATCGTAACCGCGATCTGCCGGTCGGGTGGAGCAGCAGCGAGGCCGCTCAGAGCTATGCACGCGCATGCTGCCAGGATTACCAATCTCTGCACTTTACTCATGACAAGGTCCTCACTGACGACCAGTTTTGGCACAGCAAATTCCCTCCGCCGAACACGATCGTATAGGAATCAAGCAAAATCTTGAACCCCAAAGGACACAAAGGTACACGAAGAAATCTTCTTGACCAAACCTTTGTGTACCTTCGTGCCCTTTGTGGTTAATGGTTTTAAGCAAATTCACCAAGACAGCAGCTTCTGATCTTCATAAGAAACGCTGGTAGGATTGAAGTGTGTAGCTGGAAATGTGTCCCTGCGCTTATGCTCGCCGTCCGAGACAATCTGGCCGAATGTGTCAGCGCCCTCCGCGCCCACAAGTTGCGTGCCTCGCTCACCATGCTGGGGCTGACCATGGGCGTGGCCACGCTTATTACGGTCATGACCCTGGTGCAGGGAGCGAACGTCTACGTTGAGCAAAAGATCGCCAACCTGGGCACAAACGTCTTTCAGGTCGCCCGCACTCCCTTCGCCGTCACCGACTTCAACATCGTCATCAAGGCTCTGAAGTACCGGAAGATTGAACTCGACGACATGCAAGCCATCGCTGATCGATGCACCGCATGCGCCGAGGTTGGCGGCAGCGCGAGCAGCACCGTCCGCGTACGCTACGGCAATAAAGAGGTCACGGACGTGAATCTCTCCGGCCAAACCGCAAGCATGGCGGACATCGACACGCGCACCGTCGAGCGCGGCCGCTATTTCACGCCGTCGGAGGCCGAGCACCGCGCCAACGTCTGCTTGATCGGCGACACCTTGGTCCAACAATTGTTTCTCGGTGTGGATCCGATGGGGAAGACCATGCGCATCGGCAACGATGAGTTCACGGTGATCGGCACCATGGAGAAAATCGGCAGCGTGCTGGGCCAGGACCAGGATAATTTCGTCATGGTTCCGCTCTCGGTTTTCCTGCGCATGCAAGGCGCGCATACCAGCCTCATCATCAATGTCCGGACCAACGCGGAGAACTTTGAACCTGCTCAGGATCAGGCTCAGCTCACTTTGCGCGCGCGGCACCACCTCACGGCAAACATGGAGGACGACTTTTTCATCGGCACCAAGGAAAGTTACATGGCGTTGTGGCGAAGCATCAGTTCAGCATTTTTTGCGGTGTTCATTATGGTCAGCGTGATCTCGGTTGTGGTCGGCGGCATCGTCATCATGAACGTGATGCTGGTCAGCGTGACCGCCCGTCGTCGAGAAATCGGTGTGCGCCTCGCCGTGGGCGCAACCAAGCTGGACATCGTACGGCAGTTCATTGCGGAAAGCGTCACGATGTGTATCGCCGGAGGTCTGGTTGGGATCGCACTGGGATTCCTGGTCGCGCTGATCTTGCGAACCTTCACCCCGTTTCCCGCGTCGGTGCAGAGCTGGGTCGCGGTGTTGGGAGTGTTTCTCAGTTCCGCAGTCGGACTGTTTTTCGGTATCTATCCCGCAGTCCGCGCGTCGCGGTTGGATCCCGTCGTCGCCATGAGGGCTGACTAATGGCGATTATGACGGCTTCGCAAGCTCGGGAGAATTGTCTCGCCGCGCTCGAAACACTGCGCTCATCCAAGGTGCGGTCGGTGCTGACTGTCCTGGGCATCGTGATTGGCGTGTCTTCGGTGATTTCGATGGCAAGCATCATTCAGGGTCTGAACAAGTTTGTGCAGGACAAAGTAGAGTCCCTGGGCTCGCGCACGTATTTTGTCTCACGATTTCCGCCTGGCTCAGACCCATCGCGCTGGCCGCAGAGCATCCGCACCCGCAGATACTTCGATTACGACTACGCCGATTTCATCCGGCAAGCTGCTCCCGACGTGCAGATCGTAACCACGTTTGGCACTCGCGGTTTTTTCTTTGGCGACAGCAACCTGATCACCAACGGCGATCGCAGCGTCGAGAAGGTCATCGTGCGGGGAGTTGAGCCGCAGTATGCCGAGGCCATTCCGTTGTTCACGGTAGGACGTGGCCGCTTTATCAGCGCCTTTGATCAGGAACATGCGCGACCGGTGGTAGTGCTGGGAGCTGCCATCAACGAATCACTTTTCCCCTACACCGATGCCGTCGGCAAAACCGTGCGGCTCAACGGCGACCTCTACGAAGTCATCGGCGTTTTTGAGCATGACCCCGGTTTGTTCATCGGCCCCGGTGTGGACGCGTTCGCCGTGATCCCGCTCAGCAACTTCAAGAAAGAGTATCCAGAAGCCAAGGAGCTGATCATGGCCTTCACGGTCCCGGAGAACGTGAGCCTTCAAACCGCACAGGACGAAGTGATTCAGGCGATGCGCCGCCTGCGGCATGTCCCCGCTAACAAGGAGAACGACTTCGAGCTGAGTTCGCCCGACTTTCTTAGCAATCTGTGGAACCAGCTTACCGGGGCCTTGGTGATCTTGACCAGCGTGATCAGTTCCATCGGCCTGCTCGTAGGAGGGATCGGCGTGATGAACATTATGCTGATCTCCGTGACTGAGCGCACCCAGGAGATTGGCCTGCGCAAAGCCATCGGCGCCCGCCGCGTGGATATTCGTCTTCAATTCCTGATGGAAGCAGTGGTCCTCACCCTGGTGGGTGGTACCATCGGTATTCTGATCGGGGCTGGAATATCAACGCTGGTGCGCACATTCGTGCCTTCGATCCCAGCCACGCTGTCGTATCTGTGGGTATCGATCGGTTTCACGATCTCAGTGGCCGTGGGTTTATTCTTCGGTTTTTATCCCGCGAATCTGGCAGCCAATCTGGATCCCATTGTATGCCTGCGGTATGAGTAGACGCACGTCACGCAACTTCTACTTCTGACTCTTCTGAAATTCCGAAGCCACCTAAGCAGCAGGAAGTGGCTTGCTCCTGTACACCTGATACCCCCGCGGCGTGAGCCTGACCACGCCCCTCACTTGTTCCTCGACATAGCCTTCATTCCGCAACTCGGCGACTGCCACCCGCGCGAAAGAGGAATCGACGGTCTGCTGAGGCAGCCTCACGAATTCAAGAGGATTGTGCTCGTAGTGCTGAACGAGAGTGACGAAGAGCTCGGCTTGGATCGACTCTGGCTGCATTGAATTGTCTCTGCATCCAGTGTGCCCCCAGGCGCCATTTCCAGGAATGGCCCGTCCGTGCCAGCCCGGGTAACCTTAGTCGAGTGTACTAACGCGGCAGCGCTGCGGTAGCATTGAACTTAACTGCTTCGCCACAGGGTCAAACAGTCACAGAGAAGGCGAAGCCATGAGGCAGGAGCGCGATAATCTGGATGAGCTTTTCTTGAAATTCGTCTCTGTGCCTAGGTGGTGAGAATTGGTCACTTCCCACAGTTCGGATCGGGCGCAAGCAACGGATAATCAGGGATGGCACCCGGCTTCTGGGAGTCAATAAGCTTGCGGAAATCCACCAGGTCTTTCGCCTTGAGCTGCTGCCACTCGCCAAAAGTATCGTTCATGGCTCCGCATACCTTCTGCAGTGCCGCGAACGATGCCTCCGAAGGCGCAAAATCAGCTCCATCGACGAGTGCGATCAGCGCCACCAGACTATCGTTCACGATTGTGAAATTGCTGCCCTTAGGGGTATCGAAAACCGAGAGCGACTCGCCTTCAATCGCTGCCGCTTTCGAGTCCAGTTGAGTGGCCGCGGTTCCGATCGAGTCCCCTGCCGGCCGCTTGGTGAACTCTGCCAGGCGTGAGCGCAGAACCTTCACCTGTTGATAACCAGCATAGTTTCGCCCGAGAGTTGCGGAAATCTTGAGCTCCAACGCTAATACACTCTCCAATTGGTTTCGCGCGTAATCCACCCGGAGATCCATCTTTACTTCGAGTGGCTGGCTGTAAGTCCGGCCGTCCACCGTCAGACGCACTTCATAATTCCCCGGCAAGACGAGCGGTCCCTGCGGCGGCAGCGGAGTTTCACCCGCGATCGCGCCCATGGGATAGTTGTAGGGAGTTTGGACGTGCACAGCCTCTGGGTCGGGATAGCGCAGGTTCCAGACAAACCGATGCATTCCCGGCCCTTTCTCGAGTGGCCTGGGATGGGCGATCCAATATTCGGCGATCTGCAACGGCTGCTCATGAGTCTCGGGCAACGGCGCGCTCGAGTACGTACGAATCAGTTTCCCGTCCTGATCATAGATTTCGAGTTGAATATCGGTGGTCGAAGCAGACGGTAGAAAGTAATCGAGAATGGCCCCATCCGGAGGATTCTTTCCCGCCGGAATCTCGGGAGGCAGCGGCGTGTCCTGATTTTCGTCCCGACGCACCCGGATCGCGGAGCGCGGTGCAAAAAGAACGGCCTGTGTCGGCAGCGATTGCGGGTCAATCTGGCGCAGCGTCGAAATATCATCGAGAATCCAGAATGAGCGTCCGTAAGTTGCCGCGATCAGATCGTCCTGCTCGATGGCGAGATCATGCACCGCCACAATTGGCATGTTCGAGCGTAGCGATTGCCAATGGCCGCCGTCGTCGAAGGAGACGTATACGCCTTGTTCAGTTCCCGCATAGAGCAAACTCTTGCGCACTGGATCTTCCCGCACTGCCCGAACAAAGTCAGTGTCGCGAATGCCATTCACCGTTTCATGCCAGCTCTGGCCGAAGTCATGAGTTTGAAAAATGTGCGGACGCAGGTCGTCCAAAGGATTCCGGTTGACAGCGACGTAGGCAGTACCGGCGTCGAAGTGCGACGCCTCAATCAGTGGAATCAAGCTCCACTCCGAGACCGCGGGCGGGGTAACATTCTGCCAAGTCGCGCCACCGTCGCGCGTCAACTGGACCGCGCCGTCGTCCGTACCGGCCCAAATAACTCCTTCTTTCACCGGCGATGGAGCAATCGTCATCAGAGAGCCCAACGGTTTTTTCGGATCTTTTGCATCCACCGGAGTCCGCGTCAGGTCAGGGCTAATCGCTTCCCAACTCGTGCCCCCGTTCACCGTCTTCAGCACAAATTGCGTGCCCAGATAAAGAACGTGTGGATCCTGGGGCGAGAAGACCATGGGAATATTCCAATTGAACCGGTACTTGGTGCCGAAGGCGATGGGTGCAGGCGAGACATCCCGCACCTGCCCAGTTCGTTTGGATAATCGAACCACGCTGCCGAAGGGGCCGGCGTTGTAAACCACGTCGGGATCAAGCGGATCGGGAATGGTGTAACCGCTTTCGCCGGGGCCCACGGGAAACCAATCTCGCTCCGTAATTTGCCCATTATTGCCGCGGCTCGAAGTGCCTACGGTCCCGCTATCCTGCTGAGGTCCGTATACCCAATACGGAAACTCATGATCGGTGGCGACACGATAGAACTGACCCGTGGGCTGGTTGTACCAGGTGTTCCACGATTCTCCGCCATTGAGGCTGATGGTCGCGCCCTGATCGACTCCCAGCATGATGCGCTGCGAGTTCGTCGGGTCAATCCACAGCGTGTGGTAATCGTCTCCGCCCGGCGCGCCCTTGATGACCGTGAACGTTTTGCCGCCGTCGGTCGAGCGGTAGAGCGACTGCTTGGGAACGTAGACCACATCTGCATTTCGCGGATCGACGAAAATCTCACTCATATACCAGTAGCCGACAATGCGATCGTCCATCGTGGCCCGCTGCCAGGTGGCACCGCCATCGTCGGAGCGGTACAGTCCGTTGTTTTTTTCCTTGGCCTCGATGATGGCGTATACCCGTCTGCCATGCGTGCCAGGCGCGACCGCCACTCCGATGCGGCCCCAATCCTTAGGCGGCAGGCCACGCCCTGTAATCTCCGTCCAAGTCACGCCTTCGTTTGTCGACTTGTAGATTCCGCTGCCCGGGCCATACGACGTTCCCGTTTGTCCGGGCTTTCGAATGGCGTGCCACAGCGCCGCATAGACAACGCGCGGCTCACCGGGAGCAAAGCAGAGATCGATGGCGCCGGTGACGTCATCCTTATATAGAACCTTCTTCCAGGTGTGGCCGCCGTCGGTCGAGCGAAAGACACCACGCTCAGCATTGGGCCCGAAACTGTGGCCCATGGCTGCGAGCAAAACAATGTCAGGGTTGCGGGGATCCACCAGGATTCGCGCGACGTGGCGCGTGTCCTCCAGCCCGAGATACTGCCAGGTCACGCCGGCGTCGGTTGATTTGTAGACCCCGTTTCCATAAGTGATGTCGGAGTAGACATTGTTTTCGCCGCTGCCAACATAAATAATGTTCGGGTTGGAGGGCGCGAGCGCCAGCGCCCCAATCGAAGCTACTGGCTGGCTATCGAAGATAGGTTTCCAGACGGTTCCACCGTCGGTCGTCTTCCATACACCACCGCCATTCGCGCCGAAGTAATAGACAGCTGGATCTCCCGGGATTCCGGCGACCGCATTCACTTTTCCCCCGCGATAAGGGCCAATCATCCGCCACTTCATCTCGGAAAAGAGATTGGGGTCGACCTGTTGCGCCAGCAAGCGCGCGCTGTGGGAAAGACAAAAAATGACAAAAACCGTGAGGGCAAACCGCAAGGGACGACGAGTTGGTGTCATCAGGGCATATGCTCCGGGGAAGCGAGAGCATATCCTTTTTCCGGCTCCGGTTGCAAACGGGTGACAAAACCGAGGCTATGGGTGCTGACGCCGATCCGAATCTACTGCAAGCCTGACTGGGTCAGCTTCACTGCGCAATAGTTCCCGGCCCCACAGGGGCTGGTTCCGCTGCCGGGAGCTTGCAGCGTGCCAAAGTAAATGCTCGCTGCCTGGGGCGTGGTGCTCACGTTATCCACCGTGAACGCGCTGGTTCCACCCCATTCATTCGTCGCCGTGTTGTTCGGTGCGGTCGTGTTGGAAGTGGTCCGCGTATTCACATTCCACTCGGTCACCAGGTTCGCGCCAGTGGTTGCGTTGAAATTCCCCGTGCCCACGAAAATCCGGTCCGTGGTGCCATCAAAAAAATCAAGCAATGGGGAACATGTGCCCACCGGGTTGCTGCCACCATTAATGTTCCGGTCGTCGGACATCGTCGGCGTGCTGTTCATCAAACCGTTCGGCGACGAAAAAGAAAGCGCGTACAAGCTGGGCCTGGCCGAACTGCTGGCTTGCGTCCCGCAGCTATACAGCGTTCCGGTGCCGGCTTTCGGACCAGTCGTGAAGTAGGCGTTATCGAAGTCGCCGTCCAAAATGAATTCGTTTGCGGCGGTCGCATCCGGGCCAATCGCAGCCGTGACCTGCGAAGTAAGCGCTAGGTTCATCTGAGATACGATCGCGTTCGTGTTGCCGACGTTGGTTGCCGAAAACACATAGACGAATCCGTTGGTTGAATCTACGATTGGCGAAAGTACGATGGGATCCGCGCTCGCATTGCCCGCAACCGCAATCGATCCCCCTGCGGTAAACCCGCTGGCTCCCGGCGTAAACGAGTACACCGAGAAACCATCCGACACGAACACTTGATTGCTGACCTGATCGTAGACCGGGGACGTCAACTGCGCATTGGCCTTCACGGTTATGCAATACTGCACGGTTGGAGTTCCTTTGAATACTCCTGTGATCCTGTACAGGATCCCATTGTCGGCGCCAATATAGGCGACGTCGTTCGTGTAATCGACGTATGGAGATGAATTGCTGTTGGGTTTGTTGCTGGTGCTGCAACCGCTAAGCCCGCTGTTGGCGTAGTTCAATCGCACTACCGAAGATCCGCCCGTACCGGGCTTCACCGGATGAGTCGCGTCGCTTCCCTGGCCAGCTGCCCAGGTCAGCACGTCAAACATCGGCGGAGTCGAGTTTTCGATGAAGGCCACCTTGGTTCCGTCCAGCGAAAGCGTCGGCGAAAGATACGACGCTGCCGTGCCCACCTCGTAAGACCACATGAACGTAGGCTGCTTATAGTCGGTGGTCGGCGGGGTTTGCGGCCCGTTCGGACAAGACGATGAAGCCGCGCCCGTATAAAGATTGTTAAAGGCCACAATGTTCGCCTGAGTGGCGCTCGGCGCCGCCGCAATCGTGTACACCACAAAGTCGTTCGTGCAGCTGTAATTCCCGGTAGTGCTGAAGCTGTACTTGGCCGGGCTCTCGGCGATCGGCATTCCGCCGGTTGACCCCAGCGACATCGCCCAATCGATCTTGTCTTGCTTTCTCAGCGGGGGCGGGAACGGGCGTGGGCGCTGCTCCGGGCCTCGTGCCTTTGGAAACACGTACGAGCTTCGCTGATTCCAATTAATCCAACTGCGAGGGTCGCGCGCGGCCTTCGCTGCAACTTCCGGAGAAGCTCCGTTAGTAAAGAGGATGTGCCGTGTGCTCCAATCGAGAGGCACGCCGAGGTGATCTTCTCGGGATTCCTGAGCCAGCAAGGGTTCCGCCGCACACAAAAGAACTAAAATCAGGCAGACCAAGGTCCGACGGACGTCCGTTGGATGGCTCACCTGCAAAGCATTTCTCACCGCTATAGGTTTCATCTTGATCGCACGCAAAGCCGCCGAGGTGTCAGCTGCGCCAAGGCAAGCGTTTTGTTCCATTCCTAATATTCGCCGACATTTCAGGAATTGGGAGCCTTACTTTCGTAACTCAACGTGAACTGCCGGAGCCTCGCATGGTGACCAACGTGCCCGGAAACCAGCCTGGGCAATGCCCCCGAGGATCACGGCAGCAATTTGCTGAACGGCTTCCAGACTTTCGCGTAGGAGGCTGCCGTCTCCGTGCCAAAGCTGGATGTGGTCCTGTTCATGTTCCGAGATGCCGACTTAGCACTTGAGCCACAGTCTGGTCCTGCGGCCACCTACCCTCTTCCAGGTCAAAGGAACAATTTTCGGTTGACACTGCCTTCTATCGTTTTATAATAATTCTCATCCGATAATCATGCGCCTCACCCATGAACAGTTCCGTGAGCGGGCCGCGAAGCACGGTTTGGCGGTTACGCACCAGCGTCAGGTGGTCTATGAGGCCGTCATCGCTGCCCACGGACACTATTCCCCGGAAGACATTTACGCTACGGTCCGGCGCCGCATTCCATCCATTTCTCTGGCCACGGTGTACAACAATCTGCGGCTGTTCATCGAGTGTGGGATGCTGCGAGAAGTCAGTCCTCATGCGGCCACGTTGCGCGTGGACGGCAATCTCAAACCTCATCACCACTTGGTCTGCTCGCGCTGCAAATTGGTGCAGGACATCGAAGGAGAGTTCATCGATTTCAAACGGCTATCCTGGCAGGTGCCGGACGGCTTTGATCTGACGCAGCCCTTGATCGAGGTCTTTGGCCTCTGTCGCCGCTGCCGTGCCAAAAAGTAATTTTGTTCACGCAGTATCAAGTCAAGATTCGAAGGAGGAAATCATATGGAAAATACACTCGCGACTTCATCGGGAAGTGTTGTCCCTGAAGCAAAAGAAAAAAATACCGCAACCGAATCGAAGTGCCCAGTAGCGCACGGCGTTCGCAAATCGCACGCCAATGTTGATTGGTGGCCGAATCAGGTGAACGTGAACGTCCTGCACCAGCATTCCTCAAAGTCCGATCCGATGCGCAAGGAGTTCAATTACGCGGAAGAGTTCAAGACGCTCGACCTGAATGCCGTGGTCAAAGACCTGCGTGCCTTGATGACGGACTCGCAGGATTGGTGGCCGGCCGACTTTGGCCACTATGGGCCGCTGTTCATTCGTATGGCGTGGCACAGCGCGGGCACGTACCGCATTGGCGACGGCCGCGGCGGTGCCGGATCCGGGCAGCAGCGCTTCGCGCCGCTGAATAGCTGGCCGGACAACGTGAACCTCGACAAGGCGCGCCGGCTGCTGTGGCCGATCAAGCAAAAGTATGGCCGGAAAATCTCCTGGGCCGACCTCATGATTCTTGCCGGGAACGTCGGATTGGAGTCGATGGGATTCAAAACGTTTGGTTTTGGCGGCGGGCGCGCGGACGTATGGGAGCCCGAAGAAGAAATTTATTGGGGACCCGAGGGCACGTGGCTGGCGGACGAGCGTTACTCCGGGGATCGTGACCTCGAGAATCCTCTCGGCGCGGTGCAGATGGGCCTGATCTACGTGAATCCGGAAGGGCCCAATGGAAAGCCCGATCCCATCGCTGCGGCACGGGATATCCGGGAAACGTTCGCCCGCATGGCGATGAATGACGAAGAAACGGTCGCACTCATTGCCGGCGGACACACCTTCGGCAAAACCCACGGCGCTGCCGTTCCCGCTCAATATGTGGGCAACGAACCAGAAGGTGCCGACATCGAGGATCAAGGCCTCGGGTGGAAGAATAAATTTGGCAAAGGTTTTGGTGCTGACACCATCGGCAGCGGTTTGGAAGTCACGTGGACCACAACGCCTACGAAGTGGAGCAACAACTTCTTTACCAACCTGTTCAAGTACGAATGGGAACTGACGAAGAGCCCGGCCGGTGCGCATCAGTGGACACCGAAAAATGGCGCAGGCCACGGTACGGTGCCAGATGCGCACGACCCGTCGAAGCGTCACGCGCCATCCATGCTGACCACGGACCTCGCCTTGCGGTTCGACCCGGCTTACGAAAAAATCTCACGGCGTTTCTACGAGCATCCGGATCAGTTCGCAGACGCGTTTGCAAGGGCTTGGTTCAAGCTGACGCACCGCGATATGGGGCCGATCTCGCGGTACCTTGGCCCGCTCGTTCCGAAGGAGCCCCAACTGTGGCAAGACCCTGTTCCTGCCGTGGATCATAAATTGGTCGGGGAGAAAGACATTGCCGCTCTCAAGGCCAAGATCCTCGCATCCGGACTGTCGATTTCCCAACTGGTCGTGACTGCCTGGGCGTCGGCGGCGTCGTTCCGGGGCTCCGACAAGCGCGGCGGGGCTAACGGGGCGCGTATTCGTCTCGCTCCGCAAAAGGATTGGGAAGTGAACCAGCCGGCCGCACTGGCGAAGGTTCTCAAGAAGCTGGAGGCGATCCAAAAGGAGTTCAACAGCTCGCAGTCCAACGGGAGCAAAGGGAAGAAGGTCTCGCTCGCAGACCTGATCGTGTTGGGCGGCTGCGCAGCCGTCGAGGAAGCTGCGAAAAGGGTAGGACACAAAGTGAAGATTCCCTTCTCGCCGGGGCGCACGGATGCTTCGCAGAAGCAGACCGACGTGCACTCATTCGCCGTAATGGAGCCGATCGCGGACGGGTTCCGCAACTATCTCCGGAGCGGACAGGTTCTGTCGGCTGAGGAGTTTCTTGTAGATCGGGCGCAATTGCTGACACTGACTGCCCCCGAGATGACGGTACTCGTTGGCGGCATGCGCGCCTTGAATGCAAACTTCGGGCAGGCCAAACACGGCGTCTTCACCAACCGTCCCGAGACGCTGACCAATGATTTTTTCGTCAACCTGCTCAACATGGACACGAAGTGGGAGCCCTCTACATCCGAAGGTGTGTATGAGGGGCGTGATCGTGCGACGGGCAAAGTCAAGTGGACCGCCACGCGCGTCGATCTCGTCTTCGGTTCGAACTCCCAGCTCCGCGCACTCGCAGAAGTCTATGCATGTGACGACTCAAAGGAGGCGTTTGTGAAGGACTTCGCGGCTGCGTGGAACAAGGTAATGAACCTCGATCGCTACGACCTTGCCTGATCTTAGCGAAAAAGTTCGGCGAAAAAGAAAGCTGTCAACTTCGTGCTGTTCCCGTTGTTTGGATCGGCTGAACCGAAGTTGTCGCTTTTGCTGGCTCGCGGGGGCGCATCGCGCCCCCCCCGCCTTTACCAAGGCACGAATTTCCCGAATTCGTTGGCCACCCAGATAGCATTGGTTCTACGTACCAGCGATGCCCTTGTTCTGCAGGATCCTGACGACCACCCGACGATTCTCGGCTTGACCCTCCGCGGTTGCGTCGGGAGCCACCTGCGTGCTCGTACCCATTGCACCCGGAGCAAGCACATTCGTTAGGGGAATGTTGCCCTGCTGTTCCAACAACTCAAGCACGTGATCTGCGCGCTCCATGCTCAGCCGTTGGTTCAATGCGGCACTGCCCACCTTCGAGGCATATCCCTGCACCTGAATGATGTAGGCAGTGATGCCCTTGGCCTTCTGCGCCAGATTCAGCAATTGTGGTTTGTATTGCGATTCCACCACTGTGCTGCCGTTGCCGAAGTAAACCGTCACTTCGCCCAGGATGTTGTAATCCGCCAGCTCGCCGAAGCGCTTATTGTCGGCCGCGATCGCTGCCTTATTGGCAGCAATTGCGGCGGCGTTCGCCGCAGTCTTCGCCTGTTCTGCCTGGAGCTCTTGCTGCTGTTGCTGAAGCGCCTGCTTCTGAGCCTGAATTTGCTGTTCGCTTTGCTGGATCTGTTGCTGGTTCGCCTGGACTTGTTGCTCGGTGGGAGCTAAGCCGGCCTGCATATCTTCTGCGGCCTTGAGGTCGGAGCCCTTAAATTTGACCGTGTCCGCCACCAGTTGGTTCTGAGCATTGTAAGACCCCTGCACCTGCACCGGGAGACCCGGCACAAGGGCAGTCACGCCCATCTCTTTCTTGCGAGCATGGAGCAACCCCTCAACTTCGTCGACCTCAGTGGAGGGCGTGAGGATCACCACCACGTTTCCGGAGTCCTGAGTCTGCAGCGTCATAGTGGCGCCGCTTCGTCCGTTGATTACTCCTTGTAGGTTTTGTGCCATCGCAACGCCACTCCCCAGAAAGACTGCTAGCAATGACACAGCGGCACTGAAGGCGATTCTTGCACTCCTACTTTTAATCATGGTCCTCACTCCACTCTGGACTTTCTCGTTGGGACTTATGTCGGCTTCGTCTTACAGCGGGACTTTGCCGCCGCCACCAACAATAGGTCGGCCTGGAAACAAGTGCGACTGGCAGAAGTAATAGTTCTTAGCTGAAATTAGGTGAAGGTGTAGCTGGAAGTCCGAGTCGCTTGCTCTGGAGAGCTTAAGTCGTCGGACACGCTCTTCACTCGAACTGAATCAATACGATCTCGGGTTGTGTGCCGAGCCGCATCGGTGGGCCCCAGGTTCCGGCGCCGGTTGTAGTGTAGACCATCATGTTTCCGAACCGCTTCAGGCCGTAGGTGTATTCGCCGAAGATACGGCGGGTGAACCAGGTGAAGGGGAAGAACTGACCTCCGTGGGTGTGCCCTGAAAGTTGGAGCGAGATGCCAGCTTGTTCCGGAATCGGAAGAGCGTGGGGCGCGTGTGAGAGGAGGATGCTGGCTTCCTCGCGCTTCAGTGCGGCGCGCTCAAGGACGGACCGGAATAGATCAGCGTTGGAGGAGGTGTGGTGGTGTACTCCAACTACTTGCAGGCCGTCGACAGTCACTTTCTCGTTGTTGAGAACACTTATGCCGGCTCGGCTCAACCCGTCGAGATATTTCGATGGGTCGGAAAACTCCTCATGATTTCCGGTGATGAAGTATGCCCCAAGCGGAGGCGAAAGTTCTTTCCAGGGAGCAGCGAGGGTGACGGCATCGACTTTGGTTCCGTCATACAGATCGCCGGTAAGGAAGACTACGTCGGGACCGAGCCTTGTGAGCCTGGCAACGATTCGCCGCATGAATGTTATGCCGTTGACGTGGCCGAGGTGCACGTCAGAAACCAGCGCGGCCACCCTTCCACGCCAGATATGAGGAAGATTCGGCAGCTTCACCGTGATCCGCTTGACGCGAACCCACCGGGCATTAATGAGAGCGTAGATGCCGGAGAAGACCGCAAGGCTGAAGACCATGGCAGCGACTGCGGGAAGATCCACGTGCAAGCCAGTTAGACGACCTCCGAAATAGAGCGTCCAACAGAGGCAGGCCGCGAGAAAGAGGAAGTTCACCATGCCCAGCCAGACAGCGGCAATCGTGTAAAAGACACGCACGAACCCGTTGAAATAGCGAAAGGCCAGGAAAGAGGCGGCGACGAAGCTTACCGACAGTAAAGCCAACGCTGCCTGTGGGACGGTAACGCCTGGCGGGTCGGCGACTGCCCGGAAGTCGATCCAAGTCCGGTAAATGAACCAGTGGGCGAGCAAGAGGATCGACTGAATGATCACGACGAATACGGCAATTCTTGCGCGCAAACTGGCGTCCTTAGTGATTGAGATTCGAGATAGGGACTGCGCTGTCGGTGCCCGATAAGGATTTCGTGGATAAAAAGCTGGAGCCGACGACCAGAGTTGAACTGGTGACCTGCCGATTACGAATCGGCTGCTCTACCAACTGAGCTACGTCGGCTTTGGTCGCTGTTTACGCTGGGATGAGCGCTTTATGCGGGCTTGGGTGTCAAACTTTTGTCTAACAATTCGCCCCAGCCGCTTCATCGCGACCCTTCCCTCTTTCTGGGATTTTAGCAGAATGTAATGCTCCTGCGTAACGGACACGTCGGCTTGGCGGAGGATCGTCCGGGCGATTTCCGCAGGCGTCCCCAGTGTGAAGAGCACCGTTGCGAGCCCTCGACGGAAAGCATGCCAACCGTGCCATCGGTCGCCGACAGCAGGCTTGATCACGCGACGGCTCAGGTTGTCGAGGTGGAGCGGTCGCCTCATCTTCTCGCCAGCGAAGATCCAGTCTCCGTTCCCAGGCATCCGCCGATGGGCGTTGAGGATTTTGCGTAGCGGTTCGATCACAGGAACTGCGTTCTTACTTTCCGAAGTTTTCGTGTCACCGACGTGCGTGCGCCAGACCGCCCTCCGAATGTGGAGGAAGTCCCCGTCGTAGTCCGTCCACTTCAGTCCGCGAATTTCCGACTCTCGCAGACCAGCGAATGCTGCGACGGCAATCACGGTGTGGGCGGGCTCCGGGACCCGCTCCAGCATCAGCAGGACTTCGTCGAGATCGTAGGCGTAGGTGTCCGCGTCCGTTCGCTTGCCCTCGGCTCTCGCCTCTCGGGCCACGTTCGCGCCGTGGATGAACCCGAGCCTGATCGCGTGCGAGAGCAGAGCGCTGGCCCCCGTTTTAATTCTGAGCACACTAGCTTGCGACAGGGATGCCCTGGCGTCGAGGAGACGTTGAACATCCACCGTTCCCACGTCCCGCAAGCGAATCGTTCCCAGGAGCGGTTCGAGGTGATTGTCAAAGAGGTCCTTGTAGAACTTCGCGGTGCTGGGCTTCTTCTTGCCGACGACGTTCGGTAGGAAGTAATTCTTCGCGAACTCGGAAACCGTCAGCGAGCCCTCGGGTGTGACCGCGCCGAGGTTCATCGGTCGAAGATGATCCTGGGCCAGAAGGCGAGCATCGCCGACGGTGCGGCACTCGTCGCTGACGGCGGCCAGTCGTCGTGTTACCTGTTTCCGAACGGGCTGACCTGAGACAACCTCGGTGATTCTGTAAACCACATGCCACGCACCGTGGCGCTTGAAGACCGAGCCTCGCTGCATTCGGCCTTCAGTTTACCGTGCTAAGAAACCGCCCCAAAATTTATTTTTTGCCGTCGAATCAGCGACTTAAAGAGAAACCGATCATTAGTGGCAGATTTACCACGTTTGATGTGAAAGTCATCAAAACTAAAGAGTTAGCGATCAAAGACCCTCTGAAACCCAAAACACTTACGTGGATATATAGAAGGTTAAGTAACTCCGGCAATGCCGGTGGGGGATTACGTGTGTAACGACACCGCTGTTGTAACGCTAAAAAGTTGTGAGTATTGCAGGACGGACTTCACACCGCGCCGCTCCACGGGGCGTTTCTGTAAACCCGCCTGCCGCCGTGCCGCGCATTATGCACGCACCGTTATTCCCGTGGGGGCACGCGCCGCATACCGTGCCGCCCGCCACGGCGCACGGACAATTCCGTTTGACCCTCGTTATGGCGGTCCGCCGGTGGGGGCGGGGTTAACGCGCCCCCCTGGGTATGCCGCCCGGCGGTCGCAGTTTCTCCTTGCGACGCCCGAGGAGGAGAAGTGCTGACAAACGAAGAAATACTTACACCAGAAGAGGTCGCCTCTTTGCTCCGCGTCAGCGAATCGTGGGTCTATGAGAAGTCAAGGAGGCGCTGCCGGGACCCCCTGCCCTGTTTCAGAATCGGGCGCTACATCAGGTTCAGCAGAGCCGCTGTGATGAATTGGCTGGAATCAACCGCGACCGGGAACGGCGCGAGAAAAACCAAGAGGAGAAAATAATGATTCGGTCTTATCAACGCGCAGCACTCGCTGCTGTCGGACAGTACTACACCGATGGATGCCGCCGACAATTAATCGTTATGCCAACGGGCACGGGCAAGACAGTCGTCTTCTCGCAACTACCGGGGATTCTAAACAAATTAGGACTAACTGGACAGATCTTGGTACTTGCACACCGCAAGGAGTTAATCCAGCAGGCAGCAGACAAGCTCCAGCACTGGAATCCAGGGGCGTCAATTGGTGTCGAACAAGCGGAGAATATCTCGGACCCTGACGCAGATATAGTGGTAGCGAGCGTCCCTACCATCGGCAGGCGGGACAGTAAACGTCTCCTTAAGTTTGTTCCTGAACGCTTTGCCGCTGTGGTCTGCGATGAAGCCCACCATTCTACCGCCGAGACCTATCAGCGAGTGTTTGAGCACTTCGGCTTTCCCAAGTTACCGCCCCGCGATTCCGATGCATACTTTGACGCCACGCAAAACGAACAGGGCAGTACCTTGCTGCTGGGTGTAACCGCTACACCTCAACGCGGCGACGAAGAACCGCTGGGGCAGGTTTATCAAAACGAGATATTCAACTACTCACTGCGCCAAGCCATTGAGGAAGGGTGGCTCGTTGATCTGCGGGCGTTCCGCATTCGTACCGGCAGCGATATATCCAGGGTGAAGACCGTCGCGGGAGATTTCAACGCGGGGCAACTGGAGACCGCCATCAACACGCCGGAGAGGAATCAAGAAATCGTCCGAGCCTGGCTCCAGCACGGGGAGGGGCGGGTGTCCTTGGCCTTCTGCCAGGGAATAGCCCACGCGCAAGGACTTGCGGCAATGTTCCGCAAATATAACGTTGACGCCTGTGCCATCTGGGATGGTGACCCCGAACGGGATCAGAAGATCGAACGCCTCCGCCGAGGGGAAGTGCAGGTTATCACCAATTGCGGGATTCTAACGGAAGGATTCGACTGCTGGCGCATAGGCTGCATCCTGTTGGCCCGCCCCACGAAGAGCACCCTGCTCTACATTCAGATGGTGGGCCGGGGAACTCGCATTCCGGACGGCGTCGAAAATCTTCTCACAACGCCCGCCAGCGTCAAACGTGAATGCATTCTCATGGACTTCGTAGACAACTGCGGACGCCACAGCATCGTGACATCGAACATGCTCTTCGATCTTCCGGAGACTTTGGAATTGAGAGGGGAGAGCCTGCTGCGTACTAAGAAGAGGCTCGAAATTCATCCGGAGATTGACTACAGCGGTTTGCGAACCATCGATCAAATTAACACCTATCTCGAAGAAGTGGAGTTGTTTGATTGGACGGTACCGAGCGAACTCGAACACGCAATCCTGCGCTGGCACCGCGTTAACCAGGCGCATTTTGCCCTCAGTTTTGATGACCGGGAGGAACTGGCTAATAGCGTGTCCTTCCACGTCAAGGAAACCGCGCTCGGGTTGTGGCAAGGGTACCTTGCTGGCGGTCAGCCCATGTTCGATCACGGCGTGGAGTTCAACGAGGCTATTCGCCGCGTTGAGGCTGCAGTCCGCGCCTTCAACCCGCAGGCGTACAGCCTGCTCAACCGCAAGGCCAGATGGAACAATGATCCGCCGACACCGAAGCAACTTGAGCACTTTGAAAAAGAGTGGCGGGCGCGTACCCACAAGCAACTTCCTACGGGATTAACGAAGGGGCAAGTGTCGGACTTCCTGAGCCATGTTTGGAAGAAACATCCAGGACCTGGAGCAAAGTCGGTGGCCGTCAATTGAACCCGAAAGAGCATATGACCAACTCTGAACTTCTTGCCAACATTCCCGAGTGCCTCCGCACGCCTCCACTCTGGGTCCGATACGACCTGGTAAAGGACGCCAAGAAGCCCGATAAAAAACCCAGTCCCCGTCCCGTTATGAAATGGGCGGACCCTGAGGATCGCAAGGTGAACCTCCGCTCGCTTGACTATCTGATCGAGAACCCAAAACCATGCGCAGGATTTCAGCGGTTCATTGACAAGGACGAGGGGTTCGTCTTCATTGACCTCGACGGCGTGCGGAATCCGGACACCGGGGAGGTGAAGACTTGGGCGGTCGAGGTGATCGAGACACTCAACTCGTACACCGAGGTGTCCAAGAGCGGGAAGGGGATTCATATCGTATGTCGCGGGACTATGGGCGAGGACTGCAGCCGTCCGCCGATTGAGATTTACTCGGGCAACGCGAAGAAACTCATGGCAATGACTGGGGAGCTGTACGACCTGCTGAAAATGACGATAGAGAACCGCCAGGCAGAGGTGGAGCAACTCCTCAATCGAATCAAGAACAAACCTGTGGTCGAAGCGCTCAACGTCATGACCGATACTGAAAGCACGAAGACTGCGCACGAGGATCTGCCCGAGTCCTGCATCTATGGCTGGCTGGGACAGGTTTGCAACGAACGCATGAGCGCCTTCCCACGCGCATATGCATGGCTTGCGCTGCTCGCTGGTGCAAGTGTGCTCGTCCCCCGAGAAACCAAATTTCGCTGCAATTTATACGTCGACTTGGACGGTCCTGTTCACTCCGGCAAGAGTTCGGCGTTCGACATGGCGTTCCATCTCCTTTCCCTGGGGGAGCCCTCGCTAATGAAGATGAAATCGGGCAGCGCCGAGGGGCTTGCTGAATACGTAGGTGATGTGGACGGTAGTGGGCGACTTTTATATCCCGATGAACTGGCACACCTTCTCGAAAAAACAATGATTGAGAGTGCTTCGTTCGCACGGTTCTTGACCAGCGCGTTCTATGACGACAAGCAAAATATGACCGTGGCCAAGCGGAAGCACTTAGTGTTCAACGCCCGACTTTCGCTGGCGGGGGGAACGGTAGATAGCCAGTTCGGCGACCTGTTCGGATCGGCAACGACAGGTGGTTTATACGACCGATTCCTGTTCGGAAAATGCCCCACAGGGTATCAATACCTGTGGCGGCCATTCGACGATATTCCGCCCGCCTACGTCCCCAGCACAACTGACGATGGAAGCTTTGCGAGCGCGGACCCGCCTACTCCAGTTTGTGTACAGCCGTCAGTCTTCAAAGAGCGCGACCATTGGATCAAAGAACTGGGGATAACCCCGCGTGTAGCCGAACTCTGCATCCGCACGGCAACCATTTGCGCGAGTTTTGACAGGCAACGCACACTGAAGTCGGACATGCTCGGACCCGCACTGGAGCTTGCGAAGTATCAGATGCGCGTGCGCGCCCTGCTCCAGCCGAATCCTGGTGAGAACCCTGATGCACGGATGTCATTTGCCGTTAGAAACTGGCTGGCCATACACGCGAAGGATGGTCAGTGGATTGGGCGGCGACTTCTTTTCAAACAAGTGTCTGGACACCGTCTTGGGCCAGGAGTGTTCGACCGTGCGTTGCGTGCGATGGAGTTTAACGGTGAATTGGAATCAACCAAGGTCGGAAAAATGATCGTGGTCCGGGTGGTCCCGGAACCAAGTGCCAGCAAAAATCCGCTGGCAGTTGCCGGCACTTCGCTTCAAATTCAATCAAGTGCCAGCACCTCGCACGCGGAGGAAGCGACCGCTTTTTGAAACCTCGTGTGTACATATGGATAGAGATCAAATATGGCCCAAGTGCCGGCAAGTGCCAGCAGGTTTTTGCTGGCACTTCAAAACGGGGGTGTCGCTTATCGTAAGAACGATGCTGGCACTTGGGCCAAAACACGGGGCCGTAACACTTAGCAGTCTATATAAGAGGAGATTAAATCATGCCAAAGGAACTCAAGTCAGATATTGTCATTGTCCACTTTCAGCCGTCAGTGGTTGCCGAGCTGAAGCGACGCCAAGAGGAAGTAGGTGTTTCCATCTCGGAGCAGGTCCGTCGCGCCGTGGCCGCATCGTTGAAGGCAGAGTCCGTAAAATGAATCCATCAGCCGCCGAGATTCGCGCAGTACAAGTCAGAAAGTAAAACCAACCGAACAGGTGAGTACCAAAATGAATATTGCCGAAGAGAATCTGCTCCGTATAACCCTAACGATGACACGAGAGGAGGCCCAGCACCTCCTTGAATGCTTGGATGATTCGCACGCGGTGTCGGGCTGTTACGACCTCAGCGACGATATGGAGGAACTTTACGGGCCGCTGTACGCTTTCATTAAAGAATCACCCGCCGAGGGAGAGGAGCGCATAAACAGGCACGATAGATTGCAGAGGCTGTGTGACCAACAAAGGGCCGAAGCATATATAACGGACCCTCCGCCATATTGATGGTGTCCCGCCGAGCCGTCAACGCATCGTTGAAGACAGAGTCCGTAAAGTGAATCCATCAACCGCCGAGATTCGCGCAGCACAAGTCAGAAAGTAAAACCAACCAAAACAGGAGAGTACCAAATGAAAATTTCCAAGGAAGGGCGCGTCGTTACCATAGCCCTCGACCAATACGAAGCCGAGATCATCAGATCAGGCTTGGCTTACCCGCCCTAGGTGGGGAGGTAAAGCGTGAGGTATCCACCTTGGGTGGGGAAGAAAGGTGTCCAGGTTAGGTGGGCACAAGTCTGCGAGATTTAGTAAACGATATTAATGATTCTTTAAGTCGCCGATACGGAGTTACGCGATACCGCGAAGCGGGACGGGGTGCGGCGTGCGGGGGATGATGGTTGAAAAGCAAAACCGGCAACCATACACAAATAAGGAGAGCACGAGATGAAGATCAGAATGTCACCCGCAACGTCGCAAAAAAGATTGGTAGTTGCAATCCACGAGTCGGCTCATGCCGTCGCTGCTCGCTCGGTGGGCTTGAGTGTTCGTAGAATCGTCATGCGAGGTTTGAGAGGGATGATGTATGGCCGGGATGATGACCGTCCCCCCCGAAACAACCTGGAGATGTGGCGGCGCTTCCACGAGGACACCATTGTGGTTGCCTTTGCTGGCCCCGTGGCCGAGTATCGGGTGAGCAAATACTTGTATTTCGCCGACAGCGATGCTGAGGCCATCGCATCGCGTCTGCGCGAAGTGCTTCCCTACAATCATTTCGTTGAGAACACCGAGAACGACGGTCTCGGTGAGTCTTGGCCAGAATTTTATGCCATCCTCCACACCCTTGCGACTTGCAGTGAACAAAAGAGAGCGTTAACAGAATTGGATGAGTTCCCAGGGTTGGCGAGAATCGATATGCAAGTCTTCCATAGGCTGTGGTCGTTTGCCCAGCGAGCCCAAACAATTGTCAATGGCAATTGGTCGGCAGTAGAAGAAATCTCCAAAGAACTGATCAAGAACGGAAGAATCAGCGGAGACAACGTGGAGCAGATCGTGTCGCGTCATAAAGGAGAGGAGAGCTGAGAACCAAATTCTGACCGCCGCAACACACCGGCTTGATCCAATGGGTTGCGCCGTCGCATCTACACAAAGAGGAAACACTGCGTGTTCCGGTGACTTACGGTAAGCCTCCGTCCGGAAAATGAATCCTGACTGGCGGAGGGAACCAATCACAGTTAGCTAATACCTTGTGCCTCCCCTGATCCCAAAACGACGCCGACTCCTCCGAAGTGTAAGTCCGTCCCCTGGGGACGGTCAGGACGATGAATCACTGGAAGGCCGCTATGAGCGTCTCTGCAAAAGGAGCAGCAGTGAGAATTCAGAAAATGACGCGATCACCGACACGGGGAATGACCCTGTGGATGCCCGACGAGGAGTTACTCGGGAACGTAGATCTGGACGGAGGAGCAGGATGAGCAAGGCGGCCGGAAAACGGTTTCGAAATAGAGTACACAGCAACGTCATTCCTCGAAGTGCTCGACCCCCCTTTGGAAGGGACATCGAACGCCAGTTACCGGAAACACGTGTGACTGCCTGCTCCTCCGACATAGAATGGCATCGCCGCTGGCTGGCTGGACAGAGAGTTCTGGCCCAGCACCCGTGCCGAGCGTGTGGCCGAGAACGCAGATACCTTCGGCCTGAAGCCACATATAAACGCAGGGAATCGGCGTCGAACCTCCTGCAATCGGGCTTTTGAACGCCAGAATGTTATTCCAGACCGCAACCATAAAACCCAGGTCGTAACACTTGGAGGGGATGGTGAACATATGGCCTCGCCACAAGAAATCCGTCGCAATCCGTTCACGCTACCCTGACGCCGTCCGTGGATCAGGATGCTGGGGGCGAGAACAGAATGCTTGGGTAAAGTGGGCGTTTGTTTATTTTTTTCTGAGAGCGTGGGCGGCCGTTGCAGGATCGTGCGGCGCCGACGTGTGCGTCCGCCAGCGCATCGGATAGAGCGGTTCAAGGTCGTAGAGTTCCATCGCAAAATGGACCCAGAGAAGGACTGATGCGATCACCCATCAGATTCACGATGGCGCTACCCGACCGTCCGCCGTTCGCGTAAAGGAGAGTGGAGCAATGCAAAACCGCAGGAACAACAGACGGAAGGACGACCCGACCAGGATATGGGAGAACCAAACGGCGTGGAGAACGGTTAGCAAGACCTTCAAGCAGCGCAACCCTATTTGTCAGGCCATCAAGTATGGCCAGCAGTGCAACAAGTGGGCAACGCAAACGCACCACCTGATTGACCCCAGCGTCAGACCAGACCTGCGGACGGACTGGTCGAATCTTGTTTCTTGCTGTGACCGGCATCATGTCCCCGGCCCCGGGGACAGCGGGTTATTTCAGTGGGCACCGACGATTGGCTTCAATGGCGAGGTGTACGAGCACAGGGACGTCATCCTCGGTCCGCATGCCAGCAAGCGAGCCCAGCAGGCGATACCGCTGGCGCCAGGGAAACTGTTCTTGGCACAGACGACGGGCAAAGTTGACGAAGCCCTGGGGACGCAGGCTGAGATCGACGACCTCCTATCCAGTTTGTGAACGGAAAAAGGCGGAGAGGAACAACGGCAAGCACACCAACACCCCAGCACACCAGCGCACAGGTATCCTGTGTGGCCCGAGCGCGACTCACGAGCGATAACGCCCCATACCAGGGACCAGCGAGCCACACAGCCCCGCGCTGACGGATGCGAAACATCCCTCAGAAACGCTTCAGAATGCCACAAAACCCGCGAGTTCTTCATCGATTAAGCCCCTGAAACCGGTCAAAATTCGATGGATTAGTGACGAGGATACATACATATACGTGGTCGCCTATCACGCGCCATCGTGCTCTCATAGACTTAGCCCTCGGGTTAACCTATCGCGCTAACCCCGTGTTCAGTAGGGGATAGGGGGGTACTTTTTGATTTCGATGCCTCGCCTTACGCCGTATCGCGCCCAAAGACACACGACAGCGAATTGGATTTCTTTTTTCCGGCGTCCTTCTGCCGGGTGTTAGAGGCAAATATCGCTCCAATGCGGCTCAGCATGGAGCCTCTGGCATATCACGGTAGCCTCCTTCTACGTGCCACTGGCAGTTTGTCGTGTGGCGTGCTCGTTGGGTTATGGAGCCCAAGCGGTCAATCTAACTTGTTGTTGATTCGACGACTCTTACACCCCTCAACACCCGATTTTGACCCTATTCGGGGTCGATTCTCTGCCGAAGTTTTGCTCGAGTTTTTGGTCGTGAGAAGCCACAGCCGAGATTGCGTATCAGCGCACCGCAATGCGTGGCCCAGTAAAGAAGATTGTGGTGCGTGGATTCGAACCGAGGGACTGGACCTATCAGCCGAATTCGATGGTCCGGGTGGCAGGCTTCAGCCAACCGCCACCTTTCGCAATTCGAAAATATCTCCTCCGCAGCCTACTCCATATTATTTATTAACGGGTCGGATCGCCTCCCGTTGAAGCCGCCAGAAGGTACCAGGCCGCGTGCGGCAGCCATTGCTCCCCCCAACGCCAGTCATTGTCAGCGCCCGTCTGCCGGTAGGGCAGCAGGTAGTCGATGTCGCTCTCGTCGTGGAACCCGCTGGTGATCCCGTTCGAGATTCCGCCCGGCGCGTTGGTGAATTCCCACGAGTCAAAATACATGTAAGGAGGATTGTTGCGGCCGACGCCATTCAACATGCTCGAATCGAAGGGGTTCAATCCCAGGATCCAGTTCAGTTGGCTGATGGCAAAGGTCTCGAGTTCTTTGCGAAGGGCCGCATCCTGCGGGAAGGCGAGTTCCGCCAGCCGCGCTGCGGCCGCGACCGAAGCCAGACGCGCGTTCTCACCCTGCCACCACGGAGCCGCATCGCTATTGTGGGGAAAGAAGAAGCTGGTGTGGCGCGATCCTGTCTTGTCCTGCACGTATTCGCGGCTGTAACCGAACGGGTTATTCACCTCGGAAGTGATCGCGATTTCAAACGCCAGAGACTGCCTAACCGCGCCTAACACCTGCTCTTTTGCCGTGGGATCGGCGATCTCGGAGTAGTAGAGCAGGCTCACGACCGGAAAACCGCCGTCGGAAGCATGAAAGAACGGACGCTGACCATCATCCGCCCGCCAGTAGTTCTGGTAGCTTCCTGCACTGATCTGGCGAGCGATCAGAGCCTTCGCGCGGTGGTCGGCAGTTTGCTTGTACTTTTCGGTGTGGGTCGTCCGGTAGAGTTCGGTCGCGGCTGCCAGTGCGCAATAGTCGTCAACGATATTCTCCTTGCCGTCGTTGGTGAGTTTGAGATTGTTCTTCTCCAGGTAATCAAAGGCGTCCTCAGCGGCCTTCAGGTAATCCGAGCTGCGAAACTGGCCGGCTACAGGGTGTGCACTCGCCATCGCCAGTGCGGCGATTGCGATTCCTCCTCCGGAGCGATAACTGACCTCGTACTCCCGGTCACTGTTGGCGCTCTCGACCATTCCGGCAGCACCCTGGCCTGGGGCGCCTTCGATGCCAAAGCGCTTCATCTCGCCGGCAATTTTGCGTTCTTCGGGAACCTGTTTCACGCTGCCCGTAGATACGGAACGGTAGAAAGATCCCTCTGGAACTTTCATCCGCACCAGATAGTCCGCCCCGAACATAGCTTCATCCAGCAGGCGTGTTTTGTATCGGGCAAACCCTTGCAGGTTACGGCGATTCGCCTGCTCATAGCTCTTGAGCAGGCTGTAGACCACCAGCGGAATCTGCTGGGGATTGAAGTATGTCGAGAAGGACAGGTGGGAAAAGTGTTTGCCGTAATCGCCCGTGGCATCCCACCACCCACCGTGCGCGTCGATCATGCCAGCTTTTGTACCCTCAAAGCGCAGGTGGCTATCGGCCTTGTCCATCTCGCCCGAACTGCGCTCGTCTTTGAAGTAGTAGATGACATCGGATACCGTGCTGCGTTCCAGCAGGTCGCTCTGCACCAGGAACGGGAACGACCGGATGCTCACTGCATTCGTCGTGCATTCCAGGTAATACTTGCCCTCGGTGACAAACGAGTCGAAATCGAGAGTCCAGAAATACCAGTCTCTCCATCTCTGAACGGGGCCGGTTGCTTTGGGTGTTATCGCCAGAACTACCTGATCGGTAGCTTCATCTCTTAGGAGACAAGCGGAGACACTATCAGTTGCCTTGCCGAGGATCACCGCATGTTTCGGGCCGCTGGTGTCGTATCCCAGATGATTGGTCAGAACCTTCAACACACCCGCATAAGATTGCGCGGCGAGAGTGAACAGAGAGAGGACAACTAGAACTAATTCAAGATGCCGTTTCATGATGACCTTTCTCCCGCCTGCGACAGCATCCCCTGAAATCATCGCTTCGAAAGCTGCTGATCCTGCGCACCGTCGCCGGTTTTTCAAATTTCTAGCAGTAGATGGTTCGTCTGAAATTGGTCTCGTCTGCCTCGAATCGGATCTCATGAGCGATAAGTCAGCAGGATTATAACGGTTACATGGTTGTAGACCGATTCCGCAGAAGGGCTGACACCGAGCGCTCACCTCACATGGACGGGTCTGAGCCGTAACTATTCGGCGCTATCTATGTCCAAACCACAGAAGCTTGGACAGCGCCGGCGCACGCGTCAATGTGGTCGGGGGTAGTGGCCCTAAAGGTATTGAAAAAGTTTGGGGTCCCGACATGTGAACGCTTCCTCTGTTCCCTCGGCGGTCGACGCTCAGCGCGCGCCAACTTCGTGCATTCCGGCGGGTAGCGGCGGGTTGGCGGCGAGGAAGCGCTCGACCTCGGCAAGCACGCGGTCACGGCATTCTATGGGCGCCAAGTGCCCGCAACCGTCCAGCACCGCCAGTACAGACTGCGGCATTTCGCGACGCATTTCTTCCGCGATGGAAGGCGGCGTCATGATGTCCTGCTTGCCCCAAACGATGAGCACGGGCATGGTGACGCTCGCCAGCTTCCCGTCCATCACTTCGCGCATGGTGATCATATTGGTCACGGTGCGCTGAATCACCCAGTCTTCCGACCGGAGCCGGTGCAGGAAGTCCCTCGTGATGAATGCGGGCGTGCGTTCCGGATAGGGTGTCATGACTTTCTCCAGCCCATGCATCTCGGCAATCGTGTGCGGGGAGAGCAGGCGGAGGTCGAAGCTGGGTGTGAACTTCATCCCCGCACTGTCGAGAAGGATTAAGCGGCGGACGCGGTCGGGATATTGCGAGGCGAAGTTGAGCGAGATCCAGCCGCCCATGGACCATCCCGCAAGGTCGAAGCTCGTGAGTCCCTGGCTCTCCAGGAATTGGCGCAGGATGCCAGTCTCGAGCGTCACAGAGTAATTTACGTCGGGGTGGTCGGAACTGCCGTAGCCGAGCAGATCGAGCGCGAAAACGCGGTGTTCCCTGACCAGTGCAACCATGAGGGGCGCAAAATCCAGGGCGCGGCTGCCCAGGCCGTGGACGAGCACCAGTGGCTCACCCGTGCCGCCAACGAAGCAATGGATGCGATAGGGACCGAGCTGCATGTAGTAGCTATCGATACCGCTGAGCCGCAACTCGGCGGTGGCGATGGCGGTCAGCGCAGATCCTGGCCGCCAGACGAAAAATGCCACCACCAGAACGACAAGCGCCGCCAGCAGCAAGAGGCCGCGTCGCAGCCAGCGAGTGCGTGCGGACGCGGGTTGGGGTATCGTGATCAGCATGAGAGAAAAGCTTAACTTAAATCCAGGCACCCGTTCATAACAGGCCCCGGTCCGTCGCCAATCCGTGCACCCAGTCTTCCGGTTGT
>CAWFVI010000003.1:0-889033 GCA_963819245.1 uncultured Acidobacteriota bacterium | reverse complement strand
GTCGATATAGCCGAGAAATCTTCCTTCGGAGTCAAACCTCGGCACGGCGTGGTCACTTATCCAGCGGTAATCACCGTCGTGACGCTGCAAGCGGTAGTCCAGAGTGAACTCTGATCGCGCGTCGATTTGCGTCGAGTAGGTTTCCAGACAACGGTTCAGGTCCTCAGGATGGATTCTCGAGATCCAGCCATTCCCTAACTCCTCCTCCAGCGTACGGCCAGCAAACGCTAGCCAGCTCTGATTGAAAAGGACGCACTGGTTATCGGCGCCGGACATTCGGACCAAGCCAGAAGCCGTGTTCAGTTCCGTTGTGCGTTTGAGATCAGTAACATCACGAATGGCGGTCGAAATCAACACTCCATCTGCGGTTTCCAGCGGAGCCAAGCTGATTTCTATGGAGAACTCGTGGCCGTCCCGGTGTATTCCGAACAGCTCCAGACCTGACCCCATGGGCCGCGTATGCGGAGCCATACTGTATCGGGAGCGATGCGCGAGGTGGCCATTCCGAAACCGTTCGGGCATCAACTTCTCAACCGGCTCGCCAACCAACTCCTCGCGCCTATATCCAAATAGTTTTTCAGTTTGGGTATTTACAAGCGCGATTCGGCCGTGTCGGTCTACAAGCACCATCGCGTCAGGCGCAGACTCAAGGAACCACACAGCATCGATGCTTCGCAGCACCTCGTGGCTTTGCAGCGATTGTCCAGCGCGATTCCCCTTCGGTCCCAGAAACTTGGGGGCACTGAGAAACAGCCTGAGCCTGTGAGGCAGTGAGTCCTCTTGGCTGGTACTGCGCGTTCGAGGCCATTACTTTCTCCTTTGGTGCACTCCCGGAGCGGCGTGCAACGCGTTATCGGAGAGAAGTTAGGAGCAATTTGAAACTATCTTGTGGAATTGCTTCCGTTCGACATCTCCCGTAACGACTTTTCATCGATAAGAAAGCGTAAAAGCGTGGCCATCTCGTGGATGTGATTTAAATCACAGAGATATGTGACTTATCGCGCCCCATGCCCTCAACCAGACGTACACCTGAACACTGATTAGTCTATTAGGGCCGTGCCCGCCACGATAACTGGTAAAACATACAGGAAATCGTTTCAGGCTTCCGAGAGTCCTCCCGTCTCACGGGCAACCCTTACATGGTCAATTAAAGGAAAGCTTGCCGAATGTCCACGGGCAGGCGGCGCTGGGAGCATTGGATTATCTTGGCTCATCACGCATCAATCTACTTCCTCTGTCACGAATCGTGTCTGAGCAATTTTGCTCACTTTTGTCCACCCACATCGTTCACCTGACATGCGATGGTTAGTTCCTGATGAGCCAACGCCCGTGCGGCGGAAGTCTGGATCAACTCAGTACTCCACGCCCGCCGATGGGGCTGATTCTTCACGACGAACGCTGAGTTCTTTCGCACATGTCTTCTTTTCTGGCACGCTCCGCTGCGCGCTCCGAAAGCTAAACGGTAGTTGTGGTGGCGCCCCCCTGGCTCTTGTTTTTGTGATCCCGATCAAAATCCGCAGTACTGACCGTGATTCGGTTAGCTACGACATTTCGGAGATGCTCCGAAATGTCGGGCGTGGGTCGTGACTATCAAGATTGCGAAGGTCCAAAACGGGATGCTTTTTCAGCGAATTGGGAACATCCAGGGATTCTTGGATGTGGTGATCGATTTGCATAGAACATACGAGAACAGGCTCCGTCGAATGGCAAATGTTCTGGCAGCCGATGTCGGCGACTGGTTGGACTCGACACAAACGTTTTGATGAGGTTGATTATGAGCAAGAAATCGAAAGCCGACGGCGAGCCCAGATTGCAAGCCGACGCCAAGCCAAAATTGAAGAACAAAGATTACATGAAGGAGTTGCGCAAACTTCAAGCGAAGCTTTGCCACCTTCAGGACTGGGTAAAGTTCAAGGGACTGCGCGTCATCATCGTCTTTGAAGGGCGAGACGCTGCTGGCAAGGGCGGGGCGATCAGAAGCGCTCACCGAACGCGTTAGCCCGCGCGTTTTCCGGCTGGTGGCATTGCCGGCGCCATCCGACCGCGAGAAGTCGCAATTATACATACAGCGCTACATTCAACATTTCCCCGCCAAAGGTGAAGTCGTAATTTTTGACCGGAGCTGGTACAACCGCGCCGGAGTAGAGCATGTGCTGGGCTTCTGCACGCCTGAGGAACACGAACACTTCCTCGAACTCTGCCCAGGCGTGGAGAGGCACGTCGTGAACAACGGCATCCGGCTCATCAAAATCTGGCTTGAGTCCAGTGACAAGGAGCAGAAGCGCCGGTTCGAAGCGCGCATCGAGGATCCGCTCCGCCAGTGGAAACTCAGCCCGGTGGATCTGCTTTCGCGTTCGCGGTGGTTTGACTACTCCCGCGCCCGCGACTTAATGCTCAAAGCCACCGACACCAAGGAAGCGCCGTGGTACATCCTGCGTTCCGACGACAAGAAGCGCGCTCGGCTGAACTGTCTCGCACATATTCTTAGTCTGATCCCGTACAAGAAAGTGAAGCACGAGAAGGTGAAGATGCTAAAGCGCTCGATGAAAGGCGTCCTACGATGACCAGGCCTCGCTCAAAGGTCGGAAATTCGTGGCGGAGAAGTACTGATTAATGAAAACCGTGCTCCAACGATGGTTGTGGTTGGTGATCGTGTCCGGTGCTGGCACCGTGTTTGCCGCTGAGCCGGAACAAGGGCTGCCGCAGTATGCCGTCAAGATCGACCGTTGGGGCAGCTTCATCACCAATTCGATGGTCGTCAGTTGGATTGTCGCCATCGGCTTGATCATCTTCGCCAGAGCCGCGACGCGGGACATGAAGGGAATTCCTGGCGGAGCGCAGAACTTCATGGAATGGCTGGTCGAGGGTTTGTACAGCTTCTTGGAAAGTATCATTGGCCCGCAGCTGGTCAAGCGAACCTTTTGGTTTCTAGCGACGATTTTCATTTTCATTTTGTCAGCAAATTGGTTGGGCCTGATCCCCGGGGTTGGCACGATTGGATGGGGACACCAGACTCCGCAGGGTTTCGTGATTGACCAACCGCTGTTCCGCGGTGCGAATGCCGATCTGAACCTGACGTTCGCCATGGCGCTTATCTTTTTCGCTTGTTGGATCGTCTGGGCGCTGCAGGAGCTTGGTCCGATCGGATTCGCAAAAGAGTTGTTTGGGCCGAAGGGTGACACAACCGGGCTTTTGAGAGTGCTGATGATCATCGTGTTTTTCGCGTCCGGCTGCCTGGAGATCGTCTCCATCCTGTTTCGGCCCATCTCCCTGAGTTTTCGTCTCTACGGCAACGTCTTTGCCGGGGAGAACATGCTGGAAGCCATGGCCAGGCTTGCGCCCGGCTTCGGCTGGTTGCTGCCCATTCCGTTTTATTTCCTGGAAGTGCTGGTGGGCTTGGTGCAGGCGCTGGTTTTTATGTTGTTGTGCGCTGTGTTCACACTGCTGATTTGTCAACATGAGGAAGTGGCGCCGGTGGCAGAACTTCAAACTGAACAATGAATTTCGCCAGCTTGACCGTGTTCAATCGCGGGAGCCAGCGAGAAATCAAAGAAAGGTGAAACAGATGTCAATACCCATACTGGCAGCGGAAGTGGTCGGCAACCTCCACGTTGGTTTGGCCGCGTTGGGCGCGGCGGTAGGCGTGGGACTGATTGGCGGGAGAGCTTCAGATGCGGTGGGACGTAATCCCGGCGCCTCCACGAAGATTATGGTCCAGGCAATTCTGGCCATCGCCTTCGCAGAAGCGATCGTGTTCTACGCCTTGTTCCTCGTGAAACAGTAATTAGCGGGAGGGCGCAGAACCATGAATGCCTTAACTTTATTGGCCGTCGCCCAGAGCGATGGCCAGGTCGCGCAGATCGCCCGGACCTTCGGCGTGGACTGGACGCATTTGGTGGCGCAGATTATCAGCTTCTCGATCGTGTGCGCCGTGCTCTACAAGTTCGCCTACAAGCGTATCCTCGCGATGCTGGAATTGCGGCGTGAACAAATCAGGCAGGGTATCGCCAACGCCGAAAAAATCAAGGCGGAGTTAGACAAGACCGAAACCCAACGCCAGGAAGTGATGGCGCAGGCCCACACCCAGGGCGCCAAATTCATCGAGGCAGCCCGGGCTGCGGCGGCCCGCGTGCAGCAAGAGGAAACCAATAAGGCGATTGCCGCCGCCGAACAGATCATGGCCAAGGCGCGGGAAGCCGCCGCACAGGACCACGACCGAATGCTCGCCGAACTCAAACGCGAGGTCGGCAAGTTGGTGGTGCAGGCCACGACCGCGGTCACCGGCAAGATTCTGACCGCGGATGACCAGCGACGTCTGGCCGAGGAAACTTCCAAACTGATCATGGCATAACGATGAAGATCACCAAACAAGCGAAACGCGAAGCCAAACAACTCTACCGCCTATGTGTGGTGAAAGGCTTACTCGACGAGAATCGTGTCCGGCAAGTCGTGCCGCGCGTGGTCGCGACCGGTGAACGGGATTGCTCGTCCATCGTCGCGCATTTTCTGCGGTTGGTGAAACTCCACTGTGCCGAGCACACGGCCACGATCGAGAGCGCTACCCCGTTAACGGCGGATTTGCAGACTGTCGTCCAAACGGAGTTGACGCACCGGTATGGGCCGGGGTTGACCACCGTGTTCGCCCAGCGCCCGGAGTTGATTGGCGGGATGCGGATTCAGGTGGGATGTGATGTTTATGACGGCAGTGTGCGGGCCGGGCTGGAAGCGTTGGCAAAAAGCTTTTGATCGAAGGTAATTATGGCAAAGCTGATTGAAGAAATTGAAGCGCAAATCGCGGGCGCGAAGACCACTGCGAAACAAAATGTGGGCGTTATCCGCGAGGTTGGCGACGGCGTCGCCAAGATTGATGGCCTGTCCGATGCCATGCTCAACGAGATGATCGACCTCGGGCACGGCGTTACCGGTCTGGCGTTGAATCTCGACGCGACCGAAGTCGGCGTCGTTGTTCTCGGCGATTACACGCAACTCAAACAGGGCGACGAAGTCCGTACAACCGGCAAGGTGTTGCAAGTGCCTGTCGGCAAGGGTCTGCTGGGTCGAGTCGTGAATGTGCTGGGCGAACCTGTCGATGGTAAAGGGCCCATCAAATACGACAAGACCTATCCGGTGGAAAAAACTGCGCCCGGAATTATCCGCCGACGCTCCGTAGACCAGCCTGTGCAGACTGGGACCATGGCGATTGATGCGATGATTCCGATTGGCCGCGGCCAACGCGAATTGATCATCGGCGACCGTGCAACCGGTAAAACAACGATCTGCATTGACACCATCATCAGCCAGGCGCGGCTCAATAAAGCCGCCGAGACGGCCGGCGACAAGGGTTACCGGCCGTTGTACTGCATCTACGTCGCGATCGGCCAGAAGGAGTCGACCATCGCGCGGTTCATCGCGGCTCTCGAAGCAGCCGGCGCGATGCCCTACACGATCATTCTGGCGGCGCCGGCCTCGGAGTCCGCCGCCAACCAGTATCTCGTGCCATTCGCTGGCGCAGCGATGGGCGAGTGGTTCATGGATAACGGCATGGACGCGTTGATTGTTTACGACGACCTGTCGAAGCAGGCGGTGGCCTACCGGCAGGTATCACTGCTATTGAAGCGGCCGTCGGGTCGCGAGGCATTTCCCGGCGATGTGTTTTACCTGCACAGCCGGTTGCTCGAACGCGCGGCGCGGGTCGGAGAAAAGTATGGCAACGGCTCGCTCACGGCGATGCCCATCATCGAAACGCAGGCCGGCGACGTTTCTGCATACATCCCGACCAACGTCATCTCGATTACGGACGGACAGATCTTTCTGGAAACCGATCTGTTCTACCAAGGTCAGCGGCCGGCGATCAATGTCGGCATCTCGGTCTCGCGCGTCGGCTCGGCGGCGCAACTCAAGGCCATGAAGCAAGTGGCCGGACATCTCAAAGGCGAGCTTGCCCAATTCCGGGAACTGGCGGCATTCGCACAGTTCGGCTCAGACCTCGACGCCAAGACGCAGGCGCAGATCGATCGCGGCAAACGCATAATGGAGATTTTCAAGCAGGGTCAGTACAACCCGATTCCCGTCGAGGTCCAGGTGCTCGTGATCTGGACGGCCCAAAACGGTTACCTGGATCAAGTGCCCGTCGCGCGGGTCAAGGAGTTCCAAAACAAGCTGACGGAATACTTCACTACGCGAAAAGGCGAGTTGCTCGCCAGGATCGGGAAGGAAAAGGCCATCAGCGACGCGTTGAAGGCTGATTTGAAGGCGGCCGCAGATGAATTCAAGCAGACCTGGAAATAAACACTGACTGGTGAGATATGCTCAGCCCCCGTGAACTTCGCCGACGCATCAAGTCGATTACCAGCACCGCGCAGATCACCCGCGCGATGGAAATGGTGGCGGCGTCGAAGATGCGCAAGGCGCAACAGAATGCGCTGATGACGCGGACGGCCGCGCGACTGCTGTATCGCATTCAACGGCGGACCACGACTCACATCCACGAGTTCACCCATCCGCTGCTCGAAGTGCGTGCAGTTCGCAAGCGAGCCGTGATCCTCGTCGGCACGGACAAAGGGTTGTGTGGGGCGCTCAATACCAACCTTTTTCGTCTGGCCGCACAGTTTGATCCGGCGACGACCGTATTCATAACGGCCGGCAAGCAGGCGGCGCAGTTCATCGCGCGCACGCGCCGGCATTTAGCGGCGGAGTTTACCTTCACGGACTCCCCGAAAATGGCCGACGCCCGGCCGATCGCTAATTTTGCACGCGACCTGTTCTTGAAGGGCGAGGTGGATGAGGTGAAGGTCGTCGTGACGCAATTCATCAACACGATGACCCAAAGCGCCGCTTCGTGGGAGTTTCTGCCAATTGGCGAAATCAAGGGACTGAAGATTCCTGGCGCGGAATCCGAAGCGGACTTGGCCGCCGACACCACCGAGGTCCTCTTTGAGCTCAATCCAGAGGCGGTTCTGTCGTATCTCTTTGGGCATTACCTCAACATTTTCGTCTACAAGGTTTTATTGGAAGCTAAAGCCAGTGAACAAAGCGCCCGCATGGTGGCCATGAAAAACGCCACAGATAATGCTAGCGCTCTGATCAAAGATTTGACCCTGGAATACAACAAGCTGCGGCAGGGCAATATCACTACGGAACTGCTCGAAATTGCCGGCGGCCAGCTCGGCAATGAGTAACGGAAGGTCGCAAAATGAATAAGGGAACAATTGTTCAACTTACCGGTCCGATCGTGGATGTCGAATTCACGGAAAACCTGCCGGCCATCTACAACGCATTGACAGTCGAACTTATGCGAGAGAACGAGATGGTCAAACTGACCCTCGAAGTGCAGCAGCACCTCGGGGATAACTGGGTCCGGGCCATCTCCATGTCCAATACCGATGGTTTGAAACGCGGCTACGAAGTCATCGATAGCGGAGCGCCCATTTCCATGCCCGTCGGGGATGGGGTGATGGGCCGGATATTCGATGTGTGCGGCAACCCGGTTGACGAGCGCGGGCCGGTCGAAGCGGAGAAATATTATCCCATCCATCGCCCGTCTCCCAAACTCGTGGACCAATCGACCTCGGCGCAAGTCCTCACCACCGGGATCAAGGTCATCGACTTGATTTGTCCCTTCCTCAAAGGTGGGAAGGTGGGAGCGTTCGGCGGTGCCGGCGTGGGCAAGACAGTCGTTATCATGGAACTCATCAACAACATTGCCAAGCTTCATGGCGGCGTATCGGTGTTCGCTGGCGTCGGCGAACGCACCCGGGAAGGCAACGATCTCTACCACGAAATGTCGGAGGCCGGCGTCATCAAGCAAAACGATCTCGGGGCATCGAAAATCGCTCTCGTGTACGGCCAGATGAATGAGCCGCCCGGCGCGCGCCTCCGCGTCGCCTTGTCCGCCCTCGCCATGACCGAGTATTTCCGCGACGAGAAGAATCAGGACGTGCTGCTGTTCATCGACAACATCTTTCGGTTTTCTCAGGCCGGCTCGGAAGTGTCGGCCTTGCTCGGTCGCACCGCGAGCGCCGTCGGTTACCAGCCGACTCTGGCTGCTGAAATGGGCACGCTCCAGGAACGTATTACCTCGACCAAGAAGGGCTCGATTACCTCGTTCCAGGCGGTGTACGTACCGGCCGACGACCTGACCGATCCGGCGCCGGCCACCACGTTCGCGCACTTGGACGCGACCCTCGTTTTGGAACGGTCGATTGCCGAGCTGGGGATTTACCCGGCGGTTGATCCGCTTGCCTCGACCTCCCGGGCGCTCGCGCCGGAAATCGTTGGCCAGGAACACTATGACGTCGCGCGCGGCGTGCAGGGTGTGCTCCAGCGCTACAAAGATCTGCAAGACATCATCTCGATTCTAGGAATGGACGAACTTTCACCCGAGGACAAGACCTCGGTGTTGCGCGCCCGCAAGATTCAACGCTTCCTGAGCCAGCCCTTCAGCGTGGCGACCGTGTTTTCCGGGTTGGAGGGCAAACAAGTCCCGGTGGCCGAAACGGTGCGCGGCTTCAAGGAGATTCTCGACGGCAAACACGACGCCGTGGCGGAAGGCGACTTCTACATGAAGGGCGGGATTGACGAAGTCAAACCGAGTTGAAACATGGCCAACACGCTAAAACTTGAAATCGTCACTGCGGAAGGCTCAGTGTACTCCGAAGACGTAGAGATGGTCACCTTGCCGGGCGTGGCCGGCCAGTTCGGGGTGTACCCGCAACACGTCACCCTTGTGACACAGATGCTACCCGGCGAAATCATCGTGCACAAAGACGGCCGCGACACCTTCTTCGCGGCCGGTGGGGGACTCATCGAAGTCACGGCTACCCACGTCGCGATCCTTACCGATCTGGCAGTTCAAGCCGACAAGATTGACGAAGCCAAGGCCGAAGAGGCCCGGCAACGCGCCGAGGCCCGGCTCAAAGAGAAACTCTCCGACGAAGAAGTCGCTTCCATCAACGCCTCGCTGGCTCGCTCGTTGGTCCAGTTGCGCGTCAAGCGCCGGCAGCGCAAATGAAGCCGCTTCAAATGGGGGGACAGCTATGACGTCAGCACACGATCACACCGCGTGCGCTTCCCCGTCCTCCAGGGGGTGCTGAGATCACCGGCATGCTGGGCCTGAATGGAGGCGGCCACGGCACGCTGGGGAAGGTCTGGAATAACCTTCTACAACTTGGACAGGTCAACCGCTACCGATGTCCAACCAACGCAACGGCAAAATTTCGCTAATGCGAAGCCCCGTTGCCGCATCGGCTAGAACTAGCACGCGGTACATGTCGTTCAGATTGGACACAATGTCCACGCACTGCGAGATGGTCAGCACTTCTTATTTACCATGCTTCTGCCGCCATTCCGATCGTTAAAATCACAGTGACTTTTTCGACACCCACGTGATTTATCGTCAACTACAGTTAACTTGACACCCTTCGCAGCGGCGTCCTTGCGATAAACTGTCACGCGAGGCCGGTTCGCCTCACCAAGGAGGTTCATCGTGAGTAGCTCTCGGAAGTCGGGCATCGAGTCTGATAAGTCCAAAATTGCCGCCGTACGGCAAGCTTTGAATCAAGCCGTGAAAGATAGTGACGCCAGCCGACTGGTAGCTTTGGCGACCGACGATGTTGTAATCGTCCTCCATAACGGGCGGTGTATGAGCGGAAAAAGTGAGTTCGAGAGTTTCTTTCTGCACGCTTTTGAACGGTGGGACCTAGAAGGAACGGTATCATCCTCGGAAGTCATGGTTCGCGAGAAGTGGGCGATTGAGATCGATGAAGTGCAGAGCACACGGGCTCCACTCGCCGGCGCGGGTGCGCCAATGCATACTCACTTTGAGGCCGTGTTCGTGTTCGCCCGGCAGTCAGACGCCTCGTGGAAAGTGGCTCGCGTCATCGAGTTGCCAGATTGACCTCCGCTCGCTTGCGTGGATTTCCTGTCATATAAATTTCGTTTCCAGCGATTCCCGTGCAAGGGAGTCAGGTGAAAATCCTTCCAAAACGTCATTCGGGATGGGGATCTTTGTGTAAGACGCAACCGGAAGTAATTGTTGACGAAATCAGGCGTGGGTGTTGAAAAAGTCACTGTGATTAGCGAATCGGTTGGTTGGAGTTGCCTTGGCTCTGAGAAATTTTCATGTGGTTTCGCGGGCCGCACGCCGTACATGACAGTTACTGAGAAATCGGCCCGTTTGGCCAGTGTCAACGTGAAACCGTTGATGCTGCGCCACGCGCCTGCGTGGAATCGAAGAGTTCCACACGACGCTGAAAGATGCGCAGCAAGATCAGCACTGCCAATGTCATCACTAGATTGAAGATCAGTTGCGCCCATGCCACTGCCAGGCCGGGTTCGCCCGCGAAGTCGACCACCTTTATCGCAAACCATCCAAGAAACGGAAGGAACAGCACGACTCCGAACGTGTTGAAGCAGAGGTTGGCCAATGCTACCTGCCGCGCCGTCTTCTGCATCTTGATGCTGGCCACCAGCGCGGTAGCCGTTGTCCCGATGTTCGCGCCGATCACGATGGGAATCGCCGCCGTTGCCGGCAGAATTGTTTGCTGCACGAGTAGGATGCAAAGTCCGGTCGTGATACTACTCGACTGAACGATGCCAGTAACGACCATCCCTGCCAGCACTCCCATCAGCGGTGTGCTCGATCGACTCAGTACCTCCGCGAATAGCGGACTTTGGGCCAGCGGCTTCAGGGTGAAGCCTACTAAATCAAGACTGAAAAGGATGAACCCAAAATAGAAGGCAGCTTTGCCCAGCACCTTGAACCGCGTCGGAATTGCACTCAGCACAGTACCGAGGACGATGAAGAACGGTCCGATCCCAGTCAACTTCAGCGAAACCAGCCACGCCGTGGAAGTCGTTCCAATGTTCGCTCCAAGCAGGACGCCCAGGCTGGAGCGGAGCGTCATAGTGCCGGCATCCACCAGCGCCACAGTCAGTGAGGTAACAGCACTGCTGGATTGAATGATCGCGGTTGCAACAGCACCCAGTACCACTCCCCGCCAGCGACTTTCGGTGAGGCGGCCTAGCCAGTTCCGGAGCGTCTCACCGCCAACCGCTTGGATCTCGCGACTGAACGCCTCTAGGCCGTACAGGAACAATACGATCGCAGAAATAGCGGCGAATAGAATCCTGAGGTTCGACATACGTCAACGTTGATGGACACTTCCTCTGCAGCAGTTTCTTTCCCGTGAGGAGCCCTGTCAACTATCAATTGCAACAGTGTTCCGCAGGATTTCTGCGCCGCTCGTGCGCCTATTGCAAAACGCCTCATTGATCCCAGCCAGCAGGGGTTTGAGTGTAATCTGTTTACAACAGTAATCTATATCACTGCATTATTACTGCATTCTTGTTATGGCCGTCTCGCGAAGTGCTAAAGGAGTCTTGCCCTGAGCCAGTTTCAGAGTGTCTCCGTGGTAGCCGCGACATCATCCAGCCAAGCTTGGAACAGCTTGTATCCCACCGACAAGACAACGGCACCCACGAACAGGCCGATCAGGCCCATGGCAATGAAACCGCCGATCGCGCCGAGGAAGATCACAACGATGGGTACTGCAACACCGCGTCCCAGCAACAACGGCTTCAGCACATTGTCCATCAGGCCGACGACTATGCACCAAATCAGGAAGAGTACCGCCTTGGTGGTGCTAACCGTGGCAAACGCGTAAACGACTGCTGGAATAAGCACAATTCCGCCTATCTGTAGCATAGCGCCGATCAGGAAAACAAGGGTCCACAGACCTGCTCCCGGTAGTCCTACCACCAAAAAACCGACACTGGCGAACAGGGACTGAATAAGCGCGACGCCGAGGATTCCCGTGGTGACACTGCGGATGGTGGCGGTTGCGAGTTCCTCAAACTCGGCGCCCTTGTTTCCGAAAAAAGCGTTGGCGAGTGATCGTGAGACTGCAACGCAGCCGCTTGCGTTAGAAAGAAGTATCCCTGCAATGACAATCGAAAAGAAGAACTGCACGACGCCAATCCCGATTCCGGCAGAAGCCGACAGCAGGCCGCTGGCAAGCGCCTTAACCTGCGGAGCGAGGCTTTTGAGCGCAGCGGCGAGATTGGTCGAAGCCAGGCTCCAGATGCCGTTCAAAGGCCTCCCGATGAGAGGCCAAGACTCAATGTTCGGCGGTGGAGGCGGCATGGCCAAGGTTCCATCGTGAAGGTGCTCCGCGAGAGTTTGATAACCCTCGACCAGTGTTTGCGCTAGCAAGATGATCGGGACGATCAACACGGCCATGAGAAAGACGGCGAACAGAACAGCGGCCAGCCGGCTACGCCCGCCTAGGATTCTCTGCAGCTTGCAATAGGTGGGATGGCTCGCGACGGCGATGATGATGGCCCAGGTAATTAAAGCCACGAAGGGTCGCAGGATGGCAAGGCAGGCGACTGCTAGCACGAGGATCAGGCCAAGGTGGATGGACACTGCCAGGGCACGGCTCAGATACAGTCTGCCCGGCCCCATCTTTTCAGAGGTCACAGCCTTGCCCTCCGAACGCGTTTACAGATCATCATCGATCGCGAGCGGTCTGAGTTCGATGGCCAGATAATTCACGAAGCATTGGCGACAGTATAGCCGAGAGCCCAAAGAGAAAGGCAACGCGCCGATCCCCGCAGATCTGCTCAGATCTGCTCGGCGGGTCGGCTAGAAACGGCGTCTTCTTCCTCCTAAAAGACGAAGCAAAACAAGAAGAACGGAAGAAGAAAGGATGTTTTCGACTGTCTTGATGCCAGTAACTATTTTCCGATCCTTTGTTATCGTGTACTTAAAGAGAGAGAAAGACTTATTGTTCTTGTCTTCGCTATCTTCTTTTTTCTTGATTTTTCGACAGACTGCCGGGCTTACGGAGTCAGGCCTCCGCTAGTACTGGGGTTTCGAACAGCCCGGAGCGACCACAGACCGCTCACCTTGATCTTACGTGGGATTGATCCACCCCTCAGGTGGCGATAACGCGTCCGCCTCGACTGGTCCCCACGTCCCCGGAATATACTCGTAAACCGGAGTTGCATTATCTAGCACAGGGTCTACGATTCGCCACGCCTCTTCCACATAATCCTGGCGCGCGAAACGTGACGAGTTTCCCGCCAGCGCATCTCCCAGCAGTTCCTCATAAGCTTGCATCTCATGTGGATCCGAGCTACTAGAAACGACAAGCTCGACCTGCCGCCCTAGCAACCCGTCGCCCGGTACTTTGACGTGAGAGCCGATGGCAATCGTAAGATCAGGAGTCACTCGAAATCGCACGTGATTGGCGGGAAGCGGATTCTCGAGAAAAATGTCCGGTGGCGGCCGTAGCGTGACGATTACCTCAGTGGCGGTTATTGGCAGAGACTTGCCGGCACGAATGTAGAACGGCACGCCCTTCCATCGCCAGGAATTGATGTACAACCGCAGGGCGACGTATGTCTCCACCTGCGAATCCGTCTTCACCCCAGCTTCACTGCGGTAGCCCTTGAACTGGCCGCGAACGACATCTTCTGACTGCAGAGGCCGAATTCCCCTAAGCACCTGCACGCGCTCGTCTCGAACGGTTTCGACCGATACGCCTGGCGGCGGTTCCATCGCGATGTTGCTCAGAAGCTGCAAAAGGTGATTCTGCACTACGTCCCTGATCGCACCTGTGCGGTCGTAGAACCCGCCGCGACCCTGAACCCCGAAATCTTCCGCCATTGTGATTTGCACACCCTGCACAAAATGGCGGTTCCAAATTGGTTCGAGAAAGGAATTCGCAAAGCGAAAATAGAGGACATTCTGAACGGCATTCTTGCCGAGGAAGTGATCGATGCGATATACGTTTTCTTCCGCGAAGGCGGTGTGCACCACCTCGGTCAAGGCGTGAGCTGAGGCTAGGTCATGGCCAAATGGTTTCTCGATGACGACGCGTCCGCCAACCGCGCATCCCGAGGCTTTTAGCTGCTTCAGAACCTCCGAAAACAAGAACGGCGGAATGGCCAGATAATGCAAAGGATGCCGAGACGCCCCGAGCTCCTGACGCAACTTGGCGAAAGTCGCAGGATCGCTGTAGTCGCCATCGATGTATTTCAGTTTTGAAATCAGTTTAGGAAAACCTTCGGCGTCTAATCCGCCATAGTTTTCGACGCTGTTCTTCGCGCGCTCCTGGAGTTGCTGCAGATCCCATCCAGATTTGGCGACGCCGATGACCGGGATCTCCAATTTCCCGCGCTTGGCCAGCTTCTGCAGCGCGGGAAAAATCTTCTTGTGTGCCAGGTCGCCAGTGGCTCCGAAGAATACCAACGCATCGGATGCAATCTGCATCACTTGTTCGCTCCTGGGCATATGACCCTCCAGGGGTGTTCCAACCAAGATAGTGACATATGCGAGACGAGTCCAGCCAAGCAACAACTCAATTTACGTTAACAGGCGTGGGTGTTGAAAAACCCCCTCTTTTGAAAAAACCGTCCCAACCGAGGGATAGAAAATGTCCACCAAAATCGAGAACGTCATTTATAGGGCATCCTAGCGCAATGAAATTTCTGCGGATTTCTCGCGAGTGAGTTTTTCAACAGCTTAGGGCCAGGCCGGTGGCCGGGGCAAAGCGGAAAGGAACTTGTCTTGGCCGGGTAAGTTCTGCTCAGCACCCGGCAGGTCCTTGGGAGCCACAGGCCATTTCACTCTTTGACCTTAGTTGTGAGTGTAACGGCAATGCTTCGCCAGCTATCCTTGGGAACTCCCAAGCCATTCCGCTCGAACTGCGATATACGCTGGACGCACTAGCAGGAGCGCTAGAAAGGCATGAAGAGCACAAGCGGGCCACAACAGATAACCGACGAAACCTCCGACAACACTGAGATAAGCGATGTAAAGAGAGATGAGAGCAAATTGTAGGTAAACAGTGCCCCAGTGGCGCGTGCGGTTACGACCGCCCCGCTCGGCCAACACGCCAGCCCTAGAGACAGAAGCCCGAATCCGCCAACCCGGCCTACTGCCACGCCGCCACTTGAAAGGCTGGCACCTATGAGCAAATGGACAACAAGATTAGGATTGATGATCAGGGCGGAGCCCGCTGTCACCTCAACCGCCGCAGCTATCGTCTCCAGCATTCTTGTTTTCACTATTTCTACTGGTCTGCGTCGGAATTCCATTTTTGACCTCGAACTGTCGAAAAGCCCGTGATTCGCACACAGCGTCAACTCAAAAATCGTACCGGTCACGAAGCCGAAGGATGGTGACTTTTGTCATAGGCGTGTGTGATGGCGATCACGCGGAGCTCGCTCAGGTCAACTGACGAAATCGCATTATAAAAGGGCGCCCTTTTATAATGCGATAGCGACAGCTATCTCGTCACACTGGGGAGGGTCTCACAAGATCACACTGGACTGATAGTTCTACCAGTTTCGGTGAGCGAGACGGGCTTGTAGCATTTCGCTACAACACGGGTGCGTCGGGATGGTGGATCGCGATCCAAGTCCGATGCTAGTCAAAAGTAATGCAATTTGGTGCAGTACCGAGACTCGCTAAAAAAGAACGAAGGATCAGGCAGTCAATGACGCCGTCGACGTCTACATCTATGGCTACCCGCTTGTGACCATGGACATGACCCGTAAATTCATCACCAATTACGCGACTGTCCAAGGCGGTCGCGGGCCGATTCGGGCAAATCATGAAGCTTCGTACGCCCCGGGCCGAGATGATCGAACTTATTCGAATCGGAAACCATCGCCGGTAAGTGAATGTTCTGACAGCTCGCCAGGGCGACAGTCGCGTCACAAATTCAGGAAGGAGCGTTTTATGGCGTCACCTAATGAGCACATAACTTCGGCAGTGCTCTTCGCGTTGGGCTTCGGTTTGTTGGGCGCTGCGGTGCCATGCCGCGCTCAAGCCACACCACCTCCGTCCGACACGCATCTGCTCGTGGCGGATAACGCGACGGCAGCCACGACGACCCCTGATCCTTTACCGCCGAACCTGGACCCTCAAACCTCAGCCGCATCCTCTTCTTCTGACGACGGCTGGCGCGCCAAAATCGCAGTTTACGGCTGGTTCCCCGGCGTCCACGGAACAGTTGGTGTGCTCGGCCATGACGCTGGTTTCGAGGCCCCGTTCAGCGATCTCTTTCACTACCTCAAGGGAGTGATCCCCATCGCAGTGGATGTCCAAAAAGGCCACTTCGTGATGCCGATTGATTATCTCTGGATGAAACTGGGCGACGATAGGGGAATTCCCTTCACCGATCCGCGCTACAGCTCGGTCAATATCCATCTGACACAATCGATTTTTACCCCGAAGGTCGGCTACCGGCTGTACGATGGCGAGCACTTCAAGGTTGACGCCTTGGGCGGAATCCGCTACTGGTACCTTAGCCAGAACCTCACACTCGATCCCTCGGGCCCCAGCTTTGGGAAATCGGCGAACTGGGTCGACGGTCTCGGCGGCGCGAGATTTATTCTGCCCCTCAGTGAGAAGGCGGCGGTTACCGTGGCCGGTGATGCGGGCGCTGGTGGGGCCAACCTCGACTACCAGCTGCTCGGCCTGCTCACCTTTGATCTCACCCGCAGGATCGGCCTCGGACTCGGCTGGCGCTATCTGGATGTGAACTATCGTCCAACCAACCATCAGTTTGTGTACGACTCAATCACGAGTGGCGCGTTGGCTGGCCTTTACTTCAATTTGGGTGGCAAGCCGCCGGTGCCGCCGGCCGCGAGTTGTTCGTTGCAGCCGAGCCAAGTGATGGTGGGCGAGCCTATCACCGCGACTGCCACCGCTAGCAACTTCAATCCCAAGCACACGCTGAGCTACGCCTGGAGCAGCACCGGCGGGAAGGTCTCCGGCCGAGACAATACCGCAACCATTGACACCAATGGTCTTGCAGGTGGCACTTACCAGGTAACGGCAAACATCACTGACGCCAAGATGAAGAAGGGTGGCGAAACGAGTTGCACCGCCAGCTTCACGGCAAAGGAACTACCCAGGAATCCGCCGACCATCTCCTGTTCGGCCAGTCCTGCCAGTCTGACGGTTGGTGAAAATGCGAGCGTAACTTGCACCTGCACCAGCCCCGATAACGTTCCCGTCAGTATCAGCAACTGGAGCGCAACGTCTGGCACCGTTTCCGGCAGCGGTTCAACGGCAACGCTTAGCACCGCAGGGGCAGAAGCTGGAACATCCACTATCACGGCGACGTGTACCGATTCCCGTGGGTTGACGGCTCAATCGAGCGCACAGGTATCAATGGTTGCGCCGCCGACCAAGCTGGAAGCGAAGTTGACGATTGGTCGCAGCGTTTACTTCCCGACAGCCAAGCCCAGCCCGCAGGATCCCGATGGCGGTCTGGAACCTAGCCAGCAGAAGACCCTTACGGAGTTCGCTTCGGACTTCAAGACCTATCTGCAGTACAAGCCGGATGCACAGATTACTCTGGAAGGCCATGCCGACCAACGTGGAAGCGCGGAGTATAACCAAGCACTCTCCGAACGGCGTGTTGCCCGCGCAAAGAACTTCCTGGTCGAACAGGGCGTTCCCGCGGCCAACATCCAGACGCAGGCATTGGGCGATCAGCACAACCTGACACCGGCTGAGGTGAAAGAACAGGTCGATACCAATCCCGACCTCACTCAGGAAGAGAAAGACAGAATCTCGAAGCGGATGCAGGTCATCATCTGGGCCAGCAACCGCCGCGTGGATATCTCTCTGAACGGTAGCGGGCAGCAGTCGGTACGGCACTTGCCCTTCCACGCTGAGGATGCTCTTACCATTATTGGTGGTCGAACTTCAGAAATGAAGACTGCACCGAAGAAGAAATGAATAAGAAGTAGACGGCAGCCCAGACAATAAGCTGTCGGCATCGTAGGTTCCAATCGGGGTGCGGCTCACGCCGCACTCTCTTTTTTTCGGGGACGTTTGCCCTATTGTCCTCATAGGATAAGCGCATGCTCAACAAAGCGATCGTGACAATGTAGCCCGCCAGATTGGGCCGTTGGAGACGTAACGAATTGATAACTGTTGTAACAGTGCGGTTAGACTCATTGACTGGGATTCAGCCAACTCTCGACTTGTGATTTCGTTGGTTCTCACCTGGGCGGAGGAGTCATGCAACCGACATGAAAGTGGAATGGGGAGCCGTGCCGATTTTGTGCCGTGCCGATCACGAGCATCGGTCCATGTCGCTTGACCGTCGCAACCCGTTCTGTCTCCAACCCATGATCCTAGCCCATGATCGCTCGGGCTTCCACGTATTTGCAGGTACTTGGCAGTCTCCCAAACCTGTAAATAGCTGTAGGTGTAAATTGAACTAGGTCTGAAAAGGCTGCGCTCACGAGCCTGCACAAGGCGTAAAGGGTCCAATTATAGTCAACTACTATTAATCGCCACTTCTCACCTCTTACCAGACTTGGAACGCCGGCGACCGTACCCGTCTATACCGGCTAAGCCGATTGCGCGCACGGCATCATGCAAATCAACATCTCCGTCCTAAGTCGCTTTGCAGGACGCGACGTCCGAGAACCTCCGTCTGGAGCGGGTTTCAGATGCAAGGGATTTAAAGATTTGTTGCCTAGTGGGGAAACTTTTCAGAACAGGCCGGGTTCCAAACTCGTAACCACTCGTCGTTTCACGCACACATGACAGGACGAAACTTCTGGTTCACCAAACTCTTGAGCGGGGGTTGGAGCAGTGTTTCCCAACGTCGAAGTACGCCACTTGCACGCAGTCATTGCCTTGGCCGAAGAGCTGAACTTCACGCGGGCCGCAGACAGATTGCACATCACCCAGCCCGCGCTCAGCAAACAGATTACCGACCTTGAAGCCGAGCATCGATTTCACCTGTTCGCTCGCAACAAACGACGGGTTGTGGAACTCACGGACGCCGGGCGTGTCTTCGTCGAAGAGGCCCGCTCTGCGCTCTCGCATACGGAGCGGGCAGTGCATCTCGCTCGTGCTGCACACGAGGGGTCCGATAGCATCTTGACGATTGGGCACTCACCATATGCCAATCACGACTGGATTTCCGCGATGCTTGCGATCCGGCTTCCTTTGTATCCGAGACTCGGAATTCGACTAAAGACTCAGTTTGCAATCGAGTCAATCCATAGCGTCCTTGTGGGCGAAGTCAACCTCGCCTTGGTGACGGCACCACCGCAGGATGCCCAGATCACGGCTGTTCCATTTGCTCCGTCTGCGCTCTACGCTGTACTGCCAGAGGACCACCCCGCTGCTCACAAAGAACGCCTGGTCCTCCAGGATCTGGCCAAAGATGAGTGGATTCTGTTTCCGAAACGTTTTGATCCGATAGTGTTTGAGGCAATCATGGATGCAGCACAACGTGGGTCCATCGCTCCCAAGCACGCTCACGATATCATTGCGCCACAGCAGGCAGTGGACCTAGTATCGGAGCACGTAGGCGTCGCCATCCTTACACAACCTACGGCGACACGCTTTCATGGTGACGGCGTTGTCGTAAAGCCGCTTTCCGGTGCAGCGTTGTGCTTCGAAACATGCGTGATCATGAGAGCCGATAATGTGTCCCGGTTAGTAAACGAATACGTTCGAGTGTTCCTCCGCAAATATGCGCCCCAGCGCCTGCCACCAAAGCAAGTGAAATTGTCGCCGTCCGCCCGGGTTTAGGGCTGGTAAACGCCAATCCCGCCGTCGCGCCCTTGAACAGCACAGAGTGGCCGGTGCGCAGATAGGATGAGCGTGGAAGATGTAACGAAAGAGCTGCCAACCGTCTACGTCTAAGCAGCTTGCCATTCCCGCGCTAGGCGTAGCGATGTCCCGCATTCGGGTGCGCGGCCGCAGCGTGCCGTGCTCAGCCAATGAACAAGTTTCTCTCCCGTAAATGACGAAACTCGTCCTACCTGGTAGTACGAGAAACTGCACCGGATTTTGCACCGACTGCTTGCATCCGGCGCTTACGGTGGGTTACTGGCCGCTCTGACAGAGGTCCGTGGAAGTGCTTGATGCGAAAGGCAGAAGATTTATCATCAGTAGCTTGTATAGAATTGCTAAAGCGATACGAGCAGATGGTGTGTCTGCCAGTTCCACCACTTCCGCGTAAGATCTCCCTTTATACTTCCGGCTCAGCCAAAAAAAAGCCATGGCGGAAAGTATAAAGCTCAACATTCGAGTTGTTTTTAATCTTATCACGGGCCAGCTTTTCTCAGACTGTCCCAATTGTCACGGCAGCAACTCATAGCTGACAAAAGCAAATTTCTTGGAATCAGGTGACCACGAGTTGACGTTGATGGTGCCCTGGCCGCCAAAAATCTGCGTCAGAACTTGAATCGAACTGGCTGCTCCCTTGCCCGCCGCATCTTGAGGCATTGGAATCATGCGAAGCTGAACGTTGGTTTTGACATTGTGCCCCGGAGTGCCCTTGGGAAAGGACAAAAAGACCAGCCACCTGCCGTCGGGCGAAGGGTGCGGGAACCAGTCTTCCAATTCATCGCTGGTGATGCGCTCGGCCTTAACATCGCCTGGACCAGCGCCCTCGGCGGAAAATCGCCAAATGTCCCATCCACCCGAGCGGTTAGAGTTGATGTAGATCCACTTGCTATCAGGCGAATAGTCAGGACCGTCATCAGCGACAGGACTGAAAGTAAGCCGCTGTTCGCTTCCGCCTTCTAAAGGAATACGGAAAATGTTGAAGTAGTTGCCACGCTTGCCCACAAAAGCCAGCCACTTCCCATCTGGAGACCAGCCGTGGAAATAACTCGGACTGTTTGGCGTGAGCAACCGGGGGTTCGCGCCGTCCGACGAAGCGACGAACATCTGCGATTCCTGGGAAGAGCCGTGTTTCGCGGAAAACGCCAGCAGCTTGCCGTCGCGTATGATGCCGTGATCGTTGTTGCACTCATATGCGGCGTCAAGAGCCAACTTCTCTGGATGCGCCTTTCCGTCAGCGTTCAGCGTGAACCGGTAGAGCGCACCGCCAGAATTCGCCAGCAGATATTTGCCATCGGGGGACCAGTTCGGTGCCTCCCAAAGCTTGTCCGCGGTGTAAACGACCCGGACGCTCTTGCTGTCCAGATCATAGATCGAAATTTTGCTGTGCACATTGCTGGGATTCTGATTTTGCTCGGCGGGCGTAGGTTTTTGGGCGCTAACGTTTGAAGACAGGGCCGCCTCAAGCACATTGGCTTCATGCGGCTGAAATGCGTCGGCCAGGCCCCACATGTTGGCCCCGCCTCCAGTGATACGATATTCGCCAGTGGCGGCACTGAACGTAACCGCACCTTGCAACGGCGCAATGCCCACATTAGCGTGGGCTTCGAACCGGTTCAACTGGTCTGACGGCAACTGCGCCTTCGCAGCCTGCGAAAGCACGTCAGAACCGAAAGCCAAAACGGCTAACGCGAGAACTATACAATTGGGCCAAGATGATTTGAAGTTCATGGAAGTCGCACATCGCAAGATTTGCGCCATAGCATACTCGCAAACGGTACCAGCAGTCCATCTTGTCAGGCGTAAGCAACCGCGATGAGACGGTACGCGACGAAGACAACAATGCGAAATCTGTTGATGATTTTCGTCTTGACCGGCGCGAGTGCAAGCCTCCTCGCCCAGGAAGGCAAGCTTTCGGTAAGCACTCTCGCGCCCACGCCGCCGATGGGATGGAATAGCTGGAATAAATTCGCGTGCAATGTAAGCGAAGACCTCATCCGGCAAATGACCGACGCCATGGTGAAGTCGGGCATGAAGGATGCCGGTTACCAGTACGTTGTGATCGACGATTGCTGGCAGGTTGCGCGTGACAAAGACGGCAACATCATCGCTGATCCTCAGCACTTCCCTTCCGGGATCAAAGCACTCGCAGATTACATCCATTCTCTGGGCTTGAAGTTCGGGATTTATTCTGACGCGGGAAGCAAGACTTGCGCCGGCCGACCGGGGAGCCTCGGACACGAATACCAGGATGCCCGACAATACGCCGCGTGGACCGTGGATTACTTGAAATACGACTGGTGCAATACGACCACGCAAGATGCGCCCGCAAGTTATGCACTGATCCGTCAGGCACTCGATGCATCCGGCCGCCCAATCGTGCTGAGCATCTGCGAGTGGGGCACCCATAAACCCTGGCTCTGGGGCAAAGACGCCGGCGGGAATCTGCGGCGCACAACTGGCGATATCCAGGACAGGTGGGAAGGCCGGGTCAAGTGGTCAAACGGCGATTGTTGTTCAAACGGCGTCGTAGACATCGTCGATCTGCAGGACGGTCTCGACGGCTTTGCCGGGCCCGGCCATTGGAACGATCCCGACATGCTCGAGGTCGGCAACGGGGGCATGACCGATACCGAATATCGCTCCCACTTCAGCCTGTGGGCCATCCTTGCCGCCCCGCTGATCTCCGGCAACGATTTGCGTGACATGCGTCCGGAGATTCGCGCGATTCTGACTAACGAGGAAGTGATCGCCGTTGACCAGGACCCGCTCGGCAGCGAAGGCAAGCGAGTATGGAAGAATGGCGACTCGGAAGTCTGGGCCAAGCAAATGAAAGATGGCAGCCGTGCCGTAGTGTTGTTCAATCGCGGAAGTGCCGAGCATGAGATCACCGTGAACTGGGAGGATCTGGGCTATCCCAATCATTTGGGTGCGGCTGTCCGCGATTTGTGGCTGAAGCAGGACGTGGGCAGATTTACCGGCAAGTTGACTGCTTCGGTCCCGTCCCACGGCGTTGTGATGGTGACGGTTAAGCCTTAGCGCTAATTCTCCGTGAGACGAATCGACAGACCGACGACGATACGGTTACTCCATTGAGATCCACTGGGGCCGTCACAGTGCGCATTTTGAGAGCTTTATTCGCTGATCGGTATGGCGCAATTCCTACTATTTACGGAGCGCCCGGGAGAGTTAATCTCATTGGCGAGCACACCGACTACAACGACGGCCGCGTCATGCCTGCCGCTCTCGACTTGTATACCTACGTCGCCGTGAGTCCGCGCCCTGACCGGAGGCTGCGGATATATTCCGAGAACCTGGGTGAAATGTGCGACCTGGACCTGGAGTTGATCCGTCGCGGAAGATCTGGCCACTGGAGTAATTACGTTCGGGGCGTTGCTGGAGTGCTTGAATCCTCCGGATACCGACTGTGTGGTGCTGATCTGGCCATCATGAGCGACGTGCCACTTGGAGCCGGGCTCAGTTCCTCGGCTGCTCTCGAAGTATCCACTGCATTGGCGCTGCTGAACAACTCCGGGATCAGTGTCGATCTCACCACAGTCGCGAAAATGTGCCAGAAGGCAGAACATCTTTATGCAGAGATGAGATGCGGGATCATGGACCAGTTCATCTCATGCTACGGCCGCGCGGGGCACGCCCTCATGTTGGATTGCCGTTCTCTCGATTTCCAACTACTTCCCATACCGCCCCAAGTACGGCTGATGGTGTGCAATACCATGGTCAGACATGAGCACGCGAGTAGCGGCTACAATACTCGGCGGCACGAGTGCGAAGTCGGTTTCCGCACACTATCCGAGGCTCTTCCTGGAATCTGTGCCCTTCGCGATGTGACTCTCGATGATCTCGAAAACCATCCGAACCATTTAAGTGATGTTATTTACAAAAGGGTGCGTCATGTCGTGACAGAAAATGATCGGGTGAAGAAAGCTGCGACCGCGTTAGAGATGGGCGATCTTGCTGAGTTCGGTCGGCTTATGGCGGACTCCCATCGCAGCCTTCGCAACGATTTCGAGGTCAGCACATTGGAGCTTGATTTGATGGTTGAGTTGGCGAATGGGCAAGAAGGCGTGTACGGCGCACGAATGACGGGCGGTGGTTTCGGAGGATGTACGATTAACCTCGTAGAGGCTGCTCACGCGCAAGAAGTCCAGGAAGGACTGGAACAAGGTTACGAAGCAAGAACGGGACTGAGGCCTACGATCTTGATCTGTGAAACCTCGGATGGCGCCGGAGCTGTGTCGGAAAAATGAGCTATCCGCCGACATCCGATCTGACCAACCAGGTCATGAAGAGTTCTCCGCATCGAAGGTTCAATCCACTGACGCGGGAGTGGGTTTTGGTCTCGCCCCACCGGGCCGAGCGGCCCTGGCAAGGGCAGACCGAGGTTCAGGAAAAGAGCTTCACCCCGCCATACGATCCGAATTGTTATCTCTGCCCAGGAAACGTTCGCGCCGGAGGGGCGCGGAACCCGTCTTATTCCCATACCTTCGTCTTCGATAACGATTTCGCCGCGTTGCAACCCCATACAGCACCGGCGCAAGTGGATGCCGAAGCTAGGGGAATTCTTGTTGCGGAGACTGAGCGTGGCGTCTGCCGGGTTGTGTGTTTCTCGCCGCGCCATGACCTAACCCTCGCGCGACTGTCGCCGACGGAAATCCGTGCCTTGATCGACGTCTGGGTGCAGGAGTACGAAGATTTGGGTCGACGTCCCGGCATCAACTATGTGCAAATCTTCGAGAACCGCGGGCTGATGATGGGATGCAGCAATCCTCATCCGCACGGCCAGATCTGGGCAACCTCGACGATGCCGAACGAACCTCGAAAAGAGCAAGAAGCTTTTGCCGAGTATCAAAAACAGCGAGGCACCTGTCTTCTGTGCGATTACAACGGCCTGGAGGACGCTTCCGGAGACCGCTTGGTTTGCGGCAATGACCATTTTCTGGCGGTAGTGCCCTTCTGGGCGGTCTGGCCCTATGAAATCCTGGTGGTCCCCAGGCAACACGTGGGCAACATGGGTGCCCTCGATGAACAAGGCCGATCCGCGCTGGCCGATATTTTGAAGCGCGTCACCAGCCGATACGACGATTTATTCCAGGTGTCTTGCCCGTATTCAATGGGATTTCACCAGCAACCGACCGACGACACGAAGCATGGTGAATGGCATTTCCACGCGCACTTTTTCCCGCCTCTGCTCAGGTCTGCCAGTATCCGGAAGTTTATGGTTGGCTTTGAACTGTTGGGATCGCCGCAACGCGATATCACGCCGGAATATGCGGCGCAGAAATTGCGAGAGATCAGACTGTCGCCAGACAATTTGACTTGAACGAAGCGCAGAAGTCATCGATGCCAGCTACTGATTGCTCGGAGCGGCCTCCGACGCAGAGGCTGTGGTTGTTCCCGCCGCGAACCGGTTGGGTTGCGGACGATACCCATTTCGCGTCCGGATGTGGTATTTCTTCAGATGCTCACCCACCAGTTTCACGGTGATGCCGCGCCAGCCCCGGTTGGGATTTGGCTGAGGATAGTAGCTGAGCGAATAGAGATGCGCGAGGTCATCCCGGATCGAAGCAAACGCTCGTTGTTCGTCTCTCCAGTTCTTGGCAAAATACGCCTTGCCTCCCGTGGCGGCGGTCATACGTTCAAAAACTGCGGTGGAAACTGGTTCGAGCCTGGCCAACTGAGTGCTGATCATGTAAATGGCCGTTCCCGTGGACTGGGCCAACTCGGCCACATCCTCGGGTGGCACCATGCTGGAATTGTCCGGACCGTTTGAGAAGACAACCACCACTTTTCTTCCGGTAAAGTGAGACGCGTCTTTAATGGTCAGCAACAGGCAGTTGTAGAGTGCGGCATCGTCTCCGGCCACGGTTGCACGGACGCCTCGCAGGACCGCTTCCCGGTCAGGGGTCAACGGAGCGGACCGGGAAAGATCGCGACTGTAAGAGTAGAAGGCCACTTTATCCGCGCTTTCCAGGGAACGCACGAAATCAGCGATAGCATCTTGCGCGAAGACAAATCCACGGTACATGTAATTGCTGGTATCGAAGAGCAGGAAAACGTTAGCGCCAGCCACCATTGAACCCAAACTTTGAGAAGCGTCTTCTCCGGCCGACTTGGGATCCGCTTGATGTTGCTGTCCGTCAACTTTCGCCGAGGTTTTTTCACTCGTCGACGAAGTGTCCGCCACTCTGTAGGCGGGTTCGTTGCCTTCGCCAAACGTCGCGAGTTTTTGCGGAATGCTGTCCTCGACGATTGCGAAGTCCGAGGGATGAAGACCGGTAACGTAGTTCCCCTTATTGTCGGTCACCGCTACATTTAACTGCACCATGTCGACGACGACGCGAATATTCGGGGCACTTTCCTGAGCGACCACTCGGATCCCGGGGCTGGAGAAGAGGATCAGAACTAATGCGAGAAATAAAGACGATTTCTTTGTCATATATACTTGTTCCGTCAGGCGGCACTCGTGTTGCTGTGTCAGCTTAAGGCTTCTCTTTTCTCCAAAACGACAGTCTCCAAGACAACAGTTCACGGCTGGGTGATCGCGACGCCTGTTGATAACGAAGCGATCTTGCCCTGCCGAAATTCTTCTCCAGTTTCCCTCATGGCGCGAAGCATAGCCGGCCAATCCTCGAAGTCGCTGGCAAAAATCTTTTCGACCATACGATGCGTCAGTTGGGGAACCAGGGCATTCAGCATCACTGCTGAGTAGCCCTTTTCATCCGCCAACCGCGCCCAATACAAATTGTTCGAATCCCAAGTCTCGGCCAGCAAGCGGCTGGAATAGCCCTCGAAAGCGGGAAACGGTTTCAGATTCAGCAATTCGCGGGAATAGCTCTGCGCCAGGATTGGATGAGGTACGCCGAAGTCTTGCGACAGACGGTCCCAGCTAAGCTCTGTGGGATTCCGGCTACTCAGGCTCTCCAACTCCTGATTAGCGGGTCCCAGGGAATCGGTCTGTCCAGAAAATCTTCGACGAAACTCTGCCGCCAGGTAGAACGAGTCAGCCGGCGTCATTTGAGGATCTACGTCAGCCAGACGTCCTGTGACTAGGGCCGTCTCCACCTGGGCGGAGACTTGCGGATTCATGCGGTCGGACAGGATCGTCATCACCTTTGTCCGCAGTTGTGGATCTTCTACCGAAGCCGTCAAAAGTTCCTCTCCGGATCGCTGATAGAGGGTGATGGCATGAAGTTCACTCTGGCTTACGCCCCACCAGCGAGGTAAGGTTGCGTTGATCAAAAGACCCGGGACCAACTCCCTCCAGATTAGGGCTTGGACGTTTTCTGGGGCGATGAAGTCCTGCTCCACTTGTGCCAGCACATACGGCAAGTCAGCTAGCGAGCCAACCAGATGAGCTCCGCCTCCCGCCGGAGAGCCCTCCCCGAACAACTGGGGAGCTTGCCAGATTCGGTCCACGCCCGCGACCGTGTCCCCCGAAAAGTCATGAGACCGAACGAAGAGTGGGTTGATATGTAAAATCTGAGCTCCCGGGGGCTCGTAATACGCATAGTTCAAGCCCACAAGAGTGTCCCGCAGAAACGGACAGAGCTGACCTCGGGCGTCTTCTAATTGCTGCTTCGAACCGGGCGTCTTGATCACTTTCGTCAAATCCGTCCGCATCTGCAGATCGGTGTGACGGTTGTTGTAGACTCCGGTCGCCCACTGAGTTCGCTCACCACTGCTGAAAATCGGGCGCGGCATCTCAAATTCCCGAAGCTCTCCAGCCAACGGGACCAAACTATCGCCCACAGCCGCTCCGTGCGCCATTGCATCTAAGCCGTCGCCCAGGCCCAGGATCGTATCCAGAGAAACCAGGCGCTGGCCGTCCATCACCGATCGAATTTCATTCGCTATTTCCTGATGCATCCTTTGGCCATCAGGGCTCGCTTGTCGAGGACCCGCGAGCAAGTCGATGATTTCGTCCTGAGAACCGCTCCGCTGGCCGGTTGCCGCCACCAGCAACTCACCCAGTGAGTCGCTGCCAGCATCGAAGAGCTGGGGCGACGAAAGGACCTTGCCAAAGGGCTTAATCACGTTCTGCCAGGAATCATTCAGCGCGGAGCTTTGGATCTGCCCCTGACGGGCCAGGATTTGCCACATCCCGATGTTAGCCTGGAAGGTCCCCATAGCGTTGCCGCGCAACGTGTGGTTGGGAATTTTGCCCAGGCTTTCGGCTACATTCAGAAAGCGAGTGATGGATGCGTCGTTCAACTCCGGGAATTCCGAGAAAATCAGATACTGATTGCTGAAGTCGGCGAACCGGCTGGCCATCAAGAGAACGGTCTGCGGACTCAAGCGATTTTCCGGAGACCGTTTGCTGTCCAGTTCACTCAGCATGAGATAGATTTGCAGCGGCCCAGTCTCAGTCTCCACCCGACAAAGGGCGAACATTGTTTCCGCCAGCTGTTCGGGGTTTTTAATGTGACCGGCGCGCTTGCCCGAGTCGCGAATAATTTTGGAATCGCTTTTCTGCTGGAGGATTTGTTTCCAAACGTCCAGACTCCCGGGGACGTAGGGTTCGCCGCTAGGCTGCCACTGCAGCCGGGTCATCAGAAGCAGGAGCGCCGGAGCTGGCCGAAATGCTGGTCTGGCCGCATCGGGAGAAATGGACTGACCGCGAAAACTTTCGTAGAAACGCCGCAGCCGTACCTCGGTAAAGTGGGCCTGTTGAGTTTGATTGACCCGCGACAAGGCATCAAAATAAGCCGCCAGCCAGCCATTGTCCTTGGCGAGCAACCGGGCAACAAACTCTCTTGGCGAATCTGGGCTCGCCCCCGTCAGATCCTTCCAGGCTGAGGCCGCGCCCGCTCCTCCCGGCACGATCACGCGACCGGACCGAATGCAAATATGGCTTCCGTAAAAATCCAGGACAGCGGCGACGGGAAGTAGTGTCCCGAGCCCCACGGATCGCTGCAACGCAACCCGGCTTTCAGCATCGGTTCGACTCAATGCCCAGTAGAGACGGCATAGCAGAGGATCGTGGAGAAGGGCTTCGATTAAATCTCTCGAACCTTTTCTGCTTTCACTATTCAGTGTTGTCCAGTCGCTTTCCGTAAACAGCACGGGAACCCGGGAAGCGGGAAATGCATAAGTGAAGGGCTTGCCTCCCTGGAGCGTGAGTTCCAGCTCGGGCAGGGGGAAGCCAGAGTCGATCGTGACAAAAGCCCGTTCCGGATCGGCGGTCACCAGGGCGGTATTCTTCGCTCCACAGTCCTGGCGCACCCGGTAACCAAGAGTGTGGAGCAACGGTTTCGCCTCATCACAATTCGAGACGTGGATGCTGCCGTCAGCACCGGCCAGAGCCGCCAGTTCTCTCGCCTGATGGACATACCGGTTCAACAGAATCAGAAATTCCGTGGGCCGCCCCCCGTCCCGAGAGCCCTCATAACCTTGTGCGAATACGTTGTGCGCGAGCAGGGGCAGAACTTCTTCTGGCGTGACCTTCTGGCTGATGCCGGCCATCCGCATGAAAGAACGCAGAGGGCCAGGAATGACGACACTTGCGGCTTGGGACGGCTTTGTATCCGGCTCCTCTGACCGAGAAGAGTCAGCCGCGCTCCAAGCTGTCGCCCAGAAACACGTGGACAGACACATCGATAAGAGAACCAGAGGAAAGGTGGGCAGACAACGGGGAAATTTCATGGCTGGAGTCCCTCTCCGAACCTTCGCTACGTTACGGCCAAATCTTGATTAAACCCAGGAACCGAATGATCCTGACCTCACCCGAGTTCGGCTGACCCATCCTGTTCCTTACTTTCGTGTCGGCCACGATAAACCATCTCTCGCCTTAATCCAAGGTCTTTTCGCGCGTCCCGCACAGAAATTATTTAGGGGTAGGAAATAGAGATGATTTGGGGCTGATCTTCTCCTCCCCAACTGCCCATCCGGCAGCAATTGTCACGAGTGGAGTCGGGCTTCAGTTATGCCTCCAAGTGCACGCAGGTCAGCACTTTAGTGGGTGAGTTTAGCGGTAAACCTTCAGGTTTCAGGAGTTGTAATCGCCCAGCGAGATCGACCAAAGGAGTTGGGTTGGGCGGGGCAGCTGTACGTTTACGGGGAACCATGTGGCGGGCCAGGAAACCGCGACGGATTGAACAGCGTCACACATCGAGATGCTCGACGGATTCAACTTGGCAGGGCGCGTGGTTTACCGTACGAGCCTGGCCGGCGGGTGTTTGGGTTACACAAGGGTAACCTACTGGCTTGATTACGTGTCTGCTTCACAGCCCACGATTCTTGTATTCTGTAACCAGCGCCCCACCTTTTGGGGCGGGAAGCGCGGGGACGGGTTCCCTTGAACGAACTGGGATCTCGATAGAAGTAGAACAGTGGAAAGAAATATATTCATGGCTCTCCGTTTTAGGTCTGGACTCATAGTTTTTGTGCTTGCCACGTTGGGTTGCGCGTCGATCGGCTTCGGTCAGACGGTTCAGCAAAACCCGCCGTCTGGTTCCAAAGATCGGGGGATGGGCCACCCCACGGCCCAACAGGGGCTCGATCAACAATTGCCAGGGAGCATCAGCGGAACAGTTGTTGATCGTACGGGAGCCGTCGTCGCGGGGGCCCGTGTAAGCCTTGCCCGTGAAGATCACTCCCCTGCCCAGGTGGTGGTGACCGGCCAAGATGGGCAATTCTCCTTTGCCAATATCGTTCCTGGGCCCTTCCAACTGACAATTACCTGCGCAGGGTTCGCAACCCAAGCTTCCCCTGGAATGCTGCATTCGGGAGAGATCTACACATCGCCGCCAATCGCGTTGGCAGTTGCAACGGCCGTCACAGATGTGGAGGTCGTCCTTTCGCCAGAGGAGGTGGCGGAAGAGCAGATCAAGGATCAAGAGAAGCAGCGCGTGCTCGGCGTCATTCCAAATTTCTATGTCAGCTATGTCCCCGATCCAGTTCCACTCACCGCGAGGCAAAAGTTTGGGCTTGCCTGGAAGACGACAATCGATCCGGTAACTTTCGTGCTGAATGGGGGCTTTGCGGGAGTGGAACAGGCGACAAATCAGTTCAGTGGGTATGGGCAAGGCGCGCAAGGTTATGCCAAGCGCTTTGGCGCCTCGTATGCGGACACCGTTTCAAGCACGTTCATCGGAGGCGCTATTCTGCCGTCGCTGCTGAAGCAAGATCCTCGTTATTTCTACAAGGGAACCGGCAGTACGCGATCACGGATTTTGTACGCGCTCGCCAATTCAGTAATTTGCAAGGGTGACAATCGACGCTGGCAGGCAAATTACTCGGGTATCCTCGGAGCACTCGCCTCCGGGGGTCTCTCGAATCTCTACTATCCATCGACAGATCGCGATGGACTTGGATTAACCTTCGAAAACGCTCTAATTGGAATTGGTCAGGGTGCCGCCGCCAATATCCTGCAGGAATTCGTAATTCGAAAGTTGACGCCAAAGCTTCCTAACCAAGGTCCACCCAAATCCCAGTCGGGCGTCGTTACCGGAAGTGGGGTTGTGTCGGAAGGAAAGTGATTTGCGGAGCCGATTCTCTCCTCTTTACAAATCTTCTTCTGCGCGAGGCTAAACCGCGCACCCTGAAACCGCACACCCTGAAACCGCACTTTTCAACTTCAAAGCCCCGTTGACAAAGCCTCTCATCGAGGATAAAGTTTGGCTCCGATTCATCCATAACCCCGCGACTTTTCCCGCCAGGAGGTACGCCATGCGGAGGACGATCAGGCAGACAATTTTCTTGGTGGCATGTTCGGCGATGTTGCTGTTGCTATCCGTCGGAGTTGCCGAGGCCTCGGGCGTTAAGACTTATAAAGGTAAATTTGCGGATGGCGCGACCTACCTGATACAAGTGCCTTCGAACTGGAACGGAACCCTGGTCTTGTACAGCCACGGATATGTCGTGCCGGGATTCCCGAATCCGGCAGAAGATGTTGGGGATCCGATCACAGGCGCGTATCTTCTCGCCAATGGTTATGCCCTGGCGGGATCTTCTTATGCCACAACCGGGTGGGCGATTCAACACGCATTGCCGGATCAAATTAAAGTGCTGGACACGTTCAAGACTCGGGTCGGCACGCCCACGCGAACCATTGCGTGGGGACATTCGCTAGGCGGCATGGTCACAGCTGGTCTAGTGCAGCGATATCCCGCGCGCTTTGACGCGGCGCTTCCTATGTGCGGAGTTGTAGCGGGAGGGGTCGGCACCTGGAATCAGGCTCTGGACTCGGCTTTTGCGTTCGATGTTTTGCTCGGGGCGAATTCGGGATTGCAAGTGGTGAACATCACCAACCCAAATAAAAATATCGACATCGCGGAAGGGCTCCTCGCCGACGCACAAAAAACCGCCAAGGGGAAGGCGCGAATCGCTTTGACCGCGGCGCTTGACGACACTCCAGGTTGGTACGATCCGCTGTCTCCCGAACCATCCCCTACAGATTACGTTACCCAGGAAGCCAACCAGTATCTTTGGCTGGCGAATATTGACTTTCCTTTTGCTTTCGACTTCCGGGCTGAACTCGAGGATCGCGCGGGCGGGAATCCGTCGTGGAACAATGGCGTGGACTACGAGAAACAGCTCAAGAATTCTGTCGACTATCCTGAGGTTCAGGCGCTTTATCAGAAGGCTAGCCTTAGCCTGGATGAAGATATTCAGGCGCTGAACAATTCCGCGCGCATCAAGGCAAAGCAATCCTCGGTCGCGTACCTGGAACACAACATTATCTTCGATGGCCAGATCCACATTCCCGTGCTCACTCTGCACACCAAAGGTGATGGACTGGTCGTGGTGGAAGACGAGAGCGCTTACAAGGATGTCGTCGACGAGGAGCACGACGGTGCACTCCTGCGGCAGCTATTTGTGCATCGTGCGGGGCATTGTGAGTTCACTCCGGCTGAAACCGTCGTCGCCTTCCAAGCTCTTATCAGCCGTTTGGACACTGGCAAGTGGCCCGGGCTTGGTTCGGCTGTGCTGAACAACACAGCCAAGGGCCTGGGATCTACGTTCAATGTGTTATCAGTAAATGGCAAAGAAGTTCATGTGCCGCCGGCATATTTCAAGTTCCAGCCCGCGGTTTTCTTACGGCCGTTCGATGCGGGGAAAGACTAGCAACAGTCCGGCTGAACTTCAATTTCAAATAGATTCCGCGCGAGCGCGGACGCTCGGGCCTACATTCGCAGAACGGCTGCCCCCTTGATTTCGCTTTTCTTCAGAGCTTGCAAGGCTTGGTTGACTTGTTCCAAGTCGAACAGTTCAACTTCGGTTTCGAGAGGAACCTCGGCAGCCAACTGCAGGAATTCGCGGGCATCCTGACGGGTGCTGTTGGCGACGCTGCGAATCACACGCTCGTGATAGAGCAGCGAGTAATCCATGGACGGAATGGAACTCATAGTGATGCCGGCTAGCGCGAGCGTGCCGGCTTTGCGCAGGACGCGCAGCGCCTGGGGAACGAGAGCGCCAGCGGGAGCAAAAATGATTGCGGCGTCGAGTTGGTTGGGTGGCACATCCTCTGCGCTGCCTACCCATGCGGCACCAAGACGTTGGGCAAAGTCTCGATGGATTGGGGTACGGGTGAAGACATAGACTTCGCACCCCTGATAGCGCGCAAGTTGCAGAACCAGGTGGGCTGAGGCTCCGAAGCCGTAGAGTCCCAGCCGCTGACCCGGAGCAACACCGCTCAAACGGTAAGAACGGTATCCGATGATTCCGGCGCAGAGCAACGGGGCGGCGTTCTCGTCGGAGAATATTTCCGGGATACGATACGCGTAGTTAGGGTGGACGATCGTATAGTCGGCGTAGCCGCCATCGACGTCGTATCCGGTGAACTGGGCGTGGTCGCAAAGATTCTCCAGCCCTCGCCGACAGTAGCCGCATTGATTGTCGGTGGAGTGCAGCCAGGGAATGCCGACACGGTCTCCGTGCTTGAAAACCTGGGCGCCCGGACCGAGGGCATCCACGACTCCGACAATCTGGTGGCCGGGCACGACCGGCAGCTTGGGTAGTTGCAGGTCGCCTTCGACCGTGTGCAGATCGGTGTGGCAGAGCCCGCAGCAACGAATGCGCACACGGATTTCTCCGAGGCCAGGAGTTGGCGTAGGAAGATCTCGCAACTGAAGCGGAGAGTCTGCAACAGGTCGCGGACGTTCGAGGACCATGGAGCGCATTCGTTGATTTTAACTGGACCGTGAAAGGTTCGACAGTGATTGCAGGCCGAGCCTCGCTCGGCTGCCCGGACGAGCGCGTCCGGGCCTACGCGGTTCGCGGGAACCCTGAGCTTTGCGATCAAGCGGGCTGCTTGTCTAAAATTCAGACGCCGGAATCCAGTCAAAAATCTTCTAAGTGTCCTGATTTGAAATCGCGGGCGTGCAACCAAGCGAATTAACATTGACATCCATAGCACGCGGTTTGAGAATCGTGCCCGGTCGTTCCTAATTCATCCAGTTCCCTCTGGATGGCGAGGAACCGCTGGGATGTTTCGAGATGTTCATTCGCCACTAGCCAATTCTTAAGGAGAGTAGAAAAACTATGAAGACACGTTTTGCTCGCCTCAGTTCGATGGTTGTGGTCACCTTGCTGGCTTGCATTGGCATAGCCGGCGTTGCCTCAGCTCAGGATGTCAAGGTTCAGCCAAAGGGGAGATACGTTGTTCTGCCGGCTCGGCTGCGGTATGACCTGAAAGCTCCCGCGGCGTCTTTGCAAACCTGGAATGGTTCGTTCAACTACGGGGGGACGAACTATACGTACAACATGGTGGGAACGGCGCCTTCGACGAATGCGTCGACTACGGTTCAGGTTTTTGTGATTCCGCTCAAGGTCGTGATCACCCCGAGGAGGGGATCACAGACTACGTATGATCCGTCACACGTGCTTTCGAATGGGAAAACGGTGACCAACAACACGGTGGGCTCGCCGATTTTCGATTCCAGCACGACCTACGTCCAAGGCGGCGTGAATGTGGGCACAACCCAGTACATTGATGCCTTTCAGCGCGCCAATTTCTGGGGCACGGTGCACACCGATTCGAACTACCACCTGCTGCTAGGCGGACCGACGGTGCTGGCGGAACAAACCCTGAGCCCGTCTTCGCGCTATGGGACAACCGGATCGCCATTCGGGTTCAAAGCAGGACTGGTGGACATCAACTGGTTCGATGCGCAGTTGCAGAGCATCATCAGTAAGTTCACCCAGATTCAGCCCAACACCTTCCCCATCTTCCTTACCTACGATGTTTACCTCACGGAGAGTGGCCAATGCTGCATTGGCGGCTACCACAGTTCGGAAGGCAGCATCAGCAATCCGCAGGCCTATGCGCATGCCACATACGTAGACCACCCGGGCGACTTCGCCCAGGATGTTTCCGCGTTGTCGCACGAGGTGGGTGAGTGGGCAGACGATCCACTGGTGGTCAATACCAACGGCAACAACACGCCGTGCGGAATCCTGGAAGTCGGAGATCCGTTAGAGGGTAACCCGAACTACGGCGGCTATCCGTACACGCTAAACGGATTTACCTACAACTTGCAGGATCTGGTTACGCTACCCTACTTCGGGGCGCCGGCGAGCACGTCGGTCAACGGCTTTTTCACCTTCCAGGGTGAGTCGTTGAGCGTTTGTCAGAATGGCAGCTAGGATTCAGGTCGATTGGGCGTGGCCCGCTTCTCGAGAAGCGGGCTTTTTCTTTTTGTAAGACGGAGCTCTGGGGCCTGAACGGGCGCGTCGCCCGTCACCACACGACCAGCGGAATCAGGTAAGATACTTCGTCGTTCGGTCCGCTGACAAATGAATCGTGAATATCACAGAGGCTATAGCCAGGAACTTCACCGCGACATGGAAGCGCTGGTCTTCGGACACGGCGGGTCGCCGCTGCTAGTGTTTCCGACGTCCATGGGCAGGTTCTTCGAATATGAAGATCGGGGCATGATCAGGGTACTGGCACCTAAGATTGAAAGTGGCGAACTGCAGGTATTTTGCCCCGATGCGGTGGACACCGAGAGCTGGTACAACAAGAGCATTCATCCTCGACAGCGCGTGATGCGGCACTTGCAGTATGAACGGTACATCCTGCACGAATTCCTTTCCTTTCTTCGCTGGAAGAATCAGACGCCGAGGTTGGCGGTGACCGGATGCAGCTTCGGTGGGTATCACGCAGTCAACTTTGCGCTGAAGCATCCCGATGCAGTGACCCATTGTGTGAGCATGAGCGGGGCCTATGACATTCACCAGTTTCTGGACGGGTACTACGACGACGATTGCTATTTCAATTGTCCGCCGGATTACGTGCCGAAGATGAGCGACGATTGGTTTCTGAGCCACTGGCGGCAGATGAAGATCGTGCTGGGGTCGGCGGACTGGGATATGTGTCTGGACCAGAACGTGAAGATGTCGGCGATGCTGAATGAAAAGGGTGTACCGAATTGGCTGGATGTGTTCGGCGATCATTCGCAGCACGACTGGCCGTTGTGGGAGAGGATGGCAGCGAAGTATTTTTAGAGTCGTTGGGTAGCTGGAGCACTATCAACTCAGTTGCTGTCATCCCGAGCAAAGCGAGGGATCTGGGTCTCGCGTGGCCGGAGAAGACCTAGATTCCTCGTCGCTTCGCTTCTCGGAATGACATAGGGTGGTTTGTTAACAGGCTGGGAGGTGCAGAGCGACGTCTCTGCAGGAGATTGTCATGCAGAAAATTGGGATTTTGTTTGGGATGGAAAATACTTTTCCGCCGGCTTTCGTCGACAAGGTCAACAGCATGAAAGTCGATGGCGTGACGGCTGAGTTCGTGAAGCTGGGTGGGGTGAAGATGGCGGATCCCAGCGGCTATCGGGTGATCGTTGACCGGATTTCCCAGGACATCCCTTTCTACCGCGCTTATTTGAAGAACGCTGTGCTGAACGGGACCACGGTGGTCAACAATCCGTTCTGGTGGACGGCCGACGATAAGTTCTTCAACTATGCCCTCGCGACCAAGCTGGGCGTGGCGATTCCGCCGACGGTGCTCCTGCCTCACAACAAGCATCCCGAGGGCACTACCGATCAATCCATGCGCAACTTGATCTTTCCGTTGAATTGGGACGAGATCTTTGAGTACGTCGGCTTCCCTGCTTTCCTTAAACCATATTCAGGCGGCGGTTGGAAGCACGTTTACAAGGTGCACTCGCCGGACGAGTTCTTCTACCACTACAACCAGACCGGCGATCTGTGCATGACTTTGCAGCGTGGGGTCGAGTTCAAGGAATATTTCCGCTGCTATGTGGTGGGGCAGGAGAAGGTCCGGATTATGTACTACGATCCGCGCGCGCCGTTCCATGAGCGCTACGTGCGCAATCCTGTTCCCGCCGATGCGAAGTTGCTGGAACGCGTGGAGAAGGACGCGTTAACGTTGTGCCGAGCGCTGGGGTATGACCTGAACACGGTTGAGTTTGCGGTCGAGGGCGGGATTCCCTACGCGATTGACTTCATGAACCCCGCGCCCGATGCGGAAGCCACTTCGGTGGGTCAGGAAAACTTCGAGTGGGTAGTGAATGCTGTGGCGGAAATGGCTATAAAGAAAGCACTTAGTGAGGAGAATCCGGCTCGAGAGTTGCGCTGGGCGGCGTTTCTGGCGGGCGAAGGGCCGGTCGCCGTTCCTGCGGCGAAGCCTTCGGCTCGGAAGCGAATTCGGGCTTAATAGAGGCCGGGCGTCCTCGCCCGGTCCGGACGGGCGAGACGCCCTGTCCTCAATCGTCTGGCACAAGCACAAACATCGGGCTTATTCCGGGGTCGGATTGTTATACTGTCTGATCAGTTGAGTTTCTGACGATGCGACCTACGTTCACTATCGGGATCGAAGAGGAATATCAGACGGTCGATCCGCTTACCCGCGATCTGCGTTCGCACATCCACACCGAAATGATGGAGCAGGGACGGATGCGCTTGCAGGAGCGGGTGAAGGCCGAACTGCACCAGGCTGTGGTGGAGGTGGGAACTTCAGTTTGCACCGGAATTAAAGATGCCAAGGCCGAGGTGAAAACCCTGCGCCGGGACATGATCAAACTGGCCCGGGACAATGGTCTAAGGTTGGCCTCGGCCGCGACCCATCCTTTTGCCGATTGGCGAGTGCAGGAAATCACTCCCGACGAGCGCTATAAGAACATTGTTGAGGACATGCAACTGGTAGCGCGGGCCAACCTGATTTTTGGTCTGCATGTGCATATCGGAGTTGAGGATCGCGAGATCGCGATCCAGTTGATGAATCACGCGCGCTACTTTCTGCCGCACATCCTGGCGCTTTCGACCAACTCTCCTTTCTGGCTGGGCATGAATACTGGATTGAAGTCTTACCGGTGCAAAGTATTCGACAAGTTTCCGCGGACCAACATTCCGGATTATTTCCCCAGCTGGGGGGAATACGAAAACTTTATCAAGCTGCTGATCAAAACCAATTGCATCGACAACGCGAAAAAGATCTGGTGGGACATTCGGCCGCATCCGTTCTTTAATACGCTGGAGTTCCGGATTTGCGATATTCCGATGCGCGTGGATGAAACCGTTGCACTGGCTGCGCTCATCCAAGCAACGGTCGCCAAACTTTACAAGCTCTATTCGGCGAATCAGGGGTTCCGACTTTATCGGCGAGCGTTGGTTATGGAGAATAAGTGGCGCGCCTCGCGTTATGGCCTGGAAGGAAAACTCGTCGATTTCGGAAAGCAAGAAGAAGTTTCAGCACGCGAGCTGATATTGGAGTATTTGCATTTTGTGGACGATGTGGTGGACGAACTGGATTCACGCGAGGAGTTGAACTACATTCACGAGATCCTGGAGATGGGAACCGGGGCCGACCGCCAGTTGCGCGTGTTCGAGGAAACCGGTGACCTGAAAAAGGTAGTTGATTACATCATTGATGAGACGGAAGTGGGATTGACCGAATCGCCGGTCACAGCTTCCGCTAGAAAAGTAGGGTAATGAGCGTTCCTGTCAGTACGGCTAACCGCAATTTTAATTCGATTCCCTTCGACCCTGAACTCACTCCCGGCGCACGCAATGCGGTCGAGGTTTGTTTGCGCGTGCAGCCCGGCGAAAAAGTCACGGTCATTACCGACGAAGCCACCAAGGAAATCGCGGCCAGCATGGTCCGCGAATTGGAAGCCGTGGGGGCCCCATACCACGCGTGGGTGCTGGAGGACCTGGCGCCGCGGCCGCTAGGCGATCTTCCGCGGGAGATCGTTGAGAATCTCGAGACTAGCCAGGTCAGTATCTTCGCAGTGCAGGCGCAGGCCAATGAATTGCGCTCGCGCATGCAGATGACCGACGTGGTCAACCGGCGCAAGATTCGCCACGCTCACATGGTGAACGTCAACCGGCAAATCATGCTGGAGGGGATGCGGGCAGACTTTCTCAAAGTGGATCGCATCAGCGTCAAAGTGGTCGAGATGGTACGCCGGGCGAAGCAAGTCCGAGCCAAGACACCGGCGGGGACTGATCTGGTTGCGGATTTGAATCCGAACTATCGCTGGGTGAAAACCAGCGGCATCATCAGTCCGGACAAATGGGGAAACCTGCCAGGTGGGGAAGTTTTCACGACTCCAGGCGAAGTCAATGGAACTTTCGTGATCGATGGCGTCGTCGGTGATTGGCTTTGCGCCAAATTTGGCAGTTTGCGAGAGCATCCGCTGACCATTCGGGTGAAGGGCAATCGCGTAGTTGAGGCTCATTCCGCGAACCATGACCTGGAGAGTGATTTCTGGAGTTACACCCATACGGACGAGAACAGTGATCGCGTGGGCGAGTTCGCGATTGGCACGAATATCGAATTGAAGGACGTGATTGGGCAGATTCTCCAAGACGAGAAGTATCCTGGAGTACACATTGCCTTTGGCAATCCTTACGGGGCGCACACTGGGGCGGAGTGGTATTCGTCTACCCACATCGACGTGGTGGGGAGGAAGTTCGATATTTGGGTGGATAGTGAGCAGATTATGCGAGATGGGAAGTTCCTGCTGGAGGCATAAAGAAATTGTCATCCTGAGCGGAGGTGGCTCATCCGCTCGCGGATGAGCCACCGGAGTCGAAGGACCAAACGCGTATTGGGTTGGCAATGGCGATTCAGGAATTCTACCGACGGTGGCTTGGGAAAATGCCTAGAAGCAGTATCGGCAACGTTGAGCGAGTAGGGGTCCTTCGACTCCGTGGCTGATTCGCTTTGCTCATCAGCTACTCCGCTCAGGATGACAGTGCATTTGGTTTAATGAGCTGCTGAGGCTAAGCACGACCGCTTCTAAGAACCATGATTCCTGCCCTGCGACAGCAGTTCAACGCGAACTTCACGCCGGAGAAGCATCAGGCTTTCTTGAAGTTGATGGAAGAACGCTGCGGTACCCCGGTCAAGTTCCAGGTTTCGGAAACGCCCTGCTTCTTTCCCAAGCCGTTGCTGGACCAGATGTCGCGGTATGGCAAGGAGCTCATCCAACAGCTGGGTGGGCTGGAATACCGCAAAGCCTCGTTCGAGGCGATTCCGCCCGATTTCAATGTCCCCCGTGAATCGCCCCATCCTCTGTTCATTCAAGTGGATTTTGGACTGGTACGCGACGCCACTGGCAAGCTGCAACCCAAGCTGGTTGAGTTGCAGGGCTTCCCTTCTCTCTACGCGTATCAGGCGATGATTTCGCAGATCTACATGGAGGTCTTCGAACTTGATGAGAACTTGCAGTACCTGCTGGGCGGGCTGGACTGGGAGGGATACAAGAAGCTGCTGCGGCGCGCCATTGTGGGCGATCAGGACCCGCAAAGCGTGATTCTGATGGAGATCGATCCCAGTCACCAGAAGACGCTGCCGGATTTTCTGCTCACGGAAAAGCTGCTGGGAATTGCAACCGTCGACATAACTGAAATCGAGAAAAGAGGCAACGAGTTGTTTTACGATCACGGAGGCCAGCGCACTCCCATTCGCCGGATTTACAACCGCGCCATCGTCGATGAGCTAGTGCGGAAGAAGCTCAAGCTTTCCTTTAACTTCACCGATGACCTGGAAGTGGAGTGGGCTGGGCATCCCAACTGGTACTTTCGCATGAGCAAGTTTTCCCTGCCTTTCCTGCGCCACGAGTGTGTACCCAAAACATCGTTCCTCGATCGTGTAGAACCGGTGCCCCAGGATCTGGAAAACTACGTGATCAAGCCATTGTTTTCCTTCGCCGGGTTGGGCGTCATTCTTAATCCCACAAAAGAAGACCTGGCGAACATCCCCAAGGCAAAGCGTTCGCAATATATCCTGCAGGAGCGCATGCAGTTTGAGCCGGTGATCGAAACACCGTTGGGCGGGACCAAGGCGGAGATCCGTATCATGTATATCTGGCTGGACGAACTGCTGCCGGTCATGACCATCGTCCGGATGGGCCGCGGGTTGATGATGGGTGTCGACCACAACAAGAACATGCAGTGGGTTGGGTCGTCGGCTGGGTTTTATCCTGGGTGATGGTTCGGCACCAACCGAATTGAGATGGGCACGCTAGAGCAAGATGAAGAATTTTCTTTGTTCGACTCTCGGTTTTGCTGTGCTGGCTGCCATCACTACAATTTGGGCGGCTCCACTGCAGCAGAGCGGTACGACACATCCTTCAGGCACTGGTGACAGTTCGGGAAACGGACCATCAGGGGTAGGGCCAGGTGGTCCACAGAAATGTCGCCAATTCAAGGGAGACATCATCTGTCGGGTGGGAGGGGAAGTGTCTGCTCCCAAACTTATTGTGCCAGAACAACGCGACCACAAGTCGCCGACTCTGCTTGCCAATTCATCGAATCTGGGATGCCCATGTACTGTCGTAGTTTGGGCTATTGTTGGACGCGATGGACTCGTTCATGCACCCCGAGTAGTTCGTCGTGTCGATGCGAATCTGGACGGCATGGCAATCGAATGGGTAAAGAAGTGGAGATTTGAACCTGGGCGGAAAAACGACAAGACCGTGGCTGTGGAAACCAATTTGGAAGTGACGTTTCGTTGACGGCCAAGAATCCACGCTCATCTCGTCACCGGTGGCGATAGGTATCCCCACACGCGGTGGTTGACCTCAGCCCCGGGGCAGCCTAACATAGCCGCGAGCGGTCCCCCATGGTCGGCCAGACAGTCTCCCACTATCGCATTCTGGGAAAAATCGGCGGTGGAGGCATGGGTGTTGTCTATGAGGCGGAAGACGTGCGCCTCGGACGCCATGTTGCCCTGAAGTTTGTCCCCGACAACCTGCTGGGCGACCGTAAGTCTCTGGACCGTTTCGAGCGCGAAGCCCGCGCAGCCTCGCGGTTGAATCACCCCAACGTCTGCACCATCCATGAAATCGACGATAACGGCGGCCATCCCTTCATCGTCATGGAAAGGCTCGAAGGCGAGAGCCTGAAGCAGCGTATTCACGGGAAGCCGCTGGAGTTTGAAGAACTTCTTGACGTTGCCATACAGGTTTCAGAGGCTCTTGAAGCATTTCACGCCAAGGGAATCATTCATCGCGACATAAAGCCTGCCAACCTCTTCATTACGAACACTGGGCAAGTGAAGATTTTGGACTTTGGGTTGGCCAAACTGTCACGTGACCAAGGCGTGGCAGCAAACGAGGATACTCCGTATGAGGATTCGCTCACTGCGATCGGAGTAGTGCCCGGAACAGCGGTTTATATGTCGCCGGAACAGGCGCGTAGCGAGGAACTCGACCCGCGTAGCGATCTTTTTTCCTTTGGCGTGGTGCTCTACGAAATGGCCACAGGCAAGAAGCCGTTTCAGGGTGCGAACGTAGTGACCACGCTGGATGCGATGCTGCATCACAAGCCGGCCCCACCCCGGAGTCTGAACCCCGCTCTCCCGCCTCAGATCGAGGGCATTATCGGGAAGGCGATGGAAAAGGACCGCGACAAGCGCTACGTGAGTGCAGCGCAAATGAAAGCCGACTTGCAGCGTCTGAAGAAGCAAACAGAATCAGGCGCGGTCAAAACCAATTCGCGGGAAGCGCCGCTGCGCGTAGCCACAAATGCATTCCAGACTTCCAGCGCGTGGCAGAAATATTTGCTGCTGGGGATGGCCGGGCTTTTGATCGCGGTACTGGCGGCCGTCGGAGCGTGGTGGTACAAGCATCGCAGCACTGCAGCGAGCACCGGGGTCAGTGCCATTGCTGTGCTTCCCCTTCAGAACCTGAACGGCGATTTCAGCGTCGATTACCTGCGCTTCGCGTTGGCGGACGAAATTTCCAATGTCCTGACCCACAGCCGCTCCTTGGATGTGCGTCCTTCTGGAGTAACGCGGAAATATGTGAGTCCGGACATTGACCCGCAACAAGTGGGGCGCCAACTGCACGTGGGCAGCGTCCTGACCGGGCATTACCTGCGGCAGGGAGACCATCTACTGGTTACGCTAGAAGCCACGGAAACGAAAAGCAATCGGATGTTGTGGCAGACAAATTTCACAGCGTCCAGCGAGGACCTGATCGCCTTGCAAGAGAAGCTTGCCAGTCAGGTCCGCCAGGGTTTATTGCCTATTCTGGGCGCAGCAGGCAACTACCTTGATACCGGAACCCGCCCGAAGAGCCAGGAAGCTTACGACCTCTACCTGCACAGTCTGGCGCTGCCCCATGATGCTGGGCCGAACAAGGATGCGATCGCAGTGCTGGAGCATGTTGTGGAAACCGATCCGAACTATGCTCCTGCCTGGGAGGAGCTCGGCGTTCGTTCCTACTATGACGCCGACTATTCCAACGGCGGAGAGAAGATGTTTCAGCTTTCCAACCAAGCGTCTGAAAAAGCAGTGGCGCTTGATCCCAACCGCCTGACGGCGGCAAGCCAGCTGATCACGAACCGCGTGGAGCGGGGTGAATTAACCAAGGCGTACGAATCAGCCGAGGCCCTGGTCAAGAGCCGTCCGGAAAGCGGCGCGGCTCACTTCACCCTGGCGTACGTTCTCCGCTATGCCGGAATGCAGGAGGAATCGGCAAGAGAGTGTGAGATCGCTCTACAGATATCTCCAGGAAACTACCAATGGCGGTCGTGCGCGTGGGGATTCATGGAACTGGGCCAGACTAAGCGCGCGATGGATTTTGTTCGTCTGGATGCAGGCTCAGAATGGGCCAACTTCGCGACCCCGTTGATTCTGCTGCGCGAAGGGAAACTGGCGGAAGCGCGAGACAGCGTGAAGAAGGTGTCGACGGCGGAGCATTATCATCGCGAGCTGCTGGAGGCGTGCCTGGGGATGCGGCCTCCGTCCGAGTTAGATAGAATCACGGACGAAGTGGAAGCCTCCGTGCTGGCAGAGCCCGATCCCGAGCGCTGGTACTACGAAGGAACGGTGATGGCATTCTGCGGAAAACCCGACATTGCTCTTCACATGATCAAGGCCGCGGTTGACCAGAACTACTGCTCTTATTCTGCTCTGTTGTCCGATCCGTTGCTCGCAAAACTGCGCAGCAGCAAGGAATTTGATGCTGTGCTGACCGCTGCGCATGAATGCCAGGAGAGCGTTCGCAACCCGCAGGCGCAGTGAAATCGGGTAGGATGGTCAGTGGGTTGGCTACCTTTTTCCTTCCCAATCAGTCGATGACTAAGACGCTATATCAGGAAAAATATTGGCTCCCGTCCGCAAGAACAACAATCCTTTATTTATGACTGACGATGACCGTGGGGGCTGGCACCATCGCATTCGACCCGGCTCTCTGCAGCTTTTGCTTGCCCTTCTTCCGATTCTGCTGGTGACGGTCGCTGCGGTTTGGCAAACCGCGGCAAGACCAGCAAGCCCAAAGGATCCTCAGTCTGTAAGTCCACTACCTCAGGACACTGGCGCCGCCGGCTTGCAGGAAATGCTGTTGCGCCTGCGGACAACCGCGCGCCTGATGCAAACCGTAGCGCATCCGGATGACGAAGACGGCGGCATGCTGACCCTGGAGTCGCGCGGGAAGGGTGCGACTGTCCTGCTGCTGACCCTGAATCGCGGCGAAGGCGGACAGAATAAAGTGGGCAGTAATTTGTTCGATGTGCTCGGCGTTTTGCGAACGCTGGAACTACTGGGAGCAGACCGCTATTACGGTGTGCAGCAGCGCTTCACCCGGGTTGCAGATTTCGGCTTTTCCAAAAATGCCGATGAAACATTCCAGAAGTGGCAAGGTCACGATATCGCGTTGGGGGATATGGTGCGGGTAATTCGCACGTTCCGGCCCGATGTTTTGGTGGCTCGCTTCTCAGGCACCGACCGTGACGGGCACGGCCATCACCAGGCCTCTTCGATTCTTACGCGTGAAGTCTTTCGCGCGGCGGCGGATCCCAAACGATTTCCTGAGCAGGTCGCCGAAGGTCTTCTGCCATGGCAAGCTAAAAAGCTTTACATCGGGAACGTATCCGGCTTTGGAGCTCAAACCTGTCCGGCGGAGAACTACACGGTCAGGCTGAATGTCGGAGAACAGAATCCCCGGCTGGGAATGTCCTACATCCAATTCGCGTTGGAGGGATTACGGCATCAACTTTCGCAAGGAGCAGGAGGCTGGTCAGTAGACTCTGGCCCTCGTTACACCTACTACAAACTGCTCGATTCGGTTCTGCCTACGACGACAGATAAAGACGGTCATGAGCAGGATTTCTTTGACGGTATTGACACGAGTTTGCCCGGGCTCGCATCTCGATTGGGAGCCGAAGAGTCAAACGTGCCGTGGTTGCGATCAGAACTCGTAGATCTTGAAAATCGCGTCCAGGAGGCGGCTCAACACAGTGAAAAAGATTCCAGCGGCGCAGCCGGGCCGCTGCTCGCCGCGTTGCAGATGCTCGACCCGTTGACAGGCCGTGTGCAAAGCAGCCAGATTAGTTCGCTGCTGAAAGAGGACTTGCTGGAAATACTCCACGAGAAGCTGGAACAGGCGCAGACAGCAATCAACCTGGCGATGAACGTCACGCTGGAAGCGACGGTCGCTCCGCCTCAAAACACAGCGACGCTGCCGAAGGAAGAAGAAGCATTAACCACGGTGTCTCCCGGACAGAAGTTCCTGGTGAGAGTTAAGTTTCACAACGGCTCAAAAAACAAGTTGGTTGTGGACCGAATACGGCTCGACGCTCCGCAAGGATGGGCCAAGCAGATTGATGAAGAAGCTGTTCTGGTCGTCGCTCCGGGCAAGGATCAGTATGCCAACTTCGTCGTGCAGATTCCTGTTCAAGCTGCCGACGGCCATTATTACACGCGTCCCTACTGGCATCGCTCCAACCCGGAAACCGAAAGCATCAACACAATCGACGATGAGCGATACGTTACGCTGCCCTTCCCGCTGCCCCCGTTCCATGCGACCGTGCAGTACCACACTCATCGCTCGCCGCACGACCTGACCCTCTTCGGTGGGACGCATGAATTGGGAGGGACGAACGGACCCGAGACTGAGATCTCGTCTCCAGTGGTCACACAGTTTGTGGATGACAAGGGAGTGGAGCGGAGTCGAACCCTCGCGATCGTCCCCGCATTTTCCGTGATGCTGGAACCCGGGCAGCAGGCGATTCCCACAGCAGGCGACGGAGAAAAACGTGTGAAAGTTGCCGTTTCGAGCAATTTGTCCGGCGGCATCAAGGGGAATCTACATCTCGAGGTACCGGCTGGCTGGGGCGTCGAGCCACCGAAGTTGGCGATGGAGTTCCACAAGCGCGGCGAGAAGCAAGAGTTCGAGTTCAAAATATCTCCCGCCAGCCTGAAGGAAGGACGAGCGAACATCCGCGCGGTGTTTGCGTCGGGAGGAATGAATTACGCCGAGGGTTACAGTCTGGTCACTCGGGAGGATCTCGACAGCTTTTACTATTATCAGCCTGCGCTCCAGCGCATCAGCATCGTTGATGTGAAAGTGCCGAAGGATCTGAGCGTCGGCTACATTATGGGTGCGGGCGATGACATTCCGACGGTGCTCACGCAGATCGGAATGAAGGTTGCTTTGATTCCAGCGGACAAACTTGCCAGCCAGGACCTGAGCCAGTACCAGACGATTGTTCTGGGAATTCGGGCTTACGATACCCAAAAGGATCTCGCGGCCAACAACAAGAAGTTGCTGGACTTCGTCTTTAGCGGTGGGACGCTGGTCGCACAATATGAAACTGGCGTTGCCGATTTCAACAAGGGAAAATTCACGCCTTACCCCGCGCAACTCGGCCGAATCCGTGTTTCGGTTGAAGAGGCCCCAGTCGAAATTCTCGCTCCAGAAGATAGCATCTTTCATTACCCCAACCAGATCACAGAGCACGATTTCGATGGATGGGTGCAGGAACGCGGCTTGTATTTCATGGATCAGTGGGACGACCACTTCAAGCCACTGCTCGCGTCCCACGATCCCGGAGAACCACCGCAAAAGGGCGGCTTGTTGCGCGCTCAGTATGGCAAAGGCACATATATCTACGCCGGATATGCATTCTTTCGCCAGTTACCTGCTGGGGTGCCGGGTGCGATCCGACTTTATGTGAACTTGTTGAGTGCGGGACACGAGAAGAACAGTGGTCAGTAGCTAGCTCCCATATTTCAGTTCTTGGTTCTCAGTTGTTCGCACCATGCAGCCAGCATCCCAGACCGGTCAGAGTTCTCCGCAGCTGATTCGCGGAGTGGGCTTAGGAAGTGCGACTGCGCTGAACATGATCGACATGATCGGCGTAGGGCCGTTCATCACCATACCGCTGATGGTGAGCGCTATGGGTGGGCCACAGGCCATGCTGGGCTGGATTTTGGGCGCGATCTTCGCCATGTGCGACGGTTTGGTGTGGGCAGAACTGGGCGCTGCCATGCCCCAGTCGGGCGGTTCCTACGGTTATCTGCGCGAGATTTACGGGCCGAATCGCCTGGGCCGGCTGATTTCTTTTCTTTTTGTCTGGCAGCTTTCCTTCAGCGCACCACTCGTGATTGCGTCGGGCGCCATTGGCCTTGCCGGGTATGCATCCTACTTCTGGCCAAGATTGGAGAATCAGCATCTCGCACGCCATTGGAGCGTCCCCCTGCCGCTGCTCGGAAGGCTGCAACTGCACTGGATGGTTTCGGGAGCAACTTTTGTAGCGGTCGGTGTGGTTGCTCTGGCGATGGCGCTTCTGTATCGCAAGATCACGAGCATTGGATGGATTTCAAAGCTGTTGTTGGCGGGCGTGATCGGAACCATGTTCTGGATCATCATTGCGGGGATTGGACACTTTGATGCATCCCGAGCTTTTAGTTTCCCCCCGGGCGCGTTCACTCTTTCGCGCAACTTCTTCCTGGGATTGGGCTCGGCAATGCTGATTGCCACCTATGATTATTGGGGATATGCCAACATCGCGTTCCTTGGCGACGAAGTGAAGGAACCGGGAAAAACGATCCCGCGGGCGATCCTGCTATCCATTTTTTTAGTGGGATGTCTATATGTGGTGATGAACATCAGTATCCTGGGCGTCGTGCCGTGGCGAGAGATCCAGGCAGGTCAAGACAACCGTGGCTTGTATGTTGTGTCTATCTTCATGCAAAAGATTTACGGACCATGGGCCGCGAATCTTGCCACTGGACTGGTCATGTGGACAGCATTCGCCTCGGTTTTTTCAGTGATGCTCGGATACTCGCGCGTGCCATACGCGGCCGCGCTCGACGGCAACTACTTTAAAGCATTTGCGCGCCTGCACGTTGTCGGTCGATTTCCGTATGTGTCACTGATCGCTTTGGCGACGGTCGCTGCCCTGTTTTGTTTTCTATCGTTGGCCGACGTGATCGCCGGGCTGGTAGTGATTCGCATTACGCTGCAGTTTCTCTTGCAAGCCATTGGCCTGATTGTATTGCGGATCCGCCGTCCCGATCTGCCGCGGCCATTTCGAATGTGGCTCTATCCGCTTCCCGCGTTAGCCGCATCCGTCGGATTTTTGTTCGTACTCATCTCGCGTACGAACTCACTCACCCAGATTCGTTACGCCGTGTTGATCCTGATCAGCGGCGTGGTCATATATCTGGTGCGCGCCTGGCGTCACAGGGAATGGCCGTTTGAAGGGCACATATCAGCGGAAAGTGTTGCAAGCAACTGACTATGGCAGAAGCGGTAAAAATGTCGATGCCATCGAGCCTGCCGAGGACTACGAACGGTTCGGCCTGGGCTCCGCTGGGCGAGCCACTCTTTCGGTCGCTTTGGGTAGCAGCGGTGATCTCGTATACCGGAACCTGGATGCAGAACGTGGGCGCCGGCTGGCTGATGACTCAGCTCACAATGTCTCCGTTGATGGTGGGCCTGGTGCAGGCGGCGTCTACGCTTCCTGTTTTTCTTGTCATCTTGCCGGCGGGTGCACTGGCAGACATGGTGGACCGGCGGCGACTGCTGCTGATCACGCAGGGCTGGATGGTAGCGGCGGCGGCTCTACTGGGCATTTTCACACTGTTAGGAACTGTGACGCCGTGGATTCTGCTCTTGTTCACCTTCGTGCTGGGATTGGGCGCAGTGATGAACGATCCGGCGTGGCAGGCCATCACCCCGGAGATAGTTTCTCCCAGACAGCACGCGCCAGCTGTGGCTTTGAACTCAGTCGGGTTCAACGTGGCTCGCGCAGTGGGTCCGGCGTTAGGCGGGATTGTGATCGCGATTGCGGGCTCGGGAGTGGCTTTCCTACTGAATGCCGCTTCGTTTTTCGGAGTCATATTTTTTCTTTATCGCTGGAAGCGTCCCCACTTCGAGAATGTGGAAAGGGGTCGCGTCACCGATGCCATCCTCACCGGCCTGCGGTATGGCCGCGACGCTTCGGTGGTGCGCTGTGTGCTGATCCGCACCGGGGCGTTCAGCCTGGCCGCGAGTTCCCTTCTGGCGCTCCTCCCGATCGTTGCCCGTCCTCATGGAGCCACCGGTTACGGCCTGTTGCTCGGATCATTCGGGCTGGGCGCATTGGCAGGCGCGGCAGTCCTGCCTCGCCTGCGGAGTACGCTCTCAGTGGACGGAGTTGTAACAGTCGCGATTCTGGTGTTTGCAGCCATGACATTTGCCGCGGGACGAGTGCGAACATTTGGCTGGCTGGAACTTGCGTTATTCACCAGTGGAACCGCCTGGATTGGAATTCTGGCCTGTTTGAATGTCGCGGCACAGACCATGTCACCGCCGTTTCTGCGAGCACGGGCGCTATCCATGTACCTGTTGGTGCTTCAGGGAGGGATGGCGATAGGCAGCGCACTTTGGGGCGCGTTGGCCAGCCGAGTCGGAATTCCGACCGCGTTCCTGTGGTCCGCGGTCGCTCTTGTGGTCGGGCTGGTGAGTGTGCGACGCTATCCGCTGACGTCGCAGGAATTACAATTCGCGCCGTCTGTGGTGCGCGACTGACCCAAAACCAGGTTTCACAATTCCAATCAGGAGATTTCTCATGAAAAAGATGAAGTGGCTGTTTGCATCCCTGCTTCTGCTGGCGAGTGGCGGCCTTGCTCAGGCGCAGGATGCCAAGCCCGCGGATCATCGCACCGTCGCTCAAGTGCTCGATCGCAGTGTAACCGGTGTGGAAAGCGAATTCGTTCCCGCTGCCGACGCCATGCCCGAGGAGAAATACTCGTTTGTGCCCACAAACGGTGAATTCAAAGGCGTGCGCAGCTTCGCGCAACAGGTGAAGCACGTTGCCGCCGTCAATTACCTCGTAGGAGCAGCTATCCTCGAGGAGAAACCGCCGATCGATCTTGGCGGCGAAAACGGACCGGATTCGGTGAAGACCAAAGCGGATATTGTGAAATTCCTCAAGGACTCGTTCGCCTATGTCCACAAAGCTGTCGGCACTATCAACGACGGAAACCTGCTGAGCCCGATCAAAGGCCCATTTGGCGAGGGCATGACTACGCGCCTCGGCATGGCCACACTGATCGTAGGGCACTGCTTCGATCACTACGGTCAGATGGTGGAGTACCTGCGCATGAATAGCATTATTCCTCCCGCCAGCCGTTAAATCGCGGAACTGCGACCGCATCGAAAAAGACTGGTTCGCACCCGGTCTTTTTCTTGTGCTCGCCATCAGGGATTCCGTATGGCACCAAAGTGCCATTTACACGTCCAAGAATGGGAAATACTCTCAGCTTCCCCCTTTTGCTTGGAAATTTTGTGATGCGAGCTGCACCCTAAAAGGGACGAGTCTGCGTCGCGATCCGGGTGGTACGGGTGGGCCAAAAGCGTGGCCCGATTGCAGGGAGAAGTAGATGAAGATTAAGAGGCACCATGCGACAGATTTACGGGTTTCTGACGTTGAACGAGAGAACGAAGTCCAGCGAGTTCAGCGAGAAATAGACAGTTTTCTTCGAGCCGTTAATTCTTATCCTGATAGGTTCGCCCGCGAACCTTACTTGAGTTTCCAGCAGCACCTATCCAACATTGTGACCGCAGAACCTCCGCCCGGTGCAGACGAAGATTCGCGGAGTTGAGGATCGGCTCGCTCTCTCCCCGCTCTTCTCAGCGAATCCGCTGGCTCGCTCCTCGCGCGGTAATCTCCGTGTGAATCAACTCCGGGTTGAGTCCGTGCGCTCTCAGGAGTTCGCGCACCCGCATTCTGGCTTGATTCACACTCGATTTTGAGTCCAGAAAGATTAGTACCGAAGGTCCGGCCCCGCTCAACGCGCTTCCCAAGATTCCGCGAGTTCCGGTCAGTTTCTGCAACGCGGGCAGAAGAGGACACAGGGATGCGCGGTAGGGTTGGTGGATGCGATCTTCCAATGCGGACGGAAGCCAGTCCTTTCGTCCCTGAAGGAACGCCGCCAACAGCAGCATCGAGTTCTGGATGTTGGCCACGGCGTCAGCACGCGAATATTCGTTCGGCAGGACCCTGCGCGCATCCTCGGTCGAAAGGCTCTCGTTGGGCACCGCGAGTAATAATGGCCACTTCCCTTGCGGCCTTACATGCGCCATTTGCATTTCGCCGACTGCGGAGATCCGTGCAATAGCTAAACCGCCCATCCAGCACGCTGCGGCATTGTCGGGATGATTCTCGCGCTGGGCAGCTTCGTAGACGATCCGATTATCAGTCCAGCGCAATCGGCCAAAGTGTACCGCCAGGGCGATTCCGGCTAGCCGCGCGGCTGCGGAGGATCCGCATCCCTTGCCGATAGGAATCTCATTCTCGATGCGGAGCGCGAGCGGCTGCACCGGCTCTCCTTCCGCCTGCAGCACCTCACGATAAGTTGTCAGAATAAGATGGTTATCAATTTGGGCGCAGATTTCTCGATCGCGACCGCGTGCCGTGATCGAGAATTCGTTTGCGGCCTTTGCCCGGACTTTAAGAAACATCGAGAATGCCAACGCGGCCGCATCGAAGGCGGGACCGAGGTTCGCGGAAGTCGCTGGAAGAACAATCTCGAAGGACCGTGGTGGTTTGGTCCGCGTTTTGGCAATGCTATCTGTCATACGCAAAGCGAGACGTTGTAAGCAACGTCTCTACAGCCGCAGAAACGCAGCTTGCTACATTTCTAGCCGGTCGTCCGCTTTCCTCAAGATTTGAATGACAGCGTCCACGTCAGCATCGAGCACGATGGGTGCTCGCTGCTGAGGCCGCAGAATGCCAGCCTCTTTTTCGCTCTCCGTGCCAACGAACAAATCACCGCGATGAAACTTCAAAGTGAATTCCGGATCTTTCAGCAGGTGCCCGGTCAAGATCAATACCACGGTTTCTCGCGGCTTGACGAAGCCTTGCTTCACCAACTTCTTGAGTCCCGCAAGCGTCACGGCGGAAGCCGGTTCACAGCCGATACCATCCGCTCCGATTTCCGCTTTGGCCAAAGCGATCTCAACTTCGCTGACTTGTTCGACGGTGCCGCCGGTCGCCTGCAATACCCGAACTGCCTTTTTCCACGATGCGGGACTTCCGATGCGAATGGCGCTGGCCGCCGTTTCAGCATGCACCGGAATCAGCGTCTTGCCACCATTTTCGTGCATCGTCCGCACCAACGGATTGGCTCCAGCCGCCTGAATAATGGATATTTTCGGCAACGTCGAGATGAAACCGAGTTGCTTCATCTCGAGAAACGCCTTCCCGAGCGCCGAGGAATTTCCCAGATTTCCCCCGGGAACGATGACGTGATCAGGTGGCTGCCAATCAAATTGTTCCATCAGTTCGATCGCCGCCGTCTTCTGTCCTTCGAGACGATAAGGATTGACCGAGTTCAGGAGATAAACCGGCATCCGCTGCACGACCTCGTTCAGCACCCGCATGCAGCCATCAAAATCAGTTTTCAACTGGCAGGTCACCGCACCATAGTCGAGCGCCTGAGAAAGTTTGCCCCACGAGACCTTGCCTTCGGGAATCAGCACCAGGCTCCGCATTCCTCCACGCGCCGCATAGGCCGCCATAGAAGCGGACGTGTTTCCGGTCGAGGCGCAAGCCACCCAACGGAATCCCTCCCGCCGCGCGACCGATGCCGCCATCGTCATCCCGGTGTCCTTGAACGAACCCGTGGGATTCATGCCCTGATGCTTCGCGTAGAGTTGTTGCAGCCCCGCAATGCGGGCGCAGCCAGGCATTTCATACAGCGGTGTATTTCCCTCACGCAGGGTGATGATCTGTTGCCAGTCATGGAAGCTGGGCAACAGTTCACGGAAACGCCAGACGCCGCTTTCGTCGACTGGAAGTCCCGAAGTGCGCCGCTGGCGCCAGACTGCTCGAAGCGCCGCGGCGTCCACTAGGTGCGTGTCCCAGCCGGAATATACGATTTCCAGCAGATCGTGACAGGCAACGCACCGGAAGTTCTGCTCCGCCTTTTCGTACACGACGTCGCAGCCAATGCATCGCAGTTGCGAAGTCTGAACGAAATTGAATTCAGGCGAGGTGTGGTCGGTCATCCGGATTGAGACCAGCAGCACATTTCCTGCGCAATCTACTTCCTGCCGCGCAAATATTTGTCGGTCTTGTTAATCCAGTCGGCGCGGGGCGGGCTGAAGATGTCAAGATCTACCGTATCCTCCACCGCCTCCGCTTTGTGGAGCATATACGGCGGTATGGTCAGCACCTCGCCCGCATTGACTATGATCTCTTTGCCGTCGATCCAAAACGTTAAGGCACCTTCCAGAATATAGGTAATCTGCTCATTGTGGTGGCTGTGCTCGGGCACAATGCAGCCTTTCTTCAACAGCACGCGCGCCACCATGACGTTTTGGCCCACTACGAACTGGCGTTGCAGCAGCGGATTCAGGTCTTCAAGTTCGATCGAGTTCCACGGGATATGCTTCAACTCGGCCTTGCCTGCGGTTGGCGTCGTTGCCCTTCTGGGTTTCTTCGTTCTTGCGGTTGCCTTCTTCGCTCGCTTCATCTTCGCCATCAGTGCACCTTTCCCGCGTAGAGTCCGACTGCATTGTCGTGCAAGTAACCGTGCGCCATTTGCAACGCCTGGGCCTCGCTGACTTCGCCCATTGAAACCATTTCGGCCAATGCGGCGGCCAGCGCCGTGCGCGATGACTGTACTCCTAGCCAGTAGCTCTCCTCGGCACCCAGAACCTCGTTGTAAGGGAATGCGTCGGTCCCGAACGTAATCTTCTCAGGGAAAGTCTCCAGCCACAGCTTAAGCGTGTTCTTAAACTCAGAGGGGTAGAGCAGAAATTCAGTCTCCGACGAATCCAGATACACGTTTTTCGGCGCAGCCAACCAAATGGCTTGACGATCATAGGGAAATCCGCCGTGAATCATCACAAACGTCACATTCGAATAGCGCGGATCGCGCAGAATGTTTTCCAAATTCATGATGTTGCTTTCGGTGAGGTTAAAGTAATCGCCAGGGCCGACAGCAGAATGAACGTGGACGGCGAGACGAAGCCGTCCGCCTTCCCGAATCAAGTATCGGAACATGAAATCCTGAAAAGTACGGTATTCCTCCTTGCTGGGAATCCCGCCGACCACGAATCGCTCATAAATATCCTGCGCATCCTCGCGGGAGGGATCGCTGAACTTGGTTGAGCGGAAATACGCTACTTCGAACTTCATAGCGATTCCACCCTTCCTCTGATTGTCTTCGAGTGTACGGGTGACGAACTTCAGATACTCCGCGAAATCCGGTGGTAACTTGCTCAGTCCTTCCTGCTGCATCCAGCGATGCAACATTTTCTCCTGCAGTGGGATGTAAACTGCCTCGTCGGCGTTGCGGGAGGTTTCCCGCTGATTATTGAACGGCCACATGAATGAGTCCGCGAAAAATACCCACACAAATCGTTTGGGATCAAGGTACTCGGCCATCATCGCGCGGTTCGCGACGCCCTGCTCGATGTTCAACTTGTCGAGAATATCGGAAAAGTAGGCGTTGCCCCTTTCCTTCTTGAGCTCCGCTTTTTTCTGCACTAACCATTTGGCGTGCTCGGGGGAAAGATCGTCGTAGGGATATCCGAATAGCGCTTTGGCGGCGGCAATGAGTTCGGGGTTGGTGTCACGTAAACGGAGCGCGTAAATTCCGGGAGGAGAGGCCATGGCATCGAGGTCAGGATCGTCGGAGAATCCAGGGTGCGCGTGATGATCAAAGATGACGATTTGTTCGATCTGAGGGAGCAATCGTTGGTAGATTTGATGTATGTCGGGACCGGGTAGGGGACGCGCCTGACCCGCAGCCAGTAATGGCAGTCCCCACATCACTAAGAGAAGCAACGACTGAGCCCATCGCCCCATGAAGTCTCCGCCTTGTCGCGATCGCAACGAATATCCTGCCATAGCTCCTGTTATCGCACCGCAGTTCCCTGCCAAGCGGCAGAGACTTTGAGAATGCGCTCCACTGCTTCCTGCAATGTTCCGGTCGAAGATGCAAACGAAAACCGGATGAAATCAGCGCCTGCCGCTCCAAACGCCACGCCTGGAATCGCCGCGACACCGGCCTCTTCGAGCATGATGCAGCAAAGCTCCTCCGCACTCATTCCCGTCTCTGAAATGTTCACCCACGCATAGAACGCGCCTTCCGGCGGCGAGCAACGGAATCCGGCAATGCGGTTCAGGTCGCGAATGAACTGCTCGCGTCGCCTGCCGAACTCACGCACTATGCGAGGAGTTGTGCCGTCTTGATCTTTGAGTGCCTCGATGGCTGCATGCTGGCTGAACTCCGCAACGCATGTATAGCTGTTGACCGCCAGCATCTGTAACGCTGAGACGATGCGCGGAGGGGCAACGGCGTATCCCAGCCGCCATCCCGTCATGGCAAAGCTCTTGGAGAAGCCATCGATGATCAGCGTGCGCTCTTCCATTCCCGGATAGCTCATCAGCGAGCGGTATTGCCCGCCGTAGATCACCCGGGCATAGATTTCATCGGAAAGGACCAGTAGATCATGCTTTACGGCCAACTTGGCGAGCTGTCGCTGCACGTCGTCAGTGTAAACAGTGCCGGTCGGATTGCCCGGAGAGTTTGCAATCAGAATTTTCGTGCGCGGTGTGATCTTCGCGGCAAGTTCGTCGGGATCCGGTTGGAAGCGATTTCGTTCGGAAAGCCCAAAGGGCACAGCGACGCCGCCCAGCCCGAGAGTGATGGACGGGTAGCCGGGAAAGCCCGGGTCGGGGTACAACACCTCGTCTCCGGGATCGACGAGCGCCATCATTGCCATGAAGAGGGCGATTTTGCAGCCCGGCGCGATGACGATGTTATCCGCTGAAACGCTCAGATTGCGGGTTTCATGAAGATAATTTGCGATTGCTTCTCGCAGAGTCAGGACGCCGGCAACTGCGCAATAGCGGTCCTTGCCTTCGTCGAGAGCCTGCTTAAGCGCGTTGTTTACCAATGCAGAAGGGTGGAAGTCCGGCTCGCCGAGTTCGAGATGGATGATGGAGCGGCCTTCGCGCTCCAGTTCTTTCGCGCGCGCATAAACAGACAATGCGCCCTCACCCGTCATCACTGCCATTCGAGAAGCTAGCGGTCGCATGTTTGCCTTTCCAGAATTTCCTTCGCAAATGGAGGCCCGGCGTCCTCCATCTACAGTCCTTTGTAGAGGCCGCCGTCCACGAGCAGGGTCTGTCCCGTCACATACGAAGCGCGCTCGGAAGCCAGCCACACAATCGCGTCTGCAACCTCACGGGGTTCGCCTAGACGTTTAAGCGGTGTGTCCGCACTCCATCCCTCGGAGATTTCTTTTTCACTCTTGCCCGACGCGGCGGAACGGGCCTTCGCCAATTCTTTCAGCCGATCAGTCGCAGTGTAGCCCGGCCCTACGTTGTTTACGAGTATGCCATCTTTACCGAACTCGTTGGCCAGACTTTTCACCAATCCGACCACCGCCGCACGCACGGCGTTGGAAAGTACCAGATCCGGCACTGGCTGCTTGGTGGTGATGGAAGTAATGGTGATGATTCGCCCCCAGTGTTTGCGTTGCATGTGCGGAATCACTTCCCGGGCGAAGTAGACCGTGCTGAGAAAATTGACATCTACAGCCTTTCGCCATTCTTCGAGGCTCGCAGCAAGAAATCCTTTCGCCGGCGGACCTCCAGCGTTGGTGACACAAATGTCGACTCCACCAAACTTCGAAACCACCGCATCGACAAAGCGATGCACCGCTTCCGCATCGGTTACATCCAGAGCCTGGGCAAACACTTCGGTCCTGTATTGTTTCTCAATGCGCTCCACCGCCGCCTGCAGTGTTTGATGATTGCGAGCACACATTGCGACCCGGCAACCCTCGGCGGCGAAGGCCTCCGCTGTCGCGCGACCGATCCCCTGGCTCGAGGCCGCGACGATCGCCACTCGGCCTTTCAGACCTGTCTCCATGGTGTTGGGATTATAAAGTACGTTGGCCTGACTGGACTGATCGTGGCTGTGCTATTGCTCACTTCGCCGGTGGACGATACTCTTGATGGATTATTGCTGCCCTGTGATTCGGCGAAATCAGCCGACGGAGTCTCTCATGAAAAAACATCAGCACCGGCCCGAAACTGAAGCGGTTCACGGTGGGACCAACCTTGATAAAAAGAATGGCCCTCTTGCCACTCCCATCTACCAGACTTCCACGTTCGAAGTCACAGACAACGAGCAGCAACTGCGGGCAACGCACACCGATATGTTTTACACGCGCTACGGGAACCCGACCAACACCGTCGCTGAGTCTGCAGTCGCGGAACTGGAGGGTGCCGATGCCGCCTTGCTGTTTGCGTCAGGCATGAGTGCAATTACTACTTCCATTCTGGCCCTGCTGAAAAACGGCGATCACATCGTGGCGCAACGCGACATCTACGGGGGCGCAACGAAATTCCTCACCCAATGGCTTCCAAAACTGGGCATCGAAACTACATTGGTCGATACTACCGAGTACGATCAGCATGCGCGCGCCATCCAACCCAATACCAGGCTGCTATACCTGGAGTCACCGACCAATCCCACGGTACGGATCGTTGATTTGCACAAGGCTGCCTCCCTGGCGAAAAAGCACGGTCTCATTACAATGATCGATAGCACTTTTGCCACGCCGATCAATCAGCGTCCGGTGGAATTTGGCATTGATCTGGTGATGCACTCCGGCACGAAATATTTCAGCGGACACTCCGACTTGATTGCCGGGATTATCGCTGGCCGCAAAGATCTGATTGAGAGGATTCACGAAACCCGGACCACGTTGGGTGGTGTTATGGATCCGCACGCCGCGTGGCTGCTCCTTCGCGGTATTAAGACGCTGGCGGTTCGAGTTCAGCGCCAGAATGAGAACGCTCTGCGTGTTGCGCAGTTTCTGGCTCATCATTCCAAGGTCCGACGTGTGCACTACCCATTTCTCGAAGGTCATCCGCAACGAGCGGTTGCGATGGAACAGCTGCGCGGAGGCGGCGGTATGCTGAGCTTCGAGGTGGATGGCACGGGAGAAGATGCTCGCCGCCTAACCGAATCGCTGCGCCTGTTCACCCTGGCCCCGAGCCTGGGCGGCGTGGATTCCCTGGTCTCCATCCCGGTGCTCACGTCGCACGCTATGATTTCGGCTGAACAACGGCAGAAAATGGGCGTGACTGAGCAGCTAATCCGAGTGTCGGTGGGAATCGAGAATGCCGACGACTTGATCGCTGATCTGGAGCAGGCGTTTGCAGCGGTCAGCTCCTCTCGACAGCACGCGCATGTCGGGTAGCGAGCTCAGTGTCTCACTAGCTTTTGATCAGCGCCAAGCCCACCTCGCAAAAAAATCCTGACCTCGCGGGAGGCCAGGTCGGAGGAACAGCTTTGCACACTCAAGTGCGTACGCGGAGGTACTCGCGAGAGACAACGTATTCGTGTTTCGTTTTCTTAACTTTCCACTTGACACCTGCGCTGTAGCAGCTAGTATGAATGAATGTTTATGCATCATAGTGCATAAGTATTCACGATGAATAAATCTCTACGCCAGCGAGCCGTCCTTGAACTGCTGAAGCATGGCCCCGTCGCCAGTCAGGAAGACTTGCAACGGGCGTTGCGTAAACGCGGACTGAAAGTGGGCCAGGCAACGCTGTCGCGCGACATTCGTGACCTGCGTCTGGCAAAAACGGCTGACGGTTACTCTTTGCTTCAAGGTGACGGTTCGTCTACACCGGCCTTGCCTCCTGTCTCACGGTTGGTTCGAGAGTTCGTGCTCGAGGTGCGGCCCGCCCAGAACCTGCTCGTCATCAAGACCAGCGTTGGCAGCGCGCAACCCGTGGCTGCTGCGCTGGATGAAGAGGAGTGGCCAGAAGCAATTGGCACGATCGCGGGAGATGACACAATCCTGATTGTTTGCCCCGACAAAGAAGATGCGAAGAAGTTGGCTGCTGCCATTGAGGAGATGCTTGCCTGATGCCAGCCAAACTCAAGACTGCGGTGCTAGGAGCTACCGGATATTCTGGTCTGGAGCTTACGCGGCTTTTGCTGCGCCATTCTCGGTTGGAAAAACCTGCCCTGCTCCGTCGCCAGAGCGACACCGAAGCCGTGTGCAACCTGGCTGACATGTTTCCTGCGCTGTCAGGCAACGGAAGCTATCCGCTACAACCGCTTTCGTGGGCGTCGCTTCAGCAACAGAACGTTGAGCTGCTATTCCTGGCTACGCCCCATGAAGCTTCGCGTTCGCTGGTGCCCGAAGCCATCGCGCAAGGGCTTCGCGTCATCGATCTGAGTGGAGCGTGGCGACTTAAGCAGGCGCAGAATAGCGCGGTCTATGGCTTCGAGGATGCAGATTCTGTAACGGCAGCTGACCTCACCAACAAGGCGGTTTACGGACTGCCGGAGTTAAGCCGCGATCAGATCCCAAACGCGGCTTTAGTGGCAAATCCAGGATGCTACGCGACTTCGGTGATCCTGGCCTTGGCTCCTCTGCTGAAGGCGGGCATTGTCGATCGCCAGCACGGAATCATTTCCGACTCCAAGTCTGGCGTATCCGGTGCGGGCAAGGAGCCGAATTCGCGCACTCACTTTGTTTCCGTCGCCGACAACCTTTCCGCCTATTCGGTTTTCGGCCACCGGCATGTGGGCGAAATGCTTGAGCAATTACAACTGGACGCGAGTGAATTGATTTTCACGGCGCATCTGCTTCCGATTCCAAGGGGAATTCTTTCGACCATCTACGTGCACTTGAAGCGTGAGATGAAGGCTAGCGAGGTCGAGTCCTGCTTTCGCGACTTTTATGCCGGCGGGCGCTGGGTGCGCATTTTTGCGACGCCGAAGCTGCCACAAATCCAGTTCTCTCTCCATACGAACTATTGCGACCTTGGCTTCTGCCTGGCTGACGACGGCCGCCGACTGGTGCTGGTCTCCTGCGTCGACAACCTGCTCAAAGGCGCGGCCGGGCAAGCGGTGCAGAACATGAATCTGATGTACGGATGGAAAGAAGAGGAAGGCTTGCAGTGAAAGTCGTCGTCAAAATCGGAGGCGCGGCACTCGAGGATAAATCCCGATTGCGCAAGTGCGCCCGGGCAATTGTCGAGTTAGTGCAGGACGGTCATCACGTTGCCGTAGTCCATGGAGGAGGAAGCGCGCTCACTCGAACTCTGAAGCTGCTGGGCAAGGAGAGTGACTTTGTAAACGGATTGCGCATCACCGACGCCGAGACTCGCGACGTCGCTCTCATGGTGTTGTCAGGGATCGTAAACAGGAGTCTGGTCGCGGCGATCGTTGCGGCAGGAAGTGCAGCGGTGGGTCTTTGTGGCGCCGATGGCATGGCTTTCAGAGCACGCAAGAAACAAAATGCGGGCTGCGACTTGGGATTTGTCGGGGAAATCTGCTACGCCGAGCCGCGTTGGATCGAAGCCATCTGGAGCGCAGGGGGGATTCCAGTGCTGTCTTCCGTGGCTTTGGGTTCCGATGGCGAGTACTACAACATCAATGCAGACCAAATGGCATCCGCCTGCGCTGTTGCCTGCCATGCCGACTCTCTGATTTTCCTCACCGATGTGGATGGAGTGAAGGACGCCGACGGTATCGTAATCCCGTGGTTGAACACGAAAGATGTAGCTGCGTTGATTGCCGATTCCGTCATCGGCGGGGGAATGTTGCCTAAGCTCGAAGCTTGCAGTCAGGCACTCCATAAAGGTGTTGGACGAGTGAGGATTCTGCCTGCGGCGCAGGTCGAGATTCTGCCGCAGTTTTATTTCACCAAGCTGGCGTGTGGGACGGAGGTGATTGGCGCATGAGCCTCGCTTCTGTCATTCGCTCCGAAGAGATATTGCTGCTGCCGACCTACGATCGCCACAAGATCCTTTTCGAAAAAGGGCGTGGCGTGTATTTGTGGGACTCGCGCGGGAATCGTTATCTCGATTTCCTAAGTGGGATCGGGGTAAACGCTCTGGGACACGCGCATCCTGCAATTCAGGCGACCTTGAAGCGCCAAGCGGGCCGGCTGATTCACATTTCCAATCTGTTTTTCCACGAGTACCAGGCAGAACTTGCCAAGCGCTTGACTGTGATTTCCGGGCTGGACCGGGCTTTCTTCTGCAATAGCGGAACCGAGGCCTGGGAGGGCGCGCTTAAGCTCGCACGCATTTACGCGCGTACCAGGAATACGAATGGCCACAAACCGAAGTGGCGCATCCTCGCTCTCGACAACTCGTTTCATGGACGCACTTTCGGTTCCCTTGCCATCACCGGCCAGGCCAAGTACCGTGATCCGTTCGTGCCGCTGATGCCCGGAGTCGGCTTCGTTCGATTTAACGATGTCGACGACCTGAAACATCAGTTCGACGCAGGCGTCTGTGCGATTTGCCTCGAGACGATTCAGGGTGAAGGCGGAATCTGTCCGGTCAGCCCGGAGTTCCTGCATGTGGCACGAAAGTTGACTGAGAGCAACGATGCGTTGCTGATCCTGGACGAGATCCAATGTGGCCTGGGGCGGACCGGACGCTACTTCGCCTACCAGCACTATGGCGTAAAGCCTGACATTGTGACGATCGCGAAGCCCCTCGCTGCGGGACTCCCGCTGGGAGCGATTCTCGCGACCAATCGAGCTGCAGGCAGCATGCACGCCGGCATGCACGGCACGACCTTCGGTGGAGGACCCCTGACCTGCGCAGTCGCGATCGAGTTTCTGCGCCAATTGGACAAGTCTCTGGACCATGTGGGCGAAGTCGGTGGCTATTTCCGTGCTCAACTCGAATGGTTGAAGGCCAAGCACAGCTGTGTTCGCGAAGTCCGTGGGATGGGCCTGATGCTGGCCGTGGAATTGGACTCGTCCGACAAAGCGAAGGCGGTGGTTTCCACCCTGCTGAAGAAAAGAATCTTGATCAACCGAACACATGAGACAGTTCTGCGCTTTTTGCCGCCCTACATTATTCAAAACAAACACGTTGATGAAGTGATTCGAGCACTGGATTCGGCTTTGACCTCGGATGCTATGAAACGGCAGCGCATGCCACCGACAATTCGCGCCCACAAACCAAAACTTAAGGAGTCACAATGAGCAGCCAATCACTAGGCAGAGCGCCTGTCATCCCTGCCAGAGTTCCCCATACCTTCTGGGGACCTGACTTGGTCTCGACCCGCGATCTTGGTCCAAACGGAGTCGAGGCAGTGCTTCATCTTGCCGGAATTATGAAAATGCGTCCGGCGGATTTTCGTAGCGCGCTCGCCGGCAAGCAGATGGTGATGTTCTTCGAGAAGCCCTCGCTGCGAACTCGGCTGACGTTCGAAGCTGGGATGTCGAGCTTGGGCGGCGCCACATTCTTCGTGGACCAGACTCACGAACGGCTTGATGGGCGCGAAAAACTGAGTGACATTGCGCACAATCTCGAGCGCTGGGTGGATGCCATTGTGCTCCGCACCTTCGCCCAGGAAACAATCGCGGGAATGGCCGAGCATGCGTCCGTTCCGGTGATTAACGCCCTCAGCGATCTGGAGCATCCTTGCCAGGCACTGGCTGACTATTTCACTCTGCAAGAACGCTTCGGCGACCTCAAGAATGTCTGCCTGGCCTATGTCGGCGACGGTAACAACGTGGCGCATTCGCTGCTGCTCACTTGCGCGTGTCTTGGGTCCAAAATCCGCGTGGCCACACCCAAAGGGTACGGTCCCAACGCAGAAATCGTCGCCGATGCCCAAGAGATCGCGGAACAGACGGGCGCCGTCATCGATATACTTTCCGACCCACACAAGGCCGTGGACGGCGTCGACGCGGTTTACACCGACGCGTGGGCCAGCATGGGGCAGGAGCATGAAGCTGGGAAGCGCGCCAGAATTTTCCCGCCTTACCAGATGAACGACGAACTCGTGGCGGGAGCAGCCCCCCATGCCGTTTTCATGCACTGCCTGCCCGCCCATCGTGGAGAAGAGATCACCGACGCGGTAATGGACTCGGAAAGATCGGTTGTGTTTGATCAAGCGGAAAGCCGTCTGCACGTGCAGAAAGCCATTTTGTATTTATTGCTTGGCGGGGAAACCCGCCTGCCAGCGAGGAGCGCTCATGCCTGAGAAAGTGGTACTGGCCTATTCCGGAGGTTTGGACACCTCCATTATTATTCCGTGGCTGAAAGAGAATTATGCCTACGACGTGATCGCGATGGTGGGCGATGTTGGCCAAGGGGACGACATTGAAGCCGTGGTAGCGAAAGCCTACGCCACCGGAGCGTCACACGTGGTGGTGGAAGACCTTCGCGAGGAATTTCTCACCGGATATGTATTTCCCGCGCTTAAGGCGGGAGCGGTGTATGAGCATAAGTATTTATTGGGCACTTCGCTTGCACGTCCGGTCATTGCGAAACACCAGGTCAAGGTTGCGTTGCATGAAGGGGCCACGGCTGTCGCCCACGGATGCACGGGCAAAGGCAACGATCAGGTGCGGTTCGAATTGGCCTACCAGGCGCTTGCGCCTGAGCTCCACGTGATTGCGCCCTGGCGTGAGTGGTCGCTCAAGTCTCGTGAAGATTGTCTTGACTATGCCGAGCAGCACGGAATTCCGGTGACCGCCAGCCGTGAGAAGATTCACAGCCGCGATCGGAATCTTTGGCACCTCAGCCACGAGGGAGGCGAGTTGGAGGATTCGGCCAACGCCCCGCTGCCCAGCACGTGGCAGCTTACCCGTTCACCGCAAGACGCGCCGGACCGCGAGGACCAGGTTACGATCGGCTTCGACGCCGGGGTTCCGGTCTCGGTCAATGATCTGGAACTCGATCCCGTCTCATTGGTCGAGCTGCTGAACGAAATCGGCGCTCGCAACGCCATCGGACGCGTCGACCTGGTGGAAAACCGCTTTGTCGGAATTAAGTCTCGCGGTTGCTATGAAACTCCCGGCGGAACTTTGCTGATTACCTCCCACCGAGAACTCGAAGCTCTATGCCTGGAGCGCGATGTGGCGCACTTCAAACAACACATCGGGCTCAAGTACGCGGAACTGGTTTACTTCGGGCTCTGGTTTGCTCCCCTTCGCGAAGCGCTCGACGCTTTTGTTGAATCCACGCAAGAGAACGTCACGGGTTCGGTGACGCTCTCCTTGTATAAAGGCAACGTCTCCGTTGTGAGCCGTCACTCTGAGAATTCGCTGTACCGCACTGATCTGTCCTCGTTCACCATGGGCGACAGTTACGACCAGAAAGATGCGGCTGGTTTCATTCGCATTCTCGGCCTGCCGTCACGGTCGCGAGCTCAAGCACGTAAACAGGCGCAACGATCGGAGGTGGCGCAATGAAGATGTGGTCCGGCCGTTTCCGCCAGCCTTTGGATCCAGAATTTGAGCGTTGGCAACGTTCTTTTGATTTTGACCGGCGATTGTTGAGCCATGAACTTGCAGCCAGCAGTGCCCATGCTCGCGCTTTAAAGGGAGCGGGCATCCTGGATTCAACCGACCTCATTGCCATTCTCCAAGGTTTGGAACGAATTGGAGAGCAGGCGGCATCGTCGCCCAAGTTTCTCGAAGACGACGAAGCCGAAGACGTGCATCACTTCGTCGAGAAACAGTTGGTGTCGCTGATTGGCGATGCTGGATACAAGCTGCACAGCGGCCGCAGCCGGAATGAGCAAATTGCGACCGATCTTCGTTTATACGTCCGAGCAGCGATAGATCAACTTCGGTCTGATCTGGCGGCGTGGTGCAGTGCGTTGTTGGATCGTGCACAGCAAGCGGGGAATGCTGCTATGCCCGCTTACACGCATCTGCAACGCGCCGAGCCGGTGTTGGTATCTCACTGGCTGCTGGCTTACGTCGAGATGTTTCTGCGGGATGCGGACCGGCTCGCGGATTGCCGCAAACGGTTAAATGTTTGTCCTCTCGGTTCTGGCGCGGTTGCGGGAGCAACGCTGTCCCTGGATCGTCGAACTATGGCTGCCGACCTCGACTTCGATAGGCCGACAGCCAACAGCATCGACGCTACCAGCGATCGCGATTTCGTCCTCGAATTTGTAAACACACTTTCGCTCCTCACTCTGCACTTGAGCCGGTGGGCGGAGGAGATGATCTTGTTTTCATCTCAGGAGTACAGCTTCGTGCGCTTGCCCGAGGCATATTCCACGGGTAGCAGCGCCATGCCGCAAAAGAAGAATCCGGATCTGCTGGAGCTTACGCGTGGCAAGTGCGCTCGCGTTATTGGAAGTGCAACCACATTGCAGATTTGCCTGAAGGGATTGCCGCTCGCCTATAACAAGGACTTACAGGAGACCCAGGAACCGCTGTTCGACGGGGTCGACACCGTGATTTCACTGTTACCCCTCGTGACCGGCTGGATGAAAGCTGTGGAGTTTAATTACGAAGCCATGCAGCACGCGGCGCAGTCGGGATTTATGAACGCGTGGGCAGCCGCTACTTACCTGGTACAACGCGGCGTCCCTTTTCGCCTGGCACATGAGCAGATCGGAAAAGCCGTGCAAATGTGTCTGGAAAAGCAATGCGAGCTTCAAGATTTATCTCTGGAGGAACTGCGCTCGGTAAACCTGAAATTCGATTACGATTTCTACGCCTGCCTGAAGTTGGACTCGGTGCTTGCCATCCACGATGTTCCCGGCGGCACAGCTCCGGCGCGAGTAAAGCAGGCGATGGCTGAAGCTCGACAGAGGATTGATTCCATCCGGGAGGATGTCCATGCGCACGCGTAAAGCCATTCTGCCCGATGCTCAGCGCATCCATGCGCTAATATCCGCCTACGCTGGCGACGGAACTCTTCTGCCGCGAACCCAGGCCGAGATCTGTGAGAACGTCCGAGACTTTGTGGTGTTGGAAGACGGCGGAATGATTATCGGCTGCGGCGCGCTCCATCTCTATGGCCCGCATCTGGCCGAGATTCGTTCCATCACTGTAGCGCCTTCGCAGCAAGGCAAAGGCGGTGGCGGATTTCTGGTGAAAGCGTTGCTGGCAGAGGCCAAGAAACACCGCGTCACTTGCACCTGCCTGTTCACGCGCGCTCCAGAATTCTTTGCTCGCCTGGGTTTTGCAACCGCCCTGCGCGAGGATCTGCCGGACAAGATTTACAAAGACTGCCACGTTTGCCCCAGATTTCATGCCTGTGACGAGGTAGCCATGGTGCGTGGTGAACTGCCAAAATTTGCGATTCTGCCGGAACCCGCAAACTGGCTGGTCAAACTTCAGATATGAGCGCTGCTTTCTGAGATGAGTATTCCCCCAGCGGCGAGTTTGGGCGGCCATTGGCAAGTTTTGCCAGGCCGCCCATTCGCGCTATCTTATTCTCATGCAACTTCGCGGATGCGGTACAGCTCTCGTAACTCCCTTTCGTCAGGACGGCTCCATCGACGAACCGGCCCTGCGCAACCTGGTGGCATGGCAGGTCGAGTCCGGAATCGATTTTCTGGTTCCCTGCGGCACCACTGGCGAAACGCCTACTCTCTCGCACGACGAGTGGTTGCGGGTCATCGACGTGACCATCGAAGTCGTCGCGGGACGCGTCCCCGTCATGGCCGGCGCGACTTCCAACTCGACTCATGACGCGGTCGAGAAAGCAAAGGAAGTCGCTGCGCGGCCGGGCGTAAACGCAATCCTCACAGCTTCGCCCTATTACAACAAACCGACGCAGGAAGGCCAGTATCGCCATTTCCGTGCGATTGCCGAGGCCGTAGACAAACCTATCATTCTCTACAATGTCCCAGGGCGCACCGGTGCGAACATCGAACCCGCGACTCTGGCGCGGCTGTCGGAGGTCCCCAATGTTGCCGGAGTCAAGGAGGCCAGCGGCAACATTGGGCAGATGGCGGAACTCTGCGCAATGGTGCCGGAGAGTTTTCTCGTCTTTTCTGGCGACGATGCGGTTACCTTGGCTCTCATTGGGCTGGGCGGCGTCGGCATTGTTTCGGTCGCTTCCAATGAGATTCCCCGTGAGATGGCAGACATGACTCGATCTGCGCTGGCGAACGATTGGGTCACTGCGCGGCGCATTCAGCGCAAATACCTGGCGCTGATGCAAGCCAACTTCATCGAGACCAGTCCGATGCCCGTAAAAGCGGTGCTGGCGATGATGGGAAAAATCGAAGAAGTTTATCGCCTGCCTCTCCTCCCAATGCGACGCGAGACGCGATCCAAGTTGCAAAAGATCGCTGCCGAGGCTGGAGTGATTGCCAGACCGGCCAGCTTGGCGCCCGACGTAGTTAATTTCTACATCTACGAAAACTGGCTTGCTGGACCGCACAAGATCGTTCTACACCGCTCGAGTTGCGGACAGTGCAACCACGGCAAGGGACGCCCCTCCGGACACGACGCCGACCATGCGCGCTGGCACGGCCCTTACGCCACACTAACGGAGGCGCGCGAAACGTCGCAAGGTATGGCGGGCGTGCTGATCCGTAGCGAGTGCAAGTGCATTTGACTATGCCTCGATTGCCGACCGCGTTCTCCGCGCACTCTGCGGGTGTTCTCGGCGGTCTCAGCGTTTTAAGGTTTTGATGAGCTTGCGGCGAACCCAAAGTCTTAGATCGCAGAGGTCGCGAAGAATACCCGCGGAGTGCGCGGAGAACGGCAGATCGCGAACACTTCATGGCAATCGACAGTTGGCATCCCCACGCTGAAAATCCCGTATACTTTCCTCGGATGGAATCCCTCAGATCCGCGATCGAACGTCTCGCCTCCCTCGAAGTTGAGAGCAATCCCGATGCGCGCCAAATCTTCATGGACTTTCGCGACGAACTGACCCAGGGCAAGATTCGCGCCGCGGAAAAGATCGATGGGCAATGGGTAGTGAATATCTGGGTAAAGCAAGGCATTCTGCTTGGCTTTCGCCTCGGCGAACTCAGCAAGATGGGCGAAGATGTGAGCCTTTCCTTCGTGGATAAAGACACGTTCCCTGCTCGGCGGTTTACGGTCAGGGATCGCGTACGCATTGTGCCGGGCGGATCGTCGGTGCGCACCGGCTCCTATGTAGCGCCCACCGTGATCTGCATGCCTCCCATGTTTATTAACGTGGGTGCCTACGTGGACGAAGGCACGATGGTGGACTCGCACGCGCTGGTCGGATCCTGCGCCCAGATTGGCAAACGCGTTCACTTGAGCGCAGCGGCTCAGATTGGCGGAGTACTGGAACCGATCAACGCGTCTCCAGTCATTGTTGAGGACGATGTGCTGATTGGCGGTAACTGCGGAGTGTATGAAGGCACGCTGGTAAGGACGCGGGCGGTCCTTGGTGCTGGCACGATTCTGACGCGATCGACCCCGTTATACGACATTGTTCGCGGGCAGGTATACCGAGCTACTGACGAGAAGCCGCTCGAAGTGCCGGAAAATGCGGTTGTCGTGCCCGGGTCACGAGCGGTGACGAAGGGTCAGGCTGCGGAGTGGAACCTGTCGCTCTACACGCCCGTCATCGTGAAATATCGCGATGAGAAGACAGATCAGAGAATCGAACTGGAGGAGTTGCTGCGATAAGTCCTGACGACGGCCGGGCTAATTCGACACTATGGGCAAAGCGGGCATCGCAGCATTTCTTCGATGTCGCAGCTCCAAATGCTTTTGGCGGAAGTGGGCTTTGGCGCGATCGCCCCAGGCGCGCACGAAGTAATAGTTCAGTCCAGCGCCAATGGCTGAACTCGCAATCGGAATTACACGCCCCGACCACTTCTCCACGGCTTCCCTGCTGGCCTGCGCTGCAATCCGCTGGATCACTTTGGGCACAAATCGATTTACGACCTCTTTTTCCAGCACCTCGCGGCTGATGTCTACACCGGCGGCGCTGGCCGCGGCAATCCAAAGCTCGGCGGTTTCCTCGTCAGTGTTGTATTCGAAACCATAAATCAGACTGAGCTTTTGAATGGTTCGCAGGGTAATGCCAGCCAGGATGCTGAGGTCCGGGACTATCGTCAAAATTCCTCCCAGGCCAAAGCCGGCGCCTTCGGCAGCAGCCAGCTTCATTCCGCTGCGGATGACGCTGTTGGCGAGATCATCAAGGTGGCTGATGTCCACGGAATAGATGCCTTGAAAGCTGTTGATCGGAACGCCATAGGCACTGCGAAGCTGGAGGAGAAACTTGTTGGGATCTACCTTCACGGTTTCGTATGCATGTTGAAAGCCGCGCCGCAGACCATTTTCGACCCGGCGCCGTAGCCACGATTTGCGGTGCTGTATAGCCATGTGACTTGACGTTAACTCAAGCAGCTCAGAAAAACCAGTTCCCGGTTCTCGGTCCATCGCTCGCGGTTCGGGGCCCGTCCGCCCGGCCTTCGTATGCTACGATCAAGAGACACCTAAAATGCCAACTGGAAAACTGCACATCGTACCCCTCGGCGGTCTGGGCGAGTTCGGAATGAACTGTATGGCCGTGCGCTGGGGCGATGACATTATCGTCATCGACGCGGGTCTGATGTTCCCCGAGGCCGAACTGTTGGGCGTGGACATCGTGGTTCCGGACATTTCCTATCTCATCGAAAACCGGCAACGGGTGCGCGCCATCATCCTCACCCATGGCCACGAGGATCACATCGGCGCTCTGCCGTGGATTCTTTCCGAACTCAATGTACCGGTGTGGGGCACCGAGTTCACGCTCGCCTATGTGGAAGACAAATTGGAAGAGCATGGGCTGCTGGATGATGCGGATCTGCACGAGATCCACGCAGGAGAGCGATTTAAGGCGGGCCCGTTCACGATTCATCCGATTCACGTTACCCACAGCCTTGTAGATTGTGTTTCCTTGGCCATCCACACGCCCCTGGGCGTGCTGATTCACACTGGTGATTTCAAGGTTGATCCCACGCCCACCGACAACAAGATGTTCGACCTGCACGCGTTTGCGGAGTATGGCAAAGAAGGCGTGCTGGCGCTGTGTCAGGATTCGACCAACGTCGAGCGCAAAGGATACACGCCGAGTGAGCGGGCTGTGCGACGCAAGTTTGACGAAGTGTTCGCCCGCACCGAACGGCGGCTCTTCATCTCCTGTTTTTCTTCCTCCATCCATCGCATCAAGCTGGCTGTGGAATTGGCGTGGGAACACGGTCGAAAGGTCGCGTTTATCGGCCGTTCGATGACCAGTTCGTCCGAGATTGCCGAAGACCTGGGCTACATCGAAATTCCCGAGGGACTACTGATTCATCCGGGAGAAATGAAGAATTACCCACCCGAAAAGGTTTGCGTGATGATCAGCGGCACTCAGGGCGAGCCCATGTCGGCGCTTTCGCGGGCCGCGGTGGACAATCACAAGCACGCCAAGATCGAGAAAGGCGATACGGTTGTCCTGTCGTCAAGAATCATCCCCGGCAATGAGAAGTCGATCTACCGCATGATTGACCATCTGTTCCGCCGTCAGGCGCACGTAATCTATGAAGACGGATCGTCACCTCCGATCCACGTAAGCGGACACGGAAGCCAGGAGGAACTAAAGCTGATCATCAATCTGGTGAAGCCGAAGTACTTCATTCCGATTCACGGCGAGTACCGGCAATTGAAGCTGCACGCGGAGATGGCGGGCGCGATGCATAGCTCGGTGGGAAATGTGATGCTGATTGAGAGCGGCGAAATTCTCGAATTCGACGAACTCGGTGCGCGTAAGGCTGGCCGTGTAAACGTGGGCCGGGTATGCATTGATTCCGGCTCGCGAACCGACGTGGTCGAGGATTTGATCATCAAAGATCGCCGCCACTTGAGTGAGGACGGCATCGTGCTGCCGATCATCGCTATCAACAAACTCTCGGGCCGGGTGGAGAGTTCGCCGGAAATCGTAACTCGCGGGTTTGCCCCAGGCGAGGACGGCTTCGTGGAAGGCGCGCGCCAGCTGGTGATGCAGACGCTGGAACTTTCAAGCGACGAAGAGAAGGCCGACTACGGCGTGATTAAAGAAAAAATTCGCGCGGACTTGAAGCGCTACATTTCCAAGCAAACGCAAAAGCGACCGCTGATCATGCCGGTGATATTGGAGATATAGATTCGTCACCCGCTATGCAAGTGGATTGGTCCAGCGAAGGCCGGGAAAACGTGCAAAATCGCGGTCGGTGGTGTGAAGTACGCCGCCATATTCGATAGTTAACGCGGCTAGTTGCGCGTCGCTAATCAGAGCACCTGAAGCCTGTCCCTCGACAATCATGCGCCGCAATAAAATCCAGTGTTCGTCGCTCGGCGAAAGAACTCGTATGTTGGGCTGCTCCAGCCACTCATCTACCAACTGCGCCGCTTGCTCGAGGCTCAACCGAGGTCCCGGCAATCGAGTATTGGTCATCACTCGCAGGAATGCAGACACGGTTTGCCACGAGAGTCCGACGGATTCGAGACCGGAGAAGGTTTTTTCCACCCAAGCCCGCGCCTTTGTATGTTGAGACGAGCCACTATCGTACGAGTAGATAAGAATGTTCGCGTCGAGTACGATCACCGATACTCCGGCCCCTCCAGGAATTCGAGCAACTTCTCGACATTGTCATAACTCAATCCTGGAGGAAGTCCCAGATTGATGGGTTTTACCACGAAAGGCTTTCTGGGTGGTTGTTTTGAAGCCATTAACCCCAAGCGCAAAAAGCGATTGACCACCTGCTTGAACGAAGCGCCCGACCGCCGACTCTCCTTGTCTAGGAGGCGGGCAACATCGTCATCGAGAGAAAGTGTGGTTCTCACATCTTGATGCTACTAAGATAGACATCATGATGTCAAGTGCAATTTGGCCGACTACTGGGGCGGGCTGTATCCTACTATCGAATCAATAAGTAAGGAGCCCATCCTATCTCTCTGCCAGCAGACTGGGGGACGTATTCATGGTCACGCTCAACGACATTCACGAAGCCCAACGTCGCTTGCGCGGCGTGGCCGTGCGCACGCAGCTAATCCAATCATCGCTTGGCGAAGATCCTGCAGAGCTTGACCATCGCAAACTTTATCTCAAGCCCGAAAACCTGCAACCTATCGGCGCCTTCAAGCTGCGTGGGGCGTACAACAAGATTGCGTCTCTTTCTCCGGAAGAGCGGGGCCGCGGCGTGATTACTTATTCCAGCGGCAACCATGGGCAAGGTGTCGCCTATGCGGCGCGAGCGTTGGGAGCCAAGGCTGTGGTCGTGATGCCGAATAATGCGCCTGCCATTAAGCGCGAAGCAGCAGCGTCTATGGGAGCCGAAATCGTGCTGGTTGGCCCTAGCAGCCTGGAACGCCAGACCAGGGCAGAGGAACTTGCGGCACAGCATGGTTATGTTATTGTGCCCCCATTTAACGATGAAAAGATCATCGCTGGCCAGGGCACGATGGGCCTGGAGATTCTGGAGGATCTGCCTGAAGTCGAGACCGTGTTGGTGCCCGTTGGCGGCGGAGGAATGCTCAGCGGCGTGGCTACGGCTATCAAGTTGAGTAAGCCAGGCGCAAAAGTCATCGGCGTCGAGCCAGAACTCGCCGCAGATGCGCAAGCCAGTTTGCGATCCGGAAAGATCGTCCAGTCTTCGGCCCAGCAAACCTCGCAGACCATCGCCGACGGATTGCGAACGCAGAGTATCGGTGCTATCAACTTCGAACATATCAAGCGGTACGTCGACGACATTTTGACGGTCAGTGAGCAGGAAATCCGGCAAGCCACGCAGTGGCTGGCTACGAATCCAAAAACGGTAGCCGAACCCAGCGGTGCAGTGGCGGTGGCCGGATTCTTATTCCACCAGGACCAACTGCCTAGAACCACCATGAATGTCGCAATTATCAGTGGCGGTAATATTGATCCGCAGATGTTGCAGGAGATCACACGAGGCTGAGGCGTTGCGAGCAACGCCTCTACAGTGTTTCGTCGTCATACCGTAGAAACGCAGCTTGCTGCGTTTTCTCCCGGAAGCATCAGCAGTTGAATTGAGACTATGCAACTGAGACTGATCATTATCGCCGCGCTCTTGTTCTGCGTCACGGCCGTGGCGGAAACCGTGCGTGGAACGCCAATAAGGGTTTGCTCCATCTATCTGTCGCCCGATTCCCGTTCCAACAAACTCGCCGATATCGATCGCGGACGCGAGGTCGTCATCCTCGAAACCAGCGGCGGCTGGTTACACGTGGAAGCAGCCCTCTCGGAGGAGAAGGTCATCACCGGCTGGATGGTTAATAAAGGCGTTGTGCTGGGTTCGACGCCGAACGGCGATAAGATCGTGTTTGGTGAGGCTGTAAGCTCCGAAGATCAGGCGAGTCAAAGGCACGGCCGACGCGGCGCGGCGCAGGATGCGATGCGTCTTTATTATCGGACAGCCGAGTATTTTCCCACCTCTCCGCTCGCAAGCGAGGGCATGTACCGTTCCGCAGATATTCGTTGGCAGATCGATAAGGCAGATGTGATGTCGCGTCCTTCGGCTAAAGAGAAGGAAGCGTATCTTCGGGAGGGCATGCCCGAAGACTTTATGAAGGAAGTAATCAAGAAATTTCCAGGGACAAAGTGGGCCGATCTGGCGGCCTTTCACCTGATTGAAAATAAGCTGTGTGGCGACTGGCAAGGCTCTACCAAGTGTCCCGATAAGGAAGCAGATATGTACGAGAAGTACATCAACGACCATCCTCAATCGCCGGCAGTCGTGGAGGCCTTGTACGACGCGGCTTGGCGCAGGTCTGCTCTGATTGAGATGTACAAGACCGAAGGCCAGTCGAAGAAATCGGATGAATCCAGAGGCAAGGCCATTGCCCTGGCACAGAAAGCAGTGACACAGGCTCCGCAAAGCGATTGGGGAACTCGTGCTCAACTGCTATTGTTCATGATTGAGCAGAACATTCCAACCTACGGGAACGGGGTAGACTAATTTGCCAATTTATCAAGTCGTGGTTCTAGCGATCGTTCAGGGACTGGCGGAATTTATTCCAGTCTCCAGCTCAGGACACCTGATTATTGTGCGTAGATTGCTTGGATGGAACGAACTTTCGCCCGCGCACGAGCTAACTTTTGATGTGGCTCTGCATTTTGGCACGCTGCTTTCAGTTCTCTTCTATTTCCGGCGAACATGGTTTCAGATTATCCGGGCGGCTCTGGGCGGCAAGGTCGTGCGATTTTCCGAGGCAGGCGGCGAGGATCAGAACCTTACAGCGGATGAGCAGCGAGAGGAGCGTTTCCTACTTTGGTTTCTCGCCATCGCGACAATTCCCGGCGCAATTGCAGGAAAATTGTTGGAACACTCCGCCGAGGACTACTTTCGCGAACACATCTTTCTGATCGCTGGGGCATTGATCGTGGTCGCACTGCTCATGTGGTGGGGAGAGAAAGTTAGCCAATTTACCAAGCCCCTTACCCGCATCACTTTTGCTGATGCTCTGATCGTTGGCTGCGCTCAAGCCACGGCTTTAATCCCCGGCGTTTCGCGGTCTGGCTCGACCATCACAGCGGGCTTGTTTCGCAATATGACGCGAGAAGCCGCGGTGCGGTTTAGTTTCCTGCTATCCACACCTCTCATCGCGGGCGCCGCTCTGCTTAAGGCTCACGAACTCCGAAAAGAGGGCTTGCCCGCGGGAATGCACATGCCTTTTCTCGTGGGTGTGCTGGTTTCGGCCATTGTTGGATATGCGGCGATTGCCTGGCTGATTCGATATCTTCAGTCCAACAGCCTGAAGGTCTTCATCGTTTATCGCATCGTGGTGGGCGTGATTGTGATCGGCCTCGCGTTAATGTGGCACCTCCAGTAAATCCCCGCTGAGACTCTTCCGACGCCACTGGTGCTGGCGTTTGCGCGGTGCTTGGTGGCACAGGTTGTGTTTGTCACTCTGGATACCACTGCCGAATCCTGAGTTGTAGGGTTCGCTCGTTCTTGTCATAATTGGAAGGCTCTGGCATAGATCTGGCACCGCCAGCAGGAGTTCGTTCCTGCGTAGCACCAAATCGCCTATGAGGTATCTCTCACAGATCTTTGCCCCGACCAATAACCGACGGCTGAATGAGCTGGTCGGCTTTCTTTTGTGCATCTCCGCGCTCCTTCTCTTCCTCGCATTGGCCTCGTATTCGCCACTGGACCCGTCGTTAAACAGCGCCTCGGTACTGACCGGTTCGCGAGCCGCTCGTAACTGGATCGGCGTCGTAGGCGCCGTTATTTCCGACCTGGTCTTGCAGGGTTTCGGGATTGGAGCATTCCTGCTTCCTGTGTTCTCCGCAGTGCTTGGCGTTCGCTGGTTTCGTTCGCGCAGGGTCTCTTCGCCGGTCGCCAAGGTCCTGGGCGGGATCTGGATGCTGATCTTTGTCCCCGCGCTGCTAGCGCTCCTCCCAGGTCACTTGCGCTGGATGAATGCCATCCCGGTTGAGGGCCTGTTTGGAAGGGTGGTCGGGGATTTCCTTATCCATTACTTTAATCTGGCGGGAGCCTACATCGTTTGCGCCAGCGTCTTAGCCGTAGCGCTGTATCTTTCGACGGCGTTTTCCTTTACTGCGCTCCAAGTCTGGGCGCCTACGCGCTTCGCTTTCGCGATTGCCCTATGGGATCGGTGGAGGGATTGGCGGGAAGCGCGCGCTAAGAAGCGCATGCAGAAGGAACTGGAAAAACGCCGCGCTGCTCCCAAACCTGTGATCACGACCCAGATGGTTCCGGCTCGGCCTGCAACTTCGCCTCAATCTCAGGCGCGGGTTCAGGAGACCGCTCGAACCGGCATCGATCGGACGTTTGCGGAAGACAACGTAGAACAAGCCCAGTCAGCGACGGAATCACGGCCTGAACCGCAAACGGCTTCTCCCGAAGTTACGGAGCGTGCCGACAGCGCTCAGAAACCTAAAACGACGTTGCCCCGCATTGCCGGTGGTTTCAAGCTACCTCCCAGTTCCCTGCTGCATCGGCCGGATGAGCAACAAGCCATCGATGCCGACGAATTGAAGTTGCTTGCCCAAGTGCTGACTGGAAAGTACGCGGAGTTTGATGTCCATGGGCAAATCACCCAGATCAACCCTGGTCCCGTGGTGACTACTTTTGAATTCAAGCCCGAGGCAGGTATCAAGTACAGCCGTATTACCAACCTTACGGACGATCTATGCCTTGCGCTGAAGGCGGAGAGCATCCTGATCGAACGCATGGCCGGCAAGTCCACTGTGGGCATTCAGGTTCCAAACCGCGAGCGCGAAATCATCTGGCTGCGGGAGAACATCGAATCCACGGAGTTCATCGGATCGAAGTCGAAGCTCACGCTGGCGCTCGGAAAAGACATCAATGGCCGCATCGTTACCGCCGACTTGAATGGCATGCCGCATCTACTCATTGCCGGCTCGACTGGCGCTGGCAAAAGCGTCGCCATCAACGCTATGATCATGTCGATTCTATACAAGGCGACGCCCGATCAAGTTCGATTGATTCTGGTCGATCCAAAGCGGCTGGAGTTAGGCAATTACGAGGGCGTTCCACACCTCTATACGCCGATCATCACGGAACCGAAATTGGCGGCGAATGCGCTGCGCAACGCCGTCCGCGAGATGGAGCGACGGCTCAAGCTGCTGGCGGAAAAAGGCGTACGCAACATCGACCAGTACAACAAGCTCTTCGACGAAAACGACACGCCCAGCCTGTTCGGCGAAGGTTCGGAGGAACGTCCGCTGCCCTACATCGTGATCATCATCGACGAATTGGCTGACTTGATGATGCTCGATTCCAGCAACGTGGAAGAGTCCATTACGCGGCTCGCGCAGATGGCGCGCGCGGTAGGCATCCACCTGGTGCTCGCGACGCAACGGCCTTCGGTCGACGTGATCACGGGATTGATCAAGGCGAATTTTCCGGCGCGGATGTCGTTCCGCGTAGCAACTAAGGTAGACTCCCGTACGATTCTGGATGCTAACGGCGCCGAAGCCCTGCTGGGACGCGGAGACATGCTGTACCTGCCCTCCGGGTCCGCCCGGGTTCACCGTCTGCACGCTCCTTACGTTACAGAGAAGGAGATCGCGGCTGTGGTCGAGTTCTGGCGCGCGCAGGGCCTCGCCGAGTATGAGGAGAAGTTCCTGCAGGCACCGAAAGAAGAACGGGCAGACAGCGGCTCTGGAGCCGAAGGCGGTGAGGATGAAGAAGCGGCGAATGATCCGCTCTACGAAGATGCCGTGAAGTTAGTGGTGGAATTCGGCAAGGCTTCCACTTCCCTGCTGCAACGCCGTTTGCGCATCGGTTACGGGCGCGCTGCGCATCTCATCGACTTGATGGAAAGAGACGGTATTGTGGGAGCTGCGGATGGTCCCAAGCCACGCGAAGTATTGAAGCGGCCCGATTGGCTCTCCGAAGTCGAAGAGTCGCTCCGATAACCTGGTGGTCACGAGGTTTCAGCTTTGCGCCAAGCTCTGAGGTTGGCAGCATAAAGAACGAGACAAAACAGATTTGCCGGAATAAAGCCCCATTGCGAAGTTCTTAGTCCGATAAAGCAAATAATTACGCTGTTCACTCCGGCCAGAACCCATCCTTCCCAGTGTCTCCGTCCGACCAGAATGGTTGAAAAAATCGTAAGTACGCAGGACAGATAGTCGAGCCTTAACAGCACTGAAATGCACCCCCGCAGTCATTATGCGGCAAATGCGCCGGCTTTCTCTGTGACGCTGAACCTCTCGTAACGTAACGTTGGTACGTGCACCGAAGAAGCTGAGATCGGCACTCGACATGGCGGGTCTTTACCGGGGATCCCCAAAAAATGAGGGCGATCTCCTGGGAGATCGCCCTTCTTTAGTCAAGCGGGTGCTGGTTAGAACGTGATCTTCCCCACAATCTGAACCAGCCGCCCGGTCACCCCCGAGGTTTGAAACGCACCGTAAATGCTGGTGGGTGTTGGGGCCGTGGCGTAGATTTGTCCGAACGGCGCGATACCTCCTTGCAAGTTATTCTCTGGCGAGGCGAAATGCGGATGATTCAGCAGGTTGAAAAAATTGGCTCCAAGGGCGAATTTGAATCGCTCCGTGATAGAGAAGTTCTTCATAAGGCCCGCGTCCATATCGAAGTAGCCTGGTCCGCGGAATAGGTTTCGGCCTGAGCCGAAAGTTGTCTCGGCACCGGAGGGAACGAACATGCTCGAAGTCAAGCACTGATGAGCATCACCCGCGGCAATATTTCCGGGGCCGCTGCAGCCTGGAAAAGCCTGACTTGGGTTCAGCAACGCTCCATAGACTCCCCAGTTTGGAGGAAGACCTCCTGATCCGGGCGGAATGTTCGCGATCGGCGCACCACTGTCGATGACGGAGTAAGGTAGTCCACTCCGAGCAAAGATGGTGCCCGAGAGCGACCATCCACCCGCCGCCGCTTCAAGCCAGTGACTTTGGAATTTGAATGGTTCTTCCCAGACGAATGTGCCGGTGAAGTTGTTACGAATGTCTAGATCCGAATTACCGTAGTTCAACCGTAGATTATTCGGGTCTAGCTGGTATGGCACGGTGGCGTACAGAGCAACCGGCGTGTTGAAGAGGCCAGTGGTTTCGTCCAGGGCATGGCTCCAGGTATAGCTCGCCGTGCCGCTGAAACCGTAGGAGGCCCGGTGTGTCACCGAAGCGATCAAGCCGGCGTAGTTCGACACTCCGCCGCTGTAGATCTGTGTGACCGGTCCAAAGCGCGCGTCGGGCGCGGTGGTGGGTAAGGGCAACGCCCCATTTGTGGTATAAGCGTTCACGGCTGAACTCTCAATCAGCTCATCATAGCCATGCGTGCCCACATAGTTTAGATCGAAGGACGTTTTGGATCCCAGAGCCTGCTGGACCTCCAGGTTCCATTTCACATAGGTCGGATTGCTGATTTTGCCACTGGAGAAAAAGGCAGGTGGCGCAAATCCGGGGACCGCCGCTTGCAACTGGGCGAGCGTGGCTCCCGATGCAAACCCGGAATTGAAAGCGGCATTGGAATTGACCGCAGTGGTTTGCACGTCGTTGATGCCATTGATTGTCACTCCCGGAGCGACGGGAATTCCAGGCACCGTGGGGTTCCCCGTCAGTGAAGTGCCGGTGAGACCCAGTGCATTTAGTGTCGGCGCATTCGCTTCTATGTTGGTCACGATCACGCCTTGATAGAGATCGGTGAACATCCCGACCCCAGTACGTATAACGGTGTTCCTGCCGAACGGACTCCAGCTGAGACCGATTCGAGGCTGGAAGGCAACCGCCTGCAAGCTGCCGAAAGCTTGATGCTGGTTGGACTGAATTGCCTGGTTGTAGGGAATGTTCGGATCATGATCCAGCGACGTGAAGGGATCGACCAGGCGAGAAAAGCAATTGGTCTGGCAGACCGCATTCGAGTTCCGATCAGCGCGAAGGGCCGCGGTCAGCTTCAGGTTAGATTTGATTGCCCATTCATCCTGGAAATAAATACCCAGACTGTAAATGGCAATAGGATTTCTCGGGAACTGCGTAAAGTTCTGTGCGTATAGGTTGCCAGCGGCCGGCGTCAGCAGTCCATTGGCGAAGTCCGTCAGATTTGAGAAAGCCAAGGTTCCGTACGCGTTGAACTCGTTTCCGGAATCAGTTATGTCATTGCGCCGGAAATTCACTCCAACCTTGAAAGTGTGATTTCCGTGGTTGATCGAAAGATCGTCCAGAATTTGATACTGCGTTGTGTTGCGGCCCTGGGGAAAGTTCGTATCAGCCAGTTGAGTACCCCCAAGGTTCGAGAATATGCTGTTCAGGGTCACGCTGTTGTAGGGCAATACGTTCAAGCGGCTACCGACAGGAGTTGACTCTCTGAAAACCGCGCTGTACCACATCCCCGAAGCCACCAGTTGGTTCACCACGTTGGGACTGAAAACGTGGGTCTCATTCAGTTGACCATCGTCCGTGGGTTGGATACTCAAATTATTAAACAGCTGTGGATTAATGAGGTCCGTTCCGGTCGGCTGGGACCCTCGGTCAAAGTGCACTCTGCCGAACAGCTTGTCTCTGGTGCCGATGTTCTGGTCGATGCGGGCAGCCAGCAGCCATTCATTGTTGTGATTGGTGCCTGAGGCATGGTCGAATAGCGAGCATGGGGCTCCGCCCACGCCGAACCCCGGAAAACTGGTGAGGTCGGAGCATCCTTGTTTGGGATCGGCCGCGGCGCTCACGGGACTGTAATTGGCGTGTCCGGGAGCGTTGTTATAAAGAGCGAACATTTGATTGTAGAACGGAATTTCTGCGCCTCTACCGTTCGCGGTCAGATTGTTGAGCACTGCTGTTTCGAAGGCCGTGGTTGGAAGAAAAATGTTCTGCGTGGAGGGCAGGGTGTAACGCAAGCCTTCCGTGTCCAGGAAAAAGAAGGTCTTGTTCTTGATGATGGGTCCGCCGAAAGAAGCCGACCATTGGTTGTTGACCGCGAAGGGCCTGGGTGTGTTGGTAGAGGGATTGAACCAGTCGTTCGCGTTCAGCACCGTACCATTCCAATAGTAATTTGCATTGCCATGGTACTGGTTGCTGCCCGACTTGGTTACTGAATCCAGCTGTACCCCGGCCATACGTCCATATTGGGCGGTGTAGCCATTGGTTACGACTGCGACTTCCTGTATTTCGTTGGCACCCAGCGTCAGGTTGCTTGATCCGCTATTGTTCAGATTCAAGAACGGGTCGTTGTTGTTGTTACCGTTGATGGTGAAAAGATTGGAGGTGGGAGGCAAACCGAACGCGGCGAAATTGCCGTAGCCGCCGAAAGTTCCTCCCACGTTCATTACCACGCCAGGAGCCGTTTGAGCGTAGTACGTTGTGTCGTTTCCGGGATTTGGCTGCAAAGCGATCTGCTTCTCGTCAACCGTCGTTGTGAGATTAGGATTTTCGGTCTGTAGCAGCGGCGCTTCGGCCGTTACCTCAATAGTCTGGTTCTGCCCATGGGGGCTGAGATTGAACATAACACTCGTGATCTGTCCAAGTTGGACTCGACCGAGCGCCGCGTCTCTGACATGTTCGAAGCCGTTGCAGATACCATATAGTTTCCCGGCTTTAACAATGAGAAGTGATAAGCTCCGCTTTGATTCGTTACCGTGGTTTGGGTGGTTCCTTCGGAAGTACTTTTCAATGTTACCGTAGCTTCGGGGATGACTGCACCGCTCGTATCAGTTACCGTCCCGGTTAAATCACCCGAGGTAACAGATTGTGCGAAGCCGTACAGTGCCGAGAGCGATAGCACGAACAAAGCTAGCGCCAGTAAAGTTCTCATCTTTCCAAAACTCATGACTCTCCTCCAGCGATTGGTAGTTCTCTGCAAAAGGTGTCTCTACCTGAACCACCTGGCATCCCTGGTGCATGCGGCTCACCAAAAAGCTCGATCAAAGCGCTCGCGTGATGGATTGTGCTTTCCGTGGGACGAAACTGAATCCCGAACGGATGAACGACGAGTTCGTTATAGGCAATCGGCGAGATCCAGAGCGGCACCAAGTGAACCTATATGAATCTTGAAATCCAGAGCGTGGGTTCTACAAAAATCGGTAATGAGGCATGAGTGCTTTCGTTAGACAGAACTGGTCGTCATTGGGAAGACAGCCGTGCAGTGTCTGCTCGTGTGTTATTTGTCCGCTGCGTTGACATTTGTGTTGAGGGATTGTTGGGTGGTCACGCAGTTGCTTTTCATGGGTCTGACCGAACGACGCAGAGCGGGGGCGAACAGGTCTCTGCGAGATACCAATCGACAGAACTTTGTGACCAACCATTTCGTAGTTTCAAACGTCATTATCTTTATGGGGTGGTCTCCGCAAATCGAAAACCATCTGCGTGAAATTCGCATGATGATTCCCGAGATCCGCGCGGTCGTCGCTGATGATGATCCTCGGATACGTGACCAGTTGCGGCTTCTGCTGGCTGACGAAACCGGCGTTGAGATCGTTGCCGAATGCGGTGATGCGCTGCATACCATTACTGCGGTGAAGCTCACAAGCCCGACTTGCTGTTGCTCGATATCGAAATGCAGAATGCCGACGGCTTTGAGCTTCTGCATTGTATCTCTCGGGACGACATGCCAATCGTGATCCTGACCAGCACCAACGATCAGTACGCTATTCGGGCGTTCGAAGCACGCGCTCTCGACTATTTGCTGAAGCCATTCGATCGGCTACGGCTTCACACCGCCATCGAGCGAACCCGCGGCGAGCTCCCAAAAATGCACGACCGTCATTTGACCCACCGTATTCTTGATTTGTTGGCCGAGGCGAGGCGGAGTCAGAGACGGAACGGCGATTGGTGATCAAGACCGCGGGCGCGTTGTTTTCGTGGACATGGATGAGATTGATTGGGTGGAAGCGGCCGGGAACTACGTCGAGTTGAAAACAAGCAGCGGATGTTATATGCTTCGCGAGGGATTGGCCGCCTTTCCGAAAGGCTCGATCCGGGCCAGTTCGTTCGCATCCATCGCTCCATCATTGTGAATGTGCGGAAGATTAAAGAACTTCAACCCTGCAACCGGGGCGAGTACATGGTTGTTCTGAAAGACGGCAAGCAACTGTCGTGCAGCCGCGGCTACCGGGCGAAACTGCAAGAGCTTATCGCAGCGCAGTGAGAGGTGCCCCTCGACGCAATCATTGAAAAGCTACTGCTGGAAAATATCCACTCTCGCCGTCGGGTCCGCCGAGTTGCTCCGAGTAGCCCCAGCGCGGAGTCCCTGGAGTCGAAACCAGGTACAGAATCTCCGTACGTTTTGTTCTCGCGTCACCAGAACCCTGCCGTGAGCATCCGGCAGAGTGGCGCCTCGGACACTTGATCTGACTCAGTCCGTTCGCATTGCTGACGTCGGCGGTACGTTGACGGTGTCGGATCCCGGCAATCGCGATGCTCACTACGTTGCTGACCGCCGGGTCGACAGGCGCAAGCGAACCGCCCGCGTATGTCCCCGACAGCGCAGTAGCCGAAAACCGGCTGCGGTCTAGCTGCGCCGCCATGAATCCGAAAGAGACGGCAGTGTCCGTGCCGATGATGAATGCCTGGTTGTTGCTCACCATGTAGAGGACGGGTAGCAGTTTCGGTGGAATTCTGAAAGCCTGTTCCGGCTAGGGTCGCGCGCCGTTCGTACGGCTCGGCTGTGGAGCCCCGGTCCGGTGGCTGCAGAGGAGTCATCGTGCCGCCGATATTTTGATCTGAGGTCAGGTTGAAGGTTCCAGTGAGCGCTAGCTTCAAACTGTCCAACCTGGCTCTCGAGCCGTGGGCCCGATGGGTCCAGCGCAGTTACTTCGAATACGCTGGGAGCGGTCAAATTGCCATTGGAGAATGATCCATTGGCCGTCTGTTGCAGAATCGTGCCGCTAACCAGAGGATTAACACCCGGAGGGAACGGATCTATCTCCAGAGCAAGCAGTTCAGTTGCATTGACGACGTAGATGACGTAACTGTCAGCCCCGAATTGTTATCGTGCCTCGACCGTTGGATGCAACCGTGTACTGTGCCGGTAAAGGAGACATTGGAAGCGGCACCTGAACTAGCGTCATCGGAATCAAGAGAACCACTGATTGCACCATTCGAGCCTATTGCAAACTGCCCTGCCTCGCCAAAACGATTCTTGCTCGAGTCGATTCCCAAGAACCCGAATGCGTAATTGCCGGAGAGCGAGGAGATTCGTTTGTTTCAAGAGCACGCCGGAATTGCGCGTGCCTGCGCCTGTGCTGTCGTCGAACTCAATGATGTTAGCATTCCCATTGGCCGTCATAGACAGCGCGAACGTGCGACTGCCCACGCCTGGCGGGGCGATGTTGAAGATCACAAATCCCAACCCGTCTGTGCCGATGGAGTACGTGCCGCTGAAGGTTTGATTGACCGGGAAACTCCCAGTGTATCATTTATGTCCATGGTGCCGGCGGAAATGTTCCCTTGTCCATCTGCCGCAAAGCTACCGGCAGCCACGAAAAGTCCACTAGGATCGAAGCCGCGGACCGAGAACGCATAGTTGCCACTCAGTCTGCTGTTGGTGGTGATCCCCGGATTGATGGTGATGCTCAGATTCGCGGAGGCCGTTTGAGGATTGGGCGTCGACGAGTCCTTCACCTTAACCGTGAAATTGAAAGTTCCGTTTACGATAGGAGTGCCAGAAATCACGCCGGTGCTCGATAGAGAAAGTCCAATCGGCAAGAGCGTACCGTTCGCAAGACTCCAGCTGTAGGGCAGCGTTCCGCTGTTTGCCTGCAGGTTCTGGCTGTAGGGCGTATTTACGATGCCAGCGGGCAAGGACCCGGTCACGACCGACAGCGGCGGCGGTGTGATTGATGGTGATGCTCAGCGCCTGGGTTACGCTCGTGCCCGAGGAATCCGTAACTTGAACGCTGAACTTGGAGGTTCCCAAGAGCGTAGGCGTGCCTGTGATCTCGGCAGAACTGCTGGTACTTGTCGTCAAAAAGGTCAGGCCTGCCGGGAGACTCCCTGAAATCACAGACCAGGTGAAGGGCAGGGGCGCGCCCGCGGCGTTGACAAACGAATTATAAGGAACGCCCAGGGTTCCCGACGGAAGCGAGGTCGTGGTGATGGTCAGCACCGCGTTCACCGTGATCGATTCGGTCGCGGTTATGGTGCTGTTGGCCACCGATGTGGCAGTAATTGTCGCGGTTGTGGTGGCTGAGAGACTGGGCGGGGCTGTGTATACAACTGTGGTTTTCGTGTTGCCACTCAAACGTGCCGGGACCGGAAAGAGTCCAGGTCACACCGCCATTCGTATTGTCATTGGCAACCGTGGCGGTAATGGTCGCGGTTTGTCCAGGATTCAGTGATTGTCCCGAAGCGGGCGCCAGCGTAACCGTGAGGGAATTGCTGCCCGAACAACCCGCAAAAACCACCACCCAGACAAGGATACCCAACGCTACTAACAAAAGGACTCTGAATTTTCTCACGGTTTCTCCACTGAAAGTTGTAACAATATCTTTCCGAAACAGCAAGCCGCTAGAACGAGAACAGAGCCTGCAGATCAATCCTGCGAGTGGCGGAACCGTATGAGTACGGCCCGCCGGCGAGCGCGTTTGATTCGCCGAAGAGCGGCGAATCAAGATTGCCAGTCGGAGGCGCCAGGTTCACCCGGTTAAAAACATTTCGTGCAGAGACGCTAAAGGTTAAATTGTAGCGCCGGTTGCTTGTGGGCGCCGTCATGAACGCACCGCCCGGCGCTCCGCCCAATCCGCGGCCACCTAAGCCACCGCCCGGACCGCCTCCTCGTCCTCCGCCGCCTCCGCCTCCACCTTGTCCGCCAACGGCACCTTGCCCTGCACCTACTTCCTTCCCAAAACCAAAGGTCTTGCTGAGCCGCAAATTCATGGTGAACAACGTGGTGCCAGTACCGACGTTGATCGGGATTGTGGGTGCGCCGGGAGTCGGCTCAGCGTTAAACGTGCCCCATTGCGTCACTCGTATATTGCTGGGCAACGTCGAAGCGGTAACCGGTCCGGGCCTATCGTTGAAAATGGAATCGCCGTTCACATCCTGCCCTACGGTGACGTTAAACGGCACACCCGAACTAACGATGATAAAGGGATTCAGGCGAAATGCATAGGGCAGCGAAATCGTGCCGCCAACCACTCCGCGATCGCGCACGTCGAACTGCGACCGGCCATAATCGGCCATGGGATCGTATTGGTGCGAAATAAAGCTCACCGATGTGCCCCCCACCCCCGCCACCACCACCACCACCACCACCTCCACCGCCGCCGCCGGAACCCAGGTCGCTGTTCGCATAGTTGAGCGTGTAAAAACCAAAAAGCGAAAGCTTGGTTCCAATACTTGTCCTAAAATTGGCGATCACCTGGTTCTGCCTGAATATTCCTTCGGAGTCGTATTGGTAGATGTTGTCGGTACCGCCAAACGGCCGTATGGATCCAGCGGATACGTCCCCGGCAACGGCGCGTTCGCATTGCGAAGGAAAAGCTGGTGTTCGCCGTAGGAGTTTATGTAGGTAACGGCGACCGTGGTGCTCCTGGCAACTTGCCGCTCGACGCCGATTGCCGTTTGCATGGTCGACGGCGCTCTCAGGCCCGAAGCGAATTGGTAGCTGGTCGGAGAAGTCTGTCCCATGGTGAATTCGCCGCGACGATAGTCTGTTGTTGGGTAAACCCATTTAGACGCTCCGTCTGCAGCACAAGGTTGTAAGGAACACGGTCATAGAAAATCCCATATCCAGCTCGCAATACGGTCTTGGGCGCTGCCTTTTTCCCGCCGCCACCGAGGCCCCAAGCAAAGCTGAGTCGTGGAGCGAAATCGCCATGGTCGTGAATGTCATTCTGGGTTTCAAAGCGCAGGCCATAACTGAGCGTCATGTTGGGGCGGATCCTCCACTCATCCTGCGCATAAAGACCCGCGTCAACCATGGTGACGTCTGATTGCGGTTGTCCGGTTGTGATCGAGAACTGGCTGGCCCCGCAAGCCGACAATGCATCAGGCGAGGGAACAGACGGCAAATTTGCTATCAACTTTGCCAAACATGACGGTCCCATCTGCGGGTTGCTTACGTTTGGCTCATATGCGGACAATGTTGAGAAAGTGAACACGCCATTGAAATTGGAAGTCGACACATTGGAATCCGTTACCGCCCGCAGCCGTCCGCCGAATTTTATTAAGTGCTTACCGTGAACGATGGAGGTGTAGTTCTGCAGTTCGTAATGATTCTGGACGTCGGAGCCGTTTCCGATCTGATTGTCTCCGCAGGTAAACGCTCCCAGCACCGATACGGTTGCCTGGGAATGCAACTGCGCGCATGGATCCGCTGTAAGGGAAGTAGAGGAAGTAGAGAAAATAGGCATCAGCGTCTGATTACTGCTGTCATGCAGATACTGGAAACGGGTTTCGTTCACGATATTCGTGCTCACCACCTGGGTGTCGCTGAGCTGCAGAGTTTGTTCAGTTGAGGTCGTGTTGTAAGCCTGGGAAGGAAGCGAAAACACTCCGATTCCCTCATTGTCCTGGCTGTCTCGGAAGTACTGGTAACGGACGGTCAAAGTGTTGCTCGGGGTGATCTGAAAATCGAAGCGAGGACCAATATTGATTCGAGTCTGGGGATTCGAAACTGCCTGGGTGAAGTTCGCAACGGTCGGGGTTGGATCGGCAGCGCTGGGCACGACCGCGTTCACAATGTTGGAGTCGTTGATGTCCCGGACCTGGGCAGTAAAGAAGAACGAGGCCTTCTTGCCCAGAGGTCCGCTGAGGCTTCCATTGAACAGCTCCGAGTGAAAAGGCGGCTGGTCAGGCGCAAACGGGCTGAGTGCATCGAAGGCAGAGGAGTTGCCGTCCAGCATAAATTGCCCGTGAAACTGATCGGTACCCGGTTTGGTAAAGATTTCGATTCGGCCATAGCCCAACTTGTCGTACTCCGCCGAAAACGGATTCTGATTGATGCGGATCTCGCGAATCGAAGACTTGGGCGGAAGCTGCCCCGCGGTGAATCCGTCAATATAGATCTGGCCGCCGTTCGGTCCCGCCGAAGGCCCCGCCAGCGCTTCGAGCTCCTGCTGCAACTCGTCGGGATCGTCGGAAAGAGCTTCGAGGTCTTTCCCCTTGATCACGATAGAACTGGCGTTCTCAGACGGGTTCACGCTTACGGTTGTGGTTTCTTCCTGGACCTCAACTTTTTCCTGCTCCACCTGAATCTCGAGTGCGATGTCGAACCGCTGGGCTTGATCCGCGGAGATCGCGAAGTTCTGCTCCGTAGAGACTGCGAAGCCTTTCGCAAAAGTCGTGATGGCGTAGGTTCCCGGAGACAATCCTTTGAGTTCGTACGCACCCTGGTTGTCGGTGACAGCGGTAGCCTTCTGTCCGTTAGCTCCAGTAGCGGTGACGGTGGCTTGCGGGATTACCGCGCCAGTAGGATCCGTGACCCGTCCACGAAGCGTGCCCGACCCAGTTTGTGCAGGCAAAGAAGCCGTCAGCATCAGCAAGACGAAAAGCGTGACAAATATGAATACAAAACTTCGGGACCGGCCAGACTTCATCAATTCTCCTGAAGCAAACTTTTAAGCTGCTCTTTGCATTATGGTGTTGCACCCGCCGCAGCTTCGCCGCCACCGCCTCCGAGGTTCCAGGGAGAAAGAAGCATCGCCGCCCGATTGCTGTTGGGCGAGGCCGAAAGAATGGGTTCCACGCCGCTTAACAAAGTGATCGCGGTCGGCTGGCTATTGGCACTACCTTCCGTGGTCACAATCATGATGGCGTCGCCCTTCTGCAAATCGGCGAGGGTTACGGCCGGCATTCGCTTCAACATCTGTTGGAAATCAGGTGCACCGCCCGGACGACCTCCTCCCGTGCCACCGTTGGGCCTAGTCTCGCCTGCCTTGGCGGGTGCGGATGGACCTCCACCAGCAGCCGGCGCATCGCTGCCGCCGTCTGGAGACCCGCCTCGCAATCGCACTGCGATCCGCTGTGCAACCGTGGGAGGCAGTTTTCGGAGTTGCGAGTCCGCGGTGATTCTCAAGGTCGCGGGCTTCTTCGTTACCAGATCCATTACCGTGACGGTGTTGTTTCCTGCATCGGTTGAAACGACCGTGCCTGCAATGTTCCGGAATGCCCCAGAAACCACCTCATCCGCCGCCAGTTCGGTGCCGTCCGCGCTGCGCACACCGCGCGCGCGTAGTTGGTCGCCGGCATGGATCTGATCCAGCGTGCTCGGCTTGGCATCGTCGAACTTGACGGAGTCGGGCGAGTATCGACGAATAATTGTCGTCTTCGAAAGATGAATCGTAACCGGCTTGGCGTCGCTCATGGCCGGAGCCGCAAGCGTGACCACCCCGTTTGCCGCATCGACTTTGCTCACCAATCCGCCCACGCCGCGCTTCTGCCAGTCCTCGCGATCGCGCTCCTGCTTCGCCGCGACGTCGGACTCCTTCATGAGTACGACGGATGAAGCAGCCACTGACTTGCCATCCTCCGAGGCAGTGCCTCTGACCAAAATCCGGTCCCCCGCTTGCACATCCTGCACCTGGATGGGCGTCGCCTCTTTTAGATCTTTCTGTCCGGGAGCGATGCGAAGCAGACGGGCGGAGTCCTGAACCACGATATTGATCGTTGATCCAGCGTCGGTCGCCAGAGTAATCGTGTTCCCCGAAATAGCCTTGACCACTCCTACGGGCTTCGCCGTCGAGCTTGCCGATCCCGGCTGCTGCGACTCCTGAGCCTCATTCGAAGTAGCAGAGCTCAGCGCGGCGGGGCCAAGGCAGGCTAAGGCAAGAGCCATGGTGACGGCGAACCCTAACGTGGTGTATCTTGTCGATCTCATTCTCTCCGCCTCATGCGAGTTGCAGCTGTGGCCCACCCCTCAAGGTTTGGTTGGTCGATCTCCGGGTCACGGTCATTGCCGGTGCTTCGGTATCAATTGCGCCGCAACCGACACGGACACCCACGAAGAAATGAAACAAGTTCCATCTCTCCCGTTCACGACGGCCACTTTGGAGTTCGCCACATATATTCCAACACAGTCAAGCGCAGGGCGGACGTAAAGAATCGTCAAACAACGGTAAATTTCTGTTTTATCAGCACTTGCGGGTATGACCCAATCACTCCCGGGGTAGATTGACTTTCAGCGTTTTCCTCAGACCTCGCGAGCCTTCGACAGACGTATGAACCATTCATCGCTCCGTGATCGCTGCGAATCAAAATCGGAGACCCTCAGCAAACTAATGGCGACCGCCGGAAGAAGAAAAACCCGCAACGTTCTGCTCTAAGTCCAGTGTTATTAATCGGTTGACTTTCGCCCAAGACCGGGATATCTTTCATGCCCCCAAGGCTTATCGCCGCGGAAGAGAGGGTAAAACGGTGGAGTCAGCTGTCTCCAATAAGGTGACCCAACTTCTCGCAGATTGGCGACAGGGGAATCGCGAAGCCCTCAACGCTCTGATCCCGTTGGTTTACGATGAGCTTCGCCGCCTCGCGCATAACCATCTGAACCGCGAGCGTTCCGGGCACACCCTTCAAAGTACCGCTCTGGTGAATGAAGCCTACATGCGGCTGGTGCGCCAGGATCTTGAGATTAACAACCGGGCCCATTTTTTCGCAGTGTCTTCACACCTGATGCGCCAGATTCTCGTCGACTACGCCCGGCGCCATCGTGCCGCCAAACGCGGTGACGGGGCTGACAATTTGACCTTGGGTGAAGCGGCTGCATTGCTCCCCGGAAAAGGTAATTTTGACCTGCTCGCTCTGGACGAAGCGCTCAACCAACTCGGGCGGTTGGACCCGCAGCAGACTCGCGTGGTTGAACTGCGATTTTTCGGAGGGCTTTCGATCGAGGAAACTGCGGCGGTCGTGGGCATCTCTCCAGCAACCGTAAAACGGGAGTGGACGTCTGCAAGGGCCTGGCTTCATCGCGAACTGACCAAAAAGGCTGGGTGACTTTCCAGTGGAAACAAGGGATGCGATGGCTCTGGAACGTTGGAACGAGATCGAGCGTTGGCACGAAATCAAGGACAAGCTGGATGCAGTTCTGAATCTTGCGCCTGAGCAGCGTTCTGCGTATCTTGACCAGATCTCCACCGCTGATCCCGAGTTGCGCAGTGAACTCGAATCACTCATTGCTTCTCATGAGCAAGCTGGCACGGATTTTCTGAACGTTCCCCCTCCGCAAGCGGTAGATCCGAGTGCGCTGGATGATCTCGATCCGGACCATCGTGACCCGATGATCGGTCGGCGTCTCGGGACCTACGAAATCGTCGAGCAAATCGGCGCTGGTGGTATGGGGGAAGTTTATCGTGCCATTCGCGCCGACGATCAATACCACAAGCAAGTTGCGATCAAACTGGTGCGCGCCGGTCAGAATTCTGATTTCGTCATCCGCCGCTTCAAGAATGAGCGACAAATCCTCGCCACTCTGGATCACCCCAACATCGCGCGCCTGCTCGACGGCGGCACGACCGAAGAGGGCATCCCGTACTTTGTGATGGAGCTGATCGAAGGGCAGCCCATCACCGAATATTGCGATTCGCGCAGCCTGCCAATTGCTGAACGTCTCAAACTCTTCGCGGCGGTCTGTTCGGCGGTGCAATACGCCCATCAGCGGCTGATCGTCCATCGCGACATAAAACCCGGCAACATTCTCGTCACCCATGAGGGAACGCCGAAACTCCTGGATTTCGGTATTGCCAAAATTGTCGACACAGATTCTGAAACCGGCCCGGCAACTCTGACCATATTTCGCGCGCTCACCCCGGGATATGCCAGTCCCGAGCAGGTGAAAGGCGAGCCCATCACCACCGCCAGCGACGTCTACTCGCTGGGAGTGGTGCTCTACGAGTTGCTCACCGGGCAACACCCGTACTCCGCTCCCGGCTACACGCCGCATCAGATTGCACGGGCGGTTTGCGAGGTTGATCCTGAAAAACCCAGTACGGTCGTCCGACGAACCGAAGCCTCGCCTTCGGCGGGTGGCCAACCGCCGCTTCATTCAGCCACAACCATTCCTTTGGATGAAAGCTCGGCGGACAGGCTGAGCAAACGGCTTAGCGGCGACCTCGACAATATCGTGCTCATGGCATTGCGCAAGGAGCCGGAGCGCCGCTACGCATCCGTCGACAAATTCGCTGAAGACCTGCGGCGACATCTCGCGAACCTTCCCGTCTTCGCCCGTAAGGACACGGCCGGATATCGCATATCGAAGTTCGTCGCCCGGTATAAAGCCGGCGTCACAGCCACCGCCGCAGCGATCATTATTCTCATAGTTGGGATCGTCGCAACCTTGCGAGAAGCGCAAATCGCCCGCGAACAGGCAACGATCGCGCGTTCCCAGCGAGCCAGGGCCGAAGCTCGTTTCAATGACGTGCGCAAATTGGCCAACTCTCTGATGTTTGAAGTTCATGACTCGATCAAAGACCTGCCCGGGTCGACGCCGGCGCGCAAGCTCCTGGTGAGCCGGGCACTCGAATATCTGGACAGCTTGAGCCAAGAGGCCAAGGGCGACCGTTCCTTGCAAGGGGAACTGGCTGCCGCTTACGAAAAAATCGGAGACGTCCAAGGCATGCCGCGCCAGGCAAATCTCGGCGACACCATCGGCGCCGAGGACAGTTACAGAAAGGCTCTCGCCATACGAGAGTCCCTCGCCGCAGCGGATTCGAAAGACGAGGAAGTGCGTCGGCAACTTACTCAGAATTACAGCAAGCTGAGCGACTTGCTCTGGAACAAAGGCGAGTTCAAAGGTGCGATGGAATATTCGCGCAAGGAGATCGCGGTCGCGGAGGCCCTGTATCAGGAGGATCCAAGCAATCCGGCAAACCGCTCGCTCCTCGCCGCCTATCGCATGGACTACGGCTACAAGCAGGCCGTGGTAGGTAATGACCGCGCTGGCGGATTGGAAACGCTTCGCCAAGGATCGGCGATGCTCGAGCAAATGTTGTCGGAAGATCCGCAGAACGTGCAAGTGCGCCGGCTGCTGGGTCTCAGCTATTTCCGAGCCGCTGATGTTCTAAAGAATGACGAAAACGATTATCCGCAGGCTCTGGCGTTATACAAAAAGGCTATCGTCACTACGCAGGCCCTGGTCGTCGTGGATCCGAACAACACAGATTTCCGCCGGATGGTTGCCTACGACCAATTCGCTATGGGGGAACTCTTGGCGAACATGAAGGATGCCAATGTTGCGCTCGTCCAGGATCGCGAGGCCTTGTCGTCGTTTCAAAAGCTCGCCGCCGCCGATCCAGCGAACGCACAGTTTCAGGAGGACATCGCCGCAGTCCGCAGCGAGATCCGCGAAATTCTGGTAAACACGGGTAAACCCAGAGACGCGATTGAACCGCTTCGTTTTTCCGTTAACGCGGCCCAGTCGATGTCCAACGCGAAGAACCCGCAATCGCGGATTGGATACATTCTTGTATCCGGGCAGTTCTTGCTGGGCAAAGCCAATGTCATGTTGGCGTCTTCGTCGCAAACCACAATGCAGCAAAAGATCGAGCATTGCCGCGAGGCCAGTTCGTGGTTCCAGAAATGCCTCCCCGCTTTCGAGTTTCTTCGAGATCACGCACCGGCAGACTACAACGGCGCTGAACGGGTCACGACGATCCAACACGAGATGACCGTTTGCGATGCACTCACAACGAAACCCTAAAGTCCCACGATAGCGGACGGCGCGGGCGACTTGCCGATCATCAAAACCAATCCGGAAAAATCAGTTCTACCAGGCCGGGAACCCAGTAGGAATAAAACTGCTCATCGCAGATTTTGTATTTGCCGTACTTCTTTCGGGCGTAGTTGCCCCAGTGCGGCTGGGTGCCGTCGAGGTCGGTGAATCCGTACTCGCGGGCCAGCGCCCAGGAACTGAAGACGCGTCCACTCTTGGCTTTCACCTTCGGATCTGCTGCGAGGGCTACCACTGCGCGGCCTATGTACCTCGGCGATTCTGACACCATGAAATCGTTGGGCGCGTCGTTTTGGCCTGCGCTGTTCTTGTCTTTTTTCGTCGCCTTCTTCGCCACGTCCCTCCAATTGGCCTCGCTGACTCCAAAATGGTCCAGCACGGATTCAGAACGTAGAAAGCCGGGAGTCAACGCCACTGAAGCGATGTCCCGTTTGCGCAGCTCGCGGGCCATGGCGAAGGCCAGTCGTATGACGGAAATCTTTACCAGGTCATAGAAAAGGTTTCCCCGATAGTAGAAAGCGTCGCCATCGGTAATTTCGAAGATGATTCCTCGGCCTCGACCCAGCATCAGTGGAACGGCGTAGTAGGAAGTGATGATGTGGGAGTGAATTGCCTGCTTCAGCATGCCCAGGCCGTTCTCGAGATTGACTGTCCAGAACGTCTTGCCCCATTCGGTGATCGCGTCGCCGCCCCACACATCGTTGACCAGAATGTCGAGGCCCTTATGCCGCCGTTTGATACCGGCGACTAGCTTTTTCACATCTTCCGGCTCGGTGTGGTCCACCCTTACGGCAATACCCCGGCCGCCGGCTGCGGTAACCAGTTCAGCGGTTTCTTCGATGGTCTCAGGTCGACCGGCAGTTGTGGGTGAGTGTTTTCGGGAACTCCGACCAGTGCAGTAAACCGTGGCCCCCGCTTCGCCCAGGGCAATCGCAATCCCTCGACCGGCGCCGCGGGTTGCTCCTGCAACCAGCGCGATCTTCCCTTCCAAAACTTTCTTCGGAACTTTCTTGGGCGTTTTAGCCATCTCGTTATCTCCGCGCAAAAGAGGCAGTGCTCATGCCTTCTCGGCGTGGGACAGCAAGCCCTCGACCAGCGCCTCCCACTCGGCTTCGAGCGTGGGGCGGTGAAAGCTGCGCCCGGCCCGCTGATACCAGTAGTCAGCATTTGAGGCCGATCCCTCCTTGCGGTGCAGGTAGGCGTGGACGGCCATGCCATCTACCGTTTCCAGTTCGTCAACCAGCCCGTGAGCATGGGACCAATCTCCCTTTGCATCCCACCACAGCGCTGTGAGCGGGGCGGGTAGCGCTACGCTCGGCACCTCTTCTGCAATCGACGCTCTGAATTCCCCGGGTGTCATCTTCTGCTCGTGTTACCTTATAAGTAAATATATGTCGGTTGTTGGTTTACTGATGAGTATCGGGTATATACCGAAAAAATGCGTTTTCCTTCCAGATCCATGAAAACAAAGGCACTGTTTTGGAGATACCCTCGTAAAATATCCCTTCTAAAGGACTTACGGAGGAGATATCTCCGACAGATGCTCCTTCCTAAGTCTATGAAAACAGGAATCGAGTGGGAGATACCCCTCTAAAATATCTCTTCTAAAGGACTTAACGGGCGCGTTTCGGAGCAGAAGGGCGTTGCCTCACGCGAGAGAGCACTCGCGTGCGGGTAATCTTGAATTGTCAAAGAACTGCCGGGCCAATGCTGTTATCAAACAGCTAAAGGTGATGTCATTATGTTAGCCGTTTTGGAGTGCCCGGGTCAACGCAAAAATTATCGCCCTGCGTCGGGGCCGGGGCTGCTGAAAAGATCGGAAAGAAACGGGTTGTGTCGTCCTCGGGACGGTCCGCAGTGTGACATGATTCTCCAATGCGAGATAATTACCGGTCGAGCGGCTTGCTGGGCAGTCACATCAACAGCATCGCCTCCCACCCTTGCAAAGAACGCAAGGATGGGGCACCCTCTTCTTTTATCAGGGCAAGAAAGGCGACTTCGGGACTCGCTCGGGCCAGCTGTCCAGTGGACTCGGCAGAGCTTTCCTGAGAAACTTTTGTTGGTATAGAGTTTGTGCAAAAATACTGTTCGTTCGCAGTCACGAACCGAACGTGAGGTTGACCTTGAAACTATTCGCGAATTTGATCCTCTTGCTTGTTGTTCTCTCGCCACTTGGGCATGCCGCAGCGCAGACGCAAGTCTTTTCCACCTCGGCGGGGCCGGTCAAGATTACGCCGCTTTATCATGCCAGCACACTGATCGAGGCGGGAGGCAAGGTCATCTATCTTGATCCTGCCAAGCCTGCGAAGTTTTCGGAGCATCCGAAGGCAGACTTGATTTTGATCACGGATATCCATGGTGACCACATGGATCCTGACTCAATCAAGGAAATCAGCAAAGCTGACACCAACATATTTGCACCGCCGGCAGTAGTTCAGACCGTCACCAGCGCCAAGCCAATTTCCAACGGAGAAACCAAAACCTGGGGCGCGTGGATGATTGAGGCGATCGCCGCATACAACCTGAAGCGTGGCCCCAGTGAGGGCAAACTCTTTCACGACAAGGGCCGCGGCAATGGATACGTGCTCACTTACGGCGGCAAGCGTTTTTATTTTTCGGGTGACACGGAAGGTGTGCCCGAGATGCGTGCGCTGAAGAATATTGACGTGGCGTTCGTGTGCATGAATTTGCCTTACACGATGCCGCCCGAAGAGGCAGCGGATGCCGTCAAGGCATTTCATCCCAAGGTTGTGATCCCGTATCACTATCGCGGCTCCGATCTCGCCGTATTTCAAAAGGGATTGGAAGGCACTGGGATTGAAGTGCGGGTACTGGATTGGTATCCGCAATAAAGCTACTTCCGGCGGACGGCGCGGGCCACCCTTTACAGGGATCTACTTGGAATCATAGTCAAAAACGGACAAGAGTGTCCGCCCTACACTAGCCGGGTTGCAGAATGTTACCTGCTGTTTGGCCAGCACGAGAAAAGCAGGTTTCTCGACTACGCAGGATCATCCGCAAATGCGGATGATCCTACTTCGCTCGAAATGACAAGGGAAATGAACATCAACGGTCGCAATGACAGCGTTTTTTCACGATGTTCTGCAAAGCGCAATAAGAGGGCTGGCTTCAATCGAGAGTTAGAGTCAACGGCGACGGACAGGAGTGTCCGCCCTACACGAGAATCATGGCGGCGGCGAGGGCTGCTGTTTTGTGATCCTTGGTCCAGGGTGGGCCAAGCGAAACTCCGAGGGTTGAGATTGTTCGTTGCACTCGGCTGGCTGCGGTGCCAAGACTGAACTTGGCCTGCTGTTCGAGTTCTCGCTCTCGAATTGCAGTGACCGGAGTCTTTAGACGTTCGCAGGCTCTGCTAGCCGCATTGCGAAAGAATTCGCCCTCCGCGGTGTGAATCAGCGGGTGCGAGGCGAGAATTTTCGCCAGCGGCGGCAGCGGGCGACCTGATGCCAGGAGGACGGCAGCACCCGCGATTCGGCAGCCACGCGCGTCCAACTCCTTGAGCAGTTCGCCGATCGCGGTGAACGCGAGGCGTTCCGAAATGACTGCGCAGTTGGCAAGATATCTCTCTGACTCAGGAAGGCCGAGGTTTGCGGCGTGGTGGTAGGGTTGGTTTGATCCTTGGATTTCCGGATCGATAATGACGATGCGCCTCCGATCCAGAACCTCCAGCGAGGCGCCGTCTCCCGAAACGGCTACCAGCACTCCCCAACCGGAATGCATGCGAATCCCTAGGGCTGCGGGTTTCATGTTTAAAGTCCTGCGACCTCAGCGCCTGAAGGCGTCGTCGAAGAGATAACGCTTACGGCACGCCTGAAGGCGAGCCCTGATACGAATCGCTAGTTTCCCAGCAAACTGTAAAGCGGTCATTGGTTCGGGAGCAGCTAGCACCGAACTGGAAGTGTGCCACGAGAACTAATCTTTCGCCCGCTGGGGCTTCCAGCAGCCTGCGAATACTTCCGCCCGACAATTTTATCAACTCGTCGGCTGCTCGAAAGCCGTGGCTGCCCGTCCGTAGTGAGATCGCGGGAGCGTAAAAAGAATGATGAGAACGATGAGGGCAAGGATGCCGACGATGAAGATGCTGCCTTCGGGTCCGGTGGTTCCACCGCTGAGGATGGGCTTGCCCACGGGATGGGTGGCGAAGAGGCGGTGCTGGATCATGAGTCCGCTGTCGGCGACGCCGTAGAGGAAGGATTGGCCCCAGTCCCACGAGGTGTGGAGGCCGATAGCCCACCACAGCGAGCCGGTGCGCCAGAGGCTGAAACAGAAGACCATACCGGCTAGAAAGACGGAGACCAGCCCGATGGGGGATTCGCCCGGATTCCTAGTATGGCCGAGGAAGAAGAGGATGGAGAAGATGACGGCGGCGGTCCAGAAACCCAGGGCTGCGCTGTGACGGGTTTTGAAGGCCCACTGATAGAAGCCAGCTAGGCCGCGGGTGAGCGTGTACTGGAGGTAGCCGCGGGTGAGGTACTCCTCGAGCATGCCAACCAGGAGGAAGCCGGCCAGCCAGATGGCTCCGTACTTGAGAATGTCGCCGCCGAACAGTAGCCGGCCGTTAAAAACGAGGAGCCCGGCTTTCCAGAGCGTCAGGATCAAAAGCGTAAGGCAAGTGATTCCCCAGGCAAGTCCGGCAAAGAAATGCGAGAACATGCGGCTGTCGCCCAAGCCGTAAACGGAGTTGGGCCGCCGCTCGATCTTCGACATAATCCAGGAGACGAGAAGAACTACGAGGAGGGTGATGAACTCGGGGATGATTCCGCGCAGCGGGCTTACAGCGGCGGCGGGGTCGGCTTCTTTCGGGGAAGGCGGATAGAGCTTGTGCCCGATGCGGTTCGCGCAGTACATGATAGCCGCAAAGAGGGCGACGAAGATGAGCAGGCTCCAGCCGGCGCGAAGGCCGTCTTTGCCGACGAAGATCCTGTTGAGAGTCGCCGGTTGCTGGGCTCGGGCTGGTTCGGTGACCGTCAGCGTTGCATCGTGATGGCGAGGCTGGTCGTCGGTCTCAGCGTTGTTCACGGGGTTCAAAGGGTCCAAGGGCATCCTCGTTGATCGGGGTATTCAATCTTGGCCGGATTCATGGAGCGGGAGACCGGGATCGAACCGGCGACATCCAGCTTGGGAAGCTGGCGTTCTACCGCTGAACTACTCCCGCTCACTGTGCAGCAAGTCGATTATTACACATCAGTTCCCTGTCCGCGTCGTTTCTGCTCAATCGTTCCCAACTCCCGATTTCACTCCCGATTTCATCAGCTTTTCCAAGACAGCGCCTTGAGCTTCGAGCTTGTCGGACTTGAAGCCGTGTGCGTAATGGGCAAGCATGTTAAGGTTTGTCCATCGGAGCATAGCGCGGACGATCTGGGGATTTTCCCCGTTCGCCATAAGCCATGATGTAAGCGAGTGACGAAATGTATGAAACCCGAAGCGCTTGGCCAACTCGCCGTCAATGTAGCGTTTCCCGTCCTTGACCTCAAGAATACCCGCTCGGATCGCCGCAGGTTGCAAGTAATCCTGCTCCACCATTGACCCGAGCCGCGGCTTCCTCCCCTTGAGCTTCGCTGACGCGAACACGTAGTCGGCATCAAGCGCATACGGGGTTTCTGCACGCCAGTCCTTGAGCAGTTGCGCGAGAACTGGGTGCATCGTAACAGTTGATTTTGAGAGCTTGGTTTTTGCGCCGGGCTGAATATTCCCATGAACGAAAGTCTGTTTGATCTTGATTTCGGACCGCTCCCATAGGATGTCAGACCAGCGCAGTCCCAGCATTTCGCTCGCCCGGATTCCCGTGGCCGCAACCAATACGATCATCGTGTATTCCGGCTGGTGAAGTTGCTCCAAGACCTTCAACGCTTGCTCCGGCGTTAGAGCGATGGCTTCATAGTCGGACGTGGACGGGATCGTGACGTAACGGACTGGATTGTATTGTTCGCCCGTGGGCAGTGTACCTTCCGACTGAGCGAACCTGTACACCACGCCCATCACGGTCTTGTACTGGTACCGCGTGGGGTCCTCAACTTTCATGGTGTACAGCCAATCCTTGATCTGCTTCGGTTTGATCGCAACGGCAACCTTGTCACCCCAACGGGGCTTCAAAATGTTATTGACGATCTGCGTGTGCAAATCCTTTGTCGAAATCTTCTTGAACACTTTGTTCCTTAGGTAGTAAGAGGCAAGATCGCCGAAGAGGACTTCAGCGGATGGAATCTCGCCGTTTGGTTCAACCAGAATGGTGCCCTCCGCTTTCATCCTGCCTACGATCTGCCATCCTTGCTCGTCCGACAGCGTTGCATCGCCGATCACCTTGGCGCGTTCCAGCTTGCGCCCAGTCTTCGGGTCTTCAATCTGCCAAACGTAAACTAGCCTTCCTTTTGGTCTACGAAACCATCCCTGAGCCATTTATTTCCCCCCTTTTGCGGCTCGGGGACTGCCGTCCCTATTGTCTGGCTGGGTGGCGCTCTGGGACAAGACCCATTCTGCTAGCTCGGAAATGAGGTAGCGCCACTGCTTGCGGGAACCGACACCGATAGGGTGCGCTGGGATGATACCGAGGCGGGAAAGCTTCAACAGGTACTTGCGCGTGATCGAGAGGAATTCGGCAGCGGTCGTCGCATCGACAAAGCGCTCTTCCTGCCCGTGCTGGATAGTTAGGTTGTTTAAGCCGGGAGAGCCCGGCAGAGATTTAAGGCGGTTCACAAAACACTCCTTGGCGATGCAGCAATCCGGTATCACCAAGGGGGTAAAGCCGCCCTTATTGAATTCGATTTCTGCTACTCGACACCGTCGAGCACCCCCGAGTCCTTTGCAAAGACCTACAGGTACTCATTCGGCACAAAGGTAAATACTAGGTTTTTGAGTGAGCGTGCCTTTTCGGGAGGGTGAAGATGGCTCCCGGGACCGCCCCGAAGCCGCCCTTCTGCTTAACGGAGCCTGCAAGAACCTCAAGTTAGCTCTCAAGCAGACACCAGAGAGATAACGGAGCCTCGAAAAACCCTCTGTAAGCTACCCGCATGAGAAGCCGTACCCAGTAAGGCATCCCGGCACTGCTTTTAGGCGTGGTTACCAAAGATTGTGGACTGAACGCCGAAAGGACGGAATCATACGAAATGTTAGGGGAAGTAGATGACTCGCCCGCCCGAGCGGATCGGCACAAGGGGAAAACGAATATGAAGATGATCAAGACAGTTGGAGTAGCACAGACACCTCACCGAGGGTTGCTGCATGAAGCTGGATATCCCGTCAATGTTGTAGTCACCAAAGACTGCTGGGACGCCTTGATAAAGCACAAGGATGTGCGCCGTGAAGCAACACGGGTCTGGGACTTGTTGTTTTCAACCCGCCTACACCTCGGCGGTGGTATGGGCGATGGTCCCCTTGCCCGTGCCGCAACATTCGAGGTTGCGTGCGGTCGCAGGGTTGGAACCGTGGCGGTTCAAACCTGCATCGACTGCATTCTCATCTCGCTGCCATCCGAGAATGTGTCCCTGCCCGCGCAAGACCACAACGGACTCTTGGAAGCGATGCGGTAATGGCGCTGTGCGGAAGACGCGTTCAATTTTCCCAAGGTCAGTATTTAGGTTGGTCGCGCCCGACAGGGGCGAACGCAGAGCCGGGCGGATCAGCACAGCAGAATCGAACACATTGGAGGCGGTCTGGAAGACAGTTGCGAAGTGACGGTGGGGTTCAACTCAGACGACCCGACGCCGCTTGGAAGGAGGGTCTGCTGTGCAGTACCTGCATGTAGAAGCTCTCGACCCAGGAGGTGATGCGACAGTCGGACTTCTGTCCTGCGTGCCAAGCGGCGGTCAATTCACTATTGGCTCCCGTGTTGGAGCGCCGGATGAAGGAGACGCTGGTGCAGCATGGGTTTGCCCCCGGACTCGCTGGACATCGCAACTTAGACTACGCTGAGTACGAATGGCTCGCCGCTCTGCTGGAAGCTGTGAGCCGCGAGGCGAATAGTAAGAGTCAGGAAGAACAAGTACGAGCGTCCGCAGAAGTGTCAGCCGTGCCAAACCGAGATCCGGAGGCGTTGTGAAAAAGCTGACATGCAGGAAATGCGGGTGGGCGATTGTGTTTCCCTCGGGTCCCCGCTACATTCGCGACATTGTCGCCCAATCTGTAGCGCAGAGCCTACACATCGCTGGGAGGCACCGGGAGTTGCTGCGGGGGATGCCCAATCCGCCGAACCTGTCCGAGGATGAAACCGAGAAGCTGTTTGATGCGTGGTTCACAATCGAGGAGTTGCAAGAAGCATGAGCGGCTCGTTCACAATCGCCCGCTTTTCGGATGAACTGCACCGTTAGATCTAAGATCTAGAAGTTTCGCGGCGCGGGACGGCAAGGGGCAACGCCCCGGACCTGCTGCTCGTCAGCCGTAACCGTATTTCTGGCTGGTCCCCTCAATCTTGGCTGCCCTCGGCAGCACGCCGTTTGTCTTCTTAAGCCTTAAGGTTGTCATCGGACGGTCTCATCCGCTTCCTCGGACATCTTGTGCCACTCGGCATCCTCTATTTCCGCCAATTCGTGCATGGCTTCGCGGATGCTTTTTGCCTCCGCCCTCCGCCATTCCGGATCCGCATGCAATCGTTCTAAGTGCTCCATGTTCAGTTCCCAGATAACATCGCTCAGCACAAGGGCACTGGCCTTCATCGCGTAACGGCGTGCAATTTCGAGATGCTCGTTGTCCTTGTCGCTGCGTCCATGCACTTCGCAAACTTCGTCAAGCATGCCCCTAGGGCTGGTGGGCACTGAGGAGACACTTGCCGCGATCCGGCATTGGTTCGATAGCTGCCGCGATGGTATTGCCGCCAAACAGAGCAAGCTCTTGAACCTGTTCCCTGCATTCCCAGGCTTCTCTGAAAGCTCGCCTTTTCATGCGTCCTTGGTATTCCACGATCGGTGGTCCTCCGCGATTCGACAGCGGGAGGTGGACGCCGTTTTGGCACATACCCAGGGCGATCAGACTGTACGGGAGGCCGTGGATGTATTTCTGGAGCACGCACAGACAATGATCGAACAAGGCGGCCCGATGGCCCTAATCTGTGTACCTCCGAGAGACCTTCTGGCTGCTGTCGATGAGCGACCAGGCCCCCGGCCAGACGTTTTGGAACAAGAGATTGACGAAGGCTCAGAGGCTGCTACAGCCAGCCGAGCCCCGGTTGTCGCATTCCATGACGTACTCAAGGCAGAAGGAATGCGGCTGGGCATTCCGATTCAGATGGTTCGGCCTTCTACTTACAACCGCGAGTGGATCACAAGAAAGAGCAAGCGTCGGCGAGCCCCTTCTACGCCACTGCAGGATGAAGCGACACGTGCTTGGAACATTCACACAGCTCTTTACTACAAGACAGGAGGTGTTCCTTGGCGATTGCTCAGGAGCGCAGCGGACTTGCTAACCTGTTTTGTAGGCGTGAGCTTCTACCGCTCAATAACAGGAGATCGGCTTCTGACGAGCGTGGCTCAGGTTTTCAACGAACGTGGAGAGGGAGTCATCGTAAAGGGAACCCAGGCCCAATTGGACAAGGACGATCGACAACCCCATCTCTCTGAGGAAGACACTCGCGTGTTATTGAAGAACGCGATTCACGTGTACCGAAGGGAACATAGAACAAGTCCAGCTCGGATCGTCGTTCACAAGACATCCAAGATGACTGATGGCGAGGTGCGCGGCTTTCGAGCCGCAGCCGAAGAGCACCAGATTGACGTGGTGGACCTCGTCAGTGTGAGGCGATCGCTTACGAGATTGTTCCGCGAGGGCACCTATCCCCCTCTTCGAGGAACCTTCCTGAAACTCCAGGAGTCAACGGGCCTGCTGTATCTGCGAGGCAGCGTTAACTTTTTCGAGACTTACCCAGGCATGTATGTGCCACGGCCCCTCGAATTCTCTGTGGCTCAGGCTGAGACCCCACGGGAGCAACTCGCTCGCGAGATGTTGTCGCTGTCCAAACTGAACTGGAATAACACGCAATTCGACGGCGGAGAGCCGATTACCGTCCGGGCTGCTCGACGGGTTGGAGACATTTTGAAGTGCGTTCCCGAAGGTGGTGCTTTGCAGCCAAGCTTCCGATTCTATATGTAAGTGTGTGAGTCGCGTGATTACCTTGGGGGCTACTTTTCAGGAGCGATCAACCAGACTTACATGGGTGAGGAGGTGCTCGACCTCTTCTTGGTAAGGGTCATCGAAGCTGCAGCAGTCGAACCTGCGTCCGAACCATCATAAGAAGAGCGTCCGTATCGTGTGCGCCCGGTTAAGCCCGCCGCTGCGTCGATGGCCAACTTCTAGAAGGGGGCAATGCCCATTGAGTCGCAACGTCCGTCATCGCAGTTCTCGGACACGCTCGCTGGGGTGGTCACAAAGGCTGCCTGCACCTGTGAAACACCCGAGCCGAGCCTGAACCCATCCGGGCAGCGAAACCCCAGCAGAAGGGGCTTCCTGAAAAGCATCGGAACCCAGCCGCGTAGTCGCACAGTGGCGGATCAACTCTTGATTGTCTTCTTCAGGACATAGTCGAAAAACTTTACGCTGGTGCCGTCATCAAGAGCCCGTTCCCCCCGGAGCGTCTTTTCTTCTCCTTTCTCAAGGCGGAAAGAAACGTGCGATTCAACTCTCTTCCTGCACGGCAGCGTGTACTGTCGGCAAGTCTGCGCAACTCCGGTGGTTCTTCTATCAAAGGCGATCAGTGACTCACGGACTATCAGCCTCAACACCGCGTGAACTTCGAAAGGAGGAAATCCATGTCATCTCCGACGCCATAACCAAACTCGTGGCTGGTAGCCCGCACACGATCTAACCTGGCGACAAGGTCGTCCCGGCGGTCGACGGATAGTGCGTTTGCGAACTTGAGGGCCTGCTCGAACATGCGCACCAGTGCATCGAAGTATCCCTCATCATCATTGCCGACGTCGCTGCAGAACCCAGCGGCCCGCTCACAGTCCTCAACTCTCCTCCTCCCTGCCTTCTTGTAATCAGAGATGGCCCGCTTGGCTTGGGAGACAGAAGTGTCCTGCTTCCGGAACAGGTCAGGCCAGAGCCACCGGTCAATGGTTTTCTTGTACGATTCCAGCACGTCCTCGCCCAATCTAAAGCGGGCATGAAGAAACGTCCGATTGTCCTTGTGCATGGCATAGAGATCCTGGATCAATCCCAGCACCCCTGCCCGGTCAAGATCTTCGAGCTTCGCCTTGACATCTGTCCACGTGGGTTGCGATTTCGACTTACGTTTGGTCATACACCTCCTCGATTCTACCGATGCGGGCCAAACACTAGTAATCAGGGCCAGAGGCTCTCGTCGGCATGCTGCAGACCGCCCATGCGAAAATAAATCCCAAGCATGAATGCCGCAATCCCAGAACGGAGGCCCGCGACCGAGGAAATCTCCGGCCTGATCGAGCGAGTCACCTTCCACAACGACGAAAGCGGCTTCTGCGTCCTGCGCGTGAAAGCACGCGGGCAACGGGAGGAGACGACGGTCATAGGATCGCTGCCTTCCGTGACGGCTGGGGAATGGCTGAGCGCGGAGGGCTGGTGGGTCAGGGACAAGGAGCACGGGCTGCAATTCAAGGCCAGTGCCATGAAGGCCGTGCCGCCGACCACGGCCGAGGGGATCGAGCGCTACCTCGGAAGCGGGTTGGTCAAGGGAATCGGACCGATCCTCGCCCAGAAGCTGGTCGGGCGGTTCGGAGCGGAGGTTCTCGCCGTAATCGAGAACCGAGCCGCAGAACTGCAAACGGTCGATGGCATCGGTCCCAAGCGCCGGGAGCGGATCGCGCACGCATGGCAGGAGGCAAGGCAAGTCCGCGAGATTATGCTGTTCCTGCACAGCCACGGCGTCAGCACCAGCCGGGCAGTGCGAATCTTCAAGACCTACGGCGAGCAGGCGATCGAGAAGGTGCGGAGCAATCCGTACATGCTGGCGAAAGACATCTACGGGATCGGTTTCGCGACTGCCGACCAGATCGCGCAGAAGGTCGGGATTCCTCGGGACTCGCTCAACCGGGCACGGGCGGGCATCGACCATGTGCTGCTGGAAGCGACCTCGGACGGTCACTGCGCTTTGCCGCTCGCGAAACTCAAGCTGGCGGCAGTGAAGCTGCTGGAGGTGCCCGAGGGGACAGTCGAGCAGGCGTTGTCGCAGATGCTTACGGGCGGTTCCCTGTTGTTGGAGGAGATCGACGGCGAACCCCTGATCTTCCTGCCACACCTCAGGAGAGCGGAAGAGGGCATCGCGGCAAGAATCAAGAGCCTAGCGGAAGCGGAGCCGGTCTATCCGCCGATCGATTTCGAAAAGGCGGTCGCGTGGTGCGAGCGCCAAACGGGCAAGACGCTCGCCCCCAGCCAGCGCGAGGCGCTGAAGACGGTGCTCAAGAACCGGGTCGTAGTCATCACCGGAGGGCCGGGCGTGGGCAAGACCACGTTGGTGAACTCGATCCTGATGATCCTGCGTGCCAAGGGCGTGAAGTGCCTGCTGTGCGCCCCAACCGGACGGGCGGCGAAGCGGCTCACCGAGACCACGGGCATGGACGCGAAGACGATCCACCGCCTGCTGGAGATTGATCCAGCGACCGGGCGGTTCAGCAAAAACGAGTCGAACACTCTCGCCTGCGGTCTTCTGGTCGTGGACGAAACCTCGATGGTGGACGTACCGCTAATGCACTCGCTGGTGCGGGCTGTCCCGAACCGAGCCGGGTTGGTTCTGGTCGGTGACGTAGACCAGCTTCCGTCCGTGGGACCGGGCACGGTGCTTGGGGACTTGATCGAGAGCGGGGTCGTGCCAATCGTGCGGCTCACCGAAGTGTTCAGGCAGGCTGCGGGCAGCAACATCATCACCAACGCGCACCGCATCCGCCGAGGGCAGATGCCCGATTTGCGTGGAGCCGACCCGAGTTGCGATTTCCATTTCGTCGAACGGGACGACCCGGAAAAGATCGCGGCAACGCTGGTCAAGCTGGTGCAGGAAAGGATTCCAGAACGGTTTCGTCTCGACCCGATCCGCGACGTGCAGGTTCTTTGCCCGATGAACCGAGGATCGCTCGGCGTGCGCGAACTGAACACAGCCTTGCAGAAGGTATTGAACCCAGCCCGACCCGGTCAGCCCGCCGTGGAGCGGTTCGGATGGCGATTCCAGATCGGAGACAAGGTCATTCAGACGGAGAACGACTACGACAAGGACGTGTTCAACGGCGACGTGGGGATCGTCGAGCGGATCGATATGGTCGAGCAGCAGGTCGCGGTGCGCGTCGACGACCGGCTGGTCAAGTACGACTTCGGGGAATTGGACGAGATTTCGCTGGCTTACGCGATCACGATCCACAAGTCGCAAGGCTCGGAGTTTCCGGCAGTGGTGATTCCGCTCGCCACGCAGCACTACATGCTGCTCCAGCGCAACCTGATCTACACGGGCATCACGCGGGGCAAGCGGCTACTCGTGCTGGTCGGTCAGAAGAGGGCTCTGGGTATCGCGGTCCACAACGACCGACCGCAGAGGCGTTACTCTGGGCTGTTGGCTAGCCTCAGAAGCGACAGACGGGCGGCGATGGATTGAGGGGAAACACCCCAACCCGAAGTGCAATAATTGAAGCCTGAAAGGTTGCAGTCATGAAGAGCAGGCAAGGGTACAAGGGCTACGTCATCGTGGCACGATCACACGAGCTAAAGGATGGAGGATTCTCTGCGGAATTCTCCGTCGAGGAACACGAGGCGGATGGGTTCATGGAAACTGAATTCTACATGCCCGAAACCTTCCCCACGCAAGAGGCCGCGATTGACGCAGCAATTCAGGCTGGACGACAGAAGATTGACGCGGGTTTCGAGCGGGGATCGGCGGTCGTGAACGGCTGAGCCCAGCTTGGGCAAAATCCTACTCCACTTCGAAAGCTTAGCGGGCTGGTACCTCAACTGGGGGTCAGCGATGTGGCGTTCCTCAGACATTCACTCAGCTGCACAGTGCTTTCCTCGCAGTTTGGCAGTCTGCAAGCAAACTCCCGATTCGACTCCCGTTAAACCTGTATCCTAGCGGTGATCTGGGTTACTTGGCAGTCCCCGAGTTGCTTTAGATTGTCACAGTTGCCTATCAACGCCTCTTTGGGAAGCTGGCGTTCTACCGCTGAACTACTCCCGCTCACTGGCAGCGAAATGCTCAACCACTTTACGCGGCGCAGAAAGGTGATTCAAATTATCATCCCTCGTGCGGCCATTTGCAAGAAATGTTCGGGATTCAGGGGCTCGCGCCAGCATCCCGCTTGTCGATCCGAAAAAGGCTAGCGTTAGAATCAGCAAACTCTTCATGGCGTCACTGTATATAGGATGCGCGGCCCGCGCGGAAGTTACGGAGCGCGACTAAGTTAGGCAGGCTCGAAACTTTTGTGAAGCTGGGGACTCTAAGGATACGGGCCCGAAAGATCGCAATTTCGAGCAAGAGGAGTTCGTTTATGAGTAGCTTTTCACGCATTTCTACCCTGCTATTGATGCTAACGCTGGGTGGCGCGATTGCCTGCAATGCAGGGGACAACGCGATCACGGCCGTCCCGAACCCGGCCGTAGATGCACCGATTGCAACGAGCAAGACGCAGCAAACCGCGGTCGTCGCGGGCGGATGCTTCTGGGGCATTCAGGCCGTGTTCCAGCACGTCAAGGGCGTGGTCAACGCGACTTCGGGATACACTGGAGGCGCGGCCCACACCGCGGAATACGAGCTCGTGAGCAGCGGCGAAACCGGCCACGCGGAATCTGTGAAAATTACCTATGATCCGTCGCAGATCACGTACGGCCAGTTGCTTCGTGTCTTTTTCTCGGTCGCGCACGACCCCACTCAACTGAACCGGCAAGGCCCCGACTCAGGCACTCAGTACCGGTCGGTTATTTTCTACGGCAATGACGAGCAAAAACGGATTGCCGAGGCTTACATCGCGCAACTCGATAAGGCGCGGGTTTTCCCGCGTCCGATCGTGACTCAGGTGGTTGCGTTAAAGGCCTTTTATCCGGCCGAGGCTTACCACCAGGATTACGCCACGAATCATCCGAACAATCCGTACATCGTCTACAACGATGCGCCGAAGGTTGCTCATCTTCACCAGGAGTTTCCCGAGCTTTACACCGGCAAGTAGCGTTCCAGGTAATATCGGAGGAGGAAGCACTCATGTTCGAATCTCTGGTGGAAAAGGATGAAGGATCGGGCATGGTGAAGCGGCGGGCTTTTCTTGTGACTTCCCTTTCCGCGATTGCCGGATTGGCAGTATGGTCGTTGAGAAAGCCGCGGCTTGCACAAGCGACTGCGTCGAGGGAAGCACCTCAGGAGGTCACGATTGTTCAGTTTTCCGATGCTGGTGAGCGATTGAAAACGGTTCACGTGCCGAAGGTCGTCAAGAGCGAAGACGAGTGGCGGAAGCAGCTAACTTCAAACGCTTTCGATATAACGCGTCACGCCGACACTGAATTTGCGTACTCAGGAAAGTACTGGAACCTGCACGATAAGGGCCTCTACCGCTGCATTTGCTGCGACAACGCATTGTTCAGCTCGGAGACAAAGTTTGATTCTGGAACTGGCTGGCCCAGTTTCTGGCAACCGATCGCACCGGAAAACGTTCGGAGTACGAGAGACATCAGCTTGGGGATGGTGAGGATGGCGGTTTCATGCACCGAATGTGACGCGCACCTGGGCCATGTTTTCGATGATGGTCCAGCACCTACGCATCTGCGGTACTGCATGAATTCGGTGTCGCTGAGATTTGTGGCGGAGAAAGCCACCTAAGGACTCCCGGGTCGAGTCGCAACACATTAGACCAGTTTCACTACTGCTATATCCGATCACGAAGTGTCATCCCGAGCGAAGCGATGGATCTGGGTGCTTGCCCTCCTTGACGATGCCGGTGGTGCGGGCACGAACCCAGATCCCTCGCTTCGCTCGGGATGACAAGGCGCGTTGTGGTCCTCTGTGTGTCAGAACGATCTAGGTCCAGCGGAACCAGCGCAAGGCAAGCAGGAAGGAAATTCCTCCCCAGAGCAGAAGGATAAGCAGGCGCCCAGCCTGGCTGGCAAGTGGGGCGCCTTCGAGAATCGTAGCGCGCAAAGCATCATTCAGCGCGGTTAGAGGCAGCGCCTTAATGAACGGCTGGATGACCGATGGGAAACGCTCGTAGGAAAAGAAGACACCGGAAAAGATCCACATGGGCATCATGATCAAATTGATCAGCCCGCTGACGCTTTCAATCTTCTGCGCACGGCTGGCCGTGAGTAAGCCTAATCCGGCAAACCCTACGGCGCCAATTGAGCTTAGGATCAGGATCGAGAGCAACGACCCGAGAACGCGTATATGAAAGACCAGCGCGCCAAAGCCAAGCAGCAGCCCAACTTCAGCGACCATGAGCACTAACCGGCCTCCGGCCAGGGCGAGGAGAAAATCGCTTCTCCGCATGGGTGTGGCAACGAAACGCTTGAGCAGTTTGCGCTGGCGCATATCCACCAGAGCAAAGCCGATGCTCCACATGCCGGAGTTCATGAGATTCATCCCGATTAAGCCGGGAATGAGGAAGTCGATATAGCGCGATCCAGGTTCGTTCGAAACGACCGAGGAAGTGGGCAACGGATTTTTGCGGCCAGCTGAGACTTGCAAGGCGTCATCGACTTCAGCCCGCGAGAGCACACTCTCGGGACGCGCCGGATCGTAGAGATACTGAAAGCCGCCCTTGCCGTCGGATTCCACAACCAGATCGTATTTGCCGAGACGGAATCCCTTGAGTGCTGCCGGCTTGTCGAGAACCTCAGCGCGGATCGAGGACTTCTGCGGCGCGCGCTCGATCAGGGATGACGCATCTTGCGCCCCGTTGCCTTGGACAATCGCAACGAAGGTCACGTCTGCTGGCTTGTTGCGGAAGGCAATCCCAAGTCCCAACGCCAGCAGGAGCGGAAACCCGAACACCCAGAAGACAACTTCGGGTTCACGCTTCAGCTCTTTCATGCGCACCATTACCAGGTGCGTAAAAGCCGACCACCGGCCATTGCGGGGCGCTGGCAGCCGGGTTGGCGTTACCGGAGTTTTTTGAGCGAGGCTCATGCTAACCGACTCTTCACTGTTCCCTAAGGTGGCGACCCGTCAGGTTGACAAATACATCTTCCAAACTCGCTTGTCGCGTTGTCAGGTGCAGAAGCTGCGAGCCGTGCTTTTCGACTGCATCGAGCAACGCAGGAATGGTCAAGTGCGGCTCGCGCACCGTGAGGCTGACCAGACCATTGTCATGGCGAACCGACTCTACGCCCGGCAGCGCTCGCCAGGCGTCGAGGGCAAAACCGTCGCCGGAGTTGCCACTGGCCTCGAACTCCACCACGTGATGCCCGCCCAAGCGCTCGATCAACTCGGAAGGCGTGCCTTCGGCAATGATCTGGCCGTGGTCGACGATCGCGAGGCGGTCGCATAGGCGCTCGGCTTCGTCCATGTAATGCGTGGTCAGCAACACTGTTCCGCCGCCCCGCTGGAAGTTGCGAATAATGTCCCAGAGCTGGCGGCGGCTCTGCGGATCGAGTCCGGTCGTAGGTTCGTCGAGAAAAAGAATTCTTGGATTTCCCACCAGCGCCGTAGCTACGGCCAAGCGCTGGCGCTGTCCGCCGGAAAGCTTGCCCACCATAGCATCAGCCTTCTCGCCAAGTTGCAGATCGTCGAGCACTTCGTCGGCGGAGCGCGGTTCGCAATAGAAGCTGGCGAACAATTCAATGGTTTCGCGGACAGTTAATTTCTCCGAGAGCCGAGTCTCCTGCAGGGAAATGCCCAGCCATTCGCGCACTTCGCGTTGATTCTTCTGCCAAGTGTGACCAAGAATCCTGACCTCGCCGGAAGTGGGATCGAGCAGGCCTTCAAGGATTTCGATGGTGGTGGTCTTCCCTGCCCCATTCGGCCCCAAGAGGCCGAAGCACTCTCCGGCCTCAATTTGCAGGCTCAGTCCGCGAACGGCTTCTACTTTTCCGTCATAGGTCTTGCGCAAGTCGCGGCATTCAATGGCAGCGGGCATGCGGAGATTCTAACTTAAGCGTGATGAGATTTTGTCAGCTTGTCCCGACTGGGATTTTAGGACGGTTCTGACGGTTTCATGGAACCCAGCGAGCCATTTCGTTTGGGTCGTCCTTTGTATCCATCGCTTTGTCCAGACGCCGCGTCATTTCTTTTTCACCAAGTTTCCACGATAGAAGGAAAGAGATTGGAAGAAGAACTATCACTAGGATCGCGAAAAGAATGCTTCCCACGGAGCGGACCCAAAGCGTGAAGGTAGTTGCACCGCCTATGATCAGAAGGCTAACGACTATTCCGGTAATGAGTTTCGCTTTGCTTTGCCCTTCCTGATTCAAGGCGCTGTCCTTTATATACTTTCGTTTGATATTCTCATCGTTTCCTCCAAACTCCAAGCGTGAACTGCTGGTCCGCGTACTCCCTCCTCACGATCCTTCACTAGGAAATCGATGAAAATAAATTGCCGCGCTCATTTAGAATATTAATCTGCCTGCTGAGTGAGGAAGTCCTCTGATGCGATTGCCACGACGCGGCTTCACTTGACGGCCCCACTCCTAAGCGCCCGTGCGTCGTTTCCATCTGACCCTCTCCGTCACTACGAAAGGAAGCTGCTCATGCTGAGGAAGGTATGGCTTTTGCTGCCTCTGTTGCTGATCGCGCTTGCCGAGATTGCCTCGGCACAAGAGACGCGCCACTTTACTCTTCACTATGGCTTCACGTTGAAGGACATTCCCGCTGGTGAAAAGGTACGCGTCTGGATTCCGCAGGCACATTCAGATGCTTTCCAAACCGTAAAGGTCATTTCTGCGACCGGCGACCTGCCTTTGAAGAAGACGCACGAGTCAAAGTACGGGAACGAAATGTATTACGCCGAGGCCTCAAAAGCCAAGCAGCCGGAACTGCATTTCGAAGTGGTTTATGATGTCGTGCGCAATGAGCGGCTCACGTTAGGGATTTATTCTCCGCACCTTGAAGCAGCCAAGCTCAGCGACAAGGAGAGGACGGAATTTCTCGCGCCGGATGCGCTCGTGCCCACGACAGGATTGCCGGCGGAACTGGCCGTGAAGGTTACGGAGGGCAAGACTACGACTCTCGACAAGGCACGCGCCATCTATGATTACGTGTTCACGACCATGCATTACGACAAAACGGGCACCGGTTGGGGACGTGGCGACGTGCTCTACGCCTGCGATGCCAAGAAGGGCAACTGCACCGACTTTCACTCTCTGTTCATCGCCATGGCGCGTTCGCAGGGAATTCCGGCGCGATTTGAAATAGGATTTCCCCTGCCGCCCGACAAGCACTCAGCCGAGATTGCCGGATATCACTGCTGGGCCGATTTCTTCGATCCGCAGCACGGATGGATTCCCGTAGATATTTCCGAGGCCTGGAAGCATCCGGAGAAAAAAGATTACTTTTTCGGCGCGCATGACGACAATCGTGTGGAATTTACCATGGGTCGCGATTTGGAGTTAAGCCCGAAGCAGGATGGGAAGCCCTTGAATTATTTTGTATATCCGTATGTGGAGGTTGCGGGCAAGGAGTATCCCAATGTCTCGACGGCATTTTCGTTTGCTGACGTGGACATTGGAGCAGCTGCCCAGCGTTAATCGTGACATCCAAACTCGTAGAGGCAGAGGCCCGCGGCTCTGCGCCGATGAGCGGCTCGCTTCGCTCGCTGCCCGGACGAGGCGTCCGGGCCTACGTGATTAGAGGCGGAATCAGTCTTCATCCGGCTTGGGTTTATCGCCAAACACTTTGTGCTGCGCGGCTGGCATCGGTTGATCTCCCTTGCGATCACGCCAGAGGATTGCATTAAGCACGGCCGGATTCGCGGCATCGGGGTGGGTGAAGTCCATTTGTGCGGATTCCTTCGCTCCGTGGCCTTTTTCGGGGTTCGTTTGGTAGATCAGATTGTTATCGCGATTGCTCCAGTCGGCTGTGAATGGTGGCTGATCGCCTGCACCCGAAAACAGCGGCGCCATCAGCGGCGCATAGCCGTCGTTCTGATTCATCGGCGGCAAACTCAGCAAGGTTTCTATGGTGTGGATCAGGTTCACGGTCGTGTAGAAATGGTGGTCCACGAAAGGGTGATCGGCAGAACCGGGCGAATACTTGCTGATCACGAAAGCGATCGAGCGGTGAGCGTCGACGTGATCGGCGCCGTCCTGAGCATCATCTTCGAGAATGAAAATGGCTGTATCGTCCCAGTAGGGACTATGCGAGACCGCCTCCACCACGCGACCAACCGCCAGGTCGTTATCGGCGACACTTGCGGCTGGGCGGGGCTTGTGCGGAGTAGTGCCGTGGGTGTGATCGTTTGGGAGATAAAGAAGAACGAACGCGGGAAGTTCGGTCCCCTTGTTTTGCTTGCGGGCGCGAACGAATCCGTCAAACTCATTCAGGAATTCGTCGGCGCGCAGCTGATCGGGATACTCGGTGTTGAAGTCTGGGAACAAGGGATCGAAGTGATCTCGCAGAACCGCCTTGGTCGGTTTTGTGGCTTTCAATAGCGGAACCGGCCACGGCCACGAACTTGGCGAAGCATGAGGCTGGCCGACATTAGATGGCAGCGAGTCTCCTTTGCTTATCATGTTCTTCGGACACACCGAGTTCGGTGCTGGCGTACCTTCGTGAATCGTCGCCTTGCTTTCCGTAGCCTTGCACCACTCACCGTAAATGAATTCTCCATAGTCGCGATAGGTCAAGCCGTGACTGGCCACGTTATCCCAAATGTAACCGGTGGCCGGTTCATTCACGTCCGGCTCATTCAGATCGAGCGGAATTTCGTCCGTCACGCTGCCCTGAAAATCGTAGGTGCGCTCCCTGCTTCGGTAATTGATCTGCCAGGTCTGCTCGTTGTAGTCGCTGGTAATGGCGGCGGTTGACCACTCGTGTCCATTGCCCGAGACTTCGCCGCTATCGTAGAAATTATCGAGCACTCCGAATTGCAGCGCCAGCTTGTGTTGGTTAGGCGTTATGTCCGCGCCGTACATGGTTAACGAGGGATCACCGTCGCCCGGTTTCAAATCACCGAGCACCTGATCGTAGGTGCGATTCTCTTTAATGATGTAGATCACGTGATGAATCGGAATGAACTTCTGGGCAAATTGGATTTGGCCTGGGCTCGAATGTAGAAGATTGCTTTCCTCGACTATGCGCGTAAATTCGGGCAGTTGTTTTTCAATGTCCTGGATTTTGAGCCGCGCAATAGAGCCGTAAAGCAGAGTCGGAATATACGGATGCTCGCGGTGTCTGCGTTCGTTCTGAAGGTTGTTCAGACCGTTGTTAGGGCCGGTTCCCTGACCTTTCGCGGTGGCGAGCAAAAGATCATTGCCTACTGTGGCTAGAGCGGTGGGATACCAATCGGTGGGGATGAAGCCGGAAGCGGGCTCTGCGGGAGTCTCGGACGGCCCGGTTGGGCTAAAGAATGTGGCATGGGTATAGAAAACCGCGATTGCATTGATGGCAGCGTCGGCAACGAAGAGACGCTCGCCATCTGCCGAGAGGGCCAATGCATTGGGATACGTGCCGCCGTATTTTTCTCCGGAGACGGTGGTGTCGAGCAACAACTGTGGCTTGCCTGTTTCAACGGAGACTACCGCTACGCGGTTGGCGTTCGATAGCGCCACGTACAACGACTTCTCATCGGGACTCAGCAGCATTGCCGTCGGATGCGAGCCCGGCGCGGTCGGATCCTTTGGTTCAAGCAGCGGGATCGAACGAACGACGGTTCCATTCTCTAAATCAAATTCCGCCACGCGGGATACGTTCCATAGACTGCACCAGGCGCGGCGGCCATCACGCGACGCGACGACGGAATAAGGAAACGACGACGGAATCATTTCGTGCGTGCTCACGTCGAATTGTTTGAGCACGTGGCCGCTGGCGGAGTCGATGAGAACGACGTTATCCGAAAGATTATTAGCGATCAGCAATCGGTCAGCGACGCCTGGGGACGAGATCACAGCAAGGCCAGCGGGATAAGGAAGGACCGTTCCCTCGGCGCTCTTACGCACACCTTGTGCCACTCTCTTCCCCGGGGCAATGTTTTGCGGCGGAATCTTTATAAAGCGATCCCAAGTGATCTGGCCATCATGAAAGCGATAAGCTGCGATCCCGTTTCCCGTGTCGCCCGGTTTTTCGCCGGTAGGGTCAGTAATCGAACCAATTGAAGCGTAAAGGTGCTGGCCATCTGAGCTGAACGCTAACCCAACAAAATAGCTCTGGTGTGCCTCCTCGGGCAGGCGGTCTTCCGGGAAATCGACGATTCGATTGGTGCTCAGATCGAGTATCGCGATGGATTGGTGAGCCTGGTTTTGTTGGGAGCCGTAACCATCGTTCAGAATCGCAGCATAACGCCCGTCAGGGCTCACAGTCATCGCTGCCGCGAAACCGTGCAGTGATCCGAGGACACCAGGCGAGGGGACGGTCAGTACCTTGCTCGTGGGCAGAAAAATCTGTCGGAGTGCCTTCTGGTTTTGCGCCACGAGTAGTGTGAGAGTGGCGACAGAAAACAGCAAGGCGAGAAGGTAGAGAATTCTGCGCAAGGGCTGCCTCCTTTGTGAAGATGTTTAGCGTAACATCGGGAAAGCAAAACCGGTCAGACAAACTGACCGGTTTCTGGCGCGGCAACAAATCACCCTCTAGTGGGTGTCGGTACTGGCTTGATGGACAGTGGGCTCTGGAGTGACGTTGTGACGGACATCTGCTCCGCGTACCCAGAAAATCACGTCCTCGGCGATATTGGTGGCGTGATCCGCAACGCGTTCCAAGTTACGCGCAACCAGCAACGCGTCCAAAGCCTGGCGGGTTACCTCGGGCCGCTCATTCATGGTCTTGACCAGCGTGATGAAAGCTTCGTCTTTCATGCGATCAACCACGTTGTCCATTTCGAGCACAGCTTGCGCAAGCTCGGCCTTGCCTTCTATGAATGATTCCAAGGAGCGGCGCACCATGGCTGAAACCGCAGCCGCCATGCGCGGAATGTCGACTGGCAGATCAACCTTCGGGAGTTCGACGAGATCCATGGCCCGCTCTGCAATGTTGACCGCCTGATCACCGACGCGTTCCAAGTCTGAATTAATCTTGGTGACAGCGAGGATGAAACGCAGGTCCACCGCGATCGGCTGTTGCAACGCAAGCAGATCGAATGCGAGTTCATCGATTTCCCGTTCGGCCACGTTGATCTGGAATTCGCCTTCGAGCACCATGTGGCAGCGCGCCAGGTCGCGGTCAATATAAGCCTGGCAGGCGCGATCCACGGCCTGCTCGGCCAGTCCGCCCATACGGAGCAAACGGGCCCGAAGATCATCCAGTCCTTGCTGAAAGCGAGTGCGCATTATCCAAACCTGCCTGTAATGTAATCTTCCGTTCGCTTGTCGGACGGGGTAGTGAAAATCTTTTCCGTCTTGTCGAGTTCGATCAACTTTCCCAAGAGGAAAAAGCCAGTGAATTCGGCCACGCGAGACGCCTGCTGCATGTTGTGCGTCACAATTACAATTGTAAACTTTTCCTTGAGCTGAAAGATCAACTCTTCGATCTTGCCGGTCGAAATCGGATCCAGGGCCGAGCAAGGTTCGTCCATGAGCAGGACCTGTGGCTCGACTGCAAGGGCGCGAGCGATACAGAGCCGCTGCTGCTGTCCGCCTGATAAGCTGGCGCCGGACTTCTTGCGAAGAGTATCTTTCACCTCGTCCCACAGCGCCGAAAGTTTCAGAGAGCGCTCCACAATCTCATCCAGCCGCTTGTGATCGTGGAAGCCATTGAGCTTTAATCCTGCAGCCACGTTGTCGTAAATCGACATCGTCGGAAAGGGATTGGGTTTTTGAAACACCATGCCGATGCGCCGGCGAATCTGCACCGCTGACGTGCCGTTGTATACGTCGAGCTCGCCGATCTGAACTCTGCCGCTGGCGCGAGCGTCGGGTACAGTCTCGTGCATGCGATTCAAGCAGCGCACGAATGTGGATTTGCCGCACCCGGAAGGCCCAATAATGGCTGTCGCGTGGTTCGCTGGTGCCTCCATGCTGATGTCATAGAGGGCCTGCGTCTTGCCAAACCATGCGTTCAGCTTGTCGACCTTGATCCCAACTCCCATGGTTCAGTTCGCTCCCTTGAGCATTCCGCGGCCGGCAACGATTCGCACTGCGCTCACCGCAAACACGATCAGTACGATCAATATCAACGCCCCCGCCCAGGCTTGGCGATGCCATTCATCGAAGGGCGAAATCGCGTAAGTGAAAATCTGCAACGATAGAGCGGCCGTTGGCTGATTGATTTTCCAGTTCCAGTACTGGTTGCCGAATGCGGTGAATAGAAGCGGGGCCGTCTCGCCAGCAACGCGCGCAAAGGCCAGCATAACACCGGTGATCACGCCGGACGTGGCGGTTCGCAAAGTAATCGACAAGGTAGTGCGCCAGCGCGAAACTCCCAAACCATAGGCCGCTTCCCGCACCGCGTTGGGCACAAGCAAAAGCATCTCTTCGGTGGTGCGAGTGATGGTTGGAATCATCATGATGGCCAGCGCCACTCCGCCGGCCAAGGCTGAAAAGTGTCCCTGTGACAGAACAACGATCCCGTAAGCCACTATCCCCACGACGATCGAGGGCACTCCGTTCAATACATCGGCGGTGAAGCGGATTACGTTTCCCAACTGGTTGCGTCCGTATTCCGCCAGATAAATCCCCCCGCCGATTCCGATCGGCACGCCGATAACACTAGCGATCAGCAAAATGAAAGCGGAACCAGCGATGGCGTTCGCCATCCCACCACCTGCTTCGCCCACAGGCTTTGGAGTTTGCGTGAGGAAGGCCCAATTGATGGAGCCAATGCCCTTGTAAATCAGGTATCCGAAAACCGCGCCGAGTGGGAGCAAAACCAGGACTACAGCGGCCCCGGCCGCGAGAGTCGCGAAGGCATTTACGCCGCGCCGCCACAGGCTGATAGGGGCAGCAGCAAAGTCGGAGGTGGCAGTCACAGTTTCAGGCATGACTTCTCGCCGGGGTGCCGCGTGTAACCGTCCAGACCAGAAATTGGGCCAGAATATTCACGATGATGGTCACGATGAACAGAGCCAGTCCGATCTCAATGAGCGCACTCAAATATGTATTGCCGGTGGCCTCGCTGAACTCGTTGGCGATGACGCTGGCCATGGTGTAGCCGGGAGCGAACAGCGACTTCGCAATTTCTGGCCGGTTTCCGATCACCATGGTGACGGCCATAGTTTCGCCCAGGGCGCGGCCCAAGCCCAGGATCACGCCACCCAGAATCCCGGCACGCGCGTTGCGCAGTACGCCGGTCCGAATCATTTCCCAGCGGGTCGCTCCCAAAGCCAGCACCGCTTCTCGCTGCTGTTGGGGAACGGCTGTCATCACCTCCCGCGTGATCGACGAGACGATGGGCACGACCATGATGGCGAGAATGATTCCAGCTGCGAGCATTCCGATACCGTACGGAGGCCCCTCGAACAGTCCCGTCCAACCAAAGTAACGCGCGCAGAAAGGCTCTCCGTACTGACGAAGCAGCGGCACCAGCACGAAAATCGCCCACAGACCATAAATGACGCTGGGGATCGCTGCCAGAAGTTCAGTGGTGAAAGCCAGCGGCCCTTTCAGCCAGCGCGGAGACATTTCCGTAATGAACACGGCTACGCCAATCGCGAGAGGCACCGCGAGCAGGAGCGCCAAGAACGAGGATACGAGTGTGCCATACACGAACGGTAAAGCGCCGAACTGCTCGTTGACCGGGTCCCATTCACTTTGAAAAAAGAACTTCAGTCCGAAGGCATGCCAGGACAACTTCGAACCGCTGATAAGTTCATAAATAATCACGCCGACGAGCGCGAGCACGCACAGCCCGCACGCCAGCATTGCCAAGTGAAAAATGCCGTCAGCGATGTGGCTGTTGCCGGCCTTGAGCAAGGGCTCGGCCTGCGTCTCGGAAGTAGCTGCAACCTCTTTTTTTGCAACGGGTTGCGGTCCTGTCAAACGAGGCGCTCCTAGAGCTTGGTTGGCCATCAACAGGCAGGCTAGCAGAATCGTGTTACAGCAGTGTTAAAATACCGGATTGCTTGGGTTGTGGGCTTGGTTTGACTCCGATCCCAGAAGAATAAGTCCAACAAATTTCCTTGGTTGCATTTTGCTGGATTCCCTTGTAGTTTTTCGTTTTCTCAGTCTCAGTGCTGGTTATGCCCATTGATCTAAAACGTAGCCGCTTGGCTTTTCAGAGATTAGGCCGCGAACTGACTAAGCTTGCGAAGCATCCGGCCCCGGAAAGCGTGCACAAGTTTCGCACCAACAGCCGCCGCGTGGAGGCTTTGCTCAGCGAAGTAGCCCCGAAGTTAAACCGCCACGACAAGAAGCTATTGAAACTACTCTCACGCCTGCGCAAGAAGGCGGGCCGGGTGCGGGATCTGGATGTGGAAATCGCCGCGCTGCGTAGCTTGAAGATTCCCGAGGGCAACGGACACAAGTCGCAGTTCGTGGACGCTTTGGTACAAGAGCGCGCCCAACGTGAACACAAATTGGCCAAGGCTTTCAATCGGGAGACCGCAGACGAACTCCGAAAGCGTCTGAAATGCGCCGCCAGCGAGATTGATATCCCGAAGAATACCGAGCCGCTAACTTTGACGCTCGGTAAACTCGCCAAGCTCGGGCGCGATCATGTCACGCTCACGGAAAAGACGCTTCACCAGTACCGGATCATCGGCAAGCGGGCTCGTTACATTGCTGAACTGGCCGATCAGGACGCGGAAGCCGAGCGTATTGTCCACCAACTCAAGCATATGCAGGACGTCATTGGCGACTGGCATGACTGGCTGAAACTCACGCAGAAAGCGGAAGCGCTCTTCGGCGGGGTTCGAGACTCAGCGCTCGTCGCCATGCTGCGAAATGTTACGCAGGCAAAGTTTCGCCAAAGCGTTGATGCCGTCGCAGAAACCCGTGCGGTCCTTGCCGCCAAGAAATCTGAGCCGATTCACGCGGTTGCAGCTCCAAGTCGGAAACCTTCGGCGGGATCTGTCGGGGCAGGCACGGCGGTCGCTTAAGTTCCTTCTAACCAGCAACGTGATTGGACTTCAAACTAAAGGGCTTGCACGAAGACGCAATGATCGCCGCAACTGCACGAGTTCACGACTTGTCGGTGGCAACGCGGAATGAAAGGGATTTCGCCTCTCTCGGCGTGCAAATATTGAATCCCTTCAAAACTAGCCGTTAGCAACGACCGGTCTAGCCACTCACGTACCTTCATATTTTCCTGAGGCCCTTCCATCTCCGCGCGGTACACTGTTGCCCGTCCGCCATGCCGACCTTTGCCGCTGTTGATATCGGATCGAACTCCGTCCGCCTGAAAATTTCTCGGCTCACCCGGCATCGGCTTACCGAGATTCATGAAGAACGTGAAGTCACGCGCTTAGGCGAATCCGTGTTCCGCAACTTTTTTCTTTCTCCGGAAGCGATCGCTACCACGGTCAAGGTTCTGCGGAGGTTTCATCGCGCCGTACAGAATGCAGGTGCGGATTCCGTCCGGGTCGTGGCGACCAGCGCTTTGCGAGATGCGCGCAACGCCCGGGCCTTTCTCGAGTGGGTGCGCTCGACCACAGGATGGGACGTGGAAATTATTTCTGGATTGGAAGAAGCCCGCCTGATCCATCTAGGTCTGGTCTCCACTTTGCGAGTGAACACCTCGCCAGTGCTAATGGCGGACCTGGGCGGAGGAAGCTGCGAGCTGACCGTTTCCAGTGAAGGTCACATCCGCAATACAGTCAGCCTTCCGCTCGGCGCGGTCCGTCTGACCAATGAATTCCTGCGTCACGATCCACCTCGCAAATCCGAAATGCGTCAATTGCGGGGGTTCATATCGCGCGAAATCGAGCGTACCGCCGACCGGATTAAACGCGCGCGCCCGAAGGTGGTGATTGCAACCTCGGGAACCGCAGAATCGTTGGCAGCGGTCTGCCATGGCCTCTACAAAACCAAAGGCTCGCGTGCCACCAGCGTGTCCAAAGCCCAAATGCGGCGGATTGCAAAGCTGCTGGCGCGACTACCTCTCGAAGAACGCAAGAAACTCTCCGGCGTCGGTCCGCGACGCGCCGAGATCATTGTGCCCGGAGCGGCGGTTTACCTTGGACTGCTGGAGCGTTGTCAGCTCGCGGGATTCCGTTATTCTCCGCTGGGACTGCGCGATGGCCTATTAGCGCAGATGGCGGCAGAATACGACCGCACTACGCGATCGGGAAAGCAGATTGAATCTGAACGCTGGGATTCGATCCGCGCCGCAGTGGCACACTATCGAGTGGATATGAAACACGCGCTGAATGTGCGCGCGTCCGCAATGCATCTGTTCGCGACGTTAAAATCCGTACACGGTTTGCCGCCCGAGTATCAGGAATGGTTGTCCGCCGCTGCCATGCTCTACGAAGTCGGTGACTACGTGAACCGCAATGGCAGGCATCGGCATACTTACTACATCATTTCCCACTCCGAGATTCTGGGATATACCCCTGAACAAAGGCGAATCATCGCTGCCATTGCGCGCTATTTGGGGAAGTCGCGACCGGCACCCGGCGACGCTCCCATCAAGGCGCTGCCCACTGCGGACCAGGAAGGCGTGCTGAAAGCTTCGCTACTTCTGCGATTGGCACGCGCGTTGAATCTCAGCCGCACCGCAGCGGTCCGCGCGGCTCGCGTTCGCGTACACGAAGGCGAAGTGAAACTGACGCTGGTCACCAAACAAAGAAGCAGTGTCGACCTGGAGCTGTGGGCGGTGGAGAAAGAAAAAGGCTATTTTCGTGAAGTCTTCGGCCGCGAACTCTCAGCGGCGGCGGCGTAGAGTGAACGCAGAACCTTCGGAGTCAAACACCAATGTAGTAGCGCGGAGTTGCGGCCCATTTCCACTTTTGCAACGCCTCCCTTTTTCAACTCAGTCCCGGCCTCACATCCAGTCTCGCTGATACTCCGCCCCAGAAATTCGCTCAGATTTGGATTGTGGCCCACAACCATGATCGCTTCTTGCTTGGAGTGCTTCTCAAGCAATCTGCGAAAGTCGGCGAAGGAAGCACCGGGTCGGAGCGCATCCTCCAGCTGCAGCTTGCCCTCGTAGCTGAGTTCATTACCCACCAGCGACGCAGTTTGAGCGGCACGCTTCAGTGGACTGGAAATTATTGCATCGACCTGAACATCCAAAGCAGCCAAGGCCCGCCCCACCATGCCGCACTGCCCGATTCCCTCCTTATCGAGAGCCCGTTTTTCGTCTTTCTTTGGGTTCACCATGGGCTCACCCGCGTTAGCGTGACGCAAGAAGTAAACGATCATGCTTCGCTATCGCTCCTTTCCAACTGCTGTTCTCCTGATTTTCGAAGCAGGCACGGCCGGAATCGATTCCAGCGATTGTTTGCCCTCTGCCAGGTTAATCAAGAAATCCTGCGCGCTAAAAGCGGCCGCGCCCGTGGGTGGTTTTCGCTTGCCCTGCGCCTGCCAAGCGCGAACGTAGCTCCCGTCTTTCTGTAAGAAGCGAGATTTGAGATTGTCAGCCAGGTAAGACTCCAGAATCTCCCTCCGCACACGCTCTCGCAATAGCTCGTCCTTCACCGGGAAGATTACCTCGACCCTCTCGTAGAGATTGCGCGGCATCCAGTCGGCGCTACCAAGGTACACTTCTTCCTGGCCGCCGTTGGCAAAAAAATAAATGCGGCTATGCTCGAGGAACCGGCCCACAATACTCCGCACGCTGATACGATCACTTACTCCCCTCACTCCCGGGCGCAGAGCGCAAATTCCGCGGACAATCAGATCGATCTTCACCCCTGCCTGAGAGGCCCTGTACAAAGCCAGGATGATGTTTTTGTCGACCAGCGCGTTCATCTTGGCGACGATATGCGCAGGACGGCCGTGCCGTGCGTGCTCCGCTTCCCTCGCGATGAGCGCAAGGCAATGCTCCGCCAGGTCGAGCGGCGCAACCATGAGTGGACCGTAATTGGCATGCTCGGCGTAGGCGGTCAAAAAACTGAACACATCGTGAACCGCGCCGGTAATTTCCGGGTCGGCGGTTAACAGACTTACATCCGTGTAAATGCGGGCGGTGGTTGTGTTGTAATTGCCCGTACCAAGGTGGGCATAGCGGCGCATGACGCCATCCGGATCGTGGCGTACCAGCAATGACAATTTGCAGTGCGTTTTCAGTCCAACCAAGCCGTGGAATACCTGCACTCCCGCATCTTCCAGGTCACGCGCCCAGCGGATATTCGACGCTTCATCGAATCGTGCCTTCAGCTCGACGACTGCCGTGACTTCTTTCTTTGCGGCTGCCGACATCAGCGCTGGAACAATCAACGAGTGTTCGCTGGTGCGGTACAGCGTCTGCTTCATCGAGAGCACACGTGGATCTTCCGCCGCCGCTTCAATAAAGGAAACGACGGCGTCATAGGAGTCGAACGGATGATGAAGCAGAACATCGTGCCGGCGAAGTTCCTCGAAAAGATCCTGTGACTTGGCGGTAAGGCGAAGCTCACGGGGAAGGAAAGTCCTGAACTTCAGCTCAGGATGCTCCGTCTGCTCGTAAATGTTGAACAAGCGCGAAAGATTTACCGGACCGTTGACGGAAAAGACCTGCCACGACTCCAGTTCGAAGTTGGTTCGCAAGCGCTCAATGATTTCCGGATCAGCCTCGGACTCGATCTCCAGCCGGACGGCATCGCCTTTTCGCCGGTTATGCAGCTCGGTGCGTACCGACTCCAGCAGGTTGCGGGATTCTTCCTCAGCCAGATACAGGTTGCTGTTGCGGGTAACACGAAAGGCCGCGGAAGATACGATGTCGTACCCGTGATACATCTGGGAAGCGTGGTAGGCCACCAGATCGGCTAGGAAAATAAAATCGTCTGTGGCTTCCGAAGGCAGGCGGATGAGCCGCGGCAAAGCGCGCGGCACGGTCACTACTCCCGTATAGGTCATCGACGAACGCCGGCGACGGCGCAGCAGAAATGCCACGCACAGAGCCTTGTTGATCACTCGTGGAAAAGGATGCGCAGGATCCACCGTAACCGGAGTCAGCAGCAGATCCAGTTCACGGTCGCAGAAGTCGGCAACGAATGCTCGTGCTTTGGTGTCCAACTCCGGCAAACTGAGGACGCGGATGCCGTTCTCCGCCAGCATGGGACGCAGCTTCTCATTCCAGCAGAGGTACTGGTCGTCGACAAAGTCATGAGTCTCTCGCGACACCACATCGCGCTCTTGCAGGAGAGTAAGTCCGTCCGGCCCCGGCTCAGTATATCCATCTTCAATTTGCTGCACCAGCCCGGCCACCCGCACTTCAAAGAACTCGTCCAGATTGCTGGCGGTAATGGCAAGGAATTTCAGCCGCTCCAGAACCGGGTTGCTCTCGTCCTGGGCTTCTTCCAGCACACGCCGGTTGAAAGCCATCCAGGAAGCTTCACGGTTGATGTAGTAAGCCGGATTGTCGAGAGAAGTGCGAACCATAAACTAAAATGACGAAACCAATCGGATGCTCAAATCACGCCTGGTATCACTTCTTGGGAGAAGGGGGCTCTGAACTGTTCTTCGCAGGCGCCGCGGCCATTCGCTTTACGATTACGAATTGTACCTCTGTGCCAGCCGGACGTGTGAGAAACATGTAATGCTTATCCAGCCTCACCCGGACCTCGGTTTGGGGCACGTTCCATTCGTCTGGCAAGGTCGCGGAGGCGTGGCGCGGAGTGTAGTCTCCCACGTAAATCGTATCTTTCACCTGCACCGACACTTCGTAATAGGGCTCATCTTTGGTGATGGGGGTGTCGACCTGATAATAGAGAACGCGGGTAGTCGTTTTCTGCTGAACATCCAAGATTTTGCCCGTCAAAAACGGCTTCTCAGCTGCATGTAAATTCGGAAGGAGAACCGCCGCCAGAAACAAAACAAAACAGAATTTCATGGTGAGCAGCCAGTATAAGGCATCGCCGAGTGTGATGTCGCCCCCACCAGGAAAAGGGCTCCAGCTATTTGCTGGCGCCCTAGATTCTGATCTCTCGCCTAGCTCTTCGTGTCTATCGAACCTGCTTGATCTCGTCCTTGACCTTTGTCACGACGCTCGCGGGCAGCGGCGCATAGGCCAAATCCGCCGTCATCTTCTGTCCGTCAGTCACTATCCAATTTAGAAGATCGGAAAGTATCTTCCCTTTGGCAGCATCCTTGGATTGAACCGGGATCAATAGCCACGTGAAGCTCGAAATTGGATAGGCATCTTTACCTGGCGCATTAGTGATGGATACGCGGAAGTCGGCGGGCATCTTCGGAGCGGAAGCCGCCGCTGCCGTCACGCTGTCAAGACTGGCCTTAACAAAATTACCAGCGGCGTTTTTTACGACTCCATAGGGGATTTTGTTCTGAATCGCATAAATCAGTTCGATGTAGCCGATGGAGCCCGGCATCTGCCGTATCATCCCCGCCACACCCTCATTGCCCTTGCCGCCAAGACCGACCGGCCACTTGACCGATGTGCCTTTGCCCGCCTGGCTTTGCCATTCCGGGCTGATCTTGGATAGATAGTCCGTCCAGATGTAGGTCGTACCACTCCCGTCAGAACGATGGATCACGATGATTTGGTCGCCGGGCAACTTGACGCCTGGATTTGCCTTGGCGATGGCGGGATCGTTCCAGGACGTGATCCTGCCCAGGAAAATCCCCGCCAGAGCCTCTGGCGTAAATTGCAACTCCCCGGTGACCCCGGGAATGTTGTAGGCGGGAACATCGGCTCCCAAAACGGTAGGCACATGCAGGATCTTGGTCTTAGCCTGAGCCAACTGCTCATCGGTCATGGGGCCATCACTGGCGCCGAAGTCGACCGTGCCGGCCAAGACCTGGCGAATGCCGCCGCCGCTTCCGATCGATTGGTAGTTGATTTCGATTTCCGGATGAACCTTGTGATATTCGCTGAACCACTTCGAATACATGGGATACGGGAAGGTTGCGCCAGCCCCATTCAATGTGGTCTGCGCGAAAGCGGGGACTGACAGAGCAAGACACAATAGCGCGATGCGACGAATCACGCGATGATTCCTCCTGGAGAATTTATTCAGATCTAGGCTCTATGCTGATTGTTACAGAATGGTTACGGAATTGTAAATTTCTGATAAATCCCCAAGCAGAACTTATACTTACGATCGATTCGCGGAAAAGTTGTTGAGTTCCAGCCGTGCCGCATGTGGTGGCGACGCGCAAAGAGATTGTAAAAACAACCCCGTTTGACGCGTCCCTGGCCCTTTGTTAGCTTGGAGGGTTTCCTCTCTATCTCACTGCGCCTGTTTGCGGTCCGAAGCAGAAATGAGTATCTCATGGCACTAAAGTTTCGAGGAGTGGACTTCATCGGGTTCGACGCGCTGCTCAGCGACGAGGAGCGGTTGGTTCGCGACACGTCCCGCAAGTTCATCGAAGACAACCTCATTCCCATCATCGAGGAGTGCAATCGCGCCGGCCGCTTCCCTCGCGAACTGGTTAAGCCTATGGCCGACCTCGGATTCTACGGCGCGAGCCTGAAAGGCTACGGTTGCGCAGGAATGTCCAACGTCGAGTATGGACTGGTCATGCAGGAACTGGAACGCGGAGACTCGGGCGTGCGTTCGTTCGTAAGCGTGCAGTCCGCGCTGGTGATGTACCCCATCTATGCATTTGGCAGCGACGAGCAGAAGCAAACCTGGCTGCCTGCGATGCAGAAGGGCGAGAAACTCGGCTGCTTCGGACTCACCGAGCCCGATTTCGGCTCGAATCCGGGCGGCATGCGAACTCGCGCGCGCAAAGTTGGGAAAGAATATGTCCTCAATGGCGAGAAGATGTGGATCACCTCCGGATCCATCGCCGACGTCGCCGTGATCTGGGCCAAAGTGGAGGATGAAGATAACAAGGTCCGCGGATTCCTGGTTGAGACCGATCGCCCCGGCTTTCACGCCGAAGACATTCACGGCAAGTGGTCGCTGCGTGCCTCCGTGACCTCAGGCCTGTCCATGCAAGACGTTCGCATTCCCGAGTCTAACCTTCTGCCAAAAACCGGAGGGCTCAAATCTCCTCTGATGTGCCTCAATCAGGCCCGCTACGGAATCGCATGGGGAGGTATTGGCGCGGCCATGGCCTGCTACGACTGCGCTCTGCAGTACGCTCAACTGCGCAAGCAGTTCCACGATAAACCCATCGCCTCGCACCAACTGGTCCAGGAAAAACTCACCTGGATGATCAACGAAATCACCAAGGGCCAATTATTAGTGCTGCAGGTAGGACGCCTCAAAGACCAGGACAAAGCCGGAGCTCAACACATCTCGATGGCGAAACGGAACAACGTCTGGATGGCACTCGAGTGCGCTCGCATGTCCCGCGACATCCTAGGCGCAAACGGCGTCGCCGACGAGTACCCGCTCATGCGCCACATGATGAACCTGGAATCAGTGAAGACGTATGAAGGTACGCACGACATTCATACGTTGATTATCGGGCAGAGCGTGACCGGGATTGACGCGTTTTGAAAATGCTCGGTTTCAGCCTGTTAAGTAACTGCAAACAATCAGTCATCGCTTATTGACACCTTCGCAGTTTGCGAACTACAATAAAGTTCGCATAACGCGAAGTTCGCTGGGGCATGGCTTGCACATTATCAGCCGCAAGAAGCTCAGGGAAGCAGCGACTCGCCACAGAGATCTTGAGGCCACTTTGGATGTGTGGTTTCGCATCGCAAAAAGGGCTTCGTGGCAGAACTTAGCGGATGTTCGGCAGACCTTTGCCACTGCGGATTTGGTGAATCGGTGGACTGTGTTCAACGTCAAGGGCAACCGGTATCGTCTTATCACCGAGATCAAGTACAGATCTCAGCGTGTATACATCCGGCATGTGCTCACTCACGCTGAATACGACCAGGAGAAATGGAAGCAATGAGTACGGCAACCAGTCGACCCGGATACGCGACTTTACTCGCTAAAACTTTGCCTGCGGTCATCCATAGCGAGAAGGAAAACGAGCATTACACGGCCCTGCTCGAAGAACTCGACCACCGGCAGGAAAAGTTGACTCCTGCAGAGCAGCGCATGGCCGAATTGCTTACCCTATTGATCGAAGACTTCGAAGAGAGGCACTATCCCTTGAAGCCTACCACTGGTATTGAAGCCCTGGAAGAACTGATGGAAGCGAACGGCCTGAAGCAAAAAGATTTGGTCAGCATCTTTGGCACGCCCAGCATTATCTCCGAGGTTTTGAATGGCAAGCGTAGACTTACCACCGAACACATCCGCAAGCTCAGCCGCCGCTTCCACGTGTCGCCAGAGCTGTTCTTCTAAAGGTTCTCCGAACAGACGCTCCTCTCGCCCGCTAGACCCCGTTGGCGCGGTTGCGAATTAGCGACAAGAACTCCGTCCGCGTTTCCTGCTCGTCGCGGAAGCAGCCCAGCATGGACGACGTGACTGCAGCCGAGTGCTGTTTCTCTACGCCTCGCATCATCATGCAGAGGTGGCGGGCCTCAATCACTACTCCGACGCCCTGCGGTTCGATGGCTTTCTGGATGGTTTCCGCGATTTGAGTCGTGAGCCGTTCTTGTATCTGCAAACGTCGTGAGAAGATTTCGATCAGGCGGGGAATCTTGCTCAGGCCAATCACTTTGCCATTCGGAATGTATGCCACATGCACCTTGCCAAAAAACGGCAGAATGTGATGCTCGCACAAACTGAACATCTCCACGTCTTTCACGATCACCATTTCGTCGTAGGTCACGGTGAACAAGGCTTTCCTGAGCATTGCCTCAGCATCTTCCTTGTAACCCTTCGTCAGGTGCTCGAACGCTCGATGTACACGATTAGGCGTGCGTACCAGTCCTTCCCGTGTAGGATCTTCACCTAGACGAACGATCATCTCGCGTACTAGGTCTTCAAAGCTGGCTCCGGTCAAGGTCGATGTTTCAACAGAGGTTGTCATGGTGTCCTTACTCAATTACCCGATTCTCTCCCCAATACTCGAACGAATTCATCATGGTCTCTTCAAACCGCACCTTTTCAAGATGAGCATGGCGGAAGCCGCGCTGCAAAATATCGTAGATAAGCACACATAAGTTTTCCGTGGTTGGGACAGTTGTCGCGAAATCCGCCAGCGTGTTCAGGTTCTGGTGATCGAAACGCTCGAGAATTTCGCCGTGTACGAAGCCATCCAGATCAGTCAAATTACAAACCATGCCCGTGCTCTCATCGACCGAACCGCTGACCGTGACTTCGAGCGTGTAGTTGTGACCGTGCCCGTAGGGATTGTTGCACTTGCCGTAAGTCGCGGCATTCTCCGCGGCCGACATGGCGTCGCTATGCAACCGGTGGGAAGCAGAAAACATGTACCGCCGTGTCAGGTAGGCCTTCATGCTTCACCGTAGAAATCGACGAAAAGGTCGGGCGTTTCGTAGACTCGGACCCGATGCAGTTGAGCGGCCTTCAACTTAGGCGACAATCGCTGCCAGATCACGATGGCCAGGTTCTCCGTGGTCGGGATACTCGTGAAAAACTCAGGGACTTCTTTGTTCAGGAAACGGTGGTCGAAGGCCTCCAGCACTTCCCGGCTCATCCTTTCCTTCAACTGCTTAAGGTCGACGACGAAGCCAGAGCGTGGGTTCACTTCCCCTTTCACCGTAACTTCGAGCGTGTAATTGTGCCCGTGCCCATTGGGGTTATTGCACTTGCCGAAGATGCGCCGGTTCTCTTCCGCACTATACTTCGGATTGTGATAGTAATGCGAAGCGGAAAATTCGGCTTTGCGAGTTAGGTAGACCATGTTTGACCTTGAGGTGAAGCCGTGCGAGCTGAAGTTGCGCAGGGCTCGCGTGAGCTGTCGTGGGAGTGACCGGTCAGCACTTCACCCAACATAGCGAATCTACGATTCGCTGCGTAGTTCCTCCCCTTCCACGAGACGCTTCCCTTCTGATAAGCGATTCTCGACCGGAACAGGAGATACGAGAACACCGGCAGCCCGATCAGCGCGAGGCAGTTTGCATCCCACGAAAAATGTGCCTTGCGTATTCGCTTGAGAAGAAAACCGAGCAGAATAAAACTGAGAATTCCAATCGCGGCCGACGCTTGTGTTCGCCCTCTTCCTCCCGCGACAACAGCCACGGCAACGCTGCCTACGATCAGCACAAACTCTGTCAGCCGCAGTAATCCCAACTGCATTGGCGAATGAAACAGTAGGACCAGATTCTTGGTCCAGCCTTCCTTTAGCTGAGCAAAACTGCGATACATCCGCGTTCGCACGGCATCGCCGCCATAGCGGAAGAATATCTTTCGACCGGAAGCCTTTACTGCCCGAGCCAGGGCCACATCCTCGAGCAAGCTCGTGGCCACCGCAGTATGCCCGCCCAGCGCGTCGTACGCCTCCCGTGAATTTAGGATGTACTGCCCATTCGCCGCAGCGGCGGGTGACGCTGGATCGCTCACTTCCGACGGACGATAAGTCGAGGCAAGTTCAGCGAAGATCACCGGCATAACGGCCTTCTCCCATATCCCACGGACCTCCTGTTCAGGAGAATACGAAAGCAAAGCCACCCCTCGCTCCCGCACTTCCGCCATGCTCCGCGCCAGGGATCCAGCCCGATGTACTGTATCCGCGTCCGTAAACAGCAACCACTCTCCCCGCGCCTCTTTGGCGCCCGCCACGAGGGCATTGTTCTTGCCAGTCCATCCCGGCGGCAAGGGTCCCGGACTGACCACTCGCACGCCGTGAAAAGATCGGGCAATCTCCGGCGTGCGATCGGTCGATCCGTCATCCACGACAATGATTTCGAAGCTCACGCCCGCCTGACTCGCCAACGATTGCAAGCAAGCCCCAAGGCAAGCTTCTTCATTCCGCGCCGGCACGATAACCGATACGTCGAGCCCCTCCGATACTGGATCTCGCGCCCTCATAGGCCGAATCAGATATTATAGGCTTTGTGCGACGCGCATCTGTTCTTCTCGCCTTTCTTACGTTTCTTCTGGCCGGCTGTTATCGTGGCTCTCGGCCACCTCGCATCGGCACCGCGGCGCCTGACTTCACCGTCCAGGACGCGGACCGCACGGTCACGCTCAGCGAGTTTCACGGAAAAGTCCTAGTCCTAAACTTCTGGGCGACATGGTGCGCACCCTGTGTTGAAGAGATGCCTTCCCTGGTGCAGTTGCAGCAACGCTTTAAGGATAAGGGTCTAAGTGTTGTTGGAGTGAGTATTGACGTTGACGGCGACGCTTATCACAAATTCTTGAAGGATTACAAAATCGACTTCGTGACAGTGCGCGATCCAGATCAGAAGACGAGTTCCCTCTACGGCAGCTTCAAGTGGCCCGAGACCTACATCATCGATCGAGATGGTATCGTGCGCCGCAAATTCATCGGCCCGGTGGAATGGAGCCAGCCGGAGATCGTGGATTTCCTGAGTAAACTTTAGCCCGAACGTCCCATTGGGATGGCCCTTTCGAGTCATTTCGGGCGAAGCCAACCGGGTATACTATGCCGTCTGCCGTGATCGACGCGGCTGCGGCTATGCCTACCAAACAGTTAAATCTCGGACCGAACGAGTCTACGAGTCATCGAGGTTTGAATCCCGAGCTCGACTCCGACAAGACTCTTGAGGAGATCACTCGGAGCGCGCTGCACGCGACGGGAGCGAGTGGATCCGCCCTGGTCCTTTCGGATGCAAAGGGCATGTCATGCCGGTCCAGTTCCGGTGAGCTGGCGCCGCCGGTTGGGACGCGCCTGCACACCGATACAGGGTTCACTGCGATGTGTGTGCGGACTGCGGAGGTCGTTCGCTGCGACGATACGAAGAATGACCCGAGGGTAGATGGTTCGAGTTGCGCCCAGCTAGGCATACGCTCGATTCTTGCCGTGCCTATCTTTTCTGCCCAGAAGGTTGCTGGGGTTCTGGAAGTGCTTTCCAATGAGCCGAAGAGGTTCACCGACCGGCATGTCAACGCGCTAAAGCTGCTAGCTCGATTAGTTGAGACTCTCGTCGATTCCCAGGGCGACGCCTTCGCTTCTACTTTGAGCCCTGAACCCAAAATCCAATCGAATGACTCCGGCACGACAAATTCGCATCAGGTGAAGCTGACGTGCCTTTCCTGTGGACATCCAAATCCCCAAGGCAGCCAGTTCTGTAACCGGTGCGGGGTCATCATGCTGTCGTCGCCCGACTATTCAGAAACGACCCCCGATCCTGGTGGGCTGGGGGGAGGGTCATCCGATTCTGACGAGGGTCTCAAAGAAATTTACAGCCTGATCTCCGGAAGCGCGGACCGACCCACGTGGAACGAAATCTATCCGAAGCTTCTGGCTCATCTGCGGAGCACTACCGTGCAAGACAGGGTGCCCGCGGCAACGCCGAAAGACGCGGCCAAGAAAGCCGATAGCGCATTCGGATTCGGGAGAGCCCAGGCAACTCCCGAGCTTAAGGAACGGCTCGGAGGGATAGTCCGTCGAAGCCTGTGGCTGTGAGTTTGGTCGGTTGTTTAGCTAAGAGTTCTCGAGGCCAACAATTCGAGTATTGTGGTGCGTGGCGATGAAAATCAGTTTGACTTCTGAGCCAGCAAGTTCATAATGCTGGTCTGGCCCGCCCTTGGTGCCGTAAAAGAGTAAGAATAGCCAAAGGAGTGAATGAATGTTGGAAAAAGGCGATGGAATTATGGCGACATACATAGGAGCGGTGGAAGACTTCCGGAAATCGGCCACCGCGTTCATGCAGCATGTCGATCTCCTGGCGCAGGCTCGCGATGCTTATCAGCAGGCGATGACAGCCAGTGCCGAACTGCGGACCGTCCTGGATGCGGGCGACGAGAACCTGCGCACGCTCATGACCCAATTGGAACAGGCGCTCAACCTTCATATGTCCAGACCTGCTCTCGACCGAAAGAAACCGGAGCCGATCAAGGTCGAAACCATAAAAACCGGCACCGAAAGCAGTGTTGGGGTGAGAGCGTTTCCCTGAGAACGCCCGGTCGCCGTTGCCGGTCCCGGCTTGGCGAGGCGACCTGCACTCCTCTCCCTCAAGCGGACCGACACCGCGTGCCAATGCAAGATTTCTAGCCGACTGCTAAAGCATTCGCCTGATTGTGTTCAAAACGCCAGCAGCTTAACCTCCACTCGGGCACCAAATGTCAGACATTGGGCAACATCCGGCTAGCAAACATTCCCGTTGGCGCTGGATCCTCGCCATCGTTCTGGTCTCCGCCGCAATCTGCGCGGTGCTGGCGGCAATTATGGCCTTTCATGCCGAGCCGATCCTGCGGGCACGGGTCACCGAAACGCTGTCGGCCCGATTCAAGACCAAAGTTGAGCTTGACGGATTCCATGTCTCGGCGCTGGAGGGACTCCAGGTCTCAGGCAGCGGGCTCAGACTTTTCGGCGCCGAAGACCCGAATAATCACGAGCCCGGAATTCAACCCCTGATCAGTGTTGCAGAATTCCGCTTTCGGACTGGCGTGATGGATCTTCTGCGTTCTCCAATGCATGTCAACACTGTGTACATGAAAGGGTTGATATTGAATTTGCCGCCCCGGGAACAGCGCGGAGAGTTCAAGATTATGGGACCGCAGGGAGGAAAAATAGAGATCGTAGTCGATAAGTTTGTTTGCGATCAGGCGCAGTTGATCGTCAATACGCTAAGACCAGGCAAGCTCCCACTGGAATTCGACATCGAAAAGTTGAACATGACGAGCATCGGGCCGAACCAACCCCTGCAGTTTGATGCCAACCTCACGAACCCAAAGCCGGTGGGAAATATTATCTCCAGCGGATCCTTTGGGCCGTGGCAGGCGGACAGTCCTCGTGATACTCCAGTCCGCGGCACCTACTCGTTCACCAACGCAGATTTGGGTACGATCAAAGGCGTTGGCGGAATCCTGTCGTCTACAGGCCAATATACTGGCAGTCTCGACGACATCGTCGTCGACGGCACAACGGACACACCGGACTTTCGCATTGCCGTCAGCGGACGGCCCGTGCCGCTGCACACCGACTTTCATGCGGTTGTGGACGGAACCAGCGGAGACACATACCTGCAGCCGGTCAAGGCGAAAATCCTGAACTCCTGGCTGGTGGCAAACGGGTCGGTGGTGCGCATGAACAACCCGAAAGGACATCGCGTGGAGCTGGATGTCGCGATTGCCAAGAGCAAGATCGAAGACATGTTGAAATTAGCCGTACGAACCGATCCTCCGGTAATGACAGGCTTGCTGCAGTTGAAGACAAAGTTTGATCTCCCGCCTGGAGAACCCGATGTTGCCAACCGACTGAAACTCGCGGGCAACTTCCGAGTAACGCAGTCACATTTTACGAACGACAAAATTCAAAGCAAAGTCGATGCACTTAGCATGCGCAGCCAGGGAAAGCCGAAGCTGGCTCAGGATAATATTCCTGACGACGTGCGCTCCGATTTGACCGGCGTGTTCAATCTAGAGGACGGCGTCATTCACTTTTCCCGACTGCAATTCGAGATACCAGGAACTCGGGTAAACCTTACGGGCGACTACAGCCTGGACGGCAATCAATTCGACTTCCATGGCAAGGCTCGCATGGACGCGAAGCTTTCGCATATGGTGACCGGATGGAAGTCAATACTTCTCAAGCCCGCAGATCCATTCTTCAGCAAGGATGGAGCAGGAACCGAGATTCCGGTCAAAGTTACCGGCACAAAGTCAGAACCCCACTTTGGCACGGATTTTGGTCACAAAGACCGTGAGGCGGACTGAGGTAAAATCCCCTGCATAACTTTGTCGTCCCGACCATCGGCATAACTTTGTCATCCCGAGCGCAGTCGGGGGACCTTGCGTTCGTCCGCGCCGCGCGAAGTGAGAGCGCCCCCGACGGGTTTTCGCCAATGCCTGATTCGAGGCATGAATATATCATCAAGACATGAAGGAGACTTGGCGGTGGTTTGGGCCGGGTGATCCGGTTCCTCTCGATCACATCAAGCAGGCGGGGGCGACTGGAATCGTCTCCGCCCTGCACCATCTCTACCGCGGTGAAGCATGGCCTTTGGGCGAGGTGTTCAAGCGAAGTGATGAGATTATGGCTGCGGGCTTCGTCTGGTCGGTGGTCGAAAGCATCCCGATCCACAACTCGATCAAACTCCGCTCCGGACCCTATGCGCATTTCATCGGCGCGTGGAAGGACACCCTGGCAGCGGTATCGAAGGCGGGCGTCGAAGTCATATGCTACAACTTCATGCCGGTAGTGGATTGGACGAGGACAGACTTGAAATGGCGTCTGCCCACTACCGCCTATGCCCTGCGTTTTGATGCAGTCGACTTCGCGACCTACGACCTCTATATTCTTGCGCGCAAAGGCGCCGAGGCGGACTATTCGGAAGACCGGACGCGAGCAGCCCGCACCCGTTTCGAATCCATGCCGGAAGCCCGCAGAAATGACTTGGAACAAACAATCATTGCCGGACTCCCTGGCGCGGAGGCATCGTATAACCGCGAGATGATTCGCGGGTTGATCGCGGAATACCAGGGCGTGACGGCGGTAGAATTGCGAAACAACCTGATCGCATTCCTGCGAGAAGTTGTCCCGGTGGCACAGGAGATCGGGGTACGCCTCGCCATCCATCCGGATGACCCGCCGTGGTCGTTGTTCGGTCTCCCGCGAGTCGTTTCGACCGCCGAGGATGTGAGGGCCGTTTGCGCTGCTTGCGATATGCTCGCCAACGGGCTCACATTTTGTGTCGGGTCGTTCGGAGCCAGAGCCGACAACGACCTGCTGGCCATGGCTCGCGAGTTCGGCGCTCGCATTCACTTCGTGCATCTGCGTCAGGTGACACGAGAGCCTGACGGATCGTTTCACGAAGCAGAGCACCTCGCAGGCAGTTCCGATATGGTGGGCGTGATCCGCGCTATGATGCAAGAAGAGGCGCGGCGACGGCGCGCGGGACGGCCGGATCATCAAATCCCCATGCGTCCTGACCACGGACATCTGCTGGCCGACGACATCGGAAAGAAAGTAAATCCCGGCTATTCGCTAGTGGGCAGATTGAAAGGGCTCGCCGAACTGCGCGGCGTCATGCAGGGCTTGAAGTATGCCGTTCCTGAATTATCCGAGTAAAGAGCGCCGTTAACGTTCGAAGTGAGGATCCAACTCCTATGAGAGAGTTTGCAGGACGAGTGGCGCTTATCACGGGTACCACTGGAATCGGCCGCGCCATTGCGAAGCGCTTTGCTGCGGGAGGCGCGCAAGTAGTTGCGTGCGGCATTGATGTGGCTGGGAATCAAGAGTTGACTCGCGAGGCGGAGGCACTCCGCTTAACCCTGCTGGTCGAACATTGCGATGTGACCAACGTCGACAGAATGCGCGCGGTAGTTGCGCAGGCTGTTGGCCGCTTTGGCGGTCTGGACATCATTGTCAACGCGGCGGCGATTCATCCCTTTGGCACCGTTGTAGAAACCGATCTCGCGACCTGGAACCGCTGCATGATGGTGAATGTTGGCAGCATCTACCTTCTGGCGCACCTTGGCATCCCGGAGATGAAAAAACGGGGAGGAGGATCCATCATTAATCTGGCGTCGGTTCAGGGATACGCATGTCAGCGGGGCGTCGCCGCGTATGCCACATCAAAGGGAGCAATTCACAGCTTGACGCGCGCTCTGGCGCTCGACCATGCCGCCGACAACATCCGCGTTAATTCGATCAGCCCGGGCTCGATCCGCACGCCGATGCTGGCGCGCTCTGCAGGACACTTCGCCCCCGATCTGCCGGCGGAAGAAGCCTTCGCACGTTTTGGCGCGGCTCATCCGTTGAAGCGTATCGGCACACCCGAAGAGGTCGCGGAATTAGCGGCATTTCTGGCGTCGGATAAGGCCGGATTCTGCACCGGCGGAGATTACCTCGTAGACGGTGGACTGCTGGCCGGAATCGGTGTCCAGTGACTGCTTTCTCACCTATCGCCTGTTAGGCTTTCAGATATATCTTGAAATTACAACACAAGTGTCATCCCGAGCGTAGCGAGGGATCTATTGAACCTCGCATAATATAGAGTCATTCTGACCACAAAGAAGCCTGTTGCCAGAAGGCGGTGATCAATCGCGGGCGGCGGCGCATGCGTCGCAGAGTCCGCAGCGCCGCTTGACTGAGCTGGTAGTAATCTTTGGGGCAAACGTTGGGTAGCTCGTGCTGCTTCCAGTGGGCCCAAATGAACTCCACCGGGTTCAACTCCGGAGCGTAGGAGGGCAGGTACTCCTGATGGATCCAGCCTTGGAGGGATGCGATGTAGTCCTGCACCAGTCGGCTGCGGTGTCCCGGCAGCCGGTCCCAGAGCAGCAACAACGGCCCCGGCAGATGCCGCACCAGGGTTTGGAGAAAGTCCCGCACTTGCGCCTTTTTGATCGACCCCGGGTACAAACGGAAGTAGAAGTTCCACACCGTCAACCCGGCGGCCACGGATAGGGTTTTCCAGTTAAAGTTGTACTGCAGCACCGGGGTCTGGCCGCGTGGCGCCCAAGTGCGGCAGCGATGCGGCCGCTGGCTCAACCCGCTCTCATCGACAAAGATCAGGATGCGCCCCTCGCGGAGGGCTTTTTTTTAAGAGCAGGCAACACCTTCTTCTTCCAATGCCGGATCTGTTCTTCGTTGCGTTCCCGCGCTCGTCCGGTGGGCCGTTGCGGACTCCAGTGAAGACTGACCAGAATCTTCCACACATGTCCCTCGTGATAACGCACGCCAAATTCCTGTTGGATCAGGTGGGCCACGCGTGGGCAGGTCCACAGCGGAGTTTCGAAGCCCAGTCGCTCGGGACCTTGGAGCAGCAAAGTGTGCAGGCGCTGCCGGTCTTTCTCGCTCAAACCGGGCTTGCGCCCGGCCCGTCCGGCTTTGCGCAGTCCGGACTTGCCCTGGGCACGATACTGTTTCACCCAACGGGCCACGGTTTGACGAACCACCTTGACTTGGCGGGCAATGGCAGATTGATTCTCGCCTCGCTCGAACAGGCGAATGGCGTGGAAGCGCCGTTTCTCCAGGGCTTCGAAATCGCGTCGTACTCCGGCAGGGTTTCCCATGCTTGATTAGACGCAGCCACCTCGGAAAAGTATCGCTATATTATGCGGGACTCAATAGGTTCTCGCCAATATCATCAGTATCGTCGTCGCAGGCAGATACCCAGATCCCTCGCTTCGCTCGGGATGACAGCGTGATGAGAAGAACCGTCAAACCGTTCTAGCCAGCTTCGTCTCGGAGCGATCTTGCCGCAAACGATTTCGGACAACTCAGGCGTGCCGCGCAGGCGATGGCGAATCGCGTTCCTGCTGGCTTTCGGAGTTCTAGTCAATTTCTTCGACCGGATCAACTTGTCGGTGTCCCGCGACGCGCTTCATGCTTCCTTCGGCTTATCGTTGGTTGCCTTCGGCTACCTCTCTAGCGCTTTCAGTTGGACTTACGCCTTAATGCAGATGCCTGCTGGAATCTTGCTGGACCGTTTGGGAGTGCGCCGCGTTGGAAGAATCAGTGCGCTCCTGTGGAGCGTTTCCTCGTTCGCAGCTGCGCTCTCCCCTGGCCTTGGTTGGTTTTTTGGAGCCCGATTCCTTCTGGGTGTGAGCGAATCGCCGACGTTTCCAGCGAATGCGAAAGCCTTGGGATACTGGTTCACGCGAGAGGAACGAGGCTTGGCAACGGCGATTACGGATGCAGCGGCGAAACTCTCCAGCGCAATCGGAGTCCCTCTGATCGGCTTGCTGCTCTTGTATTTTGGCTGGCGCTGGAGTTTCGCCGTCACCGGCTTCGTCAGCCTTTTCTATTTTGTGATGTTCTATTTGATCTACCGCAATCCAAGCGAAGACAAAGGACTGTCAGCTCAAGAGCTTCAGTTCATTCTCCGCGGTGGTGCTCAACTGGAAGATCAGGCGAAAGCAGCGAAAGGCGCTTCGCTCGGCTATCTCTTGAGGCGGCGAAAAGTCTACGGGCTCGCGTTGGGATGGGGCGCTTACAACTACACTTTCTTTCTCCTGCTAACGTGGCTCCCCAGCTATCTTTCCGTTTCCCTTCACATGGATTTGTTCCACTCTGCTTTCTACACCAGCGTACCCTGGCTGTTCGCCACCTTCACCGATCTTCTGGTGGGCGGATGGCTGGTGGATGCTCTGATCCAGCACGGTTGCGACGCAAACCGGGTTCGCCAAAGCGTATTGGTAACAGGAATGGCTTTTGGTCTGGCGATCTTTGGTGCGGCGAGCGCTCGCAGTTCTGCAGCCGCCCTCGTCTGGATCAGCCTTGCTCTGGGAGGACTTGCTGCAGCGGCGCCGGTGGCGTGGACGGTTCCATCGCTAATTGCGCCGCGGGAAAGCGTCGGCACACTCGGAGGCGCGGTGAATTTTTTGTGGTCAGATTGCCGCGATTTCTGCGCCGATCGTCACCGGCTACATCGTCTCCGGAACGCACTCCTTCGCCGCCGCCTTCGCGACCGCGACCGTAATCCTGATGCTGGGGATTGTGGGTTACATTTTCCTGCTGGGAAGAATCGAACCGATCTCAGAGCCGGAGACAAACGGTAGTTTAGGATCCCTCTGAGGTTTTCCTTTGTGAACCTCTGTGTCCTTTGTGGTTCTAGCATTTTCACTCCATCAACCACAAAGGGCACAAAGGTTCGCTAAGAAGAGCTTAAGAGGGCGTTGAAAGTGATCCGAAAGAATCACATGAGAATACGAATGCCACATCTTCGACAGATTTTCCGCCTGGCCGTTCTTCTATTGGTCACGCTTGTGTCATCCATGTTCGCTCCTGCGGCCGACCCCGCACGGGGACAATATCTTGTCTACGTTGGCACCTACACCGACCATGGCAGCAAAGGAATCTATGTTTACCGCTTCGATTGCTCTGCTGGCAAGCTGAGTTCCCTGAGTCTCGCTGCCGAAACCACCGAACCATCGTTTCTCGCAATCGATCCCAGAGGACGATTCTTATATGCAGCCAATGAGATTGCCAACTACGGCGGCCAATCCACGGGTGCGGTGAGCGCATTTGCCATCCATCCAGAAACCGGCAAACTTTCTCTGTTGAATCAAGTCTCTTCGCGAGGCGCAGCTCCAGCTCATATCACTCTTGATCGGACGGGGCACTACGCCTTGGTTTCCAACTACACCGCTGGCAGTGTGGCTGTGTTCCCGGTGCTGAAAGACGGTCGGCTAGGGGAAGCTATGTCGTTCGTGCAGCACAAAGGCTCGAGCATAAATCCTCAGCGGCAGAAGGGACCCCACGCCCACGCGATCGCGCTCCCGCCGGACAATCGCTTTGCCGTGGTCGCAGACCTTGGACTCGATGAGTTGCTGGTTTATTCCTTCGATTCCACGAAGGGAACGCTGGGAACCAATCCGCAAGTCGCGAAGGCCAGTCCCGGCGTGGGTCCGCGGCATTTAGCGTTCAGTTCCGACGGCCGCTTCCTTTACGTAATTAATGAGCTGCAGTCTACAGTCGTGACTTACTCATACAACGCCGTCACCGGCGCTCTGCATGAATTGCAAACTACATCGACGCTTCCAAAAACCTTCAGCGGCAATAACACGGCCGCCGAAATCGAAATTCATCCTTCGGGAAAATTTCTATTTGCTTCGAACCGTGGAGAAGACAGCATCGCAGTGTTTGCCATCGATTCCGATACACGTACGCTGACGCATATTGAGAACCATCCAACCCTCGGAAAGACCCCGCGCAACTTCGCGATCGACCCCACGGGATCCTGGCTCCTCGCCGCCAACCAGGATTCCGACAACATCGTTGTTTTTCGCATTGATCAAAAGACCGGCCATCTCACGCCGACGGGAGACGTGTTCCAGGTGCCTTCGCCCACCTGTTTGAAATTCGTTGCGCTTCCGTGACTCTCATTCAATGCAGAGCTTGCGTCCTTTAGTCGCGGCATTCTTGCCCGTCAGCTCTTCTACGCCTTCACCGGCGGAGTCAGCGCGATGGCTGCTTCAGCCGTGAGCATCTGGAAGGAAAACGTCTCCTGCAGATAAAGGCCGACCGTGGCATCGCTGTGATTCAAATAACCGATGGAGACGTCCTGTCCGATGTGCAGGTCGAAATCGCCGCCACGGGTGGTCACGACAAACGCACCGCGGATGGCAGGTGCCCAGATGATTTTGTCGTCGACAAGCCGCTTGACGTGTTCCAGCACCGGGTATCCGTGGTCGCTGGTCTCAGCCAGCGCTGTATAGACGTCAGCATCAAGCAGCACCGCGTAGGGGCCATTGACGCCGACAAGCCGCAACTGGCTCAAGCCTTGGGCGATAGCTTGCGGGTACTCTCGCACATCACCAGGCAAAGTCATCGCCGGATTGCTGGTCGCCTGGCGGATGCCCACAATTCCCGCGGCGGCATAGCCTTCGAATATCGCACCGTCCTCGGCGTAAGCGAGCTTGCGCGCGGCGTCCTTCGCCGGCTGCCAGTCTGAGTCGTTCGCGCCACGCTCGACGTCGTCAATGGTCTGTCGCTCCAGCTCGAACGGAACCCGCAGCTCGACCAACGCCTTTACTTCGCGCTGCCTGGCGACGATACCGTCTCTCGGAGCGGAGATCGTCAGCAGATGTCCGGTGCCGACAGCGGAGAAGCTTGGGCCCGCCGGCCCATGCATATCGACCACGCGCCGCCCCGCGAGGTGGCGCTTGAGCGTGCGCGAGGTCTCCTGTTCGATCTGTGCCCACGCCGCATCGGAAATGGGGGCAAGCTCTCGATGCAGATTATTCATGCGGGATGTCTCCTTTAAGGGAACCGATACCGAGCGAACCATCGTTCGGGCGCATAAGCAGAGAGGCTTCGACCGCTGGTTCGGCGGAAGCCGCCGCAACCGCAGGCTGGTCTTCGGTTACGTTTTCCAAGAACGTCGCGGTGGGTACAAAAAATAAGTTTCCAGTGACGGCACGACTGAAATCGAGCAGCCGATCGTAATTTCCGGGCGGGCGGCCAATGAACATGTTCTCAAGCATTTGCTCAATCGTACTGGGCGAACGGCTGTAGCCGATGAAATAGGTGCCAAATTCACCCATGGCCGCCCGCCCGAACGGCATGTTGTCGCGCAGGATTTTGATCTCTTTCCCATCTTCGACGATGGTAGTGAGCGCATTGTGCGCGGAGGTTGGCTTGATGGAATCGTCCAATTCGATGTCAGACAGTTTGGTGCGACCGATGATGCGTTCCTGCGCCTCCGTCGACAGCGCATTCCACGCGGCAAGATCGTGGAGATATTTCTGCACGATGACGTAACTGCTGCCGGCGAACGCGGAGTCCTCCTCGCCGACCAGCACGGCGTCGATCGCTGCCTCTCCCCTCGGATTTTCAGTTCCATCGACAAAGCCGATGAGATCGCGGTCGTCGAAGTAACGGAATCCTTGCACCTCGTCTACCGGCGAAACAGCACCGCCGATGCGTGCCATGATTTGCGTCGCAAGCTCGAAGCATAAATCCATGCGCTTCGCGCGAATGTGAAACAGCAAGTCGCCCGGCGTGGATACAGCATGGTGTGCGCCGGCACGAATCTCCCGAAATGGATGCAGCTTCGCCGGCCGCGGCGGCCCAAAGAGTTGGTCCCATGCGTCAGACCCAAATCCCACGACGCAGGAAAGCTCCCCTTCAAGGTCGCGAAAGCCCACGGCGCGCAACAGTGCGGCGATGTCTGCACAGAATGACCGAACGGTCGCGCGATTTTCAGGCCCTGAGTTTAGGGTCGCGGCCAGGAAGATTGCGGCGCGAGTGAGGGGTGCGGCCACGGCCTGCGCAACGCCGCGCGCGCCACCTGCCGCTTCGGGAGTACTAGTCGGAACGGACGCCATCGGATCTCATCCCGTCGGAGCCGGCAGAATCGGGCTCTTCGAGATATCAGGTTCGCCCTGTATGCGAGGAACCAGACCGAAAGCTTACCATCGGCTCGTGATGGACGTCCATGCCGAGAAGGCAGGGAGTGAAGCCGCGATCGAGATCAATCGTCGTCAGGATCTGTGGGCGGAGTTTTATCTTCCAGGAAATGCTTGGCATCCAAGGGCGCCTGGATTGTTTGAAACGTCAATGGAGTCTGAGTGAAGTCGAAGCAATCCGAAAGATCGCCCGTGTTGGTGGTGGCATCAGCGTAGGCAGGCGAAGCTCCCGGCGCAACATTGCCCACACCGAAGGTTACCTCGATGAATTTCAAAATGCTGCCGAAATCGTTTACCTGGTGGGAAATGTAGGCTAGCTTCGCATACGGCGAGACCAGGATCAAGGGCACGCGGAGACCGTATTCATAGGAGTTGATGATACCCGGACCACCTGTGATCGTGGGGCTCACGTGGTCATACCAGCCTCCCCAATCATCCCAGGTAATGATGATGGCGGTGTTTGACCAGTACTGGCTGTTGCCGATGGCGTTCACCACAGAGGCCACCCACGATGGCCCGGACCCGTCGCTGATTTCGGGATGATCCGATGCTTGCCCGCTGGGAATGACCCAGCTCACGCTTGCGAGCTGATCGTTCGCAATATCGGTCAACACTTGTGTGTTCGGAATGATTACGTTGTTGATCCAATCGGGGCCCGTACAGGCGGTCCCATTCGGCGGCGGAGCATTCGGCACACAGATGTGCTCGATCCCGGTGGGACCGTTCCAGATAATTCCTGGTAACGGCGAATAATATCGCCAACTGATTTTGGCCGTGTTCAAGATGTCGGTCAAGGTCGGATGATCAAAACAGGGATACATCTGTTGCGACTCATCGCCAGTGGGAGTGATCAATGCCACCAGCTCATTCGGTGGGGCTATACAACCCGCATTATCAAAAGGGTCTTGACTACGAACTGGATTCTCCGATGCAAACAAGTTGCTGCCGGCACTCGGGGCAGAAGTTCCGGAAATGATGAACTGATGCACCGGGAAGCTTGGTCCCCGGTTAGTCTGGAACACGCGGTCGCCGAAAGTGTAGGTTTCTGCCATCTGGAAATAAGGCGCTACATCGGTGGCTTGCGCATATTGGAACCAGGGGTTGGGCGGAGCGCAGGTTGGAGGCGCGCCTTTAATGCAAGTTACGCTATTTAGATCGGCCCCGTCCATCTTGCCGTTGTCATACAAGTCCAGAAATGACTTGTGACCGTGGCCCAAGTCATAGTCGGTTTTCAAAGGGCCGGCCACCAGCATAATCTTGTTGCCTTTGGAATCGATACCATAATTCTGGATATCGGCGCCCCGGGAGACCAGGACGGGATCCTGGAACATATTGTCGGTAGTCTGATTTTCTTGGAAAATCACGCCGATTAATTCGTATCCTAACTTTTGTAAGTCCATGAAGACAGGATACATAGTGGGTTCGTTTCGCCATAAAAGCCTGCTAGCGCTATCGAATATCTCTGCGTCCTACAACAAAGGTCGCGTGCACGTTTAAGGTTTGCGTGCACGTTAAAGGTTTTCCTTATATATCGTATTACGATATATATTTGGATGAGAATTCCCGGGTAAATGCATTGGTTGTGAAGAACACGATGGGCTGCTTTCTCTCCCAGCCACAAATTTCCACAGGGGGCTCCAGTGTCAATCTCTCGAGTTAGGCTTCTGTTTTCTCCGTAGTTTGTAAAGCAAGTTCCACGCGCGATAGAAGTCTCGAGCGGTAGCCTTCTGGTGCCGCAGGGCCTTTTCCATGGGGTCCTGGAACTTCGCGTGGAGCTGTAGTTGTTGACCATCTCCATTGCTTTGAGCCCTCATCTCGACGGTTGCGCCGCCTTAAGGATACAGCTTGATGAACTGAGGGCGTAGAGCATCCACTCAGGAGGAGCACGGTGTTCTTTCGAAAGTGCTCCATTCGTCAAGCCAAACGGGACGCATGACGTCAGGAGGACCTCAGGATTTTCATTCTCCGGATTCGTTCCTGCTGTCCATCAATCGCTTATCTTGGCCGGATCTTCTCCCGTCAGCAGCCATTCAAGACTTTTGCCAAATTCCAAGCCAATTCTCAGCAAAATTTCGGCGCCGATCTCGACTTTACCTCGTTCCATAGCGGAAAGATGGTTCTGGCTGACACCTATTCGGCGCGCAAACTCTTGCTGGGTAACATCGAAGCCGCGCATTTCCCTTAGACGTCGACCTACTGCGTTCCAGTCCACTCGGGCCGATGCAATCCCCGATTTTTTGCTTGACTTTTTCATCTATATACAGATAAAATATCTACATACAGATAAACCAGAGAGTCTCAAACACCGTCCGCTTTTTATACCGTCTTTTTACATTTGGTTCGGAAGAAAAACAAGAAGTGAGGGTGATCGAAGAGGTACACGATGAAAACACATAAAGAGAAGAGTGTCCTTTTGGTGCGACGGAACCTACGGCTCGCGCGCTCCAAGTGGGGGAGACACTTAGGAGTGGCTCTTGAACAAGCACTCGCGGCTTGGTCGGAAGAGCTGAGAATATCGATTGAAAGTGGGGACCTCCTGCTAATCGAGGGCAAATGGTACGTCACGCATTCCGGTCTGCTTCGTCTGGCCCGACGCAAGAAGTGTTGCGGCATTCACGTCGATATGACGCCCGAATTCTGTGACCCGCGCAGCTCGCGCTGGGCATGCAGAGCCACCGTCTACAAGTCCCCACCTGTAAAGGTTTTACCGGCCTCGGCGATGCCGATCCGTCGAATGTCGATCCTTTGGTCCACGGCGCCGAACTGAGGATGGCTGAGACCAGAGCGGTGAACCGCGCACTGCGCAAGGCATACGCCGTCCCCCTCTGCTCGGCGGAGGAAATCGGATCGTTTGGGGTAACTCCGAGGAGCGACAAGGATTCGACGAAGATTCCTGTACATGCTGCAAACGGCAATAGCTACGGAGGCCGCACGGTCCGCGATCGCCTTTGCCAACTAATTCGCCAGCACCAGCTCGACGCGAGTCTGGTTAAGTCGTACGCAACCGATTTCTGCGGGGTCAAGACTCTTCGCGAAGCCGCTCGCGAGCAGGTTGAGAACTTCGTCGCTCACTTGGCTGACTGGGCCGAGAAAGACCGCAATGCCTTGCTCTGCCAGCTCAACAGCTATCTCAGCCAGAACGCAGGCGTAGCATGAGACGCCAGATTGCAGGCCTCCATGCCGCCGATCGCTGTGCGGCGGACCAACTTCCTGATGCGGTCTTCCTCGTTCGAGTGCGGAGAGTCCAGTTTCGCCGCCAAGCACAGAAACCTTATTACACTGTTGCTCTAGACATTCTGGAGCCCAGTCGATTTTCCGGCCACGTCATTTCCAGCCGTCTCTCTTGCAACAATAAGGCCCTCTGGAAGTTCAATTGGTTCCTGAGCGACTTTGGCTACGACGTCGAACTACTAGGCCGCGATGAAGTCGATGAAACGCAGCTGATCGGCCTGACCGGTGTGGTGAAGATCAGTCATCTAGTCCTCAACGGCACTTCCCTGCTCCGGCTGGATGGCTTTGCCCCCGCTGGCCGATGGGACGAACTCTCGCCCACCAATCTCGATGGTTCGCTGGTGGCCTGATGAATTACAGCTACACCCAGATTAGCCAGTACCTGACTTGCCCGCGGCGATATCGGCATCGCTATCTCGATGGCTGGCAGGAAAAGGATGTCCGAGCCGCTATGCTCTTTGGGCGGGCCTTTGAGCGGGCACTCGCCGCTTATTTCCTGCGCGAAGATGCCGCGGCTGTGTTGTTTCGCGAATGGAGCGTATGTCAGAACCAGGGCTTGCACTACTCGAGCGGGGATACTTGGGATCGCATGCTGCAGCAAGGTATCCAGCTTTTGGATCGATTCTGCCAGGACGACCGCATTCGCATTCGTCAGCCCCGCCGCAACCTGCAGATTAAGTTCACACGGCCAGTTTCTGCCAAGAACGATTTCGTAGCGTACATCGATGCCATCGGGAAGTTAGACGGGACACGCTGCCTGCTGGAGTGGAAAACTACTTCCAGCCGCTACCCAGAAGCGCCGGACGGGCTGCTGGCTCTAGATCCGCAACTGGTTTGTTATTCTTGGATGACGGGCATCTCCGAAGTTGCGCAGGTCGTGTTCGTCCGGAAGCGGCTGGTCGAGGTCCAATGTCTGCACACGTCAATCAGCAAAGAGCAACGTCAGGAGTTCGGGCAGTTGGTCGAAGACACGATCCGGCGAATCGAGTCCGCACAGTTTTTGCCTCACAGCGGCATTCGTTTCCCGCAGAACCCGTGCAGCACTTGCCCCTACTTGGGACTGTGCCTGGGAAAGCAGGAATTGGTCGATGCCGCTCTGGTGCGGCGGCCGGGAGCCGAAAACCTTGGTTGGCTTGACGAGCTTACTTACTAGGAATCCGCCCATGCTGCCCAAGCTCAATCGTCGACGAGCGATGTTCGTGCTCACCAAGATTGATGAGATCCTGGCCTGGGAAAAGCAGAAGGAAACGGAGCGGGATACCCGGTTCGTAGAACTCGGACGTTACTTGTGTGAAGTACGGGCGGGACAGTACTGGCGGGTGGAAAACGTGAAATCGTTCGACGAGTTCTTGGTAAGACGGTTTCCGGAGTCACGGCGTAAGGCTTATTACCTCATGTCAATCCATGAGCTCTTGCCACCGCAGGCAAGGAACGAACTGAAGGAAGTCGGCTGGACCAAGGGGCTGGAGTTGGCGAAGATTGCGAGAAGGGACCGGCAGAACTTCGATTGTGCAACCTGGTTGCACAAAGCCCGCGAGATGCCCAAGGAGCAGTTTAAGCAGGAGGTCGAGAAGGAGCTAACCGGGCGGGAAACTGAACCGTGGGAGATGGTCTATTTCAAGTTGTACAAGAGCCAGATCCCAATCATTGAGCAGGCGATCGAAACGGCGGCGCTGATGCTCGGGACTGACAGATCACGTGGTTATTGTCTGGAGATGATCTGCGCGGACTTTTTGGCAGGAGCGAACCTGGAGAATGAAAATCCCAATGTTCTCCTCCAGTCGGCATTACGGTTCTTCAAGTTCCTTCCCGGCAAAGAGAGGCAGACGTTTCTGCACTACGTGACCGAGAAGGCGTCTTGAATCGAGTCCGACGGAAACGTGGACCAATGCGGCTCCAGCCCGACGAGGACGACAATCTCCGCCACCAAGTGCTAAGTCGCGACGGCTGGAGATGCCAATCATGCGGCACAATGTCCAACCTTGCGGTTCACCACAAAGAATTTCGCAGCCAGTCCGGCGACGATTCAGAGCAGAACCTGATTACGCTTTGCTCTGAATGCCACGCCACTGTGCATCGCAGGTGAGGAGTTGGACGAGACGTCTTCCGTATCTAGAATTTCACTCGCCATGGCGAGATTGCAGACGCAGCGCGATTGAGACACTCATCGTAGCTGACGACAAACGCGGTTTTCCTCCAAATGGGACGCAGAGAGATATTTCCGATACCATGCTGGATCACCAGCAACATGCTCAGTCGTCATTGCCCGAGCAAAGTGATCCCCAACCTGGTAGCTCAGCGACGGATTGATGGAGCCCCCCGCCTCGTGATCCGGATGGTCTCGCCCTGGGAGACCCTTTTCAGTGACGGTTGAGATGAGTCTTTGCGGGGAACTCCGACAGTAGTTTGGCTGACTGTGTAGAATAAGTCTATCACCTATTGAACCTCGCATAATATAGAGTCATTCTGACCACAAAGAAGCCTGTTGCCAGAAGGCGGTGATCAATCGCGGGCGGCGGCGCATGCGTCGCAGAGTCCGCAGCGCCGCTTGACTGAGCTGGTAGTAATCTTTGGGGCAAACGTTGGGTAGCTCGTGCTGCTTCCAGTGGGCCCAAATGAACTCCACCGGGTTCAACTCCGGAGCGTAGGAGGGCAGGTACTCCTGATGGATCCAGCCTTGGAGGGATGCGATGTAGTCCTGCACCAGTCGGCTGCGGTGTCCCGGCAGCCGGTCCCAGAGCAGCAACAACGGCCCCGGCAGATGCCGCACCAGGGTTTGGAGAAAGTCCCGCACTTGCGCCTTTTTGATCGACCCCGGGTACAAACGGAAGTAGAAGTTCCACACCGTCAACCCGGCGGCCACGGATAGGGTTTTCCAGTTAAAGTTGTACTGCAGCACCGGGGTCTGGCCGCGTGGCGCCCAAGTGCGGCAGCGATGCGGCCGCTGGCTCAACCCGCTCTCATCGACAAAGATCAGGATGCGCCCCTCGCGGAGGGCTTTTTTTTAAGGGCAGGCAACACCTTCTTCTTCCAATGCCGGATCTGTTCTTCGTTGCGTTCCCGCGCTCGTCCGGTGGGCCGTTGCGGACTCCAGTGAAGACTGACCAGAATCTTCCACACATGTCCCTCGTGATAACGCACGCCAAATTCCTGTTGGATCAGGTGGGCCACGCGTGGGCAGGTCCACAGCGGAGTTTCGAAGCCCAGTCGCTCGGGACCTTGGAGCAGCAAAGTGTGCAGGCGCTGCCGGTCTTTCTCGCTCAAACCGGGCTTGCGCCCGGCCCGTCCGGCTTTGCGCAGTCCGGACTTGCCCTGGGCACGATACTGTTTCACCCAACGGGCCACGGTTTGACGAACCACCTTGACTTGGCGGGCAATGGCAGATTGATTCTCGCCTCGCTCGAACAGGCGAATGGCGTGGAAGCGCCGTTTCTCCAGGGCTTCGAAATCGCGTCGTACTCCGGCAGGGTTTCCCATGCTTGATTAGACGCAGCCACCTCGGAAAAGTATCGCTATATTATGCGGGACTCAATAGAGAGCCGGGAAAATTTTCGTTTGTGAACTTCTTGCTGGACAGCTTGTAGGTGAATCCCTTGTTATCGTTCACATTGTGGTAGCCGGCGATTTCGTCTTTGACATTGATACTCAGCAGCTGGGTAAATGTGTCATGGGGATAGTTAATGGTCGTAAAGTTGTAAGACGTCTGGGCGAACATGGATGCGCAAGGTCAAAATCGCGAATCCTAGGCCGATAGCGAATGATTTGAGTTTCAAGTTTTTTCTCCTCGATGTTTTTATGATTACTGTGATCGGAAGAAGCCGTCCGGCCATTTATCTTCCCGCTCACTTATAAAGGCGACATTTCCCCGCCAATTCCCATCAACTCCAATTTTTTTCGCGAAGCATTAATCGGCATTAGGGAGGGGCGATAGTCTGCAGCGTGGCAGCCACTCGACACAATTGCGGCCACAATTCCAAAAAGTTCCCGGCGAAACCTGAGCGAACATCGCTCCGCTTGACAGCACGCGAGTTCCACAAAAGATTGGCTGGAAGCGGGATGGCGCTTAGCTGGACACCATAGTCACAGAATGAACCGTAATCTCAAGGCTAGGAAGTCAGTTATTGCACGATCAAAGTGAGCTTCGTAGCATGCGTCAACGTAGTCGAGCCGGATGTGAAAGTGCCTGTCACAGTGAGATTATAGGAACCAGCCGCCGTTGCGCTGACGCTATTTCCCGTGCTGCTGATCCCGCCGCCCCCGCAGGCGGAAAGTGTGATTCCCAGTGAGAACAAGCCCAGCAAGGCTAATCCGTAGAGCAATCGACTCTGCCGCTGCCGGAAGTGACGACCTGAGCCCTGCAGCACCAGCCCTGACAAGCCAGAGAGCGCCAACCATAGCGCAAGCCTGCCGCCGGCCGGCGGAAAACCAGCGGGGTGCGCGAGACTCGCCGAGCTTCCTACCGTCGATACCGCAACAGTCACAAGTACTGGCGCAGAACCATGAAGCGCAACTGAACTGGAAGAGAGAGAGCAAGCGGACTGGGGTGGCGCTCCGCTGCAACTCAATGCCACGGTTTGATTGAATCCGCCGCCGGACGCAACTGCCACCGTATAGTTGGCGGTCTGTCCCGGAGTGACCGTAGCCGTCGCTGAGCCAGACGGAGCAACCGTGAAATCTTGCCCCGTTCCGGCGAGGACAGCAGTCTGCGGGCTGTCATTGGCACTGTCGGTAACGGTTACAACTCCGTTTTTGATGCCGCTTGTGGTCGGGTCGAAAGAAACGCTGATGGAGCAACTGGCTCCGGGTGCGACACTGCTTCCGCAGTTGCTGTGCGGGGTGAAGTCGGCGGGGCTGGCCGTCACACTAGTAATGTTGAGTGTACTCGTGGCAGTGTTCGTCAACGTGACCGTTTGCGGAAGCCCTGACGTTCCCACATATTGATTAGGAAAACTGACATTGGTGGGTGACAAGAAAACGGCATTCGTGCCCGTCAGCCCAACTGTCTGCGGGCTGTCAGAAGCGTTGTCCGTGATGCTCACCGCTGCGCTTCGGCTTCCTGCGGCAGTGGGGGTGAACGTCACGCTGACCTGGCAATTGTCATTGGGTGCCAGAGTCGGGCCGCAGGTGTTGGTCTCGGCAAAGTCGCTGGCATTGGTCCCGACGATCCCAATGCTTGATAGTGTCAGCGTCGCGATTCCGGTATTTGTTAACGTGGCTATCTGGGGTGAACTCGTAGTGCCGATCGCCTGCGGAGCGAAAGTCAGGCTGAGGGGGCTCACGGCAAGTGCGGGCAACGGATCCTGGCCTCGGAAGATGCGGGTTTGCCAAGTGAAGCAATTGCTTGACGGGGTCTGGCAATTGCTCGTTCCCGTTTGACTAGTATTGAAGTATTCGCCGACGCCGTAGAATGTCAGATTGTCGGTCGGATCGATCACAGTGGCCGCATACTCGCCCCAGTGCATCGTGTTCTCTTCGTCCCCGCTTCCCTGCAGGATCAGTGTTGGAAGGTCGAAGCTTGAAGCGCCCCAGGGCAGCACCTCAACATTAATGGCGGGATTGTATTGAGTCTGACAACTGGAACAGTAGGCGCCAGATGTCGTGTACACGATCTCCAGATTGCCATTCTTATCCAGAGCCGCACTGGGCATGAAGTAAAACAGGGTCGCATTCGGATCTTGCAAATCCGGAAGACCCGAAGTGCCGCCACTATTCACCAGCACTTTCGCCGCCCCATTTGAAACCTGCAAAATGTAGTAGCGAATCCCGGTGCGCTCGTTCATGGCACTTTCCATCACTACATGCGACGCCGTCAGGAACGCCCCGTTCGGCCCGTTTCCGGTCGAAGTCAGGTTATTGTAGGCTAGCCGGTTCGCCATCCGGTCACCCAGGGAGTCTAGACACGGTGGTCCATAATCTCCACATAGGAGGCTGCCATAGCCTCCGATCTGGGAAAGATTCGTGCTCGGCACGGGCACGCAGGCCGTGTTGGTCTCGCTGCCCTGTCTGGAGGTGTCGTAGCAGCCAGGTGTGTATGGGTTCACGGTGACCAGGGTCGGCCCCGCCAAACCACTCGTCCCCCAGGTAAACAGGGCCAACTGGTTGGATGTGCAGGGCACGCTCTGGCTCGTGCAGACGCCCTGTCCGTTGTTTCCCTGCTGTGCATTGCTGGGATTGACAATGGAAAGGAAATATTCCGGTTCCCTATTCGGCGGTCCAGTCGAACTGTCGATATCTCCCACATCGAGCGAATGGATGATGCTGGGCTCTTCGTTCTGAGGAACCATGTAGGTGTAGCACGACATCAGGTTCGCGGGTTGGCCGACTACCATGTCCACACGGTCCAACTGGCAAGCTTCGAAACCGGCTTCGGTATTGCCTGCTGTCGGGTCCAGCAAATCAAAGGTTATGTAGAAGCCATTCGACCAAGTCCCGATCCGGGGCCAGTCGGGATAGTAGTACCAAGCAGTTCCAGTGGTACAGCTTGCGGAACTCGGCAGACAAGGAATTACCGAGTCCATCTTATATTCGTACGCATACCATTGAATGCTGGCACTGGAAAGATCGCTGCCAGAACTGAGCGCAATGCACCAGGCGTAATGGTCGATGCCGTTCGCATCGCTATACGTTGTACGCCGGTTGATGGCAAACACATTGTCCAGACGGTCGTAGATGACTTGAGCGTTCCCTGTACTATTCTGGCATTCCGCTTGTGTCGAACTGGACCACAACGATGTCACGTTAACCGGCACAGGCGTAGTTCCATTCGTGAAGGTAAAGATCGGTTGACTGGTTACTTTGTCGAAGCCCTGAACGTACTGGCCATTGACCCACTCCAGAACTTGCGCGTTTTGACCACTCACGGTTGGGCCCACGGCAATATTGGCATCGAGGTTGTAATAACTCGCGTCGTAGAATTGATACTTGGTGCCGATGTTCTGCTGGGCGTCAATGCCTTCGATCTGGTTTCCGTTCCAGGGTCCCGTGGCGCACGACGAAGCAACGCACTGCGGAAAGTTGGGGGCCGTGTTCTCGGCAGTTTCGGCCGCGGTGTATGGGCCGGCGATTGCTCCCTGTTGGCAGTCCCCCGATTGGCAGCCTTGACCCAGCGAATAGACACTGGTGAACACAAACATCATGAACATGCAGTTTCTTATCCTCATGAGCCCCACCCCTCCACTCATCCGGGAAACTTTCTCAGACCACCTTCGGCGCACGCACCTGCTACTTCTGATCAAGATGTTTTTTTCTATCTATGTTCGGATGCGTCCACCGCGGGAACGGATCGGATTCGACTGGACACTCTCATAATCTGACGTCGTAGTATGGTCAGAGCTCCGTGCCCGGTTTAATGTGAAGGTATCAGATTAGCTTTCTTCAGCTCAAGATGCCTAAGACCGGAATCAACCAACAGACTGGTGTAAACGGGAGCAGTATTCACGGATTGCCCGTTGGGAAATTGGTGGGAAAAATGTTCTCTCGATAGCCCCTGTCGAATGTGTTTGCACTTTTCACCACTCATGCCGTTTGGCCACCTTCGGGGGATACTGGTGAGTAAGCTCTACCGCACATTTTGACGTTGACGGGAATGCGATTTGAGGTACCATTCCAATGTTTAGGGCCAGAAAGGAAACTCAGGATGAAGCTACATCATGAACCTGAGGGTTTCTTAAGTGGCCTAAGCGGTACCACCGGTGCGGTTCTAGTTTCGGTTCTGCTGTCTTCGCCCAGCTTTGCGCAAGTCTCGGTACTTACCCACCACAACGATAATTCGCGCTCCGGCCAGAATCTCAGCGAAACCTATCTGACTCCGGACGTGGTCAACTACAACCACTTCGGCGAGCTCTTTAGCCAGCCCGTGGATGGCATGATCATTGGGCAGCCCCTGTATGTACCGAATCTGCAAATCCAAGGAGCCACTCACAACGTGGTGTTCGTGGCTACACTGCATGACGGTGTCTACGCTTTTGATGCTGATAGCAACAGGGGTAACAATGCTTCGCCATTATGGTATACGAGCTTCATCGACCCGCCGAAGGTGACAACCGTCCCTATCGCGGACCAAGGCTGTCCGACGAACGGCTTCACCGAATTGGGGATTTTGGGAACGCCCGTCATCGACCCCAGGACTAACACGATGTACCTGGTGGCAAAGACGAAGGAGGAAGGGAACTACGTGCACCGGCTGCATGCTTTGGATATCACCACCGGGCACGAAAAATTCGGCGGACCGGTGATTATTAAAGCTTCCTACCAGAGCGGTAGCAACGAGCTCATCTTTAGAGATCGGCACCGCATGCAGCGACCGGCACTCCTGCTCTCCAACGGTGTCATCTACATCGCCTTTGGCAATATGAGCTGCAAGAGTTCGCCGCCCTCCACCGGTTGGGTGATGGCTTACAGCGCCAGTACCCTCCAGCAGTTGGCTGTGCTTGACGTCGGTCCCACACAGAACAGCCTGCCCGGTATCTGGATGGGTGGAGACGGTCCGTCGATAGACAGCAACGGCGATCTGTATGTGGCCACTGGCGACGGACTCTTCGACTACGCCGTCGGAGGTCTCGACTACGGCGACACTCTCTTAAAGCTAAACCTCGCGGGCAACAGCTTTAACTTGATCGACTACTTTACTCCCTACAACCAAGCTGACCTTTACGCTAACGACTTGGATCTGGGATCCTCTGGACTCGTTATTTTGCCCGACCAACAAGGCCCTTACCCTCATTTGGGAATCATCGCGGGAAAAGAGGGTATGATTTATTTGGTAAACCGAGACAACCTCGGGCAGTACAACTCGATCGCTGACCAAGTCGTGCAAGAGCTGCCGTTTGATCCCAACTCGGAGGTTGAAATCATGGGCGGCGCCACCTATTGGAACAACTTTGTATATTTTGGCGGCCTGCACGTTCTAGTCGAAGCGTTTTCCCTGACCAACGGCCTCTTATCTACCTCGCCGGTGGCGACGACTACTTATCCGTATTACTTCAGCAGCCTGTTTTCTATCTCAGCCAATGGCGAAGAGAACGGAATCTTGTGGGGCGTAGAACAGCACTCACAGCGTTCGATCCTGGACGCGTTTGACGCCACGAACTTGACACTTCTGTACAGGTCGGGACCGCGAGATCCAATTGATGCCGCCACGCACCTTGTCCTTCCCACCATTGCCAACGGAAAAGTCTACGTGGGAACTAAGGACGATATCGTGGTCATGGGTCTTCTCGCCAAGATCGAGCGTAGCGGCGGCAGTAAACAAACCGGCCAAGTGGGCACGCAACTCCCAAAGCCGCTGCGTGCGACGGTTACCGATGCCTATACTGGAAAGCCTATGCCGGGTGTAACCATTCACTTCAGCGACGGCGAAAGCGGTGGCAGCTTTAGCAACCCCAATCCTGTAACCAACAGCCAAGGAGTCGCTACAACAAAATACACTCTGCCATCGAATCCCGGGGTTTACACAATTACCGCGTCCAGCACTGGATTCACCGCGGCAGGCTGGAGCGAAACAGCGATAGAGGGCCTGGCGGCACGCTGAAGCAGCACTGTCTATCGAGCCAGCCTCCAGTGCGTACAAAATATGGCGACGGCAAAAGTGCTACACCTCTGCCTTCAAGGAGTGTAATGGCTTGTCTTCGGAAGTTAATCCGGAAGACCCCTCAGACTACCTTTCTTTCCCCTCTAAAATCGCGAGAGGCGCTACCCAGTTAATCCAAGCCGGGCGCGGGCGCCAAGTCCTTGCACACTGCCAGGAATCCTCGGTTTTGGGGATTGACGAGCGGGTGTATACTTCCGCAGCCCTTGAGGATGACAGGCAAGGCGTCCTGAGATCTTCGTCCCCCTTGAAGAAACAAGAGTCTGTTTCAAGAACTGCCACCAGAGGAAAATCGTGCCAGGCAAAAGTTCTTTCAGGAAACGAAGCGCCACGTTGGTACTTTTAGTTTTGGCCTATTGCTGGGTGCGGCGTGGGCCCGGACCGAAAGTGTGCTTACAGTTTCTGCGCGCAGAGCGGCTGCGCCGACGGGGCATACCCCCAGGCAGGGCTGGTCTTCGACAAGAAGGGAAACCTGTATGGGACCACCGCCAGCGGAGGGGTATACAGCCAGGACTGCTTTTTCGGCACATGCGGTGTCGTATTCAAGCTCACTCCAGATGGCAAGGAGACGGTCCTCCATACCTTATGTGCGCAGAGCGGCTGCACCGATGTGGCGAGACCCATCGCGGGGCTGGTCCTCGATCAGGAGGGGGACTTTTATCGGACGACTTACTAACGCGGGGCCTACGGATACGGGGCCGTGTTCAAGCTCACTCCCAAAGGCAGGTATACGGTCCTTCACAGCTTCTGTGCGCAGACCAACTGCGCCGATGGGAAGTTCCCCTCTGCCAGGCTGGTCTTCGACCGGAAGGGCAACCTGTATGGGACGACCTACTATGGCGGGGCCTACGACGAAAGCTGCGACGACGGCGGGTGTGGCGTCGTATTCAAGGTCACTTCCAAAGGCAAGGAGACAGTCCTCTACAGTTTCTGCGCGCATCCGCCACATTCCTCGCTGAGAACCCGAGCGGGGTCGCTGGCATGGCAGTTTCCTACGTTGACGCCTTAAGCCTGCCGAAAGTACGGGGTCAGCGTAAACCGCTTAGTGCCCTGGTCGCAGCGGGCGCGCCCAAGGAATGGGCTGAGCTCCGCACCGGTTCGGGCCAGCCGGCTCAAACCGCGTGCTTTCACGTGGTGAACTTGCATATTGACACTCAATGCGAGTGTCACCAATCATTCTGGACGGGAGCACTTGCTACGCTAATGACAGGCACTCACTTAAGTCTTGACAACCGGGTGCAACTGGAGGATATTCGTCTGCGATGGCATCGTCGGACCGCAGTTAAGAGATCGAGTGCCCCCCCGTTCGACTGGAAAGACTGCCCCGAATTCCAGGGAGCAAGACCATGAAAATTACTGCGAGAATTGCTGGAGGTTTGTTGACACTGGTTAGTCTAGCCACTGTGGCCGCCTACGCCCAAATCTCGAACTTTCGACACGTCGTGATCATTTATCAAGAGAACCGCAGTCCGGACAACCTTTTCCAGGGCTTGTGCGGCACGAACAGAAGCCTGTGCCCCAGCCCCTACGATTTGCAAAACTGGGGAATCGATAACCAGGGCCACAAAGTTGAGCTAACTCAAGCCCCGCTCTTAAGTCTCTACGGTGCGGTTCATACACATATCGCCTTCGTGAGCATGTGCCACCTGGACAGAACAACTAATCAGTGCAGGATGGACGGACTCAGTAGCAGCAACTGCAGTACCGGCAATTGTCCGTTTGTGTATGTGAACCCTGCCGACGTTGCTCCCTACATCAGCATGGCACAGCAATACGGCTGGGCCAATTACATGTTTCAGACCAACCAGGGCCCTAGCCCGGCTGCGCATGCCATCATTTTTGGGGGAACAGCCGCGCCCAGCGCGAGCGAAGATCGTGCCGCAACATTCGTCGCCGGGTGGAAGTACGTGTGGGGATGCCTGACTCCGCTGAACGCGGTCTACCAGATGATTTCTCCCGAAACGGTACCCAAGGGATTCGACCTGACGAATAATCCTTTGGGAACAACGTGCTTCACCCACAATACCATGGCCACGCTGCTTGACAATCACGCCCCGCCACTCAGTTGGAAATATTACGCTCCAGCCGCGGACCCCGCTGGTATCTGGAACGCCCCAGTCTGGATGCGGGACATCTGTCAGCCCAACAGTGATTACACGGAGTGCACCGGCCAGGAATGGACGCAAAATGTCGACCTCAACCCGGTGGACGTATTGACCGACATCGGCGCCTGCAAACTCAGCAACGTGATCTGGGTCATTCCTACGGGACAAAACTCCGACCACGCCGGTTGGCACTACGACCGCGGGCCCTCTTGGGTTTCATCCGTCGTCAACAAGATTGGTCAGAGCAAGTGCACGGATTGGGTAAATGGCAAGCGGCTGACTTATTGGCAGGACACGGCGATCTTCATTACCTGGGACGACTGGGGAGGCTGGTATGATCACGAGCCACCCACTCTCTTGTCCGTGCCGCATGAAGGCCAGGGCGATTACCAGTACGGCTTCCGCGTACCGTTGGTGGTAGTCTCGGCTTACACTCCTCCGGGATACGTTGACAATCTTCGCTACGACTTCGGAAGTATTCTCCGATTTGTCGAGCACAACTTCGGCATCCAGGAGGGTGTGCTGAATTTCGCGGACCAACGCGCCACAAACGATCTCACCACCTTTTTTAACCTGAAAATGGCACCTCGTACTTTCAGCGTGATTAAAGCTCCTCTTGGGGAGAAATTTTTCCTGGATAACAAGGAGCCGATGGAACCTCCGGATACTGACTGAAGGGGTAGCCAGAAGCGTCGCCGACTAGCTTCATTGAACTGATCCGTGGCACACGGTGACCGTGTGGGTCTGTGATGAACGAAGAATCGGTACCGCTGGTTTCCAGGAATCGAAGTTGTTCGAGTGGTGGTTTGAAGAGATCGTCAGACATTGTTGACCCTTCCCCCACCAGAGGACCTATGAAAAACAACGTCATTGCCGTTTTGGCTTTTATCGGCGCCAGCGCGCTGCTGGCCATGCCCCAGGTGGCCGTCACGACCTATCACTACGATAACCATCGCACGGGATGGAACCGCCACGAGACGACGCTTACCCCGTCCAATGTGGGACAGTCCACGTTCGGCTTGCTCAACTCTGTGACCCTTGACGGCCAGGTGGATGTGCAGCCTCTGGTCGTACCAGGTGTCATGATCACCGCCGGCCCCTACAAGGGCACGACGCATGACGTGGTTTACATTGCCACCGAAGCCAACACGGTGTTCGCCATCGACGTGCATACCGGAACCATCCTGCTTAATCCGAATCTTGGCACGCCCGTTTCCCGTCCTCTTAAATGCGGTATCAATGGGCCCACTGTTGGTATCGACTCAACTCCGGTAATCGACCGCAGCAGTAACACGTTATATGTGATGGTCTACGCCGAGAAAGCAACGACCCCAACTTACATCTTGCATGCACTCGATCTTAGGAGTCTCGCCGATAAAGTGACGCCGCAAGTGGTCACGGCCTCACACGAGTTGACCAATGGAACTACTTTCAACTTCAATGCGACTTATCAGCGGCAGCGTCCCGCGCTTTTGCTCGCCAACGGCAGCATTTACGCAGGTTTTGGCAGCTTCTGCGATTTGGGGGCCAAGTTTTCCCGCGGCTGGCTGCTGGGCTGGACGGCCAGCACATTAACACCGTTCCCATCGAACCAATTGAATGATCAGCAGGCCACCGATAGGAGGATGTTTTTTCTCTCCTCGATCTGGATGTCGGGATACGGGCCTGCCACTGACGATGCAGGCAACGTCCTATTCGTGACCGGAAACTCCCTGGCTAACACCTACGACGGGGTCACCAACATTCAGGAGAGCGTCATTAAGATCTCCTCCACGCTGAACACAATTGTGGACAAGTTCACACCGGATAACCAAGCCACTCTGGACGAGAAGGACGTTGATTTTGGCGCGGGAGGCGCGCTTGTCCTTCCCGATCAGCCCGGCTCCATACCGCATCTGGTCGTGGCTGCTGGCAAAAATGGCAAAATGTATCTGATGAACGGAGACAATCTCGGCGGTTACTCATCTACTAAGAACAACGTGCTGGCTACCTATCAGATCGGAGGCTGCTGGTGCGGTCAGTCTTATTTCCTCGGTGGAGACGGAACCGGGCGCGTAGTCACGAGTGGAGGCATCACGGTCAGGCTCTATCAGGTGCAAACATCTCCAAAGGTCGCGCTCAAATTATTGAAATCATCTGCCATTGTGAGCAGTCCGCAAGATCCAGGCTTCTTTACGAGCATCTCGTCCAACGGAAAATACCATCCCATTGTCTGGGCACTTTCTCGGCCAACTAACGACACAGGGAACCCGCTCTATCTGTATGCGTTCAATCCCGACGTCGCCACGACCACAATGAAGGAGCTTTTCTCTGCTCCAGCCGGTTTCTGGCAAAACATGAAAGGTAATTCGAACATGGTTCCGGTAGTGGCCAATGGGCAGGTGTTTGTCGCCAGCAACAAGACGCTGGAGATCTTCGGCTTGCTCAGCGGAAAGTCGAAAAGCCAGAAGAAGTAACAGCGGCACTGCATCGTTGGAGGCGCCCACCCGACGGGATGCATCAGTTTTCGCCGTTTTGCGCCCGCTTACTGGTAACCCAAACGGAGCCCAGCCATCCCCCTTATTCGATCGAGCCTGGAATATTTGTGGCACAAACATGCACGGAGGCGGGAACAAGTCGTGGAATACGGCGCTTGCCGGACCGCGCTTGAGGTCTCGCCGTAGAAACCCTGAGGTCGATCGCAAACGTTCGTGGTAGGCGCGGAATTCGGGTACGACGAACCTGGAGAGAGTCTTAAAATCATCCCCTAACGGGTCCTTGCCCGGGGTGGTTTTGAAAACCCCGTCTGGCGAAACCCAGTTTACCCTTGGCCACCGCCGTGCCGTGAACGGTTGCCACGGCTTCCACCAGCGCGAAATCTTCAATAAATTTGAGGACCTGTACTTCAATCTCCATTGTGTTTCCTGGAACCACTGGCACCAGAAATCTCATCTCATTGATCGAGCCCAGTACCAGGAACTCTCCAGGCTGCGTTCCAGTTCCGGTTGTCTTTGAGAACAGAATGGAAGCCGATTGGCCGATGGCCTCTACAATCAGGGTTCCTGGCATCACCGCGTGCTCGGGGAAATGACCCAAAAAATAGATTTCGTTTCCTGTCACATTCTTTGTGGTGCGGATGCTCTTGCCTGGTTCCAGTGAGATTACGGTATCGACCATGATCATGGGGAACCGTTGCTTTAAAGCCGCTCGCACTTCCTCAAACGACATCACCGGCGTCGTCATCTCTGAACTATTCCTTTCTTGGGAGTCTGCTTGGATTCGCCGATGCATCAAGAGGAATTGCGTCCCGCTCCGGACGCGCGGACTTCACCGCGACCTCAGAATCATGGCGGTAGCGCGCGGTTTGAAACGGAATCCGGGCGGCGTCGCGCTGGCATCGGACGCTAGCCGGGATACGCGCAGGCCGGCGCGCTCGGCCATTTGCAAAGGCTGGCTTTCCTCGTTGTATTCAAAAACGTGGTCGCGTTGCGGCGACTCGAGCGCAGTGCTGAAGAAAACGAGTCCGTCGGGCAGCACTTGGTGAGAAATCGTTTTGAAAAGCGGTTTCGGATCGGACAAATGTTCGGCCAGCATAGCCGAGATAATGCCGTGGCATTTTCCGTCTTCGGCTCCGCCGTCGCTGTTCAAGGCATCCTTCACCGCGAAACGAACGCGGCCGGTATGTCCAGAAACACCGAGCAACCGATTGGCAACGGCCACCGCCGGAGGACTGATATCCGTGCCTTCGATCTGGAGGTCGGGGCGCTCTTCGGCGGCCAGAAGACTTAGAACGCCATGGCCCGCTGCCAATTCGCGGACCGTCGCGTTGCGCGGCAACCGCCTCACGAATTCGTCGCGAAACATAGCGATGTGACTGATCATCGATGGCCAGAAAGGATAAATGAGAATGGCAGCCCACATATACGGCACCATGTAGCCTTCGTCTTCATACACGCCTGACATGATTTCTGGCATGCTTTCAGGAGTGGATTTCCCGGCGCTCTCGTAAATCTTCTGTGATTTCGCAACGCCGACGCAGTACTCGGCGTAGCCACGCGCTGCCGCGTCGAACACGGCGCTGCCATAGGCTGCTTCAGCCCAACGCGCAAGCGGGTTCAGCAACCACGCGCACAGCTCACGGTTCGCCGCGAAGGTCGCTCGCGCCGAGCGGGCATTTCGCGACCATCCTTCCCACCCCAAGATTGCGGGCCAATTGGTGGAGTCTGCGTAAGGTTTGTCGATCGAACATGAGGACCATCCCAGAATTCATGCGGCGCCGCAAAACACCCTCGTTCCCCAGCTTTTTGCCAAATTCTTCGGGGCTATACTCCCGGGTCTCCCCCCGCGAGCGCAGCAGGGTGTTGGTGAGCCCGGTGAGTTCTTTCATACTGAGCGATTTCTCGGAAGAATGAAGACGCGGCCACAACACTTCAAGCATCACCGACAATGGGTCCCAGTAGCGTGCAGCGCGTGCGTCTTGTTCCTGCGAACGAAGTAGCGGCGCCCACTGCAGTTTGAGTGGGCCACCGTCTCGTGTGCAGGAATGCAAGACTCGACTAACTTCACTGGTCGGAGATGCAAGACCGCCGCCGGCGAATCGGGATTGTCGGACCTGCGGAAGATTGCTTAATCTGTGAGCCAAGTACCAGGGCTGGAAGCGCTCCTTGATCTCAACCTGAGTGGCTTCGTCCAGTGGCTTTAGGTTGCGTGGTGTCGCAGGCAAATAAAGGTGGAGGCCACCATCGTTCCAGCCTCGTGCCGCAATTCCCACAAAGATTGCTTTCGCGCTGACCACATCGACGAGGCCACCGTTACGCCCCGGAAGAACCACGCCCCTATAGTTCGAAGCGCAGCACATCGCACGAAAACGAGACGACATTTGGGGCTCGTGCAACAAAAGGGTGGGCCCCACCGCCATCAGCGAATAGAACGCAGTGCGGTTCATCTCCGTGACGATCAAAGCGTGGCGGGCGAGGCAACTCAACAGCCATAAAAGCCTCAGCGCGAGATCCATGTCCGCGCCATGGATGAACAGTGTAACCGGACTGGGAAGAATGTCCGCGAACCACGTCGTTGCATTCCACGACGTGGCCAAAGCGGCCTCATTCATAGAGACGCCTACATGGGTTTCGACCAGTTGGCAGGTCTCGCTGAACAGGTTTGTGGAAGGACCGCGATCCACGATTCCGGTCGGTAGAGTCGTCGATGCCCAGATACTGCTGTCCACAAGGGGTGGCTGATAAATTATCCCGTCGCGCTCGACTTCTGACGCAACCTTCGGGTCTTGCCCATCCTTCCAAAAAAGGAGGCGCGGTTTGTTGCCCGCGTCGGTCGACACTAGCTCCAACACCGACCCGTCGGGGAAAATCTTGCCGCTCGTCTGAACCCTCACTTCGTTATCGGTCTGTTCAGCGGTATTTCGCCTCATAACGCGCTCCATGTGGAGCGGAGTGGTCGGATACAGTTATCCCGCCAGGTCACAGATCGCAGTTACTGCAACGCTGGTCCGTTCCGCAGCCGTTTTCCTAGATTTTGGGGAACTGTAATTACCGATCTTGAGAACTTTACTTACGCGTTCTAAGAGGCTAACGACCGAAGCCTTGAAGGTCTTACTTCCCTCGCTGCTTATTTTATGCGTGAAGATGCTGCCGCTGTGCTGTTTCGTGAATGGAGTGCATGTCAGAACCAGGGCTTGCACTACTCGAACGGCGACACCTGGGATCGCATGTTACAGCAGGGCATCCAGCTTCTGGACCGCTTCTGCCAGGACGACCGTATTCACATTCGTCAGCCCCGCCGCAATCTGCAGATTAAGTTCACGCGACAGGTTTCCGGCAAGAACGATTTCGTCGCCTATGTCGATGCCATCGGCAAGTTAGACGGGACACGCTGCCTGCTGGAGTGGAAAACTACTTCCAGTCGCTACTCGGAGGAGCCGGCCGGGCTGCTGGCTCTCGATCCGCAACTGGTTTGTTATTCGTGGATGACAGGCATTGCCGAGGTCGCACAGATTGTGTTCGTCCGCAAGCGACTGGTCGAGATTCAGTATTTTCAGACCACTATCACGGACGAACGACACCGCGAATTCGGCCAAATCGTGGAGGACACGATCCGGCGAATCGAATCCGCCCAGTTTCTGCCCCACGCTGGCATTCGCTTCCCACAGAACCCTTGCAGTACTTGCCCGTACCTAGGACTCTGTTTGGGGAAGCAAGAGCTGGTCGATGCCGCGCTAGTGCGACGGCCAGGAGCGGAAAACCTTGGTTGGCTTGACGAACTTGTTTACTAGCAACCCGCCCATGTTGCCCAAGCTCAATCGTCGTCGAGCGATGTTCGTGCTCACGAAGATCGACGAGATTCTGGCCTGGGAGAAGCAGAAGGACGCCGAGCGTGATACCCGGTTCGTTGAACTCGGGCGCTACTTGTGCGAAGTGCGGGCCGGACAATACTGGCGGGTGGAAAACGTGAAATCGTTCGACGAGTTCTTGGCAAGACGGTTTCCGGAGTCGCGGAGGAAGGCGTACTACCTGATGTCGATCCACGAGCACCTGCCACTACAGGCGAGGAAAGAACTGAAGGAAGTGGGCTGGACGAAGGGTTTGGAGTTGGCGAAGATCGCCAGAAGGGACCGGCAGCGCTTCGATTGTGCAATCTGGTTGCACAAAGCTCGCGAGATGACCACAGAGCAGTTCAAGCAGGAAGTTGAGAAAGAGTTGACTGGGCGGGAAACCGAACCGTGGGAGATTGTCTACTTCAAGTTGTACAAAAGTCAGCTGCCGGTTGTCGAGCAGGCAATCGAGAGCGCAGCTTTGATGCTGGGGACGGACAGATCCCGCGGTTACTGCCTGGAGATGATTTGTGCAGACTTTCTGGCAGGAGCGAATCTGGAAAATGAGAATCCTGAGATCCTCTTGCAGTCGGCCTTACGATTCTTCAAGTTCCTCCCCGGGGAAGAGAGGCAGGCATTTCTGCACCACGTGAACGGAAAAGCATCGTGAATCGGGTCCGACCGAAGCAGCCTCGCCTGCGGCTTGATTCCGAGCTGTACGAACAGCTCCGCAACGAAGTACTACGGCGGGATGGCTGGAGATGCCAATCGTGTGGCGCAATGTCTAATCTTGAAGTCCATCACAAAGAATTTCGCAGCCAGTCCGGTGACGATTCAGAGCAGAACCTCATTACGCTTTGCACAGCGTGCCACGTGGTCTTACATCACACCTGAGGAAATTTGAGGGATGTTGTAGGTGCCCTAGTTACCGTGTAACCGAGATAATCTCGATTCCTACCAGACGTAATCACGACCGTCGATTCGAGCGCCTCGGCGATTTCGCATTCAAAACCAAGCGACAGCCGCAATTCCGTGAACGAGATCGCTGGATTGGGCGTTAAGTGTTCTGGCTTCTGGCGTCGATTACTCAAACGCCTCAGCCTCTCGAAACCTTAAGCCCGAGTGCGTCCTTCGTGGAGATGACCGGTTCGCCTTTCAACTGCCAATCGATATTCAGGCCAGGATCATTCCACACTAGAGTGCGCTCACACTCCGGATGATAAAAATCGGTTGACTTATAGAGAACGTGAGCACCTTCCGAGATGACCCGGAAACCATGAGCGAATCCTGTTGGAATCCAAAACATCAACTTGTTCTTCTCCCATCTCGCGATGGAAGTTGGGCTAGGCCATTAACGCAGTCACAGGAACTCGGCGCTTGGGCGCGATGCTTCCGATCCGTAAATCTGAAACTATGCGGCTGCCGGCAATGGCACCGGTCGGCTATGGCGCAGCGCTCGTAAGCCTCTCCGCTCACCCACAAGCGATGCAGTAAGACGGCTAGCTTTCGTGCGGTCGCGTTTCTTCCCGTTCTTTCCGCAGCGCTCGGCTAGCTTCAAACCCCAGCGCCGTAGATCACTGTCCGCTCCAAACGGCCCCAGAATGTGGTGCGCTCCCTGCACCAGCAGCGTCCTTAAATACGCATCGCCTTCCCTGTCATTTTGGGGCCTGCGGCCCGGTCGGAGTAGGGATCACGATTGCTCGCGACCCCCTCCGCAGATCCGGACAGGCGCTACTAACGCATCCGGCTCCCACCTTGGGTGACGACGCACAGGCGCTCGAGCGGATAGGGATGACAAATATGGACCGGGGGGAACCAGCGTTGGATATAGCATCGCAGGCGGCGCCACGGCAAGTGCTTCTGACTGCGGCGTCGCAAGATCCTCCACCACAGGCGGCCTACTGCCTCCTGAAACGAGGTTAGGGCCGGACCGTTCATCGGCACCCCGTAATAGCGGAAGTGTCCGGTTAGGACCGATCGCAGGTAGGCTCCCTGTTCCCCAATGGGCGTATGCATGCGTTGCCGCAATTCCCGCAGCTTGGCTTGCTGCCTCTGGCGCATCGTTTGTCGCAGGACCGTGAAGTGCCCCTTCCGGGTCCATCCGCAAATATGCGTGAAACCCAAGAAGTTGAACATCTCCGGCTTGCCTTCACCACGCTGGCGCCGATTCTGTTCCGCAAAGCGGCCAAATTCGACGATTCGCGTCTTATCGGCATGCAGTTGGAGGCCGAAGTGCGCGAATCTCTCGCGCAGCTCCGCCAGGAACCGCTCTGCTTCATACCGATGCTGGAATCCTGCCACAAAGTCATCGGCAAAGCGGACGAAGATGACCTCTCCGCGCGCGTGCCTCTGTCTCCATTGCCGAACCCAGAGGTCGAGTGTGTAGTGGAGATAGATATTCGACAGCAGTGGGCTAATACTCCCGCCCTGAACTGCCCCTACCTCACTCTCCACCCGTTTGCCCTCTTCCAGCACGCCGGCCTTGAGCCATTTCTGAATCAAGTGCACGACGCGCCGATCGGCTACGCGGTGCTCGACCAACTTCACCAACCACCCGTGATCGAGAGTGTCATAAAACTTCCGGATGTCGGCATCGAGCACCCAGCTCACCTTCCTCGTACCGATCCCTACCGCTAGCGCGTCCAAGGCTTGATGTGGACTACGTCCCGGCCGGAACCCATACGAGAATCCCAGGAAGTCCTGTTCGTAGATCGCATTCAACACCTCGACAGTGGCGCGCTGGACGATTTTGTCCTCCAACGCGGGAACCCCGAGCGGCCGAAGCTCGCCCGGTTTGCCCACCTTCGGGACGTAAACCCTGCGTACAGGCCTTGCCCTGTAGGCTCCTCGCCTGAGTCTATGGGAGAGATCCTGGAGGTTCACCTCGAGGTTCTCAACGTAGTGCTCCCATGTTTCGCCATCCACGCCTGCAGCGGCATCCTTATTAATGGAAAAATTAATGGAAAAGAATGCAGCCCGCAGCCGCTCGACGTCGTAGATGTGGTGGAAGAGCGTAGTGAACCGTTGTTTCCTATCCCTGATTGCTGCTTGACGTACCCGCTCGAGCGCGCTGAGCGCGTCTTCCCGGCCCTGAGTCCGGAACGCGTTGCGCTCGGGCGAGTTTCCCTTGGCCAGCTCCCTTCCCTCCATCGCCTCCGCTGCCGGTCCCTCCGCATTGTTCAGTGACTTCGCAGGTACTTTGGAGCTGTCCGACTTCCCACGTCCGTTCGTCATCGGCGTATGCCTTTCGGCTTCCCGATACAGTCTGCAGAACTCTCCCCTGCAGAAGGACGCGGGATCTCCCGGTTCCCGCGCAAGATGGTTCCGTGCATGCTTGGGGTCTCCGACCGCACAGGATCCAGGTGCCCCTTGCGTTGGCGGCGCATCCGGTGTTGCCTTCCGCTTATTTCGAGAGCGTCAGCACCCTGAAGGGCTTGCTGCTTGCGCAGCAAGGTCATGTTTTCGCGGCTCAATACCCAGCCTGCACGTTCCTCTGTCAACGCTTCGACGCCGTCCTTTCGGGTGGCTCCGCATGACTCGAGGCCGTCGTGACTCGCTATGTCTTCAACGTGTGAGACTTTCACTCATACCACCTTGCCGGTTTTACCGGCGCACCGAAACCTTATGAAAATTATTCGGGTAACATCGCAACAGCTTGGAGGGGCGAGGTCGAATCAGCAATGGATAAGTCGAGGCCGTTTCTTTGTCTGATCCGGAGCGTGCGTGATTGAGCGAATAATTGGGCGTCGTTGTCTTCCTCTCAAGGAGCAGCGACAGCCCGCGACCCTGGTTAATGTAAGTTGCGGCACGCTCTCTACTCCTGGCAGGAGGAAGCTCATGGCTTACAGAATAGCGGGAATTGACGTTATAAAAGGATGTTGGCCGTGGTGATGGCCGACACCGAAGGCGAAGGCGAGTACCAATTTGAGCGACGGCGCTATGGTAGCAACCCGGCCCATCTGCGATTGCTGTCCGAATGGCTGATCGAACAGCAGGTCGAGGAAGTAGTGATGGAATCGACCGCGCAATATTGGAAACCGGTCTGGGAAGGACTGGAACGGCACTGGAAGCCGAGCTGCCAGAAGCGGGAAGGGGCAGGCCCGATGTCCGGAGCGCTGCATCTGGCGCAGGCGCAGTCGAATCGTGGGCCGCGGGGGCGGAAGAAGGATTTTCCAGATGCGGAACGACTGGTGAAGCGGCTGGTGGCCCAAGAGCTGATCTTGAGCTTTGTGCCCGATGCCGAACAGCGACTATGGCGAACAGTGATGCGCCGGAATATCAACTGACGCGCGACCGGGTACAGTTACAGAACCGACTGGAGAGTCTGCTGGAAGAGACCCATATTAAGTTGTCCAGTCTGGTCTCCGATCTGCTGGGTGCGAGTGCGCGGCGTATGCTGAAGGCGCTCGCCGACGGGGAAACCAACCCCACGGCTCTGGCCGCTTTGGCCGATAAGAAGTTGCGCGCCACGCAGGCCCAGTTGTGCGACGCGCTGGCCGCCTGCACGGAGCTCAACCCCGTTTACCGCCGGCTGCTGAAGATGGTACTGGAGGAGTTGCAATTCCTCGAGCAGCAGATCGTCAAACTGGAGCAGGAGATGGCGAGCCTACTCAGCCAGCACCAGGAGGCAGTGCAGCGTCTGGCAGAGGTGCCCGGCCTGGGAGTGGATTCGGCGCAGCAAATTATTGCCGAAGTCGGCGCCACGGCAAAGACCTTTCCTTCGGACAAGCAGCTATCCTCGTGGGTGGGAGCATGCCCCGGAGATGAAGAGAGCGCGGGAGTATCCAAGAACCACCGCTCCCCAAAGGGCAACCGCCACATGCGACGCGTTCTCAATCAATGTGCCAACGCTGCGGTCAGGGTGAAAGGAAGCATCTTCGAGATCGTGTATCGCCGCCTCGTACCACGCATGGGACACAATCAGACCATCGGGGCAATTGCCCATCGGCTTTGTCGGCTGATCTGGATGATTTTGCACCAAGGGGTCCGCTACGAGGAACGGGGCCCGGCCGTGCACGAAAGGTCGAAGCGAGTACGCACTGCCAGAATGATCCGGCAGCTCCGAAGCCTCGGCTACCGGGTCGAACCGCTGACTGTTCAACTCAATCCAGCATGAGGCCCCGGGGCGGGATTTTCGACCCTGCTGATGTGTAGCTGCGGTTCGCTCTGCCACGAGTTCCGCCGTCCCGGTTGCAACCCTACATAGCAGCCCACGTCGCGGCTCTTGCGGATGAATCCGCCTGGCAACGGGCACGGGAGTTGGCGAACACGCCCGAGTTCCCCCATGCCAGCGACAAAGAAAGAAGGTGGAAGCCTTGTTCGCGGAACTGAAGAATCAGATCTGACTGCGTCGCGTGCGCCTGCGGAGATTGAAGTTCGTGCGGGAGCAGGTCTTCCTGGCAGCGGCAGCCCAGAACATCAAGCGACCAGTGCGGTTCCTCAGGCCATCGACAAGACCGGCTCTGCCAGTCACTACTTAGCCGAACTAAGAAAAGAAAATCTCGCCAGCGACATGTTTACAGTCTGAAAAGACGTTCCGCTGACGTACTTTTTCAACACCCACGCCTGTTTGCGACATCCCTGTAAGCCTCAGATTCCGCGCCTGACAGTGTTGCGACCGGCTCGAACAACTTGAGTTGGAATCGGGGCGAAGCATCATCAGGCTGGGACACTTAGAAGCTGCCCCTTTGCCTGCCCCGACCCTCCTTCACTTCGGGTCGAAGACGTAAAGCGTGCCGCCGTTGTCGCCAATGTGAACCATGCCATTCGATACTGCCGGGGGATGGACCCTGGGATGGACCCCCAGAGTAAAATTGCACACCGCATCATCCACGCCCCGCCTTCGTCGTTGAAGCAGATATCCTGGACGTCCGCATAAGATCACTTAGTGGCCGACATAGATCGGAAACGCCGACGCCGGTCCGCCGACCGGATTCGAGCCATTGGGATAAGAGCAGATAACACCTGAATTCTTTGTGCAGTATTCGAACTGATATATCAGGGATTGGGCACCGTCAGGATACGACTGCTGAACGCTGTTTGCATATTCCTGACTCGCGCTACCGTTGTTGAAGAAACCCTCGACCGAGATTGGGCTGAGTACACTCGCAGCCGCATTGCTCACCACTTCGCCAATAGGTTTCCCATTTACGTCGTTTGAGTTGAGCCGGTGATCGTAGGTCTCAAAGCCTACAATCTCGGCTTTGGCACCTTCATCCACCTCAAGCACGCTGTTTGCTGGAAGTCCGGCGCCATCATGCACGTCGCTACCGCTTTTATTAAATTGGCAGACCAGCGGCTGCTCGCGATTCTCGGATTTGAGCCCAAGTACCCAAAGAGACGCATCGTTTTGCAGGCTGGTCCGAGAGACGATTGCGTGGCTATTTCCCTGTTGCAGAAGATCGAGGGGTTCGTTCACGGAGATGGTAGAGACCACTCCACATTTGTTGGTGCTCGTTCCTGTTCCCGTATTGCAAGCCAAGAACTGAGCACTCGCCGGTGCAACTTCCGGATCAAGATTTCGTGCCCACACTTGCCGATTCACAAAAATGAACGGGCCGAAGGCAACGCTCTCGAGATAGACCGGCGAAAAGGGCCCATTCGCTTGATGCGGCTGGTCCAAATAAGTGATATTGTCCAAGTCCCGCAGAACCACGGCAGTATTGTTCGTTGTATTCAGAACTACCGGAACAAACGATGCACTGGGACTGGGATCTTGCGAATATCCGAAATGAAACTCGTCATTGCCCGGGGTACCCGGATAGTATTGCGGCAGCAATCCATCTATCCACAGAGTGGGATTGTTGGTATCACCTACGATGAGAGCTTCCAGGTTGTTGCAGCCATTCGGATATTGCTGAATGTTTCCGATCTGCGGGCATTTTGCCGACGGCAGAGCCGTTAAATGGCAGCCCAGGCAAAGAATGCGCTTTACATTCATTCCCTGACCTCCGCCTACCACCAGAGGCGAACTCAACCCGTACCATCCCCACGGGATCACAACGGTCGACGTCGCAGCGTTAATCGCGGCTTGAAGGGCCGCAGTCAAATCACAACCGTTTTTCGGCGTATTGATGGAGCACCCAGCCGGGATCACAGGAAACGCCCACGAACTGTAATCCGTACCATCCTCGGTGTCGTCTGGAAATAACGGCGTTTCTGCGACGGCCAGATTAAGGGATGATTTGCTGCTGTGCTCACCTCCGTAAAGAGGCGTTTGCGAAGCGTATTCATTGCTCGAAATCGCTTGCAGAGTAGCGTTACTCAATGCGCTGTATCCACTAAATACCGTGTTGCGAACAAACGTGTAAGGTTCGGATGCTGCTCCCGATTCTTGTTGCAGGGTGATGGCGGAAGACGCTGTTCCTCCGCTGAACGAAGAATCGACCAGGCTCAGAACGTTCGTATAGGCTCCTGCCGGATTCGAGGCCGCAATTGCGGAAACCGTGTTGTCGCTTTTCAGATCCCGGATGGAAACCTGCGCCATCCCCGGAAGGTTGATGCCAACAGCATTCTGATCTTGAATTCGAATGTGCTCTAAGGCTGAAATCCGAATGATTCCGGCGGTGGTTCCACATTGGTCGATTTCGCCCGCGCTATAGATGCCGGTGTCAAAACCTTGAATGAAGACATGGGAGAAGAGCTCCGGCCCTTCTGAATACCGATACTCATTCAGCCCGACACAACCTTTTCCGTCGCCCGATACGATGTTCGAGTCTCTGACCACGGTATCGTTGCTTCCCGCATAATCAATGCCAACCATATTCGGATTGTTCTTGCCGATATCGATGGTGAGGTTCCTTATGTTGTTCCGAAATGCGTCGGGGCCCTCGCCGCCCTCCGCTCCGTTGATTGCTCCAGCCGTGCTGCCATCGGACGCGGTATAAAGCACGGAGTTTGCAATTCCGTGCGCCCAGCAATTTTGACCTTGAGTACTCCCTGCCGCTCCATCCGTATACTTCAAAATCGTGTCGGAGTTGTTCTGCCCCTGAAAAGACAGAAGGGCTACCCAATTACCCCTGCCATCCTGCCACAGAATGGGTTTGCTGATGACGTAAGTCCCGCTGGGAAAGTAAACTATCGTGTCCCGGCTATTGCTCGCGTTCGGCGCCCTCACTGAAGTGACTCCCGTGTTCAGGTGGACAGCCTGCAGGATTGAGTTGGTATCGTCGCTGACGCCGTCTCCCATCGCGCAAGTCGCTCCTGCAGCCTGGTAAATCGGAAGCTTGCAATAAGTTTTTACGTTGATTACGCCCGTGGAAACCCCGCCAGGCAGATTTGGGCTGTCCCAGACCGTCGCCAGCGCCGGATTGCTCGTGATGGTTACCCTCTGCGATGCAGCAGAATACTGGTTCGCGGTATCGGTTGCGTTAATGGTCAGCGGCGAATTCGACGCTACATTCCTCAGAAAGTAAAAGGCACTGGAACTAGAGGTCGAAGCCGGAATGACCGTGCTCTTGATCCGCTGCGTGCAGCCTGTGTCGCTGTAAAACGAAATACTACCGCCAGTCGCGGACGTCGAAGATAACGCAACATTCACGGCGCTCGTAGCAACGGTCGCCTGGCCACTATTGTCCTCGGACTGAACCTGGAGGGCTTGAGAGCAGGCACCCGCTATCACACTTTGGTCCCCGTTGAGAAAGGCAAGTTGGCCACCCGGCGTGTAGGGTGATGAGTTTCCGCCGCTGCCGCCGCCGCAACCGCCAAGACACAGTAATACCCAAGGTAAGCATGCACTGGTAGAGATCAGTCTTGTCATAATTAGCACGTATTCTTTCTGCCCCTGACAAAAACGATAAACGAATTGAATAATTGTAGCAATGGAAGTGGACGAACTTTCAGAGCCGATGTGTGGTGTGGTTGGCAAAAGCCGCCCTGGTGAGGGGATCTGGCCGAAATCCTTGGCTGTAGCGAATCCAGTTCTCCCAGTGTTCCGTCTTTGATGTAGTATCCTTTCTCATTTGCCAATCGGTGTTGCTCTGAGGAGAATCCCGTACGTACAACATCAGGTTGCAAAGCCACAGTCGATCCCCCGACCGTTCCGTACCCGTTACATCTCTGTTGAACGGCGTCCCGTGTAGCGTTGGTGCTAGCCATCGCGTACGCCGTGCTTGGATTGAGCGCCTTTGTTGTCTATACCGTAGGTAGTGATCAGAAGTTCACGCTGCCGCTTGGCATAATCCTTCCTCTGTTCCTTCTAAATATGAGCTTCACTGTCGGGCGGTCGAGTGATTTATTTTCCAACGCCTTTCTAGGCATGGGTGCCGTTCTGTCGTACGCCCTGACAGGATGGATAACTGGAATAGCGGTGGCGCTTGCCTTTAACTTCACAGGAATGAAGATTGGCGGAATCAATGCCAAATACGTTTCAGTAGCTACACTCGAGGCTTCGGCGAGACCACTGGAAGAGAAGCACTCCTCTTGACGTAATCATTGACGTAATCATTGACGTGATCATTGACGTGATCATTGATGTGACCATTGATGTGACCATGGTTGCGACAGTTATCCCTGTAAGCCTCAGAGCTCCGCGCCTGACAGCGCTGCAACCGGCTCGAACAACTTGGGTTCGAAGTCGGGGTGAAGCATCTCCAGGCCGGGGCCCTTGGAGGCTGGCCTTGCCTGTTCCCACCCTCTTCACTTCTTCGGCCGAAGGCGTAAACTTTGCCGTCCTCCGCAACGTGAATGCGCGGAGCTGGCAGAGCGAGCGTATCCCAAACTGATCCATTACAACAAGGTGGAGAAAGGCGGCCACTTTGCGGCCTGGGAGCAGCCGCAACTCTTTTCCCAAGAGGTTCACGCGGGCTTCAGATCACTGGGGCGTAAGGTAGCAAAAGCGGCGTAGTCGCGGCTTAGCGCACAAGCCGATAAAGCTCATATGTACGCCATGCAACGCTTCGCGAACATGAAGAAGTATATTTGGCGGCGAACGGCGCATCTCGCCGGCTATTACGCAAAACACTCCCTGCTTGGCCGCCATACTCGTCGGCGGTGTGCCGACTTGTTAGCACCTGCGGTGATTCCGCAGATCTTATCCGAACGATTCCGATCTTCCATGAGGGTGCTCAGATCGAAAACTCGCATGCAACTTACATCCCGAGGAGCGTTTGACAGAATCTAACCGCCTGGGGTTTCCATGCTGAGAAGAGATTTCCTCTCTACTTTGCCGTTCGCTCTGGGCGTGGTCGCTGTCGGCCATGGGTTTTCACAGCTCGCTCAGGCGTCAAAGAGCATTTTGGAATATGGGGCTAAGCCCGATGGCAGAACGCTGAACACGCGGGCCATCCAGCGCGCGATCGATTACGTCTTCCGCTCCGGCGGCGGAACGGTGAACGTCCGTGAGGGTACGTTTCTCACCGGCCGGATAGAGCTCAAGGCCAGGGTGACTTTTAACCTGCAATCAGGCTCAACACTTCTTGGCAGCACATCGATCAATGACTATAACGCCGAGCACGGATCGCCTTCCTATCCTGGCAACAATCCTCGACACCTGATCTTTGCGCAGGATGCAGACGACGTGACCCTTACCGGCCCGGGAAGAATCGACGGGCAGGGACCCAGCTTCTGGGAGCCCTCCGGCCGTGCGCCACTGCCGCCCGAGGAAGAATGGGCCGATGTTGCCTCGCTTTCGATAGCGCCAAAAAAGAGTGGCCGTCCGAGCCCCATGCTCGAGTTCGTCAACTGCCAACGATTGAAGATCAATGGCGTGCACATTGAGAACGCCCCGGGATGGACCCTCAGAACCGTGTGGCTAGGAGCCCGCTGCTTCAAGCCAAAGCCGTCAACTCTATGAACCAATGAACTTCTGACTCGAGAGACTAGGCGGTGACCGGCACTGCTGTAGCTGACTTTTTTTCTGCCCTCTGTTTCAGGTATCGCGGCAAAGCGTCTTTCCAGGTGGGCAACGACACTCCTAACGCGCGCACTTTCGCTTTGCTGAGCACGGAATAGGACGGCCGTTTTACGGGGCTGGCGAACTCGCTACTCTTCACCGGCGAGAGTTTTGCTTGGATGCCTGCGCTTTCGAAAATGTGGCGGGTGAATTCATACCAGGAGCACTCGCCTTCGGAGCTCAGATGGTACAGGCCAAATTTTCCCGTCAGAACCAGCTTACGCACCGCTTCGGCCAAGTCGACCGTGTACGTGGGAGTGAGCACCTGGTCATCCACGACGCGGATTGCGTCGCCGGCCACGCTTTTCTTCAACATGGTCTCGACGAAGTTTCCGCCTTTGCCGCTGCTGCCTGCGACTCCGTAGAGCCCGCAGACTCTCAGGACGAAGTAACGATCGGTGTAAGCGGGAATGAGGTATTCTCCCAGAACCTTGGAGGCGCCGTACACATTCAGCGGGGCGGGGCGATCGGTCTCCTCATAGGGAGTGTTCTTTTCGTAGCCGCCAAAAACGTAGTCGGTGCTGAAGTGCACCAGGGTCGCGCCGGCCTTCTGACAGGCGATCGCCAGATTCATCGCAGCGGTGCCGTTGACTAGAAATGCCAGGTCCGACTTTTTCCGCACTCTTCGACTCGGTGGTATGCAGCGGTATTGAGCACGACGTCAGGCTTCGTTTCGGCCAGAACTTCTGCGACTCTTGATTCCGAGCAGACGTCCAACTGAGCGTGAACATAGGGGAACACGCTATCGCCAGCCTCCTGGAAGACGCAGTTCATGTCTGTGCCGAGTTCGCCATTGGCGCCAATGAGAAGCACTTTCATTGAACCACCTCGTCCGGCGAGCGCAAGGCATTGTTCGCAGACAGTAAATTGTACCCTCCAGCAGTTGGCTGTGCTTGACGTCGGTCCCACACAGAACAGCCTGCCCGGTATCTGGATGGGTGGAGACGGTCCGTCGATAGACAGCAACGGCGATCTGTATGTGGCCACTGGCGACGGACTCTTCGACTACGCCGTCGGAGGTCTCGACTACGGCGACACTCTCTTAAAGCTAAACCTCGCGGGCAACAGCTTTAACTTGATCGACTACTTTACTCCCTACAACCAAGCTGACCTTTACGCTAACGACTTGGATCTGGGATCCTCTGGACTCGTTATTTTGCCCGACCAACAAGGCCCTTACCCTCATTTGGGAATCATCGCGGGAAAAGAGGGTATGATTTATTTGGTAAACCGAGACAACCTCGGGCAGTACAACTCGATCGCTGACCAAGTCGTGCAAGAGCTGCCGTTTGATCCCAACTCGGAGGCTGAAATCATGGGCGGCGCCACCTATTGGAACAACTTTGTATATTTTGGCGGCCTGCACGTTCTAGTCGAAGCGTTTTCCCTGACCAACGGCCTCTTATCTACCTCGCCGGTGGCGACGACTACTTATCCGTATTACTTCAGCAGCCTGTTTTCTATCTCAGCCAATGGCGAAGAGAACGGAATCTTGTGGGGCGTAGAACAGCACTCACAGCGTTCGATCCTGGACGCGTTTGACGCCACGAACTTGACACTTCTGTACAGGTCGGGACCGCGAGATCCAATTGATGCCGCCACGCACCTTGTCCTTCCCACCATTGCCAACGGAAAAGTCTACGTGGGAACTAAGGACGATATCGTGGTCATGGGTCTTCTCGCCAAGATCGAGCGTAGCGGCGGCAGTAAACAAACCGGCCAAGTGGGCACGCAACTCCCAAAGCCGCTGCGTGCGACGGTTACCGATGCCTATACTGGAAAGCCTATGCCGGGTGTAACCATTCACTTCAGCGACGGCGAAAGCGGTGGCAGCTTTAGCAACCCCAATCCTGTAACCAACAGCCAAGGAGTCGCTACAACAAAATACACTCTGCCATCGAATCCCGGGGTTTACACAATTACCGCGTCCAGCACTGGATTCACCGCGGCAGGCTGGAGCGAAACAGCGATAGAGGGCCTGGCGGCACGCTGAAGCAGCACTGTCTATCGAGCCAGCCTCCAGTGCGTACAGAATAAACTAAAGTTAGACAGTGAGCAGCACGGGCTTGGCCAACAGTTTTGCGACTGCGGCAAAGCATCCTTTCATTTCGGCATTGACACGCCTAAGGTCCGCGCTTTCGCCTTGATAAGCACGAAAAAGGACGGCCGAGCCTCAGGTCGGGTGCCGCCCCGTTGTAGCCTAAGATCACCCTCCAAAAGCCAAGCACCACTCACCATCGAGACGGGAGAGGAAAGCGTCACCGCGATTGAGCAGTTCAAGGAGTTCGGGCTTGCGGGAATGTGCGACCGTCCAGCCTCCGCGGCACGCGAAGAAGCAGTTCTTCTCGGAAAAATCGCCCATCAAGCGGTTCTGCACTGTTCCATGAAGGCCAATGACTCCGTGATTCCCGGCGTCATGGAAAAGATGATCGAGAATGTCCTTGGTTCTTTCCCGCTCACCACCGATTTGCACCACCTCACCCACCGCGCCCGGTTTCACGTAGTAGATATACCAGCCGACGATTTTCTGGTTGTCATCGCGAAGAACAACCTTGCGGAGATCTCCGCGAGCTTGCAGCCGGTGCATGAAAGTCAGAAGCCACGTCAGCGAATGGACGTCATATTCAGGCCACAGCGAGTAGCCAGTGCGAAATTCGGCCAAGCAGCGAAGGAGCGTTTCGACATCGAGCTCCGCTCCATTCAGAGTCGGCTCGCTTCGACGGAATGGACTAGAAGAGAATCTCGCGGCCACGCCGTCCACGATGCTACAAAAGGGTTTCGTTGCAAACTTTAAGCTGGCGGAAAGTACGGGTCCGGTTAAGCGGGACATAGCGTAAACGGCATAGTGACCTGGTCGCAGCGGGCGCGCCCAATGAATGCTAAGGGGCACGATCGTGCGGAAGCCGAGTCGTTCCAGCAAATTTCGAGACACGTTGTTTGCTGAATCCGTCTGCGAAAGATCCTGGTCTCCAGCCATGTAAGCTCCCAACAGGCGCATGCCCGCGAGGTTGGACCGGGCTTCGGGATCAACTACAAAATTGCCGCCAAAGGCAACGCGAATGGGTTGGCCGCATACCGACATTCTGCGGACGACCACGCCTAAAAATCCGACAATTCTGCCGCTTTTGCCTTCATAAACAAGGGAAGGAATCGAGCTGTCGATCCAGGGGTTTGCGAAGTAGAGTTTTTGGAAAAAAGACTGAACTTCCGGCGGAGCGGAGCCGTTACGGCCACGCATGACAGTCCAAAACAGACCCGCCACTTGTGGGATGTCGTGTTCAACAAACGGACGTACGGCCAAATCGTTTTCACCCCACGCAATGATTAGCCTAAACGAAGTCCGGCTTGGGACGTCTGTCTCCTGCCGAAGTGTACCAGCCCAAAGCCTTGCGAACAACTGGCTGCGCTTACGACAGGCACCCACTTAAGTCTGTTGTTAGCAAGTTAAAATGTCCGCTTTTTGTAGCAAGTGAAATGTCCGGTATTGGATTCAAGGTTGTGGCCTCATCGAAGCCCTTGGGTTGGTTTTGGGGATAGGGTTGCAGGGAAAGGGGGCAGTTCCCCTTCCTCTGCTCGGCCTTGTAGAAGCTGGACTGTCGGGGACGGAATATGGCAGGCCGCGGTCATCGTAGCGGCCCAGACAGTGTGGCCCGTAATGCAAACTTAGCGTGCCATTGAGATGTTGGTGCACCGTCACCGTGCAGCCAGCCAAGGAGGCGCGCCAGCGCACGGGCTCGAACTGCAAGTGGAGATGCTCAAAGTCACGGTGTTACTGCGATTCACGGTGCGCTGCCATTGCAGAGAGAAAATGTGGTCCAGATCGGCTCTCCGGCAGGGCACAAAGGCGCTCCCCGCCTGCTCTGGCTTTACCTGAAAACGGCGGTTGAACTCGGCCAGGTAGTGCTCGCGCAGAAGGCGATTGGCCGCCTCCAGGTTGGTGCACCCCGCCAGCCGCAACTCTTGTGGCAGGCGTCCTTGCCAGGTGGAGAAGTTGCGTTCACTGCGTCCCCGCGCTTGCGGCGAGTAGGCGGGAATCATCTGGATCCCGAGCTCGCGCAACGCCCCTCCTACCTGGGTCAAACGATTGGGGTCCACGGCCTCGTCCGCTTTCGGAGTTAGCCAGAAATGGCTGCCGCGATCGCTGTACAAGGCGCAGAAAACGCCTTTTCGCTCGATCACTTCCTGCAGCCCGGCCAGCACCGTGGTACTGGATTCTTCTTCCACCAGTTGGGCGTAGTAAATCTCGCTGGTGGCATCGTCCATAATCACTAGCGGGTCATACCAGCGCTCATCCTGAAACCAGCGGTGCTCACTGCCATCGATGTGCAGCAGCATGCCCGGCAAAGGCCGCCGCGGACGCCGCTTGCGATGCTGCCCGCGCTTGCGCCCGCGCGCCATCAGCCCTGCTCCTTGCAGCACTCCCTTCACCCAGCTGTAACTCAGTTCGATCGCGTGCTCGCCCCTTAGCTTCTCGTGAAAGTGCCGTACGTTCAGATCGAAATACCGGGGAGTACAAGGAAAGTTGTGTTTGGTTTTACTTGGGAAGTGAAATAGTTTTTTTATTTCACTTCCCAAGATTTGGATTCAGCCGCAGCGAGGAAACAGTCACCCGCAGGGCCGCAGCGTAGCGGAGGAGGCGCGTTCTTTGCGCCTTGACTGGCTTCCGAGCGTAGGCTACTCAAACACAAATCCCCAGGGTCGCCGCCCTGGGGAAAGATCCGTGTACCTCAGTCTCTTCGATAGGAGTTGCTCATGGCCACAGATCCGAAAGCCAGTCTACCTCCAAAGTCCTCCCCGGAATCGTTGCCGGCGGAGATTCAGCAGGCCCTCGCCTCCGGGCTGGCGGACTTCAACCTGCGCGAATTGCTGGCTTGGTTGCTCTCTCGTGTTGGCCAGGCCGAGCGCCAAGCTTACCTGGAACGCACCGCGCACGATAAGCCCAACGGTTTTTATGATCGTTCCCTGCAACTCGGCGCCATCCCTCTCGAAGTTCAAGTTCCCCGCACCCGTAGCGGAGATTTCCGTCCTGCCACCTTGCCCCCGCCCTATCAGCGCGGTTATCCCGAAGAAACCCAGGCTCTGTTGCTCGGCTTGTTGGCTTCGGCTCGCTCGTTGAACGCTGCCAAGGAGGCTCTGCAGAAAATGGGACTCTCTGGCTCCCAACAGGAATTAGATCGTGTCGCGATAGGTTTGATTGAAGAACTCGATCTGCGCAACAGCCGCCCCATCGATCCTGATCTGCTCGCCGTATTCCTCGACGGCAAGTACATCGAGTTTCGTGATGGCGATCGTCTTCGTTCCGCCTGCATCTACGTCGTGCTCGGCCTGCGCCGTGACGGCCGAAAGCAGATTCTCACCTGCTTGCCCCGCCCCGGCCGCGAAAATCTCGAAGACTGGAAGCTGGTGCTGCGCGGCCTGATCGAGCGCGGCTTGCGGCGTGTCTTGATCCTCGTGCACGACGATTTTTCCGGTCTCCTGCCCATCACCCAAAGCTTGTTCCCCACCGGCGACATCCAACTTTGTACCGTACACCTGCAGCGCAACGCTAAAACTCATCTCGGCAAAACCGACGGCGCCGAGTTTCAACAACGCTGGCGGGCCATCAAGTCTTCCTGGAATCCCGAGGTCGCCCAGCAACCGTTCGAGCAACTCTGCGATCGCTTTGCCAAACCCTATCCCGCATTCATCGCCGAGGTACGCAAAAAGCGGGTGCACTATCTGGCCTGCGTCGCTTATCCGGAATCGATCCGCCGTTCCTTCTCCACCACCAATGCGGTCGAGGCGGTGAACGGCCAACTGGAAATCCTGCGCCGCAACCGCGGCGGCTACTTTCAGTCTGAGGAAAGCTTGAAGTTGAAACTCGGCCTGGTCGTTTCCTCTCTGGAGCAAGGCCGCTGGCGCAGCCCCAGCCGTTCTAGTTCGATCTCCACCGCCTTACCCCAACTCAACACCATGTTCCAATCCCGCTTCGAAACCGCCGCATGATTCTCTCCAACACAACTTTCTTGACAAGTGCCAAGCCTATGCCCCAGCCCCTACGATGTGCAGAACTGGGGAATCGATAATCAGGGCCAGAAGGTTCAGCTAACTCAAGTCCCGCTGTTAAATCTCTTCGATGGGGTTCATACACATCTCGCCTTCGTGAACATGTGCCACCTAGACAAGACAACCAATCAGTGCAGGATGGACGGCCTCAGTAGCAGCAACTGCAGTACCGGCAATTGTTCGTTTGTGTATGTCAACCCTGCCGACGTTGCTCCCTACGTCACCTTGGCACAGCAGTACGGCTGGGCCAACTTCATGTTTCAGACCAACCAGGGCCCCAGCCCGCCTGCGCATGCCATCATTTTTGGGGGAACGCCCGCGGCCAGCGCGAGCGATGATAGTGCCGCCACAGTCGTCGCCGGGTGGCAGTACGTGTGGGGATGCCTGACTCCGCTGAACGCGGTCTACCAGATGATTTCTCCCCAAAGCGCACCCAAAGTATTCGACCTGACGAATAATCCTTTGGGAACAACGTGCTTCACCCACGACACCATGGCCACGCTGCTGGACAATCACAACCCGCCACTCAGTTGGAAGTATTACGCTCCAGCCGCGGACCCCACTGGCATCTGGAACGCCCCAGTCTGGATTCGGGACATCTGTCAGCCCAACAGCGATTACACGCAGTGCGATGGCCCGGAATGGACGCAAAATGTCGACCTCAACCCGGCGGACGTATTGACCGACATCGGCGCCTGCAAACTCCGCAACGTGATCTGGGTAATTCCGGTCGGACAGAACTCCGACCACGCCGGTTGGCACCACGACCGCGGGCCATCTTGGGTTTCTTCCATCGTTAACAAGGTTGGTCAGAGCAAGTGTACGGATTGGGTAAATGGCAAGCGGCTGACTTATTGGCAGGACACGGCGATCTTCATTACCTGGGACGACTGGGGAGGCTGGTATGATCACGAGCCACCAACTCTCTTGTCCGTGCCGCAGCAAGGCCAGGGCGATTACCAGTACGGCTTCCGCGTGCCGTTGGTGGTAGTCTCGGCTTACACTCCCCAGGGATACGTTGACAATCTTAGGTACGACTTCGGAAGTATTCTCCGATTTGTCGAGCACAACTTCCGCATCCCGGAGGGTGCGCTAAATTTCGCGGACCAACGCGCCGAAAACGATCTCACAACCTTTTTCAACTTGAATATGGCACCTCGTACATTCAGCGTGATTAAAGCTCCTCTTGGGGAGAAATTTTTCCTGAATAACAAGGAGCCGATGGAACCCCCGGATACTGACTGAAGGGGTAGCCAGAAGCGTCGCCGACTAGCTTCATTGAACTGATCCGTGGCACACGGTGACCGTGTGGGTCTGTGATGAACGAAGAATCGGTACCGCTGGTTTCCAGGAATCGAAGTTGTTCGAGTGGTGGTTTGAAGAGATCGTCAGACATTGTTGACCCTTCCCCCTCCAGAGGACTCTATGAGAAACAACGTCATTGCCATTATAGTTTTCATCGGTGCCAGCGCGCTGGTGGCCGTGGCCCAGGTTGCCGTCACAACTTATCACTACGATAACAATCGCACGGGGTGGAACCGCCATGAAACGACGCTCACCCCGTCCAATGTGGGACAGTCCACGTTCGGCTTGCTCAACTCTGTGACCCTTGACGGCCAGGTGGATGTGCAGCCTCTGGTCGTACCAGGTGTCGTGATCACCGCCGGCCCCTACAAGGGCACGACGCATGACGTGGTTTACGTTGCCACCGAAGCCAACACGGTGTTCGCCGTCGACGTGCACACCGGAACCATCCTGCTTAATCCGAATCTTGGCCCGCCCGTTCCCAATCCTCTCGGATGCAGGATCAATGGGCCCACTGTCGGTATCGACTCAACTCCGGTAATCGACCGCAGCAGCAACACGTTATATGTGATGGTCTACACGGAGCAAGCAATGGCCCCAAGTTATTTCTTGCATGCACTCGATCTTGGGAGTCTCGCCGACAAAGTGACGCCGCAACTGGTCACGGCCTCACACGAGCTAACCAATGGGACTACTTTCAACTTCAATGCGACTTATCAGCGGCAGCGTCCCGCGCTTTTGCTCGCCAACGGCAGCATTTACGCAGGTTTTGGCAGCTTCTGCGATTTGGGAACGAAGTTTTCCCGCGGCTGGCTGCTGGGCTGGACGACCGGCACATTAACACCGTTCCCATCGAACCAATTGAATGATCAGCAGGCCGCCGATAGGAGGATGTTTTTTCTCTCCTCGATCTGGATGTCGGGATACGGGCCGGCCACCGACGATGCAGGCAACGTCCTATTCGTGACCGGAAACTCCCTGGCTCATACCTACGACGGGGTCACCAACATTCAGGAGAGCGCAATAAAGATCTCGTCCACGCTGAACACAGTTGTGGACAAGTTCACACCCGACGACCAAGCCTCTCTGGACGAGAAGGACGTTGATTTTGGCGCGGGAGGCGCGCTTGTCCTTCCCGATCAGCCCGGCCCCATACCGCATCTGGCCGTGGCTGCTGGCAAAGACGGCAATATGTATCTGATGAACGAAGACAATCTCGGCGGCTACTCATCCACTAAGAATAACGTGCTCGCTACCTACCAGATCGGAGGTTGCTGGTGCGGTCAATCTTATTTCCTCGGTCCAGACGGAACCGGGCGCGTAGTCACGAGCGGAGGCATCACGGTCAGGCTCTATCAGGTGCAAACATCTCCAAAGGTCGCGCTCAAATTATTGAAATCATCTGCCATTGTGAGCAGTCCGCAAGATCCAGGCTTCTTTACGAGCATCTCATCCAACGGAAAATACCATCCCATTGTCTGGGCACTTTCTCGGCCAACTAACGACACAGGGAACCCGCTCTATCTGTATGCGTTCAATCCCGACGTCGCCACGACCACAATGAAGGAGCTTTTCTCTGCCCAGGCCGGTTTCTGGCCAAACATAAAAGGTAATTCGAACATGGTTCCGGTAGTGGCCAATGGGCAGGTGTTTGTCGCCAGCAACAAGACGCTGGAGATCTTCGGCTTGCTCGGCGGAAAGTCGAAAGGCCAGAAGAAGTAACAGCGGCACTGCATCGTTGGGAATGACGGGTCTATACGTCAGAGCCAGAAATAAGGAGGTCGCCTCCCGCGCCCTCCAAGCTACTGCAGTTTGCGATCCGTAGACGGCAGCCCGCAGGCAGCCCCGGTTATGGACAGCAATGTCAATCTCAAGGGAGCGAGCTTTGGACCGCGCTAACTTCTGTTAACAGCACTGGCACGAACTGGTCCGCCCAAAGGAACGTCTTCTGGCTGAAGGTGGCCCCGGACGGGGAGGATCGGGTTTCGCCGTTTTGTGCACGTTTACTGGTAACCTAGAACGGAGCCCAGCCATCTGCCCCCTAGTTCGATCGAGCCGGGAATATCTGTGGCACAAACATGGACGGAGGCGCCGGAACACGTTGTGGGTATGGCGCTTGGGACGGTGCTTGAGGTCTCGCGGTAGAAAACCTAACGAGGATCGCAAATGTTCGTGGTAGGCGCGTAATTCGGGTGCTACGAACGTCGCGAGAGTTTTAAAATCACCCGCTAGCGCGCCCTTGCCAGGGGTGGTTTTGCAAACCCCGTCTGGCGAAACCCAGTTTACCCTTGGCCACCGCCGTGCCGTGAACGGTTGCCACGGCTTCCACCAGCGCGAAATCTTCAATAAATTTGAGGACCTGTACTTCAATCTCCATTGTGTTTCCTGGAACCACTGGCACCAGAAATCTCATCTCATTGATCGAGCCCAGTACCAGGAACTCTCCGGGCTGCGTTCCAGTTCCGGTTGTCTTTGAGAACAGAATGGAAGCTGATTGGCCGATGGCCTCCACAATCAGAGTTCCTGGCATCACGGCGTGCTCGGGGAAATGACCCAAGAAATGGATCTCGTTTCCCGTCACATTCTTCGTGGTGCGGATGCTCTTGCCTGGTTCCAGTGAGATTACGGTATCGACCATGATCATGGGGAACCGTTGCTTTAGAGCCGCTCGCACTTCCTCAAATGTCATCACCGGCGTCGTCATCTCTGAACTATTCCTTTCCTGCGAGTCTGCTTTGGATTGGCCGATGCATCAAGAGGAATTGCGTCCCACTCAGGACGCGCGGACTTCACCGCGACCTCAGAATCATGGCGGTAGCGCGCGGTTTGAAACGGAATCCGGGGGGCGTGGCGCTGGCATCGGACGCAAGCCGGGATACGCGCAGGCCGGCGCGCTCCGCCATTTGCAACGGCTGGCTTTCCTCGTTGTATTCAAAAACGTGGTCGCGTTGCGGCGACTCGAGGGCGGTGCTGAAGAAAACAAATCCATCGGGCAGGACTTGGTGAGAAATCGTCTTGAAAAGCGGTTTCGGGTCGGACAAGTGTTCGGCGAGCATAGCCGAGATAATGCCGTGGCATTTTCCGTCCCCGGCGCCGCCCTCGCTGTTCAAGGCATCCTTCACCGCGAAACGAACGCGGCCGGTGTGTCCAGAAACACCAAGCAAGCGATTGGCGACGGCCACCGCCGGAGGACTGATATCCGTGCCTTCGATCTGGAGGTCGGGTCGCTCTTCGGCGGCCAGAAGACTTAGAACGCCGTGGCCAGCCGCCAACTCGCGGACCGTCGCGTTTGGTGGCAACCGCCTCACGAATTCGTCGCGAAACATAGCAATGTGACTGATCATGGATGGCCAGAAAGGATAAATGAGAATGGCAGCCCACATATAGGGCACCATGTAGCCTTCATCCTCATACACGCCCGACATGATTTCCGGCATGCTCTCAGGAGTGTACTTCCCGGCGCTCTCATAAATCTTCTGCGCTTTAGCAACACCGACGCAGTACTCGGCGTAGCCACGCGCTGCCGCGTCGAACACGGCGCTGCCGTAAGCTGCCTCAGCCCAACGCGCAAGCGGGTTCAGCAACCACGTGCACAGCTCACGGTTCGCAGCGAAGGTCGCGCGCGCCGAGCGCGCAAACATCTTCGCCTTGCGATCCATGGCCTCCAGAAACAACTCTGCATGTTCCACCGCGATTACCTCGTTTCCTCAATCCTCAGAAGGCACATGACGCACCAGGCGCACCATCGGGCGAATCAATTCCGTTCCGTCCCACGGAGAACCGAAAACGTGCATTCTACCCAGCTTTACAATCCGGTCCACGCCATTTCGTCCTGCCGCTAGAGCCAGAATCTCTTCCTTCCTGGCATCCTTTATACCCAACCCGAGAGTCTGCAGTGTTCCATCGAACTTTGAGATCACTTCCAGGAGATCATCTACTACCAGCACGGTCAGGGTTCGACCCTGCGTCGGATTGGGCATTTCCGTGCCCGTCCCCAGAAGAATGGTCCAATCCGGTGAAGCAGGGAAGACCGCGCGGTTCCTGTCGTTGCCAAGCAGCCAAGACGCGCGGGCAAGAGAGATTGCCGAAGTCAATGCCGGTTCGATTTGCTGGCGCGGATGTTGCCGGTTTTCTTCTTGGAAAGCCTGCTTGAGATCTTCCACGAATTCAGCCGGGTCACATCCAGCGCCACGCTCGAGGAAAAGTGTTTGCGGCGATGAGCAGGCTTGTTGATCAAACTGCCAGACATCGCGCGCAATGCGTCGGCACCATGAAGACCGGTCGGTCTTGTTCCCCCAGGTCTCGGCATCCATGGCCGCAGCCGAGAGCCGTGGACCAAAGACTACCACCCGCGCCCAGTGTGGAAATGGCAACCCACGCACTTGCGAGACCGCTTCCGCGCCCCCCCAGATCATCGCACCATCCACAGCTCGCGCCATGGCCTCGTGCAGATCCGTGCGCGAATGATCGAAGCTGGCCATGAAAACGCGCTCGGTCAACAACCCGGTCGAATCAACCTCTTGCAATTTCTCCATGATGCGTCGGGTTATCTGCACTAAGCCACTGGGTACACGCACCAGACAGCCATTGCCCCCGAGCAAGGCGCAGGTCAGCGACAAAGCGGGCTGAATCTCGATATTCCCGGCTGGCCAATGGCCGACTACTCCCAGGGGAAATGCCCGCAGCTTGGCGCGTCCATCTTCCCGCCACCTCCCATCCAACGCATTGGGCCCGAGCTCGCGCAGCAGAATAGGCTCCAAATTCCCCCGCCGGAGCCAAAGGCGGAGGAATGTCACCCCAGGAACCTCGCGCAACTCGCGGTCATCCAGTGCGGTGGCCCACTTGTCGAAAACCTCAAGGACCACCTGAGGGGCAACCTCATTTCGCTGGGCAATCTCCCGAAGCTGTCGCGCAGCGCAGGCGATCACTTGCGGAGAATCCACTGCATGGACCAGGTCGCTCACGTGACGGCACCTTCTGCTTGCCGGTAACGCGTGTTTTCCAGGTTGCCACAGCCCCGGACCTCTGCCTTGGGCGCTCTTCCTTCAAAACGGAAGCTGATGCCGCGTCTTCCACAGGGGCACTCGTCGTAGTCGATGACTTCAGCCATATCTTCGGTCAGAAGCAGGAAGCCGGGGAAACTCGTCGGCAGCACACTGCAAACCTGGATCAGACCCCGCTGTCCGGCCTCAACTGGGGCAAGCGTGAGCGGATCCCGCACGATGATTTCTGCAAAAGCCGGAACATGCTTGTTACCGCGATCGCAATCCGGATAGATCACACCGACATTCTCGACCATGCCGTAATAGTCAATTACGCGATCTGGCGAACAGCCAAATATCGAAGCGACTCCGCGAGTGAATACGTCCCGAGTGACCGCCTGCTCCTGCAGGCGCTTCCATCCCCCGCTGTGCAGCACGCGGACATTAGGAACATCGAGGGTGATACCCTGACGCTGCAGAGGCTCCATAAGCTGGGTCCAGATGACATGAGTAAAGCCATAGACCAAGACTTCTGAGTGTTTCCACTTCGCCGCACAGGCAAGAAGTTTCTCTACATCCAGACTCAAATCTCCGTCCTTGCCCGGTCGCAGGCAACACATGGTTTCCGTCGCAAAAGAGCTCAGACCCTGAATGGCTGCGCCCCGCGCTCCCAGCTCAGAATGCGCACCCAAGTTCTCTGGTGCATCAATGACTAAGTAGGGCCTGCGTGCCGGTCCGATAAAATCACGGATGATCGTGACGACTCCCTTTGCCATCCTCCTGGCAGTCGCGGCATCCAGAACTACACGGCTGGGCACCTGTCCGGTTGTCGCACTCGAGCTCAACGTACGCTTGACATCGTCAGCGCCAACCAAGGCGAGCGGTGGATTTGCCTTGAAGACACCCACTGGGAGGTATGGCAGATCAGCAATTCTCTCCGCCACTCCAAAGTCAACAGGCCAATGCTGCACGTAATTGCGAAATTGTGGATTCCGGTCGCACGCGTACGCTAATTCTTTCTTCAGCAGTGCGAGCAACGCACTATTCCGTTGCTGCGGATCGACACCGTAAGGGGGCTGCACCAACAGGCTCTCAATCGCCTGCTCGATTTCCGCGGGCGTGCTCATACCAAACCCTGCAGCTGAGACCGGGCTAGCTTGCCGTTTGCTGTCCTGGGTAATTCAGTCACCACCTTCACCGAATTACAGGTCCACTGGGGAGGAAGCGCATGCCGAACTCTTTCGACCAGCGCGTCCGCTCCGTTCTCCCCAACGATAAAGAGAGCTAGCGCCTCCCCCGCCTCCGGATGCTGCACTCCCGCCGCTGCGCATTCGTAAACACCGGGGATAGCCGCCATCTTCGCCTCGACCTCCGCGAAGCTCACGCGGACACCGCGAATCTTTACGAACTCACTCGCCCGCCCGCTGATCCACAGGTATCCCTCTCCATCACGAGAGCCCAAGTCGCCGGTGTTGAGCCAGCCATGATCAAACTTCTGCTGCGTCGCTTCCGGGTCATCGAGGTATCCACTACAGACCGACGGACCGCGCACCTGGATCTCGCCAGTCTGTCCATTCGGAAGCCCCCCCCCCTTGTCATCCACGATCTGGACCGTCAGATTGTCCAATGGGATACCGGCACTGCCCAGCTTTTCGCCCAAACGATCCGGAGGCAGACAGGAAACGCGCGATGTGGCCTCGGTTTGGCCGTACATCACAAAAAAATCCGCTGTTGTCAAGATCCTGCGCAACTCCTGGATACTTTCGGGCGCAAGCGGCCCGCCCGCCTGCAGGAGGCGCCGCAGGCCAGGCATCGTGATGGAACTTACGTGTGAGCGCCGGAGTAGAATGTTGTAAACGGTTGGCACGCCCGCGAACGTGGTACAGCCGTACTTGTTAATGGCTTGCAGTACCTTATCAGGGAACATGAACCTCGAGTCAAAAACAACTCCGCCCCCCTGATACAAGTGGGTGTGCATAATGCTAGCGCCGAAGCAGTAGCTCACCGGCATGATCAGCATGGCCTTTTCATCGGTCCCGAGATGCTGGCTGCGGATGATGGCCTCGGTGTTGGCGATCAGGTTGCCATGGCTCACCATCACCAGTCGCGGTATGCCGCTGGAGCCCGAGGTGGGCATCAAGGCCGCCAGATCGTTTTCCCCACAGGGTGACGGTCGGAGTGAATGAACAGGACGAGGGTTGAATGTCCCCTCGATGAGGGGAAAACCATTCTTTCTTGCCCAGTCCCAGCGAACTCTCCGGGCCGTCCACGCCGCCTTCGCCTGCGCCTTCGCGAATGCCAGGTCTCCAGAAGCGCCGAGCGTGCGCTCATCCAACAGCACAGGCACGCATCCCGCATACACGGCACCTAAGTACGCCAGGGAGCTCGCTGGACTTACATCACAACTGATCAGCACCCGGTCGCCTGATTTCAGCCCAATCGACAGAAATTCTGCTGCGATGCCGACAATGAGGCCGGGAACATCTTTAGCGGGAAAGCTTTCTCCGGTCGCCGCGTCAATAAGGTCAGAATTTTTTCCCAGCCGCGCGACCAACCGGCCTGCGAAATTCCAATCACTGGAGATGTGCACCTTCGACCTTACCGAGTTTGGATTGCACCACCCTGCAGATCTCCCTCACGTTCTCCATTGCCATCAAGTCATCCACGTCAAAGGTCAATCCAAAGGTGCGCTCGAGGCTACTTGCCAGATTCACGTGCCCCATGGAATCCCAGGCAGGGACGTCGTCCGGTGATGTGTTCAGCGTGATGGTTCCCGGCTCAACGTCGAAGGCGGACTTAAAGGCGGTCTGCACTTTCGTTAACAATTCTTCCATGATGCAGGTTCCCTCGTTAATTCTTTGTCCCACGTTCACTAATTTATTCTTGAGATCATAGGAAGCGGCGAAGCTGCCGTCGGCGGACGGGACGATCATAAGGCATCGATGGACTTGGGGGCTCTGGCCGCCTTGTCGCCCGGCGATGTCACCGGAAGCGCGAGGTTCGTTCCTCTCCCCGCATTGGTTTGACGCGCCGCCCTTGGCCGCGCTGCACCTGGCCGCTGTTAGCCATGAACCCGCCGCACTCCAACCGCTGATCGACCACAGGAGGCATTTGTGCGCGGAGCATTCGCCACGTCTGCGTATTCTATACCATATGGTTCGAGCGGCCGGTCTTGAAAATGCCACCGCCGTAGCCAGCCCGCCCACGGCCTTCGCCGTGAGCGAGCCCTCGTTTTATGGTCTCAACAATCAAAGCCACTGGCGCTACTGCACTGTCAGCGTGATCTTTGTTGAGCCTTGCAGCGTTCCGCTGGCTGCGCTTACGGTAACAGTGCTGGTTCCTGTCGGCGTCCCGGTGTTCGGGGGCGGAGTGGTGCCGCCGCTACTACTACCGCCGCCGCAAGCAACCCACATGGCCGAAAGGCCCAGGACCACAATCAATGCCAGCAACCGTACACCGCGTAATGTCCGTTTGCGTCCTGCCATGGACACCATGCCCAGAAACCCGGGCAGCAACATCGCATAGAACAGCCCCTGATGGTGTTCGAACACGGGTGAGCGCCGGGCGCTCGGACCGGTGGTGGTGATGCTCAAGCTTACCGTATTGCTGCTGCTGACCGGGCCAAAAGTGCAAGTGCTCTCCGACGGCAGCCCGGAACACGCGAAGCCCGTTACGCTCGAGCCTTTGAGGTTGCCAAGAGTCGCAATCGTTATAGTTGTTGAACCGCTCTGCCCCGGAGCCGATATGCTTACCGTAGTCGGGTTAGCCGCAAGCGTGAAGCTCTGCACGTCGAGCGTCTGCGCGGGCGTTGAGGTCGAAGGCAGGAAATTGGCATCGCCAGGATAGCTGGCTACCACCGAGTACGTACCTGCGGGAATGGCAGTGCTGGTGAAAGTCGCCGTTCCTTTTGACAATTTACCCGTACCCAACGCAGTGGGTGGGGTTTTGGTCACGTTCTCGAATGTCACGGTTTCGCCGTCGGGCGGAGTGCTTGTTCCCGCACTCACTTTGGCGGTGAGAGTAACGCTGCTGCCAACCGCCACCGTGCCCGATGACAGGGTTAAAGCGGTGCTTGTAGCTCCCTGCGCGCTCTGCACGACTTGCTGCACCGCGAGTGATGTGCTGGTCGCGAAATTTGTGTCTCCGTTGTAAGTCGCCGTGATACTGTCGGTGCCCACCGCCAGCGTGGTGCTGGTTAGAGTCGCTACCCCGCTCGTGTTTAGGTTGGAAGTTCCTATATTCGTTGTCCCATCGAAGAAACTCACCGTGCCCGTGGGTGTACCTTTGTCAAACCCCGCCTGGGCGGTCACTGTAGCCGTAAAGGTCACGGATTGCCCAAACTTGGACGGGTTTGGCGAAGACGTAAGCGCCGTTGCCGTCGCCGTCAAGCTGGTATTAAGCAGCACGCCCACCTGCCCGGGCCCAGCGCCACAGGTACCGCTGACGCAGTTAGCCGCCACGATGTCGGGTTTGCCGTCCCCGTTCAAGTCATCCACAGCCACCCAGAAGGGAGTGTTCCCTCCCGCTCCAAAAGTAACGGCTGTCTGGAAGGTTCCGTCGCCATTGCCCAGCAGCACACCCACACTGCCGCCACCACCACTGCAGTCGCTGCTGGTGCTAGAGCAGTTCGCAACCACGATGTCCGGCTTGCCATCCCCGTTGACGTCAGCTACCGCAACCGAGGCGGCGCCATATGAGCCCGAGGGATGAGCAACGGCCGTTCCGAAGGTCCCGTCGCCGTTGCCCAACAGCACACCTACATTACCTAGACCCCCGGTGGCGCCGACACTACTGTTCGCCACCACCAGGTCGACTTTGCCGTCCCCATTGATGTCCGCTATCGCGACCGAATCGGGGAAAAATCCGCCCGTGCCGTAGGCCACCGCCGTCGAAAATTTCCCGGTACCGTCATTCAGCAGCACGCTCACGTTGCTACTGGTATCGGTATTGTCAGTCCACTGGTTCGCCACCACCACGTCAGGCTTGCCATCCCCGTTCACATCCGCTACTGCCAGCGCCAGAGGGCTAAGCCCGCCCGAGCTGTAGGTTGCCACCGTCGGGAATTTTCCGGTACCGTCGTTCAACAGCACGCCCACTAAGCCCGCGGTGTTTGAGCCGGTCGCTACAATCAAGTCGGGAAAACCGTCCCCGTTCACGTCCGCCACCGCAACTGACGTGGCACCGCCATACGGGGCCAAACTGGTGACCGCCGCGGTCCCGAAGGTTCCGTCGCCGTTGCCCAGCAGCACTCCTATGCTGCCGCCCGCGCAATTGCTTTGGTTGTTAGCGCCGCAGTCGGCGACTATCAGATCAGGCTTGCCATCACCGTTCACATCTGCTATTGCGACCGCGTCGGCATAAATTCCGCCCGAACTATAAGTCACTGCGGCTACGAAGGTTCCGTCGCCATTCCCCAAGACCACACCTACATCTGTCCCCGGGGCCGTGCAGCTGCTGTACGCGCACCAGTTCGTCACCACCAGGTCAAACGGCTTGCCAGTTCCCCGAAGCTGCGCGATGGCAACCGAATTGGCGCCATTTCCGCCCGAGAGGTAAGATACGGCGGCGGCAAAGTTCAGCCCCGACGATGGCGTGGCGTTTGACGAGTTAGCAGTCGCCTTCGAAACTCTACCTCTTCGCGAGGCGATCGAGGCTCTGTGGGACTGCGCCATTACCTGCACGCTAACGAGAACTGCGAGTAGGCAGACTGAAGAACGCAAAACAACCCGAGACGACATGAACATCCTCCTTGGATTCACTTCAAAGCACAAGCTCTTGTAGAAATGAGGCGAGGTCTTGGGGGACCGAGGTTACATACGGAGGAAAACGCTCCCCCGGGCGCCACAACGGCCGGAACATCTGATCCGGTATTCTAGCGGGATCGGCCTTTTTGTCAAGCTCTTTCCGGCTACAGTTTGTCGAGCTTTTGAAAACAACCGGGCCCCCGCTTCCTAAAGCGAGCAAGATTCCGCGAAAGATGGCGATTCAGTTATCTAATCACTGATTACAGGTGATGATGAGGAATTCGGTTTCCTTGATATGCAAAGCGCTGCACATAAGAATTTTTCAGATTGCTTCATCGTGAACTGGTTTATAATGTCGCAGCAGCTGGAAAGCTATGCGCCGCAGCCCTATGCCTCCAGGCAATACTCTGGTACCTCCGAATTACTAGGCCTTAAACGGTTCGTTAAGTATGAAAACAGCAGATCAGCAGGTTTCAGCCGCACAGGGGTCTCGACCCTCATCTACTCTTTGTGTGCCGGATTTAGTACAGCGCCAGGCCGCCATCGCCCCCGACGCGTTGGCTGTGGCCGCCGGTTCCCAGCGTCTTAGCTATCAGCAATTGGAGCAGCGCTCCAACCAACTGGCGCATTACCTGCGCGGTGTGGGCGTCAAACCCGGCAGCGTGGTGGGTTTGTGCCTGCCCGCCTCCACCGACTTTCCCCTCTCCGCCCTGGCGATTTTCAAAGCGGGGGGCGCGTATCTGCCGCTGGAAACGAAGACGCCGAGTGCGCGCTTGCAGATGATGTTGGCCTCCGCCCAAGTCGCCGTGGTTGTGACCCATTCCAGCGTAATGGGATCGCTGTCGGGAAACGACAGAAAGCTGGTTGCGTTGGATCACTGCGTCGCCGAGATACGCCGCTGCTCTTCAGAACCACTGCCGGCTTGTGTCACTCTCGAGCAACTGGCGTATGTGATTTACACTTCGGGCTCGACCGGAACCCCAAAAGCCGTGGCCGTTGGCCATGACAGCTTGTTGAATTTGTGCCAGTGGCACAACCGCGCCTTCGCCGTGACCCCCCAAGATCGCGCCACGCAGCTGGCCTCGATTGGCTTCGACGCCGCGGTGTGGGAACTGTGGCCACACCTGGTGGCCGGAGCCAGCGTGCATCTGGTGGACGAAGCCGCCCGCACCCAACCCGAACTCCTGCGCGATTGGCTGGTGCGGGAAAAGATCAGCATCAGTTTTGTTCCCACCCCGCTGGCCGAGCAGATGCTGCCTCTGGCCTGGCCAGAACCAACCGCGCTGCGCTTTCTGCTGACCGGCGCCGATACGCTGCACCAATATCCGCCCGCGAACCTGCCCTTTACCCTGGTCAACAATTATGGGCCGACGGAATGTACGGTAGTCGCGACCTCGGCGGCCGTGTTGCCGCAAAAGTCGGCAGAGCGGCTGCCGGCCATTGGCCGGGCTATCGACCACATCCAGATCCACATTCTGGATAACCAGAGGAAGCCCGTGCCTGCGGGAACGATTGGCGAGATTTACGTGGGGGGCGCGGGCCTGGCCCGGGGCTATCTGAACGACCCGGCCTTGACTGCGGAACGCTTCGTCCCAGATCCCTTCAGCACCTCTGCCGGTGCCCGGTTGTATCGCACCGGCGATCTGGGTTGCTCGCTTCCCGATGGCCAGATCGCCTTTCATGGCCGGGTGGACGACCAGATCAAGATTCGCGGCTATCGCATCGAACTGAATGAGGTGGTCAGCGCGCTCAACCAGCATCCGGCGGTGCGCGAGAGCGTGGTCGTGAGCAGCGAAAACGGCACCGGCGAGAAACGCCTGCTAGCCTACCTAGTCCCGCGGGCGGCTCTGCCGCCGCTCAGCGAGCTGCGGGATTTCCTGGGCCAGCAATTGCCCGACTATATGCTGCCGGCAACCTTTGTCAGTCTGGACGCTCTCCCCGTTGCGGCCAGCGGAAAAGTGAACCGTTCGGCATTGCCCGAGCCGACCGAGGAAAACATCTTGCGCGAGGGAACCTTCCTCAGTCCGCGCACGCCCACCGAGCAGCGCGTGGCCGCGATCGTCGCTTCGCTTTTAGCATTGCCCCAGGTCGGTCTGAACGACAACTTCTTCTATCTGGGCGGCAACTCCTTATTCGGAACCCAAGTGATCGCCCGCCTGCGCGATGCCTTCCAGGTAGAGCTTCCTCTCCTGACCCTGTTCGATCACCCCACGGTGGCGGATCTGGCGGCCGAAGTGGAACACCTGATGCTGGCCAAACTCGACGCCATGAGCGAAGAGGAGGCCCAGCGCCTGCTCGCCCTAAACACCCAGCAACCCGACCTATGAGCCCATCCCCCGACACCGCTATTGCAAGAAGCACGGGAGCCAGTGCTCTAAGTCTCTACCATCTTCTGGACCCGGAAGTGCTGGCCAATCCCTATCCCTTGTTTCGTCGTCTGCGCATTGAGGACCCGGTCCACTGGGACGCCTTCCTACACACCTGGGTCGTAACTCGCTACGTAGACGTACAGAACGTGCTGCATAGCTTCTCGGCGGAGCGCACGCACACACCGGAAAAACTGAAGGCCATGGGCCTGGCGCAGATGAGCCCTCTCGCCCAGTTGATGGTCAAGCAAATGCTTTTCATGGACCCGCCGGCGCATACGCGCCTGCGCAGCTTGGCGTCGCAGGCCTTCAGTCCGGCTCGGGTCGAGGTGTTGCGAACCCATATTCGTGAGATCGTAAACCGGCACCTCGATGCGGTGCAGGCCAAAGGCCAAATGGATATCATTGGCGATCTGGCCGAGCCTCTCCCAGGGATTGTCACTGCGGAGATGCTGGGCGTCCCACCCAGCGACCGCCATCAGCTCAAAGCCTGGTCCGCTGACTTCGCGGAGATGCTGGGAAACTTTCAGCACAATCCCGAGCACGCTCCGCGCATGCTGCGCACTGTGCAAGACATGACGGCTTATTTTCGCGATCGCATTCGAGAGCTGAAAGACATTCCACGCGAAGGATTGGTCCACTCCCTCATGACTGCGGAAATCGATGGTGACCGGTTGGCTGAGGAAGAAGTTGTCGCGAACAGTATTGTGACCATGGTCGGTGGCCAGGAGACGACGACGAATTTGATTGGCAACGGTGTGCTCACCCTGTTGCGCAATCCCGATCAACTGAAAAGACTGGAAGATCGATCGTTGATCCCGACGGCCGTGGAGGAAATGTTGCGCTACGAAAGTCCCAGCCAGCACACCGGACGTCTGGCTCCGCAAGACGTCGAGTGGGAAGGCAAAGTGATCCGCAAGGGACAAGCGGTCATGGCGGTGATGGCGGCGGCGAACCGCGACCCCGACCGCTTCCCTGATCCCGACCGTTTTGATGTTACCCGTGCCGATAACCGCCACCTCGCCTTTGGATACGCTGCTCATTTCTGCTTCGGTGCCGCGCTGGCGCGAGTGGAAGGGCAGGAAGCACTTGAAGCCATAGTTCGGCGTTTGCCTGGTCTGGAATTGCAGCCGGGCGCCGGCCCCCTGGTCTGGCGAAATAATTTGGGGCTTCGGGGCCTCACCGCTTTGCCGGTGAAGTTTGAAGCGTCTCGCGCCGCGAGTTGAAAGCAGGATCGGAATCTTGGATCTAAAAAATGCGCGCTTCTCCGAGGCGAAGCAGAGACTGCTCGAGATACAGAGGCGGGGCGGCCTCGCATCCGCCGCTCCTGCTGTGTCTGAACAGAAGCACCGAGCGCGAGGAATTCCAGCGCCCTTATCGTTTGCGCAAGAGCAGGTTTGGCGTCTCGACCAAACTGCGGGCAGCCTGGCGCCACTTCACAACGAATCCATCACCATTCATCGCCACAGCCCGTGCGACCCTGCCGCGCTCGAAGCAAGCCTCGCGGAAATCGTCAGGCGACACGAGATTTGGCGTACGACCTTTGAAGCAGTTGCGGGACAGCCCGTCCAGGTCGTTCACTCCGCCCCTGCAACTTTCAAATTACCTCTAACAGATCTTAGAACTCTACCGGAAGGCGACCGAGAAAAGAAAGCTCTGGATTTGGCGACGCAGGACGCGAGTGAGCCTTTCGACTTGAACTATGGCCCGCTATTCCGCGCCCGGCTCGTCTCGTTGGATGATGCCGACCACCGCCTGTATTTGACCGCTCACCAAAGCATTGTTGATGGGATCACGGTTTTCGATATTTTTCCATCCGAGCTGACGGCTCTGTATGAAAGTTTTGCGGCGGGCAAGCCTTCACTTTTGCCCCGGCTAGAGAGTCAGTATGCAGACTTCGCCGATTGGCAGCGTCGCAGCGTCACTGGCGAGGCCATGGAGAAGCAGTTGTCGTACTGGCAAGGACAGTTGACTGGCGAGTTGCCGATTTTGCACTGGCCGAATAACGGTGCCCGGCCGCCTCAGCAAACCTTTCGTGGTGCGCTGCACCCGTTCAAACTGACTCAAGAGTTAACCGAATCTCTCAGAGATCTGGGCCGGCGGGAAGGTGCAACCCTCTTCATGATTTTGCTCGCCGGACTGGCAGCGTTGCTGCACCGCTACACACGTCAGGAAGACATCATCGTGGGCACCTTGGCACCCTCTGGTCGCAGACAGATTGAGTACCAACGATCCATGGGATACTTCCTCAACCCCGTAGCATTGCGTGCCAATCTATCCGGAAATCCTTCGTTTTCCTCGTTACTCAGCCAGATGCGCGAAGTAACCCTGGGTGCCATCTCGAACGACGACGTGCCGCTCCAGTTGATTGCCCAGAGACTTCAGGTCAGGCCCGATCCCAGCCGCAGTCTTTTCTTCACCGTCGCGCTATCGGTCGCGCCAGACGTGCCTCCCCTCCCGCCGGGTTGGAGCATGACTTATATGGACGTCGAAAGCGGCGGAGCCAGATGGGATCTATACCTCGAGTTGAACGATCGCGCCAGCGGAATGATTGGCCGCGCCCAGTACAACCCCGACCTCTTTACTAATGCTGTAGTCACTCAGACGCTTGAGGATTTTCGGGTGTTGCTGGAAAAAGTCGTAGCTGATCCGGCACAGCGCGTGAGCAACCTTTGCTCGTGATGCAACTGCAGAACTAACAGGGCGGTGCCCGGAGGTTCGCGTCCGCTTTTGGACGCTAACCTTGGTTGAGAACCTTCCAGCCTTCACTTCAGGCCGAAGGCGGTCTCTCGAGAAACGGTGTTGATCCTGTAGCTCCACAGCTTGGCACCGGTGCTGGCGTTCAGCGCGTACACGTTCCTGTCGTAAGAGCCGACATAGACCACCCCGTTCGGCACAGCAGGCGAGGAATGCCCAGCGTGTTTGGTGGTGTAGCTCCACAGTTTGGCGCCGGCGCCGGCGCTGGCGCTCAGCGCATACACGTTCGAGTCGCCCGCGCCCACATAAACCACCCCATTCGCAACGGCGGGCGAAGAGGCTACATAGTCGCCGGTAGCGTAGCTCCACAGCTTGGCGCCAGTGCTGGCGTTCAACGCGTACACGTTGTGGTCTTCCGAGCCGAAATAAACCACTCCACTCGCCGCAGCGGCCGAGGAATAGTTGCTGCCGGTGGTGTAGCTCCACTTCAAACGGAGGTTCCCAACATTGTTGACGTTGAGCACATTTTCACACGGGTTCCAGCGCTCCATGTTGGTCCTGTGGAACTCGCTCCAGTTGTTGACGCACTTACCCGCTGGCTGTTGGGCCCATGACACAGACACGAAGCATGCACACAAAATCAAAACCACGCTACTGATTCGTCTCATGACTAAACCTCCTGGGGATTGCACGCCGGAAACACGTCTCCCGGAATTCGAGCCATTCGCCTCAGGGGGTGCTTCAACCTGAGAGTGGCCTAGCTCACCGTGAGCGAGCACAAGCTGGAATCCCCATCGAACAGCGAGGTCTCCCAGACGGCCGCGTTTTTGAGAGTCTCGGCCAGCGAAGCTCTGTTGGGTTTGTAATAGGACATCCAGGTGGGCAACTGACGCCCGTGGGGAGAAAGCAGTTCCAGTTTTTTCCCCAATGTCGAGGGAACGCCAATCAGTTCGAGCATGTGGATGGACTCTTGCCGGCAACGATCCATAGCCGTCTGCAGTGTGGCCGTAAGCAGGTCTGGCACCCTTTCCTGCTCCAGACATTGAAAATCGGCCAGGCGTACGCGGGTGAGCCCGGTTTCCAAACTATCCTGACGCAGAAACACTGAGTACGCTGCCAACCCGGAGTTGCCCTCTACTATGTAGATCCATGCCGCATTTTGCTGCAGAGCAAACTTGAAGTGCCACTCCAGCGCGTCGCGGGTGCGAACTCCGAGGAGCAGATTGGATTTCTTCTTCCTCAGATCCGCCCAAAAAGCCTCGAAGCGATCATCGAAGGAGGTGCACGAGACCACCCTGACTGCGGCCTTGTTTTCCTGGAAGCGACTTCTCCTGGCGTGGTCACGAAGAAGTACCCCCACCGAAAGTGGATAGCTCAGCGGCTTGGCCAGCGCCACGCCCTTTCTGCGCAAAAAACTCTCGGTGAAGCCTTGGCAATGGGTAATCCAATACAGAGCCCGATCCCAGGCGCCCACGGGCACGCGAACGCCCTGAAAAATACTGTAGGCAGCTGCGGCCTCGGCACTTACGGTCGTGTTCAGAAAGAGATCCACGTTGGGCTGTTGGAAAAACGTTCCCAAAAGCAGCGGCGAGTACGGTCGACAAGCCGTATCCACCACCCACGCTCGGGTCGCTGCCGCGAGCAGCCTCTTACCTCCAAGCTCATAATTCAGCGGAATATTGCCGAGATAGCCAGAGATCCCTCCCTCACCGTCCGCCAGCACCCATCCCATCGGAACCTTGTCTTTGATTTCACGGTAGGCGGGATTGTCGGTCCAGAGATGCGTCCATTCCGGATAGCTCTCGAAGTACAGATGGTATTTGGACGCCAGCGCGGCTAGGAGGGGATAATCCTCAAAACGAGCCTCACGCAATTTCAGCGCCTTCGGCGATCTCGGGATGGAAGCGGGTTGGATTCGAGCATCGCCACTCATGAGTAGGACACTGCGTGGAGCGGAGTTGCCAATAACCTCGTTACAAAGGATTTCGGCAATCAAAAACCGGAGCTTAGAGAGTGAGAGAACCGCTCATGGCAAGGGCAACTATAACACAGCCCGCAATGATCACGATGGACCTCCCGCTTTTGGTTGCGCTGCAAAGGCGCCGGTGGCTTCATCGAGAACTCGTTTATAATGCCGTCAGCAGATGGAAGGGTGCGCCCCAGCCTCATGCCTCCAGGCAATACTCTGGTACCTCCGAATTACTAGGCCTTAAACGGTTCGTTAAGTATGAAAACAGCAGATCAGCAGGTTTCAGCCGCACAGGGGTCTCGACCCTCATCTACTCTTTGTGTGCCGGATTTAGTACAGCGCCAGGCCGCCATCGCCCCCGACGCGTTGGCTGTGGCCGCCGGTTCCCAGCGTCTTAGCTATCAGCAATTGGAGCAGCGCTCCAACCAACTGGCGCATTACCTGCGCGGTGTGGGCGTCAAACCCGGCAGCGTGGTGGGTTTGTGCCTGCCCGCCTCCACCGACTTTCCCCTCTCCGCCCTGGCGATTTTCAAAGCGGGGGGCGCGTATCTGCCGCTGGAAACGAAGACGCCGAGTGCGCGCTTGCAGATGATGTTGGCCTCCGCCCAAGTCGCCGTGGTTGTGACCCATTCCAGCGTAATGGGATCGCTGTCGGGAAACGACAGAAAGCTGGTTGCGTTGGATCACTGCGTCGCCGAGATACGCCGCTGCTCTTCAGAACCACTGCCGGCTTGTGTCACTCTCGAGCAACTGGCGTATGTGATTTACACTTCGGGCTCGACCGGAACCCCAAAAGCCGTGGCCGTTGGCCATGACAGCTTGTTGAATTTGTGCCAGTGGCACAACCGCGCCTTCGCCGTGACCCCCCAAGATCGCGCCACGCAGCTGGCCTCGATTGGCTTCGACGCCGCGGTGTGGGAACTGTGGCCACACCTGGTGGCCGGAGCCAGCGTGCATCTGGTGGACGAAGCCGCCCGCACCCAACCCGAACTCCTGCGCGATTGGCTGGTGCGGGAAAAGATCAGCATCAGTTTTGTTCCCACCCCGCTGGCCGAGCAGATGCTGCCTCTGGCCTGGCCAGAACCAACCGCGCTGCGCTTTCTGCTGACCGGCGCCGATACGCTGCACCAATATCCGCCCGCGAACCTGCCCTTTACCCTGGTCAACAATTATGGGCCGACGGAATGTACGGTAGTCGCGACCTCGGCGGCCGTGTTGCCGCAAAAGTCGGCAGAGCGGCTGCCGGCCATTGGCCGGGCTATCGACCACATCCAGATCCACATTCTGGATAACCAGAGGAAGCCCGTGCCTGCGGGAACGATTGGCGAGATTTACGTGGGGGGCGCGGGCCTGGCCCGGGGCTATCTGAACGACCCGGCCTTGACTGCGGAACGCTTCGTCCCAGATCCCTTCAGCACCTCTGCCGGTGCCCGGTTGTATCGCACCGGCGATCTGGGTTGCTCGCTTCCCGATGGCCAGATCGCCTTTCATGGCCGGGTGGACGACCAGATCAAGATTCGCGGCTATCGCATCGAACTGAATGAGGTGGTCAGCGCGCTCAACCAGCATCCGGCGGTGCGCGAGAGCGTGGTCGTGAGCAGCGAAAACGGCACCGGCGAGAAACGCCTGCTAGCCTACCTAGTCCCGCGGGCGGCTCTGCCGCCGCTCAGCGAGCTGCGGGATTTCCTGGGCCAGCAATTGCCCGACTATATGCTGCCGGCAACCTTTGTCAGTCTGGACGCTCTCCCCGTTGCGGCCAGCGGAAAAGTGAACCGTTCGGCATTGCCCGAGCCGACCGAGGAAAACATCTTGCGCGAGGGAACCTTCCTCAGTCCGCGCACGCCCACCGAGCAGCGCGTGGCCGCGATCGTCGCTTCGCTTTTAGCATTGCCCCAGGTCGGTCTGAACGACAACTTCTTCTATCTGGGCGGCAACTCCTTATTCGGAACCCAAGTGATCGCCCGCCTGCGCGATGCCTTCCAGGTAGAGCTTCCTCTCCTGACCCTGTTCGATCACCCCACGGTGGCGGATCTGGCGGCCGAAGTGGAACACCTGATGCTGGCCAAACTCGACGCCATGAGCGAAGAGGAGGCCCAGCGCCTGCTCGCCCTAAACACCCAGCAACCCAATCTATGAGCATCTCCTCTGACAGCGCTATTTCCAGTTGATGGCTACGATTCCACTTTCATACCATTGAACGTTTCATACCGGTAAACGCCCGACAGGTAGTAGCCCGCTCCCCCCTTTAGCAGGCCTCCGTATCTCGGAATGTCTGCTAAACTGGCACCTGGCCTGCACATCAATGCGGCGATCGTCAGGAGGCCGAGTGGCAGTACTGGTTACCGGCGGGGCCGGATACATCGGAAGTCATGCAGCCCGTGCGCTTCGTCGCGAAGGCTACGAGGTGTTGATCTACGACAATCTTTCCACCGGATACGAGTTCCTGGCTCGTGGTTTTGAACTCATCCGAGGCGACATTGGGGACCCCGAGAAATTGATGCCAGTGCTGCGGCGCGTGGATGCAGTTATGCATTTTGCCGCCCATTGCTACGTAGGCGAGTCCGTCCAGAATCCACGCAAGTATTTCTATAACAATGTGGAAGCCGCTTTGGCATTACTGAATACTTGCATTGACACCGGAGTAAAGCGCTTTGTCTTCTCCTCGAGCTGTGCGGTGTATGGAATCCCAGCCGCGGTCCCGATTGCGGAGGACAATCCTCGCCTACCCGTGAATCCTTACGGAGTCACCAAGATGCTTTTCGAGCGGGCGCTGGAAGCTTATAGCGAAGCTTATGGGCTGCGATACGCGAGCCTGCGCTACTTCAACGCTGCAGGGGCTGACGAGAGCTGCGAAACAGGCGAATGCCACGATCCGGAAACCCATTTGATTCCCCTGGCACTCGCCGCTGCGGAGGGCTCGGGGCCAGCACTTCAGATCTTTGGCAACGACTATCCCACCCCGGACGGAACCTGCATTCGCGATTACATCCACGTTAACGACCTCGCTGCGGCCCATGTGAAGGCGTTGCAGCATTTGGCAAATGGAGGCGGCTCGATTGCTGCTAATCTGGGTACCGGGCAAGGCAACTCTGTCCTGGAAATCATAAAGATGGCCGAAGAGGTGAGCGGTAAGAGGGTTAGCAGGGCCATAGTTGCGCGCAGACCGGGAGATCCGCCAGCCTTGGTAGCAAATTCCACATACGCGCAACAACTTCTGCATTGGAAACCCACGCGTTCTCTACGCGATATCACCGCCACGGCGTGGCAGTGGTTGAGGCAGCCAACCGTTGCTCGCCGTTGATCTCAACAGAGAGCGGAAGCAAACATACCCACGGCACGCCGAGGCCAAGCCGATCCAACCCCGGCCACCGAAAATGCGTCTTAAGTCCTTACGTTGCGAGTGGAATTACATCACCTTGGGTTTATGGTAGGCAATCGAGGATACCGTTATGCGAAAGATCCTAGGTCGACCTGGAATAATATTGCTCAGTGGGTTGCTCCTTTGCGCCATTGGCCTCTTGGCCATGATGGGCGGTTGCGGAGGGGGATCATCCTCCTCGTCGTCAAACCCACCTCCTCCGCCGCCACCACCAAAACAGAACACCCCCGTTCAGCACGTGGTTATGATCGTCCAGGAGAATCGTACCCCAACCAATTTATTTTTCGCCGACCAGACACTGATCAAGAACGGCGCTCACTTGGTTAGCAGTGGCAGTTGTCACGGAACGACAATTCCGTTGACGGCTCTGGAAATCGATACCTGTACAGATCCGGGCCATAGACACACCGAGTGGGTGTCCATGTACGATGGTGGCAAGATGGATGGGGCATGCGACATTCCGCCTCAACTGGCGACAGGGTGCACGATTCCGGCTTGTTCCGATACCAACTATCAACTTTGTCCGGAATACACCTATGTTCCCAACACGACATTCGACGGGGTTCACGGCATTCTGGACCCGTACTTCCAACTCGCCGAACAGTACGGGTTTGCCAATTACATGTTCCAAACCAATCAGGGACCTAGCTATTCCGCGCACCAGTTCCTTTTCTCAGGGACCGCAGCGCCCATCACCTACCCCACAACCTATTACGACTGGTTTGCCGACGAACATCCCTTTTCGAACACTTCGAGCTACGAACGCTACGGCTGTATTTCCGACCCTGATAGCTACGTACAGGAAGTGTCTCCTTCGGGAGCACTGAGTCCTGGATACACTCCCAAGGATCCCCCTGGCGCCACTCAAGGGTTCCCGTGTTACGAACATCAAACCCTGGCGGACTTGCTTAGTGCAAACAGCGTTACTTGGCGGTATTACGGTTGGGAAGAGGCTTCGCGATGGACTGCGCCAAATTCCATTGACCACATATGCCAATCCAACGGAATGGGGGCAACAGCCAATTGTGAGGGAGCCGCGTTCAGTAACGGTGAAGTACAAACAACTCCGGCGCAGGTGTTGACCGATCTCGGGATCAACGGAACCAGCTCTCAGTCCTGTAATCTTCCGCAGGTAAGTTGGGTGATTCCCGATGGGAGTTGGTCAGACCATCCGGGAGGGACGAGTAAGGATGGTGGCCCTGCTTGGGTGGCGGCCATCGTGAATGCTATTGGCGGGTACGATAACTCCGGCAACAAGCTCCCCGTGCAATGTAACTATTGGGGGAACACAGTCGTCCTCCTTCTCTGGGATGACTGGGGGGGCTTCTATGACGATATCAACCCCATCACGACCATCGGCCAAGGAAAGCCTGGTTACGTCGGTGCTGCCGGCAACAACGGTCAACAGTACGTTTACGGATTTCGCGTGCCCTTAATCGTTATATCGCCATATGCCAAGCAGGCCTATATTTCCGGACCGCCTTCGAATCCCACTTGCCCGAACTTCTACTGCCATGATTTTGGCAGCTTGCTTAATTTTATCGAGTACGCATTTGGCACCAACGGAAATTCCCTGGGCACGATTGGACCTTCGCAGTGGCCTTACGCTGACGCTTTTGTTCAGGATACGTCTGCGGCTCCTAACAACTACTCCCTTTACGATTTCTTCAACTGGAGTCAAACGCCGCGCGCCTTTGTGCCGATCACTGGCGCCAAGTACCCCACAACTTGCTTTCTCAATCCCACCAGCTGTATGACGGGGTTTGTTAAGTCGCCTCCTGACAGCGATTGACCGAGCCAAAATCATATCGTTCACTTCACTGCGTGAGAGCGACGCATTTCCCACAATGGGACGAAGTTTACTATTTAGCACTGAGTACCACCAAAGTTTACTCGGGCGTGGGAGCCGACATTGTTATGGAATCAATTACACGTTTTGACTACTCGTGGTGGCCCACTCAAGCGGCCTAAGTGGGCCACCCGTCGCCGCGACGAAGAAAGACTCGTTCCGGACTCACCGCAAAAAGAAAACGCCCCCGGCGAATCGGGGGCGTTCCATCTTGTGTGGTTATTTCTTGGCGTTGTGCTTGTCTTTGTAAATCTGATTGGAAACGTGGTTCTGCTGGCGATTTACCTGGGCCTTCTGCTGCTTTGTCAAATAGCCGCCATTGGCTTGCCGATCGGCCTTGACTTCCTGATTGATGCCTGCTTCTTTCTGCTCCAGGTTAGCGGATTCACCGGCGCTCAATTGTCCGCTCTTCATGCCTTGCGCAATGCGGTCCTGCTGGTTCTGCGCCCGTTGTCCGACCTTAGTAGTCGGATTCTGGTTCTGCGCCGGAGCTTGGTTCTTGTCATTGTGAATTTGATTGGAAAGCTGGTTCTGCTGCTGTTGCAGCACGGAGCGATCCTGCGTGGTGAGGTGGCCGTTGTCTTCCGCCTTCATGTCACGCTCTTCCTGGTTCAGTTGCGATTCTTTCTTTTCCAGGTTGGCCGCCTGGCCAGCATTCAGTTGTCCATCGGCGACACCGTTCGCGATGCGGTCCTGCTGGTTCCATTTACGCTGCTGAGCCTGCTGGCCTGTCTCCGGACCGGAACCGGAGGCTGGAGTTCCGCCCTGTGCGGGAGTTCTGCCCGTGGCCGGACTCGCCGTCTGAGCCGGAGTTGTGGAATTCTGAGCCGGAGCTGTGGAATTCTGTGCTACAGCTGGCAAAAGCAACGCCATCAGGGTCGCGCTCATCAACACAATTTTTGTACGCTCTGTCATTGAACTCGTCTCCTCTTGGTCTTAGTCTATTTTTTCCGTAAGTGTCGCGCTGGGAGAAGAAACCCAGGTCATCAGAGAATGTTGCGCCTGCGTGTCCCAAGTAGCCAGAAATGTGCAGGGAAACTATATCATGGAACCGGCGTATTCGACGAAACCCTTTCGTTACAGTACCATACGCGCACTGAGGTTAAGGTACAATCGCGGGCTACAGTTTTACCTGGCGCGACCCAGGGTCATGACCTATCCTGCTCCAGCCACCAGTTATGCATCTCAAAAGACTCGGTTTGCGAGTGGACTGATGCAAACCAGGGTTTAAAGCAGCATCAAAGTAATTGAGAAACGTCCATTATGAGAAAAATGTTAAGTCGATCCGGAACCGTGCTGGTCAGTGGGCTGCTCCTTTGCGCCACCGCTCTACTGGCCCTGATGGGCGGTTGCGGAGGCGGATCATCGTCGTCGAGTTCAGCTCCTCCGCCGCCATCGCCAAAGATCCAGCATGTGGTGGTGATTTTTCAGGAGAATCGGACTCCCGACAACCTGTTTCACGATCCCGTCCTCATGCAGCGCGGCGCGGACATCGCGAGTTCTGGCATTGATTCCAAGGGCAACCAGATTACGCTGACGCCCGGCCCTTTGGACACCGAATTTGATCTGGGACACACTCACCACAATTTCGTGCAAGTGTTTGACAACGGCAAAATGGACGGGGCCGATCTGAATGGGGTGCAATGCAAAGCAGGCGCCCCTCCGTCTTGCCCTCCGCCCGACGCCTGGTACCAGTACGTCCAGGCCAGCGATGTAGGGCCGTATTTCAAACTCGCAGAAACCTACACTTTCGGGGACCGCATGTTTCAGACGAACCAGGGACCAAGTTTTCCGGCGCATCAATTCATCATTTCCGGCACTTCTGCCCAGACCGCAGTCAGTGGAAGCCTGTTTGTGTCAGAGAATCCGTTCCATGGTCCAGACGCCTTTGGTCTCGCAGGCTGCATAGCCCCAGCGGTTGAAAGGGTGAATTTAATCACTCCGAGCGGCGATGAGTCCCAACAGGTGTACCCCTGTCTTGATCATCCCACTTTGACCGACATTTTCAATGTCGCCAAGATTAGCTGGCGATATTACTCGCCATCGGCAGGGATTATTTGGAACGGGCCCACCGCCATCGAGCACATGTGTATGCCGAACGTCCCACCGCCCAACGGGACCGCCTGCACGGGCTCTGATTACGTCAACAACGTGATCTTGCAAAACACACAGGTGTTGACCGATATTGCGAACGGCCAGCTCGCCAGCGTGAGCTGGGTCATTCCCAGCGGGCAGGCATCGGATCATCCTGGAATCACCGACGGCACCGGACCGGCGTGGGTGGCGTCGGTCGTGAATGCCATCGGCAACAGTCAGTACTGGTCCAACACCGCCATCATTATTACCTGGGACGACTGGGGAGGTTGGTTCGACCACGTTAGCCCTGCCGCACCCACTGGTCCCGGAATCATCAACTCCTACGAATATGGTTTCCGCGTTCCCTTGATCGTGGTATCGCCGTATGCGAAACCAAACTACATTTCTCACCAGGTAAACGACTTCGGCAGCATTCTGAAATTCATCGAGGGAATCTTCGGAGTGTCCAATGTGGCACCCGGAGCTTCGCCCGCCTACGCCGACGCCACCAGCCTCACCGGCGACCTTTCGGATTGCTTCGACTTCAACCAGATCCCATTGACATTTCAGACAATCCCAGCGGCCAAGGATGCTAAGTATTTCCTGGAAGATAAAACGCCGCCCACGGATCCTGACGACGATTGATCGACATCGTCGAAGGTCCAACTCGAAAGATTCCAACCGCCTAGTGACGCCCGGGTTCGAAACCGTTGTTTCATAAAGGGTGGGCCACCCTCACGGTTGAAGGTACCCCTAAGGAGACTCTGATTAAGCTCTCTGGTTTCCACAAGCGGTCAAGTTAGAGTGTGTGAGTAAATGAAACAGAGGACCCTAGCGATGATGACTGGCTTTGAGCAGTACACGAGGAAGACGCGGCGAGCGATATTTCTGGAGGAGATGGAGCAGGTGGTGCCCTGGCGCGAGTTGTGCGCGCTGGTGGAACCGCATTATGCCAAACCCGGGAACGGTCGGCCGCCGGTAGGCGTGGAGCGAATGCTGCGGATTTACTTTTTGCAGCAGTGGTTCAACCTATCGGACCCGGCGGTGGAAGAGGCGCTATACGACTCGGCGGTGATGCGGCAGTTTGTGGGCGTTGATTTGAGCTGCGAGCCGGCGCCGGACGAGACCACGGTGTGCAAGTTCCGGCACTTGTTGGAAGAACACCATCTGGGCGAACAGATTCTGGGCGCGGTGAACCTACACCTGCAAGCGCAGGGGGTGCGAATCACGACCGGCACGATCGTGGACGCGACCATCCTGCACGCACCCACTTCGACCAAGAACCAGCAGCAGCAGCGCGATCCAGAGATGCACCAGACGAAGAAGTGCAAACAATGGTACTTCGGAATGAAGGCGCACGTGGGGGTGGATAGCAAGACGAAGATCATCCACACGGCGGTGGCGACGGCGGCCAACGTAGCCGATTCGGCGGTGCTGCCCGATCTATTACACGGCGAAGAAACGCGCGTGTGGGGCGATCAGGCCTATCGTGGACAGCGCGAAGTGATCCGGGAGTGCGCGCCTCAGGCCCGGGACTGCACCCATCGGCGCTACCGCTACAAGGATCAAATTGACGAAGTGGAGCGGGCGAAGAACAGGACAAAATCAACGGTGCGGTCCAGGTTGGAACATGTGTTTGCGGTGATGAAGCTGAAGTTCGGATTTGTGAAGCTGCGCTATCGAGGACTGAAGAAGAATGCCAACCAGTTGTTTGCGGTGTGCGCGCTGGTGAACCTGTATCTGCGAAGGAAGCTGCTGCTTCTGGCACCAGCATAGCCCCGCTGCGAAGATTGCTGATGACGAGCGAGCACCGAAGCGGGCCGCAACCGGGAAAAAACGAATCCGAACGCTTGCACTGGCGTGGCTAAACACGCAGCAGCTCTTGAAGATACGGGCTTATTCAGAGTTTCCCTAAGAATCAGATCATCGCGAATCAGGCCGCCCCAACTCCGGCTCGAAGGGCATTTGCCCTTCCCTCCCCCGCGACGCACTAAGGTCTCAAAGCTGATTTCGCTTTTGGACTCTTGCCGCAGTTCCCTTTTGGGACCTTTCTCGCTTGCCCCATGTGAAGACACAATAGGCCATTATCTCCCCTGGTTCCACTGGAAAACTTTAGCTGGAGCCGATTATGAAGAAGTGGCCTCATACTAGTCGCGATCGTCGGTGGAAGTATTGTGTAACTTACGAGCTGTTGCTGATTCTGGCAGCTCTAATTACGCTGGCAGGCTGTCAAAGCATCAGTGCAGCCCCCTCGAATCCACCGACGACGCCTAACAGCGCGGTTAGTTTTGGTAGCGTGCCGGTGGGAGACAGTAAGAGCTTGACGGCGACGGCCACTAACACTGCCAATACTGCGGTCACAGTCGCCAGCGTGGCTTCCACCTCGAGCCAACTTTCCCTGGCCCAAGCCTTCCTGACTCCACCCTCTGTGACCCATCCAGTTCTACCCGTGACGGTTACGGGAGGCCAGAATGTGACTTTGAGCATCAGCTTTGCACGCAGTGCAACCGTTACCTCTGCTGCCAGCTTCGCGTTTACTAGTGCTGTGTCCACTGCTCCGGCGACGGTTTCACTTTCTGTCACCGGCACAGGGTTCAGGGTCAATGGCCTCGATCACCCAGTCACTCTCGGAGCCGGAGAGAGCCTGAAGTTCAATGTCACGTTTACGCCGCAGTTCGCTGGGAGCGCGAGCGGAAACATGGTGATTACCTCCACTGCTCCCAATGGAACCGTCAATATTCCGCTGGCGGGAACGGGAACCGCAACTTCCGTCATAGGCACGACAACCGGGGACTTGGCTGTGAGTCCTACCAGCCTGGCCTTGGGAACTGTCCCGGTCGGAACCAGCACCAATCTTCCGGCCTCGCTCAGCGCCACCCGCGCGAGTGTGACGGTTTACTCGGGCAACCTGAGCAGTTCGGAATTTAGTCTGAGCGGCATCTCGTTCCCCACCACTATTGCAGCCGGCCACAGTCTGCCCTTCACCGTGACCTTCACGCCGCAAGCTAAGGGTACAGCTTCTGGCACGGTTTCATTTGTCAGTAGCGGTTCCAATTCACCCGCTGTCCTTGGCCTAGGTGGCACGGGCGCGCCAGCCTTGGTGGCGAGCGTCACCGTAGCTGCATCGTCCGCAACTCTCCTACCTGGAAAGACGCAGCAGTTCAGTGCGACGGCGAGGGATGCTCGCGAAAATGTCATCACTGGAGTGGACTTCACCTGGAACTCGGACGCGCCCTCGATCGCTACCGTTGACCCGGACGGTTTGGCGACCGCCGTGAATCAAGGCACCACGCACATCTCGGCCGCCGTAAGCGGCATATCCGGCACTGCGACCGTGATGGTGGATATGGCCGCTTCGCCGAATGCGGCGCTGTTTGGTCTGCACGTTCTATCACTCTCCACACCGTGGCCTACGATCGGCTTCGGTGGAATTCGCCTGTGGGATACGGCTACGCGCTGGGCACAAATCGAGAAGTCGCCCGGCGTTTACGACTTCAGTACACTCGACAGCGTATTAGCCAGGGCTTATTCGCATGGCGTTACCACCGTCATTTATACCTTCGGTCAAGTTCCCCAATGGGCCTCCAGCAATCCGACCGACAGCGCCTGCGACTATGCCAGCTGGGCTGGTACCGGCGGCTGCGACCTGCCCACAGATATCAACCTCGATGGCAGCGGCACCAATCAGAGGTGGATCAACTTCGTCACCGCTCTTGCACAACACGTGAACGATCCGACCTACCTCCAGACCCATGCTCATGTTCAGTATTGGGAGCCCTGGAATGAGTTTTTCAGAAACACCGTGGTTACGACATTTCCTTGGAATATCATCTCAATTCGCGCCACCTATGCCCAGATGGTGCGCATGACCGAGGACCTGCGCTGCATCGTTACCGGGACTGGATCGGTGAATGGGAGCCCCTGCACCGCCCCACCGATCGATACAACTGTCAAAATCGTTTCCCCCTCCGATTACGGTGCGCCTTGTTGTGGCTTAGAGAACACATTCCAGAACTTTCTCTACTGCAACGGGACTGGCAAAAACGCGCCACTTCCAGGTAGCTATTGCACTACTGGCTCACGCGGTTCAGCCGTCGTCGATGTCATCAATTCGCACTTCTACACGGGCGCACGCCAGCCCGAAACCTTGGCCTCGAACGTTAAGCAGTACAAGGCCTTGCTAAGCCCGACGGACCTCGCCAAACCCTTGTGGTCTGATGAGGGAGGTTGGGCCAAGGATTCCCTGGTCTCCGATCCCGACGTTCAGGCTTCTTGGGTCGCCCGCTACTACCTGGTGGGCTGGAGTTCCGGGCTTGCACAAATGTATTGGTACGCCTATGACAGCACCCATTTCGGATCCCTCTGGACGCCCGGCGGCGGGCTGAATAAGGCCGGCGAAGCCTACGGGCAAACCTACAACTGGATTGCCGATTCCATCCTGACCATGCCCTGTTCCGCCAGAGGCACAGTATGGACCTGCGGATTCACGCTTTCGAACGGAGATGCCGCCGAAGCAATCTGGGACACTTCCCAGACGTGCGCGAACGGAAATTGCACCACCAGCAACCAGAGCGTTTCCCCCGCCTGGACGAACTACCAGGACCTCGCCGGAACCCATAACATCATCGCCAACCGGACAGTACCGGTCGGTATCAAACCTATCCTCCTCACATCATCCGCTCCTTGACGGTGTCCTGTGTCTATGATTTCCGCCGATTTTGGAGGTCAAGAAGTGAAGACTTGAGTTTGGCGGCTATTCTCCTTCCCAATATATGCAGGGGTTTACGCCAGTCTCCCCTTGACCGCACGTAAATAATTGTTAACAAAGGCTGATAAGCACAACGGCAGCGGTGCCAGGATTGCTGCTGGTCTTCTTTGTGGTCCCCCTGAAGATTTAGCCACGAAGAACAGGTGGAACTAATGAGCTTTAATAACTTTAATAAATGGGCTCTGACTCTCATCTTGCTGGCCACTCCTTCACTTGCAAATACTTGTTCCGGTGATTGCCAGCAGGGTGCGATTGCCGGTCCCCGCACCGCCGCGCAAACTGCGGAGTTTACCTCAGTCGGCGTTTTTTCGGTTTGTCGGTCGTCCGCCTGCACCCAGGGATCGTGGACTGGAGACCAGACCGAAGGCATGGACGCCGAGCAGAATATCGGCAGCGAGTATCAATTCTACGCCGCGAATTATTTCAACATTGATGCCAACATTGCCGTGGGCCCAACCGTGAGTGGCCAAAATGCGCAGGTTCTGGAGTGGGTCAATGGCCAGAATGTTCAGGCGTTTGACAAGGTGACAGGCCAGCCCATCTTTACCTTCAAGGGTGGAAGCACGGCGGTGCCGCGCAGCGTGGCAGGATTGTGGTCCAGTTCGACGCAGGGGGAATGCCAGGATAGTACCGGGAACGTGCAGATTATCTATGATCGGCTGGACAACGCGTTCGTCATTAGCCGGCGGGTCAGCTATGCGAGTAGCGGTATCAACGAATACGCCTGGTGCATCGCCGCAAGCTCTGGCAGCGACCTGTCTAACTCCAGCACGAAATGGTACGCCTACGAGTATAAGATGGCTACGGTCATCCCCTGTGTCCCGAGTTCGAACAACTGCACCAAGGGTTCGAACCACTACTACTTTCCCGACTGGCCCAGAATCGGAACCTGGGCGAATGGCTTCTACATTACCTTTGATTTGCAGGACCCGACCGCCGGCTATACCGAAGCCGGCTTCGAAGCCTGTCAACTGGACCGCGCGGATATCGCACAGGGCAAGCCATCCAACCCCATCACCTGCTACACCTACCTGGTTCCGCCGGATCAGCGACCTAGTCTTATCCACTCGGTGGATGTTGCCGATATCGACAGCCCCGCTGGCCCCACCAGCGGCGAGCCCGAGTACTTCCTGTCCATTGTGAACCCCAGCAATGCGCAACAGGGTTGGAAGGGCCGGGGTGTGTGCAGCAGCCAGACTACGCCCTGCACCTCGACTCAGCTCGCGCTGTTCACCTGGGGGACGAACGGACTGGCGGGACCTACTTTTGTCGCTGTGAACCCCTACACGCCGGGTTGCTACGACACCTCCAAGGCGAGGGACGAAGTGAACACGTTCTGTGTTCCAGAACCCAGCACCAATACGAGCGACATCGGAGGGTATGGCCAGCACACCTGCGGCGACTACAATACCCCGTGCGTGGACTCCTTGGGCGACCGCATGGCGAACCGCCTGACCTACAACAACCTATCTTCCTCGAGCGGGCCCAACGGCGAGTATTTGACTGCCTCCCATGTGGTAATGGAAAGCGCGAGCAATCAGCGCACCGGCATTCGCTATTACATTCTCCAAGTCGCCAACGGGAAAGCCTCGGTGCTGGTCAATAGCGGCGGTTCCGGGCCGCCGGACTTGCAGGATCCTAACGGCACGCTGTTCTACTTCATGCCCAGTGCGGCTTTGGACCAGAACGGCAACCTGGGCATTGCCTATACCAGTTCGGGGGCGTATTGCGCCTCCTGCCAGACGCAGAACTACCCAGCGATTAACTTTGACCTGCTTCCCTGGATGGCCTCCAGCTTGAATCCACCCACGTTGATCGTACAAGGGGCGGGGGACGAAGAGAATACCGATCGATGGGGCGAATACGCCGCCACCGTCATTGATTCCTCAGATAATCTGACCTTCTACGGTATCGGGGAGTACTACAACACCAGTCAAACGGGCTTGACGTTCTGCTCGCCACCGGCGAGCAACTGCCATACCTGGCAGACACGTCTCTTTCGGGCCCAGTAGGGAACACATTTCTAGAGGGCTCTTCCCTTTTCCGAGGCACTCAGCCACCAACTTGTCAGCTTATCAGCCGGCCTTACGGGTTGGTATCTCTACTGCCGCTGCCCTTTGTGAACGGCGCGATAACCTGTCGCACTCGAATCACGATTTCTTTTTCTACGACCAGGGTTTCTCCAATCAAGATAATCCAACTCATTAGAACATATCAATGCGCTAAGATAGCGGACACGCGAACATCCAGCCCCCCCCGGTCGAGCCAGATCGAACAACACACTCGACCAAGACATGCTTTCCAGATTGTTCCGCATAAACCCTGTTAACTCAAAGGCTTAGCCGCCAAGTCTAAAAATAAAACCTGTCGTTTACTCTACCTGACGCATGAGTGGGGGGTAGCCGACAATCAACTTCGTTCCAATCTGGGCGGAGGATAGTCCCCTTGTCCGCTTCTTCAAACCTCGCAGGACGCTCGTTACCATCACGGCACGCTTTCGCGACAGGTCAGGGTCTTCGGTGTTGGCTGGTAGGCTCCGGATGTACTTCTGAGATGTAGTAGCCTTTTCTATCCACGCGCTATACTCCAGCGAAAAGTTGATAGCCGATTCGGGTCATTTGAGTGACTGAAGCAGTTCGGCACTATCTCTCGCATTAAAAAGTGACAAGTTCCGGTGCATTGGCGGAGCCGGGGCAAAATTTCTTAAGGATTAACCTCAATGGTCAAAAAATCAGTACTGATGATGGCAGTGGCCATTATGTTTGGACAACTAGCACTGATCCCGTTATTTGGTCAATCCACTATTCCTTCGACTATGTTTGGAATCCATCAAGGTGGGTTCGAAGGTTGTGACAGCCCGCCATACGATTACGCTTTTACTGATGTTGGTGCAATGACGTTGCGGACATGGAATTCATGCATGATTTATTGGGCCAACATGAATCCATCGGATGGCGTTTATTATTTCACAAGTTAGACGCGTTGCTTGCGGCGGCCAAGAGTGCCGGAATGGCCGATGTGTATTTGCAGTTGGGAAATACTCCACCGTGGATCAGTCAGAATCCCAACGACCCAAATTGCGATAAGGAAAATGGTTATTGTCAGCCTCCATCCGATATCAATCCCAATGGTTCGGGAACAGACTTAGCGTGGAGAAAGTTCATACAGGTTCTAGCGCTACATGTTACGAATCCAACCTATCTCAAAACCCATGCGGCGGTTCGCTATTGGGAGATATGGAACGAGATCTACAGATCAGACACTTTAACCAATTACTCCTGTGATAGGTTCGGAAAATGTGCTTATCGGGGAACGTTTGCACAGATATTGAGAATGGCACAAGATATGAAGTGTATTCTCAAAGGAATCGCTGATGATCCGATTACCGGATCTGGGAAGACATGCGGAACAGCAGGCTACGGACAAATTGGTTTGGATAAAACAGCGCAAACGATGGCAGCTGATGCAGAGAGTTTTCCTGCACAGGCGAGTGCTGTTTATGAGAATTTCTTACGTTGTGACCAACGCCCTCCAGAAGGTTCGATGTGTACGTGGAGTCGGAGTAACCCGCTGGGTTCCAACACCACAGATGCGATTGTTCTGCATGTCTATACTGGAGCCGCAATCTATCCGGAACGTTTTCTATATTCGATCGCGAAGTTCCGAGAAATCTTATCCGTGGCAGATCAGAAGAAACCGATGTTTACCGGAGAGGGAAGTTGGGGGCCTAACTCAACCCAAAATGATCCGAATTTAACTGCGGGATTCGTTCCGAGATACTTTCTTTCTATGTGGATGTCAGGAATGAGGAGAGTATATTGGTATGCTTGGTCTTGTTGGGAAGGAACTGGCGGATTATGGTCACCGACGGCATTAGACTATGGCCATGGAAATTATGTAAGGTGCCAACATTTCGATTCTAAGACGAATGGATATTGGTGCACCGGAGCAACCGCTTATGCGCAGACGGTGAAGTGGTTATCTGGAGCGAATGTAGTGGGATGGACTTGTCCTCCGGGCCGCTGTGGAATGAGTTATAAATACTATATAGGTGTTTACACCTTTGACATATCCGACGACAACGGATATCACGGAGAGATTGCGTGGGATAATCGACAGACATCGCCTTGCAGGAATCCTCAGTGTGGAACCACTCCGTACGTAGCACCTGGTTACACAACTCAGTGGAGAGATTTGAAAGGGGTAATTCACCGAGGAAAACCGACAAAGATAGGAGCGGAGCCGATCTTATCGGAGAACTTTTCCAGGCATAGGCAACCAGTCCATTAGATTGAAAGAGAACCGCAGAAGAAATCAGGCATAATCGCTACGCTATCTTAACGGAGGAAGGTCTTCTCCATTTCCCAACTTAGGCAGGACAAGAAAACTGGGCAATGAATAACTTCCGTGGGCAAGCCCTCATTGTTTCGGCGAGACAATATTCGCCACGGTCAGAACCCCACCACCCTTTTTCATATAGCGGGACACGTCCCGATCACTGCTCCCGTCGTGCTCGCAGGAAATTAGATAGTTGACGCTTAGTCCCGAAAGCACGTCAAGAAATTTCGTAAACATATAATCCGTGCGATTCTTGCAATCTATTTTGATGATCATGGCGTCGCTATGGCTATTACGCTCAAGAATATCGAGCAAGTCCGAGAACCGTATGGTTTCGACGACGATCTCTACATACTCACGTGTAGGCTGAACCGCAGCCTGCTTCTCCTCGTAGTTGGAGCCGGAGACGTTAAAATTGCCGAAGTTACCTTCGCCATACTTTAGCGCTACGGTCGGTTCGTCATTGAAAACAACGGCGCGGTCGATGATATGGTAATTGATATGTATGCCGCTCTTCGCAAGTTTCTCGTGGAAATTAAAGTAGACAAACTTGAGCGGTGAGGGATCAACGCCATAGTAGTTGATGACAGGAATTCGAATGTTCTTCTTTATGAGGTAGAACATCATGTAGTAGAAAACGAAGCCGTGATTGCGGCCAATGTCTAAGAAGAAAAGCTCGTTGCACGGTGCAAGCCTATCGATGAATTTCCTGATGTCGTACTGATCTTCCAGAAAGCTCTCGCGAAAGACGCAGTAACTTATGTCGAATTTGGTGTTGGTTATGCCGAACACAAATTTCCGATACAAGTAGAACTGGATCATATACGGAAGTTCGGAGAGTCGTCTTATCTTGCGGCCGATTCTGAACTGCCCCATGGTCTTGAGCGCTGCTTCGTACATAACCGTGTCGTCCTCGTGTGTCTCAATTGTGAAGGGTGTGTCGCCGAAGTTGATATCGATCTCGGCCTCAGCGCCCTCCGGAGCTGAGACCACTTGTGATTCTACCAGCTTTCCCGATCTCTATAGCGAACCACAGACGTCACCTAGCGCCGGCTCCGGCCTGGCCAACCACGGGTTAAAGGCCGCATCTTTATTGGCTGCCGGCACACTCCCGGAAAAACAAAATGAGCCTGGGTGCTCCTCCATTGGAGGCGCACCAAGCTCGATTGACAACTTTGGCTTTGCCGGTCGGTAAAAAAGCTAGAGCGATTACTTCACTACCTGGATCATCCAACCCGACCTGTTGGGAAGAAAATTCAGGTCGCCAAAATATATCGCTCTCACCCTCGTTTTTCCCACTGGCAGAGTCGAGGTCTGGAAGACAGCTTTGCCGCCGCTCAGCGGCGCTTGCCCGATCATCTCAAACGTAATCAACTCTCCGTCCGGCGGCGCGGGAGTGACCGTCGCAGTAAAGGTCACCAAGTCACCGTAGTTTGACGGATTTGGCGAAGACTTGATCGCAGTCGTGGTTGCCGTGGCCTTTGCGTTCGCTGCGAACACAGTGCCGTCGCCGGTCGACCCGCCCTGGTAGGTCGTGCCATAGAGATAGCCGCCAACCACAATCATGCTGGCATACGAGCCATTTCCGTTCTCTCCCATGAAAGCGTTAAGCACCCGAAACGTGTAGCCGGTGCTACCCGCCACCATCTCGTAAATGACTCCGTCACTGAACCGTCCACCCTGTGTCGTCGTACCGTACAGGTTCCCGGTCGAATCGAACACAAGGCCCGCAAGGGGTTTACCACCATAAACGCCGTCAAACGTGTGCAGAACCTGTTCTGTCCACTTTCCGCTCGTTCCAAGGCTCAGCTTATAGACCAGTCCAGCGTTATCGGCACCACCGGCATAAGTCGTACCGTAAATGTTCCCAGCGCTGTCGAGCACCGGAGTGCCGTTTGGATTGGTGCCATTCTTGACACCATTAACAAAAGTGAAGATTACGCTCGGATTCCAAAAACCAGTGCGGGTTCGATGCAGTCTAAACACGCTTCGAAATGTCGTGCCGAAGATGTCGCCATTCGCACCCATAGCCAATCCCGAGTAGGTGCTGCTGATGTTGTAAAGCACCTTCTCGGTCCAGTTGCCACCGGATGATTTCAGCTCGAAGACGCTTCCATTCCCCCCGCTACCGCCGGAGTACGTTGTGCCGTAGAGATTACCTGCCGTATCCATGACCAGACCATTTACCGGATTGGCGCCATCCGGACTGTTCGCAAAGCTGTGCAGAACCGTTTCCGTCCAGCCTGATTGCCCAGGAGTAAGCTTGTACACCACACCGTATCCATTCGTGCCACCTGCGTACGCGGTCCCGTAAAGATTTCCATGGCCGTCAAAGGTCACGTAAGCGTAAGTTGGATTCGCTCCATCCGCGCAGTTCGATTCAGAGCAGAAGTTGTACAGCACGGTTTCCGTCCAGCCTCCGCTGCTGTTCGGCGAGAGCTCAAACACGGTTCCGGATCCCAGGCCGCCGCTATAAGTCGTTCCATAGAGGTTGCCAGCTGAATCCGCAGTGAGTCGGGATTCTGGATTGGCGCCATCGGGATTACCTGAGAAATTGTAGAGCACTGCCTCACTTTGCGCCTGCGCTAGGTGAGTGGCACCCAGCAGCAGAACGGAAAACACGGCTAGCATCATAGTGCTGCGAATGACTGCATCTGCCACTCTCGTCGACCGGATTCTCGGCGCGACGGCGGAAGTATCCAAACGGCCTTTCATCACACTTGGCGTCACTGCTGACTGCATTGGTACTCTCCTTGTACTTACGGTTTGTTTAACACTCATCTTGTTATTTAGTTTCGGCTATCGCTGGCAACACTATCCGGTGAAACTCTCGGCGAAGCATACTTCAAGAGCAACCGCACTCGCATATGCCAAAATGTTCTGTCCTGAGGGGAACCAACGGTCGGAACGAGTCAATCAACCTAGCCTGATTATCGCCCTTCAGCGAAAGGTGTCAAGGAGTCTAAAGACTCATAGCGCACCAGAGGCCCTTCAGAGCAGCCATCACGCACGATGAAGAGACTGAGAACAGTTTCCCCGTAGGATTTGTCGCCATCAATCGCTGTCGGGAGGCGATGGGCCAAAACCTGCCAAACAGCTACTGGGATTAAAGAAGCAGGTTGTAGAGTACTTGGCACCAGTGATCGGCACAAAAGTGCGGGCCTGTTGGCTCGAGTTGAAGAAATCGTAAAGTGAGTAATTGTTAGGAGCCGAAGACGTGTCCTGAACGAAAAATCAGCGTAGGGCCACTGCGAAGGCCCAATCGTGCCGGAATCCGTGTACCGTGGCAACTAGCGCTTCCGACTAAGTGAGCACCGGGGAAACCGAATCTAGAAATGTGTTCCGTACTGACCCCGAAAGAGACGCGTCTTCCAGGTATGGCAGTTGCTGGCCGGTTGCGAGCAGAACGTCCGGCCCGTTTGACTGGTGTTGTAGTACTCCCCGATGCCGTAGAAGGTCAAATTATCGGAGGAATCAATGACGGTGGCAGCGTATTCGCCCCATCGATCGGTATTCTCTTCGTCCCCCGCCCCTTGCACGATGAGTGTGGGTGGATTGAAGCTGGAAGCCATCCAGGGAAGCAGGTCAAAGTTAATCGCCGGATGGTTCTGCGTCTGGCAAGAGGCGCAATACGCCCCCGAAGTGGTATAGGCAATGCCCAGGTTGCCGTTCTGGTCCAGAGCCGCGCTGGGCATGAAGTAGAACAGAGTGCCGTTGGGATCCTGCAAGTCCGGCGGCCCGGAACCGCCGCTATTGACCAGCACCGAGGCTTTCCCTTTGGCAACTTGGAGAATGTAATAGCGGATGCCGGTGCGCTGATTGCTCGCGCTTTCCATCACCACATGGGAGGCGGTCAAATACTCGCCGTTGGGCCCGCTCGACGAAGACAGGTTGTTGTAGGTCAGGCGGTTCGCCATGCGGTCGCCCAAGGAGTCCACGCACGGGGTATTGTAGTCGCCGCAGGTGCGCTGGCCATATCCCCCGATGTCGCTCGTATTGGTGCTGGGTTCGGGAACACAGAACGTGTTCACTTCGTCCCTCGCCTTGGAGGTGTTGTAGCAACCCGGCGTATAGGGGTTCACAGCCACATAAGTAGGTCCAGCCAGTCCGTTCGTCCCCCAGGTGAACAGGGCGAGCTGGTTCGAGGTGCAGGGCGTAGTCTGACTGCTGCACACACCCCGGCCCTTCCAACCCTGTTGCGCATTGCTGGGGTTCACAATGGACAAGAAGTACTCGGCTTCGCCGCTGGTGGGGCCGGCCGGGCTGTCGATATCGGCAACATCTACCGAGTGGATAAGACTGGGCCGCTGATCCGGCGGAACCAGGTAGGTGTAGCAGGTGATGGGGTTGGATGGCTTGCCCTGCGCGATGTCCGCGCGGTCCAACTGACATGCTTCGAAGCCGGCTTCGGTATAGCCGGCGGTCGGGTCTTGCAGATCAAAGGTAATGTAGAAGCCATTCGCCCAGGTTCCGATTCTGGGCCAGTCGGGAAAGTAGTAGTGGTTCGAACCCTTGGTGCAGTTGTTCGAACTCGGGACACAGGGGATGACCGTGGCCATCTTATATTCGTAGGCGTACCATTTCGTGCTGGAGTTAGACAGGTCGCTGCCAGAGCTTGCGGCGATGCACCAGGCATATTGGTTGATACCGCTACTCGCATAGCTGACCCGCCGGCTGATTACGAACGCGTTATCCAGACGATCATAGATAATCTGCACGTTCCCGGTACTATCCTGGCATTCTCCTTGCGTCGAATTGGACCACAATCCTGCCACGCTGCGCGGCACCGCCGTGCTTCCACCCTTGAAGGTAAAGATGGGCTGGCCTGTCACCTTGTCAAAAGCCTGAACGTTCTGGCCATTGACCCACTCGAGAACCTGCGCATTTTGGCCACTCACGGTTGGGCCCACGGCAATATTGGCGTCGATATTGTAATAATTTGCGGCGTAGAATTGATACTCGCCACCGATATTCTGCTGGGCGTCCATGCCTTCGGTCTGGTCTCCACTCCAAGACCCTTGGGTGCACGAGGACGACTGACAAACCGAAAAAACGCCGGCTGAGGTAAACTCCGCAACTTGCGCGGCGGTGTAGGGACCGGCAATCGCGCCCTGCTGGCAATCACCCGAGCAAGCTGCAAATGAAGGAGTGGCCAGCAAAACTACAGTCAGAGCCCAATTCTCAAACCCCATCATTTCCACCTAATTTCTGTGAGGCTAAATTGTCACAAGCTGTAAACTTGCCCGCAGGCGTGGCAGCGCTACGTGAGGCCGTCTCGCACATCGAGGAGCCCCCAAGTAGACCCCGCTTTTCATACCAACGTCGATAGAGGTATCCGTTGGTCACGGGCGTCAACGAATGCTGAGCAATCGCTTTGAACACTGCTTCGAGTTCGTCCCACTCATCATTCTGATCAATTTCCCAGCTGTGGAAATACAGGTGCGCCATTCCGCCCTCGCGGGAAACGTGCTGCATCGCGCATATAAACTGCGACGCCCACGCCGTTCGTACTTTAAACTTCGTGAGATAGTTGTAAGCTCCCGCGAAATTATATTCCAGGAGACAATGCCGAACTTGAACGTATGCGGGGTAGGTGTTCGCGTACGCACTTACGCCCCAGCAAAACGGATTCTTGGGGTAGTCATTTAGAAAATACATGCAGGTTCGGGCGGCGAGAAAACCTGCCTCCGCGACCTGTCGTGCGGCACGGCGGTTAAACTTCCCCCCAGGGTAGCAGAATGAGACAACTTCATGGCCCAGCATATCCTCTGAGGCTTTTTTACCATCACATATTTCTTCCCAGGCTCTTTCCGGAGTGATCCAGGTTAAGCGTAGATGGTTCAGGGTGTGGCTTCCGACCTCGAAGAGCCGGTCGATTTCCCTAATTTCGCTGGCCGTCATCACCGGCCTTTCGGCATTTGCACCCGGAATATAAAAAGTCGCCGTGAGCCCATATTTCTGAAGCAGATCGACGGTGCGGAGGTCCGTAGGGTGGCCGTCGTCCACACTGAGAGTTACGTATTTCTCCGGTGTATTGGACCCATCGCCTATAGGTTTTTGTCGCGGCTGCTTGCCCTGCATATAAATCTCCTTCTAACCCTTCGCCGCTCACCAGAGTGGCGGTTAGTCCATCCCGATCAGAACCGGCTTCGCACCGATGTCTACGACGTGATTTGCCGGGATAGCCGATGTCTTGCCGCTCAGGTCAGTCACACTCCGAAACTGACTTGCCGCCGTATATGGAGTCGTGCGGCAGGTTTCTCCCGAACAAACACTGTCAGTGTTCCACACGATCAGAGCATTGCGATCGTTGGGCAGCACCAATCGACACTCGTACACTGGGCCCTTATTCGTGCATGGCCCGGGAAAGTGAGAGCCCACTAACCAACGCATCACCTGATCATAGGCCGCATCCTGACGAGCTATTGAGCTGAACCAGTACCAGTCGACATGCTGCGCGCCATATGCAAAATGCAGCACAATCCATCGTGCCAGGTAGGCATCACAGACAGCATCTGTCGCACCTTGATTTAGCGGACAGTCAGTGGGGTTGAACGGACCACCGCTCAGAAAGCCCGTTTCTGTGTTCATCCACGGCGTGGTATTCCACCCAGCCTTATTCTTTTTCGACAGCATGGGCATGATGTAGTCTTCGAATCTTTTTTCTGGGGGCAACTCTTGCGGATTCCAGATTTTGCCAGGATTTATATAGCCGTGGAATCCGTAAATGTCAGAAATGCGTCCCTTGCTATTTTCCAAGGCAAACCACTCATCCATCCACGATGGTTTCGTGGCCAGGTAGGCAGCGGGAGTTGAGATAAGAACACCAGGAACATTGGCACGAATGATGGCTGCCGCAGGCTTCACCATTTGGTACAGCTCTTGCACCGAACCATTCCAATAATGCGCCTCGTTGGGCTCGTTCCACAATTCAAAGTATTTGATGTAGTCTTTCACGCAGTGGCCGGCGGCTGAACAATGCTTAGTCAAGGCCTCAACGAATGCATTGAAGGACGGACTGCCGTTGGCAGTCAAGTCAGTTGGCGGATTAGGTGAGCCCTGGTAGGCCCGAGATTTACAGGCCTCCCGTGCTTCACTGGCGTTCCAACACGGCACCCGATTGAAGGTAAACAAAACAGCACGTGGTTGGTGCGCAGCGATAGAATCAAGCCAAGCGTCAAGATTGTCCCACTTATACGTATTGGGCGCTGGACTCAGTTTGTGCCATGTCGTGCTGCTGTCATGCAGGCGTATCGTTCCTGGCTGAGACCGAGTTGGAATCCATTTCGCTGCCACACACGTGCCCGGATTTTCAAAATTACAAGAAAAGCCAAAGTCAGTTGATTGAATTGGGTTCGTTGACATGGGTACTGCCGTGCTTTGGGCGTAGGACCATGAAGTGGTTCCAGGAATGATCGCCTTGCACAGCAGGGTAAATAAGAACAATTTCCACATATCCGTTCCTAAAATCTCAACGGATTCGCTGAAATAGAGCCCGTAAACACACGACCACAAGTTTTTAGCAATCCCATGACCTGCCCCAAGCTTTCATTCACTTGAGCATAAGACATGTCCGCTTTGAGCGGGATGAGCGTCGGGCAAGGGGCCGGCGTTTGAACCTCCATTCATTCACGCGCGTTGAGACCTGAAGCCCGCGTCGATACTCCCCTGTTCTTTGGGAATCTGGACGTCGCGGTCATAAAACTTCAGCGCGAAATAGGGCATCTTGAACATTCTTGCGGTTCGCACAAGCCGGTCTGGCTCGAAAACGACCCGGAACAGCCATTCCGCTCCAATGGTTTGAATCCATTTCGGCGCGCGTCTCTTTCTTCCGGAAACAAAATCCAGAGCCCCGCCCAGCCCGTAAGCGCACCGCACTCCAAGCCGGAAGAGGCGATCCGCATTCTGTGCGATCCACATCTCTTGCTTGACCGGTCCGAAACAGACAACGAGGTGGTTGGGGCGAAAACTTGCGATTCTGCTAAAGATAGCCTCATTCCATTTTTGCTCTTGGATATTCGAGCAAAACGAAGGGGAGTATCCGTCAATGATTAGGCCGGGATGGCGCGCCTTTAATGCATCAATTGCTTCCCGATTCGAGCTTCCCTCCGCCCCAAGTAAAAAAACGCGTTCTCCATATGTAGTCGCGTAGCCGGCCAAGTCGTAGATCAAGTCGGCGCCAGATAATTTCTGTAAGTTGCGGCCTGGGTAGAGAAGCGAACACAAGAAGTGAAGAATCCGCCCATCGATTGTGTTGATAGTACGCTGCAGAATCGCTTCGAACGCTGCATTTTCGTGGGCATAAACAAACATTTCGCTATGGACAGTCGCAATGTGCTTCAGCTCGTGGCGGGTACTTGACATGAGCTCATCGACGGCCACTGAATGCAGCAACACCTTCCCAAGGCGTACCGCGTACGTTTCTCTGAAAGGACGCGAGGGGGATAGCAGAGCAGTACCTCGTTTATACATATCTTGCCGAAAAACGTTGGGAGTGAATCGTAACCTTCAGATCTGCAGAGAACCGTATAGGGATAAAGTTCTCTACATAGTATCTAACTCTCATAAACGTAACAAGTGGAACCGCTTTCCAGAACATGACAGCGCCAGATTCTCACCAGGCTGGCCTGCTCTAATGCATACACGACGTCTTAATCACGTCTTCGAAAATGGCTTCAAGCGATGGGTATCGCAGCCGGGAATCGTACTTGCTTTCGACAAGATTCCGGGCCGTGCGTCCCATGTTCTCGATCTGGTCGGGGCGGTCATGTAGCCAACGAACCTTCGCGGCTAAATCGTCCGCATCTTCCGACTTGAACAATAGTCCTGTCTGGTGCGACTGGATGATACTTAGCAGGCCGCCATGCGCGGAAGCAATCACTGGCTTCCCGCTGGCGAATGCCTCCAGCACAACCACGGGAAAGTTCTCGTAGGAATGAGATGGGACCAAAGTGAACATACTATTGCGAAGGTATTCCAGTTTTTCTTGGCCAGCCTTGAAGCCGATCATCTCCACGTTTGATAGCTGGTGGCTGGCGATAAAATCCAGTAACTCGCCCTCGGCGGCTCCGGTTCCTACAATCTTTAGGGGAATGTCGGGGAGTTGTGCAAATGCCTTCGCAACGGTAAGCACACCCTTATCCCGATACAGCCCGCCCAAGTACAGGACGTAACCGCCGCCGCCGAATTGTGGTGTGACCGCAGATGTATCGATGTGGTTCGGACAGACATAAAGTTTGTTTTCCGGTATTTTAGCCTCCAGCAGCAGGCCCTTGGTAAATTCGGTCAGGCATATGTAGCCTCCGATTTTGTCCATCAGCCCCAGCTTTCGGTTCAGATAAACCGAAGAGGCATAGAGTGCGCTCTCGGCGATACTGCCTCGCACACAGCGCTTGGCTACTGCTGACCAAAAGTTTCCCAACTTGCACCTCTCACAAACCTCGTCGTTCACGTAAAAACGAGAGTTTGGACACAGCAGGCGGTAATCGTGAATGATATGTACCGAAGGAACTCGAAGCCGATAAAGAACATCGTAGAGCGACGGCGAAATCAAGGGAAAAACATTGTGCACATAAGCAATGTCCGGCCGGAAACGCCCTACGATATCTGTGATCTCGCGGACCGTACGCCGGGAATACAGAGCATCCACACCCATTCCAAACTTTTGAAGCTGGCTAGCAGATACAATCTCGTTGCTCTGTCGAGTATAAGTGACCACATCCCCATGCTCCGCCAGCAGCTTTTCATCCGCCGCAGCCACAGCATCCGATCCGGCATACTTCTGAAATTGATTGTGTACGCACAGGATGCGCATAGGACAGATCTAGACTTCCATTTGCAGCAGTAAGGAGCTTCTCCTGTGACACAAGAATTAGTACCGGCAAGAATTATTGTAGCCAGGGGCTTCCAACCGGGCGCGGACTGCTCCGGAGTCAAAATACAGTCCTCCACGAGGGCGGGGACGATGCCAACTCAGTTGGAAGGCCGAAGATTTACTCGGAGGGGTCATCGCATCCAGTCTCCCTGAACCGCCGCAGTGCCAAACCAAGCAGTAGCAAGAACGGCTCAACTAGATACCTACGCCACAGTTTGCGCGGTTCTGAAATAAGTCGGTATAACCATTCGATTCCAAGTTGGCCAGTCCAGCGCGGTGGAGTAGGTACGACACCGGCCACAAACCTAACTAGGTTACCCGCATTAAAAATCGTATTTGCCTCAATGCGGTCCCAATTCTTGACAATCCAGCCTTCTTGTAGCGGCATGCCAAGACCAATTATGAGTATGTGTGGCTTGTAGGCACGGATCCTCCCAAGCACATGTTCGTTCTCCTCTGAGTTCCTGTCGAAAAATCCGTGCTCGGCTTTCACTTGCAATCCTGGAAAGCGCGCCCTAAGATTCTCCGCCGCCTTGTCGCCGACGCCGGGCTCTGCGCCAAGAAAAAAGACCCTCCAGTCACGCTTGTACGCGAGTTGCATCAGCGGACCAAGCCAGTCTAGATTCGCGACGCGGTTAGTGCGCTCTAGTCGATGTCCACACAAGCGCGCCAATATAAGCAGGCCCATGCCCTCAACGTAGGTGCAATACGCGAGGCGATAAAACTGCCGCATAGCGGCATTGTGGTGGAAGAGGTATACGCTATGGAGATTGTGATTCGCGAAAATGTGCCGGTCGCCGCACTCTATGCTTTGTTCTACTAACGCGGTCAGCTCACTCATAGTGAGCGGATTGAGTATTACGCCGAGCACCTGAATGTGGCGCTGGATTTGACGCAGAACCGCCTCCGACCCACTCTTGGAGGATGCTTCGTGTACGGTTTTTTTCATGCAGCAGAATTTCGCGGTTCCGCAGTCGCGACCTTGGGGGAAAACGATATTCCCAGGAAACGGCAAATGCCTCGCAGAATGTTCTCTCGCAGAATGTTATAAGGACAGCCTGCTCTAATGGACACGCGCCGTTTTGATCACGTCTTCGAAAATGGTTTCAAGCGATGGGTATCGCAGCCGGGAATCGTACTTGCTTTCGACAAGATTCCGGGCCGTGCGTCCCATGTTCTCGATCTGGTCGGGGCGGTCATGTAGCCAACGAACCTTCGCGGCTAAATCATCCGCATCTTCCGACTTGAACAATAACCCCGTCTGCTGAGGCTGAATGATTGATTGCAGCGCACCCTGCGCGGAGGCAATTACTGGTTTTCCACTGGCGAATGCCTCCAGCACAACCACGGGAAAGTTCTCGTAGTAATGAGATGGGACCAAAGTGAACATACTATTGCGAAGGTATTCCAGTTTTTCCTGGCCAGCCTTGAAGCCGATCATCTCCACGTTTGATAGCTGGTGGCTGGCGATAAAATCCAGTAACTCGCCCTCATCGTCTCCGGTTCCTACAATCTTTAAGGGGAATGTCGGGGAGTTGTGCAAATGCCTTCGCAACGGTGAGCACACCCTTATCACGATACAGCCCGCCCAAGTACAGAACGTAACTGACCCGCCGAATTGTGGTGTGACCGCAGATGTATCGATGTGGTTCGGACAGACATAAAGTTTGTTTTCCGGTATTTTAGCCTCCAGCAGCAGGCCCTTGGTAAATTCGGTCAGGCATATGTAGCCTCCGATTTTGTCCATCAGCCCCAGCTTTCGGTTCAGATAAACCGAAGAGGCATAGAGTGCGCTCTCGGCGATATTGCCTCGCACACAGCGCTTAGCTACTGCTGACCAAAAGTTTCCCAACTTGCACCTCTCACAGATCTCGTCGTTCACGTAAAAACGAGAGTTTGGACACAGCAAGCGGTAATCGTGAATTATATGTACCGAAGGAACTCGAAGCCGATAAAGAACATCGTAGAGCGACGGCGAAATCAAGGGAAAAACATTGTGCACATAAGCAATGTCCGGCCGGAAACGCCCTACGATATCTGTGATCTCGCGGACCGTACGCCGGGAATACAGAGCATCCACACCCATTCCAAACTTTTGAAGCTGGCTAGCAGATACAATCTCGTTGCTCTGTCGAGTATAAGTGACCACATCCCCATGCTCCGCCAGCAGCTTTCCATCCGCCGCAGCCACAGCATCGGCTCCCCCATACTTCTGAAATTGATTGTGTACGCACAGGATGCGCATAGGACAGATCTAGACCTCCATTTGCAGCATGTAACGGGGGTTTCTCTTGTGACAACGCGCAAGAACCAGAACCAGCAACAACTGTTGTAATCAGTGGCGATGGCTGCTTCGAGGTCAAAATACCGTCCTCCACAAACGCCAGGGACGATTCCAACTCAGTCGGGACGCTGATGCACGACTCCCGACTTGTGGGTCTTGTCGATTGGCGACGATATTGTTGCGGGCTGCTCAACGAGGGCTTGTCATCATAGGGCTGCTTCTCATATTTCATTGAGCGATACCATATCCAAAGCCAGCAGTGGCACAATCGAATAAGCGACGCGTGGTACCGCATCCTTAAACGCAATAGGGAAAAGAGCAAGCCGTCGGTCAATCGCTCCCAGTTTGCTCCGGTGTAGTTTCGGAGAGTGTCGGATAAATATCGGCATAAGAGCCACTTCTCCACCAAACTGTGCTTTCCACAGCGCCTTGTATCGGCGAACCTTTTTTTCGATCTCCGGTGGAGAATTGTCCTTTACGCTCACGGGACGAGACGATCTGCGTACCCTTGACCGAGGAGTGGTGACCGCCTTCGAACACTGCACCGCGATCAGCTCCTTCCAGACTAGTGACTGAGGAGATGAACGGTACCTCCAGGAACTCGCAGATGCCTTGCATCGTATTCGCCGTGTCCCCGACTAGCTCTTGGTAATGGATCTGATGGAGGGGAACGCCGAGCGAGACCAGCGCGTCGGTATTGTTTTTTCAACATTTCGCACGCCAGAATCGCGCGATGTACCATGCCGCGATCCGGGCGAAGAAGCGTGACTGACCAGCGGCATTATTATGCTGCGGCAAACGTCCTCAGGATCGCGCCAGATTACCAGGAAGCGTGCATGCGGAAAGTCACGGGACAGTCGTACCAGACGGTCATAGTAGGAGGGTGACTTGCATCCCCAGATCCTGGCGCCCTTCTTTCTGCAGTACTCTCGGCCCGCGGACTCCGCAGCCTCGGCCAGGGAACTGATCGATGTCGGGAGGCCGAAACGACTCCAGGCCGTGCCGGCTTACGGCTGCATTCCAGTACTCCCATCTTCGCAGCCATTCTTTCGGCTGTAGCCAATATGAAACATCGGCCGAAGCACCGGCAGATCGCCCTCATAAAACAGTCCTATATCGGGGTGCTGGTTGAGAAGCGCGTACAACAGAGAAGTGCCGGAACGCCATACTCCGGAGACAAAAACCGGGCCCGCAACGGCCGCAAGCTTGATGGATGCTCAACGCCGACCTGATCTTGTTTGTAGTACCGTTCACTTTAATTTCCATCATGAGTTTCTATCATCGGCGCGCCTGGACGCCGGACCTTCACCCTTCTGCTTCTCACGTCGTTTACGGTACTGCTCATGTAGAGGAGCGCGGAATGAACTCGACAGTTTGTTGCTGACCAGGACAAGGGAAAGAAGCAATATGAAAGGCGGGCGAACCCGTCCTCCGAAACTAGCATTCGACATGCCGTTGAGAAACAAGTGGGCATAGAGGGCAAGGCATCCCGCGCCAACCCGATAAATTGCACTTGCGGACGGAGCGCGGCGGAGAACGGTAACGAGATTTCTAAAGATGACGAAATTGATAAGCACAATCGGTATCAAGCCAAGCAATCCGTTATTGTACAAAACTTCCACAAAGCCGTTGTGTAACTGGGGAGCGGCCCAGTCCACATCATTCACCTGGAATTGCACGAAAGTCGATGCCAGGTAACCGTGTCCCAGGATCGGTTTTTGCCGGATCGCTGGCATTACCGCATTCCACAAGACCGTTCGGCCGGTTAATGTGGCCGCTTTACCAGCTTCTCTGTAGTGAGAAAAATATGACCCAAGCGGAGTAGAAATGGCCAAAAGGCATGCTACAAGTATTGTGATTCCGAAATAGCCCACGGCGGAGCCAAATCGTCGGCGCATAACCAGAAAGAGTACTCCTGCAAACACTCCGCCTATAATGCCTGCCTTGCCGCCTGCGAGAATAGCAATCACAAATGCTCCAATACCAACTAATACGGCCGACGTGCGCAATCCCTCATCTTTGACCCGCGAAAACAATGTGAGCGCAAGCACAGATACCGCTGCCGCGTCTGCCGAGAGTGCGTCAGGGTTAACGATCGTACTCATGCGTCCTTCGTCATCAAACGGGGAGCCGCTAAGAAAGCCCAAAATAACGGGCATAAGCACTACCAGCGTGTAACCCCAGAATGTGAAACGAAGAAAAGAAACAGTATCTCGAAAATCATGTATCTGAGTCGAGCACAGCACCAGTAATACGACGACAACAGAAAGCTTAAAAGCCCATGCCAGCGCGAAGAGTGATCGAGGCGCATATATGCAGGACCCTACGCACACCATCGCGAAGAGTGTAAGCCACTTGTAGTCGCCTGAGAAAAATCGTCCGAGATACTGGCGTACGGGCACCCAAAAAACGAACGCTGCCAAGAGGTACAAAATCCAAGCCAGAACTTCGCTATACACGGCCGCCGGAAACCGTCCTTCAAAAGCGTCCGCATTGGCAGAAAGATCTCCTTGGCGGAAGAAGATGTATCCAGATACCAACGCAAGCCACCATATGAAAAACGCCGTCTTCGGCCGCTCCGTTGGGCGGCACGCCCATACAAGTAACAAAAGAATGGTAACGCCGACGCCAGCCACCCTTACCGACTGCCAGATCAATGAACTCGGCATTGCAATCAGAACGAGCGCCGAGCAGGCGGATACCGCTCCCACGATCATCGCAGTCTGGGCAGTTCTCCCGGTTCCAGAACTGGCCGAAGGTCCGACGCGGTCCGGCCGCACTCTCGGCCCTGGACCGGGTATCACATCCGCCCCGTTAAACCATGTGCTGCTTTTATCTGCCATAGTTCGGTATGTTGTCAGTGAAAATATTCACGCGCTAAACCCTATGTCGAAGGTAGATTTTCGGCGGCAAGAAGGTCAGATGCGGCAGATGGGTCATCGACTTCGGAGATCGACACCGGATCCGGACCCGTCTTCCGCGCTAAGCTGAGATGAAAGCGGATAGCCCAGACGCAGCAGCGCGCTGCCGGTGTGCTCTTCGATCAAACGAACTTGTGCTGGCGACAGCTGCGAAACCCAGCCGCGGACCGCCCCATTGCGGACGAAACGACCTCGGATCGATGCTCTGACCGGTTCCTTCTCTTCCTTTTCCCGCATCTTTTGTATCGAATTGTTCTCCACAGCAAGCCTGATTTTTTCAAGATCCACATTCACCCGGAGAAATTCCGCCATTCGTCCAAACCAAAGTACCGGGTCTTGGCGTACATCTTCATAGCGCACCACCAACAGGTTTTCAGTTCCGGCGATCGGCGAGTCCAGCCAGGAAGAAACGTGTCGCTGCCAGGGGCCGTAGCCGTAGGCGCTTCCACAGGTAAAGAGAAAGGTAGAGATGAATTTGTCCAGATCGCCACGGAAATAGTCGAGCGCCCTCAAGAACGCGAATTCCGATAACAAAACATCCCGAGCATCTCGTACCACATAAATTGCTCGATTGTAGTCCTTTCGGTACTGTTCGTGCGTGCTGATTAGGCGTCCGCCACCCGGCAGCGAGCGCAAACCCGTATCATGCCGACCGACTGTAGCCATCATTTGATTAATCGATTTAAACCTGGCAGGCAGCCCCGAAAGTATTTCGAACAAGACAAAGCGAACCCAAGTGCTTCCCGATTTGGGGTAAGCGGCGGCGAATACATCATGGGGGGACAAGTTGCGGTGGTTCAGCCAGACCAGAGGCGCTCTTAATCTGGTTTTCGCAAACTTTCGACGGAGCTGGCGGTAAGCCGAAGTCGGTTTTTTCTGCTTTGCATCCGTGATCGTTGTCCGCGTTGTCGCCGGCGCCATGATCTTGTTGTACCATTACGGTCCCCTCGTGTTTTTTTGCAGATCGATAGGGCTAACTGCAGCAGCGTGCTGCTAACTCAAAAGATTCTCAGTTTCCGTTTCCGCCATACAATTTCTGCCTGCGCTAAATTTCTTCCGAGACCTTCAACGTCATCGTTCCAGGAACCTCGTCTGTCGCTCCTGACCAGCTGGTCCCGGATGAAAGATCAGCCGGACTGCGGCTAGCAAGCTTGCGTCGCAACACCAATACCACCGCCACCAGCGACAGTATGTCAGCGAGGTTACTGCCCCAAATAGCACCTTTGAGGCCAAAGGCCCAGGTAGCAGGCACTCCGACCAGAAGAGATACCAAGGTCGCAAATGCCAGCGCTACAAAAACGGAAGCCGGCGACTCCATCGCCCGCAAGGCAACGGAAGGTCCGAACGTTGCGCTCCAGAAGATCTGCCCTAGCGCTAATGCAGGCAAAAGGTATGCAACTTCCATGTAACGGCCGGAGTAAAGAATTTGGAATACTGGCTTATGCAAGGGAATGATAATGGCCCAGTAAATAACCGCTCCGGATACCGACAGCAACGTCAGTCTTACGCCCAAAATACGAGCGCCACGTTTACCCTGTTGTTCCATCACCCTGGCGGCATAGGGCAGAAAGAGCATGAGAAGCGCGCCCTTCGTCTGCTCAAATGGCATGGTCAGGTTCATCAGTGCCTTCAACTGACCGGACTGTGCCATATCTTTAAAGCTGCTTAACAAAGGGTAGTAGATGTAGGAGGGAAGCCAGCCCGCAATACAACTCGCCAGCGCCCAGCGCCCATAACGCCAATGACGGTGCCAAGCATGGCCAAGCGCAGGAGCCGGGCCACTGCCGCTCAGTCCGGACCGCAAGCGGAACATCAAAACTATTCCCGTAACCAGCGCACCTACCCCAATCAGCAGAAATGCGGAAAACGGTGAAAGCAGCGCGTGTTGATACACGACGTAGAGACCCGCAAGAACCAGAGTCGAGTAGATCAACGCGCCCGTAGCTGCTGAAGCTGGCGAAAGCTCCATGTAAAAGCTACGACGGGCTAGCGCGAATAACATCAGACAAGGTGAAGCAAAGGCGACACCCGCCAACGCGCCGGTCACCGCTCCTCCTGCCCCTAGCCGATGGGCCACAGCCCAGGAGATAATCAGTGCCGAGCAAATCGCGACCGACAGAGCGACGTGAATCCAGACCAGCGATCTCAGATAGCCGCGCAGGTTGCTGCGGAAAACTGAGCCGCCAAAAACTCCCATTGGCTCCAGCACCAAGGACTGATAAACCAGCGCCAGCATGATGTAGATTCCGAATGCCACGGCATAAGCACCGTACTGATCTGGCATGAGCCAGCGCGCCAGCAAGACGCTGACCATGAAATTGGAACCAGAAATCAATCCCTGGTCCACAATCGTCAAACCGCCTTTGCTTCCCCAAGCCACGAACTGGTGCATTGACGAGCTCAGGTTCCAAGCGAAGCCGCCCCGCCGCTTTGGCGGAAGCCCATTTCCGGACGAACTGGCTTTCTGTTCCATGAAAATGACTTTCTCGCTGGCTTCCGTCCTTGTTGTGCTTGTGTTCATATCCTCAACAGACATTATGGATGGGATCCTCTGGCTCAACTAGACTGGCGCCGTCAATGCAGCCCTTCAAGCATTCCGCCAGCCGGCTGACGTGCGGCTCGCGCAAGATATCGAAGTGGGTGCCTGGCACTTCAATGGTTTCGAGCTCTCTGACCAGCTGGTCCCAGCCAGCACGAGGGTCTTCCGACATACGCCAGGTATCGCCGGCTCGCAGCAATGTAGCCTTTCCACCGTAAGGCTCGAGACGATAGTGTTCCGCGGCGCGAGCATTGGTGCGCAACACTTTTTTCAGATGCTCCGGTAAGCGCCACATGCGAAATGTACGGCGAACCTTCTTGCGTAAAGCCGTAGGCAGCTGCTGTAGTTGCACCCGAGTGGGGTGGCGCAGCAGATCGAGCAACGATTGGTTAACTGGCTTCGGATTTTCGGCGTAAGTGTCAAACAGCACGAGCAAGCTCACCTGCTCTCCACGGGCGACAAGCTGGCATGCCATTTCGTACGCCACCAGCCCACCCAATGAAAAGCCACCCAGATGGTATGGACCCTTTGCTTGGATCATACAGATCTCATCCAGGTAATGTGCAGCCATGTCCTCAATGCACGTATGGCAGGCGTGTTTCCCGTCCAATCCTTGGGACTGCAATCCGTAAAACGGGTAATCGGGCTTCATGTGCTGGGCTAATTCGTGGAAGCCGACCACGTTTCCGCCCACCCCATGGATGCAGAAAAAAGGCGGATGGGAACCCGCCGGCTGCATGGGCACCAACGAAGACCAATGATGAGACCATCCGTCTTGGCGCAAGGTCGCCGCCAGCCGCTCGATCGTAGGCGCTTCAAGAAGCATCGCCAACGGCACAGTTTTGCTCAAGGCCTGGCCGATGCGTTGCATTAGTCGCGCCGCCAGCAGCGAGTGTCCACCTAACTCGAAAAAATCATCCCGAATTCCGATCGGCTTCCTGCCCAGCACCTCTTCCCAGATTCTGACTAATTGAGACTGGAACGGGTCGGTGGCAGCGACGATTACATCGGAGTCAACTTCAACTTCCGGGACGGGCAATCCTCGACGATTGATCTTGCCGTTCGGCGTCAAGGGCATGCTCTGCAACAGAACGAAGGTCGAGGGCACCATGTAATCCGGCAATTGCTGTTGCAGGTAGTGACGTAATTCGATCGGCGTGGGCCGGGAACCCCTCGCTCGTACCAGGTAGGCGACTAGCAGCTTGTTTCCAGGTACGTCCTCTCTCACCACTACGGCGACTTCTGATACCTGAGGATGTTTGGCCAGCGCCGCTTCAATTTCTCCCAGTTCGACGCGAAAGCCTCGAATCTTGACTTGATCGTCGCGACGCCCCAAAAACTCGATCTCCCCCGAGGGAAGATAGCGCGCCATATCGCCCGTCTTGTACAGGCGCGCACCAGAATCGTTAGAGAACGGGTCGGGAATAAATTTTTCCGCGGTCAGCTCGGCGCGATTGTGATAGCCCTGAGCAACACACACTCCGCCTACGTAAAGTTCGCCGGGAACGCCCACGGGCACCGGGTTGAGTCGTTGGTCGAGCAGAAAGATACGGGTGTTGGCAACGGGCCGTCCGATAGGAAGGTTTTCTGGTATGGCGTCCGTGGCACCAAATTTCGGCTCGAATGCGGTAACGCAAATGCTGGCTTCGGTGGGGCCGTAAGTATTGATCCAACGCACGCGGCCTTTTACCGTGTTTGACCACGTCGAAAAGGACTTCGCCGAAGCTTTCTCGCCTCCGACGATAACCAGCCGAACACTTGGTGGAACCTGTCGTTTCAGCTCGGCAAAATTATGCACCCACTCGTGCCAATAAGCGGTGGGCAGATCGAGAATTGTAATCTTCTGTCTTTCAACCCACGCCAGAAACTCGGGCACCACCAGGGACATTTCAGCTGTGCGGAATACAAGTGTGCCCCCGCCAATCCAGATGGTAAACATCTCCTCGATCGCGATATCGAAACTTACTGAACAGAATTGCAGCATCCGATCGCTTTCGCCAACGCCGCACATCTCAGAGGTTGCGGCAAGGTAGTTCACCAGGCCAGCGTGCGAAAGAAGGACACCTCGCGGTTTCCCGGTGGAACCCGAAGTATAGATGACGTACGCCGTGTGGCTGGGATGCGCTTCGCTTTCCGGATTGGTTCGCGGTTGGCCGGAGAGCACTTCCGTGAGGCGGGATAGGATCAGAGTTTGACAGCCAGCTGTAACTTCAGTTTGCAAAAGGCCCTCTTGCGTAATCAGCACCCGCGCTTGGGCATCCTGCAGCATATAAGCGAGGCGCTCTTGTGGATAGTTGGGGTCAAGCGGAACGCACGCCCCTCCCGCCTTCATCACCGCCAGCACTGCAACCGCAAATTCAAGCTCAGGACGCAGGCAGACTCCGACCTTTATGTTCTTACCCACACCGAGGCTTCGCAGATGATGGGCTAGCTGATTCGCCCGTTGGTTGAACTCGCGATACGACAGTTGCCTTTCAGCCTGCGCTACCGCGGGTCTTTCCGGTAGCTGCTCTGCTTGTGCTTCCACAAGTTGGTGTAAGCACTTGTCGCGCGGATAATCCCTTACATTTTGGTTCCACTCGATCAGGAGTTGATGTTTTTCCTCCTCCGTCATAAGGGGAAGGGTTGAAAGGCTCAGGTCGGGATTCTGCTCAACGCTGCACAGTAACACCTCCAGATGTTGTAAGGTGCGATCGATGCCATCCGCGTCGAACAGTTCCTGGCTATAAAACGCACACAGAGAGAGCTCCTCCCCACCGTCATTCACACTCAAATGCAAATCGACCGGTACATCCGGGGTAGGGGACAGGCTTTCTGCCGGACCCGATGCCTGTTCCACTGGTAAATCGCCATTATCGTACGAAAAAGAAATCTGGAAGGTCGGAGATTGGACACCCAGCTCCGCCGTGAGTTCTTCCATCAAGTCCGCCAATGCGGGCCTTCCCTGCATCCTCGACTCTAGTGTGGCGGCATAGCAGCGGGTCACGAGATCGCGGAACACAGGATCACCGGAAAGATCGACGCGCAACAGAAATGCATTGTGCCCGGAAGATGGAGCACCATTGATCGCTCCGCCCAAATCCGCAAGCCTACAGCCGATCACAAAATCCTCTTGGGACGTGTAGCGTAGTACCAACGCCTGGAAAGCGCTCAAGAGCACGACAGAAAGCGGCGCGTTCTCTCGTTGGGAAAGCCGCCGAAGGCGTTCTGCGTGAGTTTTCCCGATCCTCAGTGACCGCACGGCAAACTGGCCGACGCGCACCGCCGACCTAGGCTTGTGAGTGGACAGAGTCAAGACCGGCACTCGGGAAAGCTGACGATGCCAGTAATCGGAGCGCCTTTCGCTGGGAATTGCGAAGGCCTGCATCCCAGGCGTCCCGTCGCCCATTCCCGCAGGGATGGTTTCTGACGGAACAGAAGTGCCGGCTATAGTCTCACTCATTGGATGAAGATTCACGAAAGGCTGAGGCCGAGCAGGTCAATTTGGCCTGAAGGAACGGCGGTCTGCTGCCAACCAAGATCAGGCAGCACCGGATCCACGCAGGACTGCGGGGATGGTCTTGGCGAGAATCTGCAGATCAAGCCACAGAGACCAGCTGCGCACATATTGGAGATCGAGTTCCATCCATTGGTGAAAAGGAAGCGAACTCCGGCCGTTCACCTGCCACAAACAAGTGATGCCGGGAAGGACGCTGAAGCGGCAACGCTGCCAATCTTCACCAGCTTCTGTAAACAACTCGTAATCGCGCAGCTGCAGCGGACGGGGGCCCACCAGACTCATGTCCCCGCTGAGTACATTAAAGAACTGGGGCAGTTCATCAATGCTGGTCCTGCGAAGGAACTTACCAATAGGCGTGAGGCGCGGATCGTTCTTGATCTTGAACACCGGCCCGGAAAGCTCATTCAAATGTTCAATGTCCTGCAGTTTACGTTCCGCATTCATGACCATGGTTCGGAACTTGTAAATCGCAAAAGGTCTCTTATTAAAACCAATCCTTTTCTGTACGAAGAAAACCGGGCCTGGCGAAGTAAGTTTGATCAGGATGGCCGTGACCAGCAACAAAGGAGCGAGCAGGATGAGCAGTATTAACGACAGAGAGAGGTCAAGCGCCCGCTTGATCACGGTGGGCCAGCCTTTCTCAATGCCGATTGAATGGGTGATCAAGTGAGAATCCCCGACATCTTCCGCTCCGGGGAGACGATTTCTTAGATTGAACAGGTCTGACAGCACGTGGAGAATGATGCCTTGCTGCTCGCACATGGTGGCGATCTCGGTCGATTCGTTGTGGAACGAACGCAAAGGCACGGCAATCACCACTTCATCCACCACGCTGCGCCGCAAAAACGTTCGCAGGTCTTCCAAGTTACACGCCACAGACCAGCCATTCTTTCGCAGGTCTTCGGATCCTGCCCACTCGTCGTCGGCAAAGCCGATGATGCGGTAGCCTAGTTCAGGTTTGGACTGGATGCCCTCGGCAAATTCGATGGCTCGGCGATTCGTCCCAACAATCAGCATGTTTCTTAAGTTGCGCCCGCGCTTACGCAACCGCCGCTGGTAGGTGCGAATAGCAAGCCGGCTCGACACGATGACGAAGGTGCTACAGCCCCAAAAAACTGCCACGAAAGTGGCATTCACCATGTGGAAACCGATGAGCACCGAGGCTAGACCCAAGACCAGCGCCGACAGTGACGTTGCCTTAATCAGGTCAATGGCTTCGGCTTTGCGTCCGGCCAAGCGCTTGGAGTTGTACAGACCGAGCATCATGAAAATGCCGTTCCAAATCCACAACAGCAGGAAGAAGACTACGAAATTCTGTACCTTGATTCTGAGCGACAGAAACTCGCCGAATGACATCAGCCCTTGCGCCCTGGCCACGGGCAAGGCGGCCACTCCGAAAGAAGCGACCAGGAGAAGCAGGTCAAACCCTCTAGTGAATTTCGTTAGAGTGCGGCGTCCTACGATATCCATCGCTGCCTCCCTTCACTGAAAGGGTTAAGTCCTTCCGGACCCTTATGAAATTCGGGTAGGTGAAAACTGGGATTATCCCGAAGCCCCAAGGCTTTGTATTGAGATTCTTTATTGGACATGAGATCGATGAGGAGGAGTGAAAACTGAGGCTGGCCGACTGCGAGCTAGCTTTTGCCGAACCTCTAGCGCGTCGCCAGCCGGGGGGATTACAGCTTGTTATAAATCTTTTCGGGAATCGGGAAGGTCCGCTGATTCAGAACCGCCCCAAGCATCCGGATATTTGCAGCCTGTAGCTGCTGCGTAATTTCCCGAGTCGCGTCTCGACGGGTGGAGTTCGCCTTCAGTACCAGAACCAGGCCATCCGACTGTCCACCGAAAACCATGGCGTGATTGCAGACATTAAACGGAGCCACATCCATCAGGACATAATTGAACTCAGCGCGCAGCTCGGCTATGCGCATACGCATGCGGCCCGAGGTCAGCAACTCCTGCGCATTGTTGTTCTCCGCACCACTGCCTACCAACCATAGATTCGGACGGGACAGCTGTTGGGCGTATTGACGAATCGGAGCATCCCCAATCAGCGCATCGGTCAATCCGTATTGGTTGTCAACTTTGAAGTGCTCGTGCAAGGAAGGAGCTCGCAAACTGCAATCCACAATGCACACCGAACTGGTAACCTGCGAAGCCAGGATCTCGCCCACACGGGCGCAAATCCAGCTGCATCCGCCACCGGATTCCGTTCCGGTGAATACCACGTGGTGGGCGGCGTCGGTGCCCGGAAGCAGGAAAAGTCGCTGCACCAACTTGCCCACCTCTTCTCGCGTTACTTCATCAATTTCCAGGGCAGGAACTGCAGCGGTGAATGCTTCCGGGGGAAGAACTGTCCCCGCTAAAGGCTCGGAATCCGTTTGCAGTATTTCTTGCGTCCTGCGCAACTGGTCCAACAGTTCGAAGTTTCTACTCATGATCGCCCCGTGAATTCCCTTTCCTGATTCAGTTCCCGCTTCGTTCGCCAACTGTCGAAGTTAGTGGGATCGATGGAGAATACTTTCCGTCGGTGCCGGTGCCCTGGAAATCTTCAAAGCGCTGGGCCACCGAAGCGAGCACAGGAATGTTCAGTTCCGCAGAAACCTCTGCCGGCGTCCGGAAAGATGGATCCATGAATTCCTGGGTGAACACAGCGCCCAACGTCACCACGATGGCCAGCACGGTGCCGAGCAATACGACCAACGCAGGAGAATTCGACGGCAAACTGGGTGCTACAGGTTGTTCGGCGATCGCGACGTTGACAATTCGCGTGCGGTCTAAGGCCTCAGTCATGCGCGCCTGCTCTCGCTTGCGCTGATATAAGAGGTAATTCTCCTCATCGGTCTTCACGGTGCGTAGCAAATCCTGCTCCGTAAGTCCCTTCTGCTCCAGGTCTCGGGTCTGAGACTCGTACTTTTCAACGATGGCCTGCTGCGCTGCCGCCCGCGCTTGCAGCCCACTGTACTCAGATTTGGCTTTGGCTAGCTCTTCGTTGATCCAGGAGTAGGTCGGGTTGCGGTCGGTCGTCTCTTCTTTAATCGGCTTGGCTTCTTCCCTTGCGATGGAAGCCTGTGTATCGGCGATCTGCTTGTCTGCTTCCTGCACCAGGGGATAGGTCGGCTGATATTTTGTCAGCAACTCGGTCCGCTTAAGTTCCAAGGTCATCAGAGTGTTCTTGAGGCCCTGCAAAACCTGGGCGTCATCCTGGCTCCGCATCGAGGTGGTGAGCCGCTCGGGAGTGGTGCCGGCTTGCTTCTGCAAAGTGTTAATCCGCTGCTCGGTGGACGCCATTTCCGCCCGGGTTTGCTGCAAGCTGGAGCGGAACTCGCTCAATTTCTGCAGAGTAATATCCCGGGTCATCTGCGGAGCAACGCCATCCGGTTGCTCGGAAAACGTCTTGAGTTGTGCTTCCGCGTCGCTCAGGTCCTTCTTGTAACGCTCGGTCTCCTCATCAAAGAACTTGACCTGTCCCGGCTGGCTGTGCACCTCCACATGTTTTTGAATGTATGCATCTCCCAGAGCTCGCAGGACCTTGGCCGCCATCTGGGGATCGTCGGAGGTGTAGGTTACGCTGATTAGATCGCTCTTCTTCAGCAGCTCGATCTGCAGGGCGTTCTGCAGCCGCTCCGTCGCTTTCGCAAGTTTCTTCTCTTGGCTCATGGGACCAAAAATATATTCCTTGAGCAACTTGCGCTTATCGAGTCCGCAAGAGGTAACCACTTGCCGCAAGACGTCCGCACTTTGCAAGAGTTCGATCTCGGAGTTGAGTTCTTCCTCCGTAACTTCATTGCGCATGACGACCGGGGCGTTCTGTTCAGGGCTTACCACGGGGTCTTGGCGCTCCCGGTCCACGAGGAATTTAGTCGTGGCGCGATACTGCGCGGGCTGGAAAACGGCCGCCAACACCGAACCCAACAGAAACCCGAAAAAGCAAAGCATGGCGATTTGCTTGTGGCGGAAACCAACAGCCACCAGGTCGCGTAAAGAGAAACTGAAAGTTCCCCGCTCGTATACGGGCGTCACATCACGGTCGTTCATAGATAACCTCGGCTAGAAGACTGGGGCGTAAGCCCCCATATTGGCAGTGGGCAGGAAGGGCTTAATCTTGGACAGACGATTCTTCGGTACGAACAGCATGTCGCCGGGGTGCAGGAAGGGGTCTTCCCGGTAATTGCGTTCGTTCTCCATCTTTTTTACGTCGACGAGTTCGGCCGAAGTCCAATTTGCGTCGACCTTCCGGAACAGCACTACCTGTGAGTGCTTCGCAGTATCTAGAAATCCCCCTGCCATGGCGATAGCTTCCGTCAGGGTGGTGTCACCTCGGAGGTCGTACTTGCCGGGACGCGCAACTTGCCCATCCGCAATGAAATATGGCTTTTGAAAATCTTTCAGGACGACCGAGATTTGCGGGTTATTCAGGATCTTGCTGTAGGCAGTCCGCAACGCTTCCGTGAGTTCAGGCACCGTCTTGCCCTGAACTTTGATGTCGGGAATTCCGTGCAGCGTGACGAAGCCATCGGGCTGAACCGCAACCGCCTGCTGATTAAACTCGGGGCTAAGTTCGAAATTAATGTCGAACGTGTCCCCTGGTTCGATGTGGTAACGAGAATCGCGCGAGTGGAATTCGGGATTGTTTCCACTACTCGAAGCCGGGGGCGTCTGATTGACCGCAGGGGCGGCCTGAGGCTGTGATTGTCCCGAACACCGGAGTTGTGCAGTCATCACCGTTAACGCAATAGCAACGAGAAATAGCCAGTTCTTCATAAAGAGTCCTGCTCGCTCACAGACTGTAATGTTACGTCGAAAACTGGGATAATGAGCTCCAATTTTTCGATAGTTCGACCGGCATTGTCAGGCGAACCTAACAGATGCGAGGCGTTCGCTGAAGGGGTGTAGTGCTGACGAGTCTTTCTGGAGAAATTCATTATAGCAGAACGGGAGCCGCCAGACAGAACCGACCGCTGGCAGATCCGTAAGCGCGAAAGGGGACAGGCCGAATCGCTCGGCCGAGAGTGCGAGTGTCCGGCACGTTTTCGCAGCTCCGCCCTCTCAGTCACGTTCCGTGACCTGTGGAAAAGCCACTGAAACCCCACCGGGAGTCGGCACGCATCTCCGTTGCCGAGTTCGACCCTACGTGATCGAAAGCGTACCGAACCTTGTAGAATCCTACAAGTGGTAGAAAGCCCTAGTGTCTAAAGTCTCCAACATCAATTAAGCCAATCGTTTCTTTATGTTACAGAGCACAAACGGGCAATCTAAAGTCAAAATCCAGACTTTTGAGGAACTTCTTTAACTAATATGGTTCAGTCGCCGCAAAATATTGCACAATTCTCACAAAACTTTGCGTGGACGACTTGCGCCGGGTGGAATGCCAGGTCCGAATTGGACGACGATTCCGACAAGCCCCTTCTTGAAGCGCAAAACTCGAAAGAAGGTTGCTCGCTCAAAATCTCGAGAATGGCATTTCCGCTCTATCCCCGAAGCGCTGTTTCCCGGCACCCTGGCTCGGGACACACATACCTCAGGACATTTCGCTGCCGGTCAAGACTGGAGATAAACATCGGACGCCCGTGCTTGTCGCATGCTGGCTGATCATTCGAGACAACGGGCGGCTCATCCCTTCTCGGGGTCACATATCCCAGGGATTCGCTGAAGCAGCGCTGACAGAACTTGTCGGTGCAGCGGAAAAACTCAACCGAATAGTTGACGCTGAACGGAGCCAGCAGAAACTCCATGGTTCGATAATGCTTGTCGCACAACGGCAGGATGTCGGTCCTCACGGGGGGATTCTAGCATCGTGAGCAAAACAAAACCGGCGGATGAGGCCGCCGGTGGTTTACTTGTGTGGGGACGAGTTGTAACCCGTCGCCGCCGAGGGAAGCTAGTTGTTGCTGTCGTCCCGCCGCTTCAGCGTTGGCTTATCGTCGTCGCCGCTCGTGCTTCCATTATTGCCGGGCGTGTCCGTGGCGGAGGCGCGCCGTAGACTGGGCTTGTTGGTGTCCTTGTTATCGTTAACCTTGCGCCGGTTTTCAAGCGAGGCCAAACGCGATTTGACGTCATCAAATTCGGATGTAGTTACCGTATATTCCTGCCGGGCGGGCAGGATCTTCTCAATCTCTTCTTGGGATTTGGCAATGCGGTCCGGGGTCTGCGGATGTGAAGCAAACGCCTTGGCCAGTGTTCCCGGCTTCTGCTTTTCCATGGCCTGCAGCTTCTCGAAGAAGGCCACGAACGATTGTGGGTCGTATCCCGCCTTATACATATATTGCAAGCCCAGGTAGTCAGCCTCCGCCTCAAACGAACGCTGGAAGCTCAGGAAGGTCAAGGGCAAAGCGAGACCGGCGGCCTCATACGCCGCGTATCCAATTCCTCCGCCGACGAAAATAAGCGGTAAGGTGGCGAAGTTCGCGTACTGCGAGCGGGTCAACTGCCGGGTGGCATGGCGGGCGCACACATGCGCGATTTCGTGAGCCATAACGCCGGCCAGTTCCGCTTCTCCATCCGCGGCCAGTATCGTCGCCGAGTCTACATACACGAAGCCGCCAGGAAGAGACATAGCATTGACCACGTCGGAGTCAATAATCTTGAAGGAGAAAGGAACCTGTGCGTCCGAGTTACGAACCAGGTTCTGGCCCAGCCGATTCACATACTCCGTGACTACGGGATCGACCACGAACTTCGAACTGGAATCCACCATCTGGGAATATTGTTTCCCCATCTTGATGTCGCTTTCGATGGAGTACCAGTTGCCCACGCCACGCTGGCCAATCTTTCGATTGCCGATGGCGTCCACATCATCCTTGCCACCGTCGTGCTTGACCTTGTCCGGATCGGCAGGCTGAACCGGAGCGCTTTGGGTTCCTTGGGTACCAGAGCCGCTGGCGCTGCTCTGAGGTGCAGTTCCTGAAACCCCCGGGTCGCCGCTAGGGACGGGATTACCGGGAGCCGTGCCAGGGGTCGGCTGGCTGCCAGGGGTACCGATCTGCCCAAAGGCCACTGGTGTGAGATTGCTAATGGTGAACAACGCAGCCGTTAACAGCAAGAGTCGGAACTTCATAGCCAAACTCCGTTTTTCCGCCCCGGGCGGGCCTGTGTCCCAATTATACGCCTTGGCGCAACTGGTGTTCCGCACGATTCCCTAAGAAGTTCGACGCAGAATCAACCAAGAAGGTTATCCAGGGTACCCGAGTTCGAACCATTACCACGCAGCCTTCGACACCGCGCACGGGCGGAGCAAAAACCAGGATTCCAGCCGGGGCACGACTTTATCCCGGAAAGAGCACCTCCTGAGCTGTGGACCCGCTTGGAATCGCTCTCATCGAAAACCGCCAAAAAGGAGGGTGCCGTTCCATGTTGATGCTGAGGACCTGTGCCGTCGGTTGCTGTTTGACCTCGATATCCGTTGAGTCAACTCTTACAGGTCACTCGGCGGAAGGCAAGGTTCCCGAGTTGCTATTGGATTCTTACGCTAATGACGTAGAAACCGGAATCTTTAAAATATCCATACAGGGCGACCCGGTGCGCATGGTGTCCACTGACCGCGTCCGGATTGTCGATTCGTATAATCTTCTTAGTGTCATCCGTCACCAGCACAACCTCAGCACCCTTGGTTAGACATTTCTCCATGCAATCAGCGTGACTATCTGTAGCTCCTTTGGCGCCGCACGCGGAACAAGATATGTATCCATAGATAGTCTGACTGCCTGCAGCCGAAATCAGCACGAAGGCAAGTGACAGAACCACGCAGATTTGCAATGCTTTTTTCATCGAAGTGCCTCAATCGCTGATTCTTCCATCGCTGGTGGGAATCGCTTTTGCCTCCAGCAAGAATCGAGCCAACTATAACACGTGAGGTGCCACGCCTATTTCTCATCAGCGGGGATTTTCGTGGCCGATCCGCCGCCGCAACGGTCTTGCGCTAGGTCTCTCACAGTCGTAACATGGCGCCGTCCAAGTGTCCGGAGGTTTTTTTGCTCAATCGCCGACGCTTCCTCGGTGCCGCCTCGGGGCTTGCCGCTCTCGCTTTACCCAGTCGCCTCTTGGCCCAACTCCAATCCGTGCCTTCGGCGCTTCCCGATGCCGCTCTTTACAGCCGCGACCAGGATGCCTATTGGGCCGAGCTTCGCAAGCAGTTTCTCATTCCGTCCGATGAGGTCTATTTGAACAACGGCACCGTCGGGTCAAGCCCTGCTCCCGTTCTGCGAGCCATTTTTGACGGCTACACCCAAACCGAAAAAATGGACCAACAGGATCCTGAGGATTACCCCATTTGGGGATACGCCGCGTGGAACCAATTTCGAGATCCCCTGGCCGGGTTCGTCGGATGCAAGCGCGACGAGATTGCCCTGGTTCGGAATGCCACCGAGGCAAACAGCTATATCGCGAACGGAATTGATTTGAAGCCGGGCGACGAAGTGCTCATGACCGATCAAGAACATCCCGGAGGCCTTCAGCCTTGGCGGCTGAGAGCGAAGCGTTATGGAGTCGTGGTCAAGACCGTAACTTTGCCCAAGCCCGTCAAAGATGCCAGCCAGGTTTTGAATCTGTTCAACGATGCCATCGGTGATCGTACACGCGTGATCTTCTTCAGCCATATCACTACCGTGACTGGCGTCGTCCTTCCGGCGAAGGAACTGTGCGCGCTGGCACGCTCGAAGAATGTCCTGTCGGCCGTGGATGGGGCGCACGTAATCGGCATGATGCGTCTCAACCTGCAGGAGATCGGCTGCGACATGTATTCTTCCAGCCCGCACAAGTGGCTGCAGGCGCCCAAAGGATCGGGCTTCCTGTACGTGCGCGACGAAGTCATCGACCGGATGTGGAACACCATTGCCACCGAAGGCTGGGACGAACCGAACCTCCGAGCTGAACGATTCCAGCGGATTGGTTCGTCGAACGTGCCCGCACTGTGGGGGCTGCTGGCGGCCATCAACCTCGCCAACGAAATCGGCATCGACCGGATCGAGCGCCGCCATCGTGAGCTCTGCGACTACATTCTCGCGCAGATGATCAAACGCGGAGCAGAATCGTGGACTTCCCCTGATCCGGCGCTGCGCTGCGCCCTAGCCACAGTCAATGTTCCTCCAATCCAGCGCATGGATCTGGAGACGTGGATGTGGAGGACGCACAAGATCCGCATCCGTGGCGGCGAGCCGTCAAAGCTACGGCTGTCCACGCCCTACTATCTGCAGAAAAAAGATATCGACCGTTTTCTAGAAAAGTTCGATGAGTACAAGCGGGAGAAGAGCGCTGCGTGAGCGTTTCAAGCGTACTGCCAATCTGCGCCAGATCCTTCGCGGCCTGAGGCCGCTCAGGATGACGTCGACCGGACGGGGTGGCGCTTTTTCGGATCAGCGTTCAGTCGTAATACTCCAGCCCTAAGTGCGTGATCAGTTCCTCACCGCGAAGATGCCGTAACGTGTTCTTCAACTTCATCAACTGAATAAACAAATCATGCTCGGGATAAAGTCCCGGCGCCGTCATGGGAGACTTGAAATAAAAACTTAACCACTCCTGAATGCCAAGACCGCGAAGCTCTGCGCTGCGCTGCGCCAAGTCCATAAACAGAACCAGATCGAGCACAATGGGCGCGGCCAAAATGGAATCCCGACAAAGAAAATCCACCTTGATCTGCATCGGGTACCCGAGCCAGCCGAAGATATCGATGTTGTCCCAGCCCTCCTTGTTGTCGCCACGGGGTGGGTAATAGTTTATGCGGACTTTATGAGTGAAATTGCCGTAGAGATCAGGGTAGAGTTCGGGTTGGAGAATGTGTTCGAGAACCGAGAGCTTTGATTCTTCCTTGGTCTTGAACGATCCGGGATCTTCGAGCACTTCGCCGTCGCGGTTGCCCAGGATGTTGGTGGAGAACCATCCGTTGAGGCCGATCATGCGGGCTTTGAAACCGGGGGCGAGGATGGTCTTGATCAGCGTCTGCCCAGTCTTGAAATCTTTGCCGCAGATTGGAGCGTTATTCGTCCGCGACAACTCGTGCATTACTGGAATATCCACCGTCAGGTTTGGCGCTCCGTTGGCAAAGGGCACGCCCTCCATTAGTGAGGCGTAGGCATAAATCATCGAGGGTGCGATGTTCTCGTCATTCTGAGCCAGCGCTTTTTCGAAAGATTTCAATGATTGGTGGGCGGCGGTGGGCTCAATGTAACTTTCCGTGGAGCCGCACCAGATGGTGATCAGGCGTGTCGCTCCAGAAGACTTTTTGAAGTCGCGGATATCAGCACGCACCTGCTCGGCCAGATCCATCTTGTTCTTGCCCTTCTTGACGTTGGGCCCGTCGATCTTCCTGACGTAGTTGTGATCGAAAACTGCTTTGCGCGGCTTGATGGAGCCGAGAAAGGGCTTGACCTGGTCGAGCAGTTCGCGGTCGAGAACCCCGGCGTTCTTGGCCGCGGCGTACATGTCGTCTTCAAAAATGTCCCAACCGGTGAAGACCAGATCGTCGAGGCCGGCCAGAGGAACGAACTCCTTGATTTTGGGAGACCGCGCATCGGTGCGCTTGCCGAGGCGAACGGTTCCCATCTGGGTAACGGAACCGATGGGCTTGGCGATTCCCTTGCGTATGGCTTCGACGCCGGCCACGAATGTGGTCGCAACCGCACCCATGCCCGGAATCATTACTCCGAGCTTGCCTTTAGGGGATTGAATTTCACTGCCGTTGTGCTTCTTGCTTTCAGTTCTTGCGGACTTCTGCCGAGTCGCCATCGTATGGAGGCTTCCTTATGAGAGCTCTTGTCAGCGAGAGCCGGGGATGTAAGGCAAACAGGTATGTTCTCGTATCGACAGATGATTTGCAACCGAGGGACGCTGAATGGAAGGATATCGCGCTTCGGCGGCAAGGCAGGCGTGCTGAGGAGCATCTATCAGGAAGCCGTGCAAATCGTTGCTCTGCGTCGTTGGTCATTGGTCGTTCGTCCTCGGCCAACGACCAACGACTCACGGCCAGAGGCCTTACTTCGCTTCCAAATCCACGGTCTTCACTGGCAGATCCCAGTGGGCATCGAGAATTTCGAAGCGGCGCTGCTCTTCGTGTACGTAGGTTTCTTTATCGGGGAATAATTGCTTCTTGAGCGCGTCCTCGTCGAAAGGTTCATTGGCGACCGTGGCGTTCTTGAAGACGATGGTCACGCGGTAATCCCACCGTCCGTCTTCCGTAGTGTGGTAGCGCGGTTGGTCCATCCAGACTTTGAGCATGCGCCCCATTTCAACTTCCTTCTTGAGGAGCGGGTAGTGATTCTTCTTGAAGAGTTGCAGGAATTCGTCTGCATGTCCCCATTTTGTTTTGTAGTAGTATTCGACGACGAAAGGCTGGCCAGACGCGGCCGGAGCGGCTTGGGAGAATGCGAAGCTTGTGCCCAGGAACCACAGGGTTAGCGCGCAAATAAAATGTTTCATGATGAGTTTCCTCTTGATCCAAACCTGAGAATTTCTGATGCAGCACAGGCGCGGATGCCCCGAGACTGCATTAATTTTCCGCTGCGCCCATGCGGTTCTGCCAGTGCGACCACGCGAACCAGATTATTCCTGCGGCCAGGGCAACGCCGATGACTGCGTCGAACTGGTGAAAATATTTGCCCAGCGCGCGCCAATTTTCACCCAGCTTCATCCCAAACCACGCCAGCGCGAAGCACCAGGGCCAGGACCCTAGAAAAGTATAGAGATGAAATCGTCCGCGTGGCATGCGGGCAACTCCGGCAGGCAGTGCGATGAAAGTGCGGACTACCGGGAGCAATCGTGCGATGAAGACCGCCAAGTATCCCCAGCGCGCGAAGAAGCGGTCCGCCCAATCCAATTCTCGCCGGCCCATCAGGATCCAGCGACCGTATCTTTCGACCAGCGGCCGGCCACCGTAGCATCCGATCTCGTACGCGATCAACGATCCCAGGTTGCAGCCGATGGCGCCGGCAGTTGCGACCCAGAACAGTTTCATCGTGCCTTCAAACACCAGATAACCAGCGAAGGGCATGATCAACTCCGAAGGCAATGGAATGCATGCGGATTCAATTGCCATCAGGATGGTAAGGCCGCCATAACCGGTCACGGCGATTACGGAGTTGATGAAGTAAAACAGAACTGCCAGGATTCTTTCAGTCATGGGAGAGATCGGGAATGAAATTTGTAGAGACGCAGCTTGCTACGTCCCAAATCGACACGGAGACGTCGCAAGCAACATCTCTAAAGATACTTCAGAATGAGCCTTCCTGAGTAAAGGTGAATCCGGGCAGGGATGCACCCTGTGTACTTTTGGCCACTTTCACCCGCACCGTGGGGGCATCGGGAGCGGTCACCTCCGCCGGACGCAGCACGGCGTATTGGGAGAACACTTCGCTATAGACTTTGGTGACGAGGTAATCCTTTCCGTCGTCATCCTTGCGCCAGACCTGCCCGAGTTGGACGGACTTCACTGCCACGGGAGCGTTCCTCAACTTTGTTGGATCACTTCCAGACTACCTAGCGCGTTGGTCCGCGTCAATTGCACGGAGAGGTCTTCCCTATTACGAAAGGGTCGGATTAGGCCGCTGAAAACACTTGCAGACTCTCCCTCCGGGATTTGATTCTGCTAACATTCAAACTCGATCCCATACACCGAAGGAAAGAACATGGTACGCGGTGTAGTTCCTCGACAACCAGCAAAGACGGGACGTCATGAGGGAGCGCGGGTTTCGCGCTCGCTTAACAAATCGCGGGAAATCACCGGGCTGCGGCCGGAGCGGCCGGGTCAACGACCCGGCACCACAAAATCCAAGAAGTCTGCGCCCGGCGGCAAGTACAATGCTCTCGCGCCCGAGCGGATTGCTGAAATCCTGAGGCGGCTTGACCTACTTTATCCGGAGGCGACGTGCGCGTTGACTCACAAAAGCGCGTGGGAGTTGCTGGTCGCAACCATCTTGTCGGCGCAGTCGACCGACGTGAATGTCAACCGGGTCACGCCGGAGTTGTTTCGTAAATACCCGACGGTGGAGGACTTCGCTGCGCTCACTCCCGAACAGCTTGAGCCCGACGTTCGTTCAACGGGCTTCTTTCGCAATAAATCGAAGTCGGTTGTGGGCGCGGCGAAAAAGATTGTCAGCGAGTTCGGCGGGCAGGTTCCAGATGACATGGAGAGACTCTTGACCTTGCCGGGCGTTGCGCGCAAGACCGCTAATGTCGTGCTGGGCACGTGGTTTCGCAAAGCGGACGGGGTCGTGGTGGACACACACGTTACCCGCATCGCGCGCCGACTTGAACTTACGAAGAATACGGATGCGCCAAAAATCGAACAGGACTTGATGAAAGTAATTCCGCGCGAGAAGTGGATCCAGTTCGCGCATCAACTCATCTGGCATGGACGCAAGTTGTGCTTCGCGCGCCGGCCAAAATGCGTGGACTGTGCCCTGGAGAATATCTGCCACGCCGGAGATAAGACGTGGACGACCGTCGAGATTCACAAGAACGCGAAGCTGTAAGCGTTCTCAAGAACGTGTCATCCTGAGCGCAGCGCAACCGGTCGCTCGCGACGGGTTGCGCGGAGTCGAAGGATCCCTACCCCGCTCAGCGCTCTCAATGCCGTTTCGGACTAGCTTCTTGCGAGAATTCCATGCCGCCTCATTTCAAGCGCCGGAGGGTAGGGATCTTTCGACTCCGCAGCTTCTTCGCTTCGCGAAGAAGCTACTCCGCTCAAGAAGACAGAGCCTGGCGAAGATGGCGGGGCATGAAAAAAGTAGCTTCTGCTAAACTTTTTGTTCTGACCTCGTCTAGCGACTCTTCAGGAATCGAATGCGCTCTCTCATCCCGTTTGCTATTGTCGTATTCATGAGTACTTTTGCTGCCCCCCAGACTTTGCCTGTGCCCCAGGCCATCACCGACCCCAAGCAGATCGCGAGCAAACCAACTGCGAACGTAGAGCAGAATCAGCAGAGTCTTTCCATTGAGAAGCTCTACATGACCCGCCAGGTCGGGCGCGCGTCATGGTCCCCCGATGGCAAAACGATCGTCTTCGTCAGCAACATCAGTGGCCGCAATAACCTCTGGCTGGTCCCGGCGGAAGGTGGCTGGCCGACACAACTGACGGTCAGCGATCAGCGGCAGACGGCGCCTGCGTGGTCTCCGGACGGCAGATGGATCGCCTACATGTCGGATTATGACGGCGACGAGCAATGGGACATTTTCATCGTTTCCCCGAAGACCGGGCAGGTGGTGAACCTGACTCATACTCGCGAAATCGCCGAGGAGTATCCGCGATGGTCGCCCGATGGCCGTTATCTGGCTTATACCGTGAAACCGAAGACGTCGTCAGCGTTCGAGATCGATGTGTACGACATGGTGATGCGGGATGTGAAACACATCACGACCGGCACGCCGGCCGACAAGTTGAACGACAATCCAATCTGGGCGCATGACGGCAAGTGGATCGCGTATACCCAGGAGCAGGCCAAGGGAACGGATTCGAATATCTTCGTCGCGGAAGTCGCTACGGGTCAGAGTTCCCTGCTCACTCCGCACGACGGGGAACAGATTTATCGCGCCAATGATTTCTCGCCCGATGGCAAGCATCTGCTGCTCACATCTAATGCGGCCAATGGCTACGACAATGTTGGGTTGCTCGATATAGCTACCAAGAGGATTTCGTGGCTGACCAAAGACAAGTGGGAGATCGCTGGTGGTCAGTTTTCACCCGACGGCGAGCGCGTTACGTGGACTGCGAATGTCGAGGGCAATACCGACATTTATTTACATGACCTCGTCAACGGCAAGACTGCGGCGTTGCCTCTCCCCAAAGGCGTGAATGAGCTAGCCGGGGAACATTCCGCCTTCAGCAAGGATGGGGCACGCTTGCTCTACAACCACAACGGGGCAACTGCGCCGGGAGATCTTTGGGTCTACCAACTGGCCACGGGGAGATCCCATCAGGTGACGCAATCCCTGGTCGCCGGCGTGCACTCGGAAGATATGGTCGAGCCATTCCTGGTCCACTACCCCAGTCGCGATGGCAAGTGGACCATCTCGGCGTTCGTCTATGTGCCGTACAACATGGTGCGCAATGGGCTGAACGCGGCGATTGTTTACGTGCATGGTGGTCCTGCGTCGCAGTCGGTGAATTCGTTTAACCGGTTTATTCAACACATGCTCAACCAGGGGTACATGGTGATTGCGCCCAACTATCGTGGTTCAACGGGATACGGAAAGGAATTTCAACAGGCGAACCTGTTCGACATGGGCGGCGGCGATTTGCAGGACGTGCTCGCGGCAGGGGATTTTATCAAGCAGACCGGCTATCTCGATCCCAAGAAGGTCGTTCTGATGGGCGGCAGCTACGGCGGCTACTTGACCATGATGGGTGTGACCAAGGCGCCGGACGTTTGGGCTGCGGGCGTGCCGATGGTTCCATTTGTCAACTGGTTTACGGAAATTCAGAATGAGGACCCAGCGCTGCAACAATCGGACCTTGCGACCATGGGCGATCCGGAGAAAAACAAAGCATTGTTCCACGATCGCTCTCCGATCTTCTTTGTGGATCAGATCAAGGCGCCGCTATTTTTGCTCGCCGGTGGAAATGATCCGCGTTGCCCCGAAGAAGAATCGCAGCAGGTGATTGACGCGATCAAGAAGCGTGGCGGCGTGGTCGAGTTTAAGGTATACGCGAATGAAGGCCACGGATTCGCGCGGGTGGAGAATCAGATCGACGCTTACCAGCGCGTATCGGGCTTCCTGAAAGCGCACGTGCCACCCGCCGATTGCAGTTGCTCGCTGACGGAGTAGGTTGGCTGCGCACTTGACGTCATCCTGAGTGGCCGTCAGGCCGCGAAGGATCTGGCGCGGATTGCCAGGAACGCGGTTGAGAGGCCGTCCACTAGAGTCGTGGCACTCCGCGCGAGATCCTTCACCCGGCTAAAAGCCGGGTTCAGGATGACGTCTTTCGAAGTCCGCGGCCGGCAACCGGGTCAGAGACCCGGTTCCACACGAACAGAGACGATTGCCTTGATCAGGCCAGGAACCGTATATTCCTTTGCTTCGACGTCGACCGGGAGGCCAAGCTCGCGAAGGGTCGACGAGGTGACGGGCCCGATCGAAGCGAGACGCACGCCGTCGAGCGGACTGGCTTTTCGCGGGCGAGGGCGCCCGCGCCACACGTTCTTTCCCAGCAGGGCTACAAAATTTCTTACGGTCGATGAACTGGTAAACGTAATCATGTGTGGACGCTTCGGACTTTTGAGGATGGTCCGAAGCCGGGTGCGGGAAGACTGTGGAATGACGGTTTCGTAGGCCTCAACCACGTCGACCCTGGCACCCAGTTTGCGCAATTCTCGAGGGATCACGTCGCGGGCGACCCGGGCTCGGGCCAATAGCACGCGCTTCCCTGCTACCTGATCGCGCAAGCTCTCGACCACCGATTCGGCGACGTACTCTTCAGGGACGGCATTTACTTTAATACCGCGTTTCTCGATAGCCTTCTTTGTAGCAGGTCCGATGGCCGCTACTTTCAAGCGTTTAAAGTGCTTCTTGGTTAAGCGAAGTTTATGCACCCGCTTCCAAAGCGCTTCCACTCCATTCACGCTGGTAAGGATCAGCCAGTCGTAGTCCTGTAGATTCTTGAGGGCTGTGTCCAGAGGTTGGTAAGACCGTGGCTCGCGGATTTCGATAAAGGGGATCTCGATGACTTCGGCGCCAAGTTCTCGCAGGCCGGACGAAAGAGCGCTAGCCTGATGGCGCGCACGACCTACAACAATGCGGAGTCCAGCGAGCGGAGGACCTTTTTTCTTTGTCATCGACTTAGCGGCCCAAGCCTTCTTGCTGCATGAGTTCTGCGACTCCGGAAACATTCGAGTCCTTGCTCTGGTTCAGGCACTGGATGACTCGCGCTTGTTCTCCCTTGGTACGGTTTTGGCTGAGCTTGAACTTTGCTTCCAGCCTTTTGACCCTGATCTCGAAACCCACAATATGCTTCATCATCCGGCTTCGATATTGATCGCTTAGCTCGGACCACTGCGCCATGTACGACGATTCGAAGGTGGTGATCATGCGGTGCAGCGTTGCTTTCAGGGCTTCCTCGTCCGAGAACAACGTCGGCTCACCGTACACATGAACGGCGGCATAGTTCCACGTCGGAACGCTCTCTCGGCTCTCATACAAGCTGGGCGAAATATAGGCGTGGGGACCGTGAAAGATGACCAACGATTCCTCGTCCTCCCTCATCGACTTCCAGTGCGCATTCGCTCGCGCCATATGACCCTGCACCACGATCTGATCTCCGGCCTCGTCAATGAGAAGCGGGAGGTGAGTGGCGAACGGAACACCGTCGGCGTTGGAAACCAGGATGGCGAATGGATTCGCTCGCATGAAAGCGACCGTAGCGGCGCGATCTTCCTGGCGGTTAAATTCGGGTATGTACACTTTCGAGTCTCCCGTTTATTCGTCGTGCGAGCCCGGCCCGTCAAGGCGCTTCGTGTGAGCGTAGCACGTTCGGTCGCGACGGAGGGGGTTTGATGCCTTCCGAGAATTCCTTGCTGCATTACTCTCCTATATAGGCACTGCAGGGATCTTTCGACAGGGTAGCTTCTTCGCTTCGCGAGAAGCTACTCCGCTCAAGATGACAATCGTAGGGGATGACAATTCAGGTTATGGCTGTTGCGGCACGGCAATTCCCTGCCCGTAGACTGCTTCGAGGATCGCATCTCCGCCGCGCTGGAGCAAGATTTCGCCGACGGATTCTCCTAGCTGAACTGGATCGCTGCCGTCGCGCGACTCGCGCAGAATTTTGGAGCCGTCGGGATCGGCCACGATTGCCTCGAGGTGCAGTCGTCCGTCGCGGACTTCAGCAAAGGCGCCGATGGGCACCTGGCAGCCGCCGCCGAGCTTGTTGAGCAACGCTCGTTCGCAAGTCGTGGTGGCACGCGCTGCGGCGTCATCCAGGAACGCAAGATACTGTCGCGTGACCGAGTCGCCGGCACGAATCTCGATTCCAAGCGCTCCCTGGCCAGCGGCCGGGCACATTATCGCGGCCGGAATAACCTGTCTCACAAGTTGCGTCTTGCCCAACCGGTTCAGACCTGCCGCGGCCAGAATGATCGCATCGTATTCTCCAGCTTCCAGCTTGCGCAGACGAGTGTCCACATTCCCGCGCAGGGGGTGGATGTCGAGATCGGGCCGCACGGCTTTCAATTGTGCCTGGCGGCGCAGGCTGCTGGTACCGACACGCGCTGCTCGCGGCAAGTCTCCAATACTCGCGTACTTGTCAGAGCAAAATACGTCGCGCGGATTCTCCCGGGTGGTCACGGCCGCGATCTCAAAACCCTGGGAAAGTTCGGTGGGAAGGTCTTTCAAACTGTGCACCGCAAGGTCGATGCGTCCCTCGGCCAGGGCCTCTTCGATCTCCTTGGTGAACATGCCCTTTGTGCCAACCTTGGCGAGGGCAACGTCGGTGATCTTGTCCCCCGTCGTCTTTATAATCTCGAGTTCCACTTCATGGCCGCGTTCACGCAGCAGGGCGCTGATGTGATGAGCTTGCCAGAGTGCGAGTTGGGAACCTCGGGAGCCGATGCGGAGACGAGCCATCAGGCGCGTCCTCCGGTACCGCCCCCGGATTGGGCAGCCTTCTTGTCTTTTTCTTTTTCCTGGAGATTAAACAAGCGGCGAACAATGTCGACCACCGTAGTGGCTTCGGAGTCGCGGGCTGCGCTCTTCAGGGTGGTGATGGGCGTGTGCATGATCTTGTTCACGATGCCATGCGTGAGGGTGTCGATGGCAAGCTCCTGGTCGGGCGATAACACGCCAAGGCGTCCACGAACCCGATCGATTTCGGCCTGCCGAATGGTCTCCAAATGGTCTTGCAAAGAAACAATCGTAGGTACGACGTCTAGAGTCTGCAAACGCGCCTGGAATCGCTCGACCTCACTCTCGATGATGGCGGTGGCGTGTTCGGCCTCTTTCTTGCGATCCGCGACGTGCGATGACACCGCTTGCTGCAGGTCGTCGATATCGTAGACAAAGATTCCGTCCAGCTTGTTCATCTCCGGATCGACGTCGCGCGGCACCGCGATGTCGATAAAGAACATAGGACGGTTCTTGCGGCGGCTCAGGAATAATTCGCCGTGTTCGCGGCGGAAGATGGCGTGCGGGGCTCCAGTCGAAGTAATAACAATGTCGCCTTTGTCGCAGGTATCGTAGAGCCGGCTGAATTCGATGGCTTGGCCGTTGAATTTCTGGGCCAGGCGAATGGCCCGGTCGTATGTGCGATTGGCCACAAAGATCGACGCCGCGCCGTGAGCGAGCAGATGACGAGCTGCCAACTCGCTCATCTTCCCGGCTCCAACCAGGTACACGGTCTTGCCATTCAACGATCCGAAAATCTTCTTGGCGAGTTCAACCGCTACCGAGGCCACCGAGACTGCGGACGAACCCACGGCCGTCTCGGTTCGCACGCGCTTGGCAACCGCAAAAGCCCGAGTGAGCAGCAAATCCAATTGAGAGTGGATCGCGCCCACCGCCCGCGCGGTGGCGTAGGCTTCCTTTACCTGCCCCAGGATTTGCGCTTCCCCTAAGATCATTGAGTCGAGGCTTGACGTTACCCTGAACAAGTGGCGGATCGCATCATGTTCGCGATATTCGTAAAGGTGAGGCGCAAGCTCGGAATGTTCAATGTGGAAATAGTCGCCGAGAAATCCACGAAGGTCCGCGCTGCCGTTTTTTGTCTGAGCCAGCAGCTCTACTCGATTGCAAGTGCACAGGATCAGCCCCTCGTCAACACCCGGATGTTGGGTGAAACACTTCAGAGCATCGGGCAGTCGTGATTCCGGTATTGCTAAACGCTCCCGCACTTCGACCGGCGCGCTGTTGTGGTTGACGCCGATGAGCTGAAAGTTCATGACTGTGCGAACCTATGAATGGTGCTGAAGTAGTTGGCTGCCCAAGCAACGATTGCGGCGACAAATGCTCCGGCGGCGAGATAGGCGGCGCGGCGGCCTCGCCAGCCCGCGGTCCAGCGGGTGTAAAGCATGACCAGGTATACGACCCACATCAAGATCGAGAGCAGAATCTTAGGATCGAGAAGGTCCACGCGTCCATAGGTTGTTTGGGCAACGACTGTACCCGCAATCAGACCCAGAGTCATGAAGGGAAAGCCGAGCAGCAGCGAGCGGAATCCGATTTCGTCGATTACTTCAAGTGCGGGCAGGCGCGAGAGCAGTCCGCCTCCCTTTTTCGACTTCAACGAGTGTTCCTGGATGAGATAAAGCAGGCTTGCCCCGAAACTCAAAACGAGGGCAGCGTAGCCGGTGAAGATCAGTGCGATGTGCGCAAATAGCCAACCCCGCGCCAATCCTGGCGATGTCAGCAAGAATGGTTGCTGTCCGGTTGCAGCGACGAAGGTCAGCAGAAAGACCAATGGAAAGACGACAATGCCGGGAGACGTGGTTTGATACAGCAGGTACACGATCATGAAAACGACCATGATCAGGAAGCCCAACACCGATTCGGCATTGTGCACGGAGGTCAACGTGATCTGGCCCGTGAGGAGTATAGAATCCGTGAGCGAAACGAAATGAAAGACCATGCCCAGGTAAGCTGCGTGCAAGGCGATCTTGTTCAACAGGTCGCTGGTGCGGGTTAGCGCGACCAACGCATACAGCAGACCGACGGCGTAAAAACCCAACGCAACTCGCAGCCAAAGTATAGGCATAGCTTGATTTTACGGCTCTTCTACGGGTTCGGGCATCCTCTCCCGATCCGCCAGAGTGATTATAGTCTGCCCTGTCGATGAGGTAGAAGGCAGTCGGTGAGATCACAGGTCATTGTGATGTAGATCACAAATACGGCTCGAAGGGCTGCATTGAACCGGGCCTGTGAGTTGAGAATAAGAGCATTCCCGAGTTCATGGTTCTCAGTCCTCGGTTTGCTGTCATTCCACTCCCAGGGTGGCTAGAACTCGCTCCAGAATCTCGGCGTTCACGAGCAGCCGTCTGCCATCGGCCATCATGTTTTCGATCTCATCGAATGTTTGGAACAGCCGCATCTTGACCGCGCCGTACTGTTCCGCTTCGGTGAGAGTGCGGGCGTGACCTGCCGCCCACTCTTTCGTGGCTTCCTCCGGCAGGAAGACGCTTACCGCGAACGTGGTTTTGCGATCAGAGGTGACATCGAATACGTATTCGGTCGCAGCGCCCTCGTACGAGTTGTTCATTCCCGCGCGCTTTCCCACAAAGTAATACTGGTAAACATATCCTTGTCCACCAGTGTAGGTTTTCATGCGGCGGATGGTCATGGTTGGTCGTTAGTCGTTAGTCGTTAGTCGTTGGTCGTTGGAACGTTCCTCAAATTGATTGCGAACGACCCACGGCCAACGACGATTTTGCTACGGTTCAATCCTCGCGTCCCGCAGGCGCTTTACGGCAGTCTCGGAGGACAGAGGCGAATAGTAAACCTCTTTAAAAGTATACGATTTCGCCTTCGAAGCTAGGACTGGCATGATTTCGATGTGCCAGTGATAGTCCTCGTCGATGGTCTTCCAGTAGCCGAGGTTTCCCGACCGGTGCAGGCTGTTGGGCGAGGTGTGCAACACGAGGTGAAATTCCTCCGTGATGGTGCGAATGCGCTGCAAAGTGCGCCGCAGCAGGGCGCCCAAATCGCGCATCGTCCCCGGACGATTCAGGCCGAAGCGTTCGAAAGCGGCCTCGTGGGTGCGCGGCATGATCCAGCTCTCGTAAGGAACACGCGGCGCATACGGGCACATAGCGACGAAGTCACCGCGAAGCTCGATCACGCGGAGATCTTGCTTCATTTCCTGGGAAATAATGTCGCAGAAAACGCAACGTTCCTTGCTCTGAAAGTATTCGCGGGCGGCGCGCAATTCATACAACACGCGACGGGGCACGAATGTGTTCGCGGTAAGTTGCGAAGTGGGGTGCTCGAACTCTTGCCCGGCACTGCTCCCGTGGTCCTTATAGATGCCGACATATTTGAAACGGCCGTCGCCTTTAAGATCCTGAATACGCTGCGCGGCAAGCAGCAGGAACTGTTCGATCTCGAGATCGCTTGCAGTCCACAGATGCCGGTCGTGCGAGGGGTTCTCCACCAGGACTTCGTGCGCCCCGATCGGGCGCATCCGGTCGTAGATGCCGTCGCCGCGGCGGGTTGCCTCGCCCTCGATGTGATACAACGCGTTGGGATGAACGACCGCGCGCGCCGACCACGGAGCCCCGGGAGTTCCGGACATGCTGGCGATCAGCTGAGGTGGCTCGCGGGAATCAGGACAGAACCGGCAAAATGGTTCCGGGCGCGGCAGGTTTTCGGGAACGTCGTCGCCCGTAATAACCCAGGAGCGGGTGATCGGATCTTTGCGCAGTTCCATGCATAAGGAAACCATCTCATCGCGGTTGCGTCAACTGCGTTGCCCCCAGAATCCCGTCGTTGGAATCTTGTAACACGGTTCAGAAGTTCGGTTCCATGAGTAATGATCCGGTTTGTTATAATCCGCGCACGAAGCCGCCTGCGATGACTGAGCCGTCCACGCCGTTGATGCGGCAGTATGCCGCTATCAAGAAGGAGCATCCCAGCGCCTTGCTGTTTTTTCGTCTGGGGGATTTCTACGAGCTTTTCTTTGACGATGCCATTCTGGCATCACGCGAGTTGCAGATCACGTTGACCTCTCGTAATAAGGAAAAAGGCGTGGCTGTCCCCATGTGTGGCGTACCTTATCACGCGGCGGAAGGTTACATTTCGAAGCTCATCCGCAAAGGATTCAAGGTCGCCATCTGCGAGCAGATGGAGAATGCCGGTCTGGCCAAGAAACTGGTGCGTCGCGAGGTCACGCGAGTGGTTACGCCAGGCACGGCTGCGGATTCGTCGTTGAGTTCTGAGGAGAACAACTTTCTGGCAGCGGTGGCGCGGATCGGGGATCGGGTAGGATTCGCGGCGCTGGATCTTTCCACTGGCGAATTTCGCGCCACGGAATTTCATGGCGAGGACGCGAGCAAACGGATTCAAGAAGAACTGCAGCAGCTCAAGCCGAAGGAACTCTTGTATGGCTCGGCGGCCCCGTTGTTTGAGGAGGGATCGCGTGGGGACGGGCGCCCTCGCCCGTCCGGCCGCCCAACGAGCGGCGGTGCCGGCTTCGCCGAGACGCCCCTGGATGATTGGGTCTTCGCCCCCGACCACGCCATACCCCTACTCGAAAATCATTTCGGCGTCTTGTCACTCGAGGGCTTTGGACTTGCTGGCAAACCGGCCGCCGCTTCAGCAGCAGGGGCCATCCTCTATTACGTTCGCTCTACGCAACGCGGAACTCTAGATCATGTCGACCGGGTTGGGTTTTATGAAAGGCAGAACCATTTAGTACTTGACGCAGTAACCGTGCGAAATCTCGAACTGATCGAGCCGCTGTTTACGGGGACGGACGCCGGAGTAACCCTGTTTCGTTCGATTGACGCCACGGTCACGCCAATGGGTAAACGCCTGCTCCGCTCGGGGATGCTGCGACCGTCAATCGAAATAGCGGAGATCAATGCACGGCTGGACGCGGTCGAGGCGCAGGTGAACCAGACCGTGGAGCGAGAGGAATTGCGGCAAGCTTTGGACGGAATCCTCGATCTGGAGCGCTTGTTGAGCCGGGTAACGCTGGAGACGGCGAATCCTCGGGACGTGCTGGCTCTGGCTGCATCGCTGAGAAAGATTCCGGGCTTGCGAGTTGTGCTGGCAAGGTTCGCGACCGAGCGACTGAAGACTCTACACCGCTCTCTCGATGAACTGGGCGATCTGCGGGAGCGAATCGACAAGACCATCGTTCCCGAGCCGCCGATTTCGTTGGTGGACGGTGGCGCGATTCAGAGCGGCGTAGATAAGGAACTCGACGAACTCCGCGACCTGAGCCGTAACAGCAAACAATTTCTAGCGCAGATCGAGCAGCGAGAGCGACAGCGCACCGGAATCAACTCGCTGAAGGTCAAGTTCAACTCCATTTTTGGATATTATCTCGAAGTCTCGAAGCCCAACTTGCATTTAGTTCCGCCCGATTACGAGCGCAAGCAGACCCTGGTCAACGCGGAGCGCTTCACGACTCCCGAGCTAAAGGAGTATGAGTCGAAGATCCTCGATGCGCAGGAAAAGATCGTGGAGATCGAGCGGCACCTGTTTGCGGCATTCCGGGGGGCAATTGCGGGCGAAGCCAGACGCATCCGGCAAACGGCGTTGGCGCTGGCTGAGGTGGACGTACTTTCGGCATTAGCGCATGTGGCGGCTCTGCGAAACTACTGCCGGCCCAACTTTGACGCGTCTGCGGATATCGAGATCGTTGCTGGAAGGCATCCTGTGATTGAGCAACAGGAAATGGCGGGCGGCAGCGAGCGCTTCGTGCCCAACGACCTCTATCTCAACTCAACCACAGATACGGTGCTGGTTCTCACCGGCCCGAACATGGGCGGCAAGTCAACCTATCTGCGCCAGGCCGCGCTGGTTGTGATTCTGGCGCAGATGGGATCGTTCGTACCGGCGGCGTCGGCGCGTCTCGGAGTGGTGGATCGCGTCTTCACCCGCATCGGTGCGAGCGACAACCTCGCGCGCGGGCGTTCAACGTTCATGGTTGAAATGACGGAGACCGCGGCCATCCTGCACACGGCAACGCCGCGATCACTCATCCTGCTCGATGAAGTGGGACGTGGCACGGCCACCTACGATGGGCTGGCGATTGCCTGGGCGGCGGTTGAATACATCCACGCACGGCTGCGGGCCAAGACTCTTTTCGCCACGCATTATTTCGAACTCACCGAGCTCGCCGATCGGCTTTCGGGAGTGAAGAATTATCACGTCTCAGTGAAAGAAACCGCCGGCGGAATTGTGTTTCTGAGGAAAGTGGAACCGGGCGCGGCGGACCGTAGCTACGGAATCGAAGTGGCCAAGTTGGCTGGATTGCCGAATGAAGTCATTGAGCGGGCGCGTGAAGTACTGGCAGAACACGAGAGTGCAGAACAACGCGTGACCGAACAACTCGCCAGCGACGAGTTACGTCCGCGCCCGCCGGCTCAGCTTACCATTTTCACACCGCTGTCGCAGCCGGTTCTCGAAAAACTACGGGAGGTAGACTTGAATCGGTTGACCCCGCTCGAAGCGCTGAATCTGTTGGCGGAATTGAAGAAGCAGGTGGATTGAAAAAGACGACATCAATCTCCGGACAGATCGGCCAACTACTCATCGTGGGCTTCGATGGCACCGAGATGTCGCCGCGGCTCCGGTCCCTGCTCACTCTGCTGCAACCTGCTGGCGTGATTCTTTTCGCGCGCAATATCGCGAGTGGAGAGCAGACCCACAAGCTGCTCCAACAATGCCAGTCCTGCGTCTCCACGCGCTTGTTCACCTGCGTGGACATGGAGGGCGGCCAAGTGGATCGCTTTCGCAACGTCACTGGTCCTGCGCCCTCTGCGGCCGACGTCTTTGCAACCAGCAATCGCAAACTCTACCGGAAACATGGGAGGACTATCGGCGAATCTTGCCGGGCTCTGGGCTTCAACACGGACTTTGCTCCGGTTGTAGATCTGGCATTTGAAGCCTCATGCAGCGTGATGAGTTCTCGTGCGGTCTCTGCCAATCCCAAAGAAGCCACGATTTACGCCCGTGAATTTCTCGCTGGCCTGCGCTCTACAGGAGTATTAGGAGCAATCAAACATTTTCCCGGCCTTGGTGAGGCCAATCTCGATACGCACCACGAACTCCCCAATGTGGAGAAGCCATGGAAGAAGCTGTGGGAGTCAGACCTTGCTCCCTATCGCGCCCTCCGTCGGGAAGCTCCATTGATCCTGGTCGGTCATGCTGTGTATCCGGCGGTGACACGGGGCCGCACACCGGCGTCTTTGTCGAAGAAATGGATTACGGATATCTTGCGTAAGAAGATCGGCTATCGAGGACTCATAGTTTCTGACGATCTCGAGATGGGAGGCGTGCTCAAGGCCGCGCCCATTGACCAAGCGGCCGTCGAATTCGTGCGAGCCGGTGGAGATCTTTGCCTGATTTGTCATATCGAGGAGCACATCACGCGTTCGTACGAAGCGCTGGTAAGCGAGGCGGAGCGCGACGCCAAGTTTGCGCGGCGGGCGAAGGAATCCGTGGCGCGCGTGTTGACGTTCAAAACGAAGTCTAAAGAGTTAAAGCGCTCGGGACCTGCTCCAATTGCGGCCAAGCTGGAGAAGATTTCGCGCCAGTTGTGGGAGTTTAGTGAACAGGTCCGGTTGGCGACGATAAGGCGGCAGGATCAGACATGATCGTTGCCGGAGTGATGAGCGGAACGTCCGCCGATGGAATCAATGTGGCGCTGGTGCGCATAACCTCTTCGCGGAGCCGGACGGGGATGCCCGGCCTCCATTTTCTGGCACACGCGGAGTACCCTTACCCGAAGCACGTTCGCCGGACTGTGTTGGCTGCGATGAATTCATCCAAGGCCAGTGTGGCAGACTTGGCCAGATTGAACTTCCTGCTCGCTGAACTTTATGCTGATGCCGTACTGGCCACACAGCGCCGCTTTCATCTGAAGGCCGAACTTGTGGGCTGCCATGGTCAGACGCTCTATCACCAGGGCGAGGCTGCTCGGTTTCTGGGACAGAGGCTTGCAGCCACCTGGCAAACCGGCGAGGGTGCAGTGGTGGCTGCACGCGTCGGTGTACCGGTCGTTTCCGATTTTCGGCCAGCCGACATGGCGGCTGGCGGCAAGGGGGCTCCGCTGGTTCCCTTCCTTGATTTTCTTTTGTACCGCGATGGTCGTGTCGGCCGAATCGTGCAAAACATTGGTGGGATCGCGAACTTGACCGCGATCCCGGCGAGCGCGTCTCCCCATTCGGTAGTGGCTTTCGACACCGGTCCGGGCAATATGCTGATTGATGCCGTCACGGATCAACTGTTTGGCAAGGCGTTCGATCGTGATGGCAGAATTGCTGGGTCTGGAGCGGTGCTCGATCCTGTGATCAGCGACGTTATGCGTGGGTCATTCTTTCGACGTAAGCCACCCAAGACAGCCGGTCGCGAAGAATTCGGACGTGAGTTTGCCCAGGATTTCGTTCGTCGGTGCGGGCGCGTCGATAAGCGCGATATCGTTTCCACAGCCACGGCATTGACGGCCAGGTCGATCGCGGATGCGCTTCGACGGTTCGTAATACATCGAACAGGCACCTACCGAGACTTCATTATTTCTGGGGGCGGCGCCAGTAATCCGACGCTCATGGCTATGCTCGCGAACGAATTGCGACCGCTTGGCCTGCAGATCCGTACCTCGGATGAATTCGGGCTGCCCTCGGAGGCGAAGGAGGCAGCGGCATTCGCGTTGCTCGCCTTCCAGACATGGAATCGGAAACCGTCGAACGTCCCCTCGGCAACCGGAGCAAAGCGGCCGGCGATTTTGGGAAAGATTTCGTATGCGTGATCGGAAACTCTTTCGCCGCTCTGCGACGAATGCACAGCCGTGGGCGGCTATGCCCACGTGTTCTTTGTTGCTTCGAACTTTTCTCGTTCTCTCAATCTTTGTTCCTGCGCTCGGCTGCTCGGGCAGGCCTGATCCCAATACCCTGGTAATGATTATCGAGAGCAGCCCCACTAATTTGGATCCGAGGATTGGCCTGGATGCGCAGTCCGAGCGCATCGATGAACTGCTCTTCGATGACTTATGCACTCGAGACGACCATTTGAACGTTCGGCCTGGACTGGCCGAGCGTTGGGAAACTCCCGATCCTCTTACCTACGTATTCCACCTGCATGAGGGTGTGAAATTTCACGATGGGCGACCGCTCACCTCACGCGATGTAAAGTGGACATTCGATTCTCTGCTGCAAGGGAAAATTCGCAGCACCAAAGCAGCAGCGTACCGGCTCGTGGATCGAGTGGATGCGCCCGACGACTATACGGTGGTGTTTCATCTTAAGGAGCCATTCGCCACTTTGTTGTGGAACGTTTCTGACGGTGCCATCGGAATCGTGCCCTACGGCACCGGCGATGAGATCAGCCGGCATCCTGTCGGCACGGGCCCCTTCCGATTCGTCAGCGCCGAGCCGGACAAGGAAGTCGTCATTGAACGCTACGACGCATATTGGGGAGAAAAGGCTCATCTCAAACGAGTGCGGTTCGCCGTGATTCCAGATGCCACAACTCGCGCGCTTGAATTGCGTAAAGGCAGTGCCGACATTGCGATCAATTCCCTGACCGGGGACATGGTCCTGGCGCTTGAACGCGAGCCCAATCTAGAGATGCTGCACGCTCCGGGAACGGTACTCGCTTACATTGCGTTCAACACTCGCGATTCGATCCTCAAAGATGTGCGGGTGCGGCAGGCCTTGTCGTATGCCATCGACCGAACGCCGATCATTCACTATCTGCTGCGCGATTTCGCGCGGCCTGCCTACAGCCTCCTTCCTCCGGAGAGCTGGGCGTACAACGGAGATGTGCCGCACTTCGACTACGATCCCGATCGGGCGCGGCAATTGCTCGATCAAGCCGGATATCCGGCCGTGAACAGCGTGCGTTTGCATCTCACCATGAAAACCTCGACTGAAGAAAGCACGCGGCTCATGGCCGCCGTGTTCCAGCAGCAGTTGCGCCAGGTTGGCATCGTGTTGGACATTCGAACTTTTGAGTTCGCCACTTTCTTTTCTGACGTCACGCGTGGCGCTTACCAGGTGCACTCCTTGCGCTGGGTCGGAGGTAACGAGGACCCGGACATCTTTGAATATGTTTTTCACTCAGCGAAATTCTCGCCGCACGGCGCCAATCGCACCTACTATGCAAACCCTCGCGTGGATGCGCTGATCGACCAGGCGCGCGGCGAACTCGATCAGAACACGCGCAAACAGATTTATGCGGAGATCCAGCAAATTCTGGCCGAAGATTTGCCTTACGTCAACCTGTGGTACTTCGAGAACGTAATGGTGCACACGCGACGAGTCCGAAATCTGACGCTGAACCCGCCTGGAAATTACGACTTTTTGAAGATCGCAGAGCTGACTCCTTGAAACGTGTGGTACCGGGTTTTTGGTACGATTTCGCTGGAACAAATCGAGACTGTCGAACTCTGCTCGACCTGAAGGTTAGAGACCCGTCACCACGCAAGCTCAACCTGGGTCGTCCGGGACCCCGTGTTACCATCGAACTCTCGGTAAATTTCACGTGCGCATTCTTTTTATTGGTGACATTTTTGGCAGACCGGGACGAACCATCGTCAAGGATCGGCTGTCGGCTCTCGTAAAAGAGCACGCCATTGATCTCGTGCTCGCCAACGGAGAGAACGCAGCCGCCGGCTTCGGCATCACCCCGCCTTTGGCCGAGGACTTGTTCGAGATGGGCATTGACGTTCTTACGACCGGCAACCACATCTGGGATAAGCGCGAGATCATCGATTACTTCAACACCGCCGACGGGAATCCGCATAGCCCGGCTCGCCGGGTGTTGCGTCCCGCCAATTACCCGCCCGGAATGCCGGGATGGGGTTTATACGAAGGTCGCAAAGGTAACGTTCCATATGCCGTCATCAATCTGCAAGGACGCGTTTTTATGGCCTCGAATGACGATCCATTTCGCGTGGCCGACCAGTTGCTAAAGGAAATCAAAGCCAAGGTTATTTTCGTCGACATTCACGCGGAGGCAACTTCAGAAAAGGTTTCGCTGGGCTGGTATCTCGATGGACGAGTCACGGTTGTCGTCGGCACCCACACCCATATTCCTACGGCCGATGAGCGCGTGTTGCCGGGCGGCACCGCGTACATCACCGATGTCGGCATGACCGGGCCATACGACAGTGTGATCGGGGTGAAGAAGGAATTGATCGTAGGCAAATTTCTTAGCAATATGCCGACACGATTCGAGGCAGCGACGGGGGACGTCCGCCTATGCGCGGTCGTAGTGGATTGCGACGAGCGAACTGGCCGGGCAAGACAAATCACGCGCCTAATGGTGGCGTAGAGACTGGGCTTCGGGCTTTAGGCTTCAGGACTGCAAAGCACAATCATGAGCGAATTCCGACTTCAGACCCAAGCAATCAAATCAAACGGCTTCCAGTGGATGAACGCGGATGCCTATCTCTTCGACATTGATGGCACGTTGCTCATCACCCGCGACGGCGTCCATCGCAACGCCCTGCATCAAGCGATCCGCGAGGCATACCAGGTGGACACTACGATTGACGGGATTGCCTATCACGGCAAGACCGACCTGGGGATCTTGCGCGCGGCTCTGGACCGCGTTGGAATTTCAGGCGAGAGCTTCGAAGCAAAACTTCCGGCAGCGCTGGAAATTGTCCGCCGCGAGGTGTCAGTGAACGCGCATCGCGTTACGCCCACGGTCTGCTCTGCAATTCCCGACGTGCTCGCTGAATTAAAGGCTGCGGGCAAATTGCTGGGCGTGGCCTCGGGCAATCTCGAATCCGTCGGCTGGCTCAAGGTCGAAGCAGCCGGACTACGCGAGTTTTTCAGCTTCGGCTGCTTCACTGACCAGCACGAAAGCCGCGCGGACATCTTCCGGCAGGGTGTGATCGAAGTGCAACGCAGGCTGGGCGAATCGGCGACGGTTTGCTTTATCGGGGACACTCCCGAAGACATCAATTCCGCTCGTTTGGCGAATGCCAAGATCGTCGCTGTATGTACGGGGATTTTCACCGCTGATGACCTTCGGCACCTTGAACCCGATGCCTGCGTAGCCTCATGCGCGGATTTGCTAGCCAAAATAGCGCGAGATTGAGTTTATACGTCGAGCGCTCGTTTCAACTCCGTGCGATTGCACACCGGCAAATATCGCAGCGCTGCCTGCGCCAACGCCAGATAGACATCCGTCGCTTCGGGAACTTTTCTCAGGACCTGCAGATGCTTGCGCACGATCTCCGCATCGCCGCGTACGATGGGCCCGCTGAACGCTCCAGCCCCTCCGAGCGCCGCGTAGTTCGCAATGGTCTGCCTCACGATCGGAAGCACCATTTTGCGAGCCTCAACCGCGGATAGCCCAGCCTTGCGAGCCAACTGTTCCGCAGTCACCAGCATCGCCACGAGCAATGGTGAAGCAAAAGCTCCCCACGCATGGTAAGCAGTTTTGTACTGCTTTCGAATGGTGAAGGCTTCTCCTCCCAAAGCCCGCGCGATCTGCCGCGCCGAGCGAACCGCCGCCGCATCGCCTTCCATCGCAAAGGGCACTCCGTTGAGCGACGGCATCGATCCAGTCACGAATGTCATCAGAGGATGAACCGAAGCGACCGCCGCTCCACGCTGGCGCAAAGACTTCAGTTCGTCGCTCGCCAGGGCACCGCTGGAGTGGAACGCAATTTTGTTTGTCCAGTCAACAACCGAAGCGAGCCCGCGCGCCGCCGCCGCAATCTCACGATCGGGCACACAGAACCATACAAGATCGGCATCCAGCAGAGCGCGGTCGCTGGTCGAGGAGTGCGCCTTGACTCTTCGAGCTAGATCACCGGCCTTCCGTTTTGATGCAGCGCTGCTGCCCGACACGATTTCGGAGAGGGTGTATCCCGCTCGTTTCAGCTCCAGCGCCAGCGCTCTGCCCAGTCTTCCCGGGCCGACAATCGCAATCCGTGGTTTCGCTGCCATCGCGGGCAGCATATCAGGCCAATTGCTGTAGTGACAAAATCTCCGCGCCAGCTTGATCAACCCCGGTATAGCCCTCGTCGCTTATATTGTTGTTATGCAGAAATCATCCCATTCCAAGACCAAAGCTCGCGTTCTTTCTTCTGTCGAAGCCTACCGTGGCCCCGCCTTTTGGGTCACCACCGATCAGGTGTTGGAGCCCTCCGGTGTGCGTGGACGTCGCGACATCGTGCGCCACACCGGCTCGGTCGTGATTCTCGCGGTTGACGAGACCCGCTCCGAGCCTCACGTGCTGCTGGTGCGCCAGTATCGCCATGCTGCCCAGCAGTATCTCTGGGAGCTCTGCGCAGGTCGCATCGATAAAGGAGAAAACGAGTTGACGGCCGCGAAACGCGAACTGCTCGAGGAAACCGGCTATGCTGCCGCTCGCTGGAAGCGAATCTTGAAGTTTTATGCGAGCCCCGGTTTTGTTGCCGAAACCATGTCCATTTATTTGGCGAGGGGCCTGCGTCCCGGCATCGCGCAGCCGGAGGAAGATGAAGTCATCGAGACGAGATTTTTTCCTCTCAGCGTCGCCATCCGCATGGTAATGACCGGTCGCATTCACGATGGCAAGACGATCTCAGGCGTGCTCTGGCTGGCTCAAGAGTGCGTCCGCCGCATGAAACGTAAATAGCCACTCTCTTGTGACTCTCCCATGATTCGTTCCTCTTGACAGCCTCTTCGAGTAGCCGGAAAATGGCAGGAAAATCGGAGGGCATGGATTCGATCAGGAAAGTTCTGTGCCCCAGGGGGCGTAAGTGGAACGCTTGAAAGGTACGGTAAAGTGGTTCAACAATGCCAAAGGATATGGATTTATCGGCCGGGACGACGGAGCCGACGTGTTTGTGCATTACAGCGCAATTACGTCGGAAGGATACAAGAGCCTGCAGGAGGGGGATCAGGTGGAGTTTGAGATTACTCAGGGACCAAAGGGTCCGCAGGCTTCGAATGTTACAAAGGCTTCGTAAAGTAACGCGTTAAGCAGCGTAGAAATGCGTCCCGAGATCGTCGCTGCTCTTGGCACTTCGCTGGCTCCGCGAGTCTGTCGTTTCACTTCCGACAATTCCGCGCGGATCCGGTTTTGTCTTTTCCAACTCTGCTCCACGAATCTCGTAGAACATCCGAACCGTATCGAAGCTCTCTTCGGTAATTTGACGCGTCTGCTTTTTCGGTGTATCTGTATTGGCGCGCCACATGTCCAAACGTATCTTTTTGCTGCTCACGGTATTCGCCGCGCTGCTAGCCCCTGCGCGGGAAAAGCCAGAAAACTGGCTGGAGGTTCGCAGCCCGCATTTTATCGTCCTGAGTGACTCCAACGAGAAGCAGGCTCGACGAGTGGCTGACCAGTTCGAGCGAATGCGGGCCGTTTTTCAGGACCGCTTTCCCCGAGCGTCGATCGATACAGGCGCGCCCATCGTGGTGTTGGCAATCAAGGATGAAAAAGGCTTTCGAGCCCTCGAACCGGAAGCTTACTTGGGCAAAGGCAAATTGGGCCTGGCCGGACTTTTCTTGCGCGCACCGGATAAGAACTACATTTTGATGAGACTCGACGCACCCGGCGAGCATCCTTACGCTGTCGTTTATCACGAGTACACACATCTGCTGAACCAGAAGGCTGCGAGCTGGCTGCCGCTATGGCTCAATGAAGGCTTCGCCGAGTTCTATCAAACCACTGAAATCCGCGATAAAGAAGTGCTGGTCGGCGAACCAAGCGAGCAGGACCGAGCCCTCCTCCTGCAAAATCAGCTCTTGCCGCTGCCAACTCTTTTTGCCGTCGACACCAATTCGCCCTACTACCACGAAGGGGTCCATTTTCTACGCGGAGTCCTGGGCCCTTACACACTATCTCACTATCGAAGACGACCACCAGAATACGCACCGCCTGAACGATTACATGAAGTTGGTGAGTGAAAAAGTGGATCCTGTTACAGCCGGCGCCCGCGCCTTCGGCGATCTGAAATTACTGCAGAGCGAGCTCGAGAAATACATCCAGATAGGAAAATACTATTATTCCAAGAAGGCAACTTCGATCCAGATTGACGACACTGCCTTCAAAGTGCAAGCTCTCAGCTCGGCCCAGGCGGATGCCGCGCGTGCGGATTTTCTGGTTTACAACCAACGGATAAAGGATGCAAAGGCTCTGCTTGAAACCGTGCTTCGCGACGATCCGAGTAACGTATCGGCGCATGAAACCATGGGATACCTGGAGTTCCGCCAAGGCAATCTCGCCGAAGCCCGGAAATGGTACGAGCAGGCGGCAAAACTGAATTCGCAGAGTTTTCTGGCCTATTACTATTTCGCCGCCATTACGATGAACGGCGGACAACTCGACTCCGACAACAAATCGCAAGTCGAAAACAGCCTGCGTACGGCCATCAAACTCAATCCTTCCTTTGCCCCAGCCTACGATCAACTGGCGGTGTTTTACGGAATGCGGCGCGAGAATCTCGACGAAGCCCACACCCTGGTTCTCAACGCAGTGCAATTGGATCCTGGGAATCTTCACTACCGGCTGAGTACGGCCAATATTTTGCTGCAAATGCAGCGTCCCACCGACGCCATAGCCGTGCTGCAGAACGCCGCGAGCCTGGCCAAGACCCCCGACGAGGTCAGCTCGGTCCAGAATCTGCTGGAGGCAGCCCAGCAATACCAGGCGTCACGCGAGCAACCAGAACAATCCCGTGCTACGCAGGGAATTCAATCTACCGGTGCTCAGGAGCAATCTTCAGCGCAGGCGACGCTCAGCACTGCCAAACAACCCGCGCCTGAAGAGCCGCATGGGCCGCGCCACGGGGTAAAGGGTACGATTAAGGATGTGCAGTGCTCCCTGCCCGCAATCATGGAACTGAAAGTCGAGGGCGATGGCAAGACACTTCCCCTGCATAGCAATAACTACTTCAAAATTCAGTTCACTGCTTTGAACTTCACGCCCGGGGGCGAACTTCATCCTTGCACCGATTTGGAGGGCATGAAGGCGAACGTAGAGTTTTTCGAATCCTCTGGCAAATCCACTGAAGGCCAGATTTTTTCCATCGAACTCAGGAAATAGGAAAACCGCCTGTCGTCATCGAGTGGAGCGCGGGACCGGGATCCTTCGTGCATGCCGACGAAAGCCCAGATTCCTCGTCGCTTCGCTCCTCGGAATGACAGGGGGTAGTGGGTCGATCAGGACGAATTGCCAGAAGACGTTGCTAGAAGACAAGGGCCTCGCGCATACCCTCGAAGTGAATTTCCAGGAGAGTGCGCGATCCGTCAGGATTTCTTCTGTACATGTACGCATTACGCGGGAATTTGGCGTCATGTTTCACCCATTTCCCGTCTGCTTCCGCAACCGTTAAATTGTTGTGCTGAAATTTGACCGTCGCGTTCCCGACGTACGATTCCCAACGGATTATGTAATCTCCCTCAGGGGTGCGCGCACCGCCAAGCACCACCGGGGAACCTAGCGTAAAGTCCCGCGAGCCTCTTACGAAGGTTCGTGGCTTGAAGCCGCTCGAAACCAGATTGTCGTGCGTGGATTTGGCGTGGTCCTCATCGCCGTAAGGACCTACAAGTACGTGATAGGAATTCGTCCATAAGAAACCCTTCTGAACGGCGGTTACGGGAAACCCGAGTTGCGCCAGCTTGTCGGTTTCGTCGTGAGCCTGCGATGGATTCTTGAATTTCCCTACTTCGAAGAAGAGTTCCGAAGTCGCGGCTGCATTCGCTGCTGGATTCGCCGGTCCAGACTCTTCGGTGCGCACGGCCGATTGGGCTGCAGGTTGGGCAGCAGGTGGACTGGCAGGTTGTTGCCTCGGAGTTGTGTCGAGTTTAGTCGGAACCAGGTTGGACGCGGTCGCGACGGTGGGCGCTGGCGCGGTCGTCGGGACGGAAGGTGTCGTCGCCTTCAACGAAGTCGGCGTACTGGCAACCGTGGTAGCGGGTTTGGGAGTGGGATTGCTAACGCTGCTGGGCGGAGCCGGGGGCGGAGTTGGTAACGGTTCAACTGTCTCGGCTTTCGCTTGCTGAAGCTTCCCAGTGTTCGATGAAGGTTGTGGCGCGAGCTTTTCGGGTTGTGGCAGGACCTTCTCAGCTTGCGGAGCAGGAGCCGGCACCGGCACCGGCGCAGGCGAAATCGTCTTCTGCTCTGCTAACACCGCCTGTGCCGCTGGCTGCACGATCTGCGGCGCTGGGGATACTGTTGCCGGCGACGGCGACGTGGGTTGCGGCTCCCGCAACACAACCGGAGACGCTGCCTGCACGGCTGAGATCTGCGGTTCCGGTTTCGCCGCAAACCGCTCTCCCAAGTGGATGAGCCACACTCCAACCTCGCGGCGATAGCCATTAAATAAGAACCCACCCGCCACCAAAACGGAAACCATGAGCCCGGTCGCCAAACCCCGTGAGAAACCGCTCGATTGAATCGGTACTCTGGGCTCTGCTGAGCTAGGCCTGACCTTTGTGTTCCAGGAGCCGTTAAACGCGGGAACTGCGCGCGGCGACGTCGCTGCTGACCCAGAGTCAGCGGGGAGTGGTGTCGAAGGCTGGTTGATCCAATCGCGAATTTTTTCGCGGGCTTCGGTGGGCAGCGCATTGAAGCGCAAGCCTCCCTTTTGCGTTTCGTCCGTCCACGCCAGCGTGCCATCGGCTTCGATTCGCTGGTTCTGGTCCGAGAACCAGAAGCGGATCTTTCCATTATTTCCATTGGGTTTAATCGGATCGTAGGAGTGAAAGCACAGTCCTCCATCCGAGACATTCAACACGATGCCGCCGTTGTCCGGCTCGATGTTGATATAGGCGTGCCTCTCCATTGTCGTCCGTGCAGTTTGGCGTCGTTCCGGGCCTGTCATTGCACCACCAATGAGTAGAGAGAAATTTATGGGTAATCGCAACGCGTGCAGCAATCGAGTCCGTTCAAAAAGCGGCGAACTGACCTGCAGCAGGTGACTTACGTCGGAATCTCTAGTTTTGACTTTCCGACAGAGCCGTAATATACACCCGACCGCCCCGACGCACAATATTTAGCTCAATAGCTCGCGTCAAAGTGGGCGAGGCCTGATTCCCGCCACGGACAACCAGCAACCGGACGGCATCCCGTGTACGCCAAGTGGGGTCGACTGGAAGCTCCTTCCGCACCTATACACCGAAACGCGCGTCGCGAGCCAACAGTCCCTGAAGGCCCCAGCACGGGCCTTACTAGTGAAACTACTAGTTGTATCTCTTCACGTAACGGTTTATCTCTAGACGACTAGCAGAAAAGCTAGTTGCGTGCCGTTAGGCGATGGCCGCAGAGGGAGATGCTGATCCGACTCGTCTCCACGTAACTGTGTCCATCTCGCCTTGGCCCACCGACGGGGTCCATTACCTTTGCGAGTCCTCAAATCTCAATTGGGGCCGAACTGCATCAGTGGCCCGGCGTCGAAGGCAGAGCCATGTTTTGCCCGACTCGCGTACCAAGGGCAGTTCAGCAAATCCGCACAGAATTCTGGGCAGAATTCCTGCTCTGGGAGAAACCATGCCAGGCATGTCTCCTAGGCCAGGATCGCGACTTTATTCGTGGCCGGCTATCGCTGTCGCCCTGCTGGTAGCTCAGGCAGTTCTGTCGCTCACGCTGAAGCAAGGTCCCGCCCTGGTCGCATTCTGCGAAATCACTTATCTCCTTTTGCTCCTCTTGGCCAGTGGCGTGGCCGCCGCGAATGCAATTCAGAACAGGCAAACTATCCGGTTATTCTGGTTATTCCTGGCAGGGGCATTTGGCCTGTGGGCGCTGGTCCCGTGCTCTTGGTTCTATAGTGTGGTCCTCCACGGCAAGATTCCCACCTTCTTGTTCGACAATCCTCCATTATTTCTGCACATCGTGTTGATGATGGCGGCGGTGGCGTCGCGCCCCCATTTACGATTACCCTCTCACAGGCCGTATCGGGCCACGTTCAACTTTCTCGTCTTACTCTTCGTTTGGGTCTTTGCCTACGCCTACCTCCTGTTTCCTTACCAGTATGGGTCCCAGGCGTCGGCCATGATCTTGCGCTTTGAGGGTCTTTACTTCACGGAAAATCTCTTGCTCCTCGGAGTTCTGGGCATGGTGATCTTTCGATCCCAACCTCCATGGAAGTCCATCTATTCGCATCTATTCGCGGCGTCTGCCCTGTATGCGTTCGGTTCATTGGCTGCAAACGTCGTTTGGGCTTTGAAGGACCCTTCGGGCGATTTGACCGGAACCTCTTTCCCCGCCGCAAGAGGTTTAATCGGAATGGTTTTCACCGCTGCCATCTCGTGGTTTGTATGGATCGGTCTGCAGGGCCGGAGACTGGCACCGCAGCTGGCGCAGACCGTTCAATTGGACACCACGGACACGACGTACAGCTCTGTTCTGGCTATGCTCGCCGTGCTTGCGGTCCCGATTGTCGGCGTCTGGGAACTGTTCCGCACGGATGAACCGTTTGGCACCCATGAGATTCGCCTGCTTTTGGTAATGATCGCCGGGGTGGTCTTAGCCGTCGCCGTCTTCATCCAGGATCACCTTGCCAACCGCGAGTTCACTTCCGATGTCAGCGTGGCGCACGATCGGCTTCGCCTGGCCATGGAATCTAGCAAATCAACCGGCTGGGATTGGAACTTGAGGACCGGACAAAACATCTGGTTCGGTGATCTGGAGACCACATTCGGGATCGCAGCCGACACCCATCTCCCGGGCGACCAGGAATTTTATGAACGAGTGCATCCCGACGATCGGGAGCGCGTTTCGAAAGCGCTCGCGGATGCGATGCAAAACCAGAAGCCGTACGCCGCAGAATTTCGTGTGGTGCGAGCGGACGGGACTATACGCTGGGTCACAGACCGGGGTAAGTTTTACTACGCCGCCAACGGTAATCCCGAACGTGCGTTAGGGATCGGCCTCGACGTCACTGAGCGTAGGCAGGCCGAGGAAGCACGGTTGCAGCAAGAGGTGGAGTTAAAGAAGACCCAACACTTGGCCAAGGTAGGCGCCTGGCAATGGGACGCGGAAAAGGACACAGTCACGTGGTCGGAAGAACTCTATCGAATCGCCGGCCTCGATCCCAATCAGCCAGCCCCCAGCTATAAGGAACACCCGAAGCTGTACACGGCAGAAACCTGGAAACGTGCGCAGAGTGCCGTAGAGGAAGCGTTGCGGAGTGGAGCCCCGTACGAACTCGATCTCGAGATGATCCGGCCGGATGGCAGCACGAGATGGCTCGTTGCTCGGGGCGAAGCAAAACGCGATGACAAGGGCCGCGTCGTGCAGCTTCGCGGCACGGTTCACGATATCACTGAGCGTAAACGGGCGGAAGACGCGATGCGGGAGAGCGAAGAACGCTTCCGCTTAGTGTCAAACACGGCTCCTGTCCTGATCTGGATGTCAGGCACCGACAAGCTGTGCACCTATTTCAATAAGCCCTGGCTCGACTTTACAGGCCAGTCAATTGAGTCGCAGCTTGGAAACGGCTGGGCGGAGGGGGTTCATTCCGAAGATCTGCAGAAGTGCCTGAACACCTACACCCAGGCTTTTGATAAGCGAGAGGACTTCAGGATGGAGTATCGGCTGCGCCGGCACGATGGCGAATATCGCTGGGTTCTCGACATTGGGGTGCCGAGATTCAATCCGGACCGTTCATTTGCTGGCTACATCGGATCGTGCATGGATGTTACCGAGCGCAAGCTTGCAGAAGAAGCGCTTTCCAATGTCAGCAGCAGGTTGATTGAGGCGCAGGAGCAGGAGCGTACCCGGATCGCAAGGGATCTTCACGACGACATCAATCAACGGCTGGCATTGCTCGCCATCGAGCTTGAACGACTCAAGATGGACGTGCCTGACCTGAGCGTTGAACTCTTCAGCCGCGTGGGCGAATTACGGAAATACACCGCTGACATAGCCAGCGATATCCAGGACCTGTCTCATCAGTTGCATTCTCCCAGGCTGGAATATCTTGGCGTGGTTGCAGCCATGAGAGGTTTTTGTCAGGAATTCGGCGAGAAGCAGAAGCTTGAAATTGACTTCAAGAGCCACGATCTTCCCACGCCGGTGCCGTCGGACATTTCCCTTTGCCTGTTCCGAGTTCTGCAGGAAGCCTTGCACAACGCCGCGAAGCATAGCGGCGCACAGCACTTCGTGGTGCAATTTTGGGGAACACCGGGTGAGATTCATCTCACGATTTGCGACACTGGCGTGGGCTTTGACCTTGAAGCAGCGATGAAGGGCCGAGGTCTGGGTCTGGTCAGCATGCAGGAGCGAGTCAGGCTGGTGAACGGCACGATCTCGATTGCTTCGAAGTTGACGCGCGGCACGGAGATAACCGTTCGGGTTCCAGTGAAAGTGGTCGCCACAAATGAGACTAAACCTGCTGGCGTGAACTTAGCGTTTTCCCGCGCCGGTTAGTATGGGTTGATGCGGTTCTGCTGGACGTTTTTCCCGACTTTGCCTTCTGTTCTCTGAATTTCGATCTCGAACATCAGTCGGAAATTTATGAAGCGCGTTCTCACACTGTTCCTTTTGTTGTTATCGGATGTCGCCTTGCTGGACGCGCAAACATTCCGTGGCTCCATCAATGGCACTGTCACCGACCCGTCCGGCGCGTTTGTTCCGAATGCCCAAGTACACGCCATCGAGACAGCAACAAGTGTGAACCACAACACGGTCACTACCGCGGACGGCCAGTTCTCCGTGCAGGACCTCCCTTTGGGCGACTATAAGATCGTCGTGGCGGCTTCTGGATTTGCAATTTACACCGCAGATCGGGTGCGAGTAACGGCGGGTTCCATTTACACCTTGCCGGTTAAGCTTTCTCTTGCGCAGGAAAACAGATCGCTGAACGTATCGGCTGCTCTGCTCACCGTCGATGCGACCACTGCGACTCAGAGCGATTCGATCCCGGAAAAAGCTCTACAGAACATGCCGCTGAACGGACGGGACTTCACTCAATTGATCGCCATAGCGCCAGGCTACGGAGGCTACTCAATTAACGGAGGCGGCACAATCAACGGGGCTCGCAACAACGGAGTCAACTGGCAGTTGGATGGCACCGATAACAATGACTTCTGGTACAACATTCCCGCGATCAACCAGGGGGGCGTCTCGGGAATCGCCGGCGTGGTAATGCCAATCGACGCCATTGAGGAATTCTCTACACAGACCGAGTCTACCGCGGAATCCGGGCGCGACGCCGGAGGCACTGTCAATGTGGTCCTCAAGTCCGGCACCAATCAAGTGCACGGAACGGCCTACTATTACAATCGCAACGAGTTCTATGCTGCGCACTCTCCTTTCTTCGTGCCAACCCCGGAGTTTCCGAGAGCGCCCAGACTCCGCAATGAAAACTATGGATTCACCGTGGGCACACCGATTATCAAGAACAAGACATTCCTTTTTCTCGGCTTCGAAAAGCAGAACTACATTTTTGGACTCACGGGTTTAGCTACCGAACCGTCGTCGGCATGGATTCAGAGCGCTCAGAGCCTGCTCACGAAATACAATGTCCCTCAAAGCACCCTTTCGACGAACCTGTTCTCAACCCTGTGGCCAAGTTCGATCAGTTCCCTGCCCGGCACCCTCAGCAACTTCTTCGGCAACGACCCCGCCACTGGGTACAGTTACAACTACGTGGCAAAGGTAGATCACAATTTCAACGACAAGGAACATCTGTCGGGACACTGGTTCATGGGACAAGGAAACCAAATCCAACCGCCGGGTGCGGCGTTGGTGCTGGTCGAGGCAAGCTCAAATCTCGGCTACTATTTTGAGGCCGCTCCCATCCGCGTGGAGAACTACTCCGCGGTATTGAACTCACAGTTCACGCCCAAGTTGAGTAATCAGGCGCTATTTGGAGTCAGCTATTTCAATCAGGTATTTCACGATGCCAACAACAGTTTCGATACGAGAGCCTTGGGCCTGTACCTTAGCCCGGACGCGCTGATTAACGGCCAGCCCATTCTCGGCGCCCCGAATATCGTCATCTCCGGGTTCGATCAGGTGGGGATCACGCCGCCGGAGGGCCGTAACGATATCACCGGTCACCTGACGGACATCGTTTCCTACGTTACCGGAAAGCACGAGCTACGGTTCGGAGGTGAAGTGCGTCAGGGCCGAGTGGACGAATTCTATTTCCGGCGCTCACTGGGGAGTTTCACGTTCGACGGTACGCAGGGACCATGGGCTGGAACGTGCCCTCCGGCCAACGCCCAATGCTCAAATACACTGGCTCTCGCGGACTTTCTGGCTGGGGATGTAAGCACATCCTCGATCGCTGTGGGAAACGCGGAGCGGCATGTCTTGGTCAACTCATTCGCTTTGTTCGGGCAGGATGCGTGGCGTGCGACACCAAACCTGACTTTGACTCTAGGGCTTCGCTACGAATATGCCGGCCCCTTGCACAATGGTGATAACAATCTCCCGGTCTTCATCCCGGGCAGGGGCTTAGTCATCCAGGGAGATGGCATCGGTTCCATCTACCCGGCGGACAAAAACAACTTCGCGCCAAGATTCGGTTTTGCCTATGAGCCCGGGCACGCGGGTAACGTCGTGGTGCGGGGCGGATTCGGCGTCTTCTACGAGCAAACCGCAATTAGTCCATTCCTGGACAATCGTCCGCCAAACGCTGCGGCCAACGGATTGGAAAACAATCCGGCAGGTCCGGACGCAGTCGACAACTACAGCCGGAATGCCTATAACTGGCAGACGGTCCAGCAGGGCGGCCAATCGATCTTCCCGGGAGTCGTGACTTGCGCAAGCCTTAACTACACCCTCCAGCCAGGGTGCGGCGTTCCGAATCCGGTGACCGGAGCCAATATCTATAACGTCTTCTCGGTCGGCCAAAGTTTTCGCACGCCTTATTACCTCAACTATGACCTGCAAGTGGAAAAAGGTTTCGGGAACGTCGCCGTATTGCAGATAGGCTACGTCGGCACTCTGGGACGCAAGCTCACGATCACGGAGAACATTAATCAGAACGGCACGTTCAATGCCCAGTATCCCAACGTCGGCGCCATCAACCAATTCAACAGCGCAGTGACCTCAAACTACAACTCCCTGCAGAGCGTGTTGAAGATACGGTCCTGGCATGGCTTTACTTCTCAGTTCGCCTACACCTGGGCCCATGCTCTGGACGAGGCCACCGAGTTCCGTGGCGTGATTCCGCTCGACGGCATCAACCTGAATCAGGAGTACGGAAACAGTGATTTCGACACACGCCAAAACTTCACCGGTTATTGGACGTACGATATTCCCGGCTCTTCGCACGGGCCGAAAATCCTTTCGCACGGCTGGCAGTTAAGCGGGCTCTTGTCGTTCCACTCTGGACAACCGTTTAATTTCCCCGGGCCAGGCGCATCTGGCAGCCAACGCCCCGGCTTGAACCTGATCGGCGACCCATTTGCCGGCGTTTCACACACTTTCAAGCCAGCGACCGGAGAGCAGTGGGTCAACCCTGCCGCGTTCTGTGTGCCGTCGCCCACGTGCTTGCCCGACGATCCAAATGGCGACCTCTCGCGCAATAAATTTTACGGACCCGGCTTTGCCGATGTGGATGTCTCCGTCATCAAGAATATTCCGATTACCGAACGCTTCAGGCTACAGCTTCGGGCGGAAATGTTTAACGTCTTCAATCGGATCAACCTCGCGACCGGCGGCGGCTCTGTGGGATCCAGCGGCTTTGTTACCGATACCATCGGTGATTTCTTCGGTGGTCCCGGTATTGGACCGGGCGAGCCGTTCAACATGCAGCTTGCGGGAAAGGTTATTTTCTAGCCCGGAAATCACTACAAATTTTGTCTGTTGTAGCTATTCTCTGCGAGCTTCAGAAAAGGTAAGATGCAGTGTCTCGGCGCACCAAGGTCACCCAGCTCAGAGCGTGTGAGCCTTCGACGGGGACACTGAAAGACGGAAAAGAAAGAGGGGGCGCATGAAATTGAGAGTGTTTATCCTCTGCGCGATTTGTGTCGGGATGGCGTGCATGGCTACGGCTGACACGCTGGTTCTGACCAACGGCCAAGTCATCACCGGGACTTTTCTCGGCCGCAGCTCGGCGGGAGTTCAGTTCGTCGGGCCCGATGGAACCAGTCAGATCTATCCATCCCAGCAAGTCCAGTCGCTGTCTTTTGGACCTGTCCCCACTCCGCCGCAGCCCCCGCCGGCAGCAGCGCCGCAACAAACCTTGGTCCCGGCCGGAACTGTCCTTCTCGTCCGTATGGTAGACGGCTTGGACACGAGCACCGCTTACACCGGCCAGACATTCTCTGCCACTTTATCTACCAACCTCGCCGCCAACGGCTACGTGGTCGCATATGCTGGCACAACTGTCTATGGCCAGGTAGTCGCGGCTAATTCCGCAGGACGCGCGACCGGCACATCGCAGTTGAAACTTCAGCTGACGCAAATTGTGATCGGTGGCAACGCGATTCCGATTATGACCGATGTTTTCGATTCGCAAAAAGGCAAGAGCTCAGGAAAACGTTCGGCATTTCGGCTCCTCGGGGGCGCCGGGCTGGGCGCGGCCATTGGCGCAATTGCGGGCAACGCCGGCATGGGCGCAGCCATCGGCGCGACGGCCGGCGGCGTGGGCGCCGTCGTGCAGAAAGGCGACCAGGTGCAGATTCCCAGCGAGGCGCAGTTGGAGTTTCACCTGACCCAACCAGTAACGCTGCCAGTCGCGCAGTAGGGTAGGTCACACTCAGCCAAGGAAATAAATTTCGGAGGAACTCATGAGAACTCGATTGATCATCGCGGTCCTGACTCTAACCGTAGCAGCGGGCCTATGGGCGCAGGAAAAAAAGGTTCAGGATCCAGCGGAGAGCAAAGAGCTCAACGATCAAGCCTACATCCGCCTGCTTCGTACTGACTTGAAAGCCAAGAAAGAAGCGATCGTCAAGGAAGAAATGCAATTAAATGATCAGCAAGCGGCCGTCTTTTGGCCCATCTACCGGAACTACGAATCTGAACAGACAAAATTAGGCGATGAGAAGCTTGCGATCATCCAGGACTACGCCCAGAACTTTCTGACCATGAGCGACCCAAAAGCGGATCAACTCGCTCAAAGAGTGATGACGCTGGACGAACAAAGGCTAGCCCTCAGAAAGAAATATTACGAACTCCTGAAGAAATCACTCCCAACAATTCTCGTGGTCCGCTTTTTCCAGGTAGAAAATCAACTCCAGTTGATTCTGGATTTACAGATCGCTTCGAACCTGCCGATTATCGAGCAAGCCGAATAGATCGCGCTCTCAGGCTTGATTAGGATGGGCCACGTTTGCCGCATCGTCGAGCAGCAGCCGGTCACTCTGTGAGTCGTAGGTGAAAATCTCCGCGTATCGGCCCCAATTCAATGCGGCATCGAGTTGGTGCTGAACGTCCTCCTGAGAGAAGTGTTTATCCAAAACGTCGCGAAAGAATTCAAGGGGAACGGCCCGGTCCGACTTCCGCTCCAGCGCATTCCGGATCTGCTGAATCAGCGTCACATGACTAAGCACGGCGTCGCGAAACAGTTTCTTTCGGGTCGTAATATCGGCCTCTGCAAATTCCTTTCCCGCCGCCGTAATCTGCACGTCGCCCTGAGTTGATTCCGCGAAGCCCAGCATTACCGCCTCGTCCACGATGGGAAACAAGTCGTCCACTTCCATCAGCAATTCTTCGGCAAGGTGGTACAAGTCTTCCCTACCCCCGCGATCGTTCAAAAACTCAAGCAATCCCGCCATTCCGCCAGCGGTCGCATGGGGCAACACTTGCATCGAAGGCTTGCGCAGAGATGGCTGCTTTGTAACCGGGCCAAACTCCAGTTCAGGCTGTGTCATCACCTTGTAGATGTAATCCACGTAAATGAGAAATTCCGCGGACTTGCGATCGCGCGGCTGCGGCAGTGATATTCGAAAATCCGCCCTAATCTTCGCCGGATGCGTTCCCAGAACAACCACTCGATCCGCCAAAAGAACCGCTTCTTCAATATTGTGCGTCACCAGGAAAATGCTTTTCGTCGGAATCTGATCATTGATCCACAACTCCATCAGCTCGCGCCGCAGGCTCTCAGCCGTCAGCACATCCAGCGCGGAGAACGGCTCGTCCATGAACAACACCTCGGGTTCGACTGCAAGCGCCCGCGCAAATCCAACCCGCTGCTTCATGCCTCCAGACAGCTCCTTGGGATAAGCGTTTTCGAAACCTTTGAGTCCAACGATGGCAAGCGCTTGCAATGCCTGCCGATGCCGCTCCGGATGCTCCAGCCCTTTCGCCGCCAGCGGAGCCTCCACATTCTCCAGCACCGTCAGCCAGGGAAATAAAGCAAAACTCTGGAACACCATGCCAATGTTGAGGGCGCCCGCGTCCAGCGGCTGCCCATGCACCAGCACCGTGCCGCTGGATGGTGCCGTCAATCCCGACAGAATTCTCAGCAAGGTCGATTTCCCCGACCCAGATGGCCCGAGAAGAGCGCAAATAATCCCCGACTCGACGGCCAGGTCCATCGGAGCGATGATCTGAATGTCCCTCCCGTCAGGTTGCGCATAAGATTTTTCAATCTGGCGGCCTTCAATCAGCGTTTCCCCCGGCGCAGGGAGCTGCGGCTCCGGCTCACGCTGAGTTTCTGGCTCGTACCCGCTCGGAGCTTCAACAACGGCTGCACCTGAGAGTTCGTCCATCAGCCGCTGCCACGCCTCCTCCGGCAGTTCGTCGAACAATCGCATTCGATCGTCCGGGCTGATCCTGTCAACCAGAGCCCGCATTTCGCCCGCGGGCAAGGAGTGCAGCAGGACATATTGGTGATAGTAAGGAAAATGAACGATCACAGAAGCAGCAAGATCCAGCGGCAGGTGGCGAAACAAGGATTGTTGCTGCTCGAATGGAAGCTCATCCAATGCCGCAGCCGCCTGCGCCGCGTCGGAAGTCTGCAGCAGGGCCACAGCCTCATTCCAACGCGCCTGCGAAACTGCGTCCCGAAGTTGCTCAGCAATTGGTGAACTCATCGCGCCGAAAACTCCAGAACCAAATTACAACCAATCCCTCGGGATTGGCTAGGCCACTTTCACAATTGTTGTCTCGCCGTCGAACTGTCATCCCGGAGACAACACGTTGTCATAGTCCGCACTGTATCCGAAAACCGTGTGGATGCCTCCGCCGCACGGCCCGGTGTCCAAAGCTAAATCTGTCGAAACTCCCACTCGACAATTACGCGATAGGTTGTAATCTTAATTTCGCATGGACAACAAAGCCATCGCCGGCATCCTCTACGAAACCGCCGACCTGCTCGAAATCGACGGCCAGGATTCCTTCCGCATCCGCTCCTACCGCAACGCGGCCGAGGCTATCGAAGCCTTCCCCCAGCAGATCGCAGACTTGATCGGCGAACCGAAAAAAGTCCTCGCTATCCCCGGCATCGGCAAGGGAATGCTATTGAACCTGCAAGAAATGTTCAAAGAAGCCAGGCTCTCTCTGCACGCCGAGCTGCTCAAGAAGTATCACCCATCGATGCTCCAGTTGCTCAAGATTCAAGGCCTCGGCCCCAAGACCATCGCTCTGATCTGGAGCGCGTATCACATCTGCGATCCCGAAGGCGTGGAGAAATTAGCCCAGGAGGGCAAGATTCGCATTCTGCCGCGCATGGGCGAAAAACATGAGCAAAAGCTACTGAAAGCAATCCAGGACTATCGCCGCATCGCCGGCCGCTTCCTCCTCGACGCGGCCGAAGCTCAAGCTGAAAAAATCATCGAGCATTTGCGCGCTTATCCCGGAATCGAAAACATCACGCCCGCCGGTTCGCTGCGCCGAGGACGCGAAACCGTAGGCGATCTCGACATATTGGTGACTGGGAAAGCGTGCTGCGATGACGCAGAACGGCAAAAGCTGATTGACCACATCATCAAGCTGCCAGGTTTAATGGACATCATCGCTCGCGGCGAAAACAAAGTAAGCTTTCGCATGCGCGGAGGCATGCAGGTGGACGTTCGCCTTCTCTCCCCCGACTCCTTCGGCGCCGCCATGCAGTACTTCACCGGCAGCAAGGCCCATAACGTCGCCCTGCGCCAGCGCGCGTTAAAGATGGGCTACACTTTAAGTGAATATAGCCTGGCCCAACTCGACAACGAAAAAGTCGTCGCCGGAAAAAGCGAAGAAGAGATCTACGCCAAACTCAAGCTGGACTACATCCCACCCGAACTGCGCGAAAACCTTGGCGAAATTGACGCCGCCGAGAAACACACTTTACCAGCGCTCATCTCACAAGTAGACCTGCAGGGCGATGTCCACATGCACACCGTCGAAACCGACGGCCGCAACACAATAGAAGAAATGGCTGAAGCCGCCCGCGCCCACGGCTACAAATACATGGCCATCACCGATCATTCTAAGAATCTTGCATTCGCCAACGGTCTCGACGACCAGCGCGCTGTAGAGCACATCAAGCGCATCCGCGCCGCGAATGAAAAGATTAACGGAATCCGCATCTTCGCCGGAATCGAAGTCGACATTCTTTCCGACGGCACGCTCGATCTCTCCGATTCCGTCCTCGAGCAAATGGATCTGGTCATCGCCAGCGTGCATTCCCACTTCAACCAGACTCCCCAGGAGATGACCGACCGCCTGCTCAAGGCCGTGGAAAACACAAACACCTCATTCTTGGGACATCCCACGGGACGCCTCCTGCTCCGTCGCGATGCCTACCAGTTCGACGTAGATGCCGTCCTGAAAGCCGCAGCCCAACGCAAGGTTGCGATGGAGCTAAACGCCTACCCCGACCGCCTCGATCTTTGCGATCGACATCTTCGATTAGCCAAACAGTACGGTGTGAAGATCGTAATCAACACCGACTCCCACCACACCTCGCACCTCGACAAAATCCGCTACGGCATCCTGCAAGCCCGCCGCGCCTGGCTAACCAAACATGACGTCCTCAACACCCTCCCCGCCAAAGAGTTCGCAAAAGCGATGAAGCACGCCTGGCCAATGTAGGCGCCGCAGTCATTGCTCTGTCATCCTGAGCAAAGCGAAGGATCTATGCATTCTCCTCGCTGCACCGGATCCTCACGCAATGCGTAAATCGATTTTTGGATCATCTTAGCCGCGAAGCGGCGCAAGAATACAGCCCACGGCGTAAGCCGTGGGTAAGAATCGGAAGCCGACAAGCCCCAGTGGGGCGAAAGGCTGTGTCTCACGCCGGCAGTCCGGGAAAGCAGAGTCGAAACCATATTGCATCATCGTGCACGCAGTGCTCCAGCCGCACTGCGGCGGATGTGAAAGCCCGGCACGGAGTGCCGGGAAAGCAGAACGGAAAGAAATCGGAGTCCCTTCAGGGACGGCACTTAACTGCGGCACGCACCGTTTGTCCAGAGCTCCGAAAGAATGAAGCCCATCCCCATGCAGCGTCTCGAACTCGCCGATTGTTACAACCTCGTTAAAACTGGCTCCAAAGGTAGAGATCACAGACGAAACCACACTCTTCAAATTACAATGGCCCTGCCGCCCAGAACGACCATGGCTAAAGCGATTCCCATACACGAGGCCGAAGCGATCACGGCGAAAAATACCGGTAAGAAATCCGACCGGCGAAACGGCCGAGGTCGAATCGCGACCCCAACCGCGCCAACTGTTTCCGCCCTCGACGATCCTGAGCTCTACGTGAATCGCGAACTCAGTCTTCTGGATTTTCAGCGGCGGGTGCTCGAGGAAGCGGAGGACGAAACCGTCCCTTTGCTGGAACGTGTCAAATTCCTCTCCATCGTCGGCTCCAACCTGGAAGAGTTCTTTATGGTGCGAGTCGCCGGTCTCAAGCGGCAACTCGAAAAAGGCGTGCTCGAATGCGGCCCAGATGGTATGACTCCTTCAGCCCAGCTCGCCGCGATCCGTGAGCGAGTGGTCAAACTGTTTCAAGCAGCCCACGAATGCTGGCAAGAACAAATCCTGCCGGCGCTTTGCAAAAACGGCATCGAGGTCACCGACCATTCGCAACTGACGAACACCCAGCGATCGACCTTAAACAAATACTTCCGCGAGACGATCTTTCCCACCCTGACTCCCTTGGCCTTTGATCCGGGCCGGCCTTTTCCCCACATCTCGAACCTGAGCCTGAACTTGGCCGTCCTGATTTGCGACAAAGAAGGCGCGGAACATTTTGCGCGGGTCAAGATACCGAATTCGATTCCCCAGTTAGTTGCTGTGAAACCGCTTCCACGCCAAAAGGGCACCGACCGCAAGAACCCGGTCCGGCAATGTTTTGTCTGGCTGGAGCAGTTGGTCGTGGCTAACTTGAAGCTGCTCTTCCCAGGCATGAGAATCCTGGATGCTCACCCCTTCCACGTAACCAGGGATGCTGAGACCGCCATTCAGGAACTCGAGGCCGGAGACTTGCTGGAGTCGGTGGAAGAGGGTGTCTGGCAGAGGCGTTTTGCCGACGTCATCCGGCTGGAAGTGAACGAAGACATGCCGCCCTCCCTCCTCAAGATCCTGATGGAGAATCTTGAAACCGATCGCGACGAAGTCTACCAGCTCAAAGGCCCCTTGGCTCTCAGCCGCCTGCGGCACCTCGCTGCGGTCGATCGTCCCGAACTGAAGGATCCGCCGTTTGTAGCGGCAGTTCCCGCCGCACTGCAGCCCCAAGAGGAAACCGAGGATATATTTGCCGCCATTCGCCGCCAAGACATTCTTCTTCAGCATCCCTTCGATTCTTTCCAACCTGTCCTCTCATTCCTGCAGCAAGCCGCGAAAGACCCTGCCGTCCTGGCCATCAAGATCACTCTTTACCGCGTGGGCCGGAACGCGCCGGTAGTGGAGGCTCTGCTCGAAGCAGTTGAAAACGACAAACAGGTTGCTGTGCTGGTCGAACTCAAGGCGCGCTTCGATGAGGAGAGCAACATCGAGTGGGCGCGCCGGCTGGAGCGCGAAGGCGTGCATGTCGTCTACGGATTGCAGAACCTGAAGGTCCACTGCAAGACCGCGCTGGTCGTGCGTCAGGAAGGAAATCTGATCCGGCGCTACGCCCACCTGTCCACCGGCAACTACAACACCATTACTTCCCAGCTTTACACCGATTTCGGAATGTTCACCTCTGACGAACAGATCGGCGCCGACTGCACCGACCTGTTCAACTATCTCACTGGCTACTCTGCCAAGCCCGAATACCGAAAGCTGCTGGTTGCGCCCATCGACCTGAGAGAACACTTGGAACAGATGATCCAGCGCGAGATCGATCATCAGCGCCACGGCGAGCGCGGACACCTGATCTTCAAGATGAACGCGCTCGTCGACAAGCGCTCCATCCGCCTGTTGTACGAAGCATCGCAGGCTGGCGTGAAAGTCGATCTATTGGTACGCGGAATATGCTGCCTGCGTCCGGGAATCAAGGGCGTGAGCGAAAACATCCGCGTGACCAGCATCGTAGGACGTTTCCTCGAGCACAGCCGGATCTACTATTTCAGGAACGCCGGCCAGGAAGAAATCTACATGGGCAGCGCCGACCTCATGCCGCGCAACCTTAACCGCCGGGTCGAAGTAGTATTTCCCGTACGCGATCCCAAGCTAATCCGCCATCTCCGCGACGAGGTTCTCGCCACCTATTTGGCCGATACAGTGAAGGCGCGCCACATGCAACCGAACGGCACTTATGTACGAAGCTCGAACCGCACTCAAGAAGCCGTGAACAGCCAGCAATCCCTCATTGACCGTGCAGCAACCCATTCAACAGCGTGAAGCGAAGCGGTCGGGTGATGACGATAGCGCCGACGCCCGTCGATATCACCGAGGCCCACCCGACAACCAACGCCGACGTACACCCGGACGCCCCCGTCCGGGTAGCCGCGCGCAGCGCGGCAGAAACAGCTTGAATTTCACATCGCAGATGCGCAGCGATCGCACACCGAATCTCGATGGATCGAGCACCCGAGCTAGCCTCCTCGGGATTTCGGCTGCCAAAGCGATTACAATCAGAGACGAGCTATGCCCGAGGACACACCATCTCCCCCACCCGCGCCGAGCGTACCTACGCCGGGCCCGTCCCAACCCGGCATTCCCTTTAACATCGGAGAAGAATTCGGCACCGCCAAAAGAAACCTGCCGCCAGTGAAGATCGTTCTCATCGGAGCGGCGATTATCGCGGTAATCGCTGGCGTCATTGCATTCGTGCAACGCCCGCAATCTTTAGCGACGGGATCAATCGACGACGTGGTTTCAGTGGAAGTTCCCAATCAGAATCTGACGATGGTGGCGATCAACGTCTCACTCCAGAACAACGGCAAGAAACCTTACTTGATCCGCGCCATCAAGTCCGATCTCGATTCCGACAGCGGAACATTTTCTAACGACGCCGCTTCCCCTGCCGACTTCGACCGCTATTTCCAGGCCTTCCCTACGCTGAAACAGCACGCTCTCAACCCCCTGGAGCGCGAAGCCCAAATCGAACCCGGAGGTCGGACCCAGGGAACTATCATCGTCGCGTTTCCCGTAACCCCGGACGCCTTCATTAATCGCAAGTCGCTGAAGGTAACAATCCAAGCCTACTACCAACCAGTCCCGCTGGTCCTAACCAAATGACAGCAGGCAAGTTAGAAGCCATACTTAGCTTATAGCTAACTGTTGAAGTGTTCCACGTGGAACACAACTCGCGTATCATTGCCCGCTCGTCACAGGTACGGGCGCGCCCTTGGGCGTGCTCAAGTATCCCACCGCCTGTTTCTTGTCCACGGACCAGACCACCATTTCGTACAGCAAGTGATCGCGCCCGGTGTAGAACTGGATAGGCTCACTGACGTTGCGATCTTTCTTCTCGATGGTTTTGTCGTCAGCGGTGACGTTGATGGTGAACTTACCTTTCTTGGCATCTGTTTTCTTTAGCTGAAGGCTGACCGTCGAAACTGGCTGGGGCTTCGCGCCTTTGACCAGCGTGAATTCGTAGTAGTTGCGATCACCTTTGTGCTTGAGCACTTCGAGGTCACTGCGCGTGTTCGCGATCAGGCCGCTCTGCACACCCAGGTCGCCAATGGTGCTCTGCAGCTTGGCTTCGGCGGCGGCGAGTTCGGCTTTGGTCGAGGCAACGTCAGTCTTGACGCCGCCAACATCTGTTTTTACGCTGGCAACTTCGCCATTCACCTGGGTCATCTGCTGCTTCTGTTCGTCGGCGAGGCGTTGTTGCGAGGCGCGTTGCGCGGCCTGTTCGCGCTGCAATTCGGCCGAGCGGGTTGCCAGCTCCTTCTTGGTCATGCCCAGTTGGGTAGCCAGGGTTTCGGAGTCGGCCTCGGCGGACTGCATGCGTTTGGCAAGCTCCGCGATCTGCGCATTGCTCGCGGTTTGAGCTTTGCCCATCTGGTCGATGCGCTCGCGCAAGTTGAACAGAAAGTAAAGTGAGCCCGCAACGTACATGACTGCCAGCAGGGACACGATCCACTTGACGGCGCTTCCTCCGGAACCAGTAGGGGCTTCGGCTAGGTATTCGCCTTCGTCGGCCATAAGTTTTCTCCGCTCGTTGTGATTGGGTGTTGTTCTTATTGTTGTGCAGGGCAGCAATCGTGTCAATTGCTGACCATGTGCGGGCGCTGTTGGCGAGCGAATGCTGAAACTTCGGGAGGCTCGGTGTTTCCTGAAGAGCAATGAAAACGTGGGCGGGACGCGGCGTCTAAGCTCTGCGTTTGCAACACGGTGAAGAAACCCAAACGGAAGGTTGCTTCAGGCGTATGCTGGAATTATGCCTTACCTCGCGGAACACATCTCCAGCCTTCGTCACGAAATCACCGACCTGCGGAACAGGAACGTTGTCTATTCGCAACAGAGCCAGCATAGTCCGGTTGAGCGGACCGCTTCAGATGTGCGTGAAAGCCGGCTGGTGCAGATCAAGCAAGAATTGTCGAAGATGCTCAACCGTCCTGACGATACCGCGGTCTGGTGGGGAAACGTTCGCAAGTCGAACCGTACTGCTTGAGCTCTATCGTCCCGGGCTGGGCTGCGATCTTGAGTGCCCCGTCGATTCCTGAGCAAACGAAGCCATCGTGTATGATTACGTCGTTTTGCATTTCACCTACACAACCGTCCGCATTGGCTTATTTGTTGTCGCAGCCACGTTTTGGATTCTCTACTTCCACGAGGTCCTATTCAGGTCCGGGAGAATTCGGACGCAGTGGCTGAAGAGGCGCTTGACCGACCTGGCACTGCTGCTCCTGATCGCCCTCGTCTCGTCGCTGTTTTTTCTCATCCTCAGTGGTGTTCGGCCTAGTCATCCTCGTTAGGGCTGGGACTTCAGTTGTGCCGCGAATGCAGTCCGCTGGGACTGCAAAATGAACACCAGCCTTCGTCACCCGTTCCAGCTTTGCAGGGCTGCGCATAGGATTAACCCTTGATGGTACCTATGTACCATGGTAATATCATCGACATGACCCGCGATAAAGAACCAGCCTCATTTGTCGAAGTCGAGCGTGTTCAAACCGGCGTGCGGCTCGAAAAACGAATGTTGAAAGTGTTGAAGGCGATTGCAGAACTGAAAGACATGACTCTCGGCGACCTCTTGGAGGGAGTCGTGTTGCACGCCTTTGAGGGGAAAGCGCCTTTTTCTTCGGAGACGCTGAAGGAGATTGAACAATTCAAGAAGCTCTACGGCATGACTTTGAAGGCATCCGATAGCCATCAATTAAAGGAGCGAAGGCGATGAAGACGGCTTTGGCGATTTTCCTTGCGGTGGGCGCACTGGCGGCAGGGGCGTTGCTCTATCATCACCATCGCGCTGCTTCCAGTGGTCCTGTGGTTCACGTTCGCAATGAGTTCGAGTTCACGGTTCAGGCTTCTTACCGGATTGTGGCTCCGTTGTTTGGGCCAGAGGGAGAGCGTGCCTGGGCAGCGGGACATTGGGATCCGCATTTCTTGTATCCGCAGCCAGCGCGCGATATTCAGGGTGCTGTGTTCACCGTCCACCACGGACACCATCACGCTTATTGGATTAACACATCCTTTGACATGGACGCCCGGCACTTTCAGTATGTGTACGTCATTCCGGAGGCGATGGTTGTGCTGATCGACGTTCGCTTCTCAGAAATCGATCCGGCTAACACGAAGGTGAATGTCGCCTACGAGAGAACCGCTCTGAATTCCGAGGCTAACGAACACGTTAAGGAGTTGGGCAATGTGGACCGGGAGAATGGGAAAGAATGGGGCAATGCGATTAACGACTACCTGGCGAAGCAGAAAGCGGCGGGTCACTAAGAGCGCCTAACAAAACTTCATCCGGGACCATGCTCCGCTTTTTCATCGGCGGATGTTTCGGAGCGCACGTGCTTGCATTGGCCATCTGCCTTAACGACGAGATTCGATTTTCAATGATTACCGATCCTGATGGCGCGATTCTTAGAGGGATCCAGTAGCTTGGAGGAGCACGACATGGCAATTCCGTATTACCACGTTGATGCATTCACGGGTGAGCTCTTTGCAGGTAACCCGGCGGGGGTCTGCATCCTTTCGGCTTTTCTCGCGGATAGCACCATGCAGAAAATTGCGGTTGAGAACAGGCACAGCAACACCGCTTTTGTGGTTCCTCGCGCGGATGGTGATTTCGACTTGCGCTGGTTTACACCCAAAATCGAGGACGACCTATGCGGTCACGCAACCCTAGCATCCGCCTATGTACTCGCGCTGCGGAAGCACAACGTGTGGCCGGTTCGCTTCCACACCCGCAGCGGCATGTTGACCGTCGCTCAGGACAAGAACGAAGACAGTTTTGAAATGGACTTTCCCGCCATGCCACCTCAACCATGTGAGACGCCAGCGGGCCTCTTACCAGCCCTGGGTTTGAAAGCGGCGTTAGTAATGAAATCGCGCGATTACCTGGTGGTGGTCGAGCGGGCTGAGCAGGTGCGAGCGCTCTCGCCCGACATAGCCGCGCTTGCCAAACTGGACATCGGAATCAGCGGCGCCATTGTTACCGCTCCCGGCGAGGGTGACGTGGATTATGTGTGCCGATTTTTTGCACCATCAGTCGGGATCGATGAGGACCCCGCCACCGGCTCGATACACTGCACGCTGGCTCCATATTGGGCGGGGCGGCTGGGTAAAGAGACGTTTCGTGCGCGACAACTCAGTGCCCGCGGTGGATACGTGCAGTGCACAATCGGCGATCGCGTGAAGATCGCCGGCAGGGCACGCTTGTACCTTCAAGGCACGCTCGAACTCTAAACCGTCTGCCTCCCGAGCGAGAACCTGACACGCGCTCCTGTCAACGAATTGGTTGGCAATTTGCCTTTAAAGAGGCGCCGAGGTTTTGGCGACGGGACCCATCGGCGGCGACTTTCTGAGGAGGAATTTATTAGCGATTATGCGGCCAAGCTACTTGCCCTCAGCCTCGCCCATGCCGCCCAGCCAAGCTTCTCGATGATGCAGTCGTGGCGAGATGGTCTGGCCGATCACAGAAGAAGGCCGCTCCGCGAGCAGCCATATTCGTAAGCCAAGCTAACGCGAGTCAAGGTTAGTGCCTTGCGGGGCTGAGACCAAAAAACCCTCAATGAGTGTAATCGAGATTTTTCACCAACTATCAGCCTAGGACGCGTTCAGCGGCAAGTCTCGCTTTTCTTTTCGATGGCAGCGTAGCGAAGATGCCTACAGCAAACACCCGATTCCCCGTTCACAAATGATCAGTGCTAAAATGCGCTGGTTTGCGCTTCTCTACAGTCGGTAACTTCTTCACAAAGTTTGTCGCCAGAAAGGCAACCCGAATGAGACCCAAACAGGTTTTCTCTACTTCCAATTACGTTGCGGCGCTTCTCACCCTGGCTTTCCTGCTGGTGGTTAGTCAATGGGCCCACGCTCGGGAGACCGTGCTGCATGCCTTTCAAGGCAGACCAGGAATGCTTCCCGCTTCGAACCTGGTTCGGGACGCGGCCGGTAATCTATACGGCACAACCTGGCAGGGCGGCTCCAGACACTGCACCGGCGAGTTTAGCGGATGTGGCATCGTCTTCAAGTTGACGCCCACTTCAACCGGTTGGAGCTATAGCGTGCTTCACGTCTTTAAGGGCGGCCGCGACGGTGCGAACCCGATTGGCAATCTTACCTTCGACACAGCCGGGAACCTTTACGGAACGACGCAAAATGGCGGACATCCAAAATGTTTTAAAGGATCAGGCTGCGGAACGGTGTTCGAATTGAGCCCTTTGTCGGGCGGTGGGTGGACGGAGACCGTGCTCCATGCATTTAACGGCCGCGATGGGGCTGGGCCGGTCGGAGGCGTGATCCTGGATAGCGCCGGAAACCTCTATGGCACCACATCGAGCGACAGCGCGAATTATGGATTTGGCACAGTTTTCGAACTGGCACCGGGGGCGCAGGGGCAGTGGACCGAAACCACCCTCTACGCCTTCAAGGCAGATATTCACGGAAGTGACGGGGCTTACCCGTTCGGCGATTTGGTCTTTGATAAAGCAGGAAACCTCTACGGCACGACGCAGCAGGGGGGGACCGGGCTTAATGGGACCGTCTTCAGGCTGGCTCCCTCGGGGAGTAACTGGACGGAGAGCATTCTGTACAACTTTAATGATGGCAGCGATGGTGGAGGCCCCCTCGGCGGATTGATTTTTGATACGGCCGGCAATTTGTACGGAACAACCCAAGGGGGAGGCGAGGGGTATGGCACTGTGTTCGAGCTTACGCCTTCGCATGGAAGTTGGGCGGAGACGGTGCTCCTGACTTTCACCAATGCAGACGGTGCTGATCCTCAAGGGGACCTGATCTTTGACGCCGCTGGCAATCTTTTTGGAACGGCGGCGGATGGCGGCAAGTCAGGATGTGGGCCGACCTGCGGCTCCATCTTCGAATTGACCCCAAACTCGGGTGGTGGCTGGACCGAGAGGGTGCTGTATAAGTTCACCGGAGGCAAAGATGGGGCTATTCCTCTGTCAACTTTGCTCCTGGACTCAGCCGGCAATCTCTATGGCACGGCATTCGTCGGCGGAAATAAGTACGACGGTGTCGTATTCAAGATTGTGCCGTAGGAAACGAGCGTAATAGTTGACGTAATCGCCATAACTCAAAACTTCCGTCAATGAGTGCTATGGGGATGTTACGTCAAGAATGACGAAACAGCCGATGGTTGTTGGGCATACTTCTGGCTGGAACGGTGATTCGGGATTATCGACGGCACTGCTCCAAGCTACTTTACCGCGTGCCGCCCGCTGATTCTTCTCGCCGCCAGGCGGAGACTCCCGAAGAGCCCATTGCGAGTACGCCGAGTGTGGCTGGTTCTGGAGCGTGCGTGTTGAAACTTGCAGGATTCGGTTGCCCAACGGTGTCGTCGATCGCAGATGGTCCCTTTGTCTTGCCCGTGACGATGGCCTTGTTCGGAATGGTTTCGTAGGCATAACCTGTCAATTCACCCTGGGGTTGGTGGCCGGAAGTGATAGTGACGTTCAGGCGCGCCCAACCGTAGTGGACCTTTCCATTAATGAAGAATTTCAGCCCCAGGTACCGATCCTTGACGCCCTTACCGCTGTTTGCCCAATGCCCCTCAAAACGGCTGCGGCCGTTCCTGCTGTTGAATGACACCCTGGCCATGAGGCCGTTCTCGGAAAAGTGTTGTGTGCCTCCAACACGCACTCCAGCCGGCAGCGCCCGCGGAAAATAGTTCTTTTCCAGGAGTTGGTTTGCACCATAAGGCGCCACCACCAAATTTTGCAAGACATAGGACGTGCTGTTGGCATAGGAGGTAACAAATAAGAAATCTGTGATTCCATCGCGGTTCAGATCGAGAGGAGTCTTACCGCTGATTTTGACGTGTGCCGGTGTGTAGACGATCTTCGCCTCGGCAGGCTGCATCAGTGCCAGCATTCCCACCCCGGCTGCGCTTGCCGCAAGGGCATAGGTGTTGAGCCGTTCATGGAGTGACGTCGAAAGTTTGGCTGCCGCACGTCGCTGGGAAGAGTGCTTCATAAATCGTCCGTCCGAAAGGTTGTCTCATTATTCACCTCCTCGGATCGAGGGTCAAGGCGAGGTTCCTGAAGCGAGGTTTCTCAAGTGACGAGAACAGGCCATTTCGCTCATTGAGAGGGCTTGAGCGTAATGGTGATGCTAGCGCCAAACATCGGTCTCAATGAGGATCAGTTGCTTTGCTGTGTCCTAGCCGCTGGCTCCTCGTGTTTCCAGATTGCCAATCCCGGGGCTCCTAGCGCTAACGCGCCTAGCGTGGTCGGTTCGGAAGTGTGGGTCTTGAGGGACGCAGGAGCCGGTTGATCGTCATCATCTGGGCCTCTCGTCTTGCCCGTGATGATGGGCTTGTTCGGGATGGTCTCGTAGGCGTAGCCGGTCAATACGCCGGTGACTATGTGGTTTCCGTACATTGTCGTGCAAGTGACATTCAGGCGCGCCCAGCCGAAATGGGTGGTTCCGTTAATGGTGAACTTGAGGCCGAGGTAGCGATTCTTGACGTTGTTCCACTGCCCGGCGCAGGTGCCGCTGCCTCCGGTGCCGTCGGCGTAATAGTCGACGGCCATGGTTTTCTTGGAGACGGAGAATTTGCCCTTGGGGCCGACCTGGACTCCGGCGCGAAGCGCTGAGGCGTGGTGGGCCTTCCCCCAAATCTCGTTGTTCTGGTGGGAGGGCAGAACCGACAGAATCAGGGAATGGTCTTCACCGACGCTGGTTGTAGTAATAAAGGTTTCGTGGAAAGTGAAATCGTTCTTGCCGTCGTGATTCAGGTCGAGAGCGACTGAGTGGTCGCGTGTGATGACCGCGTGCGCAGAGGTGTAGACGATCTTCGCGGCGGCGGGTTGGGTCACGGCGAGCACTCCGACTCCGGCTGCTCCGGCCGCGAGTGCGTAGGCGTTGAGCCGTTGCTGGAGCGGAGGAGAAAGGATGATGTGCTGCCGGAGAGAGCGCTTCATAGAACCTCCTATGAACTGGCTCATTATCCGTCCCTTAGGATCGAGAGTCAACGCTGCGATTTCTCAAGTGACGAAATCAAGCCATAGCTCATTGAGAATTTGCTGGTGAACCTGAGTCGAGGGTCGCTAGGGGCGTGCAAACGTGGTCAATCCCTTGCGGTAACCGCTTTTCGTGGCGCACGCGCAGTCGCCGAAGTGATTCGCCGGGCGAAAGTGTCCGTTCGACCGCCCAGCGCCATCACCCCAGCCCGCTGCCATGTTCGGGGTTGCGCTTTGCGAGAAAGGGATGATGCTGAGACTGATGGGGAGTAGGTTTTGTTAGGCTGTCTAAAAAGGCCCGACCGCCTCAATGCCTTGTGACGGGCATTGAGGCGGCGAGCTGCGGAGAGATTACTTGTAGGTTGCTTTGAAACCAGTGCCGCCGAATGAACCGGACCCATAACGTCCAACCAGTTCAGACTTGTCATTGAGACCGTCGGCGCGAGTAACGCCGCCGGTATCCACGACATCGTAGTACTTGCCTTTGTGAAGCAGCCAGCCTTTTTCGGTGCCAGCAGTATCGTAGTAAGTACCATCGATGTCGCCTACATTGCTGGGGGTGTGGACGATGGTGCCTTCCCCTGAGGCTGTGCCTGCGCCGGGGTTGTCGATCTTCTTGAGTTTCGTCCCTGTCATGAGGTAGGAATCGAAAACGCCAGCCGAGTTCGTGGTGTATACACTGATCTGGCCAGCGTTGTTGACTCCCCAGGCGACCGTATTGGTGCCACCCTTCACACTAATACTTGTGTACTTGGTACCGATCTTTGAAAAGCCGTGCGTGAGGTTGGCGGAGTCGAGGTACAGGCCCACAACCTCTCCCTTGTCGTTGATGCCGGTAGCCTGGGTTCCATTGGATTTCGGGAAATTAACTGCGGTGAATTTCCCTTTAGCATAGACGAAACCGATGTCCAGACCGGTCTTGCTGCTGGTGCACCAGCCCGCCGCCGCGCCGGCGCTATTGACGCCGTAGAAAGAGATCCCGCCGAGGCCTGAAATAGCCGAGCAACTGCTGTTATTGACAGTGGTTAGCTTTGTTCCGGCGAGAATCATACCGTGCTGAACGCTTTTGGCGTCCACATAGTCTCCGACGATGACGCCAGCATTGTTGACGCCGTAGGTGTCCGTCTCGAGCGCGGTCTTGTTGGCGTGGACGTCTGTGTACGTGAAGGTTAACGGTGGCGCCGCTGCGAGACCGACGGCGACGAACATTAGAACTAGCAATACACCCAGAATCGACCGTTTCACTGATTTCTCCTCCTAGAGAAAAATTGTTCTGACTGCTTCCTGCGTCCGGCGTGAAACCGGCTCAGGAGATTAGCGCGAACGGCATCTTTCACGTCAAGGAATTAACTGTTGTGCTCCCGGACGCCCCACGTTGATGCTGACAGCAACATCAAACGGATGACACTACAATTTAGGAGCCCGCTCAAGCGCGGACACCGGCTATCCTCTGCGCGCACATCTTAGTACACCGCGCGACTGTGGCGGAAAGTCGCGAGTCGGTTGAGGCGGCTAATTATCGTCCGGTTAACGGTGGCGGTCAAGATGAAAGGTTTTGCACTTCCCGAGATGACCGGCTCTCAGTGCACGATCACCTCTTTTTCAGAGGTACCCGCAGATCGTGGCCGGTCATCTCTTTCGGTTCTTCGATCTCCAGCATGGCTAAAATCGTCGGAGAAATGTCGCGTAGCGAGCCTCCGGGCTTGAGGGTGAACTGGCTGCCGTTTCCTGAGACGACAATGAAAGGCACGGGATTCGTGGTGTGCGCGGTATGCGGACCGCCGGTCACGGGATCGATCAGCATTTCGGCGTTGCCGTGGTCGGCAGTGATGAGCATTGCGCCGCCCTTGGCCCGCACCGCAGGCTCGATGCGGCCGAGGCAGGCGTCTACCGTTTCTACTGCTTTGACTGTAGGTTCGATTTTGCCGGAGTGTCCCACCATGTCGGCGTTGGCGAAGTTCACAATAATTACATCGAAGGTTCCGTCTTCCACGGCTTTCACCACGGCGTCGGCGATTCCGGCGGCGCTCATTTCTGGCTTCAGATCGTAAGTGGCAACCTTGGGCGAGGGCACGAGCAGGCGTTCTTCGCCGGGGAATGGCTGCTCCACACCGCCATTGAAGAAGTAGGTCACGTGGGCATATTTTTCGGTCTCGGCCACGCGCAGGTTTCGGAGATTCATTTGCCCCATCACGTTGGCGAGAATGTTGTTCATCGACTCCGGCGGGATGACGACGGGCAGGTCGAACTGTTTGTCGTATCGAGTCATACAAACGTAGTGCAGATTCTTGGGGACGCGGTCGCGGGGAATGGAGGCGTCGAGGTCGTCGGCGCCGGGTAAATCGCGTCCAGCTTTTTCGTTGAGGCCGCTGTTGCGAGTGAGGGCGCGGGTAATTTGACGGACCCGATCGGCACGGAAGTTGAAACAAATGCAGGAATCTTCGTCGCGAATAGTGGCCAAGGGCTCGCCTTTGTTATCGACACAGACGAAGGGAACGATGAATTCGTCCGTGATTCCCTTGTTGTAGGAGTCTTTGACGCCCTGCACCGGGTCGACATACTTCGCGGCTTCCCCGTTGCCGTAGACCATGGCGTTGAAGGCCTTGGCAATGCGCTCCCAGCGCCGGTCGCGGTCCATGGCGTAGTAGCGGCCGCTCACGGTGGCGATCTTTCCGGTGTCGTATTCGCGCATCTTCTGCTGAAGTTGTTCGAGGTAGCCGGCCCCGTTGGTCGGCAATGTGTCGCGACCATCCATGAACGCGTGCACGAACACGCGGTCAACCCCATTCTGTTTGGCCATGCGAAGCAGGGCGTAGAGATGAGTCTGGTAGGAGTGCACGCCGCCGTCGGAGAGCAATCCGAAGAGGTGAAGACGGCGACCGCCAGCGCGAGCGTTTTTCATGGCTGCAACGAGGACTGGGTGGGAGAAGAACTCGCCATTCTGGATCATCAACTCGATGCGCGTGCTGTCCATGTGCACGATGCGTCCCGCGCCGATGTTAAGGTGGCCCACCTCGCTGTTGCCCATTTGACCGTCAGGAAGTCCAACGTATGGGCCACTGGTTTGAATCAAGGTGTTGGGATACTCGCGCAGAAGGCGGTCATACGTGGGCTTACGGGCGAGCGCGATGGCATTGGCCTTGGTCTCGGCGCGATAGCCCCAGCCGTCGAGGATAATTAGGACGAGTGGTTTGGGACGCATTTGGCTGTTAGCTCCTGGCTTCTAGCTTCTAGCTAAACCGGAGAACCCGCCACGGATTCACACGGATGAGCACGGATCTCGTAACGATGAGAAACACTCAATATTAATTCTTTTGCAAGGACGGCGGGGTTGCTGGCGGGCTCTTCGGTTTTTGTTGATCTTCTTTTACGATTTGCTCGGCCCGCTGCATCATGGCATCCATTTGCTTCTGCATTCGAGCGTAGGAAGCCTGCATCGCTTCGGTGGTTAAGGCGGGCATCTCCTTCATCATCTTTTGCCCGGTCGGGGATGCGTAGAAAGTGCTCATGGCATCGATGTCAGTCTTCGAAAAGTGCCTCTGGTAGATCGGGATCATGTCGTCGAGAATCGCATCCATGGGCATATTTTTCATGGTTTCTGCAATCAGTTGGTCGGCCCGTGAAATTCGCTCCGCGGAAGTCTGCGGATAACGGTTCTTCAGAGTTTCGCGGATCATGGCGCTCTGCTGTTTCATCATGGCGTCCATCACTTGACGCATTTGTTGATGAATTTGCATGACCTCGAAGAGGTGCTGAATGTCTTCCTTCGAGGCGGCGGCATCGCCGGTCGTGGGTGCGGGTTGTTGCGCGAGGGCTGCGGTGGCTACGAAAAGGATAACTGCGAGGGAAATGAAATACCGTCTCATAAACTTCCTCCGAGGAAACACTTACCAGATCAACTCGACAGGATAACGCTCAAAGTGCGGATCAGCAGTAACTAACGGAAGTTTTTCCTCGATACTTTGGGCAATCAGTATCCGGTCGAAGGGGTCACGGTGATGCATCGTCAACGATTCGATCCTCAGGATGTGGTCCAGACTTATGGGGAGAACCTCGATTCGATTCTTTGCGGCCTGCTTGACCAAGTACGGGCCTGAGGGCTGAGGCAAAGGAAGCTTGCCCGCCTGCACTTTGATCAGTATCTCCCAGAAGCTGGCCGCGCTCAGCCAAAGATCGTTGGGGCCGGTAAATATCTTTTGCGCACGCCGGGAAAGCCTCTGGTCGTCCGCAATCGCCCACAAGAATGCGTGTGTGTCGAGAAGGGCCCTCATTCGTAGAAGAGATCCTCGATCTCCTTGGGGAGAGGATCGTTGAAATCATCCGGCACCGTAAACTCACCCTTGGCCGAGCCAAGGAGTCGATTCTTTGGTCGTTTTTCTAATGGCACCAGTTTGGCGACGGGCTTCCCAGCCTTGGCGATAATGACCTCCTCGCCCATGGCGACGCGCTCGAGCAGGCGCGATAAGTGGGTTTTAGCCTCGTGGATATTGACTTCCATGAGGCTAGTATAGCTAAGTCATGGACTAAGTCAAGTAGCAACCTTCCGCCCTAGCCCTTATAGTTCAGTGCCCTCAATCCCAGAAATCTCGCGGCTCCTCCCAACTCTTGTTCGATCCTCAGCAACTGGTTGTATTTTGCGATGCGGTCCGTGCGCGATGCTGATCCCGTTTTGATCTGTCCAGCTCCAGTCGCAACCGCGAGGTCGGCGATGAACGTGTCTTCGGTTTCTCCCGACCGATGTGAAATTACTGATGTATAGCCATTGCGACGGCCGAGGTCGATGGCGTCCAGCGTTTCGCTGACCGTGCCGATCTGGTTCAGCTTGATCAGAATTGAATTGGCGATTCCTTTCTCGATGCCTTCCGCGAAGATTTGAATGTTGGTGACGAAAATATCATCGCCCACAAGTTGAATCTTGCTGCCCAATTCTTTGGTGAGATTCTGCCAACCGTCCCAATCCTCCTCGGACAAACCGTCTTCGAGAGAAACGATGGGATAGTCATTCGCCCATTTGGCCCAGAAGCGGACCATGTCATCGGAACTCTTCGCGGACTTGTCGGACTTCTTAAATACGTACTTGCCATCCTGGTAGAACTCGCTGGCAGCGGGATCCAGGGCGATGGCGATCTCTTCTCCCGGCTTGTATCCGGCTTGCTGAATGGCTTCGAGCACGACCTCGATGGCTTCGACATTCGATTTGACCGAAGGCGCGAACCCGCCTTCGTCGCCGACGGCGGTGTTGTAGCCGCGTTTCTTGAGCACGCCTTTCAGGGTGTGAAAGACTTCGACTCCCCATCGCAGTGCCTCGGAGAACGATTCGGCTCCGACGGGCATGACCATGAATTCCTGGAAGTCGACGTTGTTGTCGGCATGTGCGCCGCCGTTGAGGATGTTCATCATCGGCACCGGCAACGTGTTGGCACCGGCGCCACCGAGGTATCGATATAAAGGCAAACCGAAGGCCGTGGCCGATGCGCGAGCCGCGGCCATGGAGACAGCCAGGATCGCGTTCGCGCCGAGGCGTCCTTTGTTCTCGGTGCCATCGAGCTCGATCATCTTTTGGTCGAGTGCGCGCTGGTCGGAGGCATCGAAATTGGCCAAGGCCTCGGCGATCTCGCTGTTCACGTTCTCGACCGCCTTGAGCACGCCTTTGCCGAGGAAGCGCTGGTTGTCACCGTCGCGCAGTTCGACCGCTTCGTGTTCGCCGGTCGAGGCGCCGCTGGGAACGATTGCGCGTCCGATGGTTCCGTTGGCGAGTGTGATTTCGGCTTCGACTGTTGGATTACCGCGTGAATCGAGAACTTCACGGGCATGGATATAGGCAATATTCATTATGGGCATGAGTGCATCCTTTTGTTGCTTCACAAGAGTGGCGATTATAAATCACTGGGACGGCGTGGCTCGGTGACGAACGGACTGTAACGATGTTCACGCGCTCACACCAATCAAACTGACGGCGTTCCCCGCACCACACTTGAAACCCCGTGCCTCTGATGGTTCGTTTGCTGCATCCGCTCTTGTTCTCCACTAGCAGGTACCTTAGAGTCGATTGCAGATGCAAAATCGCACGGAAACTCTGGGAATTGGGTCGCGTGCGCCGGATTTTTCACTTACCGCAGCCAACCGCGAAGGTGTTTTTTCGCTTTCGAATCTGCGGGCGCGCGGGCCGGTGATTCTGGAATTCCTGCGCGGCACCTGGTGACCCAACTGCGTAAGACGCATGGCCCAGTTTGAGCCAGTGAAGAGCGAACTCGAACAAGCCGGGGCACAAGTGGTCTTGATTGCCGCCGAGAAGCGCGACGGGATGTTCAAGCCGGGGAAGTTTCTGGAGAAGCACCCGGTGTCATTTCCGTTTCTGCTGGATGAAGATCGAACGGTGACCAAAGCGTACGGGCTTTATCACCGGCTGGGCACGGATGCAATCAATATCGCGCATCCAGCTACGCTGGTCATCGATGGGGGTGGAACGGTGCGTTACATCTACCGCGGCGAGAACCAGACGGATCGAGCGCCGATGGAGAAGGTTATGGAGGCGGTCCGGAAACTGGCGGCTTCGGGTTGATTTGTCATAAAAGACGTTCGAAAAATTGCGACCGACTCAGGAGGCGAAATGAAGAAACTTGCATTGCTTAGCGTGGTGCTGCTGGCCGTAAGCGCAGTGGCACAAAACAATATCTCACTGCCTGCGGGCACAAACCTGAAAGTAAAGCTGGTGCAAACGCTGACGACCTCCAGCAAGAGCGGGGAGCCATTTTCTGGTAGAGTAACCGACCCGGTGATGCTCGACGGAAAAGCTGTGATTCCGATCGGCGCCACGGTTCAGGGACGCGTGGTGAATGCCACGGAGCCGCGCCGGGTTTCCGGCAAGCCTACGATTACAATCTTCCCTGACACCCTGATCATGCCGAACGGCGACTACTTTGTCCTCAGTGCCACGCTTGAGAACACCGACCTGTTTAACGGAACGAGCGTCAACAACGAAGGGCAGTTCAAGGGCAAAGGGCACGACAACAACGATCTGATCGAAATGGGGGCGGGCACCGGTGGCGGCATGCTCATAGGAGGACTGATTGGCGGTGGCAAGGGGGTTCTTATCGGCGGAGCGGTTGGCGCCAGTGCGACCGTGACTCACTGGTTAGTCAAGAAGAACTCGGCCACGCTGCCCGCGGGCACTCTGCTAACCATGGAGTTGAGCCGTCCGTTGGCAATGACCCCAGCGCCGAGCACTCCTGGAAATTAATTTGCCGTTGTCGGGCTTTAGTTTCAGTCAGCCGGAAGCCGTCGCTTCCGGCTTTTCTTTTGAGGCATCCTCGCAACTCTTGAGGAAATGCGCCAGCCTGGCTTGGTCTTCCTGAGACATGTCCAGGAACTTGATCCCGTTCCCGAATTGCGGATGGTGAGTTACGACTACCGCCTTCATTGCCAACCGTGCTTCTTCCACCCAGAGAACAATATCTAAATTGCTCCCGACCGCCAGCGTGAAGCTCATTTCCACATAGCATCCGCTGAGGCTAAGATCGGCAGTCTCGGCGTGGCTGGCGACGGCTGCGCCTTCCGGTTTGAACTCAATTGCAATCGTTGCCTTGGTGCGCGGGTGTTTTCTTCGCTCCTGCGGCACTCCATGAGGCTGCTCCGTCATGGCTGTTCTCCTTTCCGAACCAGGACGCCTCTGCATGCAATGGTGCCCTTTAACGGACGGAAAGAAAAGGGCTCATCGACAATAAACTTGATTGCGAGTGTTTATTCTCTTTGATCGGGGTTCCGGCTGCTGAGACGGATTGGGTTGCGGGCAGCGTAGCTCAGAACGCTAAAGCAGCCAGGTCTTCTTCGCTGAGAAGACGCAGCTCGATCCAACCCTCAAGGGGAAGCGCGTCAACCGGCAGGCGGTTTTGCCAAAGACTGAAGCGGAGGCGTAGCAGAGTCGTCACCGGGGCGGTCGCTTTTCCTTCGGCGTTGGCGGCTGACGCCACTGGCTTTGCCAGCAGCCATCCAAGCGGGAGTTTGAATTCGAAGTTTCGTAGCAAGGCTATCTTGACTTCTTCGGACGGCCGGTCGGACATCGCCAAGGGCTGTTCTTCATCTGACGAGGTGACTCGCCATGATCGTGTCGTACCGGCCTCGACTCGCACGTCCACTCGCAACGCGCGCCGGGGACGCTGTGCATCCACGGCCCAGGATTCGAGATTGACCACCAGATCAAAATCCATCTCGGGAGGCTTGCCCACGAAATCCAGGCGGCCGTAGACGTAGGTGTCATTGATTCCCGCATACACCGAATCCACCAGAAACTGCTTGCCATGCATCGCGCCCGCGCGGTGGTCCGCGGTATACACAGCAGCGCCCATCCATTCGAAATAGCGAACCATGTCGCCTGTGATGCGAGGATGGATGTAGTGAGTCTGAGGCGTAAACTCGGGCCGAGTCTCCACGCCGGCAATTGGCTGGGCAAGATAATCAGGCGGGATCGCACCCAGGGCTTGATACACATTGGAGAGATGCTTGCGATAAAGTTCGTCGAATTCGCGGTCATTTGCCGAATGATGTTCCGGGCCATACCACCAATTCCAATCGCTGCCTTCCGCGATGAGCAGTTCTTCGAAAGCCAGTTTGCGTTGCGCCTCGCTCGCCCGAGGTGCGTTCGCCGCATAGAAGTTGCGGGCGTGGTAGAGATAATCCCACGAGCGGTTGTCCTCGGGAGCGCCGATCCACACGTTGAAGTTGGCATTGATCCAGGAGCCGGGAACCAAAGAGGTGAGCTTGCCGAAGTCACGATGACAGGCAATCGCCTCGGATACCGTGACCGCTTCGACCCCTGCTTCGCGCTGCAGAGCGTCATAGAAACGGCGAAGGAATTCGCGGCCTGACCTCGGGTAATATTCCCAGGCATTTTCGCCATCCAGAATGATCGACACAACGGCGTCTCGTCCTTGACTGAGAACCGGTTGCGCAGCTTGCTTGATATTGTGGATGAGGTGGTTGGCAGCGTCCTGCGCGGGCATCCCCGAATAAACGAATCCGATCAAATCTGAGATGGTGTGATCGCGGAAGATCAAATGCATCTCCGTCGAACTGCTTTCGAAGCGGTGAATGGTATACAGCTTTTCGGCGTTTTGTGGGGAAAGACGGCCTTCGCCATCACGCGCGAAATTAATCCCCAGGCTTCGGCCCAGAACACCCTCGTCCGTTGCCATCCAATTCACACCCAGCCTCTGCGCAATGGCAAAAACCTCTTCCGACACGCTGCCCTCGGAAGGCCACACGCCGACCGGCCGAACGCCGAAGACTTGCTGATGCAGATCCAGTCCGCGCCGGAGTTGCTCCCGCGCGTCTTCTGGATGGAGAAAACGGTTCTGGGGTAAGGGCAGTCCGGGACTCGAAACGGCACCCATGTTGGTGTCGCACACCAGTGGCAGAATCGGATGATAGAAGGGCGAAGTCGAAATTTCGATTCGGCCCTGCTGTGCGGCGGCGGCATGGGCGGGAAGCACGTTGCCCAGTAAAGCACGCTGGCGGGCGATCACCAGTGCCTGATCCTCGAGCGAGAATCCCTTACCCTTCTTGATGAGCGCTGCGATATCCGGATCTTCTAGAAAGAACTCGTCGAACCACGCGATCTGCGAGAACACTTGCAAATCGGTGAAGTCCTGCGGCTGAAAATACTTTTCAGCCCGTTCGGGGGAATCGCCTGCTCCACGGAAACGCTCCCAAAGCGCATGGTAGCGTGGATAGCGGCCGATCATGTTCACCGGATTCGCCTGAAACAGATATTGCAGGGCGAAGCGGCGTTCGTCGGCAGTGAGATCTTTTGCCGGCTTGGCCGCGACCGTGAGGAAGGGATCGTCGGCCGTTCCGGCAACGTAGTCCTGGATCTGCGTGATTAATGACGGAACGAGGTTGAAGGTCTGGTGTACGTCGGGAAACTCGTCCAACAGTTTGACCATCCCATAGTAGTCTTTGAGGGCGTGCAGCCGAACCCAGGGAAGACGGTACTCACCCGTAACCAGATCTTTGTAGAAAGGCTGATGCTGGTGCCAGAGCATGATTACGCGAAGAGCGGGCATTGAACGTGACGGCTCGTGACGAGAACAAGAGCCGTCCTTCAGAGTCTAGCATGCAGGCTATGCAGTAGCGGACCAGCCGTGCTCTTATTTGAATGCCTTCATCCCGAATTTGGAATGGCGTCATCCTGAGTCCCGCGGTATTCATTTCAAGGACGTCATCCTGAGTCCCGCGCTCTTCAGCGGGGCGAAGGATCTGGCGTGGACGATTTCGAACTGAACCCCTTCCGGCTATCCGCGCTCTTGAGGTGTTTGAATACGGCGGAAAACCCTGAATCGCAGAGCACGCAAAGAAGACCGCAGAGGTCGCTGAGGAAGCAAATCCGGTACACTACCAAGGGCAGGTGGCCCAATCTCTTCAATGACGAAAACCCCGCTTACGATGAGTTCCAACTCCGAGGCCGGCCTCCTGACCGAGCAGGATCTTTACCTCTTTAACGAAGGCCGCAACTACCGCACCTATGAAAAGCTGGGCGCCCACCTCACCTCGCAAAACGGCAAACCCGGAACGTCGTTCAGCGTATGGGCTCCCAATGCGAAGGCGGTGTCGCTCATCGGCAGCTTCAACGGCTGGGATCCACGTTCGCATCCGTTACGCGCTCGCGAGAGTTCGGGCATCTGGGTGGGCTTCATCCCCGGAGTGACCAAGGGATCCATCTATAAATTTCACATCGTCTCGAATCATCACGGTCACGTGGTCGACAAAGCCGACCCATTCGGAATATTGCACGAAAAACCGCCGAGAACCGCCTCGGTAGTGTGGGATCTCGAATACCAATGGACCGATCAAGATTGGATGAAAAACCGGCAGGCGAAGAATTCCCTCCAAGCCCCGATCTGCATCTACGAAGTCCATCTCGGTTCATGGATGCGGGAGGAGCACAATCGCCCGCTGACTTATCGCGAGATAGCACCGCGCCTGGCTGACTACGTTCGGCACATGCACTTCACCCACGTCCAATTCTTGCCCGTGATGGAGCACCCGTTCTACGGCTCATGGGGATATCAGACCACGGGGTATTTCGCTCCAACCGCGCATTATGGCACGCCGCAAGATTTCATGTATCTGGTCGACTATCTGCATCAGGCCGGCATTGCGGTAATTTTGGATTGGGTGCCTTCGCACTTCCCTTCCGACGAACATGGGCTGGCCTATTTCGACGGCACGCATTTGTTTGAACACGCCGACTCGCGCATGGGCTTTCACCCCGACTGGAAGACGCACATCTTCAACTACGGACGCAATGAAGTCCGAAGTTTCCTGCTTTCGAGCGCAATGTTCTGGCTGGATAAGTACCACGCGGACGGGCTGCGGGTGGATGCTGTGGCTTCCATGCTTTACCGCGACTACTCGCGGAAAGAGGGCGAGTGGCTTCCCAACAAATATGGCGGACGCGAAAACCTCGAAGCCATCGATTTCCTGCGTCAACTGAATCAGGAAGTTTATAAGGAATATCCCGGCATTCAAACCATCGCGGAAGAGTCGACATCATGGCCCATGGTTTCGAGGCCGATCTATCTTGGTGGCCTGGGCTTCGGTCTGAAATGGGATATGGGATGGATGCACGACACCCTGAAGTACTTCGCTCTTGATCCCATCCATCGCAAATACCATCACAACCAGCTTACGTTTCGCATGCTGTACGGCTTCACCGAAAATTTCGTTCTTCCGCTTTCGCATGATGAAGTTGTCCACGGCAAGGGCTCGCTCATCGGAAAAATGGCCGGAGATGAGTGGCAGAAGTTTGCCAACCTTCGATTGCTCTTCGGCTACATGTACGCGCAGCCGGGCAAGAAACTTCTGTTCATGGGAGATGAGTTCGGACAAGTCCGCGAGTGGGGCCACGACACCGGTCTGGAATGGCAGGTGTTGCAGTATCCCGTTCACAGCGGAATGCTGAGTTGGACGGAGCAACTAAATCGGCTTTATGCCAGCGAGCCCGCTCTCCACGAGCTCGATACCGATCCACAGGGTTTTGAGTGGATCGACTGCAACGATAGCGTTGCCAGCACGATTTCGTTAGTGCGTAAGGGAAAGTCGTCCAAACAACAGATTGTGGTGGTGTGCAACTTTACGCCCGTTCCCCGGATCGGTTATCGCCTGGGAGTTCCCGCGGGAGGCTTCTGGCGGGAACTTCTAAACAGCGACGCCAAAGAGTATGGCGGCAGCGGCATGGGAAATTTCGGAGGCGTACTGGCTGAGAAACAAGAGGTGCACGGACGCCCGTACTCACTGAACCTGACCTTGCCGCCGTTAGCGGCCGTCTTCCTCAAAGCCGATTAGTCGGCATTTTGCCGTAGGTTCGGCAGCGGGGATACGGCCTTTTCACTCGAGTGTTGTCACTGAACCTGACTAACGGTGGATGCTGCGGAGACTCGCGAGGGGGCAAGCAGAACTTGAAGCCGGTCCAAGATGTGCCGTAATGGAACACCTTTTCCCATTGCGGCATCGACGAACGGGGCCATTTGTTCCAGATCCGGATGCGAGCCCGAGACCATAATCACGGGCAAGGTTGGATGCCGCTGTTTAAGCCATGTTGCCAGCTCAAGCCCATTCATTCCAGGCATTTCGTAGTCCAGGATCACGGCATCGATCTCATGTTCCTTGGTCTCAAACACGTGAAGTGCGTGACGGCCATTGACGGCGGCGATCACTTCGTAACCATTTTGGCCGAGCAGGGCTCCGTACAGTTCGCGAATCCCCGCGTCGTCGTCCACGCACATCACGGTCAGAGATTTCATAGGGGAGAACTGCCCTTTCTTCCTCGCCTAAGAGGGGTCTAGGACGAGGCCATTGTCCTGACAGCCTGCATTTTTGATGCCACGCCGCGTGAATTCCATCTGAGCATGCCTCGATGCGGCGCTTCCAGCGTGCGTGCTAGACTCGCTTTAGCCCCCGGCCATGCGGATCCTCACCCGCTACATCCTCCGCGAAGTCACGGCTCACGCCTTGATCGGTGTGGCGGTGTTTACCTTCGTGCTGTTCACCCGCGACTTGGGGCAAATCCTCGAACTGGTGGTCCGCAACAGCGCGCCGTTGCCCAGCGTCGCTGAAGTCCTCTTTTTCATTGTTCCCGTCACGCTTACCATCAGCATTCCTGCGGGGGTGTTGGTAGGCATTCTGATCGGGTTGAGCCGGCTCGCGGCGGATAGCGAGATCACGGCCATGCGCGCCAGCGGAATCGGCGTCTGGAGCTTTCTCCGCATCGTCTCTATCTTTGCCGTGGCAGCGTGGCTTCTTGCTCTCGCCAACGGAGTCTATCTCGCTCCGCAGTCACAGGCGGCCATGGTTCACTTGCAGGACCGCCTGAAGTCTTCACAAGTGTCCTTCGAAGTTCAACCGCGTGTGTTCTACGAAGGCTTTCCGGGACTTGTTCTCTACGTTCAGAACGTGAAGGCTGCCCAGGGTGCAGCCATCTGGAAGGGTGTCTTCATCGCCGACACCAGCATCCCGTCTTCCCCGAGAATCACCCTCGCACAACAAGGAATTCTGGTCAGTGAAGGACCGGAGACCCTGCACCTACACCTGACCGACGGTTCAACTCACGAGATCGATCCGAGGATTCCCGGTCACTACCAGATTTCCACCTTCGAGCAGACGGACATCCCCATTCCTGTACCCCAAACCGACAGTGCCAAGGAGCAGGACCTAGTGCCGGTTTCGCAAATGGGGACCTGGGACCTTTGGCGGCAGGCGAACGACCAGAAAAACCACGCGCTAGCCCGCTGGTACATGATTGAGTTCCATCGCCGCTTCGCGCTGCCCACGTCGTGCCTGGTGTTGGCCCTGGTGGGAATTCCCCTCGGCCTGTCTTCTAAAAAAGGCGGTAAGTCCACTGGGTTCGTGCTCACCATTCTGCTGGTATTCGCTTACTACTCCGCGTCTCTGGTTGGAGTTTCCCTGGCGCGGCAGGGCAAACTGTCGCCCGGTTTCGGGGTGTGGCTGGCTGACATCGTGTTCTTCCTGGGCGGCGCCTTCCTGTTGTGGAGGGCCGAACACCAGCCGTTCGAAATCACTTCCCTGCGAAGACTCTGGCGTCCCTTTGGCGCGGGAATGCACGAAGCCGCTGCACTGCCCTTCCGCACCCACCGCGCCGAGGACGTTTTCGAGCGCGCCGCCAATCGCCGTCGCGTGTTCAGCGCCCGCTTCCCCATGATCCTGGACGATTACGTTCTGCGCGATTTCGGCATGAACCTGGCCATGGTTGTGGCAGCCTTCCTCATGCTGCTCTTGGTGTTCACTGCCTTCGAGCTGCTGGGAGACATTCTCCGGAACCAGATCTCGCCCCTGGTCGTGGGAGCATATCTGCTGAACGTTTCGCCATACTTCGTCTACAACATCACTCCCTTGAGCATCCTGCTGGCGGTCCTGATCACCTTGGGTGTGATGCAGCGATCCAACGAAATCACCGCCATCAAGACTACGGGAATCAGCATTTACCGCATCATCACGCCACTACTGGTAGCCTCGGCAATCCTCGCTACGGGGCTTTTCTTCGCCGACCAGTTTTACCTGCCGCACGCCAACAAACGCCAGGACGCGCTCCGCAACATGATCAAAGGCAAGCCGGCTCAAACCTACCTGAATCCGGACCGGAAGTGGATCTTCGGACAGCACTCCGATATCTACTATTACGAACTGTTCGATTCTGATCGCGATCAGTTCGGCCGGCTCGCCGTCTTCCAGTTCGACCCTGCCACGTTCCAGCTCACCAAACGAATCTACGCCGACCGCGCCCACTGGGAAGAGAGCCTGCAGCGCTGGGTTTGCACCCAGGGATGGGAGCGCGATCTGCGCGGGCCCGCGATCGAGGACTATCGCACCTTCGACGTCGCCACCTTCCCCACGGTCAGCGAACCTCCCACCTACTTCAAGAAGGAAGTGAAACAGTCCTCCGAAATGAACTACGAGGAGCTGCGCCGTTACATCCGCGACCTGCAACAAAGCGGCTTCGACGTGGTGCGCCTGAGAGTTCAGCTACAAAAGAAATTGGCCTTTCCGATCATCACGCTGGTCATGGCTGTGCTTGCCATTCCATTCTCGCTCTCTACGGGACGGCGCGGAGCAATCACCGGAGTTGCCGTGGCCGTGGGAATTGCGGTCGTGTACTGGACCGTGGCCGGACTCTTCGAGGCCATGGGCAACATCAACCAACTACCGCCAGTGTTAGCCGCATGGTCACCGGATCTTATCTTCGCCTTGGTCGGCGGCTATCTGGTTCTCAAAGTGCCCACCTAGGAAGCACCATCACCTCACGACTAAAGCCGATGTCTGCCCGAAGGTAAGTATGGGCATGCCCAAAACGTCCAGAAGCCCGGTGCTGGTGGTGAGCGTGTAAATCGAAATCGAGCCCGCGCCGTTGTTCGCCACGTAGGCATAGTCGGTGGGATTCGTCACTGTGCTCCCTATGTTCGTCCCCGTGGTTCCGGTGCGAATGGCCATCGCCACCGGAGTTAAGCCGGTGGAAATCGTTGCCGGAGAAAGCGGGGTCAGAACGCCGCTTCCAGGACCCCATGAATATTGAGAAATCGTGCTCGATCCCTTGTCCACCACGTAGGCAAAGTTAAAATTCAGATCGAAGGCGATTGCCACAGGACCAAGGCCGGCCGCGAATGGAGAACCCGCCACCGGCGTAAGCGTGCCATCTGGGCTAGCAGGGTTGATGCAGCTGGTCACCACGATGTCGCAAATGGCAAAGGCGCTCACATTGTTGGATGTGGCGGCCGCATTCATGACGTAGAGAAAACCTCCATTGGGCGAAATGCCCAGTCCCGAAGGCGAATCTCCGGTTGCATAAAAAGCAACGCCAGACGCGGTAAGCGCACCCGAGGTGGAATTAATCGAAAACACAGAGACAAAATTAGCCAGCTGGCTCGCCACATACAAGAACTTTCCCGAGCCGCTAACCGCAACCGCAACCGGCAGCGTACCGTTCGGATACGAAAGTCCGACTGGAATCGTGGTAAATGGCGAACCGGGCACGGCCGTCAACGCGCCCCCAGTGCCAATCGTAAACGCCGAGACGTTGCTCGATCCCTGGTTGGCTACGAAGAGAAATTTGCCGCCGCGATCGATGGCCAGCCCCATGGGCGTGGTTCCGGCCTTGGTCGTTCCGCTGACCGCCGCGAGCGAACCGTCAGAATTCGTGGTGTAGCTGGAAATGTCGTTGGAACCGCTGTTGGCGACAAACATTGCGTCCAGGGCCGGCGTAATGGCGATGGCCGCAGGAGCCGCGCCAGTGCCGATGCTGGACCCCACCGTGCTCAAGTTACCGTTCGTGAGATTTATTCCGTAAACGGAGACGGTTGTATTGGCCTGCGCAGTGACAAAGAGCAGGCCGTTGCCACCATTCACCAGGGTGGAGTTATTAGTACTGCACGCCATCAGGCACAGAAGCAAAACCGGAAGTAACACATGCTGCAGGAAACGGAACTTCATCCGCATTCTTTCTCCGTGTCGTCGATTCAAGATCTCGCAGGGCCCCGGCAAAGGAACCTTCCCATCATACGGTTGGAGATCAAGGGGTACCCTCATTTGTGTATCAGGAATACAACCGAAGCGCAAACTTCCCACCCTAATTGGAACCGCCGCCGCGGGCGAAAGTTGCTTCACCTTGGAAACGAACTAGATTGAGGAACCCACGTGGCCGCTCGACGTGCCAAGGCCACCGGCGCATTTGCCAGGCAAGACCACCCGGGATCCCGTTGATGACGGGCTGCTCAGCGAACGTCGCCTCCACAAGATTAAAGATCAAAAGAGTAAAGACCAGAAGCGTAAAGAAAAGAACCGTCCCGCGTACTCCTGTCAGAAAGCAATTCACGATAAGCTCCCTGTCCGCCACCGCCGCCCAAACGGCACGAGATGCCGACGCCCACGCCCGGAATTAAGACACGCGAGTGGCCCTGCCTCTGGTCATCTTCAATCTTGGAGCGGGGGATTTTCAGGCGATTAAAGTATCGCATGACAGATTCCTCGAAGGCGTCTAAGAATGTCAACCGGCGTCCGCACCAGTGGACGCCCGGCCTACACTAATCAGGGTGCCCCATCCTTCTGCGTTCTTCGCGGAGGGTGGGGCCTTTTGCCAAAGCCGCAAAAGTGGGCTAGCCACCAGCCCGTCAGAGCCCTTGAGCGGAGAATCAGATTGCTGCGGCCTCCACTGGGATTTCATGACATCCTTCTTCGGACGTGGCGCGGATGGAGCGTCGCTCGGCCTTCGGTCGCGATTCGCTTTTGCCGGGCCGTGGCGTTCTCTCGACGGGTTACGAAGCACGATCCCGTTTCTCAATGTTCCCGTCCCGCCGGTTGACTCGAAAGTGGAGAATTCTGGCGTTCTTGGTGAATGACCTAAGCGGGGAAGAAACGGTGCCTAAGACCAATCCGGCCAGCCCACCTATTAGGATACAAAAGCTACCCAGTATGACCGCGTATATAAGAACAACAGCAATTGACCCCACTGTCTCTAGTACATCTGTCCAAGCGAGCGCGGGGCTGGTCGCAGTGAGACAGGCTGCAAAGAAAAACCCCGTGACACCACCGAGTGATGCGCCAATGCGCGTAGACCTCGTTATCCACTCACCGTAAGTGGCCATTGCCGCCACCCCCGTTGTTTGCGCTTCTAGTTCAAAGGTCTCGCCTCAGGGGCACACCTTTATGGTGGGGCCTGCTCGTCGTGCGGCGGGATGTCTTAATGTCTAGACGAATGAGCGCCTGCTGTCAGTGACAAGGGTCACATCTTACGCGAAAGCCCGCTTTGTCATGCGCAGCCAATCCTTTTGACGTTCCTACGCGCCCATCTCAAACGGATTATTGGCGAAACGTCGCCTCTCTGACAATGTCGGCTCGTGTCAAGCGCTTTTCGAGCGCACTACTGTATGCACTCGAAGAAGAGCGCCATTTCGCTCTCGTGGATGGTGTTGCCTTTCCAACCGTAGGCTCGCTCGTAATCGTTTTCCAGACAGGTGTTACGGGATGTTACCACTCAACCACGCCCTTCATCATGCATGCAAGATCGCCTGGACATCAGACCGCCCCAATGTCGTATTCGCAACTTCTTCAAAACGCCGTCCGATGGAGTTTGAGCGCAGAATAGAGCGGAGCTGCATTGAGAGAGGCAAGCGGTTGTTCGCCGCTTGCCTCTGTTTGCCCCCTCAGGATGGGTTGCCAAACTTGGACAGGCCGACTATTGAATTGTCAGTGCTCCAGTGGATTGTCGGCTTTGATAAGTGCTCCAAGTATCGTTGTGGCCTAGTACGATCCCCGCCTGCGCTGAGTTAGAGAAATTCCACGCTAGGTCGGATTTCACCGGCGGCTGGATAAGGACCCAATACTTTTTGCCCTTGGTCAGCTGCGCCGCGCAATTGAACGACACAACCTGCGTATTGGTGTCGGAGAAAATGGGCATGTTGTTCACCGTTCCCTGACATAAACGTTCCCCCTTAGGAGCGCCATCCGAATTAGTGCATGGCTTGTTCTTGCAGTCCTTGGTGAGGATAACGAGAGCACGGTTTGTGCCCTGCACGAAACCAAGACCCAGGCTGATTTTCCTGGTAGTGCCCGTCTTCAAAGACGTGAACTGGTTGGCAGGTGTCCATTCCCCACCGCAGCTGCGGATGCCGTCGCAGACAGCATAGCCAACATATTGTTGATAACCGCTGGTACCGATGTTGTCATAAAAAGGATTGGCAGGTGGCTCGATGCCTTTCGCATTCGGTTGCTGGGCTGATGGCCTAATGGCTACTGTGGTGGCACCACCGTTGATGTGGATGATTCCTGATTTGCTGTCCTGAGCCAGGACAGTCATGCTTCCCAGCACAAGCAGGGCAGAACAAATTGCAGACCTTTTGTTCACTGTGGGTTCTCCATTTTCGAAATTGATCAGGGTAGTTGAACTCGCTCATCAGCTCAGAGACGCACGGATGACGGGAATGATTGACTCTGATTGCGGCGCGACCAAAGGATACTCGATGAAGCCGAGTTTTGTCCTTGCGCCAGCGCAAGGAAGGAATTCCCTGGGTAGATTCGCCCTACAGTAGCCTGGCGCGGTGACCCACCCTTACAGGGTGGCCCACCCTTCCGCGTTTCTTTGCGGAGGGTGGGGCGTTAACAGCACAGAAAGGCCTCGGCCAACCCACATTTCTCCCTTGACCAAGCGTCCCTATGCGGCTAACATAATGACAGTTGTGTTAGCTGTTTGATAACAGCCACTCGTCCAGTTCTTTGACAACTTCACTTTCCGGCACAGACCCGATTTGTCATTCACCAAGTCGACCCGTCCGCTAGAATTATCCCCGCTAAGTCCTTTAGAAGGGATATTTTAGATGGTACCCCGAACTTAGGCCGTGCTTCCATAGACTTACAAGGCTGGGATGTCCCCTCGCTAAGTCCTTTAAAAGGGATATTTTAGCAGGGTATCTCCAAACCACTCCCTTTGTTTTCATAGATCTAGCAAGAAAATGCAAATTTCGGGGTATATACCCATTATTAGAAGGTAAACATGATGTCGTCTTGTTGTTTCATGAGTAAACACACCGACGAGGCTCGCTTGCCCCACACTTCAGAGTTCGCGCGAAAGAATCGTGATGGTCTGCGGATCGGTCATGTCCCTGGTTTCCGCGGCGGCCAGAGGCAGGCGAATCTCAACCATCAGGCCGCCCTGTGGGCGATTTGATACCCTGATCGTCCCGCCGTGCAGGCGCACGGCACGATCCGTGATGGCCAGGCCGAGACCCACGCCGCCAGTCTGGCGGCCGCGAGCATCGTCGATGCGATAAAACGGCCGGAACAATTTATCGAGCGCGTCCTCAGGTACTCCAGGGCCGAAGTCGGTCACGCGCACGACGGCTTCCGGGGAGCCCGTACCGTTCTGTTGTCCGACACCCCGCTCCAGGCGTACTTCCACGCTCGTGCCATCGTGGGTATAACGGATGGCGTTGCGCACCACGTTCTCGATTGCGCTGTGCAGCAAGCCCGGACTTCCGACGACCACGCAGTCATCGACCACTGTAGCCTCCACCCGGCAACCACGGCTTTGGGCCTCAAAGGCAGCATCCTTGGCAATCTCATGGACAATCTGTTCGAGGTGGACCGGGATCTTCTCGATGGATTCATCCCCGGCTTCGAGGCGGGCAATGGTCAGCAGCTTTTGGATCAGTTCGTTGAGGCGGTTGGCTTCGCGATCGATGCGATCGAGGGCGCTGCGCGCTTCTGGCCCACTGCGCTGGCGGGCCAACTCAAGTGCGACGTTCAGGCGCGCCAGGGGAGATCGCAGCTCGTGAGAGATGTCGGTCAGTAATCGGCTCTGGGCATTCACCAGGCTTTCCAGGCGTTCGGCCATGCGGTCGAAGTCGCGCATCAGCTCGGCCATTTCGTCATGGCGGTGGGAAGCGGGCATGCCGGCGCGTGCGGTGAGGTCGCCGGAGGCCAGCTTCTGGGTCGCAGCGCGGAGCTGCACGATGGGTGAGGTCAAATATCGTGCCAGAATGTAACAGACCAATCCCGAGGAAATAATCGCGATCAGGATGCCCAAGCCGGGGACGCCATGCAATCCGAAAAATGGATGCTCTTCCGGAGGCATGTCGATAATCAGCATGTAGCGGCGGCCGTTGTCGGCAGTGAGGGTCTGGCGCAGGACTTGGCCGGGCCCGAAGCGTCCCAGGAAAGTGTCGGCGGTGTGGACTTGACCGCGCCTGGCGCGGTCGATCCAGTCGTGCGTCTTGCGGCCGACAAGTTCGCGGCCCTGGTCATCGAAGATGAATACCCGGACGTGCTGATTATCGTGAACGTTCCCCAGATATTTTCGGGCACCGTCCTCGCCGCCCGATTGATAGGCTTGCAAAGCTTCGTTGAGAATCTTCGGCTCTTGCGTCTGCAGATTGGAAATCTCGCGCGAAGGGCGCATTGCTAGAGTCACGATAATCGCTAATACCAGGAAGAGCGCTTGGGCCATCCAGTAAGAGAGAAAGATTTTGAGGAACAGGCTTCTCATGCTTCCTCGACTTTGGCAGGGGTAGCCTTGGCTTGCTCGCGGGGATGCGCGAAGATGTATCCGACACCACGAACGGTTTTGATGTGATCGCTGCCGTTTTCGGAATCGCCCAGCTTCTTGCGAACTTTACTGACGTGCATATCGATGCTGCGGTCGAAGGGAGAAAACTTGCGGCTGAGAACAGCATCCACCAGGTGTTCACGGGTCACCACGCGTCCCGCTTCGCGCATTAAAACATGCAGCAAATTGAATTCGACCGAGGTCAACTCCACCGGCTTGCCATCCTGGCGAACAATTCGAGTGGCGGGATCAAGCTCAATATCACCGACCCGGACGACTTCGGGGATTTGATCCTCGCCCGTTCTTTCTGTGTCTTTTTCCGCGGCCTGGGTTCGACGCAAAATGGCTCGGATGCGGGCCACCAGTTCGCGGGGATTGAAGGGCTTAGGAAGATAGTCGTCGGCGCCGATTTCGAGGCCTACAATTCTGTCCACGTCCTCACCGCGTGCGGTGAGCAGCAGGACCGGAATGCGCGACGTGTTGCGTATCCGCCGCAGCACGTCGAAGCCGTTCATGCCGGGCAACATTACATCCAGCACGACCAGCAGGTAATCCCCGTTGAGCGCACGATCCAGACCACGATTGCCGTCGTGAACCGATTCGATCTGAAAGCCCTCGGGCTCGAGATACTCTCCTACCAGGCTGCACAGTTCCACGTCGTCGTCGATAACCAGAATGCGATCCACTTTTCTCATTTTAGTTAGGCGCGCCGGTGACCGTGGTAAAGAATTGTCAATACGGCGGTTATCGCGCTTTACAAAACTTTACTCCGGTTGACTGACTCTTTACCACCAGCAAGTGCGAAAAGTGTTTCTATGATCATACGCAATCTGAGGTTTTCCGATCTACGGGGAATGCTCACAGGAGAGGTTATGAAATTACGCAGCAAAATGTCGTTCGCAGCTTTGGCTATCGTGCTGGTGGCGGGACTTGCGATGGCGCAGCACCACGGCGGCCCACGTGGTGGTGGTGATTTTCTTGGCGGGCCCATGTTGGGCTTTTTCACGGATTACCTGGATCTGAACGACGCACAACAGGCGCAGATCAAACAGATCATCGCTAAAGAGAAGCCAGCGATGGAACCTTTGTTTAAGCAGGAAATGCAGACTCATGAGCAAATGATGCAGCTCATTCAGAGCGGCACGTTTGATGAGGCCAAGGCACAGACAATCGCGACTCAGGGAGCGCAAGTTCACGCGCAACTTGAAGTGCAGCACGCACGCATTGCCTCCGAGGCTTACCAGGTTCTTACTGCGGACCAGAAGACCAAGCTGGCTCAGTTCATAGCCAAGCGGGAACAACGGTTCGAGCAACACATGCAGGAACGTGAGCAGGGAGCGCACTCGCAAGAGGCACCCAATCAGTAACGGAATCTGAGGGGGGAGGGGGAGGGACTGAGGGGGTTCCCTCCCCCGGCGGTGCTTCGTTCCAAAGATTAAGAAAGGCGGGTAAGGCATTGGCTACTGCAGTCATTCCAACGAATCTTGTCGAGGTTATCGCCAGCGAGATGGCGGTTGGTGTGGATCGGGCCGTCGAATGCTGGATGTCGCAGATTGAGCACGCACTCACCGATGTGCATTTGACGTCGCTCGGGCGGCTGAACGCTGTCCGCGAGATATTGGACGAATACAAACACCTGACCGGAAAAGTGCGACTGCAGGGCAGAGGATCTTCCGCGCTGCTGGAAAAGGTCTGCTGACGCGATTCTCTCTTGTGAGAGGTTGACCCATGGATGTTGATCTTCTTTATTCCTACTTGATCGATTCCACCTGGTTTTTTCTCGGGAGCTGGGTGGTGGTGCTGTTGACGGCCGGCGCGGTGGCATTCGCCGATTGGTCGCTGCCGCGAATCGCTCCGCTGATGGGGACGATGCGGCGAAACTGAAGCTCGGGCTGGTAGAATCGCATCTAACGAGCCGATGCTGCCGAAAAGTCTGCGTCCCCTGATTCCCTACTTTAAGAAGTACCGCCGCAGTTATGTGGTGGGGACGATTTGTGTCTTCCTGACCAATGGCATCTGGATTCTATTTCCACTGGTCATTCGGCGGGCAGTGGATGACCTTCATCTCGGCATCACTCGACACAAGCTGGTCACATATGCGTTGCTCCTTCTGGCAGTGGCCGCTTTCAAGGGAGTCTTCCAGTTTCTGACCCGTTGGATCGTGATCGGGGTTTCTCGCGAAATCGAATTCGATCTACGCAATGACCTCTTCCGGCACCTCGAAGGTCTTTCTTACTCCTACTACCAGCGGACGCGAACTGGCGACATTATGGCTCGCGCCACCAACGACCTGAATGCCGTCCGCATGCTGTTGGGACCGGCGATCATGTATTCGGCGAACACGATTGTGTTTACGGCCGGCGCGCTCGCCTTCATGCTTTCGATCAGTCCCAAGCTGACGCTCTACGCATTCTTGCCGCTGCCGATCGTCAGCATCACCATCCAGTATTTTGGCCGCAAGATTCACGAACGCTTCGAGAGAATCCAGGCGATGTTTTCTGATATCTCGGCTCGAGCTCAGGAGAATTTCTCCGGAGCGCGCGTGATTCGCGCCTACGTGCAAGAGGAGGCCGAGATTGCCGCGTTCGAAACGGCGAATCAGGAATACATTAAGCGCAGCTTGAAGCTGGTTCGTTTGATGGGCATGCTCTGGCCGACGCTCGAAACCATGTTGGGACTCGCCATTGTACTGGTGCTATGGCTGGGCGGCCGCGAGGTGATTACGGGCCGCATTAGCGTGGGCGGTTTTGTTGCCTTCAACACCTACATGGTGCAGCTTACCTGGCCCATCATTGCTCTAGGTTGGGTCATCAATATTTTCCAGCGTGGGACGGCTTCGATGGGACGCATCAACGAGATTCTGGTGGAGAAGCCGGAGATTGAGGATGGTGAGGAAATCCAAGTCAAGAACAGCACGAGCGAGACGCTCGCGCGTACACAAATACGGGGTGAGATCGAGTTCCGGCACTTGAAGTTCTCCTACGGCTCTACTCCAGTTCTCCACGACATCAATCTCCGCGTTCCGGCTGGGAGCAGCCTGGCGATTGTGGGCCCTACGGGTTCGGGCAAGACCACGCTGGTTAGCTTGATCCCTCGTATTTACGACGCCGAACCGGGAACTGTGCTCATCGACGGCATTCCCATCCGCGATTATCCGATCGCAGCCCTGCGCCGCAATCTCGGGTTTGTACCGCAGGAAACCTTTCTGTTCAGCGAAACAGTGCGCGAGAATATCGCCTTCGGAAAAGAGGACGCCACGGACGAAGAGGTCCGCGCGGCGGCGCTGGCGGCCAGCATTGGCGAGGAGATCGAGAGTTTCCCCGAGCAATATCGGACGCTGGTGGGTGAGCGCGGCATTACCCTGTCCGGTGGCCAGAAGCAGCGCACTGCAATTGCGCGAGCCATCATTCGTAACCCACGCATTTTGATTCTGGACGATGCACTCTCGAGCGTCGACACCCATACGGAAGACAAGATTCTCAATCACCTGCGCGAGATTATGCAGGGCCGTACCACGATTTTCATTTCCCACCGGGTTTCCACTGTGCGCAATGCCGACCGCATCGCCGTCCTCCACGCCGGACGGATCGTGGAGTTGGGCAGCCACGACGAACTGGTGGCCAAAGACGGTTACTATACCGACCTCTATAACAAGCAATTGCTCGAAGAAGAGTTGGCGGAAGTGTAGAGCTTTCGAAGCCTTTCGGCACGGCTGAAGCCGTGCCCTACCAGGAAGCAGATTCCGACTATGAAGCGCGTTGTCATTCCCGAACTACTCGACTCCGATTCCGGCACACCCGCCGAGATTGCCGCTGCGCTCTCCGACATCCGCCAAATCAATCGGTGGTTCGGTGGGATTGCCACGACCCAGTCGATGATCGCGCATGTGGCGCGGAAACATGGCGCCCGATCGCTCTCGCTGTTAGAAGTGGCGGCGGGCACGGGATACGTGCCTCATGCTGCTAGTGCACGCATGGGAAAGTTGGGAGTCCGGCTTCAGGTGACGCTACTTGACCGCGCCCAGTCGCATCTGAAAAACGGCTCTGGAAACGGAAGCTTAGCAGTGGCCGGAGATGCGCTGGCGCTTCCTTTCGCGGACGCAAGTTTTGACTTAGTGAGTTCGTGCCTTTTCGCTCACCACCTAGAACCGCGGGAACTGGTGCAGTTTGTCAACGAGGGCCTGCGCGTGGGCCGTACCGCGGTGATCATCAACGACGTGGTCCGCGATCCAATTCACCTCGCCCTGGTTTATGCAAGCCTGGCACTTTATCGAAGTCGGTTCAACCGCCATGATGCACCCGCTTCGGTGCGTCGCGCATACACCGTTAAGGAAATGAATCGGATGCTGGGGCAGACCACGGCCGCGAGGGTGGAGATTGAACGCCGTCCCGTGTTTCGTATGGGTGCAATCGCGTGGAAAAGACAGATCGATGTATGACTTGATTGTGGTCGGCGGCGGGCCAGCGGGAAGCTCCGCGGCCATCACTTGCGCTCGCCATGGTGCTCGCGTGCTATTGCTCGAGCGCGGGCAGTTTCCCCGTCACAAGGTTTGCGGCGAATTCGTTTCCTCCGAATCCCTCGAGCTTCTCTCCCACCTGCTCGCTCCGCAACACGCGGGGCTGGTCGCCGATGCTTTTCGAATTGATCGAGCTCGCCTTTTTCTCGACGGTCGCATGATTGATACCCCATTCGATCCGTCTGCGGCCAGCATCTCGCGCCTGGATCTTGACGTTGCTCTTTGGGATTCCGCAGAAAGAAGCGGAGTTGACGGCCGGCAGCAGGTTGTCGTTCAGAGTATCTCCGGCACGGATCCGTTCGTGGTCACAACCTCGGTGGGAGAATTCGAAGGTCGCGCGCTGATCAATGCCTCGGGCCGTTGGTCAAACCTGAATCTTACAGGAACCGATACGAGAAAAACCCCGGTGAAATGGCTTGGACTCAAAGGACATTTCGCCGAGTCTCCGTCGCAGGTTTCCGTCGATCTCTATTTCTTGGATGGCGGTTATTGTGGAGTACAACCGGTAAACCTCAGGGACGAGGACGAACAAACCGGAAGGGTCAACGTCTGCGCCATGGTGCGGACCGATGTGGCCAGCACCTTGCCGGAAGTATTCGATTGCCACCCCGGATTGCAGAAACGGAGTCGCGGATGGAGGCCGCTTAGCGAGCCAGTGACCACATCCCCTCTTGTCTTTCGCGAACCGCAACCGGAGCGAGACGGGATTCTGATGACTGGCGATGCCGCGGGTTTTGTGGATCCCTTCGTCGGGGGCGGTGTTTCTCTCGCCCTGCGGAGCGGCACGCTGGCGGCCGAGTGTCTGATTCCGTTCTTCGCTGGAAGAATATCGCTGCGGCAAGCTGCGCGCGATTATCGTTCGGCGTACGAGAGACGGCTCACACCGGTGTTTCGCACCGCTTCGAGAATCCGGCGGATGCTGAGTTTGCCGCAGAGCATGCGGATTCCAATTTTCCGCTTGCTCGAAAAGATGCCCGCGATCACACGATATTTGGTGAGAAGGACCAGGTAGGCCGCGTAGCTTCACTCCGCCAGGACCGGTGAGACCGGTCCTGCACTTTACCTGACGACCAGCACTTCGCGGATGTTATCGCGGGTGAGGAAAAACTTGATCGAACCGAAGTCGCGGAACAGATTTTCCACGTGACGATTGTTAAAGACCCGCTGCAAGCGGAAACTCTTCTCGATCGACGTATGAAGCACGCCCGTAGGACCTCGGCGCAAATCTCTGCGCGCTTCGACATGCTGCATCTCCAGAATGTCGTTTTCCACGATGTGGTAGCGGTAGCAAGGCGCATCCGGCCCAGCTTCGCGAGTATGAAAGAAAGCGAGCAGCATACCGCCGGGTTTAATCGTCGACCAGAGGCGGGCGACCACGGGCTTGACCAGGCTTTCCGGCATATAGTCGGCCAAATTCCAGCACAGCACGATGTCGAACTGGGCCGCCGGGTAGACGAGGTTGTCGGCTAGAAAGCGCCTGCTATCCAGAATCGTCTGCCCCTGTTCGTCCTTCGTGATCAGAGCGGGATCGGTCGAGGCCTCGAGCAAATCTTCGCTGTAGATCTTGTGTCCGCGCTGGGTCAGATAACGGATATTGGCAGCAGACGTGGAACCGATATCCAGAACGCAGATTGGTTCTTCGGATTGCAGCGTGCGCGAAACTGCCCCCAGTCCGCTGGAGCGGCGTGTTAGCCGCTGCGTCGTAGACACAGGTCTGACCCCCTGACCGGGGACGGTGGATGGACCGCGAAAAAGTTTCATGAAGCTGTGCGTAACGGATGCCATGGCAAATTCCCGGCGTCCGGTTCAACAGAGTTCCGCAATCTAAATATATCGCGGCCCACGCGGTTGAACCGGCGAAAAATTCTATTGTTTGGTTACTGGAGTACTCCCCGCGGCAGCGCTCTTCGCCTCGACCTGCAGCTCAGGCTTGGTTGCGGGTGGTGAGCTCGGCTTGGCGGCTTCCCTCTGGATTTCCACTTTGCCTTTGACGTAAGCTCCGTCCTCCATCGCAATTCGCTGGGTGACAATATCTCCTACGACGACAGCAGACTTCCGCAACTCCACCCGCTCGCTGGCTCGTATGTTACCTTCCAGCTTGCCCTGGATCACCACAACTTTTGTGTTGACATCGGCGTGCACGAGGCCGTTGGGTCCAATGACCAGATTGTTCCCATGCAGTTGAATTGTGCCTTCGACCGTTCCGTCGATATACAAATCCTCACTGCCGGAAAGCTCTCCTTTAATCACTACCGATTTGCCGATGTGTGCGAACTCTCCGGTCTTTGGCATGTCCATACTTAGGGTTTCTCCTTTGAACGCACGGCCGCTGGCGAAAGCAGGAATAACGGATTCTAAACTATTTGGTCGATTCTGGGGGACAAGGCGCGAGATTTAGTGAAAAAATTTGCAGAGTTCATGCCGCATTTCCGTTGAAAATTCCGTGATTCCCCTTATCTGGCGGCCAAAGCCAGTGTACAATTCCGGTCGGTCTACAATTCAAAAACCGAAGCCCCCGGTTTAGAGAAAGAATGGTGCATGAAACATTCCATCGTAGTTTCCCTAATTACTGGGGCTGCGCTATCGCTTGGCGCATGTCTCTTGCCCGGTCCCGTTCACGCAGCTGACGAACCAAAAATCAATGGATTTAGCATTGTTGTTCCTGAGTCCAGCATTCCGCACCCTGGGCGCATACACACGAACTACTTTCTCGCCACTCCAGAAGTCCCAAATACCACTGGTGGGCCTCCTCCGGGTACGGAGACGCCGGGCTCTTTGGCTTGCGTGTACGAATTGGTAAAGGGGCCCAAGGGCTGTCCAGTTGCGACCAGCACGAAGGTTCCGACTGGCGGTGTAGGAGCCATCGCAATTATCGATGCAGGGCACTACCCGAGTGCCAAGCAGGACCTGCACGCGTTCTCAAAGCAATTTGGCATACCTGACGCCGACTTCACCGTCGTCTATGCAGATGGCCACCAGCCGCCGGTTTATAGCGAGTGGTTAGTGGAAGAAGCACTGGATATCGAGTGGGCTCATGCCATGGCGCCCAAAGCCAAGCTCTTCCTGGTGGAATCTAAGCTGTGCATGTCCGGCACCTGCAATACCGATCCCTACTGGTACGCGGTGACGGTGGCGAGTAAGTTGGTGGCCAAGAATGGTGGTGGCGTGATCAGCATGAGTTGGGCCGACGCGGAGTTCTCCTACGATTTAAAATACGACAAACTTTTCACTGAGCCTGGAGTTGTCTATTTTGCTTCGAGCGGTGATTCCGGCATCGGGGTGACCGCGTACCCCACAGCGTCCCCGAACGTAGTATCCGTCGGGGGCACGATATTCAATCGGGATTCAAACGGGGATTTCATCAATGAGCAGTACGGCGGCGGGGGAGGCGACATCAGCCCATATGAGCCCAGACCCAGCTACCAGGACGTCATCAAGAACATCGTCGGAAGCAAGCGTGGATATCCCGATGTTGCTTCTGACTTTTGTTGCGCCGCCATCTACTTAGAGGGCCAGTGGGGTGCGGTTGGCGGCACCAGTTGGTCCTCACCGACTTTTGCCGGAATCGTGAACGCCGCTGGCGGCAAAATGCAGTCGACCCATGACGAACTCACCGTGATTTACAAAGAGTACACAATCAAGAAAGAGTACAAGGCCGATTTCTACGACATCACCCAGGGGGATTCGCGCTGCAAGGTGGGCTGGGATCTTTGTGCCGGAGTCGGCTCGCCACGCACGTACAAAGGAAAATAGCTCGTATCACCAAACAGTGCTCGGTTGGCTTCTCGTGAAGGCCCTGTCAAATGACGGGGCTTTCGCTTTTCCGGCTTGCCCTGCAGGGGACAAGCATATACAACGGCTGTACGCCAACTAACGTCTAAGTTAAGACTGGGCGTGCATGGAGCAGATTTACTTCAACCCGAAGCTGGCGATCACAATTACTCTGCTGGCAATGGTCAGTGCGGTCTTCGCATTCTCCGCGGACCAACCCTCTGAATCACCCATCGAACTGGTGCGCCGCACGGTTCAGCGGGAGATCGCGCCCGGCAATAGCGACGCGCGAGCGATGTTTTTGGATCGCAAGGAAACGTCGCGCGGGTCGCAGACTAAGCTGATTGTCGAAACCCGCGAAGGCATGGCGGGAATGTTGATTGCCATCAACGATAAGCCCCTGACGCCGGAGCAACGCCGCGCCGAAGAAGCTCGCTTGTCCGAGTTGGCCGGCAATCCCGTGGCGCTCAAAAAGAAGCAGAAGTCGGAGAAAGAAGACGAGGAGCGTATAACGCGAATCATGAAGGCGCTACCAGATGCATTCCTCTACGAGCCCGATGGGACTACGGTTGGGAATCAGATAATCGGGAAAGCTGGCGACCAGTTGGTCCGACTTAAATTCCGCGCAAATCCCAAATACAGTCCACCCAGCCACGTGGAGCAGGTGCTTACGGGAATGCAGGGTTACCTGCTGATCGACGCGGACCAGCACCGCATCGCAAGGATCGATGGAATCTTGAGCAAGGAGGTGGGTTTCGGTTGGGGAATCCTGGGCCACCTGGACCGAGGCGGACACTTCCTGGTGGAGCAGGCAGAAGTAATGCAGGGGGACTGGGAAGTCACCCACATGAGCCTGAGCTTTACCGGCAAGGAGCTTCTGTTCAAGAGCCTCAACATCAGGTCGGATGAAGTCTTTAGCGATTTTCGGCCAGCGCCTTCGAATCTGAATTTCGCCCAGGGAGTAGAACTGCTCAAGAAGCAGGAGGCGGAACTAGCGGAGAACCGCCAACAACCAAAGTAGCAGCGCCGATCGGCTCGACCTGTCGCGTGTGGCTGCAAGTCTTTATTTCCCCGCGCGAATCGTTTCTTTGCGGACTGTGAGTTTTTCAATCAAATCCTCACGCACCCGATAGCCGGTGCCAGGTACGTCCTGGATCGGAATTGTACCTTGTGGCGTGACCTCGACTTCAGGTTCGATGACGTCTTCCTTCCAGTATCGTTTCGAGGCGGAAACATCTCCCGGCAGGCGAAAGTTGTGCAGGGTGGAAAGAGCGATGTTGTGAGCGCGCCCCACCCCCGACTCGAGCATGCCCCCGCACCACACTGGGATGTTTCGGGATGCGCAAACATCGTGAACCTTCTTGGCCTCGGTGAATCCCCCTACACGTCCGACCTTGATGTTGATGATGCGGCATGCGCTTAGATCCAGAGCCTTAGCTGCATCGCGCGCGTGGCGGATGGACTCGTCCAGACAAATCGCCGTACGCAGCTGTTGCTGGAGGCGAGAGTGATAATAGATGTCGTCATGCCACAACGGCTGCTCGATCATCAGGAGATTGAACTGGTCGAATTCGCGGAGGTGTTCGAGTTCGTCCAGAGTGTAAGCCGAGTTCGCGTCACAACTGAGGACAATTTCGGGCCAGCGCGAGCGGACGCGCTCAAGTACTTTCACATCCCAACCAGGCTTGACCTTTATCTTGATGCGCCGATATCCCGCGGCCAGTTCGGTTTGAATTTTCTCGAGCAGTTGCTCAATCGAGTCCTGAATGCCAATGGAAACGCCACAGGAAACTTCCCGCAGTGTGCCGCCGAGCAGCTTCCATAAAGGCATCTGTTTCTCTTGAGCCTCGGCGTCCCACAGCGCGTTCTCGAGGGCGGCCTTAGCCATCTCATGGCCCCGCACTCTCGCCATGAGGGGCACAGCCTCTCGTGCGGTCGAAAGCGTCCGGCCCAACACTGCCGGGGCGAGATAATTTTGGATCGTGGGCCACGCGCTCTCCGTCCACTCGCTGCTGTAGAACGGATCTTCGCCGGCTACGCACTCTCCCCAGGCATCGATGCCGTCGCAGTGGACGGTCAGCAGAAGGATTCTGCGGCTGAAGGTGCGCTTAAAGCTTGTCTCGAAAAAGTGGACAAGCGGCATTTGAATTTCACGGAGGGTGATAGCTTCAATTTTCATTAATGTCAAACTTCATTCATCAGATTTGTCGGCAGCTAGAGACGTTGCTTGCAACGTCTCTCCTTCGGACTTCTTCAGCAACCTGTTTATCCCCGAGGCTCGTCATCAGATCGGACAAATCACTCATGAGACCATCCTAGGTTGCGGGGTACATCCACTTCTCCTCCCACTGGCCAAGTAGAAACTTGCCGCTTCCCTGCGGGTCGCGCTCATAGCCTAGCACTGCGAATCCATCGGCAAATGCTTTTACGAATTGTTCTCGATTGCCGTCTTGCACTCCTTTTGCCTGACTTCGAGTTGCGGCAGAAGCTTTCCATTCGTAGATCTGGGCCGGTACGGAAATCCTGGTCAGGCTCTCGATGTGCGGATTCTTTCCTGTTTGCAGCAAGGTTTCGACCCGTTTCGACTTCAGCCACCATTCGGCCACCAACCGGTCCGTGGGCAGTCCGCCCTGCAACGGTGAGGACGTAATGCCGTACTGGTTGACACTGTAGCGCCGCGCAATGGCACCCAGCTTCTCGATATTGAGATACGCGTTCTTGATTTCCAGCGGGTCGAAGGTCCACTCGATCAACTCGAAACCACGGGCGAGCGCGTCGTCACGCTGGAAAAGTTTGATGCGGCGGCCTAGACCGGCATTTTGATACTGCTTCCGCACCGCCAGCATATGCGAATGCAGGTAGGACTGCCGGCCCCGGACGCCCGGTATTGAGAGGGCAAATCCCACTATTTCGTTGCCCGCGAACGCGGCGATCACCTGCCCCCCGATCTTCTCTGCCACTACAAACATGCGCAACGGCACCAGGTCGGCATCGGAAAAATTCCAGACCTCCTGCTGCAGTCGAACGCAGGCTCGCATTTCGTCAAGTTGGTGGCATTTGCGAATATCGATCGAATCTGCGCTCACCTGGCATCCTGCTCCTGTTGCTTGGCCTGTTGCCATAACGATTCGAGTTCTTCCATCGACGCTTGCTGGGGACTGCGCCCCGAAGCTCGCAACTGATCCTCCATCCACTGAAAACGACGCTTAAACTTGTGGTTCGTTTTCTTCAGCGCCGACTCGGGATCAAGCGAAAGGTAGCGGGCAATGTTGACCAACACGAAGAAAAGATCGCCCACCTCGCCTTCCAATCGCCGGCGGAGGTCTTCGCTGATCTGCGGGCGACCGGCTCCGGCAACGCCCCGTCCCTGAGGCTGGGGGCCGGGTGCGGGGAAGTCCTTGAGCTGCTCCTTTAGCTCTTCCGTTTCTTCTTGGAGCTTTTCGAACAGTCCTTGAATGTTCGGCCAATCGAAGCCCACGTGCGATGCGCGCGAACTGAGCTTGTGAGCCTCCAGCAACGCCGGCATCGCGGCTGAGACTCCGGCGAGAATGGACTCCGGCTTGCTGTCATTCTTCGCTGACTTTCCGCCGCCGGCCTCCAGGCGTTTTTTCTTTTCTTCGGCTTTAAGCGCCTCCCAGTTGCGCACCACGTCGGAAGAGGTCTCCGCCTTCACGTCTCCAAAAACATGGGGATGGCGATCGACCAGCTTGGCGGAAAGCCGATCGATCACTTCATCAATCGAAAACGTGTTCTGCTCTTTCGCCATTTGCGCGTAAAACAGAACCTGCAGCAAAAGGTCACCAAGCTCCCCAGTCAATTCTTCCCAATCGCGATTATCAATCGCTTCGAGCACTTCGTAGGTTTCTTCGAGTGTGTAGGGCTTGATAGAGTCGAAGGTCTGCTCGCGGTCCCATGGGCATCCGCCGGGACCCCGCAGGCGGGCCATGATGGAAACCACGCGTTCGAAACGCTCTCCGGTAGTTGGCATGGGACAATCACTCTAAATGAGGTGCGCGTGCCGGGGCAATGACGGATATCACGAAGAGCATCAATCACGTAGCCGCGGACGCCCTCGTCCTGGGACACAAGGAGCTAAAGGAGTCATTCCCCGCAAACCGAAACTAACGTTATCTTTCCCTGTGGGACGCATGTGGGCGAGACTGGAAACCGATATCCGCCTATCCTCCCTGACCGGCCTATGGGTGCGCATCTAAACCCTCGCATGAACTCGCGACCATCGCTTGAGCACGAGCGTTTCCAGGTGATTGTGATTGGCGGAGGAATCAACGGGGTGGCCATCGCTCGTGAATGTGCTCGCGCTGGACGGCGCACGATTCTGGTCGAGCAACACGATTTGGCCGCGGGCACGACCAGCCGTTCGACCCGCATCATTCATGGAGGCTTGCGTTACCTCGAGCACGGCGACCTAGGGCAAGTGCGGGAGTCTTTGAGGGAGCGGGAGTGGTTGCTTCAGCGCTATCCCCATTTGGTCCATCCCCTGCAGTTCCTGCTGGCGTTAGGTGAAGAGAGCCGCCGCAGCGCTCTCGCAGTGCGCACCGGATTATGGCTCTATCGGAGAATGGGACACGCCGCCCGTGGAGTGGATGGAAGCCGCACCGAGCAAGACAAACTTGAACGTTTGCTGGACGCAGGAAAACACTTCTCAGTTTTCAGTTTTGACGACGCGCAGTGTGAGTTTCCCGAACGCCTGGTTGCGGAATGGCTGGTGGAAGCGATCGAAGCCGGCGCTATGGCGCGCAATCACACCGAGGTGTTGGCGGTAAGAATTCACAACGGACGCGCCACCGGAGTATTGCTGAGAGATCAGCTTACCGGAAAAGAAGAAACCGTTGACGCCACCTGGATCATTAACGCGACGGGACCGTGGGCGGATGGCATCTGTCAGAGTTCGAACATTCAGACTCAGCACCCCATGGTTGGCGGGGTTCGCGGATCGCACATCGTGTTGTCGAAATTTGCTGGCGCGCCGCAAGCTGCGGTTTACACCGAAGCGGTGGATGGTCGTCCGATCTTTGTGATCCCGTGGAACGAACAGGTGCTGGTCGGAACGACCGAAGTTGCGGACGGGAACGATCCCGGCCAGGTGCAACCGTCCGCGGACGAGGTTGACTACCTGCTGCGCTCCTTCTTCCACTTGTTTCCGCAGGTGCGACTTGCGCACGACGACATACACTTCGCGTTCGCCGGAGTCCGGCCGCTTCCCTTCTCGCTGAAGAAAAATCCGTCTGCGGTGAGCCGCAAACACTATCTCCACGATCACAGCGCAGACGGTGCCGCGCACATGATTTCCGTAATTGGGGGCAAGCTAACCACGGCGGGCAGCCTGGCGCGCGAATGCGCGGCGAAGATTGGTGTGAAAGTCACCCAGCCTGCCCTTGCCATAGCTTCCGGAGACCAAGTTGACCCAACTCTGGAGCATTGGGTGGTCGAAGTCGCGGAGGCAGGCGGAATTAGTGCTGACGCCGCACGTAGCATTGTGGAATGGTACGGAAAACGAGCCTTGACCGTCGCCTGTAGGGCTCGCGCCGGTGCGGAAATGCGCACTCCATTGTGCCCGCATACCAGCCACATTGTGGCGGAGGCGTGGGACGCATTCAGCAACGAAAGCGCCGCTACGCTCGCGGATGTGCTGCTACGGCGTGTACCGGTGGCTCTGGGCGCCTGCTGGTCGCCGTCTTGCAGTCGGGAAGCGGCAACGCGCATTGGCGCCGTTATGGGATGGGGTGAGGAGCGCACAGCCGTGGAGTTGGAAGAGTTCGAGAGAGAACGAGACGGGTTCTTGCGAAAGGCGTCCCAGGGAGGGGCGACTCGGGAAGCCAAAACCTAAGTTCGCGTCTCCCAAACTTCGCACAAAAAGATTGGCGCAGCTTGATTCGCTTACCTCGGGCTATGACGCGAAGGTCTGCGCCAGCAATTTCGTATCGTCGGAAATGATACCGTCAACCTGCCAATCGGCGAGGCGCAGCATTGCCTTTCGATCGTTCACGGTCCAGGTGAGCAATTTCTTGCCTGCACCGTGCACTTCCTTCACCAACTTAAGCGTGACCAGCGAATGATGAGGAATAACATATTCAGCGTTCGGTTCGCGCCAGCACGCAAGTTGTCCAGGCTTATCGCAAATGATCCCAGCTTGAACTTTCGCGCTGCGGGTCTTCAGTTCCATGACTACCTCGGGCAGGAAGGAAGAGACGACGTAGCCCTCTTCCATCTTGTGCTCGCGCAATAAGCTCAGCACCTTCGACTCCAAGCCCGCAACTTTGAGTTCAATATCGAGGAACGCCCGCTGATTGTAGCGCCGCAGGACATCCTCGAGGATAGGGAGAGCAACGAGCTGATCTGCAGTTGCTTGAGCGACGGAGATGCCGTCAACTTTGGGGTCGTGACAAACTACACAACGTCCGCAGCCGGTCAGGCGCACGTCAAACTCAAAACCGTCGCAGCCGTGTTCAAGCGCGAGATCGAAGGACGCAAGGGTGTTCTCTTTAACCGAGGTAGACGAACGGGCGCCGCGATGGCCGAGCAGCAGGGGAAGGTCGGACATCGAGCGTAATTTTACGCTCGATTGTGCGGCAGCGCGCACACAAAAATTCCATCCAGTGAAAATTCATGAAAACTTTACAATCGACGGGGCTCTTGCGCGAACTCGAGACGTTCGATTCCCGAAGATTGTCAGTCTAGATCAAAATCGCGAATGGGCTTGCCGGTGTCGGGAGATTCCTTAGCCTTTTTGACCGCCTCCTGGAACTTCTTTTCCAGAAGATCTCCCGCGTGCTTTTGCGCTTCCACCGATTGACGGAAGATGGACTCGCGGCGGCTGTCCTGTTCTTTCATGGCCTTGGCAGCTGCCTCGAAATCGTTGAACATCTTGGGCTTGACGGCGGCGGTATGGGCGATAACCCCTTTAGCCGTTGGATCGACTTTCAGCACCGCGCTGCAGCAGGGGCAGGTTATATCGAAAGCCGGGGAGTTCTCTGCCATACAGGAAATCATAGCGCAAATGCGCGCTTCTTGATCTAGAAACTCAATGGGGTTGGATCTTGATGGGAAAGATGTGGAACAGCGAGAGCATTTCCCAACCCAGGAGAACCACCGAAACGACCGTTACGGTGATCGCCAGCATCTCGCCGAAATTCAGATTGCTGCGGCGTGGCTCGAAGCGCCTTGCGACCAGGCCAAGAATATTCAGGGTTGCGAACCCAAAAACCAACACCCACAGGATGTTATAGACATTATCTTTCTTGCTGGAATGCTGATCGGAAAACTGGAACACGAAAAGGACCACCGATTGCAGGCCGACGAGACCCGGCCCCGACCAACTACGTGAGGTCACGCGTGCGAGGGTAGTGGTTAGGGACGATACCATGGCTCGATGTAGCTATGCCTCCGGCGAATCTGCGACCACAGCCGAAAGGCTACGATATTACTCCATTTGACGCGCGAAAATCATCGCAAAATCGGTTACTCTCCTGCTTCACGCCGAGCCCTGCTTTATAATAGAGAGTTCCATACCCCTTCCGAGGCTTCCCAGGAGACCCAGCGGCGTGGAAATTCGAGGCCACGGGGTGGGGTGCGGCACACTTTGCAGATACCATAACTGATGTCCACTGAAACCATCGTTGTTCGCGGCGCCCGGGTTCACAACCTCAAGAATATAGACTTTGAGATCCCGCACAACTCCTTGACGGTAGTCACCGGGGTGTCGGGATCGGGCAAGTCGTCGCTTGCCTTCGACACGATTTATGCCGAGGGCCAGCGCCGATATGTTGAATCGCTTTCCGCCTACGCCCGCCAGTTTCTGGAGCGGATTGAGAAGCCAGACGCAGACATCATCGACGGAATCGCCCCGGCAGTAGCCATCCGGCAGAAAAACACTACACGAAATCCTCGCTCCACGGTTGGCACTGCAACCGAGATCTACGACTATCTACGCCTGCTCTTCGCCCGGGTCGGCCGGACTTTCTGCCTGCAATGTGGCAACCAGGTTAAGAAAGATACGGTCGACGAAGTAGCGAGTGCAGTCCTGAGCCTGGGCGAGAGGACACGGCTCAGCGTATTGTTTCCGCTGCAGACTAATGCGCCACAAGCGCCGAGCCCTGCGAACGCACCTCCCGCCGCAGCTAAGCGCAAGGGCAAGAAGAAGCCAAAGACTGACGCGAAGAAACTCCTGTCGGATCAACTCAAGACTCGGCTGCTCGACCTGCGTACCCGCGGGTTCAACCGCCTCTATCAGGATGGACAAATCTTTGAGTTTTCCACCCCTGAGTCGTTGCTGAATATTAATTTTGCGGAGCCCGTTTTTGTATTGGTGGATCGGCTAACGGTATCGTCGGAGTCCCGGGCCCGAATCGTGGATGCGATTGAGATCGGTTATCGCGAGTCGGGCGAAGTCATCTTCGAGACCGCTCCTCGCGAAGGACAGGCTTCTGAACAGCTGCGTTTCTCCCAGCGTTTTGAATGCAAGGTTTGCAATATTCGCTACGAGGAACCGGAGCCGCGATTGTTCTCTTTCAACAACCCATACGGCGCCTGCCCGCGGTGCCAGGGATTCGGAAACACCATCGACTTCGATTTGGATCTCGTAATTCCCGACAAATCGCTGACCCTGAATCAAGGCGCGATCGAGCCTTGGACCAAGCCCAAGTACCGCTCGTTGCCTGCCGACCTCAAGCGCTTCGCCCGTGAAACCGGCATCCCCATGGATGTGCCCTGGAGTGAACTGGATCGCGAGCATCAGGAATTGATCATTGTGGGCGAGGGGCGCTTCCTCGGGGTGCGCGGTTTCTTCAATTATTTGGAGCGAAAGAAATATAAGCTTCACGTCCGCGTTTTCCTGAGCCGCTACCGCGGATATTCCGTCTGCTCCACCTGCAACGGAGCCCGCCTGCGCATGGAGGCGCGGCAGGTGAAGATCAATGGCAAGAATATCCGCGACGTGTGCTGCATGACGATCGAAGACGCGTCGAAGTTCTTTGAAGCAGTAGAACTGACGGACCAGGAAGCGGGCATCGCCGAGAGGTTGCTGCAAGAGATCCGCGAACGCCTGCGTTTTTTGAATGAAGTGGGACTGGAATACCTGACCCTCGACCGGCTTGCGTCCACGCTATCGGGCGGCGAAGCGCAGCGTATTCAACTGGCGACATCGCTGGGCTCGCGGCTGGTAGGAACGCTATATGTGCTCGACGAGCCATCGATCGGACTGCACAGCCGGGACACTCACCGCCTGATCAAGATCCTGCACAACCTGCGCGACCTGGGCAACACGATTCTGGTGGTCGAACACGATCGCGATGTCATGCAAGCTTCAGACACGATTCTCGATCTCGGACCTGGCGCAGGAGAAAACGGGGGCAAAGTGATCGCGGCCGGAACCTACGATCAGATCCAAAAGATGCCGGGTTCGCTTACCGGACGCTATCTCTCGGAAGAACTGCAGATTCAGATACCAAGCGCTCGCCGCAAGCCCGGACCGCAACAAATTAAAGTCTTCGGTGCCCGCGCCCACAATTTGAAAGGGATCAACCTGGACATCCCGTTGCGGATGCTGGTGGCGATTACAGGGGTTTCCGGTTCGGGGAAATCCACGCTGCTGCACGATGTGCTGTATCGGGCATTGTCAGAAGCGAAGAAGCAGCCCAACGGGGGCACCAGCGCTGCGCCCTCATGGGATCGCGTGGAAGGTGCCGAGTTCATCGACGAGGTCGTGCTGGTTGATCAATCTCCGATCGGACGCACGCCGCGGTCGAACCCGGTCACTTATATCAAGGCCTTCGATGGCATCCGCGACCTGTTTGCTTCCCTGCCCGAGGCCAAGAAGCGCGGATTCACAGCCGGACATTTTTCCTTCAACATTCCCGGTGGACGCTGCGAGACCTGCCAAGGCGACGGGACCGTGACGGTAGAAATGCAATTTCTGGCCGACGTGGAGCTCATCTGCGAGGAGTGCAAGGGAGCGCGCTACAAACCGCAAGTGCTGGAGGTTCGTTATCGTGGCAAGAACATCCACGAAGCCTTGAATCTTACGGTGAAGGAAGCGCTGCAGTTCTTTGCAGGAGCACCCAAGATTGTGGAGAAACTGCGTGTCCTGGAGGAAGTAGGTCTCGGCTATTTGCGCTTGGGACAGTCAGCCACGACGCTGTCGGGCGGGGAGGCGCAGCGGATGAAATTGGCCGCGCATCTGCAGCCTGCCGCGCGAGAAGCCAGCCGGCCGAGAACCTCGGACGACCGTCCTCGCCGCAGACCGCACGTCCTGTATATTTTTGATGAGCCGACCACCGGGCTGCATTTTGACGATATCAGCAAACTACTCTCGGCCTTCCGCCGTCTAATCGATGCAGGAGGTTCAATTCTGGTGATTGAGCATAACCTCGAGGTCATCAAGACCGCGGATTGGGTCATTGATCTCGGTCCCGAAGGCGGCGAGCGGGGCGGGTATATTGTCGGTTCGGGTCCGCCCGAGGCGATTGCTAATTTGCCGAAGTCGTACACAGGGAAATTTCTGGCAGGTATATTGAACGGAAATGGATCGTCGGGAAATGGGGGCAAATAAGCCAATCTGGACTGCGTTGCTCGTTCTGGCGTTCTTCCACGACGGAACCCTCCTTGCCCAAAGTACCGGCCAGACCATACGCCATCACAAGGTGGCCGAGCAGGATTCGTCTTTCCCCCCTGAGCTTACCCAAGCCGAGAGCGCAATCGAAAAGGGTGACGACGCGTCGGCTGAACCGTTACTCAAGAAACTGGTGGCAGCGGATCCGAACAACTTTCAAGCCTGGTTCGACTTGGGATTTGTGTACAACCGGCTGGGAAACACTCGGGAGTCCATTGCTGCCTATCGCAAGTCTGTAACTGCCAAGCCAGACGTCTTCGAGTCCAATCTCAATCTCGGACTCATGCTGGCCAAGACCGGCCAACCGGATGCCGAGCAATTCCTTCGCGCTGCAACCACTCTGAAGCCGACGGCCAATGTGGACGAAGGCCATGCGCGGGCCTGGTTATCTTTGGCTCATGTGCTTGAAAACAGCAAACCCGACGAAGCCGTCGAAGCCTACAAGCAGGCTGCTGTCCTCGAGCCTAAGAATACTGAGCCGTATCTTTCGGCCGGCTTGTTGCTGGAGAAGGAAAATCGTTTTGCTGACGCGGAGCAACAATACAAGCAGGTGCTGGCGATCGATCCCAATTCCAGCGATGCTCTGACGGGCTTGGCCAATATCTACATGCGGGGACAGCGGTATGTGGATGCCGATCCAATTTTGCGCAGGCTCATTGCGATGCATCCGGAGGATGCGTCTGCCCGGATGCAACTCGGACGCATCCTGCTTATTAGCGGGAAGAATGACGACGCAATCGCCGAACTGCAAGCCGCATTGAAGCTGGATCCCGGGAATTCTGCTGTGCAGAACGATCTCGGCGATCTTTACCTCCAGAGCAAGAAATACGATCAGGCGGAAGCCCTATATCGCGCCATGGTGGCTGCACACCCCGACAACGCGCAACTGCATCATTCCCTCGGCGTAGCTTTTTTGAAACAGCTAAAGTACGCGAACGCGCAACAGGAATTTCTGGTTGCCGTCAAGCTCAAACCCGACTTCGGTGAGGCCTACGGAGATTTAGCGGTGGCGGCGGTTGAAAACAAGAATTACCAACTCGCGATCAAGGCAGCGGACGAACGTGCGAAATTTCTACCCGAGATTCCCGTTAGCTATTTTCTTCGTGCCAGCGCCTACGATCACTTGCGCGAATATAAAATGGCTGCGCAGAATTATCATCACTTTCTTGAAGTCGCGAACGGAGCGTATCCTGATCAGGAGTGGCAAGCTCGTCATCGGCTGATTGCGATTGAGCCGAAAAAATAAACGCTATGCGTCTGCGGATCAGAATTGTTGCGGTTCTCCTGGCAGCTTCACTCCTGGCATCGGCCAAGACCGAAACTCTGCAGGAACTGATTGCGCGCGAAGAAGCGGCCAAAGTCGAGGATCGCCCCGCCTTGTGTACCGAAATCGCCGAACGCCAACTCAAAGCCGCCGACGATCTATACACGGCCGGCAAGGTGGAGGAAGCTCAGGCTGCGGTGAAAGATGTAGTTACCTATTCGGAGAAAGCGCACGACTCGGCAATCCAGTCGGGCAAGAAACTCAAGAACACAGAGATCGATTTCAGAAAAATGGCAGCCAAGCTGCGAGACATCAAGCGCAGCTTGAACTTTGACGATCAAGCCCCGGTGCAAGAAGCCGCCGATCGCCTCGAAAGCTTGCGGACCGATTTGTTATCCCACATGTTTGGCAAGGGCAAATGATTTCTACCTCAGGCAGGCTCGCACGACTGGCCTTGGCGATGTTGCTGCTCTCGACGGCGTGGGCGCAGCGACGACGGGACCCGCTTAACCCTCTCGAAGAGGACCAGTTGCGCGACGCCGCCCAGGACCCGGCTGAACGCCTCAAGCTCTACATCGTGTTTGCACGCTCCCGGTTGACTTCGCTGGAACAGATGCGCGCCGACCCCAAAGTCACCGACCGCGCCCAGCAAACCCGCGATCGCCTGCAGAATTTCCTGGATGTCTACGATGAGTTGAATGACAACCTCGATACCTTTGTGGAGCGGAAAGCGGATCTGCGAAAGCCTTTGAAAGCAGTCATCGAAGCCGATACCGAGTTCCAGGCCAAGCTGCGTGCCTTGAAAAGCTCTGTGGATGCCAACAAGGACGAAAGTAAGCAATATGATTTCCTGCTGACCAATGTCCTGGATGCTGTCGACGGCGGCGTGCAGGACCACCGGCAGCTGCTGAACGAACAAGAAGAAGCTGCCAAACACAAGAAAAAGTAAAAGTCGCTGCTGCTCCCTGTCGGCGCCCTCTGCGATTCCTCGGCGCTCTCTGCGTTTTAAGATTTGTCCCGTGCTAACCTAACCACAACGTGAGAGAGAAGCTTCTTCAAATCTTCCAGCAGAGCTATCGTGAACTGCGTCCCCGCGCGCCCATGCCGGACCTCGCGGTTGAGTTCTTTGCCTTCGTGAACATCAACAACACCATCCGCTTGCGAGAGGGCAAGTTGTTTGTTCGGCTCTCGGATTTGCTGGAAGGAGCGCCGGAAGAGGTGCTAAGAGCAATCGCTCACATTCTGTTGGCCAAGATGTATCGCAAGCCCATCGAGCGAGGATTCGCGACCCGGTATCGCCGCTATATTTCCGGGCAAGACATCACCAGGAAGGCCCACGTCGTGCGTCAGATGCGCGGCCGCAAGCGAATCGGGAGTGCTCAGGGCCGGACTTATAACCTCGAGACGATCTTTGAAGAGCTGAACCAGCGATTTTTCTATGGTTTGCTGGCTCGGCCGCAGATGACCTGGAGCCGCGATCACGCTCGCAACCGGCTCGGCCATTACGATCCGGCCCATAATGCCATTGTCGTGAGCCGCGTCTTCGATCACCCGCGGGTTCCCTCCTTCGCTTTGGAGTACATCGTTTACCACGAAATGTTGCACCTCAAACATCCCGTGAAACTGCGCGGGAGCCGGCGCTGCGTGCATTCGTCGGACTTCCAGGCAGAAGAAAAGCTCTTCCCTCACCTGGACCAGGCCAAGGCCTTTCTTAAGCACCTCTGATCGATTTAGGGCTTCGCAACCCAACCCCGCCTGTCATTCCGAGCGTAGCGAGGAATCTGCATTTTTGCGACCCGAAGCAACTGCAGATTCCTCGCTACGCTCGGAATGACGACGTTGGGAGTGAGTGGCACACGATTACATGATTCTCCGCTAGCAGCGGCCGCATCAGATCAAGGACGCGTGATTTAGATCACAACCGCCGGTGATTCCGCGCGTTGACGCCTCGGGAGCCGAAAGACTATCCTAGATAATGAAATTGAAATTCATTTTCAATATCGTGACTCCGAGAAAAGGCTGAATTTTAGATGTTGGAAGCATTCATCGTAACCTTGCGCGAAGGCGTTGAAGCCGCCCTGATCGTCGGCATTACCCTGGCTTATCTATCAAAAATCAATCGGCCAGAACTGCGCAAATCCGTTTACGCGGCCCTGATCTCCGCCTTCGTGGGCAGCCTGGGAGTCGCGGCTCTGCTTTCCCGTACTCGCTGGAATCAGGACATTTTTGAAGGCTGGGTCATGCTGGCCGCCGCCTTCTTCGTCGTCACCATGATTATTTTCATGATGAAGACAGGCCGCAAGCTCAAGGGCGAGATCGAAGGCAAAGTTGGGTTGCTCGCAGGAAAGAACGCGTCGTTTGGGCTTTTTGCATTCGTATTCCTTATGGTACTGCGGGAGGGCGTGGAAACGGTTCTGATTCTCTCCGCAGTTTCTTTGAACTCGACTGAGCTGCTCAGCTTCATGGGCACGTTTCTAGGCGTAGTTGCGGCGGTTGTATTCGGGGTAATGTTCGTCAAAGGCAGCGTCCGCATCAATCTGCAAAAATTCTTCCGTGTCACCACGGTGATTTTATTCTTTGTCGCTGCGCAATTGGTGATTTCCGGTCTGCACGAGCTTTCCGAAAATGGCGTTCTCCCTTCGTCAAAAGCGGAGATGGCGATTATCGGTCCGATCGTGCGCAACGATCTGTTCTTTTTCATCACAATTCTCGCTCTGGCCGCGCTGATGGTGCTGTTCGAGGTCAAGCGACGCCAGCCCGGACCGGTGCCTGCCTCCGCGGCGGAAAGACGAAAAGAGCTTTGGAGTGCTCGCCGTGAACGCCTCTGGATGGCTTCCGTCTATGCCAGTTCGTTTGTATTCATCGTCCTTGTGACAGCAGAGTTCATCTACACCAAGAGCGTGAGCGCGCTGTCGCCGGCGACGGAAGTCACTTTTGTGAACGGTCAAGTCAGCATTCCGCTCACCCAAGTCCAGGACGGTGACCTCCATCGCTTCTCCGCTCAGGAAAGCGGCAGCACGGTGCGTTTCTGGCTCTATCAGAAACCGGACGGCAAGATTGCCACCGTTCTTGATGCCTGCGAAATCTGCGGCGCGGTGGGCTTCTACAAAGGACCGAACGGAGTGGTTTGCAAGAACTGCGCAGCGCCCATCAATCCGCAGTCAGTCGGAATGCCCGGTGGATGCAATCCTGTGCCCCTGAAAGCGCAGGTCACCTCCGACGCGGTCATCATCCAGGAAGCGGACATCGCGGCAAAAAGCCGCATGTTCCAGCAATAGCCATGTTCGGACGCCTGGTCTACGAATCCTTCCGCCGGCAAAAACGCCGCAAGCTGCTGGCCGGCGTAGCGATCACCTTAGGCGTAGGCGTCGCCACCGCCATGATCAGTGTGGCGACCGACATTGGCGACAAGATCAGCCGCGAACTGCGCGCCTATGGCGCGAACCTGGTCGTGACTCCGCAGGAAGATACTCTGGATGTTCAAATCGGCGGCGTAGATCTCAAGCCACCCAGCGACGGCGCCTATCTCAATGAAGCCGACCTGCCCAAGATCAGAGGCACATTCTGGCGTCACAATATCGTGGGATTCGCTCCCATGCTGCCGGTAAGTGTTCGTCTGACCGAGGCTGACGCGACAAATGTAACATTACTCGGAACCTACTTCTCGAAGCAACTCACTTTCGGCAAAGAGGATTTCGTAACCGGGGTGCGTGTCACGCATCCATGGTGGAAGGTGCAGGGCGCGTGGCCCGACGACAGCTCCTCCGACGTGTTGCTAGGTGAAAGCCTGGCGGCAAAACTTGGTCACAAGCTGGGAGACGAAATCGAAATCTCCGGTCAACCACATCGCATCGTCGGAATTCTTTCCACCGGCGGAGCAGAGGACAACCAAATTGTCGCTCCACTCGCGCTGGCCCAGCAGATTCTTGGCAAACCTGGCGCCGTGCGCCGCCTCTATGTAAGCGCGCTCACCAAGCCTGAAGATGCACTGGCTCGCCGCGATCCCAAATCGATGAATCCGGAAATGTTCGACCGCTGGTATTGCTCACCCTACGTAGCCTCGATCGCGTATCAGTTACAAGAAGCCATTCCGCACTCCCACGCCGAACAGATTCGCCAGATCGCGCAGAATGAAGGCACAGTTCTCTCCCGGATCAAAGGCCTCATGCTATTGGTGACGCTGGCAGCGCTGTTCGCGTCCGCACTCGCCGTCTCCGCCGCCATGGCCACAGCCATTTTTGAGCGGCGCACCGAAGTAGGTTTGATGAAGGCTTTGGGCGCGGGCAATGTTTCCGTAGCGGCCTTGTTCTTCGCGGAAGCCCTCCTGCTGGCCCTGATCGGCGGCGTCCTAGGTTTTGCCGGCGGAGCCTTGCTGGCCCGACAAATCGGCCGATCCATTTTTGATTCGCAAATCGCCATTGAGCCGGTTCTCTTCCCCGTGATCCTCGCTATCGCCGTGATCGTGACTTTCGCCGGCAGCGCAATGGCGATTCGCCGTGCCGTCAAGTTTGATCCCGTCTATGCGCTGCGAGGTGAGGCGTGAGTTCAACTCGCAACTCTGATTTGGTCAGCCGTCGCGCCGCAAAGCCTCACACCTCGATGTTTCTGCGCATGCTCCTGCGTGCAGCCGTGCTCCGTCGCGGACGCGCTGCCTCGGCCCTCCTCGCCATGGTCGTTGCCGCCGCCGTGGCCACAGCCATGCTCAATCTTTACGTGGACGTGCAAGCCAAGCTGCGCAAAGAGTTCCGCAACTACGGCGCGAACATCGTGGTGCTTGGGAAAGATGGCCAGGCGCTTCCCGCCGAGGCCGTCGATAAAGTCGACTCCGCGCTTGCCGGGCACGGTCTAGCTGTGCCCTTCGCCTACGTTGTCGCCCGTACTTCCGACGGTCAATCAGTTGTCGTCTCCGGGACCAATCTCGATCAAGTTCGAAAGCTGAACAGCTGGTGGTCGGTAACGGCGTGGCCCAACGCCCCGCTAGATGCGCTCGTTGGAGCGCGCGCAGCCGCCGTAGTCAGCCCGCAAGGCAAGCCTTTCGATCTCAGTTTTCAGGGACGCACGACTCACCTCAACCCTGCAGGAACCCTGCGCACCGGCGCATCGGAGGACAGCCGCATCTATCTGTCGATGAAAGATTTCGAAAACTGGACTGGCGTTCAACCGTCGAGCATAGAAATTGCGTCCTCCGGTTCACCGGAAGAAGTGAACGCATTGATTCAAAACCTGTCGCAAGCCCTACCGGAGGCAGAGGTCCGTCCCATCCGTCAAATCATGGAAGGCGAAGCCCGTGTGCTCGGAAAGACCCGCGCCACGCTGGCCGCGGCTGCTGTTCTCATTGTCGCGACCGCGGCTCTGTGCGTCCTCTCCACGTTGATCGGATGGGTCTTTGACCGGCGCCGCGACTTTGCCATTATGAAGGCTTTGGGCGCTTCCGAAGGACTGATTGGCGGCTTCTTCGCCGCCGAAGCCGCCGCTTTGGGAGCCGTCGGAGCCGTCCTCGGATTCGGCATCGGGGTAGGAGTTGCCGCGTGGATTGGCCGGGTGAACTTTCACGCGCCCGTGGTCCCTCGCTTCAATGTCTTGCCTGTAGTCTTCGTGGGAAGCATTGTTGTAGCCTTAGTTTCCGCCGTGCTGCCGATTTTTCTGCTGCGGCGGGTGCAACCCGCTATGATCTTGAGAGGGGAGTGAGATGATCAAGCTGAACCATGTCAGCCGCTTGTACCCCGCCAAAGCTGAGGCCAATGGCGGCGTCATCCGCGCCCTCGACGATTTCTCCCTCAACGTCGATCCCGGTGAGTGGATCGCGATCATGGGCCCGTCCGGCTCCGGCAAATCGACGCTGGTCAACCTGATCGGCTGCCTGGATCGTCCGTCTTCCGGTGAGATTTGGCTCGACGGCGAAGACGTGGCCCGCATTTCCCCGGGAGAACTGAATCGAGTGCGAGCCGAGAAAATTGGTTTTGTGTTTCAGCAGTTCCATCTGATTCCCTATCTCACAGCCCTCGAAAACGTCATGCTGGCGCAATACTTCCACAGCATGACGGACGAGCAAGAAGCACTCGAAGCCCTGCAGCGCGTGGGATTGAAGCAGCGTGCCCACCACGTCCCGTCCCAGCTCTCTGGCGGCGAGCAGCAGCGGGTCTGCATCGCGCGCGCCCTGATCAACGATCCCAAAATCGTCCTTGCCGACGAGCCCACTGGTAACCTCGACGCCGTCAACGAAGAGATTGTCTTGCGCTTGCTGCGCGAACTTCACCAGCAAGGACGCACCATCGTGATGGTGACGCACGACCCCGTTGTCGCCCGCCTCGCCGACCGCCGCATTGAACTGCACCACGGCAAGATCGCAGCCCAGGAAGTTTTCGCCATGGCCGATGAGGAGCAGTTCGATGAAGTGCTCGAAGAGCTCTGGGCGCTGGCCGAACACGGCGAGATCGCCGAAGTCGGCCGCATGGAAGTACACGGCGCGCTTCCGGTGAGTATCGCAGTCGAAAAAATGATGGCGCTGGGCTTGGTCACCGCTACTCCGCATCCGCCGGAAGCCCACGACCACAAGCCGTTCATCAATCCCTGCCACGATGCTCTCAAACCGACCGCAGTCTCAACCGGCGACGGTAGCATGATTGTCGAACTCACCCCCCGCGGCCGCCAGCGTGCTGCCGATATCATCCGCCGCCATCGCCTAGCCGAGCGCCTGTTCACCGACAGCCTCGCCATGGACAGCGAAACCGAGATCGAAGAACAAGCCTGCAAGTTCGAACACATTTTGTCTCCCGAAGCCACTGACAAGATATGTGCTTTCCTGGGCCACCCCCGCACCTGCCCGCACGGCGCGCTCATTCCGCCGGGACCATGCTGCGGTAGGAGCGGAGATTTCGCCGGCTCTTCTTTCGCAAAATCCGAAAGGCACGCCTGATCTTTTCATGATCGCGCGCAGAACCTGCATCGGCGTTTTCGACTCCGGCTTTGGCGGCCTGACTGTCCTCAAAGCTTTGCTTCGACTGATTCCCGACGCCGACTATCTCTACTTTGGAGACACTGCCCGACTCCCTTACGGGTCGAAGTCCGCGGAGACTGTGGCTAGATACGCTGTCGGCGCAGCGCACTATCTCGAGCAGCGTGGCGCACAAGCCCTGGTAATCGCTTGTAATACGGCCACCGCTTTGGCGCTGGACAAGATCACACAAGCGGCAAGTGTTCCGGTGGTAGGCGTCATCGAACCTGGGACAGAGCGCGCCACGAGTGAGAGTGAAAACAAGAAAGTCGTTGTCATCGGTACCGAAGCCACCGTGAGCAGCCATGCCTACATGAAGGCTCTGGAGGCTCGAGGCGTGCAAGCAAGAGAAAAGGCCTGCCCGCTACTCGTGCCACTTGTGGAGGAAGGATGGATCGACGATCCTGTGACCGAAGAGGTGGCCCGCATTTACCTCAAAGAAGCTTTCGCCGACGAATTCAAATCGGCCGATGTGCTCTTGCTCGGCTGCACTCACTATCCTCTCATCCAACCGGTGTTATCCAAGGTCGCACCCAAGCACGTTAAGATCGTCGACTCCGCCGATGCTACAGCGGATGCCGTTGGCAGGCTGCTGCGCCGCATTCCATTGCCCTCCTCGCCTCAACCGGAGCGCCGCAAGTTGCCTCGGCTGACCTGTTTCGCCACCGACTCGGCGGAAAAGTTTCGCCGACTCGGCGCACAGTTCCTCGGACTTCCGGTTGATGATGTGCAACACGTGGATCTCGCCGAGTAATCCTCGAATCTAATCTTTTTGGACTTCCTCGCTCTGAGCTTTGCAGTTTGAAAGCAAGAGTCGGATGGACGGCAATACTCGATCAAAATAATCTGACCTGCGATGCCCAGGTAGGCTAGGACGCCCCCGTCCGGGCAGCCGAGCAAAGCTCGGCAGAACCAACTTGATGAACCGTATGCACAGACTGGACAATCCGATCTGGCAAGCCCTGATCAGCACTCATGCGCACTTCGCGGAAGCTCAAAACGGAGCGCGGAAGTTTCCTCACCAAGTAAGCGTCCTGGCAGGTTTTTGCGAGCCGGCGCCAGAGAGCTACAACTCCCTCGCCGCTCTGCTTCACCCCGACGAGCGGGTTGGGCTTTTTCTAGAGCAGCCACCCAACCCGCCCGCTCCGTGGACCATCGACCGGACCACCCCGTTGCTCCAGATGCTCTGCGAACGCCGCAGCCCGATGGTCGTTCACTCCAACCCGGCAGTAATTCGGCTCACCCAAGCCGACGTGCCCGAAATGCTGGCTCTGACCAAGCTAACCAATCCCGGCCCCTTCGGTTCGCGAACCCACGAGATGGGAGATTATTTTGGCATCCGCATCGCCGGAACTTTAGCGGCCATGGCGGGCGAGCGCCTCAAGCTTCCCGGCTACACCGAGATCAGCGCCGTATGCACGCATCCCGACCATCTCGGTCACGGCTACGCCAGTGTTCTGATCGCCACACTGATCGACCGCATCTCCAACCGTGGCGAACAGACCATCCTGCACGTCCTCCCGGAGAACACTCGCGCCATCCAAGTGTACGAGCGCCTGGGATTCGCGAAACGCGCCATGCTCCATCTTGCAGTCCTTCAACTGAACCCTGCGTAGTCTTTCCAAGCGAAGCTCCCAACAAAACAAAACGGCCGCGATTCCTCGCGGCCGCTCGTCACAAACGAAGCTCGAATCAGTACAACCGGAACGTCACTTCCACATTGATCTGAACTGCCACCGGTTTGCCATCCTTCATCGCGGGCTCAAACTTCCAGGTCTTCACCGCTTCCATGGCCTTCTCGTCCAGCCCCAGACCCAGCGTTCGCGCTACGCGAATGTCCCGCGCGCGACCGTCCGGGCCGACCACTAACCACAGAACGCATGTCCCCTGGTATTTTGCCTTGCGTGCTTCCTCGGAATACTCGGGATCAGGTGCGTAAATCGCCTTAGGCGCGGACACCCCGCCACCCACTTTGAATGCTCCGCCACCAGTCCCACCGCCGTGGCCCGGTCCATATCCAGGTCCTTCACCTGAACCTACACCGCCACCATTGCCCGAGCCAATACCGCTGCCTGAACCTGTGCCGTTTGACGGCGGTCCAGGTATGTGCGACATGGGATCGCCCAAGTTCGGCAGGTTGTTCGACGCCAGATGAACTTCCGGCGGAATCACTATGGTAGGTTCGACTGCCAATTTGGGATGATCGTTTCGCACCACCACCATCGGAGGCGTGATCTGCTGCATCGATTGCTTGGGCAGCCTGCCCTTCGATGCCTGCAATATGTCGCGGTCACCGCCGCCGCCACCACCACCCGCTTGCGTCTTGGAGGGAGGCAGTGGAGGAATATCGTCGGGCGCGATCAGCGTCACAACCTCGGCAGGTTTCGTGATCTGCTGCACCACGCGTCGCCCCAGTATGGTTCCGCCAATGATCAGTATTATCGCGATGACATGAACTACGGACGAGAAAAGCGCGCCATTTTTCTTGTAATCGTAGAATCCCCAGATGTCCTTGACCGGAATCGGCTTGGACGTAAGCACCAGCGGTGCCTGTTTCTTGGGAAAGAACAGTTCCTGGATATTCTCAATCAGGGACTTCCACAAAGGCTCTTCCAAGACATCCTTGGAGAGCAGCAGGTTCAGTTCGGGTTCGCCTCCCCGTGTAGGCTGAATATCGTCAGTTGCCATATTTGACCCGAGTAGGCCCGACCCCCAAAGAATTACCACGCACTTCTATGCTTGATGAACCCTCGCCGCAGCAAGTTGCTTGCCCGGTGTTATTAACTGATGCGACAGCGAGCTATTCGTCCTCAAGATTAGATGCGCAAGCGCAGCAAATCGTCTTCTAACAAAATTGTACACTTTTTCACTCTCTTTTCCACAGTGCTTTCGTGGCTCCCTCCCCGAAGGTCCCGGCCGCCCCATGGACGTCAGTCCCGGCGCTCCCTATAATTAGAGAATTCAACCATTTGGGAGTAAATGAACCGAGTGCCGCTCGACCTCGAATCCACCTCCAGCCAGCTCCAAATCGGCCTTGCCACGGAGGCGATTTTGAGAGGTCCCGTGCGACGCGCTTGCCAGGTCCGCGCCGTGGAAGCTTGCCAACCCTAATGACTCATCCCCACCTAATGCGCCGGTTCCACTTCCTGATCGCCTTTCTGGTGGTGTTGCTCGACCGCGCCACCAAATGGGCGGTCGCGCAGAATATCCCGCTGCACGATGGCAAACAGGTCATTCCCGGTTTCTTCCGCATCACTCATGTGGAAAATCGCGGCGCCGCCTTTGGCTTGTTCGCCGATTCGCCCGCCCAATGGAAAATCGCGATGCTGGTGTTATTTTCTATTGTTGCGCTGATCGTCGTCTCGGCGTTGCTGTGGCGGAACAGCCATTCTATGACCACCACCGGGATCGGCCTGGCCCTGATTCTCGGCGGAGCCCTGGGAAATCTCTGGGACCGCCTGCTCAACGGTCGCGTGGTCGACTTCCTGCTCTTCTACATCGGCCAATATCAATGGCCCGCCTTCAACGTAGCCGATAGCGCGATCGTCGTCGGAGCCGGCCTGCTGGTTATCGAAATCCTCTTCGCCAAGACCCCAGCCCACGAAACCTCCGCGTAGAAGCGGAGCATACCATTCGACTTCCTTTGTGAACCTTCGTGTCCTTTATGGTTCAAGATTTTGACCTCACGGCTCCCCGTACAGCTGCCGGTAAACATTCGCATTCCGCAAGATGGCCTGCACGTACTCACGCGTCTCGGTAAACGGAATCGACTCCACAAATTCCTGCGGATCTCGATATGTCCCCTGCCCCTGCCACTCCCGCACTCGCTCCGCGCCCGCGTTGTAAGCCGCCAGCGCGTACTCGAACGAACCGAATTGATCCACCATGCTGCGGAAGTAGCGCGTACCCAACTGCATGTTCACTCCCGGCGTGAACAATTCGTTGTTCGAAAAGTGCTTCATCTTTTCCTGCTTCGCAACCGACTTGCCAACCTTGGGCAACAGCTGCATCAGACCGACTGCATTCGCTCGCGACACCGCGCTCGGATTAAACTCCGACTCCTGCCTGATCAGCGCCGCCACCATGTAGGGATCCAGAGCGTTATCCGATGAGAACTTTTTCAGGTCGATCCAGTAAGGCTTGGGAAACAACGCCTCCCAATACGGCCGGGGCAAACTCGGAATATCCACCGCAAAATAACTCGGCACTGCCTTTTTCAAAGTCTCAATCGCGATGTCATATCGCCCGGCATCCGCATAAAGATGCGCCGTCTCTGGCGCCAGCCAGTTCCCTTTCGTTTCCTCCGCCGCCGCGCGTAGCTCCTTTACCGCCAGATCCAGCAGTGCCCCATTGGCCAGAAGTTGCGCCTTCTGCACTCGCAGATTGTCGGTCGGAAGCGCATCGGCTGTAATCTTCGTGCTCGCGTCGATCGGCGGGACACGGTCCAGCAGCGCATAATGAACCGGATCGCTTTCCAATTTCATCTTCTTCAAGCGCTGCCGCGCCTGCTCACCGTAGTAATAATTCCGGAACCGGTCCGAAACTTTCAAGTAATACGCCTGCGCCTTCGGACCTTCGCCATCTTCCTCCGCCAACCGGCCCCGCCAGTAAAGCGCCGCCGGCACTTCGCCCGACGTCGGATACAACTCAATCTGCTCCTCGAATCCTTTCTCCGCATCCTCCCGCCTGCCTTGCCGAAGGCTCAGCCAAGTCGCTTTCCATAGCGCATACGAAGCGCGCCCGCCGTCGGGAAAGCGTTTCTGCAGCTCCCGGAAAGAATCGATTGCCCGGTCGTAATCGCGCCTCAACAAGTAAATGTTGCCCGCCGAAAGCAGCGACTGCTCCAGCCACGTGCTCGTCGCCGCGGTCTCCCTCAGTTGCTGTAGGATTCGGAAAAAAGCATCATCATCATTCGCACTGTGCGCAATCTCTCCCAGGTTGAACAGGCGCTCGGCATTCATCTCCGGAGTCGTCTCCGGCATCGAATCCAAAACCTTCTTGGCTTCCTTTGCCCGTCCCGCGTGCCGCAAAGCTTCCGCCATCGCCATCTCGATCACGATGCGATTCTCCGGGCCCGCGTCATTCAACAGATCGTGATATTCATTGGCCGCCTGGTTGTACTGTTTGCCTTTGGCCAGCAAGTCAGCCCGCGTTCGTCGCTCCGCAAAACTTACCGGTTGCGTGCCCGGAGTTCCCGCCAGCTTCCGCAAATCGCCATCGACCTGGCTCGCTTCCCAACTCAGCGGCATGGTGAAGTACAGATTGCGAAATATGTTCAGCGCCTTCTCCGGCTTCCCCGCCGCTTCGTACGCCCGTCCTAAGGCGAGTTCAAGATCCGCCCGGATCGGCTCCCGATCTTTCTCCAGCAACTCAATCGCGTCCTGCGGACGCCCATCCGCCACCAGCGCATTGGCGTAGACGACATGCGTATCGCGAATCAGCAGCGACTCCGGGTAGCTCTTATCAAACGCGCCCAGCGTAGCCACCGCTTCCACCAGCCGACCCGTTTGATAGTACGAAGTTCCCAGATAGAAATTGACGTAATCCCCCAGATCGCCGGCCCGAGGCTTCGCGCGGTTCAGCGGATCAATCGCCTGCGCGTAACCTTTATCCAGAGTATGCGCATACCCGATCACCAGCCACGCCAAAGCACCCGCATCTTCTTTTGCATGACGCCGCGCATACCCCTCCACGCCCGCGTATGCCGCCGGAGAACGGTCCTGAAGCAGTTGCCGCGCCATCGGCTTCAAACTGGCCGAAGCCACAAACGCCTCATGCATACGCTGCAAGCGCGGAGACGCACGCTTCCGCCTCGTCGCGCTCGCAGCCGTCGTTCCCGCACTCTTCCTTCCCGCAGCCGTGCTTTTATGGGTCGAGGACGAAGCAGAAGATTTGGATGGGGAGTGGGTCGTGGATGATGGAGCCTTGGTCTGTCCAGAAGAAGACTGCGCGGAAGGCGTCGCCGAGGACGTCCCCGAAGACTGAGCCGCCGATTGCGTCGAAGATGGAGCCGAGGCCTGCGGCGAAGTGGGCGCCGAAGATTGCACAACCGCGGCAGCCCCCGGTACAAAAACACTCCCGGACCAAGCTGCCAACACTAAAAACAGAATTTTCAAAACGCTAACCCAACGATGGAAAAACACTATTTGTAATTATCTGCTTTTTCCCGCAATCGTCAAAACTCGCTCGCGTGGTGCGGGCTGCTTCTGCTCTTTTCGGACGGTGCATGTTCGTTCACTCTGGAAGGTTCATCCGGCGAAGCAGATCGCTAAAGCGCGGCTCGGAATGCAAAGCATCCAGGGCAGGGTCGACTTTCAAAAGGGTCACCAACGGAGCCCGTTCCTCATAGTTTTTTTCAAGCGAGACCATCGCCTTTTCCTTTTCGCCGAGCCGCGAATAGACTTGCGGTGTGTCGAACTCTCCAACGTTCGGAGAATCTCTTTCGTTCCACTTTTGAATTTGCTGCCAGAATCCCTTGGCTCCCTGTGCCGCAAATGCCTTCCTGAGGGCGATCTCATCGGTGGCGACCTTGGCATGATCGTCCCCACGAAGAAGTCGTCCCTTGGTGAGCTCCGTGATGGCTTCCGGATATTGCCCGAGTTGGGAGTACAGCCAAGCCAGATGGAATGGTGCAATGAAGAAGTCGGGATCCAACGTCAACGTCTTATTGAACTGCTGCAAAGCCGGGTCATATTGCCGAGCGTAGTAGTAGGAGAGGCCCAGAACAGTGTTGTAGATCCCGGATAATGGATCAAGCTCGAGTGCCTTTTTCATCTCGGCAATGGCGGGTTCCGGCCTTCCCAGCGGCGTCAGCAGATACCACGAATAGTAAAAATGCGCGTCGGCGCAATTTGCATTGAGTTCGATCGCCCGCTTGAACTCCTGTTCCGCGCCCGCCCAGTCATATTCAAAACCTGCTTTTTCAGCTCCCAGCGCCGCATGGGCTTCGGCCAGCCCCTGGTCGAGTTCCAAAGCTCTGGAAGCCGCTGCCCGGGCCCTGGGAAAGAACTCCTGTGGAGACGAAATAGTCGACGCGAGATACGAATTGGCAAGCCCGGCGTATCCCAGCGCGAAGCCGGGGTCTTTCGCGATCGACTGCTTGAAATACTCGATGCCCTTGTCGATCCCGTCGCCAGTCCTCTTGCCTAAATAGAAACGGCCCTTGAGGTAAAGGTCGTACGCGTCCGGGTTGGTAGCGCCGCGGTGTGAGGCCTCGCCGCTATGCGAGGGCGTTAGCTTGACCTGGATTTGTTGGGCAATGGCTCGGCCCAATTCGTTCTGCAAGGCCAGAATTCCGCCAACCTCGCGCTCATAATTGTGCGCCCAGATGTGGGATTGATCGCTGACCCGGATTAACTGGGCAGTGATCCGGGCAGTTCCACCCTCACGCCGAACACTGCCTTCGAGAACGTAATCGACGTCCAGCTCACGCCCGATCTGATTCACCGTTTTGTTTGTGTTCTTGTACGCCATGGCGGACGTCCGAGCGATCACGCCAAGCTTCTCCGGGTTGATTTCTCCTACGTCCGCAATGGTCTCTTCCGTAAGGCCGTCGCTAAAGTACTCCTGCGCCGGATCATTACTCAGGTTCGCGAATGGCAAAACTACCAGCATGACGCGCTTCTGACCGTGTGCGATATCTGAGGCTGAGCGAGACTGGAGAAAATAGGCGGCGCCCGCGAGTATCACCAGCACGACGCCGGCGAGCAGCAGCTTCCATGTCCATCTCCTAAAAGAAGAGGCGTTCTGTTGCGGTGGAGGTTGGGGAGTTCCCTTTGGTCGGGCTGTTTCCTCGATTTCAACTTTCTTCTCGAGCGAAGGAAGATCTGGGTCCGCCACCGCTGCCACGAACCGATAACCCTTTCCCGTGATGGTCTGGACGAAAAGCGGCCTTTCCGCATCGTCCTTCAAGGCCTGCCGGATCTTCCGGATTGCCGCATTGATACTGCTGTCGGTGTCCAGAAAAACGTCCTTGCCCCAAATCTTCTCGATGATCTCTTCCCTGCTGACTAGCTCGCCCCTGCGCTCCACCAGCAAGAACAGCAGTTCCATGGGGATTCGTTCGAGCTTTAAAGAGCGGCCCGAACGGCGCAGTTCGAAGGCGCGCCGGTCCAGTTCGAGTTCATCTCCAAACCTGATTACATCTGTGGGCATAAGAAACATCCGCCACTAAGAGGACGCCATTCTACATCGCGTCTCTTCGGCACGCGACAACGACTGCCTTTTCAGTAGCTTACGACTTCACGAAAAGATCAGCCGACCTTCATGCACCCGCCATTGCCAAGCCCGCCGGGTTGCGGCAACCTACCCTCGACCGAGACCAACTGAGGCCTCAAGGCCCAGGAAACTTATCTTCTGAGGAGGCACAAAATGAACAAGCAAAACATGAAAACCTGGTTCTGCAAAGCAACCCTGGCGGCAACGGTAACCTGTGCGACACTTGGGGGCGCAACCCTTGCGCAAGCGGCGGCATGCTCGAACGCTTCTCTAACCGGCAAGTACGGACAAACCATCTCCGGGCAGATTCTCCCGGGTGGGGGTGCCGTTCTGCCTCAAAACGGCGTCGCCATGACGAACTTCGACGGAAAAGGAAAGTTCACTCAAGTGGATTTCGTCGTGATCAACGGCGCTCCCACGGGATCGAAATTTCAAAGCGAAACCGGTACATATAGCGTGAACTCCGATTGCACGGGGAAAGCCAGAATCAACTACCCAAGTGGGGACTGGATTGATCTGGAACTCGTGGTCGTAAACCAGGGAAGCGAGTTTCGCACGGTCGTATCCCAGCTGACCATGGGAGGAAACCCGGTGCCGGTGAACATCGGCAGCAGCGGTACTCTCGTGGAGGGCGCGGACACTAGTCACCGTAAATAACCCACGCGATTGCTGCTCTCTTGAACCATGATCACGCCTTGAGCAGGTTCTAGTTAAGGAAGTAGCAACGATCATTTGACGCCGCAACAACGCCGCGCCAAACCCGCGTGAGAAAGGGGGATCCCACGCGGGCCGAACGCGCTATCGGTGGCTCCGGCCACAATCCGGCTAGCTACTTCGTGTTATAACTTCAAACCATGACCGACCGATGGGGCAGATCTCTATTCAAAACCGGTGCAGCCTTCCTGTTGCTGCTCGGATTGGTGCACTCCACCTCTCTATTCGAACCACTCACCCCCGCAAACGAAACCGAGAAGCAATTACTCGATCTGATGACCAACTACAAATTCAATCTCATGGGATCCATGCGTACCATGTCCGAACTGCTGCGCGGCTTCAGCATTTCGTTCATGCTGTCCGCACTAGTCCTGGGAGCCCTCGACTTGCTGCTGTCGCGGGAACGCACGGGACTGTTGAAGCGAGTAGCACTGATCAACATCCTCTGGCTGGCCGCCATGACCGCCATCTCGGGCCGCTATTTTTTTATCGTACCTACATCGTTTCTGGCCGTCGCGGCGCTGATCTTTGCCCTGGCATGGCTAAAGCTCCCCGCCGATAGCGCAAGCTGACGCAAAAAAGTACTATTCGAAATTCGATGTCGCGGTCGCAGTTCCGCTAACGTGAAACGAGACCCTCGCAACAAAAAGGCCGCGACGAGAGTCGCGGCCTTCTGCATTACGTCATCCGTGGTAATCCGTGAAAATCCGTGGCTAGTTCTTAGTGTCGCGGCCCGCCATGACCACCGCGTCCACCGCCGCCCGGCCCACGTCCCCGGCCACGGCCTCTACCGCCGCCACCGCCTGGCCGGCCACCCCGCCCGCGATCTCCGCCGCGGTCCGGGCGATCTGCAGCAGGACGGTCGCTTGCTACGCCCGCGACCGCATCCCGATTGAAGTTGGGTTCATCATCGGGAAAATCCCCGCCGCCCTCGATGGTCAGTGCGGGAGCTCCAGCGCCCTCGCCGTTGCTTGGCTCCACGCCCTCTGGTCCAGGCTCGCCGCCGCCCATCTTCGCGCGTTGCTCCTTGAGGATGGCCTTGCGCGAAAGCCGAATGCGATTGCCTTCAACCGCAAGCACCTTCACCAAAACCTGGTCGCCTTCTTTGAGTTCGTCGCGAACATCCTTAATGCGATGCTCAGCCACTTCACTGATGTGCAGCAGCCCGTCGGTCCCGGGAATGATTTCAACGAACGCCCCGAAATCCGCCAACCGCGTTACGGTGCCAAGATAAGTCTTCCCTACCTCGGCGGTAGCCGTCAGATCGCGAATGATCTGCAGTGCCTTGTTGGCCGAAGCCTCATCGTTCGAAGCCACGTTGACCTTACCGGTATCTTCGACGTCGATCTTCACTCCGGTCTGCTCGATGATGGAGCGAATCATTTTCCCACCGGGCCCAATCACGTCGCGAATCTTATCCACCGGAATTTGCAGAGTGTAAATTCGAGGAGCGTACGCCGAGACCTTCTCGCGATGCTCGGTAATCCCCTCGCTCATCTTTTCCAGGATGTGCAACCGCCCGCGTTGCGCCTGAGCGAGAGCTTCGCGCATAATCTGAGCGGTAATGCCCCCGACCTTGATGTCCATCTGCAGCGCGGTAATGCCGTCTTTGGTCCCGGCGACTTTGAAGTCCATGTCGCCGTAGTGATCCTCAGCCCCGGCGATGTCGGTAAGGATGGCGTAATCGTTTCCTTCCTTAACCAACCCCATAGCCACACCCGCAACGGGGGATCTCAGAGGCACACCCGCATCCATCAAAGAAAGCGAAGCCCCGCAAACCGTAGCCATGGAAGAAGACCCATTCGACTCCAAAATGTCCGAGACCACCCGCATGGTGTAAGGCCAATTCTCCTCGGTAGGAAGCATCGCCGAAATCGCCCGCTCCGCAAGCGCCCCGTGCCCAATCTCCCGCCGCCCAGCCCCGCGCAGAAACTGAACCTCCCCAACCGAGAACGGAGGAAAGTTGTAATGAAGCAGGAAGCGCTTCTTGGCTTCGCCTTCGAAGGTTTCCAGGCGTTGTTTGTCGTCGCTGGTGCCTAATGTTGTGGTGACCAGGGCTTGGGTTTCGCCGCGGGTGAAGATGGCGCTGCCGTGGGTTCTGGGCAGGACTCCTACTTCGACCCAGATGTCGCGCACTTTGTCGAAGGGCCGGCCGTCTGGTCTTCTCTTGTTGTTGATTACTTGTTCGCGGAAGATTCGTTCTCGCAAAATTTCGAAGTAGGCTTTGAGTTTCGCCTGGGCTGGTTCGTCTTCTTTGGGGATCTCCGCTTGCAGTTTTTTCTTCAGGTCGCGGACCAGGTTGTAGCTTTCTGCCTTGGGGTGCTTCTGTGTGTCGAGGCCTTCAGCCAATTCGTCGCCGATCTTCGCTCGCAGTTGGCCGTAGTAGACTTCGTCGAATTCTGGCGGAGTCACCGCTCGCTTAGGCTTCCCTGCTTTTGCTTTCAGGTCGTTGATGGCGGCGCAGATCTTCTTTATTTCGGTGTGGGCGAATTCGATTGCGTCTACGACTGTCTCTTCTTTTACTTCTTTGGCGCCGGACTCGATCATCACGATCCCGTCGGCTGTGCCGACGACCATGATGTTCAGCAGGCTGTCGCGCATTTCGCTGTAGGTTGGATTGATGATGAACTGACCGCTAACCAAACCTACCCGGACCGCTCCAATGGGCCCGTTGAACGGAATGTCTGAGATCGTGAGCGCTGCCGAGGCTCCGTTGATGCCAGCTACGTCGGGATCGTTCTCGGTGTCAGCCGAGAGCACGAAGGCGATGACCTGCGTCTCGCACTTGAAGCCGTCAGGGAACAGCGGCCGGATGGGCCGATCAATCTGGCGGCTGGTCAAAATCTCGCGTTCGCTGGGACGGCCTTCACGCTTGATGAAGCCGCCGGGAATGCGTCCGCCAGCGTAAGTGTACTCACGGTAATCGACAGTGAGGGGGAAGAAATCGATGCCTTCGCGCGGGTCGGGATTGGCCACGGCGGTGGCCAGAACGACGCTGTCTCCGATGCGCACCACGACCGAGCCGTGGGCCTGTTTGGCTAACTTTCCTGTTTCAAATGAGAGGCTTTTGCCGCCGGTGAGTTGTACCGATACGTCTTGTTTCATTTTATTTCCTTCTGGGCAGGAGGGCACGCCGGTGCCGCGTCGGGTAGGTTGCACAATGGATTAGCGCGCTCTCCCACGTCTCGAAAAGCGCAAGACGCGGGGCACCCGGTGCCAGTAGGGACTCGGGATTTACTTGGAGACGCACCTTCTCCGCTTTTCTCATTCAACCGCTGCGATCTCTTGCACGAATGAAGCACCCTCCGCAAGGACGGCAGAACAATTCCGTTGGTGTCCGATAAAAGTTGTGGGCCGTCTAAATACACGAATTCCAGAAACGGGTCCGGTAGCAACTACTTGCGGAGACCGAGTTTCTGGACCACAGTCTTATAGCGATCGGAATTGTAGGTTTTGAGATAGTCGAGCAGGCGACGCCGCTTGCTGACCAGCATGAGAAGACCGCGGCGCGAGCCGTGGTCCTTCTGGTGCATCTTGAAGTGTTCCGTCAATGAACCAATGCGTTCGCTCAACAGAGCGATCTGAACTTCCGGGCTACCGGTATCGGTAGCATGGGTGCCGTACTGGTCGATGAGGGATTTTTTTTGCTCTCTGGCTAGCACTAACCTGGTGCACTCCTGTCTAATTTTTCAATTGTTTTGTAACGTTTATGAGGTTAACACGTGGGTGGTGAGAGTGTAAAGGCAAAGCCTTTTCACCACGGAGACACAGAGTCTCAGAGGAAGCTTGTCTAGCTTCCACGTGATCGGACGACGCTCTGGAGCCGAGGATATTTGGGCGGAATGAGAGTATTTATTTGGTATTATGCGGCTCAGCAGCGAGCTTATGCACCTTTGCTGAGGTAGCTGCTGGCGGAATGAAAGGTACGTATCCTCCTCTCTCGATCACACATCGCTAGTCATGGCTGTTCGGCCCGCGCTTTGGCGAAATCGCTTTCGGCCTTTAGCCTCGCTTGCCTGTGCATACAAAGCGTATTTGACCCGGCGCTAGCCCAAGGCAAGTACGCGCAGTTCCCGGTCATTCATCTTGCTTCGCAATGGACCGAGTCCGTATCCACTCGTCTTGCCGCTCAAAACGCTTTGTTCAAGGAGCAGTACGAAGATGACATGCGGGCTTCTCCCGAGAGCGAAACTGCTCGGGGAGACTACCGGGATAACGCAAAGCTGGATGACTACTCTCTGGCAGCCAGCGCGAAGCAAAACGCGGTCGATCGGGCGTATCGTGCGAAGCTCGCGGCCATTTCTACGGAGGGATTTCCGGAGCAGGATCGAATCTCACACGATCTCCTGCTTCACATTCTGGACAACCGAATTGCGGACTACGAATTGAAGACCTACGAGATGCCGGTCTCGCAAATGCAGGGCATCCACAACAGCCTGGCCGATCTTCCGAACTCCGTGCCGCTTGATACGGTTCAGCATTACGAAGATTACATTGCGCGTCTCCACCAAATCCCTCGCGCTTTCGAGCAAACCATCGAGGTGCTTCGCCAAGGGGAAAAAGATGGATTGATGCCGGCGCAGATTCTACTGGAGCAAATACCGGCTCAGTGCGAAGGCACGATTGCCGAAAATCCGTTCCTGGCCCCGACGAAGAAGTTTCCCGCCTCCATTCCTGAGGAAGCCCAGAAGCGGCTGACCGAAGAGATCGTGCAGGTGGTGAACTCGGAAGTGCTGCCCGCTTATCGCCGCTTCGCGGAGTTCATCGCAAAGGACTACGCTCCGCATGGCCGCACCGCAATTGGGTTGAACAGCCTGCCAGACGGTGGTCGACGGTACCAACAAGCCATTCGAGAGCAAACGACGACAGATATGTCCCCGGCGGAGATTCACGCGCTCGGGCTGCGAGAGGTCGAGAGGATCAATGGCCTGCTCACCAATCTTGCGATCAAGGCGGGCTACAAAGACCTGAGCAGCTTTCGCGCTGCGCTCAATAACGATCCTAAATACATACCGAAATCTGCGGATCAGATCGTCGAGGATTTCCGCCGCTACGTTGGCCAAATGCAGCCACGGCTTCCTGAGCTCTTCGGAGTGTTTCCGAAAACCCCGTTGACCGTCGAAGCCGCACCTGCCTCTCAGCCTAACAATCCGACTCACTATATTTTTGGCACGCCGGATGGAACCAGGCCGGCTCGCGTCGTGGTTGCGACATCCAACTACGCGCGTCGAACATTGCTTCCCGATGAAACGCAGGCCTACCACGAAGGTATCCCCGGCCATCATATGCAGATTTCAATCCAGCAGCGGCTCACCGGCCTGCCGGACTTTCGTCTTCACGTGGTTAACAACGCATATGCCGAAGGCTGGGCAGTCTATGCGGAGGCGCTCGGGAAGGAGATCGGATTTTTTCAGGATTCGGCCTCAGATTATGGACGGCTCTCTTTGGAGTTGGTGCGTGCCGTTCGCCTGGTTGTCGACACCGGCATTCACTCCCAGGGTTGGACCCGCGAACAGGCAGTGGCTTATTTCCGCGAAAGCGGCGCTGCAGATGAGCCTACGATCCAGGCTGAAATCGACCGCTATATTGCGTGGCCGGCTCAGGGCCTCAGCTACAAGATCGGTCAGCTCAAGATTCTCGATCTGCGCGATCGCGCCAAGCAGCAACTTGGTCCGCGCTTCGATATCAGGGCCTTCCATGATGAAATTCTTAGTGGAGGAAACCTGCCGCTCGACATGCTGGAAGCCCGCGTCGATAACTGGATCGGAAGTCAGCTTCCGCGCGGCGCTAGCAGATGACCGTCTCGAATCGCAAGAAACGTAATCCGCCGCCACACTGCTGATGATGCCCGACTGAGATCCATACAACCCAAGTCGTCGACCTGCCATCCAAAGCACGACGAGAAACGCTGAGGGCGTAAACGGCAGCCGACTTACCGCCGGCGGCCCCCACGTTAATCATCGTGTTGCTGCTGTGAAATCGATTCTTCGTGACAGGAGTCTCTGTCAGCGATGCGTCCCGCGGGTGATCTAATGTATGTCCTACGATTGTTTCTGATGGCATGGCTTGCGGCCAGTGCCGTGATGGTGTTCTTCTTGTTCTTGCTGTGTAAACGAACCGCTGCTGCGGTTAAAGAACTGCGCGGGTTCACCTCGTTCTCGCACCAACAGGCCGCTCTTGGTGCGAACAACGCGTCAGGTGACGTTCGTATCGCCTGACCGAGCTATGCGGCAGGGTGCAGGTAGCGTAGCTCCTCGCACAGTTCATCAATGCGGTGCTGCCTCTCCTCGTATTCCCGGCGTTCCGCAGCTGTCAGACCGACGAACGTTTCCTTCTGCAGGCTTTCGATTTGCTTCCCCATAAGCTGAACCAGGTCGCTTGGTAGTTTTTGCGGATTACCGTATTGCATAGCGCACTCTTCCTTAAGCTGGGGCAAGGTCAAATTCCAGCGTTCGGCACAACGGTTCTCAGGGAGGCAATCAGATGGCCCGCGATTCCATCGGATTTTGAGAGAACTTCCTTGATGCCGGCCGCCTGAGCATCCTTCGACAATTGCTCGGAGTCGTGCATTGTGAGCATCACCATGGTCGTGTTGGGGGCAAGTAGACCAATCTGTCGTGCGGCCTCAATCCCATTCATACCGGGCATCTGGAAGTCCAAGATCACTACATCGGGGTGAAGTTCTTTGACTTTCTCAACCGCCACTTCGCCGTTCTCTGCTTCACCACATACTCGCCAAGCGGCGTCTGGCTCGATGTAGGATCGAATTAAACCGCGTACGAGCGTGCTATCGTCGACGATGAGAATCGAGTAAGGCAAAGCAGCCTACCTTTACCCTTGACAGGCTGCTGGCCGGGCCACGTCGTACAGGTCGACGGACGGCGACGAGGAAGGGAGAATCCGATTCCTTTACTCTCAACCCCCCGAGCTTGCGAGTCAATACCGCGAACACTGTACTTGTCACGAAACATGACAACTAAAGTGCGGATTCAAAACCGTGGCAAATTTCAGATCAGGCCAGTGCGGACTCTTTGAAGAAAGTCCTCGGCATCAGCGCGCGCCTTCTCCATGAACTTTGGATCGTTGCCGTGTTCGATTTCCGTCTCTTGAAGCACAAGTTCCACGGCAACCTTCGGTTTGTATCCTCGCTTGATGAGCGTGCGAGCACGCTCTACGAAAGCAGTGTCAACATTCCGTTTTGCTTCCGGCGTGGTCGCAGAAAAACCGGTTGCGGCCTCGCATGTGTGCTGGCGAAACTTCGCAGCGGCCAGGCGATCGTAGGCACCCTTGGCCTCTTCTCCGCTAAGCAGCGTGGGAACAGGGAATCTCCACCGACAGTTCGAGCAAGCCCAGCCATTCACATCACTCTCCATCCAGATTAACGAGCGCTCCATATCGGCCACCCGCGATGAACAACGACATGATACAGCGCGGCCATCGTTGGGAACGATCAGGCAGGCGAGGGACGGCGTGACCGCAACCGAGGTCACACGTCCAAGGCCGGGTAGCGGTTTTATGCCATTCCCTTCCTCAGCGCCTCCAAGGGATAGAACGTGCCCCGCCAAACGACGCCGCCGCGCGCCAGCGTCAGCGTCATCGAACGCAGCAAGATGTAAACGAACAGCACGGCGCCAACCGGATGCAGAACGACATAATAGGCTGGAATGTCAGACTCCCACGACATCCCCACATAAATGCCGAAAATAGCCGCGAGAGCAACTGCGTAGGGCGCGCGTTCCCAACCGTGGGCGAACCAGATTCCGACAAACGGCATGATGTTCAAGAACGCCAGCGCAATTGCGGAAAGCAGCAGTCGCCACGGCTGGAATGACATTATGGCGAAGAAATTCTTGGTGAGATTGTCTACCATGCCCATCGCGCCCTTCGCCCAGCGCAGCGAAATCAAGTCTGCGCCGTAAACGTTGCGCTGCGCGTACCCGGCATTTTTCACGATTTTCCCCAGCTTCATGTCGTCCAACACCTCGAAACGGAGGGCTTTGTATCCGCCAACGGCGTCGTACACGCGGCGACGGATCAGGTTGAACGCACCCACTCCCATATGGTCTTTCGTCTTGGGGTCAGCGACTTTCCAGGGGCGATGGCCAAACACAAAGAGCGTTTGAAAAAAAGCGATCATCATTCTTTCGCCCGGACTCTTCATAATCATGCGCGGAAACAGGACTAAATGGTCGGCGGGTTGAGCCTCCGCATAAGCGAGAGCTCGGGTCAGCACGTCACGACGAAAAAGCACATCGGCATCGGTGAACAGCAGCCAGTCGCCAGTCGCCTGATTTGCTCCGCTCCACATCGCGTGCACCTTGCCCAACCAACCGGGAGGCAATTCAGCGATGTGGATCACTTTCAGCCAGCCGCTGGCTTCGGCAGTGGACGCGATTCGATCAATCACTTCTCCGGTGCGGTCCGTGGAACGATCGTTCACCACGATCACTTCATAATTGTCGTAATCGAGTTTCAGCAGCGTAGTAAGAGCCGGCCCGATGTGTTCTTCCTCATTGCGGGCCGGAACAATAATGCTGACGCGCGGATTGCCTTTCGGCGTGGCCGGTTTCCGGTCCCACTCGAGCCGCGAGATATCGGCTACCTTGGGCATGCCCAAGGCGGCATCCACCAGGCGCGAAAGCCATACCAACCCGAGGATGCTGCCGGCAATCCAATGGAAAACGTTCCAGTGAAAATAACTCATCCCGGCTGGCCGTTGAGCGACCCAGGCTCGCCGTCGACACGGACGGGAGGAGCGAATCGCATACCGTAAAACAGTATGGCAGAAGAAACCGCCATGGCGATGACTGGCGGAATAAAAGCCTCCTGAAGCGAATGCCGGTCGGCAACGTATCCCATGAGGGTTGGTGAAGGAACGTCGCCCAAAAGATGGAAAATAAAAATGTTCACTGCGATAGCGGTGGCACGGATATGCGCGCCCACCGAGTTCACCAGCGCGGTGTTGAGCGGCGAAGTATTTAACAACAGAAGAAATGCCGCGAGAGTGATGGCAGGCACCATCAGAGGCCCCTTGTTATACAAGCCGATGATCATGACCGGCACGCCGAGACCCATGCTAACCGCGGACACAAAGTAGTACGAGCCCTTCATGCGAGGAAGCAAACGGTCGCCGAGCCATCCTCCCGCCAAAGATGCGAGGATGCCATCGACCACAACAATCTTTCCAAACATCAGATTCGCCGATTCGAGCGTGTACCCACGCATTCGTTCAAGAAAGGTCGGCATCCACACTTGGATTCCGCCTAATGAAAATGTTCCAGCCGCCATCCCCAGTGTGACCGTCCAGAATGCCGGGTTGCGTGCCAAGCCCCGCAGAGTTGCGCGATCCGCAGTCTCTTTCAATGAGTCGAACTGGCCGCGCGGCGGCTCGGGAAGGAACAAGATCGAAAGAGCCAGCAGGAATCCCGGAAATGCCGCGATGTAGAACGGGAATCGCCATCCGAATTGAGGCCCGAGCTTGCCGCCTAGCAGATAGCCCGCCGCCGTGCCCACCGGAATTGCCAGATAAAAAATGCCAAAGATGCGTCCGCGTTTGCTCTCAGGGAAAAGGTCCGCGACAAAGGTCGGAGCGATGGTGACAAAAGTTGCTTCGCCCACTCCAACCAGTGTATGGCGAACCAGCAGTTCCCAATAAGTGTGGGTAACTGCCGTGAGCAGTGTAAGCCCACTCCAGAAAACGGCTCCCAGAACGACGATCATCTTGCGCGAATACCGGTCCGCCAGAGGACCAGCGAAGGGCGCCGCGATCATATAGAAACCCAGAAAGGCGCTGGTCAAATAACCAACCTGGGCATTGGTCAAATGGAATTCTGTCTGCACCAGCGGCTGCACCGCAAACAGCACCGAACGGTCGATGTAGTTGAGCAGGTTCAGCGCCGTGAGCAGGACGAGCGCGGTCCAGGGATAAAGTTTCGTTTCGGTCACTTGGCGAAGGAATATATCACGGCGAGTGCACGATTCGCGCCCCGTTGCCAGAGTGATAAGATTCGGCTGCTTAAATTCTCCGCCACGGGAAATCTCAAATGAAGAAATTTATTCTTCCGCGCCTGGTTTGTTTGGCCCTGCTTTGTTTCCTTCTCTCACAAACCTTGAATGCTGAAGACACCGCGAAAAAACCGGATACCGGCGAACGCCATGAGTTCGTCATTTCGAACTTTCACACCGAGAGCGGCACAACGCTTCCCCAGGCCCGGGTTGTTTACGGAACCTACGGCCGTTTGAATGCCGCCAAGGACAATGCGGTGCTCCTGCCTTCGCACTACATGGCGGATTTCCATGGCTATGAATGGCTGATCGGGACCGGGCATGCGCTGGATACTGCGGGGCTATTTCTGGTCGCGACGGAACTGTTTGGCAACGGCCATTCGTCGTCGCCGAGCAACACGCCCGAGCCTTACCACGGTCCGCGATTCCCGGTCACGACCATTCGCGACAACGTTGAAGCGGTACATCGGCTGCTTACGGAAGAACTCAAGATTACGCATCTGCAAGCGATCATCGGCTTCTCCATGGGCGCTCAGCAGGCTTTCCAATGGGCGGTGAGTTATCCGGATTTCGCCGATCGCATAGTAGTGACTTGCGGAACCGCGAAGACTTACCCGCACGGAGTCGTGCGGCTGGAAGGACAGATCGCTGCGCTGACCGCCGACGCCGCCTTCCAGAATGGCGATTACACCACCCCTCCGACCAAGGGGTTGGAAGCATTCGCCATGGTTTGGACGGGATGGCTGTTTTCGCAGGAATGGTGGCGTCGCGAGTTGTGGCGGGAAACCGAAAAACCTGGAATGACATTCGACCAGCTAGTGCATAACTTCCGAACGGACTTCATCCCCGGCGCTGATGCAAACGATTTGATCCTGCAGATGCGCACATGGGAGCAGCACGACGTCGGCACAACACCCCGGTTCAATGGGAAAGTCGAGAACGCACTGCGCTCGATTAAAGTTCCGTTCCTGTACATGCCTTCAGAGACGGACCTTTATTTCCCTGTGGGCGATGCCCGTTATGAAGCGGCGTTCATTCCGAAAGTTTCGCTGGTGCCGATCCCGTCTCTGTGGGGGCATACAGCCGGCGCGGGCAGCAACCCAGCCGATGAGAAGTTCTTGAACGAGACCATCGGGCGTTTCCTCATCGCCCACTGAATCTCCCGCTCTGAGCGTGCACGTAATCGCTATGCCCCGCGCTTCGGCCGCGGCCACCTCGCCACGATCACAGTAGAAATCCCGCCACGCGGACGAAAATCTCCCTTGACCTCTGCCCATACCGGGCGCGCCCACTTCACCACGTCATCCAGCACCCGGTTGACGATGTTTTCCTGAAAGATTCCCAGATTGCGGTAAGCCTGCAGATACTCCTTGAGCGACTTCAATTCCAGGCAGCGCTTGTGGGGCATGTAGCGGATGGTTAGAACGCCAAAGTCGGGCAATCCGGTCTTCGGGCACACCGAGGTAAACTCCGGATCGTCGACCACGATCTCGTATCCCGCAAACTGATTGGGCCAGGTTTCAATCTCGGGGAATTTGGCATCCAGTCCTGCCTGGGCGTGTTCCGACGTGTAGCGAGGCGGTTTGGGCATGCCACATTGTAAACAGCAAGCCGGCCAAAGCGCCAAATTCTACAAGGATTTGCGGTCCATTCGCCAAACCTGACGCATCTAATCGACAAGGTCCCTTCTACAACTCTGCGAGGCGGCTGGTGGTACATTTATCTATTGCATTCAGCAATTTGTAGTCGTTGACCGCGAATCATGACGAAGAGTAACGCCAGTTTTGTAGCCCGACACCGCTGGATCGTGACGACCATCGCAATCGTCGCTGCCGTGGTTTTACTCGCTTCCTTTATGAGCCGGGAGCCAGCTGTACCGGTGCGGGCCGTGAACGCACAGCGCGGTACGATTCGGAGCGTCGTCTCCACCAACGGAAAGGTCGAACCGCTGCAGAACTTCGAAGCACATGCTCCCGTTGGCACTACCGTGAAGAAAATCCTTGTGCGCGAGGGCGATCAGGTCAAGAAGGGTCAGCTTCTGGTGCAATTGGATGACGCGCAAGCCCGCAGCCAGGCTGCCCGAGCGCAGGCTCAAGTCCTGGCGGCGGAAGCCGATCTCAACGCTATCCAAAAGGGTGGGAACCGCGAGGAAGTTCTGACCCTGGAATCCCAAATAACGAAAGCGCATACCGACTGCGACACTGCGCAGCGCAACGTGGACGCCTTGCGGCGTCTTCGAGAGCAGGGTGCGGCTTCTCCGGGCGAGATAAAAAACGCAGAGGATCAACTCAAACGGGCCAACACAGATCTTGATCTGCTTTTGCAAAAGCAGAAAAATCGTTATTCGCAGCCAGAGATGGATCGAGTAGAAGGCCAGAAAGCGGAGGCTCAAGCCGCATATCGTGCGACTGAAGATCTGCTCAGTCAGCTAAATATTCAGGCTCCGTTTGATGGGGTCGTCTATTCGCTGCCGGTGCAGCAGGGCGCTTACCTCAATCCCGGTGATCTGGTGCTCGAAGAGGCAGATCTCTCAAAAGTTCGCGTGCGCGCTTTCGTGGATGAGCCCGACATCGGGCGCCTCGCGCCAGGAGACAAAATCGAAGTCACCTGGGACGCATTGCCGGAGCGAACCTGGGAAGGCGCAGTCAGCGTAATCCCGGCGGTCATCAAGTTGCACGGCTCTCGAAACGTGGGCGAGACGACCTGCGTCGTGGACAACAAGGACTTCAAGCTGCTGCCTAACGTCAACGTTGGAGTCACAATCATTACCGCTGAGCATCGCAACGTGCTGACCGTGCCCCGAGAAGCAATTCATCAGGACGACAACGGCAAGGCGTACGTATACCAAATCGTGAACAATGAATTACAGCGCCGCTATGTGCAGACTTCCATCTCGAACCTCACCAAGGTGGAAGTTACCGGAGGGCTGCAGGAAAACGCTGTCATCGCGCTTGGTCCAACCAATTCCAAGCCCTTGCGTAATGGTTTAGCAGTAAAGGTGGTTCGTTAAGAAATGTTCTTAGTTAAGAAACTCGCGCTCGTAGTCTTGCTTGCACTTCTTTCGTCCCTGTGCGCGGCGGACGCGACGGACACCAGACTACTTGCCGAGGGGCGCGTGGACGATGCCATCGTGTCGCTGCAGCACAGAATCAACGGCGCTCCCAAGGACGCCGAATCTTACAATCTGCTCTGCCGCGCCTACTTCGCGCTCGCCGATTGGGACAAAGGAATTTCAGCATGTGAGAAAGCTGTGTCCTTCGATCCGGACAACGCTCAATATCATCTCTGGTTGGGACGTGTCTACGGGGAAAAGGCCGACCACGCCGGTTTCCTGACTGCAGCGGGCCTGGCAAAGAAAGTTCGCAGTGAATTTGAAACCGCAGTGCGTCTGAATCCCGACAGCGCCGAGGCTCGCACCGATCTGGCTGAATTCTACCTGGAGGCTCCGGGGATTGTGGGCGGCGGACGCGACAAGGCGGAAGCTCAGGCGCAGAAAATCGCCACCATGGATCCGGTCCGCGCCGGATGGGTAAAGGCACGCCTCGCAGAAAAGAATAAGGATCTGGCCTCCGCCGAGAATCAGTATCGCGCCGCCATCGCGGCCAGTCACGGCGCTGGGCTCGCTTGGTTGAATTTAGCCTACTTCTATCGCCATACCGGGCACCTGGATTCCATGGAAGATGCCATCCGGCATACCGCTGCAGCTCCGATGGATCAACCTGAAGTGCTGATGGAATCCGCGAACATGTTGCTCCGTGCGAAGCGCGATCTTCCGCTAGCTACCCAGTTGCTCCGCCGGTATCTGTCGCCCAGTCTGACCGTTGAAGCTGGACCCGCCTTTAAAGCGCACTACCTGCTGGGGACGGCGCTCGAGCAACAGGGCGACAAGCCAGCAGCAGCTCAGGAATACCGCGCGTCCCTTGCCTTGGCCAAGAGCTACACCGTCGCTCAGACCGCCTTGGACCGCCTGAATGGCCAGGTCGCCGACGTCGTGAATCCAAACTAAACGACTGGCACAACCGTCCTTATGCCCAAGAACTGGAAGAGCAAGCTGATTCACTCCGATGCTCACGCCCCGGAAGGTTTTCGTTCCCTTTCAACGCCCGTTTACAGAGGTTCAACCGTGCTATTCCCGAATGCCGCGGCTGTCGACGACGCGTGGGACCAGTACGAAGTCGGCTACACCTACGGCTTATACGGAACTCCGACGACGCTGGAATTGGCAGCGCGCATTTGCGAGCTCGAAAAAGGGTTTCGCACCTTCATTACGCCAGGTGGGCAAGGAGCCATAGCGCTGATCAACCTTGCCTTTCTCAAAGCAGGCGACCACATGCTCGTGCCTGAAAGCATCTATACACCCAACCGCAAGTTTGCCGTAGAGGTGCTGCGGCGTTTCGGGGTTGAGGTCACGTTCTATCCACCCACCATTGGAGCGGGAATTGAATCGCTCTTCCGCCAAAACACGCGTCTGGTTTGGTGCGAGAGTCCCGGCTCCATCACCATGGAGGTGCAGGACGTTCCAGCCATTGCCGACGCCGCCCATCGCATCGGAGCCCTGGTCGTGCTCGACAACACCTGGTCCGCCGGCATCTATTTCGATGCCTTCGCCCACGGCGTAGACGTAACCATGCAAGCCCTCACGAAATACGTGGGCGGGCACAGTGACATTCTGCTGGGTTCAATCACGGTGCGCGACGAAGCCGGCTACAAACGTCTGGGCTCAACTCATCAACTGGTAGGCTGCGCCGCTTCGCCGGACGATTGCAGCCTCGCCTTGCGCGGCATGAAGACCCTTGCTGTCCGCCTGAAGGCGCTGGAGGAAGCCGCGCTCGCGCTAGCCCGCTGGCTCGCCCGGCGTCCCGAGATCGAACTGGTGCTTCATCCCGCGCTTCCCTCTTGTCCCGGACACGAATTCTGGAAGCGTGACTTCACGGGTTCGACCGGCCTGTTCTCCATTGTCTTCCGGCAACAATTTACCAAGCCGCAGGTTCTTACATTTGTAGATGCCTTGGAGCTGTTCGAGATCGGATACAGTTGGGCGGGCGTGACCAGCCTGGCCGTTGCTTACGATTTCCACTCGACGGAGGGTCGCCCGGACTATGGCCACCGAATCGTGCGCCTAAACATCGGTCTCGAAGACGTCGACGACCTCAAGGCAGACCTGGCCCAAGCGCTGGAGTCGATGAAGTAACGTTGGGTGGCCCACGCTTTTACCATCCACAACGTCCGTCCTTCGGCTAGAGCGTTTGACAAGTGACAATTGTTGCTTTACAGTGACTAGATGATCAGGGGCTTCAGGCACCGGGGCTTGAAACGCCTTTATGAACGTGGCGACCGAAGCGGGATACGGCCTGATCTGGTGGAGACGGTCGAACGAATCCTCACGGTCCTAGATTCCGCTACGACGCCGCAGGGTCTGGATGTCCCCCACTATCACCTGCACCCGCTTAAAGGAGACTTGAAGGGGCTATGGTCTGTGACGGTACGGGCTAATTAGCGCATCATCTTTCGCTTTGAAGGGGGAAAACGCATTTGACGTTGAACTGATCGACTACCACTAGGGAGAAGAAAATACCATGCCCATGAAAAACCCAATTCACCCCGGCCGTGTGGTCCGCCATGACTGCCTCGAGCCTTTGCGGCTTTCTGTGACTGCGGGCGCAAAAGTGCTTGGTGTCTCCCGGCAGGCGCTCAATAACGTGGTGAACGGCAAGTCTGGAATTAGTCCGGAGATGGCTATACGGCTATCGAAGGCTTTCGGCAGCACGCCAGAGACGTGGCTGCGGATGCAGCTCGCCTATGACCTCGCCGCAGCGCGCAAGAACGAAAGCAAAATCAAGGTCCGCCGTCAGCACGTCGAAGAGTTGCACGTGTATTGATTTTCCGCACGGTCGCGCTCATTTAAAATCGCGTTTCTCGGTCCAACTTTTCTTGAGGATGAGTACATGAAACCTGCTTCCCGAGATCTATCACGCCTGTCTGTTTTGCTGTTTCTTGCGATATTCCTGATCTCCTTCTGCGGAATCCTCGCCGCCGAGCAGCTTCCGCTCAAGCGAGCCGTGGAACTCGCGCTCGCCCATAGCACCACGATGCAGGCTTCTCACATCGACGAGCAGCGCGCCTTTGCCTCTTACCTGGAAGTCCGCAATCAGTTTTTGCCGCAACTAACTGTGGGCTCGGGACTGGGCAAATCCTACGGTTATCCGCTTAGTCTGGAAGGGTCGGCGCCCTCGATCGTCAATACCACGGCGCAATTCGCGGTCATCAACCCGGCCTTGCGCGACTTCGTGCGCGCCGCGCGAACCGACTATCAAGCGAGCACTGTCCAAACCAAAGACCAGCGCAATCAGGTCATCCAAGACACCGTGTTGAGTTATGCCGAACTCAGCAAATGGGAATCGCTGATGGCTCACCTGAGTCATCAATACGAGGACGCGCTCAAGATGGAGCAGACCGTGAACCAGCGAGTTCTTGCCGGGGTGGATAATCCGTTGACGCGGAATCAGGCGCGCCTCAACGCGGCCCGTGTTTACTTGCACATCTCGCAGGCGCAAGGCGCAATCGATGTCCTGCGCAACCTGCTTTCGCAATTAACCGGCCTGCCCGCGACGGCGATCGAGACCGTGCCCGAGTCGATTCCCGAGTTGCCTGAGGTGAAACAGGAAGACAATCTCGCGGCCAAGGCCACGCAGGACAATCCCTTGATCCAAATTGCCGACATCCGCGCCAGTGCGCTTGCTTTCCGCGCTCGCGGCGAGCACCGCTCCATGTGGCCGAGCGTAGACTTTGCCGCTCAGTATGCGCTCCTGGCCTCGTTCAACAATTATCAGAATTTTTTTGTGCCAGGCAGTTTCCAGCCCAACAATGCCACGGTCGGCGTGCAGATCCGATTCCCCTTCTTGAATCCGCCTCAACATGCCCGCGCCCAGGCTGCCGACGCTGCCGCACTGCGTGCCAAGAAGGACATCGAGACAGCAAAGAACCAGGTATCGGAACAAACTTTGAAACTGCAGCGTTCGGTCGCGCAACTGGCGGCCGCGCAGCAAGTCGTCGATCTCGAATACCAGATTGCCAAGTCCAATCTCGACGCCACGCAGACCCGGGTCGACTCAGGCAGCGCGACTCTTCACGATTTGGACGATGCGCGCAGTCAAGCCAACGAGCGTTACGACGCACTGCAAGATACGAATTTCGAACTTCAACGGGCGCGCATCAGCCTGCTTCGTGCGACCGGCGAACTCGAAGCATGGGTCGGCGTGGGCAAATAGCTGCTTACGGCCTAAGAAATCGCACGCGGTTGGAGGCCCACTTTCCCTGTTGGACGCATCAAACCAACCATTCGCCGTAAGCGCTTTGCCTAACCCCCAATCGTGCTATTAGACTGTTTTTGCATACACTTATCAGGAATTTTGGGTTCGATGGTCAACCCCTACCTGCCGATTATGCCGCCGGTACTCGAAGTGTACCTGGGTGCACTCGGAAGGCGCTGTGAAATGTTAGAATCAGGTTACACAAACATATGCCATTTAAAACACTGTTTCTGAATCCGCCGTCGTTTGAGAATTTTGACGGGGGAGCCGGCTCGCGTTGGCCGGCTACCCGCGAGATTGAAAGTTATTGGTATCCGGTTTGGCTTGCCTACCCTGCCGGAATGCTCGAGGGCGCGCGGCTCCTGGACGCCCCTTCGCACCATGTGTCGGCGGAAGAGACCATTAACATCGCGCGCGATTACGAGTTCCTCGTACTGTTTACCAGCACTCCCGGTTTCCCGGGCGACATTCGGCTGGTAAAAAAGATCAGGGAAGTCAATCCCAAGATTAAGATCGCGTTTGTCGGACCACACGTCAGCGTGTTGCCGGAAAGATCTTTGAAGGCTTGTCCGGAGATTGATTTCGTCGTGCGCAAGGAATTTGACTACGCGGTTTGCGAGTTCGCGCAGGGCAAGCCGCTCGAAGAAATCCTTGGCATCTCGTTCCTGAAGAATGGATCGGTCGTGCACACTCCCGACCGTCCCGAAGTTCAGGACCTCGATTCCCTACCCCACGTGACTGAAATTTATCGTCGCGATCTGGACGTGACCAAGTACAACGTCCCGTTTCTGCTATACCCCTACGTCTCTCTCTACACCACGCGAGGCTGCCCCGCCCAGTGTACGTTTTGTCTCTGGCCGCAGACTTTGAGCGGGCATCCGTGGCGCAAGCGTTCCACGGACGATGTTGCGCGCGAGATGGCGAAGGCCAAGGAATTTTGGCCCGACGTGAGAGAGTTTTTCTTCGACGACGACACCTTCAACATTCAGAAGGTCCGTACCATCGAGCTCTGCGCGAAGTTGAAACCGCTGAAGCTTACTTGGTCCTGCACCAGCCGAGTGACAACTGATTACGAGACCCTCAAAGCCATGAAGGAAGCGGGCTGCCGCCTGTTGATCGTGGGATACGAATCGGGCGATCCGCAGATCCTGAAGAACATTAAAAAGGGTGCCACCGTCGAGCGCGCCCGCCAGTTCACCAAGGATTGTCACAAGCTGGGCCTGGTGGTTCACGGAGATTTCATCCTCGGCCTGCCCGGCGAAACTCACGACACCATTCGCACCACCGTTGCATTCGCCAAAGAGCTCGACGTCGAGACGATTCAAGTATCGGTGGCCCATGCTTATCCCGGCACCGAACTTTACGACTACGCCGTAAAAAACGGCTTCATGGTTGGCGACAACAAGATGGTGGATGAAGGCGGCCATCAGCTCGCCCACATCCAATATCCCGGCCTCCCGGCGGATGACATTCTCGAGGCGGTCCATCGTTTCTACGACGAATATTATTTTCGGCCCAAGGCGGTGTTCCGTATTCTCCGAAAGGCCGCATTCAACAGCGTGGACCGCAAGCGCCTCTACAAAGAAGCGAAGACCTTCCTCAAGGTCCGCGCCATGCGCCACAAATGGGTGAAAGACAAACGCGAGAAGGACGACTCCGCCGCCGCAATCGCACCGGCGAAAGCCTAGGCTGGACAGAATAGGCGGCTTCGAAAGGGCGCGGCTTCAGCCGCGCCGAAAACCCAAGCTGTCATCCTGAGCAAAGCAGCTGTCTTCGTTAGCAAAGCAGCTGTCTTCGTTAGCAAAGCAGCTGTCATCCTGAGCAAAGCGAAGGATCTATGTACTCTCTTTTGACCGCCAACCTTCACAGAGCGCACAGAAATATCTGCACCACCCACGATCAGGAAACAATCGTGTGACCTTTCGCAAATACTTGGTGCTCGCCGGCGTAACGCTGTGCGCATCTATCGGCGATTCGCTGCTCTCCCGGGGAATGAAGCAGGTAGGCAACATCTCCCTGAATCACTTGCATGATTTGATCCTGGCCGTGCTGAATCCCTCGGTCGCTTTGGGGATTTTGCTCCTCCTGGGATTCTTTGCTTCTTACATGACCGCCCTCTCCTGGGCTGACCTCACCTACGTTCTTCCCGCCACGTCGCTCGGCTACGTGCTGCTCACGCTGATCGCCAAGTTTTATCTGCATGAGGCGGTAACAACCTCGCGCTGGATCGGAATCCTCCTAATCTCAGCCGGCGTCGGATTCGTCACCCAAGGCCCGGCGCTAACGCACCATCCAGCAAGCCCTCAGTCCAACGAAAGAGGATGCGAACCGGCTTCGGCGGCGGGACGTAACGATGAAAGACATGCGATGGAGAACAAGCGATGAAGCAAGCCTATGCGTGGAGCGCGATAGCTGCCATCGTGTTAGCCTCGACCACCGGCGATGTCCTCCTCTCCCGCGCCATGAAGCAGGTAGGAGATGTGGGAGCGCTCTGGCGCCAGAGCGGCCTGTGGACGTTGCTCGGACGAGTCCTCCGCAATCCGAACTTTCTGCTTGGCGTCCTCGCAATGACCGCCGCTTTCTACAGTTTGCTCTTCGGACTCTCCTGGGGCGACGTCAGCCTGATAGCCCCCGCGTCCGCTTCTCTCACCTTCGTGACCAACGCGATTGCAGCCAAGATTTTTCTCCACGAACGCGTAGACCACCGCCGCTGGATGGCCGCGGTGCTGGTCGCGGGCGGCGTGGTCCTACTGGCCGCGTAGTCACGGAGCCCAGCCACAACACCACTTTGAAAGGGCATGGCTTCAGCCATGCTGCAAATTCGCAGATTCGATCCAGGCCCCGCAGGGAACCAACCACCCTCGCTTGTGGCCTGACTTCAAACACGGTTCCGCAGCCGTTGTTGCCGCACGCTTGCCCGTTTCCACTGTGCTTGCGACGTACCCCACAGATTTCCAGCCCTGTCGAATGGGGGGACAGACGGGGTCCCCTAAACTTTGTTGCAACCGCTGGTGAAATTCCCGATTTGGGAATCGCCTCCGCAACCAGTCCACTTTCCCATTGATCTCATCCCCTGATTTGCGATAATATAACAAGACAAAGATTATCTATGAGATAATTTTCGCTCTTTGACAACTTAAGACCTGCCCCGCCACGGGCGGAAACTCGTGCCCTATAACTCCAATGTTTTGAATATTTTGCCTCTAACTAACCTTTAGAACCATAGATCTACAAGGCAAGAAAAATTACGGTCCTTTGTTTTCTAGATTTTGCGGGAAATCGAGTGTTTTTTTTGAGGCAAAATTGTGGCACCGAAAAATCAGACCACAACCTGTGGGACACGTTCTGCACACCGCGGACTGCCCTACATTAGCTGGCTGAGCGTGGCTTCGATCTCTGGACCAATCACCGCCGCGGCAGAGCGTCCGATGTGTTGCCCTTAATCCTGCTGCGAAGTAGTATCCCGGCGTTTAAGGGTGGGGTGCTCGTCACCGTCACTACTGCTTCCAGCAGTGTCGGTCGTGCTCGTAGAGGTGGCACGTCGCAAAGTAGGACCGCCATCGTGACCGTTATCGACTTTGTGCCGGTTCTCGATTTGCGCGAGTCGCGTCTTTACGTCCTCAAACTCCGAAGTATCCAGCTTGTACATCGGTTGCGGAGGCAGTAGCGTATTGATCTCCTGCTGGGTTTTCGCAATGCGGTCCGGGGTTTGCGGATGAGTCTCGAAAGTCTTGGCCAGCGTCCCGGGTTTGTGCTTCTCCATCGCTTTGATCTTTTCGAAAAATGAGGTCAGGGCCTGCGGATCGTACCCTGCACGGTACAGGTACTCGACGCCGAGAAAGTCGGCCTCTGACTCGAAGCTGCGGGCGAATTTCAGAAAACCCATGGGGATCGCCATGCTGGCCAGGCTCTGGGCTGCATAGCCGATGCCGCCGCCAACAAAGATCAGCGGGATCGAGGCCAGTTGCATCAGTTGCCCGCGAGTGTTCTCCCGAGCCAGATGGCAGGCCGCGACGTGAGCGATTTCGTGCGCCATCACGCCCGCCAGTTCAGCTTCGTTGTCAGCCGCTAAGATCAGGCCGGAATCCACATAGAAAAACCCTCCCGGCAGCGCGAAGGCATTGATGTCGTCAGTGTCGACTACCTTGATCGTGAACGGTACCTGGGCGTCGGAGTTTCTCACCAGGTTCTGACCAATCCGGTTGATGTACTCCGTTATCTCCGGATCGGTTACCAGTTTGGTTGTCGACTCCACTTGTTGGGCGTAACCCCGGCCCATCTCGATTTGCTTTTCGAGGCTATACCAGTTGCCGATGCCGCGATCGCATCCCACTTTGCGGTTTCCAATCGCATCGATATCGCGAAGGCTTCCATCGTGATAGGTCTTAGCTGCCTTGGGTAGAGGGTCGGTTGGTGCAGTAACGGGAGTTGGCGTAGGCGCCGTTGGAGCAGGCTCACTGGAGGCAACCGTAGTTGGAGCAGCCGCAGGCGGGGCGGACGTAGCTGAAGGGGCGGTCGTCGAGGTATCCGCATCCGTCGGGACAGTGGAGTTCGTAGCCGACTGGTCCTGTGCGACCGCCAAAGTCCCCACCAGTAGCAGGAAACCCACGGTCATCGGGAGGACTGGACGGCGCATAAACCCACCACCAAAGCGGATTCTTACACACTTACAGATAAAAAAGTAGTCCAAAAACTACCAGTCCCGGTAGGTTTATTGCCGTATTCACTGTCCAGATCTCAAGTTCCAAAACCAGGCGATGCTGAGCCCCGTCATGATGATGGTCGTTGCCCACGCCGTCCAGTTGTAGATGCGCGAGTTCACATACTCGCCCATTAACTCTTTCTTATTCACCAGTAGCAGCATGAAAATGAGCACAGGTGGCACCGCCACTCCATTGACGACCTGGGAAAGAATCGAGATCTTCACCAGCGGCAAGTCGGGCACCAGAATTACAGCCGCGCCCGCCATGATCAAAATGGTGTAAAGCCAATAAAATACCGGGGCCTCAGAGAATTTCTTCCCCACTCCAGATTCGAATCCCAACCCCTCGCAAACCGTGTAAGCCGTGGAAAGCGGTAAAATCGAAGCCGCAAACAGCGAAGCATTGAACAACCCCACGGCAAAAAGGATATATGCAAACTGCCCGGCCAGGGGGCGGAGGGCTTGGGCGGCGTCTTTTGCGTCCGAGATGTTGCGGTAGCCGTGGACGTAGAGGGTGGCGGCGCAGGCTACGATGATGAACCACGCAACCACGTCGGTGAAAATGCAGCCTGCGATTACGTCGATCTGGGAGGCTTTGTATTGGCGCTTGGTTACTCCTTTTTCTACGATGGAGGATTGCAGGTAGAACTGCATCCAAGGCGCAATGGTCGTTCCGACGACGCCGATGGTCATGTAGAGATATCCGGGCAGCATGAAGGCGGCTTTCGGCGGAGGTTTCACCGTGGCCACCAGGGCGTCGATCCACGCCGGTTTCGCGAAAAAGCCGGCCAGGATGTAGGTCACGTAGAAGAAGGACGCGGCCAGAAAAACTTTTTCCACGCTCTTATAGTGTCCCTTGACCGGGATGAGCCAGACGATTACGGCGCAGACCGGGACGGTGATGTATTTCGAGAGGCCAAAGAGTTCGAGGCTGCCGGCGATTCCGGCAAACTCGCCGACCACATTACCGAAATTGATGATCAGGATTCCGATCATCATGAAAAATGTAATGCGGAACCCGAATTCCTCCCGGATCAGGTCGCTGAGGCCCTTGCCAGTAACCGCGCCCATGCGGGCGCAGATCTCCTGAACCACGATCAGGGCCAGAGTAATCGGGATTAACGTCCACAACAGCAGATGCCCGAACTGCGCCCCGGCAGCCGAGTAGGTGTAGATGCCGTTGGCATCGTTGTCGACGTTCGCGGTGATAAAGCCCGGACCGACTACGGCGAAAAACAGCACCAACCGGGTCTTCCAGCGTTTCAGGAATTTCATGCGTCCAATTCGCAGACATACGATGAGGCATTGTCAAACGATCAGACAGAATAAATGGAGAAGCGAAATCTGAACAGGCGAAAAGTCAGAAGAATCAGAAGAAACGGGGATTAAGGTATCCGGGCCGGGCGCGGCCCATTTCCCATGGAGCCAGAGAGGAATGAAACGTCCCTCGCGAACGATGATCCGCAGTCGAGGGACCTTGCTTTTTCCGTTCTGCTCTCGGATGTGAGCTCGTCAGATACGCACGTACCGCCAAGCCGAGGCAATAAACACAAGTCCCTCGACTTCGCTCGGGATGACAGTTCCCCATGTTCACCAGTTCGCCCAATCGAACTACTCCCTTCTTCGACTGAGATTGTCCGCACAAGCCTCCGAAAGGTCGGGTCGGACTCGATCAGCCAAAATCCCCACCCAAGCAAAGTACGCTTGGATGGGCCACCCAAGAGTTGGTTGCGCGCAGCGTCCGTCACCAGGCTAAAGCAGGGTGATCTCGCCCATGTCGATAGCAACGAGCAAAGGCTCTTTCACCAACTGGTAATCGCCTTCATAGGCGTACACGCGACGCTTGGTGGGCACGATGATGCCGTCTACGTCGCGGTAGTCCGACGCATAATTGAGGCCGGTGGCGCCGCCAAGAATGTCCACCGTGTAGTCGTGCCGGCGAAGTAAGCCGTCAGGTCCAAAGCAGGAGATCTGTTCCCGTGTGTGGCTCTTCACGTTATCCGGGAAGGTCACCTTCAGGCGCCGCCAGGTTTCGTCCGCGACCTGAATCGATGGGATCTCCTCGGTGATGAACCCGTCGTGGGTGTAAAGAAACGGAGTATTGAGGTAGGTCCACAAGGCTTCACCCACGAAGTAAGCCACATGAATATCGTCCCACGGCGTTTCTCGCTGTTGCCCTTCGAACGACTTCTCTGGGTCATTGCGGGCTTCGATGAGCGTCCCGTTCACCCTTTCGATCACAACGCGGCTTGGTTCGAAAACTGCCCGCTTGTCCTGCCGCGGGAAGTCTACTGTGACGCGCTCGTTCCGCGTCTCCGCAGTCAATACAACGTTCTTGAGAATGTCTGGCTTACCTTTGACATACCAGATCGCGCCCGTGATCGATGCCGCAGCCTTAATCGCCTTCACCTTGTTCCAACGGTCCAGACCGCCGTGTGCTTTGATAGCCAAATTCAACAGTTCGCTCATCGATACTCCTTCCTCGTACGGTCTGAGACTATATTCCGCAAAGGTCCAATAGCTTGGAAATTTACAACGTTTTACACGCCGGGAGCTACCCGCAAATTGCTCGCATCGTCTATCCGCCGAGAACAACAATTGACTGCTGGACACCGTTAGGTTGTCCTGCCTACGGACGTTATTGGCAAGCGGCGATTCGGGCCAAAGAACGTGCAACGCAAATTGCGAATGGAGGATGACAATGAAATCGTGGCAGCGTATTTGGATGTGTAGCTTGCTGAGCGCCTTGATTTTTGTTTCGTACCCGGCGCGCCTGCTGGCTCAAACGAGTTCCGAGGGGGCGAGTCAGAAGCCTGCTGCTGAGCGGGATGGCCAGCACGATTTTGATTTCGAAATTGGCAGTTGGAAAATTCACCTGAAGCGCCTCCAGCATCCGTTAACGGGCTCGACTAGCTGGGTAGAATTTGATGGCACTTCCGTCACTCGAAAGATTTGGGATGGCCGGGCTCAGGTCGAGCAGTTCGAAACTGATAGCCCTGCTGGCGGGCACATCGAAGGTCTGACCTTGCGCCTGTACAATCCTCAATCTCACCAGTGGCGGCTGTATTGGGCCAACAGCAAGACGGGCATTCTGGACCCGCCGCAGATCGGCGAATTCAAGGATGGACGCGGCGAGTTCTACGCCCAGGATACGATCAATGGCAAAGTGATCCTGATTCGGTTTATGTGGACGAACACCACTACGAGCACGCCTCACTTCGAACAGTCCTTCTCAGAGGATGGCGGCAAGACCTGGGAAGTGAACTGGATTACGGACCAGACGCGAGTGGGTGGTGAGTCTGATAAAGCTCAGTGAGTCGTCGTCCCGGTATATCTTGGAGCTTGACGGTCACGGGAAACTGGCGGTTCGTTTTCAGTTACGACGAGGGGATGAACACCGCCAGCGAGATTGACCTGATCGACTATCACTAAGAGGCCAAAATGCCCATGAAGAATCCGCCCCATCCGGGCGAGTTGATAAGAACCGAAGTCATCGAGGCCCTCGGCCTCACGGTGTCGAAGGCGGCGGAGATTTTGAAGGTACGCCGCGCAACGCTGTCCGACCTTCTGCACGGTAAGGCCGCCCTGACGCCGGAAATGGCCTTGCGCATCGAAAAGGCATTCGGCCCGGACATGGACCACCTTCTTCGAATGCAGCTCGCTTATGACGTGGAGAAAGCGCGAGCGCATGCACGAGGCATCTCGATCAAGCGCTTTGCTCCGGCCTGAAGCGGCGGCTAGGATCTCTAGAGCTTGGCTCGCAGGAGGCTGATCACGTCGTCGGAGGTGATCACTCCGGTCAGCTTGTTGTGCTCGTCGATCACGGGCAGGGTGAGGAGATTGTACTTGTCAAAAAGTTCGGCGAATTGATTCTCTTTCGCATCCTCGTGGCAGGAGATCAGTGGCTCCTGGGTAAGAGAGAGCAACGCCGTGTCAGGCGAAGCCAGAACCAGCTTCGCCAGTGGGACGGCGCCAGCCAGCGTGCCGTGGGAATCGACTAGATAAATCGTACTTACAATTTCAATGCCTCCTTCGAAGTGCCGCAAGGCTTCGACCGCGTCGTGAGCGGTCGAGGCCACAGGCAACGCCAGAAAATCGGTGTTCATGCGGCCCGCGGCAGTGTTCTCCTTGAACTCGAGGAGTTCTTGCATTTCCTGCCGCTCTTGCGGGGCCATTTCCTGCAAGATGTCCGCGGAAGTCTCCTCGGGCAGGTCGGCTAGCAGGTCGGCGGCGGCGTCCGGATCCATCTCTTCGACAATATCGGCGGCGCGGTCGGAATCGAGCGACTCTACGATCGCCTTCTGTACCTTGGGATCGACTTCCTCCAAGGCCTCGGCTGCAACTTCATCGTCGAGGGTTTCGAACACGGCTTCGCGCTCGTTGGGAGCAAGGTCCTCGACGATGTCAGCTATGTCAGCCGGGTGCAAGCGGGCCAGGCGCTCGTGGGAGATTTTCAGCTTCACGCGGCGAGCTGGGTCGGTTTCGATGAGATCGACAAACTCCCAGGGAATGGGGCGCTCGGGAATCTGACGCAACAAAGCCCGCAGGGCAGCGATCGGAACCACGCCCTTGAGTAGGCGGCGGATGGCACCACGCGCGCCCACGTCGACGGAACCTACCTTGAGGATGGGATGGCGGCTGGCGGGGTCCTGGAACAGTTCGACGTCGTTGACGCGGACCACCTTGCGGCCATGGACGTCAATAATCTGCTGGTCAAGCAGATCGCGCGCCAATAGAAACAGGCCTTCGGAGCCATCCGCAATAGGCCAGGCCGAAGCCGCGCTATCGATGCGCAGTCCGCCGTTGATGGAGTTCACGGCGCTGAATGGCAGGACCCGATCGCCCGACTTGGTGCGGACAATCATGACCGCAATGCGAGCCCGATCTTCCTGCGGCGCTACTGCCAGTTCGCGCACACGGCCGCATTGGGCTCCGGTCGGCTCAAATACGGGCAAACCCAGCAATTCGGTAAGGGCCAGCGTGGACATCGCACTGAGAGAATACCCAACTGCGGGATAGGAAGCCAGAACGGTTTTACGGTTGCCTGGGCTGGTGTTGTCTAAGTTTACTGGCTAGCGGATGTCGCGGAAGCCTCAACTCCGAGGGCTCAATCGGCTGGCGTACAATCCGCGCGTTGACATTTCCACAGGAGCAGGGCAAACTACCCAATCCGCTGATCGGGAGCTTTTTCGCTCGCGCGAACGGAAACCGCGGCGCGGCTAACCTGGTTTGGCGGATGTTTTTCGGGTTTTGCGGCTGGTTCACTAACACTTTGCCATGACCGAATTGCGGGTCTCTTATACGCTGGATTCGACGCTGGAGACCGTCGATAGCGCCGAGCAAACAGCCAGCCGAATCGCCGCGGAAAGCGGATTCGACGAAGACGTGGTCATGCAGATTTCCATGGCGGTGCGCGAGGCCGCGGTGAACGCCGTGCTTCACGGCAACGCCTACGATCCGGACAAGAAGGTTAAACTCGACTTCGAACGGACCGGCAATGACCTGGTGATCACGATTCGCGATCAGGGCAAAGGGTTAGATCTGGCCAAGATTCCCGATCCTCTGGCTCCGGAGAATCTGCTGAAGACTTCGGGCCGGGGCATATTTCTTATCCGCTCGTTCATGGATGAGGTGCAAATCCACCCCTCCCAGACGGGCACCGAAATTAAACTCGTAAAGCACGTTCACGGACCATCCGGGGACGTTAAGGAGGCTTCTCAGTGAGCATGAAGACCAGTACTCGTCAGGTTGATGGCGTCACCATCGTGGATTGCAGTGGCCGTATCACGCTTGGTGAGGGCAGCGTGATTCTGCGGGACACGGTGCGCGAGCTGCTTTCCAAGGGCCAGAAGAAGATTCTGCTAAATCTTGGAGAGGTGACCTATATAGACAGCTCGGGGATTGGTGAGCTGGTCAGCGCCTTTACCACGGTTCGCAACCAGGGCGGCGAACTCAAGCTGTTGAACCTGACCAAGAAAGTTCACGACCTGCTGCAAATCACCAAGCTGTACACCGTCTTCGACGTCAGAGATGACGAGGCCAGCGCGGTCAAGGCGTTCAGCTAAAGACGTTCAGCGTTTCCTGATGGGCGACGAGGGCCGGCCCATCCGAGGCCGGCCCTTTGTCCGCCTTTTTCTGTTTTGGGAAAAGCCAGCCTTTATTTCAGCCGATTCCCTCTTCGCTCGCACTGCGCGCCATACAATCGTTATGTGCGAGGCGCTGTCACTCGCCTCAGGTTCCTGTGTTCCTTTTCCTCACCCAGCGTCGCAGAAGATTCGGTCAGCCGTCCCTCTTTGGACTCGTATTGCTGACAATGCTATTCCCCGCGTCGTCAGCCGCAGATTGCATTCCCATTGCTGAAGCCCGCCAGCACATAGGCGAAGACCAATGCGTCAGCGGCAAGGTAGTTCGTGTAAAACACGCTGGCAGGGGTGTCACACTCTTTGATTTCTGCCAGGATTCCATGGTTTGCCCGTTCACCGTAGTGGTCTTTCCTCATGATCTGAAACGCATCGGGGACGTGAGCCAGTTGCAGAATAAAGTGATCGAAGTCCGTGGCCCGGTGAAAGAGTACGACGGACGAGCTGAGATTGTCCTACAGCAACTGCGGCAACTCGGGGGAGAGGGCTTGGGGATTCCACGCCTGCCTAAGAATTACGACGTAGAAAACAAAGGCCACTATAGCGCGGGCTCTTTCAGTCTACCTAAGCCCGCTTATACCACCCACAAGAAAAAGCAACCGGCAAAGATTCCGATCGATGTCCCGCCCGACTCCGATTCAATTGAGAGTCCCGGCCCACCCCAGTAGTTCACTCCTCAGATTACTTGCGCGCTTCTGACTTCTCGCCATGAGGCGAGATCTCTCGGGCACCTACTACCGACGAAATTCGCGACATGGGATACTACGACCTGAGCGAAAGGCAGCAACTCCGCCATTCTTCGAAGGAGAAATCATATGTCCGAGACATCACAATCACTGAAGCAATCCATTCCGCCTGACGACCCGCAACGCGAACTTGCGATTCCAGATGAAAAGTCTCTTCACATAGGGGTGGTGGGAGATACCTACACCATCCTTCTTACCGGAAAAGATACGGCAGGAAGGTTCTGCCTGATTGATATGCATGTGCCTCCCGGTGGCGGCCCGCCCCCTCACCGTCACGACTTCGAAGAGACTTTCTCCATACTTGAGGGAGAACTGGAGGTCACATTTCGGGGATCGAAGCGAGTAGTGCACGCGGGTACAACGATCAACATTCCTGCCAACGCACCGCATCAGTTTCACAACTCATCCTCTGATCCGGCGAGAATGCTTTGCATCTGTTCGCCAGCTGGCCAGGAGGACTTCTTCCTGGAGGTCGGCACTCCGGTTGCAACCCGTACAATGCCTCCGCCCAAGCTTGATGAAGCGGCCCAAGCAGAGTTCAGGGCCAAGGTCGGAGCGATAGCTTCCAAGTATCGGACGGAATTGCTCGAAAGGGCGTGAACCAACGCTGCACGGCAGCCTACGGCATGGGAATACAATATGCCGGTGCCGGGGGGTGGAATTGCGACCGAAAGGCTCGGCATGCATCAAAAGAGCATTTTGTTAAGCCATGCGCGTGTCTCACAAATCCCGCACAGCAGTTCCATTTCTCTTGCTGTTGCTTCTTGTCCGTCCGATCTATGCGCAGAACGACACTCCTGGAACAGAGCATCGCAGTTGGGATTTCAGCGTCTGGGCGGCTGGGGAGACAGGTGAGGAGAACACCAACTCTTTTGCCGAAGCGCAGATTTTGACCGCGGGAATTGTCGTAGGCAAAGAGCTCACTGGTGAGATTGGCAGCGGTTGGCGGCGCGGCCGCCTCGAATATGGATTCAGCTTGATTCCCTTCTTTCGGCAATTCACGCCGCAGCCAAATTATGGTCGCGGTTTTGAACCGGTCATTTTGCGGTGGAACTCCAACTTGCGTACCAGTCGTATCTCGCCTTACATCGAATTGGCCGGAGGCGCGGTAAGGACCAACTCCAACCTCCCCGCAGGAAATACCTCGAACTTCAATTTCACAGCGCGGGGTGGCGGCGGAATTACCGTTTCCACAACACGACGACAATCGTTCGACATTGGGTGCCGCTGGTCACACATCTCTAACGCCAATCTGGGTATCGAGAATCCGGAGTTCAACGGAATCCAAGTGAGCCTGGGTTACCACTTCCGACCCTAAGAGTTTTCGGGCAGGTGGATCAGGCAACGGTGTCTTGACAATAGTCGTTATAACGAATAGTATTCGGTTGCGGTGAAAAGAGAAGAGACTCAATCCGGACACAAACGACGGCGCCCGGCGTGTCCCGAGGAAGCTGCATTCCTCGACTTGCTGCGCACTACGGACATGCTGTCCCGCGGCCTGGCCCAGCTTCTCAAGGCCGAGGACCTTTCGGCGACGCAGTACAACGTGCTCCGCATCCTGCGCGGGGCGCGGGACGGCTTGCCCTGCGGCGAGATTGCCAGCCGCATGATTACACGGGATCCCGACGTTACCCGACTTCTGGACCGTTTGGAGAAACGCGGTTTGATCGCGCGCTGGCGGGAAACAAAGGACCGGAGAATGGTTATGGCCAGGATCAAGCCGGAGGGACTCAAGGTTCTGGCCCGACTCGATGATCCGGTCGAGCAAACCCACCGCAAGCAACTCGGCCACCTGGGCCGGGAACGCCTTCGGGAACTTACTGATCTGCTAGGGGTAGCCCGAGCCAAAGTGAATTAAAATTTTTGTTCTCTATATTTGTTGCAACGATTATCGTCACCACGCATCCAATGCCAAGGAGAAAGGAAACTCAACATGAGCACACTGACTATACCGCAAACCTCCACCACAACCTGGAACATTGACCCTGCTCACTCGGTCGCCGAGTTCAAGGTCAAACATATGATGATCTCGAACGTGAAGGGGGAATTCGCCAAAGTCACAGGAGCGTTGACTCTGGACGTGTCCGTTCTGACAAACTCGAAGGTTGAGGCCGTAATCGAAGCAGCCTCAATCGAAACGCGCGACGCTCAGCGCGATGCACACCTCAAGAGCCCCGATTTCTTGGACGTGGAGAAGTTCCCCACGCTCTCCTTCAAGTCAACCCACATCAGTCTTGTTCGGAACGGAGAATTGGCGGTCGAGGGAGACCTGACCATCCGGGGCGTCACGCGCAAGGTCGTGTTTACCGTCGAAGGGCCGACTCCGCCGGCGAAGGATCCATGGGGTAACACCCGAGTTGCGGTGTCAGCGACCACAAAGATCAACCGCAAGGACTTCGGCCTGACCTGGAACACTGCGCTCGAGACCGGTGGCATACTGGTCGGCGACGAAGTAACCATCACCCTCGATGTCCAGTTCGTGAAGGCCTAAACATTCGCCGCGCGGCGTACATCGAGACCGCGCGGCGTAGAAGCGCCGGCTGATAAACGCGGAGTTCGCTTGGTCCGGTAATTCATTGCTCTTTTCGTGTCACGGTTGCAACGAAGTTTGATTCCCAGGTCTTTCCTCCATCGTCGGAGAAGGACTGCTCAAATTGATGCGAATTCGGAGTGATGTTCGACCAGACCACCCGAACCAGGATGGTTCTGCCATTAAATGGCTCCTGATCGAAAAACTCGCCGCGGCCATTCTTGAACTCGCCGACCGTGGGCACGCTCAGGGTACCGCCGCCGCTGCTGGCAAAATTTTGGCTCCACTGGTGGGATTGGGGATTGTAGAGAAACAAGGTCAGACCTTCGAAGTGACCGGCTGGGCCATCGGCCTCGATCTCCTCGAGCTGGGCGCGGCCATTCCAAACCTTCTGAACGACGACGGTTCCCTTGAGTTCGACCCAGGTGTTGGAGCCTGTGAGCGGATGCTGGAGGCGCTTTATGTGAGTGTTCCAGATACCAATGTTGAAGTCGAAATCGTGTTGCCCGTCCCTGGCTGTCGATGCGTCTGAATTCAGCTGTGCAAGCCCTTGAAGGGGTAGTAAGAGGACACTCAAGCTACTCGCCAGTAAAAGAGCATGAATCTTTTCGAACGGCTTCATTAGTGTCTCCTTGAGTCGCGCAATGTGTCGCATGGTGGGCAGGGTTTCAGTGCGTTTTCTCGGCTTCTTCGTTTACTCGCGTGTCCGTCGCGATCCAGTTTATTTCCCAGGTCTTGCCTCCATCATCTGAGAACGCCTGTTCAAAGCGGCACGAATTCGGAGTGATGTCGGAGATGACAAATCGCACAAGGATGGCGCGGCCGTCGAGAGTTTCCTGGTCGAAAAACTCGCCGCGTCCATTCTTGAACTCGCCGATCGTTGGTTGGCTGAGAGAGCCAACTTTACTGTTGGCGAAATTGAGGCTCCACTGGTGCGATTGCGGGTTGTAGAGCCGCAGATTCAGGCCTTCGAAGTGACCGGCTGAGCTATTGGCCTCCAGCTCCACCAAGTTGGCTCCGCCATTCCACACCTTGCGGACGACGGTGGTACCGTCATACTCGACCCACGTGGTCGATCCAGTCAGGGGATGCAAGAGACGCGATACGTGAGTTTTCCAACTGCCAATCTCGAAGTCAAAATCGTGCTGGCCGTTTCGTCGCTGCACGGTTTGCGGTCCAGCTTTCGCCGTGCCTGCATCGGTTTGCGCGGACGCCGAAATCGAATTCGACAGAAGGATTAAGGTACCCACGAGACAATAGATTCGAATGTGCTCAAGTGCATTCATACTTAGCTTTCTTCCTTACTACTGGCTCGCCGGCGGAGTTCAATCTGCCCCGTCAGATTCATCATTTACGCGCGTGTGCGTGTTGATCCAGTTCACTTCCCAAGTCTTGCCGCCATCGTCCGAGAATGCCTGTTCATCACGGCCTGAAGTCGCGGAGATGTCGGAGAAGACGAACCGAACCAAAATAGTCCTGCCGTTAAAAGATTCTTGATCGTAGAACTCGCCCCGCCCATTCTTGAACTCGCCGATCATGGGCGCGCTCAGCGTGCCGCCGTTGCTGCTGGCAAAATTGAGGCTCCACTGGTGGGCCTGGGGATTGTAGAGACGCAGAGACAGGAATTCGAGATGGCCGGATGGGCCATCGACCTTGATCTCCGCTAGATTGGCACGACCATCCCACACTTTTCGCACGACGACGGTGCCGTCTAATTCCGTCCAGGTTGTCGAACCCGTGAGCGGATGCTGGAGGCGCGACATATGAACTTTCCAAGTTCCCACCTGCCAGTCAAAATCGTGTTGCCCATCGTGTTCCGCAATGGCGGCTTGCTTTACGCCGGTCTGTGCCGGCGCGAAATTACAGGTGAGCGCGAAAACCAAAGCGCTCAGCAAACGATACGCCCGAACACGCTGCAATACACCCATTCCCTTCCCCATTTCTAAATTACGTTTAACGTTTTCTTGCCTAACTTGTCTGCACATTTCGATCATGCCCTAACGTGTGGTAGGTTGGGAATGACCACTTTTTATGCAATTGGCGATACCACTTTCGCACAACGGGGAGCCGCTCTTCAGGCAGACCTATCTCGGCTTGCGGCGAGCCATCTTGTCGGGAATGTTTCCGTCCAATGGGCGACTGCCGTCGACACGGGATTTGGCCGACCAGCTGGGCGTTTCCCGGACCGTCGTATTGCTCGCTTACGATCAGTTGCTGGCCGAAGGTTTCGTTGCCGGACGCAGCGGTTCAGGCACATATGTAGCTGAGGGTCTGTCTTCCAACCGGCTGGTGACGTCGAAGAAGTCGATGAGGATCCGGTTATCGAACTTTGGGTCGGCAGCTGCGAAGGCTGCGCGGACTCTGGATTTTTCGGGGAGACGATCACCCTCACACCGCTACGATTTCAAGTTTGGACGGAGTGAGAGTGACATTGAGACCTTTCCATTCGAGATGTGGCGGCGCATCCTGCTGCGGCGTGCACGAAGGGCCTCGGTGGGCCAACTTGACTACGGCCCGGCGGCCGGGAGTCTCGCTCTGCGCGAAGCGATATGCTCGCATCTGCGGCGGTCGCGCGCAGTGGCCTGCGATCCGTCGGACGTCATCGTGGTCAGCGGCTCCCAGCAAGCCCTGGATCTGATCGTGCGCGTATTGCTCAACCGCGGCGATCGGGTGGCCATCGAAAATCCGTCTTATCCAGGCACAAGGGAAATTCTTCGCGCTGCGGGGGCGCGCTTGCTCCCGGTGGCGGTGGATCGCGACGGCTTAAATCCGGCCAAGCTTCCGCACGATGCCCGAATATGCTTCGTCACTCCGTCGCATCAGTTTCCTACGGGCGCGATCCTTCCGCTCGCGCGGCGTCTGGCGCTTCTCGAATGGGCCAAGCGTAAAAACTCGGTCATCGTTGAAGACGATTATGACGGCGAGTTCCGCTACGGAGGGCAGCCGCTGGAATCTTTGCAAGGATTGGACGCCCAAGGACGAATCATCTACGTCGGTACATTCTCTCGCACCGTGTTTCCAGCGCTGCGCGTGGGATATTTGATCGTACCCAAGTCGCTGACCGTGGCTTTTACCGCGGCCAAGTGGCTCAACGATCAGCACTCTGCCACCCTCGAGCAGCAAACCCTTGCAGAGTTCATAACAAGCGGAGCCTACGAGCGCCATTTGCGTCGCGTTCGCCGCAGAAATGCCGCGCGGCGCGCGGCGCTCCTCGACGCCATTGATAAATACTTGGGTGATCGGGTCGAGGTGACCGGCGACGGTGCCGGCGCTCACATCGTACTGTGGCCCGGGCAAGGCGTCTCTGAATCTGTCGTGATCGCGCGGGCGGCATCGCGTGGGGTTGGCGTTTACGGAATATCTCGATATTTTTTAAAAAAACCGTTGCGCACCGGAGTCATGCTGGGCTACTCACGCATGCGGGAAGCAGAGATTCGGGAGGGTGTCCGACTGCTCAGCGAAGTGTTCTGAGGCCGATTTCGCAGCCCCGTGTAAGCGATGCTGCCATCTCAAGCCCCGATCCGCGTTAGATGGAGGCTCCGCGCTCGCGACCGCCGCTTGTCAAGATGAAAGAACTTGCAGTTCATCTCACAATAGTTTTCATTCTGCAACACATCGTTGGGTTTGTAGAAATCCTTCGGCCACAGCTCGTGGAACGACAATCGTGTCACCCGGCCATTGTTAGAATGCCCGTGGCCAACGTTTCACCCCGAGCTCGCGGTTAAGCCTGGATCGTAGAGGTGAAATACCTCCCGGTATGGCTCGACCGGATAGCCATTCGCTTTCCAAGCCGCCAATCCACCTTTGAGGAATTTGACCCGAAAAAAATGCGGGGCGAGAGCCTGATCCAAAATTTCCCGGCTGGTTTTGTCACCAGGACAAGTACAGTAGACGACTGCCTCTTTCTCTTTGGGGATCAGGGACGGCTTCTCAAGCACTTCTTTTGGAGGAATCCTCCGTGCGCCAGGGATCAACTCGGGATAGGCCAACAGATCGAGCGGCTGGCGAACATCAAAAAGAAGTACCTGCGGTTGCGAAGCCAGCAACGAGTGGAGTTCCTGGGCTGTAATGCTGTGCTGCTCCAACTCGTTGTTCCGATCTCTCCTCCTGCGCTTGATCCACACGAAGGTCAGCAGGCCCAACACCACAACACAAATGGCAATCACAGTAAATGACATTTCTCGCGCCTCGTGTCCTTCTGACTGCAGATTCCCTAGAGGGCTGGGAGGATTCACGAAACACAATTGCAAGGCAACTTCATGCCAGCCTCAAACTCGATCGAGACTGAAGACTCTATCGGCAGCTTCTTCTATCCCTCGAACGAGGTACGTAGCTGCAAGCCTCTCGAAGTATCAAAAAAACACTGCATCTCGTGATGTGTTGCCGGCAGGCATCGTGCGACAGTTCAAAGCAGGAGCACGTTAGACAAATGGGAACCACGTCGCAAGAGAACAACGTCCTTAGAGAGAAGGAGCACTTATGGAAAGACTAATGTCGACCCTCGATTTCCTATTTGGTTGCCACCACGGCCATCTGAGCCGCGTTTTCACCATCGGCGGCCGAACCTACCGGGTGTGTTGCGACTGCGGAGCGAAGTTCAAATATTCGCTGGCAAGCATGTGCATGGAGCGGCAGTTGAAGGCATTCGACCGCCCTACCCCCTCCCTCGTGGCTGAGCTAAGCGATTAGCTTACGTCAGGACCGAGGATTTTTTGTTCGTTGTCGGTTCACTTCTCCAGGAGGATATCTGCTTCCAATCGTTCTTCATGCTTACCAAGGTCCGTCCTTCCACTTGCCCTTGGTGGTAGAAAAGCTGAGTAGCTTTATCAAAATGGTATCTGGCGGCCCTTGGCGGGATCATACGCATGTGCCGCGCGAGCTTCGCGCGGACTAGGCTTTTTGCTAGTTACGCGGGCATTCGCTTGTCACATATCATGACGCCCTAAGAAGAGGACCGGCGTGGAATTGCTCAAAATATCCCGAACAACACCGGCAATCAGAATCAGCGCATTGCAGCCACCTTGCTGCGCACTTTCAGAACATGAGATGAGGAGAAAACTATGATCAAACGTTCTTACCTTTCCGGACTTGTGATCGCGCTGCTTTATGTGAGCATCGCCCACGCCCAATACCCGGTCGTGGACGCCATCGCCAACAAGGTAGCGCAGAAATACCAGAGTTCCAGCTGCGAGCAGTTGTGGGTGCAGAAATCGCAGAAAAAGCCGCCATCCCAACAGGAGCAGGAAGCCATGCAGATGTTGCGCAACGATCCAAAAATGCGGGCTTCGTTCGTCAACATCGTTGCGGCTCCCGTGGTCAACAAAATGATCGAATGCGGAATGATCCCGTGAAGTAGCTGCTGACGATCTCGCCATTCTTGAATCGGCCCCAAGCAGGTTGTCGAAGCAGCCTGAATCCGCGAGCAGCCGAGCAGTTTGTCTAATGGCTGGTGGCTCCGCTGTCATTACTGACCATGAGGCTCGAGACGTTCACCGGCTCGAAGTCCCCTAGCGTGAGACTCGTGAGGCACGCAAGATCGTTATCGTTCCAGCGAGCGTCGGGTGTGCCGATGAGCCCTCCGCTGTCTCCGTTATCGGCCAGGATAATTCCATAGTTCCGAAATGCGGTAATGATTATGGCCGCTTGCGGACTGGTGGCGGCACAAGAGGGAGTCGCGACCGAAGCCTTCAGTCGATAGATCTCGCCAGCAGGTCCCGACATGGTGCAGCTTACGGGAGGAGTAGATTGCGAAATTTCCGACTCCACGGGAATAGAAACGCCTCCCGTAGCCTCGCAACTCCCCACGCCTGCGGTTTGCGTAGCAGGCCAGACCCAGTAGTTCAACATGTGATTGAGTGTGAATCGGATGGGATGCTGAATGGTACCTGTCGGTGAGCTGGGGGTGCCGGTGCCGATTACCTCGTCGGCATTGGCGAGCAGCGGCGCTACCGGAAGTCCTGCGGCATCGGACGTTCCCTGCCCTTGCGGAGTCAGGGCATTCGAAGATACGTTGGGCCAAAGCGCGTTCGAGGAATCGGTCCAGGGACCGCCTTCGTAGATTCCCTGCCACATCTCGTAAAGGGCAGGGTTGTTTCCACCGCCCGCCTTCACATAGACGAGAACGTGTCTATCGCCCGTCGAGTTGCTGGTGCCTTCCACCGCAGCATTCGCTGGAATTGGACCAGAGGTAAAGTAGGACTGATATAAGGTGGTTGAAACCGCGACGTTCGCCTGGTTGTAAGGAACTTGAATGGCTGGTATTCCATTCGGAAAAGGAGCATTCGAATTGTTCCCGAAAAATGGCTTAACCGTCGCTGGCAAATAGCCACTGTACATCGGCGCTGCCGGGGAAGTATCTACGGGCAAGTTGGTCGTGGCTGCGTCCACACGATGATGAAAAATAGAAGTGGACGGAAAGATGCTTGCCAGGAACGCGTTGTTGCCATTGATCGCGATGCTGATGTTCTGAGTCGCCTGAGCATTTGTTGAGTCGATAACTACAAACACGGGCACGTAGGTGCCTTGACCGCCGATCAGCGAACTGCTGACATTCCCCGTAGTTGCGTTTAGAGACATCCCCTCAGGTAATGGAGGAAAGCTGGCGTTCGTGCCGACGGAAAAGGTGTAAGGCGGAACACCGCCGCTGGCGACGATTGTGCAGCCGACATACGCCGCGCCTTGGGTTCCGCTGGGGCACGAAGTGGTCGTTATCGCTAATGGACCACCGGATGCTCCGACAGTGACTTTTGCCATGGATGTGGTCGAGCCAGACGCATTGGTCGCAGTCAGCGTGTAGGTGGTCGTCGCCGTTGGGCTGACGCTGGTCGAGCCACTCGCGGCCGTGGACGTGAATGTCCCCGGCGTGATCCCAATACTCGTCGCCCCACTCGTCGCCCAACTCAACTTGCTGCTCGCCCCCGAAGTGATGCTTGAGGGGCTAGCCGTGAAAGAACTGATCGTTGGTTTACCTGTCGTGTTTACGGTGACGTTTAGCGTAGACGTGGCCGAGCCGGCGGCATTGGTTGCTGTCAGCGTGTAAGTGGTCGTCGCCGTTGGGTTCATGCTCGTTGAACCGCTCGCCGATGTGGAAGTGAAAGTACCCGGCGTGATGGCGATACTCGTCGCTCCGGCTGCCGCCCAACTCAGTGTGCTGCTAGTGCCGGAGTTTATGCTTGTCGGGTTCGCTGTGAAGGAAGTGATCGTCGGCCCGGACCCTTTTGATGACGAACTCGACGAACTCGTGCCGCAACCCAGCAATCCAACGCAAACGCCTAGAACAAGGACCAGAACGCAAAGATGCACTTCTGAAGAATTGAATCCTCGGCTCCGCGCGTGCGCCCCGCGGCTGCCGCTCGGCCTCAAGATCAGATCGTTAGACGAGTTGTAGAGATTCGGACGCATCCTCAGCAGAACTCAGTCTATTGCCCACTCTCGTAGCAGCTGTAGCTCTCCGTAGTCGTAGCCCTTTGGACCAACTGAATCAGTTCTAAATCGGGTCATTTGGTGTAATTCGATGTAGTACGGCTGAGCTGATTCAGTTGAACGCGCTGGAGGACGCTTTTCTGACAGGCACATGACTAAGGCACAGCCGTCAACGTGCGCGATGCTTTATTGACGCCCCCAGACACAAATCTCTACTGTAGTAGTGGCAGCAACCAAAAGCAGCCCACAGAATGTATTTCCTTGGAATTGACGTAGGTACGGGAGGTACGCGCGCGCTCCTCATCGATGAGCAGGGGCGTGTAATTGCTTCAGCTACCGAGGAGCACCGGGCCTTTGCGTCTCCGCAAATCGGATGGGCGGAGCAGGATCCTGACGATTGGTGGCGGGCCTGCGGGGTGGCTGTGCACGAGGCGTTGGCGAAAGGTCATCTGCGCGGCAATCAGATTTCCTGCGTCGGTTTATCCGGACAAATGCATGGCGCCGTTCTGCTGGATGATCGGGGGCATGTCGTCCGCCCTGCGCTGATCTGGTGTGATGTCAGGACGGAGGAGCAAACCCAGCATCTGACCACTCAAATCGGAACCAACCGCCTGATCCAACTCACCTGTAATCCTGCACTCACCAACTTCACACTAACGAAATGCCTCTGGGTCCGGGAGAACGAACCTGAGAACTGGAGCAGAGTGCGCGCAATCATGCTGCCCAAGGATTACGTGCGATTTCGGCTAACGGGTGAGCGGGCAACCGACGTGTCGGACGCCTCCGGCACTCTCCTGCTCGACGTAGCCCACCGCCGCTGGTCGAAAGAGATCCTGCAACTGGTTGAAATGGACAAATCGCTGCTGCCCAATTTGTACGAGTCTCCGGAAATCAGCGGAAAGATCTCGACCGAGGGCGCCGCCGCTACGGGTCTGCATGCCGGCACACCAGTCGTAGCAGGCGCGGGAGATCAAGCTGCGGGCGCGGTTGGCATGGGTGTGGTTTCATCCGGAACTGTGAGCGCAACCATTGGAACATCGGGTGTCGTTCTGGCTGCAACGAGTGCTTCTGCGCTTGATCCGAAAGGAAGACTGCACACATTTTGTCATGCGGTTCCGGGGCGCTGGATGGTCATGGGTGTGACTCAAGCGGCCGGCTTTTCCCTTCGTTGGTTTCGGGATCAGTTTGGAGCAGGAACATACGCCGACGGTGATTCTCGCGGCGATTCATATGACACGCTCACTGCCGAGGCGGCGAACGCTCCTCCGGGATGCGACGGTTTGCTGTGGGCTCCTTATCTCATGGGCGAGCGCACCCCTTACCTCGACCCGGCAGCACGGGGAGTTCTGGTTGGACTCACGGCGTCTCACACCCGAGCCCATGTAATTCGGGCGATCCTGGAGGGGGTTGCTTTCAGCTTGCGTGACACTTTCACCATTTTTCAGGAAATCGAAGTCCCAGTAAAAATCGTTCGCTTGGGTGGTGGTGGCGCCAGATCACCTCTGTGGAGGCAGATTCAAGCTGACGTCTATGGGCAAAGGGTTGAGATCGTCGAGGCGGAAGAAGGCGCAGCATACGGAGCCGCGATCCTTGCAGGAGTGGGGGCGCAAAATTGGCCCTCGGTTGATAATGCCTGTAATGCCGTGGTGCGTGTCGCCGGGCATGTTGATCGGAACTCGATAGACTCAGTCGTGATGGACAAGGCGTATGCCGTGTACCGGCGCATCTATCCCGCAATGAAGTCGATTCTAAACTGATAGCCTCTACGGCATGGAGAACAGGTCATGACAAGTTCTGACAAGTACCAGCCCCGCCCGGAGCACAAATTCTCGTTCGGCCTGTGGACAGTCGGCAACCGCGGACGCGATCCTTTTGGAGATTTCGTGCGGCCGCCGATTTCGCCGACCGAGATTGTCTCCATGCTCGCGGAAGTGGGCGCCTGGGGCGTCAACTTGCACGACAACGATCTGGTGCCAATTGACGCAACCGCGGCCGAACGAGACTGCCTCGTTCGATGTTTCAAGAAGGCCTGCGACGCCAGCGGGATTGTGGTTCCGATGGCGACTGTCTCCCTGTTCTTCCACCCTATCTTCCGCGACGGAGCTTTCACCGCGAACGATCCTGAGGTGCGTGCCTACGCTCTGCAGAAGACAATGCGTGCCATGGATATTGGCGCGGAACTTGGCGCAAAGATTTTTGTTTTGTGGGGTGGTCGTGAAGGCGTTGAGACTGACGCGTGCCGCCGCGCCGATGAAGCCATCAGGCATTTGCGCGAGGCCATTAACTATCTTTGCGAATACAACATCGAACGGGGGTATGGCATGAAGTTTGCCTTGGAAGCCAAGCCCAACGAACCGCGAGCCGATATTTATATGGCCACCGCGGGCGCCTACCTCGGCTTCATTCCAACGCTCGATCATCCTGAAATGGTCGGTGTGAACCCTGAAGTCGCGCACGAACAAATGGCAGGACTCAATTTCATGCACGCCGTGGCCCAGGCCTGGGACGGAGGCAAGCTCTTTCACATCGATTTGAATGATCAAATGCCGGGTCGATTCGATCAGGATCTTCGGTTTGGATCGTCCAATCTGAAATCGGCGTTCTGGTTGGTAAAGTTTCTCGAGGACGTTGGCTATGAAGGGCCGCGCCACTTCGACGCCCATGCTTACCGGACTGAGGACTATGAAGGAGTGAAAGACTTCGCTCGTGGCTGCATGCGCACCTACCTGATCCTCAAAGAGAAAGCTCTTCGTTGGAACGCCGATGCCGAGGTACAAGGAATTCTTGGCGAGCTTTCAACCAATGCAAATGGTATTCCCATGCCGGGTCAGTATTCGAAGGAGAACGCACTCCAGTTGCTCACTCATGCCTTCGATAAAGACGCAATCCTCAAGAAGCGTTTGCCGTACGAGCGGCTCGATCAGCTGACGATCGACATTCTGTTGGGCGTAAGGTAAAGCTCGACTACTGTCTTCTCAAACATTACAGCGTAAGGATAACGAACCATGACGATGGCCATGTTGGTCGCACCCAGGCTCGTACATTTGTCCGCGGTGGATGTGGTGATTATTGCTTTCTACTTTGCTTTAGTGTTGGGGATTGGCTTTTATTTGCGGGGACGAGCCAATACTGGCGAAGACTTTTTCATGGCGGGGCGGGAGATGACCGCGTGGGTGGCGGGTCTGAGTTTTCTCTCGGCCAATCTGGGGGCGCTCGAATTGATGGGCTGGGCGGGTTCGGCCTACCAGTATGGCATTCTGGCGACGCATTGGTATTGGATCGGCGCCATCCCGGCGATGCTGTTCCTGGCGCTGGTCATGATGCCGTTCTACTACATTTCCAAGACCCATTCGGTGCCGGGATATTTGAAACTGCGTTTCGGCGAACCCGCCCGCGCCCTGTCCGCGGTCTCCTTTGCTTTCATGACCGTGCTGATGAGCGGTGTGAACATGTTTGCCATGGCCAAGGTCATGCAGATCGTTCTGGGATGGGACATTAATTTCAGCATCTGGGTTTCATCGCTGACGGTTGCGATTTACGTAACCCTGGGCGGACTGCGCTCGGCCATCTTTAATGAGGTGCTGCAATTCTTTCTCATCTGGGCGGGTGCTCTGCTGATTCCGATCCTTGGACTGTACGAGGCCGGTGGATGGTCCAACCTCAAGCTGCAGATTACCGAGAGGGCATCGGCGCAATACGTCCATCTCTGGTCTGGCCTGGGTTCGTTCACTGGCAACCCAATGGGCATCCACTGGACCGGCATCGTTTTTGGACTCGGAGCGATTATCTCGATGGGTTACTGGACGACAGACTTCCTAGTGGTGCAGCGCATTCTGGCGGCAAAAGATATTCGCAGTGCTGAACTGGCGCCGATTATCGGAGCCGGATTCAAGATGCTGGTGCCGGTCATCGTGATTTTACCAGGTCTGCTGGGCCTGGCCGTGCTGCCGATGAAACTTGTTCCGGAATCGGTGGCCGCGGTCACTGGAGGGCACAGCTATAACGACGTTCTCCCGCTCATGCTCGCCCGCTATTGTGGACCAGGACTGCTGGGTCTCGGAATTACGGCGCTGATCGCGGGTTTCATGTCTGGAATGGCGGGGAATGTGAGCGCATTCACGACGGTGTGGACCTATGACATCTACCGTCCGTTTTTCAATAGCAAGGGCAGCGACCATCATTACGTGAACATGGGGCGCTGGACCACAGTGATCGGCGTGCTGATTAGCGTAGGCACGGCGTATCTGGTGATGCAGTTCGCCAGCATTATGGATTACGTGCAGGCATTGTTCAGCTTCTTCATTGCTCCGCTGTTCGGGACAGTCGTACTGGGGATGTTATGGAAGCGAGCGACGGGCCCCGCCGGATTCTGGGGATTGCTATGCGGAACGCTTTCTTCGGTCAGCATGTGGACCTGGGTAAAAGTCGATCCTACGGCGCTGCGCTACGTGGCGCTTTCACCCCACGCCAAAGGTCTGGCCCAGGATATGTATCAAGCACTGTGGTCTTTTATAGTGTGCGTCACCGTAACCGTGGGGGTCAGTCTGGCAACGAAGCCGATGCCGGACAGCGCATTGACGGGCTTGGTATACGGGTTGACGGAAGTTCCCGCAGTCGGGGACGTCCCGCTGTATCAGAAGCCTCTTTTCTGGGCGGCTGTGGTGACCGCCGTTTTCATCGCTCTTAATATTATTTTCTGGTAAGCGGAGTCGCGCAGCATGGTTTCCATCTGGTTTTTCATCGGCATTTCACTGGCCGCGAACGGCGCGCTGATTCTCTCAGCGGGAATTTATCAGTTCGTGAATCCTCCGGAGAATCCGGGCATAGTGCTGTACAACCTGCATGCCAACGTGTGGTGGGGCGCGTTGTTGCTGGTCTTCGGCCTCATCTATTGCTTTCGATTCAAGCCGGGACGCCAGTCCTGAGACTTTACGAACGCGACTCCTATTGTGGTAAGGGAGGCGGAGCCCCGGACATTTGGCCGCTACGGCCTCATCTTCCTTTTCGTGAAGCTCGCGAACTCTGGCGAATTCCGTCTGAGCCGCTGACGTGTTCCCCATGGTCTGGTACAGGCGTCCCAGCCGGAGTGAGCGTCGGGTTGAGCGGGATCCAACTCCACGGCCCGCTGGAGCGCGGTCGGTTGCAACCGGAATAAAGCTATTTTGGCCCATGATTGCTCCTGACAAATGCTTGCAGCCTAGGCCTGCTGACGGAGGTTGGGACGCAGTGTAAGCGAGCCGTCATCATTCAGCTTCTGGTGACAAGCCCACCAGACGGGATGGCGCATTCCCTTTACCTCAATTTCAGCTCTAAGTTTCAATCCTTTCCAATCGGTGACGTTTGGAAGCACGAACTGTGCCTGCCGAATCTTGCCCGGTAACGGGTAACCGGCGTCCAGGCAACCGCTCTTGAGCGGCTTTCCGTCCTGGCTCTCCACGGTCACCCTCAATACGCCCGGCACACCTGCGATTCCGTCATTTGCGAAGCCCACAATCAGCCCCAGGTAACCATCGTCCTTATAGCTCCAGATGAAAGACGGCCTCACCCGATAGCCAATTCGGCGATTGATTCGGTCGAACGCTGCTGGATAAGCCTGGTAGTAGTGCATCAGATTCTTTGCGCTGATCTGGTGGAAGTTCCAGAGCGACCAGTAATTCGCCCCGACATCAATCACATGAGCAATCATGTTCTCTGCCGGGGATATCCCTTCATACGCGGCGCTGGGATCGGGAGGTTTACCCGGAAGCCCCTGCTCGAGCAATGCTGCGGTCCAGGGTGGGCGATTGCTGAGCGCTTCAATCTGCTCGTTCTCAATGAAGATGGTGTCGCTCCGAATCCAATTGTTGCTGCGCACCGTACGGTCTAGCAGCTCTGAATTGCCAACCCGGCTATAGTCCGGTTGAGTATTGGTCAGTAGAGGAGTCTTCGAAAAGTGCTCGAGCTGGACTTCGAGCATATTGGTCCAGGTGCGCTCTGCTGTCTGGTAGTCAGGGAAAGGATTGTTGCCAAATGGCCAAGTGTGCCCTTCACCCCAAAAGCCATACATGAAGGTATCGATATACTCGATGAGCGGATTGCCATCGAACTCCGCTGCCAACAGGCCAATCAGTTCTTTGAATGCCTGCTGAAAAAAAGGATGGTCATAGCGAGGCTGATAACGCGAGTGCGGGTTCTGCAAGTATCTTTGCGCCTCAGCACTGCTTGCCTGATCGCTCAGGACCAAATCAACTTTCGGCACTTTGTCGAGGACAAAGTCCGGCAGGGCCGCTTCGTGTGTATAGTCTGGGGCGCACATCTGAACTCGCAATCCGACCCGCTTGTTGTTCTTCTTCGCCAATTCAAAAACCAGCTTCAGGTAATCGGGTATGTCCAGGCGTCCAGGCCGCGGCTGCACTTCCCTCCAGGTCGGACGGATATAGAGCTGCTGGCCCAGGGGAAATCGAACCAGGTCTTCGATCGCCTGGGGAATATCGTGTGACTTGATTTCCTCCGTGCCACTGTCTGCTGTGATATAGGTGACCAGTCCCTTGCCATAGTTCGGCACGACATCTTCCGAACATGTAGTGGTCATCACCACGTCGTCAGTGGGAATGACGGCATCAGGTGGGTATTGAGGGAACGGACCCTGATTGAGGCGATCGGCCACCCGGGGACCAGAGCCGAAGTCGTAGTTTCCCCAGTTGTGGGCGGGAACCTTCGCCTTCGCTTTATCCATTCCAAGTTCTGCAGCTACGGCAACAGCGACAGTATTTTTTAGAAAATCTCTTCGCTGCATCAAAATTATCTCCTGCTGCCCACTGAAATTAGCAGTCCCGCATTTCTGACCGATTGTAGTACCTGTCGGTGAAGGTTGTGCCCGAAACGCAAGCAACGGGAAGTAGGCCGCTGAGAGAGCGGATGGTACCGTGAAACGCCCTTGTGTTCAAGGACCGTCGACTCAGATCGTTGGCTATTCGAAAGTTGTTCATAAACGGGCTTCGGGGAAACTTCGAACGGGATGACCTCGATAGCGCAGCGCTTCCTAGAAGCCGACTTCTGGCCAGCGGCGTCCTTGAGCATAGCTTCCCGTTTGCCGTGATCCGCCCACAACGCAGTCGCAAGCCAAGGTCCGACGGTCGCTGCATCGTTCAGTTCGTAGTTTGTCGCGGCTGACATTGTGTTACCTCTCATTTTCTTCACTTGCCCAATTGCACGGAGGCTCGCGGTTGTTTGCGGATGCAGATGCGATTAAGCCAGAACCAACGATAGGAATCTATTGGACGATGGTATGGATCGATACCTTCGTATGAATTAGCGCAGCGCGGAAGTTTGTCGTGGTGCGCCGGTCCTATTGGTAGAACGTCTCGATGATCGCGTCGGCGAACTCGTCGAGCACGAAGCGGCCGCCGTCGAAAAAGCGCAGCTCGGCCGCCGGCACACCAAGTGTCAAAGGGGCGCTACTATTTCTTCCGTGCAATCGAGGCCGCTTCCACACTGACATGCTTGTTCCACCCGTGAAAACGCGAGAAGTCACCCGCATTCCACGCCTCACGGAGTCCCGGAGTACTCAGATCCCAGTCTGGGCGGATTTCACTCGTCACGGCGCGCAGGTCGTGCCAAAGATCGATGACCGACGGACGGCCCCAGAACCAGTAGCCGTTATAGATGCTGTAGATCACGAGGCCCGGCTTGAGCACGAGCGTATGCGGGATCATCGGATTATGCTCGGGGTCGGTGTACTCCTGGATGTCGAGATCCTTCTGAATCGTTCGGTCGGGGTCCGAAAGAAAGGTCCATGCGGCTCCGACCGATGCTCGAAACTCCTGGAGCGTGTGGTGGTCGTCAGTGGAAATCGTAGCGATCTGCGCGTACGCCACTGCAATCTTCGGGTAGAACGCGGCGAGTTCCAAATGCTGCTGGTGTTCCTTTGGGCAATAGTGGCCGCGCGCGAGCGAAAGGATTAGCGGATCGTCGCCTTGTAGCTCGCTGAGCTTGCGTAGTTTGTCCGTGTGGTCGGGCAGTTCGTAGTCTGGGAAAATACCTCCGGGCACAATATCTGAACGCATGATTGGACTCCTCCCTTTTCTCTCAAAGATCCAGAGTGAAGCTCGCGTTTGGCTGGGAACAGCATACAAGCACGTTCCCGGGAGCGGGCCTCTCCAGCGGCTCAGGGTTGTAAGTAATCGATCCATCAATCAGACCAGTCATGCAGGTATGACAGACTCCAATCCGGCACGACCATCTGACCGGAACATCGCACGCTTCCGCCAGTTCAAGCAAGCTCGCGAATTTCGGATCCCAAGCGGCGGTAATCCCGCTACGCGCGAATGAGACTGGGGGACCATATCCGGGCGGCCCTTGTGGCAGGTGAGGAGTGTGAACAACCTGCGCCATACCAGGGGTAATAGCATCGAGAGAACCGAAGATTTCCGTGTGCACATTCTCGGCGAGCACACCCCAGTTTCCCAGCCCATCGCGCATGCTCTGCAAGAATGAAGAGGGGCCACACAGATAGAAGTCACTATTCCGTGACACTCCGATTCTCTCCAGCAAAGCTGCGTCAATGTGCCCGGGAGCATCGAAGTCTGCCCCGACTTGGTCGATTGCAGCGGGCCTGCTGTACACGATATATTCTCGTCCGCGAGAGAGCTGTTTCAGTAAAGAACGCGATTCTTCTGCAAATGGATGGTCGACGCGATTGCGCGCTCCATAGATCCACCAGATCTCTCGTTGCGATCTTTCAGCGGCGAGTGTGTGCAGCATCGACATCACGGGCGTTGCGCCCACTCCAGCGCTCAGCAGAACCACAGGACTCTGGCTGGGACGCAGAGTGAAGCTTCCTCGCGGTGCACTAACATCCAATAGATCGCCTTCTCGCGCACGGTCGCACAGAAATGAACTTCCAATCCCATTCAATTCGTTCTTGACGCTGATGCGGAAATGGTCGGCTGCCGGCAGATCAGACAGCGAATAGCTGCGAAGAACCGGCGGTTTGCCCGGATCGGCGAGCAGCCGCAAAACAACAAATTGACCCGCCTGGAAGAGAGGAAGAGGCTGCCCATCGATTGGCGACAGGATGAAGGAGGTTACGCTATCGCTTTCCTTATTAATATTCGCGACTCGCATCTGTCGAAAGCCGGGCCATGCTGGCCCTTGTTCCTCATAAGCGAGTCCCGGATTCCCCACCGTAGTTTTGGAGCTCAAGTCTTGTTGGAGCATTGCTTGGAACGAACTCTGCCAACCCTTGCTAAGTGCAGGAATCCGCAGCGCTCGTTGCAATTGTTCGCGAGAATGTCCGGGCAAATACAGGAGGGCGTCAACCTCGGCCACACTGATTCGCTCTGGACCGTCAGTAATTTTTACAATGTCGTCGCCCGCCCCAACTTCTCCTTCCTGCAACACGCGAAAGTAGAATCCTGGTCTGTGATGTTCTACGAGCAGGGCTGCCATACGAGGTTCATTCATGCGGATGCTGACGCGGTAGCACGTCACGCGTGGCTGCGTTACTTCAAATTCAGCACCACCGATGCGGTATCGATCGCCGATGCACACCTCGTTATCAGGAAGTCCCGTCGACGGTGAAGTTTTCTCCGAACTGACCGAAAGTAAAATCGTTGCGGCCCAAAAAGCGCTCCCAGTAATGGTAAGAATCCATCTGGTAAACGAATACGGCGCGGTGCTCCCCTCCGTGACCCGCCAGATCGGCTTGCGCATCGCCATCGATATCGAGCTTGCGCACCATTCGCCGTCCCGTAACCGGAGATTTCCAGACTGCGGTTCGGACCGTCTTGCCGTTCCATGTCACGTCGCGCGGAAGGCCGACATTTACTGAAAGCAATCGGGGCATGCGTACCTCGAAGTCCTGGGTCTGGTTAGGATCCTTTTATTTCGTGCACCGGGCGACTGAAACATTCTGGTAATGACCATCAAGCTCTTGTCTAGCAACAAGCTGCTTCGTCGATTGATCACCTCAGTAACTTGCCGGCGATCCAGTAATCGACACTGAACTTTCCCGGACCGGAGCAGATCAGCCAGATAAAGAAGAGCACGTACAGGACTTCCGGAAGGTAGAGGAAATCGTCGAGCCAGTTAAGAGGCGAAAGTCCTTTAGGCATGGTGGAAAGCGCGTTGGTCAGGGTGGCGACAATCATATCGATCAATAAAGCCGCGGAGGCCAGGCTCGAAAGAAACCCGACGGTCAGCAAGGATCCGGCAACGAACTCGACACCCGACACGAAATAAGCCGTCTGGTGGGGAAACGGGACTTTGGACTTAACGAGCGTTTCGTAAATAGCTTTCATGCCGCCGGCGACAAACAGTTTGTTTCCCCCGGAGATGGCGAAGAACAGCCCGATTGAAACGCGTACCAGCAGGATCGCATATTGTTCCAAATCACCGCTACCCAGCAGCGCAAACTGAGCCAACCGTTTCCAATCCATCTCTTGTCCCTCCATCGGAGGACGTGCTGTAACGATCCCCCAAATCATACAGTTCGACTTCTCCGGTAACTGCGTTAATCAGGACTTAGCCGGTCTCTGGCGTTAATCTCCGTTCTCGACAATTATGCTGCAAACCGCAAATGGCGGTGGCGTTAGCGAATTCTCGCGCCTCAAGATCATGTGTCCATCCGTTCGACCCACTGAGCGCGCCATGCGGGAGCCACGAATGGATCCGCAAAGTACTGTGTTTCCCGCGCGACCTTGTCGCCCCTGAACTCCATGATGCTCACGGTGTAGGACGGCTTGCCATCATATGTCAGGATGAATTCGGTGACCCAAAGATCACCGCTGCCAATGATTCGTCGGACAGTAAAGCGCTTTTTGCTCGGCTGACTAGCGCGTTGGTTCTGTATGTTGCTTCGACCGCGGGTTCGCTCGCCTGACTGCGGGTATTCCAGCACCGCGTCCTCGTGATAGATGCGGTGCTCCGTTTCAAAATCGTTGGCATCGGACGCCGCCCAATGCTGATCCAGTGCCGCACAGATCTCTTGATCTGGCACTCCAGAACACTGCTCGTTCTTTTGTTGATCGTTCATCTTAAGCCCTCAATTTGAGAAGAAACGATTGTCTTGCGGCTACCAACGACGAGCCGGAGCGGCACCATCCACGTGGAGTATCTCTCCGCTCACATGACCTGCCTGTGTCAGGTAAAGCACGGCATCGACAATATCCTCTACTGTCGCCCTTTTCATAGACGGCTGCAACGTCGAGTCGTTGGGATCATTCCGGTGCATCGGTGTATCCACAACGCCGGGGGCTACGGCATTGAAGCGGATGCCGTCTTTTGCATACTCGATTGCGAGATTCTGGGTCGCTGAATTCAATCCACCCTTCGTAATCATCGAAATCGACCCATTTTCACCGGCGATTGGACGATCGGCAAGTGCCGCAGTGATGCTCACAACGCATCCCGATTTCTGCTTCAACATCTCTTTTACAGTGCACTGAGTGATGTAGAAGAATCCGAGCAGATTAGTGGAGACAAGGGCGTCGAAGTCCTCGGTAGTGAATTCAGTGAAAGGCTTGGTTAGGAAGATGCCGGCGTTATTCACCAAGACGTCGATGGCTCCGAAGTTATTGATTGCTGCTTCGACAGCCGAGGCAGCAGTTTGCTGCTTGCCGATATCGCCATCGAGCAGAACCAGGCTGCCCGAAGTAGTCAACTCTCGATTGGCGTGACGAGACGTAGCGACGACGTTATAGCCTTCTCTCAGGAACCCTTCGACTAAACCCGCGCCAATGCCCCCCGATGCTCCGGTTACAATTGCTGTTTTCTTGCCCGACATAGACAACCTTTCGTTCTAGGCGCGCGAATCCAATACGCAGTTGCGTCACAGGCGTCCCTCAAACCGGCTTCATCCCGCACGACGCGACGCGACTCCTTCGCGCGGAGAACCAACGAATCCTTGCACCAGCGCGGCGATCTGATCTGCCGCAGTGTCCAAGGCGAAATGACCACCATCGACAATGTGGACTTCAGCATTGGGCACATCTCGGCGGTAGGATTCCGGCTCCGAGGAGTCAAACGATGACTCATACTTGCCCCAAATCACCAGCAGGCGCGGCTGCTTCTGGCGCATCCACGCTTGCCATTTCGGATAGGCGTCCACGTTGGTTCGATAGTCGTAGAACAGATCGCTTTGAATCTCAGCCTGTCCGGGCTGGTTGAGAAAATAGAATTCGTCGGTCCAGAGATCGGGGTCGTAGCTTGCCACATTCGGATCGTTTCCGACATGCCGAGTACGTGTTGCGGCCAGCGAAAGGAGATTTGTGCGGAGCCCACTCTCGTTTGGGGCGCGTTTCGCCCAAAACTCACAGCGTGTCTTCCAATTCGCCCCAAGCCCTTCATTATGCGCGACGGCATCTTGCACAATGAGCGCATCCACGCGCTCCGGGTGGGCTAAGACCATGCGAAAACCCACCGGCCCACCATAGTCCTGCATGTACAGCGTGTAACGCGAGAGTCCGAGCACTTCGGTGAAATGATTCATGACGTCGGCGTAGTGATCGAACGTATACGCGAACTGTTTCGGATCCGGCCAGTCGCTGTGCCCGAATCCAGGATAATCGGGCGCGACCAGATGATAGCGATCGGAAAGCCGCGCGAAGAGCGGCTTGAACATTCGCGAAGAGGACGGAAGACCGTGAAGCAAGAGGAGTGCCGGCGCCTCTTTTGGACCGGCCTCTCGGTAGAAAATGGAGATCCCATCGATCTGTATGCTGTGATAGAGAGTCGGATATTTCATGGAATTCTCCTTTCCGCGCTGGCTAAGCAGCCACCCGTTGCTCGGATCGGGCCTTGTGGGGCGCGCCCACATAAGGGAACTCAGTAAGCAGATCGGTGTGGGGCCTTACGTTGTCTCGCGTCACCTTTCCATTGGTAAGGAGAGGAAGGAAGAAATCTACGACGTCATCGGTGAGTGCCCGGCCATTGTCCGGGTAGGACGCCGGACGCGTGGGCTCATAGTGGAGGACGTCCGGCAGCAGGGTTGCGGCGACCCGCGTTGCTTCCGCCGGCGTATATCCGCCAGTGTGCTCCAGCGCGTGCGCGAAGACGGGGACGAAACGGGCATCGTCCGCTGGCTCCGCAGCGAGATAAGCGGCATTCTGCTCGCCGGCAAGGAAGGGAGTTTGATTTGACCGCGCGCCGCGGTCCGCCTGAACCCATTTCCCGCTCGCGCCGTCCACGGTGCGATGCCATAGGCTCACCTTTCCGGAGCCGAGAGCAGAGTTGGGTACTTCCAGCACGATGCTGCACACGTCCTTGTCGGCGAAGAAATCGTCGCCGGTGAACTGCAGATTGTTCAGCGCGCCCATCGTGTCGAAGAAGAAGGGGTCGCTGCGCCAGCCGGCAAAGAAGCGGTAGTCTCCGGCCTCGGTCACTTGTGCCTCGCGTCCGGTTGAGACGGGTGCCCCTTCAATGATCGTCTGTCCGTCGTCGCCTGTGGTGGCGGCCTGCTCGCCTTCAACTCGGCGCAAGGTTGCGGTCTGCACTCCGCCTTTGTCTGAGGTGAAGCGCACTCGGTACGCGATATCGGCCACGGCATCGCCGTTCGTGTCAACCTTTAGTTCATATACTGCCTTGGTCGCGAAGGGGTCGTCTGTCGTGGGGCCGGCTGGGTTCACACCTACAGAGGGGTGCACGTTCATGATCAGGATCGACTTGCCTGCGTCCCCCGGCTTGGGGAAGGCATACAAGTCAGTAAGATCGAGGCGTGCGTCCCCGTGGGGGAAACCAAAGTCCGGACCGGAGTAATGGTGTGACATAAATTATCTTCTCCTTTGTTCTAGATTTTCGTGTGCTGCCTTCATTTTCTCGGTCAATTTCACAACTTCAAAACTCCACTTAAGTGCGAATGCGCTTCGATCAACGCTGCGCCTACCTGCATCAGCTCGGCCGGCACCACAGACACCAACAACGATCCGATGCCGGCATCGATTGAAGTAGGATGCCTAAGCGGCTTTCTTCCCGGCGAGTAAGTTTACAAGGTTTTGGGCTGCGACGGTCGAAGACGCTGGATTCTGTCCGGTGATAAGACGGCCATCGACAACTGAAAGCGGCTGCCAGTCGGCGCGTTTCTCAAACGTGGCTCCGAGCCGCATCAACTCATCCTCGACGAGAAACGGGACAACTTTGGTGAGCTGCATCTCTTCCTCTTCGCCATCGGTAAAACCAGTCACGCGTTTTCCTTTTACCAGCGGTGCGCCCTGGTAGGTCACGTGACGAAGCACGCCCGGCGAATGGCAGACCAGAGCGATCGGCTTGCCGGAATTGTAGAAGGACTCCAGCAAAGCGATCGAAACCGGGCTTTCTGCAAGATCCCACATCGGGCCGTGCCCACCCACATAGAAGACCGTATCGTAATCTTCCGATTTCATGTCGGCAAGCTTGACCGTCTGGGAGAGCGCCTTTTGTGCCGCCTGGTCCTGCTTGAACCGCGTCATTGCGGGCGTTTGACTTTCCGGTAAATCGCTCTTTGGATCGAGGGGTGGTTGCCCACCTTTCGGTGAGGCGAGGGTCAGCTGTACCCCGGCATCGCGGAAAACAAAGTAAGGAGCTGCGAATTCTTCAAGCCAGAAGCCGGTTTTGCGGCCGGTGTTGCCGAGTACATCGTGCGACGTTAGCACCATCAGTATTTTCATGTTCCTTCTCCTATTCCTGGTTGTGAGGGTTCCAATTGAACTCGGTCGACGCGAGTCATCAGAACAGAAGCTTGGGAGATGAACAATTGGACGATAGTATCGCGATACTTTGGTATGCATCTCCTGCTGATCAGCATGTGGAGTTCCTGCACATTTAAGAACTTGACTTCTAACAACGGTATGGGTTGGATACAGTGTTGAAGGGCTCTGACGGAGGTACCTTACCTCTGACTTCAATGGCTCTTCCGCACATCGCGCAGCGCGACCTCTCTTGATTTCCATCGGACTGTCGTTTTAGAATTGTGTCAACGGTGGGGCGTCACTAGTCGATTGTGCGCGGGAAGTATGAGTTTAGCGCACATACTTGGCCATGAATGGGTGACCGCCCATGTTGCATGTCACACCAATTGTCTTCGTTGTCGACGACGACGTCTCCGTGCGTGAGTCGCTGGAGTTGTTGATCCGCTGTGAAGGCTGGCAGCCGGAGACATTCGCGTCCGCCCAAGAATTCCTCGACTACCCACGCGTTCTTGTTCCCAACTGCCTCGTACTTGACGTTTCTCTTCCGGGTCTTAACGGGCTAGACCTCCAACGGCTCGTCGCCGGCGATCGGACGGATATGCCGATCATCTTCATCACGGGCTACGGCGACGTGCCCATGACGGTCCAAGCCATGAAGGCGGGAGCTGTCGAATTCTTGACGAAACCCTTCAGCGATGACGTGTTGTTGAGGGCCATTCGGGCAGCCCTCGAACGCAGCCACGCTGCGCTCGGTCACGAGGCCGAGATGCGGGTGCTCCGGGACCGCTACGCGTCACTTTCCCAACGCGAGCGTCAGGTTATGGCGTTGGTGGTTTCCGGCCTGTTGAATAAACAGGTCGGTGGGGAGCTTGGTATCAGCGAGATCACGGTGAAGGCACACCGAGGCAAGGTGATGCAGAAGATGAGGGCGGACTCTCTTGCCGACCTGGTGAAAATGGCAGCGAGACTCCGCCCCGCACCCGCAGCGAAGACGGCGGCGCAACGACCATATTCACTCTCGTAATTATTCGTGAAGGCGCGGAATTCGCAGACGGCGTCCTTCAAGTATTTGCCGGAGTAGTAGGCGAGCTGGTCCTGAAACCGGGCGGATAAGATGAACGGAGTGAGCCGGCAGCATAGAAACCTGCGTTGCGGGCGACCCCTTGGGAGGAAAACAGCATGAAGAAGACCACAGCACCGATGTCCCTTGCCGGTTCCAAGCTCGGCGACGTACGTCATGTCTGCGCATTTTTCAATAACGACGAGGAAGAGTATCGCGTGCTGCTTCCGTTCATTAAAGACGGGTTCGCGTGTGGCGACAAGGCGGTTCACGTCGTGAATCCGGATCAACGTCGCGACCATCTGCAACGGTTGGCCGCGGCAGGCATCGACCCAACGGCTGCCGAGCAGAGTGGGCAATTAGAGGTTCGGATCAACACCGAAGCGTACATTCGGGACGGCCGTTTCGACCAGGATCGGATGCTAACAGCGTTCGAACAGATGGCTAGCGGCAATGCCAAGGGAGGATTCCCGCTGAGCCGCATTTGCTGCTGGATGGATTGGGCAATTGAAGACCGATCCTACATTGACGATCTCGTTGAATTCGAATCGCGCGTGAATGATGTGTGGCGTAGTCACGACGACGCGGTGATCTGCACCTACCATCTCGGCAAATTTGGAGGTGACACGGTGATCGACATCATGCGGACGCATCCGATGATCATCATCGGCGGCATCCTCCAACGGAATCCCTTCTTTGTGCCGCCCGAGGAGTTCCTGCACGAGGTCCGCCAACGTCGGGCCATGCGGCCTTCCTCGTCCTCCACGGCTGCCTGATATGGAAGTCCAACCCGAACTTGCTTCCGGCGAAGTCAAACACCTTCAACGGTGCATTAACGATCTTATTAGCCTGCTTGCTCTTCCCGCCATCTGGAGTGGCGGCGATCCATCCCAGGTTCTCCATACCTTGCTCGATGCGCTCATGCGCATGCTGCGCTTGGACCTGGTCTCTGTGAGGCTGACAGATCCAGTTGGCGAGGCGCCCGTTGAGATCGTCCGGCTCGCCGAGCTGCGAACACCGATACCTTCGGCGCACGAGATCTGCGAAGCGCTCAGCCAGTGTTTCAAAAACGACCTACGGAAATGGCCTCCACTGCTTCGGAATCTTATGGGCGAGGGAGACGTTTCGATCGTGCCTCTGCCACTGGGGTTACAAGGCGAACTCGGCGTAATCGTGGCAGCGGCTGAGCGGACCGATTTTCCGCGGCAGACGGAGGCACTTTTTCTGAGCGTAGCGGCGAATCAGGCATCCATCGGGCTTCAAGAGGCACGGCTTCTGAGCCAACAGAAGCGGGTCGCCAGCGAACTTGATCAACGGGTGGTGCAACGGACTGCCGAACTTGCCGCCGTCAACGAAAAGCTCAAAAAGGAACTTGCCGAACGCAGACTAGTAGAAGAGGGGCTCGGGCAAGAGGAGAGGGAACTGAAGCGCAGTGAGGTCCGCAAGGCAGCGATCGTGGACTCGGCGCTCGACTGCATTGTGACGATCGATCACGAGGGCTGTATCACTGAGTTCAATCCGGCGGCGGAGCACACCTTCGGCTATCTTCGGGACGAAGTGTTGGGAAAGCATCTGGCGGACGTCATTATTCCACCGTCTCTCCGGGAGAAGCATCGGCAGGGCTTTGCCCGCTACTTGGCCACGGGCAAGGCGCGAGTGCTTGGGAAACGCATCGAGATGACGGCAGTACGTGCTGACGGAAGCGAATTCCCCGTCGAGCTGGCAATCGCACGCATTCCGTTGGAAGGGCCGCCGTCCTTCACCGGCTATCTGCGCGACATTACGGAACGCAAACGGGCGGAGCAGGCACTGCGACGCAGCGAAGCATTCCTCGCGGAAGCTCAACATCTCAGTCACACAGGCAGCTTTTCCTGGCGTGTGGCGACAGACGAAATCACGTGGTCGGAGCAGCTCTATCGGATCTACGAGCTTGAGATCGGCGTACCCGTGACGCTCGAACTGATCCGTACTCGAGTCCATCCCGAAGACCTCACTTTGTACGAAAGAATGGTCGAAGAGGCACGAGTCGGTGGCAACGACTTTGAATGGCAGTACCGTTTGCTGATGCCTGACCACTCGATCAAGTACATGCATGCACTCGCTCAATCGACCCACGACCAGGATGGTCAACTGGAGTACATCGCAGCGGTTCAGGATGTCACGGCGCGCAGACTGGCGGAAGAGGCACGCGACAAGGCTCGATCGGAACTTACACATGTGGCCAGGGTGACGAGCCTCGGAACGCTGACGGCGTCCATCGCCCACGAACTCAACCAGCCGCTGTCCGGCATTGTCACGAACGCCAGCACCTGTATGCGAATGCTGGCAGCCGATCCTCCAAACGTCGAGGGCGCGCGCGAAACTGCGCGGCGGACGATTCGCGATGGCAACCGGGCGTCTGAGGTGATCACTCGATTGCGCACACTCTTTGGCAAGAAAGAAGCCACGAATGAGCCGGTCGACCTGAACGACGCTACACGAGATGTGCTTGCGCTGTCATTGAGCGAACTTCAGAAAAACCGTGCGATCCTGCGGCCGGAACTTGCCGACGACCTCCCGCTGGTCACAGGCGATCGCGTCCAGCTCCAGCAGGTCATTTTGAACCTGCTGCGCAATGCTTCGGATGCCATGAGCACCATTCATGATCGTCCAAGGGATTTACTGATTCGAACTGAACCAGATGACAATGATCGGGTGCGCCTCAGCGTGAGCGATGTTGGAATCGGCTTCGAACCTCAAGCTGCGGATAGGCTTTTCGAAGCCTTCTACACGACAAAGAATGAGGGTATGGGAATCGGATTGTCGGTCAGCCGTTCTATTATCGAGCGTCATCATGGCCGCCTGTGGGCGACGCCAAATAACGGTCCAGGAGTTACATTTTCGTTTTCTATCCCCTGCAGACCAGAGGGTTTGACGAGCGACAGTACTCGCGACAGTCGCATACCTTCCATGTCTGACGGGGCATGAGATATCCATGGCGGTCACTCACCCGCAACTGATCTCGGAGGCAAAACCAATACCAAAGTCCAATGGACGCCCTCCCGCGCGAGGCGCATTGTTATGCCATGGAATTGCGCCAGGAAAAGCGTGCCATGGAACGTCCACTGGTATCAGTCGTTGATGACGATGAGTCTGTGCGCGAATCGCTGCCCGACCTTCTTGGCGAGTTCGGCTTTGCAGCCCGTGCATTCTCATCCGCGGAAGACTTCCTCGCGTCCGACTGCGTCGACCAGACCCGCTGCCTGATCCTCGACGTTGCCATGCCGGGAATGAGCGGACCGGAGCTTCAGCGGGAACTAAAGCTTCGCCGGCGAGAGATTCCGATTGTCTTCATAACCGGTCAACGAGAAGAGACTGTTCGCTTGCAAGTACTCGAACAGGGTGCGATAGAGTGCCTATTCAAGCCATTCAGCGACACGGCTCTGCTTGAGGCCGTTAATTCGGCACTTCACCCGAAGTGAGAGTTCCGCATGGCAGTCTCAACATGAAAGAAGGAAATATGGATTACAATGAGGCAGTACGGAAATTTGAACATTTGATGCTCAGAGGGGCTGACCAGGCCCACGAGGCGGAAACCGAACTTGAAGCTTTGGTTTCGCTCCTCCCCAATGAGAAATCTCGACAGCTCGCACAGTTCCAAGCAAAGGCCAGTCACAAACAAGCCAAGGACTTTCGCGAGCTAGCGCAGAAAGTCAAAGAAAGCTAGGGTCCCGCGCATTCGCCGCGGATTTATGTCCGCAGAACTGAAGAGATAAGGAACTCTCGTCCGTTCGCGGTGCTGACGGCCCGTGGCGGGCTAGCCCAATATTAGAGAAAGGATGGCAAAGACATGCCGATAGCAACTTGGAAACCTCACGAGAAACACGGACGGCTGACGATGCAGAGCAACTTACCCGACAGCGTCTACGCGTTTCCGAAGCAGCGTAAAGAACCACTGACCGACGCACAACATGTGCGTAACGCGGTTGCGCGGTTCGATCAAGTCATCGACGTCTCCGATGCCGATCGTGCTTTGGCGTTCGCGAACATCGAGAAAGCTGCAAACTACTACGACGTCAACCTCGCGGAAATGTCATGGCACGACCTGGGCATTCATCCTCAAAAGAATAGAAGAGAGGCTGCCACCAAAGGCGCTGTGACGCGCGAACGCCGAGTGCAGAGCTAAGAATCCACTGGTCAGAGAGTCGGCCGACAGAAGAAGTAATGGCAAAAGTGGAGTGAATCTCAACCAACCAATAGTGACTGTTTGCGCACCGTACAAGGAGATGAAATATGAAAGCAATCGTTGTCCACCAATATGGCGGTCCTGAAGTACTCAAGTTCGAAGAGTATCCTGACCCGGTTCCGGGTCCGGGAGAGGTGCTGGTGCGGGTCGCCGCCACGAGCGTGAATCCGATCGACTACAAGCGGCGTGCTGGATTGACGAAGGATTTTTATCCCCTCCAGTTCCCGGGCCTCATAGGAGTCGATATCGCGGGGACTGTGGTCAAGATTGGGCCGGGAGTGGAAGGCTTTTCCGTCGGCGACCAGGTGTTCGCTATGGCGGACAATACTTACGCCGAGCTTTGTGTCGTGAAAGCCGCGATTCTGGCGAAAGTTCCCAAGGGGCTCGATTTGATCCAGGCGGCGGCGCTGCCGCTGGTGACGACGACCGGCAACCAACTCCTTTCCGCTACGGGAATCAAAGTGGGCCAGACGGTTATGGTCGTAGGTGCTGCTGGAAATGTTGGGCGTTCGGCGGTATTCACTGCGAAGCAACGCGGGGCGACTGTGATCGCGGGGGTTTTGAAGAGGCAGATGGATGAGGCGAAGACTGTGGGCGCGGATCAGGTGGTCGCAACCGACGACGATAGCGCGATTGCGAATCTTCCGCCGCTCGATGCGGTTGCGGATGCGGTCGGCGGAAGAACCGCCGAGAAGCTGATCGCCAAGGTCAAGCCGGGAGGAGTGTTTGCTTCGGTTGTCGAGGTGCCGCAGAACGCCGCGAAGTACCCATCTGTAAAGGCGGTGAAAGTATTTTCGAAATTCGACAGGAAAACGCTCGAGTTCATGGCCGAAGCGGTGCGAGATGGCAAGCTGGTAATCCCGATTAGCCAGAAACTGCCACTCAGTGAAGCGGCCGAGGCTCAAGCAGCGGCAGAGAAGGGTGGTGCCGGGAAGATCTTGCTGGTGGCTTGAACTCTTTGCTGGACATGCAACGTCTAAAGGAAAAATTGAAAATGAAGAAAGATCATCGCGGGATCAACCCCGCTTCGAAGCCGAGTGGCGATGGGTGTGTGGAATGCCTGGCGTCACCGAAAGGTTGGTGGTTTCATCTCCGCCGGTGTGCCGAGTGTGGGCACATCGGATGCTGTGACAGTTCTCCGAGTCAGCATGCATCCAAGCATGCGGCAGCGACAGGGCATCCGATCATTGCCAGCTTCGAGCCGAGTGAGGATTGGTTCTACGATTACGACAAGCAGGGGATGATTAAGGGTGTGGAGTTGCTTCCGCCGCATTCGCATCCAAAAAATCAGCCCGCACCTGGACCGGCGGGAAGGGTGCCAGCCAACTGGGAATCGCTTTTACACTAGCTCCGCGCACCGCCCGCACAAAGCTACAACCGATACCATCGTCTAATTGTTCAAAGCTCACCCTTCTGCTTTGATAACGTCACGCTGCAGGTTCAATCAGAATCTGCATTTCGGACGCAATGGAAAGGGGTACCAGATGGACGGCACAAATGCGCTGAAAGAGACCACGCGCGTGACCGCGCCTGTTGCGTCGAACACGCTTAGTGTGAACGTTTTTACCGCCCCGGGAAAGGCTATGGTCGGCGAGCGGCCAAAGCCCTTCGGCGAAGCGTTCGGCTTTGACCCGATCACGTCGACTTTAATCTTCGGCGAGCACGACGCGGTGCTGGTAGACGCAATGACCACGGTGGCTGAGGCTGAGGCTCTCGCGGATTGGGTCGCTCTGCACAACCGCAACTTGGAGACCATCTATATAACGCACGCCCATTTCGACCACTTCTACGGTCTGAGCATTCTGCTCGACCGTTTCCCGGGCGCTCGGGCGATCGCAACGTCCAAGACGGTGAACGCCATGCAGATGTCTTTCACTCCCACAGTGGAGCGGCTAGCCCGCCGGTTATTTCCTGGGCAAGTGCCCACTAAGTTGGTTGCACCTGAGCCCTATGAGCACGACACGTTCACTCTCGAGGGCCACGAATTGCGCATCATCGAGCAGGGCCGCACCGATAGTCCCGATTCGACGTCTCTATACGTTCCATCGATCGGCCTGGTCGTCGCTGGCGACGTTGTGTACAACCAATGCCGCATGTACGTCGGTGACACCACCCCCGAGAGCCGAAAGAATTGGATCGCGGCGCTCGACCGGTTAGCGGCGCTGAACCCGGCAATGGTTGTCGCCGGTCACAAGAAGCCTGGCGCGCCCGACTCTCCCTCGACGATCCAAGACACCAAGCGTTACCTCGAGGACTTCGATCGGTTGCAGAAAGCCGCGACCTCCGACCAGGAGCTGTTCGATCAGATGACGGAGCTGTACCCGCATTGGGTAGCCAATCAGTCGTGGTTGATGTTCGGATTCCCGCAGCCATAACCTGCATCAACCGCTGATGCGAGAAGAGTCTACAATTCGGGTGGAGGCCTAGCCGATGACCTCACGCAGACAGCTGTTCCAGGGTCTCGCTTTACTCCTACCATCGAATCTTCGCGGCTCTTGGTTGTTCGAAACCGTGTCTACAAAACGGAGGAAATCTATGAAACGAGAAATTATTCGGGTCGAGCCACTGGCGACCTACCTCGAAAGGTACAAGGCGCCCGCTTCGACGGCGACTAAACACGGCGACACTATTTACGTCTCAGGCTCTCCGCCGTTCGATCCGAAAACCGGAGAGATTTTCCGAGGGCCTATTGAGCGCCAGACCGAGATCGTTTTAGACCAGCTTAAGCTCTGTGTCGAAACGGCGGGTTCGTCCTTGGAAAATATCCTGAAACTGAATGTCTACGTGACTTCAGTAGATATGTTTCCTGCTGTTAACGAGGTCTACAGGCGTTACTTCCCGGAGAATCCTCCTGCTCGAATCTTTATCAATGTTCCTGCTTGGAATGGCGGCTTCGACATCGAGGTGGACTGTATCGCCGCGGTTCTTTAGATCTGTCGATTGTCACTTTGATTGCCAATCTCCCGCTGCTCTTTTGGGCAGCGGTGAGACGGCTACGAATACAGAATAGCTTCGACCTTTCGACTCTCGCCGACATCGGTCGGCAAGCGATTGGTAAACGAATATTTCCTCGCGCATGAATTCCAAATCCTGGTAAGTCGTGCCGGCTAGGGACAGGAGAGGTAGACATGAAACCCTGGAAAGTAGTTTCGCTAATTCTGTTTGCTCTTGCGGTTGCAGCCGCGGGATACGGGCTGATTCTCGTGCGACGAGGCTTCAGCGCACTTGCGACACCATCAGCGATTGAAGAGTTCGCGGCCACAACGGCACGCAAATTGGCCGTGCCGTCCGCGTTTCGCCAACTTCGCAATCCCATCGTGCCTTCAACGGAGAACATTCGGGGAGGCATGGAGCATTTCTCCTATCATTGCGCCGCGTGCCATTCGGATGACGGAGGGGGCCACACGGTATTCGGCAAGGGCCTCTATCCGAAACCGCCCGACTTGCGCGCAGCCGGGACGCAGAACAAGAGCGATAGCGAACTCTACTACACAATTGACAATGGAGTTCGTTTGAGCGGCATGCCAGCCTTCAGCGGAACGCACACTCCCGCGCAAACCTGGCGCCTGGTTTTGTTCATCCGGCACTTGCCTCAGATCACGGCCGAGGAACTCAATGAAATGAAGGGGTGGGACCCGAAGAGTGAGGCGGATCCAGCGCATTTCTGAAGGGCGGGAAAGAAACTCGGAGAAACTCGGGGACAGGAAGAAACTCGCAGTTTTAGTTCGTGACGTGGGACTGCGCGGTCGAGAGGTTCCACTGGCTGAGTGAAGCTTTCGCCGATGAAGATCTCAGGAAACAGAATTCGATTTCAAAAAGGAGAACAACAAAAAGGAGAACAACAATGACAACTAAAGGAAAAGTCTTAGTGCTAGTCTCGAGCGGTCATGGCTTGCCCTTGAAAGATGGCAAGGTTTATACCGGCGCAGGCTACTACCTCAACGAGCTTACGGTTCCGGTTCGCGCCCTGATGAAGGAGGGCTACGAAATCACTTTCGCCAACCCCAAAGGCAACACGCCGCAAATGGATGTCAACTCAGCTATAGCCCAGTTCTTCGGCGGGGACGAGGCTAAGCTTCAGGACTATCTAAAATTCCGCGACACCCTGACTGGACTCAAAAATCCAACTCGTATCTCGGATGTCATCGCATCGGGCCTGGATCAATATGACGCTGTTTTCGTCCCCGGCGGCCATGGCCCGATGATGGATCTTCTCGATGATCCCGACGCTGGCACCGTGATGAGACACTTTCATAAAACATCCAAGCCTACGGCAGTGCTCTGCCATGGCCCGATTTCACTTCTCTCGGCTCTTCCGAATTCGACGGAGGTGGTCGCGGCGCTGAGTGCGGGCGATGCCGCTGGAGCACACGCAAAGGCTCAAGGCTGGATCTATTCTGGATATAAGATGACTATCTTTTCGACAGCGGAAGAGCAGCAGCGGGAGCCGCTTGAGATTGGTGGCAAGGTTCTCTTCTACCCGGACTTCGCCTTGCGTACGGCGGGCGGTGACGTAAGTGTGGTCGAGCCATGGACGAGCTATGTCCTTCAGGATCGCGAGTTGATCTCAGGTCAGAACCCGTTCTCTGATGAAGCGCTTCTGAAACTTCTTCTACCGGCACTCAATCGGAGGAGGGAGTCGGTTTCAGCGGCATAAGAATCGAAAAGCTGGGAAAAGCTGGGGACAGGAAGCTGTGAAGAAATTGGGTTTTGCTTTGTGCATGTCAGAGGTTTCCGAACTGTTGATGGAGTCGGTTCTGGTTGGCGAAGGTGCGGCGGTGTATGGGATGACCAATGCACTAGACCGTCAGTGGTTGCGCATGGGGGCTTGGTCGCAGCCGGAACCAGCGGATGATGTTGTAGCTTAGGCAAGCCCACATGGCTTCCATGCTGGCCTTGAGGCGACCTCTGCAGCGGAACTGTCGTAGACCGCAGCGTTGTTTGATCCATGCGTGCGGGAACTCGGCGATCTGAGAGCGTTGCGCGTAAATTTGTTTTGCTTCCTCGGTTGCCATCTTCTGTTTGAACGCGATCGTTGCAGAAGGTTCTTGCAGGCGCGTGATCGAGCGCCGCCAACCTGGCCGCGCCTGTTGCGGCGCGCATTTATCGCGCAGCGGACAGTTGGGGCATGCCTTCTTGGGTGCGCGGTAAACGTGGGTGCGAACCCCGTTGTCACGATTCAGCAGCGCATGGTGGGTGAGCGTTTGTCCGGCCGGACACGTAAACCTGTCCTGCGTGGCATCGTAAGGAAACGCGCTGGCGAGGAACTCGGCGTGCCGGCCGTGTGCATCGCGCTCCACAGCCCGCCAGCTATCCTGCCAAGACCCGTAGAAGTCCACTTCGTGATCGGCGGCCACCTGCACCGAGGCGTGGTTGGTGTAGTCGCCGTCGGCCACGATCTGTTTGGGCTTGTGTCCCAGCGTCGTTGCGCAGCGTTCCAGTGCCGGCTTCATCTGCCGGTAGTCGATGGCATCGGTCGTCGCCTCGACATTCACCACGATCCCGTGTTGCGTGTCCGTAAGCAGTTGCACGTTGTAGCTGGGGACGATGCCCCCTTCGCCGTTGCGCATCACGTGCGCCTCGGGATCGCTGCTGGAGGCACGGGCCACGAACCGGTCGCGCTCGTGTTTCTTCTCCTGCTGCAAGCGCTCGACTTCGCGCACCGCCGCTTCCAGCCGACTTACTCGTTGCCGTGCGGCACGCCGCTGCGCCGCGGCCTGCCGTTTCGCGCTCTTCTCTTCTTCCTCAGCCTGCGCGTTCAGCCATCGCACCTGCTCGCGCGCCAACTCCAAGTGCGCCGCCAGCTTCTCTTTGCGCCGGAAACTGTTGCCGCCCGCGTTCGCCTTGACCTTGGTCCCGTCCAGGGTCACGCGTTCCAACGTGATCAGCCCTTCGGCGCTCATCATGCCCAGCACCTGCACGAACAGATCGTCCAGCGCCGCTTTATGATCGGAACGAAAACCCGACAGCGTCCGGTGGCTGATCGCCTGCAACCCGCATAGCCACTGGCAGCCCGGCTCGTACTCGCACTGCCGCGCCAGCTCGCGCGCTGAACTAACCCCACGGCTGTAGGCGTAAATCCACAAGCTGATCAGCAACTGTGGATCGGTGTGCTCCCGCCCGGCGCGCCCTTCTACTGCCTCGATCTGCGCGTGATAGAAGCCCAGGTCTAAACGACCGATGAGCTGCCAGATCAGCCGGGCACTGTGACCTCCGTCGATCAACTGTTCAGCGGACCGCCTTTGGTGTGAAATTCGGCAACCAGCACACCGTTGTAATCGAAACCACGCCCGAGTTCATGCCTCGCGCAGGGCAATCATTGGGTCCACCTTGGTTGCGCGCCGGGCTGGAACGTAGCTGGCTACAACGGCAACGGCAAACAAAAGCAAAGGCACGATCAGAAACACAGCCGGATCATGCGGGCGCACGCCGTAAAGCAAACTGCCCATCAACGACGCAGTGGATGCAGAAAGGACCGTGCCGGCCACAACTCCGAGGCCCGCCAGCACCATACCCTTTTGCAAGAACAGCTTCAGGACGCCGCCTCGCCCGGCTCCCAAGGCCATGCGAATACCGATCTCGCGTGATCGTTGACTGACCATATAAGCCAACAAGCCGTAAATTCCGATGGAGGCCAGGAGCACCGCCAGTCCAGCAAATCCGCCCACCAGATCGGCAGAAAAACGGCGTGAAGCCAGTGACTGATCAAGGATGTCGTTCATAGAAGAAACATTAAATACCGGCAAGCCGGGATCAATGCTCTGGATTTCATGCCGAATCTGTGGTTCGAGCAGGGTCGCGGGCAGAGACGTCCGCAACACCACGCTCACTCCCTTGATGGAGTCTTGATAGGTCGAAACGTAGATGTGGGGAACGCCATCGATGTCGAGACCGTCACTCTTGATATCCTCAATAATACCCACGACGGTTATCCATGGCATGGTAGGGTCTTTTCCGAACCGCACTTGGCGGCCCAGCGGATCGCGGGTTGGCCAATACTTACGAGCGGTGCTTTCATCAATGATGGCCACCGGCTGTTTGCCGTCTTCATCGCCCTCGGTGAATGAGCGGCCGCGTAGGAGCGTCGCCTGCAACACCTTAAAATAATCGGGGCTTATCCGAATCCTCTCGGCGCGCAGATCCTGCGAGGACTCGACCGGTCTATCTTCAATCGCTAAGCCTTCAATCGCTAAGCCACCGACCGCGTTGGGGTCGTTATTGGTGGTCGGTAGAGCTGAAGTGATTGCGGCGAGTTCTACTCCCGGAATTGCCTTCATGCGCCGCAGCAACTCACGATCAAAGGTGGCTCTGCGAGGAATATCGAGATACGGATCCGTCTTCGGATCGTTGGGATTCGGAAGCCAGACGTTTGCAGTGACAACTTGAGTTGGATTAAAGCCTGGATTTTCCTGCAACAGATCCCGCAGCGTACGCAGCAGCAAGCCGGCTCCCACCATCAGTATGACGGCAAATGCCAGTTCAGAGACGATTAGAACATCCCGCAATCGGCCGGTCTTAGTGCCGTAGCCCGAACCGCGACCGCCTTCGCGAATGGCCGAGGAGAGAGCGCCTTTTGCCGAATGAAGCGCTGGAGCAAGTCCAAACACTAAGCCGGTGAGAATGGAAATCAGCAGAGCGAACGCCAGCACCACCCAGTCGATTCGTATTTCGTTGAGCCGGGGAACGTTCGATGGCACAAAGCGCAGAATGAATCCTAAAGTACCAACCGCGGTTGCGATTCCCGCGGCACCGCCGATGAGCGACAGCAGCATGGACTCGGTCAGCATCTGGCGCACCATGCGGCCGCGGCTCGCCCCCAGCGCTAACCGCACCGCCATCTCTTGTTGCCGCCCCGAAGCGCGCGCCAAGAGGAGATTGGCAATGTTCAACGATACGATGAAAACGATCAGGATTACCGCACCCAGTAACACCAGCAGCATGGGCCGAACATTGCCTACCAAAGTTTCTTGCAATGGTTGAATCTCAATTGTCCATTGGGCCTGCCGCGGGTAATCGGTGGGAAAGTCGTGGCGCAATTCGGCGGCCATGGCAGTGAGCCGCGCCTGAGCTTGCGCCAGTGTCAGGCCAGGCTTAAGTCGTCCGATTCCATTTATTAAATCCCGGGTACCACGCATTGGCGGAGGAAAGGGATCTGCGCTGAATCCGCCGGCGCCAAACACTTCCACGTCGCCGGAAACTGTGGGTCCAGGATGGCGAAATCTGCGTGGCAGAACCCCGATAATTGTGTAGGGATCATTGTCGAGACGGAGGGTACTGCCGAGAACGTTCGGATCGGCGCCATAGGCACGGCGCCATAGGCCATCGCTGATCACGACCACTGAAGCGAAACCGAGCGTGAAGTCCTGCGGACCAAACAACCGTCCAATTTGCGGGGTCGCACCCAGCATGGAAAAGTAGCTGAAACTGCCACTGAGCCCCTCGATACGCTCGGGCTGTTTGGTGCCGGTCAAAATGTCGCTACCCTCGAGAATCGGGGTCACATCTTCAAATACACCGGCTCGCGTCTGCAGGTCATCCATTTCGGGCTTGGAAAACGGAACGTCCCGCAATCCTACGCCGGGCTCGTTAAAGTAGATTCTTACCAAACGATCGGGGTCGCGGTAGGGCAGAGAACGCAGCAACACGGCATTCACAATGCTGAAAATGGCCGTGTTGGCTCCCACGCCCAGAGCCAGCGTCAGGACGGCCACGATCGTGAATGTGGGATTCTTGCGCAGCATGCGCAAACCATAGCGAACATCCTGAAGTAAAGTCCCCATGAAGACGCTCCTCTCGGCCCCACCGCCTGCTAAGACCCGGTTAGACGTGGCGGTACTCCTTACGTTTGAGCAAATTTCAGGCCATAAGTGGAAAACGGCTATGCTACTGAAAAAGATTGATCCAACATTGCGGAGGAGCCTGTTATTTGGACGTGACACCGTCCGTTTGCGAAATTGGTGTCCGTTATCGGGCAGGTACCCAACCGCTGCCCTGCTGGAGGCCGCACCTTCGAACGACTAATATCCGACGAATCACGAAGCCGGTTTTCAATATGGAAATCCCGGCAATCAGTCTGACTTTCTCCGGCTGGCAGGTGGCACAATTCCGCTCATCCGCACGTACTCGACCATCTGTCCGTAATGATCAAAGGTGTGGGCGACGGCGAATGTGGCCAAGTGCAGGCGAATAGAAAAACTGGGACAGGAAGCTGTGAAGAAATTGTCTCCCGAGCCAACAATGCCATTGCCAAATTCGCCAGCACCCGTAGACTGCGGATGTGAGCGACAACTGCGTGCCCGCTGAACCACGACTTGTCTCTATCAATCGACAACAACTTGTGCTGCGCAGCATCGATGTTGAACAGTTGATCGACGGAGGTCACAGTGCCCGGCTGATCTGGCAGCTCATCGGTCGTTTAGACCTGGGCTTCTATCACGCGCAGATCGAGGCAGTAGAAGGGCGCGCCGGGCGGGAGCACACCGATCCACAGTTGCTGATCAGCTTGTGGATTTACGCCTACAGCCGTGGGGTTAGTTCAGCGCGCGAGCTGGCGCGGCAGTGCGAGTACGAGCCGGGCTGCCAGTGGCTATGCGGGTTGCAGGCGATCAGCCACCGGACGCTGTCGGGTTTTCGTTCCGATCATAAAGCGGCGCTGGACGATCTGTTCGTGCAGGTGCTGGGCATGATGAGCGCCGAAGGGCTGATCACGTTGGAACGCGTGACCCTGGACGGGACCAAGGTCAAGGCGAACGCGGGCGGCAACAGTTTCCGGCGCAAAGAGAAGCTGGCGGCGCACTTGGAGTTGGCGCGCGAGCAGGTGCGATGGCTGAACGCGCAGGCTGAGGAAGAAGAGAAGAGCGCGAAACGGCAGGCCGCGGCGCAGCGGCGTGCCGCACGGCAACGAGTAAGTCGGCTGGAAGCGGCGGTGCGCGAAGTCGAGCGCTTGCAGCAGGAGAAGAAACACGAGCGCGACCGGTTCGTGGCCCGTGCCTCCAGCAGCGATCCCGAGGCGCACGTGATGCGCAACGGCGAAGGGGGCATCGTCCCCAGCTACAACGTGCAACTGCTTACGGACACGCAACACGGGATCGTGGTGAATGTCGAGGCGACGACCGATGCCATCGACTACCGGCAGATGAAGCCGGCACTGGAACGCTGCGCAACGACGCTGGGACACAAGCCCAAACAGATCGTGGCCGACGGCGACTACACCAACCACGCCTCGGTGCAGGTGGCCGCCGATCACGAAGTGGACTTCTACGGGTCTTGGCAGGATAGCTGGCGGGCTGTGGAGCGCGATGCACACGGCCGGCACGCCGAGTTCCTCGCCAGCGCGTTTCCTTACGATGCCACGCAGGACAGGTTTACGTGTCCGGCCGGACAAACGCTCACCCACCATGCGCTGCTGAATCGTGACAACGGGGTTCGCACCCACGTTTACCGCGCACCCAAGAAGGCATGCCCCAACTGTCCGCTGCGCGATAAATGCGCGCCGCAACAGGCGCGGCCAGGTTGGCGGCGCTCGATCACGCGCCTGCAAGAACCTTCTGCAACGATCGCGTTCAAACAGAAGATGGCAACCGAGGAAGCAAAACAAATTTACGCGCAACGCTCTCAGATCGCCGAGTTCCCGCACGCATGGATCAAACAACGCTGCGGTCTACGACAGTTCCGCTGCAGAGGTCGCCTCAAGGCCAGCATGGAAGCCATGTGGGCTTGCCTAAGCTACAACATCATCCGCTGGTTCCGGCTGCGACCAAGCCCCCATGCGCAACCACTGACGGTCTAGTGCATTGGTCATCCCATACACCGCCGCACCTTCGCCAACCAGAACCGACTCCATCAACAGTTCGGAAACCTCTGACATGCACAAAGCAAAACCCAATTTCTTCACAGCTTCCAGACGGGACGTTCCCCGATACCTTCGTCTAATTGTTTTTCCTTTCCTCGTCAGGCTTAATCGGCAGCAGGTATAAATACGAAAGAACCGGAATCAGCGGATGAGCACTGGTTACGGAATTGGAGACGTCAATGAGCAGCGTACAAATCGACCAAAAGAGCTATGGGATGCCCCCGCGAGAGGGAATCAGCATCGCGCATTTTCTCACCGTTGCCGACGTCGAGCGATCGGCTCGCTACTACGAAAAGGTCTTCGGCGCTCGCATTCTGACCATGGGTGACGGCAACGCGCCTCCGTACCTTCAGCTTGCGAATATCTGGATGATTCTCAACGTTGGAGGCGGGCCGACCCCGGATAAGCCGACGGTAACGCTCAGCGTCCCTGACCCGAATCACATCAACAGCTTCATGAATTTCCGCGTTGCGGATATTCAAGCGTGCTACAAATTATGGAAAAGTCGAGGAGCGGAGTTCATCACCGAGCCAATCCCCAAGTACGGCGAGATACGCTGCTACATCCGCGATCCTGACGGCTATATCATCGAAGTCGGACAGAGCACCGACCTCACGTACGGTTGACGCGTGGCCCGGACGGGACGCGGATTTGGTCTTTGAAGATAACTTTGTAGCCTTTCGGAGGAAAAGTATGTCAAGCAACAGAGCAGAAATCGCCATTGAAGCACCGCTCACGTCGAATCCTCTTGATGTCATCCCAGACGAAATACCATTCGATGTGCCTTATGGGCGCCCAATATCACTATACCGAGCCCAGGCGGTTATTCACGCCGCGGTGGAAGAGGCCAAGAAGCGGAATTGGAAACTGAACGTAGCAGTAACCGATTCCGGTGGCAACTTGGTTGCCTTCCAACGAATGGATGGCGCGATGCTCGCCTCCATTCAGATTGCGGAGCACAAGGCGCGAGCAGCCGTGACCTTCCGGCGGCCAACGAAGGTCTTCGAGGACGGTGTCCAGCTCATGCATCTCAACTATCTGCTCGCGTTCGATGGAATCATTGCGTCTCGAGGCGGTATTCCACTGATCGACCAGGGCGATATCATCGGCGCAATCGGTTGTTCGGGAGGCACGGATTCCCAGGACGAGGTCGTGAGCGAGGCAGGGGCGGCAGTAATTAACCAACCCCGGCAAGGAACAAATGATGCAGATCTCGAGAAAGCGTAAGGTGGTGCCGCGATAATGCAAGGCGACACCTCGCACCATCGCGGGTCGATCACAAACACAGGGTGTGGTTTACGGCTTTAAATGACTAGAGTGCGCAAAACAAACCTTAACTAATGCGAATCGAATCGCGATGGGGCACAGATGAATTCTGAATGTAAGAATAATAATAATAAGGAGACGAACAATGAATAACATGCCAAGACAGGACCAAAACTCGGTCGTTGCAGTTTTCAGCCAACACTCCGCAGCAGAAAATGCCATCAGAGAATTGAAGGGTAGTGGGTTTGACATCAAGAAGCTGGCCGTCGTCGGCCGCGACTATCAAACGGAATCGGATGTCGTCGGTTTCTATAACACAGGCGACAGGATGAAATACTGGGGCAAATGGGGCGCATTTTGGGGCGGGCTCTGGGGTCTGCTCTTCGGTGCGGCGTTCTTGATCGTCCCAGGCATCGGACCGGTTGTTGCTGCCGGCTCCGTTGTCGACTGGATCATCGCGGCCCTGGAGGGAGCAGTCGTCGTGGGAGGGGTCAGTGCCCTGGGTGCAGGGCTCTACAGCCTCGGCGTTCCCAAAAACAGCGTCGTAAAATACGAGACGTCGATCAAAGCCGGCAAGTTCGTTCTTGTCGCACATGGAACCGCCGAGGAGGTAGCGAAAGCTCGCGACACGTTGAAGACTTCAGGCGCCGAGCAAATCGACACCTACGAGCCCTCGACCGAAGCGGCGCGCGTCGCGTGAGCCGGCTGGGATCATTCAGGGAGTCGGTGCGATTCACTCCCCACACCTACCGCAGTGGCCTTATTACGAGCCCACTGTGGTTCAAATTGCACACGCGAGGAAAACTTACGTTCAGCTCTATTAAGCATAGGGTTTACGCTCAATTTCGCAACAGCCCAAGACTCGCGCTCTGCCATGAAGATCCTGCTCGTGATTGACGATTCGAAATTTGCCGAAGCTGCGACCCACGCAGTCCTCTCTCAGGTTCGCCATGATCATACCTAAGTGCTCGTGCTGCATGCACTGGACTGGAGCGACTTTATGCCGACTCCGTTTCCCCGTAGCAGCCCAGACTCTAAGCGTCAACAGCGGACCGGTTGCGTTTTCCTGAAATAAAGGGCAATCCGACTCTGCGCAATAGCAAAGATCGCACCGTGGCGGCTGCCAAGCGGACCCGCTGCTGTTTACGAATGTACCGTTGCGGGCAGCGAACACGGGTGAACAGAAAAAATTGTGGAGCCTGTGGTTACAAGCTCCGCAAGATGTGCATTTGGTAAGCGGCCATGCCGACTTCTTGCAATTTCGACACGGCTTGCCTTCCGTACGGAGTTGGGAAGCGCGTCGGGCGCGCCGGCCTAGCGCGCGATTTGGCCCAGGTAATATCCGAGCCGATTTTCGACATCCCCCGGTTTGTGGAAACCGCGCGCCATCAGCTGTTTGATCCCCTCCTGGGCGGCAGGTCGCCCGAGCGAAGCGATGCACGCATCCCACCCGGCGCCGAGCTCGACGTCTGGCGGCAGGCTGGTGTTGACGAGGCGCTTGGTCTGAGCGATCGCCCATTTGTCGAACTTGGCGATCCGGGTCGCGAGCGCCTCTACGAACGCGTCTAGATCAGCGTCGGGCAGGGCGCGATTGATGTAGCCGTAGGCCTCAGCCTGGTCTGCTCTGATGTCTTCCGAGCTCAAGAGCACCTCGAGCGCACGGTTTCGGCCGATGAGTCGGGGCAGCCGAGCCATAGGGCCGCCACCGGCGACCATCCCCACGCCCACCTCCCATTGCGAGATGATGGTCTTCTCGCGGCTGGCAAAACTCATGTCGCAGGCCAGCGTGATCTCGCTGCCGTTGCCCGTCGCCCGGCCGCGGATGAGGGCGATGGAGGCGACTGGCAGGCGGGTCAGACGCACGAGAAAGTCCGGCCAGGGCGGCAAGACTGTGGGCCCTGCCGGCAGTGAGGTCAGGTCCTCAAGCTTGGCCGTGAAATCGGAGTGATTCAGGAAGTAGTCGTCGACCGCGCTGTCGAAGACCACGACCCTGACCTGCTCATCGGCCTCGAGAGCGTTGATGACTTCCTGGAACTGCTGGACCATTTCCGGGCCCATGACGTTGATCGGCGGATTGTCGATCGTGACACGCCAATAGGCGGGTGACTGCTGGGCCACGCGAATCTGTGCGGGTTTCGTAGGTGCGTTCATCTGTGTGACTTTGGTAGGTGCGTTCATAGTTGCCATGGGATTTTTCCTCCGTATTTGTTAGTCTCGGAAACCGGTTGATTAAAGCTGACAATGGCCGTCGCCGTTTGTAGTTCATTCGTCGCAGCAAATGCACACCTAGCCCGCGACAATCTCAAGAACTTAGGACTTCGATCCGAAATCGTCGCTCGGGTGACACAAACCACCCGGCGACATAAAGCTGTCACCATTCAGCCAGAACACAACGGGCCGCGCAATTGGACGATGGTATTGCCCATACTTTCGTATCGACTGCAGTGTCTTCATGCCTGAGGCATACGGCTTTTCTCCATCCGGCTAGTCCTGAAAATCGATCAAAGCGAAGGAAACCTCCCCCCGGACACTTGATACGAAGGTATCGTCGATACCATTGTCCAATTGTTTTACTCCCCTCACGTCTGGCTTAATCGCAATCGTCCGAGATTCACGTTGATCGGGCTTAGAAAACTTTCTTTGTGAAGGAGAAGACACCGTGGCTGAACTTGTGACGAAATCTGTGGCGCAAGAACAACAAGAACAGAAGATAGAAACACGCACCGCCGTGGAACGTATCGCCGGCTTTACCATCGTTGCGACAGCTGTGGCAGTGCTCGCCGTCCTCGGCGCCGCGGCCGTTTACGCGCAGGACAAGTACTCGCTGAAATCGCCGAGCGGAATCGCGTTCTCCGACTTCCGGGGATACGAGGACTGGTCGGTGGTCTCTTCCGCCCGAACCGACGAAATACTCAAGGTGATCGTCGCCGATCCGACGATGATCAAGGCGTACAAGGCCGGCGTTCCCGGCAACGGCCAGCCTTTCCCGGAGGGCTCTATGATCGTGAAGCTCCAGTGGAAGCTGAAGAAGAGCACAGAGGCCCCTTTCGCCGTGGAAGTGCCAGACGTGTTCGTCCAGGCTTTCGTCATGGAAAAAAACAACAAGAGATTTCCGAATACCGGCGGGTGGGGATACGCGGTGTTCAACTACGATGCCGCATCGGACAAGTTTACGGCCGATCCCAAAAGCCTCTCAGACTGCGGAAACGCGTGCCATACGGCCGTAAAGGCGAAGGACTACATCTTCCACCCATACCAGAAGCGTTGAACCGCGCCTGTAAAATCAGGAGTCGAAACCTGAGGGAGAGGTCTTATGACTGCCACTACCACTACCGCGCCATCCGTGGCAACTATCGAGGCCAGCAAGCAAAAAGCAAAACGGTTGAGCATTCTTTCGATGATGTCGACAACCGCGCGGACGCGGTTGATTACATATCCGTCATTCCGTTCAAACGGCGGTTGCTCGAAACAGCTTGGACAAATTTCAAAGCCGGGGAGCCCAGAGACAAAGACCTGCGGCCTGCCTACGACGAGTTCTGCGCCAGGCAAGCGCATTGGCTGGAAGACTACGCTCTGTTCCGGGCACTGAAAGAAAAGTATCGCGCAAGTAGATGCGGATGAAAAAAGAGACACCTGTGAACAATTCAAACCTCGAAGTGCACGCCAACTTAGCCGACACTGCCCATTCCGTGGCGGCGCCACCTGCCAGGCGTCCGACATGGGAGGAAGCTGAGGGCAACCCATTGCCACTTGGCGTCAAGTGGATCGAAGAGGAGCAAGCGTTCAATTTTGCCGTTCACTCGGAACATGCGGAGAGCGTCACGCTATTGCTCTATTCTCCAGCCGATCTAGTGAATCCTCTTCTGAGGCTTCAATTGGATTTTTTGCACAACAAGTCGGGGCGGATTTGGCACTGCCGCGTCCCAGTCACAAAGATTGCTGAGGCTCGCTATTACGCATACTCCGTCTCGGGAGAGACGATTCCTCAACTGCACAGTTTCGACCCGCAGAAGGTTCTCCTCGATCCGTACGCGAAGTGCATTTTCTTCCCACCCGGTTTTGATCGGAACTTGGCCATGCGAGAAGGATCCAATGCAGGCAGCGCGCCTTTGGGAGTGCTGATTGATCACCGATCGACATTTGACTGGTCGGGGGTTCGGTCTCCGTATCATGAGTCGGATGCAGTCATCTACGAACTTCACGTGAAAGGTTTCACGAAGAACCCAAACTCAGGTGTCGACCCATCGCGTGCCGGCACATACGCTGGTCTCGTGGAAAAGATCCCCTATTTAAAGGAACTCGGGGTGACGGTTGTAGAACTGATGCCGGTTTTTCAGCGTGATCCACAAGAAGGCGACTACTGGGGCTATATGCCTTTGAATTTCTTCGCGCCGCATGCTCAGTACGCGAGCACTTGCTGCGACAATCATCAGGATATTGAATTTAAAAACATGGTGAAAGCTTTTCATCAGGCCGATATCGGCGTGGTGCTGGACGTCGTGTACAACCACACTTGCGAGGGTGACCACAAAGGGCCGATCTACAGCTACAAGGGACTCGACAGCGCTGGCTATTACATGGTGTCTTCCGATCCGGCCAACCCCTATTCCAACTACTCGGGCACAGGTAATACCTTGAATTTCTCTCAGGCACACGTGCGCAAGATGGTCATCGACAGCTTGCGCTATTGGAAGCGAAGAATGCACATCGACGGCTTCCGCTTTGATTTGGCGTCGGTGTTCAGCCGCAACGCCGATGGGACGCTCAACTGGGGAGAAGCCCCCATCTTCAGCGAAATTGCCGCGGATCCGGAATTAGGACCCGTGCGTTTGATCGCGGAACCTTGGGACACAGCCGCTTATCAGCTCGGACGCGGCTTCCCCGGCCTGACTTGGCTGCAGTGGAACGGACGGTTTCGTGATGACATTCGCCGTTTTGTTAAAGGCGACGCAGGGATGGTTCCCGAGGTGATGCGACGTATCTATGGCAGCGATGATTTGTTTCCAGACAACCGCGCCGAGGCCTATCACGCATATCAGAGTGTGAATTATGTAACATCCCACGACGGCTTCACGCTTTTCGATCTTGTCTCTTATGACCGCAAGCACAATTGGCCAAACGGAAATAATAACCAAGACGGCACTGATGAGAACTACAGTTGGAATTGTGGACAGGAAGGGAATGAGTCCGTCTCCCCGGCTGTCCGCGCGTTGCGCCGCAAGCAAGTAAAGAATTTCTGCTGTCTGCTCTTCTTATCTAACGGTACGCCGATGTTTCGGGCCGGGGACGAGTTCCTGAACACGCAATTTGGCAACAACAATCCCTACAACCAGGATAACGAAATTGGATGGCTGGATTGGAGTCAACTCCGATCCAATAAGGACATTTTCCAGTTCTTCAAGAAGATGATTGCGTTCCGAAGAAGTCATCCCTCGTTGAGCCGGAGCAGGTTCTGGCGGGAGGATGTTTCCTGGTACGGCGTCGGCCCCACGGTCGATTTGTCCCACGACTCGCACAGCCTGGCATTCTGCCTGCACGGCGCTTCTCAAGGTGATGACGACATCTACGCAATGATCAATGCGTACTGGGAAGAGTTGGAGTTCAATGTGCAGGAGGAAACAGCACAGGAGTGGAAGAGAATCGTGGACACCGCTTTGCCCAGTCCAGATGATTTCTCGGACGACGGAATCCCTTTAAAACGGACGAAATACCTACTGGCTCCAAGATCGATTGTGGTCTTATGTCGACCCAAGAAAAGCGACACTCGGGAGGGTCCATGAGCACGCGATAGAGGATCATTACGTCGGTGGCGATTACAAAGATGCCGATAGTCTGGCCAGTTCGACTGTCCGCGAACGCGGGACAATGTACAGCCGGCTCGCGGAATAAATTCTAAGTCTGGCACACACCTGGTGCACCCGATTTTCCACCTGCGTCGTAGAAAGCTGCAGATTTCGACTGATTCGCAGTCGCTTGACCTCTAAGCCTCAAGCGTTCGATCGCGACGATACTGGCGCAAGAAATCCCTTCCAAGTCAGAGGAACCCTGGAATTGCTTTCGATACTCAAATAAAACATCAAACGGAGGTTTGCTACGAGGAATCCTGTTTATCGGCCTCAGTGGATGATTGTTATAACGAGCGTTTTCGTTGCCGGAATGTCTGTTACGAGCGGCGAGACCTTCCCTGCGTTCTTCGCGGACGCGCAAGGCAAGTTCCGGAACAGCTGATGGGGGACAGAATTCAGCTGCTCACGGAGCAAGTTCAGTGAGAATCATGGGTTGGATTGTGGCTTGGAAATTTCGGCTCTTGGCCGCTAAGACCTTTGAAATATGGTGGCCAGGGACGGAGTTGAACTTTTAGAGATATTGATAACAAACTAAGTCTTTTATTTCCGCTGAGCCAAACGTGCCAAACGCACTAGATACGCATCCCTGTGTACACGCTGCGTACACGGCCCGTTTATAGCATCCACGGTTCGCCCATCGCCTTAGCGTCCTATTGGTGTCCCGAAGATTTCCTTGATGCTGCGTCTTTCGGTCTGCAAAGGAATAGCGGCATGTAGAACCCCGAGAAGGGGTCAATAAGGTCGCGGTAGGGACGACCATTGCTGATCGCCCCCGCGCGGATCCGCACGAGCGCTCATTAGCGCATGCAGCTCTTATCGCAGATGGATAACGGCCAAGCGTGCTGCTTGTCCGCACACTCGCCCACCCGTGGGACACGCGCAGTCCCGCTCTATGTCGGGTAACGTGCTATTGAACCTCGCATAATATAGAGTCATTCTGACCACAAAGAAGCCTGTTGCCAGAAGGCGGTGATCAATCGCGGGCGGCGGCGCATGCGTCGCAGAGTCCGCAGCGCCGCTTGACTGAGCTGGTAGTAATCTTTGGGGCAAACGTTGGGTAGCTCGTGCTGCTTCCAGTGGGCCCAAATGAACTCCACCGGGTTCAACTCCGGAGCGTAGGAGGGCAGGTACTCCTGATGGATCCAGCCTTGGAGGGATGCGATGTAGTCCTGCACCAGTCGGCTGCGGTGTCCCGGCAGCCGGTCCCAGAGCAGCAACAACGGCCCCGGCAGATGCCGCACCAGGGTTTGGAGAAAGTCCCGCACTTGCGCCTTTTTGATCGACCCCGGGTACAAACGGAAGTAGAAGTTCCACACCGTCAACCCGGCGGCCACGGATAGGGTTTTCCAGTTAAAGTTGTACTGCAGCACCGGGGTCTGGCCGCGTGGCGCCCAAGTGCGGCAGCGATGCGGCCGCTGGCTCAACCCGCTCTCATCGACAAAGATCAGGATGCGCCCCTCGCGGAGGGCTTTTTTTTAAGAGCAGGCAACACCTTCTTCTTCCAATGCCGGATCTGTTCTTCGTTGCGTTCCCGCGCTCGTCCGGTGGGCCGTTGCGGACTCCAGTGAAGACTGACCAGAATCTTCCACACATGTCCCTCGTGATAACGCACGCCAAATTCCTGTTGGATCAGGTGGGCCACGCGTGGGCAGGTCCACAGCGGAGTTTCGAAGCCCAGTCGCTCGGGACCTTGGAGCAGCAAAGTGTGCAGGCGCTGCCGGTCTTTCTCGCTCAAACCGGGCTTGCGCCCGGCCCGTCCGGCTTTGCGCAGTCCGGACTTGCCCTGGGCACGATACTGTTTCACCCAACGGGCCACGGTTTGACGAACCACCTTGACTTGGCGGGCAATGGCAGATTGATTCTCGCCTCGCTCGAACAGGCGAATGGCGTGGAAGCGCCGTTTCTCCAGGGCTTCGAAATCGCGTCGTACTCCGGCAGGGTTTCCCATGCTTGATTAGACGCAGCCACCTCGGAAAAGTATCGCTATATTATGCGGGACTCAATAAGTTGACCGGCGTTCTCCTTTCGCTGTGGTGACTTCGTAAACTGACGCAAGACTGCCGCGCGTGGAAGTGCACGGTCTTTCGTTCTCGCTTCGTGATCTTGCGAAGCCCGCAGAGGGCTGCCAACATCCAGGGCGTGATGTTATGAAGATTCTGTTGGTTGAAGATTCCTACATCGAACGCCAGCGGATTGGGGGTTACCTAACCGACTGGGGACTCGACTTCCTCGCAGTCGGAAGCGGCACAGAAGCGGTCGAGCTGCTGGAAGGTCCCGAGCCTCCCAACATGGTTCTGCTCGATTGGATGCTGCCCGGTCTCGACGGAATCGACTTGTGCCGCCGCATTAGAACAAACGGAGCGAGAGTAACCTACATCTACACCGTAATGTTGACGGCCAAGAACCGGAAGCAGGATCTCCTGCTCGCCATGGAAGCCGGTGCGGATGACTATCTGGCCAAGCCCGTAGATCCTTCCGAATTGCGCGCCCGAATCATGGCTGGCAAGAGGATTCTGGAACTTCAGCAATCCCTGCGTTTCGCTGCCACTCACGATTTTTTGACCGACCTGTTGAACCGCTCGGAAATACTGGCAGCTCTTGAGAGAGAGTTTTCGCGCAGCGGCCGCGAAGGGAGAGCCGCCACGGTCATCATGGCCGACATCGATCACTTCAAGCGCATCAACGACTCCCTTGGCCATGCCGCAGGCGACGAGGTTCTGAAAGAAGTAGCCCGTAGGTTGAAGTCGGACTTGCGCCCCTACGATGTCGTGGGCCGATACGGTGGCGAAGAGTTCCTCATCATTCTGCCTGGCTACGAGCTAACCACCGGGGCCCGCCGCGCCGATGAGATTCGTAACTTGGTCGCGAAAGATCCGATTTTCACTCCCTCAGGCACAATCTCCGCCACTATCAGCCTAGGAGTGACAGTAACTTCCCCGGACCGCGATCATTCAGTGTCGGAGATTCTTCACGAAGCCGATGTCAGCATGTATGCGGCCAAGAAGAACGGAAGGAACCGAGTCGAACTCTTTTCCGCCCCAGCCCGGCAGAAGGGTGCGGGGCAGAGCTAACCGAAGCAGCGGAGAAATCTCTTGGCGACGTGGCAACTCAGACTTTGGACAGACTCCGGGACAGCATCTACCGTTTCATCAGTTCTGGTCGACGGGAGCGTAAGAGCTAAAGCGACGCAAGAATAAGTCTCAGGGGTACCCCCTACCGACACCCTCGTGGCCCCAAGGCCACCGCCTGCTGGGGATTGTAGCGCAGCATCATTGCCCGATCGAACTAGCAACGGCGGAAAACACATTGTTCGCATTCCCGCCGATCAGCCGGAGCGTGCCAACCACGATCACCAGAATTACGGCCAGCATCACCGCATATTCAGCGATGTCTTGGCCTTCTTCTTGCGACCAGAGCTTGCGAAGTAAACCAGTTGTCATATTCCCACCTCCCCATTTGAACCGGTCGATTTTCTCGCTCGCTTCTGGGAGATGAGCGCGACATCCCTGAGACGAGGCGGAAAGTCTGCTCTGGGCACATCGGAATGTCAAGATGAAAGGAATTGCACTCCGACACCCCTTCAAGAAAGGGTCTGTTTTCTCCCTTTGTAAGTTACTGATCTGCAGAGGGCGGGAGTTGGCGATTTTGCCCTAGAGCCCGCTTCCGTTTCACCCGGCAAGATCATTGTAGCTCCACCCGGTCCATCGGTCTCAGCTTTCAGATTGCCCTTCACTCGACCGCGTGGCGCTGGCCTGCTCCTTCCAGCGTTGAGCGTTCACACCCATCACGATGAGCCATAGCTCCAGTGGTATTTCCCCAAGCGCGGAGGCGGCATCGATGATGTGCAATAGACGGTGTGCGAGTGGCGAGTACAAATAGGTTAAGGATGAGATTCCGCAGTCTACGGGCAAGGTTATCAATCTGATGGATGCGCTGCGGAAGAGCCTGAGTGGTGCGGATGCGGGCGCGGGCGAGTGGGTTCCGAAGAAGCCAGTGGCGAGCGTGAAGGCCGAGCCGAAGAAGGGGATGGGCTTGGTGAAGGGCGCGGTCAAGAGTTCGAAGAGAAAGTCGGCCTGAGGCTCAGCTTTGTCTGTTGATTCCGTCTCGCGTTTGCCTTAGTTTTCTGCGGCGGTAGAACTCGCGGGAGACGACGGTGATGGCGGCTGCGATGCTCACGACGTACAGGAGCTCCAGCGTTCCATTGCCCCCATCTGGAGAAACTCCAAATATCCGTTCAATGAAGTCCATACTAGACCTCCGATGCCTGGTGGGAATGGTATAAGATTCTCTGGTCGTTGCAAAGGACGCTCGGGCACGTGAGTCCCTTTGTGCTGTGAATCTCCGGTCGATCTTTCAGAGTTGGATGCTGAAATTGATCGACGCGTGGTGAGTGTCACGGGTTGACGTTCGTCGTTCTTGCTTGACAGGCCCCAAAAGACAACAAGGTATATAGGCTGGAATCCCTTCTCCCCAAGAATCCAGGCACGTACGGGTGATCCAGCCGGACAGGATATTTGCGATGACTCAAATTACTGATGTAAGCCCAACCGCGTCCAATACGAGCACTCCGTCGAGCAATCATTCGGTGATTGGGCGGATGCTCTCAATTGCTTGTTCTCCTGATGGGCAGGCGCTTTATACGGGGTCGTACTCAAACCTTTGGTCGTCGAGCGATGGCGGGCGGAATTTCGATCAGCTGACGTGGCCGCAACCGGCGCCGAATCTGTTTGATGCTCCGGGTTCGCTAGGCGGATGGTGCGTGGCGGATATCGCGGTGTCGCTGGGATGGCGAGTGGAGAACGATCCGCGATTGCTTGCGAAGCTGACACCGCGGGGGTGGAACGACATCGTTGGATTTGGAGAGTGCGGGGTGTGGACGGCGCTGAGCAATGGCGCGGGGAGTTTTCAACCGGCTCGTGTTGTGCTCAATACGTTTGGGTTGCAGGCGGGGGGATGGCAGGTGGATAAGCACCCGCGAATGGTTGTTGATCTGACGGGGGATGGTTGCGGCGATATTGTCGGGTTTGGCGATGCGGGTGTGTGGACGGCGATCGGCAATAAGGATGGGACGTTTCAAGCGGCGAAGTTTGTGCTGGCGAATTTTGGGTATCAGCAGGGGTGGCGGGTTGAGGCACATCCACGATTTCTTGCCGTGCTGACGAAGAGCGGGCATGCCGATATTGTCGGGTTCGGTGACGCGGGAGTGTGGACGGCGCTGGGCAATGGGGATGGGACGTTTCAAGAGCCGAAGTATGTGCTGGCGAACTTTGGCGTGCAGCAGGGTTGGCAGGTGGATAAGCATCCGAGGTTTGTTGTCGACCTGACGGGTGACGGGCATGCAGACCTTATCGGGTTCGGCGATGCGGGCGTGTGGACTGCGCTGGGCAAGGGCGATGGGACGTTTCAGGATCCGCAGTATGTGCTGGCGAACTTTGGCGTGCAGCAGGATTGGCAGGTGGATGAGCATGTGAGGGTTCTAGCGAACCTGACGAGCAGTGGGCATCCGGACATTGTGGGGTTTGGTGACGCGGGGGTTTGGACGGCGCTGGGAAACGGTAACGGGACGTTTCAGAATCCGAGTTTTGTGCTGCAGAACTTCGGCGCGCAGCAGGGATGGCAGGTGGATAAGCATCCGCGGTTTCTCGCCAACCTGACGGCGAGTGGACATGCGGACATTATCGGGTTCGGCGATGCGGGAGTATGGACGGCGGTGGGAAATGGAAATGGCACGTTTCAGAATCCGAATTATGTGCTGGCGAACTTCGGCGTGCAGCAGGGTTGGCAGGTGAATCAGCATCCGAGGTTTATGGCGGCACTGACGGGAAATCGGCTGGCGGATATTGTCGGGTTTGGAGATGCGGGCGTGTGGACGGCGCTGAGCGATGGCCACGGCGGGTTCCCTGCTTCGAATTTTGTGATGGCAAATTTTGGGTATCAGTCGATTGTGCTGGCGTTGATGGCGAATGATCGCGTGGCGGGGAGTAAGGGGATTTGGCGATCCCCGGATGGCGGTTCGACCTGGACGCAGGTGCATAAGTTTCCTGCGGGCGAGAGTGTGGGTCAGTTGGTGTGGGCGCTGGGGAGCGATCACCTGGTGTACGCGGCGGGAGGAAGTTCGCTGGCGATCAGTAAGGACGCAGGGAAGCCGCAGTTCCCCACCACAATGTCAGGTTTGCCGTCTCCGTTAAAGTCCGCTACTGCGATCGAGTCGGCATAAAGGCCGCCGGAACCGTAGGTGTTCGCCGTCTGGAAGGTTCCGTCGCCATTTCCCAAAAGCACTCCCACTGAGCTGGCTGTGCAACCGCTATCCGTGCACCAATTTGCCACCACCAGATCGGGGATGCCATCTCCGTTCACATCCGCTACCGCGACCGCATTGGGACCATTTCCGCCCGAGCCATACGGTACGGCGGGGGCAAAGCTCTGGGCCGGTAGCTGCACGCTGACCAGGACTGCGAACAGGCAAACTGAAGAAAACAAAAGACGGGACCGCATGGACATCCTCCTAGAATTCACTTCCAAAGAAAAAACCTGCATCATGAATTACCTTAGTTGCGCGCTGGATCTCTGTGGATGCTCTTTCAGTCGAAATACAAAGCTCACGGTTAATCGAAGGTTGTTCTGAGGCTGCACTGCGCCGGCCGAATTATAAAAGTCGGTGCGTACGTAATCGCCGATGATGCGAACGCCTAATTGCGACGAGACCGGGTGCTCGATGCCTCCTCCAAACGCATAAGACGGCCGTGCCAACCAGCCATGAAAGTCCTCGTGTTCGGCGATTGGCACTGCGCCGTCGACCAGAGCCGCTCCGGCCAACGCGTGAACGAACACGCGGGTATTTCCGTGCGCGACCGGGTAGAACACAGGGCCGGTGTATAAGCTCAACACATAACCCTGGTGGCGGGTACTGAGGATTTCGGGCGTATAAAGATAATTAGAGTCGAGCGTTGCACCCCAGCGCGAGCTTAGACCGACGCTTCCGCTAAAATCCAAGCCGTTGAAATGCCCAGTGCCGCCGCCGGGAATCGGCATTGAGAGGTAGGAATAGCCGAAACCCAAATTGTAGGACGGCCCGGTAACCGCGGGTGACGGCGCCGATTGCAGTTTTTGCGCCAGAGCGGGCGCTACCATCACAAACCCGAAAAAGCAGATCTTCCCGATGGTCCTCATTGTGTTCCTCATTGCGTCCTTTCCGATCGGCAGTACAAGTCTAAGAAGAGGGCTTTTATTTCAACGGCCGACGGCCCCCATTTTCTCGTCGACTGGCTTAGGGGGCTACTGAACCCTGGGCCACAAGCTTTCTGTCACCCTGGCTATAGGTTAGAAAGGGGAAAAATGGCGTGACCTCGAACGGCATCTTCTCGTTCGGGGATACGAGCGCAACTGGCTTCGCACTCATCATTGAGAGTTGATTGTTCCACGGATCCAATTTGATCCGGCTGCCGATAGGAAGCGCGGCGATCTGATCGAGGCGTTGTTTCTGCAGAGCCGGCGCGGAGTTGAAGAGTGCGGCCATTCGCGTGGTGTTTCCACTCGCCATGCTGTCGCCCAGCCGCGCTCTGATCAGGTTGGTGAGCACTGGTGCGCGATCGTGTAATGCTTTGAGGAACAGCCCGGCAGTGCTTAGTTTGTCTTTGTATGGTGAATTTTCGAGCAACTCCACAGCCTTGTTGTCGGCAGCTTGCTCGTCTGCAGGATCCAGCTCGAAATGCATATGTTGGAAGGTAGTCGTGTCGGCAAAGAAGAAGCGGTCCTGAAAGGCCATCTGCGTATCGACATAATGGCCCAACACGATGTGGCTAAGTTCGTGCGCCAGGACCATCGCCAAAGATGCTTCATCCGGCAGAACATCCAGCAGACCACGACTGACTACAACGGTGTGACCGATGGTGAAAGACTCCAGAGGCAGGGTTAGCAATACGCGGCAGCGTACATCAGGCTCGATTTGCAGCTTGTTCGTGATGATGAGGTTATCGACGACAGTTTGCAAAACCTTGTCCACATCGCCCGTAGGCGCCAGCAGGCCGATTTTCTGCAGATGATCGACTGCATTATCTTCCGCCATCCGTTCCCACATACGCTGGGCTTCAAGGGGGCTATTGTCTTTGGCAACTTGACGATCATCCACCGAGTTGTCGACTTTGATTTGGGTAAACTCTTCCTCGTGATTCAGTTGTTCCGGATCGTAGGCCCATAGACGCGTCTGCGCCTTGAGGTACAAATCGTGGTATAGCGCGCTGTTGAGTTTTGTGCCTGACTCTTCGACGTATACGTAAGATGGCAGCCACACATCGGCCTGCAGATTGAACCGCCAGCTGTCGAAGTGCAGGTAATGCGTGTCGGGATTGCCGGAATAGGTCCCATTAAAGCGGACGATGTTGAAGTCGCGATCTTCAACCCAGATTCTTCCGCTAAACAGCCCTTCTTTGGTCTTTTTTCCAGGTTGGACATCGATCACAATGCAGCGCGCTTCGCCAAGAAACTCGCGCCGCACAAAAGTGAATCGATAATTACTCTTCTGGAAGTCAGCATCGAGAATCACCATCTGCGCGAAGCCCCGCGGCAAGAACTTGTACTCCAGGGCAGAAGAAAAGGGATTCACCACGTGATGCATAAATCCCTGCCGCTGCTTCTGGAAGGTTGCGTCGCGGATGCCATCATTCAGGTCAAGCCGCCCCAGGAAATACTGATCACTGGCAGGCGCAGCATTGTGATCCTTGTCTTCATGAAGATTCTGGATATATGTTTCGGCCAGAGGGTGCATGCGTTTCATGGTTACGACAAACCCGCGCTCGCGCGCTACCACCCGGTCGACAGTTTCGTCGAAGGAGAGTGCCGACGAGGGTTTCGGATTATCGGTTGCGACCCCCGCCGTCGCGGATACCAGCAGCAAGAAGACGATTTTTCTGAAACTGCGCATAGCTCTCCTCACGAAACAAGTTCGAAAATGATGTGGACCTGAGCCATCGAATCGATGGGCTGGCCTTCATGCGATGCTGGCTTGAACTTGATTTTCTCGGCAGCTTTTACGGCCTGTTCATCCAGGCCGTACCCCAACCCTTGCAGGACTCGTATCACATGGACTTGCCCGTCGGACTTGAACAACACTTCCAGACGAACTTCTCCGCTAATCTTTTGCTTCCGTCCCTCATCTGTGTAATCGGGTTTGGGCTTGAAGGTGATTTCGACGGGGGTGTTGGCTTCGCTACTCGACTGGCGCGATGCGGCCTTCGAATGAATACCAGCGCTGGCGAGAGTGTCGATGGCTCCGTTGCCGAATCCGGAACTCATCACCACCCCAGGGTTCCCGCCTCTCATCCCGTTGCCTTGGCCGGATCCACTGGGTGAGTCGAACCCTCCCTTGGCGCTGATGTTGGCGACCCCGTGATGCTCTGACGAAGGAACGCCATTCGGATCGCCGAAGCCGCCGCTCTGCACTGCAGCGGCGGGTTTGTTAACTATCGTTGTAACCGAATTGTTGGCGGAAAACGTGCCGACAGCCACGATCTTCGACGGAAGTGCCGCGGGGATCGCGGGCATCTTAGTTTCGGCTTTCAGTTCCAGCGCAGGGCGATCAGGCTCGGGCAGATTGCGCTCCGAAACGGCGTGTACCTGCCGCGTGACTACAATGGGCGCTACGGTCGGCTTAGTTTCCAGTACCGGTTTGCTCTCCGCTGGCTTAGGCCGTGCTAATGAGGGTGGAACAGAAGGTTGCTTCTCCTCGTGAAGCACGAGTGGTTCGTAGGACACAAGAGTCGTCACTCTATCGTCTTCAGGCAGCGCTAGGTTTCCGTGGTATTGGACGCCCAAAAAGAGAAGACCTGTCAACGAGAGAGCTTGCACGCTCCAGCCAGCCATGAACGACTTCCAGCGTGACTGCGGCGATGGCAATAAGGTAAACAGAACCCCCCCGAGGTTCTTCCCGCTCGAAAGGATATGGGGCAATCGAGGGGCCACTGGCAATCAGGGGATGTGTTAGCGGCGAAGGTTCTGTTCTTGTGGGGCTGGAGGGTCAGAATTCGCACCAGCGAAAGCCTTTAGCTCATGCACCCGGTGTGAGAGAAGGTGGGCTCGAAAGAATTTCTCTGGCACGTCAGTAACCTTCGTAGGCTATTACTAGTTACGCAGGGTACTCAGGAGCTGACAGCAAGACTGAAACCAAGTTCACAGGGAAAAGAATTTCCCATCGACAATGGCCTTCCATGAGAAGGGCCGGTCGCCTGACCGGGTTCTGAGCGCTATCGCTGTTTTCAGCAGTTGACTCGCTGGCGCATTTTTCGTCTTGCAGCCTTAGGTTATCGAAATGGCTAGTCCCTCCGGCTTGTGATGCACGGCTTCGTGCTCATCTGGCCTTAGATTGTAGGGTGCCGGAGGGTTTCGTTCTGAGACGGTGTAACGGCCAGGTTGAAGTGTGCACCCCTGGGAAACATCAGCGGAAGCGACGAGTCGAATGGTGTGAGGTGGTAGGGAAAACCAACCGCTGCACCGCATTTATGACTTGCGGCAGCAAAAGCAACACATACTACCTCGAACCCTAAGCGATCTGCCATGTTGGAAGCAAATATCGTTAATGTCACCGCGCTTGGCAGCGGGATAGTCCAGGACCTCCCGCCAATCGCTAAACGACGTGGCCAAGGCTAAAACGCTTCAATGAACGGACGATCTCAAATCCGACGGTGGTAGTACGCTGTTTACCAATGAGATCGGTTTTGCTCCTATCTTCACGACACCGCCACTGATTAGCGTCCCCACTCCATTCGCCAAAGTATAATATGTATCGTACCCGCTAGCGTCGTAGTTCGTGGTTGTGCGCGGGAGAATCCGCGACCGACCTTGTCGGCACGCACGAACTTCTCCCCCCAGACCTCTTTCGCTTTCTTCTCGACCGCAGGCAGCGTGGACGCCTTGATGCGCAGGGTCACGATATATTCAGGCGTACGGCGATTGCCCGGTTCTTCTTCGTCGCCTTCAGGCTGTGGAATCTCCTTGCGACGTCCGGTGAGGTAGCTCTCCAGCTTCGAACCCTCGATCATCAGGGTCACGCTGTATCGCGTTTTCTGCTGTTGCTTTTGCGTCTCCATCACTCGCCTCCCTTCGTGAACAGCGCCGCGAACGGCTCTTCGTCGTGTTGCTCATCGCTGACCTCAGGCACTGCCTTCCTGCGAAGCAATCAATAAAATAGCGATGTACGAAGAAGTAAATGCGGCTGAGCCGATCAACGAGGCTCTGCCGGCAGCAAGCAAAAGCAATGGGAAGGCACCATACGTTCAGTCCCAAGCGCGGACGACCGCATCGCCGTCCCCAACCCCTCTCAATCCCGCACCGACGACCGGCCTGGCGGCGAAGCTTCGCAAGAAGCGCGCGGCTGCCCAAGACAGCAAAGACAAGCAGGGACGCGGCGAGCGCCAGCAGACCGTCGTTCCGGTGCGCACGCCCGACCGCCAGTGGTGGTTCCGCTGCCACCGCGATCCATCCATGTCCGTTCCGGTCGATCTTCTGATCATCCACAGCGGCCCGGACGAGGGCACGTATTTCCTCGACCCGGAAGTCGAGTTCCCCGACGAGCTCGATCAGTACATCGTGCCGGCGCTGCTCACGCGCTCCATCACGCACGACGGCGTCGAGTTCTTCTTCTTGGCGAAGCAAAGCGACAAGAGCCCGAAGCAGTCGACCCGCCGCTGCGTCAGCGAAGCGCGCAACAGTTGGATCCAGATGAAGTGGAATCCGACGACCAAGGCCTACGACTACGCGTATGCCCGCCAGTTGCGGCGCGAGCCGGAATGGTCGGACAAGTCGCTCGACGAACTGCTTGAGATGGCGTTCCGCGACAACTACATCACCCGCGTTGACCACGACGTCGTCAACCGTCTGATCTACCCGGACGACAAAGACTTCGCCACCGCCGAGCCCACGGAAGGTAACTGACCGTGGATCGCCTGCTACAGATGTTCCGCGAGATCTGGGTCTGGGACAGCGAGTTCGTCATTGTCCCGGGTTGGCACGTGACGCCGGTCCGCATGGCCGGAGTCGAGGTGCGATCCGGCGCGTCCGTCACCGCTACGTTCGACCATCCAGGGCAGCGGACGACTAATCCGCTGCCCTTCGGGCCGGATGTGCTGCATGTCCTCTTCAGCGTTATGGCCGACCTGGCCTTCTCGCTCGCCGCGGGCTGGGGCCTTCCTTATAACGTGCTCGACTTGTGGATCGAGCGGCGCAACCTCACCAACAACATCACCGACCGGCAGGGTAACGAGATTCCGAAGGACCTAGTTTCCACCTGCCACGACTACGGGATCTTCGACACGATCAGCTTCGAGGAGAAGGAAGCAAACCGCATGCGCATCGCGCGGGGATCGTAAACCCGGAGCAGGTGAAGCAAATCATCATGCTGCTGCCCAACCCGATGCACCAGATGCTCGTTCTAGTCTGTGCCTCGACAGCGATCCGGGCTTCCGAAGCCTGCGGCCTGAAATGGCGCGACATCGATTGGGAACAAAACCAAATCAAGATCGAGCGTCGTTGGACAGCGGCGTGTATCGACAAACCGAAGACCAAGGCCTCGAAAGCTCCGGTCGCAATGTCTCCGCAATTGGCGTCGTACCTGCGTCAATGGCGTCGCATGACGCCCTACTCCCAGGATGATGATTGGGTGTTCCCTTCATTCAAGATGAACGGGAAGATTCCAATGTGCGCGGGGATCTTCGTAACCGATCACCTGCGTCGGCTGCCTTGAAAGCAGGCATTCAGATTGCCCAGGGGCAGCGTTTTGGGCTTCACTCTCTGCGCTCAAGCATGGCTAGTTGGATGGTCGAGATCGACAAGACCGATGTGAAGACCGCACAAGGCAACATGCGTCACGCGGGCCCTGAGATCATGTTGCGCAAATATGCTCAGATCGTGACTCCTGAAATGCAGAGCGTCCAGGTGCGTTGCTTTGAGAGCTGTGGGTTGAGTGTGGGTCAGAATCTCTTGGCAGAAGACGTCGGGAAGTGATGCAATCCAATGAACCGAAAAGGGTTCTTGGTGAGCGCGGATGGATTCGAACCATCGACCCATGCCTTAAAAGGGCATTGCTCTGCCAACTGAGCTACGCGCCCCACCGTTAACAATTTACCACAATGGAAAGCGCTTATTACGCGATGCCGAACGCTGGCCCAACCGGAGAATCAGAAAATAAACTTCAGCGCCAGCTGCAGAATGCGTGGGTTGTGCGCTGCGTTGGGCTGCAGGAGCCCGCTTCCGAGGCAGCTCGCATCACCCGCTGAACTGTTGCTTCCGCCGTAGCAACCCGCGGAGTTCGCCGTCGTGACTCCCGAACCATTCGCGTTATCTGCAGCCGAGCCGGCGTCGCCGCCCAGCCACGCATACTCCCTATGGTTGAACACGTTGAAGGCCTCAGCCCGGAATTCAAAGTATTTGCTCTCGGTAACAGCGATGTGCTTTAGCAGTGCCATATCAAAATTAGTACGCCAGGGGTTGCGTAAATTGTTTCTTCCGCCGTTTCCGAAAGTGAGCCCGGTGGGAGCGACGAACGCGGCAGGATTGTAGACCAAAGGCGGATTACCAGGCGGGAGTTGCGGTATTCCGGCACTCGGATTACCCACTACGTCAGGATAGGAGCCGGCCGTCGCCAACGAGTTAGAAACTCCGGCGTTGTCAGTCGGAATGTTGGTCGGCACACCATTCACGGTGCTGTTGCAGGGGTTGCAGCCTTGGTTATAAAGGGTGAACGGCGTCCCGCTTTCAATATCGGTGATTCCCGACCACTGCCAACCTCCCAGGAACCTGTTGGCCAGACCTTTGACCTTGAAGAATGGCAGGTCATAAACGTAGCCAATGTTAATGATGTGCCGCTCGTCGAAGTTGGAACTGGCCCGGTAGGCATTCAGGCTGTAGCTGTCGACAAAGCCCGAGTCGTTCCAGTCGGAAGAGTCGTCAATCGAGTGGCTGTAGGTGTACGCCGCGTTCAGTTGGAGACCACCTATGCTGTGGCGTAAGGAAGCTTGCAGCGCGTTGTAGTTCGACGATCCAGTCTGATCCTTACGGGTGATGCTTCCGATTCCCGCGAACGGCAGGAACGGATTGGCATTGTTGCCGCAAGCGACGAAAAGATTGACAGCTGCGCCGGACGGAACCCCTCCGGGGGTTGGGGGATTGTAGGGGATGGGCGTGCCATAAGAAGTCACGGCGTTCTCGGGAACACCATAGGCGTCAACGACCACATCGGGCTGGCTGTTGCCCGGACCCCAACTGCAGTCGGAGGCCGCGATCAGTTGGCCGGGCGCATAGGGATTCTGACTGGCCGGAACCGAGTGCATTTGGTTGTATTCATACGAACGCGTCAAATGTACCCCGCCGCTGCCGACGTAGGCCAGGTTTGCAATTGTATTCTTGCCTAAATCGTGCTGCACATCGAGATGCCACTGCTGCATGTAGGGCCAAGTGGCGTTGCTCGGAATGGACACAAAAGACAGTGGAGTCGTGCCGCCGCCCAGGAGACTTGGATTTAGATTGGCATATCCCGCCACATTCACGACGCTGCTGGTCTGAGTATTGATGTTGTACTGCTCGAGCGACTCGGTATTGGCCTCGTTGCCGTTCGTGTGCTCGAAGAAGATGCCGTAACCACCGCGAATAGCCCACTTCCCGTTCCCCAGAGGGTCGAACGCAAAGCCTACGCGGGGTGCGGGGTTCCACCAATGGTTGGTCATGCAGCCTTGGGGCACTCCCGGCGTAACGCCGCAATCTACCCATCCGTTGTAAGGGTTGCCAATGACTAACCCCGTGTTTGGATCCACGCCGCTAGCGCCAGGAACGTAGCGTGCGGGATCAAAATTCCATGCCAGGTTGTTCTTTTCCGAATACGTTCCGAAAAAGCTCATCCGTAAACCGAGGTTCAACGTCAGGCGCGAGGTGACGTGCCAATCATCCTGGAAATAGGGTTCGAAGACGTTGTATTGCTCGTGCATTTTGAGCGCGGCTTGTTCCTGGGTGAAGGTATCGACATTTCCCAGGAGCATATCGGCAAACGGATTTCCGGTCGTAACCGTGCTACTCGTGGTGAACTGTAAGAAGCCATTCACGCCATAGCTCGGCTGCGGAATTTCGTTCTTGTGGGCATTCACTACGTAGATTCCGAACTGGAGATTGTGCCCGCCGATGCTCTTGCTGACGTTGTCCCGGAAAGTGAAAGTCGGATTGGAATTGAGCGGACCGTTCGGAACGTATCCCGGATCTTCGGCGAAGTTATACTGGCCGCCTGCCAGACTAATGCCGGGCACCTTGCCGCCAAAACCATTGTCATAGATCCCAATCGGAGGAAATCCCGAGGGACGCTGCCAAGGCCCAATCAAACTCGTGGTGATGTGGTCCGTGGTATAGCTGGCTACGAACTCATTGAGCAGAGTGGGCGAAACTGTAGCCGTGACCCGCGCCACCATGCTGACGCCGGGGCCGTTGAAGTTGGTTTGGATGGTGGGAAAGCTGGTTCCGCTCGTCCACAAGGGAACGGGATAGTCCTGGTCCCAGGAGTCGTGGATGTACCGAAAAGTCGCACGCACTTTGTCATTGATGTTCTGATCGACGCGGAAAAGTTCTTCCCGCCAGTTCGTAGGAAGGGACGGGGTCGCAAACCAGGCGTTCGGACCGGAATTCGGACTAGGAATCATGGCCAGCAGACTATTTACCGTTGTGGTATTTGCAATCGGCACCTGATTACCCGGGAAATAGGCGCCCGATTGGGGATTGACCGGACAGTTGGGGAAGTTGGTCGTATCCACTGGCGAACCTCCAGCCGGACACACATCGCTAAAATTTCCACCGCGCTCGGGGAGAGTAGGGACGGTGGTTACGCTGAAAAAGCCCGTCGCCGGCACAACCTCGCGGCGCCACTCTTCCGACCAGAAGAAGAACGTTTTCTGCTTGCTGGTGTTGTAGTGCCCGGGAATGAAGACCGGGCCACCAATGGTGAAACCGAAGTCATTCTTCTTGTAGGCCGGAGGGGCAGTCTGAAACTCGGGCGTGGCGTTGAAGGCGTCGTTGCGGACGAATTCGTATACGTCGCCATGGAATTGGCTGGTGCCCGACTTGGTCTCAACCTCAACCGTACCGGAGCCATTGCGACCGTACTGAGCGCCGTAGTTGGAGGTCAGCACTTTGAACTCGGCAATGGCGTCAATACTGGGATAGACGTTGAGCGTGCTGTTGCTGCCGTTATCCATGGCATCGCCACCGTCCATTTCCCAGTTGTTATATTCGGTACGGCCGCCGTTGACGCTGAAGGAAACGTTGCCTGAAACGCCTACTCCCGCCTCATCTTGTCCCGTCTGATTGCTGACGCCGGGCACCAGCGTGATGAGCTGGGTAAAATTTCGGCCATTCAGCTCGAGTTGGCTAATTTCCTTGCCGGTGACCGTGCCTCCAAGATCAGAGGATTGAGTTTCCACCTGGGCGACAGTGGTTCCCTGAACGGTGACCTCTGTGCTGGCGGCGCCGACCTGCATCGCGACATCGACGCGGGATTTCTGAGCTACTCGCAGGACAATGCCCGCCGCCTGAAACCTCTTGAAGCCGGATGCCGCCACGGTCAGGTTATACGACCCGATGGGCAACGCGGCAAATAGATAATCGCCGGTCGAGTTGCTGGTGGCGGAACGATTGATGCCGTGCTCCACACTGGTCAGAGTCACTTGAGCGCCAGGAATGGCTGCTCCGGTTGGATCGGTCACGGTGCCGGTAATTGACGCCGTATCCTGCGCAAAGAGCGCAACAGGAACGCAGAATGCAAAGATACAGAACCACAAGAGGCGGGACTTCATATCCAACTCCTGATATTTGAAGCAAGTGGAAAATCGAGCCGGCCACCCACGGATAGTGATAAAAAACGAGAGAAACGCTTTATTAAAACGTGTTAATACTGATGTAGCTCGACGCCCATGTCAAGCGAAAAATGACCGGTCAGCGGCTCAGCACGGAGTAACTCCGATAGCGGACAAGAAGATGCTGATCTCCGTCGGGCGGGAGGTGTGAGAGGCCTTTGCAAAACTACTGCAGACTAGGCGCCTGCTTGTTTCTCAGCCAGATCCCCGATGAACGGCAATTTCCACATCTGGCCCTGATTGGCCTTGAGCAGGAGGACCAGCCAGATCACGAAGCCCGCTAATCCGACCAGAGGCCATATGAGGATGGTCAGCCAACCGAGGAAAGGAATGTGAGCGATGATGCTCAGCACAATCCACAAGGCAGTCCACGCAATATGGAAAAAGATGCATTGGAAGGCGTGAAAGCGGACAAATCGGCTCCGATTGTAAGGCTCGATGACTAGGAAGATGATCGCAGGAATGATCGTGACGTAAGCCAGCATCCCGGCTACGTTGTCGGTCAGCCCGCCTGCAGTGGCTGTGGCAGGCCGCGCCGCCGGAGCTCCTGAGCGGCTACACGCCGGACAAATCGTGGAACCATCTGGTGTTTGAGCACCACACACCGTGCAAAAAGCCATGACGTACCCCCTCAAGCGTTCGTTTTGACCCAAATCCGCAGAACGGGCGCACGTTAGCAGAAATGCATCCCCAAGGCAAACAAAATCGCGCCAGGCGGGCTGAAACGGCTCTCTAAGCTTTTTCGGCGAGGCTTCCGATCACAGGCAGCCGGAAGGTTTGACCCTGTAAGGCCTTGACCAGCAGCACCAGCCAGAGAATTCCCCAGCCCAGTACGGCGACGGCTAAGGCCAGCCATGCCATTAAGTACCCCACAACCGGGATGAGCGTAAATACGGAATACAGGATTCGCAAAGCGAATGCGATCACGATGGTGGCGGCCGTCAGGAAGATGGACTGGAAGGAGTGAAACCGAATAAACCGATTGCGCTTAAAAGGCTCAATGAGCACGAAAATCGTCGCGGGGATGAATGTGATGTAGGCCAAAGCGGCGAGCAGATTGTCCTTGAACTGACTGGGCACGCTCACGGGAGTCATGGTTACGGGTGGCACGGCAGGCGTGCGGATAACAGGCGGGCTGGCCGCAGGCCTCTTTGCATCCTGGCTAGGGACCCAGATCCTGCGACCGCAACCGGGGCAAAAGGCAACATTGTCGGGCATTTGCGCGTGACATTGTGGACAGGTGATGGGCATGGTTTTTCTTAGGCCAGGCGGCGCGAAGCGTTCTTCTTGCGGCAGTCCTCGCAGACTCCATAAATCTGAAAGGTGTGGCGAGTGGTTGCGTAGTGGTATCGGTTTCCAATCTCCTGCTCGAGACCATCGACCTCGGGCGAGAAAAATTCTACCGAACTGCCACACCCGGTGCAGACCATGTGATGGTGGCTGCGGCGGTTGTACTGGTGCTCGTAGCGGGCAATTCCATCATGAAAAGCGACTTCGCTGGCCAAGCCGCATTCCGCCAGCAGTTTCAAGGTGCGGTAAACCGTGGTGAAACCGATGCGGGCATCTTTCTTTTGCACCAACCGGTGCAGTTCGTTAGTAGAGAGGTGCTCGCGGGTTTCGAGGAAGGTTCGCAGGATGGTGTCGCGCTGCGCCGTATGTTTCAGGCCGACCCGCTTGAGATGCCGATGTAAAATCTGCTGCGCCTCGCGGACCATCTCGGGGGAGATGCTGGGCTGGTCGTCAATGCGCTTTTGCAGCATGGCTTTCGGCAAACCTTGGCGATCTCCTGAATAATACTGACCTTTGCGAAATGAGCCAACTTTTTCGCGGGAACAGTTCCGTTCCATTGCACGCGAGATCCTTCGTCCAGCCGAAGCCGTCATCAGGACGACGCCTTTGCTTAGCGTTTGTCTTACGGCGCAGGCAGGCCCTAGAATCGAGTGTCCCTTATGGCAACCGTCACTAGTCTGGCCTATCCTCGTCCGCGTCTCCGAATTTTGCGGGTCGTTGCTTTCGTTCTGAGCCTGATATTGCTGGCCGTGCTTGGCCTCTGCGGTTGGTTTTATTCGAAAGCACGGTCTGCTTTGCCACAAATGGACGGCAGACTTCGAGTATTGGGCCTTACGGCGCCAGTGAAGGTTATTCGCGATGGGCACGGAGCGCCCACCATCGATGCCGCTAACTTCAATGATCTCTTTTTCGCTCAAGGTTACATAACTGCGCAAGACCGATTGTTCCAGATGGACGGAATGCGAAGGTTCGCGGCGGGAGAGCTATCGGAAGTCTTCGGCAGCGATTACCTGGGGCACGATCGGCAACAGAGAATCCTCGGGCTCAAAGTCGTTGCTCGAAAAACGGTAGAAACTTTGCTGGCCGATGATCGCTCTCGTTTCGAAGCTTACGCGCGGGGCGTGAACGCATACATTGAGGCGCATCGTGATCGGTTGCCGCTGGAATTTCGCATTCTGCGCTATTCGCCTCGGCCGTGGACGCCTGAAGACTCGACCCTCATCGGGGTTCAAATGGTGGAGGACTTGAGCACGAGCCCGCGCCATGCGCTGGTGCGGGAGAAAATTCTGGCCAAGTTGGGGCCCGAGCTGATATCGGATCTGTTCGTGAACTCTTCCTGGCACGATCGGCCCCCGACGGTATCGCGGCCCATGCTCGATCAAGAGATCAAAGGCAACGATCAAAATGACGACGAGGATGAAGACGATGATTCGGGGGCGGACAGCTCAGTTACCGGCTTAACGCCGCGAAAGGATATTCCTGCGTTGCCGTCGGCGCGGGAAATGTTTTTTGACGAGCGGGCCTTAGTTCTGGGGTCGAATAATTGGGCGGTCTCCGGGGCGCACACGGTTTCGGGCAAGCCGCTGCTGTCGAATGATATGCATCTGCACCATCAGATGCCGAACCTATGGTACGAAGCCCATCTTCGTTGCCTCTCGGGTAACTTCGATGTGGCTGGAGTAACCCTCCCGGGATATCCGTATGTGATTGTGGGGCACAACCAGCGAATCGCCTGGGGATTCACCAATCTCGGGCCGACGGTCGAAGACGTTTACGTTGAGACGTTCAATCCGGACGGCCAATATCTGACGCCAGAGGGATGGAAGCAGCCGGAGCATCGTCGCGAGGTGATTCACGCCAAGGACAAGCCGGATGTAATTGTAGATGTGGTATTGACGCGCCATGGACCAATCGTTACCGACATGGTCCCGGGTGAGACGCGCAAGTTGGCACTCCGTTGGACTTTGTATGATGGCATGCGCAGTCCCTTCTTCGCGGTCGATTCGGCGCAGAAGTGGGAGGAGCTCAGGCGTGCTTTTTCAGAGCTTGACGCACCCGGACAAAACGTCGTGTATGCCGACGTCGATGGCAACATCGGCTATCAAGCTACCGGAAAGATTCCTATCCGCGCGGCGGGGGATGGTAGTTTGCCGGAAAACGGCAGCGACAACGCTCATGAATGGGTTGGCTACGTTCCGTTTGAGAAGCTGCCCACCATATTCAATCCCCCCTCGGGAGTCATCGCCACGGCCAACAGCCGGATCACACCGGACGGGTATAAATATTCCCTCAGCACGGAATGGGAAGCTCCATGGCGGTCGGCTCGCATTTATCGCGTTCTGGAGTCGGGCAAGAAATTTTCTGCGGCTGACATGCTAGCACTCGAAACCGATGTTTACTCTGATTTGGATCGTTTTTTCGGGGAGCGGTTTGTGTATGCAGTGGACCACGCAAAGAATCCCTCGGTTCGGGCAAAGGCGGCGGCAGAGATTCTACGCCAGTGGGACGGAAGGATGATTGAGAACTCGCCAGCACCCACGATCGCAGTCGAGGCGCGCCGGGAATTAACCCGCCTATTGCTCGAGCCAAAGCTGGGTGTAGCAGCGAAAGATCCTAAGGAACTCGAAACGACTGTTAGCTGGAAAAGCTACCAGTGGATGATGAGCACGGTCTGGTTGGAGAACTTGATCGAGCACCAGCCGAAGCGCTGGTTACCCGAGACCTACGCGAACTATGACGAACTTCTAACCGCAGCGGTTGAGGCCGCCGTCGATTCGAATCCGGCACATGGTTCAGATGCGCCGCCGGACCTGAACTCCTGGAGGTGGGGGAATTTTCATCCCGTCGATATTCAGCACCCGATCTATGGCAGGCTTCCGCTTTTGCGCCGCTGGACGGGACCGGGATTGCAGCCACAATCGGGGAGCGAATACACCGTAAAGGCGGTATCGCGCAGCTACGGACCGTCGGAACGAATGACGGTTGATCTCGCGAATCTCGATCAGTCCACTCTGAATCTGGTGACGGGCGAAGCGGGGAACCTGCTCAGCCCTTACTACATGGACCAGTGGAGCGCCTGGTACGAGAGCTTCACTTTCGCCTGGCCGTTTTCCGGACCGGCGGTGGACAAGGCGCGGGCACATGAGTTGGTGCTGGAACCGGAGAGGTAGAACGGTTTCAGGTTCCCTAGTCGTTTAGTGCAAGTGGGCGGACAAGAACGAAACTGTCCGTTTCTTAGAATCCTCCACCGCATCGCCGCTGAAGCCGTGCCCCTGATGAGGGTAAATTTTGATCTCGTACGGAACCGCTTTGTTCTTGAGCAGTCTTTCCAATTCGTAGGCACTGCTGACGGGGACAACCTCATCGTCTTCACCGTGCAGGATTAATACCGGCGGCATGGTGGTTAAACGCTCTTCCGCGAAGCCTGGCATTCCGCCAAAGAACTCGACCACAGCCTTGATTTCCGGCGAACGCAACGGCGGAGGATGGCTCCGTTCCTCTTCCGCCAGAGCAAGTGCCAGATAGCCTCCCAGCGAGAAGCCGACGACCCCGATTCCCTTATTTCGGATTTCCGGCTGCGCCGCGATGTAACGAGTGGCATCGTTCAAGGTCTTGATATAGGCAAGGAACATCTGCGGCTTAACCGAAGGACTCCACTGCCCTGCGCCATCGAAAAAGTGAGGAACGAAGACAGAGTATCCGGCCGTCGTCAGCGCCTCGAGAATTCCGTTCTTTCTCCAATCCCCTTGCGGCCCTCCTCCACCGTGCACCAGCAATACCGGCAGGTGAGCGCTTCCGCTTTTAGGATCGAAGCGCTCGATAGTGATGGGCTGATGATCGCTATGAAATACGGTTGTAGTACCGACAGGGGCCTGGGCGCTTGCCGACTCCGTCAGAATGGAAAGGGCAACGAGCAGATGGAGGCAAGTACGCATTGGAAGTCACCGCGTGAAGCTCTCTCAATCTACCAGCTTCACGTCAAACGGCTGGCCGACGACATCAATCTGGCCATCGTTATTGTTACCGTTGGCTGGGGTCACCTGCAACGCGTTCGTGGTCGTATCGTAGATCCCGAGTTCCGCGTTCTGGATAACATAAACCGTATTGCGACCGGTGATTTGCTGCAGTCCGGTTACATTGCCGTTGCTGGGAGGGATCACGACGCCACCAGTATTTGTGTTGAAGATCGACAAACAGCCGCGAACCTCACCACCGACGATATTGATGTTGGTGCAGCCATACGAACCAATGAAGAGCTGCCCGTTCTGGCTCATCTGCATGCGACCGTGGTAGCCGTCCGCGATGATTGCCGAGCCAGTAACGGCCATCGAGTTGGTACTAATGGTAGTCAGTGTGCCGCAGGTAGTGGCTGCCGTTACGCTTCCGGTACAAGTATTCGTTCCAGGCGGAGTTCCCGCCACATACAGAGTGGAACCACTCACTAAACCAAAAGTGGCGGCGCTTACCGGAGTTGTGCTCGTCGCAGCAGAGGCGCCCACGTCGGTGACGCTGACTCCTGCCGCAGTCCCGCCGCATTGGGCACCGCAATTCAAAATGTAAGCCGTGGTGTTGCTGGCGAAAATGCCCCACACCGGCCGGTCGAAACCAGTAATGGAACTCCGTGGATCGGTGGCGGTACCAATCAACGGTGTCGTAATCACGGTTACCGTGTCGGAGTTATCGCTAAACACCAGGAGGTGGTTACCGTCCGGGCTGAGCACAATAAAGTGCGCGCCAGGCACGGGGATGGTTGCGGATACCGATCCGCTTTGCAGACTCATCACCACGACGGCTCCCGGAGACTGTCCCGCGATCGGGGCCGTGGGTACGGCGGCATAGGCGGTGGTCGCGAAATTACTGACGACGAGGCTCTCGGTAAGGCCGGGCAAGGGGATGGCAGGCAACGGCGTGGTGGATCCGGTGGGGACTGCCACGGCCTCAGTCGCGTTGTCGACGATCGCCACAGAGTTGCCATTGGGGCTGAATACTGCCGTGTACTTCCCATTGGGGGCAAGCGTCATGAGCGAAGGCTGCAAGCTGATGCCCGTCAACGGAACAAAAAAAGTAAGTGCAAGCTTGTCTAACGTGGCGTCCACAATGTTCAGCACCTGCGTATTCACTACGGCCCCCGTAGTACCTTGCGGGTAAAGGGAATTTGAAATAAAGACCCGGAACTTGATTCCGCTGGGCTTGTGCGTAGTCGTAGTGCTGGAGGAATTACTGCTTCCGCAGGAAATAATGGTCACACTGGCAACTATGAGCACAAAAATGCTTATTAAGATTCTCTTCAAACCTGGGACTCCGAAGAGCATGAGGGACAGAGATTTAGATGCAAGAAACCGGATTATAACAGAGCGACTTCGGAGAATTTGGCGCATGGTCCGACCTGCCAGTCGCCAATATGCAAAAGCAACAGTCCTCTTGTATTCTGGAGTGAATGGCTACTGATCTACTGACCCGGATAAAACAGTCCGCTGTCCTGTGCGACGGCGCGATGGGAACCCTGCTCTATGCCAAGGGGATCTTCATCAATCGCTGCTATGACGAGTTGAACGTTTCTCAACCTGACCTGATTCGGGGCATCCACCACGAGTATTTGCAGGCAGGTGCGGAAATTATTGAAACCAATACTTTTGGTGGGAATTCATTCCGCTTGGCGCGGCACAGCATGGCTAGCCAAGTGCGCGAGATCAACTTTGCGGGAGCGCGGCTGGCGCGAGAAGCCGCCAAGAGCTTTGACGTCTGGGTTGCCGGATCGGTTGGGCCGCTTGGAGTGCGCATCGAACCGCTGGGCAAGACATCTTTCGAGGAAGTTCGTACCGCCTTCCGCGAGCAGATTGCGGCCCTGGTCGAAGGCGGAGTGGATCTGCTGATGCTGGAAACCTTTGGCTACCTGGAAGAACTTCATCAAGCAATACTGGCAGCGCGAGATGTCAACCCGAAGATTCCGGTCGTGGCGCACGTCACCATCGACGAAGATGGAAATTGCCTCGATGGTTCGACCCCGGAGACGTTCACTCCGCGGCTGGAAGAGTGGGGCGTGGACGTCATCGGCTGTAATTGCAGTGTGGGCCCGGTAGCGATGCTCGATGCAGTTGAGCGTATGCGCGTTGCGACTTCCCTGCCCCTGGCGGCGCAACCCAACGCCGGCATGCCACGTTCCGTCGAGGGCCGGAATATATATCTTTGTTCCCCGGAATACATGGCCAGTTATGCCCGCAAGTTCGTGGCTGCGGGGGTACGCATCGTGGGCGGCTGTTGCGGTACGACTCCGGACCACATCCGGGTGATGAAATCGGCGCTGAGGGTCGGAGACGCGCGCGCCAAGGTGACCTCTGCGCCATCCCCAGCCCAGGCCAAACCTGCTACCACTCCTGCTGTCGCGATCGAGGATCGTTCCCGGCTGGGGGCCAAGCTTGCCTCTCGCGAATTCCTGACCATGGTCGAAATTGTTCCCCCCAAAGGAACGGACATTCGCAAGGAAATCGAAGGTGCGCGCTTCGTCAAGTCGGTGGGCGTGGACGGAATCAACGTCCCAGATAGTCCGCGGGCCTCGGCTCGCATGAGTAATCAGGCACTGTCGTTGCTCATCCAGCAGGAAGTGGGCATCGAGGCCATCCTGCACTACACCTGCCGCGACCGCAATGTGCTCGGCATTCAATCGGATTTGCTGGGGGCGGCGGCAACGGGTATTCGCAACCTGATCTGCATTACCGGCGATCCGCCGAAGATGGGCAGCTATCCAGACGCTACTGCCGTGTTCGACGTGGATGCCATCGGATTGGTCAACATCGTTCACAACCTGAATCGCGGCCTGGACATTGGCGGCAACCCGATTGGAACGGGAACGAGCTTCGTGATCGGAGTCGGCGCCAACCCGGGGCTGAGCGATATGGACGAGGAAATCCGTCGCTTTGAGTACAAGGTGCAGGCGGGCGCCGAATATGTGGTGACCCAACCCGTCTTTGATCTCAGCTTGCTGGAAAGTTTCCTGCGCCGGATTGAGCACTGCCGGATTCCGGTGGTTGCCGGAATCTGGCCGCTTGTCAGCGTGCGCAATGCGGAATTCATGAAGAACGAACTGCGAGTCTCCGTCCCGGATTCCATTCTGGGGCGCATGGCCGCAGCGAAAACCCCGGAGGCCGCGAGAGAGGAAGGCGTCGCTATCGCACGCGAGATGCTGGTTGCGGTACGCCGGATGGCGCAGGGAGCGCAGATCAGCGCTCCGCTAGGTCGCTATACCTTGGCGGTGGACGTTCTGGAAGCCTTGGGAACTTCGCGTCCCACTTCGGTATGACCATTTGTTAAATCTTCTTTAAAGTTCGCTTTCTACTGGACACATTTTGCCCTCAAGTGGATTAAAATAGGTCGAGGAGCAGAAACCCGTTGGCGAAATTTGAGGATTGCCTCCAGCGTCTGGAGAAGATTGTGCAGGAACTTGAAAAGGGTGAGGTGCCCTTGGAAAAATCTCTGACGCTTTTTGAGGAAGGCATGCAACTTTCAGCCACTTGCCGCAAGGAATTGGAGCAGGCCGAGGGCAAAGTCGAAATCCTGCTGAAACAGAACGGGAAGCTCCAGGCTGAGTCGTTTGAGCCTTTGACCGAGAGCGCGGTGGGGAAGAGATAACAGTTGCTCCGGTCACTACGGCGCTCATCAGTATTAACGTCTGTGACAGCGTTGCTCCCATGCAACGCCGGCACAGCCCGGTCGCCGTGCCTAGCGGTAGAAGCTAGAGGGAAGTAATGCAGCCTCTCAATGTGGTACTCCTCCAGAGCGATTCGAGGGTAGCGCAGTCTCTCGTGTCCGCTCTAGCCAACACCTTCAGTTCGGTCCGCCAGGTCCAGTCCTTGGGGGAATTGCGCACCAGCATTGCGAAGCACCGTGCGGGTATTGCTATTTTGGACATGGAGACGGCCTCAATCTCCGACGTCGAGCACCTGTCACGTGAGTTTCCGAAAGCCTGCATCGTTTGCACGCATCGCTTGGCCGACGAAGCTATGTGGACAGCAGCGGTGAACGCCGGTGCTGCCGACATTTATCCTCCATCCGATACCCGAGGCATCGTCCGCACTGCGTTGCGAAATGCCTCCATCACGAATTCCGCAGCCGCATAGAAATAACTGCTAACAATCAAGGACGCCGTGGGCGTCCTTTTTATTTTGCAACCATGGTCGTGACCACAAAGACCAAAGCGCACTTGCTATACTCACCGTCATGCTCAAAGACACCCTGGAGGCAGGCCGAGAGCTGACCGACGCAGCACTGGAACGTCTGCTGCCGCCGGCCACACAGCATCCGGTTTCCATTCATCGCGCGATGCGCCACAGCGTTTTCGCCGGCGGCAAGCGCTTGCGGCCAGTTTTGTGCATGGAAGCGGGGCGGATGGTGGCTAATTTCCTTCCTCATGGAATCGAAGACCTGGGCGCGGCGCTGGAGATGCTTCACACGTATTCTTTGATCCACGATGACCTTCCGGCGCTGGACAACGATGACCTACGCCGCGGCCGCCCCACTTGCCATAAGGTTTTTGGAGAGGCTATCGCGATTTTGGCCGGTGATGCGCTGCAAACTCAGGCCTATGAAACACTGGCGCGGCTGCGTTGTCCGGCGGAAGCCCGGGTGCGCATCATCGAAGAGATGGCTCGCGCCACTGGCACCGTGGACGGCATGATCGGCGGCCAGGTTGTCGATCTCGAAGCCGAGCACACTAAACCAGATTTGAAGATGCTGGAGTACATCCATCGCTCCAAGACTGCCGCGCTGATCACAGCCAGCGTGGTCAGCGGTGGTCTTTATGCTGGGGCAAGCGATGACGCGGTCGAGAAGCTGAGGACTTTCGGGAAATCCATCGGACTGGCGTTTCAGATTGTGGATGACGTACTCGACGTCACTCAGACTTCAGAGCAGCTGGGAAAGACTGCTGGCAAGGACACGGCTGCGGAAAAAGCGACGTATCCAGCGCTGTTCGGCATCGACGAGTCAGTGAAGAAAGCCGATGCGCTGGTGGAAACTGCGTTGGGTTCACTAGACAGCTTTGGTTCACGAGCCGATACGCTGAAGGCGCTGGCGCGGTTCCTCGTGGAACGAAAGAAGTAGCGCCGGCATTCCTGCCCTCAGAGGCACGCCGTGAGGCCGCACCGACAGCCGCCGGGACGGCGGCACTACAAAGGATTTTGTTATGATGATTGCGGCGATGGAGTTCGCCATAACCGCCTGAGTCGAATTAATGAGCTCGAACTGGTAAGCTCCGGCTGATGACTCCTACAAACTTTGTAGGGAGAGCTCCGTCGTGATCGATCTTCTCGTCATTTCCATAGGCGCAATCGTCGGCGCAAATGCCCGTTATCTGCTGAGCCGGTTTGCAGCTAAAGAGTTGGGGCCGGTCTTCCCCTACGGCACGTTGTTCATCAACATTGCAGGCAGCCTGATCGTTGGCTTCTTCGTCATCTGGACCACGGAACGAGTGCTGGCCGATCCGCGCTGGCGCCTGCTGGTCGTGGTCGGCTTCTGCGGTTCGTTTACCACATTCTCCAGCTACGCCTTTGAAACCATGGCTTACTTTGAACAAGGACAATGGCTTCTTATGCTCACGAACGTACTCACCAACAATTTACTGTGTCTCGGCGGAGCGCTGGCCGGCATGGTTCTGGCGCGAGTGCTGTAAAATGCCAGACGCGATGGCTGTTCAAGTCACGATCTATCTCAACGAAGCCGACCAGTGGCATCACCGGCCGTTGCACGTGGAAATCCTCAACTACCTGCGGCGGGAAAACGTGTACGCCGCGACCGCAATCCATGCCGTGGCTGGGTTTCTTGGTCGGCACCGGGTTCAAACCAGCCACCTGGTTGATGCCGGGGGAAAGCTTCCGGTGATCATCATCTTTGTGGATACGGACGAGCACGTGAACCGCGTTCTCCCCACGCTGAAGGAGATGGCTGCCCATCGTCTGATCGTTCGTGAAAATGTGGTCTTGGAACAAGGAAGCCTCGACTGATATGTCCACTCTTTCCACTGACGATGCGCCACTAGATGTCCTTGCCATCGCTGCTCATCGCGACGACGTCGAACAGACTTGCGGGGGGACGTTGCTGAAAATGGCACAGCACGGACGGCGCACCGGCATCCTCGATCTCACTCAGGGAGAGATGGGGACGCGGGGTACCGCCGAGGACCGTGCGCAAGAGGCGGCGGAGGCCACGAAGATACTACGCGTCTCGTGGAGGCGGGCTCTCGATATCCCGGATGGGCGGGTTGAGAACACTTTCGAAAACCGTCTGAAAGTGGCGCGCGTAATCCGTGAACAACGGCCCCGAGTTGTGATTCTTCCCTTCTGGAAAGGACGTCATCCAGATCATTACACGGCGTCGGCACTGGGATATGAAGCCTGCTTTCTCGCGGGACTGGCGAAGCTGGACTTTAGTGCGGATGCGGGCGACTCGTCCGCACCGCTGACGGCGCAACGCCGTCAGGACAGCCGGCAGGATGCCGGCGCTACAAAGCCGCACCGCCCTTTCAAGATTATTTACGCCACTCTCTATTACGACGTGCGTCCCACGTTCGTCGTCGACATCACCGAGCTGTTCGAAGTGCGTTTCCAAGCGCTGATGGCCTACAAGTCGCAGTTCAGCGATCAGGAGGCGGGCAAAGACCTGTTCCCTGCTCAAACCGAAATTCGCGCGCGCATCGAAGCCATGGCACGCTTCTATGGCCTCCTGGGAGGCGTGACGTATGCGGAACCGTTTCTGCAGAAGGAAGTGGGACTGGTGGAAGATCTGACAATGATTCCGGTGAAGTCGATCTGACTCCGCTCTCACGACTATGTTTGGGGTCTAAGTTTTCTGCATTTAGCCAGGAGGCCGTCAAAGCGCTTAGCGTTGGCGTCCTCTTTCGCCTGCCCAAGCTTCCAGCACCTCGAAAATGAGTCGGCGAGGAGCGCATCGCTTCGAACCGCTTCCTCGATTCGCGGGAAGAATCGGCTAAAGTGACACGCCAGCAAATGCTCAAGCAAGCAGGTGGCTACTGCGGTACGAAGGTCCTCATCAGGGTTGCTGCCCCAACGCAGGATGAATGACCAGATCGCATCGGGTTCCTCTTGAATAAAGTCCTCGATCGCGATGATAGCTTGCCACCTCGGATCACGCTTTCCTTCAGGAGCAGCCTGCCCCGGCAGAATGCGTTCGGCAGCTGCAATGGCATCCGAGACATCCGTGACCGTAAGGGGCGCGGTCTCATCCTTCTCGTCGTCCTTTATTTCGTCTTTAACGGTTTCTTGTTCGGTTGTTTCGCGTTTTGGGAGAAACTGTCGCGCACGCGCCTGCAAAGCAGTGGCCGCTTCAATCAATTGAGATGCCCGCTTGCTCTGGGACCGCGTCGCTGCGTCTCGCAAGAGCGGTTGGCTGTGCAGGAATGCCTCTAACTCAACCTCAAAATGCTTGCGTGTTTGGGCATCTGCGGCGACCTCATTCACACGCGCCCGAAATTCGTCCAGAGCCGGGAATGGCATGCCCACTTCGCTCTGAACTCCGTCAATCAGCTCTTGGAAGAGAGTCTTCCATTCAGAAATCTTCATCGCTCGCGGTCCGGAGGCGTATCTTCACTAGCAAATTTGGAAACTACTAACTCTGGACCTACCCGATCCACCTGCAAACCATTTTCACTACATCCGGCCGCTAGCGTCTAACGCTTGACCGCCACGGCAACGCCGTCGCGAATTGGTAGGATCGTCGTAAACAGATGTGGAGAGTTATAGAGCAAACGGTTGAACTCGAGAATGGCTTTGGTCGAAGCATCCGGGTGCGTTTTCTGGGCGACCTTTCCGCTCCACAGGACGTTGTCCGTGACAAACAGCCCGCCTCTCCGCAGACGCGGCAAAGCCAGTCGGAACACTCGCGGATAATCTTCTTTGTCGACGTCGTTGAAGATTATGTCAAACTCCTGCTTGTGTTCGGAGAGAACTTCCAGGGCATCGCCGGTGGTCATGTTGATTCTTGATGCGACGCCGGCTTTCTCGAAATATCCTCGCGCTTCCTCGGCATTCTTGCGATTTCCGTCGGTGTAGAACACAAGTCCACCTTCACCCACAGCGCGTGCCCACCAGATGGTCGAGTATCCGATCGCTGACCCCATCTCGAAAACCGTTTTCGCACCAGTCATCAGAGCCAGTTGATGCAGGATGCGGCCAACGGCCGGACCCACGATGGGGATCTTTCGCTTGGCGGCTTCCTCCTCCATCTTCGTGAGCACTTCATCCCGTGGAGGAAGCATGGAATAGAGATAGTCTTCGACAGGCCCGGCGGTGATTCCGGACATCTGCCAGTCTGGCTTGGTTGCTTTCGACTTCGGCAATTCGTCTCCTTCCAGAACAACCGAGCTTCGCTCGCTTAGACGGGCGGGGACGCCCGTGCTCCATCGATTTACGAAACTGTCTCGCCCGGCTTAAATTCTCTGACTTCTAGTTCGGGAGCAAGCTTGTGCAACTCGCTTGGCCTTCCCGTCAGCACCGGGAATGTTCCGAAGTGCATGGGAATGACCGTTTTCGGCTTCAGCAGCTTGCAGGCGTAAGCAGCTTCGCGCGGCCCCATCGTGTAGTGGTCGCCAATCGGAATCATAGCGATCTCTGGCGCGTAAAGCTCGCGGATGATCTGCATATCGCCGAAGACGTTGGTGTCGCCCGCGTGATAAATCTTTACTCCATTGGCGAACTCGACGACGTATCCGCACGCTTCACCACCGTAAACGATCTCATCCCCGTCCTGAATGCCACAGGAATGGTCAGCGTGAACCATCGTCACTTTGATGTCGCCCACGGTTTGGGTGCCGCCCTTGTTCATGGATCCGGTGTGCTTCACTCCTTTTTTTTCCAGCCATCCGCACAACTCAGGAATACCGACCACTTGGGGACTGTGCTTCTTGGCGATTTCGACCGCGTCCCCGATGTGATCAAAATGGCCGTGGGTGCAGAGCAACACGTCAACTTTCTTGACGCTCTTTTCCTTCTCCGGACACATGGGGTTTCCCATGACCCAGGGATCGATCAAAACTGTCTTGCCGCCAGGCGTTTCAACCCGAAAAGTTGCGTGGCCTAACCATGTGAGTTTGATTCCGTTGAGGTTCATAGTATTGAGAAAATCCAAGCATTTAGCACTTGGCAATTAGCACTTGGCCTTGCAGCAGTACTCATCGAATCCACCAAGAAACACTGGCTGGCTAAATGCTGAGTGCGAAATGCCAAATGCTAGTTTAATATAGTTCGCCGTGACTGAACTGAAGGTTCTAATCTCGCGTGAGCAAATCGCGCATCGCGTGGCCGCCATGGGCGCCGAGATTACGCGCGACTTCGCGGGGGAAACCGTGATCCTGGTGGGCGTCCTCAAAGGCGCCACGATTTTCCTCAGTGACCTGGCACGACAAGTCCAGCTCGACGCTTCTTTCGACTTCATTGGAGTCTCCAGCTACGGCAACCGTCCCAGCCCAGCCCATGAATTGCGGTTCGGATGGGACTCTACCGGAGAAGTGCAGCTGACCAAAGATGTAGACCAATCGATGAAAGATCGAAATGTAATCCTGGTCGAAGACATCCTGGACACCGGCCTCACGCTGAACTACCTGAAAAGGATCGTGCTGGGCCACCAGCCGAAGGCCGTCCGCATTGCCGCATTGCTGGACAAGCCATCGCGACGAAAACAACCGATCAAGGCCGATTATGTGGGCTTCAGCATTCCCGACGAGTTCGTCGTCGGATACGGGTTAGATTACGCGGAAAAGTACCGTAACTTGCCGGACATCTGCGTGGTCCCGAGAGAAAGCTGAGCGCTACACCCGAGACGTAGCAAGCCACGTCGCTACAGGGGATAGCTGTAGAGACGTGGCTTGCAACGTCTCAGAGCGCAAGAACCGCGACTGATATCATAGGAACGTGGAAATGGTTGCAACCAAAGCTGATTTTCAATCCAAAGTCGATCCACTTCTGCTCGAAGTGGCGGACGTGGTCAACACCACTCTCGACCTGGACACCACTCTCCGTCGCGTAGCCGAACTCGTGCGCAAGGTAATCGATTACGAAATCTTTGGCATTCTGCTGCTGAACGAAAAAACTCAGGAACTATACTTTCGATTTCAGGTGGGATATGCGCGCGAAATTGCCGAGCGCATGCGGATCAAAGTGGGCGAGGGCGTCACCGGAATCGCAGCGCAAAGGCGGGAAGCAATTCTGGTCGATGATGTCTCGCAAGATCCCCGCTACATCTCCGCTGTTCCTAACGTGCGCTCGGAGTTGGCGGTTCCTCTTATCATCAAGAACCGGCTCATCGGAGTTATTGATATCGAGTCGCCGCAGCCTAACCACTTCAACGAAGAGCACAAGCGGTTGCTGACGCTGATTGCTTCGCGGATGGCCGTCGGCATTGAGAATGCCCGCTTGTATACGCGTACCACGCGCCAGGCACGGACCTTGGTATTGCTGAATGAAATCGCGCGCGAGCTCACATCCATTCTCAACGTGGACGAGTTGCTGAAGCGAATCGCTGAGCTGCTCAGCCGGCTGATCGATTATCAGATTTTCAGCATTCTGTTGCTCGATGCCACCGGAGAGAAACTGCAGCATCGTTTTTCGCAACGATTCCAGGAAAACATTCAGCTCAAACACGAAATCCCGTTAGGCAGAGGCGTAGTCGGTTACGCTGCGCAGCACAAAGAGGCGGTGTTGGTCCCTGATGTAAATAAAGACCCACGTTATGTGAAAGCCAATCCAGAGACCCGCTCTGAACTGGCGGTGCCGCTGGTCTACAAGGACAAGGTGATCGGAGTGCTGGACCTTGAGCACACCCGGCGCGGTTTTTTTACGGACGATCACAAACGAACTGTGACGACGCTGGCCGCGCAAGTTGCGATTGCGATTGAAAATGCGCAACTGTACGAGCAGATTGCCCGCCAAGAAAAGCGCCTCGAGCGTGACTTGGCAATGGCGCGCCAGTTGCAGTTCCGGCTTCTACCACCGACTCTGCCCAAGCTCGCGCATCTCGATATAGCAGCGAAGTTCGTTCCAGCGCGCGCGATCGGGGGCGACCTCTACGATTTCGTCGGCTATTCGATGTCGCGTACAGCCATTGTGATTGGCGATGTCAGCGGCAAAGGCGCGCCAGCGGCGATCTATGCCGCACTGGTCAGCGGAATCCTGCGTTCCCATGCGCCCATCGAGCCGGGCCCTGCGGAAATGCTCTCTGCCGTGAATTTTTCGCTGGGCGAGCGTCGCATCGACGGCCAGTTTGTGTCGCTGATCTACGCCGTATGGGACGACCGAAATCGCACCTTGCAGGTAGCCAACTCGGGCTTGCCGCGCCCGATTTACTGCCACGAAGGCAAGATCGAAGTCATCGAAGCCACAGGCTTGCCTCTGGGGTTGTTCGACGACGCCGACTATGACGAGCTGAGTTTCCGGGCCAAGGCCGGAGACATGTTCGTATTCTTCAGCGATGGCATTCTGGATGCCGGTAACAAAGCGGAAGAGCTCTTCGGTCGCGAACGGGTCGGCGAGATTGTTGCGGCGAACCCCAATGCTTCGGCGGACGAGGTTGTGAAGTTGATCTTCAAGGCTGTGGCCGAACACGCGTCTGGAGAGGAAGCGTTCGACGATCAGACCGTGGTTGCGATTCGGGTCAAAGGCACTCCCGGGAAGCGCAAGTGATGCGCGCTGGAAACCGAGGCCAAGTTCGTCCGCCAGCTTTTTCATACCGCCGTGCGCGGAACAGCGACGTTTCGGAGCGCTCTTCCGGCTCAATCCTTCATTGTGACCAAGTGCCTCTCGCGGGTCTGGCAGAGCGCTTCGGTACGCCGTTATACGTTTACTCCGCATCGGCAATTCGTGAGCGCATGCGTGCCTTCGAACGCGCCTTTCGCAAGGTTCCACACAGCGTCTGCTATTCGGTAAAAGCGAATTCGAACCTCAGCATTTTGCGTCTGCTGGCCGGGATGGGTTGCGGCTTCGATGTAGTCTCCGGAGGGGAGTTGGAGAGAGTCTTGCGCGTCAACCGGAGAGCCGCGAAAAAAGTCGTCTTCTCCGGGGTGGGCAAAACGTCGGACGAGATGCAATTGGCATTGAGGGCGCAGGTATTGCTTTTCAACGTAGAAAGCGAATCGGAGTTGTCGGCACTCGCGGAATGCGCCGCTCGAACGAAAAAGACAGCCCGAATTGCATTGCGCGTAAATCCGGACGTCTCCGCCGAAACTCATCCGTATATTTCCACCGGCTTGCATCAACACAAATTCGGCATACCGATTGAGCAAGCTCGTCGGTTGTACGCTCGAGCGGCGGAAACGAAGTTTGTGGAAGTTGCTGGTGTAAGCGTCCACATAGGTTCACAGATCACAGATGTGAAGCCGTTCGCGGCAACAATGGAGCGAGTTGCTGAACTGACGCGAGCTCTGCGGGGGGACGGTCATACGATCAACTACGTGGATGCCGGCGGCGGCCTTGGCATTGCCTACGAGAATCACGACCTGCCCGGCTTTGCCGAACATGTTGCTTCCTACGCCGATGCTTTGCTGGCCCCGCTGAAAGGCTTGAAGGTACACCTTCTACTCGAACCAGGGCGCTCTATCGTCGGACCGGCGGGTGTGCTGATCACGCGCTTGCTATACAAGAAAACCAACGGCAAGAAGAAGTTTCTTGTGGTCGACGCCGCCATGAATGATTTGTTGCGGCCTTCCCTATATCGCGCTCACCACGAAATCGTCTCCGTCCGGTCATCCGACATATCAGCAAGAGAAGTGCTGCACGAGACCGTGGATGTCGTTGGGCCGATCTGCGAGACCGGAGACTTCTTTGCCCGCGATCGTGAATTGCCGCTCATGGAAGAAGGGGATCTGCTGGCGTTGCTCGACACAGGCGCTTACGGAATGGTCCTCGCCTCGAACTACAATACTCGGCGGCGCCCAGCGGAAGTGTTAGTGGATGGAAAATCAGTCAAGGTGATCCGGAGACGCGAAACCATCGCGGATCTGGTTCGGGGTGAAATTTAGTTTGCCGTGGAATACTGTTTCTACCGGTCCTGATCCCAGACAACCTTTCCGCCAACAATCGTCTTCAGAACCTTCACATCGCGAATCTTCGCCGGATCGATCGAGAAGATGTCGTCACTGAGCAAAACCATATCCGCCAGTTTTCCCGGCGTAATTGATCCTTTTTCCTGTTCCTGAAATTCAGCGTATGCCGAGCCCATGGTGTACGCCTCGATGGCTTCAGCCACCGTGAGCTTCTGTTCGGGAAACCATCCGTTCGGATTCTTCCCATCGAGCGTCGCCCGTGTGACCGCAGCATAAACCGTCAATATCGGGTTAAGCGGCGCCACATCCCAGTCGGTTCCAAAGGCCAGATGTACGCCATGGTTCAAGAATGTACGGAAGGCGTAGGTCCGGCTGGCGCGGTCGTGGCCGATGTAGGGCTCGGCCCAACGGCCGTCGTCGATGGCGTGGTAGGGCTGGACCGACGCAATCATCTTCAATTGCGCAAAACGGGCGAAATCTTTTTCCGCCATATGCTGCGCATGTTCAATGCGAAGCCGCCGGTCAACTCCCGGATGAGCTTTGTCCAAGTCCGCGTAGAGATCGAGCACCGTCGAAATCGCGCGATCACCGATGGCATGAGTGCAGATTTGCAGACCGGCGGCATCTGCCTGCATCATCCGGTCTCGCATCTGCGAAAGTGGTTGCATCTGCTTGCCCAGCAATCCTGAGTTATTGGGATCGTCGCTGAACGGCTGAAAAAAATACGCTGTGCGGGAGCCCAGCGAGCCATCTGCAAATCCCTTCAGCGCACCGGTACGCAAAAACGAAGAGCCGAAGGCGTGCCGAATTCCGACCTTCGCCAGTTCCTGCCAATCAGCGATCCCCGGGGCCACGTACACCCGGGCCGTCAATTCGCCGCTCTGGAACAATTCCCCATAGGCGCGAATATCGTCAAAACTGTCATTCTCATCGTTCATGTCCTGAAAGCTGGTCACACCAACGCTGGCCGCGTGCTCCAGAGCACGCCTCATCGCGCGAAGGCGCTGCTCATGAGTAACCGCAGGAATGACCTTGAGCACGAGATCAGTCGCCGCGTCCTTCAGATCACCCGTAGGATTGCCCTGCGCATCGCGGACGATTGCACCCCCAGGTGGGTCAGGAGTTTGAGACGTGACCCCTGCCAACCGTAACGCGGCGGAGTTCGCCAGCGCCGAGTGGCCGTCGTAGCGACTGATGAAGACCGGATTATTCGGGGTCACCGGATCAATCAGCTGCCTGGTAGGCAGAGCCGGCGGGCTCCATTTCGTCTCGTCCCAATCGCCCCCTTGGATCCATTCTCCTTTTGGCGTTGTCTTCGCCCGTTCGGCAATTCGCCGGACAAATTCATCCGCGCTGGCAGCGTCGTTGAGTTGCACGGAGTCGAGTTGCATGCCACCGCTAACGAAGTGCACGTGCGCATCGTTGAAGCCGGGTAGAAGCAGTTTGCCGCCCGCATCGATCACTTTTGTGGCCGGGCTCCGCAAAACTTCCACATCGGCGTTCGAACCCACCGCAACAATGCGGTCGCCGAGGACAGCCACCGCTTGGGCGGTCGGATTCGCCTTGTCCACCGTCCAAGCCTTGGCGTTGATGATGATAAGATCGGCTGCCGGTTTAGCCTGAGCCAACAGAATGCTTGAGAGCGCACAACTCAAAAATAGGATTCCGAATTTCATTCTTATCTCGTAGTTGTCGGGATTACGTGCAGCCGAGAACGCGCCAACTATCCTTCACCTCTGTCCCCATTTCAGCTTGGCGCGCAGCACATCGAAGAATGTTCCCTTAATCCGCAGCAACTTGACCTGATGCTCTGACTTACAGCAAGCAACGCGGTCTCCGTCGTACATCGGCATGCCAACCTGGCCGTCGATGCTCAGATAGGCTTCATCCTGACCGGTATTGACCACGATATCGATCTTCGATGTGTCGGGCACCACCAGAGGGCGATGCGTCAGCGAGTGAGCCGCAACCGGCGTCACCACGAACGCATCCACGGACGGCATCAGGATGGGTCCCCCGGCCGCCAGCGAGTAAGCGGTCGATCCCGTAGGACTGGAGACAATCAGACTGTCAGCTTTGTAGACGGAAACGAACGCCCCGTCAATGTAGACGTCACAATGGTTGAGGCGGGAAATGGTACCTTTCCCGACGACGATATCGTTGAGTGCATCATAGCTGGCGACCCGCAAATCTTTGCGAAACACTTCGCAATGTACCATCGAGCGAGCCTCCACATTACAGCGGCCCTCCTCAATGCCCTCCAGAGTTGGGTAGAGTTCCTCCAAAGGCACTTCGGTCAGGAATCCGAGCGAACCCAAATTCACACCCAGCACCGGGATTCCCACCTTGGCCATGGAACGAGCCGCGGAAAGCAACGTTCCGTCACCCCCCAGTACGACTACCAGGCTCATCGGCTGCGAGGCCATTTCATCGCGAGTCAGAACCTCGATACCGGCCGCGTACGGCGCGGTCTCTGCGTCCACCACAATGCGGTATTGACGCTGACGAAACCACTCAACCAGCCCGGGCACAATGTTTGCCAGTTCTGCCTTGTCCGGCTTGGAAACGATGGCGGCAGATTTGCCGTTTGCGAATGGAGCCTTCCCAATATCCATGGTGAACTTTGAATTGTACCGAAATCGCCGTAAAAGGTTTGCTTGCAGCGCTTCGCGACGAGAGAAAAAGGTCAGAAAACGGCAAATAGCAGGAATTCCCGATTTCCTTCCGCGCCTTGAATCGGAGACTCGATCACGTCCGTGCGTGCGCAGCCCTGTGCCACCAGAGCGAGGCGCACCTTCTCTACTGCAGCCGTCTGGATGGCCTCGTCGCGCACGATGCCTCCCTTCCCTACTCGTTCGCGGCCCGCCTCGAATTGCGGCTTCACCAGTACAATCACCTGCCGGCCCTGACGTTCCGCCGGAGAAGCGGGGAATGCTGCAGCGATGACTGCGGGGAGAACCAGAGTTGCGGAGATGAAGGAAACATCCATCGCGACGAAGTCCACCACTTCACCGACTTGCTCACGAGTCAAGTAGCGCGCGTTGGTCTTCTCCAATAAATGCACGCGTGAGTCCTGGCGCAAACGAAAATCGATCTGACCGTGACCGGTGTCGACAGCAATCACCCGCGCTGCTCCTTGTTGGAGTAAGCAATCCGTGAAGCCGCCCGTGGAGGCTCCTACATCGAGACAGATTTTACCGGCAACTTCGATGTGCCAATGTTCAAGCGCCTTTTCCAGCTTAAGGCCGCCGCGTCCCACGTACTTCAAGTCTTCGCCCAGAAGGCGAACCTCAGCTGCCGCGTCCACTCCCGTGCCGGATTTTTCTATTTTTTGCCCAGCGACCAAAACCTTGCCGGCCAGGATCAGCGCTTGCGCCCGCTCGCGCGAACTTGCGAGTCCGCGTTCCAAAAGTAACTTGTCGAGCCTGATTTTCAAATCGTCCCCGTCGCGTTCTACCTCGCGTGTTTCAACTTACACTAAAGTGCCAGCAACCAACTCAGTGCAAGGTGTAGAAGCGTCTCTCGCTGAGACAGTTAGAAAGATACTTCCCCCCTTTTCCACAACGTTTTCCACGAAAGTGTTGAAAAGTGCCTGAGAATACTACGTTTAGCGACCTACCGTGAGCCCACCCGACGGCATGGCCGAGAACGCAGCTCGTGGCCCGAATTCAAGCTAAATCCAGCCCTAAGAGTCATATGGCCCTATCGTGCTATGCCCATCCCCCCTCGTGCCATTGCCCTCTGTTCTGAAACGTATCATCTTAGTAGTGCACGCTAGCAAAGTAAGAGAAGCCAGAAAATGCTGGATCAAACCACAAGACGTGAAGCTGGAATGAACGCTAGCCCAGCGTACAATCGGGATCGCAGCCGTCTGTCCCTGGCTCTCGCTCTTCTGCTGGTTGCCCTGGTTGTTCTGGTGGTGAAGGATCGCGATTTCTGGTTCGGCGACTCTGAGGCGGCGGTTGCCGAAGAGACGACTCCTGAGTGGATCCCGAACAAAGTATTCCAGGCGCCAACACCGACAGCTCAACCCGCAGCCCAACCGAAAACGCACATCGCTTCTGCCAAGACTTCAACCGCACCCGTAACTGCGGTTCGGCCTGCGGTCGTAACCGACCGCGTTGCTCCGGCCGTAATTCCGCCGCTCGAAGTCGAAGTCATCGCCGGCGAGACACGGGACACCGTTCATCTGGATAGCAAGGCGGTGAAAATTGAGGTGGCTCCTGATTCGCGGTCTCGAACAGCGGAGTCGACGGTCGCCGAACGTGGCCCGGCCACGGTTGCGGCGGAACGCGTTCAGATGTCCCTCGCGAAAGCGCAGATCCCACCGCAGGCGCCTGAGTCGGCTTATCCTTTGCTCGGTCGGCAGATGAAGGTCCAAGGTTCGGTGCTGCTCCAGGCGTTGATAGGCGCTGACGGCATGATCCGCGATTTGCGCGTGATCAACGGTCCAGCGATCCTGGCATCAGCGGCCCGAGAAGCTGCACGCCGCTGGCAATTCAAGCCTTACCTGCAGAACGGGCAGCCCGTCGAGACGCAAGCGAAGATCACCGTGAACTTCACGATTAAAGTGTTGGAAAACGGAGATCGCGATCAGACGGACACAGTTGTGGCCCTGTCGAGGGGCGGAGAATAGTTTCGCGCGACGATCAAGCTTTGAATGACCAGCAAGAACTGACAAAAGCCGTACGTCCTCAGTCTTCGTTTTAAATCAAACCCAACCGAGAACGTCAACTCCCTTCCTGTGTATAATGCCGAACGTTCATGGACTGGGCTCCTGCATCCGCCGTCCGCTGGCTGTTGGACTCGGAGCATGGCGCGTCGGATCGCCTGATTCCACGCTGGCTCTTTCTGCGCGCGCTGGGCCTTATATATTTCTCGGCCTGCTTCTCCCTGATCTTCCAGATCCGCGGGCTGATTGGCCCCGAAGGCATTCTCCCCGCAAGCGACTATCTGCAAGCGGTAGCGCATTCGTTTGGCCGTGCCCGCTTTTGGTTTGCACCAACTCTGTTATGGTTTTCGAGCGGACCGCACATGTTGTTGTTTCTCTGTTGGGCAGGCATGTTGGCATCGCTGTTGCTCGCCTTGAATGTCTGGCCCCGCGGAACGCTGGCAATTGGTTTCATATGTTTTCTGTCGTTTGTGAGCGCCGCGGGAGATTTCTCTGGCTACCAGTCTGACGGCATGCTCCTGGAAGCCGGATTCATCGCGCTTTTCTTCGCTCCGCCGGGTTTTGGGCCGGGCCTGGGTGCAAAGCGGCCGCCGTCTCGCGCCAGCCTGTTCCTCTTGCAGTGGGAGTGGTTCCGCATTTACTTCGAGTCCGGCATGGTCAAGATCGCCAGCGGCGAGCCGCAGTGGCGGAACATGACCGCCATGGACGAGTACTACCAGAACGGACCACTACCCACTTGGGTCGGTTGGTACGTACAGCATCTGCCGCACTGGTTTCATGCCTTGACGGCATATAGCACGCTTGCGCTCGAATTGGGCTTGGTCTGGATGCTTTTTCTACCGCGGCGCTGGCGGATCGTGTGCTTTTTCATCGCGACCGCATGGCAGATTGGCATTATCCTCACGGCCAACTATACTTTTCTGAACTATCTCGTCCTTGCGCTTGGATTCCTCTTGCTGGACGACCGCCTGATTCTTTGCTTTGTCCCGCAACGATGGAAGAGGTTCATTCAGGATCACGCGGATAGCCGTCTAAGGACAGATTGCCCGCCTGTGCCATCGACAATCGAAAAAGACAAGATGGAACCCGCATCCCTTGCGTCAGAAGATCTAGCCCAACCACTTACCCAGCCGAAGGCATCTCATGGCCGCCATGAAACTTGGCATGAACTCCTCCGTCCGCAACTAACCGGGTTGAGGCTTTCGCTGACTGGCTTGATACTCGGTTTAGTCTTCTATGCGACCGCGGTGGAATTGGTCTGGATCGTCTTCCCGACTTTGAAACTGCCAACTACGCCGGTCCAGGCGCTGGAACCGTTTCGCGTCGCCAATCGATATGGGCTTTTTGCCGTCATGACTCGCGGTCGCTACGAGATCGAGTTCCAAGGCTCGCAGGACGGACAAAACTGGCAGGCATATCCGTTTCGCTATAAACCGCAGGACCCGAGCCAGCCGCCGGGCATTTACGCACCCTATCAGCCACGTTTTGACTGGAACCTGTGGTTCGCTTCTCTCGGATCGTGGCGCGAATATCCGATCGTAATCAACACCGAAGTACGTTTGCTTTCGACCGACCCTGATGTGCTTGCGCTTTTCGCGGGGAATCCTTTTCCGCAAGAGCCGCCGCACCAGGTGCGTGCGGTTCTCTGGCAATACTGGTTCACGACCGCGGCCGAAAAACGCAAGACGGGCTTCTGGTGGCGCCGTGAGTTCCTGGGACTATACGCGCCAACCCTCACGCGCGACCCGGACGGCAGAATCCGCGCTGTGGAATGGCCTATGGTTGCTCCCCGGCAATGACGCGCGGATGTAAATACTTCAACCGACCTGTTGCCCCACGCGCACTGGTTTTTGCCCATGGCTGTGATCTTCGGATGATTCGCCCTGAGTGCGATTCAATATCCAAAGCAAGAGCAGCAGAGCAAAAAGCGCCAATAGATAAAAGACAACGCCACCATGCCTGTGAAAGTTGCCATGCAAGAATCCAGGATCGACGTGGATTCCGAGCATGGAGATGGTAAAGATTCGAATCCCATTCTTGAAAATCGAAAGAGGAATCGCGACCAGCACCACAGTAGCCTTCCGCCAAAAGGACCGGAGAAATAGATGTGCCAGCACCATGCTGGTGACGATCAACATAAGGCTGGAGCGAAGACTGCTGCACTCCTGGGCGACCTCCAGGCTCAATCCGGGGATCGACAGCATGACGCCATCTTGAGTAACCGGAATGCCCAGAGCTGAAAACAGGAAACTGGCTGAGAGGGCGGATCCGTGTTGCCAGAGAGTCACAATCTTATTCAACGTGAACTCTGGAAGTGGAACCAGACAGAACAGAAAGCAGAGAGGAAACATCAATGATCGAAAAGTCCAGACTCCGAAGCAGCCAATGAACGCGCCTAACCACCAGGTCACCAGTGCGAGCATGCCCCACGTCAACTGCGCATCGGATTGTGCTGTCAACTTGCCGCCCACTCCAAGTAATATTGCCGCGACCAACAAGGCGGCACTGATGCGATTGCTCGGTTGACGATCGGTTCTGTGTGAAGGCCACTCCGTATAGATCAAAGCCACGCTGATTGGAACAATCAAGAGAATGTGCGTATATTCATCGCGCCGGAGCGCAAGTGCGAGGGTTCCCAACAACGGACGCCATCCGACTAAGAGGGAGATCGCAACCGCAAGACTAAACTTCAACTGTAGTGGCAATCTGCTCATCTGCGATTGGGCGACCTTCAAGAATCAATTTAAGAAAGCAAAATACTCACGCAGGGCTTGCACAATCCGCTCACTTGCGTAACCGTCCCACCAGAGCACGCATGACGGGCGCGGCTTTCATGCAGTTGGGCCCGGCTCCTACGACGTGAAGAATGTGCATGGCTTCTCCAACCATGGTAATCCACCGGCTTGACTCATCGCCGTACTGGGGTGTTATCGAGTTAGCTTATGGCTCGGGTTGGTAGGAAACTCGCCAGATCAACTTTCCACCATCATCTGAAATCAGCACCGAACCGTCCGCTGCCACTGCCACGCCCACCAATCGCCCATAGACATTCCTGCCGGCGGGATCAGGCACAAATCCGGAGAAGAAAGGGGTTGGATCTCCGGCCGGGAGGCCATTGCGGAAGGGGATAAAGACAACCTGATAACCACTCCTGATGCGCCGGTTCCACGAACCGTGTTCCGCGATCAAAGCGCCGTGCCGGTAGAAGGAGGGAAATTGTTGCCCCTCGTAGAACACAAACTGCAGCGGAGCAACGTGTGCCCCAAGGAGCACGTCAGGAATGATCGCCTTCGCAACCAAGTCCGGCCTAGACGCCACCCGATCGTCCACATGATTGCCAATGTAGGAATAAGGAAAACCGTAAAAACCGCCGTCGACGACACGGGTGAAAAAGTCGGATGGAAGGTCATCACCAAGATCGTCCCTCTCATTCACTGCGGCCCATAAGTTACCGGACTCGAGGTTGAAACCGATCCCGACAGCATTCCGCATTCCACTGGCGAATACTCGCATGTTTTTCCCATCAGGATCGGCAATTAAAATCGCAGCCCGTCGAGGATCGGACTCGATTGAGATATTGTCCTTCGATCCCACCGAGATAAGTAACTTCTCGCCATCCCGACTGAAAGCCAGCGAGCGGGTCCAATGCTGGTTGTAGCCCATGCCTGGGAGATCAAGTACGTGCTCCGCGTCCCCGAGCCGCTGCGACGTTTTGGGATCATAGCGAAAACGCACGACTTCATTGGTATTGGCGACGTAAACATAGTCATCATGAAAGGCGATTCCGAAAGGCAGGTTTAAGCGGTCGGCAAAGATCTCGCGCGATTGAACACTACCCCGGCTTTGCGGATCGTGCAACACAACTACTTCTCCGATTGCGGAGTCCGCCACAAACACATCACCGTTGGGGGCTACCGCCAGCCACCGCGGTTGCGTGAAGCCTTTGGCAAAAACCGAAACCTTGAATCCAGGAGGAACCTGCGGCCGAAAGTTTGCCGGCGGCGACACCACCACCGGCCAGTTCCCCGTGCGAAACAACCTCGCTCGAATGCGGGTCTTCCAACCACCGAGATTTAGCAGGAGAATCACGGCCAGCACCGCGATTGCGATTAGCCCCAACGTGATGAAGCTGCGCAGCAGCGGTCGATGAGAACGGAGAGAGCGACTGGCCGGATTGATCAACTGTGCCCCATCGTGGAGTCTGGAATACGACCTCGGCTGACTGTGACTTACTTGCGCCCTTTGTCTTTCAAAAAAGTTCCCTCCTGGAGTTCTGCGAATGCCTGCTGCAGTTGCGCCTGCGTGTTCATGACGATCGGGCCGTACCACGCGACGGGCTCTTCGAGCGGCTTTCCCGAGACCAGCAGGAACCGGATTCCGTCCTCCCCAGCTTGCACGGTAACCTCGTCGCCGCGATCAAATAGCACGAGTGAGCGGTTATCCGCTTCCACGGGAGGCGTGGTGTCCGCCCATTTTATCGCTTCGGTCGGCACCGCGAGTGGACCCGACGCGTTGCAGAACTTTCCCCCTCCGCCGAAAACGTAAGCGAACGCGTGCCGAGTTGTTTCTACCGGCAGGGTCTTTCTCTTACTAGGAGAAACCGACACATCGAGGTAGATCGGGTCGGCGGCGATGCCGTCGACCGGGCCAGTCTTTCCCCAAAACTTTCCGCAGACGACTCGTACGTGCGTGCCATCGTCATCCTTGACCTCGGGAATATCGAGCGCCTTCACTTCCTGATAACGCGGCGCCGTCATTTTGAGCGATGACGGGAGGTTTGCCCACAACTGAAAACCGTGCATCCGGCCAGACTGGTCGCCCTTGGGCATCTCCTGATGGATGATTCCGCTGCCCGCCGTCATCCATTGCACGTCACCAGCGGCGATGGCACCCTGATTTCCCATGCTGTCGCCGTGCTCCACAGTTCCCGCCAAGACGTAGGTGATGGTTTCGATTCCGCGATGGGGATGCCAGGGAAAGCCAGCGAGATAATCCTCCGGAACGTCGTTGCGGAAGTCATCCAGCAAAAGGAACGGGTCGAACTCCTTCGTGTTTCCAAAGCCAAAGGCACGCCGCAGATGCACACCTGCACCTTCGAGCGTGGGCTTCGATTGAATGAGACGCTTAACCGGTCGAATCGACATGTTGATCTCCAGTATGCAAAGTCGCCGCCTGCTCGCAAGACACGATTTTACTCGTGTCCACCTCGATACATCTATGCATGTGTCTAGAGGGCTCACGTGCTCTTCGGAATCATTAGCCCCCCGACCATAGCGCTTGCTACAGACAGTCCTGCGCAAACCAGCATGACAATTCGGAATCCAAAGACAAATGCACGACCAATCAACTGTTTAACGGCGGCGGCCGTACCGGGATCGAGGCCGGTCGGCACCTGCAAACCTGCGAGTTTGATCTCATCCGCTTGAACTTGGTGCAAGATTCCTGGCGGCAGAACAAGATGACCGAGGCCCTCATTTAGTCGAGCACCAAAGGCTTCCACCATGACAATGCCTAGGACCGCAATTGCGAGCACGCCAGCCACACGGGCCACCGCGTTGTTGACGCCGGAAGCGGTTCCCACTCGGTCCTGCCCTACTGAATTCATCACAACCGTAGTAAGCGGAGCTACAGTGAGCGCCATCCCGAACCCCAGGACTAGCATCGCGGGGAAAAATGCTTTCCAGTAGCCATCTCCAACCGAGGGCACGGCAAACAAAACGAAACCTAATGCGGCGACCAGAGGACCAACGATCAGCGGACCTCGGGCGCCATAATGCGCGACCAGTCCGCCAGACCAGCGGGAGAGAAAGAACATCAGCAAAATCAAGGGCAGGATAGCAGCGCCTGCGGAGGCTGCGGAGTATTGCTGGACCTGTATCAGGTTCAGCGGAAACAAGAAGAAGAAAACTCCAACAGCCGCATAGAGCAACAGTGTGAGCAAGTTTGTACCACTAAAGCTGGAGGATTCAAATAACGACAGCGGAACCATCGGTGAAGTCACGCTAGATTCAACGAACAGAAAGCCAACTAGCGAGGCGAAGCCAGCGATCAGGCTCCCCAGCACCAGAGGATGTGTCCAACCCAAATTCACCGATTCGATGAATCCGTACACCAAGCCTCCCAGTCCAAGCGTCACCAAAAAAGCTCCAACCCAATCGATTCGGCCTGTAGTGACACTGCGGCTCTCGGGAATATGGCGAAGCGAAATGGAGATCACGACCGCCGCAATCGGGAGATTGATGAAGAACACCCAGCGCCACGAAGCATGCTCGACCAGCGACCCCCCGAGCACCGGCCCAACAGCGGTGGTGATCGTGGTGAACCCGGACCAGGTGCCGATTGCCTTTCCGCGGCTTTCCTCGTCGAACGATGCGCCGATAATCGCAAGGCTGCCCGGAACGAGCAGTGCAGCTCCCGCGCCCTGAATGCTTCGGGCGATAATCAACTGATGAATGTTCAACGCAACTCCGCAAGCAGCCGAAGCCAGCGCGAAGACGGCAGTTCCGATAATGAAAATTCGGCGACGTCCGAATAGGTCGCCGAGAGAACCGCCGACGAGAATCAAAGCTCCCAGAAACAATCCGTATGACTCGATCACCCATTGCACATCTACAACCGTTGCCTGGAGGGATGCCTGGAGCGCGGGCAGAGCGACATTTACAGCCGTGCTGTCAATAAAAGCCATGCTGGAAGCGAGAATAGTCGCAGTCAGAATCCAACGTCGGGCCTGTGCTCCACTTGGAACTTCGACACCAGCTGATCGGATTACGGTTTCATCGCAAGGTAACCTCACGGAAGTAAGGATGCATCTCGATGACGAAAGGCTCCCGAGATGTTGAGGATCGCGAAGAAGCCTAGGGTCATCACATGACGCGAGGCATTGAGGGCGAGGATTGATCGTATAGTGAGGAGTGCGCCTCTCGATTGCGAGGATCTGCCCGGTTACAGCACGAGACGTGCAACCGGTGCTGCAACTTCCTTGTCGTCCAGGCAATCAAGGGGTTGCGAGTTCGTACTGTTGGTGAGGCGACTGCCCGACAATCCAACACTCACAAACCGTCTGCCTTGGCAAACCGCTTCCACAGCAGCTAGCAGTTCGCTTCCAGCATAGGCTTTAATCACGTATCCCATTGCGCCCAGGTCGAGCGCTTCTTGCACCACGTCGGCCGAGGATTCCTGGCTCAGAAAGAGTATTTTGGAACTCGGCGCAAGCTTGCGGATTTGTCGAGCGGCCTGGATTCCATTCAGTTTTGGAAGACCGATGTCGAGCAAAATCAAGTCTGGCGTTAGTTCTTCGGCCTTCTGGACAGCTTCTAATCCATCGGAAGCTTCGCAAATGATTTGGAATTCCGGTGTTTTGGAGAACACCGAAAGCACAAACATCCGAAAGGGTTCGAAATCATCGACGACGAGAATGCGAATTGATGCCACTGGTGACGAAAACGCGTTTTTCTTAGTAGATGATGTCTTGGCCATTGGGCATCCTTGCACTGCGAGTAATCGGGTTTCGCAAGGAACCGTCGTGGCGCGGCGGAGGGATGCGGAACAGCCTTCTCCGTTTTTAGTCCCTTTCGCGGTCGAGCGAAACTAGCAGTTTCTTTGTTACGGCATATTTTATTGATAGGGGTCGGCGCGTTTGTCAGCCGGGTCAGCGCTGACTGGAGAATCCGGGACGCCCCTCCCGGATTCGCGCCGAAAAAGCTGGATCTTTGTCGGCCAGGCGGGCGGCAGCATTGATGTGGATTCGCTCTTTCAAGTCCTTGAGCGACAAGCCTTCTGTCACTAACTGTTGCCGCTCGTACATCATTTCGTCGGAGTGTCCGTTGAGCAGAATGCGCCAATCCCAACGTGTCCGCCTACCTTCTCTTGCAGCTTCGGCAATTGCAATATTCGTAGTGCAATTGTTGGTCAGAGCGTTGTACCACTCCGGCGTGTTGTGTAGGCGGTTAACGTGATCGAGATACTGCAGAAACAACCCGCGCGCCTGCTGGGGGTTGGCAACCGTGCGAAACAGGTAGACTTCTTCTCCAGTTCGGTAGTTTGTACGTAGCCGGATCAGGTCCCGTTCATCACTGACAATGTAGGTTAGCTCGTACTGCCGGAAGAATCCAAGAATCGCGGAATACCCCTGGCCGACGACCTTGCGAGTCTCAATGGAAATGGGAACATGGCCTTGATCGCCAAAATCGAAGCTGACGATTGGATGCGCGATCCACGGCGAGCCCCAATATGTCAGCGCGATGTCCAGCCCCCTCAAATTCGAAAGATTGAAGGTCCTCGTTTCCCACTTGCAGTCGTAGTCGAACTCCGCCCGATAATCGCAGTTGCGGACGTTGTGGATAGTTACACGATCGCCCGCGATCTCACCCCAGGGCGTTTCAGCAACGTCGGCTTGCCAATTACGTGTGCTAGATGGCTTGAGCGACAACCACCAGGCGAGAACGAGAACAAACCCAGCGAACGTGATCAGAAGTGCAAATCGACGATAGAACAGCACGCCCGCGGAGATCCCGACCAGATAGATCGCGGCGACCGGCTTGCGAAGCGGGGCCGATGGAAGATCAAAATACAGCGCGGCTGTCGCCCAGAGCGTGAGCACCACCACGATCGGAGCCCCGACGCCTACACCGATCCTGCGCAGCCATTTTCTCCCATCCACGCTCGTTCCTCTTTCGCTTACCTGCAGACTTCACGACCGGCGGAAGTCGGACTCGGAAATATGCCAAGCTAGAGCACGCCTTCGCTCTGCATTTCCTTCACTACGAGCTTAACCAATCCGTTGATCGTCTTATGGACACTCGACGGATTGAAGGTGTCCGTGACCCCTGTCCAAACCAGATCTCCGTCGGGCGAAGCCGTGCTATAGAGATTAGTCTCGATGCGCACTTTCTTTTCTTCCCGCAGATAGTCGGGCGAATAGACCACCGGATAGATGACCCGGTAGTACCCATAAAACGTGGTGTAGTAAGGAAAGGGCAAGACGGAAGGCCCTCCGGGAATATAGGTCACCTTGTTGTCTACTTTGATCAGGCGCGACACCACGACCGCATCGATCTTGTTCTCCACAATCTGCGCCTTCAGGTAATTCAGATCGAGTTGTGTGGACTCGGGCCTCAGCAGAATGTTATGGCCGGGAATCGCGGTCACACCGGTTCGCGACAGCTGTCGCGCAAGCGCGTCCTCGAAATCGGCGCGAACCTCCGTCTTCTCGCTTAGCCCCAGCGCCAGCACCCGCTGGAACTTCTTGTCCGTTACGTAGCTGGGATTCTTCCAACTCATCACCAGCTTGGGCTTGGAGAAAGCCAGAGTGACTGCCGCGACAACGATCACGATGGTCAGCGCTTTTCGATTCAAGCAGGACCCCAATCACGTCAAGAGCGACGGATCGCAAACCTTCGATCCGACCGGCTTCCAACGTATCAGGTTTGCAAATAAGCTGCACGTGCTTGCACATCTTGCAGAGACGTTCTAGGCTGTGGCATCGTCGTACGCACTTGCAACGCCCGCACCAGCGCCGCCAAAGATTCTCGCGCGGCCATCGGGGAGAGATATCGATGAAGTATCGGTGGGCAACGAAATCTAAACCGTTGCTCCTGCTAACGGTCGGCTGCCTGGTCGCGGTAGCCGGGGCCCTTGGATCTCGAGGCCCCGCTACAGTCGATGCCTCGTCCGAATTCGCCGCCACGCTCCGCCAAATCGTCGCGGCCGGCCAGCTGTCGGATCTTCGCTGGCCTGATTTTTCTGACTACCGGATTCATGTAACCAACTTTTACGAAGCAGCGAATTACGCCCCGGCCTGGCTGAACAACAATGAGCCAACTCAACAAGCGCAGACGCTGATCGAAGTGCTGAAGCAGGCTGACGCCAAGGGGCTGAATGCTGAAGATTACGACGGTTCACGCTGGACGGATTGGCTGGCGCGCCTGCATCAGTCGCCATCTCCGGCTGACCGCGCACACTTCGATGCCGCCTTGACGGTTTGCGTAATGCGCTACGTTTCGGATTTGCATATTGGCAGAGTTAATCCCCAGCATTTCAAGTTCAATCTTGACGTCTCGGCGAAGAAATACGATCTGCCTGCGTTCCTGCGGGATAAGCTGATGCACGGAGCCGACGTTCGCGCCGAACTGGATCAAGTAGAGCCACCATTCGCCGGTTACAAACGCACTCAAAGGGCTTTGCAACAATACATGGAGTTATCGCAACAGGACAACGGAGAACAACTGCCAGTTCCTGCCAAGCCAGTCGATCCCGGTGGCACTTATGACGGAGTTCCGCGCTTGACGCGCTTGCTACGTCTGCTGGGCGACCTACTGGACGGCGCCGCATCCGAAAGCTCAAATGTCTACGCCCTCCCGCTAGTCGATGCCGTGAAACATTTTCAGGCGCGACATGGCCTTGGTCCGGATGGGCGGCTCGGCACCCAGACTCTGAAGCAGTTGAACATGCCGTTGAGCTTTCGAGTCGAACAGTTGCGCCTCACGCTGGAGCGCTGGCGTTGGGTGCCGTATCAATTTCCTCGGCCACCGATCGTCGTCAACATTCCCGAGTTTCGCCTGCGAACCTACAACCCGGACGGCACTGTCGGCCTGATGATGAATGTGATTGTTGGCAAAGCTTATCGCCACGAAACTCCGGTCTTCGAAAGAGACATGAAGTACGTGGTGTTTCGTCCGTATTGGAACGTACCGCCGAGCATCCTGCGATCAGAAATCGTGCCCGCGATCAAAAAAGACCGCGACTACATCGCCAAAAAGAACTACGAGGTGGTCACACCGCAGGGCAGCGTTGTGACGTCGGGCACGATCAGCGATGACTTTCTCCAGCAGCTCAGCGCCGGAAAATTGATGGTACGGCAAAAGCCGGGTCCTACCAACGCACTGGGGCTGGTCAAGCTGATGTTCCCCAATGAATACAACGTCTACCTGCACAGTACGCCGTCGCAGCAGTTGTTTTCGCAATCGCGTCGTGACTTCAGCCACGGCTGCATCCGCGTTGAAAAACCCGCCAAACTTGCAGCCTGGGTCTTGCGCGATAAGCCAGACTGGTCGCTGGAGCGAGTGCGTGCCGCCATGCAGACCGGCAAAGACAATGTGCAGGTCAATCTCACAAATCCCGTACCGGTGCTGATCATCTACGGAACAGCCGTGGTAGATCAGCAGAACGAGGTTCACTTCTTTGACGATATCTACGGATACGACGCAGACCTGGAGAAGGTCTTGGCACGAGGATATCCGTATCCTGGATGAGAGAAGAAGTGTGTGGTATCGTTGCTTTTAGCAGCGGCTAGCCGTCTCCCCCGGGCGGTAACCAGTATAGGGCGTCTCCCCAAGAATTCCCGCCAGCCTAGCCTCGCTTAAGCTACCATTGCTGTGGCAAATTTGATGAAACGGGACCTCAGACCGGGCCAGCAGCGGGACGCGCCAGGCAACGATATGGCGGGCGTACGCACGCCATCAGAGGGAGCCCCTTCATCTTCCGACGCGAATCTACCCTCTGATGCTCCAACCTTCGTAGATTATTCACCTGATGCCCCGACGGTGATCGACATTAGCCTGGGTTCTCCTGCCACGCCGGCGACTGAGAAGACGAAGCAAAGGCCCAGGCCCGTGGCGCCTTCGGACCCGACTACACTGCAGCCAGGGACTCTGCTTGCACAGCGCTATGAGATCGTTCAGATTCTCGGGCAAGGCGGCATGGGCGCGGTCTATAAGGCGACCGACCTCGAACTGAACCGCACTGTGGCCCTGAAGGTAATCAGACCTGATTTAGCTCGCGATAAAGCCATTGTCGATCGCTTCAAACAGGAACTGCTCCTCGCCCACCAGGTGACGCACCGCAACGTAATCCGCATTTACGACCTGAGTGAAGCCGAGGGAATGAAGTTCATCACCATGGAGTACGTCGAGGGCGACAACCTGCTGACCCTCCTCCATCAAAAGAAGAAATTCTCGCCCGAAGAGTCGGTAGAGATTATGCAGCAGGTTTGCCGGGCCTTGGAAGCGGCGCACAGCGTGGAAGTGATCCATCGCGACTTGAAACCGCAGAACATCATGCGCGACAAGACCGGCCGGATCCTGGTAATGGATTTTGGCCTGGCTCGCACTCTCGAAGGCGACGGGATGACCCAGAGTGGGGCTCTGGTCGGGACGATGGAATACATGTCCCCTGAACAAGCACTCGGCAGGCCTCTGGATCAACGCTCCGACATCTTTGCCCTGGGACTCATATTTTACGAAATGCTTACCGGGCAGATGCCGTTCAAGGCGGACAGCACAATCGCCAGCCTGATCCGGCGCACCCAGGAGCGGGTTTCGCCGGTTTCCGACCACGACAACAGTATCCCCAAGTCGCTAAGCGATATCGTCACCAAGTGCTTGGAGCGCGATCTCGAACTGCGATACAAAACCGCTGCGGAGCTTTTGGCTGACCTAGAGACGTGGCAAGGCAAGCGTGCCGGCGCTACGCTGAGCTTCGAGCCCAAGATAGGTCCGTGGGGCCGGACGATCCCGTGGCCGTCGATCACGGCGGGCATAATCGTGATCGTTCTTGCGATCAGTGGATACCGCTTCCGCGACAAATTGTTTCAGCCGGCTCCCGCGCAAACCAGTACCGCTCCGGCCGTGTCGCTGGCAATCCTGCCTTTTAGAAACGCTTCCGGAGACCCGAATTTCGACTGGCTGGGGCCGAGCCTGGCGGACATGCTGAGCACCGATGTCGGCCAGTCCGCCCAGTTGCGGACGGTTTCTCCCGACCGATTACTCCAGGTCCTTCAGGATCTCCACATCGCGCCGAATACTTCGTTCGATCCGACCATGCTCCGCCGCATTGCTGAGTTCAGCAGCGCCGATGTGGTCGTGTTCGGTCAGTACGCGCGCTTCGGTGATCAGGTTCGCATCGATGCCACCCTGCAGGACCTGAAAAACAATCGCACTATCTCCATGAAAGCGGATGCGCTGAGCGAAAAAGATATTCCAGCCGCGTTCGACAAGCTCGCCGATTCCGTCCGGCAGAACCTCGCGCTGTCCAAGGATGTGTTGAAGGAATTGAAGGCGAGTTCCTATCAGCCGACCTCGACCTCGATTGAAGCATTGCGCGACTACAACCAGGGGAACGAGCTGCTGCGGGAAGGTAAGAATCTCGAGGCAGAAAAGCAGTTGGAGGCTGCCACCAAGAAAGATGGCGCTTTTGCTTTGGCTTTTTCTAAGCTGGCGCAAACTTACAGCAATTTGGGGTACGATGCCGAAGCCGAACGGGCGGCTCAAAGAGCCGTAGGTTTGAGCCAGAGCCTGCCGGAGGCAGAGAAGTATTTGGTGCTTGCGAGCCAGGCCCAGATCGCCAAGAACTTCCCCGCCGCGATCAAAGCCTACGAGACCATCGCCAAAGCTTCTCCCGGGAATACGGACGCACAGTCGGCATTGGCGGCTCTCTACGAGCAATCCGGAGACTTTGCCAAAGCTGGCGAATATAACCAAAAGATTCTGAAAGCGAATCCGAAGGACATAAACGCAAGCCTGGCCATGGGCCGTCTTGCCATTAAGAGCGACAACGCGCAAGGCGCCCTTGATCCTCTGAACCGGGCTTTAAGCCTTTCCGTTCAATTGAATAATCAGGAACAAAAGGCTGCCACATTGCATGCGATGGCCGTGGCTTACCGGATGTTGAACAGTCCGCAGGATGGCTTGCGCAATGACCAGGAAGCACTCGCCATCTGGCGAAGCATCGGGCAGAAGCGTGGGATTGCCTCGAGCCTGAACGAAATTGCGAGAACTCAAGTCTTATTGGGCAAGAACAAGGAAGCCCTCGACAACTTTCAGGAAGCGTTGCAGATTCGGCGTGATATCGGGGACAAGCGCGGTCTGGGCGACACTCTGATTGACTTGGGTAATTTCTACGACGATCGTGGCGACCATGATCAGGCGCTCAAAATGTATAAGGAATCGCTGCAAATCGAGCGCGATATCGGCAATGAAAACCTGCAGGCGGGTTGCCTGAACAACATCGCGGGCGTCTATTTTGCAAAAGGCGAATACGAAGACGCTCGAACTTATTACCTGCAGGCACTGCAATTGCGCGAAAAGTCCAAGGTGCCGGATGACATCGTTGAGACCATCCACAACCTGGCCGAAACCGCGGTCAAGATGGGCGATTACGACCAGGCTTTTTCGCAATACATGCGGGCGCTCGAACTACGGCGCAGCATGAATGACACTCGCGGCGCAGCCATTGAGTCTTACACGCTTGGGATGATTTTGGACTATCAGGGGCGGTTCGGCGCCGCCATTAATTCCAAGCAGGCTGCACTGAAGACCTTCCAGGACTTGAAGGACAAAACCTACTGGATGGCAGAGATCCTGAGTGGTTATGCTCAGGCACTCATTCTCGCCGGTCGCGACGATGAGGCGAAGAGCTACCTCGATGACGCGCTCAATCTTTCGCGCGAACTGAAGAACGATGGAATGCTGTCACAGGCTCTCTCATTCCAGGGCGACGCGGCCTATTATCGCGGTAACTCAAAAGCTGCGGAAGCGTTGTATGAACAGGCGCTGCAGGCCGCCAACCAGAGTAAAGAGCCCGACAAAATCCTCATCGCCAAGATCAATCTGGCGAAGGTTGCTATCCAAGAAGGACATGCGCAGCAAGCTATCACCAAACTGCAGCCACTGTTGCAGCAGGCGGAGAATCTTGGATTGAAGTACACGCTCGTGGACTGCTCGGTGTCCTTGGCGGAGGCGATGTTGCAAATTAAAGACAACGCGCGCGCCCAGCAGGAATTGGAGCGAGCCCTTCTGCAGGCCGATAAGCTCGGATTGAAGCCCCTGAGCGCCAAAGCGCATTACCTGCTGGCCGGCATGTTTCGGGCATCGGACAACCAACTCGAAGCGCAGCAGCACTATCAAGACGCTCTTCAGTTGATCGACGCCATGCACGATGATCCAGGCGCTGACAAACTTCTTCAACGCTCTGACTTCAAGACCATGTACGAAGAATCCACGCGCTGGTCACAATCGGTCAAAAACTGACCGCAGCAAGGCTCCCCAAAATCAGAACACACGCCAGCGTCTCACGCAGGACGACGTTCTTCTTGCAGGTGAAATTGAGCCTTGGACCGAATCTAATAGCTACAGGACAAGAAAAGAGGGTGCAGGCCGCGACCATCGCAGCCTGCACTTCGAAACGCTCAGAAGATATATTTGAACTGCGCGGGCACTACCGATAGGCCGTTGTCGAACGTCAGCACGGCGCTGGTGCAGCCCTTGGAATGTCTCTGAGTGAGCCAGAAGAAGAAGTACTCCGTGAGACCATCCTCTCCTTGTCCGAAGTTCAGCAACCGGCTGACCGAGATAGGGCTCGGGTTCGGAGGGACAGGCGGCCCATTCGGACACGCAATCTGAATCGACGACGCATATACCCAAGGGGCAGTGCAACCCGTACCAGAAGCATTGGGGCACACGGTGAGGTTCGGAACGTCATAGTCCCACGAAAGGGGCACGGGTAATCCCGGGATAATGAGATTCAGCTGAGTGTCCGACACCGGCCACTCAAATCCCTCGAAAGACGATGCAGTCACAACTGGCGGCGCGCCCGGAGTATATGCCGCGACAAAGCAGGATAACCCGCCGCCTCCGCCCTTGTGCGTCGTGTCCTGCGAGTAGAATTCAAAAATATTCTTGTCGAACGTGGTGGAAGGACAACTTTGCCCGCTGGCTTTCAGGAAACCGGGACCTCCAAGCCCCGGAAAGTTGGGCGGGAAACTGTAGTGGGTGGTTGCCGTGTAGAGGAAAGTCTCGCAATCCGACGCCCCCGAACAAGTCAGTTGAAACTCCGTACATTCTGGATTCCCAGCTTCGCTGAAATCGCCGTATGGAGAGCAGCTGAAAGTCGAAAACAAGGAGCCCGCGTTAAACGTGTTCGCGGGGGTCGAGCCCGGATTGGACGTGGACTGCAGCACTGGAATCGGGAGGACGGTAATCTGCTCGCCTCCCAAATTATCAAGCGCGGCCAGTTCGTAGTCGTCAGTCCCGATCGGGAATATGGCGGTCGCGCCGGCGGTTATAGTTTGTGTCTGCGGGGCGTTGAATCCACCGCAGTTGCTGCTGTCCGAACTATCCGGGTTCTCAGCGTTGGGGGTACCCAAGGCTAATGTCACCGACGCGCCTGCAGCGAGCCCACTAGTCCAAGTGTCAGAAGCCGCACCTCCTATCGCGCAGTACGGCGGTCCCCCAAGTGTAGATGTGCCGGACAGTGTAATCGTGCCGGCGAAACTCGAGCTACTACTGTTCGTAACCGTGAGAAACCCCGTGTCGGGATTGGCACAGATTGTACCGGCGGTGTTGCAGCCCCCGACTTGATAGAAGGTCTTTACGTCGAACTTGTATCCAGTGCCCGCGAACTCGAACGCCCCTTGCGCTTGCCTAGTCTCGTAAGCATCCCCCGGATCGCAACCTGTCGGTGATCCTCCCTGAAGCACGTAGGCATCCGTTTCGGCCTTATCGCATGGGCTGGTTTGGATGACGCCAGAGTGAATCTGACTGTCGTATACGCCCAGTCGCAAAGTGCCATCCGAGCTTTGGATTGAAAGTAATGCACCGCTTTCAAGACTCTGTGCAAAAGCTATCGTTGGAATGAACACACTCAGTGCTACAACCGCTGCCAGCGCGGGGATCTTCATAATCGGTACCCTTGTCCTTTTGTAAGTTCGCGTTGACACAGCGAACAAATTGAGATTGCGCCCTAGGGCGACACTGAACCTCGGAGGGGGATGCCGAGGCGCGCATCCGAGAGTCAACTCAACGGATGCCGCGCAGGAAAGCCGTCCATATAGTGTGGCTTGGGGACCGAACATGTCAATATAATTCAGGGCGAACTGCACAGACAGACCGCAATCTTTTGCACTTGCCGCGGTCTTGATGAGGGCGGTCGAAGCCCTGCTTGTAGCCTGACGAGGTTCGTCGTGGTTTACCAAGAAACCAGCGGAAGGAAGTCAAGCACCGTGCAGCTACTTGGGCGTCTCCATGTTCTTGATGTCGTTAACAACCTTGGGGGCGACGTGGTCCAGTGCCTGCTGCACAACTTCCCCCAGTGAACCGATATCTTGTGCAACCGCTGAACCGGTTGCAGCAACGGTCGCGTCCGACACGCGGTACAACTTGTATTCGACAGTCGTGTGGTATTCGGGGATGTTCGTGGTCTGTCCTGGCTTGCCAGACGCCCCTCCTTCATTGTGGGCTTCCGTCACCGTCGTGAACAACACGAACGTACAATTTTTCGCCTTCGCCTCGGCCGTAACTTGATCACCGTTGGCGTCTATTGGCACCGCTTGCACTGGAGATTTCTTCTGCTTGCTGAAGGCTTTTACCAGCCGATCGCGGCCGGCAACGCCCGTAATTCCGCTCGCAGCCCCAACCACCGTCACGCCCACGCGGACGACCTGGCTATCCTCGGCGAAGCTGAGCCCTGAAACCAGACACGCGATCAGAAAGAAACTGCCAACTACAAGCCGAATTCGCTGCATGTAGCGCCTCACGAAGGCAGATTTACCCGACAAAAGAGTACAGCGAAACGCGGCCGTCACACAATATTTTCTTCGGTTCCCTGTAGCCATAGATGCGAACGACCCGAGCAGTAAGGGAGCGGAAGGCGATATGCGAGCCAAATCTCACTGCATCAGCCGCTTGAGTGCCGTCCGTGCTTCGCCAACCTGAGGCAGGGGGGATTGCGAACTCGCGAAATGAGAGAGAAATTCCTGGTATTCATTAATGGCCTGATCGCGCTTGCTGGTGCGTTCGTATAGCTGGCCCAGATAGTAGTGGCAGAGAATTCCGATCACGGGAAAACGCTGCGTCAAAGCCCCGGCGTTTTCCACCGAGCGCTCGCTCCGTAAGGCCGCCCGAAACTCGGTTTCAGCCGATGTATAGTCGTTGGTCAGCAGATGGGCACGGCCTTTGAGGAAAAGCAAATCGGCAGTTTGAAAATCGGGAATGCTGCTGGCCCGGCTCAAAGCTGCTTGCCCATCCCCACGATGCACCGCGGCGGCGATATCGGCGAATGCTTGATCAATTTCGAGCGCCCGCGGCGCGATCCAGGGATGGCTCGCGGCGAATCGTTGCAGGCTTCGTTGTGCCGCGGATGGATTCCCCGCCATGGTTTGCAGGAACGCGACCGTTCGCTGTTCATAATCGTCGAGCTTCTGTTGTTGCACAAACGAAAGCGCAGAAGAACTTTCCCCCAGTAAAACAGACAAAACCGCGAATTGTCGCAGAAACGTCGCCGCAGCCTGGCTCTGTTTTGCCTGCCCCAGTTGGCGTATGGCCTCGCGATAACTGGCCAGTGCGCCTTCCAGATCGCCTGCCGTCTGCTTGAACTGCGCCTCGAAGCCCGGAACATAAAGTCGCGACAAGGGAGAGGCGCGGTGCGCATACTGCTGGAAGGCGGCGTTGGCCATGTCGGGTTTCCTCTGATCGGTGAAAACGATGGCCAGCTTGAGGTACTCGCTGTAATCGCTGAAGTCCGGTTTCAGCTCAAGCACTTTTCGGTAGGTGGCAACCGCTTCGTCATCCCGGTCCGCCATGAACAGTATGTCCCCGCGTGTGTCGAGAGGATTAGGGTCGCCGGGACGAATCGCCATATAGCTGTCATTCGCTGCCAGCGCCCCACTAAAGTCTCCCTCTAAAGCTAGTCCGTAGGATTCAAAGTTGAGGAGATCTTCATTCTTGGGATCGAGCGCGAGTCCTTGTTGCATTACCTGCTGCGCTTGCTCTTTCTTACCCACACCGCCCAGCATGGCGACCAGGATACCCCGGTCGAAAGTCTGGCGGGGAAACTCGGACACCAGTTGCTCTCGCGCGGCCACGTCAGCCTCCGGATCTCCGGATCGACGGGCTTTGAGTGCCTGCAGCGCCAACTGCTCGTAACGCGGGAGTCGCGTCTGGTTTTCACTGACTTTGATCGCAAGCTCATTGCTGCGCCGCAGATCGCCCTCAAGCTGATATTGATCGGAGAGGCGCAATTCGGCCAGAGCAAATTGCGGGTCCAAACGGACCGCCTCCTCGAATTCGCGGATCGCATCGCTGGTGAGAAAGCGACGGCCATAGTCAACGCCCATCTGGTAATGGCGGTAGGCCTCCACGTTGGAGGTGGAAGCCTGCTCGATCTCCGGCACTTTTTGCGGCACCTCAGACGCGGGCAAAAAACTGCCGGCGATGCTCGCAGTGAGCCGGTCCACCATGCCGAAGATGCTCTGGACATCCTGCCCTTCCAGCTTGTCGGAAAACAAAATCTGTCCCGTGGCCGTATCCTGCGCGCGCACATCGAGGCGCAGTTGTGTTGGCCCGATCTTCAGCAGTGCCCCGGTGATGTAAGCATCGGCCCCGGCATCGCGCGCAACATTCTGCGCCTGCGCAGGATCCATCGACTTGCCATCCTTGCTGGCACGTTGCACTGCGCTCATCACACGCTCGGTGGAGAGTACGTCCAGACCTTTTACCTGGGCCAGGTTCGTGGTCAGCATGTCGGTAAGGCCATTGTCGAGCCAGTTGAGCGACTGATCCTGAGAGAGATTTGAGAAATACAGAACCGCGATCGCCTTGTGGCCCGCAATGCCGGCAGGATGAGCGGCCCGGCCGCGGAAGAACCAGAAACTAGCAAGCGCGGCAACAATCAACCCAGCTACCGCAGAGACAAACAACCACGTGCGTTTGCGTGCCGGGGCCGTGGTTGCTACCGGGCTCACCTGTCCCGAAGCGGCTGCGGTGCGTGAAGACGATCCCGCGGCGCTGGCGGGAAGAGGTGCCGATTCGATTGGCGGCGGAGTGGCGACTGGCGGGGCGGGTGGCGCGGCCTCGACGATCGCACTCCTGCCGGATTCTGTATCCCGCTTCAACCTCTGAAGATCGGCCCGCATGTCGGCGGCGTGTTGATAACGAAGATTGCGGTCTTTCTCCAGCGCCTTGCTGACTATCTCTTCCAGCTTCGGAGGAAGATCAGGATTAAGCCGCACCGGGGGCACGGGAGCCTTGCGCAGGATCGACTCGAATATCGCCGCCGTGCTGTCACCGCGAAACGGAAGCGTGCCGGTTGCCATTTCGTAGAGGACGACACCAAAGGAAAACAAATCCGTGCGCGCGTCCAGGTCCTTGGCCCGCGCCTGTTCCGGCGACATATAGGCCACCGTGCCCAAGGTGCTGCCTGGGCTGGTAAGGTGCGGTTCGCTAAATGCCGTAGCACTGGTCTCAGCGGCTTCGGTTTTGCGGGCGACGACCTTGGCCAGACCGAAGTCCAGCACTTTGGCCAGGCCGCGCCGGGTGACAAATATGTTGGCGGGCTTGATGTCGCGGTGAATAATGCCCTCGCCATGTGCGTTGTCGAGCGCATCCGCAACCGAAATCCCGATTTCAAGCAACTGGTCAAGATCCAATGGCCGCCCGACGATCAGATGTTTCAGGGTCTGGCCATCGAGGAATTCCATGGCGATGAAAGGCTGATTGTCGTGCTGTCCGATCTCGTAAATGGTGCAGATATTCGGATGATTTAGCGCCGAGGCTGACTGGGCTTCGCGCTCGAACCGCTCCAGCGCCTGACGATCCTTGGCCAAGTCATCCGGCAGAAACTTTAGCGCGACAAAACGGTGAAGGGTTGTATCTTCGGCCTTCCATACGACGCCCATCCCGCCACCACCAAGCTTTTCGACGATGCGGTAGTGCGAAATGGTGCGCCCGATCACTGGCGAAAAATGTTACGTTGCTTGTTCAAGCAAGTCAAATGATATGGCCAAGAGGTAGTGGATGAGTTCGATTTCCGCAGCCATCGCGGTCTATTAATTCTAAGGCCGACGCGCCGGAGCAGGGCCTGGAGGGAGAATTTCAGGTTCTCCAGCGCGAACCCGCTGATAGGTCACGTAGAACACTGCAGCAGTCCAGGTAGGAAACAGATCAAGGCCGGGAATGAGTTCCGCAAAAAGGGTAGGCAGGAACGCCCAGTGCCAGCCGAGACATCGGATAAGAATCGCCGCCGTGGCCAGATCGAGTAGCGTGTCCGCCGGCGACAGGCCCCCGCCGGCAAATAACGGCAATGCGAAGATCTGAATGGCATCCGCGGCCATGGCAACCAGCCAAGCCAAGCGGTGCTCCGGAGGGCGGATTGCTTTAAGAAAGTCAGAGCCCCGCATAAACCACCTACCGATAGGATATAACGAACCTGCGATTCGATCGATAGAATCAGCAGAGGTTGCGGCCTCTACGAGGATTTAGGCGGCTCTGAATGTTCATCGGCCACTTCGCCATCGGTTTTACTGCCAAAAAGTTCGCGCCGCGCACTTCCCTGGCGGCGCTGCTCGCCGCGCCCCTATTGTCCGACATGCTATGGCCGGTGTTCTTGCTGCTCGGTTGGGAGCGCGCCCGCATCGATCCCGGCAACACGCGTTTCACGCCGATTGATCTTACGTATTTCCCATGGTCACACAGCTTGCTGATGTGTATTGCGTGAGCAACCGCTTTCGCGTTGATCTATTACTGGATCGCGCGCTATCTGCCCGGCACGATTGCCATCTGGATCGGCGTCGTAAGCCACTGGATCCTGGACTGGGTAACCCATCGCCCCGATATGCCGCTCTATCCAGGCGGGCCTCGCTTCGGTCTCGGACTGTGGAACTCGATCGCCGGAACGCTGGTGGTGGAGATCCTCATGTTCGCGACCGGCGTCTGGCTCTATGTACGCAGCACACGCGCCCGCGACCGTATCGGCCATTACGCTTTTGTCGCCTATGTGGGTTTCCTCCTGGTGGCGTACATTGGCGACCGCTTTAGTGACCTACCCTCCAGTATCGCCGACATTGCCTGGACCGGCATAATCGCTATCGTAATCCTTATTCCCTGGGCTTGGTGGTTCGACCACCATCGCGTGTTGCGTACTGCAAGAGAGGTTTAGTTTTTGGTGAAAGATTCAGGCAGGTTTGACCGCTGCGGAACTTGGTCGCTCAGCCCGCTTGAGATTCCAGCAGCTTTGGGCAATTGCCCAGTCTTCCTGCGCATGTATCACCAATACGCGAACGGACGAATCAGAGGCAGCGATGTCCTGATCGGAAGAAGCACTGGGGTTCTTTTCAGGATCAAGCTTTAGCTGGACATATCCAAACTTCTCACAGGTCGCGGCGCGCACTTCGGGAGAGTTTTCACCCACTCCGGCGGTGAAAATGACAGCGTCCACGCCACCGAGCACCGCAATCATCGCGCCAATAGCGGATTGCAGGCGATGGATGTAAATGTCGAACGCAAGCGTGGCCCGTTCGTGACCAGCCTTGACCGCATCGAGAATTTGGCGCATATCGCCGGAGATTCCCGAGATCCCGAGCAGCCCCGATTCCTTGTTCAAGATCTCATCGAGTCGCTGGCCTGATAGTCCCTTTTGCTTCATGAGGTACGTGAGAATGCCAGGATCGACCGATCCCGACCGTGTGCCCATCATTAAGCCTTCGAGCGGCGTAAAACCCATCGTCGTGTCTACGCTACGGCCGTCTCGAATCGCCGCCAGAGAGCATCCGTTCCCCAGGTGACAACTCACGAGCTTCAATGAATTCAAATCCCGATCTAGCAATCGCGCCGCGCGGCCGGCGCAGTACTGATGGTTGATGCCGTGAAATCCGTAACGGTGAATCCCGTTCGAAAACCACTCGTAGGGACCAGGATACACTTCGGCAGCCAGGGGCATTTTGCGATGGAATCCAGTATCGAAGACCGCAATCTGTGGCACTGGTCCGAGCAGTTTTTCGATGATTTCCATACCTTCCAATTCGGCCCGATTGTGAAGTGGAGCAAAGGCGGAAACCTTGGCGATAGCCGCTTTCACTTCCGGCGTGATCAGTACGGGATCTTCGTAGTGAGGACCACCATGGACGACGCGGTGTCCAACAACATCAATTTCGGAAGGCGCGGAAATGGCCCGAGCGTCGCCCTCCCAAAGATTGGCGAGCAATTGCTCAACGGCCTCGGCGCGCGATCCTACTTTTGTACGCTCTTTCCGGACAGCCCCCTTCACATTCTTGAGCGCGATTTCAGTGACCTCGCCATCCCACTCGATCTTGCCCTCCCACTGGCAAGGAGGTGGGTCGTCAGGAACGGATTCACCAATCTCATAGAGACGGCTCTTCTGGCTGCTCGAACCAGAATTGAGGACGAGAATCTTCATCAGTACGGCCAAGTCCAATTTTGGATTTCCGGCATATCGTCGCCATGTTCCTGAATGTATTGTTTGTGGTCGACAAGCTTGTCTCGCAGGAATTCCTTGAAGTGCGCTCCCACCCGCTGTAGTCGGGGCACGCGATCCACCACATCACCGGCCAGATGAAAACGATCAATCTCGTTCATCACCGTCATATCAAAAGGAGTTGTTGTGGTTCCCTCCTCTTTGTATCCGCGGACGTGCATGTTGTCGTGATTGCGGCGGCGGTAGGTGAGCCGATGAATCAGCCAGGGATAGCCGTGATAGGCGAAGATGACTGGCTTGTTGGTGCTGAACATCGAATCAAAGTCACGGTCCGAGATTCCATGTGGATGCTCCGAAGGGGGCTGAAGCGTCATGAGATCGACCACGTTGACGACGCGGATCTTGATGTCCGGGAAGTGCTGACGAAGCAAATCCACCGCAGCCAGCGTTTCGAGAGTTGGCACATCGCCAGCGCAGGCCATGATTGCGTCTGGCTCACTGCCCTGATCGGTACTCGCCCAGGACCAGATTCCGATTCCGTTTGTACAGTGCTCAATCGCTGCTTCCATGTTCAGCCACTGAGGCGCAGGTTGTTTTCCCGCGACAATGACATTTACGTAGTTGCGGCTTCGCAAACAGTGATCTCCAACTGACAACAAACAGTTTGTGTCAGGCGGCAGATAGACGCGCACAATATCCGCTTTCTTGTTCACGACGTAGTCGATGAAACCGGGGTCCTGATGGCTGAAACCATTGTGGTCCTGCCGCCACACGTGCGAGGTAAGAAGATAATTCAGCGACGAAATCGGCCGGCGCCAGGGGATGTCGCGGGAAACTTTCAGCCATTTGGCATGCTGATTAAACATCGAATCCACGATGTGGATAAACGCTTCGTAGCAAGAGAAAAAGCCGTGACGCCCGGTAAGCAGATACCCTTCGAGCCAACCCTGGCACATGTGCTCGCTAAGCATTTCGACGACCCGGCCGTCGGTCGATTCGTGCTCATCGGTGGGCAGGATCGGCTCCATAAGAACTTTGTCTGTGACTTCATACAACGCATCCAGGCGGTTGGAAGCGGTTTCGTCTGGTCCGAACACGCGAAAATTCGTGGATTCCAAATTCAACCGCATCACGTCGCGCAGGAAGGTTCCGAAAACTCTGGTGGCTTCTCCCATCTCTCTACCGGGCGTGGTTACCTTAACTGCGTAGTCGCGGAAATTGGGAAGCAGTAGGCCCTTGAGCAGCAGGCCCCCGTTTGCATGAGGATTCGCTCCCATGCGCCGATTCCCCTTGGGCGCAAGTTCAGCGAGTTCCGGAATAAATTTGCCCTCTTCGTCAAAAAGTTCTTCAGGCCGGTAGCTCCTCATCCAGTCTTCCAGAATCTTCAGATGCCCTGGTTTCGTTGCCAAGTCCGTTACCGGGACCTGGTGAGCCCGCCACGTTCCCTCGACGGGTTTGCCATCGACAAACTTTGGACCTGTCCAGCCTTTCAGGCTGCGCAGAATAATCATGGGCCACGCCGGGCGATGCGGCGACGCTTCAGAGCGTGCAGTCTTTTGAATAGCCTGAATTTCAGCGATCACAGAATCCAAAGTAGCCGCCATGAGCTGATGCATGCGCTCGGGCTCGTGGCCCTCCACGAAGTATGGTTTGTAACCATATCCGGTGAACAAGTGCGTGAGTTCCTCATCGCTCAGACGCCCCAGCACCGTGGGATTCGCGATCTTATAACCATTCAAATGAAGGATGGGCAACACCGCTCCGTCCCGCGCGGGATTGAGAAATTTATTGGAATGCCAACTGGTCGCGAGCGCGCCGGTTTCGGCCTCTCCGTCTCCGACAACGCAACAGGCCAGCAGATCAGGGTTGTCGAAGACCGCCCCATAGGCGTGCGCGATGGAGTACCCTAACTCTCCTCCTTCGTTGATCGAGCCAGGAGTCTCAGGGGCGGCGTGGCTTGGGATTCCTCCGGGGAAAGAAAATTGCTTGAAGAGTTTCCGCATCCCGTCTTCGTTTTGCCGAATGTGAGGATAGAACTCGGTGTAGGTACCCTCGAGATAAGCATTAGCCACGATTCCGGGCCCGCCGTGACCTGGTCCCGTGATGTTGATCACATTCAAGTTGTACTTCTTGATGATTCGGTTGAAATGGACGTAGATGAAATTGAGCCCGGGAGTGGTGCCCCAATGTCCCAGGAGGCGGGGTTTCACATGCTCAATTCTCAGAGGTTCACGAAGCAGCGGATTCTTCAAGAGATAGATTTGGCCAACGGAAAGATAATTGGCTGCACGCCAGTAGGCATCGATTTTTCGTACCTCATCCGGCGAAAGTGGTTGGTTCAACGTAGGCAGCGTAGTTTCCACGGGAGCAAGGGGAGACATGAAAGTTCTCCTTATCGTTAGGCTAGCTTCTTAGATTCCATCTGGTGGAGAAAGGACAGATGAATTTCAGGTTAATTCGCAGCCGTAAGCCGAACCTCGCTCTGGATCTTAAGTCGCCGTGGAGGCTGATTGCGAGTTTGGCGTAAGTACGGTCACATCGCCCACATTCTCTCTGCGTAGCGGCCCCCGAAGATGCGTCGCGTGATCGATCATCCACAACTCCGGAATGATTTCTCCGACGAGTTTGCCGTGACAAAAGAGTCGAACCACCGAACTCTCGGAAACCACGATCCCAACAGCATTGGTTACCGCACTCATATTGGCGACGGCGATGTGACGGCTGCCGAGTCCCAACGGCACGTCCGCGCTCGAAACCACCGCGTCGAGGTAGCGGCAGGCAGAAAGAAAGATTCCGCTGCGACTGACCACAAAGCCACCATCCAGTTGCGCCAGTTCCTTAATCGTCCCCCGCAGATTGAGATCACTTACGTGGCGCGACAACTCCGGATGCCCGATCAGCGGGTCGAGAATCAGGGATCTCGACCTTGCCAGGACGGCCGCCTCGTCTCCAAGCGTGAACAGAGTACCGATGCGTCTCCCCTCCCGGCCTTCGCGAGCGATCTCGACCGCAAGCTCGATAAGAGAGTCCAGAACCTCGGGATCGTATTCAGTTACCTGGCAAAGAATGCTCTCAAACATCAATCACCCTATTTTCGTCAGAATGACAACTGGCCAAGCTTTTCTTACGAGGCACTCACTAACTCCTTTGCCTCTTCTTCTTTCTTGGTCGAGAACGAAGTCAGCAGTGTTTTCAGAATGACGTATAGCACCGGGATGAAGAACAAGTTCAGGACAGTGGAGAACAGCATACCGCCGACAATGGCCGTCCCCACCGAGTGCCGTCCCAGCATGCCGGCTCCGGTCGCGAAATAAAGTGGCAAGACACCGAGAATAAACGCAAACGACGTCATCAGGATCGGGCGCAATCGTAATTCGGCTGCCTCGATTGCTGCGTTTGTGATTGAGCGACCCTGCGCCAGCAACTGCTCAGCAAATTCCACAATCAGAATCGAGTTTTTCGCCGAGAGCCCGATCAACATGACCAGGCCGATTTGCACATAAACGTCATCCACCATTCCGCGCATCGAGATAAACAGCAGCGCTCCCAGCACCGCCGTGGGCACAGCGAGCAAGATAATGAATGGCAGCGCAAAGCTCTCGTATTGTGCGGAAAGCGTAAGATACACAACCAGGATACCGAGAGCAAAGATCAGGATTGCCTTGCCCGCCGCTTCCACTTCCTCAAGCGCCAGCCCCGTCCACTGGAAAGACATACCTTGCAGCATGTTCTGCTTCGCTAGGTCTTCCATTGCCTTCAGGCCTTGGCTAGAACTGAAACCGGGTGCAGCCGCGCCATCAATTTCCGCGGAGCGGAACAGATTGTAATGATTAATGACCTGCGGTCCCGAGGTCTCCTTCAACGAGACGATATTTCCGAGCGGCACCAATCCATTGGTGTCCGAGCGCACGTAATACTGCCGCAGGTCCCGCGCGTTCATTCGAAATGACTGATCAGCTTGGACGTAGACGCGGTATGACCGGTTATTGAAGTCGAAGTCATTCACATACTGCGAACCCATATATACGCCGAGCGCCTGTGCGACCTGATTGATCGGCACTCCGATAGCTTTTGACTTTTCACGATCAATCTGCACCAGCTGTTGAGGATCGTTCGCCGTAAAGCTCGTAAACAATCCTTGCAGGTCAGATCGCTGGTGACTGTTGGCCACGATCTTGTGAGCAACGGTGTCGATGTCCTGCAGAGTATTGCGTCCTAAGTCCTGCAGCTCGAATTGGAAGCCGCCGAAACTTCCGATGCCTTGAATCGCCGGCGGTTCGAATGGCACCACGATAGCACCCGGAACGCCGAAGAGCTTTGGCCCTACACGGGCAACAATATCGCTCGCCGCGTGTCCCTTACCTTTCCGGTCGTCGATCGGCTTCAGCGGAGCGAAGATCAAGCCGTAGTTCGACGAACTCCCACCCGAAAGCGAAAAGCCGGGAACCGCAAAGGTACCGAAAACATCTGGGTCAGCCCGCAGAATCGCCTCGGCTTGCTTGGCGACGTTTGTAGTGTAGGCGAGTGAGGCTCCTTGCGGCGCCTGCACTACCACGATGAAATAATTCTGGTCCTCCTGCGGCACAAATCCCGTAGGAACATGAACGTACATGTATCCGGTGGCGCCCAATCCGGCCAGGAACAGCACGACCATGGCGTATCGAAATTTCAACACTCTACAAATGGCTTTGCCATACGCAGCGGCCAAGCCCCGGATTGAGGCGTCCACGCCATGCGCGAACTTGCTGTACCCACGCGAAAGCCATCTGATGCGGGTCCAGTTGAAAACCGAATACTTGTGTTCTTCGCCCCGTAGCAGGAGAGCCGCCAGGGCCGGCGAAAGGGTAAGAGCGTTGAAGAGCGAAATCGCAATCGAAAATGCGATGGTCAATGAAAACTGGCGGTAAAGAATTCCCGTCGTCCCGGGGAAGAAAGAGACCGGCACAAATACGGAAATCAGCACCAGCGAGGTCGCGACGACGGCACTCGACACCTCCGCCATCGCCACCGATGTGGCTGTATGCGAATCAGTCTTGTCCTCGTTGATGTGACGCTGTGCATTTTCAATGACCACAATTGCGTCATCGACCACTAAGCCCGTGGCGAGAGTAATGCCGAAGAGCGTCAGCGAATTGATCGAGAAATCAAATATTTTGATAAAGGCAAAAGTGCCAATCAGCGAGACCGGGATCGTGACTGCCGGAATAATTGTGGCCCGCCAATCGAGCAGGAATACGAAAATCACGATAATGACGATGATGATCGCTTCTTCGAGCGTAGTGACGACTTCTTTGACTGAATCGCCTACTACCGTCGTCGTATCGAAAGCGACTACGTACTTAATTCCTGGCGGGAACGATTTAGACAATTCCAGTAGCGCGGCCTTGGCCGCCTTGTCGACGTCGAGTGCGTTGGCGTTCGAAAGCTGCTGCACGCCAACGCCAACAGCTTCATGTCCGCTGTACAGCAGATTCGTGTCATAGCTCTCGGCGCCGACTTCGGCTCTCCCGACATCTTTGAGCTGCACGATCCCGTTGCGCGTGTTCTTGAGAATAATGTTCTCGAATTCCTTGGGCTCTGACAGTCGCCCCACTACACGCAGCGTGACCTGGAAGTCCTGCTTCTCATCCGCCGGCGGGCGTCCCAACTGCCCGGCGGGTATTTCGGCGTTCTGCTCCTGGAGGGCCGCGACTACGTCCGCCGCCGTCAACTGGCGCGCGGCCAGTTTCGTGGGATCGAGCCAGATGCGCATGGCATATTTGCGCTCTCCGAAGATAACGACATCGCCTACGCCCGGAATGCGTTTCAGCGCGTCCTTGACGTAAACGTCAATATAGTTGGAAATGTACTGGTTCGAAAGGCTGTTGTCGGGCGAGTAGAATCCAGCGGCAAACACAAAATTCGGGTTCGCCTTCGTAATGGTCACGCCGGTGTTCTTGATTTCCTGCGGCAGACGACCTTGCGCGGTGGCCACGCGGTTCTGGACATCGACCGCGGCGATGTTCAGGTCGTATCCGGTGCGAAAGGTTACATTGATGCTGCTGGTGCCGTCGTTTGAACTGGTCGAAGTGATGTAGTGCATTCCTTCGACACCGTTGATCTGCTGCTCCAGCGGGATCGTAACCGCGGACTCCACCACCTGGGCGTTGGCACCCACGTAGTTGCTGGTGACCGTGACCTGCGGCGGCGACAAGTTTGGATACAAAGAAATAGGCAGGGTTGGAATGCACACAGCGCCCGCGAGAATAATCAGCAGGGCACAAACCGTGGCAAAAATCGGCCGTTTGATAAAAAAGTCAACCAAGCCTGCACATCCTCTTTCTTTGTCTTTGCTGGCGGCGAACGCCGTAACTGGATTACGTTCCTTGTACGCACTTGCTCTAGCTGATCGGTTGTACGGGAGCGCCGTCAATCAGGAACTGGATACCGGAGGTAATGACTTTTTCGCCAGGCTTCAAGCCGCCCGTGACGGCGTACTCGTTCCCGATCGTGTCGCCAAGCGTAACCGCGCGCTGTTTGGCAACGGTACCCTGATCCGCTGGGGTTGCGACATAAACAAACGACTGACCACCAATGCGCGTAACTGCCAGGACCGGAACGGTGGGCGCCGGAGCGCTGCTCCACACCACCCGAGCCTTGACCAGTTGGGCATTCCGGAACTTGTCAAGTGAAGCGTGGATGGGAGCCTTCACCAGGATGCCCTGGATCGAGTTGTCCACTTGCTGCGAAATGAAATTGACCTTCGTGCCCTCAATCAACTCACCCCTGCTGGTGATGATCTCGATCGGAAGGTTCATGCGGATGTCGCTGGCTCTCTCCGTGGGAATATAAATGTAGGCTTCCAACTCTGCATTCTCGTCTACGGTCGTCAACAAAGTCTGCTGCGACACGTAATCGCCGATGTGAACTGGGATGTCGCCGACAATTCCGTCAAACGGGGCAGTGAGGTTGTAGTATGCAAGCTGGCGTTGCTGGGTGACGCGAGCTGCGGTCGAAGATTCCCAGTCTGCCTTGGAATTCTCGTAGGCCTGTACGGCAAGTTCGTAGTCCTGCTTGCTGCTTACCCCTGACTCGTATAACTGCTGCTGCCGGTCCAATTCGTGCCGATTGTAGTCGAGGGTCGCTTTTTTCTGAGCCTCGGTGCTGCGCTGCTGATCAACCGTCGCCTGCTGCTTCAAAGGATCGATTGTCATTAGCACTTGTCCGGATGCACGTGGTCGCCGGACTTCACCAGGATGTGGGTGAGCGAACCATCCACTTGTGGCTGGATGCTCGCCGAGCGGCGCGACTTCACGGTCGCCACATATTCGTCGACCTGGGGAACCGGACTGAGTTGGATGGTTTCGGTTTTGACCGGCAGCGGTTGCGGAGCCGGCTGTTTCGCTTCTGTCTTGCTGCACCCAGAATTGATCAAGACCGTGACCGACAACAACGAAACCAAAAAGATGAGCGCGGGTTTCCTCAGGTAGGCCATCGGCTTAAACCTCAGTAGCAGGAAAGATGCTAACTGCGCATCGAAGGATTCACTATGTACCGATAGATAGCGGCGGAATCCGGTGTGCGGGAGTATTAGTTGCGGCGAACAGTGAAGCCGAAAACTCGCCGCATCCTTGTATCTAATAGTTGGACACGGAAGATCTATGATCCGTAGCGTTTCTCCGCCTCCGATCTGAGCGGCACGCGAGCTACAACCGTGGTGCCACGGTTTGGCTGTGATTCGATTGAAATCTCTCCCTTTACCAAGTGCAGTCTCTCCCGCATGCTAATGAGGCCCAGTCCCTCACCATTCATTGCCAATTTGGATTCAAACCCAATCCCCCCATCGCTGACGGTCAGTTGAATTTCATCCGATACTCCGCGCAGTTCCACTTTGAAGCTCCGCGCACCGCTGTGCTTGACCCCATTTTGCAAGGCTTGCTGCAAAACCCGGAAAAGACAAAGCGAAACTTCCTGCGGCAGAGCCGACGGAACGTTGGTATGGCGAAAGTCAATCTCGACTTTTTGGTACTCCGACAGCTCTCTGCAGAAGCCCGCAATCGCGGGCGTAATTCCGAGATATTCCAGCTTCGAGGAGTGCAGGCGGTGCGATATGGCCTGAATGTCCATTCCGATATCCGTAACGCTCTTCCCTGCATGCTGAATGCGGCCACGAATTTCATCTGCCGAATCAGGAAGATTTTGTTTCAACAGTTCCAACTCAATAGCCAATAATGCGAGCCGCTGGTTCACATCGTCGTGAAGCTCTCTCGCGATCCGGGTACGCTCCCGCTCCTGCGCATCAATCAATTTGCGGCTCACATTGGAAAGCGCCTCTTCCGCAAGCTTGTGATCACTGACGTCGATACACGAACCGATATACCCTGCAAAAGATCCGTCGGCATTAAATCTCGGAACTCCAGAATCCGAAACCCAGCGGTATTCTCCATCGTGTCGCCGGAGCCGATACTGCATCTTGAATTCCTCACGGCGATCAAATGCCTTTGTATAGGTCTCTAGGCACGCGTTTAAGTCTTCAGGGTGAACCCCCTCTGCCCAACCATCTCCGAGTTCAGCTTCAAATGTCCGCCCAGTAAACGCCAGCCACGGTTGATTGAAGTAGTTGCACAGCTTGTCGGGACCGCTCATCCAGATCAGCACAGGAGCTGTATTGGCAACCAGGCGGAAGCGCCCTTCGCTCTCTCGCAGCGCATCCTCGGCACGCTTCCGCTCGGTAATATCGCGCGCGATCTTGGAAGCGCCGACGACCGCACCCGCAGAATCTCTTATCGGGGATATAGTCAACGAGACGTCGACCCTCTTGCCTTCTTTCGAGACACGGACGGTTTCGTAGTGCTCTATGCGACCGCCTGATCTCAACCGTTGCTGATTTTTGTTATCGTTATCAAGCATTTCGTGCGGGATAAGGATTGCAATCGGCTTTCCGACCGCTTCTGCTTCGGTGTATCCGAAGATACGCCGCGCACCCGCATTCCAACTCGTAATGATTCCCTCGAGGTTCTTGGAGATAATCGCGTCATCGGAGGATTCCACGATAGCCGCGTGCATGAATCGGGCCTCTTCCGCATGTTTACGCGCGCTGATATCCGTTATCACGCCTATCGTTCTAAGCAAGTTACCGTCGTTGCCGAAGAAAGCTCGAGCGCTCTTCTCCAACCAAACCATGCTGCCATCAGGACACAAGACGCGGTAGCTCACCTGACAGTCGGGGTTCTGGGGCGTGAGGTGCGAGCAACTCTTCTCTACCTGTCCCCGGTCGTCTGGGTGGACCTGCTCCATCAGTTCCCTGCGAGTCGTCCGGATTGGTTCACCTTCCCCGAGAAGACCGACACACTCTGCGGACCGCACTACGGTGTCCGAGGCAACATCCCACTCGTACGCGTACATTTTTCCAGCTTGAATCGCCAGACGTAGCCGCTCCTCACTTTCCCGCAACGCTTCTTCCGCATGTTTTCGCTTGGTAATGTCGATCGAAACGCACACCAGTTCCCTGGCCTGGCCGTTTCCGCCAATGACGTTGACAATGTTGCGCAGCCAAACGGTTCGGCCATCCGCGGCGATCATTCGGCACTCGAACTCGTGCTTGAGGTTTTCTTCGGTAGCTTTGGCGATGAATGCCAACACCCACTCCCGATCCTCGGGATGAACGTGATCCTTCCAAAAACCTGGCTCTTTTACCCAGTTCTCCGGGGAATATCCGAGAAGCTCTTCCGCCTGCTTGCTGGCATACGTGATCGCCAATGTCGGAAACTCCGCTCGCCAAACGATGGCCCGAACCGTCTCAACCAGTTCTCCATAACGAGCTTCCACTTTCTTCACATCCGTGATGTCTTTGAAACAGATCACGACCCCGCCGTCGCGCGTGCGAAGAGGAGTCGCAGTTGCTGCAAACCAGCGTGCCTGGGTCGGCAAATCGTACCGATAATCGTAGCGCAGACGTTGAACAGAGCCCTTCATCACGGTTTCGATAATGGCAAGGACTTCACGCGCCTCCGGCCACGTATCTGCCGAGTTCCGCAAGAGCTCCAGGTAGTTGGTCCCCACGACAGCAGACCGCGAGGGGCTCCCGATCTCCTGCGCACTGCGGCTCCAGGCTTCGTTCACATCGATGATGATTCCTTCCTTATTCAGGACGGCGATCAGATTCTCGAGCGAAGAGAGGATGGAGCCTTTCAAAGCCTGACTGTCGCTCAGCGCAGCTTCAGACAATCGCTGTTGCAAGTTTCCAACTCGAACGTCAGCCACCAGTTCACCCTTCGTGAGATGTTCTTTCAGGAAGACACACGTGGCCAGGAGAACAATCGACACCAGTACGACAACCAGACGAAATGCTTGCATGCCCGCATGTTGCTCCTGGCGGAAAACTTCCCAAACGCCGATGAGAGGTATGGAGACAACCGCCAGCATTGCCAATCGCGAAGTGAAGTCCGCGTGACTCCCATCGAGTTGGCTTGGCATTACCACCGCTCGCGGCAGTTGCCGGGCTCGCATCGGCACCCAGGCAAACCAGCAAACGGCAGCCATTTGTGCGAGAGAGTAAATGCTTCCGTTATACGGCCGTCCGGTGTCGATGACGAAGTTGGCGAGCGTGGAACTCAACGCGTACAGTGCAGACGCGCCAAACAATTGCAGGTAAATCGATCGCCAGGAGCCCCGCGCTCGTGCAACCGCAACACCAACTGCCACAACCAGCGTTATATTCTCAATCGCGTAGAGGATGTCAAAGCGAACGCCGTACTGGTCAGAATTCCAAAGATATTGATGAGGGAAGAGTGCGTACGCATAGAGAAAAACCCAAAAGAAAAGCAGCAGAAAGAAGTTCAGGCTGGCCCGTGAGAAATTCTTGTTGGCTCGGCTCAGATGAGGCTGGATCGCCACCGCGGCCATAAAAGGCACGACATGCAGAAACAGCGCAGGATCGGCGATCGAGCTATCGGGTACGTCCGTACCCAGACCAATTACGTAGTATACGTAGAGCCACTGATCCAATGCCCACAGCCCATAGCCGCAGGCCATCAATGCCCAGAAGAAACGGCTCCCGTCGGTCTGCTGTATAGCATTCCGAATCGCAAATACGCCGCCTAACAGCAGCACCACAAAATAGACGATCGTCCCCAACCTGGCGGTAAGGGTATTTGTTCCCAAAACTAGAGAAAAGGTGCCCTTGACGATCAGCAGCCCGATCGTCGCGGCTGGCCACAAGTACAAGCGCAAACTGGAGCCAGAGGGGTCGGACGATTTGTGGGCTCGGATGTTCATCGTCAAACGCTGCCTGACACGATGACCTGATCTCTGGTTAATGCTGCAGATACGGCGCGTGGATGCAGAAAATCCCGTAGTCTGAGGGACAGCAAATTCATACCGACATGATTCGGCAAGGCGCCCTCGGTCTAAATTCTTCTAGCTCTTCCGGCGTGTCATAAGGAAAGACCGCTGTCAGGTTAGTCTGGTCCCTTTTTTCCCGTCCTCAGACCGCCATAATTCTACACGCGCTTGCGCCTAAGTGATAGTCAAGACGAGGGAGCCGCTGGTTCCACCGCTGCTGCAGCCAAGATTGCCCGAGTTCCCGCTAGGAGTATTGACCTTGACGCTGGCGCTACCGGAGGTGGAGATTACAGCGGTCGTGATCGTAGCCTGCAACTGCTGGCTGCTGGTAGCAAGAGTGGTTAGAGTCGTTCCGTTGACCACCACTACCGAAGACGAAACAAACTGGCTACCATTCACAGTAAGCAGAAAGCCCTTTTGCACCTGCGCAAACGTAACCGGGTTCGGAGAAAGCGACCCAATGACCGGGACTGGCCGGGAACTTCCGCACAACGGGTTGAGTGCGTTGCACCCTTGAAAGACCAGCAAGGCAAGCAGCAGCCCGCTGAACGAACGCAAAAGAGCGGCGAGTTGTTTCATAAGGCATCGTACACCCCGCGTGCAGGCATTAAAACGACAACTCGAGCCCCGCCACGGCACCCCTGGTCAAGCGAAGACCTATACCTCGGAGCCCGGACTGCCCAACTTTGGTGCTACACGCATAGCACGTTCTGGCGTTGACCCGCGGGTTATGGTTGGTTACTGTTGAGACCATTCGACTCCCCCAAGGTAATCTTCATGGGGATTCTCGAAAAAATTCCGACATTTCTGACCGTAGGCGTGCTGGTAGTTATTTTTGTGTGTCTGAAGCGCCAGGCACGTAGCGCCCGCCTGACCCTCTGGACGTTCGGATGGGCACTCGTGTTCACGCATTTCCTGGCACAACTGCTGGAACCAGAGCGTGGCCACGTCAGCTCCCTTCTGTTGGCCATCGACTCCGGATCGCTGCAGGCGGCTGCAGTCTGTTTTCTAGTCTCGGTCTCCTTCGCAGTGAAAAATTCCGCGAAGCGAACATTTCTCCTATTTATCCTCGGTATGCCTTCTGTCGCGTACGTGGCATGTACGGCCTATGATGTCCACGCACCTTGGCCTTACGTCTTGTGCCTGGTAGCTTGCTTCGGTGGTGCGGCATGCTTCTTCCTCCGGCTAAACAGGAAGACGTCGTACCTCGTGGCCGCAACTTTCCTGTGTTCTCTTGCGGGTGCGTGGGCGATTGGTGCCGCTCTCCGCGGCTCGTTCGATGAAGGGACGATCGCACTCCTCGGAATTGGGTTTGCTTTGCCGGGCGTGTTCATTTGCGGGAACCAACGGCGAAGATCGCCTGCCATGCTGACGATTGCTGGCGGATTCTTCTGCTGGGGTGCAGTGTTTCCCATCGGGTTGCTGATCGATCGAATCGCTCCGAATCTGATCATTCCTGGAGAATTGTGGAACACACCCAAGTTCTTCGTCGCTTTTGGAATGATTCTGGCCGTGGTGGAGGACAAGTCAAAATCGATCTCAGGCATGCAGCACAAGGCGCAAGCGCTCAACCGCCAACTGGAACGCTTTCAGCGATCACTTCCCGGCTCTTAAGCGGCGCCAGACCGGATACCATGTGTCCCGCAATCGCTGCGGCAATCACCGAAGTCAGCAACTTCCGTGTGGCCGTAGTCCAACTCGAAGATGCAGAGCGCAGGCTGCGAGTGGCTGGCTCCAGTGGGCTGTCGTCGGAGTCTCTGCGGAACCTGGAAGTTCACGCACTGAATTGGACGCTCGATCACGTTAAGAACTTGTGTTCCCATGCGCAGCTCATGGGGAAGAATTTGTACCTGCTGATCCCGCCTGGAGCGGTCCCGTTTGCATTGCGCGGAAACTCGAATGCGCGCTGGGAAAACGGCGAAGAACTTTTGATACCGCTCTGCTCAGCTCGAGGCGCAACCGTGGGTTGCATCCGATTGTCTTCGCCCCGAGACCCGAATGCGATCGATGCACTTGAATTGTCCCGCATCGAAATGCTCGCAGCCGATCTTGCGGTCGCCGTCGAATTGAAAGCCCTGCACACGCAACTGGTGTGGTCGGAAAAACTGGCTGCCCTGGGCGAACTGCTGGCTGGAGTCGCGCATGAGCTCAACAATCCTCTGACCGTGATTATGGGATACGGCGAACTGATAGGCGACGCGATCGTGGCGCCCCCTGTTCGCGATCAGCTCATGAAGTTGGTAAACGAAGCGCGTCGCATGAAACGGATTATTGGCAACCTGCTCCGGTTTTCGCGTCAAGGTGCGGGCGATACACAGTCTGTGGAGCTTTCTCCGTTAGTGCAGGACGTGCTGGCTCTTCGCGAATACTACACGCGCACGCGGAATGTTCGAGTTGAGCTCGACATCGCACCGGACCTGCCGTTCCTCGCAGTCAATGAAGACGAACTCAAGCAGATCCTGTTGAACCTGGTCAACAATTCCAGTGATGCTCTAGAAGGAATGCCCGGCACCAAGCGGTTGCGCATTCGCGGCTACCAGAGCGGACTGCGGGCAGTGATCGAAGTGGAAGACACCGGGCCAGGTTTCGGCAATCTGAACCGCGCGCTGGATCCGTTCTATACCACGAAGCCTGTCGGCAAAGGAACCGGACTGGGGTTGAGCGTCTGTTACGGAATCGTCAAGGAACGCGGCGGTGATCTCAGAATAGAAAACGTAGAGCCTCACGGCGCGCGCGTAACCATCGAGTTACCACTTGCAGAAGCGACTGCACAACCACTCGTGGCTGTCGTGGCCCACGCCTAAGTCAATAAAAAGAAGTCGAACAACGAACATCAACAATGGAACTCGAAAAGTGTTGGCTGAGACGATTCCTTCGTCGTCAGCCGCACTCCCTTTGCAAAGTAATGTCGTTCTTCCTGCTAATTCACTCTGTGTTAGCATCCGGAGGACTTCGGCCGCGCAAAACTGCATCTCGTCGACGCAACAATGGAATTTCTCGGCCATTTTCGCAGGCTGTCCTCAGTGCAGCGAAATACATTCATTGCCTGTTTTCTTGGCTGGTCGCTCGACGCCTTCGATTTCTTTATCCTCATTTTCTGTGTGAATGCCCTTGCCACCCAGTTTCAAACAAAAGTCTCGGCCATTACGGAGGCAATTTTTCTTACGCTCGCCATGCGTCCGTTGGGTGCCTTCCTGTTCGGATTAATGGCCGACCGTTTTGGCCGCCGTCCCACGCTGATGGTGGACATCGTCGCCTATTCAGTGTTTGAGTTGGCCTCGGCCTTTGCGCCTTCGCTGAAGTTCTTTCTGATCATGCGGGCATTGTTTGGAATCGCGATGGGCGGCGAATGGGGAGTCGGCGCGGCGTTGGCTTTCGAAACGCTGCCCGCCGAAGGACGCGGGTTCTTCTCCGGCTTATTACAGGAAGGCTACGTCGTCGGCTATCTGATTGCTGCTTTGGTCTACGGCACATTGTTCCCCGTCGTCGGGTGGCGCGGCATGTTCGTGATCGGGGCCCTGCCCGCGTTCCTGGTAATCTACATTCGCACCAAGGTCGATGAATCGCCGGCCTGGTTGCAAGGACGCGGATCGCGCCAAGCGGAGAGCCGTTTGGGAAAAGATATTCTTTCCCACCTTGGCGGTTTTCTTTTCCTGGTTGTCCTGATGTTCGCCTTTAACTCCTTCAGCCATGGCACGCAAGATCTCTATCCCACATTTCTTCAGAAGAACCATCAGTTTTCGCCCCAAACCGTGGGGCTGATTGCCATCGTCTACAACATTGGCGCACTGCTGGGTGGGATTTTGTTCGGCACGTGGTCGGAACGAATCGGCCGCCGCCGGGCAATCGTAATCGCCGCGATTCTCGCGATTCCAGTGATCCCGCTCTGGGCTTATTCCAAAACCGTTCCGATGCTTGCGCTGGGCGGCTTCCTGATGCAATTCATGGTGCAGGGCGCGTGGGGCGTTATTCCGGCCCATCTGAACGAGCTTTCTCCACCCGCTGTGCGCGGCACCTTTCCCGGCTTCGCCTATCAGTTGGGCAATTTTCTCTCGTCGCGCAACGCAGTGATTCAGGCCAAGCTGGTCGAACATCGCTACGGCGGCAGCTATCCCCCAGTGCTGGCATGGACGGTCGTGATTATCGCGTCGCTGGTTGCGATAGTGACGTGGAGCGGGCGCGAGAAAAAAGGCGTGGACCTCTCAAATATGAAGTAGGAGATCTTGCGATTTGCCGCGCAAGTTTGTCGCGAGTATCCGGGTTCAGCAGTGGGATCTCCTGCTAGTCGGCACGGAGGTTCACAGCATTCCCGGCTCGACATCAGCTCAAGAAATCGCGGTGGCCTCAAACCGAATCCGGTATACGGAATGCTGAGGTTACTTCACACCGCAACCGGATTTTCCACCAAAACCTTCGGCTCAAGTTCGACGGTGGAGGTAAGAGAACGTGCCACCAGACATACGCTTTCTGCCTTGTACAGAAGGCGCTGGGTGCGCTCGCGCTCTTGTTCTGCGAAGATGATCGCTACCGGCTTCAAGTTGATTCTTGTAAAGCGCAGAACGCCATCGCGTTTTTCGATCACACCGTCAATTGCGACTTCGATTCCCTGGAACTCCAATTTCGACGCCGTTGCTACGCCGCGGAATGTCGCGACAAAACAGCTGGCGACGGCAGCCAGCAAAAAGTGTTCTGGCGTCCAGAAACCCGGCTCTCCACCGAACTCAGGTGGAACGGAAAAATTGATAAAGCGGGGCGCGCCGTGTTCCAATTCGACGAAACCGCGATCGCTCTGATGCCACTGCGCGCTGGCGTGATAGTTGTATTGCGTTTCCATCTTCGTCTCCTTTTTTGCCAGCCTAACAATTTCTGCGCGCGGAAGATGTGAAGCCCATCACGTGGTTCGGTGATCTGGTACGGCCCCAAAATACTGTTGCGCCAAAATGACTGCTACAGCGACTCTCAGATGGAGTAGCATTATTTAGAGGGGGTTTGCCCAGGCAGACCCTGGCGGAGTGAACGCGAATGAGGAGAGCCACCTTCTTGAGACTTCTTTGCGCAGTAGTCGCGTCCGTCGCGATCGTCTGTACGCCGATGCCGGTTTTTGCCCAACACGGTGGCCACGGTGGTGGAGGAGGCTTCCACGGCGGAGGAGGGTTCCACGCCGGCGGAGGTGGAGGCCACTCTGCTTATGGTGGCGGATACTACGGCGGCTATCACGGCGCAGGCTATGGCTGGAACGGAGGCTATGGCGGGAACGGAGGCTATGGCGGGAACGGAGGCTATGGCTGGCGGGGCGGGTATTGGGGCTACCCTCGTTACGGATACGGATGGGGATTTGGTATCGGCTTTGGCTGGGGACCCTATTGGCCTACCTACCCGTATGCCTACGGGTATGGCCCGTGGTGGGGCGCTCCTTACAATGATCATCCATGCGCTTATCCTTATTATCCTCCGTCTAGCTGCCCGTACTCTTATCCCGATCCCTACAACGGCAGCGGCAGCGGTTCCGCGCAAGATCCTGGATGGAACGGTTACGACAATTCCCCGGCGAAACCATCGGGCATTCCCGCACCGGAGAACTCTCCTAACGCTCCCTCTGTGATCAACGTCGCAGCTTCTACGCGGACGGCTTCGACTTACAAGACCGCTGCAGCCTCCGACGCGGCGCACTACCGACTCGCCTTCACGATGCAGGAACTTCCACCGGCTCGCAAAGAAGTGCAGAATGTGATTCTAGCTCTGCGTGCGATGCCGCCGGATGCCCGCCAGCGGCAAATCGACTCTGGTCGCTACAGCAACTTCTCCCCGGAGGAGATCGACCTTGTGCGTTCTAGCTCACACCTTCCAATAACCTGGTAAGAGCAACGAGAGGGGGCGTCGAAGATTGCACCAAACAGGGATGGGCCACGCTTATCACGAACAGCGACAGTTAGCCTTCGCAACAATAAAGCCGACATCCATCGATTAGCGGCCGAGTCGATCAACACCTCTCAAATGTAAAGATGCAGCGCGAGCGACAGAAGCTTCATCCAATCCTCTAACAGTCTGGTTGTGCAAGCAATCGGAAACTATGGAGGAGAGTCGTGAACGTCAGTATCCGCTCCTATTTTCTTGCAGCGACAATCTGTTCCATTCCATGGATCTTTCCCGCTTCGAAGCTGGCGGCGCAGGACGCGCACTTTCATAACGCGCCAACGTCCAGCAATCAATTGAAGAACCCGTACGCCGGGCAACACGCGGCCGTCGTGGCAGGCGCAAAGCTGTATACGATGAACTGCGGCTCGTGCCATGGAAACAATGGACGCGGGACCGGGAACATTCCCGCGCTGTCCAAAGGGCCCACGCAAGCAGCATCTGACGGAGAAGTTTTCTGGTTCGTCACAACCGGATCAGTTAATAACGGTATGCCCTCCTGGGCCTCTCTCCCTGAGGAGAAGCGCTGGCAGATCGTTACCTACTTGAAGTCACTCAAGGATTCCTCTGCCACACAAGAAAACGACTCTGCATCCGCCAACGCGAAACCGGTAAAGACGAACGCCCCGCCGCCGCAACCACCGTACACAGATTTTCGATTTGAGGAACCTGGAAAAATCCGCAAGATCACCGCGCAAGATCTTCCGGCACCGTATGGCACAGATTCAGCGGGCAATGCGCCTAAGGTCGTGCCCCGTCCGCGCGATGCGTGGCCGAAAGCTCTCGCCGGATTCAGCGCCCAGCAATTCGCAACCGGACTCGATAATCCGCGGTTGCTTCGCACTGCCCCCAACGGCGATATCTTTTTGGCCGAGAGTAGCAGCGGGAAGATCAAAGTGTTTCGCGGAATCACGAGCGACGGCAAGCCAGAGCAAACCACTATCTTTGCTACCGGACTTAACGAGCCCTACGGCATCGCTTTCTATCCTCCCGGCGACAATCCCCAATGGGTGTACGTAGGCAACACGGATTCAGTTGTCCGGTTTCCCTATCAGAATGGCGAATTGAAAGCGGCCGGATCGGCACAGCACATTGCAGACCTTCCTCATGGCGGAGGGCACTGGACCCGCGACATTCAGTTCACGGCCGACGGCAAGAAGATGTTCGTTGCAGTCGGGTCGTCGTCGAACGTTGACGATCCCGACACCACACCGGACGAAAAGAATCGAGCCGACATCCTGGAGTTCAACCCCGACGGCTCTGAGATGAACGTCTACGCATACGGAATCCGCAACGCCGGAGGCGGCCTGGCCATCAATCCCAGGACGGGCGAGTTGTGGTGTTCAGTTAACGAGCGTGACGGATTGGGGGACAACCTTGTGCCCGACTACATTGCCCACGTGGAAGAGGGCGGCTTCTATGGCTGGCCGTGGTGGTACATCGGCAGACATCAGGACCCTCGGCATGAGGGCAAGCATCTGGAGTTGAGAGACAAGGTCGTAGTCCCGGATGTGCTGTTGCAGCCTCACAACGCGTCACTCGAAATGACGTTCTACGAAGGCGCCCAGTTCCCTGCTGAATATCGGGGAGACATTTTCGCATCCGAGCACGGTTCGTGGAATCGATCGGTGCGTACAGGATATGAGGTGATTCGTGTGCCTTTGCACCAGACAAACCGGGCGAGCGGTGAGTACGAAGATTTTGTGACTGGTTTTGTAGTCGACAACAGTCGCGTCTGGGGACGACCCGTCGGAATCACGGTGGCTCAGGATGGGTCGCTGCTGGTCAGTGATGACGGCTCAAACTCCATTTGGCGGATCGTCTACACAGGTACGGGTAGCGAACGCGAGCGAGCGCAGAACAATGCAAGCTACAGCACGAAGGGCGCATCTAAATAGAAAACCAGTAATCGCGTTACTGAGTGTAATCGCGATTCTGGGATTGTGTGCTTTCCAATTCGGAGACCGGTACGGGCTGAACAGTATGCCGTTCGCGCAAGTCCAAGCTCTCGTCTCCGGCTTGTCGAAAGCGCAAAAAATGGCAAAGCAAGGGAATGTGGAGTTGCTGGCTGGAGAGACTATGCCTGGGCGGGCTGTGAGCCTCCGGGGTGAAGTCACCGACGCAAATTGTTACCTTGGCAGTCACACGCATGCTTACGATCACGCTTTCTGCGCCAAGCTGTGCGCCGCCGCCGGTAGCCCTTTGTTATTTATTTCCGACCAGGGAGGACAGGTCTATCTTGTCCTCACTGAGCGCAACGGTGTACGGCTCCCCAAAGAGATTCTCGATCGCATTGGCGTTCCCGGGGTCGTGGTCAAGGGCAAAGCGTTTGAGGCAGAAGGACTGCAGGCGCTGGCGGTTGAAGGATTTGCGCAGTAAATTTCCACGTGAAATAAAAACTTAGGAGGGCAATTATGAGCAAGAAGGAAGTCTCTGCAAGTCTGGCGGGAAGTGTTTCCCTTGGCGGTAAAGTGTCTGTCCATCGTCTCGGATACGGGGCGATGCGCCTCACCGGCGACGGTATTTGGGGCCCGCCTAAAGATCGGAAGGCAGCCCTAGCGGTTCTTCGCCGAGCCGTGGAGCTTGGTGTCAACTTCATCGATACCGCTGATTCATACGGGCCGGGTATCAGCGAAGAGCTGATCGCCGAGGCGCTATTCCCTTATCCGAAGGATCTCGTCATTGCCACCAAGGGCGGATGGAATCGTCCGGGACCAAATCAGTGGACGCACGACGCAAGTCCCGAGCACCTTCGCAACGCGATTGAAGGCAGTCTCAAGAGACTCCGCCTAGATCGCATCGAGGTTTATCAATTGCACGCGCCCGATCCCGTCGTGCCTTTCGAGACGTCGGTCGAGACTCTAGCTGAGTTGCAAAAAGAAGGAAAGATTCATTTCGTCGGGCTATCGAACGTCACGCGGGAACACATTGAGCGAGCACGCAAGATTGTTCCCATCGTCTCGGTACAGAACCGTTACAGTTTCGCTGACCGTGAATGGGATTATGTGGTCGATCACTGTGAGCGAAACGGAATCGCCTTCATTCCATGGTTTCCGCTCGGCGCAGGCAAAGTAGCCGGCGAGATCCTCAATCGGGTCGCGAAAGCACACCAGAGCACTCCCCTGCAGGTTGCGCTGGCCTGGCTGCTCCAGCGCTCGCCAATCATGCTGCCGATTCCGGGGACTTCGTCGGTTGAGCATCTGGAGAAAAACATTCGGGCGGCTTCTCTGCCGCTAACGCAGGAGGAATACCAGAAACTCGGGGCAGTCGTCGAGTTGGCCAAAGCGGGCTGACTCCACGCCAACTGATTAGTGAGACTTGCCGAGCCAGCTCGCATTACTCACTTGTCGGGGCTCGATTTTCGCCGAGCGAGTTGCGATTTCCACACGGCTGTTGGCAAGGCCTCTAGAAGTAGCAACCACCTGAATTTCACCGGCCTCACCAACCTTTGATCGCACGATCAGAAGTGCGAGGCCGTTGAATGCCTTGCGATGATCGGCCTGGAATAGTTCTTCCGTGGCGGCATTTCCGTTGTCGACGGCGGCGATGACGCCGGCGCCTGTGACGTCGAAGTGCACCAGGTTGTCGGCCATCGGACAAAGATTGCCATCTTTGTCTTCGATGCGCACAGTGATGAAGGAAAGATCGTAGCCGTCGCTCTGAATAACGGCGCGATCCGGCACGAGTGTGACTTGCGCAGGTGCTCCTGCCGTGCGGACCTCATCGACTGCAACCTGTTTTCCGTTCTGATACGCCACCGCCTTCAGAGTCCCCGCCTCGTATGGAACCTGCCAAACCCGCCGGTACTTTGACATGAATTTTCCGTCTGGGCTGACCTTCTTTCCAACTGGCATTTCCCACTCTTCCGAGAAACGTTTTTTCTTCCCCAGCGACTTGCCGTTGAGCAGGAGTTCCACTTCTTCTGCGTTCGAATACGCCATCGCAGGGATAGCCTGACCCTCTTTCCCTTCCCAGTTCCAATGCGGCAGCAGATGAACCATCGCCTTGGTCGTCCACTGACTTTGATAGAGGTAATATCGGTCTTTGGGAAAGCCGGCGAGATCAATCATGCCGAAGTAAGAACTGCGCGAAGGCCAGTCAGGTGCCTCCAGGTTCATATCCTCACCCGACCAAAAGAACGGAGTGGGCTCGCCGAGGTAATCAAATCCGGTCCATACAAACTCGCCGAGAACCGTGGGGGATTTATCCTGATAAGTGAACTCCACGTCGGGACAGTAAGCCCACGGCGGGGCAACAATGTCGTAGCTGGAAAGCTGCAAGGAGGGATGCTTCTCGTACTTTTCCAATGGCAGATGATAAACACCGCGCGAGCTGACGCACGACTCCGTCTCCGAGCCGAAAATAATCCATTGCGGGTGTTCTTTCATGATCTGCTCGTAGTGCATGGGCTGGTAATTGAATCCTGGAATGTCCACTTCATCAGCGAGCTTGTTTTTGATCGCCTCCTGCCAGCCATTGAACGCCGATGTGGTGGGCCGCGTGGGATCTTCCTGGTGAAAGAATGCCGTTAATCTGTGGGCTTCCTGCGCACCATTCGCTTTCCACTGCTCCGGAATCTCATTGCCGATGCTCCACAGGATCACGCTCGGATGATTCCGGTCCCGGCGCACAAAGTCACGCACATCGCGCTCCGACCACTGGTCGAAGTACTTGCTGTAGTCATTGGGATTTTTTGCGATCCGCCACATGTCGAAGGCCTCGTCCATCACCAGGAAGCCCATCCGGTCGGTGAACTCCAGAAGCTCGGGCGAAGGCGGATTGTGGCTGGTGCGGATCGCGTTTACTCCGGCTGCCTTGAGTATCTGCAGTTGCCTTTCGATGGCGCGCCGATTGACCGCGGTACCCAGAGCTCCGAGGTCGTGGTGGTTGCACACACCGTGCAGCCTCACGGGCTGCCCGTTGAGCAGAAAGCCTCGATCTTTGTTGAACGCGATGGTGCGAATACCAAATGGAGTCGCGTAACGGTCTGCAGGCTTGCCGTCGACTATTACCTCGCTTACCAAAGTGTAAAGATTGGGATGATCAAGATCCCATCGCTCAGGATGAGAAACGCTCAGGCTTGTTGATACACTTTCACTGCCCGAGCCGGGTACACTGGCCGAGATATCTTTGCTGCTTACGTTATGGCCTTCAGGATCCAGAAGCGAGCTGCGAAGTGTGATCTTTACTTCTTTGTCAGAACGATTGCGGATTTCCGTCTTCACGGAAACCACCGCGCGATCGTCGGTGACCTCCGGAGTAGTCACATAGCTGCCCCAATGTGCAACGTGCACCGGACCAGTGACGTCCAGCCAAACGTTACGGTAGATACCTGCGCCTGGATACCACCTCGACGAATGCTCCTCCGGAGTAAGCGCACGGCCAGCACGTTATTGTCGGCTCCAAAGCGCAGGTATGGCGTCATATCGAGCTGAAATCCCGAATAGCCGTAAGGACGGCCTCCGAGCAAATGTCCGTTGAGCCAAACCTGAGAGTTCGACATGGCGCCATCGAATTCCACTGCAAAGTATTTTCCCTTGGCGCTTGACGGAAGCACGAATGTCTTGCGGTACCAACCGGTACCGAAGGAGGGCAACGCTCCGATGTGAGGACTTATCTTGCGATCGAATGGACCTTCGATGGCCCAATCGTGCGGAAGCCGGACGGCGCGCCACTTCGAATCGTCGAATTGCGGCTGTTCCGCGGCATCTGCTGAACCCTTGTAGAATCGCCAACCGTCGTTGAAACTCTGCCGGCGTACATCCACTGTGAGTTGTGCCGGACTCGCGGATGAAAGTGCCGCGACAATCAACGCGCCTTGCACGACGACAACAAGAAAGTTTCTCTTAAATGCCATGGACACTCCTGGCAGAGAAGAATATCAGCCCGCGATTGTTCGTCGCTCGATCGGTAGAAATGAGATCTTCGTTTTATTCAGGACAAAACGAGTGAGGCGCTAAGTCCTAGTCAGCAAGAACAGCTTCGTTGACTTGGTTCGCAGCGCGACCTAAGATGTCCGCGACATGCCGGATTCCAATCCATCCGTCGGCAACACGCCGCCCCAGAGCATCCTCAAGAAACTGGACGGTCGCGATGGGAATACAACGCCGTCGGTCGCCGGACTCCAGAACGAGACTCCTGCTGGAGTGACGGCGTCATCCGTACCACGGATACGAGAACTGGTAGTGACCTTCTTTCCTCCGGGAAGACGAGCGCAACGCGCGGCACACTTGTTGGCTTCCACCCTCGAGGATTTCATCCGCGCCGCGGACCTGGCTTCGCGTCTGGATGCTTTTGCGGAACTGAAAGACTGGATCAGCCAACCCCCGCTCACCAGCGACGGTATGACGCGGTTGGAAGCGGTCCTGGCCCTCATGGAGGCGCACGGCGACCTGCGTTTCTGGTTCCAGCGACGAGTGCGGGAGATCCTCTCCGAGATTCGTTCGGTCGACCTGTTCGCGGAGGCCGGCCTGCACCCGCGGGAGGGCCTGTTATCGGAAGCGTGGCGACGGTTGATCGAGCGAGTTCTGCCTTCGGCACGCGAGGATACCGACCTTTCCAAACTGGTGCTCCGCCTTTATCCCACAAGCGAATCCATTGACCGCCTGATAGGTCTTTCCGACGAAGACTTCGAGCGCATGGCCCGCTTGCTATCGCCCGTGAGCGACTCAAATGCATGGGCGCAGCAGCGTGAAGACCTGACTCAAGCCTTCTATCTTCTTGGCGTGCACGTGGCGGGAATCGGCCTGTCACCTGAATTGCGGCACCGCAGTCACGCGGGCACCATCGAAGACTCTCCTTTCTACCAACTTCAGCAAACCGCAGTGGAACTCGTGCGACAGGGTGGCGCCGCGGTCGCGCTCGAAAACTGGCGCGGGCATGTCGAACGCTGCCGTGTGGAAATGCAGTACGTGCACCTCCGCCTGGAAGACACGGGCGTCAGTACTTCCCTGGTGTTTGACATGGGAACGATTGAGATGGCCATCTCCCGTATGGAGAGCATCGCCAAGGTCTTGTTTGTCGCCGAGAGGCACCAGTCGGTCGAGGCCGTGAAGCACCTGCTTGACGATGTTATGAGGGCTCTGCGCAGGGACATGAGCCTGCGAGCGCTGTTTCGTGAAAATTCCGCGCTCATGGCGCGTAAAGTGGTCGAGCGAACGGGCAAGGCCGGAGAACCTTACATCGCCGACTCGCGCAGTGAATACCGGGAGATCTGGAAGGCGTCGTTGGGCGGTGGGTTGCTCACCGTGCTGACCGCCGCCATCAAAATGCGAGTCGTGGAAGCGCACCTGCCGTTGTTCCTCGAGGGGATGGCCTCGGGAACAAACTACGCTGTCAGTTTCCTTGTGCTGCAACACTTTCATCTCGCACTCGCCACCAAGCAACCCTCGGTCACTGCCGCAACCTTTGCGGGCATCGTGCGCGTAACTCGCGGGCGGACCAGGCTGGAGAAACTGGCGGAGTTCATCAGCCGGATTACGCGCAGCCAGCTCGCATCTGCGGCCGGAAATCTTCTGGCGGTCGGCGTCGGATGTGTGCTATTTGCCCGATTGTGGGTCTGGGCTTTTTCGCGGCCTTTTCTGGAAGCCCCAAGTGCGGAATACGTTTACCACACCCTGAACCCCCTGGCTTCCGGGACCATGATCTACGCAGCACTCACCGGCGTGATCCTGTGGGTTTCAGCACTGGCTGGCGGCTGGTTCGAGAACTTTGCCATCTACAATCACCTTCCCGCGGCCATCGCCCAACATCCCTTGGGCCGGAAACTGGGGCATGAACGGATGAAGCGTCTGGCAGACACCGTGGACGCCAATCTGTCAGGCTGGACGACAAGCATTGTGCTCGGCTATTTGCTGGGTTTTACTCCAGTCGTGGGAGCATTCTTCGGCATACCTCTGGACGTTCGCCACGTTACCCTTTCAACCGGCACGCTGGCACTCGCGGCCGCCAGTTTCGGAAGAGAGTGGATGTACAAAGGCTGGTTCATCCACACACTGTTCGGAATCGCGGTGACATTTGTTCTAAATCTGGGCGTGAGTTTTTCGATTGCGGCTGCGGTCGCCATGAAGGCCTACGGAGTGCCGCGGCGTGATCAACTTAGGTTAATGCGATACACAGCGCTGAGCTTCCTGAAATCTCCTCGCCGGTTTATTTTCCCTCCGCCGAACGCGCCACCGGAAGCGGAGAGCAAGGCGGCCGCCTAGCTTCTGCGAGTCGCGCCTATAAGTTAGCCCGGCCGGGCAGGGATGGTAAGTGTCGCTGTTCAGCCACAAACCTTGGATAGCTCCTATCAAAACCTCGCCCCACCCCCGCCGAACAGCTCGGCCAAGGTGGGGCGAACGCGAAAGGACGAACAGAAACAAACTTATCTGCGCCACCGGCTCAATTCAACTGCCAAAACTACCAGCCTGCACTCGAATTCTGTACCGTTCTGCTAGCTTTGTAGTTCGCTTCGCAACTGCGCGAAGTCGAAACTTGCTTACTGTCCAGCCAGACCTTTATTGACGAGGACCTTGACTTCCACGCGACGGTTTTCGGCTCGGCCCGATGAAGTCTCGTTACTCGCAGCGGGATCAGCCGTGCCCATCGCGCCTGGGGCTACGATATGCCGTACAGGCACTTTGCAGTCCTGGATTAAGTATGCAATCACCGCCTGGGCGCGGTCCATGCTCAACTGCTGGTTCATGGCGGCGGCGCCCGAGGAGTCGGCAAAACCCTTCACGTCGATGATGTAGCCAGTAGTACCCACGGCATCTTTCGCCAACTTCTGGAGAGCAGCTTTGTCGTCCGCCGAGATCACTGATTTCCCGACTGCGAAGTTGACCTTAACGTCAGCCTTAGTGTCGTACTCGCTGAGCTCGGAGAAGCGCTTGGTAGTCGCTTCGATCTGCTGCTGATTGGCTGCAGTGGCCTGTTGATTCGCCGAAGTGGCCGCCTGATTCGCAGCGATGTCTTGCGAGTTGGTTTGAATCCCTTGCGCATTGGCCTGGGTCGCTTGTTTGTTCGCCGCAATGTTTTGCTGGTTGGTCGCGACCGCCTGCTTGGTCGGCGTCAAGCCGGCTTGAATGGCTTCGGCCATTTGCAGATCGTCCGCGTCGAAGGTAATCGACTTGGCCACGACCCTGTTCTGCGCGTCGCCGATACCGTCGGCTGTGATTCTGAGACCAGGGACCAGAACCGTGACTGACATCTGCTTCTTGCGCATACCCAGACCTTTTGGCTGTTGCACCTTGGTGTCATCGTTAAGAACGACGGTGACGTTTCCGGAATCAGTGGCCAAGACCAGAGTCTCGCCAGTTCGAGTAGCAATCACGCCCTTAACCTTGGCCTTCTCGCCGTTCGATACGCCGAACGCCAACCCGACCAACAAACAGCACACCGCGACACTGCCTACTACCATCGATTTCGAGGTTCGCATCATATGAGTTGTTCATCCTTTCAAAAGCTGTGCGCGACTCGCCGGAGCAAAGCTAGCCTGCGCGTTTGTGCCCTTGTAACGGGCCAAGCACTCCTGCCACAAATATTTAGGCGTCAGGTTCGAGAACCTGTTCTTACCCTCTATTGTCTAGTCGAAATGTGAAAGGGGCACAACTAGGAGAATTAACAGTCCGACGGCATCAGACAACGAGTCACTTCAAGCCTTCGACGAGGTAGAGATCGGAGAGCGTCCGGACACCCCGGATTCCTCTTGCGCATATAGATTCTGCCAGCCGATGCAACCATCATAACTCTGGCAGTTGAATCCCAAATCCTTGATATGCTCGCCGAATCCGCTGCACAGGCCTGTAAAACACGATGCGTCATTGTAGGGTTTGTTGGTGTTGGCAAAGCCGAGGATCGGCGTTCCGAGGAATAGCGTTCCGCAATTCGATGAGCATCCGGTGGTTGTACTCGGCACTGTTACAGTGATCGTGCCATTCGTTCCCGTCCCCGAAGAATTGTTGATGGTCTGGACCTTGTATGTTCCGTTTTCGTTAGTGACGGCGCTCCCTTTTACATTGGCCAACTCGGCTAGATAGATGTTCGTACCAGCAGTCAAGGGGTCGGGAATGGTAATCGTCATCGTCGTAATGCCGCCCGTTGTCGCAACCGCGCTCGATACGATCGAGAACGAGCGTTTCGGGAAAGCGGTTGTGCACGGCCCTGATCCCGGTCCCTCGTTGGTGATATTGATGGGGTTGCCAGCCCCTGAGCATACCGACAGGAAGGTGCCCTGCCCCGGTGGCGGATGAGTGGCAGTACTTCCGGGCGACGCACCCCGGCTGACGCCCTCGATGCCCCAGAAGAAACTGGGAATGATCAGCGCAGGCGTGCCAATGCCGGAGGTGCCGTCGGTATAGTTCCCCGAAGAAGGACCGTCGGCATAGAGGTTGACTTCATGCTGGCCAAAGGCCGTACAAGGTGGTCGCAGCGCAGTTCACTCGAAGCGGCAATCTCGACCTCGCCGTCGCCAACTACCTTACGGGCCAGATAGTGATCCTCCTCGGCAACGGGGACGGAACATTCCAGCCGCCTGGTAAATTCTCCGCACACGCGCCAGTGGGAATTGCAGTCGGAGATTTCAACGAGGACGGGAACGAAGATTTAGCAGTGGTCGAGAACTTTGGAACGGGTGACGGATTAATCGCCATATTTCTGGGTGATGGTAAGGGCGGCTTTAAACTGTCCGCGAGTTATCCTATCGGCCCGCAATCCGCTTCCGTGGCGCTAGCTGATTTCAATGGCGATGGACATCTGGATGCCGCAGTCACAGACCAAGGATTTGGCGCTCCAGGTGATGTGATCGTGTTCTTCGGCGACGGCCATGGCAAGCTGGCCAAGGCTGCCAAGTTTAAAATGCCGGAGCAACCTGTTGGTATTGCGGCGGCTGATTTGAACGGAGACCACCACCCCGATCTTGCAGTGACACAGTTTGACAACGGCTCAGTCGCGATTTTCTTGAACGACGGCACGGGCAAGTTTCTTAAGCCGGTCAGCTATAAGGCTGGGGGTGGAGAAGTCGTGGACGTGAAGATTGCCGACCTGCGAAACAATGGCGATCAGGATTTGGTCATTGCTGATGTCTCGTCGGGAATGGTCGTACTGTTGAATAAGGGCGACGCCACTTTTGGCAAACCCAGCATTTACAAGCCCACGTTCCAGAACTGGCAGCCCCCCGAAGCCTGCGCCGTCGCCGACTTCAATCTCGACGGCAACCTCGACGTCGCCTGTACTACCAGCCTCAACGATGCGTATTTTTTCTATGGCAAGGGCAATGGGACGTTCGGCCCCGGCATCGAGATTAAAGAATCGATCAATCACCAGGGCGGCTACTCCATAGCCGCAGGCGATTTCAATAACGACAACGCCCCCGACCTCGCCATCCCCATCGAGGAGTACGGCAAAGTTGCCATCCTGCTCAACACGCAATAGGGAAACTTGGGGGCTGGCCCAGCCTTCCGTTCCGACCTACTCAAGAGGGTCGCTGCCGGGTATATCTCCACTACGCCGACGAATCGGGTGCCCCACCCTTTTCCGCGTCCTTTGCGGAAAGGGTTGGCGCGAGCCTCCTGGCCCGGGCCCAATCGCTTTCTTGTTGACCGGAAGCCTCAAAGCAGATAACATGAATCAATATTCGATTATCTCGAAGATAATAAGCGATCTTTGAAAATTTAACGCACCGAACTCTGGCTCGCTCGCCCCAGGGCCCTCCAATCGCAGTCCCAAAACGGGATCGCCCCGCACCGCCGCCAGCCGTAAGTCCCATGTTCTCTAGATTTTGCGTGTAAGTCCTTAAAACTCAAAGATCTAGCACATAGTCAAAATTTAAATCTCTTGTTTTCTGGATTTTGCAGGCGATAGGGGGAGGGGGGGACCGGTACTAAATGGTAATCCTCCGTCCCATTTCGGTCCAAATCCGCAGACGAAAGCCCGACGCGTCGACTAAATTCTGGACTGTAACCGCCGATCGCAACTGACTTCATTCGTGCTGTTCGCGCCGAAACTCGAGTAGCTGTCATCCTGGCACACGCTGTTCGGGCTGGGATGATACTGAATCCAAGTATTGAATGCGACCTGATTGCTGATCTGCCACATCGACGGGATGGAGCGCGTTGCGGCCACGCCAATCCCCTTATTTGCTGCGCCCTTCAGCATGCTCGGACTGCCGGATTGAGGCGAGGCAACTCCCCACTTTGCAGGTCTGATCGTTGCGGTCCGTTTCGGATGAGTGAGCGTCCGAATTGTCGGATTGCACTTTACGGCGAGAGTCGTGTCTTTGCGCAGAACTCCTAAGTCCTTTGACGAAATGCTAGTCAACCCTCCGCCAGCGAGCAACACGGCAAAGACCGACGATGACGCAAACGTAACAACAAATGCAAGTAATTTCAGCTTCACGATTCCCCCAAACATTGGCCAGACGCCTTACTTTTTTTGTTGTTCCAATCGTGGCTAAGGTTGCCTGAAGTAGGAGGTTCATTCGTTACTTCTGGTCATGCCTTCGGACAACCGCGTGGGAGGTTGTCAAAAGACGGTCCTTGGTGCAAAACGGAGAACGGGGCGAACGACGCCTCGTGCCTCTTTTGCATCTTAAGCTCGCGAAGATGCCGCAAATCTACGAACTACCGCGTGTTTGCCCGCGCTAAAATAAACTATAGTGTCGATCAGGTACATTTCCGCACAGAGTAGACATTCCAAAACCCGAGTCGTTTACACGCCGAATCGTGGAACCACCACTAGAAAACCAGGCATTATTTCTCTGTTGCGAAACTCGATGAAGTCGCTCCTGATTCCCCTTCTCCTGGCTTCTACCGCAGGCGCTTATATGGCGCAAGACGCTACCTCTACCGGCTCGGTGCGATCCCAGATCCTCCCACTGCTCACTCAGACCATCGATTGGTACCGTCAGACTCAGCAGGAGCAACACCTGGCCACGGAACCAAGTGATTTAACCTTCCTGGCCGACAATCGTCGGATTGCTGACCAAGTTGTCAGCCTGGCTTTTGAATTCGCCCGACAAGAGGAACAGCGGCTAGCTAAGCAGTCGAAGACCAATCAAACTCTGAATCCGAGCGGTGCTTTGTCCGAATACGAGAGTCTGATTCAGACGTCGGCGCAGACGGATCAATTAGTCCAACAAACGCAGAATGAAGTCGAGTCCCTTAAGCAGGGGTTGGAGAAGGCGCCCGCAAGCAAGCGCAGCCGCATCGCGGCGCAGCTCGCTGAAACCCAAAGTGAATTGGCACTCTTTCAGGCCCGCCAACAGGGTTTGCACAGCATGTTGGATTTTCTGAGTGAGGCTTCCACCGGAACCGGAACCATCGGACTTCGATCCCAGATTGAAGAGTTGGCTCGCAGCGTACCGACTGCGTTGAGTAACGCCGGCGGGAGCGAAAGCACTCCCCCTGCGAACCAGCAGCCCAGCCCAAGCGCCAACGTGATCAACAAAATACCGAGTACGAACATGTGGGCGTTGGCGGAAGATCTTTTCCTACTCTCGAGCAAGCGCCACACTCTGGTCAACGAGATGCATGCAACCGAGGCGCTGGAGCAGAGTTCCAAACAGCTTCGGGCTCCGCTGATCAACCGTTTCAGACAGTTGATTGAGACTGGGAACCAGTTGGCAAAGCAGGCCGACACTAGCAATCAACAGGGGCTGGCGCAAGAAAGGCAGCAATTAGACACGCTCACCGCCGAGTATAAGCTGCTTTCGGCGACACTGGCTCCACTAGGGAAGCAAGCCATCTTGCTCGATCTCTATAAGAGGAATCTTTCCAACTGGCAGGCCGATGTTGGAGGCGAATTCAAAGACAAAATAAAAAGCTTGCTCGTCAGGCTGGCGGGTTTGGCGATAGTGCTGGGCGCGGTCTTTGTCATCGGAGAGATTTGGAGAAAGGCGATTTTCCGTTATGTACATGACTCGCGACGTCGCTACCAGTTCTTGCTGATCCGCAGGATCGTGCTTTGGACCGCAGCCGGAATCGTCCTGATATTCGCTTTTGTCGCGGAATTGGGAGCGCTTGCTACCTTCGCAGGACTAATAACGGCAGGTGTGGCCGTTGCTTTGCAGAGCGTCATCGTGTCGATTGTGGGCTACTTCTTTCTGATCGGAAAATTCGGCATTCGGGTTGGAGATCGAGTACAGGCGGGGACGGTGAATGGAGAAGTCGTGGAAATCGGACTGGTGCGATTTCATCTGATGGAACTGAGCACCGCAGGGGCGGATGCTGTGCCTACCGGCCGAGTGGTAGCCTTCTCGAATTCGGTCGTGTTTCAGTCGACGTCCGCGCTCTTTAAGCAGATTCCGGGAACCAATTTCATTTGGCACGAGATCTCGCTGAAGTTTGCGCCAGAAATCGATTACCGCGTCCTCCGTGCCCGGCTGGACGAGGCGACGAACACTGCCTTAGCGCCATACCGTGACCTATTGGAGCGGCAGCGAAGACAGATGGAAATGACGTTGTCTTCGATCGCAGAGGCAGAATTGAAGCCGCGGGTCCGCATTCACTTCACGACGTCGGCCCTCGAGGTTGTAGTTCGCTTTCCTGTGGTGATGGAGAAGGCGGGAGAAATCGACGAGCACGTCATCAGTGAGTTGTTTGCCGCGGTTGATCGAGAACCTAAACTTAAACTGATCGATTCCACAATGCCTGCTGTAAAAACCGAAGCATAAACCAGTTCGCACGCAAATCCGGTACTTACGCTGTTCACCCTTTTAAAGATCGCCACGGTGTTTCTCGCTCACTGATCAGGAGCAACCACCAAATTGCCCTCGCGCAACGACCGAACCATTCCCGTATGTGATCCTATTCTGTCGTGAGTTAAGCACCGCCAGTCAGTGACTCGGGCTTGAACTTTAACTAGCGGAGGCTACTTGGCATCATCATCAGTGCGTGCTCTCGTGGTAGACGATTTCGAACCTTTTCGGCGTTTTGTCGCGTCGATACTTCAAGAACTGCCAACTGTGCAGGTGATCTGCGAAGTGTCAGATGGTTTGGAAGCGGTCCAAAAAGCGGAAGAACTGCAACCAGATTTGATTGTGCTCGACCTCGGTCTTCCAAAGCTCAATGGACTGGAAGCCGCTCGACAAATACGCAAGCTCTCCCCCAACTCCAAAATATTGTTCCTGAGCCAAGAGTCTTCTACTGATGCGGTGCAGGAAGCTCTCGGCTTGGGCGCATTTGCCTATGTCGTCAAGTCGGACGCCGCAAGCGAGCTATTGACCGCCGTCTGCGCCGTTCTTCGGGGCGAGAAGTTTGTCACTAGCAGATTTGCAGGCCACGATTTCACCCTCAGTTCCGATGCACAAGCCAGCGAGACCGTCAGACAAAATGGGGCGACTCGAACCCTCAGCAGCATTCGTTTCAAGCGAACGTCTGCGCGCGGATGAATTAGGAGTTCATTTATGCAACCCTCAAAATCGGATGCGGCCATGCCCGCAAACGATCTTTACGGATCTCGCCTCCCCAGCCCGCGCCAGCAGCAAGTCATAGAACTGGTCGCTCGCGGACTCAAAAATAGCGACGTGGCCGAGATCATCGGTACGACGGAGTATGTCGTGAAAAACTATCTTCGCGTCATCTACGACAAACTTGGATTCTGGAACCGGGTCGAACTCGCACTCTGGTACGAGGCACGTCGGCACGAAAGCGAATGATCACAGGCGGACGAACCTTGCCCGCATCGTGGCCTTATAATCTTGCAAGCGGATCGTCTGCGGAGGAGGCTGCGTGGGGAGGTGGGGTGTTGGAAGCTTTGAGAATGACGACGCCGCAGGTTGGCTCGCGAAACTGGGCCCAATAACCGCCGATGATCTGACGAAGATATTCCTCCATGCCGCCGACAATCCCGGATATCTGGCGGAACCCGACGCGAGCGTCGCCGTCGCGGCAGCCGAGGTGATCGCCGCTCTGAACGGTTCCCCCGCCGCGGGAGTACCACCAGAAATTGTCGAATGGACGAAAGGAAATCGAGAGGCGTCCACTCCCGACCTTAAGGCTCTGGCAATTCGAGCCTTAGAACGCGTGCGGAGAAACTCTGAACTGAAAGACTTATGGCTGGAAGCCGATGGTCTGAATGACTGGACTGCGGCGATACATGACCTGCAGACCAGACTAGCAGACTAGAGCTTTAGCGGTCACAGAAGATCCCTGTAGCGTTCCAGTGCCACCCGAACCAGTTGGCTCCGTGTGCGCACTTCAGTTTTTGCGAACAGTTGCTGAATCGTATTCTTAACCACGCTCTCTGAGACGTTTAACTGCGATGCTATTTCCTTATTAGCGAGGCCCTGAACCAGCAGGCGCAGCACATCCGATTCACGATTGTTCAGTGGAGATCTGTCCTGATGATCAGAATTAGCAGGAGTTGACTCTTTGGTAGCGCTCCGTTCTTCTGTGACATCGGCGATGATGGCAGCTAGTTTTGGGGTCGGCCCTTCTTTGTAACTAGAAAACCAGACGTCAGCCAGGAACGACTCCCCGTTTCCTCGATGGCCCCGGCATTGCATCGATGTCCTGAACTGTGGTCCCTCTTCCCAGCGCAAAGCGTGATGCAGTTCGGGCAAGAATGCCGCGATAGGCTGTCTGAGCAGGTGCCCATCCCTTGGAGCCATGAGTTCAACGGCCGCGCGGTTCGCGAGTTCAATGAAGCCATGCTCATCGACCGTGACGATAGCTGCTGGACTCGTTTCCACCAAAACGCGTAATCGCTCCTGGGATGCCAACCTGAGCCGACGGTTACTCAGGACCTCCGAGATAAATAGTCCAGAGCCGACGAGTGCCAGTGCTTCAAAACTCAGACGGATGGGAGCGTCCGCCGGGTTCAGGTTGCTGAATCGTTCACTCAGCAGCGCACACCCTAAACCCATCAACACGATTCCCCAACGCGGCAAGAATCCAGCCACGAGCATGATGGGAAATAAATAGAGAAAGCCTAGAGAGACATAGGGCTTCGTCCACCAGTCCACGGCAGCGATCCCCAAGACAACGCTTACGCTGGCGAGCAGGACGAGCGTCCGGTTCCGTGGCTCCCATATCCATTCTAAGTTCAACATGGATTTTTTGATGAAGCGATCGATTATCCCATCACAAGGCGGTGTTTCCCAAATCCAATCAACCGATTGCACCAAGGGTTGAATCACCGCAATCGAAAGATTAACCCCCTAATCGAAATACTCCCTCTGATACCGTTTGAGTGCCTTCACCAAAGCAGAAAGTAAGCATATACAATCGATAGACCCAGTGTGAGGAATCCGGGGAGTTGTGTTGCTCCGAGCAAAGATGGAGAAGCGAGCGGACTGCAAGCTCGGAGTAACCAGTGAATCTAGCCGTACTGAACGATTGCGTCTTGGACGTGATCGCTTTTTTGCTCTCTGATTGTACCTCGTGACGGTGGCGACCGGCTTCAACGAACTGAGGTCTCGTCTGCGCAAAGTTGGTTCTCACAAGAAGCGTTCGGGAAATTAAACCTCTGCCCGCAGATCGCGCAACCTGAACAGGCTGCCGCGCCTTTAACCGGGAGTTTCGGTGCAAAAACGGAGTGATGGATGCGAAAGCTGCCATGCTTGTGCTGTGCCCTGATATTGTGCAGCGCGAACACGCTAGCGCAGGCCCAAGTGTCTTTGACCTGGGAGCAGGTGCGCAACCGTTTCGAGGCAAACAATCCGACGCTGCTGGCAGATAAGCTGAATATCGACGAATCAAGGGCGCAGGAGATCACTGCGTACCTGCGTCCCAACCCAGATCTGACGCTGACGGCAGACGGAACCCAGATTGCTCCTGACAAGGGGGTCTGGCGGCCATTCGCTGGCACTTTTGAGTCGCCCGCCATCAGCTATCTGCACGAGCGGAGGCACAAGCGGGAGTTGCGCCTTGAGAGCGCGAAAAAGGCGACTCTGATCGCCGAGTCGAGTCACGCCGATCTGGAGAGAAGTCTGCTCTTCAACTTGCGCGGCGCATTTGTATCGACCCTGCAAGCCAAAGCGGTATTGCAGTTGGCCAAAGACAACCTCGCTTACTACGACCATGTGCTTCAGATCAGCAGAGATCGCTTTAACGCCGGGGACATCGCGCAAATCGATCTCGACCGGTTGGAGTTGCAGCGCGTGCAGTACGAATCGGACGTTCAAACTGCCGAAGTCAATCTACGCACCGCGAAAATTCAGTTGCTCACACTGCTCAACGATCGAACGCCGATTGAACAATCCGACGTAGTCGGCCTGTTCGATTTCAACGGCCAACTCATGCCCCGCGATGAATTTCGGAAGATTGCTTTAGACACACGACCGGACTTGAAGGCAGCCGTCGAAGCCGTGGACAAGGCCCAGACCGATCACAAACTCGCGGTTGCCAACGGCTCAACCGATCCTATCTTGAGCGCATGGTATACGCATAATTCATCGAACAACAACCCGTTCGCCATAAACACTCTGGGCGTCAGCGTCAGTGTCCCATTGCGCATTTTTGATCGCAACCAGGGAGAGAAGCTACGCACGCAGCTCGATATCACACGCAATGAAAGATTGCGCGACGCCGCCGAAGCAGCGGTGCTCAGCGACGTCGACTCCGGCTACGCCACACTCGAAAGCAATTTGATTCTGCTGCGACCGTACAAGGAGAAATATCTGCAGCAGGCGACCCGAGTCCGAGACACGATTTTCTTTTCCTATCAGCGCGGCGGAGCCTCGTTGCTGGATTTCCTGAATGCCCAAGCTGATTACCGCGGCGTGCAACTCAGCTACGTGAACTTGGTTGGCTCGTACTTGACTGCCGCAGCCCAATTGAACATGGCCGTTGGCCGAGAGGTGGTCCAATGAAAACCAAATTCCTTGGCCTGATCCTGGGGGCCATGGTTTACCTGCCCTTGAGTCTCTTCCTCATTGGCTGCGGTCAAACAAAACCGGACCCGAAGGCCGAGGCCCCGCCTCCGGCCAGCGTCGAGCCCGACCTGGATGCCAACAACTTCAAGGTGGACCACCCCGAACAGTTTCCCTTGGTGACCGCGGTTGAGCATAAGGCCGTGCCCGCCCTGAACGTCACGGGGACCGTCCAGCCCGATATAGCCCGTGCCGTGCCTGTGATCTCGCTAGCCTCAGGCCGGGTCGTGGAAATCAAGGCCAGGCTCGGCGATATGGTGCAAAAAGGCCAGCTCTTGCTGAGAGTCCAGAGCAACGACGTTTCCGGAGCTTACCAGACATATCGGAAGGCGGTGAACGATGAGCGCCTGGCTCGCCAACAGCTGGAGAGGAACCAGATCCTTTTCGACAAAGGCGCCATTGCCAAGAGTGCCCTCGAACAAGCGGAAGACGCCGCACAGGACGCCAAAGCAGATCTGGATGCAGCAACCGAACAGTTGCGGCTTCTCGGCGTCGATAAAGACCACCCATCGGGGATCGTCAATATCTTCGCACCCGTATCGGGCATCATCACGGACCAGCAGGTCACAAACGCGGCAGGTGTGCAAGGGCTGGGCTCGCCCAACCCGTTCACCATTTCTGATCTTTCTTATGTTTGGATCATCTGCGACGTTTACGAAAATGATCTCGACGCCGTGCACGTCGGCGAGTTCGCGGATATCCGCCTGAACGCCTACCCTGACAAAGTCTTGAAGGGCCGGATCGATAACATCTTGCCGATTCTTGATCCCAGTATCCGTACGGCAAAGGTTCGAATCGAAGTCCCTAACCCTGGATTGATGCGCGTTGGAATGTTCGTTACTGCCACCTTCTATGGGAAACAAGCGGAAACCGTGGCGTCAGTTCCCGCAACCGCCATTCTGCACTTACATGATCGCGAGTGGGTCTACACCCCGATAGGCGCGGGGCATTTCAAACGGCTCGAAGTGGTCACTGGAACCATGCTTCCCGACAACATGCAAGAGGTTGTTTCCGGGCTCAAGCCCGGAGTTCAAGTGGTTTCGAATGCCCTGGTACTGCAAAACACGGTGGAGCAATAAATGATTCGCCGAGTCGTCGATTTCGCTCTCAGCAACCGCCTGCTCGTTTTGGGCTTCGCGCTGCTGCTTTTCGCTGGGGGCATCGTTGCGTTCCGTCACCTTCCCATTGAGGCTTATCCGGATGTAGCCGACAACTACGTCGAGGTCATCACTCAATGGCCGGGGATTTCGGCGGAACAAATCGAACAGCAGGTCACGATTCCGCTCGAAATCGTGATGAACGGCATCCCGCACATCGTGCATCTGCGTTCTTTCTCGCTGTTCGGACTCTCTGACCTGAAGCTGATTTTCGACGACGAATCGGATAATGACTGGAACCGGGAGCGGGTTCTGGAACGGCTGAGCCAAGTCACCTTGCCGCCAGGGGTAGTGCCGCAAATGGGCACGGACTGGAGTCCGGTCGGCCAGATCTATTTCTTCACCCTGCGTAGCACGAATCCGGCGTATGACCCGATGGAATTGAAATCCATTGAGGACTGGGTCATCGAGAAGAGTTTCAAAGCCGTCCCGGATATTGTCGACGTGGCCAGCTTCGGTGGTCCCACCCGCGAATACCAGGTTCGCGTCGACCCCAACAAACTCGTCGCTTACGGCCTGAACCTGGCGCAGATCGAGCAACAACTGACAAACAACAATGTCAATGCCGGGGGAAGCTTCATCCAGGAAGGCCTGCAGCAAATCAACGTAAATTCGGTCGGTCTGGTCGATCGATCCCAAGATATTGCAGAGACGGTCATCATAGCCAAGAATGGCACGCCGATTAGGATGAAGGACATTGCGATCATTTCGCAAGGTCCAAAAATCCGGCTCGGACAGTTTGCCAAAGCCATTCACCACCAAGACGGAAAAATCATCGACAACGACGATGTAGTGGCAGGCATCGTGCTGTTGCGCAAAGGCGCAGCCGCAGACACAGCCCTTCAAGCGGTCCACGAAAAAGTGCAGGAATTGAACGAACATATTCTGCCGCCCGGCGTGAAGGTAGTTCCATTCATCGATCGCAGTGATCTGGTTCGCTTCACCAGTCACACGGTGCTGCACAATCTCACCGAGGGAATGATTCTTGTGTCGATCGTTCTGCTTCTCTTCCTAGGGAACATTCGGGGCGCCCTTATCGTCGCCATAACCATTCCATTTGCCCTGCTTTTTGCCGCCATCTGTCTAGATCTGAGCCACATTCCTGCCAACTTGCTGTCGCTTGGGGCACTGGACTTCGGGGTGGTCGTGGAAGGTGCGATTGTCTTGATCGAAAACATTGTGCGCCAGTTAAGCCATTCCGACGGGAGCAAAAGCGCAAATGAGACCATAAGTTTTGCGTCGCATGAGGTACAGCGACCCGTGTTCTATGCCATCGTCATCACCATCACTGCTTTCTTACCGATTTTTACGCTGCAGCGTGTTGAAGGCAGACTGTTTCATCCCATGGCCTGGACCGTGGCTTTCGCGTTGCTCGGGGCATTGCTTTTCTCGATCCTTGTCGCGCCCGTGCTGGCAAGTTTCGCCTTCGCCAAGGGCACTCGCGAATGGCGTAACCCAGTGATGACCTACGTCAGTAAACGATATCGCGAGGCCCTGCGCTGGGCAATTCGCCGTCGCGCGATCACAGTCGGAGCATGCGCATTGATGATGGCCGTTGCGTGTTACCTCGCATTCGGCGGCGCCATCGGTTCCGAATTTTTGCCCCATTTGGATGAGGGCGCATTGTGGGTTCGCGGCACTCTTGCCCCCAGCACGGGCCCTGACGAAGGCATCCGGGTCGCCAACCAGGCGCGAATCGTACTTTGCTCTTTTCCGGAGGTACCGAATTGCACCAGCCAGGTGGGGCGTCCGGATGATGGAACGGACAACACAGGCTTCTTTAACACTGAGTACTTCGTGGACCTGGAGCCGAAAGAAAAATGGCGGCCGGTGTTTCATCAGAATAAAGATGAATTGATCGCAGCTATGAATCGCGAACTGGACAAAACTCCCGGTGTCCTGTGGGGTTTTTCTCAACCCATCGAAGACAACATGGAAGAGGCTGTGAGCGGAGTGAAAGGAGCTTTGGCCACCAAAATCTACGGTGACGATCTAAGACTTCTGGAAGAAAAAGCAGATGAGATCGTCACCATCATGCGTAAAATCAGAGGCGTTGAGGATCTTGGAGTTTTTCGGGTGCTGGGCCAGCCCAATCTAAACGTGGCTGTGGACCGTCAGCAAGCCGCTCGTTACCAGATCAATGTCTCCGACGTGCAGGATGCGGTCCAGACCGCGGTTGGAGGCAGTGCGCTCACCCAGGTGCTCAAGGGAGAGGCGCGATACGATTTGGCAATGCGCTACCTGCCTCAATACCGGAGTACAAAGGACGCGATCGAAAGGATTCGCCTGCTGTCGCCCACCGGAGAACGCGTATCACTTGCACAGCTCTGCAAGATAACAGTGACAGATGGAGCATCGGAAGTCTATCGCGAAGGCAATCGCCGTTATGTTGCCATCAAATACAGCGTCCGCGGTCGCGACCTCGGCAGCACGGTCGAAGAGGCAATCAAGAAGGTAAACGCGCAGGTCAAATTACCCACCGGATACACTCTCGATTGGGAAGGAGAATATGCCAGCCAGAAGAGAGCCAACGAGCGCCTGCTCATCGTGCTCCCAATCACGATCCTCATCATCTTCATCCTCCTGTACACGATGTTCAAGTCTTTCAAATGGGCGCTGTTGATCATGGCTAATATTGCCATCGCACCCATCGGTGGCCTGCTTGCTCTTCTGATCACCGGCACCAACTTCAGTGTTTCCTCGGGCGTAGGTTTCCTGGCGCTGTTCGGCGTGTCCGTGCAAACCGGAGTCATCATGCTCGAATACATCAACCAGCTTCGAGCTCGGCGATATTCCATCGAGGATGCCGCGGTTGAGGGCGCGGTATTGAGACTACGGCCCATTATGATGACCATGCTGGTGGCAACTTTAGGACTGCTGCCAGCCGCTCTTTCGCATGCGATTGGTTCTGATTCGCAGCGTCCGTTCGCGATCGTTATTGTCGGCGGCCTGATCGCAGCCCTCATCATGAGCGTCTTTTTGCTGCCTACGCTCTATGTATGGGTAGCTGGCGAGCGCGACGTTCTGCCCATGGCCGAAGAAGGGTTCGAGGCAGGTGAGCACATCGATTGACGGAAAGCGAAATACTTATTGGACCGGGTCTCTATGATTCGTCTTGGCGCAGGCAAATGCCGTGGCTATTTGGTGGGTGGAGCCGCGGTCGAGCCCGGCGCAGTTTCGGCGCTGGTCGCACTATCAAGCCAGGCCGTGTACCAAAGATCCAAGAGCATCTGAGAGCCGGCTGCCAGTCTGTGGGTCGTGAAGTCAAAAGCTTCAGCGGAACCCTTGCCGTTGAAACCGCCGGCTTTCTCGATCGCATAAAGATTTTCAACCTGCCGATTCGATTCCCTGAGGTAATTAACGTAATCCGCAAACGGATTGGCGAGGCGCTCGGGAGTATACACGAACTTCGCAAAATCTTTGGCAGTTATATTCTGCGCCACATAAGTGCTCTCGAACTTAGCGTGAATTCCGTGCTGACAGCTAGGACGAACCTGAAAATCGGAGAAGGACGAAGGGCGACCGACAGGCGACAAGAATTCATGGGGCAAGCCTCCTGTAAATGGAAGCCGCTTTTATAGCATAGAAATGTTACATTGCAGTTAAGAATCGCGACCGGTCGCTGTGGAAAACCAGAGCACGACAATCAGGGGCGAAGCTACCGACTTTGAAAAGAAGTTGCCGCATTCTCCTGGAAATCAGAGACAATGCTAGACAACGATTTGGCAGGCTCGAGTAAAGCACTTTCAAGGCGGTGCGGTCGAAACACAACAATCAGAAGCCCGGGTGGGACCATAGCAATCGGCCTTCAAAGGCTTTAGCTTCGCACGCCTGACCTGAAGTCCTGCAGCGAAGAGGTTGATTTAGCATGAGTAACGCGAATGCAGCCGCACCCGCGCCTTCCCAGACCGTCGGAGGCGTGCTGCTTGTCTCGAACGATGCGGCCACAATCGAGCAACTCAGCGAATCAATGCGCCAACTCGCGATGTCCCCAGAGATATGCGAGGACGTCCAGGCAGCGCTAAGCCTCCTGGACCAGCGAAAATACGAGGCTGTAATGGTTGATCTCCAAGTCGGAGGTCAGGCCAGCGCGGTGCTGGAAAAAGTACGTCGCTCCCCTTCGAATCGAACCGCCGTGCTATTCACCATCAGCAGCACCGATGCTGAAACCGCCAGTGCGTTCAAGGCAGGTTCCCATTTTGTCCTGACGAGACCTCTTTCCCCAGCTTCGATCGACCGCAATTTGAAGGTTGCCTATGGCCTGATTGTGCGCGAGCGACGACGTTACTTCCGCTGCCCGGTTGAGATTCCGGCTACGATCTGCAAGCCGCCCACGCCGGAGATACATGGCCGGACCGTGAACATCAGCGAAGGCGGCATCGCAATCGCCACCCCCACGTCGCTCGGGCCGGGCATTAAAGTCCAGGTGCAGTTTACGCTTCCTGGTCACGAAACCCCGTTCGCGGTCGACGCCACCATCTGTTGGTGCAACGAGACCTACCTCGGGTTGCAGTTCACGTCCCTTACGCCGGACCTAACCTCCGAGTTACAAGAGTGGCTCTCACGGCGCTTGGAACAGAGCCTTCCCCAGTCGGTCGCCGACAAGTTCCGAAAGAGCGATGGAGTTTGAGCGATTGCCCTTGAGAATCGCTGTGGGGCGGGAGAGCCGGCCGCTAGCCCTTTACCGGCAACGCTCCTCTTCCCATTAAATTCCATTGCTCGCGAATGAAATTGAAGAGTTCGCTGCGGTCCCGAAATGCTTCTGTGCCGCCCTCCTTGGTCACCGAGTGAGCAGCCGCGAGGTTGGCAAAGGCCAGACAGTCCTCCAGTTCCGCGCCGAGCAGATACATGTGAATGAATCCAGAATCAAACGTATCTCCCGCGCCGATGTCGTCCACCATCTTGACGGCCGGCGGCGCCAAGCTCCACTGCTCGTCGCCCCTCCGACATATGGCGGCGGAGGAGCCGCGTTTCACGACTACCACTTTGGCGAGCCCAGCTAAGAGATTCAGTGCCTGCGAAAGGTCATCCGTTCGCGCAATCTTCTTTGCCTCGCGATCGTTCGGCAGGAAGACATCAACGTACTTCAGGACTTCGAGCAGGTCTTGTGCCCAGTCGTTTTCCGGATCATCGTTTGTGTCGAGCGATGTGCTGAGACCGGCTTCTTTGGCTTGCCGAAACAGGTGCAAGATTTGCGGCCGGAGAGCGCGGTGCAGGAAGTAAGAGGAAAGATGGAGGTGACGAGCGGTCCGGACGTAGTCGATATCGATGTCGGAATATTGCATTTCGAACATCGTTCCCGGATACGTCAGCATATATCGATGTTGAGGGTAAGGAAGCACGACGGTGAGGCCGGTGGATGTTTGCCCTGAGCCTTGCTTCATCCGGCTGATGTCAACTCCGGCTGCGGAGAGGCGCTCCACGGCCATCTTGCCGAGCGGGTCGCGGCCCGTTTTCGATATGAAGCCGACTTGCGTGCCGAGCGTACACAAGTTGTGTGCGAAGATCGCTGACGAACTTCCCAGGGTAAACGCCATGTTGCTGGCCAGATGTTCCCGGTCGAGCACCAGATCTTTGGGCAATCCGTAGAGGATGAGGTCGAGATTGATCTCACCGACAACGCAGACTTCGATCATGCAAAGATCCTTTCATGAGTTTTGTAGGTGCGGAGCTTCAGTCAGGAACGGATATCACATTCTGTACCACGCGGCTGATGGCGCCGTTTGGACTTGGACAATCGGGTCGCAGGTTCCATCGTAACGAAAAAAACAAACCGAGCACTTGCCCGAAGATGACGTCCACCGCCGCGCGATAGTCATCGGCGACAGGAACAGGCACGGCTGGCGCAAGATTATGTTCTGCTACGGCGTTCATCCCGGAGATTGCACTTCCGGCGACGACAACCCGGGTCGTAACCAGCCGCTTGCTTCCAATTTCTTCGAGCAAATTGCGCTCGTACTCCTGCACCCGCTTGTTGCTCGAAAGAAAACATACGAACAAGGTCTTCTGGTCCAAGGCTGCCATGGGACCATGACGCAAGCCCAACGCCGATTCTGACATAGTAACGACCTTGCCCGCGGTCAACTCCAGCAGCTTGAGAGCGGATTCCCTGGCCACAGCTCGCAGCGGCCCGGACCCGACAAAACAAGCTTTCGTGTACGGCCCTCGTGCCAGTTCAGCGGCGGAATCAGCAGCAATCGGTAGAAAGCTCTGTCCAGCACGAATCAGTTGTGGCAGAACGTGCTCATATCTCTCGATGTCCCCGTAGTGAGCCAGGCAGTGACCGAAGATCACCATGTTGGAAAAGGAACTGGTCATGGCCAATCCTCGGTCGTTCACGGCGTCGTTCAAACAAATGCTCAAGACTTGCGGGTTACCCACGCTGGCGCGGATCATTCGCCCGTTCGCATTGCAAGAAATTACGAGGTGGTAAATGTCGGGGCGGCGCTTATAAGCCCTCTCCAGGACCGAAACGCCTTCAGGGCTGTCGCCCGATCGGGAAAAGGAAATCCAAAGATACTTCCTTCCGGGAGCGCACAGCTCGTCCATGTGCGTCAGGAGGTCGGTACTTGGGACCGCGACTGCCTCGCACAGCCACGTTTTTCGAAACAGATAAGCGAGGGACTTCCCAATATAGTCGGAGGTTCCGGCCCCCACGAGGAAAACCGTTGGCCTGACGCGGGGGTCCACCGCCATACCTGAGGACGCCAGAAACTCCCCGATCTCCGCGCGCCTCCTTTTGAAGAGGTCGAATGTGGACTGCCATGTGTCGGGCTGCTGGGCGATTTCCGCGGACGTATGAACCAGCCCGCGAGTCTTCTTCTCGCTCTCCGGCAGGTCCAACAATTGAGAAAGGGCATTCACCTTCAGGCGCTCCGCGATTCGATCAGAGATCTCTCGATCAACCTCTAAACCGTTTTCAATATCACGGTTCAAATTATCGAAACCACTCGATCTTTCGTATACTTGCGTTTATTAACTGTTACTTTCGTTTCACCGACCTGTCAAGTGTAAAATACAAAGACTCTCGAGCGAACCCGTGCTGAACGAAGAACGACGTCGACTGATCGTTGAGATATTGAATCGCGAGGGGCGCGTGCTGGTTGGCGCCCTGGCCAAGCATTTCCGGACCTCCCAGGTCACAATTCGAAAAGATCTGGACATTCTCCAGGCACATGGCCGCATTCATCGCACCCACGGCGGCGCCTTGCCGGCGCGGGCAAGTGCGCTGGAAGATCCCACTTTGCGGGAAAAAGAAAAGCTGCACCGCAAGGAAAAGTTGCAAATCGCGGCCGCCGCTGCCCGCATGGTCAGGGAAGGCCAGGTGATAATTCTTGATTCCGGAACCACAACCACTGCAATTGCCCGGGCTCTGCGCGAATTCCAGAACCTGACCATTATCACGAACGCGGTCAACATCGCGGCGGAGCTTTCTGGTTCGGCACTCGAGGTCATTCTGACTGGCGGCACTTTGAGAAAGAATTCGTTTTCGCTGGTGGGGCCCATCGCGGAAGAAACGCTGCGGCGACTGAACGCCGACATTCTTTTTCTGGGAGTCGATGGCTTCGATGTGCACTACGGGCTGAGCACGCCCAACCTGCTCGAGGCCAAAGTTAACCGAGCCATGATGGACGTTGCCCGAATTGTGGTCGCGGCGTGTGACTCCAGCAAGTTCGGGCGGCGTAGCCTGTCTTCGATAGCGCCGCTCTCCGCCGTACATCATTTAATTACCGACGGAGGCATTCCCAAGGGCGACCTCGCGGCACTAAAGAAAACCGGAATCCAGATCACGCTGGTCTAGTGCCCGCGGTGATTTATTTGCCCCTGCTAATTCCCCGAAACTGTCCAAAAACGCGCTCGGCATTCTTGTGATAGACCTTTTCCAAAACATCATCCGGCAGTTCCATGCCGTAAATCTTCCAGCGCCCCTGCCCCGGATACCCCCAATAGTCGAAGTATTCGTCCCCCGTTTCCAGCCAGCGAAAATGGTTACGATACATGGCTTCATCAATGCCATTATCGGTTCCGAACATAATGCGGTCCTGATACTTGAGGAAGAACTCGCGGGCGCGCCGAGGCTGGCGGCCCAGTTCGGCTTCACGCGCGCCGAATTCGACCATCACATTGGGAAGCGTATCCAGCAAGTGAGAAACGTAGTCGAGGTTTTCCGGCCAGTTCGCGACGTGGAGCGCGATAAACGTCGTGTGCGGATGCCTGGCAAACATGCGATCGCGCGCGGCCAGGATTGATTCCTTGCTGGGAAACTGTGGGCCGTAAAAGCTCCAGTCGGGATGTTCGATCAACTCCTCGTATCGCTCATTCGTGTTGTCCACCGGGTGAAAAAACGCTTCGGGATCGGTAACGTGAATGGAGACCGGAATTCCAAGCCGTCCGCATTCTTCCCACACGGGATCGAGGCGCGGATCATCCACCGCGACCAGCTTTCCCGATTTGTCGCGCACACTCAGGCCAAGATCCTTCAATTGTTTCAGGCCGCGAGCGCCTCGCGCGACCGCGTCGTCGAGCTGCGCCACCATTTCCTGTCCGAAGTTAGGATCGTCGACCTTGCTCCAGTCGATTTGCGAGAAGACCATGAATCGTCCAGGGTAAGGCTTGACCATCTCATCGATCACCCGTTGCAGTTTGTCACCCCACATGCCAGTCAGAATCACCACTGTTTTCACGTTGGTGTTATTCATGATCTCGATCACCCGCTCAGGTGGCATGTGCTCATCCATTCCCATGGCATCGTTGACGTGATTGTGAACGTCGATCACGTAGTACCTGGCGCGGTCGATGTTGTGCACCGGAGCGTGCAACATCGGGACAGGTTGAAAGTCCTTCAGCAAAAGCGTCTTTTTCTGTTCCGCACCGGCGGCGGACTTGTAGCCAATCTGCCCTTGGGACTGGTCCTGTTGTTCGCTGGCGTTCTGCGCGGCCGACCACACTGACGCGCTCAACAACAAAAAACAAACAACACTCACTCTGATCGACATCAGTTCAGTCCTCATTCAATATGTATTCGCCCCTTGACAACGCCAACCAAACGAAAGTAAAAGTAATTGATCGAAATATATCGCAAAGAGCGTCTTTGTCCAAACAGGCTGCAGAAAAACTTGCGATTCGTATCAGAGTATGCCTTCAGGCATGCCGCACGTCGGTGAAAATTGGTTCGGCTCTAGCCCCTGGGTTCGATGCCCTCACCAAAAGGACGATGAAACTCCGACCACACATGATCGGTGGTAGGCTGCGATGATGAGATGCGCGCGAGCCATCGCTCTAGCGGTTTGTGTTTTACTCAGTCTTGCACTGCCTGGATGGAACTCACGCCAAATCGATTCAAGCCAAAAACCGATCCCGCCAGCTGTTGACAGTTCTGCGACTGATCTGCAGATCCAAAGCTCAGTCTTGCGCATCGAATTCGACCGCAACCTGCACAGCCGAATAGTCGCGCTGTTGGACCCGAGCCCAAATCCCATGACTCCGTTTTCCGCATCCGAAACGGTCACCGGCGTCGGCCGCATGTGGACTGACTTTGCCCTGACCTCGTCTCACCGTGGTACCGTGACTGACGCCTTTGGCGCGGGGGAGCGGCTGTCGTTGACTGGCCAGTCGGGAGACTTGCGAAAGAGCATCTCTGTCACGATCTATGCCGACTTTCCTTCTCTCGCCATCTTTGACGTTGAGTATTCGAACACTGGCACGGGTTCACTGAACATTCGTAGCTGGAGCAATAATCAATATTCGCTCATTTCACTTCCCACTGCGCGAGGGCCTGCGTTCTGGTCCTATCAGAGCGGCTCCTACAAGAAGCGTCCCGATTGGGTTGTTCCGTTGCGACCCGGCTTCCGGCAGGAGAATTATCTTGGCATGAATGCCAGCGACTACGGCGGAGGCACTCCGATTGTCGACGTATGGCGCAAAGACATTGGTCTCGCAGTAGGCCACGTCGAGGCGGAGCCGCGCCTCATATCCCTTCCCGTCTCCATGCCGGACGCGCGTCATGCTCACGTGGCCGTCCGCTCGAATAAGGAGCGAACGATCGAGCCGGGAGAGAGCTTCCACACCCTTCGCACATTTGTGTCGGTGCATCAGGGGGACTACTTTCGCACGCTTACGGAGTACCGGCACCTCATGATGCGGCAAGGATTTCAAATGGCCTCTGCGCCCGACAGTGCGTTTGGCCCGATCTGGTGTGCCTGGGGCTATGGTCGCTCGGTAAAGCTCAAGCAAGTGTACGACACGCTTCCGACCGTCAAGAAAATGGGTTTCTCCTGGGTTACCTTGGACGATGGTTGGCAAAACAACTATGGTGATTGGGCTGTCGACCCCAAGAAATTTCCGCATGGTGATGCCGACATGAAAGCGCTCGTCGATCGCATCCACGCCGAGGGATTCAAAGCGCAACTGTGGTGGTCGCCGCTGAGCGCTGTCCCGGATTCGCAACTAATCAAAGAGCATCCCGACTTCCTTCTACTGAATCAGGATGGATCGAAGCGGAAAATCTCCTGGTGGAACTCGTTCTATCTTTGTCCGGCCGACCGGGCAGTTGTGGAATATCACAAAGCGTTGGTTCGGAAGATCCTCGTCGACTGGGGATTCGACGGGCTGAAGCTGGATGGCCAGCACATGAACGCCGTCCCTCCCTGCTACAATCCTGCGCACCACCATAAAAGTCCAGAGGATTCGGTTGACGCCCTGCCGGATTTCTTCCGAGAGATTTATGAAACGGCCCGCAGTGTGAAACCGGATGCCTTAGTAGAATTCTGTCCTTGCGGCACGGCTTACTCGTTTTTTACCATGCCACATTTCAATATGTCGGTGGCGTCCGATCCCGAGAGTTCGTTTCAGATTCGCTCCAAAGGCAAAACGTTGAAAGCTCTCATGGGCGACAACGTCCCTTACTTTGGCGACCATGTCGAATTGAGTGACGGAGCGATTGACTTCGCTTCCACTGTGGGAGTTGGCGGCGTTGTGGGCACTCAGTTCGTGCTCCCGGATCTCGTCAAGAAGCACACCACGTCCGACCTTACCCCGGAGCGCGAGAAGATCTTTGAGAAATGGCTCCAGATTTATAAAGAAAAAATGCTTTCACGAGGAGAGTATCTCGGAGAACTTTACGATATCGGCTTTGATCGCCCCGAGGCTCACGTTATCCGCAAAGACAAAGAAATGTACTATGCGTTCTTCGCCCGCCACTGGAGCGGCCCGATCGAGTTGCGAGGGTTGCAGGACCGCACTTACCACATCGTGGATTATGTGAACAACAAAGATTTCGGAAGCGTCCACGGCCCCAAGGCTACGATTTCTGCCGAGTTCAACAAACACCTGCTCCTCGAGGCTCGACCCGAGTAGATCGTCTACTGTGGAACCACAGCCCAAAAACGCGAGCGAGCGATTACAGGAGATCATCGGTCGCAATCGTGGCGGCGAGAAAGTGGGTGTGTACGCCGTCTGCTCCGCTCATCCCAGCGTCATCGCGGCAGCCGTCCAGCAAGCCATCGAGGATGAATCAGTTCTACACGTCGAATCCACGTCGAGCCAGGTCAATCAATCGGACGGCTACACCGGACAAACTCCCTCTCAGTTCGCTGAGTTTGTTCACTCCGCAGCGCAGCAGGCTGGACTTCCTCGGCAACGAGTGTTGCTGGGCGGAGACCATCTCGGTCCGTACCCGTGGCGAGAACAGCCCGCGGCCGTGGCGATGACCAAGGCTTGTGAACTGGTTCGCGCGTGCGTGCTCGCCGGATACAACAAGATTCACCTCGATGCAAGCATGGCGTGCGCCGATGACGGCAAGAACGGTCCGAATGAAAGTACTATCGCGCAGCGAGCTGCCATTCTCTGCCGCGCTGCCGAACGCGCATTCGACGATCTGCCACGAGGCTCCTCGCCGCTACTTTACGTCATTGGCACTGAGGTTCCCGCTCCAGGCGGAGAATCACTCGCGGGAAATCCACCGACTGCATCCCCGGCCGATCAGATCCCTCATACCCTGGAAGCCTTTCGCGCCGCCTTCGCTGAGCAAGGTGTGGCGTCTGCGTGGGAAAGAGTGATTGGCTTGGTCGTGCAACCCGGAGTTGAGTTTGGGGGAAACGTGATCTTCGATTACGACCGCGGGAAAGCCAGCGTACTCTCGTCTGCTTTGCCAAAGCATCCTGCTCTTGTCTACGAGGCACACTCCACCGACTACCAGAAGCCCGCAGCTCTTGCTGAAATGATAGAAGATCATTTCGCGATCCTGAAGGTAGGGCCGCAGCTGACATTCGCTTTTCGCGAGGCGGTCTTTGCATTGAGCGAAATCGAGCGGGAATCGCTCGCACATCGCAAAGGAGTGCGCCTCTCACAAGTCCGGGAAGCGCTCGAAACTGCGATGCTCCGCAATCCGACCTACTGGCGTTCGTACTATCGAGGCAGTGAAGACGAGATGCGTCTGGCCCGCATCTACAGCTACAGTGATCGTTGCCGATACTACTGGGGCGATGCCGCGGTTCAGAAAGAACTGGCCCAACTTCGTGCCAACCTTGAGGCTTCTCCTCCACCTCTCACGCTGGTGAGCCAATACCTGCCAATGCAGTACGAAGCGATCCGTTCCGGAAGCCTCGAAGCGAAAACCGAAGACATGATTCAGGAGCACATTCGAGCTGTACTGCGCGTCTACGCTGCGGCTTGTGGAAACGTAAGAAACAGACTACGGCAGACCAAACGCATACAGTGAACTACCTGCGGCGATAGCCACGTACTCCTTTCCATCGATCGCGAACGCCATTGGGGAGGCGTAGACTGCCCCGCCCATCTGAAAATGCCAGAGCGGCTTCCCCGACGCCGCATCCAGTGCGATGAAATTCCCTTCCGCGTCGCCAGTGAACAAGAGTCCGCCAGCAGTCGAGAGCACGCCCGACCATGTGGGCGAGAGGTGACGAAACTCCCACTTTACCTCGCCGCTTGCGGGATCGATGGCGCGCAGCGCGCCCCAGTACGGCTCGGCTTTATCGGAGGGAAAATAGGCGCTGCCGTAATAAGCATGGCCCACGTCGTAGGGCTGTGGCGCTGTGCTAAAGATGTCGCACTGCTCTCGCGCGGTCACGTAAAAGAGATCGGTTCGCGAATCGAAGCTTGGCGACATCCAGTTCGTCGCGCCCAAGGCTCCTGGGCAAACCGTTCTTCCCTCGGGCGTTGGCGAGCTTTTGTCGTTCGCGACAGGACGACCTTCCGCATCTTTGCTGTCGGTCCACGTGGTTCGGCCATAGGGATTGGCTGAAAGCAGCTTGCCCGTCGTGCGATCGAGCACATAGAAAAAGCCGTTGCGATTGGCCTGCGCGATCAGGTGTTTGTTACCGGAATCGATCATGATTGGAACTTGGGTCGCGTCCCAATCATGTTCGTCGTGCTTGGTGAACTGAAAATACCAGTTCAGCTTTCCGGTGTCGGCGTCGAGAGCCAGCAGAGAATTGCTATACAGGTTGTCGCCGGCGCGTCCTTCGCCACGATTGGACGGCGAAGGATTTCCGGTCGGCCAAAAGAGTTGGTTCGTTCCCGGATCATAAACACCCGTGTTCCAAGCAGGCGCGCCGCCGATCTTCCATGAATCGCCTTCCCAACTATCGTGGCCCGGCTCGCCCGGACCTGGAACGGTATAGAACCGCCATTTTCGCTGCCCGGTTTCCGCATCGTAGGCATCGATGAAGCCGCGAATCCCGTATTCGCCGCCTGACACACCGAGAATCACCTCGTTCTTTACTGCCAGCGGCGACAAGGTGAAGCTGTATCCTTCTTTGTAATCGACCGCAACAACATCCCACACGATGTTTCCAGTTTTGGCATCGAGCGCGATGACGTGGGCGTCGAGCGTGCCGAGAAATACTTTGTCACCTAGAATGGCGAGCCCGCGATTCACCCGGCCACAACATGGCCGAATATCAGAGGGCAGTGGATGCTGAAATAGCCAGAGTGGCCTGCCCGTGCGGGCATCGAGTGCAAAGGCGCGATCGTCCTGTCCGGTCGCGTACAGGATTCCGTCCACGACCAGCGGCGTGGTCTCAAACTTTCCGGTAGCGGCAGTCTGGTAGACCCACTTTGCGGTCAGTGAATGTACATTTGCCTTGTTCACTTGATCCAATGTACTGAACCGATGGCCTGCGTAGTCGCCTGAGTACGTAAGCCAGTTCTGCGGTTCGTTGGAAGCATTGAGCAGCCGCTCGAATGTGACTTGCGCGCGCATCTGGCCAATTAAGACACTGAAGACGAGCAGCAAGGTGCAAACGCCGGGCAGCTTGTTCATTGTCCCTACACTCATTTCGTACCCACGCTCAGCAGGAAGGCGATGATGTCGTTCAAATCCTGATCGCTCAAAATGGTCGGGTTATAGACGGGCATCAGGGAGTCGCGGCTTTTGTGCATTGAACGCAGTTTATCTTTCTCGAATAGATGAATATGCTCGGCTGTGTCCATCATCTGCAGGCTGAACTGGTCCTCATTCAAAGTCACGCCCTTAATCTCATGCCCATCCGGAGTTACGACCGTGACGGTTTCATATTCCTGCGCAAACTCTTTGGTCGACTCCGTGAGCCCCCAGGCCAGCCGCTTGCTGGGAGTGCGAACGGACTCGACCAGGGACTCAACCGTTCGCGCCGTCCCCACCGTGGTCAAATCCGGGCCGAGGCGCCCTCCCTTGCCTTCCACCATATGACACGAGGAGCAGTTGGCGTCGCCATAAAAGAGCTCTTGGCCGTGGGTAGCGTTGCCGACCGGCTTCGTCGGTGCTTGAACCTGAACGCTTCGCAGATACGCAATGATCTGCCAAATCTCATCGTCGGTCATGCCGACGCCTTGACCGTTGGTTCCGTTGGCGGGCATCACCGTGCCGGGAATTCCCTGGCTGATGTTCTGAAACAGATCGGCGTCGGAGTCTCGGTGACGTTTGTGGGCGCGGGTGAGGTCGGGGCCGCGGCCACCACCGCGTGCGCCGAGCCCGTGGCAGAAAGCGCAGTTTATGCGGAATTCAAATTCACCTGCCTTCGCGGCTCTAGGGTCCGCTGCCAATGGATTGTGGGTTTCTTCGGCACGAGCTGTCCAAGTCAAGGATGCCGCCAGGGCGAGCACTCCGAGCGTGGCAACCGGAATCGCGGTCAACGTGCGAATGCTAATCAAGGATTTCCCTGTACCGATCTTGTCGGCGTTACCATTCTTGAGTTTCCGAGGTCACGAGATTGCGCGAATGATAGCACGGGGCGTTGGCTCGGATTTCCCACAATGGGACAGAGTTTACTGTTTAGTATCGGGTACCCCCCTCCCCCCTTTCTCTGCAAAATGTAGAAAACACGAGACTTAAAATATGACTATGTGCTAGATCTTTGAGTTTTAAGGAGTTACACGCAAAATCTAGACAACATGGGAGTTACGGGCGAGACAGTTCCACTTTGGGCTCGAGCCTCAGATACTCGGGCCACGGTTGGGTTCGATTGTCAAAGAGCGGCGATTATCTCGCAGAAAACCTTATCAAATTCAGGTTATCTTAGTTGAAAGATGCGGTCAAGGCTAAAAACCGGCACGTACCGGTCAGGGCGGGGAGGAACGAGTGAAGCTCGCGGGCCTGCCCGGACCTGACTTCGTTCCCCGGAAAAAGGGCGCAAAGAAGCCAGGAAAAAACCAGCGGGCAGTTGCCAGTTCTCGGTTCTCAGTTTGTTCCTCGTATGCCTAAGAAACTCTCAGTCAGGCTACGATGCTGGCCGCATCAGTTCCATATCAATTGTTATGGGCACATCGTCGCCAACTGCGGCGGCAGCTCCATTCACCCCGAAGTCTTTGCGGTTGACCGTGGTCGTGGCCGAAGCTCCCATGTGGAGGTTGCCTTTCGGGTCTTTGATTGGCGCGGTGGGGCCGTCGACGTCGAGGACGACTTCCTTAGTCACGCCATGAATCGTCAGGTCTCCGACGACTCTTAGCTTTCCGGCTGCAGCTAACTCTACACGCTTGGATTTGAATGTGAGTGTAGAGTATTTGGCCACATCAAAGAAATTTGGGCTGCGCAAATCGTTGTCTCGCATCTCAACCCGCGTGTCGACGGACGTGGCATCGATGGTCGCCTCTATGGTGGTCTTGGCGGGGTCGGAAGGGTCATATTGAACCGAGCCGCTTACTTTGGTGAACGCGCCCCGAACCGTCGAAATTCCCAGGTGGCGTACGGAGAACTGTGCCGCGGTGTGGTTGGGATCAATGTTCCAGGTTTGCAAGGTTGAAGTTTGCATCTGGGCAGCTGCGGGAAGGATCAGAATCAACGACAAGACAACATTAAGAACAAAAACACGCATGTGCGATTTTCTCCTCAGAATTAGATGTGGCGTGTAGTCCGCAGGCTCTTTCTTATGTCGCTTACGGTTGCAGATTAAACGAGCCCTTCAGCTTGATGTCACGCGACGAAGATCCAACCAGAACATCGAACTGGCCAGGCTCTGCTATCCAGTCCTTCTTCGCCGTGCTGTAGAACGCCATTGCGCCGCGGTCAAGGGTGAAATGGATATCTTTTGCTTCTCCCGGGGCCAGATCAACTCGGCGAAAGCCTTTCAGTTCCTGCGTAGGGCGATCCACGCTGGAGTGTCCGTCGTGCACGTAGAGCTCTACCACTTCCGCTCCTGAGCGCGATCCGCCATTGTGAACCCGGAGGCTCACTTCCACAGGCTTGCCGGACGATACGTGGTCCGGCGAGACCTTCAGATCGCTGTAATCGAACTTCGTGTAGGAAAGACCATATCCGAAGGGAAAAAGAGGCTCTATCTTGTGCTTGTCGAAATATCTGTAGCCCACATAAATCCCTTCCGCATATTCGACCTGCAGGTTTACGCCGGGATAGTGTCCGTAAGACGGAGAATCCTTCCACGCCTTCACAAAAGAGACAGGAAGTTTTCCCGAAGGATTTGCATCGCCAAACAAGACATCCGCGATTGCATTTCCGCCTTCCTGCCCGCCATACCACAAATCCAGAATGGCAGGGACCTGCGCGATCCACCTGCTCATAACGATCGGACCGCCGGCGTTGATCACGACGACAGTATTCTTGTTGACCTTGGCCACGGCCTCGATGAGATCGTCCTGTCCGGCAGGCAAATCTAGCGACTTGATATCGAAGCCTTCCGACTCGAGCTTCGCCGATCTGCCTACGACGATGACTGCAGCATCCGCTTTCGCCGCGGCGTTGACGGCTTCATTTCTGAGTTGCTCTCGCGCCTCAGGAGTATCCTTGCTCGGATCGTCGCCTTCCATGGAGACGCCCAATGCATAGCTCACTTGCATGCGCTGCCCGGCTCGATCCTGAATACCCTTCAGCGGAGTTATGGAATATTTGGGAGTGACCAATGAACTGCCGCCCCCGCCTGTTCGGGCCACTGCAGCACTCGGCCCTATGACAACGACTGAGTGAATCTTCGCCGGATCGAGCGGGAGTAAATCGTTTATGTTCTTGAGAAGAACAATACTTTCGGTGGACGCCTTGCGTACCAGGGCGCGCTGCTCGGGCGTATCGATCACGCCGGTTGCGGTGTGCGGCTTGTCGAATTGGCCGCTGATGAACATCACGCGCAACATGCGGCCTACGTTGTCATCAATGGTCGCCGTGGATATTTTGCCGGACGATATTTTCGGAAGCACCTTCTCAGGGACCAGCCAGCCAGCACCGTTACCGGACGCTTGTGTTTTAGGCTTTGCCAGCCACGTTTTCATGGCTTCGCCACCCGGCATCTCAAGATCCATGCCGGCATTCACCGTGCCGGCCGTGCTATAGGTGCTGCCCCAGTCGGAGACTACGAATCCTTTAAAGACCCACTGTTTTTGGAGAACGTCTTTGAGTAAGGCAGGGTTCTCGGCACAATAGACTCCGTTGAGCTTGTTGTAGGCGGACATCACAGACCAGACGCCAGCTTCCTGAACCGCTGCCTTGAAGGCAGGGAAATAAATCTCCTGCAATGCCCGCTCGTCGACTTCGGCATTGATACGATGCCGTTCGAACTCCTGATTATTCGCGGCAAAGTGTTTGACGGTCGCGATGACACCCTCGCTCTGAACCCCCTTGATGTAAGCCACCGCCATGCGGGTAGCAAGATAGGGATCCTCGCCGTATCCCTCGAAATTTCTTCCCCAGAGAGGAGTGCGGTTGATGTTCACGGTTGGCCCCAGAATCATGTCGCGTCCTAAAGCTTTCACTTCCTGGCCGATCGCTTGCCCCTCAGCTTGCGACAATTCCGTATCCCAGGTAGCGGCCATCGCTATTCCCGCGGGGAATGCGGTCGTGGTGATTTGTTTCTTGGCAACCTCCGCACTGGTCTCAGAGGAAGGCCCGGCCCATGATCTTATGCCCAGCGGGCCATCGGCCATTTTGATGGAAGGAATGCCGAGCCGTTGATTGGGGACGCTCTGCATCCAATCGGCCCCACTCAACATGGCAACCTTTTCCTGTAGCGTCATCCGGCCCAGCAAATCTTGAACGCGTTGCTCAACCGGCAGATTGGGATTCTTGTAGGGTGGAACATCGGAACTGCTGGGGTTCTGAGCAAGGCACACGATCGCCGCGAAGAGAATCGAAACCAGACAAGGGAGACGCCTCATGGTTATACCTTCTCAGATGGTCTTGAATTCACGGGTAAGTTTATCGTACATGCCAAGCGTCCGGTGCTGGTGTTGAATCTAGCCGACCGGCGAACCCCGACATGAACTCCGTTGGCGTAGTGGCAAGCAACCCCCAGTTGAGCTTTCGCAACCAAACTGACGGCGCGGCACACGTTGTTCGAGTGTGTTCGATCGCGATCAAGCTACGGAGCATTGATGAAACAAGCGGATAGCCGTAACCACGCCCGCACGTCGCGACCTCACACTGGACAGCGCAGGCAAGATTCAGGTAAAACAAAAACGGCCAAGATCAGTCCGCAGGACGTTTTAGGAACGAGCCCCACTCGGGAAAACAGCTCGCCGCGGAACCGGGATCAAGAACAATCAGCGCGGGAAACGTACGAAAAAGCATCGTAGTTCCGAGTGGAATTGGGACGCGTGGGGTTTATTACCTTGAGCTTTTTGTCGTGAGTGGTTCCGCTGGAAAAGTCGCCTCACCTCCACGCAACCCGCAGCAGCAAAGCAGCACCGGGCAAGCGAAGGATGGTAGGCAAGAGGAAACGCAATGCGTATTGTAAAGTCCATTCGTACGTTGTTGTTCGCCGTTGTAGTGCTGGCAATGTCGGCGGCGTCATTTGCTCAAGTAGGGATCGGGATATCGGTGAATTTCGGCCCGCCTGCCCTTCCCGTGTACGAACAGCCTCCTTGTCCTGACGAGGGCTATATCTGGACTCCCGGCTATTGGGCCTACGGCCCGGACGGTTATTACTGGGTGCCGGGCACGTGGGTGCTGGCGCCTCAGCCAGGATTCCTATGGACTCCGGGGTGGTGGGGATGGGGCGGCTCGGCGTTCATGTTCCACATGGGCTATTGGGGTCCGCACATTGGGTTCTACGGCGGAATCAATTACGGATTTGGCTATTTCGGGAACGGCTATGAAGGTGGACGTTGGGATAACGGACGCTTCTTTTACAACCGCTCAGTAAACAATATCAATGTCACCAATATTCACAACGTTTACAACACCACCGTGATCAATAACACGACAGTGAACCGCGTCAGCTACAACGGCGGCAACGGTGGAATCACGGCGCGCCCTACGTCTGAGCAAGAAACGGCTGAGAGGGAGAGACACATTCCGCCCGTCGCGGCTCAGACTCAGCATGAAGAACTTGCGCGCAACGACCCGCAGCAACGGGCATCGGTGAACCAGGGCAGGCCTCCGGTCGCAGCCACTGCGCGACCTGCAGAATTCAAGGGTGCCGGCGCCGTGCCTGCCAAAGAGGCAGGCGCTCCATACCATCCGCCAGCCGGTGCACAACGAAGCAATGAGCAGGCTGGTCGTCCGGAAAACAACGTTCCCCGACCGGGAAATAACCAACAGGCTGGTCGTCCCGAGAACAACGTTCCTCGACCGGGAGGTAACGAAGCGGCTGGCCATCCGGAGAACAACAATGTTCCTCGGCCGCCCGCTCCAACGCATGCCAAGGATATTCAGCCCCACGAACGTCCTCCTGCACCAAACACGGGAAACCCCAAAACGGATCAGAAATACCAGCAACAGCAGGACAAGCTTTACGCGAAGCAAGAGCAGGACCACCAGAAACTCCAACAGAAGCAGGAGCAGGAGCACCAGAAGGCGGCCCAGCAGCAGGCTAACGAGGCGAGAAATCAGCAGATGGAACAAAAGCATGCGCAACAGACTCAGCAGATGGAGGCAAAACACACTCAGCAGCAACAGCATATGCAACAGAAGCAACAGCCACCCCAACAGCACAGTGAACCCAAGCCTGCAAAGTAGGTCCGTTCGCGAACGGAACGCTTAAAGGCAATCAATAGGGGCTGCGGTCGCGCCGGGTGTGATCCATCCCGCGCGGCCCAGCCTCGCTTGATTAATCCTCTCGCAACGATCAAGCTTCGATCGAACTCCACAACTACCTCCATCGCAGAACTGCGAGCGTGCATGCCTGCTGTTTCCTATTTTCTCGTGCGCGCTGTGGCCGCATGGGCAGGCTTTGCCTTAGACTCTCTATGCACAAAGTTTCCCGGAGGTCTCTTTGGCCAGTGTTCTCAGGATCGCTCCCGCACTCAAGAAACGTGCCGCGCAAATCAGACTGATCCTCATGGACGTGGACGGCACGATGACCGACGGCAGCGTCACGCTGCTCTCGCAAACCGACGGCACCGCCCTCGAAATCAAAACCTTTGATGCACACGACGGCCAGGGACTCACGCTCGCGCACACCGCCGGTCTCCGGACCGGCTGTATTACGGGTCGCGAAAGTGCTGCGCTACTGCGCCGCGCGAATGAAATGAAAATGGAATTTGTTTACATGAAACAGCCGTTGAAGATGCCGGCATACGAAGAAATCCTTCACAAGGCAGGTGTCTCCGATTCGGCTGTTGCTTACATCGGCGATGACCTTCCAGATATTCCGTTAATGCGCCGAGCGGGCCTTGCGGTTGCCGTGGGCGATGCGGTTCCCGAGGTGAAAGACGCTGCGCACTATACGACGAAATCGTTGGCTGGACACGGTGCAATCCGCGAAGCCATTGAACTCGTTCTTAAATCCAAAGGCATCTGGGAAGCGATGATCGACAAGGCGCGTGCCTGAGACGTTAATTCTTTTTCAACGCTGGATCATTCGCCGGATCGAAGTACCGCGTGTCGGTTGGACCGTAGCCAGAGATTTGCACAATCACGGGAGAATCGTCAGTCCGGGCAAAGTGATTGACGCCACCCGGTTCGGAGTAAATGCTTCCCGGGGGCAGCGTCTTCAGCGACTTCTCATCGAATGCCGTGCCATAAGTGCCAATTGCCGGAGACGACAGCGGCCATGCGGTCGTCGCGATGGGAGTGGGCCTGTATGGTGGTGTGAGGCGGAATAGAAAGGAGGATCGTATAAAAGCCTACTTTGGACGGGTCGCCGAACAACACCTTCGAACGAACTCCCGGCACAGCCGAACTGCCCGTCGGGCTATCGTTGAACGCGCTCGCTGAGACCTCCTGCGGCGTCATGCGCATTTGAGGAAGGTTGGACGGGTTCGAAGCAAACGCGGTGCAGAAGCAGAGCGAGACAATCATTGCGTTCTTAAGCATGGCTAATGTTCCTTTCGACCAGTTGCTGCTGTGTGTCGATGAATCGTTCGCCTCGAGAATCTAAGACACCTCACAGGAACTTTATCAGCGCGCCGGTCGTTTCCCACACTCTCTGGGTGTGCGCGCCAAAACAGCTTTTCTATTCTGCGGCCTTCGTCGCCAATGTTTCGACAGCCACGATGTTTTGCAACAGCTCGGATGGGAAGCCGTGCCGTTCCTGCAAATAGACGGGGCTGTTGTAACTGACCCAAACCTTTCCTTGAGCGTCTTCAGTGATCAAAATCTTCAGAGGAAGGTCGATGGCGATACTGGGCGCGGCCAGCATCAGGGGAGTGCCAGCTTTCGGGCTTCCGAAGATCAGCAGCTTGGTGGGCGGCATTTTCATTCCCACCTTTTCCGCTTCTCCGCTGTGATCGATGAGGGCAAAGAGCGCGACTCCTTTAGATTGCAGAATATTCTTGAGCCGATCCACGGTTTGCTCGACCGTATGATTGCTCGGCTTCACGACGATTCCGTTACCTGCTGCGGATGCCATGGATGCCTCCTGATAATTAGTCTTAGTGTTTTCGAAATTTGCATTCGCGGAACCGTGTACTGAAATCAGGTAGATCGCCATTGCCAGTCCAACCAAAGCCAGAAACAAACCGATTAAGACAGCCTGCATCGACGGACGGGGCGGCACAAGCCCTCCCTGATCCAACTGCCGGACCAATCGAACGTGATCCCAGGCAGAATGAATATTCACCACCACTCCCACTGCGATCAGCGCGGTGCCGAACCAGAGCGATAGCCCATAAGATTGTTCTGAAGGGGCGTGCTCGACGACTTGGATCTGCTGCAGGAAGAGACCGAATCGTGCGACAACAAAACCAAAACCCATCAACGCCAGGCCAGTGCGAATCCAGGCGAGGAAGGTTCGCTCGGCAGCTAGATAATCGCTCAAGCTGGCTCGCTGCCGCATGTCGGTTGGCGCATCCATTTTGTTTTCCTCTCGGGCGTCCTCATCGATGTGTCGACTGTTGCCGGAGTGCACAGCGATGCGGCCCCCTAGCCAGAACCGGCGACATCGCCGCGGCTGTGTCTCACTGTTCCATGCGCCGCGCGGAACGAAGCAGACCCACTCCGAGGCTTAGAACGGCGGCAGCGAGAAATAGTGCGCCGACGTATGCGAGATTCATCAAGGCATTCGGTGCCGTCGCCGTTGGTGAAACGACCGAAAGGAAGAACGCGGCTGGGATAAGAATGGCGGCGATTGGTGCGCCGGTTCGGGCAATCCACTTCCAAAAGGGTGAAAGCACTGCCTCGTCAACATAACGAAGCATGACCAGCGACAGAACGAGATAGACGCCGGCGTGTGCGTGCCCAGCTCGCCAGAGATCGTGTCGCAACGGATTGTCGGTATACCCGGGCGAATGTCTCGTCAAGAAACTGAGAAGAGACAATCCGCCGAACATCACGGTGGGAAGAACAACCAGAAGGATTCCCGCAAGCATTCGCGATTCTCGTGACATGATGCTCTCCCTCAAAAATCTTTATACACTGATTTACGGACGCCTAATTCCAGTCGTCTCTCGATCTTGCGGATGAATTGCCCGCCCATACCCTTCTAAGCTTTCGTAAACAGATGACCAAGAATGCATCATGAGATGCAGTGTTTTTTCGCTACCCCGGAAGTCTGTGAATGCGTAGCACCTTCGGGGTAGTCGGCGTGGGGGTCCGAGTCATATTTAATAGCCGCCACTCTGACGTTTGTTAGATAATTGAATCAAACTTTGCTGAGCGTTTCCCAGGTGCACAGCATTTCGAGAGGTACTTCCCATGAAACGCATGCTTTGGCTCAGTTTAATCATGTTCGCGGTGGATCTGTTTGCTCAGAACACAATTCCAGCCGGCACGATCCTTCCTGTTGCCTTGAACTCTTCCCTTAATTCGCGGAAAGTCAAATCTGGACAACTCATCTCTGCACGAGTCATGCAGGATGTTCCGTTGCCCGGATCAACGATTCATTCGGGCGCCAAAGTCATCGGTCGCGTGATCGATGTCAAGCCAGCAAATGGTGGCAGCGGCGCGCAAGTATCTTTTCGGTTTGACACGCTTATGGTTTCGAAGCGGCGGATTCCCATCACTACTAATTTGAGGGCCGCGGCGTCGATGATGGCAGTGGAGGCGGCACAACTTCCAGAGAGTGGCCCGGATCGGGGAACGTCACAAAATGCCTGGACCACGGATCAGATCGGAGGCGAGGTCGTCTACCGGGGCGGTGGGCCGGTTGCTGACGGACTGCGGCCCGTCGGAGAACCGACGTACGGCGGCGTGCTGGTTCATGTGTCTGCCAAGCCTGGCACGCCGTGCCGGGGCGAGATCGAGGGCAACGATCGGCTGCAAGCCCTGTGGGTGTTTTCGTCCGACGCCTGCGGAGTTTACGATTTCGCGGACCTGAAAATCGTCCATGCAGGCAGGAGTAATCCAGTGGGAGAGATTACGTTGGCGTCCGACAAGGGCGAAGTGAATGTCAGGGCTGGCAGCGGAATGCTATTGCGAGTGAACAAGACATCAGAGCCATGACGGCGATTCCTTCGGACTTATCCCGGTCTAGTCAGGCCTAATCCGTCCGGCCCTTTGTCGGCCTATCTCGTCAGGTCCACAACGGCGACCTTGTTCACTCCGCTGCATGCCAGGTACAGCCGCCGATCCGGCGTGGCAACCATGTTGCGTACCACACCACCGCCGGACGGGATCTCCCCCCTGCTGAAGCTCTCGGATTTGGGATCGAACCTGACCAGCGTATTTGGTTTCACGCCCGACTCGCTATACCAGACCTCGCCGTCGTTCGTAATTGCGATTCCGTACGGCTCCGAGGCCGCCCCTCCGGGCGATGCCCATTCCTTGAGCAACTTTCCGGCTGCAGGATCGAAGTGCCCCAAATACCCACGCGCGAAGTCGGTATAGAAGACAGACCCGTCGGGCGCCAACGCAAGTCGCCGAGGGTGTGCGTTCGCAGCCGGCAGTGTGTACTCGTGGATCGTCATCGTCCGGGGATCGATCGCAGCTAGTTTGTTGTTACCGAACTCGCAAAAGAATGGCATATTGTTCTGCAAGATCACGATGCCGTACGGTACCGCATGTGGCGTGGGCACTTTCGCCAGAGTCATCTTGCCGGTTTTCGGATCGAGCCGCCCGATGTAATTCGTTTCTTCGTTGGTGAACCACAAAATGCCGTCGTGATCGAAGCTGGGCGTGTGGGGATCGATCTCGGCGCCGCCGGCTGGGCGATACTCGGTAATTTCGCCCGTCTTTGGGTCGAGCTTGCCAACGTAACCTGCAGAGATTGCCGTGAACCAGATGTTACCGTCCTTATCCGCGACCAAGCCGTGCGGCCCGGACCGCGGCGTCTTCAGGGGGTATTCCTTGAACTCTCCAGTTTTGGGATCGAGGCGTCCAAGTTTGTTCGCTCCCTGTCCCGTGTACCAAAGCGAGCCGTCGGGCGCGAGTGCGGGGTCGTGCGGCCGTGATTTCGGCGTCGGAACCTCGTACTCCCTGATCTGCACGCTAAGCGTTCCCACTGCCGCGAATGCGGCTATCGCGGCGACCAGCGTAAACAGGCACAATTTGCGCAGAGACATGACTGCTCCCCTCAGACGAAAATTGTAGTCTTCCGTTCCGAGGCTTTCCATATCTAGGGTTACTCACTTTCAACGCGGGTCAGAACTTTTTTGGAGAACATGTATCTTAACTAAGAAGCAGAACCGCATGGGTGAACTGCACAGAAAGCCAAGCAGCACTTCAATGGAAGAAAACGAATTTCCTATAATAATGTCACTCTTGACTGCCGAAGCGGCGTGATCTACAACGCTTTTACGCTGAAAGAATTCTTTTAGTCACCAGAGACCCTATTGAAGAATCCGCTCATTCAACTCACCTCCGTCCAGGCCCGCCGAATCTGGCTGCATGCCCAGCGCTTGGACACCGCCGAACCCTTCGGCTCCGGCCCGCAGGCCACGCCGGCAGCGGTGGCGCACCTGGGCTACTTGCAGATTGACACCATCTACGTCATCGAGCGCAGCCATCACCATATCCTCTACACGCGCATCCCTACGTATCGGCGCGAGCATCTGCATCAGGCACAGAGCATCGACAAAACCGTTTTCGAGTATTGGACGCATGCCCTATCGTACGTGCCGACGGAGAACCTGCGTTTCTTTGTCCGCGACATGCGCGGGGATTGGGAGCGTCGCATCTACTGGCTCGGCAAGGTTTCCAGTGGTGACTTGCGCCGAATGTTGTCGCGCATCCGCAGACATGGCGCACTCACCATCCGCGACATCGAGGACGAGCCGGTGGAAAAAGACTACGCGTGGGCCAGCCGCAAGCCTTCCAAACGCGTTCTGGAGCTGGCCTTCTACAAAGGCCTGGTGACGATTAGTCAGCGGGTCGGAATGCTGAAGACTTATGAGCTCATGACTCGCCATTTCGGTTGGGACCGTCTGCCCCGCGCGGCAACCGAAAGGGAAACTTTGAACTACCTGCTTGATCGTGCCCTGCAATCGCAGGGGATCGTGAGTGTGGAATCGATCTGTCATCTGGACCCTCCACGCAAACCAGCGATGAGGTGTCTGCTGGAGTCGCGAGTCCGTCGCAAGGAGCTGATACCTCTGCAGCTGGAAGGAGCGGGCCAATCGCTGCACTGGGTTCGTCCGGATACCCTCGATGCCATTCCCGACCCGGCGCAGGAACAGATTCATATCCTGTCCCCCTTCGACCCCGTGATCATCCAGCGCAAGCGACTCCGGCTCTTCTTCGATTACGAGTATCGCTTCGAAGCTTACATTCCCAGGCACAAGCGGGTATTTGGCTATTTCGTTTGCCCAGTCCTGATCGGGGATCGGATCGTTGCCGCCCTCGACCTCAAAACCGACCGGTCGCGGAAAAAACTTCTGGTGCAGCGCTGGAACTGGATCGGCCGCGGGAAGTCCCGCGCCCATCAGCAGCAGGTGGAAGCCGTGTTGCACAAGTTCGAGCAATTTCAGTTGGGTCAGAGTTAGATTGGCGCTAGCCATTCAGCGATTGGCGCGCATCAGTCGCCCAAAGATTGGCTCTGCACCTTCATGCACTGGCATGCACTGGGAAGAGAAGAAGTTCGATCACGATCCGAGGTCAGCACGGGAGTTCGCCCGGCCTCGGGGAACGATGAGAATGAGTAAGAAAGGCTACTTCGCCGTAACCAGGTTGTGCGTGATGGCGTGCACCGACAGCGCGATCCGGTTCTGCACTCCTACTTTCCGCATCAGCTTGGCGACATGAGCCTTCACGGTACGTTCTTCGATGCCGAGCGCTGACCCGATCTCCTTATTGGAGCGGCCTGCCACCAGCATTTCCAGAACTTCTTTCTCACGGTCGGTAAAGGTAACTCGGCCGGCTGGGAAGATGCGTCCCGGGGACGACGACACTCGCTCGATGAACATGGAAAGCACCCGCCGGGGCGCCCAGACCGAGCCTTCATTCACTACCCGGATGGCTTGCACGAATTCGGTTGGCGAGGCAGCCTCGTCCACATAGCCTTTAGCGCCTGAGGCAATGGCCTTCAGAATGGTCTCTTCATCAATGCCGGAACCTGTCACAATAATGCGCAGGTCGGGGCGCGTAGCTTTCATGGTGGCCATCAGGTCGAACAGGTTCTGGCCATTGCGATTGCCGAGCAGGATCAGATCGATACCCTGCAAGTTGCCAATATCGGGAAGCGAGGCAGAGATCAGTTCGAAATCCGACTCATTATCAAACAGGGCCCTAAATCCCACGAACCGCAGCGGATCGCTTTCCACCACGGCAATACGGATCGGCGCTTTCTTTACCGGTGCAGCTTTCGTGGCCATTGCAGATTTCATAGCTTTCCTACTCGGGTAGATGGGGCTAGCATAATTGCAATTGCCCCCGATGGAAAGCTCAGTAACGGTTTGGCAATTACGGCAGTAACATGGAAAATCTCAGGGAAAGAGGCTGGAAACTCATGAAATTACCCTTCCGATTACCCTCGCGAAGACAGCTGGCCCGGACTGCGGTGTTGATGGTTGCAGCTCTAATGGCCAGCGGAACGCTGGTTTCAGCGGCACAGACCGCATATCAACCAAAATTTAAGGGGGATCCGGCCCGGTCGGAAGCCGAAGCCAACGCGCTAGGTTACATGCGTACCGTGATTCGGGCGCAGCAGCAATACTATAAAAAAGATAATAAGTACGCCCCTACCTTGGCGGATCTGGTTCATTCCGGCTCCTTCACCAAACGCATGACCCAGACCGATCGGGGAGATTACACCGTTGGCTTCCATTCGCGCAAAGATGGATACGAGCTGACGATGACTCCCAAACAGCTGGACGCGGAACATCGGGCATTTTATGCCAACGAGGATGGCGTGATTCATGCCGATGAGGCAAAGGCGGCGGATGAAAATTCGCCGAGTGTGAAGTGAACGACGCTTTGTGGGCTTCCAGCCGATCGAATGCGAATTTCACATGGGCACCGCCGGACGCGGACGCCCGGTCTCCATTGGCAGCCTTTAGCTCGTCGGCCCGGGTTTGATTTCCGCTGCCTTGTCGTCTCGGTAGGTGATGCTAAGGGGGTTGCCACCGTTCGGATAATTCACCGTCCGATTCCCCGGCTGTCCTGTGCTCTCCGGAATCCCCAGGCCGATAGCAAAGTCTGTTTGCAGTTCGCTCATCCCCGGTTTGACCTGGTGTTTGTCGATCGCTTCCCACACTTCCGCTGGCCAGTGTTTGTAAAGCTCGTGGGGATCCTGGATGAAAAGCATGCCGTCGGAGTAGAACTTATAGTTCTCGTCTTTGATTGACCCAATAGAAAAGGCGTAGGTCTTGCCGTCTTTCTCAAATACTGCCATCACCTGCCGCTCGCCGGGCGATTGTGGCGCGACCTCACTGATGACATCCTTGATCTGCAGTTTTTCCAGGGGAAGCAGCTTCCCAGCCTCCTTCGAGAAATCCACGTGATGGCGAGCCGGATCGTAGGGATAATACGTGTAACCGTAACCGACCTTGACCCACACCGGCTGCTCGGTCAGCTGACGGGCGGACTTCAGATCGTAGGGATACAGCTTCTTTGGAGTTATGTAGTAGTCAGGGTTTAACGGAGGAGGCGCCGACTTCTTGGCGCGCTCCATTGCGCTCTCATGACGCTGGTACAGGACGAACGCCAGCCGGGTCCCGGATACCAAAAGGGCCACAATCAGCACCAACTGAATCCTCTGTTTAAGTTCGGAGCTGATCTGCATAAACCGTATACCTTATCAGACTAACCGGCTGAGACTGTGCCTGGGATGATAATTCGAGACCAACGCGTCGCGAATCCTATTCTGATGCGGTAAACTGGCAGTGGGTGAGATGCGCTGTTCGCGCCCATTTCGAGGAGAAAACCATGGCAGCTGTAACTGAAGACGAAGTTCGGAGCGCTCTAAAGCAGTGTTATGACCCGGAGATCCCGGTAAACATTGTGGATCTGGGCTTGATCTACGCAGTGCGCTTCGAAGCCGCCGCGGACGACCGTCAGGACGTCTCGGTAGACCTGACGCTTACCTCTCCGGGCTGCCCGTCCCACGTGATGATCGGCGAACAAGTAAAAGCCCGCCTGGAGCAGTTGCCCGGTATCCGTACCGCAACCGTGAATGTAGTGTGGACTCCGCCGTGGACGCCTGAGCGTCTGAGCCCCGAGGCGCGGACGCAGTTGGGCATTGAATAGCCTCAGTAGATCGCGTGCCCCGGCGCCTGGCTACGCACGTCTGGTTTCGACGCCATCAGCAGTAACCCGCCAATCCTCTTAGACGCCCGCAAATCCTCCAGGCTGTGAAATGACTTCGTCTGATAGTCGTCCGGGGTAGGCGTGTCATCGGAAATGCGCCGGGCTTCGACGTTTTCAAACCCGTGCTTCTTCAGCAGTTCGATGTATTCGGCTTCCGAGCGAACATGCACCGGCACGTTCAGCTTGTCCACCCATTGCAGAGAGTATGGATTGTCTTTGTACAGATTGATCAGAATGAAGACGCGGCCGCGCGGCGCCATCACCCGAAACAACTCCACCAGCGCGCGCTCCTGATCCGGGTAATAATAAAACGACTCAACCGACAGCATCTTGTCGAAGAAGTTCTCTTCCCACGGAATCTGCTGGGCCGATCCCCACACGTACAAAATGTTTTCGAAATCTTTCGACGCCGCCCGCGCCTGACGGATCATTTCATCCGCGACGTCGACCCCTACAACTTGCCCGAACCCTTCGGGGCCCTCGGCCACCAAACGCGCCAGCAGCCGGGTTGCCCAGCCCGAGCCGCAGCCCAGATCCAGCACGCGATCACCGGGACGAAGATCCATCAATCGGATGGTCTTGCCGGTGATGTCCAGGTGATGGCGCTCCATCTTTTCGCCTTCACCCGCTTCCGCCCAGCGATTGAATTCCCGCTGAAGCCGCTCGTCGGGAGTTGGTGTAGTCTCTGGCATCGGCTTTGCGTCGACAAGAGATTCCTGTTGGAGGAGGGGCGTCTCGCCCGTCCAACCGGGCGAGGACGCCCGGCTTCCATTGTAGCCTGAGCTGCGGAAAAACTCCGATTTTGGGTGGCGCAGCGCTTCGAGCGCCGCGGCGGAAGTGTTCCTCCAACACCGCCGTCATCCACCAATACCGCTGTCATCCTGAGCAACGCGAAGGATCTATGTACTTGATCTACCCATGCGGCATGACGACTTTCTCTTTGCTGTTGGAGTCGATTCCCTGCTCAGGATGGCAGAGCGTTTGGGAAGGGCACCACTTCAGTCGTGCCATAAGTACCAAACTGCTCCGGGCTTTAGCCCCTGAGGAAAACCGGGGCGCCCCACTCTCGCGCCTTTCGAGACGTGGGAGAGCGGCATCCTCACTCGGCTTTCACCAAGTACTTTGGTCTCGAAAAACCTAAACCATACAAAGAAGAAGGGTGCCCCATCTTTCCGCGTTCTTTGCGGAAAGGTGGGAGACAAGAATGCAATCCGGGCCCCTTCCGGGTAGGCTGGGCCAGCCCCTCAACCTGCGTGGCATCATCCAGTCCGCAGCGTCCAAGATGGAGCGCCGCGCCGATATGTACATCAGCACTCTGCAATCCATGATTCGAGCCCTGGGAGGCCAGTCGAAGATTGAAGCCGTGTTCCCCGACGGCAAGGTGGAGATCAACCAATTCCGCAAGCTCAAGAAAGCCGCCGGCGCGGATTAGAGCCCGTGGTCCCAGGCTATCGCACAGAAAACGGGCGCGAATCTGGCGCACCAGGCACCAGGCCAGCCCCCCGAGAAAAGTCAGTCAAACCGTCGGCTTCCATCCCCTTTGTGCGGCCTCATCCGGAAAGCCTGGAGCAAACATCTCATAGTGGGCGCAAACGTTACACACAAATAGGCGGACAAACACGGGGCTTGTTTGGCGGCTCATCGAGTCAAAAGCGGGAAGATGAACAGTGGCGTGCTCCCGATAAAAGCCCTTACCACATACCTGGCAAGGGAGAGTAAGTTTCCCGCTCGGGTCAACCAGCGGCAATCCGCGCTCAAGGTTCGCCAGGTTCTCATCAACGATTTCGAGCAGCTCCTGAGCAGACTTGAGACAGTCTTGGGGTTCTTCCACCACGCATTTGTCGAGTATCGCATTGACGATGCGCATACTTGGATCGTTGGGAAAAAGGGCGGTAACGTCGTACGGAGGTCGTCTGTACCACTCGCGAGGAAGCTTGAGGCGTCCCGTCACCATGCACCACAGGAGCTTGCCGAGCATGTAGACATCAAAGTTGGTGTGCACGTTTTCTAGACGCTGGCCCAAGTCGGCCCATTGGGGCATATAATCGCGTGGGCCCACCCTTTCGTCCGTTACGGTCAGGCGGTCGGGTTGGCCAGGTACAAAGACAATTCCCAGGTCGCCTAGAATGAGGCCGTTACCTTTGATAAAAACGTTGGCGGGCTTGATGTCTCGGTGAACGTAGTTTCCCTTGTGCAATCCTGCTGTGGTTTCCACCAGTGACCGGAACGCTTTGAGAGCACCTTGTAAATCCCCCTTGTACGTAGCGGGATGCTTCTCGATGGTGCCGTCCGGCATGAACTCGGTCACGATCCATCTTCCCTGTTCGCTGGCGTCGAGCAATTTGATTAGCCCCGGCCTATTTTGCTGCAATATAGTTATCTCGTTCCTGAGCCGCCCCACCGCCTCTTTGGACTCCTGTCCGTTCCCGACAATCTTGAACATCTTTAGCGCGCCCAGGTCGGAGGGGCCGTCAGGGCGCAAATACTTGGAGAGAGATGTCAGCAGTACATTTAGTCTCCCGCTCATCTCCGACGCGGAAAACGGTCCCCACGGGTCGTGAAGCAGGCCCTCAATGGCAGCGTTGCGCTCGGCGACACGCGCCGGTCGTCGCACGAGGTAGACGTTGCTCTGCCCGCCTTCACCAATTGCATCCCCTAACTGCTCCCAACCATCGATTATTGCCATCAATGTCCTCCGTTGACTCCCACTGGTGTAGCAGCGCGCTCACCGCCTATTCGGGTAGTGCGTGTGCAGCATCGTCTTCAGGCGAGCCTCCGCTCCCTCAAGGTCTGCCTTCAGGCGGAAGTAGGTGCTCAGGGCCGATATCGCCTGGTCGTCCTTATCGTCGCCGTCGATGCACCTCTGTACTTCCAACCACTGGTCGGACATCTTTGCGTTGAGCTCGCAGATTTCTCGAGCCAAAATGATGATTGCATCGTTTGTGAGTCCGTTCATTTCCATACCTTCCGTTCCACCGCGGGCCGCACGCCCTCCCTTCTGCCCTACCTCTTATTTCGCCTCGGCCTCAGCCGCAGTCGTCAACTATACGAGCACACGGAATACTCTCCATAGAGGGCACGACAAATTTTCCCGGGGACACCGCTGATTCAACTGCTGGGGGAGAGAGAAACATACTCTTGGGACCTCGGGGAGTCAAGGGGATCTGAAGGGCGGTGACCTGGGTTGAGGAACACCCGAAGGTCGGTCCGAGCGCCGGCCCCCGGAAGGGATTCCAGCTAACCCACTAGGGGATGGCCAATCTCCCAGTGCAGGCCGAACGGGTCTACCAAGCGTCCCAATCGCCAGCCGTGCTCCTCGCCTACCGGGAACACCTCGGATGCGCCCGCCGCCAGCGCCGGCGCGAAAACTGTATCCGGGTCGGCGACGGTCAAAATCATTCGCACCGACCCGCCTCCGAGAGACTCCGGGCCTGATTCATCCGGCTGTCCGTCACTCAGCCAAAACTCGGCGCCCTCCGCAGAGAGTCGCGCCACTACTCCAGCACCGGGATCCGCTAGCCGGTAGACCACCGTGGCTCCGAATGCCTGCTGGTAAAAGCGGAGGGCTTGCTCGCCGTTCCGAACGGTCAGCCAAGGTGCGATCGAGCAGCGGATTGGGAGGCGAGGTGAACTCACGGCTATATCTTAATTCCTTTGGGGAAACTTCGGATCGTCTGGGAAGACGAAACATAATCCGTGGAATTGGGGCTACAGCGTTGGTCCCCTGCGGGTCCTCGATCGAACTGGGACTTTTATCGCAGCGCTGGAAGCGTTGCGCCACCCAAAATCAGCTCAAAATAGAACAGCCCCGGTAATCAGCCGGGGCTGTAGTTTTGATACTGAACGCCGCCTGTGAAGCATCTCTAGGATAACTCTGCCAGCGGCGTTGTTCAAGCACATTCACATTTCATCGAGTGACTACGGAGGGCGAGGGACTCGAACCCTAATGGCTGATTAAGCCACTCGACCGCTTCACAGGCGGTGTCCAGTACCCACTGGAAACACCCTCCAAACACCGTCTGCCTGCGAAGATTGTATGGGTCGGAGATGGCGGGACGGAGTTATTTCCAAACTAAATCCGAGCTCGGTTCCGAATTGGGAGGGAGAGCTTATCGTTGCACGAACGAAGGCCTGCGGAACCTTGCTCCGCTTGGGCGGGCGAGAACGCCGTCACCACACCAGCAAAAAGACTACTTGGGAGCCCGGAGCAGGTGCCAGGCTTCGCGATAGCCGTCAAGCTTTCCCTTCTGCAATTTTCCCTTGGGCGTGAACAGCAGATTCATCCGGCCGATAATGTCCCGGATGGGAATCACGAACCAGCTGTCCTCGGGCACCACGTGGACAACGATGAAATCGATTTCCGTGGGAAGATAAGTCACCCAACGGCCTGCGCTGCGCCGCTGCGCCATAACGCGGTAGAGGTCCCCTAGAAAAGCCCGCGTGGATTTCACCTGGATGCGCCAAAGTTTGTCCCCCTCCGGCCAGCCCCGGCTGATCAGGATGAAATCAAACCGCTCCCCCTCACTGTAAGGTCTCGCCACTCCAAAGCCCAGGCTCGCAGCTTTGTAAACGAAGGCGTATTCGGAGAGCTCTCCCCGACACTTGGTCTTGTTCCAGCGCCGCCGGGCAGTCTTCCGCTCAGACGCTGGTTGGCGCCGGGGCGGAGAGCTGGGTTTTGGCATGGAGTGGCTTTTCGGTGCAATGGAAAGGCGCAAGCCCGGGGGCTTGCGCCTGTCATTCTCTAACTTTCATTATTTCCTGAAGATTAGTTTACTAATTTAAGAATATCAGATCTGAGGGGGTAAACCCGCCAATTTTTAAGATTTATTTCAGGATTGTAATCAGTGACTTGCGGGGAAAAGCTCGCGTCAGGGGGCTTGACAAGTTTTCGGCACTTGCTCCGTGGGGGACGAGCGGGGGATGCCCGTCCTCCCCTAAGCAGTGAAGCTCGGTGATGCTTAGTGTTGGATTTCAAAGACCATGCCAGAGCCCTGGGCTCCGCCGGCCAGCGTGGTTCCGTACATGTTGCCGGAAGCGTCGAGGATCAGGTCGCCGGTGGGATGGAATCCGTCGGTGCCCCTTCCGAACTGATGAACAACTTTGTAGGTCCAGCCCGTTGAGGCTGGGGATAACTTGAAGAGTGAGCCGCATCCGCCGCCACACGAAGTCTCGGTTACGCCGAGCATGGTGGTGCCGTACAGATTCCCCGTAGCGTCCATGACCAGGCCGGCAACGGGATTTCCTGCCGGAGCATTCACGAAGCTGTGGAGTACTTTCTCGATCCAGCGACCGTTGGTGTTCAGCATCAGTTGGAACACAACGCCATATCCCGAACCGCCCTGGAACGCGGTGCCGTAGAGATTGCCAGCGGCATCGAGGATCAGATCGCCGTAGGGATATTTTCCGTCTGACAAACCCTTGAAGGTATGAAGGACACTTTCCGTCCATCCACTCGATCCGGGCGACAGCTTGAAGATGACGCCATCTGCGGAAGCGCCGCCGGTGTAAGCCGTGCCGTAAAGATTTCCGGCAGCGTCAAGGGCGAGGCCATCATAAGGTGCGGCTCCGTCGCCTGCCCCTTGGAACGCATAGAGAACGCTCTCGGTCCATCCGCTCGTTCCGGGTTTCAACTTGAAGACGGTTCCGCATCCCTCACTGCATACCGACCCGATATTTCCGCCGAGCAAGGTTGTGCCGTAGAGACTACCGGCGGTGTCGAAGCGCAGCCTGGCGTAGGGTTCGCGACCATCCGTGCCTCCGGTAAAAGCGTAGAGAACACTTTCGGTCCATCCGCCGGAGCCGGGCGTCAGCTTGAAGACGGTGCCGCATCCCATATTGCAGTTGGAGCTGCCGCCAAAATTCGTGGTGCCATAAAGGTTGCCGGCAGAATCGAAGATCAGGCTGGCAAAGGGCTGGCCTCCGTCGGCGCTGCCGGTAAAGTTATAGAGCACGGTCTCGGTCCAACCGCTCGACGTGGGAGTTATTTCGAAGACTGTGCCCTGGCCATTGGTCCCGCCAAATTCCGTGGTGCCGTAGAGGTTGCCGGCTTTGTCGAAGATCAGGCCAGCGTATGGAAGCTTAGGATCGCTGCCACCCGCAAAACTGTACAACGCACTCTCCGTACCAGAGCCGCCACCGGGAATCGTGGCCTCGGACTGGTTAGAATAAGCGCTCTCGACCCCCTGATTATCAACGGCCGTCGTGACATAGAAATAGGTGTCGCCGCCTTGGACTGTGGTGTCGGAATAGCTCGTATTCGGATCGAGGGACGAATTGATTTTGGTGTAGGGTCCGTTGGCGCTGGGGCCGCGGTAGATGTTGTATCCGACGATGTTCGGGGAGGTGCTGGCGTCCCACGAAAGGCCTACGGTGTGTGCGGTGGCGAGGGCTGGGATGAATAGAAAGGTTAAAAGAGAAATTAGGCTACCGATTGACTTCGACTGTGGCGTGAAGTTTCTCACGTTACCGCCTCTCTTGCCCGTGCTCGCGCACGGCGGGGGATTGAAGAGCCGCTGCAACGTGGTTCTGATCGTGGAACTTCGCGATCGCGATCTAACCGCGTAAATTACAGCGTTCTCATTATTCGGGCTGGCGGCGATTTGCCATAGGTCACAGAAGGACATGAACGGTTGGCAAATGGATTGTCAGCGATTGGCTATAAGGACAGTGTGGTCGAAATCCGAAAGCATTGAACTATCAGCGGTTTCCACAGTCGGAGAGACGCACCCTTTCAGTCAACCAACCGAAACGGGGCGACGGGACATCCAAAGTCGGTATATTCTTATGCCAGTATCCATGCTTGTAAAATGTGAAAAGTGCGGCTACGAAAACTTCCCGCAACACCGCTTTTGTGGGATGTGCGCCGCAGAGTTGCGTCTTCCAGGTCCGGGCGGAACTCAGCCAGCGCCGGCGCCACCGCGGCCCGTTGCTGCCCCCACGGTCGCACCGCCGAGAGTGGGGGTGGCCGCGCCGAAGGCAAGAGAAGTTGTCCCGCAACAGGTCAGCGGGCCTTCGTTTCTCGGCGTTGCGAATGAACCGGCTGAAAATCGAAATGTCAGCTACTTGCTTGAGGATGAGCCGGGTCCCAGTCACACGGGCCGGAATCTTGTGTTGCTGATCGTGTTAGCCGGGGCAATTGCGGCGGGTTGGCACTGGCGAGAGAATTTAGTTTCCCTCGTCTCCAAGTTCTCGAGCAATGCCGCCGGCAACACGCAGGCGAATTCATCTGCTCCGGCGGGATCGGACTCGCCTTCGCCGACGACTCCAGCGACCGGTGCGAACGCCAGTACGCCCACCGGGAATCAGGGTGCGGTAGCCGATACCCAAACACCCGCGGCACAGGGAGGAACTCCGCCGCCGGCGGCTCCAACTGGGGGCGCGGCCGCAGGCGCCGCAGATTCAGCCCAGTCTCCCGAAGCGGATCAGTCCCAGTCCGCCGGTCAATCCCAAGCTGGTGACTCTGCGGGCGCGGCGAAGAACGATGCGTCCGACGAGACTGCCAGCCAGCCTGCGCCACCACCCAAGTCGCCGAAGGTACGAGCCCAGGCGACGACCCCGCCGATCTCGCGGGCGGACGAACTGGAGGCTGAGGGCGAAAAATATCTTTACGGAAACGGGGTGCCGGAAAACTGCACTCGGGCTCGGACAAGTTTGCTGGCTGCGGCCCAGCACTCGAATGCTCAGGCTCAGAATGTTCTGGGGACGATGTATGCGACCGGTCACTGCGCCACTCGCGATCTGCCCACCGCCTATCGCTGGTTCTCGCGCTCGCTGCGCAAGGATCCGAACAATACGCGCATCGAACAGGACTTGAAAGTTTTGTGGAACCAGATGACGCCGGAGGAACGGCAACTGGCCCTGCGGGATCAGCGGTAAGGTTGAACGCGAAGCTGGCTACTCCGGAAGCACGTCGGCGAACACAAACCCATCGCGCTCGACCACTTCTCCGGCACGCACTGCGATAGCGCTCGCAAACACGGGGGAATCGTACACAAAAGTGTGGAACTCCCCGTTTTCGCCGCAAGGGTCGACTTCTGGAGGCAAATCCTCCAGCGACTTCACGTCGTAGTCGCGGCCGGCAAAGGTTTTCGCGAGCTTCGACGGATCCACGCAAGTGATCTTCGCTTTCACGCCGCCGGCAATCATCTGACGAGCCAGTTGATCGGTGGGAATTTGCCAAAGCGGAAACAGGGGTGCAAGCCCGCTGCCTTCGAGTTGGTGGATCCGATACTTGCGAACGTCCTCGAGAAACAGGTCTCCGAACGCGATCGCAGTTATTCTCTCGTCCTTCGCTCGTTGACACACGGCGCGCATGCGATGCTCGTACACCTCATTCGAGCACGGCCATGGCAGCTCCACCGCCCAGAGCGGGAGGCCGGTTCGCTCGGCCTGCGCTTCCGCCAAGACCCGCCGCACAGCGTGCATGGCCACACGATCTGCTTCGGAGTTGAAGGTGGTGATCAGCGCCGCGACGTAGGTGTCCGGTTGTTGCCGCAGGACGTGCAAAGTCCAGGCGCTATCTTTGCCGCTGCTCCACGATAAGGCGACTTTCGTCACGTTCGACTTGCGGCAGCCGGCGCACAGGATTCGATCCGGCGCCAATGCTTTCCTTGTTTGCTTTCGCCGGACGGACGGCTGTGAAGAATTTCAGCGATGATTTCCGCGGTTTGCGTGATCGTCATTCCGGAACGGTTGAAGAAGAGATTCCCGTCCGCAAAAGCGACGTTGCCATTGCGAACCGCTCTAAGCTCCCGCCACCATGGATATCGCTCGAGGACAGCTTGCTCCCGCAGGCTGCGATGCAAGTTGAATCCGCAGGGCGCGACGATTAAGTACTCCGGGTTCGCATCTCGAAGCCGCTCGGCGGGGATGGCGGCTGAGTATTCGCCTTTTTCCCCGAGCAGAAGTTCTCCGTTTGCGATTTCGACCAATTCCGGGCCCCAGTTTCCCATGGCGAACAGCGGGTCTGTCCACTCCAGCATGACTACAGTTTTCCGCACCGAACGCGCCGCTACCTGCCTGATCCGGTTCAGACGCTCTTGTTCGAGCTGGACAACGATCTTACCCTTGTCAGGCAGACCGATCGCTTGTGAGATCCGCAGAATACTTTGGAAGATGTCGTCCAACGACGACGCGGACAACGCCAGTTGCTTGGTAGCACATGTGCCGCTCCGCTCGACGTCGGCGGGGGTAATGGCACAGACTTCGCAGTGCTCTTGTGTGATCAGCAGATCGGGGCGCAGCTCGTCGATCAATTTCGCGTTGAGGTGATAGAGAGGTTCGCCCGAATGAATGCGGCGTCGAACTTCTGCATCGATTTCCCGGCTCGAAACCGACACGTCGAATGCGGGTTGGCTGCATGGTGGCAGGCGCCGGACCCAGTCCGGATTATCGCACTCATGCGAGCGTCCGACCAGCATTTCGCCAGCGCCCAGAGCGCAGACGATTTCGGTGGCGCTCGCCAATAATGAAACTATCCGCACGGGGTTATTGTAGTTGGTCTCGATCGGGTTGTGCATAAGAGGCGAAAGGAAGGATTCGGAACGGAGCGGGTGCAAGTTTCCCCGCCGAGGTTTCACTGCCACCGGTTCCCCAGTTCGGAGTGGGAGCGTGATTCCGTGCGGGGCCTGAATCTAGCCGGCGGCTTTATCGCAGCGCTTCAGAGCTTGCGGAAAAGCTCCGGGCGTCGGAGTTTTGAAAGGGCGCGGCTTCTCAGCCGTGCCGTAAGTATTTGAAAACGATGTAAGGCGCGGCTTGAAGCCGCGCCCCTTCAAGGCTCCAGTCGCCGAATTTAATGTTTGTCCGCAAGCGCTACACTGCGCCACCCAAAAGCTGGCTGGTTTCCTTCGACTTGTCGAAGATGGGCAATGCTGGTATGGTTTCGCGGATTGATTCTTGGGTCTTCCTGCCCTTTGGTAAGTGGCGGGAAGGAAAGCGGATTCGCAGCGGGGAGTTGCTTGGCAATCCAGCTTGGGTTGCCCATCCGTACTTCAAGTGGAAAGAGATTAACTGCTTGTCCGGCACTGAGCCAAAAGGAGATCGGACCGACGCTGCCGTATTGTTGGCGATCCGCTCGGGTGACGAGAATGGGATGGCGGCTTTGTACGACCGTTACTCGGCTGTCGTCTACTCGGTCGCCCTGCGTGTGCTCGGCGATACGGGCGCGGCTGAGGACGTGTTGCAGGAAGTGTTTATGCAGTTGTGGCGTAACCCGGGGCTGTTCGATTCTAGCCGTGGCAACCTGGGACCGTGGCTGGCGGTGATTGCGCGGCATCGAGCGATTGATGGGTTGCGCAAGCGGCGTCCGGAGACGGATATTGCGGATGTGGTGGTTTCCGTTGAACCCGATATGGCCGGCGATGCGGAGCGAGCGCGGGCGATGGAGAAAGTGCGGGACACACTGGGCTCGATGCCTGAGGCGCAGCGGCAGGCTTTGGAGATGGCTTACTTCGAGGGTCTCTCGCACAGCGAAATCTCGGAAAAGACCGGAGAGCCGTTGGGAACAATCAAGACTCGCATTCGATCTGGATTGCTGGCCTTGCGCAAGGCCTTTGCGACATGAGCGTGCACGAACAATTCGCGGAGGATCTCGCGTTGTACGCCCTCGGGGCGTTGCAGGGTGAGGAACGCGTGTCGCTGGAGAAGCATTTGGAGGGGTGCGCCGGTTGCCGTCGTGAACTCGAGCAGTTGCGCGGGGACATGGCGTTGATGGCTCTGTCGACGGCTGGGCCGGTGCCGCCGCGGCGGACGCGCCAGCGCTTGATCGAGGCCGTGGCGCGCGAACCGCGACGGTCGGCGGCTCCTGCAAAGCGGCGTTGGTGGACTCTTGTGCCCTGGGTTGCGGCAGCGGCATTGGCGGTTGGGTCGGTGGCCCTGTGGTTGCAGAACTCGGATCTGCAGCGACGGATTGCTGGCTTGCAGGATCAGTCGACCCAACAGCTCGCAGAACTGCAGCGGGCTCGCGAAGTCGTCTCTACCCTGACTGCAACCGACGCGATGCGGGTGACGCTGGTCGCGGCGAAGACTCCTCCACAGCCGCAGGGCAAAGCGATTTATGTTCGCGACCGGTCAAGTCTGATTTTCCTGGCCAGCAATCTCCAGCCGTTGCCGGCGCAGAAGGCTTATGAGTTGTGGTTGATCCCGATCAAGGGGGCGCCGATTCCGGCTGGAGTATTCAAGCCCGATGCGCATGGCAGTGCAGTTGTGGTGAATCCGCCGCTGCCGCCCGGTGTGCAGGCCAAGGCTTTCGCTATTACCGTGGAGCCGGAGAGTGGCTCGTCGGCGCCGACGCTGCCTGTTGTGATGTTTGGGGCTGGGGAATGATTGCTTGAACCTTGCCGAGCTTTGCTCGGCGCCCGGACGAGGGCGTCCGGGGCTACGTGATTTATCGCGGTTCAACTTCTCTGACGAAATAATGCTGCTTCACGATATACTGGCCCGCCGTTTCAACTGAGACCTTCCCCCCGGAGGCATTCGAATGGCAGTGGCTCTACGCGCGACAACTGCGCTCCAGTCCGCGGTGGACGTCAAGTTTGCTGATCACACTCGCCATCAGATCGCCTTACGGCTGCTTCCGTTTCTCTTCATCCTCTACATCACCAATTATCTTGACCGCACCAGCGTGGCCTATGCGGCGATCGGGATGTCGCGGACTCTCGGGTTCAACGACCGGGTATTTGGTTTGGGCGCGGGCATTTTTTTCGTCAGCTATGTGGCCTTACAGATTCCCGGCGCGCTCATGATCGAACGCTGGAGCGCGCGGCGTTGCATCACGTTGATCTTGATCGCTTGGGGATCGCTGACCGTGCTGACCGGGCTGGTGCATACCGCGGGCCAACTCTACGGGGCGCGACTGCTTCTGGGTGCGGCGGAGGCCGCTTTTTTCCCCGGCGTGGTTGTGTACCTGAGCCACTGGTTCATTCGCGAGGATCGCGCCAAGGCTGGCAGCAATTTTATGGCGGCTATTCCGTTGTCCTTCATCGTGGGCTCTCCGCTTGCGGGGTGGATTCTCGGCCATCCGTGGTTTGGGGTTGATGGGTGGCGGTGGCTTTTTGTCCTGGAGGGGTTGCCCGCGATTCTTCTCGGTACGGTTGCGTTCTTCTACCTGACGGACTGGCCGCGGGACGCGGCGTGGCTCGCTCCGGAGCAACGGCAGTGGATTGAACGAAAGTTGGAGGAAGAAAAACCTGTCAATCGGAAGAAGATCACGGCGTGGCAGGCGCTGCGCTCGGGTCATGTGTTGTTGTTGGCCTCCGTAGCGTTTCTCGAGTATTTCGTCGCTTACACAGTCGCTTTCTGGCTGCCCACCATTCTCAAACGCATGTCCGGGTTTTCGGATGTCAGGGTGGGCGTGTTGGGCATGCTGCCGTATGTGGCCGGATTGTTCGCGATGCTGATCAACGGGTGGCATTCGGACAAGACGCAGGAACGACGTTGGCACTCTGCGGTTCCGCTGTTCATCGCAGCGGCCGCGCTGTTGGGCCTCATCACTCTGCCGGTTTCAACGCAAATGTCGGTCGCACTTTTTACCATGCTTTTGTGCGTGTCAGGATTTCTGCCGGTATTCTGGGCCATGCCCAGCGAGATTCTTAGCGAATCGGCGGCGGCAGCGGGCGTGGGATTGATTAACGCCGTCGGGAGCGTCGCCGGCTTTGCCGGTCCTTTTGCGTTCGGGTACCTGAACAGCCGGATGGGATCGTATTCGTATGGGTTGGGGCTGATGATGGCCTGCGCGGTTGCGGGTGGGTTGCTGGTGCTGAGGGTTCCAGCGCGGGTCTCAACGTCACTTTCCGGCTCCTGAAGCGATGTTTTGCAGCACGGGCGAGGACGCCCGCGCCTACATTCGTACAGGGCTGAAGCGCACGACTCTGCGTTCAGCCCGTGCAGGATGTCGGATCGGGTGGCAGCCTACTTGTGCTTATCCTTATAGATGCTCTTGCTGATTCGACTCTGCTGCCGATTAATCCCATTCTGCTCCGCCTTGGTGAGATGACCGTTGTGCGCCGCCATGTCTTTTTTCTCGCGGTTTTGCACGTTGGCTTCGCGGTTCTCCAGATTGCTGGTCTGTCTCGGGCTCAGGGAGCCGTTCTTGACGCCGTTGGCGATGCGATTCTGCTGGTTGGTTTCGCGACCGTTTACCTGATTGACGCGGGGATGGCCAGGATCGACTACGCCCGGTCCAGCGCCCGAGGTTGTTGTGGTTTGGGCAATCGCAGAACCGGTAAACATCAGTCCCCCGACAGCCAGGATCAAAAGCGACTTCGAGATTTGGTTGATCATATCGGTGTAAACCCTCACCGAGAAGAGTAGTTCGCTGCTTTCCCATTCGGCGAGTTACGAAGGTGATGTGCGGTTGGTTACGGCTGAGGTCGATGTTTTCCCGCTAGTTCTCTTCCGTCCAGTTCTTAGAAAACTACCCTGTCTACAGGATTTTTGATTCGTTTGTCAGTTAATTTTCACAATACCTTGACACCTTCGTGTCAAGTTTGTCGCTTCTATAGATGAGACTCGAAGAATCGGTTGGCATGGGGAGGCATTTATGGATACGAACTACTTAGTTTTATGCGGGATGGTCTGGGCACAGTTCGGCCAGGAATCAGCCGGGCGCGAGCTGATTCGGGCGCTGGCCTCGTCGGACGACACCATTCGCGTGCTGGCACGAACCATGCTGGAGCAAGCTGGCGGAGGTTCAAAAGAATTGATCGGACAGGCGCTGGCGGAAGATGAGATATCCGCGGGCATGGCGAGTCTTTGCGCGTTTGAGCTAGGTCAGGGGTCGAAGCTCAAAGTTTGGGATGAGCGCCTGCGGTACGCCTCGGCATCGGCGTAAGAACTGAAGATCCGATGTCAGTTCTTCGTTCTCGGTTCTCGGTTACGCTTCTTCGCTTTCGGTCAACTTTGAGATCACGTTGAAATCTTCCAGCGTGGTCATGTCGCCCTTCACTTCCCCACTGGTAGCCAATTCGCGCAGCAGGCGGCGCATGATTTTGCCGCTACGCGTCTTGGGCAGCATGTCGGTGAAGCGGATGTCGTCGGGCTTGGCCATGGCGCCGATTTCCTTGGCTACCCAGCGCCGCAGTTCTTCTTTCAACTCAGGAGTGGGCTCCCGGCCCTGCTGCAGCGTAACGAACGCCGAGATGGCCTGGCCTTTGAGGTCATCCGGACGGCCGACTACCGCGGCTTCCGCCACTGCTTCATGCGCAACCAGCGCCGACTCCACCTCCATCGTGCTCAAGCGGTGTCCAGAGACGTTGATGACGTCATCGACGCGGCCCATGATCCAGAAATAGCCGTCTTTGTCCTTGCGGGCGCCGTCGCCAGTGAAGTACGTGCCCGGAATTTGCGACCAGTATTGCTTCACGTAGCGATCGGGATCTCCGTAGATCGTTCGCAGCATGCCCGGCCAGGGCTGGCGAATAATCAGGAATCCTCCCGAACCGTCGGGCACGGGCTTGCCGTTCATATCCACGACCTCGGCCACGATTCCGGGCAATGGGCGCGTGGCCGAACCGGGCTTCGCTCCCACTGCGCCGGGAATTGGCGCGATCATGATGTGTCCAGTTTCGGTTTGCCACCAGGTGTCGACGATGGGGCAGTTCTCGTGGCCGATGACTTCGCGATACCACATCCAGGCTTCGGGATTGATCGGCTCTCCGACCGTGCCGAGCAGCCGCAGACTATCGAGCCGGTGCATTCTCGGCCACTGTTCTCCCCATTTAATAAAGGTGCGAATCGCGGTCGGCGCGGTATAGAGAATGTTGACCTGGTGGCGATCGATAATGCTCCAAAAGCGATCGGGCTCCGGGCAGTTGGGCGCGCCTTCGTACATCACGCTGGTGGCGCCATTCTGCAGCGGTCCGTAGACGATGTAGCTGTGGCCGGTGACCCATCCGATGTCGGCCGTGCACCAGTACGTGTCTTCTTCTTTGAGATCGAATACCCACTTCGTCGTAATGTAAGTGGCAACGGAATAGCCGCCCGTGGTGTGAACGACGCCTTTCGGTTTCCCCGTGGTGCCTGAGGTGTAAAGAATGTAGAGCGGATGCTCGGCGTCTAGCGGTTCGGCTGGACACTCGTCGGCGACCGAAGCCATCAGTTCGTGCCACCAGTGGTCGCGGCCGGGCTGCAGATGAATTGGCGAACCGGTGCGCTTATAGACGACCACGTACTTTACCGAGGGACAGGATTTCAGCGCCTCTTCGACCGCGGGAAATAGTTTGACTTCGGAGCCACGGCGATACGAGCCGTCCTGCGTGATGACCGCGACGGCTTGCGAATCATGGATGCGATCGACAAGAGCGTTCGCAGCAAATCCGCCGAAGACCACGGTGTGCGGCGCCCCGATGCGGGCGCACGCGAGCATGGCGATCGGCAGTTCCGGCGTCATGCCCATGTAGATCGCGACGCGGTCTCCTTTTTTCACGCCGAGCGACTTCAAGACATTGGCGAACTTCTGCACTTCGCGATGCAGTTGCTGATAGGTCAGCGTGCGCACTTCGCCGGGTTCGCTCTCCCAGATGAGCGCTGCTTTGTTCTTGCGCCAAGTCTTAACGTGACGGTCGAGACAGTTGTAGGACAAATTAATCTGGCCGCCTACAAACCATTTCGCCCAGGGGTTATTCCATTCCAGCACCTTGTCCCACTTCTTGAACCAATGCAGTTCTTCCGCGATGCCTGCCCAGAACTCCTCGGGATGTTCGACCGATTCGCGATAAATGCGCTCATACTCTTCCATACTCTTGATGTGTGCTCGTGCGCGGAAATGCTCCGGAGGTTCAAACCTGCGCTGTTCCCGCAAGACGGAGTCGATATTGGTATCGGAAGCGGGGATAGAGACTTTCTCTGCCATATTTGTTCCTCGCGAGGGTGTGGACTGGGCAATCCTGAGCCGCACCGAATTCTACAGCGAGGGGGGAGTTCTTGTCTGCCACTGTGCGATCCAGCAAAAAACAAGGACCGCAGCCAAACCGCACGCTACATGTCAAGAAATCTGCGGCGATCTTTTTCGGAGGGGATCGGGCAAGAGACGTACTTCCCGAAGGTGCGGTACCGATTCCGTGCGACCAGGTTGTAGCCCCAAGTTCGCAACCACAGGGGAAACACGCGCAGCGCGGTGCCCAGAGCAGCCCATCCTCCGCCCAATTCCCGCAAAACCGTGATGGCGGCGTCGGACCGCGACGTAATCCGCTCTTCCCGCAAGCCGCGATCGATGACCACGTACATTGTGTCGAGGTCTTCGGGCGCCGCGCCATGGCGTCGCAGGACCTGGGCAGCAAAATCACTCTGCAAGGAGGCGAAACGGAAGCGGTCCTGCGAATCATGCTTCAGCACGAACTGAAGCAGCCGGTTGCAGAGACCACAGACGCCGTCGTAAAGAATGATCGGATTGGGGCCGGAGACGGACATGCTGCGCTGGTCTCCATGCTACGCCATCAACGCGTACCCCTGAGAAAACTGCCCAGCCGGAGGGCGTTGGGTCACGATGGACTGGTTTGCTTGGTAGGGATCCTTCGACTCCGCAAGCCGGTTCGTCTCTGCGAACCGACTCGCTACGCTCAGGATGACCAACAACGATTAAATCAGCGACCATTGCCGGGTTTGCGTTTCATCTCGGACACGTGGTCTTCGACTTTTCCTTTCTCCAGCAGGTAGACGCCCGGACCCTGTTGGCCTCGGACCGTGCGACAGAATTCCGCAACGAAGAATTCGGCTTGCAGCGCCGCGGTGAAAGCCCAGCGCGTTTGCAGCCGCCATTCTCTGGCCAGGCCGGGATCTTTGCTTTCCACGCAACCGATGTCGCTCGGAATCTCAATCGCAATTCTTTGCCGGCTGAGGGCGGCAGCAAGATCAGTGCGGGCCGGCTTTCCGTCACCATTGAACTGGATTAATGGAGTCAGGGTTGAAAGCGCGTCCAGAACTTCGGCCCTGTTGTCTCTTCCCTGCAGTCGCTCTTGTACACGGCGACTGGCCAACGGCCACGTAACCCAGAGGCGGTCGGTACTGTTCCGATGCAGAACGCTGGAAGTTTCCGGTCCATAGAAATCGACTTTGTAGCTTTCCGCTACGACTCCGAGCTTGGAAAAATTGAGGTGCGCATTTCTGCTTTGCAAGGGGTCGAAGGTCCAAGTCATTTCATGGATGCGAAGCTGGTTGGTGTCACCATCGTCGATACGCAACGCCAGCACCCGCTCACGCTGTGCCAGTTTCAGCTTGTAGCCCAGGCGCGAATTGCGGTATGGCTCGCGCACCGCCAGCATATGGGAGTGCACGATCAGCCGACCGCGCTCTGTGCCAAGAAAACCGAAGGCAAAGCCAACCAGTTTCGTGTCATCGAACGCGCCCACCCAGATGCCCCCTGCCTCCTTGGTTGCGATGGCCAAAGTCAGCGGCGTGGCGTCGAGTTCGGAAAGACCCCAGACTTCCCTCTCGACCTCTTCGACCTGCTTCAGGTCCTCAAAGCTCCGCAGGTCGCGAATCGTGACTGCCGGTTTGGATTTCGACTCAGCCATGTGGAAGCGGGGTAAAGTCGCAACAATATACGCGAGAAGCCGAGCCCGCGCCAGCCCGAGCAATTTGAGCCCACGATAAACGCTCCGATGAACCTCGCCAGCGTAAAGAATGGGTCAACGAAGGTAATTTTTTGTAAAGGGCCGAAGTGCTTCTTTTGTTTGAGGATAGAATTGATTTAGCACGAATAAAAACCGGCAAGTGCCTTTTCATTCAGGGGCGCAATATTCCGCAACCTCAGTTGGAATTTGAACGTCAAACCCTTGGGCATTGAGCCATGCACGACTACAATTATGCTGAATTCATCATTCTTTCCTCGGGAAAGAGGTCCGCGAATGACAACGGCTTTCCACAGCCCGGAGGGTGCACGAGAGGGACAAATCTTCGGCTTCCTGCGGACTTCGGTCGAATCAGTCCGGCGGCAATTCCCGGCGCCAACGAATTCCTGGCTAGGACTCCTTCTGTTGCTGAGCGTGTCCCTGTCAGGCTGTGGAGGCAGCGACCCTAAACCAGGTTCGGCCCGGGCGAACGTGGTGCCAGTGGTGCCGGTGTCGGTTGCCACAGCCGAACGCCACGACATGCCCTATTACCTCACCGGCCTGGGATCGGTGAATGCCTACTATACCGTCAGCGTAAAGAGCCGGGTCGACGGTGAACTGATGCAGGTAAATTTTAAAGAGGGGCAGAACGTTCGAAAAGGCGATTTGCTGGCCGTTATCGATCCCCGCCCCTACCAGGTCGCGCTGGATCAGTCCCAAGCCACTTTGTTCAAGGATCAGGCTACTCTGCGCGATGCCAAGCTGAACTACGAGCGCTTCAAGGGATTGCTGGGAAGTTCCGGCGCCATGTCTCAACAGCAAGTGGACACGCAACAGGCCTTGGTTGACCAGTTGGACGGAACGGTCCGAAACGACCAAGCAACCATTGAGAGTGCCAAGCTGAATCTCGTCTATTGCCACATCACTTCTCCGGTCGACGGGCGGATTGGCCTCAGGCTGGTCGATCCGGGGAACATTGTGCATGCCACCGACACCAATGCCCTGTTCGTGATTACGCAGCTTCAGCCCATCGCTGTCCTTTTCACCCTGCCGGAAGACAGTCTTCCGTCCGTAGCGCAGCGAATGGCGAAGGGCACGCTCGAGGTGGATGCGTATAGCCGGGATGATCAAACGAAACTTGCCAGTGGAAAGCTGTTGACCATCGACAACCAGATCGATCAGACCACCGGGACTGGGAAGCTCAAAGCTGTATACGAAAACAAAGACAACGCGCTTTGGCCAAACCAGTTCGTGAATGTTCGCTTGTTGCTCGAGGTTCGGAAGGACAGCACCACGATCCCAGCAGCGGCGATTCAAAGGGGTCCGCAGGGCACATACGTGTTTGCGGTGAAATCGGACAAAACTGTAGAAGTGCGCACGGTGACGGTTTCCTTCACCCAGGAAAACGTTTCCGTTATCGCCAACGGAATATCTCCGAACGACGTGGTTGTGACCGACGGACAGGACAAGTTGCAACAGGGCAGCAAGATCGAAATTCGCGTAGGGGCTCCAACCGGGGCCAAGCCCCAGCAAGCTGGGGGTAGCCCAGGTTCGGGAAGTCCTGTGGCAGGTGCTTCTGCGAATCCTCAGCGTTCAGGAACGCAATGAATCCGTCGCGTCTGTTCATCCTCCGGCCCGTGGCGACCGCACTGCTGATGGTGGCCATCATGCTGGTCGGCATCGTGGCCTACCGTCAACTTCCCGTGTCCGCACTCCCCGAGGTCGACTATCCAACCATTCAGGTGATGACCTTTTACCCGGGTGCTGACCCTGATGTTATGGCATCGTCGGTTACGGCCCCGCTGGAACGGCAGTTTGGTCAGGTCCCCGGTCTGAGCCAGATGACCTCGACCAGTTCGTTTGGCAGTTCGGTCATCACGCTACAGTTTGGCCTCGATCAAAATATTGATGTCGAGGAACAGCAAGTCCAGGCTGCGATCAATGCCGCGCAAACCTACCTGCCGACGGACCTGCCGAACCCGCCGATCTACAGCAAAGTAAATCCTGCGGACTCGCCGATTCTTACGTTGGCGATGACCTCGAAGACACTGCCCCTTTCGCAGGTTGAGGATCTTGCAGACACGGCGTTGGCGCAGAAGATCTCGCAGGTCACGGGCGTGGGGCTGGTTTCTATCAGTGGCGGACAGAAACCTGCGGTGCGAATTCAGGCGAACCCCACAGCGTTGGCCTCTTACGGCTTAAGCCTGGAAGATGTCAGAACCGCGCTGGCCGCAGCGAACGTGGATCAGGCCAAGGGAACGCTCAACGGTCCGCGCCAGTCGTTTACGATCCAGGCCAACGACCAACTCCTCTCGGGTGACCAATACCGCCCTATCGTTATCGCTTATCGAAACGGCTCTCCGGTGCGGCTCTCTGATGTGGCCACGGTGACCGACGGAATCGAAAACGTGATGCAGGCGGCGTGGATGAATCTGGATCCCGCAGTCATCGTTAATATTCAACGTCAGCCCGGCGCCAACATCATCGGTGTGGTCGACCGGATCAAGAAGCTGCTGCCGCAACTTCAGGCCGGGCTACCGGCTGCGGTGAACGTCGCCATTTTGACCGACCGCACGATCACCATCCGAGCCTCGGTTAAGGATGTTCAGTTCGAACTCATGCTCACCATCGCGCTGGTCGTGATGGTGATATTTCTATTCCTCCGCAATCTTTCAGCGACGGTTATTCCCAGCGTGGCTGTGCCGCTCTCCATTGTGGGAACCTTCGGCGTGATGTATTTGCTGGGCTACAGCCTCAACAACCTCACTCTCATGGCTCTGACCATTTCCACCGGATTCGTGGTGGACGATGCCATTGTCATGATTGAGAACATCGACCGCTTCCTGGAGGAGGGCGATTCTCCGCTGGACGCCGCGCTGAAAGGCGCGGGACAGATCGGATTTACGATTGTCTCACTCACGGTTTCGCTGATCGCCGTGCTGATTCCGCTTCTGTTCATGGGCGATATCGTGGGCCGCCTGTTCCGCGAATTCGCGGTCACACTGGCTGTGACTATTCTCGTCTCCGCGGCAGTCTCGCTGAGCTTGACCCCGATGATGTGCGCCAAGCTGCTCAAGCACAGGGACCCGGCGAACCGGAGCCGCTTCTATAACCTCTCGGAGAATTTTTATAACCGGGTGATTGCGTTTTACGGCCGTACGCTGAAAGTCGTGCTTCGGCATCAGACCATCACCTTGCTGATCACGGTGGGAACGCTCGTCCTGACACTGTTCCTGTATGTAATCGTGCCCAAAGGATTCTTCCCGGTTCAGGATACGGGCGTGATCCTGGCCATCGCCGATGCCCCCCAGAACATTTCGTTTAAGGCTCTGGCAGATCGCCAACAGGCGCTCGCTCGCGTCATCCTCAAAGATCCGGACGTGGAGAGTTTGTCCTCGTTCATCGGTGTGGACGGCACCAACCTCACACCCAACAGCGGCCGCATCCAGATCAACCTCAAACCTCGCGACGAGCGCACCGCGTCCGCGTCGGACGTTATTCGCCGGCTACAGCCGGAAGTAGCTCAGGTTGAAGGGATCACGCTTTTCATGCAGCCCGTGCAGGACCTGACGGTGGAAGACCGCGTAAGCCGCACCCAGTTCCAATACACGATGGAAGACGCCGATGCCAAAGAGTTGGCACGGTTGTCATCGCAGTTGGTGGACAAGCTGCGCACTCTGCCCCAACTCCGCGATGTGGCCAGCGATCAGCAGGCGGGAGGTCTTCAGGCGGATGTGATGATTGATCGCGACACCGCTTCCCGGCTCGGCATTTTCCCGCAGCAGATCGACAATACGCTGTACGACGCGTTTGGGCAGCGTCAGGTATCGACCATATTTACGCAGTTGAACCAGTATCACGTCATTTTGGAAGTGGACCCGCAGTTTCAGCAGAACCCCGGATCATTCAAAGATCTGTACGTGAAATCAATGAGCGGACCTCAAGTGCCGCTTTCTACTTTTACCCAGGTCCACACTTCCAACACTTCCCTGGCAGTCAATCATCAAGGTCAATTTCCGGTTGTGACTCTCTCGTTCAACCTTGCGCCGGGAATGTCCCTGGGAGACGCGACCAAGGCCATTCAGCAAGCGGAAGCAGAGATCGGAATACCGCCGAGCGTTCATACTGCCTTTCAGGGTACCGCGGCCGCATTTCAAAATTCCCTTTCCACCGAACCGTGGCTGATCGTGGCCGCAATCGTTACCGTGTACATCGTGCTTGGAGTTCTGTACGAAAGCTACATTCACCCCATCACGATTCTTTCCACGCTGCCGTCCGCCGGCGTAGGCGCCATCCTCGCGTTGCTGTTAACTGGGAACGACCTCGGTGTAGTCGGACTGATCGGAATCATCCTGCTGATAGGAATCGTCAAGAAGAACGCCATCATGATGATCGACTTCGCGCTCGAGGCTGAGCGCGTGGAGCACAAGCCGCCCGAAGAAGCCATCTTCCAGGCGTGCTTGCTACGGTTCCGTCCTATCATGATGACCACGATGGCGGCGCTGCTCGGCGGCCTGCCCTTGGCGCTCGGTGGCGGTACGGGGTCTGAACTTCGCCATCCGCTGGGAATTACGATCGTGGGCGGTTTGCTGGTGAGTCAGGCGCTCACGCTGTACACCACTCCAGTCGTGTATTTGTGGTTCGATAGACTCGCCAAACGATTCGAAAGATTCGGTCTGGTCAATCCCACGGAAGAACCGGCGGTCGGAGACTAAGTCATGAATATCTCCGCTCCCTTCATCAAACGGCCGATTGGAACGTCGCTGCTGACGTTGGCGCTGTTGATGTCCGGCGCGCTTGCCTTCACCAGGCTTCCGGTCGCACCGCTGCCTCAGGTGGAATTTCCCGTGATCCAGGTCTCCGCGAGTCTGCCGGGCGCGAGTCCGGAAACCATGGCCTCGGCCGTTGCAACTCCGCTGGAGCGGCAATTCGGGAGAATTGCCGGCATCAACCAGATGACCTCGGTCAGCCAACTGGGCTCGACCGGCATCGTTTTGCAATTCGATCTAACCCGCAATATCGATGCGGCCGCCCGCGACGTGCAGGCAGCCATTAATGCTGCGCGGAGCCAGTTGCCGTCGTATCTTCCGGGCAATCCCTGGTATCGAAAAGTGAATCCGGCGGAGGCGCCGATCCTGATTATGTCGATGACCTCCGACAGCGTAACACTCCCGAATATTTACGACCAGGCCAACTCCATTCTGTCGCAAAAGTTGGCGCAAGTGAGTGGCGTGGGGCAAGTGTACGTGGGTGGAGGAGCCAATCCTGCGGTGCGAGTTGAGTTGGATCCGAACCTGCTCAACAACACGGGCGTCGGACTGGACGCGGTGCGCACGGCTTTGTCGGCGGCGAATGCAAATCGTCCCAAGGGTGAGGTAGCCAACGCGGTCAACGCCTGGACGATCAATAACAACGATCAAATCATGCATGCGGACGACTACCGCCCGCTGATTGTGGCTTACAACAAGAAAAATGGGGCGGCGGCGCGGCTGGGAGATGTTGGTGAAGTCCAGGATTCGGTCGAGGACGCCCACATCTACGGCCTCTCGAATGGCAAGCGTGCAGTCATTCTCATTATTTTTCGCCAGCCCGGCGCGAATATTATTCAGACCGTCGACAACGTTCTCGCATTACTGCCACAACTTCAGGCCTCCATTTCCCCTGCCATTAAGCTGGAGGTGGTCTCTGATCGCACAACTACGGTGCGTGCGTCCTTGCGAGATATTGAAATCACGCTGCTGATTTCGGTGGTTCTCGTCATCCTGGTGGTATTCGTTTTTCTGCGGACCGTGCGAGCAACCATCATTCCCAGCATTGCGGTACCGCTGTCGCTGATCGGCACATTCGGCGTCATGTATCTTCTGGGATACACCCTCGACAATCTGTCACTGATGGCGTTGGCGATTTCCACTGGTTTCGTCGTGGACGACGCTATTGTTGTTCTGGAAAACATCACGCGCTACCTCGAGCAGGGGGTTGCGCCGGTCCAGGCGGCGTTCCGTGGAGCCCGTGAGATTGGGTTCACGGTGCTTTCGATGAGCACGTCGCTGGTCGCGGTCTTTATCCCGATTTTGCTGATGGGTGGAATTGTCGGCCGCCTCTTCCGAGAATTCGCGGTCACGCTGAGTATTGCGATTGCTGTGTCCCTGGCGGTCTCGCTTACCACCACGCCGACTATGTGTGCCCAGTTGCTGAAGCCGATTCACGAGGAAAAGCACGGACGGGCTTACAAAATCAGTGAACAGATGTTCGACGGCATTCTGCGTTTTTACCGCATCAGCCTGGGTTGGGTTCTGCGCCACCAGTTTGCCGTACTGGTAATCACCATCGCCACCGCCTGCCTCAGCGTCTACCTGTTTCAACAGGTTCCCAAGGGTTTCTTTCCGCAGCAGGACACTGGGCGAATTCAGGGAGCGGTGCAGGCGGCGCAGGACATATCTTTCGACGCCATGAGCCGCAAGATGCGCCGTTACGTCGATATCGGGATGCACGATCCGAATGTCTACACAATGATTGGCTTTTGCGGCGGCACCACGGCAATGAACCAGGGACGCATGTTCATCACGCTAAAGCCGCTGGGTGAGCGAAAGCTGGGCGCGGATCAGGTCATCGCCGAACTGAGCAAGAAATTTGCCGAAGTTCCCGGCGCCACGCTCTACATGCAGACGCAACAGGATCTGCAGATCGGCGGCCGTTTGAGCCAGGCGCAGTATCAATACACACTGCAAGGGGAAGACCTAAACGAGCTCAACACATGGGCGCCACAGTTGCTGCAAAAAATGCGCGCCCTGCCGCAACTTCAGCAGGTGAACACCGACCAGCAGGACAAAGGTCTGGAAGCGAACGTCATCATCGATCGTGACACGGCGTCGCGGCTGGGCGTTGCCGCTGCGGACATCGACAGCGTGCTCTACGACGCGTTTGGACAACGCCAGGTTTCGACCATCTACGAGCCGCTGAATCAATATCACGTGGTCATGGAAGTAGCCCCGCAGTTTCAGCAGAGCCCGGACACGCTCCTGAGTGTCTACGTTCACTCTTCGAACGGCAATATGGTGCCGCTGTCAGCCTTCGCGCACTTCGGGCCTGCCAACACTTCGTTGGCGGTGAGCCATCAGGGGCAGTGGCCGGCGGTAACGATCTCCTTTAATCTTGCTCCCGGTGTCTCGCTCGGCCAAGCGACCACGGCCATTATGAAAGCCGAGCAGTCGATTAGTTTTCCGGCTACCATTCACGCCAGCTTCCAGGGAACCGCGGCGGCTTTCCAGGATTCGCTGGCCAATCAACCAGTCCTGATCATCACAGCGCTGCTGGCGGTTTATATCGTCCTCGGCATTCTCTACGAGAGCTATATTCATCCCGTGACCATTCTGTCGACCATCCCCTCCGCCGGCGTAGGCGCTCTGCTGGCACTGAAAATAACCCACAACGAGCTCAACGTGATCGGCCTGATTGGCATTATCCTGCTTATCGGCCTAGTCAAGAAAAACGCAATAATGATGATCGACTTCGCTCTGGATGCCGAACGGCGCGAAGGCAAAGCGCCGATCGACGCAATTTACGAGGCGTGCGTACTGCGCTTCCGTCCGATCATGATGACGACCGCGGCGGCGTTACTTGGAGGGCTGCCACTCGCGTTGGGTACTGGAACCGGTTCAGAACTTCGCCGGCCGCTCGGCCTCACCATCGTGGGCGGCCTGATCGTCAGTCAGGCATTGACTCTGTTCACCACTCCGGTCGTATATCTGTACATGGACCGGCTGCGCCTGCGATCAAGCCGCAAGAAAGACCAGTTGCCAGGCCCAGTCTCGCCCGCCGCCAGCCACGCAGATTAGACAAGCAGAGCAATTCCCACCGTCCAGGCAGTCGTCACAAGTCCCAAACCAGTCAGTGAGCAATTCCCTTCGTTACTCGCTCCAGATCAAGTCTCGCAATGCGATTGTTCCCACAGGATGCACCCGGGATCCTGCTCACGTTAGTTCAGCCGGCAAACCAGCACAGTAGCATTTTGATAAGGACAGTCCAGGCCTGCGGTTCCTGGTTGTTGGAGAACCACCCAGCCGACGTCGTATTGCGACTTAAGGCGGTGAAAATCCTGTACTTGAAACGTGGTCCAGCCGCTCTGCGCCTGAATCTGGCTAAGCCATTCTTCTGCCATCGCAGGAAACATAGATACGGCACCGCTGGCTTTGTTCGCATCCGCCAACATGCTTCGTTCTGCGATCGCTTCAAAACTGTTTTCTTCCTCTCCCGGAATGTCCATGTGCGTGGGATTGAGGGCAAAGATTGCATCGCGAGGCGTATTAGTGCGAATCCACAGGAACGCCTGAACCCATTGGTTCTTGGGAACAGCTCCGGGCCATTCAATATGTGCGCTGGCAGGAAACAGAGCACGCTGAGCCATGAACATCCCTGCGCAGAGCGGCACAAAAAGGGCCACCCATCGCCAAACCCGATTCTTCAACACATACTCGCCGAGCAGCCCGCCAGCAAACAAAAAAAAGAGCACATAGAGGAGATACAGACTTCGCATGGGCTGAAGTCGCGCAAGGGCCTCGAATCGTGCCGGGATGGTGACAACCAGAGACACAAGCAAATAGACAAGCTCATAAACAATCAATGCCCGGCATAAGAGGTCCAGGTTGCGCAACTGTCGCGAACGCGCTATGCGACTGAACCACCATAGGATGGCAATTGGCGCTATTGCACCCAGCCACTCGTACCAGTGCCATTGCAGCAGGTAGAAATAAGGATGTTCTAGAGCCACTTGATGATAGGCCGCCGGGGGCGGATCTAATGAGAGGCCGAATGGCAAAACGCAGGCGAGACCGGCGGACCGTCGACCGAATTCCTTGATGCAGAGCAGGACGACGCAGTAAGAAAAAGCAAATACCGACATCAAAGGATGAATAGCCGCTGCCACCACCAGAAACAACGCAGCCTGGAAGTACTTTTTGTCGATGACTTTGACGATGGCGAAAATCGCGGCCCAAGCCACAAGGTTTCGCGGATTGACGTATTGATCCATGATGTACAAAGCAGTTCCTGCCACCGGCAGCGTCAATAGTGCCGCGATCAGCGCCACGCCAGCCCAGCGAGTTCGTTCGTCGTGAAAGCACTTGCCGATCAACTGCCAGCAGGCGAGAAGAAACAGAAAGATCGAAGTCAGCTGCCAAAAGAAAAGAACCACGTCCAGGGACAGATGACTCATTCGCACAGAAGCCGCAATGAGATTCGGAAAAAACGTCAGGTGCGCATGTGATTCGAAGAACTGAGAATTAAAGGGAAATAACTCCGGTTGCAGGATTTTCTCAACGCCCGGGAGGTAAATCCCCGAGTCTTCCGCCCAGGGATGGTAGCCGTGGACGAACAGTGCACCCAGAGTAAGGAGCGCCAGAAGAACGAGGTCTTTAAGCTTCAATCCTACGCTCCGCGAATGGCCTGCTCGCTACCAAGAAGAATCCCCTATTTGAGTGACTGACCGGAATTGTACCTCACAAAGTTATATAGATGCGGGCAGGTGGTCAGAGTGGAGAGAAGGGTTCGCAAAAATAAAAAGCGCCCCATAACTCTTTCGAGTCATGGGACGCCCGAACAGCCCTCCCCCAGAACTGCTCAACCACAGAGTATGTTCTTCCTCTTTTGGTGTAAATCCCACATTGGTGCCAACGGCTAGCACGAAATGGCTATCTTCGCGTATTTTTTGATCGTCGATCAGTAGCGCCTTACCGGTTTATCCCGGTTACTGCCGTAATCTGCCGGAGGGGTATAACGATTGACGATTGCGAGCGGTGTCCTTAGATTCGCAACAGGGGGTTGTATGAAGGACATTCATGAGGTTCTGCGACGTAAGCAGGCCCGCTACGCACAATTAGCTAAGCAGATTGAGATGTTGCAGCAGGCGGCCGACAAGCTGCGTGAAGTGGCCCCCTTGCTGGCTGAAATCGAGGATGACGACGCTGCGGTTTTGGCCGAGGTGGATGAGCAGCCCGCTTCAGCTGCGAAGGCGGCGTCGGCTTCGTCGGGTGGTTCGGCCGCCCCTGCCAAGCCCCGAGGCGTGGCTCCGCGCTGGCCCTAACCCAGGAGATTCCACTCGCTATACATGAGCGGCATATGACGTTTCACGCACTTTTGGTTTCCAAGGATGAAGAAGCAGCGGCAGTCTTGACTCCGCTGCTCGCCCGCTGCGGCGTCGCCGTCGCTTGTTGCGGATATCCTGAAGCCCTGTGCCGACTCACCGAAGAAAAGTTTGACTCTGTCATCGTCGACTTCGACGATCCGCACAGCGCCTCGCTAGTGCTGCAAAATGCCAGTCAGGTCACATCGGGTGTCAAAGCCGTAACCGTCGCACTGCTGAGCGACAAGACGAAGGTGCGCAATGTCTTCGGCGCGGGCGCCAATTTTATTCTCTACAAGCCGATCTCGGTAGAGCAAGCCGAAGCCAGCCTGCGCGCAGCTACAGCTCTGATCAAGCGGGAACGACGACGCTCTTTCCGCGTTCCTGTGCAAGTTCCGATTCAGCTTCAAGTGGAGAATGGAACCCCGCTCGAAGGCATCCTGCTCGACCTCAGCGAAGATGGCATGGACGTCCTGGCAGCCCAACCTCTCTGCCCCGGCGCTAAAATCAGCGCCCAATTCAATCTCCCCGACAGCAATACTGAAATTCAAGGCAGCGGCGAGATCGCCTGGGCAAGTCCCAACGGACAAGCGGGCGTGCGCTTCATCGATCTTCCCGAAAACCTTCGCGCCACCCTGAAAACCTGGGTAGCCGCCAACGCACCCGAGATTCCGCCGCCCGATCCCGAACCGGTATCGCAGTGCACCCTCACGGATCTCAGCTTGGGCGGATGTTACGTCGAAACCGAATCGCCTTTTCCCGAGCGCTCCGGCATCACGCTTTGCCTGAACGCGGAAGACATCGAAGTCCAGGCGGAGGGCACGGTGCGTGTGATGCACCCCGGATTCGGCATGGGGATCGAATTTGCCTCACGCACCACCGACGAACGCGCCCAGGTGGCAAGGTTCATCGGATTCCTGACCAGCCGCCCGGGAACGCTTCCCGCATTGCTGATTACGCCGCGCATCCTCGCCACCGGCGATCCGTACAATCAACCCGATCCCTTGCCCAAGGAAGAACTCGACGACCCTCTGCTGGAATTGCTGCGCAGCCATGAGTCGCTGAACCAGGAAGAGTTCTTGCAGAAACTCCGCCAGCAACGAAGCTCGGAAGAAGTTGCCTCAGCCTGAACTGGCCGCAGGCCTCTGAATTCTACCGAGAATAACTAATCATCCCAGAAAACACTGAGAGGCCCGCACGCCGTCTCTCGTGCGGACCCCTTAGCGCCGGGTTTTGTTCCACCTCGAATGACCGAAGTTTAGCGGGCACCCGTTTCTGGAAGGTGGCAGCCAAGTTAATTTCCCGTGAAATCCCGCGTACATTTTCCACAGACCGTCGCCGCGCGGTCACGCTTGTTATTTGTTGGTTGATCCCGCGCTCCACGGATTGCTCATTTACGCGGGTTAAGCAACAATCTCCGTGCAGCTTCGTTTAGGCTGCCGGAGGCCATTCCCTGCTGAACTCGTCTTCTCTGGATCGAAGAACCGTATTGCAGCAAGAAGTCTTCCCTGGCGGACCTATCTTTCCTTGGCCTCTGTTCGTGGTCATGGCAGTCGCGTTTCTTGTGATTCTTCCCTTCTTTTTTCTAGGCAGTCCGTCCGGACACGATTTCGAGTTCCACGTGAACTCCTGGATGGAAGTTCTCAGCCAATGGAAGCAAGGGATCATCTATCCACGATGGGCTGCCCTCGCGCAATACGGATATGGGGAAGCTCGCTTCATCTTCTATCCTCCGGTGTCATGGACGCTGGGAGCCGCGTTGGGTGCTCTGTTGCCGTGGAAGGCTGTCCCGGGCGCATATATCTGGTTGGCCTTGACGCTCTCGGGATTTTCGATGTTCCTTCTGGCACGACGATGGTTGGACCGTCGCGACGCCATCTTCGCCGCCGCGTTCTACATCGCTAATCCTTATTTCCTCGTGATCGTGTATTGGCGGAGCGCGTTCGCGGAACTGCTGGCGGGTGCCTTGTTGCCTTTGCTTTTGCTGTACGCTCTGCGATCGGAGGACGCGAAGAGCACGGTCGGCCCTCTTGCCTTGATTGTGGCCGCGGCCTGGCTCACAAACATTCCCGCCGCCGTGATGGTGAACTACTCCTTGATGCTGCTCATGTTGATTCTGGCCGTTCTTGATCGTTCGCCGCGCGTCCTGCTCCGCGGGGCGCTTGCAGTTTTGCTCGGCGCAGCTCTCGCGGCGTTTTTTCTGATCCCAGCGGCGTACGAACAAAGATGGGTGAACATTGCTGAAGTGCTGTCTCCGGGCGTGCGACCACAGGATAATTTTCTCTTCACAAATATTAATGACGTCGATCACAATCGCTTTAATTTACTGGTCTCGATTGTGGCGTCAGCGGAAATAATCGCGCTCGCGATTGCCGCGTTGGTTTCGCGTCAATGGAGGCGCCGCGAGCCGAGGGTTTGGTGGACGCTCGTTGGATGGGCTCTGGTTGCGGTTCTGCTCAACTTTTCGTTTACGTCTTTTCTGTGGGAGCATCTGCCTGAGTTGCGCTATCTCCAACTTCCCTGGCGTTGGCTGCTGTGCCTGAACGTGGCCTCGGCGTTTTTCATAACCATGGCATCGCGGCGATGGATGGTGCGCGTGCTGATCTGCATCGCGATGTTGGTGCTGCTCGGTTTTGTCTGGCATCGCGTCCAGGTTCCCTGGTGGGAAAAGGCGGAGGATTTTGCCCAGATGCTCGACAACCAGCAAAGCGGCGCGGGATACGAGGGCACCGATGAGTACGTGCCCGTGGAGGCTGATCCTTACGAAATCAATAAAGATGCTTCGCGCGTGGCTCTGGATGACAACGTGGCGGCGGATCAAATTCTACAAGTCCGCATTCAACGCTGGAACGCTGAATCGAAGTTGTTCACCGCCCAGATCAGTCAACCCGGACAACTGGCGTTGCGGTTGTTCAACCATCCTGCATGGCGCGTCGAAGTGAATGGTCAAATGGTCGCGACCACCACGAGATCTGTCACCGGACAGATGTTGATCCCGGTTCAAGCGGGTGAGAATCGTGTACAAATCACGTTCACGCGTACCTGGGATAGAACGCTCGGAGGAATCGTTTCAGCGGTCACAGCTCTGTTGCTCGGAATTTATTTCGCGCTTAGGCGGCTGCGATCCAGCTTTGGACTCACCCCGCCTGCAATTCAAATATGTTGGTAAACATTCCGTTGCTGGATATCATTTGGTAGAACTACCGGCAGTCGATGAATCACGTCCTCATCGCGACCTCGAACGCGGGCAAGTTGCGCGACTTCGCCGGCGCTGCGGCGCCGTTTGGCATCGAGATCGCCTCTATTCCAAACTTCGCCTCTCTGCCAACCGTGGTCGAAGACGGCCGAACTTTCGAGGAAAATGCGCGGAAAAAAGCAGAGAATTACAGCCGCGAAGTTCCGGGCGAAATGGTGCTGGCCGACGATTCTGGCCTCGAAGTTGACGCGCTCAAGGGCGCTCCCGGCGTCCATTCGGCGCGCTACGCAGCCGATGCGCCACACCTGATGGATAACAACACGGACGACGAAGCCAATAACACGCGTCTCCTGCGTGAACTGAAAGATGTTCCTCCCGACAAGCGCACGGGTCGATTCGTGTGCGTGATTGCCGTCGCGCGCGACGGACAGACTTTGCAGGTGTTCCGCGGAGAGGTTGAAGGTACGATTTTGAATCGTCCTCGTGGAACAAATGGCTTTGGCTACGATCCTCTGTTTTATTTTCCGCAGATTCAAAAGTCCTTTGCCGAATTGACCCCAGAGGAGAAGGCTCAACACAGCCATCGTGGTGTGGCTTTCCGGCAGTTTCTCGCTTGGTGCCAGGCAACAAAAGGCGGTGCCGCAATATGAAAGTCGACCCGCCGACGTTATGACAACAATGCCTCAGCAACAATCGCTTTCACGTGAATCCTGGTCGTGTCGAGAACCGGAATATCCCGAACGGTAGACTCCTGCAAAATCGGAGAGAGCTCCGTCCCGCCTAAGATCAGCCCTTCTATGTGATCGCTCTCTTTCAATCGATCCACGATCGTCAGCAATTGCTCGCGCGTTTCCGGCCGAATGATGCCTTTCACTAACTCGTTCAGATATATGTGGTGGATGTACGCTTGGTCACGCTCGTCGGGCACGGCAAGCGCGATCCCTTCCCTGGAAAAAACGTCCGGGTAGAATCGCCCCTGCATCGTGAAGCGTGCGCCAAACAAGCCAAGCTTCTTCAGGCGGAGGGCTTTTGCAGCTTCGCACGTCGCCTCTACAATGCTGATCAATCGTATAGGCGACCTGCGGCGGACTTCATCAAACACAATGTGCGGCGTATTGGCAGCCACCAACCCACACTCTGCACCGGCCCTTGCCAGCCTTTGTATTTCACTCACCAGATAGTCAGCCAACTCAGCCAGTTCATTCGCTGACGCCAGATCCAGCACCTTCTTCAAATCGATGCTGTTGATGATGATTGAGGGATAGCTCGCGTCCAGAATCCGCTCACCGTAAGACGTGATGATCGAGCGATAATATTCGATCGTTGACTCCGGCCCGATCCCTCCGATAATCCCAATTGTTTTCACGCTTCCTTGACTTCCCTTCTCCCGCGACAACATAATAAAAGGTTCCGTTCTCATACTTGAACTCATAAGGAGCGTTCTGTGGCAGCAACCGCCAGTCCTGCGGCTCCTGTACCGGTCAAAGATGGCGTGGCTCCGCTGCGGGCCGGCCAGGGATATTCGTTTTGGCTGCGTCGTCTGCACTCGCTCACCGGGATCATCCCCGTCGGCGCGTTCCTGTTCGAGCACATCCTGATTTCAAATGCCTCGGCAATCGGCGGTCCCGCCGCCTACGCCCGACAGGTCCGCTTCCTGGCGAGCCTTCCGCTGGTTCCGATACTTGAGTTGTTTGGCATCTGGCTGCCGATCCTGTTTCACGCACTCTACGGTTTCTACATCTGGTACCGCGGGGAAACGAACGTCGGAGAGTATCCCTGGACCGGAAACTGGATGTATACGTTGCAGCGCTGGACCGGAGGCGTCGCGTTCGCCTACATCCTCTGGCACACCTGGACAATGCGATTCACTGGTATTGACTTGCACGAGTATCCGGGCGCGTCTTTCGGCAAAGTACAAGGCGAAGTATTTCAGACGCCGCTGTTCTTGTTTTATGTTGTTGGGCTGATCGCTGCGTCGTGGCACTTCGCTTACGGCATCTGGCTGTTTTGCGCGAAGTGGGGCATCGTTTCAGGGGAAAAAGCGCGCAAGCGGTTCCTGGTTGTGTGTTTGGCGTTTTTCTTTGTCCTTACCGGAGCGGGTCTGGCCAGCCTGACTTCATTCCGGTCGCATGCCCAGCAGCCGACCGACCCCGGGGGCGCAAGCATGGTCGAAGCGGGAGCGGGCACAACGAATTAAAGTTCACGGAAAGCGGTGCACTCGAAGATGGCGTCAAATCCGAAAATCATAGTTATCGGCGGCGGGCTGGCGGGCCTTTCCGCGGTTATCAAGATCGCGGAGATGGGCGGGCAAGTAGATTTGTTCTCCATTGTTCCAGTGAAGCGCTCTCATTCCGTGTGCGCGCAGGGCGGCATCAATGCGGCCAAGAATCTAAAGGGAGAGGGCGACTCCACCTGGAAGCACTTCGACGACACCATTTACGGCGGCGACTTCCTGGCCAACCAGCCTCCGGTCAAAGCCATGTGCGAGGCTGCGCCGGGCATCATTGACCTGCTCGACCGCATGGGTGTGCCTTTTAATCGCACTCCGGAAGGCTTGCTGGATTTTCGCCGTTTCGGCGGGACGCTCTACAACCGCACTGCATTTGCCGGCGCCACCACCGGGCAGCAACTGCTTTACGCGCTCGATGAACAGGTACGCCGCTACGAGTCCGAGGGCAAAGTCAAGAAGTACGAGCACTGGGAATTTCTATCGGCAGTGCTCGATTCGAACAAGGTCTGCCGCGGCATCTGTGCCATGGATCTTCGTTCTATGGAAGTGCGCACTTTCCCGGCCGACGCAATCATTATCGCGACCGGTGGTAATGGCGCGATCTTTGGCAAGTCCACGAATTCAGTAGTCTGCACTGGCTCGGCGCAGTCGGCACTGTATCAGCAAGGATGTTTTTACGGCAACGGAGAGTTCATCCAGGTTCATCCTACTTGCATCCCCGGCGAAGACAAATTGCGGCTCATGTCGGAGTCGGCTCGCGGCGAAGGCGGGCGCGTCTGGGTTCCGAAGACACCGAGTGACAAACGCGATCCGCTGTCGATCCCGCAGGGCGAGCGCTGGTACTTCCTCGAAGAATGGTACCCGAAATATGGGAACCTGGTGCCTCGCGATATCGCTACGCGCGCGATTTTTAAGGTTGTCTTCGAGCACAATCTTGGCATTGATGGCAAGCCAATGGTTTATCTCGACCTGACCCACATCGACCCCAAGATTCTTGATCGCAAGTTAGAAGGCATTCTGGAGATTTACGAGAAGTTTGTGGGCGACGACCCGCGCAAAGTTCCCATGAAGATTTTCCCCGGCATGCACTACACCATGGGCGGGATGTGGGTCGATTTCAATCAGGCAACGAATATCCCGGGAATTTATGCCGCAGGCGAATGCGAATATCAGTATCACGGGGCCAACCGTTTGGGCGCGAATTCACTGGTCTCCTGCATCTTTGGCGGATTCCTCGCCGGACCGGCCGCGGTGCAATATGCCCGCAATCTGCAGGCGGCGCCGAGCAACGGACATTTCGACGCGGAGCGAAAACATCAGGAAGAAAACAATTCCATGCTGATGAAGTCGGATGGCCAGGAGAACCCGTTTCGGCTTTGGCGCGAACTTGGCGAATTGATGACCGCCAATTGCACGGTCATCCGGTACAACAAGAATCTGAAGGAGACCGACAGCAAGCTATGTGAGATGCTGGAGCGCTTCCGGCGCATCAATCTGAGTGACCGGTCGCAGTGGGCGAATACCAGCGTGGTCTTCGCGCGCCAGCTTTACAATATGCTGCAACTCGCCCGCGTAGTCGCCCAGGGTGCCGCGATGCGAGACGAGTCTCGCGGAGCACACTACAAGCCAGACTTCCCCGAGCGCGACGATAAGAATTGGCTGAAGACGACGAAAGCGTGCTTCGCACCGGATGCGGACGAGCCGAAGTTCGAATTCGAGGCAGTGGATGTTTCATTGATCCCGCCGCGCCCGAGAAAGTATGACGTCGCGAAGTAAGACCCTGTCATCCCGAGCGAAGCGAAGGATCTGTGGATTTAGGCGACATCGGAAACGTGCAGAGGTTCTTCGCTTCGCTCAGAATGACATTGTTTTTGAATGAGTATCAGAATGACAATGTTCGAAAGAATATAACGAATGCCTGATCACAAAACGGTCATTATAAAGATCAAACGCCAAGATAATCCCAAGGCGCAGTCTCATTGGGAAGAATTCGAACTCACCTGGCACCCGGGCATGAATGTGATTTCCTCGCTGATGGAAATCGCCCGCAATCCGGTCACGCGCGCCGGCAAACCGACCACGCCGATTACCTACGACTCCAATTGTCTGGAGGAAGTCTGCGGCTCCTGCGCCATGCTCATCAACGGGCGCGCCCGCATGGCCTGCTCTGCGTTGGTGGACAAACTCGATCAGCCCATCCGCCTCGAACCGTTTACTAAGTTCCCGGTGATTCGCGATCTAACCGTCGACCGCAGCGTTCTGTTTGAAAACCTGAAAACGGTAAAGGCATGGGTCCCCATTGATGGCACCTACGATCTGGGACCTGGCCCACGGGTGAGTCCGGAAGTACAGGAGGCAGCCTATCCACTGTCGCGTTGTATCTCCTGTTGTTGCTGTATGGAAGCCTGCCCACAGTTCAATGAAGACACGGGTTTCGTGGGCGCTGCTACGATTTCCCAGGTTCGCCTCTTCAACACGCATCCCACCGGAGCAGAGTTGAAACGCGAGCGCCTGGCGGCACTGATGGGCGACGGAGGTATTCAGGAATGCGGCTACGCCCAAAACTGCGTCGAGGTCTGCCCCAAGGATATTCCCCTGACCCGATCCATTTCTGAGGTTAGCGGCGAGGTCATGAAACAGGCCATCGGCGACCTATTTCAGAAGTGACGCCGCAAATGGGCTAAAATGGCCCATCGGTGACATTTTCTGGGACTCACACGGCCCAACAGTGGTATAGTGCGCACTTCGCTGCTTGAGGTCGAGGCGGTAACCGCTGCTTTCTTAGGCACATAGAACCAAGGCAATCCGGCGCTTGAAACGGCATCTTAGCTGCAGAGGTAAATGGATGCCAGGGCGAACGGTGCGAGCGAGAGTAACGAGCGGTAATCTGGCCACGGTACTCTTTGGTAACCTCGCGGTCGAAAGCTGGCTTGGCATCCAGCGACTGTGATTTAGAATAGCCGCCTGCAACACGCGGTAAAGATTTGAGGCACACTTCGTGAAGGGTAAAACAGAGCGAGCTTTCCTGTTCATATTTCTGGCCGCCGCAGGTTGCGGGCAAGCTTTTGGGCTGCATCAGGTCGCGCCAAGCCAAGCCGCACATCACGCGACCAAGCATCGTGCCCATCTCCGCCGCCTCTTGTGGAATCCGGTATTCCGTCCGTCCCGTGAATCGTTGCTGCGCCAGAACGAAGAAATCGACCGTCTCGAATTGCCGCGAATTCAGAATCAGGCTGAACTCGATCAACTGATCGCCAGCCAGGAACTGGTTCCGATTGTGGCAAGCGAAACATTGCGCTTCGACCCGCGCCTCGATCCTGATCGCCGTTATTGCCGTCCGTGGACGCGTGATTTTCTTGATGATCTGAGCGAAGCTTATTACGAACAGTTCCACAGTCCGATCCAAGTGAATTCTGCTGTGAGAACGGTGCAGGTGCAGAAAAAGCTTCGACGACACAATCGCAATGCCGCGCCCGAAAAGGGCGAAACGGCCTCCTCTCACCTGGCTGGCATTACGGTCGACATTCAACGCCGGGGAATGACCAAGCAGCAGGTGGCGTGGATGGAGCAGTACCTGATGCCACTCAGGGATCAGGGTCTGGTGGAACCAGAGGAAGAACGCCATCAATGGGTGTTTCACGTAGCCGTATCGGGCCGTTACGGCGGCTTGCGCGAGTCGAACACGCCCACGGGACAGCAGCAGGATGAAACACAGGACGACCCAGGCGCACAGCTGCTAAACCTCTCCTTCAACGGCGAAGGTACGAATAATTCCGTCCTTGAACCCAGTTCCGTAAAGTAGTCGTGCTGGACTCACGAGGTAGGCTATCGCAGACAACTCAGGCGCATGTTCCTATCGATTGATCGTGGCTTGAGAATCTAACTCTTCATTTCTTCTCTACCTGCAACCATATACAATCGATCCCTTGCTATCCATGGAAATCTCAAAGCGCTTTTCTCTGGCGAAATCCACGCTTTTTTCTGGGCTGTTGATCCTTGGGTCGACCCTGGCTTTTGCCCAGTCCAAAGAGGCGTCAGACGTAAGCTCCCGAGCTCTCGCCATACATAATTCGGCGATTGTCATCGACACACATGCTGACACGCCGCAGCGTTTTCTCGACGATAACTTCGATATCGGTTCGACCGATCCCAAAGATTTCGGCCACATCAGCCTTGACAAAGCTCGCGCCGGAAATCTGGGCGCTGAGTTCTTTTCCATCTGGGTCGAACCTGAAACCAATCAGGGCCACTTCGCCCAGCACACCCTCGACCTGATCGATTCCGTCTATGAGCAGGCAGCGCGCCATCCTGATCGAATGATGATGGCGTTTTCCGTGGATGATATCGAGCGCGCCCACAAGCAGAAAAAACTTGCGGCCTTGATGGGAATCGAAGGTGGTCACTCCATCGAGAACGATATTCATCTCCTTCGCGATTTCTACCGTCTCGGTGTGCGTTACATGACGCTTTCGTGGTCGAACACCAACGAGTGGGCTGATTCTTCCGGGGATATTGATGACCCGAAGGTCCAACACCACAACGGCCTAACCGATTTCGGAAAGCAAGTCGTTCTGGAAATGAATCGTCTGGGAATGATGGTCGACATCTCGCATGTAGCCGACAAAACGTTTTGGGACACGATCGCCGTAACCAAGGCCCCGGTAATCGCATCGCATTCCTCTGCCCGCGCTTTATGCAATGCGCCACGAAATATGACGGATGACATGTTAAGGGCTGTAGCCAAGAATGGCGGCGTCGTAGACGTGAATTTCTTTGCTGGCTTTTTGGATCAAAACTATTGGAATGCGGTCCAGACTCAACAAAAAGAGCAGGAAGCCGCGACTCGTGCCTACCTGGAGAAACTTAAAGCTGAGGGAAAGCAGGTAACATACGCAGATGAGGACCGGATCACGAGAGAATGGATGGCCAAGATCCCGCGCCCGCCGTTCACGGTTTTGATCGATCACATTGATCACATCGCGAAAGTCGCCGGCGTAGACCACGTAGGGCTGGGCTCGGACTTTGATGGCGTAAGCGGCGCGACTCCCGCGGGGATGGATTCGGCAGCGGATCTCTCCAAGATTACTCAGGCGCTACTCGATCGCGGCTACAGCGCCGAGGATATCCGTAAGATACTCGGCGGCAATGTGATGCGGGTTTTCAAAGAAGTAGAACGCGTCAGCCGTGAGTTGCAAGCGCAACCGACCCTGGGCAAGTAAATTTCACGGCGGCTGTCGTACAATTCAAGATTCGGATTCATTCCGCTTAAGGAGCCACGCATGCGCAAATGCTTAATTCTCGTTTCGGTCATCTTTTTGTCTTCGCTCACACTGTGGTCACAGGCCAAGCCCGCAACGGCTTCGGATCACCCCACGGCTGTAATCGAGACCACGGCAGGCAACCTCACCTGCACTCTGTTTCCGGACAAGGCCCCGATCGGTGTGCAAAATTTCATCGGCTTGGCCACCGGAACCAAGGATTGGACCAGTCCCGTCACTCACCAGAAAAAACACGGTGTTCCACTTTATGACGGCACGATCTTCCACCGCGTAATCCCTGACTTTATGATTCAGGGCGGCGACCCGATGGGAACTGGAACCGGTGATCCCGGCTATGCCTTCAAGAATGAAACGTCCAATGACCTGAAGTTCGATCGGCCAGGACGCATGGCCTACGCGAATGCCGGACCCAACACCAATGGCTCCCAGTTCTTTATCACCGAGGTCGCCTATCCGAGCTTGAACGGCGGCTATACCATCTTCGGCCAGTGCGATGCAGCCAGCGTGACCTTGGTGAAGCAAATCGCAAGGATGGGACGCGATTCGAACGATAAACCATACAAGCCAGTAAAGATTATTCACATCACAATCAGCGGCGCGAATTAGCGCCGCACATTTGTAGCGCTGGCGTCCCCGCCGGCTGTCGCGAGGGCATCGTGCCCTCGCATCTCGATATCAACGATATAAACGAAAGGAATCACTATGACCCGCCAGCAAGGTACTTACGCCATCTTTGATACGTCGGAAGGCAGCATCGTCTGCCGCTTGTTTGAGAAGGACGCGCCCAAGACGGTTGCAAATTTTGTTGAACTCGCCGAAGGCAAACGCGAGTGGACCCATCCCGTCAGCCGCAAGAAGAGCAACGACTGTCTGTACGATGGAACCATCTTTCACCGGGTGATTCCCGAGTTTATGATCCAGGGCGGCGACCCGGCCGGCACCGGTATGGGTGGCCCCGGCTATCAATTCGAGGACGAAACCAAAGGCTCGCCACACAAATTCGACAAACCCGGCAAGCTAGCGATGGCGAACGCCGGTCCCAACACGAACGGTTCGCAGTTCTTTATCACACTCGCCCCTACTACATGGCTAACCGGCAAGCACACGATTTTCGGTGAAGTGGTCGAAGGCCAGAATGTGGCCGAGAAGATTGTGGGTGTCCCGCGCAATCGCCAAGACAAGCCGAATAAAGATGTGGTGGTGAAGTCGGTGGTGATCGAACGGGTTTAGCTCAGAATGAAGAACGGCAGGCTGGAGCAGATATTACTTATAAGAGTGTTGCGGTCGGCTCGATGGTCTGCTTGCGATGCTCAAAATTGACGGCTAACCTTTTACACAAGAAAAGGTCACACCACCCAGATTGAATGTCACTTATGTGGGTGCGCACCGTGAGATTGTGTTCGAGCATCCGACTCCTTCTTTGGGCCGCTGCAAGTCTGATTTCTCTATTCCTTAGTCAGGCGGAAGCGATTGAGTGCACTCCTGCTACCTCCCCCGATGTTGAATCTGAGATTAAACATCTTCAACAATTAACAAACGTTCATCCCGATGATCCGGTGGTGCTCTACAACCTGGCGGCTGACTATGCGGAGAAGTGCGATGTTGCGACCACGCTGAAGCTCCTGCGCCAAGTGGCCGCGGTCAAGGGCGGCCTCGACCCAGGGGAATATCGGGGATTCGCATACCTCCGAGACACGCCCGAATTCAAAGCGATCGTGGCGGAGATCCGCCTCAAGAATAAACCCAACATTCAGAGTAAGGCCGCATTCACAATCAGGGAACCCGATCTTTTTCCGGAAGGGATGGCATATGCTCGCTACAACGGGCGCGTCTACGCCGGAAGCGTGCAGAGGAAGATCGTGTGGACCGATAAGACTAGTGAACTGCACGACCTCGTAAAAACGGGAGACGACAAGCTGGCATATGTGGCCGGACTGCACGTCGATGAAACCCGGAAAGAATTGTGGGCGGTCAGTACCAGATTCGGGGACACCTCCGAGCTAGCGGGTACGGTGCAAGGACTCTTCAAGTATGACTTGACCAGCGGTAAGCGCCTAGATATGTTCATCTCGCCGAACAAGTCGTCCGGATATCTGAACGATGTCACAGTCGTACCCTCGAGCGGCAAGGCCTACGTCACCAACACCATGAAAGGGTCGGTCTATTGCACGAAGACAGGATCTCATGAACTCGAACTGTTTTTGGCCCCAGGAACAGTCCCCGGCGCCAATGGAATCGCGGTCAGCGATGACGAAAAGACACTCTTCGTTGCGGGCGACTTTGGAATTTACCGGGCCGACCTGGGAACCGGATCTTCGGCTCCACTCCAGAAAACTTCGGATGTGATCGACGCCAGCATCGACGGTCTATACTTCTACCGCCAGTCTCTGGTCGGAATTCAAAATGCAATTCACCCGGGAAGGGTCGTGAGATTTTATCTCGACCCCACACTGACAAAGATCACAGGTTGGGAAATCCTCGAAACCTATAACCCCGCGTTCGAAAATCCGACAACGGGCAGCCTGGACGGCGACTCGCTTCTATTCATGGCAAACACTCAGCTTCACAAATGGCAGCCAGGCAAGCCATTGCCGGCATCAAGCAGTTTGCATGATGTCCAGATCTTGCGAATCTCGTTGTCTCCCCACTAGCGTGGGTCGCGAAATAAGGGCTAAACGCCGATCACGGCGACCAATTCCTTCACCGCTTCCGCGCTCTTGTCCAGCGCCGCCTTCTCTTCCGGCGTCAGCTTGATTTGAATGATCTGCTCGATTCCCTTCTCGCCCAGCTTCACCGGCACGCCGACATAGAGACCCTTGATCCCGTATTCGCCTTCCAGATAGGCGGCGCAGGGCAGAATTTTCTTCTTGTCTTTCAAGATCGCCTCGACCATCTCAGCGACGGCGGCTGAAGGGGCATAGTAAGCGCTGCCCGTCTTCAAATATTTCACGATCTCAGCGCCGCCGTCGCGCGTGCGCTGTACCAGACGAGCCACGGTCGCTGCATCCATCAGTTCAGTAATCGGGATCCCCGCCACAGTGGAATAACGCGGCAGAGGGACCATCGTATCGCCATGTCCGCCGAGAACGAACGCGGTCACGTTTTCCACGCTGACTTTCAATTCTTCGGAAATGAATGCGCGGAAGCGCGCGGAATCTAGCACGCCGGCCATGCCGATCACGCGCTCTCGGGGAAAGCCGCTCATCTTGTACGCGGCTTGCGCCATCGCGTCCAGAGGATTGGATACGATGATCAGAATGCAGTTGGGCGAGTGCTGCACAGCCTTGCCCACTACGTCCTTCATGATCTTGTGGTTCGTGTTGAGCAGATCATCGCGGCTCATGCCCGGCTTGCGCGGAATGCCGGCCGTGATCACGACGATATCCGAATTGGCCGTGTCGGCATAATCCTGCGTGCCCATGATGTGGGAATCACGTTTCTCTATGGGCATGGCTTCTAGCAGGTCCAGGCCTTTGCCTTGCGGGACGCCTTCGACGATGTCGATCAGTACGACGTCCGCCAGTTCCTTGGCGGCGATCCAGTGGGCAGCCGTGGCACCCACATTTCCAGAGCCAACAACCGTAACTTTCTTACGCATGATTTCCTTTCTGGGCGAAAGATCAAATTCAATAACCACAAAGGACACGAAGGTACACCAAGAGAAAAAACAACCCGTTCTTAACTCTGCGTTCCTTTGTGAACCTTCGTGTCCTCTGTGGTCAATGCACTTTGTTATTAGCGCGTGGCGCTCAACACCGCCGCTTCCATATTTCCGATGATGTGGCTGGCAAACCCGCTGGTTGTCACTTTGGTGGCGCCTTCCATCAAGCGCTCGAAGTCATACGTGACCTGCTTTTGCTCGATGGTGCGCTCCATGCCATGCTCGATTAGGTCCGCGGCCTCGTTCCAGCCCATGAGACGGAACATCATCACTCCCGAGAGAATCACCGAGCCGGGATTAATAACGTCTTTGTCAGCATACTTGGGAGCGGTGCCGTGCGTCGCCTCGAAAATCGCGTAGCCATCGCCGATGTTGGCGCCCGGCGCGATGCCCAACCCGCCCACCTGGGCAGCGCAAGCGTCGGAAATATAGTCGCCGTTCAGATTGGATGTTGCCAATACCGAATATTCATCCGCTCGCGTCACTACTTGTTGGAAAATTGAATCCGCGATGCGGTCGTTCACCATCAGCTTTTTCTTCCATGCACCCTTGCCGTGAGTAGCGTAGATCGCGTTTAGCACGTCTTGCACTTCCTGATAAATCGACTGCCGGAATTCTTCCGTCGCGAACTCCAATCCGGGCTCGGTCAAATTGGCATTTTCCTCAATCGTGAGATTCGGGTTCTTATCTTTGTTGTCCAGGATCCAGCTCTCGCGCTCGGTGACGATCTTGTCGCGGAATTCCTGCGTGGCCAAATCATATCCCCATTTGCGGAAGGCACCTTCCGTAAACTTCTGAATATTGCCTTTGTGCATTAAGGTCACACTCTTGCGGCCGGTGTCTAACGCAAACTGGATTGCCATGCGCACCAGGCGTCTCGTGCCGGTAACGGATATCGGCTTTATGCCGACGCCTGAATCCAACCGGACCTGCTTCTTGCTTCCCTTCAGCATGTCTTTGTTCAGAAATTCGATGAGCTTCGCAGCTTCGGGTGTGCCTTGTTCCCACTCGATTCCGGCGTAGACGTCTTCCGTATTCTCCCGATAAATCACCAGGTCCATGCGTTCCGGGTGCTTCACCGGAGATGGCGTCCCCTTGTAATACTTCACCGGACGGACGCAGGCATAGAGATCGAGAATCTGCCGCAACGCCACATTCAGCGAGCGCATTCCGCCGCCCACGGGAGTGGTCAACGGACCCTTGATGGCAACGCGAAATTCGCGGATCGCGTTCACGGTGTCATCGGGCAGCCAATTGTTGAACTTAGCTTTGGCTTTCTCACCTGCAAACACCTCATACCAGGCGACGCGGCGCTTGCCCCCGTACGCCTTCTGCACCGCGGCATCGAACACGCGCACGGACGCTTTCCAAATATCCCGGCCAGTGCCATCGCCCTCAATGAAAGGAATGATCGGATTATCGGGCACCTGGTAGCGCCCGTTGCTGTAGGTGATCCGAGCGCCATTCGCAGGCACCGGAAGGCCATTGTATGAGACCGCCATTACATGTCCTCCAGAAAGTGTAAGGGAACCAATAATTATAAAGGTTTCAGGGGACGCACGAGAAATTGAGTCTGGGCCGGGCTGCTATTCTTGAGCTTTTCTCCATGACTTCGCCACATCACGGTAACTTCGCCACATCTGGCTTCGCCTTTACAATCTTGACATGTGTCCAGGAATCGCGATTTCGGCTCTACGCAAATCGTTCGGGATCGCGACGCTGGTCTGCGGTGTGTGCCTCTTCATCCAACAATCCGCGGCGGCCCAGCAGTTTCGCCCCGAAGGACCTTCATCGGCCGATTCGAGGTTGACGGATGGCTCGAATCCAACCGTGGCTGCTCTTCCCGCTCCGCCGACGGCTCCTTCAACACACGCCTTCTGGGATCGTACAAACCTTGCGCTCTTTTCCGGAATTGCCGTGACCCGAGGCATGGACTACGCGTCCACTCGCAACTTCCAGGCCCGTGGGAGACAAGAGATTCTGCTCCCCGACGAGGTGGTAAACAACTCGGCAGGATTCGCCAGCTTGGAGGCAGCCGCAACCATGACCTCCGTCGGCATCTCTTACTTGCTGCATCGCACCGGTCACCACACACTCGAGCGTTGGATGTCGATTGGCCACATCAGTGTGACCGGTTTTGGCGATGTTCGTAACTATTCGCTCGAGTCCAGGCATCCATGAATGCACCTTCACCACCTTCGCGTGCCAAAATATTTCCTAACGCCGATTGCGTTGTACCTTCCCCACGGGCCGTTGTTGCCCAAATCCGCCGGCCCCAGATTGCGGTCGCGCGCACCCAACCGGTCGAACAGGAAATGCTGGGTTACACGGAATTCGAATCCCTTGGCGATATAAACTCCCAATCCCCATGAATGCTCAATGCCAATCGCATCCCACGACCAGGTATAGAGATTCTGCGGAACGTTCTTGCCAAACAAGAATGCAGGCTGTCCGAAAAACATGACTCTGCGGAACTGGCCTTTCCCAAACGGACGCACCTCCAAAAGTCCGGAGATCATATAGCGAGCGAACATGCTGCAAGGAGCGTTCACGCCTCCGTAGCTACCGGCGTTCCCAGCACACAGGTTTGGATCGATCTCGTTGTGCGGCGGAGCGATTTCAAACTGTGCCCAACCGTAAAACGTGTCGTGAGGAAAGAACATGCGGTCCGACTTGCTGGTCACCGTTTCCGTTTGTGCCTGTGACGCTACGGGCAAGATTAGACATAGGACTGTCAACAGTAGCAGCCGTTTCATGTAGCCTCCGGGAAGAGTGTTCTTTATTCGTGCGGGGAAAGTCTCGATCTAACTATTTGCTGGACCTCCGACTATCGCAGATTAATCTCGGAGCCTCCCGTCCAGCCTCGTATGTGTCTGCTTTTGGAAGAGACACATTGTACCTCACCAGGTCTTGGGTTCTGGTATCCGCTAGCTTTCGAGCGGCAACTGGATAACGGCTTCGCAGCCATTGCCTTCGGTGCGATTGTGCAGAGAAACGCTTCCCCCGTGAGCCTCGGCGATTTGCCGGCTCAAGGCTAAGCCGATGCCGGACCCACCGGGTTTGGTGGTAAAGAAGGGCACGAACAAATTCGATGGATTGGCGATTCCCGGGCCTTCGTCCTGGACAAACAGATGGAGCCAACTTCCATTCCGGGACCAACCTACTCTGACCTTCCCCCCGTTTTCGAGCGATGCATCAACCGCGTTGCGGATCAAGTTAATCAGCAATTGCTGCAGTTGGTCGGGATCGGCGTCCAGCGTGACCTCCGGCCCGGGCTCTATCGTTACCGCAATGCGTCTTTCCAAGGCAGCCGCAGCACTGACGAGTGTGCTTACTGGCGTGGGACGAAGCTGAGGCTTCGGCAGACGAGTGAGACGAGAGTAGTCGCGCATGAACCGGCTGAGAGCGTCTGAACGATCGACAATCACGCGCAGCCCTCGGCGCAAATCGTCCTCCCAATCGGCAGCGCGAACTTCCCGTTTCATGATGTCTTCAAGACTGCCCGCAATGGAGCAAATCGGAGCCAGGGAATTATTCAGTTCATGGCCCAGCACTCGCACCAGGCGCTGCCAGGCTTGCCGCTCTTCCTCACGCAAAGCGCGACTCAGATCTGCGATCACAATCAGGTAATGCGGCTTGCCTCCCTGCCGAAATGTAGAACGGCGAACCCCCCAGCGTCCCGAATGCCCGGGAAAATTCTTTTCGAGGGTTCGCGCCGATTCTCCCTCCAAGCATTCCGACAGGCCCAAGTCCTCGGCGCTCTTTCCCAGCAGACGCTCTGCATTCTGGGCCATTACGCGTTCGCCGGCGCGGTTTACCAGCCGCAACTTGCGGTCGCCATCAAAGGCAAATACAGCAACGTCGATTTCAGTCATCACGGTAGTAAGCAGCGCGCTGGCTTCCATGGCGCCCAGGCGCTGCTCGCGCAACATTTCCGAGAGCGCATTTACCTCGATCATCAGCTCTCCCAGAGCATCTCCCATTTTCGCGCCGCGGACCCGGAAGGAAAAATCGCCCTCGCGTAGCGCAGACTGCATGTTGGAAAGAGTCTGCAGAGGCCGAATCACCGCTGACCGCAGCGCGAAGGCAAACCCCAACCAGATGATCACGACGAGAAATGTGAGGCTCCAGCGCGTGCTGGATTCGTGATCGCCGGTCCACAGCAGCACGAGTGCGAGCGCGACACCGACGGCACCGGAAGCCAAGGTCAACAGCAGAATCCGGTTTTCGTGGCTCAAGCGGTGTTTGGATTTTCTTGGTGGATGGGCTCGAGACTCCGGCCGAGACAGGCCTGTGGCCGCCGCTGCTTCCCGAGCGTGATTAGCTGCTTCCGATTCCATATTTCTGCAGCCGTCTGTAGAGCGCGCTCCGGCTCAGACCAAGCGCGTCGGCTGCCTGACTGATGTTTCCACCATAGCGGTCGATGGCTTTGCGGATCAACAAGGACTCCACCTCTTCAAGGCTGAGATCCTCCATCCGCTGCGTGCTCTCGCGCGGATTCCGCAGGCTCAAGTCGCTGACTCGTACCAGGTCTCCGCTTGAAAGCAACACTGCGCGCTCAATCGCGTGGTCCAGTTCACGCACGTTTCCAGGCCAAGAATACTCCAACATCGCCTGCATGGCTGATGGGTCCAGCGTTTTAGCTGGTTTGCGATAGCGTTCAGCGTAGCGACTGAGAAAATACATGGCAAGCTGCGAGATGTCTTGCCGACGCTCCCGTAACGGCGGAACATGGACCTCGACCGTGTTCAGGCGGAAAAGAAGATCTTGTCGAAAGCGCCCCGCGTCCACTTCCGCATTAAGGTTGGCATTGGTCGCAGAAATGATTCGCACGTCCACGCGGCGGGTTTGCGAAGAGCCTACTCGTTCCATTTCTCCGCTTTCGAGGACCCGCAACAGCTTGGCCTGCTGGGAAAGTGGAACGTTTGCAATCTCGTCCAGAAAAAGTGTTCCGCCATGCGCCAATTCAAAGCGACCGATCCGGTCCGTCCTGGCATCCGTGAAAGCTCCCTTTACGTGCCCGAACAACTCGCTTTCAAAGATTCCCTCCGGCAAGCCGCCGGTATTCACCGCAACCAAAGGACGAGAGGCCCTGCTAGAAAGTGCATGCAAGGTCCGAGCCACGACTTCTTTTCCGCTGCCGTGTTCTCCCGTAATCAGAACGTTGGCATCGGACGGACCAACGTTCGTGATCAGTCGTAACACCGGTTGCATCGCCTCTGAGTTGGCGATGAACTTGGGGAGTCCTTCTGCCCGCAACAAACGGTTCTCTGCTTCGAGCTGCTGGCCACGCCGTAATGCCCCGCTCAACTCAACCTGAGTACGCAATACTGAGAGCAGGCGCGCATTCTCCCACGGCTTTTGGATGAAGTCGCGCGCACCCCGCCGCATCGCTTCAACCGCCACATCCACGCTTCCCCACGCCGTCATTACGATCACCGGCAACGTGCTGTCATTTGCCTGAATTCGCGAAAGCAGGTCGAGACCCTCCTGACCAGAGGTGGTATCGCGGGTGTAATTCAGATCGATCAGCACGGCATCGAATTCCCGCGATTCGAGCGCGTCCAGCACCCCCGTGGGCGACGTCACGGCTTCAATCGTGAAACCTTCCGGCTTTAGCAGCAGGCGCAAAGCCTCAAGTACGTCTCGCTGATCATCGGCAATCAGTAGCCGCGCACCGGAAGTAGAACTGGTAGGCATAGTCATAGAGGATAACGCCGTCGTGGTCATATCATCTCAATCCTGAGTGAGCAGGCCGGGTTTCAACTCTCGGTCTCCGAAAGCTTAGTTGCTTTGCGGCCGCGACTCGTCAAGTCCAGCATCCTTCCTGGGAGCGACCCCCGCGAAATGCGGGGTCTGTTGCACCTCGCCGCGTACCGCCTCTTCAATTTCGATGCCGGCGTGTGCCAGCGTCAAACCCGTGGCGCGATCCAGCTCCACAATCGATTTTTCGTAGGTGGACATGGCTTCCACAAAATTCGATTCAGCCTGCGCCAGATCGCGGTTCGCCTGCAGCACCAAGTTGCTGGTGGAAGCGCCCAAGGCTTTCTTCTTCTGCTCAACATCGAAAGTTTGCTGCGCCAAGTCACGAGCCTTACGCGCGGCTTCGACTCGAGATCGATTTTGCAACAAGGCAAATTGTGCGTTGCGCACTTCGATCCCGATCTGGTTCTGTAGCTGCTGCAGATGCAGTTGGGCCTGACGATATTCCAGCTGGGAGCGGATCTGGTCAGCCTGCGCTCCGCGATTACGCAGCGGAATTGTAAGATTGAGCCCCACCGCGTAGTCCGGCGAATTGTTTTTGAACAGGTCATAGAATGCCTCGGGATAGCCGGTGGTTGCGACCGGAGAGATCGGCGGTCCTTGGTATTGCCAGGGCGGAGTCTGCACGCCGGCCAGACCGTAGGCGCCGTACCACGCGACCAGGTCCAGAGTTGGCTTCAGCGCGTTGGCCGCGGTTTTGCGAGTGATCTCGCGATTGGTTAGGTCCATGCGTGCTTCCGCCAACTCTGGACGATGTGCCTGGGCATCGGAAATCAAGTCCTGAATCGGAGTCACCGGCTGTTCTTTCGGAATGCTCATGGTGTCAGTCGGCACCACAGCGGCCGAAGCCAGAACCGGATCGCTCAAATCACGCGTGATCGCGTTCTTAACCAGAAGTTCCTGCAGCTGTAATCCGTTCTGCGAGAGCAACAGATCCTGGCTGCGGGCCGATTCTTCGCTCTCCGCTTTCATCACTTCCATGGGCGCGATGGCGCCGATCTTCACCTGTTCGCGGTCATCGGAGAGCGTTTTTTCTGCCAGCTCCAAAGAGCGTTCTTTGACTTTAACGTCCTCGTACGCATTCACCAAATCCCAGTAGATGTTTTGGATTTGAGAAACCGTGGCGATGACTTGACCACGGAACGCTACGTCCGAAATCTCCCGGTTATTGCGGGCAATGTGGATATAACGCAAGTTCGGCCCAAAGCCAAACCCGGCCAGCAGATGCTGGCGCAAGGTCAGCCGAAACCCGCTGTCTACTTCGGGGGAGAGAATGGAGAACCCGCTGTTGCTCGTGATCCGGTCATTGGTGAAACCCACTGTCATCAGCGTGCCCGAACCAAAACCCTGGGTGTAGCTGAAATTGGCAAGGCCAGCATGCTGCTGCAGCGACTGTACACCGTAGAGTACGGTGCTGGATTCAGGGTACGTCGCATGCTCAATGTTCATGCCACCCGAAATGATTGGATCGTATGAATCGATTGGAGTGCCGATGCCGAGAGTAGACTGCACCAGGCCCGAAGCGCCTGTGCCCGCTCCACCTGCGCCGCCCGATGTTCCGCCTGCTCCCGCGCCGGGCGCGCCGCTGCCAAACCCTCCAACTCCTCCGCCAGGTGTTCCCTGCACCAGGCCAGTCGCGACACCGCGCACGCTCTCTCCAGACTTGGCGCGCATGATATCTGTATCTGCGATCGACAGATTGAAGCGGGCGATCGCAATATCGAGATTGTTCTCGAGTGCCAGCGTGACCGCGTCGCTCAGTGAAAGCCTCAGCTTCCCATTCCTCAGCAGAGACTCAACCCGTGGGGTATTCCCGAATGAAGGCGGAGGCACCTCATGTGCCACGTAAGGACCGATAAGATAAGGGAAGTGCGAGACCGGCTTTGAATAGTCGATCAGATTCTGCGCCGTGGTCTCAAGCCCTGCCAGAAAGAGCACGAGCGAAAGTGTTACTTTAAGAAGAATCCGTATTTTATTGCGATTCCTATAACCAATCGTGTCCAGCCCGCTCATGACTCTCCTATCCAAAATTCAAATCTTCATTCGTATCGCAGCGCCACCATAGGATCGACCTTCGTCGCTCGGCGGGCTGGCCAGTAGGCGGCAAACAGCGTAACGCTGAGCAGCAGGAACGGTACAAACACAAGGGTGGGCCAATCGAAACGGCTGACCTGGTAAAGGCTTGCCTGAAGCAGTCGGGAGGCAAACACAGACAACAACAAACCGATTCCGCAGCCTGCAACCGCCAGCAGAGCTGCGCGTTTCAGCACTTGCCAATAGATGCTGGTCCGGTCCGCACCCAACGCCATGCGCACTCCGAATTCCCGTGTCCGCTCCGCAACCAAGTAAGAGATCACTCCGAAGAGGCCTATCGCTGCCAGAAGCATGGCGACGACTGCAAAGCTGCCCAACAGCAGTACCGTGAAACGACGCTGTGCCAGGGACTCTGAAACCAGCTTTCCCAGTGTGGTTGTGTTGTAGATTGGCAGATCTTTGTCGACCGCCCAGACCTGCCGCTGTGCTTCCTGGAACAGTCCCTCGTCCTGGTCTTTGCTTCGCAACACAAACGCCGTGCGCCCGCTGGCGCCGCTTTCTACCTGGAACATCGATGTGTAGATCATCGGAGGCGGGTCTGCGTCCAGCGCCGAAATATGAACGTCTGCGGCGACGCCAGTGATCGTGAAGAAGGCTCGATCACCCCACTGGAATCGTTCTCCGACGGCGCTCCGGCCAGGAAAATACTCCCTTGCCAGTTTCTCGCTGATGATGGCCACGCTCGGAGTGTCGGGCCGATCTTGCTCGGTAAAATCCCTGCCTTCGAGCAACGAGATCCCCATTGAACGAAAGTAGCCGGAGCTGACCAAAGAGTTCTCTGCCCAGTGATAGTCGTCCGCGGGAGCATGCTCCAGGCGAAAACCGATCTGCCTCGCGTCGCTCAGCGGAAGATGACTTGCCGTCGCCACGGCCGTCACTCCCGGCAAGTGCGAAAGACGATCGAGTAACTCTTTCTGTGCAGCCTGTCTTTTCATTGGATCCGGATAGCGTGCACGGTCGAACAGGGTCCGCACGACAAATACCCCCCTCGGATCGAATCCAAACGGTGAGTCCAGCAGTCTCACGAAGCTCCGCAGCAGCAATCCGCCGGCGATGAGCAGCACCATAGCTGCGGCAATTTCAACCGTTGCCACGGAGTTCTGCAGCTTCTGCGTACCTCGCGCCGCACCAGCCTGAGTCGATTCCTTCAAAAACGCTTGCGGCGTCACATGCGCGAGCCGCCACGCAGGCACGAAGCCGAACAGAAGAGCGGTCACGACTGAAAGTCCCATCGTGAACAACAGGACATTGGGATGCAGCATTACGTCATGCAGACGGGGAACATCCGCTGGCCCGAACCGCCGGAGCCCCGCAATCGATGCTGCCGACACGATGATGCCGGCACTCGCCCCGTAGATAGACAGCAATACACTTTCCACCAGGCATTGCCGCACAAGGCGCGCCGGGTTGGCGCCAATGGCGCTCCTCACAGCCATTTCCCGGCTGCGATGGCTGGCGCGGGCCAGTAGAAGATTGGCAACATTGGCGCACGCAATAATCAACACACATGCAACCGCCAGGATCAGCAGGATAACAAGCGGCCTGGCTTTCTCCACCGCGCGTCCTGCAAAGGCATGAGCCTTAGGCACAACGCGCCCTCTCCCCGAATAGCCATACTGCTGCATGAATTCCGTCGCAACATTCTCAACATCCTTCTGCGCCTGTTCTTTGCTGATGCCGGGCTTCAGGCGCCCGATCAGGCCTACGCCAAACTCTCTGGTGCGATTCCCTGGGCTGAGCCGATCTGGCTCAAACGCGATCGGCACCCACAGATCGGCCATTTCGGAAAGCGGCGCTCCATCGAAAGGAAAGCGGAATGAGGCCGGCATCACTCCGATTACCGTGAACGGTTTTTCATCGAGCTTTACCGTCCGCCCCAGAATATTGGGATCGCGGCTGTACTGGTGCTCCCAAAGTGCGTGCGAGAGAACCACGACGCTACCCGAACCGTACCGATCTTCTTCCGTTGTAAAGCCGCGCCCCAGCTCTGGCGAGACTCCGAGCAACGGAAGTGCCGAGGCCGACAAAGCGGCAGCGTTCACGCGCAAAGGCTGACCAGCGCCCGTCAAATTGAATTCCGCACTCTCATACGCCGCAACCTGCGAGAAAGAACGATTGCGGTCCCGATAATCCTGATACTCCCCTGCCGAGACTCCAATTTCGTCCGTCGACATTCCCGGCAAAGTTTCCGAGACGAGCACAACCTTCTCAGGCTCGCGATAAGGCAGCGGCCGGAGAAGGACCGTATCCACCACGCTGAATATCGCAGTGCTCGCCCCAATGCCGATAGCCAAGGTCAGCACTGCAATCGCCGTGAACCCCGGATTTCTGGCCAACATGCGCCAGCCGTATCGAATGTCTTGTAGCAACGTTTCCATTTGTTATCTCGTCACGGCCACCGCTGGGTTCGCTTCCGGATTCGCGGGGTCTTTGACAATCCAGCCGTCAAGGAGTTGGATCGTCCGATCGCTGTACGCGGCGTTGGCCTCGGAGTGTGTTACCTGAATAATGGTGGTTCCCTGGTCATTCAGCTTCTTGAACAGCTCCATAATTTCCTTTGCCTGACTGGAATGCAGGTTGCCCGTGGGCTCGTCCGCGAGAATCAGTTTCGGATTCCCCACCACCGCCCGCGCCACTCCCACCAGTTGTTGCTGTCCGCCCGAAAGCTGATTAGGAAACAAGTCTTTTTTGCCCACGATTTGAAATCGATCCAGGATCTCGGCCACCATGCTGGCGCGCTGCGAGCGGGAGATGTTGCGGTAAGAAAGCGGAACGTCCAGGTTTTCGTAAACCGTGAGGTTGTCCAGCAGATGGTAGCTTTGGAAAACGAATCCGATATATTTGCGATTCAGCTCCGAGCGCTTCTTCCGGTCAAGCTGGTGTACGCCGTGCTCAAAAAGAAAATATTCACCTGCCCAACTGTCATCCAACATGCCGATGATGCTCATCAGCGTGGACTTCCCCGATCCCGAAGGCCCCATAATCGTGATGAACTCACCCTCCCGAATGTCCAGACTGACGCGGCGCAGAACATAGGTAACTCCGGCGCCGGTTTTGTAAGTACGTTCGATATTGCGAAGCTGAATCATTTCTTCTCCTCACGAAGCTGCACTCCTGTCGAGCGTCAAGTGGATCGTGAGCCAGGATTCTTCGTCGGTATCCGAAGCTGTGGCGCAAGTCCTAGAGCAACGAATCCGTCAGTTGACCTCGACGCTCTCCTCGACCACGCGCCCGTCAAACATGTGGATGGTGCGCTCCGCGTGCCGCGAGAAGCGCGGATCGTGCGTCACCATGCAGATGGTCGCGCCTTCGCGGTGCAGATCTCGCAGCAGGTCCATCACTGCTTCGGCGTTGCGAGAATCCAGGTTTCCAGTGGGCTCGTCGGCCAGCAGGATGGCGGGCGAACCAGCCAAAGCGCGCGCCACCGCGACGCGCTGCTGCTGGCCACCAGAAAGCTGCGAAGGATAATGCTTGGTCCGGTGGTTCATGCCCACGCGTTCCAGCGCGTTGTGTACTCGCTCTTTCCGTTCGTTCGCCGCCATGCCGCGATAAGTGAGCGGCAGTTCCACGTTCTCGTACACGGTCAAATCGCCGATGAGGTTGAAGCTCTGGAAAATGAATCCGATTTCGCGATTGCGAATGCGCGAACGCTCACTGATGTTGAGATTCGCGGCGGCGTGCCCATTCAGCACGTAGGTCCCGTCCGTCGGAGAATCGAGCAGCCCAATCAGCGCCAGAAGAGTCGATTTGCCCGAGCCCGACGGCCCGGCAATCGCCACATATTCTCCCTTCCGAATCTCCATGTGGATCCCGGATAGCGCGTGGGTCTCCACCTCATCGGTGAAGAAAACCTTGGTAATATTTTGCATGCTGATAATGCTGCCTGCGTCAGCCATCTAAGTTCCCTTCCCTTTTCAGCGCTCAGGTCTATTCCAGCCGAACGCGATCATAAGAATCCCAGCGAGACATGTCGGAAAGAATGACTTGGTCGCCTTCCTTCAGTCCTTGCAGAATCTCAACCGTATTCACCGAGCTGCGTCCCAGCTTGACCTGCGCGCGCACCGCGTTATTTCCGTCGGGCTCCAGCCTGAACATTCCCACCGTGCTCTGTTCCTGCCCAAAGGCCGGGCGTCCCACGTACAAAACGTTATCCATCTTCTCCAGATCGATGGTCCCATCCACGCTGAGATCCGGCCGCGCACCCTGCGGAAGTTTTGCATCCAGGGTCACGTCTACGGTCACCGTCCCATTCACTACAGACGGATCAATGCGCACAACGTGACCAGGAATTACTCCGTTATGTGTATCCACGGAGGCTGGCTGTCCGATCTGAATATCTTTGGCCTGGGTTTCCGCAATCTTCAGTTCCGCCTTGAGGCGCTGCGGCTGGACCACCTTTGCGAGCGTGGTTCCGGGCGTCACGAATTGTCCAATCTTCAGAGTTTGTTCTTGCAGGACTCCATCGATCCCAGCCCGCACCCGCAGGTGGTCAAGTTGGCTCTGCTTCAACTGTGCCAGGGCGCGAAACTCTTCTACTTCGGCCTGTTTCGCCTGCAGCTGCGCTTTGAGGACTTCGCTGCTGTTGACTAATCTTTGCTTTTCGATGTCGTTCTGCGTGGACAGCTGCTCCGCTTTCTGGTTGGAAACTTTCATGCTGAGTTGCGAGATGACGCCGAGCTTGGCCAATTCAGAATCGATGTCGGCCTGCATTTTGGCTTGGCTGTATTCCGATTGCGCCTGCGCCGACAGAGATTTTTGCGCCAGCACCTGGCTGGCGAGTGCCACTTCCAAGTTTTTGTAATCGGCTTCAGCCGCTTTGAGCTTCCACTGCGCATCGAGCGCCTCTTGCGTCAATTGGGGATTGCTCAGCTCGAGTAGGATCGTGTCGGCTTTTACTTGAGCCCCAGGAAGTTCGAGGATTTTATCCACCCGCCCCTCGGTCACGGCTGGAAGGAACTGGATCGAACCTTCCATCGGGACCAGTGTTCCCAAACCGCGCACCTGCCGCAACACCGACCCGCGTTTCACTGTATCCACCCAGACCGTAGACCGCTCAACCGTCGGGGCGGCGGGCTTCAGCCGAGACAGTCCCATGGTCACCAGCGCGACCAGCACGATTCCCACAGCCGCATAAATGATCTGGCGGCGTCGACGCTGACCTGCAACCGATGGGCGAGCGATATCCATTTGCACTAAAGAATGGCACGCGCACAGCCACTGTGGCGGCGTGCTAAGTTACTTGCCGCCATATATTTACGACCAAACAAAGCGCCGTTCAATGAAGTCGTTCTGTTCATTCGTGGGAAGCAAGTGTCCGAATATGAACACACAAGAAGTGTGCCGTCATCCCGAGTCCGGCGCAGCTGGCGAGGGATCTCGCGCGCTGTACGAAAAGCTCCGACTCCTTTGGCCCGAGTTGTACATCTCAACTTCTCTACGGTATGCTCATCTCAATCCTGTCAGCAACTATCAGCAGCGCCAAAGGAGAAAAAGAGAAATGAGCGTTGTGCGCAATGGAAACCTCCGCAAGCATCTTCTTATAGGACTGGTGATTCTTATGGCTACGTCAACCTTCGCTGCTTCGAACCTCTACAATTTCACCCTGCCCAGCATCGACGGCAAACCCATGCCCCTGGCCGACTTCAAAGGTAAGGTAATCCTGATGGTCAATGTCGCCAGCCAGTGCGGTTTCACGCCCCAATACACTGCTCTCGAAGCCATTTACAACAAATATAAGGATCAGGGCTTCGTCATCCTTGGCTTTCCGGCCAACAACTTCGGACAGCAGGAGCCTGGGACCAACGAAGAGATCAAAACTTTCTGCTCGAGGAAGTACAGCGTAACTTTCCCTCTATACTCCAAGATTTCGGTCAAGGGATCGGATCAGGCGCCGCTCTATCAATACCTCACCAAAGACGCGGACCCGTCGCACACCGGAGACATCAAGTGGAACTTCACCAAGTTTCTGGTCGACCGCAACGGCAACGTAGTGCAGCGCTTTGAACCCGCGGTCACGCCAGATTCCCCGGAAGTGACTTCAGCGATTGAGAAACTGCTGAAGCAATAAGCATCGCCTGTAGAGACGTAGCTAGCTACGTCTCTACAGCCACCATCCTTTGTCATTCCGAGGAGCGGAGCGACGAGGAATCTGGGTTTCGCCCGGCCACGCAAAAACCTAGCTCCCTCGCTTTGCTCGGGATGACAAATAGTGCGCCTGACAATCCTGCTACAATCTCCCCGCGCCCCAAGCAATCCTAAAACTGCTGCCATGGACTTCGACCAGCTCGAAACTTTTCTCGAAGTTGCGCGGCTCAACTCCTTTTCCCGTGCCGCGGAAAGGCGCTTTCGCACCCAACCCGCAATCTCGTCGCAGATTCGCTCTCTCGAAGAGGAAGTCGGCGCGAAGTTGTTAGACCGCTCCGGCGGCAAGGTCTCAGTCACCGCATCGGGAAAACTTTTCCAGAAATTCGCCGAACAAATGGTGGGATCGCGCAAGGCCATGCTGACCGGCATCGCCGAAACCGAGCGTGTGCCTCGCGGCCAGATTGTAGTCGGCGCCAACGAAGGCACCTGCCTTCATATTCTGCCCGAGGTTTTCGCCGAGTTCAAAAAGCAGTACCCCGACGTCAGCGTGAATATCAAACGTGCGGACTATGCCAAAATTCTGGAATCGGTCGTCGATAACTCCGTAGACTTCGGCATCGTTTCGCTGCCTGTGACCGACGCCCGGCTAACCGTCGTGCTGATTCATCGTGACGAACTCGCGATTATCGCTCCGCCGCAGCATCCCTTGGCAAAGAAGAAATCTGCCACGATTGCCGAAGCTGCGAAGTTCCCCCTGGTCGTGCCCAAGATCGGACACACGCGCGATGCGCTGGAGAATCTTTTCTACGAACGCAAACTGAAGCCGCACTACACCATGGAACTTGACTCCAGTGAACTGCTAAAACGCTTCGTAGCCGCGGACGCCGGTGTGGGATTTATCGCCCGCTCCAACGTGCTGGAGGATATACGCGCCAACGCGCTGGCCGTCATCGCCATCTCGGACGCCACGATTCGCCGCGATCTCGCGCTGGTCTTCCGCAAAGACAAAGCCCTAAGCCGCGCCGCGCTGGCGTTCATCGACATCGCAGTAAAGATCAAAGGCGTGGACGCTGCTGCGGGTAGAGACTAACGATCAAGTGATGACCCAGGTTAGCGTTCAAAGGACGGACTGGACATTCAAAGGACAGACGCGAATCTAGGGCAGCAGGAAGGAACGTCCCGGACGTCCCCGGATTTAGAATTTAGGTCGTTCCGGGTCTAAGTCAAAAGCCCCGCCCTCACGCAAAGAACGGGCAGGGCGCCCGCCTTTTGTGAATAGGGAAAGCGTGGGCCGGCCCCCAGGGGGTTTTGAGTGTAATGGCCTGGTTACGACACTTACCTCGAAAGAGGAGACCGCACGGGCGCAATTTGTCGCATTGATTCTCCTGAATTTGGTGATAAATTCCCAACGGGAGGTGTGTTTGCGACCCGAGCCGTATTCGCAATTCGAGCACCGCGTTCTTTCTGCACTCGATTCCCACATAGCAGTGCTCGACAGCAACGGCAACATCACCCATGTGAACCAGGCATGGGCACGCTTCGCAGAAAGGAACGGCGCTCCGCCATCATCCACGGGGGTCGGAGTCAACTACTTTGAAGTCTGCCGCTCACGTGGAGCCAGTCCTGAAGTTGAGCAAATCCTCTCGGGTATTCAGGCGGTTATCGATGGATCTGCACCCCACTTCAAGGCCGAGTACGCGTGCCCATCACCTACCGAAACCTTCTACTTCGAGCTGAGCGTAAATCCCCTGCCCAAACCGGAGCGAGGTGTCGTCGTATGCCACAGCGACATCAGCGAGCTCAGAAGAACACGAGACGAGTACGCGGTGGTTCTCGAAAGTGCTCGTGCCATCGTTTGGCGGGCCACAGTGCCCGGTTTTGACACCACCTTCACCAGCAAGCATGTGGAAAACATTCTGGGCTTTCCGGCTGAAGCTTGGGTAACAGATCCGAGTCTTTGGATAGATCGCATCCATCCCGAGGATCGGGACTGGGTGCTAGCTTTCACCGGCAGAGCCGTTGAGGAACAACGAAATCATGACTTTGAATACCGCATGATAGCGGCCGATGGTCACACTGTGTGGTTGCGCAACATCGTCAACGTTATCGTTGAGCGTGGCCGAGTAACTCACGTGATCGGTATCTCAGTCGATATTAGCGAGCGCAAGCAGGCTGAAGAACTCACGTTCATGATGAGTAGAAAGTTGGTTGAAGCGCAAGAGAAAGAGCGCAGGCGAATTGGACGGGAGCTGCACGACGACATCAATCAACGTCTCGCAATGCTGGCAGTCGAACTCCAACACCTGCAAGACAATCCCACCGAAGTCGATAGCCGTCTGCAAGAACTGCGAAAACAGACCGCTGAATTGTCCAACGATGTCCAAGCCTTATCTCATGAGTTGCATTCATCAAAACTGGAATATCTCGGCGTCGTTAAAGGTATTAAAGGCTGGTGTAGAGAGTTCGGGGAGCGACACAAAATGGAGGTCGATTTTAGAACTGACGTGAGGAACCCCATAGCCCTCGACATCGGGCTTGCCCTCTTTCGAGTTCTACAGGAAGCGCTGCACAATGCCAGCAAGTACAGCGGAGAAAAACGCGTCGAGGTGGAACTAACGGAGCACTCAAACGAGGTTCATCTCATTGTTCGTGACTCAGGCAAAGGTTTTGAGGTCGAAGCCGCCATGGAAGGCAAAGGCTTGGGGCTCACGAGCATGCAGGAGCGGGTTCGACTCGTAAACGGAAGCATTAGCATTAAATCGCAGCCGATGAGCGGTACCGCCATTGAGGTCGTCGTTCCTTTTGCCCGCCAATCGCAACAATTAACCGGCTAGTTCGTACATCATTTCTAGACCAGCCTGCTTTCTTTCATTCGTGGTTGGCGCAAAATCCCGGTTACGCTCATTGAGGGGTTCTGAGTGTAACCGCCTGGTGACAACAGTTAACCTCCGGTCGTGACCCGCTCCGAATTGCGCACGCGACTATGAGCCCATTCAGACCGGCGCTCCAAACCAAGTAAAATCTCCCAAATGGAACTCAAGGTGGTGTTCAGTGAAGATCCTGCGTTAGTTTTGAGCAGAGCTGGAGTTTTCCTTTCCTCGCAACCGGTTCTCCATAATCTGGTTCTCTCCATCCTGCACGCGCGCGTTGCACAAGGCGATCCGGGCCGCTATTGGATGGCAATTCAACAGGAAGACGTTGTTGGCGTTGTACTGCAGTCGCCCCTGACATTCCCAGCGACGCTGACACCGATGGAACCGCCGGTAGCGACGGCAATGGCCGACGCGATTGCGGATGCGGGCATCCCTCTGCCAGGAGTCAACGGCGAGGCGGCGACGGCGGCGATTTTCTCGGGCCAATGGAGCGAGCGTTCCAGATCGGCAGCCACGCCTTTCCAGGGTAACCGTCTTTATGAACTTCTGGAGGTCAGAGAAGTTCCCGATATCGAGGGCAAGTTACGGCAGGCAGGTCCGAAAGATCGCAGCTTGATGATTGTCTGGACCCGTGCTTTCCAGCATGAAATTGGTGAGTCTGCTGACGATACCGAACTGCGTGTGGATCGAGGGTTAGCGGCCGGACAACTGTGGTTGTGGGATCGAAACGGAGAAACGGTCTCCATGGCTGTTGTCCGCGAGCCGGTAGATGGAGTAGTCCGCCTGTCAGGCGTCTATACGCCCCCCGAAAAACGGAAACATGGCTACGCCGCGGCGTGCGTTCACGCTCTTTCGAGACGGCTGCGTGACGCTGGATATCGCAGCATCCTCTACACTGACTTGGCGAATCCCACATCAAATTCCATCTACCGACGAATTGGATATCGAGCTGTCGCAGAAGCTCTCCGCTATCGCTTTGAGTGATGCGCAGGCGGAACGCATCGCAGCTACGCCGATAAGTGATGCATCGTCGGCCCGACCGGAAGTAATCCAAGCCGCCAGCAATCGTCTCAACTGGGTGGAGTCGAGAAGAGGCGCAGTGACGTTAGCCTCCCGGTGGCGATTGGTCAGGTTTTCACCTGACCGCCTCAGTCCGGTTTGACTTGGTTCTGGTTCCTCTTCCCGCTCATCGAACTGGACAGGCGCGTTTCGCGCATCCAGCTCTCGGAGAAAGGTTCACGGTGTTGCCCACGGAAAGCTGGCGGTTCGTTCCGCAAGTCGAACCAGTCCAAACCTATTGTGCAGGAGCTGGTCGGAGTACCCCGTCGTACCGGCTCCCTTCCGTTGATGTTTGGTGCACAGCCACTGGCGAAGCCTGCGGCGAGTGTGTTCTTCCACTGCGCGATAAGCTTTGCTGACAGGGCCCAAGCAGAAGTAGTTGGCCCATCCGATGATTTGTCGGTTGAGTTGTTCCACGAGCTGCTCTGCGGCCTGCTGAGTTTGGCTTCGTCGAGTCGCTGCGCTGATCGCCCGACAGATGCGTTGCACCCGTTTTTTGGAAGGAGTCGTGCCTATATAGGCTCGGCCCGTCTTCGGCGAATAGCAGCGACCAAACGAGTATCCCAGAAAGTCGAACTTTTCTTCCGGTAGCTTGCAGACCCGCGTCTTCTTTTCGTTCACCGTCAACTTCAGCTTCGTCATCATGTCCCGCATCGCACCTAGCGCCTCTTCGGCCTGGTAGCGACAGCAGATCACGAGGTCATCCGCATAGTTCACGATGTACGCTTTCCAACGCTTCTCGTATCCCAGCCGTTTCCAGCCAAGTACGAACCGGCGCATGTACAGATTGCTCAGCAACGGGCTGATCGGAGAACCTTGCGGACTTCCCCGCCCTTCATCCCGATTGCGCGTACTGCGATGCTTCTTTCCACGCTCGTCCGTTTCCTCGACGGGTGCTTCCAGCCACCTCTTGATCAGATGAAGCATCGCGCCATCGACAACTCGGCGAGCTACCGACTTCAAAAGTTCGGCGTGTGGAAGGGTATCGAAGTAGCTGCTGAGATCTGCGTCTACGATTTCTCCATGGCCGTGGTTGATCAGCTTATGGACGTGTTGCACGGCGTCCAATGCGCTGCGGTCTTGCCGATAGGCGTACTGTTCCGACGGCAGATCAGCCTCGAAGATGGGCTCGAGGACCAACACCGCCGCCGTTTCCGCCACCCGATCCCGGATAGCGGGCATTCCTAACGGCCGCTGCTTCCCGTCCGGCTTCGGTATATACACCCGCCGCACAGGAAGCGGTTGATACGTTCGGCTTTTCAGCTCTTGCGCCAGTTCGTCCAACCATCGCTCTACTCCATATGCCGCGATGTCCTCGAACGTTTGGCTATCTACTCCTGCCGCTCCACCATTAGCTTTGCAGCATTCGTAGGCGAAGGCCAGAACGTCTTTTCGGTACACCTTGTCATACAGTGCATGGAAACGAAAGTCGGGCGATCCCTTCGCTTTGTCGTGCAACGCCGTCTGCAACTTCTGAACACTGGCTGGGGTTGTTAGGTTCGACACCAATCCCTCCGTCTTCGTCGCTTCTTGCGTTTCCTTTCAACTGAGGCCCCTTCCCTCCACCGGCATTACCCGGTTTCGTCAGTACTGCGAGCCTCTCCGTCACCCCACACGGCCCGGCCTGTCTCTCACGAGTTGCCAGTTGATCGCGACTGCGATCACCGCTGGGGCTTCCCGTGTTGCGTCTGATCCCCTGTGTCTGCATGCTGTCGCCACTACCCCGGCAGGTCCGAGAGACTAAATCGCTCATGACTACTCCCTCGACCTCGGCCTTCCCCAAATTTCGGATGGGTCGGCTCCTGCATTATCGTTTTCGGGGCCTGCTCAGCGTTCACTCGCGTTACGGCCTGCAGACTCGCCAAGTCGCCTAGCGACCCTCTACACCGGAGGCTTCGGCGGCTTTGTTACCTCCACCGCCGCTCCGATTGCTACCGGGTGGAGCGATCCAGTTCCCGGGCGGGTCTTCTTCCCGCTGTGGACCAGCGCCTTTTCACGGCGCACCGATAAATCGCGTCTCTGACAATGTCGGCCCGTGTCAAGCACTTTTCGAGCACACTACTGCATGTGCTCAAAGAAGAGCGCCATTTCGCTCTCGATGGATGGTGTTGCCTTTCCAACCGTAGGCTCGCTCGTAATCGTTTTCCAGGTCAGGAACTCAGTCCGACCCATGCATCTCTTCGGTCACACCCGCGATCATGATTACTACTTCGAACTCCCCCGTGAAGGGGAGCGGGATACCCAATCAATTACTCGGTGATCGACTGCACACCATCGCGATTTCCGGGTTGTCCCGCGTGCGAACCGAACTTTTTCCACTGCTCGTAATTCCATCCCTTGCGCCACATCCAGTACATGCGAACCGCTAGCCTGCGGGCCATCGCTACCTTGGCGATCTTTCGTCCTCGCCGCATGGCCAGGTGGAAATACTTGCTGCGCCATTCCGGGTCGCTGCGTACCGTGACTTGCGCCGCTTCCACCAGCAAGAAGCGCAACAGGGAGTTGCCTTGTTTGGTGATGTGTCCCAGTCGTCGCCGCTGTCCGCTGGAGTCCTCCAACGGCACCAGTCCCAGATAGCTCGCGATCTGCTTGCCACACTGAAACCGTTCGGCTTGGCCAATGATCAGCACGAACGCCAACGCGGTCAGTGCACCCACTCCGGGGTGCGTCTGCAAGCGCCGTGCTGCGGGACACTTCTCCACTTCCTGCTCGATTGCTTGCGTCAACTCGGCAATCGTCGGAGTGAGTTGATCCAGCAACGCCAGCAGATCGCGCCGCCGTCGACTGGCCCACGGGGCTAACGCGAACGACTCCAGTTGCTCTCGTCCAGCCTCTCGCCACAGTCGCTTCTTGCAGCGCAGTCCTTCGTTGAGCGCCACCGCTTGCAACTGGTTCATGATCCGCGTGCGCGCCTGCACCATCCGGTGCCGATGCCACAGCAGTTGCCGTAGATCCCGATTCTCCCAGCTCGGTACCCAGATCTTCGGGAAATGATCTTCCAGCATCAAGCGCAAAATCAGCTGCGCATCCTGGCGATCGGTCTTCTGCTTGCGTACTCGCTTCGTCCGGATCTCCGCTGCATCTCCGATCCACAACTCGAAGTGCAACTCCGAGAGCAATCGTTCAAACCAGCGCGCCTGTCCACTGGCTTCCATCCCCACACGCACCTGCATTCCCTGGGCCGCGAGCTCGCGATAAAACTTTTCCGCTTCCTCGCGGTGTTGCAGTCGCCGTTCCTGAAACTCTCCAGTGTCGGTATCCACAAACGCAATTTGCTGAAAGCCCGGGTGGTAATCGCATCCTATAATGATCATTGTTCGGCTCCTTTCTCCGAGCCTTTTGGTTGGTTTTGGCACCACCAAAGTTTACTCGGGCATGGGAGCCGACATTGTCATGGAATCAATTACACTCATTGAGGGGATGACCGGTCAAAAACGCAAAAACTGCCTGTCTGCCGAAAAGTTGTCAAGCCCCCTAAAGCACCTATTTTGTCCCAAGCTGCTGATTCGGATGGAAATATAAATCTGAAAATTTGGCGGGTTTACCCCCTCCAATTTGCTAGTCTGGAAGTAGAAGCAAATTCAACAGGCGCGACCGGAAATCCGGCTCGCGCCTTTTTTATTGGAGCCCCATGAAAAAGAAATCAGGCAATTCACGCCAGCGGACGCGGCAGAGCGCGTTCCTGGTCCGCGGGCCGCTCAAGACCAAAGAGAAAGGCGAGTTGGCCGAACTTGCGTTCCTGCACAAAGCGGCGAGCCTGGGTTTTGGCGTGGCCCGGCCCCACGGGGACAGCGAACGCTACGACTTCATCCTCGACTCCAGCGAGCGATTCTGGCGGGTTCAGGTAAAGTCGATTTTCGGCTTGGTCGAAGGAATCTATCGGGCACGATGCACGCACGGCGACAAGATACCCTACACTGCGGCGGAAATTGATTTTCTGGTCGTCTATATCGCTTCGGAGAACCTTTGGTACGTGATCCCGGTCAATTGTTTGCCAGCCTCAGCCGTTCTGTCCTTCTATCCCTTTGGACGCGAACGGGGCAGTGGCCGTCTCGAAGCGTTTCGTGAAGCCTGGCATCTGATGGCACCGGGAGCAGACTTGCCCCAACCACGGACACCGCGACAGGTTCGTACAAACCTCCACGGCAAGCATTTCGTCAAATAGGCGGGCTGGTCCGGCCGTGTGCCCATGGTTTGGGTTAGAATCTTTTCGCGTGCGAATCTCAGGGTTTCAGTTGTTGGTGGTCACGGGTTTGTGTTTATCCTCGTCGCTCGCGCAGACTCCGCGGAAGGCCAGCTCCAAAGAACTCCCGCCCTCAGCGTTCAAACTTATTTCGGTTAAGACCACCGGGACCCAGCGCTATAAATCAGAAGAAATCGTGGCTGCGAGCGGCTTGCAGATCGGGCAGACCGTGAGCGAAGACGATTTCAAAAAGGCTGCCCGGCTGCTTAGCGACACCGGGGCGTTTAGCGACGTCCTCTACAGCTTTCAGTACTCCGCCGATGGCACCAAGCTCGAGCTGCAGGTTCACGATGCCGAGCCGTTCGTTCCAGTTCGCTTCGACGATCTGGTCTGGTTCTCGGATCAGGAACTGCTTGACCAGCTCCATACCGCGGTCCCGTTGTTTCAAGGACAACTGCCCGTCGCCGGCGAACTGGCAGATCAGGTTTCCAACGCCCTGCAAGGCTTGCTGATCGCACACAACGTGCAAGGCGAGGCCAACTATCTGCGCGCCGGACCCGAAGATGGCCCGGTCGAAGCTTTCGTTTTCTCTGTCGCCGGTCCTCAGATTCACATTCGCAACGTCGGATTCACAGGAGCCGACGAGAATGAATTGCCCCTGCTTGAATCCGCCGCCAAAAAGCTGCCGGGTGCTGACTTCTCGCGGTCGAAACTTCGCACGCAGGAAGACAAGAACTTCCTCCCGATCTATCTGCAGCGAGGATATTTAAAGGCGGCGTTCGGCGATGCGCAGGCCAAGGTGGTTGAAGGCAGTCCGCAAGAAACTGCCGTGGACGTAACCTTCCCCGTCGATCCTGGACGCCAGTATAAACTGACTGCAATCGAGATAGCGGGATATAAGTCGTTTTCTGCCGAGACGCTGCGGCAGCTGATGCACGCTGAAATGAATCAGCCAGCCAATAGGGTTCAACTCGATATCGATATCGAAGCCATGAAAAAACTCTACGGCACACGTGGATACATGGCAGCCAGCATCCAACCAGATCCGGAACTAGACGACGCGAATTCCACAGTGAAATACGTGCTCCACATCCAAGAAGGCGAAGTCTACTCCATGGGAGACCTGGAAATCCGGGGCCTCGACTCGCGTATGACTGCTCGCCTGCAGGACGATTGGAAATTACGCGGCGGCGATCCCTATGACTCCAGCTATCCCAAACAATTTCTGGACCGGGAGGACAAAGAGATCTCGGTACTGTCCGACTGGGATGTCAGCGTGCGCGAATCGCTTAATCATAACGAGCACACTGTCGACGTGACCCTGCGCTTCAATCAAAAACCGCGATAACTGCGGCGAAAATCCTTGACGCGCACTGCTATCGCCTTTCAAATGGAACCATCTAACCAGCAGCGGCATACTTACTCAAAAGGAGAAGGAATTGATGCGATTTACTCGGAAGTTCGCAGTTTCTCTGACCAGCGTTCTGTTGGGCGCAGCTCTAATTCCAGCCTCATTCGCGGCCAAAGTCGAGACCTTCACGGGAACAGTGAGCGATGCCATGTGCGGGGCCAAACACATGATGGAGGGCGACGACGCTGCTTGCCTCCGCGCCTGCGTACAAAAGGGCTCAAAGTACGCGCTGGTCGTGGGCGGAAAAGTTTACACCCTCGATACCAAGGACAAAGCTACGCTGGACAAGCTCGACAAGCTGGCGGCGGGCAAGGCCACGGTAAAAGGCGAAGTCGATGGCGACACCATAGAAGTCAGTTCAGTCGCGGCTGCCAAGTAGAATCGGTTTTCTGGATCCAGCCAGGCGGGAATCCAAGTCCGGGTTTCCGCCAAACTTTTTTGCTCACGAACCAATTTTCATATTCCCTTTACAATTCGCTATGTTAGATTTGACCACTCATCTAACTCTCGGAGGAACAACGAATTGGGCAGAGACATGGTGCCGAAGAAGATTTTCTTCACCAAGGGGGTCGGCAAGCATCGCGAGCGCCTTACTTCGTTTGAGCTGGCGCTGCGGGACGCCGGCATTGCCGCACAGAACCTGGTTCGCGTTTCATCTATTTTCCCGCCGCAATGCAAGCTGGTGCCGCGCTCCCAGGGGCTGAAGTATCTGAGCCCGGGCGAAGTGGTCTTCGCGGTGGTGGCTGAGAACTCCACGCGCGAGCCCCATCGGTTGCTTGCGGCCAGTATTGGCGTGGCCATTCCGGCTGACCGAAACACTTACGGTTACCTCAGCGAGCACCACTCCTTCGGCGAGACCGATGATTCCGCCGGCGAGTACGCAGAGGAGCTCGCGGCGGAAATGCTGGCCACAACGCTCAACGTTGAGTTCGATCCTGACCGCTCGTGGGACGAGAAGAAAGAGATTTACCGGATTTCGAACAAGATCGTCCGCACGGCAAACATCACTCAGTCCGCAGTGGGCGACAAGCGCGGGCTTTGGAGTACGGTGATTGCTTCGGCTGTGTTGATTTTCGATTGAGGTGAGGCCGGGTTTCGACCCGGCCCAGCTCTCTACTTTTTTGCTCCGACCTTCTTCTTCCCTGCTGGACTCTTCTTAGCTAAACGCTCCAGCACCGCCGCTACAACTAAGGGCAGTCCTACTGTGGCGTCCACAAACAACTCGCCAAACTTCCCGCCTTCCGCTGGAGGCACAAACTTGCCCCACGAAATAGCCTCGCTATACGGGCTCCCTGAGAGTCCGCCCCAGTAAACCGGCTCGGGGCAGATTCGCACCCCATAGTGGTAGCGCTTCAGCGGAACGTTTTCTCCCAGCCGCCGATGCCGCAATTCGCAGAAAGGCCCAAACTGTTGCGCCCAGTTGCGGGGCACGCCTCCGCCAATCGTAAATATCCCAAGTCTGGTTTGCCGCAACAAGGTGGCCGCGAAGTGCTCCAGGTCTTCGAACGGATCAAACCTCAGCTTGTGCCTGCCGGTCGACTCGCGCAGCCGGTTATTCAGCGCTACGTCCAAGCCTAACTCTGAATCCGTAAATGCCGGCACAAACACGGGCACGCCCTTTTCGTAAGCCGATTTCAGAATGCCTCGTTGCCCCTTGGCATGCTTGGCCAAATGCGCGCCGATTGCATGATTCAGCTTGTAAGAGCACAGCACCTCGCTGTGATCCCAACCTTCCAGTATTTGCGACATCACTTCTTCGACATCATCCAGGTTCTGTTCGGGTTCGAGCGTGTCGTAAACCCGGTTGTAGCCCTGTTCGTAGAGCTCGGTGTCAGAAACGTCGGGGTTGTAGCGGAAATGGGCTCGTCCGGTGGCTTCGACCAGTCCGTGAGCCATCAGCGCCCCGGTGGAGACAATCGCATTCACAATCCCCCGATCGATCAGGTCTGCAATGATCAAGCTCTGCTTGGCTACAGTCATCGCGCCAGCGAGAGTCATCACCACGAAGCATTCCTCGTCCCGAGCCATGGCTTCGACGACGTCGGCCGCCTCGCCGACCTGCCGCCCGGTGAAGGCTGTCTTGCCCATGGCGCGCACCAGATCGTCAACCGAACGCACAGAGCTGAGGTCCAAGGATTCCAGCGGAACTAATCGATCTTCGATCGGATTATGCAGCTTGCGGTCAATTCCCGCACCATCATGATTGCCATTCTTCAAGGTCGCACCCCCAAATCGCTTCTTATCGAAGCACTACTCTACTAGAATCTTGCGAGCTCTTGCTACCACCGCAGTTGTGGACAACTGAGAATTGGGAACTGATATTCTATTTTGTCCCGGAAGGAGTATCGTTTTGCCGCCTGAGAAATTCCGCGTCGGACTGGTGCAGATGTCGATGACGTCCGACCCGGACAAGAATCTGCGTCACGCCATCGACCGCATTCGCGAAGCGGCTACTCTTGGCGCGCAGATCGTGTGTTTGCCGGAACTTTTCCAGACGCAGTATTTCTGCCAGCGCGAAGATGCGTCGCTGTTCGATCTCGCCGAACCAATCCCCGGCCCGACTTCGACGAGATTGGCGGAAGTGGCCAAGCAACTTCGGATCGTCCTGATCGCCTCCCTGTTTGAGAAGCGCGCCGCCGGCGTTTACCACAACACTGCCGCCATGTTTGACGCGGATGGCACCCTGCGCGGTCTGTATCGAAAGATGCACATCCCCGATGACCCGCTCTATTACGAAAAATATTATTTCACGCCTGGCGATCTTGGTTTTCGGGCTTTCGACACAAATGTGGGCCGAGTGGGCACGCTGGTCTGCTGGGATCAGTGGTATCCGGAGGGGGCGCGGCTTACCGCTTTGCAGGGAGCGCATGTGCTTTTCTATCCCACCGCGATTGGATGGCATCCCGCCGAGAAGGCCGAGTTTGGTGTCGCCCAGCACGATGCGTGGCGAACTGTTCAGCGAGCGCACGCTATCGCCAACGGCGTCTATGTGGCCGTAGTCAATCGTGTCGGATTCGAAACCGGAGACGTTCGGGGCAAATCTGCTGCAGGAGCCGGGCTGGAATTCTGGGGTGGATCCTTCTTGTGTGACCCCTTCGGCCGAGTGATCGCCGAAGGCTCGCATGACAAAGAAGAGATTCTCGTGGGCGAAGTCGATCTGAAAGCGCTGGAAGATGTCCGCCGCAATTGGCCGTTCCTGCGCGATCGAAGAATCGACGCTTACGCCCCGATCACGAGTCGGTTGATCGATTGAGCGGCGGTTTTCAAGTAATCGGTCATCTCGGAAATAGCGTGTCATGCTGAGCGAAGTGTCGCTATCCGAAAGACTCGGGTGCAAGTAGGGATTCCTCGCTCTGCTCGGAATGACAATACAGGTTTACCAGATGCCTTCTGTATCCGCCTAGATCCGCTGAAAAACATGCCAGCTAACGTTTCAATGTCAGGTGACAAGCGAGCAGCCCAGGGCCTCCGCATGCCCGCCGAATGGGAACCGCATGACGCTACTTGGCTGGCTTGGCCCCACCATCGCGACGATTGGCCCGGAAAATTTGAACCTATCCCATGGGTGTACGGGGAAATCATCCGCCATCTGGCTCGAGACGAACGGGTCGAACTGATCGTCAACGATGCCGCTTCGGAGAAACGCGCCCGCAAAATCCTCGAACGCGCGAACGCACTCAGTGACAATATTCGCTTTCACCGTTGGCTTACGAACCGCATCTGGACGCGCGACTCCGGCTGCACGTTCATCACGGCGTCGAGCTTCGCTCGACCGGACAGCCGAGGGCGGCTGTCCCCACGTGTTTCGAAGTCGGAAGGAGGCATCGAAAGTGGACGGGCTTTAGCCCCTGAGGCGAACCTTGCCGCGGTTAAGTGGCGCTTCAACGCGTGGGCCAAATACTCGAACTATCAACGCGACGAAAAAATCGGAAGCTTGATGGCGCAGGCCGCTGATGCCCGCGAGCTCCGCGCTGTGTTTGGTAAGCAGCGGGTTGTGCTCGAAGGTGGCTCGATCGACGTCAACGGTCAAGGCACTTTGCTAAGCACCGAAGAATGCCTGCTTAGCAAGATCCAGCAACGCAATCCAGCGATGAAGCGCAAAGACTACGAGAAAGTTTTCGCTGACTATCTTGGAATCAAGAATGTGATTTGGCTGGGCTCTGGAATCGCTGGCGACGACACTCACGGCCACGTCGACGACATCACACGCTTCGTTGCCCCCGACACAGTCGTAACCGCAGTCGAGACGAATCCAGATGATCCCAATTACGAGCCGCTACGGGAGAACATCCGCCGCCTGCGCGCCGCCATCGATCAGGATGGAAAGCCTCTCGCCATTATCGAACTCCCTATGCCGGCACCCGTGATCTTCGAAGGACGCCGCCTGCCCGCCAGCTACGCCAATTTCTATATCGCCAACAGCGTCGTTCTCGTCCCTGTCTTCAACGATCCCAACGACCGTGTTGCTCTGGATATTCTGGCCGACGTCTTCCCCGACCGCGAGGTCATCGGCATCTACTCAGGAGATCTGATCTGGGGCTTTGGAGCCATGCACTGCATGACGCAGCAGCAACCGGTCGTTGGTCGATAGTCGTTGGTCGTTCGCTCGGACGATTTGGCTTGGGTCGACCAACGACCGACGACTACTTCCGATACTGCGTCGGCTGAGGGCCCTTCTCCAGCATCTCGCGATTCCAGATCGCTCCCTCGCGGGTATAGCTGGCGAGCTCGAAGTCCTGGGTCAGCTCCAGAGCGTCCACGGGACAGGCGTCCTCGCAGAGTCCACAGAACATGCAGCGGCTGAGGTCATAAGTAAAGTTGGTGAGTTCCTTGCGGCGGGTCTGCTCGTTGCGGGCGCTCGTGACCACGATCAGGTTCTCGGGACACGCCAGCGCGCACAGGTCGCAAGCGATACACATGGTCTCGTTAGTATCGGGATTCACGTTCAGCCGCGGCGCCCCGCGATAACGCTCGGCTACCTGCGGCCGCTGCAAAGGATACTGTTCGGTATAAATCTCCCTGGGATCCTGATAGCGAAACGTGACCTTCAGGCCCTGAAGTAAATCCAACAAGAAGACTTTGCGCAGCAGCTTCGGAATCCCCATAACGGAGTAAGCATATCATCATCCGCAAGAATCGCAGAAGTGGCCCGCGCCTCTATCTGCGGGAAGGAAGTGGGATTGCATCCACCCGAGCGAACCAGCCGTTTTCCGAACCCGATACAATGACCGTACACCGTGTCCCCGAACCAACGACGAACGACCGAAGGCGAACGACCAACAGCGGTCTCCGACGAATTCTGGATGGAAGAGGCTCTCCGCGCCGCACAACGAGCGCTGGAAGCGGGCGAGGTTCCAGTCGGTGCAGTAGTCGTGCATGCCGGCGAGATCGTAGGTCGAGGCTGGAATCGGAACCTCACTGACTCCGACCCCACGGCCCACGCCGAAATTATTGCCCTTCGCCAAGCTGGTACGAACTTGGGCAACCACCGCCTGGGAGATTGCGAATTGTTTGCCACGATTGAGCCTTGCCCCATGTGCGCAGGGGCGTTGGTGCATGCACGGATAAAACGCCTGGTATACGGCGCTGACGATCCCAAAGCAGGCGCGGTCTATTCGGTGATGGAGGTGCTCAACCATCCCCAATTGAATCACCGAATAGACGTACGCGGAGGTGTGCTGGCGGGTCGTTGTGCCGAGCTATTGCAGTCGTTCTTCAGAGGCCGGCGAGCGGAAGGGCGTTAGTCCACGAAGTTACACTAAGACACAAACAGTACAATTCCAGATGCCGAGCGGAACAAGGACGTTCCCCGAGGCGAATTGGATGCATTGTCGTTTTGAGTGAAGTCGTGTTATGAAAGAATAGAATTAAAGGAAGGATGGCAACCTATGGAAGCTGTGAGCGGAGTATTTAGTTCGCGATCAGACGCGGAGCGCGCAATGGCCGAGATGCGCTCAATCGGTCTGCCGGCACACCAGATCACGCTGTTGACCCCGGGCCGGGCCGAGACCGAGTTGCAATCGGTTCCCGCTGATGCTGCGGAGCAACCGGGCGTGGGTAAAGCGATTGGCGCGGTGATCGGAGCTTCTGCCGGACTGTCTGGCGGTGCGCTCGTCATGGCGGCAATCCCCGGCGTGGGGGTAATCACGGCGATTGGCCTGTTGGGCTCCGCAGTTCTCGGCGCCGCTGGAGCCGGTATTGGCGCCGCTGCCGGCGGGAGGTTGGAAGATTCTATGACCGAGGGACTTCCCGAGGATGAATTGTTTGTCTACGAAGATGCTTTGCGGAAGGGCCGTAGCGTCGTGTTTGCCCTCGCCGACGAAGCCAAGGCCCCGCTTCTTCGGGAACTGCTTAAAGCCGAAGGGGCGGAAGCGGTTGACGCAGCGCGTGAACAATGGTGGATCGGTTTGCGCGATGCCGAGCATGAGCATTATTCGACTCTCGGCAGGAACTTTACCGAAGATGAAAAGTTTTATCGACTCGGTTTCGAGTCCGCGCTGCATGCTCGCACGCGGTGTAAGGAATACGATCAGGTAATGGGCGAGATGGACGCTGAAATCGACGAACTCGAGCGTCAGCATCCTGGCGTCGACGTAGCCGAACCCTTTACACGAGGGTACGAACGCGGTCGCGACTACTACCAGCAGCTGTGCAGCGAATCAAGGGCTGCGTAAGAACAGAAAACTTTCCCACCACCCGAATCGAAATCCGTATTTGGCTATGCCGCTGGCAATCAGCGCGTGCGGCCAGACGGAACCGTTGCGATAAAGAGAGCGGGTTGCAGCGAGCTTCTTCCGAAGCGAGCGTGCGCCCTAGGCTGTCTCAGAGAAGAGGCAGCCTTCGACGGACGGGGCAAGCGGAACCGTCAGATTGATTTGCTATCCTGATTGAAGTAGTTTCAATTCAAGTGGAGAGATGGCCGAGTGGCTGAAGGCGCGCGCCTCGAAAGCGTGTATACCTTAACGGGTATCGGGGGTTCGAATCCCTCTCTCTCCGCCATAAAACTGGCCCTCCAAGCTAGATCGCTGGATCTCAACATTCTCACTTCACAAACGTCAGCCCATGCGGCACTGCGGCGCGAAAAACATAGGCGTACAGCATCACGATAATTCCGACGATGGCTCCCAGAGCCACCGAGTGCCATACCACAAAACGAAAAATGATTCCCTCGTTGCCCACTTGCTCGGTGGCTGCGGTGGCAATCGTAATGGATTGGGCGTCGACCATTTTGCCCATGACTCCGCCAGCACTGTTCGCCGCGCACATAAGAATTGGGTCGATCCCGAGTTGCTGGGATGTGATTCGCTGAAGGCTCCCAAAGAGAGCATTCGAGGACGTGTCGCTGCCGGTGAGGGCAACCCCAAGCCAGCCCAGGAATGTGCCAAAGAACGGATAGAGCCAACCGGTGCGCGTGAATGCAAGGCCCAGCACGGCATCCAGGCCCGAGTACCGCGTCACGTAGCCTAATCCCAACATGAATGAGATCGCGATCATGGCTAGCCGCATGCGCACCAGCGTGCGCCAGAAAACTTTCATGAGCTGAACTGGACCAAGTCCCAGCAACAACCCCGAAACAATCGCGGCGAAGAAACATCCTGTCCCAGTTGCCGATAGCCAGTTGAAATCGTACCTCGCGGGTTCGGCAGTTGGCTTGGTCACGACGGGTGCAGCGCGATAAATCGCACCGTGCAAATAGGGCACGTCCCACCCGGGCGGACCCGGTCTCGGTTTGCCGTCCGCAAGTACGACTCGAAAAGCGGGCGTGGTGGCTCGATTCATGGCGAGCTTAATCGATGGAAGCCCCCACAGAAGCACGAAGATCGATAGGATGGCGAAAGGCATCCAAGCTCGCAACACCTGCCCGGCGGTGTAGGGACGCACCTGGACATATCCGTCAAACTTCTCTGCCGACCACTCCCCGCCAAACTGGTCCGTGATCTCCGCCGTGGGCGGTGGCAAAGGCAAAGCGTTTTCGTCGTAATCGAAGCGCCAGATATTCCTCGGCTTCCAGAAACGGAGAAAGACTACGACGGCAATAATCGAAACCACGCCTCCCATAATGTCGACAAGGTTGCTGTCCACGTAATTCGACCAAAAGAATTGAGTTAGAGCAAACGAGAATCCGACGACCAGGATGGCTGGAAGCACCTCAAACGTTTCCTGCCAACCCACCATGGTTCGCACCAGCCAGAAAGGAACGATGACCGCGGTGAGAGGAAGGATGCGGCCGATCATGGCATTGAGATCGGACTCGGGAAGAGCGGTGACGGCCGCAAGGGTGTGGACGGGCGTCCCGATGGCGCCCCAGGCTACCGGTGCGGTGTTGGCAATCAGATTCAGAGCCGCGGCATGAAACGGTCTGAACCCGAGGCCAATCATGAAAGCGCCTGCGATGGCGACCGGCGCCCCAAAACCCGCCGCACCTTCAATGAAGGCTCCAAAACAAAACGCGACTAACAGAACCTGCAACCGGCGGTCGGCGGTGATTCCGGCGATCGATTCCTTCATGATTTCGAACTGCCCGGTCTCGACGGAAATATCATACAGATATACAGCTGCGAGAACGATCCAGGCGATTTTAAGCAAGCCGAAAGCGACACCGTACCCGAAACTGATCGCGGCCAGGGTGAGAGGCATCTTGAAAAACAGAATTGCGACTGCCATCGCGGTCAGTGCCCCGGCGATAGCGCACCAGTGTGGCTTCACCTTGAAGCCGGCCAGCAGGCTAAAAAGCACGATAATCGGAAGTCCCGCTACCAGCGTCGAGAGCCACCAATGACCAAACGGATCGTAAATCTGGGTCCAGTGCATACACTGCTCCCTTCAAAAGAGAGTCCGGTGCTCAACTGAAAACTTCCGGCAAGAATCAACTCCACTCCCAGCTCTTTGGAACATTCACGTACGAACGGTCCAAGGCCGCGATGGACGGGCAACCGAGCAGCCTGAGGGTGCGTTCCACATCAGTTCGCAAAATCTCAATCGCGCGCTCCACCCCTGCTTCACCCGCTGCAGCCAGACCGTACGCGTACGCGCGCCCACACAAAACCGCACGTGCGCCCAGGCAAATGGCTTTGACGATATCGGTTCCCCGACGAATACCTCCGTCCATTAACACTTCGACTTGACCGTTCACCGCCTTGACGACTTCAGGCAACGCACGCAAAGAGGCCGGAACGCAATCAAGTTGGCGGCCGCCGTGATTCGATACGACCACCGCCGCGGCACCCTCATCAACCGCGCGACGAGCGTCGTCGCCGGTGAGGACGCCCTTCACGACAATCGGCCCACCCCAGTGCTCGCGAATCCAACCCAAGTCCGCCCAGGTGACGGCTGCGCTGGCCAAGGCTGCGCCGATATCGACGAGCGTCATTGGCCCTTGCCCGGGGATGACAACATTCGGAAGTCCGGGCAGGCCGCCATCGCGCAGGAAACTTATCAGCCATCCCGGATGACTCAATAACTCCGGAATAAACGGAACCTTTGCCAGCAGACCGCCGCTTACGAGTTCTTTCATGCCATTGCGAAAATCGCGCTCGCGCATGCCGGACACTGGGGTATCAATCGTTACCACCAGCGCGGCAAATCCCGCGACCCGCGCTCTGTCTATCACAGCTTCGGCTGCCCCTCGGCCGCCCATCAGATAAAGCTGGTAGAAGACTGGGCCGCTGGAACCCGCTTTTACATCTTCCAGCTTGTGCCCCGAAATCGTAGACAGAATATAGGCCGTGCCCGCTGCACCAGCTGCCCGCGCAGCTACGACTTCGCCGCCGGGATGCATGAGACGGCTATATCCGACCGGAGCCAGCAAGAATGGAAGGGAAAGGTCGAAGCCAAGCACGCGCGTGCACAACTCACAATTTGCATGGGCTACTGCGTGACGGGGCCGGAACGTAACGTCCTCGAACGCCCGGCAGTTCTCGCGGAGCGTCACCTCTCCCTCCGCGCCGCCGTCGAGGTAGTCGAAGACCGCCCTCGGCAATCGTCGGCGCGCGAGGGGCCGAAAGTCATCGATACTAACGACGTGGGGCGACGCAACCGCACGAGATGTTGTCGTCATCGGCGATTCCAGTAGCTCTACAAAATAGGTAGATGGTACCACTTGGAAAACCGAAAGAGGAAAAACAGGGAGCGTGCCAGAACCTATATGTCAATCCGCTTGTCCGTGTGGCGGTTCACATACCAGCACGGACTGTAGCCGAAGTGAGGAAATATGGAGCGAACGCAAACCTGGGTTTGCGGTTGGGCGAAATCATACTCGGTTCTCCCATTCTTCTCATGGATCGCGTAATAGGGCTGGATGGTCACAGTGGAAAATGGATCGCGGCCTTTTGGAATCTTGAACCGGACCACAAGATAGTCGACTGCATACGTGAACGACGCCAACAAGGCCGCAGCGCCAACAATGCGGAGGAGTATGCCTTTCAACCGTTCCCTTCCCGACGTTCTGACCCGGGGCCTACCGCTAGATTGATCCCTGACTCAAAACGCCCGTTGGCCCGATATAGTACACCAATCTGAGCGAGCCGGATTCCTGACGAGGCAACTCTTGCTGAATTCGAGGCGACCATGAGCCGCGCCTCGCGCTGTTCCCATGTTCTTGCCAAGCTATCGTTTCCACCTTATAATAGACTAGTCAGACTAGTTGCAACGAGGAGATCATTCTTTATGCCGGGGCACAAACTGTCCAGTGAAACATCTACCAAGTCTAGGCCCGCTCGATCGTCCCACCGTTGGCAACTGCAGACCGCCAAAGCTCAATTCAGCGAAGTCTTCCGTCGTGCCCGTTCTGAGGGACCACAATACGTGACCCGGCAGGGCAAAGAAGCTGTGGTTATCGTTCCAGCTGAGGAATTCGAAAGGCTCATAGCGCGGGCACACCAGCCGCGCAGCCTGGTGAAGTTCTTCGCGGAATCACCTCTGGCGGAAGCGGGTCTTAATCTCAATCGTAAACCGGATTACGGACGAAAGGTCGAGCTGTGAGCGGTTTCCTTCTCGACACCAATGTGATCTCTGAGCTGGTCAAGGCCAACCCGGAACCCAAAGTAACGAGATGGATCGAGAACACGAACGAAACTCTGCTGTATCTGAGTGTTCTCACGCTTGGCGAGATTCGCAAAGGGATTTCTTTCCTGCCGCAATCAAGGCGCCGGGTCGCGCTCGAAGCATGGCTCGATCATGATCTATCGCTTCGATTTTCAGATCGCATTCTGCCCATCGACAGACAAGTGGCCGATCGTTGGGGAAGAATCGCCGGCAGCGCAGCCGCGAAGAAATCCCCTCTGCCCGTGATTGATGGATTGTTTGCCGCAACAGCTCAGCATCACAATCTGACTCTTGTCACCCGAAACACCAGGGACATCGCCGCGACCGGCGTGCCTGCCTTCGATCCATGGACCGCGTGAGCAGTTGCACCGGAGTCAACATTCACTCTTGGTTGCATATGAATCTGCTCGGATCACCTGATGGCGCGGGACCTCACACCACGAAGTACTTTGCTTGCGGATGATGCACGACGATCGCCGACGTCGACTGCTCCGGCTCTAGAAGAAATCCCGTGGTCAGCTTCACGCCAACGTTCTCCTCCGGATGCAGCAGCGCAAACAGCTTGGTTTGATCTTCCAGGTTAGGACACGCTGGATAGCCAAACGAATAACGCGACCCTTGATATTTCTGATGGAACAGATCGCGGATATGGGCCGAGTCCTCGCCCGCAATGCCCAGTTCTACGCGCATCTTCTTATGCAAATATTCCGCCAGCGCCTCCGCGGTCTCGACGCTGAGCCCGTGAAGATAGAGATACCGTGTATACTCCCCGCCTTCAAATAAGCGCTGCGTCTCCTCCGAAGCCTTCGATCCTATTGTCACCAGAGAGAGCCCAATCACGTCCATCTTTCCAGAGCTCTTGGGAGCAAAGAAGTCCGATATGCAAAGCTTCCGCCCCTCACGCTGACGTGGAAACGTAAAACGAAGCAGTTCTGATTTCCTTTGTGGACCTTCGTGTCCGGAGCCTGCCCTGAGCGAAGCCGAAGGGTGGTTATCACCTTTTGACTCGGACTCGTACACAACCACATCATTCCCGTCCGCTTGCGCCGGAAAATACCCATACACGACTTTAGGCTCAAAAATCCCACTGGCAATAATCTCTTCCTGCAACTGCAGTTTGATGGGACGAAACTTCTGTTCCACCAGCCGCACGTAGTCTTCCTGGGACGCCGTCTTCAACTGCCACTGATTCTTGAACAGCGCCGTGTCGTTGATGTACTGAAACACTTCGCGCAAATCGAAATCCTTGCGCACTCGTACGCCCCAGAAGGGAGGCGTAGGAATGCTCGGAGCATCGCTCACCACCGCGCTTCGCTCGGCGAAAACCGGCCCGGTCTCCTCGTCGACCGCGGCCGCCTTGGCATACTCTTTGACTGTGCGTCCCTCTTGCAGCCGGGCCTGCTTCTTGCCGTTCGCCGTGGCCAGGTCTTCCATTATGTGCAGACCCGCGAAGGCATCGTCGGCGTAGAACACAGCGTTCGAATACTCCCGCCGCAAATCATCCTCTACATACTTTCTGGTCAAGGCTGCGCCGCCGCAGATTACTGGAAATTCCAGCTTCTGCCGTTCCAGGTCCTGAATGACGTATTTCATCTCCAAGGTGGATTTCACCAGCAATCCGCTCAGTCCGATGGCGTCTGCCTTGTGGTCCTGCGCCGACTTGATAATCGTATCGCCCGGTTGCTTGATTCCCAGATTGACCACCTTAAAACCGTTGTTGGTCAGAATAATGTCGACCAGGTTCTTCCCAATATCGTGGACATCACCCTTCACCGTCGCCAGCACAATCGTGCCCTTCTGCTGCGACCCGGTCTTCTTTTCCATCTTCGGATCGAGATAGGCCACGGCCTGCTTCATCACTCCGGCCGAATCGAGCACCGATGGCAACTGCATCTTGCGCGCGCCGAACAGTTCGCCCACCGTTCTCATCCCGTCCAGCAGAACCGTGTTGATCAGTTCCAGCGGCGTGTACTCGTGCAGCGCATCTTCGAGAAGCTCTTCCAGCGTTCTTTTGTGCGCCCCGTCGCCCACCACCTTCTCGCCGTTGATGATGGCGAACTTCAACTTGTCGTCGACCGAAAGCGTTTCCACGTGCGCCGTCGTGGATCCCTGCACCTTGCCCTTGGTCCCGGCAAAGTGCTGCATGTATTTCTGCAGCGGGTCGCCGTCCGAGCGATCCTGGTAAATCAGCTTGCGGGCGAGTTCAACCTCTTCATGAGGAATTTTATACAAGGGATAGATTTTCGTGTAGTTGACGATGGCCATATCCAGGCCATAGTCCACCGCCTCGTGCATGAAGACGGAGTTCAACACTCGCCGCGGATATGCATCAAGGCCAAACGAAATGTTACTGACCCCGAGAATCGTCTTCACATCGGGCAATTCTTGTTTAATGCGCTTGATCGCGTTTAGTGTCTCCATCCCCGCCGAGCGATACTCTTCTTGCCCGGTAGAAATCGGGAGCGTCAGCGCATCGAAAATAATGTCCACCGGGCGAATGCCGTATTTGGTCGTCGCCAGATCGTAAATGCGCTTGGCAATCGCTGCCTTCTTCTCGGCAGTCAGCGCCATGCCCTCTTCATCGATGGTGAGCGCAATCACTGCCGCGCCATAGCGCTTCGCCATGGGCAACACTTTCGAAGTGCGCTTCTCGCCATCCTCCAGATTGATGGAGTTGATGATGGCCTTCCCCGGAATGCGCTTCAGCGCTTCTTCGACCACATCGGCCTCGGTGGAATCCACGAGAATGGGCGCAGGCACCCGAGTCGCGACCTTTTCCAGAATCGCGGTGATGTAGCCCTTCTCATCCTCGCCGACGATGGCGCAGCACAAATCGAGCATGTGCGAGCCTTCGTTCACAAGTTTCTTCGCCAGCGCCAGAATGTCGTCGTATTTCTTGCCTCGCACAAGGTTCCGGAAGTGTTCAACCCGCGTGGTCGTGTTCATTTCTTCAGCCACGACCAGGGGCTTCGGATCGAGATCGAGAGGAACCGAGGTGTAGGCGCTCGATGCGGCCGCGGTCGGCTTCACCTCACGCTTGGCCGGTTCAATGCCGGAAACCGCGTCCACCACCGCTTTCAGGTGTTCGGGCGTCGTGCCGCAACAGCCACCCACGACGCGAACACCGTAGTCCTGAACAAAGTGCTTGTGATACTTCGCCAACTCTTCCGGCGTCAGCTTGTAGACGGCGTGGCCGCCTTCATTCTGCGGCAGTCCTGCGTTCGGCAGTACTGAAACATACTTGGTCGAGTTCGCCCCGAGAAAGCGCACCGCATCGTTCATCTCCACGGGTCCGGTCGCGCAGTTGAGGCCGATGATGTCCACGTCGAACGGCTCAAGCGCAGTCAGCGCCGCGCCGATTTCCGTGCCCAGCAGCATCGTGCCGCTCTCTTGCAACGTAACTTGTACGGTAACTGGCAGACGCTTTCCGGACTTCTGCATGGCCTCAAACACAGCCACCACCGCCGCCTTGGCCTGGCCAAGATCCTGGGCTGTCTCGATCAGCAGGACGTCTACGCCACCTTCGATTAGCGCGAGAGCCTGTTCCACATAGCTCGCTACCATGTCATCGAACTTGATGTGTCCTAGCGACGGTAGCTTGGTGGTGGGCCCCATCGATCCGGCGACAAATCGTGGGCGGTTTTTCGTCGAAAATTGTTGGGCGACTTCCCTGGCGATCTTGACCGCTGCGAGATTTATCTCCGCGACGCGATCCGCCAGACCGAATTCGCCCAGCACGATGCCCGTCCCCCCGAAAGTGTTGGTCTCGACCACATCGCAACCGACGCCGAAGAAGTCGGCGTGAATGTCACGAATAATGTCGGGCCGGCTTAGCACCAGCACTTCGCTGCAGTTTTCCTTGCCCCAGTAGTCGTCCAGGGTAGGATTGCGCTTTTGGATATTCGTGCCCATTGCGCCGTCGTAAATGACGACGCGCTCGCGAACGGTTTGGAGGAAATCAGACATTGATTTTGTCGTTGGTCGTTGGTCGTTGGTCAAGCCGTGTTAAATCCGCGCGACGCGCGCCCACCGGCTAATTTCTGCCTTGGCTGACGACCTGCGGTCAACGACCAACGACCGTTTCATGCACAAACGCCGGTCCTCGGTTGGGGGGGACCGGCGTTATCCATCTCTTGACTGAACCGGAAAACCTAGCTTCCTGGTACCGGCACTGCCGGCGCGCCACCCGCCACCTCAGCTTGATTGAACACCGCGTTTGCTCCCATGTGCGCTGGCCGGGGGGCCAGCATCTGTTCTTTGCGGTAGACCAAGTTGCTGGCGTTAAAGCTCGCGATCTCGAAGCCGTGCCCGTGGGTGATCGCATCCGTGGGACAAGCCTCGACGCAGTATCCGCAGAAGATGCATCGATTGTAGTCGATGTTATAAACCTTGGCGTAGCGCTCCGCCCCGCTTACCCGATGCTCGGCCGTATTCTCCGCCGCCTCAATGTAAATGCAGTTCGAGGGACAGGCTGCCGCGCACAGAAAACAGGCGACGCACTTTTCCAATCCGTTCTCATCGCGCTGCAGGACGTGGACGCCGCGGAAACGCTCCTGGAACTTGGCGCCACGAAGCGGTCCCGGTCCGTCAGGGTAGTTCTCCACCTGCGTGGGCTGGAACATCTCCATGAACGTAATGCTCATGCCCTTGGCGATGGCTGCAATGTTTTTCAGCACTGGCATACCTGACTAGTATATCGGAAGCAGCGCGCGGGCCGCAGGATGAGGCAGTGAGTGGGGCCCTGGGCGGGGCGGAAGGTTGAATTTGGCAGCGCGGTGGCTAGTGCTGGATGTTCAGATCGGCATAGAAGCTAAAACTCGCAAGTATGACCTGGTCATTCCCGGGAATGTAAAACCCGAACTTCCCCGCTGCCAGATTGCTTCCGGGCGCAGTCCACTTGTCCAGAACCACCCAGGCGTCGCCCTCCTTCGTCTGATTAACGATTTCGTTGGACGTCACGCGAATCTGCATAAATCGAAAACTCTTCTTTTCGCTCTTGTGCGGGATCTTGACTTCGTCCGACTTCTGCCCGTTGTGCATTACGGTGCGATAGAAATTGTTTTCGTCCATCTGGAACAAGACGTAATTGTTAGGGTCGATATAGTTCACCACCCACTGCAGCCGATGACCTTTCTGCAGCATCACCGAAAAAGCAAATGTTCCCGACGTGGGGGAGGCGCCGTACAACACAAAGTCTCCACCCTTGTGGACGAAGCCATTCTTGTCGGGCTTCCAACTGGCAGGGTCATCCCACTTGGACATTCCACTGGGAGACAGCGCCAAATCGAGGCTCTTCGATTGGCCAGCGACAACCTCCAGGGCAGACGACCGCGTCACACTGTCAGCGATGCGTGCAGTCAAAGTGTACGTGCCCGGCGCCAGGCTTAGCGAGCTGCCGCTGCTTACTTTAACTGGCGCCTCACCGTTCTTGGTGAGACTGACGACAGCTTCCGGAGGTGAGAAAGTAACACGCAACTCGCCTGTGCCTGCTTCCAGCCCTGCCTCTGCACCCGCGAGCGCAACATTCACCCCGGCGACGAAGTGCTTCTGAAGCCGCTTCGGCTTGAAGCGATCCTTGCGCAATTCAACGACGTGGTCGCCGGGAGCGATTGTCGCGAGCCCGAACGTTCCATCCGGCTGCACCACTCCCACGGCTGCTTGGTCGACAAAGACCTGCGCCCCCGGCGTTCCACCCTGGATGGAGAGCGACGATAGATGCGGAATCAGTTGCAGGCTGAAGGTCAGCTTGGTTTGTTCCCCCTTGCGAACCCGGACCTTCTGAGGCGGAAGATCCTGAAAGCCCACCTTGCTGACCGTGACCACATAATCTTTTGGCTCAAGATTCGGAATCCGCAGTTGTCCACCTTGCGTAGTTCCCTTCTGGATCTGTCCATCGAGATAGACTCGCGCTTTGTCCTCGCCCGTGACAATGACGAGAGTGCCGATGTTCTGACCCGACATCAAAAAAGTCGCAAGCGTGGGAGCCGGGCCGACATCGATGTCCAACTTGTATTGATCGTCGCCGTGAATCAGGGCGAGTTGATGAGTGCCGGGCGAGACTTGTGGGAGTTCCCATCCGTTCTCTGGCATGGCGGCCGCAGACTGCCCGTCAAGGCTGAGCTTGGCCGCGGGATCACTGGAATACACGTGGACTTGGCTGCCGAGATTGCTCACCACAACAGCCAAGAGTCGGTTGGCAGCGATCCGCCCCTTCACCGCCGGCATCGCTCCCGCTTGGCTTGAAAAAGTGAAGGAGGCATTTCCTTGCTTGCCGTCGAACTTCAACTTGTGCTCGCCGGACGCAAGCTTATCGAGTGTCCACTGCGCACCTTCGAGTTCGACAGGAGGTTGATCGTCAAATGAGACTTTCCCTGTTCCCGTGTCGGAAGACAACTTCACAACCGGCAAAGCCGCATCGAGAGTCAAGTCAATAGAAACGGGCGACCCAGCCTTGGCCTCGATTGTGGTGGCTTTGGATTGGTAACCGTTTAACTCGGCCTCAATTTGATAGCTTCCCTGTGGCAAATCAACTTGCAGATTGGAAGTTCCACGAACCTCATGGTTAATCCGAATGGTTCCACCAGGGGGCGAGGTGTGCACGGTGATGCGCGCGACCGTTGATGCGGGAATCGACCGGTGACGATGCCTTATTAAGAAAATTGCCAACAACAATAGCCCGGCGACAACAGCCGCAATTGTCGCGCGCGGGAATTGCGACGGACCCTTGGGCCGGATAGGACCCGCTGATGAAGATACATTCTGATCGCGGCTGGGCTGAGGTTTGCTTTCCGCCGGGGGCGGCATAATTACAGGCGGAGTTACGGGCGGCGTTGTAACCGATTCGGCCTTGACAGGAGGAACAGGAGCCTCGACGTTCGCGGAACCTGACGAAGGCGGGACTTCAGTCAGTGGAGAAACAATTGACGCAGTTGCGCCGTCTCCCACAGAAGTCGGAAGCGCAGCCGTTCGCGGAGTCTGCCCCTCATCCTCTCCACCATCGCGACCGGAGCCTTTGCCCTGAACCGCAGCCATGTCCAGCCGCCGGAGAATTCGGTTCCCCACCGCAAGAACTTCGTCGTCCTCCAGATATTTACCAGCCAGAACTTGGACGCGCTCGCCGAAAACCTGCTTCACCGCGGGATCAGTGATGGTCTCAGCTTCGCGTTCCATGCGTCGCAATTCTTCCAAGTCGCGGCGCCTCGCCTGCCGTCGTTGGGATTGAAGTTCGCGCTGCAGTGTTTCCTGAATCTGAAGGAGCCGAACCTCGCGCGGATACGCCACCAGCGCCTCTTCAATCCGGGACAACGCCCCGGCCAAATCGCCACCCGCCTGCAGCTTGCGCGCCTGCGAGACGCACTCGGTGACCGTTTGTTCCCGCTTCTGGTCCAGAATCAGAGTGCGAACCGTCTTTGAAAGAGGATGGCTCGGATTCAATTCGAACGCCTGTCGAGCCAACTGATCCGCTTCTTGCCACTTCGTCTCCGCTACTAGACGCGCCTGCTCGACCAGGGCATTTGAAAAAACCGCTCGCGTCAGCGCATTGCGTTCGTCCAACTCGTAGGCTTCTTTCAGTAACTTGATCCCATCGGCGAAACGGTCTTGCGCGCACAACTCCTGACCTTGCGTCATCAGCCGGTGCGCTTCGGTCGCGCGTTGCAGTCCGTCGTTCGCGAGCTTCTCGAGCTGTGCCAGTTCCGCATCGTTGGGGAACTCAGCCGTGGCCTGTTCCAGGAGTCCGAGAGCGCGAGAGTAGTCACTGGAATGCAGACAGGCATCGATCTGTTCCACCAGCCGGGTTTTCGCTTCACTGCGGGATTGCTGCTCGCGACGTTTCTGCAGCCGCTCGACCTCAAACTTCAGACCAGGATACTGGCTGTAAATCGTGCGCAGAATTTCCCAATCGTTGAGCGCATCGCTAAACGCGCCTTCCTCTTCCTGATGGTGCGCTCGGGCAACGATGGAGTTCACCAGATCCCGCTTGTCCTTCACCAGCCTCAAGGCGCGCTCGAAATGAGTTTCATCAGGATGCAGGTCAAGCGCCTCTTTGAGGATATTCACCCGCTTGTCGAGGTCGGGCTCAGCCTCCACCTGCCGGTCGATAGACGCCACAAATGCGGAGAGCTGTTGTCTCTGCTGCTCCTCGATGTCATATTTAAGCGCCTGAAAAATCGCATTGGTTGGATACTTGGCCAGGTAGGTCTCGCAAACCGAGAGAGCCTTGCTGACGTTGCGTTCTGCCAGCAGCCTGCGCGCCTCCGCGTAGGCCGTGTTCATCGCGTCATGCTCGGAACGAACTTCGTTGTAAAAGCCCTGATACGTGGCGCTGCCCTCGGGAGTGGAAATGTCGGGAGCGCGGCGGTCCAACTCCAGAACCACCGCCAACTTGGTAAGAGCGCTGCTGACGTCCCCTTTCTGCCACGCGTCCATGGCCGCACGATGAATCTGCGCTTTCTCCTGGCGAAGTTTGTTATATTCCTGTTCCTGCCGATCGACTTCAGCAATCAATTGCAGCGCGCGCGCTTCCTTCGGCCTGAGCTGTAGAACATTTTGCAAAGCTTCGCGGGCGTGAGGATACGCGTGATTGTCCGTATGCTGGCGCGCCAGCCGATACCAGTTATCAATCTGCTTTTCGCTGCGCCGGCTTTCGATCTTGCTCTTCAGCGACAGCGCCGAAACGTTGTCCGGTTCCATCTCCAGAATTTCCTGGAGTTTCTGCAACGCCAGCGGATCTTCTTCTTCCTCAAACCGGGCCTTCGCCGCATCCAATAATTGGTCGATCGTCCTCCGTCGAACGGTGGTATCCAGTTGTTGACGTAGAGAACTGATCGAGGAATCGAGATGACCCTCCGCCTCCAACTCTCCCAGGATTTCTCCAGCAAACTGGTAATCCCCAGTCTCCATCGCCTTGGTAGCGCGCTCCAGGCGGGGCCGCGTACGTGACGAATCGAAGAACTCGATGGGTTCGTTCCGCAATGCTTTATTCAAAGCATCGCTAAACTCGCGCGCACTGGAAAAGCGATGCCAGGGCTGCTTCGCCATCCCCTTATGCACCACGCGTCCGATGGATTGGCTCACCGCCGGGTTGATGTCGGAAGCCGGAGGCGGAATCTGGCGCCGGATGGCCTCAACGATCTCATCGGCTCGGGCGCGCTGGAACGGATGCCGTCCAGTAAGCGCCTCGTAGGCGACAACACTCAGCGAAAACATATCGGAGAGCGCCGACAGCGGCTTCATCTCAATCTGCTCGGGAGACATGTAGAGCAGTGTGCCCTTCTGTGCCCGGGTGGAATTCGTGTCGGTCATGTGCGCCACGCCGAAGTCGATAATCTTGACCGAATCGTCTTCCATCACAAAAATGTTGCTCGGCTTCAGGTCCCGATGCACCAAGCCTCGGTCATGCGCTGCCTGTAAGCCTCGGCACGCCTGCGAAATAATCCCAACCGTGCGTTCCACGGTCAGGCGATGGCTCGCCTTGCGGATGAATGCATCCAAAGTCGAGCCGGGCAGAAGCGGCATTACGAAGTAGGGTTTTTTCTTGCCATCTTCCTCGAATTCCCCGATGTCGAAGATCTCAACAATATTGGGATGGCTCATGGAAGCGAGCACATCACATTCCTTGTAGAACAACTGGAGCGAAGCCGGGTCGGGGATATCGAGAATCGTCTTGACCGCCACTTCGCGGCGAATCACAGTGTCATAGGCCCGGTAGACCAAGCCCATCCCGCCCTGGCCGAGGATCTGCCGCACTTCGTACCGGCCAGCCAATTTTCGGGGTGTGACAGAGCCTTCCATGGGCCCCCTTTAGGGCAGGCCTAGCATGTTAATGCTTTTGGCAGAAAAATGGACCCCTCTTCTGCAGGAATCGCGTATTTGCCTAGAGGGCGGCTGGTCCGAACCTTAGCCGATGAGAATTAGGTTTGGGTGCCCCGCTCCTTGCGTTTTGTGCAAGGGGCGGGCGCTTGCGCCATACAGGAATAATTCGGGGCAACACTTACGACCCTTGTCAACGAGTGCAATGGCGATTTTTCGCCAGCAATTCCTAAGGGCGTCTAACAAAACCTGGAATCGAGACGAGGCTGTGGGGCGCAGATTTTTTTTGTCCTTGACCGGCAGTCTAGCCTGGAGGAGAATTGGGGCGCTCAGTCACCTCCCCTGTAGTGCTCAGCCACGCTGGCCCATCGAGTCTGTCTGCCTTTTGACTATTTCGCGTCAGGAAGACGGTTTTTGCTGCGCATTTGCGCAATGTGTAGTAGAGGCTCAGCGTAAGTGTGCCAGCCGGGGGAAGATAGAAGACCTCAAAACGTCTGCTGAGACAGGAATGCTGGCTGAGGAAGTGCGCGTCTAGAGTTCAGGAGGATCACATGAAGAACACTTATGTCACACGATTACAAGTTCTCGCGGTCGTAATTACCATTCTCACTGCGAGTGCTACGACTTTACACGCGCAAAAGTATACCGACCTATACAACCTCGGAAGCAGCGGCGGAGACCCCGCGAACCCTGGTTGGACTGGCCTTTTCGCCCAGGGACGCGACGGCAACTTGTATAGCACTTCGCAGGGAGGGGGAACATCTGCCCTCGGTACCGCCTTTCAACTCACCCTCGCCGGGAAGATTACATCCTGGAGCTTCGATGGCAAAGGCACTGACGGCGTTTTCCCCTACAGCGGCCTGACGCTGGGCACCGACGGCAACTTCTACGGCACGACTTATGAGGGCGGCAGCTCGGGCGCTGGGACCGTGTTCAAGGTCACTAGCACCGGGAAAATCACGACGCTGTACAGCTTTGGCGGCTTCAACTGCTGTGCCTACGCTGCGCCGATCCAAGGCCTGGACGGAAACTACTACGGCACGACCAGTGACGGTGGCGGGGAGGTGTTCGGTACTGTGTACAGAATCACCCCATCGGGGAAGCTGACAGAAATCTACACATTTCCTGGCACCAGCGGTCTTGCGTATCCCCAGGCCGTGACACTAGGAGCCGACGGCAACTTTTACGGCACAGCTTTAGGCGGCGGCGCAAAGAAATACGGCGGGGTGTTCAAGATCACGCCGAGTGGCAAACTGACTGTGCTCTACAGCTTCGGCAGCACACCAGATGGGCAAACTCCCAAGGGTGCGATCATTCAAGCCAATGACGGAAATTTCTACGGCACAACCGAAGCGGGGGGAGCAAACGGTTTCGGTTCTATTTACAAGATGACCCCGGCAGGAGCCCTCACCATTCTCCACAGTTTTAGTGAGACCGACGGTCTGGGACTTCATCCGCTCGCTGGTCTGGTACAGGCGACCGATGGCAAGTTCTATGGCGCGGCTGGAAGCAATACCTCGTCAGGAGTGCTTTTCCAGATCACCTCCACAGGCAAGTACAGGGTCCTCCTCAACCTTACGAACACCACTGGCAAGTATCCGGGCGCAAATCCACAGGTTTCCCTGTTCCAGCACACCAACGGCACTCTCTACGGAGACACTTACGGCGGCGGCACCGGGAAGTTGTGTTTTTGTGGTGTGCTATATAGCCTGGACATGAAGCTCGGCCCGTTCATCAGTTTCGTGGGTCCCCTATTCGAGGGCAAAGTCGGAAAGACCATCGAAATCCTCGGCCAAGGCTTCACCGGGGCGACCAAGGTCTCGTTCCATGGAGTCGCGGCAACCTTCACGGTGGTCTCTGACACCTATCTGACCGCAGTGGTTCCAGCCAGCGCGACGACAGGCTCTGTGACTGTAACCACGCCCGGAGGAACCCTAACCAGCAACAAAATATTCCGGGTCACGCCCGGGATCCTGAGTTTCAACCCGACCAGTGGGTCGGTGGGAACCCAAGTGACGATTACCGGCACCAGCTTCACGGGTGCAACCAAAGTCACGTTCGGGGGAGTGAAAGCGACCACGTTCTCGGTTGATTCCGATACGCAGATTACGGCCACAGTTCCGACCGGAGCGAAGACAGGTAAGATTCAAGTAACGACGCCAGGAGGGACGGCGACAAGCCCCGGAGTGTTCACAGTCACGCAATAGATCTCGCTATGCCAATAAGCGTGTGCCCTACATTTTTCGCGTTCTGTGCGAAAGGGCGCCGCGCGTAGCAGGGGCAGGGCGCACTTCAATAGCGACGGCGAAATCCGACATGGCCTGCCTCGAGTCTCCCGCCTACACAGAGTCACGCCGGCGCTTTTTGATTGACTCCACGTTCCCAATTAGATAATCTATTTGTGGATTAATTATCTACAGGTAATGCTCGTTCTTTGACAATCTGACCCGGATTCAGCTTCCAAATTGCACGCCGATGCAGCCCAAAATGGAACGGGGAAATGGGCCCCCGCCAGCCGTAAGTGCCATGTTGTCTAGATTTTGCGTGTAACTCCTTAAAACTCAAAGATCTAGCACATGGTCATATTTTAAATCCCTTGTTTTCTAGATTTTGCAGACAAAGGGGGGAGGGGGGGGTACCCGGCACTAAACAGTAAACTTACGTTCCATTCTGGGAAAATGCCGAAGGGGACACGAGGCCATCTGGCAATCGGCTCAGTTCACATCTCGAGTGCGCGCAAGGGCTCGGCCAGGCTGTCCATGAGTCGAGAAAATCCAGGAAAATCCAAAGACTGCGGCCCATCCGAGAGGGCCCGCTCGGGACAGGGATGCACTTCAACCATAAGCCCATCAGCACCCAGCGCCGCCGCCGCGCGAGACATGGGAGCAATCAGGCTGGGCCGGCCAGTTCCGTGCGACGGGTCAGCAATCACCGGAAGATGAGTCAACTCCCGAGCCAGCGCAATCGACGCCAGATCCAGCGTGTTCCGAGTCTCCGTCTCGAATGTTTTGATCCCGCGCTCGCATAACACGACATTAGGATTCCCGCCGGCCACCAGGTACTCAGCCGCCAACAACCACTCCTTGACGCTGGCCGAAGGCCCGCGCTTCAAAAGCACCGGCTTGCCCACCTTAGACAGTCGCCGCAGCAAAGCAAAGTTTTGCATGTTGCGTGCGCCCACTTGCAAAAGATCAGCATGTTCGCAAATTACATCCACGTCTTCCGTGCTCATCACCTCGGTTACGACAGGCAGACCAGTTTCCTGCCGCGCTTCGCTCAGCAGCCGTAGAGCTTCCACGCCAAGCCCCTGGAATTCATAAGGCGACGTACGTGGCTTGTAAGCACCACCACGAAGCAATCGAGCGCCTCCTGCCTTGACCGCCCGAGCGGTTGAAAATAGTTGCTCGCGGGATTCAACCGAACACGGGCCTGCGATCACTACGAAGCTTCCGTCTCCGATGAGCACTCCACCGACATTGACGACGGTTCGATGCGGCCTCACCTGACGGCTCACCAGCTTGAAGGGCTGTGCGATCGCGACCACGCCGTCCACACCAGGCGCAGCCGCCAGCGCCTCCAACTCATGCCGGCGTCCGCCACTGCCCACCGCAGCGACGATGGTGCGTTCTTCTCCACGCGTGACGTGCGCCTGATAGCCTGCCTCCTTCACGCGGTCAATCACGTGTTGGACCTCAGCTTCGGTTGCCCGCTCCCGCATGTTGATAATCACGACTTCACACTCCCCGATCGATGGACCGACGTCATGGCTAAACGCCCCACAAACACTGATCAGGATCGTTGTGCAGCCTGTGGTCAGCGCCAGTTAGCCAGTCTTCCCGCGCGGGGCTGCAAACATCGATTGCAACTACGTCTTCCAGCACCTCGGACGAATGCTCCGCGCCCGGTGTAATGGTCAGCATTTGATTTGGCCGCAACATGACATCACCGGTAACGAAATGAAATCGCCAACACCCTTTCAGCAGAATGATGACTTCTTCGTTCTCGTGGCAGTGGGCTCGCGTCGACGATCCCTTCGCGACCTCGAGCCGAGCCACGCTCATCTTCTCCCCCTGCGCGACCGTGCGCCGATACAGTTCGGTCACCGCCTCCGGCTGCATTGAATTCCAGTCGTATACATGCATAGGTTCTACCTCTTCTCTTCCCCACTCGGCGTCAGTCGGCGCCGCTCGAGACAAACTCGCCCGCCGGCTGCGACGCCTTTTCGGGGCTCCCGTCGGGCCCAATCCGCACGGGATCGAGGAAAGACATAAGTTCGCGCAAGCGTGCTCCCACTTGCTCGATGGGATGCGACTGCTCACTCTTGCGTGTGGCGTTGAACCACGGTCGTCCGGCTTCGTTTTCCGCGATCCACTTGCGGGCGTATTCGCCGCGCTGAATATCACCCAGCATGCGGCGCATGGTCTTTCGAGTTTCATCAGTGATCAACTGCGGTCCGCCGGTGTAATCGCCGTGTTCAGCAGTATCGCTGATGGAGTACCGCATGTAGTTCAAGCCGCCGCGGTACATCAGATCCACAATCAGCTTGAGCTCGTGCATGCATTCGAAATACGCGATCTCAGGCTGGTAACCAGCTTCGACCAGGGTTTCGAAGCCGGCTTTTACCAGCGCGCTCACGCCGCCGCAAAGAACGGCCTGCTCGCCGAAAAGATCGGTTTCGGTCTCTTCGCCGAAAGTCGTCTGGATAACGCCGGCTCGTGTGCATCCCAGCGCTTTCGCATACGAAAGCGCCAAAGCCTTCGCCGATCCGCTGGCATCCTGATAGACGGCCAGCAACCCGGGCGTTCCGCCGCCATCGATAAAGACCTCGCGCACTCGATGGCCCGGAGCTTTCGGGGCAATCATGATTACATCCACGTCAGCGGGCGGCTGGATGGTTGCGAAGTGGATGTTAAAACCGTGGGCGAAGAACAGAGCTTTCCCCGCAGTCAGGTTGGGCGCAACCGCTTCCCGGTAAATCGCCGGCTGACTTGTGTCGGGCGCCAGGAAAACGATGACATCTCCCCAGACCGCGGCTTCAGCGGGTGAAACTACGCGCAGTCCCTCAGCCTCAGCACGGGCGCGTGATTTGCTTGTCTCGGAGAGCGCGACCACAACTTCGACTCCGCTGTCGCGAAGATTCAGAGCGTGTGCATGACCCTGTGAACCGTAGCCAATCACAGCGACTTTCTTGGCACGAATGAGTGCCAAGTCGGCATCGTTGTCGTAATACATCTTTGCCATTTCTTTTCTCCTTTGAAGTTTGTTGTCTCGATTTGCGCGAAGCATTGCTGCACACTCAATCAGTTATTGACAGCACCGGCCATCCTCGTCCGAAGCCGCGTGATTAGCGCTTCCCGCGTCATGAACCGGCGGATCGAGCACTTTCAGAAGCCGCGCCACCAGGCGCTCACGGCCTCCGATCATGTGCAAGCCGCTCTCTCGTTGATGTTCCTCCAGGGTTTTCTCTAACTTCTCTTTCAGGTTTTCCATACTTACCTCCACAGATGAATTACTAAACCGAACTTGTTAGACCGAATAAGACACCGATTCGTCCTCCAACGAATCGTCTTGACCAGATGCACTTGCCGAAACCTCAGTCCTGGGACCACGGGTCATGGCAACGCGGCCGGTTCGCGCCATCTCGAGAATCCCGTAGCCGCGCAATATCTCCACCAGACCGTCGATCTTGTCCTCAGCCCCGGTTGTTTCAATCACCAGTGACTCGCTGTTCACGTCCACAATGCGGGCGCGAAAAACGTGAGCCAATTGCATGATCTCAGCCCGCGTTTCCGGGGTCGCGGCCACTTTGATCATGGCCAAGTCACGAAACACCGACGGTGTCGATGTGACGTTTTCGACGCGTTGCACGTGCACCAACTTGTACAGGTTGGCTTCGATCCGCAGAGCGCCGGCTTCGTCGGTATCGACGACGATGGTCATGCGCGAGACGCCCGGCTTCTCCGTGTGCCCGACCGTGAGCGACTCGATGTTGAAACCGCGCCGGCGAAATAGCGATGCCACCCGGTTCAGGACCCCGGGCTTGTTCTCGACCTGGACCACCAGTGTCATCAGCATGTTTCCTCACAAGTCTTGCGCAGTTTCAACCAATGGACTCGGACGGCGAATCATGGCGTGAAGATCGGCACCCGCAGGCACCATCGGGAAGACAGAGTCCTCCTGCTCCACACAGAAATTGATCACGTACGTACCACGATGCTCGCGCGCCTTGCGAATCGTTGGAACGACATCGGCGCGCTGCCGCACCGCCGCGCCGGGCAAGTCAAACGCCTCGGCGAGCTTCACGAAATCGGGGCTATAAAGCGGCGTAGCTTTGTAGCGCCGCTCGTAGAAAAACTCCTGCCATTGCCGCACCATGCCCAGATAACCGTTGTTGATAATGGCGACCTTGATGTCGAGGCGCTCCTGCGCAATGGTGGCGAGCTCGGCCATCGTCATCTGAAAACCACCGTCACCAGCGACGACCCAGACTTCCGCATCCGGCCTCGCGAACTTGGCGCCGATAGCGGCAGGCAGAGCGAAACCCATCGTGCCCAGACCACCAGACGTAATCAGCGTGCGCGGCTGATCGTGTTTGTAATACTGCGCTTCCCACATCTGATGTTGGCCGACGTCCGTCACCACCACGGCGTCCCCAGACGTCTCCCGCCAAAGGTCATTCACCACGTGAGCAGCGTAGAGGTGGCCGTCGTCCGGCAAGTTTTGAATGTCGCGCACCGCCGAGTCGCCCTTCAGTTCCTGAATTCGCGACAACCATGCTTCACGATTGCCTGCGTCTACTCGGGGCAGCAGCTCGCACAACACCTCACGCAAATCTCCGATGAGCGCTACGTCAATCTTGACGTTCTTGTTAACCTCGGCCTGATCGATTTCGATATGGATCTTCTTCGCCATCGGTGCGTAGGTCTTGAGGTTTCCAGTGACCCGGTCATCGAAGCGCATGCCAAATGCGAGCAGCAGATCGGCCTCCTGGATTGCCGTGTTAACCCAAGCTTCGCCGTGCATGCCCATCATCCCAAGGTTCAGCGGATGGGACGCAGGGAAAGAACCAATGCCGAGCAGCGTCATCGCGACCGGAGCCTGGGCCCGTTCGGCGAAGGCGCACACTTCGCGCATCGCGCCGGAGAGCAGAATGCCGTGTCCAGCAAGAATCACTGGGCGCTTGGCATGATTGATCAACTCCAGCGCATCGCCATATTGCGGCGTGCTCGAACTGGCTGCGAGACAACGATTGCGGTGCCCGGGCTCGGCCGCATCCCAATCGAATTCGCAACTCGCTTGCTGGGCATCTTTGGTGACATCGATCAAAACCGGGCCCGGCCGCCCCGACTTCGCCAACCAGAAAGCCTCGCGCATCGCAGGGGCAAGATCTTCGGCTCGCGTGACGAGATAGTTATGCTTCGTGATTGGCAGCGTGATGCCAGTGATGTCGGTCTCCTGAAAAGCGTCGTAACCGATCAGCTTGCTGCCCACCTGACCGGTGATGCACACAATCGGCGATGAATCCATCATCGCCGTGGCAATGCCCGTGACTAGATTGGTCGCACCTGGCCCCGAGGTAGCAATGGCGACTCCGACTCCACCGCCGGCGCGCGCGTAACCGTCAGCCATATGCGCCGCGCCCTGTTCGTGGCGCACCAGCACGTGATGGATCTCAGGGTATTTGCACAGCGCATCATAGGCAGGCAAAATCGCTCCACCCGGATAACCAAAGATATGCTTCACGCCTTCGCGCTTGAGGCATTCCCAGATAATCTCTCCACCGGTTTTCTTCATAAGCTCCATGACTTTCTTACTTTGTGTACCTTCGTGTCCTTTGTGGTTAGTGAAGTTCAAATGCTAGAACCACAAAGGACACGAAAGTACACAAAGGATTCATTGCCTAATTCGTAACCGCGCCCTGCGCTGCCGACGAGACCTGCCGCGCGTATTTCGCCATGACTCCGGTCCGATAGCGTGCTTCGGGCTGCTTCCAGGACGCGAGCCGTTTTCGAATTTCTTCGTCGGAAAGTTCTACTCGAAGTTCACGCTGTTCCACGTCGAAGACAATGACATCTCCATCTCGAACAGCGGCAATCGGACCGCCAGAGGCTGCTTCCGGCGCCACATGACCAGCCATCAATCCACGCGTGGCCCCGGAGAAACGGCCGTCGGTGAGCAAGGCCACCGAGTCGCCGAGGCCCGCGCCCATCAGCGCTGCCGTAACGCCGAGCATCTCCCGCATGCCAGGACCGCCTCGCGGACCTTCGTAGCGAATGACCATCACATCCCCGGCTCGAATACGTCCGCGCTGCACCGCTGCGAACGCGGCTTCTTCACTGTCGAAAACGCACGCCGGTCCGCGGTGATGAAGATGCTCGTGTCCCGCTACCTTAACTACGCATCCTTCGGGAGCAAGATTTCCTTTCAAGATCACGAGGCCGCCAGTCGGCTTGATAGGCCGGTCGAGCGGACGTACGACTTCCTGCGCCGCCGTTTCGTTCGCGGCTTTTGCCTCATCGCCGATACTCCTACCGCTGACGGTGAGAGCGCTTCCGTGCAGTAGCCCGGCTTCATCCAGCCGTTTCGCGACCAGCCCGGTTCCGCCCGCATGATACAGATCGGTAGCGACGAACCTCCCACCAGGTTTGAGATCAGCTAGCAGAGGCACCCGCTCTGAGATGCGATCAAAGTCGTCCAAAGAGAGGCCCACCCCCGCTTCGTACGCGATGGCGAGCAGATGCAACACGGCGTTCGTTGAGCCCCCGGTTGCAGCCACGCTGGCAATCGCGTTCTCGAACGCATCGCGAGTGAGAATTTGTCGCGGCCGCAGATCGCGGCTTAGAAGTTCCATTACCTTCGCACCGGCAGCCTGCGCCACTTCTGGCTTCCTCGCATCCAGCGCCGGAACGCTGGCACTGCCCATCGGCGAAAGGCCGAGAAACTCGCAGACCATCGCCATGGTGTTCGCGGTGAACTGCCCGCCGCAGGCGCCCGCTCCCGGACACGCGCTGTTTTCCATGGCCAGCAAATCCGCGTCGCTCATCCGCTTCTGCGCGTGCGCTCCCACGGCCTCGTACACATCCTGAATGGTGACGTCGTGCCCGTGGTAACTGCCCGGGGCAATCGATCCGCCATACAGCACAAGGCCCGGAATATTCAACCGCGCCAGCGCCATAATTGCTCCGGGGATTGTTTTATCGCATCCCACCAGCGCCACGATGCCGTCAAACTGATTTCCCCGCGCCACCAGTTCAATCGAGTCAGCAATCACTTCACGGCTGACCAGAGACATTTTCATGCCCTCGGTTCCCATCGTGATGCCGTCGGAGATGGAAACCGTATTGAACTCCATGGGCGTTCCTCCGGCAGATCGAATGCCTTGCTTCACCGAGGCCGCGAGTTCGCGCAGGTGATAGTTGCAAGGGCCGATTTCAATCCAGGTGTTGGCTACTCCGATCAGGGGCCGTTTCAGGTCCTGGTCCGTGAAACCCACTGCTTTCAACATGGCGCGGGCCCCCGCGCGGCTAGGCCCTTGGGTAAGGGCTGCACTGTTGAGTTTCGCTTCGCTCATTCCCGCTCCGTTTTCGGCCGATCAAAAAGCCCGCAAAAAACTTAAGGCCATCATCTTTTCTGGATGATGGCCTCTGGTTTGAATCTTTTCTGGGCTACATCATCCGCTGGCTCCGGGTGTTACAGCTACACCCGTAAGAATAAAAAGTACCAGCAGAATGAGTACGCCAAATAGCTCCGCCCGGAACCGGAGGACCGATTTCAACGACAACAACGAGGCTTGAGCAGAACTTATCATCTTAAATAGTGCCAGTTAGACTGCGTTGGATTCCCAATACCATCGCATCTTTCCGGAGAACTGTCAACGGCTTTGCGATTGAGGTAATGCCTGCTCAGACACCGGCGGCACTCAAGGCAGTGAGTTTGTGTTCTGCCGCGTGGGCGTCGTACAATAAACGGGGAGCACGTGGGATTTCAGCCGGAAGGTCCATTCAGACCCGACGGAGAGCGAGCCAAGTTCCGTATTATCAACGGCGAAGCTTGGTTGCCATCCCGAAATCAACGCTCTTATTCGAACACGCCCTTAAACTAAGGACGGACCGCGAAGTATGCCGGTCGAGGAATTGTTAAGCTCATGGTCATATTGATTACGATCGTTCACATCGCGGTTTGTTTATTTCTCATCATCGTAGTGCTGCTGCAGAGCGGCAAGAGCGGCGATATTGCGGCGGCCTTCGGTGGCATGGGTAGCCAGACCGCCTTCGGACCGCGCGGCGCGGCCACGGCTCTGTCGCGCGCAACTACATGGTCAGCCATCATCTTTATGGTGACTTCGATCACGCTCTCGGTTTTCGCTTCGCGCCATGCTGGTACGAACTCGGTGCTGCAGGAAGTCAAAGCCGCGCCGGCCAAATCACAACCGGTGAAACCTGCTGCGCCACCTGCGACGCCTCCAGCTCCGGTACCGCAGAACTAAGTCGTTGGTCGTTCGTCCTCGGTAGTTAGTCCACACATGGCCGGTCGCTTAGCCAACGACGAACGGCCGACGACCAGCGACAAACCCTCATGATCCACGAAATCCTTCCCGTCGGCCCGCTGCAGTGCAACTGCTCCATTATCGGAGACGAGACCACGCGCGAAGCCATGGTCATCGATCCCGGCGATGAAATCCAAAGCATTCTCGCGCTGGTTCGCAAGCACAACCTGCAGGTAAAGCAAATCGTGGTTACGCACGCGCACATCGACCACGTGGGCGGCGCCATGAAACTGCGGGCCGCAACCGGCGCGCCAATTCTGCTCAATCAGAACGATTACGATTTGCTCAAGATGCTCGATATCCAGGCCTCATGGATCGGCGTGGCGTCTCCGGGCAAAGTGGAAATTGATCAGAGCATCGGACAGGCCGATACGGTCAAGGCCGGCTCGCTGGCGGCGAATGTGCTTTTCACTCCAGGCCATACCGAGGGAAGCATCTGCCTTTATTTCCCCGTCGAGAAGAAACTGATCGCCGGAGATACGCTGTTTGCAGGCAGCATTGGCCGGACCGATTTGCCCGGCGGTTCTTTCGAGAAAATCATCAAGTCCCTGCACGATAAGCTGCTCGCCCTGCCGGATGAAACCGTCGTCACCCCCGGCCACGGTCCCCAGACCACCATCGGCGAAGAGCGCGAGAACAATCCTTTCCTGAAGAACTAGGCTCGACAAAAAGGCGCCTGTCGGCGCATACAGCCTCGCCAACCCTTGAATCTGCGCAAATGGGCGCGTATAACACCCTTGGCATGGTTTATGCCTAAGGAGCTGGTACTTTCTTGCGGTTGTTAACATGGATATCGATCGGCTAGGTTTGGAACCCACCAGCCGATTTGAGGGGGCCGCAATGAATATCATCTCATCCCATCGAACTCTCAGAACGGATCCGCCGACATGTATGTCAGTCGGATTGCTGAATTCTTCGCATCTGCGCCGCCAGCATCTCGAACACCGCGAAGCGATTGCAGTCCGCTCGTGCCGGCACATCGGGCTGCCACTTTTTTATGCCACGGAGGTGCGCCATGGCCAGCGCCCGTAGTGGCCCATTCTTAGGCAACGCGAAGACCGATTCCCCGTTCAACACCGTGGTCTTGGCGTTTCTGGTTTCTGGCCTTTCCTATCTCGCTGCAAGGGTGGGCGGGGTACTGACCCTGCGTCCCCAAACACTTTGTCCCCTGTGGCCGGCTTGTGCGCTTCTAGTCTCCGTGCTGCTGCTGGTACCGCGGAGGATCTGGCCGGTGCTCATTCCTGCGTCCTTTGCGGCATTTGTCGTTTATGACCTTCAGACAGGCCTCTCGGTGGGTTCAGCGATTTGGCTCATCCTGGCCGACACGGTCGAAGTTCTGATCGCCGCTTTGGGTGTTAGTTATTCCTTCGACGGTGTGCCTCGGCTCACAAGCGTCAAGGCTCTGGCCAAGTATTCATTCTTTGCGGTCATCCTCGCACCGTTCGCCGGAGCATTTGTCGGCGCCGTCGCCTTGAGCGGCGACTATTGGATCAATTGGAGGGTCAGTTTTTTTTCAGAGGCATTGGCATTCCTGACGCTAACGCCCGCAATTTTGAGTTGGGCCGGCGAAGCGCGGGCATGGTCGCGCAAATCACGCGCCGAGTATCTGGAAGCAACGGTGCTGATCGTTTCGTTAATTCTTCTCGGATATTTCACCTTCATCGCTTCCGGGAAAAACACGCCACCGGCGCTGCTCTATTCTCTAGTTCCATTTCTGCTCTGGTCCGGTTTGCGTTTCGGAGCGATCGGAGCTTCCAGTTCCGTGATCGTAGTTGCTTTTCTGTCAATTTGGGGTGCAGTTCACGGCCGTGGTCCCTTCACCGGGTCCACGCCGCTCGATAATGTGCTGTCGCTGCAGCTTTTTTTGTTGTTCGCCGCTACGCCTTTTATGGTCCTCGCGGCCCTCGTAGAAGGACAGAAACAGGCCGACGAGGCTCTACGAAAGAGCGAAGAACGGCTTCGCTTGGCAGTTCAAGCCGGGAAGATGTTCGCCTATGAATGGAATGCCACCACCGATCTGATCGTACGCTCAGCCGAAAGCGCCCAGATACTCGGAGTAGATGACGCGGAGCACACTACCGGTCAGCAAATGTTGGCCAAGGTCTACCCGGACGACCTAGAACGCCTGACAGCTGCCCTGGCTGAGCTTACTCCCGAGAAGCCCCACCTCGAAATTGCCTATCGCCTGGTACGTCCCGACGGCTCGATGATTTGGCTACAGAGGAACAGTCGCGCGCACTTCGATGCGCAAGGCAGGATGCTCAGAATTGTAGGCATGGTTGCGGACATCACCGCCCGCAAGCTCGCAGAAACAGAACTTGCCCTGGCCAACGATCGGCTTCGTTTGGCAATGCAATCGGGAAAATCCGTAGCCTGGGATTGGGATGTTAAGAGCGGACGAGATTCATGGTTCGGCGATCTCCAGACCGTGTTCGGAATCCCCTCGGATTCCTTTGTCGGAGATGTCGAAGACTTCCGCCGTCGCGTGCACCCGGAGGATCGAGAACGGGTTTGGAGTGCCACGACCGACGCGATGGCAGGACACAAACCGTACGCGGCAGAGTTCCGCATCCTTTGGCCCGACGGAACCGTCCGCTGGGTGGAAGCTACGGGAAAATTCTATTACTCGCCTGACGGCGAGGCCGTGCGCATGCTCGGAATGGATGTAGACATTACGGAGCGCAAACTTGCCGAAGAGGCACTCGCTGCCATGCGCCGCAGCTTGATTGAAGCACAAGAGCAGGAACGCACCCGGATCGCGAGAGATCTGCACGACGACACCAACCAGCGCCTCGCATTGTTGGCGGTCGCGATCGATCAACTCAAAAGGGACCTCCCCAATGCGACGGTTGAAATCCTCGGCCTCGTCGACAAACTACGGAAGGAGACCTCGGAGATATCCAAGGATATCCAGGCGCTGTCCCACGAGCTGCACTCTCCCAGGCTGGAGTATCTGGGCTTGGCGGCGGCAATGAGAGGCTTCTGCAAAGATTTCAGCGAGCATCAGCGAGTGGAGATTGACTTCAGAAGCCACGACCTGCCCAGTCCCGTTCCTGCAGAGATTTCCCTTTGTCTTTTTCGCGTCCTGCAGGAAGCCTTGCACAACTCGGCGAAGCATAGCGGGGCGCAGCGCTTCGAAGTGCGGCTGTGGGGAGCGTCGGGCGAGATTCATTTCACGGTTAGCGATTCCGGCGCGGGCTTTGACCTGGAAACCGCATTGAAGAGCCGGGGACTTGGTCTTACCAGCATGCAGGAGCGCCTGCAGCTAGTGAAGGGAAAGTTCTCCATCGACTCGAAACCTCAGCGTGGTACTACTATCCACGCCCGGGTTCCTCTCAGTTCAGGAGACGACTCCGTCCGCGCGGCCGGATGAACCGTAGCAATTACGCTGATTCCACTCGTCTTGCATCTCGACCAATATCACCGGTGTCTTCCCCGTCAGACAACGTTCTTCGCACCTGTCCGCATCACAATCTCGACGATTTATTAGTCGGTAGCGAAACGTTTTCCCGTCGATCGGGTTGAATTATTCAGAACGTGGGATGGTACGGTCATAACTGTACATTCCCCAGGGTCGTTTAGTGAGGATGTGTTCTTACAACACCTTCGAAAGGGAAGACTTGCCGCTTAGTGATCCCAGTTTGACCAAACCGCGAGTTCTCGTAGCCGATGACAATCCCGCAATGCTCGAAACGGTGGTATCGCTCTTAGCACCTGATTTTGAGGTGGTCGGGGCAGTGAATGACGGTCAAGCTGCACTGGAAGCCACAGTCCGGCTACAGCCTGAAATTGCTGTTCTCGATATCTCCATGCCCGGTCTGAACGGAATCCAAACCGCCGAACGTATAAAAGAAAACGAGAACTGTTCGACCCAGATTGTATTTCTAACCGCAAACAACGACCGTGAGATTGTCGAAGCCGCCCTGGCGACTGGTGCTCTTGGCTACGTCCTGAAGCTGCGGTTGTATCTCGACTTAATTCCCGCTATCAAATTCGCTCTCGCCGGCCGCTGCCTCGTCTCCCCTACACCGTGAGATCAGCGGTTCGATCTCAAGCCAGAGCAGAGCGTAAGGAGCGCGACTAAACCCTCTTCCGGGCAAGACGATCGACCAAAGCCCTAAGTGTGGTCTGCGCCTCGGGACTCCACCAGATCGCGTTCACCAGGTCGAGTTCAAGATCGAAAGGCGCCGCAAAAAGTTCGAAGAGGTCAGCACGAGCATGCCGCCGCGTAGCGGCCATCGCATCCACCGGCAGTGCCACCAGGCTACGGCTCCAATCGAGTGCGCGGCTCACTACTTGATCCAGGGGAACAACCTCGTCGACCAGTCCGATTTGCGCAGCTTCATCAGGAGAAATGAGAAGACCGCCGACGGCGAGCCTCTCCGCCTGATGCGCACCGATCAAGCGCTCCAGTCCGGAAAAAATCACCGGCGGCAAGGGCAGTCCAACCTGCACTTCGTTCAACCCCAACTTCCAATCGCCTTGCGCCGCAACCCTGCAATCACAAAACATGGACAAAACTGTGCCGCCAGCGGTGGCGTGGCCCGTGATTGCCGCAGCGATCGGAATAGGAGAGCACGCAATCGCGCCGAGCAGCGCGTAAAGCTCGCGCCACAGGTCTGCTATCGCAGGACGATCAAGCGTCAGCAGCATCGGAATATCGAGACCGGCCGAGAATTTGCCACGCATCCCAGACAGCACCAGCGCCCGCGCCCCGTCCTGGGGCGCCAGCTCGACGGCTTTTTTGAGTGCGGCGATCAACTCTGGCGACAGCGCATTCACCGGCGGGCGGTTGAGTTGCAGTTCGCGGACAGCTCCGTGGTCGATGGTCAGGATCATGGCGGCACATGCATCTGAACTTCGATGCGGATATTAGCGAGAGTATAAGTTGATCGAAGTGCGAAGTGGAGTCAAAATTTTCCACACGACAATTTTTCCAAACGCCAGAATGGTGTCTAGTGAGCGTGCTATGGATTCAAGAGCTCCAGCACTTTCGCAATTCCCTTGCGAAAATCCTGAAGGGGCGTGATCAGGCTGACGATCAAGTATCCATCGTTAGGAAAATCGTAAAAATGTCCGGGATGAACCAGCACGGAGTGCTTGCACAGGATTTCAATTGCCAGGTCTTCGTCAGATTGCGTAACCGGAACCCGTAAAACCGCATACCATCCTCCTTCGACGTCGAGGCGGCGACAGCTCTTCTGTTTGGCTAATCCGCGATCCAGTTCGCTCAAATTCGCTCGCACCCGGTCCAGCACCAGAGGCTGAACGGAATGGCGCTGCTCCAGCAATACGGGTGCGGCCAATTGAATGGGAGCATTCATCGACAGATAGGTGTCCGCAATCACCTCCAAACGCGCCAGCGCCGCGCTCACTTGCTCTGCGGCACCGCTGGTCACGATCCATGCCAGCTTCATCTGCGGCAGCCCGGAGATTTTTGACAAGCCGCTCAGCGTAAACGTGAGAGCCTCCCGGTTGTCTGCGAAGGTTGCGCGCGCTGCGCCGTCGTGCGCGTAGTCGAGGAAGACTTCATCGGCAACCAGCGCCAGATTGTATTCACGGCAGAACTGGTTGAGAACGCTGCGTTCCTTGTCAGCCACAAACGAACCTGTGGGATTGTTGGGATGAACCACGACCACCGCCCGTGTGCGATGGTTCACCGCCTTATACAGAGATGGAAAGTCGATCTGCCAGCCGTGATCGTAAAGCAGTGGATACGGGACCAGCTTCACATCCTGCAAGTCAGCCAGAAACTCAAACAGCGGGTAGCTCGGCTTGGGCACCAGGATTTCATCTTCCCCATTGCATAGCAGACGGAAGACGTATGAATAACCTTCGCTGGTGCTGGTGGTCAGAACGATAGATTCAGGATCGATGTCGTTATGCTGTTTGCCATAATAGCCAGCAACGGCCTCGCGCGCGCTCCGCAAGCCCTTGGGCTGAGGATCGTAATCCATGGCCTCAGGATTGACCAGCGCTTGCAAAATGGTTTCCGGGTCGTAGTGCAACTCCGCCCGAGTAGGATTCGAGATCGTCAGGTCGAGTACTTCCCTGCCCGCGGCCCGCAACTCTTGCTGTGCTTGAGTGAAGCGGTTGGGCGAAAGCTTCCAGTCGGTGCGATGCGAAAACATACGCGACCATAATACGCGGAGAAAAAGGAAACGCCCCGCGATCGCCATGCGGGGCGTTCCAATTTTTCAGGCCTTGCGTCGAGTGAGAGATTCTTATTTCGCCGCGTTTCCCAGAGGGTCGACTCCCGCAGGCGGTTTCACGGCATGTTCCGGTGGGGTAGGACACGTGATCTCGGTCCACGTACCCGAGTTTCCGAAGTTGGTTCTTTGGTTAAATAGCTCGAATGGGCCGGAAAGCGGTTTGCCTTTCAGCGTGCCAATCCAATCCACCGCGCCACAGTTGTTGGCGTCGACCGTAAACGCGCGGAACGCGACTACCAGGCCGTCTGCCTTGCTGTGGTACGAGTTGCCGACCACAGGCCAGGACGAAAGTCCGTCGCACGAGGACAGAGCTCCCCAGACCCGGCCATTCCGCGCGACCGCCGAGTCGGTAACCGGTTGCTCGAACCGAACGTAAACTCCGCTGAATGGCGAGAAGCATTGCGGCGCCGCCAGCGCCATGCCCGGCGCGAGCAGCGCCGCGCCCACTAGAACTGCTATCGATTGTCTGATCCTCATCGTGAAATCCTCCTTTGCGCTTTCTCTCATCCGTGGATCCGAATGCCCAGGAGAGGCCCTCATTCTCTTCTCGGGTACGATACGCGTCAATATGCAAAGCTTTGCAGTGTACATGGTCCTACCCGCGCGGACTTGTTCCGATTATTCATGCGGGCTTAATGTGGCATATTATTACTTGGGAAGGCACGCCGCGCTTGCGCGTCACCGACGCAATCAGCCGCGGGGGGAATATAATGACAACCTTTGCGACCATGGAAAAAGCTACGCAGTTCGAACTCCGCCTGGCCGAACGCATGTCGCGGCTAGGAACCGAGACAGCCTTTGAGGTATTAAACAAGGCGCGCGCCCTCGAGCGTCAGGGCAAAGATGTCGTCCACCTGGAAATTGGCGAGCCCGACTTCGATACTCCCAAGCATATCGTCGATGCTGGTATTGACGCCCTCAAAGCGGGTTGGACTCACTACGGGCCGTCGGCGGGACTGCCTGAGTTGCGGGAGGCGATTGCGGAAGACGTGGGGCGCAGCCGCGGTGTGAAAGTCACCAGCGACTGGGTCGTCGTAGTCCCGGGCGGCAAGCCAATTATTTTTTTCACGATTCTGGCGTTGGCGGACGTTGGGGATGAGGTCATTTATCCCAATCCCGGCTTCCCGATTTATGAGTCGATGATTCATTACGTCGGCGCCAAGGCCGTGCCCATCCAACTGCACGAAGAAAAGGATTTCAGCCTGGATGTAGAGGAACTATCCCATCTGATTACGGATCGCACCAAGCTCATCATATTGAATTCGCCCCACAATCCAACTGGCGGAACGCTTAGCGAACGTGACATTAAAGGCATCACCGAAGCCATCGGCGATCGCAACATCATGGTGTTGTCGGATGAAATCTACAGTCGGCTGATGTTCGATGGCGCGCCCCATCACTCCATCATGTCCGAACCCGGCTTCAAAGAACGTACCATCCTGCTCGACGGCTTCTCGAAGACTTATGCGATGACGGGATGGCGGATGGGCTACGGCGTGATGCGGCCGGACCTGGCGACCCACATTGCGCGGCTGATGACGAATTCCACTTCGTGCACGGCCAGCTTTACGCAGATCGCTGGAATCAAGGCCATTCGCGGCCCTCAGTCGCCGGTGGACAAGATGCGGACAGAATTTCAGAAACGGCGCGACGTTTTTGTGGCCGGGCTGAATCGGATCAAAGGCTTCTCCTGTCGCGTACCCAAGGGCGCGTTTTACGTCTTCCCCAATATCACCAAGACGGGGTGGAAATCGAAGAAACTGGCCGACGCTTTGCTCGAAGACGCGGGCGTAGCATGCCTTTCGGGAACTGCGTTTGGAGATTATGGAGAAGGCTACCTGCGTTTCAGCGTCGCGAATTCGCTGGAGAACCTGAACAAGGCGCTAGGGCGGATCGACCAGTGGACGAAGCAGAACTTGTAGCGGTATAGAAACGCGGCTAGCTGCGTCTCCTTTCAATTCAATCCATGTAAATCAATGAAGATCCGTGGCCAGGTTTTGTCTGTCCACGTCACACCCTCTCGTGATCTACCGCACTGAGGCCGCCCACATCCCCGTCTAGACTCGACTTGTCGGGATACCAGCGCGAGCTGTGCTCTGTCCAGCCTGGCGCGGAAGGATGGGCACATGGCTATCAAGAGTTCCAGCACCGGCAGGACACTTCGGGAGTACTCAATCGAACAACTCAAGGACGCCGCCAATCGGATGCGCGGCTACGACCTGGTCGCGTTGTGTGCGGCGGGCTCGGGTCATGCGGGCGGAACGCTTTCGATCATGGACATTACTGCCGCGCTCTACTTGAAGGTTGCTGACCACGATCCTGAGAATCCGTCATGGTCCGACCGTGACCGCATTATTTGGTCGACCGGACACAAGGCACCGAGCTTGTATCTCGGGCTGGCTTTTGCCGGTTTCTGTCCGGTGGACGACGTAGTGCTGTTACGCAAGCTGTCGTCGCCCTACCAAGGCCATCCCCATTGGCTCAAGCTCCCCGGCGTGGAGGTTTCGACTGGATCGCTGGGGCAAGGACTCAGCATTGCTGTGGGAATTGCGCTGGCCGGCAAGCTCGATGAAAAAGATTACCGGACTTTCTGCATCATGGGCGACGGCGAACAACAGGAGGGGCAGATCTGGGAAGCCGCTATGGAGGCCGGTCATCATAAACTCGACAACCTGATCGGCATTATTGATTACAACCAGCTGCAGATCGACGGCTGGGTGCGCGACGTCATGAATGTGGATCCGCTCGCGGAAAAGTATCGCAGCTTCGGTTGGGAGGTGCTCTCGATCGATGGGCACGATATGAAGCAAGTGGTCGAGGCGTTGGTGAAGGCCAAGGCCGGGATGGGAAAGCCGGTTGTGATTATTGCCGCGACTGTGAAGGGCAAAGGGGTGAGCTTCATCGAGAATGTAGCGGGCTGGCACGGCAGGTCCCCGAATTATGAAGAGATGATGAAAGGTCTGGCGGAACTTGGATTGACGGAACAGATTCCGGTGCAGTTCCTACTTAAGAAAGCCAGGGAGTATCAGAGCGAGGTGGATCGCAAGCTTGACGCGAAGATGCCTCACTTCAGCCGCAACTACTGGTGGAATGCGGCGGAAAACATGAAGGCCACGATGGAGCCGACGCGCAAAGGCTTCGGCCAGTCCCTGGCTGCGAATGGAGACGATGAGCGCGTGGTATGTCTGGGGTTGGACATTTCCGGCTCGATCACGATCAGCGACTTCTATGCGGCGAATCCGGAGCGTAAGCGGCGCTGGATCAGCATGGGAATCGCGGAGCAATCGGCCACCTCCGCTGCGGCCGGTTTGGCCAAAGAAGGCAAGCTGCCAGTGCTGGGCACTTACGCGACGTTTGCCGCGGCACGCAATCTCGACCAGATTCGTACCTCGGTGTGCTATGGCAATTTCAACGTGCTGATTGCGGGCGCACACGGCGGCGTTTCGGTGGGCCCAGATGGAGCCACGCACCAGGCTTTGGAAGACCTGTTTGCCATGTGCGGATTGCCGAACATGTCTGTGGTCGTTCCCTGCGACGCGATCGAGACTCGAAAAGCTACAGATTATCTGCTGCTCAAACATCAAGGGCCGAAGTATATCCGCTTCGCGCGCGAGGCGACTCCAGTGGTCACCTACGAGCACACTCCGTTCGTGTTTGGCCATGCCAATGTCATCCGCTTCCGCAAGCCCGCCGCTAATTTCGCGGACGCCTTCGAGACGGTGCTGGCTTCCCGTTATGAAGACGAAGAAGAAGACCTCACCATTATGGCCTGTGGTCCGATGGTCCCCGAGGCCATGCGCGCGGCCTGGATCTTGAAGACTGATTTCGGATACGAGAGCCGCATTGTGAATCTGCATACGTTGAAACCAATTGACGTTGCGGCCATTCTTCGTGCGGCCCGGGAGACTGGCGTCGTCATTACGGCGGAAGAGCATCAGATCGGTGCGCTCGCCTGGCGAGTCAGCGGAGTAATTACGGAAACGCCTCTGCTTTACGATGTGCCCATCATCACCGGCGCCATCGGAGTGAAAGACCGGTTCGGGGACTCTGGGGCGCCGTGGGAGTTGATCAAGGAATTTGAAGTCAGCGCTGAGCACATTGCCCAGAAGGCTCTGGAGTTGATGGAAGTCAAAGGGGCTGGTCTGGGTGTGGAGCAGCAACTGATCGCGGGACTGCGGGAGCGATAGCTGGACGTGTGCCAGAAAGCGCTCCGATGCAATGACAATGCAGTAGTTGAAATCGTCGCTTCCAGGTAGCGAGTGTCAGCTTCTCAGCGACGAACTAATCCCGAAGGATCAAGTTCGTAACCTTCATCGGCAACCGTCTTCTCGACCGCCGTGCGTAGCGTCTTCTCGTCGGCATCCTTGGGCAACGCACAATGACGCCGAATCACTTCTTCGCCCGCTTCAATTCTAAGCAGCCAGTTTGACTTGGCGTTGTCCCATGAGACTTCCACACGATCTGCACGCATGGTGTCCTCCGTACGGTGTTTGAGTAAATTTTAGTCCAGAAGAAAGGCGTCCGGTTTGCAATCTTGCGGAGCGGCTCGCCAGGGAGCATTGTTGTCCGCGAAACTCCACGGTGTTTCAGTTCGAAATGCTGCGCGCGAGATCCCGCTCTGCATCGCTTTGGGGCAGGCTCTCGCCGCGATCGAGAAAGGGTGGGGCTTCGGAATGACGCACTTTAAAGCAAGGCCGGCAAATCCTCCTCATCGCCAACTATCGACGGCGTGCGGTAAGATAATATGCGGCTGAATTCGTGCGCGAGAGGCGGGTCAGCGCGTCTGCAAGACTTCCAACCGGAGAGCCACCAGAGAAAACGATGCCTGCAAAATTCCGCGTTTTTGCCACCTGTGATATTGGGGAATCGATCGATGGTTTGCGCAAACGGGGATATGAGGTCGAAGTCTATCCCAATCCCGAGGCTCCGCCCAAGAGTCTGATTGTCGAGAAAGTGAAATCCGGCATCGACGGCTTGATCACAACCCTGCGGGACAAGATTGACGCTGAAGTATTCGAGGCGGGCAAGGGACATCTCAAGGTCGTGGCACAGATTGCGGTTGGCTTTGACAACATCAACCGTGCCGATGCTAACCGTTACAAGATCCCCTTCACGCACACCGCCGACGTGCTCACGGAAGCTACAGCCGAATTCGCGTTTTTCATGCTGGGCGTGCTGGCTCGCAAGATGTGGACCGCTGAACATCTCACTCGCAACAACCAGTGGGGATACTGGCATCCCTATTTGCCGTTCCTCGGAGATGAAGTCACTGGAAAGACAGTTGCGGTCATCGGCACCGGACGCATCGGCTTGGCTATGATCAAGAAGTGCAGCGGTTTCGATATGAACATCCTCTGCTATGACCCGGCCTACGAAAACCACGAGTACGTGAAGGCAATTCAGGGAGTGATGGACCTGCGCCATTCGCACGGCATATCGAGAGAAAGGACGTGGATCAAGTACACGACGCTGGATGACGCGCTTACGCATGCCGACTTCGTCAGTGTGCACGTGCCGCTGCTTCGGGGAGAGAGCTCGACGCCCACTTACCATCTCTTTAACGAACGCACTCTCCGCATGATGAAGCCTACGGCTTTTCTAGTGAACAACTCGCGCGGCCCAGTGGTTGACGAAGCTGCTCTGGCGAAAGCGCTTAGGGAGAACTGGATCGCGGGGGCCGCACTGGACGTCTACGAACAGGAACCGCTGCCAGCAGATTCACCGTTGCGTGATCCGGCGATTGAAGATCGTTGTCGGCTGTATCCGCATTTCGCCAGTGCTGCACGCATCACTCGTTTGTCTACTGACCCAAATCAAGGCATGGCCGGGCGCTGCGCGCAAGGCCTCATTGACGTCCTGGAAGGAAATTATGGCGGCGATATTACCAAGATGCCTTACGTGGTGAATAAGGAGCCATTCGCCAAGACATAACCCAATGCTTGACTTACAGCTTCGGTCGCCGTGTAATGTCTCTCAAGATTGTTTTCCGGCTGCAAGTGGAGTCGCGGATGACAAGGAACTCCGTTTGTATCGTCATATTGCTGTCGCTGTTCTGCCTCGTCCCAACTTCTGACGCCCAGAAATACGGTGCCGTATGCTTTCCGGACGGCGGTCACCCCGACTGGCAACTCTGGATCGCCAGCCTCGACGGTTTCTGCTTCCACTACCCACCCATCTATAAACCTGTTCGGGCCAATAGCAAGGTATTTGCGCTGGCCCAGCAATTGCGCCCCCAGGCTCGACTACTGTTTTGGTTGACCAACAAGCCCTTCAAGTTCGAAGAATTAGCAAGTCTGACCCCATCCGGCGAAGCTCCCGAAACACTGGAACTCGGCGGCCTCACCTTTTATTACAGCGCCTCCGGAGGCGATCAGGTGGGTTACTCGGATCACTACTTCTTCAACCTGCGGGGAAAACTCCTCCACATCGAAGTCGACGATCCCTACATCGACAACCCTTCCTCCAACGACACCAAGGACTCTGTTCAAGAAATACTCAAGACCTTGCGGACCTTTTAGGTGGTTTCTTCGGATGGCCGAAGCGGAGTCGGCGACTATTCCGAGATGGTGTGTTCTTCGCTGCTCTGGGCGCGAAGCAGTCGATCCACGGAATACGGCGCGCGGCGGGCGGGATCGTGATAGTGCCGCACCTGCATCTCTCCCAACAGGCCGACTGCCAGCATGTTCAATCCCGCCAGCAGCAGAACTGCGGCGAAGATCATGAGTGGGCCATGCTCGGCCATGGTATCCGAGTGATTGAGAAGCTTATCGACCATCAGCCAGCCTGCGATTCCGCTTCCCCCTAGAATGCTCACCATTCCGACGGTGCCAAAAAAATGCAGCGGTCGCGCCAGGTATCGCAGCAGAAAGCGAATCGTGATCAGATCGAAAAACACCCGGAAGGTCCGCGAGATTCCATAATGCGAAGCGCCACGCTCGCGGTTGACGTTACGAATTGGTACTTCAACGATGGAAGCTCCATACCAGGACGCCAAGGCCGGAATGAAGCGATGCAACTCGCCATAGAGCGGGACCTGCTCCAGCACCTCGCGGCGATAAGCCTTGAAGGTAGTCCCGAAGTCATGAATGCTGACACCGCTCAGCTTGGCCATCAGCCAGTTGGCGCATTTCGAAGGGATGCGGCGCAGCCAGAGGTTGTCAATGCGGCGCTTCCGCCATCCGCTGACGATGTCGTAGCCCTCGGCAATCTTTTCCAGAAATAACGGAATGTCGGCGGGGTCGTGCTGCAGGTCGCCATCCATGGCGATAATGTAATCGCCGCGCGAATGGTCGAACCCAGCGGCCAGCGCCGAAGTCTGGCCAAAGTTACGCCGCAGTTTCACCACCGTCACCCGGCTATCGACCGCCGCGATCTCGCGCAGCAGGTTGAAGGTGCGATCGCGGGAACCATCGTCGACCAGCACAATCTCAAAGCTCTCGCCGTGCATTTCCATAACCGCCTTCAGGCGATCGTAGAGATCGGTGACGTTCTCCTGCTCATTGTGCAGGGGCACCACGATGGAATATCTGGGCATGAAAAGTTATTATAGCGTGCGCAGAGGCGATTTTGCGCATTTAGCTGCAACCCGATGGTGCTGGTTGTGAAACTAGAATGGCAACAGCAAGTTCAGTCTTTTGCTGTATCTTTCACTTAGGCAATTCCGGTTGGATGTATAAGTCTGAAGCAGTTGCAGGGCAAAGGCGGGACGAGGAGCCCGCAGCAATGGACATGAAGGTTATTATCATGATGGGCTGCGTTCTTTGTACGACTTCCGGACTCTGTTTCATGGAACTTCGACGCATCCGAAAGAAGATCGACGCGAAGTAGCGGGCGAGAACGCCCATTCGAAAAAACTTAACACCTGCCGCTAAGGCGCACCCGTTCGCGTCGGCATTCCGTTTTGTCTGTACTTCGATTTCCCGTCCAAATCGTCCTTACAACCGCCGCTCCTTGTTCTTCTTCCTCGTCGCGAACGGGGTACGTAATCGTCACGGTCGGATTTTGAAAACCATGCCGGCATTCATGCCGCTGCCAATGGTCGTGCCGTAAAGCGTGCCTCCCTTGCCGAGGAGAACAGCGCTGGGGGCGAGTTGGTCGTTACTGAGCTTGAAGCTGAAAACCACGCCCTCGAACCAGATTCCGCCCTCTTGTTTCAGCGCGAAAACTGTGCCGCCATTCGATGGAAGGCCACCAAACTGGGTTGTGCCATAGAATGTGCCCGTCGAGTCCATAGTCAGGCCTGCCCAGGGATAGCACCCGTCACTGCCGCATGCGAAAGTATGAAGGACGTTCAGCGTCCAGGCTCCGTGATGATTGGCTGGTGGACTCAGTTCGAAGACGGTACCAACACCGGCCGCGCCGCCGATCACCGTAGTGCCATATAGCTTGCCCCGGAGGAGTATCAGGCGGCACAACGGACCAAAGCCGTCAGCGCCGCCAGTAAACGTATAAAGCGTTTCCTCTGTCCAGGCACCGCCGTTTGTGGGCTTCAGCCGGAAAACTGTACCCGCGCCGAACGTGCCGTCGTTCGCGAGCGTGCCGTAGAGCGAGCCACTCTTGTCAAAGATCACGGCCGCGCGGGGACTGGTTCCCTCGTTGGTCATAAAACGGTGCAGAACCGTCTCAGTCCAGCTACCTCCTTGCCCGGGCGTCAGTTCGAAAACGATACCGTTTCCTGGCGAGCCTCCGCTGGTCGTTGTCCCGAAGAGATTGCCGGCCTGATCAAAATTCAGGTCACCTTGTGGGCCCATGCCGTCCGAGCCGCCGGCGAAACTATAGAGGACGGTTTCGGTCCAGGCACCGCCTTTCCCGGGCGTCAACTCGTAGACGGTACCTGCATTGGACGCGCCGCCCTCGAAGGTGGTGCCATACAGGTTCCCGGCCGAGTCGAAAATCAGACCACCGTAGGGTTGGGAACCATCGCTGCCGCCAGAAAAATTGTAGAGGATGCTTTCAGTCCAACCTGCAGGCGCTTCGAGGTTCGTTAACTCGAAAACAATGCCCGCCCCAGACGTGCCGCCGAAAGCGGTGACGCCATACAGATTGCCCGCCGCGTCGGAGATCACGCGACCGTAAGCTGCGGCGCCGTCGGTGCCGGTGCCGAAGTGATGGAGCACCGCCTCCTTCGGCACAGAAGCCGCGAGAGTACCCCCTGACATCAGCATGACAACGGAAATCGCACATAGAGTTGTGCAGCGAGAAAACTTTTCGTCTTTCATCGGGATCACCTCGTAGACGTGCAAACTTGATATTCGAACAGGGCCCGTAGTCAGAGGGAAGGAAACGCGAGCCGATGCTATACCCGTTTGGCTCAAGACTCAACGTTTGACAAGCGTGTTCGACCCATAGCCTATAATTCCGTTTCGCTTATACCAAGTTGTGTACAGGAGAAAGCGGTTGAGCCACAAAGACGATGCAACCATACATTTAAGTTCCCTTCCGCGGCGGCGCTTTCTGCAAACCAGTGCATTGGCCGGTGTCAGTGCCGCGTTGTCATCAACCCTGGCAGCCGCTCATGCGAACACCGCTTGCTCTCCATCAATACCAGAGATCAAACCATTCGAGTTGGACGAAATCACCATCGCCGACCTGCAAGCGGGAATGGCGTCCGGAAAATTTACCGCACGCTCGATCACCGAGAAATACCTGGCGCGGATTGAGGAGATCGACAAGCAAGGTCCTGCACTCAGCAGCGTGCTCGAAGTCAATCCTGACGCGCTGGCCATCGCCGATGCACTCGACCAAGAACGGAAAGCAAACCACGTCCGCGGTCCCATGCACGGAATCCCGGTTCTGATCAAAGACAACATCGACACCGCTGACCCCATGCAGACCACCGCTGGATCGCTGGCACTTCTGGGATCGAAGCCAACCAGAGATTCCTTCGTCGCGCAGAAGCTGCGGGAGTCTGGCGCCGTGATCCTGGGCAAGACCAATCTCAGCGAGTGGGCGAATATTCGCTCCAGCCATTCCAGCAGCGGATGGAGCGGGCGTGGAGGCCAGACCACGAACCCTTACGCTCTCGACCGCAATCCCTGCGGATCGAGCTCAGGTTCAGGCGCTGCGATCTCGGCCAGTCTGTGCGCAGTCGCGGTGGGCTCGGAAACCGACGGCTCGATCGTCTGCCCGGCTTCAGCCAATGGAATTGTTGGCATCAAGCCGACGCTCGGCCTCATCAGCCGCTCCGGCATCATTCCCATCGCTCACAGCCAGGACACGGCCGGCCCCATGGCCCGCAGCGTGCGCGACGCCGCGATCTTATTGGGCGCGCTTGGGGGAGTCGATCCCCGCGACACCGCGACCGCGGCCAGAGCGGGGAAGGCAGAGGCGGACTACACCAAGTTTCTCGACCCTCATGGACTTCGCGGAGCGCGCATCGGCGTGGCCCGCAAGTATTTCGGTTCGAACGATGCACAGGATCAACTGATGAATAATTTGATCGCCGCCATGAAGAGGCAAGGCACGGACATCGTCGATCCCGCCGACCTGCCCACCCACGGAAAATTCGATGACACCGAGTTTCTGGTGCTGCTGTATGAGTTGAAGGCCGACCTCAACGCCTACCTCGCGGCGCGGCCAGGAGCGCCGGGATCGTTGAAGGACGTCATCGATTTCAACGAGAGCAATCGCGACAAAGAGATGCCCTATTTCGGCCAGGATATTTTCATCAAGGCCGAAGCCAAGGGCCCGCTCACCAGCAAGGAATACACCGACGCTCTGGAGGCGAATCACCGTCTGTCGCGCAAGGAAGGCATCGACGCCGTGATGGACCAATTTCATCTCGACGCGATTATGGCCCCGACGGCCGGTCCGGCTTGGCTCACCGATCTCGCCAACGGGGATCACGCCGTAGGCGGCAGCTCAAACGCTGCCGCAGTAGCCGGCTATCCCGATATCACAGTCCCCGCAGGATTCGTCTTCGGTCTACCGGTAGGAATAAGTTTCTTCGGCCGCCCCTGGAGTGAACCCACGCTGCTGAAGATCGCCTACGGCTTCGAGCAGACGATCCGGGCGCGAAGACCGCCGCGATTTCTGCCGACGTTGAAGCTGTGACTGGGACTTACGGTCATCCACACCAGCGTGCCCCATCCCTTTCCGCGTTCTTTGGAATGGTGGGCGCGGTATCGCCAGCCTTCATTACACGCCCAAAAACAAAACCCCGGACCGTTGTCGGCCCAGGGCGTAACCTGTCCAGCTACAGATTTAATTATCAGCACACGAAGATTGGAAGGCAAGGTTACTTGAGGAGTCTGCCTGCCCTCAGACTCCCAGTCAGCTTCCCTACCAAAGCCGGGAACGCTGTGGACCCGACGGGACTCGAACCCGCACGTTGTAGCTGGACAGGCTAACGTGCGCCCATTTACACCACGGGCCCCAGCGTAGCCTATGAGGCCCCGCGGACTCGAACAAGGTCGCCCGTCACATTCGTCGCCGCGCCAGTTCCAATTCGGGAATCAAGCTCGCCACAAGGAACGCCGGACTCAGCGTCATTGACTTGCCGCGCCCAAGGAGATATTATATTTCAAGTTTAGATTAGCTCCTTGACAATTAGAGATCCTATGCCACGCCGCCGCCGGAACGCGGCAGCAGACGTGTTTTGACCAACTAAGTCCTTATTCCGCAATATTTTGCGTGTAAGTCCTTATTCCTCAAAGATTTTAGTGGTAGTCTGGCTGTAACCCCATCATTCCAAAAGATCAGGGGGGAGGGGGGTATACCTTAAAGTTTATGAATCAGTAAACAGCCACATCGGTATGCAACCCACTACGGAGCAGATCGAAATTCGTGGCTCGGAGGCTGCAGAAAGCAACGGCTCGACTTGGAACTGATGCGTGGGTCTGCTTCAAACTTTAACCCACATGTTATCTACCTTGGTTCGACCGAGCCCGGTGCGCCTCCTGGGTGCTTAAAACTCTAGCAAACAAACTGCTGTAACGACTACGGTTTGCCATCAAGCTAGCCCTCCACAGTCCCGTTTTTACAGTTTTAGCGAAAACATTTGCACCATTCCCAAGACGCTTGATTTTACTTATAATCGGTTCCGCACTGCACAGATGCTCCCCCGCATCGCGAAGGGGTTCCAGACCATGCATTGGGTCCAGGTTTTCATACTAGGATGGCTTTTCTTCGGGCTCACCACAGTTGCTTTTCTGTTCTGGTTGTGTAAGCGAACGGCCGCTGCGCTTAAGGATCAAGTTCCGTTCAATTCGCTTCCTCCGCAGCGAGCTGAGTTTGGCCCAAGCAAGCTGTCCAGTGAACTTTCTGCCTGATTTCACTGGCTCACATTTTCCCTCGCTTCATTCGCGGCTGACGCCGCGACCTCGTTGACATTGGAGAAATCTTGTCTCGCCGAGAGTTCGAGGCTGAGATTCCGAGATACCATTTCGCGCGCCGATGCTAACATTGAGGCTTCGCATTCGTCTTTGTTGCCATGAAATCAGCGAACCTCATGCGGTATTTCCGCCATTCTTTCCGCTTGGCGCGGAGGTCGCCTGTCTTCTCCGCGGTTGTGGTCCTCATGCTGGCGCTGGGAATCGGCGCCAACACGGCCGTCTTCAGCGTGGTCGATGGAGTCCTGCTCCGCAAACTTCCCTATCGCGATCCTGACCGTCTGGTCATGCTCTGGGAAAAGAATCCCGCGCTTGGAGCACAGATCGGCGAGCGCATCCCTGCCAATTACACGAACTTCGCGGAATGGCAGCGCCAGTCGAGCGTCTTCGAAGGCATCGCGGGAATGGAAGACGCGAACCTGAATCGCACCGGCACTGCAGAACCGGAACGCGTGACCGGCGCCCGCATCTCGCCGAACTTCTTCCAGGTTCTCGGAGTAGCGCCGGCGATCGGTGCGGCCTTCGACTCCGCGCCACAAAACACTCAAGCAGCCATTCTGAGTGATGCCTATTGGGAGAGCCATTTCGGGGCAAACCGCAACATCATCGGACAGAGCGTTACGCTCAATGACATTCCTTACACCATCGTTGGCGTGCTGCCCGCGCATTTCTACTTGCCTTCCACACGAGAAGGCACGGAGCAGCGCAAGCCCGACATCTGGATTCCGTACGAGCTCCCAGCGCAGCGTAGCGCACAAGACTTGAACCGGCTGAAGATACAGGTGTACGCGCGATTGCGCCCGGGCATTTCCCTCGAGCAGGCTCGCGCTGAAATGGATGTAATCGGCAAACGCCTCGAAGAGCAGAATCCTACGCTCAACGCTGGTTTCGGCGTGAATATCTTCCCCGTGTACGTCGAAGACGTAGGCAAGGATCTCCGCCGAAACCTGCTCGTACTGCTATCGGCAGTGGGACTGATCTTGCTGATCGCGTGCGCGAACCTGGCGAATCTCGTGCTGACTCGGGCAATGGCGCGGCAGAAGGAGTTGGCAATCCGCAAGGCTCTCGGGGCGAGCCGCACTGAACTGATCGCGCAGATGGTCACGGAAAGCCTGGTCCTCAGTTTGATAGGAGGCTTCGTCGGCTTGGTGGTTGCGCGCTGGGGGATTAAAGCCATTCTCGCGCTGAAGCCGGCAGACATTCTCCGGCCCGAGCAGATTCACATCGGCATTCCAGTCCTGCTCTTTACCACGGCGGCGAGCATTCTCGCCGGCATGCTCTTCGGGATTTTCCCCGCGCTGCATGTCTCGCGCACCGAAGTGATCACGGTCCTGAAAGAAGGAGCGCAATTCACCCGAACTCACCCGCAGACCACGCGCGCTGCCCTGATCGTGATCGAAGTCAGTCTGGCCTCGGTGCTGTTGATCGGCGCGGGATTCATGATTCGTAGTCTGTTGTCCGTGCTCGATGTTGATCCGGGCTTCCGTCCCGATCATTTGTTGACGATGCATTTCAGCCTGCCGCCCAACCGTTACTCGACCAGTGCACAGACGGCTGTATTTTGCCGTCAGGCACTGGAGAAGATCACCGCCTTGCCGGGCGTGAAGGTTGCGAGCTTTGCCGATGGCTTGCCCCTGACCCGCATTCGTCTCATGCGATTCACCGTCGAAGGCGATCCAGTTCCCAAACGCGGCAGTGAACCAACAGCAGATATGCGCGGGATCAGTTCGCCATCGTATTTCGAGACGCTGGGCATTTCGTTGGTTAGCGGAAGAAATTTTACGGTTGACGAAATCAACCAGAACCTGCCCGTAATCGTGGTCAACCAGGAGCTTGCCAGGAAGCTGTGGGCCAATCAGGAGGCTGTCGGCAAGCACATCTGGAGCGTGCCCGCCAGAGGAGAAATCAATCCAACGCAGTTGACCGTGATCGGCGTAGTGCGCGACACGCGCCAGTCATCGCTCGAAGACGCCACCCGCCCCGAGATCACACGGCCCATGCAGGACTACACCTATTTGACGCTTGCGGTTCGCAGTGCTTCGGATCCAACTTCTCTGACCGCGAGTATCAAACAGCAGATCTGGACGCTCGACAAGGATCTGCCGGTATTCGACGTCCTGACCATGCAGGACGTTCTCGAGGACAACCTTGGCCAGCGCCGCTTCGATTCGTTTCTCATGAGCATCTTCGGAGGGCTTGCGGTTGTGCTCGCGTGCGTTGGCATTTACGGAGTGCTCGCGACGACGGTGGTGCAGCAAACTCGCGACATCGGCGTGCGAATGACTCTCGGGGCGGGCCGCGGCGACGTACTCAAAATGATTATGCGCCAAGGCCTGCGATGGGTAGCGATTGGTTTGGGGATCGGTTTACTTTTCGGATTTCTGCTGACGCGAATGCTTGCCAGCCTTTTGTTCGGAGTCGGCCCGACGAACCCCCTGACCTACATCGCTGTGAGCACCGTCATGTTTGCCGTGGCAGCACTGGCCTGTTACTTGCCGGCGGTGCGGGCCACCAGAATCGATCCCATGCGGACTTTGCGCTACGAATGAGTCGGGACAGGTTTCCAGATCGGAGCGTGGGGTTGTTCAGTCTAGAATCTGGGCAGATACAAACGCGAACCATCCAAAGGACGACGCGGTCCATTAGTGAAATCGCGGTATTATGCCAATCGAGAAGGATGAGCTACGTCCCTCGTCTCCCCGCCGCATGCTTGAGCCTCAGACGCTTCGAGTGGGCTGTTCCCCATTATCTTTGAGGACGCGGTAAAGTGCCATGTTTTCCGGGGGTCTCGGGCCATAGTGGCTGCTTCTTTCAAGGTATTCGAGCGGGTGACATTTCTTCACCGCTCGGACCTTCCATACCCGCACGATTGAGCTGACGTTATACTACGGAAACCAACCGGGATTCAAGCACAGCGCTTCATCATGTCCGACACTTCCCGTTTGATATCTAACAAACGTCCTTTTCGTAAGGCGAAAGCGGACTTCTCCAGCGCGGTGTGCTGGTCCTTGCTCCAATAGCGAGCGGTCGTGACTCTTAGATCGCTTATTTCTTGTCTCATGCTGTCGAGACGTCCCGAAATGTAATTCGCATCCATCATCAGCCTGACCTCCAGTTGATTTCAAGCGGCTAGTTCTTGGGAGGCGTTTTTCGCGTTTGGTCTACACTTCAACGCGCTCCGAAGGGCGTGCAAGGCATACATTGCGTCATCCACAGCCTGCTCTTCTTCGATATTGTCTCCCGCTGCGTGGAACAGTTCGCGCGCACGTACCACAAGTGCCGTTTCCGCTTCAGCAATTCGGTCTGAAACTTTGTCGGCGTCCGAGTCAAAAAGCGCAGCCTTGTATAGCTGCAGCCAAACTCTGCCAGTGTTCATAACCAGTCCTTGACGAAGCAGCAGTCGAAACTACGATGAACGGGAGGCGACATAAGCCGCCTCCGATTTCTCTCACGCCTGTTGGTTCTACGCGGCCTTGGCGACAGGCTTGGCTTCGAGGATCTTCTCGCCGCCAATATTAACCTTGATCTGCTTGGGCTTGGCTTCGGCCTTCTTGGCGAGCTTGATGTTCAGCACGCCCTTGGCATAGTCGGCGCTCACTTGCCCCGGATCCACTGAGCTGGGCAGGGTGAACGAGCGGGTAAAGCTTCCGTATTGCCGCTCGACGCGACGGAAGTTCTCCTCTTTCTCTTCCTTCTCGATTTTGCGCTCGCCATGAACGGTGAGGGTGTTGTTCTCGATGCGGACATCAATGTCTTTTTCATCTATGCCCGGGACTTCAAGCTTCAGAGTAATGGTGTGCTCGTCTTCGTAGATGTCCACCGGCGGCGCAAAGGCAGTGGTCGTCAACGCCTCCTCCGGGCCTTCGGGGCCGTACGACTCACGGAAAAAACGATTCATGCGGTTCATGCGGTCTTGCAGGGCGGAAAACTCACGGACGGGCTCCCAACGGGTCAAAATTGTCATAACGCAATTCCTCCTTCAGAGGGAAGCTAAGAGGAAAAATTTCAGATGGGCTGACTTAGTTCAGGGGACCTGAAAGAGTAAGAAGAGGAAGCTTGCTCAGTCACAATGCTAGGCTTGCGCCCTACGATTGTCAAACGTCGCAGTGCGCAGGTTGAATCGACGAACCCGAACCCGAACCCGAGCCCTTGGGTGGGGTCCTGGCTGGGTTGCTACTTCTTTGAGAGCTCGCCCTCGAAATGACTTTCAACTTCTTCACGACTGAGCGGGTTTCCTGCATTGGTCAATACGATCGAATAGACGACTTTGTTGCCTTCAACCTGAGCGGTGATGAACGCCCCCTTCTCCGGCAGGTCTTGGAAAGTGAATTTCACTCTTCTGCCATCTTCAAGCGTTTTAATCCACTCGTCGCTTGGCACTTTCAGTTCCTCCACGGCCGGGAGCATTAATGCCGCTTGACCTTTCGCTTGGGTAGAAGAACGCGTTTCACTGCGGCAGGCATTTTGTTGCCGGTGACTTCGCGGTAGATGCGCTCGATTGTAGTTTCTTTGCGCCGAGCCATGGAGCACCCCAACCGAAGAATCCTATACCTAAACAGGAGGATGCACGAAACGTGACAATGCAATGCATGGGTACACTTCAGTTTCTGCTGATCCAGCACTGTTCGTTCAGGTCTTGCCCGGCAAGGAAGGAGCACTGCGTTCCCTGAAGGGTAAGCGCATGTTGTAGCGCGACGCGCTTGCTAGGTGAAACGCGATGGAGGCCCCGGGCGGAGTCGAACCGCCGACCAACGGTTTAGGAAACCGCTGCTCTATCCAACTGAGCTACGGGGCCGATGCGAGGTGAGCCTCATTACGATTATGACACGTCGTTTTGGAACTGGAGTCCGCAAACTTTATCGCACCGAGATGCGACGGACTCCCGCGGAGCTTTCGGCGACAATCAGCATCTCCCGGTCATTGGCAATCTCATTGTCAATTGCGCCTCCTCGCGACACCGCGTAGCATCTATCTAGTATGGCGACTGCTACCGCGACGGCGAGCCGTCCACCGAAACTGGTTTTCGGGGAAATTATTAGTTTCGCCTATGACACTTTCTGCAGCAACAAGGTGCGCTTCTCTCTCACCGCCCTGGGAATGGTCATTGGTACTGCTTCCCTTATTCTTGTGGTCACCATTGGTATGACCGGGAAGCAATACGTGCTCAACCAGATTCAATCGATCGGCGCCAACATGATCGATGCCGAGTATGAAGGAGGGGCGCAACGCAACTCGACCCCCGATCTTTTGACAATCGATGACATGCACGCCGTTCTGGAACGCGTATCCGGAATCGTTGCCGCTTCTCCCGTGGTCCCGTTGGATGAACGCATTCCGATTGGCGGCGGCAAAGAGCGCGATGTTCGCATTCTTGGGGTTCTTCCCGAGTACAGTGCCGTCCGCAACCTGGTGGTTCTCTCCGGAAGGTTCTTCGACGCCGAGGACGAGCAGGCGCGCAACAAAGTCGGCGTGATGCAGCAGAAACTGGCCGAACAACTCTATGGATCGGTGGACGAGGCAATCGGCAAAGTGGTCAAGCTGAGCGGACTTCCCTTCACCATCGTAGGGACGTTCCGGGAGCGCGTGGATACATTCGGGCAGTCGGAAGTCACCGATAACTCCATGGTGGTTCCTTACAGCGTAAGCCGCTATTTTACCGACACGCCATCCGTCCGGCAGCTTTACTTCTCGGCCGCCGATCCTTCGCTGGTGGTTCCGGTAACAAATCAAATTCGCGAAGTGATCCAGTCGCGGCACAGGCCGGAATCGAATTACATTGTCCAGAATCTCACGGAGTTGGTCACCGTAGCCGACCGCACGGCGAATGCCCTCACTTTGGTGTTGCTCCTGGTCGCAGCTGTGACCCTGCTGGTAAGCGGCATCGGCATTATGAATATCATGTTGGCGACAGTTACTTCACGAATTCGCGAAATTGGAATTCGCAAGGCAATTGGCGCGACCAATGCGGAGATCCGGTTTCAGTTTCTGGCGGAGGCAATTCTGATTTCCTTGATTGGGGGCCTGGGCGGGGTCGTCATCGGACTCTTGTTGCCTTACTCGGTGCGATTCCTGACTGAGTACCGTATCCCCATCTCGGGACTGTCAGCGATCGTGGCCATCGTGGTGTCTTCGCTTGTAGGCATCATATTCGGAACCATGCCGGCGGCGCGCGCGGCGAAGCTGGACCCGGTAGAGAGTCTGCGTTACGAATAAGGCCGCTTGGCCCGGAACCAAGTCGAGAGCTTGGGCCGATCCCGAAAATCAAGTAACATTAAGTCATGATTTCTAAAGGAAATGTTGTATCGGTTCCGTGTGCGAGCGCCCTGGCGCAGGCGAACGGTCTCGACTGGGCGAAAGGTTCCTTTCTCGCATGAAGTCCTCTGGCGGTCTGCACTTTAAAACCTATCTGTTGATCCTGTTGATGGTGGTCTTTGGCCCCTTGGGCAATGTGCTGCTCGGCAAGGGGATGAAGCGAATCGGCGCGGCGAGCCTGGGAACACCCGCTGAGGCGTTCAACCTGCTTTCGCGGGTGCTCACCTCGGGCACGATTTGGCTTGGCATCGGATCTCTGATTACCTTTTTCGCGGCTTACATGCTGGTGCTGTCGTGGGCGGATTACAGCTATGTGCAGCCTGCCTCGTCGGTGGCCTACGCCATGGTTGCCCTGCTGGCTCACTTCATGCTTCGCGAAGTGGTCACGCCGCTGCGCTGGCTGGGAGTGCTGGTTATCTGCCTCGGTGTCCTGGTGGTGGGCCACACTCCGCCGCGGACCACGGAGCCTAGTCAATGATGGAGCCTAGATCATGAAGGAAGTCATTTTCTATCTTCTGATTATCGGAGCCGGGACTGGGGGCGAGCTGTGCGTCAGCCGCGCTATGAAGGCCGTAGGCGAGGTCAAAGACTTTCGCCCGGCGGCTCTGCTGGGCGTCGCCTCCCGCGCACTGCGGGTTCCGTGGATGTGGCTGGGACTCTCTCTCATGGGGACCGCGTTCTTCGCGCTGCTGGCCGTACTATCCATTGAAAATGTCAGCCTGGTTGTTCCGGTTACGGCACTGAGTTACGCTGGCGGCGCGTTGGGCGGGAGATTTTTCCTCGGAGAACAGGTCACACGGCGAAGGTGGACGGGCGTGCTCCTGGTTTGCGTCGGCGTTGCCTTGGTGATCATGGGCCGGCGGTGATGCGGCCAGACTCATCGCGTATCTGAAGAGACGGAACCCCATAGCAAGTTCGCTCCGATCTTTTGATTGTTCGTGGTCAAAAGGTTAGGATTGTTTTTCAGCCTAAAGCGCTGGCAATCCCCTGGTTTTGCGGAGTCACGCCCGCGATCTGGGACAGTTGTAAGCCGAATTCAAGAAAGCGGAGAGGTACAGGCACTTGTGTGGAATCGTCGGTTTCACCCACAAACATTGGGCACCTGATCCCGATCGCATTCGGAACGCCACCGCTACCCTGATTCACCGCGGGCCGGACCAGCAAGGCGTGTTCCAGTCGAGTCTCTGCTCGATGGGGGCAACGCGGCTCAAGATTATCGATCTCGGGTCCGGCGACCAACCCATTCTGTCTGAAGATGGTAACGTTGCCATCGTTTTTAATGGCGAAATCTACAACCATCAGGAACTACGCCGCGAATTGGAACAGTTGGGCCATCGCTTTTACTCGCACTGCGACACGGAAACTGTTCTTCACGCATTCCTCGAATGGGATACGGGTTGCTTTGCGCGGTTGCGAGGCATGTTCGCGATCGCACTATGGACGAAATCGACGAAGCGGCTGGTGCTGGCACGTGATCGGACGGGGATCAAGCCGCTTTATTTCGCGCGGCGCGGGGACGATCTGTTTTTCGGCTCCGAATTAAAAGCAATCCTGATCCATCCAGAGATTGAGCGGCGATTGAGTTTGGATGGCCTGGATTGCTATCTGTCGCTGAATTATGTGCCCTGTCCATGGACGCTGGTAGAGGGCATCGAAAAACTTCCTCCGGGGCAGTGGCTGGAGTGGCGGGATGGCAAGATCTCTTGCGAGTCCTACTGGCACTTGCCGCTCACAGTGGCCCGTGATTGGACGCTCGAGTCTGCCCGGGAGGAATTGGACTCGCTCTTACGGCAGTCGATCGGCGAGCACTTGGTTTCAGATGTCCCGCTGGGCATGTGGCTTAGCGGAGGCATCGATTCGTCTACGATTCTGCACTACGCGGCGACCGAGTCCAGCAAGCCTCTGAAAACATTTTCGATTTCATTCCAGGGACGGAGTTTCGACGAAACCTCATACATTCGTGAGGTCGCGCAGCTATACCAGACGGAGCACACGGAACTGGATCTGAATCCTGAGGTTGACCTGCGGGGTGCGATTGAAGAACTTGCGTACTACTCGGATGAGCCGTCGGCCGACGCGGGAGCACTTCCCGTGTGGTTCCTCTCGAAGCTCAGCAGAACCAAGACGACGGTGAGCCTGAGCGGCGAGGGTGCGGACGAACTGTTTGGCGGTTATCTCACTTATCGCGCGAACCGCCTAGCTGCGCTCGCCCGGCGATTGCCGCGAAAGGCTCTGCAACTCGGGCTCGATGCCTTACGGTTTTGGCCGGTGTCTGATGACAAGATCAGCTTCGAATACCAACTCAAGCGATTTCTCAAAGGCTCGCTGATGAGTTCCGATCGCGCGCATGTCTACTGGAACGGAACCTTCTCCGAAACGGAAAAGCCTGCTCTGGTGCGTTCGGAACTCCCGCCCGCGCTCCACCGCATTCTGGGCGAACTGCGTGATTGCTCCAAAGCAAACGATGATTTGGCCCCGTATCTGTGGTTTGATCAGAAATATTTTCTTCCCGACGATATTCTGAATAAGGCGGATCGCATGAGCATGGCGCATTCTCTGGAAGTACGGCCGCCGTTCCTCGATCATCGGATTGTGGAATTCGCCGCGACCCTGCCCGCGTCGTTGAAGATCCGTGGTTCGCGACAAAAGGTTCTTCTGAAAGAATTGATGCGCGATAAGCTGCCAGCTTCGGTTCTCCAGCGGAAGAAGGTCGGATTCGACATCCCGGCGCACGATTGGCTGCGAGGCTGCTTGCGCCCGATGATGCAGGAGGTTCTGATGGACGGCGCGTCCGATCACGCCGGACTCTTCCGGCGGGAGGCGATCGAGACGCTGATTCGAGACCATCTGGAGAGGCGAGTCAATGTTGGATATCACTTATGGGGATTGATGGTGCTGTTTCTGTGGATGAAAAAATGGGGGATTCAGGCAACCGCTTCGGCGGGCCCGAGCGTCTGGATACAGGAAAAAACTGGTACCTATATTTAGGCGTTGTGCTGGTGGCGGCAGCCGTCTACTTGGGGTGCATCACTTCTCCTCCCTCGCTCATGGATGATGTCGACGCGGTGCAGGCACAGATCGCGCGCAACATGCTGACTTCGGGCGACTGGGTCACGGCGCGGCTCGATGGTGTGGTCTATCTGGAGAAGGCTCCCCTTATCTACTGGGCCATGGCAGCCGGGTACGCGATTCTCGGCGTGCACGATTGGGTTGCGCGCATTCCGATTGCGTTGTCGGCCATCGCCCTCTGCTGGTTGACGGCTGCCTTCGGGGCGTGGGCTTTCGGCAAGCGAGCGGGATTCTACGCCGGTCTGTGCATAGCAACCTGCATCGGTCTGTTTTTATTCACGCGCATTCTGATCCCGGATGTCATGCTGACCTTCACCGTCGCCCTTGGCATGTGGGCGTTTCTTCGCGCCTTGGACGAGGAGGAACCGCATCCGCGGTTTTGGGCTTTCGTACTGGCAGTGAATCTCGGTCTCGGTCTCCTGCTGAAGAGTTTGATCGGAGTCCTGTTTCCACTTGCCGCCGGTGTGATTTATCTTTGCCTGACCCACCAGCTCTTTTCTGCCGCGGCATGGCGGCGGTTGCGTCCCTTCAGCGGATTGCTGATCGTCCTGCTCATCGCCGCGCCCTGGCACATTCTAGCCACGTTGCACAATCCTCCGTACTTCTCGTTCACGCTGCACAGTGGGCCGGGGCAATATCATGGATTTTTTTGGTTCTTCTTCATCAATGAGCAATTGCTCCGTTTTCTGAATCTGCGCTATCCACGAGACTACGATACCGTGCCGCGCCTTTATTTCTGGTTATTTCACCTGGTCTGGCTGTTTCCCTGGAGCGTGTATTTTCCCGCCATTGCCAGGCTTTCCTTCAAACCCACCGATCGAGCCGGACGGACGCGGCTTCTGGCGCTCTGTTGGGCTGGATTTGTGCTGATCTTCTTCACCTTCTCCACCACGCAGGAATATTACTCGATGCCTTGCTATCCCGCGCTTGCGCTCCTTCTCGGTTCGGCGATGGCGATGGGAGGCGTTTGGATACGGCGAGGCACGCGGGTACTCTCGCTAATTGCGGCATGCGCTGGGCTGGTGACGTTGACTCTCTTTATTTTCACCCGCGGCCTGCCCGCGGCGGGAGACATTTCGCAAGCCCTGAGCCAACATCCCGGCGCCTACAAGCTAGCATTGGGGCACATGCAGGATCTCACTCTGGCGTCTTTTGCGTACCTCCGGGTACCTTTACTGTTGGCGGCGATCGCCTTCTGCATTGGTGCATTGGCAACGTGGCGATTCACCGGCCGGACCGCATTTCTTGGCGCCGCGCTCATGATGGTATTGTTTTTCCACGCGGCGTGGCTCGCCATGGCCATTTTTGATCCGTATATGTCCTCACGGCCGCTGGCGGAGGCAATCTTAAAATCGCCCGAAGGGACGCTGATTGTGGATCACCACTACTACACGTTTTCTTCCGTTTTTTTCTACACAAACCGGACCGCGTTGCTTCGCAACGGCCGCTTCCATAATCTGGAATACGGCGCCTATGCTCCCGGCGCACCCGATGTGTTTATTGACGATTCGCAATTCAAGAATCTCTGGCTTAAACCGGAGCGCTCCTACATCGTGGCCATGGATAATGTGGTTCCTCAACTGGAATCGATCGTAGGCGCTGAGCATCTTAATATGGTGGCGACCAGTGGCGGCAAAGTGGTCCTGACGAACAATCCTATCGTCGTTTCTCGGGAGGAACTACCAAAGGCGGTCGCGGTGTTTTAGAATGCCTGATACTCTTAAAGTGGGAACAAACGCAGGCGGAAGACAGATTTCCAGTAATTATCGTCAGGAAACATACGGCAAGGGGGCCAAATGAGGGTTGCGGTGCTCGGAGGGGATGGCTACTGTGGTTGGGCAACGGCTTTGTATTTGTCAGGAAAGGGTCATTCCATTGCGATTGCCGACAATTTCGCGCGCCGGCAATGGGACCACGAACTGGGCGTGCAGACCCTGACGCCGATCCTTCCACTTTCAGACCGTTTGCGGGCTTGGCAGGAGCTCACGGGGAATACAATGGAGCTCTTCGTCGGCGACGTCACCGAGTACGACTTTCTCTCCTCAGTCATCCAGGATTTTGAGCCGGAGGCAGTGGTCCACTTCGCTGAGCAGCGCGCCGCTCCCTATTCCATGATCGACCGCAAACACGCCGTGTTCACCCAGGTGAACAATGTCGTGGGAACGCTCAATCTGCTCTTCGCCCTGCGCGAATTTCAGCCCGATTGCCACCTCATCAAACTGGGCACCATGGGGGAATATGGCACGCCCAATATTGATATCGAGGAAGGCTACATCACAATCGAGCACAATGGCCGCAGAGACACTGTGCCCTACCCCAAGCAGCCGGGCTCCTTTTACCATCTTTCCAAGGTGCACGACAGTCACAACATCATGTTCACTTGCAAGGCGTGGGGACTGCGCGCAACCGACCTGAACCAGGGCGTTGTCTACGGAACCATGACCGATGAAGTGGCCCTGAGCGAGGCGCTCATCAATCGGTTTGATTACGACGAAGTCTTTGGCACTGTGCTCAATCGATTCTGCGTGCAGGCTGCCATTGGACATCCGCTTACGGTGTACGGCAAGGGCGGCCAAACCCGCGGTTTTCTTGATATTCGCGACACCGTTCGGTGCGTCGAGATCGCGTGCTTGAATCCCGCGGCTCAAGGGGAATGCCGGGTCTTCAACCAGTTCACCGAGCAGTTTTCAGTTTTGGACCTGGCACGACTGGTGCAGACCGCCGGGGAAAAACTCGGCTTGACGGTCGAAGTCGATCACCTCGCCGATCCACGAGTGGAGGCGCAGGAGCACTACTACAATGCGAAACACTCGAAGCTGATTGAACTTGGTCTGGAGCCGCATCTGCTTTCCGACTCGTTGTTGGACTCGCTGATGAACGTGGCCTTGAAATATCGCGACCGGATCGACCCGTCCGTGATGCTGCCACAGATCAACTGGCGCCAGCCCCGTAACGAGCGCCGTCTGCAGACTAATCGTGAAGCCGTGCCTGTGCTCGAAAGCATAGGCGATTCTGCCGGAAAGAACAACGGAAAGCGTCGCACCACGAGAAGAGCGCGCGCAGCTGGCTAGAATCGCTGACTGAGAGTTACCCCGCTGGCCCAGCACTGGTTGGGGTCACGGGCACCAGCCTGCCGTCTCGGATGTAGTATTCACCGTCGCGCCAGCGAATACTGTTGCGCGCAAAACTGGTCAGCCAGATAAAGAAAGCCAATGCATCCCATGCCGGGATCAGGCCAAACTTCTTCCAAAGCGAATCTTGCTTCAGGCCCCAAACGCCAACCGTCCAGGTCATAGCAAATCGCAGGAGGAAATACGTAGCGAGATAAGCAACCGCAACTCCCACGGAGGGATGGATCGCAATCGCCGCAATCGACCAGGGCAAACCCTGAGTGAAAACCAGGCCGAGGTGCCCCCAAGGTCGCATATGGCGCATCACCACGATCCAGCGCAGGCGTTTATGTAGAAGGTCGCGCAGCGAGCCATAATCGGCAACCGTCGAAATGGTGTAAGGCAAGAGTTCGACTTCGTAACCCTGTTCGGCGATGAGGCGCCCCACCAGCAGATCATCGGCGGGACGATCCTGAATCGCACCATAACCGCCGAATCCGGCCAGTCGCGTGCGTGTGGTGGCGATGGTCGGCCCCAACGCAAACTTCACTCCGTCCAACTGGCGCGCGACCAGAATGCCGGCATAGAAATCGGAGAACATGCCAATCGTCTGCAGGCTTTCGGTGAGCGTTTTATCTTCGATCGGCACGTAAAAACAGGTCACGGCTCCCACCTTGGGATCGACCAGGGGAGCAACCACAGTGCTCAAGTAGTCGGGCCGCGCTCGCACGTCGCTGTCGCTGATTACAACCACTTCGTGTTGAGCTTCGCTGACCAGACGGGCCAACTTGACCACTTTGTCATTCGATCCTCTTCCGCCCGAGCCGAACAACACCCGAATGCGCCGTTCCGGAAAATCACGCTCCAGCTTCTTTAGGATGGGAACAACCGGGTCGTCCTCCTCGCCGACGCAAAAAAGCAACTCGTAGTCTGGATAGTCCTGCTTGCAGAAGCTGGCGAAGTTTTCGTAGGCGTCGGGATCAAGCCCACGAATCGGCTTAAGGTTACTCACCGGCGGAGTGAAGTTATGATCAGGGGCGCTTCGATGTTGGGCGCTGCGAAAGAATTGCCAAGAGCTGAATAACGCAATCGAGTAATAGATAAACGGGATGGCCGCGATGGCAAGGGCCACATAGCTGATGCTGGAAATCATGTAACCCGAGAATAGCAAAAAGGGTGTCGTATTCGAAACTTTAACGCGAGTTCGCCCCTCCGGACTTAAGGGGTGAGCTTGAACACCGTTCCGCAGCCCGAGAATCCACAACTGAGATCGCCGCCATCGCTAGTGGTGCCATACAGATTGCCTGCCTTGTCCAGGACCAACCCGCCGATCGGATGAGCCCCATCCGGTGCATCGTTGAAGCTGTGCAGAACTGTCAGTTTGCCGGCGGTATCCAACTTGAATACCGCGCCGTACCCGGACGTGCCTCCATAAAACGTCGTGCCGTACAAATTGCCGGCCGCGTCACGAATCAAACGCGAATACGGATTCTGCCCATCCGGCATTCCAGCGAAACTGTGAAGCAGTCAGCTTGCCTTTAGTATTCAACTTGAAGACGGTTCCAAAGCCGCCTTTGGTGCCGCCATAGTAAGTTGTCCCGTAAAGATTACCCGCCGCATCCAGCAGTAAACCCGCAAAAGGATTTACCCCATCCGGCGTTCCAGCGAAGCTGTGCAGGAGGGTCAGCTTGCCTTTCGGATCCAGCTTGAACACGGTTCCATACCCGCCGTTAGTGCCGCCGTATTGCGTGGTGCCGTAGAGGTTGCCCGCTTTGTCTCGAAGCAGACCGGCGTAAGGATCGTCGCCATCCGGTGTCCCCGCGAAGCTGTACAACAAGGTGAGTTTGCCTTCAGCATCCAGCTTAAACACGGTTCCATAACCGCCATTGGTGCCGCCATATTGCGTGGTGCCGTAAAGATTGCCTGCGGCGTCCCGAACCAACACCGAGCGCGGGTCTTCTCCGTCAGGAGTGCCGGCGAAGCTGTGAAGGATCGTCTCCTTGCCGGCATGCAGTTTGAATACTGTCCCAAAGCCGCCTTGAGTACCGCCGTAAAGAGTCGTCCCGTAGAAGTTGCCGGCCTTATCCCGCGTCAAACCTGCGTACGGATCTTCCGCATCTGGCGTCCCCGCGAAACTGCGGAGAACAACTTCCCCGCCCTTCGTGTTTACCTTGAACACCGTTCCGAAGCCACCCTTGGTGCCGCCGTACTGAGTCGTGCCGTAAAGATTGCCGGCGGCGTCCAGAAATAAACTTGCATCGGGCTGTTCCCCGTACGCCGTGTTGGTGAAGGTATAGAGCACGGTGAAAGTCTGCGCCTGCGCTGAACCCGATGCGACGAGAACCAGCACAAACACAATCGCCAGTGCCAGCACCGACGTTGCGGTTTGCGGACATGTCAAGGAGCAACGCTTCACTGCGTTCGCCATGAATAGTTTCCTCCTAACGAACCGCGTTTCTATCACGGAATTGGGGCAGAGGCAAGCCTCATCGCTAGCTCAAGTTGTTCGGAGTCGATCTGCTGGTAAATAGCCTGGACCCGATCAGGTGGTTCGTTTATTTCTTCAGCCCCCCCGTAAAGTTCGTAACCACAGTTATTGATTGGCTGACTTGCTGCGGCACACGGTCAAGCAGGATTTTCTTGCCGTCGGGCGAAACGTCGTAAAGGGGCACGCTCGGGACGGTCCAATTACTGACCAGCGTCTGCGGTGTGCCGAATTGCAGGGCGCTGCCGCCTGCGTTTACCGGCACCGCAAGAAGATTGTAGGTCGGGTCGAAATAATAGAGCTCTTTGCCATCCTTACTCCAGCGCGGCATGACTCCGCCGTTGCCCGAGACCTGCCACTTGCCCTGACTTCCGTTAAAGGCCACTACATACACTTGAACCGTGCCGGATTCGCCGGACACGTAGGCGAGCCAATGACCATCCGGGGAGAGCTTTGCATCTCCTCCGCGCTCCAGGGCCAGTGAAGGCTTGCGGTCGCCCTCCAGCGGCAATTCCCAGGTCTGGTGAATGGGGCCTACTCCCGAGAGGGGGCGCGAATAGAGCAGAAATTTCCCATCGTGCGACCAATTGGTGGGCACGATCGTGAGCTCGTCGCTGACCAGGAGTTCCTCTGCGCCGCTGCCGTCGGAGTGCCTGCGGTAAATGCCAAAGCGGCCATTGCGAGCGGACTCGTACGCAACCCACACCCCATCGGGCGACCATTGGGGAGAAGTATTCCCGACCGGCCCAAAGGTCAGCCGGGTGCGAACCCCGCGCGCCAGATCGAGCACCCAGACGTCAGTCTCACCCGCGTTAATCTGCATCGCGACCCGGTCTCCTTGCGGCGAAAGGACGCCACTCTGCAAGTCTGTAAGCTTGTCCGCGACGGTGCTGATCTGTTTTGTGTCGCGATCCATCCAGACCAACTGCACGTCGCCAGAGGCGCCGCTGGCAAAAATGAGTAATCCATCTTCCGATGCGGAGGCGTCCATGTGCCAGGTCGCGGCATCGTTCATCACGCCCGTAAGCACGTTTTGCGGGTTGCCGCTCAATTTTCCAGAGGAGGGATTGAAAGCCTGTGCCATCAACTGCTCGCCACGCCCGAACAAAAGGAAGCCATGGGCATAAATGGCATTCGTTTGCGAACGAAACAGCGGACGATTTTCTTTGCCGTCGAGCGAGGCGTAAAAGATCATGTTGTTCCCGGACTTCGTGGGATCGTGGTGCATTGCGAGATAGACAACATGCTTGCCGTCGGGTAGGAAAAATGGCCAGCGATGCGAGGTGTGTTGGGCCGCGTCGATGGAGGTGAAGGCAGATGGAGTTCCACCGCTGGCGTTGATACGCAGTAGAGGCGAGATCGGGCCGGCAGAGAAGAGGATTACGTCGTCCGGCCCCCATGCGGCGCCACGCCCGAGCGTCGCGTCACAAACTATCTGTGCTGTGCCGCCGCTCAGTTCAATTGTCTTCAGCTTGCTCTCCGCAAAGAATCCTACGGAATGGCTGTCCGGCGACCAGAACGGAAACATCGCGCCCGCGGTACCGGGAAGCATGCGCGCTTCCAGTGAATTCGTGGGACGGACCCATAGCGCCGTCTTGCCGTCCGCGCCAGTGGCAGCAAAAGCGATCGCGGCGCCATCGGGCGAGAGCACCGGCGGCCCCGCAGAATCGCCAGTGAGATTGAGGCTGGTTTTCTCAGGAGGATTAATGACAGCGCGAATAGAGCGTGCTGAGCGAGCCGGATGGTAAAAGAAGATCGCGGCAGCCGCCCCCAGCACAATCGCCGCTGCGACCGCCGCAGCCCAACCAATCCGCTCTTTCTTTTTCGAGGGCTCACGCGTCTCTGTCGTAACCGCTGGTGCCGGCCGGTCCGCCGCAACCCACTGCAACTCCAGCTTAATGTCTTGCGCTGACTGGTAGCGCTCTTCCGGGTTCTTCTGCAAGCAAGTTGTGACAAGGTGTTCAAACGCAGTTGGCGTGTTTGGCTTGAGCACACTGATCGGCGCCGGATCGGACTCCAGAATCGACGATGCCACCGAGATTTGACTCTTCCCCGAAAACGGACGCTTCCCCGCCACCATTTCATACAACACAGCCCCGAACGCAAAAATGTCGCTCCGGGCATCCGCTTCTTTTCCCTCGATCTGCTCTGGGGCCATGTACTGAATGGTGCCGACGATGCTGCCCGCCGTGGTCAGCGGACTCAGTGGACTCGGTCCACTCAACGTGGCCATCGCGGTGAACGAAGGCGGCGCGATTCCCGATCCCGACATCGCAGCCTGCATTCCCAGCGGTTTCGCCAAACCAAAGTCCATCAGCTTCGCGCCGCCTGCAGTCAGCATGATATTCCCCGGCTTCAAATCGCGATGCACAATGCCGCTGCGGTGCGCTACCGCCAGCGCTTCCGCGACATCAATCCCAATCTTGAAAACCTCGGCCAGCGGCAGCCCACCATTGCGGAGTTTTTCGGCGAGAGTTTCCCCTTCCAGAAACTCCATCACCAGAAAATCGGTCCCGTCCTGCGAGCCGATGTCGTAAAGCTGGCAGATATGAGGATGGTTGAGCGAAGAGATGGCTCGCGCCTCGCGCTCCATGCGCTGCTTCAATTCAGGGGAAGAAGATAGATGCGAGGCCAGAACCTTCACCGCCACAACCCGATCCAGGCGCGTATCGCGAGCGCGATACACCTCTCCCATCCCGCCCGCGCCCAGCAGCGATTGGATTTCGTACGGCCCGAGTTTGGTGCCCGCAGTAAGAGACATCCGTGCGCGCAATTATAGCCTTAGCAAGTTGCTGCTGATCCAACGATTCTGGATGGTCGATCAACCAACCCGGAAGCAACCCAGATTGGGATATGCAGATCAATACCGACGAGTCTGCTTCTGGGAAATATGCCTCGGGCCGACCGTGAGTCTAAAACGCCAGCGCGGGCGTCGTCCACACCTTCTGATCAGCGAGTGTCTCGGACCATTTGTCTTCCGAGTCCTGCTAATGTTGCAAGTAAAGCTCCGAGCCTACGACGGCTCCAGCTTTTGGCAGAATGCCTGGATCAACCCGCTTTGCGCGGGAAGCGCTCCAATGAACTCAAAACCGTGCAGGAAGCCCATGCGATGCCGGACGACGGCTCGCATTACGAAGAGCTCGGGAACCTCGGGGATCGAGAACTCGAGAGTAATCATTTCTCCTGCGACCAACTCGCTGGTGATGACGGCACCCAGTCCAGCTTCCGCAATCTCGAAGCAGCGACCGTGGATGCGGACATATCCGTCCTTCCCCAGTACCTTCACAATAATCGGTATCTCGGTGCGAAATCGAGCGTAGCGTCGGGTGGCAGACTTGTGCATTCCTCGAACCTTAAGCAACCGACAAGTAGAATAATGGATCGCGTGAGAGTCTGACAGTAACTTTGGGGACGACTGCTCGGGCGCACCAAAGAGTTCGTTCTGGAATCGAGACAAGCATTGGCACATGAAAATAAATCGAGGGGTGTATCTGCTTTTTTATTGCGAAAGATGACTTGACACTTGTATTTTTAGACAACCGGGAGCACACTGTGCTCACCGATTAGAAGGGAGAGGGGATGAACATTAAAACCTTCCGATACTTGTGGACGGATGACCAGGGCCAGGACATTGCCGAGTACGCCGTCATGCTGGCAGTCATCCTGGTACTGGTGGTCGGAACCATCCGATTGATTGGTGGAAGTTCAAATAACGTATTTTCTGCCGTGGCAAGTTCGATTGGCGGGTAGCTGGCGCGAAGGCGCAACCCGATCGCGCGCAGAGCCAGACCCATAAGGTCTGGCTGCTTTTTGCCCGTAATTCAACAGGGTCATCCGCCACCTGCCCAGAAGTAACCTCCGGCGGTAGCCCTTCCTCTGGTATTATCTTTCGAACAGTGCATCTGGCCAGAGCGGTTGGCAACCATGTTCATGCCTCATCCCAATCTCAGTGACGAAGTAAATGCCAACGTCGTCCAGTCAGAAATCGAGGGCGGCGTCTCTCTCGGAGACTTGCCTCCATCTACCGTGCTCGAAATCCAGACCCAACACCATCGCTACACCGCAGTATTCCTGGGCGAAAGTCAGGCGCTGATTTCGGGGCACCCCGAATATTGTCCGGAACCCGTGCTGGTGGCAATTGCTGGCTCAACCTGGGGCGGGTCGATGCTCAAACTGCGGTATATCGGCCGCGGCATGCACCTCGAGTTTTGTCATCCCGAATATCGCACGCCCATTGTCACCTCCCGCATTCAGGAAGTCCGGGAGCGCGTCCATCTCGATTACGCAAAATCCAACGCCACTGACTCTGTGCCCGCACCCAGCATGCTGGCGCGTGGAACTTTCAAAAAGCCTTCGTGAGCGGCACGCAAGCCCGACCTGCTGCCGGATTACTGTGCCAACCCAATGCGGCGGACTAACTCCTGGAAGCGTGGCTCGCCCCGGAGCGGGTCATAAATTGGATCGACCTTCAGCGCAGTGAGGCTGCTGGAATGCTCCCGGTAAGCCTTTTCTAACCCGAGCAACGCCTTGTCGTTCTCGCCCATGCCGATGTAGGCGACGGCAAATGCCAAGGTATCCAGCGGGCCATTCCGTCCTGGCTGTTCCAGTTGCTTGAGAGCAAGTCTGGCTTTTGCCTGGTCGCCCGAGCGGCCCGAGACGTACGCAATCATGACCAAACTCCAAGGCGCGTTTTCACGGCGCCGATACGCCTCTGCGTCCTCCAAAGCCTCGGCAAACAATCCCTTTTGCGCATAGGCCCAGACCAGCATGTGAGCGCGAGGAAAGTCTGGTTCCATTTCCAGCACGCCACGGAACTGTTCTATGGCACGGTCATACTGGCGGGAAAAATACAAGATCGCGCCGTAATCGGTCGCGATGATGAGCGAAAGAGGATCGAGTTGCCGGGCATTTTCGATCTGGGGGAATGCCTCGTCGAAACGCCCTTGCAAAGCGAGGCATTCGGCGTACCAATGGTGCGCAGTCGCGTAGTTTGGGTTCAACTGGATCGCGCGCTTGTATTCTTTTTCCGCAGTCGGCCAGTCCCAATCATAAGTCTGGGCAATCACTGCCAGAGCGGTGTGAGCTTCCGGGAGTCGCTCGTCGAGTTGGAGGGCTCGCTGCGCGGCGGCACGGGCCTTCGGTATAAACTCGCTCGGAGGTGATCCGCTATAGCCGCCCATAAGAGCGTAAGCTTCAGCCAAGCCGGCATAGGCACGGGCATAAGCCGGATCCTTATCTATCGCCTGCTGAAAGTACTCGATTGCCTGCTGCAAACCCTGCTTGGTTCTCTTGTTCCAGAAGTAGCGGCCTTTCAGGTAGAGCTCGTAAGCCTCGGACGCTTTCGGAGACAGAGCAAACTGCTCCGCGGAGTTGATCTGCTCATGGCCCCCGATTCTAAGCTGAATTTCGTCAGCGATCTCTTGCGCAATCTCGCGTTGAAGAACCAACAGGTTGCCCGGTTCGCGATCATATTGCCGGGTCCAGAGGTGGGTCTGGTCCCTCAGTTGGATGAGCTGCGCTGTGATGCGCAGCTTGCCGGAATCCCGCCGAACGCTCCCCTCGAGCGTGTACTGTATCCCAAGTTCACGCCCGATTTGATCCAGTGGTTTGGTGTTGTGTTTGTATTGCATCACCGAGGTACGGGCAATGACTCCCAGGTGCTGAGGATCGAGATTTCCCAATTCCGCGATCAGCTCTTCGGTCATGCCATCGCTGAAGTAGTCCTGGCTCGGGTCGCCGGTAAGGTTTTCGAAGGGAAGGACCGCAAGCATCACGCGTCCAGCCGGCAATAGGGCGCGGACCTGGGAATGGGACCGCCGCAAATAAAGACCGAGGAGGGCAATCAGAACAATAGCGATCCCTAATAACGCAGGCCATGGCCGGATGGCCGTCTTGGCAGTCCGTGATGGGACGACCACGGGCCGGAGATTTGGAACGGCTGCCGGTCTTGGCAAATCCGCGTCGGTTACCGGTGCGATGAAACGATATCCCTTGCCCGTAACCGTCTGTATGAACCGCGGTTGTTCGGGATCGTCCTTCAGGACTTGTCGAACTTTGCGGATGGCACCGTTGATGCTGTTGTCAGTATCGAGGAAGGCGCCTTTGCCCCAGATCCTCTCAACGATTTGCTCCCGGCTGACCAGTTGTCCTTGCCGCTCAATCAAAATGGCAAGAACTTCTGCGGGAATGCGCTCCAGCTTGAGAATGCGACCGGAGCGGCACAGTCGATAGGCGTGGAGATCAAACTCGAAGTCCTCGCCAAATCTGACCGAGCCCGGGATTCTGACTGGCTCCGATGACACAACCGCCCCCCCCAACAAAGCACGGTATTTTACCTCTGTTTTCGCACTTCGTACCATCTATTTTATTTTCAATCGCTTAGGCCGACATTAAAAGTAAGCTCCCGACAGGTGCCCGCTATTGCAAGCCGAAGCGCCCTACTGCATGATGCCCCGCGTCTCTGAAGGGGGTAGCGGCGTATTTTGGTAACGCGCTGCGGAGACTCGGAATCACGAGTTCCATGCGATCGCTTTGGCGGAACGTAGACGCGGACTGGCCAGCGTCGGATTTCGCCGGCGCGGATTAATCGCGCAAGAATTTCAGAGAACAACACAACAAAATACATTCAGGAGGGTACCATGCACAAGAAAGCAAGCCGCTTGTTCGCCTTTGCGGCGTTCGCTACTCTACTAGTTGTTCCCATGTGGGCTCAATCGCCGCCAGCCAACCCCATCACGTGTGTTTCAGGCACTGGCTGTAAGCAGGGCTACATTCCTATATTCAACAGCAATGGCGGCGCGGCCACAGTAAAAAGCTCCCTCATGCATGTAACCACCGGTTTCGTCAACATCGACGGAGCTGTTTCAGCCTCTAAGGGCGGCGGAGTTCACTACACCCTCTTTGGCAGAAACACGCAAACCTTAGGTCTCGTAGGAGGCGCTGGCAGCTTCGGCGTTCTCTCCACTACGGGGAGAGCTCCGCCGGAGCCAATTGGGCCTTCAACGGCTCCGGCGCCTGGGGCGATGGCGGCGAGGACTCCAATTATGGAGTTATCGGCACCGCTTTAGATCACTCAGCCGGTATCTTCCACAACAATAGCCCCGACAACTATTACGCTCTCTTCGGTTTCGCCGAAGCCACCGGTTCAACCGGGTTCCCGTGGGCAGCGTTCAACGGGGACGGCGCGGGCTGCAGCATCGATACCGTCGGAGACTTTTCGTGCTCAGGTTCCAAGAATGCAGTCGTGCCGGTCGAAGGCGGCAAACGACAGGTTGCGTTGGCTGCTATCGAGTCACCCAAGAACTGGTTTGAAGACTTCGGTTCAGCCCAACTTGTGGCCGGCTTGGCAACGGTTCAGCTCGATGCGACATTCAGACAGACCGTCAACGCTAACCTTGAGTATCACGTGTTCCTGACTCCCAACGGGGACTGCAAGGGTCTGTACGTCCACCAGAAGACCGCGACCTCGTTCGAAGTGCGCGAATTGGGCGGTGGAAACTCCAGTGTGAGGTTTGACTATCGCATCACCGCTCTGCGGAAGAATTACGAGAAGGTTCGCTTTGCCGATCATTCTCGCGAATTCCCCGCCAGCAGGGATGGAAGAGTACGCCCGGCAACGAAATGACAGAAGAGTCAGTTCATGGGACCAGTCCACTCGACTGGTCCCGATTTTTTTGTTCCGCTAACCGACTCATTCTCCGACCGTCGTTCAAGCGGTTTTCGCCGAACGGCTTGTCCAAAGAAGCCGGCAATTGCACCCGTAAACGTCAAGGAGAATTATCCGAGATTGCCTTCGCCCTCAAGGCTGTACATCTCGGCTTCGGAATCTCCCAACCCGTCGGCGACAGCCGCCGCTATGACTTCATCCTCGATTCCGGTCAAGACCTCTGGCGCATCCAGGTCAAGTCCACTGGCGGCGTCCACGATCGCGGATACATCATCAACGCCTACTGGGCCTTCAAGGGCCACGTTCCCTACACCGCCGACCAGATCGACTTCCTCGTAGCCTACGTCATCTCCCTCGACGTGTGGTACATCATCCCAGTCGAAGCCTTCGCCCTCCGCACCAGCCTCCCGCTCTATCCTGACCCAGACAGTAAAGTCGTAGGCCGTTACAAAAAATACCGCGAAGCCTGGTCCCTGCTGACCAATCCCAAACCACCCGCAGCCAAAACGCTGCGATAAATCAGGGGGGACAGCCGCCCCGCGTCCAGCGGAGCGAAGCTCCGCAGCCCAGCAACCCACTGTCATCCCGAGCGGAGCGTGATCTTCCGAAGGACACTCACGCGTAGTCGAGGGGCCCCGCGTCTGCATGCACCCAGGGAAGAACTGGCAGGGAATTCCGCACAACTGGTCTGCGGGGTGCGTGGTGAAAATACCTCTCGGCGGCAAGAGCACACACCGTGGACCTCGGGGTCTTTCAACTACAGGAACGAACTCGCGCGCGAGTCCGTTCCCTCCGCTCAAGATGACAGAACGGAGAGTCAGCCGAAGAAGAATGCCAGCTTGGGACACCCCGCAAACAACGCTGTCATCCTGAGGAAGGGCAAGCCCTCGCAACGCGACGGCTTGCCAAGGAACAAGCATCTTCAGACCAAGGTCAAAAGCGGCGGACGGGAGTGTCCGCCCCACACGGTTTATTTCGCTTTGGAGAAATCCTCTACCGCATACAGCTGGCCGTTGCGTTCGGCTACGCCGACGCCTATAGAATCCATGTCGCTGTCCAGGATGTTGCCCTGATGTCGCGGGGACTTCATGAAGCTCTGGTGAATGGCTTTCGCGTTCGACCCCTCGTCGACGTTCTCCGAAATCCAGCTGAAGTGAGCTCCGTCCGCTCGTGCCCGGGTGAGGAGATTGGGCTCGCCGGAAAGCTGGTGGAAATTGTTCCCTGCTGCGCCATGCGCTGGGCATGGGTGCGAGCAGCGTCGGCCAGGGCTTCTCCACTCAGCGACGGCAATCCGTGGGCCCTGCGTTCCTGATTTACGGCGTGAAACAGTTGGTGCCCCGCATCCGAAATTTCTGCTGTGCGCAAGCGCCGGGGAGAAAGAACAATCACGAAGGTGATGAAGAAAATAACTGGCAACTTGTGCGTTATGGTTCCCATCGAAGTTTTCTCGGTGATTGAAACCCGGTTCCTGCCTCCACCGGACCGACAAGACGCAGGGTTTTTTTCCTCGGGATGAAGTTCTTCGAAAAGGGTCGACGCTAGTCGAGTCCCAGTTCCTTCCACTTCTTGTCCACCATAGCTTTGGTCTTTTCATCCATCAAGATTTCGTCCGGCCATGGCCGATTGAATCCCTCGCTGGCCCACTTGCGGGTGGCGTCGATGCCCATCTTCGATCCGTAGTTGGGCAAGCGAGAAGCATGGTCAAGCGAATCGACGGGGCCCAGCATGAATTGAATATCACGCTCCGGGTCGATGTGGTTGAGCACCTTGAGCGTGACTTCGCCAATATCCTGCACGTTGACATCTTCATCGACGACAAGTATGCACTTGGTGAACATAGCCTGCCCCAGCGACCAAACAGCATTCATCACCTTGCGGGCCTGCCCGGGATAAGACTTCTTGATAGAAACGATCATCAGATTATGAAAAACGCCCTCGATGGGAAGGTTGATGTCGACGATTTCAGGAATCGTGAGCCGCATGAGCGGAAGAAAAATGCGCTCGACCGCCTTGCCCATCCAACCATCTTCCATCGGCGGCTTGCCCACAATGGTGGTCGAGTAGATGGGATTCTTGCGGTGGGTGATGCAGCTGAGATGGAAAACAGGATAAAGATCCTCCAACGAGTAGAAGCCGGTATGATCTCCGAAAGGGCCTTCGGTTTTTAGTTCTTCCAAGTTCACGTGGCCTTCCAGGATGATTTCTGCGGTCGCGGGGACTTCCAAGTCTACGGTTTCGCACTTTACCAGTTCGACTGGTTTTTGGCGGAGGAATCCGGCGATTAGATATTCTTCGACGTCGGGCGGGGCGGGGACGATGGCGGAGAAGGTGATTGCGGGATCGGTGCCGATGGCTACGGCGACTTCCATTTTGCCGGTGGGGTGATCGCCTTCGGCTAGGACGGAGCCGCCCGAGGAACGGGCCATTATGTCTACGGCTACGCGCGAGCGCTGCCGGGCTTGCCCGGCGACGGCGGGGACGCCCGTCCCTACGCGATCTTTTTCCACGCGATCTTTGTCCGCGGCGGCTCGCAGTTGCTCGCGGTAGTGTTCGGCTCCTACTTTTTGTCTTTGCCAGTGCATGCCCGTGGTGTGGGCGTCGTAGACCTGCATGCGATACATTCCTACGTTGCGTTTGCCGGTTTTGGGATCGCGCGTGACTACGCACGGTAGTGTGATGAAGCGGCCGGCGTCTTTTGGCCAGCACTGGAGGATGGGAAACTCATCGAGCGAAAAATTGTCGCGGCGAATGACTTCCTTGCACGGCCCGGTGGAAACTGTTTTCGGAAAGAACTTTCCCATTTCCGCCAGCATGGGCAACATCTTTACTTTGTCGAGGAATCCTTGCGGGGATTTTACGTCCATGAATTGACGGATGCGGTCGGCGACCTCGTCGAGTTTGTCGACTTCGAGGGCGAGATTCATGCGGCGGGCGGAGCCGAATTGGTTGATGAGGACTTGGGCGCCGGGATGGCCTTTGATATTCTGGAAAAGCAGAGCTGGGCCGCCGGGCGCGGACGCCCGGCCTCCATTGTTTCGGCCTGGCATCTTGCTGACGCGGTCGGTGATTTCGGTGATCTCCAGGATGGGGTCGACTTCGGTACGGATTTTTCTTAGTTCGCCGGCTCGGTCGAGCGCGGTGATCCAATCACGCAGGTCGTCGTAGGCCAAGAGTTCCCTCGTTGTGAAACGCGATTATAAAGCACTCTGGAAAAGCAGAAGGCTTGAACCACTAAGGACACGAAGGTGCACATAGTTGTTATTTCGGCGCTTTGACCGGCAATTAAGATATCTTTGATCTAGCAGTCCAGAGGGGTGAAGCTTTGAAACGACGAGTGATGATTACGGGCATGGGCGTGGTTAGTCCTAACGGCGCGGGGAACGCTGCTTTTTCGGAGGGCGTTCTGCAGGGGCGGAGTGGAGTGCGGCGGATCTCGCACTTCGATTCGGGGGAGATCCCCGTGCAGATTGCGGGCGAGGTTCCTGACTTCGACGAACTGGCTTGGGTGGAAAAGCGCGACCGGAAACATGTGTCGCGGGTGTTGCCGCTGGCTTTGGCTGCGGCCACGGAGGCCTTGGGCAACGCTGGTTTCGATTCCGCTTCCCTGCCCATCGAGCAACGACGGCGCTTTGGCGTGATTATTGGTTCGGGTGGCGGATCCCAGGAATTCACCGAGGAGCAATACCGCCTGTTCTTCCATCAGCAATACAAGCAGATGAGTTTGTTCTGCGTGCCCACTGGAGTGATGGGCTCGCTTTCGAGCGAACTGAATGTGCGCTTTGGGTTGCGCGGGGCGAGTCATGTGATCACGACGGGTTGCACCTCGTCGACGGACGCGTTTGGATATTCCCTGCGGCAGATTCAGTCGGGACGGTTGGACATGGTGTTGAGTGGCGGAGCGGATGCACCCATCGCACTGGGAATTATTAAAGGCTTCATCCTGATGAAGATTTTGACCGACTCGTGGAACCATGCGCCGGAGCGGGGATCGCGTCCATTCTCGGTAGATCGTGACGGCTTCGTGCTGGCTGAGGGAGCATGGATGTTCGTGCTGGAGGAATACGAACATGCACGGGCGCGGGGAGCGAAGATGCTGGCGGAAGTCTGTGGGTACGGGTCCACGTGCGAGGCCTTTCATCGGGTGCGGTTGCAGGAGTGCGGCGAAGAGCCGGCACGGGCGATCGGGTTGGCGATGAAGGAAGCTGGAATCGCTGCATCGGATGTGGATTACGTGAACCTGCACGGCACTTCCACCCAGTTAAACGATCGGATTGAGACGCGGGCGCTGAAGCTGGCGCTGGGGGAACGGGCGCGGCAGGTTCCGATGTCGGCGTTGAAGTCACAGATCGGGCATCCGCAGGGAGCGTGCGGTGCGGCGGGGGTTGCGGCCACGATTGTGGCGATGCAGAACGGACAGATTCCGCCGACGATCAACCTGGAGACACCGGATCCCGAGTGTGATTTGGATTATGTGCCGGAGGTGGGACGCAAGCAGTTGGTTGAACACGCGGTTTGCAATTGCATTGCGTTTGGGTCGAAGAACTCGGCTCTGGTTTTGAGGAATTGCGCTTGAAAAGCGGCCACGGATTTGGGCGGATACTCACGGATAGCAACGAGGGCTAATCGACGGGCGGGGACGCCTGTCCTCCATTTATTCAAGCAGGCGGCGGACGGTGTTTTCTACTGTGGGCCAGGCTTTCGAGCGGGGATCGATCAGGTCGAAATGGCCGGCGGTCGAGATCTCCGTGTAATGCACATCCTCTCCCTTCGTTTTCTTTAGCTCAGCGTACTGGCGGCTGAAATAAGAAGGAACGACGTCATCCGCTGCGCCGTGAATTAACCATTGTGTCGTGGCGTGGTCGACCGCCTGCTGCATGGGATCGGCTTCGCGGTAATGCTCTGTCACCTCGCTCGGCTTGCCTCCCAGAAACTCGACGACTGCATTGTTGCTGAGGTGTTGCTCCCACGCTTGCTGCAAATTCAGTACGCCCGCAAGAGAGATGACACGCTTGAGAGAGGATTCGTGGGCAGCGAGGCAGAGGGCGAGTTGTCCGCCGGCGGAGTGGCCCATCACCGCGACTTTTGTCGAGTCGAAGTCGTAGCGTTTTGCAATTTGCGGCAGATAACGATAAGCGTTGCGAATGTCTTCGAAGGTGCCCGGCCAGCCTCCGCCGGGATTGCCGACGCGGCGGTACTCGATGTTCCAGGTGGCAATTCCTTTAGAGGTCAGTGCCGCGCAGAGGTGTCCGCAGTGCGCCAAGTCGTACTTGGCGCGCCAGTAGCCTCCGTGAATGTTCATTGCCACCGGGAACGGGCCCTTGGTCTTGGGGAGGCGGATGTCTCCGAATTGATTGGCATCGGTGCCGTAGGAGAGACGGGCATCGGCTGGAGGTGGCGGGAGGTCGAGAATATCGTCGGAGGACATGGGTTCTTAAATTAGTTCTCAGTTCCTGGTTCTCAGCTACCCAACGACGATTGTAATCGTGATGTCACCTGTCTGGGATCAACTCCACGATGGTGCCCTCGCCCCATCCGTACTTCTTGATCGAGAGATTGGCGATCGCGCGATGCAATTCGGGCTCAGTTTGTGGAGAGACGATGCGGGCTCGCGCCGCGAACTTTTCACTGGCAATGCGCACCAGCGTTTCCGGATGCGCTTGAAGATTCTGCGCCCAGTGCGAGGTCGGGTATTCGGCGATCAGATAGAAGAGTCCGTCGCGATGGGTGAACCATATCTCGATTTCGCGGGGCAGACCACTCCTGCGGCCTCGAGTGGTGAGATACAGATACTGCTCGCCGTCGAAGTTATTGGTCTTTGAGCTTGAGTTTGGATTTGTTTTCTTCAAGGAATTCGCGGAGTTTGTCGGCGGTGTCCAGCAGGCGCGTCCATTGTTCGTAATAGAGCGTGACCGGAAAGCGGCCGAGGCCATAAACGCTGACCCCGCCTTTTTCGCTGACCCGGAATTCCAGGCTGCCGGTACGGCGCGGGCCTTGCTTTTCCAGTTCGGCTAAGCGGGCTTTCAGTTCTTCATAAGTTGGTTCGGGCATTTTGTTACCTCGAAGTGTGATGAATCCATGATAGGGATTGCGTGGGAATTCGTCGAGTGGAGCGGCTCAAAATCTTGCTAGTCGATAAACGCCTTCATGCAGAACACGCTCCCCCCGGATTTTTCGAATTCGGACGTATCGACCACCACTGGAGTCAAGCCTTCCTGCGCGAGAATCTGTTCAAGGTTGCGGGAGAGGCGCGGTGTAATGAATCGGCCATTGGCTACGATGCCGTTTCCCATGAATTGCAGGGCTTCGTTCCGGGTTAGTTCGTGGACTCGTTTCCATGGGCCGCGAACTGTCTGCAGCGATTCGGGGGAGAACGCGCCCGGGTAGATTAGCGCCGCATCGTTGTTCAGCGGGCAGAGACAGGTGTCGAGGTGGTAGCAGTGTTCGTCGATCAGTTGAAGAGGGATTACTGGGAAACCGAATTGCTGCATAGCAACGGCGAACTTCTCCAGTCCGCCACGGGTGGAGCGAAAACCGTAAGCTGCCCAGATGCGCGAGCGGTCGGGATGCCAGAGGAGATCGCCGTGGCCCTCGAGATAATCTGCGCCCAGATCCAGATCAATGATTTTGTAGCCGCGCTGGCGGAACCAGTCGACGAAAAAGACTACTTCCTTGTGCCGGGAGGCGTAGCGCATCTGGCTGGGGACGATGAACTTGCCCTGTTGATCGTGGTGCCCGACGAACATCTGGTTGGCGGCAAAGACCATATCGTCCAGGTCTTTGACGGGATCGATGAGCTCTACTCTGATCCCAGCGTCCTCGAGCGCAGTCCGTAAGCCTTCCCACTGCTGCTGGGCCTTTGCAGGATCGATGGGGCGACCCATGTAAGGGTTCTTGGGTTCACGAACGTCGAAGAATGTGGGCGGGCACATTAGGGCGGTCTTGGGCATGTGCCCTCATGATAACGACTGGCGATGGCGGGTTCCATTCGGGTTTTGGCGAGATGACGCGCCCCTCAAAACGAAAACCAAGCTGCCAAGTGAGGTTCACGTCATGACAGCAGCCGAGATTTCGGCATCTGAGACCGCGGTTGGGCATTTCAGCTTTGGGAAACGCAAGAGACAGGCGTGGGAACCGATGCATTCAAACTGGTTCCATGCAGCCCCGCGGTCACAACGTTCGGTCCTTGGCGTGCACGGCAATGCTCGCTCTGGTTTAGAACTGCACCTTCAGGAGGCCTCGCGTGCTGCACAAATGCGCAAATCCAGCTTGCCTCATTCCCTTCCGCAAGCTGAGTCAGGGAAAACTGTTCTTGGTGGAAACGGAGCCTCTCGGAGTGTCTGAGCTGAGACGGGCGCGCTGGCGAGGCCAGCCCTCTCATCGTATTGAATACTACTGGCTGTGCGAGGAGTGTGCGTTCGCGTTGACTCTGACGTACAAAAAGGGACAAGGCGTGGTTACGGTGCCCCGGCTGGAGGTTGAGAAGAAGAGGCCTGCGGCGGCGGCGCATCGAGAAGTATCCAGCAACGCAAGCGGCCGGACAGAACAGTCCGCATAGGAAGGGACGCCATGGATAATCCGAAGATGCAAGAGTGTGCGATCTGCGGCGAGGAAAGATCGGCCGAGCAGGTGTGGTTTCTGGTAGCGGAAAGCCATTGGGAAGACAAGCTGAAGGTTCTCGAGTGGCAGGATGAACTGGCGCGACGACGGGGAATCTATGCGGCCTGCAGCGGGGGGCACGTCGAGGAACTGGTGGTGCACTGGATGACGACGGGGAGTCTCGATTACCCGTTTGCCACGGTTGGCGACAAGGTGGGAGGGCGCAGACAGCGACTGGGGTGGATTCTGCCTACCGTCGAAGAGCCCGATATCAGGGGTGCACGGCTGATCGGTGAATTGGCGGTTGACCGAGAGAGCGTGCGTCGAGCGCTTAGGGATGATCCCGATTCGCTGCAGGTGATCCTGGATGAACTGCTTAATGCTTTGGAACGCGAGAGCAAAGGGACCGGCGTGCGGTTTGAATCTGCCGACGCCATGTGTTACGGATTCCCTCGGGAGATCTGAAGTCGGTTGAGATGCGTCTACGAGAAGTCCCCAGACTTTTTCCAGGCGCGCCAGTCCCCGGTAACCGCCTCTTCCATCTTCTTGGCGGCGGCGTACAGCCAGCTTGGTTTGAGGCGTGCGAGGTGGCCTCGGATGTATTTTTGCGCGTCCACGGTGCCGAGGTGAATGTTGGCCGTTTCCCATGCCATGGCAGAAAGCAGCCGGCGTTCGTCGCGATCAGTCGGGAGGACACTTAGTTCAATCCGCGAACAGTGAGGTGACAAGCGCCGGACAATCCAGTGTCCACGCAACTGCACAAAAGGATCGGGGCAACGGACGGCACGGCTGATGATGGCCTGGTAGAGGATCTCCGAAGGCCGATCATCTTCAGTGGCCCAGTAAACCGAAGAAGGCGTGAGCGCCTTGGCTTCGCGAGCGACCCGGGCGCCGTGGCACAGCGCGATCGCGACCACACGAATGTGCCCGAGACTACCCAGGCCCGCCACACGCCGGACCGTCCGATAGGTGAGGCCACGCTCCGGCATGAGATGCTCAAGAGCTTCCCGCGCACTAGCGGGGACTTCGCCACGTACCCTTGGCAAGCCGTCCATCTTTTGCCAAAAATGAACTGGATCGCGCAAGACTCCGGTCGCGATCTGCCGCAGCCAGGTGTTTTCCTCTTCGAGAACATAGGGACGACCGCCCTTGGCAAGAGATTCTTTGTAGCCTTCCAAGATCGACGCACAAGCGTCTTTTGGTTTCAATGCCAAGTGGCCGTCTTCGATGGCGAGTACAGCGCTTGTGGCTAGCCTCACCAGGTCGATCGTGTAGGGCAGGACGGCAGCTTCATCGAAATCGTTGACTCCCCAGACCAGCCGGCCCTCGATGTCGCGCCAGGTACCAAAATTCTCGACGTGGAGATCGCCCACTGCGAGTACTCGCGGAGCTTTGGCCAGGTCGGGGCAGATTTCAGACCAGATCTGCATCCAGCGATAGAAGGTTGCCCGAAGAAAAGGAAACACCGCTTCCGCCATGCGCTCGTGTTTCAGGCGCAGATCCGGCTTCACCAGCGGCGTGTGGCGGCCAAGCCACTCTTCGAAGCGGTGGGTTGCCTTGATAATGTTCATTGCTGTCCGGTTGGCACGATAAAACCGGCTCAGCCGAATGTCAACGCAACTCGAGGCAGGGGGCGCCGAGTCACGCTGGTGCCGGAGCGACTCCGAACAGGATCACATCTCCGGCCGAAATTGTTTTCCGGACAAAGGTTCTGTCCCGTCCCAGTTTTTCCTGCACCCTATTCAGTTTGCGTAGTATGTCGCGTTCGCATCGACAAACTCCTTCAACTCCTCCGGAAGATCGTCTACCGCGTAGATCGAATCCGATGTGCACACCGGAACGCAAGCTCCGCAGTCGATGCAGCCCGCTGGGTCGACATACAACTGGGTGGCCGCCTCGAAGCCCGGCTCGTCTTTCTTGGGGTGAATGCAATCAGTCGGACACACGTCCGCGCACAATAAGTCTTTAATGCAGCTATCAGTAATTACGTAGGCCATGGACTAACTCCTGAAAAGAATAGTTACCGGCGTCCATAGAGTACGGTGGGGCAGACCTAATCTCGGTGATCTGCGTCCTATGAAGGTATGTCATAGGTCACAAAAGAACCGTGCCGTTAACGCAACGCAGGGGTGAGGAGTAGCGCCTGACCGATCTCAGATTGTTCGGGGGAGAACTTACTCGGCTCGGCCGATCCACCACAGAAGCTTGGCGACGATGCGCCAACCATTGGTTGAGACTGCGGTGGACTCGTATTCCCGGTTTTCCGGAACCAGAACTTCGGTATCGTCAAAGCGCTGCAACCGGGACACAATCAGACCGTGGTCCTTGTGAGCTGCTATCACGATGTGACCGTAAAGCTTGCCATGATTGGTCTGGGAAGTGTCGATCACGATGATGTAGCCGTCATGAATCAGCGGCATCATGGAGCGTCCGCGAACTCGTAGACAACTGGTGTGGGCGGGGTTCGGACACCACTTGCTGGGCGCGGCAAGCATTGACTCTGGAGGGACCTGAGTGAGGCTTTCGGCCGGGTCTCCCTTTCCTCCATGGGTGGCGGCTACAACCGGCAGAAGGGGAATGGCTACCAGTTCCTCCGGTTGCTTAAGGGCCCGGTGGGCGCCGGCCTCGACCACCTCCAGCTTCAACATCCGATCCTTGCGCAAACGGGACCGGGCCGCGGGCAAAACCCGCATCAAATCGTCGCTGCTCAACCCGGCCCGACCCCAGAAATACCAGCACTCGGGATCTCCGGTCATGTTGCCCAGTTGAACGTAGATATTGGCGGGAGGTTCCTGAACGCCCCGCTCCCAACGTGACACCGCCATAGCAGAAGCGTTCAGCTGCTGACCCAGTTCAGATTGGCTCATTTGGAGGCGGCGGCGAAGGGCGATGATCCGTCGTGCCCATTCAATCTTGGAATCTCTTGTGTTGCTCATGGCGCACCTGCTACACTGAAGTTAACGCGTTCGTTTTAACACTAGCGTTAGGCGGCACCCTGCCGCCAGATCCACGAAAGGTTGTCATGTACCGTGACAATTCTAGCACACCTACAAACGCTGAAATAATATCCCCGCAAACATTATATCGCGGCCTCTATGTAAGAATTGCGCGCAAACTTGGAGTGGACCCGTCGTATGTCAGCCGGGTTGCTCGCGGCGACCGACGTTCGGAAGAAGTCGAAAGCGCGCTGGGCAGGGCACTGGAAGAGATCAACCAGCAACTGAGTCGCGGAGCATCCACCGGCCAGAACGGTCTAGCGCGGAACGCGACCTCGGCCAAGCGGCTCAAAGGTCTCATGAAGCAGAATCGAAGCCGCCTTCGTGAGGAATGGCTGGCGCACAGCCAATCCGATGCCAATCTCAGACGGGTCAAAATCGCCGATCAGAAACGAACCGCGCCGATTCTTCCGGTGATTGACGAAGCCTTAAAGGTCATGGAACTGAGCTTGAAGGGGATGGCAACCGCGTCCATGAAAGCTGCTCAGCAGCACGGACGGCTACGGCAAGCCCAGGGATTCACGGCGATGAGTTTGGTCGAAGAGTACAACCTGGTCAGGCGTTGCGTTTTCGGTCTAGCCCTGGAACATTGTCGACAGATGGACGCCCACGTCTTGATTAAAGATCTCACTCAATTCGGAGAAGCCCTCGACCTTCAAACCCAGCGCGCCTTGAAAGACTATCTCGGGTCGGCTTAAAGTAGGTGCGGGCGTCCTCGCCCGTGCTGGAGCGACAGCATCTTAATCTCTTGCGAAATATTTGTCGGGCAACACGAGCGGAGACGCTCGCGCCTACTTTGGCAACCGGCTCAGCAAAGCTGCTGCCTTGCGGAACCAGGGTCGCTCGCGGCGGCGCAGGTATCCGGGCATGGTCGGCTTCTTGTCCAGAATGCGCTGCGCCCATTCGCGGGCTTCGGCATTGCGTTGTTGGGACGCCAGGAAGCAGGCGTAGTTGTAATAAGTCTCTGATGCAGTCGAGATTTTTGTGACCTCCCGAAACAAAGCCTCGGCTTTGTCAGGCTCGCCCGTGTTGGCGTAGGCGTGGGCTAGTAAGCCTGCCGCGCGTTGAAAGTCGTACTTGGGATCCTGCGCAACCACGCGCTCCAGATCTGGCAAGGCCGCGGCGAAGTCTCCCATAAATGTGGCAGCCATGCCCCGTCGATAAAACGGGTCGAGGGAGTCGGTACGCGAAGAGATTGCCTTGTCGTAGCACTGGCGAGCGCGAGCGTAGTTCCCTTCTTCCAGATACAGATCAGCGATTTCCTCGTAATTCCCCGCTGAGGGATTGTCCAAAATAGCGGATTCGAGTTCGTGAATCCTTCTGCGCCGGGGAAACACTTTGAAGGACTGACGCATCAAACCCGCATCGGGGATGACTTCGGCGGCGATATAGATTAGCGCGCCGAGCCCGCCGAAGAAAATAATGATCCACAGCCAATAGCCGTCCGGGCGACGCCGAATGAAGTGGACAATGGCCACCGCCTGGAGAATCAGACCCCAGGGAAAGAATAGGAAAATTAGCGATCCCATGCTGTGATCGGACTATAGCATGGGAAGGTGCGACCTCGCGGGTATAGGGGAATTTCGATGGGCACGTCTTTTTCCGAGCCTCGAACACAACGATCAAACGTGGCGAAAGCCGTTTTCTGGGGCGGGCTGGTCTCGGGAGTATTGGACCTGATCTACGCCACCACCTCGGTCGTCTTGCAAGGGAACCCAGCAATCGTCCTCCCCCAAGCGATCGCTACCGGCTTGCTTGGCATGAGATCTTTTCAGGGAGGCCTTCCCACCGCGATTCTCGGAATTGCGTTGGAGTTTCTGATCACATTCGTGGCCACGGCCGTCTACTATGTGGCAAGCCGGAAGCTCACCTTCCTGATCCGGCGGGCGGTCCTGTGGGGAGTGCTTTACGGCGTTGCAATCTACTTTTTCATGAATTTTATCGTGGTGCCGCTTTCGGCGGCTCCGAAATTCGATCACACGTGGGCATCCAGGGCGAGCGATTTCGTCGTGCATATGTTCTTGATCGGGCTGCCCATGGCGCTCGCCGTTCGGCGGTACTCAGCCCGCGAATGCTAGAATCGTCTGTGCTGAGACCTCCGATCCGCCTGCTGGCCGCCGATATCGATGGCACCCTGCTCAACCCAGAATTTCAGATCTCAGAAGCAGATCTGGCCTCGCTGCGCCGCGCTCATCAGGAGGGCGTCGAAGTCATACTGGTAACCGGACGGCGTCACAAATTTGCCCTTCCTATCGCCCAGCAGCTTGGCTTCGATCTCTGGCTGATCAGCTCAAACGGCGCCATTACCCGATCGCTCACGGGCGAAACCTTTCATCGCGATATGCTCCCGGCGAAGACCTGCCGCAAGCTCATTGGCGTGATGCGGGAATTCCGCAGCAACACTGTCCTGACCTTTGATATCGAGAGCAAAGGCGCAATCGTGCTCGAGCACATGCGCGATTTAAGCGAAAGCATTCAGCGCTGGCTGGAGAAAAATCTGCAGTATATAGATTTCGTCATTCCGCTGGAGAACTCTCTCATTACAGATCCCGTTCAGGCCATGTTCTGCGGGCGGATCGAGCGCATGCACCAGGCTCTTGCGCTACTGGCGGCAAGTGGGCTGGAAAAAGACATCACCGTGCTGCGTACGGAATATCCAAAGCGCGATCTTTCCATCGTGGATGTGCTGAATCAGGGCTGTTCCAAAGGCCATGCCCTGGAAAGATGGGCCAATTATCGTGGCATCCCCCGCGAACAGGTCATGGCCATTGGTGATAACTACAATGACATCGAAATGCTTGCCTTCGCCGGGCTGCCATTTATCATGGGGAATGCATCGGAAGAGCTGCGGGGAAGGGGCTGGGCAGTAACCCTGGACAACGACCAGAACGGGGTAGCGGCAGCGATTGAGCAGGTGCTGGGGACGCGCGTAGGGGTTTAGGGTTCGCAAGCTTGTCCGGCGAGATCGTTCCGTCTTCATATGAGGTTATTGCTTCAACTCGCTCTTGCACTGGCCCTTTGGGGGGCACCGCGGTTTGCCGCGGGGGCGGACCTCGCCGTATTGCGCAATGGCTTTTCCATTCGCCACGAGCGGCGGGAGATAGTTGGTCCGGTAACTCGTCTTTATCTGGGCGCTGACCGAGATGGATATGTGGATGTGCCCACCGACGAAATCGATCGCTTTGACAAAGATCTGACGGCAGCCGCCGGAGAAACGCCGCACAGCTCGCAATCGATGAATGAAGTCATTAATGCCGTGAGCAGCCGGCATCACCTTGACCCGGATCTGATCAACAGCGTGATCCATGCCGAGAGCGGGTTCAACCCAAGAGCGGTATCACCTAAGGGAGCGCAGGGCCTGATGCAACTGATGCCGCAAACCGCGTCCAGGCTGGGAGTGGGCGATGCATTCGATCCCAACGACAATGTCGAGGGCGGCACTCGATACTTGCGGGAATTGCTGGAACGATACAACTTCGATTTGATCAAAGCTCTTGCAGCATACAACGCCGGACCGCAGCGCGTGGAACAGTACCACGGCGTCCCGCCGTATTACGAAACTCAGGCTTACGTTGCCCGCATTATTCGTGATTTCAATCGTAAGAAACTCGCGGAGCGGAAAGCGGCTGCAGTGAAGACAGCCAGTTATAACAAGATTCCTGCGAATCATCCTGCGACCGTGAAACAAGTAGCACTCCCGGATTCGACCCAGCAGACTTCCCAATTGAACGTTGAGCGTTAATGGAGAACGGACCCCTCGAACCGTTTGCATTTTGACGGACGGGCGGGGACGCCCGTCGCTCCATCGAAGGCCCCGCGTTGACCCCTGCGTTCGCGTCATTTACCTTGGCAAGAGGAGCAATTCTTGAAGTATTTCTGTGCTCGGCTTTCTAGCTCGGGGCGCGTCGATTAAATGGGCAAAAAACGGTATCTGGCCTACGCGGTCGTCGCGGCGATTCTTACTGCCCTGGTTTATCTGCAGTTTCGGACGTGGAAAGACTTTGACTGGGCCACCTTTTGGAGTCAGGGGCGGCAGCTCAGCGTGCGCCACATCGTTCAGGCTACAGCGCTGATCTACTTCAGCTATTTCCTGCGTGCGTTGCGCTGGAAAATCTTTCTGCGGCCTGTGCGCAAGGAAGCTTCGACGATCGGGCTGATTCCTCCGACGCTCATTGGGTTCACCGGCTTAACATTGCTGGGACGGCCGGGCGAATTGATTCGCCCTTACCTGATCGCGCGTAGAGCCAATCTCACCTTCTCTTCGCAAATGGCAGTTTGGGCAATCGAGCGCATTTTTGATATTGGCGGGTTCACGGTCTTGATGGTCCTCGCCATCTTCCTCCCGACAGAATTGCGATTCCTGCCGAACCCCGAGATCTATCCTCGGCTGCGTGTTGGAGGTTTTCTGCTGATCGCGCTGGTGGCAGGGTTAGCGCTGGGGGCGGTCTTGATCGCAAAATTTGGTGAAGCTTTAGCCGCCTGGATCGAAACTCGCTTCGCTCACCTGGCCGCGAACCTAGGACATCGAGTGGCGCAGAAGGTACGTGAATTCCACGGAGGATTAGACACCATTCATGGTCCGATTTCCTTCCTGCAACTGTCCGGCGTGTCGGTTTTGCTATGGTGGCTCATCGCGCTTGCCTATCGCGAGGTCACTCATGCCTACGGGATGCCCCTCGAGCACATGACTGTATCCAAAGTTCTGCTGCTGATGGGTTCCGCCATGCTGGGCTCTTTAATCCAGTTGCCCGGAGTCGGTGGAGGATCGCAGTTGGCAACGATTTCCGCGCTGGAGCATATTTTCAATGCATCGCATGAACTGGCGGCAAGTTGCGGGATTCTGTTATGGCTGGCCACGTTCGTCTCGGTGGTTCCGGTTGGCCTGCTGCTGGCGCACAGCGAACGGCTTTCTTTGCGGAAGCTTTCGGAAGAGAGTGAACAAGAGGAGGCCCGGGCTGAGCTTTCGCCGTCGCCTCCGCCAGCCTGATGCCTTCTCGTCCCTGCTACAATCAGTGTTCACCGTTCCAAGCGCCATGAAGTGTCCTTTCTGCGGGTTCGCAAATGACAAAGTGGTGGATTCGCGCGAGAGCAAGGAAGCCGATTCCATCCGCCGCCGCCGCGAGTGCCTGAAGTGTGGCAAGCGCTTCACCACCTATGAGCGCATCGACGAAATTCCTTACATGGTGGTCAAGAAGGATGGCCGGCGCGAGAAATTCGATCGTCAGAAAGTTTTGAATGGCCTGCTACGAGCCTGTGAAAAGCGGCCGGTTCCGATCGGCAAGCTGGAACAGATCGTGAATGAAGCCGAGGGCTTCGTGATCGAATCGGCTGAGCGCGAGCGCAAGACCAGCGAACTCGGTGAGCTGATCATGAATCGGCTGCGCCGCTACGACAAAGTGGCTTACGTCCGTTTCGCCTCGGTTTATTTGGACTTCAAGGATGTCCAGGAATTCATGACTGAACTGAAAGACTTGCTCAAAACAAAAGAGCCAGAAGTTCGCGGCAAGCCCGGGGCCAAGGGTTGACGACGCTGTAGAGACGCAGCTTTGCTACGTCTCGGGCCGCTGACAAGGTCCCGTCATTGTCATCCGAGCGAAGCGAGGGATCTCAGTTCTTGGCGCGACCGGCAAGAACCTGGATTCCTGGTCGCATTCGTTCCTCGGAAATGACAGGAGTGAGGTTGTCACGGAACCAGATGTTTGCGAAGCAAAGTTTCTACAGTTTGTTTGGCTTTTGACGATAGTTGCTCTTAGTAATATGGCATACAAGATCACTCTTATCCCCGGCGACGGCATCGGTCCCGAAGTCACGCAAGCCACCGTCCGCATCCTCGAAGCCACGGGCGTGAAGTTTGAGTGGGAAACTTTCATGGCTGGGGCTGAAGCGTTTGAGAAATACAAGGAGTACATTCCGAAGGAGCTCACCGAATCGATCGAGCGTACTCATGTCGCTCTCAAAGGGCCGGTAACAACTCCGATCGGCGGCGGCTTTGCCAGCATCAACGTCGCGCTACGGCAGAAGTTCGAACTCTATGCCAACTTCCGTCCCATTCGGAATCTTCCCCACATCCCGACGCGTTACCCCGACGTTGATCTCATCATCGTGCGCGAGAACACGGAAAGCCTTTACTCCGGCATCGAGCATGAAGTTGTCCCCGGAGTGGTTGAGAGTATCAAGGTCATCACCGAGAAAGCTTCGACTCGCATTGCACGCTTCGCATTTGAGTACGCTCGCAAGAATAAACGCAAGAAGATCCACGCCATTCATAAAGCCAATATCATGAAGTTGTCCGACGGCCTCTTCCTGCGCTGCGCCCGCGGCGTTGCCAAGGACTATCCCGAGATTACCTACGGCGAGCACATCGTGGACAACACCTGCATGCAACTGGTCATGAATCCGTACCAATACGACATGCTGGTGATGGAGAACCTTTACGGGGACATTATTTCTGACCTGTGCGCCGCGTTTGTGGGCGGACTGGGGTTCGTTCCCAGCGCCAACCTCGGCGATAACTGCGCCATCTTTGAGGCAGTGCATGGTTCGGCTCCCGATATTGCCGGTAAGAACCTGGCGAATCCAACGGCCATTTTACGATCTTCCCTGCTGATGCTGCGCCATCTGGGCGAATACGATGCGGCGCTCAAGATTCGCAACGCTCTGGAAAAGGTTTATCGTACGCGCGACAAGTTGACGCGTGACGTTGGCGGAAAGGCTGGCACCTCCGAGTTCGCAGATTTCATCATCGAGGCGATGGCGACGGAGACTGGAGCTCACGCCCCCGTCGCGTCTTCGCAAGCTTCAATCTGAGATCGTGAAGTCCGTTTTGCAGCAACGTTGGTTTTCTTGGACGAAGGTAGCCTCGTCATTGGCGTTTGCGGTTGCTCTTGCCGCTACTGCGTCAGCGCAAGACTTCAAGGTAACGCTTTTGGGCACGGGCAATCCGCGGCCGGTGATGTCCCGCTTCGGCCCAAGCATTCTGGTGGAAGCCGGAAAAGAGAAGTTGCTTTTCGATTGCGGACGCGGCGCCACTCAACGCCTGTATCAACTCAACATTCCTTTCGAAGAAGTCACCGGCCTTTTCCTCACACACTTGCATTCGGACCATACGGTCGGAATTCCAGACTTGTGGCTGACCGGATGGGTCATGGGCCGAGACACTCCTCTTCCAGTGTGGGGTCCGGCGGGCACGAAGGCGATGATGGAGCATCTGCAGGAGGCGTACGCATTCGACATCCACATCAGGCGCGATGTTGATACAAAACTGCCCGGCGCAGGTGCGATGGTGGTCGCCAAAGACATCGAAGAGGGCGTCGTTTATGACAAGGCGGGAGTGAAGGTCACGGCGTTTCTGGTCGATCACGGCGAAATTAAGCCCGCGTTCGGTTATCGCGTTGATTACGGCGGGCACTCGGTCACCATGTCAGGCGATACTCGTCCTTCGGAAAACCTGATTAAGTTCGCTCAGGGAACGGACGTTCTGATTCACGAGGTGATTGACCCCGAGGCGTTTGGAGAACTGGCCAGCACGGATTCACGGGAACAACGGAAAGCAATAATCGAGCACCATACAACTCCCGAGCAGGCAGGGGTCGTGTTTTCCCGGGTGAAGCCAAAACTCGCAGTCTACTCACACATTGTGCCGCCGGAGGTTCCCGACGTGATTCCACATACTCGAAAAACTTATGCGGGACCACTGGAAGTCGGTGAAGACTTAATGAGCATCGAGATTGGTGACAAGATTGAAGTGCGGCGTCCCGTGAAGTAAATCAAGACCCGCACACCACGAGTTCCGCGTTGACTACCCTGCGCAGATTGAGTAACATCCTTTTTCGTCAAGGAACCCGGGGGAATGGCTTACACAACACGGCGGATTGGTGTGGTGCTCTTCCAGCTTGGCGGACCCGACACGCTGGAAGCGATCGAGCCTTTCCTTTTTAATCTGTTTTGCGATCCCGACATCATTGACTTCCCATTTGCCCGCATCGGGCGAAAGCCGCTAGCCAAGCTGATTTCCAGCACCCGCGCCAGAAAAGTCCAGCACCACTACGCGACCATCGGCGGGGGCTCTCCCATACGCCGGTTCACCGAGCAGCAGGCCCGGGCGTTGCAGCGGAAGCTGGCGGAGTCTGCCCTCGACGCCCATTGCTTCGTCGCCATGCGTTATTGGCATCCGTTTACCGCGCAGGCCATCGAGCAACTTCGCGACGCCCGCTGCGACGAGGTTGTGCTGCTTCCTCTTTATCCGCACTATTCCAGCACGACGACGGGCAGCAGCCTGAACGAATGGCGGCGATTGTTTCAGGACAACATCGCAGTCCATTGCATCGAGACCTTCTATCGTCACGAACTTTACTTGCAGGCGCTGGTCGAAAAGATAGACGAAGCACTGGCACGATTCTCCGACCCTGACCGCCCGGAGATCGTTTTCAGCGCGCATAGCGTTCCAGTCGCGGTGATCCAAAAGGGCGATCCCTATCAGCGGCAAATTGAAGAGACTGTCGAACTGCTCATGCGACGCGGAGGATGGACCAACGGTTACCGCCTCTGCTACCAGAGCAAAGTAGGAGCCAGCAAGTGGCTGCAGCCGTCGCTGCACACGGCGCTGCGCGAACTCGCGACGGAAAAAAACCGCGAGGTCTGCATCGTCCCTGTTTCGTTTGTCTCCGATCACGTGGAAACGCTGGGAGAGATCGATCACGAGGCTCGAGCGGAAGCCGCTAAACTCGGCATCAAGCGATTCGAGATGACATCGGGATTGAACGATTCGCCGACATTCATTGCGGCATTAGCCGACTTGGTGGGCACGGCGATTGGAGTTGGTCTAAGAAGTGAGCGCAGGGTGGGATCGCTCGCTGCCGCTGGAGACTGAGTACTAACGGAATTACAATATTGGAATCGAAGTAGGGCCAAGTATAAAAAAGGGGTGAGGTCGGATGGCAGACGAATCCGCCAATGCAGGTGGCATTCTGGGGCATCTTCCGCCGTGGCCGCGGAAGGCGCTCAATAATTCGGTCATAGCAATGGAGCAGGCCTACCGCCAGCGCAAGGGTCTGCCCGTGCTCAGCGATGCCGACATTGAAGCGTTGAAAGCCGGCCAGCCAATGGCTTGGGAAAGTGGAAATGGTGGATCCGCACCCGTCGCGACTTCGGCTCCTGCAATTGCCGCGGCCGCGACTCCTCCGCCTGCCGCAGTTCCGGCGGCTGCGCCGAGCGCCGGACTGAGCGAAGACGTCGCCAAGTGGGTTGCTGAAGGAAGAAAATGGAGCAAGTCGACCATTGCCGCGGAACAGGCGCGACGCGGGCGCAAAGGGTTACCGGCGCTCAACGATGTCGAAATTGCTGCTCTGCTTGGAGAGCCGGTCGCTGCGGCTCCGGCCACATCGGTTCCAGCCACTGCCCCAGCACCACCTCCCGCGGCCGCACCCAGTGGTCCCATTAGCGCAGACGTTGCCAAATGGGTTTCCGAGGGCCGCAAATGGAGCAAGTCGACGATCGCGGCAGAACAGGCGCGGCGCGGGCGCAAGGGTTTGCCAGCGCTCAACGACGCCGAAATCTTCGCGCTACTCGGAGAGCCTGCCGCAGCTCCAGCGGCTGCGGCTCCGGTAGCGGCCCCAACTCCGGCCGCTCCCCGTCCTGCAACTGCGGCCGCGACTGCTTCGGCGGCTGCCTCTGTATCCCGCAGCGGCGAGTCCACAAGCTATGTCGGCACGCCCGCGGTTGGAACGTCCAGAGCAGCGAAAGCCGGAGGCGTGGCATCGATCGGTCCGGAGGACAGTGAAGTCAATCAGCAGCGCCGCCGATTGGTGTGGAGCGCGGTTGCCGCATTCCTGGTGGCGTGGTTCCTGGCATTCTTCCGCTTCTTCCTGCCGCGCACTCTATTCGAGCCTGCGACCAGCTTCAAGATCGGATATCCCGAGGAGTACGGTCTGGGAGTCGATACAAAGTTCCAGCAAAAGTACCGCATCTGGGTGGACCGTACGCCGGACCGCATCTTCGTGATCTACGCGCGCTGCACCCATCTGGGCTGCACTCCCGACTGGAAACCGAGTGAAAACAAATTCAAGTGCCCGTGCCACGGCAGCGGGTACGACAGCGAGGGAATTAACTTCGAAGGCCCCGCACCGAGGCCGATGGATCGGGCTAAGGTCGAAGTCGCGCCCGACGGTCAGATCCTGGTGGATGTATCGCGTTTATATCAGTGGCCAAAAGGCCAGCCGAGCCAGTTCAACGACGACGGATCTTTCCTGCGCGCGTAATAATTTGTGTGGGGACAGCCGCCCTCGGCTGTCCGGGCGGAGCGCAAGCTCCGCGGTGGCTACAGAGTTAAACAGAGGAAACGATGCCTGAAGAGAATAGAAACGGCAAGAACGGCAATCGCGTGGGCCTGCTCGAACGGGTGAAGGCTGGAGTAAAAGAAGATGTCCAGTCGCTCAAGACCGACATGCCCGCGAAGGCCAAAGAGCAGATCGAAGGCCTGAAAGATCCCACCAAGACTCAGGTCTTCACTTCGATCTTCCGCCATAAGCATGACGACACCCCGCGTAACCGCGCGCTGGGCGTGCTGTCGAACGTCTTCCTGCACCTGCATCCGGCTAAAATTAATCGCGACGCGGTCCGCTACAGCTATACCTGGGGCATGGGTGGAATCACGTTCTACTTATTTATCGTGCTCACCTTCACTGGCGTGCTGCTGATGTTCTATTACCATCCCAGCAAAGTGCAGGCCTTTCGCGACGTTCTCTACCTCGAGCACGACGTTCCCTTCGGCAAACTGCTGCGCAACATGCATCGCTGGGCGGCGCACTTAATGGTCATCGCGGTCTGGCTGCATATGTTCCGAGTTTTTCTGACCGGCTCGTACAAAAAGCCGCGCGAATTCAACTGGAACATCGGCGTGCTTCTGCTCGTTTTCACGCTGCTGCTCTCGTTCACCGGCTACCTGCTTCCCGATGATCAACTGGGATTCTGGGCAGTGACGGTGGGGACGAACATGGCTCGCGCGACGCCGCTGCTTGGCCACGAGGGACCGTTCGGCAAGATGCTGGGAATGACGCCGTATAACGATGTTCGTTTTGGCCTGCTGGGCGGCTCGATCGTGGATGCGAATGCGCTGCTGCGCTCTTACATCTGGCACTGCATCGGGATACCAATCGTGGCTTCGGTTTTGATGATCGTGCATTTCTGGCGGGTAAGAAAAGATGGCGGCATCTCCGGCCCGGCACCGGTAATGCTAACCGCAGAGGCGGACAAACCGCGCCGTAGTTCTTAGGCGAAACGGCGAGACGTAGCAAGCTACGTCTCTACAGTGGACAAGACTTGCGGTAGAGACGTTGCTTTGCAACGTCTCCTTGGCTAGGAGCTCTTATGGATTGGCGACAACTTTGGGAGATCTGTTCCGCGCCTGACAACGTACCCATCGTCGGTTTGATCCCGCTGCTGATTTTCTACATCTATCTGGCGTGGAAGCAGGCCAAGGCCAACGATGAACTGATCGGCGAACTCGAAACCAATCCGGCGATCGCGAAGACTCATCACCGCAAGACGTGGCCGTTCCGTCCCGGCTGGCAAAAAGAAATTCACGTCTGGCCGTTTCTTCTGCGCATTGAATTCCTTGCCGCCATTATCGTCACGATTATTTTGATGGTCTGGTCCATCACGCTGAGCGCGCCGCTTGAAGAGCCTTCCAACCCCAACCTGACGATGAATCCGGCGAAAGCTCCGTGGTACTTCCTCGGCTTGCAGGAAATGCTGGTGTACTTCGATCCGTGGATCGCCGGCGTGGTTATGCCAACGCTAATCATCGTCGGATTAATGGTGATTCCGTACATCGACACCAACCCGCTCGGCAGCGGCTATTACACCTGGAAGCAGCGCAAGTTTGCGATTGGCACGTTCATGTTTGGCTTCGTCGTCCTGTGGGTTGCGATGATCATTATCGGGACGTTCATCCGCGGGCCTGGCTGGCAGTGGTTCTGGCCGGGACAAACCTGGGATCACAATCGGCTCATTTACGAGGTGAATCGTGACTTGCCTGATCTTTTCGGACTCACCTCGAACCTGGCAAAGGCAATCTTCGGTGCGATTGTGGTCGGAGGATATTACTTGGCCGGCGGATTTCTGGTCCATGCGCTCTTCCGGCGTTACAACCCGAAGGATTATCAGCGCATGAGCCTGCTGCAGTATTCCATCATGATGTTCTTCTGGCTCACCATGGTGGGACTGCCGCTCAAAATGCTGTTGCGGCTTGCGTTCAATATCAAGTACGTGTGGATAACACCTTGGTTCAATGTGTGAGTGTCGTTGGTCGTTGGTCTTTGGTCGTTGGCCTGGGAACCTCAGGCAGACCATGCGACGCCAACGACTAGCGACGGACGGCCAACGACGAATGGGAGAATCTGGTGCCTGAACAACCAATCCCCGAGCAGGATCCAGTAGTCACGAAGTCGTACGCACTCTATTACGTCGTCTCGATGGTCTTGCTGATGGCGACCTTGTTCTGGGCTCTGTGGGACGAAGCTTATGGACAGCGGCCCTGGAAGGCTTTCCAAAACGAATGGAAGCAGCGCTACACCGCCTTTCTGGCGAAGGCAGAACCGGCGTCCGACAAGTCCGTGAAAGCTGTCGAGACCGATCCCCAGTATCAGCAACTGGAGCAGGCCTACAAGCAAGTTGACGCGGCAACCAAGTCTCAGCGGGACGAACTTCAGAAACAGATCACCAGTCTCAGTGCGCAGATCCTTGCGGTGCAGAATACCTTCACTGATAAGCGGGCTTACGCTAATGCACTGACCTATCAGATCGAGACTGAGACCAGTTCGTCGGGCAAGCAAAGCAAGCGAAACGAATTGGAGGAATATAAGAAGAAACTCTGGACGGTCGAGTTCCTCGACGGTCACAAAGAGAAATACGACTTCCGCCAACTGGAAGAGAAATACAACGACCTCAAAGATCAGCGCACGAAGCTGAATGCGAAACTGGGCGAGGTGATCAAGCCGGTAACGGCGGCCGGCACCGCAATGACGACTTATGTCGCCGACCACATGGTCGATCTGACGCCGACCCAGATCGAGGGCTTGCAGAGAAAGACGAAAGAGTGGGACCCGAAGATCGTGCAGATCAATGTGGCCGACGCTAATATTGTCGACCGATGCGAGTCCTGCCACGTGGGCATTCGTGAGCCGCTGAAAATCACGCCCGCGGTCATGACTCCGAAGGGCGAAAAGAAGCCTGACGAATATGCACAGGCTTTTGTTAGCCATCCAAGTCCCGGGCTTTTGCAAATCCACGATCCTGACGTGTTTGGCTGTTCGCCCTGCCATCAAGGGAACGGCCGCGCTACCACAAGCATCGAGAAGGCGCACGGAAACTATGAACACTGGCTGTGGCCACTCTTTCCCAAGCAGAACGTCGAAGCCGGCTGCCAAACCTGCCATGCCGCCGACATGGTTTTAGTCAGCAGCGATGTGGGATGGACCATCAGCGAAGGCAAGGATCTGTTCCGCCAAAAAGGCTGCATGGGTTGCCACCGCTACGAGGGGTACGACAAGGAACCCGAGGATCTGAATACGTTTAGCCAACGCATCAAGCAATTGGAGCAGCAGAAAAAGGAGAACTTCAAGCAGGCTGCGTATTTGATGAAGCAAGCGGATGCGGCGGAAACCAACCAGGAAGCCAACCGATTAAACGACGAGGCGATCGCGCTCAAAGTGGTCAACAGCAAGGCGGACGGTGAGATTCAACAGCTCGACTTTCAGTTGCACAGCGTGATGCAGGATATGAAGAAGATTGGGCCGAACCTGAAGGACATTCGTCTCAAGCTCAACAAGAATTGGATTCCGGTGTGGCTGAAGAAGCCGACAGATTTCCGTCCCACCACCAAGATGCCGAACTTCCGCCTGAACGATCATCAAATCCAGGCGATCTCGGCTTATTTGTGGCAATCGGCGCTCACCGATCCATTGCCGCAACAGAAGCCAGGAAACGCAGAGCATGGCAAAGAGCTTTTCGAGACGCGTGGCTGCCTGGCTTGCCACTCCACTGGCGAAGGCGATCAGATGCAGGGCGGCAGCTTCGCAGCGAATCTGACACGCGAGGGCGAAAAAGCCAATTACGATTACCTGGTGCGCTGGATTCACAATGCTCGTCAACGCACTCGTCCGTATTGTCCGTACGAAAAGAAAGATATTGGTCCGGAGGATTACGCTAAGAAGGGCTTGCCCTACGTCTTTGACTTGCAGCACAGCCAGTGCCCCAACGACGGCCACGAATTACAAGTGCAGAACATGACCGTAATGCCGAGTCTGCGCCTCGCTCCCGAGGATGCGCAGGACATCGCGTCGTATCTGATGACGCAAAAGAAGCAGGAACCATCGTCCTACGCCGATGCCTCATTCATGGACGATCCTGCACTGAAAGAGGAAGGCAAGAAGTGGATTCGTCATTATGGTTGCTCTGGCTGCCATGAGATTTCTGGGATGGAGGACGAGGGCCGCATCGGCACGGAGCTAACCTTTGAAGGCAGCAAGCCCATCGAGCGCTTGGATTTCGCTCTCTTCACCGAGACTGCGCAGCGTGGCGGCAAGAGTGCAGAGCCGATCAAGAATCCAGAAGATTTGGCACGACTACCCGAAGGCCCGGCAAAGGATTCTTGGTATGACCACAAGGGTTTCTTTGAACACAAACTTGCCGAGCCCAACATCTACGACCAGGGCAAAATAAAATCCGAGACCGAAGCTCTGCGCATGCCCAATCTGCACCTTACCGCCGAGCAGATTCGAGCCCTCACCACATTCCTGCTGGGTAGCGAAGAGAGTTCCCTGCCCGCGCAATATAAATATCTCCCCGGCGATTCGCGCCGTGACATTCAGGAAGGCTGGTGGGTAGTCAAGAAATACAATTGCATGGGATGCCATCAGTTCATCCCCGGTCAGCAGACCGTGCTGATGGGAATGAAGAAATATCAGGATCCGGACTGGAAAGACCAACTTCCGCCGAAGCTCCTGACCGAGGGCGCGCGTGTCGATCCAGAATGGCTGCGCCGATTCTTGTCTAATCCTTCGTTGAGCACGACGGATACGAATCGCAACGGCGTGCGACCGTATTTGAAAGTGCGCATGCCTACGTTCTCTTTCTCGGACAACGAACTGCGCAAACTGGTGCGATTCTTCCAGGCGTTATCGCAGCAGCCCATGCCGTACATTCCTGAGCAGGTCCCAGTCTTGACCACAAAGGAAACGGATATGGCGCGGAGCCTGTTCTCGAGTACAGCTGCACCGTGCTTGAAGTGCCACGCGACAGGCGATCCCGCCCATGACAAGATTGCCACCGCGCCGAACTTCTTGCTCGCTAAGGACCGCCTGAAGCCGGACTGGGCGCAGCGCTGGGTGCTTGATCCACAAGCCATCAGCCCGGGAACGTCCATGCCATCGGGATTGTTCCGGCGCGAGAACGATCACTGGGTGTTCGCCGGTCCAACGCCGTCCTCATTCCAAGGCTACGAAGGAGATCAGTCCAAGCTATTGGTGGATTACATTTTCCAACTGACGCCGGAAGAGCAAAAACGGGTCGCAGCGTCCATGGGACGAAGCAGCGCGGCAACCCAGATGCCGGCGAAGTCTAAGCAGGCCGCACGGCCTCCTCACCCGGCAAGCGCCGGCGGTTCGCGGTAGAATGGAAGGTTTTGTAATGCCGCTGTCCCGTCGGCCAGCGCGAGGGCGCTTCCAACCCGCGCATTCGGGGCAAGATTTCGGGATAGCGAGTAAACCTGAATTCAGATTTTCAAAATGCGTTCCACACTTCACGAAAGGGCGACATAATGAATAAGAAAACATCTGTGACAATGTTCGGCTTGCTCTGTCTTCTCGGCCTCTGGCTCCTCGTAGGCTGCAGCAAGAAAGAGGAAACAAACGAAGCCCCAGCTTCCGCACCGGCCACCACAGCCGCGCCAGCGGCCGCGGCCACTCCAATCGATCCCAGCACGGTAGCTTCCGTTAGCGGCGCGGTGAAGCTCGACGGCGCAGCTCCCAAGTCGGCTAAGATCGACATGAGTCAGGATGCCGCCTGCAAGGGAACCAACACGGCTGAGACCATCGTCGTCGACGGCGGCAATTTGGCCAATGTTTTCGTCTACGTAAAAGACGGACTGGGTGATCGGACCTTTGCGGTTCCTACGACAGCCGTCACCATCGACCAGAAGGGGTGCCAATATCACCCACACGTTTTGGGTGCCATGGCGGGTCAAAACATTGAAATCAAGAACGACGACCAGACCACGCACAACATTCACCCCACGCCGCAAGCCAATCGCGAATGGAACGAATCTCAACCGCCTGCGGCCGCTCCGCTAGAGAAGAGCTTCGCCCGCGAAGAAATCATGCTGCCGGTGAAGTGCAACCAGCACCCGTGGATGCGGATGTACATCAACGTCGTGAAGACCCCGTTCTATGCGGTCACCGGCCCCGATGGCAAATACGAAATCAAGGGCCTGCCGCCTGGGGATTACACCATTGCATTCGTGCAGGAAAAACTAGGCGAGCAAACTCAAAAAGTCACGCTAGCCGCCAAAGACAGCAAGACGGTAGACCAAACTTTCAAAGCGCAGTAGTTTGCATCGTGTGGGGACGGGTCTCTGACCCGTCCCGCCGAGCGTAGCTCGGCAGCTGTCAAATCAACCGGAGATCAAACTGCTGAAGTCTCTCGCTACACCGTATAATCGCGCGCACCACCGCTTCGCTGTCTTCGTAGCGTGCGCGACTTTCGTGCTCATCATCGCGGGTGCGCTCGTTACCAGCAACGATGCCGGACTCTCCATTCCTGACTGGCCTACATCCTTCGGATCCTTCAGCGTCCCACCATTGCATGGAGGGATAAAGTTCGAGTGGAGTCATCGCGCCATAGCCGGGTCCATCGTGCTACTTACGATTTCCATCGCCGCGTGGACGTGGTTTGCAGACCGCCGCCGTTGGATGAAGTGGCTCAGCGTTGCCGCTCTAGGCACAGTGATTACGCAAGCAATCCTGGGCGGTCTTACGGTCTTGTTGTTCCAGCCGCCGTGGGTTTCTTCGGCCCACGCCGCCGTGGCGCAGACATTCTTCTGCATTTCAGTTGTCATCGCAATGTTCACCGGACGTAGGTGGGTGGAAGAAGTTCCGCAGATTGAATTCGACAGCCGCCGTCCCAGCCTCGTCACGCTCACCCTGCTCTCAATCTTCGTCCTGTACGTTCAATTGATTCTGGGCGCAATGTTTCGCCATCACGGCATGAGTTGGTGGCCCCACGTCGTGAACGCTGCGGTCGTGGCTTTCGTGCTGACCTGGACCGCAATCCGTGCGTTGTCGCAATTCTCGAAGATCGAGGCGGTGCGGCGGCCAGCGATCCTTCTAGTATCTTTGTTGATCGCTCAACTTTGCCTTGGCTTCGCTGCGTTTCTGACGCGTGTGGCCTGGGGACGCGACGCAGTTCAACCCGAACTGCCCATGGTGGTTTCGACTGTTGCGCATGTCGCCGTTGGAGCCCTGCTTTTAGCGACGGCTGTGGTTCTCGCGATTCAGGTGTGGCGGCAGGTGCCGGTATCGTTTGAGGAGCGAGCCCCCAGCCGAACTCGAAAACCGGTAGCCGTGTAACCCGCCGGCCAGCGTCTCATCGTAGAATACTCTGTGGCTTCTAAAACTCCATTTGCTGTGGCTGGCTCCGAGACCGACCTCGCTGTAGGACCCGCTGTTATCTCTGTTCAAGATGTCGTGCATCGTTATGGTGATCGCGCCGCGCTGAACGGTGTCTCCTTCGATGTGCGTCAGGCCGAACTCTTCGGACTGCTGGGACCGAATGGTAGTGGAAAGACGACGCTGTTTCGCATCCTCTCCACCCTGATGATTCCGGTAGGCGGGCGAGCCGAGATCATGGGATTTGATGTTGCCCGCGACCCCAACGGTCTGCGTCGCCAGATCGGTGTGGTCTTCCAGGCCCAAAGCATCGACGTGAAGCTGACCGCCGCCGAGAATCTCTGGCATCAGGGACATCTCTATGGCTTGCACGGAGCAGCGCTGAAATCGCGTATCGTAGAAATGCTGAGCCGGGTTGGACTAGCCGATCGGGCCAATGAAAAAGCGGAGACCTTCTCCGGAGGAATGCAGCGTCGGCTGGAATTAGCCAAGGGGTTGCTGCACCACCCTTCGGTCCTCTTGCTGGACGAACCCACCACCGGCCTCGATCCCGGCGCCCGGCGGGATCTCTGGCAATATCTTGCCATTCTGCGCGATGAGGAAAGAGTGACCGTAATCGTCACCACTCACCTCATGGAAGAGGCTGAACGATGCGATCGCCTCGCCATCCTGAACGAAGGCAAAGTGGTGGCGCTGGGCACGCCAGATGACCTGAAGCATGAAATCGGCGGAGACGTGATTTTACTGGATGCGAAAGACCCTGACTCGCTCGCCGAAAGAATCCGCGCACGCTTCCATCTGGACGCACAGGTGCTTCACGGACAGGTCCGTATCGAACGCGAGAATGGCCATCGCTTCATTACCGATGTGGTCGAGGCTTTCCCCGGCGACATTGAGGCGATCTCGGTAAGCAAGCCGACACTGGAAGACGTTTTCATTCACCGCACCGGACATCGTTTCTGGACGGACGGCGGCGAAGAAAAGGAGACTGCAAACCGATGATGCTGGTGCTTTCCGTCATACTCGGGATCGTCCCATTGATGGGAGTGGCGTGGATCGTTTTGAGAGCCAGTGTCACCACCGTCGACGGCCTCTTCATGAGCCTGATTCTGCTAACGCTGTCAGGCATTCTCTTCCTGAATGCGTTCCTCGAAGTGCGCGGAAGAATGAAGAAATCCGCAGCGCTGCTGCCGAAGAAAGGTTAACGTGGTCACCCGAAGCGCAACTTTACCGGTGCAGGCTGTCCCAATCTCCAGCGGAGTGATGTTGCCCGCCTTCACGCTCTGGTGGCGGGAAATTGTTCGCTTCTACCGCCAGCGCTCGCGCGTGGTAGGCGTGATCGCCTCGCCGCTGCTGTTCTGGCTGGTCATCGGATCCGGCTTCGGCACTTCGTTCCGCGCGGGCAGTGCTCCCGGACAGCAGCACTATCTGGATTATTTTTATCCCGGGGCCCTGATCATGATCGTCCTTTTCACCTCGATTTTTGCCATGATGTCGTTAATCGAGGACCGCAAAGAAGGCTTCCTGTTGTCGGTCATGGTCGCGCCCGTGCCCCGCTCTGCTATCGTGCTTGGTAAGGTGCTGGGTGGAACCACGCTGGCCGCCATTCAAGGCTTGATCTTTTTGGCTTTCGCGCCCTTTGTCGGCGTGCATTTGGGGATCATTGATTTTCTGCTGGTCGTCTTTGTGGTTTTCCTGGTTTCCTTTGCGCTGACCTCTCTGGGATTCGCTATCGCGTGGCCCATGGATTCCACACAGGCTTTCCATGCCATCATTAATCTTTTTCTGATCCCGCTGTGGCTGCTCTCAGGCGCGCTGTTCCCACTGGCAGGAGCGTCGGGCTGGCTGCGGCTGGTGATGAGACTGAATCCGTTGACCTACGGCGTCGAGGCCCTGCGCGTTCTTCTCTATCCTGAAAGCCCGACAGTGTTGCCACTGCCTGCCTCCATCGCCGCGCTTGCGCTGTTCACGATTTTCATGTTTGGGCTGTGCTTTTTCCGAGTAAACCGCCGCACCACGAGGCCTGCCGCATGATGCAAGTTCCGCCACAATTCACGAGTTTCCCAGCGATCGATGCCAGCTTGAATGGAACCAGCGCGGTGCTGCTGCTGGTAGGGCGCGGTTTCATCAAACGCGGACAAATGGCCGCCCACCGCGCCGTAATGATCGCCGCACTGGCGTCGTCTAGCATCTTTCTGGCGTGCTATTTGTACTATCACTGGCATGTCGGCTCGGTGCATTTTCAGGGACAAGGCTGGTCGCGGCCCGTGTACTTCAGCATTTTGATTTCCCATACGATTCTGGCCGCGGCGATTGTGCCCATGATCATTATTACGCTGAGCCGCGCCTTGCGAGAACGCTTCGATCGCCACCGCGCCATCGCGCGCTGGACGTACCCCTTGTGGATGTACGTCTCGGTCACCGGCGTGATTGTCTACTTCATGCTTTATCATCTATTCGCCGCATGAAAATTAACCACGGAGACACAGAGTCACAGAGAAGTTGTTTGCCTTTCTCTGTGCCTCTGTGGTGAAAATGATTTTCGTATGTCAGTCGTCAGATTAAAGATCGATGTTTCGGGCACAGTGGGCGATGAAGCCTGGCGCGGACTCAAACAGTTCGACCAGATTCAGAGCGCCGATTTCGGCCCCCAATTCGGCAGTGGCGGACGTTGCAACCATCCGCTCAACGCTCCCCACAACAAAGGCGAATGGATCGGTGCTGAAATCCGGCTGCAGACGCCGCTACTGGCTCAATACGCAGTCTCGCACTATCTGGAGCAAGACCGGGTGCTCGATGCCGATGTGGTGGAGTAACTCAAGTCTCAAAGCGCACGGAGAACCGTCATCCCATGTCTGCCGTTCCTAACGCAACTCCACAGGTTACGCCCGACGCAAGCAAGCCCCCCAAGCCGCGCATGTCGACGCGCAACCGGCTGCTCTTCTTCGTGACCGGATGGCTAATCGTTCTCATGCCGTTTCTGTTTTGGTGGAATACGTGGTTCGGCCGCCAGCTCTCTGAAAAACAGTTAGCTGAATACCTGCAAGACCAAAAGCATCCCCGCCACATTCAGCACGCGCTGGTTCAGATCGGGGAACACATCACTCGACATGACGCGACCGTGACACAGTGGTATCCGCAGGTTGTACGCCTGGCCTCTGATCCAGTCGAGGAAGTCCGCAATACCGACGCATGGGTCATGGGACAAGACACATCCGGCGCGGGATTCCATGAAGCTCTCCTCAAAATGCTCGCCGATCCTTCGCTGATGGTGCGAGGCAACGCCGCGCTTTCGCTGGTTCGCTTCGGCGACGCATCGGGCCGGCCCCAGATTCTCGAACTCTTGCAGCCAGCCACAGTCATCGCCACTCAGCCTGGAAAAGTAATCGACACCAGCGCGGTGGGCACTACGATTCATCAAGCAGGTATCGTCGCGAAATTGCAGGCAGGCGATCAGACCGTAGAAATCCGCTCGCCAATCACCGGCCGTCTGCGGACACTGTCTGCTCAAACCGGACAGACAGTAGCGGCTGGCGCTGCGATCGCAACCATCGATCCGGGCACGGAACAGGTCTGGGAAGCACTGCGCGCACTGTATCTCGTCGGTCAGTCGGAGGATATTCCCGCAGTTCTTCCCTACGAACGCGAATTGCCAGACATCCCCGATCACCTGCGCAAGCAAGCCATCGAAACAGAAAAAGCAATTCGGGAAAGAACTCGATAGCCGTTGACTGTTGGTCGTCGGTCGTTGGCCTCTTCTCAGGGAATTGGAAAGCAAATGCACAAGCACGAATCCATTCGCCGCGTTGATCAAATCTTCGTCGGGCGGTCCATCGACCTACCGGAGCGCCCCGGCGTTTACGTCTTCTGGTGGGTCGGCCCCCGAGCCGATCTCATGGCTGCTAACAGACACATCGTTCTCAAAGGGCCAGGCGAGCGCCCGGTCAACGTTGAATACCGAGACTGGTGGCCTGAAGAGCTTGTCTACCCATGCCTCTACGTGGGAAAAACGACGAACGTCAGAAACCGGTTCTCCCTACACATAAAGCGCGACTGTCCAGGCCGCCTTCACGAAGCGCACCCAGCGAACGTTAAAGCCAAGCCTAAGACAACGTCGTGTCAGCTTCGGTTTGGCATCGAGCATGTGTTCCCGAATGAAGTGAACCCGCTCAAAGTAATCTTCAACTGCGTCGGGTTCTCCCACAAGGATTTTCCAGACAACGCGATAGCTGAACGCTTCTTTGAAGAGGACCGTCTCGTTGGAATCTGGCGACTCTGGTTTAACATCGACTCGGAGCGCTAACAGTGGCCGGAAACTCGAACGCGGGAGCTAAGCGGGGATTATGATCGCGGCGACCGCGCGACCAGGAATATTGTGGAGCGGATTTCGGCCAAACCCAATCGGTGGAACAACGAACTAAGCTGACGACGAACGACCAAAGACCAACGGCGGCCTTTCAAATCGACATCACGCCGACTTCTTTTTCCACTTCGACCGTATCGACCATCACGATCGCATCCCACGGGCAGCCGTCGAGGAAACATCCATCCGGACCCTTGCTGATGCACTTCTTGCATCCGATGCAAAGGATGGGGTCAACCTGGATTCTGCCGAATGGCGGATGGTCTTCGTCCGGAACCCAGAACATGCAATCTTCCACCGGGCAATATTCTACGCAAGCCGGAGAGCCAGCGCACCCGGTGCAGCACTCGGTGATCACCGCCAACTCCTTTGGTTTCTTCTTTCGAGGAGTCAACAACCCCTTGGACTTGGGTTCGAACTTAAGTTCGTCGGGCACCATCCCGGCGGGCTTTAAGGAGTCTGCTTCAGCAGGCATGGCACCGATTATACCGTAAGGTTTGAGATTTTCATCCACCTCGAAACCCACGCGATCGGACTCATTCGAAGCCGTCATCCCGAAGATCCGGCGTACTTCAGCCGGTCGAGGGATCTCGCGTGGAGCATTTGAAACTAGTATCCATCAGAATCCAGTTTCATTTTGGCCCGCCTTCACCGACTCTTTCAGTCCCTGAGCGTCAAGCCTCGGCCATTTCTGATATATTGCCTTCCAGCCGTAATTTCGTGTCGATTCTCGCGTGTCGCCGCGGGCGGAAGGAGCAGCACTCATGGCAGGAAGAAGCGTTAACAAGGTCATTTTAATCGGAAATCTGGGCAAGGACCCCGAGGTGAAATACACCCAGGGCGGCATGCCGGTCGCCAAGTTCTCAATCGCCACGAACGAACGCTTCAAGGACAAAGACGGCCAGTGGCAGGATCGCACCGAGTGGCACAACATCGTGGCCTTTCAACGCCTGGCTGAGATTGTCGGTGAGTATCTGAAAAAAGGCGGCAAGTGCTTCATCGAAGGCAGCCTGCGCACCAGTTCCTGGGACGACAAAGAAACCGGCCAGAAGAAGTACAAAACCGAAATCATCGCCAATGACCTGGTCATGCTAAGCGGACGCGGCGAAGGCGCCGGAGACGATTCCGGCGGACGCTCCCGCGGCGCCTCCGTAGCCGGAAACAATTTCGACCAAAGCACTCCCGAGCCACAACACGCAGCCGCCTCTACCCCGATCAGCGACGAAGATATTCCGTTCTAGGTGTAGAGACGCGCGCTGATCTCGAGGACAGCCGGGTGGAGCAGCGCAAGAATGCAGCCCAAGGCGCAAGGCGTGGGTAAAATTTCCCATTCACCCAAACCCCGGCTGGGGCCAGAGAACCTAATCCCCATGATCTGCCCCGTCGCTTCTAGGGTTGACTTAGCTCTCCCATCAAGATATTATATCGCGATAGATGTTAGCTCCTTGACAATCAGCCCGATTTGGGAAGAGGAACCCCTAACTCCTTATTCCGGAATATTTTGCGCGTAAGTCCTTATTCCTCAGAGATTTTGGGGGTAGTCTGGCTGTAACCCCATCATTCCAAAAGATCAGGGGGGGAGGGGGGTACCCTCGAATCCTACCAGCGACGGACCCGGCCAACATCGACGTGTACGAAATCAGAAGCGCGGTAGTAGCCGACCCCACCGCGATGCAGTGCGTGAGCGGCATCGCGCAACTGGGCAGTGGACACGCCCGGAAGGCGGATATCAATCGCTTCCGCTTGCATGTGCAAACTGTGCTCGGCGACTCCGGTGTGAGGGCTGCGCGTCCGCAGAAACTCGTTGGTGCGCGGAGTTCGATATCCGCAGATGACATCGATCTCAGCCGAGGGAAGACCGAGGGAAGCGGTCAGGTCGTGCAGCAGGTCAAAGACGCGCGGATCGTAGTGGTGCACATCACCGGTGCGATAATCGCGCAGGTACTGGTCGAGGCGGTCGAGCGCCTCCGGCAGATACGCGTCGCCACGGCGGTACACGATGTCGAGCCGCTCGTTGGTATGGGTGTGGTAGAACCGCAGGCGGTATTCGGTGATTGGTGGTGAGTTGAGTTTCGCTCCCGACGCCGGGAGCGCGGCACTGAACGCCAGTATAAGACAAACCTTCTTTATCAATGACTTAGGCCCGTAAAGCTAATTTTGCTACAAGTATCGTAATTTTAGCATCTTCGGGTGAGTTCTCTTAGTTACCAAACTCACCTCGCCGCAAACCGCTACAATGCTTGGAGATTATCTATGTCCTCTCTCGCCAGCAAAACCTGCGTTCCCTGCCGCGGAGGCGTGCCTCCGCTCAAAGGAAAAGAACTGGAATCGCTACATCAGCAAGTGCCGCAATGGAAAGTGGTAAACGAACACCACGTTACGCGCGCTTTCACTTTTCCTGATTTCAAGCAAGCGCTTGATTTTGTGAATCGCGTAGGCGCAGTTGCGGAGGCGCAAGGACATCACCCCGACATTCTGCTCTCCTGGGGCAAAGCCGAAATCACTTTGTGGACGCACAAGATCGACGGCCTGACCGAGAGCGATTTCATCATGGCGGCCAAGATCGATGGTTTGGCTGAAGTCTGACAGCTGAACCCTGAGAGCTTTTATAATCTCTTCATGCTCGACGAGAACGATTTTCGCAAACGGGCGGACGCTGCCCTGGAGTCTCTCAAACAGAGTCTGATTACGGCGGAAGAATCGGCCGACCTTGAAGTCGAGGACCAATCGGGAGCGTTGCACATATCTTTCGACGATGGTTCGCGCTTCGTGATCTCACCCAACGCACCAGTTCGCCAAATCTGGATTTCGGCGCTGGCTACGAGTTTCAAATTGGACTGGTCGGACGCGAATCAGGATTTCGTGTTGCAGAAGACCGGAGAAGACTTGAAGCCTTTAGTGTCCCGCTTGATCAATCAGCAGTTGGGCGAGGAAACAGTCACCCTCGCGTAGTTAGATTAATGCTAGGCGCCCGCTCCCGCTCCCATCTTCTGCTTCAAGTGCGCGGCGATTTGCTGGCCGTGGAAGCGCCCATTTTCGATGAAGATTTCGTTGGTCCTGGAACCGGCCACAATCACACCGGCCACATAAATCCCTGGGACATTGCTTTCGAGGGTCAGGGGGTCGCAAACCGGACGGCATTGCTCGGTCGAAAGTTCGATACCCATCGAGCGCAAGAAATCGTAATCGGGATGGTATCCAGTCAAGGCAAAAACGAAATCGTTTTTCAGGCGAACCACGCCTTCGGGCGTGTAGATCACCACTTGATCGGCCGCGATCTCTCCCACTGAACTATTGAAATACGCTTTGATTTCACCGTTCTTGATGCGATTCTCAATGTCAGGCAAGATCCAGTACTTGACGTGGTGATGCAGCTTCGGCCCGCGGTGGACCAGAGTCACGCGCGCTCCGTGCCGCCAAAGATCGAGCGCCGAGATTGCCGCGGAATTCTTGCCCCCGATCACCACGACGTCGTTGTCAAAGTAGGGATGAGGCTCGCGGTAGTAGTGAAACAGTTTCGGCAAGTCTTCCCCAGGAATATTCAGCAGGTTTGCAAGATCGTAGTATCCGGTTGCGACGATCAGTTTGCGGGTGTGGTGATCGTAAATTCGTCCCAGCCTATCGGTGGTTGTGACCTGGAAATCACCGTCCCGACCATTCACCGTCTTCACCCACTGGTATTGCGCGATCGGCAAACGATAGTGCTCCGCGACCTTCCGGTAATACTCGAGCGCTTCCTGACGCGTGGGCTTCTGGTTGGCAGTGCTGAACGGGATGTCGCCAATCTCGAGCAGCTCTGGCGTGGTAAAGAAAGTCATGTTGGCGGGATAGTTGAAGATGGAATTGACGACGCAACCCTTATCAATCGCGATGACCTTGAATCCGGCTCTTTGCGCCTCGATCACACAGGCGAGACCAGTCGGACCGGCGCCGATGACAAGCACATCGACCCGAGTGTTGGAGCGGGACTCCGATTGAGCACGGGGGAGCGTGTCTGGAACCAGTAGCGCCGTCTCGGACATCTGTTTCGTCAGCAAATGGTTGTTCCCAGGCTAGAGAACCACAGCACATACCACGACCGTGTGGCTTTTGAAGGTACCGATTCTAGCATGCGGCGTGCTGGTACTTCCGGGAGACTTGCCTCAAGAGCGAGCGGCGGCAGCAGCCGAGGAACTCGGTCGAACTTCACGCTCGATAGTCCGCGATAACTCGTCTTCCGCAATTTCGAGGTCATAGGCAGACTGGAGATTCAGCCAGAAACGCGCGCTGGTTTGGAAGTACCGCGCAAGCCGCAGGGCAGTATCTGGCGTAATTCCGCGACGTTCGTGAACGATCTCCGCAATACGCGTGACCGGAACGCAGAGATCCAGCGCCAGCCGATTCATACTGAGGCGAAGCGGTTCCATGAACTCGGCGCGCAGAATTTCGCCGGCATGGATGGGTGGGAGGCGTTTTCGAACCTTAGCCATGCAGGCTCCTAGTGATAATCCACAATCTCGACATCGTATGCGTTCCCTTCGCGCCAAATGAAGCAGACACGCCACTGGTCGTTGATCCGGATGCTGTATTGTCCCTCTCGGTCGCCGTGCAAGGCTTCCAAGCGATTTCCAGGCGGCGCCACCAAGTCACGCAATTCCGTGGCGCTGTCCAGTTGCCGAAGCTTCCTGCGGGCATTCCGCTCGATCGCCTGAAATCGCCGACTCAGCTGCCGACGGTGAAGCCGCTCGGTTTCCGGGCACCGGAACGACTTAATCACAAAAGGTATTCTATAACGTACAGCGTTTAACGTCAACCAGTACAATTCCTGGTTCAATGATGCAGAACTGATATGTGGCCAATGTTGAAGACTGTTTGATGCTGACGATCATCCGGTCAGTTCGCTACCACAGGCTTAGTTTCAGGTTGTTATAATCCTTAGTTAACTCAATCGTTCTGCCGTTTCAAGGAATCACATGGCCATCTCCGCCGAACCCACCACCCGCATTGAATCCGACAGCATGGGACAGATCGAAGTCCCGGCCAACGTTTACTGGGGTGCTCAGACGCAGCGCTCCCTGCTCCACTTCAACATTGGGCGCGACGTGATGCCGCCGGAGATGATCCGCGCGTTCGGCATTCTCAAGAAGGCGTGCGCGCTGGTGAACCAGGATCTGGGCAAGCTTCCCGCCGACAAAGCCAGGCTCATCGTGCAGGCCGCGGACGAAGTGATCTCCGGCAGGCTCAACGAACAGTTTCCCTTGCGCATATGGCAGACGGGCAGCGGCACGCAGACCAACATGAACGTCAACGAGGTCATCTCCAACCGCGCCATCGAGCTTGCGGGTGGCGAGATGGGATCGAAGAAGCCGATCCATCCCAATGACGATGTAAACATGTCGCAGTCGTCCAACGACACGTTTCCGGCGGCGATGCACATCGCCGCGGCGGAGCGGGTGAAGAACGCGCTGATTCCTGCTATCAAGAACGTTCATGACGCGATTACCGCCAAGGCGAAAGAATTCAATCATGTAGTAAAGATCGGCCGCACTCATCTTCAGGATGCCGTGCCCCTGACCTTCGGACAGGAATTCGGCGGCTGGGCCAGTTTGCTGGAGCGAGACATCAAGCGCCTGGAGCAGGTGCTGGGCGGTCTCTACGACCTTGCCATCGGCGGAACCGCGGTGGGCACCGGGCTCAACGCTCATCCTGAGTTCGCGGAAAGAGCGGCCAAGAAGATCGCTGAACTCACGGGACTTCCCTTCCGTTCACACGGCAACAAGTTCGCTGCGCTTTCCGCGCATGATGAAATCGTGTTTGCGCAGGGTGCGCTGGAAACGCTGGCTGCATCGCTGATGAAGATTTCAAACGATATCCGCTGGCTGGCCTCGGGTCCGCGTTGCGGCCTGGGCGAATTGACTATTCCGGAGAACGAACCCGGATCTTCGATCATGCCGGGCAAAGTAAACCCCACGCAGGCCGAGGCTATGTCCATGGTGTGCGTGCAGGTTCACGGTGCGAGCGCTGCAGTCGGATTCGCCGGATCGCAAGGCAACTTCGAACTCAACGTTTACAAGCCAGTCATCATCTACAACTTCCTGCATTCAGTGACCCTGATCACTGACGCTTGCCGCGGATATGTCGACTACATGATCAAGGGCATTGCGGTTGATCGCGAAAGGGTTGATTGGTACGTGAAGAATTCGCTGATGCTGGTGACCGCACTGGCACCAAAGGTTGGATACGACAAAGCTGCAAAGATCGCCCACACCGCGCACGTTGACAAGACTAGCCTGCGCGAGGCAACGTTGAAGCTCGGACATCTCACGGGCGAGGAATTCGATGAGTTGATGAAGCCGGAGAAGATGACCCGGCCGTGAAGTGCAGTAGTTCCTAATTAATCGGGATCGTACACTGCATTTCCGTACCCTGCGCGGCGGATTTTTTCTTGCATTTGTTCGAGCTTGGCCTTTTCCTGTGCGAGCTGCTGTTGCGACGCTTCGTATTGTGCTTTCAAGTTCCGCCCTCGGTCGCACCAGTCCTTGTAATAAGGCGTGTAATATGTCGAGGTCCAGCACGCCTGGGCATCAGGATCCTGCGCGAATCCTAAGCTCCATGCGGCAAACTGATTCTTGAGACTTGTGATGCGGTTCTGGATGTCTACGATCTTGCCCTTCTGAACTTTGATCTGATTCTTGAACGTTAGTCCTTGGGCGTAGAACTGGCGCACTTTTCGTTCTTCGTCCTGAGTCGTCTTATCTTGGGTTAGCTTATCCTGGGCGGCTTGCGCTGCCGCATCGTTCGACTTTGGGTCGGATTTGGCCTCGGGTGGACTGGTGCCATCGTTCAAATCGTGGTTTCTGATTACTTTGATCGGCGGAGCCGAGTCACGCGCTTGCCTCGAGGCATCGGCCGCAGCTGCCACCGCGGAGGGCTTGATTGGCTTCGGATTCACTGGTTGCGGGCTAGCCGGTTGTGAGGTGGTAGGCTGCGCGTCAGTTGATTGCGGACTGCTGGGTTGCTGGCCGGTTTGGCCTAAAGCCAAAACCGGCATTAATAGCCATCCGAGCATCCCCAAGCGATAAACAGAGCGCATAGCTAAACATCATATCGTCGGCTAACGCGCTTTTCGGGATAACGTCAGGTCCTGTACTTCCGGTGCAGCTTTCGCGGACAGTTTAATCGGCTTCCGCAATTGACAGCTCCGGTTGCTTCCTGGCATCACTGGCTTTCCTCGGAATCGTAGTGATTGCAATCACGCTGATCAGGACGAGCAGAGCGCCCAACAAGGTGCGAGGACCAACAGCTTCTCCGCCGACGAAATATCCCAGAGCAACCGCGACCACGGGATTGACGTAGGCATATGTTCCCACTTTCGTTGGCGATTCATGGTGCAGCAGCCAGACGTAAGCGGTGAATCCAACGATCGAACCCGCGAAGATCAGATAAAGAAGCGCGAACCAGGCTTTCGCAGAAACGGCCTGCAAGTGAAAACCGGCAAACTCACCCGAGAGGGCGGCGAGCGCGAACAGTTGGGCTCCGCCGGCAAGCATTTGAGCGGCGGCACTCATTGGCTTCGAGGCCGGAAGAGTGAGCCGGCGCGTGAGAATCGTGGCCACGGACCAAGTAAATGCCGCAACCAACAGAGCGAGAGCGCCGGCGCGGTTGATGGGGACTTCTCCGAACGAGAATGAAGGAATAGTTAGAACAGCTACGCCGCACAGGCCCGCCAGCAAAGCCAATCCGAGCCGAACCGTAAGCCGCTGGGTACGCAGAAAGATGATCTCGAGCAAACTAATAAACACCGGGATGGTCGCCAGCACAACTGCGGCGATGCCTGAGGGCACGCGCTGCTCGGCCCAGAACAGGCAGCCATAGTCGACGAGGAAGATCAACGCCCCCAACATCGTCGCTGAGGCCCACTCGGTCCGACTGGGAGGTGGCGCACCCTTGAACCGCATCCATCCGTAAAGGACAATGCCCGACACGAAAAAGCGGATGCCCGCCAACAGGAAGGGTGGTACTTCGTTGACTCCGACGCGAATTGCCAGGAACGTCGATCCCCAGACGAAATAAATAACGGCGAACGCGAGAAGGATCTTCCACGAAGGTGGACGCGTGGCGGTTTCCAATGCGACCTCCCCTACTGGCAATCAGACACTACTCGCTTATAGATGGTTCAGTGACTTCAGAGGAACCATGCTTCGGTCATAAAAGTTTTTGATGGTCTCGAAGGCGTCTCGCTTATGGGCGGGCCGTTTTTCCGAACATGAGTCCGCTTAACCTTGACACCTGGACAGTGTCGATGTCTTTCGATGCGATGAACACATGGAAGCTTTCTCCCATTCCGGTGGGCGTGATGAGGTGCTTGAGCTGAAGCGCAACCTTGGCTCGTTCCTGCGGCAATCGGCATTCTTCGAAGGCATCGGCGAATTGATTGTGCTCGCCGATCCCCAACAGAAATTGAGATTGGGTCAGCAACGGCTGAACTTTCATTCCGCCTTGTTCGGCTGCCGCGGCCAGGGCGGTGAAATTCACGTGCGCGGTGAGGTCCTGTTCTCCCGGCGCTTCGTAAGGATTTGCACTCTCAGAGTGCTGGCGATACGTAGCGATCGTGCCGCGATGCCGGCCCGCAAGTTGCTCCTGCCGAGTGTATCCGTAGTCGATGGCGATCATGAATCCGCGCTTCACCGTGGCCGCGATTAGCGGCATATAGCGTTGCGCGATCAGGGAAGCTTCGATTCTCTCTCCGTCTTCGGGATGAACGCTGTAACGGTCGAGGAACTCCAGTGCCTCAGGAGATGCGGAACTCCAGGTTTCAACCAATCGTCCATCTTTCTCTGAGAGGCTCAACTCGCCTTGCGGCGAGATAACCTCAACCGGCAGCGCGTCGAAAAATTCATTAGCGAAAACGATGACCGGGACTTCGGGGGCTAAAACCCTCGCGAAAGCGGCCTTATTCGGCACGACAGAAGTCGTGCCCTCCCCCAGGGTCGAGCTCGACGAACAGAGCGAAGTCTTCCCCGCTGCGAAGTGCCGCTCCAAAGTCGCTTGCAATCGCTTTCGCAAAACGGGCGACGTCTCCACCAGCCTGTAATGCAGGGCGCGAAAGAAGTCGGGGAACTTTTTCTCCGACCAGTCCAGCACATCCTGGGCGAATAGTCCGCGACCCGGGCCAAGCTCCAGGATCTCGATCTGCGCCTGCGATCCTAACGCACGCCACATCTCCTCGAACTGACGCGCCAGGAGACGTCCGAACACCGCGTGCACGTCGCTTGATGTGTAAAAGTCGCCAGCCTTGCCGAATTGCTCAGCATTGCGCGAGTAATAACCCAGGTCGGGGTCGTACAGACACAGTTCCATATAACGCGAAAACGGAATCGGCCCACGCTCGCGGATTTCCTCTTCAATTTTCTGGCGCAGGTTCACAAGCCTTCCCGTTGGCGCTCGATGCGGTCTTGCGGAGTGCGGATGAACATTTCCACCAGGTAATCGTGCAGGCAATCGTAGAGCTGACGCTGGAAGCTCCATTCAAATTGCGGATGGTCCAGGTCGCGCGGGTGCAGATCGAAATAATAGGTGTGTACCGGGACGCGTGGATTCCTGAACTGGATGATCAGTTCAACGCCATCGCCCTTGGCGCGAGCGTCGAAATCGAGCAAGGGGTGCTCATAGAGACGCAGTTGAGCGAGAACACGATCGAGACGTGGCTTGTGGGACATAGGAACCGAAGTCGATTCTAAAGTAATTATTGTCAGCGTACAGGAACCCTGTACAATATGGAAAGGGGGTTACTTGACAGAGACAACTTATACCGCTCTGCGCCAGAGTCTCGCCTCCGTCTTGGACCGTGTGGCGAATGATCGTGAGGTCGTAATTGTCCGCCGGAGGGGTGAAAAGACGGTAGCCATGGTCCCAGCAGACGAACTCATGGGCTTGATGGAAACGGCTCACTTACTACGATCGCCAAAGAACGCGCAGCGGTTGCTTACAGCGCTGAGGCGAGCCGTGGGACGAAAGGGCAAGCCGGAGCCGCTCGAAAAGCTGCGCCGGGAGATGGGACTTGGCCCGAACCGGTGAGCGCGAGGCGATATTCCACACCGAGTTTCGCCAGGATCTGCGTTACTGGATAAACACAGATCGCAAGGGAGCCATTCGGGCCTTCGAATTAATCGAAGCAGTTCTGCGAGAGCCCTTCACCGGCATCGGCAAGCCTGAACCGCTCAAGTACGTGTTGGCGGGTTGCTGGTCACGCAGGATTACGCAGGAACATCGGCTGGTATATCGCGTAAGCGAGGGCAGGATCGATTTTCTCCAGGCTCGATATCACTATTGACGTTGATCACTCGTAGCGCAGCGCCTCGATCGGATCCAGCCTCGCAGCTTTAATTGCAGGCAGCATTCCGCTTACAATCCCCACGAAGCTCAGAATCACCGTGGACCAGACTAGCGTGCCGGTGTCGATTATCAGATGGATGTCTCCCTCGCTGGCATCATCGATGAATGCGCTCCACAGCGTAAGCGAACCCACCGACCAGGAAACCAAGTAGGCTAACGCCACACCCAACAGGCCGCCCAACATGGTGATGACGAGTGCCTCGGCCAGGAACTGAAACAGAATGTGCCATCGATGCGCGCCCAGAGCTTTCTCTACGCCAATCTCGCGCGTGCGCTGGGTCACGGAAACCAGCATGATGTTCATTAATCCCACCCCGCCGATGCCCAGCGTCAGCATGCCGATGAAGCCCAGCAGAATCTTGATTCCGACGGTAATGACGGTGAGGTCGGCCAAATCTTTGTTCGCGTCAAATACGAAAACCGCGCGCTCGTCTTTCGGATCGAAGCTGTGGTGAAAGGCCATGGAGCTGCGTACGGCGCGGACTACTTTTTCATGGTCTCCCTCGTAGTCGAGGAAGATGCCATCGAGGTAATAAGTATTTTTGATGTCGCCCATTGCGCTGTAGGGGAGGTAAACCAGCGAATTCATGTCTTCGTCGCCATTCGAGATGGTGTGCTTGAGCACCCCGACGACCTTGTACGAGATTCCGTCAATGCGGACGCTTTCTCCCAGCGCGTTCTGACCGGAGAACAGCTTCTTCTTCACGGTCGAACCAATGACGGCTACGCGGCTGTGAGTAAAATCTTCCTGCTCTCCAAAGAATGCTCCGTCGCCAACTTCCAAGTCGCGGATCTTCTGGTAGCTGGAAAAGATTCCGTGAATTCCGTAGCTCCCGCTGCGCGTGCCGTACGCGACCTGACTTTGCTTATCCACTTCGGGAGAGATTCGGGTGAGCATTGGAACCTCAGCCCGCAGATAGTCGAGATCGTCGCGGGTCAAGCGAACTTGTGTACCCGCCTTGCTGCCACCGGCCTGCAACGAGGTGCGTCCGGGAAAAACGCCGATCAGGTTGCCTCCGAAGGTGCGGAAGGCAATCATCAGGGCGTTCTCAAATCCTGAGCCGTACGCCAGCAGCAGCACTACGGTAGCAATGCCCCACGCCATGCCGAGCATGGTGAGCAGCGAGCGGCGGCGATTGTGTTTCAGCGCGTTGTAAGCTTGAGTTCCGAGATCGCCAAACATCGTTACTCCTGTCGTAACGCTTCCACCGGAGGAAGCAACGCTGCCTTGCGTGCCGGATACAGGCCGGCGATAATGCCCGCGATCGACAGCGACAAAATTGCGATGACCGCCGAGGCTGGCACAATGCGCGGCGTGTCAAATCCTTCTGGTGACGGTAGCTGGGCAAGCAACGCCACAAAGCCACCGGAAATAGCCAGGCCAATTCCACCACTCAACGCGGTGAGGAACGCGCCTTCCACAAAAAACTGCGTCAGGATATTGCGATGGGTCGCGCCTAGCGCCTTGCGCAGCCCAATCTCCCTGGTGCGTTCCGTCACCGAAACCAGCATGATGTTAATGATGCCAATTGCTCCCAGGCCCAGAGTCACCAGTCCCACCACGCCCAGGAACCAATCCATCGCATCGAAGATCTTGCCTACGCGGATGGCTCCGTCGATCGTGTCCCAGTCCATGAACGCGTCGTCGATCTTGGGATCGAACCCATGGCGGCGGGCGATGACTGTGTGTACTTCCTTCTGAGCTTCGAGGTGCATCTCTTTTTTCAACGGCCGGTAGTTGATAAACGAGATCGCATTCTCAGAATTCTGCGTGGTGATTGGGAACAGCGTTCGCATGGTTTCCAGGGGGACGAAAATTCGCGCATTAGTGCCGTTCTCACCTTCTTTTCCGATCTTCGGGATCACGCCGATAATCTTGAAGTCCATGCTATTGAGCAGAATCGTGCTGCCCACGGCAGGCTGTCCGGGAAACATGTTCTTGAGCATCTCGTATCCAACCACCGCGACGCGACGGTGCTGGCTGTTGTCGTCGTCATTGAACCATCGGCCTGGATCGGTGGGGATGGTGCGAATCTGGTTGTACTCGGGGGCGACCCCAAACACTTGCCCGTTCGTCGTTCCGTAATCGCTGACGGCGCGAATATCGTCGCGTTCGAGCACTGGCGAAACCGCGCGTAGCAGCTTTGCCTCGCCGCGAATAGCGAGATAGTCCTCATAGGTGAAGTGATACGTCTGCCCCGACTGGTAGCTGCCCTCGACCGCCGGGATGCGTCCCGGAAAGACGAACATAATGTCTTGCCCGAGGTTCGCCATTTGTCTCGTCTGGCCGCTCCGAAAGCCTTCTCCCAATCCCACCAGCAGAAGCAACGAACCTACTCCCCAGGCAATCCCGAACATGGTCAGGAACGAGCGCAGCTTGTGCGCCCACAAAGTGGCCAGCGACTGGCGAACGATGTCGAGAAGCGTTCTCATGAATGTGGGCGCGAGCGTCCTCGCTGGTGCTCTTTGGGCGACCTTAGTCGATCCAGCGCGGGCGAGGACGCCCGCGCCTACATCTGATACGCATTCCAGTGCCTGCTGGTTCCCGCGATTCGACCGGCCAATGACTTAGACGGACCCCTCTTATCGCCAGCGGTATTTTTACAACTTGTTACAACTCGCTATCCGGCGGTCTGTCCTTGCGTCTAAACGGTCGTTTCCTCAATCCAGTTCCGTTTGGATCTTCCCCGGAACACAATTTAGAAGCGGAGGGTTATTCCATGTTCAAACATTTGATCATCGCCCTGGTCGCAGGGCTCGCGTTTGGAAGTTCGTCTTGCCATGCTCAATCCGCGCTCCTGGACTTGCCGCGAGATAGCCAGCACTCCGCGGTGACGCAGCGCATCGGAATCAGCGACATCACCATCAGCTATTCCCGTCCACTGGTAAAGGGCCGGCCCATTTGGGGCAAACTTGTGCCGTACAACGAAGTCTGGCGCACGGGAGCAAATGAAAATACGATCATCAAGTTTACAGACGACGTCATGATCGAGGGAAAGCCACTGGCGAAGGGCACATATGCGCTCTTCACGATTCCGGGAGAAAATCAGTGGACGGTTATTTTTTCCAAAGTCCACACCGCATGGGGCAGCTTCACCTACAACCAGGCTGACGACGCACTAAGAGTGACTGTGAAGCCACAGGCGACGGAACCCCGTGAAGCAATGACGTTCGACTTCGATGATGTGAAGCCGGACTCCGCCGTGGCTACGCTGCGTTGGGAAAAGATTGCCGTTCCCTTCAAGGTTGACGTGAATGTGCATGACATCGTACAGGCCAGCCTGCACAACCAGCTTCAGGGCCTGGCTCAATACACATGGGAAGGATGGGACGATGCGGCAACCTACCTTCTCACCAGCAAATATGACCTGAATGAAGCCCTGCAGTACGAAGAGACTTCGATCCGAACCGAGCCACGTTTCGACAACTACTTGACCAAGTCGCAGATTCTCGAAGCCATGGGCCGAAAAGACGATTCCGAGGTTGCAAAGAAGCAAGCGCTCGACAGAGCTACAGCGGCTCAACTGTATTACTACGGCCGGCAACTTCAGGGACAGGGAAAACAGGATCAGGCTTTCGACCTGTTCCGTCAGGCGGCGAAGAAGGACCCCAACGATTGGGTGGTTCACGACGGCACGGCGCGTATTTATTCGTCCAAGGGCGACTACAGCGCCGCGCTCAAGGAAATCAAGATCACCCTGGCGGGCGCACCCGCCAACCAGAAGATTTTCTTTGAGCCCCTGGTGAAGAAGTTGGAGGCAGGGCAGGACATCAACAAAAACTAGTGGAACATACGCCGGTTGCTAATCGCCAGCCCTAGCGACCGGCGTTCTCTTCTCGTCAACCTTCACTTCCGGATACTCGTAAACGCCGCGTCCCGCTTTGCGACCAACGCGTCCGGCTTTCACGTACTGAACCAGCAGCGGTGCAGGCCGATATTTCTCTCCTAAACTCTTATGCAAATACTCCAAAATCGAAAGCCGAGTATCCAACCCAACCAGATCGACCAGTTCGAATGGCCCCATAGGATGGTTCAGTCCCAGCTTCAACGCTTTGTCTATATCCTCCGCCGAGGCGATTCCTTCCTGCAGCATGTAGAAGGCTTCGTTGCCGATCATGGCATTTATGCGGCTGGTGATGAAGCCGGGGGACTCCTTGATCACCACAACTTCCTTGCCCATCCGCCTGCCCACCTCGGCGGCAGTCGCGAGAGTATCCTCGTCGGTTTCGAGCCCGCGGACAACTTCCAGCAGCTTCATTTTGTGGACGGGATTGAAGAAGTGCATGCCGACACATTTTTTGGCACGGTAACTGACGCTGGCAATCTCGGTAATGCTTAGCGAGGAAGTATTCGAAGCCAGAATGGTTCCAGGCCGGCAGATCTTATCGAGCAGGGTGAAGATCTCGATCTTCGACTCCATCTCCTCGGGCACAGCCTCGATCACCAGATCCGCTTCGCGCGCGGCTTCTTCAACGCTGCCCGCGTAACGCAAGCGGCCGAATGCGGCTTTGGCATCTTCGGCAGAGACCTTGCCAATCTCCACAGCCTTGTCGAGGTTGCCGCGAATCTCTGTCTCCGCGCGCCGCAGAGCGTTGGGCAGCAAGTCTTCGAGGATGGTCTGATAGCCGCCCAGCGCCGCCACATGAGCGATGCCCCGGCCCATGGTTCCGGCGCCGATCACGGCAATGGTGTGGACCTGCGCCACTACTGCCCACCCTTTTCCAACCGGACCACGAGAGCATCAAGGTTGTTGCCCGCGACCTTCAGGCTTTCAGCCAGACGCTTTTTCTCGTCGCTCTCCATGGCGGCGACGAAGGCGTTGATGCGGCGCAGCGTGGTGGTAATGTCGTCCACGTAGTTGATCAGGCGAATCAGTTCTCCGGAAGTTCCCATAATGATTTCTGCTCCAGTGGCCCGCATTCGGGCGATGATTCTTTTATTATGCACTCCGCACTCAGGAAAAATCGGGGATTGAGGGCGAAGCATCATTTTCAACGGTGGGAAGGAATTAGTAAAGGCGGGCTGAGAACGACGTGGGATGATTTCCTTCCGCCCCCGGCGACGGTTGGGGCTTGGCGGTATGATCAGCGATGGTTTTCCCGCATCGCGCCATTGCCCTTACGCCCGTCCCATTTTGGTCCGGGTTTACTGTTTAGTACCGGGTACCCCCCCCCCTTTGTTCGCAAAATCTTGAAAACACAAGATTTATTTTATGACTATGTGCTAGATCTTTGAGTTTAAAGGAGTTACGGGCAAAATCTAGACAACATGGGAGTTACGCCTGGGTCGCCCCCCCCGAGCCGGGTTCCGTTTTAGAACTCAAAGCCTGACGCCATCGCCGAAGTCGGATTGTCAAAGAACGGCATTATCCGGTAGATAATGTTCTTGGAGATATTTTATCTGGGCGTGCGAGCGGAGTCAATGAGAATGGTGTTCGCGGTAAGATCCGGAGCCGGATACCTACTGGGTGTTGAGCAGGACGGCGACTTTGCCCTTGAGTTCAATCGGGATGGCGAGGTCGGGGGCTCCGTTGTGGTCGAAGTCGCCGGCGGCTATGGAGTAGCCGCCGTTAAAGTTGATGGTGTCGTTGATGGGAATGGCGGGGCCGAACTTGCCGGTGCCATCGCCGTAAAAGAAATAAGAGTCGTTAATGTTAGTAGCGCAGGCCACGTCAAGATTTCCGTCGAGATTGAAGTCGGCGACCACGCAAGCTTCCGGAGCTTCGCAGTTGTCACTGCATGGCCGATAGATGGTGGGCTTGCCGAAGGTGCCATTTCCCTTGTTCAGCAGCACCACCATGCCTTGAGAGAGATTGGCGACAACCAAGTCCTCCCTACCATCGTTCCGTAGGTCGGCGATTTTGAGGTCCACAACTTCGCCCCCTACGGCGTTGTAGCTCACCGGGGGCAGGAATTTGCCTGTGCCATCGTTTAGAAGAACGGCAACTAAGCCAGCTGTTTCTTGGGTAACGGCAAGGTCGGGGAACTTGTCGCCATTTAGATCGCGGGCTGCGATGCCGAAAGGCGCTCCTTTTACCGGATAGATGGTAGGCGCTTTCAGCGTTCCTTTCCCCGTACCCATAAATACCCTTACATCTCCATGCTTGTTGTCTTGGTTGCTGTCCGCCACGGCGACATCAAGGTTGCCGTTACCATCGAAGTCGCCGACTGCAACCGAGTACGGTTGTATGCCCACGTTATAATTGGCGCTGTTCCGGAAATGTCCATTTCCAGTTCCGAGAAACATCCCCAATGGCCCGGTTCCCGTGCCTCCAAATTCCACCACGACCAGATCAGGCAGCCCGTCGTTGTTGAAGTCGCCCACAGCAAGGGCAATGGCCGACGGAGCTGAAAACTTGATTGGGGCCTGAAACGTGCCATTGCCGTTGCCCAGCAGGATGCTAACTTCTCCCCGGTAGAAATCGGTGCAGGCAATATCCAGGTTTCCATCGTTGTCAAAGTCGGCCACGACTACAGCGTGCGGGCGTGGGGTACCCGCTTTGACATAGGAAGTTCGATCAAACTGCTTTGCCAATGCGGTATGAGTGCCCAGCAGTAGAATGGTTATGCCAAGGGCTGTGCTTGCTAGCCGATGTCGCATATGAAGCATCTCCTCTGCGGCCTATCGGGCGAGCCTCTTCTGGCGGACCGAAAGCCCGAGTGTTATGAGTCTCGCTCCTCCCATACGATCAGGTCAATAGGCAAGACTTTGCACAGTATGGTTGCCTGCAACGCCGAACAACTGGGGCCTACATCGGGGATGCCGAGATGCGCGGATTTAACGGTTGGACGATCAACAACAGTGGCTCCTCGGGAAGTTCACCTGCTTGCGGCCAAACTCCCGTCGCGGCTGTACTGCTCGACGCTCCGAACACTGAGGTTCTCAACGGACACTGCGAGGGATTCCTCAACTGTGTGCTGTTGGGGGCAAATAACGTGAACGGTTCCGGCGGACATGTTATTGGAATCGGGGGCGGTCCCCACGGAAATGCTGGAACCAATGTCGTCCAGATCAGTGCCAACTACGCGGGGACTAACGGCAAGTACGTAATTGAACGCATTCGCAGGAACTTCCATACGAATACCATCATGGACAACATCAACAACGTCACTCTGAACAACCTCACGAATGACAATTTTGTCGCGCTGTACGCATATGCTGGGGTTCGCGCGGGAGCGATTGGAAGCGGAGTTGCGGCCAACACTGACCTAGCGGGGCAATGCACGCTGGGGACGAACTGCGTCAACATCCCATTCACCCAGACCTACCAGAGCGCGCCGATCTGTACCTGCAGCGACACAAATTCGATTGTTGACGCTTGCAATGTTCAAGCTACGCTAACGACGCTAACGCTCTTGGGTAGCGGCTCTCACACCCTCAACTACATCTGCATCGGGCGGAATTGAAAGGCACCATGTTCGAGGATGGGGTCGCCGACGGGCCTCATCCTATTTTACCGGTAGATGCCGCGCTGCCGCCCGGGAGCGGCATCACCGAAGCGTCGGAAGTCTCCCACGCGGGCGCATGGCTCTCAGGGAACACCATTCATGAACGTCGGCGACGTATCCCAAAACGGGCAAGTCGATTGTTAACAGCACGTTAAATTTCAAAGCGTATAGTACTCATCGATGTTTTTAATTGGTCTTTCGGCGTTCTATAGAATCTAATAGGAGGATGAGTGAGAAACCCGTTAAACGCTATATTTTTGCTAGTGATTTCGATCAGACGTTGACTTTCAACGACTCTGGCTACGTGCTCAGCGAATTGGTGGGCATTCCGACGGAGGAGTTCGAGCGCAAGGCCAAGGGAATGGCCAAGCTCAACCTGGTGCAACAGGGGGCCGAACTGGCTTATTTGCTTCTGCACGATCCCGAGTTTCAGAGTCGAGTTCGCAAAGAGCATCTCTATCAGGCCGGTAAGGGAGTTCGCCTGAAGGAAAACATCGCCCTGCTCTATGAAATTCTGAAGAGCGGAATCGACGGCTACCATTTCGATTTTTATGTTCTTTCCGCCGCGCCGGTTGAGGTGATTCAGTCCGCGCTCGAGGGAATCGTCCCTCCGAGTCACATCTACGGAACGGAATTTCGCTACAACGACGCCGGCCAGATCGACTCCATCGCTCGCGCCACCGCTGGTTATGGCAAAGTAGCGATGCTCGACCAGTTGCAAGCCGAACAGCAAGTCGGGCCGGACCACATTATTTATGTAGGCGACGGCAGCTCTGACCTCCACGTCATGTTGCACGTCAACGTGCGTGACGGCTTCACGATCGCGGTCTCAGAAGCCAAGCATGTTTCTCAGGTGGCAAAAAGAACCATCCTCAGTAGCAATGCGTTGGCCGTGCTCGCGCCCATACTGGAAGACGTCGTTGGCTGGGATAGGCGTCGCATCCGCCAACTATTCGAGTCCTACGGAATGCTCATTCAGGAGTGGGATCGAGTGCGCACCGACTGGCTCACGCTGCGCTCGGATGGAAGCGAATGGTCGACAGCCAGTGTGAACAAGGAACCCCTGATCAAGTTGCCAATGTAGGCGCGGGCGCCCATTTGACTCCATCAGAATTAACACTCGATTAGATCGAGCGGTCGGCGGAGATCTGCCGCACTCGTATATCATGGCCGCTATGCTGCGTGACCCCAGCCTCATCCCGCTTTCGCGCCAGCACCAGCATGCGCTGGCATTGTGCGTGCACCTGGATCGTGCGTTGCAGGCGGGAGAAATTGACCTACAGGCCTGGCAGTCGGAAATTCAGCAGCAGTTCGAGAGCGAGATTGAAGTTCATTTCGCGGCAGAAGAGAAGGAGCTGTTTCCGGCGGCTGCCCGATTCCTCGAGCTGAAGCCGCTGGTCGCGGAACTTCTCGCCGAACACATTCTTCTCCGCGATTATTTCGCGCGCGCGGCCGCCCGCAGTCTTGACCGGCAGAGCCTGGCCAGTTTCGGGGAGAAGCTGGTCATGCACATCCGCAAGGAGGAGCGCGAACTCTTCGAGGGCATGCAGAGAGTCATGAGTTCCCAGGAACTTGCCGCCTTAGGCCCCGCGCTGGACGAAGCGTTGAAGAACGCATCACAAGCGTGTGCCCTGCCCAACGAAGCCACACGATTACAAGCCAAGCCTTAACGTGTACAATTCCGCCGTACGCGGATTCCAATCCATTCACCAGCTTTTCAGGAGCCCAGGGTGAAGATCATGAAAAACTACTTTGTTGTTTTCGTTGTCTTGCTGTGTGGTTTTGTCCTGGCCCAGGACAATATGAAACCTGCGTCCCCACATGCGGCAGCCAAACCAGCGGCTAAGCCGGCACCCAAGAACGCTTTCACTCCAGACCAGATTCAGTACGGACCTGCGCCCGCCTTCCTCCAGCCTGGTGCCGCACTTGCGGTTCTCGAGGGTAATCCAATGGGAGTTACCGGAGATTACACCGTCCGTTTGAAGATGCCTCATGGCTACAAGATCGCCCCGCATTGGCATCCGAAACGCGAGAACGTAACCGTCATTTCGGGCACGCTAAAGGTCGGCATGGGGGACAAGTTCGACGAAAGCAAAATGATGAGCTTTCCTGCCACCAGCTTCGCGTATCTTGATCCAAGTATGCATCACTATGCCATGAGCAGCGGAGAAACCGTGGTGCAGATCCACGGCATGGCGCCGCTAAAATTCAACTACATTGATCCCAACGACGACCCCAGCAAGAAAAAACCTTGATTGCTGAGCAGTTGTCATCCGAGCAAAGCGAGGGATCTGGGTTTTGGCGTGGCCGGGGAAAACCCAGATTCCTCGTCGCGTTCGCTCCTCGGAATGACAATGTATCAGCGGGACTAGACCAGGTCCTCGATTTTGACTTCTCCGCCCGTCCACGAATCGTGGAATTCGGCCTCGACAAATCCCGCGTCGTAATTCCGGTTTTGCGCCTTCAGCGCCTGCTGCAATCCAAACAAAGAACGCGGATTCCGCGGATTGCGATCGAGGTCCGCCCGGAACACTTTCTCGGCGCCGGTGGCGTCGCCGTTGATCAGAAGCGCGCCGCCTAACGATTCACGGACCGGGAAAAACCAGTCCGGCGGCTCTCCGTATTTCAACGTATCCTGAATCGCAACCGCGGCCGTGAGCAGGGAGATCGCCTGCGCGTAATCCTTTCTAGCCATGGCTAACTTCGCTCCCAGGACATCCTCGGAAATTTTCATGATGTCCTTCGCCTTGTTATTGATGGGCGCGGAGAAGACAACATCGGGCGGCGTATTCTGTTCCGCTTCGGAAACAATCTTGTACTCTGCCTCGGCCTCACTCAGTTTTCCTGTTCCCGCTAGCGCCATGCCGCGACCGAAATGCCAGAACCCCGTGGTGATCTTCATCGCCGGATCCGGTTGCGGCATGGCCAAAATCTCATTCCATTTGTGAAAGCGAAGATCCACCGCCATCGGGATGGTCATGAAACCCTCGAGTGGAGGCATGTCTTTGACATGCGGAGCCACATTCGCGACCAGCAGGTCCGCGTTCTTCCTGGCCTCTGCATAGTTGCCATTCATACTGGCGCACATGGCGATGAAGTGCAGATTGTGGCTGTAGTACATCATGGGATAAATGCCCTGCACCCCGGTCGCTTGAATGTAGGCCCGATCCACGGCCGCGGCTTCTTCGTTCGTCTTCACCGCTGCTTCATAATCTCCGGTGCGGATGTAGACGTGAGACGGCATGTGCACGATGTGTCCTGCATTGGGAGCCAACGACGCTAACTTGTTGGCGTAAGCCAGGGCGCGCTCCGGATTCGAGGAAGCTTCGGTGGCGTGGATGTAGTAGTGGATCGCACCCAGATGGTTGGGATCGCGGCGGATCACTGACTCCAAAGTTGCGACAATCTCCTCCGTTCCCGCCTCAGGCGTGCCGTCTACATGCCACAGACCCCAAGGATGCAGGTTCATGCCAGACTCGGCGAACAGCGTAGCCGCGTCCAGGTCGTCAGGATACTTCTTCACCAGTTCGCGCATGGCATCGTGATAGTCCTCGGCCGCTTTTTTCAGGTCCGCCTTAGGGTCTGCCGGAAAGCGCTTGGCCATGGCTTGAATGTAGGCCTGCTCGCTGGGCGAGGCATTGCCGGAAAGCTCGACTGCCTTCTGGATCGCCTCGTGGGCCTGTTTGAAGCGCTCTTCGCTGGCTGGATCGTTGTAGTTTGGTCCCACCGCTTCAGCAATGCCCCAGTAGGCAATCGCGAGTTTGGGATCGAGTTCAGCCGCACGCTGGAACGAGCGGGCCGCCTCATCATGATTGAAGTCGTAAATCAGGCACAGCCCCTGATCGAAGAACTTCTGCGCTTCGGGGTTGCTCGCCGAGACGGGATGATGAACGTTTCCCACCCCAGACATCAGCGTTGCCGGCTTGAACTGAGTATGAGCGGAATGGTCTTGAGCAATCGATGGTATGCACAACAACAACGCGAGCAAAAACGATATGCGAAATCGCATATTGAAAGCCCTCCTTATGACTTTAGGGAACAGGAAGTCTTGCTGCGTAAGTTGCCCCAAGTGGGGCCAGCTTATTCCAAAGCGCAGGAAGATGCAATGGAAACGCGGGTCAGGTGATGTCGCGGCTGCTCTCTACCGAGTCTCTCGGCGCACTCTGCGGGTGTTCTCAGCGGTCTCTGCGTTTTAAGGTTTGAGGGTTCTTAGGAGCCGGAGAATCTTAAATCGCAGAGATCGCTGAGAACACCCGCAGAGTGCGCCGAGACATGCGTGAGCCTTGAATCCAGAATCCTGTTGGTCTCATCTAGCAGCTATGGCTCAGCAAGGTAGTATTTTTCCAGTGGCAGATTATTCAGAAGCAGTTGCCCAAACTTCCGTCGCAGCGCGGCTTCACGACGCAGATTTGCTTGACGCTTATTCGCAAGCCGTGGTCGGCGCTGCGGAAGCGATCAGTCCCTCAGTCGTGAAAATTGATGTTGCGCAGGCGGCGCGAACCCGTTCCGGCGAACCTCGTGAGCGTCAGGGCGGTGGCTCGGGATTTGTGTTCACCCCTGATGGCCTGGTGTTGACCAACAGCCACGTGGTACACGGCTCGACGCGAATCGATGTCTCACTCCCTGATGGACAGCGCTTCCCTGCCCACATTATCGGCGACGATCCCGCGACCGATCTGGCTGTGATTCGCATCGGTTTGCCCAGCAACGACGCTCCTCATCTTGTGGCCGCTCCTCTCGGAGACTCGCAACGCCTTCGCGTAGGCCAGCTGGCGATCGCCATCGGCAATCCTTATGGATTTCAATACACGGTCACCGCGGGCGTGGTCAGCGCTTTGGGGCGTTCATTGCGTTCTTACTCCGGGCGGTTGATCGAAGACGTAATTCAAACCGACGCTTCGCTCAACCCGGGCAATTCCGGTGGTCCGCTCGTGAGCTCTGACGGGCGCGTAGTGGGCGTGAACACGGCGACGATCATGGGCGCACAGGGGCTCTGTTTCGCCATCGGGATCAATACAGCGAAGTTCGTTGCCGGACGATTGCTGCGCGAGGGCAGAATCCGCCGCAGTTACATCGGCGTCGAGGCCCAGACCGTGCCACTGCTTCGTCGCGTCGTGCGCTTTTACGATCTCCCGAGCGAAAGTGGCGTGATCGTGGCTTCAGTCACGAACGGTAGCCCGGCGCAGAGCGCAGGATTGCGCGAAGGCGACATAATCATCGCGATGGACGGCAAGCCTATCGCGGGCGTGGACGACCTGCATCGCCTGTTGACCGATGCGACGGTGGGAGCACGCAGTATTCTGACGGTCTTGAGGCACACCGAGAAACTGGAGTTGAAACTGGTGCCCGAAGAAGCCCGCGAAAAATAACACGGGCAGCACGGCCGGCCTGAGGAGCAACAAGCCTCCTCAGGCGGAGCCGAACAGCGTTATTGGCTTACTGTCGTTTTGAAGAAGATGGGATCGATGTTGGCGAAAGGACGGCCGAAGGGCACGCCGTTTCCGGGGAAAACTCCGTAGAAAGTCGTCCCCACAGCTTTCAGTTGCTCGTAGTCACCCAATACACGTTGCCGTTGATCACCATCGTCCTTGGCTGGCGAGAGAAACTTCTCCAGTTGATGGGTTGTGAACGTGAGGCCGTGGTCGTCGCTGATCGCCAGGTTTGCGGTGTAGGTCGGAAACCCGGTCTTCTGATCGAGTCCGTTATAGACGACGTAGAGGATCCCGATGGTTCCCTTGCTGTTCTTCGCAATGGCCATCGACGGTAGCGCGGCTTGCACCTGGCCCGTGACAAAGTGGGGCTTGCCAATTTTAAGACCGCCCTTGCCGTTCGAGGTCAGGCGCACAATGCTCAGCCGGTTGTTGGTAGTTTTGGGATCGCGGTTGCCGAAGACGACGTAAACGTCGCTGTTATTCGGATCGACTGCGACATGATTGACTCCTCCGAGAAGAGCATTCACCGTCCCAAACTTCGGTTGCGGTTGAGTGCTTTGTCCAGATGCGACTTGAATTCCTGTGGAGCTTCCGTTCAAGGTCCAAGTGTGGCCGCCGTCGGTCGAGCGGTTCAGGAACCAGTGGATGGTCTTCGGATCAGCCGCGATGTTGTTGCAGTTCGCAACTGTGGTGGGACACTGTTGAAACAGAGTGTAGACAGCGCCGCTTTTGCGATCGACCGCTAGACGCTGGCCTGGATTAATCTCTCCCTGCGAAAATCCCGCCAGATTATCGACGGTGAAATCAGGCGGATCGCTTCCCGGAGCAACCGCAATCCGCATGTCTGGCGCGCCATCAAAGTTGTCGTAGGCAACGTAAACATCGTCCTGCGACTGCGTAGTCGGATCGTGGTTCACCAGCAACCAAGGTTGATCGGTACCGCCTTGCCCGACCTGGTCGGTGGGTTGCGCCACGCCATTCTGGACGAACCACTTCCAGGCTGCCGCCGAAGTCGGATCGGTCGTCGTCCCGCTGTAGGCATCGATGCCAAAGCGATCTGTATCAAGAAAAGTGGCTGACAAACGATTGTTGCGGCCATAGTCAGGAGTTTGGTCACATGGGCACCCGGACTCTGACAAGCCCGTTGGGTTGGGAATGGTAGAGTCGAGCGACCAAATGTTTCCGCCGTTCGTGGAGTGCCAGATGGGCGCGTCTGCCCCCCAACCGGCAGTAAATGCGAAGATATCGATCTCTTTGGGATTGGCTGGGTTTATGGCGATGCTGGGTTCGCTGTTGCTCGCGCGGTTGGTATTCTTGAGATTCTTATCCGTATTGCTGATGACAACATCCCTGATGAGGATGCCGTTCGCCAGCCCGCCGATGCCAAGGATCTGCGATGGCAGAGCCAACTCACCGCCGGGGACCGTGTCTTCGGGAAGAGCTTCACGGATGTATTGATGGAAGTCGGGCGGGAAGTCACGGATCTCGTCTTTTGTTTGTGCCATCACAAAAGGCAAGCCTAAGAAGGCAAGTAGCGCAGCAACGGTCATAGCGCGCGAATGCTTCATGAAGTTCTCCTGATAAGCTGATTCTGCCGCTCGCGAATCTCGGTTACACCCAGCGAGTCAAGCACGGCTATTGCGGCCGGGCTTTCAAAAACGGCGCCTATTATAAGCCCCTCTCACGATTCGCGATACGGTGAAATTATTTTCATCGGGAGCAGGTCGCATCGCTGCCACTTCCAGGTCACTCCGCTCCTAACTTGCCTTCGCGATCATTCGCGTTTTCGGAAGAACGGGTGCGCGAACATGGGGCTCTTTGGTGTCATTGCCAGCGCCTTCCCTGCTGTGTTAGCTTCAACAAACAGCAGAGGTTAGCTTGCAAGCAACAGTTCCCGCCGGGCTGGACCGCAAGGAAGCGGAAGTTTATTTGCGGTTGGACCCAAAGCGGCTCCCAAAACACATCGCCATTATCATGGACGGCAACGGCCGTTGGGCCAAGCGGCGCCATCTGCCGCGTATCGCCGGACACCGCGCCGGAGTCTCGTCCGTGCGCTCGACGGTTGAAACCGCAGCCAACATTGGCGTTCCCGCGCTTACGCTGTACGCGTTTTCCGAGGAGAATTGGAAGAAACGTCCTCCTGGCGAAGTCGATTTCCTCATGGGTTTGCTCTGCCGGTATTTGAAGGCAGAAGTACCCACCCTGAACAAAAATAATATTCGCCTGGAATACATTGGCCGCCAGCACGAACTGCCGCCCTCGGTGCAGGAGAAAATGGAGTGGGCGCGCCAAGCCACAGCGCGCAACACCGGCATGGTGTTGACTCTCGCGCTCAACTACAGTGCGCGCACCGAATTGGTGGATGCGTTCCGCTCGATTGTGGACGCAGCCGCGCGCAATGGCGGCCTCGATCATCTGGAAATCGATGAGAACGCCGTGTCCCGTCATCTCTATACTCGGCACCTACCCGACCCCGATCTGGTGGTTCGCACCAGCGGTGAGATGCGGCTGAGCAACTTTCTGCTGTGGCAACTGGCTTACGCGGAGATCTATGTGACCCCTACGCTATGGCCTGAATTCCGCGGGGTGCATTTGCTCGAGGGCATCGCGGAATACCAGAAACGCGAGCGCCGCTATGGCGGTCTGGCCGGCGATGCTTCTCGGGTTCATACACCTGAACATCCTCGGACAAGAGCGCACGCTCACGAGGCTCATACCACCAAGACGGGCAGGAGCTAAGGCTCTTGCATCTGCTCAAGAGAATCCTCACTGCAGTGGTTTTGATTCCCATTGTCCTGTTGCTGGTTCTGCGCGCTCCGGTGCCCGTGCTTGCGCTGGTTGCGGCTTTGGTTGCGTTGCTCACGGTGCAGGAATTGCTCAAGCTTGCTGAGGCGTATGGAATTCGGCCTCTGCGCTGGCCCACATACATTTTTGTCGGCCTATTCTTCCTGCTTCTGGCCATCAACCCGGGTAGCGAGAAGCCCCTGCTCTCGACCGCGATCTTTGTTTATAGCGCGGGATTCGCGGCTGCGATCGCACCATTTGTTTTTCTCACTGTCGCCATGCGGCGGGTTAACCTCAGCAGCTCATTTCCGGCTGCGATGGTTTCTGCGTTTGCCTTTGTCTATGTTGCATTGCCCCTCGGATTCCTAGTGCAATTGCGCGAGCAGTGGTCGGGAGCGTTCTTGCTTCTCTATTTGCTGCTGCTGGTGTGGGCGGGAGACATTTTTGCGTACTTCGTTGGGCGTTCCCTTGGCCGTCATCTCATGTCGCCGCGCATCAGCCCCAAGAAAACCTGGGAAGGAGCGCTGGCATCTCTGCTGGCAAGCCTGGTGGTGGGGATGTTGCTCTATAACTATGCCCTGCCGATCAGCACCGCTCTGCTGAATGCGCATCTCATCGACAGGCGAGACGGTTTCTTCGCATTACAAAAACCGCCACTAGGCCCCGCTTTGTTGCTATCGGCGGCTCTCAACATCGCTGCGCAGTTGGGCGATCTTGTAGAGTCGCTGATCAAACGCGGAGCGGGAGTCAAGGATTCCGGAACAATTCTGCCGGGCCACGGAGGCATGCTGGACCGCATCGATGCCCTGCTCTTTGCCGCTCCAGTGCTGTGGTACTATGCGGCTTGGCGCGTCATGCAGTAGCGAAAAACGTCATTGGTCGTGGGTCGTTGGCGATGACGCCAAAAAATGCTAACGACCGACGGCGAACGACCAACGACTGATCCCCAATGAAACGAATTTCCATCCTGGGCTCGACCGGTTCGATAGGCCGCAGCACGTTGAGCGTGGTTGAAGCCTATCCCGAACGTTTCGAAGTTATTGCTCTGGCTGCAGGCCGGAATATCGATGCCGCGTTCGAGCAGGCTCGGCGATGGAAGCCGCAGTTGCTCTCGGTTGCGGATGAGCAAGATGCCGAAACCCTTCGCACTCAACTACGAAAAGCTGGCCTAGCTGGAGTCTCAATTGTTCATGGCTCGGCTGGAAGCGTGCAAGTTGCCACTCACCCCGAAGCAGACTTCGTAGTCAGCGCCATTGTCGGCGTGGCTGGACTTGAAGCCACTTACGAAGCCGTACGCGCGGGCAAAACCGTTGGCCTCGCGAACAAAGAGTGTCTGGTGGCCGCGGGAGAACTGATCACCGCCGAGGCCCGACGCCAGGGCAAACCGCTCCTGCCGATCGACAGTGAACATAATGCGGTCCACCAATGCATGCGCGGGGGACGCATGAACGAGGTTCGGCAGATCTGGTTGACCGCCTCAGGTGGACCATTTCTGCACACTCCAGGGTCACAATTTTCCTCGATCACGGTCGAGCAGGCGCTGAACCATCCCACCTGGAAGATGGGGCGCCGCATCACCATAGATTCCGCCACGCTGATGAACAAAGGCTTCGAGGTCATCGAAGCCTGCCGTTTGTTCAACTTGCCTCCCAGCCAGGTGCAGGTCATCGTTCATCCCCAATCCACGATCCACTCCATGGTCGAATTTGTGGATGGCAGCATACTTGCTCAGTTCTCAGTGACCGACATGCGGCTGCCGATCCTCTATGCTCTCACCTATCCGGAACGGATTGAATCGGATATGCGCTTCCCGGTCATGGACTTACGACACCTCGATTTTGAGCCGCCGGACATGGGAAAATTTCCTTGCTTGGGTCTGGCCTATGAAGCGGCGGAGGCTGGGGGTGCAAAGGCGGTTGCACTGAATGCCGCCGACGAGGTCGCAGTGGCCGCATTTCTTGATGGTTGTATACGTTTTACCCAGATTCCTGACATAATTAAGATGGTTCTTGCGGAAACGAAAGTCGGGAAGCTGGAATCTATAAGTAGGGTATTGGAAACGGATGCGGAAGCCCGCCGGATCGCCCACGAAAAAATAGAGCAGTTAGGCTATGCCGGAGCAGCGCGAGCAGCTTCCACCTATCGAAGGGAATAATCAAGAATATATGTCGGGATTTTTTATAGCTGTGCTCGCGGTAGCGGTGGTTTTGGGATTCATGATTCTGATCCATGAATTCGGCCATTACGCGGTCGCGAAGTTGTTGAGCGTGCGGGTCGAGGTTTTCTCCATCGGATTTGGCAAGCGCCTGCTCGGTTTCCGCCGCGGCGATACCGATTACCGCATCAGTGCCATCCCTCTCGGCGGCTACGTGAAGATGAGCGGCGAGAATCCCATGGACGAGCGCACCGGCGATCCCGGTGAGTTCCTCTCGCACCCGCGCTGGCATCGTTTCCTGATCGCTATCGCTGGGCCGTCGATGAATATTCTGCTCGCCATTGGCCTGCTGACTTTCGTCTACATGGTGCACTACGAATATCCAGCGGTGCTCGACCAGCCTGCAGTGATTGGCTGGGTGTTGCCCGACACTGCTGCGGCGAAAGCCGGAATTCAGATCGGCGATCGCATCGCCCGCCTCGACGGCATCGAGAATCCTACATGGAAGCAAGTTGACCCCAAAGAAGCCCTGAGCCCGAACCAGCCACTTGATGTGACCATCGAGCGCGGCGGAAAGTCATTTGACAAGACCATCGTGCCCGAAGCCTACGGCGTAAACCAAATGGGATACGCGGGATGGGTTCCCAAAGAGCCCAGCGTCACGGTTACAGAACTGGAAAAGGATATGCCGGCGGAGAAGGCTGGAATACGACTCGGCGATGAAATCCTGACCCTCGACGGCCAACCAATTCCTGCCATCGAGGCGATGATCGAGACTTTGAAGCGTACCCAGGGAAATCCGGTCGAGATTACGGTCCGCCGCGATGGCCAGGAAAAAACTTTCACCATGCAGCCAGTGTTGGCCGACGTCCCCGGCCAGCAAGAGAAACGCTATCGTGTCGGTCTTGGCAGCTTGCCGATGAAAGTGAGCGCCCTGCCCTTAGCAGCCGCCTTCCGCAAGTCGATCGAGCAGAACAAAGAAGGCTCGCTGCTGATCCTTGAGCTCGTACAGAAAATGATTCAACGCAAGATCTCGATCCGGACCATCGAAGGCCCGATCGGGATTGGCCGCGCCGCAGGAGAAGCAGCCACGGAAAAAGGCTGGACTCCCCTTATGGCGCTGACCGCCGCGATCAGCCTGAATCTTGGCATCTTCAACCTGTTGCCGATTCCCATCCTCGATGGCGGCGTAATCCTGCTGCTGTTCGTCGAAAGCATCATAGGGCGCGACATCAGCCTGCAGATCAAAGAACGCATCTATCAGGCCGCATTCGTGTTCCTGGTGCTCTTCGCAGTCATGGTGATCTACAACGACCTGGCAAAAACCCTGCCGGGAATGATGCAAAGACTGCCGTAATAATCTGTGGCGCGGGCATGCCAGAGTCTCTTCCTGTCGTTAAAGAAAAACAATTGCAATGCCACGGCATCTCGTGTTCTAAACAGAAACGAAATGCCGAATGTGGTGCAACCGTTTCCAGCTTCGCTCGACCGTCTCCGAGGTATTCTGGAGCCTTACAAATTTCTATCCCCATGAAGCGGCGGTGGTTGGTTCTCCCGTTCTTATTGTGTTGGCTTTCGCTTTGCACTTACGGTAGATGTTACACATACACAAGCTGGCGCAACACTCTGAGTTCTTCGACTTCGTCTGAATGGGTATGTGGGCCTTCGAGAGTTCTGCGTCATCGCTTCGTGCCTACGAATGCTCCGTGGCCGATACGAGGTTGTGGTCCAGAGGTATACGCTCTCAATTCGAAAGCAGATTTTCAGCATTCGACTAACGAAAATGTATTCAGTTAGCGAGGCTCGTGCCTTACGTTTTGGCCGAGATGTGCGCCTCCGTACGCCACCTATATATCCTCATTGCGTTCGACTATGTCGCTAATACCATAACGTTTCGCGAACTATTCACGAAGCCCTGGCCTCACAGCTCTTCACAGTGATCAAAGACCGCTCCTTGATTTCCCAATAGTCCATCCTTGGAAGGGTCGCGTATCAAGTTCTGGCAGTCCGATTAACCCATTGAATTGTTGCTTCGCCCGCTCCTCTTGAGATACAATGTATCTCAGGGACAACAAACATGCCAGTCACCGAGATGGTTCACGTCCGCATCGATAAGCGCATCAAGATCAAGGCGGCGAAGACGCTGGCAAGCATGGGTCTATCAGTTTCCGACGCCGTCCGCGTGCTGCTGACTCGAGTTGCCGCGGAAAAGGCTCTGCCCTTCGACGTAAAGGTTCCCAATTCTAGAACAATTGCGGCCATCCGGGAGGCTCGCAATGGCAAGCTGCCATCGTTCCGCAAAGTCTCCGACCTGATAGCCGACCTGAATGCGGACGATTGAGCGTACCAGCGCGTTTCAAGCGCGACTTCAAACGCGAGAAATCAGGACAATACCGACACGACCTGGAAGCACTGATATCCACGATGATTTCGCTTCTGGCCGAAGACAAGCCGCTGCCGGTGAGGAACCGCGATCACCCTCTTGGCGGCGAATGGCGAGACCACCGCGAATGCCACCTCAAACCGGACCTGCTGCTTGATTTATCGCAAGCCCCGCTGAACGTAATGCAACTTGGCCGACGGGTTCCCGCCGCGAGCTCGACGGCTAAGACGCCCTTCGTCCTCCAATCGTACGTGTCTAAACTAGGATTTCCGCATGGCAAACATTCAGCGCAGAAAAACTGTTACGTGCTCGATCGATGGCGTCCGCGTAGGCAGCGATGCACCGGTCGTGGTGCAGTCGATGACTAACACAGATACGGCTGACATCACCTCGCACCGTCCAGCAAGTCGCTGCATTGGCGCGGGCGGGCTCCGAACTGGTTCGCGTCACCGTCAACAACGAACAGGCCGCTGCCGCGGTCGCGCCCATCGTCGAACAGCTCGACAAGCAGGGCGTGAGTGTCCCCATCGTCGGCGACTTCCATTACAACGGACACCTGCTGCTCAAGAAGTATCCTGAATGCGCCCGCGCCCTGGCCAAGTACCGCATCAATCCCGGCAACGTCGGCATCGGCCGCAAGGACGACGCCAACTTCCGCACCATGATTGAAGTTGCCGTCGAGAATCAGAAGCCGGTGCGCATCGGCGTGAACTGGGGCTCGCTCGATCAAGCATTGCTCACCCGCATGATGGACGAGAACTCTCGCCTCTCCGAACCGAAAGACGCGCGCGAAGTCACGATGGAAGCGATGGTCGTGAGCGCGCTGAATTCGGCGGAGCTCGCCGAAAAGTATGGCTTGCGGGCCGACCAGATCATCCTCAGCGCGAAAGTCAGCGGCGTGCAGGATTTGATCGATGTCTACCGCTCCCTGGCCGCGCGCTGCAACTATCCGCTGCACCTCGGACTGACCGAAGCGGGCATGGGCGCCAAAGGCGTAGTCGCCTCCAGCGCCGCGCTCGGCGTGCTGCTGCAGGAAGGCATCGGCGATACCATTCGCGTTTCGCTTACGCCCGCGCCCGGCGGCGACCGCACCGAAGAAGTCCGCGTAGCGCAGCAGATTCTGCAATCGCTCGGCATTCGCAGCTTCACCCCGCAAGTCACGGCCTGTCCCGGATGCGGCCGCACCACCAGCACCTTCTTCCAGGAAATGGCGGAGCAGATTCAGTCCTACCTGCGCGAGCAGATGCCGGCATGGAAGGATCGCTACACCGGCGTCGAAGAAATGAAAGTCGCGGTCATGGGCTGCGTGGTCAACGGCCCCGGCGAATCAAAACATGCCAGCCTCGGCATTTCCCTGCCCGGCACCTTCGAAGAACCCAAAGCCCCGGTCTACGTGGATGGACGCCTGTTCACCACGCTAAAGGGCGACCACATCGTCGCCGAGTTCATCAAGATTCTGGATGAGTACGTCGAATCCCACTACGCGGCCCGCTAGAAGAAATAGTCAGAGTGTAGGCGCCAGCGTCACCGCTCGTGCAATCACGCCAGCAAAGACAAATTCGGATCTGACGCCTCATCCGCAATCGGATCAGCAATCGTTTTCAGCTCAGGATAATGTTTCAACAGTGTCTCGGTCGCCTTTACCCGCTGTCCGCTTACCATGTGTTTCAGTTGCAGCGCGTTCACACCGGCCTTCGCTTCGAAGTGATTGTTCGCGACCACGTAGGTGACTTCAGCCTTATTAGCGATGCGTTCGATCTTCTCTTTCCATCCCGCTAATTCTGCTTCGCTGTAAAAATAGTTGTAGCGATCAGCGCCCTTCTCTGCTTCAAACCACTGATCGTAGTTCCGGCCGTGCAGTCTCACGTATCCGACTGGCGAAGTCACGTGCTCCGTGGCTCCGAGCGAGCGCCCGATCAGCGGCTGGTCGATATTGCAGAAGGCGACATTTCTTTCCGTGAAGTAACTGAGCGTCTCGGGATTGTTCCAGCTTTCATGCCGCACTTCCACCACGCGGGGAAACTCGATGAACTGACGCAGCAATGACTCCAGGTATTCGCGGTTCAAAGAGGTGTTCTTGAACGAAACCGGAAATTGAATGAGCAGAGCGCCCAGCTTTCCAGGCCCCGCCAACGCCTCCAAGCCTTCGCGCGCCAGCTTCTCGTCTTCATCATTCGGCTTGATAGTCGCGGCCGATGTCGGTTCCATTACCGCAATTGGAGAATGCGTGAACGAGCGGTGCAACTTCGCAGTGAACACAAACTTCGGATTCACCGCGTCCACCTTACGAACCCAGAGCTTGGCCAATTCCGGCTTGATGTGTCCGTAGAAAGAAGTGTTGATCTCCACCACATCAAAGCACTGCGCCAGAAATTCCAGCGCATGCCGTTTCTGGCGCTGCATTCCCGGCGGATAAAAAACTCCCTCCCAGTCTTTATAACTCCAGCCGGCTGTGCCGATGCGAATCTCCCGAGGGGTTTCCATACAGTGAAGAGTTGCAGAATTGCAGGTTAGCACATGGAAGGCGACTGCCTGGGGAGACGAACTTTACTGCAAGACTAATGTTACCCAATACACGCCGTTGGGATAGCTGCTGGTGCGCGCATAGCAGGTTCCGACTGAGAAGTTATGCAATGCGTGGTCTTCGATGGCCTTGGCTGCCGCGTCCGGTAGAATCTCCGGCTGCGTAGTGGTATAGCGAACAATGTAGGATCCACGGGAAGACACGGTCTTCAGGGAATCGGCGCGCGCCATGGAGCAAGCGGCGTTCTCTGCAGCGTCGCTATCCATCCACTGCAGCTGAGGCAAGTTATTCTCCCGCCGCATGCGGGCAATGCTTCCGCTGACCAGGCCTCCAGCTTGCCGCGGAGAATAAGCGGGCAGACTGTGCGCGAAATCCTGCGCGACATACAGCAGGTTTCCGGCACGGACGACGCCGAATCCAGACACGTTGTAGCCAGGATTCAGCAGGTTCTCGCGATGCGGAGGTGAGTGCATCAAGCCTTGATGCGACAGCTCGACGCTGCTCGCTACCGAAACGTTCTCTCCAGCTCTATCCAGATGGAGCGTGCAGTTTGCCGCCAGCCGTTCCGCCAGGGAGGGCTCACGGGCAAATTGATGCGAAAGCTGTTGTTGCGCGGCCATCGCCGCAGCATGCGCCCGCGCGGCCTGGGTCAAGCCGTCGTCCATCTGCAGCGGCGGTAATCCTGCCTGCGCCCGCGCCTGGTTCGCCAGATTGAACAGTTCGCGCTCGGCCTCGGCGTCATAAGGCGATGAATCATTGGGGAGGGCTGCTGCGCCGAGGCCACATTCAACACCTTCGCAGGCGGCGACTTCGGATCCTTGATGGGAGCCGCTCCGCCGATCAGAAACACCGCCAGCCAAGCTGTTGGGACCCGAACATGTTCCGCCTTACCTACGTCGGGACCCGGGAGGATCACGTTTTGGGGGACCAACTTTACAGCTTTGTTTCTGTGACCATACGCTCTAGAATCGAGCTAGGCACCATTACAAGGGAGACACTTCGAATTGACTTTCCTCGCGTCCCTGCTTGGTCTTCTTTTCATTCTGCAGCTAGTACTTCTGATACTGGTAATTTTGCTATTCAAGCGAAGGTTTGGCACTTCTGCTCAACTTGAAGTATTAAAACAACTTGCAAGCCAGACGGAGGGCTTGCAGTAGACCTTGTCCGCCCAGTTCGCCTCGGCCACGGCCGATACGGCTATGCGGCTCGAGCAGACCAAGGGGGCCATCGGCCTGCAGGTCGCCGACCGATTGGGCGATGGCTTCTCGGCCATTCGTTCCGCGGTCGAGGAACAGATGAAGGCGGGCCGCCAGGAACAGTCCGGCCGACTGACCGAGGTTCGCACCGAGTTGGCCGCCTCGCTCGCACTCACCGCGGCGCAGCTTAAAACCGAGTTCGACAACCTGAACCAGAAGACGGCACAGAGTCTGGATTCCATCCGCGACCGGGTCGACGCTCGCTTGCTCGACATCACCGACCAGGTCCAGCAAAAACTCGATCAGAACATCAAGGAAGGTTTCGCTCAGTTCGAAAAAGTACAGCAGCACTTGAAAGCGGCGGAAGAACAACTCCGCGAAGTCGGGGCGCTCGGACACTCCATTAATGACTTGAACAATCTGCTAAAGCTGCCTCACCTGCGCGGCCGGTTTGGGGAAGCCAGCCTGGAACGATTGCTAGCTGACTTCCTTCCCGCTCACATGTTCGAAATGCAGGCGCAGCTGCCCGAAGGCGGGGGGCGCGCCGACGCTATTATTCAATTCCCCGATCGCCGCCTGCCCATTGACGCGAAGTTCCCTCGCGAAGCGGTGCTGGCGCTATTCGAAAGCAACGTCGAAGCCGAGATTGAAGAAGCGCGAGTTGCGCTGGTGCGAGTCATGAAGGCGGAAGCGAAGCGCATTAAGGCCTACATCCAGCCAGAAAACGGCACCACCGACATCGCGCTCATGTATTTACCCAGCGAAACCCTTTACATGGAAGTGATCCGCAACCGCGAGCTCGCCGACTGGCTCAATCTGCAGCATGTCTTCCCTGTTTCGCCAAACTCTTTGCTGATGACTTTGCAGACCATCGCCCTGGTGCACAAATGGTATGAAGTCGCCAGCCGATTCGAGAAGAGCCGCCTCGAATTGTCCAAAGCGCAGAAGTCTTTTGACTTTTTCCAGAGCCAGTTTGAGAACGTTGGCAAGAATTTGAATAAGGCGCAGGAAGCTTTTGAAACCGCGCAGAAACATCTGAAGACATATCGTGGCCGAGTAACCGTGCTAAGTGGCCAGGAGCAGTTGGATCTGGACGCAGCCGCAGCCAACACAACCGTGCCAAAGAACGACGAACCCCTACTGCCGCTGACTGACAAGGCCAGCGCCTAGTGTGGCGCGGCGCCCTCGCCCGCGATGACCCGACAGACATAACCGGATATATATCTTGATCTATCCCTGTAATATACTATGGTATATATCGAGTCGATATTGCGAGTCCGGAGGTCGTCGTATGCCTCGTACAGCGAAACTCTTTTACAACGGGCGCAGCCAAGCCGTCCGCCTGCCAGCGGAGTACCGCTTCCAGGGCTCGGAGGTCTATGTCCGCCGTGATCCAGCAACAGGCGATGTCATCCTGTCGCGGAGACCAGAATCATGGCAGGACTTCTTCGAGTTGATGAAGACTATCGAGGTGCCCAAGGACTTCATGGCCGATCGAGACGATGCCCCACCGCAAAAGCGCGAGCTATTCTGATGCCGGTTCGCTATCTCTTGGATACGAACACTGCCAGTTATGTCATCAAGGGAAACTTTCCCCGCGTGCGTGAGCGTCTGATGAAAACGCCGATGGCTGAGGTCGGAATCTCCGTCATCACCGAAGCGGAGTTGCGTTTCGGCGTCGCGAGAAAACCGGCAGCGGTAAGGCTAAAGACTGCCGTTGAGGAATTCCTGCTGCGGGTCGAAACGCTGCCGTGGATTCAGAGGCAGCACAGAAATACGGCCAAATCCGCGCCGCTCTCGAAAGAGTCGGGCAGCCAATGGGCAACATGGACATGATGATTGCGGCTCATGCGCTCGCCGCCCAAGTTGTGCTCGTCACCCACGACCATGTCTTCCGCCGAGTCAAGCAATTAAAGATCGAGGATTGGAGCAAGTAAACGCGGGCTGATTCCCGTGAAATCGTAGAGGCCGAACGAACCCTCTGTCCCGCGAGAGTATACTTCTGTGCGAAAGCTTGGGCCACTGGCCCTGGAACTCGCGGAGGAGCGGATGTTTGACTATCCACGTATTTTTTTCCTGGTCTCATTCTTCCTACTTTGGATCTCGGCCCAGACCGGTGCCTCCTGGCGCAGGCGGGGTGGGCTGAAAGAAGAAGAACGTGAGGACTTTGGCGTGGTGCAGGCTGCCACTCTGACCTTGCTCGGCCTCATCATCGGATTCAGCTTCTCGATGGCCACCACCCGTTACGACCTGCGCAAGACTTATGAGGAAGCGGAGGCGAATGCGATTGGTACGGAATATGTCCGGGCAGGGCTGGTGCCTGGCGCGAATGGAGCCGAAGTGCGTGCGATGTTGAAGAAGTATCTCGATTTGCGCATTTTGTTTTACCGAGCTCGCGATGGCGAACTTCAGCGCATCAATGAGGATACGGCTCGACTGCAAAACGAAATGTGGTCCGCGGTGCAGGATCCAGCCGTGGCACAACCGTCGCCCGTGATTGCCCTCGCCGTCGCCGGCATGAACGACGTTTTGAACTCCCGGGATATACGCAGGCCGCATGGTGGAATCGCATTCCGACGGCCGCCTGGACTTTGATGATAGCGATCGCCATCTCCTGCAACCTGTTGATCGGGTATGGAGCGCATACGGCCGGACCAAAGTCCGGCCTGTTGTTTGTTCTGCCCCTGGTTGTATCCATCTCATTCCTTCTCATAGCGGACATCGACAGCCCGCGGGGAGGTTTCATTCACGTAGTCCCGCAAAATCTCGTGAGCCTGCAGCGGTCCTTGCCGAACTGATGGCTGGGTCATTCGACGTCCGCGCAATCGCGCATCAGTTCAGTCCGGAAACCACATACAGCACCGAAAATGTCTGGTAGTAGGTGTAGGCAAACGCGGAGGCATCCACGTTCGTGATTACGGGGGCGATTGAGACCACTCCGCCCAGATCGGCGGGGACCAGTTCGCGGACCGGTTTCGTCTTTCCGGTGGCAATGTCCAGGCGTTGAATTTTCAGCGGCAGCTCTCCGGTGCGGTAGACAAACAACGCTTTGCTGTCGGCGGACCAATGCGCCAGCACGTAGCCAGGCTCGACGTCGGGAATGTGGCGCACTGGGCCTCCATCAAGTGGGAAGAGATCCAGTTTGCGGTCTGCGTTTCACCTGCCAGGAATTTTCCGTCCGGCGAGGGCAGCGTGGCATAGACGCCTTCGGGAGTGACAGGCACCGGTTTTCCTCCGGCAACATCGACAACATAGGTACGACCTGGGTGTCCGGGTTCATTTCCGTTGATCACGATTCGCTTCCCGTCTGGCAGGAAGTGTGATCCGTTTTGAAGGCGTTCCAGTTCCGGCAAAGCGATCTCACGGGACTGACCTGGGCCAACGGAAAGCAGCTTCATCCGCGCAGGTCCGCTCTGCAGGAATGAAATTGCCCATTTACCGTCGGGCGACAGCGTGTCCGCCATGCCGTCACCCAAACGGATGGGCGGCGAGCCGTCAACCTTGCGAATAGCAACCGCGTTATTCAGGCCGGCAGGTTCCCCGCCTTCTTCAAACAGCACCGACTGGCCGTCGGACGAAATATCCTTCGCGATGCTCCAGTCATACCATGAAAGATCCCGCACCTGTTTGTCTTTTCCGCTCCACTCCATCGCCACCCGCTCGATGTCGATGGTGGCCAGAATGCGTCCGTCGGGAGCAATGTCTTGCATGGTCAAGCCGCCGGGCACGGTGAGAACTTTGCGCTGCCGCCGAGAGAGGTTCACCGCCCAGAGAGAACGATTGCTCGATCCTTTTTCCACGGCACTGAACCACACTTCATTGCCCTGCGGAGACCATGCCAAACCGTATTCCCATCCCCAATCGGACGACAGCGTAGTTTTGTTTCCGCTCAGATCGGTGACGCAAACGGAACCGCTGTCTTCCCATCGCTTGGGATGATCGAGGAAAGCAATCTGGTCTCCCTGCGGCGAAAAGCGGATGTTGCTGATGGAACCGCTGGTTTGGTAGAGAACTTTGCCAATCGGAAATTCCAGGTTGTCGCGTCCGTTCACATGGTGCACCACTGCAAGCTGTCCGTCCGGGCTCCAGTCCGCCCAGACCACATCCTGAAGAATCTCGCGGGGCGTCCCTCCAAGCATGGGAGCATCGGCAAGCATTCCGCCCTCGAAGTCGAGGCGGGAGCCGGGCCTCCCGCGCATGGTGAGCGCCAGTTCGCTGCTGCGCGAAATACCCAGAAGATAAGCTGAACTCAATCCCAGCGGACGAGCCAACAACGAATCTGGAATCGTCGAATAAATCTGCAGCGGCCGCCCATTCCACGAGGCTCCGTAGACCACCGTCCGCCCGTCCGGAGTAAAGCGAGCGGAGTAAACCGTGCCGCGCTCAAAAGTAACGCGCCGGAAGTCCGGATTCTGAACCGGCCTGAGCCGGATTCCCAGATAGATGGCAGCGGCGACCAGAAGCAATGCAGCAGCGATGCGCAGCATCCACGTCCGAAAGCGGGTAGTCTCCAGGCGGAACGGGAGGATTTGCCTGCTGGTCGTAACGTCCGCCAAAGTGCTCAGCGCGAAGGCGAAATCGCGCGCCGACTGGAAGCGGTTCTCCGGCTCTTTTTCCAAACAATGGCGCACGACTTGATCAAATGCGGCGGGAATGTCTTGGCCTTCCCGAATCATCTCCGGAGGATCCTCTTTGAGGATCGAGGTCATGGTGTCGACGTGGGTCTCGCCTGCAAAGGCGCGTTTGCCGGTAAGCATCTCGTAAAAAATCGCGCCAAAGCTAAAGATGTCACTGCGATGATCCACGGCCTTGCCGCGCAACTGCTCGGGACACATGTACGCGACTGTTCCCAGGAACGAGCCTGATCTGGTTTGGGTGGTCATGTTGGCGATCGAGCCTGCTTCGCCAGCCTCGGAACCAAACTCGGTGGTCATTAGTTTGGCAATACCGAAATCGAGGATCTTGACCCGGCCATCTTTGGTGATAAAAAGGTTTTCCGGCTTGAGGTCCCGATGCACTATGCGCTTTTCGTGAGCCGCAGCCAGACCCTGCGCAATCTGTCTGGCGTAGTCGATCGCTTGACGCCGAGGTATCGGACCATTGAGCAAACGCTCGCGCAGAGTCTGCCCTTCCAGCAATTCGGAGACGATGTAGGGCGCGCCATCGTGCATGCCGATGTCAAAGATCGCAACAATATTGGGATGACTCAGGGCAGCTGCAGCGCGGGCTTCCTGTTCGAAACGGCGCAGGCGATCCTGATCATGGGCCAGAGAGGGTTTGAGTATCTTGAGGGCCACGTCCCGCCCCAGCCGCTGGTCGCTGGCGCGGTATACCTCCCCCATCCCTCCAGAGCCTATCTTTTCGAGTACCCGGTAATGCCCGAGAACTTGATCTATCATGCAAAAGTGAAGCGGCGTGTGTCGGCATGTTAGGACGGGTCGTTGATGATCAACTGGGCCTCTGAGTCATGGACAGTACGAGGGCAGCGCTCTCGCATGGGCGCCCGATATCCGCATTACGTTTACAAAGAATTACACGGTTCCGCCTACTTCTGCTCGCAACTTCCGGGTAGAATCGTGTTTGATTACAAACAGTTAAGCTCCAACGCAGTGGGTGCGAAGGCGGCTGCTTATTTACCCTCGACGCAAGCACAATTCTGGAGGGAAGTTGGTACTCTTAGACTAATGGCCATCGAACCTGTGGGCATCCCCTGCAAGAACAGCAGTCTTCCTCTTCCTGGCTTTTCGGTCGTCGTGGTCGGCTTCTCCCTTTCGGCGGGACAGGTCGCTGCCCGATGGGATTTCTTTGGCGGCTATTCTTACCTTCGATTTGAATCAACGACCATCGGTTATGCGAATCGGTCTAACTTGAATGGGTTTATCGCCGAGCTCTCGTACAACTTCACCCCCAGTTGGACCTTGACGGCGGACGGGAGCGGTCACTATGGCGCCCAACTGACCTTGTACACTTTTATGGCGGGTCCGCAGTATACCTTGCGAAGGGACAAATCCTAGATCTTCATCCATGCTCTTTTTGGCAAAGCGCAAAACACGGTCAATATCGCGACCGCCACCAGGGATGGATTCCAGAGTGTGGGACATGCCTTTGCGGTGGGAGGAGGTTATGACATGGAGCTGACGCCGCTTTTCACTTTTCGCGTCCAGGCAGATTACCTGAACACCAACACGTTTGGAGCTAACCAAAACAATATACGCATCTCAACCGGATTGGTTTTCCACTTGGACATATTGGCCGGCGTCCCAAGCTTTGAATCGATCATGGTGATAGCGAACCGGGAAACCTCCGAAGCCATGTTGCTTAGATTTGTCCAAATTTCGATCTGTCGAAACTTCCATTTTCCCCGAAGGGGCTCGATGATGCCGAGCAAGAGAATGTCCCTGGTTTTGATCGCAATGGGATTGGCCGCAGTTGTGGGATGCGGTTCTTCTTCCCCTTCGTCATCGTCGACCACCCAACCATTCCAGAACCAGCACCTGCCTTTGTCGCTCTGCCAACCACGAATGCTGTGGCAGCCTACAAGTTGACAACAGTTCCGCGATCTTCACCACGATACTAGGATCTCCGTATCCCGCTGGAACGTCGCCGTCATCGGTTCTGGTGCATCCTGCCAAGCAGTTTGTTTACGCTGCCAATCAAATCGACAACGATATTTAGCTGTTTACGGTCAACAGCACGTTGGGCGCGCTGCTGGAAGTGTTGCCCCGAACCCCTGCCGGACTGACGCCGTCCTCGCTCGTCATGGATACCGCCGGTACTCTTCTTTTTGCCCTGAACCGAGTCTCCAGTAGTATTTCGGCTTATTCCATCAACTCAGGAAATGGAGCTCTTACCCCGGTCGCCGGATCTCCGTTCCCCACCTTTACCAATCCGGTTGCCTTAGCGATCACCCCTTCGGCAAATTCCTCTACGTGGTGAATGGCGATCTGGCAGCAGTTTTCGCTTACACCATTAGCTCTGGAGTCTTGAAGCCGGTAGCCGGCCTTCCGGTTCAAGTGGGCAAGGACCGCTCGCGATCGCGGTCGATCCGGCGGAGACTTTTGTCTACGTGGCAAACTCGGCCGATAACACAGTTTCAGTGCTATCCATCAATTCCAGTACTGGGGCTTTGACCCTGATGGGCACCTATGCTACGGCGACCACTCCATCTGCTGTCGCGGTTTTGGGACAGTATCTGTATGTCGCCAACCTCGGATCCAGCAACATCTCTGTGTTCACTGTTACCCCCGTCACAGGAGTTCTTACCCAGATTACGAGTTCGCCTTTCACTGCCGGCAGCGCCCCATTGTTCGAGGTGATTGACCCGAATGGGAAATTCATGTACGTCGGCAGCCAAACTTCAAAGACGATTTCCGCGCTTTCGATTGATTCCACAACTGGCGCTGTTACAGAGACTGGGAGACATCGACGACTAGCTTTCCTCCGGTTTCGATGTCGGTCGCACAATAACTATTTCCATGATCAATTTCGGAATCATCGGTTTCGGACTCCACGCGGTAAAGCGGCTGATGCCTGGCTTCGCTCTGGCCAAGAACTGCCGGGTCACCGCTCTCTCCCGGCGCGATCTGTCAAAGGCGCAAGAATCGGCGCGTCAGTACGATATTCCGCTAGCCTTCGATTCGGCGGACAAATTGTGCCGCTCCCCCAAGTGGACGCTGTATTCATCGCCACACCTAACGCCTTCCACTTACAGGATGTGCTTGTGGCCACCGCCTGTGGCAAGCCGGTATTGTGCGAGAAGCCGATGGGCGTTAATGCCGACCAATGCCGGCAAATGGTCGAAGCCGCCCGGAAAGCGAAAGTTCTGCTCGGAGTGGCACAGGTGTTTCGCTTCGAAGAGAGCACGGCATGGTTCCGGGAACAACTGGCTACGGGAAATATCGGCAAACCTGTTTTCGCGCGCTCCGAATTTTCTTTTTCCGCCGCCCATGGGCACGCCCGTACATGGATCAATGATCCCGCAATTGCCGGCGGCGGCCCGGTCGCCGATGTGGGCGTGCATTGTATTGACGCCCTGCGCTTCATTCTTCAAGATGAAGTAACCCGGGTGAGCGCTCGCGAGATTGCCGGCAAAGCCGGCAACGTGGAAACCGGGGCCGCGCTGTTACTGGAGTTCTCGCGTGGGACTCTGGCCACGGTCACGGTTTCATTCCTTGCCGAATACCGTACGCCCCTCGAACTGGTTGGCGAAACCGGCGTCCTGCGCGCTGACGATGCTTTGACCGTTGAACATCCAGTCAATCTCGAGCTACGTCGGGGCGGCGCGGTCCTAGACACGAAAACCGTGTCGAACCAACTTGCCTACGCGCTTCAGGTGGATGCCTTCGCCGCCGCCGTCGAAGGCAAAGCAGAGTTTCCGATTCCGGGTGAAGAAGGCTGGCGTAACCAGGAAATTCTGGACGCGGCTTACCGAAGCATGAAGAGCGGGAAAACCGAAAGCGTTCGAAGCACCAGCTAGAAATCTCCGATCCTCACACCACCTACTGGCTAACCCTTTGATCCGCTGATCCGCTCGCCACTGTGCTCGGAGGAACTCCCTTGGCCTCCACAATTGCCCAATGCCACTCTTGGCCGTCCTCCAGGGTGGCGTCCAGCTTCTCCCGATAAACGGTGGTCGCGAATGGAGCGGTCGTGCCTTTCAGATGAAGAAGCACCGTCACGTCCGAACGCTTCTGGGCCGGGGCGTTCTCCTGGGCGACAGCGGGCAGCAGCTTCGCGGCCCCGTAGTCCTCAGCGTTCGTGTCGTCGCGACGCACGATGGTCAGACCTACCGTGATCTCTCTCAGGCTCCATGAGCTTGCGTTGTACACCGAGACTTCAATTGTGTCGCCAAGAATGTTCGCAGGACCATCCAGCTTCGCGAGCTCACCCTGCGGGAGATCCTGCGCCACGTAGGGACTTGTGAGCAGCGCGGTGGCATTGGCGTTAAACGAAGGCTGCAGGTCCCATCGGGCGACGTCATTCGGAAGTTTTTTCCCATGCCGTCAAAGGAAAACATTGGCCGCACGCCCAGCCGGAAATGTTCGACGTCATCAATCACCTGCGAAAGATTATCGTTATCGATGATGCTTGTTGGTTCTTTTGGTTCTTTGTTCTGGCGCAAGGTGCGTGCCAGATCGCCCAGGGATATTGCGTCGTCCGATTGCGCGACCGCGGAAACCGGCAACAGCATCCCCAGAAAAACCAGAAAAACACCGAAATAACCCTGACATCTCATGAACATTGACGCCCGAAAACGGGCATTCTCCCCCGTACAAATTGTAGTCAGAAACAAGCATAGGAATCAGCACGGAGGGACGAACGTTGGTCGTAGAACTTTAGAGGCAGGCCAGTTCGCGAGTGGAACAATCACGGACGTGCGGGACGAAGTAGCCTCGCAACAGGGCGCCGCACGCCCGTGACATTTACAACAAGCCAGAAGACCGAAAACGAGTGACCGGATCAACCATCGGCATGGGTTCCCTTTTAAAAATCCGCGAGCCACCGCAAACCCCAACGCCGCATAGCACAGATGAACGAGTTTCATATCTCACCCCCGAGAAGATGCACCACAGCACCTAAGGGGAGGCTCAATGTCGTCAAGGTAGCAAGGCCACACCGGTAGTGCAACGCCCGAATGGGCCATGGACGTAGCACGAAGGTTTAGGAGAGTAACCAGCAAAGTAACCAAGAACGTAATATTCATGAGGGTTGCAGCAGTTTGCAACCGGATGCAAAGATTGCACACCTGCGGAACGTTGCCTTCTCGAACCACTATTTCGTGCAGCACGGGATTTTAGCGACAGCCCGGGCAGGAACGCGCACTTGTATTGGCCCTAGCGTGGTATAGGCTGCATAATTCGTGAATAGTCTAGTAGAACGCTGAGGAGATGGAGGCTGCGATGAGCTGGGCAAGCAAGCTGGTGAAGCCCTATCGGGTAGACGATGGCACGAAATTTAGGCTGAAGGATTTTGATCCCGGCGATACCGGGAATATCCATTCCAAGCGACACGCGGAACAACTTCTAACCAAGGGCATCGAATCGTTGACCGATTCGCAGGACAAGCTCTACGCCCAGAACCGCTGGGGTGTGCTGTTCATCTTTCAGGGCATGGATGCGGCCGGCAAGGATGGCGCGATTCAGGGCGTAATGTCGGGAGTGAATCCGCAAGGAGTTGAAGTTTATTCGTTCAAGACGCCGTCAACAGAAGAACTGAGTCACGATTATCTGTGGCGTACGATGCGGCGCGCGCCGGAGCGGGGCCAGATCTGCATCTTTAACCGCTCTTTCTACGAAGAAGTACTGGTGGTGCGGGTTCATCCGGAGTTGTTGAAGAACGAAAGAATTCCTCCCTCTCTGTAGTGACCAAGGATATTTGGAAAGAGCGTTTTCAGGACATCAACGACTTCGAGAGCGTTATTTCTCGCGCAATGGAATTGTGGTTCGCAAGTTCTTTCTCGATCTTTCGAAGAAAGAGCAAAAGAAGCGGTTCCTGGACCGGCTGGGGTATTCCGGAGAAGAACTGGAAATTCTCCGCCTCGGATGTGCACGAACGCCAGTACTGGGACGACTACATGAACGCATACGAAGATATGGTCGTCCATACAGCCAGCCCGCACGCGCCCTGGTACGTGGTACCGGCGGACAATAAATGGTTCACCCGCGTGGTCGTGGCGGCGGCAATCGTTGAAACGCTGGAGGATCTGAAGCTAAGCTACCCCAAGGTCGATCCTGCTACGCGCAAGGAGTTGCAGGCTGCTCGCGCGTTGCTCGATGGAAAAAAGAAAGCGTAAAGAAGCGCGAGAGAGTCAACCTCCAATTTCGGGATAAGCATTGACTTCAGTGATCGGCCTCTGACACTCCACCGCCATGGCGAAGACGTCCTCTTCTGTCTTCAGGTCGACCCGCACGACTCTGCCCTCACCCACGAACTGAATGGGCCGACCAAGCTCGTTGTGCTTCACGGTCACAGTGAAGGTGACGGGAGTATCTTGCGGAATCAAAGAAGAGGCCTCCAGGAGGAGTCCACAGATACTGATATTCCTGCTTATCGCTTCGAACTCAACCATCAAGTCAGCAGAGTGAACCTTGAGGTGAACCGGATATTGCAAGCTGAAGCGGCGATACTTGCGCTCTTGCGAAGTCGCCGATTGCGCAATGTGATTAATTTCTTCCATGGCGTGCGGTTACTTCCGAAACCGGCCCTGATGCTAATTGCGGTTACGCCTGAGTCAAAAGAGCACGAAAGGACGCTGCCCGAGAGGCCAAGTCTGGAGGTCGGACCGGCCAGGCTTTTCTCAGGCAATTCGAAGTAACCGGTACGTTGTTATGGATCAATACGGGCTGTCCAATTGCTAAGTCCTGGCAGCGAATTCAGGCAAGTTCTGTTACCCGCCCTCGGCTGTCGTTGGCACGTCCTTCCGCGACCTATTCAACTCTCCGGTCGACGCTCAGACTACCTTTTCACCCCGATGAGTAGATCGGGGAGAGGCAACAGGGACATCTATGATGAGACAGCTTGCTGCTCGCTGGAATGCGCTTGTTCTGCTTCTTGCTATTGCGACGATGTTGGGCTGCCAAGGTCTTAGCAGTTCGAACAAGGCCGCCACTACAATTACTCCGCCGCCGAACAACACCAAGCCGGGCCTGCTCGCAATCTCACCAACCAGTATTAGTTTCGGAATCGTAAAGGTCGGGAATAACCAAAACCAGCCTGCGACCATGACCAACTCTGGCGGCTCGACCCTCACCGTGACCAAGGTGACGCCCAGCGGAGCGGGCTTTAGCGTGAGCGGATTGAGCTTGCCGGTAACTCTGGCCTCGGGTCAAAGCCAGGCCTTCACGGTCAACTTTGCTCCACAGACTACAGGCACTATTAGCGGAAACCTGGCCATCGCCAACACCGGCTCAACTCCAACAGTGAATGTCACACTCTCGGGAGGCTCACAGACCCAGGGTGCTGTTACGCCGAGCCCTTCCAGTCTTAACTTTGGAAATGTGCAGGTAGGTTACAAGCAAACCCTTTCCGAGACTCTGACCAACACCGGAGGATCCAGCCTCACGGTCACGCAGGTGAATGCTACCGGGACCGGTTTCAGCGTGAGCGGGTTAACCTTGCCGCTAACTCTGCTGGCTGGTCAGAGCCAGTCCTTCAGCGTTACGTTTGCACCGCAGTCTGCGGGCACCGCCAGTGGAAACCTGGCCATCGCCAACACCGGCTCAACTCCTACAGTGAACGTCGCGCTCTCCGGAGGCGCACAGACCGCGGGTGTTATTACTCCAAGTCCATCGAGCCTTAACTTCGGAAGCGTTCAGGTTGGCAACAATCAAGCCCTCCCCATGACGTTGACCAACTCTGGCGGAACGACTGTGACTGTAACTCAAGTAAACCCCACGGGCGCTGGTTTCAGCGTGAGCGGGTTGAGCTTGCCGTTGATGCTGACGGCCGGCCAGAGCCAGTCCTTTACCGCTACCTTTACGCCGACTTCCGCGGGCAGCAGCAGCGGGAACATGGCGATTATCAGCGACGCTTCAAATTCCACTGTAAACGTTGAGCTATCCGGAAACGGCTTGGCGGCGGGCGCACTCACCCCGAGCCCATCGAGCCTCAGCTTTGGAAACGTTCAAGTCGGTAACCACTTGCAACTCCAGGAAACGCTGACCAACTCCGGCGGAGTGAACGTTAATATCTCACAAGCCACGGTCTCCGGCACCGGATTCACTATGAGTGGGCTGAACCCGCCGCTGATGCTTACGCCGGGACAGCATTACACCTTCGCGGTGACCTTCGCGCCGCCTTCCACCGGAAATTTCTCCGGGAACGGTCGCGATCGTTTCGAACGCGTCAAACCCGAATCTATCCATACCGCTCAGCGGTACGGGTATGCCTGTGCCCCAAGGACAGTTGTCCGTGTCTCCTACAACCCTGGCCTTCGGCAATGTGATCGTGGGAACGAATGGCCAACTAAGCGGGACGCTCAGCGCAACTGGTCAGACTGTGATTGTGTCCTCCGATAATGTCATCGGCTCAGCCTTTGCCGTAACTGGATTGTCATTCCCGGTTACGATTCCGGCCGGGCAGCACGTGCAGTTCACCGTGACGTTTACACCTTCCGGAACTGGCGCGGCATCCGGCAGCGTATCGTTCGCCAGCAATGCCTCGAATTCTCCGACCGTCGAAGATTTCACCGGCACTGGAACCCCTCCCCCGCAGCATAGCGTCAATCTGTCATGGACCGCGAGCACGTCGCAGAACATCATCGGCTACAACGTTTATCGTGGCGTGAAGTCGGGCGGACCTTACTCGAAAATCAATTCGGTCCTGGATGCAAGCACGCTTTACACCGATTCGACCGTCGCCGATGGAACAACCTACTACTACGTCACGACTTCGGTCGATTCGAGCAACATAGAGAGCGGCTACTCCAATCAGACAACGGCCGTGATTCCACCGCCATAGTTCTCGGCCCGGTAGAAATTCCGGTACATTCTCGAAAGTGGATCGGGGGCTCGCCTCCGGTCCATGGTTTTGAGGAGGGTGCCGGCTTCGGAAAACGTCCCCCGCCCCTTCTGAGCTTTTCCCCTTGCAGAACTTAATCTATTTCTTTAATCTTGCGTGGATTTTCACAAGAAAGGACATATGTTCAAGGCCGTCGGTTTCACCTCCGAAGCTTTCAGGGATGTAACTACCGGCACCTTTTCTATTTACCGATAAATCTCAACAATCCTCGCCCATGCAACTCTTCCCGCCCATGTCTCGATCTCTCCTTGCTCCAGCCGTGATCGCGATGCTGCTTGCATCAATTCCTCGCGCGCAGGCATCTGACATCGTCCCCGGCAAGCCGGATTCGTCTCGAAGCCACAATCCGCGATGTGCCGGTATCGCGGGGAGTGCCCAGGTGAAAGCCCACCCACCCACGCCCCCTTAACCCAGCCACCTACTCGCGTGTCCTGCCAGCACAGCAGTTTTACCTCTAGTTCGGAAGAAGCTCCGGCTATCTTAGCTCTTGGCTGCGGGATTTGTCGCGCTGACTCCCGAACTAACGGCTGAAACGACCAGTGACAGCCTTCTTGTGCAAGACTTTGCACACATTCTTCGAGTATGGATATACCTCAATTACGCAAACTCCTGAATCCGCAAGAATAAAGCACAAATAAGAATTGTTGTCCGTGGGCTGCAGAATTGCGATGGAACCGATAGCAAGCCACTCGAGAGCCCATGAGATACCCTCAATTTGGTGCAGGTTTCCTATCAGAAGTGATTTGGCGGAGTACGAAAAGCCTGATTTTGCTGGTTCTTTTGAGCGGCGCGGGCCTTGGTCAAACGGTTTCCATTGCGACACTTAATGATGGCCCACCTGGCTCCTCTCCCGAAAACTCAGCTCCGTCCAGCCCAGTTGCACCCGATGCGAGTTCGTTTGGTCCCGGCGCCTTGACAGCGTCGCCGACCGGTGCCAGTGTGCTGCCCGAGGCACCTAGCTCTCATAAATTTTGGGATAGCGAGAATCGGGCTCTATTCACGACCGTCGCCGCTCTCAGCGCGGCTGACTTCGCGCTGACCCGGTCCATCCTGCAAAATGGCGGAAAGGAACTGAACCCTGTGACCCGACTTTTCAGCGGCAGCACGGCGGGCCTGGCGGCTAATTTCGCGGGCGAAACAGCGGGAATCATCGGGCTCAGCTACTTCTTCCACAAAACGGGGCATCATCAGTTAGAGCGGCTTACCCCTATGCTCAACATTGGGGCATCGGCGTTTGCGGTGGTATATGACCTAAACCACCGTTAGGCTCCTACCTGGTCAAAGCTAGAAACTCAACCACAACATTCTTTCAGCCTTGGTATTCCATCCTTATCCGTGGTAAGATTCCCCCGCTTTGCGGCAGTGCGGCATTGGGGCGCGCTCCTTAACGAAGATCCTGAGGAGACGCTCGTATGACCCGAAAGTATTTCCTTCTAACAGTTCTTCTGTGTGTTTCGGCCAGCATCTTGGCTCGAGCTGTGAGCAGCGATGAGCTCATTCCCGCCGGAACGCTTCTGCAGTGCACCTTGGATGAACCCAACTTCTCGTCCAAAACCGCGCAGGTTGGCGATCCTGTGCTTTGTTATCTGGGACACATCTCGGCCTTCGGGCGTTCGATATTTCCCCGAGGGGCGGAACTTAGCGGCCACCTCCAGGATTATCAAAACCCCGGGCACTTTGTGGGCAAGGGTTGGATTGAGATCGATTTTGATCGCATCATCCTGCCCGGTGCTCAGGTCTATCCACTATCTGCCAAGGTCATTTCAGCACCGCATCTGAAAGTCGACGCCGAAGGAAAGGTTCATAGTAAGGGTCATCCGAAGAGGGATGCCGCGCTATGGGCGGTGCCCGTCTTCTGGCCGGTCAAGATCCTCACCTTACCCAACCGTGGGCCGTACCCGGCCTTCAAGGGTGAAGCGCGGCTGACCTTGCGTCTGCTGGAAGATATCGAGGTTCCGCTTTCGGCATCAAACGCGAGAGCTTCGGTTCCCATGCCCCCGTGGGTTTCGCCCGGCCGCTACGACGCATCTTCATCTGTAATCTACTCGCCGGCGTCGTTAGCTCCGCGAGGGCAAACCGCAACCCTGCAGCAGGCTAGCTTCGTCCAGCATCCAGTCGAGGCCCAGCCTGTGGAGCACCACGAACTGCAGTCTCCGGAACGCCAGTCCACTGTGATTGTTCTCAAGGGCGGCGCCGCCTGGCTGGCCCAGGACTACTGGGTCGAAGCCGGACAACTCCATTGCTTGAGTTCAGACGGAGAGCAGAAGCTGGTTGCGCTGGAGTCGATGGATCTATACCAAACGGTTCGTGTGAACCGGGAACGACATGTAGAGTTCGTCCTACGCTCGAAAGATCTTAAAGGTCCTATCGAGCAGTGAGCAGTGAGCAGTAAGCAGTCGCTACAAAGAATTACTTTGCGAAAAATCGGGAGTCTGCGCTCGGGCTGCTTAACCAGTCTCGCAACGCGGACTCCTGCCCTTTTGCTGCAAGAGATCTCTTCGATTTCGGACGCGAAATCCCATAAATGGACGCTCGAAACCTAAGATTCGGTTTCTCGCGTCGCAATGTAGTTGAACAGCAAGCGGTTATTTTCCGGCTGAATGGCGAAATTAATGCTTGCCCTTCCGAGGCGTTACTCTGACTCGAAGGGGATACTCTATGCATCGAACCGAGCGCATCCGCCAGTCGGCATCCGGCCAGCTCACCTGGGACGAAATTCAAAAGCTCCAAAATCAGGGTTGGAGGCTGATCGCGCTCGATTGGGAACGTGACGTGCCTGCGGGAGAGATTAAAGCAGGCGAGGAGCGCGACCAGGAAGACCCGCCTTTTGGCTTGCGTATCGCCCCCGACTGTTCAACCCTTATTGAAGACCACAGTGAAAATGAGGCTCTGCTGGCGATGATGGAGTTGATCATCCAGGATGGCCCGTATTCTTCCGTCGCAGAGGAACTGAATCGGCGAGGATACCGGACCCGCGAAGGATCGAAGTGGACTCCGGTATCGGTGTTCGAAATGTTGCCCAGGCTGATAGACGCGGGACCCCGAATTCTCTCCAGCGAAAACTGGCATCGCCGGAAACAGGTAGACAACCGCAGGATCAACCCTCCAATCGTTTGAGGCCAACACCAACCCGAAACAAAAACCTCCCTCGCGCACAACCCGGAGCGGAGCCAAGCCGTCTACCCTTCGCCGTCTGACAATGGGAATAGCTCGCCCCGCGGCTCGGGAAGAGTATGCTTGAAGTATCCTCTGGCTTGATTCGGCAAGACCACCAGTTTCGGACTTGCGCGGCCACTCTGGTCTAGAATGCTGGTTCAGAAACCAAGTCGCTAATGGAGGTTTCCATGCGTAAGATCGCAATTGTCATCGGAATCATAGTGGTCGTTATTGTTCTCGCCGTGGGCATATTCGTAGCCACATTCAATCCTAACGACTACCGGGGCACGGTCCAGACCAAGCTCGAGCAACAACTGGGTCGAAAAGTTGCGCTCGGCAACATGGAGCTCGGACTATTCCCTCTCCGCTTTCGTGTATACAATCTGGCGATCGCGGATGATCCCAAGTTCAGTACTCGCGCGTTCGTCCAAACCCAGGAGCTGAGCGTTTCGGTCAAGCTGCTTCCGCTGCTGAGCAAGTCCGTACAAATAGATTCGCTCGCCCTCGAGCGTCCGAGTGTCGAGCTAATTAAGAATGCGCAGGGGGTGTGGAACTTCGCCTCAATTGGCCAGCAAACGCCTGCCGCGGCACCGACCTCTTCCAGCCAGCAGCAATTCTCCCTCGGTGAATTGGCAATCAACGACGGATTGGTCGCAATTACTGATCTGCAGGACCGCAAGCCGCGAACCGTTTACGATCACATCAATCTCAAGCTTACCGACTTCGCAACTGACTCTCCCTTCAATCTCGACGCTTCAGTGCATCTTCCCGGCGCGGGAAGCCAGGAAGTTAGCTTAAAAGGCAAAGGTGGCCCCCTCTCGCATGCGAATCCCGCTGCAACGCCGTTCAAGGGTACGCTCGACTTAAAAGGAGTCGAGATCGCCGGACTGCAGAAGTTCCTGCAGAGTCCGGCGCTGGCCAATACTGACGGCGTGCTTTCCGGGCACACGGATATTGCCAGCGCAAATGGGAAACTTTCGGCGAGCGGGCAAATGGATTTAGAGAAGCCTCGATTGCGTGGCATCGATGTGGGATATCCGATCAACATGGACTACGATGTCAGCGACGACCTCCCGAACGATTTGCTTACGATCAACAAGGGTGCGATCAAGTTGGGGCCGACTCCCCTTTCCATCAGCGGCACAATGAACTCCAAGCCCACGCCAGCACAGCTCAATGTAAACCTGAAAGCCAACAATGTATCCATCGCGGAGATCGCACGGCTGGCCGCGGCGGTCGGGATCGCTTTCGCTCCCGGCACTACTGTGAATGGACAGATCAGCGCCGACATAAAAGCAACGGGCGCTGCGGATAAGCCAGCACTGAACGGGACTCTCGCGGGCCAGAACATCCAGGTCTCCGGCAAGGAAATCGCCAAGCCGGTCGCTGTGAAGGCGGTGAACATCGCGCTGAGTCCGACCGAAATCCACTCCGACAGCTTCAACGTCACATCCGGTGGAACCACCGCAACGGTTCAATTCTCGGTGAAGGACTACACCTCCAATTCGTCCCAGGTCGATGCCACACTGCGCGCTCCGCAGGCGGCATTGCCCGATCTGCTCGCGATGGCGAAAGCTTACGGCGTAACCTCACTCGACAAGATTAGCGGCGCGGGAAATCTCGCCGTCGATATGCATGCCGCCGGTCCGGTTCAATCCATGAGCTCCGACCAGCTCGTGAAAGCGATGAACGGCACCATCAACGTCAACTTCAACAACGTGCGCTATGCGGGTGTGGACATCTCGCACCAACTACTGTCCATGATTGGTTCGGGCCAGGCGGGAAAGGATCAGGGCTACACTAACATCCAGAAAATGACGGGCACCATTCTGGTGAAGAACGGGATCGCCCAAACCAACAATCTGCAAGCGACTCTCGATATCGGCAATGTAGGCGCAGTCGGGACCGCTAACCTGGCTACCCAAATCCTGAATATGCAGTTGACCGCCGTGCTCAGCAAAGCCTTCACCCAGCAGTTAGGTGGCGCGGCCGGTGGCAACTACATGAGCGCTGCGCTGGCAAATAATCAGGGGGAGCTTGTGATACCGGCAATTGTGGGCGGTATGTTCCAGAATCCAAAAGTTACGCCCGATGTTCAGAAAATGGCTCAGATGAAACTGAAGGGGTTGATGCCCACTGCAGACAATCCCTTGGGAGGCGCTTCCTCGATCCTGGGAGGAGTCACAGGACAGAAAGGCCAGCAGCCGGGACAGCAACAAATTCCGGTGAATCAGATCATGGGTCTTTTCGGCAACAAGAAGAAATAATGTTTCGCAGGGCTTAGGGGATTGTTCCCCACGGCTGCGCTTAGTTCTGCGGCAGGCCCCCCGACCGTCTTCGTACGTGCAACTTGATCGTCTCGATCGTTTGTCCATCGGCTTGGGCACGGCAAACGATTTCGTCAACCTTGCCTTCAACTGTTTTCGGCGAGTCCAGGGTAACCAGTACCGGTAACTGCTCTCCGGCACGGAGCATGTAGCTCCCATTTCCGCTCTGGGTGACCCATCCTTCGGGTGCGCTTAGCAACAAAGTCAATTCTTTAGCCGTGGCGGTGTTGTTCCGCAGGCTCAAAGCAATCTGCAAGCTTGTGCCCGACGCGATTGCGATCTCGGGAACAGGAGCCTGGGGCAGTTGCTGAAGGCCGTGGGCGCGCCTGAAAATTGTGTAGAAACCCCAGGGACCCGCAAGCTCTACGGAAAGGCCAGATGACGGCTCCGGCACTTCTTCCACGCGTCGGACAAACCCGATCTCTGTTGGCGTGATCCCCTCGAAAACATCGCCGGTGGCGCTCCCACCGACGTTCGATTTGCCGAAAGTCAGCTGTACCGGATCGCCCCAATCTTTCGCCTGCTCCGGCTCGTCCTTTTTTTCCAGGCCTTCAATGTAACTGCGGTATTGCGTAAGATGAAATTCGAACGCTTCCATTGCGATCCGCCAATACGGCATCTTGCGCGAGGGCGAAATCCCGGTAGTCGGATACTCCGGACCAGTCTTTTTGAATTGGTCTTGCTCCTGGGCATCGGAGAAGTAGTAAATCTTCTTGGGCTGCCAGGGTCGTAGGCCTTCGAGCAGTGTTTCGTTGACGCGGACAGGAGCTGCGAGCTGAGCCGGAAAAACCGCGGGGTCGCCTGCCGTATCAAACGCCTCAGTCGCGAGCACGCCCGAAGCCTGGTGGTCGCCGTGATTTTCGCCAATGAAAAATCCCGGCAACCAGGTCAGAATCACCTCCGGGCGCGTCAGCCGCACCATGCGAACCACTTCTTCTAACGCCGCTCCATTGTGCCAATTCGCCAGCGATTGCAAAACATTCTGACTAGGGGTATCGCGGCCATCCAGAAACCACACATTTTCGACTCCCACCTTCGTCATCGCATGCCGCAACTCCATCTCTCGCACCGCCCCCAACGCAATCGCCCGTTCCGGTCCCATATTGTTATGACCGGCTTCGCCGTGGGTCAGATAGACTGCGGCCACGCGTTTGTGTTGATCGAGAAGCTGAGCCAGATAAGCGGACACCCCGGTCTCATCGTCCGGGTGGGCCACCACCAGAAGGACGTCGGCTTTGAAACGCGCGTCCGGCTCGGTTGCCGGCGGAGACTTGGGCGCCTGTGCTGCAAGCGTCACCGCGAAAAATGCGAGTATGCAAAACGAGTATCGAAGTTTCACTGGACTCCCCGTGCTCGTCTTCCCTAGGTGGTCTTTCCCTGGATGTGGAATCGGGGCATTGGACGACTCCGCATCTTGATTACGTGCGAATATCATTAGACGTTCAAAGCCGGACTTAAGCACTATTACTTTTGCAGCCGCCACCTCATAAGAAACGTATGAAGGCAGCCATCGAAGAGACGTTTACTTCACTCGAGGGTCGGTTCCGTGGAGATTTGCTTCGTCCTCACGATGCGGCCTACGCGCATGCTCGATGCGTTTGGAACGCCATGGTGGAACGTACACCCGGCCTCATAGCCCGCTGCGCCGACGTAGCGGATGTCCAGGCTGTCGTCCGGGCAGCTAGCGCAGCGGGCGTGCTCACCGCGGTGCGCTGCGGAGGGCATAGCCTCGCCGGCTTCAGCACCTGCGATGGCGGACTAGTGATCGACCTGTCAAGAATGCGAGACGTATCTGTCGACCGCGAAGCTCGTAGAGGCCGGTTTGCGGGCGGCTGCCTGCTCGGCTCGATCGACGTCGCCACTCAGCAAGACGGACTTGTTTTTCCCTCAGGCGTAGTCTCGCACACGGGAGCCGCTGGGCTGGTCCTCGGCGGTGGATTTGGCTGGCTGACCCGGTTGCATGGGCTCTCTGCCGACAACGTTGAAGGCTTCACTCTGGTAACAGCAGACAGTTCCATTGTGCGCGCCAATGGCAAAGAGAACGTCGAGTTGTTTTGGGCCCTGCGCGGAGGTGGTGGCAACTTCGGGGTGGTTACTGAGTTCGAAGTGAAACTCCATCCACTAACATCCGTGGTTCTGGCCGAGGCGTTGTGCCTGGGCGATGACATATCCGGGATCCTGCAGCGCTGGAGGGATTTCATGCCGGAAGCACCCGATAAACTGAAATGGAACCTGAATTTGCGCATCGCTCCCGACACGGAAAACGTGCCGGCGGATGTTCGCGGACGTCCGGTCGCGAGTGAGTCCGTGCTTTGGGTGGGCAACCCCGAGGAAGGTCGTGCATATCTCGACCATGTCCTGTCCCTGTGCAGACCGGTCGCGGTGAACCGGAAAGTTGTTTCCTACCTCGCCCTGCAGACCATGGCGGACAATGAGTTTCCGCACGGCCGACGCTATTACACCAAGTCCGGCTACTTCAAGTCGCTCGGTGACAGCAGCATCGGCCAAATGGTCCAGGCTCTGGCCACCGTCCCATCTCCGACGACTCAGATCGAGCTTGCCTACATGGGCGGAGCGGCGGCGAGGGTCGCGGCTGGAGAAACGGCATTTGGTGACCGCAGTTCGCCCTTCGTCGTCAATCTGCTGGCAAACTGGTCAGACACCTCGGAGGACGCCACCAACATCGCGTGGATTCGCAATCTGTCCGAAGTGCTTCGTCCCTCGATGACTCCGGGAGTTTACGTCAACTTCATGAGTGGCGACGAGGACGACCGCGTGCCCGAGGCCTATCGCGAACGGTGGGATCGCCTCGTCGAGGTCAAGTCGCATTACGATCCCAACAACTTCTTCCGGCTGAATCAGAACATACCGCCAAAGAAAACGCCGCCATAAATGGAAAAGCGTAAACTCAACTTGGTCTTACGGAATAGGAATAAGACGCGGGCGGGAGGAGATCCACGGTTTCGGGCTTTTCTCAATGGCGATGCAGCGGGAATTGTATGCAGGTCGGCGGCGAACCTCTAGTAGGTTAGTGAACAGACATCCATGCCTTGCTTCTCCCTCCAATTAGGGCAGAATTCCGAGCAATCGCAGCGTGCTCACCCCGGTCATCACCGCGACGAACAGCATCACTACATATTCCGCGACGTTCGCGACCACTCCCGTTGCCTGTGTTTTCCGCAGAAAGTCAGTCATGTTCTCTCTCCTCCCGGCAGCCTTCAACTTGTTCTCGACTGCTATCAGTTTGGGCTACGGACGGCGATTCAACAATGGCTCGTTGGTGGGGCCCGTCGAACACCCGTAACCTGCGGGCGATGACCCAAGTCACAAGTGCGAGGCGCCTTACTGAACAGCTCGGCGTAACGCGCCACCGCGCCTTACTTATGTAACTAGCGCGTGTTTAAGCGGCCTGCGATCATCAGCAGCAGCGTGGGGAGGCGGCCATGACTGCGAAGAAAGCCATTATTTTCACAACCGTGTTTGGTTTGTTATTCACGACCAGCCTGTTCGCCGTTCCATCTGACAGCGCGCAACCCGCGCCCCAAACCGCACGGCAGGCGCTGCTGGAGATGTTTTTCAGCAAGACGCCGGGAACGTTCGAAAGTCATCTCCCACAAGCAACCCGGGCGGCGCTCCGAAAGGCAGGAACGACTTCGGGCGCATCCATGCTCAGCGGATTCTCGATGCTCACCGGCCAGCTCAATTCCCGTGGGCAGCAATTGCAAACCTTTGAAGCCGGGCCAACTCTGGTACTGCTTGAGAATCCCGATGCCCACAGCAAGTTTGAAATCGACGTGGAACGCGACGACCTGCGTGCCGACGAAGATGAGATTGAGCTTTCGTTCCACGGTTCGAAAGACGGAGAGACACAGACTGCGGGCGCGAAGTTCCGGCTTACTCTCACCATGAAGCAGGAAGCCGGAAGCTGGCGGCTTAACGAAATTTCCATGACGATCGGAATGTCGCTGACCGATCCCGCGTTTCTGAAAGCCATGACGACCAATATGAGACCAGCCACAACGGCCATGGTGGGCAGCCAAGCCTCCGCAGGCGGTCCGACAACGTTCACCCCAATGAGCGGAATGATCGCAGCCAACGAATCCGCGGCGGTTGGCGGCCTCCGCACACTCAATACGGCTGAGATAACCTATGCCGCCAGTTTTCCTGCGCATGGTTTCACCTGCGCCTTGTCCGACTTGGGCGGCATGGGAAGCGGCGGCGGGGTCACGGAGCACCAGGCAATGTTGATTGATCCGCGCCTCGCGAGCGGCAGGAAGAACGGCTACCTCTTCGCGCTCAGTGGGTGCGACGGAACCCCGGCGTCGAGGTACAGCGTCACCGCCGTGCCTGCGGATCCGACTTCCGGAACGCGCGCCTTTTGCAGCGATGATTCCGCGGTAATTCGTTCCTCCGCAGACGGCAAAGCGGCCTCGTGTCTGGCCATGGGCAAACCGTTGCAATAAGAACGGCCGGCGAGCAAGCTTCGGGTTGCCTACCGGACGAATCTACTCGGCCTCGATGTTCACCACACGAATGATTTCGGTCTTCGGATCCAGAAAGCCGCGGACCTTCACCTTTTCGCCGACAAAGCCTCGTGGCAGATCCTGATTGTCGAGATGATAGACGTGACCTTTGGATGCCAGCACGAATTTTCCTCCCATGTGCACGATGCAAAATTGCGAGCATGAAGCCGGAGTGTTTCCCGCGTCCCCGGACTTCGACTTCAGCATTTCCTGATGTGACTGCGTCAGGGAATGAACATTGAGTGCACACTGGCTGTCAGAAATCTCGCCTCGAAACGTTCTTGGCTCTTCCTCTCCGGCGAATGCCGCGAACGATAGCGCCAGTAACCACACCGAACTCACAACCGAGATTCGCTTCATATATTCCTCTCAAGTTAGGACGTCACTACAAACTTCATGAACATTCCCTCGTGCTCTTCACTGCAAATTACGGTACACACCACGACGTATTCGCCAGGTTCGTCTGGTGCGGTCATCGGAAACTCCTGCGTACCCGGCTTCAGCAACAGGTCCCAGCCCGGCACTTTGGACCGATCCTTGGCTCGAAGCAGCGAGAATCCGTGTATCGATCCGTCCCGGTTCCACGATTTCCCCTTGCGCGCCGTGATCCGTAACAGAATCTGTTCGCCGGCCTTCACTGTGATTTCCGGCTTTTTCTCGCCCGCAATCTTGTATCGGCTGTCTTTGTCCGCCAAAACTTCAATCACGTGAACTGGGCCGCTCGAGGGTGCCTGGGCGAAGGCAATCATGCAATTCACCAAGACCACTCCACACAATTTCCCGGCTCTTCTCCTCACTGTGTCCTCATCAGCCGCTACTGGGTCAGGTAATACAGCACGAGGCGCATGTCCTCGTCAGTGATGGTGGCCCGCACCCGCATATGGCGAACAATTGTTGCCATCATGCGGGGCGGAAATTTCTGTGGTGCGGCATGGCAACGGCCGCAATTTGCGCGGAACCTCTTTTCTCCCTCCAGCCGCATCGTGTCTGCCTGCGCGCTGTTTTGTACGACTGGGGTCGTCGCGCTGTTGCTGCGCGGCGAATCTACCGCCGTACACAGCACTGATATCAACGCCAAAGAAATGCTCGCGACGATAATCTTGAGTCTCATTACTGCCCCGCTCGTCCTAACGGAACCATAAAGCGATAAGCGATCCCGAACGTCCAAAGATTGAAATTCCCATTCGAACTGAATTGGCGGCCGTAACTCCACACAGCCTTCAGTCCATCGTGCAAGTAATAGTTGAGTCCGAATTCCCCTTCGCGAGTATTCGCGCCAGGCAACCCCAGTGCCTCGGCCTCGTCTGAGCCAATCTGGCCGCTGAAGAATTGCTCCGCTCTTCCCGCAAGTTCGATGCGCCGCACCGCCTTCTGCCGGAACTGGCTCAACCGGTAGGCGCCGTCGACCCAGTAGCCGCTGCCTTGGTTCGACCGGGCGTACTCGCCGTGCATGTTGAGCGGCAGCCGCTGAGGTTGCCACGCAGAATAAAATCCAAAGGCATTGGTGCGCCCATCTTGCAGCAGCTTCTGCCACGAGGCTCCCACTTCAAGGCGCGAGCCCGACACGAATACACCCACGCGTCCGCCAACATTGCGCTCCGATTGGAGGTTGTTATGCACCGTGCTTATTGCGGAAACGTAGACCGCATAGTTCAAGTTCGCCTTGGCATTCACGGGAAATCCACCACGCAGCATCGCGCCGTCGCTCGATTCGGCCGAGAGGGGCAGAATCAAAGGATCCTGCTGTAAGCTGCGGATCCAGATGGGATACAAGCGCTCATTAAAGATGCCAAAGGGCGTAAGAAATCGTCCGACTGTGACGGTCAGGTAAGGGTTGGCGATGTAGTCCACTTGCGCATAGTCGAGATTCTTGCTCACCGGACCGCCGTAAGGGCCGCCATCGGGAGGACGCTGAAACGCTCCCTGAAACTCAGCCCTCGATTCCACGAGCCAACGGTCCCCCAAAGGAAGAAGCAGAACGGGGTTGATTTGGGCGTTAAGTTGGTTTTGTCCCTCTGTTACGAAATTGAAATAGCCTGCGCTACCGCTAAGGACGGGAATCGGAGTGTCAGAAGAAGATGTCTGGGCCCACAAGAATACTGGAAGTAAGCAGAAGAAGAGCAATACGTGGGCAGCCCGCAGCGAAACGGAAACCCGCGACCACTGGCGCGCCAGGTTTGTTACCGAAACCTTCACAACCCATCCCACTTCCCCGCTGCATTCGTTGGAGCCATTGTGCGTTACAACGCGCAAGCCGAGAAAGATAACGGAGGTAATCGCTGGCGGCAAAGCCTGATGATCCCTAGCCGATAATCCAGGTCTCACCTAGCCGTTTGGCGGATGTGCGATTTTCGCACCCCTTGCATGATGAAACTCACATGGACAATGCAATTGTCCATGCCACATCAGCCTGGGAGGATTCAATGGCTTCCGTACTCGCCAGTTTTTCGCAAGAGCTCACCGCCGCGGCGGAAAAAGCAGGACCATCCGTCGTCACCGTACGCGCGAGGCATCGCGTGCCTTCGAGCGGCATTCATTGGCGCCGGGGAATCGTAGTCACGGCGAACCACACAGTACGCCGCGAAGATGACATTACCGTGCTCATTCATGGCGGAAAACGTGCATCCGCAAAACTAGCGGGCCGTGATCCCGGCACCGATCTCGCAGTTTTGAAATTCGATCAGGAGACCGACCTTCCCATCCCACAATTCGCTGACGCTTCAAACTTGAAGCTTGCCAACTTTGTACTCGCACTCGGCCGCACGCGTTTCGGAAACCTGGTAGCCAGTGCCGGGATCATCGGAGGCCTGGGCGGCGAGTGGCGTACCTGGCGTGGCGGTCGGATCGACCAGAATATTCGCCTCGACCTTGCCCTCTACCCTGGCTTTTCTGGAGGCCCGCTGGTCAACGTCGACGGCAGCGTTCTCGGTCTCAACACCAACGGCTTCGGCCGCGGACGCGCCGTGACCATTCCCGTTTCAACCGTCAATCGGGTCGTCGACGAACTGCTCGCCAAGGGTTACATCGCCCGCCCGTATCTCGGAATCGCTATGCAACCCGTTGCCGTTCCCGAAGCGCTGAGCGCCAAGCTGAAGTCGTCCGCGGCAGGCGGCCTTATGGTTCTCCATGTCGAAGCCGGAGGCCCCGCCGACAAAGCCGGAATCGTTCTCGGCGATGTGATCGTCGAATTACAAGGCAAGCCAGTCATGGACACTGAACATATTCAGGATTTGCTGGCGGCCGCGAAAGTCAACGAGAAGATCGCGACCAGCGTAATCCGCGGGGGCGCACCTCTCGAGCTGTCGATTACTTTGGGAGAACGTCCCGCGAAGTAGAGTTGATTTTGCAATGACAAAAAGAAATGGAGGTAGGGTCATTCGCGTACTGTTGGCCGCTGCCTCCACGGTCCGGCGTGCGGGTCTCGAAACATTAGTCCAAAAGGCTTCGTTGCTCCAGCTCGCGGGAAGCCTCCATAACGTGCTCGCAGTTGCGCAATACGCTGCTCAGCTTCAGCCGGATGTAGTCTTGCTCGACCTCGAGAACGAAACTCCCGCACGCGAATCCGCTATGTTTCCGGTCGTCGCGCTCATCGACGAACCTTCCGCAGATTGGACCGCCCTCGCCCTGCGCTCCGGAGTAAAAGCAATTCTGCCTCGGGACTCCGGCATGGAAGAAATTCTAGCAGCCATCCAAGCGGCTCATTCCGGATTGGTATTGCTCGACGCCGACGTGACGCAGAATCTGGCTTCGCGTATTCCCGCAGCATCAGCTCAACCGGCGGCAGCTTTGGACGACCTCACTCCCCGTGAAATCGAAGTCTTGCGTATGCTCGCCGAGGGCCTCGGCAACCGGGAAATGGCGGCTCGCCTCGGCATCTCCGATCACACCGTCAAATTCCACATCAGCTCCATCCTGGACAAACTGGGAGCCGCCACCCGCACCGAAGCCGTAACCATGGGCATCCGGATGGGAATTATTCTGCTCTAGAACTCACGAATTCCCGTCTAGCGCGTCTAATCCGTGTCAAAACGGAGGAACCATGAACCATCATCCTCGTCTGGCTACCTGGGTTGGCACCATTCTCGGAACTCTTTGTGCCCTGCTGCTTGGCGTGGCTCAAGTACACGCCTCGGATAAAGGGCGATACACGGAAGAGTTCCATCAAACCTATCCGCTCGCTGCTGGAGGCCGCATCGATCTCGACAACATCAACGGGGCAGTGCACATCACCGCGTGGGATCAGAACGTGGTAAAGGTCGACGCCGTCAAGTATGCCCGCACGAAGGAACGGCTGGACGAGGCCCAAATCGAAGTCAAAGCCAGCAGCGATCTCGTCTCCATTCGCACCAAATACCCGGATCACGACCAGACGTTCGACGGCGGATGGAACGATCCCGCCGGGGTTGAATACACGTTGACCGTCCCTCGCGGCGCTCGGCTCGACGAGATCAAATTGATTAATGGACCATTGGATATCCACGGCGTCACCGCCGAAGTGCGCGCCTCCTGCATCAACGGAAAATTGACCGCTGAAGGTCTGCAAGGCAGAGTCAAACTCGAAACCGTCAATGGCAGAATGGAAGCGCGTTTCGAGCGGCTGTCCAATTCCCCGGTTGAACTGTCTTCCGTGAACGGCAGCCTTGCGCTGATTCTGCCTTCCGACGCCAAGGCGGAAGTCGAGGCTTCAACCGTGTCGGGCGGAATCAACGATGATTTTGGCCTGCACGTACGACATCATCAGTTCGTCGGACACGACTTGCGCGGCGAACTCGGCGGCGGCGGAACGCGCATCCGGGTCTCAAACGTAAATGGACAAATCGAAATTCATCACGCCAATGACGGAAAGTCACTCAGCTCTGTCAAAGACCTGAGCCACGATGACCGCGACGACGACGACGACGAGATCTAAGAACGCCTCGGCCTGGAAACTCATGGCTTGAGAGCCGCTGTTTCGCCCCGCTGAGGCTGCCTGTTTCACGCGCCTCTTCCCATGGCTCACGCCACGGGCTGCATTCTTGCGCCGCTTCGCGGCCGACGGGGTCGCTTCATGGTGACACCATCCTTCGAGTGCACACATTCTGGTGCAGAATTTCCCTCAAAAAAAACGCTCCATTCGGCGCAAAATCTAGAAAACAAAGGGTCGGCATTTTTCTTGCCTCCTAGATCTATGGTTCTTAAGGTAGTTAAAGGCAAAATATTCAAAACATGGGAGTTATCGCGGCCTCCGAAGCGTCCGCAGTTCCGTTGTGGGGAATCCGCGAAAGGGGTAGCTAGCGTCGGACGTTTTCGCCCAGTAGCCGCGCCCCGGTCAAGTTGTCAAAGATCGAATATTATCTTGCAGATAATCTATACATGTCCATGTTATCGGAATTGAAGGCGTGGGTCAACAAGAAAGCAGGCGGGCTGCGAACGCAGTTCCAAATTGGGAATCTGGCTGTGGTCTTCCGCGGTTGGCGTGTATCCGGTCGCCTGCTGTCGCGATGTCAGCTAAAAGCCCCGCCCTGTCGCATAGAACGCGAGAAGGGCAGGGCACCCGCTTTTTATGTGTGGTGAAGCATGCGTTTTTGTATTCACTTTGCATTCATCGCTAGCAGTGCTAGCATTGACAGCATGGCGACGTTAACCATTCGACAGCTTGACGAGAAAACCAAGACCCGGTTGAGGGTCCGCGCGGCGCATCACGGACGTTCGATGGAGGAAGAAGCCAGAGAAATTTTGCGCTCAGCTCTAACCGCTGCATCGCCGGTGAAGGGGAACCTGGCGGAAGCCATTCACCGGCGCTTTGCCGCCCTGGGCGGGCACGAACTTGAGTTGCCACGACGCGACCCTATGCGCCGGGCCCCGGAATTTGGCGAATGATCATTCTCGACACTAATGTGCTCTCGGAGCTCATGAGGCCGATGCCCTCTACTCGGGTTGTGGCCTGGGTTGCCAAACAACCTGCAGCAGAACTCTTTACGACTTCTATCACCGAAGCGGAAATCTTCTATGGACTTGAACTGCTCACCAAAGGCAAGCGCCGCTAGGGATTGCTGGCAGCGGCGGAGGCTGTGTTTGCCGAGGATTTGGCGGGCCGGGTGCTCGAGTTCGACAGCGACGCGGCGCGAGCTTTTTCCAAGATTGCCGCTCACCGCCGTGCCCTGGGCAGACCTATCAGCCATGCTGACGCGCAGATCGCAGCCATCACCCAGGTGCGAGGGGCCAGACTCGCGACCCGCAATGTTGCAGACTTCGAGGACTGTGGCCTTCATGCTACTGATCCCTGGAATGGTTCGTAAACCCGTGACACCAGCGCCAGGCTGTGCACGGCAGCAGGGTTTGGGGTGGTCCACCCTGTCGCGGTCCGCCGACGGCGATGTGAGCTGAAAAGCCCCACCCTCTCGCAAAGAACACGAGAAGGGTGGGGCACCCGCTTTTGTGCGGTGAAAGTATGAGCCAGCTGGTCAGGATTCAGCCCTCTTCCTTGAAGCCAACCTGCTTTGAGCCACTGACCGTGCCGGGGTTTATCTCAACCCACTGGATCTCCGACGTAGAAATGCAGAGATCCTTCGTTGGGAATCGCTCGCGAGCGAGCGACTCCACTGCCTCAGGATGACATGCGATAAGTTTGTTGGCAGTAACAGGTGGGCTACGAAGACTTTACACCCGTTTTCATTGGAGATATACGGTGAGCTCAGGGTACCGGTCGCTTGGCTTGTATCCGGTGGTCCGCCGACGGCGATGTGAGCTGAAAAGCCCCGCCCTCTCGCAAAAGAACGCGAGAAGGGTGGGGCACTCGCTTTTGTGGGTGGAGGAGGGATGGCCCACCCTCCCCGGCTAATTCACCGTTAGGTTCACCTTCTTGGACGGAATTCCGTTCGCCACCACTTCGAGCGTGCTGGCTCCGGTCTCCATGCCCGATGGGACATCGAAATTGGTGGACACGATCGTGTTTCCGGTCGCGACTCCCATGGTGCTGTGGTCGTGCGTCTTGGCATAGACAACGTGTCCCGACGTTTTGTTGGTGATGCGCACCAACGGGTAGTTGGTGACCGAGGTCAGTTCGTCGCCAAAAGCCTGGGCTTGCGACAAGCCATTGAACTGTTTGCCAGAGATCTTGTAGGTGGAACCGCGCGTCACGGTGTGGGGGTACTGAGTGACGCTCGGAGCCCAGGCCGGGTTGGGCTTGCCGGTTGGAATGAGGACCTCACCGCCCCCGACAATCACTTCGCCGTTTGGCAAATCCAGCAAGTGGCTGAAATAGCCGAGGTAGAGACTGGGAGTCAGATTCTTGCCGTCAAACTCGTATGACGTCCCGGAGGCGCCTACGACCAGAGGGTGACCATTGGGCAGGAGTACAGCGTAGGAGTCGCCAGCGTTGTCATTATTTGGAAAGTCGGGGCCTACGGTCCACTTCCCCGTGGTGGGATGATAAATGGCAGTGTGCCCGGGACCGCTGCCCCCGTTTGAACCTGAGCCGGTGGCGAACATCGTGCCATCCGGTTGAAGCATGCCCGGGCCGACTTCTCCAGGTGGATAATAGCAAAGGTTCTTCCCGTAGGGGATGCAGCCGCTGCCGTAGGGCGAGTGCAAGTCAACGATGGTGCTGCCTAAACTGATCCATTTTTGTTGTGTAGAGTCGTACTTCTCCGAGTGCGGAGCTTTCGTCACATCGTAAGTCAAGACCGAGCCGTCGGGCATGAGCGTCCAGCCCTCTTCGGCGTTTCGGTCGCGCTTGCCGGTCGAACTGACTTCGGTCCAAGTAAGAGTGGCCGGATCCAGTTCCGCATCGCGCTTATCGAACTTGCTTCCTATCAGGAAATGGCCGTTGGGCAGGACGGTCGAGGGCGAGTCTCCGATAAAGCCCCACCCTTTGGGAGGTTTCTGCATGGTCCAGGTATCTTTCGCGGGATCGTAAACCGCTCCCATGTTGGTGAACGCAAAAGTGCCGAAATTGTATTCTCCGCCTTCTACAATCAGGCGGCCGTCGGCCAGGACGGAGGCGGCGAAATAAAGGGGCGCGTACCCGGATGGCAGACTGGCTAGTTGTTTCCAGGTTCCGTTCACGTAGCTTCCGAATTTGTCAGGTGTGAGCCTCCACCAATCGGAGTACGCGTTACCCTGGTACATCACGGTACCGTCGGTCATGAGGAATCCGACGATGGCGCCGGCGGGCGGTTGGTTGACCAGGTTCTTCAGCGTCTGGGCGGAAGAAGTACCAAGGGCGGCAAGCACAAGAATGACTGGGAGTATCAGGTTCTTTGACACGATGGGTCACCTCTCTGAAAGTTGCGCTGAACCCCGGTCCAGCGCATGTTTCTGTTCCTCGGGGAGAGCGAAGCGCAGGGGCACAATCGTATCAGGTTTTGGGAAGTAGGGAAGAGAAAAAAACGATCAGATGGGCTTTGTTATGCTATGACGTTTCCGCCGTTCATTTGCCCGGGTGGAAAAGTTGTATTCCCTGCACCGCGGGCGAGCAGCTTGGCGTGTATCCGGTGGTTCACCGCCGCGCTGTCGGCTGAAAGCCCCGCCCTCTCGCGAAGAACGCGAGAAGGGCAGGGCACCCGCTTTTTTGGGTTCTGAAAGGATGGGCCAGACCTCGTACTTTACTGCGTGACCGTGAATACTCCGGGGCTTGTGGCAGTGCCGCCCGGAGTAGTGATCACGATCTTGCCCGTCTTTGCGCCCGTGGGTACTGTTGCTTTCACTTGCATGTCGGAAGTGATGGTGAAGCTGGTCGCGGCCACTCCGCCAAACGTAACCTTCTTCGTCTGAATCAGGCTGACTCCTGTGATCGTAACCACCGTTCCCACTGCCCCACTGGGTGGCTTGAAGCTTGTGATCTGCGGCGTTACGCGGAATATCCTGTTGCTGGTCAGCATCACACCAGATGTGGTCACGGTCACAGAGCCGGTTGTCGCGCCGTTAGGGACCGCAGCCGTTAAATATGTGCTCGATACTACCGTCGGCTTAGCGGCCGTCCCGTTGAAAGACACCGTGGTCTTCCCCGAGACAAAACCCTGGCCCAGAAATTCGATGACCTTGCCAACTTTGCCAGAGTACGGCAATAGGCTGACGAATGCTGGCAGACTGGTGCTCTTCCAGCTATAGAACACGCCGCAGTTGCCCGTTGCGCAGGGACTCACGTTCCCAGTGCCTCCTACGTGGGTGTCCCCGTAAACCACTCCACTGGTGTGCTGGAAAGGGGTAATCTCGGGGGTCGCTCCGGTCGTGAAATCAAATTTGTCGAGCACCGAATAAGCTCCCTTGGGGGTAATCTTGAAAAGCGTGCCACAGCCATCCGCACAGTTAGAATTGACAGTTCCTCCGTTGGAGTTTGCGCCATAGAAGTTGCCGTCGCTCGCTAGCACCAGACCGCCGTAAGGTCTGGCTCCGTCCGTGGTTCCATTGATTTCATGCAAGACGGTCAGCTTGCCCGACGGGGTGATCTTGAACACGACTCCGCCGCCAGTGCCACCGTAAATCGTGGTCCCGTAGAAATTCCCGTCGGCGCCCTGAACCAGGCCGCCGAAAGGGGTTTCCCCGTGGGTGCTGTCAAAACTGTAAAGCAGGTAAATTTGCCGGCGGGGGTAATCTTAAAGATCACACCAGCATTCGCACTAGTCCCGAACGTGGTCGTTCCGTAGAAATTGCCGTCTGTGCCCAGGACCAGAGGCCCGTACGGCGCATAGCCGTGGGTGATGTCGAATTGATAGAGGGTAGTGAGTGTTCCTGCAGGCGTAATCTTATAAATCGTTCCGCAGCCGCTACCGCACACGGTGGTATTCCCTCCGGCGGTGGTTGTGCCGTAGAAATTTCCGTCGTTTCCTTCTACGGGTGGCGCGTAAGGATACGCTCCGTCACTTCCGCCCGTGAAGCTATAGATGGTCGTGGTGGTGCCGCCCGGCGTTACCTTGAATACAGCCCCTGACGTGGTCGAGCCGCCCTCATAAGTAGTGCCGTACAGGTTGCCGTCGGTACCGAGCGTCACGCCGCCTTGGGGGAACGCGCCATCGTCGTTGCTGCCATTGAAGTTGTGTATGTTTTTCAGCTTCCCTGCCGGTGTGATCTGGAATACGGCGCCACAGCAGGTGCCTCCTGCGGGAGCGGTGCTGTACAGATTGCCGTCCCGGCCCTGGGCTACGATTCCCGAATAGCTGGGACTATATGGGTCGCCGCTGTTGCTTCCGAAGTTGTACAAAACGGAGAAAGTTTGGGCTTGGACGACGCCAGCCGCGATTACTAGCACCAGCGTCACGAAAGTGGATAGCTGCGAGATGCGGGTAGAGGTCATAACAGAAACTCCTCTGATTTAAAGTCAAGGAATGGCGCCCGACAAACCTTCCGGGGATAGCAATGGCGAACCGCCTGTCACCATGCCTTATCCTTCAAAGCGCAAAGAGGCAGGAGATTGGCTCAAGGGCCAGGCACAATGTGAGAAGCTGGTGGCTTTGGCTTGGGCGGTGGGCTGGGGGTACCGGTCATCCTCTCGCTTCACACTTCTGCTGGCTGTGCCACTTCCTGTAATGCTACCGCGAATGCGTCGATGGCTTGGTCGATCTGCCGGCGCGTGATGATTAGCGGGGGTTGGAAGCGGATTACGTTGCCGTAGATGCCTCCTACGCCAACCAGGACGCCGTTGCGTAGGAGGGCGTTGCGGATGGCTTCGGCTTCGGTGGTGGCTGGAGTTAGCTTTTCGTCTTTTACCAGCTCCACGCCGATCATCAAGCCCAGGCCGCGGACTTCTCCTATGAGTGGGTGGTGCTTTTGCAGGGTGCGGAGTTTTGTCGTGGCGTAGTTGCCGGTTTCGGTGGCGCGGGCTGGGAGATTTTCTTTCTCCATGAAATTGATGTTGGCGAGGGCAGCGGCGCAGGAGATGGGATTGCCTCCGAAGGTGGAGAGATGGTCGCCGGGTTTGAAGGCGGCGGCGATTTCGGGGCGCGTGGTGAAGGCGCTTAGGGGGAATCCGTCGGCGATGCCCTTGGCGGTGACCAGGATGTCGGGGACGACGCCGTAGTGCTCGATGGCGAACATTTTGCCGGTGCGGGCGAAGCCGGATTGGACTTCGTCGGCGATGAAGAGGATGTTGTGCTGGTCGAGGATTTTCTTTACTTCTTTGAAATAGTTTGGCGGCGGCACAACGATGCCGCCCTCGCCCATGACCGGCTCGGCGATGAATGCGGCTACGTCGCCCGAGGTGGCGAAGCGGATTACGTCGTCGATGGCCTTGGCGCATTGCCGTCCGCATTCTTCGGGATCGTTGCGCCACTGCGAACGATAGGCGTAGGGTGCGGGAGCGAAGGCTACGCCGGGGGCGTAGGGGCCTCCGCGTTTCTTGCGGCCTTGGTTGCCGGTGATGCTAAGGGTGCCCCAGCTGCGTCCGTGGAAGCTGGCGTGGAGGGAGATGTATTCGTGCTTGCCGGTGTACAGGCGGGCCAGCTTCATGGCGCCTTCGATGGCTTCGGCGCCGCCGTTGCCGAAGAAGGTTTTGGTCAGGCCGTGCGGGGCGATTTGGGCGATCTTTTCGGCTAGGTCCGCTACCGGTTTCACGTGGTAGATGTACGAAGAACAGTGGACTAACTTTTCCATTTGCGCTTTGGCGGCAGCGATTACCTGGAGATTGCAGTGTCCGGCGTTCACGACCGAGATTCCAGAGAAGCAGTCCAGGTAGTCGCGGCCGTTTTCGTCGGTGACCGTGGCTCCGTTGGCATGGTCGATGACAATGGGAACTACCTGCTTCATGAACCCGGTCATTACGTACTCTTTGTATTTTTGGATAGTGTCGGACATTAATTCCCTCCCGCCTCAGACATCTTCAAAGGCATCAACCACAAAGGACACCCTTCGACTTCTCTCAGGGCAGGCTCCTGTTCACAAAGGGAAACGCCAGGTCAGAACTTGCGCGAATGTTCTTTTGCCCAGCGTTCTACTACTACTTTCTTTTCGGTATAGAACTCGATGGCGTCGCGGCCTTGTCCATGGAGGATGCCGAAGAAGCTGTCCTTCCAGCCGCTGAACGGGAAATAGGCCATGGGCGCGGCCACGCCGATGTTGATTCCGATATTGCCGGCGGGGGCTTCGTACCGGAACCGCCGCGCCGCTGCGCCGCTCGACGTGAACAACGACGCCTGATTGCCGTATTTGCTGTGCTCTAGAAATGCCAGGGCTTCGTCCAGGTCGCGGGCATGAATCAGGCTTAGAACCGGGCCGAAGATTTCCGTATCCGCTACGTCGCTTGTCGGCGACACATCGTCGAGAATCGTTGGCTTCACGAAGTTTCCTGCTTCATACTTTGAGATCTTCGGATTGCGTCCGTCCAGCAGAACTTTTGCACCTTGCTTCTCGCCTGCTGTGATCAGAGATTCGATTCGCGATTTGCTCTGCGCCGTAATTACAGGTCCCATCTGCACGCCTTCGTCGAGACCGTTGCCCACGCGCAGGTTCGCGGCGGACTCTGTGATCGCGTCGCGGAATGTTTCTTGCGCTTCGCCGATTGTGACTGCGACCGAGACCGCCAGACACCGCTGCCCAGCGCAGCCGAAAGCGCTGTCGCTAATGATCTGCGTCGCCATCTTCATGTCGGCATCGGGGAGAACGATTACGTGATTCTTCGCACCGCCCTGGCATTGCGCCCGTTTTCCATTCGCGCCAGCTCGTTCATAGACGTACTTCGCGACCGGAGTTGATCCAACGAAGCTGATGGCACGCACCTTGGGATGATCGAGCAACGCGTTGACGACCGTCTTCCCTCCATTGACGAGGTTGACCACGCCCTTGGGCAGCCCAGTTTGAGCGAGCAACTCGTAAGTTCGCTGAATCGTTAACGGCACACGCTCCGAGGGTTTGAGGATGAAGGTGTTGCCGCAGGCGATGGCGTAGGGCAGAAACCAGAACGGCACCATGCCGGGGAAATTGAACGGCGTGATCGCCGCCACGACTCCGAGCGGTTGGCGGATCATCATTTCGTCGATGCCGCGGGCTACGTCTTCGAGGTTGTAGCCTTGCATCATCATGGGAATGCCGCAGGCTACTTCGACGTTCTCGATGGCGCGGCGCCACTCGGCTTTGGCCTCGGTGAAGGTCTTGCCGTTTTCCTGGGTGATGAGGCGGCTCAACTCGTCAATGTGATCTTCCAGAAGTTGCTTCAGTTTGAAGAGCGGCTGGATGCGGTCTTCGGGAGGCGTCCGTCGCCACTCAGGATAGGCCGCCGCTGCAGCTTCGACGGCGGCCGCAACTTCGGCGGCATCGGAGAGCGGGGCTTTGGCGATGGTTTCCCCGGTCGCGGGATTGGTCACGTCGAACCATTCCGTGGCGGTGGATTCTACCCATTCGCCGTTCACGTAGTTGGGAACTTTGGTGAGAGGTGGTGCTGCGATGGTCATTTGCGTTACCTCTGCTATCGCGATGTCTAGAATGTCGCTGATGCGAGACGTTGCAAGCAACGTCTGTACAGCATGCGTGTTATCTGTAGAAACGTAGCTTTGCTACGTTTCGAATACTGCCGAGCTTCGCTCGGCGGGGCGGACGACGGCATCCGCCCCTATGTGATCATGCTCGCAACGTCTTTCTTCTCGCACACCGTTTGCAGCGCGGATTCCAGAACGTCTAGTGCTTCATCCATTTGTTCGTCGGTCACGACCAGCGGAACCAGAACACGGATCACGTTGGAATACGATCCGGCTGTAATTGTAATTAACCCGTGTTCGTAACAATACTTTGTCACTTCTTTGGTCTCGTCTGCGGCCGGTTCGCGCTTGTCGGAGGATTTCACAAGCTCGATCGCCTGCATTCCACCCAGGCCGCGTACGTCGCCGACGATCGGCCAGCGCTTCTGCCATTTTTTCGCCCGCTTCTGGAATCTGCTGCCACTTTCGTTGGCGCGAGTCAATAGATTTTCACGATCGAAGATGCCCAGCACAGCCAGCGCCGCCGCGCAAGAGAGTGGATTGCCAGCAAACGTGCCTCCTAGACCACCTGGTCCCGGCGCGTCCATAATTTCGGCGCGGCCGGTGATCGCAGCCAGCGGTAAGCCGCCGCCGAGAGACTTGGCCGTGACCAGGATGTCAGGCTCGACGCCGTAGTGCTCGCTGGCAAACAGCTTGCCAGTTCTGCCGAAGCCGCTCTGCACTTCGTCTGCGATGAACAAGACGCCGTGCTTGCGGCAGATCTCGATCAGCACGCGAAAGAAGTCGGGCGGCGGGACAACAAATCCTCCTTCGCCCAAGACCGGCTCGGCAATCACAGCAGCCACGTCTTCGGATGCAACCACACGTTTGAATGTGTCTTCGAGATGGCGCGCACAGAAAAGATCGCACGAAGGATATTTCAGCGAATAGGAACAGCGATAACAGTACGCGTACGGAATACGGTAGACGTCGCCGGGAAACGGCGCGAACCCAGCTTTGTAGGGATGGGTTTTGCTGGTGAGGGCGAGGGTCATCATGGTGCGTCCGTGGAAGGCGTCTTCGAAAGCGATGATGCCCGAGCGTCCGGTGTGGGCGCGCGCGATCTTCACCGCGTTCTCCACGGCTTCAGCGCCGCTGTTCACGAATAACGTTTTCTTGGGGAACTTGCCGGGTGTGATCTGGTTCATCCGCTCGGCGAGCTGGATGTAGTTTTCGTAGGGAGTAACCTGGACGCAAGTGTGCAGAAAGCGATCAAGTTGGTCGCGCACAGCGGTCATCACTGGTTCATGACGATGCCCGACGTTGAGGCAGCCGATGCCGCCGGCGAAATCGATGTAGCGGTTGCCGTCTACGTCTTCGAGCCATGCGTCTTCGGCTTTGGCTACATACACGGGGGTTCCATGCGAGAGGCCGCGCGGAACCGCGCTGTTGCGGCGCTCGGCGAGCGCTTTGGATTTTGGGCCCGGGATTGGGGTTTTGAGTTGAATCGTGTTCATGTGCTTCCTAAGTTTCTGGGCGAATTCCCTGCAATAGTGATCGCTGATTATGCGGGTAGGGATCCTTCGACTCGGCGGCTTTCGCGCTTTGCGCGAAAGCCGCACTGCGCTCAGGATGACGGTAAAACAAAGTCATGTGGTTCAATACCAGCCGATTGGGGCTTCGTTTAGATTGATGTGTACTTGTTTGGTTTCGAGATATTCTTCGATCCCCCATGGGCCGAGTTCGCGGCCAAAGCCGGATTGCTTGTAACCTCCCCAGGGCGCTTCGACGTAGGTCGGCTGCATATGGTTGACCCAGACGATTCCCGCGCGCAGGGACTTCACGATGCGGAATGCTTTGAAAATGTCGCGAGTCCAAACCGCGGCGGCAAGACCGTAGGGTGAATCGTTCGCAATTTTGAGGGCGTCCTTTTCGTCTTCGAATGGGATCACGGCGGCGATCGGGCCAAAAATTTCTTCGCGGGCGATACGATCGTTATTGGTCACGTCATAGAAGATCGTTGGTTCGATGTAGTAACCCTTGGCGAACTTCTCGGCCCGTCCGCCGCCCGTGGCCAGCTTGGCTTCTTTCTTGCCCAGTTCCTGATACGAGCGGACCCGGTCATATTGGTCTTTGCTGACTACCGGGCCCATCTTGGTATCGCGGTGGAGAGGCGCGCCCAACTTGATCTTTTTCGCTTTCTCGGTCATTGCATCCACAAACTTTTTATAGATAGGCTTTTGCACCAGGATACGGCTGCCGGCGGAGCAAACTTCACCCTGGTTGATGAACACGCCGAAGAGCGCGCCGTCGATGGCGGCTTCGAAATCGGCGTCGGCGAAAAAGATGTTAGGCGACTTGCCGCCGAGTTCGAGCGTGACTCGCTTCACGGTATCGGCGGCCTGTTTAACGATGATTTTGCCGACGGCGGCGCTGCCGGTGAATGCGATCTTGTTCACGTCGGGATGTTGCACCAGGGGGGCACCACAGCTTTCACCGAATCCGGTGATGACGTTGACCACACCCGGCGGCAAGCCAACGTCGGTGAGCCAATTTCCCATTTCGAGCGCGGTGATGGGAGTTTGTTCGGCGGGCTTCAGCACGCACGTGCAGCCCGCAGCCAGAGCCGGCGCCAGTTTCCACGCTGCCATTAAGAGCGGATAGTTCCAGGGAATAATCTGTCCGGCAACGCCGATCGGTTCTTTCAGCGTTAGGCTCACGGCATTGTCTGGAACCGGGTTCACGTAGCCCAAAATCTTTGTAGCAAGGCCGCCATAATACTCGAAGCACGTAGCTACGTCGGCGATGTCGAATTCCGCTTCGACGATGGGTTTGCCGGTGTTGCGAGATTCCAACTCTGCCAGCATGGGCGTATTCTGGCGAATCTTTTCAGCGAGGCGGAACAGGACGCGTCCGCGTTCTTGCGCGGTGGTCGACGCCCAGGGTCCGTTGTCGAATGCGGCTCGGGCGGCGGCTACGGCGCGGTTGACGTCGTCGGCATTTGCGTCGGGAACCTGGGCGATCACTTCTTCCGTGGCCGGGTCGTAAACCGGGAAAGTTTTGTTCGACTTGCTGTCGAGCCACTCGCCGTTCACGTACATCTGATAGGTGCGAACGTCAGCTTTTACTCCACCTGGCATAATTTTCCTCCTGCGATTAGTCGAGCTTGGCTCGACCGGACAGCCGAGGGCGGCTGTCCCCACGTGATTCAATAGTGATTAAGTTCGCTCGCCTGCTCCAATCGGAACGGTTTCCGGTGTTTTCAGACGGCTATACCCGAAGAAGAAAAACACCGCCAGTGCGACAAAGCCGAGCGTGATGCCAAACATACTCACTTCGTATTTCCACAATGAGGTGATTTGTTTGGCTGGGAAGAAAGCCACGACGATGGCCAGCGAGGTTGTGGCTAATCCGGATACCCCGGCAAACATCAGCGTGCCTTTGCCATACCTTCCGCCATGCGAGCTACGCATCGCAAACTTTACTAACGCCGCGAAGACGTAGAGAAATGGAACCAACTGCAGCACGACCGCGGCTGACAGCATTTTCTGAAACGCTTCCTGCACGCCCCCGGAAAGAGTGAAGTTGAGGACGATCAGGACGAGCGAAACCAACCCTTGCACAATCAAAGCTACGTAAGGAGTGGCGTACCTGGGATGAACTTTTCCCATCGCCGCGGGCATATAGGAATCGAGGCCGGCAACGAACGGGATGCGAGCTGAACCGCCCATCCAGGCGGAACCGATGCCAGCGATGGACAAGCTCAGCATGACCGCGAAGGGTGCGATGATCCAGGCGACGCCAACCTTGTCAGCCATGTGGCTCACCGCCTGCACGATTCCCTGCAGCACGTTGATGTCGTTCTTTCCAATCGCAACCAGGAGCGTCAGAGTTGCGCCTACATAAAGAGCGCCAGAGATTACGCCTCCCCAGGCGACAGCGCCGGGGAGGGTTTTCTGGGGATCGCGGATTTCGTCGCCCATCACCGAGGCGAGTTCCAGTCCGACCAAACCAAAGCAAATCACGCCGAACGAGTTCAGAACAAATTTGGGGTCTGCGGGAATTCTGAAGTCGGCCGATGTAACTGGCGTTCCAAAGCGCGACCAGACGGTCACACCTAACCCAATGAGCACGGCCGCCGCAACAAAAGTGCCGATGCCGCCCAGGTTGTTCAGCCACTTGCCCACACTGAGGCCGACGATGTTGAGCACGGTGAGAAAGGCCAGCAGTGCTATCGACGCGACCATGGCGAAGTTTTTGTCGTCACCAAGGGCAGCGTGGCCGGGACCGAGTGCGAATACGGAGACGCCGACGAAGTACAACATCACCGTAGGGACGTACAGCATGTTGTTCGTCCAATAGCACCAGCCGGAGAGGAAGCCGTGGAAGTCACCGAAGACTTCTTTGGCCCAGAGGTAAACACCTCCTTCACCGGGATAGCGGTGAGCCAGTTCGATGACGGCGATGCCCTGGGGCCAGAAAAAGAACAGCAAGGCAATGATCCATAGCCAGACGGTAATGCCGCCATTGGCCGCGATCGATGGGACCACGTTCAGATTGAAGACGGCCACCACGAAGAGCAGGACCAGATCGAAGCGGCCGAGGACACGCTTTAAGTGCGGCTGGTTGGCGTCTTGGGTATCGGCTGACAAAAGCGCACTCCTTGGACCTTATCCTTCCCTGTCGTCGCTTGCCCTATCGTCATTCCGAGCGAAGCGAGGAATCTGCATTATGCGGGTGCCAGAACTGCAGATTCCTCGCTTCGCTCGGAATGACAAATTGTTGCTCAGGCCTTGATACGAAAACCGCGGCGGAGCTTCGCTCCGGTGGACAGCCGAGGGCGGCTGTCCCCACGTGAGTCCTGATCGCTTTAGTGGGCCACTACTTCTGCTGTCCGTTCTTGTTGTGCCTTGGCCAGCGCTGGCGCCACGTCTTCGAAGGCCGCGAGATGTTTGTCGATATCGGCATCGGTGTGCTGGACTGAAATCGTCCACTGCTCATCCCACCAGTAAGGTTGTGGCATCACGCCCCGGTTCACCATCGCGAACCAATAGTGGCGCCAGAGGTCGATGTCGACTGCGGTCCAATCGCGGTAGTTGCGGATCTCTTTCGGATAGAGCATGAGAGCCCCGTTGACACCCGCGCTGGCGATGTACGCTTGCAAACCCACCTTCGCGATGGTCTTTCGATAGCCTGCCGCGAGTTTCTGGCTGAGCTTGTCCACGCGTGCATAGTTCTCACGCGTGAGGACTTCATGGAAGGTTGCCAAGCCGGCAGCCATTGAGACCGGATTCGTGTTGTAGGTGCCGCCGTGAAAGACCTTGTGCTCCGAGATGAGATTCATGACGGACTTATGCGTGCCGAATGCGGCCAGCGGCAACCCGCCTCCAATCGACTTGGCGAGGCAGATCATGTCGGGCTTCACACCGAAGTATTCTGAGGCGCCGCCCCAGCCGAGTTTTGCTCCCGTCTTCACTTCGTCGAAGATCAGCAGCGCGCCGTTCCTGGTTGCGATTTCGCGCAAGCCTTCGAGGAATCCGGGCTGCGGCATGCACAGGCCGACATTCATCATGATCGGTTCGAGGATGATCGCAGCGATTTCACCGGGATTCTGTTTGAAACGAAGCTCTACGCTGGCGAGATCGTTGAACGTGGCTACCGGAACGTTGGCGATGCTTGCCTTCGGCACACCCAGACCACCGGGGACTGAAGTCGGGGCGTTCACGTCGCCAAATTCCGGGGCGTGGGGCTTCACGCTGACCAGAGCAGCATCGTGCAGACCGTGGTATCCGCCTTCAAACTTAAGGACTTTGTCGCGGCCCGTTGCAGCTCGAGCCAGACGCACAGCGTGCATGGTGGCTTCGGTACCGCTGCTTCCGAAGCGAACCATCTCGACCGGAAAGCGATCACATATTTCTTCGGCCAGCTCCCACTCCATGTCGTGGGGCATGCCGAACATGGTCCCGGTGCTCAGACGTTTTTCGACGGCCTTCATGACCGCAGGATGACAGTGCCCGGCCATGAGCGCGCCGAAACAGAGGTTGTGATCGATGTAGTCGTTGCCATCGAGGTCGCGGAAATGGGAGCCGCTGCCTTCCTTCACAAAGATCGGGTAGGGATCGTAGGCGCGATAGTTGCTGGCCACGCCGAGCGGAATGCGTTTCAGGTTTTTCTTGTGGGATGCGGCGGACTTGGGCGTGCGACGCTCGAAGGTTTCGAGCTCCTTTTGCAATTCGGGGTACATCCGGGTCTCCAGGAATCTCAAGCCGCTTGTGCGGCCATTAGAATGTGCCCGGGCAGCCGCGGCTGCCCGGTTTCAGGCTAGAAATAGAACTTCAAAGCAAACTGCACCAGGCGCGGATCCTGGGCTTGTGTAATTTTACCAAACTCAGTGGGGCCGTCGGAGAAGTGTCCGTCCGGATTGTAGAAGTTGGTATGGTTGAAGATGTTGAATATCTCCGCCCGGAACTGGAAATACTTGTCCTCGGTTACTGGGATTTTCTTATGCACGGCGAAGTCCCAGTCTATAAGCCCAGGGCCGCAACAGATACTGCGCTGGGTGCCGATATTGAAATGACCCAGGGTTGGATCCTGAAAGTCGTTCGGATTGAACCAAAAGCTGCCATTGGTCTTGGGGTTGAGCTTCTGAAATGGCGCTACCTGCTGCGGCGCCTCGGTGCCGAGAAAGAAGATGCTAGCGATCAGCTCGTTGTCGTTTTCGGTATCGAGACGGATGGGAAAGCCGCTCTGAAATTGGGTGATGCCGGAGACCGCCCAGTCATTCAACAACTTCCCGGCGGCGCCTTGGTGCTGGGGTATGGGCAACGTCCAGTCATAGCTAACCACGAAGCGTTGATGCGAATTGAACAACGACAGCGCGCGGCTGGAGGCGTAGTTGAACGGGTTCAGGGTTTCCTCAAACGTTGATCCATCATCCATGGACTTGCTTAAAGTATAGGAAGCTTGGAACTGCAAGCCATGAGAGAAGCGCTTTTCGAGCATCGCTTCAAATGCGTTGTAGGCGGAATTGGCGATGGTGTCTTCGGCGAAGATGTCACTGAAGACTGGGATTCCATCCGCGGGACAACCGGCTCCGGTGAACGGGTTGCAGGTCGGCGAGGAGTAAGGACGCAACCCCACGAACTGCAAAGTTTGCCCTGTGCCTTTCAGGACTTGTCCACTGGGCATATGGAACTGGAAGCCGGACGGAACCGTCACACTCCACTGGGTGTCTTGCAGGAAGGGACCGCACTGCGTCGGCGTTCCGAACGAGGTCACGTTGTTCGGATTCTGGTTGTAGAGCGTAATCATGTCCGAGCAGGTTTGCGGAATCGACGGATTGATGTCGTGCGAGGCCAGCAAACGATGTCCCTCTGAGCCTACATATCCGATCTGCAGCATCAGGTCTCTCGTGAGCTGCCGCTGAATGGTGAGGTTGTACTGCGATGTGTATTGGGTGCGCAGGTGAGGTTCGAACTCACCATAGAGCAGAAGAGGGCGAAACAACGAGTAATCCACGGGCTGTCCCGGCTTCGGCGTGAGTACTCCATTGAAGGGGTTCGGAGCAGGCGATCCTCCGGATTGGTAGACGAACGGGGTGTTAAAGAATGTGTCGTAAAGTGACGAACTGCCGCCGAACGGCGGTTCAGCGCCAAACTGCGCCAACACCAGTTCTTCCATCGGGTTGTAGAACAGCCCAAAACCGGCGCGAATACTGGTCGCTCCATTTTTGCCGAACAGCTTTTCCATAAAACCGCCGCTGGGGTTCGGGCTGTAGGCAATGCCGATGCGTGGCGCCCATGCTTTGTAATAAGTGGTGGTCATGGCTGGCGGAACACCCTTGTCACCCGGCACCACCAGACCCGTAGGCGTCACTCCGACGGCATTGCAATTCGAGGTGTTCACTCCGAAATAAGCCTGGCTTAAGGGCGACAACGCACACGGATAAAGGGTGGAATTCTGTCCGGGCCGGTACGTCTCGACCGTTCCTGTGATGTCGGTGAGCGGAGTGTTGAGTTCCCAGCGAAGGCCGTAGTTGAGAGTCAGGTTCGGCTTGATTTTCCAGCTATCTTGCGCGAAAGGATAAACCGCCGTGGCACGAATGTCCTCACGCTGTCCGGATCCTTGGGTATAGGTGTCGGACAACCCCAGAAGGAACTCGGCGTACTGATCCCCATCCCCAGGGATGATCCCGTTTGGTCCGGAATTGTCGAAAGTATATTCGCCGTTGACGTCGAAATAGTAGTACTGATCAAACCGCGCACGCCGGATATCGGCGCCAAACTTAAATGTGTGGTTGCCTTTCACCCAGGTCAAGTTGTCCGACCACTGGAAACTATTGCCGGTCTGCGGAAGGAAACCCTCGAAGTTGTTACCAAACGCCGCTCCGCCACTGATGTTGACGTAGGGCACTCCGGTGAGGGTCGCGGGCAAGCCGGGAGTGATTCCCCCTTTCCCAGCAGGAATACCGGAGTTGGCGAGGAGAGCATTGATAGGAGCAGAATCCGACGTGCCCGTGAAGCAGAAAGCCGACGCTGTGCCGGTGCACGAATCAGTGACCAGATTGTTCGTCTGCGGCTTCAGGAAACCTTGCTGCCCCTGGCGCATATAGGTAAATCGCGCCTCATTCACCAGAGCATTGGTGATGGTCCAGGTATGGCTCAAGTTCCATTGCTGAAAACGGTTGTCATTAAAGTTGCCAAAGCCGGGAACAGTGGCGCCCGCCGCTTCGAATTCATTGTAGGGTTGCAGCTGACGGATATCGTTGAAGTAGTAATAAACGCTCAACTGCTGGTGGCTTGTAATCTTCTGATCAAAGCGCACACTGAACTGATCTCCGTTATCGGTACCCACTGGCACGGCTTGGTTCAGTCCCGTTCCGACGTTAGCCGTCGGAACAAACTGCTGCATCAGGTTGACCGCAACCGGATCCTGACAAGCTACGGGAATCGCGCCAGTCGGAAAAATGGATGCCCAGTCAACGCCCGCCGCCGGCGCCGTCCCTCCCAGTCGCGCGATTGCGCTCGGGCAACTGGTACCCCCATTCGACCGCCCGTTGAGAACACTAGCAACGAAATCGTTGGTGATCCCGCCGCCGCCGGCAAAACCACCCACTCCAGAGAAATCTCCGCCCCGCTGCGCAGTCGTGGGTACGTTTAGGACGGGACCAGGCGCGCCCTGCCGAATGCGGCGTCCTTCATACGATACAAAGAAGAAACTGCTGTCCTTCTTAATGGGACCGCCGATGGTGCCACCAAACTGATTCTGATTCCACTGGGGTTTTGTGGTGTTGAAGTAGCCTTGCGCATCTAGGACCGTATTACGGAAGTATTCGAAGAGGTCACCATGAAAATTATTGGTCCCGGATTTTGTAATCACGTTCACGACCGAACCCGAATTCCGGCCATACTCAGCGTCGAAGGTGTTGGTGATGACGCGGAATTCTTCTACGCTATCCGGGGACGGCTGCACGGTCGGAAGATTCACGAACTGATCATTGGCATCACCACCGTTCACGCTGAAGTTGTTGGCGCGGGTGCGGCCACCGTTCACCGATACTGAACCTGTGTCTTGCGATCCGTAGAATAAACTGCCATTGCCATTGCCAAGCTGGGCCTGGACGCCCGGCTGTAACTGCAGAAATTGATAAGTGTCCCGCGTGTTCAGCGGCAGTTCGTTGACCGAGCGATTATTAATGACCGCTCCCAGTTGCGTGCTGGTGGTGTCAACCTGGGGAGCTTCCGAGGTCACCTCCACAACTTCTTGCGACGCACCCACTTGGAGCACCGAGTTGAGCGTAACCACTTGGTTGACATCGACGATCACGTTGGTCTGCACATTCTTCTTGAAACCGGAGAGCTCAAACTCGACGCGATAGCTGCCAGGCACGACTTCCACAAAATTGTAGTCGCCGCTATCGTTGCTTTGAGCGCCACGACTGGCACCCGTAGCCTCGTTTACCAATGTGATCTTTACGCCAGCCAGAATGGCGCCCGTGGGGTCGGCGACGCGGCCGAGAATCCGTCCGCCGGTGCTCTGGGAGAACGCAGGAACGGAAAGAATGGTAAGCAAGCTGAGCACGGCCAGCCAGGAAGCTGACACGCGGTGCGCCAGAGACGGATGCATTGAGCACCTCCCGATTCGGGTTGGAAGATTGCCAGCTAACAACTCTTGCGTGAAAATCAAACCTTGCTATAATCGCGCAAGGTTAGAGAACCTGTGGCACGCTGTCAAGTAAAAAATGGTGCTGTGATCGAGCCTGGACAAGACAGGGGAGCGCAGTTCTAGAAATGAAGCCCGCCGGCCCAAAACCTTACTTGAAAATCGGCGACGTGGCCCGACTGGTGGGCGTTTCTCCGTCGGTGATACGGTCGTGGGAAAGCCTCGGCGTCACACACCCCCATCGCACAGTCAGCAAGTACCGGCTCTACACGCCCGAAGATGTAAAGCTGCTCAAGCGCGCGCGATTTTTGCGCAAGGTTCGGGGACTTAACGCGCCCGCCATCGCGCAATTGCTCAAGCGCGAAGGCCTGGTGCGCCCCGCGACGAATGGCCACAGCGGCGGCATCGGTGTGCACCTGCGCCAACTGCGATTGCGTCGAAGCTTGTCTTTGGCTCAAGTAGCAAAACGCGTTGGCATTTCAGTCGGATTCCTCAGCGCCCTGGAACGTTCCCACATGAGCGCATCAGTGAGCACTCTACGCAAGCTGGCGCGCTTCTACAAGACCAACATTCTTGATTTTTTCGATGCGGCGGAATCGAATAGCCGATTGGTACCCTCGGGCAAGCGCAAAGTCCTCGAGGCCGGTCCGGGCGTCCGCATGGAATTGCTGGCGTGGGGAAACACAGTGATGGAGCCGCACCTGTTTCGCATTGCTCCTCGAGCCGGCAGCGGCGAATCCTACACCCACGAAGGCGAGGAGTTTTTGCACGTTTTGCAGGGGCAGTTGCATATCTCAGTGGCGGAAGTGGAGTATCGGCTGAAGCCGGGCGACAGTTTTTACTTTGAGAGCGCCACGCCGCATCGTTGGTTCAACCCGGGACGCACGGAAGCCCGGGTGTTGTGGATTAACACTCCGCCAACTTTCTAGAGCTGAGCTATTGCGAAGGCGGGGATCGTGGAGGCCTATTGATGACCCGACGCTTCATTCTCGCGCTGTTGGCGACGTCCATTCTCCTGCTTGGAGCTTGCTCGAAGAAGACTCCCACGCTCAACCTGCTGGTCTGGGAAGGCTACGCCGACCCATCGTTCGTACGCGGCTTTGAGGAGCAAAATCACTGCAAGGTCACGGTCTCTTACATGGGATCGAGCGACGAACTGGTTGCCAAGCTGCGAGGCGGCAGCGCGGGCAACTACGATGTGATTTCACCATCGAGCGACGTTGCGACTTCGATCGCCGCAGCTGGATTGGCTGCGCCGCTTGATCTTTCGAAGTTTCCGAGCTACAGCCAACTTTCGCCCCAGCTCACTTCCCTTCCCCTGGTTCGGCTCAAGGGACAAGTCTTTGGCGTGCCCTTCATGTGGGGGCCGAACCCGATGCTTTATGACACCACGGCATTTCCGCAACCGCCCGATAGTTGGAATGTGTTTTGGGATCCGAAGTACCGCGGCAAGGTTTCCGTCTGGGACGAACTCTCCACGGTGTACATGGCGGCGCAGGTTCTCGGCTTCGACAAACCTGATCCTACTCACCTTTACAACCTGAGCGACGCGGAGTTGGAGGCAGTTAAGAAAAAGGTGCTGGAGTTGAAGCCGAACATTCGGAAGATGTGGTCGACGGGTGGCGAGCTTACAAATCTGTTTCAAAACCACGAAGTCGTCCTGGCCATGGGATGGCCGCTCATGACCAACCAGCTTCGCAAGCTCAATTTTCCCATCGGCGAAACTATTCCGAAAGAAAATACCACTGGCTGGATCGACCACTTAATGGTGACTGCGGGCAGCGAGAACAAAGAACTGGCCTATAAGTTTCTCGAGTACACGATTGAGGCCCAGACGCAGAAGCAGGTCGCAGATGTGACCGGGTATACGCCGGCGAATCCGCAGGCAGCGCAGTTCATGACGCCGGAACAGGTCAAGAGCCTGCATCTTGATGATGTCGACAATTATCAGAGGCATATCTACTTTTGGCAGGACGTGCCTCGCCGCACGAAGTACGTTGAGATTTGGAATGAAGTAAAGGCAGCGCAGTAGTAAGTGGAGGACGCCCGTCCTCCAACGCCCGTTATTAAACACAATGGCCACTACCACCGAACCCGTGGTTACTTCCGCCAAGGACGGCTTGCAACCATTGCTCGCGATCCGCAACGTTGCCAAGTCTTTCGGGAAGAATCCCGTGCTTCGCGACATCTCTCTGCAAATTGCGGAAGGCGAGTTCCTGACCATTCTCGGAGAAAGCGGCTCGGGCAAGACGACGCTGTTGCGCATTATTGCGGGGTTCGAGAGCGCTAATTCTGGCGAGATCCTGATGGAAGGCGAACGGCTCGATGTTTTGCCGCCGTACCGCCGTCGCGTCAACACGGTGTTTCAACATTACGCTCTCTTTCCGCATTTGACTGTGGAAGAAAACGTGGGCTACGGACTGCGCGTGGCCAAGTTGCCGAAAGACGAGATTGCGGCGCGCGTCTCCGAAGCGCTAAATATGGTTAAGATGACCGCCTTCGCCCGATCGAAGCCTGCGAAGATCAGTGGTGGACAGCAGCAGCGTATCGCGCTGGCGCGCGCCCTGGTTAACCGGCCACGGCTTTTGCTGCTGGATGAACCGCTCTCTGCGTTGGATGCCAATCTGCGCCGGCAAATGCAGGTGGAGTTGAAGTCGCTGCAACGCGAGGTCGGCATTTCATTCGTGTTTGTTACTCATGACCAGGAAGAAGCCATGGTCATGTCGGACCGCATAGCGCTGTTGCGCATGAACGCGTTGGAGCAGGTAGCTTCGCCGCGTGAGATCTATAGCCATCCAGCGACGGCCTACACTGCGCAGTTCATCGGGCACACCAATCTGCTTCGTGGCGAAATAAAGTCTGGGATTGTTCGTTGCAACTCGCTCTCGTGGAGAGTTGGCTTGCCCGAGGGCCCAGCTTTGTTTTCCTTGCGGCCGGAGAACATCCGAATCGTAACCTCGGCAACTGGCAGCTCCGACATCAACGTGGTCACCTTGCGGGGAAAGATTCAGCACCAAGCATTTCATGGTGCGACCGAACTACTGCAGGTTGTCTGTAACGATGGACTTACTCTGGCGGTGAGGACTGCAACTCGAGAGAACCGGCAAGGGGATGTGCATCTGGAGTTCTCGCCCGCGGACGCCGTGCCGGTCCGCGAGTCCCCAGAGAGAGGCTGATAAGAGGATGTTTTCTCGCGCATACCGAGCCGCTATCACGCTGCCCCCGCTGTTATGGGTCGTGCTGTTTCTGCTCGTTCCTTATGGGCTGCTTTTCTGCTACAGCTTCTGGTCGGTTTCGCCGTCGCAAACCATCGTCCACTCCTGGACTCTGGACAACTACCGCGAACTCTTCCGCGTAAACGTCTATTTGCAAACTCTTTTTCGATCGATGTGGATTGCGACACGCGTCATGATCTTTTCCCTGTTGCTGGGATACCCGCTGGCTTACTACCTGTCGTTCTATGCGGGCCCGAGAAAAGATCTCTTTTATCAGCTGGTGATTATTCCGCTGTGGGTCAGCTATCTGGTTCGCGCCTATGCCTGGAAGACAATCCTAGGCAGCGACGGTGTTCTCAACACTCTGTTGCAGTACGTCCATTTAACAAAACATCCACTGGAGTTTCTGCTTTACAGCCCATTCGCAGTGGTGCTCACACTCACTCACATCTATACGCCGTTTGCAGTTTTGCCGATCTACGCTGCGCTTGAACATATTCCTCGCACTCTAGTTGAAGCGTCCCATGATTTGGGAGCGTCTCCGCTGCAAACTTTCTGGAGGGTGATCTTTCCGCTCTCGATTCCCGGAGTGCTCGCGGGAGCAACTTTCGCATTCGTGCTGAGCCTCGGCGATTTTCTCGCACCGCTGCTGCTTGGCGGTCCCAGCGGGATCATGATCTCGAACATCGTGGTCAGCTTGTTCGGCGCGGCTTACAACTGGCCGTTAGGAGCGGCTATTTCGCTGTGCATGCTGATATTGGTCGTCAGCCTGCTTTTTCTCTCAGAGAAACTGGAGAAAAAATGGAGCTTCCGATGAGCGCTGCTCGCGACACCTCACGCTGGTTGCCGTGGCACGCCATCGTTGTCTTCGGATTTCTTTATCTGCCGATTGTGACCCTGATCGTCTATTCATTCAACGGATCGGGCGTCGGTGGATTCCCTCCGCACAACCTGACCCTGGATTGGTATCGTATGCTTTTTGCCGATGACGCTATCTGGGAATCGGTGCTGAACAGCGTGATCGTCGCATTCGCGGCAATGGCAATTTCTCTGACGTTTGGTATCCCGGCGGCGCTGGCTTTAGATCGAGCGAACTTCCCCGGAAAAACTCTCTTTCGCCGGCTCGTGCTCTTGCCGCTAATCCTCCCGGGAATCATTACCGGCCTCTCCCTGCTGATGTTGTTTCGGGCAGCAGATGTGAAGCTAAGCCTGCTCACGATTGTGCTCGGTCACGGCACAGCTTTAATCTCCGTCGCCACTACCGAAGTTTTCGCGGGATTGCAGAAGCTGGATCGCGCCCAGGAGGAAGCCTCTCTCGATCTCGGCGCAAATTACTGGCAGACGTTCTGGCGAGTCACCATTCCCAATCTGCGACTATCCATCATCGGCGCTGCGTTGTTGATCTTTACGCTATCCATGGACGAGATCGCGGTCAGTTTTTTTCTGATTGGGCGCGACAACACATTGCCGCTGGAAATCTGGGGACGGTTGCGGCGAGGGATCACGCCGGAGATTAACGCCATCTCCAGCATCATCTTTATTTTTTCTCTGATCGCGATCGTGAGTTGGTACCGGCTGCGAATGAATGCGGGAGGAAAGCGGGAAATTGCCGCCGAGTTCGTAGAGGCGGCCTAAGGTTTTGTAGCGCCGGCATCCTGCCGGCTGTCGCGAGGGCATCTTGCCCTCGGGTATTAGGGCGGGACGCCCTCACGACGGCCGCCGGGACGGCGGCGCTACAAAAGGGGAAATCACATTATGACTACAAATCGTAGGGACTTCATAAAGTTCGTCGTTGCGGGATCGGTTGCAGCCGGTTGTCCGGTTGATCTTCCTCTGTTGGCAGCCGATACGCCGCCGGTGCCTTCCGTTGAGGGTGAAGACAATCGTATCTGCCACCAGGTGCGCGATGGCAAAATATTCTCCCGCCCTCCGGTTTCCGCGCGCCACGACGTGGTGATCGTCGGTGGCGGCGTGAGCGGATTGGCCGCAGCCTATTTATTGCGCAGTCGCGATTTCCTCTTGCTGGAGAAAGAACCCCATTGGGGCGGCAACGCTTATTTGATGGAGTACCAGGGAAACGCGTATGCGACAGGGTCAGCATTCCTCGGAAAGACCGAGGATGCCTACAACTTTGCCAAAGAAATCGGTCTGGAGCCTCTGCCCATCAATGATCGGGACAGCACCATCATCAAGGGCGAATGGATTGGCAATACCTGGGCGGAAGGCCTCGACAGATTGCCCTATCCCGCGTCCGTTCGCGAAGGCTTCAAGAAGTTCAAGAAGGACATGCTGGCGATTGACCTTGAGAAACGAGGCAACGAACTCTGCAACGTTCCATTTTCTGATTTCATGAAAGGCTACCCGGTCGAGGTAAAGCAATGGTGGGATAACTACGGCCCTTCGAATTGGGGAGCCGCGACCGAAGACACGGCTGCCGCGCTCGGCATCGATGAAATGCAAGAGATCGCTGGAGACGCCGTACCCGATTTCTACACCTGGCCTGGCGGACTGGGCGCGATTAGCAAGAGATTGGCGGAGATCCTGCAAGCGAAATTCTCAGAACACATGCAACTGGGCGCGACCACGGTCGCCGTCGTCCCCGACAACCAGGAAGTACAAGTCACCTACCTGCAGGGCGCGGAACTGAAGACTGTCGCGGCCAAAGCGGTCATCATGGCAAGTCCGAAGTTTATTACGCGGCGCATCGTGCAGGGTCTCTCAGAGAAGCAGAGCGACGCCATGCACCAGATCCGCTACATCCCTTACGCGGTGGTAAACCTGATTTTCGACAAGCCCGTATTCAACAAGAGCTACGATACGTGGTGTCCGGGAAATGCGTTTACCGATTTCATTGTGGCGGATTGGACCATTCGCAACCAGCCGGGCTACAAGCAGAAGTACAACATACTCACCTGCTATACGCCCATGAGCGAAGACGATCGCGGTTACCTGCTAACAGAATCGAGCGCTCGGAAAAAAGCTGTCAGTGTTCTTGATGACTTTCAAAAGCTTCTGCCCGGCTTCAATGTGGATCCGGTCGAGGTTCACATTTACCGCCGCGGCCATCCTCTTTATATGTCGACGCCCGGTCTTTACACCAAAGTGCAGCCTTTGGCACGACAACCGATGGACCGCGTATTCTTCGCCAACACCGATTCCGAAGGTGCCGAATCCACCACCGGCAAAGCCATTGTGGCAGCTCGCCGCGCTGTGAAAGAGGCCGAGAGCCGTTTGGCGGGAAAGACAATACCAAAGCAACCGGCAGCCACAGGCTAGAATCCGACGATGGAGGACGGGCGTCCCCGCCGTCCCATGCAACCGGGCGAGCACGCCCGGTCTCCACAATCTCGCTCCGCTTTCTCCCGCGCATAGTAAAGTGATAGTAGGCTGTTTTTATAGGTCATCGGGAAGGAAGTCTCATTTGAGTTCCAGCATTCGTAACATCGCTATTATTGCCCACGTAGACCATGGCAAGACCACGCTGGTCGACGCCATGCTGCAGCAGAGCGGCACCTTTCGTTCCAACGAGCACATCATTGAACGGGTGATGGACTCGAACGACCTGGAGCGCGAGCGCGGCATCACCATCCTGGCAAAGAACACGGCCATTCTTTATCACGACGTGAAGATCAACATCGTAGACACGCCCGGCCACAGCGATTTCGGCGGAGAAGTAGAGCGCGCCCTGAAGATGGTCGACGGCGTCATGCTGCTGGTTGACGCCAGTGAAGGCCCTTTACCCCAAACGCGCTACGTCCTTAGCAAAGCGCTGGAAGCTCACCTCGCGCCCATCCTCGTAATCAACAAGATTGATCGCTCTGATGCCCGCCCTCAGGAAGTATTGAACGAGGTTTACGATCTTTTCATTGATCTTGATGCCAAAGAAGAGCAACTCGACTTTCCGGTTTTGTACACCAACGCCAAGGCTGGAACCGCCTCGCGGGATATAAAAGGAGGCGGCGTAAACCTGCAGCCGCTGTTCGAGACAATAGTCGAAACCATTCCCGAGCCCAAAGGTGACGTGGCCGGGCCGCTGCAGATCCTGGTGGCAAATCTCGATTACAGCGACTACCTGGGCCGACTGGCAATTGCGCGTGTGTTCAATGGAACCATGCACACTGGTGAAGACGTCGCCATCGCCAAGCTAGACGGTACGCTTCATAAGACCAAAATCACAAAGCTGTTTTCATTCTCTGGACTAAAGCGAACCGACATCACCGAGACGACTCTCGGCGACATAATCGCCGTAGCCGGCGTCGAAGGCATCACAATTGGAGAAACGATTACCGATGCGGAGAATCCGGCGCCGTTGCCGCACATCACGATTGATGAGCCGACGATTGCAATGCTTTTCACGGTGAATACCTCGCCGTTTGCCGGACGAGAGGGCACGTATGTGACCTCCCGCAATCTGCGGGAGCGGCTGCAGAAAGAGCTGCTGACCAATGTTTCCCTGCGCGTGGAGGATACCGCAACCACGGATTCATTCATCGTTATGGGCCGGGGCGAGCTGCAGCTTTCGATTCTCATTGAGATGATGCGCCGCGAAGGTTTCGAACTCATGGTAGGAAAGCCGGAGATCGTCACCAAGCGCGTCGATGGCAAGCTCATGGAGCCAATCGAGAAGCTGACCGTGGACGTGCCTGAAGATTTCGTGGGCGTGGTCATGGAACAGCTTGGCGTGCGTAAGGGCGAAGTCCTTAACATGCACAATCACGGATACGGCCGGGTGCGGATCGAATTTCGCGTGCCCAGCCGTGGCTTGATCGGACTACGCAGCCAGTTGCTCACCGACACTCGCGGCACGATCGTGATGAACTCTCTTTTTGATGGCTACATCGAATGGCAGGGCGAGATTCCCCATCGCCTGACTGGCGCGCTGGTTTCCGATCGCGCGGGCGTGACCACGCCATATTCTCTTTACAGCCTGCAGGAGCGCGGCGAGCTTTTTGTCGGCCCCACAATCGATGTTTATGAGGGCATGATCATTGGCGAAAACGCCAAGGATAACGACCTCGACGTGAATGTGGTCCGCGAAAAGAAATTGACCAACATGCGGTCTTCCACCTCTGACATCGCGGTTCGACTCGTGCCATTCCGAAACCTTAATCTTGAGCAGGCCATTGAATTCATCGCTGATGACGAGTTTGTCGAAGTCACTCCGAAATCTCTTCGGCTGCGCAAGAAGATCCTGCAAGCCAACAAACGAAAGAGGAGTTCGATGGCGATGGCGGAAGAAGAGCGATAATGCCCCGCCATCCCGCCAGGCCGGATTCCCGTCGAGCTCAGAAGACGGATGCCGACTTGAAGCTGTATCTTGTACCCTGCAGTTGCGGAACAACCTTCGCAGTTTCCGAAAACTATGATCGTCAGGGTACGGCGTGGGGCCGCTATCTGAAATGTCCGAACTGCGGCAAGCGTCATGATCCCAAGAACCGCCTTCTCCAGCTCGGCTTTCAGCGCGATGGATACTGGAAGGTGGACGGCTGTTAAGAGAAGTAAATACTTGTCATCTTGAGCAGTATGTTTCGTGCCTGAGCATGGAACATACGCAGTCGAAAGCTCCCTACCAGCAAGTTCTTCCGCAGACGTTTCGAGGCGTCCTCCTCGTGAAACCTTCCCCGCAATGCATGTCGGGAATGCCACGATACGCAATGGCGTTGTTGGCATCTCAGAAATTCTTCGACTCCGTGGTCCGATTCGCGAGCGAATCGCGCCACTCTGCTCAGAATGACAAGTTCCGAGAAAACTGGAAAGAACTACCGACGCATCTCCCTGCCGAGTCGTGGCCTTTGGTTAGAGACGAGAATAGCTTCCCACAAATAGCAGACCTGCTATACTTCCTGCGCATTTGATTGTTCGTCAACTTTGGCTTTCGGCTTGGCCAACCAGCCTCCCAGTTGCTGCCGAAGTCGCCCACGCTCAAATAGCTCACTCAGAGGCAAATTCGCTTGAAGAACATTTTCGTTGGGAACCTCGACTTCAATACTTCGGAAGACGAACTGCGCAAGCTGTTCGAGGTCCATGGGCAGGTGGACCGGGTCAGCATCATGACCGACCGGGATACCGGGCGCTCGCGTGGCTTCGGCTTCGTGGAGATGACGAGTGCGGAAGACGGAGAGAAGGCCATCGCGGCGCTCAACGGCACGCAGATTGGCGGACGCACCTTGAATGTGAACGAAGCGCGTCCGAAGGTCGAGCGCGGCGGAGGTGGTGGTCGAGATCGTGGCGGACGCGGCGGCGGACACGGCGGCGGAGGCGGCGGACGTAATCGCTATTAGACTCCTTTCGGACTTCCGGCAAATCAGAATAATCAGTCCAGCGTCATGGCTCAGCTCTTGCTACTTAGAGCGTGACGATGACTTTCGATCCACCGATTGATAGGGTAAAGCTCCGCATGTACACTGGGAATACTGGCGTGCGCCCGTAGCTCAGCTGGATAGAGCGGCAGCCTCCGGAGCTGTAGGTCGGGAGTTCGAATCTCTCCGGGCGCACCATGCACCACCCAGATCCTTCGCTGCGCTCAGGATTTCCGCTGCGGGCTCCCGCTTCGCTCACGCCCGCAAAACGCCTCAAGTTCGAATCTCTCCGGGCGCACCATGTTCAACCCTTACGAGTTGCCGTCTGCAGGATGTGTGCAGTATGCGTGCAATTCACTGGATTTCCCCACAAAGAACTGCTTTGGCAGGCATAGTCCTCGAATCACCTACAATACCCCTGAGTCGTTGGCCCGAATGTGGAAATCAAACCACGTCCTCAGTCGTGGGAGGTAGCCATGCGAGTAGTACGAGGAATTTCTCAGTCCCTCAGCATCGCACTATTACTGCTGACATGCCGCGCGCTCTCCGCGCAGAAAGCGACGGTGGAACCAACGCCACAAACCCAGTCAGAACCATCCCCCATTCCCGCCGCTGGTCCCCTGGCTGAGCCCAAATCCATCAAGCAAGTGGGTGTCCCGGTCGAAGCCACTCGTAGGGCAGTGCCGGAGGACAATCCGCAAACTCAGGAGAAAATCGCACTCGGCGAAAAGCTTTTTTTCGACGGTCGCTTGTCGGTTGATAAAACCGTTGCTTGTAGTACATGCCACGACCCGGCGCGCGCTTTCACTGACGGGAGACCTGCGTCGATCGGGGTCAAAGGTCGCGTCGGCCAGCGTAACGCGCCGACCATTCTGAACGCGCTTTACAACAAGACGCAGTTCTGGGATGGGCGTGCGAAAACGTTGGAGGAGCAAGCGGCGCTTCCCATCACGAACCCGAGTGAAATGGGCCAGCCCAGCCTGGATGCAGCCGTAGCCCAGATCGCAGCCTTGCCTGAGTACCAGCAGGCGTTCCGTAGCGTGTTCGGCCGCACGCCTAATGGCCCCGATCTGGTGCGCGCCATCGCGTCCTATGAGCGAACTCAGTTTTCCTTTGACTCCCCGTTCGATCACTTCGCCGCTGGTGACAAAAACGCAATCGGTGGGTCCGCCAAGCGAGGCTGGGAGCTTTTCAATACTCGTGCTCGCTGTAATAAATGCCATGCTTTGACGGAAGAAAAGCGGGACTTTACATACTTCACGGACAATGACTTTCACAACATCGGCATTGGCATCATTCGACACGACGTCGTCGCACTGGCTTGTCAGGCTGAACAATTGATCAATTCGGGCAATGCGATGGCCATCGATCATGCTGCCATTGAGACGAACATGTCGGCACTCGGCCGCTTTCTCATCACTAAGAAAGACGCTGACATTGCGTCTTTCAAGACACCGGACCTGCGCAACGTGCTGATCACAGCGCCTTATTTTCACGATGGCTCGCAAGAGACACTGTGGGACGTGATGGATCACTACAACAAGGGCGACGGGATACATAATCCGTATCTCGACGAAGATATCCAGCCACTGGGCCTGAGCGAGGGAGAGATCGATGACGTCGTCGCACTCCTCGCAGCGCTGACGAGCGCGCAGTACTCGGAGCAAGGCGTCAAGGAGCTGGCACGGCAACGCGAATTATCCCGGACCAATCGGCTGCAGCGCGACACGGCTCGGGCTTTCGGGCCGAAACCGACTCAGCCTAAGCCATCGCGTTCTTGTGTCACCGCGCAACCCGCGGCAACACCGAAATGATGGCTGGAGAGTCTCCAGGACACACCAGACCCGCTCGAAACGCTTGAGCTCCTTGAACATGTTTTGATGCCTGCGGAGCTGTTGGTCGGGAGTTCGAATCTCTCCGGGCGCACCATGCTTTTCAAGCTTCGCACAGCGCGCCTCGGCGAGATCCAAATCCTCAGTGAAAAAGGTTCAAGGCGTTTTCGTTATCGTCGACGAAGTAGATGCCCTGCCCCGCGACATCGATCAGCCCGAACAAGGCGCCGGCTCCGTTGTTCACATTGTCCAACAGAACCTTTCTAACCTGGTGCCCGTGGTGACCTTCCACTTTGGTCTCCACTAAGTATCCGTCCCCGCTGTTGACCGTCAAGATGTCTCCGTTGGTCGCAATCTCCAGGCCGAGTGGACCATTCAAAGCGCCGTCCTGAGAGACCGTCGTACCCGTTCCATCGGAAGTGTTGCGTTGCAGCGGATCCTCGATAGCGACGATGCGGTTGTTGAGAGTGTCGGCGACATAAAGCACCTGGGCACCTTCATCAGTCTGTCGATCGTGGCTGCTCAGAGCAAGTCCCGTCGGTCCGATCACCAGCGCGGTTGGATCGGTCCGCTCCGCGAAACCTGAGCCAATTACTGTCATCTGCTGCAGGTTCGGCATTGACCCGTGGGGAATCTCCAGGTCCAGGCGTAGAACCGTGCCTTGATGTACGATCTTGCCTCCGCCAGCGACTGTGCCGTTTAAAACATTAGTGACGAAAAGACTGACGTTGCGGCCACCATCGAACGCTGCCATATCCCAGGGACCATTGATGAGCGAACCAAAGAATGTCTCGACCACTTGACCGCCGCTGTTCAATACCAGCAGGCACCCGGCTTGCACGGTGTCCGACATTCCGTCGGTGGTAGGCACGCTGCCAACGATGACCCATCCCGTGCGGAGCGCGACCAGCGCGGTGGTCAGTCCAACTCCGCCGGGGCAGGGACCGGGTAGAGTGTTGGCGTCAATTTGGGCAAACAAGGTCACCGTCCCGCTCGGAGTGATCTGCACAATAGTCGTGCCAGTCCCTTGCAGATTCTTGCTGTTGTTGAAGTTGCTGACCAGAATATTTCCTTTGGTAAGCGACCCTGTGGTGGTGAGCACGCGGGCAACGCCATAGGGGTTAAGGTCGCCGTTACTAGGAATCGTTGAAGCGACCGTGGTGACGGTCCCAGCTTGCGCGTTGGCGAGTGCCAGCGCGACCATCGGAATCAGAGCAATCACACGCGCGATGAGACGGCGGTTCGCGCCAAGTGTTTGATTAAGCGTTTTCATTTGTTCCCCTCCTTGATTCGCAAAACTGGATTAGCAAGACATTTCTGAGCCAGAGATTTTGATCGAGGACGAGCCAGACCTCGCAGCTCGCAGACGACCGATGTTATGTAGTTCGGGCAAGACGACTGTCAAAGATTTGTCAAACCTTTGTAATTTCGCAGGCACAAACGCGGCAATGCCGGGTTGGTGTCGCCGAGAACCTCAGGCACATTTTGCCCGGCGACCAACCGAGCAGAGGCAGCACTTGCCGCTGCGCACTCGAGCCGGATAAAGAGCCAGCAGAGAATTGCGCTCAACTTTAAATAGAATCAGCAGTCTGGATCTGAGGGCGGCGCGAAGGATTCTGGCAGACGACTTGCATATCGGGAAAGAGTCAGTATCGAGGAGCCGACCAATGTCTGTATCAGCGATTCTCCCTAGCACCACCCTGAATCAAGCCTACAACCTGCAAACCCCGAACCAGCAGCAACGAACGGAGTTTCAGCAGCTCACGCAGGCGCTGCAGTCGGGCAACTTGAGCAGCGCTCAGCAGGCGTTTAGCGCTCTTACCAACAACGCAAGCAATTCCGGCCTGTTGAGCGTGCAGCTGTCGCAAGACCTCAGCAAATTGGGTTCGGCGCTGCAGTCGGGCAATCTTGCCGGTGCACGGCAGGCGTACTCATCGGTTCAACAGAACTTACAGAGTTCGCCTCCGATGGCAGCGCACCATCACCGGCCGCATCACGGCGGATCGGTGTTGAACTCACTCCTGTCGGGGCTTTCGGACAGCATCAGCGGCTCCGGCAGCAGTGCCGCCAGCCAGAGCGGCGCCTTCCAGCCGTTTAATTTGACGGCTTGAATTTTGGCCTGCGAACTACATAGATCGCAAGCCTATGGAAGAGCGCGGTCTCCGGGCACACATTAAAGCAACTGGACGTTCTGTCGATTCAGTATGGAGAAGCGTAGCAAGAACCGAGGCCGCGAGGTCATCGGCCACAAGCCAGTCCAATTCTAAGGAGAAAACAATGTCCGCCATCAGCCTTTCCAACATCGTTGCTCAAACCCGACCTCATGGCAAAAGTACCTTGCTGAACGGCGCCTTGACGTTGGGCAACTGAAGGAGGCCCTGCAATCCGGTGATTTGAGTGGCGCCAAAGCAGCTTACAACAACCTTGCCTCATTGGGTAAAAACGGGCTCCACCAAAATAATCCGTTCGTCTTGACCAACCGGGCGGCTGACTTCAGCGCCATCGGCAGCGCACTTCAAAGCGGAAATATCTCCGGGGCGCAGCAAGCCTTGGCCGCGCTTGATAGTACCTTCAAGCTGCATCTTGGCGCGGAGTCCAATCCGGCGGCGTCCACATCAGAAAGCGCCGTCAACGTAATCGCTTGATGACAGCCTCGGAAGATTGCAACTGCGGGCGGGCTTCAGGAATCCCGTCCGCATTTCACCGCGGCAGGCCTAAGTCAGTTTAGAATTTCTCCTCTATGCATATGGAGAAGTTCCAGCTTTGGGCACAGCCCTGGTGGGTGAACCTGCTGATCCTGATTCCATTCGCCACTTACTTCGCATTTCGCCGCCAGGGGCAACTTTTAAATCGGCGGCAGCTGCTTACCATTGCGATCTTTGCCGCCGCTTTCGGCTTTGTGGAGGCCGCAGTCGTAGTCTACCTGCGTGCGGCGGTTCGTCTGCTCCCCGGGTACGGCGGAACCTTAACCGACCTCCGGAATTCCTCAGCGGGCTACGAGCAGGCAACATCGATTTCCCAGTTTCCTCCGAGCCTCCTCGCCATCGAGGTCTATCGCGAGGCGGACTACGCGAGCCGCGCCAGAACCGGACCGAGGATTGCCAGAAATAGCACGTAAGCGGCGGCGAGCGGCCCCAGGCTTGGCTCGAGCCCCGTGCCCAGACCCGCAATCACAATCGAGAACTCGCCGCGTGCGACCAGCGCCATTCCCGCTCGCAGACTTCCCTGCTTATCGGCGCCAGCTCGCTTCGCTGCCCAATACCCGGTGGCAACTTTCGTGGCCGCTGTGACCGCACCCAATCCCAGCGCGACCGGCAGAGCAGCAGGCAATGTAGCGGGATCGATCTGCAGGCCGAAAAAGAAAAAGAAAGTCGCCGCGAACAAGTCGCGAAGGGGAGCGAGAAGTCGATGCGACTGCTCCGCGATTGGTCCGGATAGCGCGATGCCGACTAGAAAGGCTCCGATCGCCGCCGACACCCGGAAGCGCTCCGCCAAACCAGCCACCAGCAGCACAGTTCCAAACGTTGTGAGCAGAATGATCTCGTCAGATTCGTGAGCGAGAAACCGGCTGAGCTGCTGTCCGAACCTCAGCGCGACAAAGAGCACGAGCAGAACTACCGTGACTGCAACCGACACGGAGATTGCGATCTTCGCGGGACCACCGCCGACCAGCAACACTCCCACTAGAGGCAGGTAGACGGCCATCGCCAAGTCTTCGAGCACAAGTACCGCTAGAACCATCGGCGTCTCTGGATTGTTGATCCGCCGCAGTTCCTCTAGCACCTTGGCAATCACTCCGGAGGACGAAATGTAGGTGATGCCTCCCAGCAAGACCGCGGCCAGCGGCCTCCATCGTAGAAGAAGCCCGGTCACGAGCCCGGGTGTGAAATTCAAAAGCAGATCCACCATGCCCGCAGGCAGGCCGACACGGAGATTCCTTTTCAAATCTTCTCCGCTATATTCCAGTCCCAGCATGAACAGCAATAAGAGCACGCCAATCTCGGCCCCGGTTCCTATGAAGCCCCGGCTGAGCGGAAGCGGCGCCAGGCCGCCATTGCCGAAGGCGAGACCAGCCAGAAGATAGAGAGGAATGGCGGAGAAGCACCACCGGTTCGCGAGCCGCGCAAGAATTGCAAGCAGCACGATGGCAGCGCCAATTTCTACAAACAAATGCGAAGCATCGTGAGCTGCTGGAGCCATAGGTTGGAAGAATAAACTAACGCGATGAGCTCGTTTACGATAAACCAACGCGAGTGTAATATTCCAAACGAATACGCTTAGGAGGGAAACCAGTGAGACTCGTCTGTGCGCTGTGTGCTTCGATTTTTCTCGCTTCGTTGTTTGCCTTGGCGCCCGATGCCTCGTCCAGCGCCCCTGGGAGCCAGCTCTACTGTAGCCATCCGACGCATGGCAAATCAGGATATTTTGGGCCCTGTCATCCCGGTACAAATAGTCCTCTCACCGGTAAGGACCTTCAGGATCACGTGAAAGCAAATCCATCGCACTCCGGATACGTAGTCGCCCAGGCGTGCACTACTTAATGGCTGTGAAAGTGATCGGCTGCGATTTGTTGCCCTGCAAGTTTGTTAAACCATGGCGGAAGCGAGTGGGAGTCGAACCCACCAGTGACAGGAAAACCTGCCGCCCGCCGGTTTTGAAGACCGGGACGATCACCGGACCGCATGCGCTTCCGTGACGCGGCTTCTATGTTAGCTGTGAAAACGATTGGCTGCATAGGGCTTGTGTTCCACATGGAACATTTTGTAGTGGCAAATTTATATGGGCAGTTATATACGTATATCGTAAATGATACGGCAGACTAGGGTTACGAAGGGGCGGAAGATCGGCACGCTGAAGGCTTCGGCCTCTGAGGGGAAGCGTTCGCATGATCTGATTGCGGAGGTCGGCAGTTTGTACCGGCCGATCAAGAAGCCCGTCACGCTGCGCATCGACGCCGACGTGCTGGCATGGTTCAAGAAGCAAGGGCCGGGCTACCAGACACGAATCAATCGGGCTTTGCGGAACGTCATGTTGGAATCCAAGAACTGAAAAGCGGCCACGGATCAGCACGGATTTCACGGATCAGAATTAGAAACTGATCGCGTTCATCCGGGCCAATCCACGGCGATAGGTTACTTCGGCTGGGGGACGATTCGCAGATACGGTTTTGGCGACTTCCAGCCTCCGGGATATTGCTTTTGCGCTTCCTCGTTCGAAACTGATCCGCTAATGATCACGTCGTCGCCGGGTTTCCAATTCACCGGAGTGGAGATTTTATGCTTAGCGGTGAGCTGCAGCGAGTCGAGGACGCGCAGGACTTCGTCGAAGTTGCGGCCGGTGCTCATGGGATAGATCAGCATCAGCTTGATCTTCTTGTCGGGGCCGACCACGAAGACCGTGCGCACGGTGGCGTTGTCTGCCGCGGTGCGGCCCTCGGAGGTGTGACCGCTCTCGGCGGGCAACATGCCGTAGAGTTTCGCGATCTTGAGATCGGTGTCGCCGATCATTGGATAGTTCACTTTGTGGCCTTGCGTCTCCTCGATATCGGCTGCCCACTTGCTGTGATTGGTCACCGGGTCCACGCTCAGTCCGATGATTTTGGTATTTCGTTTGGCGAATTCTGGCTGAAGGCCGGCCATGTAGCCAAGTTCGGTGGTGCAGACGGGAGTAAAGTCTTTGGGATGTGAGAACAGGACCGCCCAGCCGTCGCCGATCCACTCGTGAAAATTGATTGTGCCTTGTGTGGTCTCGGCGGTGAAGTTGGGAGCGGTGTCATTGATGCGGAGGGTTTTCGCTACGGTTTCGGTTAGAGTGTCGGTGCTCATGATCTCTCCTTCGTGAATAGGCTTGGTCGGGACTCGTCGCGCCCTTCAAAGCGTGAACCCTAGGCATAAAAACGAAACCCACCTCAGTTCTCCGGGTAGGTGTGAGAAAACCTGGACCGCACTACCCACACGCCAGCGCGCGCGTACAACAACACATCGGACGGGTCGTCGAGCGGATACGCATACATTTTTGAGGATACGCGGGGGTGAAAAATCAGTCAAACGGGCGCGACAAACAATTCAATAACCACAAAGGACACGAAGGTACACAAAGGACAACCTGGCGGACCTAAGACCGTGGCTAGTTCTCGGCGCTACAATAATCGACATGGCAACGGAACTTCGGCGGCTTCCCTTCGTGCAGTTGGACGTGTTCACATCACAGCGTCTTGAGGGCAATTCTGTGGCGGTTTTTACTGATGGCCGGGGGTTGAGCGACGACGAAATGCAGGCACTGGCGCGGGAGATGAATCTTTCGGAGACCACGTTTGTCCTGCCGCGTGAATCGTCGATCGAGCGCGAACGCGGGGTGCGGGTGCGAATCTTCACGGTGCAGGAGGAGTTGCCGTTCGCCGGTCATCCGACGCTCGGAACCGCATTTCAGTTGCGCGGGTCGACGGGTGCGCGAGAGATTGCGCTGGATCTCAACCTCGGAAAGGTTCCGATTCAGTTCGAAGAGAAGCCGGGGCAACCGGTATTTGGCGAGATGACGCAAATCGATCCCAAGTTCGGCGAGCGTCACGATCGCGAGGCGGTGGTGCGCGCGTGCGGATTCCGGGATGGCGATATCGATCCATCCTTGCCCATCGAGACGATCTCGACGGGCATGCCGTTCACGGTAGTTCCGATGCGCGGACTGGAAATCATTCGCAATCTACATCTCGACATGAAGGGCGCCGACGAATATTTGCGGCGTTCCGGGGGAAAGTTTTTCTATTTTGTCAGTCGCGAGACCGTTGATCCCACAGCCCGGCTGCACGCCCGCATGATGTTCTATAACGGCGAGGACCCGGCGACTGGCTCAGCGGCGGGATGCGCCGCGGCATGGATGGTCGCCCACGGCGTCGCCAAGCCCGAGGAGCGCGTATTGATCGAGCAGGGACTCGAGATGAAACGCCCGAGCCGAATTTTTGTTCGCGCTTCGCGCCAGGATGACAGAGTGGTTAATGTGCGGGTCGGTGGAAATGTAGTCGAGGTCCTTCGTGGAGAAGTTACTTTCTGAGAGCATGGTGTGCGAATGTGCAGGAAAAATGATGCCATGCACAAGTGGGGAACTTTTTCAATGGGACCGAACTCCCATTAGCATCGGCGGCACTTTACATCTGGCAGCTTCAGCTTTACGATTCATCTCGCTCTGAAATCTCTATCAAGAAAGTTTTCGGATCTCCTCCGGCGCGCGGTTTGCCCGGTTCGCCATTTCGGAAACAAAGAATGAAACCAAAAAGAACGATCCTCTGCGTCGACGATAACGAACAATCGCTTTCCATCCGCAAAGTGATGCTGGAAACCCGGGGCTACCGGGTGGTCACCTGCACCGGCGGCGAGGACGCGCTGGAGCGCTTTAAGAAGGGCGGAGTCGACCTGGTGTTGACCGATCTCATCATGCCCGGCCTGGATGGAACTAAACTGATCGACGAGATCAAGAGCCTCTCGCCGCAGACTCCGGTAATTCTTCTTTCGGGTAAAGTCAAAATCTACGATCGCGACAGCAAGGCCGATGTCTTTCTGCCCAAAGGAATGTACGCGCCGGCCGAGTTGCTGGAGCGTATCCGCTTGTTGCTGGTTCGGAAGCGCGGCCCAAAGCGCGCGCAACCCCAGGTTGTGCAATCTCCTCCTCGCAGCAGCGCCGCCTGATTTTCCATTCACCACAGAGACACAGAGGCACAGAGATTATTGATTCTCCCGCTATAGAATTAGAGATGTTCTTGGCGACTCTGTGGTGAAATTTATCAATGAATCGGAATATCGTTCTTAGAGCGATTGTGTTAGTCGTGGCATCGTTCTCTGCCGGCCTGGCCAGTGGACAAAAATACTTCGGACCAAAGTGTCTGGGGCTTTATTGCGTTGACCGGGACACGCGGGTCAGCGACGTGTTGAAGCGACTGGGGCCAGCGCCGGCAAGAAGCTCGGAATTCGCGCCGTACTGTTACGAATCCCCGGAACAAAAAGTCTTTCTGTACCTGCGGTCCGCTGAGGCAGTTCCGCCCACCGTGGATGCCATCTTGCTTGCCGATTTTCCAATTTGCGCGAACATGCCGGTGGCATTTGCCAAGGACGAGTTGAATGGATGGAAGACTCCACAAGGAATTGGGCTCGGGAACTCAGAGCAGGATGTCTTAAACGCCTACGGAAAGCCATCACGAGAAGAAAAAACAGATTCGAGAATCTATAAAGAATTAATTAAAGGCTACAAGAAAGGAGACCCGCTGCCAGATGGGGGCGACAAAGAGTTGGTGTACGGCGCGGGTGCTACCGCTGGAGATCTCAGCTTGGCTCGATTCGGGATGCGGAATGGGAAGGTATCTTATATATGGCTGTCCTATACCGACTGAGGCGATGTCCGGCATGCGCGTCTGACGCGAGACATAGCGGCTTCGTGTAATATCGATTATTTGGATGTCCGTTCTTATCGAAGCCGTGGATGTGCACAAGACGTACCGCGTGGGCAAGGTCCAAGTGCCCGCGCTGCGCGGGATTTCCTTTAGCGTCGACAAGGGTGAATTCGTGAGCGTGGTCGGCCCTTCGGGCAGCGGCAAGTCCACGCTTTTTTATCTTCTGGGCGGACTGGCTCGGGCCGACTCGGGGCGCATCGTCATCGACGGAGACGACTTCGCGCAACTCTCCGATGCGGAACGCACGCGCATGCGCAAACGCAAGATCGGATTCGTATTCCAGAAATTCAACCTGCTGCCTACGCTCGATGCGCGGTCGAACATTAATATTGCGGTGGACATTGCCGGAGCGAACGGGAATCGCGACGCCGCATACTTCGACAAAATCGTTGGCTTGCTGGGATTGGAGAAAAGGCTTTCGCACCGGCCCTCCGAGCTGTCTGGAGGCGAGCAGCAACGGGTCGCGCTGGCGCGGGCGCTGATCAACAAACCAGCGATTGTGCTGGCCGATGAGCCTACGGGTAACCTGGATTCGAAGAACTCGGTCATCGTGTTGGACATGCTGCGGCATTCCAATCGCGAACTTGGCCAGACCGTACTCATGATTACGCACAACCCGGAAGCCGCGAGCTACGGAGATCGCATTATTCACATGCGCGACGGCGAGATCGTGAGCCCCGAGAAGGATCCGCAGTGGACGGGGGCGAAGAATACTCCGCCATGTGAGCCGATTGGCTCGCCATCTGGAGACAAGCAGCATGGATGATTTGAAAAAACCGATTCTGCCGGGGAAGGGCGCTTCCGACTATGAGCGTTACCTGCGCACCGATGAACTGCTATCGCTGCAAAAACTTCCTGAAGAGTTTCTGCATAAAGACGAGATGACGTTTCAGGTTGTGCATCAGGCTTCGGAGCTGCTGCTCAAGGGGGTTGCGTGGGAACTAGGACGCGCACGCACGCATATCGAAGAAGGCGACTTCGCGAATGCGGCCCGTCTGATTCGACGCGCCAACCACATGCTCGATTATCCGATCTCGATGCTGCATGTGCTGGAAACGATCACGCCCTATGACTATCACATTATCCGCGCCGGATTGGGGCACGGCAGCGGGCTGGATTCGCCGGGATTTCTTTCCATGCTTCACGTGGGCCCGCGGCTCGGCGAAGTGTTCCATGCGCAGCTACGCAAGGCGAATCTCAGCGTGGATGACCTTTACCGGCGGCATGATGAATTTTTTGGCTTGCACGATGTGGCGGAATGCCTGCTGGATTTCGACGAACGCATACACCTGTTTCGCTTTCATCATCTCAAGCTGGCGCAAAGGATCATTGGAGGCGGCGTGATTGGCACGATGGGCACGCCGGTCGAGGTTCTTCATCAAAGGATGGAGCACCTTTTCTACAAAGATCTTTGGGACGTGCGAAACCAGATCACGGCCAAGTCTAACGAAGCGATGCAGAAGCCCAAGACCGGGTGTGCGTATTAGAGCTCGCGTATTTCCTGCGGTAGTTCAACAATCGTGGCACGAATCGTTATTTTGGGTTGCGCTGGCAGCGGCAAGACTACTTTGGCTCGGCGGCTTGGCGAACTCACGGGCGCGCCCGTTATCTGTCTGGATGACATCTGGCAGCCTCATTGGGAAAAGCAGGACGTTCCCATTTTCCGAACCTTGATCGAGAAGGCGCACGCAGGCGATGCGTGGATCAGCGACGGTAATTTTGCCGTGGCGAGCTTTGACATCCGATTGCCTCGCGCGACTTTAGTGGTTTGGCTCGAACACTCAAGACTTTACTGCGCCTGGCGTGCGATTACGCGGGTGTTCAAGCGCGGCGAGGCCCATCGGATAGGCAAACTCGTCGAAGTGCTGGCGTTCATACGGCAATTTGACCGGGTCAATCGCCCGCGCATTGAGGCGCTTAGAGTTTCCCATGCACCGAGTGTGCCGGTGCTTAGATTGACCGGCAGCCGCGAGATTGCGGATTTTCTGTCTTCTTACGACGACGCCTAGTGTTGAATTTTTCACCCGAATATCCCCGGCGTTGCCGCTAGGTTACGGCTTGTTTATAATCGATACTGCCGAGCGGGAGTAACTCAGTGGTAGAGTGCGACCTTGCCAAGGTCGAAGTCGCGGGTTCAAATCCCGTCTCCCGCTCCAGATTTCTTGCTTCCAGTTAGCCGGTCACCATCTTCCCAAGCACATTCTAATGACAGGATCCATCATCCTGAAATTGACCGCTGGCCGACATCGCAGCCAGCGAGTGCGCGCAATTCAGGATTTTCTGGAACAGGGGATCGTTGTTCAGCGCGTCGGGAGACATGTATTTCGCTGCGTCCATGTCCTTGCGTGCTTTCAGAATCTTATCGCTCCACTTTTGCATGTTGTCCAGCTCGTTGGTGAGTAGTTGAAGAGCCTGCTGGTCCGAATCGGTTGACGCCGCTACCGACGCCAATCTCAGGCTTTGAGCCGCCCGGGCGTGATAGCTCTCGACCCAGTTTGCACTCACCGGGTAGCCATTCTGGATAGCGTTGGCAAGCGCGCTTCGCCACTCCCGGATTACAGACATGGTTTCGATGCCCGCGGTCATGAAGTCTTTGGAGAATGCGGAATTCAAAGGCTGGCTGGCCGATGGGGCCTTTTCTGGAACGTTCGCGGCGGAGGCGGGAAGGTTCAGCACGATCTGATCGCCATGAAAGCCGAGGGTGCCATTCGCGAGTTGGGCCAGGGCTTCGAGGTCGACGAAGGATCGGCCGTTCATCTGCAGCACCGAGACTTGTCCGGATTGCCCGTTTATGACTAGCATCCGGCTCTGCTGAACGGCCTGCGACGCCGCAAACTCAGCCAGGAACAGCACCAGCATGAGCAATAATCTCTTTCGCATAGGGACACTCCATAAGAGGAATTAGGTGCAGCCTACACGGCGAGACGGGATTCTTGAACTGGCAAGACTGATAGTTGTGCGACCCTTCGAGCCCATCTATCCTCTGGGGCAGTCGCATCCACGTTTGCGACATTTGCGAGGAAAAGAGACCGATTGCACCGAGACTCCCACGCCACTTCCCTTTCTTTCGGTTGGGCTGCCGGTGTCCTTTTCAGCGTGGGCATCGCCGTGGGCATCTGCCATGCGCAGGACCTGGCTCCGCGCGCCTACGTGATTACTCCACTGCACGCCAATGCGATCACGCTGACCTGGGCTTTCTACGACGGAAACATTAACTACAATGGCGCGCTTCCCGTCAGCGGCGCCACCGGAACCTACAACGTAGAGATTTTCAGCTATTACCATTCGTTCAATTTCTTTGGGCGGTCGGCCAATGTCGTCGCCTCGGTGCCTTACTCGCTGGGGAGCTTCGAGGGGACCGCGTTCGGTGCCGAGCAACACCTTTACCGTTCCGGTCTTCTGGATTCGACTTTTCGGTTCTCGGTTAACCTTAAGGGTGGACCAGCGATGCCGGCGCAGAAGTTCATGAAGTGGCACCAGAAGATGTTGCTGGGCGCCAGTCTCAAGGTGAGCGCTCCGACCGGACAGTACGATCCCACCAAGCTGATTAACTGGGGCGCCAATCGTTGGGGCTTCAAACCAGAGTTTGGATATTCTCAACGCTGGGCCAAATGGGTGCTGGACGGGTACATGGGAGTGTGGCTCTTCACCACGAACAACGACTTCTGGTCGCACAACAGCTTCTACCCAGGCACCCGGTCGCAATCGCAAGCTCCCATAGGCGCCTTTGAAGGGCACCTGAGCTACGACTTCAAGCCGCGGCTCTGGGCCTCTCTTGACGGGAATTACTGGTTCGGTGGGAAAACTAGTATCAATGGGGTTCAAAATCCGCTCACGCAGGAGTCAAACTCACGCCTGGGAGGCACGGTCGCGATCCCAATCACGAAACACCAGTCTCTGAAATTCAGCTACAGCAATGGCACCTACATCCGGTTCGGCGGCAACTACCAGAGCCTCTCGGCTGCCTGGCAATATTCGTGGCTGGGAAAACCCAAGTAGCCGAGAACCTGCCTATGTTAGTGGACACGAGTGTTACAGTTTTCGGGCGAGTAGACTTTTGTGACGTATCACGCTAATTTAGGACATAGGGCGCGGTACCCAAGTGGTAAGGGAGAGGTCTGCAAAACCTTTATGCGTCGGTTCGATTCCGACCCGCGCCTCCAATCTTTCCTTGCAGTTGCTTGCTCCGGTTGCAGTTAGGCTCGATTTGAGCTTTCGTGCTGGTTGGGCCTCAATGGGGCAAAATCGGCCATTTTTGGCCCCGGGGGCGGACAAAAAGCGGACAAGATTTTCACCCTTCAATTTGGCCTCCCTTCCTGCTCAGTGGCTGCCTTCTCAGCGGCTCTCAAAATCTCGTCATATTGGAGCATCGCGCTGCGCTTATGCTCAGCCGTTGGATGCACGTAGCGCTGCACCAAACGAATCGAACTATGCCCTAGGATCGCCGCCAGCGTGGCTAGATCGATGCCAGCCTGCGCGAGGCGGGTTGCGAAAGTATGGCGGAAATCGTAGAGCACGAACGTGAATGCAACTCCGGCCTTTGATCCGGCTGCGCAAACTCGGTCGTGGGCCCCGTTTAATCTCGTAACGGCTGCCCCGGATTTCGAGAAGAAGGGAAAATCCACTTGGAACCGCCGGGCATCCGTCGCGCGAGAACTACGCGGCTCTCGCTAGTCAGGTCAAGAGTGCGTCGGGCCGCGGGCGACTTCCCGCTTGTTATTTGCAACTGACCCCGATCGAGATCCACGTCCGCCTTAGAAAGGCACGCAACTTCGTCCGGCCGCATGCCTTGATTGAGGATCAAGCGGCCGAGATCATTTAGGTCTCTGTGCTTCGCCGCGCGGAAGAAATATTCCCGTTCTTCCTCAAATGTGAGCACGTGAATCCGAATAGCGTCGGCATCTGAGGGTATCGTCACGTTGCGCACGGGATTGTCTCTCGCCCAACGCTGCTTGACCGCATAGCCGAAGAATTTCGAGAGTGCGTGCAAGTCGTGACGCAAGGTGATGTCCCGCACTCCATGGTCGTTCACCCGCCACGCTTTATACTCTTCCAATCGACCGGAATCGATCAAACTCACCGGCTCTTTTCCAAGAAACTGTTTCGCACTAGTAAGACTAGTTGCGATCCGGCGATAACTGTTAGGGTGCGCCCTGTATTCCATCTTCGCCCAGTCAAGAAAGTGCCGCGTCGCCTCATTGAACTCCCGGACCTGGATCGCGAGTGACGGCCGCCGACCCTCCCGCAGCCCCTGACGGTGTTCCGACTCTTTGTCTTGAGCCGCTCTCATGTTTTGTTTTGTGGCGGCCAAGTCGGTTGTTCCGCTGTATTCCTTGCCGTCCAGTTTGAAGCGGTAGTTCCATATTCCGTTGCGATTCCTCAGTGCCATTGCTTGTCTCCCGGATTTGGGATTGGATCCATCTATCAACGTGCGTCTTCGGATACCAGATGCGCCTGCCAGCCTTCAGATACGCGGGCCCTTTCCCTTGTGACCTCCAGTCGGCGAGTGTGGCTGGCGAGAGGTCCAGATTGTGCCCTAGTTCCTCAGGAGAAAGCAAACTGTCTCTCAGGCTCGGAACATGATCACGAAATTGTATATTGTCCGACATCAACGGTTTTCTCGGTTGCGTTCGTTGTATTTCGGCTCGAACTTCATGCACTGGCCGAGAAAACTCACATACACCGGTCCAGTTGTCCCGTTGCGCTGCTTGAGCACAAGGATTTCGTCCTCTCCGGTATAGTGCCCACCCTCTTGCGGTCGATATACAGCCAGCAACAGGCTGGCATCGTTTTCGATTGCTCCAGACTCTTTGCAATCAAAGAGCGTGGGCCGATCGTTTTCGTTCTCTGGCCGGCTGAGTTGGCACGCGGCCACGACGGGAACGTCCGAAGTTTTGGCGAGATCCCTCAGCGCTCCGGAGATTGCAGTGACTTTGTCATAAGGCTTCGTATACTCGCGGCATCCGATCATTTGCAGGTAGTCGACATAGACGCACTCGGCGCCCTTGTTGATCTGCGCTCGGCAGTTTGCCAAGAGTTGATAAATGTCGAGGCCGCCCGTATCGTCAATCACGATCGGCCAAGTCTGAATTTCTGCCACCGCTTCGGTGATCTCCTGCTTTTTGTCTTGTGACAGATATCGCGGATTTAGAACGCTCATTGTCGGTGTGCCAGTGAGCATCGACACCCCGCGGGCCAAGACGACTTTCTCGGTCATTTCAAGAGTGGCAAAGTACACTCGGTGCCCTTCTTTCGCTTGGGCAAAAGCCATCTGCTGAAGGAATGCAGATTTCCCTCCGCTGGTCCGGCCTCCAATAATCACAAGCGTGCCCGGCTGAACTCCTCCAGTTTTTGAGTCCAGATCCGGCAGGGACGTGGTCAAGCAGATTTCCGGACCATCGTCGTCAACCGTCATGGCGCACTGATCTCGACCACCGTCGCCTTGCGCGTGGGGATGAGAATCGAGATTCATGTCATTCTGACGGATCAACGTGCTGTGGCTCAGGTGGTCTACGTCGATCCTGACTGGCCCCGGCACTGTGGAATCGGACTAGAGAAACCGCAGAATATTTGGGGAGCATCTGTTCCACCGAATGATTGGAAGGAAGGCGATTCCGGGTAACTCAAGAGGAATCCCATCGACTCTCACGTTGCACCTTGGATGCGCTACCCAATGTGCCGCCGTAACTCCACGCCGCACAAAGCCTTGCCCCTTCCTGTCCGCTAACTGTCCGCGTGTCCGGAGGTCCCAGGCTTGATTTGGAACCCTGTTTATAGTGTTCCGTATAACGGTTTAGCAATTGTCTCCTCCGATGCCACGCCGAGCAATCCTGAAATTTGGGTCGATTGTTGATGGAGTATTGGTTGTGAGCATGATGGCCTGATTCCCATGATGGCCTCATTCCCATCAACCTAATTACCACTGTTAATCGTGGGCTGTTGACCTGAGCACTCGCTGCGGACGGGCTTTACTCACGCGCTACAATCGGTTGTCAATCTGCTGGCGAGTTCTCGAAAAGTTAATCGGAGACTACTATGTTTCTATCGAAACGATCGACGGTGTCGAAGTTACTTCGTAAGCACTTTCGCGGGTACCTGACAAGTCAGTGCCACGGCAAGCCGATCGCAACGCACTGTCGAATCTCTCGCTAACGCCTTGGGAAAACACGTGGGAAAACACGCTTCTCTTCGTCGATCAAAGCCAACAAACTTTCGTTGGAAATAATCCTATTTGTGAGAATTGTGAGAAGCATCTGGGTTGGAAATAATCCTATTTGTGAGAAGCATCCGGATTCGGGCCTAACCAACTGGGGAACGTGTTGGGCCTGCTACGCGGAGAGCCGTAGTGCTTAAACCATCAAAACTTGCAGCGAAGGTTTTGGCGAAAGAGATTAAGCGCCAGGTGATCGCTAACAGCGCGGTTGATATGCGCAAGCCGATCGCAACGCACTGTCGAATCTCTCGCTAACGCCTTGGGAAAACACGCTCGCGAGAGAGATTTACCTGACCCGGAACGCCAAGGCGTGCCGCTAAGGCGCTGTAGGTTTTAAGAATGGGCTCGACGTGGCTGACTGTAAGGTGACGTTGTCGCAGTTTTGCGCTGCCAAGCTAGCCTCATTCAGCCTCAGCGCTGCTCGATGAGCCTGGGCATAGCCCCTGTGGCACTCCAGGCAATACCGACCGCCTTTCCGGCGCTCGTTAACCCCGCAGTGCGAGCACTTGCCATTGCGAAACGTTGGTGGCTGACCCTTCAACACCGGTGTGCACCATTTCTGTGGAACATTTGTTTACACGGGAACAAATGTTCCACGGGTTCGGTAACAAGAAACACTTCTGTGCCCCCGTTTCCGATTTCAATTTGCTGCTTGATTGCCGTCACATTGCTCCACCGGGGATCGCAGACGTTCATTCGGGGCCCCCTTTCGTGTTGCGCGGGGGTTGCGGATTTTGCAGGACTTTGCCGGAATCTGCCGAGCTATCTTGTTGAACTTGTGTAGAATCAGTGGCGGGTTGGCGACTCATAATCTGTAGGTAGGAGGTTCGGGTCCTCACGCCGGAACCAATCTCTTCAACGACTTGCACGAGATCCGGTGGACTCCTCCCTGAAACGCCGCAAGGCTTTTTTTAAGAAGTCGATCTCCATCGCCTGCTGCCCGATCTTTCGTTCCAGTCCGGCAATCAACTCGGGTGCCCCCGTTTCCGATTTCAATTTGCTGCTTGATTGCCGTCACATTGCTCCACCGGGGATCGCAGACGTTCATTCGGGGCCCCCTTTCGTGTTGCGCGGGGGTTGCGGATTTTGCAGGACTTTGCCGGAATCTGCCGAGCTATCTTGTTGAACTTGTGTAGAATCAGTGGCGGGTTGGCGACTCATAATCTGTAGGTAGGAGGTTCGGGTCCTCACGCCGGAACCAATCTCTTCAACGACTTGCACGAGATCCGGTGGACTCCTCCCTGAAACGCCGCAAGGCTTTTTTTAAGAAGTCGATCTCCATCGCCTGCTGCCCGATCTTTCGTTCCAGTCCGGCAATCAACTCGGCATCCAGTTGCGACTGCGGGCGCGCACCCTTGCCGGGAAACGCCCGCTCACCCTTCGCACGCCACTCGCTTCTCCAGGCCTCAATCCGATTCGGACTGATTTGATACAGCCGAGCCACCTCGGCCATACCCTTGCCCGAGTCGATTTCGCGCATGACGGTGATCTTCAATTCGCGGGGATATTCTTGTCGGGGCATCTGCATTGTTCTCTCCTTTTAATGTAGCTTGCCCCTTAATTCGGTGTCTCACTCTTGGGGTGCACTCCATCATCCACGGCGATGAGCGGGGGCACGGTCGCGAGATCGTGCCCTCATCGCATGGATAGATTTCCCCATGCCTCAGAAAACTCATACGGCCTCCTGAGCCACAGCCGCCACCAGCATCGGCCTCGACGAATGCAGACGTTCGAACTCGGCGGGCGGACAATAGCCCAGAGACGAATGCAGCCGCTTCTGGTTGTAGATCTCCTCCAGAAACTCGCTGATGCGAGAGCGCGCTTCGGCCAGGTTGCGATACTCGCTGCGATACACTTCTTCGCACTTCAGCGTTTTCATGAACGACTCACAGGTCGCGTTGTCCCAGGGATTGCCGCGGCGCGACATGCTGATCCGGACCTGGTGCGACTCCAACAAAGCGACGTATTCGTGGCTCACATACTGCACGCCCTGATCGGAATGATGCACCAATCCGGGCGCGGGCCGCCGCTGCTGCAACGCCATCTCCAGTGCCGTCCCCGCCAACCGGGCTTCCAGCGTGCCGTCCAGCGCCCAGCCAATCGCTCGCCGCGAAAATGCGTCCAGCACCACCGCCAAGTACACGAACTCTTCCAGCAGCCGGATGCAAGTGATGTCGGCCCGCCAGAGCTGATTGACGCCGCTCCCCGTACTATGCCTATGCTCTCACGCGGGGCGTGGCCATCGGCCGCAAACAACCATTTGCAGGCGGGTGGATGGCTTGGTCCGACGGCGCTAATCGGGCGGCAGTGGGTTAACGTCCGCAGCCGTTTCCTGGGTTTGAAGTTCCGCATCAAGGGTAAGGTTCACTACGGCTGGGCTCGCCTGAACGTTACGGTTGGCAATTCACGCATCTCTGCTACCCTCACCGGATACGCCTACGAGACGATTCCGGGCAAAGCGATCATCGCTGGAGCGACCAAAGGGCCAGATGATGGCGAACCGACCGCATCCCTTAATACGCCAACTCCCGAACCCCCCACGCTCGGCGCACTAGCAATGGGAGCACCTGGACTGTCGATCTGGCGGCGGAAGGAGTTGATTAGCGCACTCGCTTCTTCTTCCTAGCCGTGGTTTCTTGTTTCAGACGCTGCCTGTACCGTGGTTTCTTGTTTCAGACGCTGCCTGTACCGTGCTTTCGCCCGACGATAACCCGGACGACTGTTGTGGCAACGACTGCAACCAGTGCTATGTCGGCCCCTCAACCAACTGCTGGGTTGGATCGGTTGGTGATGCTTGCGACAGAGCCTTTTCTTCAGTGGCGGCAATTTAAAACAGCGAGTACAACCCTTATTCCGGTACCCGGACCACCAACGCTGCCGAATAATCGGCAGATTGTGTTCCTTGCACAACCTTTTCTTCGGTGGCGGCATGTTTTTGGTTCTGTAGCAGTCTGCGCATCCTGTAGTGCGGTGGCCAGAGCGCCAACGACTCGGTCGGATTGGCCTGCCGTGAACCTTGCAAAGCCGTTTCTTGGGCGAAGATGGTCGTTTCCCAATAGTTCTTTTTGCAGTCACACCCTTAGCATAACCTAGCTTTTTCGTAGCAGCCTCAAATAGCGGTAACCGTTTGGATTGACTTGGGTATAATTTCGCTGCATGGATGGGGGCATCCAAGAACGGGTCGAGGCGCTGAGGCAAGAGATAGCCGAGATCCAAAGATTAAATCTTGCGTACTTGCAAACGCCCAGACCGCACCCTGCGGCAACACACGATCAGACCAGACGTGAACAGAGGTTGAGGGAAATCATGGTCGAATTAAGATCCATGACTGACTGGAAGAAAACCTAGCATTCGCTCTTCTCTTTAGTAGGAACGGCAGGAGAATGTGGGCCTTCTGGATTCACCCAATCACAGAAAAATCGCGTACACAAATAGACCTACACAAACGGCGATGGCTAGCCCCCATATCAAATAGCATGTCACCCGCATCGCATGATCTTCGGAAACCTGCTGCACACGGGCCACGGTGGAAAACCTCCCCACGGAGGACTGAATCTCAGAGCGGGAGATTAACGCTGAAGCGGCGAGTTGTCAACGTTAGTGCGCTGTATGGATTCTACGATTGGTTTCGAGCAGGTAGGAAGGTCTTGTTATTAGAAGATGCCCCCACAGCTCCAGAGGTCCCCGAGTCGAGGTGGAGCATCGGGATTCTCAATCCGCGGGCCGCAGATTCAGAATCCTGCTGGGGGCATCGAGCCCATACAAGTCATTATCGTCATAATAATTATCCGTCCGATCCTTTCTTGTGTCTGTGATCGTTGTCACCGAACAGAGTTCCGCAATTCCACGAAAGACGCTAGATCTAGATGGGGAGGAACCTGACGATCTCTAGTTGTATTTTCATGGAAAACCGGAAAGCCTCGCTCTGGGCGCGTGGAAATGTGGAATTGCAATCTCAGGGGATGCTCCGAGTATTTCTTACCCCTCGCACAAAACGGGGTTCGTCCCGAGTTGCTGGTGGGCTCATGCCGGTGGCTTTGAATCATTCAGCATTGACCATCAGCGAAAAAACGGGAACCAGTCTAGGGACGGTGGAATTTAGGTGTCAATACAGGGGGGGTTAGAGAGAGGAGACGGGTTAGTTCCCCACTCCCACCTCGGTTAACCGGGGGTTTTGAGTGTAATGGCCTGTTAACAGAAGTTACCCGCGCGACCACTTCGGCTTGAAGCGAAAGAAAAGCCGCCTGAGACCGAGCGGCAGTTCTGTGATGTTTGACTCTGCGGTTACTTCGCCGCCACCGTCGTAACTCGAGTGGCATCCACCTGAGCTTTCACCGTCTCCAGAGTCTGGCGGGTAGCCCGCAGTTCGGATTTCAGATCACGAATTTCCCGCTGTTGCTGCTTGACCGCCTCGATCAGCAGTGCCGTTAGTCGGCTGTAGTCCACGCCTCGCGCATCTTTTCCATTGTCTTCATCTTCTGACGTGGAACACTTCATTCTCTTTTTCAACAATCAAGGTGTCTTCCATAAGCACCTCTTCAGGCATGCTATGCCCTTCGGTCCGGAAGCACCAAGAATAAGCCCGATCGGTGTCCTGATCGGGCTCTGGCAGGTGTGGGTGGGAACGTTCCACAGTAGAGCATCCGGGTCAGGTGTGGGGCAATGATACGTGAGTAACTCAAGGTACCGGCGGCTCCGGACTCTGCCATACTTTCTTCAACCGCTTCTCGTAGTCATCTGGCGAGAAGCCAGTTGCAACCAAGTCCCATTTTCCGTCCGACCTCTGGACGTAGATCTTCTCTCGTTCCTTCTTGTAGGTCCTGCCGTTGCACGACTTCCAGACCCGGCTCTGAGGGTTCATGCTCCGGTGTTGTTCCATTAGGAACCAGCCTTGGCAGACTTGCTCAGAAAGTTCTGGAATCGCTCATCATGTTTCAGAGCACGAAGATTGTCCAATGCAATCTGGATAGAGTTCTCGAGTAGTCGAACTCGAAGGTTCAGATCTTGTGGAAGTTTCTCTTCGGGTTTCTTCACTTCAACCAAGAATGCAGCAAGTCCAAAGTACCATCAAATTACCAACGTCACTTTGGCCGATCACCAAGCGTCAATCTGGTCTTAAGCATGTTGTGTCCCTTGCTGCCCCCTGCGAATAGGCGCCAATCTGATCCTCGACATCCACCGCAGCGCCACAGTCTTTGCAGACCAGATGGCGATGGCTGCAGTGGTCATGCACGTAGCGTGCAACGGCGCCGGCAGAAATCACTTCCTTGCCAAGGCCACACGCAACGATCGTCTTCAGCGTGCGATAAACGGTGGTGAAGCCGATGAACACATCATCTTTTTTTACCAGGCACAGTAGCTCGTGCGCCGATATCGGCTCTGTCGTCTGCAAAAAGACGCGGAGGATGGTGCTGCGCGTTTGGTGCGTTTCATACCAAGGTGCCTGAGCTGCTGAGACAGCAACTCCTCGGCGCGATCGAGTGGTACGCGCAATGTGCACCGTGTGCAAGGATTTTCCACATAGTTGGTCACTCGACTGAAGATTTTCCGGCCACTCTACGACAAATGAACCAGTTCCATCACGTCTGCTTTGGCAACAGAGCTGCGTTAACTCGTCCCGGCCTATGTTTCATCGCAAGGGTGTACCCCCTTTTTTGGAGATGGGAGTCCCAAATATTTTTAGAAAAAATCGGGAACGGGCACCGATGGTGCGTCAGGTGAATGTATCAGGTCCGCCATAGCAAACGAGGAGAAATTTCGGCAGTGTCTTAATTCAGTTTTGCTGATTTCCACGGCAGTCAATCGCGATAAAGGGGCCAAGGGAACGGATGCCCTTCGGGGCATCTCAATTCCGAGAATATCCAAGTCGCCTGTTCTTTTTCGAGTTCTGCGGCGGTGGTACTGGAACTCAGCATTACGTGTACTACTAACTGAGCTGAACAACCTTCCCAGCCGCATGCGATGGGCACTTGAAATACACGCATGGGAGCTTGGGGGTTATAGGGGCCAACCCCCGACGCAGTTGAGCGTGACTGCAAATAGCCAGTGTCGAATCTGTAGACCCGTTTACATCTCACACATGCAACAACTATCGAACCTTCAACCGACTCAATCGGTTGTGGACTCGTATCTGGTATCGCAAGCTTGGTGGGCTGGATGGCGGTCATCTCGCCGCACGGACAAAATGCAAAATCAACAAGGAAAGTGTTCATCGTGTTGTTGGCGGTATGGGGATGGAGATGATTGCAAAGATGATCGTTAAGAATATCAAAACACCCAGTGCGATCAGCATGAGCCTTGATAGGAACGGGTGCTCGTGACCCTCCTTTTCCCATTGACTACGGAATGCACTCCACCGATTCATGCAAATCGCCTTTTACCGCCACTCGTGGAAAACGGCCCAAGGGGTCAGCTTGGGCCTGAATGGAACTTCATTCCGTTTAACGATCTGTGGGTTGAACCCATTCTACACCGGAGACGTGAATGGCGAACAATCAAAAGATTGGTATCTAGAGGGTCTTCAATTGATCCGAGTTGCCAGTGCAAGTTGACTCGCTACGGGAGCGGACGGATAATGGTCCAGCATTTAAGCGCTAAAGGAACAGGATTCCACCATCGTTCAGGACACCAAAGTAAGTTCAAGAGCAACGTTGGCTGCCTGGTGAAGAAGCGACGCTCCGATCCGTTTGGGATTCAAAGACACAGGCCGGGCCGATTGTCTGGTCGGCTTTTGTTCGCAGCACACCGAAGGCGGTTGCACGGTAACTTCTGATAACAGGTCAGCATGACCGGACCCCGGTCACAACGAAGCATGAAAAGAGGCTTTACGCCAACCCCTGTTTGCAGTGAGTTACGGCTCTTTTCTAGGGAGGCCATATCACAAGCTTGCGCCGTCTGTTCGCCCGTCAGTTGGGGTTCTGAGCGTAATTGATTCCATAATTTTGCGTAAAATCCATAATTTTGCGTAAAGGAACCAGACCTCTTTAATTTAAGGTAGGACTTAGTTGCTCTTGAGCAACGACTGTTTCCCTGGTCGCATGTAATGATCCAGCAACACGTTCTCTGCATCCCTGTCGCATGGAATGATCTCTCTGCACCAGGTTCTCTGCAAATTCAGCTCTAAAGGATCCCCAGACAATGAAGAAATGGTTAATTAACGCAGGCCTATTGTGCCTGTTCTCAAGCCTCTGCCTGTCGGCGATGGCGGCAACCGCAACCTTCCAGACGATCTCCGACCCCGTGGCCGGCACGTGGGCGAACTACGCACTTTCCGGCGATGGCACCGTTATGGCTGCAAACTACGGCGGCGAAATCTATCGTTGGACCGCTGCGGACGGATTTCAAGATCTCGGCCCGGGCGATCCCAATTCAAGCTCGATCGGAATATCGCGCGACGGCTCCACCATCATCAGCGGTTACATCGGATCGGACGGTTTCAGCAGGCCCGCCCTATGGAACGCGAGCGGCTTGATTGATTTGGGCCATCCTCACAACGGCTGCACAAAGATCGGCAACAGCTGGGGCAGCGGCTACGGAGTAAGCGGCAACGGCACGATAGCCGTGGGGCTCGCTTGGACTTGCACAGATGCGGAAGGCTTTGAGTGGACAGCGAAGACCGGCAACCTCTCTCTCGGGCATCCGGCCGGCAACCATAGCAGCCGCGCCAGCGCCATCTCGGCCAATGGAAAGACCATTGTCGGCTTTTGGGAGGATCCCACCGGTCCCCGCCGCCCCGTGCGCTGGGTGGGTGGAGAGCACGACTTGTTTCTCGGGACTAAGACCATCGGCGAGGCTTCGGCTGTGAACAGCGATGGTACGCAGATCGCAGGACAGGCTCCGGGCGCCAGCGGGTATGGGGTTGCGTTCTTTTATTCCGACAAGCGGGGGGTGATCAAATTGGGCACACTCACGCACATAAGCACAGATCAAAGCTTCGCGAATGGCATCTCCGACAACGGACGGGTAGTGGGCTGGAGCGGCGATCAATTCGGTCACGGGATCGAAGCCTTTACCTGGACCTCCTCCTCCTCTTCCCACATGCAAAAGCTCGCGAGCGTACTGAACAAGCTCGGGGCCAAGATTCCCGCAGGCACGACCTTGACTGATGCCGTCAGCATCTCCGCCGACGGTTCCACCATGGTCGGTCAGTACGTCAATGGCCAGACGTTTGGTAACTGGATCGCACACATAACCAAGTAAGTAATTAGAATCCATTCGTAAATTCGGGAAGGACTGGGAGCGTCGCTGTTCAGTTCCGACGCTTGCCAGTCCGACCACGGCAATGCGTGTCCAGCACAATCGCAAGCTGAATGTCATGCTTCAACATTGTCGGACACCTCACTGCAGTTCGATTTGAAAAGAAGCAAATCTCGTTCTATTTGTGCCTGCATCTCTTTCTCGGTGCCGAATAGACTGAGCGTTTCTTTCCAGGCAAGATGGAGCCAAATGGATATTTGGCGATCGGTTTCCGATTGAAGGCTATTTCGGAGCTCTTCTAGATTTATCTCCGCAACATCCACCGCGCGTGCAAGAGAGTTGAAGTGTTCAGACAACTCCGCAACCATCTGAAGTTGTTCCTCGAGTTTAACCGAGCAGTCGTGGAATAACACCGGTTGGCCGTCTAGGCGCTCGGCCGCAACTTGGTCAATCGCAGCATCCAAGATGATCACGCGTTCGAGAAAAATCAGCACTGCTGAGCGCAAGGTCTGGACTCGATCTTTCGAGGCTTTACCTCGGATTTCAGCGCTCAGGTACATGTATCTGCCACTGCTCGAACCGCCGCGGAGGTCTCATGCAAGTTGACGACGAGCTCCCAGTAGATGCTCATACGGGTGAAGTGAACACGGGGAACCCTCGTGTTGTTTGCAAGATTCCGGTCACGCGATTCAAACGCGAGTATCTCGAATTGCCAGACGAGATATTGTCCGCCTTGGGAGCAAAGTTTGAGAAGGAGCCAGTTTCTGCGTTCGATAGCGCCGCTGGCACGAATTACGTGCTCGATTACTATCCGCACCGGAAGCTTTTGGGAGGTCTGGGCGAATGGTTCCGAGAGAATCAACCCCGGCCAGACGAGCACATTGTGATCACGGTTCTTGACCCCGAAAAGCGAAGGCTGGAATTATGTATTGATCGGCCGATCGACTTATCTAAGCAGAGCGGTTTCTTCCTCGGTAAGGAGTACACGACGATCGGCAGCCGCAAATACGAGTCTGCAAGAGATTGCCTCCTGCCAGAGACCGACCTGTTGACACACGCCTTCATCTGCGGAATCACGGGGTCGGGCAAGACCGTTGTTGGTAAAGCCATTGTGGAAGAGGCGGCAAAACGATCGATTCCGTCCGTCTTGATTGATCTCAAGGGAGATTTGACCTCAATTGCGTTAACACCTTCCAGTCCCGAAGATTTCGAGCCCTTGGTCGAGGCAAGGGACGAACCCGAACGAAAGAAGCACGGCTTCCGCCCAGTGCCCGAGACGCAGGTGGTTTTGCTAGGCGCACGCGACTTCGATGTCGATGAACGTGCGCTGCTCGACCGTTCCGCTGTTTCTTTGATAGACGTGCAACGTATCCGGAAGCATGGCTTGCGTGCCGCTCTAGAGCCGCTGTTGCCGAAAATCCAGACACACACAGGTCGTGCGTATCTTCATATCGATCTCGATGTGCTCGATCCCGCCGAAGCGCGTGTCAACCATTTCGCTCCCACTGGCGGCCTGACGTTGGCGGAGTTGCTTGGGATCGCCAGCTTGATACGCGAACGCTTTGCCCTGGCCGCAACTGCTATCACGGCCTACGACCCCGAGTATGACGAAGGTGAGAAAGCGGTAAAAGCGGCCGTGGATGTTATCCGGGAACTAGCTAAGTTAGTCTGATGTTTTCCCCGTGACCCTTTTGGCTAGTTGTCTGGCTTTCCGTCTACTCACTTGGCGGGCTGTCAGCATCCGGAAACTATGCGGTTGTTGGCGAAAAATCGCGTTGGTGTTGAAAAACTCACACTCTAGAAGTTCGCAGAAATTTCATCGCGCTAGGATGCCCTATAAACGACGTTCTCGATTTTGGTGGACATTTTCTATCCTTCGGTTGGGACGGTTTTTTCAAAAAAGGGGGTTTTTCAACAGCGTAGGGCCCGCGGGGGGGGCGGGGCAAAGCCGAAAGGAACTTGTGGCGGCAGTTCCTTGGAAGCCACGGGATTTATCGCCAACTAAGATGGAGAACGGCTTGACCTAGTGACTCGCTAAACGGGCAGACGTATCCCCTGGAATGTGCTGGTATCCCGACCGCCGCCTGCGATTTTATTTGGCCGGAACCGAGAGGTCTTCGAGGCGAGTGCCTTTTTTAGCAACGTAGAAGGCCAAGGCCTTCGCAGGCGCGCTGCTGCTGGCGTTCTTGACGTTGTGCACTTCGCCGGCCGCCGTGGTAAATGCCTCGCCCGGCTTGAGGGTCATAGCGGGTTTGCCCTGAGCCTCAAACGTCACCGAGCCTTCCTGGATATACACGATTTCGTTGCCCGATTGCGTATGCTTCCCGCTCTCTGCGCCCGGCGGAAGTATGCGCTCCACTAGGATCGCTTCCCATCCTGGCGCGCCCTTCAGTTCCGTTCGCTGCAGAACCGTGCCACCCTTCAAATTGTCCTGGGCGTTCAAGATCCGGCTCCCCAACACGCACAGCACCACGACCACCGCCAATGCGACCCCAAGCAAAAAGTTGATGCGCTTCATGGAGGCTCCTTTCAAAGCCAGCGAATACTACCACAGGTAGTACACGGCTCAATATCATGATTGGAGAACGAAGCGGTGATATGCCCCGTTAATGAGTGTAAACGGGATTTTTCAACAGCTACGGTACGGTAGTTTCTGAGGGCTGTGACAGCCCAACCATCAATTGGCTTCTAAGCAGCGACGGGTCTGGCTAAGATTTCACCACGATCAACCATCATTCCACGGGCATTTGAAAATAGGTTGGGGGCGGCCCGCTGATCAACGACCGCCCCTTTTCGACCCTCTGCTAACGCGCTGACGCTCGCTTACTCCTAACGGCAGTTCGGGAACTCGAGCGAAGCGAGCCACGTGGCCCATGCGAACGAGCCGGTCGCCGGGTAGTACTCGGTCGTGTACCAGAACGTACAAGAGTCGTTGCCATCAAGAGCCATGCTCGAGTAGTCGCCCCAGCGATCCTCCGTATCCGTTTGTGAGCCCGAGCCCTGTTTGATGAGAGCCTCGGTCTCCGTGGTGCCTAGAGGATCGCCCGCCGTCTGGCCGGCGTAGTAGATCGATGGATAGTCACCTGGGGTCGCACTCGAACGGCTGTACCCAATGACGATGTCTCCCATCTGGTCCATGGCGCCTGAGCCCATCCAGCGGAACTCGCTGTCATCCGGGGTCTGCCCCGATTGATACAGGGACAAGCTGGTCGTGCCGAGCCCCTGGGCCCGGAACTCGTACCATCTGGCTGCCACAGCAGTGGTGTTGTTCACGCTATGCGTCACCAGAAAGTGCTGCGTGCCGCGCTCGTTGAAGTGTGCCAGCCGATACATCAGTCGATCACCGAGCGTGTCCAGCTGATAGATTGTGCCCGGCTGCTTGACGCAGTCGGTGACTCTGTACTGGCCGCTGCAGATCGCCAAATTGAACGCAGGCACACTGATCGGCATGCTTCCGCTGACCCCGGCGAGGGTTGACTTCGCAGGGTTCCCGAAGTTCACCGTGAACACGTACTCGTAAACGTGCGTGTCACCGGGCAAGAAGTTGTCGATGCTTCCCAGTAAGACCTCGCTTTTCGTCGGCCCAGAGTCCGAGTCGTCATCGGCCGGCAGCATGTTGTCGTCGAAATACGTGCCGTTGGAGTTGTCGAAGATGCATACTTGGGTCGCTTTGCTGCTGCCTTTCAGCATACTGTTGGCGTCATAAGCACAGACGTTCACACCGAAGACGAGGATAGGGCTGAAGATGTTTTGGGTCTGGTAATAGACACTTCGCGTAAGCCCCCACTTCGGGTAGTCGGGGAAGCCAGGCTGTGGGAAGGCATAACGGAAGTAGCTGCCCGTCGCGTCGGCAGTCTGCGAGACGGCGATGCAGGTCATGTATGGCGCGCTGAACACGTTCTGCGAGGCCATCCAGCGGTGATTACTCTTATCCCACTGGATGATAATGTCGCCGTCATTGGAAGTCTCGCACGGTCCGCCGAAGCCCGTCCAAAATGCGTTACCTGCGATAGGGCCCATGATTGTCGCACCGGTGCTCTTGTCGAATACTGCATAGCATACGTTTACCCACTGTACGACCTGAGTGTCGCCCACCGCAGCGTTAGTGTCGGGAGGCGCAACGGTAAAGCCTGCAACACTCGGGCAGTTGAGAGTAGAAGTGTTCCCGACCCCCTCGAAGCTCAGGCCGATAGTGGCACTGATGGGGGGCCGATCAACGGCTGGAGGGCGGGTGCCGTCCCTGCGCCTTGGCGCTGCTGAGCGCCCCTCAACTTCTGCAGTTTTGGCAGCAGAGGCGCGTGTATCAAACGGAGGCCCTGCTGAGCCGGCGCTTCCGTCATCAGCTCGGCTATCGGCCGCGAAACGTCAAAGTGAACACGTTCTGCGAGGCCATCCAGCGGTGATTACTCTTATCCCACTGGATGATAATGTCGCCGTCATTGGAAGTCTCGCACGGTCCGCCGAAGCCCGTCCAAAATGCGTTACCTGCGATAGGGCCCATGATTGTCGCACCGGTGCTCTTGTCGAATACTGCATAGCATACGTTTACCCACTGTACGACCTGAGTGTCGCCCACCGCAGCGTTAGTGTCGGGAGGCGCAACGGTAAAGCCTGCAACACTCGGGCAGTTGAGAGTAGAAGTGTTCCCGACCCCCTCGAAGCTCAGGCCGATAGTGGCACTGATGGGGGGCCGATCAACGGCTGGAGGGCGGGTGCCGTCCCTGCGCCTTGGCGCTGCTGAGCGCCCCTCAACTTCTGCAGTTTTGGCAGCAGAGGCGCGTGTATCAAACGGAGGCCCTGCTGAGCCGGCGCTTCCGTCATCAGCTCGGCTATCGGCCGCGAAACGTCAAAGTGAATCGGTTTTTTCGCTACCGCATTGCTGAGCACCTGAGGCTTGTCGATACTCGTATAGACCTGTGCCGACGCGATTGAGAATGTTGCAAATGCAATGGTGATCGTGCAAATTGCCAAAAACCGAAGTACCTTAATCATGGGATTATCCTCCTGTTCTTTGTTTGAAGTTGCGGACCGAAAGTGCTGATGAATGTCGGCCCCGAGGGTTCCCGTACGCCGTTAGAGATTGCGTACAACGTTTGGTTAGGTTTGGATTTTCGTTTCGGACTTGGGAGACGTAAAAAATTGTACACCCGCCTCGCCTTCTCGCAACACCGTTGACATTGATTTCCATCTGGAGCGCCCTACCGGTGTGCTATTCAGCACCAGCGCCGGCGCAAGTCGCCTGACGAGCAAATTGATTGGGAACCTCATCTGGGTCGATTGTTGTTGTAGGCAAACTAGTCCATGCGGCACGATCCTGAGTTTGACAATTGTTCCCCGCCACGGCCCACTGAGACGTTATGTACTTGTTTATAGTGGGCTTACCGGAGTGGGGGGTGATTGTTGACGAAATCAGGCGTGGGTGTTGAAAAAGTCACCGTGATTAGCGATCAGAATGGCAGTAGAAGCATGGTAATAAGTAAGGAGGAATGCTTGCCATGCTGTGGATCACCATTCTCGGAGGCCTGCTGATCATGATGGGGCAACACGACCGCTCTGAAGCGCTGTTCTATTACTTCCGTCTGGAAGATCAGGTTCCTGAAACCCACCTGCTGCGGCTCATCGAAAAGCACATCAGCTTTGCTTTCGTGCGCGAACAACTAAAAGGCAGCTACAGCGAGACCGGACGACCTTCGATTGATCCCGAGCTCCTGCTGCGCATTCTGCTGATCGGCTATCTCTATGGCATTAGCAGCGAGCGCAAACTGGTCGAGGAACTGCGCATGCACTTGGCGTGGCGCTGGTTTACCGGGCTGGGCTTCGATCAGGAGATTCCACATCACTCTACATTTTCCAAGAACCGTCATGGGCGGTTTCAGGAGTCGAAGCTGTTCGAGGAGTTGTTTGAACAGATCGTGCACCAGTGTGTGGAAGTGGGATTGGTGCAGGGTCAGCACCTGTCATACGAATCGGCTCGGCAACGGGCACGAGAGTTGGCGAACACGCCAGAGTTCGCCACTGCACAGCGGCAAAGAAAGAAGGTGGAAGCCTTATTCGCAGAACTCAAGAATCAGATTGGGCTGCGGCGCTTGCGCCTGCGGAGATTAAAGTTCGTGCGGGAGCAGTTCTTCCTGGCGGCGGCTGCCCAGAACATCAAGCGACTGGTCCGCTTCCTCAGCCAACCGACCATACCCACTACGCAAGCTGCCTCGTAGCTGAGGTGAGAACAAAGAACTCGGCCGCCGTCAGCCGAAAAGACATTCCGATCACGGACTTTTTCAACACCCACAGGCCATTACGCTCATTGAGGGGTTTTGAGTGCTTCTATAAGAAGGTCATAAAAGTCAAGGCCGACGTGGCGGCCTACCTTAATTAATTGCTTTCCATCTGCATAACCCTCCGGAGGTGACGTGGGGAGCTGTCAAGGGCGCCCAGTCAGCGCCCAACTACGTCGGCCACCAACTGCTCGATCGGTTCCAGGCGGGCGGTGAAATGACGCAGAAACGGCGCTTCATAGGTCAACTTGAGACCGTGGATCAGCTTGCGTTTCTTCCAAACCTCCAAGATGACCTCGACCACATAGTCGATATGGCTCTGGGTGTAGACCCGACGCGGGATGGCCAGCCGCACAAGATCCATTTTCGCAGCCGCGCCGAACATGAGTGACCCGATTTCAACCGAACGGATTCCGCCTTCCAGGTAGAGTTCGGCGGCCAGCGCCACAGCAGGAAACTGGTCGACGGGAATGTGCGGGAGGAACGCCCGCGCGTCCAGATAGATTGCGTGCCCGCCGGGTGGTTGCACGATCGGCACTCCCTGTTGCGAAATGTGGCTGCCGAGATATGCGATCGAAGCGATCCGATAGGAAGAGAATGCGCTCGGCGGCCCGACCCTGGTGGGTCGGGATCACGTGGCGATAGCCGAAGATGGCCTGGATGGAATCGCGGAAATGATCGTAGCTCCTGCTGCCCGCATAACTTTCGTCGCCTTCCATGATCGCAGCCCACTGTTTCGTGGACATTGCTCCAGTACCAGAATCGGTGAGCAGATCAATCAGTACGTCATCGGCGGGAAGCAAAAACAGGTTGTAGTGCGCAGAACGCAGGTGTTGTTCGCGCTCCCGACGCGTTGTCCACCGGATGGGTTCGACACTCTTAATTCGAAAGGGCTCAATGATCGTCCTGGGCATGGGGCTCTCCATCTACAGGACACACTATCGGCCGAATATGTGTCTGTGATCGAAGTCACGCAAGTGACTTCACAGTGTGACCTCCGCAACTCGGTCCGTATATCCGGATCCGGGATCGAGAAGCCCGGTCAATGCTGCCCACAAACCCCCGCATCGTTCACGTTGCAAGTGTCTGAATCTACGCGGTCATGGGATCTGCGTTTCTACTGCCCGAAAACAGATGTTTTGGTCGATCGTTCGATTGTTGTCGGGCCTTTAAAGGTGCCGGCGGCGGACTGACCCTGAGGAGAGGGGTTATCACACGCCCTATGTCCTCAACCCAGGGCCCGACTGCGATCACCGTTCCCTCATTCAAAGGCTTCTGCTGTGAAGCTGGCAAGAACACGTCGCCGGGCTTCGGTTGCGGCAGTGGCAACCGCTTGACAATCACTCGATCGCCGCGCGGTTCGTAGTTCAGATTTGACATACACTTCTCCCCATCCCCTCAAATTTGTAAGATCTGTGCGCGACAATCAAGAATGGGCACATGCCGATGGCAGCGGCGTCAACATCCAGATTGAGACCCTTCCACTGGACGAACGCATCACGCTGCAACACTAATACTTACCCAGAAGTGTTGAAAACGTTTGCGAGAATGATCGATGGAACGCCCAAGGTTCAGACGTTTGAGTCCGTTACCTCGACCTTCCATAACGTTGCTGTAGCAGTGTAAAGGGGGATCGTCCCCCTACGGGGCGGCCTCCTTGAAGGGCCGCCTCTCTTTCGAAAGCCAACATTCGTGATCCTGCCATGAAGGTGCGAATCAGTGATCTCGTTGCCTCAGGTGCGAGGCCTTCTCAGCGGATGCGGATAATGCCGCTGCTATCCTGCGTTGCCACCTTGAAATCGGTTGAGCTGACGCCGAGGGTGTGGTGTTCGCCAAATCGATCCTCGCCACCGGGAACCCGAGCAACCCTCGCGGGTGTTGACGTTTTAATCGATTGCCCCATCAGAGCTAATGGAAATGCAGACATAACTGCGCCGAGAAAAGAACGACGTTCCATATTTTGCATATTGTGGTACCTCCTCGAAACGCAAACAGAGAAACCTGTTGGCCGGGAGCCAAATGTCCGCGACAAGCGCCGTGCTTTTTACTTAATCTACCATTCCCATCGGGTTCAAATATTACACCTAAGTTGACGCACGCCACGAGCTTGCTGTCCTCGTTGACTTCGCGTCCACAGCACTCCTAACATGGCTCCCTGAGTTCCCTGCGCCACCCATGATCGGTCAGACCATCTCGCACTACCGCATTGTCGAGAAGCTCGGTGGCGGCGGGATGGGTGTCGTCTACAAAGCTGAGGACACCGAGCTAGGTCGTTTCGTTGCGTTGAAATTCCTGCCAGAGGACCTTGCCGGAGACGCGCAGGCGCTCGAACGCTTTCGCCGGGAGGCACGCGCTGCGTCCGCCCTCAACCACCCCAACATCTGCACAATCTACGAAATCGGCAAGCACGGTGACCAGTCCTTCATCGCAATGGAATTTCTGGATGGGCTGACGCTCAAACACCGCATCGGTGGCAAGCCGCTGGAGATCGAGGAGGTACTGTCGCTTGGAATCGAGATAGCCGACGCCCTCGATGCTGCCCACACTGCTGGCATCGTGCATCGGGACATAAAGCCCGCCAACATATTCGTCACGAAGCGTGAACACGCCAAGATACTCGACTTCGGCTTGGCGAAGGTCACGCTGACGGGCAGCCGCGTTGCTGAAGCGGCGGTCATGACAGAAGCGACGGCGGTCGAGATGGCGACGGGAGCGTTGCCGTTTCGGGGGGAGAGTGCAGGAATAATTTTCGAGGCCATCCTGAACCGCGCACCCGTGCCTCCGGTGCGGTTGAATTCCGACCTGCCAGCCGAACTGGAACGGATCATCAGCAAGGGTTTGGAAAAGGACCGCAACCTTCGCTACCAGCACGCCTCCGACATACGCGCCGACTTGCAACGTCTGAAGCGAGATACCGAGTCGAGTCGCCAAGTCCGGGCGGTGAGCGCAGAGGAAGCCACCCCCGCACCAGAAGTCGCCCCGCCCGCAGATGTAACGAGTAGTTTGGCTGTGCTTGCCGTCGCGAAGCAGCACAAATGGGCAGTGGTGGGAGGCTTGGTCGTAGCCCTCATTGTCCTCGTTGCGGCAGGCATCGGCGTTTACTCGATGTTCCACCGTCCTGCTCCCATGCCTTTTCAGAGTTACACCATCACGCAAGTCACAAATTCGGGCAAAGCAGCACTCACCGCCGTTTCGCCCGACGGCAAGTACGTGCTCAGTGCGATGGCTGACAACGGGCTCCAGAGCCTCTGGCTGCGCAACGTACCAACGGGCAGCGATACGCAAGTCATTCCACCTTCCTCTTCAGAGTATCGGAGTCTCGCCTTTTCGCCCGACGGAAACTACATCTACTTTCGAAAAGCTCAAAATGCGCTTGCTGCTGGACTGTTGGCCACGCGGATCAACACCCATTTCAAGCTGTACCGGGCACCCGTCTTGGGAGGGACGCCCCTGACCGTTGTGCGCGACATCGACACTGACATCACATTTTCTCCGGATGGGCGCAGGATTGCGTATGCTCGGGCAAACGATCCGGAGATCGGGAAATATCGCTTGCTCACGGCTGGGTTGGACGGTAGTGATGAAAAAGTTCTGCAAGTCGGACCGGGTCTGGAGACGCCCCTCTATCTAGCATGGTCTCCCAATGGCAACGAGATCGTTTATGACTCGGAAGCGCCGACTTCCGTGGATTGATTGCCGGGGTAGATATGAGCATCTCCGCCGACGGCAAGACTCTGGCTTATTCAGTCGAAGTGGTAAATGCGGAGACGCAGCAGCGCACGGCAAAGGTCGCGCTGCTGAATCTCGATGCACCGACCTCGCCCCGGATGCTCGACGCCAACCCGCACTACACGGGCGGCGTGCAGTTCACTCCCGACGGGAAGTCCGTAGCTTATGCCATCCGGGAAAACGGGATTGAAAACATATGGGTGCAGCCACTGGACGGTTCTGCCGGACACCAGATGACAAACTTCAATTCCGAGCAAATCGGCTCTCTCCACTGGTCGCCGGATCGAAAGAGTCTCGGTATCTTGCGAGGTCACTCGGAGTCAGACGTGGTTCTCCTACAAGAATCCAAACCATAAGGTAGTGTCACCCAGACTGCCCACCGCTCTGGAAAGACGCCGACCCCGACATCCCAATCCTCAAGCAAGCGAAGACGGAGTATGCGAAGCTCCCCAATTTGTGCCGAAAGCGACAGTACTAACAGCGAAAACAAAAAGAAAATGCGTGGATAGTTCAACATGGGTTTTGCTTTTCCATTAGTTCCTGCTTAAGCTACTTCACGCTGCGGCGTCTTCTTTGTTTGGGGACGGGGAATGTCCTTGTGGACGTGCACGCTTCCCTCCAAGGAAGTACCATCTTCGATGGCGATGCGAGGTGTATAGATGTCACCCACAAAGGTGGCCGATTTCTTCAACTCGGCGCGCTCGAGGCCGTACAGGTCTCCTTCGACTCGGCCCTGCACCACAATGCTACGAGCTTGCAAGTTGGCGCGGACACGTCCCTCAGGCCCGACAGTAAGGCTACCGTCGAGCTCGACATCACCTTCAAGTTCGCCGTCCAAATAGACGTTCCCACCTCCCCTAGCTCCGGAAGAGAACACTTAACGGCATGCTTCGAGAATGATCTCATCGCGATTCCAGCCTCCGCGTCTGCTAGTGGTTCCAAGAACTCTCTGCAATCCGCAATCCGGCTAAGAAGCGAGTTCTTGTCGATATTCAGTGCCTCAGCCACCGCGATGGCGTCTGTATTCTCTGCAATTGTTCGTTTGTCGAGCAATGGCTGCAGTCTTTGGTATGTGCGCGTCGAAAGGGTTTTATTTTCTCGAATCTCGCTCTCTGCACAATTCAAAAGACCTACTTCTTGTGCCCGTCGGCTTGCAACCGCGTCATCATCTTGCCAGGACCGCAGAAGGGATTGAGCATCATCTCCACAAGAGCTGAAAGGAGACAGAGTTGGTTTAAAGACTGATTCTTCAATCAAACCATTCTCGCATCGAGTTGCTCGTCGAAGCTTCCACATGCACTCCGCAATCTGAGCAACCAGCCACTCCTCAAGTGTACCCACAGGCTCGAACTGTTCATATAGATCATTGAGAAGCGACTGAAATGCAACCTGAACTTTATCGCCATCGCAAATTTCAATCAGCACGTGCTTGGCAAACAATCCAAGGGTCACCGCATTGAACTTCGCGGTGTTCTTCCCTCGCTGAGTACGGGGCCCAGTCGAATGCTTGGAATTCTTGCGATTGGCCTCAAGTTTATTCTTCGTCACTGCCTTGTGACGTCTCATAGCAGATGCGCACCCCTTTTCCCGAGGAGTCGCACACCTAAGTCAGCCTCCTCTTTGCGAGCGCTGCAGGAGTCATCCGGCGTGGCACTTAGAGAGTCGTTGCAGAAGGGGATCTCGTTGCGCGGGAGTTGCGGATTTTGGAGGACTTTGCCGGAATCTGCCGAGTATTCGTGACCAAGGCGGACAAAAAGCGGACGAAAAACTAACTTGATGAAGACCTGCGTTGAATCAGAAGGGTTTGGAGTTGCTAAGAAACGGTCTGCAAAACCTTTATGCGTCGGTTCGATTCCGACCCGCGCCTCCAAATCGTTCCGCGGCGTTACCTCCGCTCGCAATGGGCGGATTTAGCGGTGTCCCCTCCGACGAGGTCCTGCGGATTTCTCGCGCAGTCTTCAAGAAAAAAAGACGTTCTGCCTACTTCGAAGCGATGGCGTTGTCGGGTAGCTGTGTGAGAGTTGGACGGCGAAAAAAACGGCCCCGCCTCTCCCCAAAACTGCATGGGAAGAACGCGCAGGCCGGCAGATCGCAATGAAATGTGAGTCACCTGGCGCTCACCTCAAAGGCGAGCGCCAAGTTCACTCTAGTGTCCTAACACAGCATAGGCGGGTAGCGGATCGCCGCTTTGACCGACGCTCCACTTTCCGCCGTCGCCGCAGTATGTGTCTGTTGGTGAGCAATAGCTTGCGACCTCGTGCGATCTCATGTCAGTGCTGTTGAAAGCCCAGCCACCCGCGAAGGCAGTTTGCTTTTTGGAAGTGGTAACGGCAATCCAATATTGCGTGCCTCCTGTGACGGGAATGCCAGCCTTGTCGTTGCCTACGTCGAGAGTGCAGCAAGATCCATAGGTAGGCTCAGTCTTGACATCGAACGTCTTGATGGGATCTCCAGGTGAGTTGTTGTTGTCAGCAAGGAGTTGAATCTGAAATGGACCCGCGTCTGATCCGCCAAATGTACCAACCGAAACTTCGAGGCGGGTTACAGTGGCATCGGCTGTTGGCGTGAACGGAATGGCTTCCCAGAATTGAGTACTGAGAAAGTCCGACCCGCCGCCAGAGATGGTATTGCCAAAGCAGCAGAAAAACACGCCGTACGGGTAGGTGCTGATGTTGCCGGCAATTGTCTTGAGACCCGCGTCCGACCGGATGTCGCGCGGCGTGACGACGGACGGCCCTTTGGTCGCGATGGCTTTTCTGCCGCCGTCGGTTGTAATGAAGTTCTGCTTGGTCCCCAATGCCAGCGCGGTTACGGCAATAAGCGCCAACACGGCCAGGCAGAGTGCGATGCGTGCGAGTGGTGACTTGACCATTATCTCCTCGTTTTTTTTTAGGTTCGGTTCAGGTTTAATTGAAACCCCGGTTCGGATCAGTGGCGTATGCAGTTTGCTTCCTGCCGCAGTATCCTCACTGGGATTTTTCTCCGGTGTTAACCATCTGCAAAGTAGGTCCTACCCCGTGGCTAGAATCAACTTTCGACTTGCAGGATGCGATGGAAAGTTGAGAGCAGCGAGCGGGGAGAAATCTGACATAGGCGAACGATGAAGTCAAGGGGAATCGGCCAGTGGCAGGGCATTTCAGAGACACAGTTGCAACTTTCTGCGCAACGCGGCAGAAAATGGAAACGGCTCACCGCGACCATGACTTCGTCGCTTGCAAAAAAACCGCCAGCATCCAGTGCTTGAATACTGGACGCCGGCGGATTGAGTTTGCTCAGCTACTTGAGTCAAAAGTGCAAACTGTAGCCAGGCTTGTGCGAGAATTTACTTTCCCAACACAGCAAAGGCTGGCCCTGGAATGGATTGTGAAGCGGTCCACTTGTCGTTGTTGCCGCACGAGCCACCCACGTCCTGTGAACAGTAGAAAGCGGTCACTTGCGAGTCTATCTGATCGGTGTCGTTGACGTTAAATGCGGCCCAGGTGGTAGTCTCCTTCGCGTTGGTCTTCAGAACGATCCAGTATTGGGTGCCAGCCTTGACTGGAATGCCAGCCGTATCCATCCTCGCCTCGACCGTACAGCAGCTTCCGAAGGTGGGCAGACTCGACAAAGCCCAAGTCTTAATGGCCTTGCCCGGTACGCCGCTGGCGTCGCTATAGAGGCCAAGGACAAGTCCGTTGGTACCTTCGACGAAACCAACCGCGACTTCAACTTTGGTCACGGTGTGATTGGCGCTGGGTGTAAAGGCACCCGCCTCCCAGTATTCGGGGAAGCCTGACAAAGCGGTTGGGCCCGTGATTGTGTAACCTTCACAGCACCAGTACGTCCCCTTTGGGTATGCTGTGCCGATGTTGTCATAAATCGTGACCAGACTTGGGTCATTGGGTTCGGTCCTTACAGTCGACGGGGTCCGCTTCGTGGCAATTGTTGTTCTTCCATCCTTGCTGATTACCACTCCCTCTTGGCTGGCAGCAAGGGCGGTCACGCTAGCGAGGGCCAGCACGGTCAATGTCAATAGTATTTTCTTGCGCATTTTTCTATCTCCTCCGTTTTTAAGTTGAGTTGGCTGAAGTGAACGCCGGAACTCGCAACCTCGGGTGTTTGTGGCAAAGGCAGTTGCTCCCAGTGGTTCTATCCGGCGCTGTACGTCTGCGAACAGCTCGGCTGTCATAAGGGCCGGAATGAATGAGCTCGTCCAATCCCGGCCTTGCAGCAAAACCATCTCCGATGTGGAGATGTCAAACCAACGGTTGAAAGGCGAGACGGATTTTTTCACTCATGAATGTCAGTGTCAAGCAGAATCCGTTTCTGGAGCGGCATTTCGGTGGTACGATGCAAAACTCTGCGTATGATTTGCAAAGTTGTGCGCGACGCGACGATTTACAAAACATTACAAATAATTTTTCGATCGCAGTATTTTTGAAAAAACTGATTATTGCCCGGGCTGAGAAATAAATGCTTCCGGAGGATCGAAAAAACAACGACGCCAGAAGGCTTGGTCCGAAAGCGTGCCAGCCTTCCATTGCTGGAGACTAGGCAAGGTCGCTGCTATCAACCCGCCATCCTCGGAATCAAAAATCAGCACCACTCCAACCGCGCTCGTTGGAGTTCGCGTGAGCTCGGCGTATTCCTTCTCGAACAGGGATTTTGCGAATTCCAATTTTGCGCGCGAACTAGTGTCCGATGTGCCCACGTTGGCTCGTTGCACGGTTAGGATTTTGACCGTCTGTCCTCGCAGCGGCTCCCAGGTCCCGGGGAAGGACGCGATTTCTTCGTTCTTTATCTGGAATTGTTCAGTGCTGGCCGGCGCCGGGGAATTTTCCACCTTGGCATCGGATGCGTAGGTGTCCGGCACTTCGAGACTGGAGCGGCGGATCCATCCGCGGGAGATGCCCGAGATTCGCACGTGAACCCAGTTCGCGTTCATGTCGAGAATCTCAAACTCGTCTTCCGCGGTGGCGAGAAACAATACTTTGGCGCCTTCGACCGGACTTACCAGAACTGGCGTGCTCGACTTCTTGACCGCAACCAGATTCTTTGGGTGCGCCTGGTTGCGGAGAATTTCCTCCAGACCCTTAGCTTCTTTGGTGAGTTCTTCCATGTGCTTGTCGGCCACCGCCTTCTGCGTAGCCAACGAGGTAGCAATATCCGAGTTGACACCATTCCCCAGTTTGAAAGGTGAGTTAGCAGGTGTTGTGGAACCCTTCGAGCTCGCCATCGGAGGCGCCGAAGTTCCAGTATTCGGCATTGGCGCTGAAATATTGGGCACGGATACGGCGGCCTTGTTCTTGGGCTGCGAAGGCGCCGAGACCACGGGAGGTTTTGCGGTCCCAGTTGCCGCGGTCCCAGTTGTCGCAGTTCCAGTTGTCGCAGTCCCAGACGATGCTTGGCCGCTGAGAGCATCCTGGAGGCGGTCAAGGAGATCGGTTTCGAGGCGGCCATTGGAAGGAAGCACCTGGTAAGCGGACTTCGATGAATCAGGATCCGCGTACCAAGCGGTAATCTTGGCGCTGACTCGCACCAGGGCTCCGCCCGAGGGTGTGGAAGTCACTTGTATCGCGCATTGATAAAAACCGCGCTGGAAGCGATCCAAGGGACGATCGCCCGGACGCGTGAAACCATCCAGCACAGGCAGCCGCCCGGAGGCCGCAGACTGCAGGTCCTTGAGAGCTCTCTCTACCACAGTCTTCGATTGCACAAACGTTCGCTCGTAGGGAGCGCTTTGGGCATGGATCGAGGGAGCCAGTACGATCGTAAAAGCGACGCAACAGAGAAGAAACAATGCTCGCGTCGAAACTGTCGTGCGATGCGTTGGCCTCACGGCAGAGGCTCCAGCTGGTCGCGATGAACCCAACCGTGCTGCCCGTCTTCGGTTTCCACCCCGAACCAGTACGGAGTGGACACCACAATCACAACTTCAGTGCCAGCATCGAGGGGCTTCAAAATGGACGCAGTGTGGAAGGGAGCGGATTTGAGTTGGCCACCCGGGGCTTTAATCACGCGTTCTGCCTGGCGCCGGAGATCCTGGACATGCTGTTCCAGGCTTTGTTCGGAATTTTGGGCAGCGGCAAGGGCGAGAGCTTCGTTCTCTTCACTCTTGCGTTCGAGGGCCTGCCGGGCTAGTTCTTCCTGCCGGTGTTTTTCACCCTGCTGGGCCTGAGTCTTCTGCAATTCGAGTTGGTCAACGTGGTCTTGAATGTCTCTGAACTCTGCGCTTTCCACGCTTCCATCCGAGGGATGAGAGGTGCGACGAAAATCCTCGACAAAGACCGCGTCGATGCGCAAAATAGTTTTGCCCGTGTCTTTACTCTGCACCACATAGCGCACCGCCAGCGTGCCTTCGTCCCTGGTTTCCTTGAAATTGGCTGGCGCCAAAACCTTGATACGAACCTTGTAAAAAACCGTACCCGGTTCTGTCCATTCCGGAAACAACGACGAAGACGTAGCTGCATTCGCCTTATCGATGTACTTGTCCTTGTTGTACTCGAAGCTGCCCTGGATGATTCCGTTGTCGACAATGGCCTCGACCGCCTCTATCACCTCGCGCTCTGGCGCTGCAACCTCGGTGGAAAGGCCCATGCCAAAATCTTCGTGCTTCTTATGTTCACGACTATGAAGGGGAGCAACGGCAAGGGTTAGACAGAAAGCCGAGAGGAGAGCCACACTGCGGCCGAGCATGGCACGGCGGCTTCGAGCGAGTAGATATCCCGTGGCGCGTATGGAACTGGAAATTCCTGCCCTTTGATCAATTTTCCGCATGCACTCCAACTGCTGGCCCGTGTCTCTCAAATCTTTCGGCGGTCGACTAGCGCAATCACTAATTTCTAGCTCTCATACTCTCGACCGCGGTGGACTGTCAACTTCTCGAATGTCGTGACGTCCAAAACCGCGCTCGTGACAAATTCTTGACAATTTTTTTACAAAATATAGACGAACTTATCACATTCGATTTTGGAAGCAATGGTACCGTCGCTTGCAATACGTGGGTTTGAGGCTCACGCAGTATGGATAGAATAACAAGGCGCAAGGGGCAAGCGAAGGGGCGGCTTAAGCTTGGTCTAGCTGGAAGCGGGAACGGAACCCGTCCGAAACGGACGCGGGATCGTGCCGCTAAGAAACAGGCACTCATTCGGGCTGCCCTGGGACTGTTCGCATCCAAGGGTTACGAAGTAACGACGACTCGCGAAATTGCCGCGTCTGCCGGCTGTGCGGAAGGCCTGATCCACCGCTACTTCAAGGGCAAGGCTGGCCTGCTCGCGGCCATGATCGAACATCGTGTTTCAAAAGAAGGGTTGGACGTCGGCCAGCAACTGCGGCCAGCTTCCACCCTCGCGGATGAATTTCTGCAACTGGTCGATCGGGAAGTCGAGCGCATGTGGGAGAACCGTGATTTCCTCCGTGTATTCATCCCTCGCGCGATTGTTGATCCTTCCGTGGGAAGTGTCATGAATAAGACACTTATTTCAACGCGGGCCAAAGCAATCTCGGAGCGTCTGAAGCATTACCAATCTTGCACCACCCTGACGCAAGATGCCATGGATGCCTTGGCGCAGGCAGTCGGTATGCTCGGCCTCGTGTTTGGTTTTGTGCGGCCAGTGCTGCTCGGGCATGAATTCCCGGGAGCGAAGAAAATGGCGGCCACGGTCGCCAGGATTTTGATAGCCAACCCTGCCGTTTCCTCAGTCATCTGATCCGTTTTCCTGATTCCGAAGATTAGTTTTCTCATTTTTTCTTGACACTGCTCTAACGAACGTGATAATTAGTGCGTCCACGCGCACTTCACAGGTAGTTTTCGCAGTCTTGACTTGTACGTATTGTCAGGGGGACGAGATGACCGCACCTGCTGTGCCTGTCTCTGCCGGAGTACTGCGGATTCTTTCCTCTTCGTGTCACCAGGCCAACAAAACCGTTTCCCGCGCGACCTTTAACCGACAACGTGATTGTTAGATTCGAGAGGGATACTCAGCGTGTTCGAGTGATTCGCCGGTAGTTTTGCCTTTGTGATTTTGCGCTTAGGAGGACTAGATGATTTCGCTCCGGAGAAGTCTTGCGGGTAGCTGGCTACTGCTGATTCTTGTCTTTGGCTGCTTACCGAGTGCTCATGCACTACCCGCCTTCGCCCGCAAGTATGGCTTGCGTTGTTCGGCCTGCCACGAATCCTGGCCGATGCTGAATTACTTTGGACAAAAGTTCAAAGACAACGGCTATCAGCTGATGAACGATCGGGATTCCCCGATTTGGCAGAATCCCTCCTACTGGCCGGTCACCTTCCGTATCACGCCAATTTGGCATCGGGTAAGCACCGGCAAAGTGCCAGTCGACGAAGGCACCGGTCAAAACAACGGCGTGGCGAGAGTCGAAAGCTCTGGCTTCGACCTGAGTGGACTCGATTTCCACACCGGTGGCACCCTCGAAAAGAACTTCTCGTTTTACGTGCTGCCTTCCTCCGACAACACGGCATCTTTTCACTTTGAAACGGTCATGGGCCGTTTAGACAACGTGTTCGGCAGTTCCTGGCTCAACGTAAAGCTGGGTAAATTCGAACTCGACAACCTTCTCTCCGAAAAGCGCATCCTGACGCTGACCGCCAACGGAGGTATTTACCAGACTTATCACTTCATTCCGGTGGGCGACAACAATATCTTCGGACAGATCGGAGACAACCAGCTCGGCTTGGAGTACATGGGACACTCGGCGGATGATCGGACTCGCGTTTCCGCAGCCGTGATCAGTTCGAGCGACGGGAACGTTGGCTTGGTTACTGGGGCGAACTCCTATACCGGGTTCTTTACGGCGAGCCAGGCTTTTGACACGGGTAAGCTGGGAGTGCAGCGTATCGGGTTCTACGAAATGGTCGGACAGGCAGCCACAATGTACCGGACTTCTGCCGGCGTACCCATTCCTGGTTCGGGAATTGGCAACAAGGGATTCAATCGCATTGGCTTCGTCGGACTATTCTACCTCGGCCCCCACTTTGACCTTCAAGTCGTGACTCAGCATGGCTCGGACAACGCATGGTTCGGTCAGGGTTATGGCAATGCAACCGACCCAAGCAACGGGACGCCGGCGAATGACCTTCCGAACAATACGCCGGGAACGGTTCTTCCCGCGACCGCGCGGGCGCCCAGCTGGAACGGCGCCACCTTTGAAGCTCACTACATTTACAGTCCGCAGTTGATTTTCATCGGGCGCTTTGAGTTGGAACGGATGTCGCAACAGGCCACTGTAGGGACTGCGTCGACCTTGGGGAATATCACCACCTATACCATCGGCTATCGCTACAACCCCTTTATGACGAGCCGCGCGGGCTTCGCCTGGCACAACGAATACAACTGGCTGCACCAGGACGGGACCGGCCCGCAACCCGGTCAGAATGTGAACTCGAGCGAATTGTTGATCGGCTTTGACTTCGACTTCTAGAAAGGGACAGCAATGCGTACAAAATCATTCCTGCAGTGTTCGTTGTTGATGAGCGCGGCTGCTGTTCTCGCGCTTTGTTTGCCAGCGAGGGCTCAACTCTCATCGGTTCAGCTGCAGGCGTGGCTGAATTCACCAGCAGCGACCAGCCACGTCGGCAATATCACCGGGAATGCCAAGGCTGCAGCCCCAGTTTATCGCCGATACTGCGTTGGCTGCCACGGAGAACTCGGTGACGGCAACGGCGAGGTTGCGCAGTGGCTTGAACCTCCAATGTACCCCAAGCCGCGGGATTTTCAATTGGGGATATTCAAGTGCCGCTCCACACCAACCGGTACCTTGCCCACCGATGAAGACCTCTTTGACACGATTGCCCGTGGGTTAGACCGCTCCAGCATGCCTATTTGGAACACCTTCACCAAAGATGAGCGCGCGAATCTCGTGGCGTGGATCAAGCACTTCTCTCCGCGCTGGCAGACCGAAAAGCCGGGAACGCCCATCCAGATTCCCCCTGAGCCGGAAGTAACACCAGAGCGAGTCAAAGCGGGACAAGAAGTCTTCGCAAGAGTGCAATGTTGGAAGTGCCACGGTGTGCAGGGAATGGCTAACGGTCCATCCGCCTCAACCCTCACCGATGATCTTGGGCGGCCTATTTGGGCCTACAACTTCACCGACGGATCTCGACCCAAGTGCGGCAGCACGGACCGCGATATTTACAAAATCTTTATGACCGGGCTGGATGGCACGCCGATGCCGTCATTCTCCGATAACATCAAGCCGGACGAGGCGTGGGACTTGGTGTTCTATCTGCGCACGCTGCAGCCCCACAACGCGTACAACGCGAAGGAAAAGCAGATCGCCAATCAGTTGGGATTAAAACCCGTGAGTCCACAATAAAATAATCCGAGATCGAGCGAGGTCTTGTTCACCAGGAGAGCGTCCATGAAAAAGCAACACTATTCGAAGTTCGCAGCAATACTATCGGGGCTAGTACTCATCGGCTTCGGGGCGCTAAGCCTCGATCAAAATGTCAGCGCTGCCGCGGAAGGCTCAATCGCCGGGACCGTAAAGCTCGATGGTACTGCGCCGCACATGAGGGGCATCGATATGTCGAAGGACCCTTACTGTGTTAAGCAACACGAGAACAGCCCGATTGCGTTGGAGAACGTCGTGGTTGGAGCAAACGGCGGGTTAGCGAACGTCGTTCTCTATATTTCGGAAGGTCTGACCGGCAATGAAGCTAGCTCGTCTTCAAGCGAGCCGGTTTTTGACCAAAAGGGTTGCCAATATATCCCACACGTCATCGCGATGAGTGTCGACCAGAAATTCAAGGTCACGACCAGCGATCAGACGACCCACAATATCCACCCGCTGCCCAACCCGATGACCGGCAATATCCCATGGAACAAGTCTCAGCCGCCCGGAGCGCCGCCCATCGAAACCAGTTGGAAAGCACCAGAAATGATTTCGGTGAAATGCAACATTCATCCCTGGATGCACGGCTATCACGCAGTAGTCAAGGGCCCCTACGCGACCACCGATAAAGACGGCAATTTTACGATCCACGGTGTCGCCGCGGGCAGCTACACGGTGACCGCATGGCAAGAGGATCTGGGAACTCAGACGGCAAAGGTGACGGTCGCGGCGGGCAAACCGGCCACCGCCAATTTCTCCTTTAAAGCAAAATAAAAATCAGTCATGAAGAGTTCACTTGGGGTTAAGTTTCTTGAGTTAAGATGGCGTGCCGCAGCAAGCAAGGACGGCCGCCGAATGCGGTGGCGGCTGCTTTGAAGAGGCCGTTGTGGCCGGGTCGACAGCCGGCCAGAGGCGAGGCGATATGGCGAAAATTTTTGCAGTGACTATTATCGCGATTGCAATTCTTTCCGCGATTCCCATCCTCCGTCACACTTGGGACCCACCAGCCGACATCTCAACCCATGGCGGTCGAATTGACGAGCAGATGTCGGAGACGATGGCTGAGGCGGGAATCTCGTTCCTGGCCTCGCAGATTCTGCTGGCTTTGTTCATCTGGAAGTTCTCCAGTACGCGTCCCGGTGACAAGATCAAGACTTTCCCCGGCGGTGCCAAGGCCATGGTTTGGGCCGCATTTCTGCTGGTCGGGACTGAAGTTTTGGCTCTGGGCGTGTTTGGGGTCAAGGCGTGGGCTGATGTCTATCTCACTGCTCCGGCAGCAAACGCGATGCCGGTTCAGGTGCAAGCCGGACAGTTCGCGTTCTACTTTCGTTATCCCGGCCCGGATGGAACGTTCGGTCCACTTCATCCCGACCTCATCAGCGAAGCCAACGCGAACTTCTTCGGCTTGGATACCGCCCACGATCAGGATTCCAAAGACGACATTGTGACAGCGGAAATGGCGATTCCGGTCAACCGGGAGATTCATCTGCTTATGCACTCGAAGGACGTCGGGCACTCGTTCTACGTTCCGGCCTTGCGCGTCCAGCAGGATTTTGTCCCTGGATTGGATCTTTCGCTCCATTTCACCGCAACCCAGATTGGAAAATACGAAATTGTCTGCACTCAACTTTGTGGCCTGGGACACTACAACATGAAGGCATATCTTGAGGTGATGTCCCAGGAAGACTACGATAGTTGGCTTAAGAAACAAGCGGCATTGCAATAGATCCCGTCGCGTTCAGGGGGATGGGACATCTCTTTCGAGGTGAGCATATGCACGATATGTCTGCACACGCGGCAGAACACCACGCGCCGACTAGCTTCATCCGTCAGCACGTGTTCAGTCTCGACCACAAAGTGATCGGCAAGCAGTATTACGGCTTGGCCCTGGTGGCCGTACTGGTTGGAATGGTGCTTTCCTGGCTGATGCGCATTCACTTAGCCTGGACGAACTATGCCATCCCAGGTTTGCATTTGCTTTCCGCGAACGGAGCGCCCGGGAATGTAATGACTCCGGAGTACTACCTGCAGCTTATGACCATGCACGCTACGATCATGGTCTTTTTCGTTCTGACCACGGCGCCCTTCGCCGCCTTCGGCAACTATTTCCTGCCTATCCAGGTAGGCGCGGAGGACATGCCGTTTCCGCACTTCAACATGATGTCGTTCTGGGTCACGTTCGTCGGATTCCTGGTTCTGATGTCATCGTTCTTCGTGAGCGACGGGCCCACCCTTGGCGGCTGGACGCAGTATGCGCCGCTTAGCGCTATCGGATCAGCCTCCGGCCCCGGCCAAGGCACGGGTGTGGTTCTTTGGGCGGCAGCCATCGGTATTTTCTGTATCGGCCAGTTGCTCGGTTCGCTGAACTTCATCACCACAACGCTCGATATGCGGACCAAGGGCATGAGCATGTGGCGCCTGCCGCTCAGCGCCTGGGCCTGGTTCATCACGTCGGTGATGGGCCTCACTGCTTTCGCCGTGCTGATGCCCGCCTGCATCCTGCTGATTTTGGATCACGTTGCCGGAACGAGCTTCTTTGTACCCTCAGGCCTCGTACTCAACGATGCAGTGCAGCCGCACTCCGGCGGATCGACGCTACTCTGGCAGCATCTGTTCTGGTTCTTCGGGCACCCGGAGGTCTACATCGCGATTATCCCCGGCATGGGGATTGTGTCTCATATTCTGGTCACTAACATGCGGAAACCCATGCTGAGTCACCGCGTCCTCGTTTACTCCATGGGAGCGCTCGCGGTCCTCAGCTATATGGTCTATGGACATCACATGTTTGTCAGCGGCATGAACCCGGTGTCGTCGCTGGCATTTTCTTTCCCGACCTTGATCATCACCATCCCGTCTACGATTATCGTCCTCATCTGGATGGGAAGCATTTACGGATCGAAATTGCGCATTAACACCGCTTCCCTGTTCGCGCTGGGCTTTGTCTCGATGTTCATCAGCGGCGGGGTAAGCGGCTTCTTCCTGGCGCAACCCTCGATCGACATCATGCTCCACGCGACCTACTTCGTCGTCGGACACTTCCACCTGGTGATGGCGGTTGCGGCCATTTTCGGCATTTTCGGCGGAACTTACTTCTGGTTCCCGAAAATGTTTGGACGCATGATGAACGAAACCCTGGGCAAGATTCACTTCTGGTTCTCCTTTGTCGGCGCCTACTGCATCTTCATGCCGTTCCACTACCTGGGAATCGCGGGCAACGTTCGCCGCTACCAGGCTTTTGTGGACGACTATCTGCAGCCGCTGATCCCACTACATCGCTTCATTACCATCGCTGCTCTGCTAACCGGAGCGGCCCAGCTGATTTTCCTCTATAACTTGTTCCACAGCCGCTTTTGGGGCAAGCCTGCAACCGACAACCCATGGGAGGCTACGTCCTTGGAGTGGAGCACTCCTACAACACCGCCGCCTCACAACAACTTTGGCGACAAACTGCCGGAGGTTTTCCACGATCCTTACCAGTACGGTGTCGAGAGCTCTACCGGCGACTACGTAATGCAGGCCTCGCCCGAGAAGGTGAAGTCGGCCCACGACGAGGCGTAATCGAACAAAGGTGTAAAAAGGAGTTTTGTAGTCTATGGCGACCACAGTCCCCGAACCGCCGAAGATTGAGGAGCGACGCGATCCGCCGAGACTTGGAATCGATTCCGGCAATGGCGGCCGGCGAAACCTGGTCCCGGCTGGTGGCGACTTGCGCGCGGTCAAGGACTACGCGCCGCCGCCGGCTTCGACCGGAATCTGGGTAGTGCTGGCCTCTATCACGATGACTTTCGCGGCGTTTACCAGCGCCCTGATCGTTCGTCAAGGGTCGGCACTGGACTGGCGGCATCTCAGTCTGCCCCGAATCCTTTTCTTCAACACTCTGCTGCTCCTCGCCAGCAGCATTACGCTGGAAGTGGCCCGCCGCCAGGTTGGCGGCTTCATGAGCGGACGAAGAGATGCCGTCGCCAACCCTGCTCGCTGGCTCTATATCACGCTGTTCTTAGGATTGTCGTTCGTAGCTGGACAGTATGTGGCTTGGCTTCAACTGAGGTCCCAGGGCCTGTTCCTGGCGACTAACCCCAATAGCTCATTCTTCTACGTGCTAACCGCGGCGCATGCCCTGCATGTGCTGGGTGGGTTGGGCGGGTTGATGCGAGTTATCAGCAGGTTCAATCGATCGATCCTGCGGAAGAGTACGCTGGACGCCACATCACTGTACTGGCATTTCATGGATGTGCTGTGGGTGTATCTGTTGTTGTTGCTGTGGATCAAGCTCTAGCAAACTTGACAACAAGAGGAGGCACCGTGAGCCACGCCGATACAATGGGAGGGCACGCAGGAGTGATGGAGAAGCCTGCGTTTTCGGTTCCCGCGAAAAAGATGGCGATGTGGCTGTTCATTATCGCCGACACCGCAACATTTGCCGGTTGTCTGGTCGCCTATGGATTCATCCGCAACGCCACTCCTGATTGGCCAAGACCGTTCCACAGCATCACCAACGTCGCGCTGATGACCTTCATTCTGGTGACCAGCAGCCTCACCATGCTTTTTGCAATCGATGCGGCCAAGGCGGGAGAAAAAGCTAAAGCGCTGCAATGGACGCTGATTACCGCCGGCGCTGGTGCCCTTTTCGCTTTGTTGCACATTCGGGAGTGGCTGGGACTGATCGGTGAAGGCATGACCCTGCTTAAGAACCCATGGGGCACCGGCTTGTTCGGTGCCGCGTTTTTCAGCATCACCGGCTTGCATCTGTTGCACGTTACAGGTGGGGTGATTGCGCTTGTGGCAGTTGGCATCCGTTACCAGGGCGGCCGTTACAATGCTGACGATCTGGAAATCACTGGTCTTTACTGGCACTTCGTGGACCTGGTTTGGATGTTCGTCGTGCCGCTGGTTTACCTGTTGAACCTTTCGCACTGAAAACGGAACAGGAGCAAAACAATGGCCATGTCAGAAGGGCACAAGAGTAACGCGGGCAGGTACGTGATTGTTTACATTTGCATTCTTGCCATCGCGTTCCTGCAATTCGTGATTGCTTACTCCAACATCACTGCGCCGCAGATGTTCGCACGCATGCTGTTTCTGGCGGTCGTCGAAGGCGCGTTGGCACTTTTGTTTTTCATGCACCTGTCGGATAATCATGGGCTTCTGTGGTTTGTCGTCGTCTTCACCGTCTTCGTGCTGTTGGCGATGCAATATGGGTGGACCGACAGCTTCCGCGAGCTGCTCGGAGCGCCTTGGTCTAGCTATTCAAAGTCTTAATCGACGGCGGCGCCCTTCTGGGGAAGGAGATATGAAGTTTCTGAGCACGATCCGACTCATCGGCATTGCGTTGGCAGTACTGTTTGTGCTGCTGTTGCCTCTACCGGCTTTTTCCCAAAACTGTGCGCTTTGCTATACTCAGGCGTCTTCGGCCGGGGCAAGGATGATTGAGGCTTTACGCAGTGGTATTTTGGTCATGGTCATTCCTCCCACACTGGGATCCGTTGCTATGATTTTCATCGTGCGTAAAAGGAATAATCGTTTTAAGCGCGAGGAGTCCGCGGTAGAAGACTGGTAAAATGGCGACCACTAATCTAATGGCAAATTCCATCGCTCCGCAGACGCTCACCGCCAAGCTCCGGGATTATTACACTCTGACCAAGCCCGAAGTGAACCTCCTCATTCTGATGACCACGTCAGCCGGCTATTACCTCGCCTCTCATGGACCATTCAGGGTTTTAGGCTTGATCAATACGCTGGTTGGTACGCTGCTGGTCGCCAGCGGGACCGCAACCCTCAATCAATGGATGGAACGGGGCTGGGACGGTCAAATGCGCCGCACCGCGTCCCGCCCTCTGCCCTCGGGACGACTTAGCTCTCGCGAAGCACTTCTGTTTGGCATTCTGTTGAGCGTTGCTGGAGGCCTGTATCTGGCGATTACAGTGAACCTGTTATCGGCATTTCTGGCAGTCTCCACGCTGCTGTCGTATCTCCTCATCTATACGCCGTTGAAGAGGAAGACGCCTCTGTGCACGCTGCTAGGGGCTTTCCCTGGGGCTATGCCGACGCTGATCGGATGGGCTGGCGCATCCGCCGGCATCGACCGCCATGCCTGGTATCTTTTTTCGATTCTCTTTCTGTGGCAGTTCCCGCATTTTCTCGCGATTGCCTTGATGTACCGCGACGACTACTCGCGCGCAGGCTATAAGATGCTGCCCGACTTTGATCTCGATTCTCGTTTCACTCGCGCCGAGATTGCGGGCTTCACCGTGATCCTGGTGCTCGCAACCATGCTGCCGCTCGTGGATCGCGCTGGCTTATGGTATTGGGTCGGCATGTGCTTGTCCGGAGCGTTCCTGTTCTATCACGTGGGCAAATTGACGGCGTCGGGATCGAAAGTGCTGGCGAGCCGTGTCCTTCACGCATCGGTCCTTTATCTTCCGGTGGTTCTCGGAATCATGGTGTTCTGGAAGGCCTAGAGTCTCCGGCGGCCATGTGGCTTTTCAACCTGTGTTTTGTCGGAAACGATTCCTCGCGAGCCTCGGAATAACCTTAGCCGTAATGGCCGCGATCCTGTTCGTCGCCAACCCCGCCTTCGCGCAAGCTCCGCCTCCAGCCCCGGTTAAACCGTCGCAGATCTTACATACACTGCCCCTGACGAAGTTTTACGACACTCCTCATCCATTGCCCGCTGGCAAACCAGGGGAACTGATCCGCTCGGAATCGTTCGATGAATACGAACTTCCACCTGAGGTGTCAGCCGTTCGCATTCTCTATCACTCGCGCTCTGCTTCTGGGGAGGACGTGGCGACATCGGGCGTAGTTCTGATTCCCAGCGACGAAAAGCCCCCCGCCGGGGGCTGGCCGATCATCGCGTGGGCCCACGGCGCCACCGGCGTGGCTCGCCCGTGTGCTCCCTCGCTGATGAGGAACGTAGGCCACGGACCGATCCTTTCCATGTATGTAACCCTGGGGTATGCCGTAGTCGCCACAGATTACACCGGGCTCGGCACCAATTTTCGGAATGCATTTCTTGACGATCAGTCCAACGCGACCGATGTCATCGGCTCTGTCTCTGCGGCCCGCGCGGCTATGCCACAGCTTGGCGCGAGGTGGATTGTTATGGGGGAAGGCGAGGGCAGTTTGGCGGCCGTCGCCGTCGCGGAGAAGCAAAACGAAATTCACGACGCAGGCTATCTCGGCAGTATCGCAATTTCTGGCCTCGCGGATGCGAAAGAAATATTCGTGCATTCCATGCAAGGGCCTGCAGGCAGCATGTTCACATTCCTGGCCTATGGCATCAAGACGGTGTACCCGCAGTTTCAAGTGACCGACATGCTGACGGAAAAGGCACTCGCACTTTATCAGCAGATCCAGCAGAACTGCGCGGAGACAGCCGTTGCCCAGCTTCGACCGGCTGAAACCCTAAGACCGGGCTGGGACAACAACGAATTCGTTAAACAGTATTTCGCGAGAAATACCCTAGGCCAGACACAAGCACACGGCGCGATCCTGGTGATTAGCGCCGACACCGATCGAACCGTGCCCGTAACCGTGGCCGCCCCAGTCATCGCTCGCATGTGCAAACAGGGTGACCGGGTTCAGTGGGAAAGATATCCCGATGTCGACCCGGGTCGCGTAATCGGCGACTCGGCGAGGGACCAGATTACGTGGATTGAAGCACGATTCGCCGGACGGCCAGCCCCGGCGAATTGCCCTTGAGGCGAGTCGCATACAATAGGACCGCGTCCAAGAACAGGAAAACTCTCTGCGCACCTTCATCAAGATACTCTTAACCGTCCTCATCTTGACCTACGCCGGGTTCGGAGCGCTCTTCTATTTTCAGCAAGATCAAATGACCTTCCCCGCGCCTTCGCACTATGCGAAGGCGAGTCCAGCGGATGTTGGGATCGCGTTTGAGGACCTTCACATTCCGGTCAACGGATCGGAGCAGTTGCATGCCTGGTGGATCCCTGCAAGTGGGGCTTCCGACAAAGTCCTGTTGATGTTTCACGGCAATGGTTATGTTTTGGAACAGGCGGCGGGATCAGTGGGCGAAGTGAAATCTCTTCATCGTCTCGGGCCCAACCTGTTGCTCGTCGACTACCGCGGATATGGCTCCAGCAGTCCGGGCACTCCGAATGAGACTCGCGTGTACCAAGACGCCCGGGCGGCTTTGACGTATCTGGTCACGCAACGCCAAGTGCGCGTCAACAATGTCATCTTCATGGGCCGCTCGATTGGCACAGGGCCAGCCACACAGCTTGCTGTGGAACATACTGATGCTGGTGGGCTGATATTGGAGAGTCCCTTCACCAGCGTTCCGGAAGCGGCAAAAGCAATTTGGTACCTGCGAGCCTTTCCGTTATCCTTTTTTGTTCACAATCGGTTCGACAACCTTTCGAAGATCGACTCGGTACACATGCCCTTGTTCATTACCGTCGGGACCGAAGATACCCTGACGCCTCCAGAAATGGCAAAGGCATTGTTCCAGCGTGCGAATCAGCCTAAGGAACTGTATCTCGTCCCCGGAGCAGACCACAATGGCATCGTTGCGATTGGCGGGGAGAAATTGGAGAACCAAATCAGTGGATTCATCGATGGCATCCACTGAAAAGGGAAATACCTTCAAGATTCACTGCGTCACGTTGGTTGGTCCTGAATTCTTACTCTCCGCCTAAAGCGCAGCGGAGACGCCGCGTGTAGGGTATTGCAAGCATCCAAGCAATACGACGAGTCGGGTCATCTGTTCGTACCGTTCCGCGATGCCGACCGCAGAGATGCGCGCGCCCGGGAGAGCCATACCGAGGTAGAGCCTGGGGATAGCCTGCAAGGCGTAGAGCCGCAGACGAAGCGCATTTTGAACCAGTTTTTCAGCCGCTTCCGCTGTTGCGGGATCGGCGCTGCGACGTCCGGCATCGGCCAGGCGCAGCAGAACCGCTGCATTCTGAGCCGCGCAAGAGACGTATTCCACCGCAGCCCGCAGCCGCTCTCGCTGAATTCTGCGAAACTCCGACGAAGGAAGGTTGGTACGTAGAAAGTCCTCCTCATCGGGATCAACCAGGTTCCGAAATGCCTCAAGGTCCACGGCGCGCATGTGCTCGGTTGGGTTTTCCAAAACCTGAGCTGGGAGCGCACGGCCTTTCGCCAGCCTGATCAAAAATCCCAGGGCTAACAATGCGACGGATACAAGAATCAACGTGATAATCATTGCTGCAGAAGACGCTCCAATTCTTGGTTCCAAATTTCCAAGTCGTATGTAGGCAAACTCTTAAGCTCGAATCGAAATTCGGGCTCCGGTCGCACCACATACAAAATCCAGATCAGCACGCAGAGGTGATAAATTCCCATCGCAGAGCGGTCATAAACCTTGTTGCTAATGGGCACGTAGAGCCGAAGGGCCGTTGTGGCGAACTCCGCGATTGCAAACGTTCCCATGCCCAAGGCTATGCCGAATGCAGGGCTTCGCCAGGAGAGAACGAAATAGCGGGAGAACAGGAACAGCGAAATCAGCAGCCCACCTTGAAGAATACTCACCGCCCGATCGGCCGCGAAGGTCGTCGTTCGCAACGCTACGTATGTCGCATCGTTGAGCGAAGCAGCCGGAGTGTTACCCGGTGCAGAAACAGCCAATCCGAGAGCTATCAGCAGAAGCGCCAAGCTCGCGCCGCGGAACAGCAACTTCCCGGCCCCGCTGATTGCTGGGTAACGCCGGAAAAAATGGCAGAATAACTCATAGATGACGGCAAATCGGATGGCGGTGCTGACGGCCAACCCCACGGCATACACCTGAATGTAAACTTGGCCGAAGTAGGAAACATACCGAGACACGGCGAGCAGACAAAAACACTGGGCAATTTCAAAAGTGATATAGAGAAAGAACATCGGGAACTGACGATGCAGTCCGCGACGCACCATGGCATACAAAACTATCCCCTCAAGGACGTGGGGAGCTATCCACAGGTAGTAAAACAGCATCACCGAGGCAGACATGGGCTATCGCGCAGAATATACACCCTTTTGCGCCAGCCCACAACAACAGCTTTAGCGAAATCTATTGGCCCGTAACTACTCGCGGCGGGCCCGTCGGATTGCCATCCGGAGGCACTGGCGGGGTCGGAAGAGTAATCGGGCCCGTCGGGGCGTCAGCAATGGCCTTGAGGGTTGCCGGCAAAGAAACGGTAGTGGTCAGCAGCAGCGCAACAGCCAACCAGCGTAAGCGATTGTTCACGGTGTGAATTCCTTTCCAATGTGGGATTACCCCGTGATAATCTATTGCGGCCAGCCTTTTTGAATAGATTACTTTAGTAATTTCGAATTTCCAAAAATGTAACAATGACCCTGCATTCGGCACTCGAGGACCTGCAAGAAACCACGCTGAGAGCCTTTACTGGCTGTCTGAACCGGCTGGAGTATCTTTCTGGGTTGAGGGACAAAGAGGGAAGCTACTTCCACTGGGGTTTTTCCCGCGTCTACGGAGATTTGGCAGCGCAGAAAGCACTGGCGCGAGCGCACCGCTCTCAACTCTCCAAAGTTCTGGCTATGCCGATCCGGAAGCTGGTACAAGATGCGGAACAATCCAGTGAAGTAGCGGGAGTTTCGCCGGCTGCCTACGTGGAACGACTCGCAACCACGACTCCGAATCTTTTGCCCCCGGGGCCGGGCGCCGGATCTGCCCGCCATCTCAGTTCAGTACTTCACGCGCTTTCGAGCTTGTTGAAGAATCCAAAAGCGGACGCCAATCCCCGAGCCTGATCGCAACCCCCACAACTTGGCCAATGATCTCCGCCTCTTGCGGGTATCGCAGGGCACGAGCCGCAACCGGCGAAAGAGGGTGCGGCTGCAGAATAATCTCTTCCCGCGTCATCGTGCACCAACAGCAGGTGTGGCCGTCCCGAGTTTCCACGAAATAGATGGGACGTTCGTATTCCGACCTCCACCCGCCTTCTTCTGCTTTGTTCTTTGACTCATCAATCTGCACGAAACTCCCCGGCGGCAGAATCGGATACATCGTCAAATCGTCGCTACCGATATAACCATAGGTGTACTGGCAGGTGGCAAATTGCGCCAGGTAGGCTAAGGGCACTTGGCCCCACTGTTCCACCATTCGTCCAAAGTTCACTGTGCGGTGGGGATCGAAGCTGGGATCCAGACGTATCGGCATTTGAATGCTGGAGAGGTTCGCCAAGGCTTCGGAAACGTGCGATTTCGGTGGGATAACGAAATCCAGATCCGCCGCCATTCCATTCAAATCGACCCCGTACCAGGACAAAAGTTCCCGAATGTCCCTGCGGTAGATGACCGCCAGCGAATACAAACGGTAAATGCTGGGGATGACTCCTTTTGTCTCAACATCCGAAAGGCGACTCGGTGGTATGGCAAATTCGTCGTTCGCACGTTTCTGAGCGATCCGTGTGCTGGCGTTTTCGACATCCCTCATGGTCAATCCCAGTTGCTCGCGCAACACGCGCAAGTTCTGTCCGCCTGGAAACATTTTTGCCCCCTCCCACATCGGCAGAAGTAACTGCAATAATAGCAACTTAGAGCCATTATGGCGCTAAGAATTGCATTTATTATCGCGAAAACCCGCCTAGAGTCGGCGCTATAAGAAGCGGGTATCGACGGCTCACCGTTTCTGTTCCGAATTCGTAACGAGAACGGATTCCGCCAGCTTCTACTTGATTCCCCAAAAGTGCTTCCTATCTTGAACGCGCGCTTCGCCGAAGTCAAGCGAATCGGTTGGCGAAGAGGCAAAAATAAGGACCGGTCGGGACCAGCCCTGACCAGCCCTTATCCAAGGCTTTCGCCGCAATGCGAGTCAGTCTGCGGCAGCGGAACCGTCAACGGCTTCAACCAGAGGCATGGTCACCAGATGCTCGCTTATGAACCATACCTGCAGTTCGTTCGTCCGCAATACATCACTGACGACCACATCGTTGGTCCCGTCATCTCCCAGGGTTGAGGCGCGTTTCGCCAGTTCACGGCAGTCCCCGATGATGATCTGGTGGGCGTCGAGCAAGCGCGAGAGTTGCACCGGAACCTCTTCCCTTCCCTTGGGTGGCCGTTCGATTCGCGTAGTTTCCGCCACATCAGGAGCCATCGCGATACTGAGGCCGCCGAGCAACTGAATCCGTTCGGCGATGGTGTCGACAAGCTCCGATTGCTCATTGAAATGCTTGTCGAAAAGCAGATGAAGCTGATAAAACGTCGGACCAGCGACTTGCCAATGTGATTTCTTATACAGATCGCGGAGAGTCATAGTGTCCGGCAAGCAATTGGTTGAGTCGTTCCGTCATTTCCAGACGTACCGGCTCTTCCAGTTCCAGGGGCAACGCATGGTTCACGGTGCCATACTGCTGAATTTCGCGCGCCCGCTGATGTATGTGTGGCTGGGCATTGAGTTTCGAAGCAGGTTTTTTCGGCATGAGGAGTCTCCTGTTTATCGCGAGTTGAATGCAATGTTTGATTCTGCCTGACTTGGATGCAACCTATCTGCAACCGTTACGGCGTGATCGGCACTGAGCAACCTGGGGTCCACCGCTCGTCAGTATGGATGTTTTCGACAGACCCAAGGATTCCTGTTTCAGCACAAAATATGACTGCGCCCGCAGCTTCGTCCCGAAGTCGCCAGCAAAATTCTTCGCGATTGTCTATCATGGAGAATTCCTGCTCATAAATGGAGAAACCAGACGTGGCTGAGACCCAGACGAACGGATTGGAAGTACTTGAAACTCGGGAATGGCTTGATTCCCTCGACTACGTGTTAGCCGAAGGCGGCCCGGAGCGCGCCGGACGCCTACTGCAACAGTTGTCGCTGCACGCCAAGCGGGCTGCGGGAGTAAACCTTCCGTTCACAGCCACCACCCCTTATCAGAACACTATTCCCTCAGTTCAGCAGCCGCCGTTTCCCGGCAGCCAGGAGATGGAGCGCCGCATCAAGAGCCTCGTGCGCTGGAACGCGCTGGCCATGGTGGTGCGTGCCAATAAACTTCAGGAGGGCATCGGCGGACATATTTCGACCTTCGCTTCGGCGGCCACTCTTTACGAGGTAGCGTTCAACCATTTCCTGCGCGCCCAGACCGAAACCGGCGACCGCGACCTGGTCTATTTCCAGGGCCATGCCGCCCCCGGCATGTATGCTCGCGCCTATCTCGAAGGCCGAATACCACGCCAGAAACTGGAGAACTTTCGCCGTGAACTGAAACCCGGCGGCGGACTCTCTTCTTATCCTCACCCCTGGCTCATGCCTGATTTCTGGGAGTTCCCCACTGTTTCCATGGGATTGGGACCCATCCAGGCGATCTACCAAGCCCGCTTTATCCGGTATCTCGAAAATCGCGGGCTGAAGCTGTCGACCGACGGCAAAGTCTGGGCTTTTCTTGGCGACGGCGAAATGGATGAGCCCGAGTCCTTGGGCTCCATCACGCTGGCTTCGCGCGAACGGCTCGACAATCTGATCTTCGTGGTGAACTGCAACCTGCAACGTCTGGATGGCCCGGTTCGCGGGAACGGCAAGATCATTCAGGAACTTGAAGCCATTTTCCGTGGCGCCGGCTGGAACGTCATCAAGGTTATCTGGGGCGGCGACTGGGACACCCTCATCCGCAGCGATCGCGACGGCTTGCTGGTCAGGCGCATGGGCGAGATCAGTGACGGCCAGTATCAGAAATATTTCGTCGAGAGCGGCGCTTACTTCCGGCAGAACTTCTTCGGAACCGATCCCCGTCTGCTCAAGATGGTCGAGCATCTTTCCGACGAACAACTCGCGCGCATGCGGCTGGGAGGACACGATCCCATCAAAGTGCACGCTGCATACAAAGCGGCTGTAGAGAACCGCGGCTCGCCGACCATCATTCTGGCGAAGACCATTAAGGGCTATGGCTTGGGCGAGGCTGGCGAGGGCAAGAACATCACCCATCAGCAGAAAAAACTGAATGACGACGAGCTGCAAATGTTCCGCTCACGCTTCGGCATTCCCATCCCCGATGATGAACTTCACGATGCTCCGTTCTATCGTCCCGCGGACGACAGCGCGGAAATCCCCTACATGAAGGAGCGCCGCAAGCAACTGGGCGGCTATCTGCCGGAACGCAAAGTGCGAGCCAAGCCGATCAGCCCGGTTTCTGAATCTCACTTCGAGGAGTTCTACAAAGGCACCGAAGGCCGCGATGTGGCCACCACCATGGTCTTCGTGCGCCTGCTGGGAAAACTGCTGCGCGACCCGGAAATCGGCAAGCTCATCGTGCCCATTATTCCCGACGAGGCCCGCACCTTTGGCATGGAAGCGCTGTTCCGCCAGGTGGGTATCTACTCCAGCGTCGGCCAGCTTTACGAACCGGTCGATATGGACACCCTGCTCTACTACAAGGAAGCCAAGAACGGACAGATCCTCGAGGAAGGCATCACCGAGGCTGGCTCGATGTGCTCGTTCATCGCTGCGGGCACGGCGTATGCGAATCATGGAATCAACACCATTCCGTTTTTCATTTATTACTCGATGTTCGGCTTCCAGCGCATCGGCGACCTGATCTGGGCCGCAGCCGATATGCGCACGCGTGGATTCCTGATTGGAGGCACCGCCGGCCGCACCACGCTAGCCGGCGAGGGCCTGCAGCACCAGGACGGTCACAGTCATGTGCTGGCACTGTCCGTGCCAAATCTGCTCGCCTACGATCCCGCCTTCGCTTACGAGATTGCCATCATTATTCAGGATGGCATCAAGCGCATGTACGTCGATCAGGAATCTATCTTTTATTACCTGACGGTCACCAACGAACCATTGCCCATGCCCGAGATGCCGCATGGTGCGGAAGTCCGGGACGGCATTCTGAAGGGTCTGTATCGTTTCAAAGCTTCAGAGAAGAAGGACGCCAAGCTGCGCGCCCAGCTTTTCGGCAGTGGAACCATCATGTTCGAAGTGCTCAAGGCCCAGCAGATTCTGGAAGAGAAATACGAAGTAGCCGCCGACGTTTGGAGCGTGACCAGCTACAAACGGCTCTATCGCGACGGCAACGACTGCGAGCGCTGGAACATGCTGCATCCGGGCGAAACTCCGCGTGTCCCGTTTGTGACGCAATGTCTAAAAGAAGCACCCGGGGTCTTCGTGGCCGCATCGGATTATATGAAGGTGCTGCCGGAATCGATTGCGCAGTGGGTGCCGCGGCCGCTGGTGGCCTTGGGTACGGATGGTTTCGGCCGCAGCGAGGGCCGAGCTTCGCTTCGCGACTTCTTCGAAGTAGACGCCAAGCACATCGTGCTGGCCACGCTAAACGCGCTGGCCCGTGAAAAACAGATCAAGCCGGAGATGCTCCAGAAGGCGATCAAAGACCTGGGCATCAATCCGGAGAAACCGAACCCGGCCAACACTTAGTAGCGCCGGCATCCTGCTAGCTGTCCCGAGGGCATCTTAGCCCACGGCGAAGCGGTCGGTACGCGTGAAAGACAGCCGCCGGGACGGCGGAACAAACAGGGAGAAAAAATTAAAGTGACAGAATTCAAGCTACCGGAACTCGGCGAAAACATCGACCAGGGCGATCTTGTCCGTCTGATGATTTCTCCCGGCGCGACCATCACGCAAGGCCAGACCGTGATGGAACTCGAAACCGACAAAGCGGTCGTCGAAGTACCCTCCACCGTGAGCGGCGTTGTGAAAGAGATTCGCGTCAAAGAAGGCGAGAAGATCAAAGTTGGCCAGGTCATCTTCACCTTCGAGAACGGCGCGAGTGGTGTAGCGCGGGCGCCCTCGCCAGCGAAGGAACTCAAAGCACAGCAAGCTGCTGCGGCAGCTTCGGCCGCAAAAGCAAGCCCGGTCGAAAACCCAACAGCCACCGTCCAAAGAGAGCGCCGCGCTGCGCCGCCCACAGCCGCGGAATTCAAACTTCCCGAACTCGGAGAGAACATCTCCCAGGGCGATCTCGTCCGGCTCATGATTTCTCCTGGCATCAAAGTCTCCGAAGGCCAGCCGGTGATGGAACTTGAAACCGATAAAGCGGTGGTCGAAGTTCCGTCCTCGATCAGCGGAATGATCAAAGAAGTCCAGGTAAAGCAGGGCGACAAGATTAAAGTTGGCGACGTTATCTTCACGCTCGAAGGTGCGGCCGCGCCGCAAACGGAGCGCCCAAACATGTTCCAGTCGAGCATGTCTCCGGACAGCAAGGAGCGCGGCTCGCTTTTCAGGCCGCGATCCAAGCCGAAGGCAAAACGGAAGAACAGGCGCTTCCTCGCGACCAACCTCAGCCGCTCCCCCGAGCTTCACCATGCCGGCTCAGCTGGAAAAAGTGGCAGGCTCCGAGCGCGGAGCACCAATCCCCGCGGCCCCGCATGTCCGTCGATTAGCGCGCGAGATCGGCATTGACATTCACGATGTGAAAGGAACCGGCCCCGGCGGCCGCATCAGCGAACACGACGTCAAGGCGCATTCGAAGTCGCTGCTCGCTTCGGTTGCGGCGGCTGCGCAAGCACCACGCGGAGCTCAATTCGCTCAGCCGGAACTGCCAGATTTCACCAAGTGGGGAAAGATCGAGCGTGTCTCGATCCGCGGTGTGAGGCGCAAGACCGCGGAACATCTGTGGCAGGCGTGGACCACGGTCCCACACGTCACCCAGAACGATAAGGCCGACATCACGGAACTCGAGCATTTGCGCGCGCGCTTTGCTCCCAAGGCGGAAGAGGCCGGCGGCAAGATGACGGTCACCGCGATCGCGCTAAAAGTTTGCTCGTCCGCGCTGAAAATCTTTCCCCAGTTCAATGCCAGCATTGACCTCGCGAAAGACGAGATCGTCTACAAGCAATACATCAACATCGGCGTTGCCGTGGATACCGACCGCGGCCTGCTGGTCCCGGTCATCCGTGATGTTGATAAGAAGAACATCGTCGAGCTCGCCGCCGAACTCACGCAGCTTTCCAAGAAGGCCCGTGAAAAGAAACTCACGCTCGCGGAAATGGAAGGCGGCACTTTCACCATCACCAACCTTGGCGGAATTGGCGGCACCGGATTCTCTCCTATCGTGAATTATCCCGAGGTCGCGATCCTCGGCCTGTCGCGTTCCAGCATGGAGCCGGTGTGGCTGAATGGAAAGTTCGAACCGCGGCTGGTGCTGCCGGTGTCATTGTCGTACGATCACCGGCTGATCGATGGCGCCGACGCTGCCAGATTCTTGCGTTGGATCGCGGAAGCCTTTGAGCAACCGTTCTTGCTCTCGGTTCAAGGATAAAGGCTTAAGCCGCAATTTGTCATCCTGAGCGGAGTGGCTGCTGCGCAAAAGCGCAGAAGCCGCGGAGTCGAAGGATCCCTAAGATGTACGCGCTGAAATCGCGACCGCAAGGCGTTTTCACCAACAGATTTTGTTGAGAGAACTCCCTCTCGCCGTGTGCTGAATCCTGGCTGTAAGGGATCCTTCGACTGCGTTGCCGTCGCTTCGCGACGGCAACTCCGCTCAGGATGACACAGTTTTTTTTGATAACTGGCAAGCCCTCGGAGGCCGCTTACCGGGGATAATCAACTATGGCAGACGCTTCCAACTTACACATCGCAGTTATCGGTGGAGGGCCAGGCGGCTACGCCGCCGCTTTCCTCGCCGCCGATCTAGGAATGAAAGTCACGCTGATCGACCCGGAACTCAATCCGGGCGGCGTCTGCCTTTACCGCGGCTGTATCCCGTCTAAGGCTCTTCTCCACGTCGCCAAGCTGATCGACGAATCCCGCCACGCGAAGAATTGGGGCATCGACTTCGCCGAACCGAAAATCGACCTAGCCCGCCTGCGTTCCTGGAAAGAAGGCGTAGTCAAAAAACTGACCGGCGGCTTAGGCGTGCTGTCCAAACAACGAAAAGTCGAATACATCCAAGGCAGAGCTGCGTTTGAGAATTCGAATACGCTGCGCGTCAGCCGCACAAACGGTGCCGAAGAGTCGCTCACCTTCGACCGAATCGTCATCGCCACCGGCTCGCGGCCCGCGATCGTTCCCAGCCTCAAACTCGAAACCCCGCGCATGATGGATTCCACCTCTGCGCTGGATCTGAGCGAAGTACCCGGCACCCTGCTCGTAGTCGGCGGTGGATACATCGGCCTGGAACTCGGCACGGTGTACGCCGCCCTCGGCTCGAAAGTTTCCGTCGTGAAATGCTCCCCGGACTCCTGCCCGGAGCCGATCGCGATCTCGTCCTTCCCTTACATAAGCGCATAGAGAAGATTTTCGACTCCATCCTGCTCAACACCACCGTCGCCGCGGTGAAAGAAGAATCCAATGGAATCCGCGTCACCTTCGACGGCCCTGAAGTAAAAGAACGCGAAAAGCTATTCGACAAAGTTCTGGTTTCGGTCGGACGCAAGCCCAATTCCGAAATCCCGGGCCTCGAGAAAACTCAAGTCAAAGTCGGCCAGCGCGGATTCATCCAGGTAAACAAGCAACTGCAGACCGATGACCCCGCCATCTACGCCATCGGCGACGTAGTCGGCGAACCCATGCTGGCGCACAAAGCTTCGCACGAAGGACGCACCGCCGTCGAAGCCATCGCCGGACACAAAGTCGCCTTCGAACCCAACGCGATTCCCGCCGTGGTCTTCACCGATCCAGAAATCGCCTGGTGCGGCCTCACCGAAACCCAGGCGCAGAAAGAAAATCGCGAAATCAAAGTTGCCAAGTTCCCCTGGGGCGCCTCCGGACGCGCCATGACCCTCGACCGAACCGAAGGCATGACCAAGCTGCTCATCGATCCCCAAACCGAACGCGTGCTAGGCGTAGGAATTGTCGGCGTCGGCGCCGGCGAACTCATCGCCGAAGGAGTGCTCGCCATCGAGATGGGCGCGCTCGCCAAAGACATCGCGCTCACCATCCATCCGCATCCCACGCTCTCGGAAACGGTCATGGAATCCGCCGAGGTTTTCTTCGGCACCAGCACTGACGTTTATCGGCCGAAACGTCCATAAGAACTCAAGCCGATTCCGCGAGGTTGGACTTCCCTTTCGGTACAATGAACTCTCGCTCCGCACAAGCATCTTTCGCGGGCGCATGTCGCATCAATTCGCGCCCTTCCTCTGGAGAAGGAACCATGTCTTCTTTTTCTTTAAGCGAGCATACTGGCTTCTTTTGTGCGTAGCGGTCTCCGTGGCTGCCGCCGGGCAACTGCTGCCAACCCAACGGGTCCGCCACCGGGCCGCTACCCAACCGGCGCCCCCACGGACCCACTGGGCCGTGACACTCCCAACGGCACCATATACGGATTTCTGCATGCGGCTCAGTCGGGAAATTACTCCATTGCCGCGCAGTATCTGCAAATGACCAATGCCAAGCGCACCGCGCAAGGCGAGGAACTCGCCGCCAAGTTGAAGAGTGTGATGGACCGCGCCTTTTCCGGCAACCTGAGGCTGATCAGCAATCAGCCCGACGGATCTCCACAGGAAGGATCTTCTCCAAACCGGCAGCGCATCGGCGTTTTGTCTGCCGGAGATGTCGATGCCGACCTCGATCTGGTTCAAGTCACCGATTCCGGAGGCGTGAAAATCTGGCTGTTCTCCTCCGACACCTTGGCCAAGGTTCCCGACCTTTACGACCGGCTAGAGGTACACCAGGTCGAAACCCATCTACCCGATTTCCTGGTACAGTACGAGTTCTTAGGGATCGCGATATGGCAATGGCTGGCTATCTTGCTGGCCATCCCCATCTCCGCGGCCTTGGGTTGGCTCACAGTCCGGTTGCTGGGCCTCTATCAAAAACTGCGCCGCCATCCTCCAATACCCCGCCCGGGTGCCTGGAATGCCATCTCGAACCCGCTCTGGCTTGTTTTTGCCACCGTTTATGACCCATGCTCGTGCGGCAAATCGGCTTACCGTTATTGGCGCGCCACCACCATCAGGAAGTAATCGGCGTAGTGTTCATCGTCGCATGGGCCTGGTTGTCTCCGAATCGTTCAGCAGATAGCGCGGCGGGTTCGAGAACGCGCAATCCGCGCCGGCCGCCCGGCACTGGATCGCTCTTGCTTCTCGGTGAACGTGTCCTGAAAGCCATTTTTTCCATCGCCGCTATCTTTGCCATACTCAGCTCTCTCGGCGTCAACATGACCACCGCGCTCGCCGGACTGGGCATCGGCGGAATCGCGATCGCCTTCGCCGCCCAGAAAACCCTGGAGAATCTTTTCGGCGGAGTCTCTCTGCTTGGAGATGAAGTCATTCGCGTAGGCGACTCTGCCGCTTTGGTGACAAGACCGGAACGGTGGAAGATATCAGCCTTCGCTCCACTCGCATTCGGACCCCTGACGAATCGAGCTCTCCATTCCCAATGGCTCGCTCGCTACCATGAACATTGAGAACCTGAGCCGGCGCGATAAAATCCTTTTCACTACCAAGCTGAGCCTGCGCTATGAAACCTCGGCCGACCAGTTGCGCTACGTACTCGCCCAGATTCGCCGCCTATTCTATGAACATCCTAAAGTCGAAACCGACAGCACCCGCATCGATTTATTGGATACGACAACAGTGCGCTCAACCTGGAGGTCTTCTGCTACATACTAACCAGGGACGGCGCGGAGTTC
>CAWFVI010000002.1:0-897802 GCA_963819245.1 uncultured Acidobacteriota bacterium | reverse complement strand
GCAATCAACAAGATGAGCGGCAGCCTTAAACGCATCATCTTATCCATCTCGGAAAATGCGATGCAGGTCGCCAGTGCCAGCGAAGAACTGAATACCACCAGCCAGCAGATCACCGCGAACTCCGAGGAGACTTCGGCGCAGGCGGACGTGGTTTCGAAAGCCGCCCAATCGGTCAGCCAGAACCTGCAGACGGTTGCGACTGGGGCGGAAGAGATGGGGGCCAGTATCAAAGAAATTGCCAAGAATGCTACCGAGGCCGCGAAGGTCGCAACTTCAGCCGTCAAAGTGGCCGAAACCACTACCGTCACGGTGTCCAAGCTGGGCGATTCCTCGACCGAGATTGGACAGGTTATTAAGGTCATTACGTCGATTGCGCAGCAGACAAACCTGCTGGCGCTGAATGCCACTATCGAAGCGGCCCGCGCCGGCGAGGCGGGCAAAGGTTTTGCGGTGGTGGCCAATGAAGTGAAGGAACTGGCCAAGGAAACTGCCAGAGCCACCGAAGACATCAGCCGCAAGATCGAGGCCATCCAGACTGATACCAAGGCGGCGGTGGATGCCATCGCATCGATCAGCGGAGTGATCCATCAAATCAACGATATCTCGAGCACGATCGCCACGGCGGTGGAGGAGCAAAACGCGACCACCAACGAGATGTCGCGCAACGTGAGCGAAGCGGCCCATGGCAGCGGTGAGATTACGAGCAACATTGCGCGAGTGGCGGAGGCTGCGCAAGGCACCACGCGCGGAGCGACCGGTACCCAGAAGGCGTCGCAGCAACTGGTGGAAACCTCCACACAACTCCGGCGCCTGGTCGAGCAGTTCAAGATCAACGCGAACAGCAATGGAAATTCCGCGGAAGCAAGTCAGCGTCCAAGGGCCATCGCAACCCATGCTGGCGCGTGAAGAGAGCGAGCGGTTAAAGGGGAAGTGAGTGTTGTTCCCAAAGATGGCAAGCAATACGAAAGTGCCGCGAGAATGGATAGGCACTGGAGCACAAACTAGTCTATGAAGCTGCCCAAAATGCAATCGACAATCAAGCAGCGTCTGTTCTTTCTGACGATTTGCGGCTTGCTGTGTGTGGCGGCCGTGGGCGCCACCGGGTACTGGGGAATCAAGGCGGTCGAGAAGACCACCGCCCAAGTCGCGGCGACCAGCACGGCGATCCGCAATCATATAGAAGCTGGCGTGTTCAACGATTTGACCCAGGAAGATATTTCCAGCCTACTCACAAAAAAGGGCGATGAACAGCAGAGCATTGTGGACAATCTCACCTCGCATTCGAAGATGCTGGCCGAACATATTGCCAAGGCCCGTGCGCTGGTTACAGATCCCGCTGCTCAGTCAACTTTGGAGGAAGAACGGCAAATGGTTGAGGACTACCTCAAGGAGACTGCCTTGCTCTCCGCAACGAGTGCGCATGATCCTGCCTCGGCTGCGGCCCAGCAAGATACTTGCCTGCGGCTCTACCGAAAACTTCAGGAGGAGATCGAATACACCGGAGACCTGCTGGAAAAAGAGGCGAATGACGCCCAGTCGGGCGCTGTTTTGAAGGCTACAAAGACCACGCGCACCATGTTTGTGATGTGCGGGCTGTCGCTGCTGTTGTCACTGGTGGTCGCGACCCGTGTCACCCTCAGCATCAGTCGGCCGCTGGATTCGTTTTCTACGCAATTCAAGGCAATGACCGAGGCCAATGACCTCACCTCACGAGTGAATCAGGCGCGTCACGATGAGATCGGGCAGTTGGGCCAGTGCCTGAATCTGTTCGTCGACAAAATGCACCACCTGCTGAAGCAGATTGCACAGACCGCGGAGGGCGTTGCTCAGGCAAGCGAGGAACTCAACACCAACAGCCAGCAGATCACGGCCAATTCCGCGGAAACATCGGCTCAGGCGAAGCTGGCCTCCGACACAACTGTGCTTGTCAGTCAGAATCTGCAAACTGTGGCCACTGGCTCCGAGGAGATGAGTGCCAGCATCCAGGAGCTTGCCAGGAACGCGACCGATGCCGCCAAGGTCGCCAGCGCGTCCGTTGAGACTGCCAGGAACGCCATCGTTACCGTGTCTAAACTAGGCGACTCCTCCGCCGAGATTGGCCAGGTGATTAAAGTCATCACTTCGATCGCGCAGCAGACCAACTTGCTGGCCCTGAACGCCACCATTGAAGCCGCACGTGCCGGCGAAGCCGGTAAAGGCTTTGCCGTGGTAGCCAACGAAGTGAAGGAATTGGCCAAAGAGACCGCAAAAGCTACCGAAGACATCAGCCGCAAGATTGAGGCCATTCAGACTGACAGCAAAGCGGCGGTCAGTGCGATCACGACCATCAGTGATGTGATCAACCAGATCAACGGCATCTCCAACACGATTGCGACGGCAGTGGAGGAACAGAACGCGACCACCAACGAGATGGCCCGCAACGTGAGCGAAGCGGCGCAGGGCAGCGGCGAGATCACCAGCAACATCGCAGGCGTGGCCCAGGCGGCGGAGAGCACTTCACGCGGAGCCACGGATACGCAGAAGGCAGCGCAGCATTTGGTGCATACCTCCGCCGAACTCCGCCGCCTGGTGGAGCAGTTCAAGATCAACACCATCAGCAGCGAAATTGCGGTGGAAGCAGGGTCGTCAAGCAAGACCATGGCAGCCCATGCGAGTTCATAACCTTCAGACCCACTCGTTAGCTGCGCACTGGACAGGAACGATTTGACTGTGACGACTCAACTATGACCGCGATACGCATTTTGGTGGTCGACGACTCCGTGGTGATCCGCAAGGTGCTCTCTGACACTTTGTCCAAAGACCCGGACCTGGAAGTAGTGGCTACAGCCAGCGACGGACGAATCGCCCTGGCGAAGATCTCGCAGCTGCATCCCGATGTGGTAACGCTCGATGTCGAGATGCCGGTGATGAATGGTTTGGAGACCCTGGCCGAACTGCGCAAGTTGTACCCCAAACTGCCGGTCATCATGTTCAGCACGCTCACCGAACGCGGCGCGTCGGCGACTCTCGATGCGCTCTCCCTGGGCGCCTCGGACTATGCCACCAAGCCCAGCAATACCGGCAGCCCGGCGGTTGGGATGGAGGCGGTTCGGGTCGAACTCATCCCCAAGATCAAGGCGCTTTGCAGTAAAGGCTCCACGAAGCTCAAGTCTTTACCGCCGCCGCGTCCAGCAGTGAGAGTCAGAGTACCAGCGAATCGTCGGATTGACATCGTGGCCATCGGCACGTCCACTGGCGGTCCCAATGCTTTGGCCGAGGTCTTGCCAGGAATCCCCAGGGACTTTCCCGTTCCGATCGTTGTAGTGCAGCACATGCCACCTATTTTTACTCGCATGCTCGCCGAGCGGCTGGCCAAACATTCAGCGATTCCGGTAGAAGAAGGTGGCGATGGTGTAGTTCTCTCCCCCGGACACGCCTGGATCGCTCCGGGGAATTTCCACATGACCGTTCGCGCTGGCCTGAAGTGGAGTTTAGGCCTCAACCAGGACGCTCCCCAGCACTCCTGCCGTCCAGCGGTTGACGTGCTATTTCGCTCGGTGGCCGCCGTTTGTCACGCCAGCGTCCTGGGCGTGGTGATGACGGGCATGGGATCGGACGGCGTGCTCGGGGCGCAATGCATTCGTGAAGCAGGCGGAGAAGTCATTATTCAGGATGAGCCTTCCGCCGTCGTCTGGGGGATGCCCGGTTTGGTATATGCGGCGGGCCAGGCTGATGGCGTCTTTCCCCTGGACCAACTCGCAGCCGAGATCACGCGCCGGGTACTGCGAAATCGCGCGCCACACGCTACCTTCACCTCCGACAAGAACACTACCCTCGAACCACGAGCCCAATGACAATCGGCACTCCACCCGCTATCGTCACGCTTGAGAAGAGCGGACTCCCACCGGGTAGGTTCTTGGCGCCGTGCGGCACTCTGGCGAAGTTTAGCAGTTAGCTGTGGACTTGTAGCGAGATGACGATGGGCTTGTTCTCGAACAATAGTGTGACTTCCAGCGCAGCTGAGTCTGACACAGGGTGCAAGCTGTAATCGCTCCCTGTAATCACCGTCGGAACCGATAACAGGCATCCGTCACTCAGCCCGGCGATCTTATTCTTGAAGTTTCCCGCGACCATATTGCAGATTTCACCAAACGCATCGCACAGCTCCGGGCCAATCTTTTCCGGCTCTACCCCCAGCATTTTGGAAGCCATGAGACCAGCCGACTGGTGGCTGCACTGGATGCTCATCACTCCGCACAGCTGTCCCGCGAGCCCGACCATCGCGGTAATGTCCAGTATTCCGTTGGTTGGATTCTCGGGAACCGTCAGCTTGCAACTCAGCATGAGTTCGAAGACTTCCCGCACGGCTACTTCCAGCATCGGACCCCAATTAGCACGGCTAGCGGTGAGAGTCGGCGATTCACTTGGCATTGTCATGCTTTCACCGCCAGCAGAGGAATCACATGTTCCCTGACCTGGTCCGGCGTAAATGGCTTGCGGATGTAGCCCCGCGCCCCCAGAGACAGCGCCTGTACCACATGCGCTTCGCTCCCCTCGGTAGTAATCATGACCACGGGCGCTCCCTTGGCGTTCTCGACGCCTGCCAGCGCTTTTACGAACTCCAGTCCATCCATGACCGGCATGTTGATGTCACAAAGGATCAGTTCCACCCGGTTTTCGGCGAGCACTGCCAATCCCTCGGCTCCGTTCCCAGCCTCGAATACCTTGCTGAGTTCAACCCCTGCCTGGCGCAACGACCGCTCGACAATCTTCCGCATCACCGAAGAGTCGTCCACGATAAGAGCTTGTATGCTGTTCATGAGGTGTTCTTCGTTCTCCCCTGGAGGGACCGCGTGTTGTTTTCTGCCGTGCTCTTTGGATATATCGGCAAGCCGGGCTTGGACTTTAGGACGGCCCGACAGAGGAAATCAGCGAAGTTCTGCCGTTGGTAAAACCCCATAGGCTTAGCGGTCGGCGTTCCAGAACGGGAATCGGCGTTGTGCTTGATTCGCTACTTCTCCCGAGCGGCAGCTTCCACATCTTTCAAGATGCTATCCAGGTCGGCACGCGAGAAATAACGTCCGTCCAATACCACGGCCGAAATTGTCTGCGTGTTGCGGATGTCGTCGAGGGGGTTGGCGTCGAGCAGGACGAGGTCAGCCAGTTTGCCGGTTTCCACCGTACCTGAATCATTCGTCCGGCCGAGAAACTTCGCCGGATTCAGCGTGGCCGTTTGCAGAGCCTCCATGGGAGTCAGTCCCGCTTTCACGAACAACTCCAATTCCTGATGCAGGCTGAATCCTGGAATTACGTACACGCCGGCGGCGGTATCGGTGCCCGCCATAAGAGGAACGCGGGCGCGATGCATGGCCAGGGTCATCTCCAGTTCTTTGGCCACGAACTGACGACGGTAACTGACCGGATCCGTGTCCAGCTCTTTCAGAATGCTCTCGGTGAACTTCTTATAGGTCTTGTTGCGCCAGGTCGCGGCCGCGTATTTGGCTCCGGGACTTTGGCTGAGGTCGAGGTCGTCGATCAGCCACTGGCCTCGTTCCCAGGTAAGAGTCGGCACCTGCCATGTGCCGTTTTTTGCCAGCAGCGCAATCAGCGCCGTACACTTTGGTTCGCTGTAGGTTTCAAGCACGCGCCGCGGGCCCTTGCGCCCTTTCAATAATTCGTCCTCAATGGTGGAACAGCCTTCGAAGATTCCGGTGAAGTGCTCGATACTTTCTGTCCGGCATTGCTCGCCTCGGAGGCGCGAATGGCATCCGGAACGTGACCCACGAAAGTCATGCCCTGCGCTTTCGATTCCTCGGCGACCGCGAAGTAGGCATCGCGTGGAATGTAGGACTGCACCTTGATGAAGTCGGCGCCGCCCTGCTTCAAGTTATCCACCGCTTTGCGGCCTTCCGCGTCCGTAGCAACGGGGACAGAAGCCGGAAAATGCGGCGGAGCGCCGTCGATCATCGGCCCGGAAACGACCATGCGCGGTCCCAGAATCGTCCCCGCATCGATCTGTTTACGCCACTCGAGCAGTTGATGGAGATCGCCACCCATGTCGCGAACCCCGGTGATTCCGTTGGCGACGAACAGCGGCAGAATGATTTCCTCGCCGCCCGGCAGCCAGTCGCCAAAATTGGTGTGAACGTGCATGTCCCAGAGTCCAGGGATGAGAAACTTACCCCGTCCGTCGACGACTAGCGCTTCTTTCGGTAATTTGCGAGATGCTTTTTCAATCCCGGTGATGCGACCGCCGCGAACCGTGACTGTCATGTCTGGCTTAAGTGCGGCGTTTGCGACATCGATCACAGTCACGTGCGTGATCACCAGCGTCTTGCGGTCGCGCGCCGACTGCGCCATGGCGGACGACACGAAGACGCTCAATAGCACCAGCAATGAAATATGTCTCGTCATCACTTCGACTTTAGCGGTCACTATTCCTCATTCTCACCGAGTTGCGGCTTCTTCCGGATTTCTTACCGACGGCATTGGGTACGCCTTCTTTTTCTTTCTTGTTGACCGCAGCCGTCAATTCCGATAACCTTAGCTAAAGTACATTATCTGCAAGATAATGTCAGATCTTTGACAATCTGAGCCCAGGTAATGGTGCGCCTTCTGCGTACGATGGCTCCATTTCGAGTTTCAAAATGGACCACAGTCGAGGAGAATCGGCCCCGTAACTCCCATGTTGTCTAGATTTTGCGTGTAAGTCCTTAAAACTCAAAGATCTAGCATGGTAATTATCCCTTGACAGTAGGTATGATAAGTGATAGCCTTGGTTGTAGGTAATCGTCATGGCCCACAACAATCGCAAATCTCCAATGACACCGTACACGCTGAAAGACTTCCAACGCCAGTACCCGGATGACGCGACCTGCCTTGAGTGGTTGCGCAATTATCTCTACCCGGACGGCATCTATTGCACGAAGTGCGAAGCGACCACAAAACACCATCGCGTTAAGAGTCGCCCGTCTTACTCTTGCGACCACTGCGGCCACCATGTTCACCCGACTGCTGGCACGATCTTCCATAAGTCGCCCACTCCGCTGACAACTTGGTTCTATGCGATCTACTTGATGGCCCAGACTCGTTGCGGCATTTCGGCCAAACAGATTCAGCGTGAGACGGGCGTAACCTACAAAACCGCATGGCGCATGTTTAAGCAGATTCGCACGATGCTGGATGAACGCGAGTCTGGCCAACTTGGTGGCGGCGGCAAAGGCGGCGTAGAGATGGACGAGACCTACTATGGAGGACGCGGCAAGAGCTATCCCGGTCGCGCATCGGCTAGCGATAAGTTCGCCAAGACTCCGGTTGTGGGAATGGTTGAGCGTAAGGGTCGCGTTCGGGCATTCGTCGCGCAGGACACCAAAGCAGACACCCTCATCGGTCTTGTGCGTGAACATATTGTGCCGCGTAGTCTGATCTTCACCGATGACTATGCTCCCTATGACGGTCTTGGCGTACGCGGGTTTCAGCATCGTCGTATCCGACACAGCGAGAAAATCTACGTTTCTGGCACCACGCACACTCAGACCATTGATGGGTTCTGGGCCCTGATAAAAAATGGTCTGCGCGGTGTTTATCATTCAGTTGGCAAGGGCTATTTGCAGTCGTATCTCAATGAGTACAGCTTCCGTTACAATCGGCGGTTTGATGAGCAGCCCATGTTTATGAGCTTTCTGAAACAGGTTGAGAAACGAGATGTTGTGGCGTACCGTGCTCCGGTTGCGGTCCAACCGTTCTGACTGGCATCACACAAGCATGGGGAAATACGTGACGTCGTGTTTTTCCAGCGTCGGTTAGCCATTCAACCTCAATCCCGCTGTCACTTGCGGAAACTACAGTTAAATCGGGGCTCCCGCTATTCAGGTGGACAATGTCTCCTGCCGTAATTTTGTCTTTACCGTGGTCACTCATTGTGTTACCCTCCCGTGCTGTTTATGACTACGTGGAAAATTGGCGATCTGGTGCGACTCAAGTCTGGTGGCCCGAAGATGACGGTGAATGCTATTCAGGGGAGAACAGGCAATATCATCGTATGTACGTGGTTTGTTGGAACTGACTTCAAAGAGGCTGAGTTTTCTCCTGACGCTTTAGAAAAATGGCAAGATACCGGATCATCTGACCAGCCCAGCGGACCATCTCCCAAAGTTGGAAAGTGGAGCTAGCTCTTTTTACGGCTTACCTTTTTGAGCGTAGCTTCAAATTCTTCCTTTGTGAGTGGCTTGGCAAGTGCACTGTCTGCAGCGGGGAGGTTGCTTTGTTTGTCCTTTTCGAGATGTTCTCTTCTCATCGCGACTAGCTCCGGGTGATAAAGCACTTCTAAAATCTTTTTCGCTGGAACAATAATTGATATGCCCATATTAACCGCTTCGGCTTGCTCTGCGGCAGAAAATGTTGGCGGCAAATCCCAGTGGCCATGCATGAGCCCCAAGAAATGCAACGGCCCAAGACCTGATATCTGGGCTGGTTTGCCTTTCGCAGTCTGTGCTGGCATGTTCACGGTATTGCGAACGAAAACAGGGGAACCGCTTAAGCCTCCAATTGATCTGCCTTCCGCGAGGTAGGCTTCAATCTCCCCGAAGCCTTTGACGGGGACCTTGTCGCGCGGCATCATCGCAATGTTTCCTGTCCGAACGATTGGAATTAAGTGCGTGCTGCCAAAAAACTTTGTAAACAAACCAGAGATTACAATCTCGTCACCAATGCCGATGCCGTACTCGGCAATTCTTTCATCGCTGACAAAGCTCTCGTCTGGAATTGAAGAGATGTCATACTCAGCGAATCTCGCGCTACCGAAGGGTATTACTGCTACGTCAACTGAGGTTTCTTCGGTGGGATGGAAAAACCAAGGCTGGTCGCCTTTTCGCAAAAATAGCGGCGACCCGTCCCGCGCATTCATAGCTATTACGGTTTCGCCTGGCTCAAGCGCGTCGGCTACATGTTTGGCAGTAACTAAATGGGTATAGCCATGCGTGGCATCCATCCTAATGGCGACGATAAATGCGGTTCCTCCATAAGTCATGGTGTCGCCAAGTGGCGAGACAAAGCCCACGCATTTAATTAGTGAATCAGGTACACGCATGTTTATGTCCTTCGGGGCGGAGATGTAATCCACCTCTACGCCTGCGATGCGGCGATCTATGCACGCATTTCCGAATGACATTAATTCTATACCTACTGTCAAGGGATAATTACCTCTAGCATATAGTGGAAATTTAAATCTCTTGTTTTCAAGATTTTGCAACGAAAAGGGGGAGGGGGGGTACCCAGTACTAAACAGTAAACTGAGTCCCAAAGCAGGAATTTGAAACTTGCTCCCCGAATCAATTCTTCACCGCGAAGACCAGAAAGTAATCCATCCCGTCGCCCTTCACAAAGTCATACCGTGACTGCAAAACGTAACCCGCTTCGGAAGCTTCTTTGATCACGATATCCGGAGCCACGCCATGGTTTTCGCCGTTGCCGTTGCGATCAATGACTCCAACCTTGGCGCCGGGGCGAAGGGAGCCGCGCAGGTTTTGCAGCAGAACGACGGGCTTATCGACTTCGTGGTAGGTCTTCAGCAGCAGGACGGAGTCGATCTGGTTCGCGGGCAGTTGCGGGTCATCGCTTTTGCTCAGAATGGTCTTCACGTTGTGCAGGCCTTCTTTCTGAGCTCGCTTGTCGATGTAACGCGTAGCCTCAGGATTGATGTCGACCGCGTACACGCTGCCGGTCTCGGTCACCCGGCGCGCGGCGCGCACCGTGAACCAGCCGGAGCCGGCGCCGATGTCGGCGACGGTTTTACCCGGGGCGATCTCGAGGATGTCCATGACCCGGTTGATCTGAAGCCGCTCATCCCGGCCCGGCGAATCAAAAATCGAGAGATCGCCGGTGTAAGGCTTGCTCGTCTTTCGAGGCGCAGTCTGCTGTGCAGCGGTTGCAGGAGCGCTTTGCGCTTGAGTGCAAACCGGCGTCAGGAAGAGAAGAAGCAACGCAAGCACAACGCGGTGCTTGAACATGGGTTTAGTCTCCGGACAATTCTTCTCTCAGGATAGACTGAGAACGATTGGATTTGGTGAGCATTGGCACTGCATTCGAGCCCGCGGTTTGAGTTGGAGAGCCGTATAGACTTCTGCTACTCTGCTATCACTTCTTAAAACGAGGAAATCTTCCAAAGATGCGATACCCCAAGCGGTTTAGTGTCACGATCACGTTGCTACTCTATTTCGTCCTCCCGCTCTCGGCAGCCGACAAAAGCAAAACCAACGCAAACTCTTCCGACGCCAACAAGCCGTCGTACGAATTACCACAGCCAGCCAAAGAAAATCTCGATTACAACATGTACCAGCAGATCCGAATCGAAGGTTTGACCCACTCGCATGTGATGGAGTACGCCTCCGCGCTGATGGATGGGATTGGTCCACGGCTGACCGGTTCGCCGAATCTGAAGCACGCGAACGAATGGACGCGCGATCAGCTCGCCGCTATGGGTTGCACGAATGCGCACCTGGAAGATTGGGGCGAATTCGGCATGGGCTGGCAGCAGCTCAACACCTGGACGCGCATGGCTTCGCCCGATACCGCGGTCTTCATCACGCAGGCCGCACCGTGGTCGCCCTCGAGCAACGGGGCCATAAGCGGCCAAGCGATTTGGATCGACGTGAAGAAGGAAGAGGACCTCGATAAATACAAAGGAAAGCTGGCTGGCAAAGTGGTTCTGCTGGGCGACATGCGCGAAGTCAAGCCGGTGGACAAGCCGCTCTTTGAGCGAGACGATGAAAAAGACCTGGCCAAGATTGTCGATTATCCGCTCATCCCAGAGCCTGGATATTTCACTCCGGAACTAATGAAAAGGCTTGAGCTGCGGCAAAAGATTTCGAAGTTTCTGGCCGAGGAGCATGCGTTGGCAGTGGTTCTCCCGAGCCGCGATGGCAGAAACAACGGCGGCTCTGGCGGAACGATCTTTGTTGACAGTAGCGGCGGTCTGGGATGGTTCAGCTACCAGCGCGAGCACATTCAGCCGGTTCCGGTTGTAATCGCGGCCATCGAAAACTACGGACGAGTCTACCGGCTGCTCAAAGCCAACGTCCCGGTCACCATCGAGATGAACGTCGATGTAAAGTTCACCGGCGATCACGAACACGGCTTTGACACCATCGCCGAGATTCCGGGGACTGATCCGAAGTTGAAGGACGAAGTTGTCATGGTCGGAGGCCATCTGGATTCGTGGGCGGCCGCGACCGGCGCGACCGACAATGGAGCGGGGACCGTGGTTGCGATGGAAGTGATGCGCATTCTCAACGCGCTCCAGGTAAGACCGCGGCGTACGATTCGCATCGGGCTGTGGACTGGGGAAGAGCAGGGCCTGTTTGGCTCGGCCGGCTACGTGAAGCAGCATTTTGGATTTGTGCCGCTCTCCACCGCGCCGGACCAAGTCAAATTGCCCGAATGGCTCCGCAAACCGGCAGGACCGCTTGTACTGAAGCCCGAACAACAAAAGATCTCGGGATATTTCAATGTGGACAACGGCAGCGGCAAGATCCTTGGCGTTTATTTGCAGGAGAATATCGCCGAGACCCCTATCTTTGCGCAATGGATTGAGCCATTGAAGGACCTTGGAGTGACCGCGATCAGCGTGCGCAATACCGAAGGCACCGATCACGAGTCCTTCGATGCAGTCGGCATCCCGGGCTTCCAGTTCATTCAGGACAAGCTCGACTACGCCACGCGGACTCATCACTCGAACATGGATACCTACGAGCGGCTGCAGCCGGGCGATCTAGCGCAGGCGGCTACCGTTGAGGCGATCTTCGTTTATAACACTGCTATGCGCGACCAGATGCTGCCGCGCAAGCCCTTGCCACATCCGGAACTCGAAGACCAGCGCAAGGCGCCGCTTAAGAGGTTGATGCCTGGTGCGGTGGAAGTGGAAGAGAAAGACGCAAAAGAAAACAAATAGCGGTGCCTAGACCAATCTCATAATTATCGTATTTGCGGACAAAATTGTTCGAGATCACTTCTCGGCCCCAAACAATTTGGAATGAAATTCCATGACCTCGCCGATGTGCGCGCCAAAGTATGAAGCGCTGTGATTGCCGGGATAGAGATGGAATTCGTGCTTGAGGTGCTCTTCCTGAAGTTGCTTGTCGAGGGCTGCAGCGCCGACCTCAAATCCATATTCGTCATCCCGTCCGCAGTTGAAATAGATGGCTAGCGTGCTGATCGCAGTTTTATTTTTCCTGGCCAATGAAAAGGGATCGTTTTCCTTCCAGTGGGGAACGTTGATGGGATTACCAAAAACGGATCCCAGCAGCCTGCCCAGCGGAGTACCCGAGCGTAGCGCGGCGTTGAGTTCTTCTGGGGATTCGGTCATGAGAGCTGCGCTTTGCGCGCTCACGGCTGAGAACATGCCTGGATCGGCGAATGCGAAACGAAGCGCTCCATAGCCTCCCATGGAAATGCCCGTAATCGCTCTTGCCTTGCGCTCCCTGCGAATGCGGTAGTTGGTTTCAATGTAGGGGATGAATTCCTGGAAAAAGAAATCGCTGTACCGGACTTTGCCGTCCGCGGAGTTTACGTAGAAGCTGGCCTTCGCCTCCGGCGTGACAATCAGGAAATCGCTGATCTTGTGCTGCTGACGAAGGTCTTCGATCAGGTTCCATCCCCCGGTTTTGAACAGGGTCTGTTCATTCTCACCGAGGCCGTGCAGAAAATACAGGACTGGGTAGCGCTTCGGGGATACAGAATCGTATCCAGGCGGCAAGAGCACACAGTAGTGAATTGTTTCTCCGAGGATGTGACTCTTAAGGGCGTTGCAATCGATACGGCTCTGCGCCGCGGCAGAAATGGCGAGAAACAGCAGGAACGGAAGAAACCGTTGCCACCGAAGCATGAGATTCAGTCTACAGGTTACGGCATCTGTCCGCTGCTTGGACGTAGCAAGCTACGTCTCTACAGAAGGATAATTGTAGAGACGTTGCTTGCAACGTCTCACTCGTAGCGCAGGGCCTGCACCGGATCAAGGCGCGCGGCGCGGCTTGCAGGATACAAACCGGACAGCAGGCTCACCACGATCGCAAAGGCAATCGCGCCAAGAACCAACCACCAGGGTACAAACCAGATCTGTTCTGGCGGGAAATGTTGACGCTTCAAATAAACATTTGTGCCCACATTGATGACCCGTCCGATGGCCCACCCCAGTGCGACTCCCACGAAACCGCCGAACACACCCATCACGCCAGCTTCGGCAAAGAACAATCCTTTTACATCGCCGTCACTGGCGCCGATGGCTTTCATAATTCCGATCTCACGTCGGCGCTCGAGAATTGCCATTACCAGCGTATTGATGATTCCAATGGAGGCAACCGCAAGAGCCAGGCTGCCGAAGATTCCGAGAAACAGATCGAGCACGGCGAAAAACTGCCGTAGGCTGCGGGTCGCGTCGACGATTGAAAAAGTATTGAAGCCCATCTTCTTGATTGCGTCTTCGACGGTTTGAACCTGGGTTGGACTTTTGACGTGCACCTCGACAGTTGTGTACGCAGGCGTACTATTCGCCATGTTGGTTGTGTCGCGCAAGTCGGAAGGCTGCATCACGTGCAAGTTCTGCGCGAGCCTTAGCGGCATAAAGATGCGTGCTCTGGCTTGGCCGCGCATGCTATCCGGATCGAGGTCGCTAACGCCGACGATCTTCAAAGTCACTTCGCGCGAGATTACAGAATAGGCTGAGCCCCCGGGATTGTTCGTCTCAGCCGAATTAGCTGTTGAGCCGTTTTCTTTGTCGGCTGGATTTGTAGCGGGTGTCGCGGTTCGCTCCGCATACTTCATTGTCAGTTGCTTGCCGAGCAAGGGCTTCGCCAAGTCCGTCACGCTCTCTTCATCACTACCTGCTTTCGGCGTCTTCCCCAGGAGTTGCGCGGCGAAAGACTTCTGCAGAATGACCTCGGGGGCCGTCTCAGAGGAAAAGAAACTACCCTGCATGCCGTCGAAAGCGTCGTTATTCTTGGCTGAAAAAGGAAGGCCTGCCATCATCGTCAAGTACGGCTTGTCTTGATAGCGAAGTTCAGCGATGAAGCGGATATCTGGATAGGCCTCGACCACGTTGGGGAGTTGAGCAATCTGTTGTCGCGCGGACTCGTTGAGCGCGGGACTCTCGGCTGGCGCAGGGCCGTTCTCTTCCTGCTCGCGGTTAAAGCCACGCAAGTCGCGACGCGAGGTGACGACTACGGTGTCGAACAACCCGGATTTTTGCAACCGCCTTCCGGCTAACTGCTGGAGTCCGATGCCCAACGAAAGCATGGCGACCAGCGAAGCCACTCCGACGGAGATGCCAACGGTGGTAAGCGAGTTGCGCAGGATGGACTCGCGCAGATTCCGTACCGCCAGTTCGGCCATGTCGTAAGTTTTCACAACCCGCCCCCGCGTATTTGCGCGCTGTTGTTGGAGACTACATTGGATTGATCGCCCACCAACTTGCCGTCCGCAAGAAAAATCATCCGATTGGCGTAGCGCTCGGCGAGAGTGCGTTCGTGCGTGACCATGATGATCGTCATGCCCAGCGTTTCGTTGAATTCTCGAATGAAGTTCATAATTTCCGTGCCCGTCTGGCTGTCGAGATTGCCAGTGGGCTCATCCGCCAGCAAGAATTGCGGCTGATTAATCAATGCCCGAGCCAACGAGGCCCGCTGTTGCTCTCCGCCGGAAAGTTCCGTGGGGCGATGCCGCAACCTGGCGCTTAGGCCGACTCGGTCCAATGCTTGCCGGGCTAATCCCCCGCGTTTGTCGCGATCCACTTCCGCAAAGCGCAGCGGTAACTCCACGTTTTCGAGCAGGGTCATGCTGGGAATGAGGTTGAAAGACTGAAATACCATCCCCACAGTGTGCAACCGATATTTGGCTAGCTCCTCGCGTGAGAGCTTTGCCAAATCGCTTTTTTGCACGACCACGTTTCCGGAGGTAGGACGATCAAGGCCAGCGATGAGGTTGAGCAGCGACGACTTGCCGGAACCCGAAGTACCAAGCAGAGCGACAAACTCACCTGCAACGACCTGGATGGAGATGCCATCGACGGCACGGATCAAAGTATCGCCCATGCGGTAATGACGGCACAGATTCTCCGTATGAATAGCGATTGAGTTTTCAGCGCGAGGCATGGGCTAACGGGACTCTCCTCTGACCAAACGCAAAGTGTCGGCAAGGTCGGGATCGCCGTTTCGGCCCGCTTTGGATGGTTCATCTCCCGCCGTGACCGGCACGGCATCACCCTCGCCGGGAGCCAGGAAAAGATTAGTCTCGACGCCATGCTGCCTGGTGTAGAGATCATAGTAGCGGCCGTGAAGAGCATACAGTTCTTCGTGGGTGCCACGTTCGACAATTCGTCCCTGTTCGACGACCAGGATCTGATCGGCGCGGCGGATGGTGGAAAGCCGGTGCGCGATCACGAAGGTGGTTCGTCCTTGCATCAGGTAGGAAAGACCTTGCTGGATCAGTTGCTCCGACTCCGAGTCAAGACTCGAAGTGGCCTCATCAAGAATCAGGATGCGCGGCTCTGCCAGAATGGCTCGGGCAATCGAAATCCGTTGACGCTGTCCTCCCGAGAGCTTCACTCCTCGTTCGCCGACTATGGTGTCGTACTTGTCGGCAAAGCCCTCGGCGAACTCATCCACACGGGCGATGCGGCAGGCTCGCAGAATATCTTCTTCGCTGGCATCGGGACGTGAGAAGGCAACATTCTCCCGGATGGTGCCGTCAAACAGAAACGACTCCTGCAAGACCACTCCCAGACGCGTGCGATAAGAATCCAGCCGCACCGTGCTCAGATCGACGCCGTCGACCAAAACCTTGCCCAGCGTGGGCACGTTGAAAGCCGTAATCAGTCCGATGGTGGTGGACTTGCCGGAACCAGATGGACCAACCAGCGCGGTGACCGTCCCAGGCGCAGCGTGAAAAGAGATGTCGTTGAGGACCATCCGACTACCGTCGTAGCTGAAGCTGACGTTGTCGAAGTCGATGTCGCCGCGAATCTCGTTCAAAACTACGGTTCGTTTGGGATCGTGATCTTCCCGCCGCACACTCATGATTTCATGCGTGCGTTCCAGTCCGGCCAATGCCTCGGTGAGTTGAGTGCCGATCTGAACGATCTGCATGATGGGTGCGACCAGGAAGCCAAGGAAAAGCGTGTAGGTGAAGAATCCGCCGATGGTTAACATGCCGGCTGCGATCTGGCGAGCGCCGACGTACATAATCACGGCTCCCACCACGCCAAGGAGCAAGCTGGCGGAGAGGCTCATGACCGAAGTGGCGGTCAGAGATCGCAACACGTTGTCGAGCAGACGTTGCACTCCGCGTGCGAAAACATTCTCCTCGCGCTGTTCGGCGTGATAACCCTTGACCACCCGAACCCCTCCAAGCGATTCCGCAAGCCGGCCGGTCACTTCAGCATTAATTTTGCTGCGCTCGCGAAAGATGGGACGGATGGTCCCAAAGGCTTTGTAGAGAGCACTTGCAAACAGCAGCAGGAATCCGAAAGCCACGGCGGTCATGAGGGCGCTGATGCGGAACAGCACGACCAGCGCAATTCCCGCGGTCATCAGGCCTCCAACCAAATCGACTAATCCGGTACCGATCAAGTTGCGAACACCCTCGACATCGCTCATGATGCGCGAGACCAGCACACCGCTCTTGGTCGAATCGTGAAAAGATACCGGTAGCCAGCCAATATGCGCTTGAACCTTTTGACGAAGTTCTGTAATCAGCCGCTGCGCGGCCTTCGAGAGCAATTGCGTCAACGAAAACGATGTGATTCCCTGAATTACGGTAGCGGCTAAGACGCCGAGCACCAGCGGCTTCAGTAGTTGAGCATTGTGCTTAATGATGACGCTATCGATCAGATATTTGGTGGAGTAGGGAAGCACGAGACCCGAAACGCGATTGATCACCATCAGCAGAAAGCCCAGGGCAAGCACCGCGCGGCGCGGTCGAACAAGTTCCCAGACCTGGGGAAGAACGGCGATAAGCCTTTCTCGGGCGGGGCGCTTGGGCCGAGGTGCTTTGCGATCGGAATCCACTGTATGCATTAGACACTATTTGGCGCGGACGGGGTTCATTTTGTCGAACCGTCAAGGGATGGGGCGATGTGATAACATCGCGCCTTTAAAAGACAAATCTATGGCAAACGTAGAGCGAGGCAGTTGCCGTTTCAAAGCGATCCAGGGGGCGGATGGCAAGTTTGTCATCCGGATGGAGATGTTTCACCAAACCGTGCCGCTGTTGGCGGACGCGACCGTTGATTTCGAATTGCTGAACGGAACGACACAGGACCAGGCGAGAAAGCTGGCCGAATCCGTGAATGATCGGGTGACTGGTGTTTTGATCACCAAGCCGTGATGGCATTTTCGATCCTCTTTACAGCGGGGCTTCCGGCAAACTGGTAAACCGTTTAAACTGTACTTGCAGCTAGAGTAGTTAGTTGAAGCTCTAAACGCCTCAAGACGACGAATGTTTTCTGAACTCAATAGCCCCGGGTCACGCGAAGAGACGAAACCCGAATCTGCCAGCTTATCCGACGAACGCGAGTTGGAGCTCCTGCTAGCCGAGAGCTGGAATCGCCCCTTGTGGAGACGTTTGCTCGACCACGTGCGCGACACTTTGTCGCCGGAGAAGCTGCCTCCGTTGCGCCTTACTTCGCGGCCTGTCGATGTTGGCATGCTGGCGGGCGACATCTTGAGCTTGCCTTGGTATCGCACGGTGTTCACAAACCTCGGAGACGTAATTTCGCCGGAGACGCTGCCGCCTTTGCAACTGGAGTCACGTCCCGTCGATGTGGGCGAGTTAATTGCCGATCAGATGAGTCATATGTGGTGGACTTCGCTGTTGCGAAGCCTCGCCGATGCGGCTGCTCCTGAGCGCCTGCCTGCATTGCAATTGACCTCGGCCCCGATGGATGACCCCAGCCTCACTCAGGGTGCGATGCAGCTGCCGCGTTGGTCCTCGGTGATCAGCACGCCCAAGGTGTTTTATCCCGACAAGCCAAAGGCGGCCTTCGTGCCGGCTGCTCGAGTCGCTGTGCCGCCGCCCAAGCCGGATCCAGCTGAAGTTGAATTCGTGCACGTCCTCGAAGCCGATTTAAAAAGGGATTTGCGGCGATCTGTTTTCCGCCAACGTTTGTGGGTTTCTCTCGCGGTTCTAGAGATGATTGCCTTGATTGGCACTTCTCTCTGGTGGAAGTGAAGACGTGGACTCTGCCCGCTAGGACTCTATCGCTCCGATCTTCTCCGCCCACTTCTGCAACATTGCGCGATTATAGTAAGCTTCTGATTTTGTCTGGTTATATTTCACACAAGAGATGGGAGAGTTGATGAGCGGCGATTCGCGCGACCGCGAGCTGGGGATGAACCGGAAGATCACGCGGCGTGACTTCCTGGATGGAGTTGCTGTTGCGGTCGGCGGGTCAGTTCTGGCTTCGAGCGCTCCGTGGCTGCACGGTCTTGGGGCGAATAATTCGGCTTTTGCTCCCGAGAAGGATCCAAATTACTATCCGCCAGCTTTGATGGGAATGCGCGGAAATCATGAAGGGACGTATGCCACTGCGCACAGCCTGCGCGACGGCGAGTTCTGGGATTCCGCTGGCAAACCCGAGAGCACCAGCGAGAAATACGATCTGGTGGTTGTGGGAGCCGGAATCAGCGGGCTGGCGGCTGCTTACTTCTATCGCAAACAGGCAGGGGCGAATGCTCGCATTCTCATCCTCGATAACCACGACGATTTTGGCGGACACGCCAAGCGCAACGAGTTTCGGGCGGGGAACCGGCTGTTGTTGAGCTATGGTGGAACACAGTCGATCGAGAGCCCGGCCCGATATAGCAAAGTGGCGAAGGCACTCATCGCCGACCTCGGTATCGACACCCAACGCTTTTACAAAGCTTACGATCAAAAGCTGTATGCGAAACTGAACACCGCGTGCTTCTTCGATCGCGAAACTTTCGGCGAGGACCGCCTCGTGCTCGGCATGGGATCTACGCCTTGGCCCGAGTTCCTCGGCAAAGCGCCGCTTTCAGAGCCGGTTCGTCGCGACATCGCGCGCGTTTATGCGGAGAAAGTCGACTACCTTCCGGGCTTGTCGAAGCAAGAGAAGTACGCGCGGCTGGCCAAGATCAGCTATGCTGACTATCTCACTAAAGTTTGCAAACTCAATCCAGAGGCGATGCCGTTTTTCCAGACTTATCCGCACGATTTGTTCGGCGTCGGCATCGATGCTGTGCCCGCCCTTGCGTGTTTCGAAAATGGCGACGACTACCACTCGTTTAGCTACCCGGGCTTTGACGGCTTGAACCTCGGCGAAGTGGAAAAAGAAGAGCCCTACATCTTCCATTTTCCCGACGGCAACGCGTCGATCGCGCGTCTGCTGGTTCGGTCATTGATTCCCGGAGCGATTCCCGGCCAAAGCATGGAGGACGTGGTCTCGGCCCGCGCCGACTACAGCCGTCTCGACGATGCCAAGGCCTCGGTCCGGATTCGCTTGAACTCGACCGTCGTGCAAGTCCACCACGACGGGTCTTCGAAATTGGAAAACCCGGATTCGGAGAAACCGGTCAGAGTCTCGTACATGCGCGGCGGAAAGCTACAAAGCGTGCAGGCGAGCGCCTGTGTTCTGGCGTGCTACAACATGATGATTCCGTATCTTTGTCCCGAGCTCCCGCAAAAACAGCAAGACGCGCTTCACTACCTCGTCAAGGTTCCGCTCGTCTACACCCACGTTGCGATCCGCAGCTGGACTGCTTTTCAGAGTCTGGGCATTCATCAGATCGTTGCGCCCGGCGGTTACCATACTTATACGGCGCTCGATTTTCCCGTCAGCCTGGGCCAGTATGAATTTCCCGCCAAGCCCGATGAGCCCATGGTTCTGTTCATGCTGCGCACGCCCTGCAAACCGGGGCTGCCGCAGCGCGATCAATTTCGAGCCGGCCGCGCAGAGCTGATGCGAACGCCGTTCTCGACTTTTGAGCGGAATGTCAGAGATCAGCTAGCAAGAATGCTGGGCCCCGCGGGTTTCGATCCGGCGCGCGACGTTGAGGGCATCACTGTAAATCGATGGGCTCACGGCTACGCTTACAGCCCGAATTCTTTGTTCGATCCCGACTGGCCCGAAGGCGAACAACCATGGGTAGTGGGACGAAAGCCATTCGGCAGGATTACGATTGCGAACTCCGACGCGGGCGCGAGCGCCTATACGGATGTGGCGATCGATCAGGCCTATCGTGCGGTCGGAGAATTGGCGAATCGCAGCTGAATACTAAGCGTTGGCGTGTCTCTACTTCTCCGGCGGTGGCGGCGGTGCTTTCTGCCCGCTACTGGCTTCGACCAGTTTTTGCATAGATGGCACGACCATGAGTAACAATTGCGCCTTCGGCTTCTGCGCCTGCTCCAACAATGCGAACTGCTCGGTTCCCCATGCAGCGGGTGCGCGCTCTCCGCGGTCCATGTAGTCCAGCGCCTGCAGGCCGGTCGTAGCCACGGCAGAAAGATCCTGAGACAGTGGAACGATCTCCTTTAACAGAAACGATTGGCTCTCAAGCAGCTGCAGATTACTCTGGTTGTCCCGCCAGCGGATCAGCGAGGCTCGGACTTCTTGCTTGGCGCGGGCGTCTGCGCGTCCCGCAACCATTGCATCCACGAGATCCGAAAAGTTCCGAGCCGTCGTGCTCTCCGGGCGAGCTGCGTCTATGACACGATTCAATGGCGACAAGCTAGTGGCCTCGACAACGGCAAGCTCTTCGCGGTTGTAATCCTTCACCGGTTCCACGACGTCTGTAAATGTGCGCAGAGCCGAAATATCATTTGAGCCAGCGATGCGGCGCAGCATGGGGCCGTAGCTGGAGTTGTGCGTGAGCCCGAGCCAATCCAGCCATCGGCTGACTTCCGCCAGGCGCTGATACATCGAATTGACGTCGGTCACATTCTGTTGCGACCACATTCGCTCCGCGATGGCTGCGGTTCGAGGCCAGATGCGCGAATCAATATTTTCGGGGGACACATACTCCGACCACATGCAGGCCTCGCCGCCCAGGATGAGTTTCTTTTCGTCTGGACTCAAGTTTGCTGCAGCATCGCTCATAGGATCAACCACGTAGTGCCTCGAAGCCGGCCACATCAGGTCGACGTAATACCCAAAGGAGAGAATGCCACGATATCCCTGCTTGGCTGCAGCCGCCAGCGAATCCTGTCCGCGCCACGATTGCACCACGATGTCTTTCGGCAAGTCCGGCCGCAGGATCTCATCCCATCCCACCATCGTTTTCCCGTGCTTGCTCACAATTTTCTGTACGCGGGTGTTGAAGTACGCTTGAAGATCTTGATTGGTCTTGAGCCCGTGAGCGTGCATGAACGCCTGAATGTGCGGATTCGCGTCCCATTGCTTTCCGTTGACCTCGTCGCCGCCAATATGGAAATAGTGATCAGGGAAGAGATTCGCCATCTCCCCGATGAAGGCGTCCAGAAACTTGTAGGTCCGCTCCTGTGTAGGATCCATGGCCGGATCGAAGACGCCCCACTTGCTTTCAATTTGATACGGCCCTGGTCCACTGGCCAGTTCAGGATAGCCGACAAACCACGCTGTGCTGTGCCCGGGCATATCAAATTCCGGGACCACGCGAATACCGCGGTCGTGCGCATAAGCGATCAGGTCGCGCACTTCGTCCTGCGTGTAGTAGAGGCCGTCCGAGCCCATCTCCTGCAGCTTGGGGAATTTCTTGCTTTCAACGCGGAAGCCCTGATTCTCCGAGAGGTGCCAGTGGAATACATTCAGCTTGACCGCTGCCATGCCATCCAGATTGCGCTTCAGAACATCAAGCGGAATGAAGTGGCGGCCTACGTCGATCATCAATCCGCGCCAGGGAAAGCGTGGCTGGTCCTGAATCGCAATTGCCGGTACGGCGAAGCCATCGGAAGTGGTTTGCACCAGCTGCAGAAAGGTCTCCAGCCCGCGCATGATTCCGAGCGTCGTTGCTGCATCGAGCTTCGCCCCCGCAAGGCTAGTCTCAAGCGAGTACGATTCATCCTCACCGAGTTCCTGTACGGCTTTACTTGCGTGTTCAGTGTGAACTACCAGCTTTGCCTTAGCTGCATCCGTCAACTTCATGTCCAACGGAGGCATGCCAGTCTGGCGGCGGAGATTATCCAGGAAGCGTTCAACCGCCCGTTGCAATTGCACATCGGAGGGACCGCTGATTCCAACCGTGAACGAAGCATCAATGACAAGCTGGCCAGTCTTAAGTTGCACCTTGGCCGGCGTCGGCATGAGACTTAATGGCCGTGGCTCAGCGGCGGAGGAAGACACAAATACTGAACACAGGATCAGAATTACAAGAATAGCCCGCACAGAATGTTCTCCTGGCCTTGCATGTGGAAGGGGCAGGATAGTGGAATCCCGAGCAGTCTGCAAATCAGGAGTGTCACGCTCGAAAAACTTTCGCCGAAGAAGGAAAGTTGTGCGCTGGTAAGACTGAAAACCAATGCTGCGAACTGCTCCTATCCTTTTCCCGCAGCCTGAGCGCAGTGGAGCAGATTTACATCCCAGATGAATGGCTCTGACGAAAGGCTTTCGACGCCGATTTCACCTTGTCTTCGGGTGCCTTGCTTGCCCACCCACACGACTCGAAACTGAGCCTGATCCTCATCATGCTGGAGGTGGAGGATCGCGCCGGCCCTGACTGGACGGATCATTCCCTGCAACACCGCTCCGCGATCGCTGATGTTTCTGACTTGAGCATGCTGCGTGAAGGGCATGGACTTGGCATCGACACCCCAGATGCGCACCGTCAGGAATGCGGCGACACGTCGATTGCGACGACGATCCATAGGACCCGTTTGAATTCGACTCCCTGAGAAGGTACGGCATATTCATGATTATCGAAACTTACCGCGGTCACCCGAAAACGGGTACCGAAAGTCACCCACGACTGGCCTAAGATGAAGATCGAGACGGGGCTTTTGACACAATCAATCCATGTCGGGCATCGAGCACGCGCCGGGGCCGCGCGGATCGCCGCAACTCCCGCACGCTCCCACCGAAGGGGACGCGCCTGCGGATCCTTTGGTCGACATGGCAAAAACCGAAAGTTGCTGTGCCAGTTTCTTACTCTGGCATTTGGGGCATTCGGCTTTCTTGCTGCCGTAGACCAGCGCTTCAAATGGATGATCGCATTCCTGGCAAACGTACTCGAATATGGGCATGGAGAACTCCTGACGGTTTTACAGACCTTATCCATTTAAAATCAAAGTGTGGGAACTACGCAAACGGTAGCGCGACAATTTGTGGCACGACGCGGATTGCATGGTGGACATCGCCAAACCTTGGCTAGTTTCTTTCTCCCACGGCGCCTCAGCGTTCCCCCAGCCGAAAAGCGCCTGATCGAAGTTGAAGCCGGCGTTCAGGTACTTTGCCACTGCCATTGGCAGACAGACCGGGAAAACGCGCTGACGGTGATTATTGTGCACGGCCTCGAGGGTTCGAGTGAATCCCAGTACATGCTCGGCATTGCGGCGAAGGGCATGGCCGCGGGCATGAACGTGGTGCGCATGAACCAGCGCAATTGCGGCGGCACAGACGCGTTGTCACCTACTCTTTATCATTCGGGGCGGTCTCAGGATATCGCTGCTGTTGCTAAGAATCTGCAACTCCACGACCGGATTTCCCGATTCGCTCTCGCTGGATTCTCCATGGGCGGCAACCTGGTATTAAAGCTCGCAGGCGAATGGGGAAAGGGAGGGCCGCCTCAGTTCCGCGCAGTTGCGGCGGTGTGTCCGTCCATGAACCTCGCTGCCTCAGCCGACGCCCTGCATATACCCGCCAATCGCCTCTACGAGTATTACTTTATGTGGCAACTTCGCCGTCGTCTAAGAGCGAAAGCGCGTTTGTTTCCCGGAGTATTCGATACTGCACGTATGCGGGGTGTGACCAGCCTTCGTGATTTCGACGACAAGGTCACGGCTCACTACTGCGGCTTTGAGGGCGCATCGGATTATTACGAACGCTCGGCCGCCGCCAACGTCGTCGACCGCATTGCCGTGCCGACGTTGATCCTGCACGCGGCCAACGATCCGTTCATCCGCATTCTTCCGGAAACGCGGCGGAAGATTCTTTCCAACCCTCATATCACTTTTGTCGAAACTGAGGACGGTGGCCATTGCTCGTTCCTTGCCCAACCTGATGGCGACGATGGCCGCTGGGCGGAGCGGCAGGTCGTGGAATTTCTGCGTGCGTTCTGAGCACGTGGGGACAGCCGCCCTCGGCTGTCCGTCGAGCGCAAGCTCGACTTCTCTCCTATAATCACCTTCTCGAATGAAACCGGGCGTGAAAATCGCATTGGCGGCAGCTCTAATCCTTGCGCTGGCGTTTCTTCTTCACGCCGAGCCCGTATCACAACTGAAGCCCACAAATTACGTCAACGACTTTGCTGGCGTTCTCAACCCGAACACCGTCGCGCAACTCAATAGCATCTGCCAGCAAATCGACGAGAAGGCACACGCGCAAATTGCCGCCGTCACCATCAAGTCGCTGGACGGGTCCGATATCGAAAGTTATGCGGTCGCCCTGTTCAAGCAATGGGGCATCGGCAGCAAAGCTACCGACCACGGTGTGCTCATCCTTCTGGCCACACAGGATCGCCGCTACCGAATTGAAGTTGGCTACGGGCTTGAACCGATTTTGCCCGACGGCAAAGTCGGTGGCTTCGGACGGGAAGCTGTCCCGCTGCTCCAGCAGAATGACTACAACGGCGCTGTGGGGTTGTTGACCATGCGGGTTGCGGATGTGATCGCGCAGGACGCCGGCATTCAGTTGACTGGTTCACGTCCCGTCGCCCCAGCGCAGAGGGAAGAACCGAACAAAGGAATGTCTGTTGTTGGAATCATCGTTCTCGTTGTTATTTTTCTGATTTTGGTATCCACGCCTTTTGGGCGGTTGCTCCTCTTCAGCATGTTATTAGGGGGTCGCGGCGGCGGTGGTGGTGGAGGTTTTGGCGGCGGGGGCGGCGGGTTCGGAGGCTTTGGTGGTGGCAGTTCGGGCGGTGGCGGAGCAAGTGGAAGCTGGTAGGTTGAAGCAAAAGGGGCACTATGGTTGCGGAAAAACAGATTAACGAATTCATCAGCCGGTTGCGTGCGGCGTCAGGAGAAAATCTCCTGAGCGTGATCCTTTATGGTTCCGCTGCGGACGGGGAATTTCATCCTGACTTCTCCAATGTCAACCTGCTTTGCGTATTGCGTGAGAGTTCTTTCTCCGCGCTCACCGCAATTGCACCCGCCGTCGAGTGGTGGGCGAAACAGAAGCATCATGAGCCTCTGGTGCTGACACGCGAGGAAGTGGAGCGTTCCACCGATGTTTTCTCCATCGAGTTTCTCGATATGCAGCAACGTCATCGCGTTCTGTTCGGCGAGGATGTCCTCAGTGGGCTACAAATTCCCATGCATTTGCATCGCGCTCAACTGGAGTACGAGCTACGTGAGAAACTGATTCTTTTGCGCGAACGCCTGTTGCTTGCCACCCGCGACAAAAAGCAATTATGGGAGTTGATGCTGAGTTCGTTATCAACCTTTACTACTCTTTTCCGCCACGGACTGATTGCTCTTGGTGCCACGCCTCCAAAAGGAAAGAGAGAAACAATTAAGGAATTGGCCGCGCGAACTCGGTTCGATGCTTCCGCTTTCTTGCAATTGCTCGACATTCGCGAGCACAAAGCGGAGACTAAGCAGTTCGATGTAACCGATATTTTTGCCCGCTACCTGGCTGCGGTACAGCAGGTAACCGCCACGGTGGATAAAATGCTAGATTCCCCGGGACCACGGGGCGTGTAAGTTTGATAGCTTTCTTACAGGAGAATAACGATGAAAACAGGGTTGATTGTGATTGTTGTCCTGGTGTTGATCGCGCTGGTCGTGTTCGGACAGTACGTGGGCATCCGCAATATGCTGGTGACCAAGAATGAAGCTGTCAAGGCGGCGTGGTCGCAGGTCGACATCGTGCTGCAACGGCGCGCCGACCTGATTCCTAACCTGGTTGAAACCGTAAAGGGCATCGCGGGTCAGGAACAAAAGGTGTTCGGCGATATCGCGGCCGCTCGCTCCAGGTTGCTCTCCGCCAACGCTCCCGCGGACAAGATCGCCGCCAATCAACAACTCGACGGCGCCATCGGCCGCCTGCTCGCGGTGGTCGAGAACTATCCGCAATTGAAATCGAATGAGAACTTTCTGCGCCTGCAAGATGAATTGGCGGGCACGGAAAACCGTATTGCGGTTGAGCGCAAGCGTTACAACGATGCGCTGCAGGACTACAACACCTACGTGCAGCACTTTCCCAACAACATTTACGCGGGCTGGGCGGGGTTCAAACCCAACGAAGCGTATTTTGCCGCTTCGGAGGGATCGCGCCAGGTTCCGAAGGTGAATTTCTCCACGCCGAACGCAACCCCGCAGGCAACTCCCGAGCCTGCGCCAGCAAGGTAGCGTGCAAGCCGATTTCGCCGTCGAACTCGGCGCCGATGATGAAACGCTCGAAATGCCTTGGGCCGCCGAGCAGGGCGGCCCACGTTATTACGATCTAAAGCGCCATCCCGAGCTTTTGTCCAATCTGGAAGAGGCCGTGCGAGCGCCTGAGCTGGGCGAGTTCCTTTCCAAGGTCAATTCTCTGCAGAGTCCGCTGGAGACGGCCAAATGTGACGTCTGGCCCAGCACAGAAATAAATCCCGAAGAGGAGATCTTCGAAGCCACCCACAAGTTTGGCTCCTACGTCGATCTCTTTTTTTCTGATGAACCAAAACGCTTTTCGTTTCCAGAGCATGAGCAACTCGCGAAGCGGCTTTCGAACCTATTGCAGCGAGCCCCCCAGATGGCTGCTGCTGCCGAGTTTTTAATCCGCCGCTGTTATTACCACGAGCCAGAAGAAGTACCCGGGCAAGAAGAAATTCGCGATGGCTTCTACATCACGTTTTACCTCTTCGGATTCGCCAAGGATGAACTTCGTTCGCGCCAAAATTGGGCAATCGGATTACGGCTGATCGGCAATGCGATCCGGCAGATGTCGGCGGGTTGAAACTAACTGGCCTTCGCCGGCCGGTAGAACCACGCCAGAGCTTCGGCGCCCCGGCCTTTGAGCCGTGTGCGGAGCACGGACAAGAGCACCATCGAAAGAAAAATCGCAAGCAATCCAAGGGAAGCCGTACGAATATCGACGGCTCGCTTCGGGAGAATTGAAAGCCGGCCGTAAACGAACTCAATGTGCACCCAATAAACCAACAGAGAGGTCTGCCCGAGTTGTATCAAAGGGCTGAAGCCCCATTGCCCCGCCCCCCATCGGCACCACAGATAAGCCGCGGCTAGGATCGCCAGCAGGAGCCCCACGCGAATCAGAAAGAAATTCGGACTGGTGTGCCAGAAATCATCAGTTGCATAAAGCTGTTCGGGACGTGCCTCCAGCCATCGTGCCAGGTAAATCAACCCAACTCCGCCCACCCCCGCAACCGCAAAGGTCGCAGCGCCCCATTTTCGCGCCTGATCGCTCAACAGAAAAAATCCTACCGCGAGACCGATGAACGCAAACGCAGTCCACGGGAAAACGGGAAACAGCCAAGCCTGCGGCTCACCAAGGTTGTGTACGCCATCGATATAAGACTCAAGCGGCCACGGTAGCCAGCGCGGACGCCAATTCGTCCAAATCAACGGTGACAAAAGGGAAATGCTCATCCCGACAGCGGCTGCCGTAATTCCCAGCGAGAACCGCACGTGAGATCCGGAGTTGAATCGTAAGACGATCCAGCAGACCACTCCCATCAGCATCATTGAAAGGCCAATCGTATTGAGGATGTCCACGCGCAACAAGTCGCTCCACGGAGCCCAGCCCCATGCAATCAGATATTCCTGCAGTCGAAACAAAATTCCCAGTCCGAAAATCTCCGCTCCACGGCGAATCGTGGTGCCCGCAATCTGACCGGCGGGCACGCCCCTATGGCTCAGCTTGTCAGTAACCAGTGCGAAGGATATTCCCGCCAGAAAAAGAAACAGTGGCGCGGGCAGAGTCCCGCCCAGCTGAGACCACATAAAGAAGGTGCTCTTGCGCGCATCACCTCCTAACCAGGAGTCATAGCAATGCGTCTGGAACATCAGCACGCAGGCCAGACCGCGCATCCAGTCGACATACGCGAGCCGGGATTGAGAAGACGGATTCATCGCTGGCTACCAGTCACGGGGGCAGTATACAAAACAACGCCGTGATTACCCACGGCAGGGTGATTTGCTTAAACGTAAACTATTCGGCATCGCATTCGGTCTATGGCACCACGCGCGAGATCCTTCACCCGGCTGACGCCTGGTTCAGGATGACGGCTCGATACATAGCCTCTTAAGTCCCTGACTTTCCCCGCAACCTATAGAGGCGCAATGCCCTGGAACTTTTGCCGTCGTTCAGTGTTTATATACATCGGATAGGCGCTTCAGACGAAACCAAGATGCCTGAAGGCCTCCCGATCTCGATCTTCACGGAGGTCAGAGATCGGAGAAGGGGGTCAACAATGCGTTATCTAAGGTACTTGGCTTTGCTGAGCATCTTCGTACTGCCGGCGGCTTACTCGCAGGCGCAAGTCGCGGTGGGAATTGGAATCGGCCCGGGTTATGTCGGACCTGCGCCCGCATGCGCTTATGGCTACTACGCGTATTATCCATACGCGTGTGCGCCTTATGGATACTACGGACCGCAATGGTTCGCGAGCGGCGTCTTTATTGGCGCAGGCCCGTGGTACCACGGCTATTACAGGCCCGGCTATGGTTACTGGGGACGCGGCGGCTATGGCTACTACGGTCGCGGCGGATACGGCTACTATGGTCGTGGATATTACAGGCCGGGGGCGTATGCGTACCGGGGCGGCGGGGGCGGTTACAGCCACGGCTACGCGCGCGGTGCTGCAGCGGGCGGCTTTCATGGCGGTGGCGGGCGCCGGTGAGCGACCGCGTTCCTGAGCTGAAAGGCTGGCGGCGGTGCTGCCAGCCTTTTGTTTGTTGGATGAGAGTATTTTTTCCTCTGTAATCTTGCTGCGGATGGCACAGTGTTATCCTAGTCGGGACGAATCCCACAGCGAGGCTGTAAGCTTTCATGTCCAGTCCTGGCAGTCCTGAATCCCAACCTCTCAGCGAGCCTGACGAGTCGTTCAGGGACATTCTCACCCAGTTCGAGAAGAGCAAATCGCGCAAGCCCGAGGAAGCCGGAAAAGGGCGCGAAGGGACGGTGATTGCCGTCACCGTCGATTCGGTCCTCGTCGACATCGGTTTCAAGACCGAGGGAATCCTTCCGCTGTCGGCATTCCAAAGTGCGCGTGAAGCAGTGAAGGCCGGTGACAAACTGGTGGTCTCGATCAAAGGTCGCGATCCTGAAGGCTACTACGAGCTCACCCTGGGCAAGAGCGAGCGGCCAAAGGATTGGGCGGCACTGCAAAAGGCATTTACCGAGAAGACAACGATTGTGGGCACAGTAACGAGCGTGGTCAAAGGTGGTCTGAGCGTGGACGTAGGAGTGCGGGCTTTCATGCCGAACTCACGCAGCGGAGCGCGCGACGCCGCCGAGATAGCCAAGCTGGTGGAACAGGAGATCCGCTGCCGGATTACCAAGCTCGACGAGGCAGAGGAAGATGTAGTCGTGGACTGCCGCATCGTTCTCGAAGAAGAAGAGCGCGCGGCGAAAGGGCGCCGCTACTCGGAGGTCCAGGAAGGCGCCATCGTGCACGGCACGGTTCGCAGCCTGACCGATTATGGTGCTTTCATCGACATTGGCGGAGTGGACGCGCTGCTCCATGTCAGTGACATCTCTAGAAGCCGGGTCACTAAACCCGCGGACGTGCTCTCAGTGGGGCAAGAGGTCGAAGTCAAGATTCTGAAAATTGATTCTGAGAAGCGCCGTATTTCTGTCGGCATGAAGCAGCTTGAGCCCGATCCGTGGGATTCGGTGGCAACAAAATTCAAGCCGGGCGAGCGTGCTCGGGGCACGGTAACCCGCGTGCTCGACTTCGGCGCGTTTGTGGAACTCGAACCCGGTATCGAGGGGTTGATCCACATTTCGGAAATGTCGTGGGCAAAGAAGGTAAGGGCACCCAGCGACGTAGTTAAGCCGGGCGATACCGTCGAAGCTGTGATTCTTGGCGTGAGCCTGGGAGAGCGCCGCATATCTTTGGGCCTGAAGCAGGCGCTCGGGGACCCATGGGCCGACGCGGCGCAGAAATTTGCCGTGGGGTCGTTGATCGAAGGGCCGGTCACGAGCCTGACCAAGTTCGGAGCTTTCGTGCAGCTTTCCGAAGGAATCGAAGGCATGATTCACATCAGTGACATGAGCGCCGAGAAGCGCATTAATCACCCGCAGGACATGCTGAAGGTTGGGCAATCCGTCAAGGCGCAGGTGCTCGAAGTCGACTCCGAAAAGCGGCGGCTGAAACTGGGGATTAAGCAACTGGTTCCGACCAGCATCGAGGAGTACATCGCCGAACGCCAGGTAGGCAATGTGGTCTCGGGCCGCGTGATGGAGATTTCGGGCGAACAGGCGCGCGTTGAACTGGGCGAGGGCATCCACGCTAATTGCCGAATCGCTGCAGAGCGAGCGGCGAAGGAGAAGCCCCCGGCTGAATCGAAGACGGATTTAGGATCCCTAAGCTCCATGCTGAAGGCGCACTGGAAAGGCGGTGCTGCGGCTGGAGAATCCAAGCCGGAAGCCGTCCGCGCAGGCCAGATTCGCAGCTTTAGGATCGCGAAGCTGGATCCAGCTGCGAAGAAGATTGAATTAGAGTTAGCCTAAGGCCGCCAGTTCGTCGTCAAACGAAGTCCTGCTGCCATTGCAAATCCGCCAACCGCGACTCCGCCGATTAAGGTTGCCTTCAGCTATCCGGCGCTAGTATGGGTGGTCTTCAGAATCGATCTTCAAGAATGAGGGATACAAACATGAGGCAATCGCGTTCGACTTGGCTCCGCTTGGGACTGTTCATCTCTCTGCTCGCAAGCTTTTCGGCTGCGGCCGATCCTGGCTATCACGTGATCAAAACCTACAAGCTGGGCGGTGACGGCGGCTGGGATTATCTGACCCTCGACAGTTCCTCGCGGCGTCTCTACATCTCGCGGGCCACGCACGTCATCGTGATCGATGCGGATTCAGGCAAGCCCGTCGGCGATATTCCGGACACTCCCGGTGTTCACGGCATCGCGCTGGCTCCGGAACTCGGCCGCGGCTTTGTCAGCAATGGGCGCGAAGGCACGGTCACGATTTTCGACATCGAAACGCTGAAGCTGATCTCGAAGGTCAAGGCCGGCGACAATCCCGACGCGATTCTTTACGATCCCGCCACCAAACGGGTCTTCACCTTCAACGGACGGAGCCAGGACTCGACCGCCATCGACGCGGCTAAAGGTACGGTGTTGGGCACAATCAAGCTCCAGGGCAAGCCGGAATTTGCGGTCAGCGACGGCAAGGGCGAGATTTTCGTCAACATCGAAGACAAGAGCCAGCTGGACGCGATTGATCCCGCCAAGCTCGAAGTAAAATCGCGCTGGCCCCTGGCTCCGTGTCAGGAACCCAGTGGCCTTTCGATGGACCGCAAGAATCGGCGCCTGTTCGCCGGCTGCGACAATAAAATGATGGCCGTCGTCGACGCTGACAGCGGCAAAGTGCTTGCCACCCCCGCAATCGGCGAGGGAGTCGACGCCACCGCGTTTGACGAAGGTACCGGCCTCGCCTTCGCATCCTGCGGCGAGGGCGTGCTGACCGTGGTGGGAGAAGAGTCGCCTGGCAAGTTCAGCGTCGCGGAAAATGTGAAGACCCAGGAAGGCGCCCGCACCCTCGCCCTCGACGAGAAGACCCACCAGGTCTTCGTAGTGACGGCGAAATTCGGCCCTCCGCCCGCCCCCACCGCGGATAACCCGCATCCCCGGCACGCGATTCTGCCCGACAGTTTCGTGGTCCTGGTCCTGGGCAAATAATTAATGTCGCGGAACCGCTAGGCAACGAAGAACGAGATCGATAAAAGAGATAGGTCGAATAGATTATTTGGATTGAAGAGAAGTTGAGCGGTGGCGCACTTCCTGTAAACTATGCCAACCCCGGGCGGGACAAGACCCGGGGTGATCTTTTATGAGCAGCAGCGACACAGAAAAATTTCATCGCGCGACAATCACCAAGCGGATCGACATCGCCCCTGAGCTGTGGATGATCCGCATCCAGCCGGACCACGAGTTCAAGTTTGCTCCCGGCCAGTACGCAACTCTGGGCCTCGAAGGTCTGGGCAAGCTAAGGGAGCGGCCTTACTCCATCGTCTCTGCGCCTCACGAGAATGAACTCGAATTCTTTTTCGAACTCGTGCCTCCCGGCGATTTAACACCTCTGCTATACAAGCTGCAGCCCGGCCACGAAGTGCTCATGCGAAAGGCCCCTAAAGGACGCTTCATGCTCGATACCAAGAGCGGCCGCACGAATCACCTTTTAGTGTGTACAGTAACCGGTGTTGCTCCCTTCGTAAGCTATGTCCGCGCTCTTTATCGAGACTGGAAAGAAGGCAGGTTCGCGGGAGAGCACAAACTGTTTCTGCTGAATGGGGCAAGCCGTTCGTCGGAGTTCGGATATCTGGAAGAGTTGCAGAAGTTCGCGCAAGAAGCGCCCTGGTTCAAGTATGTGCCCACGGTCAGTCGTCCCTGGGACGATGAAAAATGGACGGGCGAGACCGGACGCGTCGATGACATTCTGCGCAAGTACGCGGACATGTGGGGCATCGGGCCGAATGCGGTCGCGTATTTATGCGGGCATCCGGCGATGGTCGAAAACAGTAAGGGAATCCTGAAGCGTATCGGTTTTACCAAAGAGGGTTTGAAAGAAGAGATTTATTGGGTTCCATCAAAGGAGAAGCACGCCGCTTCACCGGTGTAGCCTTTGAAACCGTCCTAAACACCCCCACTCGAGCTTCGGCGTTCAAGCAGAAGAACGTCCCTCCAAATGCCGCCTCGCTGACCCAATTTCCTGCGCAGTCCGACTTCGCGGAATCCGCAGGACTTATACGACGCAATGCTCGCAGCATTCTCTGGGAAAATTCCGGCTTGCAGCGTCCACATCCCGCAACGCTCCGAGTGTTCGACTAGCGATTGCAGCAACATCTTTCCGACTCCGTGGCATCGTGTTTCGGCAGCCACGTAAACCGAAACCTCTGCCACGCCGGAATAAACGCGACGGCTGGATACTGGACTGAGCGCTGCCCAGCCCAGAATCTGTTCACTGTCTTGCGCAACTAAGCGGCAGTCCTGAAGATGCAATTGATCCCACCTCGACCACTCTGGAATTTCCGTTTCAAACGTGGCGTTACCTGTGGCGATGCCTTCGGAATAGATGCTTCGGACCGCACGCCATCGTCACTGCGCATGGCTCTGATGTCGAAGCCCATATTTAAATTTGATCCTGGCATGCTTCCAAGGTCGCGGCGAACAGAAGAACTTTCTCGCTATTCGCTTTCCGCTGGGGCGAAAAATACGAGCACGGTTAACTTCTCCGTGATCTCGTGGAATCGGTGCTCCACTCCAGCCGCAACAAAGATGACGCTACCGTCGGTTACTGCTTGATCCTCGGAGCCGGCCCGCATGCGCCCTCTGCCCCGAACCACGTAGTACATCTCGTCTTCTTTGTGCGGCGATTGAGGGTCGGTGCTTCCAGCGGACAAGACGTAAACTCCGGCACTCATCGCCGGGACACGCAAAAACTCGAAGTAACGTTTCCCGGATTGCTGGCGCTGTTTGCCTGCATCTGCGATGTTAAAGAAACTTGCCACTTGCACGATGGGTACCTCCGCTACATGAAACACTGTATTGCGTCTTTGTTCTACCCAAGTGAGACTCTATGCAGCGCCACGATCCGGTGGGCGGTGAATTTGGATCGTACGCCTCGTTTGATAGACGTTCGCCAAATCGGGCCAGATAGCGAACGGGATATCTCAGGCCGGTGCTCCGAATGTGGGGTGGTTCTGATCGCCCGGCTTGATAACCGGGAGGGTTCTAACCTGGAGGCGCTAAGAAATAAGCTCGAAAAACTGTTCGCTCGCCACCTTGATGAAACGGCGTGCAGGAGTCCGCAGCGTACGGATCCGGAATAAACCTGTTGGTCGCGCCACTCAATACTCGAGGCCCAGCGATCGAAATTTTTACCGCAGGTAGAACATTCTTTCCACTTGTCAATCCAGTTTGCAGACTTCCTCCTCCTGCAGGGCTCTTTGATTCAATAATTTAGATACTCTGGCACGCCTGCTGCTCTATCTACATCCAAGTAATAAAATCCTAAGGAGGCTGTCGTGAAAAAGGTACTCCAAAAAGTTACTCAATTACTGTGGGTGCTGCTGGCGGTTTCTCCATTCTTCCTAAGTCTGGCATTTCCAGGCTCAAACGCGTACGCCGAAAACCAAGTGATGGGGGAGATTCAGTTTGAAGGCAAATCCCATGTCGAAAAGACATCCGGCGTCTGGGTTGACGGACAGTATGTGGGCTATCTGAAAGAACTCAAGGGATCGAAAAAAGTTTTACTCCTACCGGGCGGGCATGTAATTACCGTGCGCCAGGACGGCTACCAGGACTTCACGCAGCGAGTCACGGTCGAGCCCGGACAAAAGCAGGTGGTGAGCGTGGTGATGCAGAAGGCGCCCACCGGCCCTATCCCGCAAGTAACGGCCGAAGTCAAAATAGCGGTCAACCCATCGCGAGCTGCGGTTTTCCTGGATGGTCTGTTCGTGGGACACGTAGGGGAGTTTGAGGGCGCAGGGCGCGGGATGCTGGTGGCGCCGGGACTGCACCGGATAAAGATCGCGCTTCCGGGCTATCAAACTTTTGAGACGGACATCAATCCAACCAGCAACCAGAAGGTGGAAATCAAGACAGAATTGGCTAAGAGCGACGCACCTCCGGCAGGGCCGTTGGTCAACACGGAAACGGGCGAGGCCACGCCGCCGGCTCGAGACGCGACTGTGGCTCCGCAGCATTGAAGTACAGACCTGGCAGTGCGATGCGGATATAATTGCGACGCATGCCGATTGCCTCTGGCACGAAACTTGGACCGTACGAAATCCAGTCGGAACTGGGTGCCGGCGGGATGGGCGAAGTCTATCGGGCGCGCGACACTCGTCTCGATCGGCAAGTTGCGATCAAGGTTCTTGCCGCGCATCTTTCCTCTTCTCCGGAACTCAAGCAGCGGATGGAGCGGGAGGCGCGCGCGATCTCTTCTTTGAATCATCCCCATATTTGCCAACTCTATGACATTGGTTCGCAGGATGGGACCGACTACCTGGTCATGGAGCTGCTCGAAGGGGAGACGGTCGCGGAGCGAGTCCGCAAGGGCGCGCTGCCTTTGAATGAGGTCCTGCAAATCGGCGCCGACGTAGCCGACGCCTTGGCGTTTGCACATCGCGCGGGCATTGTGCATCGCGACTTGAAGCCGGCGAACATCATGCTGACGAAGTCAGGGGCAAAGCTGATGGACTTTGGTTTAGCAAAGCCATTCGGCATGACGGCTACGGCATCTGGCGCCGCGCCTTCGTTCACTGCCGTTGCGACCATGACCGGGCTAAGTCCTGCAAGCCCGCTGACCACCGCGGGCAGCATTGTCGGCACCATCCAGTACATGTCGCCAGAGCAGATCGAGGGCAAAGAAGCTGACGCACGCAGCGACATCTTCGCGCTGGGCGCGGTGCTTTACGAAATGGCGACGGGCAAGCGGGCGTTCGAGGGCAAGAGCCAGATCTCGGTGGCGTCATCGATTTTGGAGAAAGATCCAGAGCCGATCAGCGCGGCCAAACCGATGACTCCGTCGGCCTTCGAGCACGTGGTGAAAACCTGCCTGCAAAAGAATCCCGAAGACCGCTTTCAAACTGCACACGATATTCGGCTGGAGCTCAGATGGATTGCGGAGGACCGAACGCCGCAGTCGGCGCCAGCTCTGCCAGCAGCCTCGCGTCATTCACGCGAGCATCTCGGGTGGGCAGTCGCCATCCTGATCGCGCTCGTCGTAGGCGTGATTGCTGCAACTTTTGCTCGTCCCAGTCAGCCCGCCCGTACGATTCGCACCGTCATTGCTCCCCCCGAGGGCACTTCGTTCCGGCTGACCGGTGACTTGGCCGGTCCCCCGGAACTGTCGCCCGATGGTACCTACGTTGCGTTTTCCTCCGCTGCATCCGACGGCAAGGTCGTGCTGTGGGTTCGTCCCATGGACAAACTCGAAGCGCGCGCTCTGCCTGGTACGGAAAACGTGATCTTTCCTTTCTGGTCGCCGGACAGCCGGTCCCTTGGCTTCTTCGCGGATGGAAAACTCAAAACTATCGATCTCAATGGCGGCTCTCCGCAAGTAATCTGCGATGCCCCGCAGGGACGCGGCGGCTCCTGGGGACCGAACGGCGTGATCGTCCTGACCGCAGATACACAAGCGCCGATCATACGAGTCAACATCAACGGCGGAAGCCCGATCGCAGTCACAAAACTTGATCGGGCACGGCACACCTCCCATCGCTGGCCGTTCTTTCTTCCGGATGGCAAGCACTTTCTTTATGTCGCCATCAATCACGATTCCGCCCAGGCCGAGAAGGACACCGTGTACTTTGCCTCGCTCGATGGCGCGGAGAACCGCCCCTTGTTTCGCTCTCTCTCGAACGCCATCTACGCGAGCGGCTTTGTGTTGTTCGCACGTGGCAGCCAATTGATGGCGCAGAAACTCGATCCGGCATCTGGAAAGCTCGGTGGAGACGCACAGGTGCTGTCCAACGGGGTTGCCAATGATCTCAGCACGTGGCACATGGACGCCTCAGCCTCCGGTGCGGGACTGCTGGTGATGGGCAGTGGCGGGACACCCGATTGGCAACTCATCTGGGTTGATCGCACCGGGAAACGAATGGGCGTGGTGGCCGACAAGCTTTCAAACCTCCAATTTGCCCGTTTGTCACCCCAGGGGGACAGGGTCGCGCTGGTGGTCGATACTGGGGCGAACGACATTTGGGTACTCGACCTGGCCCGCGGGATTCGCACCCGGCTTACTTTCGGGCCGGTTACGAACGACTTCCCGGTTTGGTCACCCGACGGCAAGTGGATTGCCTACGGCTCCGAGCGCGATGGCAAAAATCATCTCTATCGCAAGCTCTCCGACGGCAGCGGCGCCGAGGAACTCTTGCTCGATGATGATCAGGTTCTCATCCCCGGTGATTGGTCACGCGATAGCAAATACCTGCTTTATTCTCGCGGGCCGTTTTTTAGCAATGGCGCGGAGATCTGGGCTTTGCCTTTGGAGGGCGATCGCAAGCCTTTTCTGATTGTGCCACACGGCGCCAATTCTTACGCAGGCACTGGAGGGCTTTCGCCTGACGGCCGCTGGCTCGCCTACTCGTCCAACGAGTCCGGTCAAACCGAGGTGTATGTCATACCCTTCCGCGGCGGACAGGGGAAATGGCAAGTCTCGCAGAGCGGCGGTGATCGGCCGTTGTGGGGGAAGGATGGCAAGAGCCTCTATTACGCTGACCTCAACTTCACGGTTTTCGCGGTGCCCGTCCGGCAACTGAACGACACCCTGCAATTCGGGAGCGCACAGCCACTGGTGTCGAACCTGTCCAGCCAGATTTTCTTCTATGATGTCGCGCCGGACGGCAAAAAGATACTTCTCAACGTAATCTCGCAACAGGTAAACCAATCGATTACGGTAGTTACGAACTGGACTCAGGAACTGAAGAAGTGACACTGGCACTGGAACTGTAAGTCGTGTGGCGCCAGGCGCCAGGTCTGTGCTAACTTTCATGTTTTCCGACAGTCCATGAGTGGCATACTGAGGATTCTGCCGGATGCAATTGTTACTCTCCGCCGTTCTGCTAGCCGCTGCCGTCCCTTTATTCGCGCAGGACACCGACGTTCTGCGACACTTCGACTACGACCAGAAAGCATCGCTCGACCTGCAGGAGATCGGTGTCGAGCACCGCGGCAATGTCGCCGTCCACGACATCTCTTACGCCAGTCCCAAGGGCGGACGGGTTCCAGCCTATCTGGTCGTGCCCAGCGGCAAGGGGCCGTTCGCCGCGGTGATCTGGGGACATTGGTATTGGGACAATTCGACCATGCGCAACCGCAAAGAGTTTCTAGACGAAGCCGTGGCCCTCGCGCCGTCGGGCGTGGTGTCACTGCTTACCGACGGCCCCGTTGCGCGTTCTGGACATGTGGAGGATCCGACCCCGCTGAACCAGCAGGAAGCCACGGATCTGATACAGCAGATCGTGGACATGCGCCGCGGTGCTGACCTGCTGCTGGCTCGTCCGGACGTTGATGCCAAGCGTCTCGCCTATGTCGGTCACAGCTACAACGCTAGCGTGGGTGGGTTTCTCAGCGGCATTGATAAGCGGTTCGTGGCTTTCGTCTTGATGGCGGGCGGTTTGTCGGATGAATCGGATCTCAAGACAAAAGAGATGCAGGAGTATCGCCAGAAGATAGGCCCGGAAAAGTTCGACGCATTCCAGGCAAAATATGGGTGGCTGGATCCGGGCAAATTCGTCTCGCACGCGGCGCCCGCCGTGGTGTTTTTGCAGTACGCTTCAAAGGAGGAGTTCCTGAACCCCGATCGGGCGCGCGCGTATGCGGCGATCGTGAGCGAACCCAAGCGTTTTAAACTCTACGACGCACCCCATGCTTTGAATGCCGAGGCCCGCCGCGACCGCATTGCCTTCCTTACCGAGCAACTCAACCTTAAACCACTCACGCCGGCCGCGATTGCGGGCATACCGGATCTGTTCCAACCGCCTGCGCCGAGTCCGTGAGGGCAGCGGCGAGTGCCTCCTGCAATCAACCTCCCTTTAGGCTTGCGACTTCTGGAGCTGCTTTGCATCCAATAGAAGTGTTAAGATTTAGTAGGCCCATCAGAAGTCCATTATTGTTATGGATGGATGGGCTTTTATACTGTTTCGCTGCGCCCATGCAAAGCAGGCGCGCCAGTGGAGGAAATCATGGCAGGCAATGGAATACTTGAAGTAACAGACTCGAATTTCGATCAGGATGTTCTCAAATCAGAGACTCCAGTCCTGGTCGACTTCTGGGCCGTTTGGTGCGGGCCTTGCAAGGCAATCGCTCCTATCGTTGAGCAGTTGGCCAAGGACTACCAAGGCAAACTCAAGGTCGGCAAAATGGATGTTGACCACAACAGCGCTACGCCCATGCGTTATGGCGTGCGCGGCATCCCCACCTTGCTGGTGTTCAAGGGTGGAGAAGTGAAGGAACAGATCGTCGGATATGTTCCGAAGGAAACGATTCAGAAGGCCATTGACAAGCATTTGGGGTGAGGGGTCGCTGGTCGTTTGTCATCGGTCGTTTGCTAGAAAAGTTTAACGCCCGGCTTGAATCCGGGCGTTTTCTATGTCTCCGACTGCGAACAAATTCTTAATGCTAAGTGCTGAATTCAGTACTTCCTTAGCACCCCAATCACTCGTCCCTGGACCTCAACCGAAGCGGCGGGCACGATGATTGGCTGCATGTTCACGTTTGATGGCTGCAGGCGGATGTTGTCGCCTTCGCGATGGAAACGCTTGAGCGTGGCATCCGATCCCCCGACGAGCGCGACCACAATATCTCCGTTGTGTGCCGTCTTTGCCTTTTCGACCAGGACGTAGTCTCCGCTCATGATGTGTTCGTCCTGCATGGAATCGCCTCGCACTTCGAGCACGAACACTTCTTTCGAGCGGACGAAGTCGGCCAGAGAAATCGTCTCCGGGTTTTCGACGGCTTCGATGGGCTGACCGGCTGCGATTCGTCCAAGGAGCGGAAGCACCATCGTAGTATTCACCGACATGGCCTGTTTCAGGCGCCCCTTGGGCGGGAGCAGATCGATGGAGCGGCTACAGTTGTAGTCGCGCGTCAGCAGCGCTTTCTTCTCGAGATTCGAGATGTGCTTATGCACCGTGGCCAGCGAACTCAGTCCGAGGCCTTCTCCAATTTCTTCGAACGAGGGAGAATAGCCGTGTTTCTGTACGAACTCGGAAATGAAGTCGTACACTTGCCGTTGTCTGCGTGTGATCGCCATGACGCCATTGTAAGCGAACGAAAGGCGAAGTCAAGAACTTTGCAGATTCAGCACAGAGACACAGAGTCTCAAATTTTTCTCTGTGTCTCTGTGTCTCTGTGTCTCTGTGGTGAAAAGCATTTTGCGCCGTAACTTTTAATCATGTGTCGTAATCCAATGACTGTATTCATAAAGGAGAATGTCATGGCTGAAAGAATTATGAAGTCTGAAGAAGAGTGGAAGAAGCAGCTATCGCCTGAGCAATACGTCGTCACCCGCAAGGCGGGAACCGAGCCGGCATTTACCGGCAAATACTGGAAGACCAAGGAACCCGGCACTTACGCTTGCGTGTGCTGCGGGCAGCCGCTGTTCAGCTCGGATACGAAGTTTGATTCAGGCACCGGGTGGCCGAGCTTCTTTAAGCCGATCGATCAAACCGCGATCGCGGAAGAAACCGACAACGCTTACGGCATGCTGAGAACCGAGGCCCGCTGCGCCCAATGCAACGCGCATCTAGGGCACGTTTTTCCCGATGGTCCGGCCCCGACGGGTCTGCGCTACTGCATGAATTCGGCCGCACTTGATCTGAAGCAGGACGAATCCAGAAAGAAGTAAAAGAAGTATTTAAGCGGTAAGAATGACGCGGGCACTGTGGATTCGATCCTCAGTGCCCTTGGTTTTTTGTGGCGTGCTCAGTTCGATTCGTTGTACATGACCTTGCTGCCATGGGCCAGGGCCACCGATGTCCCCGCTCCGGCCGCCGCCGCGGCTGCCTTTGAGGGCTCGGCAGATTTCACAGCTTCGACCGACTTCGACTGCGCTTTCTCGTTCTGGTGTTCGGCGCGAACCTCAACGGCGCCCTTCAAGACCGCTCCGTCTTCCACACAGATGCGCGGGGTCACGACGTCCCCGGTAAGCGAGCCTTCACTGCGGATGTCTAAACGATCGGTGCAATGGATGTTGCCGGTCACCGTGCCCATAATGACCACTTCCTTGGCACTGATATTGGCAACAACGACGCCGCTACGTCCGACGGTTACGCGGCTGTCGGCAAAATTGACGGTGCCCTCGATGCGGCCGTCTACATAGAGCGATTCGGCGCCGCTAACCTCGCCCTTGATGACCACCGAGCGTCCGATGGTGGCTTGCTCCATCGAGGAAGTTGCGTTTTTGGGTGGTGTGTACGGGTTCGGGCTCGGGGAATATTTAGGTGCGTTGGCTGAATTCTGCGTTGGCTGCAACATCGATTTGGGCCTTCCTTGGTTCCGTGCGGCTTATTCGAGCGCAGCCGCATGCGGCGCGTGTGAGATGGTGGCCATGGGCCAAATTCACTATCGCACGGGCTTTGGTAATCGAGGAGGTTACGGAAGACCACGACCGCGCGGATCAAGGAAGTACTTAAGGTGCGCATGACTGCCTTTTGGGGAAGTGCGGTTTTGTCGTCCCAGGCAGCTTTCCCGTTCTTACTTGGGCGCGGAGGTCAGACTCTTTCCGGCTTGCAGAAACGAATCCACGTTCGTCTTGTCGATCAGGCCGGAACCAGTATCCACGAAGCTGGGGACCGGCGCATAAATATCCTTTGACCAGTCTGTGTCCAGCGCCGGCTTGTGATGATAGAGGTTGTCGAGCATCTGCATGCCGACATAGGCCATGGTGTACGGCTTCTGTGCGATTGTGGCGGCAATTCCGCCCTTCTTGATCCAGTCGAGCGTTTCTGGATCGGTGTCCATTGCCATGACAACTTTGTCGGTCACGTGGTAGCTGTTGAGCACTCCGGCGACCTCTTTACCCGACTGCGCTTCGAGGCAGACAAAGGCATCAACCTTGTCTTTTTCTTTGCCGATGATTTGTGTGGTGGTGTCGAAAGCAATGCGAGGATCGCCCTGGATATCGACCACGCGCGTGATCTTGATGTTGGGCGAGCGCTCGAGGGCGTCCTTGTAGCCGCGTTGACGATCTTGCAAATTGGGCTGGGCGGGCATGCTGAAAATAACGACGTTGCCCTTGCCTTTGAGTTCCTGCGCCAGGCGTTGTCCTCCAATGAGGCCGGCCTGGTAGTTGTTCGTGCCAATGAAAAAGAGTCGCTTGCTGGCGGGAGCGTCCGAGTCGATGGTGAGCACGGGAATGCCCGCCGCAATGGCCTTGTCAATGCCGTCTTTGAGCAAAGCGGGGTCCGTAACAGCCAACAGGATGCCCGTGGCTTTCTTTTGTACCGCCTGATCCAGAGCTTCTCGCTCCGCCTTGGGGTCGTAGGTCTGAGGGCCGACAAAGCTATTGCGAACCTTCCACGCGTCCGCCGCCTTGGAAAAGCCAGCGCCGGCAGCTTGCCAATAAGGAACCGGCAGGTTGGCGGCTACGAAAACATAATATTCGTCGGACTCGTGCGCAGAACCACAGCTGAGAAAAGGTAGCAGCAGAACGGCAGTGCAACCGCAGAGGAAAAGCTTACATGAGCGGGGCATCGGATCCTCCTTCAAACCAACGTGAGATCAGCAGAAATGCCAAAATCCCGAGGAGAACTTCAGCGAGTGGATTGTAAACGAGGGGTCAAGCAAAGGCCAGACCCGTTCAATCGGGGCAGAACGTCGTAGCGCCGACATCCTTGCCGGCTGTCGCGAGGGTGTCAACAAAGCGGGTCTGCGCTACGCTTCCAGTGACTGGGCCAACTCTTCCCACTCCGCCATGTGGTTTTGCAGTTGGGTGCGATGGCTGGCTAATTCTTGAGTACGTCGGGCTGTTTCCTCGGCGCTGACGAAGGTTTGTAGGGCCGCTTCGCACTCGGCGATGGCGGTCTCCGTCCGCGAAATCTCGGCTTCGAGCTCTTTGACTCGTTCTTCAATCTGCTTGCGCTTGATCGGATTCAGACGCTTGGATTTGCCGTCGTCCGAGATGGCGGATTCATTCTTGTTGCCGTTTGCGGGCTGCGCGATGATCGTCGAGCGGCTTACGGTTTCCTGCAGTTTTTCCGCGCCACCTTCTTTCCGCCAGCGATAGTCTTCGTAATTTCCGGGATAGACTTCTACTTTTCCATCGCCTACTTCGAACACCCGCGTTGCCAGTTTGTCGATGAAATAGCGATCGTGCGAGACGAAGACAACCGTGCCCGTGTAATCCATCAGCGCCTTCAGCAGAACGTCTTTGGCGCGCATATCGAGGTGATTCGTGGGTTCATCCAGCAACAGAAAGTTTGCGGGATGCAGAAGCATGCGCAGCAGGGCGTAGCGGTTGCGCTCGCCGCCCGAGAGCACGCCGATTCGCTTGAACACATCGTCCGCGGAGAAAAGGAAACAGCCGAGCAGGCTGCGCAGTTCGGTCTGGGTGGAACGCGGCGAGAGTTCGCCGATATCATCCAGAATGCGCGCATCCGGCTTGAGTTCTTTGTACTGGTCCTGCGCAAAATAGTCTGGCAGCACGTTGTGGCCCAGGCGGAATTCGCCGCCGGTCAGAGCTTCTGTTTCCGCGAGCAGCTTAATCAATGTCGATTTGCCAGCGCCGTTCACACCTACAAGAGCGATGCGGTCGCCGCGCTCGATCATGAAGCTGACATTGCGAAATACTTCCTTCTCCCCGTAGGATTTCGCCACGTCAATAAACTCGGCCACGATCCGACCACTGGGTTTCGGCTGCTGGAAGGAAAAGTGAATCACCTTTTCTTCTTCCGGCAATTCGATGCGCTCGATCTTTTCCAGTTCCTTGATGCGGCTCTGCACCTGCTTCGCCTTGGTCGCCTGGTAGCGGAAGCGATTGATGAATACCTCCAACTGCTCGATTCGGTCCCGCTGATTGCGATACGCCGCTTCTAATTGCTCCATGCGCTGGGTCTTCGACGCCAGGTATTTTTCGTAATTGCCGGGGTAAAGATGGATGCGCTTGTTCCAGATCTCGGCAATCTTGTTAACCGTGACGTCGAGAAAATAGCGGTCGTGCGAAATCAGCACAAACGCATTTGGATAATGCGTCAGATACTCTTCCAGCCAGTTGCGCGCTTCAAGATCGAGGTGATTCGTGGGCTCGTCCAGCAGCAACAGGTTCGGCTCCTGCAGCAGCAGCTTGGCCAGCGCGATGCGCATCTGCCATCCGCCGGAAAATTCTTCCGTCCGGCGATGCCAGTCTTCTTTGCGGAAACCGAGGCCCATCAGCACGCTTCCGACCTGGGCCTCGATGGCGTATCCATCGCGAGTGCGAAATTCGTGTTCGATACGCTGATACCGTTCCGCGACCTGCGCATATTCGGGAGAAGACTGGTCGAGTTCCGGCATGCGGGCGGTCAGGTCTTCCATCTCCTGCTCCATCTCGCGCAATTCGGAAAAAACCGCCATGCACTCGGCGAACACGGTGCGTCCGGAGAGCGTTAGCCCGTCTTGCGGCAGGTAGCCGGCGCTGATGCCCTTGGCCGTGCTGAAGGAGCCGTAATCAAGGGTCTCGATCCCCGCGAAAATCTTCATCAGCGTGGATTTTCCGGTGCCGTTCGCGCCCACCAGGCCAATGCGATCCCGGGGCGTGACCATCCAGTCGGCTCCCTCGAAAAGGAGCTTGTGACCGTACCGTTTTCCGGCGGAGGACAACTGAATCATGGCGTTAGTTCAATCGTCTCATGAGAAGGGCGGTTTGCAGAAGAAGGACAGACTTGCTCACCCAAGGGGAGGTCCTAGGCTATCTGATAAATGCTGACAGTCATTCCGAGCAAAGCGAGGAATCCCTACTCCGCAGACAATCTCGGGGTAGGGATGCTTCGACTGCGAACCAGCTTCGCTGTCGCGAATCTGGTTCTACGCTCAGCATGACACCCGATTTGTGAGATGACTCTTATCCCGCGGTCGCAGGCTTCGCCTGATCAATGTGCTCGATGGCCCGGTCAACCACCGCCTGCATTTCTCTCGCGTACTTCACTTCACGCCCTTTGGCTAGAATCTTTCTGGCATCGTTGGGGCTGAACCACGTGGGATTGCGTTCGGGCTCATGGGACCCATCGATCAACTCGACTTCCATCAGAAAAGCCTTGATCACAAATTCGCGCACGCCCGGAGGTTTCCAGAAGACACCCTTGGAGTGTAAATAAAGATGAAAGTGTCGCGGTTCGATGTGGCCGCGAACTCCAGCTTCTTCCCACGCTTCGCGCTCGGCGGCCTGACTGTGCGACATCGCTGCCTCAGGAGCACCTTTGGGAAACGTCCACTTGCCGCCGCCGTTGGTATTTACCAGCAGGAACTCGATCGAATCCCCTTGCCGCCGGTAGCACACTGCAGCTACCTGCAGCGGAAGCGCGAAACGTGAAAGTCGGGGCGATGCCACCTGCCACTCCTCAATCGAACGTCCTACTCTTCCCATGATAGTTGGAGAATATTGCAGGAATGTTAAATTGCATCAAAAAAGGTGCATAGGCAGCGGTTACTGAAGTACCAAGAAAGGAAACGGGTCGGCTTCAGAGCCCGCGGCCGTAAACCGGGACGTCCGCGCCGGGCATGGCTTTTCGGTTAAACGTTCACCGGCGCTCGTTCCAATGCGTGCATGGTCTTCAGAATCGTAGAGATCACACTCTCGTTGCCGACGGCTGTATTGATCATCATGTGATAGAGGCAACGCGTCGGCCAGTCGGCATCGAAATAGCGCTTCACAAATGTGATTCGATCGCGATCGATCGTGTCCAACAATTCTCTTGCTTCCCTCTCGCTCTTGCCCAGCTTCAGCAACCGGCTGAGCTTCTCCGCGTACGGCGCATACAAGAAAACGTGAAAGGCGTCCGCACGCTGGCGCAGAAAGTATGGCGCGCCCCGGCCTACGATGACGCAATTGCCAGCCTCAGCGACTTTTTCCATGACCTGCTGCCCCACGGATACGAAGCGGTCGGTGTCAAACGGCTCTGCGCCGGGCAGCGGGATGCTGCGCTCGTGGCTGCCGCGCAAAAACACTTTCACCAGACGTTGAAACGTGCCGTCGACGCGCTCCTCGCAACGCTCGACGGTCGAACACTCCACATTGGCAACCTTGGCGATCTCTTCCGTCAGAGCACGATCCCAAACCTTCCAGCCGAGCCGTTTGGCGAGCTCGCAGGCAATCTCGCCACCTCCGCTTCCATATTCGCGTTCGACCGTGATAATGCGATACATCCGTTCTCCCTACTAAACTTCATTTTACCCAGACTTTGGGCTCAACCGACATTCCCGGACGCAGAACGTGTTCCCTGGTCTCACCGGGATCGAATGTGATCTTCACCGGGATGCGTTGCACTACCTTGACGTAGTTGCCAGTCGCATTCTCGGGCGGCAGCAAGCTGGTGATGGCGCCGCTGGCTCCCGCAATACTCTGCACGTGCCCTTTGTAGTCCTTGCCATTCGTGTCCACGTGGATCGTGGCTCGTTGGCCGACTTGCATGCGCTTGAGCTGGGTTTCTTTAAAGTTCGCCGTCACCCAGATATCGTCGAGGTTGATTACCTTCATCAACTCCTGGCCGATCGAGACATTCTGTCCGACTTCCACTGTGCGGTTGGTTACGACTCCATTCACGGGAGCCGCAATGACCGTGTACTGCAGATTCAATTCAGCCTGCTCCAGTGCGGCTCTTTTTTGGTCAGCCTGCGCCTGGGCGGATTGCGCCCGCGATCGGAAGGTTTCGACTTGCTGCGGACCGGTCCCCGCCGCGCGAAGATTCGCTTGCGCCTGCAGCAACCTACTTTGCGCCTGCCGCACCTGGTTGTCGGCAGCCGACGCTGAGGCTCGAGCTGCATCCACCGAGGCCGTGCCCGCATGGGCCGCGGCCACGGCCTGGTCATATTGCTGTTCTGAAATTTCCTGCTTATCCACTAATTGCTTGTAGCGCACCAGATCATTCTGCGCCTTCACATTGTTGGCTTCGGCCTCGGCCAATTGCGCTTTGGCGGCCGAAAACTGTTGACGGGCGGCAGCGACTCCGGCATTTGCGTTCTCCACATCCGCTTGCGCGCTCGAGGTCTGGCTATTGGTGTTGACTGAAGTGATGGGGACATTTACGCGCGCGGCCTCCGCCAAGGCTACGGCGTCGGCGTAATCTGCCTTCGCGCGATCCACCGCAACCTGATAGTCCTTGGGATCAATCTCGATCAACGGAGTTCCCATGGGGACATACTGGTTATCATCGACCAGAAGGTTCAAGACGTGGCCGGAGACGCGCGCGCTGATCGAGTTCAGATGGCCGTCGATCTGCGCGTCGTCCGTATCTTCATAGCTATCGAAGTAACGCCACAAAAAGAAGCCCGTTACGAGCAATACGATGATTCCCACGATAAGAAACACGCGGAATCGGGGATTGCCTGCTCGAAAGCTCTTCCAGCGGAGATCTCTATCCGACGCGGGCAATGGAGCTGGCTGATTTGCAGGCCGCTGGGCTTGAGGCTGATTTTCCCGCACCGCCGTGTCTGTATTTTCCGCCATGATTTTTACTTGTCCTTACTCTGATTCTGGAGGTATTGCTTGACACCCTCTTCGGCAACGCCGATCGCCTTCGCGAGGGATATCTTGGCTAAGTTGTGGGCGTAGAGGCTAGAAATGTAGCTTTCGTTCGCCGACACCAGAGACTCTTGCGCCTGAACTACCTCCAGGTTGTCCGTTACCCCGGCGGCGAAGCGGTCCTGCGCCTGCTGCAACGTCTGGCCGGCAAGATCAACCGAGCTGCGCGCCACCTCGACTTGATCCGCCGCGGAAGTGAGGTCAAGACGGGCGCTGCGGACCTCGTAGTCGATCTGGCCGCGCAGGTTCTCTAATTGCTGTTGGCTTTGTCGCAGCGAGGCTTCCGCTTCCAAAACGTCTGCATGAATTCTGCCGCCGGCAAAGATTGGGATGTTCAATGTGGCTCCAACCTCAAAGACGCCGTGCGAGCTGCCCGGACGGATTCCCGCCGCTCCGTAATTTCCAGCCATATCAAGCGAGGGATAATGCTGCGCTGTCGCCGCCCGGCGAAATTCTTCTGCGGACCGCACCTGTTGCGCCGCCGCCAGATAGTCCGGCCGCGCTGCGTACGCGCGCTGCAGATCGTCCTCCAGTGGAGCAGTCGCTAATGGCTCATACGGGGCTGCGGTCGCGAGACTAAACTCCTGTCCCGGCGGTAAACCAATCACGCGCCCCAGCGTTAGTTTTTGTTTCGCATAGTCGTTGCGGGCAAAGATCAACTGCTGTTGCCGGCTCTGCAGTTCGACGTGGGCGCGAAGCGTATCGATCGCCGGATTCACCCCGGCCTTCTGCTGGTCCACCGCTTTATCGTACAGTGCCTGCGCCGTTTGCAGGTCGGCCTGCGCAGTTGCCACTCGAGCTGCTCCGGCGATCGCTATAAGATAAGCGTTCCCCACCGCCAGCACCACCAGGTCGCGAGCGTTTTTCAAAGAGTACTGCGCGGCCTTCACATTGTACGAAGCGCCGCGATTGCGCTCGATGGAATGATAGTCGAACAGCGACTGCGTCAGGTATGCACCAGTTTCAAAAACTCCGAGCGGGCCAACAACCCTGGGTATCCCCGGCGTCTTGAACCGAAATCCCAGAGCAGCAAGGTCGATTTGTTCAGCGAGCTCGGTGACCGAGGCGTTCACGTGGGGAAGCAGTTCGCTGAGTTCTTTCCACTTCTCTCCGCGGACGGTCAGAGTGGTGTCACTCTGGAGCAGGAGGCCGAGATTGTTTCTCAATCCGCGATCGAGCGCATCCTTGAAGGTAAGGGGTAAAACTCCGGGAGTCGCTTTGCCTTCAGGAACGCTGCCGGAAAACGGCGTCTGGCCAAGGGCGCCCGCAGGGTTGTTGGATTGGCTGGAATTGCTGGATGAACTGTTGTAGGAAGTCGAGGTGGATGGTGCGGGTGTTGCGAGCGTCGGAGCCTGGGCCGACGCCGTCTGGCAAATAGGGACGAAGTTAACGACAAGACATAGAACTGCCGCACAAGCAAAACTTATCCTCTTGTGCCGCAATTGATTCCTCGGGCTCACGTCGTTCATAGATGATAAGCAGGGGCATGAGCAGCCCAATAATAATGTTATGTTGATTCAGGCTGCCGCAGTATAGATGCAAACCATTGTAATTGCGTGGCATCGCAATGGTGCGATTGCTCCTTCATTTTAGCGAAAGAGTGAGTAGAATAGAGAGAACCTGGCCTGTAGTGGCTTAATGTTCTCGCAACTCCATCCCGCCGCTCCGAAACGCCGAGCCGCATCGTTAAGCATTTCCTTGGCGATACATTTGCTTTTCCTTGGTTGGCTTCTGCACAGCCCGGCCCCAATCTTCGTGGCTCCGCTGTCGGTGGCGAAAGGCGAATCCGGCAGCTCGTTGACTCGCATTTATTTCGGAGGCGACTCCGGAGTTACGCAGGAGAAGCCGAAGCCGCTTACCCTGCAGCGGCCTCCGAAGATTGCAAGCCCGCACCGTCTGGAGCCGCCTGCGGCTAAACGGGAAGCAGGTAATGAGATTGCTACCGCCCGGCCGGGAGGGCCCGCCGCTGGATCTCTCTACGGATCGCTCTCGTACGGAGCCTTCACCGGCCCTGAGATTCGACCAGCGCTGCCGATCGTTTCTCCTGATCCGGCATTTGGATCGGACGCGGCCGGCATTGAAGGAGATGTTATCGTCGAAATCACGATCGACGAAGCGGGCGTTATTGTGCAGAAGATCGTGATTCAAAGCCTCGGGCCTGCTGTCGACCAGAAGGTGCTCGCGGTGCTGGAGAACTGGCGCTTCACTCCCGCATCCAAGAACGGTGTGCCCATTCCCTCCAAACAGGACGTCTACTATCATTTCCCCCGCTGATCGCGTGGACGAGACGACAGGCGGACCAGAACCCGTCATAAGTGGTTTTAAGGCACGAGTCCTTATGACTCGCTGGCTATGCGTCGGGTTGCTATTTGCTATTGGCCCGTGCGCGGAAAAGCTTCGCGCGCAAGAAACGACTCTCGAACTCGATCCAGCGAACTCCCGGATCGAGTTCACACTGGCCGCCATCCTCCACACCGTGCACGGCACTTTCGCGCTCAAGCATGGGACAGTTCACTTTAATCCATCAAGCGGCGCGGCCAGCGGCCTGGTAGTCGTGGATGCTACCAGCGGAGACAGCGGAAATTCAGGTCGCGACCACAAAATGCACGCAGAAATCCTCGAAAGCCAGCGCTATCCCGAGATAACTTTCACGCCCACCAAAATGTCCGGCAGATTCGAGCTTCAGGGAGACTCCGATGTGCGGGTTGAAGGCATTCTCAGATTGCATGGAGGCGACCACGTAATCACTCTGACTCTTCCCGTGCAAACAAAAGGGAACAGCCTTAGCGCACGGACCCACATCGTCATTCCGTACGTTGAATGGGGATTGAAGAATCCCAGCACGTTTCTGCTTCATGTCAGCGACAAGGTGGAGGTCGACGTCACCGCAGTCGGCCAGGTCCAAGAGCAGGGGAGACATCCCTAAGCTTCCTGTCGTCCTCGCGTTTGTATGTACAGAAAAAAATCTCTCTTCCGCGCAAAATCTAGAAAACAAAGGACCGTAAATTTTATTGCCTCCTAGATCTATGGTTCTTAAGGTAGTTAGAGGCAAAATCTTGGAAACATTGGAGTTACGGTGTGGCCGATCGTCTTCGTTCCGTTTTGGGAACTGCTTGGGGAGATCTTCGCTTCGCCGCATCGATCGCGACTCGACGCTTCCCAGAAGGAGCGCCCGAATGTTAGTTTGTGAAAGATCGATGATTATCTTCTAGATAACCAATATGCATATATATTATCGCAAACGAAGGGTGTGGTCAAGGAGAAAAGGGATGGAGGCGGATCGGGTTCCAAATTGGGAATCTTGGGGGGCGGGGTTCTGAGCACTATCGCGACGTTACGCCAACAATCGGCTTCGTAAATCAATTGGCTGCAAGTGCGGCAGCCGCTGATTCCTTGCGCCTCCAGATCGACAATCCTGGCGCTCCTAGCGCCAACGCGCCCAGGGTAGCTGGTTCGGGAGTGTGGCTGCTGAGAGCTGCTGTTGGTTCGGCGTCGTCTGGTCCCTTAGTCGCGCCTGCGATGATTGCCTTGCCGGGGATCGTCTCGTAGGCGTAGCCGGTCAGGGTAGCTAAAAATGGTCGCTGCTGCAGCTGCGTATCCACTTTCACTCGTGCCCAGCCGAAGTGGATCTTTCCTTTAATGGTGAATTTTAGGCCCAGGTAGGCCTGCAAGTTACTCTGCCCCAACCACACGCCGCAACTACCTGTCGGAGTGGCAGCCGCCATCACCGCCCCGAAATTGTTGTGTTTGAAATCTGCTTTAGGTCCGATCCTCTTGCCCTTGGGCAGCGCAGCGGCAACCGAGAGTGTATTGCACGCTTTGCTGTTGGTCATCCAGATTTCGTTCGCTGAAGGCTCAACAATCTTCAGGACCCGATCGGTCTTCTCGCCAACGTACCAAGTGTTCGAGAACGCGAAGTCGGGGGTTCCGTCGTGATTAAGATCAATGTAAAACAAGCCACCGTTTGCCTTAATCGCTACATGCGCCGGCGTATAGACGATCCTGGCTTCAGCCGGCTTCGCGAAACACAGCGCTCCTACCCCAGCCGCGCTCGCGGCCAACGCATACATACTGAGCTGTTGATGGACTGACTCGGAAAGGTTTGCTGTCTTACGGGGCAGGAGTGGAGCTTTCATGGGACAGTCCTCCGCGCGGCTCACAATGTTCCATCGGTCCCAAGCGAAAGTCAATACCGTGAATTACCTATTTTCTCCCCAACGTCAGCCCCGGCCCGCGAGTGGACCAAGGAGCAGAAAGTCAACTGTCGAGACCAGGCCATCACACTCAAAACCGCGCAATGCTGGTAAGAGGCGACATTCTATTGTTTTGTGCTGCCGTTTCGTTCCGGTCATTTATGCAGCCCTCTACCACCCTCTAGTCGCAGAGGCTCTGACGAACCTGTTATTGACCAAAAGCAGAATGGTTTTCGTCAGGCCGACTTCCTTTTTAGCGAATTGAACGGTATCACTTTCGCCTGTCGTTGTGGTGCGATCGACTTGGTTGCCTTTTTCCTGAATTTAATAGGTACGTAGAACTCAATGATTTTTGCCATAAATCCCCCTTGTAAGAGCGAGCCATGGGAAGGATCTCCAAATCGTGGCCATCCATTTCTCTAGCCCTACTTCCTATAGCGACAAGTGGGTTCGAAACGTTTCACACCAGCGAATTTCTTCAGATCAGTTCAGACTGCTTCAGACTGGCTCTATGGACGTTTCCAGAGATCAGGAGCATGATCGCACTCACTTGCGGGATTCGCTCACCTGCTCCGCAAGGAGTGTGGTGAGCCCAGTAAGGGGGTCGGAAAGCGGGGGAGTTTTCCGGCCTCACAAATACCAAAAAGAGGGTTTGGGCACGTCATTCACCTGCAATTCAGAGACACGCCATTCAAAAAACTTCGCAAGCCTGCCTCAAGCACATCCAAGCACACCCAAACCCCCTTTTCCCGGCAGCACCGGGGCTTCGCGGAATGCAGAAGTCTCCCCCCTAAGTTCATAGCCGCCACAGCGATCCTGACCCGCGCTTTCAATTTCGAGAACGTACGACGCACTCTCAAAATGGTGCTCGACTCTTTCAAAGTTCTGAAGTAGCAACTGTGTCGCTCCAATTGCAGGTTTCTGCAGCCTGCTTTTGCGGTATCATTTGTTCACGCCGCTAGCCAGACAACCCGGGGTGTCAGTTGAAAATCGAACAGCGTATGCGTGACATTTTGCGGGTTATCGTGCTGACGTCCGTTTGCAGCGGCTGGATCTGGGCTCAAACCCTTTCTACCAGACCCGCGGAACCGATTCTGCCATCTCCCATTCCGCTACCAGCGCCAGCTTTGCCAGAATTGTCCAGTTCCATTCCCTTGACGGTGCCCGCAGGTACTCCGCTGAAAGTGGCTCTGGATCAGGAAGTGCGCATCCAGAAGGTTGGGCAGTCAGTTCATGGGAAAATTGTTGAGCCTGTTTATTGCTTCGACAAGATCGTGGTGCCTGCGGGTAGTGAAGTTACCGGTAAAATTTCGGGCATCGACGGGGTTTCGAAGATGCAGCGCACCGTCGCCGCCATGAATGCGAATTTTTCTCCTTACCATCAAGTTCATGTCGAGTTTGACGAACTGATCATGGCCGATGGCCGCCACGTCCCCTTGCAGACCGTCGTCTCGCCGGCGTCCCAGGGAGTTTTGCAGTTCGTTCCGGCGAGTGCCAAGCAGAATCCGAGTGCAGCGGCTGAAGCCAAGCATGCGGCCTCACGCAAGATCAGCGAGGCGAAGCAGGAAGCCAAGCGAGAATGGAATACCGCTATGCAGCAACTGCATGAGCCGGGAAAGATGCACCGTCTGGAAAGGCTCGGGGTGGCGCAACTTCCATACCATCCCCAGTACATGGACGCCGGGACGAGCTTCAACGCGGATCTGCAGATGCCTCTCGATTTCGGAATGCAACCGCTGAAAACGGAGTCGTTGTCCTCCATTGGAAATCCTCCTCCGTCGGGCAGCGTCGTGCATGCTCTTTTGGTCACGCCGCTGGATTCCGCGACCGCAAAAAAGGGTGAGCCAGTCGAGGCTGTCATCAGCCAGCCCCTCGTCGTTTCCAATCAGTTATTCCTCCCCCAGGGCAGCCACATTAAAGGTTCGGTGCTGGAAGTGCGGCCGGCCCGCAGGCTGAATCGTAATGGACAGCTTCGGGTCGTGTTCCACCAGGTCGTTCCGCCCGATGGAATTGAGCAGAGAGTAGAGGCCAGCCTGGAAGGCGTTGAGGTTGCCAAAGGCGAACATCTCACTCTCGATGCCGAGGGGGGCGCCCAGGTTACCACTCCCAGGACGCGATACCTGACCACGGGGATTGCCGTGGCCCTGGCCGCAAGTTCCGTCTCTCCGGATCGCGACGCTCGCTTCCACGGTGGAGACGGTGGTGGCGACCCGGGCGCGGGGGCGGCCAATGGCGCCTCTGGATTTCGTTTCCTGGGCACGATCGTGGGAGCACTCGCCCATTCGAGAGTGGTGGCCTCAAGCTTCGGCTTCTATGGAGCCGCGATGTCGGTGTACTCGCACTTCCTCGCTCGAGGGCGCGACGTGGTCTATCCCAAAGATATGTCCATGGTCATTGGACTGGGCACTCGCGAGACCCGACCGACAGTGCCGTCGCCGTCCAGCCTGCGTGATCCGCATCACGCCAATCCGTAGCAAGTGAACGAACGTCAAGAAATGCGTCGGCGCCCCCATGCGTTGCCGCGCGGCTTTTCTATGCCCACCATTTGATTTGTCCGAGCTTATCGTCTTATGAGGGACCTTCCCTCACCGGCTCAACTCCGATCCGGCGTTTGACAGCCTGCGCGCTCCCGCTGCATGTCCCGCACGGTAGCAGGCTTTTCATAAGCAGCTCAAAGTAATCCTCAGCCTGCGGTTGACGTGATAAGAGAGCGTTGTCGCCGAACTGTGGAAATCCTCGTAACCTGCTCATTATTCCAGTCCCCGCGACGCCTTTCCGATGTGACCTCCAGCCCACTACGTGTGACGACTTACGCTGAACTCGTCCGGGCTCCCGCTCGACAATCTGATTGAAAGCGCGTCCGTGTATACGTGCTCTTCGGGATGAGTAGCGACAGCAATAAGAATCGAACCTACGGGAGATTTATTCCAGCCGCGTGTGGCCGCACCTGGCGAAACTAGGAGTCCTAAATTTTATGCAGCCTTCAAAATCGGAAGCGGCTCTACCGGCAAACGGTCTCTACGGAAGCCGAGTCCCTAGCCCTCGCCAGCAGCAGGTCATCGCGCTGGTTGCCCAGGGCCTCAAGAATAGCGAAGTTGCCGAAGCGATCGGCACTACGGAGTATGTGGTGAAAAACCACCTGCGCGTCATCTTTGACAAACTTGGATTCTGGAATCGGGTTGAGCTTGCGCTCTGGTACGAAGCCCGCAGGCACGAAGGCCTCGCCTACAAGGATGATCGGGCTATGGCCTAAGAAGTTTGACGAGCAGTTCGAATCACTGGTCGCGGTGAACTGTCTCCATGGAGAAGGCCGGCAGACAGACGGCGATATATTCCGCGCCACCCTCAGCCGGGGTGGAATACTGGATCCACTCGCCAGCATGCGCGATGACCGCCTGGCCTGAGGTTATGTCCATCTCACCGTTCTTGTGGCGCACCCGCACCGTGCCCTTGAGCACGAGGGTAAACTCGTCGAATTCGGGAGTCTGTCCGGGTTCTTCCCAGCCTTGCGGGCTGCGCATGTGGGCGACGCTTACGCCGGCCGTCCTGGAGTTAATGCGTCCGATGTATTCATCGATGAGCTTGGGCTTGGTTCCAGCGGCGGAAATGCGAGTAGGTTGCGCTACCAGGGTGGGCATGGGTGCTCCTTTAAAGAAGGATTACTGTAGCAAGACGAGGCACAACTTCGGAAGTCAAAGGCGATTAACCACGAAGGACACGAAGGTGCACAAAGGAAAACTGAAATCTCAATAACAATTTGATGTGTGAGAGGTTGGCGATTTTACGCGCCGCCTGCCGACAGAGCCCGGGTTTTTTCGGCGTGGGACTTGGCCAAAACATCGAGAGCTGGAATCGACACCGGCGCTACCGTTGAGCGCTCTACTGGCATGGTGCCGTTTCGAATGGCTTCTGCGAGCATCTCCAGAGCCGTGCCAGCGTTTGGCGGAACAAAGATTGTGGCCGTCAGGAGACCGCGCTTCACCCAGATTTGCCCGCTGTTCGGAAGTCCGTCGCAGCCGATGTAAGGCAGCTTCAGCCAGCGCTCGCGTGCCTGCAAATTCAATTCTTCCTGGAACGCCTTCCTCGCCCCGAGGGCCATGGAATCGTCCTGGGCGGCGATCAGGTCGAGATGAGTCTGTTGGGAAGTGGACAATCGCAACCACGAACTCACGGTTCGTTGCGCGCTGGCTTCGGTCCACTGCGCCTTCATGAGCTTGACCTGCACTTCAGCCGGCTTGGTTTCGTACATGCCAAAGGTTCGCTGCTTGGCCGCGAGACTCTCCGAGGGGCCCTGGATATAGAGCACGGCTCCGCCGCAGGGCAGAATGGCAGCAAATTGCTGTCCTTGGATGCGTCCGATTTCTTCGTGGTCCGAAGTGATGCAAAAAGCCGGAATTCGATAAGCCTTGCGCAGCTCAGCGATGTATTCCACATCGCGATTCAGGACGACCCATCCGATTCCGGCAATGGCGGCGGCACGCGCCACCTGCGGCAAAGCAGTTCCTCCCACTGGCTCAAAGATGATTCCATCCGGAAGTGCGTCGTTGCGCGACTGGATAATCTTCAGAAGTTGCTGGCTCTGGGTGACCGAGTCATTTTCAGCGTGGATGACCTGCAGCTCTACCCCCAGGCTCTTGGCTGCGGTTTCCGCGGCTGCCGCCTGCTCGATCTGATAATCGTTATCGTTATTGGTAAGACAAAGAACGAACTTCAATTTCTTCATGGAAACGCCTGACTCTGAATCATATCCTGCCCCTAGTGTGAAGGTCATGGTGACTAAAGTCACCGGTCATGTGAGTGCTAGAATTCCCCGTATCCTGGAGAAAAAATTCATGCGCAAGGTATTAATCACACTCGCGATGGCAGTGTTGTGCACCAGCCCGGGGTGGACGCAAGCCAAGCTTTCCGTGCACTGGGAAGAACTCACCGCTGCCGAGTTCCGGTCGGCAATCGAACTATCCAAGGGGACTTGCCTTTTGCCTTTCGGGATTCTGGAAAAGCATGGCCCCCATTTGCCGCTCGGGACCGATTTGCTAAAGGTCCGATATGAGGTTCTTCATGCGGCCGAACAGGAGTACGCAGTGGTGTTTCCGGAATACTACTTTGGGCAGATTCTGGAAGCGCGGCACGAGCTGGGCACGGTTGCATACAGTTCTCATCTGCAACTCGAGTTACTACAAGAAACGACCGACGAGATGGCGCGCAATGGCTGCAAGAAGATCGTCATCGTGAATGGACACGGCGGCAATGAGAATCTGCTGCCCTTCTTCGCCCAGTCGCAACTGGAGAAGCCGCACGACTATGTGGTTTATGTGATGGGATTGGTCGCGCCGCCGCCGGGTGGACCGGCGAAGAAGACCTCAACGGACATGCATGCGGGCGAATCTGAGACATCGAAGATGCTGATTGCGACACCGAACCTGGTGCACATCGACCGGGCGAATCAAGAGTCGGGAGCCGATCAGGCCCGGCTGAGTTTGCCTGACACGCTTTACACCGGCATCTGGTGGTATGCGCGCTTTCCCAATCACTATTCGGGCGATGGCTCTGCTGCAACCCGTGAGCGTGGCGAATTTGAAATGAAAGCCTGGCAGGACGCAATCGTCACCGCGATTCGCGCAGTCAAGGCGGATCAGGAGAGCCTGAAGCTGCAGAACGAATTCTTTGAGAAGGCCAAGCATCCCTTGGATACGCGGCCGTAGACAGCGAGGAGAGGGGGGGGGGGGGGGGGGGGGTGGGGGGGGGGGGGGGGGGGGGGGGGGGGGGGGGACGTCTCATTCCGGAGTAAGGGTTTGATGACCGGGAGAATGATCCAGAAATATTATCCCGTGAAAACCAATTTGCAATGAATTTGCAGCGAAACCTAGATTCCTCGTAGCTTCGCTCCTCGGAATGACGAGGCGTTGTGCGAGGTTCGCTCCGGCGACGGCGTGGGACGCCCGTCACCACGCGGGCAAAATTGCCTGCTAAGATAACGGTTCGTATGGCTTCGACACTACCCAACACCGCTGTCCCACAAGAAGAAATCACCGCGCCACCGACCTCGCCGCCATCCCGATTGATGTCGCTGGACCTGTTTCGCGGGGCGACGATTGCCGGGATGATTCTGGTCAACAACGCGGGGGACGAGGCCAACTCTTATTGGCCGCTCAAGCATGCAGAATGGAACGGCTGGACGCCAACTGATTTAGTGTTCCCGTTCTTTCTCTTTATCGTCGGAGTGGCGATGGCGTTTTCTTTCAGCTCGCGGCTGAAACGCGGCGAGTCGCGATCGGCGCTTCTGCGGCACGTGCTTTGGCGCGGCCTGGCGCTGTTTGCCTTGGGACTGTTTTTGAACGGCTTCCCCAACCGCTACCATCTGGATTCGTGGCGCGTTTATGGCGTGCTGCAGCGGATCGCGGTCTGCTATGTGATTTCGGCGGTTCTCGCTCTGTGGACAGACTGGCGAGGGTGGATCGTCACCATAGTTGGATGTCTGGTGGGCTATTGGATTTTGATGCGTTTCGTTCCAGGTCCAGGATTCGGCGTGCCCACTCACGATATCCCGCTGCTCGATCCCGACCGCAACCTCGCGGCCTGGCTCGACCGGCGGCTTCTGGCCGGACACTTGTACGAGGGCACTCGCGATCCCGAAGGAGTATTGAGTACGATCCCCGCCGTGGCCACCAGCCTGCTGGGGATGGTCACGGGGCAGTGGCTTCGCTCCGCGCGTTCCGGGCAGAGCAAGGCGTGGGGCATGGCAGTATTTGGAATGATCGGCGTGGTTGCGGGCAAGATTCTCAACCTCGGATTTCCCATCAACAAGAAACTGTGGACCAGTTCCTACGTGATCTTCACCGCTGGACTGGCTCTGCTCTGCCTCTCGCTGTGTTATTGGATCGTGGATGTGAGACGATGGCGCGGGTTCTGGACAAGACCGTTCCTGGTGTTCGGAATGAATGCAATTGCCGCCTACGTGTTTGCCGAGTTGATGTCCCACTTGCTGGATCACATGCACACCAGTACAGGGATGGCCTGGCAGGACTTTATTTACGAACGCATATTCGTGCCGCTAGCCAGCCCGGCGAATGCTTCCTTGCTGTATGCGCTGAGCTACGTACTGGTTTGCTGGGCTGCGATGTGGCTACTGTATCGCAAAGACATCTTCCTGAAGATCTGATGATAATCTGGGATAGTTAGCACTGAACAGCCAGCCAATCCCGGTTTTACCAAGCCTGGGTATTGCACCCTTTTTTTTGAGTCGAGGAGCCTTTTGATCGGATACGAGCGTGGGGCCGGGATGCAACGGCTGACATTGACGATCGCCATCTTTTGTTTGGCGTGCGCCGGCAGCGTCGCACAGCAAAGTCCACCCAGCGCGCCGCCTGATGCGCCCTCCGCCAGCGCACAATCGCAAACCGCATCGCAGGCGGCGAACCCGCTGCAGAGTAGTATGTCCTTCTTGCAGCGGAAGTCGGTGTTCTTCCCTAACCTCGCTACTAATTCGGGGCCGTTGAGCCCTTGGCAGAAATTCAAGCTGGCGACAAACAACAGCGTGTCGTTGGCTACAATCGGCGCGGCGCTAACCGGTTCAGCTTTCGGCCAGGCGATCAACAGCCCTAAAGGATATGGCCAGGGTGCCGAAGGATACGGCAAGCGCTTTGCGGCTGACATGGCCCGCTCCGCCTCCGCCAATCTGTTCGGGACATTTATGATCGCATCGGCGTTGCACGAAGATCCGCGTTTCTATGTGAAGAAGCACTACACCTTCACGCGGTCGGTGAAGTATGCCGCGGAGCGGATCGTGATTACGCGCAGCGACTCGGGAGAACGCGTGGTGAACTTTGCGGACACTCTGGGTCCGCTGGCGGGCGAAGCGTTGGCCGACACCTACTATCCTGAAGGGAACCGGGGAGTCAGCAGCACCTTTATCCGCTACGGGTCCGACTTGGGTTGGAAGTTCGGGGGGAACCTGTTACGTCAGTACTGGCCAAGAATTAACAGGAAGCTGAAGCTGGTTCCCGAGTCGACACCCATGCCGAGCAAGCCCTGAAACTGCGGCGTATGAATGACTCCGCACAACATAGTTGCTCTTCGATTCGAATTCACGCGCTTCTGATCTTCGGCGTGATCTTTTTTTCATACGCATACTTTTATGAAGGAGGGGGCTGGAATCAGAACTCCCGCTTCGATCTGGTGCGGGCCATCGTCGAGCAGGGAACGTTGCGCATCGATGGCTACGATGAGAACACCGGCGACAAAGCCTTCGCGAACGGCCATTACTATTCGGACAAGGCTCCCGGACTCGCGCTGCTGGCTGTGCCGGTGGCAGTTGCGACGAGACCTTTGTTGCGAGGCGTGGGAGTGAATCCCGCCTCGCCTCGTGGACTGGTGGACCTTGCCTATGACGTCACCGTATTTGCCGTTGCTCTGCCTATGGCGGCGGCGTGTGCTTGCCTGTTCTGGATCTGCCTGCAGCTCGGAAGCAATTTGAGCGGCTCGACATTTGCCGCGCTCGCGCTGGGGCTGGCAACTCCCATGTGGGCATACTCGACCTTGTTCTGGGGACACGCGCTGGCAGGAGTGTGTTTGGTGTTCGCGTTCGCTTGCGCCCTGAAGTTGCGCGGCGGTGTGAGCTCTACCGGCGATGTATTTTGGGGGCTGGTTCTTGGCTTGACGGCCGGGTGGGCCACTGTTACAGAATACCCTTCGGCGCCAGCTGCAGCGATGGTCGCCGGTCTGGCGCTGGCTCTAGTCTGGAAGGATGGGGCACCTCGATGCGGACGCGTCGTCGTTGGCATCGGCGCGGGGGCGTTGCCTTGCGTCATTGCGTTGATGGCTTATCAGCACGCTGCGTTCGGTTCGGTGCTTCATCCCAGCTATGCGTATTATCCGCAAGGAGCCTTTGCATGGATGACCCATGGCTATCTGGGCCTGACCTATCCCAGAATTGATGTCGCATTGAAGCTGCTGTTCGGTTGCCGGCGTGGCCTGCTGTTTACCGGTCCGGTTGTCCTGGCCGCGCCTTTCGGCCTACGGCTGCTTTGGAAGCAGCCCGCGACCCATGCCGCGGCAGTTACAGCTGCTGCCATCGCTACGTATTATTTTCTCTTTCATGCTGCGTTCTCTTCATGGCCGGCCGGCTGGTCGTACGGTCCACGGTATATGTCGCCGGGGTTGCCGTTGCTGTGTTTAGGGCTGGCGCCGCTTTGGGACCACGCGCGGCTAGTTTGGAGGATCGTTCTCGGGACACTGGCCGCTGCCGGCGTCGGGCTTACACTCATGGCGGTTTCGGTCGCGGCGCAACCGCCTGACGAGTTTCATTGCCCACTGCGCCAATTCTATTGGCCCTCGTTTTGGGCAGGAAGATTTTCCTTGAATCTGGGGAGCGTGCTCATACCTACGGAACAGGGAACAAATCAGGTACACGGCGCCTTCAACCTGGGCGAACTCGTGGGCCTGCGCGGCTTGGCAAGTCTGCTTCCGCTGTTGGCCGTTTGGGGTCTCGCGGCTGTGCTTTGGGTTCTGATAAATCGAGCCGAGAAGTTAACCCAGCCTCAAGGCGCCGAATCACGCCGAAAACAGCCCGACAATCAATCGTTTGGCGGGTAACCTAGGTAACTTTCGGCAGGCCGAAACTGCGTGATACGCTCGTCGGATAAGAAGCAAGAAATCAACAGTTTCCGGGGGACAAATGCTTCGCCGCTGGTGCCTCTACCTGCTGCTATTTTCGTCCTTGGCTGCGTTGGCTGGCACGAGATCCAATCCTGCCCAACCCAGGCAGAAAAATGCGTCCGCTAGGCTGCCGGTCACTACATCCTCAGCGCAGGCGCGCGCTAGCTTCGAGAAGTCGATGCGGGAGTTCGAAGAGTATCGCATCCCGGAAACCCTCCAGGATCTGCGGGCGGCGACCAAGGCGGACCCGAATTTTGCCCAGGCGTTCATTCTGATTTCCCGGATGAGCCAGGATCCGGCGGAACAGGCGTCCACGCGCAAGCAAGCCGAGCAATTGGCGGTTAAGGTGACTTCGAGCGAGCAGCTGCTGATCCGCTGGCTGGCGGATGCGCAACAGAACAATTATCTACCTGCGATTGCAGCCATGAACGATCTGTTGGCGAGGTATCCGCACGACCAGCGGCTGGCATATCTGGCGGGCGACTGGCTGATGCAACAGTTTCGGTATGAGCAGGCGGTAGCGGTGTTGGAACGCGCGCTGGCGCTGAACCCGGATTACGCCGCGGCGCTGAATGACGTGGCCTACGGCTACGCCGACATGGGCAACTTCGAAAAGGCTTTCGCTGCGATGGATCGCTATGTGGCACTCGAGCCTGACCAGCCCAACCCGCATGATTCCTATGGCGAGATTCTGCGAATGGCGGGCAAACTCGATGCCGCGCTCGAGCAGTACCGGATGAGCATCCGAATCGATCCGAATTTTGGTTCGGAAGTCGGCGTCGCCGACACTTATGCGCTGATGGGGAAGGAACTGGAAGCCCGCGAGGAGTATGACCGGGCTATCGTGTTCGCTCCAAGCAACGCCGACAAAGTTCAGCGGGAATTGCAATCGGCTGTGACCTGGATCCGCGAGAACAATCGCAAGCAGGCGGAAAGGGCGCTGAGCGATGTGGCGAGGCATGCACATTCCGCTGGGCTGGCACGACTCGAAGCTGAGGCTCACAGGATTCTGGGCATGTACGAGCCTGATCCAAAGACAGCGCTGAAACAGTTGCAGGCCGCGCAGGAAGTCCTGCAGGAAGAGCACGAGATTTCCGCCAGCGACCGCGATGAAGAGCTGGCGCGAATCCTCCGCACCCGAGCCACCCGTTTGGCTGAGTTGCCGGACATGGACTCGGCGTCGAAGGCGGTAAAGCAACTCGAAACCATGGCTGGCACGAGCCGCAGCCAAGTCATCCAACTTTGTTATCACGGGGCAGCCGGAGCGTTGCTGGTAGCTCAGGGCAAGTTCACGGATGCGATTCCTCATCTGCAAGAGGGCACCGCGGACCCGGAGTCCATGCGGCTTTTGTGGCGCGCGTACACGAGCACGGGAGCCACATCGGAAGCGCAGGCGATCGCGTCGAAGCTGGCTGCTCTGAATCTACCAACCGTGGAGCAGGCGCTGGTAGTGCCACAATTCCGGGTGAGCCTGGTCAGCCAAGTGGGGCAGCCGTAAGGCGACGACACTCCCGGCCATGCCACGCATCCCGATCTTCAGCTTCGGACAAGCAGAGCAGGAAGCGGCACTTCCTCGCCTGACCGGCTACACTCCGTCACTCTCTCTTGAAGGACTGCAACTCGGCGTCGATAACCTGCGCCACGATGTTCACCTGAGCCCCAAGTTTGTGACGCAGACGCGTTCGCAGATCTCGCGCTTGATCGTGCGCCATGGCGATGTCGAAGGATTGCTGGCGGCGGAAGCGCCACAACCGCGGCAGGGCGGACACTTCATCGGATCGAATGCTGGTCAGAAGAGCAACGCCAAGCCCGGCGGCTCCGAGTTGAAGCCTCTGTTGGCGGAAGTGCATTCGGCCGCGTTGAATCGCGCCAAGGCTGAAGGAAATCCATCGCTGGATGTTCTGGCCCGGGTCGCGATCATCAAATTTCTGCGGATTGAACTGGGATTACAGTTTGCCCAGATTCTCGAACGCTGCCGTATGACGCTGAAGAGCTACGAAGGCATCCGGGCGCAGAAAGCGCTGGAATATCGCGAACGGGTTGCGGCCTTCCAGGTGGCAAAAAAAGTCATTCTCCGTAAGACCGGGCAGGAACTGTTTCGGACCCTGCGCGAAATCGAAAAGGAAACTTTGGCGCGCACCCGGCGATCGTTGTTCGGAAGCAGCCACGACGAGCAATATAAGCTCTTTCTCAATCCGCTGATTTTCACAGCCGACGGTTGCGACGCTTATGTCAACGCCGAGCAATATGTGATGCTGGGCAACTTCGACCGTGATCCCGACCGCTTCACCAACGTTCGCCGAATTGCCTACGAGTTCCTGCAGTCGCTGAATCTGGGCCTCGAAGCCGATCCGGAGCGCGCTATCAATACCTGGCTGAATGTGCCCGAGAATGCGCAAGAATTGATTGGATCTGGAACGCCGGACGACTCTTCACCCGAAGAGCGAGCGCAAAAAACGCGGTTGGCAGCATGGCTGGGCTTGCTCGATCGCGAGAAGCTCATGGAATATGTAGTGGCCTCCTATGAAGCGGTGCCGCTGCTGGCGGAGTACTCGCCGCGCATCAACGCGCAGCAATTAAAGAATGCGCTGATTTCCCGCGAGGAACGCACTCGGGTGGAAAAATTGATTGTGGAGCAGGGCAAGGTTTCGCGGGACAGCCTGCAAGCGGCGGTGCAGCGGGTTGCAAGTTGCAAGGGCGCCGAGCGGGGCAAGGTTGCGGCCAGATTTCTCCGCGACTTCATGCGCTACCACCGCGACCTGAGGAATCTGGAGGCGCTGAGGTCGGCGATGGACAACGTCAATCTCATCGCCAACGAAAAAATGCGGCAGCTGTCTTCGATGAATGGCACGCTCTACGAGTTCCTGCTGCCCGAGGAGCAGAAGCCGTCGGAAGAGAAAGTTCTGCGCCACGTGATTATCAAGGCCGATGTCCGCGATTCGTCACGGCTCACGCGCTCGCTGCTCGAGCGCGGAATGAATCCGGCGTCCTATTTCAGTTTGAATTTCTACGATCCGGTCAACAAGCTGCTGTCGAAGTACGGCGCCAGCAAAGTGTTTCTCGAAGGCGATGCCATCATTCTGGCGATCCTCGAACGCGAGGGAGAACCGGGGCTGGCCGTCTGCCGCGCCTCTGTTCTGGCGCGCGAAATTATCGAGATCGTGCGCGGTTACAACCAGTTGCTGGAGCGCGCCGGGCTTCCGGGAATCGAACTGGGCGTAGGCATTTCTTTTCAGGATTCAGCTCCCATGTACTTGATGGATGGCGAGCAGCGCATAATGATCTCGGATGCATTGAACGAGAGCGACCGGCTCTCCTCCTGCAGCAAGCGCGTGCGGAAATCGATGAAGGCGATGGAGACTCCGTTCAACGTGTACGCATTCCAGACGGTGAGCGACGCCGACGTGGAAGACAGTCCGGACGACTTTATTCTGAAATACAACTTAAACGGCATTCGCATCAGCGAAGCCGCGTTCCAAAGGCTGAAGCAGGAGATTTCGCTCGAGCTTTCTCCGCTCGATTTACCCAAAGCATGGGAAGGCGAAGAGTTTCATCTGTGGAGCGGCCTGGTCCCAGTTGGCAACGATATCTTCCGCAAGATCGTCGTGCGCGGAAGCCGCATGCCTCAGATCGATCCCCACAACTTCTCGGTTCAGCTCTGGACCGAGCGCTGGTACTACGAGGTATGCTCGAACCCCGCAATCGACGCCAAGCTCGAAGGCAAAGCGACCGCGGGGAAGTAAGCCCGTGTAGACTCGGGCGCTCTCGCCCGTGCTCTCGATAGACGGCGGGACGGCACTGTGCTCGCACCATCTCTCAGTTGACTTCATCGGCGGTCCGCATTCCCATTTTGGGGCTGGGCTTAGTGTTTAGTACCGGGTACCCCCCCCTCCCCCTTTTGGCTGCAAGATCTAGAAAACAATGGACTAATTTTGCGACTATGTGCTAGATCTTTGAGTTTGCAGGACTTACGCGCAAAATCTAGAGAACATTGGGGTTATTGGCGGTCGCGAGTGTCTTCGCGTGCCGTTTCGGAACTAGCGCGCTGCCCTATTTCGCGCCGGTCCGGAAGCCGCCAGCCATCGCCTGGGTCAGATTGTCAAAGATCAACGATTATCTTGTAGATAATGTATCTTCTAGTAGCTTATCGGATGGAAATCAGGTAGTCAACGATAAAACGTGGGGCGAGACCGACGGTCGGGGGATCCTCAGATCTCCACCTCAGATCTCGACGACGCCTTCGAGGTAGAAAACGCAGGAGCCTTCCAGTTCGACGCGATCGCCGGCCAGCCGACAGAGGATTTCTCCGCCCCGGCGCGAGGCCTGAAAGGCGCGAAACGCAGTCTTACCCAGTCGTTTGGCCCAATAGGGCGTCAGCATGCAGTGGGCAGCGCCGGTCACGGGATCTTCGGGGATGCCCTTGGCTGGGGCGAAGTAGCGGCTGACGAAATCGTACGTTTCGTCGCCTGGCGCGGTCACGATCACGCCGGGCCGTTCCATGCGGGCGAGCGCCGCCATATCGGGGGCAAGCTCACGCAACGTCTGCACGCTCTCAAGCAATGCCAGGTAGTTGAACGCGTTCGAGAAAACCTCGACTGGAACGCGCCCCAACACTTCCGCCAGCCCTGGCGGAAGCGAGACCGGGTCAGCCGGCCGAGCAGGTAAGTTCATGACGTAACCCGTATCCGACCGGTTCACTGTCAACGGCCCGCTCGCGGAGTGGAAGACGACGCTGCTCCGCGTCGGCTCCAGCCGCTCCATGACAACCGCGGCGCTGGCCAGCGTGGCATGTCCGCAAAGCGGTACCTCAACGTCGGGCGTGAACCAACGCATGCGATAGTCGCCACCTTCAGGGACTAGAAAAGCCGTCTCCGACAAATTGTTCTCGGCGGCAATCGTCTGCAACACGGCGTCAGGGGGAAAGCTGTCCATCGGCATCACGGCGGCAGGATTTCCCGCGAAGCGGCGAGTAGTGAAGGCGTCAATCTGGAATATTGGCGTACGCATGGAGGAATGTCTCTCTCGAAGGCTGTTCGGAGTTGAATGCTGGCTACGTCTCTGTAGAGTAGGGCCGCGTCAATTTCGATGCAAACTTGCCGTGGAGCGAAGCAAGCTGGTGTGGTGCGGGCGCCCTCGCCCGCGTTCTCGCGACAATCACGCACCCCGGACGCCATACCCACACAGACTCGGCTATTTCTTTGTCAGGATGAGACCGTTTAAGTATATAGTCTGGCAACAACTTTCTGGCCCCTGGAGAGCCTTGTGACCACTTCGTTAGTTTCCCTTCCACGAATGTCGTGGCTCCGCCCGAAGCATCTTTTGTTTGCCTTTATTACTCTGATGCTTGTCTACGTTCTCGGCCACGACGAAATCTTTCTGATCAATGCGCAGGACCCGGAATGGCAGCACATTCATTCGTTCCGCTGGTATCTGCTGCCCCACGGCATCGCGGGTGCGTGCGCCCTGCTGCTGGCTCCGATGCAGTTCTCCGATCGCCTGCGGCGGCGCTTCACCAAACTGCATCGCGTCGTCGGCAGGACTTACGTCGGTGGCGTCCTCATCGCCGCGCCACTCGGCTTCTACATTCAATATTTTCAAGAGCGGACGGGCGCGCCGCGGTCTTTCAGTTTCGCTGCCGCGACCCAGGCGGTTTCGTGGATCGTGACCACCCTGATCGCCCTGGTGTTCATTCTCCAAGGTAAAGTCGAGCCACACCGTCGATGGATGACTCGCAGTTTCGCAGTGGCTCTGGTCTTTCTCGAGGTGCGCGTGGTCCTGGGCGTGACCGGCTGGGAAAATCTCGGAATTAATGTCAGCGAAACCGTGGTGTGGGCCTGTAACGTGTTTACCTTGCTGGCGGCAGACATCGTCCTGCAGTGCCAGGAATTGCTGCGTTCGCGCCCGCTTAGGCCCACGGCGACCCGCGTGAATCCAGCTCTCTGAGGAACACTACCGTTTTAGCGAAGCGCTCTTCGTGTTGGTGACACACGACGATGGCGTGTCGCTACATTTGCGGAATGCGGGTACGACTAGCGCTTGTTCGAGCGTGGGATCGTTCAGGTTCGTCAGGGTCTCGTTGGTCCGCTTGGCTCCCGCGCTGTATCCGATCTTCTGATATGCGGCCGCGAGCAGCTTCAGTGAAAGTGGATTGTTGTTGTCTTCTTCCAAATGAGAAATGGCCTGGTCGTACTTGTGTTCGGAAAACAAGACTGCTCCGGCGGCTCCGTGGTAGGCAAGCTCGCTCAGCTTGTCGTTGGAGCTTTCCGACATCGCAGCCAGCCGCTCCAGGTTGGATTTCGCCATTTCCTTGTTGCCCATCTTCAGAGCGACTTCCACCCGCGCTCTCAGGATTTGTGCAAGCTCCTGCGTAATCGCGATCTTCAAGGCGTTCTTGCCATCCTGCGTGGCCGCTTCGGCTTTGCCTAAATAGACCAGCGCCTCTTTAGGGTTCTGCGCGCACATGGCCATCTGGCGGTAAGTGTCGGCTTCGGCCTGGCTGTTCTGCCTGGAGTGCGCATAGTCGGCAATGCCCTGGAAGGCGTGCTCGGCGCCCTCGTAATCGTTTTCGCGGACAAAGGTGGCAGCTTCTCTCGTCTTCCACAGAATCTGCTGCAGCTCGGGCAAGGTAAATCTCTGGAATCCGATTTCGTATTCTTTGCGGGCACGAACCTGATCTCCCATCAGCGAGTAAGTGTCCGCGATTCCGAATTGCGAGGAATAGAACTCGGGGTTAATCGCCAGCGATGCCCGGTAGTGTTCGATCGACTGATTGAAGCGCCCGGCCAGGCGCAGAATCTCGGCGTAAGAATCCTGCGGATTGGAATCGTTGGGCAGCGCTGCGACGTACTTGTCCATCATCGCGAAGGCTTTGTCGAACTGACGGGTGTAGGCGTAGTTGTACCCGATGTTGTTCATCAGGCCGGGAGAGTCGGTGATTCCCGAATGCTCATATACTGCGATGACGCGCTCGTACTGGGCCTGCGACTGCAGCCACCACGTGGTCATCCAAACCACCCACTTGTCGTGCGGGTATTGGTTGAGCACGTCGTTCATTTTGGTGATGGCTGAAATCAGCTTGTGGTCGGCGGCGTCCTGGTACCACTCGATCACCAGTTGCTCGGAGGTTGTGGCGTGACTTCTGGTGGCAAACGCCTTCTCCTGTTCGCCGACTTGCTCAGCGGAGTCGAGGCTGATCTGCGCCAGAAACTCGTGACCCATGGCGAAATCGGGGTCAACCTGAACCGCTTTGCGGAGAATTTCGATCGACTGTTCCTGCTCCACCTTGTCGAGGTACAGGTCCAGCGCCTCTTTGACCAGGCGTCGAGCCTCCGGAGACTTGGTGGTCAGCGGCAAGGCGGCGGTGACTGTATTGGCTGCCTGCGGAGCAGTTGGCTGGGCGAGGTCGGCAACAGCGGCGAACATCAGACCAATGCAGATGGTCGCTGTGAAGATGGTTGCTCTGAAGATCGTTGTTCCGAAGATCGTTGTTCCGAAGATCGATGAATTGCGGATCATTTTAGTTTTCCCCCGCTAGTTTCCTCTCAATAAGTAGCCCTGCTCGACCGGCAATTTGCTGTCGATCTTCAACACGTTCACGTCTTGGGTCAGTGAATACAGGTCCACGACGCCGATGGCTCCCGGCGAAGTCGAGACAAAGCGGAGGACAGCGTCATCGCTGTCAGCAACCATAATCGCGTCGCGATGAGCCAGCACGAACGCATGGGCCTGCTCGGGCGTCATGTTTAATAATTTGCGGAGGACTAACTGCATATCCGCGGAAGAAGGATCGCGCATCACTACCGTAATCGCCTTGCCGTCAGGCCAACTCCGAGTGCGCGCATTGAAGATTTTTACCAGTTCGGCAGCGGTAAGGTTCGAGGTGGAGTTCGCCTTGTCGGCAACGACCGCGAATTGCTTGGCTTGAACGGCGCAGGGCAGGATCGCGACCCAGAACAACAGCATCAGGACTAGTCGCCGGTTTATCACAATGGCGCGATTGTAGCCTGCGGTCAGTTACCGGGAAAAGGTAACCGAGGTAATGGGCACAGTTCTATTTTGGAGGTTGAGCTACTGTCCCGCGCGCAGCGGCGAGATCAGCAAACGAGTGGTCGACTTCTTCTTGGAGTCGGACTTGTCGGGCTGATACACCAGGTCGAGAGAACCTTCGGCCGTGGGAGAAGCTTCCGCCAGCGTAGCTGCCAGGCTGCGGAACGACCGTCCCACATCCGCGCTTTCGTGGAGCGCCACGGGTGCACCTTTATCGATGGCGGGCGCGATCGCTTGATGGTTGTTGGGAATTTTCCAAAGCAGTTTGCAGCCGGTCGCGGTCTCGACGTCTTCGTCGCCAAAACCAGGAATTTTCTTGTACCGGTTCAGCACCAGCCGGACGCGGTCGCGTCCTCCGCCTTCTTCCAGGAAAGACCGCAAGCGGCCTGCGCTCCAGAGAGAAACCACATCGGACTGTGCCACGAGCAAAACGGCGTTCGACAAATCGCACAGCAGTCGCGCCGTCTGGTCGGTGCGGTTCGAACAGTCAACTACAACGTAACGGAACTGCGAGACCAGATGATCGAAAAGGCGAGCCAGTTCAGCTGCGGTCGGGACGGTTTGATGAGGCTCCTGCGGACCCGCCAGAAGTTGCAGGCCATTCTTGCAGGTGGTCATCAGGCCTTGCAGCAAGGAAGTATCCATGCGATGCAGATTCTGCAGAGCATCGGTGAGGCCAAAAGTCGGCCGGACGTTGAGATGAAGCGCCGCGTGCCCCAAGAGCGCAAAGTCGACGAGCAGCACTCCGCCATGCAATTCCTGTAGTGCGACGGCGGTGTTGACCGCGACCGTGGTAGCACCCGCTCCGCCTTTGGCATTGGCGATGACGAAGACGCGGGCACGGCCAGAAGACGTCCGGGCGCGGCCGCGGGAAGCAGTAAAGCGAGTAAAAGCTTCGACCATGCTTTCCGGAGTCGCGTTGCGCTCCATATATTCACGGGCCCCGGCGCGCATGGCAGAAACAATGGTGCCGGGATCGGTCATGGGGCCGACCGCGAAGATGACGATGTCGCTGGTGTTGGAATGGATCAATTCGATGGCGTGCATGGCCCGCTGAATATTCTGCGGATCAATGTCGACCAATACAACGTCGGCGTGCACATCTTGAATCTGGCGCAGGATGGCGTCGGTCGGGCTGGCGGGAAACCCAACATGCCCAAAGACATTGCGGCCCATCTGGGTGCTCTCCAGTCGTTGCTGGAGGACCATGAGCCGTTCTTTGTCCTCGGTAAGGAGGGTGACCGCTATGCCATGCATGGCTGGAACCTCAATTATGTACCCGGCAGGTGCATGTTAAGAAGAGATCCGAACTCCGCCAAGTGACTATCGTAACGGAGTCTCGCACAGAAGTTCCCTTCAGAATGCCACGCCAGTTCCCCAAGAGCGTTAAGGACTGCACAGCGGCGGAAAACCGCGGAGTGGAGGAGTGTCCCCGAGTATTCTACGCAAAACATGGTCGAATGCAAAGCAAGTATACGATCAAATCCGGCGCGGCGTACGCCTTGCGGAGGATCAGGGTTGCGAAATCCGCAAGGAAGCCTTGGGTACGACCGCGCCGGCTTTCTCTTTTTCCTGAAGATGCTCGTGCAGAGCCCCTATCCTTTTGAAGTCCTGGGCGCACTCGGAGAACCGGTCGTCGGTTTCCGGCAGGAACTCATATCCATCGAGATGAACCGCAACCACGGATCTGCCGCCTACCGCGGACGAAAGCACACGCAACACCCGGCCACGGCAGCGCACGCGCATGTTCTCGGCCAGAGTGATTTCGGACGGCATGACCAGGGTGAGTTCGATGGCGTCCGCTTCGCACAGCGGCAAATCGGTGTGGAAGAGCGCTCCCCGCGCACATAGGTTCTGGGTGAAACCGCATCCTTCGCGATCCCTGCCGGAAAGACGCACGGAGACGGAAAGATGGAAGTCAAAACGTTGCGCGGCCCGGCGTTCGATTTGAACCTGATCGGTGCTCATACGTTCTCCACAAACTTGAACCGCTGCGTGCCTCTATACTGGAAGGCAGCCTACTTGAGGGCGCTCTGACTTTACCGCTTCTTGCGGCGTCTGGAAAGCCCTAAATTGGGACAGTAACGGGAGCAAGAGGTATACCGACGTGTGACGGTTCGGGATTGAATCGAGACATGGAGCATCCTCATCCTAAGAACGAGTAGAAAGATTCAGCTTGAGCAATCCACCAACCACAGCAAGAACTGAAGGGCAGACCCTGAGCGGCGGGGCGTCACGGGGAAATGCGATGCCCAGTACCTTGCGTGCGTTGCGCCATCGCAACTTCCAGCTTTTCTTCAGCGGGCAGCTCATTTCGCTGATTGGGACGTGGATGCAGACCACCGCCCAAGCGTGGCTGGTCTATCGCATCACCGGATCCTCGCTGAAGCTGGGTGCCGTGGGCTTTGCCAGTCAATTCCCTGTATTTCTGGTCGCTCCGCTGGGCGGCATCGTAGCCGACCGGTTCAACCGCCGGAGAGTAGTCATCGGAACCCAGATCGCGTCCATGGTCCTGGCCCTGGTGCTTGCGCTCCTCACTCTTACCGGAAGGGTGCAGGTGTGGCACATCTTCGTACTGGCTGCATCGTTGGGCGTGGTGAACGCCTTCGACATTCCCGGACGTCAGGCTTTTCTGGTCGACATGGTAGGCAAGGAAGACCTCATGAATGCCATTGCGTTGAACTCGTCGATGTTTAACGGCGCACGCATTATCGGGCCTGCGATTGCTGGAATTCTGGTGGCGAAGATTGGCGAAGGCTGGTGTTTCTTCGGCAATAGCGTGAGCTATGTGGCTGTGATCATCGGGCTACTGATGATGCGGGTGGAACGACCGGCTCGTCGCGCATCCGCCGCTTCGCCCTGGACGCATCTCCTCGAAGGCTTCCGCTTCGTGCGCCATACGGCGCCGATCCGGGCCATCCTGCTTCTGCTGGGACTGGTCAGCCTGGTGGCGATGCCGTACACCATTCTCATGCCGATCTTCGCCGACAAGATTCTGCATGGCGGAGCCCGCGGGTTAGGAATCCTGATGGGCGCGACCGGCGTAGGTGCCCTTTTCGGCGCGCTCACTCTCGCCTCACGTAGCGGAGTGCATGGATTGGGAAGATGGGTGGCATTCTCCTGTGCTGGTTTCGGAGTCAGCCTGATTCTGTTTTCCTGGTCGCGGAACTTCTGGCTCTCGGCTGCACTGCTGCTGCCCGTAGGTTTTGGCATGATGCTGCAAATGTCGTCGTCGAATACGCTGATCCAGGCCATGGTGCCGGATCATCTGCGTGGGCGGGTGATGGCGGTGTACTCCATGATGTTTATGGGCATGGCGCCATTCGGGGCCCTGCTCGGAGGAGCGTTGGCGGACCGTTTGGGCGCGCCCGTCACCGTCACCATGGGAGCTGTCGCCTGCCTCGGAGGCGCGACATTGTTTGGATTGCAGTTGCCCAAAATCAGAGTCGAAGCCCGCCAATTGATCATCGCCCAAGGCATGACGGCAGGTGCCCCGCCAGAAGAAATGACTGCCAGAGTGGTGGACGAATAGAAGCTTCAGTGAAGCCCGTTCCTCCTCATTCTTTTGTTGTCAGGAGGCTCTGGACATCAAAAAGCTGATGGAGAGCGGCTGCAATCCGAAGCGTCCGAGGTTCCGGGCGGAGGCACCGATTCCCGCGGTGCTGGAGAAGACAAAGCGGCAGCCAGCCCTGAGAGCCCACTGCAACCTGAAGTTCAACAATGCGGTTTGTACTCCGTTGCGTCGATGTACAAATCGGCAACTGGTGGTGCGCAGATGAGCCGTGTCTCCGTTGATGTGCAGAACTCCTCCGCCCGCTACTTCCCCGTTTCGCCGTGCCAGGAACGGTATCGCCCCATGCGCAAATCCGAAGCAGTAGAAAGTGTCGAGCAGCCATGGTTGTAACCTGGAATCGTCTACTGGACCGTCCGACTCTTGAAAACCTGCGGCCACTGCACGTACCCACACCTCAGCGTCGTCAATGGTTGCGGGCATTATTTCAATGTTGTCGGGAACAGGCTTGGCCGGGATGTCGGAGAGCGGCCTCCACCAATTCTCCATTGGCGTTCCGGCTTTGTATCCGCGGCTCGCCAGCAAGGAATTGACTGCGCTGTGGGTTCGGCCGGAGATTGTGATGCGCACTGGTGACTTTCGAGAACTGTAAAAAGCTTCGATCGCCTCGATCTCTGCTGCATCGGGAGCGTTGGAGGTTCCAACTCCGACGGCGCACGTCAGCGGAACTTCTGCGCCGTTATAGGCGACACAAGCGCCCGCCAGATCAGTCAAGCACGCTCCAACCTCGGGTCTTCGGACGCCCATCGCGGCCGTCGCGGCCCTTAACATTGTGATCGATGCATCCTGAACCTTCTGCAGCAGCATGTCGCTGTCGAAGGTCAGGGAACTCTCGGATCCAACTGGGGAGTATCTCACTTTAGCATCGAGCATAACTACGACTTTCCCGAGCTCAGTCTAGGTGTGTTTAAAGACCCGGTCCTTGATGCTAGTTTTGTTCTCCACCCGCTACGCTGCTGCCCCACATCGCGCTGCTGCCCCACATCGCACTGCTGCCCCACATGGCGCTGCTGCCCCACATTGCACTACTGCCCCACATCGCGGACGAACCCCACATGGCAGAAGTTGCGCCAGTGAACTGATTCGAACCCCAAACCGCCGACGAACCCCACATCGCGGACCTGCCCCAGACCGACGACGGATCGGAACTTAAATAAACGTCGCCCGTACTCGGATCGTAGTTTGCGATAGGAGATATCGCGGTCCCGTTTGCCACGTCGGTGCTGGCCAATGCAGCCGCAATGTCCAGATAGCCGGCACCCACTGTGAACACGTCATACTGGTCCGTGTAAGTGTTCCCGGTCGTGGGATCGTACACGCTGCTCGACTGCGGAAACGTCTTGTAAGCCGTCTTCATCAGACGCGCCTTCACCTGATCCGGCGTAAGACGCGGTTGCGCTTGCAGCAGATCGGCAACGGCTCCGCTCACCACGCCCGTGGCCATGCTGGTTCCGCTCAGTTCGAAGTAGTATGCCGATGGCGAAGAACTGCCTCCGTACATGTAGAAACTATACGGAACCAGGTTGCTGGTTTCAGTGGTGTATAGCGTGGTCCCTGGAGTTTCCGTGGAGACTAGTAAATTGCCGGGAGCGACAAGGTCGGGCTTGACGACGCGATCGAGCGCCGTCGGACCCTTCGAGCTGTAGCTCGCAATCAGATCGTCCGTGCGCTGCGGCGTACCCATTGGCTTCATCGCACCGACCGTGATCACATACGGATCGTTGCCGGGAGCGGTGACAGTGCCGTATCCGGAAGTAGGCAGGTAGCGCCCGTTGTTTCCCGCTGCCACGACGACCACGATTCCATTTTGCCAGGCCTTTTCCACCGCCTGGCACAGCGGATCAAGCTTGTAGCTCTCATACACCGCCCGCCCAAGCGACAGGTTCATCACGCGGATGTTGTACCTCGACTTAAGCGAGATCGCCTGATTGATCGCCGCAATCACTTCGCTGTCGGTGGCTTCGCCGTTGGCATCCAGCACTCGCAGATTGACGATCTTGGCGCCCGGCGCAATTCCCTTGAATGTTTGCGAGAACGCAAGTCCGGTCGAAGCCAACCCATCTCCTGCGATCAGGCCGGCGATGTGCGTTCCGTGGCCGTACTGGTCGGCTGTGCTCGATGTCCCGGACACAAATGACTGGTTGTAGACAACTCGTGAGAATGGAAGGATGCCGGTGTAAAAGTCCGGGTGATTGTTCACGCCACTGTCGATCAAGGCCACGCCGATGCCAGTGCCAATGTAATTCGATTGCCACGCCACCTGCGCATTCACCGCTGAAGGTGCGTTATCGAGCGTTGCCAATTGACGGTCCGAACTGATGTATACGACATTCGACTGGTTCGAGAGATTCACGATACCGGTACCGTCCACCAAAGCGACCACGCCATTGATGAGAGGCAACTGACCCACGATGTTCAAAAGATCGCTTACGACGCAACTCACCAGGCCGAGCAACCCACTGCAATTGGTCTGCGTTCCAGGCTGCGTTCCGGGTGCATACTGCACGATTACCTGTACGGGTTGGGTGGAGTTGTACCCACGCAGTTCGGGCGAAATCTTGGTGTCATCGGCATAGCCGAATGTGACCGTCACCAGCAAACAAAACAGAACGAACTTCTTCATAACTTGGATCCTTTAGCTGGGCGCCGATGCCCAACAAAACATGCAGGAGAGGTCGAAGCACTAGGTTGCAATTGACAAGCCGGACCTCAGGGGGCGCACACACTTGGAGAATCAATGAGTTAGGAACGCCGTTTTATGCCTCAGGGGGCCAATTTGTCTCCGCTCAGGGGAAAGGGGACAAATTGTCCCCGAATCAACGATGCGAGGCATCCGCAATATATTTGCCTTAGAGTGAGTGAGTTGCGGGGGACCCAGGAGGATGGTCGTGTTGCTGACGGGTGGACCGGATCAGAGCCGGAGTCATTGTGCCAGAAGATTCTGCAAGGCTTGGCGGGCTGGTGCGAAACCCGGGTCTAGTTGCAAAGCACGCGCGAAGGCTGACTTTGCGTCCTGAGTTTGGTTCGCGCCCTCCAACAGCAGGCCGAGGCGCAGATAGCCTGGGGCGGCTGGCTGGGCTTGCACCATGCTGGAAAGCTGTTGAATCATGTCGCGAACTGTCGCAGGATCGGCGCGCAGCGCTTGCTCCGAGCTCAGACGGGCTGCGGCGTCATTTCCGAGCTGACGATAAATCACTCCGAGATTTGCATAGGTATAGGCCAGAACCTTGGGGTTCCGGGCATGCAACACGACCCGGTATTCGCGGATGGCGCCTTGCAGATCCCCGCGATCCTGCAATGCGGCGCCCACGGCGCGGTGGCTCGCGGGGTCCCATGGCGCGATTCGGGCTGCCGCTTCAAAGTACTGGAGGCCGTCCGGCCGTCGCTCCTGCAATAACAGGCTGCCGAGCATGTCATTGGCGATGAAATTGTCTTCTGTAATCTGCAGCGTATGGGTCCAGAGTTCCTCGCTGCTGCGCCAGTACCCAATCTGGCGAAAAGAAAGGACTGCGAGAAAGGCCAGGATTGCAAACGCGATCGATGTGAGCTTGCTTGATAGCTTGTTTGAAATCCCAGGCCTCGAGGAAGCCCAATCGTTGAATCCCCACACGAGAAGAGCGAAGATGCCGATGGTCGAGATGTAGGCGTAGCGGTCGGCCATTCCTTGAGGGCCAACTTGGACCAGCCCGATGACGGGAACGAGTGTGCTCAGGAACCAAAGCCATCCGGTGATTGCATACGGGTACCGTTGGCGCCCCCGCCAAACCCACACGCTCATGGCGACTAGAAAGATTGCGGACAACCCCACCTGAAAGAAGGTCAGCTGGTTTAGCGGATGGGGGTACACGAGTGCCATGTTCCAGGGCCAAAAAATTTTGGCCACGTACTTTGCGTACGAGTAGACGGCGTTTTCAAGGCGTAGGCGGATGGGAATCTCTCCGAGAGATTCGAAAGCGCTGCCGGAATGTTGCGCGAACACGGTGATCGCAGCGCTGGCTGCGGATAAAGCCAGCAGGGGAACTTTCTCAAGCAGCAGGCGGGGCCAGGGGGCTTGCGCTGCCGGGAAGGCCGGGGAGTGGGTGGCCCATCCCTGTATACGGGCCAGGGGCCAGTAATCCAGCAAAAGAAGAACGAAGGGCAGGGTGATCACCATGGGCTTGGCGGCGAGCCCCAGACCGAACAAGCCGGCGACGGCGGCGTAGCGCCCGAGGCTCGGATGACGTGCGTACCGGCCATAAGCTCCGAGCGCGAACAGGAAAAAGAAAGTGCTCAGCAGGTTCTTGCGCTCGGCGACCCACGCGACCGATTCCACGTTGAAAGGATGAAGGGCGAAGAGCGCAGCCACCATGGCGCTGGCTCCGGTTGCACCCGTTGCGCAGTGCAAGAGCAGGAAAAGCAAAAGGACGTTGGCGGTGTGAATCAGTACGCTGGTGAGGTGATGGCCAGCTGGGTTAAGCCCATAAAGCTCACAGTCGAGCGCATGGGAAAGCCATGTCAGGGGATGCCAGTTGGCCTGGTCGGTCGAAGTGAGGGCCCAGGCAATCGTCTCCGCGCTTAAGCCAGCCTGCACGTGATGGTTCTCAGTCACGTAATCGCGGTCATCGTAGTTGATGAAAGGGTGAGTCACTACGGGCGAGTAAAGGGCAAGCGTGGCCGTGCCGAGCAAGAGGCACCACAGGTAGATACGAGCAGATGATCGCTGGGCAGCCGTGCCGGAGACTGACCGCCGGCTGGATTGTTTCCCGGCTCTCTGATTTGCGGCTCGTGGTCCGGTTCGCTTTCCCATGGTCGCTACAGGATCCGAGGTTGGAACTTCGATTGTAAAGCCGAACCTACCTACTGTTTGTCAATCTTGCTGGCGACTTTGACCCCGCTCAGGCCGCTGACATATTTCGCGATGCCGCGGTAGAGGGATTCAGCAATCTTCTGGCGATATTCGGCAGTCGCCATGCGGCGTTCGTCGCCGGGATTGCTGACGAAGGAAATTTCCGCCAGGATCGAGGGCATATTGGCGCCGATGAGAACGATGAACGGCGCCTTCTTCACACCCCGGTCGCGCACGCCTGGATTCTTTGCGGCTAGACCACTGTGGAGCGAGCTCTGTACATCGGAGGCGAACTCTTGCGACTCGTCGATCTTTTCTTTCAACGCAATCTTCTTCACCAGATCCTGCAGCTCGTGAATTGATTCTTCCGAGACCGCATTTTCGCGGGCAGCGACTTCGAGAGCGTCTGGCGACGAAGTGAAATTCAAATAGTAAGTTTCGACTCCGCGGGCATCCGGATCGTGGCTGGAGTTGGCGTGAACGGAAACGAAAAGATCGGCGCCTTCCTGATTGGCGATGGCGGTTCGAGTCTCGAGCGGAATGAAGGTATCGTCCTGGCGCGTAAAAATCACTTCAGCGCCCAGTCGCGCTTGCAGAAGCGTACCGAGGCGGCGGCTTACGTCGAGAACCAGATCTTTTTCTTCGAGGCCATTGGGGCCGATCGTGCCGGTGTCGTGGCCTCCGTGGCCGGGATCGATTACGATTTTTCCGATCTTCAGGCCCAGCGCGCGGGTTAGAGAACGCTCTCCGCTGGCCGTGGGTTGGGCTTCGCGGACGTCGGGATCGGCGGTTGGCGTCTTGCGCTTCTTTTTTGCGGTGCTGGTCTTGGTATCAGCGGTCGAAGGCGGGCCGGGAATTGTGATGGCCGGTTTGGTCGTTTCTAGGTCGAGCTTTACTGAGTCGGTTTTTTCTGGGCCCCGCTTTTCTGGGCTGATGTCGGGGGAGTCGAGCTTGGCAACGGTGTTTTTGTCTTTTGCTGCGGAGTCTTTTACCGCGGGTACGGTGGACTCTTTTACTGAAGGCTGATCATCGTCCGCGTCAACGATGGTCTTTTTCACACCGTTACTGACCACCACGGTGTTGCGGCGGACCGGTTTCTCAGTTGTCGCCTTTGCGGCCGCAGCAGGTTCCTCAGGGTTGTCCACCGAATCCTGCGCTGGCCTGTTTGCGGGAGTTTTTTCGTCGATGATCTCGGTTGACGATGCGGCCTGCTTCAAAAGCGCTCTGGCTGCCCGCTGGTCGCGCGCAATCTGGTTGTGAGTGTCCTCATCGTCCTTGCTATGAACATCCGCCTTACGAATATCAGAGTTACGAATATCAATGATGAGGCGCGGGGGATTTGAAAGCAGGGAAGCTTCAAACTTGGAGACCTGGTCCAGATCGAGCACGACCCGCGTCCGCCCGGCTTTGAACTGTGCCATGCGGATATCTTTCAGCAGGCCGTCGCTCACATCGAAGGTCTTGCCTGACAGCTTGGGATCGAGCTTCGTGTTAAACAGATCGAAGAAAACCCGATCGGGGTTATCGATTCGTTGCGACTCATATTTGACGCCCTGCTCCAGATCGATGGCAACCCGCGTGTAGTCTGGCGTGGACCAGTGGCGAATTCCGAGGACTCGCGCGGGCTTTCCGTTCTCAGCTTCGCCGGGCGCACTGTTTGCCTCGCTTGCATTGTCTTTCATTGAGTCTGAAGTTGCGGCTGGCGCGTCGTTGTCTTTGTCAGGGTTTTTGTCGGGATTGGAGCTTGGCCTGGATGCTGTGGAGTCCTTGGTCGCTACCTTGCTCGTGCCTTTCGCTTTCAGACTGGCCTGCTGCTGTGCAGGTTCGGCCAGGGCATGGCGTGCGGCGTCGGCAAACTGGTTGCGGGGATAGCGGCGCAGGAATTCCTCGAAGGTTGCGTCCGCGCGAGTCTTGTCGTCAAGGTCATCTTTGTAGATTTCGCCAATCCGAAACAGGGCATCGAAGCGGAATTTGCTGCCGGGATATTCGCGGCGAAGGAATTCGTACTGCTGGATGGCAGAACGCAAGATGTCTGGGTCATTGAATCGTCGGCCCATCTCCTCGGTCATCTGGGCGGCGGCAACCACGCTCGGGTCGGCGCGCCCGGAAGTCGGTGCTCCCAGGTACACACGACGATACGCATCGATCACGTGCTCATAGTCGGTGCGGGTGCGGCTCTCGAGGGGACGACCCTCGAGTGCCTCTTGCATCTGTTCGGCGGCGGCAAATTCGGAATCAGCCCAGGTTGCGGATTTGTGCGCGCGGGCATGGGCGGACATCACAGGCAGCAGCAGCGTGAACACAGCCGCGCTCCAGCGCAGTGCGCGTTGAATTCGAGGATTCTTCAATTGAACTGCCCGTAATCGCGTTTAAAAAAACTTAGACAGCTGGGAGAACCATTGCCTCGGGGCTAAAGCCTGCGTCTTTGCTAGCCCTAGTGGCACGGCTAAAGCCATGCCCTCCCCAAGGTTCACTCAGTGTTGCTGATGTGGAGCACGCCCCTTGCGTCTCGCTCCACATGAATCGGATCGTGCATAGGGCCATCCAGGAAGTGGGAGCCCGGATCCGATCCCCCGTAATACAGTTGCGTGATCCGCTTCACGTAGTTGCGGGTCTCGGCAAAATGCGGGACTCCGCCGCTTCGCGCCACGGCTCCCTGACCTGCGTTATAAGCGGCCAGGGTCAACTTCACGTCGCCTCCGTAGTTCTCCATGAGCTGCTTTAGGTGACGAACCCCGGCGTCTACGTTTTGTTGCGGATCAAAGGGATTGGCCACATTCAGCTGCCGCGCGGTCTGCGGCATCAGTTGCATCAGTCCTATTGCGCCCTTGCGGGACACGGCATTGGGATTGAAGTTCGACTCCACCTTAATGACGGCACGCACCAGGTTGGGATCGACGTTATGGCGCGAGGCCGCCTGGTCAATGGCGGCGTCGATATCCTGCGGAGAGAATGACTTGCCGCGAACAAAGCTTTGCGATGTGCTTTCGCCAGGTTGTTCGCCGAGGTATTGGTTGACTTCCGCCGCCGCCGAGCGGGCTGCTCGGACGTTGGCGGATGGAACTGGCTTCCAGCGGTGTTCCGTGGTGCTCCAGAATGCCAGCGAATTTCGCCGGACTGGAGCCTCGGAACGCTTGCTCGAGACTACCGAAAAGGATTCGTTGACGTAGACTTTCCGGCCGTTATCGTCGGTGCTGGTGATTGCGGCGGCGGTACCGGCTTCTGCCTGCACGTATGGCGTGGTGAACGAAAGGAAGGTCGCGACTACGGGACTAGCCATCAGGGCGAGTTGCAGGTTTTTTCGCATAGCCGGGTGCCAACATCACGCAGACGGCTGGCCGTCAACGCGACGAACTCCGACGCGGACAAAAAAGATCCGCGCCTGCCTACCCGGAACCTGACGGAGAATCCTAAAACCAGAGTGCGATAATTATAGGTGGGTACGGTGTGGGGGGCAACTTACCAAAGGGTTATTGAACCACGCTGGTAATATGTGCAAATGCTTGAAAACACTAGCGTTGTTACAAAGTAACAGGCCGTATGGAGGACGGGCGTCCCCGCACATCGCTATTTCTGGTCGGGTTCCTTGCGAACTGTGAGTTTGGACGGTCTGGGACGCCCGTCCTCCGCAAAGTTTGCTTCGTGTAGTATGCCTGTGATTCCTCATGAGCGAACTGCAAATTCCTTCCCGCCAGACGCCGGACTCGCTGATGCTGTTCGGCTTCTGGTATCGCGCGTTGCCCAGCGCACAGATTTCGACGAAACGTCTCCATAAAGCTATGTTGCTGGAGACGCCTCTGGTCATTGGGCGAGATCCCCAAGGGAAGCCGTTTGCCTTGCGGGACGCCTGTCCGCACCGGGGGATGCCGCTTTCGTGCGGGCGGTTTGACGGGCAGCAGTTGGAGTGCAGCTACCACGGCTGGAAGTTTGATGCTCACAGTGGCCAGTGCCAGCTCATTCCTTCTCTGACTTCCGATCAGGAATTGAAAGTGGACCGCATCTATGCCGGGAGTTACGCGTGCGAGGAGCACGACGACTACATTTGGGTATTCGTTCCCGAGCCGCCGCCGTCCGGAGCCGGTTTCACCAAGGCGGCGGAGCCGTCGTCGCCAGCTCCGCGCGTTCCGACTTTTGGCGGAAAGTACAAGATCGCCTATTTGACGGCAGAGCTGCCGTGCAACGTGGACCACGGAATCATCGGGTTGATGGACCCGGCGCATGGACCGTTTGTTCATCAAGCCTGGTGGTGGCGCAGCCGGCACAGCATTCACGAGAAGCAGAAGAATTTCGAGCCGATCCCCATGGGCTTCCGCATGAGCGCGCACACGCCCAGCTCGAACAGCGCGCCTTACAAGTTGTTGCGGCTGTACGCGGATGCGGATTCGATTACGACCACCATTGATTTTGTTTTGCCCAACTTGCGCCTCGAAACCATTCGGGCAGGGAAGTATTGGTTTTCCAGCCTGACCACGGTAACGCCCATCACGCGCAGCCATTGCCGTATTGATGTGGTGGCTTGCTGGAACATTTTCCGCTGGGTGCCGTTTGGACCGGCGCTGCTGAAATTTGTTTTTGCAAAGTTTGTCGAACAGGATCGGCAGACGATGGAGAATCAATCGGAGGGCTTGAAGCACAATCCGCATCTGATGCTGATCGATGACGCGGATCGTCCGGCGAAGTGGTATTTCCAGTTGAAGGCGGCGTATCTGGAGGCGTGCCGAACCGGCGGGGAGATGAGGCATCCCATGGCTGGACCGGTCACGTTGAAGTGGAGAAGTTAGCGTCCGGCGGCGCGAGCTTGGCATCGAATCGAGCTCGGTAGACCTGCGACAGGAGAGAGGACTCGACCAGGAGATGAAGGAACGACAAGTTGAAATTTCCGTGCGCGAGAGAACTTCGGAGGGTTTTCTGTATTGCCCAGAGGGTGATGGGCGCTGGCCGGCCATTCTTTACCTGACTGATATCGGCGGCATTCGGACTGCGAACCGGGAGGCTGCGGGTCGACTGGCGAACGAGGGTTACGCGGTTCTGGTGCCTAATGTTTTTTATCGAACGGGCCGGACGCCCTTGCAACCACCGCTTCGATCACTGAGCGGGGAGGCGGCGAAGCAGCGGCTGGCGGAGCTTTCGCAACCGCTGACGCCGGAAGCGATGGAAGCAGACGCGGCAGCCTACATCGGATTTCTCGCATCCCAGGATTGCGTTAGCCCGGATGCGATGGGCGCGGTGGGATATTGTTTTACCGGCAAAATGGCTTTGTATGCCGCAGCAGCGCTGCCCGATAAAATTGCTGGGGCCGCTTCCTTTCATGGCGGAGGGCTTTTTAGCGACGCGCCCACGAGTCCGCACCTGAGGTTGCCTCGCATCAAAGCGCGCTTGTACTTCGGGCATGCTACGAATGATCGCAGCATGCCGGAAGAGGCGATCGTAAAGCTAGACCAGGCGCTGAAAGCCTGGGGTGGGAACTATGGGAGCGAAGTTTACCAGGATGCGTTTCACAGTTGGACGTCTTCGGACAGCCCTGTCTACAACGCGCCGCAGGCCGAGCGGGCCTTTCAGAAGCTGACGGAGTTGTTCGCTGAAACCTTGGGCAAGCGCGACGGTCGGGCTGAAGTGGCTTAGCTACGCGGAGTTTTCACTCCGGAGCGGTGGGTGAATCGTCTTGCACCAACCAGTCCAGCGCCTCTTCGCGGGTTTTGAACGTGGGCAAATCACGCTGGGAAAAATTCTTGATGTGTTCGTAGAACACACGCGGCAGATTTTCCGTTCCCACCCACGCTGACTTTTTGAGATGAGGCCGATCGAAAACCGCACTCTCTTTCATACTGGTGATGGCTTCGCGATCGAACTCGGCTCCGGTGAAATCAGCCAGTAGAAGGACGGAACCGCGCGGCTCGGGCATGACGTAGAGTGGAACCATACGTGAAAGTTTCAGCAGTTCGGCAGCCGAGCAGTGGGATGCATCGACCAGCAGGATCGCCTTACCCTTGTGCGTGATGAGCCGTATGCGGTCTTCCATAGGGACTCCGAGCGCAGTCTCCAGCGAACACAAAGTTGAGAAGCTCAGCCCAACAAAGAACCGACTACGTTATAAGCTTCAGTGAGCGCTGCGTCCAGTGCTTCCGGATCCTTCCCGCCTGCCTCGGCCAGATCCGGCCGTCCTCCACCTTTGCCGCCTACTCTTTGCGCTACCGGGCCGATGACTTTGCCGGCCTGGATTTTCTGCGTGAGGTCTTTGGTGACGCCCACGATCAGCGCTACGTTGCCATTTGTGGCCGAGCCCAGCACTACCACGCCCGAGCCCAATTTGTCGCGCAGTTGGTCGACCAGCGTTCTCATCTGAGCACGTTCGAGATTGTCCACGCGATGGGCGAGCACTTTGACGCCGTGGATATCTTTGATCTTGTCCGTGACCGACGCTACTGTCGACGACGCTGACTTCATGCGGGCTTGATCCAGTTCGCGCTGCAGGCGCTTGATTTCGGAGTCTTTCTTGTCGAGTTCGAGCTTTAGTGCGTCGGCGGGAGAGACGGCGTCCGAATGTGCGGCCAGACTGGCCACCACGCTCTCCAGTTTGTGATCTTTTTGGAAGTGATGCAGCGAGCCTTCGCCAGTGACAGCCTCGATGCGGCGCACTCCGGACGACACGCTGCCTTCTTTCAAAACTTTAATCAGGCCGATTTCTCCGGTCGCGTTGGTGTGCGTGCCGCCACAGAGTTCGGTCGAGAAGTCTCCGATCTTGATGACGCGGACCCGGTCGCCGTACTTCTCGCCGAACAACGCCATGGCTTTGTATTCGTTGATGGCGACATCGATGGGCACGTTCTCGATGACTTCGATCTTCTCGTTGCGCAGCACTTCTTTGTTGATGAGGTCTTCGATGTCTTGCAGCTCTTCATCGGCAACCCCGGTGAAGTGCGAGAAGTCAAAGCGCAGATGGTCGGGCGCAACCAATGATCCCGCCTGCTTCACATGTTTGCCGAGAACTTCGCGCAGCCCAGCTTGCAGCAGATGCGTGGCCGTGTGATTGCGCATGATCGACTCGCGGATTTCGGCGTTGACCACGGCATCGACGTAGTTGCCTGGAATAAGTGCACCTTTGGCGACGACACGATGGGCGCGTACTCCCTGAACTGGGAAATAACAGCCCGTAACGTCCGCGAGGGCAGTTTGGTGATCTTCTCCTAAGAGCCAACCAGCGTCTCCAACCTGCCCGCCGGATTCAGCATAAAACGGCGAACGATCAAGAATTACGTCCGCTGCTTCGCCTTGCCTGATGCCCTGGACGCTTCTCCCATTCTGAATAACGAACAGAATCTTGCAACCGACAGATCGGAGAGTCTTGTAGCCTTCGAATTCCGTTCTCGGAACGTTCACGTAGATCGGGTTTGCCGCTTGCTTTGTGCCACCCTTCCACGAAGCACGAGCGCGCTCGCGCTGCTCCGCCATGGCCTGATTGAATCCGGCCACGTCAAGCTGATGGCCCTGATCTCGGGCCATGTCCTCCATGAAATCCAGCGGGAACCCGAAAGTGTCCCAGAGTCGGAAGGCCTCTGTACCTTCTATCCTGACCGGAGGCATATCTCTGGATTCCCACTCTTCTTTGAATCGTCGTGCACGATCTGCGCCGAACTCCCGCTCAACCGATTGGAAAAGGGGGTACCAGTCTCCGGTCTTTAAAGACAGGCCGTAGGCCGTGGTAAATGCTGCTGAACTTGAGGGCATTGCGTGATCCAACTCTCGAAGGAGACGTTCAAATTTCTTCCTGAGCAGCAGGGAGTCCCACTCCTTCAGAGCCAACTCGAGGGTGTGGGCGAACTGCCTCTCCTCGGCACGTATTACGCTGCTGATGTGCTCCATATTCTCCACAAGCTCAGGATAAGCGTCCTGCATGTGTATGCACACTGTTTCAGCCATCCGGTATAAGAACGGCTCGCGCGCCCCTAGCATCCGGCCGTGGTTCATGGCACGACGCATGATCTTTCGCAGTACATAGCCTCGACCTTCATTCGAGGGCACGACGCCATCGGAGATTAGGAATGTCGCAGCGCGAGAGTGGTCGGCGATGACCCTTAAAGACGCAGCTGAATCTTTGCTGTGGACCTCCCTACCAACTTCCACCATCAAGTCAACCGTGTTCATGCCGATCAGTTCTGCTGCTCGCTTGATCAGCGGAGTGAACAAGTCTGTGTCGTAGTTTGAAATCACTCCTTGCAGTACCGCCGCCAAGCGCTCCAATCCCATGCCTGTATCAATGGACGGCTTGGGCAGCGCCATGAACCCGTACAAGCTGACGCCGCCTTCGACCCGGACTGAGCGGTTGTACTGCATGAAGACCAAGTTCCAGATTTCGACGTAACGTCCGCAGTCACAGGTGAACGCGCAGTCGGTGTGGCCCTGTTCCGATGCCGCTGGGCCCATATCGTAGTGGATTTCGCTGCACGGACCACAAGGGCCGGTATCGCCCATCTGCCAGAAGTTATCCTTCATTCCCATGGCAACGATGCGGTCTTTCGGGACGCCTACCGCCAGCCAGTATCGCTCAGCTTCGTTGTCCCGCGGAATGTCCGCATGCGGAATATCCGCCCCTTCGAAAATCGTGACGTAGAGTTTGTCTTTGTCGATTCCAAACCATTCCGACGACGTGATCAGTTCCCACGCGTAGGCGATGGCGTCTTTTTTGAAGTAGTCGCCGAAAGAAAAATTGCCCAGCATCTCGAAGAACGTGTGGTGACGGTTGGTGAAGCCGACGTTTTCGAGATCGTTATGTTTGCCGCCGGCGCGGACGCATTTTTGCGACGTGGTGGCCCGTTTATAGTCGCGAGTTTCGAGGCCAAGGAAGACATCCTTGAACTGGTTCATACCCGCGTTGGTGAAGAGAAGCGTGGGGTCGTTGGCCGGAACCAGCGAGGAGGAGTGGACCTCTTTGTGTCCGTGCTGGACGAAATAGTCCAGAAATTTGCGCCGAATTTGGGAGCCGGTCAGCATGAGATGTGGCGTAATCGCGTCATTTTGATTCTAGCATCCAGCCCAATTGCGAGTAGGCGGCGGAAGATGAAGTTCGGTGGGACAGGCCAAGGCGCGTTCAATATATTTTGCTGATACTGGGGACGTTTTTGGTATAGTTCCCCACTGTTATGGCGCGCTCGGCTGCGAACGAAGTGAATCATCTGGATTCCGCTCTATCTCCGTCTCTCACGCGAAATCAGATTCGCGGCTTTTGGGCGTCGTGGGGCGGGTGGACGCTGGATGGCATGGACTCCTTCGTTTATGCGCTGGTCCTCGTGCCCTCGCTGCGCGAACTGCTGCCGCGCTCGGGTATTCCGGCCACCAAGGGCAACGTCGGACTGTACGGAGGGTTGCTCTTCGCCCTGTTCCTAATCGGCTGGGGACTTGCTTTCCTTTGGGGGCCGATTGGAGACAAGTTTGGCCGCGTTCGCACGCTCATGCTGACCATCTTGTGGTATTCGGCATTCACTTTTCTGAGCGCGTTCGTCACTGGGGTGTGGCAACTGGCAATTCTTCGCCTGCTCGCGGGCATAGGCATTGGCGGAGAATGGGCGATGGGTGGGACGTTCGTGGCGGAGGAGTGGCCGGAGGATCGACGGCGCGTGGGCGCGGGCTTGATGCACACGGGATATTACGTCGGGATTTTTCTGGCGGCACTGGCGAACTACGGCATCGGCAGCCACTTCGGCTGGCGTGCCATGTTTATCGTCGGCGGGCTGCCGGCATTGCTTCTGGCTTGGGTCCGGCACGGAGTTACGGAGCCGGCCACCTGGACTAAGAAAGAAAAGGTTGTCCGCGCTTGGGCGGTTTGGCATCCGTTTGTGATTTTGTTCTCGCCCGCTCTGCGGCGTCGCACGATTGTGAACGCCTTGCTCATGCTGGCTTCCATCTGCGGTTTGTGGGCTGGAACCGTGTATGTTCCGGCTGCGATCACGGCGGTCGCCGAAGCTGGTGGACGCGGCGGTGCGCAAGCCGCGCAACTCGCCTCCTGGGGAATCATGCTGGTCTCGTTCGCTACGATTCTCGGTTGCCTGGCGATGCCGTGGCTTGCCGAAAGGTTGGGACGACGCGGTGCGCTGGCGGTTTTCTTTACTTTGATGATGGTGTTTATCGCACTTACGTTCGGCAAGATCTTCTATCTCGGAGCAGTTGCGCTTCCATGGTTTTTCGTTTGTCTCTTTTTTCTGGGATTGGGCGGTGCCAACTTCTCCGTCTATACCCTTTGGCTGCCCGAGCAATACCCAACGGAATGCCGGGCCAGCGCATTCGCGTTTTCCACCTCGTTTGCCCGATTCGGCGGTGCTGGAATCACCTTTCTGGTGGGAGCGGGGGTCCGCCATTTCGGCTCGCTAGGAACTCCAGTCGCGATGACTTCCATCGCTTTTGCGCTGGGACTGCTTCTGATCCCATTCGGCGCGGAAACACGCGGCAATCGCTTGCCCGCGTAGTTCGACAGCGTGTACCAGGGGCACCCCGCGACTCGGCGTCGCTGATGTTTCGTCGGCCACCCATTCCACCGCCCTCTAAAGCTCCACTGAGATTTCGCCGATAAACATCTTGCAAGGACATTCCCTCGTGCCATCTGGCAGAAGCGGCCCGAGGCCGAGCGATTGTCACGCCATTTCACGGCTCAAGAGCAGCCCTGATCAAGGAGAAATGAATGACTATATGGAAGAACGCGTTTACCTCTTGTCTGATCGTCCTCATCTGCGCGGTCGCAAGTTTTAGCCAAGCTCCGCCAGAGATCAAGTCCAAGCTGGATGCCAGAATAAAGCAGTTGTCCTCGTTCAGCACCGACCCTGAGATTGTGAACGCGGTGAAGGCACACAATGCCACACCCCCCGCCGGCGAGGCACTGACCATGACCAATGAGCAGTGGCACAGCCTTTCCGTGCTGGATCCGTTTGTGCGGACTACGGCAAAGACACCGCTGTCCGAATATCTGAAAACCAAAAAGAATACTGACGACACTATCGCGAAAGTCTTTGTCTCGGGAGCAGATGGTTCCAAGGTTGGATTCGACGCCAAGACCGAACACTGGACGCACAAAGGCTTGCCCAAACATGAAGTGCCGATGACCGGGGCGACCTGGATCGGTCCCGTGAAGGTGGATGACTCCACAGGGCAACAGCTTATTCAGGTTGGGTTGCCAGTGCTCGACGGTGGAAAGCCGATTGGATCGATCGTGTTCGGTTTGCGGGTTGACAAGCTGCGTTAGGGCAGGCGCATGGCGCTGAAAGTCTGGAGCGGAGAGTTTGAACGATGGGAAATCAGGGTATAGCTCGTCGCATGGCCTTCGTGGTAGCGGCATCGGTCGCGATTACGGTAGCGGCGGTTCTGGGATTGGCGTATCTGCTCCACGTTTCCGCGGATTCGGCCCGAAGCGTGGCTGCTGCGGCGCGCGAACAGACGCAGCGCTCCTTCGAGCTTTTGGATCTGGCGGTGAGGGTGCAAGGGACAACGCAGAAACTGGTGCAGGCGAGTGATCCCGACGTGATGGAATCGTTGATCCAGCAAAACCAGTCGCTGGTGAAGGAAGCGCAGGCGAAAGTCGAGCAGACCGCCGGGGACGACGGCGCGGTGAAGGCTGCATTTCTGGCGTTGGTCCGGGCCAACCAGCAGGTGATCGATCTAGTATTGCAGGCTCACAATGCCGAGTCGCATCAGGCAATTATCGAAAAATCGAATCCAGCCTTTGAGGCCCTGCTCGGGGCCATTAGCACCTACCAGAACCAGGTGGCCAAGAAGCTGGGCGACGATGCGGCGGGAGTTGGAGTTCGCTCGGAGCGGCTTGAGTCCACAATCTTTGCCGCAGCGGTCGTCGGAATTTCCCTGTTGGTGGTCTGGGGGCTGGCCCTGGTGAGGAGCGTTTCGAAGGCTCTCAGCAACATGCTGAACATGGTCAAAGATCTGGCGGAGGGTGAGGGAGACCTTACCAAGAGGCTGGAGATTGTCACTCACGATGAACTGGGCGAATTGGCGAAGTGGTTGAATACCTTTTTGGATGAGATTCACCATATTATTTCCCAGGTATCTGGAACGGCGGAACGTGTAGCCCGTGCTAGTGAAGAGCTAAATACGACCAGCCAGCAGATCACCGCTAACTCCGAGGAGACTTCGGCGCAGGCGGACGTGGTTTCGCAAGCCGCAAAGGCCGTCAGCCAGAATCTGCAGACTGTCGCCATTGGCGCCGAGGGAATGGAGGCGAGCATTAAAGAGATCGCCAAGAACGCCAGCGAAGCGGCTAAGGTGGCGACCTCGGCGGTGAAGGTGGCTGAGACCACGACCATCACCGTGTCCAAGCTGGGCGAGTCATCATGCGAGATTGGTCAGGTCATTAAAGTCATCACTTCAATTGCGCAGCAGACGAATCTGCTGGCCCTCAATGCGACCATTGAAGCGGCGCGCGCCGGCGAGGCGGGCAAAGGATTCGCCGTGGTGGCCAATGAAGTCAAAGAACTGGCCAAGGAGACGGCAAAGGCCACGGAAGACATCAGTCGCAAGATCGAGGCTATCCAGACAGACACGAAAGCGGCTGTGGATGCCATTGCATCGATCACCGGGGTGATCAATCAGGTCAGTGACATCTCGGGCACGATTGCCACGGCGGTCGAGGAGCAGAGCGCGACCACGAATGAGATGGCGCGCAATGTGAACGAAGCGGCGCAAGGCAGCGGCGAGATCACGAGCAACATTGCGGGTGTGGCGGAAGCCGCGCAAGGCACAACACGCGGAGCCACCGATACTCAGAAGGCATCGCAGCAACTGGTGGAGATGTCTACCCAACTACGCAGCTTGGTGGGCCAGTTTAAAATCAACGCGTCCGACACGGGAACGACGGTGGACGCGAATCCATCCGTCAAGGCCATAGCAGCTCACGCGTCCGCGTGACAGGGTTTGCGTTCACGCGGCGCAACCCGCCTGAAGCTAGAGAGGCTCTCTTCGAGAAGAGAGCCTCTGATTGATTGTCTTACGGTTAAGACTTTCAGCTACGCCACTACGCGTGCTTTGGCAGGGGCACCCGCAGTTGCCGAGGCCCCCGAAGCCGCGCGCTCCGACTCTTTGACGGCGCGATGTGCCAGAGGTTTCAGCCACAGCAAAGCCATGAACGCAGCAATCAGATCGCATACGATCATCGCCCAGAAGACCTTCGACCAGGAGCCAGTCTTGGCAAACAACCAAGCCGCACCGGGCCCGGCAAAACCAGCAGCCACCCCCTTGGCGGTGTAGACGATTCCGTAGTTGGTGGTAGCCCATTTGTTTCCGTACAGATCACCGGTGATGGAGGGGAACAAGGAGAAAATATTGCCCCATGCGAAGAAGCACAGACCTGATAACGCCACGAACCAAACCGGATGGCTGATCAACTGGAGCAGGGCAAATACTGCGGCTGCTTCCAGAATGAATGAGGCGAAGATGGCGTTTTCCCGGCCGATATGATCCGATACCCATCCCCAGAAGGGACGCGTCAAGCCGTTCAGGATCCTGTCGACGGTGATGGCCATCACCAATGCCGTCATACCCCACATCACGACGACCTTATCCACGTGGTACGAAGAAGCCATGGGGTTGAGTTGCGCGGTAACCACCAAACCACCGAAGGCCAGCATGGTCATCATCAGGTAGATGATGTAGAAAGACGGCTGGCGCAGCATCTGCAGCGGCGTCATGTCGATGGACGAAGTGTTCACCTTGGCTTTGATCTTCGCTTCTTTCTCTTTCCAGTTCGGTGGGGTCCATCCAACTGGTGGTCTGGCAAGAAAGAGGGAAGAGGCCAGCACAACCACTCCCTGGATTATTCCCCAGACAATGAAGGTGTGCTGATAGTCCGTGGCTTTCAGCATGGCGGCAATGGGAGCGATCGTGGTTGCCGTGCCTATGCCGAAAGCTCCAGCGGTCAGGCCGACGCATAGACCGCGATGGTCGGGGAACCATTTCAGCGCGTTGCCAATGGCGCCCCCATAGACGATTCCAGCGCCGATACCGCCCACTCCGTACCAAAAGTAAAGATGGTTTATGGTCTCGGCGTACCCCGATCCAACCCAGCCCAGTCCGACCATGATGGAGCCAAGGCCCAACATGAGTCGCGGGCCGATTTTATCTACCAAGTATCCTTCGAAAGGTACGAGCCAAGTTTCAAGAGCCACGAATAAAGTAAAGGTCCACTGGACCGCGACCAGCGAGACGTGCAGATGAGCCTGTATCGGTTTGGTGAAGAGAGTCCAGGCGTACTGCAGATTCGCGATGGCCATCATCGCGACGATGCCAGCCGTTAACTGGACCCAACGATTGGGAATACGAGAAGGGTGAATAAGAGAGTCTGCAGATGCAGCCATAGACCTACCTCCGAGACGGCGCGCTAGACTTTAACAGCATTCTGCTAAAACGGCTAGCCCAATTCTTGCCTACGACCCGATCGGCAGAATCAGGGGTTGCCGACTAACTTTCCCGGCAAAACACTGTGGTTCAAAGAGCGCTGTGATAAACTGGTCCGCTGATCGAACCACTTTGCGGCAGCGAATTTATCATCGTCACTTCGGAATGTCAAGCTTTGTAAATTTTCGCGGCGACGAGGCTTTTATCGCGATCTGCCGACGACGAATGCCACATCGTGTCCCAGGGTGCCCGGGCGGGTCGGCGATCATGAGCACCTGGGATCCTGGAGCCGCCCCTGTCCGGAAATAGTGCGAGAGTGGATTTATGGATGAAAGCCTGCGAGCGCAGATTGAAACTTACCTGTCCCACCTCGATGGCCTGATCCGGCGGGGATGTCAGCTTCGCGACATTCTGGCCACTGATCCCTCGGACAAATCGGCAATTGCGGCCACTCGTGCATGGCAGGAAGACTGCGGGATCACGATCAATCAATTGTCCGGAGGCAGCAAGGCCCATTGGCTTGCCAGGGCGTTCAGCGAAGCCTTCCTGATGCGATCGGAGGCCGGGAGTGCGATTGAAGGGGCGTCACCGGTCGATATCGTCAAGCGACTCCTCGACGTCCTCGAGCAAGCGGTTGCCTCGCTCTCGCAAAAGGACCAGGGTCCGGTAGTTTCAGCATCATCGGAGGCGCCAGCTCCTCACCGCTTCGACTTCGTGCACAACCCCATGCTCCGGCCCGTGGTCGAGCAGGCCTACGCCGATAGCCGGCACGCCTTCGAGCAAGGGGACTACGACCTGGCGCTGCGCACCTCCTGCGGAATTCTGGAGGCCATCGTAACCGACGCTCTGGAACACAAGGGGATGAGTGCCTTCGCTCTTGCCGACGGTCCCACAGAGAAGGTTGCCGATTGGTCGTTTGAGAGAAGGCTCGCGGTCGCGGAGAACAAGGGAATCATTCGCGGCGGGTGCGCTCGCCTGCCAGCGGTCGCACGGACATATCGGGATGACGGCAAGAACGAAACGACCACGGCTTCCGAGCGGGATGCACGGCTGGCCGGACAAGTGCTTCGCGTTGTGATGAGAGATCTGGACCCCGGCCGCTAAAGACCCGCCATCAATCTTCCAGGTCCTGACGAAATACCGGCTGAGACGGATCGAGGCTGCCGTCGATCACGGCCACGAGGAGGTTTCCGTAAGCGTCCGTCGCCTCAGGCAGCGATGCGTAGCCGCGTTCGCGCTGTAGCGCTCCGGTGTCCGAGTAGATGAGCGTAAAATAGCGGCCCGATGAGTACTGAAGTTCGAGCAACTTGTTCGGCATCTCCGGATCGCCCTCCTGTCCCAGCACGTCCATCAGTGCCACGGTCCACCGCCTGCCTTTCGGGTCGGTGACGACCTCGCGCTCAACGTATTGCCACTCGTCCATGCTCCACAACGGCATATTTATCTTTGGCTCGATATCCCAGTTTGGTTATCCCAGCAACTGATTGAGTGCGTTTGCGACCTGGGATCCGGTGAACGGTTTCGGGACCAGTAAGACTCTCCGGGCGCTTCGGGAACGGAGACTCGCGTCAGCTTCCTCCGGGGTGTCACTAATGATGACAATCGGGAGGTCGGCGTGGTCCGGGTGGTGACGCACGCTGTCAAAGAGTGCCGCGCTCATCTCGAAGACCGAACAGTCGAGCACGACCGCGTCCGCGTGTTGCTCGAGCAGCAATTCGTTGACGCTCTCGGTAAATCCCGAGGCGAAGACTTCGTAACCCCGGTCCTGCAGCGCAAACGTCAGCAGTTCGGCAATCTCCGGGGTGTCGTCGATGAGCAGGATGCGGCGCAACCGAATCCTAGTTCTTGCCGGCTACGGCACCAGGAAGCCGCGGCTTCTTGCCTTCCGAGGGCTCCAGGTCCATGACCCACACTCGTCCGCCGGCGGTGTAATAAGCGCGGCGATCGTTTTCGATCATCGCGCCCCAGGCCTCCAGCGTTCGCATCGCGAAGGTGCGTCCTTCGAAGTTGTTGCGCGCGTGGCTCAAGACTTCGTTGGTGTGCCAGTTGTCGGTGAGAATCGCGTCGCCCGGGTGCACCCGCAGGACGGTGTAGTAGCGGTTGAACGCCGCTTCCGGCCGTACGTCGCGCGTAGACCCGCGCTTCTTGCCTTCGGTGACGATATAACTTTCCTGTCCCTCTGGCTCGACTTCGGGCTCGGACTCGACAGGATGAAAGGGAGCACTAGTTTTCGTGTTCATAAAGTTTGCGCCACCGCCTCGGCTTCAGCTGCCGCCGCCATATTGGTCAGGTTTTTCGCGTCTGCTGCCTGAATAAGTGCCTCAGGCAGCTGGACACCCATCATTCGCCATTGCTCATTGGCAAACTTCTGCAGCGTGGCAATGTGCTCGGCGTGGAGATGGCCGAAGCGTCCTTGCAGCTTTAGGTACTCCGACACCGGCCGCATGTTTTGGGGACGGAAGCTGTAATCAAACGCGCGCTTCTCCGGGTTCCACTCCCAGATCGGGTAGAGTCCGCACTCGACAACCAGCCGGCCCAGATCGATCGAGCGCGGGGTCTCGTAGACGAAACCCTTCTGGCAGGGGGTATAGATCATCAGATAAGCAGCGCCCCTGTGGTTGAGTCCCTTGCGCACTTTGTTCATCAAGTCGATCGGGTAGCCCACGCTTGCGGTTGCCACGTAACAGTGAGGATGGCCGGCTGCCATCATGCGGGCGAGGTCCTTGGGAAACAATTTCTTGCCCTCGGGAACCAGCGGACCGGGAGGGGAGAAGGTGGTCATGCCACCGTATGGCGTGCGGGACGATGCCTGGATGCCGGTATTGGCGTACTGCTCGTTGTCGTAGCAGATAATCAGACAGTCGTGATTGCGATAGAGCGCGCCTGAAATCGAGGCAAGACCGATGTCGGACGCACTGCCGTCGCCCGCTTCACAGATAATATTCGGAAACTTGCCCTTCCACTTGCCCTTGCGGATCATGGCTTCATAGGCGGCGGCGACTCCGGCGGTGAAGCTGCCCGCGCTTCCAATCTGAGTGTGCGCCCACGGCACGTTGTAGGGCGTGCACAAATAGGAGCTGTTCGCGACGTACATGCAGCCGGTCGGTCCGACCAGGATTGTGTTGTCGCCCGAGGCCTTGCTTGTCATCCGGTACTGGATGGAAGGCCCGCAGCCTGCACAAGTGCGATGGCCGGGGACGAACGGCTCACTCGACGGCAGCTCAGGATTATAGAAACGCGCCCCCTGATTCGGGCTGCCGAGAATCGGCAGTATCTGGCGTTCAACTTCAATTGTTGCCATATCGGTTCCTCCAATTACAGGTCCAGGCCTGCGTGAAACTTTATGTAGTGCAGACCCTTTTCAGGGTCGCGGTAACAAATCGCTGCTACTCTTCGAATCCAACCCAGTGCGTGCGCTTTTCGATTTTCCCGCGTTTCTGGGCTTGGATCATTTTATCGGTCATCCAATAGAATTCTTTCAGCACGATGGCCTCGCCACCCATGCCGGCCATGAACGACATAACCAGCGGGCGCTTTTGGCTTTCGTACAGAGCCGCGGCGGCCTCGCCATAGAGAACTCCCCCGCTGCTCACGCTGCCGAGAGCCATATTGGTTTCGATCACGCCCACAACCTTGAACTTGCTGAGGACCTCTTTCACGCGCTCGGTGGGGTAGGGCCGGATAGTTCGTAGCCGCGCAAGACCGACCTTCAGGCCTTTCTCCCGCATGTGCTGAATCGCGAAGCGCGCCGTGACCGCGTGGGCGCCCTGTAAAAAAAAGACCACCTCGGCGTCATCGGTCATGAACTCTTCGACCCAAGGATCGTATCTTCTCCCGAAGATTTGCGCGAACTCCTCGTGTGCCTGCTCGATGACTGCCATCGACTCTTCCATGGCGCGAGCACGCTCCAACTGAAGCGGGGGACCCTGCTCGGGCATGATCTGGGGACCGTGTGACACCGGATGCCGCGGATCCAGCGGATAAGGATGCTTGTAGGGAGGCAGGAACTCCTTCACCTGGCCAGCGTCGGGCAACTCTACGTCGCCGGTGATATGGGAGACGAAGAAACCATCCTGGCAGACCATTTGGGGCAAAAGAACGCGTCGGTCTTCACCGATTCGATAAGCAATCAGGTGATTATCGAACGCTTCCTGGGCATCGCACGACCAGCCCATGAGCCACCCCATGTCGCGCGTGGACAGCGCGTCAGTGTGCTCAGAACCGAAATCCCCGGGAGGATCGAGCGTGCGGTCGGCGATCATCATTTGTACCGGCATACGACTGCCAGAGATCGGCGAATAGAGCTCATAAGCGAACTGCACCCCAACTCCGGAGCTGCCGGTAAAAACACGTGCGCCGCTGGACGCTGCGCCGTGGGCGATGCTCAATTGCGAGTGCTCGCTGTCAGCCACGATGTACTCGGCGTCGAGTTCTCCGTTCGCCACCATTTGTGCCAGGGCCATCATTGTCGCTGTGTAAGGACGAATCGGGTAGGCCGCAATTACATCAACGTCGGCATACTTGGCGGCCTGGGCGGAAGCGACGCAGCCGTTGATCCGCACCGTCTTTTTTTTGTTCGCAGTTGCTGTTGCCATGTTTCACTCCGATTCTAAATGTTCTTCGCTGGCCGGTCCCCAAGGTTTTTCAACTCCGCCGCCTGCCGTCCGTGAAGGCCGGGCGAGATCGCGAACGCTGTATCCATTCGCACGACGCCGGTATCGAAGTCGAGTTCGGGCACGCCTTCGAGGCAGCCCGTCGGACACTCCTCGATACACACCCGGCAGCCTTTGCAATAGTCGACCAGGATCTTATAGAGGCCGTTCGAGCGCTCAGGGCGCGCGATGCAGGGCTCCGGACAAACCAGATAACAATTATCGCAAGCGTTACAGGTACCGCAACTGAAACAGCGGCTGGCTTCTTCGACCGCCTGCTCTTCAGAGAGCGACTGAATCACTTCGTCCTGCGTTTTACGCCGACTTGTCGGCGGCAGCAACGTCTGCTGCACGCGCGGGAAGTGAGGGAAATACGTCATGTTCATGCGATTCAAATCGACGATCACATCGATCGGAATCGTCCGCGGTTGCAACGGCTCTCCGCGCAGCACCTTGTCCAGATTGAAAGCGACGCGCTTCCCGTCGCCGACGGCGTTGACCACCATCAGCGGCTGACCTGAACCCAACTGCACGATGTCGCCAGCGGCAAAGAAGTTCGTGTTGCCGAGGCGTCCAAACCGGTCAATCTTGATGGTGCCGCGTTCGTTCTTGAACTCCTGCGGGAGCCAGGCGAGCGACGCCCGCTGTCCCACAGCGATAATTACGTTGTCGCAGGCGAACCGCTCTGCCGGAGCTTCTCGATCTACCGTGATCGGAGAAGCGTTGATGGCGCCGGAGAAGCGCGCCGGATGCAATTGCAAGGCCTCGACCTTGCTGTTGCCGAGCACCGCGGTGACAGCACGCCCGTGAAACAGTTCGACCCCTTCTTCGAGCATGTCGTGCAAATCTTCAGGTACAGCCGGCATCTCTTTGGGGTTGGCTTCGACGGTAATCATGGTCACTTCCACAGCGCCTTGACGCAGGGCTTCGCGGGCGCAATCGATCGCGGTGTTTCCGCCGCCGAGGACAACCACGCGAGCGCCTAGCTTCACCTTCGACGTGCCCATGCCGATGTCGCGAAGGAACGGCAGTCCGTAAAGCACGCCGTCCTTGTTCTCGCCCTCAGCACGCACGCTGTTGGGCTCGGTGAGGCCGACTGCCAGCACACAGGCGTCGTAATTCTTTTTCAAGTCGTCCCAGCTGACATCCTTGCCGACTTCGACGTTCGTTTTGATCGTGATTCCGAGTTCGACCAGGCGCTCGATTTCGCGATCGAGTACGTCGGCGGGAAGAACCCAGTCCGGAATGCCGCCGCGATTCAATCCGCCAGCCTTGGGCGATTTCTCAAGGATGGTTACTTTGTAGCCGAGGCGGGCAAGCTGGTATGCCGCGCTGTGGCCGGCGGGACCGGACCCGACGACAGCGACTTTCTTGCCGTTCGGCTTCCCGGCCTTGACCACATCGTGTGCCAGAGCCTGTCCCAGATCGCCGAGAAAACGCTCGACCGCACGAATCGAAATGGCCTCGTCGTACTGTCCGCGGTTGCAGGCTTGCTCACACGGGTGATAGCAAACGCGGCCAGTGACGGACGGAAAGGGCATGTCTTCCTTGATGAGGGCGTAAGCGTCCAGATACTTGCCGCGCTTCACCAGATCGAGATAGCCCTGGATCTTCTCGTTGGTCCCGCACGCGTTGTTGCAGGGTGGCAATTTGTCCCGGTAAACCGGCCTGATCGAACGCCAGTTGCCAGTGGGGAACAAGTCCTGTCCTTTTTCCTGCGAGGGCGCAGGTGTGATGCCGGCGAACGGGACGGTAAGCCAATCGGGGATGCGTGTGCCTTTGGTCGACATGTAATCCTTCCCTAGACCGCCACTGGATTCAGCGGCATGATGTGCAATGCTTCGAGTGCTGCATGGAACGCGTGTTTGTTCGCGATCATCGGCTCAATTGTTTCCATCTTGACGATGCCGGTGGCCTTGACTACGGCTGCAATCAGCGGGGCGGCGATATCGGGCGCGATGGACTTGTTTCGCTCGGCCGCGCCCTCAGTCGAAAGACGGTCGAGGCCGAGCTCGCCCAGTCGGTAATAGAGCCATTTGTGGTCGGCCAGATGAGCCGCGTCCACACAGACGAGTTGTGCCAGGCGCTCAGCACCCGGCACGAAGCGAATCATGTAATCCGGGGTGTAGTGAGTGTTGATCACTAATGTTCCGCCAGCAGGCATTCCGCGCATGTAATCCCAACCCTTGACCATCGTTCCCTCGACCAGCACGACGATGTTGGGGTGCTCGTTTTCGTACGTAAGCTCGTTCTCGAGAATGCTGTCGCTCACGCGACAGTATTTGCGGGTGGGAGCGTTGGTGCGGTCGGGATTGTCTACATAGTTCTCCATCGCCTGCGCATACTTGCCCTCGATGCGGGCGGAAGCGGAGATGGAATTGACAATGTCGCGACCCTCTTTGTCCATAATGATGCCGCGGGTCCAAACGGTAAGTTCGGCGTAACTCATGATCAAACCTCGTTCATCACTTAGTAGATGCGTCGGGGCATAGTCCCCCGGCGCCGTTGCTTAGCGGGTTCGCGGTGTTCGATTGCCTGGGACTTCCACGATCGGACTCAAGAACCGCCAGGAAATCTTTCCGCAAGACGATAAAAGGAGCGACGCGAGTGCCATCCTGAAATTCCGCAATCGCCGTTAACGTTGCTTTCTTGCACAGGCTTTCAATATCGGCGCTGGTGAAACCTTCCATGCGACCAGCAAACTCATCAAAATCGACATCCGGTGCCAGCGGCACGCGTCGGCAGCATAGCCGCATGATGGCGGCGCGCTCTGCAACGTCCGGCTTGGCGAACGGGAGTATATAGTCGAAGCGCCCGCTCCGCAAGAGCGCGGGCTCAATCCGCTCAGGACGATTGGTCGCCGCAAGCAGGATCACTCCTTTGACATCGCGCAAGTTGTCGATCTCACGTAGAAGCTGGCTGAGAATCCTCTGATAGACATCGCTACCGAATTGATCGGCGCCGAACTTCGGAGCCACGGCATCAATCGTGTCGAAGAACAGGATGCAGGGAGCGGCCCGTCTCGCCTTTTTGAAAACCTCGCGTAGCGCCCTCTCGGATTCGCCCAACCACTTCGAATACAGTTGCGGGCCATCAATGGCGATGAGCGGGATTTGCATTTCACCCGAAAGCGCTCGTGCCATGGCGGTCTTTCCGGTCCCCGAAGGTCCGGTCAGCAGGATGCCCCGCGGTGGAGCCAGTCCAACCTGCTCATAAATCTCGTCGCGCATATGCGAGTGCTCGATTACGGCGTGGAGCAAGCGCTTTACCTCGTGCAGGCCTCCGAGGGATGCAAACGTCGAAGCGCTTTTCTCAATGAAGAATTCGCGGGTCGCGCTGGGTTCAACTTCCTTCAAACCAGCGAGACAATCGCCGCGCGTAACCTGCAGCGCTCCAAGTTCAGTCGAAGCGGCGCCATCGGTTTCGAGCGGGACGGTTGAAAGAAACCTGCGCAAGGCAATCATGCCGACTTCCTGTCCCAGCGCTTCGAGGTCGGCGCCGACGAACCCGTGAGAATGCTCGGCGATCTCCTGAAGGTCGACATCAGGCGCGAGCGGCATGGCGCGCGTGTGGATCCTGAGGATTTGCAACCGTGCTTGCGTGTTGGGAACGCCGATTTCGATTTCGCGATCGAAGCGACCCGGACGCCGCAGTGCCGGATCAAGGACCTCGGGAATATTGGTCGCACCGATGACGATGACCTGGCCGCGCGCCACAAAACCATCCATCAAGCTGAGAAGCTGCGCCACCACGCGCTTTTCGACCTCGCCGACTACCTCGGTGCGCTTGGGTGCAACGGCGTCGATCTCATCGATGAAGAGGATCGCCGGCGCGTGACGCGCTGCTTCTTCGAAGAGCTCGCGGAGCTTGGCTTCGCTCTCGCCGTAGAACTTCCGCATGATCTCAGGGCCATTGAGATGAATGAAGTGTACGCGGCTTTCGGCGGCCACGGCGCGCGCCAGCAGGGTTTTGCCGGTACCTGGCGGACCATACAAGAGCACTCCCTTGGGCGCGAGAATTCCCAGCCGCTCGAAGATGCGCGAGTACTTCAGCGGCAGCTCGACCATTTCGCGCACCCGCGCGACTTCACGCTCTAACCCGCCGATATCTTCGTAGGAAACCGCTGGAGCACGGGCCGCCGTCTGCTCGCCTTCTACAACCCGGATGTCTGTGCGCTTCCCGATTACGACTGGCCCCGAGGGAATCGTGCGCACAACCTGGAAGTTCACCGCCTTGGCGAACGTCGGCACACGCACTGCGCATCCTGCAACGACGGGAACGCCCACCAGATCCTCAAGCATCCGCTCGGGTGCGATGGTCGCTGGCGCAGCGCCCACCCACAATGGCGAGAGGCGAACCGAGACTGCCTCCTGGCGCTCGATCGGCGTCACCGTCACCTGCTCTTGCAGGCCAGCGCTACAGTTACTGCGGCAGGTGCCATCGATCTGGATTATGCCTTCATGTGCATTGTCGGAAAGCTCGGCGCGCGCGACAGCGACAGCGCCGCCGGTGATCTTCAGCACGTCACCCGCACGCGCACCCATGCGCAGCAGGTCGGCTGGCGCCAGGCGCGCAATCGCATGGCCGACGTCCTCGACACGAGCTTCCGCCACGCGCAGGGTGAGGGTGATCGCGGAAGACGACGGTGCGATTTCCGGAGTGGTGCGATTTGCAGCCGGCTCCTGGCGCGGGATTCCATCGAAGAGTTTCATCTTCGGCTTCTCCGTGTCATCCTCGTGCGACGCGACGCTCGCACGGTTCACGTCATTCCTCAGGTTAGTCAAACCGATCGTCCCCACATTGGTGAGTTTCTACGGCCGCTCTTAGCACTTGGCAGAGGTAACTGCTGTGCTCAATACGACGCGATTTGCTTCCCCACGAATTGCAGATCGCGAATTGCCAGCTTCACCACGACAATTCTCTTCAATCAAAAATGATCGAGTACGATTTCTTCGACATCTTCAATGTGCCGCCGCATCGCCGACTTGGCGCCTTCCGCATCGTGACGCTTGATCGCAGCCAGAATTCGCCGGTGCCCGGCCAGCGATTTTTGCGGGCGACCTTCCACCTGCAAAGAGCGTTCCCGCGTGTCGCGCAGCAGGTCCATGATAATGTCGAGCACTTTCAGCACGACGCTGTTGCCTGACGCCAGAGCAACGCTGTAGTGGAATTCCGCGTCTTCCGCGACAGCGGGCTCTCCCTGGCTCTGCTTTGCGTCTTGGCGCTGCAGAATCTCTTCCATCTCAGAAATTTCGTCGGCGGAAGCGTGCGTGGCGGCACGGGCTGCCAAGGGGGGTTCGAGCATCTTACGAAAATCCAGAAGCTCGCTCACCATTTCCTTCCGGCGCTTCAGCGCGCTGGCAAAAGGATTGGCCAGGGGTTCCGCCGCGATTTCGCGAACGATCGTCCCAGCTCCCTGACGCGGCTCGACCAAGCCTCTGAGCTCAAGGCCCCGAATTGCGTCCCGAATGGAACTGCGGCTCACTTTGAGCATTTCTGCGAGTTCACGCTCGGAAGGCAACTTGTCGCCGGGGTGTAATTTTTTCAGAATCAAACGTTCGATCTGCTGGGCGACTTCTTCGTAGACCTTGTTTTTTCGGACTACTTCAAAGTCGGATTTGAGCGAGGCTAGCAATCTGGCTCCAAGTGGTCCGATAAGTGGACCAGCGAACGGAGTATACGCCCGCCCTTAAGATCCTAGCAAGTATTTTTGTTGTCTGGATGAAGAAAGTCGATAGAAGCTTGCCCGAGAGCGATTCGGAGCGGCTGAGCGTCGCTCATTTTGGTCGCTGCTCAGCTACAGATTCCGCTAACAGCCGGGTGCAGGCGTAGACCGTTCGCGTGTAGGGCATGGAAAGACCAACGCGCTCACCCAGTTCCACGACAGCGCCTACCAGTGCTTCCAGTTCCATCGGCCGGCCCGCTTCGAGATCTTGCAGCATTGAAGTCTTGTGCTCCCCAACTTTTTCCGCGCCAGCAATCCGTTGATTGATGGAAACAGGTAGTTCCATGCCCAACCTGCAAGAAACCGCTTCCACTTCCTGCATGATGTTTCGGATCAGGGAGCAGATTCCAGGGTCGCGCACCATCTGCACCACTGTGGCGCGCGTCAGTGCGCTGACCGGATTCAGGGAAGCATTGCCCAGCACCTTGACCCAAATCTCGTGCCGGATACGAGCGCTGACCGGACAGCGCAGGCCGGAGGCGATCAGCGCATCCGCAATTTTGCGGGAGCGATCGGAGCGTGTTCCGTCCGGCTCACCGAGAGAAATGCGGTTCCCCTCGATGTGCTGAATCACTCCCGGCGCAGTAATCTCGGTCGAAAAGTAAACGATGGAACCAACAACCCGATGCGTTTCGATGGCCGCAGAGATGACGCCTCCGGGATCAACGCGCTCGAGACGCATTCCTTCCCATTCGCCACCGAAGCCCTGGAAATACCACCATGGGATCCCATTCTGCGTGCTGACGACCGTGGTGTCTGGCCCCAATATCGGCTTCAACTGGGGCGCAAGTTGCGGCAAGCCGTGCGCCTTTACGCCAAGAAAGACAACGTCTACAGGTCCCACTTCTTCGAGGGAACTGGCAATTGTGGGCCGGGCAAGGAAATCTCCATCGGTGCTTTTCACCTGCACGCCACGTTCCCGCATGGCGCGAAGGTGAGGGCCACGAGCAAAGAGGGTGACGTCGAATCCAGCCTGTGCCATGCGGGCGCCGATATAAGCGCCGATTGCCCCTGCCCCCGCGATCAGGAATCTCATTGGCTAATCATCCATGCTGGTCATCCACGCTGATCATCCATGAGAGCGGCAGCGACAGCGCGCCGGCGAATTTTTCCGGTCGCGGTGGTTGGAATACTTTCTACCAGATAAATCTTGGTTGGACATTTATACTCCGCCAGCGACTCGCGGCAATGCCTGATGAGCACAGACTCGGTGGCGCCGCAGGGTTCGCGCAAGACGACGGCTGCGGCGACTTCTTCACCCAGCGTGGGATGCACGCAACCAAATGTTACCGCTGCCGCAACCGCTGGATGCCTTAGCAAAATCTCATCTACTTCGTGAGGAGCGATGTTTTCGCCCCCACGGATGATGATGTCTTTAATTCGTCCGGTCAAGTGCAAATAGCAATCGGCGTCCAGCAATCCTTCGTCACCGGTACGAAACCATCCATTCACAAAAGCGCGAGCGTTGGCTTCGGGATTGTTCTCGTATCCACGAAATACATTGGCGCCCTGAATGGCGACTTCGCCGCGCTGGTTGGTGCCGAGGTGATTGCCATCCTTGTCCAAGATGCTGATACGCAGCCCGGTGCCCACGCCGACAGAACCTGCCTTGCGATGTCGCGGGGGCAGCGGATTCGAAGTCATCTGGTGGGCTGCTTCGGTCATTCCGTAGGCTTCGACGAAGGGCACGCCAAAGAGATCCTCGATCTTGTGAATCAGCTGCGCTGACAGGGGCGCGCTGCAGGAACGGATGAACCGCAGAGTTTCCGCTTCTACCGGTTTGTGGTGAGCCCGGGCCAGCAGAAGCTGATGCATCGTGGGTACGCCCGAATACCAGGTCACACGATGTTCTCGAACCGTTCGCCAGAAAGAAAGCGCGTTGAATTTGGTAGGAATAACTACGGTTCCTCCGGACAGCAGAGTCGCCATGACTGAGCCAATCAATCCATGAATGTGGAACAGAGGCATGATGCACAGCGAAACATCTTCTTCGGAAAGTGCATATGTGTTCGCGATATTCGCCGACGAGACCGCGAGATTGAAATGCCGCAAGGGTACACGCTTGGGCCGCCCGGTGCTTCCGCTGGTGTGCAGGACCAGGGCAATGTCGTCAGCGGTGGGTTCGGTTGCCGAGGCCCCAGAGGGAGCGTTCGCTAACCGAACGTTTCCCTGGTCGGTCATTTCTACCGAGAACACCGGGATCTTGCGGTCGGCGGCCGCACTGCGAGCGAATTCAGCGCCTACCGGAGGGCAGAGCAAAATGCGGGCGTCGGTGTCACCGAGGAAAAAAAGAAACTCCTCATACGGGTACGCGGGGTTCAACGGGGCGGCGGTTCCAGCGATAGAGGCAGCTAGAAAGCTCACGAGGGCAGGCAATCCGTTCGGCAATGCGATCGCCACGCCATCGCCCCGACGGATGCCGACGGAGGCCAGAGCGTTAGCCATGGTCCAGACCTGCTGCCGCAGCGAATCGTAGGTGAGACTGATTCCAAGCTCGGGAACGACAACTGCAGTGTGGCTGTCCGCAAAATGTAATACATCAAGCAGTGTGTCGACCGACTTTAGAGTCATTCGTTGCCTCTAGCGCGAGTCCTTGGATGATGAGCCGATTTTGTCCGTTGTTCGTGAAATGAGAGGAATGTAGCTGCACGCTTCTTCAGGAGTATCCCTCGGCCTTCAGCGCGTTACTAAACTCTTTCAGAAAAAACTGCACATTCTCCTCGGTAGCCAACGGGCCCATTACGCCAATGCGAAAGACCTTGCCGGCAAGCGGGCCGAAACCGCCGGCGATTTCAATGCCCGCTTCGTCCAAGAGACGTTTTCGCACTTTTCCCTCGTCAACTCCTTTTGGAACGCACACCGTGTTCAGGGTCGGAATTCGGTGACCTTCCGGAACGTGCAGGCCAAGGCCCATGGCCTCGATGCCCTTGACAAAAGACCGATGGCAACGTCGATGCCGTTCCCAACGCTTCTCGATATCTTCCTCCGCGATCACCAGTAGAGCTTCGCGTAGAGCGTAAAACATGGAAATCGGCGCGGTGTGATGGTAGCGATGCGAGACGGTCGAGTAGTCGTGAATCAGCTTGAGGTCAAGATACCAACTGCGTACCGGAGTAGTGCGTGCGCGCAGGAATTCCATAGCTCCTGGGGACATGGCCATGGGAGACAAGCCGGGTGGACAGCTCAGCCCTTTTTGGGTGCAACTGTAAGCGACGTCGATACCCGTCCCGTCGAAATCGATTTGCATTCCGCCGAGCGAGGTCACGCAGTCTGCAATCACCAGGGCGCCGATATCGTGAGCGGAGGCACAGATCACTCGGCCCGGCTGCAGCGCTCCCGTCGATGTCTCTGCGTGAACATAAGCGACAACTTTGGGCTTTTCGCGACGAATGAATTCCGCTGCTTCGCCATCCGTGAAAGTTGCGCCCCAAGGTTTCTCAAAGCGCACGACATTCGCGCCTTGGCGGTTGGCCATCTCCGTCAAACGATCGGAGAAATAACCATTAGCGAAAACCGCCAACTTGGTATCGGGTTCGACGAAGTTCGCAACGGCAGCTTCCATGCCCGCGCTGCCGGTGCCGGAAATCACCAGCGTGGCCCCATCTTTGGTTCCGTAGGCCATTTTCACCAATTGCTGAACGTCGCCCATCACCTGAATGAAGTATGGGTCGAGGTGCCCGACGATTGGTTTCGACAGTGCTTCATATACCCGCGGATGAACCATGCTCGGCCCGGGTCCGAACAAATAACGTCGAGGCGGTTGCAACGGAGAAAGCGATTTAATTGCGGGAGCCTGCTGTTCTATTGCGCTCATAGCCCTCGTTTCTACTCAGGAATAGCCAGATATTTTGTAGGGCGGACGGTCTCCAGCTTCCCCACCCGAAATGTGACGTTCCAGATGCGATGCAGTCTGATAAGTGGGCACCGATCAGGCAAACGCCGTCAAGCTGATTGTATTGATCTGTTCGATCAGAGTTTCTTATCAGCACATTTACTTCGTTCAACCCGCGGGCGTCGGTTCGGGTTATATGGGCGAATGGTGACCCTGCACAATCATTGACTCAGCGATGCGGCGCGCTTCGGGAAGTGTCTCAGCCGCAGCCGTGGAATCAATCTCCGCCGGTAAGTCACGCTGAATTTTCGACAGCTCTTCGTCAAAAATACGAGTCATCAGTTCGGGAGTGTGCTCAACCGGCTTGCCATCGTCGCCCCGAACTTTCACCTTGTGGCGCACCCGCTGCGCAATCATCAAACGATAGATGCGGTCGGTCGCGAGATCCTCCATGAAGCCATCGAGCAGGCTGGCGCCCTTCCCGTTGAGAACCCCGTTGCGATAGCGAATCACGGTACGTGCGGCCGCTCGGGTTCCTGCAAGCGTGGTCTCGCCAACGCCTTTCGGTACGGGCCGCAGGTCTGGATGCGGGTTCGCCAACTTGGGCCGTTTTGCAATCTGATTAGGATACGGGAACTGGGCAACTGCGATCTCGTTCTGATCCGGATGGCCAGTCCACGCGCCGTCCATCAGGCACTTGGCTTCGTTCTTCTTGTCTTCCTCGAGGGCTTTCAGAGCGCGCTCGTTTAATTTCGCATCGGAGCGGCTGGGATAGAGCGCGGTCATTCCGCCGATAGCATGAGCTCCGTGCTTGTGGCAGATCTCCGGCATCAATGTGCGGAAGTTCTGAAAGAATGCCACATCGTGTGGAATGGTATTGCGGTCCGGCAAAACCCAATTGGGATCCTCGGACATGAAATCGATCAGCGAGGCCATGTAATCCCACCGCCCCAGGTTCAGTCCGAGGCAGTGCTCACGGAGATTGAAAAGAAATTCTCCCATCTGATAGGCCAGTGGATGTGCCTCTACCAGCGCCATGCACTTTATGTAGTCCGTGGGCAACCCTTTGTGTTTGGCCAGAGCCTGGAACAGGTCGCGCCACCAGAACGCTTCCTCACAAGACTCGCTCTTGGGGATGTAAACCGAGAAATTGTGCGGCAACCACGAAGGATCGAGCTGGTACCAGATTAGCGCCAGATCGAACAGGGAAGCGGACATGATTTCGTTCTTGAGAATTCCACCCTGACTGATGTGCAGCCCACGAGGTCGGACCCAGGTGACGGTTTTCGAACGCTGAACTGTAACTTTCTTCTTCCGCTTCTTGTCGTCGTAACTGAGTTCGTACTTGTATGCGGCGATGGTGTTCTGGATCGCCAGCATGATGTGCTCCCAAGTGTTCGCCGTGGAATCTTCCACGTCGAGCATAACTGCGGGAGATCCGGAGTTCAGCAGTTTTACCGTCAACTCCGCGTCGTCGGCCGGGCCGGTCATCTGGTTGCGCTGATCGGCGCACCAGTCAGGCAGTTCGATTCGCCAGTCGGATTTCATGGCCTCGGAGGGCGGCAAATAGTTTGGCGGCTGTCCGCTATGCGAACGTTGCAGCACTTCTGCGCGTTTTGCGACCAGCTTCTGTTGCCAAGGACTGAATTGTTTGTGAAGCGGCAACAGGAAATCGAAAAACCCCTTAGGGAGATCTTTTTGCGGATTCAAGTTCGCGCGTGCGTAGTTCATGCCACGAGAGGCGGAGCCAGTGGCCATCGGATGAACTCCTTCTGATCTTCGCTGCCTGGGGATAAAGCCTTCTTGCCGGTGACCGTACCCGGCCATTCGAGAAGGCACTCAGACCCCTTCGAAGGTGAATCCAGGAGAGCTACTTAGTGTACTCGACTGTCCAAGTCCTGAACATAACCTTTAACCATTAATCGCGGACCGAGGGAGAACCAAGAATGACAATAGAAAGTGATGACATGAACTGTTAAGTGTGATGCTGATCACCGAAAATTGCGCCTGCCTTAACGTAAGGTGGGCATCGTTTGTCTTGCACCGTTCGATAGACGCGAACGGCGTTGGGAGTTTTATATGGTGCCACTCGCATGCGGGCAGGTTCCTAGACTGGCGATCGGAGACTGATTACGTTTACTCCTCATTCATCCCCTTTCTGTTCCAAAGTTGTTATCGCGGTTAATGTCATCCAGCAGCGTGCGAAAAGATTTCTTGACTTGCAACTTAAGAATGTGGTAAACAGGCGCCCCAGCGGATTGGTCCGCTTTTCATACAAGTTATCAATTTTTCGAATAGGCGGTTTTGTGATTTGTGGCCCCGAGGCAACCCGCGTGTGAGGCTGCACGCTCGTTCCGGGCCCAGGCCGGTTGGTTGCCAAATTATGGTCGGAGAGGAAAACATGCGCTCGCTAACAACTCTTTTCGTCCTTCTGGTCGTTTTCATGGCACCAGGTTCGCTCGCCCACGCTCAAGGCACGGAACCCGCGAGCAAGCCCGACGGATCGACCTCTGGGACCGCCAGTAAGGCAGAGGTCAACGAGTTGCGCAGTGAGGTCGCCGCGCAGCGCAAGACCATCGAGGAATTAAAGGCGATGGTTCAGCAACTGGTGGATGGCAAGGCCAAGGCCGCCGACGGCGGTTCGGCCAGCATAAAACCTGTGGCGGCGACTAATTCGCCAGAGACCGGTGCGCAACCGGCAAATGGCGCTGCGACCGAAGGCGCCCATCTGGTCAACACGGTTTTGGTTCAGCCTGAGCCTGAGCCGGTCGAGAGCGCCATGATCAATCAGGCACAACCGGCGGCCGCGCCCAAGAAAGATGTGCCGCTCACGGCAGGCTGGAACGGGGAGCATTTCTACATCAAGAGTCCGGATGGACAGTTCAGTATCAGCCCCTACGGATACGTGGACACCGACTACCGCGCTTACAAGGGCGACGGCGCACCTTCAGATACATTTGTCGTGCGCCGGGCCCGCTTCGGTTTCCAGGGCATCTACGGGTCGCACTTCGATTACGCGATCTTGACCGACGCCAACGCGACGTCGGGGGCGATTGTCCGCGATGTCTATCTCAACGTGAGGATCAAGCCCGAGTTCCAGTTCCAGGCGGGTCAGTTCAAAGAGCCCTTCGCCCAGGAAACCGGAATTGGTGCCACCAACCTCGATTTCGTCGAGCGCGGGCTGCAGTCGCTTCTCTACCCCTCTGTTGGTACCGCCTTCCGCAGTCCCGGTATCACGTTTCACGGAGACATAGACGGTGGTGTCATGCAGTACTGGGCCGGAATGTTCAACGGACGGAACGGAGTCGCGCCGAACATCACCAACCAGCCAGAGTTTGTCGGGAGGGTGCGGTTTTATCCTTGGCGCAAGACCAAGGACGAATGGTTGAGACAACTTGCTTTTGGAGGGTCGATGAGCTACAGCCGTTCTCGAGGGCTGTCCGGCGACCAAAGCTTTAGCGGTTTGCTTCCCGACGCTACGTATACGTTCTTTCCGCAATTGAGAATTAACGGCCCCATTCAGCGCTACGAGGGTGAATTCACCTACATCAAATCGGGTTTCGCGCTTCGCGGCGAATATGTTCAGTTGCAAGAACAGCGCGACGGTGTGGGCTCTGAGCAGGTGGGTGGTCTGGGCTTCCAGACTCTGCCCGGAATCGGCGCCAAGGCCTGGAACATTGGGACCACTTACTTGCTGACCGGTGAAAAGCGGCCAGAAAATGGCACGCCTCGGGTGAAGCACCCGTTGTTCGGTCCCGATACGCCGGGTGGAACGGGACGAGGGTGGGGAGCTTGGGAACTGGGGGCGCGGTTTTCCGGCATTCAGGCGAAGGCGCCCGCGCAGAGCTTCTACAATTACTACACCCCGGGTTTCGTGCCGGAATATAACTATCACACCTACCAATGGACATTTGGCATCAACTGGTACCTGAATTACTGGGTCAAGTACCAGTTCAACGTCAACGTCGATCAGCTGAAACAGCCTAGCGTTACCGGGCAAATACCGCAGAATTTCTTCGCCTTGACCCAGGAGCTGCAGTTCCGCTTCTGAGGAATGGTTTGACGTGAACGTACGGATCGAGTGTTTTGGTTGTAGGCCAGGGCCGGTTGCAGCCTGCTCTGAAAGGAAAATTGCAGGAGGGGATGCGATGAGATCGAGAATTCTGCTTACTGTTCTTCTCACGGCATTGTTTGTAATCGCGAGCGGCTGTGGCGGCGTGAACGGTTGTCCCGTGTGCGGCACGACCAAGGCCGATGGTTATGCCGACATCGTTAACATCACCGTGCCGGAACACAATCCCACCGGCGAGCCCGGCGGTCCCTTCAACTCCTTCGACATCAGCTGGGTCAATTCGGCGACCCACCTGGATTACGTTTCGGACCGCATTGGTCTCGCCGTGGTGGTCGTGGATACGATCAATAACGTTGCGGTCAATGCAATCCAGGGAGTGAACGCCGTGACTGCCGCGGGGAACCAGGCCAGTTCATGCGATCCCAGCATACCCCCAACCACTGACGTCGTTGGAAATTTCACCCGCTTCGGATGCCGGAACGCGCCTTTTCACCTGATCTCGGGTTTTGGGGCGAATGGCAAGTTCGGCGGATTCCCCGGGGCCCAGTGCTGCGCTTCGCGGTCCAACGGCGTGAACCCGATGTCGGGGCCCGACGGCGAAGAAGTGACCCCGGACGGGAAGACGTTATTTACCGCGATTGGCAATGCTGGGGTCGTGGTCTTCGATCTGAGCACGATGGACTTGACCAAGAATCCGCCGACCTCACCCAACGTGCTCGCCACCATACCAACTGGCACATCCGCGGACTACGATGGTCCGTTGGGCATCGCACCTTGTGTCGCTTCCTGGAATGGCGAAGCTGGTTCGGCCGCCACCTGCGGAGACGACCGCGCTGACGAAATGGCATACGACCCGGTGCACCAGGTTCTCGCGGTGATTAACGGCGATCCAGGGCTACCGTTTGTCACGTTTATCGACATGTCCCATATCGTAGGCAAGACTGGGACGCTCGCGCAGCAGCACTGCCTTCCACTGGACCCGACGCTCGCTTACGGCCCCTGGGCAGCCGGGTTCACTCCTGCCGACTATGGTGTTAACTACCCGTTCCAAGGATCAGGTACCGCCATCCCCCAACCATCGCCGATATTAGATCCGGGGGTGGCTGGCACTTCGTTTAATCCGCCAAGTTGCATCATTGGGCAGATTTACTACGACGGCGCGGGTGGCGGGGCATCTGGAGGAGTTGGGCTCAGCACGACCGTTCCGGTCGACACCGTGGGAGCCACGTTCCCCTGCCCGGATCCTTCCAACCCCCACGTGTTCAGCGGCGTTTCCGGCGGAGCGGCAAATGCCGCGTTAGGGCTTCCGGGCCTAGCGGGAGTAAGGCCGAGCGGCGCCACTTACACAATCCCGTGCCATCACGGGCCGCTTATCGATCAGACTACGGGAGCGTTTTGCAATCAGGCCACGCCAGGGAGTACGTGCGCCGGTGCTATAGCGCCAGCCGGGTTGGGAGGGGAGGTATGGAATCCTAACACCGGTCACTTGCTGCAAGCGAATGAGAATTGCATTCCTATAACGAACATCGGCTGTGTTGATGAAATCGATCCCCGGCTCGGAAATCCGAATGGGCCGGTTGTGGTCAACACCTTCGTGATGCCGAATTGCATGCCCACCAGCATCGTTCAGGGCCCGGGCAACAACTTCCTTGTAGGCTGCGCGGACCATGACGGCGAGGCTTTTCCGCCTAACCTGTTCGTCATCGACGGCACATCGGGCGCGATCATCACCGAAATCACTAACGTTGGTGGCGTTGACGAAACCTGGTACAACTCTGGCGACAACCGGTATTACGTAGCAGCGAGAGATATGCCAAATGGTCCGGTCATGGGCGTAATCGACGCTGCCACGAACGTGTGGCTTCAAAATGTCACGACCAACGCGAACTCGCATAGCATCGCGGTTGACTCCAGTAATAACCATGTGTTTGTGCCTTTGCAGGCGGGCGGAATCTGTACATCGCAAAGCAGCAACGGTTGCATCGGCGTTTACGCGCAGCAGTAAGCGGAGAAGGGCAGCGGTCTCCTGCGGAGCCCGAGATCGCCAATATGCGATCGAGGGTTCCGCAGCCAGGACGGGGTTCATTTCGGCCCAGGATCGACGTACGCCTGTGGTATAGTTTGACGCAGTAAGCTCAAACCTGAAGTTGGTGTGACTTATGCAGAGTATTCGAAGAGCCGTCCTACCAGGTGGAATTACCCTCCTTGCCGTTTTCGTAGTTCTTGTCGCGTTGTCGTCGGCGAAAGATGAACCTCCCAAGAAGCCCACGGATCTTCCCGCGACGGTGATTGCACACCTTCCACTTCCTCAGGCGACGGGAACTCAGATGTTACTGCAGAGGGAGGACGGAAAGAATTACCTTTACGTTCAGCAAGCTTCGAAACAGGGCTTCATGATTGTGGACGTCAGCAAGCCAGACAGGCCGACCCTGCTGAAACGAACCGCAGAGGCGAGCCTGGCCACATCCGGCAACCTAGAGATGGTCAGCCCTGACGTTGGCATCGCTGAGACGCCGGACAAGAAGCCCACTACGCTCACCAGCAGCAACCATCCTACCGAGACGGTGCGCGTCCTGGATTTAAGCGACCCGCACAATCCGAAGACTCTTCAGGAATTTACTGGCGTCACCAGCCTCCTTCCCGATGGTGGGCACGGCTTGATTTATCTGACCAACAATGAAGGGTTGTGGATTCTGCGCTATACCCGCCCGCCGTTGCTGGAGCCCGCCAAGAAAAAGAGGCCATGCGACTCTGAATCGGAGATCGAGGCCATGCCCCCGGAGTGTGACTAGGCTCATTCTTACTTGTCCGTGACCTCGTGCACGGTACATTGCTTCGCAATAGCCTTGATCGAGGTGATGGTTAGAGTCACCGAGGAGGCAGAACCCGTCTTGGTTAAGGCGTCGGAGCTGGTGCTCATCGAAGGTCCCTCATTCCCGGTTACTTCCACCCGCTGTCCCAGGTAGTTGCGGAGCTTGATTTTGCCAGTAGCCTGAAGTTCATAGGTGATGGCTGGCTCCTGCTTCGTCAATATGTAATCGCCGCTAAATTTGCCGACGCAGCCCTGGACGGTTACTTGTCCTTTGGCATCTTTGGACTTGGGCTGGCTTTTGGCGCTGGGATTGCCTTCTTGCGCCAGGAGAGAACTGCTCAGAAGCAGCAAAACCACCCAGATCTTTTTCATGGAAATATCTCCTCTCGCAGCATGGGATGGCAACATTATTGCACAGGTTTGGCCCACCGTCTTTGGATGCGGACGAAGAGCTACTTGACGTGAGTTTCCTGATAGTGCACTACCTTCCACTGACCGACGCGTTTCACCCACAATTCGGTGATGTATACCCTCGAAAAACGCACGACTGATCTAGGCGGGAATTGCAAGTTTACTTCGTAGATCACGAAGGCGGCATCTGGGCCGAGCGGAATCAGTTTGAAGCCCCAGAACGTATAGTTCGAAACATTCCCATTCGCCAGTTCGTTAAGGGCTTGGATCTTGGTGCGCTCACCTTGATTATCAACTTCGACCCCCTGATAGTCATCTGCCAACAATTCGCCGTATGCCTTCTTATCTTTGTTCTTGATGGCCTCCCATTCTGCTTTGATTTTTGCCTGGAACATATCGTTCAGACCCGAGTCGGTTGAAACACTACCGAATGGCTGGCTTTCGCCAGACTTAGACGGCGCTGCGGGTTGTTGGCCCAAAGCCAGAGCCGTCAACCCGGCCAGGCAAGCGAAGATGACGTAAACGCGCATAATTCCTCCCATAACGCCTCCAAAGAGAAACGCAGCATCTTATCAGATTCCGGACGGGCAAACGGTTGGTGTTAGGATACTCAGCGTCCTGATGCCCGCGCCGCGAATTGCGCACTGCAGGCGTAAGTTCCGGCGAAGAGGGCTGCGGAAAGCGAATCGAACCTATGTCGCACAGTGATGCAGAAACTTTGGCGCGTGAACTGCTGTCCGCGTATGAGACGGGGCGGACGGTTGCAGTCCTTCCCTCCGAGCGGCCCGGTTTCCATCTCAACATGGCTTATGAGGTTGAAGCAGCGCTCAAGCGGTTCCGCGAAGCAGGTGGACACAAAGCAGTCGGCCGCAAGGTTGGCTATGCCAATAAGGCCATGTGGCGCGTGCTCAAGCTTGAAACCCTGGTTTGGGCCCACATGTACGAAGACACGGTACAGCACAGCGGCAGCGGCTCCGCCACGCTGGCGCTCTCGAATCGCCGCTCGCTCAAAATAGAACCCGAAATTGTTTTCGGCTTGAAACGAGCAATCACCGCCGAAGGACTCGATGCCACCGCGGCGCTTGAATCCACGGAATGGTTGGCGATGGGTTTCGAAATCATTGATTGTCCTTTTCCGGAATGGAATTTTCAGCCGAGTGATTTCATCGCGTCTTTTGGACTTCATGCTGCACTCGTGATCGGAGAGCAGGTGCAGGTGAAGCCTGACTTGATTGCCACTCTCGTGGACGAGTTACCGCGATTCAAGGTGCGCATGTTCAGGAATGGAGAATTTGTGGAAGAAGGATCCGGCAGAAACTGCTTGAGGAGCCCCGCCTTATGCTTGGCTGAACTCGGCGCAGCTGTCGTGCGTCGCTTCCCGTCCGAACCACTGAGTGCCGGCGAAATCGTCAGCTCGGGAACGCTCACAGCGGGACATTCGACCGACAGTGGTGATCTCTGGAAAGTTGAAGTCGAAGGGCTCGCGCTGCCGCCGCTGACATTGCGCCTGACTTGACGGCTTGAATGAAGCCCACAACGGGTTGGTCGAGCGTTGGACAGGTGCCCTTCGCTGACGAAGGGCACCCGACCGGCGGAATGACATCAGTTGCCAGCCTTACGCGAGTTACTTCACAGCGTCAGCAGTTTTGTCGGCGGCTTTTTCGGTCCCTTTAGCGGTATCCTTCGCAGCCGTCTTGGTGGCGTGTCCTGTCTTGGTGGCCGCGGTCTTGGTCGCGTCTCCGGTTTTGTCGGCTGCCTTTTCTGTGCCCTTCGCTGTATCCTTGGCCGCGACCTTGGTGGCGTGACCCGTGTCTTTCGCCGCGACCTTGGTGTCGTGCCCCACGTCCTTCGCACCCTTATCGACGTCATGCACGACATCTTGCGCAAACACGAACGCTGCCGAACTCAGTACCGCAACAGCAAGAATTGCTGCCAATTTGGATTTCATATGGCCTCCGTTGGATTTGATGGAAATGATCTGGGAAGTATGAAGCATTCGACAGGAAAAATGCAACATGATCCGGCAACCCGGTATTTGCGGTCCTGAGTCGTTACTCAAGTTCGCCTTCGAACGCGCTTAGCGTTTCTTCATCCACCTCCCACTTTTTGAGGATGGTAAAAATCGTCTTCGATGCGAATCCGGCGCGGGTGAGCTGGCGGAAGATCCGTGCTGCCTGCTTCTGATCTTTCGGTTTCACCAGGCGCTTGCGCTTCAAATATTCGCGCGCCTGTTTCTCATCACTCACTTCGTCGTAGACGGCACCCACCGCTTTTTCGATGACCTCACCGTGGACTCCCTTGGCCTTCAGGTCGGTGATTACGCGCCGTCGGCCGAATTTTTCGTTGTCGCGGCGGAAGGAAGAATACGCCGCCGCGTATTGGGCGTCATTGAGATAGCCGTGATCTTTCAGGCGGCGGATAACAAGTTCCATCAGCGTCTGTCCGTATTCGGTCTCCGCTTCAACACGGGGGCGCAGCAGACGCTTCAATTCCGCCACGGAACGCATGCGTCGACCAAGCGCTCCGACGGCGTACTCGTAGAGTTCGTTTTCGGACTCGGTCTTTTTCGGACGAGCGAAAGCCATGGCTAATAAACAAGTTACCTTGCCCGATGCTCTCGTGGCGAAAAAGTTTGGGCAAAGACACGTTACAACTTTTTACCTTCTGTGTGGTGACATCGGGAACTTCCGGGCGTCTATTTGCGTAGATATTCAAAGAGTGAGGAAGCCAGTCATGCTTACCATCGATGTGGAAAAAACGGGCGATGTAGCGGTTGTGAGATGCGTCGGGCGGATCGTTCGCGGCGCCGGAATACGCACGCTTAGGGATGCGGTTCTCTCGGAGAAAAACGTTCGCATTGTGGTGATTGATTTGTCCGACGTGGAAACCCTGGATGCCGGTGGCTTGACTGCCCTGCTTTCTCTGCAGCAGTGGGCTCGGAACCGCAATGTTCAACTCAAGCTGGTGAATCCGTCGCATTTTGTCAACGAGGTGCTGATGCGCACTGGATTGAATCGTGTGTTCGAGATCTCAAAATTCGAGCATGCGCTTTTTGTTCTGAGCGCTCCGGATTGTCATCACGCGAAATATGCGGCCGCCTAGCTGCAATTGCTCTTCACCAGGCCGGAATCTTCCCGTCGTTCGACTGTGGGGTTGACACACGCGAGGTTAGGTTCCGGCCTCCTCCGAAATTAAGGAAGGGCGCGCTCGGGCGCGCCCTTAAGTGTTTCAGGAGGATAAATCAGCGGCCACCGAAGCCGGTTTGTTGCATAGCGTTCTTGGAGATGTCGCTGGTGGAAGAGATGCCCTGCATACGCAGCTTGAAGTCGTCCGCGTTGGATGCGCTCTCCAGTGCGGTTTCGTAGTTGATCAGGCCTGCCTGAAACAAATCCCACAAAGACTGATCGAAGGTTTGCATGCCGTACTGCGAAGTTCCAGCAGAGATGGCATCGCGAACCGCGCGGGTTTTTTCCGGCACCAGGATGCATTCCCGGATGTACGCGGTATTGATCATGACTTCGACGGCGGGCACGCGACCGTCGCCGTCGCAACGTCGAACCAGGCGCTGGCTGATCACGGCGCGCAGCACAGCCGCAAGCTGCAAGCGAATCTGCTTCTGCTCCGGCGGCGGGAACACCGCAATAATACGGTTGATGGTTTCGACCGCGTCGAGCGTGTGCAGGGTTGAGAACACCATGTGGCCGGTTTCAGCGGCATGCAGCGCGGTGCCGATGGTTTCAACGTCGCGCATTTCGCCGACCAGAATGACGTCGGGATCCTGACGGAGAGAAGCGCGTAGCGCTGCCGAGAACGTGGGCGTATCTACCTCGATCTCGCGCTGGTTTACGTAGCCTTTTTTGTCGCGGTGCAGGAATTCGATTGGGTCTTCAATGGTGATGATGTGCTCGGCGCGAGTGGAGTTGATGCGATCTACCATGGCCGCGAGAGTGGTCGACTTACCGGACCCAGTGACGCCGGTGACGAGGATCAGGCCGCGCGGCATGTCGCAGACTTGCTCGACAATCTTGGGCAAGTACAGTTCATCGAGCGCGCGAATCTTCGTGGGAATCACGCGCAGCACCAGTCCCACATTGCCGCGCTGCTGAAAAACGTTCACACGGAAGCGGCCCAGTCCGGCTACGCCGTAGGCCATGTCGATTTCCGTGCTCTCCTTGAATTTCTGCTTTTGCCTCGCCGACATCATGCTGAAGGCCATGGTCAGCATGTCTTCCGCGCTGATGCGGGGCTGGTCAGTAAGCGGGGTAAGTTCGCCATCAATGCGCAGATGAGGATAATTGCCGACCTTCAGATGCAAGTCGGAGGCGCGCCGCTCCATGGCGATTCGAAGTAGATCATCAATATTCATTTGGATAAGTCCCCAGGGATCAATTCGTATGATGAACCCAAACGGCATCCAACCCAAGATGACCTAAGTAATGGGGAAACGCGCGTTTGGGCAGTGGCTGGGTGCGCTCGTGTCGGTCGAACACGCGCAACGAGAGGGGCGGCAAAAGCGGACGGAAGCGGATTGACTTAGTCCACAGACTTAGTCTACTTTAAAGGAATGACGGAAGTGAATATTCATGAGGCAAAAACCCATCTTTCGCGGCTCCTGCAGCGGGTTGCCGAGGGGGAGGAGATCACGATCGCGCGTGCGGGAGTGCCGGTGGCGCGGCTGGTAGCGGTAGAGAAGAAGAAGAGCGTGCGACCGCTGGGATTCGCACGCGGGGAAATATGGATCGCCGACGATTTCGATGCGCCCTTGCCGGATGATCTGCTGGCGGAATTCTATGGCGAAGCACCTGGCAAGCCTTCACGCCCTAAGCGGAAACGAAAATGAAGTACTTGCTGGACACGGTGGTTTGGCTTTGGAGTCTCAACTCACCCGAGCGCATTAGCGACGAAGGCCGACGAATATTGGAACGTGGCGAGGAGGAAATCTACCTCTCAGCTGTTACGCCTTGGGAAATCAGCATCAAGATGCGCGTGGGAAGGTTGGATTTCCCCGGACCACCGGCACAACACGTTCCGCGATTCATGACCAAGCAAAGTCTTAGGCCGCTCTCGGTCAATCACAGTCACGCGGCGAAGGTTTACGATCTTCCTGCGCACCATGCGGACCCATTTGACCGGATGCTCATCGCGCAAGCCTTGATCGAGGATTTGGTGATTCTCACCTCGGATCGAGCATTCAGGAAATACCCAGCCAAGTTGCTGTGGTGCGGAACTTAGCCATTCTCGTGTAGCCGTTATTTCCTTTGAGTAAGAAAGCCGCCCCGCAGGGCGGCTTCCAAGTTGCTTCAAAGAATAGTTAAGCAGCGGTCTCCTCCGGAGCTCCTTGCCACGGCTCGTCGTAGCTGCCCCCGTAAATCGACGGGCACTTTGAGCCCATCGGACGAAGATAGGTACAAAGCGCTCCACGGTGGTGGATGCTGTGGTTGTTGAGGAACCCGAGATAAGAAACTGCCGGAAGATTGAACACACCCATGAAATCGATTGGGGTGGCGAGCTGTTCCGGGGTCAGGCCGCCCACCCTGGCTGCCGCACGCTTGAAATTCTTGTCGTACCAATCGACTAGCTCGGCTACGGTCTTGGGCTTGTCTTTTTCTTCTGGGGTTTCCATGGTGAACTTAAGGTCGGCGATTGCATCGAGGAATTGGACATCGCTGTTAGCCAGATGCCATGCCAGCTCCCATGCCGTGCGTGCATTGGGATCGGGCTTGTACTGGGCTTTGGCATCAGGAATGGCGGCAATGACTTTCTTAGTGATTTCCAGTTCCCGGGTGACGCCGTCGAGCATGACTTCGCGAAAACCAGCTGCCATCTCGGGTGTGAGAGCTTGCTGTGCAGTTGCCATGAGTTTCTCCTTGAGGGTGTTATATGTTGGTTGGACCGAAAAACCAAAGGGGCGCTGAGTTAGGCGCCCCCAATCAGAACCTCCTAAGTGCTGCCTACACGCTGACTGGTTGCTTGCTGCCCACCGGCACTGGCGTTAGCCAACCGAACCGGTCGGCCTTTTCTCCGTGGACAATGCCGTAAAATTCCTTCTGAATAGCTTTGGTTACGGTTCCGGCCACGCCTTTGCCCACGCTGATCTTGTCTACCGAGCGAATCGGCGTGATCTCAGCGGCTGTGCCGGTCAGGAAGGCTTCCTCTGCGATGTAAAGGAGTTCGCGGGGAATTCCTTGTTCGACTACCGAGATCCCCAATTCGCGAGCGATCTGCAAAACTGAATCACGCGTAATTCCGGGCAGCACAGAGTTGCCCAGCGGCGCTGTCTGTAGAACGCCATTGCGCACGATAAAAACGTTCTCGCCCGAGCCCTCGCTGACGTATCCGTTGGCATCAAGCGCTATGCCCTCGACGTAACCGTTGATGATCGCTTCCATCTTGATCAGCTGCGAGTTCATGTAATTCGCGCCTGACTTCGCCATCGCGGGCAGCGTATTGGGCGCGATGCGAGTCCACGACGAGACGCACACGTCGACGCCCTGCTCGGCGTCGCTACCGAGATATTTTCCCCACGGATAATTACAGATAAAAACTTCCGTCGGCGAATTAAAGGGATTGACCCCAGCCTCGCCGTATCCGCGCAGAATAATGGGGCGCATGTAGCACGGCCACACGCCATTGTTCTTCACCAGTTCGACCATCCCGGAGATCAGTTCGTCACGGGTGAAATCAACATCGATGCGGTAAATCTTGGCCGAATCCAGCAACCGTTGGGTGTGTTCCTGCGCGCGGAAAATAGCGGGACCGCTGGGCGGGGCATAACATCGGATTCCCTCAAACACCGACGAGCCGTAGTTGACCACGTGCGACATCACGTGGATTTGCGCATCATCCCAGGGAATGAGCTTGCCGTTGTGCCAGATTTTTTCCGTCTTCTGAATCGCCATGAGCACTCCTAAAGATTTGATTCACGCGTACAGCGGGGAGTTCGTCGGTTAGATGCCAAAATTCCTTCCGTGGGCGAACCCGCCTGTTGGCAGTCATGACAGGCGGCACGGTACACGAGGGAGGCAGGGCGAAGCAACCTACAGCGAATTATAACCCAGACCAAAAGAGGTTCACGACGTTTTTCCCACAGAGCATCGAGAATGGCTAAAATCGGGGCGCGCCAACGCTAAGCCACACGAAACAGGGGTAGTAAGTCGTGTAACTTGGACTCGGGTGAAACGGCCCAGGGCCGGACTCCCCAGCGGCGATGGAGAATCCTCGTTGACCGCCGGTTGCTTCAGAAGGATAATGTCTCGTCCGCAGAGGAGGTCTTTGTGAAGCGTTTTCCACGACCCCGTAGGACACCTTCTAACCTTTCCGATTCAATCCATCAGCAGCTCAACATGTATGCGGTGATGGCGAGCGCAGCCGGGGTGGGGATGCTCGCATTGTCTCAGCCAGCCGAGGCGAAAATCGTATACACCCCGGCCCACAAGCTGATCGAGAGCGGTCAAACGGTCCCACTCGATCTGAACCACGACGGGAAGGCTGATTTCAGTTTCCAGAATTACTCCAACACCTTCGAAGGCAGTGAGCAGGGGTTCTTGTACGCGATCCCCGCCCAAACTCAGAACGGGGTCGACGGAGAGACTACATATGAGCGCGCTTTGGCCCTCAAGGCTGGGACTCGGGTGGGACCAAAGGCACGGTTCCTTACCGGGCACTATATCTCCATGGTCTCGGCTGACGCAGCCGAAAGATGCTTCGGGAACTGGAGCAACGTGAAGAATCGGTATCTCGGTCTGAGGTTTGTCATTAAGCAACAAACTCATTTCGGCTGGGCAAGACTAAGCGTTAGCTGCAACTCTGCGAATAACAAGATCCAAGCCCTTCTCACCGGCTACGCGTACGAAACAATCCCGAATAAACCGATCGTCACGGGAAAGACAAAGGGGCCGGATGATGCGCGCGACGCCGGACAAGCGGATCCGGCCGCCCGCGACCCATCAGTTCCTGAACCACCTACGCTGGGTTTGCTGGCAATGGGAGCGCCTGCACTGTCCGTCTGGCGGCGTGAGGAGTCTGCAGGGTTTGATTAATAGATGGCGAAGGAGGCCCTGGAGCGGAAGCTCGAAATTAGCGCTCTGCGGCTATTTGTCTATGACGGGTTTGGCCACTGCCGGTTGCGTGAGGCCAGCCTCAACAACGCCCGGTAGCTCGTCTCCCCTAAAATACTGCCCTTTGGCCGCCCGCATCTCGGGCATGGCGGCGTAGGGCTTGCTGTAGTCGTTGGCAGCATTCCAGAACAGAAAGCCGATTCCGCCCGTGTCTTTTGCAGTCTGCACCTGGACCTCGATGTACTTCGGCGAGTAAGTCTTGGTGCGCCAACGGAATGCCTGCAACCACGGACGTATGACCACATCGCTGCCCTTGGTAATGAGCTCGAATCGCTTCATGGATTCGCCGATAAAATGCTCCGGCGCGTCACCCGGATGCGCGATCCCGTCCATGCCGAAGAAGTGCGATGGATAGATCATCGGTGAAAGCACGTCGCAATACTTTGCCATCTGTACAATATCCTGCCCGGTATGCCCCAAATCGACCGGCCGCTGCCAGGCCATAATGCCAAACACGTCCAGCGAAAGCAGCACGCCTGTGGGATGCAGTTCGGCATAAGCATGTTTGAGGAAATCAGCGATCACATCGGAACGATGCCAGGTGGGATGCTCGGTCTGGAACACGAAGCTTGCATCTTTCTGATCCCCTTCAGCCGGGAAACGTACGTAGTCGAATTGAACTTCGTCCACTCCCGAGTCGGCAGCTTTCTTGGCGAGGGCGATATCGTATTCCTGAACCTTGGGTTGCGAGGGATCGGTCCATACCAGCTTTCCGTTTTCGCGCCAGGGCTGGCCGGTTCTGTGGGACTTTACCGCCAGCTCAGGATGCGCAACTACCAATCGCTCGTCGCGAAAAATTGCCACTCGCGCGATGGCGTGCATGCCTTGCGAATGCAGGAAATGGGTGAACTTGGGCAGGTCATGAATGGCAATATGGTGCCCGCCGGCCAGCGGGTGATCGAATGGAATGTTGACGCTGCCGTCGCTATCTTTTATATCGAAAACCACAGCATTCCCGCCCAACTCGCGCCAGCGCCTGATGATGCGGAGGCCGCGATCGCTGGCCGCCATCACTCCGGTCAAATACACCGCCCGCACTTCGAAGTCGCGGGGCACAGGGATGGTTTTTTCCACAATCGGCGCGGGCAGAATTCCCGGCACAATTAACTCCTGGCCGGACTTCAGATACGTTCCTTGCGGATCCCCATTTGCCTTGCGGATGGCATCGGCCAACTCGCTCGAAGTCAGGTAGGATGTCTCCGACAGAAAGCGGTGGGCAACCAGGGCCAGAGTATCTCCGCGCTTCGCCACATACATGGCGCTACCCGGCGGGGCAATGCTCGTGACCAGGGCCGGTGGTTCTCCCGGCTTGGTTACACGCGGCACCGAGTTCGAGGTTCGCATGAGTTCGGGGCTTTGCCCGGCCTGGGCGGCCGCTGCCGGTAGTTCGAACGCCAGTCTCCAGCAAACGAATCCCAGGGCCAGACAAGACAAAACGATGATCAGAATTGAGCTAGAGCGGCGCAAGTTTTTCTCCGTGAAAACGCGTTTGGCGCTTTCTCCGGATGCTAGCGGCCAGCCAACCCCTGTGCTAGTTACGTCGGGCCAAGGCCGCAGAGGTAGATTCCGAGCCGCTCCCCAGACCAGGGAACTTCCTGCGTGCGCAAACTATTTCCCTTTACATGATTTCCCCGTGCCACCCAGGCGTTCGTATGGACAGAAATGAGCATCTAAGTAGCGAAGGAATAAGCCATTGGCTGTCTCCTTGGGATGGCGAGTCATTTGCACTAGAGGACGTTGCGGTGAGTGAGGGGTATCGACAAACAGCTCAGAGAGTGACAGAATTTGTCGCTCCCGAAGCAGGCAGAGCGACGCACTCTCCCAGGATCAACGGAAGGCCAGGAAAGGGAAATGCCCGGAATGAAAAACGTCCTTAACACAGTGCTTGATCCGACTCGCCGTAGTAACGATGCCAGAGATTTTGACAACACCTTGCGGCGCAAGATCGTCGGCCAGGATGCCGCGCTTGAAAAGGTGGTTGAAATCTACCAGATGTTTCTGGCGGGGCTGAATCCTCCCGGGCGTCCGGTTGGCAATCTGCTTTTTCTGGGTCCCACGGGCTCGGGAAAAACCCGGGTTGTCGAGGCCATGTCCGAAACCCTGTTTGGGGACGCACGCGCCTGCATCAAGATTGATTGTGCGGAATTCCAGCACTCCCATGAGATCGCCAAGCTGATCGGTTCGCCGCCCGGATACCTTGGGCACCGCGAGACTCATCCGCTGCTGACGCAAGAAGCGCTCAACCAGTGGCATACGGAGAAGCTCAAGCTGTCGATCCTGTTGTTCGACGAAATCGAGAAAGCCTCCGATGCGCTCTGGCAGTTGCTGCTGGGCATTCTGGACAAGGCAACCTTGACCCTGGGCGACAATCGCCGGGTTGATCTCTCGCAATGCATCATTATCTTGACCTCAAACCTGGGGACCAGCGAGATGAGCAACCTGGTTGACGGCGGCATGGGTTTTACCCACAAGCCGCAGCTGGTCGACTCAAGCCTGGACGACAAAATTGATCGCACCGCGGTCGAAGCAGCCCGGCGCAAGTTCACGCCTGAGTTCATGAACCGCATCGACAAAGTGGTGGTTTTCAAAACTCTCCGGCCGGAGCACCTCGAGCGAATCCTCGACATCGAGCTCGGCATGGTGCAGCAGCGCATTCTGATGGCCTCGGCTGCAAACCAGTTTGTCTTTAACTGCACCGAGAAGGTGAAGAGTTTCCTGCTGCATGAGGGCACGGATCCAAAATACGGAGCGCGGCACTTGAAGCGGGCGATTGAACGTCACCTGGTGTTCCCCTTGGCCAATCTAGTGGCTACTGGCCAGGTCAGATTAGGGGATTTCATTCGCGTCGATATGGCTGCCGAAGGTGCTCTGACGTTCGTAAAAGAAGCGGAAGGTGCGATGGTGCCCATGCTCATGGAGCGTTACGGCGCAGCCGCAGGAATGCCGCCTATGGCGGCACGCACGGCACGTACTATTGGACGCCGCGAATTTGGTGCGTCCCCAACTGCAGATACAAAGTAAGTTTTGTAACGTCCGGACAAGAAAAGAGCGCCGCTAACCCGCGGCGCTTTTTTCTTGCTCAATTTTATTGAGTGAACGATCGTGCGTGTGCGAGTTCCGGCCGATCCGAGTGCGCTCCGTTGTCACAGTTCTTCAGCAACTGCCGTAATAAGTTTTCGCCTTTTCAGGCTGGTGCGCCAGTTCGGCGGCACGGCCAGCCCCAGCCAACCCGTTAAACCGGTTGGGATCGGCCTTCATGGATTTCTCATATTCGGCCAGCGCTTCTTCTGGTCGTCCTATTTCCAGCAGCATGTCCGCCAGCATTTCGCGCGCGGGCAGTTCGACCTCGCCTTTGCCCTCGGCGTCCTGAAGCCTTTCTTCTTCCTAACCACCCTGCTTCAATTCCAGTAGTACCTGGCGCGCGATCTCTTTTAGCGTTTCAAAAACGCCGTTCCCTTGGAAGGCGATCGCTTCCATCACCGGCTCGTCTTTTCGTCGCAACTCTTTGGCCAGAGCATCCACAGGCAGGACGTTTGGCAAATCCCGCTTGTTCAACTGCAGCACATACGGAATCTTCTTGAAGTCGTAGCCATGTTCTTTGAGGTTGTCCATCAGATTGTCCAGTGCCTCAACGTTGGCGTCCATACGCTCTTGCTGAGAATCGGCGACAAAGACAATGCCGTCCACTCCACGCAGAATCAACTTCCGGCTGGCGTCGTAGAAAACCTGCCCGGGAACGGTGTACAGGTGAATCCGAGTTTTGAACCCGCGCACCGAGCCCAGGTCCAGAGGCAGGAAGTCGAAGAATAAGGTTCGATCCGTCTCCGTAGCCAGCGAGATCATCTTCCCCTTCTGCTGTTCAGCAGTTTTCTGGAAGATGTACTGGAGATTCGTGGTTTTTCCACCCAGCCCAGCGCCGTAGTACACGATCTTGCAATTAATCTCGCGGGCTGCAAAGTTGATGAAACTCAAAGACTTTCCTCAAGACACGCGGCAGGCGCTAAAAGTCCAGTGCGCCTCCACCTGTAGTATTGGCTTGGTACTGCTGGTTTTATACCACAGAGCCGTGCTCTACCGGCAGGTTACCCTGGTTACTAATTGCCCTCGGGGGTAGGCTAGGCTGAGTCCCGCCGGCGCCAAATAGATAGCGTAGGTGATCCCAGCGCTAGTAAGCCAAGCGTGACGGGCTGTGGTATCGGCGCGCTTAGAGCAGCCGGAGCGGGCTGGCCAACGGCACCATCGTCTGGCCCCTTCGTCTCGCCTGTAATAATTGGCTTATTCGGGATGGTCTCGTAAGCGTAGCCAGTCAGGGAAACTTTGTACGGGTACATTGAAGCGATCTTAACCCGGGCCCAGCCGAAATGGGTTTGTCCCTTAATGCTGAACTTCAGGCCCACATAGGCCGTTCCTATTTTCCCGCCCCATGGGCAGTAAGCTGTACCACCATTGGGTCCGCCACTCGAATCAAATAGAACAACGCGATTCGGTTGAAATGGCCTTTTAGGTCCGACCCGAGTGCCGCGGGGCAGAGCAGCCGCGCAGGAAGCATGCTCGTGACTCTCCACTCCCCAAATCGCGTTTCCCCGCTGAGCCGGCGAAACCGTCAAGCGGAAATAGAAAGTTGAGATCGACCTTCGCGAAATAGACCGACCATAGAATGAGAAATCGTTGATGCCGTCATGGTTGAGATCGAAGAAGACTTGCTGCTGGTTCATGAGCGGCAAGTCTGCCGGAGTGTAAACGATCTTGGCGTTGGCTCGGGGCGCCAGTGTAACAGACCCAAGCCGGCTGCACTCGCGGCAAGAGCATATGCATTCAGCCGTCGATTGCAGGATTCGGAAAGCTTAGAAGGTTTGCTGGATAATGGGCGATAGTGGCCCATAAACTTCCTCCCGACGGACGGGCCACATTATCTTCCCGGGATAGTCGTCCGTCAAATGGGTGCGTCGGTAAGTGTAGTCAGGAAAGCAGAACACTAGACAAATCAACGGCTCACCGGCAAAGGATAATATCCGGCCTTGGCAAACACCAGCACGCAGGGACGCAGGTCGGATGATTTACAGCCGGGACGACCAACCTTGACCTCGATCTCTCGATAGGTACTGCTGGGAGTGGCTGTGCTGGTGTAGCCCAAGGTGTACTGATTGCGGGCATCGCCAATGGCGCGCTGATATGCGTTCTCAATGGCATCCTTGGAATACTCGCTAAGAATCTCGCCGCCGGTCGCGTTCGCGTACCTCGGCAAAATGTTGCCATAGGCCTGCCCGGGGATATGCAACTTTTCCACCTGCTTGTAGCCCGGTATCGCCGAACCCCCGACGCCAATCCCGTACACCAGAATCCCATTCGAAAGCAGTACTTTCAACACATCGCCATAGCTGGCATTGCTACGGTATTCGCGGCCGTCACTGATGACGAATATAATTTTACGGCGTCCCTTCTGGCGCGCACCCAGATCCATCGCTGCAGCCAAAATTGCATCGTTGAGTACGCGAGCCTGCTTCGCAGGCGAAATTGCGGGGGGAATGCTGCGGTCAACCGGAATGTTATTGATCGTCGGTCCTTCGGGGCCCATAGGCCCGCCCAGCACAGGGACTCCGTTATTCTCGCCATGGTAGGTTTTCATTTGGTTCAGCACTCCGTCCAATCTCTTGCCCACGGCGCCGAAGTCGGCCATTCTCCCGACCGTCGTGCTGTAGCTGTAAATCGCTACTTCGTCGAACTGGCTGAACGCTCCCTCCAAAGCCCCAAACGTTTGATTGACCTTCTGAACGTTTACGTCGGGCATACCCAAATCAAAAATCACCGCGGCCGAGATCGCCAGGGGATCGCTGGTAAAGAAGTTCAGCACCCGCTTGTTACCATCCTCAAACACGGAGAAGTCTTTAGGCAGTAGTCCGTTGACCAGACGCCCGGAATCGTCCGTTACCCTCACCGGCACGATTACCTCGTTGACGTTCACCGAAAGCTTGTACAGTTCGGCCTGTGGGCTCCCCTCGTCGGGCGTCGCGCTACCCTCCGGAACCGTCTTTACTTCAAGTGGATGCGGAGGTGGATTCGAGTTGTCCTGTGTGGGGGCTGGAGCCGGTTTGGTGGACGTCGGTGGTGCTTCGTTTCCCGATGGTGGCTGCTCGGCCGTGGGTTCCTCACTCGGGGGCTGGCCTTGGGGTTCGACCGGTGGATTGCTAGGAAATGGCTGGGGAGGGCGGCTGGCCGAAGGCGCGTCGGGAATATCCTGCTTAGGTTGCGACTGCTGTTGAGCCACTGCTACCTCTAATGTGAGGAAAAACAAGAAGGTTGCCATCCCCGCTGCCCACCGCATACCCGTCATTCGAAGCACTGTGGAAACCCTCCGCCTCACGGCAAAACTGCCACTAATTCGGATGCCAAGACTGGTCAATTGGTGCATCTAACGGTAAAAGGATAGACTAACAAAAATACCGAGAGAATACTTTCATGTCCAAAGCCTGCTCACTACCAGTCTTGCGTGCCCTGATCCTCGGGTTTCTCGTCGCGGCATCTTCAGCCGCCAGCGCCCAGCAGCCGGCTTCTTCTCCCGATAACAGGCCCGACCAGAACCGCCAGGATCAAGACCAGGACCAGTCGGCTGCAACGCTGAAGGTAAACGTCAATGTTGTCCAGCTCTTCTTCAATGTCAAGGACAAAAGAGGAGCACTGATTCCCAGCCTCACCAAGAATGATTTCCAGATTCTGGAAGACGGCAAGCCGCAAACCATCAAGTATTTTGCCGCCGAGTCGAACCTCCCGCTTACGCTCGGGATCTTGATCGACTCCAGTGGCAGCCAGGCCCGCGTACTCGACATGGAAAAGCAAGTGGGCGGCGAGTTTCTTAATCAGATTCTGCGTGAGAAGGATTTAGCTTTCGTCATCGACTTCGATGTGAACGTGGAGCTGTTGCAGGACTTCACCAGTTCCACTCGTTTGCTGAAGGCCGCGCTAAACAGCGCCCGCATCAATACCGCTGGCGGAAGCGGTACTGGCATTCCGGGTCTCGGTGGAGGAACGGTTCCCACACCGGGCGCTCCCCGGGGCACATTGCTGTATGACGCCGTGTACCTGGCATCGCACGATGAATTAGCCCAGCAAGTCGGACGCAAGGCCATGATCCTGCTGACCGATGGCCAGGATGAAGGCAGCCAACTCAAGATCAAAGATGCCATTGAAGCCGCCCAGAAGTCCGACAGCATCGTCTACGTATTGCTTTGTGCGGACCGCGGTTTTTATGGCGGTTTCGGCGGCTACTCTGGTGAAGGCGAGATGAAGAAGCTGACGCAGGAAACCGGAGGCCGCGTCATTGAAGTCGGAAATAAATATGAAAAGCTGAAAGAGGGCTTCGATCAGATCGCGAACGAACTGCGCAGCCAGTACAACATCGGCTACACGCCCACCAATGCGGTTCTGGACAGCACCTTCCGCAAGATTGAAATCCACGCCACCAACAAAGACTACAAAATCCAATCTCGCGCCGGATACTACGCCATCCCCAAACGCGACTAGCAGCGCGTGCGGCGACGGGGGACTCGCCCAAACAGGGAGAGTTCTTAGTTATTCTTGATCCGGTCCTTCACCCTGATCACGAACTTCAGTCCCGACCACACCTCATTCACCGCGCACACTTTCACATCCACCAGTCCGACCTCCAACCCAATCTTTCGCACCTCGTTCTCGTTGAGGTCGGTAGCAACACCGGATGCCTTCTTCGGCCAACTTATCCACAACATCCCGGCGGGAGCCAGTTGCTTCGCGAAGCTTGGGAAGTGTTTTTTCAACTCTCCCGCGGTCTTTACAAAAATCATCGCGAAATCAACTGGCCCACCCTTGGCGACACTACAACTGGCCAGCGCACTCTTCAACTCAGCCTGCACATCGGCCGGCACATCGCGCAAGGCTACGTGGAACTGTTGTTTGATGCCAAGCTTTTGGGGCAAGGGAGTGCCGGAGTATCCCGCCATGCGATGACCTATTGCGATGGCGCGTAATACCCGTGTCGGCTGCGTACTCGGAGCCCTTTTTGACCCACGGGCTGGATGTCGACGCTGCGATAGCGTCCGTCGGCGATGAAGTCGGCAGGCTTATACGCTATCGCATACTGGCTGCGGAGTTCTTCCTGAATCGCGGCGAATGCGTTAGCCACTTCGTTGATCTGGAAGGGAACGTAGGCGCGTCCGCCGGTCGCGTCGGCAATGCGTTCCAGTACTTTATCGCCGTGATGGCCCGCGCCGCTCAGGTTGGTGCTGATGGTGTACACAATCACGTCGGCGCGTTGCGCCATCTCGATGGCTTCCTCGCGCGTCACATGACTTTGGTTGTCGTCACCGTCGCTCAGCAGAATGATTGCCCGGCGCACCGGCCCGTTGTGTTGCGCCTTCATGAGCTTGTCACGGCAGGCGAAATAGAGTGCGTCATACATCGCGGTGCCGCCGCCTGGGCGCAGCGATCGCACTCCGATCGACAGTTTTTCCGTGTTGTCAGTGAAATCCTGCGTGACTTCCGGAGTCACATCGAAGCCTATGACGAAAGCCTCGTCGTACCTGGGACGTATGGTCTGATTCAGAAATTCCGTGGCCGCTTCCTGCTCGAACTTGAAACGGTCGCGCACCGAATTGCTGGCGTCGACCAGCAGTCCAACCTCCAGAGGCAGGTTGGTCTCGGCGTGAAAGCTGCGGATATCCGATGCCGGCTTATTGTCGTCCACCACCTTGAAATCTTCTTTTTTCAAATCTCTAACGTAGCGTCCGTGTTTATCGGTAACCGTGAAAACCACGTTCACCTCGTTTACGGTGTGGCGAATCGTCGTGAGCGAGTCATCGTCCGATGGGCTGCCTCCGGCAGGTAAGGTGGAGGTCGAAGGTGTCCCCGCTTTTGGCGCTTGGTTCTGTCCAACGTCACCCGCAGGCAGGACCGCGGCAGGCTTGGTAGGGTCGGCTGGCGCTTGCGATTGCTGAACCGTTTGTTGCGCTGGCGGAGCGGTCTGTTGCGCAGCCGGAGGAGCAGCCTTCTGCGACCGGCTCGATTGCGATGCGGAGGGCGCCGAAGGCAGTTCTGCTTGCCCCGCTTCCTGCGCCTCCAACACGAGCAGGCCGAAGCTACCCAGGAATAAAACGCCGAGAAATAGAATGGCGGTGCGGAGCTTCATGAGTTTCCCCAATTATAGCCACAAATCAAACACTCGAGCCGCTGCCGGATTTCGCACCAACGTACATTGGCCCCCTACGCGCCGCGGTCGGATTGTCACCACGACGTCTATTTTCCCCCGATCTTGCCCCGAATGACTACAACCGACGCCGCCGGTAAGTCGTACAAGGCATCCTTTCCCCCAGTTTGCCGGGAGTGCATAACCGGTCCGTCCGGATCCGCCGTGCCCTTCGTGGTCGCTACCACGGGCTGCTCTCCTGCGTGTTCCGAATGTGCCATAAAGCGGGTCTCTGCCGGATGCCATTGATATTGATTTTTTCCAAAGGTTGAGATCTCAACCGGACCGGATAAAAAGCTTGTCCCCTGCGACGCTTGATCCTGGAACCGGATTCGCACGCGGTGCGCGTTTTGCTGGTCCCGATTTACGGCCATGACCGACCATTGCCCGTCCGGACGTTTCACCGCGTAAGCCGTTACCAGCGCATGACCGGCGCCATCATCGACGTCACCTTTCGCGGAAAACACCTGGTGCTCCCCCGATCCCGGCTGCACCCATTCAAGATTGATCAGCTGCGAGACAAAGAATTGAGATAGAGGCTGTTGAATCTGGTAGTTGATATCGACCGTAAACATGCCGAACGTTCCGGGTGAATCGTTGCAGCCGTGTTCCATCTGCAGCGGCAAATAGTGAAAGTAATAAACCCCGTTCCCGCCCGCGTTCAGGAAGGATCCGATGTAATCGGCCAACCAAACCCCGGCAAACATGTCCATGTAGGTTTCACTCGCGGCGGACGAAAGGTTCGACTCGGTGATGAACACGGGAAGGCTCGCTGGCACTCCGTCTTCCCGCCAGACCTGCATGATGTGGTTCACCAGGTCAGGCTCGTCATAAAGGGTGCCCCACGGAGTCTTGCAACCGTCATAGGGATAGTGCTCGAAGGAGAAGAATGCCAGATCATTCATCCGCCCATGTTGTCTGAGGTAATCCAGAAATCGCCCCAGCCACGAGACCTTGCCGTTCGCATCGGGCCACACTTCAATATCCTTATTCACTCCCTGGAAGGATGGCCCGCCCAGCTTCAAAGCGGGATCGATGCGATGGAGCACAGTTGCCCACTGCAAGTAGAGCGCACCATAGTCCTCCGGCACCATGAATTGCCCGTCCGACTCCTCGCCCATTTCAACATACGAAATTGGATAGTTACGTTTCTTCAGGTATTCGATCTCTGCAACGGCGTTCTCAGGAGTGTCATACAGAAGCGCGACTGGCATCATCGCTGGCAAGCCCCGCGTGACGCCACTGGTGTAGAAGATGTCGAATCCCACCTGTGCCTGCAATGTGGTCAGCAGATCAGAAGGCTCATGCCACGGATCCACCGAAGAACAGTAAGTAGCTGTCTGCTCCTGGTCGGGGGTGTGCCGGAGAATGTCGTGGAAGGCTCCGTCGGCCGTCGTCGTTCCGAGATAGAGTTCGCTGATCGCGTAGCCCGCACAGTTTCTCGGGTCGGCGAGTTTCGGATCAGCGGATTGGTGGGAATCGCAAGTGTTCGATGACTCGGTCATCAGGATGCGCACGAAATGGATGGGCATTGGGCTGTCGGACAATCGGATGGTTTCAGTTCCGCCTTTCCCGTTCGTAATCGTGCCATGCGGAAATGTCTCCCACACGCCTTTGGTTTGAGCTTTGATGGGATCGTCGCCTGTCCAATACTGCACCACGTAATGAGTCGCGTACGGGTTCACCCATGCGATGCGAATGCTGTCCACCATCTGATTTTGTGTGAGGTCGAGAATCACCCACTGCGGATGCAGCGAATCGCTCTCTCCGGTGAAGCGCTGGGTTAGGTACGGACTGCTTTTCCAATAAGTGTTCAGATCGCCATCCGTAAGCCGCGAGAAGCCTGCGTTCCCGGTTCCGTCATTGCGAGTGGTCCCGCGGTGCGGCAGGGAATATCCGTAGGAGTAGCGAATGGTCTCGGTCGGCGTCGCCGAACCTGTGAAGTAACCCTTTCCACTGGGATCGCTCCACGTTCCCTGCGGATTCCAGTGCCAAGCCTCCATCGCAAGTTCAGTATTCTGGCGATAGGTCACCGGCTGCCACCCCGAAGCAAACACTTTGTCGAGCGTAGGCTGAAGCAAGTCATGGTCGATCGCTGCTGCCGGGATACGATCAACCCCTGCACCAAGCGTTTGGTTGGGCACGAACCGGTTCGTCGAGTGTGCGGGCGTTATGTCGACTTGGATCGTCTGTGCTGCACACACGGCCACCAGGAAAAAGCATTCAACCAGCAATGCGACAACCGCAATCCGATTCTTCAAAGACTTGCTCCTTAAAACGTTTTAGTAAAGGCACGGCTGCTGATTGTAAATGAAACTCGCAGAACCTTGCGCGATCAACTCGTAGACCCGGACGCCCCCGTCCGGTTAGTCGAGCAAAGCTCGGCAGTTTTTTCACGGCGCATCAATTTTGTTGAGGAACCCTTGCAGCTCCTCCGGCAACGGCCGCTCAAATGACAGCGCCACGCCAGTCCGAGGATGCTGCAGCTGCAGCGCCGCCGCGTGCAGAAAATTTCTCGGCAGAGAAATGCCACCTTCGTTTTTCGCGCTCATCTCGCGCGGCGCCCCATACAGCGTATCGCCCACGACGGGATGCCGGAGCGAAGCCAGATGCACCCGGATCTGGTGAGTCCGGCCGGTATCGATTCGCACTTCGAGCAACGTGAACTTTCCGTACTTCGAATGAATCCGTTTCTGCACGGTGTAGTGAGTGATCGCTTCTCTCCCGCCTGAACGTTTGGTAGTCATGCGGGTTCGCCGCACTCGGTCGCGGCTGATGCTGCTGCTGATCGTCCCACGATCCTGCTTGACCCATCCGTGCACCAACGCGATATACGTTTTCTTGACCACGCGCCGTGCGAACTGAGCCGCCAGCTTCCGATGCGCCTCGTCGTTCTTGGCAACCACAATTAGCCCACTAGTGGCCTTGTCCAGACGATGCACAATCCCAGGCCGCAACTCTCCGCCGACACCCGAGAGCTCCCCGAACCAGTGCAGCAGCGCATTCACCAGCGTCCCACGATTGCGCTCGTTCTCGGTGGCACCCGCGCCAGCATGCACCATCATCCCAGCAGCCTTGTTCACCACCGCCAAATCGTCGTCCTCGTAAACGATGTCCAGTGGGATTTCCTCAGCCATCGCCCGCAGAGGAGCAGATTTCACCTCGCCGAGAATCGCAATCCGTTCTCCCCCTCGCAAGCGTAGCGAAGCCTTCGCCCGATCATCATTGACCAGCACTTTCTCTTCGTTGATCAATTGTTGTACGCGAGCGCGACTGGTCCCGACAATATGGCTGACCAGGAATTGGTCCAGCCGCTTGCCGGTATCCTCCACCGTCGCAACAAAATGTTTAGGGAATGTGTCCACGCGCAGAGAAAGTAGTGCACGCCAAGAATACAGCGACCGTCAGCACCGCGGGCACAAAGATGCAAAAACGAGGTTTCTTCTCTGTGTCTCTGTGACTCTGTGGTGAAGAGGTTTACCGCGCCGCCTGCGCCGGAACCGCCTTCAATCCCGGCCGGAGCCACCAGATCAGCCCACCCAGAACGACCAGGCCAATCGCGATCAACTGGGTACCGGTCATGATTCCGCCAAATACTGATCCCCGTCCCGGGTCGTCGCGCAGGAACTCGAGGAAATAACGCGCCACGCCATAAAGGATGAAATAAGCCGCGACCACTTGCCCATCGAATTTCTTCCGCTTCAGCAGCCACATCAAAATAAAGAAATTCGCCAGTTCGACCGCCGCCTCGAAGAGCTGCGTCGGCTCAAGCGAAACTCCCAGCGGCGTACCCACCCAAGCCTGCGCTACGGGACTGGTAAACGTCACGCCCCAGAAGTGATTCGTCGGTTTGCCATAACAGCAGCCCGCGGCAAAACAACCCACGCGTCCAAGCGCGTGCCCAAAAGCCAATCCGGGCGCGAACGCATCACAAGTGGCCAGCGCCGGCATGCGACGCTTCCGGACATACCAGGCCGCCGCCAAAAAACCGCCGATCAACCCACCGGAAAAGACTCCCCCAGCCTGCAGCGTGGCAAAGCTGAAAATCTCCCCCACATGAGCGCTGTAGTAGGTCCAGTCGTTGACAATGTAAAGAATCTTCGCGCCCAGAATTCCGCACAGCACCACCAGGATGCCCAGATTCCACGCGTCGTCCCCATTGATCCCCTGCTTCTCCGCATTGCGCACGCTGATCCACAATCCGATCAGAACGCCCAGCGACACAAGAAGTCCGTAGGTGGGCAAACTGAAGTTGCCAATATGAAAGAGTCGTGGGAACACTGTTTGTTAGATGCAGAGCACTTGGGATTAGTAACCGCTAGTGTAGCAGGGAATGAACCACAAGAAGAAGCAAGCCGACCCACCTAGCCGTGTGGTAGGCCGAGAATGAACCCGTCGGTAGACGATGGGAACCCGCCGCGACCCTTTAGGCATCTCCGCATGGCGGAGCATCGCACACCGGATCTAATTGTACGAGTCAGGCCCCCGTTCATTCGGTGTTGGTTCAAAAATCGGTTACCACCATCACCAACTTCGCAGGTCGGCTTTCAATCCGAATCCTAGGGAAATCCCGCCCGCTTGGCAAGGGGCAGTGCACAAATAGTTGGCACTCGGTTTGCCAGCAACTTTCGTAAGGGGATAATCCGGGAACCACGTGGGGACAGCCGCCCCCGGCTGTCCGTCGAGCGAAGCTCGAAAACGCTAGCCGACTCGCCGCTTCTCCTCCAGCACTTCATCCAAAGCATCCGCCAAATGATGTGCCCGCTTCAAATAGTCCACCGCGCCAACATCCTGGTTCCGCTTCAATAAATGATATTCATCGGCAATATTGAGCGCAGCCAGCACCGCCAGGCGCGCCGTGTCCACGGTGTGGGTCTGCTCCGCCACCGCCCGCATCTTGGCATCCACATACTCAGCCAGCTTCAGGATGTACTCCGCATCCGATCCGCGCAAATTGTAAGCCTGATCGAAAATCTCCACGCGCACGCTGTTATCGCCAGCGTTCTTCGCCCCAGGCTGCTTGGTGACGCTCGCCATAAGTTATTCCGTTCCTGTGAACTGTCCCGTCGAACTCAGCCAGAGCGCCGATCAGCTCGCAGCCTGCTCTTCTGCCAGAGTGTCGATCTGCTGCAACATTTTCTCCACCCGGCCGCGAATCTCTTCGCGCTCCCGCCGTAGCTGCACCATTTCGCGGCGAAGGCCTTCGACTTCTTCTTCGCGTTCTTCCAACTGCTCACGCAGTCGCTGCGCATCGCGTTCCGATGCCGCTCGTGCCTCCCGCGCTGCCTTGTACATCTCAATTGTGCGATAGACTTTCTGTTCGAGCGCGTGAAAATCGTCAGACGGAACCTGCGCGGATACTTCTTCAGCCATTCTCACCACCATGATTGCACTTCTTCCCCACAAAGATTTAGATCTTCAGCGCAGTATACCGCACAACCCTGTGGATGGATCAGATAGATGGAGCCAGCATTGCTCACGTGGGAACAGCCGCCCCCGGCTGTTCAAGAGCGAAGCTCGGCTAGACCGGCCGTAATTTTCTCAACCGTCGTCCGGCCTCATCGAGAGTCGCATCCTTTTTACAGAAGGCAAACCGCACCTGCTTCGCCCCGTCCCGCGAATCGTTGTAGAAGCTCGATCCCGGAACCGCTGCCACACCAATTTCTTTCACCAGATATTTCGTGAACCCGACATCGTCGTCGAACCCAAACGCGCTGATGTCCGTCATCACGTAGTACGCCCCACGCGGACGAAAGCACCGAAATCCCGCCTCCTCCAAAGCCGGCATCAGCCGATCCCGTCGCGCACAGTATCCATTGGCCAGATTTTCATAATAGGCGCGCGGCAACTCCAGAGCAGCCGCGCCAGCTTCCTGCAGAGGAGCCGGAGCACCCACGGTAAGAAAATCATGAACTTTGCGAATCGCATTTGTGATCGCCGGCGGTCCGACTGCCCACCCCACCCGCCATCCGGTCACGCTGTAACTCTTCGACAGACCATTAATCGTAACCGTTCGCTCGCTCATACCTTCGAGGCTCGCCATCGAAATGTGCTGCGTGCCGTCGTAAAGAATGTGCTCGTAAATCTCATCCGTGATGGCCAGAACGTTGAACTCAACACACAGATCGCGAATCAATTCCAATTCGCCACGCGTGAATACCTTGCCCGTAGGATTGTTGGGCGTGTTGAGAATTATCGCTTTGGTCTGATGATGAAAAGCCGCACGCAACTGGCGCTCATCAAACGCCCATTCACCGTCGGCTGTAACCGGCGGACGCAGCTTCACGAATACCGGCTTCGCTCCCGACAGCACCGAATCCGGTCCGTAATTCTCGTAAAACGGTTCGAAGATCACCACTTCGTCGCCCTTGTTGCAAACCGCCAGCAGCGTCGAAATCATGGCCTCGGTCGAGCCACAACACACGGTGATCCGCGTCTCCGGATCAACCGCAATCCCCTGCCATTCCTGCATCTGCCGCGCAATCGCATTCCTTAGACTTTTCGCGCCCCAGGTAATCGCATACTGATTGACGTCCGCGGCAACTGCTTCTTGTGCCGCTCGCTTGATCTCGGCCGGAGCAGGAAAATCCGGAAAGCCCTGCGCCAAGTTCACCGCCCCATGCAGCATGGCCTGCCGCGTCATCTCGCGGATGACGGATTCAGTAAAGTGCTCAACTTTGTCGCTAAGAAAATGCTTCGGTTGGATAACCACATCAGCCATAGTGCGGTCAGACTAGCACAGGAAAGAACTAGGATTCATCAAGAACACCTGGGGACAGCCGCCCCAGGCTGTCCAGCCGAGCGAACCTCGGCCAGGGAACACCACAAAGAACCGTCATCCTGAGCGGAACCATCGCAATCGCGGAGCGATTGCGATGGTGGAGTCGAAGGACCCAGCGCCGTTCGCGCCGGCAAGAATGCAAAAGGGAATTTCAACAATTACCAAGTTGACAAACCGCATATCCGGCCCGATTGACTACGACGCCCGCAACGTCCCGCCCAAACCCTCGAGAGCCTTAATGATCTTTTCTGACCAACGTCCCACTTCATCTTCGCGCAAAGTCCGCTCCCCGGACTGAAACGTAGCTCGCAGCAGCAAAGAATATTTGCCCGCTGGAATGGAACCGCCACGGAAAATCTCGACCGGAACGAAACTTCGCAGCTCAGTCAAAACCAATCCCGCCACCGCCTTCTCAATCGTGGCGAACTCAACCGATTCGTCAAAGATAAAAGAAAAATCGCGCTCCACCGCCGGGTATCGTGGCAACGCCTCATAGCGCACCGCACGCAGCCCGCGCTTGAACAGCCGATCCGAATAGATCTCTGCGACAAGAACATCCTGCTTGAGCTTGCGCCCTGCCGCGATCTCCGGATGAATCTGCCCGAACTGAGCCACAACCGCGCCATCCATCACCGCGCACGCCGAACGCCCAGGATGGTAATAATCCGCGGCATCCCCCTTATATTCAAGCCCAACATGCTGGAAGGCGCCCAACAATGTTTCCACATCACCCTTGAGATCAAAAAAAGAAATCGGCCTCGCCGCCTGATGCACGCCAGCCTTCACAGTGCTACCAGTTGCACCCATACAGATGCGCTTGAATTCCATCGTCTTCTCGCCCGCCGTCTCGAACACATTTCCTGCCTCGAACAAGCGAACATTGTTAGCGCCCCGGTTCAGGTTGTAGGCCAGCATGTTCAACATGCCCGGAACCATCGAGGTGCGCATCACCGAGGCCTCCTCGCTCAACGGGTTCGCCAGCTCAATCACCGGCACCGACGAAAATTGCTCCGCATCCTGATGCGAGATGAAGGTCGGCGAAATCGCTTCGTCATAACCCAAAGCCAGCAGGGAAGTCCGCAGCTTCTTTTCTTTCTCCGCATCCGGCAGTTCGGCGACCGCGCCAACATACGTTGGCAGCGTGTTGGCGAACTTGTCGTACCCGTGCAGCCGGGCGATCTCTTCGATCACATCGATCTCACGTTCTACATCCAGCCGCCAGCTCGGAACCTGCACCGTGAACTCAAGGTCTTCCCCAGGTTCCGGGATCAACTCGAAACCCAGCCGCCGCAGGATGCGCAATATCTCCGCCGCCTCCAGCTTCTCTCCGAGAATGCGCCGCACTTCGGAAAGGTGCAACGCCAAAGGAGCTTGATCGAGCCGCCGTGCGACTACATCAACCAACCCACCAACCAGTTCACCACCACCCGACTGCAAAATCAGTTCGGCCACTCGATCACACGAAAGCACGGTGGACTCATAATCAGCGCCACGCTCAAAGCGATGGGACGCGTCCGTATGCAACCCGTGCCGTCGCGACATCTTGCGAACCGTGACTGGATCCCACCAGGCCGATTCAATCAGAATGTTGCGCGTCTTCTCGGTAATCATGGTGTCGAAGCCGCCCATGGTTCCGGCCAATCCGACCGGCTTCCTGGCGTCAGCAACCACGAGATCCTCGGAGGTCAGCTTGCGCTCTACTCCGTCGAGCGTTTTGAGCACTTCGCCGTTCCTTGCCCGCCGCACCACGATCTTGCCACCTTCGAGCAAATCCAGGTCGAACACATGCGTCGGCTTGCCCATCTCCCACAGCGTGTAGTTAGTCGCGTCGACGGCATTGTTGATCGGTCGCTGATCCAGCAGCGCGAGCCGCCGTGCAATCTTTTCAGGCGAAGGACTGATGGTCACATCACGAATGATGCGGGCTGTGAACCGCGCACAACCTTCCTGATCTTGGATCTCGATTGGGAAGGGCACGACTTCAGTCGTGCCGCCAAGTTCCGCAGAAGAACCGGCTTTAGCCGCTGAGGGCTGTCGCAACTGAGGCTCAATTGACCTCAGTGGCAAATCGTAAATCGCCGAACACTCCCGCGCAACGCCGAAGTGATTCATAGCGTCAGGACGGTTGGTAGTGATGTCCATCTCGAAGATCGTCCCATCACCTTCGCCATTGACCGACTCGACCGCGATCCCAGCCAGCGTCAAATCATCAGCAAGCTGATGGTAGTTGACGTCGAGGTCAACGAAATCACGCAACCATTGAGGAGAAATCTTCATGAGTAGCTTCTTGCTTCTAGCTCCTATTCTTCTAGCTTCCGAAGCCCGTTTCGGCTAGAAGCTAGCAGCTAGAAGCTAGAAGCTCTTACACAAACTGCTCCAAAAACCGCACATCCCCATTGAAGAACAACTGAATGTCATCGACCCCATACTTCAGAATCGCAATCCGCTCCACGCCCATGCCGAAAGCGAATCCGCTGACTTTTTTCGCATCGTAATCCACGAACCCATACACATTCGGATCCACCATGCCGCACCCCAGCAACTCAATCCACCCGCTGGCCTTGCAGTTCCGGCAAGGACCGCCCTCGCGATAGCCCCGCCCTCCGCAAAAAATGCAGCTGATCTGCACGTCCGCGCTGGGCTCGGTAAAAGGAAAGAACGACGGATAAAATCGAGTCTTCACACTCGATCCAAACATCTCCTTCATCGCGTGATCGAGTGTCCCTTTCAAGTCGCAAAACGTGATGTTCGTATCCACCGCCAGACCTTCGATCTGATGAAAAATTGGAGAGTGCGTAGCGTCGGGCGCATCGTTGCGATGCACTTTGCCCGGACAGACCACGCGCAAGGGCGGCTTCATCTTTTCCATGGTGCGAATCTGCACCGGAGAAGTGTGCGTGCGCAGCAGCAACCGCTCCCGCAGCGGCTTCGATTCCTGGTTAGCGATGAACAGCGTGTCCTGCGTATCCCGCGCGGGATGGTTGGGAGGAAAATTCAACGCCTCGAAGTTGTAATAATCGGTTTCAATTTCGGGACCCTCCTCCACGGAGTACCCAAGATTGCGAAAGACCCGAACCATCTCGTTCATGGTCTTGATGACCGGATGCTCCGCTCCGAGCGGACGGCGAACGCCGGGCAGGGTGATGTCGATATCTCGCGTCGGAGTGAAGAGGGAGGCCCACTCCTTGGGTACGGAGACCGGGTCCTTCGGATATCGAGCCCCAACGGCCACCCGTGAGACTCCCCTCGTCGTTTTCTTGACACTCTCTTCTATCTGCACTTTCAAAGAGTTAACGCACTGACCGACGTCTCGTTTCGCCTCTTTTGGAGCGGCTTTGAGCCAGAGATCATTGATTTGCGTAAGCACGCCGCTCTTGCGCGCCATCCATCGGTCGCGAAATACTTTCCATTCGTCCTCAGTGCTGACCGCTTTCGATTCCTCTTCCAGGGCGGCACGCAGTTTGGTAGCCTCTTTGTCCAGAGCTTCCGCTGAGAAGTCCCTCAACTTGGCGACGGTGTATGCCGATTTTTTCTTCGGGCTCATAATCAACAAGACTCTGTCATCCCGAGCGCCGCCCGAGGCGCGCAACGCGCGGCGAGGGCAAGAGAGGGATCTGCAGTCTTCATCACGCGCTACAAACTGCAGATTCCTCGCGGGCTAACGCCCACTCGGAATGACAATTCTGAATTGGCTAAATGCTAAGTGCTAATTGCCAAAGGCTGGTTTTCTACGCCGCCCCGCCGAGAGCGCCCTTCGCCTGCTCGGCGAGGCTCTTAAACGCGGCCGCGTCCCTGACCGCCAGATCGGCGAGAATCTTGCGATCCAATTCCACGCCAGCTTTCTTCAGGCCGTGGATGAACGCGTTGTAGCTCATCCCGTTCAGTTTGGCGGCGGCGCCGATACGGACGATCCATAGCGAGCGGTATTGGCGCTTGCGCTGTTTGCGTCCGCTGTAGGCGAACTTCAGGCCGCGCTCGACGGCCTCTTTAGCCGACCGATACAGCTTGGATTTTGTGAGGAAGTAGCCGCTGGCGCGGTCTAGTATTTTTTTGCGCTTGGCGCGACGTTTGGTTCCACGTTTTACACGAGGCATTGATCTGCTCCTTTTTTATTTCGATTTACGGCGGCTGGAGGTAGGAGACTGAAGCAGTCTTTATCACCTCTTTACACGCCGGGAGCCGCGGAATTAAACGATTCGCAGCCCACAAAAAGCGGGCGAGTTGCCCGCGACCACACTAAATCAGACCGCACTAGCTTACGCTAGTACGGAATCATCCGCTTGATTTTGGGCGTGTCCGCGTCGCTGACCAGTACGGCGTGGCCCAGCTTCTTTTTGCGTTTATGAGATTTTGAAGTCAGCATGTGGCGCAAATGCGAATGCCCGCGCTTTACCTTTCCGGTTGCAGTTTTCTTGAAGCGCTTGGCAGCGCCTTTATGGGTTTTCAACTTTGGCATAAGTCCTCAGAATCGGTAGTTAGCATTTACTACTTGGCATTTAGCTAAGACCTTCCGGCTAACTGCTAAGCGCCAAGTGCTTAATATTTCTCTCTACGCCTGCCCCGCGCTTTTCTGGGCTGGCGGCGCGGCGTGCGGCTTTTGTCCCGTATCCTTCTTCGGAGCCAGGATCGCATGAAGAGTATTTCCCTCTTGGCGGGGGCGGAACTCTACTATGCTTTGGCTCTCTACGTCTTTGATCAGACGTTCGAGGATCTGGCGTCCCAGGTTGGTGCGGGTCATCTCGCGTCCGCGGAAAAAAATTGTTGCCTTGACCTTGTCGCCTTCGTCCAGGAAGCGCAGTACGTGATTCTTCTTGGTCTCGTAGTCGTGGTCGTCCACGTTGATACGGAATTTGACTTCCTTGACCGTAATCGTCTTCTGATGCTTTTTAGCCTCGCGTTCTTTTTTCTCCTGCTGGTAGAGAAATTTCCCGTAGTCCATAATGCGGCACACGGGAGGGGTTGCAGTGGGTGAGATCTCAACCAGGTCCAGGTTTTTTTCGCGAGCCAGTTTGAGCGCTTCGTACGGGGGCATTACACCAATCTGTTCACCTTCATCCCCTATGACTCGAATTTCACGCGCTCGAATGCGGTCGTTGGTGCGGATAAAACGTTTATCGATACAATCCTCCGTCGGCTATAGCAGAAACCAAGATGGAAGATTATAACATGGCTGATCGTGTGTCATCAGAAAGCTGGGACCGGGTAGTGGGTCAGTTTGATAAGGAAGCGAGCCAAACGCGCGATTATTGTGTCGCAAAGAACGCGACACATCGCGCGGCTCGCCCAGATCCTTCGCCGCGCAAATAACGCTTGCTCAGGATGACAATCGAACTGACGCACTACTTGGGACTCGGAGGGATTCGGCCGGCAAGCTAGGGGCAAAAGAAGAAAAGCGCTACTAAGTAGTGGCGGGGACTGGCTCAGCTTTTCTTCCCCTAGTGAAATGCCCCAAAGAACCCGAAAGGCTGGGCCACCCGCAGAAAAATCGGTATCTGTTTTGTCATTCGAGAATCCCTCCCTGCGGTTAGACGTAACTGCCGGCTCAAGGTTTTGCGCTGCGGACTGTACTACCACAACTTCCGCCCGGGTCGAGGGTTTGATTCCATCGAAGCCAGACAGCTTCCCGGTTGAGATCTCAGCAGTGAATTGTGGACCGCTTTGACGCAATTCTTCTACGCGCAGAGCAGTTCGTTCCTCAAATCAGTTCGAACCATCCGACAACACAAAGGAGACTTATGGAACATCGCACACGTGTCGTTTTGCAAATTGCAGCTCTATGCCTGATGCTGGGCGCAGTCGGCTTCGCCGCCGACGCCGATAACGCCCACCTCTACATCGTGAATGGGGTTCCGGGACGGGATATCAGCAAAACCCTCAATCCCGGTTATCCCATCGATGTTTTGGTGAACGGCGAGTCCTGCCAGTCGCGAGGACTGACGTTCGGCAGCAACGGCTTGCCGCTCAGTTTTTCCGCCGGAACCTATGATGTGGAGATCAGCGAGTCCAACACGCTCGCCCCCTGCACCAACCCGGTGGTCATCGACACCCAAGTGACTCTACTGGCTGGGGGCAATGTTTCGCTCGTGGCCGCCGTCAGCGGCGGGAAACCCACTCCGCTGCAGTTCAACGATAACCTGACGCCGGTAACGGCGGGCAATGCGCGTTTTGTTTTCGCTAACGCCGCAGATGCACCCGCGTTGCAGGCGACGCTGACGCAATTGAACGTCAAGAATGGTAAGAGGTTCACCGTAACGGCAAACCCCGGCAAGCAGCAGGCGATCAGCATACCGGGCGGGACGTATTCGGTGCAGGTCGTCGCCGTCGGCCAGAGCACGGTGTTGGCGTCGGAGGTGATCAGTTTGCCCGATCAGTCCGCCACCTTCACCTACGCTGCCGGACAGGCGACCGATAACGTCTTAGCCCTGATCAACAGGGCCGTGGAAGGCGTGTTCTAGTTGTTCTAGGCAGGGCCGTGCTTGGGCGGCCCGTTTTTTATTTTTTTTGGGGATTCTTGGTTTTGCACGGTGTAGTTAGACGTGGCCGCCGCGCCAAGGTTTTGTGGTGGGGATGGTATTACGACAAATACTGAAGACGTATCGAGTACGAACATGAGGGCGGCGGTGTTCCCTGTAGCTCGTTCCAGCGATCCTCCACACGTTCGGCCAAGGAAATCCCCGCCCAACCAAGCTTGGACGGGCCACCCTCGAGAGTCGGTGAGCACGGTCGTCCGGGCCACCCGTCACGGATAAGTCACAATGAACGACGGCCGGTCCGACTCCGGTTCACAACGATCTCAAGAAGTTAAGAATATTTTGCTGCTCTGTAGCCGAAAGGCGATTAAATCTCCGAACTACCTCGTTCGCTTCCGATCCTGGAGAGGCATGTTGGTTAATCGCATCCAACAAGTCTGACGTTCTCCCGTCGTGCAGGAAAAACAACCTCTGACCGATACCCCACAACGGAGCCGTTCTGAATTCGTCGCCAGTAGCAATCCCTTGATTAATCCCGTCCGCCAGGTTAGTGCCCATGTGATGCAACGCAAAATCGGAGAACGGATGATACTCGACGTAACTCATTCCGGTATTGAATGACTGGGACGTAGTTAGAGCTTGAGAATGACACAACGCACATCCAACTCTGTCAAATTGCCCGCGTCCAGCTTCAATCTCAGTAGTCGATGGAGCCGGAGTAGCTGGAGCGGACAGCCGAATCGCATCCACAAACGCGTCAACATCGGAACCACCGGCCTGGGAATGCGAATCTTCCGGGGTGGGATTGAAGACGCATCCTTTAACCAGGTTTCTTTCGTTCGGCATTACGTCATTGCTGATGCCCATCTCCACGTTATAGGCTTCCCCGGAAAAAATTGTGAGAGACTTGTTCTGGGCCTTCCACCCGAACTTCATGATCGTTCCGTCGTTGCCACTAAGGTTAAACCTTCCTCCGATTCGTAAATCCCCCCTTCTGCCGGCGGTGCGGGCCAGGTTCGACTTCAATACAAAGTCAGGAGTGTTCTCTACCAACCCCAACCCAAACAGCGGCGTCGGAATCCGAAAGATCACGTTCCTGGCGTTCAGCTGAGCTTCGAAGTCGGGCTGTTTTAGATTGCAACCCGGAGCATCCATCCTCCCCGCGATGGAAAACAGATTATGTACTCCACCGTCTAGTGTCCCATCGGGGTTCAGGATGAATCTGGCTTCTCTCACCGGACCACTTGGTGTAATAAATGATGGGATCGTATTTTTAGCTCCCATTTCCATGGCAGCCGCTATTTGTGGATTTTGCTGGGGCACCTGGGGACTCGAGGGGCTCGGACTCGTGCCTAACGTGGCTGGCTGGGAATGGCATGAGCCGCAACTCGTGCTGTTGAATCCCGGCCCTAGTCCTCCGTTGCCTTGCGGAACGTCCGGCACTGGCTCATCTTCAATGAACTGAGAAATGCCGTTGGCGAACGCTGCTTGCTCAGCTGCATTCAGAGTTGGATAGAATCCACCAGCTCCTGCCGGGCCAAGCCTCGGCCCGGGATCTTTCGCTCCTTGACCAGCAAAACTAACTGTAATCAACGCGAGCGCGAGCACGAATGTTCTCCACGTTTGCATGGGCTGGCTCCTTTGACTCTGTCCGCAGGCTGAAAGATTAGAAACTTCTTAGGAGAACTTAGACCCGAGGTGGTGCATCGTCAAGGAACCACAAGTCCACTCTCACTTTTTCCTAAGGACAGTAAAACCGGCTACTGGCAGCCTGTTCGGCGGATGGCCGGTAGTACATGGCAGGGCCATGCAAACGCCACCGTCGCGCTGAAATTCTAACCGAAAGGTGACCGCGCTCGGCATTTCGATTCGAGACGCCACGCGATAGCCTCCGGATCGACACCAAACCGCAAACAATCCGACCGGATAGCGTTGACAACTGAACCCGCGGATAAGTGTCGTAATGTCGCGATTACGCTCATTGACCTAACAGGGACAGCTGGACACGCATACCGGACCACGTGGGAGAATGTCCCTCGCGCTAGTTTGGGGACGGCCCGCGCTTCACTCGTCTCGCCTACGTATCCCCCGTTTCACGTGGCGACCAGGTACAGAGATCCTTCGTTGGGAGTCGCTCGCTTGCGTGGGCGACTCCGCTGCCTCAGGATGACAATCAACAGCTGTCGCAGCTTGATTCTGGTGCGCGAAACGATTTCCTTGGGGAAGTTCGGGGCCCTACATCTGGGGGAAGGAGAACAGTACTCTGGGGACCTCGGGGAGTCAAGGGGAGTTGGGGGTGGAGAGCTTGGGTCCCTGCGGGGCCTGGGTCGAATTTGTGGCTTTTGCGGCACGGCTGAAGCCGTGCCCTTCCCAAAGACGAATGGGGAGCCGAGTTTTTCCGCAGCCTCTGGAGCCGTGCCCTTTCACGAATTCTGCCCGCTTCTCGCCCAGAATGGGAAAATGGGGCGGTCGGCAGTTGGGGTGCCGAAAACTTGTCAATAGGGAGAAATTACACGAATCGGTCTATCTCTATGCAGGCTGGGCAAATATAAATTTCAAAATTTGGCGGGTTTACCTATTCCATGTGATATAATAGAATTATAAAGATTAACTCAGGCGCGGCCCCTCGGGTCGCGCCTTTTTTTTGGGGCAAAATCTGTTTTCGGACGGAATAAGAATGACGAGTGAGAGGCGATTCAAGACCTGCAAACTGCAAGGCGAATGGGCCGAATTGCTGTTTATGGCGCGAGCGGCTGAGCGCGGTTTTAGCGTTTCCAAGCCCTGGGGCGAGTCCCAGGCTTATGACGTGACGGTCGAGAGCGGGGGCGAGTTCCTGCGGGTGCAGGTGAAATCTACGGCATCCACGTCGGGCTATAAAGGATATGTCTGCAGCTTCATACAGACCGGGACGCCGCCTTATCGCCGGGAGCAGGTCGATTTCTTTGCCATCTACGTGATACCGGAGGACGTCTGGTACATCATTCCGTCTGAGGTTGCGACGCGGCAGAAATACAACATCCTGTTGTCTCCGCGACGGAAGAAGCAGAAATACACGCGCTACATTGAGGCGTGGGGGCTTTTGCGCTGCAGAAAAAAGAGGCGAGTGCGCTCTTAGGCGGGTTTCACCGGCGCTCTATCCTGCGAACTGTTGTCCCTAGCGAGCGGGCGATTCAGGTTCCTGCTTTGGAACTGTCAGCATTGCTGGCGCAGGCAACACCCAGATCCCTCGCTTCGCTCGGGATGACGGGAGTGTTGGTTAGCCCAAGCTAGTAGGGATCGGGCGTAGCGCGCGTGTCCTCTTTCGCCCCGCTGGGGCTTAACGCTTGGCTTGTCCCACCCACAGCTTGCGCTGTGGGCTGCATTCTTACGCCGCTCTGCGGCTAGACTCTGCCGTCGTAATTGGGCTGTTAATTTGAAGATCGGGTGTGCACCCAAGGATCGCGTGGGCGCACACCATCCGACGATTTCTTACCAGATCTGCACCCGGTCAGGCGCTGCGAGGTAGAGCTTCTCTCCCGGTTGAACGTTGAATGCGGGATACCAGGCGTCGACGTTGCGGACTCCATCTGCGCGGTACTGGGAGGGGGAGTGCGGGTCGGTCATCACTTGCTGGCGGAGCGCGGCTTCACGCTCCTTCGAACCCCAGTTTTGTCCGAAGGCGATGAAGAATTGCTGGTCGCTGGAGAATCCGTCCTGGGTGGGGGCGGGTTTGCCTGCGAGCGAAGCGTGGTAGGCATCGAACGATGCGGAGATGCCGGCGTTGTCGGCGATGTTTTCGGCGAGCGTCTGCTTGCCGTTCACGGAAAGGTCGGGAAAAGGTTTATAGGTGTCGTACTGCGCGGCGAGTCGGGCGGTGGCGGCTTTGAAATGGGCGAAGTCGGAGGGCGTCCACCAATCGCGGACTCGGCCTTTGGAGTCAAAGGCGCTGCCTTCGGTGTCGAAGGTATGACTGATTTCGTGACCGATCACGGAGCCGATGGCGCCATAGTTCGCGGCGGCGGGAGCGAGCGGATCGAAGAACGGTGGTTGCAGGATGGCGGCGGGAAAGCTGAGCGCATTTTGCAGCGGCAGGTTGACGGCGTTGACGGTCTGGGGCTCCATCGACCATTCTTTGCGATCGATGGGATGTCCGAGACGGGCGACATCGTGGTGGAAATCGAACAGGCGACCGCGCCAGAGGTTGCCGAAAATGTCATCTGCTTTGACCTCGTAGGCGGAATAGTCGCGCCAGGTGTCGGGGTAACCGATTCCCACGTAGAGAGTGGTGAGCTTGGCCTGGGCTTCGGCTTTGGTGGCGGGATTCATCCAATCGAGGGCGTCGATGCGCTTGCGGAATGCGGCGATAAGGTTTGCGACCATGGCTTCAGCTTGGGCTTTGGCTTCAGGCGAGAAGTAGCGCCGGGCGTAGATTTGTCCGACGGCGTCGCCGAGGAATACGTTGACGGTCGCGACGCCGCGCTGCCAGCGTGGACGCTGTTCTGTTGTGCCGGTGAGCGCTTTGCCGAAGAAGGCGAAGCGCTCGTCAGCCAGGGATTTGGGCAACACAGCGGCGTAGGCCTCGATGAAGTGGAATGCCAGCCAGTCTTTCCAGGCTTCGAGATCCGTGGAGGCGACGAGAGCGGATTCGCCAGCGAAGGCTGTAGGCTGCCACACGATGAAGCTGGCTTGGTTGCCGAGGCCGGCGGCGTGAAAGTATTCTGCCCAATCCAGGCCGGGGGCTTTGGCGGAAAAGTCGGCTTGCTTCCAGGGGTTGTTGGCTTTCTGGATGTCCTCGTTCTCGGCGAGGGTCAGATGTTTTTCCGCGATGGCATGCTCCAGATCGACAATGCGCTGGGCGCGGGCGTCGGTGTCGGTGAATCCCGCGAGCTTGAGCATGGTTGAGATATGCACCTGGTATTTGGTGCGGATGTCGCGCATCCGCGCGGTGTCGGCGAGGTAGTACTCGCGGTCGGGCAGTTGCAGTCCGCCTTGCATCAGGTAGGCGGCATAGTGCTCAGAGTCGTTGAAACCGGGTGCGACCCATAGTCCGAAAAGATTTGCGGTGTGGAAGTTGGTGTTGTTGAGCGCGTCGACGTCGGCTCGCAGGCTCTCGCCAAGCGCCCCGGCCAGTTCGCGCTTATCGTGGATAGCGGCAATGGCGTCGAGGTGCGGGCGAAGCGGGTTGAGACCTTTGGCTTCGATGGCCGCGTCGTTCATATAAGAGGTGTAGAGGTCGGCAATCTTACGGGTGTTTGAGTTGGCGGGCGCGTTGGACTTTACGGCTTCTTCGATCAGGCCGACGGTGCGTTTGTTGCTTAGGTCGTCGAGAGTCGAGAAGACGCCAATGCGGCTGCGGTCGGGCGGGATTTCGGTGCGTTTGATCCAGGCGCCGTTGGCATATTCGTAGAAATTGTCACCGGGCTTGACCGAAGGGTCCATGTTGTCGATGGCGATGCCGTGGGTGTCGGGCTTGGAGGCGTCCTGCGACAGAGCGGCGAGTGAACATAGAGCTAAAAGCGCACATGCGGCGGCACGGGCGAAGATGCGGTACGGAAAGCGAGAAGTAGACCTCATAAGATTGCGCTCCAAGAAAGCTGCGGCGGAACACAGCCAATCGGGATTAGACGGCGGCCAACTGAAAAGATTAGCACGACTAGGGAATTTGTTGGTGGGTTCGCGTGCAGCGGGAAAAGGCCGCGGGCCCTAGAGGCTCGCGAAGTACGACCAAACGAGCAAGATTTTCGCCGCTGCGAGCCCTTTAGCGCCCTTCGTAATCTTTCCCCGACCGACATAAGCGATACAGGATGAGAAGTTCATCAGTGGACTGCAATCTTGTCCACGAAGTCCGCGCCGAAACAGGTTTCTGGAGGCTTGGATGATGAATTCTAGGTTACTGGAAACAGCGGGCGATCTGTATGAAGTGTCGGATCATCGCGGTTCTTGGCACGAGGCCGGAAGCCATCAAGTTGGCGCTCGTGATTCACGCCTTGCGGCAGCGATCGCAAGAATTTGAGACGGCCGTTGTCCATACCGGTCAGCATCGCACCATGCTCGACCACGCCCTACAGTTTTTCAAGATCAAGCCTGACTTTGATCTGGACGTGATGCGTCCGAACCAGACGCTCAACTCCCTGACCGGGCGCGTTTTGGACACGGTCGAGAACGCGTGCCACCGTTTCGAGCCCAACATGGTGCTAATCCAGGGCGATACCACGACTGCTTTTGCCTCCGCGCTGGCGGCGTACTACTGCAAGATTGCCGTCGGCCACATCGAAGCGGGCCTGCGCAGTCACGACAACTACAACCCGTTTCCCGAAGAGGCCAACCGGCGGCTGGCTTCGGTGCTGACCGAGATTCACTTTGCTCCCACTGCGTTGGCCCGGGACAACCTGCTGGCCGAAGGCGTTCCTGCCGAAAAAATCGTGGTTACCGGGAATACCGTGATTGATACCTTGCGTGCCTTGAGCGTTCTGCCCCATTCCTGGGAAAACACTCCCCTGGCCGGAATTCCGGATGACAATTCCCGCCTGGTGCTGGTCACATCACACCGTCGGGAATCATGGGGTACGGACCAGGAGCATATGTGCATGGCGCTCAAAGATCTGGTTCAGCAGCATCCCGACATTCGCATCGTCTACCCCGTACACATGAATCCCAACGTGCGTACCACGGTGAATGCGCTGCTGCAGAACACGGACAGAATTCATCTGACTGAACCGCTTGACTACATCACGTTCGTCAGCCTGCTGCGGCGTTGTTTTCTGGTGCTGACGGATTCGGGTGGCATTCAGGAGGAGGCGCCCACGTTCGGGAAGCCAGTGCTGGTGCTGCGCAAGCTTACGGAGCGTCCGGAGGCCTCGCAGTTTGGCATGGCGAAAATCATCGGCATGTCGCGTGAGGGAATCGTGAACGAGACCAGCCACCTGCTCAACGATGCGGAAGCGTATCAGGATATGTCCGAGGGCGAGAATCCTTACGGTGATGGGCATAGTTCGGAGCGGATCGTGGAGGCCGTCGCGCGCTGGTACGCAAAGAAGACTCCACTGTTAGAGGCCGATAAGCAATTCAAACTGGCACCGCGGCCGCTGCCGCGCCGTCGGAAAACTGACTTGGAAGAAAGCGCTCGCAAGGCCGCGGCAGGTAAGGAGTGACCACGCCGAATCTGCGTCCGAGCTGCGGTTGCGCGCCATGATCTATGTCCTCTACAGCATTGTTTTTGTCATCTGCGTCTACACCGGCCGCCACTACTGGTTCACGCTAAACCGACTCTTCGGTTTCCAGAGACATCCTTACATAGACATCGACACCGCCGACTGGCCGCCGGTCACCGTGCTGGTAGCTGCTCACAACGAAGAAAGAGTCATCGCTAACATTCTCGACGCCTTGATGACGGTGAAATATCCAGCGGACAAAATGCTGGTGATTCCGGTGAACGACCGATCCACCGACCGGACTCGCGAGATCGTCGACAAGTTCGTGGAAGACTTTCCCGGGCGCGTTCAGCCGTTTCATCGCGTTGGAGGCAAAAGCGGTAAAGCAGCTGCACTGAAAGATGCAATGGAATTGGTGAAAACGGAAGCGATTCTGATTTTCGATGCCGATTACATCCCCGGCGCGGGGTTGATCAAGCAACTGGTGGCTCCGTTCTTTGATCTCGAAGTGGGCGGCGTGATGGGGCGGGTCGTGCCGATGAATGTTAATGCCAATTTGCTGACACGCCTGTTGGATCTGGAGCGGTCGGGCGGTTATCAGGTGGATCAGCAGGCGCGCATGAACCTCCGCCTCGTGCCCCAACATGGGGGCACGGTGGCGGGAGTAAGGTTGAGCGCTCTGCGGGAAATTGGTGGCTGGAATGAGAATTCGCTCACCGAAGATACTGATCTGACTTACCGCCTCCTGCTGAATGGCTGGAAAACCGTGTACCAGAATCGTTCCGAATGCTACGAGGAGGTTCCAGAAGTCTGGCCGGCGCGCATCAAGCAGATCATGCGCTGGGCCAAGGGGCATAACCAGGCCATGGTGACTTATGGTGTTCGATTGCTCCTGGGAAAACACCTGGCCACCCTTCGGGAACGAATTGATGGCACCTTGCTGCTGGGAGTGTATGCCATGGCGCCGATCACGCTGATCGGCTGGGCGCTGGCGCTGGCGGTGTTCTACCAGGGTGTCGCTCCGCTGCACGGTGTGATAGCCGTGCTCTCCCTAACCGCTTACGCCGCCCTGGGCAATCTTGCGGCTTTCTTCGAGATTGCAGCTGCCGCCCGGCTGGACGGGACGCGCAAACGTGTTGCCCTTTTGCCGTTCCTCATTCTTGGGTTTGCGGTGAGCATCTTCTCGGTTTCTCGCGCCGCAGTATCGCAACTCAGCGACCTGGTCACTGGGGCAGAGTTCCATTGGGATAAGACCGAGCGCTTCCGGAAGGTTTTGTGAATCCGTATCTTGCCGTGGCCGCTCTGTTCTGTGCGGTTGGCCTCTTGTTCATGCTGCCTCTTCTTCCTGCCCTTGTGGAATTGCACCGCAAGTCGGACGCGCTGCCGCTCAGCGTAGTGCAGCAAAACGCGGGAGAGATTCGCCATTTTGCCAACAGTTTTCGTGACTACATCAAAGGCCTCGAGCCAATCATGCAGGACTGCGTGGCCGCTGGGACGTCCGCTAGCGGCACTCTTCCCGACGGCGAGGAATACGTTGTGCTCGGCCGGCTCGACGAGCCGTTAGTGCGCGCGCTCGCGCAGCGAGACGCAACCCACCCCGTGGTAATCGCGGCCGGCGCCGATCTCGTCGCGCCCCCTCGCGCAACGTTTTCGAGAGACATTTACGCCGGCGCAACATTTCAGGGTGGAGAAAAGAACAATTACCGGGCGATTCTCGGCGAGAAGAATGTTCATCTGGGCGCTTCGAGCCGGGTGATGCGTTGGGTTCATGCCGTAGGAGAGTTCACGGCGGACTTGGGCTGCAGCCTCTTCGGGCGCATTTCCTCGGACTCGCTGATACGCCTGCAGGCCAATTGCAGCTTCCTGCGGCTGAACGCTCCCCGCATTGAAATCGGGCACGCCGTCAATCGCGAGAAAGGGTTGCCAGACTCGGGCTTCCCGTCGAACGCCGGAGTTCTTCCGCGTTTCCTGCACGACGGCGACTTCGAGGTTCGTGCCGGCCAGATCATAAGCAGCAACATCGTGATTCGAGGCCGGCTGCGCTTACGCTCAGGAGTGCGGGTTTGCGGCAGCGTCAAGAGCCTCGACGACATGGTGCTCGAGGACGGCGTCTCGGTGGAAGGAAGCCTCATCGGCGCAAGAAAACTAAGCATTGGCCCACACTGCACGATTCACGGACCCGTCATTGCCGAACGTGAACTAGCAATCGCGACCGGAACTCGCTGCGGCACCTGGGAACATCCGACAACGGTCAGCGCGCCAAGTATCGAGGTGGAAGAAGGTGTGTTGGTGTTTGGCACACTGTGGGCTCGCGAACGAGGCCAGGTGGTGGCGAGCCCATGAGGCGCCTCTATGTCATCGTCGCAACTATCTGCATAATTTCCGCGGCCCTGATTGCATGGTCCTGGGCTACGCACGACCGCTTTCGCTCGACCGCAGACCGCCTGCTCTTGCTGGTGCCCGACGACATCAGCTTCTCGAATCCCAAAGTTGCCATGTGGCTGGACGCGGGCAGCGAAGAGGGGCTTCATGTCGTCCCGGTCCATGACTCCGAATTCCTCCGCCCTCTTTGGGGAGTGTCGAAGTGTGTGGGAGTGATTCTGCCCGATTCAATCCACCAACAGGCCAGCGATCTCTTCGTCGCCACTCTGCATCATTTTGTGGTTGACGGAGGAAAACTGATGCTGGTCTACGATGCCGGCACCTTCTCGTTGAATGGTACCTACGCATCGGGGAGTTCCCGGCTGTCCGATCTGGCGGGAGTGAACTACGCGCTCTACAACCAGCTTGGCGACAAGACGATTCAATGGAGCAAGGTCACGAGCACCAATGCAATCGTCAGTCAGCTGGAAATACCGCCCGGCAAATACTATCCATTCCATTCGGACGCCGCCGCCCTCGTGCTGAAGGGTGGTGCACCCATTACCGCCGGCGGAGCCTTCGAGGTCGAGCTCAGGCGCTACAAGTATGGCGATCTTCAATATCCCAGCTTCGTAACCTCTGGGAGCTACTCAGGCGAGGTTCTGTTTCAGTCCAGCAACGGACTCGTAGCTGGTCAACAGTCCTATCAGAAAGGCTCCGTCCTGTTTGTGAATCTGCCTCTCGGGTATCTGAAAGGCAGTACCGACGGATTGCTCCTGCACGCGTTTCTGAAGTACTTCGCGCGACATGCATTGTCATTGCCCTACTTAATGTCCGTTCCGGATGGAGTCGGGGGACTGGTTCTGAACTGGCACATTGACTCCAACGCCGCCATCAAGCCGCTGCAGGAAATGAGTTCGTGGACATTGCTGCAACAGGGGCCGTACTCGATTCACATCACGGCGGGACCCGATGCTGGAAAGTTCGGCGACAAAAAGGGCTTTGATGTTGACCACAATCCCGTCAGCCAGGGCCTGATCCGCAAATACATGGGCCTCGGTTATGAAATTGGCAGCCACGGTGGATGGATTCACGATTACTTTTCCGCACACGTCGAAACCGATAATCCGAAGGACCTCGAACAGTTTCTGGCGCTAAACCAGAATTCGCTGGAGCGGGTTACCGGACAGCCGGTCGCCGAATACTCTGCTCCGAATGGCAATCAGCCGCCCTGGGTTACACACTGGCTGGAGGCTCACGGTTTTGTCGCGTACTACTTCACTGGCGATACCGGAATGGGTCCAACCCAGGGTTATCGCAACGGGGAACGCGAAGCCCGCAACCTTTGGGCATTTCCAATCCTGCATTTGGATCGGGCTGCTGGCTTCGAGGAAATGAGTACGGAGGGATATTCCAGCCCCGAGATCGAGCGCTGGCTTGCAGCCGTCACCGACTTTACGGCCGCCCACCGCTCGGTGAGGCTAATGTATTTCCATCCGCCAGGAATTCTGCAATACCACGATCTTGTGAATCGTTGGTTGGAACAGACGGGGCGTCTGAAGGCTGATGGACGGTTTCGCTGGTACACCATGACCGAACTTGCGAACTTTCTGAACTCGCGCAAACGAGTGACGTGGAAAGTGTCTGACAACCATGGTCTGGTCACAGTCGAAGCCACTCATCCCCTGAGCCTTAATCACGAGACCTGGAGGATTCCAGCCGGAAGTTTCGCCCAACCAAGAATCGTCGAGGGCTCCGCCAAGGTGATTCGAGATGACGATGCCTGGATGGTCATTGCCGGAGAAGGGAAGGACCTCCAGTTTGAGGCTGAAACGCTGACCAAATGACGATCATTCATCCATGGTGGCGCGGATTCGCCACAAGGCTTTTGCTCTTTCTCTGTGCCATGGTAGGCGGCTCGGCAGCCCAGAATAACTCTGCGTCACCTGGCGCTGCTTTGGTCAATCTCGCCGCCGCCAATCCCGAGCAAGCTTCTCCCCAGCAGCCGGGATCGGATGTCCCGCCGCAACCTGGACCAAAGCAGTTGACCAACTATTTCGAAGCTGGCGGCGACTATCTGACCCTGACCATCGGCTTCGGCTATTGGGCGGGCGGCTACGCTCGCGGCGTGGTCACCGAGGGAAAGAATATCTGGAACGCCGAAGTGAATGGACAACACGAATTCGGCGATGCTGGCGTGTATCTTGCCGCGGGCGATACCTATAACTTCAATCCTGACTGGTACGGCTCGCTAAGCCTGGGTTCGAGCGTCGGGGGTTTTTTCTGGCCCCTCTTCCGGGGCGATGGATTCATCAACCGGAAATGGATGGCGCGCAAGCAGTTCATCACGACTCTCGGCTTCGGTTACTATGCCGCCAAGGACGTTCACCGCGATCACAGTTTTTTCGTGGGCAGCACTTACTACTTCACGAAGCCGTGGATTCTGGAGGAAGGAATTCGCTTCAACGTCAGCAATCCTGGATCCGTCTTCTCGCCGGCCGGTTTTGTGGCCGTGACCCAGGGGCGAAATCAGCAGCACTACATTACGGTTCGCGCCGGTTTTGGCGTAGAGGCGTATCAACTCGTTGGGCCCACAGTGGCCCTGAACGATTTCCAGAGTCAGACGTTGACTGCTACCTGGCGCCAGTGGGTAGGCACAAACTGGGGCGTGAATCTGGTGGGTGATTACTATCACAGTCCCTTTTACCAGAGAGGTGGAACGAGCATTGGATTCTTCCGGGAGTTTTGAGCGCCGCGAGGTTGCGGCCATCGGACCCGATGCTTTGAAGCTGACGGATACGGTCCGTACACGAGGACATCGTGGCGGTGTCATCCCCATGCACCGCGCCCTCGCCCACTTCCGTCTCGGTCCGATGAACCTGATTACTGCCATCTTTCTTTTTGTTTTCTTTTTGTCCGTCTGGTTACTGCTTCTGCCGAGGGTTTGCCACTTCTGGAATCGCGTTCTGACATTCGGAATCCGCGTATTACCTGTGCGGGCTGAAATTGGCCTGGCCGAACATCATCTCACGCGCTTCATCCGCTTCGACATTCCCTACCTCCGCATGGAGCCAGTGCCGCCAAGCGCCGAGGTTTGGTGGCTAACTCTTGCCGTCACGTTGGCGCTGTTCGCCGCCACCTTTTTTCTGCCCAGCAGGCTAATTCCCATCATTTATCTGCTGCGCGGAATTATGCTGGTACCGGCTACGGCCCTATTGTTTTTCGCGCTTCTGCCGGCGCGTTTTCCTCATACTCCCGACAGCTACATGCAAGGCCTCGTCACCGCTGGAATTGCCTTGATATCGATCGTCCCCCTCTTATTCGGATTGACCTACTACATTTTCGACTTCGGTTTGTTGAAGAAGGCCCTCCTCACGGCCGTAACCATGGTTCACCTCGCACTGTTTCTGCCCCTCCAGGTTCTTCTGCAAGCTCTGTTCTTGCAGAAAACCGTTCTGTTCATGCCCGTGCTCTACATTATCTTCGGCATGCCGGTAAACATTTTGCTCATTATTGCCTTCTATTCATGGGGCATGACTTGGTTCTTCCGATCAGCCCAGAAACTCCGATGAAGGAATGTAATGCGAAGCGGAAGGATCTCGCGGGTGATTTGAACTGCGCTGCGGTAACGGATAGCGGTTAACTCATTACCGTGCGCAAAAGGTACACAGAAAAATTATGTACTTACGCGTACCGCGATCAGCGCGCCCGCTTTGACTTGCTCGACCCGCGCACTTACCCACTGATTCTCTTTGTGCTGCCCCCCCAGCCGCAGCTTCAGATAATTGTCGGTGAGCGCTTCGGTAGACTTGCCATCGAACACATTCAAAGTGATCGCTTCCACCGTCCTTCCAACAAAAGCCCGCATGAAGGCCAGTTTTTTCTCCGCGGCCAGGTCACGCAGAATCCGATTGCGTTCGCGTGCGATCTGCACCGGTACTTGATCTCGCATAGCCGCTGCCGGGGTTCCCGGACGCGAGGAATAGGTGAAAACGTGCAAGTAAGTGAAAGGCAGTTCTTCGATCAGCCGCCGGGTTTGTTCGAAATCATTTTCGCTTTCCCCGGGAAATCCCACCATCACGTCGGCCCCGATGGCAGCCCTAGGCATTGCCGCGCGAATCTTCTCGAGCTTCTCGCGATAATGCCAGGGACGATACTTTCGGTGCATGGCTCGCAGCACTCGGTCGCTGCCCGATTGCATCGGAACATGAGCATGCTTGGCGATGCGCGGAGAACTGGCCATCATGCCAATCAGTTCGTCGCTCCAGTCCATTGGCTCAACCGAGGAGATGCGCAGCTTTTCCAAAACCGTCTGATCCAGAATCTCTTGAATCACGTTTTCGAATCGCAACGGCTTGTCGAAATCTCGCCCCCAGCGACCCAGGTTGATTCCGGAAATCACGACCTCGCGATAGCCCGAGTAGACCAGAGAGTTCACTTCGCCAAGGATTCGATTCAACGGCAAAGACCGGCTATGGCCGCGCACGTACGGAATCACACAGAATGAGCAGCGGTTGTCACAGCCGTCCTGCACCTTGAGGTTGGGGCGAGTGCGCTCGTTCATCCCCGGCCCAGCGGCGTCGAAAACCGGCGCGGCCAGCAATTCGGTGTGAGCGAAGATGTCAGAGACGAAAATTTGATCTTGCGATTCTCGCCCCAAACTTGACAGAGGGACAAAGGCAGCGTGTCCAGCCGTGCTCAAGACCTGGTCGCTCGAACGGGAACCAACAACGATTTCCGCGAGTTGATGTTTGTGCGAATTGCCAATCACACGGCTCACCCCCGGAAGCGAGGCGACTTCTTCCGGCGCACGCTGCGCGTAGCAACCCGTCAGCACGATGTGGCAGTCCGGATTGTCGCGACGGATGCGGCGGATGGCTGCGCGGGCATCCTGATCAGCCGAAGCCGTGACTGTGCACGTGTTCAATATTACGATTTCGGATCGCGAAGGCGCGTCGGCCCGCGCCAAGCCGAGATCCTCGAACTGGCGCGCGATAGCAGCACCATCGGCTTGCGTAGCCCGGCATCCAAAGTTCTCTACGTAGAAACTCGTCAAGGTTCCTCTCGCTTGATTCTGCGAACGGAGGGATTCACCGTCCACGCTTCTATAGTAACCCGGCCCCAGCGGAACGTTCACTCGTAGTCGAAAGGCGGTGAGCGGCGACCTGTGCCAGATTAGGCCACCGCTGCATGGAATAGAGAAATTGAGATATTCTCAATTGGTTTGAGGAGGTTTTCAAAAAGTGAAATTTGTGAAACTGGCACATGCAGTTCTCGCGTTGACAATGCTCTCGCAATATTTGGTGGTGGCACAGGATCCGGCGCAACCATCCACCCCAGCTAAGCCACCAAATGCTACGACAGAGCCCACTGGGCAAGCCATTGGAGCAGCGCCACTGTCCCAATCGAAGGGTGAGGTCGCTGAGAACCAATCTTCCGAAAGCCAGCCGATGGACTCCATGCCGCGCAAGTACGTCGAAATGTGGAACACTGGCGATCTGCACCCGATCCCTACCATGTTCGCGCATCCGGTCTTCATAACTTTTCACGGGCAAAAGAAGTTTCTCGACACTGGCACGTTAGCAAAAGTGATTATGTCGTGGCGCAAGTCGATGCCGGATCTTAATTTCAAGATTGAAGATACGATCGTGCAGGGAGATCGCGTGGCCATGCGGTTGACTTTCACCGGGTCTTATAAGGAGCGTTTGTTCGCGGACACTGCCGCCCCTGAGGCCATGCCGAGAAAAATCCACGCGCTTGAAATGCTCATGTTTCAGATCCGAGACGGCAAGATTGCAGAGATCTGGGACGACTACGATGAACTCGCCATGCGTCTTCAGATGGGCGCCGTTTGGCGTTCGAATCAGGAGTTGGGAGCGTGTTCCTGCAAGCCAGATCCGGAATCGACGTCGGTTCCGTCCCCCGCGCCCCAACCTTGAACTGCTCATTCTTGATTCCGCAATCGACATGCGGAACGGCAGCGTTAATTGATTCGCAGGGAAGATTTTTGCAGAAAAAAAAGGGCCTGGCCCTTATGGCCATGCCCCAATTTCCTTTGTCCGCGTACAACTGCTGTTAGAACGGGCGCGGAGGATACGACCCAACCGAGAACACGTAGCTGCCGGTGGAGCCGGCGTACGGTGAACCTGATTGTTCGGTCAAAGTGCAGCCAGACGCACTGTATTTCACATTGACCTGGCCAACGCCCGAGCCTGTTCCAAAGCCCAGTTCAGCAAGATACACTGCCAAGCCAGGACCGCTCTGGGTGTTTTCCGTGGTAAGGCCACCAACGTAAAACCAGGTGTTGTCAAAGTTGTTCAACACCGAAGACATGCAAGACTTGGTTGTGGAAACCACACCTGTTGTCTTGGTGAAATGAGCGGCGGTGATTGTGCCACCCTGGTTGTTGCTGATGTAGAGCAGCGACTCGTCAGGGCTAAGCGTGATGAAGTTGGAATTGAAGCCACTCTGGATGGGACCGTAGATCTTGGTCTTCCCAGTCTTCAGGGTGGAGATCAGACCAACCTCGACGACGGCGCCGGAAGTGGTCGTGGTCGGAATGTCACCGAAGATCGCATATTTGCCATCCGCAGTAATATCGACGCTACCCGGGTAATCGCCCGAAGCGAAACCAGTCGTGTTCACTGCTTTTCCGATCGGTTTCGGCACGCCCAAAGAAATGTTGAACGACTGGACCGAGCCGTCATCGTACCCCACAACCATGGTCTTGCCATCGGGAGTAACGCCCATGCCAGTCGGTTGCCCGATGCCGAAAATGCCCTGGCCCAAGCCGTGTGCGGGAACCGACTTCACATACTTCAGTTTGCAACCAGCCAGTTCCTTATAGGTCGCGATGCTGCCGGTGCCGTCTCCGCCCGAGGCGCCACTGAAGCCTGCGTAGACCCACGCTTTGGTTGAAACCACGGTAATGCCGCCCGCGCTGCCGTGATCGTTCGCGCCGGCATTGTAGGGTCCATTGTTCTTCAAAGTTGCTTCATTGATCGCCGAAATGTTGTTCGACGTCGCGTTAGAGACATACACGCAGGGTTGGGTTTTGCTGTGGGAGACGTTAACCCTGGCGTCTGCGAAAAATCCTCCGCCCAATCCCGTACCGCCGGTGGCCACGGTCTTTTTCAGTGTCAGTTTTCCACCTGCGCCTACGGTATAGAAAGTAGCGGTGTTGGCGCTTGGAATGTCATCATTGGTTACAACATATTTGGTTGCCGCAAATGTGCTAGCCGCACACAGCGCCACCAAGGCCAATGTCCAAATCAACTTCATGAAACCCCTCATTTAGTTTCTCCTCGTTGTTTTTGTTTTTCTGATTTTTTCTTGCTGTTCACTCGGCGTACAAAACATAATGGGAGCGCAAGGTATCACGAAGCGGACAGGTGATTCAACGAAATTCTCGATTTATCCACCACAAACTGCGTAATAAAAATAAATCCACGAAAAACATGCAAGTATTTGCAGCATGAACGCAACGTTATGCTCCTTTTGGTCGGCCACTCGTCGCGCCTCCCCAAAAGAGTCCACCTTGAGTGCGCAAGTGATCGTTCCAGAACTCAGCCCGGACTCGTCGAAAACAAATTTGTCATCGATCGTGACGCCAATTGTGACGCCGGCTATTTCCGCGCCGCATACTCTGAGATGGGTACATATTCATCATTACCGCCCGCTCGTGTTCTATCCTTGGCTGCAGCGAGCTGAAGCGGATAGAATCGCGTTGGCGGAAATTTCGCTTCGATGCGCGGCCGTACAACTTGCGGCTTCGAGAGCTTTGTGCGAGGTGCTCCAATGAAGCGGCGAATCCTGCTGGTCGATGACGACGTTGCAGTTCTACTTACCTTGAAGGCGGTGCTCGAACTGCACCAGTTCTCGGTTGACACCGCGAGCTCGGCGGCGGAAGCCATGGAGAGATTGACGTCAGGCGTCTACCAGATGGTCATCACCGATGCGCGCATGGAGAACGAGAATGCCGGCTTTGAGGTAATTCGAGCCGCGCGACGTCAGTCCTACAACCCCGCTACTGCACTGCTCACCGCTTACCCTCCGGAGAACGCCGATTGGAAGCAGGATGGAGCGCAGTCATTGTTGGTGAAGCCCGTAGGCACTCGGGATTTGCTGCGTCAAATTGAGGTTCTCTTGATACAGCGTGAAGACGCATTGCGCGAGAATGCGCCGCAAGCAGGCGGAATGCCCCTCTTGACGCCCACTCCTCCTCTGGGCCGACACACTGCCGGTTTGAATCGGGAAGGCAGGAGAAAGATCAGCTAGCCCGATGACTCGGCAGCCATCGCGGTAACCTCCCGGTTGCCCCGGGTGACGCCGCTGTCAAAATCAGGCCGACGCCGCTGGCCGCCTCTGCTGGAAACACTCCCGGCACAACACGGGACGTCCTTGCGTGGGCCTGAACGGAACCGTAGTCTCTTTACCGCACTGCGAACACACGGCGCGGGTCTCGGTTCTCGACGAACCGTGATGCCCGGTGTTTGCGGCTCCCAGCACCGCAACCCGCTTCGCTTTGCAGCTCTTGCACCGCTTGGGTTCGTTCCTGAATTGCTTGTCGTGGAAAAACAACTGCTCCCCGGACGTAAATACGAAATCCGCGCCGCAGTCAATGCACTTCAACATCTTGTCCCGGAATTCCATTGAGGATGCTCCTTCGGCCCATTCCCGCCCCCACTCGCCCACCAGATGAGAAAATCAAACCTCTCACCCGGCGCACGAGTGCGCAGGATTTTCGATTCATCCCCCTCAGTTGAACTGCCCCTGGATTCGGCCCGCCATGCCCTGACCGGACATGGATTACTGCTGATGCAAAAACTGCGGAGACCCCGTGGTTTACGCGTTTCCCAGACCAGGGAACGCGCTACATAAAGAAGAGGGCCGCCACCCGGGGAGGAGCGGCCCTGTTTCGATTAGTCCTGCTCTTTCCGAGCTTTTTTCCGGCTGCGTTTGCGCGCCAATGCTTCCTTCACGCGCTTCTTCTCGCCCGGCTTCAAATAAAAGGAGTGGCGCTTAACCTCCTTGATTATGTCCTCCTGTTGCACCTTGCGCTTGAATCGGCGCAGTGCATTCTCAAGGGACTCGCCTTCTTGCAGTCTGACTTCTGCCAACGGAACTACACCCCCAAACTCGTCCAATGGGACTGCATAGTTATTGCAAGGTTCTGTGCACAAGTCAAGTTCAATGTTCGATCGTGGTCCGTCCACCCCTTGCGTTTCAACAAGCCAACTACAATATCAAACCGGGAAGAGCCACTACCGCGATTTGTTGAACCGTCCATCGTAAGTCCCGCGATAGCAATATCTTGCAACCGAGCGCCCGACGTAATGCGGTTTTCGAGACGGCAAGGAATTTCTCTGTGCCTCCTTGTCTCCGTGGTGAAGATCTGTTCCCGGCCTCAGCGCGGCCCGAGCCACCGTTGTAGAGTGATAACGATGGCTCATGTTCCAACCAACAGCAAGTGGCTGACGGAACTCAATGCCGAGATCGTCGCCTGCACCCGTTGTCCGCGCCTCGTGGAATATCGCGAAAAGATTGCTCGCGAGAGGCGTCGCGCTTATCGCGATTGCGAATACTGGGGAAAGCCCGTGCCCGGGTTCGGCGATCCCGATGCGCGCGTCCTTGTCCTCGGCTTGGCTCCCGGAGCGCACGGCTCCAACCGCACCGGCCGGCCGTTCACCGGAGATGCGTCGGGCAAGTTCATGTTCCCGGTGTTGTATGAAACCGATTTTGCCAACCAGCCCAACGCGACCGATCGCGACGACGGGCTGAAGCTGAAAGGCCTTTTCATCACGGCCGCAGTACGCTGTGCTCCGCCCGATAACAAACCGCTTCCGCAAGAGCTGGCGAACTGCGCTCCATATCTGGACCGCGAAATGGCGGGCCTCAAGAATGTGAGAGTCATCGTCGCGCTGGGCCGGATTGGCTTTGATGCCTACCTTAATTACCTCAAACGGCAAGGCCATCTCACGAGCCGGAAAGAGTACATTTTCAAGCACGGGGCCAAATACAAAATGGCGGACGGAAAGACCTTACTGGCCTCGTACCATCCCTCCAATCAGAACACCCAAACCGGAAAGCTGACCCGCCAGATGTTCGTGAGAATCTTTAAAGAGGCGGCAAGAATTGCCGATGAGTAAAGAGAGGCGGCCGCCGCCGGGGCCGGAAAGCTCACCCTCCCCAATGTAGGGGAAATACCAAAAAAGGGCGCGATCTGGGGTGGCGGCTGCCTAAGTTCTTGCGAGGGAGCACGAGCGAGTACGCTCGCGTCTTATCAAAAAATCTAGAATCCCACGAAGACTGGCTCCGGTTCCAAAAGGATGCCCCATATTTCTTCCACGCGCTGCTGAATATCCTGCTTGAAAGCCACAATATCCGCCGCAGTCGCGTTCCCGCGATTCACGATGGCCAGCGCGTGCTTGCGGGAAATGCCGACGGGGCCGTTGCCGTATCCTCGGCTGAAACCGGAGTGCTCAACCAGCCAGGCGGCTGAAACTTTCTTCTGGGCGTCGAGGGCCGGGTAACTGGGAATTTGCAGATTCTTGGCTGCGGCTCGCGCGGTTAGCGCTTGATACTGGTCCGCCGAAAGAATCGGATTCTTGAAGAAAGACCCGGCGCTGCGACAGTCATCGTCGCCGGCAGTAATGAGCATCCCTTTCCCGGCTCTGATTTTTCTTACCGCGTCTCGAACGTTGGCCAAGGTTGGCTTCTCGCTCCATCCCGCAAAGTATTTCTTGAGGTCGGCATACGCGACGTACGCCTCGGCGCCGTGCTTCAGCGAATAATTCACCTGCAAGATGATGTATCTTCCCCGCTCGGTAGAGTTGAAGATGCTGGTGCGATAGCTGAAGCCACAATCCTGGTTGCTGAGTTCGTGCACTTGCCCATCTCGAAGATCCAGGGCAACCACCGACTCAATCGTGTTCGAAACCTCCTGCCCATAAGCCCCAACGTTCTGCACTGGCGAAGCTCCTACACTTCCAGGGATGCCGCTTAGGCATTCGATGCCGGCAATGTTGTGGGCCACAACCATGCCCACGAATTTGTCCCAGTCTTCGCCCGCGCCAGCTTCAAATATGACTTCGTCGTGACCGTGCCGATGGTTGATCCCCGTGATTCCGACCTTGAGCACGAGGCCGGGCCAGCCTGCGTCGGCAATGACGAGGTTGCTGCCTCCGCCGAGAATAAACAACGGAAGATCAGCGGATTTCGAGAATTCGACGGCCTGGGAAACTTCGGCAGTGCTCGTCGCCTCAATGAAATAGCGGGCTGCGCCACCGACTTTGAGCGTGGTGAGCGGGGCCAGCGGAACGTTTTCTGTGATGACCATCGGCGGTTACTTCCACTATATATGAATAAAAAAAGCGCTTAGGCTGGCGGTATTACGTTGGTGCGGCGGATGCATAGGCGCTATATCGGCAGTGGCAGGAGTCTTCTGTTAGGCTATTAGAAACCTCTCAAGGAGAAAAAATGTATCCAGAGATTATGGTTATTCCTATGCGTGAAGAGCTAACCCGCGTGGGAGTCCAAGAGCTTCGCAGCGCCGAAGAAGTGGATCGCGCTATTGCGAACCAAGCTGGCACGACCATGGTGATAGTGAATTCGATCTGCGGATGCGCGGCCGGCCGTATGAGGCCGGCGGTTCGCATGGCGCTGCAGAATGCTGCGCGCCCCGAGAAGATGTTCTCCGTGTTCGCTGGACAAGACAAAGAAGCCACCGACCAGGCTCGCAGCTACTTTACGGGATATCCTCCGTCGTCGCCCTCGATCGCATTGCTTCGCGACGGAAAGCTGATTCATATGATCCAGCGTAGCGATATCGAACATCGGGAAGCCGTGGATATCGCGGCCGAGCTGAAGAAAGCGTTCGACAAATTCTGCGCGGTCCCCGCGGGCAAATAGTTCAGAAGTGGTCTTTTAATCCTGCGAAGGTTTCGACGATCAGCAGCCGAGTCGGCGGCTGGGCCTGCGCGACCTCTTCGTGCTCCAGAATCCAGGTGCTGCCGTGGGGGACGAAGACGGCATTTAGTCCAGCTGCCAAGGCTGGATTAACGTCGGACTTTGGGCTGTTTCCTACCATCCATGTGGAATCGCTGGGCAGATCGTACTTCGATATGATCGTGCGATACGTGGACACATCCTTCTCGGCGACGATCTCTACCACGGAAAAATAATCCTTCAGGCCAGACCGCTCGACCTTGCCGGACTGTTCGGTGATAGCGCCCTTGGTCAACAGCATCAGATGATGGCGCTCGGACAAGTACTGCAGCGTCTCGGGAACGCCATGCAGAATCTCGACTGGGTGTTCGGCGATAGTGTGGGCGAAGCCGCTGATCGTTTCATGCAGCGCGGGCGTGAGCGGCTCGACTGCCAGGCGCTCGAAAGTCTGGACCAGTGCGTGGCTAAAGCTGTGCAGCCCGTAGCCGTGACTGACAATGCACTCGCGCTCAACGTCGTTCAGGACCTCTCGCACCTGTTCAGGCGAGTACTCGTGATGATTCAGAAACGAAATGAAATTCGCAATCGCGCGTTCGAAATAAATGTTGTTTTCCCAAAGCGTGTCATCGGCATCGATGAGCAACGTCTGCGGGTCCGAATTAAACTTCTGGGACATCATTCAACATGATAGCGGTGTTAGTGTTGATCCGCGAGATGTAAAACGATTAACTACGCGACGCTCTGTTAAAATAAATCATTCATGTTCACAAAAATGGGGGCCAAGTTTTCACTGCTTTTCGCTTTATTTATCCTTCCCGCTACTATTTCAGCACAGAAAGGCCATCTGCCGATGACGGCTCCCGCTGCTAAAGGGTCAGTGTCAGCCAACGTGCAAGTTGTTCCTGACCTGGATCAGCGGCTCGCCAAGTTCCGCCGCGTAGAGATGCCGTTCCACCCCGCCGGTCTGACCGCTCGCGAGGTGAAACTGGTGGAGAAGTTGGTGGACGCTTCGCGTTTTCTCGAGGAAATCTACTGGCGACAGATTGATCCTGACGGATTGACGCTGTACGAGTCGCTCGCAGCAAGCAAGAATCCACGGGATGAAGCGCTGCGCCGCTATCTCTGGATTAACGCCTCGCGATTCGATCTTCTCGACGATAACAAACCTTTCGTCGGTACGACTCTGGCGCCGCCTGGGCGAGGATTTTATCCGCAAAATCTGACTCGTGAACAGATTGAGCAGTACGTGAAAGCTCATCCCGAAAAAAAAGGGGAGATTTACAGTTCGTTCACCGTGGTGCGCTGGCACGGCGATCAGCTTGAAGGGTTACCGTACCACGTTGCCTACCGTTCATTTCTCGAACCCGCGGCGAAGGACCTGCGTGATGCAGCCGACTTGAGCGATGATCCGGCTTTCGCGAATTTCCTCCATCTGCGTGCTGACGCGCTACTTACCGATGATTATTTCAAGAGTAACCTGGCTTGGCTGGATTTGAAGAATCCCAAGTTTGATGTGGCTTTTGCTCCTGACGAAACCTATGACGACGGCCTGCTGGGCGTTAAAGCAACTTACGGTGCGGCGGTGATGATTCGCAACGGGGAAGAGAGCGCCAAGCTCGAAATGTTCCGAAAGTATGTCGCGGATATTCAGGATGCGCTTCCACTCGCGCCCGAGGATCGGCCTTCCAAGCATGGCCTCGAGACTCCCATGGAAGTGATGGACACTCCATTCCGCGCGGGCGATCTGACCCATGGTTATCAAGCGGTTGCTGACAACCTGCCCAACGATCCGCGCGTGCACGAGCAAAAGGGAAGCAAGAAGCTCTTCTTCAAGAACTTCATGGATGCGCGGGTGAATTACGTGGTTCTGCCGGTGGCGCAGAATGTCATGTTGCCGGCGCAGGCGGCTCAGGCATCGGGCGAGGGTTATCTTCTGGCGACGATTATGCATGAGATGGCGCACGGTCTGGGACCGGCTTTCGCGCGTACACCAACGGGCAAGATGGACATTCGTGAATCCATCGGGCCAATCTACAGCGCACTCGAGGAAGCCAAAGCAGATGTGGTCGGAATGTTTGGTTTGAAATGGCTGGTCGACCACGACGTTCTGCCCAGGGACAAGCTGGAAGAATATTACGCGTCGTATGTCGCGGGTATCTTTCGCACGGTTCGCTTTGGCGTCGCCGAAGCTCATGGACAAGCGGAAATGATGGAGTTTAACTACCTTGTCGAGCACGGGGCAATCGCGCGCGAAGCTTCGAGCCGATACGCGATCAACTATGGGCGCATGCCGGGCGCCGTAAAAGATTTGGCGAAAGAGTTGTTGCAGATCGAAGCGACCGGCGACCGGGCACGTGCCGAGAACTGGTTCCAGAAATATGGGGCGATGCCAGGGGAGTTGCGTTCTTCCTTGAAGTCGGCACTCGATGTGCCGGTGGATATTGATCCGGTGTTTTCGTTTAAGGAGAGCTTCTAGATTCTGGCTTCTAGCTTTTTGCTTAACCTGTCACTCGCGTAGTGCAATCCACTGATCTTGGAACAGTTTTGCTGGGAGGCAGCATGCAGGAAAAACCGTGGCCGCGGGTTGCCGTGGTCGGTGCGGGCGCTGTGGGAACTTATTTCGGTGGAATGCTGGCGCGTGCTGGGGCGCCGGTTACTCTTATCGGCCGCGCACCGCATGTCGAAGCAATCAATCGTGACGGGCTTCTTATCGACAGCATTCATTTCAAGGAGCGGATTTCGGTTTCCGCGTCGACCGAGTTGGAAGTTGTGCGCGATGCGCAGCTTGTTCTTTTTTCGGTGAAGACTGTGGACACGGAAGGTGCCGCGAAACTGGTGGCGCCATACCTCGCACCCGATACCGTCGTGGTTTCTCTTCAGAATGGCGTGGACAATGCCGAACGAATCGACTTCGCGGCCGGTATCCAAGTGATTCCAGCGGTGGTCTACATCGCGGTGGCGATGACCGGAGCGGGGCAGATCAAGCACTCGGGCCGGGGCGATCTCATCGTTGGCAATCCTTTGCCGGACCATGATGAGAGTAAATCGGAACTCGTGGAGGTAGCGGCGACCTTCACGCGGGCTGGCGTTCCTTGTCGAATTTCAAAAAACATTGCGGTCGACCTGTGGGAAAAACTCATCATGAATTGTGCCTACAACGCGATATCGGCGCTCGCGCGCATGAAATATGGGCGCATCGCCAGCGATGCCGGCTCGATTGACGTCATCAAGCGTGTGGTCATTGAGGCAGTGGCGGTGGGCAAGGCGACTGGAGTTCAGCTGTCCGCGGATTCGATGATCGCGGCTGCGCTGAAGCTCGGCAGCGAGGCAATGCCAGAAGCCCTGTCCTCAACGGCGCAGGACATTGCTCGCGGAAAACCGACAGAGATTGATTCCCTGAACGGTTTTCTGGTTCGAAGAGGATCTGAGATGGGCGTGCCCACGCCGGTTAATCAGACGCTCTACAGTTTAGTGAAGTTGTTGGAACAAGCTTCGGTAGGGTAGGTCGTGGCCCCGCACACAGTCAGGCTGTATCGATACACTCGTTTCAGGGGGAGCCTCCAGACTGCCGCAGCTCTATGGTTCGACAATCGCACCCATGTAGAGAATCGCTTTTGTCTTACTGTCGCAAATGGCAAAGAAGAACGGCCGGTTGACTATGATGCGAAAAGGAGGTGGAGGCGAAGCCTCTATGCCTCCGACTACTCCTCCACTCATCGTCGTCGTTACCACCTCGGTTCCTTTCTCATCCACGCTAAGCAGGATGACTGAGACGGAGCGGGTCAGTTTTGCTCCCCCAGGATTTGCCACGGCCGGAGCAAGCGAATGAAAAGAGTCGAACAGGTCTTTCATTCCCAGATCTTGAAGCACTGTTTTCGTATCGCCACGATACTGAGCGTGAAATTTTGGCAGGCCAAGGTCTCCTTGCCTTGAACGGAACTGTCGCAACCAAGTGCTCCAATTGTCAGGAGTCAGAGACTGTTCAAATTCGGTCAAGCTGGAGTCTTCGTCGGGAAGAAAGACATACATCTCGGCATTCCAGTAGTAGAGACAAACCGCTTGGAATTTCGGGGCCTTCAGGTATTCCTGTTCTCCCGACTTGGACATCATCAAAATTGATTTCTTTGCGCCTGACAAGAGGGTGAAATCACCGGGATGGGTGTTCGAGACCAAGAAAGGTTGCACCCATGAGCCCTTAAACCAAGTTGTATCCACCAAAACGAAATCATCGCCATCGACCGAGTCGATAAAGCCGTCCAACTGAGCCCCGGTCTGGCGTGAGGCCCAATCGCTAATCGCTCGAGCTGCGACCTTGTCGTTGTCCGCCAGAGTCGCGGATGTAAAACCAAAAAACTTCTTGTTGATGTCGAGAAATTGAGGCCGAAAGACAGTTGGTTTTTTGACCCACAAAGACCCCGACATGATCAAGTGCTCCCCGGTCACCTGCGCCCGCTGCACTCTACGGTTCTCGGCTTTCGGGGTCGATGGATAGGTGAGTGCTTGGCGCAAGGCAACACTCTCTTCATTGATTTGCCCGGGCGCAAGTGTCTGCCAACCGAGCACGTCCGACATTTGCTTTTGGGTAGTCGCGTCGGCTCCGTTCTGGAGCAAGGCAAAATCCAGAAAAAGAGCGGCCGGGGCGCTCAAAGTATTTTGCCCTGGTGTATTCGTGATTGTCTGGTGGAAAAACTTGAACGCAAATCGATTGTTCGCATCGACCAAGCGGGCGTAAGCATCAGTTTCCTGCGCCATGATCTGTGGCATTGTGGACAGGGCGATCAATAGTAACAAAGACCAAGTTTTACTAGTCAGAACGCCTCCGATTGGATTAGTGCACTGAAGTCAAGTCCGATATTCGCATTGCTGCAAGAAGATTGGAAGGTTACTTTCGAATGCCTTTGCGAAGATACACTCTCATTGAGGATTGCTGGCGTAACCTCGTCACTTTATCAGTCGCCAGCGCGCAGCGAATTCTGGTCTGGGGTTGCGCGAAGCTAGAACCTTGGGCTTCTTAAGCCGCGAAATCCACTCTGGATTCTTGCGGGATGATTCCCGCCGCGTGGCCCATGTCAAGGAGACGGCGCACTGCTTCTCTTCCATCGGGGCCATAGTCGAGGGTGCGCTCGTTCACGTACATGCCGACGAATTTGTCCGCGAGTTGGGAGTCGAGGTCGCGAGCGAACTGCATGGCGTAGGCGAGCGCTTCTTCGCGGTGATCGAGCGCGTACTGAATGCTTTCGCGTAAAGCAGTGGCTACGCTGGACATCAGCTCGGGCCCGAGGCTGCGACGAATGGCGTTTCCCCCCAAGGGCAACGGCAGCCCGGTCACTTTCTGCCACCACTTTCCGAGATCGACGATGCGATGCAGGCCGGACTTGTCGTAGGTCAACTGGCCTTCGTGAATGATGAGGCCGGCCTCCTGCTTGCCTTCGAGCACTTGCGGAATGATCTGATCGAAAGGGACGACGTCGGTTTCAATTCCGGGGGCGAAAAGTTTGAGCACCAGGTACGCCGTAGTTAAGGTTCCCGGAACAGCGATGCGCTTGTGCTTGATATCACTGACCGAGTACGCGCGCGGGGCCACGATCATCGGACCGTAGCCTTCGCCCACGCTGCCGCCGCTCGGGAGCAGGGCGTAGTGATCCTGAATGTAGGGGTAGGCGTGAAAGGAAATCGCGGTGACGTCGTAGACGCCTTCCATGGCCTTGCGATTCAGGGTTTCGATGTCGCAAAGCGTATGGGTGAAGCGCAGGCCGGGCACGCGAACCTTGTTGGTGGCCAGCCCGTAAAACATGAAGGCATCGTCGGAGTCGGGACTGTGAGCGACCGTGATTTCGCGTTTGCCTTCGGTGATGGGAGTGGGCGTGTGTTCGGAAGCGGCGCTGATTGGAGTCATGATTGAACCTTGTGGAAACGTTGCCAGCCGCTGGCCAGAGCGGCGGCGGACATTATCTTGATGACTTCGGCGAAGATGAACCAGTAAAGGCCGAAACGAATTGCCTGAGCAAAAGAGTGGGTGAGGATGGCCAGCCAGGACAGGCCGCCGGCAAACAGATAAATCTCGGCCAGAACACAGGCCAGGACGGCGCGCGCGAAACTCTTCTTTCCGTTCTTTGCTTCGGACTTTCCTTCGAAAACCCAACCGGCTATGCCCGCGACGAAAGGATAGGCCAGCAGAAAGCCGCCGGTGGGACCCAGCAGTTGAGCCACTCCACCCGGGCCCATCGGACTGAATACCGGCATGCCAGCGAGGCCTTCCGCGAGGTAGAGAAAGAGTGCGGCGAAGGCGCGACGGGGACCCAGCGCAAGCCCGACGAGCAGAACGCCGAAATTCTGCAGGGTCAGAGGAACAGGGGTGAAGGGTAAAGGCACCGAGATGCGGGCGCAGAACGCCACAAACAGGCTGGCGCCAATCACGATTGCGACCTGGCTTGCGGCGTCGAGAACGCGATCTTGGGTTCCGATGGTTGCAGTTGCTGGTTTGGCCATGGCTGCCGTTCTCCGATCTGCTGCGAGAGGGAAGCTTGTGCTAGAGGCTGTCCACTTCACGGTGGACGCCACTTTTTCTTAACTCGGCCGTAATCTTCATGTGGCGGCGCACACGAAAATAAGCTGCTATGCCCGCCCACAGCACGGCTCCGCCGCTGCAGGCGAGAATCAGAAATAACCACATCATCCGCACAATGCCCTAGGATATCAAAAGCAGGAGGCGCGTGCGGCTTTCATTTGGAGGCCATCGCGTGTTCCACTTCGTCAGCGGTGTGGGGGAGTGCCGCGGTTAGTTCGACCAGCTTGCCGCTGGCGTCCACGTAATACATGTCTTCGATTCGCACTCCGAGCTTTTCTTCTGGAATATAAATGCCGGGTTCGATGGTGAAAACCATCCCCGGAGCAAGTGGCACGTCGTAGTCGCCGGAGTCGTGTACATCAAGCCCAACGTAGTGGCCGAGGCCGTGGATGAAATACTTCCCTAGAGGTTCGCCATGAAGGTCTTTGCCATGCGTGTTGATGTAGTCGTATGCGACGTTGTGGATGGAATTGGGTTGATCGCGGCGCAGATGAGACTTCCCCGATTGGAACGCGGCTATGGCTGCGCGCTGCGCTCCCAGGACAATGTTGTAAATCTCCCGCTGACGCGCGGTGAACTTTCCGGTAGCCGGCAGGGTGCGCGTAATGTCGGACGCGTAGAGGGAGTATTCGCCGGCGGCATCGATCACGACGACGTCTCCTGACTGAATTACTCCCGAATCGTCGGAATAATGGAGAACGGTCGAGTTAAATCCTGAGCCGACGATGGGAATATAGGCCGGACGCTCGCAGCCGCGCTTGCCCCACTCGTACTGCATCAGGGCGGAGATCTCACGTTCGCTGATGCCCGGTTTCATGGTATGCATGGCTGCAAAATGCGCAGCGATCGACGCATTGACAGCTTTGCGGATGAGATCCATCTCTCCCGCATCTTTGTAAGTGCGCAGCGCAGCCACCAGCGGGCGAACATCCTGTTGAGCGAGTCCCACAGGAAATGCGTTGCCGCGGCTCAGCCATTCCATTGGCGTTTTAGAGTTTGATTTCTCGCCGGGCGCAGGGACATCGTTATAAATTGTGGCCCTGGGTTGGGGAAGGATGTGGACCAGTTCGTCGCGCATGCTGTCGAGAACTTCGACGTGGTCGAATCCGGTGATGCTGGCAGCCTGGGGATTCTCCGGGCCGAGCTTGGGTCCAGTCCATTTTTCTTCTGTGTAGTTGTGCGCGGGAAGGAAGAGAATCTCCGTATAGGGACGCGCCGGGTCTTGGCCTTTGGCTTCGACTGCAGGCGCGATCAGCAGAGCAGCACCGGGTTGCGTCCAGCCGGAGAGATAAAAGAAGTTGCTGTCGGGACGATACCCATACACTGCATTCGGACCTTCAGCTTCGGTGGGAGCGAAGAGTAAGACCACTCCTCCGTTGGTTTTGCTGGCCAGAGCTTGGCGCCGGGCACGGTAGTCGGCATTGGGCTGGCGGTCCAGTGCCGAGCCGAGCTGAGTGAGAAATAAGACTTCGAGAAGGACAGCGAAGACGAGGAGCTTGCGCATTAAGTTTCCTTGAAGCTTCGAATTGATTTCAAACACCGACCGGAAACGGTTTGGTATGGGTCTCCGCACTCAGCGAGATGCCCGCAAATCGTCCCTGCAGCAGAGACATTAATCCCGTGTACCAATAGCCCAGCACGAACAAAACCAGAAACGGCACCGTGATGTAGTTTTCGTTGTCGATCGCGTAGTAGACCGTAACGGCGAAGTAGCAGCCGATCAGCAGTTCTACCCAAGGCACCCAGCCCAGCCCGCGGCGATAGTTGTTGGCACGTACTTTGTCCTTCTTGGACTCGACGTGATATTTCGGAGTACGGGTGAACTCGGACTGCTTTCCCAGCAGCGCTTCCAGCACGGCTCGCGTATTAGTGACGGTGAGGCCGATGCCCAGAGCCATCAGAAACGGGAGATAGAGCAGGGCGCGAAACCACTTGCCGGGAAACAACTCCCGCTGCGAAACCAGATAAAAACTCGAGATCGAAAAGGTCGACGCCATGAATAGTGGCAGGTCGATATACATCATTTGGAACCAGCCCTGGTAGAAGCGAATGATCATGGCCGGCAGCAGCAACACCGAGAGCACAATCATCAGCGGATAGCTGAGATTTGCGGTGAGGTGATACCAGGCCTCGAGCTTCACGTGGAATCTCTGATCGCTCTTGAGCACCTGGGGCAGAATCTTTTTGCTGGTCTGGATCAGCCCTTTGGCCCAGCGAGCTTGCTGGGTCTTGAAGGCTGTCATTTCAACTGGCAGTTCTGCCGGGCATTCCACATCCTGCAGATAAATAAATTTCCAGCCTTTCAGTTGGGCTCGATACGAGAGATCGGTGTCCTCGGTGAGGGTGTCGTGCTGCCAGCCGCCGGCGTCGTCAATCGCGTTCCGCCGCCAGACCCCGGCCGTTCCGTTGAAGTTGAAAAAAACGTTGCTGCGAGCACGGCCGGAGTGCTCGAGTACGAAATGCCCGTCCAGCAAAATGGCTTCAACCTCAGTAAGAAACGAATAGTTGCGATTGATGTGGGTCCAGCGGGTTTGCACCATTGCGATCTTTGGATCGGTGAAGTGGTGAATGGTGCGGAGCAAGAAATCCTCTGGTGGAACGAAATCGGCGTCGAAGATCGCGACAAACTCGCCTTTCGCCGTCTTCAGACCCTCACTCAGCGCCCCTGCCTTGAATCCCTCGCGATTGGATCGATGATGGTAACTGACAGGGAATCCCTTAGCGGCATAGTGATTGACCAGCCCGCGTGCCACGGCGACGGTCTCGTCCGTAGAGTCGTCGAGCACCTGAATGTCGAGTTTGTCCAGCGGATAGTCCATGCGGCAAATGGCATCCAGCAGTCGCTCGACCACGAATTGCTCGTTGAAGATGGGCAGCTGAATCGTAACGCGCGGCAGTTCCGCAAAATGTGAAGGCGGTTCGGTCGTACGGTTCTTCTTGTTCTTGTAATAAAGATAAACCAGAACGTAGCGGTGCGCGCCATACGAAGCCAGCAGGATCAACACGATGAAATAGGGAATCAACAACGCCGTGTCAAAAGCGTTGGCGTGATACAGACCTTGGAAAGTCTTATCGAGAAAATGCTGGCGGATATACTGCCCAATCCCCTTCGGGGCGACGAACACGGCTAACAGTTGACAGGGAAAGAGCATGCGTTCGAGTTCGAGCTCTTCAGTGGCTTATAGCAAGCCTATCTGAAACCTTTATTCTACCTGATCGAAAGCTCCCGAAGCTGCCGAGCCGGGAACGTATAAAATCCCGTATTGCTTGGCTACATGTTCCAAAGACGGATGGGGATAAGAATGCCAAGTAGGAGGGACGTAATTCCGAGCGCAAACGCGATATAGCGGAGGTACCACGGCGATTTTGGGCTGGCGGCATTTAAAAATCCGACAAGCGACCCCACTACGAAGAACACTCCGAATCCGATTAGTTGGTTGCGTGACATGGGAAGGGTTCTACATATCCGACAATGATCTTTATTTTGTAGGCCATCGTTGCTCCCCGCAGGTTAGTTGAGGAAATAAGTCCGGTAGAGCGTGTCGCGCTGGACCGGCTTGAACCCTGCGTCGCGGATGATTCGCCGCAACTCTTCTTCGGTCGTGCAGTTGGTCACGCCCGCTGCTCGCACCACATTCTCTTCGAGCATCACCGAGCCCACGTCGTTACCGCCGAATTGCAGGCCGAGCTGGCAGACCTTCAGTCCTTGCGTCACCCAACTGGATTGCACGTTCAGGAAATTCGAAAGATAAAGCCGGGAGATCGCCAGCACTTTCAGATACTCAACCGCCGTGGCTTCGTCCCAGTGGCGTCCTCCCAGAGCGGTATTCGTCGGCTGGAAGCTCCATGGGATAAATGCGGTGAACCCGCCAGTCTCTTCCTGCAACTCGTAGAGCCGCTGGAAATGGTTCACGCGGTTCTCATACGTTTCGCCCACGCCGAACATCATGGTCGCAGTGGTTCTCATCCCCAACTGATGCGCTGTGCGATGCACGTTGAGCCAATCGTCGGTCAGGCACTTGAGGCGTGCGATTTTGTAGCGGACTTCATCGTCGAGAATCTCTGCGCCGCCGCCGGGGATCGAATCCAGGCCCGCATCCCTGAGCCGCGCAATCGTGTCGCGGATACTCAGTTCGCTGTATTCAGCGATTGCAATAATTTCCGAAGCGGAGTAGCAATGCAGATGAATCCCGGGGAACCGCTGCTTGATGCCGCGCAACATCTGTTCGTGCCAGTCAATTTTCAGGTCGGGATGCAGGCCTCCTTGCATCAGCACTCCTGTCCCGCCCAGCTCGACAGTCTCGCGAATCTTTTTGTAGATGGTTTCGAAGTCGAGGATGTATCCCTCTTTGGCCTTGGGTCCTTTCAGCGGACGGTAGAAAGCACAGAAGGTGCAGTACTCGGTGCAGTAATTGGTGTAATTGATATTGCGATCAATGATGTAAGTCGCCACGCCTTCGGGATGGAGCTTGCGGCGCAGCGCATTCGCCTCCATGCCGATACCAATCAAGTCATCGGAACGAAACAGGTCGAGAGCTTGCTGCTTGGTTAGGGTCATGGGCAGTCAAGAAAGCAATATAACAATTGTAGCGGAGCCGCCGCGCTTGTTCCAAATTGGGGAGCTAGTTCGCGGAGACGCCCGCATTCCTTTGTGAACCTTCGTGTCCTTTGTGGTTAAGGCTTTTAGAGGCATCAACCGAGGATACGAAGGTACTCAAAGGAAGCGAAAGAGAGCACTCCTGAGGGCGTCGAAATCCTCATCTGTAGCGAAGATACTGGATCAGCGAAAGGATTCCGCCGATGACGGCCAAGCCGATCAGTATGGCGAGAGTAGGTTTGTAATAACGAGAAAAGAAGCGCAGGATGTGGTTCCCATAGCGGAATCCGAGCCATGCGGCTACGCTATAGCGAACCCCGCGACCGAGAGCAAGTGCCCCCAAGAATTTCTTTCGGGAGTACTGCATGGCGCCCGCCGCCAGCAGGAAAGGCACAAAAGGAAAAGGCGGAGGCAGCAAGGCTGGTATCGCGATCCCTCCGAATCCCCATCGTTCGAATCGCTTGTAAACTTTAGCGGCTCTTCTTTTCGAGAGCCTGCGTTCCATCGCTTCCTTGCCGCCCTTTCGAGCCAGACTATAAGTGATGTAGCCGCCGAGCACTGCGCCAAGCGTCGCCATCAATGCATAATAGGGCCACGGTTCACGATGTCGGGCAGCCAGCCAGATGGTCAGCACGTCCATGCTGCCGGTCAGCGGAACGACGGAGTTGTCCGCGATTCCTAACAAAACCAGCCCCGGCCCACCCAGCCGGCGTAATCGAATCCAGGTGGAGACCGCGAGCAACGACTGGAGATGAGGCACCATTCGATTGATGTGCAGGTAGTGTACAGTGCTGAGTTGTAGGGTAGAAAAATAAGGCTAAATCACCGCTGCCTTTGCCAGATCGAGAAAACATAGGGATGGTACTGACGGCAGTGCCCCGCATTCGCAAGCAAATTGATAGAAGAGTCGCATGCCATCAAGGCAATCCGGGTCGAGAGAGTAATGAATATTCTCGGTGAGATAGCGCTTGATCCTGTCTTCATCCAGACCTAAGCGCGGCGACCATTCGCGGGTTATGCGATTCAGGTTCTCCGGCTGTAGCCCGTGATCACGCGATTCCTGGAAAACTGTGGCGAGATCCAAGTCGCTAGGCGCATTCGCCAGAGCCGCCTGTCGTACTGCCCAGAAGGCGAAGACAAATGGCTTGTCTGTGAAGCGAATCCATTCCTCGGCGAGATCGAAAGTAAGATACCGGGAGCGATCGATCTTCAGGGCAGGATCTCCAATTACCAGGCCGGCATCGTGCATCTCAAGCATCTTTTCGATGTCCGGAGCCATCGCGGTAAATGTTCTACCGCCTCCCCACCACTTCGCAAACAGAACTTTAGTCAGCGCAACTGAAGTCATGGAGGACGTATCCAAAGCGACGGCGTGAATCTTCTCCAGGGGAACTTTGCTTACCAGCAGGATCGAACGAACTGCCCGCCGCGACGCGATGGCCACGCCCGGAAGAATTGCAAGATCAGGGATGCTGGCGTAAGCCGCAACTGGAATGATGCCAATATCCGCCGACCCCTCGCGCAAACTACGGGCACATTGGGAGGGAATGGTGTAGGAAATGTCGAAAGCTGAGCGAGCATCGGTGCTTTCGTGCTCAAAATCCCACATCAGAGGCGCAGTATTAAGGTAGGAAATGGCGGAAATTCGAAGCTGTTTCATCACGGGAATACATCGATTCTAACAAACCCGATGTTCATCTTACCTTGACACTACTTTCGGGACGTGTATAGATGCCCGAGAGAGCCCGGAGGTCGCTGTGTCCGAAGCCGTTGCCGCAATTTGCAAAACCAGAGAAACGTCCATGCAGTGGCTGGCGTTGGCTCTTACGCCCGGTCTCGGACCTACCAAAGCTCGCCGGGTCATTGAATTTTTCGGCAGCGTGCAGGCGTTGTTCCAGGCTTCTCTCACCGAACTCGAAGCAGCCGGCCTGCGCGCGGTTTCGGCGCAATCCCTCGGCACAGGGCGCTCCATGGAATTGGCTCAGGATGAACTGGGAAAAGCCGCTGCTGCTGACGCGCGAATCGTTGGTCTAGATGATCCCGGCTATCCAACGCAGTTGAAACAGATTTACGATCCGCCGCTCATTCTCTACGTGCGTGGAGATGAAACCGTCATCTCGCAGCCGGGGATTGCGCTGGTTGGCACGCGACATCCCACGCCATACGGATCAGGTATGGCGGAGCGGTTGGCCTGCGATCTCGCGGCCCGTGGATTGGTAATTTTCAGCGGCATGGCACGAGGTATCGATACTGCTGGGCACCGCGGTGCGATTGCGGCAAAGGGGAAAACGGTAGCCGTGTGGGGCACGGGCGTCGACGTCGTTTATCCCAAGGAGAATACGCGATTGGTTGAGCAGATTCTCGCTCTGGGTGGCGCCGTGATCTCGGAATTTCCGATCGGAACCTTCCCCGCGCCGCAAAACTTCCCCATCCGCAATCGCATCATCAGCGGCATCTCGTTGGGCGTTTTGGTGGTGGAGGCCGCTGAATACAGCGGTACCCGCATCACCGCTCGCTGCGCATTGGAACAGAACCGTGAGGTTTTCGCAGTACCGGGCAACGTCACCAACAAAGGCTCGTGGACTCCGAATACCCTGATTAAACAGGGCGCGAAGCTGGTGGCAACCTGGGAGGATGTTTGGGAAGAACTGCCGACACAAGTACGACTTACGCTCCAACCCGAGGGCGGCAATGAATCGCAGGTGGGTCAAACCGCATCTCTATTCGGGGAAGCCGAGCTGTCGCCCCACGAAAAAAAGATTTTCGCGCTCCTCAAGGCTGACGAATCCACCCACATCGATGAAATTGTGGAAAGGCTGGAGCCGGCGCTGTCGTCCTCCGAGATATTTGCCGCGTTGTTTGAATTGGAGTTGGCGGGCAAGGTGAAGCAGTTGCCGGGCAAGAATTTTGTGAAAACTTTCTGATCCGTAACTTGTTGATTTCTTCTGGTTCGTGCTAGTTTCACAAAATACGCAATAATCTACTGAGGACACATTGACCAAAGGTTTAGTTATCGTCGAGTCGCCCGCCAAGGCGAAGACCATCCAGAAATATCTGGGTAAGGGCTTCACCGTCGAGGCGTCACTCGGCCACGTGAAGGATCTACCCAAGAGCACGCTCGGCGTCGACGTCGAAAATGACTTCGAGACGGAATACGTTGTCATTCCGGGCAAAGAGAAAGTTGTCGCCAGGCTGAAGAAGCTGGCGCTCGGGATGGATACCATCTATCTCGCACCCGATCCGGATCGTGAAGGAGAAGCAATCGCTGCCCACCTGGCGGAAGAATTGGCCGAATCCAACGGGAAGAAGAAAAAGAAAAAAAAGAAGGGCGATGAACCTGAGCGCATCCGCCGGGTCACATTTAACGAGATCACGCAGCGTGCCGTCCGTGAAGCTTTCGAGCATCCGCGTGACATCGATCAGAATCTCGTGGATGCGCAGCAGGCCCGGCGCGTCCTCGATCGGTTGGTAGGCTATCAAGTGTCGCCGCTGCTCTGGGACAAGGTTCGGCGTGGTCTGTCCGCCGGCCGGGTGCAGACGGTCGCGTTGCGCCTCATTGTTGAACGTGAACGTGAAATCAAGGCGTTTGAGAAGAAAGAATATTGGACGATTGACGCGAATCTCTCCAAGCCTCCGGCATTCGACGCACGTTTCTTAGGCAAAGGCGAAGAGAAAATCGAAGTCACCAACGGCGAAGACGCGGAAAAAATTCGAGCTGCGCTGGAAAAAGCCGACTGGGTGGTCCGCACTGTCGATCGCAAAGAGCGCCGCCGCAACGCGACTCCACCGTTCACCACCAGCAAACTGCAACAGGATTCCTCTCGCAAGCTCCGCTTCAGCGTGAAGCGCACCATGATGATCGCGCAGCGCCTCTACGAAGGTGTGGAACTGGGCGAAGAAGGCCTGGTCGGCCTCATTACTTATATGCGTACGGATTCCGTACGCGTTTCGAACGAAGCTCTCGCCGAAGTCCGCGAGTACATCAAGTCTCAGTATGGCGATCAATATCTGCCGGAAGCGGCCAACGTCTACAAAGAGAAAAAGGCGGCGCAGGCTGCTCACGAAGCCATACGGCCGACTTCGGTTCTTCGCCATCCTGATCAGATCAAGCAGTATTTGAAGGAAGACGAATACAAAGTTTACAAGCTGATCTGGCAGCGTTTTGTAGCATCGCAAATTATGCCAGCGGTATTCGACCAGACGGCAGTGGACATCGACGCAAAATCGGGCGCCGAGACATTCTGGTTCCGGGTCACGGGATCGGTACTCAAGTTCGACGGTTTCCTCAAGGTTTACGAAGAGTCCAAAGAAGGCAAGGACGAGGAAGACGAAGAACTAAAGCACAAGCTGCCGCCGCTGGATTCCGGCCAGGTTCTTACACTGAAAGCATTGAAACCGGAGCAGCACTTTACCGAGCCTCCACCGCGCTACAACGAAGCTTCTCTGGTGAAGGAACTGGAAGAGCGAGGCATAGGACGGCCTTCCACTTACTCCGCCATTCTCAGCACCATTCAGGAGCGGCAGTATGTGCAAAAGCTCGGCGGCAAGTTTACTCCCACGGAAATCGGCCTGGTCGTGACCGATCTGCTGGTGGAAAATTTCGCCGACATCTTCGATGTCCAGTACACGGCACGTCTCGAAGAAGAACTGGACGAGATTGAAGAAGGCAAGGAGAAGTGGACCGACGCGCTGGCTGACTTCTACAAGAAGTTCGAGAAAGATCTCCGTTACGCCGCCAAGCACATGGAAAACATCAAGCGGATGGAGAAACCCACGGACGAGAAGTGCGAGCGCTGCGGTTCGCCGCTGGTCATCAAGTGGGGCAAGCACGGATCGTTTTACGCCTGTAGTTCTTACGATAAAGAAGATCCCAACAGTTGCACCTTCACCAAGGAAAACCCCATCAACCTGCCGGATCTGGATTCTGCCGACGTGCAGGAGACAACCCAGGAAGAGTACTGCGAAAACTGTGGCCGGGTGATGGTACTTAAACGCGGACGCTTCGGCCAATTCATGGCTTGCACGGGATATCCCGATTGCAAGACTACGCGCCGCCTCGATCAGGGCAAGAAGGTTCCGGACATTCCGCTGGATGAAATCTGTCCCAAGTGCGGCCGGAACATGATGATTCGGCATGGCCGCTACGGCGAGTTCACTACGTGCAGCGGATATCCCGAATGCAAGTATGTAAAGCAGAATTTCATCGGCGTGAAATGCCCGCTCTGCAAGGAGGGGGAGCTGGTCGAGAAGCGGGCGCGCAAGGGAAACACATTCTACGGCTGCGGAAACTATCCCGAGTGCAAGTTCACTTCTGCCCACAAGCCGATTGCGGAGAAATGTCCCACTTGCGGAAGTGAATATTTGGTGGAGAAGTTCTTGAAATCAGGTCCGGTCATTGCTTGCCCCAACAAAGAGTGTGAGTATGAACGAGCGGTGCCGGTAGAAGCCGCGGCCGTGGGCAGTGATTGAGCAATTGGCGGTTCCGGCGACCTTGGGCACGAGCTATCGGCTGGCGTTGCTGGTTGAGTTTCTAATAAACTGCACCGTTTCGTGAATTTACGCATCTCGTACAGTGGGAAGACGATCCGGCCCTCCCATCACACAATCCTAAATTCGCTTGGAGGTTTTTCATGTCTAAGAAGCCCACTTCTGCCGATGCGCAACTGATTTTGCAGCTCTACGATCTTCGTCGCGAAGCCGAGATTCGGAAGGCGCGTAACTGGTGGCTGGTAACTTTCTGGCCCGAGAGCGCCGAAGATTTCATGAAGGTAGGTTCTGCTATGGGGACGCAAGAAAATAACTGGTTGCGCCAGGCGGCGGGATACTGGAGCATGAGCGCTTCGCTGGTACTTTCGGGGGCCATCAATCAGGAACTCTTCCTCGATCCCAGCGTCAGTGGAGAGATGTTCTTCATTTTTGCGAAAGTAAAGCCATTTCTCGGCGAGCTGCGCACCAAGATGAAGAATCCGCGAATGTTCGCAAACATAGAAAAACTGATTAACAGCACGAAGCAAGGGCGCGAGTGGTTAAAGTACGTGGAGGGCCAGGTCGCCGCACGCCGGGACGCCATGGCAAAAGCGGCCAAAGCTAGCTAAGAGGTGCTTTGCCTGTTTGTCATCCCGAGCGAAGCGAGGGATCTAGGTTCTTTGCAATAAGGCAGCACACCCAGATTCCTCGTCGCTTCGCTCCTAGGAATGACAGAAGCGAGGGTCGACTTTCCTACGCAATATATTCCTTGATGTACTCATCCTTCGATTGAGCCAACTGGTGCGCATCGCCATCGAATATGACCTTCCCGTCGCGGAGAATAAGGAATGCCATCGGCACTTCGCCACGGGCTCCCGGCGGTAAGGGTCGCATCTCGTTTGCCTTGCGATCGAAGTAGTGAGTCGCCATAATGAAGGCATCTTGCAGGCGATGCGTAACCAGCAGCGAGCTGGTTTTGTACACGTCGCGCTGTTTCACGATCAATTGGACAATGGTTGTAGAAGTGACGGGATCAAGGCCTCCGGTCGGGGAATCATAAAGCAGAATCTCGGGCTGGGTAATAATTGCGCGCGCAATGGCAACGCGCCGGCGCATACCTCCTGAGAGTTCAGCGGGAAACTTGTCCACCGTATCTTCCAACTCAACGAATCTCAAGGCCTCCCGCACCCGCTTTTCAACTTCGTCGTCGGATATGTCTCCCTCTTCGAGCAGCCGGAAGGCTACGTTTTCGCGGACCGTGAGCGAATCGAAAAGCGCGCTCTCTTGGAAGACCATGCCAATTTTTCGCCGCAAGTCAAACAACACATCTTCGGGCATCTGGGTCACATCCTCGCCCAGAACATAAATGTGTCCGGAGTCCGGTTTCAACAACCCGAGCGCCAGCTTGAGGATCGTGCTCTTTCCGGAACCGGCAACACCAAAGATTGCCTTGGTTTCCCCTTTTGTCAGTCGGAATGAGATTCCTTCGAGCACCGGCTTCTCGTCAAAAGCGATGAAAACGTTGTCGAATACAACGATATCGGTCGCCGCATCCGGTTCCGACGGTAAGCGTTGTTCGATCGCAGTAGGAGGCGCGGCCATGATTCAGCGGTAACCGAAGATCGCCATCAATAACTTGGTCACGAAGAAATCCACCAGGAGGATAAAGACCGAAGACGCAACCACAGCCTGAGTGGTTGCCCTGCCCACGCCCTGGGTCCCGCCGCGTGCGGAAATTCCATAATAGCAACCCACGGTGGAGATAATAAACCCGAACAGCAGCGGCTTCACCAGACCCATAAAAACGTCTTGAAATGTCAGGATCTGCCAAGCCGTGCTCCAATATTGATGCGAGTCCATCCCGAGCAACCCGCGCGCAACCGCACCGCCCCCGACCATACCCAGGAGGTCCGAGATGATCGTCAGGAAAAAGAGCATGAAGACAGTGGAGACCACGCGCGGAGTTATCAGTTTTTTCGTTGGGTCGGTGCCGAGCGCACGCATGGCATCGATTTGCTCGGTCACCACCATCGAGCCCAGTTCGCTCGCCATGCCCGAAGAGTTTCTACCAGCCACCATCAGCCCGGTTAACACCGGACCCAACTCCCGAACCATGCCAACCGAAACCAATTGACCAAGCAGAGACAGCGACCCAAATCGTTGCAGCGTTGTAGAACTGTTCAAAGCCAAAACCGCCCCGGTAAAGAATCCAGTGAGCACCACGATAGGCAGCGATCCCACTCCGATCAGATCCGCCTGCTGCAACATATCGGCGAAATAGCGCGGATAGCGGAACAGGTTGGCGATCGACTGTCCCGCGAGCAGGGAATAATCCTGCAGGGTCTGGAGGGTATCTCTGGCGAATTCCGTAGGAGAGATCAGTTCCATGCGATTTGGAAATCGTGTGGCCGCGTCTCCGAACTATAGCAGAGGCTAAGAAAGCTTTCAGCCATCAGCTGTCAGCTTTGAGCGAAACGCTCTTAGGCACCACTATTTGAGGGGGAAAGGGACAAGCTGACAGCTTATTCTTTCCCTTTCTTCTTGATGTCGATGTTCAGGCGTTTGATTTTTTGATTCAAGGTGGAAAGAGGGATGTGGAAACGCTCTGCCGCGTCGGTCTGATTCCAGTTGCACTTCTCCAGCATCTCGACAATGATCTGCCGCTCGCAATCTTCGATGATGTCGAACAGTGATGCGTCCGTTCGTCGTTCCAGCGCGGAAAATGCGGTGGCTCGACCCGCGATCTGGTCAGGAAGCAGTTCAGGGCCGACTTCCACTCCTGCGGATAGCACGACGGCGCGCTCGATTACATTTTCGAGTTCGCGCACATTGCCAGGCCAGGAATAGGTCAGCAACGGACGCAAAGCTTCCGGAGTGATGCGCCGCGTCGGGCGCTCATTTTCCTCGGAATATCGATTTAGAAAGAACGCAACCAGCAGCGGAATGTCCTCTTTACGTTGCCGCAACGGCGGAAGGTCGATGGTAATCACGTTCAGCCGATAAAACAGGTCCTCGCGAAACTTGCCTTCGCGAACCTGCTGTTTCAGATCCACATTGGTAGCGGCGATGATGCGCACGTCCACCTGAAGTTCGTGTACTCCACCCAGATGCATGAATTTCTTGTCTTGCAGCACGCGCAGAATCTTGCTTTGCGTGTCCAGGCTCATCGTGCCGATTTCGTCCAGGAACAGCGTGCCCCGGTCGGCAATTTCAAACAACCCCTTTTTCGAAGCAACTGCGCTGGTGAACGCTCCTTTTACATGCCCGAACAGAATGGATTCCAGCAGATCAGGCGGCATCGAGCCCGTATTGACTGGAACAAAAGGACGCTCGCGACGCGGCGAGTTCAGGTGAATGGCCTTGGCAATGAGTTCCTTGCCAGTTCCGCTCTCACCCTGCAGCAGCACTGTGGATCGGCTGGGCGCGACCTGTGCCACCAGATCGAAAATCTTCAGCATGGGCTCGCTCTTGCCCACGATGTTTTCAAAGTTGTACCGTTGCTTGAGCGCGCGTTTGAGTTGAACGTTCTCTTCTTCGGCGCGATGGCGGGCAACTGCAGCCCGCACATCCGCAAGCAACTTCTCGTTATCCCAGGGCTTCTGGACAAAATTGGCCGCGCCCGCCTGCATGGCCTTCACCGCATTCTCGACCGTCCCGTAAGCGGTGACCATGATGATCGAGAGTCCCGGATCCTGAAGGTGAATCTCGGACAACAGATCCATGCCATTGCGATCCGGCAACGCCAGGTCGAGCAGCACCAAATCGAAACTTCGTTCGCCAATGCGCGCCAGACCCTCTTCCCCGGTCGACGCGGATTCCACTCCGTAGCCTTCGAGCTCCAGCAGTGTTTCCAGCGACTCACGGATTGCCGCCTCGTCGTCGATGATCAACACTGAGCCAGCCGGCGGCACCGACCTTTCCCCCGAATTCTGCCGCACAATCACCGCCGCTTCAGACATTGACAGCCTTCCTGGTCAAAGGGAAATCGAGGTAGAAGGTAGTGCCCTCGCCATGCCGGCTCTCCACTCGAATCTTCCCCGCGTGCTCCTGAATGATGCCGTAGGTTACGGACAAGCCCAACCCGGTGCCGCGCGACTGGCCTTCCCGAGGAGCTGTCTTGGTAGTAAAGAACGGGTCATAAATTCGATGAATGTGCTCCTGTGCAATGCCGGTGCCCGTATCCGACACCATCACGCTAACGCTTTCGCCATTCATGGTTGCAATGCGCAGCGTCCCGCCGTTGCTCATTGCGTCTTTGGCATTCAGAAACAGGTTGAGGAACACCTGCTGCAGTCGCCCGGCATTCCCATTGATCAGCGGGATCTGCGGACTGCGGTCATCCTGTACTTTGATCCTCGTGACCTTGAACTGATGTTCCAGGAGCGCCAGCGTATCCGAGATGATTTTGTTCACATCGATGGCCGTGAATTCGGTGCCACTGGTGCGGGAAAAATTAAGCAGGTTGTTGACGATCTCGGACGCTCGGAAAGTCTGCCGCGTGATCTTTTCCAGGAGCGCACCCTTTTGCGGATCTCCCTGCACTTGCTTCGACAGCATCTGCGCGTAGGAGGAAATGACTGCCAGCGGCGTATTCACTTCGTGTGCAACCCCCGCGGCCAGCAACCCGATCGACGAAAGTTTGTCAGCCTGCGAAAGTTGCGCTTCCAGCTCAATACGCTCAGTAATATCGTCCATGATGATGAGCCGGCCAATCACGCTGAAGTCCTTCGTAACCAGAGGTGCGATTGCGACATTGACCACGCGGCTTTCTCCCGTCGGCGTTCCCAGGCGGAACTTATACAAGTTGTGGATGCCGGGATTCTGCCGTACCCGGTAGAACTCTTCCACAAATGCAGCCGGAAAAACTTCGCCCAGAGGCCGGGTCAGAGCCTGCCACCGTGGCAGCGCATACATCACTTCCATCTGCGAGTTCCAGGACTCGATACGGTCCGCGAGATCCACCGCGAGCACGCCCACGTTAATCGACTCCACGATGTTTTCGTTGAAGTCTTTCAGACGTTCGTATTCCGCAACTTTCTGTTGCAGCGACGCATACAGACGCGCGTTCTGTATCGCAATTGCCAAATAACCCGCCAGCGTCTCCAGCAGTTCCACATCTTCGCTGGTCAGGAAATCCCCTTCCACCGTCTTGCCCAGGCCAAGCACCGCGATGATGTGCTTCTGGGCGCGGCAGGGAATGTAATAATTCAGATCCAGCTTGGCAATGGCCTGCTGCGCATTCAAGGTTTCCCGCGGAACCTGGTGCGTGTTGTCGAAGAACAAATGTCCGACCACATCCTCCGGCCGCGGCGTACCCAGAAAACTCAAATCCAGCCCCGCAGTTTGCGTCATGCCGAAAGATTTGGCGATCACGAATTGCTCAGAAGTCTCCCCGTCGGATAGGAAAACTGCCATGCGGTCGACCAGCAGCGTCCGCGACAAGCGGTCCACGACTGCGCTCAGCATCTTGTCCAGATCGGTTTCTGAACTCAGCTCGCGTCCAAATTCGATCAACGTTTTCCGGTAGTCGTAGCCCGTGCGATAGAAGAACTGGTCAATGCGCTCCTGAATCCACTTCCTTACCGGATCAAACAGCAGCGCGGTGGCCACGATCGCGAGCACCAGGCCGATCGGTCCCGAGCTGGGAATCTGCAGGTGAACCAATTCGGCGACGCCCGCCACCACGGCAAAATATGCGCCCGCGATGGCTCCGGCCGCCAGCGTGTACACCATGCCGCGCTTGAAGATCAGGTCTACGTCCATTAACCGGTAGCGGAAGATGGCGTAACCAAAAGTCAGCGGCAGGATGCCCAGCGACAACACCGAAACCTTCATCGCCGTCGTGGGCAGCGCCCCGGTCAGGTAAGGGAGCACGTAGAACAGCGTGAACGGCGTGATCGCCAGAATCGTTCCCCGGGTCACCCACTTCAGCTGTTGCCGCAGGATCGGCGTGCTTGCCCGGCGGTAGTTGTACACCAGCACTCCCGCCGCCGCGACGAAGTACACCGCTTGGCAACCCATCTCCAACCGGTCCAGGTTCCAGCGCAGCATTTCGCTGGCTTTGAGGAACGACACCGCCAGCACGTGCACACTCAACAGCAACAAACCCGGAACATAAATCCCGAATATTACCCAGCGGTGCCTGCGGACGAACCAATGCCGCTCCGGAAAGGTCAACACAAAGTGCAGAAACAGGGCAGCCTGGAGCAGTCCAGCCACGACGTTGCCCCAGTAAATCGTCCAGTCAAACCCGTTGAATTTCCCCGTGTAATGGAACGAGTAGAAAATGAACGATACCAGGCAGAAGATATAAAACTGGGTCGAGCCCGGCGCGGTCCAGCGTCGCAGCAATACATACAGCCCAATGCCAAGATAGATCAGGCCAATCAGGCGCAGCCAGTTGTACGGAGACCGTTCCGCCGGAACCGGAATCAGCACCACATCCACCGGCACCGACTGCCGTATCAGGGAATAGGTAGCCTTCGACCAGGCGCCCACGCGATACAGTTCGCGGGTTCGAGCGGCTGTATTATCTACCGGATGTTGGCCAATCGCGGTAAGCTGATCGCCCACCTTGATCCCGGCGCGAGTACCCGGTCCGCCGGCCTCGACTCGGTCAGCGGTAAGCCGCCCGTGATGCTCGACCCACCAAACTCCGTCCTCAGGAACTTGAAACTGGCGCTCGGTTTGAAGGTTATAACCGGCGTAGACCACGGCAGCGGCCGTCAACAAGGCCAGCAGGATGGCTGTAAATCGGATTTGAAAATCCCTGTTCATGCGCCGCACAGGCTCCGCCGCCCGCAGGGACAAACTACCTTGCTCTTCCTTCTGCACTTTCACTGCCATCAGCAGGGACATCCGAAGCCCTATAAAACGCCTTATTACAACGGCTTCCAATATTATAGAGGCCCGCCCATAACCAGAGTATGCTTTTTGGAATAGCCCATGTGGTATTTTGTAACCCACTGACCGCCATGTCGTTACGAAAGAAGATGCCTGCCACCCTATTTAGATGCCTGTCATCCTGGAAGAGCGGAGTCCTTCTTTAGATGGCTGTCATCCTGAGGAAGCGGAGTCCTTCGCTCGCGAAGGACTCCCAACGAAGGATCTCTGCACTGCTTCCCACCAAGCAGACGAAGCCGCCTGATTCAAAGCAAGCTCCCCCAGCCCGTGTAGCGCGGACACTCCTGTCCGCGTGCTGTGGCCGGATCGCTGTAGTGTGGAAACCCGCCCGAGTGAAGCAAAGCTGTTGGCCGGCGCGGCTTTTGGGTGGCGCAGCGCTTCCAGCGCCGCGGTAACCGTCTCCAACTGAATGAGAGGTTTTTGCCCCCGCCGTGGCAAACAATGTGCTTCTCCGCAGCCTCTTCGACCGTGCCGAACAAAGCCGCTCGGGTTTGCCGTGGAGCGGTGTAAGCATGCAGCCCACGGCGTAAACCGTGGGTAGAAGTGAGAAGCCGAATGAGCCCCAGCGGCGCGACAGACTGGCTCTCGCGCAGACCTAACGCGCTGGATCCCTAATCTGGGTGGGGTACAAGCTAGAGTTTCGAATCGACTAAAGACCCCACTTGACGCAGCGCTCCAAAACGGCTAACATAGTGCTAATGACATTAGCTGTTTGATAACAGCGATCGGTTGCGCTCTTTGACAACTTAGAAACTGCGCAAGTCCTTTAAAAGGGATATCTTAGAAGGGTATCTCGAATCTCCGACCCATTTTCATAGACTTAGGCAGCGAGATTGGGGGTATGCCTATGCTAAGTCCTTTAGAAGGGATATTTTACGTGGGTATCTCCGAAACAGATCCTTTGTTTTGATGGATCTAGCGGGAAATGCAAATTTTAAGGTATATACCATATACCCAATGGTTAATATATTTTCCAAAGTGTTTACTATTAGGTAAACAACCCCACGATCGCGAGCCTCTGCGCGCACTCCGTTATCACACGTCGTCGACTCGGCGCTCATCAATCCTACCGCTCCAACCAACCCACCCAGCCAAAAGTCAGAATGGTATACTCCTCGACGGCCTGGAGAAAGAATTCGATGAGACTCACCGCAATCCTGCTATCCGTGACTTTGCTTCTTACCGCCGCAACCGCCCAGACTTTCAAAGTGTTCTATACCTTCAACTTCACCGACGGGAGCGCTCCCAACGGAGATCTCATCCGTGACTCCGCCGGCAATTTCTATGGCACGACCCAATTCGGCGGCTCGTCCAATCGAGGACTCGTATACAAGCTGGATTCCACCGGCCACCAAACCATTCTCTACACTTTCACGGGCGCATCCGACGGCGGCACTCCCATTGGCCGCTTACTTCGCGACAGCGCCGGCAACCTCTACGGGATTACATCGCTCGGCGGCGATCCCACATGCGCTTGTGGCACCGTTTTCAAACTGGCGAAAAATGGATCGTTGAAGGTGCTCCATAAATTCAAGGGTGGTAAGGACGGCGCCCAGAACCAGGGACAACCTGAGCTTGGGCTAGTGATGGTCAACGGTGACCTCTATGGCTCCGCCAGCTTCGGCGGCGTCTCTGGCTGTGATGGCACCTTGGGCTGCGGAGTGCTCTTCAAAGTCACCCAATCCGGCAACGAGACAGTACTGCACCGCTTCACCGGCCAAGCGGACGGAGCCTTCCCCCAGGATTTGACTAGCGACCATGCGGGAAACATTTACGGCGCCACCGGCGGCAGCTACATGCAAGGCAACGCGGGAACTCTCTTCAAACTGGATACGACCGGCAAGCTGACGACCCTGTATACCTTCCCCGGCGGTGCCGATGGCAATTCCCCACGCTGGCACCTTCTCCGGAGCGCAACTGGCGTGTTCAGCGGCGTAACCCAGTTCGGCGGGGAGACCACAAACTGCGCTATCTCATCGGCCGGATGCGGTGTTCTCTTCACCGTAAACGCCTCCGCCAAAGAGCGCGTCCTGCACACCTTCGGCAAGCAGGCCAGTGGCGGAGAAGAGCCTTCCGGCGGACTTCTTGGTGTGTCAGGCAACTACTACGGCGCAACCCTCTACGGTGGAACCGTGAACTCAGCTTGCACTTTTGGTTGCGGCGTGGTTTATCGGCTCAGCAGCAGCGGCAAATATTCCGTGCTCTACCGCTTTACGGGAGGGACGGATGGCGGGCTCCCGAGCGGCAGGTTGACCGAAGACTCCTCCGGCAACCTTTATGGCGCCACCGATACAGGAGGCGACGGGAACAACGGAGTGATCTACGAGATTACGCCATGATTCGTTCCGCCGGGGGCTATACGCTCCCGTCGCTTCACGGTTCTCCGGTAAAGTCGTTCTCCGGTAAAATCATAGTTTCCCTATGACGACGACCGAAGAAATCATCCAGCGCGAAAAACAGTTTCTGCTCCAGACCTATAGCCGCTACGCCCTGGTCATCGAGCGTGGCAAGGGCGTCTTCCTCTTCGACTTGGACGGCAAGAAGTACCTCGACTTTGTCGCCGGCCTTGGGGTGAATGCGCTCGGCCACGCTCATCCAAGAATCGTGAAGGCAATACGCGAGCAGGCAGCCCGCGCCATTCACCTGTCAAACCTTTATTACAACGAATATCAAGGACGCCTCGCCGAGAGACTCTGCACTCTGTCCGGCTTACATCGCGCCTTCTTCTCAAATAGCGGTACTGAAGCGATCGAGGGCTCGATCAAACTAGCTCGTCTCGCCGGACACCGCGTCGGAGGCGCCACCAAGAGCCAACTGATCGCCCTCGAAGGCTCCTATCACGGTCGCAGCTTCGGATCCATGTCCGTCACCGGGCAGGACAAGTACCGCAAGGGTTTCGAACCGCTGCTGGAGGACGTGAAGTTTGTTCCGCGCAACGACGTCGAAGCCCTCCGTGCCGTGGTGAACGACAACACCTGCGCCATCGTTCTGGAACCGATCTTCGGCGAAGGCGGGATCCACGAGTGTTCCGTTGAATTTCTGAAAGAGTGCCGCACCCTTGCCGACCGCCATCACGCGGCACTGATTTTCGATGAGATCCAATGCGGTCTCGGCCGCACTGGAACCATCTTCGCCTTTCAGGCTTTCGGCGTCACGCCCGACATCGTCGCCATCGCCAAGCCCATCGCCGCGGGAATCCCGCTGGGAGCTTTTCTGGTCAGGGAAGATTTCGCATCGGCCATCTCCCCCGGACAACATGGAACCACCTTCGGCGGAGGTCCGCTGGCGTGCCGGGTTGCACTCGAGTATCTGGCCATCGTTGAAGAAGGCGAGCTGCTGGAAAACGTCGTCCGTGTGGGCGCGTATCTGCAACAAGAGCTCAAAGGGTTGACGGAACGCTATGCAGCGGCGCGTGAGGTTCGTGGCCGCGGCCTGATTCAGGGCCTGCAGCTCGATGTTCCCGCCCGCCCCATCGTGGAACAAGCTCTCGCCGAGGGCGTTCTCTTCAACAGCACCCAGGACACCGTCCTCCGCTTCCTACCCCCATTCCTGCTGCAGGAAAAGCACGTAGACAAAGGCATACGAGTCCTCAAGAAACTGCTGGGAAAGAAACGCACCAAGTCGTCGCAGGCCGCCTGAGCCGACCTCATTCCTGCCGCAGCGCCACAAACGGATCGATCAGCGTCACCCGGTGCGCCGGCATGAAACAGCACACACCCGCCGCACCACGAACTTCCGAGCGGGAAACCTGAAAAAGGGAGAGCCGAGGCTCTCCCTGCACAGAAGCGACAAGAGGCGATACTCTTACATAGAGCGCTACACCCGGTAAAAAGTTGTCTGACTACAAACAGAAAGTCGCGGTGAACAGCGCATTGCCAGTAGACATCAAAGAGAAACAGAAATTCGTAGTCCAAGAACGCTGGATCACCCTCGACGGTGCCCGCATGCGCTATCTGTGCGCCGGTTCCGGTCCGGCACTACTGCTCGTCCATGGCTTGCTCGGATACTCGTTCTCCTGGCGATTTTCCATTCCCGCTCTGGCGCAACACTCAACAGTCTATGCCGTCGACCTGCTGGGAACCGGTTTCTCCGATCGTCCTCCAGAGTTGGACTGCTCGTTCCGAGCAAGTGCCCAGCGCCTGCTGCGCTTCATGGATGCAACCGGCATCGCCAGTTGCGATCTTCTGGGCACATCGCACGGCGGGGCGGTGTCCATGATGCTGGCCGCGCTAGCGCCAAAACGCATTCGGCGCCTGATTCTGGTGGATCCCGTCAACCCCTGGTCGGCCCACGGAAAGCATTTGAGCGTTCTTCTCAGCAACCCAGTGGTCGCACCGATGTTTCTGACTCTCGCGCCCCGGGTGCGAATTCTAGACGAGTTCTATCATCGCCGGATGTTCGGCGACCCGCGACGCATTCCGCCCGACAGCCTCGAAGGCTATCGCAAGCCCATGCGCATTCCAGGTTCTTACGAGTATGGATTGGCCGTGCTGCGCTCGTGGAACCGCGATCTACGAGAACTGGAATTGGTGTTGCCGCGTATCGCAGACATCGCAACTCTGCTGACCTGGGGAACCTTGGATACCGCGGTCGATCCCGCGTCAGCCCGCCAGTTGCAACAGCGATTGCACGATTGCCGCCTGCTCATGTTCGAGGGCGTGGGACATCTTCCGTACGAAGAAGTACCCGAAGAATTCAATCGCGCCGTGACTACATTCCTGTCTGCAAACTCTCATTGATGCTTCATCCAGTGGATGCTAACCTCGAACCCAGAGCGCGCCGAAAATACTCGAAGATGAAGCCGACCAACCCTCCGCCGCTGTCCGCTATTCAGCGATTCTCTCGCTTCCTGCATCTCGACATTCCTGAAGTGTGGGTTCGCTTCCTGCTGGCGATTGTGGGCTTGGCTCTGGCGTTCGGCGCTGCGCTTTTCTCCACAGTGTCGCGAGAGTCGGGAAACCTCTGGGCAACTCTGGTGCTGGCCTCCGCTGCGCTGGTGCTGGCCGTGATTGTGGGCTTGACCACGGTGCCCTACCTCGCCCGCCGCGTGGCTGGCGCTCGCATTCGCGATGCTTTCGACTTCGACGTTACCCGGGTTGGAATCGTGTACGTGGCCATCGTGCTGGTGATCGGGATCGCCGCTCTGAACACGGGCAACAACTTGCTCTACATCGTATTGGCGGCGATGTTGGCCGCGATTCTGGTTTCCGGTTTCGCGTCGGCCATCGTGTTGCGCGATCTGGAACTGGATGTCCGCTTGCCCGAGCATGTTTTCGCTGGCCGGTCGACGCTGGGCCGGATCGTGTTGCAGAACCCGCGGCGCTGGTTGCCCTCGTTCTCGGTGAATGTCGTATCCGCTAAGAAAAACGACGCTGCCGAACACTGGGAGTGGATGCCGACAACGTTTGCGCTTCCCCCGGGACGTCGTCGGGAAAAGCAGTGGATGCGGTTCCGGGATTACAAACTGCGACGAGTTTCGAAAACCGATGCCCCACTTGGCATTTTTGAAGGGCCGGCATACTTTCCCTATATTCCCGCTGGTAGCGAACTGAAGGCAGATCTCGAACTTCGTTTCGATCGCCGAGGATGTTATCAGCAGAAGGGGTTTGGCCTGGCGACGCGGTTTCCTTTCGCATTTCTGACCAAGACCCGCCACCTGCCGCTAGCCCGCGAAGTTATTGTCTATCCTCGAGTGGAGCCTGCCGACGAATTTTTCGAAGTTCTGCCCATGATCACGGGCGAGTTAGAAACGTTCGTGCGCGGACGCGGCGATGACCTGTATCTGATTCGCGAGTACATGCCGGAAGATTCAGCTCGCCATGTGGACTGGAAGGCTACGGCCAAATCGGGCTCGCTCAAAGTGCGCGAGTTCAGCCGTGAGGACGAGCGCAAGCTCCGAATCGTATTCGACAATCCTGCGAGCGGAGTGATTTCAGAGAAAGCTTACGAAGACGCGGTTGCTCTGGCAGCATCGCTGAGTTGGCACTTCGCAGCTCAGAACACGGAGATCTCCTTCGTCTCTCAAGGCTACAGCGGAGATCCAGATATTTATCGGTTTCTCGCGCATCTGGCAATCGCGCAGCCGCAGCCATCGCCATCGGTCATCGAGAGTCTCCGGCCTTCCGATGACTACAACATTATTCTTACGACGCGGGCTCGCGGCAGCCTTCCCACCGCGCTCTGGGCATGCTCCTACTTTGTTTTCGTTGCGGCGAATTAGCTCCATCTTGCGGATGCTAGTCTCGTTTGCGGTGGTCCACAAAGCGGACCAATTTGGGCCTAAGGGATTGTCCGGCGGTTGCATAGGTGATTCTTCCTCTTTTCATTAGCCGCGTTTCGTCATATACTCGCGCCGCGTTGCTTTCGGAGATGAATTTCCGAGGGGGGTGAGTCAATGCATGTTTACGACTTAATTAGCGCGCAGCATACCCATCAAGCGGACGCCAACGAGACCGTGCTCGACGTGGCGCGAGCCATGGTGGAGCGCAACATCGGCGCCGTGCCGGTACTTCGCGACGGCTTCCTGGTCGGGATCTTTTCCGAGCGCGACCTGATGAAACGCGTGGTGGCCGAAGGTCTCGACGCTCGAACCACTCTGGTCTGCGCTGTCATGACCAATGACCCACTCACCGTCAGCCCCGACGAGAGCCTCGAAACCTGCATGGTTCTCATGCGGCGGCACGGTTTCCGCCATCTGCCGGTATGCGAGGGCAGGGAACTCAGAGGGATCGTTTCCCTGCGCGACATCCTGCTCCATGACCTCAATGAAAAGGATCATGAGGTTCGGATGATGAGGGCTTACATCCAGGCGTCTCCAGAAATATAGGATGGATTGAAGGCCACGCTGGCCTGTCGAAAGCGTCGCCGTCCTCCTGCAGTGGGATCAGTTTACCTTCTAGCTTTCACGGCAACGCCAGCTTCATTGCGCCTTGCTCTCGGCGGTGGATGGGCCGCCGCCCCAACGTTCGCGCATCCGTTCCCGGAATCGTTCCCGCTCCTCAGGGGTCATGTGTTCACAGCGCCCTTTCATGCGACGGCGGAAATTGGAGCCGCGGTAACCGTGTCGTCCCAGTCCGCCGAAGAGCACGCGGCACAGCACCAGGATTCCCAGCGCTTGCCAGAAAGTAATCTGGCGCCATCCGAAGAGCGGCGGCAGCAGCCAATTCCAAAGGTGCAGCACGATTTCGCCGCCGATCGCAATAAATGCCACCATCCCCAGAATCGCCAGTGGAGCAATGAAAATCATTTTCCATTTTCTACTCATAATTCTGTCCCTCACGTTTTCGTAAATTCGTCGTAAATGCTTTGCAATCGCTCGCGCAGATGCAGCACTGCATAACGTTTGCGCGAGAGCAGCGTATTCACGCCCACGCCGGTCTCGGCCGCCATCTCCTTGAAGCTGCGCCCTTCCAATTCGTGCGCAATGAACACCTCGCGCTGCTCTTCCGGCAGTTCGTCGACCGCAAGCTCCAACGCGTCAAGAAGCACGCTGCGAAGATAGTGCGCTTCCGGCCCGGCATCAGGCGATGGCAAAAGATCTTCGATCTGCAACACATCACCGTCTTCGTCCGCGACGGCGCTATCGCTGAAGCTCTCCGGCTTCTTCTTGCGGAAGAGATCGGTGATTCGGTTGCGCGCCACCCGAAACAGCCAGCCGGTAATATGCTCGATCGGCATCAGCAGCCGATTCGCTTCCACCAGTTCGTAGAACACGTCCTGCAGAATGTCCTCAGCGTCGCGAGGGTCGGGTACGCGCCGTCGAATGAAGTTGCGCAGCCGGGACTGCTCCCGCTTGACCACTTCGGAGATCCGCTGGTCCTGTTCGATTGCCATCAGCTCCAGGCCCACCGCGTCCTTCCTCTAGAGTTGTAGACGAATGAGAAGCGCGGATATTGTAGGTTGGCTAAGTTGCTGAGTGGGATAGCCCACTCGATCTGATACACGGAGAGCACGCGAAGAGACATCATTTGATGCTATAATTAGTGCCTGGAGTCCCTATGAGAACAACCGTTGCGCTTGATGACGATCTCGTACGTATCGCCCAGGAGTTTACTGGGGTAGCGGAGAAAACGGCGTTGCTTCGGGAGGCTCTCAAAGCCCTTATCGAGCGGGAAAGTGCCCGCAGATTGGCCTCCCTGGGAGGCACCATGCCCGAATTGAAGAATGTTCCACGCCGCAGGCGGCCGAGTTGATTCTCGCAGACACGTCTATCTGGATCGACCATCTCCGGTCGGGAAATAGGGAAATGCGTAAGCACCTCGACCAAGGGGACATTGCGATCCATCCTTTCATCATTGCTGAACTTGCCTTGGGATCGTTGCGAGAGCGAACCAAGACGCTTGGACTGCTGGATCTCTTACCACAGGTGCGAGTGGCGCAACTCGGCGAAGTGCGGTTCACGATTGAGACTCGTCGTTTGTACAGCCTCGGTATCGGTTTAACCGACGCACATTTGATAGCGTCTATCTTTATCAATTCGCCCACGCTTCTGTGGACAAGAGATAAGCGACTCCGTAAGGCCGCCGAAGCTCTTGGCATTCACGCCAGCCTGCCCTAAGAAACAGGAACGAACTGGGGATTCTGTCTGGCACTGACGCCCGTCCTGCACTGGTCCATCAGCGTTGTAGAGCGGCGCCAGATAGATGCCATGCCGCTCAGCGATTGCCTCGATCTCCGCGACCCGCTGCGGAGTGATGAAACCTCTTCCCTGAGAGAACGGTTCGAACCGCCCCTCCAGAGCAAGAGCCATGCCTTCGAGCAGGCATCCATGCACAACGTCGGGGAAGGGATGCCGATTCAGAATTCCATGAAAATCCGGCGCGAAGCTCAATCCGCCAGTGATCTGTCCCAGACCCCCGAAGAAAATTTTGGCGTCCGGCATCTGCGCGCCTGGAGACAAGTTCTTCGGATAGCCTGCATCGCAAACGATTGCGTCGGGCGCGACGCGGCCCAACAAAAGCGAGGGCGACGCCAGGCTCGCCGCGCAGATCACGAGGTCAGCCTCGGCGGAAAATTGCTGTAGACCTGTCGCGATTTCCACCTGAACTCCATGGGCCCGCAATTCCGCCGCGAGCCTGCGTAGCCGCTCCACGTTGCGGGCGCTGAGCAGCACGCGCTTCACGAGAGGCGCTAAACAGCGCGCACAGCCGGACCCCACATCTCCGGTCGCTCCGACGATCAGCAGGGTTGAGCTGCGGAGGGTCCGACCCTCCAGCGCGCACATCTTCTTGATGCCCTGAACGATGAAACCGACGGTCAATGTATTGCCGGTCGTGAAGACCGTATCGCGTCTCTCGGGAAGCTGGTCGAAGTTGCCCTCGATCAAAATGGAGCTGAATCCGCCAAGACTCACGATCTTCGCTCCTGCCTTGATCGCACAGGCCGCCGCCGCTCGAACCCGGGCGATGTTCTCGTGTACATACGCGGCTTCCAGCCGGTCGGGAGGAATGAAGGAATCGATATAGAGGCCGCGGGCTTTGGCACCGCCTATCTTCGTATTGCCGATCTTGGTATCGCCGATCTTCGTATCAAAGACCGAGCCGACCTCGACATGGCAGACCACTCGGGGCGGAATCCATGGAAGGATGTCGCGGATCTCATCGTCCGGCAGACGCGTACGCTCCGGTCCGCGCAGGACAGCGAGTACGTCCGCGGCCGCCCGCCAACTTTCCTGATGCCCGATCAGAGCGAAATCGACGTCCATAAATCCGTCCTCGTCCAACTACACTGGCAACTGAGCCACCCATCCAAGTGTGATCTCCCCGGGAATCCCCAACATGTCGAGCGTCTTCAGATACTGTTGCAGCGACGCTCCGCGAAGCTCGGCTGCGCTCAAACTGACATCGAGCAGTGCCGGTTTCACACAGCTTGCGTGGCACACTTCGCAATGACCGTCTTTACATTCCTTCGCCAGCATCTTCGCGAGGGTGGTCATCACCTCGAGATGCAGCCGATAGACTTTGTCGTCGAAGCGCTGCGGATCCAACGCCCGCTCCGCCCTGAGAATCGCCATGGCGTGATCGACGTGCTCTTCTTCCTCGGCTGCGATAGATGCAAAGGTCGTGTGAAGGCTCCCCGGGGCAACTTGCCGACGCGTGCATAGCTTGCGACGGCGAATGATTCGAGCATGATTTCCTGGACAATCAGGCAGCCAATAAAATCGTGCTCGGTGATGCAGCCCAGGAATGCTTCGCGCAGCCGCTTCCAATGCTTGGCGTCGACGTTATTGGAGACGTCCACGCCAATCTTTCGGCCCTCGGCAGCGAACCGCGCCGCATGCCCCCGTTCGATCTGCGCATGCTCCAACGCGTCAACCACTTCTGCGGGATTGTCACAGATCTCCGATAACGAGGCGTAGTTCATGGCGGCCATCAGTTCGCCGGTCACGGCCTGCGCCAGGATGTCCTGCCAGATCGGCGCGTTAGGTGAAGTACATTCAACGGTTGAGCAGTTAAGACCAACAAGTGTTTCCATACGTCCTCCTGAACATCGACTTTCGTCGCGGCTGCAAGCCGCGCCCTTTCAAAACTTGAGCCAGGTTCCGCGAATCGCCGCGCCTCATCTGTAGTAGCCCTGCTTCGTCCGTAAGACCAGCCGACCTTCGTGCTTTTGGGTTTCTGCTCTGATCCGGATTTTGATTTCACAGAACTTGCCTTTCGGCTGTTTGACCGAAGGATAGTAGCCAAGCGTGTAGCGGCTGCGAATCTCATCGATCAGTTGCGCCAGCTTCGTGCCGATCTCATCTTTGCCGGATTTCATTACGTCGCCGCCGGTGCGTTCCGCAGTTTGGTAAACATCGCCCGGAGGGTTGTGCTTGCGCATGGCGGCAAACATAGGATTCTTGCTGAAGGTCACCATGGCAAAGTCGGAAAAGGCGCTGCGCTCGAGCAGGGCAGAAATCACGGTTCCGGTTTCAAATGCCGCGCGGAACGCATCTTTCTCTCCGTGCTCGCGGTCAGAAGGGATGTTGGGAACGTTGTCCGTGAGCCATATGATGGTTCTTCTGCTCCGGGGATTTGTCGCTTTACCCAATTGCTCCGACGCCTGGAAAATCGCTTCATTGAAAAAAGCGGCCTCGCTACTTTCCATCGTGCTGGCTTTTTCGATGGCTGCGACCGCCTGCTTGCGGTCGGTAGTGAAATCCTGTAAAAGTTGCGCCGATGCCGCGTAGACCATAACCGCGACTTCATCCTCGGGCTTGAGGTGCTGTAACGCCTCCAGCGCGCCGGCGGCCAGCGGCTTGAGCACCGGCTGAACGCTAGCCGTAAGATCGAACAGCAGCACCACGGAGAGCGGAAGCTGGTTCCGGCTCAGTTCGGCTATCTGTTGTTGTACCCCGTCTTCGTAAAGCTGGAAGTCCTCTTTGCTCAGCGAGCCCACGGGGCGGCCGGTCTTTTTCTGCTGCACTTGCACGTCAACCTGGACCAGTTCCACGTTGACGCGAATGACCTGGTCGTCGGGAACGCTTTGTTGTTCCTGCGCCTCGCCGGGTAGAGCAAATTGCAGAAACAGGGTGGCAAGAAGCACACGAACAAAAACTCGGATAGTTGTACTCATACCGTCCAGGTCCTTAGCGGCGATTCAATCAGGCGCGCTGCGAACGCCAATTCGCCTGCTCCGTTCATCGTTAAAGGTTCGCTCCGGTCAAAAGCACCCACAGGCATATCGCTCCTTCCCCAAGGAGGCCGAAGGCCAGATTGTAGGGAGACAAATAATGGGCGAGCGGGGGCGCAACAAGGGTGAGCCACCCTAAACCACCCAACGCCATGAGCGCGCCCAGGATTCGAGGCAGAAAGCTCGAACGGAAAACGAGGCAGCCAATCAGAATGCAAAAAAACCCGTTAAACACAACCGCGATGTTCGCGCCCCGAGGCTGCATTCGAAGAACCTCAAAAGCGAGTCCCACGAGGTTGAAACACACCGCAAGCAACGAGAGGCTCCTATTCAGCGCGCCCAAGATGTCATAGAACAACAGCGTCACAGCGGTCATGGCCAAGACCACCATGAGGCTTCCAGCGACATTCAACTTGCCGCCAACGAAGATCTCGGCGAATGCCGCCGTCATTACGATAAGCAAGAAAATCACGCCGGCAACCTTTGTTCTGAAACCCGAAGCTCCGAATCCCAAAGCGTCAAAACGCGGCGACGTTTCAGCAATCCGTTCCGTCATCACAGTGGTACTCATAATCTTTCCTCCTAATGCGACTCACAAAAAGCACACGCGACTCAGAGTGGTTCCCGATAACGTCGCAGCCGAACCGCCGCGGCGAAGCACACCCCGGCGAATATCAGCCCGACCCACAGACTCGGGCTGCTCAGGAACCTCCCCGGCGCGAGTTGTTCCAGCGGAATAAAATGCGGATCGATCGCGACGCCATTCTTGTCCGTCAGATCGAAAGCAGCCTCGGTGAATCCAAACAGGCGGCCTTGCAGCATGGATCCCAGAAACGAAGTGTGGAAGGCAATGTTCTCCATGGCGGCAATCGCAAGCCACGGCACCACGGCCCAGAGAAATACCGCGCGCCGCGCCCAGCCTGAGACCAACAGGAACCAGCAGTAGATGGGTGCATGCCAGAGCACAAGCACGGCCGTACCGTAGAGTGTTACCAATTCCATTTCGGCTAATGGCAGCCGGTTCCACAGCGTCCCAGCCCCCCCTCCGTTCATCACCAGAACCGCAATACTCAGCAGTCGCATAATCTGGTGCAGGACAACGGTGACCGCGAACACAATCAGCGGCAGAATCACGAGCGGGATGGCCACCTTCGAGAGCACGGTCGTCAGATCGGAAACCGGCAGCGACTTCCAGAACAGGATGCTGCGATCGCGGCGTTCGCCGTGCAGCGCCTCAAGCGAGTAGAAGATCCCGACCAGGAATGCGATCAGCCCGACCAGCATGGCAGCGTGGGTGTACGGCATGGCGAGCCCGATCAGGCTATCCGTCACTTTGAGCGCCGCCATTTCGCGCATGGTGTGCGGCATCCATACTTCACGCATGTTGTTCGGCAGCCAAATCACGCTGATCGCGAAGCTGAGCAGATAGACGGCGGCGATGGCCAGCGGCGCGACATAGATGGAACGGTTCTCCCACAATTCGCGTCGCACCGACCAATAGAGGGGCCGAGTCTCCGATAGGGCCGCGGGCCGGATTGCCTGCGAGTCGAGGAGAGAATCCGGACCGGCGTTTGATTGGCTATTCATTGAGTCGCTCCTTGCGTCCCCTCAGCCTGATTCCCCGGCGCATTTCCCATCAGGGCAACAAACAAATCCGCGATGCTGGGCGTGCGAACGTCGCCCAACACGGCCAGTTGCTGGCGATTAACTCCGTCGAAGAGCAGAATGCTGCGGCCAAGCACCTGGCGCTCATGAATTGGCTTGAGCGCCCGTGCTGCGGCCACACGCTCGGGATGCACCGTCACCTCCAGATAGCGCGATTCGAATTCTTCCATGCTGCAATCGAGTACGATCCGCCCACGGTTGATGAACATCAGATCGGTGAGGACGTGCTGGACGTCTTCTACCTGATGCGTCGTCACCACAATGGTGCGGCTGCGGTCGAAGTAGTCGTTCAGCAGGGAATCGTAGAACTGCTTGCGATACAGGATGTCGAGGCCAATCGTCGGTTCATCCAGCACCAGCAACCTCGCGTCAATGGCCATCACCAGCGCGAGGTGAAGCTGCGTCACCATGCCTTTCGATAATTCCCTGATCTTGCTGGTGCGTTTGATGTCGGTCTTCGCCAGAAAACCCTCCGCCTTCGCCCGATCGAATCGCGGATGCACGCCGCCCACGTAGTCGAGTGCCTGCGAAACCCGCATCCAGCGCGGCAGGACCGCGACGTCAGCAATGAAACAGACATCGCGCATGAGCTGCTCGCGCTCGTCCCAGGGATCGCGTCCCAGCACCCTCAGTTCTCCCTGATATTGGGCGAGGCCTAGAATTGCGTTGAGAGCCGTACTCTTGCCCGCACCGTTCGGGCCGATCAGTCCGAGGATGCGGCCCTCGTCGACACGCAAATTGACGTCGTCCAGCGCGATAGTTTTGCCGAAGGCCTTGCGCAGACCGCGTGCTTCTATCACCGTCATTGCTTTGGCTCCTTTTTTGCAGCGTCCAGCAGATCTTCCGGTGTCAGGCCGAGCCGCTGGATAGTTGCGTAAACCGTGGGCCACTGTTCCGCCAAGAACTTCTGCCGTTCGCCTCGCAGCAACAGATTGCGTGCTCCCGCGTTGATGAACATCCCCCGACCTCGCCTGCTCTCGACCAGTTGCTCGTCCACGAGTTGCTGATAGCCCTTCAGGACCGTGAGCGGATTGACCCGATATTCGGCCGCCACGTTGCGCACCGACGGAAGCGGATCACCTTCCTTGAGCACGCCGTCCAGTATCATCGCGACCACGCGGTCGCGAAGCTGGCGGTAAATCGGCTGACTGTCGTTCCACTCACTGTCCATTGTGTTTTCCAGATAGAGGTAAAGACACGATTCAAGGCAAGAAAATCATTCGGTCTGCCTCCGCAGCTACAGCGCCGCACCTTGCGGCCTCGCTCCAAGAACGGCTTCTACTTTCTTGGATTGGTAAAAATAGTTCGCAAACACATATCCCCACGGTACAGCGACGATGGGCAATATCACCCACAAGAACTGCGAGGTGATTTCTTCCGCGGGCGATCCCTCCAACATGCCCTTCGACCACAGCGGGTACGCCACAAGAATGAGCCACTGGACTTTGTAAAATATCTCCAGCAGCACGATGGGCAGCATTTTTACAGGACGAATGATTCCTATCCCCGCCAAAGTCGCGAAGGCCGTCCAGACGCACCAGGCAACGGCGTTTGTCGGGTCCCATAGCCCTTCATGGGTGAGCACGTGTGTCCAAGTGATTCTGCCCAGCACGAAGAACATCAATACATAGAGCAGCCGCAACAGGTAGATGTTGATGTTGGGGACACCTTCGTATCGTTCGTTCCGTTGAAAAATAACTTTCGGGTTGATGGTCATGGCAATATCCTCGAACTTAGTTGCCCGCGAATTTCTCTAAGAGCAATCATGGATCACTTCGAAGCAGCGTCACTTGGTGCGCTGCAGGTCGAAGTGTGCGTGGATCGGCTTGTCCTGCATCATGAACGTCCAATCCTCGGTGTGATGGTTGGCGTCGATGATGGTGAACACCGAATGGTGCATGTGGTACTCGGTGCTCCCGCTGATGTCCTTGAGCTCGAACTCGACCGTCTTGCCGTCGGGCGACATCTTGCCGGTCATGCGCGGGCGGTTTCCCGCGTCACAATAATGAACCAGCGTGAGCTGGTCTCCGTCCACGTAAAGCATCGTGACCGGATGGTCGTACTTTGTAGCATCCAACGGCGTTCCAGCTTCCTGGAACTCGTGCACGAGGGCGTTCCCCCTCGAGGTGACGCGCAGCGAGAGGTGCATTTTGGCGCCTGACATCTCCGGTGCGTCCGCGACGGTGACGGGGCCTTCCCACTCTCCCGCCAGGCTTTTCATGGTTGTGAACGACTTCTGCGCCTCGGATGGCACCGGGGCCGTGGCGTCCGCTGCGAAAGCGGTGGCCGCGATCAGAACGAATAGAGCGGAAAGTGCAATGCGTGATTTCATGTTGATTCTCCTTCTCATTTCGGTGCAGCAGGGGGAAACGTCGGTGTAGCCGGCATCTGCCTCATTCGCCAAGCCGACATCGAAAGCATTTCGTGCTGCCATAGTGTTATAGTTAACTATAACACTAAATTAAATGCAAGAACTTTTTGGAAACTATATTTGCTTTAGCATCAGTGGTTTAGAGCATCAGGTTTATATGGGACGTGTTTTGAACAGGGTCAAGCCACGTAGCAATCCAGGCAGAGCAAACCGGGTGCCTCAGGTCTCGCGCCTTTCGAGACCTGGTTCGGACCATTACCGGTCTGATTCATTTCCTTTATGAAGTTTGAGAGTTATTTTCCGGTCTTTGATGTTGATCCGTGCTGATCCGCGAAAATCCGTGGCCCGATTTTCCCCAGTGCCCAGAAAATTGCACGACCCCCAAACCGTCGCATAACATATATTTAATGTGAACACCTGGCCATACCGCGCGCAGGAGAACCTCAAGTGGCGTCGTTCGGTGCACAACTGAAACAGGAGCGGGAGCGCAAAGGCGTCACCCTCGAGGACATCTCCCTCACCACCAAAATTGGCACGCGCATGTTGCGCGCACTCGAAGAAGAACACTTCGACCAACTCCCCGGCGGCATTTTCAACAAGGGTTTCATCCGCGCCTATGCGCGTTGCCTGGGTATGGATGAAGAGCAAGCCATCGCCGACTATCTGGTCGCGACCGGAGCCACCCCGTCGGCCAAGAAATCCGAGAACGACGAGGCCCCGATCATCGAGCCCCCATCGCGAGAAGAGACTCCCGCCACCGCCGGCGTTCCTTGGGGCACACTCGCGGTCGTGCTCCTGATCGTCGCCCTGGGATTCGCTGCCTGGGGCTTCTACTCCCGCGACTCAGAAAAAGAGGCTAGTGAATCCGCCTCGCCTGCGCCCAGAGCCAACGCGGCTAACCCTCCCAGCACTTCACCACCTGCAACTGCGGAACAACCACAGCCCGAGCAGAAGCCCGCTGAGTCCGCGGATTCTTCCGCCACCACTTCGCACCCGATCGAACCACCGGTTGCCACAGCGGTCGCGACCCAGCCGATTCCATCCCCGGCCGTCAGTTCAGCTCCTGCAACTTCGGCCAACAGCCAGCCGCAGTCGGCTGTCCCGTCCAACGCGCCATTACTGCTGGTAATCAAGGCGCGCGAGGACTCCTGGCTCTCCATCTCGGTCGACGGCGAAATAGTCACACGCGCGCTCTTAACTGCGCCAGCGCAAAAGTCAGTTCGTGCGCAAAACCAAATCGTCATCAAGGCAGGCAACGTAGGCGCTCTGGATTTCGAATTTAACGGCAAGAAATTACCCACCCAAGGCGACTACGGCGAAGTAAAAACCCTCACCTTCAGCGCCACCGGCTTGCAACCCCCACCTCCCAAACCAGAACCCCCCGTTCAATCCCAGTGACTCGAGAAGCTATTCAAAAGTGTGGGCCCGCCTTCAGCCGTGTCGCTCAGTGCGGTCGCCCTTTAGCCGCGCTGAGGCGGCGTAAGAATGCAGCCCCGACGCAAGCCGTGGGGAAAAAGTGCCAGACAGGCCCGAGCGGACGAAAGATTAGTTCTCACGAAACACTTCAGCGCATCGTTGCGACCACGAAATCACGGCTTTACACATTGCCGAAAAACTTTGCTCAGAAGCCATACTTTTAGAAGGCGGAGCCGGAGCCTAGCAGGCTGTAGAGTAGGACGATCAGGACGATGCCGGTAAAGATCATGTAGAGGCGATCGTGCTCTTCGGCGAATCCCCAGATGGAGAATGCTACTCGGGCTACCGGGGTCGCGATGAGCAGCAGCAGTCCTAGTTGGATGATGCCTCGGCCGCGCAATCGGAAGGCGTCGCGGACGATTCCGCTCAGACTTCTCAGATCGGAGGGTTCGCCATGGAAGACCCTGTAGTTCGCGGGTTCGCGGCCGTGCCGGGCCAGGTAAATCGCGGCGCCGATCGACACCACGAAGGCCGAAAGAGAGACGCCGACACGAAGGAGAGTGCCGACGATTTCTTCAATGGTTTTGTCCGTCCAATTGCGGGTGGACATTTAGATTCCTCCGGTTAGTCCCTTGTAAAGCATTTGCAAGCCGAGCACGCCAATCACGATGCTGAAGACCAGCCGTAACGCCTTGGTTTCCGCTTTGACCAGAATGCGGGCGCCCAGCATCGAACCCGCGAGAACGCCGAGCATCACGGGCATGGCGAGACCGGGATCAACATAGCCCCGGCTGAGATACACGCCCGCGCTGGCTGCGGCGGTAACACCAATCATAAAGTTGCTGGTGGTGGTGGAGACCTTGAAGGGGATTTTCATGGCCTGGTCCATGGCGAGAACTTTCACCGCTCCTGAGCCTATGCCGAGCAGTCCGGAAAGCGCGCCCGCACCGAACATCAGGCTGAAGCCCAAAGGAACGCGTTGCACATTGTAGTGGCGCATCCCTCCCTCTTCGGAGGGAAAGTCTCCATTCATCCGAAGGCGAGTTGCGAGGGGGTCTGGGGGAAGATTGCGTTGGGCGCGGGGTCGTGGCTTTCTGGAAAGGTACGCCGAATAAAGCAGCATTACGCCGAAGATTATTGCGAGAGCTTTGGTGGAAATGAAAGCTGCCAGAAATGCTCCCACTAAAGCGCCGACGGTGGTCGCGATCTCGAGGAACATTCCAATGCGGATGTTGGAGAATCCTTCCCTCACATAGGCGGAGGCAGCGCCCGAGGAAGTCGCGATCACGGAAACGAGGGAGGCTCCGATGGCATAGCGGATGTCGACCTTAAAGAAAAGGGAGAGCAAGGGGACGAGGACCACTCCACCGCCCAGTCCCGTGAGCGATCCCAGCAATCCGGCCAGAAACGATCCTGCTGCTACCAGGATCGTGAATTCGAGAATATTCATCGCACCCCCGAAGAAGAGTTTGTCACATTTCGATGAGTTAGAAGTGTAACCCGGAGGGTACGGTCATGGGCTCATTTTGAATGGGTTGCGTGGGACTTGCCCGCTTCGTCTCGATCAGGCCTGCCAGTCGAGCTGCGGGGCTTCCTGACGCTGAGCTTTAAGAGAGACTAGGCCGGGCTTCGCCGCCCGGTCCCCGGGCGGGGGCGTCCGGGAATACCTGGCCATGGTGAGGTCCGTCTCATTTTGGGCCTTGGGCCGACCAATTCATTCAGGATTTACAAAATATTCATCAATTTTTAATAAAGACCAGTTAGCATCAACGGTCCCAGAAACCCTGCACAACAGCACAGAAGAAGTCGCACCAATATTTTTGTTGGCTGTCCATTTTTGAACTTTGAACGATTCGGGAGGAGAAATGAAGCACGTAATGGCTTTGGCGTTGGCGTTTGCTTTGGTAGTTGGCGCACTCGCTGCGCCGGCACCGCAAGGTACGACCGCAGGCAGCAGCACGGCCGCCAAGAAGAAGGCGGCTGCCAAGACGTCTGCGCCCAGTGTTTCGAGCCAGCTCAGTGAAATGAAGCAGGCGATCGATGCACAACAACGGCAGATTCAACAACTCATGCAACAAGTACAGAGCCGCGATGCGGCCATCCAGCAGTTGCAGCAGCAGGTGGGCCAAGCCCAGAGTGCGGCGGGACAGGCGGCGCAGAAGGCCGATACCGCTGCCTCGGAGGCGGCCCAGCAGCAACAGGACGTTGCTGCAGTCAAAACCGACGTGACGGACCTGAAACAGAACGCAACCAATGCTGCGCTCTCGTTGCAGGAGACACAGAAGAACATTAAAGATCAGCTGGAGAGCCCTCTGGCTATTCATTACAAGGGTGTCACGATAACTCCGGGGGGCTTCCTGGCGGCAGAAACTGTGTGGCGTTCACACGGGCTGGGTGCTGACATCAACACGCCGTTCAACTCGATTACGTTTGATGGCGCGGGGCAGAGTCACTTGGCGGAGTTCTTTGGGTCGGGCCGCCAGTCGCGTCTTTCCACGCTGATTGAGGGCAAACTGAACACCGCCAAGTTGACTGGCTACTATGAGTCGGACTTCCTGTCGGCTGCGGTGACCTCTAACAACAACCAGAGCAACAGCTATTCGCTTCGCGTAAGACAGGCATGGGCGCAGGCGGCTTTGAATAGCGGCTGGAGTTTCACTGGCGGTCAAATGTGGAGCCTGGTGACGGAAACCAAGAAAGGCGTCGATAACCGCAGCGAAGCGTTGCCGATGACCATCGACCCGCAATATACGGTTGGCTTTAGCTGGGCGCGGCAGTACGGTTTCCGGATCTCCAAGAACATCGGGAACAAGGCTTGGATGGCTTTCTCGGTGGAGGATTCACAGGAAACCATCGGTGGCCACGGCAGCACCACCAACTTCCTCCTGGGCCAGCAAGGGGCGAGCGGCGGTCTCTACAACCCGACTGCAAACTACTCTTACAATCCCTCGCCTGATTTCATCGGCAAGCTTGCCTTCGAACCGGGCTGGGGACACTTTGAAGTCTTCGGGATTTTCACCGATTTCCGCGACCGCGTGTACCCGCTAGGTGCAGCAACCAAGCCTTCTGCTGCGGGTGCTTTTAACAACTCGTCTCCGGATGGTGGTATCGGCGCCAACCTGCGCGGGACCATCGCTAAGCATTTCGATGTTGGACTGCATTTCCTGGGCGGCAATGGCATCGGACGCTACGGCAGTGCTGGGCTTTCGGATGCGATCGTCCGCCCCGATGGCGTGCTCGTTCCGGTCAGGAATTATCAAACGCTGGGTACTCTGGAATGGCATGGCCCAAGGTTGGACATCTATGCCAACGCTGGCGGCGAATACGAAAGCCGGACTGCGTTCCTCAGTTCTTCCGGAAAGGGCGTGGGTTACGGATCGCCGCTGTTCAACAACTCAGGGTGCGGCATTGAGACGCCCCCAGCTGCCACCACTGTCACCGTCGCCACACCTCCCACTTCCACCAATCCCACGGGCGGCACCGCCAGCATTCCAGTTCCGGGAGCGGTGGGCACGCCTCTGACCAACGGGTTCAACCCCGGAGGGTTGTCTAACTGCAACGGGGACACGCGGAACATCATTGAAGGCACAATCGGGTTCTGGTATCGCTTTTACAACGGCCCGAAGGGTAGAGTGCAATGGGGACCGCAGTATTCCTACATTGTGCGCAATACCTGGAGCGGCGTAGGCGGGAACCCATCGGCAACGGAAAATATGTTCTTCACGTCGTTCCGTTATTATTTGCCGTAAACCATAACCCCTCGCCCTCGCAGGGGCAGTGCCTTGCGGGGGCGAGATTTCTTCTGTGCTGATGGCTAAGCCACGGGCAGAGTGAAATAGAACACTGATCCAGCGCCTCGCTGGCTGGTAAGGCCAATCTTGCCGCCATGGGCTTCGACGATCGCTTTAGCAATCGCCAAGCCCATGCCGGTGCCTTGAACTTGCAGGCGCTGATCTCGACCACGGTAGAACTTTTCGAAGATCAAGGACTGTTCAAAATCGTCAATGCCTGGCCCGCGGTCGGATACGCTGGTCATGACCATCCGGTTCCCAACTTCTGCTGTGACTTGAATCGGAGACTCGGGGGAAGAATACTTGGCCGCGTTTTCCAGCAACTGGGTTATGACTTCCGTGATGCGCTCTTCGTCCATCCGGACCAGAGGCAGGTTGTTGGGCAGCCGGACATCGACAGGATGCTGGCCCAGGGCTGGCTTCGCCTTTTCCAGTGCGGCCGCGACGGCCTCCTGGATCGGGCGCGCCTCCAAGTGAAGTTCGAACTGGTTGGCATCCAGTTGCGCCATCTCGGCGGCTTCGCCCACGAGGCGATTCAGCCGGTCACTTTCCTCGTTGATGACGGTGAGAAGTTCCAGACGTTGAGCTTCGTCCAGCCCAGGACTGGAGAGCAGCGAAGTGGCGGATGCCTTGATGGCGGTCAGCGGTGTGCGAAATTCGTGGGTGACTGAATCGAGCAAGATGGAACGCAGTTGTTCACTTTCGCGGGCGGCCTCGGCACGGCCGAGTTTTTCGATGGCTCCGGCCCGCTCAATCGCGATCGCAATCAGGCTGCTCATCGCGTCCAGGGTTTCGCGCGAAAGCAGCCCGCCGGAAACGCCCATGCTGCCCACGACACGGACACCCATCCGGAGAGGCATGAACACTGCATGCTTCTCCGGAACACTCATAGGTTCGCCGCGCATGCAGACGAGCTGAAGATCATGGATCTCCAACTCGTGTGTGGCGGAGCTCGACCGGTACACGTCGGGTCGGTTGGGCAAGGCGACAGCTGCTGCTTTGACGCCGAAACTTTCCACGATGTAACGCGGGATTGCATTCAAGAGTTCGACCACGTTATCGCTGGAAAGAAGTTGCTGGCTGAATTTATAAAGACGCTCGGCTTCGCCGCGGCGCTCGTTGGCGCTTTGTGCCTCCCGGCGTGCTCGCTCTGCCAGTTGGCTGGCGATGATGGCTGTGACCAGGAAAGCAAACAGGGCGACCCAATTCTGAGGATCGGCAATGGTCAAGGTGCCGACGGGGGGAAGAAAGTAGTAATTGAAAGCCAGCGTCGCGACTAAGGCCATGAAAACTGCAGGCTGAAGGCCCCAGTTCGCCGAGACGATCAGGACGCCGACTAGAAACGTGAGCGCCACGGTGGTGGGGTTCACACTGATTACAACGTGGTAAATGAAGACAACGAATACGACAGCGGCTGCCGTCGCAGCATAGCGCAGGGCCGATTTGAACGCCGGTTGTTTCACGCCGCCGATTGTAGCTGATCTTGTTGTTGAGGATCAGCGATGGGGATCAGAGTACAGAGCATTATCGACAATTTCGATCCGCTCGACGACAATAGCCGCGATGCCAAAAACTCCGGAGCAATGGTTGGCGGAGGCCGATCCCACTAAAAAGGGCGGCGTGTTCAAGCTTTTCCTGGGCTACGCTCCGGGGGTCGGTAAGACTTTCAGCATGCTGAGTGAGGCCATCCGGCGCCATAGCCGAGGCGAGGACGTGGTGATTGGAGTGATCGAAACTCACGGACGCAAGGCGACCGCCGAGCTGGCAGCGCAGCTTGAGGCCGTTCCCCGAAAGAAATTGGAGTACAAGGGAACGGTTTTCGAGGAAATGGACGTCGATGCCATCCGGGCGCGAAAACCCGTTGTCGCCTTGGTTGACGAGTTAGCGCATACGAATGTGGAGGGCAGCAAACACGCAAAGCGATACCAGGACGTGATCGAGTTACTGGATGTCGGCATCGATGTGCTCTCGACCATGAACATCCAGCATCTGGAAAGCGTCACGCCGACGGTGCAGAGCTTGACTGGGATCACCGTGCGCGAGACGGTGCCGGACTGGGTGCTCAAGCGAGTGGATGAAGTGGTCATGTCGGACCTGACTCCTGAGGCACTGCAGAGCCGGATGCGCCGTGGCGACATTTATCCACTGGACCGGGTCGGTCGCGCCCTGGGTAATTTCTTCCGTCCGGGAAATCTAATTGCTCTCAGAGAACTGGCGCTGCGTCAGGTCGCGCAGGCTGTGGATCAGAGTCTGGAGTCGTATCGCGAGAAGGACGAGGCCAGCGGAACTGTCGCCGTACGAGAGCGAATCGCGGTGTGCATCAGCTCCAATCCAGCCGCGCAGTACTTGATCGCACGAGGAGCCCGGATGGCCCAAGCCATGGGCGGCGAGCTGCACGTTGTGTATGTGGATCTGGGCCAGGACGACAATGAAGCCAACCAGAAAACGCTGGCGGCAAATCTTCAGTTTGCCGAAAATGTTGGCGCGCAGATCACCAAACTGAAGGGCGGCAGCGTCGCCGAAGTTGTGGCTGACTTTGTTCGCGAAAAACATGTCACGCAAGTTGTGTTTGGGCGTTCAGCTACCGGCGGATGGAGAAAGTACCTGTATCTCACTGCCATCAACAAATTCCTTCGCGATGCGCCCCCGGTGGACGTACACATCGTTACGCAGGAGCCCTCCTGACTCTTCATGAACGAACATCGCCGCATTCTCGTGGTGGACGATGAACCCCAGATCACGCGCGTGCTGAGGACCAGTCTTTCCAGCCAGGGCTACGACATTCGCGTGGCCAATGACGGCGAGACCGCGCTCGAGATCATGAAGGACTGGACGCCCGATCTGGTGATCACCGATCTTTCCATGCCGAATATGGACGGCTTGGAGCTGTGCCGCAATCTGCGGCTTTCAACCAAGATTCCCATCATCGTGCTCTCGGTTAAGGGTGAAGAAAGGACTAAGGTTCAGGCCTTGGACGCGGGCGCAGACGACTACGTCACCAAACCATTCGGGATCGAGGAATTACTGGCACGCGTACGTGCCAGTCTACGTCGCGTCCCGGCGGGCGAGAAGGAGCAGGCGTCGCTGATTGAGATCGGTGATTTCCGCATCGACCTCGCGGCCCACAAGGTGGCGGTCCATCGTCGGGAGGTGCATCTCACGCCCAAAGAATTTGATCTGCTTGTATATCTGGCGCGCCATCCTGGTAAAGTCGTGACCCATCGGACGTTGCTCAGCGCAATCTGGGGTGGCCAGAGTACGGAGCAAATTGAGTACCTTCGCGTGTTCGTCGGCCAGTTGCGCAAGAAGCTGGAATCGGAAGCCTCGTCACCACGCTACATTGTCACCGAGCCCTGGGTCGGATACCGTTTCGAGCCCGGCGTATAATTCCTCTCTTTTCAATCTGATCGGCCTTAACGAACATTCTACGAAGTCTTTATTCAATCTTTACGGCTTTCATTATCCAATCAGTTAAGTTGAGAGACCAAAAATAGATGGTTGTGCCCGCAATCGTAAACATGCTGCTTTTGCTAGGTGGATTTCTGACCGGGCTGCGTTGGAAAAGCCCCGTTCGGCAGCAAGGCAGGCACGCATCCAGCAACTCACCGACGTTGTACAGAAAGGCTAGGGGTCTATGTCATCGATTCACAATGTATGCGCGGAAGATTTGGCAAAACTCTTTCATCACTACCACGAGGCTCTCGCCCATGACTTCCACGGTCACGCCAGCCGGCAAGCAGATGTTTCCTGGGAGCAGGCTCCCCAAAACGAGCGCAAGCTGATGATCGCGGCTGCCCGGCTCACTCTGCTGGAACTGGCGGCGACGTCCGAGGGCGAGCAAGCTAATCGTCAGTATTTCGCCAAGCCTGGTGAGGCGGACTGGGGCTGCTAGTCTTTCTGCCCGGTACCAACTTGGTCTTCTTTACGAAGTCTTTACGAAACCTTTAGCCCATTTTTATGTCAGCAGTTGTCGAATGACCCTCGCGGCGTCCTCCTGACAATTGTGCCCGGACGGTCAGAATGAAACTGGTCTTCACATTATTGTGTGCGGGCGCAGTGCTTTTCATGCTGCGCTTTATTGCCGCCCTTCTAAAAGAGGGGAGGAGTCAGTCGCTGCAACCGCTAAGAGTTTATTTCGCGAGATTCAATCCAGCTCAACGACGTGGAGAACTGATAGTCATGAATTCTAAAAACTATGTACAAAAATCTGCGGTGGAAACTGGCAAGCGGGCGGCCTTCGTCGTATTGGCAGCAGTCTTACTGACGGTCCCGCTGCATGGCCAACATACGCCTACTGATGCTCCAGCCGTTACTGCAGTGCCGCCCAACCAACAGGCGAGCGCGGCAAATCAGCAAACCCAGCAAGAGATTGTGGAAGAACTTGCTGCCATGAAAAAACGGATCGAGCAACTTGAAACCGCGCTGAAGCAGCATGAGGCAGCAGAGCAGCCGAGCACGGTCGTCCATTCCGCGAAAGCGAGTGCACCCGTGGGGATTTCTCCGAGCGCGGCAATTACGAGCACCGTTCCGCCCGAAGCCGAGGCTGCGCTGCCCCAGACTACTCCGCCCGCTAAACCGGCTAAGGCGGAACCGTTTGCCTTCGCCGACTGGACCTGGCTCAACGGCAACAGTCGTGTGAAGGAACCTCCCTTCGATACGAAATTCTTTACGCCGGAAGTACAAGCCGACGTGGACTACATTATCGATCTCAACCATCCCAAAGATGACACCATCGGTGGATCGAGCGAGGTGTTTCGGGCGTACGAAGTCCAGCTGACCCAGCTAGGGGTCGGTGGTGATTTCCACTTTGACAACGTGCGCGGCAGGTTAATGACGCAGTTTGGTATGTATTCGACGACAACGCCGCGGAACGATGCCAGCCCAGCCCGTGGACAATGGCAACTTTCGGATGCCTATCGCTACGTTTCCGAAGCCTACGGCGGATATCACTTCAACGTGCTGCACGGGATCAACGTCGACGCGGGAATTTTCATGTCGTATATCGGTCTCTTCAGTTACTACAACGCCGATAACTGGGCGTATCAGCCTTCGTACGTCTCTTCGAATACGCCCTGGTTTTTCAATGGCGTGCGGGTGCAGATCTTTCCGAGTGAGCACTTGAAGATTGAACCCTGGTTCATTAACGGATGGCAGTCCTACGGACGCTTCAATAACCGCCCGGGCATCGGCGCCCAAATCCTGTGGCGGCCGAACGGCAAGTTCGAAATTCTTGGCAACCAATACGTACTGGGCGCGGACACTTTGGGTGTGCCCGGCCGTATCCGCTATCACACCGACGACAGTATCGAGTACAAGTACTACGAAAATCCCTCGAATTTCCTAAGCCAGGCCGCCTTCTCTCTGACCGGCGACATGGGATGCGAGCACGGAGGCGATCCCGTGGCAGGAACGGCGGTGAGCTGCGACACCAACGGGGTGAAGGTAGTTGGAGGAAAGAGTTACATCGCGCCCAAGCAGGACTTCCTGGGCTTCATGCTCTACAACCGCCTGTGGTTCCACAAGAACCTTTACGGCTTCACCCTGGGCGGCGGAAAGATCAACAATCCGGGACGCTATCTGGTGCTGTTGCCACCGATCAATGGAGCAACCGCGGCCTCGGGGACACCTTATTTCACCCAGAATCCCGGCGATCCATACAAGGCATGGGACGCGTCGGCTACTTTCGACTACATGCCCAGTCAGTACATTACGTTCCGCTGGGAGTTCGATCATCGCGCGTCGAACGTGCCGTATTTCTCGGGGCGAGGCGGCATTACGCCTCCAGGTGGCAACACCGGACCCCCCGGCTCGGTCGTGTCAGGCTTTACCCCTGATCTAGTGAGGGATGAAAACCGGCTCAATCTAGCAATATTGGTCAAGTTCTAGTATTTATCGCTTCTGGCCACGATTTTTCGACAGGAGCGTAAAGCCATGACTTTCTCGAAGGTGCTGGTTGCCTGTAGTTTCTTCAGGGCGCACAGATTTGCTGAAAGAGTGCTGGTGTTACTGATGATCGCGTTTCCATGTTTATTGCCGGCGCGTGGACAGAGCCAAACAGGCGCTGCTTCGACAGATGTTCCTGGCAAAGCCTTGACCAGTGAAGGGCTGCAACAACGAGTTGGGGAACTTGAAAGTGAAGTAGCCGAACTGAAGCGCATTGTGAAAGAGCTGCAATCAAATTCGCCACCAAGCGGTTCTCAAAGCGTTCCGAACGCACAGTTGACGTCCGTAGCGCAACCGCAATCCGTTTCGGCAGAGCAGGCGACGCTCACGCCTCAGGACAGGAAGAGCCTCGACTTTCTGCGCGACACCACCATCAATATTGGGATAGATGGATATTACGAATACAACTTCAATGCACCCGTCGGGCGAGTCAATCTGTTGCGCGCCTATGACGTTCTCAGCAACAGTTTCAGCTTGAATCAGGCGAGCGTGATATTTGATCACCCGCCGGAAGTTGCCGAGGGACGACGTTTCGGAGGCCGCCTCGACCTCCAATTTGGTCAAGCAACGGATACGCTACAGGGAAATCCTACGAACGAACCGCGGCCGGATATCTATCGCAATATCTTTCAAGCTTACGGCACCTATGTTGTTCCCGTTGGCCGCGGCTTGAATGTGGATTTCGGAAAATGGGCAAGCTCGCTTGGCATCGAAGGTAACTACACCAAGGACCAGATAAACTACTCGCGGTCATACTGGTTCAACTTCCTGCCCTTCTACCACATGGGCTTTCGTGTCAGTTATCCGGTCAACGATCATCTGGCTTTGAACTACTGGGTGATCAATGGCAACAATCAGGTCGAACCGACCAACGGCTTCAAAGATGAGTTATTTGGTTTTACCGCGACACCCCGCAAGACGATTAGCTGGACGATGAATTATTACTTGGGTCAGGACCATCCCGATAGGATCAGCGTGCCTCCCACTTCGCCGATCCCAGTGCAACCGGGCCTTAGTTTCGCGCCGATTATTCCTGCCCCTGATGGTCGGCTTCACATCTTCGACAGCTATGTGAGCTGGCAGACTACGCCGAAGCTCAGCGTGGCCATCGAGGGCGACTATGTCATCGAACGCCTCTGGAAGAATGCCGCGCCGGGAGAATCGTCAGCGCCGTCTCATACCGATGGCGGTGCCGCATACGTGAAATATCAACTCTCGTCCAAGTTCGCGTTGGCCGGTCGGGCCGAGTACCTTTCCGATCGCGGCGGTCTTTTCAGCGGCCTGAATCAGGCATTAAAGGAAACGACGGCAACACTCGACTACAACGTCGCAGATGGTTTCCTGATGCGGTATGAATGGCGCCGTGACTTCTCGAATCAGCCGTCTTTCCTGACCAGTGTGCAAGGTGTGCTGAGCAAACAACAGAACACGGCGACGCTCGGTCTGGTCTGGTGGTGGGGCCGCAAGGAGGGTGCGTGGTGAATTTATTCGTGGGCATGATACGCAGCGGAGAAAGTTCATGAAAGACATTATCTTCATAGCTGTAACACTGGCATTTTTTGCCATCGCATTGGCTTACGTACGGTTTTGTGATCGGATTCGCTGAGGTGAAATGTCATGAATCTTGAATCGATCCTCATGCTGGTGGTCTGTGTTTTATTGATGGTCTACCTGCTTTACGCGCTTTTGATGCCGGAGAAGTTCTGATGACGGTGAATGGCTGGATTCAGATACTGCTATTTCTGGTGTTGATCTTCGCGGTCACCAAACCGCTGGGTGTATTCATGACCCGGGTTTTCAACCGCGAACGCACGTTCCTTGATCCGCTTGCGCGACCAGTCGAGCGCTTGCTGTACCGCGTGACCGGCGTCGATGAGAATCACGACATGCGATGGACGGAGTATGCCGTCTCCATGCTCATGTTCAGCGGCGTCTCCATGTTGCTGCTGTATCTGATCGAGCGGGTTCAGCAGTGGCTGCCGTTGAATCCCCAAAAATTCGGAGCAGTCGCTCAGGATCTGGCCTTCAATACCGCCTCGTCGTTCACGACTAACACCAACTGGCAGAACTATGCGGGTGAGGCCACGATGAGCTATCTCACCCAGATGGCCGGGCTGGCATATCACAACTTCACGTCAGCCGCCGTCGGCATCGCACTCGCCATCGCCTTCGTACGCGGCATCGCGCGGCGGGAAAAAGAGACCATCGGCAACTTCTGGGTGGACATGACGCGTGCCACGCTCTGGCTGCTGCTGCCGATGTGCATCGTCTACGCTCTGGCTCTGGTGTCTCAGGGAGTCGTGCAGAACCTGAAGCCGTATGACACTGTGAAATTGGTTGAGGCGCAGCAAGTGCAGAAGACCGGCGCGGATGGAAAGCCGATGGTCGGACAAGACGGCAAGCCGGTGATGGATACGGTAACCGATCAGACCATCGCACAAGGCCCGGTCGCGTCCCAGGAAGCCCCCAAGATGCTGGGCACGAATGGCGGTGGATTTTTCAATGCGAACAGCTCGCATCCGTTCGAGAATCCCACTCCGCTCAGCAATTATCTGCAGATGCTTTCCATCTTCCTTATCCCCGCGGGCTTGACCTACACGCTCGGCCGCATGACCGGATCGCAACGCCATGGATGGGCGGTATGGGCCGCAATGGCTTTCTTATTCCTATGCGGAGTTACAACTGCTTATTGGGCAGAGGCGCGGGGCAATCCGTTGCTGAAGGGAGCGGATCAACGCGTGAGCGCATTGCAGCCCGGCGGCAACATGGAAGGCAAGGAAGTTCGCTTTGGTATCGCCGACTCCGCTCTGTTTGCGACCGTCACGACCGACGCCAGTTGCGGAGCGATCAACGGTTGGCACGATTCCTACACGCCACTCGGTGGAATGGTTCCGCTAGCGAACATCATGCTCAGCGAGACCGTTTTCGGAGGCGTGGGCGCAGGACTTTACGGCATTCTGATCTACGTTGTACTGGCCGTGTTCATTGCCGGACTGATGGTCGGCCGAACGCCGGAGTATTTGGGCAAGAAGATCGAAGCCTACGACGTGAAGATGGCAATGCTGGTCACGCTAGTTTTTCCTCTTGTGATTCTCGTGCTTACGGCTATCTCGTCCGTGCGGGGATTTGGCACATCCAGCATCAGCAATCCCGGTCCTCATGGCTTGACGCAGATCTTGTACGCCTTTACGTCTATGGCAGGCAATAACGGTTCGGCCTTCGGAGGCCTGAACGGAAATACTCTCTGGTACAACACGTCGGGCGCAATGACCATGCTGGTGGGGCGGTTCTTCATGATCATTCCCATGCTGGCGATTGCTGGCAATCTCGCCAGGAAAAAATATGTGCCGCCGTCGCTGGGAACATTTCCGGTGACCACGCCATTGTTCAGCGTCCTGCTTGTGGGCGTGATTCTGATCGTCGGAGCCTTGACTTTTTTCCCTGCACTAAGCCTGGGCCCCATCCTCGAGCACCTGTTGATGTCAGTTGGCAAGACTTTCTGAGGAACTATGGCAGATAGGAAATCGAAATCCATTTGGGACATGAAGATCGTGCGCCGCGCGCTTTGGGATTCCCTGGTGAAGCTCGATCCGCGGAACATGATGAAGAATCCGGTGATGTTCGTGGTCGAAGTTGGCAGTGTGGCTACGACTATTTTGTTGATCCGCGACGTGCTGAGGCATCAAGGGGCGTTCGGCTTCAACCTCCAGATTACGCTCTGGCTCTGGTTTACCGTCTTGTTCGCCAATTTTGCCGAAGCCATGGCGGAAGGCCGGGGCAAAGCCCAAGCCGACTCTCTGCGTAAAGCTCGCGCCGAGACGATTGCTAATCGTTTGCTGCCCGATGGCAAGATCGAACAGATCGCCAGTTCCAAATTGCGTGCTGGCGATTTGGTGCGAGTTGTGGCCAGTGAGTTCATCCCTAGTGATGGCGAGATTCTAGAAGGTGTGGCCTCAGTCGACGAATCGGCAATCACCGGAGAATCCGCGCCGGTTATCCGCGAAGCCGGGGGAGATCGCTCAGCTGTGACCGGCGGTACGCGCGTACTTTCGGATTGGCTCAAGATCAAGATCACATCCAACCCGGGCGAGACCTTTCTGGATCGCATGATCGCCCTCGTGGAAGGAGCCGAGCGCCAGAAAACGCCGAACGAAATCGCGCTGAACATTCTGCTGGCAGGACTGACGATTATCTTTCTGCTCGCCGTGGTGACCCTGCAGCCGTTTGCCATTTACTCCGGCTCACCGCAGACGGTTTTTGTGCTGGTATCGTTGCTGGTCTGCTTGATTCCGACCACTATTGGCGGACTTCTCTCCGCAATCGGAATTGCCGGCATGGACCGCCTGGTGCAACACAACGTGTTAGCCATGTCTGGACGAGCGGTCGAAGCTGCTGGCGATGTCAACACGCTTCTGCTCGACAAGACCGGAACCATCACACTGGGCAACCGGCAAGCCTCGGAATTTGTTCCAGCGCCCGGGATCACTGAAGCACAGATGGCGGATGCAGCCCAACTTTCCTCGTTGGCCGATGAAACTCCAGAAGGCCGCTCCATCGTTGTGTTGGCCAAGGAACGCTACAGCCTTCGGGGCAGGGAATTAGGCTCGCACGAAGCGACATTCATTCCGTTCACCGCACAAACCCGTATGTCGGGTGTGGACATGGACGGCCGCGAGATTCGCAAGGGTGCTGTGGACGCGATCACGAAATATCTCACTCAGAATGGCACGATGCTCCCCAAAGAGATTCAAGCTGCCGTCGAAACCATTGCGCGATCCGGCGGAACGCCGTTGGTTGTCGCCGAGAATCGTCGGGCCCTCGGCGTAATTCACCTCAAAGACATCGTCAAAGGTGGAATGCGCGAGCGCTTCGATCAGCTTCGCGCCATGGGAATCAAGACCGTGATGATCACCGGAGACAATCCGCTGACCGCGGCCGCCATCGCGCGAGAAGCCGGCGTGGACGACTTCCTCGCCGAGGCTACTCCGAAAGACAAAATGGATCTGATCCGCGGCGAGCAGAAGCAGGGCAAGCTGGTGGCGATGACCGGCGACGGCACTAACGATGCTCCTGCGCTGGCACAGGCCGACGTCGGTGTAGCCATGAACACCGGAACACAGGCGGCAAAAGAAGCCGGGAACATGGTCGATCTCGATTCCAATCCCACCAAGCTCATCGAGATCGTGGAAATCGGCAAGCAGTTGCTCATGACCCGCGGCGCCCTCACCACGTTTTCCATCGCCAACGACGTAGCCAAATACTTCGCGATTATTCCGGCGATGTTTGCGGCGACCTTTCCGGTCTTGAATACGCTAAACATCATGCAACTCAAGACTCCGCAGTCAGCGATTTTATCGGCAGTCATTTTCAATGCCCTGATCATTGTTGCATTAATCCCCCTGGCCCTGCGCGGCGTGAAGTATCGGCCCATGGGAGCTGCGGTCTTGCTGCGCCGAAACCTCTGGATCTACGGCGTTGGCGGCATTATTGTGCCGTTCGTTGGGATCAAGCTGATCGATATGTTCATCACAAGCGTTGGGATGGCCTGAGAGGATTGTCATGAAAAAGAACTTGATAACTTCGGTGCTGATGACGATCGTGACCACGATCCTGTTGGGAATCGTTTATCCGTTGGTGGTCACGGGACTGGCGCAACTCTTTTTCAAAGACAAAGCCAACGGCCAGCTGATTGTGCAAAATGGCAAAGTCGTAGGTTCGCACATCATCGGCCAGGCATTCGTTGGACCCGGCTATTTTCATTCGCGGCCTTCCGCTGCTGGCAATGGATATGACGCCGCGAATTCCAACGGTTCTCAACTCGGCCCTACCAACCAGCATCTGATTGACCGGGTGAAGGCGGATGTCGCCACCAACGAGGCGGATCATCCGGGTCAGCCCGTGCCCGTCGATTTGATAACGGCGTCAGCTTCAGGCCTCGATCCCGACATCTCTCCCGCAGCGGCTGAGTTTCAAGTTTCACGAGTCGCACAGCAACGTGGAATTTCCGAAGATCAAGTAAAGCGCCTCGTTCAGGAGCACACTCTGCCGCGCCAATTAGGCCTGCTCGGAGAACCGCGTGTCAACGTGCTCGAGTTGAATCTCGATCTCGACGCGAAGTTTCCGAAAAAATAGCAAAGTGATGGACGACGGGCGTCCTCGTCCTTCCAGCCGCCGGGCACGCCCAGCCTCCATTAGAAAGTTTGCTAAACTTCCAAGCGTGGCCCGCATCGACCATCTGGAATGCACAAAATGTGGCGCATCGATTGACGCCGCTCGTCCGCAGACGGTTTGCCCAAAAGACGGCGGTGTGCTCTACGTCCGCTATAAGCTCGCTCCGCTGAAATCTAAATTCACGACTGCTTCGCTGGTTGGGCGCACGCCCACCATGTGGCGCTACGCCGAGGTTCTGCCGGAAGCCGAGCCGGTCTCGCTGGGCGAGGGCTTTACGCCGATGCTCCGCTCCCGCGAGTTCCCCAACGTCTATATAAAGGATGAAGGTTTAAACCCGACCGGCTCGTTCAAGGCTCGTGGCATGTCGGCTGCCGTCACGATGGCGAAATCGTACGGCCTGAGAAAATTGGCTGCTCCCTCCGCGGGAAACGCGGGTAGCGCACTGGCAGCGTATGCCGCTGCAGCTGGCCTTCAGGCATATATTTTCATGCCCAAAGATGTACCGCTCGCGAATCGAGTTGAGTGCGAGACCTACGGCGCAAACGTCACCTTGGTCGACGGCCTGATCAGCGATTGTGCGCGCATGGTTGCCGAGCGAAAAGAGAAGGAAGGCTGGTTCGATGTATCCACGCTTAAAGAGCCTTTTCGCTTGGAAGGCAAGAAGACTATGGGCTACGAAGTCGCGGAACAATTGGGATGGCGGGTGCCGCAGGGCATTATTTATCCCACTGGCGGCGGAGTCGGTCTGATCGGGATGTGGAAAGCGTTTCAAGAGATGCAAGACCTGGGCTGGATCGGCGCGGAGCGTCCCCAGATGATCGCGGTCCAAGCGGCTGGCTGCGCTCCTATCGCGAAAGCATGGGACGATGCGAGGCCCACTGCGGAATTCTGGCCGAACGCCGCTACCTTGGCTGCGGGTCTTCGTGTGCCCAAGGCATATGGGGACTATTTAATTCTCGATATTCTCAAGAAGAGCGGCGGCGTCGCACTGGCCGTCACCGACGACCAGATCATGGACGCAGTGCGAGAATGGGGTCGGGTGGAAGGAGTTTTTGCCGCGCCGGAAGGAGCGGCCGCGCTGGCCGCGTATCGCAAGTTGCGTGCCAGTACTTTCTTCGGCCCGGACGACACGGTGGTGTTGTTTAATACGGGGTCAGGCTTGAAGTATCTGGATGTGATCGAGGATCGGAAGAAGTCCGAGCATCAATTGGCCCCCGCCTCGCGGCAAATCGGCGGAATCATTGGACCTTATTAGTAGCGCCGCCGTCCCGGCGGCTGTCGTGGTGGCGTCCCGCCTCCACCACCGCGGGCAGGATGCCCTCGGGACAGCCGGCAGGATGCCGGCGCTACAAAATCAAATCATGACCGAACATCTTTATTACCATGATTCTTTTCTGTCTGAATTCGACGCTGAGGTGTTGGATCTAGTTTCTGCTTCGGATTCTGAATCTCGTCCCGCCGTGATTCTCGATCGAACTGCCTTCTATCCCACGAGTGGTGGGCAGATTTTCGACACGGGTTGGATTCTTCCCGGCCAGGCGAGCAGCAAATTGCGCGTGACCGATGTGACCGAAACAGAGGATGGGCAGATCCTCCATGTTCTCGACGATGCAGGATCGATCCACAAGGGAAGCCGCGTTCATGGTCTGATTGATGTTGACCGTCGCCACGATCACATGCAGCAGCATTCTGGCCAGCATGTGCTCTCGGCAGCGTTCGTGCGGCTGTTCAACCTGCCCACGGTTTCGTTTCACATGGGTGCGGAGTCGTGTTCAATTGACTTGGATACGAAGAGCCTCACCGCCACGCAAGTCGAAGCCGCCGAGGCGTTGGCGAATGACGTCGTCATGCAGAACCGTGCTGTCAGTACCCGTTTTGTGACGCAGGAAGAGGCGCTGAGTTTGGGGCTGCGCAAGATTCCGACGGTCGAACGCGACAAGCTCAGGCTGATCGACGTGCATGATTTTGATTTGACCGCGTGCGGCGGGACGCATGTCTCGGCGACCGGACAGATCGGTTGCATCCTGCTAAGGAAAACAGAAAAAACTCGGCAGGGATGGCGAGTCGAGTTCGTTTGCGGCAAACGCACTGTCGCCACCGCGCGACACGATTACAGCGTTCTGGCAGAGTCTGGCGGCCTGCTTTCGAGCCACATTTGGGATATTCCGCAACAGGTCCGGAAGTTGCAGGAGGAAGCGCGAGCCGTACGGAAATCGGGTGAGCACCTGTTGGAGGAGTTGGCCGCGTTACACGCCAGCCGCTTGCTCGCAGAAACTCCGGAGGGCGGCAGTCGAAGAATCATAATCCGCACTTTCCCTGACCGCGATCTGACGTTCATTAAATTGCTGGCCCAGAAGTTGACTCGCCAGAGCGCGGGTGTAGTCACTCTTCTTGGGACCACTTCCGAGCCGCCCGCACTAGTGTTAGCTCAATCCCCCGGGCAACCGTTCGACATGGGAGGGCTCATGAAGGACGCGCTCGCACGCCTTGGCGGACGCGGCGGAGGGAGCAGGGACATGGCACAGGGCGGACCTGCGCAAGTAGAAGGACTCGAAGCCGCACTCAACGAAATCGCGGCGCGGCTGCGCGAGCATAGCTAGAAACGTAGCAAGCTACGTTTCTACGATTGAAATTTCTCTGTAGAAACATTGCTTGCAACGTTTCCGTTTGGGCCGCACGGCCGAGGGTGGCCTGTCCCCACGCGAAGCGCCGTGCTACATTCTCCTCAGCGGATCTCTTCAACGGCGAACCATGGAACAGCGGCTCATCCTTGTCAATCTGCTGATCAAGCTCGGCGTAGCGGCCGCCGTGGCCAGCGTTCTCGTCCGTTCGGTTGAATTTAAGTCTCTTCTATTCCGCGAAAGTCGCGCTCTGAAGCATCGGATTTACCTGATTCTGTGGATCGGCGTTCCGATGGCCTTAGGGGTGTGGGTCCGCTTTATTCAAACCAGTTTCTTAGCCGGAGATTTATCTTTTGAAACCACGGTCCTTCTAGGTGTGATTGGTGGCCGGTTCACGGGGATGGTGGGCGGAGCGCTTCTAGCTCTTCCTGCCCTTTTGCACGGAGAGTGGGCCACTCTACCTTTCAATCTTCTGGTGGGTTTCGTGGCCGGACAACTGCGCACCCTGACTCCCGACCGGGAAGACATCTGGTCGTTCTCTCCTTTCATCGATCTCAGCATTTATCGCATGATCCGCCGCAATCTGCCCACGCCACGCCTGTTCGACTGGCAGACCATGTTCTTCGTTACCATCGTCGCGCTGCGTTTCGTGCAGACGGAGATTTCTCGCTTCCTGCCAAATGCCACGTTCAGCCTGGAGAGTCCGAACCTGTGGGTCGAAGCGTTGATCTACGCCACTTCGGTTACCGTGATCGGCATAGAACTGAAAATCTGGAACAGCGTTCGCATCCAGATCAAGCTCGAAGAACAGGAACGCCTGTTACTGCAATCCCGAATGGAAGCGCTGCAAAACCAAATCAACCCGCACTTCCTGTTCAACACCCTGAACTCGGTCTCTTCGCTGGTGCGCTTCGATCCCGATACGGCGCGCGAACTGATTATCAAGCTGGCTACGATTCTGCGACGACTACTGAGCAGCGGCGACGCCTTTGTACCTCTGCGCGAAGAACTGGAGTTTATCGATAATTACCTCGACATCGAAGTAGTCCGTTTCGGACGCGACAAACTGCAGGTCATGAAGGAGTTGGAACCCGCGTCGCTCGATGTGATGGTGCCCAGCATGTTGCTGCAGCCGCTCGTCGAGAACTCAATCAAGCATGGCCTCTCGTCCAAGATTGAAGGTGGCAGCATTTTCCTGCGCAGCCGGTTGACGGACTCCCAGCTGATTATTGAAGTAGAAGACGATGGTGTGGGCATGGGCGCCGCGAACCTGCTGGAAAAGCCCAGTGGCCTGGGCGGAACCGGAATTGGGATGGCCAACGTCGCGGAGCGCCTGAAAGTGTTGTATGGAGACACGGCCCGCATGACCATCGACAGCCATGAAGGGAAGGGAACCCTGATTCGTTTGCGCCTTCCCGTGCTACAGAGTGAGGGCTCGATACCAGCGGCGCTTTACGAAGAACGTTCGAGCACGCGGCGGTAAAATTCCTCATATTGCGGAATGATCCTCGAAGAACAGAATCTGGACTTTGCCACTGCGCGGCAAGCCCTCCCCATTTCCTGCAAGCGGCTTTCGTCACTGAGCAATTCGATCGCGTAGCGCGCCATCGTATCGACATCCCCGACATCCGCCAAGAAACCGCTCTTCCCGTGCTCGATCACCTCGGGCACTCCGCCCACGCGGGTTGCAATGGGCACGACTTCGCAAGCCATCGCTTCCAGGGCAGCCAACCCAAACGACTCCAATTCGCTGGGCATGAGGATCAAGTCAGCGAGGGCCAGCTTTTCGTGAACCTCATCCTGCTTGCCGAGAAACAAAACGTCGTTATGAATCCCCTTCTGCACTGCCAGCCATTCTGCGCGCGAACGGTCTGGCCCATCTCCGATCAGCAACAGCCGGGAAGGAATCTTCTTGCGGACGCGATCGAAAATTTCAATGGTATCGGTAATACGCTTCACCGGCCGAAAGTTCGACAGATGTACCATGAGGCGTTCACCGTTTGGGGCATACTCGAGTCGGCGCTGCGGCGCCTCAGCGTCACGAATGTAGACGTCGCAATTCACGAAGTTGTAAATGACTTCAATGTGGTTCTTGACGTCGAACTCCCGCAGCGTGCGCTCGCGCAAATATTGTGAGATGGCAGTTACGCCATCGCTCTGCTCGATCGAGAAACGGGTAATCGGCAGGTACGAGCGATCCAGCCCGACCAGCGTGATGTCGGTACCGTGAAGCGTGGTCACAAAAGGCAGCTTCTGTCCTCTGGGCTTGGCCGCCAGCATTTGTCGGGCTAATAAAGCGCTCACCGAATGCGGGATCGCGTAATGCACATGCAGAAGGTCCAGCGCGTACAGTTCGGAGACTTCCGCCATTCTCGTCGCCAACGCCAAATCGTAAGGAGGATATTCGAACAGCGGATATCGCGACACGTCGACTTCGTGGTAGTGAATATTGGGATGCAGTTCAGTCAGCCGGATCGGCTGAGCATAAGAGATGAAATGAATTTCGTGCCCACGCACGGCCAGCTCCACGCCGAGCTCCGTGGCGACAACTCCACTGCCACCGTAGGTCGGATAGCAGGTGATTCCGATCTTCATTCCCCGGTCCTTTCAACGAAAGCCTGTTCGGCTCTCTGATTCGATGGTGACCGGTGCGCTGGGATTCAGATTTTGGAAGCTGAGAACGGATGAAATGGAGATAAAGAATCAGGACTAGGAATCTGCGTTGCTCGCGCCCTTTGCGGCGTCCCGGCCTCTGAGACCCTCGTCCAGTATGTCCAGATGCTTCTGCAGCCGGTCTTGGACGTGATTGTCTAGTTGGGTAAACTCAATGCCCATCCCCACTCCTCCATCGCTGGCTCGCACCACCCCGCTGGTTTGAATCTTTTCCGAGTCCATCCAGAAAGTGATTTTGACTTTTGTGCCGAGCGGTAAAGGAAGAAGGGTTTCTACATAACAACCGCGGCCGCCAATGTCAGTAGCGTTGGTTTGCATGTGAGTACGCCGGGCATCCTCGAACCCAATCTCCAGAGGAAACAAAACCTTATGCCGGACGTAGCGCCGTTTGTTTTTTGAGGGAGCGACCTCAGTCGTGCCTGGCTTGGCCAGTTCCCGCCAGGGGGTCTGCTGGTTTGGCAGAATCTGTACTCCAGCCTCAATCTGCCTTGCAACGCCGCCATCAAGAACCCACACCACCTTGAACCGAGCTTTCTTGTCGGCGTGTTGCACGCCGATAACGTCTCCAGCCTTCAGTGGATGACCGATGCCCGAAAGCCGGGCGCCTTCGCTGCTGAGATTGTTGGCGTTGGCGTTTTGAAAGAACGGGCGGCCGTCCGCATCCATGCCCCACACTCGTACCAGGATTACGGTCGCGACCCGGGTTTCCGGTCTTTTGTCCATGTCTTTACGTGCCTTCTGCCGTATTCTCAGCGGCTGGCATATGATACCTTGGCGCTTGCGCCGTTGTTAGGGCAATTTGGTGGCTTGCGGCTATCCAAAGGCCGTGTACGTCCGGGGTCACAATACTCGGGAGTCTCAGGCGAGGTCGCGATACGAGATGAGCTGAACCCCGCTTAGAGCCAGTAGTTCGTGGGTCTTAGGCGAAGTTAGCAGCTTTAGCTCCACCGCGCGAGACTGGCGCAGGCGGGTTCGGATGCTGTCCAGTTCGTTGTCGTTATATCCGGGGTGGCAGACGAATTCCCAAGTCCCTTCCGGGAGGCTCTCCACGATGCTCGCGAAGAGGTAATCATCCATCGCACCGGTACTCACAATGCCCACAGTTCCGTCAGTCGTAAGCATCCCTGCGTCGGTGACGGAGTTTCGGAACCTCCTGCCTAAGCGGTTCATAACGGCGACCTGACTGTAGCGCTTCCATAGGCTCGGGTATTTTGCCAGGATAGAAAAGCGTACCGGTCCGAAGGGATTACGCACCGCCGGCACGCCGCATGTGCGAGCCGCCCGTAACAACGGCCGCAGCACCTGCGGCAAGATGTGAGTGTGCTTGTGCGTATCTAGGTGGGAGACGACAAGCCCGGCCGATTGCAGTTTGCGAATTTGTGCCGTGACTTCAGCTTCAATCTCGTCGGCGTCGACCCTGCCACTGACTGCGCGCAAGGCGAAGGCGCCGAGCCCGCCGTAGAAGCGTCCGTCGTGAGCCTTCTTGTCAAAGAGAGTGGAAGCTTGTCGTCCGCCAAGTACAGGAGCGCCGTCTACGAGTACCACGTGGCAACCGACGCTCAGCCGTGACGCGGACTTCGTGTGCGCGATCGCATCCTCGAACGCCTGACCATTGGCCATGAGGGTGGAGGACGTTACGATTCCATCGCTGGAGGCTTCAACAATGGCGCGATTCACACCCCGAGTAAGCCCAAAATCATCCGCATTAACAATCAAGCGCCGCACGCGACACAGTCTAGCAGCCGTGAGCACTCAACTCTCAGCAATCACACGTAGCCCCGGAGGATCGATCTGGTCTCTAAGACCTAGTGGCTGACTGCTGAGTGCTGATTGCTCCATTCACATTGACCGCTCTCTCGGCGCTCCCGTATACTGAAAAAGTTCTTCGTGTGGATGCCCCTCATCTCCGCGAGGCCCTATCACATGACGGTGTCATCATGATTTTCGTCACGATGAAACCCAGGGGGCGAGGGGCGGTTAGCTCAGCTGGTTAGAGCGCCTGCCTTACAAGCAGGAGGTCGCAGGTTCGAGTCCTGCACTGCCCACCAGTTCGGAAATTCCGGTCGTCAAAACCGGGGACGTAGTTCAGTTGGTTAGAACGCTGCCCTGTCACTCTGCTCCTTTCGTTACTTGACTTTAACCCGTTTACAGGCGAGTATACTGGCGTTTCGGACACGGAGCAGCCAAATGTCTCGCCAGTCGCAGGTCAAATTGCTTAAGCAGGTGAAAGTTGATAGCCGTTGGATTCTTGCCGCAGCGTTGTTCGACTCGAAAGGCAGGGTCCGACGAGACCGCGTTTGTATTCACGGCGGGGAGGAGTTGCATCCCGAAGGCGGTTATTTTATCGAGTGGTGGGACCGTGGCAAGCGTAGCCGGCAAGCCGTAGGTCCCGACGCGTGGACCGCAGCCGAGAAAGTTCGGATCAAACAGGCTGAGCTCTCTGCGGTCAGACACGGATTGATCGCACAGCCAGAGCAGGACACGGGTCAAGACCAAGGTCGAGTCACTCTACACGCGGCCCTCGAACACTACATCGAATACGTCAGAAATCATCGCTCGCTCAGAACCTTTCGCACGTATCGTCCGATCCTCATTTCCTTCAAATCGTTTTGCACTCGAACCTATGTTGACCAGGTCGAGCGCCAGGATCTCCTCGACTACGCGACAGATTGCATGAAGGAAGGCCAGAAGGGCAAGAGCATTTACAACAAGTTGGTGGTCCTCTCGCAGGTCATGAAACAGCACGGCAGGAGGAAGTTGCTGAATTCGAGCGATTGGCCCAGCTTTGTGGAGACGATTCGGCCGATCTACGAAGACTCAGAGTTGGAGAAATTGTTCAAGGCCTGCACCTGGAGCGAGGAGGTCAGATTTAAGTTCTATCTGATGTCAGGCTTCCGTGATGCGGAAGGCCGATTTATTACTTGGCGGGACGTGGATTTTAAGCACATGGCGGTGCGAGTGACGGCAAAACCGCACTGGAATTTCCAACCGAAGAATTGGGAAGAGCGCGAGGTTCCCGTCCCCGCTAGGCTGATTGAACTCCTGAAGAGATTCAAGCCCGCCGACGCCAAGGCGGATGATCCGATATTTCCAAGCGCCACTGGCAGGCCGGATGGAGCAATGCTAGAGAAGCTTAAACGGGTCGCCGAGAGGGCGAAGTTGAATTGCGGACACTGCGTCGTGAAGCACAAGTTGGAAAATGGAGTAGTTAAGATCAACAGGTGTTCGGACGGGCCATACTGTACGCGCTGGTTTCTGCATAAGTTTCGCCACACCTACGCTACTCGTCACTTGCAGGACGGGATCGACATTCGGACACTGCAACAATGGATGGGACACAGAGACATCGCATCAACGATGGTCTACTTGAAGGGACTCAGGAACAAAGATGTTCAGCAGAGGATCAACAATGGGAGTCTCGCAGCATTCGCCTAAGCACTAGCAGCTGATTCTTTGTGCGGTCTCGTTCTAACAGACTGCGATGGCATTTTCGCCTCTAGCCACTCCGCGACCTGGTGAGCGTCAAAACGAGCAGCACGCGCCAAGGAACGCTTCCTGCTCTTCTGACAAACCATGCGCGAGGTGCGAAAAGCTGGTCGACCATGTGCGACAAGTTCCGACCATGACCGGCCAAATCGGAGGCATTGTCGACCATGCCAAACAAGGTCGAACCATGACGGCAGAAAAGACGGTCATTGTCGACAATGCGGGACATTGTTCGACCATGACGCGAAGGGCTCCTACGAGCCTACAGGCGGAGCCGAGCTATCCCGGCTTGGAGAACCAGACCGTCTGCTTCGCCATCGGACATCCCGATTGGACGGGTCATCTCAAGACCTCGGAATGCTCGATTGAAGAACCGCATCTAATCGCGGAGTGCCGGAATGTGGAAAGAGCCGGTTTACAAAGCTGGAGAACAGAAAACCCACGGTATACAAAACCAGCTTTCTGTAAACCGCCCTTTCCAACAAAGCGCTGAACCCCTTGACCCGGAAGTTCGCATTGCCGAAGACGCTATGGAGTCCTCGCGAGGTATAACCGAAGACATGGAAGTTCGGGAAATGAAGGTCGCCAAGATGAACCTCGCCAACGGCGGCTTAGTGACGAACCGAGTTCATCGCTTCATCTGTAGCGAGGAGTCAGCCAGCAACTTCCGAGCGCTGGAAGACGCCCTCGCCAAGGACCGAAGCGCATGCTGTGACGCGCCGCTGGAAGAGAAGTTCAACAACGGCCACGGAGGAAGTATCTGTAGCAAGTGCCGAACGCTGATAGACCCAAACCACGTGTGGACGAACCCAGCAACAACCCCTTGTGACATGGAGCATTACCCAGACCACGAGTGTGGCGAGTCCTGTATCGTGCGTGAACCCTCCCCACGCGCAGCCGGATTATTAGATGGCCCCCACATCAGCAATGCCCTACCCGGCGTCGGCGTGGTCAAGATAACAATGGAAACGATACGCTCAGCCATCGCTCGCCTCCAAGCGCTGGAGTTCACTTTCCGAAAAAGAAGGTAGAGTAAAGCAACCCCTCTCATATACCCACGTATATAACCACAGACGCCCTGTGTGACGCACCAATCCTGATGGCTGCAACGTATCGTCAAACGTATACATCGTGCAACACAGGCGAAGCCAGCCCAACACCCAGCGAACGTATACGGGAGACGCAACCATTACCCGGCGCAACGTGTAACCACGCAGTTACGTGTGGGAGCCTTCGCCTTTGCTTTGCTATTATATTAAGTCTTGTGTTGTCATACAGTTAGGCCTCCTACCCCGCCCCCTTGCTAACCCTTTTATTATGTAGGGGATAGGGGGGTCCTTTTTGAATTATGACCACCCCTGAGGAGCGCACGCCAAGCCCACTCCGCTCTTTGCGGGAAGACCCACATCCCAGCCACCGGAACCGTCATAAAGACCGGCCATCATCATCGTGCTGAGGATGTGAGGAACGTCTTCCGCCTTGATCACCTGTTCAGCGGTGCCCGGGTTAATTCCGTTATTCGCGAGCGTGGCACCCATCCGTGCAAGTTGGGTGGCGTTGACACCAACCGAACACTGCTTGGTATAGATATCGACCGACTCAAATGGATCAGCGTAGATCCGCTCATACTTGGCCAGGAGCATGGAGAGCGCTTTATTGCCGGTGTTGGTGGCGGCTTCGGATTTGTAAACCTCATCAATCAGAATCAATTTTTCTCCGGCCGCGCGGCTGTAGAAATCCAGGATCTTGTTCCACTTTTCATCCGCATCCTTGCCGGAGATCAGGCTAGTGGTGGCAATGGCGCCCGCATTAACAAAAGGGTTGCCGGTGTGTGTCGGCATATCCACGACCGCCACTGGAGAGTTAAAGGGGCGTCCCGTAGGCTCGGAGCCTACTTTTTGGAAGACCTTGTCGGCTCCCAATGCTTCCATCGCGAGTGCGAGGGTGTAAACCTTAGAAATCGACTGGATGGAGAATGAATATTTCACGTCTCCCATCGTGATGACCTGGTTGTCGGTGGTCACAATCGCGATTCCGAATAGTTTGGAATCCACCTGTGCGAGATAGGGAATGTAATCGGCATTCTTCCCGCGGGTTTCGTTCTTGAACTTGTCGTAGGCCTCCTTAACTACTGCCGCCACGACCTCGCGGCGAGGCGCCACAGGACTTCGCGGTGCTTGCGCCTGCGCCGACATCGGAAGCACCGACGAAACCATAACCGTTGCGACGAGCACTAGCTTTACCGCCCAGTTTCTATTCAACATTGACGTTTCCTTTCTTTCCGCCAGGCCAGAGTCATAGAGTTGGGGATTTGAAACTCTTGTCCCAATCAAACTTGAATGAGAACTGCACTCGGTAATCGTTGAAGTTGTATCCGTTGCTAAAATTCACTCGCCTGCCGAACTGAAACTCGCTGCCCATCATGACCCTAGGAATAGGGTGGTACAGCAAGTTTGCGATCGCATAGTCGCCCTGGTGAAAGTCCGCTGGCTTCTGCGCATCTGAGTTCTGAATGTCAACTAGCGAGTAGCCGACCGAGCTGGTAAAGTGCTTATTCCAGGAGTGGTCGAGAAACGCCACGACGCCAAGAACCGGCAAAGCCACGCCTTTGATGGGGATGCGCGAGTTCGGTTGATTCTGAATACCGACATCCACCGGTGCGTCGTCCATGTAATTCTCAATGCCTGCGCCGTAAACGAATGCCAGCTTTGCTACATTGTTTTTTGACAAGTTGAGATTTGAAGTAGTGTTCACACCCCAGCCCACAACGCTGGCACCGAGATTGATGGGGTTGCCGCTGGTATCTACCCAGCCGATTTTGCGGACAATGCCGGCCACCTGCAGGTAGCCCCAGTTCCTGTCGATCCGCGCATTTCCTGAAAGATCAGGGAAATTGAAACGGGGCCGTATGTTGCTTAGCTCGATGCGGTCGGAATAAGTACCTTGGTCGCCGCTGGCGCCGGGCCGTTCCAGAGCAATAGTCACGCTGCCTGTTTTCTTCCGGATCGGCATCCAGCGTATTTGTACGTTGCGGAAGAAGACCATCCCGCTCGGTCCCCAGTACTCCACCGTGTTGGGGAAGACGCCGATATCCATGAACGGACTCCAGGTTTGTCCCGCTCCAAACTGGCCCAATTCACCGTAGGCATGGCGTAGACGGAACGTCGTTTGTCCGGCGTCAACTCCGGTCCCAAAGAGTTCGAATTCGAATATTGTATTCAGATCGCCGTACGGCGTAGGCGTGGAGGACTTCACGCCGAAGCGGGTTTGTCGCACGCTGGCATAGACATTTCCACTCGGCGCGAACTCGTTCTTGAAGGACGGCAACTGGGTGGGACGGACAACGTCGTACCAGTTCGGATTTATCTGCCCGAAGTCGTAGCCGGAGTCGAGCATAGTGAATCCGTAAAAGCTGACGCTGTCCTTCCGCTCCGTGATTTCGCCTTCCAGCGGTACGGTTCCAGCCTGGGGCTGAGCGATAATCGCCTCCGAGGGAACGGCGATCATTGGCTCCTGCGGAGCAGACGTCTTTTTCCCTTCGGCTGGATTTTGTCCCACTGCCGGGGCCACGGGTGGGCCCTGCGCGTCTTCCAAGGCTCTGATCTCGCCCTTAACCTCGCTCATCATTTGATCCAGTTGCTGAAGCTTGTCCTTGAGCTGCTGGATATCTTGCTTCTGCCCGTCCTGGGACTGGGCCGCAGCAGGCTGAATCCAAATGGTGGAAAAAGCGAACAGCAATAGTGCAATGGAGCTGATTATTTTCATAAAGACTCCTGCTCGCTGGATAGGCTCGCGTGTCGCTGCCAGAAACTTTTGGGTCAGCTGCTGGTACTTTTATCGGGGAGAACAAGCGGGAACAATTAGGGAAATCCCTAGGTATGTGCTCGCCGACCCTCGCGGTCGGTCGCCAGGACGCACCAACAGCGTCATAGGTGTCAACGCGATTGCGCCAGTTTTAGTTGAAGGGGTACAATCCGGGTCACAAGTTTGCTCAAAGTGGACGGGAGCCTTAGGGAAATGTTGAACCTCTCCCTTAACTGGCTGGGGCGCCAATGTCCAACAACCAGGTGGTTGTCGGGGATACCCTCGGACGGGTTGCAGCCCGGAAAGATGAGCAGGCACCGCTTCCCGATTGATGCAAGGCGTCCTCCGCCAAGCAACAATCGCTGGCTCTCGCGCTGTTTTTTCCAACACTACGAAACGTCAGCTCACACGCAGCGCGTGGGTCTAAGCCAACGCTTCACCTTTAGAGGTTGTCCCCCTGAGCGGTCTACATTGCGTTGGCTTGTCGTGGCTGCGCTCGGGCTGGTCTGTTACGTGCTGGCTTCCCAGGCGCAGGAAAGAAAACAAGTTCTCATCATCACTGAGGTCGGACTGTCCCATCCTGGTATGGCGCTTGTGACCAACCAGATACATTCGGCGTTGAGCCTCGACCAGCGTTTTCAGGAAGAGGTCTACACGGAGAACCTGGATGCCGCTGATCTATCAGAAGATGCGCTGAAGGAACGGCGTGATTCCTTGGTTCAAAAATATCGCGATAAGAAGTTGGACCTGATTGTGTTGGTGGGTCCAGCCCCGATCCGCGTCTTCGCAGATCCGTCGAAGACGATTTTTTTCGATGTTCCGATCGTGTTCTGTTGCACTGTTCCAGGGCAAGTTGATCAACAGAATCTCGATTCCCGATCTACAGGGTCGTGGTTCCAGTTGGACCCCGCGAAGACCTTGGATGCCGCCCTCCGTTTGCTGCCGGAAACGCGTCAGGTGTTCGTGATCGCGGGCCAGTCCAAATTCGATCGAGGGGTCACTGCGCTCGTCAAAGCAGGGCTCAATTCTTATGAGACTCGGCTTGACGTCACGTATCTGACCGACCTTGCCATGGACGAATTGCGGGAAAGGCTAAGGCACCTTCCGGCCCGTTCCATTGTTCTTTACCTTTCCTTCTTCAAAGACGCGCAGGGGCGGACGTTCCTCAACGCCGCGGAGGCCCTTCCCTTGGTGACAGCGGCCTCGAGTGCCCCGGTCTTTGGGATTTCCAGCACGTATCTCGGGCACGGCATTGTCGGCGGGTTCGTGGTTAGCTACGAAGAGCAAGGCAAGATCGCGTCCCGCGATATCCTCGAGATCTTGGCGGGAAGGCCGCCTCATGATATTCCCGTGGTGCATGGTCCCAGTGTGTAATTGTTCGACTGGCGTGAGTTGCGGCGATGGGACCTGGATCAGGTTAAGCTCCCGACCGGGAGCACCATTCTGTTTCGCCAGCCGACTCTCTGGGAACGATACAACCGGACCTTTGTCACGGGAATGCTGATCTTTGTGAGTGTGACCTTGCTGACTATCTACCTCCTGTTCGAGCAGAAGCAGCTCAAGCGCGCCCGGAAGGCTCAAGAGCAACTCAGCGGCAGGTTGATTAACGCACAGGAAAAAGAGCGCAGTCGCCTGGCAGCGGAAATTCATGACGATTTTAGCCAGCGTTTGGCGCTACTGGCACTCGGATTGGAGAATGCGGAAGAAGCCATTGGCTCTTCGCCGAGTGAGGCTGTCAAACAAGTGCACAGTCTCCTGAATTCTGCCAGCGAAATCGGCGCTGATCTCCATACCCTTTCGCATCGACTCCATTCCTCGACGCTCGAGGCATTGGGGCTCGTTCCAGGGATCAGTGCTTTGTGCAAGGAGTTTACCCACCCACAGGGTATTGAAATCGATTTTCTCCCTGACGATATCCCTCGCTCCGTTCATCCTGATGTGGCTTTGTGTTTATTCCGCATCGTTCAGGAAGGACTTCGCAATTTAAAGAAACACAGTGGCGTGTCCAAGGCGCAGGTACGCTTGCGTAGAGCCGGCGACAAACTGGTTGTGTCTGTGTGCGACGAAGGCGTCGGATTCGATGTGCGGCAACTGGGGGGGAAAAAGGGCCTGGGCATCCGCAGTATGGAAGAGCGCGCATACTTGTTGGGAGGACGATTCGAGATTCATTCGGCACCTGGGAAGGGAACAAGAATCGAAGTCTGGGTCCCTCTGCAACCGAAGTCAGAGCTGGCTGCAGGATGAGCTTACATAGAATGGCGTGGAAATCACAAGCACCATATCATGGTTGCGTTCAATCTCAAGGCAGCTAAGAATTACTCATGGCGCATGCTCTCTACTGGATCCAACCCGGCCGCAAACGTAGCCGGAGCGGTTCCAAAAAGAATACCGACTGAGCAAGAGACTACGATCGCCACAACAACAGAGAGTGCCGAAATGGGGAGCCTGTATTCGGTAAAAATGCGCACCGATAATGGCAATGCCAGTCCGAAGATTACTCCAGCAGAGCCTCCAATGAGAGAGATCAGGATCGCTTCCGACAAGAATTGAAAACGGATATCACGATTGGTCGCGCCAATTGCTTTGCGTAGGCCAATCTCGGTAATGCGTGAACTTACCGTCGCCAACATTATATTCATGATTCCTATGCCACTCACGACGAGCGTAACCGCTGCGATGAGCAGCAACACCAAAGTAAGCGCGTTCGCGGTCCGCTCCGCCATTGCGACCACCTCCGTTAGATTCTGCACGAAATAGGCTGACTCCGGCCGATGGCGGGACTGGATAACTTTTTGAATTTTTCCGGTGACCGGAATCACAATGGACGGTTCGGCGGCTGAGAAATACAGCTGTTGCACTTTAGGCGAGTTAGTGAAATACCGCGTGACGGTGTAGGGAATCACCATGGAGTTGTTGGTCACCTCTGATCGCCCAAAAGTGTCCACCCGCTCTCTGAAAGTACCGATGATCGTGAAAGGCAAACCACTCAGTTTCACAACCTTCCCCACCGCATCATCCGTCGAGCCGTAGACTTGCTCGGCGAGTTTTTGCGTGATTATGCCAACTTTGTTGTGTGCCTGCTCGTCCTGTCCATCGAAAAACCTTCCGGAAAGAACCACCAAATTACGCACTCTGATGTATTCGGGGAACACGCCCAGCACGTCGAGATCGCGCTCCTGATGAAGGCCAATAGGGATTCTGTCAGCGAGCGGAACCACCGGAGAAGCGGCCACGATTCCTGGCACTTGCCGTAATACAGCGTTCATGTCGTCGATGGTCAAAAAGTCCTGCCCGTGGTCTCCGCCTTGGTATTCAACTACGATCATGTTTACGCCGATACCTTGAATCTGATCCAAAACGTATTTCTTTCCCGTCATGGTGATTGTGACCACGAGAATCAGCGAAGCCGTCCCGACGACCATCCCTAATGCGGTGAGAGCAAACCGAACTTTATCGCTGCAGAACGTGTCATAGGCGAAGCTGACAATCTCGCCATACGCCATCTTGGGTCGGTCGTGGGCTTCAGCAGTGTTAGTAGTTGCCATGTTAATTCAAATGGGTCGCCATGCCCACCGGCGCACGCGCGGAACTTCGGGGGCTGAAAAGGACGAATGTCAACTCTGACAAATCCTCCCGGAGATCCTATGGCTGAAAGGATGAAACAGAATAAAGAATTGTCTGATCAGACAGCGCAATTCAACTCCCAAAACTACCAGTTTTTCCTTTCATCTCGTTTGCACTCAGCTTTCACAGGTTCGATTTCGCCAGCTTGGCCATGACTTAAGCGACCTTTGCTGAAAGTGCACACCCCGGTCCCGTTTAATCTTCTGCGGGTTTGATCGCGGTCAACTCCTCATCAGCGGGTCTTTGCATCCTAGGGATTTCCCCAGTAGAAAAACCCCGCACACTGCCTTAAGAATAATCTCGACTTTGAAAAGCTGCAGCATTGGGTGCGACACCTCAACGGGAGGCATATCGCGCGTAGTCGATTTACCTGTCCCCGTGAACGCGAACGAAGCTCTTCACCTGTTTAAAGACGAGCTCTCGGCGCCCAAACGACTCAGGAGCAGGTCGCAGGTTAGGTTCGGTGTGTGAAGTGAATTCCTCTGCCTTGTCCTGTCCGGCTCGGTAATCCTTATTCTCACGATGAAAAGACAACTTGCGATGAAAGACCTGATTCGAAATCTCACACTCTTTGTAGTCGTGGTTCCTGTTTCTTATTCAGTCCTGGGCACTGCTCAATTGTTAGTAGACAGCACCGCTGGTTTCAATGACATTCCGACCACTCAATCCAGGAATCGCAGCGCCATCGACGACTCCCGGATTTACCCGCTTTCGGCGTCAAGCCTCGCCGATTCAGACACGCTCGATCCCGGCGACGACATTTCCGACGACTTCGCCAATGGTGCAAAGTCGCATCCCGCCCTTTACATGCAACCCGAAGTCCCTGTGCCGCGTGATACCAAATTCGGTTGGCGCGTCGCCACACGGGAGGCCTTTCTTTTCACCGGAGTCATGCACGCATTTAACCTCACCACTGAAGCTGGCACGCGAGATGCGCTGAACGGTCCCTGGTTCAAAGACTACACTCGCTCGGTGAGTGAGCTTCGCGGCTGGAGCGACAGCGACGCGTTCATGGCGCCTTATGTCGGCCACACCATTGAAGGCTCGGTGTTTGGCTACATCGAACGGCAGAACGATCCCAAATACAAGAATGTGCAGTGGGGCGATGGCCGCGATTATTTCATCAGCCTTCTACGCTCCATGGCATTCTCCGCCGTCTGGCACACGCAATGGAAGATTGGACCCATCAGCGAAGCTTCCATCGGCAACGTAATGTTGCATGCGTCCCCTGGCTTTATCACCCTGACCGACACTCCCACACTGGGCACGGTCGAGATGATCGGAGAAGACGCTGCCGATCGTTATCTGCTCATGGGTCTTGAGAATCGGACGGCGAATCGTCCGCTGATCATCCTGGCGCGGAGCTTTCTGAACCCGGGCCGCACCTGGGCCAACATAATGGCCTTTCAGGTTCCGTGGCACCGGGAAACCCGCCCGGGAGTATTCGGAAATAACTTCATTCTCCGCAAGGAACTTCTGGAGGATTACAAGAAAACCGGCGAGAAGCCCTTCGAGTTTACCCCGCGAATCTCACCCGACAGCGGGGCACCCCGCGTGTATCCTCGCGAAGCCGCGATTGAACTCACCGCCTTCCCTTATTACCAGAGCTTCCTCGGGGGTGGGAGTTGTGTCGGCGGCGGCGGCTCTGGCGCGGCCCGCGTCAATCCCAAGTGGCAGGTCGTCGCCGAGTTGAGCGGATGCCTCATCATGCACATGCCCGCATACAATCAGAGCGGAGACTCCTTATTCTATGGAGGTGGAGCGCGTTGGACTCCGCTCGCCTCCCATCGCTTTTCGCCGTACGCTCAGATGTTGATCGGTGGCGCCAAGGTGAGCCACGAAACTGACAACCTGGCGCTAAAGAAACAGTTGCTCAACGAGTGGAACGACGGCAATGGCACCCTCGCACATTATCCCAAGCGCAGCGACTGGTCGGTCGAAATTTCCAACAACGGTCCCAGCATCGCCACCGGCGGCGGTGTCGATTTCGTCGTTACCCGCCCTTTCGCATGGCGCATACTCGAAGTCGAGTACACCCACAGCTGGATGTCCGACGTCGGCGCCACCCGTCCCCAGAATGGTCTCCGGATCGCGACCTCTGCCGTCCTCCGCATCGGTACTTGGTAGCATCGCCCCGGGCAGTCAATCGAACTTTATTTTGGAGCAAATGTGAAAGCAGCGACGATAGCGCTGCCTAGGACAAGCAATACCGGATTCACCTCTTTTTGGCTCTGGGGAGTGGCGCCTCAGTCTGATTCGGTTGCGTTTGAGCAATAACCGATCCGAGCGAGACGATTAAGAAGACCATGAGAACGATTAGTCAGGCCATTTGTTTCATGGCGATCCTCCGTCGCGTCGCCTTATGCAGCCTGATCGGTGGCGCACGTCTATCCAAAAAAACTAGGGCCGCCTCTTCGCGCGGAAGAGTTTCGGCCCTTTCTTCACGGATCAGCAATGGCTATAGCTGAAAACCGGATACCACCTAGCTTTGAAGCCGACGCAGGAATCTGCTCCCAAGCGCAGCGGACATTGATAAAAGTCCGATAATTCCGAGAAGAGGCACATTACTGCCCGTCTTCGGCAATTGATTCGAAGCGGTAGTGGTAGTCCCCCCGGCACTCGGCGCTGCAGTGGTTCCCTCGGCACTCGGTACAGCGGTGGGGGCTCCTGTCGCGATCAACACAGGCGCACCAGCCGGCATTGTCCCAGTCACCTGCGTTTGCTGCGATATAGCAGTCACCGGCGTCTCGACAATCTTCGTTGCGCTAACTAGCATGCCCTTCTTCAGACCCCAGGCGTCCTTTTCCTGCCCGTTCACAGTGAACTTCTGTCCTTCGGGGATCTTGAAAGCCTGATTCTCGCCATTCTCTAGTGTGAGAATGACGGAGAGCGGTGGGCTCACGTGCCACACTTTGCCCGTAACGGTTTGGATGGTTGTGACCACTTGGGGCGTTGTTGTTTTGACCGTTGTGCGCTCCAGTTTCATGCCGGGCTGGAGCTCGTGGATACCAAGCTGCCTGCCGTCCACGGTGACTTTGGCGTTTTCGGGGACATTGGGGAAATGGCGAAGGGTGCCGTCTGACATCTTAACGAACAGATCGTTCCCATCGACCGCAACGACTTCACCGCTCTCAATCTTCACTTCCTGTGTCGCTTGGAGGGTCGTGGTGCTTGTTTGGGTTTGCACTTGTGCGACGGTTGAGACTGCGAAAGCGAGACACAACGTCACCGACGCGAGTATTAAGCTCTTCCTTATCACGCTGCCTGAATTCATTGTCATTCCTCCGGTTTGAAATAGTTGAATAAGCCTTGGTTCATCTCCTACGACCAAACTGACGCTAGTCAGCGTGTTCGTTTGCCTGGGTCTTCGCCTCCATGCCTAGCTGCTCAAAACTCTTCAGTTGCTTCGTATCGGCAGCCATTGCATGCACGATGTAACGAAGAGGCGCGCTTCCAACAAAGTAAAATGGATAACAAGTCACCAAGGTGAGGGAGGGTTTCGCTCGCGGCGCGAGAACGGACACATCATCTGGGGAGACGGTCTGGATCTCATCCACAGCGTAGCGTGAACGGCCACGCTGGGTGTACACATCGATCGTTTCCCCAATGTGAACATCCTTGAGTCCACGAAAGAAACCGTCGCGGTGCCCGGCAATTCCTATGTTTCCCGGTTCGCCAAGGGGTGCGGTGCCAGGAATATGACCGACCGCACGATCCAGCGTCAGTTCGTCCGTTCCTTCTAGAACCGGGACCTGCAGCTGAATAGCGGAGATCTCGAGAACTCCTAACGGTGGGGATACACTCGCCGCGAGGCTCGTCTGGTAGGCTCGAATACGCTTCTGTGACCAAAGACGGAAGTCGGGTATACCGCTATGCCATATGGATTGAGCCTCGACCACTATTGGGAGAGATGTTTGATGCGCCCAGAAACTCTGCACGCTGGCGTGGGAGTACATGGCGCTGTAAGCCCGATTGGCAACGTAGATAGAGACCAGTAATATCCCGAAGAACAACAAAAGTCTCTCTAGCTTGCTGAAACTTCGGATAGTAGCGCTCGGCGGCACGCTCCCTAAACCTCCCGAACACGTGTAACGGGGTGACCTTCGCAACGAGCCCGTTATATCAACCAGCTACCTTGTGATCAACTAGGGAAATCCCTAGGGACACTCTGAACAAGCAGTGTTTCTAACGGAGCGAATTTGCAGGCTCAGGAAATACCACTTCCGCTGTAAGTGTCTGACCAACACACCTGTTCGGGAAATCGTGTCTGTGTTGGAGTAGCTGGATGACTGCAGAAAACAGGTTGTCAGCGCCCAAGCGACGTACACGAGCGGAGGTTCAGCAGTTGGTGGCTGAGTTTGTGAGCAGCGGTATGCGGCGGAGCGAGTTTTGCCAGAGTCGAGGTTTGAGCTTCAGCACTCTGGATCGCCATCTGAAAAAGCGGCGTTGGAAGAAAAGGCGTAGACCCCGTAGACCAACTTCTTCGGCGGGTCGGTTGGTGCCGGTGGAGTTGGCCGCCAGGAAATCGCCGACGCAGCAGGAACCGGGTTGTGGGCTGGCCGTGGTGCTGCGGGGCGGGCGCCGGATCGAGGTGCATCCTGATTTTGATACGAGTACGTTCGAACGCCTGGTGGGCATCCTGGAGCGGGCGTAAGCCGTGTTTGGACTGGGCCCAGCTACACGGATCTATCTGGCCGCCGGGGTCACCGACATGCGCAAGGGGTTCGAAGGGCTGTACGGTCTGGTCCGCGATCGTTTGTCGTGTGAGCCTCTGAGCGGGCACCTGTTCTTGTTCTGCAACGGCCAGCGCAACCGGCTGAAGGTCCTCGTCTGGGACGGAAGCGGACTCTGGGTCTGTGCCAAGAGGTTGGAGAAAGGGCGTTTCACCTGGCCGCAATCCGGTGATGCGCAGGGCAAGGTCATCCTGAGTCACGAAGAGCTTTCGCTGTTGTTGGGTGGGATCGATCTGACCAAAACCAAGCACAAGCGATGGTATCGGAAGGCTCCACCAGAAGGACATGCTGCCGCATGAGTTGCTTGGCCGCTTGAACGTTTCGATCGACTCTGGTAAATCAGTAACCCATTGTGAGTGCACCTCCCATTCCTTCGGCACCAGCCGATCTGGAACTCATCGCCCAACTGAAGAGCAAGCTACAGTACGCGGAGCTGAGGATTCGTGTGCTGGAAGAGCGTCTGCGGCTGATGCGGATCGAGAAGTATGGAGCGGGCGGAGAAAAACTTTCGCAGGCGCAAATGCAATTGTTCGAGCTTGAGCCTGTCGAAAGTGAAATGATCGAGCAGGCGGAGAGCGAGCACGCGCCAGTGCATCGCTCGACCAAGAAATCCGTCAAGCATCCGGGTCGCCAGGAGTTGCCGGCGAATCTTCCTCGCGTTGAGCGGATTCTGCCCTGCGCATTAGATCAGCGCGTATGCAAACGCTGCGGAAAAGAAACCGTGGTGATCGGCTACGAAGAGAGCTCCCAACTGGATGTGGAACCGGCGAAGTACTTCGTACTGGTCACGAGACGAGAGAAGCGGGCTTGCCGGTCGTGTGAGGATCTCGGCGTCGTCTCAGCGCCCCTGCCGCCACGGATCATCGAGAAGTGCCTGGCGAGTGACCGGATCGTCATCGAGACGGTCGTCAGCAAATATTGCAATCACACACCGCTGCATCGGCAGAGCGTGATTCTGGAAAGAGACATCGGCTTGGAAATCAGCCGAGCGACACTGGACGGTTGGGTCCTCAAAGTCGGCGAGTTGCTGATCCCTATGGTCGCGGCGATGAGGCGAGAGCTAATCAGTGGAACTTACATTCAGGCGGATGAAACCCCGGTGGATGTGCAGATGCACGAGGGCCGGGGAAAGAATCATCAAGCCTATTTGTGGCAGTACGGCCGACCCGGAGGAAGCGTGGTGTTCGACTTCCGTCTAGGTCGTGGACGCGATGGACCGAAGCGGTTCCTGGGACAGTTCGAAGGCATTCTCCAAACTGACGGCTATACGGCCTACGATCAGATCGGCGGGACAAGAATGGTACATGCCGCTTGTTGGGCTCATGCTAGAAGACAGTTTTTCGAGGCGGTGCAGCTGAATCCTCGAGACCCGGTGGCAACTCTGATTGTGGCGCGGATGGACGACCTGTTTGCCGTCGACGCGGAAGCTCGCCGCAAAGCGCAGAGTGTTGCGGCGCGCCATGTCCGGCGTCAGGAAACAGCCAAGCCTCTCCTGGATGAGATCCGTAGCAAGATCGAGGCAGCACAGTCCGTTGTATTGCCCTCCAGTGTACTAAGCAAGGCCTGCCAATACGCGCTCACACTGTGAAGGAAACTTACACGATTCCTGGAATATCCGGAACTTGAGCTGAGCAATAACTTGGCGGAAAATTCAATGCGTCCCGTGGCTCTGGGCCGGAAGAACTGGATACACATCGGCAGTCCACAGGCGGGACCTAAGGTTGCGGCGATTCTCTCGGTCGTGGAAAGTTGCCGCAGGTTGAAACTCCCAGTGCGCGACTATTTCGCCGCGGTTCTCCCCGGGTTTGCCGATCTCCCGATCCAGCGCCTCCCAGACCTTACTCCCGCTGCGTGGGTCGCCCAGCATTCATAGGCTCAAGCGATCGGGTTGTTAGCGTGAAGGCGATTGTTCGCCAACCACCGCATAGCTTCCGGTTGGCGGACAACCCGGCAGCTATCGCGTAATAGCTCGAATCGAAATGCCAGGTGCGGCCACTTCTGTCGACTGGTAAGAGGGCCCGCCAGTTGTTTTGGCGCTGAGTGGAAAGAACGGGCGAGATTCTGCACCCAAGTGGCGAAACTCTGCCAGGGGATGGTTCGCCCGATTGGACTCCGCACCTGTTGCAGCACGATCAGGAACACGCTGGCCCAGAGCGTGGCGCGCTGAATCTTCCCCGTCGACCACAAGTCGTAGCCGATCAGCAACAACAACAACGGGTAGCAGCACATCTGCGCCATTGGGAGATCCCACCACGCCGCGGGAATAGGCCAGCGGACAAAGGCCGCATCCAGAAGCGTAATGGTGGCGATCACGATGAGCCGCTTGTGCGCGGCAGGATTAAAGCGCTCGCGGAAGGCAAAATAAATCAACGTCGAGAAGACCAGCATGTCAGCTATGGGGATCGCGTAAAACGTTTTGGCTCCCACCCCCGGTTCGCCAGCGGCAAAGTGCCTGCCCAGCGAATCGGTGGCCGCCAGCAGGCCGAGGATGGCCACCAGGCACGCCAAAGCGAAGACTCCTTCTGACTCAACATGAGTGTGGTAGCCTTTTAATCCATTCACCGAGAGGTGCGGACGATTAGGCCGATGCCGACTCGGTATTGTCACTGAAGGGTTGAGCACATTGCCCCTGCATGACTGCCCATAACAAAGGGAAAAGCATCTGGCTTGGCTTCGACCTCGGTACACAAAGTGTGCATGCGGTCGCAGTGTCGGAGACCGGCCATGTGTTTGGACAGAGTTCCTATCCACTCACCAGCCGACGTGACGGTCCCCGGCACGAGCAGGATCCCGAGGAGTGGTGGCGCGCTGTCGTCTCTGCCTGCCGTGTAGCTCTTGCCGACTTGCCCGCCTCGTCCATCCGCGGGGTGGCCGTTGACGGGACCTCCGGCACTATCCTTCTCGTCGACAGATCAGGCCGTGCGCTCACCTCAGGGCTCATGTATGACGACACGCGTGCCACGGACGAAGCGTGCCGTGCCAATAAGGTCGGCGCCGCCATCTGGGCCTCGCTCGGATATCGCATGCAGCCGTCATGGGCGCTGCCCAAGCTGCTTTGGTTGCTGCGCGAGTATCGCAGCGTAATCCCGCGCGCACGCCTCGCTCACCAGACCGATTTCATCAACCAGCGGCTCGCTGGTCGCGAGGTCTCATCGGACTCCAGTAACACGCTCAAGACGGGTTACGATCTCGTCCGCGAAGCCTGGCCGTACGAAGTTCTTGACGCTCTCGGGGTGCCTGACCAGATCATGCCCGCCGTCGTACGCTCCGGTACGCAACTCGGGACTGTTTGCAGCGAGGCCGGAGCGATGACCGGCATCCCCGCAGGGACGCCGATTATTGCCGGTATGACCGACGGATGCGCCGCCCAGATGGGTGCGGGCGCCTTGGACGTTGGCAGTTGGAACTCTGTGCTCGGGACTACACTGGTTCTCAAAGGTGTAACCCGCGAACTCATTCGCGATCCCGCGGGCATTGTCTACTCGCACCGCGCTCCAGATGGCAACTGGCTGCCCGGCGGGGCCTCCAGCACCGGCGCGGGCGTCCTCACAAAACAATTCCCCGGGCGTGACCTCGACGCGTTAAGCGCTCAAGCAGCAGAACGAGAGCCGGCGAACATCATTGCGTATCCCCTTGTGTCTCGAGGTGAGCGTTTCCCCTTCCCCGCGCCGGATGCTGAAGGATTTGTTCTCGGGGAGCCAACCGACGAAATTGATCTCTACGCGGCGCTGCTCCAGGGAGTGGCTTTCATCGAGCGGCTTTGTTTCGACTATCTCGACATGCTGGGTGCGCCGGTCAGTGGTGGCCTTCGCCTGACGGGTGGCGCAGCCCGCAGCCGCTACTGGTGTCAGCTTCGCGCCGACATTCTCGGGAGGCCCGTTCACCTGCCTGAGAACGCCGAGGCCGCGCTGGGCATGGCCATGCTAGCGGCCTCCGTGGGACGTTGCGTCTCTGATGTTGCCAAGCAGATGGTACGCATTCGCGAGGTGATCGACCCCCGGTCAGACCGTATCGCTCGTTTCCACGAACCATACCTACGGCTGGTGGAAGAGCTGGCGCGCCGCGGCTGGGTCCAATCGGCACTCGTTGAGCATGGAAGGAGGAGGGCAGAGTAAGATGAGAACGGTGACCGAACCTGCGACAGAATTTTCGCACCCAACGTCTGCAGATTTTGCTACATGTTGTTGTCGGGTTGATTCGCCCCGCAGGACGCCCGCGCCAGGTCATAAGCTTCGCGAGCCGCTTCCGGATTGTCGAAAAATGAATTGACTGCGTCAATCCCTGCCACAGATGTGCGTTCGCGAGCAGCAGATGATGTTGCGTACGCTTCGCCAGGTCAATCGCCTCTTGACTGCACTCGAGAGCCCGTCGCGCATGGCTTCCCGGATCGTCGCCCCCACCGATCTCTTCTTCCACCCAGAGAGATGTTTTGGGCAAGTATTTGGGACCTACGGAAGGACGAGCCGATCTTTGACCGATTGCTCTCCAGATTTGGCGGTGCTCATGCGGAGCATTTCTCCTTGGCTGCTGCCAAGCTGTCTCTCGTTGGGGTGGAAACCCACTCCCGGAGGTGAGGGCTTCGTTCACTTTCGCTCGCGGGTCAGTATGACCGGGTGGCTCGCTGCCACAACTGCGGCGCCAGCGAATGACGTGACCGGGGATATTGCTCGGCTAGCCCTGACGCGGCTTTCGCCGTCCCACCCGCGCCAGGATGCGGCGCACTTTTTTGGGAGAAATTGAGAGCCGAGCCGCCACTCGAGATACTTTGCGGCCTTCGCGCTCCCAAACCCGCGCGATCACAATCTCCGCAAATTCTTCGCTGATTTGCCGGAACGTCTTCTCACCCACCGCGCCCTGCGACCACGCCTTCAGCGCCGGATGCACACTTCCTTTGCGCAGAATTTTCGCACCTAACGTCTGCAGACCCTGCCACATGTTGTTGTCGGGTTGATTCGCCCCGCAGGACGCCCGCGCCAGGTCATACGCTTCGCGAGCCGCTTCCGGATTGTCGAAAAACGAATTGCACTGCGTCAATCCCTGCCACAGATGCGCGTTCGCGAGCAGCAGATGATGTTGCGTACGCTTCGCCAGGTCAATCGCCTCTTGACTGTACTCGAGTGCCCGTCGCGCATGGCTTCCCGGGTCGGCGCCCCCACCGATCTCTTCTTCCACCTTCGCATTTTCAATCATGCACTCCAGAATGCGCGCTCGGCCCATCAGAATGTAGTCCTGCTTCCCTTCACCGAGTTCGTAGGCCGAGACCGCCTCTTCCTCGGCGCGCTGAAAATCTCCACCATCGAGATGGATGTATGCTGTATTCAGGTAAACTGTGCCGGCTCCGTGATGGTTCGGACGCTGCTGATAAATGCCCTGGGCGGCCTCCAGGTGCTCAAGCGCTTCGCGGCGTAGCTGAGTCAAGCGGGCGCGATAGTCGTGCTTGCGTGAATCTTTGTTCTGAAGATCGACACTACGAAGATCGCGGCTGGCCGACATCTTTCGCCGCTGCTGAGCGTCGCGGTCGATTCTTTTCTGCAACTGCAGAGCGATTCCGCGCTTGGCGAGCGCCATGTTGGCCAACGATCGCGCTAGGTTCAGATGCCGCGAATCCCGCTTGGTGTAATAGCGAATAGCGCTTTCGAAAAACTCAATCGCTTTATCGAAACGGCCCTCCCGGCGCGCCATGCGTCCGTAGAAGGATTGAATATTGCCGAGCGTCACATAGTCGTCGGTCTCGCACAGCGCGTTTTCAGCTGCCTGAGAACTGCGCACCGATTCTTTCCATTTCCCCTGCTGAAAATAAAGCCAGCCCTCGAGCACTTGCATCACCGCCGCCATGCGCGGATACCCTAACCCAACCGCCAGATCTTTCCCCTTCAGTGTGTAGATCAGAGCTTCGTCGTACTCGCCTCTTCTACGCAGGCAGCGACCCTTCCAGAAGTAAACAATGGCCAGCAGAAACCGGTCATCCAGCTCTTTTCCCATGCTCAGGACAAAATCAAAGTGACCGATCGCCGGTTCCATCGCCTCTTCCACCATCGCCACCATTCCCTCGGCCATGCGCAGGCAGAGGTAATCGGCAATCGAGAGCTTCGACCGCAATTCCGGTTCGAGGTGTTCAAAGCGTTGCAGAAGCTCTTTGAGTGGCGGCCCGCTGAATCCGATGTCCGTCCATATCGCAAGCTGTGCCAGCAGGCGAGCAGCGTTTTCCTGGGAGGGATCGAGGTTGGCAATCAAGTCGTGGTGCGATCGCAGACACGCAATCCCGCGCTCGATTTCGCGCGCGACAACATGTTCCTGCAACTGCGAGAGGAAGCGTGCGTCAATCGGGAGGTTAGCCGGAATACCTCTGCGTGCGCCCATCACCATCAATTGACGTTCTAGTCCAATAAATCATAACTGGCAAGGGTTAGAAATTCCGACGAGCTGGGAGTTGCGGTCCTGCCGACGGGGCTCGAACCGAGCCGCCCGGCTTCGACAAGAATGCTTGGGCTTCCTAGGTAAGAATGCCAGCCTGCGTCTGGCTCTCAACAACATTGTTCTCAAGGACAATAGTGGCCTTCATAGGACAACATCATAATACCGTTCTTGGGCGCAAATCGTGCGCACTAGGTCATTTCGGACCAGTGGGTCGGGGCGGACACTGCGGTTTGCCTGGATGCGCAATCCGGGGTCTACTACATCTGAAAGCAAACTCCGGACGCGAATTTTTGAGTGGGGATAAATAGATGATGACTTCGACTTCCAACCGGCGCACCAGCAACACCGACCACACATTCGTGAACACATTCGTGGATGCGGCACCCAGCCACGAAATTGCCACCGCTGCGGCTCTGTACTATCCGTCGTTGATAGGTAATTGCTGGGACGACGAACTGCTGCCGTCGGGAGATTAGTGGCGGAACACGCCGATCCTTTAGGATCGGCACCACTCTCCAAACGGCAACCCAGCAACTGGCAGACCAGCCCTCAGTGGCGCGGCATCCCGCGCCCGTGAACCCAACACGATGTCAGTTGAAGTCAAACGGGGATTCCGGGTCAGAAATAATTCCCCCCATAGGGTCCTGAAGCCGCGGTTGCGATTGGCAGCACGGCTGGTTAGATAGAAGTAGCCCGGCCGTTGCCGGACTAAGAAGAATACGGCAATTTTACTGATACGGCGAAGGACACGATTATCCATGGAGGCGGAAAGTGTTTATCAGCGCTGAGAGCCAGGAAACCACTATGACGATGTTCGACCAACAGGTCGCGGCCGCGACGGAATGGTTTGCGAGCCCGCGATTCGACGGGATCGTCCGTCTCTACTCCCCGCGCCAGGTGGCCGAGCAGCAGGGCACGCTTTCCGGCGACTACACCGTAGCGCGACGGGCAGCTGAGGAGTTCTATGCACGGCTGCGCGAGCTCTTCGAACAGCGCAGGCAGATCACTACCTTCGGTCCCTATTCGCCGGGCCAGGCGGTGATGATGAAGCGGATGGGGATGGAAGGCATTTACCTAGGCGGCTGGGCGACGTCCGCCAGGGGATCGCTCTCAGAGGATCCGGGTCCGGACCTGGCCAGCTACCCGCTCAGCCAGGTGCCAGACGAGGCCGCCGGACTGGTGCGGGCACTTCTCACCGCCGACAAGAACCAACACTTCGCGCGCGTGCGGATGACCGAAGAACAGCGCAAGGCGGCACCGGTCGTCGACTATCGGCCCTTTCATCATCGCCGACGCCGACACCGGTCACGGTGGAGACGCGCATGTACGCAATCTGATTCGCCGCATGGTCGAGGTCGGGGTGCCGGGCTACCACATTGAAGACCAGAAGCCGGGAGCGAAGAAGTGCGGCCACCAGGGCGGTAAGGTGCTCGTGGCCGAAGACGAGCAGATCAAGCGCCTCAACGCCGCCCGCCTGCAGCTCGACATCATGCGGGTCCCGGGCATCCTTGTGGCCCGAACCGACGCCGAGACCGCGACGTTCCTCGAGAATCGGAGCGACGAGCGCGACCAGCCGTTCATCCTCGGCGCCACCAACATCGAGCTACCCAGCTACAAGGCCGGCTATCTCGCCATCTTGCGGAAGCTCTTCGAACTGGGCGTCGAGGAGGTCCGCGGACACCTGCTTTTTGCTGTGTCCGAGGCCGAGTACTTGGCGGCCTTCGCATGGCTGGAGCGGGTTGGGCTCATGTCGATGATCGCCGAGAGTGCCCAGGCTCTTAGGGATATGCCGGCAGCCGAGTTCGACGCAGCACTCGACAGGATAGACACGCGCTATGTGGAAATCTGGCAGGCGGAAGCCGGGCTGAAGACCTATGGGCTGGCGGTCGCCGAGGTGCTGGAGTTCCGCACGGCCGAGGGCGATCGTTTCGACATGACCGTCGAGGAATGGCTGGCATTCTCGAAACGGGCTTCTTTCTACGAGGTGCGCGAGCGAGCGAAGTCGATGGGCATCCAGGTGATCTGGGATTGCGAGCTGCCCAAGACTCCCGAAGGCTTCTATCACATCCAAGCCGGGATCGATTACGCCATCGCCAAGTCCCTGGCTGTGGCGCCCTTCGCCGACGTGCTGTGGATGGAGACCAAGACGGCGGATCTCGAGGACGCCAGGAAGTTCGCCGAGGCCATCCACGCGCAGTATCCCGAGAAGATGCTGGCGTACAACCTCTCGCCGTCGTTCAGCTGGGACACCACGGGAATGAACGACGAGCAGATGAAACGGTTCCCCGAGGAACTCGGGAAACTCGGCTTCGTCTTCAACTTCATCACCTACGGTGGGCACCAGATCGACGGTTTGGCTGCCGAGGAGTTCGCGACCGCATTGAAGCAGGACGGCATGCTGGCGCTGGCGCGCTTGCAGCGCAAGTTCAGACTGCTGGAGTCACCGTATCGGACGCCGCAGTCCCTAGTCGGAGGGCCCCGGCTGGACGCCGCATTGATGGCTTCGTCGGGACGCACCGCGGCGACGAAGGCGATGGGCAAGGGGTCGACGCAGTTTCAGCACCTGGTTCAGACCGAGGTCCCGACCAGGCTGCTGGAGGAGTGGCTCGCGGAGTGGAGCAAGCACTGCGACTATGAGACGAAAATTCGCGTCCGGCTACGTCCGCACACGGCCGGTTCGGAACTGTTGGAACTGAGTGTGCTGAACGAGCCCAGCGGGGAAAAGCTCGCCAACGTGGTCTTCGCCTACATCCAGGATCGTCGCGGGCGCGGCATCCTCTCGATTCGCGACCAGAACACCCTCGCACCGGCGCGGAAGAAGCGACTGATGACGGTCGTCCAACTGTTCCTGATCCACCGCTACAATGCCAGCTCGGTGCACTACGTCACCCCGACCGAGGACAACGAGTTTCAGACACAAAGGATGAAGAGTGTGGGGATTTTCTCGGATGTGCATACCGAGATTGGCCAAATCATCGTCGCGCAAGTCAACAAAGAACGCGTCGCCGAACTGCTGAAGCCTGACCGGGTACTTCTCCTGGAGATGATCCGTAAGACGTCGCCGGCATTGCAAGTCCAGACTTAGATACCAGACATAGAGGAAGAGGAGAAGATGTATTCCTAGATTAGCAAGGTCCTTTGTCGGCAATTCCCCCGCGAGCGCAAGGTCGGCTATGAAGTGCGTTGCAGCGGGCGAGAGGCGAACTGTGAAAACGGAAAAATCGACGTTGGCCCTTGGAGCCCGGAGCAGTGCCCATCAGAAAGGCTTTCCCGAAGGCATCTGTCACCTCCCGTTAGGACGGGCCTTTCTTGCTTTATTCTGTCCATAGGGTTAAGCACGGAAAAGACTCGATTGTTTTCGAAGGAGATAGAAATGGCTAGCAACAACAACCCGGCTAAGAAAAAAGGCCGTTGGGCGGCAGGCATTACACCCTACGCGGAGATGGGTTACTACGACGCGGACTACGAGCCGAAGGACACGGATATTTTGTGCGCATTCCGCCTGGTGCCGCAACCGGGCGTCGAACCTATCGAAGCCTCGGCAGCGGTAGCGGGCGAGTCTTCCACTGCAACATGGACGGTGGTCTGGACGGATCGCCTGACCCCATACGAACATTACCAGGCGAAATGCTATCGGGTCGATCCCGTCCCCGGCACCGATCAATACATCGCCTACATAGCCTATGACATCGACCTTTTCGAGGAGGGATCAATCGCCAACTTGACCTCCTCGATCATTGGCAACGTGTTCGGCTTCAAAGCCTTGAGGTCTCTGCGCCTGGAAGACATGCGGATACCACCGCACTACGTGAAAACCTTCCAGGGCCCACCTCACGGCATCGTGATGGAGCGCGAGTACCTCAATAAATTCGGGCGCCCGCTGCTTGGCGCCACTGTCAAGCCCAAGCTGGGCCTTTCCGCCCGTAACTATGGCCGCGTGGTCTACGAGGCGTTGCGCGGTGGGCTCGACTTCACTAAAGACGACGAGAACATCAACAGTCAACCCTTCATGCGCTGGCGCGATCGCTATCTCTTCTGCATGGAAGCAGTGAACCGCGCCATGGCCGCTACCGGGGAGATCCTAGGGCATTATCTGAACGTCACGGCCGCAACCATGGAAGAGATGTACGAACGCGCTGACTTCGCCAAGGAGCTGGGCAGCGTGATTGTGATGATTGATCTGACGATCGGCTACACCGCCATTCAGTCCATGTCCAAGTGGGCGCGCCGCAACGGCGTAATCCTGCACTTGCACCGGGCTGGTCATGGCACGTACACGCGACAGAAGACGCACGGCGTGAACTTTCGTGTCATCGCGAAATGGATGCGTCTGGCGGGCGTGGATCATATTCATGCCGGCACTGCGGTCGGCAAACTCGAGGGCGACCCCAACGCCATTCGCGGGTACTACAACACTCTGCGGGCGAACACGCTGGAGGCTGATCCCTCTCAGGGTCTGTATTTCGCGCAGGACTGGGCATCAATGCCCGCAGTAATGCCCGTGGCCTCCGGCGGTATCCATGCCGGGCAGATGCACCAATTGCTGCACCTTCTGGGGGAAGATGTCGTGCTTCAGTTCGGGGGCGGCACCATCGGCCACCCGGATGGGATCGCCCAGGGTGCGACAGCGAATCGCGTGGCCACGGAAGTGATGATCCAGGCCCGCAACGAAGGTCGCGACATCCTCAACGAAGGGCCGGAGATCTTGGCGAAGGCTGCGCGCTGGTCGCCAGAGCTGCGCACGGCACTCGAGATCTGGAAGGACGTTAGTTTTGACTACGAATCGACCGATGTGCCGGATGCCGTCGCCACGCTCACGGTTTGATTGCTAGAGGCCGGTCGTTCCTGGCAGCAAGCTCTCAAGGGCGCCGCTACACCTTAATTGCTGGGCACGTGCGGAACGGAGACGAACAATGCGAATCAAGCAAGGTACTTTTTCTTATCTACCCGACTTCACGGATGAGGAGATTCAACGCCAGGTGCGGTATTGCCTCGATAACGGCTGGGCCTTTTCCATCGAGCACACCGACGATCCCCATCCCCGCAATGCTTACTGGGAAATGTGGGGGTTGCCGATGTTTGATGCGAGCGACCTAGACGACGCCATGCGTCAGATCGATGAGTGTCGCAAGGCCTTCCCGGACGATTACATCAAGGTAAACGGCTATGACCGCACCAAGGGCCGGCAGACGACCATGTTGAGTTTCATCGTCCACCGGCCCAAAGAGGAGCCCGGTTTCTATTTGGAGCGCGCGGAAGGCCAAGATCGCCGCATCCAGTACACGATTCGCTCCAAAGCCAAGCTGGCGGGTTAGCACGGACAGTGAGGATCGCCTTATTGCAGAAATAGCAGCGCGAGAATGCCATGCAAAGACTAGATAAGGATCCCGCCGTTGACACAGGTACTGCCCAGGAGACTGGGGAAAACCTCGTGGATATCGGCGCCGCTCATCGGGATTCCCATCTCGAGGAAATCTTGGATGAACTGGATCGTGAGCTGGTTGGGCTCAAACCTGTGAAGGCCTACATCCGGCGGGTGGCCTCGCTGCTGCTGGTGGCGCGTTTACGCGAGAAAGTTGGACTGGCGAGCGTTCCCCCCACCTTGCATATGTCCTTTACCGGACATCCCGGCACCGGCAAGACCACAGTCGCGATGCGAATGGCGAAGATACTGCACCACCTCGGCTACCTGCGCCGTGGCCATTTGGTGGTGGCCACGCGCGACGACCTGGTGGGCCAGTATGTGGGACACACAGCTCCGAAGACTAAAGAGACGCTCAAGAAGGCGATGGGGGGCGTGCTCTTCATCGACGAAGCGTACTACCTCTATCGATCCGAAAACGAGCGCGACTACGGCCAGGAAGCGATTGAGATGTTGCTGCAGGCAATGGAAAACCAGCGCGAAGATCTGGTCGTCATCCTGGCCGGCTATCAAGATCGGATGGCAACTTTCTTCCAATACAATCCCGGCTTTCGCTCGCGTGTGGCGCACCACATCAGCTTTCCCGATTACACGCTGGAGGAGCTGACGACGATCGCCGAATCGATGCTGCGCCAGCAGAACTATGCCTTCGACGCCGAATCGCGCGAGGCCTTTGTTGAGTATCTCGCGTTGCGGATGAAGCAGCCTCAGTTTGCCAATGCGCGCAGTGTGCGTAATGCCATTGACCGCATAAAACTGCGACAGGCTGGCCGCCTGGTCAGCGAAGGAGGCTGCATTCCCAAAGAGCAACTGCTTCGCATCGCGGCGATTGATATTCGTCAGAGCCGGGTGTTCGAGGGAGGCTCGGACGCAGAACGCGAAGGTGACAATGGTGGCGCGCAAAGTATCCGCCGCGAGGAGGCGTGATGACGAAACGAAGACCGATAGTGTTGGGCATCGTGGGGGACAGTGCTGCGGGCAAGACGACGATTACCAGGGGATTGGCGGAATTGCTTGGCGAGGACCGGGTTACACACATCTGCGCCGACGATTATCACAAGTACGACCGCACCGAGCGGGCGTGCCGGAAAATCACCGCCTTGCATCCCGACTGCAATTATCTCGACATTCTGGAACTGCACCTGGAACGCGCCCACTACGGTCAACCGATGCTCAAGCCGGTGTATGACCACAGTACAGGCTCGCTGGTGCGGCCGGAATACCTGGTACCTAGCGAGTTTGTGATCGTGGAAGGACTGCTGGGCTTTCATACGGAAGTAATGCGGCAGTTCTACGACGTCAAAGTTTTCCTTGATCCACCGGAGGATTTGCGGCGGCTTTGGAAGATCAGGCGCGATACGACGAAGCGGGGGTATACGGCCGAGCAGGTGGTGGCCGAAATGGAGAAGCGGGAGTCGGACTCACGGAACTTCATCCGTCCACAGCGCGAATTTGCTGACATTGTGGTTCAGTTCTACCCCGACGGTGGGGGCCGCTCGGACCAGCCCGACAGCCACTTAAGTGTCCGGCTGGTGCTGCGCCCGACGATTCCCCATCCGGATCTGAGCTATCTGTTCGAGCAGAAGCAGAGTAAGGCTTCCGGCGTGCGCCTCGCACTCGGCCGCGACAATGGCCGTCCCGTGGACTTCCTCGAGGTCGATGGTAATGTTAGCCGGGAACATGCCGCGGAGTTGGAAGACACGATCTGGAAGCATCTGCCCGATCTGCGCCCGTTGCGTGCCGACCAATTCGGTGATTACAACTACGGGACTGAGGTGCGCCACAGTGATCCGCTGGCCCTCACGCAACTGCTCATCACCTATCACTTGCTGCGCGCCTACAGCAAAGACGCCCCGATCCCTTTTGCCCGTCCGATCGCCGCTCTCAGCCGATTAGAGTCGGTGCCGCAAGAGGCGCCGGTCGAGCTTGTCACGGAAAAGTGCAGAATATTGTGAATGAAGTTCTACACCCCCACCTTCCGAGTTTCCTCCTTTGTGGGTACCTCGAGGTCGATATTTCAGCCATGAGCATCGAACACAAACGTTTTTGCCATTGCGGCGCACGTTTGTCTGTCATCGCGGGCACACCGGGAAGTGCGGTCGCATCCGGGCGGATGATTACCCGCGGGATCTGACCGAGTTTCCCGTCCGTTTGTGCACTCTCCCTCCGGATTCGCTGGCCATTGGGTTTTCAGCATCTCCCTCCTGAGACGAATAGAGAAAGTCCTCGATTTCATCGATTCGTTCGCTGGCGTCATGGTAAGCAAGCGCAATGAGATCTCGGGTGTACTTTGGCGTGAATAGCAAGTAACTCATCAGCTCGGAACAGGAAGTGGCGTCTCGCCCCAAACTGGATACAAAGTAATGGATCAGAGCGGGCATGTCTTTCTGGTGCTGCTCTGCCAGATCGGATATGTTGACCGAAGGCGTGATGACAAAAGTCTCCAATGGCCGTATCTTTTGATGTCCTTCAACGCCAAGCTGATTGATGTGGCCATCGCTGAGCAACTGATTTAACCGTTCCAGGTGCTCGATGTCCGTAGCGAGATTATCCAGAAACATAACGTTAAAAAGAACGCCCATCACTTGTGCCAGCGAAGGATTTCTCTGGTCTGCGGTTTCCTCTTTACTTTCTTTATTTCCGCAGCGGACGCCGATCGCGAAAACCTTCTCCGCCCCCAAGCGGATGACCGGGCTGAGCGGTTGTTGAAGGCGCACACAACCATCGCCGAAGAAGGCGGACCCACGCGGGATTGTGAGTTTTACCGGCTGGAAAACAAAAGGAATGGCAGAGGACGCGCAAACGTGGTCGACCGTGATCTTCGTCGCAATCGTCACCAGTCGGATCCGGTTCCACATCGGATGCCCCTTCTTTCCCTGAATGAAGAGATAGCCTTTTCCTGAGTTGTAGTTGGTCGCGGAAATAACGAGAGCATAGAGGTGCCCGCGCTTGATGTTTTCCTGTGTCCGGTCGCAGTCAAGATGCTTACTGAGAAAATGTCGTAAGGGAGTGGCATCTAACAACGATCGGGCATTGCCTCCCCCAAGAACCGCTCCAAAGGATAGATCTACTATCCAGGTGATGGAATTGCGCATCTGGGACAAGACATCACAGTGAAAGATGTCGGAAGGTTTGAGGGTCGCCCAGACTTCTGCAAGAATCTTGGTCGCCGCAGCAAAATCGTGACAACCTGTGGCCAGAGCAGAACCATTAATCGCTCCAGCGGAAGCGCCTCCTATGATAGGAAAAGGATTACCCTGTGTTCGAACGCGTTTCAGCTCGCCAATGCGCTTGAGAACACCGGCTTGATAAGCGCCGCGAGCACCGCCACCCGTCATGACTAGACCGACCCCGTTTCCCATCGTCCTCCCTCGCAGGGCCCGCTTTGGGAACATCCAGTTTAGTCACACCTTCCCGCAGCAGCCGTACTCGTCTCGGCTTTCCGTCTGATCCACGCTATACACCGACTCTGCAATTGTTATTGGACACCCGTCCCGAGCCGCTATCATCTGACAAGTATCGAAAGGCCATTATCCAACAGAATTGCCTCGCTTGCATGTCAGATTCTGCAGGCGCAAGGTGTGTTGGTCGAACGCTTACCTTCCGCTGCGACTCGCGGGTGGTGGAACTCGTTCCGCTGCCGCTCTGCGCGCATCCGGTGATGCAGGACTGGTTACGCCGCTGCCAGCAACTTTTTGCGGCTCACAAACAAGTTGACCAGAGCGCAAGTGACAAACAGCCGGTGTGCGTTCTTTTTCAGTCCGCGATAGCGTACTTTCACAAATCCGAACTGCAACTTCATCACTTGAAACACGTGCTCCACTTTCGCCCGCACCTTTGATTTCGTCCGGTTCTTCGCCCACGCCACTTTATCCACGATCTGACCTTTGTAGCGACAGCGCCCCTGGCTAAAGTCCTGCGCTCGCGGCGCACATTCGCGAATCACCTCGCTCTGTCCCTGATACGCTCCGTCACCCCACACTCGCGTTTCTTCACCATGCAGCAGTTCGGGCAGAATCGCCACATCGAAAACGTTGGCTGCCGTCGCCACCGCCGGATGAATGATTTTCGTCTTGCTGTCCACTCCCACGTGCGCCTTCATCCCAAAGTACTAGTTCTTTCCCTTCTTCGCCTGATGCATCTCCGGGTCCCGGCTCTGCTCGCGGTTTTTGGTCGAACTGGGCGCGTGTATCAGGGTCGCATCCACGATCGTGCCGGTGGTGATCCGCACCCCCTTGGCCTGCAGGTGCAGATTCACTGTCCCCAAAATCTCTTCTCTCAAATTGTGCGCTTCCAGCAAATGACGGAACTTGCACACCGTGGTCTCGTCCGGCACCGGCCCCGATCCCAGGTCAATCCCTGCAAACTGCCGCAACGTGGCCGAGTCGTACAACGCTTCTTCCACGGCCGGGTCCGACAGGTTGAACCACTGCTGCAGAAAATAAATCCGCAGCATCTGTTCCAAGTCTTTCGGCCGTCTTCCATTGCCCGGCTTCGGAAGTGCGGCTCGATCAACAAGCACAACTTGGCCCACGGCACCACCTGCTCCATCTCTTCCAGAAACATCGCCCGTCGCGTCTTCTTCGTATACCGCTCGAATCCCGTCATCATCGCCAGTGTCCTCTGCTGATTGAAAGAGCTCATCCGGATGACTTTATTTATACTGGCTGTGGAAAGGCAGCACTTAATCAGAGTCTCCCTAACCGGCCGCAACTGTTCAATCTTAAGAGCAACAATGTTCTGGTCTTATTGGGGTTCAAGCACGGCTTGATCGCAGTCGATTCCGAACCTCGTCAGCGGCTTCTTGCATCCTAGGGATTTCCCCAGTAGCAAATACCCGCATGTGCGCTGAAAGTAATTCCGAGTTTTGAAACTGCACCCTTCAACTTTGGCGCGACGACAACGGGTGTCCCTCTACTCTGAAGGGAGGGAAACTTTGATCCGACCACGTGTACTACTGGCGGATGACCATCCGGCCGTACTCAAAGCCACAACTGCGCTTTTAAAGCGCCAGTTCGACATAGTGGGAACGGCAACGGATGGCGCCACGTTAGTGTCGGAGGCCCTCCGCCTTTGTCCCGACGTCATTGTGGCCGACATTACTATGCCGGTTTTGAACGGAATCGATGCCGCCCGTTGGCTGCGCGAGTCCTCGTTCCCAGCCAAAATAGTGTTCCTTACGATCCACCCAGAAGAGCAGTTCATGAAGGCGTGCATGGCAGAAGGTGCCTTGGGATACGTCCTCAAGTCCCACATGAAAGCGCACTTGATTCCAGCAATACAAGCGGCCTTTATCGGACAAGTGTACATTTGTCCATTTGTTTCTAAGTGATGTTGGAGGTCTAGGACTCGACCCCAAGTAGAATCGCTCCTACGGGAGAGTGGAGAGTGGAGGAAACAATGCTGCGTTGGACATAGTCTCTAATTCGTCTTCTTCCTCCCGAAGATCCCGCCTACGCTCGTCTTGCCGGTCTGTCCAGAGACAGATTTCTGAAGCGCACCCTTTGCAGCATTACCGGCCATACTTCCTACATCCGGAACAAATTTTGGACTGGATGCCGTCCCTTGAATCATGAAGGACACGCCTCCCCTATCGCCGCCCCGCCCTGTTCTCTGCGCCCGTGCGTCGGCCCTGTCGCTCTGCAGGTCGGCAGTCATGTGGAAATCGAGGGCTCCGGAAGGACTAATCGTGCCTGTTCCAGTGACTACGCCGAGGGATGGAATCGTTACATTGATGGCGTTGGCACTCGTCATCTCAGGAGCGATTCGCGCATTCAAGCTGGCATTCTGAATGGTCGTGTCTGGATTCGAGGACGTTTTTCCGCTGAAGGCTGATAAAGCTCCTAATTTCGAACCCATATCGAAACCGGCCAGTTTCGTGTTGGACATTCGCACCGGGCCGGTGATCACCAGTTTGTCCAGCGGACCGCTGATTGCCAAGTCGGCTGATAGTGTTCCTCCGTTCAATTTCGATCCTGAGGGAAGCACGACGCCAAGCGCTGGTAGCATCGCCTCCAATTCATCGACCGGCATATTTGGGGCGCTGAGCTTCAGGTTCATTACCTGCGTTTCACCCTGGTCCTGGAATCCGCCCGTGAGTCGGGCGACGGCCTTGCCGATCGCGATATCCCCTTGGGTGATGGTCCCAGTCGCCCGGTCGAGGTCAGTGTTCAGCGCGTATTTGATGGTCACAGCTTCGGGAGCTGGAGAACCCTTCGGTGAAAGCTTTAGCTTTTCGCCGGAAATGACACCAGTTGCGTTGGCCTGGTTACCGTTTGAGTTCAAGGATCCGTCAATAGTTATCGAACCGCCCATGCCGCTAGCCGGATCGATGAAACCGGACGCCGCGATGTCCATCTCTTTCACCTTCACGGTCGCGTCAAATGGAGTTTTGGCCGAGTCCTGGGGATTGATGGGTCCTGCTTTGCCCGACATGTTGGCGCTGCCGCCTCCGGGCAGGTTGATCGCCAATGTGAACGGAAACTGTGATGTGGGAGAGAAGTTCGTCAATTCAACATTGAGGTTGTCGTATACCTGCGGCTTGGTGGTGGAGTTCGCTTTCCCGACCATCAGTTTTCCATCTTTGATCTCCAACTTTCCGACGGATAGCGATTGGGGTGCTCCCGACTTTGTGGGTTCAGAGGACTTCTTCTCATTCGTTCCACCGAGGCTTGAGAAATTCCATCTGCCATCCGCCGATTTGAGCAACGTAATCTGTGGCTCATCCAGGACGATTCCGGTTACGTTCAACTGCTTGGAGAAAATGAACGGCATCAACTCGACCCCGACTTCCAACGACTTTGCCGTGATGAAAGACGACTTGCCGAAGGCCGGATCGTCGGCAATGGCTACGTCATCCACGCTGACCTTGCCGCTCATAAGGGACAGGCTCAACTTTCCAAGACTCACTTGCCTTCCCGTGGCATCCGTTAATGCCGACTCGATTTTCGGGCGGAAACTGTCGACGTTGATGAACAGAGGAATTAATATCAGAATGACCATAACGACCGCGATTGCAATTCCGCTGATCTTCACTACACGCTTATCGAATTGCATGATCTCTCTCCTTCCTCGGACTCGGGTCTCACCTTTTCGACATTCTGCGCAGTTAACTACGCAACGGGCTAAGAGCAGCAAAGTTCAGGTGCGGTCACGGGGTCCGCTCCGAGCTCAATTGCGTGGCGCTCCGAAAGGAGGCGACAGCTGATAGGAAATTTCAAACTCTGAAATAGGCTAGGTCCAAGGCGATGTCCGCACAACTAGGGAAATCCCTAACAGTGTAGGGGTGGAGGCTGGTTATCCCAGTTGCCGGTCAGCCCTCCAAAGCCTTCATGTTCGATGTAAATAATCAGGAGGATGGGGCACTCTTAGGGATTTCCCTAGTTGTGCGGACATCGAGTCAGACGTAAGTTTTGTCTCAGAAAGCACTCAACAGTCGAGATAGAGGAGACACTATCTACAAAAAGAATGATTGTAGTGAATCTGACGGCGCTGTTTTTTCTGGCATCGACATATGTCTGTCCGCAAAGCAAAGACCGCGGTCCTCACCGATGACACGGTAACGAAAGATGACAAGGGACTCCTTGGCCTAGCAGCCTGTGGCAGAACTACGGAAAATGCGCGAGCGGTGACGAGGTGTGCGGCACCGGAAAGATGGTGCCATCCGCAGGCGAGTCAGGCGATAGAGTCGCCGGATGAAGGAACCGCCCGCCATCCAGCACGACAAAGAGCGCAAAAGTCGCGAAAACATTTGCCCTGCGCGATTTTTCAACTCGCGCGGCGTACCCGCTCCCAGCAGCTTGCGCAGAATCAGGCTCAAGTTGAACGCTCCTACATGGACCAGCTGCCGCTTCAGAATGTTCTCCCGCCCTCGTAGATGGCAGCGTCGCATGCCACCCGTCTCGTAGCAGTGCGCGAAGCTGCGTTCGATCAACTCACCGCGCCGTCGCAGTAAGCTCTTGCCGTATTCGCCCCGCACTCGTCGCCGGTTCTCGTACACCGCTTGCTGCTCTGCACGCTGGCCTTGCCAGTCGCGCCGTCCTTTCGGCTTCTTCTCCGGTATGTAACTGCGCACTTTGTAACTCTTCATCCGCTGGACCACCGCACTACTGTGGTAGCCCTTATCCGTCACCAGTTCTTCGATCCCTTGCAAATGGACCTTCGGTTTATCCTCAGGCCGCGACTCGGCCTCGCGTCGGATCTGTTCCGCTACCTGCTCACCGGCCTCGCACAAGGTTTCATCCAGGGTTGTCGTATCGCCCTGGTCGGCGGCCTGCAGCGTCACCGCCACAATGGCGCCCGTGTCCATGTCTACGGCATGCTCCGCCTTGTACGCCAAGTGTGTCCGCCCATCCTTCATCTTTGCGATCCGCGCATCCCCGTCCGCCGGACTTTTCCATTCCTTGTTCGAGGTTCGCTTCTTGCGCTTCCGATCCAACCGCACCAACTCCTCGCGCGTCGGCGTTTCGATCCCGGACGCCTTCGCCAATCCCCGCAAGAACTCGTCGTAGGTCTCCCCTGTATCGCGCCGCACAATCGACCGCATGGCCGCATTCGCCTCCAAGGTGGTCGCGTCGATGCCCATCCGCTGCCCCTTCAGCAATCCCCGCTCGGCCAGTAACCCCAGCACCCACGAGAACACCTCGCGATGCGTGTCCATCGCTATCAATCGCCGGGTCCGCGAAATCGTCGAGTGGTCCGGAGTCCGCTCGTCCAACCCAATCCGCAAAAACCTCCGTAGCGCCAGCGAATCGGCCAACCGCCAAGCGATCCCACGTTCGCTATCGATCCCCTCGAAATATCCGACCAGGAGCGCTCGAAAGTATACCCCCGGCATCAGCGATGGCCGGCCCAGTCGCGCGTGATAGAAACGGACACACAATCCTTCCACCAACTCATCGAACCCTGCACCCTCCAGTAACTCATTCAACCGCTTATAAAAAGGATGCCCGGGCGCTACCGCCAACTCCGTATGCGCGATCCAGATGTCTTCCTGCTTCTCCCCACCACTTCTCTTGCTCATCGCCATGCGCGCATTCTACGAACTATCCCTGTGGATCACATCAGTTTTTGTTTCACGTACCCAGACTTGCACCACGGGCTGCTAGACAAGAAACAACTATCCAGCGTGGTGCTGATTCCTGGACTTAAGGTCGATGTTGACGGAACATCCGACGGCCAGGGCCGGCTTATGCACGCTTGATCGAGACTCCACGAAAAACGGGAGGAGACAGATGGCGGGGAATCGTCCTCAAATCATGATTGCTGACGACCACAAATTTGTGGCCGATGCATGCGGGATGCTGCTCGAACCGGAATACGACGTGGTAGCTACGGTGGGGGACGGTCGTGCACTGGTGCGCGTCGCTACTAATTTAAAACCACAGGTGATCATCATCGACATCGGAATGCCGCTCCTGAACGGTCTTGATGCCGGCTGTCAGGTGAAGGAGATATTGCGTTCGGTAAAGTTGGTGTTCTTGACCATGAACAGAGATCCCGCTTTGGCCGCTGAGGCAATCCGGCGCGGAGCCTCAGGCTACCTGCTGAAGACTTGCGCGGCCTCGGAACTGATAATTGCCATCCGGGAGGTTCTGAAGGGTACGTTGTATCTTTCCCCGGCAATCGCCAAAGAAACCGTCGATTTTCTATTGCGTCAGGATAAGGAATTTATTGACGAAGGGCAACGCCTCACCGAGCGGCAGCGCGAAGTGCTGCAGTTGCTAACTGAGGGGAAGTCGATGAAGCAGGTAGCGTGCGCCCTGAACATGAGCAAGGAAACGGTTGCCTTTCATAAGTACAGGATCAAGGAAATATTGAATGCTAAGAACGATGCCGAGCTTGTGCAATACGCGGTCAGGAACCACCTAATTACTGTATAGCGATGCTGAGACTCCAACTTATCACTTCTGGTTTTTTTGTCCTGTGCGATCAAGCTCGATAGGTCCCCCCGAGCGTCCCGAGGGCTTATTGAACAAGGGTACGCGTGCAACCGGCAATCAATTTTGTCGGAATAAAACCCTGTTTCGTGTCGGCGGGTAATCCTCGCGTTCTGTGGCAGGAGCGGCGGGACAACCTCGCTGCGAGTGCGATCGGCGGTTTACTCGTCCTTGGGGTCGGTGAACTTGTTACCAGCCAAAATGGCACCGACAAACCGCTTGCCCCCAAGGACCGCGTTTACAGCGGTCAGTAGCTCGTTTCGAGCATTCATTTTGAGGACGTAGCCACTTCCTCCCGAGGCAAGGGCTCCCTGCACAACATCGGGGGAAGTTTCTTGGCTCACGAAGAGTATTTTGCTTTTGGGAGAAAGCTTGCGGATTCGCTGGGCGGCTTCGATCCCATTCAGATTCGGAAGTCCGATGTCCAGCAAAACCAAGTCCGGTCGCATTTCTTCCGCCTTCTGAACCGCTTCTAAGCCATCCGAGACTTCGCAGATGATCTGCAATTCTGGCTGTCGCTGAAGTACCTTCGCGACAAGACGCCGAAATGGTTCGAAGTCGTCCACCACAAGAACACGGATTAAGGATTAAGGATTAAGGGGGTAGCCAACAAGCCTCCGTCAAATCTAGTTGAACCTCGAACTCATTGAGAGGTTGTTAAATCCAAAACTGGAGAGTATGGCACCTCCTTCATTGCTCGAGCGCAATCTCGCGCTTGTGCGAAGCAACGAGTTGATCTGAAAAACGATCCAGGAGGCGATAGGCGGAAAAGGACGTTCCGCTTAAACGGCGCGAAGGAAGAGTCTTTCGAGTGAGCGCAACAGGATTCGTCCGCGGTGTTTGCGAACCGCACCGGTTCTGTGCCATTCGCTGATTATGCGACTCGTCGTGTAGGGAGTGATATTGGCTGCGTGGGCCAATTCTTCGTTGGTCACATCGAGTTCAATGCCTCCCGAGACTTTTTGGCCGATGCTGGGGGCGTATCCCAAAAGGACATGGGCAAGCCTCTCCGGTGCACTCTGGGAAGTCAATGCGGCGTGCGTGCCAATATACCAAGAGAGATAATCGATGGTGGTGTGGAATGCATTTATCATAAGCCGAGGGAACCGTCGGGCGAGGGCGCGAATGGTTGAGCCATCCCAAATGAGCACAATACTGTTCCGCACTGCTTCGGTGCTGGCGAGATAAGTGGACCGTGGGGGTGCAAGCGCAGCTGCACCGAAGATGTGGCCTGGGGTAATCCATATCAGGATGAGCTTTTTCCCATTGGGTGTGTCAACGAAATAACGCGCCCGGCCCTTCCACAGCAAGAACAGTTGGTTGGCAGGGTCGCCTTGACGAGTTATCACAGATGAGGCGCGGAGGCGACGGAGTCTTGCTGCCGCTAAGATCAATTCAATTTCCTGTCGTTCTAAGCCCCGCAGCAGTTCGGTGCTAGCAGGAACGTCGACAGAGCGAATTTTCGAATCAGTCATATTCTCTCGGTACGGGCATCCGGTAGCTCGGTTGACCGTAGTTCATGTGTCGTTTTTCAACGAGAACCAGATCGCATTTTGCCGGCAGCAGGGCTCAGCCCTACGTCAAACCTTACGGATTAGTCGCATCGGAGCCTGTCCCACTTCGTGATTGCATTGGTGACTATTGAATCTTTGCCAAAGGTTACCTTCGGCCTCTGCTGGCAGGTAGGTTAGCTCTCGCGGAGTGAAAAACTTAAAGCGGCATCTCTCACACATCCCCAGAACAGGGGTTTTGCCTAGACGCTTAAGGATTGTCAATCGCCGCTCTGCCATTGCCTTTTTACAGTGTTTTCATAGTCCCCTGCAGGTTGTCCTAGAGTCGTGTAACCAGGCCCTACACTGAAAACCAGCGTTGCAACAGCATCCTGGGTGCAAAAGGAACGTTGGCAGAGGCCACAAAAAGGGGGCATCGGTCGCCCCCACAAGTCGTATACATGTCTTCCGATTTGAGTGTCCGCGCCTGGCCGCTTAGGCGGCGAGCTTCTGGCCAAGAAATTCCTTAGCTTTCGCAGCCTCGGCATCCCACTTATTAAGTTGCTCGGGCGTCAGGAAACTGATTAGGCGCTGACGAATCATCGACCGGTTGTCAGCTACTTTCCGGATCAGATCTTCTCTTGACGCATTGGGGTTTTGTTGTTTGTATTCCTGCAGTTTCTCGGAGGCCTGTGACAGAAAGTCCTGTAGCTTCTGCTTCTGGTCTTCGGAGAGACTCAGGTCTGTGGCAAACCGCTTTAGTTCGTCCACGACCGTGTTGCGTTGTTCCTGAGTAAGAGGCATGATTTGCTCCTTTGCCATTAGTTTGGAAGCGCGTTGAAGGTCTCGCACCAAGATGGATTCTCTGGAACTCATCTAGGTTCGGTCGTCAGTTAACTGAATCGCAGTAGACCAACTGCGAGAGTGAGCCTGTTAAGCGAACGTTCCAAAAGTGGAACACCGAATTCAAAGAATCGGCTTGTCTTTCGAAACACTCCAACAACACTCTAGTTTCCGCCCTACGTCTGCACAACTAGGGAAATCCCTAAAGGGCCCGGAATGCATCAGCTGCTATGCAGCTTCAGTTCTGGCGACGTGACAAATTTCCGGCAATTCACCATCCTAGGGATTTCCCTAGTGGCAAGGTGCCGAGCATTGCATTTGAATATTTGTGTGAGCTAGCTAGCTCGTCCTTTCGGGTGGCGGAGACCTTCCCTCTATCACGGGTTGTTCGCTGCGCCACATCCTTTCTCCCGAGTTGTTGGTTTGATACAGGAGGAGGTATGGAGGTCATCAAAGCTTTCCTCGAGCAACAGCCAATGATGGCACTGTTTCTGACCATCGCGCTGGGCTATCTACTCGGTGAGGTCAACATCAAGGGCTTTTCCCTCGGCGTGGGCGCGGTTTTGTTCGTTGCACTTTTTATGGGCTGGTTCGCGCCTAAGTCGGTGCCCGCGGCAATGGTCGGAACGCTGGGCCTCGCTCTGTTCCTGTATGCCGTGGGCATTCAGTATGGTAAGCAATTTTTCAGCGGCTTGACGAGCCCCCACGGCCGACGTGCAAACCTGATGGCTCTTATCGGCGTGATGCTGGCGGCCATAGTGAGTCTTGTGTTTGTGAAAATGATAGGGGTCAAGCTCGGAGTTGGACTCGGGTTATTCGCGGGATCAGGAACCAGCACACCGACGCTGCAGGCGGCTATCGAAGCCCTGGGTAACGATGATCCCGCCGTGGGCTATTCGGTATCTTATCCGTTCGGCGTGGCTGGACCAATCTTGTTTCTCTACTTAGCCTTCTTAATCCTCAAGCCGAAGCTGAAGACGTCTGCAGGCGCCGGACTCGAGTTGCGGGAGATTTTGGTTCGCAATAAAGCGATATCCGGGAGAACTCTCGGCGAGGTGATGACCACGTTGTCAAATGGCGTGCAGATTGTAGCTCTGCGCAGGGACGGCCGTAATGAGCCAGCTTCCTCCACCTCGGTCCTGACCCTGAATGACGTCGTGCTTGCCGTCGCGGAGAACACGGAGGCACTCGATCATGCAAGCCAAAATCTCGGCGAGGAGGCGGCCGATCATCTGGTAAAGGATCGCGCGGATCTCGACTATCTTCGTGTGTTTGCCTCTCGTCGCAGTGTAGTAGGCAGGGCGCTGGGAGATCTCGAGCTTCCGGGACAGAATGAATCAGTTGTGCTTCACGTTCGCCGCGGCGACACGGATCTCATGGCACGGCCGGATCTCGTGCTCGAGTTCGGCGACCGAATCGGTTTGTTGGCCAATCGCAAGCGCTTCGCGGGCTTGCAAAAGTTTTTCGGCGATTCGATCAAGGGCACTGCCGAGTTCAGCTATATCTCCATCGGTCTCGGCATGGCGGCCGGATTCTTACTCGGTGCAATTCCTATACCGCTTCCTGGTCTGGGCAAGCTCGTCTTGGGGCTAGCGGGCGTGCTGATCGTAGCACTGGTCCTGGGAAAGCTGCGCCGCACACGCGGCATGAACTGGACCATCCCGCTATCCGCCAATCTTGTCTTGCGCAATTTCGGACTCACATTGTTTCTGGCGCAGGTTGGAATGTCTTCAGGGCCGAAGTTCGCGGCAGCAGTGACGGAGACGGGCTTGCTGATGCTTGGCCTAGGTGCGGCGGGGCTGACCGCGCTCGTGCTCCCAGTTATGATCATGGGTCTTTTTGTATACAGGATGCCCTTCGATGATGTCGCCGGCATCGTGGCAGGCGCGTGCGGTAATGCGGGGATTCTCGCCTACTCAAACCGGCTCGCGCCCACTGATGGTCCGGACCTCGGCTATGCGATGATATTTCCGGGTATGACCATCATTAAGATTCTTTTCGTTGTGATCATCGCGAAACTATTTTGATGGCAGGGATTATCCACGGTGCTAGTGGAACACTTCCCCGCTGAAAAGGTCCCGGGTGGGTATAACACCATCCTTCCTCTTCCTCAGTTCTAGGGCTTCGAGAATGCGCTTAATTGGCAGTGTTAGAAAACCGCTTCACTCAGAACCGATACCGATGTTCCCACACAGTACATTTTCTGGCTTTGCCGGAAGAAGGAGGAAGTATGTCTAGAGTCACAGTGGCGCTACCATCTATGATTATCGGATTACTGCTTGGCCTGTCCCTCTCAGGTAGTCAGACCCTTACGGTATTGCACGCCGAAGACCAGCGATGCAACTTAACGGGCAGCTCAGGCATTCCACCAGTTATTTCGCCAGTGGCTTGCCATTTCAATAACCAACACATCGCCGATACTTTTGGCCTAGCGCCCATAATTCTCGACGGCAAGTCTCTCGTCGGTGGTGCTATTACCAATGCCGTGTTCGCGTACAACGGAGGAGCTGTTGAACTAAACAACGTTAAAATCGACAAAGGCTCCGTTAGATTGGAATTCGGAGGCGCCGCCGCAAACACCGTGCGGTTCATGGCTGCATGGGAGCAATTACAGCATCCGACTGCCCCGTTCAGCCCCAACGCTCCAGTTGTAAGGACAATTAGACTAAAGGAACCGACAACACTGAACTTGACAGCCCAATAGAACCAAACATGGTAGGGGTGTCCAGACACCACCTAGCAAGAGCAGCAAGAGATCCGAGTCGATTTCGGCTGGCCGGTCGGCTCTGTCGAGTTTGACAGGTAACTGTTGCAACCAGGTCAGCATGACCGGCCTCCGGTCACAACGAAGCACGAAAAGAGGCTCTACGCCAGCCCCCTGTTTGCAGTGAGTTACGGCTCTTTTCAAGGGAGGGAGGCCATAGATGGAATGAGAAGGTCGATCCCCGATCACGGACGGCATTAAGCTACCGTTGATCAACGCACTCTAAGGTGCAATCAAAACGGCTAAGGAGATCGACCTTGAAGAAGCATAACAATTCTGCAAAGAAGAGTGAACCGACATCGAAGCGGACGAAGTCGCTGGGCCCGGTGCGGCGGGATACGAAGGAAGTGCTGGCGGAACTGGTGGCCAAGCTGAAGGAAAAGCTGGATTCGAAAAAGGTGGCAGCAAGGAGCGGAGAAGAGGATGAGCGAGGTGAGCTTCGCCCCAATCTGGACCGTCTGACGGTGGGCGTGGATCTGGGCGACCAATGGAGCCACTACTGCATTTTGGGTCTGGAGGGAGAAAGGCTGGCGGAAGAGCAGTTGCGGACGAGCGAGGAGGATTTTGCAACCTTCTTCCAGGGGTTGAATGCGGCGCGTGTGGTGGTGGAGGTGGGGACACACTCGGCATGGGTGCAGGAAGTCATCCGCGGTTGCGGGCACGAGGTGTTGGTGGCCAACCCGCGGTTGATGGACGGATCGAAGCGTCGCAAGCGTAAGAATGATCGGATCGATGCGAATAAGTTGGCCCGCTTGGGACGCGTGGACCCCGAGTCGTTGTACCCAATCCAGCACCGCAGTCGGGAAGTGCGGCAGGATCTGGTGATGCTGCGAGCCCGCGATGCCTTGGTGGCAGCGCGGACGGAGCTGATCAACACCACTCGCGGCTTGGTAAAGAGCATGGGCACACGGCTACCCAAGTGTTCCAGCCGGAGCTTCGCACAAAAGGGAGAGGAGGCAGTTGCGGTGGAGATGCGGGAAGCGCTGCTGCCCTTGGTGCGATTGGCAGCAACCCTGAGTGCTGACATTAAGGAGTACGACAAAAAGATTGCAGAGCTGGGCCGGGAGAAGTATGGGCACACGGCGTTATTGCGGCAGGTGAAAGGGGTGGGGCCGATCACGGCGCTGGCCTACGTATTGACCTTGGAGAATCCGAAACGATTCGCGAAGAGCCGGGATGTGGGACCGTACCTGGGATTGGTGCCGAAGCAGGAAGACTCGGGAGAGAGCCAGCCGCAATTAGGAATCAGCAAAGCCGGAGACACGATGGTGCGCAAGCTGCTGGTGGGAAGCGCGCAGTACATCTTGGGGCCGTTCGGACCGGACACGGACCTACGACGGTATGGGCTGCGGCTCTGCGAGCGTGGGGGGAAGAATGCGAAGAAGAGAGCGGCGGTAGCGGTGGCCCGGAAGCTGGCGGTATTGCTTCACCGGCTCTGGGTGAGTGGAGAGGTGTATGAGCCGCTGCACCATGCTAAGTCGGTGCCGATAGCGGCGGCTGCGTAGCCGGCCGAGGAAGGGGAAAACACGCCGCAAGGGAGAGCACGATTCCAAGCGATTGGTTTCGGAGGGCAGGACCGGAGTTGATGAAGCGAGAACCAGAGTCGATCCAGAAGGTTTGGCAGACAACGACATCCACCGCCTTGTTCGGGTGACTGCGTTTTGAGCGCTGGTCTATAAGATCTCGCCATAGATGGCAGCCCCCAACAATCCCAGGTTCATCCCATGAGTGATGGACCTGGGTTTAGATCGGACCCCAACTTGCACCGGGCCCAGAAGCGGCCCATTCAGAGTGCGGATAGAAGCACGGCAACGGGTGGGTGGCGTCGGCCAGAGTTTCCGTAGGACTTGGTTAGAGGCGGATCAATCAGTTCTGTGACCGAAACGAATGAAGATGATGCGTGAGAACGCCAGAGGCGGTGACACGGAGTATGGCTGCTGACGAGCGCTCTCGAGAAAAAGCAGAACCCACTCCACTAAGGAACGAAGCTCAACTGAACTGCGTTGCGCTTCGTTCCCAGCTCGATTGTAAGTGACGTGGGGAGCTGTCAAGGGTCAAGATGAACGCCCCCTGTTCGGGGGCGCCCTTGACAGCTCCCCACGTCACCACCGGAGGGGTATGCAGATGGAAAGCAATTAATTAAGGTGGCCGCCACGTCGGCCTTGACTTTTATGACCTTCTCATAGAAGCACTCAAAACCCCTTTCAAAGGTCAATGAGTGATATGGCGATGAACTGTCAAAAATACCAGTTGATCTATGACCCACTCACCGTCAAGCTTCCATGGCATTACGGAGGTTAACAAAATCCATGAGATATCGCCTTGCATTCACCATCGCCGCAACGCTCCTTTTCTCCAGTGCGACCATGCTAGCCCAAGCTACGAGTTCGAACGCCGGGGCTGACTTTTGGGTCGCCTATTGGGCAGGACCGCGAGTGATTCTCTTTGGCCCTGAGGAAGACGCGTTTTACAAGAACATGAAAGACGTTATGTTCCTCAGGAACGACTATAATTCTCCGACCAATCCAAGCGCGCTGGACGACAATGTTCAATGGCTCAAGGATCATCCCGGTGTGCGCTTATTTGTTGATGGATTTGCATCCGTAACTGGGGATCTCGTGTACAATCTCGCGCTCAGCCAGCGGCGCGCGGACTGGGTCAAGCAGACTCTGGTAAGCCGAGGCATTTCTGAAAATCGCATCGTTGTGGCGGCGGGATGGGGAGAGTTGTATCCTGCCTGCTCGGAAGACACCCAGGAATGCCGGAACAGGAACAAGCTCGTCCGCTTTATTTACTTCCCAAGTTGACAGGAATCGCTTCGCCGACGGACAAAACCGCAACTCTTGAAAAGAGTTTCGTCTTCAAGTTCTAATCCGCGAACCGATTTGCGAGGTCTGCAACCTCAGAACGAGCACGGCGCGCCGACCACAATGTCACCGCCCCGACATCCTGCTCGACTCGTGGAGAGCCTGTCAAACCTAAGGAATTGCAGGGAGGGAGGGTTGAGATAAAGGGCCGCTTTTCTTTCGAGGGAGTGCTATCGCGATAGTGCCACAGCTAACCTTATCCGCGTCCTAGGGATTTCCCCAGTAGCGGAACTCCCCACACCCACCAAGAATAGTTCTGAGCTTTGTTGGGACTGAACTTAGGAGAGTGGTTTGATAAATCCGCAAAAGTTCTTTCCGGTGTTCTTACACAGCATTCTTGCTCTCACCGCACTGGGACAGAACCGTCGACGGTTACTCGCATTATTGCTTCTTGTGGCACTTGCTCTGTCTTCCAACCTCGCGTATGCCCACGCGATTCTCGTGGAAGCGTCTCCATCAGCCAACTCAACTGTCGCAGGTCCTTCAATTCCGATCAAGTTGCGTTTCAGTGTGAGGATCGATGCTAAGCGTTCGCGCCTGGAACTTGTCGGTCCTGACAAGACGTCGACCTTATTGTCCGCTACCCAGCTTTCCCCAGACGCGTTGCAAGCTGTGGCCGAAGGGCTGAATGCTGGGTCATATTCACTGCGATGGCAGGTCTTGGCAGCAGACGGGCACATTACGAGGGGTGAGATTCCCTTCAACGTAAAAAGCTAGAGATGCAGATCATCAACTTGTTTGCTTTTCTCTCGGTCATATTCCGAGCGGCCACGATCATGCTGCAGTCGCTGGTCCTGGGGGGCGTAGTGTTCTCCTACCTCGTATTAGGTCAGTCGGGAACAGAGGCAAATTCCTCGGCGGCTAACCGCGCTTGCGAACGCATGCTCAGGATTGCCGCGATCATTCTAATCGTGGTTCAAGCTCTCTACATCACGTGCGAAGCCGTACTACTCGTCGAGCTAAGCGGATTCCAACTGGGAGAAATTGTGGGAGCAGGTTTCTTCCTGGCAGGCGTTGTGTCGATCGTTTGCGGGCTGCTCATTGTATTCGTTCCCTATAAAGCGAAGTACTCCGTATGGGTTCTCTTTTCTCTCGCGCTCGCCGTGATCGCCGCCATGGTGGCAACCAGTCATGCAGCTTCTCGTCTGCAGTCGCGAGGCGTACTGATGACCTTCACGGCATTGCACCTGGTGGCGGTGGCATGTTGGATCGGAGGGTTACCCTACTTGCTCCTCTCTCTGCGTGCTCACCCAAATCCTGAGGCCGAACATCGGATGCTGCGGCGCTTCTCGTCGGTCGCTATGATCTGCGTCGGCGTACTAGTGGCTTCGGGCGCCGGGACTTGCCTGTATTATTTCGACTCTTGGTTCGCCGTCTACGGAACCACCTATGGACTCATGATGGCATCGAAAGTGGCATTGTTCGCTGTACTGCTGCTTCTCGGCGCCGTGAATCGCTCTATCGTCAATCGGAATAGTAAAGAGGACATCACGAACCGTCTGCGCTATTTTGTGGCGACCGAGATCGGACTGGCCATGGCGGTCATTCTGATTGCGGTGTCGATGACAACGCAACCACCCGCAGTCGACTTGCGCGCACAGCGAGTGGACGGGGCCACGATCTTGCATCGAATCACGCCGCGGTGGCCGCGGCTCCATACCCCGGCGGTGAGCGAACTGACACCCGCCACCCGGCCACTTGATAAGCAAGCCGCAGCAGCCTTGCCTGCAACTTATGTGCCTGGGGAGAAGATTCACACGCCGAATACTCCTTCTGATATTGCCTGGTCCGAATACAACCACAATTGGATGGGATTGTTGTTGTTGTTGATCGGGATTGCAGCAGTGCTGGCGCGAACCGGGCGCATTCCTTTAGCTAAAGATTGGCCATTGCTGTTTATCCTGATGGGGGCATTCATTTTCCTCCGCGCTGATCCGGAGAATTGGCCGCTCGGCCCGAATGGTTTCTGGGAAAGCTTCGATGAAGCGGAAGTCCTGCAGCACAGAGTGGCTGTATTGCTGGTGATCGCGTTCGCCGTCTTCGAGTGGCGTGTGCAGTTGGGGACTTCAAAGTGGAAGTATGCACCGCTGGTTTTCCCTGCTGTGTGCGTCGCAGGCGGGATGCTGCTGGTGACTCATACTCACTCGCTGAATAACATGAAAGAAGAGCTCCTCGCTGAAATGAGTCATATCCCTCTGGCGTTGTTGGCGATTCTGGCCGGTTGGTCCCGTTGGCTGCAGTTCCGACTGCCGAAGCGAGATCAAGCCGTCGTGTCATGGATCTGGCCGCTGTGCTTTGCGTTAATGGGGACGATTCTTCTCAACTACCGGGAAGCGTGAGTGGAACGGTCAAAACGCTTGTACAGCGGCAGTCTCGTCCTCATAAACATGAAACAGCCTATACTCTTTGCGCCATGCCACGATCTTGCGACATGCATCGAATGACTATTGTCGGAACATCGCGTGTTCCTAACGCCTTCCGAGGGCAGATTTGGAGGGCAGCAGATTCTCACTCTCAGCCAAGCGTCGAATCGCGAGCCGGATGATATGAATCATACCGAGCCCGAGTTTTTCTTGCAGGCAGTCGATGAGATGAAGGTCCGAGTCCGTAAAGCGAACAGTCGTAGCCTTGAGTCTCTCGTTCTTCATAACCCATTCTTGCATCCCTGTCGTTGCCCAGGCGCAATGAGGCAGCGTGGAGACAGCTCTTTGGTGTCTATGAGATATCGCTTTGCGAAGAATTTAGTGAGCATGACATCACAATCGCGAAAATGATGTAAAAAAGTACCAGATATGCAAAAGGAGCATACCTCCCCCATCAGGAGCAGGAGCAGCAGGCTAGACGATGCAGAGGCAGCCCAATCTCGATTCATGACCTCCCCCTGCCTGCCCCTGCTCCAAATCCGCAATGAATGGCTCGTTCGAGCCATTCCTCTATAGCATCAAAACAGTTAAGTTACGTGAACCGCTCCGCGGAGGAAGTCGAAGCTTGCAAAGCAATGTCATCAAAAAACACTGTTCAGGAAGCGCCGGGCGTTGCTTTTGAACAAGAACCGAGAACTCTGTTGTGCCATGCTTGCAAGAGGATTCCGAAAGCTGACAGTAGATTCGGGCTTCTAAGAGATGAAGGGAGACTACATGCCTGCCCCTGCAATCCGAGTTCTTGTGGTCGAGGACTCGGAGCCTTTTCGGAAATTCATTTGTTCGATACTTGGGAAAAGACCGGAATTGCAGATCGTCGGCGAGGTCTCAGACGGATTAGTAGCGGTTCAGAAAGCCGAAGAACTTCAGCCGGACTTGATTTTGTTGGATATCGGGCTGCCATCCCTCGGCGGAATCGAAGCCGCTCGACGAATCCGCGAGCTCTCCCCTCAGTCCCTCATACTCTTTGTGAGTCAAAACACCTCTGTTCATGTAGTGCAAGGAGCACTTGCCGAGGGAGCAAAGGGTTACGTTGTTAAGACGGATGCAAGACGCGAGCTACTGACGGCTGTGGACGCCGTTCTTCGGAGCGAGCAATATCTCAGTAGGGGACTGCTGACGCACAACTGCGCCAACGGCCACGGATTCGGAAGCCCTCGACCGCCTCTGCCGCAACGAGGCTACCCCGTCGCTTGCATTGGAAAAAGCGGAGATCACTCGCAGCCATGAGCTTGCATTCTATTCTGATGATGCAGCTTTTGTATTTGGCTTTACTCGTTTCATCGAAGCCGCTCTTCAGGCAGGTAATGCCGTTATCGTGGTCGCGACCGAGTCACATCGGAATCGTCTTCTTCAGAGATTGCAGGAACATGGCGTGGATATTGCCGTCGCCATTGAACAGGGGCGCTATGTCTCTTCGGATGTTGCCGAAACGCTCTCGACTTTCATGGTGAATGATCTGCCTGACCCGGCTCAATGCCTCAAGGTCGCGGGCGATCTCGTGATGGAAGCCGCGAAGGCGGCACAAGGGGAGCCTCCGCGTGTTGCAGTCTGTGGTGAAACTGCGCCCAGTTTGTGGGCGCAAGGAAAGGCGGATGCGGCAATTCAGGTCGAACGCCTATGGGACGAGATCGCCAAGTCATACGACGTAGATATTCTGTGCGGGTACTGTCCGGGCACCCGTTCAGGGCGGGATGGACAGCCAGATCTTCCAACGAATCTGTGCCGAGCATTCTGCCGTTTATTGCCGGTAACGGTCCTTGTGAACATGTCGGCGAAACCGCTATTCCTACCCTGCCGCCCATGCAGAATGGCTGCTTGAATCGCAGCCGTCTCGCATTTGAGCACTTCACAGTCACGACAATGAATGGAAACCCATCGACCGCATTTCAGTACTTGGGTCGCGTATCCCCGGAATAGCCAGACTGGCCAGTTCCTGGAGGAAGCGAAAGCGGAGTACGCGAAGCTCCAATGAAAGCAGCCAAAAGCCCCCACCCCCGCCAAGAACTCTGGCAAGGGTGGGGCGAATGCGAAAGCATGGGCGAAGCTAAACGTATCCCCGAGAACCGGTTCATTCAACTGCCAAACTGCATCCAACCGCGACGCCCATCGCTTGGTTCATTCGACTTCATAGCGAACGAGTCGAAATCGTTTGCTATCCAGCCAGACCCTTATTGACCAGCACCTTGACGTTTACGCGCCGGTTTTCGGCTCGGCCCGATGCCGACTCGTTGCTCGCCATGGGATCAGCCTTGCCCATCGCTCCCGGTGCCACAATGTGTCGCACGGGAATGTTGCAGTTCTCGGTTAGGTACGCAATCACTGCTTGGGCGCGATCCATGCTCAACTTCTGATCCATGGCAGCGGTGCCCGAGGAGTCAGCGAAACCCTTCACCTGGATGATGTAGCCAGTCATTTTGACCGCATCGTGCGCCAACTTGGATAACGCGGCTTTGCCGTCTGCCGAGATGATTGATTTCCCGACCGCGAAGTCGACGTTCAGATCAGCTTTGGTATCGTACTCCGTCAGCTCAGAGAACCTCTTGGTGGTTGCTTCGATCTGTTGCTGGTTGGCCGCAATCGCCTGTCGGTTGGCCTGATTGGCCGCCTTATTCGCAGCAATATCTTGCGAGTTGCTTTGAATCGCTTGCGAATTGGCCTGAGTCGCTTGTTTGTTCGCCGCGATATTCTGAGTGTTGGCCTCAACGGCGTGCTTAGTGGGGGTCAGCCCAGCCTGAATGGCTTCAGCCGTTTCCAGATCGTCCGCGTCGAACGTAATGGACTTGGCCACTACTCTGTTCTGTTCGTCGCCAACACCTTCGGCTGTAATCCTGAGGCCCGGGATCAAAACCGTGACCGACATCTGTTTCTTCCGCAGGCCGAGTCCCTTTGGCTGTTGCACCTTTGTATCATCGGACAGAACGACCGTGACGTTTTGGCCTTCAGAGTTCATTATCAGGGTCTCTCCGGTTCGAGTGGCAATCACGCCCTTGACCTTGGCCTTTTCGCCGTTCGATACGCCGAACCCCAACCCTACCAACAGACAGCACATCAGTGCGCTGTATACCACCGTCGATTTTGATGTTCGCATCATGTTGTTCCTCACTTCCATCAGTTTGTGCGCGGCTAGCCGGAGCGAAACTCTGCCCGCCGCGTTCCCACCCTTTCGATTTGAGTTACGTTGGTTGATTGACCGTTGCTGGTGAATGAATGCGGGTGAAATTTGGATCTGAATGCTTAACCTAGGACAGCTTTCTTACGTCCGCTATGCAATCTCTCATCCGTATTCTTAGCGATCCTTGCTTTGCGCTCCATGTTTGCTTCTGTCGATTCTGACCTGCTCTGCGCGCTGGCCGCCTAGTCCTGGCGAAGGAATTGCTTCCACCGTGGGAAAAGGCTCACTTCTAAAGACAACCCTAAAGTTGACTCGAGGTCTACGCAACTAGGGAAATCCCTAAATATCAGTCCCCCAGCCAGAATCTCTGCTAATTTATACCGGCACGTGCGCAACAACCTGAATTGCGGAACATGCGATTATGAATACAACGAGCAACTAAACCCTCAGAGTCGGGTTTGGACGTTCTAACGGGGGCAAATTGGAAACATCATCAATCCGGGTTCTTGTGGTCGAGGATTCGGAGCCTTTTCGGAAATTCGTTTGTTCGATACTTGGGAAAAGACCGGAATTGCAGATCGTCGGCGAGGTCTCAGACGGATTAGAAGCGGTTCAGAAAGCCGAAGAACTTCAGCCGGACTTGATTTTGTTGGATATCGGGCTGCCATCCCTCGGCGGAATCGAAGCCGCTCGACGAATCCGCGAGCTCTCCCCTCAGTCCCTCATACTCTTTGTGAGTCAAAACACCTCTGTTCATGTAGTGCAAGGAGCACTTGCCGAGGGAGCAAAGGGTTACGTTGTTAAGACGGATGCAAGACGCGAGCTACTGACGGCTGTGGACGACGTTCTTCGGGGCGAGCAGTTTGTCAGTAGGAGACTTTCTGGTCATGATTTCGTTGGAGCTTCAGATGCACGAGTCTCCGAAGGCGACCCAAGCAAGTAATTTCCCTCCGCTCCAGCATTCTGCTGCTTATTCCCCGTAAAAGTCCTTGTGAACTTGGCGGCGAACCGCTATTCCTACCCTGCCGCCCGTGCAGAATGGCTGCTTGAATCGAAAGGAACGCGAGCGTGGATCGTAGTACCGCCCCTCGGTTGCGAGTTGATTGAGAGCTCTCCATGCACAAGCCGCAGGCGCTCCTGCATGCTCGTGAGGCCAAGCCCAGTGCTCTTCATTGCGGTTTCTGTATCAAAACCTGCACCTCGATCGCTGATGGTAAGTTGAATCTCTCCGGTGCTTCCCCACAGGCGCACTTCGAAGCGCTTTACCCCACTATGCTTCGCGGCGTTGCGCAGGGCCTCTTGTAGAACTCGGAATAGAGAAAGAGAAAGTTCGTTTGGCAAGGAAGCAGGTAGATGGTGACTCTGGAAATCAATTTCCACCTTCTGGCGCTCACCAAACTCTTCGCAGAAGTTCTTCGTCGCTCCAACGATGCCCAAGTATTCCAGTTTCGACGAGTGCAGTTCGTGCGATAACAATTGAACATCGTCGACAATCTGCGCGGTTTGGTTTCCGAGTGCTCCGATTCGGGTGCGGAGTTCCGATGCCACGTCAGGGATATCTTCCTGGACTCCTTCGAGTTCTAGCGAGAGAAGCGCAAGTCGTTGGACAACGTCGTCGTGCAATTCGCGGGCGATCCGCTGTTTCTCTTGCTCTTGGGCTGCGATCAAACGCGGCACGAATTCTTGGAGTTCTGAGTGAGCTTTCTTCAGCTCTTCAACTGCCACTCTGCGTTCCCGGACAACGGCGGCGAGACAAAGCAATGGAGCCGAAATGATTATCCAGGCCATCTGTAGAACGGTGACGCGATCGATAGAAACGGAACGCAAAAAGGGACCTTGTCCGAGATAGGCACACCAACTGGAAACGCAGACGAAGAGAGTAATGGAAAGGCATGCCCCAGCGGGGCCAAATCGAACTGCCGCCCAGATGAGGAACGGTATCGGAATGAGGTAAACGGTGGGTAGCACGTCACCAACCTTATGCACGTTTCCATACGCCAGAAAAGTGAGCGTGGTAAGCAACACTGTTAGGAGTACACCCTCGCCGACTCCGCGCCACGATAGACTGTGAATGAAATCACGGCCCCGAGTGACACAGACGAGAATCACCGGAACAAAGACAATCAAAGACTCGGTGTTGTTGGCCCAACAACTAGTCCATACAGCGAAGAAACCGTCTGAGGAATTGTGGGCAAGCAGAGCGGCTCTCGACAAGACCTTTACGACTGGATAGATAGCCACCAGGTTAGCTAACCCGGGGACAACGACTGATACCCCAAGAAATATCAGAACCTCCTTCAGAGTCTCGTAATAAAGAATCGCGGGCCGAAATCTCTGGAGGATTACCGCGCATGCGATGGCTTGTAGTGAGTTGAACGCGATTTGATATGCAAGCCAAGAGAGTCCGAGATGATAAGGACTCAGAGCCGCTATATGAGCTGGAATGATGGAAAGCAAGTACACCCACCAGCGACGCTTTGGAGTCAGCACTAGCGTTGCGACGAGCAATGCGTTTGATGGCCACAGGAGAGACAGGCCTGACGTGGAAAACCGGAGCTTCATGCTGACCACAACCAGGACGTAGTAGAGAAGCGAAAGGGAAAGGCACTTCGCAAACAAAGCTAGCAACGAATAGCTGACGCTCTTTCGCACTAGACGCGAACGCTTTTCTGATGCGGCAAATCTGTGGAGAGTTGAATACTGAGCCGTATCGCCCATGAGTCCCTTCTCCAAACTGTGGTCTTGGGAGACTCCTGATGAATGCTGCGTTCGCTGGCGAAAATTCGTAGCTGTATTGCCCTACTAAACATCAGTATATCAAACTGCTACAAGTGGAAGACTGTGCCCTAAAGGAAAGTCATGTCGCCCCTGTCGATTGATGAAATCGATTGATGTAATCAGGACGCTAGAGGAGTTGCAATTGCTCGAGCAGCAGGTCGGCCGACTGGACACAGCATCGCTTTTCACGTCGCCGACATGCTTGGCGCAGTAGGAAGAAGTTTAGACCCTGGAGAGGTGAAACCACAGTTACAAGTGCAGACTCCAATCGGACGAGAGTGGCCATCCGCTAAGCCATGCAGACTTGTATGTTGATGAACAAGCGAACAATCAGAATTGTGGACGGACCGTCTTGAGTACAGTTGTGATATGCGGGTGAGCTTTAGCCTCCTTACCGATTCGCACGACGACGGGGCCAACCCATGGGATGCCATGTATCGTCTCCTGATGTACACGGCCGAAGATGGGAGCAAACGTCATCCGCTTGGTCGGAGCACTGCAGATGAAGTACTTGTTGGGCTCCCGGAATTCAATCGTTCCTGAGTCCTGACTCAACACGGCGTTGATATTGACAGATAGACGATCGTAGCCCGTGCGATCGGGGAAGAATTTCGTCGACGACTCGGTCTGGCCCTGATTTTGCTTGAAGGTCAAGTGAAATTCTTTGTAGATGAGATGCAGATGTGTTTGGACCTCCGAAGGAGCATCAGGAAGTGGGACAGCGCTTTCCTCTCGTGTCGATGTTCCCTGCGCCCACAGGAGGTGTGCGGAAAGCACCAACAGACTGACCAACAGACGCGAAGAAAGTTGCGAAAGCGAGAGAAGTAAGCCCCGCATGGGATTTTCTACTCTAAGGCACTGGGGTGGGCCAGCGTCGTGGGGTCTGACTAGTCATTCAGGCCGGACCTGGATTCAAGGGGACGCGCGCCGATCCGCACAATTGCTGGCAGGTCGGCGCGACTCAATTCACTTCAATTCAAAAGATATGCGAAAGCTTTGCTAGGCGGCTCTCTCAACCATCCTCTTAGCCAACTTGGCCTGGATGACGTTGCGAATCAGGCGCCGCGTGCGTTCCACAAACGCAAGTTTGTCCGCCAGGCAACTTTCAAGCAGCACTCCGACGCCATAGTGGCCGGTTACATCCGCCGCCGCCACCAACGCTGCGTATTCTGCAATGCGAAGATGGGTCAGATGGATGGCCTTCATGAGAATGAAGAGGTGCTTTGCTGCTGGGTTTTGTATCTCGGCGAGTTCCTTGCGAAAATCCTCCACAAAGATGTCATGGAGGCGCGAGCTGACCTGTGTGGGCTGTTCGCCGATGAGCTTGAAGCACTGGTCTAGGGTGGCAAGGACTTTCTCTGAAACGAAAGCCCGCGCTTCCAACGCCTCCTTTACGTCCGGATCCTCGGCAATCTTGCTAATTTCCTGATAGATCTTTGTACTTCGCTCCGTGCCCTGGCGCAGGCCGCTAAGCAACTGGACAAAGAGTTCCCTTGGGTTGTTAACTGGCATGGCTAACTCCTTTTTGGTGATTTGAGTTACGTTGGTTGATTGACCGTTGCGGGTGAATGAATGCGGGTGAACTTTGGATCTGAATGCTTAACCTAGAACAACCTTCTTACAGCCCCTATGTATCTCTCATCCGGTACTCTTTAGCGGTCCTCGGTATGTGCTTCATTTTGCTTCTGTCGATTCTTGACCTGCTCTGCGCGCTGGCCGCCGAGTCCTGGGGGAGGAGTTGCCTCAACCTTGGGAAAAGGCTCACTTCTAAGACAACCATAGGGTTGACTCGAGGTCTGCGCAACTAGGGAAATCCCTAAGTACGATCCGGAGCGGAAGGTGGACCAATGCTGCTCAACTGATGGCCTTTTCCATGGATGCCCGAATCGGCTTGAACCTCTCGCAAACCCAGAGATCGCTTTGTTGTCGGTGAAGCCATCCTGACAGTTGTTGGCGTTGTCTGAACCGCCGATAAAACTAGAAAGAGTAACGGAGGGACTCGGTGACGGTGTTGGCGTGGAAGTAGCGAGGCGCCGTGGGCCCGACGAAGGAGCCCTCGTTGTACTGGTAATAATTCCAGCCGCTGTTCCAAGCTAAACCATGGGTCAAATCGACGCTGAAGTTGGCTACTGGCTGGTAGTAGAGGTACTGCAGAGATCCGAGGGGCTGCAGGATGTTGAACTGCGGCGTGCTGCCGTCGACGTTGGTGATGCTGCCGCCGAGGTTCATGGTTAGACGCTTGATGGGCTTGAAACGGACGGTAAACATCCCAAAATTGGTGTGGTTGGTGTAGTACGAGTTGGCCAGCAAAGGATTGGACGGATCATTGTCGGCGCAGGAGGCGGCGCTGTTTACGAAGGGAAGGCTCACACCCGGCGGCGGCGTGTCGTTGAAGCAGATCAGGGCATTCTGCATGACGTCGTTGTAGTTGTATGCCAGATCGAGCGCGAAGCGCTCGTTGGGTGCGAGCGAAGCGGTGAGTCCGTAGTTGCGGTTGTGTCCCTGGTAATTGGTGGAGGAATCGCCGTTCGACTGCTGGAAAATATTGATCGATCCGCCGAGAACTGCCCAGGGGCGAGGGGTGTATCCGGCTTGAAAGCGGTACTGGGATTGCTTGCGGGGCGAGATGCGCACGATGACGTTGTCGAAGCTGGTGTACTCCTGATTGAAATTCAGCCTCAGAGCGTGGATGGGGCGTGCCCAGAAGCCGAAGAGTTCGGTGTAGCCGTGGATGGCGAAATAGTCTTCGTCTCCGGGCAAGAAGTCGTTGAAGTGTTTGAAGACCTGATCGCTGTAGCGGAAGCCGAGGTTGGCTCCGACTTTTTTCGAAATGTCCCACGCGACCTGGGTCTGATTCGTGATCCAAGTCTGATTGAAAGAGGCTTGAGTCAAGGTGCTGGTCGTGGCCGGGGCAGTGGCGCTCAGCGGGGTCAGCAGATTGCACGCGGCGGTACAAACGCTATCGGTCTCGGTGAAGTTGCCATTCTCGGGGATGCGGAAGGCCCAAAAGTAAAATTTGTCGATGATGCGGATATGTTTGGTTACGTGGACGGTGCCTTCGAGATCGAGCACGTTGGAAATCTGGCGGGCGCTGCCGGTCCCGGTGGTGGTGTAGGCGCGGGTGGTGGTGCGGGTTTCGAGGCCGTTGAAAGATTCGTCCAATGGCGTGTTCATGTCGGCCGAGCTGTAAGTGAAAGATCCTAGCAGTTCGACGCGCTGGAAGTAGTTGCTGCGCAGGCTGAGGCGCTCCATCGGCGTTGAAGTACGGATGCGCTGGTTGCGGAAGTAGCTGAAGTAAGCATTGCAGTTCAGATTCGTCAGGGTTCCCGAGGAGTTGATCAGACTGGTTGCGGGCGGCACGACTGCGCAGGGCGATTTGTTGACGGTGTCGAAGGGCAGGCCGAGTTCGACTGTGCCTCCGCCGGGCAGGAAGGCCATGGCGAAAGACGACAGTTGCGGGTCGGTGTCTCCTTTGTAGTAGTAGAGAAATTGATCGTAGCTGAGAACGGTTCGGGGCGCGACCTTCCAGTCGGCTCCAAAGCGGTAGGCGTTCATGGTCGTGTTCCAGGGTTGGAGCAGCAGGGCGTCGGTTCCAGTGTGGATGCTGGTGTAGGAAGGCCCGGTCATGTTGTTGTGCGAATAGCCGAAGCGAAAGCTCACCACAGATTGCGGCAGCAGAGTGAGATCGATGTCCGTCATCCGACGCGTAGTGTCGAAGGTGTGGGCGGAATTGAGCACGGGGATCGAGGGACTCGACGTCGGAGGGTTGAGCGGATTGACCAGCAGATCGTAGTCAAAGAAATTCTGGTCGCGACGGAAGCTGGCCAGAAAGTTGTACCACTTGTTTTTCTCTATCCGAGCCCGCAAAACGTTATTGGGATCGCCGCCCCATCCGAAGCTGTTGACGGAAAGATTGTCGAAGAGCAGGCCCTGGTGATCCTGCGATTGCATGGAAAAAGTCTCGTCGAGAAATCGTGGGCCAGTCTGGAGGTTGACCAGGGTGTCGTACATATCGTCGCTGCCGGTGACGTTGGTGTAGCGATAGCCAATTTCAGCAGACGTATGAATGACGTAGTCTCCGGCGGTGACACCTTCTTGCTGGGCGGGCGGGTTCGGGTTGGCGCTGGAGGACTGCGCAGGTAGGGATTGCGGTGACGACGCGAGCAGGCCAAGAACGAATACGGAGCTCAGGAGGGTCGGCGGGCCGAGTTTTCGGGGCGAGGTCATGAGTCTCCCTCATTTGAAAAAGACATTGCTGAAGTTGGAGCCGTGAATCGCCACGTGGCACATAGTGCAAGCTTGATATTTGGCGGACTGGTTGTGGGCGGGTCCGGCGGGTCCCTGCGTGGGGAAAGTGTGGCACTGCAGGCAGAGCATGTTCACCAGACTCACCTTGAGGAAGCGCGGATTGGTTGAGCCGTGGGGCGTGTGGCAACTGGTGCAGCCCTCGGTCTTGACCGGCACGTGCTCGTAAACGAACGGCCCCTGCTTATCGACGTGGCACTTGTAGCAGATGGCGTCGCCGTTGGGCATGGTCCTGAGCTGGCCGGCGATCGCGGTGCCGTGAGGATTGTGACAGTCATTGCACTGCAACAGACCCTCGTTCACGCGGTGGTGATAGGGTTTGGCAAAGTCCGCTTTGGCCGAAGTGTGGCAGCCGTAGCACAACTGCGGCGTGTTCTGGACCAGTAGGTGCGGCTTTTCTTTAGCGTGATGCGGCGAGTGGCAATCGAGGCAGCCGACGTTGCTGCTGGAGTGGGCCGATTCGGAAAAATGGGCCTGCTCGTGGCCTTCGCCGTGGCAGGTCAGGCAGCGAGCACTGGTCTCTTGCCGGGAGTGATCTTCGAAGACGAATATCTTGGTTTTGTCACCGCCACCCTCCACATGTTCCGCACCGGGACCGTGGCAGGCTTCGCAGCCTTGCTTTGAGGGACCGGCATCCTTATTAAGGGTGGTCTTCCAGTGGGGCGATTTCTCCCAGCTGTTGTAAATGTCTTCATGGCAGGTCTTGCAGGTTTCCGCGCCGACATACTTGGAAGGATCGCTCGCGGGCGCGGCGGCAGCGTGCGCCGCAGGCGACGGGGCACCTTTACCACTCTGCGAGGTAGTCTGGCCAATAGCGAGGACGACGAGGAAGAAAGGAACTAGGGCGGAGAAGGGAAGAACGCGAGAGTCACATGAATTCGCAGGCGCTGATGCTCCCTTGACAGCCGGTGCTCTGTCGTGACTACGCGACAAGGGGAATTTTACGGCATCAGAGCTTGAAGTTTCTTGCTTCATGGTAGACCTGAGATTCCTTCTTGCGTGGTTTCTGAAACAACCCTAGGGAGACTCTGATTAAGTGCTGCCTTTCCACAGCCAGTATAAATAAAGTCATCCGGATGAGCTCTTTCAATCAGCAGAGGACACTGGCGATGATGACGGGATTCGAGCGGTATACGAAGAAGACGCGACGGGCGATGTTTCTGGAAGAGATGGAGCAGGTGGTGCCGTGGGCCAAGTTGTGCTTGTTGATCGAGCCGCACTATCCGAAGCCGGGCAATGGAAGACGGCCGAAAGACTTGGAACAGATGCTGCGGATTTATTTTCTGCAGCAGTGGTTCAACCTGTCGGACCCGGCCGTGGAAGAAGCGTTGTACGACTCGGCCACGTTGCGGCAGTTTGCAGGGATTGACCTGGGATCGGGGCCGGTGCCGGACGAGACCACGGTGTGCAAGTTCCGTCATTTGCTGGAAGCGCACAATTTGGGAGAAGAGATTTTGGGGACAGTGAATCTGCACCTGCAGGCCAAGGGGGTGCGGATCACCACCGGCACGATCGTGGATGCGACCCTGATACACGCGCCCAGTTCGACCAAAAACCGCGAGCAGAGCCGGGACCCGGAGATGCATCAGGCGAAGAAGGGAAAGAACTAGTACTTTGGGATGAAGGCGCACGTGGGAGTGGACAGCAAGACGAAAATCATTCATCCGGCGGTGGCGACGGCAGCCAACGTTTTCGATGTGGCGATTCTGCCCGAACTGCTGCATGGTGAAGAAACGCGAGTGTGGGGTGACGGAGCGTATCAGGGACAGAGCGAGGTGATTCGCGAATGTGCGCCGCGAGCGCAGGACTTTAGCCAGGGGCGCTGTCGCTACAAAGGTCAGATCGTGGATAAAGTGGCGTGGGCGAAGAACCGGACGAAATCAGGTGCGGGCGAAAGTGGAGCACGTGTTTCAAGTGATGAAGTTGCAGTTCGGATTTGTGAAAGTACGCTATCGCGGACTGAAAAAGAACGCACACCGGCTGTTTGTCACTTGCGCTCTGGTCAACTTGTTTGTGAGCCGCAAAAAGTTGCTGGCAGCGGCGTAACCAGTCCTGCATCACCGGATGCGCGCAGAGCGGCAGCGGAACGAGTTCCACCACCCGCGAGTCGCAGCGGAAGTGGTATTTCCTGAGCCTGCAAATTCGCTCCATTAGAAACACTGCTTGTTCAGAGTGTCCCTAGGCCTAATTCGATGTCTTTTCCACAACTAGCTAAACTCCTAAGTACGCAATCCTCCGCCCTCGGCAATCACTTGTGGTCCGCGCGATCGGTCTTCGGTCAACGCCCATACCATCGCCCGGGGTGTCGGCGTGCATTGCCGCACGCTGGAGCCCGCATGCTGAACTGCCGTGGGCGGGCAACAAGCCTACCCAGGAGCCTTCTGAGTGAGTTAAGCGGATTCTTGTATAAATGGCTCTGCTCTCGTGTACCCCACGCGAACGTCTCGTGTTATTCAGCGGGGGGAGATCCGCCAGAGGATACTTGGAATCTGACACGTCGAAAACTAGGGATTTCCCTAGTCGACATCTCGCCCGAGTCCTTTATGCTCCCGTCACTAGGAGTGTGGGTTTCATTCTCTGCGGACTCTGTGAATGCCTCGAGTGAAAGGCCGACATGGTTCCTGCTGACTCAACACTGGCTGAGTCTGCTGGGCGTGGCCTTGGTCGCGACTGCTCTGATTTCGTTGCTGTTTGTGCTGCCACAACAGGTTCGTGGCCACGTCGATAATCCCTATATCGGTATCGTGGTTTTCCTGGTTCTTCCAGCAATCTTCTTCACCGGGTTGGCGCTGATTCCGATCGGTATCTACCTAGGCAAGCGCAAGATTCGCGAAGGACTAGCCGAAAAAACCTTCGATCGCAAAACGGCACTGCGGCGCATCGCCTGGTTTTTCGGCATCACAACTCTCCTGAACATCTTGATTGGTACCCAAGTCACCTATAGGGCCGTCAAGCACATGGAGACGCCGCAATTTTGCGGAGCGACGTGTCACACCATGAACCCTGAACTTGCCGCCTATCAGAACTCGCCTCACTCCAACGTGGAATGTGTCGAGTGCCACGTTGTGCCCGGCCCGGCCGGTTGGATCAGCAGCAAGACGAACGGAATCCGCCAGTTGGTCGAGACGGTGATGAATAGTTACCCGAGGCCGATTCCCTCGGCGCTTGAGAGTAATCGCCTGGTGCCTGCGAGCGAAACCTGCGAGACCTGCCATTGGCCACAGAAGTTCGCCGGCGTGACTCTGCGTGTGATCAACAAATATGCTGAAGACGAAACCAACACTCGCACGCAAACCGTACTCATGATGAGGGTGGGCGGGAACAAGATCGGGGGCATTCACGGTGCTCACTTGGGCTCAGGGGTTCACATCCGTTTCGCGGTAGCCGACCCGGCAAGGCAGGCGATCCCGTGGATCGAATACAGAAATACAAAAACCGGGGAAATCAAGACTTTCGCCAGTTCCGATTCCCCGCCTGATTCCGCTAAAGCTCTGCCGAAATACGATATGCAATGCGTCGATTGCCATAATCGCCCCACGCACTCCTTCGAGCTGCCGGATCGCGCGATGGACAACGCGTTTGCCCGTGGCGACATTGCTGTCACGTTGCCTTACATCAAGAAGAGAGGCGTGGAAGTGCTGAAGGTCGGTTACCAAACACGCGAGGAAGCGGCTGTTAAGTTGCCCGGTGCTATCGTCAGCTTTTATCAACAAAACTACGCGGACCTTTACGCTGCGCGTTCTCAGGACATCAGCCAGGCTGGTCAATCGATTCTCGAGATCTACGATCGCAATGTCTTTCCGGATTTGAAGGTCATGTGGGGCACATATCCGAACAACCTCGGCCACATGGATTTTCCCGGTTGCTTTCGCTGCCATGACGGCTCTCACACCACCGCGGATGGCAGCGCAATCACTCAAGACTGCAGCAGTTGCCACGAGCCATTGGCAATGGATGAGGCATCTCCGGAAATCTTGAAAACCCTCGGCATCGCGGAGCAAATCTCGAAAGTTCAAAAACAGTGACCCTCGCGATCTCCGGACGAACAGGCGAAGAACGACATAGTCTGACAGACAAAAGGAGAGTACTTATGAACTGCAAGTTGATCGTTAGCTTAACCGCGATGTTACTGATCGGTTCAACCGCCTCGTGGGCTGCGGATGACGGAGCAGCCCTCTACAAGTCCAAATGTGCAGGTTGTCACGGCGCTAATGGAGAAGGCAAATCTGCTATGAAAGCTCCGGCTGTTAAGGGAACGAAGATGGGCTCGGACGAACTGGTCGCACACATCACTAAAGGTGAGTCGACCAGCAAGGCGCCGCACAACAAGGGCATCGCCGGGCTCACTGACGACCAAGGTAAGGCAATTGCGGAGTATATAAAAACCCTCAAGTAGTTTGATCTGAATTGAGGGGCTTTGACGTGCCCCCATTTACTGTACCAATCCCAATGTGAGTCCTCGGTTGATTTTTGGTTTCAGCGGGGATGAGGTCTGGAGCAGGGGACGGCGTTTGAGTCCCCTGCTCCAGCAGCGCTGTGCTAGCCTTCCTCATGACCTCATCTCCACTGCGGTCCGTGCAAATTCTGCGGGCGGCAAGTAGTGCAACGAACTGTGCGGACGTTGTTGGTTGTAATCCTGTCGCCAAGTTTCGATCTTTCGTCGTGCGTCCCTCAGACTGGTGAACCAGTTCGCATTCAGGCATTCATCGCGCAATCGGCCATTGAAGCTCTCCGCGTAGGCATTCTGCACCGGCTTGCCCGGCTGAATGAACTCCAGCCGAACCCGCCTCTGTTCGCTCCAGGCGGCCAGCGCTCGACCGCGAAACTCCGGCCCGTTGTCCAGAACGATCGCCTCCGGCAAGCCGCGCTCGCTGGCGATTCGATGCAGCACGCGCCGTACTCGCAAACCGCCCAACGAAGTATCGACCTCGATGGCCGGGCACTCTCGCGTGCAGTCGTCCACGATGGTTAACATCCGAATCACTTTCCCAGTGCTCACACAGTCACTCACGAAATCCATCGACCAGCGTTGATTCCGCCTGGTCGCGGCCGGGTTGGCCGCTACGCCACTCCAGCGGATCCGTCGTCGTTGCCGATTCCTCATCGCCAATCCTTCCTCGCGATACAGCCGATACACCCGCTTGTGGTTGGCCGTCATCCCTTCGCGCACTAGCATCGCCGTCAGTCGGCGATAGCCGAACCGCATGCGCTTCGCCGCCAACTCTTTCAGCCGCATTCGCAGAGCAAGGTCCCGTTCCGCTTTCCCTGCTCGATACCGGTACGTCGATCGTCCCAATCCCAGCAGCCTGCAGGTGTGCCGTTCGCTCATGCCATACTCCTCCTCGACATAGCTCACAGCTGCCCGAAGTCCCACAGGCGCTAGAAGTTTTTTGAGAGCACGTCCTTCAGCGCTCGATTATCCAGCATCAAATCCGCCACCACGTGCTTCAGCTTCCGGTTCTCGTCTTCCAACTGCCTCAGCTTCTTCGCATCCCCGCTGTCCATCCCACCGTACTTCGCCTTCCAGCGGTAGTAGGTCTGCTCCGTGATCCCCTGCTGACGGCATAACTCCGCCGTGCTCAACCCGGCTTCCCCTTGCTTCAAAATGGCGATGATCTGTTCTTCGCTGTGTCGCGTCCCCTTCATTGCGGTTCTCCTCTCCTTGGTTTGGGAGAACTCACATTCTAGGCGGTCCAGTTCTTGGGGGCTAGGTCAGTTTGAACGACAAAAGTTTTGGCGAAATCTCGCTTGCCCGCATATCGACGTGGTACAGACTCTTTCGCCTTTTCGGGGAAGCTGTTACGATGTATCCGTACCATGAAACTTGTTTTCTCGAGGATTCTTACTGGCGGTTTATGGGCGATTCCGACCCGAAATAGGGGCATTCTGAGGCGTCGCAGGTAAGTAGTGCACGATATGCAAATCGCACAAAGCCGCATAGACACTGGCGATTGCGCATTTCGTTGATTTGGCGAGTGGGGACGTAGTTCAGTTGGTTAGAACGCTGCCCTGTCACGGCAGAGGCCGCGGGTTCGAGTCCCGTCGTCCCCGCCATTCTTTTCAGTAGGTTGGACGGAATGGCACCCAAAAGTCCTACCCACAATTTCACCCACAGCCTCATTGGACGGTCTCCCTTTCGAATCCGACCGCTTCAATGAATTTGTCTTGAGCGGCGATCATCTCGTCGAGGTCCTCGTCCGTGTACAGATCAAGGGTGGTCTGAATCCGCGAGTGTCCCAAGATGCCCTGCACAGTCTTCGGGTTCTCCTTCGCCTTGTTCACCAGCCAGTTCGACAGGCTGTGTCGAAGGTTGTGCAGACCCCAGCGATGCCCGTCTGGGATGACAACCCCGGCTTTCTTCGCCGCTGGTCGCAAGTGAACGCGGCAGAATACCGAGGAGCAGATCGGAGTCCTTCCGCTGTTTCGCATGGACGGAAACACGAAATCGTTGGGCTTGGCGTATGGCGTTTGTCTTGTGCCACTCCCGCAAGTAGTGGGTTAACACCCTACCCATCGGGACATCACGTTCCGAGGATGGTGTTTTAGTGTCTCCGTCCACTCCCGTTTTCTTCCACGACTTAACGATCCTGATCTTCCGCTCTTCCCAAAGGATGTCAGCCCAGCGAAGCGACAACGCTTCCGAGCTCCGAAGCGCAGTTGCCGCCACCACGAACACCAGAGTGAAGTGCAGAATGCTCCCCATCACAGACCGCAAGATTAAGAGCGTCTGAGCCGGGGTGATCTTGATCGCCTTGTACGTGGTCTTGGTGCTGGTCGCCAGCCCCTCCACCGGATTCTTCGAGACCTTTTTGTGGATGATCCCGATCTTGAAAATTCGGTTCATGATGCCCCGAATCTTCGAGACTGTTGTCCACCCGTATTGTTCCTTGTTGTGCAGGGCATTGAACCACTTCTGGTTTCGAGCGGCTCGATGTCCTCCGCGATCTGATCGCCCCACTTTGCAATCAGAATGTCGCGAACGTAGTGCTCAAGGATGGGTTTTGTGTTCGCCGACTTGGGACTGGCGGTGACCTCTGGGTCAAACTCGACCTTGAGGTAATATTCCGCAAGCTCAGGGAACCTCACTCGTTCTCTTGATGAAACGCCGCAGTTGATCCTGAACCGCAGCCCAAGACGATCCGCCTCAAGGGAGGCATCGCCTTCCGTAGGAAAGTCTGCGACCAAACCCACAACCAGTGGAGTCTGCTCTGCGCCTTTGATCCGGTAGCGAAGCACCCAAGTCAGTCCCTTCTTTTTTTTCACTTTCTTCAAACTCCCCCGCTGGTATGCCATTAACGGCCTCCTTTGCGGGGGCTGCCGCCAGTGATTGTACGACCAGTGCTTTGGCTACCACCAGTCCGATTGCTGAGCATCCAAGAATGAAGCTCACTCAGGAGAAAGCGCCACGTCTTGCGCTGTCCGAAGCCGAGCGGGTGCGCGGGGATTACACTACGAATTGCAAGCTTGAGCACATGTTTGCGTGAGAGTGAAAGGAACTCGGCTGCTGTGTCGGCGTCCACGAAATGTTCGAGTGGCTGCGGACGTGATTCTTGGCCGAGAGGCTCTTGGGAAGGCCAGTTCTGGTCGGTTTTACTGTGATTTGACTGCGATTCGATTGAGTTCAAGCATGACTACCTCTACATCAATTCCAAGGGCGCTCTCGCCCACCCTCCAGTCGGTTGGTTCACGGTTCATCCCGGAGCATTGCGGACCGCGAGCCTGATTCCTTCCGTGTCTCTCCGTTTGCAGACGCCTTTGGTGTCCACGCTCGGAATTCGGGGTCTGAGTCAACCACCGTCGCTTTCGAGCGGTGGTGACCCATGCAGGTGTATGGAAGCCCTGTGAATTCCTCAACGCTCTCCAGAATCACAACAACTCCATGAAGAGTAATACTGCGTCTGCGAGCGCCTGCTGTGCTCAAAGTTGCTAAGGCGTTTCGAACGCCACGATTCGGGTTGGTGAGCCCATGTGTTATACCCACCCCCGGACGATCCGTTGTCGGCATCCTCCTGATTCTGAAGGCGAAATTCCCGCAAAATTCGGTCGGTTTGAGTAGCCTGCGACACCCCTGAGGTCGCATCTGCGCATCGCGATCAGGGGCCATACACAATCCAGTGTTCCAAAGCACGCCTGTCCGCGCCCCTTTCGGCGCTCTATTTTTGAGGTTTTTTTAGAGTGTTTTGAATGACATCCGCTGGTTCGGCACTTTTTGTCGTGTGGTTGGGCCCAAATCCGCGCCCCGCCGAAACACGCCGCCTTTCGATGATCTCGGCGCGTCTTTGGGCCTCTTCAGCAGCTTTTTCACCTTTTGAAATGTTTAGTAGAAGGACGCCCCGAAAGCTTCAACGGAGGGTAGGTCCTCACAGTCGGGGCAGGCTCATCCGGGGTCTGCCCTGAGTCCTTTACCGCCAAATAAGGCCACTCTCTAGAATTGCCAACAAAACTGCGAAAATCCGCCTCTCGAAATAATTTTCTCGCAGGCTAAACACGTTTGCACACTACGAAGTGCTTTATTGAAGGGCAAATCAAGAGGCTCCCGACCTTACAACGGGAAGGACAAAGACTGTGAAGCATTCCAAGTACCGCACCACTGATATTTACCGTCTGATGGTCGCCGAGACCAAAGGCACAACCCCAAACCCATACACACTTTTCGCATTGGACTTTCCCGAACGCGATCCCGATCTGGGATCAGCCAACGCAACCCTGATCCACAAGCCGCGTCCGGATACCGCCCATGTCTAACGTTAAGGAAGCTATCGAAGACAAGGGACCAGATCGTCCAGATAGAGGTCAAGGAGTAGTAATGCAGAAACTGAAGGACACTCTCAGTCAGGCAACAAAGCAGGCGAAGGCTGAGTTCGACACGAAGATCGTGAAGTTCATGACCGAGAACCCGGAAAAGCCGCACCGGATGGTTGCCGAATGGTTCGGGGCTCATAGGAACTATGTCGGACGGGTCAGCCGCAATGCTCTCGGACCCCGTAAACGGGGACGGAAGGTACAGGGGGGAACTCGTGGCTAACGATAATTTCAACGGCCCCGATCAAACGCCTCGCCAGTGGTCAACCGGAGACAGGGTGCACATTTGCTGTCAACCAAGTTCGATTCAGAGCCTCCCGCTCGCGCAGGTGTGCAAAGGCGATGAGATCAACTGGCTGGAACGGCTGTACAAGCTGAAGGACCCTCGTAAGGAGAAAACGGACTAGCAAAAGTATTTATGTCGGGTCTACGGCGCTGCCAAAGATCAAGCCGAGGGGGTAGGTTCCGTTCAGTCGCCTACCCCCGATGACGCCCCGACGGCCCTTCGACAAGGCAAGGATGAGACTGAACAGAAAAGAACTGAACATGAACAACGATACCTTTTCAGAAGACAATTGGCTTTTCCCCGAAGGATACACCGGACTACGTTTCGGCATCGGCGAACACATCAATGACCGCCGTTTCGTCGGCTACGACTTCGGCATCTACTGCTACCTGCATATTCGCGCCCGTTGGGCCACAGGCATTTGCTATACCAATGCTGTCGCCATCGCAGGTGAACTGACAATCCCCCTCACCAGCGTGCAGGAAAGTCTCCAACGCATGCGGGAGCGTAAGTACATCAACTATTCCAAAGGTGATGGCTCACGTGGACTGTACACCGTGTTGATCCACAAGGCTCGCCCGACAGTGGGCGTGTTGTATGGATATGAACTAGATGCCTTTAGTGGGAGCGACCGCAGGCCACCTGCTATCGATCCTCGCCATAATCCGTTCTGCAATCGTAATCGCATCGGCGATGGCGGACTCAAACGCCGGAGACGGGCGTCCGTCCCAGTTCGCCAGTTTTCGGACCGCGAGGATACTAGCGGCGATCAGAAGAACACGCTTGCGACCTTCGTCCACGGACACAGTCTAGCATCTTCGCCATTTGTTCGCCATCAGCAGCCAACGCCGATGCACGTGGGTGAAAACCGAGGGTACTCCGAACCGCAATGCCTGCAAACAACCTCGCCAAGGTGGTCACAAAGGCGTTGCGCAGTAACGAGACTATTGACCCCACCCGAAGCCCTCTGGAATAGAAAACCGCTCCCAGCGGGCTCTGTTACGTCACTCGTTTCTCTGTCGATGACGACTACTGTCAGGCACACTCGGAATACTTGCGAAAGGCTGCAAATGCTTCCGGGAAACAGGATCGAGATAGAGCTTTTATCGAGGAGTTCGTGGATTTTGTTCGGCGGGAAGACCGGAACGTGCTGCCAGCGATAGAGGCTATCCTTGTCATGAGTACGCAAGGAGCGGCTGCCAATTCGCTCGGCATGACTGAAAGCCGATTTACTCGGACGCGCAGTCGTCTACGTGAGTTGGGCAGATGTTTCTTGAGCGGCGAGGCGGTACCGGGGCAGGGAAGGCCGTACAAGAGGCGAGTGAACGTTGAACCGATGCTCGGCCCCGCGCTGGTCGATTGAAGAGGAACTCTATTCCCAAGCATTGAATCTCACGGCTCGGTGCTTGGGAAATCTACCCACAAACTTACCCACAACCACTCGATTCTTCCGATTCCCTACAGCGACTGGCAGCCCCCGCTGAGAACGTAAGTCGCTGATAAGACTAGTGCGCCTAGACTGTCACGGCAGAGGCCGCGGGTTCGAGTCCCGTCGTCCCCGCCATTCTTTCTAAAGCAGTTAGGCGGATTTCATTGAAACCATCGAGGGCGCGAAAAGGGCACCTAAACGCGTTTCGCTGTCGCGGCCGTCATGTATGACTGACAAAGGAGCACGAGTTGCTCTCGCGCTTTGCGGACCGTTGCAGGGGATGGTCCAGCCTCCAGCAAGGAACGCATCGCGCCCGCCATGGCTGAAAGCATTATGTCGATGGCGAATTTGTCAGGTGGCGACTTGATGTCGGACGCTGTCTCCAGCATCGCCTCAACAGTTTTCCGAGACCGTTGGTTGATCCGTTTGATCAAGGCGGGGCCACCCACGTCGGCAGCGACCTGGTAGAGGGCCACAGAGATGTCTGCGCGGTCCATCTTGGCATCGACGAACGCCTCCACCATTTCTCGAATCATCTCGGCTAACGGTTTATGACATGCGCTCTCACAAGCGGCCTCAACCGTTGCCATTACGTTAGTGAGATGATTTTCCAGCACTGCAAACAGCAGCGACTGCTTATTGGGATAGTACTGATACAGTGTGCCCACCGAGACGCCGGCACGCTGGGCGACCCGTGTCGTCGTCAATCGGTCTGCCCCGTGACTGAGCAAAACCTGAATAGTCGCCTCAGAAATCGCCTCCACCGTGACCGTTGACCTCGCTTGGACGGGCGTCTTTCTTGGCTCGAATGCAACGACGGCGTCAGCCGGCATATGCGAACTCCAAACCTGAAGAATCCTTCATCAAATGATTGTAGCAAGGAGGAACGGAATGATTGAACAGATGAGTCTTGCGGGCAGCTTCGCTCTGCCCGGCACATCTATGACCTTGAATCGCATGGGATACGGTGCGATGCAGCTCGCCGGACCCGGCGTCTGGGGACCACCGCGGGACGTCAATGCTTCCATTGCTGTTCTTCGCGAGGCAGTAGAGTCCGGCGTGAACCACATTGATACCAGCGACTACTACGGACCGCATGTGACCAATCAGATCATCAAGCAGGCTCTGCATCCGTACACGGATGGTCTCGCGATCGTCACCAAATTGGGCGCTCGGCGCGGTTCAGACAAGTCCTGGATTCATGCTCTCTCCCGCCAGGAGCTCATCGACGGCGTCCATGACAACCTGAGAAATCTCGGGCTCGATCACATCAATGTTGTAAATCTCCGCGTTGGAGGCATGGCGGAGCCGTCCGAGGGTTCGATTGAGGAGCCGCTGACCGTGCTTGCCGAACTGAAGCGTCAGGGCCTGATTCGTCATATCGGACTAAGCAACATAACTCCTAAGCAGCTCTCGGAGGCTCAAACCATTATCGAGATCGTGTGCGTGCAGAATTTCTACAACGTGGCCCGCAGGAACGATGACGCCTTCATCGATGATCTGGCTGCTCAAGAGATCGCTTACGTTCCGTTTTTCCCGCTGGGAGGCTTCACCCCGTTGCAGTCTTCGGCCCTTGACGCGTCTGCGGCATCACTCGAAGCCACGCCCATGCAGGTTGCGTTAGCCTGGCTTCTCCATCGCTCCCCCAACATCTTATTGATCCCGGGAACATCTTCCGTGGCACATCTCCGCGAGAATTTGAAGGCCGCGACGCTTCAGATCCCGGCTGAAGTACTTGTGGATCTCGACGCAATCGGTCGAGGTCAAGGGGATCAGTAGCCGTCCGCGCTGTCATTCATGTCAGAACAGTCCAGGAGGGACAATTTATGAAGGTATTTGTTGCGGGTGCTACAGGTTTTATCGGGAAGCTGTCACGGCAGAGGCCGCGGGTTCGAGTCCCGTCGTCCCCGCCATTCTTTCTAAAGCAGTTAGGCGGATTTCATTGAAACCATCGAGGCCGCAAAAAGGGCACGTTTCGCGCCCTTTTTGTGCCCTTTTCAGCGACCCGCAGTTTCCTATCCGGCAACGAGTGCCCCTCCAAGCTTATCGGAAGAAAAGACCAGCGACATCACCGCCGCCTGCTTCGCGGGAGTTACTGCCTGCGTGTAAACGTCCAACGTTGAGCGGAACCATGAATGCCGCAGCAGTTCCTGCATCACCTTGAACTCAGTCCCCACACTTCGCAGAAGGGTCGAGTACGTGTGCCGGAACGTATGCCATCCGAATCGCTTCTGAATCCCGACTCGTTGCGCTACGGGACGTATGTATTTGCGTGAGATCGCCTGGCCCCAGAAAGGTTTCCGACCTCTGTAACGCTTGCTCGCGAAAACCCAATCTGTTGGCTTGATGTAGGTGGAGTGTGTTTTCCACCTCATCAAAGCGTCGGCGATGACCGGATGAACTGGCACGGGCTTTTGCGATGATTCGGTCTTGCACGGTCCTACCACGCCGTACACGATGGAACGCGTGACGTTCATGGTCCCTTGCGCAAAGTCGATGTCTCCCCACTTCAAGCCGAATAGCTCGCTCTGCCGCAATCCAGTGGATGCGGCAAGAAGGACTAACGTGCGTTCTCGAAGTGCCAGACAGTTGACCAGCGCCTTGATTTCGGAGGGCACGAGAACGACGGGTGCTATTCGGCGCTTCGCGCTCTGACGAACGAGGTAGATTGGATTGCGGTCAAACAGCTCGTATCGGCAAGCATGATTGAAGAGCACAGACATCAGGTTTCGGATCTTGGCGCAGCTGCTTTTCGCCAATGGCAAGCCGCGAAGCCAGGACTCGACTTGTATGGTCCTAACCTCACCCAACTGGTATTTCTGCCAATGAGGACGAACCCCGCGAGTCAAGTACGCTTGGTAGATTTTCTTCGTGGCATGACTGCGCCAGGCGTTTTCCTTTGCGAGTTCGCGTTGCTCGAAGTGGTCACAGAGTTGAGCAACGGTCATTGTGCCGGAATTAGTTGTTCGGCCATCGGTGTTGATTTCTGAGACCAACCCCACTACCGAGCGCCGCGCAGCATCTTCATCAGGGTATTGCTCGACTGTGCCGACAATCTTCTTGCGGTAAATACGCTTGCCGTCAACGCTGGTCTCGGACCAGCGAAACTGCCAGACATCAGGACCTCGTTTGCGACTGTTTCGTTTCAGACTTCCGTGTTGCATTCTTGTCCTCCTGCTCCACGGTTGCGGAGCAGAAGAATTTTCAGGCACAGAGGTGGATGGCAGGGTAGGGGAGGGCGAAATCGATCGAGTGACTTGCTTTGCGGCGGCAATGCTCCCTTTAGGACATTTACGTCCCCTAAGCCCGTTTCTGGATAACTTCCGAATTGCTGACAATCGGTGACCGACGGCACTTAACCACTGTTTTGTTGGTCAACCAAGAAAGTGCAGGTGAGAATCATGAGTCGACTCACCTTAGTCAGTATTTTCACATTCATAGTCACTGTAGCGGGATCGTTTACCGGGGCTAGAAGAGAAGGGAGCAGCGATGAATCTCCGATCTGGGTGCTGGAAAGACAAGAGGAAAGAGAGCTAGAGCGAGAGTTCCACGCTCTCTTAATTAACCACTCTTGGCCTTCCCATTCATCTCGTTAAAGTGCTTCTAGGGTACGAGGAGCTCAGTCAAGCGATGGCTGATAGAAAGAGCGACGCCATAGTTGCCGACGATGCCGAGGATCATTGTAAACAGTACAAGAATAATCCACGGCGACGTGAGGTGGCGCCGACCAGCCACACGCCACTCGATCAGTCGCCCTAAGCGCACGCCGATCGAATTTGATCCGCTAACAAGCCCAGTCGCAAGCGCAGGCTCGGCCCACCGCTGAGAGGATCTGGAAAGTTTGATCAAAGCCGCCGCCAAGGCCAACGCTTCCCGACGATTCGTCACCGCCGAGTCATCCGCCGCCAGTTCGGCCGCCTGACGCCACGCATGCTCAAGGCTGCGCATTCCGGGGAACGGGGTCGCACTTATTAAGGCCTTTTTCAGGTTGTCCCATGAGCGCATATGCCCTAGCTCGTGGCGGACCGCTACCTCTAGCTCGTCGTCACTGAGCACTGTCACTGCAATATCGGAGACCATCACTTTGGGTCTCCGAATACCGACAAGAATTAAAGGGGGTGCACCGTCCGAGGCCTTGGTCGTAGGAGCGATCCTACCGGCGTCGCCGCAGTTCGCTGACGATTGCCACCGAGTCACTGCGCGGTTCGTTCTGGCCTGGGCCCATAGCATCCGAAACAAGCCAGTCCCTAGAATCACTAGAGAACACAACCCGAGAACGAAGGTTCCGGTGTCCTCGTCGAGCGATCTCCGCTCAAGTAGCCAGAATGATGGAAAGGTAAAGAACACAGTGACAGCCACGGAGAAGGCAAAAGGTAAAATCCGCAGTCCGAACAGCAAATTGGCCGAACTCGACGAAGGCTTCCAGCCCACGCGGCGGACACCCACCCATGTGAGCACCACCAGCGCGGATACCAAGGAGTACACCACGGCGAAAAATGCAAGCGAGACAAGAACCCCTCGCGCGGCAAATGTCACTTCTGTTCTCCCTTCCCCAGCTGTGCGCGCTGACGCTCGACTAGAGCCTGCAACTGGTCAAGCAGTCTTGCGTCGTGCGCGCCGACCGCCTCCACAAAATACGAAAGGTGCAGCAGGGCATACTCAGACTCTAGGATCTGTTTGATGCTGCTCGCCGCACTCATGCTCTGCAGTTCCTTCGGGCTGTACCGGGCCGAATAGCGAAACGCCCTCCCGTCCGGAGTGCGGTCGAAGAGCCCCTTCTTAAAGAGACGGTCCATCGTCGTCATGATGGTTGTATACGTCTGCCAGATCGCGACATCCTCTCTGACTTCATGAACGGTGGCGCTTCCCCGGCCCCACACCGCTTCGAGGACTTGTCGCTCGAGCGGTCCGAGTTGGGCCCAGAGAGTAGTTTCGAAGAAGGAACGAAGCGTGTTCATTTTGTCGATGACAAACGCGCACTTGAGGCACTGGCAGAACAACTTACCTCGATGCGGAGAAATTCGCCCAGCACCTGGTCGATACACAGCACAGTTGTTGTAATTTTACGGGCGCTGTATGACTTGGTGATGACCACAAAATTAAACGCTCGTGAATTCCTTGAGCCACAATCAAAAAACTGCACACGGCAATGATTATGAACACTCTGCAATAGCGGTTTCTCTTTGCGAGTAAATCCGACTTGCAGCCCAGGACCGACCGTTCGCGTTGACCGCGTATAAATACGATTCGCTGGTAGTACCAGGCAGAGTTTGCTATTTTTCCGCTTCGATGACGTCGCATGGTAGCCCGGAGAAACATCCCTAGCGCCGGGAGGAGTGCTCGAATGTGGCGAGGAACGAAGCTAAGTCTCCAAGTCTGCCCCAAGATTACTTTCCGTGATTCTCGCGAATTCTCAATGGGGAAGGGAGTGAGAAGTGACTCGGCCGTCAGACCAAGCGAGAAAGCGCTTCTTTTGGCCAATCGACTGGCGATAGGCAGCGTTTTGGTTGTGTTGGTGAGTTGCGGGTTGCTGATCGCTCAGAATGTGGTGATGACGGGCTCGCTTGGCGGACGGGTTACAGACCCGAGTGGAGCCGTAGTGCCGGGCGCGTCGGTGGTTGCGCGGAACCTCGCAACCGGCGTGGAGCAATCTGCCGTGACCAACCATACGGGACTTTACCGGTTGCCGGTAATCATGCCGGGCACCTATTCCATCACGGCAAGTCTCCAAGGTTTTCGCGATGTTCAGGCGTTGGTTCAAGTGCGTGTAGGAAACACCACTTCACAGGATATGAAGCTGCAGGTGGGAGCCAGCGCAGATGCGGTTAAGGTAATCGGGACGACGCCGCTGCTGCGGCCGGAAGAATCCTCTGCCAACACGGTGCTGGAGCATTCGTTTATTGAAGAATTGCCGCTCAACGGACGAAAGTACACCAACTTGACTACGCTGGCGCCGAATACCAGCTACGACGGCGATACCGGTCTGGTGAGCATTGCCGGACAACAGGGTGGAGAGGACTCCGGATACGCCAACGGAAATGGCTCCAATGCTTTCACCGTCGACGGAAGCCACGCTACCAACAACTACTTTTCCGACATTATAGGTCGTTACCGCATCCCGTACCTGTATGGCGAGGACGCGATCCAGGAGTTTCAGGTCTCGGTGAGCCCATACTCAGCGATCTATGGAGGTGGAGCGGGTTTCGTTAATTCCGTGACCCGGTCGGGAAGCAACGCGTTCCACGGCAGTGCGTTCTATTACAATCGGAACTCCGCCACGGGAGCTAACGATGCCATCGACAAAGCCAACGGGTTCCCTAAGCCGCTGGATGCTTTGCAGCAATTCGGCGCCGGGGTGGGCGGGCCGATTCTGCGAAACCGTTTATGGTTCTTCGTGGACTATGAGCAGCAACTGCGGAACAATCCGATTTCTGTGATCAACACGGCGCTGGCGACCACGCCGGCGAACTTACCTGCTTTTTTGAGTGCCAATTTTGGAATTCCGGCGGGTACGACGCTACCTCCGCCCAACGGGCCTTGGCCGTTGCCGGGCAGCAGCGCCATGCCCGACCCGAGTAATCCGGTATACCTCCAGCAAGTCTCGAACGCCGTGAACGCGCTGAATTCCAATCTCGGCACTAAAGCAAGACAGCGTAATGATTGGGTGATTACACCACGGTTGGACTATCAGGCGAGTTCCCACGACAGCTTGTTCCTCAGCTTGAACTTGAACCGGTTCAGCTCGCCCGGAGGCGTCATCACCGACCCTACGGTGGGAAACTACGGGGCGCAAACGCTGGCTAACGCCTACGTTCATACCTTCCAAGCCGGCCTGGGATGGACCCACACCTTCTCCCCAACACTGCTGAACGAATTTCACGCCGGGACTTCGCAAGACAATGAGATCTCGACCCCGACCGGGTTGGCTCCAAACATTCCGACCTTGATTCTGGATAGCCCCGCCGCTTTCATTCTAGGCAATGCTCCGTTCTCGGTGGGAAGGGTTTTTGAAAGACAGTACTCTCTTTCCGACCGGGTCGACTACGTGATTGGCAAGCACACCTTGCAATTCGGTTTCGATTTCAATCGCGCATGGGATTCGGACAACAACGATGGCGGTGCGGACCCGAACGAGGCCGTTGACCGCGGGTCGTTCCTCGGTAGTTACGAATTTTCGAATCTGGAGGCTTTTGCGCTTGGCGAATATAACGTCTTCAGTCAGTCTGCGGGAAACCCGACTTTCCATTTTGCTGTGCCTTACTACGGATTCTACGTGCAGGATACTTTTCGGGCCCTGCCGCAGTTAACGATAGAAATGGGCTTGCGCGAGGACTTCCAGGTTTACCCGCGGCCGGTGGAAAATCCGGCGTTTCCACTTACTGGACAGTATCCCAACCAGTTTCGGCGCCTGGCGCCGCGCCTCGGATTTTCCTGGCAGCCCACATCGAAGACTGTGGTGCGCGGAGGATTCGGGGACTTCTACACCAACATGAACGGGCTGAACTATCGGAACGCAGTGGTCTCGAACGGCTTGGCGTCGCAGCAGTCCTCAGCAAGTGTGAGTTACAGCGCCGGTCCGCCGAACCAGCAGGAGCCAACATTTCCAAATGCCCTGCCAGGTAATTCCCCGCTGTTCACGGCTTCTCCTGACATTTCCCTGGTTTCTCCGCGGTTTCGGGTGCCCTATATTTTGCAGGCGAGTTTGCAGATTGAGCGCGAGATTTTCGAGAATACAACGGTAAGTATCGGCACCATGTGGAATCACGGGGTACACCTTCTTTCGGGTAGCGCTTATGACGCGAACCTGAATCCGTTGCAAGGCACGACGACATACATCACGTGTGCTCCCGGCGCAACCACGGCGCCCTGTAGTGGGCCAGCCATCACCCTGCCGAACATGGACAATGGTCTGCTGACGGAAGGCCGCATCAATGCCAACCTCGGCCAAATCAACGAACTAATCAGTCCCGCACAAAACTATTACAACTCTCTCTTCGTGCAGTTGCAGCACCGCATGTCACAGCGGTTTTCTCTCCAACTCTCCTACACCTTCGCCAAGAGCATCATGCTGGATGGAATGGACTTCAACAATCAGTTCAACTTCAGCAATACGCACGCCCCTTCGCTGTTAGACCAACGGCATCGCATCACTGTTGCCGGAGTTTACCGTCCCGGTCTCGAACAACTGACCAGTTCAGACGCAGGCCGCGCGCTGCTCTCAAGCTGGACGCTGAGCACGGTTATGGAGTTCTCTTCCGGTCGTCCTTACGCCGGCTTGTTGAGTCCTGCATGCACCAGCTCGACCTTGTCCTTCAGCAACTGCAACGGCGCCAATGACAACCTGAACGACACTGCCTTTAACCAGGACACCGCAAACACCGCGGGTGGCATCAATGGGGCCGGCCCTACGCCGGGTATTGGATTGAATTCTTTCTACGGTCCGTGGCTGGAGAGGATCGACGTTGGACTGGTCCGAAGTTTTTCACTCGGGGAAGGCAAGGTACTGCAACTTGAGGCGCAAGCGTTCAATTTGTTCAATCACGCCAACTACTACGTGCAGAATGGCAACGGGATCAACCAACTGCAATACAACCCGATTGGGACCAACTGCGGTGACGGAGCAACCCTGAAGCAGACTTGCTACCTGGTGCCCAACTCCGGAACGGGCAATTTTGGCACGCTGCAGGAAATTAGCCCAAACGGCCTTCCCCGCGTGCTGCAGTTTTCGGCACGATTCACGTTCTAGGTTCCGAACGAAAGGGGCTCAGACTTGGCACGGGGTAGTATCCTTCGGGGCCCCACCTCCGACGAGCGACATCGTCCCTTAACTACATTGCCAGTCAGTGGAGGTTGAATCTCAAGATCGAAATTCCCAATGACGCCAAGCACATTAGGGACGTTGGGCGGAAAGTCTGGAGGTCCGTAATCTGACTTTGCGTTTGAGGCATGAACAAAAAACCCTCTCCCCGGTTATCGGGGAGAGGGCCGTTGCAATCGGAACGTGTTTTATTCGTCCCCGTCATCGTCCCCATCACCAGCGGGTGCCGGGTTGTTGAATTCGCTCGCGGGGCGAACCGTGCTCTCGCCGGGATAGGGCCGCGTAAACCCGGTGGCCTGGTACCAGTTCAGATGGTTGACGGTGTCCGGGTCTTCGGCGTCGGGCTTGGTCAGTTTGCCGGTGAAGATCTCCGACTTCTTCTGGAGCCAACCTGCCCTCAGGGCCTTGACCTTCGGGCTATCCTTTGGGTTGTCTGCGCCCGCCGTAACGCCTTGGTCCAGCGGGACCCGATTCGGCACGTGCGTCCACGGGGCGAAGTTCTTCTTGGGTGGATTGTTGACGAAAGCCGTCCTCATCGGCGACGCAATGAGGTCGTACTGGTTCATGGGCGTCAGACCGAGGATTTGCTCCATCGTCCGAGTCATGTTGACCTGCGTGTAGTAGTAGGGTTGGGTGGGCCCGTACTGCACGGCATACGGGCTGACGATATAGCCTGGACTCCGATGACCGTCGACGTGGTCGACGCCGTTCTGCGCGTCATCTTCCTCGATGAAGATCGCCGACGTGGACCAGACTGGGCTATGGCTGATGGAGTCGATAATGCGCCCAACCGCCAAGTCATTATCGGCTTGTTCGGCGTCCACGGTCGGCGGGCCGCCGGTGTGGTCGCACATGATCCACAGGATGCTCAACGCGGGCACCGTACCGGCCTTGACGTCATTATTGAAGTCCTGTATCCACAGAGCGTAGCGGAACTGGTCGGGGATGTTCAGATCGAACTGCGGGAAGTTCTTGATGAGGTGGTTATACACGGCCGGGATAGAGGACTCTGCCTGGACCACGTTCTGATAGTGCAGCGTCGTCTCTTTCCCAGACAGGAAACGCTGCGCGTCGTGGAAAAACTGGCTCCAGGTCGGCTCAACCCCGCCCTTCGTTGCGAACGTATCGTTCTCGACGTATTCGCCGTAGAGCTTCAGCGACAGACCGGCGGCCGCCGCTTCGGAGAACAGGAAGCCCTTCTTCTGATAGGCAAGTGCATCGCCGGCGTTGCCGCCGGGATAGCTGCGGACCCAGTCAGGCGACTGAATGTCGTCGGCGTAGGGCGCCATGGCCTCGGTGATCCACTGATGACCGTCAGCCGACTGGCGGCTCGGGTCGTAGAAATTGTCGAAGAGAGGGAAGCGCTTTACCAGTTTGTGCACGTTCGGCGTGTCCAGGATCTTGTTCGCGGGGTCGTAGCCGAACACTGCCAACCTGGGGTCGCCATCGCCGGCAGCCACGTCGCCCAGGATCTGATCATAGGTACGGTTTTCGCGGACAATCAGGAACACGTGCTTGATCAGCGACGGATCGCCGATCTTGGCCGGGATTGGGACCGGCTTCGTCTTCGGGTTGCCACCGGAGGCAGACTTGATGTTTTCCGACAGATCCCAGTGGTTGTTGTAGATAACCTGCTGCGTCATCCCCTGCAAGACCCCGGGAAGCGGCACGGGGACGATGCTGATGGTGCCGTTGTCCTGGTGGGTATTGTAGTCGCAGACGTTGTAGTCGCATTCGTACGAAAGACGGGTGCCGATGCCCTTGTCATTGGCAACGATCAGCGTGTTATTGGTCTTGTCCAGCACGACCGAGCTTGGCGCATAGGCTACCGGGATCATGCCCATGACGGGATTCGTCGCGCCCTTGGCCAGGTTAACCACCCCGATCGCGTTGGCATTGTACAGCGCGACGTAGGCAACGCCATTCGCGGCATCGACGGCAATCGAGTTCGGAGCAGCGCCATAGGCCGGACCTTGGCCGGGCACTCCGATCGGCAGCGCAAGGTTGATCGTCCGCGCTACCACGTTGGTGGCCATGTCGATAACCGAGATAGTGTCGCTATAGGTATTGGCGACTAACAGGTACTGTCCGTAGAACGCCATCCCGGTCGGGTGCAGACCCGTCGGGATGTTAGCCTTGACCGTCATCGAGGGCAGATCCACCACAGAAACGGTACCGGTGATCGCGGCGCCAACTACTGCGTCGGCGACAATTTCAGTGCCAGCGGACCAGATCTGGAAGTCCGCTTCCGTAGCGGCCCGGCCACCCTCGTTGCTGACGTAGGCGGTCGTGCCTTTGCTGTCGATCAAGATGCTGTGCGGCGCATTGCCGACGCGGATCTGCTCACCCTGCGTATCCGTGGTCAGGTCGATCTGGGCGAGCGTATCGTTCTGGTTCAGCAGTGCGTAGGCGCTCTTGCCATCCTGTGAGAGCGCGACGCCGCCGGGATACGATGTGCTCGGGCTATAGAACGTGCCGCAGGGGACACCATAAGATCCCGGAGGGCTGTTCTTAAAGCAGGTGATGAAGGAATTGTCCGGGGGTACGCTGATCTGTGCGTTGTCTTCCAGCAAACCCTCTGCGGTGACGTTGGTGATGGTGACATTGCTGCTGTCCTGGCTGAACACCAGGTGCTTGCCGTCCGCCGAATAGGCTATGCCGTTATAGCTGCCTTGCGCATCCTGCCCGAACGTGGCGTAGTTCTGCAGGACATTGCCGGTATTGGTGTCGAATATTTCGACGGCCTGCGTCGCGCCCAGGACGAGGACGGCAGCGGTGTGACTGCGGACATTGGGGTTCAGCGCGATCGCCTTCGCGCGGACCCGGATGCCGAGGTCGACTTGGGTGCCAGCGGGCGTGATGACTGCGCCATCGCTGACCACCCACGAGCCGTTCGGCTGCGGGCCGGCGACGTAGGTCGGGTAATACTTGGACTGCGCAGCGGCGAGCCCCGGAAGGCTCAACCCCGCTGCCAGCAGGCCGGCGAGCGGACGCAAACGGTTGATCCGCGACTTATTTCGAGACTTAATTCGAAACATTTTTCGAAACTGGGATGTTTTTCGAGACATGTACCGTCCTCCTCTTTGGATTTTTTTCGTCACGCAACCGGGATCGGCCGTGTGACATCAGGGTTGAAATGTGATCGGGGGTTAATTTGCCAGCGCTAATCTTTACAGACGACCTACGACGGCTCTATGACGGTCCGGTGAATTTTTCGTTAAATGTGCTGAACTTTTTCGCGGATTGTGGCACGCCGGACGGATAATGAAACGCCTTCGGAGGAAGACTTATGTCCAGCGCTCCCCAGTCGCGTAAGACATTCAAAATTTCCGATTCCCTTAACCGGCAACTCAATACATATGCGCTGGTGGCGAGCGCAGCCGGAGTGAGTGTGCTGGCGCTGGCCGGGGCCTCCGAGGCGAAAGTTGTCTATACGGAAACGCATCAAGTGACGCACACCGGCTTTCCCCTATACATTGATCTCAACCACGACGGCATCAAGGATTTTGTACTGCGCACGACGTATTACGCGGGCACGTCGTACTTCAAGGTAGGGGTCAACGCATCCGGATACCGCAATATGAGCAACGCGGTCGCCGGGAGACGTTTTAGTCGCAGCAGCTATTTTTTTTCCGCTGCCTCCGCTTTGCCCGCAGGCGCCCGAATCGGACCAGAACGCAAATTCCCCGTTCATCACCCATTTATGGCAGTGGAGCTTTTCAACCGTGTTCACACCAGCCAGTACTCCGACCTAGGCCCGTGGGTCGACAAAGGTAAGGGCGTCAGGAATCGATATTTGGGATTAAAGTTCGTCATTCACGGCAAAGTTCACTACGGCTGGGCCCGACTCAGCGTCACGCTTGGGCATCATCGGCAATACGGCGATGTGAGCGGCACCCTGACCGGCTACGCTTACGAGACCGTCCCGAACAAGCCGATCATCGCAGGCCAGACGAAAGGGCAAGATGTGATGACGGTGCAGCCCGAAACGTTAGGCGAGTTGGCGCGCGGAAGAAAATAGCACCTCATCTCAACTGTTGCCGGGTGCCCCATCCTAACGTCGCGGAAACAGTCCGATCCCATCCTCACTCTGGTTTTGCGACGTTAGGGTGGGGATTTTGACTTTTGAGCATTACAAGGGACGGGTAGCCAACTCAAATTCCGCTTCCGGCTTACGTGGGGACAAAACCGGGGACAGACGAGACGTATCCCGTTTTCCGATTCCCAGCTATTGAGGCCTCTTCAAAAAATGATTAAACGTTCCGATCCATGCCGCCGACCATACCAAACCGGAAAAGACGATGACTGCCATGTATACGTGGTCCCCGCGGCCGCCGAAGCCGATTACAAGCATGAGCGGAGCCAAGCCTATCGCAGAAATGATATAAGGCCCTCGTTCCCCCATTACGCGTTCGAGAGCCTGGAATCCGATAATCACAAGGGCAGTTGGTATGCTCCATAAAAGGGCGATGGCTCCCACAAACAAAAAGCTCATCGGGTCTTTGTACCCTCCCGCCCCTATCATTAATATGACCAAAGATATCAAGGTCATGGCTATGACTCGTTTTGCGGATTTGCTCATAGAGTTTCCTGGTTTTGTATGTTCTGAGGACACGGACGGGTGGCCCAGGTTCGCGTCCGTTCTGTGGATGTCATGGGACGGAACACCCAAAAACCGGGCGGGAACCTGGGGCACCGGCTAATCAGGCTACCCGCCCACGCCTGTGCAAAACGGATACAGTCATTGCTGTATTGACCTTCAGTGCGGCCCCGTTCTTCCATCAGGCATTGACCTTCAGGTTCGGCTGCCAGTCAAGTCGGGAGCGAACAAACCAAAAATGTGACGGTCATCGTATTTGATGCCCAGTCATACAAAAAAGGAGGCATTATGAAGCTCACAGGCAAGAATGCTCTTATTACCGGAGGCAACAGCGGCATCGGCTTGGCCACAGCCCGACTTTTCATTGCTGAGGGCGCGCAGGTCGCCATCACTGGTCGCGACCAGAAGACGCTCGATGAGGCGGTTGCAGAACTCGGACCCAACGCGCGTGGCTACCGCGCTGACGTCACCATTGCGGAAGACCGCAAGCAGCTCTTCGCAGCCCTGGCCAAAGATTTCGGGAAGCTCGACGTTGTCTTTGCCAATGCCGGCATCTCTGGCCGGACGCCTACCGGTTCGACTGACGAAGCCATTTTTGAGAACGTGATCCACACCAACCTGAATGGCGCTTTCTTTACCGTCAATTCAGCGGCGCCTCTGCTGAACGACAATGCCAGCATCATCTTTAATGGGTCCGTACATAACTATCTCGGCCAACCCGGCGTCGCCGCATATGCAGCCACCAAGGGCGGCCTCGTCTCGATGGCGCGTTCCATCGCCGCCGACCTTGCACCGCGCAACATTCGCGTGAATGTCGTCGCACCGGGCGCGACCAAGACCCCTATTTGGAAGCGCGGGCCGCGTGCCTCTATATCTGCCGATCAGTCCGCCAAGTTGGCGGAGTTCTTCTCGTCTGCCATTCCGATGGGCCGTTGGGGCGAACCGGAAGACGTTGCCAAAGCCGTGCTCTTCCTTGCTTCGGACGATGCCTCGTACATCAATGCAGTTGAGCTGATGGTGGATGGCGGAGTCACGGGTGCACCGTTTGGAGCTCCCATTCTTCGCGCCTGAGCACACAGGGTTAAGACATGGTTGCCGGTCGGAACTAGTTCAGGGAAAGTCAATGGAAGCAATTGGATTGTTAGTCACGCTCGAAGCACGGTACCCCAGGTTCGCGCCCGTTCCTCAGATATTCATGCTCATAACACCCGTTCTTCGGGTGCTAGCCTGGGCTTCGTCATATTCAGAAGGAGACCGCCGTAGATCACCTTGTGCCATCGGGCCCACACAGTTCGCGCGCTCTACGTTTCCCACTTCGGGAACCGTCTTCAGGGCCCCATCCACTTTCCCCTTGATCTCATCCCCTCGCGATTGATATTATAGAGCAACACAGGTTATCTACAAGATAACCGCGTTCTTTGACAACCTGACAAGGGCGCAGCTCTTGGCCATTACCAACTGCTGAGTCCGATCAACCAGACGAAGGCGAAAACCTTCGTCCGGCGTTTTGCTGTTGTCCAGATCGTAGGCGCAACCCCGGCCCGACAAACGCGCTAACCCCAATGTTTAGAATATTTTGCCTGTAACTACCTTAAGAACCATAGATCTACAAGGCAAGAAAAAATCCGATCCTTTGTTTTCTAGATTTTGGGCGGAATCGAGTGATTTTTTTGAGAGAAATTCTGCACCAGAGCAGGTGCAGTCTTCGAAATCAGTCATCGACGAGCGTGCGCAGAGGCCCCAGCCAGGGTTCGTAGCGTCGCCAGCGCTCGACGGAGGTGCGATAGATCGGCTGCCGGGTCTGCCACTTGCTGGGGGTCTTCACCGCCCGCGGATTCGATTCGGGGCGCAGGCACGCATCGTGCCACGCCAGGCCGCAAGCCGCGATGATGCGCCGGATGACTGGTTCGGGGCCGCGGGTCAGGTCCTCGTAATCGACCTCGATGAAGCGATCCGCCGGCAGCACGCTCCGCCAATGGTCGACGAGCCGCTGGTAGCTGCGGAAGTACGCGACCAGTTCGGCGCCTCCGGTCGGAAACGGCATGCTCGGATGGAAATGAGTTTGATGGATCGACAGCGCCGTGTCGATTGCAGCGCGGCGGCAATGGATGATGATTGCGCGCGGGAATGCCACGTGGATCAGCCCAGCCCAGAGGAAGTTGAACGGCATCTTGTCGGTCACGCGTGCCGCCGTCGGCGCAATCGTGCGCAGCACGCCCAGGTAATCTGCCGCCGCCTTGGCGAGAAACGGAGTCTCGTCCTCGGCCGCGCCGGAGCGCTGCCACTCCGACCCGCGCTCGTTCCAGAAATTCAATTCGCCGCCAGCCTTGATCTCGGGATGCATGGAGACGATCTGCTCGACCAGAGTTGTGCCGGACCGCGGCATACCGATGATCAGCACCGGCGTCGCATCGCAGCTGCCGAGTTCGGGCGCCCGCGCGATTAATTCGGGTGTGCAGCGGGCAATCAGGCGGTCGATCTCGATGGAGAACGCGGCCGAGTCGAACGACGAGGAGCCGCGGCGCACGGCGTCTGCAGCATCGAAATGCTGCATGGCCAAGGCGTAGTCGCCAAGATCCTCCGCCGCTTTGCCAATCGCGAGATGAAGCCGCAGGCGTTGCCCCAATTCCAGTCCCGGTGTGGCCAGAGCGGCTTGCATCTCTTGCAGTAGACCCTTGTCAGCGCTCGTGACCGGGCGGCACCGGACGAGATCGTAGTAGCTTCCCGCCAGCAGCGGCGCGATCGCGACCGTCCGTTCGAAGCAGGCACGGGCCTCCTCGAAACGGCCGAGCTCGGAGAGCACGCTGCCCAGCAGATCATACGCCATGGCGTTCCTCGGATCAGCAACCAACATCTCTCGCAAAACCTGTTCAGCTTCCTGATTGTGATCCTCTATCACCAGCGCCCTCGCCTTACCAAGGCGGCCGAAGCTGGTCCTACCTCCGGCCGCGGCCGCGCGGCGGAAGCAGCCAATCGCCTCGCCAACATGGCCCAGTGTGTAGACCAGGGCGCCGGCGCGGAACCACGCCTCGGTCAGGGATGGGAGCAGCTTCGTGGCGCTGTCGTAGGCAGTGAGTGCCCCGCCGATGTCGCCCAGCTTCTCCAAGGCGATTCCCAGGCGGAAGTGGGCATCGGTGTAGCGCGGGTTGCTGGCGACTGCCCACTGCAATGCCGCGATGGCATCCGGTAGGCGGCCGACCTCGAGGCAGGCGAGGCCGAGATCGTGCTGGATGACGTGATTGGATGGCTGCAGCAGCGCCGCATCGCGCAACGGCGCGATCGCATCGCCTGGTCGCCCGGCTCTGAGCAACTCAGTGGCCAGCGCAAGCAGAGGCGCCACCTGCTGCGGCGCGGCTGGGTTTGGAGACTGAGACATGGCGCGAACCTAACGTGGAAGCTGTAGCGTGACCATCAGAATCGCCAGCGCAATTGTCACCCAGAAACGACACTCCGCGCTGTCATTCACACAGGAGGCTCGAGCGGAAAATATGGCTCCGTTTCCAAAATTCCCCACAGCCCAGCGCCATTCGTGTAATGCCACAGCATTACCTCACGATCGAAGTCCAGTGAACCCATTTTGCTTGACTTGCTGCCTGCCGAACTCTTGATACTTTATGGACAAGGTCATCAGTCGTAATTCTAAACCCGAAAATGCGAACCCTGATCGTATGTACGACTCTACGCGACTTCTGCTTGTTGCGCACGGCTCGACGAAGACGATAGCGGGGCAGTTCGATTTGTCAAACCTTGCATCCGATACAGACGGTCGGCGGCGAACGCTTGCCTCCCTTGTACCTGGATAACATTCTCGGCAATCCCTTTGACATCGCGAAGTCAATGAGTGTAATGGCCTAGGCTGCCCGAACTTGCGATTTCGGGGTGGGTGCGGTTGCCTGCAGTTTTCTTCGAAGTGACTCTTGAAGCTGTCCCAGATGCTTGCTTTCCGTTGTTCGTTCGGACCGAAGCAGTCGAAGCTTTGCCTTATGTTGTGCTGCCACTGGCGAATTAGAATGATTCACGATGTTCTCCAATGAGATCGCTTAAGTCTAGCCCTGGGTATGCCAATGTCAAGGGGCTCGCCGTCAATCATCCGAACAACCCTCTTTCTACTCCAAAGGCTTTACCGGCGCTCGCATTTCTCGATTTCCTTAGACTTTTGAACGGCAGCATCCTGTTTTCTCGCCTTTTCTAACCGTTCGCGCGCTTCCTTCACGAAGCCGGTGAAGCGGTGGGCCAGTTCGCGAATGCGATGCGCTTGCCGACGTTCGATTGCCTCCGTTGGGATTAGTTCCGTGCCGACACCAAGAGCAACGGCTCCTGACAGAATAAAATTGGCGGCAGTCTGCTGGTTCACACCACCTGCGGCGATCAAGGGAATTTGGGGCAAGGCCGTGTGCAGCGCTTTGATGTACTTGTCTCCGCCGACCTGGGCACATGGAAACACCTTCACGAAGTTGCAGCCGGTTCTCCACGCCATTACCACCTCGGTCGGAGTCAGTGCTCCCGGCAGCACTGCGAGGTTTTCCTGCGCGGCGAATTCCAGAATCTTGAGGTCGAATCCAGGAGCAGTCAAGAAGCTCGCGCCCGCGTCCACGCACAAGCGTGCTGTTCCGGTGTCCAAGACCGTACCCGCGCCAACGATCATGTTTGGATGGTGTTGGACGAGGTGGGAGATTAAATCGACGGCCCCGGCGACGGTCAGGGTGATTTCGACAATTGGTATTCCGCCACTTGCGACCGCCTCGACGGCGAAGTGTGCGTCTTCGGCGGACGAGACCCGAATTGCCGGAATGATACCTATTTCTCTGATACGTGCACAGACTTCTTCTCTCTTCATGGTCGGAGTCCTTCGCTCATTTGCGGGTGACGGGTGCGCCGTCGCCGTTCTATGACCGAAACGTCAGTGCTCATTGCGTGCTATTCCGGTCGTTGACTCGTGCGTTGTCGTTCTTATAGGCTCTCTTCACCTTCAGGCGCTGGCAGATGATCGCCAGGACGTGCGAACCACACGTAAAGTGTTGGCAACAAAATGATGCTCATTACCAGGTCAGAGATCAGACCGCCCACGATGACGATAGCAAAAGGACGCTGTGAATCCGATCCAATCCCATGAGACAGGGCGGCAGGCAGAAGTCCCAAAGTTGCGACCAGCATCGTCATCATGATCGGGCGAAGTCTGAGAACTGCGCCTTCCACTGCCGCGTCTTCAATCGTGTAACCTCTGCTGCGTAGCTGATTGATGTATTCCAGCATGATGACGCCGGTTTGCACCGATACGCCGAAGAGCGCGAGAAACCCGACGCCTGACGAAACGCTGAAGTTGGTATGGGTCACGAGTAACGCGAGAAGCCCCCCAATGCGAGCCATCGCCACGTTGGTGAGAATGAGAAGCGCCCACTTCACCGATTTGAACATCGAGTAGAGGATGATGTAGATCAGTAAGATCGTGATCGGCAGCACAAGCAACAGCCGCCGTTGAGCACGCTGCTGGCTCTCATACTCGCCCGCCCAATCGATAGTGTATCCGGGCGGCAACTTAACGGCAGCGTTGACCTTTCTGATCGCTTCTTCGACGGTGCTGCCCAAGTCTCGACCACGCACACTGTACTTGACGGCGATATACCGGGAATTCGACTCGCGATAGATCTCCGAACCTCCGTCCGACACGCGAACCGTGGTCAGCTGAGCCAGCGAAACACGCTCGCCCGAAGGGGCTAACAAACGAATCTTTTCGATTGCCTCCTTCGTGTCCCGATATCCCGGCAAATAACGCATCACTAGATCGTATCTTTGTTCTCCGATGAGAACCTGGGTCAGCGCATTGCCGCCAACGGCCGTCTGAATGGCGTCCTGAACATCCGAGACATTGATTCCGTAACGAGCCGCCTGATCACGGTCGACCGAGAAGTCGAGGTTGGGCTGACCGAGGACTCGAAACAATCCCAGATCTTCCACTCCTCTAATACCCTGCATGACGTTGACGATTTCATCGCCTGTTGCTTCGAGGGTCTTGAGATCGTCTCCGTAGATCTTCACCGCGAGCGCGCCCTTGACGCCGCTCACCGCTTCTTCCAAGTTGTCGGAAAATTGGCTGTGAGAAATTCCAGATAACTCCGGGGATTTTCTCGAGCTCGCGGTTCATGGCGGCGATCAACCGCTCTTTATCCTGATGGAAGACCGGCCGCCATTTGTCCTTGGGCAAAAGATCAACGAAGTATTCCGTATTGAAAAAGCCGGTTGTGTCCGTGCCGTCGTCCGGGCGCCCTACCTGGTCCACCACCTGCGGGACCTCGGGAAATGAGCAGAGGATCTCGCGGGCCCTCTCCGCGATGCGCGCGCCTTCCGTCGGCCCGGTGCTGGGTGCCAGTGTTCCACGCACCCAAATTGCGCCTTCATCGAGATGGGGCAAGAACTCCGATCCGATCACGCCCCCGAAAGCCAAGTAAATCGTGAAAGCGAATGAAATGAGAGCCACTCCAACGGTCAGCCAGCGGTTGCGAATGGCCCAAGCGACGTCTTTTCTGTAGCGCGCGGTCAGAAACTCCATCACCGGGTTTCGCCACTGTTTGACCCCTGAGCGAAACAAGAAACTTGCCAGCACTGGTGCGATGAGCATCGAGAAGATCAGTGCGCCTAGCAAGGCGAAAGCCACCGTCCATGCCATCGGCTTAAACAATTTTCCCTCGACCCGCTGCAGGGTGAAGATGGGAAGATATGCGGTGATGATGATGGCAATGGCATAAAACACGGGCCGTTGCACTTCATGGGCGGCGGCGCGGACCTGATCCAGTAATGTGACTGTGCCCGTATGCCGCCGATTGAGATGGCGAACGATGTTTTCCACCATCACCACCGCACCATCCACCACCATGCCGAAGTCCAGTGCGCCTAAAGAAAGAAGGTTTGCCGAAATATGCCGTAAGTCCAAACAAATGGAGGCAAACAGCAAAACAAAAGGAATCGTCAATGCGACAATGATGGCGCCGCGGACGTTGCCGAGGAAAATAAAGAGAACGATCACGACCAGGATCATCCCTTCCGCAAGGTTATGGAGTACCGTGTGTGTCGTGTAGTGGACGAGATCGTCACGATCAAGGTACGGAACAATCTTCACTCCTGGCGGCAGGATGTGATCATTTAACCGCCGAACCATCGCGTGAATGGCGTCTAGCGTTGTGGCTGTGTCAGCGCCTTTACGCAGAAACACGACACCTTCCACTACATCGTCGTCATCGAAAACGACGCCGTCGGCCCGATGGATCGCTTTCCCAATCTGTCCGAGACGAATCTTCGGCCCTTGCGTGACCACCGCAATGTCCTTGATACGCAGCGGCGTACCATTTTGTGTCTTGATCACCGTCTCTTCAATGTCGTTCACATTCTTGACGAGACCCACGGCCCGGACGTTGATCTGCTGCGAACCTTGCTCGATGAAGCTTCCACCAGCGTTGGCATTAGCGTTGTTGATTTGCTGCTCGACCTGCGCCAAGCTCAAACCGTATGAGATCAACTTGTCGGGATCGACGCGTACCTGGTATTCGCGAGTAATGCCGCCGAAGGACGAATCGTCCACAACATCCGGGACGGACTTCATGTACTTGCTGATCACCCAATCCTGAATGGACTTGAGCTCCATTACGTCATACGACGGATTGGTGCTCTTCAGCGTGTACCAATAAATGGACCCGATGGGGCTGAAGTCCGGACCAATCTGTGCGGCAACGTTGGGTGGGAGCGTGACCATCGAGATTCGCTCCAGCACTTTCTGGCGGTCCCAGTCGTTGTCGGAGTCATCATCGAAGATCAGATTGACGACTGACAATCCGGCCAACGAAGCCGACCGCACATGTTGCAGATGCGGTATACCGTTCATTTGAATTTCGATGGGTACGGTGACTTGCTGCTCAACCTCTTCTGCGGCCCGGCCTGGCCATTGGGTAATTACCTGGACCCAGGTATTCGCTACGTCGGGATAGGCTTCTACGGGCAGCTTCTTGAACGCGATGACGCCCCACACAAAAAGAAGCAGGGCAACACTGAGAACAACGAAGCGGTTGTTCAAGGCGGAATCGACGAGGGCGCGGATCATTACTGTTCCACCGTATTTTGGAATTCGAGCGCGTTCGCAACGACTTTTTGCCCGGGGGCAATTCCTGAAACGACTTCTTGCATGCCGCCGGGAAGCATGGCGCCGCCAACAACCTCAATTCGACGGAACTGATTATCCTTCTCCGGAACATATATCCAATCGCGGTCGTGGAGATGCAGGATTGCAGTAGCGGGCACGGTCGCACGTGTCTCTTTTTTTTCACCCTGGAAGGTGGCGGTGACGAACATACCCGGACGCATCAGTCCTGGGTTGCGGACTTCGATTCGGACCTTCGCCGTCCGAATATTCGGGTCAAGGACGGGGCCGATGTTACTGATGACTCCGGTGAATACCTGGTCGGGGTAGGCATTCAGGCGGATCTCGGCCTTCTCTCCGAGATGCACCGTTGAGAGGTCGTTCTCATACACGTCGCAGAGAATCCAGACGTAGCTCAGGTCGGAGATCGTAAATGGATTAGGGGAGCCCAAACCCGGCACCCCCGCCGCATTCGTGACCTGCTGGTCCGTGATGACGCCCGACACCGGAGCACGAATCTCGACAATTCCAGATGGCTGATCGACGTTGGCACTGCCAAGCACCTTGAGCTTTTCGGCCGTGGCCTTCACGTCAACCTTGGCCTTGGCCTCGGTGTCCTGAGCAATTTGCAAATCATTCAGAGAGATGGCGCCCTTGTCGTAGAGAAGCTGTGATCGCTCCAGTTGTGTCCGGGCGAGTTGCTCATCAGCGACTGCTTTTTGATAGTCAGAAAATGCCCCTGAAATATCAGCGCTCTGCACGCGCAGCAACAACTGTCCCTTCGTAACGGTGTCGCCGAGGCGCGCGGAGATCTCCACAACCCGGCCGGTCGCGAGTGAAATTACAGGAACGTTTCTCGAAATGTCTGGAGTGATTGTGCCGGTAACTCTCAACCGTGATGTCGCCGCATGCGTCCCCGCTTGTGTCAATTCGAACCTCTCGGGACGATCTACCTGAAATAAATTGCGGTCCTCGACTCGCTGGACTTTCAGCGGCGGCGGTGCCTCTGCCTGAGGGTTACTCTTACCGTTACAACCGGCGCCAAACAAAGCGAACACCAAGAGCAGGGCGAAGGTTGCAATTCTCTTGCGGTTCATTGGATAACCTCGCGGCCTACGGCAAGATTCAATTGGCTTGCTGCATTCAGATAGGAAGCAACCAAGTTCAGATAGTTGACTTGCACACTCCGGTAATCGGCTTGCGCGTTGAGAAAATCCAGGAGCGACGCGGCGCCGTGTTGATACGAAAACGAAATTGTGTCCCGTATACTTGAGGCTTCTTCCAGGTACTGGTCCTTGTAGGGTTTGAGAAGAACCACGGAGCTATTGACTGTCGCGTAGGCAGAATCGACATCGCTGAACACCTGCGCTCGCGCTGCCTCCGCGAGTCTATTGTTGCGATCGATGTCCAATTGCGTGCGGCGCTTTTCCCCTTGATTGCGATCAAAAATCCGCAAAGGGATGCTCACACTGAACCCGATGTACTGGTCGATAGGAGGGTTGCGCCCGCCATCGAAACCAAGAACTGGATCGGTAGATCCATTGGCTACGGCGAGCTGATAATCAGTTTTCGCCTTGTCGACAGATTGCAACGCTGCTCGCAGGTCAGGACGCGTATCGAGAGCCACTTGGCGGATGTCGCTAAGGGGAGGAATTCGCTCGGCGAAATCAAACGGCCCGATGACATCGAACTGCTCGATTGGTGTCTGATCATTGAGCAGCATGAGCAGTTGAATCTTCGCGATACGTAGATTCACTTCAGCCGTTTGCAAGTCAGATAGGTACTGCACCCTCTGCAGTTCCAGGCGCTTCAAATCTACCTGGGCCATACCACCAGCCTTGTAACGGTCGCGATTTACCTCCAGGACATGGTCGTAGTAGGCCAGGTTTTCTTTGGCCAAATTCAAAATCGCTTTTTCCTGAAGCGTCTCGACGAACGCGCCCCGCAGGTTGAATAACAGATTGCGCTCCAGATCGGCTTGCCCGGAGGTCACGACTGCGGTGCCCTTTTGTGCGCTCTCCAGTCGCAGTCCGCGTTTGTGCTGGCGCTCCCAGAGGAAGTTCACCGTTCCCGACGCGAGCAGGTACGCAAAAGGTCCATGAGGTGGGCCGCCGCTAAACGGATCGATCTGATCGGCAAGGATGGTCAGGTTGGGGTTTGGCCGCAGGTTCGCCGTGATCTCCTGCGCACGGGATTCATCGATGCCGATCTGACCCGCTCGTAAAGTGGGGTTCGCCGCCTCGAACTTGTCACGAACCTCCTGCCACGTCAGTGCTTTTTGGGCGAAACCGCTGCCTGCCGAGGCGCTGATCAGCAACAAACCAAGGCACAACCGTCTGACGACCCGCTGCATGGACCCTCCTTGCCTCATTCCAACAGCGCTCGCTTGACGACCCGCAAGCGCACTCGTCGGGGCTTAAACTGCATCTCTTTCAAAACTGAATTAGCGAATCCTGCTGACTAAGAATCCAGTCCGCGTGGACCGAGAATCTTATGCGTGCTTTGTCGAACGCAAGATCACAAGGGATAGCACACAGCTCTGTCGCATTACTGTAACGCCTCGATCAAACCGTCATTGTGAATAGAATGTTAAAGCGAAGCCATTTTTCGCCTGTGGCACCACACCACACCGCAGGCCGAGAACGCATCGGTTATTCTGCAGGCGCGCAGTTGCCTGCTTTTGCGTAAGCCCGAAGTCGAGAACTATTCTGAGGCGGCGTCACAAATACACTAATCTTGTGCCACTTTCCGTCGTGCGTCAGGTTGCTTGGGCGATAGGCTATCAGGTATTGATTGCGCCGCTCGACGGAAAGCTCAGCTGTCGCGCTCCCGATTTTCTTAACACTGTGGATCGGGAAAACCCTGCCACCTGTAATCTTATTTATGGTGGCCAGCAGATCAGGCCCCATACGCTCGGCTTTGGTTCTGGGAGCTTCATCAAAGATGCCCATCGCATAGATCTCCAGCCTCCGCTACAACTGGAATGAGGCTTCTTGCCAACTTCTCCATTTCGGCAGCCGTTGCGAACTGGGTGGAATTGCGGGATTTGTGGACTGAAGTCCGAAGGAGTGGCAAACCACATCACCACTTCGGCTCGGAAATTCACTTAGTGTTTACCTTCGCTGCTTGTCGGAGTTCTTTCAGAGCGGCCATGGTACGCGCTGTGTAATCTACTCGCTTTCCCGACTTCGGGCGTCGGTGGCGTTTTGTGGCGGTATCGTGTTTTGACATTTGTCTCCTCAGTATTTGCTTACAGGACCACGTTGTGTTGGCCTTGAAGGCTTGGCAACACCGGCTCGAATTGTTGCGACTCAATCTCGATCCGAGTCTTTGCGAATCTTTTTTCGGGCACGCTTTCGCGCCAAAGCTTGCTTTACCCGGCGCTTATCGCCCGGCTTCAGGAAGAAGGAGTGGCGCTTCATTTCCTTAATAATATCCTCGGCCTGAACTTTGCGCTTGAACCGACGAAGAGCATTCTCCACCGATTCGCCCTCCTGCAATCGAACTTCTGCCACGCTCATCACCCCCCAACGAACACCAATTGGACAAATTAGAGCTTACTCCACTTTTGCTACTCTCCGTCGATGTACCGCTGAATAACACGGGGGGAAAGAGTCTCAACTCGACTTGTGACGTTTCGGTTTCGTCTTTCGATGCAATAGTTGCTCTTATCGTACCCATATCATGCCGAGCCATTCTCGCGGGGCTGCCCGCCTGGCTACTCGGGCTAATGCTCCGCCGGCCTCTTGCGGGCACTGAATACCAGGACAGAGCCATGTGCGTGGGGGCGAAAGTCCTCAAAGCCTGCTTCGACCACATAGCGCTCGAGATCAGCGACGCTGTAGACGCGCTTGCCGCCTTTCTCCACGCGGTCGCGCATCGATTTGTATTTGAAGAGGCCCGAGTTGATGAGGGCAAAGCACATCACCGCCAGCGGCGCTCCGACTTTCATGGTGCGGTTGATCTCGCGCAAAGCGAGGACCGTGTCGGAGAAGTGGTTCAGCGATCCTGCACAGATGGCGGCGTCGAACAGGCCAGCCCGAAACGGCAGCGTCTCCACCGTGGCACGGGCGAAGTGAACGTTGGGAATATGTCCACTTTCGACATAATGGGCACCCCGCCGCAGCATGCTCATGCAGACATCAATGTCAACCCCGTTTCTGGATAGCTCTGGTTTGCCGACGATCCGGGAGTTCGCGCTCTCCTTCTGTCGCCCCGAGGGCGAGTCGCGACCGCTGATCTCGGGATGATCGAACCGACCGACAGAGAGAGTTCCCCGCCACACCCTGCGGCAGCGGCGTTTGGAAAGATTGGATCTCCTGATTTCCGACTCGCGTGTTTCACCTTACAATCCACGCAGGTTGACGGTGGCCATCGAGGCGGAATCTACTCCAATGTCCCTGCATGTGTGATCTCCGTCACTGCCACGTCTTCGTGAGCGATGTTTGACTTCATTGTGGATAGTAATGTCGCTTTTCCAGAGCAGACCAAAATGGGGTGACGATGACGGTCGAGCGTTTCGCCCCGGTCGGGAGGCTCATTCATGGCCGAAGTTGAAACCAAGTCTCTTCCCGCAAACGCCTACCAGCCGTTGAAGGACAGCGAAATCTACATACCGCTGGTGCCCGCCAGCATGGCGCCACCGGAGGTGACCTGGCGCGCGGTGCTGTGGGGCACCGTGCTATGCATCATCTTCAGCGTCGCGTCGGCCTATTCCACCCTCAAGGTCGGCCAGGGAATGGAGGCGGCGATTCCCATCTCCATCCTCGCCATCGGCTTGGCGCGCGTTTACCGGCGGCGCTCCACCGTGCTCGAAAACATGATCATCACCGGCATGGGCGGCGCCTCCGCTGCCGTGGTGTCCGGTGCCGTCTTCACTTTGCCGGCGCTTTATATTCTCCACCTCGACCCGCATCCGGTGCAGACCATATTCATCTGTCTGGCTGGCGGCTGTCTGGGCATCCTCTTCCTCATTCCGCTGCGGCGCTACTTTGTGCGCGAGATGCACGGTAAGTTCCCATTTCCCGAGGCCACGGCGATCACCGAAGTCCTGGTCACAGGAGAGAAAGGGGGATCGCAAGCCAAGCTACTGCTTCAGGCCACTGTCATCGCCGCGCTCTACGATTTCTTTGTCACCACCTTCCACGTCTGGAAGGAGTACCTGAACTTCCAGTTCGTGCCCGCGGTCCGATCGCTGGCCGACCGCGGACGCATGGTCTTCAATTTCGACGCTGTCGGCTTCATCCTCGGCCTGGGCTACGTGATGGGTCTGCGCATCGCTCTGATCTTTTGCGCTGGCGGCGTTCTGGTGAACTTCGTACTGGTGCCGATGATCTGGTTCGTCGGCAGCCACATGGGCGACATCGTCGTGTATCCCGCGACCATGCCAATTTCGCACATGACGGCCGCCGAGATCTACCGCTATTACGTGCGCTTCATCGGCGTGGGCGCCATCGCCACCGCGGGCCTCGTGGGCATCCTCAAGTCGCTGCGCATCGTCGCCGGATCGTTCGGAATCGCCGCTCATGCCTTCCGCCACGGCGAAGCGCCTCAAACGGCTCGCATTGACCGTGACATTCCAATCATCAGCATTCTCCTTGGCGTGGTGCTCGCGGCAATCGGAGTGGCCGCGTTCTTCGGATTCCTTCATGTTTCGTGGACCGTAGTCGCCGTTGGCCTGGCGCTGACGCTGCTGTTCTCATTCTTCTTCACCACGGTGGCTGCCAATGCGATTGCCACCACGGCTAACAACCCGGCCAGCGGCATGACGCTACTGACCGTCATAGTCTCCGCGGTCGTGTTGCTGAAGTTCGGACTCTCCGGAACCACCGGCATGTTCTTCGTGATGGCCCTCGCCGGCATGGTCTGTGTAGCCCTGTGCGCTTCAGGACAGTTCATTACCGACCTGAAAGCCGGCTACTGGCTTGGTTCCACGCCTTCGGCGCAGGAAAAAGTGAAGTTCATCGGAATCATCGCGTCGGCAATCACCGCGGGCTTAACCATCATCCTGCTGGCTAAGGCCTTCCAGTTCGGAGAGGCCGTGCCTGGCGACCCGCGGCAGGTTTTGGTCGCGCCCCAGGCCTCCGCACTGAAAGCCGTGGTGTCGGGATTCATGAGCGGGCAACCGGTAGCCTATATGTTGTTCGGCATCGGCGCCATGGTCACGGTGGTGTTGGAGATGCTCGGCCTCTCTTCCATGGTCTTCGCGCTGGGAATCTACTTGCCGCTGCAGTTGACCACGCCGATCTTGGCGGGCGGATTCCTCTCGCACCTGGTCAACAAGCGCGGGGAGAAGATCGGCGGCGAGCACGGCAAAAGCATCCGCGAACGCGGCATCATTATCGCGGGGGGATTGATGGCGGGCGGCGCACTCGGCGGAGTAATTGGGGCGGCGTTGCGGGTGCTGCCGCACTTCAAGGAAGATTGGATTCAGACTTCTTTCTACGCGAACGATGCGGCGTCGCAAGGCCTTTCCGCCCTGCTGTTTGTCGGTCTGTGTCTGTATGTGTGGTTCGGCTCGCTGAAGAAAACATCCGCGGTAGAAGATTGAGGAGCGATCAATGGATACGCTAGGCAGATTTGTTGCAGATGCAGTTCTCGGTATCGATACGCTTTGGGGTGGCGATGTCATGTGTCCCTCGGGCACGGGACGATTCATCGCAGATTCCTGGTTTTCGGATGAGCCACTGCCTGCGGCTTACACGGTTCCGGCGGCGGCGCGGGTGCGAGAGAGCGGCGGCGTTGCAAGCAAGAAGGTGGATCGAGCGCCGGTGGATGAATACCTGCGTGAGGTGGAGCTCCCGCAAGCTATCGCCGGGGTTCGAGATGAGGCGCGGAAGGTTGGTGGGCTGCGTGGTCAGTATTTGCTGGGGCTGTCACTTAGTCTGGAGACGATGTGGGACCTTGCCATGGAAGTGCTCGGGAAAGGCAAGCCCGTTCCATACGCTCGGAGCGTTGAGGCCTCGACGGGCCGGCCACCGGAACCCTCCAACCCGGCAGCCAAGCGGGAGCGTGTCGCTGAGTTGTTGGGCCGAGGGGGTTACGCAACCTCAGGTTCTGGTGGCCTGCTCGGGGCAGTCGATGCATGGCGACGCGATCGGGTGGTTCCGATGGCTTCCGTCCGAGCGCTCGGAGCCGCAATGATCGCCCACTTTGACCGCCTCAGCGCGATCAACTTGCTGCCCTATCTGCCGAAAGATCTCGTACCCGTACCTCGGGCCAATATCGAATTCTTGCCAATCAAAGACGCCTGGTTTTCCGGTTCCATGAACTACCTTGGGCGAGCGCGGAAGCCGGATGGCACTCCGCGCTACGAAGCCACCTACGAGATTAACGCTTCGTTACAAATCTCTGTCCCGGAGTTCGAGCAACTGGTGAGCCACGAAGTTGTGCCCGGACACGTTACCACGTTCGCTTACCTGCAAAATCTTTATGTCCGTGGGAAAGCAGGATTCGAAACCACAATACCGACTATGAACACGCGCTCCGCCACTCTGTTCGAGGGAATCGCGAATAATGCGATTCTCATCGCCCATGGCGTCACTGAAATCGAACAACTCCCCGACGAGGATTTGCAAATCGGCGTGCTGCTGGCGTTACTGCAGGATGACGCCAAGAATCAGTCGTCCTATTTAACTTGGGGAGAAGGAGTACAGCGCGAGAAAGTGGCTGCCACTCTTCGTAAGGATTTCCTCGTCACCGAAGAGCGCGCGGACAAGCTTTCTGGCGCCTGGGGTCAACATCCGCTACTAGGCCGAATGTACCTTCCGGCTTATCGGGCAGGAACGGAGCGAGTCGCACAATTGCGACGCGTCCACCCGGCGGATCGCATTCTACCGGCAATCTACGGCTGCTCTGGGCTGGCTGATATCGTGACTATCGACGAGATGTTGAAGTAAGAGTAACTCAGCCCCATTTCGTCGGTGGAGTCAGAGATTCTCTGGGCAGTTCCGGTAGGGATCTATCGTATAGCGGTAATGATTCGCACAATCTGTAGATGTCGTTTGATGCGAGAAGGTGCCGTGCGCCACTTCTTATCGTTCCCTTAACATCCCCAGGTTTCTTGGCCCAACGACCTTCGAAGGTAGAAGACTTTAGTGATTTGTTGGATCCCAGTCGATTTTAGTTGCTTTCGTATGCCAGGAGTCTTCTCTCGCCGGAGAGTTGACGCAGCGGCGCCAAGTCCTGGGTGAGTTCAACCGTGCCCAGGTATTTTCCTTCGTGGTTACGAACCGCGAAATAGCGGATGTGTACGAACTTGTTTTGAAAGTTGATCCAGAATTCGGCAACGTTCTGACGTCCTGAGCGAAAGTCGTCCAGGATCTTGTTGACCGTATCGGCGCTGCGCGGCGGGTGGCAGTGCTGAACCTTGCGTCCAATGATCGCCTTACTACGCGCGAAGATACGATCCGGGCCCTCGCTGAAAAAAGCAACCCGATCATCGGCATCTACGAAGGTCAGATCGAGCGGCAATGTCGAGAGCACGGCGGTCAGTTGTTCGACGCTAACATGCCCGGTCGGCATCATGATTGTGCCGTCTTTGGGTACGGTGCCAGTCGCGGCAGCAGTAGCCGCCGGAGGATGGTATCCCTTCTGGGGCTCGACCAGACACCAACCATATTGCGGTGATGCGGACCATATCTCGGCCCACTCGTTTTGAGTGAGGGTCTGCAATGACATTGGAAAGAGGATGTTTTCCTCCTTGAAGATCATCTCTTCCACTGCTGACAGGGCAGGTTGCGCGTGCTGGGCAAAGAACTGTTCCACCTCGGCGACTGTCGAACCGCAGTCGTGCGCTGCTTGATTCATCTGTTTCAGCAGGTTTCGCACTTCGTCATCTTTGGACCACATGACCTTGGATGGTCCGGTGATTCCGTGCCTCTCAAGGCAAGAAAACAGCGCGTGCTCCTTGCGCTGATAGTGTTTGTCGAGGTCCATCAGATCATTTGCCGATTGCCGCAGGCGAAAGACGATTTCCTTCGCGTCGCTAGCCGGTGCCAAGTTTTCAGTTTCGAAGAGGATTGTGCGCGCGGTCGCGATCACTTGTTTGAGTGCCGCATTTTCCCGGCGAAAGGTATCGAGCGGGTGCCCCGGTTCAACCGTCGGCGGGGGTGCCAGTTGGACAAGCACATCACGCGTGACCTGCGAGTGCAGATCGCACATCGCGCGCACTTCTTCGACTGGCATTCCCTCAGCAATCAACTGTTGTTCCATGGCCATGATCTCTGAGGCGTCCGTCTCGCCGACGATCTTGCGGAGTTGTTCTCTTACAAGTTCAGGAGCGGCTCCCGCATGCAAGTGCTGGATAATCTCCTTCAGCATGGAAATTCGATGCGCTCGATTGTCAATTAATTCGCTCACAGTTCTTCTCCTGAATACAGACTAGGCCCGCCTGAGGATTCAGACGATGACTTATGTCACGGCGGGAAAGAGACATGCTTGCACCGGGAACACATGCCTCCGGTCACCTCCCTCCGATACAATAGGCATCGTGCCAGAGACTACTTCTGCGGTTGGAAAGACGCTCGCCAAAGTCCCGATCTTCTCCGGGTTGACGGAAAGCGAATTGAATTTCCTCGCTCAGCGGGCTGTGCCGCGCAACTACTCGGCTGGGCAGAGCGTCTTTGGCGAAGGCGAGGCCTGTTCAGGACTGTACGTTGTCGAGTCCGGTCACGTCCGAATCTTCAAGAGTTCAGCCAACGGGCGTGAACAGGTGCTCAGTATCGATGGGCCGGGTAGTTCCATTGCCGAACTTCCCGTGTTCGATGGTGGAACCTATCCAGCATCTGTAACGGCGATCGACGAAGCCGCACTACTATTTGTCAGCAAGCAGGACTTTCAGGCGTTGTGCTTGGCCCACCCTCAGGTGGCGCTGAAAGTCTTGCGGGTTGTCGGTTCTCGCTTGCGCCGCCTGGTCGGGATCATCGAAGAACTCTCGTTCACCACAGTGCGTCACAGGCTGGCTTCGTTTTTGCTGCGCCTCGCTCAGAAAGATGGTGAGCGTGTCGCCGAAGGAGTGGAAATCACCTTGCCGGCCAGCAATCAGGAACTGGCATCGCACATTGGTACGGTCCGCGAGCTCGTCTCCCGCAATCTTTCTCGTCTCCAGGCAGAGGGGATACTGCGGATCGACGGGCGGACGGTGACAATCTCAAATCTGAAAGCGCTAGAAGCCGAAGTCGATTCAGCGGAATAGACTCGAATCTACTGTCGCGCTCACTTTCCCCTTGATTCCTCCGATTCTGCGCTGCCTCATCCAAAACTGCCCTTCGTGACAAAAGTCATCGGCACGGGTCTGCTGCTCCGTTAACCTCAAGACATCGAGTGCGACCAATCAGCATTGAGCTGGGTCGTCAGGAGACTGCAATGACCATGACCGCCGAACGAACCGTCCGTGAATTGGCGCTGGAAAATACAGCGGCCACCAGAGTTTTTGAAAAGCTGGGCATTGACTACTGCTGCGGAGGCAACAAATCGCTGGGAGATGCTTGCCGGGCATCAAATCTTTCAGTCGATCAGGTGATCGATTCCCTGGAGATGGCTGAGGAAGCGGCGCATGCTGCGCAAAAAGACCGAAACTGGCAAGTTGAACCCCTCGCAGATTTGATCGCGCACATCAAGAACACACACCATAAATACACGCGTGAGGAAATGGCTCGCCTCGTTCCTCTCCTAGACAAGGTTTGCTCCGTCCACGGAAAGAACCATCCCGAACTGCAACAGGTACGGACCAGCTTTCAGGGCTTGGTTCAGGAACTGACGACACACATGATGAAAGAAGAGCGAGTTCTGTTTCCCTACATCGTGAGGATGGAAGAAGCCGTCATCCAAAAGGAACCGGTTCTGCCACCACCGTTTGGCAGTGTGCAAAACCCAGTGTCCATGATGGAACACGAGCACGACTCTGCCGGGAATGCGCTGCGCGCCATGCGCGAAGCCAGTTGTGGTTATACGGCTCCGGGCGACGGGTGCATCAGCTACCAAACGCTCTACAAGGCGCTGGCGGACTTTGAAGCCGATCTTCACCAGCACATTCACCTGGAGAACAACATTCTGTTTCCTCGGGCGATTGCGATGGAAAAGACCCACTAACGGAGAGAACGGTCATGTCCGCACTTCCAACGCGCATTGAGAAAGAAGCTGGTCGTCCGCTCATGCCGCTGCAGATTTTCGATATAACGGCGGCGCGAGAAACGACATTGTCGCGCCTGCTGATGCTCTACATCAGTACGGGGCTGCTGTTCATGTTGCTTCCAGGAACCTTTCTCGGAGTGTGGAATCTCTTGGCGATCAGTAGCCATCGTGCCGCGGATTCCGTGTCCGCCACATGGATCCAGGCACATGGCCATGCTCAGATCTTCGGTTGGATCGGAACATTCATCCTGGGAATTGGGTTCTATTCCATTCCCAAGCTGCGTCGCCTGAACTCGTTTGCTTTGTCGGCGGTATGGTCGTCATGGGCGCTATGGACCCTCGGTGTCACCTTGCGATGGCTGACCGGCGTCTACCAGTGGCAGTGGAGAACTCTTCTGCCACTATCTGCCGCCCTTGAACTGGCTGCCTTTGTGATTTTCTTCCGCACTGTCGCCGGTCATCGTCCTCAAGACTCCGACAAAAGCAAACTGGACGAGTGGGTATTCGTCGTCATTGCGGGATCGGTCGGTTTACTTCTCGCCCTTCTGGTCAACTTTGGGATTACGTTGAGGCTCGCGATACGCGGAATATCGCCGGAAATTCCCGCCGACTTCGATCAACGCTTTCTCGTTCTTCAGACTTGGGGGTTCTTAGTCCCCTTCGTGTGGGGTTTCAGCGCAAAGTGGCTTCCTGTCTTTTTGGGCCTACGCTCAGTACGCGGACGCGTTCTGTTGCTTGCGGTCGCTCTAAATTCTGCCGGTGTCTTACTCGCCCTTTCAGGTTGGATGAAGGCTGCAAGCCTCGTTTTGGTCGTCGGTTTGGCAACGGCAGTCTATGCGCTCCGGTTGTTCGAACCGGTCGCGCGCCCAGCGAAAGTCAAAGGAGTGCACACCAGCTTTCCAGCCTTCGTTCGTCTGGCGTACATCTGGGCGTGGGTTGCGGGCACACTAGGAGTGTGGGCGGCTTCCGTTGAGAACTCGCACGGTATTTGGGGAGCATCACGACACGCACTAACCGTTGGTTTTCTAGCCACAATGGTGTTTTCCATCGGACAGCGGGTGTTACCGGCCTTCTCCGGGATGCGATTGCTGTTCAGCACGAAGCTCATGTTCGCAGCGATTTTCTTTCTCACCGTCGGATGCCTGTTGCGCGTCAGTTCAGAAATTCTCGCCTATCAGGGCTGGGCACAATCGGCGTGGACCTGGCTTCCTGTTTCCGCCATCACCGAAATGACGGCTGTAACATTGTTTGCGATTAATTTGCTGGCTACATTTTCGCGCCGGCCCCCACCCACGCAGTTCTAGGAGAGCGACAAGAAACATGCGGCAGATTCATCAACCCTCTGGAGGATGATTGTGGAACTCAAACTGGATTTCGATGCGCGTCCTTTTATTGTGCTCTGGGAAACAACCCAAGCATGCAATTTGGCGTGTGTGCACTGTCGCGCCTGTGCGGGATGTTTCACCTGTCACTCCTCCCGGGAAGCCGATTTCCAGATCAGGTTGCGGTCAGCGCCGCCGAGGATACTTCACCCGCCATAGCTAGTCAATACAGGGTTGCCGGTATGCGCCGACGGGTTCCTCGATCCGGCGGCGCAAGTAATCCGCGAGAAACCAGCGGCGTCGTGCCTCACGCTACCGCCGGGCGAAACCTCGGGACACCAAGGAGTGGCTAGCCGTTTTTGTGCCCATCGGCTATGATCTCAGCCTTGCCCACCGACATAAAACCAGCAACTCTCTTGGTCGCGCTGTCGTTGTTGCTCTCCGTTTTTGCTCCGTCGTTGTCGAACGCATCGGACGGCAACCGTCCCCCCGGCACCGCTGCCCCGCCTGCGTTCTCTGCCGACGACTTCGACTGGCGGGAGATCGTTCCCTACCTTTTCACGGCCGCCTCCCTGCCCGGAGAGCAAGGCATCCAGGCAGTGCTCGAAAACTCCAATGTGCTTCGCGCTTATGTCGGCAACTCCCTTCGGACGGAGTGCAGGCCGGAGAAGAACCCGTGCACCGCCAAGGGCGACGGCGCTTTACCGCAGGAGGAAGTGAGCAAGAGGATCGGCCAGATCGTTCAGGAAGGAATTTTCCATAAGCACAAAACGGCCATCGTCGACTACCAATTGGCGCGCCAGCCTTTTCCGTTCTCCGAAATTGCGGCTGTCAGAAGCGAGAAGCACCCAGACGCCTACTTCATGCTTGCATTTGCCGACCGCAGCTACACCGCTGCCGAAGTGCAGGCCAAGTACGGTGTCCCGTATGACACCAGCATTTCTCAGTGGTACAGCGTTTTCACCTACCGGCTGGATAGCCCGCATTACACCAGCAAGGCAGTCTTTGAGATTGATCCCGTGGACGGCGCGGTAATAAAAGTCGCGGTCAGCCTGAAACTCAAGAATCCCAAGAACCGTCACTAGCGTTGGCCCAGCGTTTCTTTCTCATCCTATAAACCACTCTTAGGGTGCCCCATTCTTTGCGCGTTCTTCGCGGAAAGGATGGGGGGTGAGAGTCAGACCGGATGCAGCTGAGGTATAACGCCCAGCACTGGTTCCTGTGCCGCTTTGCCGACCGCCATGACTCCGTCACACCCTTAAGTGAGCTTCGTCACCGCCGCAATTCTTCATTGAGATTAGCCTTAACTGTTCTCCCAACGACACCGAAGGAGAGCACATATGGAAAAAGCCAGGAGCACAATTATCGGCGAAACCCTTGCCGGGGCCGCGACCATCGCCATTACGATCTTGACCATAGCTTTCTTTTATAGGCTGGCTGGTCTATAAGCTTCGCTGGCCTCGACACGGGCGGTCACACCTGGGCTTACGTGTGGAAGCCTCTGCATCCCCATCCATCAAATCAGGCCGCTCAAGCCTACTTGATTTCGCGTAAGCGGCCGTTGCTCACGTCGTAGACAAATCCCCGCACCGAGACCTCTTTCGGAATCCAGGGATGGGTATGCAGTTTCTGTAGCTGGTGACGCACGTTCTCCTCGATATTCTGAAAGGCAAAGAAGAATGCAGGAGAGATGGCTGCGGTCCCGGTACGGTTCTGGATGCGCGTGCGTAAGTCCTGCTCGCTAGTGTGCATCAGGCCGCAATCGGTGTGGTTGATGACCATGATTTCCTGGGTATCGAGGAGGTAGTGCGATATTAGCAGCGAGCGCAGGCTATCGTCGGTCACAATTCCGCCCGCGTTGCGGATGATGTGCGCGTCCCCGGTAGTCAGCCCCAAGGTGCGGATGGAAAGCCGGGTGTCCATGCAAGTGAGGATGGCAAGCTGGCGCGCCGGGCGCGGAGTAAGGCGGCGCAACTCGTGGGTACGCGAGTAAATTTCATTGGCTTCCAGAACTTCGTCGATGACGCCCATGGCCAACCCAGTCTAGCAAAGCCTGAGAAAGCCCAACTCACCACTTAATTCGCCCTTTCTGTCGTGATACCGACCCGAGGCATGGGGGACCGTTGTTCGGAGATTCATCTGACGTTTGGAGTTGCGGGGAACCCTGACCCCACGCGTCCGACGGTCATTCGGAGCGCAACGCTTGCATAACATCGACCCGGGCAGCGCGTGCCGCGGGCAGCGCCGACGCGATAACCGCGACCGCCATCAGTACGAACGCAGAGACAAACACCGGCAATGCGCCCGGCATCTTGAAGTCCAGGAAATATCTGCCCGCCAAACGCGCCAACACGAACCCGAATGCCGCGCCTGCAAGGACGCCCGCCGCAGCCATCACGGTGCCCTCTGCGATCACGCCCTTGAGGAGTCGTTGCGGCTCCGATCCGAGGGCCAGCCGGATACCGAATTCCCGCGTCCGCGCGCTCACCGAAAACGCCAGCACGCCCGCGACGCCCACCACTGCAATCGCCAACGCGACAGCCGCGAATACGCCAAACACCAGCGAATTTAAACGGTCCGGCGTGAGCACTTCTGCGCGAATGTCCGCGAGACTGGCGGCGTGCTCAACGGGCTGATCGGCGGACATGTCGCGAACAATGCGCGTGATCGGCGGGACCAGCTCATAAGGACTTGTAGCCGTGTGAACGAAGAGGCGACCGCCAAAAAGTGTACCTTCGTTAAAAGGGCTGTAGATCGTGACCATGGGTTCAGGAACGACGTGGAGATCGTCAATGTCGGCGGTGACACCGATGATGCGGTGCGGCGCCATCAGGCGAGCCTTTTCGAGATCGGTCCCAGAAGCGAATTGCAATACGGGATCCGTCCAATAGACATGCCGGTTAACCGCATCCTGGTTGGGGAACATACGCTGTGCGAGACTCTGGCTGACGATAACGACAGGCTCTTTATTATCGTTATTGTCATCAAGCGCATTGAAATCGCGGCCGGCAATGATAGGAACGCCAAGCGCCGCAAAAAATCCGGGAGAGATGGAACGCGACTGCGCCCGGGGATCCTCTACACCGGCGGCATGAACGTGTCCGTCACCAGAGAATTGTAGAGTGCCGAAGCTGCCATCGCGCCAGGGAACAACGTCGCCGAACGCGGTCTCACTCACGCCCGGCAGGGCGTCAATGCGACGTATCGTTTCCTTGTAGAAATCGACGACCTGCTGAGGTGTCTTCCCATAGGACATAGCAGGAACATCGACAGCGAGGACGTGCTGGGTATCCAGTCCTGTCTGAGTCCTTTGTAGTGCGATCAGCGTGGTGATCAACGTACTTGCGCCGGCCAGCAACACGAAGGACGCGGCGATTTGTGTCACCGCGAAGATCCGCTGGCGGCGGCTCGTGCTGCCGGTGATCCGTGCGCTTCCGCTGGATAGGCTCAGTCCACTCGACTTGCCGGACGTGGCGGATGCGGATGTGCCAGAGGCAGAGGGCAGGCGCGGAACGAATGCCAGAATCACCGCGGCGACGATGGCCAGCGCCGCTCCCACCCAAAGCAAGCTCGAATCGACTCTGAAATCGAGCGCACGGATGGAGAAGCGCGAGGCGTAGCGGGCCAGCACGGCCACCATCGGCTGCGCGCTCAGTACACCGATGGCAGCGCCGGCGCCGCAGAGCAGAAGACTTTCGGCCAACAGCATGCGGCGCAACGCGCCTGTGCTTGCGCCCAGCGCTACGCGGACCGCCAGTTCGCCTTCGCGGCGAACCGTCCGTGCCAGAATCAGATTGGCCACATTGGAACACGCGATAATGAAGACCAGGCCTGACGCCGCCAGCAGCACCAGCAGCACGGTCCGGGCGCCCGACGTGATCTCGTCACGAAGCAACTTCACCCCGATCTGAAAGTCCGCTTCCTGCGCATAGGATTCAGGATGGTCCTTCTTCATCGCGGAGTAGGCAGAGCTCAACTCAGCGCGAGCCTGATCGAGAGTAGCTCCGGGAGCGAGTCGGCCGAAAAGCTCCGTCATGCGATGGATGCGGCCAGTGACCATGGTTGCTGAAAGATGATGCGGGCTGGTGACCACATTGGCGATGATTTCGGTATCTTCCGGATATGGTACGCAGGGCTCGAGAACGCCAATGACTGTCGCAGAGCGATCACCGAGGCTGCCGAGGCGAATGGTCTTGCCGAGGACTGAAGGGTCCTTGTGAAGAACGGTCGTCCAGAAACGGTAGGTGAGAACGACGACGCCGCCAGCTTTTGCACCGTCGTCTTGAGGTCCGATGAGGCGGCCGAGCACAGGATGAAGGCCCATTACATCAAAATACGTGCTCACTCGTTAATTCGGACTCCAGGGCTGGCGATCGCCGTGGTTCTCACGCTGTCGCTCGGCATCGGCGCGAACGCTGCCATTTTCACGCTAGTGCGCGGAGTCCTGCTCAAGCCTCTTGTCAACCGCGACGAGGACCGGCTGATCTATATCCGACAGAGCGCCCCCGGCATCCGCGAGGAAAACGCGGCGTTTTCCGTACCCGAGCTACAGGATTTGCGGGCGAGCGTGAAAACCCTGAGCGCGTTTGGCGACTTCTCCGCCATAAATTTCACCATGATCGGCCTCGGTGAGCCTCGTTCGATTCGAGGCGGCGTCGTTGGTGGCTGCAACTCTCAGATCGCGAACGAAGGACATGTTCTTAGCCTCCCTGCCGAGTATCAGCATCACGCTTGCCAATACTAAGCGTCACATTCTACACGACTTAATATGCGATAAGTTAGTCCGCACTGTCCGTTTCAGGACACCGCTATCGCGAATTCGGACACTAAGACACACCCCGGCACTCCGAGAGGATTGTTCTCATTTAATTTCGCGGGTTGTCGGCCAACCGGAAGTAATCCAAGCCGCCACCAACCATCTCAACTGGCGATAAATCTCGGTTACGCTCAAAATCCCCCCTTGCGGTAGGGCGAACAGACGGCGCAAGCTTGTGAAATGGCCTGGTAACACCAGTTGACCTGCACCAGCGCAATAGAACGGCGCAAGCTTGTGCTATAGCCGCGTCACTCTGGTACTTGTAATTCGGATTTGCCTAGTCCGTGTCCAAGATTTCGAACCGGTCGGGTGGATACGCCAAGAGCGTATCCGGATGTTGCGGCTGACCCATGGCCAAAATCTTCCCGCCGGGGAGTTCGAAAAGAACGGGGAAATCACGTGCGATCTTTGGCGCTTGAACAGGGCTCCAATCGTTCTTACCGGGATCAAGCCGCTCCATGAACAATTTTGAAACTTCATCGCCAATTGTTGAGGTCAACGCGAAAATCGCTCCATGAAATCTGAACAGGGAAAGTTGCGTTTTAGGCCCGAATGAATGCGGCACAGGAAACGAGACGATCGATAAGGTATCTGCATCGAAAATTACTGACGAGACGTTATCTGTCCACCCTGGCTCTTTTTGTGCGCCGACGAAAAGAAGATCAGATCCTTCCCTGGCTACCCAGCGTAGGTCGGCCGTTGCGTTAAACGGCAATGCCTGGGGCAACGACCATGTTTTGCTAGCGGGATCATAAACACTTATTTTGTATTCAAAGTCCATATTTCGGATCAGAGACGATTGAGTTACGCCGGTCTTCGGACCTGTCAGCAGCGCGAAGACTCGGCCGTTCTCCAGCAGCCCAAGCTCAGGTCTGTCCTCCTCATCGATTGGAATCGTAAACTTTGTTGGTTCGGACCAACTCATGGTCTTCGGGTCAAAAAATGCGTAATAGCGTAGCCCCTTAAATGGGTGGCCGTCCTTTGAGTCATTTTGGGCCACCAGGATTTTCATGATTCGATGGTCTTGTAATTGAACCGACGAACCCCATCCATACCATTGAGGATCAAGAGGCGTTGAGTCACTGAACTTCAGGGATTTTGGATCAAAAATACGATAATTGGGTCCAACGCTAATAGCTCGTCCATCCGGGAGAGCATAGAATTTACCGCCAATACCGAGGAACTTTGGCACGTTGTCGATAGATGTCCAATGAAGGCTTTTTGGGTCAAACAACGATGCGTTTTCCAGGCTAATGAATAGAAATTGCCCGTCCGCCAACGGGATAGCCTGGGTATCATTTGTCGGCCTGAAAGGAAGTTCGGGAAATGCCCGATCAACAAAACTCTGATTCAAATTAAGAAACACACATTCTTCTTCTGATATTTTCGCCCCACCTTCAGAAACAGTTACGTAGCCAGTGGGATCTTTATCAATGGATGTGTGAACTTCATAAACAAAATCGTTGTTGCTGAACGTAGCAAGAACCTTTCGCTCACCGTCTGAACCAAGGGTTCCGCCCAGAAGACTCAGCGAATTCTTTGTGAAATCCTTCTGTTTATGATCAAACGTGGTGTAAAAAATGTCCTTTCCTTTGAAACCCACATAGATCATTCTCCGCTTCGTTGCACAAATGAAGGAGGTACTTGGCGGCTCCTGTCGACATGTCTCTCCCTTTATCGTTAGACCGTTCTGGCCGCCCTCCGACATTGCCGCGACGGAACCGAACGAATAATCGCAGCCCCATTTGGCGCTGCAACTCTCGGTCTTGGCCTGCACCGAAAATACCTTGTCAGGGTGCTCGCGTCGAAAATAACTAAAAACAAAACCCTCACGCTCACCGGAAAGAAAGCCGATCGTCCTTTCTCCAACGCAATAATCGGTTGTCAGGACAGAATGACCACCGACTGCCGCCATTACTTCGAAAGAAGCAAAAAGGAAGAATGCTAAGTATCTTAACCTTCTCATAGTTTGATTGTAACTAAGCCTGTTTCCGTCCACTTATGGCCCAGAAATATAGGCGAAAGTGGTAACACTTCCGAATTGGACTAGTGGGGCAGGTTCGCGCCCTGGCGTTGGGCCGTAGCCTAGTCATTGCGACGCGGAACAAAGGGAGGGAGCATTTTACCGTCGATATACACAGACCCGTCAATAAAGGGCGAAGAGTTGGCAGGGATCTCCGCAGGTCAAGTGGCGTAACATCCCGATTACGCTCAGAACCCGGCGCCCGAGATTCCCAATTTGGAACCGGATGCGTCCCCGCCCTTTTCTCGTTGACCAAGCCCTTCGTTTACGATAATATACATACGTAGTAATTATCTACAAGATAATGGTCGATCTTTGACAAACGAACGTGGGCGTCCCTTCTGGGAAGTTCCAGGCATTGAGGCGAAGCGATTTTCTTCCCCAGTTATCTCCCAACCGGTTCCCAAAATGGAGCCGCAGACGGGGTCCCGGCACACCATAACTCCAATGTTTCCAAGATTTTACCTGTAACTACCTTAAGAACCATAGATCTAGGAGGCAAGAAAAATTCCGGCCCTTTGTTTTCTAGATTTTGCACAAAGGAGAGAGTTTTTTTTGAAGGAAATACTGCACCAGAATGTGTGCATCGGAACCAGATCCTTGACGTCACGGTGGAGAAGAATCTAGAGAACCTACGGAGTCCGAGCTACGCTAACGACGCGGCCTGGATTTGAATCAACGGAACGGCAGAACTTCCTCGCGACCCAAGCAACATGTTCGCCGAGGGGATACCCGTCCTCTGAAAGGACTTTTCACAATCGGCGGTGGATGGCCCACGCATATTCCCTTCCATGTAGGCCAGACCTGGACACCGCGTGCACGTTCCCACGTGGGCGCAGCTCGAACAAGTTGGGAGATCCCGGGCACGGATTGAGCGGATTTCGTTCAATTGCGGCGAGTTTTGCCAGATTTCGATGAACCTTTGCTGCCGCACATTCCCGCTGGGAAGCGGGAACTGGACGCAAGGGAAGACGTCGCCGTAAGGAGTAATGTAACAAGCGGTGTGGCCGGCGCTGCACGGCAAACCGTCCATAATGTCTTCACCGGGCGTCGGCGGAGGTGCACAGAACTCTTCCACGTTGCCGACAAGCTCCTCACTACGGAAGACCTGCTGTAGGTCGGACCCAGGAATGCGCAAAGCGAGCACGGATGTGTCTCCATCCATTTTCGGTGTGATGGTGGGATCAAGCGTGTAGGCAACGCCTAACTCTTTCGCCAATGCCATCACTCCGGTGTTATCGAACAGATTGCCAGCCATGAGCACGTTGGCAATCACAACCTTGAGGCCTTGCGACTTGAGAAATCGGATCGCGTTGATGGTCCGCTTCAGCGACCCAGGCAATTTGGTGATGGCGTCGTGGATTTCGGGACGGTGCGAGTAGACGCTGATCTGCACCTGCTCCACGCCCAGCTGGCGAATGCGCCGGGCCTCGGCTTCGCGGATCATTACGCCGTTGGTCTTGACCTTGACGTTGAACAGCAGACGGCGCGCATGTTCGACGATCTCGAAGAAGTCGCGCCGCATGAGAACTTCTCCGCCGCTAAGCGTAAGAAAGAAGACCCCAGCGTCCGACAGTTGGTTCAGCACGTCTTCGATCTCGGCCGTGGTCATCTCGCCGTGGTCGTCGTGATCCAGATAGCAGTGAACGCAACGCTCATTGCAACGGTAGGTGATGTCCAGATGCACACTGATTGGGATACCGAGCCCTAGCGCCTTCTGATTCATCTCCGCCAGCAGGCTCATCGCGCCTCCGGCGGCGGTGGCGAGGGTATGGGCTGTTCCGAAACCAGAAGGATGCCGTGCCGAGATAGATCGTTGACGAACTGCTCCGCATCGTGCCCGGCCTCGGCCGGATCCACTTCGAACTCGGGGCAGATTCTGCGGGCCACGATCTCTGACAACGGTGTGTGGCCGTCTGCCGCTTGCCATATCACGGTGGCGACCTCGTTGAGAGTGAAGAAAGTCGAGTCCACCGCCGACATAATCATCATTTCGCCGCCGATGAGGCGGGCCGCGATGGCGGAACTGCGCGCGATGTACTTCTCGGCGATGACCTTGTCTCCAGCGGCTAGCGTATCATTTCCCAGACTCGCTCATCGGGAACAAATATCAATCGCCGCACAGGTACCCGTTCTACAAACTCGCACGCGGAACGGAAGACCAGATTCACCAGTTCCGAGTCCTCGGCGAAAAACAGAATGTTTCTCAACAGCAGCCGAATCGCTTCAGATTCACCAACGGGCTCGATTCGGTTTTCCCGTCCCTTCTCCAGCAGGAAAAGCGCACTCAAGGGCGCCGCCCGGTTTTCACCCACTCGCGCCAACTCTCCCGCGAAGGGAGTGCCCCAGGCCTCGTAACTGTTCCCGGCGCGTCGTACATAGGAAATTTCGTCGGTGAGCAATGTGGCGTCCGACGGAGCCAGCCGGGAAATGGTAGTCTTGCCCGCGCCCGAAACGCCGGCGAACAGGAACGCGCGCCCGCCGCGAATGGCGCTGGCGGCATGGACGAGGAACCCGCCCTGTCTGGCCAGAATCAGAGTGTGAACGATGCGCAGCGCGGAGTCGATGGCGTATGGATTGCGCGATTGACGAATGTGACCGCGACCAGCCGCTGAATCCCAATGGGCACGGAAGTCGCCGCGCTGGAGCAACCACTGACCGCCTTGCAGCCGTACTTGTACATCGTCATCAGCGTGCTTTGCTTCCGAAGGATCGGGCGAGGCCTCGGGCTCGAACAGACTAATGTCGAACTCGAATTGAGGATTGGGAGAGGTCTTAACGAAACCCGCGTAGCGATCCTCGAGCAGTTGGCGAAACGCGGGGTCTTGGGTGCGCAGCGCGATTGTCATGCCGCCGATGTCGATTCCAATCGGGTCACTCGCCGCAAGTTGAGAGATGGGGCTCATTCGTGTCAATGGTACGATTCGCGGAAAAGCCGAGCTGCTGGAATGAATGAATACGGAGGGAAAGGTTCCGGAACAGGTTCCATCGGCACAGCATCCAGGCAAGCGCGCGACCGAAAGGCGAGACCCGCGAGCTCGGAACGATACCCCCAGTCTTTCGATGAATCAGAGAGACTTTGCCCAGGACCTGCGCCTCAGCAAGCGGAGGATCGTTCTGGTGCAGGGAATCGCCTCGCGTGATCCACTCGCAGTCGCGCTTCTCGATCAGACGATGAACGAAGAACCGGCCGTCCCGCACCACCAGTACGATGTCGCCCGGAACCACGTCTTTGCCGGGCGCGGGCGCGATGCTGAGAACATCCCCGGGCCAGATCGACGGAAGCATGCTGGCTCCGAGTGCCTGCAGGCGGATCGCGCCGCCCGAGCGGAGAACTTCGGTCGCAAGTTCAAGCTTATGATCCCCGCGGGCCTCTGTCATAACCGGCATGAGCAACTGAAACTACGAAGTCTTCCGATTGAAGCGGCACTGAAATTCGGTGGGGCTTACCTTGCCACAGGACAAGGCCATTGTCTCGAAAACCCGCTCGTACCGGAACTCAGGTTTTTGATATGGTTTCTTCCCCGCTGGACGGTTCTTGGTTACGTTGTTCTTGTCAGCATTCGCGTCTTTTTGCATAAAAGTCCGCGCGTCCTCGACTGGCTGTGGGGGCAGCTCGCGTGACCGCCTGAGAATACGTTTGTCGTCAGTTTACAAGAAGATAGCAAAGAAGTGGTTACGATTGTTGGTTCCGGTCCACTGTCCGGGTCGAGACCGAAAATCCTACTTTGCGCTCGGCTGCTTTGATAATAAGGTCACGCGATCGATCACCTTCTGTCCTTTTTCCATGCCTCCGATAAGAACCAGGCCTTCATGGGTCACCAGCAATCCTCGATGATCCATGGTTGGGTCGGGAGTATTCTCATTCAGCGTTTCCCATTTTTCCGTGCGCAGGTTGAAGTCAAAGGCCACGGGAACCGGCTCGGAAGGCTTGCCATCGTAGCCGATGCCAGTGTACTCGTGGGGGTTATCACTTCCGCCGGCGAAATAAATCTTCTCGTCCTTTTCCGAGCCGCCGCTGGCGATGCGGAAACGCGCCGTGCCCGGGTGATTCGGCAACTTGGTCCATTGGATTTTGTGGGGATCGTGATGATCGATCTTGCCCATCCAGCATTCGTCAGAGGCAATATATCTTGGGGAATTGCCCGACGGATTCTTGCGGGCTCCATCTATATAAACAATGGTCCCGTCGACCAGCGCGCCGGCATGGCCGAATACCGGCGTCCCCGGGATCGACGTGGCTTGCGACCACTTGTCCTTCTCGGCGTCGTAGACTTGAACGTTGTTAACCACGCCACCGTTGGAGCGGCCGCTGACCAGATAAACGAAGCGATCTCGATAGACACCGATTACCGAATCGCCCACCGCGAGCGGAATGTCGGCGCCCCGCAACCAACGGTCCCTTGAAGGCTCGTACATTCCAACGTCGGGCAGGGCCATTGCACCTTGGGCATCCTCTACGTAGCCGCCGAAGACGAACAACTGATCACGCGCGCCAGCGGCCATCGCGCCAATCCGCCCCACGGTTCCGGGGACGGCATGTATCGCAGACCACTTTCCTTCCCTTGTATCTACGGAAAAGGCCGTATTGGTGATTGCGTCCGGAGTCTTCTTCGAACCGATTCCCATGAAGGAAAACAGCAAAAGCTGCCCATGGACCTTGAGCTCGGCGACGGCATTATTGGAGACGGGGTCAGGAAGGGCGTCGACCCCGGACTGGGCAGCAGCGGAAAGCAATCCCCCGAAAAAGAGCAAGCAAACAAACGCAAAAAGTTTCTTCATGGTCTCCCGATGATATTTGTGGTTCAAACCGAAAATAACACGGTCCGAGAACATTGTCAGGTGAGGGTTTCCTCGGGCTATCTTTTTGCCGCCGGCCGCAATCCTGCGACAATTCGACAGCAGCTGGAAACTTGCGGGTAAAATGCAGACGTGAAACTGAAACCGCAGGGGCGCCACTTCTCCCAGTTTGTGCTGGCCGTGTCACTCCTGGTGTGTTTTGGCGTGTGGCACTGGGCGGAGGACTTTGCCGCACCAGCGTACACGGCGCATGCCCTGTCAGTGAACCGGCCCATCGGGAATAATTCCGATCTTTATTCGTGGTGGCTGGGTGCTCGCGAACTGATGCTGCACGGGCGAAATCCCTACAGCGCCGAAGTGACTCGTGAGATCCAGACCGGCTACTACGGAAGGCCGTTGGACCCGTCGAGGCCCAGCGACCCCATCGATCAGGTGGCCTTCGCCTATCCGCTCTACGCCATCTTCCTGTTGGCGCCAACCGTAACCTTACCTTTTCAAATGGTCATGGTAATGTTCCGATGGTTTTTGCTATGCGCCATAGCATGCAGCGTTCCTCTTTGGATGTACGCCATCGGATTTCGCCCCGGGCGCGTGCTGGCCGTCTCAGGAATGGTGCTCGCGGTGAGCTGTTTCCCGGCAGTGCAAGAATTTCATATGCAGAACCTGACCGCCCTGGTGGTTTTGCTGCTGGCGGCCGCGGCCGCTGCTACCGCCAGGGGCTGGTTAGTGCTAAGTGGATTTCTTCTCGCACTCTCTACCATAAAGCCTCAGCTTTCGGGGCTTTTGATCTTGTGGCTCGTGGTCTGGGCGACGGGGAGTTGGAGGGAACGCAAAGCCCTTGTCTGGAGCTTTGTTGGGACGATGGCGATGCTCCTGATCGCCAGTGAAGCGGTTTACCCGCACTGGATCGGCAAGTTTCTGAGGGCTGCCCTTGCGTACCAAACGTACGCAGCCGATCCGTCGATCGTGCGGGCATTGCTGCCATCATTTGTGGCAAAGCTATTCTCGGCGATGCTGCTTGGCTTCCTCTTCGCCCTCTGCTGGCGATGGAGAAAGGCGCCCGCAGGTTCGGAGAATTTCGCTTGGGCGCTGGCCTGGGTTAGCGGCGTAACCCTAGTAATCATTCCCAAACTGGCTGCATACAATCAGCTCTTTATGATACCCGCGCTGCTTGTCCTGCTGGCTCAGCGTGAAACCATCTGGAAGATGGGGTTGGTCCCGCGAGCCATGGTGAAGGCTGCGTTTGGATGCCAGCTATGGCAGTGGAGTGCTGCGGTCATGCTCTCCCTTTGCTCGCTTCTGATCCCAGCGGCAAGGCTTCGGTCCGCAGCCGAACTACCCCTGTACACGTCGCTGGCTTCGTGGCCCATTACGCTTCTGGCGGTTGCGCTGGCCACGTTTTACTTGCCTACTCTAAGAATCCCTGCCGCAGGGCGTGAATGAAATCGGTATAAGGCGGAGTGAATCCCGCCGCACGCATGTCTGCGGCAATCTGGCCGCGATGATAGGCCGAATGCATGACCACGTGCAGTAGGATATCTTGCTTCTGGCTGCTGAAGCTTTCACCTTTGGTGTTCTTGTAAGTTAGCGAACGGGCAAGGCCTGCCTCGCCGAGCGCCGTCAGGTAGTTCTTCCAAAGACCCGGCAGTTCGTCGACTTCCAGCTTACACTGCGCGATCGTGGACAGCGGCCAAACCGGCAAGGTTTGCTTCTGGACGAGCAGCCGTTCGAGCCACAACCTTTCGGCAGAAAGGATGTGAGCCAGCAGTTTGACCGAGCGCTCGGGCGGGGCATTCAGAGCCTGCAGCGAAGCCAGGACTTCGCGATTGGCCCAGTCGTCATAAGAGAAAAGGTTGCGGATATGTTCGAGTATGGTCACGGGATCTCTCCGTTATGTTTACTTTAGGTCGGAAAGCGATGTTCGGACAACTTCCCGCGAGGATTAGGGTTATAGCTTGCAGCCTTCATCTTCTACTGTCGCAGGAGAATGGTGTGTCGAAAACGAGCATTAAAATCCTTTTCGTGTTGATCGTAGGTCTGGCGGGTTTGTTGTTGGCAGGATGCCCTCCCCGGGAGAGCATAGCCAAGATTAATCAGGATCCGGGGCGGTTCGCCGGCAAGGAGATCTCGATTGCGGGACAGGTCACCGATTCCTTCGGAGCGGTGGGAACCGGAGTTTTCCAACTCGACGATGGCACCGGAACCATGTGGGTGTTCAGCAAGAACTACGGCGTTCCGGGCAGCGGAGCTAAATTGGCGGTGACCGGACACATCCAGCAAGGATTCGCGTTCGGAGGGCGTAACTTCGCCACCATCCTGCTCGAGACCGAGCGTCGGCACTGATGGCGGTGCGATCGCTGGAGCTTGAGGCGAGTTTCACACCCACCGCATCCCATCCCGGACTGTCATCCCGAGCAAAGCGAGGGGATCTAGGTTCTTCCCCGTAGTACCAGTAAATCGGCACGGGCAAACACCCAGATCCCTCGCTTTGCGAGGGATGACAAGTATGTCCTAGTCCAAAGTGCAGCCGACGGGCCAGGTTGAGTTGATTTGGAGATGTGGAGAAAAGAGCCGAAAATTCCTAAGCTCTAGGCTTCGGCTTCGCGAATTTCAAGACGCGATTGGCGGAGGTTGGTGGCCTCTACGGGATCCATTCCCGCTTTCAAGTCGGTCTTCTCCAGAAAATAGCGCCACCCGATGTGCCGGTCTTCGGAGGTCTGGCTCTGTTCGAACTGCTTCAGAACGGCTTCGGCACTTTCACGGCCTTTGATGACGGCCATGACGCCGCCGGACTCATAAGTGCGTAGATTGTAGCGGATAACGGCGAACGAACCCTTTGACTCAGCCTGCATGAAGAGGACTCCATCCCGGAGTGCGGATTATTTTCTGTAGAACGTGCCCGCCCCTTGTTGCGGTTGGCGGGCACGAATTCTTAGTTAAACGTCCCCGACTTACAGAGGACGAACGTTCTCAGCTTGCCAGCCCTTTGGCCCTTTGGTGACCTCGAACTCTACGCTCTGGCCCTCCTGCAGGCTGCGAAAGCCGCCAGCCTGGATGGCCGAGAAATGCACAAATACATCCTCGCCAGTCTGCCGGCTGATGAAGCCGTAGCCCTTGGCGTCGTTAAACCACTTTACTGTTCCTTGTTCTGCCATTTTGTTGCTTGTATCCTTTTCAGATTATTTACGTTGGTGCGAGTCGGAGGTACTGAGGGCAGGACTAGCTGGTATGCAAGAAGCTGCTCGACAACCGATTTCGTTCTAACGCAAGTACAGTATAACAGATGAGTCAACTTTAACCGATCCGCGATTTACCCAAAGTAACGTGTCCATGGGCCGGCGGCGACACCGAAACGGATCGTGCATCCCGATCAACCCAGGCCCGAATTTCATATTTTCCATTGCTATCAGGGGCAAGCAGGTATAATCAGGTCCGGACTTCAGAACGCGATAGAACATTGCTGCGTAATCGCGTCTGGAAGAACCAACTGGCTCCATTGAGCTGCGAGGCAACACGCTCTCCATCGAAGCGCGCGCTCTGCATTCCGACGCGACTCACTTAACCCGCCGACGAAACCTGACGTCTTGCGTTGGCTCACCAGAAAAAGGAAATCCATGAAGAAGCTTTTTGTTGGCAACCTCCCTCACAGCACCACGGAAGCGGAACTGCGCACGCTGTTCGAACCCCACGGCAAAGTCGATCAGGTCAGCCTGGTCACCGATCGTGACACCGGCCGTTCGCGAGGATTTGCGTTCGTCGAAATGGCGGATGCCGCCGAAGCCGAGAAAGCCATTGCAGCCCTGAACGGAAAAGAACTCGGCGGCCGCGCATTGAATATCAACGAGGCGCGCCCCAAGACCGATCGCGGTCCCGGCGGACCCCGCGGCGGCGGCCGTCCCGGCGGCGGTGGCGGACGTTCCAGCGGGGGCAGCGGTGGACGCGACGACTACCAGGGCCACGCCCGCCAGCCTCGCGAACCGCGGTGGTAGCAGCGCAGACGGCTGATTACTGAGAGCGCGGCTTGGACGATAGGATATCGAACTCCTTGCTTGTGCTTCGGTTGAGCTGGCGCAGACAATGGTTCGACGCTCGGTCAAAGAATGAGTAGTGGATCGCGCTCCACCGACCGGACAGAGAAATTATCCGCAATGGAATTTGCCAGAGCTTCGCTCTTCCGACGGAAACATGCGAGTTCAGCCCCGGCGAAGATTTTGACTCCACCTCGACGAGCTACAGCCAGCTCAATCGGGGCGCCGACCCTGGGATCGTGCTTGGTCACTTCGTATATGCAGAAATAGGCCAGCAGCATCCGCTGTTCGGTGGTCATCGATGGTTGGTGATAAGCGGCGGCCAGGTACATGGCGCCATGTTCACCGACGCCGATCGTGCATCGTCCCCCTCGACTGCGCATGGGTCCCGAGAACCCGGGCAGGCCCCAACGGTAAATGGCAGGACCGTCCCGGCCGAAACCTCCCAGCAAGAAACTGGTGTCACCCACATACTGGCTCTTGCGATACAGTTCCGCGGTGCGCAAAGCGTAGGCGGGAGCTCCTTCATCGACATCCGGCTCGAACTCTTCGTGACCGGCTGCGATTTGGGCCTGCACATCGGCACCGGTCCCGGTTCCGGTGCTGCCCGAGATCCAGTTCTGGCCGATGACGCGCAGTTTACTTGCCTGAGAGATGTAATATCCGTCTTTCACACCCTCCCACACCAAGGTGTCCGAAGCGAATACGAGTTCATCTTTCCCTTGCAGGGCGACAATTAGCGTCATGGCTACCTATTCCTCAACTTATTTCTCAACTTGGGGCATGAACCATCCTGGGCCGAGGGCTCATCGACCGCAGGCCCGTCCCGTATGCTGTCATGACGGAACCAGCGGAGGATTCTGTGACCACTCATCCTTGATCGGGACAGAAAGCCACGCGACTCAAGCTCGACGCGAGAAACCAGCGGCAGAGCAGGACAGCAGACAAGGAGGCCTAGTTTCTCTTTCGATGCGTCGGTTGCCAGCGCCCCCAATAGCTGGGTACATCCCACTCCAGGTTCACTGATCGGCCAGCATTCATACATGGCGACCGCAACCTCACTGTTTCGATTCGGGGAAGCATGTGCAATGCTCGAAAGCTCATTCACAGGCCGAAGTCCCGTCCATGCCACCAGGGTTAGTTCGTCATTCTCTCGAACCAGGTAGACCTGGTCTCCCCTTTTCAGGCGATTTCTATATTCGCGAAACCCAGGAAAGGAAATCTCCGGGTGCTCCAAAGCCAAATCCGCCAAATCGCTGAGCCGGCCGCTGGTGATGGCGATGCTCGCATTCGAGGTTAGGCACGATGACAGGACGGTAAGCCCTTTGGCACTTTCCAACTGAAATAGAGTTGCTCTGTGCTTGCTCCAAACGACACGCCGGAACGGTTCCAGGCAGGAGGTGAGAAGATAGTCGGTTAACTCTCCGTTCGTCCTGGCCATTTGAAGACGCCGCGACACTTTGCGGTGCCATATGGAGGTCGAGCGGAACACATGAAAGACATTTTCGTGGGCACGGACAAAGCCTTCGAAGCGGGTCTTGCTGCCACGCAATTGACCTTGCAGAGACCGCTGGAATCCGCGCAGCCGGCCCCTGATGCCGGGACGTTGGAGATAGACGGTACGGCATTGATTGATCTGGGCAGCGAAGCGTCGTTTGAAAAATTCATCCCCGCGCAGGAAGTCAAATTCCCGTTCGACGCTTTCCTTTGCATACGACAAGAGGTGGTAAAGCAGCACCTCGCCCGGTGCGTATTCCTCAGCATCCAGATCGAAGGTCTGCTGGTAATAGGCGTACTTTCCGTTTGCCTGAAAACCAAGACTCCACGCCAACGCCCGGCCATTCAGCTCCAAAACGCCAAAACGCAATTCCCGCCGCAGATCGAATTGCGCGACCAGCGTCCGCATCATGCTTCGCATTTCGGGTTCTTCAAAGCAGCTTGTCTTGGCGAAGACGGCGCACCGTCGCCTGTGGCACCGAAAAAAATGTGTGAGTTGCTGCTGAGCCTCCGGCCTGCTCTCGATGTGGCGGAACCTCACCGCTCCCGCTTTCTGCAATTTCTGGAGCCGACGTCGCATGTGTTTGCCGGCAAGCAATGAATCGATGACTTCTTCCCGTTTCCCGCCAAACAGAATTGTCGGACAGCCGTGTGTCAGTTCTAGTTGCAGAAGCGAACGCAACCGGGAAGGCAACTCGCCCCAGACTCTGACGATGTGGCTATCCGGCCGCAGATCGCCGAGAATGCATTCCTTCCATTCTGGGGCAAACCGCAATAGAGCCTCAAGAGCGATGGCCAGAAGGCGCTCCGGTCGTGGATGGCAACACAACATGTCAGAGTAGTCAGATTGCGGCGATCCCAGAAACCGGAGTGTGCCGCGACGCTCGACTAACGGAAGGATAAGAACAACCTGACACCTTTCGTAGACGACCGGAACGCACAGTTTGAAGCGGCTGCCGAAGGATTTCCACCAAGCCCTGACCCAGGTGAACTGCTGAAAGATTTCCGCGTTCGGATCGGATCGCCACAGGCACTCCCACGCGGTCGCAAGCTCCTCCAGTTGAGCGAAATCGCTGATGGATCTGACATTCGAGTTCCGCCTCGACGTCAATGGCACGATCGCAACAGACACTGCGCCCTTCGGATTGGTGCAAGAGAGGCATAGATCTCGGCGTTGTAAGGGCACTGTGGCGCTTGGGGAGGCGCTCTCGCGTCACAAAAGCTGTGGAATCTTATCCCGTCCATAACCGGAAGGTCTGTGACGAAGATCACATTTTCGATTGGGTTGCGGCCAATTTTAACGATTTCCGCAGATTGTCCGATCCGCGAATCTCCGCGCAATCACCCGAAACCTCAGCTTCGCAGTGCGCTTTGTCGTTGACTGTATGCGTCAAAATCGGACAACCTACTGCAACGTACATTATCTACAAGATAATTGCTGGTCTTTGACAATCTGATCCGGGAGCCGCCCAGCGGCCTCGAACCCGCGCTCCAAATCAGCCGCGTTGTTTCAAAATGGGACATTGCACTCGCTGTAACTCCAATGTTCTCTAGATTTTGCGTGTAACTCCTGTAAACTCAAAGATCTAGCACATGGTCGCAAAATAAATCGTTTGTTTTCTGGGTTTTGCACACGAGACGGGGAGGGGGGTACCGGGTACTAAACAGCAAACCGGCTCAAAACGGGAAAGGTTCAGTTTACGGCGACGCTTCCGGTCCGAACAGTTAGAATGTCCCCTTAAACGGAGAACTCATGCCCCTTACTTCCACGGATTGGATCGTCATCGTCGGATACCTGCTGGTCAACCTGATGATTGGCCTTTACTACCGGCGTCGCGCGAGCGGGAACACGGAAGAGTTTTTCATCTCGGGGCGCGATGTTTCGTGGTGGCTGGCAGGGACCTCGATGGTGGCTACCACTTTTGCGGCGGACACGCCATTGCTAGTTTGCGGACTGGTTGCGCGGCAGGGCATTGCGGGAAACTGGATCTGGTGGGGATCGTGCGTCGGCGGCATGATGACGGTGTTCTTCTTCGCGCGCTACTGGCGGCGGGCGGAGGTCTTGACGGATGTCCAGCTGGTCGAGCTTCGTTATGGGGGAAAGCCGGCAGCGTTTCTGCGTGGGTTCAAGGCTATCTATCTTGGGCTTTTTATGAACTGCTTCATCCTGGGATGGGTCACCCAGGCCATGGTCAGCATCATCACGGTTTTGCTCGGTCCGGTGATTGCTCAAGGGCGCGTGTTACAAGTGGCGATCGGCGGGCACGTTTTTCAGCACACGTTAGGAGATCCTCGCTATACATCGGTGCTGATCTGCATCTTTATCCTGATTCCGTTTACCGGGCTTTATACGTTTATCGGTGGCCTCTGGGGCGTGCTAGTCACCGACCTGTTTCAGTTCGCCTTGAAGATGACGATGATTATCGTGCTGGCCTGGGTCGCAGTGACGAAGATTGGTGGGATGCAGGCTTTGCAGATGCATCTGCAGGTGATCGAGAACAATGTTCGCGCGACCGGAGTCGAGACCGCGAATCCGGTGGCTTTTTTGCCCGACTTTCATCGCGGACTCACCACGAATGCGCTTTGGACTCTGCCGGTGCTTACATTCATCGTGTATCTGGGGATGCAGTGGTGGTTGGCTTGGTATCCGGGGGCGGAGCCGGGCGGCGGTGGATACGTGGCGCAGCGCATGTTCAGCGCCAAGGATGAGAAGAATTCGCTGGGTGCGACCCTGTGGTTCAACATTGCGCACTACGCGCTGCGGCCCTGGCCTTGGGTGATTACAGGCTTAGTGGCAGTCGTGGTTTATTCGCCGAATGGCGGGCTTCATCCGAGCGCAGCTTTTGTGCAGAACCCGGAACAGGGCTACGTCATGGTCTTGCGTGACTATCTTCCGCCCGCTTTGCGCGGGTTGATGGTGGCGGCATTCCTGGCCGCTTTCATGTCGACGATTGGGACGCAGTTGAATTGGGGCAGCTCGTATCTGGTGAACGATCTTTACAAGCGCTTTTTCGTGCGCGGTGCGACCGAACGGCACTATGTGCTGATCAGCAAGATTTTTACCGTGCTGCTGGTGTTAGGCAGCGGCTACACGGCGATGCAGTTGACCTCGATCAATCAAGGTTGGGATTTAGTTTTGAATATTGGATTCGGAACGGGCGCAGTTTACATTCTGCGCTGGTACTGGTGGCGGATCAACGCGTGGAGCGAGATTTCGGCCATGGCGGTCGCCGCGGCTATGACGATCGGGCTGAGTCGGATTTCATTTTCCGGGAACACGGCGCTGGTTTATGCGAAGACCGCGCTGATTACTGGATTTGTCACGACCATCGCGTGGGTGATCGCGACCTTTATTACCAAAGCGGAGTCGCAGCAGACGCTGGTGGGCTTCTACAAGCGAGTGCATCCGACGGTATACGGATGGAAGCATATTGCCCGTCTCGTGCCCGAACTGCCAGAGGTGCGGGACTTGGCCGGCAACGCATTCAACTGGGTGATGGGGGTCATCTTGGTTTATGGATGCTTGTTTGGCATCGGCAAAATTGTTTTTCAGCAGTGGTTCTGGGGAATCACGCTGTTGGTGATCGCGGCCGTTGCCGGTTATCTGATCTTCTGGGATCTTTCGCGGCGCGGGTGGGCCACGCTTTCGGGAACGTCGGTCCCGGCCCCACAGACGGCGACGCCCGCGCCTACCTTGACCCAGAGTTAGTCACGCCGAATCATCAAGGCTTCTTGGGAGTTAGATCGCAGGCTTTCTTGACACGAGCCAGATCGAGGCCCGCCGGCGAAAAGGTTGCGATCTGTGGACCCTGAGGAGTCTGGATTTCTACCTTGAATACCTGCGCGCCGAGCATCTCGCGCGTGGTTCCTTTGTCCATGGAGAGGAAGTGGCCATTAACCCAGTTCCAACCGTGATTGCTGTGGGAATTGTCCACGCGGACGGTGACCTCCATCTGCGGTTGCCCCCAGAAGCCGGGGCGGTTGGGCGGGGCAATCACAGCGTTCGGACGAAAGTCGGCCAGATTCAGTTTGCCGGCGCTACAGAAGAGTATGACCTTGGGAGTGGACTGGCTTCCCGGCAATGAATTATCGGCATCGAGCTCGAATCTGGCCGATTTGACCAGGGTCATCTCGTCCTGTGAATCGTATTCCATCCATTTTCCGCCAGCGCTGATACCGTGGTCCTGTGCGAAAAGGACTGCGGCCGCACAAAGCAGGACCAAGCCAGACATCAATGCTTTCAAAGGGAACTTCTGCCCGCAAGCTGGAGGGATGGTATTCAAGAGAGTCTTTCCGGAGTTAGCGCTCAACTTCTTCCTCATTTTTAGATCTCTGGCCGAGTTACGTAATTCCCACCTCATATAAAACCTTCCACATCATGAAAGTTGCGGCGGGGGTGCCGAACTCCAATCTGAATCTGCGGCTTTACCCAGTGAGCGTACTCGGTCAGGGATGGGCTGGATGGAGGACGGGATAACCTCAGTAACACCAGTTGGTTACTGGTGGGCGCTATAGGATTCGAACCTATGACTTCCACCGTGTGAAGATGGCACTCTACCGCTGAGTTAAGCGCCCAACCTGAATCAGCCGCTATATTGTAGCAAAGAAACAGTTTTTTCGTAGACCTGGTCCATGATAGCCTAAGGTTCCGCAGCCTTGGAATCCTGCCACGCGGGAGGACTTCCGGGGGCTTGGTGCCGTGCCGGATGCCAAACCGATTCATCCCCGCGAAGGTACCCCCAGATCCTTCTCCCGAGAGGACTTCCCAGCCTTTTCCTGACGGCGATGACGCGCAACTTTCGGAACCTGGAAGGGTTCAAACTAGTGTGAGCAGCATAGCCATGAATCGCGGATTGCTGTCGATGGCAGCGGTCCCGCCTCGTGGGGAGGCGAAGGTTGCCACCGATCAATCCAGCGAAGGATTGAGCGACGCGCAAGTCATGCTGCGGGTGAAGGCTGGCGATGAATCAGCTTTCGATTATCTGGTGCAGAAATATCGCCGGCCCATGTTGAGCTTTATGTATCGCATGGCTCACAACACGGCCGTGGCCGAGGATCTGGCGCAGGAAGTGTTTCTGCGAGTCTATCGTTCTCGCGAAAATTACGAAGCGAGCGCGAAGTTCACTACCTGGCTCTACCGGATCGCGAGCAATCTGGCGGTGAATCATGCGCGCGATACCCGGCACCAGCGCCCGGAAAATACCGTCAGCTTGGACGAGCCGGATCAGGAAACCGGCTTGACCATGGACGTGCCGGATAACTCGCTTACCGCGGAAGAGAACATCGTGAGGCGTGAGCGACTGGCCGCCATCCGGCAACGCGTACAGGCGCTGCCCGAGCGGCAGAGGATCGCGGTCATCATGCACAAGTATCAGCAGATGGACTACCACCAGATTGCGGAAGTTCTGAAGCTGAGTGAATCTGCCATTAAGTCTCTGTTGTTCCGCGCTTACGAAACTTTGCGCGTGCAACTGAAAGAGTTTGTATGAAGGGTGTAGTCATGAAATGCAAGGAGATTTGCGAACTGATGCCGGACTTGGCCGCCGGCTTGGACGCGGTCACGCCCGAAGTAAATCAACATATACAGGGCTGCGCTGGCTGCGCGGAAAAGCTGACGGAGTTCCGCCAGACCATGGCGTTGCTGGATGAGTGGCAGGCGCCGGAGCCGTCGCCGTATTTCGATGTGCGGCTCCACGCTCGTCTACGGGAAGAGGCGGCAAAACAGTCTTCCAGTTGGTGGCAATGGGTTCGTAAGCCCGCGTTGGCGGTTTCGCTGGCCGTGCTTATGGTGATGAGCCTTACTTTGTTCCGCAGCGATGCTGGCTGGAATCCTACGCCGGAGGGTCCGAGGGCCATGGTGGCTGCGCCGGGGACGGCTGTGGGCGACTTGCAGGCGCTGGATAAGAACGGCGATCTGTATTCTGATTTCGAAGTCCTTGACGATCTGCAAGCGCAGCAGGATGTAGACCAGAATCCGTAATCAACAAGGCGTGAGGATTCGGTGATGTAGCGACCGATGTAGTGATCTAAGAACACGGGGGGAAAGTGCGGGTGAAGTTCATAACGGGACGGGTCGCGCTGGCGGCTCTCGCGCTGGTGTTAACAGGCGTTGTTCCCGCTTTCTCGCAGGCCAACCACCCGGGCGCTTCCCACCCCCCCGCCCAGCATCCGAAAGCTCAACAGAACGGTCACTCAGGGCAGTGGTTGCGCCAACATAAAGACATGCCGCCTGAGCAACAGAAAAAGGCGCTCGAAAACGATCCCCAGTTCCGCAATCTTCCTCCGCAACAAAAGCAGCAGTTGAAGAATCAGCTGGATCGTTTCAACAACCTGCCGCCGGAGAAGCGTCAGCAAGTGCTGAATCGCATGGACACCTGGGGGCACCTGACGCCCGAGCAAAGAGACTCGGCGCGGCAACTGCACTCGCAAATGCAGCAACTCCCGCCGGAGCGTAGACAGGCAGTGCGAAATGCCATCCAAACCTTGCGGGCAATGCCTCCGGAAGCGCGCCAGCGTCAGATTGACGGCGACGCCTACAAGAAACAGTTCACGCCGCAAGAACGAAGCATTCTGGGCGGCGCTTCCAAATTGCCGCTCGCGCCAGCCGGACTCAACGGGCCCGAACCGCCGGAGTAGCTAGTCCGCAGTCGAGTTCCAGCGCTACCGAACCGCGCTAGGACGGAACCCACAGAACGGCAGCTTCTCCCGCATGCGCGACCTTCGCACGAAGCCCGACTCCTCCCACCAGCGCGGACATGCGCCTCAAAAGAAAAATCGCCGCCGAGCCATAAGGCCCGGCGGCGAGAAAGTAGAGTGGAACCAGAGCGGAGCCCTGAAGACCTTGACTACGGTGTAACCTCATATACGACGCCCCCTCCATGTGATCCGCCGCTGTTGGTCGTACCATAGAGCTTTCCATTGACGAGAATCGCTTGGTGGTAGGGGTAGTAGCCGTCGCCAGTAGTGCCGAAACTCCAGAGCACACTTTCCTTATAGGTGCCCGCCGTCAGCTTGTAGACGGTGCCATAATTCAGATTGTTGGCTGCACTTGACCCACCTTGATAGGTGGTGCCGTAGAGATTCCCTGCTGAATCAATGGTGACACCCGCATAATACGGGTATGCGCCGTCCTTTTTGGCATAGCCCTTGAAGCTGTAGATGATCTTTTCCGTCCACGTGTTGTTCGCGCCTGGCGTCAGCTTGAACACATCTCCGAGGTTGAAGGCGCCACCTTGATAGTTCGTGCCATAGAGGTTGCCGTTTGCATCCACGGCCAAACCAGATTCGCTATATTGTCCGAGTGAATCCCCAAGGAAAGTGTAAATTACCGAAGAGATCCAAACGCCGCTAACTTCACGCAGTTGGTAAACCGCGCCAACATTCCAGATAACACCGCCGTAGTACGTGGTACCGTAAAGATAACCGTTCTTGGGGTCGACAACCACTCCGCCATAGGGGTAATACGCGGTACTGCTACTTGTGGTAAAACCGTGAATCGGCTTGTAAGTGTACTTGCCGTTTGAAGCCTTTAACTGGAAGACCGTGCCGCCACCGAACTTACCACCGTATAACGTAGTGCCGTACAGGTTGCCGGCCGCGTCAAAGGTCAAGCCGCCGTATGGGTAGTACCCGTCGCTGCCGCTAATGTCGTCGAAGGTATGAAGCACAGTCTCCGTCCATGTGCTCCCCGATTTGGACAGCTCAAACACCGTACCCTGGCTGCTTGCGCCGCCATTGTAGGTCGTGCCATAGAGGTTTCCGGCCGAATCGATCACCATACCACCAAAGGGGTATGCACCATCATTGCTGCCGGGACCGAGAAAGCTATAGATTACGCTTTGGGACCACGTGCCGCCGGAAAGCGTCAGCTCGAAGACCTCGCCATAGCTGTGGGCACCGCCCTCGTAGGTCGTGCCATAAAGATGATTACCCGAGGAGTCGGCAACCAAGGGACCATAGGGAACGTAACCGTCCACACAGCTGGTCTGAGAGCAGAAGTTGTAGATCACGGTTTCGGAGCTAGCCCACGCACTAGCCACTAGGATTAGGGTCACTGCCATTACCACAAGCGCTTTGACGCGCATAAATTCCTCCTGAATTTTGCCAGCAAAGGTTCGAAAATTGTGACCGTCAAACATGCGAGAATGAGGAAGGCCTTGCCAGGGGGACGGCAAAAGGGGAGAGCGGACTTCCACAACTAACTATTCGGACGCCTAAAAAAATGTCGGGTCATTGTGGGGCAGCGGCGAGCGCCTGTCAAGATGAAAGATTTTGCAGTTCATTTGTCACGCCGTCGAATCGACAAGCATGCTGTGGAAATTCGGACAATCTGAACGGCTGGAGACCTTAACTTAGTTCATCAAGGCAAGCATTCTGCGGATGGAAAGCGCAGTTTGGCGGATTTCGTCGGCGTCGGACGCATCCGGCGACATCTTTAAGTATTGCTCCAGATCTTCGGCCGCTCCCGAGATTTGGCCGAGGCTGTAGCGCAGTAGAGCGCGCTGCTTTACATCTTCGGGCGAGCGAGGATAGATGACCAGCACTAGGTCCACCAGAGGAAGGGCCTTGCGGAAGTTGCGGGTGGAAAGGTGAACCGTCTTAAGATTGTTCAAGATACGGGTCAGTATCTGCCGGCGGCTGACGGCGAACAGGAACTCCGGACGCAAAGTCATCTGGCCGGAATAAATTTCGTCAAGACGGCGCTGGCAGTCCTGGGGGCTGAGGATATCGCCACCGTTGAAGCAGTCAACCACCGTTTCGCGGCCGTCAATGTCGTAGTGCTTCAGCAGAAAATGTCCAGGCATGCCCACGCCGAACAACAGGAAGCCAAGTCGCCAGCCCACCTCCATGTAGATCAAAGCCAGCGTAATGGGAATGCCGAGGCCGCGGTCGAGGACATCGTTTAGAAAAGAATTTCGCGGATCATAGTATTCCTCGCGATTGCCCCGCAACCCAGCCTCCTCGAAGAGTGTGTGATTAAGAGCGGCGATGGTCTGAACGGCGTCGCCGACATCGGAGATGCGAGCCTCCGCCATGCGGGCGAGTTCGTCAATGCGCTCGACGTAAGACTCGATGTCGAGGTCGGGATACTCGGTGCGAGCGATGGTCAGGGCAGCGCGGACCAGATCGATATCTTCGTCGCCGACTTGAGGACCTACTAGAGCGGCGAAAGCCTCGGCAAGCGCGCTCTGGTCATGGTTGCCCACGGTTTTATGCTAGCAGAAATGCGGCGGTGTATTTGTGAAACTGTGGCTGGGTTGGTGGAATGAGGATTTGTCCGCCGACACGTTTCAGTTGTCGTCCCGAGCGAAGCGAGGGATATAGGTTCTTCGAGCGGTCGGCGGAAACCCAGATTTCTCGTCGCTTCGCTCCTCGGAATGACAAGAAGAATGATGGATTAAAGAATAACGGATTGACACGAAAAACGATTTGCTATCGCCGCAGGAGGTTCTTGGCGATGAACAGCACGTTCGCCGGACGCTCGGCCAGCCGCCGCATCAGATACGGATACCACTCAGTTCCGAACGGAATGTAGACACGCATTCGCCATCCGTCACCAGCCAGGCTCTGCTGCAGATCACGGCGGATGCCGTGAAGCATCTGGAACTCAAAGGCGTCTCGCGAAATTCTCTCTTTGGTAGCGAAGGCTTTTGCCTGATTGATGATGTTTTCGTCATGGGTAGCCAAGCCGTGATAAACCTTGCTCTTCATCAGAATCTTCATCAGCTTAACGTAGTTGGCGTCGACTTCAGACTTCGGCTGAAAGGCGATTTCTGGCGGTTCTTTGTAGGCGCCTTTGCATAAGCGAATGCGAATGCCCTCGGCCAGCAGTTTCTCGATGTCGCTCTCCGACCGCCGCATGTAGGACTGAATCACCGCGCCCACGCATCCCTGGTTGCCTGGGATGCGGTGCAACTCGTGGACGAAATCAAGCGTGCGCTGGGTGTAGGGCGAACCTTCCATGTCGACGCGAACGAAGTTGCGTGGGTTCATGGCCGCTGCCTTGGCCACCAACCCGGTCACCTGGTCGCGCGCCAGTTTTTCGTCAATATCAAGGCCCATGTGGGTGAGCTTCAGACTGATGTTGGCGTTTAGCTTTTGAGCGGCGATATCGTCCAGCAACTGGTGATAGAGCTGAGCGCTGGCGCGGGCCTCATCGGCGTTCGTGACATTTTCACCTAGATTGTCGATGGAGACGCTGAGCCCGGATTCATTCACAGCACGTGTGGCCCGGAGCACGTCTTCGACCTGAGTGCCGGCAACAAAACGGCTGGAGAATTTCCGGCCGATGGAGGAACGCTCAGCCACGGTACGCAGCCAATGGCTCTCCGACAGAGAGATAAAGAGAGCCCTCAGCACCGTACGCCTTCGCAGGCGGAGAAGATGGAATTATGACGACCTTGCACGTACATGAAGATCACAGGAATTTGTATCACAACTCGAGTGATCTGCGATGTCACCGTCATCGTTGAAGCGAGTGAGACATCAAGCTAGAAACACTTCGTCCACATAACACCAGCGCCAGTTCTCTCCCGGCTCGAAGGACTGCATGATTGGATGTTTGGTCTGATGAAAGTGCTTGGTGGCATGCTTGTTCTTGGACGAGTCACAGCAGCCAACGTGACCGCAGATAAGACACTCCCTCAGGTGGACCCAGGTATCGCCCATCTCGAGGCACTCCTTGCAGCCTTGGCCACTCGGCTTCACCTTGCGGATCTCTTTTACGTGCGGACAGGTTGTTTGTTCGTCCGGCATGTGTTACCTCCAAGATGGTTATGGTGCAGCCTGCGCGTGCGAGGGCGCCCGCGCCACATTACTACTGACCCTGTTCCTCCAGAAACTTTTCCACTTCCAACGCGGCCATGCATCCCGAGCCGGCGGCAGTGATCGCCTGACGATAGCGCCGGTCTTGCACGTCGCCGCAGGCATAGACACCCCGCACACGCGTGAAAACGTTGTTCGTGGTCTTCAGATAGCCGTCCTGATCCATGTCGAGCTGGCCCTCGAATACCTTCGTGTTGGGGATGTGGCCTATGCCCAGAAACATCGCACTGGTGGGGAAATCCCAGGTCTTATCAGTCTTGAGATTTCGCAGCGTCAGGCTGCTGACTTCTTTCTTGTTGATGTCGTGCACATCTTCGACGACCGTATCGAGCAGGAAAGAAATTTTCGGATTCTTCTGGGCGCGGTCGAGCATGATCTTCGAAGCGCGGAAGTGCTCGCGACGATGAATGACCGTGACTTTGGTGGCGAAACGCGACAGAAAAATCGCTTCCTCCATGGCTGAATCGCCGCCCCCGATCACTGTAATTTCCTTGCCGGAAAAAAAGAAACCGTCGCAAGTGGCACAAGAAGAAACACCGTGTCCGATGAGTTGCTGCTCGTGCGGCAGCCCCAGCCAGCGGGCCGAAGCGCCGCTCGCGATGATCAGCGTGCGAGTGTGAATCACTTCATGGCTGACGTGGAGCTTCAACGGACTCTCGCTGAGGTCAACGCTGGTCACGTGCCCGTGCTTATATTCCGCGCCAAAGCGCGAGGTTTGCTTGCGCATGTTCTCGATCAACTCGGGTCCTTGAATTCCGTCGGGGAAGCCGGGAAAGTTCTCCACTAGCGTCGTGAGCGAGAGCTGGCCACCGGGTTCGTGGCCCTCCAGCACCAGCGGTTTCAGGTTGGCACGCGCAGTGTAAAGTGCGGCAGTGTGACCGGCACAGCCGGATCCCATGATGACGACGTCGCGGATATTTTCCATAGAGTAAGTTGTTAGATTGCGAATTTCAGATTTCGGTTCAGCGCGCCGAATTGATCAGAGCTGAGTGTCATTTGCTTTCAGATGCGGGCTTTTCCGGCGCAGTCTTTTTTGTCGGGGACTTCGCTGCCGGCTTTGCTTTCGTTGCTTCCAGGGATTTGACCCGCGCTAACTCTGCGGGCACGGTGCTCTTAGCCGCCAGAAGATTGCGATAGTTGCTAACGATCGCCGTTGCGCTCCGGAACAGTGGCTCGTAAGCGCTTTGATCCGGCGGAGGATTGCCCTCGGTTCCTGGACACCGCGCCAATACCACCGAAGACTTCCCGAAACGCTCCAGCTTGATTCGGTTGGCTGGAGTGCTGGTCGAAAGCATAGTCGCCGGCGTGGTCACGGCAGAGGCGTTGTCTTCGATCGCAACCTGCATTAAGTCCTTGGGATCGCGCACATGGAAGATCAGAGTCTCCACCATATTTTTCGGGTCATGGCTGAACGAGTACTGCACCGTCGAAAACAATGCCTGCACCGAGAACTCACGGCGAATTCGCACCCACTCGGCAGTTCCGGAATCGGACGAGAATTGCGCGCTCTCACCCGCCTTAAGGAAATCCGGGCGTTCCCCAAGCGTCGACCGTCCCCGATCGACTTCAAAATCCGGACTGAAGAGCGGCTGCTTGGGAATCCGAGCCAGCGCGGAGGCAATCTCCTGCTGATCCTCCGGCGAGGGCGAACAAACATTCAGCATGTTCACCTTGACCTGCGGCTGGGAGGATTGTTGCGCGCCAGCCAGCTGTGCCAGGCCAACGCTGATCAGGATTATCACAATGTTTCGGAGCACGATGGCATTCTAAATGAAGATCGCAAGAAATCTTAAATTGCAGACTGCGCTGTAGAAACGTAGCTTGCTACGTCTCCCCGGGTGCGCCGGGCAAAGATGTTTCAAGCAACGTCTGGACAGCAAGGAGTTTCTGTTGGTCCGGAAAGGTAGAATCAGATCATGGCGAACTTGACCCTCGTATATGGACTGAGGTTGCTGCCTTCTGAAGAAGTTGCAGAAGTTGGTGACGCAACTCTCAAGCTTAAGAATGGCCGTGAGGCCCACGTGACCATGCACCTGCTCGAAGGCAGCAAGGATGAAATTGAAAAACAATTGAAGACCAGCCTGGAGGCCTTCTTCGATTTCTATCCGGAGATTTGAAAAGACAGGCCTCAGGCTTCAGGCTTCAGGTCAATGCTCCTGAAGCCTGAAGCCTGAAGCCGTCACCATCTATAATTTGTTCTTAATCATGACCCTGTCCTACCGTTACCTCCGCATGCGGCTCGGCGACGCAGGATTGCTGCCGACCAGCAAAGTTGCGCTGGTCGCGTGGTACCTGCTCGGCCTGGATCTGTTGCTGTTTGTGCTGCAAAAGGGGTTTGGGCTGCTCAAGCTTTCTTATGGCGACAGCCTCGGCGGATGGGTCAGTTTCCTCAGCTTCGTAGTCATTGTTCTCTTCTCGATCCTGGCATTCCGCTGGGTAAAGGCAAAAGCACTTTGGCGACTGCGCAATCGCCTGATCGTGACCTACGTCTTCATCGGCGTAATTCCTGTGGTCATGCTGCTCATACTGGCGACACTTTCCTTTTACCTTTTCGCAGGACAGTTTGCGACGTTCGTTGTGACCACTGCGCTGGACTCAGAGTTGAAGAGTCTGGACGCGGCAAACGCCGCCATCGCTCACGAATTGGCTGCGAAGGTGCAAAGCGGAGTGAACCTCGACACGACCGCAGTGGAAGGCCTGCGCCGGACCGATAAGGCCTGGAGCGACCGCCATGTTCACGCATGGCGAAATGGCCAGACCGTGCTCAGCAGCGCTCCAGCGACTGCGACTGCGTCGCCCCCGGCTCTCCCCGCTTATTTGAAAGGCTCGTTTCGCGAAGTGGTTCGTGACCACGATAAACTCTTTCTCCGCGCGGCTGAGACGATCCCTATACGCGACGGAAGTCTGATCGTGCTTTCCAGCGAGCCTCTGGACCAGCACCTGCTGCAGGATCTGGCAACCAACCTGGGCGAAATCACACTGTACACCGGGATCACTCTTCGCAAGGTGAATCTGCCGCCGCCAACCACTGCAACCCAGAATGGTAGCAACCCGCGCCAAACCAGCGAGCAATCCTTCGGGCTCGATCTCGGCAAACAAGGGACCTATGTCCTGGATACAACTAAGGCAGTCCCCACCTACATCGCTGGCACCGTTCCCCCAGCGGCGCGCAGCCTGGATCGCCAGGTCTCCTTTGGGACTTCGGTGTCGGTGGTCGATTGGGATACGGGCGGCCGGCTGAACCCGCTCCTGATCACCATACAGACGCGTGTGTCTAAACTCTACGAGCGCCTCTTCAATTCCCTGGGAGATATCGCCCCCGCCGTCGAATGGGGACTCTTGATCGTGGCCGTTATCTTCGGCCTGATCGAAATTATCGCAATCGTAATCGGCACGCGCCTGACCCGCACTGTGACCGGAGCTGTAGCACAGCTTTACGAAGGCACTCAGCTCGTCAATCGCGGCGACTTCCGCCACCGCATTCCGGTGAAGTCCAACGACCAGGTCGCCGCGCTGGCGAACTCATTTAACTCGATGACTGCTTCGCTGGAGAAGCTGATCGAAGAACAGAAGGATAAACAGCGGCTGGAAAACGAGTTGGTCATCGCCCAGGAAGTCCAGGCACAGTTGTTCCCACGTGAAAGCGTTCAGCTCGCGTCGCTGGAAGTGCACGGGTTCTTCCGCCCGGCGCGCACAGTAAGCGGCGACTACTACGATTTCCTCACCCTGGACGCAGATCGGCTAATTCTGGCGGTTGGCGACATCAGCGGCAAAGGAATTTCCGCCGCCCTGCTGATGGCGACCATCCACTCCGCCGTCCGCGCCCTCAGCATGCAAGACGTTCCTGTCCTGCGCGAACCCGCGACCGTCGGCGCGGCGCTCGGTTCCGACGTCCTCCTGGCTTCGGCATTCCGCTCGCTCGACGTTTCCCCCAGCGCTCTGCTCTCCCTGCTGAATCACCAGCTCTACGAAAGCACGCCGCCCGAAAAGTATGCCACGTTGTTCCTCGGGATCTACAACGGCGCGGAGCGCAAGCTCACCTACAGCAACGGAGGACATCTGCCACCCATCATCCTGAGCGAAGACGGTTCGATTCGCCGCCTGGAATGCGGTGGAACCGTGGTCGGCCTGTTCGATAAAAGAAGCTATGAAGAGGATTCGGTCGAGCTCCGGCGTGGCGAGATATTCGTGGGCTACACCGACGGCGTAACCGAACCCGAAAATGATTTTGGTGAGTTCGGTGAGCAGCGCCTGATCGACTTGTTGCGCGAGAATCGCGACTTGCCACTTCCGCGCATTACCGAAATTGTGACCGCCGCCGTCGACGACTGGATCGGCGCCAATGAACAACCCGACGACGTAACCCTGGTCCTCGCCCGCGCCAGATAACAAGAAACTTTGTCATCCCGACCGGAGCGAAGCGAAGTGGAGGGATCTGCTGTTTCACTTCTACATCGCGTGGTCAGTTCATTTCTGCCAAGACATTCGCACCCGAACTCTACCGGTGCGCGAAGCTGTAACCCACCCCATAAGCCGAATCGCCGCTGGCGTAAACCGGGAAAGCCCGCTCCAGCTTGTGGTGCCCAGTTCTGTGCAAGAGATAGCTGATGCCAATCACGCCCGCCATTCTCCCTCCGAAGAAAACCAACTGGCCAGCCGGTCCACTCTCGCACAGTGCCTTTGCCATCGAATCCATCTCCCTTCCTCCATCGCTTAAATTGTGATGAGTGATGCCGAAGTCCAAAGCCTCCAGCACTCCGTGACTGGCAAAGAGCAGCTTGTTAGCCGTGTCCCAAAAATGGTGGTCACTCGATCCGCCGGGCAAAACTTGAGCCCGAGCGACAACCGAGATCAAGCCCCCAGAGACTAAGATCGCAAGCAGAAGATGATGAAATTTCCCGCGTACTCCCACAGGCCCAATCTAAGGGTCGAGAGACAGGCCAACCAGATCACCTAGGTATGCGGCGACACTTTCTGCGCCGGAATCGGGAGAAGATGAGCACGGATTCTTTTCCGGGAGACTCTTTTGGTACACCAGACTATTGTGTTTGACGTTGATCTTGGGTTCCACGATAATCGGCCCATTCGCTGCACCCTTCCCTCGCAGCGGTAGCTACATCCCTGTCGCAATTGATTGGAGTGATTGGAGGAACTGATGCTCCCTGCAACCCCAAATCGCAACGCCGTACCTCACCGCTCTTTGTCCGTTTTCTTTACGCTCTATCTGCTTGTGGCGACTCTGTCTGTCACCGCATGGGCGGCACAACCAGATCGCATCGTCACCCCAATCGACAATAGCCAGACCGTAGTCCTAAAGGGCACCGTCAGTCCTAAGGCCCAGCGACAGTACGACAAGGGTCCGGTGGATCCTTCGACGAAATTGCCGTTCGTCACTCTACTGATCCAACCATCGGCCGATCAGCAGGCCGCGCTCAAACAGTTGCTGGACGAGCAACAGGACCCATCGTCACCGAACTATCACAAATGGCTGACGCCAGAGCAGTTTGGCCAGCGCTTTGGCCTGAGCAATGCCGACGTCGCGAAAATCACTCACTGGCTGCGTTCGCAGGGCTTTAGCATCGTTCAGGTTGCACGCGGGCGTGATTGGATCGCTTTCAGCGGCACGGTCGCGCAGGTACAACGCGCGTTCCACACGGAACTTCGCCGCTATAGCGTGGATGGTGAAGAACGCTTTGCCAACGCCACGGACCCATCCATTCCTAAGGCTCTGGAGGGCATCGTTGCTGGTTTCCGTGGCCTCAACAATTTCCGTCTGGAACCAATGAACGTCAAGAAGTCGGATGCCATCGACATTAGACCCGACTACTTCAGTGGCGGAGGCAACTACTTGGCCCCCGGTGATATCGCGACGATATACGACATCGGCCCGCTATACACCGCCGGAATCGACGGCACAGGCATGAAGATCGCAATTATGGGACAGACTGACATCTACGCGGTCGATATCGCCCAGTTCCGTGCTGGCTTTGGATTGTCCGCGAATGTTCCCCAGCAGATACTTGCCACAGGTTGCACCCATCCGGGCGTTACGGGTGATCTGGCCGAGGCGGATATCGACCTTGAATGGTCGGGCGCGGTCGCGCGCAACGCCACCATCTTCTTCGTAATATGCGACCCGAACGCCGGCGGCGTGTTCAATTCGGCACAGTATGCCATCGACAACGAACTGGCGCCGGTTATCAGCATGAGCTATGGCGGCTGCGAATCCTTGAACGGCCAAACTAACGTACTCCAATTTCAGAGCCTCGTCCAAAAAGCCAATTCGGAGGGCATCACCTTTCTTGCCTCTTCGGGGGATAGCGGAGCGGCAGCCTGTGACGCTGGCAGCGCCACCACCGCGACCCAGGGTCTGGCAGTCAACTTTCCGGCTAGCATTCCTGAGGTGACTGCGGTGGGTGGTACGGAATTCAATGAAGGCAGCGGGACCTACTGGGGCACTACCAACGGCGCCAACGGCGGTTCCGCGCTTTCCTACATTCCTGAGTTGGCGTGGGATGACAACTCGACGGGGACCGGATTCGATCCGCACCTTGCTTCCACGGGAGGCGGCGTAAGCATTTATTTTCCGAAACCATCGTGGCAAACCGGTCCCGGCGTGCCCAGCAATAACTTCCGCAACGTGCCAGATGTGGCCATGTCCGCGTCAGCCTATCACGACGGTTACATCGTCTGCACAAACAACGGCTGCGCAGGCGGAATTCAGGGCGCTGGCATCTATGGAGGCACCTCCGTTGCCACGCCGATCTTCGCTGGCATCGTGACTTTGCTCAATCAACAAATGAAGAATACTCCGCCCGCAGGCTTGGGCAACATTAATACAACCCTCTATCAGTTCGCGCAGAACATGCCCACTGCTTTTCACGATGTCCCTGCAGGCAACTACAACAATGGCGGTTCCGCCAACCCGAGTGGCAACACGGTTCCCTGCACGCAGGGGACTACGAGTTGTCCAGCCAAAGCTCCATTCCAGTTCGGATTCTTGACTGGCACTGGCTACGATCAGGCGACCGGGCTAGGCTCAGTGGACGCGCACGTTTTCGTAACCAATTGGGCCGACGCCGTAAGAATACCGACCACCACGACCGTTACTTTGTCTCCTGCGTCAGTCAATGTGGGAGCCACTGGACCGATAATGGCAAAGGCCACCGTGACTCACGCGACTGGAACCGGCACGCCGACCGGATCAGTAAGCTTCTATGTCGACGGCAGCACGGCTGCCGCAGGCAGCGGCACGCTGAGCAGCGGTTCCTATACTTTCAGCTACAATCCGACCGCCCTCACAGCGGGCAACCACACGATCACCGCAACCTACGGGGGCGACTCGACCTTCGCTGGTTCGACGTCAGCAGGCGCGACCCTCGGCGTGCAGGATTTCAAAATCACGGCCATTCCCGCGACCGTGACCGTGACCGCTCCCGGGCAGAGCGGAACGACGACGCTGACTATCACGCCACTCGGCGGCTTCAGTCAGACCGTGACTTACACCTGCACCGGACTGCCTTCCGAAGCGGCATGTACTTTCCCCACCGCGGCAACCGGAGGGACGCTGACGATCACGACCATGGCTCCCTCGGCAAGAATGGACAAAAGCCCCTTGCGACGCAGCCGGAGACTCTTCTATGCGTTACTTCTTCCCGGCTTTCTGGGACTCGTCGTATCTGCGGGAAGTCGAAAGCGGACACTGCGCGGGCTGCGTCTGTTGAGCCTGATCGCGGTCCTGGCGCTTTCCACACTCTGGATGCCTGCCTGCGGCGGCGGTAGCAGCACTCCAAGCAATCCGGGAACGCCAGCCGGCACAAGCACCGTAACGGTCACCGCGACAGCAGGCTCCCTGAGCCATTCCGTACCCGTCACACTGACCATCCAATAAGAAAACAGGGCTGGCTCAAGGCCAGCCCCTTCTTCATCTAACCCTATATTGAGAAGGCGCGGAGTTCAACCTGCGGCATCAAAGTGAAAATCTCGGTGCTTTCTGGTTGCTCTGATCTTCTCCGTAAGATAACATTAAAGTAGATAAAATTATCTGAGCGATAATTGTGGCCGTCTTCGCTCTTTGACAACTTGCGGACAACTTGCGCTAGCGTCAATTCTCCTTGCGGAATCCGAATTCTGTCCCATGCGGCTGTAACTCCTGCGTTTTCTATATTTTGCATGTAACTCGTTTGGGCTCAATATTTTGCGTACAATGCGTACAACTGCCAACGGACAAATGTTTTGTTTTCTGTATCTTGCAGCAAAACAGGGGGGAGGGGGTCCAGAAACTTTGCGCTGCAACCCGCCAGCGCTCCGAGGTCATGGAGTATTCTGGCCGATACCGCTCGCCGTTGCCTGACTCTTAAACCAAGCGGCTGGATCCCATGTCGACCGAACTCGTCACCCTGCAACACTTTCGCGATGTTCCCGAGGCCCTGCTGGCCAAAGGTAAATTAGAATCCGCCGGAATCGCCTGCGCCCTGGCCGACGGCAACCTGGTTCGCATGGACTGGCTGCTCTCGAACGCCATCGGCGGCATTCGCCTGCAGGTGCACCAGCAAGACGCCGCCGCGGCTCGCGCCATTCTGGACGAGCCCATCCCGCCCGAGTTCAGCGAAGAAGAAGTCGGCGAATCCTACGCCCAGCCGCGCTGTCCCCGCTGTTATTCGCTCGACATCGGATTCGAAAAAATCAATCGCTTCTGGACCTATGGCCTCTGGCTCCTTCTATCCTTTCCCATTCCCATCCGCAAAAACAGCTGGAAGTGCTACACCTGCGGAAGCGAATGGGTCGAGGAATAAAACGCAGAAGCCCCCATCGGTAGCTACTCGAGGCTGCGATGTCATGCTGAGCGAAGCGAAGCATCCCTATCGCCATCATCATTCGGCGGACGGTAGGGATTCCTCGCTTCGCTCGGAATGACAACGCTTTATCGGATCGGACTAATCTCCAGCAAGCTTGTGCCGATAGATAAAGAGTGACTGCCCCCACGACTGCGCTCAATCCCGGTGACGGCAAACCCGCACCCAAGCCCGGAACCCAGTTTGTCGCCCGCCAGCCTATTCTTACGGCGGACGAGAAGGTTTTCGGCTACGAACTCCTGTTTCGCGATGGCGTCGAAGATTTCTTCCGCCACACCGATGCGGACGTGGCTTCACGAAGCACCTTGAACACCGCGATGTTGCTTGGTCTCGACGTGCTCACCGATGGCCGTCGCGCCTTCGTCAACTGCACTCGCGACATTCTGTTGAAGGACTACATCACTCTCCTGCCATCGGAGCAGGCCGTAGTCGAGGTTCTGGAAACCGTTCCTGCCGACGACCTGGTGATCGCAGCCTGTCACCGGCTGAAAGAATCCGGCTACATGATCGCGCTGGACGATTTCGGGATAAACGATCCGCGAGAAGCCCTGACCGATGTCGCCGACATCATCAAGGTGGACCTCCGTGCGACCTCCGCCGCTGACGCCGCCGCCATGGTCAAACGCTACGGCCCGTGGCGCTGCCGCATGCTGGCGGAAAAGGTGGAAACGCGCGAGGAATTCGTGGCCGCCAAGAAAGCCGGTTTCCTCTACTTCCAGGGATACTTCTTCCGCCGCCCGGAAATGCTCACCGCGCATGAAATCCCCGCCAACCAGCTCAACTATCTGCGCATGTTGACGGCGGTTTCGCAGGCCGAGCTGGATGTGCGCGAGATCGAGGACCTGGTCAAGGGCGAGGCGTCGCTGTGCTACCGTCTGTTGCGCTATTTGAACTCGGCTGCATTCGGATTCGCCAACGAGATTCACTCCGTCCGCCACGCATTGGCGATTCTGGGCGAACGCGAAGTCCGCCGCTGGATTCGCCTCGTGGCCACGCTCGGCGCCGGACAAGGCAAGACCAGCGAGCTGGTGCTCTCCGCCATGGTCCGCGCCCGCTTTTGTGAACTGGTCTCGCCGAAAATCCCGCACGGGGACTCCGACCTGTTCCTGATGGGAATGCTCTCGATGATGGACGTCATTCTCGAGATTCCCATGTCCCAGGTGCTCGACAACGTTCCCATCGATCAGGAGAGCAAAGCCGTTCTGCTCGGCGGCGCCAGCCGTCTGCGGCCGTTCTATCAACTCATGCTGGCGCAAGAGTCCGGCGAGTGGAAGACCGCCAGTGAACTGGCCGCGCAACTTCATCTCGCCGAAAGCGATGTCGCGGAGTGTTACTGGCAAGCCATGCAATGGGCACGCCAGGTCAGCTCCGGGATCTAGGCGGTGCCTCGAAGGAGCGCGGCTTCCACAGTGTACGTGAGAACCAGAATTTCGACACCAACAGCGGCACGAATCTGTGAGTCCACAGCCGCGAAAAGGCGCAAGAATGCAGCCCACGGCGTAAGCCGTGGGTGAAAGCGGGAAGCCGATGAGCCCCAGCGGGGCGAAAGACCAAAGACCAAGGTCCAGCGGAGACACTTCAAGCCGTGCCGTCAGTCTCTAAAAACATCCGAAACTCACCAGAAAGCCACTCTACAGTTACTTCTGTGCAAAACTACGGCCAGTTAGGACTTGCACTATATCCGCCGTGAGAGATACCATCAAAGTGTTCCCAAGCGGCCATGCTCCCTAGCTGGCCTCCCGCGCCCATTAGCTCCAGGCGCCTAGACGGACAAAGATCATTCACGGATGAACTCCAACCGCATTGGGTTTCCACGCACGCTCGGTGCTTGTGTGCGAGGCGAGGCACCACCCGGGTGGCGGTTGTACCAAGGCACCAGGACAAAGTCCCCGACTGCGGGGACCTGAAAACGCTGAACATACGCTGAACATACTCGGAACTATACAAAGAGAAACAATATGAATGTTGGACCCGGAAATCCCTCCGGAGGCGGAGGGAGAGGCAGACGGCGACGCGGACGTCGCCCATCGAATCGCTCGGGACAGCCCGGCGGTCGCGATCGCCAGCAACTCAGCGGTATCTACAGCGCTCCCATGGATCACAGCTATCGCGGCGCGCTCGGCGGCGACAAAGGGCCGCGCGGCCGCGGCGGACGTCCCGGCTTTGCTCCATCCTATGCTCCCGTCGAGCCCGAACCGCTCCCGCCGAACGAAGATGCCAACTCGCGCATCTTCGCCTTCGTGGACGATCTGTTTTTCCAGGCCAAGATTCAGGAGACGGCGCGCAAGCTGAACGTCAAAGTCGAATTCGTCAAGAACGAAAAAGACATGCTGGAGCGGATCAAGCAGAACGGCGAGGAGAAGCCGTCGCTGGTCATCTTCGACATGAATAACACCAACGCCAAACCGCTGACCCTGATTCCAAAACTCAAGAGCAAGCTGAAGAAGACTTCCATCATCGGCTTCCTCTCGCACGTGCAGGGCGACCTGAAGCAGAAGGCTCACGAAGTGGGATGCGACATGGTATTGCCGCGCTCCGCATTCTCCCAGAACCTGCCCCAATTGCTGCGCCGCCACGGCGCCCCAGAAGACGAAGCCACGGCAGAGTAATGTAGGCGCGAGCGTCCCCGCTCGTGCGGCCAGCACATGGAACCCGCACGCCGTCATCCTGAGGCAGCGGAGTCCTTGGCGGAGCCAAGGACTCCCAACGAAGGATCTCTGCACCCTTTTGGAACACCAATCCGCAAAATCATGATCGGATGAAAGGCCACGCCGTGAGGCTCCTTAGTTGATCAAATGGGGCGCAGCCAGACTAATGAATTCTCGAGACGTAACACCCTTGGTCTTCTTCCAGAACCTCGGCAAGTGTTTCGGATTGCCCGTCACTATGTAGTCCGCCCCCGCCGCATCGGCACATTCCAGAAAAATGTTATCGTCGGGATTGCTTGTGACTTCCAGATGGCGGGTTGGAACCACGGTCTGGCTGTGGTTCTTGATCAGCTGGAGCAGTTGGGCGGGTGGCCCAGACTATGGGGTTCGTTTGACTCTCGAGGGTGCCCCGTCCAAGCTCCGCTTGGGCGGGTTTTTCCCCGAGGTAACCGATGAGCTCTGGCGGAATCGGGGGCTGCTAAGGACCTCAGTTCCGAAACACTTCCTGAGGGCTGATTCGGAAGATTGTGCGCCTGACCGGGACTGTGAAACTTCCCACCGCGGGATAGCAGAAGCTCAATTGCTGTTCTCTTCATCTGGCGATAGTTGACGCCTCGAGCCGAGAGCCGTCCCTTTGCGGGCTGCTGTATGGGCAATTTTTCCAGATCAAGAACTCCTTGGTCAGAGAACACCCTTGGCCCTCAACTTTTGTTCCACCTGCGGCCGCATAGCCTCCCACTCTTCCTTCAGTATCGCGATGCAAACGACGTCGTTGAACACACCTTGCTTCAAGATGTGCTTCCGAAACAACCCCTCCTGCACAAAACCGAAACGGCGGTGCATTTCGACCACATCCCGATTAAACGACAAAACCTCGCCGCACAGCTTCTCCAACTTCAATTCGTCAAACACGTAGTTCAATATCATGTATTCAACGTAGCTACCCACGCCCTTACCTCTTACATTGGGACCGGCCACGTAGAAACCCCAGTAACATCGTCGATTTACCCGGTCGATTGCGCACAGATTGGCCAGTCCCACATCTTCACCGTCACAAACAATGATCCAATACTTGTAGGTGGGATCGTTGAGGACACGCGCAAACCAGGCTGCGTGTTCCTCTGGACTGATAACGTGGTCGGAGTACATATACTCGGCCACCTTCGGCAGGTTGCGCCATTCACGAATCATCTCGCTATCGTCCAGACGGACATCCCGTAGTGACGTCACGGCTCCTCCCTAGGGTCGTTACCGTCGGGCCGCTCACGTTCGGCTAGTCCTAGATTCCCACATTGGAACCAGGTCAGCCGCCCGACCGCTTTTCTCTTGATCTTGTCCTCCACTTACGATAACATATCAATACATAGGTTATCTATAAGATAATCTACGATCCTTGACCATCTATCCAGACGGGCGGTTCCAAAATGGAACCCGCTGCCGACGGCGCCGACGTAACTTTAATGTTTCCAAGATTTTGCCTCTAACTACCTTAAGAACCATAGATCTAGGAGGCAAGAAAAAATTCCGGTCCTTTGTTTTCTGTATTTTGCGTCGAAACGAGAGTTTTTTTTGACCAAAATTATGCACCAAAATGTATGCAGTTGAATCAGGATCTTGGCGTTCGCGGAGGGCTAGCCTCCAGCGCGAAGCCGCAAACTTGAAATAGCCCAAGGGCAGCCTATCCCGGAGGCCATTGCAAATTTCGCCCGCCCAGCAAGTGCACGTGCAGGTGAAAAACGGATTGCCCGGCCCGCGGACCGACGTTGAGTACGGTGCGGTAGCCATCCTCGATGCTTCGTTGGCGTGCGATGTTGGCGGCGGCGAGCTGGCAGTAGCCGATGAGCTCGGCATCCTCGGCCAGCGCTTCCTTCAGCCCGCGAACGTGCTTTTTGGGAACGACCAGCACATGCGTCGGGGCTTGCGGATTGATATCGTCGAAGGCGTAGGTATGTTCGTCTTCGTAAACTTTCTTGGAGGGTATTTCCCCGCGAATGATGCGGCAGAACAGGCAGTCGTTCATGACACCGTCCACAGTTCGAAATTTGGGGACACGCCGCGCTGCAGCGCGGAGGTCGCCAGGACGGGGAAGGCGCGTGCCCACTATACCCGATCAGAGAAAGTTTTGCAGTGCGGGATCTGGTTCCGACTGATTCGATTTCCGAGGGTTTAATTCAGATTTGGTGCACTTTGCGGCTTTTTAGTCGAGTCTAACCAAGAAAATCGAACCCTGCGGAGTCTGCGTGTTGTGAGCAACCTCTTCGGCCCGCTTGCGATCGTCATCCTGCACGCGGACTCGCACCCACCAGTCGCCGACCGGGCTGCTGAAACACTGGACCTTCGCAGTCTGGTAGCGGTGAGACAAATGATCGGCTAACTTATCGGCGGAATGTTCCTTCTCGAAAGCGCCGATCTGCACCGCCCATCTCCCACCGGTTTCCAAGGGAGACGGTGCACTTAAAACCTCGATGCGCACCATGGCAACGCCCGCTTGCATGACGTCGATCTTCTTGGCGGCTGCCTGCGAGAGGTCGAGAATGCGGCCTTCTACGAAGGGGCCGCGGTCCGTAATCCGCACCAGGGCTGCGTCTCCGGTCTTCACGTTGATCACGCGCACGATCGAGCCCAACGGAAGCGTCCGGTGGGCCGCCGTCATCGCGTGCATGTTGTAGACTTCGCCGTTGGAACCACGGCGGTTGTGATACGGGCCTCCGTACCAACTGGCGAGACCGGTCTCTACCGATATCGGTTTCGCATTCTGCAGATTTCGGAACGCGTCGTCCTCTGATCGCGTGGCGGCGGTTGCCTTGGTTGCGGGTTCGGCATTCACAGAGCTGGTGGTTGGAGCCGGCTCGCTGATCGACGGAGGAGGCGGAACATCGACGCGTGCCTGTTTGTGTCCGCCACAACCTATCAGCAGGAAGGAGAGAAGTGAAACAAGAATAGCGGTCGCAACGGGACTCTTAAAATTCCCAGCGGCACGGAGTGGGCAGCGCTCAAGATGACAACGCAACCAAGCGCTCACTTGTGAGGAGGCTGATTCTTTTCCATGTAGTCCGCGAGGTTGGCTAATTTCTCGGCTGCGATTCGCAACGCCTTGGTGGAGTGCTGGCGGACAGCGGGCACCACTTCGTCGTTCAGATGAGCAACTAACTCCGCCGTCTCTTTCTCCACGGTAGCGGCTACCTCGGCTATCGATTTGTTGATACGCGCGGAAGCTTCTTCCACCTTGCGGTTGAAGTCGTTCATGGAACTCCTTCGATCTCGTGAGCGCGTAAACCAGCACTCGTGGATTGCGGACACCAGGCTCAGCCATTATTTCCTGCCGGGCAGGGAAGGTCAACGGGGAGGCATCCCGGGTCATACTCCCACGTGTGATGAAAGAGCCGCGAGCAGCCACTTCCGGCAGTTCAGGCTGATTGCAGTAGAATCGCGCCATGTGGGGTCTCCGAGATCGTCTCATAGTTTGTGGTGTTAGAGTGCGCGAAGGTTGTATGGCGGCCTAGATGACCCTGGAACAGGACACTTCGGAGCTAGCGGACGCGAGAAGTTTTCAGCAGGGTCTGCTGGAGTGGTTTGACCGCCATAAACGCGATTTGCCTTGGCGAAGGGATCGCGATCCGTACCGGGTTTGGCTCTCGGAAATCATGTTGCAACAGACTCGGGTGGCTGCCGTCACGGATCACTACGAGAGATTTCTGCGGCGCTTTCCGAACATCGAAAAGCTGGCTTCCGCGCGGGAAGCGTCGGTGCTGGCGGCCTGGAGCGGGCTCGGATACTACCGGCGCGCCCGCATGTTGCATGCGGCGGCAAAAAAGATTGTGAAGGAGCATGGAGGAAAGTTTCCTGAGAAGGCGGAAGACTTGCGCGCGCTGCCTGGGATTGGCCGATATACGGCTTCGGCGATTGCCAGCATTGCCTTTGATCAGCCGGTCGCCCTGGTGGATGGGAACGTCGAGCGCGTATTACAGCGGGTGCACGGAAAAAATCTTGCAGGCGAGAATTTGTGGCGAGCTGCGGAGGAACTGCTCAGTCGCGGGCGTCCGGGCGATTTCAACCAGGCCATGATGGAACTGGGCGCAACCGTATGCTTACCGCGGCAGCCTCAATGTCTGTTGTGCCCGGTGTCCGATCTGTGCGCGACGCGCGGAGAGCTGCAGAGACCGGGGAAGGGAACTCGCCAGACGAAGCGGGAAATCCAATACGCGCTGGCTTGCCACAATGGTTCGATTTTCCTGGTCCAGCGCCCGAAGACTGTGACACTCATGCCAGGCATGTGGGAGTTGCCGGAAACCGTTGGCGCGAACGGAACCAACGTAACCTGGCTTACTCTCCGGCATTCCATCACTGTGACCGACTATGTAGTTCGAGTGCTACGAAGCCCAGCTCCCAAGGGTCCTGAGGGACGCTGGGTACGGAAGTCCCGCGTCGCGACCTTACCCTTGACGGGTCTGGCGCGGAAGATTCTGCGCGCGGCGAAGATCATCTAGAATAGAAGCAAGGGTGAAGTGGCTGCGTAACATCTTCGGGAGGAAACAATATGGCTGCACTGACCGCGGGAACATCCGCGCCGGATTTCAAGTTACAAACCATGGATGGAAGGCATTTCTCCTTGAGCGATGCGCTCACGCGCGGCCCGGTGGTCGCAGCTTTCTTCAAAATCTCCTGCCCGGTGTGCCAATATGCCTTCCCCTTTCTTGAGCGGATCTACAAAGCCCATGGTGGAAAGAACGTGACCATTGTCGGCGTCTCTCAGAACTCGAAGAAAGACACGGCTGAATTTATCAAAGAGTACGGGGTGACTTTTCCGGTGCTGTTGGATGATACGAATACCTATCCCGTGTCGAACGCCTACGGCCTGACCAACGTGCCCACGATATTCTGGATCGGGCAGGATGGAGAGATCGAGATCTCCAGCGTCGGCTGGGAACGGAAAGAGATCGAAGAAATTAACCGGAAGGCTGCGACGTTCATTGGCGACGGACCAAAGCCGGTGTTCCGCGCGGATGAACAAGTAGCGGATTTTCGAGCCGGTTGAAGCTCCAAGAACTAGCCCGCGGTCGCGGGACATCCTTCTGTAGCGCCGGCATCTTGCCGGCCCTCGCGGGTGGGGGCGGGGACGCCCCCGCGACTGCCGCCGGGGACGGCGGCGCTACAAGAGGATCGAAAACCGAAGGGTCAGTCCACTGGTAACAACCCCATTCTGAGTCTTTCCCGTACAATAAAAACCTTATCCGACATCATTTTTCTCGAGGGAGCCCCTGAGGATGCGCGGTAGCGTCATTGTGCTTTTTGTGCTTGGGTTGTTGAATATTTCCGCAGCACAGTCGTCGCATAAGCACGCCCGGTCGTCAACGGATTCCGTGCGGCTGCCGGGGGCTGCCTTCGCAGCCATGCAGAAAATCGATCCGGAGCGCATCCGCGCACACGTACGCTACCTCTCTCATGACTTGCTTGAAGGCCGCGGAACAGGGCAGCGTGGCGGTGACATCGCGGCAGAGTATGTCGCGACGCAGTTTGCCCTCTATGGGCTGAAACCCGTCGGCGACAACGGCACTTACATGCAGAAGGTCCCAATGGTTGGCATCACGCCCCAGCCAGAGACTACGTTCTCACTGGTGTCGGAACGCGGTGACGCCAAGAGCCTCACGCCCCTCGACGACTATGTCGCCTACGACCAGACGCAGCTGCCCCAGTCCGACGTCGACGCCGAAATCGTGTATGTGGGCTATGGAATCGAAGCTCCCGAATATAAATGGGACGACTACAAAGGTATCGATGTGCGTGGCAAAGTTTTGTTGATGTTGATCAACGAGCCGCCCTCCGACGACGTGAATTTCTTTAAAGGGAAAGCGCTCACCTATTACGGACGCTGGACTTACAAATATGAAGAGGCGGCCCGCAAGGGCGCTGTGGGCGCGATTCTCATTCATCAGACAGATATGGCCAGCTATCCCTGGGAAGTCGTTCGCAACTCGAATTCAGGAGAGAAGTCCTATCTGAGGCTGGACGGCGCACCGAAGCTGAAGGTTGCATCCTGGGTTCGGTTCGATGTTGCGAAACAGATGGCCACTAATGCCGGCATGAACCTCGACAAAATGATGGCCGACGCTCGCTCCCGCGATTTTCATCCGGTAACGCTTTCCGTGAAGTTGAAGGCGCACATTGTAAGCAAGATACGCCCATTTGAATCGAATAACGTGCTGGCCATGCTGCCGGGGTCGGATGCGAGGCTCAGAAGCGAAGCTGTGATGTATACGGCGCACTACGATCACCTCGGCATTCGTCCGGATATGCCTGGCGACAACATCTACAACGGCGCCAACGACAACGCCACCGGTTGCGGGATTTTGTTGGAGCTCGCCCGCACTTACGCCGAAGCAGCGCAGAGGCCGCACCGGTCCATTCTGTTTGCGTCGGTAACGGCGGAGGAGCAGGGACTGCTGGGCTCGGAATATCTCGGCAAACATCCCCCAGTTCCAGCAGGCAAGATCAGTCTGGATCTGAACTATGACGATGTGCCGCCCCTCGGCTCTCCTGAGGAAGTGGAAGTTTCTGGAGCCGAACGCACCACGTTCTACCCCGAGGTCGAGGCAATGGCCAAGACATTCCGGCTGACAATTCGCCCCGATTCACGCCCCGAGGCCGGACACTACTATCGCTCTGACCATTTCAGTCTGGCGCACGTGGGCATTCCTTCGTTCTCAATTAACGAAGGCACGAAGTATAAGGGACACGATGCTGCCTGGGGCATGCAGCAGGCCGAAGAGTACACCTCCAAGCACTATCATCAGCCGAGCGACGAATACCATCCGAGCATGGATTTCACCGGAGACGCGGCCATGGCGCGATTCGGATTTGTGCTGGGATGGGAGGCTGCTTCGCAGACCAAATTGGTGGGCTGGCAGAAAGGCGATGAGTTTGAAGCGGCCCGGATGAAGAGCTTCGCTGGCGCCGACTAGGCGGTTCAGCTTGCCATCGTTTTGAGATTCGGACTCACGATCAGTGCGGGTTCGGTTACGCGCTGCACGTCATCCGCGCTCAGGCCGGGCGCGACTTCCTCCAGCAGCAGACCTGTAGGCGTCACTTGAATGACAGCCATCTCTGTGACGATCGTGTTCACGACTCTCACGCCCGTCAGGGGCAATGTACATTTCTTCAGAATTTTCGGCTGAAGATCTTTCGTCGTATGCTCCATGGCGATAATCACACGGCGCGCGCCCGCCACCAGGTCCATGGCGCCGCCCATGCCCTTCACCATTTTTCCGGGGATCATCCAGTTGGCCAGGTTGCCTTCCTCGTCCACTTCCATCGCGCCGAGGACACTGAGGTCAATATGAGCGCCGCGGATCATGGCGAATGAATCCGCGCTCGAAAAATATGCCGTGCCTGCCATTTCGCTGACGGTTTCCTTGCCGGCGTTGATCAGATCGCAGTGCTCCTGCCCCTCGATCGGATATGGGCCGATGCCGAGCATTCCGTTCTCACTCTGAAGAATCACGTCCATGCCGGGAGGAACGTAGTTGGCTACCAGCGTCGGCATGCCGATGCCGAGATTGACGTAGAAGCCGTCGCGGAGTTCTTGTGCGATGCGCTTTACGATGCGCTCGCGTTTTTCAATGTCCTTGCCGGGTTTGTTCATGGCTTCCGTCGTTGGTCGTTCGTCGTTGGTCGTTGGGACGTTGCTGGCTAACGACCAACGACGAACGACCTACGACGCCTTTCTCGTCGTTCGCTTCTCAATTCGCTTCTCGTACAACTCGCCCTGGAAGATGCGATTCACGTAGACACTCGGCGTGTGGATCAAATCGGGTTCTAAATCGCCTACCTCGACTAAGTGCTCGACCTCCGCGATTGTCACCTTGGCGGCTGTCGCCATCATCGGATTGAAGTTGCGAGCGGTTTTTCGGTAAACGAGGTTGCCCCACTTGTCGCCCTTCCAGGCTTTCACTAAAGCAAAGTCGGCTTTTAGCGCGCGTTCCATGACGTACATGCGACCGTCGAACTCGCGAGTCTCCTTATTTTCGGCGACGATCGTACCGACACCGGTGGGTGTGAAGAAAGCGGGAATTCCGGCGCCACCCGCTCGCATCCGCTCGGAAAATGTTCCCTGCGGCACCAGGTCCAATTCGACTTTGCCTTCGAGAACCATCCGTTCGAGCATCTTATTTTCGCCAACATAGGTTCCTATGTGCTTGCGAATCTGTCCTGCGGAGAGCAGAAGGCCCATGCCATAGCCGTCCACGCCGGCGTTGTTGCTGATCGTGGTTAGATTCTTTACACCCTTGCGGACGAGCGCGCGGATCAAGTTCTCCGGAATGCCACAGAGCCCAAAGCCGCCAAACATGATGGTCGCGCCGTCGGAGATATCGCGCACGGCCTCGTCCGAGTTGGCAACGACCTTGTTCATGGAAGAGAGAATTCTAAATGACAATTGGTCAATGAGCTAGACGGCCGCGTTGTGAATCGGTGCGAAATAGTCCGCGCGAGATTCCTCGCACCGCTGGTAAGAGCGCGGTGCTTCGGAATGACGCCCTTGAATTTAAGATTCAATCCAGCCGTTTCTTCGTTGTTACTGCAGTCTTCCTTAATTGGTGGGCCCGCTCGAACTCCATGGCCAACTCTCGTGTGTCAAGATTTTCACGGATGTGGGCCAGATGCTGCTCCAATCTCAGAAGTGCGGTTCGAATGTTTGTCTTATTGGTAAGAGCGATGTCCCGCCACATGGAATAAGGGCTGCCCGAAATGCGCGTCATCTCGCGCAGCGCGCGGCCGCCGGCTTCGAGAAGGGGCGCATCCGCGCCGTATGCATCAACCAACGAGGCGGCGAGTGCGGTCGAAATCATTTGAGGCAGATGACTGATCCAGGCGCAAAGCTTGTCGTGCTCAGCGGCATCCAGACTCGCAATGCGTGCCCCAATTTTCTCCAGCCATTCCAAATACTCTCCGCTCAGATCGTCGTATATTTTCTGCCCCGGAACCGGGGTTACAAACCACGGAGCTCCATGAAACAGATCGGGGTCGGCAAATTCGACGCCACACTGTTCCTTGCCAGCCATGGGATGCCCGGCAAGAAAGCGAACGCCGATGTTTTTGCGGAAGACCTTCTTAGCCCGCTCCAGGACTTCCACCTTGGTACTACCGACATCGGTCAGCAAAGTCCTCGGAGGCAGGGCTGGGCCGAGCCGGTCGATCATATCGATGATTCCGCTGACGGGCGTGGCCAACACGATAAGCTGGCTGCCGCGAACCGCATCGGCGGGATTGGTGTGGCCGAGATCAATTGCGCCCTTGCTGCGGGCACGCTCGAGAACTGGAGCGCGATCGCAACCGACGATTCGTCCAAGAAACCCGCGCTTCTTCAAAGCCAAGGCGAGCGATCCGCCAATCAGGCCGGTACCGATGATCGTGATTTGGCGAATGGGCATGCGCTGTTTTCACCACAGAGACACGGAGGCACGGAGAAAGCGGAAGGTCATACCAGGAAACATCGGAACAACACGCTCTAACATTTTTTCTTTTTGTTCTCCGTGCCTCCGTGTCTCCGTGGTGAGCCTTCTTCGCTCCGTCAAGCAATCTTGCGGCCGACCGCAGGCGCAATCATGCGCAGCTGATCCATCAATTCGGAGAATTGATCGGGATAGAGCGACTGAGCGCCGTCCGATAATGCCTTGTCGGGATCGTGATGCACCTCGATCAAAAGCACGTCAGCTCCGGCAGCGAGGGACGCTCGCGCCATGGGAGCAACTTTGTCGCGAATTCCGGTGCCGTGCGACGGGTCAGAAGCCATGGGCAAGTGCGACAGCTTATGAATGATCGGGATGGCCGAGATGTCGAGGGTGTTGCGCGTGTACGTCTCAAATGTGCGAATGCCACGCTCACACAGAATTACATCGTAGTTTCCGCCGGCCATGATGTATTCGGCGGAGAGCAGCAGTTCTTCCAATGTGGCAGCAATACCGCGCTTGAGCAGTACGGGCTTTTTAACTTTGCCCAACTCGCGCAACAGATTGAAATTCTGCATGTTGCGTGCGCCGACCTGGAAGATGTCCACGAAAGGCAGCATGATGGCTATTTGCGAAATCTCCATGACCTCGCTGATCACCAGCAATCCGAAGCGGTCGCCAGCTTCGCGCAAGAGTTCCAAAGCTTCCAAACCGAGACCTTGGAAAGAGTAAGGCGAACTGCGCGGCTTGAAGGCGCCGCCACGAAGCGCGCGCGCCCCTGCCTTCGCCACGCGCTCGGCGGTGGCAAATAACTGATCGCGCGATTCAACCGAACAAGGCCCCGCCATCACAACTACTTGCTCACCGCCAATTTTCAATCCATTAGCAAATTGCACCACGGTTCCCTGTGGCCGGAAGCTTCGTCCCGCCAACTTGTAGGGGGCACTGATCCGGTGAACGTGTTCGACTCCGGAGAGCACTTCGAGGTTGCGGATATCAAAATCGACTCGCGCCCCGACGGCAGCCACCACGGTCTGCCGCGCTCCGGTGGAGCGGTGCACCGAGAAGCCCATCGCAACGAGGTGTTCGACCACATGCTGGATCTGCTCCTCCGTTGCCGATTCTTGCATTGCGACGATCATAGGGAGTCGTTGGTCGATGGTCGTTCGTCGTTAGTCTTGGTCTTCGCCGACGACCAACGACGAATGACCAACGACTGTTCAGTCATTCACCTCTGCATCCAATTCCGTATCGCCGGGAACCTCGGTCGCTTGCGCCTTGGGCGCGATCTCTTCCTGCTGAATCTGGCGCATGATGTCCATGATGCGCTCGTAGATACAAAGCAGATCACGATCCGGCAACGGGCCCGGATTCACCCCGCGAACATTGTCGAACACAGCTCGCTCACGATCCGGCTCATAGATGGGCATGCCGATGCCACGTTTCAGTTTGCCGATCTCGTGGGCAGCTTGCGCTCGCTGGCTCAGCAACTCCACCAGTTTGCGGTCAAGTTCGTCGATTTTCTTGCGCCAGTCGGAAATGTCCATAGAAAGCTTTCAGCTCTCAGCTCAACTCGTAAACCGAAATCAGTAGCTCAGCCTGACAGCGACTCGAATCGCACGGAGTCATCATTTGTGAGCTGAAAGCTGAGGGCTGACGGCTGAGAGCTGCTTTATGAATTCTGCCACAGACTCGGCTTCTTTGCCGGGATTGCGCTCGATGGTTTCGACAATGGCACTGCCCACCACAGCTGCGTCAGCAAATTCTCCCACCGCCGCGAATTGCTCGGCGGTGGAAATGCCGAAGCCAACGGCAATTGGCAGCTTGGTGTACTTGCGGAGGCGGCGAACCAACTTCCGCGCGTCGTCAGGCAGTTGCTGGCGGGCGCCAGTTACTCCGGTGCGAGAGACGGCGTAGACGAAGCCGCTCGAAGCCTCCGCAATGTGCTTCAACCGTTCGTCGGTGCTCGTGGGGGCCGCGAGAAAAACAGTGGCCAAGTCGTTGCGGCGCATCTCGCGCAGGTATTCGTCCGCTTCTTCGACTGGTAAATCCGTCAGCAGTGCTCCGTCAACCCCCGCGTGGCGCGCGATTTTGCAGAACTTCTCCATTCCCATGCGCAGGATCGGATTCAAATACGAGAAAATAATCAGCCCGGTCGACTGCGCGTGCTGGCGAATTTCAGCTGCCAGCTTCAGCACGTCGGCAAGGGCTGTACCGTGTTGCAGGGCGCGTTGGCTGGCGCGCTGGATCACCGGGCCGTCCGCTACGGGATCGCTGAACGGCACCCCAAGTTCAATCACGTCGGCGCCGGCGCCAATCGCAGCTAAGACGACAGCCCGCGTGGTCGCCAGATCGGGATCGCCGCAAGTGACGTATGCCACGAGCGAAGGGCGGTTTGGAAAAGATAGAGGCATGCTTCAGAAGTTCGGGAATCTAAGATGCAAATCGATCTAGCCGTCCAGCTTCAGGTTCTCCCGTCAAGATTCCGATATCTTTATCTCCCCGCCCGGAGATGTTGACGATCACGATATCTGACTTCTTCATTTTTGGCACACGCTTGATCGCTTCTGCCACGGCATGCGCCGACTCAAGCGCTGGAATAATTCCCTCGGTCCGAGCCAGCAGCGTGCAGGCGTCGAGCGCTTCCGCATCTGATGCTGAAACATATTCGGCGCGGCCTGAATCATAAAGCGCCGCATGCTCCGGGCCGATTGAGGGATAGTCGAGGCCCGCGGACACTGAATGCGTGTTTGCCACCTGCCCCGCTGCGTCCTGCAGGAGATAGGAAAAGGTTCCTTGCAGTACGCCCGGCGAGCCGCCGTGAAAACGCGCGGCATGTTCGCCCAAGGTATCGCCGCGCCCTCCAGCTTCGACGCCGATCAGCTGCACTCGCTTGTCCTTGATGAAGTCATAGAAAATGCCGATGGAGTTTGAGCCGCCACCGACGCAGGCGACAATCGCAGTAGGCAGTTTGTCCTCGGCCTTCAGTATTTGCGTGCGCGCCTCATGGCCGATAACTTTGTGAAAATCGCGCACCATCGTCGGATACGGATGAGCCCCCAGTACACTGCCGAGAAGATAATGCGTGGTGCGAACGTTAGTCACCCAATCGCGCATCGCCTCGTTGATCGCATCTTTCAGGGTGCGCGAACCTGAATTCACCCCGCGGACTTCAGCGCCCAGCAGCCGTCATGCGGAAAACGTTCAGCTCCTGACGCCGCATGTCCTCGGTGCCCATGTACACGACGCATTCGAAGCCGAGCAGCGCACAGACCGTCGCAGTCGCGACACCGTGCTGTCCTGCTCCAGTTTCGGCGATGATGCGACGCTTGCCCATGCGTTCGGCCAGCAGTCCCTGTCCCAAACAATTGTTGATTTTGTGTGCGCCGGTGTGCAGTAGATCTTCGCGTTTGAGATAGATCTTCGCACCGCGAAGTTTTTGCGTCAGGCGACGCGCAAAGAACAATGGCGTCGGCCGGCCGGCGTAGGTGTGCAAGAGTTCATTCAGGCGGCGCTGGAATCCGCGGTCCCGTTTAGCCGTTCTCGTACTCGCGCTCTAATTCTTCAAGCGCGGCCATCAGCGTCTCGGGGACGTAGCGTCCTCCGTAGATGCCGAAGCGACCTTTGGCCGAAACTTTGGTCGATTTGTTGCCCTTCGTGACAGTCGCAGTTGCCATCTTCCTATACAGGCCTTTCTGCCTGACGCACGGCAGCGACAAACGCCCGGACCTTCTCCGGATCTTTCTTGCCGGGCTTCGATTCAACGCCCGAAGAGACGTCGACGCCCCAGGGATGAAGAAGACTCAAAGCGACCCCCACATTGGAGGGTGCAAGGCCACCCGCAACGATAGTCGGACAAATCGTGTTCATCCCAGGCATCATTCCTCTTACTCTCGTCCAGTCGAACGGTCGACCCGTACCCCCCGGGTGCGAGTCGGAACTGGAGTCGAGGAGCACCGCAAAAAGGATTTCCTTGAAGCTCTTTGAGACTACCCAGGACGCATTCAGTAGATGCATTCCTCCGGACGCGGCAAACTGAGCGCCGGGGACCACAAAAATGATCTTCGGCCGTTTGCCGTCGTAGCTGGCAATCCCCTCCGCAGATTCCTTGCGGTAGACCTGCACTGCGGTCAAGCCGGCAAGTTCCACAATCTCGCGGACGCGTTCCACCGGGTCATCAACGAACACACCGACCTTCTCAACCCCCGGTGGCAGTGCTTGTACGATCTCGCGCACTGTCTCCGGATCAACCTTCCTTGGACTCTTGTCATAAAACACGAATCCCAGCGCATCCGCGCCTGCTTCGACCGCGGTCAGCGCGTCCTCGAGATTGGTAATTCCACAAATCTTTATCCAAGTCATGAAACCCAGTTTTCTGTGCTCAGTTGCCAGTTCTCAGTCTGATCGCAACTCATTTCCTGATCAGTGTGTGAGACTCGCGTTCCGCCTCCGCCATAAGCGTTTTCAGAGCTGCTCCAGGTAATTTCGACTTCATCAACGACTCGCCGATCAAAAATGCCTGATACCCAACCGCACGCAGGCGGGCGATGTCCGCTCCACTCTGGATTCCGCTCTCTGCCACACGCAACACACTCTTAGGAATCAAAGCCGCTAGCCGAAACGCGGTTTCGAGATCGACCTTGAACGTCCGCAAGTCGCGGCTGTTCACCCCGATCAGATTGCAGCCTACGTCCGCGGCACGCTGTAATTCCTCTTCGTCGTGCACTTCGCACAAAATATCCAGGTCGTACTTGCCCGCGCGGCCAAACAATCCCTTCAATTCTTCTTGCGATAACGCGGCGACAATCAACAAGACTGCGTCCGCGCCGTTGGCTCGCGCTTCCAGCAACTGAAATTCGTCGACGATGAAATCCTTGCGCAGGCAAGGCAGCTTTGTGCTGGCGGATGCGCGCCGCAGGTTCTCCAACGATCCCTGAAAGAATTCCGCATCGGTCAACACCGACAAGGCGGCCGCGCCTGCACTCTCGAGTTCCCTCGCCAGGCTTTCGGGATCGAAATCAGAACGGATCAGTCCGCGCGAAGGCGAGGCCCGTTTCAGTTCGGCGATGATCGCTATGCCAGCGCGACTCGCGGATTCCAAGCCGCGCCGAAAGCCGCGCGGAACCTGATTTCCGGCTTGCCGCTCGAGTTGGCGCAGATCGGCCGCAGACTTAGCTCCGACCACCTTTTGCCGGGTTGCGGCAACTATCCATCGAGACTGGCGGGCATGGCGAGCTGGCACGATTATACGGGAGAGATATCAGACCTTTTGTCATCGCCTGGTCAAAAGCACACGACCCCGGAGCGATGTTAAGCAAAGGAAAGGAGAAGATCTGGTGCCATCGAAGGGACTCGAACCCCCACACCCTTGCGGGTACATGGACCTGAACCATGCGCGTCTGCCAATTCCGCCACGATGGCAAAAAGTGATTCGGTTACGGGGCGACCCTTGCGGGGCACCTTTCAGGAGAGAACCACAGCTAATATTCTACAGGGGCGTCGCTCGCTGTCAAACGTTCAAGCGGCGGGCTGCAGGCTTCCGGCTTCAGGTCGTTAGTTCGGAATACCGCCCTTCTACCTTTGAATCAGGAGCGAGATGAGCCCAAAAGCTGAAGCCCAAAGCCTGAGGCTAAAGCGAGAAGCCTGAAGCCTGAAGCCCAACTCACTACCCTTCCAGCTTGGCGTTCATCGTAATGTTCGCCTTGAGTACCTTGGACACGGGACAACCGCTCTTGGCGTTCTCCGCAGCCTTCTGGAAAGCAGCCTGATCAGCATTTGGGACCCGGCCGACCACGTCGAGGTGAACGGCAGTAATCGTCCAACCAGAATCGAGTTTTTCCATGGTAAGGGTCGCCGTGGTTTCGATGCTAGCCGCGGTTAGATTGGCAGCTCCCAACTGACCCGAAAGTGCCATGGAAAAGCATCCGGCGTGCGCTGCCGCAATCAATTCCTCGGGATTGGTGCCCGGAGTGTTTTCGAATCGCGTGCTGAATGAGTAGGGAGTATTGTTGAGCACCCCGCTGGCTGCCGATACTGCGCCCTTGCCATCCTTCAGTCCGCCCTTCCAGACTGCGCTTGCCTTGCGTTGCATTTTTCTCTCCTCGAATTATGAAGTCGTTGCCTAGCTATTGTAGATGGAAGCGAGGAAAGGTGTCAGGTGCGAAGCATCTAACATTTGGCACTTACCACTTGGCTGCCGAAGATCGTACCTGAAGATCGAGGATGCTCGATGGCTAGGTGCTAAGTGCTGACTGCTGCTTCACTCAGTAGAAGTCAGAACAACTCAGATAAAAGCCGCAGCGTGGACAACTCAGCTTGCAGCGATGCTCTTGCAGTTCCGCTGAGCAATTCGGGCAGAAGCGCGACACAGTCCCGCGATCGAGAGCAATCGTCTCATTTGACGATTGCGGCGCTCCTGAAGTGATTGGGCGAGATACCGATTCACTCATCGTGTCGAAACTATCAGCAGCAACCGATGCGGCGCAATTGCAATGCGCGATTCCTAAGCGACCTTAGCATCTTCGCCAAGTTTGATTGCCTGATCTTTGACTTCGCGATGGGCGGCGGGCAGGCTGCTGTTCCAGGAATCACCAGCAATGCGCCACGCTCCGAGGCGGTGCCAGGCGCGCAGAAACTTCCCGGCGTCAGCAACAATTGTGTTTCCTAGTTCGATCGAAACCGTGTAACGCCCCATTTCGATCGCCATGTCGCCCGAGTAGTCTACGCGCGTGGTCTCAAAGCGCAGATTCTGGTATCCCGCGTCACCGCACTGCCGCAGCAAGCGTTCGATTCCCTTCGGTCCCTGGGCTGATTCACGATGGGAAAGCATCAACACGCCGTCGGAGGCGAATAAAGCCCCCGCCTGGTCATAGTTGCCGGTGTTGAATGCCATGCAAAAATCCTGAGTGAGTCCGCGAATCGTTGACTCTACATCGAGCAGAGGGCTGGAGCCACTGGCGCTGCTACTGGGGGCCCGGTACATCAAACTACCTCCTGGGGGGAACAGGATACCGCGTACTTAGAGATTGCATTGTAACCCAAAATCGACGTGGAAAACTGTCAAGTTTTCCTCTACAAGAAGGGCGTCTTCGATTATTTCTGCACCACTGAGGGAAACCACAATCTTGTGAACGGGGTTATCATGATCTGAGCTGAGTTCTCTCTGTGATTCTCGGAACTCCCGACTGAGGCGACGATCATGTATTTCGAACAGTTTTACCTGGGTTGCCTGGCGCACGCTTCTTACATGTTGGCGTCACAGGGCGAGGCGGTTGTGGTCGATCCTCAGCGTGACGTCGAAATTTATCTGAAGGCTGCGGAAGAACATGGAGTGAAAATCCTCCATATCTTTGAAACTCATCTGCACGCCGATTTTGTTTCCGGACACAAAGAGCTTGCCGAACGTACCGGAGCCAAGATTTACATCGGAGCTCGGGCTGGGGCCAAGTTCACCCACATCGATTTGCAGGATGGTTTCGAGTTGGCCGTGGGCAAGGCAGTGCTCAAAGTGCTGGAAACGCCGGGACACACACCCGAAAGCATTTGCCTTCTAATAACGGACAACGAAAGATGCCCCAAGCCGTGGGCGGTGCTGACCGGCGACACCCTATTTCTCGGCGATGTCGGCAGACCGGATCTCTCGAAGACCTATACGCCCACCGAATTGGCGGGCATGCTCTTCGACAGTTTGAATCACAAACTGCTCGCGCTCCCTGACGACGTACTCGTCTATCCGGCACACGGCGCCGGTTCGCTCTGTGGCCGTAACATGCGCGCCGAGCGGTCCTCCACGATCGGAACCGAGAGGCTCACAAACTACGCACTGCAGATCAAGAGCAGGGAAGAATTCATACGGCAACTAACCAGGAACTTGCCTACGCGTCCCGAATACTTTCTGCAGGACGCGGAGATAAATCGGGAGGGAGCGTCCGCGCTTTCTGACCTCCACGAACTGCTGTCGATTTCCGCTCGCGAACTAAAGTCGATGCTGGATGAGGGAGTAGTCGCGCTCGACGTTCGACCCGGCGACCAGTTCGCCCGTGGGCACGTTCCGGGCTCGATCAACATTGCTCTGTCGGGCCAGTTTGCGTCCTGGGCAGGAACGGTTCTAGGTCTATCCGCTCGTCCGGTGCTGATCGCGGACTCTCCCGAACAGCTATCAGAAGCGCGGCTGCGCTTGGCGCGAGTGGGCATTGAAGACGCACGTGGATATTTGAACGGTGGCGTCGGAGCGTGGACACAAGCGGGATTCGAGCTCGCTGAATTGCCCCAGATTGACGCGCAAACTTTGCTTGATCGCATGCAAGCTGACGCGACTCAAGTGCTCGATGTGCGCCGCGAATCCGAGTGGCAAGCTGGACACGTCGAAGGCGCGGCCTGGTGGCCTCTCGACAATTTCAAGGTTTCCCCGCCAGAGATCGACCGCAACCGGCCAATCGCCGTCCACTGCAAGAGCGGATATCGCAGCATGATCGCCTGTAGCCTGCTGCAACGAGCCGGGTTCCGAAACATCACAAACGTCATCGGCGGCTTAGACGCGTGGCAGCAGGCGAAGCTTCCGGTTCAGAGTGAAAGCGCAGTCGAGGCGCAGCGTTAAAGCGGTTGCAAAGGCCCAGACGGTCAATTAAGCTAAACTTCTCCGCACCAGAAATCCCGCGCCGGGATGGCGGAACTGGCAGACGCAGCGGACTCAAAATCCGCCGGGCTTCGGCCCTTGGGGGTTCGACTCCCCCTCCCGGCACCATCATATTGAAAACAAACCACTTATAATGATTACCAAGGGCATCTTATCGCCTTCCTACCGTTTGTACGATGCTTGCTGTGTGGTGGATCGGGGGACGCCGCGTGGCGAACCGCAGGGTGAGCATCTGGACGTACAAGAAGGTAGACGGGAAATGGCGGTACTCGAAGCCGCTGGTCGGCAGGAACAACAAGATCAAGCCAGAGCCGGGGGCGGCGTATTACATCAGGTTCCGCGAAGGTGCGAAGCTCGTCTGGCGGAAGTGCGCATCGGCTGCGGATGCCGAGAACGCACGCAGGCGACAAGAGGCATTCATGGTCGCCCACGCCGAAGGCGTTGTGGGCGAGACCCGTGGGTCTAAGCTCAACGCCCCGCCGATGGTGAGCGATCTGCTTGAGGCTTGGCTCGAAGAGTACAGGCTGGGGCACCAGCCGGAATCTCACGCCCTGATGCGTGACACTCTGTACGAGTTCTTCGGGCACTACGACCAGCAGGGCAAGTTCATCCGGGGCTTCGTCGGCACCAACATCATCACGCAGATCAAGAAGGTTGATTTGCTGCGCTACCGGGCGTGGAGCATCGACACCAAGAAACGGTCGGCGCGGACGGCTGCGAACAAGATGTTCCGAGTGAATCAGTTCATTCGCAGCGTGCTACATCTCGACCCCGGTAAAGGTCTGATCACGATGAAGGACGGCAAGTACGTGGAGCTTGAGCCGACCGTCTACAGCGACGACGAACTGAAGGCGTTCTTCGACAACTGTCCCGACGCATGGCAGGTCGCGATCTTCAAAACGTATTTGATGAGCGGATTGCGCAAAGCTGAGCTTGAGCATTTGGAGTGGGACGACATCGACTTCAAGGCTGGCACCATCACTGTCTCGCCGAAGCTGGACTTCACGCCGAAGGATCACGAGCAACGCACTATCGAAGTGCCGGACGAACTGCTGACGATCCTGAAGGAACTCCCGCACCGAGGCACCACGGTGTTCGCCAACTCCAAGGGCGGCATGTACACGCACTCGTGGGACGATTGCAAAGCGATTGGCGACAAGGCGAAGATCGCCGACAGCCATCCGCACAAATTCCGCGCCACGTTCGCCACGCGCTGCTTGCAGAGCGGCATCGACTTAAAAACCGTCCAAAAGTTGCTCGGACATCGCGACATCGAGAGCACGATGCGGTACTTGGCGAAGGCTGAGTCGAAGAAGGTAGGCTTGCGTCCTGCTACTTTCCCCACATGGTGTCCGTGCAGGCTGGCGGCAAGCGCACGCCACAAGAACTTTTCAATGACCATTCTCTGCTGATTAGGGCGATGGACAAGAGTCGGAAGCTGCACGTCGGCACCAAAAAGCGCAGCAAGGCGGAAGCTGAAGAGGAAAGGCGGATAAACTGGCTGCGGGAATTCCTGCCGGAGTCACTTTTGACGCCGTCCAGCATGGACAGAGCACTGCGCACCTTTTCAGGCACGCAGAAAGTCAGCAACTTTTCTCCGGTGCAAGCGGCTTCTATTTATCACAAATATCTCCCCGACGCAGGCGGCATTGTGTTCGACCCAAGCTGCGGCTGGGGCGGCAGATTGCTAGGTGCTATCTCTTGCAAGCGAGTCCGCAAGTACATCGGCTGCGATCCCGGTACAGAGACATTCAAGGGTCTTGAGAGGATGCGCGACGAACTACTGCCGATGGCGCTGAAGATGGGTCGCAGTTTGGACGTTGAACTCTATATGGTTGGCAGCGAGACCGAAGAGATGCGCGATGCGCTGAAGCCCAACTCCGTTGATGTGGTCTTCAGCAGCCCACCATATTTCGCGCAAGAACTCTACTCGGATGACCCTACGCAAAGCTGGAAAAGCTACTCGACGCAAGAAGCGTGGCTCAATGAGTTTATGGGGCAGACGCTCGACAACTGCGCTTACTGCCTCAAGCTGGGCGGCATCCTCGCCGTCAACATCGCAAACGTCAGCAGTTACAGAGGTTCATTGCAGGATGATTTTCTGGCTCTAGCGACCCACAAGGGCTTTGCACATGCCGAAACGTTGGAGCTACAACTTAGTGCAATGCCCGGTGCGAAGCATAAATACAGCAAGCACAAGACGGAGCCGATCTTCATCTTCAAAAAGAAGTAGCCCCATAGGAAAAGCAGAGGAGATAGCGTCGGCTGTTCTTTGGCTGGGTAGTCCCGGGGCGGCATTCGTCGTTGGACACGCCTTAGCCGTCGATGGCGGCTTCACGGCGCAGTAACGAATGGTCAGGCACTTACCTGCGGCGGCTAGAATGTGAATTGATGTTTAAAGTCGCCAGTTGGAATTTGAATTCTGTTCGCTCTCGGCTTACCCATGTCACGGCATGGCTGAAAATTCGCGAACCCGATGTGTTGTTGTTGCAAGAATTGAAAGGCACCGAGTTCCCGTCCGAAACCTTCCAGTCGCTTGGCTATGAGAGTGTAGCGGTGACCCAGAAAGCCTATAACGGCGTTGCGATCCTCTCGCGACATCCGATGAAGACGATTGCTAAGGCTCTCGTCGGAGACGATTCCGACAGTCATGCGCGGTTTCTGGAGGTAATCATCAAGGACATTCGGATCGTCAATGTTTATGCTCCGAATGGCAATCCTGTAGGCAGTGACAGGTTCGCGTACAAGTTAGCTTGGATGGATCGCCTGATTCAGCAAATGATTCGATGGAAACAGGACGGTGTGCCCACTCTGATAGGCGGCGACTTCAACGTCATTCCTGAGGACATCGACTGTCACAAGCCGTCTTCGTGGGCGCACGATGCTTTGTTTCAGCCGGAGCCGCGAGCCCGCTATCGTGCGATGTTGGGCATGGGATATACGGATGCGTTCCGGTCGTTGCACGTGGGCGAAACAGGACATTTCACGTTCTGGGACTACTTCCGGCAGGCGTTCCAAAACAATCGAGGTATAAGGATCGACCACTTCTTGTTATCTCCAATGCTGGTACATCGTCTGAAAGGCTGCGAAATCGACAAGGCACCTCGCGGGCAGGAAAAGCCTTCTGACCACACCCCCATAACTGTCACGCTATCTGATCTGCCATAATGTCTCACTAACATGTGCGGTCGCTTCAGGCTCTCGCGAAGGAAGCAGGTCATCGAGGAATACTTCGGGAGTGCTCCTTGGGACGACGACTGGTTGCCTCGATACAACATCGCACCAACGCAGCAAATTCCGGTTGTCCGGCAGCATCCCAAAGAACCTGTCCGTCAGATTTCGACTATGCGTTGGGGACTTATTCCTGCATGGGCGAAGGACACGTCTGGCGCGGCGAGGATGATTAACGCCAGATCGGAGACGGCACATACCTTGCCTGCATTCCGTGAAGCGATGAGATTCCGCAGATGCCTCGTTCCGGCAGATGGCTTTTACGAATGGCAACGGCGTGGCTCGGCAAAGCAGCCCTTCTGCTTCGAGGTCGGTGACGGTGGACTCTTCGCCTTTGCGGGATTGTGGGAGCGGTGGCGTGATCCGAGCGGGCAATGGGTGAAGTCATGCTCGATCCTGACGACCACCCCGAACGCCGTGACCTCGGCTGTTCACGACCGGATGCCTGTGATCCTCGATCCAGAGAGCTACGACCTATGGCTCGATCCCGGCATGACCGACGTGCAGGTCATTTCGGAACTACTGACGCCCTACGATGCGCGGCTGATGCGGGCTTATCCGGTGAGTACGCGAATCAATCATGTGGCGAATGACGATGTGGAATGTTCACAGCCTGTGGAGGTTGCCGAGGCTCAGGATCGGCTTTTCTCATAGTGGGACTTGAGCAATGAACCCAGCCACCATCACATTGTCGAAGCTCGTCAATACCCTTCAACAACATTATGGCGATCCTGCCCCGCCTCCCTCGACTGACCCGCTGGAGTTAATCATCTGGGAGAACATCGCGTATCTGGCGAGTGACAATCGCCGTGCCGAAGCGTTCGCCGCTCTCAAACGAACCATCGGGATACGCCCCGAAGAGATTCTTGCCGCACAGCATTCCGCGTTGGCAGCTATCGGCAAAGCTGGCATACTCCCCGACGTGAGTGCGGAAAAACTTCTCACCATTGCCAAGATTGCCTACGAGGAGTTCGATAGCGACCTGCGTGCGGTTCTCAAGAAGCCGCTGCCGCAAGCGAAGAAAGCGTTGAAGAGATTCCCCAGCATCGGCGATCCGGGAGCGGAAAAGATACTCCTGTTCACTCGCTCTTACCCCGTGATGGCGCTCGACTCGAATGGATTGCGAGTGCTGTGTCGAGTGGGCTTCGCAGACGAGCAGAAGAATTACGCAGCGACCTATCGTTTGGTGCTGGATGCGATTCATGGGCAACTTCCCAGAGACTACGATTCGCTGATCCGGGCACATCAGTTGCTCCGGCAGCACGGTCAAGCACTGTGCAAACGGTCACAGCCGCGCTGCACCGCATGTCCGGTCAGATATAACTGCAACTACGGTCGGAAAGTCTGATTAGCGGTTTACCAAGGATGCGAGGTATACCCACTGGAGGCAGGAAAATGGAATACCTGATCGGTGTGATCCTAACTTTGGCTGTGGTTGCTTTTGCTGCTGTCATCGGTTTTGATCGTGAGCGTGCATTCTATTCGACGGTATTAATCGTGATCGCGTCCTACTATGCCTTGTTCGCTGTGATGGGAGCTTCTACGCGCACGCTAATCATTGAAAGCATCGTCGCGGGCGTTTTCGTGTTGTTTGCCGTTCTCGGCTTCAAGGGGAACTATTGGCTAGTTGTCGCCGCTCTTATTGGTCACGGCGTCTTTGACTTCGTCCGTCACTTCTTCATCGACAACCCCGGTGTTCCGCAATGGTGGCCCGGTTTTTGCTTGGCATCTGATGTAGTTTTCGGTGCGTGGGTAGCTGTGCTGATAATCACGAGAAGGCAACCCTCAGTAAACCGATCAACCGCGTGAGGAGTATTCAGCCTTGTGACTGACGCCACGAAATCTGTCGTGTTGGATCGAGAACTTGAGGAAGAAAGGAATCAGGACTCCTCTGGCTCACGCATCCGCTGCCCGCTCTGCGGCTGGTCGCCGCGCAAAGAGGACAAGTGGTTCTGCACCTGCGCACACGAATGGAACACGTTCGACACGGGAGGAGTTTGCCCAGCGTGCCTCCATCAGTGGACTGAAACACAATGCCTTTCGTGCAGCCGATGGTCGCCGCATTCGCTCTGGTATGCGCAGTCGTGATGATCGCGTTCGGGAGACGCACGAAATGAAGCATCAGATCGTTCACACGTTTCAGAAATATCTTCTGAACCCGCCGATCAAGCTCGCGCTTGCGACAGGTCTGCCGCTGCCCGGATATGCGTTGCTCGAAACGAAAGGACGGAAGACTGGCAAGCCACGCCGCACGCCAGTGGGCGATGGGCGCATCGGAAACCAGTTCTGGCTAGTGGCAGAGCACGGGATGAAGGCGGGATACGTCCGCAACATTGAGCGTGATCCGCATGTGCGGCTTAAGCTGCGCGAGGGACTAACGTATCACTGGTACACGGGCACCGCGCATCTGCTCCCTGACGACAATCCCCTTGAACGCCAACGCTGGCTGTCGAGCCATCTGCCGAGCAGCGCGGGGAATTCCCGAGCGGTGCGGCTGTTCGGGACGCAACTCCTCAGTATCCGAGTTGATCTGGACTGTTGACCCTCAGCTTCGGTTGCAGTGATTTCTTATGCAGCCTTCTCCACCGGAAGCCCCGCTTCCATCCAGCCCTGCTTGCCTTCGGGATAGTGCGCCACGTTCTTGTAGCCCATCGCCGCCAATTCACGGGCAGCGTATTCGCTGGCGTGTCAATGCGTGTTCGTACAGTAGGTGACGATCTCAGCGTCCTTGCTAGGCAACAACTGTGAAGCAAGTTCCCTGATCTTTTCGGGCGGTATGTTCAACGCTCCGGGGAGATGGGCTTCTCGGTAGCGTTCAGGCGCGAGGGTCTCGACTACCGTGATTCCTTGCTTCTTATCGAGTTTCGACTTCAGGTCTTTGGTCGAAATTGTGCTGTCCATTCTCTCCTCCGAAAAACACTCACGTTCGATGCGCGAATAGGTCTCCCCGATTCGTGTTCGAAAGTCCTCCGAAAGTTTAGGTCTCGATTTACGGCAGTCGCAGTACCGGAGGCTCAGTCCGGCAACAGACACCATAGTGTTGCCAGAGCCGAAACCACGGGCTATGCGCATTCATCTCGTCGTGCTTTCGATTTGCAGCCGAGATGTCGCTTGCGCTAAGCGGTCTAATGTCCGGCGCTTCGAACATTTCCTGTAGCTGCTCGATGTCGTCAATGATGCGTTCAACGTCCATTCCGTCTCAATATCCAACATAAGCACGGCAACGGTCAAACGGGTCGGCATGAAATGAGGTGACCGCGACAGTGGCGGATCGCGACGGGTCAGGACACGCGCAGACTCTTGAGCGAGGCGCGAGCCGCTCCCCGACTGATGTCGGGCACGATGATCAATTCGAGAACGGTGACATCTGAGAGTTGAACGTTATATTCCTCGATCTCGCGTGTAGTGTTGGGTGGGCTGAAATTCCACTGCTGACGCACGATTTCTCGAAACGAGCGCCCGCCATCTGGAGACCATCGCAACACGAACTCTTGGGTACGCTCTGTCTCGCCCTCTTCGAAGACGAGCGAGATGTGTGTGAGTTTTTGCGGCTTATCGAAAATTAGCCGGATAGTTTGAACGCCAGAAACGGCGGCACGCCACCCTCGCTCCTCTCCTGAGACAAGAGCAAACTCGACGGGATAGCCCTTCTCCTCCGACGTAACCTCGACCATTGCCGAACTGTCGAGGTCAAGCCGGCCTTCGTCAAAGTGCGGTGAATCCTGCGAAGTCGTCGTGATGAGGCGCTTGCGCATACCCCGATAGTCTACCTCCGGGGCTGGTCTGAATGTTCTGGGAAGGGAACAAACCTTCCGCTCCCGCAAGGCATCCACGTTGCAGACCAGATTGGAGAAAAAATGAGCAAGAAAAACGGGCTTGCCAATCCAACCCGTCTCAAGCCCTTCGATTCGGACGATAAGCAAATGCTCCGTGTTGTTATTGAGACTCCAAAAGGCAGCCGCAATAAATTTGCTTTCGACCCCGATGAGCAAATCTTCGAATTGAAGAAAGTCTTGCCCGCTGGGATGACATTTCCGTATGACTTCGGGTTTGTTCCCTCAACCAAAGCCGATGATGGCGACCCCGTGGACGTGTTGGTGCTCATGGACGAGCCAGCATTCCCCGGCTGTATCCTGACGTGCCGACCCATTGGCGTGATCGAGGGTGAGCAGGGCGACAAGAAAGACAAGGTGCGGAATGACCGGATAGTGGCAGTTGAGCGGGACGCCCACAGTTGGGCAGACATAAAAAAGATTGATGATCTGGGGAAAGAATTCTGTCGAGAACTGGAAGAGTTCTTCGTGAACTATCACAGGCTTTCCGGCGAAAAGTACCGCGTGCTCGGAGTGAAGGGACAGAATCAAGCTCGAAAACTGGTGAAATCAGGAATGCGATGAGGGAGCGAAAGCGATGAGCCAGATTCTCATCCGGTTACTTGTCGGCGGTGCAGTGGTCTCCGCGTTCGCAATCATAGGCGATTTGTTAAAACCGAAGAGCTTCGCAGGGCTATTCGGTGCTGCGCCGTCAGTCGCGCTTGCCACTTTGGGGTTGACGGTAGCGACCGAAGGTACATCCTTTGCCGCCACTGAAGCCCGCTCCATGATGGCGGGTGCAATCGCCTTCACGGTTTATGCTTCTTGTGTCAGTTGGGTCATGATGCGCTACAAGCTGAAAGCTCTCTGGGTCACTGTCGGCGCAGTTCCCCTCTGGCTGGGCATAGCATTCGGACTTTGGTACATCTGGCTAAAATAGCGATGCAAATCAAGGTCGATCTCTCTGGGCTTCAGCAAACGCAGTGGCACGAATATGCGATTCGATTCTTCTTCGGCGGGCTGATCACTGCCATCGCAGGAATCATCGCGAAGGAGTGCGGAGCCGTTGTTGGCGGGCTGTTCCTTGCGTTCCCGGCAATCTTTCCTGCCAGCGCAACCCTGATTGAGAAGCATGAGAAACAGAAGAAAGAGGAGAAGGGGTTACAAGGAACCCAGCGCGGACGAGAAGCCGCCAGCATTGATGCAGCAGGTTCCGCGATGGGAAGCGTGGGACTGTTTGTCTTTGCCCTGCTGGTATGGCGGCTGCTGCCTGACCATAGATCATGGATCGTGCTCACAGGTGCAAGTCTGGCTTGGCTGGCAGTTTCCGTGTTGATTTGGGGGATTCGAAAGCGGGTATAGCGAGTGACGTGCCCGGATCGGGGACTCAGAAAATCGCTCTCAAGCGGCTTCTGGATTCGTCGCCATTGCTTCAGGTGAACAAGGGATGTGACGCCAGCTTCGTTCGCCTACGGCATCATCCGTAAAACGTCCTGCCAGTTCGGCAACACGACAGGCTCATCTTTGATGAAAGTGGAGGTCGGCAGGATGGGTCTGAACGATAGCTATAGGCGAGCATCCCGATCAGTCGGTCTCCACAAGCAAAATTACGCAGCGATGGAAGAATCTTCGCATTCGAATAAACTGCGGAATCCCATCTAAATTCTTGAATCGAAAGTTCTTCTCGCTGTGGAAAGTCGCTTGCACTACCTCCAGCGTTAGTCGAGTGCGTTACATGTCCTTTGGCATCACACGATTTTTGTCGCCAAGGAGAAAACGTATGGCTGCGAATCAACCGAAGGATTGGCGAAAGCTCTGCGAGGCAGCAGCGAAAGAAGAAGACCCACACAAGTTAATGGAACTTGCTTCTGAAATCAACAAGGCGCTGGACGAACGCGACCTGAAACGCGAGGATCTCCTTCGGAATGAAGAAGACGGTATGGCTAGTTCCTCAGCGAGTGAGTGTGCAGCGTAAGAGCTTGCGGCTGGCTGGATACTCTGCCGAGAGCATCAAGCCGCCTCTTCTCTAGCTTCCCCGGACGACTAGCGCGCTGATAGTGCTCTCCAAAGCGTACATCGTATCGTCCATTGCGTGCTCTTCGTCAATATGAACTCTGTGGGTCTGAAACAATTCCCGCGCCCAGTGGACAAGAGCCTTCTCCGCTTCGGCAGTGCGCTCAGTAGCTCATCGCAGTCACCCTCGAAAAAGGCAGCAACGTAGAGGTCTCGCCTGCCATTCCCAGATTAGGATACGGGTGTCGAATGAGCGAACGATCAAAACTACTGAAACGCGTGCTCCGAGCTTGGGAACACAGTGAGGAAGGTCGAGGATACCTAGAATGGCTCCTCAAGCCGGAGGCAGAACTGGACGGGGGCGACCTTCTCCGTGAGGCGGTTTTGGATGTAATGGAGGACGACGATCAACTCAACGAGCTAAGGAGCAAGAACCTAGAAACGGCGACCAACGACTTCCTTGCTGATACCCGATTGCCTGAAGAAACCGCGAAGCTGGTGAAGGAATCCACAGCAGCAATAGCAGCCAATCTTTCTCACATCGCGGCGAGCACCAGAGCCAGAGCAGAAGCCGTTCACCAAATCAGGCACGCGTTAAACCGCGACAGGATCGAAACTCTCGAAATTGTCGCCCAAGTACTGCGCGGGCAAGACACTAATGAGATTGTGGCTTTTCTCAGGAGTGTGCCCGTCGCCGAGGAACTGGCGGCTAAGCTGACGGCTTTGAGCCGAACGACCGTAGCTTATGTTGATGCCGAACAGGAGTGGCAAAACTCTGTTCCGGGCAGTTTTCCTTTCGATCTTTGGCTTGAATCCCGCCACAAGGCGGGCGATGGATGGTTCGACTACATCTCGGAGGAACTTGATCGCTACTACTCGCATCAGCTTGTCGCTCGCCTTGAGCAGATAATTGAACGTGCTTCCTCATTACAACCCGTAAAAATCAGGGTCACAAACAATTCCGTAAGGAATCTGTTTCTTCAGGCGCATGAGGCGTTCCTGTATGGGTTTGATACAGCCTCGGTGGCGCTGTGCAGAAGCCTTGTGGAACATGCTCTGAAAGACAAGCTGCCGCCAAATCCCGGCGAGAGCCGCGAGTTGGGGTCGTTGATTGAACGTGCGAGCCGAGTAAAGCTGCTGGAAGGTGCCGAGCTAGAGGGTGCGCGGAAGGTCGCACGTGCTGGCAACGACGTTATGCACAATCTGTCCAACTTGCGGAAGACCGCACAAGAAGTCCTCGATTGCAGCCGTATTGTTCTGGACAAGCTCTGCGGCAACAACCGTGACGCAACCCCGACCGACTAACACTGACGAATCGCGACAACTCGGTTTGCCGCAGCCGCAAACCTAAACCCGTTGAGATTTAGCTTGCGTCCGCGTGGGCGCTCAACAGCACCTTTGATGGCGTGGAGCAGAATGGGCTTGGAGACTCCCAAGTCAGCCGCGATCCGGTCGTAGGTCTTTTTCGGATGAGACCTCACGGCGCGGATGATGATCTGGCGTTCTTCCTTGGTCATTTCTTCACGCCCGGAAACTCGGTGTGGAGCAGGGCGAGGCTGTCCATGCTGTTGAGGTAGTTGTAGGCGGCGATGCGATCCTGCTCATCGTCCCACATCTCGACCTTGCGGTTGAGCCACTGCTGCCCTTCCCGTGTCGCGACCTTCTCCATCACAATGCGCTGCCAATCGCGACCGAAGATTGCCCCCAGCACAGAACGCTTCCCCGGTAGGTGCTTCTCTTCTTCTGCTTTCTTAACGGCGACGTCGGCTGCGACCTCTGCCTGCCGTTTTGCTTCTTGTTTCTTAGCAATGGGTGCGGAAGTCGTCGCGGTAGCGGCTGCCGCAATGACGGAAGGAACCACGACGGTCTGCTGCAGCTTCGGATGCTGGTCGATGCATACTCTATATGGAGAGCGATGCCGCTCGCAGAAGTAGACCGCTATCCAGTTTGATGTGTACATCTCTTTATCGTCCATCCATTCGTAGAGCCGCTCGGCTTCTTCATACGTCCAGTCCGGTCGAGCGTCCATAATGGTTTCGATTGCGTCCTCTCGTCCTGCCGGGATGGACGAATCGAATAGTTGCTTGCGTACTCTGCGCACGAGTCCCGCGAGTGTGATTGACTTCTTTCCCATGCTATTGCTCTTTCGTGTGGGCTACCGCTTCCCATCGGTGCCCCTTGTCTTTTCGATGAGCAAAAGTTTAAGAAAGTGTCAGTCCATGAGATCAGTGTCGCGGTCTCAATGCAGGTCGTTCACTACCGTTTCCTACCGAAAATGTCGGCGGGAGGGCGTCAGATCGGACTTAACTTGACGACGAAAAGGCTCAAGTTACGCAAAACACTGCATCTTGCTGATACCATTGGCGGCGGGACACGGATTCAACAAAATCCCCCTCCCGGCACCACGACCTTTCTAGTTAAGTTTGCCAGGGATGCTCTGTGGTTGCTTCCGTCTCGCCACTTCCTATCCTGGAAGTTACAGTGGCGAAAGTTCGTCTTGTTTCTGATCTTCTTTTTCTTTGAGGAATCTTCTCTCCAGGAATTGTTTTGCCAGATCCCGGCCACCCATGCCAAAGGCAATGGCGAGGCCGAGCATCAAGGCACCGAAGGCAATCGCGAATGCGACCAGGATTGTCCTCTCTGCCAGGCCAAGCTGCTCGAAGGCCATTGTTACCGCAAAAATAACAATGATTGTCCGGATCAAGGTTGCTAAAAGCCCAGGCGAGGGGGAGTCGGCATTGACGGCTGCCAGCAGAGCGGCCCTGGAAAAAAAACTTGCTGCCACCAATCCGAAAAAGACAATGAACAGCGCCACGAATAGCCTGGGCAGATAGAGGAAGAATCTTGAGATGTACTCATGCAGTCCGACGATCTCGAGCACCTCCACTCCGAGCAGAATGAAGCCCATCCACGCCATCCAAAACACAACCCGGCTCAACAGTTCGCTGGACGAGGGGAGCGCCAACTTGTTCAGGATTTGCGTGGCTCCGGCATTGTCAGAAAGCTTGTCGAACTTTGCGATCCGCAGAATGCCCCGCACGACAACTTTCAGGGCGTAGGCGATCACCCACCCCAAGAGCGCAATGATCAGCGTGGCTAGCAGACGGGGCAGAAGGTGCGCGAAATTCCTGGCAAGCTCCTGCATCGCGTGGTTCAATTCTCCGACGATCATTTCCCACATATTGACCTCACTCTCATGCGTTCCACAGATCAAGCAAGTTCGGTTTCAAGCGCTCGAAGGTCAGACAGAGCGCTTCGACATTAGCTTCCACTTCCTCTCCCGAGGCGTCGCGGTTTTCTACGAGAAAGGTGTACACCTTGCCGCGATAAAGAGGAGCCAGGGCCTGGATGATGTGGTCTCGATTGATGACCGACTTGTAGTACGAAGCGGCAAACTCATAAGCCGTTCTTACCCAGAGTTCGTGAGGATAGCGAAACTCATCTTCTGTGAGCTTGGCAATGCCTTGAACGTCGGCTAGCGTCTGAGGCGAAAGGATTGACTTGAGAACCGGTTCAAGTTCAGCAACGCCAGAGCCGAATTGTTGATAGAGCCGCCTTCGGTTCACGCGAATCGGTTCCACCGTTAAGTCGTGCTCAGCGCCAAACGTGGGGATAGGTTCCGTCGCGTGGTTCGTACTCCAGACTTGAAAATTCGGTTCCAACGACGAGAAAAGCGTACCCACTGTCTGCCGCATCGCGGGCACGAGATCGGCTGAACTGCGATCCAGATGCTGTTTTGTTCCGAGGAAGGTCTGGCCGAGGCGGAACCCGCCGGCCATTGCAGCAAGGGTCACTCGCATCTCGGTGCCAACCCCGCCGACTCCGTGATCCCAAACCTGTTGCTCCAGAAGCTGAGTGCCGAGGCGTCCGGAGAATGCGAACTCGACCGCATATGGTTCCCGTAGCCGCTTGCCATATAGGGCCCGGGTCATCGGGTAGACGAGATTTCGCAGCAGCAATCCATCGAACTTATGTCTACGGTAGAGCGGAGTAACCAGATCGAAATCATCCCGGTAAACCGGGCGCAGAAGGTGCTCAATCCAGTCTGGCGTGATGCTCGTCGATTCTGGCGAAACAATTGCGCAGGCTCTGGCGCGCAATAATTCGGCGGCCGCCAGAATCGTGCGCAAGGCTACTTCGGTTGCGGGGTCGTCTCCATATATCGTGCTGATGCAGTGCAGGGTACGCAGAGCGTACAAGTCCGAGGAACGCTGCAGGTCATTGATCGAGGCTGCGGCCACGACCTCACGCGTGCTGTCCTTCGATCCTCCGTCCGCATTTACGATGACGACACGCTCCCGAGGAAAATACTTCAGGAGTCCAACCCGGATAGCTTGTACTGTTTCTCCGACCGTCTTGGCATTATTGTGCGTAGGCACGCCGACAAGGAGGTCCACCTCGCCAACGCTGATCAGTTCGCGAATAAAATCATCGGAAAGAACGCTTGTCTCGTCCAGACGAAACCCCTGTCACACCTATTCTGATCTCATCTCTTTTTATATTCGCCGCAAGCGGAACCAGAAGAACTGGTAAGGGCCCATAGTCAGCAAATAAGGCAAGTCCCCGATCCGTGGAAAGATATTCCGGCCAAACATTTCCACCAGGATATTGCCCTTGTAGCGGCGCAGGTCGAGTTCCACCGCTTGAGCGGAACTGGAAAGGTTATTGACCACGAGTACCGTTTCATTCTTGACCTGCCTCACATACGCAAGCACGCGGTGGTTCGCAGGATGCAGGAACTCTATAGAGCCTCTGCCAAAAACCTGCGTGGACTTCCGCGTTGCTAAGATGCGTTTCATCCATGCGAGAAGCGAATGCCCAGATCGCTTTTGCGAATAAACGTTCACCGCGGGATACCCATATACGGGATCGAGAATCAGCGGCGAATAAAGGCTCTCGGGATCGGCTGAGGAAAAGCCCGCGTTCCAACCTCCGTCCCACTGCATCGGCGTACGCACGCCATTCCTGTCGCCCAGGTGGACGTTGTCCCCCATTCCGATCTCGTCGCCATAGTAGATGATCGGAGTTCCGGGCAGCGACATAAGCATGCCAGTCATCAGTTCGACTCGCCGCCGGTCATTATCCAGAAGCGGTGCCAGCCGCCGTCGAATGCCGAGGTTCAGCCGCATCGCTTTGTCGCCGGCGTAAGTATCGTACATGTAATCCCGTTCGATGTCGGTCACCATCTCCAGCGTCAGTTCGTCGTGGTTGCGCAGGAACAAACACCACTGGCATGAATCAGGGATCTCCGGAGTTTGCTGAAGAATATCCATGATCGGCTTGCGATCCTCGAGCTTCACGCCCATGAACATCCGCGGCATGAGAGGGAAATGAAAAGCCATGTGGAACTCATCGCCATTCGCAAAGTACGGTCGAAGATCAGCCGGCCATTGGTTGGCCTCGGCGAGGAGCATCTTTCCCGGGAATTGTTGATCGAGCTTGCTGCGCAATTCTTTGAGCACCGCGTGGGTCTCGGGCAGGTTTTCGCACGATGTCCCTTCCCGTTCGACGAGATACGGAACCGCATCGAGCCGAAACCCATCCACGCCCATATCGAGCCAAAAACGCATTATCGACCACATCTCTTCCCGGACGGCTGGATTGTCGTAGTTAAGATCGGGCTGGTGGCTGAAGAAACGATGCCAATAATATGACTTGGAAACCGGGTCCCGCGCCCAGTTTGATGTTTCGGTATCGAGGAAAATAATTCGCACGCCACGATAACGGGTATCGGTGTCGCTCCAGACATACCAGTCCCGCCGCGGGTTGTCTGGGGAGCTCCGCGATTCCTGAAACCAAGGGTGTTGATCGGAGGTGTGGTTGAGCACCATCTCCACGATCACTCGTATCCCGCGCTCGTGGGCAGCCGTGAGAAAAGTCTTGAAGTCGTCGAGCGTGCCGTAATTGGGATGGACCGATCTGTAATCGGCGATGTCGTATCCGTCATCGCGGAGCGGTGAAGGAAAGAACGGCATCAGCCAGAGCGCGTTGATGCCCAATTCCTGCAGGTAATCCAGTTTCTCCGCGAGGCCGCGGAAGTCCCCGATCCCATCACCATTGCTATCGCGGAAAGTACGGACGTGCACTTGGTAAATAATCGCGTCTTTGTACCAAAGCCCGTCTTGCATCAAAGCCCTTGCTCCTCGTCACCTAATTATGCACTTTCGGCGAGAAATGATTCGGTTGGGTCTCCAGTGGCCAAGTAAATACACCAAGGGTGGGTGCTGGACGACGAGTGCGAGTGAGGGTCGGTACTGCCGCAAGTCGAAGTCCAGATGGTCGGCGCTACAACGATGAGAACCGACGCCAAATAAAAACGTCCTAAACTTTTCAGTCTAGGACGCTTCGGCAGCCCTCCCCCAGAACTGCCAAACTACCCTCTCATCGTAGATGGGCCACCCCTAGGTGTAAACGTCACTTTGGTAATCCACATTTGATGGAAGTAATCTGAAAATCGCTCTAAAGGGTAATTGTGCAATCAGGACGTTAGTTCGATATTTCGCTGGGTAGCAAAGGGTATGCTCGGGAGAAGCTGCGATTTTCACAGGTTACTTCAAGCGGGACCAATTTTTTGCACAGCTGGTCCTTAGGCAAGAGCCAAGCGAATTACTGTTTCTGCCAAGTTTGCCCGGCGTCACCAGTGATCCAGATTTCTTGGACTGAAGTGGTCACCTTGCCGTGAAGAGTGTCGGCGAATTCGACCCCTATAATGTCATCTGCGAGAGCCTCGCCATTTGCGACTGGTCGCACCTGCGTCCAGTGCTGCCCGGCATCGGAAGAATGGAAAAGCGCACCGGCCGCGCCTCCTACCCAGATCTCCAAGCGATTCGCTGCCAGCGCTCGAAAGACGGTGTTGTCCGCGACCTGAATTGTCTGCCAGCTTCTGCCCGAATCACGAGAGCGCTGTAGTGTTCCATCCGAGTTCAGCGTCCACCGTGGCGGCAGGTTCGTCGACACCAGCGGAACGACAGGAGCGGTCGAACCTTCTGCCTGCACTGCATTTCCGGCGCTGGCAATGCCCTTCGAGGACTCGGCGTCTTGCGATTCTGCGGCCTTCGCTCTCCCTGGGACTTCGGCCAGTCGAGAGCCAACTCCAGCATCTGCCATTTCGATCGGGCTCGCGGCCGCCGCGTTATTATTCCCCGCCGGTTTCATAGCTCTGGCGGTCTGCCGAGTGACGGTTGGGTTAGCCGCGATCGTTTGCTCCGCGGCTTTCGCTGGAGGACTGCTCGGCGGAGAGATCTGCTTTGCAAGTTCAGCCTTTTGTTCCGAGATCGTGGCATCAATCTGTCGGGACTCGTGCTTCTGTCGGACCGTAACAGCCACGCCCACCACCACGACGCAAGCCATCGCTGCCCCCCAACGCAAAACCGGCCAAAAAAGCCAACCTGCCCTGGCAGGAGCGACCGAAACAGCACCTGCGATACCAGGCTGCGCCGCTGTCAGCGACACGATTTCCCGGCAGCTTGTGCATCGCGACAAATGCTCCAGTACTCGAAGCTGCTCGCCCTGCTCCAGCGATTTCTCCACAAACGCGCCCAGCAAGTTCGGATCAGGATGGTCTTCAACCGTCGCCATCGCATGCAACTGCTGTTCTACGATTTTGGGTATCCCCACCATTAGCATTTATGACCCGTCCGCCGGAGCTTCTGCCTTCTTCTTGGAGAACGCTCCTCCACCCTTTTCTTGCGCCAGTCGGCTACGAATATTGACCCGCAGGTCACGTACATCGACCTCAAGCGCTTCCTGCGCCTGCCGGCGGCTCATCCCACGCCGGCCCAAAGCCGCCAAGATCTGCTTGCGCAATGACTTAGCCAGTTTATCCACCTTACGGCTGATGGTGGACTCGTGCACCCCCAGAGTGCGCGCAATCTCCGCCAGAGTCCGCTCATCCAGGAAATAGGACGCCAGAACAAATCGGTCCTCTGGCGGCAGGGCGACCAGGACCTCGTCGGTGGCCGCCTCAACTCTGGGATCCACCGCAATCGCAGCTTCAGTGGCCGGAATGGCAAACTGGCTACCCTCTTCCGTTTCCTCGTCCAGGCTAACCAGACGACGTTGTCGCCGATAACGGTTCACGTGCTCTTGCACCATGACCGTGCGCAGCCAGCCTTCCAGTGAACCGCGCCCGGTATACGATGCCAGCTTCGAAGTGCGCTGCCCGTCGCGGGTCGTCGTGCCGTAGAGTTCGGCATAAATCGAGTCGGCCAATTCGCGGGCAGTTGAGCTTTCCTTGGTAATGTAGCCGGCAATGTCGTAAAGTTTCTCGCGATAACGAGTGAGGAAAACTTCCCAGGCGTGCTCGTGCCCGGCTGCGCAGGAGCGGGCCAGCGCCAGTTCTTCAACTCGCAAGCTCGTATACAGCTCGCGGACGTCGTGGTGGGCCGCATCCGCCGGCAAATACTTTCGGGCAACTTCCCCAAGCACATTGTCAAACTGCTGGCGTGTCAACCCCAACTCTTCGCCTTTGCTCTTCGAGTAGAGTTCGGCCATGAGAGCGTCCAACCCTGCGGCGACTCCTGGTTCGGATTGGAAATCCTGTTTGGGCATGAACACACGCATCCTTTATTACGATGCTACCAACTATTGGACGCCAAGAATCGGAATTTTGCCGTAAAGCTGCCAGAGCAAAGCGGAAAAAAAGCGTGCGTGGCTGCGGTTTGTCAGTGACGACCGACCAACCACAGGCGACATCCTATCGGACGCCAATTACGGAATGTTGAGCTGACTCCCTTCCTGCACCGTGACTTGCTGGGAAGCAGCGCGGCCGACTGAGTAGCTAACTCGCAGCGTCTTCGGTAAGCCGAGCGCGGGATCGGATCCCATCGTCGTATTGTTGATGATCGTGTTCAATCGTCCGTTCCGGATCATCGACTGTAGGCGTGCAGTCACATCCCGATTGCGATTCCCAGCCCCGTAACTCGCCGACTGAATAGTCAGCTGGCTTGGATTCCCGCCGGTCGGTGGGCCTGGAGGACGCACCGGCGGCCGAACCACTGGAGGCGGTACCGGGGACGGATTCCATCCGCCATTCCACCCGCCATTTCCCCAATTGCCGCTTCCCCAGCCAGAAAACTTCGAGCCATCCACTATGCTGCCTTCGCGGTACTCGAACATGTGGTTGCGGCCGTCGGGCCCGCGGGCATAAATTCGCAACACCTTTACCTGTCCCGGCGCCGGATCTACCCCGAACGTACTGTTCCCCATGCGGAAGAAGCTGTTCTGTGCGGCCAGTTGCCGAAGTCGCTGCGTCACATCCACATGTCTCGCTGCAACACCGTACTGCGCGCTCAGAATTAAGTATTCGCCGCCCTTGTTGCCCCAGTTTCCACCGCCCCAACCAGAAAACATCGAGCCATCCACCACGCTGCCTTCGCGATATTCGAACATCCGTGTTCTGCCATCGGGCCCGCGTGCGTGGATGCGCAGTGTCTTTACGTTGCCCGGCGAAGGATCGACACCGAACGTGCTGTTGCCCATTCGAAAAGACCTGTTCGAGCGAGCCAGTTCGCGCAGGCGTTGCGTAACGTCAACACGTTGGTTGGCATATCCATAGTCCGCGAAGAGAATCACGTACTGCTGTGCCATTCCCGAGGCCGCCACAGCAAGAGAGAATGCGACCAGGGTAAGACCATGCCTCAAAACTTTTGGGAAGCACACGCCATGTTCTCCCTTCTTGCGATTCCTGAGAGCGCCGGTACACGTGATCCTGCGTGGCTCACCTATTCGCGGCCCGCGGGCTCGTACGGCTTTTCTTCCTCATCTTACCCAGGGTGGCCTTCGATATCTCTCTTTTTCGAAGAGACTGGACCACGCGGACGGCTCCAAGCGCGAAGCCCGCCAAATTGGCGGGCTTCATTAGCATTCTCGAGAGGACGTAAAATTTCGCGCCCGTTTGTCCTCTTCCGCATTCACTGGATAGTCAGCGTGACGGGGGTTGTATGACTTATCGATCCAGACGTACCCGTCACCATCACCGTTACTGTGTTCGCATTTTGACGGCTCGGAGTTGAACTGCCTCCGCCGCAGCCGACGGTAATCAGCACCCATAGGACCAGCACACCGAAACCGCCAATCCACAATCCGTGCTTCAGGATACTCGCCCCTCGCTTGCGATCGTCTTTGCGAGTCGTGAAAACCATTCCGAATGCCCCAGCACCTGAGAGCGATAACCAACCCATCGCCATCGCGCTCAATCCTCCGTATCCTCCAGTCGGTGCAGTCGCAGCTGCGCTGAACGTCAAACTGGATTTTGCCGTGCTCGATCCCGGAGTGATGGTTGCCGGAGAAAGAGAGCACGTGATGCCAGAAGGCTGCGTGCAAGACAGCGAAATTGGACTGTTGAATCCGCCGACCGCGCTGGCGCTAACCGTCAGCATGGTCGATTGGCCCGGAGTGAGTGTGGCATTCTGCGCCGAAAGAGCAAGTGAAAAGTCGGCGTTGGTGACCGTTGCTGCCGGTACCAGTGTCGCAAACAAACCACTCGTCTGCGAGCTGCCCCCAGCGGTGAAGTATAGGGTGTTCGGATCGCCCGTACCGCCCGCGCCAAAAACCATGTCCCACAGGCCGGGATTGACGATCGCGTTGTTTCCGGAGTCGGTCAACTGGCCGAGGAACTTTCCGGCGGGATCGAATGCGTTAATCATGCCATCCCCGAAGTTTCCCACTAGAATCGCGTTGGAAAAAGATCCGAAAGTTGCGGGCGTCGCCACCACACCCCACGGTGCGTTCAGCTTTCCGCCGGACGTGAAGGTCTTCACGAAGTTTCCGTTCTCGTCAAAAACGTCCACCGCGCCGCTCCCGGCGCCTGGGGTGGGATCGTGTTTAGCCGAATCCTGCATCGCGTATGCGACGTAAACCTGGTTGTCGATGATGTGGATGCCATGCGGCGCAAATCCCTTGGGAAGATCGGGATCTGTAAATGAGCCGGCAAGCGTCGTGAGCTTGAAACTCCGGTCGAGCACATCAATGCTGCCGGTGCGAAAGTTTGCCGCGAGAAGAAAATTCCCTGAGCCATTGCTCAGCAATGCGAGCCCTTTGTAAACTGCGCCGTTCGCGGAATTGTCGAAGGCTACGACAGCGTTGTTGGCACCGGTCCAGTTGGCCACGATGCCATCCTCGGTGACGAAGATAAATGCCCCACCGTTAAAATCACTGCTGTTGTTTGCGATCGTCCCCGTGGGACAACCCGGACTGCAGGGATTCACTGACGCACTTGGTATCCCAACGACTAACGCTTGTTTGTTGCCCTGGGCATCGTACAGAGTAGATGTGCCCCCGTTGTTGTTTGAAATCCAGAAGGGGTTACCCGGCAAGAAAGATATTCCCCATGGATTCGAGAGTTGAGAGTCGGTATGGTTGGCGACGCCTGAGACGTTGGCAACCAGGTTAGTCTGCTTATAAGGCGTCTGCTGACCGAACAAAGCAGACGTGCCGCCGACTATTGTGAGCAGAACAAGTAAACTGCAAAACCACGTTTTCTTCATATTTTCCTCTTCTTGAAATGCGAATCTCTGGATCCGCCTTGGGGCGTCTTTCGTCCCGACCTCGTTAGCTTTGGGCCGAACGCGTCCGTGATTCGATTCGCTTATAGTTCGGAGGCTACAGATCTGGTCGAAGCCAAGTGTCACGCTCAGGTCGTTGGGATGTAAAAAGTTAGCGACGAAATAGGTCGGGGCGCGCGCGGACCACACAACTACGTACTCGATCTCGTCCAACGAACGGAGAACGGAGAGCTGACAACTGGGAACTGTTTTTGTCAACCTTGCGCGATCGGTAAGGCGGGCTTTGTGGGAAACGAGGGCTTGACAGGTTGGGGTATATTACGGGTTAATAAACGTTCAACTTCCAGCGGAGGAGGCACTATGGACAGGCGGACGAACAGTCGGATTTTAATATCAAGCGCGTTTCTTGTGGTGGTCATGATCGGGGCAGACGTTATGGCACAGACGGCGATTCACCCCTCGACCACCGGCAGCGGCACCAGCCAGCAAACGCAACCCTCAAAGGGCGCACAGAATCACACCTCTGCTGAAAGTAACCCGGCTTGCGAGAGAATAATCGCCGAATGCAAAAAGCTGGGCTTTATTCAGGGGCAATGGAAAAAAGACAATGGTCTCTGGAAGGATTGCTTTGACCCGGTCGTGAAGGGCGGGGGCAGTGCCACTCGGGATGGAAAGCCCATCAGCGTGCCGGTCAGCCCGAGCGACGTTCAGGCCTGCCGTGCGGCTGAAGGCCAACATAAGTAGAGACCGTCGGCGTTTCGAGCGCAGAAGGGTGGTCTCGCAGGGCCAGAGCTCGTGGATTACGGGTAAGGCCAGATTCACTGCCTTGCCACAAGAGACACTCCTTAAGGGTGGGCCAGTCTCCGCACCTCTCGAAAACATACCCTCCGAATGCATTCCCAACCGGCGCGAGTCGAAAGCCGCTGACCCGCACCGGGAGTTAAATCAGCTTCAGTGTGACCGCCTTATTGCAAGCTTCCTTGTGGTTACATTGGTCGGATTGCCGATGGCGTCGCCGGATACGAGAAGTTCAACTCTCCCGTTCTGTTGGCGGCCCGCGGAGCTATCGTTTGAGGCCACCGGCAGAGTGTTGCCGAAACCTCTCGCGCTGTGCAGGGTGGTCACCACCGGCATCTTCAGGCCGCGCAACAGTTGCAGGATGTGGCTCCCAGCAGGTCCACCGAAAATTCCATACTCGTGCTGCAGGCAGACCATGTTGATATTATTGAGGTTCAGGAACTCAGCGGCCTCTTGATACGATCTCAAATCGTCCTGGGCGAGCGACCATCTCACGCGCGCAGGATAGTCATATCCTTCTTCCTTCTGTGTCGTTTTACGGGCAGCGCCAGCAATCGAGCTGTCCCATACTCGGCGGATATGGCCGCGCACAGGTCGGTGGTGAACGTAGCAATTCCGCACTGTCGGGGCAGGTAATTTCCGATCACTGCGATCCGGCTGGGTAGCGATGGCTTCGATTGCGATCGTGGTCGAGCCGCTGAAGCACCTTCCCGCACTGAGGGTTGCGAGCTGACGACTTCTAACGTCCCCTTGGGGAGCACCGGGTTTGGTAGCGACATGTTGGCCCTAGTTTGCCGAGAAACGGCTGCTGATGCAGGCCAGATTTCCGATAAACCCGACACGCCATTCCGACTTGGCCGGAGCGCATCGTTTACCGGCGCGGGGTTTCGTCCATCAGTGGAGTTTGCCTCTCTTAGTATTCAACGGAAGTGGGGTTGCGAACTGGTCAAATTGACCACATATCTCTCTAATGAGGGGAATCCGGGTACTCTGGGGATCCGCAATGACCATCGGTTCAAGAATTGATTACCGCCGTAACCGCGCTGGTATTGTGACGAACACTCTCTATCGGGGAGGAAACCCTAAACTAGAGGCGGGTGTGTTCTGGCAGACGAATCTGCGATCCAAATGGAAACTCGCTGGGGTAGGCGTTTCGGACGATACGAGGTCATAGCCGAGGTTGGCCGTGGAGCCATGGGTGTGGTGTACAAGGCCCGTGATCCCAAAATCGACCGGTTTGTCGCTGTCAAAACGATCTCGCTCTCCGGCCAGAATCCAGAGGAGGAGCGCGAATATCGCGAGCGGTTCTTTCACGAGGCTCAGGCAGCCGGTCGTTTGTTACACCCCGGCATTGTCACCATCTTCGACACCGGCGAGGATCCAGAAAGCCACATTGCCTTCATTGTTATGGAGTTCATTGCCGGCCAATCGCTGGACCATCTCCTTTCAGAAAAGACCAAGAAGCTACCGCTGGACGCAGCTCTTCGGTTGTCGGAGGAACTGGCAGAGGCACTGGATCACGCTCACGGCCAAGGCGTAGTCCATCGTGACATGAAACCTGCCAACGTCCTGGTGACGCCCGAAGGCCATGCCAAGATCGCAGATTTTGGTATCGCGAAAGTGAACCTGGCGTACCTCACAATTCCCGGCCGGGTGCTGGGCACACCGGCCTACATGTCGCCGGAACAGTTGGAGGGTGACCCGGTGGACAAGCGCTCCGACCTATTTTCGTTAGGCGCGATTCTCTACCACATGGTTACTGGCTACGGCCCTTTCCAGGGTAACAGTGCTACCACCGTTTGCTTCAAGGTCGCCAACCGCGATCCCTTGCGGGCAACCGCGATTGACCCCGATCTTCCCCCCGAACTGGATTCCGTAATCAGCCGCGCCATGGCAAAAGATCCCGCGCAACGTTATCAACGTGGATTGGAGTTTGCCCTCGACCTGCGCGAGCTTCGCGGGCGCCGCCAGACAATCTCAAAAGGTGCCAGCGGTGCGTCGCGGTCCCCGGCAGCGAGAGAAGTCGTCGCTCGGTCACTCGGCGAGGTTACGACTCCCGCTCCTTCACCTGTACCGGTTGGTTTCTTCCAATCGTTAGGGCGCGCAGCGAGACAAGTATCCACGTTCATTCGGCTGCAGGCCTTGTCTTGGTGGCGACGGCGGGCGGTGCGCTTAGGGCTCGTGTTCTCGATGGCGACGATCATTCTCATCTTCTTTGCGCAGCACAAAAATCTTCCGTCGCGAAATTCAAGTCAGACCGGTCCATCAGCAATCGTCGGCGCGAACGGAGCACCGACCCCGGTGGTGAGTGAGCCAAATGCCATCGACCACGGCGCAGACAAACTGTCCACTTCCAAGGAAGCTTCTAAAGCCGTTGCAGATTCCACGCTGAACATACGCATTGAACATCGCTTCTCAGCGGCAGAGCTTTCGCTGTGGATCGACGACAAGTTGGCCTACAATCGTCCTTTGCGCGGTCAAATCAAGAAGCACTGGAATCCATTTCGAATGGATGTCCGGGAAACTCGCACCGTCCAGCTACCCGCAGGCACCCACCGCATCCTTGTTCGGGTGCGTTCCACGCCTGAAAAGTACGATCAGTCAGCGACTGTCTTGGGGAGTTTCAGCAAAGACCATCCGGCAACCTTGCAGATCAACTTTGAACGCCAGGGAAAAGCGATGCGCTTGGCATTGCGATGATCGCGGGAACCTGAACTCAGAGGTAAACGCCACTATCGATAATGCAAAAGAGCGGCTCGCAGCATGTGCTATGACCTTCTGATTTCGGAGCTCTTGCGTCTGGTCCATAACGCTCACAAAAAATTCGCAGCGGACTGTAACGAAGGAAAACGGGCAGGAATGCCGGGGCTAAAAATGAAAGAACTGATCAAAATTGACCATCTTGTGGGCGAGCGACGCTCCATGATGGAGCCATGACAGCCAAACGGAAACAAGCCCTGGCGGTTCGTTGTCCTACTTGCGGAGCTAAGCCGGGAGAAAAGTGCGAACTTAGCACTGGCCAACCTCGCACCGATCCGCATAGAGATCGGCGCTTAGCGGGTGCGGAAAAATAACTGGCCGGCTCCTGCGGCCGCACAGTCAAGGATTCGGTGGACGGGAGTCCGGAACACGCTCAACCTCTGGCCTGCTCGGCATCGCGCTGGGACGTCCGCCGTTCATCGTCGCCATCGAGATAGCAACTCTGTTGGATGTGTCGTGAGTGAGCGGAAACGACCGTGTAGGGCACGCCCAGAAATCGTTTGGCAACGATTCCAGTCACCTCAAGGCAATTAAAATTCATTGGCTTCAGTTTTCCCAACAGTCGCTTCACTGCATTCTGAATGTTCTTCACCCCGATGGCACCGAGAAACATTACCTTCGTCTCCGCAGCCATGAAGAAAAAGTTCCATCCCGCGGCATGGATCTTGCGATCAAGAGCCAAGCCATCGAGTGCCTTCACGACTCCCCAGTGTGCTGAATAAGGCTCGCTTTGCAGTCCAAGAGTCTCGGCCATCAGGGCACGATCCTCGATCAGAATAGTGCCGGCTTGAACGGTTGCTGTCATAGACCCCTCCAGAGAATGCGTAGACCGTGAGATACCCGTCATGCCAACGCGGCCGGTTGTGTGAACGCGGCCACGACAATCAGCAACAATGCGACGACTATCAGCGCCGCACTTCCTAGCAGCACGATTTCGCTAAACAGGTCAGGGTTCATCAGATCTTCCCGGAGCATTTCAGTCCTCCAACTCTGCCTGGATCAAACCTGCCTCGGAAGAGCACGTGGGCCGCCTGGTTCGACAGGCCCATGGCTCTTTTGAGGCATCCATAGATTCGCTCATTTCCCGTGAAAATACTGAGCAAAATGGCTCACTTTGAAAGTGGTCACGATTTGTGACAGACGCTCAGGTTTTAGGACTACAATGGGGTTAATGAGTTCTGCAATAGCAGTGAATAAGAAGAAGCGCGAGTTCGACCCCAACACCTTCCTCGCGACCATTGGCGCTGGCAGGAAGAACGTGGCCATTGCCAAGAAGCAAACTATCTTTGCCCAGGGGGATGGGGCGGACGCGGTCTTCTATATCCAATCCGGCAAGGTGAAGCTCACCGTCGTATCCCAGACCGGCCGAGAAGCCACCATAGGCATGTTAAGTGAGGGAAACTTCTTTGGGGAAGGTGCACTGGCAGGCCAGGCGCAGCGCATGGGATCTGCGGCTGCGATGTCGGATTGCGCGCTCCTGCGGATCGACAAGAAGGCGATGATGGAAGCACTTCATCGCGAACATGCGTTTTCCGATATGTTCGTGGCGTATTTGCTGTCGCGGAATATCCGTTACGAAGAGGATCTGGTTGATCAGTTATTTAATTCCAGTGAAAAGCGACTAGCTCGCGTCCTTCTATTGCTGGCCCATTTTGGCAAGGAAGGTATACCCGAGACCGTCGTCCCCAAGATAAGTCAGGAAACGCTGGCAGATATGGTGGGAACCACCCGTTCACGAGTCAGCTTTTTTATGAATAGGTTCAGGAAACTGGGTTTCATTCAATACGCCGGCGGTATTGAAGGCGGATTGCAAGTCCACAGTTCGCTTCTCAACGTGGTTCTGCACGACTAGTCTTCGCTCCTGAAGCAGAAAGCAGTAGCCTCCCGCGGTTGCTGGTGGAAGAGAGGTTGGCTCTCACGCTATACGGCGGCCGCTCATCAGATTAATGACTAACACCACCAAGGCCACAACCAGCAGCAGGTGAATCAGGCCGCCGGCCACGTGGAGGCTGAAACCTAGAAGCCACAGAATCAGAAGCACAATGAAAATCGTCCAAAGCATATTTATCTCCCTGGGTTCATTGGTCGAATTGCTTACCCTTACTCCTTAATCCTTATCCTTCATCCTTGCCTTGCGTCTCTCCGCGCCAGTTGAACTCCCTTGAACGACTTCCCGCACTCCAGACAAAATGGCTTGGATCGTGGAGTGATTAACCCGCAGAACGGGCACATCCTTGAGGGTCCGACTTCACCACGGGATGTTTTCGTCGACAAGAGCTTTTCCAGGAAGTCAGTGAGGAAGCTGCGCAAGTTACGAAGATGGACGAGAAAAGAATGCAAGACGGAGCCTACTCTTTCGCGTTTTCGACAGGCTCACGATGACACATCCAAGGCAGCGATTCTGTGCAAGATTGCTCACCTTACACAAAGAGCTGTCAGTCCGCATGGTGACCATCAGCCGATCTGATTTTTGGCTGCGCACCCAAAGTGAGCAATTCAGATCAGCTATTGTTTCGGGCCTGGGCGATCATGATCTAGAGACGAGCACTTCCTCTCTCTCTTTCAGGTCCTCTGAGCTAAGTCAGCCCATCTGAAGTTCTCTATCTCTTAGATCCGCAACTCCTAAAGGAATGAATCATGAAAAAGACAATTTCACTGCTGCTGATGAGCTTGATGGGCTTGGTTGGAACTTACGCATGGGCAAGCTCAACTCATGAAGACACGGTCGAGCGCATGCAAAAGTCGGTGGACGTTCTTAGCGAGATTATGGCAACCCCAGACAAAGGGATCCCCGAAGAAGTGTTGAGCAGCGCCAAGTGCATCCTGGTGGTGCCGAATCTGATTAAAGGCGGTTTCATTTTTGGCGCCAAGCACGGCCGTGGAGTGGCTTCGTGCCGCACATCGACCGGTTGGAGCGCCCCCGCCTTCGTGTCCGTTGGCGGTGGTAGCTGGGGATTGCAGATCGGAGTCGAAGGCGTAGATCTGATCATGCTGGTCATGAATGAGCAGGGTTTCCAGCACCTGTTGTCCAGCAAGTTCGAACTCACCGGCGAAGCATCGGGTGCGGCAGGCCCAGTGGGCCGTCATGCGTCCGCCGGAACGGACTGGAAGATGAACACGGAAGTGCTGACCTACTCGCGTTCGAAAGGTGTATTCGCCGGCTTGACGCTGGAAGGCGCAGTGGTGGAGCAGGACAACGACTCTACTCGCGCGATTTACGGCAAGCACATTGAATTTCGAACCATCCTCTCGGGTAAGGGGCCAACTCCGAAAAGTGTGGAAGCATTCTTGAAGGCCGTCACCGAGGCGGGCCAACAGGCGCGCATCGCCGAGGCTAAGGAAGACAAAGAAGACAAGAAATAATCGGTTGGGAGCTTGCGGGTAAAGTTGTTTTCAGGCTGACCGAGACCCCTGACGCGGTTTCGGTCGGCATTTGAAAGCTCCTGAAAGGTGGAAACATATGTCAGTCAATTTACGTTGGTGTCCCCGGGCGCTATTAGCCTGTCTGGTTTTCTGGCCAGCTTTTTCATTGGCACAGTCGTCCGATCTGGTGCAAAACCTGGCAGCCTGCCAGGCTGGCCGGGAGGCTTGCGATCGCTCGAAGTTGAGCCCATCGCAAACGGCCGAGGTGGACGCAAGCAATCGCGAGCGCAACGTTTCGAATTGCAGAAACGGCTTCGATTCCTGTGATCACTCGAAACTCACCCAACCGCAAGCGATTGCGTTAGCCGTAGCCGATCACCAGCGCAATGTCATCGACTGCAGAGACGGCATGGCTTCTTGCGACCCTTCGCGATTGACACAATCCGAGGCTCGAGAATCTTCGGTGGCGGCGCATCAGCGCAACGTCACGGACTGCAAGGATGGGGTCGGCGACTGCGATCACTCCAAATTGAACCCGTCGGAAGTGGGAGCCGTGGATACTGCCAGGCGTCAGCTCAACGTCTCCGACTGCAAGAATGGCACAGGACTCTGCGATCATTCCAAGCTTACTGCCTCGGAAACCAGCGACGTGGCTGCTGCAGAACACCAGCGCAACGCACAGAATTGTAACAATGGCTGGGACGACTGCGATCGCTCCAAGCTCACTCCGTCAGAAGCTGGTCAGACAGCCGTCGCCGACCACCAGCGCAATATCTCCGAGTGCAGGGACGGCCAGGAAACCTGCGACTACTCAAAACTGACGCCGATCGAATCCAAAACCCTTGCCGATGCCGAACAGCAACGTAACTACAGGGCCTGTCTGAAGGGATACGGTTATTGTGATCGCTCTCGTCTCACGCCCTCAGAAGCCAAGGCGATTCCGATCGATCAAAAACCTGCTTCCCGGTAGGACATCAACGAAACAGCAAGTACTCGGGATGTGTTCGCAAATAGATACATCATAAAAGGAGAAAAATGACGACTACGAGTGAGAAAAACAAATGTGCGCATCTACCCTGCCGGTGCCTGGTCCACAGCGACAAATACTGTGGTCAACTGTAAGGAAGCAGGATCCAAGGAGGTGGAGATTGCGTGTCAGTGCGACCACGGATCCTGCCCGCTTACCGTGTGAAGAACAGTAATTGACCCTTAGACGTGGAGATTGATCTCAGATTGGCCCAGGAGACTCGCAACATGAACATACGCCGAATTGTGATTTTGCTATCGGTGCTCACGTGCGTCGCAGCGGTACCGCTGGCAAAGGCGCAGACATTGGTCGATCCGGAAGATTCCTCCACCACTGTCGCCGTTTCAGCAGGTACGACGTACCCGCTACCAGATTTGACGTACATGCGCCCGACGCAGAAAACCAAGCTCCGCAACTACGTCTTCGACGCGTTCGGCCCGTATCCAATCGTAGGTGCAGCGTTTGCGGCTGGCATTAACCAGGCGGAGAACACTCCTCCGGAGTGGAAACAAGGATCTGAAAGTTACGCCAAGCGATTCGGGTCCGACTTCGGCATCGCTGCAGTAAGCACGACGACGCGCTACGCGCTTGCGCGGGCCTTCCGGGAGGACACGTTGTATTACCGCTGTGAGTGCACAGGCGTGTTTCCGCGGTTGCGTCACGCCGTGATCTCGACCTTCACAGCCCGCCGCGGCGAAGACGGCCATCGCGTCTTTTCTTTTTCTGATCTCGTCGCTCCCTATGCCGGAACCATGACGGCGGTCTATGCATGGTATCCAGGCCGTTACGATGCCAAGGACGCGTTCCGGATGGGCAACTACAGCCTGTTGTGGTATGCGGGTGCAAACATCGGCCTTGAGTTCCTCTACAGCGGACCCCACTCCTTGCTTTCTCGCATGCATATGAACAATGGGCATGGAGCGCCGAATCCAGGTTCAACTCCGTGATCGACGCGCAGTCTTTTGTCGGGTGAATGGGATGCTTCCGACGGAACGGTGGCAAACTGTGCGCAAGAGTACTCTGCTAGACCTGATGAAGTTGCCGTGCCTCGCAGCCGCATTTCTGTTGACGGTATCCTGGACAGCTCCAGCGCCAGCGCAAACTTCCCCGCCGCTTGCTGCTGAACTTGTCAATGTCGTCGTTGCCAACGAACTGGCAGACCGCGTGGAGCGCCGGAAATGGATGTACGTGATCGAAAAGCATGACGGAAAGCAGATTCTCACGGAAGAACAGGTTGAAACCAGAGAGGGCCCGCTTTATCGGCTGCTCGCGATTGATGGCCGGCCGCTCGAACTGGACCAGCGCCAGCGGGACGACGCGCGTATTGACCGTCTCTTGCATGATCCCAGTGAGCAGCTAAGGGCCAAGCGAGCCCACGACGAAGACGAGCAGAAACTCGAGACGCTCATGCACCTGATGCCGGAAGCTTTTCTCTACGACTACGACGGCCTCGAGGGAAATCTCGTCAGGGTCAAATTTCGCCCCAAGCCAAACTACAATCCTCCGACTTACGAAGCCAGAGTGGTGCACAGTCTTGCTGGCACAATTCTGATCGACTCTCAACAGAAACGCCTGGCCAGGCTCTCTGGCCAACTCATAAACCCGGTGCAATTTGGCTATGGATTCCTCGGGCACATCGACAACGGCGGTACGGTTGAGATTGGGCGCGTCGAGGTCGGACCTTCCCAATGGAAGACCGCTTTGATTGAAATTCAGTTGTCCGGCCGTCTCGTTCTATTCAAGACCATCAGCAAGCAGGAATACGAGATCCGCTCAGACTTCCGCGCGGTTCCCGATAATCTCAGCCTCTCGCAGGCGAACGACCTCACAATTTCCCGAACCGTGCCAATCTCAGCTCCTGAGACCCGGCATACCGCTCCTGAAGCTACGCAACAATAGTTTCGGCCCCCGAATAGGCTCCCCTGGCGGACAGTTCCGGCGGTACCAGCTCAAGATTTGACGTAGCGCAATGGGCTCGTTGTGGTCATCCAAGGATCCGGAGTCTTATCAAGGCTTGAGCACTGCCACGGCGAACCGCTCGCTTGCATGTCTCCGACGTATGTTCCAGATCGGGCCCGAAGACTCCAAGATTCAGCACGCGCCGAAGATTCGCCTGCTCAAAGAGCCGCCTGCTCGGAAGGGCTTCTTCTCCATTGGAACGTTCAAAAGTTGCTACGTGCTCTGCCAACCCACTTGCAGCCGCTGATTCTGTTCCTGTATTGGTGTGGAGTGCGATTAGGAGAAGCCGATCAAAGGTTGACCTCATGGTGCCCTGCATTCGGTTGGAGGAAAGATCAAACGAAGAACGATGAAGCGCGAATTGTGCCTCTGCCGCCTGTGTCGATCAAAATCTTAAAGGCTATTGAGCCAAAGACATGTCGGGTCTTCGACGCCACGAATCTTCGCACCGAGTGGGGCAAAGCCTGTGAGGCGGTCGGCCTCGGCAAGCGCGTGAAGCAGACCAGCGAATCAGCAAACATCTGGTACGCTTATGAAGGGCTGATCGTCCACGACCTGCGCAGGTCTGCCGTACGCAACTTGGTCAACGCGGGGGTGTCTGAGAATGTCGGCATGAAGATCAGCGGCCAGAAGACGGCCAGCGTGTTTCTCAGGTACCGTATCGTAAGCCCCGCAAACGTAGTCGAGGCCATGCAGAAAGTCGTCGCAAACACGCTGCCACCGAAGGAGGTCGCCGAGCGTCCTGGACAGGGAGCCAAGCGTTTTGGTGACAGTTTGGTGACAGGTGAGCACAAACTGTCTGTAAATCATTAAGGGCGCGTAGCTCAAACGGATAGAGCATCGGATTTCTAATCCGAGGGTTGCAGGTTCGATTCCTGCCGCGCCTACCAGTTCCAAATCTCAGTGAATCAAAGCCTTACTGCACAGGACCCCATTCGTTTACGGAATCGTTGAAGACACTGGTGGCTGTTATAGTGGCTGTTCTTTCTGCGGAGAACGCAGTACCCATTCGCTCAACAGCCGCAAGCCGGTAGTCCGGAGCCAGATGCGCGTAACGCATCACCATCGCCAGGCTGCTGTCGCGCAGTAGTTCAGCTACAGTCCGCAGGTCTGCCCCGCTCATCACCAGGCGCGAGGCAAACGTGTGCCGAAGATCGTGCCAATGGAAATCACGGATGCCGGCCGCTTCGAGGGCGCGCTCGAACCAACTGCGCGGGCTCTGCGTCCCGCCGCAAACGAGGCCAGAGTCGGCAGTGCGCTGGTGAAGCTCGACTAATGCGTGCAACGCAAGGGCGTTCAGGGGCGCGTGACTTACTCTTCCTGACTTGTCGAGCGGCACCGAGAGCACTCGGCGCTCGAAATCCACATTCTGCCACCTCGCACCGTATTGCTCGCCGCGTCGCAGGCCGGTGTGGAGCGCCAGCTCGAACTCGGGTAGATGCTGCGGAAAATGTTCAAGTATGGCAGCGCGAATTTGGTCCTCTTCCTCACGCGTGAGGAAACGTGCACGCCCATTGGCCTCTGTGCGATGACGAACAAGTCGCGCTGGGTTCTCTTTCAGCTTGCCAGCGCGCATCGCTAACCGGTAGACGAGTGACAGCAGCGAACGATACCGGTTTGCTGTGGCAGGCTTCCACCGCTCACCATGGAAGTGCTCTTCGATTTCCGTTGGTGTGATCGATTCTGCCGCTCGGTTGGAAAACCATTCCAGCAGCTTACTCATGCGACAGCGGTCGTCTCGAACACTCCTCTTATGGTGGCCCGAGTATTCAAGCGCGTCCTGCGCAACTTCACGGAATAGCACTGGGGCCCGACGGAGCTTCTCCGGTAGCTTGCGTCCTTCGAGCGCTTGCGTCTTGCGCTTGCGGTAGAGTGTGATGGCCGTGGTTTTTGTGCCCGCCTTCTCGCGATGGCGGCGACCCTGCGCGTCGTACCAGTGGATCCACCAGATGCCAGAGCCGGGGACTTTTTCGAAAATGCCGCGTTGTTTGGGAGCCTGTTCACGTTGGCTCATGGTTTCTCCCTCCTCTTTTCTTTTCTCTCTTTGTCCAGGACCGCGTACGTCGCCTTATGGAGCTTTTCCCAGCGTTCGCTGTTGCAGTTGACGCAGGGGCACTTACGTCCATGGTTCAATTTGCGGAGAAGCCCAACCGCGGTGCTCGGCGAGATGCTGCATGAGAGTCCCGCCATTCCGCGCGCGAAAAACACTACACGTTTGCGATCACTCGAAGGATGCGGAGCACGCGGATAGAACTGGTCGCCCTTTGCCCGCACGAATTGCTCCGCCTTTTCAAACAGAAGCTGGACAAAAGCTCGCCCACGCCACTTGGGGTTGAGCCAGCGCTTTGACTGGCGGCAAGCCTGCCGAACTTGTTCCGCCGTCCGTGCCCGCACCAAGCCCTTCCAAACCTCCGGTTCGGCTAGCTCGTGCTCGTGCCGAAGGCTGTAGTCTTCGTTTTCAATGTCTCCGGCGAGTTGGTCTGTGTGGAACTGCCAGACAAGCGTGTCTTCTGCGTCTGATTTTTGTTTCTGAGCCAGTTCCGCACGCGCTTCCTTCAACGCCTCGCGATAGCTCGCGAGTATGTTTCCGCGGAGGAGGGCTTCCTCAGGGGTCCGCTCCCGTCCCCGCAACCCAAGAAAGACCCAGTGCCACATCGACTCCCAAATCAGGAGATCGCTCATTGGAACTGATTGTGGTCCGCGTTTTCCCATTTCTTAAACTCGTCCTACGAAGTCCTATACTAGCCTTGAGTGTACTACCGTACTCCACTACTATTCAGAATGCAAGCTACAAGAGGCAGCGACATGCAAGAAGCAATCTTATTGTCACGAAGGGATGGGGCACAGCTCTTGGGCATATCTCTGCGATCCCTTGACTACGCAATCGTCCGCGGACTCATTCGTCCGCGGAGAATTGGCAGGCGGGTAATGCTGCCACGAACCGAACTCCTGCGCTTTGCCAGCAAAGACCACGCGCAGATCGCGCCCGCGCCGGAGGTCGGCGAAAAGTGACCCAGGCGCCCGACATCCGCGACGCCGCACTGCGCTATGCCCGCCGTGGCTGGCTCGTCCTGCCCGTGTCAAGTAGCAAGGTGCCACTCATTCACGACTGGCCAAACTGCGCGACCACCGAACCGGCCACCATTCGTTACTGGTTCGAAGAGAAATTTCCGGGGGCCGGTGTTGGCATTGCCACTGGCCTTCCTTCTGGGCTGGTCGTCCTCGACGTTGATGGCCCTCAGGGCGAGGCCTCCTTAGCTGAACTAGAAGAACAGCATAAACTGCCCCCGACTTACACGGTTCGCACCGGTGGTGGTGGTCGCCATCTGTACTTCGCCTATCCGCCAGACCAACTTGTCCGCAATTCTGCTGGCGTGCTTGGTCCCGGCTTGGATATTCGCGCCGGCGGTGGCTTTGTCGTGGCTCCTCCGTCCGTGCATCAGTCTGGGAATCGGTACGTCTGGGTCATGAATGGCAGGAACGATCCTGCGCCGCTCCCTGATCGGCTCCTGAACGTCATCTGCGAACGACTCAGGCCAAAGCCAGCGCCCATGCCCAGCAATGGAATTGAGAAAATTTGTGAGGGCGGCGCAACGTAGAACTCACGAGCCTTGCGGGTACTATGCGCAAGCGAGGGATGACGCCCGAAGGCATAGAGGCCGCGCTGCTAGCCGAGAACCAGAAAAAATGTGATCCACCGTTGGCGGAGCGTGAGGTCCGGGGCATTGCCGCAAGTGTTGGCCGATACCAGCCTGCACCGGACACGCGCTCTCCTGCGGCGCTTGCGGAAGAAGTTCCCGTTGTTCAATCCGATGCGTGGCCCGACCCTGCGCCTCTTGGCGACGAGCTACCCCCAGTCCCCGCACTTGACCTCGAGCTTCTGCCTGGCAGCCTGCGCCCCCTCGTTGAAGACGTGAGCGAGCGCATGCAGGCGCCCGCTGAGTTCGCCGCCGGGGCAGCTATTGTTTCGTTGGCGGGTTGCGTTGGCCGGCGTGCGGCGATTATGCCCAAGGTTCAAGACACCGGTTGGCGCGTGGTGCCGAACCTCTGGGGTGCGATCATTGCGCCTCCCGGCTTCATGAAATCCCCCATGTTGCGCGCAATCACGCAGCCGCTCACACATATCGAGGATAAGTGGCGGGCAGAGTACGAAAGTGGGAAGGCCGATTTTGAGGCTGAGAAAGAGCAAGCGGAGATACACCATCAGGCGTGGAAAGAGGACTACAAACGATCGATAAAAAGAGGTGAGGCACTGCCTCTTCAGCCAGATAAAACGCTTTCGGCGCCTACGCAACACCGCCTTGTTCTGACTGACACGACATTCGAGAAGCTCCATGAAATTCTCGCTCAAAATCCCGCTGGAATTCTCGTTATCCGTGACGAGCTCACCGGTTGGCTTGCTGGGCTCGACCGTTTAGGGCGCGAAGGCGAGCGCGCATTCTTCTTACAGGCTTGGAACGGCGACGATGGTTTCACTGTGGATCGAATCGGGCGAGGCTCGATCCATGTGCCGGCCGTGTGCGTCAGCTTGCTCGGCAATATTCAACCGGCACGTTTGCGGTGGTACCTGGGGCAGGCACTCCCAGGTGGGCCCAGCGATGATGGTCTTTTCCAGCGTTTCCAGGTCATCGTTTGGCCCAATCCGCCCCAAGATTGGCGGTTGGTTGATCGCCCACCAAATCAAGGTGCACTGCAGGCGGCGGAGCAGGTCTTCTCCAACCTAGCGGACTTGTCTGCGGACGATCCCGTCCTGATGCACTTTGCTCCTGACGCGCAGGAGCTTTTTTTTGCCTGGTTGGCGGAGCTGGAGAAGAAAATCAGAAACGGCGTTGATCTCCCGCCTGTTCTCATCGCCCATCTGGCGAAATACCGCAGCTTGATGCCGAGTTTGGCAGGGTTGTTCCGACTCGCGGACTGCGTGGCGACAGACAGCGGTCTGGACGAAGGGCGAATCATCACCCTGGACCACGCACGGCGGGCAGCTGCATGGTGTGACTTTTTGGAGTCGCACGCGCACCGGGTGTACTCATGCGCGATCACACCTGAGCTACGTGCGGCGCATGAACTTGCGCGTCGTCTTAAGGCTGGCAACTTGCCATCGCCTTTCACCACGCGCGCGGTTTACCTCAAAGGATGGGCCGGGCTCGACATCCCTGATCGTGTCCGCGTAGCACTCGAATTATTGGCGGAGGCCGCTTGGGTTTGCCAAGTGCCCGCCGAACGATTTGCTAAGGGAGGTCGGCCGTCTGAGATCTGGATGGTTAACCCGAAAGTCGGTGCGAGATGATGCGGAGCAAATGGCTTGACTGGCAGCCGGGCAACGAAGTAATGGAAACATCCACCCATGCCCAGCCTACAAAACCTACAGAAATCGGTTTTGTTGGTTTTGAAGGTACGGCCCAGCGGGATTTTCCTATTACGCACGATCTCAGTGGCCGCCGCGAGCGAGTGCGGGCCGTTCTAGGCGCGCTCATTGATCCACCCGGCCTTAGTGATTGGGTCGAAGCGGAACGTCCTGACCTGACCACTCGTGGGTGTGAGCTCACACAGCAGATTGACGCCGCTTGGTGCGCCCCGCCGGCCGAGTTCGAACGGGCGCTGGAGAGGCTTGCCGCGCACCACGCGGACTGCTGCCGCGAGTTCGGCGTGCGTCAGGGAAAACCTGCTAGTGGGGTTTTGGAAGACCACCAATATGCGGAAAGGGGGGTAGAAAGGTAGTGGACCGAAAAACTAGAGGCTGTGGCATTGGACGCCGCGCACGCAAAATCGTGAACGAACAGAAGACGCCAGCGATTGCCATCGAACAACGGCAGGCAGAAGTGGCTCCTGCCGTCGACGAACGCTGGTGCGATCTCGTGCTCGAAACGCTTATGCGTTCGCAGGCCGTCGTTGCCAGCTGCCTCGTCCCGATGCCTTACCAAGCGGCTCGCACCGCAATGGATTTCAGCAACGAGGAGAAGGTGGAACTCACACTAGCAATGGAGGAGGTCCTAACAACGCATGCCGATTTAGTCGCGGAACACCGTGACGCCATTGCGCTCGGTGTGGCCGTTGCCGCCGTACATGTCGTCCGCGTGGACAAACTGATGCTACTCGCTGGTGGGGACGACGCACCTTCGCCGCGTGATGCGGGCGTGAACTTGCTAATTCTGTTCGGCCCCCTATTGGTGTTGTTGGGGCTGTGCGCGCTTATGCAGCTACTGTCAGAGAGGTAAACGGAGGTCAATTTGTGCCAAACAAGTCTTACACCGTACGAATTCCACAGAATGCTCCTGGCATCACCAGCGATCAAGTCGCAGGCTGGTTGGATGTTTACTTGGCGGCAGGCGGAGAGTTGGCTGTAGATCCCGGAGCCGGCGAACGTTCGCTGCGGCTATCGCTCGAGAAGGAGAAGGTTGAACAGTCGGCGCGCGGGGCGGGCGAACCCGAGGCCGTTTTGCTGCGTCGGCTAATCGCCACGCACATCAGGGTACCGCAGGAACAGAGGGAAATCGCCGAACCAGAAGCCCGGCCAAAGCCCCTCGTTCTCAAAGGCGCAGGGAAGCTGCGCCCGGACCAAGTACGGCCGTTGGTACGCGCTGTCGAAGCCGGACAGTCCCTCCTCATTCGTAGGACATTCGGGGTTGAACACATCACCGAGGCAGCAGAGGCCGCCAGATTCACCGAGGAGGAGCGTGAGCACTTGAGCATCGCAGCGACTGAGGTCATAAACCGCCGCGCACCAAGTGCCGTAGTCGAAAACATTGACATCATCAGTCTGGCGACAACGGTAATCGCCATCGAGGCAGAGAAGATTGACCGCGTTCGCGCCATCGCCGAACGGATGAAGCCGAAGCAGGCACAATCGGAACCGGTTCCGGCTGTACAAGGAGAGGTGAAGCCGCAATGAATAACAGCTTTGATTGCCAGGCCTGCCACAACAGCGGCCGTCTCAAAGGCCCGCGCGGCTCAGTGATCCCATGCCCGCATTGCCCGCGCGGCGCAGAATACGCTCGCCAGTCCGCACCACAGCCAGTGATAGCTGAGGCTTGGACACCCGAGCATGTGGCGGTCCTACTTAAGGCCGTGCTCTATGTTGCAGTGACCGCGATGGCGTTTGCCGTTTACCGCATAACTACAGGCAACCCAGCTGGGGACGTGCTTGTTGGACCAGACTCGGAAGCGGACTTCTCCCCAGCTGAATACTCCACTTGGGAACCAGAGCAATGAGCGAAATTCAAAATCGAATCATTGGGATTGTGGGACGCAAGGGCTCGGGAAAAAGCAGCCGCGTTGGCGATCTACTTCGCTACTGCCCACGATTCGTGGTCTTCGATGTGATGGGGGAGCACGCACGTCAGGATGGAAAGAACCTCTGTGAATCTCCAGGGCAGCTTGCCAGCTTCTTGAAGTGGTCGCGAGAACAGAAGACATTCGCTGGCGTCTACATTCCAGATGGTGATCTTGAAGAAGAAATCGAGGAAGTGTCACGCGGGATTTATGCACGTGGAGATCTGTGCTTTGTCTGCGAGGAAGTTCCCCTCTACACCCAGGCCGGCTACATGCCCCCGCTCTTCGGCAAGCTTATCCGTACTGGCCGCCATCAACAGATTGACGTCGCTTGGACAGCGCAGCGAGCCGCGGAAGTGCCGAAGACGCTGACCGCTTTGACCGACGTGTGGATCTTATTCAGTCAGACCGAGCCGCGCGACTTGTCGGCGCTGGCCGATCGGTGCGGACCGGACATCGCTGAGCGCGTGGCCGGGCTCGGTCTGCACGACTATTTCATCTGGGACGCGGTGACGCATGAGGAGATCGAGGACTCGCCGCGATTATTGAAACGATGACCCGAACGTCTCCAAGCCGATTACACGTCCCCGAAACGGTTTCAATTGGGGCGCTAATGACGAATGTAGCAGCAGCTTGCACGTCCCGCGGGGACAGGATTTTGGGACGGAGACGCTGAAACGTGAAACCGAGTGAAACGAACATGAGACCGAGAATGAAGAAGGCATACAACGGAATGAAGCTGCGGGCGTTGACGGCCTTCGAGGATCGCGGATGGCTCTCTCCGCCTGCTTGGGCTGTGCTGACCGGATATTACCCCGTGCGCGCAGCCTACACCTACATAAAGAGGCTGTGGACCTGGAAGCTGCTGGAACGGCGGCTAGACCGGCGCGGTCTTCTCCTCTATCGCATTTCGGAACGCGGGCGAGGGCGCCTGGCGTGGCTGCGGGAGAAAGGGAAATGATTCCAACCAAGGAGATCCCCGGCGTCCATACCGTCGGCCGGCCTGCCGGCTCCTGGATCGCGGAATTGCTGCTGGCTTCGCGGTACTTCGCCGGACTTGCATGTCCGCTCTGCTGCCGCATTGCCGCCGAAACCTGTGGCGACTGCCGTGCATTCCTCTGCTTAGAACACGACGTGGCGTGCCATGTGGCCGGGGACGCAATCTGCGAGGTCTGTTGGAGGAAGCATAATTAAATGCGCGCCGCAATCTACGCACGCGTGAGCACCCACGTCGGGCAGAATCCGGAGATGCAGCTGGCCGAGCTGCGCGAGTACTGCGCCCGGCGCGGCTGGGAGATCGTCGGGGAGTACGTGGACGCGGGCTTGAGTGGAGCGAGGGAGCGCCGGCCAGAGCTCGACCGCATGCTGGTCGCGTGTAAGCGGCGCCAGGTCGATGCAGTTGTGGTCTACCGTTACGACCGTTTCGCCCGCAGCCTGCGCCAACTGGTGAACGCCTTGTGCGAATTCGATTCACTGGGGATTCAGTTCGTCTCGCTTCATGAGGGCGTGGACACCTCGACGCCCAACGGCCGTTTGGTCTTCGGCATCTTCGCCACCATCGCCGAGTTCGAACGCGAGCTGATCCGCGAGCGAGTGCGCTCCGGCATCGCCCTGGCCCGAGCTCAGGGCAAGCGCATCGGCCGCCCGCGCAGACCCGTGGACGCTGCGAAAGTAGCCGAGCTCCGAGCCCAAGGGCGGTCTTGGACGGAGATTGCGCACGAGATGGGCGTCGGCTTAGGAACCGTGCACCGGGCAGGGCACTCTTTTCCAAGAACCTCGATTTAAAACCGCATTCACGACGGAAAGGACGCTGGATCCTAGGTCCATCCAACCCCTCTTTCAAATAGCCTACCTACTTGCGCTTACAGTTGCTTGCATTTTTCCGACGATGCAACCGGTGACGTTCGATGGCGACCTGTTGCGAGCCATTGGGCAGAACTTGGGCAGGGAGTTTTCTCGACCTGACCTCGGGATAGGCGCCGCGCGGAGACAAGGTCCGCCAATGCGGTGCATACTTGGCAACGTCCACCGGGCGGGGCAGGCTTTCCAAAAGGATCGACCCAAAACTCGCGTGCGCCACTGAAGACCCGCGCGGCGCTCATTCCCAGCGTTCGAACTCGTAATCACGGATTAACTGGAGACATTTTGATTGCCATGTCCTAAGCAGATCTGTTAGCGCAATCCTTGACTCACCGGGTCTTGCTGTAGCTTCGGTAGCAAACCATTGCGAGACCTCATCATCGAGCTGCATAGATCTATCTGTCACCGCGTGTTCTAGTGGCGTACTGAAAACCTCAAGTCTGGATCCCAAAGGTCGAACAACCTCATAAAGTGCGTCTTGAAAACTAGCGAGGCCCCGCCGGATGGCATCGTCAATTTCCGTCGTGGGAGCTCGCCTACTCTTTAGGTCATTCACAGCACTAGCAAGATCCGAGACTATTTTTGTCTGAGTGCTGGCAAACAGCGTTATGTTTTCAATGGCAAAATCCATTACCAAGCGGTGGTACCATTCGGCTTTGCGCTCCATGGTTTTTTGCTGATAGTTCCTGCGGAATATGTAGTAGGTCAAACCCGCGAGAAGAACGAACTGAAGCAGTCCAACTGTGGTTGGGATCCAGCCAAACGGTTGATCCAAGAACACAATCTGCGGTGGAGAAACTCGCGGGGCCGCAGGGACCGACATTTGAATCGAATACCCTGGCTTAGTCGCAAGAACGCCCCACGCAAGCAGTAGTGGGGTAATCATTCAAGCTTTTACGCTGCCTTCTTCGTTTTTTTTTCCGGCAGCACGGAGGATTCTTTTAAAGCGCGCACAATACCCTCGCCAATAGACTGCAAGAGTACAGGATCTGCATCAAAGTGGTACCTCTTGCGAAAAACGTCGGCGCCAAGTGCTCTGACGCTGTCGCCAAACATACCGAGGAAAAAAGACAAGTTCATCGAATACGTGTCGCGTGGAATTGCAACAATCACTTCGCGGCCTTCTTTGTCGAATCGGTCCAAGGCGAATTTGAGACGCGCAGCGAGCCCTCGTTCCCGCCCCGAGAAAACCTTGGAATCTGCCGAGGTACGGGCTTCTCCCAAGTCAATGCGGTCAATGTTTGTCATGGCAGCTCTCATTTCCGACAATCACGCTTTCGCTAGTTTCTCTAGATTACTACGATCAAGATCAAAACGAATGCTTATTAAGGTTCCGGGGAAGGCCTGGTCCATCGTCCAGACGTAGTCTTTGTCTGGAGGTTTCTCCAAGTCATTCTCCTTGTTGAAAGCGATCACTCTTCTTTCCTCATGGTTACCAACCCGTTTCTTCTGCGGGTTGAACTTGCCATCAAATAATATGTACGTTTTCCCGGAAATCAAGCACATTTTTTGTGAGCCGCCCGCAAGCTGATTGAAAAAGTCAATCATGCTGACAGTCCCGTTACCCCGATCGACTCCGCGCTTGGTGAACGAAAGGCGACTGACACCCTCCTGAAGGGCAAAAACAGTGACCAGAGCATCCTTTTCCCACTTTGGATTCAACATACCCCTAAGAAAACCACGGTTCCGATGGGTTGCGAGCAGGCTCTCGATTCGTGCTGTTAGCTCTTGTGATGCCGCGTGCTCCAAGATAGATTCAGAGATTGTGCGACCAAAATTGAATAGTACGACATGGCAGTGGCCCCCACGATCCTTGGTTTGATGAAAATACCCAATTGTGTACCAACGCCCCCCGTGCTCTTCCGCGTTTCCAATTACTTCAGTGATGAGCGAACTGAGGCGAAACTTGCCGTCACGCGAGAGTGCGAATCCCTGCATCTTTAAGCACCGGTCAAAATAATCTGTGAGCTTTGTTGCAGCTTCGTCGCATTGACGTGATCGTTCGATGCGGCTGGCCTTACCATGGAATAGATCACACGTGCGAACGGTCTTCTCGACAGACTCGGGAAGGATCGAGTGAGGATGCGCTAGCTGCTTTAAGATGCCGCTCCCTCGTAGCATAACGTTAACTTCGACATCCTCTGAGTACGTTCCTTTCAGGCCGAGCTGGTTTCCTTTCCTGTGTGCCTGAGCCTGCAGGAGCGTCACATCCATCACAACTGATGCGCAAAGGTCGAGCACCTCGCAGCCGCTATGGTCAATTTCAATCTCCTTGACAGATTTTTGCGCGGTAATCGCCTGCAGTTTTTCGATCGTCCTAAGCGTATCGAGCGGATTCTCAATAAATGAAAACACTTTGGGAATTTTCAATTTGGCAGATCCGAAACTGCGAACTCGACGCCGTCCATTCGCTTTCGCAGAACCTTTCGAGGCGCGTTGGCTCACGACTGGATTTCGCGAGTTTCGCGCTTTCCGCTTACGAACATGTGGCTTTCGTTTTTCTCTCTTCTCCTGGATGAGCTTCCATCGCTCGCGACGTTTTGCGCTTTTCTTCACAGCGTAATGCGCCCTACCCCACGCCGAGGACTTGATGCAATTCACCTCCGGGCGAAGGCACCTCGGAACAGTTGTCTGTCTTAGTAGTTCTTGGGGCGGGCAGCTTCATTTTGCCACAATTACTCAATGTAGGGAACTACAGTTGGGAATGGACCTTCGGCGGCTTGCTTTTACTTCCGCAGACTTGCGATTCTAGATCCACGGTGCCATGGGAAAGTCAGGAGCGGCACGGCCTTGCGAATGGGGCAGCCCAAACGCTGACCGAAGATATGGGATCGTGTGACCGCCCCAGCGATTGGTTTTCTGGGAGCGGCGCGAGTTCGCCGCAGCGGTGCCTTTCCAAAAATCTACCGAGAACAGCTCTTGCAACCGACTGACTTTCCAGCCCCAGGGCTGCGCGCTCTGTGCGTTCCACAAACACTTGGTTTGGGAAGGCAGGCACAGTGACGGGGTTGTGAGCGCTATGGGATGTTTCGTCAACTTATCACTTCTGGTTTGCCGTCACGCCCGCCGGCGAAAATTGACATGTTCATTTGAGCCGACTGCGCGTTCCAAGCGCAAGGGACATCTTGGGCTCGTGACGATTGCTGCCGATCACGATTCGTCCCGGTGCTCACTGGCGCTTTTACCAGTTGGCAACACGCGAACGCCCTACTAGGGTGGATTGTCAAACATGAGCGTACAACTAAGCGAGTTGCGCGCGCCATCGACCGCGTTCCGTTTGAAAGGACAATACAATGACACACAGCAAGGATTCCAAGTTCACAATTCGCAAGCTCGGATACGGCAGTCTTTTACTCGCTACTCTGCTCCTGACAGCGGTCACCCTAGCCAATTCCCAGGAGGAGAGGAAAATAGAGACGATTGACGCAACGGCAAGGGGAACAAGCACGCAGTTGGGCAAGATGGTCAGCGTCAAGATCACCATCTACAAGTTCTCCACTGAGGAAGACCGGGCTGTCCTGGTCGATGCCTTTAAGAAGGGCCAGAATAAGGGTTTGGTCGACGCACTAGAAAAGATGAAGCCCGTTGGCCGCATTGCCATCACCGGCACGGTTGGTTCTGACCTCGCTTACATTCGCTTGATTCGCACCGACAGCGGCCGCAAAATTCGCTTCGCCACGAACCGGCTGATTCGATTCGGTGAAGCTTATAGTAACTCCAGAACCATCGCCTACAACTTGACCGCTGGCGAATTCGACTTGAACGATTCCGACAAGAACAAGAGCACGGGCGTTCTCTACCCAGCTTCGCAGCTGATCATCAACAAGGATGGCCAGCTTGAGTTTCAGCTCAACCAAAATCCCTGGAAGCTCACCAACATTATCGACTGGAACCAGGCCGGCTCCAAAGAGTAGAAACTTGCGTCCAACAATGCTCGTTGGCAGGCCCTGGGTTGGGCTTAGGCCACCGTCGGCGTAACAATCGCGACCCGGTTCAGAGTGTAACCCGCCTTTCTTACGACAGGAAGCTGTGAAGCATAGTGACTTTTTTGAACGTACTGCAATCCAGCGAAGTTAATCCTCCCAAATCAGCGGCATGCCGTGTTTCCTCCATAAATACCGTTGGCGCCCGCCTTGGGATGTGATCGTGAGTGCTTCATCAGACGAGAAATCGAGCTTCTTGCCCTGAAACCAAGTTGCGTTACCGGCTAGAAGAACAGCTTTTGCTAAGCAACGGAGGAGCCGTTCGTCATCTCGTCCGTCTGAACCCGGACGAATCAAGACGACGCCGGGATTTCTGTTTGGCGGAAATCGGTTGTTGTCCAGAAAATCCGCATCATGTGTGATCACGACGCGTTTGGTTTTCCACGCTGCGGCAAATACATCTTCATCGCTCCGTCCGCGAAGGTCGAAACCCGCGACAAATTTAGCGTTGTAGCCAGAGTTTTGCAGAATTTTCGCTACCTCAATGCCTGCATTCTCGTCGACAAGAAATCGCGCCTTGCCTCGATATTGCAGGTCTAGCTCGCGCCTGTCATCATCACTAGGTTCATCAAGTTCCTTCCAAGGCATTCAAGTATCTTACAAGCACGGCGAGCAAACAGACTGTTTAGTGCCGGAGTCAGTTGTGATTACACCAACAACCCCACTGGTCTTCCAAAACCAAGTCTTTCTGGAAGGCTCAGAACTGGCAATTTGACGACTGCAGAATCAGTGAGTTTGTGCAACCGTGGGAGCGACCTTTTTGGAATGCCCAGGAGTTTTGAGTGTAATGGCCTAATTTCATCATAGAATGGACTCGGGTTCAGCAGTTGCTAAATGGGGACGTTACGCCTGAATCTCAGGCACTCTTGAGCTTGCGAAGGGCGAAGCCAAGCTCCTTCAGCTAACCTGGTAGAGCAGGTTCCTGTTTTTTTTGTACGTAGGAGCCGATAAAAGCACCCAGTGTCAACTGTGCAAGGTCAAGAAGCTTCGGCAGAAATATGCCCAATACCGCCAGCAAGACAGTGAGAAAGATGGTGGCCAACGGCAGACCCGTGAGCCCAACCTTGGTGAAAGTGCCAGTGACTCCCGAAAGGGCGCTGAGGCGAACGTATTCAGAGATAGCCTTGTCGTCCGCCGCTTTAACGGCTCCAGAAAGCAGTTCATAGTCCTGTGGCGGTATCACGTTCGCTTGCACCGCACCAGCGGATTTAAGAAGCTTGATGCCGAGAAAGCTGCAGACGGCTGCCGACATAAACATGAAAAGGGGACCCAGGTAGATGGAAAGGATTTGGCCGTAGAAATTGTACCGCTCCCGTTCACCAAGCGAAGGGGAAGGTTGCCCTTCAGCAACATAGGGCATCTCCAAGCCAATATTGACTCCTTTCGGTGCGTGCACAGTAGTAGCGTAGATGGTCCACGCTCCGAGAACAAACAAGCCTACAGCCACAAGCAGGAAGAGCAAGCCTGCGTAAAGGAATACCATTTGCTGTCGGGGGGCGAGAGGACTTACCCATCGAGTTTTTTCAGTGGGAGTCACTTCAGGGGGAGCTTGTTCAACACCAGAAGACGTCATCGTTCGCTCTCCTCTCCGAAATTAAAAAAGGCAGCTTGAACAGACTTGATTTTATGCCCATTTGAGGTAGTTTTCGAGACAAGTTAATGCTCTGCGCATGAGCATGTCATGTCAGTGACCTGGGTCACACCTGATATCCGGTGACCACCAAGAGCCTCCAAAGCCAGACGGTCAACTGTTGATAGAGCGGTTACACTCATTGACCGAATTCCATCCAGATGATTTTGGCTCAGGGCCAACCCACTGATGTAGGCCAGCCCAGACCCAGACTGTCATTGTCTGTCGTGCGCAGTGCCGGTCGTGACGCTTATAATTAGAAGAATTTGGAGATCACCATGTTGAACAATGAGCCGAAAACCTGTGCCCACATACCCTGCCGTTGCGTGGTACCGGCAGGACAGACGTATTGCGGTCAATGGTGCGAGGAGGCGGGATCAGAGGACGTAGAGATTGCATGTGAGTGCGACCACCCTCCTGTTTGTGCCCTTACAGTCACGGAAGAGACGGTCGCTTAAGAAGAACAATGCTTACGAAGGCGGCCTGCGAAATGGCTGTTGCGACCTAGAGCCTCTCTCAACCATCACGGAACAGGAAGAAACACACACCAAAGGCGATGATTGCGAGCGCCCAGATGGGCCAGAAGGCTACCGATGGGTTCGTGGTCGGTGGCCCGCCTGCCTATAATGATGTGATGGAATTTGTTTATCCCCCAATGTGGAAGCGACTCTTGAACAAGGCCTTGAGCACCTATCGTAAGGCACAGCATAAGACCACAAAGGCAAATTAGGACACTACCGGCCCGTCCATTTCATTGCGCGACCCCTTCTTCTTGCAGTACGATCTGAATTCCCCCGATTGGGTCCAGCTCAACAGCGGGGGCGCGGATCAGGCTATGGACTTTTACGGCGTTACGATTAAGGCCACTCCCTGGAAGGTTCGAGATCTCGCCCAACTCAAAAGAGAAAGTAAGCTTCACCTGCCCGATCTGCAGCGCAGCTTCGTGTGGTCGTCGGAGCGCGTGCGGGCACTCCACGACGGGAGCGCTGCTGCTGTGGAAGCCCGGTTGGGAGAGTCCTGGCTCTCCGTTCATCACTCGCCCTTGGGACATCTGTCCGCCCAATTCCGTAACGGGTAGGGGTGAGCCGGAAAAACAGGCGAGCGTGCAGCCGGGTTCAATCTTCGTGCTCGATGGGCAACAGAGGCTCACGTCACTATTTAGGGTCATCTTCCAGAGCAGGTTGAGGGGAAAGACAACCCAGGACCCCGATATGCTGGCGTCCCTGTCCCCGGATTCCAAGTGGACCGAAAATCCTTTCCACCTCAGATCCCGGAATCTGCACCGGCAGCTTCGCGATGGTCTTTTGGTTCCGGCTGAGGTTTTGTTTGCTGGGGTTCGAGGTGAAAACGAGAGCCTTGCCGTGCAGAAAGCGATCGGCGAGTGGGTCAAGACCGACGATCCGCTCTTCTACCAGGCCCTCGATCGAGCGAATGTGGTTCGGAATGCAATTTTGGGCGCGGAGATCGTGGCGTACGAGATTGATGCGGATGCGGAGGATGACAACGTAATTGAGATATTTGCTCGACTGAATCAGCAGGGTGTTCGACTCCGCCCGGGTGACCTCGCGGCTGCGCGCCTCACGGGCCGAATGAAAGACTTCCGTGTGAGGGCCCGAACTTTTCTGAGTCAAAAGGAACTGAAGAATTTCAGCGCGCTCGAAGGGGAGGAAGATCGACCGCGCAGCGGAGCATTCGTGGATACTGATCTCGTCGTTCGAACGGCGCTGTATCTTGGCACTGGACTGGTCCGGTACCGAGACATTGAAAAGCGTAAGAAGGGAGCAGCGAGCGACGACTCGTATGACAAGGTTGAGGCTGTCTGGGATGCGGCATGCGCGGGGTTGCAGGATGCAGTGGGAATGTTTCGTACAGCTGGGGTGCCGGATGGTACATGGCTCCCCTACCGCTACCTATTGCTCCCGCCGGCAGTCTCCAGTGCGCGCAACAAGCCCATCGCTGTGGGAGGATGGCTGGGATGGGCCATTGCAGCGAGTTTGTGGGGCCACTACGCGGGGAGCTCGGAGACCACGGCACAAAGCGATGTGAAGGCTGCTGAGGAGGGAGAGTTATCGAAGCTGCTTGACAATGTCAAGGCCCAAGCTAAGCGGGCGGAGTCGCTGCTTCCGGACGACGGCGATTTCGAAGCGGACGTCGTGCTGCAGGCTGGTGTCTTTCTGGCTCTCCTGGTTCACAGTGCGCAGCACGACGTTAGGTCGTTTCCATCTGGGAAGTTGATCAGCGCTGGCAGTGGCGACCCAATCGAGGTGCACCACATATTCCCGCGTGCCCTACTCAACCAAGCGGCGTCTACTCAGGACAGCTCCAACATACCAGATCGCTTGGGAAATCTGGCGTTGATCTTTCGCACAGACAACGAGCACCTAAGCGACACGCCACCAAGTGAGTACTTGCCGCAGTGCGACGCTGCCGTCTTAGGTACCCACGGTATACCTCTGGAGCAGGATCTGTGGGACGTGGCTCGGTACAACGACTTCTGTAAAGCTCGCGAGAAGGCTTTAGCAGGCATCGTCCGGGACCTGTTGCGTTCTTTAGGAGTATCGTAAGCGCATTGACCACTCGGGTGTCAGTTCTGGTGTCAGTCCGTTTTGAGATTTCCTGCGTCCTGCTGCGTTCCCCCCCTGCGCTGAGCTGAATGGTAAGCCTTTCTATTTGCAAAACAATGCAACTTGATGCGCTTCGGTACGTGGCTAGCCGACCACATTAAGAGTCAGGTTCTCTGCAGCTAAGCGTTGGCGCACTTTGGCACGGGAAAGCGGTGGCTGTTCTGGTGGCTGTTCGTTTTGTATTCCCCTGCGATTCCGTGCGCGACAATGCAAGAACCGCATTTTCCAACTCTCTGTGATTGCAGCACATTGCAACGTGCTGCGTTTTCGCGCAAGGCCTCCAGTTAGGATTTCTAATCCGAGGGTTGCAGGTTCAATTCCTGCCGCGCCTACCAACCTTTTCTGCAGCTTAGAAGCCAATCTCAGTTCGAGTCATAGCAAGTTCACTGCAAGTTGGGCCAACTCGATTGCAAACTGGCAGGACTCGGCGCTCTGATCCAGGCTCGTCTCCTAATCTACCTTTGCCCCATTCCCGACCCCGTTCAAATTGTAATTTTGGCCGTTATTGTTATCCCAAGTCCCGCTCTGATCATGGAACACCAGGTTCAGCTGCGTAGTTGATGACGGGCACATCAGGAAGGCCGTCCACGGACCGTTCGACTGTCGTGTCATTACCGTATCTGTGACACTGTTCCAGTTGTTGTAGCCCCAGTGAACGGTAATACTCGATGCGCTCGATGCCAGCGAGCCATTGTAGAAAAGCTGGACTGCATTGCCAGCCACAGGAGTGCAGGGATTGCTGGTAACCGTACCGGACGCGCATGAGTTGGAGATGGTGACATTCCAGTTTTGCCCATTGTTGTTATCCCAAACGCCCGAGCCGTTGTTAAAAGCGAAGTTGATCTGGGTGGCATCGTTGGGATTGCTAATGGTCGTCTGCCAGAAGCCATCGGTCGCGTTTGACCATTGCCTGATCGGCCGGAGTGTTCTGCCAGTTGTTCTCGCCCCAGTGGATGAACACGGGGTTGTTGGAAGCGAGCGCACCCCGGTAGTAGATCGTGAGCGCCTTGCCCGCATAAAGTTGATTGGAATTGTAATCGACCGCTTGTCCGGCGTGCGGCTGGTAGGCGCCTGTGACGTAGCGGCTGGGAACGATCGATGGAACGTCGGCTATGGTATTGGTAGGAACTGAGAAGAGCAGGGTGATGAACTCGCCCATCGCCCAGTTGAGGGGATTCATAGAGTTGGTAGGCGTGCCTGGGGTATCCCCTGACAGAGCAGCATTGTCCCATACTTGTTCTGGAATCATGCCGGAAGGGTTAGCCGAAGCCATCATCGCGGTCAGGTAGGCATCAGCACCGCCCCCGGATGCAATCGTATAGATGCCGCGTTCGCCGGTCAGGATTGGCCAGAGCCGGCCGATACCTGTGCCGTTGTAGTTGTTGCCATCGGCATGTTCTCCATAGCCATCGTGGTTATAGCGGTACCAGTAGCTGTTGCCGCTAATAGTTTGTTGGATGGTGGAATCGATAACTTGTAAGGACGACGTGATATAGGGAGAATTCGCTGGCATTACACCCTGGCGCACCAGTTCCAGGAATCCGGCATCGACGATAGCGCGCTCGTCGTAGGTGCCTCCGCCGTTGGCGATCGTAATCGAATCGCCGTCGTTGGGGTTGCTATCGCTATCGATACGCTCGAAGTAGTTACCGCCGACTGGCCCCGTATTCGTGAAGGTCCAGTTCTGCACCATGGCCTGCCAGTAATCGGCGGCGTTGTCGTAGAGCGTCTGGCTGGCGGCATCGCCGTTCATCCTGGCGATGTCGGCTGCGCAGACCAGGCCCGCAATTTCCGCAGCGATCGTGGACGGACTATAGCCGCCGTTTTCTTCCCAGCGTTCTTCACCGGTTTGCGGCCCGTTGTTGAGGATGTAATTAGCCGCAGGCTTAACGTGATTCTGATAGTTCGTGCTATCGGTGACACCCAACTTCCACGCCAGAATGATTGGGAATGCCTGTTCATCCATCTGAATGCCAGTCCAGAAGGGAGTGCCGTTGACGTAGCTGTTTTGGGGAAAATGCCCATCCGGTTGCTGCTGCGTGTCAAAGGCCCACAACAAAGCTTGCTTGGGATCAGCAGTGTCGCCAGCGACGATAAGAGCGCTCGAGAATTCATACATATCGCGTTCCCATACCAGGTGATAGCCGTTGTCCCCGTCTCCATTCGTCGCGCCCCACGGCGTGCCCAGTCCTGCTACAAATGCGCCTGTTTGTTTATCCTGGGATGCCTTGAGCACGTTGGCCGCGAGATAGTACTCCTGCTGCCGCGCCTGTTGAATCGAAGTTGTGCCGCCGACGGCCGGTGGTGCATTCAGACCATTATCGAAGGTATGCCACTGCGAGACGTAAGTGCTCAGCATGGTAGTAAAGTTATCGCGCAGAGTGCCTGCCAGGGTTTGCTCAGCGCTGGTGGTGGACGGTGTTCCTCCGCTGCTTTGGCCAAATGAGAGGACAAGATTGAAAGTGACGCTGGTCGCGTTTTGCGTGTTGACGGCGCCACCATTTGAGAGGTCAAGTAGTCCGGTCTGCGCAGTGTTGCCGTTATTGGCGTAGGCGTAGGCGTAGCTCATCGTGTAATCGGGACAGCTATTGCTTCCACAATTGCTGGAGCCTTTCAGGTCTGTCCAACCATCGTTGACGCCGACGAAGCCGGAACTGGTCATGCCTGACTGGAATGGCATTGAGGCAGCCAGCGCGCTGGCATAGGCGCCCGACGAATCGGTCGTCACCAGCATGGGCGTCGCACTATAAACCTGGGTGGAGCTGGTGTTGTTATTTCCGGCGTTGTTCAAGGTAGGGTTATATAGGACGTAGAGCAGGTAGTTCGAGAGTGTGCCGCTCAATGCGGTGAAGGTGACTTGCTGAATAAGCGAATTGCGACTGGGATCGGTGTAGACAATCTTGGTGATGCGATAGTTGCCACTTCGGGCAGTATTCGTGATCACCCAGGCCAACGAGTGGTTATCGTATAACTGCACCGCCGAAGTAGTGGCAACCTTTTCTTCGTCGACCCAGGTGTGCGCGCTATCGCCGATCAAGAACTGAAGATCAGTCGTGTTGGCTGTATCCGCTGTAGGAAAGAACACCTCGCCAATGATGCCGTTGTAGCCAGTGAACCAGACGTCACTGGTGGTATTGGCGGCGGTACCGAGGATCGTGTTGTTAGATGGCGTCCAGTTTGATGGAACGCCCGGTCCATTAGGCGCTGGTCCTGTGGTTGCATACACTCCCTGTGTGACGCCTGTAAGGATAAGCAGAACAGGCAGGACGAGACGGGCATACGCTATGCGGTGAAAGGAGTGTGTAGGGGGTTTCGCGCGTCGGCTGCCTTGGTGATCTCCTTCCAACAGAGCTCGATGTGTGGCTTCCACGTTGTAGTCTCTTTCTGAGGACTTGATCACCGCTCTAAAGTAGGAAGCGGCAAGTTTGCGGTGACTTGGTCACGATCCTTCAATTTGCGCGGTCTGAGTACCGTTAGACCGCCTGCAAGTCCTGCACTTCACCGGGTTGTCCACCTGGTTGCGGTCTGCGCCGCATGTCCATAATGGCTTCGGTTTCCTGATCCCAAGCACAATCCCAAAATTATAGAGTAGAAGCCTTAAGTAAACACGGCCGACAATCCAACCACAGTCATAGCGCCCGCTTCAACTTGCTACGCGGAGACATAATTGCGCAGTTGGGGCCTACTAGGCATTACCCAAACAACCTTCTACAATAAGCCGCTGTCTAAATCGAGGGGGAACCATGGGAAACCTAAACAATGCGCTTCAGGAGCTTCGCTCCGAGCGCAAGCAGGCGCAGTTGCAGGTGGAGAAGCTAGATCAAGCGATTTCGGTGATCGAGTCATTAAACGGTTCGGGAACATCCCGGAACGCAAACCAACCTACCCGAATCATATCGGCCGCTTCCCGCCGGAAAATGGCGCAAGCGCAAAGGGCGAGGTGGGCAAGGGCTCGGAAGGAATTGCAGCCGGCAGTACCAGTAGCAAAACCAACGGCCTCAGCTCCTGTGAAGCGCACCATGTCCGCTGCAGCTCGCCGGAAGATCGCCGCGTTTCAGCGGGCAAGGTGGGCAAAGATCAGGCAGCAAAAGAAGGCTGCGTAGAGGCTTTGAAGGCTGCAAGTCTCACTCGTAACCAAGACATTTGTTCCTAACGTGACCTTCCCCGCCCGGACCATTCACGGTAGATTGTGATTGAGCAGACTTCGGGGGAGGGCTGTTCGACTTAACGTCCTATGACTCGGTTGAGTCTGGGGCGTTTTGTTTTGCGCCCAGAGTAGAAAACGTGCCGCGTCGCGCCGCTACACATCCTTCAGTTGCTCCTCGGTCATGCCGAAATAATGACCGAGTTCATGGATGAGAGTCTGGCGGATTTGCTGTCGGACTTCGGCTTCATTGGAGCAGACCGCCTCAATATTCTTCTGATAAAGCACGATGTGATCCGGTCCCGTGGGGAGGTTGAAGACGCTCCTCTTCGTCGCAGGCACGCCGTGAAAGATGCCTAGAAGCAGTCGCCTGCGCTGCCCCAGCTTGGGTGGTCGCTGGTTCGCAGGAAAATCTTCAACGAGGATCGCGACGTTCTGGATGCGGATGCGGAACTCTTCCGGCAGCGAATCCAAAGTCTCTTCTGCAACCTTGACGAAATCGTCGCGCTTCATCCTTCACCACTGACACAAACGGCACACTTGCACCGAGTAGCCTCCGTCATCCTCTTCATCGTCGTCACCCTCATCGTCCGTGACGTTTCCTTCATCTTCCTCATCGTCCTCTTCCTCGTCTGGCTCTTCCCGAAGAAGTACATCGGCTTGCGCCGAGCGAGCCGAAGGGTTCGCGTCGAGGCATTGTGGGCGTATTCTGCTCATGTCCCACATGGTACTCTGTGCCCGTTGGCAAGAGCAGCAGGGTGTTCCTTGCAGGCGCTGCCGAGATCAACTGGCCGAGGACGAATCGCTTGGTACATCCAGCAGGGGAGGCCACCATGTCGTCGCGCACAATCTTTCTAAGCAGGCTGATCGGTCTGTACTGCATTGTCATCGCGCTCTCGATGATGACTCGCAGGCAAGCTACCGTGGAGACGGTGACCGTCCTTCTTCAGAATTCGTCGATGATGTTGATCGTCGGCATAATCACGCTGGCCGCTGGGCTGGCGGTGGTTCTCGCGCACAATATCTGGTCGGGGGGTGCGCTCGTGGTTGTGGTCACCCTCGTCGGTTGGATAACGCTCATCAAGAGCCTATTCTTTTTATTCCTGCCGCCTGAGATGGAAGCGGGGCTTTTCCTTGGGCAGCTTCACTACCGACAACTCTTCTACCTGTACACAGCTATTTCGCTCGTCCTCGGCGTCTACCTGACCTATGGCGGATTCAGGTCAAGATCGAATTAGCCTGTATCCAGCGAGGTTCCTAAGCGGGCTATCTAGCCTGTTCGAGTAAGCATTTGTCCCGATTCACTGCGCATACAGAGCGAGTGCGGCGACGTCGTCGAATAACTTCTTGTGCCGCGGCCCGAATCGCTTCCGTGCCAGAATTGCCCACAAGCTCAGACGGGGAAGTTCCATTGACGCTTGGACTCGATTATGTGGGCATTCCGGTGAAGGTGAACATCGATTCCGGAGGGAAGTCGAACGGCGTTCCGGAACGAAGGTGAACAGCAGTCGGAGCGAAGCGACGCTGGCGTGATGATTGTGCAGGAAGTGTTCGGCATCGTCAACTGAAAACGTCCGGAGCGGAGCGAAGGCTTGGGTTGAGCGGGGATTTGGCGTGCAGGGGAAAGGGGCGGCATGGAGTGCACCCCAAGAGTGAGACACCGAATTAAGGGGCAAGCTACATTAAAAGGAGAGAACAATGCAGATGCCCCGACAAGAATATCCCCGCGAATTGAAGATCACCGTCATGCGCGAAATCGACTCGGGCAAGGGTATGGCCGAGGTGGCTCGGCTGTATCAAATCAGTCCGAATCGGATTGAGGCCTGGAGAAGCGAGTGGCGTGCGAAGGGTGAGCGGGCGTTTCCCGGCAAGGGTGCGCGCCCGCAGTCGCAACTGGATGCCGAGTTGATTGCCGGACTGGAACGAAAGATCGGGCAGCAGGCGATGGAGATCGACTTCTTAAAAAAAGCCTTGCGGCGTTTCAGGGAGGAACCGCTAGCAGCCGGCGGCAATGGCGGCGTCGGATCTACGAGCAAATTGGTGAAGCCGCCGAAGCGGGGGCAGCGGTGAACGGGCTCTGCCGGGCAGCGGGCATGAGTCGCGCGGGCTATTACCGCTTCCGGCGATGCGCGCCGCCTCGAGAATCCAACATGGAGCTGCGCGATCAGATCCAACAAATCGCCCTGCGCTGGCCCGCATACGGCTATCGCCGGATCCATGCCGAACTCTGGCGCCGGGGATGGAAGACCAATCACAAATGCGTTCTGCGCCTGATGCGAGGGGACAACTTACTCTGTGTGCGGCGGCGGAAATTTATTCTGACCACCCACTCCCATCATGGTCTTCCAGTCTATCCAAACTTAGCCGAGAGCCTGGTATTGAGCAGCATTGATCAGCTTTGGATCGCGGACATTACTTACATCCGCTTGCAATGGGAATTCGTGTACCTGGCGGTCCTGCTGGACGCCTTTTCCAGGCGCTGCATCGGCTGGGCGCTGCAGCGCACCATGGAAGTGGCCCTCGTACTGGAGGCCTTGCGCATGGCGCTGAGGCAACGTCGGCCCTGGCCTGGCCTGGTGCACCATTCCGACCGCGGCGTGCAATATGCTTCGCACGACTACACCGCACAACTGGAACAACACGGCATTCGCATCAGCATGAGCCGACGGGCAACGCCCTACGACAATGCTCAAGCGGAGAGCTTCATCAAGACCCTCAAATATGAGGAAGTCTATCGCACGGAGTGCCGCAATCTGGAACAAGCCAGGCTTTCGATCGGGACGTTCCTGGAGAAAATTTACAACCAGGAGCGCCTACATTCTGCGCTTGGCTATCGTCCGCCGATCGAGTTCGAGCGCAGCTTACGACCCTCGCCGGCGGTCGGGAAAAGACGAGCATGAGTTTTTCTAGGCATGAGGAAATCTATCGATCCGATGTCGGACTCGGCCAAGCTGGGAGCGGCGATTGTTGGTCGTCGCTCCCACGGCTCATCGGCTGCGATGAGTTTCCAGTCGGCTATTCCTCAGCAGGTTGCCCTCCGGCAGAGCCTGCCTGCGCTTCACCGACTGGGAACGATTCTCAACAACCCACGGTGCCGTACAATGATTTTTCAGCGAACGGCACAACCCCTTTAACTTCGTGTCTCACCCCAAGGGTGCATCCCAGCAGCCCCTTTGCCCCTGCTTCCTCGCTGTAGAAGAAGGGATTCATGGGGGGGGATGCACCCAACATAAACGCGAACTTACGCTGCATGGGCTTGAAGTGGCATGTCACGTCCCGGGAACCCCGTTTTCGGCCAACTTCCGGTTGGCCGACGATCCGCCAACAGACGTGGCTTGCACCTTTCATACGCTGAAACCTCGGCAACGCAGAAGAGCACCGTTCCTGGACCAAGTGACGCCCATCACATACCGGGAAACCAAGCGAGGCTAGCATTGTGATTGTGGCCGGATATTTCATATTCGGCGAGGCATTAGTCCTGGGGTTGGCGTCCGGACCTGCCTGTATTGCTTCTTGTGGACCCGTCCTGGTTCCTTCTCTGCTCGCAGAGCGGGCGGGTTTGCGGCTGAACACCCGCTACCTCTCTACCTTTCTAGGCGCGCGCTTTCTCGGCTACCTGCTGTTTGCCGCCGTGGCCTGGGAACTTGGCGCCCTGGTATCGCTTCCGCCAGCGCCGCGCATGCTTCTGTTTGGCGTGATTCACCTGGCGCTCGCTGGAGTGCTGCTTTGGTACGCATACTCAGCCGGGCACACTTATGCCCAGCCCTGTTCGGGTTCAAAACTGGTGAGCATCGGCGTGACAAGAAAACGCGGCGTGTCCGGTGCGACAGTGTTGGGCTTCCTGACTGGTTTGAGTCTCTGCCCTCCGTTTGTGGCCGCCGGTGTGAGGGCAGCTGAGTTGGGTAGCGTGGCTGCGGCCCTTCTGTTTTTTGCGGTGTTTTTTGTCGGAACTTCCGCCTGGTTTGTACCCTTTGTGGGCCTGGGTTGCTTCGTGCGCAACGAAGCCGTGACCACGGTCGCACGGATGGCAATGGTGCTCATCGCCCTCTATTACGCCTATCTGGGATTGGCAATACTGCTCGGGAGAAAGGTATATGCCTACTAAGGTGGGGATCTTGAAGCTCGGTGAGTCGGCGCCACGCACTATAGGCCGATCTCTACTGCTGACGTTGCCGATCGCACTCTGGTCGCTGCTCATGTTCGCGAATCCGCAACGGCATTCGAATCGATCGCTGCAGATCGCCAGCCTGATTACTTCAGTTTTTGTGGTTGCGCTCTTTTTCATGATGATGCGGACGGGCAGCACATATCGATGGCGCCGCTGGTTCTTCGTGGCTCTGGGACTCCTGTTCCCGGTGGGCTTCATCCACAACGTCATAGCGATGCGGGGAACCATGGGCCTGCCGATCGAAGAGATGATTGCGGGCCGAACACCATTCTGCTATCTGCCCATTCCACTCCTCATCTTGCCAGCAGCGTTTACGAAAACTCTAGTATTCCCCGGTTCTATCTTGCCGGGCGGAGGCATGTCTGGCGCTGGAATGGCAGCCATGGCGGGCTTGTGGCTGGCAATTACGCTTGTAATCGGCAAAGGCTGGTGCAGCTATGCGTGCTTTTTCGGGGGAATTGAAGAAGGCATGGCATCGCTCCCCAACCGCGCGAAGCTGCGGAAGATCGACCCCCGCTGGCGTTACGGCCCCTGGGCCGTGCTGCTGGCGATGGTGCTCCTGTCGCTGGCCCTGTTTGAGCCGGCTTACTGCCTGTGGCTCTGTCCCTTCAAAGCGGTCTCGGAATATATAGCTGCCCGTAGCACGGTGGGCATGGTGCAAAACGGAATCTTTGTCTTGCTGTTTGCCGGACTGGTGATCGCGCTGCCCTTGCTGACAAAGAAGAGAACACAATGTGCATGCTTCTGCCCGTTTGGCGCGTTCCAATCCATTTTTAATAAGACGAGCGTGTTCGATGTGAAGATCGACCGGATGCGCTGCTCGCCCTGTGTACTCTGTCAGACCGCTTGTCCGACGATGTCGCTGACGGAGGAATCCATCGCGCGGGGCGAGACGCTGATGTCCTGCATGAAGTGCGGCGCGTGCGTGGATGCATGTCCGAAAAACGCCATTGTCTGGCATATCAAGGGAACGGAAGTCGCCTGCAAGCCGGAACGCGCGCGACTCATGTTTCTGTACGCCGCCTGGGGGATGGCCGTTATGTTCGGCGGCAGCATCATCGCTGAGGGACTCGCGACCATACTGCACGTCTTCGTTTAGGAGGGCCAATGAAACTACGGACAAAACTGGCCTACACGGCGGCGGGAATGACAGTGTTCGCGGCCCTGCTAGTGCCTTTTCTCTTGATGGGACTGTTCACAAACGGCTTTGCCGCTATGGGTCTTCACGTGGATGAGATGTACTCAGGCGGACCGAAAGTGCGCACGGTTCAGACTGGCACTTACTCCATCGACATTCACCGGCCAGTATTTCCCCATATGCTGCAGACCGAGAAGCCGTTTGTACAGCTTGATTGGAGACCAGTAAGCGCGTTGCCGCTCCACGTGTCCGACGTAGTGGACGTGGATGGCGACGGGCAGCCTGATATCCGCGTAAGCTTTGATGTGCCCAAAGACGCCATGACGCAGCTACGCGTGAACGTGGAGGCGCTCAACCCGCGCTACCAGGCGATGCGGAATGTGGGGAAGGAAAAGTTTTCCAGGCTGATTGTGCGCGTGGATGACGCGATCCTGGTGCGAGTCCCGCTCGCGCATCCGTAGTCCTTCTGGGGAGCAATATTGACTAGCTCAGGTTCATCGATGAAGCGGCACAGAAACCGTTCCCGTGGTCGCTTGATCCGCATCCTGATGGGGCATAGTGTCAGACGCTGGGCACGCTGTTTTTGATTTTGGTACTGAGGGCACTCTTGAACTTCGCTTCAATGCTTTGTAGGCGACGATGGTTGTGCCCACCATACTATTTCCCAGGACTAGGAGCTGCCGCCATACGTTTCGAGGCAGGCCTTGTTTTCACAAGCGTCCCGAGGCCCACGGATAGGCTGAAGACTGTGCCGCTGTCGGCGTCACCTCCTGCACTGGTCGTTCCGTAGAAACGGCCGGCGGCGGCTTGCGCCAACGCCGCATGAGGGAAGGAGCCGTCCGTGCAGTTCGTTTGCGAGCAAAAATTGTAAAGTGTGGTCAGCTTTCCGGTGGTGGCGAGTTTGAAGATCACGCCGCCATTGTTTGCCCCTCCAAATGTCGTGGTCCCATAGAAGTATCCGTCACTGGCTTGAAGCAACCCGCCATAAGGGGTCGCGCCGTCGGCGCCCTGGAAGCTGTGTACCGTGTTCAGTTTGCCTTTGGCGGTGATCCTGAATACCGTGCCGTCTGCGTTGGCTCCGCCTCCGGACGTTGTCCCATAGAAGCTCCCGTCCCTGGCCTCGACCAGCCCGGCAAAAGGCGTGATGCCGTCGGTGCAGTTGTTGCCTCCCTGGGAGCAAAAGTTGTAAAGCGTCGTCAGCTTCCCGTTGGGTGTGATTCTAAAGACCGTGCCACATCCGATCTTCTCTTGGCCTCGTGTCTTGCAGACGTGTGTACCGCCGGCAGCCGTGGTCCCGTAGAAGTTCCCGTCCTTGGCTTCTACCAGCACGCCCCAAGGGTTGGCTCCGTCAGTGCAGTTCGTCTTGGAGCAGAACTGGTGAAGTGTGGTGAGTTTGCCTGCAGGGGTGACCTTGAAGACAGTTCCGCTAATCGTGACGCCGCTTCCACTTCCTCCGGTTGTGCCGTAGAAATTCCCGTCAGGAGCTCGAACCAGCCCGGCATAAGGAGTGAATCCATCGCTGCCCTCGAAGCTGTGCAGCACGCTCAGCGTTCCCGACGGCGTGAGTTTGAAAACTGAGCCAGCGCTAGCCGCCCCGCCGGACTCCGTGGTTCCATAGAAATTGCGGCTGGGAGCTTGTAACAACCCCGCATACGGGTTGCTTCCGTCAGCGCAGCCGGTTTGCGAGCAGAAGCTGTAAACCGTTTTGAACCTGCCCTTCATGTCGATTCTGAATACTATCCCTCCGTCATTACTTCCGCCTGTGTAGGTCGTCCCAAAGAAATCCCCGTCCGTGGCCTGCAGCAGTCCTGCGTATGGCGTAGAGCCGTCAGCGCAGCCAGCCTCCGAGCAAAAGCTGTGAAGCGTGGTGAAAGTTTGCGCCTGTGCGAGAGCTGCCAACCCAAGCATGCCCAAGAATGTCAGTATGTAGAATCTATTGGCCACATTAGCCCCTCTTGATCAACCGAATTGTGTGGCGGGAGATAGCGGCCTCATGCACTGCAGTGGCAGCCATTCTAACCCCGCTCAGCAAGGGCTTCCCGTGATGAACTTATAGGTGCGGACAACGGTAAGCAAGTCAATTTACGAAACCCAGGCCATAGCGATTTGCGCGTCTGAACTAGCAATTCAACTTCGCCGACAGTCTCGGGCGGTGTCTACAAGCTTGTGGGCGGTGCATGCGACCGGATCAAGGATTGAGACGACGGGTACGACGGTCACTCGTTAAGGTGCGATCTTGAAGATAACTCCGTATCCGTAAGTTCCTCCTAGGGCGCCTCCATAGAGATTCCCGTTACTGTCCTGCATCAGATCAGTATCGGGTGAGCCACCGTCTGCCCCGTCGGTAAAGGTGTGGAGCACATTTTCAACACCACTCGACGTAACTTCGAAAACCACTCCGCAACAGTCAATCCCCTGGCCACCCAGTGCAGCCGTTCCGTAAATATTTCCTTTACTTCGAAGCACACCTGCCACCGGACCCCAGCCACCCGACCCACCAGTGAAGACGTTCAAGATCGGCTCTTGGCCGTCCGGCTTCAGTTGGAAGACAATTCCGCAACCAAAACCGGTGATGCAATCGTTCAGGTTCCCACCTCCGTACGTGCTCCCGTAGAGGTTGCCTCGGGCGTCAAGGGCGAGCGATCCGTACGGTTGAGAGCCATTTGTGCCCGCGAACGTAAGCAGTACCCTTTCGTGGCCACTCGGATCAATCTTGAAAATGGTCCCCTGGTCTCCAGCCCCGACACCAGTTGTTGAGCCGTAGAGGTTGCCGGACGAATCCAAGATCAGATGAGATTCGGGAACACCTCCGTCGGATCCGCCAGCAAAGCGATATAGCACCCTATAACGATGGGCCGTATCGATCTTGAATACAACTCCGCAGCCGACAGCCCAGTAATCGCAACCGCTCTTACCACCACCGCCGGTGGTTCCATAAAGGTTCCCCTTGCGGTCGATCGTGAGTCCCGCGAGTGGCTGTCCTCCGTCCGCCTTACCAGTGAAACGGTGAAGGACCGTTTCATGACCAGAAGGACTTATTTTGAAAACCACTCCACACCCTGGCATGCCAGCACATTGGACATTGAGGTTGCCGCCGTACTCCGTCGTCCCGTAAAGATTCCCCCGCGCATCCCTCACTAACGTTCCTTGAGGCTCACCGCCATCTGCTGCCCCTGTGAAGTTATAGAGAATTGTTTTAATTCCGGAGGGGCTCAGCTTATACACGGTTCCGAAAATAGTCTGCCCTCCGGCAATGGTGGTCCCGTAGAGATTTCCGGCGGAATCCATAACCACGCCATTCGGGCTGCCCCCGTCAATGCCACCCTGGAACTCATAGAGGGGAATCAGAGTTTGCGCTTTCCCTGCGGTCGTTGCAAAAAGAAAGAGAACGATGCCCACAATGGAGGCGCCGAGTTGTGAAAAGCGCTTTCGGAAATTTGGACGAAGTGTGGACACCATTGAGCGGCCTCCGCGCCCGCAAAATAAACCTGGACTATACCATGACGAATTATTTGTGATCCACCCTTTCTAACAACAAAGCAAATGCGAGACGGAAACATGCCGTCACTGTGCAATCTTATTCACATTGACAACTTGTGTTTTCGAAGGTCATTCTTTCAGCGTCACAGGACTTGGGCCGTTTTTCGAAGCGATTACCTTTGCTCAGCTCTTCGGATTCAAAGGCGCATCCGCGAAGAACATTTCGCTGAACGCTGAACATAGGAGTTTCTGATGTCAAAGAACGGTTTTTCTACCCTAAGAACGATTCTGGCAATCTCGACGTTGGCGTTGCTGACGACGCGGGCTTCCGCCGCTGTGGAGAGAGTAATACTGAACTTTAATGGCGCGAATGGCAACGGTCCTTACGGTGCGTTGATTTCCGATGCCGCCGGTAATCTCTACGGTACAACCACCGGCGGCGGCGCATACTCATTCGGGACCGTTTTCGAATTGATACCGAAAGCCGGGGGAGGCTGGAGCCGCAAAATACTGCACAGCTTCAAGGCCGATGGCGTTGATGGCGTCATCCCCTACACTCGCCTCGCCTTCGATTCCGCTGGCGACCTTTACGGCACCACAAATAATGGAGGTTCGAACAACGTTGGGACAGTCTTTGAGTTAACGCTGACCAAGAGCGGAACGTGGAAGGAAACCATTCTGTACAGCTTCCAGAACAATCAAGTGGACGGCACCTACCCGTATGGAGCCCTCATTTTCGATTCCTCTGGCAACCTCTACGGCACGACAGCCGAAGGCGGTAGCTACTCCAACGGTACTGCTTATGAGTTGATTCTAGGAAAGAGCGGGCAATGGACAGAAAGCGTGTTGCATAGCTTTAATTTCTCTGACGGCGCCAGTCCCTATGGTGGTCTCATCTTCGACGCTTCCGGCAATCTTTATGGAGCGGCCTATGCGGGTGGCACCTATGGATACGGCACAGTCTTCGAGTTGACGCCCCAGGGCGGGCAATGGAATCTTATGGTGCTTTATAACTTCAACGGTCAAAACTCGACTGGCGAAGCCCCCTATGACCCACTCATCTTTGATAGCGAAGGCAATCTCTATGGCACCACCGTCTTCGGCGGCTACTACGACTCGGGCATGGTCTTTGAGCTGACCCAAACAAGTGGTGAATGGACCGAGACCATCGTGCATTCCTTCGAACCGAGCAACTGGGACGGAGGCAATCCTTATAGCGGCCTGATTATGGATGCTGCGGGCAATCTCTATGGAACCACTAGCCAAGGCGGAAAGCACAACTACGGCACCGTGTTCAAGTTCACACCCAAGGCTGGGGGGCGGTGGTCCGAGCAACAGCTGCATGTCTTCAACAACAACGGTAGGGACGGAGGCACTCCCTACTGCACCCTCCTTGCCGATAAAGCTGGTCATCTCTACGGCGTAACGTATCAGGGCGGTGCACATAACGACGGCACCGTTTTCGAAATCCTGCCCTAGTCTCGATGCAGACAGAGTCTCGGTGCGAAACGCTTGTGGAGCAGCGCGGGCATTCGCGATGTTACACCCGAGCTTATGCGGAGTCCACGCTCCTCATCGTCAACTGGCGTAATATCGTCATTGCACTTATTGACCCCTTAGGCGGTGGTTTTCTTTAAGATCCAGCGGCAATGCTGTAATGAAATTGTAATGATGGAAGATCAGAACCCGTTAAATCGAATACACCATAGACAAAATCAACAAGCTTGTAAATGGTTGAAGAATCAAATAGAGTAGAAAACTTTCAAAACGCGGCAGATCCCAGATCTTCACATGACCCCGCCGCTAGTTTTTTGTCACCAGGCTCTCTTCGAGTTCAAGTTTCAGAACTTTCCCGTAGGCATTGCGGGGCAGGGATTCTAGAAAGATGATGCGCCGGGGCAGTTTGATTTTATTGATTCTGGGACGAAGGAACTCGATGAGCTCCATGCCGCTGGTGCTCGCGCCTGATTTTAGCGCAATGAAGGCGACTGGAACCTCACCCCACTTCTCATCGCTCGCTCTAATGACAGAAGCTTCGGCGACGGCCGGATGATCAAGTAATTCCTTCTCGATCTCCGCCGGATAGATGTTGACACCGCCGCTGATAATCATGTCTTTGGAGCGGCCTGCGATGTAGAAGAACCCATCTTCGTCGCACCGCGCCAGGTCGCCGGTGTGGAACCATCCTTCTGTATCGAGCACTTGGGCAGTGGCGGCGGGATTATTCCAATAGCCGCGGCAAACGTGTGGTCCTCGCATGCAGAGTTCGCCAACCTCATTGATTGCGACCTCGCTGCCCTCGGAATCGACCAGCTTGGCCTCGGTGAACATCATCGGCTTGCCAATAGAACCAGGCTTGCGCAGAGAATCATCGTCGCTTATGGCAAAGCAGTTTACGCCAACCTCGGTCAGCCCATATCCCTGGCGAAGAATCAATCCGCGCTCCTGGTAGGCACGCAAGAGTTGTAAGGGGAGCGGGGCACCTCCGCTGGCACACCAGCGTAGACGGCTGAAATCGAGCCCCGCGAATTCCGGCGAATCGTAGAGCATTTTGAAGATCGTCGGTACACCGAAAAGAATGGTGCACTCATAATCTCGGAAAGCGTGCAAAATTTCAGCGGCGTCGAAGCCGTCGTGCAAAACGATGCTGCCTCCGATGGCGAACAGCGGGGTCAGGAATACGGTGAGGCCGCCCGCGTGATACATGGGCGTGTAAACCTGGACCCGGTCCGTCTGCCGCAGTTGCCAAGAGACAACAGTGTTGTACGCGTTCCATGCGATCTGCCGGTGTGGAATCACTACGCCCTTCGGCCGTCCGGTGGTGCCGCTGGTATAGAGCAAGCAGAAAATATCCTCGGGCTGGAGCTCGGTTGAGAGCGAATCTGGACGAACCCGATCGATAGCTTTGGCATAGCTCAATGCCTCTGCGGCATCATCCTGCGCGTCCAAACTTATTAAGTGCTCGAAGGCTACGAGTTGTTGCAGCTCTTTCGCGAGCTTCTCGTACCGTTCGGAGTACATGAGGCAGCGCGGTCCACAGTCTGCGAGAATCTGGTGCAGTTCGTGAGCTGTGCTGCGTGTTCCGAGCGGGACGAGGATAATGCCGGATTTACCCGCTGCGAAAAAGGCGTCAACATATTCAACCCGGTTCTCGGAAAGGATGCAGACGCGATCTCCTTTCTTTAGGGAGCAAATATCCGTCCAGACGCGCTCGCACTGCAAGGCGCGTCGATTTAGTTCGGCATAAGCGAACTGCCGCCGCGTAGGGACGTGGATCAATGCGATCGCGTTGGGGCTAAGACGGGCGCGCTCTCCGAGAATATCGCCGGTGATCACACGTTCTCCCCAGACTGTCTGGTAACCGATCGACTAGTGGCGAACACATCCGAATCTGACGCGAGAATTTGCAGCAAGACCCGCGTCAACTCGCGAGGACGCTCCAGCTGGGGCGCGTGACCGCAACGCTCAATGATTGTCAGCGTGCAATGTGGAAGCTGCGATTGCAGCTTCTTCGCATAATCCAGCGGCACGAGGCGATCGGAGGCACCCCAGATGAGATCGACCGGCGGCGGGAAGCTCGCCAGTTTGTCTTCGAGCAGGTATTTCGACATATCTTCTACAGCGGCAGCCAGTAGCCGCGAAATCGGACCTGTATTCGAGACGCGGACCAGATCATCAAGAACGAAATTCGGCGGACGCGGAGTCGAAGAATCCAGCACGGCGTCGAGCGCGCGCCGAGCCTCTTCGCGATCCTTCGGCATGATGCCGATCTCCGATGCGTTCCTAATGGGACAGCCATCGATGAGAACAAGCCGCGTCACTCGCTGCGGGTGTTTCTGCGCATAGAGCATCGACATCCAGGCCCCGAGCGAATTGCCAGCGAACGCCAGCGGTAAGTCTCGCCATGGAATTGCGTCGAGCACCTGCTCCAGTGCGTTGAGCAGCGTTCCCAGGCTTAGCAGACCCGCGACCGGATCGCTCTCGCCATGGCCAGCAAGGTCGGGGATCACGAGGCGAAAGTGATGCTTCAGCTCGGGCGCAACTTTGCTCCATGTTCCCGCTTGATCGCCCGCGCCATGCAGCAATACCAACAAGGGCCCGGCGCCACCGTGCCACACGTTCTGCCCTTCCACCGTGGTCGTAAGCTTTGTCTTCCGAAAACCGGCTCGGCGAAGCGCGCTCCGTCGTAACCAGAACGTGACAGCAATGGGTCGAAAAAAGAAAAGAATGAAGAAAACAACCAGAGCAGTAACCGCCGCGGAAACCAGGAGCAGAATAATTTTGATTGCCACGCCCGTTCGATCCTCTCGGCCGCCTTAGTGGCGAGTCAACTCCGCGATTCACCTACGGCATACGAAAGGCACAGCCTGCCTGGTTGTAGCCGACCCCGGAGCCCACCATTACGACGAGGTTGCCGGGCCTCAACTTGCGCTGCTCGATCGCGTGGTCAAGCGCCATGCCAACGCAGGCGGAGCCAGTGTAGCCATATTCTTCCATGATCGTATGTGCGCGTTCCGCGGGAACACCGAGACGCTGCATCACACGTTCAATCGTGGGTTTGCGTACCTGGGTAAAGATGAAGCAATCGACGTCGCGCAGGTCGAACCCACCATCCTTTGCCAATTTTTGCACGATGACCGGCCAGGTCTCCTCATTCAACTCTGGAGGATAACGCTGCTTGATCGTGCACCTAGTGCGTCCTTCTTTGACCGAGTCCTCACTGGCAGGTTCGAAAGTTCCTCCGGAATAGATTCCCCAATAGTCGTGATAGGAGCCGTCGGCGCGAAAGGCCGAAGTCACAAAACCCGGTGAAGCAGCGGGTTCGAGCACTGCCGCGCCGGCGCCGTCACCATAGAAAAACGTCATGGGATCAGCAGGCGAGGCGAGTTTGTGCATGAGATAGACGCCGACGACGAGCACCGTTTTAATACCCGGATTGGCGGCGATGATTCCTGCAGCCGCGGAAAGACCGGTAGGAAACGAAGCGCAGGCACAACCGATGTCAAACGTCCCGGCATTCTTTGCGCCCAGCTTGTACTGCAGCACGACCGAGGTGGCGGGTGTAATGTAGTCTGGCGAATCGGTGCCGAGGATGATCAGATCAACGTCCTCGGGTTTCTTGCCAGCCCGCTCCAGTGCGAGTTTGGCCGCGGGCAGAGCGACATCGCTGGTAGCCCAACTCTCAGGCGCATGCCAGCGCCTCTTGATGCCGCTGCTGGCTTCCATCTTATCCACGAAATCCGGGACGGTATTTTTGAACCGCTCGCGCAGCGTGTCGTTGGTCACTTCTATCTCGGGCACATATCGCCCGGTGGCCGCGATGGTTGCGTAACGCGTCATGAATAGTCCTCTTGAATTGCTGTAGGTCAAGTTCCCAGCACTAGTCCACCATCGACGGAAAGCACCGTGCCGGTAATAAAAGATGCCGCATCAGACGCTAACCAAACGTAGGCCTCGGCGACGTCCTCAGGCTTTCCCATGCGGCCGAGGGGCGTGTGCGACACCATTGTCTGGACAACCTTCTCCGGCATCTTCTGCACCATTTCAGTGGCGATAAAGCCGGGAGCGACAGCGTTCACGCGGATGTTGTATTTCGCCAGTTCACGCGACCACGTCTGCGCAAACGCGATGACCCCGGCCTTGGAGGCAGCGTAATTTGTCTGTCCGAAATTTCCATACAAACCCACCACGGAAGAGGCGTTGAGAATCACGCCTGAACCTTTGCGGATCATGTGGGGAACAACAGCCCGCGAGCACAGGAAGACACCTTTTAGGTTGACCGAGATGACCGAATCGAACGCGGCATCGGTCATCGTGCCTACAACTACGCCATCCTTCCACTTCACGAATTGCGAGTCGCGCGTAATGCCAGCATTGTTGACGAGCACATCAACCGCGCTCCACCTTTCAACCACTTCGTCGACTGCTGACTCGATATCAGCACGTTCGCAGACGCTGACTTTGCGAAACAGGGGATCTCCTCCGACCGAAGATAGTTCGTGCAACAACTCCTCGTGCCCCGCATCGTTAACATCCCACGCTGCCACGCGACAGCCTTCGCTGGCAAAGCGGCTGGCCGTGGCCCGGCCAATCCCCGCTGCCGCGCCGGTAACGACCACGACCTTACCGCGCAGACCTGTATCTTTCATGTACACCTAGAATGTGTACTTCAGCGCAAACTGAATCACTCTGGGCCCCGTCGTGGTATCCACAATCTGCCCAAAGTTGCCGGATGAAGCGATGTTGATGGGATTGTCAAAATTCACATTGTTGAACAAATTAAAGAATTCGGCCCGGAACTCCACCTGTTGGCTTTCCGTGATCGGAAAGGCCTTCATGATGGAGAGATCGGTGTCGATCTGTTTTGGCCCCCGGATGATGTTTCTTCCCAACTGTCCGAAATCCCCGAACGCCGTAGGTGGCACGAAAGCAGTCGGGTCGAAATAGGCGTTCAAGCGGTCCGCCACGTTACCGCTCTTGATCGCGGATGCCAGCGTTCGCCCGGGGGCCAGGTCGGCTGTGGTTGCCTGGAACGCAGAATCCTGGCCGAAGATCGAGAACGGAGTGCCGGATTGCAAAGTCACAATGCCCGACAAGCTCCACGAGTTCAGCGCTTTCTTTGCGAAAGCGGAGCCCCCGCGATAAACATCCGGAAGGTTATATAAGTAACTCGCGACGAAGCGCTGCCGGCGGTCGAAATCCGAGCTGGCATAGTTCTTACTTTCGTCGACCATGTTGCCCGGAATCAGAGTGATGTCGCTCACGTCACTGCCAGAATAATCGTCAATCGAGTGCGAGTAAGTGTAGCTGAGCAGCATTTGCAAACCCTTCGAGAGGCGCTTGTTCACGGTTGCCTGCAAAGAGTTGTAATTGGAGTTCGCGTTACTCTCCATCAGGAAGCTGCCGAGTCCCGGGGCCGTCAGGTTCGCGAAGCCAGGGAAGAAAGGTCCGCCCAGACTTCCCGCCGTATACAGTCCACCGAAAGCCGGAGTAGCCGCCTGGTTGAATGAGAACAATCGCGGATACTTGCGCCCCACCGAACCGACGTAAGCCACGTCTAGCAGCCAGTTGTTGGCCACGCTCGTCTGTACCCCGAAGTTGAAGTTCTGCACGTAAGGAATGCCCCAGTCCTGAATGTCGGGATAGAGCCCGGTAGATGGAACGGGAGTGGCCGTGGGGAGGAGTCCAGTCTTGGTCAGCAATGTCACCGGCAGGACCGCGGGATACCCTCCAAATGGGAAGATGCTGGTATTGCTCAGATTTAGTGGAAAGGCACTCGGTTGGGGAACTTGCACAAATGGATTCTCGTTCGGCGTGGTCAGGGCGGTAGCCAGCATTTCGTAAGGCATGTTGAAGAGTTGGCTGTTGTACAGTCGCATATTGGGCCGGTCATAAAAAATGCCGTAACCACCGCGCAGAACGACCTTACCGGAGTCCGTCGCTTGATAAGCGAAGCCCAGCCTCGGACCGAAGTTCCTGTAGTTGGGATTCACCAGGCCGTTGCCGACTTTCGGAATTCCCGGCAAACTTCCATTCCCGGCCTGCACGAAGCCGCCGGTAACGACGGAACCACATGTGCTCAACACGGCTGGGCAATCAAGGCCTAACCCCGGCACAGGCAGAGGCGTAGTGACAGCCTTCGATGGTTCGAAGCCGACAAAATGGCCATCAGTCTCGGTGGTGGGACCGAAGTAGTCATAGCGCAGTCCGAGGTTGAGCGTAAGCCGGCGTGTGACTTTCCAATCGTCTTGCAAGAAGGCCGAGAAATCGTTGGCGCGGTTGTGGATACTGTTGGTGCCCGAGCCAATCACGGACAAGCCGGAAAGACCGGAAAGAAAATCTTCGAACACATTGCCGGTAAAACCCAGGTAGAAAATTTCGCCGTTGGGGAATACATCGAAATAAGGAGCGTCCACCGCCTGACGCTTGTATTCGCCACCAAATTTGAGGGTGTGCGCGCCCTTCGTCCACGTCATCATATTGCTGCCGCTGTAGGTGTTGGTCTGCGAGTAATTGATGGCGAGCGGAGACGGCCCCAGCGTGAACATGTTCGTGAAGGATAGTGTCGGCATTCCGGGGAACAGGTTACTCAATGGTGACGCAATTCCCAACTGCGACGAGCTGATCGGTTGAGATGGTTTGCCGGGACCGTAAATCGTACTCCATCCGAACTTGACCTCGTTCAGCAAATGACTCGAGATAACGGAAGTCACACCAAGTGAAAGCACTCGCTGGGTGACGTCTTCCTCGGTTGGCCAGCCGGGCGCCTGCAGCGGGTTGCCGTCGCCAAACTGATCGTAGAGCGCCTGATTGGTGCGGTTGGTGGCATAGAAAAACTTGCCGAAGAACCGGTTGGCGTTATTCAGTTTGACATCCAGATTGGTGTTGAACTGGTCTTCCTTATAAGTAGAGTTGGAGGGGATCGTCTGCAGGACGGGGTTAGCCGGTTTCCCAGGCGTGCAACCCACTCCGGTAGTGATACCGGGGATGGAAGGAATCATGTACTGCCCGTTGGGAAGCTTAGCTTGCAGAGCAGCCAAGGCCACAGGATCGACGTACCCACGCAAGCCATAACACGCAGAAAGGGCAGCCAAAGATGCGGGATCGCGTTGCGATCCCAGATAGGCCGGTAGGAACATCGTGGAGAGCGAATTGGTCAGTGATGTGCCATTGGTTTCGCGCGTGCCCTGATAGGAGATAAAAAACCAGGCCCGTTCCTTCACGATAGGCCCGCCCAGCACACCGCCAAACTGATTGCGGTCATACGTGGGCCGCGGCGTGCCTTCTCGGTTCAGGAAGTAATTGTTGGCGTCCAGATCGGTATTCCGAAAGAACTCGTAGAGATCGCCATGGAATCTGTCGCTACCAGACTTGGTCACCGCGGCCACGACACCGCCGGCGTTGCGGCCCACCGATGCGTCATACATGCTGGTCTGCACGATGAATTCCTGCAACGAGTCGATGGAGGGGACCGCGAGGTTTGGCATCGATCCTGTGCCAATCGAGTTCGCATCGACGCCATTAATGACCACACTGTTAGAAAGCGCACGCTGTCCGTTGACGTACAAAGGGACATCGCCGCGTCCCAACTCGGAGGAGTTCTCAATCGGACCCGAGGTTCCCGTAGTCAGGGCAAGCAATTGCTGGAAGTTCCGGGTCGGCAGCGGTAGAGCGCGTACCTGAGTCTCACCGATGACCGTGCCGCGGGCCGAGCTTTCCGTCTGCACCAGTGGCGCTTCTCCCGTGACCGAAACCGTGGTCGCCGTACCTCCGACCTTGAGGGCAATGTCGATGACCGTGCTTTCGGTGATCTGGACTGTGATGCCTTCCAGTTTGGAGGGTGCGAATCCGTTGAGGCTTACTTCAAGCCGGTAGGCCCCGGGGTCCAGCAGAGGAAATGCATAACGGCCGTTGCTCCCGCTTTGAGTCTCGCGGCGCACACCGGCGTCGCTGGTCAAGGCGGCCTTTGCGCCGACCACGACGGCTCCGCTGGGATCCGTCACCACGCCTGTGATTTGTCCGGTGGTGGCCGTCTGCGCCTGAATCATCGGCATCATGACACAGAGAATGACGGCGACTGCCAGTAGCGTCGTGAGTGTTCGCGTTCGCATAATCCCTCCTTGTATCGCAATCTTGTGTCGCAATTACGGCTTCGACTTTCGGCCCTTGTAGTTGCGCGTGTAAAGACGGACAAACTGTTCAACTGCTTCTTCATCGCTCACGCCCAGATGGCGTTTAGCGCCGAAGAGTTCCTCTACTAGAAAATAGGTGACGAACTGCAGGTACAAATTGACGTAGGCGAACCCGGGATTCACGTCGTGTGGAAAAGGAATCGGCGCCCTTTGAAACAGCGCCGTTGAATAGGTGCGCAGGCCTCCGGCAGTCTCTCGATAGCTGGTAATGAAGTGCTTGTGTCGGAATTCAACCACGTCGACGTACATGAGCCGCCAGTAGTCCAGATTCTCTGAAACAATGCGCCCGACCGCCATCCCAAGCTTCTTTAGCGACTCCGGATCAGGAGATTGCATTAACGGAAGAAGCTCTCTTTGCCGGAGGCCTTCCATCTTCTGCTCCATGCGCTGGACCAGACCGATGAATATGTCTTCCTTGGTGGGGTAGTAGAGATAGAGCTTGCCCATGGACACGCCGGCCTTTTGGGCGATTTCGCGCACGGTCGTGCCGTGGAATCCTTGCCGGGTAAAGAGCTTTTGCGCGGCAATTTCGATCTTGAGCCGGTTCTTGGCGACGGTGTCGTCCAAAAGCTTTGGCATATGGCGTTGGCTCGTTCCACCAAAACGAGCGCTCGCTCTCGGTGTGAGATTCTAAAACGTCACTCCTGGACTGTCAAGACAATTTCTCGAACCTAGGTGACGAGCGACCGTAGGATCGGAACTGTAGTAAAACTGCAGTAGTTCCATGTTCAAAATGGTGCAGATCTGATCAGAACGATTCAACTTGGCCGGATTGTAAGTGGTAGAGAAATCAGATAGAGTACAGAATTTTCATAACGGTTCAGAACTGGCTAGTGAACTCAAAATCCGCTGGTATTAACAAACGCGTTCTGTTTTCTTTTTGCTCGAGCCTTTCCAAGTCGAGATCGTCGACGGTTCAGACAAAATCGTCGAGTCGATGAAACTCCTCAATCACAAGAACACGATTTCTAGGCACGACCAATCGTTAGACTCGCGATACTTTGCTTCGTGCGTCAAGAATGGGCGCAACCGGGTCGAATGCGGTGGGGCGCCCTCATGGACATCGGCTGTTACCTCGTCCCCGCATCTCGCTACGCGTTCGCTCAGGAATATACTCGCGTCGTGGCCCGGATCGACCGTGATCCCGAGATGCGCACGGACTGGTTAACCTCAGCGATTCTCGACTTCCCCAGCGGCCAGTCCATCTTTACTTGCAGCACGCAGTTGGTTTCCTACCAGCGGGTCCACTTTTTCGGCACGCGCGGACGCATCGACCTCGAAATCCCCTTCAATGCGCCGAAGGATCGTCCCACTCGGCTTTTCATCGACGACGGGGGGGCCTCTTCGGCAGAAACATCGTCACGGAAACCTTTCCTATCTGCGATCTACACAATGCAAGGCGATGCATTCTCAAGAGCCGTTTGGAGAACACGGAAGTTCCCGTCCCCCCTCGAGGACGCCATCAAGAACATGGCAGTGATCGAAGCCATCTTCCGGTCTGCCAGATCACGCCAATGGGAATCCTCGCGTCGATGAAGGGCAAGTTGAGTTGGGCACAGACAATAAAGGCGGAACGGTGTAGGTTCGGGTGGAAGACGACCGAACGCGAAGAGAGACCACGAACGTCAACCGTCAAACTCGACAGGAGAACGTTCTAGTTATTGGCGTCAAGAACCATTCTTGGACTGGCACCCATTGGCTTAGGTTCCGTTCTAGTCTGCCGCAGCCCCATAGTCAACGTTGCGGCCACCGTAGCGTCGCACACGGATGTTGGCCTGCTCAGCGTGAGCGAAGAACCCCTCCAACACACACAGACGCGAACAGTATTCGCCAATCATGGCGGAGGCCTCGTCAGTGAGCACTTTCTGGTAGGTGCAGGTCTTGATGAACTTACCCACCCAGAGGCCACCCGTATAACGCGCCGCCTTGCCCGTTGGCAGAGTGTGGTTCGTGCCAATCACTTTGTCGCCGTATGCCACATTCGTGCGCGGACCCAGGAACAGGGCGCCATAGTTTTTCATGTTCTTGAGGAAGTAGTCCGGATCACGGGTCATCACCTGGACGTGTTCCGAGGCAATGCGGTCGGCTTCCTGCACCATTTCCTCGTCAGAGTCACAAACGATTACCTCGCCGTAGTCGCGCCAGGAAATCGACGCGAGCTCCGCAGTAGGCAGGATTGAGAGCAGGCGGTCTACCTCAGCCATTGTTGTGCGCGCAAGTTTCTCGGACGTGGTGAGGAAAATGGCCGGCGTGTTGACTCCATGCTCGGCCTGGCCCAGGAGGTCGGTGGCACAGATTTCGGCGTCAACTGTGTCATCCGCGATGACGAGAGTTTCGGTCGGGCCGGCAATTAGATCAATACCAACGCGCCCGAAAAGTTGTCGCTTGGCCTCGGCCACGTAGGCGTTGCCCGGGCCCACGATCATAGAGACGGGAGCGATGCTCTTAGTGCCAATTGCCATCGCCGCGATTGCTTGAACGCCACCCATGCAATAAATCTCATCCGCTCCGCCGAAGTGCATGGCGGCGACTACTGCCGGATTGGGCCCACCATGATAAGGAGGCGACGCCGAGATCACACGCGGCACGCCTGCGACCTTTGCCGTCACCACGCTCATGTGGGCGGAGGCGACCAACGGATACTTGCCGCCCGGCACGTAGCATCCGACTGAGTCAACCGGCATGTTCTTATGGCCGAGAATGACTCCTGGCAGGGTCTCGACTTCAACGTCGTTTATCGAGGCCCGCTGCGCCTGGGCGAAGTTGCGCACTTGCGCTTGAGCGAACTTAATGTCGTCGATGTTCCTCTGGGACAACTGTGACAAACAGCCTTCGATCTCCTGCGGTGACAGTCGAAACGCAGGCGGGCTCCACTTGTCAAACTTCTCTGAGATTTCGCGAAGAGCGGTTTCGCCTCGGCTCTCTATGTCCTCGATAATGCCGGTGACAATGTCGCGGACCTTCTTCGCCTCGGCGATCGTCTGCTCAAGCGTCCGCCCGGTTTTCAGATGGCGTGCCATTGTGCCCTCCTTTTTCAATCCTTGGATCGGTCACGTGAGGCTAACCCGTAGCCGAAACCGGTTCGGTGAGTTCCACATCTGTGGTGGACCAGCGATGCTGTTCGGCCGCATAACCAGCCTTGTAATCCGCTTTGACTGCGTCCGAAGCGGTAGGGAGTATTGGGAAGTCCCACCAGCCGACAACTTCCGCCGCCGCGACGGAGGCATCTCTGGTAATCGGTATCTCCACCATGGCAGGTGCGTTCGAGTCCAGAGCTCGCTTGATGGTCGAGCCAATATCTCCCTCCGCTTGCACCTTGGCTGCAACCTCGAAGCCGAAAGATTTTGCCAGCGCCACGAAGTCGACTGAGTACGGCCGCCCGTCGCCGTTGTGACGATTGAACTCCGATCCGATTTGCCGCCCCATGAGATAGTTCTGGCCATCGCGGATCGAGATATATCCCGAGTTGTTGAGAATCAGGAACACGACCGCAATGTTGTACATTGCGCAGACGGCGAGCTCCTGAACAGACATCATGAAGTCGCCATCGCCAATGATGCAAACGACCGGCGCATCCGGCTTGGCAAGTTTGGCCCCGATAGCAGCGGGAAGCGCAAAGCCCATCGAAGAGAACGAGCCGGAAGTAATATGCGTGCGCGGCTCGTAAACTGGGAAGGCCTGCTTGGTTGTGCTCTGCGGATGACCCGATCCCACAGTCACGATGCCATCGCGGGGTAGCACCTTACGCAGCTCGCGCAGCGTGCGCAGCATCGTCGTTGGCATACCGTTGTACGATCGGCGGCGCTCGAGTCGTTCCTCCCACTCCTTCTTCAATCCCTCCACACCGTTCAGGTAAGAAGCCCTGGATTCACGAGCTTTGCGGGCCTGCTCCTCCGAGATGCCAGCGAGAATATCAGCGAGCACGAGTTTGCAGTCGGCAGCAATGCCGACCTCGGCCGGATAGTTCTTGCCGATCTCGCGTGGATCGATATCGACCTGAATCAACTTTGCATCTGGGATCGAAAACGTGACACCCTTTCGGTAAGACGAAGCCGACCAATCGGTGAAGCGGCAGCCGAGTGACATCAGAACATCGGCATTCGCCGCAGTCTTGTTGCCGGGTAGTGATCCGGGCCAGCCCGCGGTACCAGCGCACATGCGATTGTCCTCGGCAATTGCGCCCTTCCCATTCCAGGTGAAGACCACAGGAATGCCGAGCTTCTCGACCAGTATGGTCAGTTCCGGAGTCGCATTCGCACTGATCGCTCCGCCGCCGACCACGATGCAGGGACGTTTGGCCGTGAGGAGAAGATTGATCGCGGCCTCGATCGCTTGGGCATCCGCCCGCGGCCTCCCGATCGGCAGGCGTTTAGCGAGTTCGGCGACATCAACGTCTGTGGTCTCGACCTGCACGTCCAGCGGCAGCTCCATGTGCACAGGGCCAGGGCGGCCGGTCAGCATCGCATTCCAAGCGCGATGCAAAACGAACGGCACCTCATCGGCACGAATTACATCGAAGCTGCGCTTGGTGACCGGCGCTACGATGTGCGGAAAATCCGGCGAGGCGAAGCGGTCGAGTTCCTGCATTACACCGTGGCCACGCATGTGAGTGGCGGCGCTGCCAGTAATAAGGAGCAGCGCGGTTGAATCACAGTAGGCAGTCGCCAACCCAATAATGGTGTTCGTTGCCCCAGGCCCGATCGAGGTACAAGCGGCGATCGGCTGGCCGGTGACGCGGTAGTGCGCGTCGGCAATATGGACGGCGCTCTGCTCATGCATTACCTGGATGAAGGGCAGCTTAGACACGGGATCGTTGAACGCATCAATCAGGCTCCAATTGCCGTGTCCCGGAAGCCCGGTAACATACGGAACCCCGTACGCCTTGAGTGCTTTTCCGATCAGCTGTCCGACCGTGAGCTTCATAAACAACCTCCTGACATCTCTCTTTGCCGCCCAATTCTACTCCCGGGCGGAGCAGGGAGCGAACGCACTTTGCCGAATGAGAGCTACACCGTGGTTGTATAATGCTGCTCACCTTTGGAGCCGGAGCGAACATGGATCGACGCGTGTTTCTGTCGCACTTGGGCCAGATGTTTGTCTTAGCCCGGTTCGCTCCGAGTATGTTCGCCGATAACAATATGCCCGAATACAATCAACGTCGTTCGCTGTCCTTTTCCAATGATTGGATCGAGAGCATCCTGGTGAATGCTGCCCACGAAATGCCCGTAGAGGACGCGATCGTCGTGAACCTGTCTACGACTGCCTTGCACTACCGGTCCGGCAGTGACCATGGAACAATCCTCCCTTGGAAATCAGCATTGCTCCGGCAGTGCACAGTGGAGAGCGGCGAAGTCGCTGCGTTACTTCATGTCCGCCAGCGTATCAATCTTGGCGGAGTGGCGCTAGGCTGGAACTGGTACGGCAAGAGCAATCCTCAGTTTTCTCATACCACCCCTCTTTACATTTCAACTCAGGACGACATTGGAGATGTGCAGCTCGATCCGGTATTGGCCTTTACCCATAAGTCTTCAGTTTCGCCTTCTCCGCGGCGCTATCGGCTCAAGCTGAATCTCTGGTATACGCCGGAACAGACGGATTGCGGAATTCATACCGGGCACAAGTTTCTTGAAGTCCATACCCAAGTCCTGGGCACGGGTCACATGCAGAAGTTTCGGGAGAACAACGTCGAGACCCTGTACGAAGACGTTACGATGCCTCCGGGATATACGCATGACCCATTCTTCGCCGTGGAAAACGACCGTAGCTTCAGCTATCCGTGGCACCGCTATTACGCAGACACTGATTGCATTTGGATGGCGGTTGAATTGCACCCGCAGTGACTCCCCTGGTACTCACTTCGTTGATTGCTGCTTACGCCGCGTTCTCATCCACACTCATCCCCCCCGCGAGGCGGAAGATCGCTCCATCGCATGCAGGATTCTTCGAAGGGCTAGCGCATCTTCAAAGCTTGCATGGAACGGCTCTTGCTGAGGTATGGAGTTAAGAAAGCCTCAAAGGATGCTCGTATCCAAGAGCATGGCCTGGCTTCTAGAAGTTTTTCCCATATGGATGGTCTACCTCCGCGACGGTTACGCTGCGCTTGCCTTGCAACGCTCATCGTCGCTCCCCGCCGCGATGATCCTGCTCGATCTAAAGTGCGTTGGTCGACCATTGCAAGTTTCATTGCAAGTTAGGACCCACCTGAGAGGGCTTCTGCCCACCTGAGAGCCTCGATCATGTTCCTAGACTGTTGAAAACTATCGAGCCCACGTTCTTATTATCTGATTTCTAATTCGAGGGTTGCAGGTTCGATTCCTGCCGCGCCTACCAATCTTTTCTGCCAGCTTAGAAGCCAATCTCAGTTCGAGTCATAGCAAGTTAACTGCAAGTTGGGCCGAGGCGGAGAAATACGAGAAGCCCGGTGTTTGACGCGCTGATGGCGAGGTCGGACTTCGAGGCTGCGGCCGCAGCCAATGAGCTGGCGCGCATCAAGCTCGAGTCGGGCGATATTGACGGTGCCGCGAACTGGTACAAGATCGGCTATGCCGCCGCGATCCGCAAAACGGAAATGAAGGACGCCGACAAGAACCTGTGGGTATTCCGCTGGGCGCACGCCCAGGCCCGTATTGCCGCGCGCGCCGCCGACAGCGCGACGAAGCACAGATGCAGGTTGCCGCGGCCAAAGTGGCGCTCGAGAAGGCGAACAATCCAAACCAGGCATCAACTAGGCCTTCCCGCGCGGTAGGGCTCTCCTGGAACTCGGCGGAGTCGGCATGATTACCAGCGCAGGCCGCAACAGACGGCAGTTCCCAGTTTCCAAAGAACTCATCGCAAAGTATTAATCAGCGCGAGCAAGTTGTCGCGTCAATCGTGGTGCTACTGATTCACGTTCTCTAATTGTTTTAGATTTTCCCGCGCCAGAGCATGATCTGGATTAATTTCGAGCGCCCGCTCGAACTGCGCCTTTGCCTCGGCGAAGTGGCCCAACTCCGCAAGTGCGCTTCCCAAATTCGCATGCGCGTCGGCGTCGTCCGGTCTGAGGCGAACGGCCTCGGTAAACTGTTCTGCGGCTCCGCCGAGGTCTCCCTCCGACGCCAGGGCATTCCCCAGGTTGTAGTGCGCGTCGAAATAGCTCAGCGAACTTTGCGCGGCAGTCCGCAAATAGGGGATCGCGTGATCCGGTTCTCCTGCGGCCAACAAAGCAGCACCAAGCGCATTGTTTACGGTCGCATCTTGCGGACGAATCTGCAACGCCGCCTCATACTGTGCAATCGCTTCAGCTGCGCTTCCACGTGCCATGAGCATCGCTCCAAGATTGTAGTGAGCCTCGAAATCCCCCTTATTGTTTTGAATGTTGTGCCGGGCCAGCGCCTCCTGCAGCACCATCCGCGGATCGCCCGCCTTCGGGTCAAAATCTCGCGGCAGCACTTGCAACCAGAGGTGCGCCATCTCGTCTTTCGACCGATTGCCGCCCCGCACACGCTCCGGAGGATGATTAGGATTTAGCGCGTTGTTCTCGGAGTTGTCGTAAACGTAACGCATGCTGACGGTTGTCCCCCGTGGCAGAAACACAGGTTCCGCGTAGCGATATACTGCCTGCCAATTCAAGTCCCATTGGGGAATGTGAATCAACGCGATCGTGCTGCCATCGGGCAACGTTGCAACCGCTTGCAGATCCTTGCCCAGGTAATGGGCATGCGGGTAGATGGCCAGCAGGTCGACGTCGATGGGAAGCGTAAGCTGATCGCTCACAATAAAGTTCTTCTCGCCCGCCGGAATGTCCAGGCTGACATCATTCTGTAATTGCAGGAGCATGGGAAACTTCGTTGCGGGTTGGTCAGTGAAGTAGAGACCGATGGTCGGCTGAATCGTCTCCGGTTTACCTGAAGGCTGCAAGTGGACATTCAATACGAGGTCAGCTCCTTTGTCCAAACGCAGCGCCATGCCTTCCGGCTCAACGTAAGGAACTGTGCCAGGCTTCCAAAACAAAAAGTGGCTGTCGGGATCAAAAGCTTCCGATTCGATTTTGATCTCCATACCTTCAAAACCCGCACCTGATTCGGTTTCTCTCTGCCGCGAATTCTGCAAACGGTCGACGAGAATGTTGGCATGATGGACAAAGCGTTTATCCCCGGGGCGAATTTCCACCGCCTTCACCCACCGCGTGCGGTCAATGGGCACAGGAAAAATGAAATTCCAATACATATCAGAGCCGCTGGCCAACAACTGATACGGCTTCGCGGCCTTGAGCACCAGATCGGGCTGACCGAGTTGCCAGCCTTCCGCAAATTTCGGTTGCGGCGGCAAGTCCGCGGGATTTCCTTCTGGCGCGTCTTCCTTTACCCATTTTTCTATGAACGCGATCTGCTCGTCGGAGAGCCGCCACTCGTCGGCGAATTTCAGCGCTTGGGGTTCTGGCAGCCACGGTGGCATGAAGCGCGTGCGAGTGACAGCTTCAATCTGTCGTGCATGCTTTTTTACATCATCGTAAGTAAGCAAAGAAAAGGGGCCTGACTCTCCGGGACGATGGCAGCGGGCGCAGGACTGGAAAATGATGGGTGCAATGTCGCGGTTGAATGTGATTTGCGGGTCGTTCTTTCGCTCTGGCGCCGACAGTGCATGGACGCCTGCACCCGGTCGGAGCGCCAGCGCAATCGCCAACACCACACCGATTCCAGTGAGTGCATCGGACCGATTCATTGCAAATCCGAAATGTAACAGCCCACGCCCGCGACCTCTTTGTTGGAAGGCGCACGACCTGCCAGGGTCGCCTGAATAGCGTCTTCCAGTTCGTGGGTGGTCGGCGCAGAGCGCGCGTGTCCGAACGACTCGTAGAGATTATCAATGCGCCCGTGATAGACGAGAACACCTTTGCCATCGAACATTGCTGCCTCAGGCGTGACCTGTACGTGCGCTTTTCTAACCAGCGCGTGCTCGGGATCGCGCAGGCCAGTAATAGAGTAGTGGAACTCGCTCAGATATTTGCGAATATCTGACGGCGATTCAGATTTATCGGGGAAGATGAGATAGAATCGGGCAGTTTTTTGATATTTATCACTGATCTGCTGAATCGTCGGAGCGTAGCGCCGGGAAACTGGGCAGTCTTCCTGCACGAAAACGAGTACGACGGGCCGGCCAGCATTGGAGTTCAGCGGATTCACACGTTTTCCGTCCAGATCCAGCGCAGTCTGGGCAGCGCAAACCGCGGGCGAAACCGTTAGCAAGAGCAGCGCCAGAAAGAAGTGGCCGCTCCAATTCCCAGCTTTGCGGAAACCGCAGGCCTGTAGCGTTTGCAATCGATGCGGAAAAACCATGAGACCCACATCTGGTGTGGCATTCACATTGTAAGCTTGGATCCCGAGCATCGCATATTCAAACATTTTTGGCGCAGCTCCCTCTTCCCAGTATGCGACTCGCGATGTACGCTTAACGACCAGAGGATTCGACGACTATGGCTCGAACGCGTCTGCCGAGTTTGACCTGGACCTCTCTCATCCTCTCGATTTTCCTATTTACTCTCGAACCCCGCGCAGGGAGGGCATCCTCGGAACAGGCTGGCGCCGGCCTCGGTCCCGTCCTGCACTACATCGAAACGGACTGGGATGTGCTGACACGGTCCATGACCCGCTGCGACAGCATCGTGGATCCGAAGTTGCCAGAGGCTGCCTTGCTGTACTTGCCTGCGAGCTTCCCCGAGCCCGATTCTGTGAAGCAACTCCAACAAGCCTGCAAGGTACGAGTTGAGCACTTGCCCATGCTCATTCAGCATCCCGGGCAGGCCGGCGTGGATGCGATTTCGCCCCAAGGTTTGCTGTTCCTGCCCAACAGTTACGTCGTGCCCGGCGGCCGGTTCAACGAAATGTATGGATGGGATAGTTATTTCATTATTCTCGGGCTGGTCCGCGATCACCGTGTCGACCTGGCACGCGGAATGGTGGAGAACTTTTTTTTTGAAATCGAGCATTACGGGACAGTGTTGAACGCCAATCGCACTTATTACCTGACCCGCTCCCAGCCGCCCTTTCTGACTTCCATGATCATGGAAGTTTATAACGCGGAGAAGGCTGCGGGACATGAGGACAAAAACTGGCTCGCTCGCGCTTACGGATTCGCAGCGCACGACTACGAGATGTGGACGCATGAGCCTCATTTGGCGGGATCGACCGGGCTCTCGCGCTATTACGATTTCGGTAATGGGCCCGCTCCTGAGAGTCTTCAGGATGAGACAGGACTGCGTCACAAAGTTATCGGCTACTTTCTCCTGCATCCCGAACTGGCTCGAACTTATGTCGTAGTGAAAAACAACACGCAGCCGGCGCAAGAGGCCGCTGGCCCTGACTACAGCGTCGAAGTCTGCGATGTCAGCAAGACCATGGCGCGCCCGGGATGCGACGCCGCGGGTACGGTTCAGTTGAGTGCCGATTACTACAAGGGAGACCGCAGCATGCGCGAGTCGGCGTTCGACATTTCTTTCCGCTTCGACCCCTATGGCGCCGCCACTCATCATTTTGCTCCGGTGTGCCTGAATAGTCTTCTTTATAAGACGGAGAAGGATATGGAAGAGATCAGCGGGTTGCTGGGGAAGACTGCGGAGGCCGCGCAGTGGGGACAGCGAGCGGAACAGCGCAAGCAGAAAATCAACCAATATCTTTGGGACGATCAGCGGGGCTTGTTCTTTGATTACGACCTTCGCACTGGAGCCAGATCGACCTACGAATACGTGACCACGTTCTATCCGCTGTGGGCGGGGCTGGCCAGTCCGCATCAAGCACAGGCAGTCGCTCGAAATGTGAAAATCTTCGAACAGCCGGGAGGGCTGGCCACGAGCCCGAACGATACGGGCATGCAGTGGGACTATCCATATGGATGGGCGCCGCTTCAATCCCTCGCGGTGGAGGGATTGCGCCGTTATGGCTACACTGCCGACGCGGACCGAATTGGGTACAAGTTTCTTTGCACTGTGGCGGAGAACTTCCGACGAGAAGGGACCATCCGGGAAAAGTATGATGTGGTGACGCGTTCTTCGGAGGCGCATGTGAGCGCAGGGTATCAAGCCAATGTGATCGGCTTCGGTTGGACCAACGGGGTTTTCCTCCAGTTTTTGCAGGAACTGCCCAAGGAAATGATCGACCGATTGGATAAGGAACAGGACGCTGCATTGCCATCAGGCCACCAGTGATCGCATGACTTGCCCCCTGTCATTGCTTCCCGCTGTCGCGCTCCTGTAGCTGCTCGGCCAGTTTCAATTCTCTCTCAGCATCTTCATTGCGACCCAAGTCACGGTAAGCCTGGCCCAATAAGTGATGAGTGATGGAATTATTTGGATCCATCGCAACCGCGCGCTGCAGGGCACGTACAGCCAGGTCAAATTCGCCTTTCTTCTCCAGCACTTTCCCCATCAGGATATAGGGACCTGTGGATGTCGCGTCGAGCCATATTGAGCGCTGCAGGAGGCGTTCGGCGTCATCGAACTTCTGAATGCGTGAATAAGCGTCAGCCAACTTGTAGTAAGTCGGCGCATGCGCGGGGTTGATTGCTTTCTCCTTCTCGAATTCGGTGATGGCCTCAGGGATGCGCGACTTGTACAAGTAAAGTTCACCCAGCAGGAAGTGAGCCAGTGGAAGTTTGGGATCGAGTGCGACTGCCTTTTGGGCATATTCTTCCGCGATCGGGTCGAATTCCTGGCGCAAAAGCATTCGCGCGGTAAACAAATAGCTGGCGGCGGAGTCTGCCGGCACGTCAAACATCCGCGCGAAGGCATTGCGAGCTTGCGGATAGTTCTTTGCCTGGATATAACAGACTCCCAGAATGTAAGCTGCATCTACATTCGCGAAGGAATACCAGGTCTGAACCTTTTCGAGGAACGGGATGGCTTCGTTTGGACGTCCAGCAAGATAATAGGAGAGACCCAGCAATTGCACGGCTTCGCTGTCCTTTGGATTTTCCTCGACCGCCTGTTTCAAATACTCAGTTGCCTTCAGATAGTCACCCTTTTTGTAGTAAGCCGCTCCCAGTTCGTGAGATAACCCAGCCAGCTTTGGATTCTGCGTGGCAAGGGCTTGCAGTTGGGAAAGCGCTTCATCGTACTTGCCCTCTTGCATCAGCTTGCGGGCGGCACCGAAGATGGAAGATGGAGTCTCCGGCGAGGGAGGTTGTGCCTCTTTCGATGCATGAGCCGCCGGTGCTGCAGGCTCGGACTGCGCGAGGGCCGGGTAACTGCTGCTCATCGTTAACACAAGAATCGCGATGCGGATGAGTGCTAACAACTTGACCTCCAACCATCGGCGGCAAGTGAGATCGCGCTGTGACCGCCGGCTCCTGTCGCTCTCTCACGGTATTGAAGGAAAGCAGCATAACACGTAACCTATCCTCACTGTGTTCTTGCGATTCGCCGGAAAGCGCGTCCGCGCTGGACTCTGCCTGGTTCTCATCGCACTGGAAGTGAGCGCGTTTGCCTGGCTGTCACAGGCGCAGACGACAGCGGCCTCCGCTGCCTCGGCCGCATATCAACGGGGCCAGGCCGCCATGCAAAAGGGCGATGCCGCGGGCGCACGCGCCGCTTTTGAACAATCCATCAAAATCGATCCCCACAACGCAGACGCGCTGAATGCCCTCGGACAATTGATGCTTCTACAGGGCGATTTCGACGGCGCGATCAAACAGTTCCGTACAGTCACGCGGCTCAGGCCTAGCCTGGCAATCGCGCACGCCTACCTGGCTGAAGCACTCTCGACCAAGGGATTGCAGGAGGAAGCGGCCCAGGAGCTACGTGTGGCGGTGCGCCTGGCCCCCGATCAAGCCGACGCGCATCGTGCCCTGGCGCGTGTGCTCAGTCAGCAACAGAAAACAGGCGATGCCATTTCGGAGATGAAAAAAGCGCTGGCGTTGCAACCTGCACGGCCGGAGTTGCACGATGACCTCGGCGTGCTGCTCGCTCAACAACTGCAAATGCCGGATGCCGAAAGAGAGTTTCGTACGGCACTGAAGTTAGATCAAAACTATGAGCCCGCGCAGCTTCACCTGGGAGTGGCGCTTTTAAATCGAGGCGAGCGCGACGAGGCTCTGTTGTTTCTGCAGCAAGCCGTTCAACTGAATCCCAAAGATGGGATTGCCCAGTATTACCTGGGGACCGCAATCGAAGCAAAAGGGGACACCGATGCAGCCCTGCGAGCGTACGAACAAGCGGCAGAACTGACGCCGAATGTGCCTACGGTTCAAACCCGCTTGGGATTGTTGCTCCAGCGTTCGGGCGATCCCGAGAAGGCCGCGACTGCGTTCGCAAAGGTGATTGAGCTGACTCCGAATGACCCCGAGGCACACAACAACCTGGGTCTAGCCCTCATGCAATACGGGCAGGGCGATCCCGCAATCAAGGAATTCCAGACGGCATTGAGACTGCATCCCGACGATGCAGGGATTCGAGGGAATCTTGCACTCGCGTACTTGCAAAAGTCCGATTTTGACGCTGCAGCACTGGAGCTACGGGAAGCCTTGAAAATTTCGCCGGACAAGGCTCACCTTCACTACGACTTGGCTGTCGCATTAAAGTTCAAGGACGACTTAGCCGGGGCAGTCGGGGAATTGAAAGAGGCGATTCGCCTCGACCCCGAGTTGGCAGATGCTTACTACACCTACGGAGTTACATTGTGGCAAACCGGTGATTTCCCAGCGGCGGTTGAGCAGTTGCAGGATGCTATCCGGGTGAAGCCGGACTACGCCGAGGCCTTCTACACATTGGGTACGGTCCTCAAGCAAATGAACAAACTGCCGGAAGCAGCCGACGCACTCCGGGAGGCCATACGCCTGCAACCTGATTTTGCGGGAGCGCATACCACCTTGGCTGCCGTCCTGCGGCAACTCGGCGACACTCAAGGAGCAGCTCTTGAGAGCCGCGCGGGTGCCGAGATCAGCCAGCAAAAAACCAGCCTTCAAGCCGCTACCTTTACGACTAACTCTGGACGACGCCTACTTGAGGCTGGAGATTTGGAGGGCGCCATCTCCCAATTTCGTTCCGCGATCAATTCCCAGCCAACCTATGCTCCGGCCCATTACGAGCTTGGCCTGGCGCTGCAGAGGAAAGGAGACAAGGCAGGGGCGGCGGCAGAGTTCCAGAAAGTGGGAGAGTTGGATTCGCGATTCAAATCGCCATCCCAGTAAGGGATCTATGAAATGCTCTTGCGTAACGCGACCAACTCCATTGCTACTGGCACGCCTCGCGTGACCTTCACTCGTAAGACAGCTTCGAAAGGCTTCATTTCCGAAGTGTTCGAAATGCCAAGCCGTTGCAGCAAATCCTCCAACGATTGCGGTCCGCAAATGTATTCGGCCGCAGCTTGCGTGCCGATGGTGGTTGTCCCGGCCAGGATCATGACCGACTGCGTCGGGTTTCGTTCTCGCACTCGCGCGATGACAGAATATTCCTCGCTCAGTGGTAGTTTGCCAGAGCTCGCTAGAAATACGCTGGGCTCGCCCGCTTGCGGATGCACGTTCACGATCGCCAAGTCGCCCTTACGCGGACCCGATGTGAGCCGTTGAAAAACGAATTCCTGGGTGCTCGGAATTTCCCGCAGAGTGAGATTCTCCGCCGGCGAACCCAGGAAAATCAAGTTGTTGTGCTTGGCATCGTCGAGCGAGAGCAAACTTCCGCGCTTCACCAGGATCGGTCGGCCAAGCAAAGCGAACACGTGATCGAGATCGTGGACCGCGAGTACTTCGCCGACGCCGGTGTAGTGATCCAGAATCAGCTCCCGCGAATCGCGGGCAGGATCAAAGTAGCGCATTCCCGTCTCTGGCCGACCGACGAACGCGCCATTGCTGAAGATCACCCACGGCTCTTCCGGTCCGGAGATGAAACTCGCCCAGAAGGTTCGAAACGCGGCGGGTACTGGCTCGGTGGGGGCAGCCGCGATCGCTTCCCCCGCGGCTCGACCAGCAAGTCTGGTTTCGATCACGGTCACAGCCGCCGCCAACAGAATGACTAGTATGATGACGGCAATCGCCCAATTGCGAGAAGTATGCAAATTCGCCGCTTCTTGGTGGCCGCTGCTTTGGGACGCGGCAGAGAGCCCTTTGTATACGGCAGATGTTCGATGGTGAAACCATAGAACATATCCTCCCTTAGGCAAGTCCACCAGGATCGGGTCTTCCGCGCCTTCCGAACCGTAATACTCGGCCAACTTGAGACGAAGGCGTCCGGCCTGCACGCGGATGGTCGAATCCAATTGGGGGTCAAAGTCGGCCGGGCGATGAAAGACCTGAGTCGCAATCTCGTATTCCTTCAGAGGTTCGCCGGGATGAGTTAGCGCGTGAGCCGCCAGATACCGAAGAAGTTTACAGAGGGATTCGGAGCCGCGGAGAATATGGCTATTCACTAACCTGTCAATCTGTTCCAGGTATTGGTCCCTTTCCGCGAAATGGACCCGTGTTACAGCCATGTCACACAAGCGTAACAAGGGTGTCTATGTGACTGCAAGCCTGGAATTTGCACGCCCTGTCACGGTATCAAACTTCTTGAAACTTCTTTGGCAGGTGTGAATAGTGGTTTTGTACTAGGGCGCAAATCTCGACAGTTTGTGGGGCTGTGCCTTGGGAGGGGAAGCCGCTCTACGCACTGAGTTTAGGGGATTAACGCGGTCGCCTCGTCCTTTTCTTAGCGTCGCGTATCTCGCACTGTGACCGGGGTGAGCGCGAAAATTCGGAATCAAGATTGCCAGCGCCGGGGGGAATGCAATGAGAAAGTCTTTCGTTTCGGGTCTTGTGGCAGTGGTTCTTCTCGCTCTCTCGGTCCCATCAGCGTCAGGCCAAGCCGTCTTTGGCAGTATCTTCGGCACCGTGACCGACCCCTCAGGTGCTGCTGTCCCAAATGCCAAGGTCACGGTTACAAACGTCCGCAAAGGCACGGCTGATGCAGCCACGACGAACGAAAGCGGCAACTATTCGGTCACGCACTTAATTCCAGACACCTACACCGTTCGTATCGAGAGTCCAGGCTTCAAGGTGGTCGAGCAGCAGGACGTCGCAGTTTCGGCTGATGCTGCTGCCCGGGTCGACGGACAGTTCCAGGTTGGCTCCACTAGCGAATCGGTCGAAGTAACGGGTGAAGCTCCCCAACTGAAAACCGACCGGGCCGACGTGGCGATTGAGTTTAATCAGAGATACGTCGAAGACCTGCCCATCATGAACCGCAACTTCACCAGCTTCGAGTTGCTGTCACCTGGAACCCAAAAGATGGTCGGCTGGAGTCATGCCGCGACAGAAAACCCGCAGGGTAGTCAGCAGATTTTCGTCAACGGTCAGCATTTTAGCGGCACTGCTTTTGAGTTGGACGGTACTGATAATCAGGATCCAATTTTGGGCATAATCGTGGTCAACCCCAACTTGGACGCGATCCAAGAGGCGAAAGTTTCGTTACAGAACTATGACGCGGAATTTGGCAAAGCGGTCGCCGGCGTTGTGACCGTGCAAACGAAATCGGGGAGCAATGAATTGCACGGCAGCGGGTTCTGGTTCCGCCGTACCGATGCCACCGCCGCCCGTGATCCCTTTACGCAGTTCGCTCCCAATCCGATCACCGGCAAGTTTATCCCGTCGGACAAATGGCAGCAGTTCGGGGGCACCATCGGCGGCCCGATCATCAAGAACAAATTGTTTTTCTTTGGGGACTATCAGGGCACACGAGAAACCAACGGAACCACTAACTTGTTGACGGTTCCGACCATTGAGATGGCGAAGACCTGCAACCCCTCAAGCAATGCTGCCAGCGCAACCCCGGGTTTCTGCGACCTCAGTCAATACCTGACCGCAGGACTGCAAGGAGGGGGGCAGGCCTACAATCCGACAACGGGAAACGCCTCGACTGGTGCCGGCCGCACTCCGTATAACAATAACCAAATACCCATCGCCCAGATTTCTCCACAAGCCGCCGCCATCCTGGCGCTCTTCCCCATGCCCAGTAATGGAAGCGTATTCAACAACTATGTGGCCTCGGGTTCTGGAAACTACAGCCAGAATAGCTTCGATACTCGTATCGACTACAACCCGACGGCAACAGTACAGGTCTTCGGGCGTTTCAGCCTAGACTACTTCAACGTATCCGGACAAGGGTCGTACGGTACGTTGCAGGGCGTTGGCTTCGGCCCGGGTGGCTTGGCGGGCAGTTCGATTACCCACAACTACAGTTTGGCGTCGGGGGTAACTAAAACAATCAGTCCCACTTTGCTGGCGGATTTCCGATTCGGATATTTCAAATACAACCCGGAGGCTCGCAAACCCGACGCTGGCACCACTCCGATGACCAACTTTGGCATTCCTAACGCGAACCTGACCGGCCCCCAAGCTGATTTCACATCGGGTCTCGGGGGCTTTTTGCTGAATCAAACACCATCGAGTTCTTCGGCCAACAACGGCATCAACGGCTCCCCCACCGTGAGCTGGGGCGATGGACTGGGAGTGGGTCGCTGCAATTGCCCCCTGAACGAGAGTGAACAGCAATTCCAGTGGGTGACCAATTGGACAAAGATACACGGGAACCACCAATTCAAGTTTGGTGCCGACGTCCGCTACGCGATGAACCTAAGGGTGCCAAGTGATGCCGGGCGCACTGGCGATTACACCTTCGACTACCGCACGACGTCAAACGCCGGCACCGGCGGTCTCGATTGGGCAACCTTCATGTTGGGAGACGTCACGCAGGTGAGCCGGTATGTCAGCACCAGCCTCACTGCGGCAGAACGACAGTGGCGGATGTTCTACTACGGCCAAGATACCTGGCGGGTCACGTCCAAGTTGACTTTGAACTACGGTCTGCGCTGGGAAGTGTATTTCCCTGAGTATGTGAACGCCAAGGGCAATGGCGGATTTGCCAACATTGTCCAAGGCATTGACCGCGTCGCCGGTTACGGCCCATACGGACTTAATGGCAACATCGCCAACGACTGGCACTACTTCGCGCCACGTGTAGGCTTCGCCTATCAACTGCGGGAGAAAACCGTTCTCCGCATGGGCTACGGCCGCAGTTATGACATGGGCGTTTTCGGTTCTAACTTTGGGCACACGGCTACCCAGGCCCTGCCGGTGCTTGCGGCTCAACTCGCCGTGGGTCCTAACCAAAACGTCCCCGCGTTCACTCTCGCGCAGGGCCCACCGATTTTCGTTTTTCCCGCCATTCCAGCAAACGGCGCATTCCCCGTGGCGGGGCCGAATTGTTACCAAAACCCGCTCATTGTTGGAGGCCAAAACAGCCAGCTCTGCGTACAGCCACACATGCGTCCCACCTTCCAGCGCCTCCCTGAGTTGGACGCCTGGAACGCCACCATTCAACACCAGCTGACAAATACGATGACGCTGGAAGTCGCCTACATCGGCAACAAAGGCACGCATGTGTTTCCCGGTGATGGGCCAACTTACAACGTCAACCAACCTTCGATAGTCGGCTTCGCTGCTGGTGTTCCCCAAGCGCAACGCCGGCCGTTTTACGACGCATTCACCTACCCCGGCTACGCTGATCCAACTAACACCACCGGCAGTGCACCCGGTGTATTGCAATGCTGCTCCACCGATCAGGGCAACTATCTGGGCAGCGACGCCAGCAGCAACTACAACGCGCTGCAAATCAAAGTGGAGAAGCGGTTTTCTCACGGTATTCAATTCCTTTCTCACTACACCTTTGCTCACGCCTACAAGTACGACAGCAACTACTATGTGGATTCGCCCGGGCTCGCCTATGGTCCCGACGACCAGGTCCGCAACCAGGTCTGGGTAAACAACGTGGTCTATGCGCTACCCTTTGGTCGAGGTCAGCCTTTTGGAGGGAATGCGGGACGGGCTGAGAACCTGGTCATCGGAGGCTGGCAGATCAGCGGGACGACCACTTGGGGCAGTGGCTTGCCTTGGACGCCAAGCTTCAATGAGTGCGGCACCGAGGAGGACGTAGGACTGTGCCGTCCCAATAAGGGGACGGGATCCTTCCACACCGGCGCGGGATCGTTCAACCCTGTCACTCACGTAGTGCCGTTCTTTACTCCGGTGCCCGATATCGTCACGAGCGTTGGGGGTCCCTTCTCCGATCCAGGAAGTGGCAATCTGGGCAACATCGGCGTCTTCAGCTATCGCGGACCGCGAGTCTTCTACGCCGACGCGTCGCTCTTGAAAAACTTCGGGGTAACGGAGCGGGTGACGATCCAATTCCGCATGGATGCTTTCAACGTGTTCAATCACCCTGTTCTAGGCTTCAACAATAACCAGGGCGGCAGTGGTCAATGTATCGACTGCCCGGGGAACGGTAACATCACAGATATTGAGCACGATGCCTCGCCGGGTTCAGCCACCGGCATGCGACAGCTCGAGTTCGCACTGAAGTTAATATTCTGAGCGATTTGCGGAGTGTCTGACGGAAGGAGACCTCTGGGGATCCTTCCGTTCTTTTCTACTTTAGGTTGCCGTCATTGTGCCGGGGATGGTCAGCTTGACCCTGGCGGGCCTGTCCCCTACGATGCGAAGAGGTCATACTCTCCGCTTGCGTAAACCTTTCACACTTCAGCGCTCTGCCGCAATGCTTGTCTGGATAGCAACTCTGCTGCCTGTAGTGTCCCAGGCACAGCAGTCGACGCTGCGGGTTCCGCCTCAGCCCGCGGTTAATTTCGTCGATGTATCCGAAAAGGCCGGCCTGACTTTCACCAACGTTTTCGGCGGCCTCACAACGAAGAAATACATCATCGAGACCACCGGGACCGGGGTCGCCATCTTCGACTACGACAACGACGGATGGCCCGACATCTTCTTCGTGAATGGAACCACGCTCGAAGGCTTTCCCAACGGCAAAGGCCCAACCAACCATCTTTACCGCAACAATCACGATGGAACCTTCACCGACGTAACTGCGCAAGCGGGTCTGACGGCCACAGGCTGGGGCCAGGGCGTCTGCGTCGGCGATTACGACAACGACGGATGGGAAGACCTCTACGTCACCGCGTATGGCAAGAACCGTCTGTATCACAACCAGCACGGAGTCTTCACCGAAGTCGCAGAGAAAGCCGGAGTTGCGGGATCAGGCAAGGCTTGGGGCTCAGGCTGCGCTTTTGTAGATTACGATCGCGACGGGCTTCTCGATCTGATCGTAGCGAATTACGTGGATTTCGATCTCGCCACCACACCCGCGCCCGGAGAGCGAACGTCCTGCATCTGGAAAGGCACGCCGGTAATGTGCGGCCCGCGAGGCCTGCCCGGCGCGAAAAATATTCTCTACCACAACCGCGGTAATGGCGCGTTTGAGGACGTCACCACCAAAGCCCGAATCGACCAAACCAACGGCCATTATGCCTTGAGCGTCTCCACCCTCGACTACGACGACGACGGATGGCCCGACATTTATGTAGCCTGCGACAGCACCCCGAGCATCCTGTATCACAACAATCGTGACGGCACTTTCACCGACGTAGCCGTGACCGCCGGCGCCGCCTTCAACGAAGACGGCCGCGAGCAAGCCGGCATGGGCACCACCATCGCCGACTACGACGGCGACGGCCGCCTGGACATCTTCAAGACCAACTTCTCCGACGACACTTCAACCCTGTACCGCAACAACGGCGACGGCACCTTCACCGACGCGACCTTCACCGCCGGCCTGGGATTACACACGAAATATCTGGGCTGGGGCACGATGTTCTTCGACTTCGACAACGACGGCTGGCCCGACCTAATTCTGGCCAACGGACACGTCTATCCCGAGGTCGACAAATATCATCTGGGCAGCAGCTACGAAGAGCCGCGAATCCTGTATCACAATAACGGCAACGGCACCTTCACCGATATCTCAGACTCGGCGGGTGCAGGCATTACCACCGCCTCGTCTTCCCGAGGCCTCGCCGTCGGCGATCTCTGGAACGATGGCCGCATCTCCGTGGTCGTAAGCAACATGAACGCTCACCCCAGCCTGCTGGTGAATCAGATGCGTTATCCCAACCACTGGATCGCATTCAAGACGGTAGGAACCGCCTCCAACCGCGACGGAATCGGCGCGCGGATCACGGTCAAGGTAGGCAAGCGAACCTTGGTCGACGAAGTCCGCAGCGGATCGAGCTACATCTCCAACAACGACATGCGCGTCCACTTCGGCCTAGGCGCGGCCACTAAAATCGATTCGGTCACGGTCCGCTGGCCAAGCGGGCGACTCGAAAATTTCGAGAATTTGTCAGTGGATACGATCCATATCTTGGAAGAGGGCTCCGGAACTGCGGCAGGATCTGATCCGAAGAAGGAAAGATGAGCGGATGGAGCCAATTTTGGTAATGCGCATCGTCCAGCCGTCGTTGGCGAAATGGCGATCTTTTAAAAGTTATCAGGGGAAATCTATTGGAACAGTCCACATTCGGAGCTCTCGACGCGCCTGAACGGAAGTTCTGGAGTATTGTCCCCGAGAATACGAATGTCGAGATTCTTTGAACTAATGCGCGGCTTCAATTCGATCGGTGCTTCACCGTCCCGCTTCAATATCAGCTTCTTTCCAGAGAACTCGTATGAACCCTTGGTGGACCTAATCGGTGCCGAACGAAAGTATACGTTGCCATCCTTCGTAAATTCTACGAATACGCGGGATTGAAGCGGCACGGTAAGCTCGATGACGGGAACGACGCCGGGAAAATTGTCCGAGTACCATTCGCGAACGACTCCGACCCCCACCTCGTTTCCTCTACACACTTGAGTGAGCCTTATTTCCTTACCCTGCGACTCTCTGAGAGTCAGCTGTGTCCCGTTTACTATGCTCTCGAATGAACGTTTCTCCTGCCGCTGTTCCTTCTCGCTCCAAGTGCTGATTGAAAGCTGACTACCTTTCAGGCGGTAGTTGCCTTGCCGTTCATAATCCCAAGATTCAGCGACCGAGCCGTCGCCAGAAAACTGCAGCGTTTGCCCGCTGCCATTGGGCAGTCGTATCATCGCGTCCCATCGGCCAATTAACTCTTTCTGTGAATCTCGTGATTGCGCGGTAGTTCCCGCAAGGACGACACCGAGGACAACAAGGACCACTGGATTTTTCATACAGAGCATATTAAATGAGGTCTGGCCGGGTGGCCCACTCAAGCCGCACGTTGGCTTGAGTGGGAATCTTCGCAGGCCGGGTGGACCAGCCACGCTCCCTCACTTGTCGCGCAACCAACTCACGCCCGCGCCGACTTCACATCCGTCCGCGAGAAGTCCTGCCCTTTAAACAATCTCATAAAGGCAAATATATAGAGTCGGAGGTGAAAACCCCGCCCGAACAGGCTAATGGCCGTCAGCACAAACGATGCCTGACAGGTTCCCCTGGAATCCTTGCCCGTTGTCGACAATGGCCCCCGATATGAAGAAGACGGTGTTTCCCGGATTCGCGAATACACCCGTTCCGGAACTGGGGCGTTCCATCTCTGTGAAAGCCAGGTGGGCCGCATCCAGAACACCGAGATCACTTGTCACCAGTGTGCCCTGCCGCGCCACGATGGTGAGTTGGCCGGAGTAGGAAAGGTTCGCCGCTGGTTCGACCGCAGGCATGCCGGCAGACGGAGCCGCGTCCAGGGCGACGAAACTAGTGGGCCCGTCGAGCAGGCCCGAACCGGTGATGGTGCCAACGGTGCAGAGTCCTATAGGGCTTGTGCAGTTCTGTGTAGTGAACACGCTATTGATCGTGCCTCTTACAGGCCGGCAACGGTTGTCAGCTGAGACCTTGAAGGTTGCCCCCGACGGTTTCATGGGTAAGACGATGGCGAACAGCCCAAGGCCCAAGATTAGTAGCAAGAGATGCTTAGCGACGTGTTTCATTGTGATTCTCCGCTCCTTGATATATTTTCTTTGATCCAACCATCCGCATCGAAACTGGGCGCAAATGACATACTGAGAAGATTGCGAGCGAATCTTGCGTTCGACATAGGCACTCGATGCTTTTGGCTGAATCGGTCTAACCGTGCGACCAGGAAAAGAGGCGGCAAGCATACTCGCAAGGGACATGGTATGCAACACTAAATTGGACGGGTGGCCCACTCAAGCCGCACTTTGGCTTGAGTGGGGATGTTCGCAGGCCGGCCGGACCACGTTCCCTCACTTGTCCCGCAATCAACTCACGCCCGCGCCGACTTTACATCCGTCCGCGAGAAGTCTTGCCCTTTAAACAACAGCGGCTCTCCCTTGGATTTGGCCAGCGCATAGGAGAAGCAATCTCCGAAATTCAATTTGGCGGGGTGGCCGCTGGTCTTTCCAAAGTCGCGATAGGCCTGGCGCGCGATGCGAGCTTGCGCTTCGGTGACAGGCTCAATCGTGATTTGCGCCTCCTCGATCAATTCATCAAAACGGCGGCTGGCAATCGGATCTTTGCTGCCATCGATCACCGCCCCGGCCTCCACGTAACTCACGGCCGAAATACGACGCTGCGCCGCGCTTTCCGCGGCACTCTCAATGATTCTGGCGAACTCGGGCGCTTCGGTTTCAAAGCGGAGAATGGCGATCAGGGCGGAAGTGTCCAGAATCATTTCGGCAACCCTTTTTCGTCATAGAGAAGGTCACCATGCTCGGTGGAGCGAAACGGTTCCTTCAGACGCGTCGCGCAGTCCCGTCCGATTTCGAGCAGCCGGTCGGAGAGTTTGGCGGCACGTTTGTTCTGCACCCTCTTAAGCCGCTCGCGCACCGCTTCTGTGACAGCTTCGGTTAAGCTCTCGCCGGTGAGTCGGGCGAGCTGTTGCGCCAGCTTGTGGGCATCTTTGTTTTTGATGTTCAGGGTCATATGGTAGATATTCTACCCTATTATTCTACCATTCTACCACAGGCGACGGCCGGCACCTGGAAAACCGTTTTGAGCAAGAAATTAGCGAACGCCCCGTCTGCATCTGGTTCCAAGGCAGGCTTGTCTCCGCCCCGCTTTATCGTTGACGGCATGACCCAAATCCGATAATCTATTACGGGATATATTATCTGCAAGATAATCACCGATCTTTGACAATCTGACTCGGGCGATGGCGTGGCTTCCAGACCCCGCTCCAAATGCCGAACCCGCCCCAGTTCCAAAATGGGATGCAAGGTCCGCATCGCGCCCGCCCTAACTCCCATGTTCTCTAGATTTTGCGTGTAAGTCCTTAAAACTCAAAGATCTAGCACATAGTCGCAAAATAAGTTAATTGTTTTCTAGATTTTGCAGAGAAAAAGGGGGAGGGGGGTACCAGTACTAAACAGTAAACTCCGTCCCAAAATGGGAATGCGGAGTTGTGTCAGCTGCGTGCACTTATTTCGATACCTTTCCCTTGGCGCGGTCGAATTCCACAGTGCGCACAATCCCTTCGCCTTCCTTCACGTAGACCAACTGGTTGGGCTTGATGTCCTTCATCGAATCCACTTGTCCGCTGGGCCAGTGAATCTCCAGCAAATCCACCTTTTCAGCTTTGCCCAGGCCGAAGTGGATGCGAAGATCATTCTGCGAAATGTAACTGCCGCCGCTGCGCACTTCATCGATCTGCTGATGAGGTTTCGCCTCATCCGGCGGGTGCGTGACGCACTTCACACGAGCCCCGATGCCGCTGCGGTTCGACTTGGTTCCGATCATCCGGACCTTGATCCAGTTATGGTTTAAACGAGAGTCGCAGCGCAAAAGCTGCGGCAGGCCGTTGATGGTATTGACCACGACATCGATGTCGCCGTCGTTATCGAAGTCGCCAAACGCGCAACCGCGCGAAGCGCTGGGCGTGGAGATACCAGGCCCGGCATTGAACGACACATCCTCAAAATGCCCGTTGCGCTGGTTGCGATACAGCAACTTCCGCTGCGCGTAGCCGGCTTCGGTTCGCAACTGTTCGACCTCGGGATAAACGTGGCCATTGCAAATTAAAATGTCAGGCCAGCCGTCATTATCGAAATCGAAAAACCCGCAGCCCCAGCCCAGAAACTGGGTGTGCATGCCCAATCCACCGGTGAACGTGGCGTCGTCAAACTCTGCTCGACCGCGATTGTGGTACAGAGATGGCGTGTCGCCCGCGAAGTTAGTCTTGACGATGTCCAGATTGCCATCCAAATCATAATCCGCTGCGGACACGCCCATTCCCGCTTGCGGCTTGCCGTCAGCGCTTAATGCGCAGCCCGCTTCGATGGCAATGTCTTCGAACTTGCCATTCTTTTTATTCTGGTAAAGAGCGCTGGCCGTCGAGTCGTTGGCTACATAAATGTCCGGCCATCCATCATTATCAAAATCGGCGACCAGCACCCCGAGACCGTAAGTGCCACCGGCACGCGTGATTCCGGCCGCCTCGGAAACGTCCGTAAAGGTACCATCCCCGTTGTTGTGGTAGAGAATATTCTTCCCCCCATTCAAGCCAGGCGGACCGCAGGCGACCATCACACTTTTATAAAGACAGGGTCCGGACTCGGGCACGGGCGCAGTGGCCAGATCAAGGTCAATGTAGTTGGCTACGAATAAGTCGAGCCGCCCGTCCCGGTCATAGTCGACAAACGCGCAGCCCGTTCCCCAGCGAGTCTTTTTGCCAGCAACTCCTGCCTTCTCGCTGACGTCGGTGAAGGTTCCATCTCCATTGTTGTGGTAGAGAACGTTCTTGCCATAGTAGGTTACGAACAAATCTTCGAAGCCATCGTTGTCGTAGTCGCCGACGCAAACCCCTTGCCCCCAGCCGCTATGACTCAAGCCAGCTTTGGCGGTCACGTCAGTGAATGAGCCGTCGCGATTGTTCTTGAAAAGATGGGATGCCGGCTCATGTCCCGCGGGAAAACCCTCCAGTCGCCAGCCGTTAACCAAAAAAATGTCGAGCCATCCGTCATTGTCGTAATCGTAGAAAGCCACGCCACAACCCGTCGTCTCCAGCAGATATTTATTTTTATGCTCGCCCCCAAAGACGGTTTCTACGTTCAGACCGGCTTCGCTGCCGACGTCTACAAAGCTGACGCCAAGGTCAATATCTGCCTTCTCGTCTGTTTGCGGAGTGTTGGATAGTGCCTGGAGGCGAAGCGGACGGGCGAGAGAGAGCACATTCTCCAAAGAAAGCACCAGCGCAGACCGGCTCAGCGATCGGAGGAACTTGCGGCGTGAGAACACCAAAAGGAATTACCTGTATGCCCTTAGCTCGTGCTAGAATTCGCCCTTAATTCTGTAGGACAACCGCCCGATTTGCAAGCGTTCACACCTCGACGGGCTGTCAGCAACGGAGTTTCGAACGGCCTATTCCAGCACTGGCGGCGCTCTCCGCAGCCGACGCGAACGATTCCGTCGACTGTACATTGCGCTGCTGCTGATCACTGTATCGATCCCGGCGTTCGCTGAGAATGCTGACTTGTCTCTTTCGCGCCCCGTGCGCCCCTGGGAATTTCTTTCGGCCGTCGGAACTCGAGCCGGGATGTTTGGCAACGAACTTGGGAATTTCGAAGCCTGGGTGTACCCGCTGAAAATCTTGCGCGATTTCCACCTCGTGTTTCATGTTGACGGTCGCGCGCTCCCGGCGGAGTCATTGGCACGCACCGTTTCTGTCCAGCCGGAAGCATGCTCCATCCTTTATGCGGGTGACACGTTCCAGGTCCGAGAAACCTTTTTTGTGCCTGTACATGAACCCGGCGCGGTCATCCTGATCGAAATCGAAACCGCGCACCGGTTAGAAGTTGAGGCCGTGTTTCAACGCGATTTTCAGTTGGAATGGCCTGCCGCGCTGGGTGGAACCTATCTCAACTGGGATCCGAACCTTCACGCCTTTGCGCTCGGAGAAGAACAGAAAAAATTTGCCGCACTGGTTGGATCGCCAACAGCCGCACTTTCCGGTGAAGAGTACGCCACCAACTATTCCTCCTCGCCACAAAACTCTTTTCTGCTGGGTCCGACTGCAAAAGGCAAAGACACGAAGGTGGTGGTGATTGCTGCTTCGGTGAACGGCCCCAAGGAAGCCGAAAACTCTTATCGACGACTTTCCAGCACATACCCTGAGCTGCGGCGGACTTCCTCCGACTATTACAAGCAATACCTGAATGAAACCGTAAGCGTGGCGCTGCCCGAGCCACAATTGCAGCAAGCCTACGACTGGGCGCGCGTGAGCATGATTCAGGGCATGGTCAACAATCCATACCTCGGCACCGGTTTGATCGCGGGCTACCGAACCTCCGGTGACACCGCGCGGCCGGGTTTTGCCTGGTTCTTCGGCCGCGACGCGCTCTGGACCTCCTTTGCGTTCAACGCCGAGGGGGACTTCGCCGATACGCGCACGACGCTGGATTTCGTTAGTCACTACCAGCGCGCCGACGGCAAAGTCCCGCACGAAATCTCACAGTCCGCAACCTTCGTCCCCTGGTTCACCGACTATCCGTATCCCTACGCCTCGGTCGACGCTACTCCCCTGTACATCGTGGCCACAGACGATTACGTCCGCGAAAGTGGAGATGTTGCCTTTGCCCGCGACAAGTGGGATAGCCTATGGAAGGCCTACGAGTTTCTGAAGTCCACGTATAGCCCGCAAGGTCTGCCGCAAAACTTCGGCTTCGGTCACGGCTGGGTGGAGGGTGGCCCACTGTTACCGGTACAGACCGAGTTGTACCAAAGCGCACTGGGCGCCCAAGCGCTGCATGCGCTCTCGAATCTCGCTCACCTCACTGGCAAGGACAACCTGAGCCAGAAATTGACTGAGCAATTCATCCTCCAGAAACAATTGGTAGATCAGACATTCTGGTCTGCTGAGAAAAAGCTCTATGCCTACGCCCTCGACCCGAATGGCAAACGCATGAATGCAGCCAGCGTGCTGGCCGCGGTTCCTCTCTGGTTCGGCCTTCTCGATCAAGACCACGCACAGCAGATGATCGACCAGTTAGCCGATACGGATCATCAGACCGACTGGGGCATGCGGATCATATCGTCGCAAAATCCTGTGTACGATCCTGGCGGCTATCACTTCGGTTCGGTGTGGCCGCTGTTCACGGGATGGGCTGCGGTTGGAGAATATCGCTACCATCGCGCCGTTCCCGCTTACTCTAACTTGCGCTCCAACGCGCTACTGGCGCTCGATGGAGCACTTGGGCACGTCACGGAAGTTCTTTCCGGGGATTATTACCAGCCTCTCTCTACTAGTTCGCCGCACCAGATATGGTCCGCAGCCATGGTGGTCGACCCCCTGCTGCGCGGATTGCTCGGGCTGGAGAGTGACTCCACATCGCATGAACTGCGTTTTGCTCCGCATGTGCCAGCGGAATGGAGATCATTCGAGGTTCGTAACGTTCATGTCGCTGGCGCGACTCTTGATCTCAAATACCAACGTACTAAGGAGGGTTTCACTCTGGAGATGCGACGTACGGGTTCGGGCGACTGCCTCATGGAATTCTCACCAGCACTCAGCCCCCGCGCGGAAGTCTCAAGCGCAGAAATCGACGGACGTCCCGTTTCTCTGCGCGTCGAACGAAACAGCGAGGATCAACACATAGTCTTGCGCTTCCCAGTTCACAGTGGGCCGGGTACGCTCCGAGTCCGCGTGCGTAACGATTTTGGATATGATGTCTCCTCGAATCTTCCTCCGCTGGGAGAACGCAATCAGGGTTTGAGAGTTCTCTCCGAGTCTTGGGGCGCGAAATACGAAAGCTTGACCGTGAACGTATCAGGCGTCTCCGGCAAACAATATGATCTCAGCCTGTGGAATTCAGGGCAGATCGCAAGTGTAGAAGGAGGCAGGTTTATCCAGGAAGAAAGTGGTCAAGGGCGAATCCGCGTCAAGTTCCCGGGAACCGATTTGTATTCATATGTTCATGCAACGATTTTGATCCATTTTGCGGTCGAAGGCGGCGCCAGGAAACAAGTCGCTAAACCAGCAAAAAATGCTGACTGACCCTCCACTTTTACTGGCCCGAGGTCGCCCGCTGAGCTAAACTTTCTGCTATCGCCGCACAACCGATTCACGAAGATCGCTCAAGGAGAAAGTCCCGCATGTTCCGCAAATTCGTAGCAGTCGTTCTATTCGTCGCTGGTTTCTGTTCTACGGTCCGCTCCCAAACGCAGGCCGTTGACGCGGAAGGTCATCAGTGGTGGCAGCACGCTGTGTTTTATGAGATCTATCCGCGTAGTTTCATGGACAGTAATAACGACGGCATCGGCGACCTGAATGGCATTGCGTCCAAACTGGATTATCTGAAAAGTCTGGGCGTTGACGCGATCTGGATCACACCCTGCTATCCCTCCCCGCAGGTTGATTTCGGTTACGACGTTTCGGATTACGAGAATATCGATCCCATGTACGGAACGCTGACGGATTTCGATCGCCTGCAGCAAGGGGCGAAGACACGCGGCATTCGCATCATTATGGATTTCGTAATGAATCACTCTTCCGATCAGCATCCATGGTTCATCGACTCGCGATCGTCGCGCACTTCCTCGAAACGCGATTGGTACATGTGGCATGACGGCAAAGGTTCGGCAGAGCCGAACAACTGGGTCTCAACCTTTGGTGGATCGGCCTGGACGATGGATTTCAAAACGGCGCAATATTATTACCACTATTTCTATCCGCAGCAGCCCGATCTGAACTGGCGCAATCCCGCCGTGCACGATGCCATGTTCGATGTGACCCGCTGGTGGTACAAACGTGGAGTGGCTGGCTTCCGGCTTGATGCCGTGGATACCTTGTTCGAGGACACCGAACTGCGTGACAATCCGGTCCTTCCGGGCTTGAACAAATATGGCGATCCCAACGAGCAAGATCTTTACAACACCAAACTGCCCGGAGTGCACGTCGTTCTCCGCGACCTGCGAAAGGTCGCCGATGCAAACAACGCGGTACTCATCGGCGAAACCTGGACTAAAGACGTGAATGAGCTCAAGCAATATTACGGCGACCACAGCGATGAGCTGCAGATGCCGATGGACTTCCTGTTCACCAAGGTCGATAGACTTTCGCCACCGGAATTCCGCCGGCAAATTGCCGCGGTCGACTCAGCCGGGGGCTGGCCGGTATTCGTCCTAAGCAATCACGACATCGTGCGCTCGTACGTGCGTTACGGAGATGGGCAGAACAACCAGGCCATCGCAAAATTGATGGCGTCCCTTTATTTGACTCTGCGCGGGACCCCGATTATGTACTACGGCGAAGAGATCGGAATGCAGAACACCGATCCGGTGCGGAAGGAAGACGTGAAGGACCCGATCGGGCGCGTGGGCTGGCCGCAGGAAAAAGGCCGCGATGGAGAACGCACTCCCATGCAGTGGGACGACAGCCCCAACGCCGGTTTTACGCGCGGTACGCCGTGGCTGCCCGTTCCGCTGATCTACAAGACCGTCAACGTCGCCAGCGAACTCAAAGATCCTTCTTCGATCCTAAATGTCTACCGTAGCCTGCTCGCTCTGAGACATCAGAATCGAGCTCTGCTGGACGGCGACTACATAGCTCTTAACGAGAACGATCCAAACGTGCTCTCCTACCTGAGACGTTATAAGAATGAGGCAGTGCTGGTCGTGCTGAACATGTCCTCGCAGTCGCAGCAAGTGAGCTTCGATCTCGCCCCCCAGGGCTTCGATGCAAAGACCGCGCGTACTCTGTTGACCACAATGGCGGCAGGATCGAAAGCGAACTCACTCTCGCATTTGTCCCTGGAGCCGTTTTCCGTTTACATCGGTGCAGTTTCGAAATGATGGCTGGCTGACGTCGATGGCGGCGATGCTGCTGCGGACATGAGACGAAAATCCCTGCTTACGGGACCGATCGCGGCGCTTGTAATTGTCATCTTGGCGTGCATATTGGATGTATCCGCGAGCCAGCCTTCTGGCGGTACCACTGCGGCCGATGCTTCAGGGTACGTGGGCAACGAAGCTTGCGCGAAGTGCCACGCCTCAATCTACGAATCCTACACACGTACTGCCATGGCGAACGCCAGCGGTCCTGCCACGGAAAACCTGATCGTCGGCGAGCTCCGCCACCAGCCATCGGGGGTGAACTACCGTATCTATTCCGAGGATGGCAAGGTGTGGCTGGCCTTCGAGCGCCCGGGCGATCCCAGCGTGAGCGGCAAGCGGCAACTCCTCTACTACATCGGACAAGGCCGGCGAGGCCGCACCTACCTGTTCTCAGTCGATGGCTTCGTGTTCGAATCCCCGGTGAACTGGTATGCCGACCGGCATATGTGGGACATGGCTCCCGCGTACGGTGGCACTCGCGAGATGCCTCTGAACCTCCCGGCGCTAGTAAGTTGCCTGGAGTGCCACGTTAGCGGAATCCAGCCGCCGATCGAGGGCACTGAAAATCGCTACAATATTCCTCTGTTTGCATATTCGGGCGTAAGCTGTGAACGCTGTCACGGACCAGGCGCTGCGCACGTAAACGGCGGCGGCGCGATTGTGAATCCCACGAAATTGCCAGCGGCGCGCCGCGATGCCGTATGCATGCAGTGCCATCTCGAAGGTAATGCCGCGATCGAAAGAGCAGGCAAGCATCTCTACGAGTACCGGCCTGGCGACAATCTTTCGGACTATGTCCGGTACTACATTCTGGCTGACAGCAAAGGTACGGGACTGCGCGCTACCAGCCAGTTCGAAGCCCTCTCGCAAAGCGTATGCCAAAAGAAATCGGGCGATGCGATGTCGTGCACCAGTTGCCACGATCCGCACGTGCAGGTGAAACCCGAAGAGCGGGTTTCGTTCTATCGCGCAAAGTGTCTCGCCTGTCACGGAAAGCCCTTTGGTGCCAGGCACCATGCTGATCAACCGGACTGCACCTCGTGTCACATGCCAGCGTCGTTGAGCACAGACGTCGCACACACCGAGGTGACCGATCACCGTATCCTGCGCCGGCCTTCCAAAATGCCGACGCTGGAAAATGCCTTTGCGCAACCTCCGACGCCGACGCTCGTGCCGTTCCCGCACTCCCACGAGGCTGACAGCGATCTGCGCGATGACGCGCTGGCTTGGGAGTCTGTTGCGGAATCAGGGTTGAAGTCGGCTGAAGCGCAAGCTGAACGGCTGCTGCGCTTAGCACTGCTGAAATCGTCTGACCCCGCATTGCTGTCAGCGATGGGCTACATCGAGCAGAAGCACGGAGCCACGGATCGCGCTCGTGAACTGTATCAGAAGGCGCTCGCGATCGATCCAAATCTGATCGATGCGGCGACAAACCTTGGAGTTCTCGAAGCCAAGAGCGGACACATGCGCGAGGCCGTAACACTGTGGCAGGGATCGTTTCAGCGCGCTCCCGGTCGAAGCAGCATCGGGATGAACCTTGCTTGGACCTTCTGCGGCTCGGGGCAGTTTGACGAGGCGCGTACCTACGCCTTGCGGGTGCTGCAATTTAATCCTGATCTTGGTGCTGCGAAGAAGCTACTGAACGGGCTGAACGCAGACCCTCCGAAGTGTGGGCTGTAAATTCCCTCAAGCTGGCGAGCGACGATCGTCTTGCGCGTGTTGTCCCTTGTAGATCTGTGACATCAAGTCGTTCGAAAAACGGCATGAGTTCGAGGATGCAACCGCGCGAAGAGTCGTTCTCGTGGCCGCCTGAAAGGGAAGGCTCAGGGGACGACTCCGCGTGGAATAAAGGTATTACGTTCCCGCAGGGACCCAGACATTGTCCGCAGCTACTATCTCGGCATTCGGCACTTCGGTCATGAAATCGACGCGCTGGAGGCCGGGCTTCTTCTTCGGGATGGCCTGAAACACCGCGTAGTATTGATTGTCAAAGTACCTCTGCAAACGGTCCAGATAAGGCTTGAAACTGACCAGATTTGAGATGCCGAGGGAGAAGACGTCCCCGCCGGTCTCGTCGGACAGCTTGGACAATCCAGAAAGACCAAGCTGCTGATCCCACGAGCTTCGCGCGGCTCGTCCGACACTCGTGGCGTACAACGAGTAGACAAGGACGTTGTAGCGCTGGCAGATCTCACTGGCCGAGTTGACGTCGGGACTCATCGTGGGCATGCTGTGATAAACGGTTCCGAAGTTTGGTCCCAACCGGTTAAATGTTGGCGTCTCGCCATGGAGCCGGTCGATTCCGTCTGCCACCATGAGGACTTCGCGCCGGACCTTCTGCTGCGGCCAACTCTTGACCAGGCTGATGAGCGATAAGTACGGACTATTCATGGCCGCGAGCGTTCCCAAGGGCAGACGCACCGCCTTGGCGGCGAGAGCATGATCGGCAGTGAAATTCTGGACGATGTTGACGGTTGCGTTCGCCATATAGCCGACGCCGATCACGGTTGATGCGGGCTGTGCGTTGATAAAATCGCGAATGTCGTTGAGGTTGTTTCCAATTCGAGAGTCAAGCGTATCGTCAATGAGGATAAACAGCTGCAGCGCCGCGTTATCTCCGCGGGCCGCTATCAATTGCGTTACATTGAGGAAAGCCTTGCCCTGTTTTGCCTTTACGTCTCCGGGCTGAAGCGACGGAGCCTCGCTGTCTTCATGAACCGCCTCATCCGTTATTACCATATGGACCTGGACCCCGCCAGGGGCGGCCTTCTCTTGCGAATGCGCAGTTACCGTAGCGAACGCCAAAGCGCACAACGTACCGAACATGGCCAGCGCAACTCTACAGCTTTTCATTGACTGCTCCTTATCTGAATCAACATTGTCACTCGACTGCACTCATAAGAATCGATCACTAAACTGTGGGATGCGGGAGCATGGATCGTAGCACTCTTGGGTTGCGATTGGTTGCGGATGCAATCCCTACAATTTATAGCCGACACGATAAAGCAGTACGACTCTCAAAACTAATAGGCACCATCGTAGGCGATCGGAGCTCGATTGTCTCGGCCAGACAGGCAAAGGCTTGGGACAACTTGTCCCGCCCGCGGGCCGAACGCATCATCCCTCCTATTTTCATGCGCATACACCATAATCTCCAAACGCGGGAGGCCAATCTGTCCCAGTCAAACGAGCTCCAGAACATAATCTAACTTATTGATTTTAAGGCGGTTGAACGAGCGTGCCTCTTGGCAATCGGCCTGCACCTAACCCTACCGAAGAACACTTTCGTGAGGTGCGTTCAAGTGTCAAAACAGAATCAAGTCGTCAGGCTGGCGTTGCTAACCGTGCTGGTCTACGCAGTGATCCAAGTTATTCCCCATAGGATTTTGAACCACGCTATTTCGTTCATAGCGTCAGCCGTTTGGGGCAGCTAACGAAATGACACGCCCTGGGAGAATTGGAGCAAGCCGCGAATGAAGCCACGAAGACCACAAACCGAGAAATGGAAGGGTATCCGGAAGGCGCTTCTGCGTCTCGCCATTCCGGCTCTCTTCGCGACCGCCAGTTTTGCGTCGTCGCCGTCCCAGCCCCTCGATCGCGCGTTCAGCGTGGCGCGTCATGCTGGAAAGATTGCCAATGACATCGACCGTCGTCGCCCCAACGACGTGGTCGACGTGATCGTGCAGTTTAGAGTCACTCCCGCCGCCGCGCACTACAAGCGAATGACTGCCCGTGGCGCCGTGATAAAGACCAGACTGCACAGCATCAAGGCTGCGGCCTTCACGCTTCCGGTCTCGGCGCTGACCAAATTGGAGAAAGATCCTGATGTTCTGTACGTGTCGCCGGATCGCCCGGTTAGTCTGAGCAATAGTTACGAGAGCTTTGCATCGGCAGTGGAAGCGGACGTAGCTGCCCAGCAGTACGGTCTCGATGGCACTGGGATCGGAGTTGCTGTAATTGATAGCGGCATCGCCGATCACAAAGACTTCCACAACGCCAGCGGAACCCGCGTCGTGCACAGCGAAAGCTTTGTCGCCGGAGATAACTCTGCGGTCGATAAGTATGGACACGGGACACACGTCAGCGGCATCATTGGCGGAAACGGCTCCGCGTCTGGCTCCGGAACGGGCTACACGCAACCAATCGTTGGCGTGGCCCCGAATGTCAATATCATCAACCTTCGCGTGCTTGATCAAAATGGTGCGGGTACCGACAGCCAGGTAATCGCCGCCATTCAGCGAGCCATCCAGCTTCAGGCTCAATACAACATTCGTGTCATCAATCTTTCACTGGGACGGCCAGTGTTCGAAAGCTACACGCTGGATCCTCTCTGCCAGGCGGTCGAACAAGCCTGGGCCGCAGGCATCGTGGTAGTCGTGGCCGCCGGAAACGACGGACGAGACAATTCGATGGGAACCCGCGGTTTCGCCACCATCGGCGCGCCGGGTAACGATCCCGCGGTGATCACAGTTGGCTCTACCAGGACAATGGGAACCGCCACACGGGTAGACGACGCCATCGCAAGCTATAGCTCGAAGGGGCCAACCTTGCTCGATCACGTGGTTAAGCCGGACGTCGTCGCTCCCGGCAACCGCATTGGGTCTTTGCTTGTCAAGAACAGCACACTCGACGTGGCCAACCCGAATCTCGAGATCGCGCCGACCGGAACTTGCACCGGGACCTGCTCTACGCAGTATTTTCGGCTGAGTGGTACGAGCATGGCCACACCCGTAGTGAGCGGTGCTGTCGCGCTCATGCTGCAAAAGGATCCCACGCTGACGCCAGATACGGTGAAAGCTCGTATCATGAAGACGGCATGGAAGGGATTTGGCGTCTATTGCAACTCTTACGACGTCTACAACAATCTCTACAGCAACGAATATGACCTTTTCACCTACGGAGCAGGATATCTTGACGTCGATGCGGCGTTGGCCAACACCGATGTCGCCAACGGCGTGGCTCTGTCTCCAACCGCAACTTTCAATTCCGCGAACAGCACCGTGACCATCGTCAATACCAGTTCCGTGACCTGGGGCACTTCCGTGGTTTGGGGAAACTCGGTGGTGTGGGGCACCTCAATCATCTGGGGCAGCTCGGTTATCAATGCGAACTCCGTGGTTTGGGGAAACTCCGTGGTCTGGGGCAATACCGTGGACACAGGTTTCAGCGTGGTCTGGGGTAACAGCATCGTCTGGGGCAGTTCGACAGCGACTGCGGCCTATAGTGATGGTCAGGACGGAGAAAACTAACCATGATACGTCTCTCGACAAAGACCAAAATACTTGTCGGGTTCGTGGTTGTCTGCGGCCTTGGGATTCTCCTCCAGGTGCCGCTGACATGGGGACACCCGGCTTACGGACGCTTCATCGGGACCTTGCTGGTCGCTCTCTTCGCAGCCCGGCTTAAAGTTTCCCTGCCACGGCTGACGGGATCCATGTCGGTGAACCTGCCGTTCATCCTCCTGGCTCTCAGCGAACTCAGCTTGGCCCAAGCCCTTCTGATCACCGGCGCATCGACGTTCGCGCAATGCCTCTGGTCTGAGAACAGTCAGCAGAAGCCGATCAAGATGATGTTTAACGTGGGCGTGACCCTGATCGCTGCCGAAGCCGCATGGCTCACCCTTCAGGCGACAGCGCCAAATTTAGGACTCGGCCTCGCGTTGGGAGCGCTGGCCTACTTGCTGGTCAATACCATCCCGGTCGCAGCGGTTATCGCTTTCACCGAAACCGGGGGCCTGTTTGGAATCTGGAAAAAGATCCTGCAACTCACGTTTCCTTACTACCTTCTGGCCGCGGGCGTTGCGGGCCTGGCCAAGCTGGCCACGCATGCATTCGATTGGTATGTTCCGCTGCTCATCCTGCCGCTGATATTTCTCGTACAGCGGTCCTTCAGACTCTATTTCCAATCCCTGCGCGAAAACGCGGGGCGTCAGGGCAATTACGCCATGGCCGCAGGCGCTGGCCGCGGTTGATGAGCGATACACACGGTTGAAACCCGCCGGCCAGGTTCCACGACCTGGCCGGTCGCCTTTGTAAGTCTGATCAATCGTAGGCGGCGTGGTTTTCAGCCATGCGTACGAGACCCACAAGCTTCGGCTTCAGAAATTGCAGAAAAACTCTGCTTTTTTTGCACGAGGTCCTGCATAAGGAAAGCGTCGGCGGTGGTTTTCAGCCAAACTGGGGGACTAATGAATTGGAAGCGCCGTCTTGGGCGAAACCTCTTATTCGCGCTGCTCTGTGGGGTAGCTGCGAGCGCTCTCTATTGGGGTCTCAGTTATACCAACGCTCTTCATGGCTTTTCTGTGAAGATGTTGGACCCAGCCTGGGAGTTCGCTAGGCATCACCATCCGAATTGCGGCACTCCACTACGTTGCCGTCTTCAGACCTTGGTTGTGAATGCCGCCCTGTATGCCTTCTGGATCATGATCGTGTTGTTCAGTTTTGACGTTCTGGCACTGCTGAAGCGAAAACTCGTGGGGGCTGGCCCACCCTTCGGATCAGAAAGTAAGAAGTAGAAACAACTGAGGTTGGCGGGTGGGCGGGTGGCCCGGACCTTGGCGACAGGAACTCCGTTTTCTGGAACAGCTAATCAGCTTGTAACGAGAATTGTTGACATCTCATTCGCAAAAGCTGTATACGTTGCGAACTTTGATCGGCCACTTCCCGCTAATTAAGCCGACGCTGCGAGCGTCCCTGTCAATCGGGTACCTCCTCGATTTCTTTCAGCCAAAGATTCATATCTCGGCCGGTCCTTGTACTCTGCTTTTGGGTGGCGCAGCGCTTCCATCGCTGCGGTAAATGCTCTCGAATCAGCGATGGCTTTAGCCGCTGAGGTAACCGAATCGACTTTTTCAGCAACCCGTTCAGCCGCCGAGGGCTCGTGCTCACGCTACACGGAGAACCGCTCCACCTGGAATCATTTCGGCGGCATCACCGGAAGCACAAGCGCAGAGGGATGTTGTGCATCGTGCAGAATCGTGTTGGTCGCAGGGACGAACGTCCGGGCGAGTTTGATCTCCTCGCCTGTATTTAAATTCCGGTCGAAGCGCGGGAAATTGCTGCTGGAGACTTCCAGGCGCAGCACGTGACCTTTCAGGAAAACATTGGCCGTGGCCCATAGGTCGACCGAGATTTCGTAGATCTGGCCGGGATTCATCAATCCGGCATGCTCCGGGGAAGTGCGGTAGCGCATGCGAAGGATACCTTCGGTGAGATCTTGCGCGAATCCGTCGGGCGCGACATCCACCAGCTTGGCGGTGAAGTCAGTATCAACCGCCGACGACTTGACGAAGATAGTCGCACTAACCGGGCCGGTGACTTCGAGATCCCGTTCGAGCGGGCCCATGGAATAGATCAGCACGTCCTCACGATTTTCAACCGGGCGCTGGTCCCGCGGGCCGGGTTCCATGCGCTCGGCGTCGCAGCACAGCGGGCCGCCAATCGTGGGCGCGGGATTGGCGGGATTGTAAATGTAGGCGTCGCCAGGCTCGGACTTGGGAGCGGATGTCGAGAGCGAGCCATCGCCGCGCAGCGAATTCGCCTTACCGGTGGAGTGTAAGAAATATTTTGTGGGTCGCGCTTGCGGTGGCGGCCAATCGTCTTCCAGCCGGTATTCGTTGGCGCCCATCACGAAGAGCTTAACCGGCTTGTCCGTGGCGAATTCGTTGTGGATGCCTTTGAATAGGAAATCGTACCAATCGAGGATCACATCGGTGTATTCGTTCTCGACAGCGTGCGGGCCGAATTCGACGTCACCAATGCGACGGCCGAAGCCGGCATGTCCGCCGATTTCGATTAGCAAATGCTGCTGCGTGCGCGACGCCTCGGTCGCACCGTGGGCTTTCGCGCCCATGTAATTGCGCAAAGTGCCGCCGTTGAAGATGTCATACCAGCCGCCGACCTGGAGCATGGGGATGGCGATGTCCGAAAAATGTTCCTCGATCGACCACTGCTTCCAGTAGTTGTCGTAATCAGGATGCGACAGCCAGTCGAGATAATACGGCGCGATCGTGGCGGTGAGCTGAGCGTCAGCCGGTAGTTGACCGAAATTGAAGATGGGATAGTTGGCCAGCGGAAGCGTAGGCACGCCGACCCGGGCATCCGTGTTCTCGTGGATCAACCGCTCCAGCGTGTTCTGGGCAATCTGGGAGGTCCAATTCTGATCGAACCATTGCTCGAAGGCCCCGCTCTGGTAAGTCCAACCGTCGTGATAGTTGCTCGCCGTCATGTTGGGCGCGATCGCAGTCAGATGCGGGGGCCGCGCAATGGCGGCAAGCATCTGGGTCGCTCCCACGTAGGAGGCGCCCATCATTCCGACTTTGCCATCGCAAAAGGGAAGTGCGGCAGCCCATTCGACCGCGTCATAGCCATCAGCCTGCTCGTGGCGGAACGGATACCATTCGCCTTCCGAAGTGTAGCGGCCGCGGACATCCTGAATGATGACCACATACCCACGCGGAACCATTTTGTAGACGGGCCTAACCGCCCAGCTAACACTCTTGTCGTACGGCGTGCGCATGAGGATGACAGGCAATTTGCCGGTGGAATTGGGCCGGTAAATATCGGCGTAAAGAGTGAGCCCGTCGCGCGTCTTCATGGGCACGTCATGTTGCACCACGATGTTGCTCGCGGGCTGCGGAGGCGCGACCTGCGCCCGAACCGGCGGCGTGATCCAAGCTGTTGCAAGTGCGGATGTGAAAAGCAAAGCCGTGCGAATATTCTTCATGCGTTCAGTCTTCTGTAGAGTGGCCCCGGCTTTCGCATGGTCGATGAATCGACCGTAAGGTGGCCTAGTCTTTTCTTGCATTCTTTCTCCACCGCATTCGCTAAATGCGTTGAACAGGGTATCATCAAGCTGGTCGGCATCAATGGTAATAAAATGTTCGGATGGCTGAGGGGCGTATCAATTTGTTTGCTCTATTTGATCTCTGAAAGAAAGAGAGAACTCAGATGAAAAAACGACTCACTGCCCAAGAGAAGAACTACCTGGCGCGACGTCGGCAGCACAACCGGAAACACACCTTGCTGCGCCGGGAGTGTTACAAATGGCTCAGGAAAAATCTGCCCGAGGTTTACGCAAAGCTGCGAAAAAAAGCGGGACTGAAACAAACGGGCCGGCCCAAAAGTTAAGCCGTTCCTGCCACATCGCGTAATAGAATGCTACTTGACCGCGATGCTCACCGCCTTTGACGGGATGCCATTCGCCACACCACGAGCGAAACCGCTCCCGTCTCTATTATTCCTGCATTTCTGCCCGCACGTCGAGGTTTGTCGAAACGCACGCGGCGACCGCATGTTGCTCGACCACACTGGATTGTCATCGAGCGGTAGTAGAGTTCTGGCTGAGCGACTGGTGCTCTTTGATCCATTCATTGGCCTGCTGCTGGGCCGCCGCGATCTGCGCACGTGACATCCGGCTAGCCAGGAGGGCAACGCGGTACTTGCTGGCTTCGTCTCCGCCGGCCTGCGCCAGAACCGACCAGAAGTATGCTTTGACCAGGTCCGGAGTAGGAACACCGCGTCCTACCCAGTAGTACGCTCCCAAAGTCGCCTGCGCGGCGACATGTCCTTGCTCGGCTGCCATCGAGAACCAGCGTACTGCTTCGGAATAATCCTGAGGAACCTCCTCGCCGGTAGCATAGCGTGCTCCCACGGAGAACTGGGCAGTGGCGTCGCCCTGCTCCGCCAGTTTCCGTATACCCTCGAGGCCGCCGCTGGCAACTGTGGTGGGCGCTGGCGGACTGGCAAGAACTTTTTCCGGCGGTTGAGCTGTCGAAGCGGAGGTGCTTCTCGTAAAGTTAATGAAGTCGCGCGCCGGAATCAGCCAGGATGCGGCGAACATCACCGTTGCTGCGGCTGCAAACAGAAGAATCTTCCGAGAACGAGAAAAATGGGGAAGCGGCAAGTCCGCCGAGGTTTCGACGGGAAATTCATCGTCTACGCTGGCTACCGCGACCGAAGCAGAGACGGGCTTCGCGGAAGCACGCTCTCGAGCACTTCCCTCCGAGGACAAATTCTCCGCGGATTTATTCTCTGCAAAATCGTGATCGGCCAGACCTGGCTCGGGTACACCTGCGCGATGGACTGCGGTGGAAACGATTCCCGCGAGCCGCTGCAGCGCGAGCGGGTCGTTGGTGCTGAAAGCGTAGGGCTCGGGTGAGAACACTTCCAGGAGCCCGATGACTGCGTCCCCCCAGCGAATCGGTACCGCAATCATGGAACGAATTCCCAGCAGGCGGCAGCTCTCGCGATCGACCACCGGATCGGTTTCGGAGTCTTCGCAGCGGAGCAGTTGGCCGGTGCGCACGCACTCGCCAGAAAAACCTGAGCCAACACTAAACCGCACACCCAAGCCAGGAGCCGCGTCGCCGGCGCTGGCGCGACACACCATGCTCGATCCTTCGGTCAGAGCGATCGCTGCGCCGGTCGCGCGCGTGAAAGTCTGCGCTCTCTGCGCCAGCAACTGCAACGCTCCTTCGAGATCGGGGCCGAGGGAATCCACTTCACGCTTCACCGCGGCCAGTGCGGTCAGGATGGAGGTGTAATCGGCTGGAGCCGTGGGCTCCAATTCTTGGCGCATCCAGTTGGCTAGAGCGCTGTTCTCCGTCGGCTTTTCATATCCTGATTGCGGCGCGACTTGAGGAAGCAAATCGGCGGGCAACGGATTTGCCGATAACTGAATTGTCGACGAGCTTCCCGATAAAAGATCGGCCCGATGATTGACACACGCGACCATCACATTCACGAACAGCCATTCTTTGAGCTGGCGGAGCGAGTCGTCCGGCATCTGCGGAAAGCGGATCCCCACACGCCCCGACCGGTCGGACCACACAACTTCGCCAGTCGTATGAATGCAAGTCCGGGTCGCTGTCAGGTCAAGACACAGATTCACGCTGCGCTGAACCTGCAGGGGAAATGAAGTCTGAATGGCCATGCCCGCTTCGCTGATGTCCACGATTTCACTGAGGTCGAGGATCTGGCCACTCGAACTTCCATTCAGGCTGGCGTAGGCGGGAGTGTGAACCTTCTGCCGCACCCGCCGGCGGCGGGTACGCAAAGAAGGCGGCAATTCCCGGCCGGCCTCCACCGGGTTGGACCCAAGGGTCTCCATAGCAAATCAGGCATACATATTACTCCAGCTTGGCAATGTTTTATAGGATCATTGAACGGATCAGGTGCGCTAGCGGGCGGCCTCAGTTCCCAGATTGGCGACAAAACCAGTTTTCGGCTAATTCCTCTCGGCAACAACGGTAGCGACTGGCGCACACCGAATTCATCTGGAAAAGACGGTTCCGTGCGCGTAGGCATTGCCATGAAATCCGTGCGGCCACGACTTGCCATCCATGCTGACGCCCGGGCGGTCGCTGCCGCGGTCGCGGAATGCTTCATCGAGCTTCGCGGAGCCGGTTTGCGGATCGAAGTTTACGATGAAGAGGCGATGATCGGGACCGTTCTCATCCGAGTTGAGAACGATGCGCGTGCCGGTGAGATCGGCTGCGACCCAGTGCGGCTTCTGACCCGCATCAAACGTAACCCGGCTCACTTCGCGCGGCTTCTCGGGGTCGGAAATATCCAGCACAGTCAAGCTATGAGTCTCCGGCACAGTCGCCAGCCACCAGTGCCCGATGCGCAGGGGCACGCCGCAGTCTCCGCCGGGGAAGCTGTATACAAAGCGAAGCGACGGATTCTCGCCGTCTACGCCGCGCATCAAGTAAAGCCCGCAATTAAACGTATGCACCAGCAGGCTCTTGCCGTCATCGAGCAGGCGCGGCTCACCGGGATAGTACTGCTCGTCGCCACGCGGACCCGGCGTGAGCGTGAGCGTCCGCAGCACGCGCAGGCTGGAGAATTGCCACACCTGAACGGTACGGCTTTTCCCGTCCATGTCGTGCATCGCGGTATTGGTCGAGACAACTCGGTCCGCCGCTGGTAAGAGCTCGAGGCTGTACGGCCGAATCAACTCGCCAGCAGGGGCCCCGTCCTCGGCGCTGCCAGAGCGGAGCACGCGCCCGCCATTGTCAATCTCGAGCAGGCCGCCGCCTTCGGCCTTCGGCCCATGCCCTCCACGATATTGGAAGGTCGCCAAAATGTTGCCGTTTGGCAACCGGAAGTAAGTGTGGGGATGCATGTATCCGTCGAGGTCGCCGAAGGACGCAACGATGTGGGGTTGCAGTGGCTCTCGCAGATCGAAGACCCAGGTCCGGCCGGCCTCGAAACCATTGGCCATGAGCAGGCCGCCGACGGGCATCTCCACCTCGGTGTGATGCGGCACAGATCCTGCAACGCCAGTGGGAGCAGTCGCTACGACCTGTCCGTAACCGGGCGATGCCGGATCGGCATCAATGACAGCCAGAAAGTCGCTTGCCTTTTTGTCGTCGTCCCCGCACCAGGCGAAGAGATACGAATGATTCTTGACAGCAACGACATTCAAGGTGCATCCCAGCAGTAACCCAACGATCAGCAATCGATGGCGCATGGATGCATTGTACAGGCGCGAGTGTCGAAGTAACGGCTGCCGACACCGACTTTCTTGTGTCCTTGTATAGCCTGAATGCCCGGTGTAGATCTTCAATGGCGGTCCCGATCTTCAGAAACCAGTTCGGCGCCGCTGACGGCCAGCACCTTGTCGCCGTAGATGGTGCGTAGCCGTTCCTGGAAATCAGGAATCTCGGCTGCCGATTACTCGCTCTCGGGCACCAGACGGGCGATCACGTGGCCCCGCTTGGTAATTTGGATCTCCTCGCCCTGATACAGAAGGCGCTCGATCTTCCTGAAACCATGGCGCAGGTCGGGAATCGAAACTTTTCGCATGGGATACGTTTTAGCATCACAAATGATGGACTTGCCAATCGTCGGGTCGACCTCGTCCGATCGTGATTTCATCGGCTGACGCAGCAGGTGCCAGGCCTCGCGGTAGTGGGCGAAGCCGTGCAAGCCGGAAATTTCCCTGGGGCGAAAACTTATGCTTGTGCGACCTAACATTTCGCGTATTGGCAGAATGTAGCAAGTTTGTTCAGGGATGATGTAAGCCACTAGGAAATCAATTTCGGATTCGGTATAGGGGATGGCAACGCCCTCTTTCCTACGGCAGATACGCACTCTATAGAATCCGCGTGAGAGGCTTGCGCATGATTTCACCTGGATGCGCCACAGGCCGCCTCCGCCATCGACGATGAAGTCGTAGGGATGCATGTTCCCGTGAGGCTTCGCCACCACGAGGCCCAGGCTGGTGGCTTTGTATACAAACGCCGCTTCACTGAGATCGCCTTGTTGAGCACGAGAAAGCCCGCTTGCCCGCGAGGCCTTCCGGGCAGAGCTCTGGCAGCACGCTGGAGTGCGTCCGCGTGAAGAGCCCTTGGCTTTGTCCATTGGGTTGAAAAGACGCTGTTGAAAAAACGCGCCCGAAAGAAGCGGTCTGAACGGTCCCGGGCAAAAGAAAAGGCGCAAGCTGGAAAGCTTGCGCCAAATTTCATCTCTACTTCCAGCATAGCAAATTCGGAGGGGTAAACCCGCCAAGTTTTGAGATTTATTTCTGCCACCGAATCAATTGTTTGGCGGGAATTGACTGCCTCAGGGGGCTTGACAACTTTTCGGCACAAGGGCAGTTTTCCCAGTTTTTTTGGTGAGAAATTTCTACCTTCAACTGGGCCTTCGGATGCGGAGAACTGGGGAACGTCCCGTCTGTTCCCTGATTTCCTGCCCCGCTTTGCGTGGTTGTTATGAAGGGTGTTATAAAACAGCCACGGCGCTTTGTCGACTCCTCGATTCTTCCATCTCCCTTTTGACTCGATCCCTTATTCGAGTCACGAAGTACGTGTCACAGAACGCCTTCATCTTCAAGACTGCATCGATAGGCACGGATGTCTGCTTCTCACCGGACTCCTTCGCTAGCTGAAGCGTTCTCTTTACTTCGGTCAGAAAATCGGAACCGAAGCTCCCGAACACCGTGTCCACCGCCGCGTCAAAGGTTTCAGGTTTTCCGTCCCAGTCGCCATATGCGGCGAAGGCTGCCTTCAGCGCCTCCGAGAACTCAATCATCAGCGGGTGGTGAAATTGCCCGAGGAGGTCATTCTTGGCGAGAAGGCCCAAGCCGCGAAAGTACCGCCCATACGGCAAGAATTGTTCCGGACTTAGGCGGACCAAGTGACCCAGTACAAGGCTTACGTTAATAAGCTCGGTTTCTTTTAGAGCCCGATGTCCAAAATTCATTTCAAGAGATGGCGTGTCCAGCACGAGGTTTGCTTTGTTCTCCAAGTCAAGAATCTTGTCATAGAACTTCGTCGTCACCGAAGGAAGGTACCACCAAAAGAAACCGAAGGCCCCTATGTTCAATGACGCCACCACGAGTGTGGAGAGATGGAAGCCTGCATTCCATAATGCATTGACCAGAATTCCCTTTTGCAGGGTGAGCTTTACAAGAAGCTCCTTCTTGTCCGCAGTTGGATAGAACTTTATGGAGTCAACTTTGTCATTCCATTTTGCCAGTGGTTTCGGGCGAATCGAGTGGGAACTAGATTTGAAGCGCAAGGTAATCTCCCATCGAGGCTGCTGAGCCTCTTCCTCGCCGGGAGCTATGCGCTTCAGCTCAGTCTCCGCCAATTCCCGGTTCACGCGGTTCATCTCCTCTACTGTTTCTCGCAGCCAGTGGATCCACTTCCGACTGTCCCCACCAAACTCCGCCAGCTTGTCCAGGCTACCTCGGCTGAGGACCACGGTCTTCAAGAATGGGTGTTCGTTGGCGCGGAAGAACCAGTCCAGATCGGCCTGCACTTCCGGCTCGGGGGCCTGATGTTCGCTGGTACGCTCCATTTCCAAGCGTGCCGCCGTTAGATCAATCAGGCTCTTTATCTCTGGGTCAGTTACTTCGACCCCCAAGTTCTCGGGACTGACGTACAGGGTGGCCAGGCGCAGGTCATGAATCTTTCTCGCAAGCTCTTGAAAGCTGCGAAACTCTTCAACTGACATGGTGCGACGTCCAAAGTTCGGAAGCCAGAGAGCCCAGAAAAGCTTGCGTTCGTGGTCTTCAATCCATTCCACCGGCCTCTTCTCATCCTTATCTTCGTGTCCCATGGCGACCCTGGAGTCATGAATCGCGTCGATCGTGAAGATCGACGCTTTCCCGACCTCTTCAAGGGCAAGAGCGGCTAGATGGTATGCGATATGGTTCTGCCCAGGTTTGCGGACGTCGCGGGCAGCGTTTAGTAGGCGTTCAGCATTTAAAAGGCAAGCTTCGACCAGAGGCCTGACGCGATCAAATTCGTCCATTCTTTAATTATGGTCTTTCCCTGTTCAGGCCGAAAGAGGTTTTGGGGAAGACTCGGAGGGAAACTCGGGGACAGGAAGCTGTGAAGAAATTGTCTCCCGAGCCAACAATGCCATTGCCAAATTCGCCAGCACCCGTAGACTGCGGATGTGAGCGACAACTGCGTGCCCGCTGAACCACGACTTGTCTCTATCAATCGACAACAACTTGTGCTGCGCAGCATCGATGTTGAACAGTTGATCGACGGAGGTCACAGTGCCCGGCTGATCTGGCAGCTCATCGGTCGTTTAGACCTGGGCTTCTATCACGCGCAGATCGAGGCAGTAGAAGGGCGCGCCGGGCGGGAGCACACCGATCCACAGTTGCTGATCAGCTTGTGGATTTACGCCTACAGCCGTGGGGTTAGTTCAGCGCGCGAGCTGGCGCGGCAGTGCGAGTACGAGCCGGGCTGCCAGTGGCTATGCGGGTTGCAGGCGATCAGCCACCGGACGCTGTCGGGTTTTCGTTCCGATCATAAAGCGGCGCTGGACGATCTGTTCGTGCAGGTGCTGGGCATGATGAGCGCCGAAGGGCTGATCACGTTGGAACGCGTGACCCTGGACGGGACCAAGGTCAAGGCGAACGCGGGCGGCAACAGTTTCCGGCGCAAAGAGAAGCTGGCGGCGCACTTGGAGTTGGCGCGCGAGCAGGTGCGATGGCTGAACGCGCAGGCTGAGGAAGAAGAGAAGAGCGCGAAACGGCAGGCCGCGGCGCAGCGGCGTGCCGCACGGCAACGAGTAAGTCGGCTGGAAGCGGCGGTGCGCGAAGTCGAGCGCTTGCAGCAGGAGAAGAAACACGAGCGCGACCGGTTCGTGGCCCGTGCCTCCAGCAGCGATCCCGAGGCGCACGTGATGCGCAACGGCGAAGGGGGCATCGTCCCCAGCTACAACGTGCAACTGCTTACGGACACGCAACACGGGATCGTGGTGAATGTCGAGGCGACGACCGATGCCATCGACTACCGGCAGATGAAGCCGGCACTGGAACGCTGCGCAACGACGCTGGGACACAAGCCCAAACAGATCGTGGCCGACGGCGACTACACCAACCACGCCTCGGTGCAGGTGGCCGCCGATCACGAAGTGGACTTCTACGGGTCTTGGCAGGATAGCTGGCGGGCTGTGGAGCGCGATGCACACGGCCGGCACGCCGAGTTCCTCGCCAGCGCGTTTCCTTACGATGCCACGCAGGACAGGTTTACGTGTCCGGCCGGACAAACGCTCACCCACCATGCGCTGCTGAATCGTGACAACGGGGTTCGCACCCACGTTTACCGCGCACCCAAGAAGGCATGCCCCAACTGTCCGCTGCGCGATAAATGCGCGCCGCAACAGGCGCGGCCAGGTTGGCGGCGCTCGATCACGCGCCTGCAAGAACCTTCTGCAACGATCGCGTTCAAACAGAAGATGGCAACCGAGGAAGCAAAACAAATTTACGCGCAACGCTCTCAGATCGCCGAGTTCCCGCACGCATGGATCAAACAACGCTGCGGTCTACGACAGTTCCGCTGCAGAGGTCGCCTCAAGGCCAGCATGGAAGCCATGTGGGCTTGCCTAAGCTACAACATCATCCGCTGGTTCCGGCTGCGACCAAGCCCCCATGCGCAACCACTGACGGTCTAGTGCATTGGTCATCCCATATACCGCCGCACCTTCGCCAACCAGAACCGACTCCATCAACAGTTCGGAAACCTCTGACATGCACAAAGCAAAACCCAATTTCTTCACAGCTTCCAGGAAGCTGTGAAGAAATTGTCTCCCGAGCCAACAATGCCATTGCCAAATTCGCCAGCACCCGTAGACTGCGGATGTGAGCGACAACTGCGTGCCCGCTGAACCACGACTTGTCTCTATCAATCGACAACAACTTGTGCTGCGCAGCATCGATGTTGAACAGTTGATCGACGGAGGTCACAGTGCCCGGCTGATCTGGCAGCTCATCGGTCGTTTAGACCTGGGCTTCTATCACGCGCAGATCGAGGCAGTAGAAGGGCGCGCCGGGCGGGAGCACACCGATCCACAGTTGCTGATCAGCTTGTGGATTTACGCCTACAGCCGTGGGGTTAGTTCAGCGCGCGAGCTGGCGCGGCAGTGCGAGTACGAGCCGGGCTGCCAGTGGCTATGCGGGTTGCAGGCGATCAGCCACCGGACGCTGTCGGGTTTTCGTTCCGATCATAAAGCGGCGCTGGACGATCTGTTCGTGCAGGTGCTGGGCATGATGAGCGCCGAAGGGCTGATCACGTTGGAACGCGTGACCCTGGACGGGACCAAGGTCAAGGCGAACGCGGGCGGCAACAGTTTCCGGCGCAAAGAGAAGCTGGCGGCGCACTTGGAGTTGGCGCGCGAGCAGGTGCGATGGCTGAACGCGCAGGCTGAGGAAGAAGAGAAGAGCGCGAAACGGCAGGCCGCGGCGCAGCGGCGTGCCGCACGGCAACGAGTAAGTCGGCTGGAAGCGGCGGTGCGCGAAGTCGAGCGCTTGCAGCAGGAGAAGAAACACGAGCGCGACCGGTTCGTGGCCCGTGCCTCCAGCAGCGATCCCGAGGCGCACGTGATGCGCAACGGCGAAGGGGGCATCGTCCCCAGCTACAACGTGCAACTGCTTACGGACACGCAACACGGGATCGTGGTGAATGTCGAGGCGACGACCGATGCCATCGACTACCGGCAGATGAAGCCGGCACTGGAACGCTGCGCAACGACGCTGGGACACAAGCCCAAACAGATCGTGGCCGACGGCGACTACACCAACCACGCCTCGGTGCAGGTGGCCGCCGATCACGAAGTGGACTTCTACGGGTCTTGGCAGGATAGCTGGCGGGCTGTGGAGCGCGATGCACACGGCCGGCACGCCGAGTTCCTCGCCAGCGCGTTTCCTTACGATGCCACGCAGGACAGGTTTACGTGTCCGGCCGGACAAACGCTCACCCACCATGCGCTGCTGAATCGTGACAACGGGGTTCGCACCCACGTTTACCGCGCACCCAAGAAGGCATGCCCCAACTGTCCGCTGCGCGATAAATGCGCGCCGCAACAGGCGCGGCCAGGTTGGCGGCGCTCGATCACGCGCCTGCAAGAACCTTCTGCAACGATCGCGTTCAAACAGAAGATGGCAACCGAGGAAGCAAAACAAATTTACGCGCAACGCTCTCAGATCGCCGAGTTCCCGCACGCATGGATCAAACAACGCTGCGGTCTACGACAGTTCCGCTGCAGAGGTCGCCTCAAGGCCAGCATGGAAGCCATGTGGGCTTGCCTAAGCTACAACATCATCCGCTGGTTCCGGCTGCGACCAAGCCCCCATGCGCAACCACTGACGGTCTAGTGCATTGGTCATCCCATATACCGCCGCACCTTCGCCAACCAGAACCGACTCCATCAACAGTTCGGAAACCTCTGACATGCACAAAGCAAAACCCAATTTCTTCACAGCTTCCAGACGGGACGGACGAGGCGTTTCCCGACGAAAGTAACAGAAGATGTCCTGACTGACCGGTTTATCTTCTATTTCATTAGCGTCGCGCCACGAGCAGCAGCTTCAAGCCGATTGGCGCTGGCTGACCGGCTGGATGCTGGACAGACGCGAGATCGCGGCGACCGTCAGGCTGGAGAGGAGTTGCATGGTGGCCACGTCGCGGTTGTCGAAAGCGTGAGGCGCGCCGGAGAGAACTTCGAATACGCCCAGAGTTCTGCGGAAATGGCGAAGCGGAGCCGCAAGAATCGAGCGCGCGCCAAGGCGGCGGCAACTAGCCAGATCGACCAGAGGGTTTCGCTCGGCATCGTGACAAAGGACGACCTCGCCGGTGCGGACACAATCGGCAGAGATTCCAGAGTCGGTTTGCAGGCGAACTCCGAGATCGGGTGCGGTGCGGCCGGTGCGGGCCCGGCAGATGATTTCGTCTCCGTGGCGCAAGGCGATGGCGGCGCCGGTGGCTCCGGTCAAAGCCTGGGCGCGCTCGGCAATCACGCTGATCGCGGGCTCAAGGTCGATTTCACCGGGATGAATATTAAGCTCGTTGCTGGAAACATGGACCATGCTTTGCACCGGGTGCGAACCCATCGCTCGTGCGTGGCTGCGCGAGGGAGCGAGCGTGGCGAACGAGGCCGGAACGCGGTTTTCAGAAGGTGATGCAGGTACGGTGCGGAGCAGCTCGCGCACCAATCGGTCGAGCTCAGCGTCCGCGATCAGATGCGCCGTCTGCTCTCCTCGCAAAGATCCTCCAAGGACTCGCGACAAGCTCAACACGGCTCTGGAGCCACAAGCCAAGCAGTACGGAGTGTTGTTCTTGCTGATCAACTCACATTCGACACAAAACACAGCGGTCGGCAAGGTGAGAAAGTGGATGTCCTGGCCGGTGAGCTTTTCTTTCATCTTTCGGATTTCCTTCCGCGAGTTTCTCTTGGGCGAGTGAATGGAGAAAATTACATGGGATGTCCAGAATTCAGAAGTGACCGGGCTGGTTCAGCCCTGTGGATAAAGATTAAAGATAAACGGCGGCGAACCCTTAGCTGGCTTGTGCTGCAACCAATCCTGAACTCTGGTCAGTGGTGGGCATTATTTCAAGCGCGGGATTCACGGTGCGATCCAAGGCATCCGCCAATGCGACCGGGAACACCGACGTCAGCAGGTTGATGTCGAACTGCAATTCGCGATCAGTGTAGAGGCGGTAAACGGTCATGGAGCCGCAGCGGTCGTTTCTGGTGGTGACCAGATCAAGAGTCAGGCACCAGGAGCTGGTCAGTTCCTGAGCAAAGTGGCTGCCGGGCTTGGTCCAGCGCAGGAACGGAGTTTCTCCCCAGCGGGAGATGAGATGCAATCCGTTGATGCTCGGGAATTCGGCGGACGGCGAATGCAGGCGCAATTCGAAGGCATCAAAGTCGTTGCCCGAGAGCGCCGCCACCAGGATGCGACAAAGCTGCGCATAATCGCGGGTGACCTTTAACTCCTCGGTCGCCCTGCGGATGGCGAGGTTATTAATAAGAATCTGGCGCTCGATGGTGCGATGAGCAACGCGACGCAGTTCGCCAAACTCCACATAACCAAGATGCTGCACCCCGATCCAGACTCCGGTACCAAGCACAGCGAGCACGAGGCCCAGCATGTCTCCAGTCGGCCAGAGCAAAAACAGACTCAGCAATGCGAACAGAGCAGAGACGGCATACAAGGTGATGACGACCTGACGATGAGAAAGTCCACGCTGCAAGAGCTTGTGATGAATGTGCTCGCGGTCAGCAGTAAAAACCGGCCGTCCCCCAAGATAGCGCCGCACGATGGAAAGCGTAGTCTCAAGGATGGGCAGCCCAAACGACACAACCGGAATAGCGACCGCGATAATCGTGGGGGCCTTCTGGGCGCCTTGCAGAGCTAGGGCGCTCAGCATGAATCCGATGAAGAGGCTTCCGCAATCGCCCAGGAAAATTGTCGCGGGGCTGAAGTTGAAACGGAGGAAGCCCAGGATCGACCCCGCCAATACCAGAGCCATCAGCGAAACCAGAGACGAACCTGAAACCAGGGCGACCGCGAATACAACCATTGTGGAAAAAAGGGCCGAGCCCGCGGCCAACCCGTCCAATCCATCGATGAGATTGAAGGCGTTGGTGATGGCCAGAACCCACAGAACAGTAAGCGGGAGGCCTAAGAACCAGGGCAGATGGTGAGTGCCAAAAAGTACTGGAAGATCAAGAATGCGAAGGCCACCGGCAAACAGCATTGCACCAGCCACCGCCTGGACGGCGACTTTGGTGTAAGGACTGACAGAATGAATGTCATCATAAATGCCGAGAGCGAAGATCAAGCAGCCGGGAAGCAGAATGGTGAGCAAGGTTTGAAAGGAAAGTCCGAAGCTCACGGCAAGATGATGCCAGCCGACGGGCAATGCAATGGCGAACGTCAGAAGGAAAGAAAGAAAAATCGCGACACCGCCGAATCGCGGAAGGGGACGGCTATGCAGATGCCGCTCAAGAGCCGGGGCTGCCAGCCATCCGCGCGCGTTTGCCAGATCGCGCACGTACTTGGTCAACACAAATGAAAGCAGCAGCGAGCCTACAAATGTCCCGAGGTAGAAGGGTATCAACTAACTCCTCTATCGAAAGTGCGCCGGGAGGAGTGCGAAGCTCTGCAGCGCGTTGTTTCGATGCGTTGATGTCTCCGGTTGAGAAGACCGGTGTCTAATTTCTCCGCCGGAGTTTGATCCAGTTCTAAATCAATGAAATCCTACAACCATCGACGTCGCGCCACTATTCTCTGTTTTGGTACGTGGAGAAACGCTAGGGAGCGTGGTGTTTGCGATCTAAGCACCGGCCTAGAACGCTGGTCTGTCGCGGGTCCCGCTGTGCTAGTCTTGCAAAAATGGCAATGGATTTTTCGACATCGTCCATGCGACGGAGTTCGGCCAAGTTCGTCCACGGTTGGGTCTTTTCGTTCCTATTGCTCGCCGCATTCTCGCCGGAAGTTGCGGCTCAGCAGCAATCCACGAAGACACAAGAAACGGGATCAGCAGTTGAGAAGACGGCTGCGCCCGCGCTGCCGCCAAGCGAAAGTTCGACAACGCATTCAACTTCTTCGCTCAGGCTTGAGGCGGGAGATTTGGTAGAAGTGGGGGTTTACAACGTACCCGAGCTCACGACCAAGGCTCGCGTCAGCACCAAGGGCGAAATCTACCTGCCGCTGATCGATTATGTTCACGTCGCGGGCCTGACGGCGGAAGAGGCCGAGGGCCTGATCCAGAAGCGGCTTTCTGACGGCAGCTTCGTGAAGAGTCCCCACGTCAGTTTGTTTGTAGACCAGTATGCTTCGCAAGGCGCCAGCGTATTGGGCGAGGTAGCAAGGCCGGGTGTGTATCCGGTGCCGGGACAGCAACGCCTTTTCGATCTCATTTCAGTCGCTGGTGGATTCACGGAAAAGGCGGGCCGAAGCGTTGCAATTACGCATCGCGATCAGCCCGACAAGCCGATTACTGTTCCGTTGACGCGCAATGTGACCGATGACCCGGAAAGCAACATTCCGATCTTGCCTGGGGACACGATTATTGTTCACAAAGCCGACCTGATTTACGTGGTGGGAGATGTTGGAAGGCCGAGCGGATTTCTCATGGACAGCGGGCATCTGACGGTTTTGCAAGCGATCGCTTTAGCGGGAGGTACAACCCGCACGGCAAATCTGGGTGGTGCGAGGATCATCCACCGCGGGCCTGACGGGTTAAGCGAGACTCCCGTGGAACTGAGCAAGATCCTGAGGGCTAAAGCACCTGACATCAAGATGCAAGCGGACGATATTCTTTTTGTGCCCACCAGTACGACCAAGCTTATCGCCGGGCGAGCAATGGAGGCGGCGATGCAAGCCGCAACCGCAGCCAGCATAGTAGCCCTCCCCTGAATATTCTCAGATCACGCACGGGCGGGGACGCCCGCGCCCACATGGCATGTCGCTATGCGGCCGCTGGTGCACAGCGTTGGCCTCTTTCCAGCAAACCCTGCAATACGTCCAGGTATACCTTGGCGGTGTGCTGGCGAGAAAAATATTGGAGAACGTGCTGGCGGCCGTTGCGGCCAAGGGATTCGCGTAGCGCAGGATCATCGGCAAGTTGCATGACCGCGTCCGCCAGCGCGGCGGGATCTTCCGGTGTGATGAAAATTCCCGCGTTCGCCTGCTCCAAAACATTCCGCGCGTGCCCATCCACGCCCAGAATCACAGGGCGAGCGCACGACATGAACTCCAGCATCTTTGTGGGAAGGACAGTCTTGAAAAGTTCGCTTCTTTTGAGCAATACCAGGCATGCGTCCGAGGCAGTAATGTAAGCTGGGATTTTTTCGCGAGCCTGCTGCCCAACGAAGCGTACGTTCGTGAGTCCGCGAGAACGGGCGAGAGCGACGATGCGCGCCTTCTCAGCCCCTTCGCCGACGAGCAGGAATAAAACGTTGGGCGCTCTCTCGCGCAGGAGAGTTGCGGCTTCCAGCAGAGTTTCCAAGCCGTGCGCATTGCCCATGGTACCGATATAAGAGGCGACGAATTTCCGTTCTGCACCCAGTTCGCGTCTGATCGCAAGGTTAGGAGCAAGCCTGCTGAAAAGGCTGGTTTCGACTCCGTTTTCGACCACAAAAATCTTTTCTTCGGGAACCCGCCAGTGTTCGACCAGATATTCCTTGAATGCCGGCGTCACGACGACGAGGCGATCGCAACTGCGATAGAGAAATCCTGCGATCTTCGCCAGTGAGCGATGGAGCGGCGAATCGTGGCTGCCCATGCCAACCGCGGCCAGAGACTCGGGCCACAGATCACGAACCTCGAATACGAAGGGTACGCCATTGCAGCGGGCGAGCCACCAGCCTGAGAGTCCGACTAGCAGTTGAGGCGAAGTGGCGATTACGACATCAGGTTGGTGAACAAAGACGCCGGTAGTCGCCGAGGAAATGCAAAACGAGCTGTAATTCAAGATGCGCTCGTATGGCTTGCGATTGGGGAAGGGAAGTAGCCAGGTGCGAATGACGTTGACGCCGTGGTAGGTTTCGCGAGCTACCAGGCGGCGAAACTTGGGGCGATATTTGGGTGGCACGACTCCCGTGGGATGATTGGGGAATCCCGTTAGAACCGTGACTTCATGGTCGTCCTCTGCCCAAAGACGCGATAACTCCGCGGCCCGGCCAGCGGGTGCTCCCATCTCCGGCGGAAAGTATTGCGACACGTAGAGAATTTTCATGAGTTTCTTAGTAGTAGCAAAGCTTGAATGCGCTTTTGTAGCAGAGAGCCCGGGTGCGCTTGGCGCGGCTGCGCGCATAGGCTTCCCATTTGTCGGCGTATCTGGCGAATATCTGGTCTCCGGTGAGGCGATGCATCACCCCCAACTGCACGACGTGCAATCGATGGTAGAAGGGACTCGCCACCATGGGAAGCAGAGTGCCGGACTGCTCATAGAGCGACCAGAAACCGAGGTCATAGCGATCGAGATTTGCGCGAAGGGTAACTGCGGCCTGCGCGAACAAGTTTCGCGCGACGGCGCTTTCTGTCGCCAGAAAATAATCGTAGACGCCCCATGCCGCCCAGATGAATCCATTAAGAATGTGCGTCGGCGGCGAAACAATGTATTCCTCGAACCAAGGGTTGCCGCGTTCGTCGGTGAATGTAACGCCGCCCTCGACGGTTGCTTTGAGGAAGGTATTGAACGCCCGCTCCGCGGCTTCGAGATATGCATCGACACCAGTTTCGCGATAGGCGCGAACGAGCAGAGAAATTCCCTGGCCCTGAGCGAGCGCGGAGTACCACGGAGCTCTTAACGGTGAGCGATATTCCCAATCGAAGTGGTGGTTCCATACCCAGAAGCCGGACGAATTTTGCTCCAGATGGCCGCACAGCCAGTCGCTTGCCGCGAGAAATCTCTTTCTTCGTTCTTCACTTTGTTCTGCACTTCGAGTTTGGCAGAAGAGGTTGTAGTTGCCCAGACCCCACTGCGCAATCGCGATCGGGTTGTGCTGCAGGCCGATTTTGCCGCGGTAGTTGAGCATCGGAATACCGGCCGAATCGTGAGGTCCTGGATAGTCCGCTTTCTCGGAAAACAACATGTAGTATTCGCCAAGCTGATGGACACTCGCGCCCGGATTTACCCCAGGCGTCTCGTGCCAAAAAGTAAGGTGACTGTTACCCGGAACAAGGTAGGCGCTGAAGATGCGCCGGTAATATTGCAGGCGGCTCACAAGCAGGACATTAGCATGAGAAAAGCGCGACGCCGGTAGCGTATGGGATTCCCCCGCTGAATCGGCCCGTCATATTCGCCAGATGGTGGTTTCAAGATCAGCACGCTCGATCGCGATGGTCGTAACTGCGAGTAGATCGGTTGTGTTCTTCCCATCCGGCAAGAAAGCGTTGCCGTACTGAAACAAACGCATCGGCCAGTGGTCTTTCTTCCAGCGCTGAAGGCATGGCCAGCGGTCGCCGTCGGAGCTGCCATAGAGACACACGTCGCAGTCGGAGTTGATTGCACTCGGTTCAACCATCGTGGAGAAGAAAACTGCGTTCCCGACAAGGCAGCCGTAAACCGAGGAACCGTTCAGAGTCGCGACCTCGGAAAGTGATCCGCGGCGATCGACGCGATACACGTGATTGGTTTCGAGCGGGGTGTCGGAAGAAAAGTACAGGGCGTCGTGCGTGGGAACGAGCGCGGCGGAGCGAGTTTGCTGGTTGCCCGATAAAATCATGTCAACTGTCTTGAAATCGCACGAGGCGCGGAGAATACGGCACTCTGAACCATGGTCGCCGGTGAGCACCCAGAAACAGTTCTCCCACTCGTCATAAACAATGTTGTGCACATGACGGATATTGCCTTTAGGGAATGTGTAGGCAACATCCCAATGAGTGCCTCGATCGGTCGATGTGTAGATATGAACTTCGTCACGCTGCGGGTTGTCGAAATATTCTCCCCAAAAGATGTGGTCGCTCGGAGTGGCAGCCAGATGCAAGGGACGTGTGCCACGAAGCAACTTATGGGATTGGTTGAATTCTGTTTCTCCTGGCGCCAGAGTCACGATCGCGCGTGGTACGGCGCCGACCAAGTGCCCTGAGGACAAAGCCGCGAGCGCGTGGAAGCCGTCGCGGAAAAGGCGCGATGTCATTCGAAAAGAGGAAGTGATGGTGCGCCAGGTGGCGGGCCGATATCGGCCGACTTGGTCCCATTCGATGGCACTCGCGTTCGTCCTTATTGTTGCGCTAAGAAGGCTATAGCCGCGGGAGGCGTAGAGCACATTCTTACGCCATGCGAGCGCCCGCATGTTCGCGAAAGGGCCGATGCGAACCGGATTCAGTTCCGGCTTCTCGCAGGGCGCACTTACCGCGATTGAATGGGCTGCCATGGTTTCTTCAGTTCTCGGTTCTCAGTTATTGGTTGTCAGTTTTCATACTTACGTAAGGCCCGATGGCGAGAGCATCCATGCGCGTGCGCTTAAAGCAATCGATGGCTTCCTCGGGCTGGCAAACAATCGGTTCGTTCTCGTTGAAGCTGGTATTCAAGACGACGGGAATCCCGGTTTTTCGCTCGAAGGCGCGAATCAACTCGTAGTAGAGAGGATTCTCTTCACGGTTGACACTCTGCAAACGTCCGGTATCGTCGACATGATTGACGGCGGACAACTGGGCGCGTTTTTCGGGACGAATCTTGTAGACATGCAGCATGAACGGCGACGGATGATCGTGCTCGAAGTATTCGCACTGGCGTTCTTCGAGAATCGAGGGCGCGAATGGACGAAACCACTCGCGCTGCTTGATGCGCGCATTCAGAATATCCTTCATTCCTGGCAAGCCGGGATGAGCGAGTATGGAGCGGTTGCCGAGCGCACGCGGACCCCATTCCATGCGGCCCTGAAACCAGCCTACGACGTTGCCCGATGCGATCTGCTGGGCCACGAAGTCAAGCAACGGTTCCAGTTCCAGTTTGCGATAACGCAGGTTGGCCTTCTTTAAATCGGACTCGATGCGCGTGTTGGAAAACTCAGGGCCGAGATATGAGTTCTTCATCACAAAGCGGCGCGCCTGGCTGAGAACAGCATGGTAAACATGCAGAGCCGCTCCGATGGCCAATCCTTCATCACCTGCGGCAGGCTGAATCCAGGTGCGTCGAAATGGAGTGTGCGCGAAAAGCTTTCCATTGGCCACGCTGTTGAGCGCGCATCCGCCAGCCATGGCGAGGTCTTCACACGGCACACGCCGGTGGAGTTGGCTAAGAAGATGGAAGAGGACATCTTCGAAGCGCCGCTGCATGGCGTAGGCAAGATCCATTTCGCGCTGAGTGATTTCCGTGCGGGGCTCACGCGGCTCACCGAAAGTTTTCACCATCCGGGGAGAAAAATGGCGGGCCAGACTAACCGTTCCGTCCGGCAAAATCTGCATTCCCTGATTGCTTCCCAGCGGATTGAAGAAACTGGCATCGAGATTAAACCTGCCATTTCTCAGGCCGATTACTTCACCAAGCGAATCGCAGAACCTGTCCTTGCCATAGGGCGCGAGGCCCATGACTTTGCCTTCATCTCCGTACTGCGGGTAGCCGATGAATTCGCAAATCATAGTGTAGAAGCTGCCGAGAGAGTCGGGCAAGAAAACACGATCGAGCACTTCGATGTGATTGTCTTCGCATCGGGCCATCATGGTGGAAACGAAGTCTCCGGAGCCGTCGTAGCTGAAGCCGGCGGCCTTCTCCCAGGGTGAGCAGTAGTACGCGCTGGCAATGTGCGCAATGTGATGCTCGACGTGATGCTGCTGGAACGCAAGCGTTTCGGGATCGACGTCGAGGGCCTGGGCAATCAGGGTAGCCACGTTGCGCATCGGCTGCTTACGCCGGCGCAAGCGGATGAAATTCAGAATCCTGGCGGGATTGGCGAGGGCGTATTGAACTTTCTGGGCGAGATTCGCATCGCTGTCCTGACCTACAGCCACGTGGTCGAGATCTGTGATCTTGGCGCCGACGAAGTCCAGACAAGCTTTAATCGCAAGAGAGGGAAAACCCGCATAGTGCTTTGTGCGGTTCAGGCGCTCTTCGGCGACAGCGAATACCACCTCGCCATCCTGCACCAGTGCCGCCGAGGCGTCGCCGTGAAACATGTTCAGTCCCAAGATCAGCATTGGCGGTGCCGGTTTCCTCGATTCAATTCTGCGCTAGTGTTTCTTAGACCATTTTCCGAGCAACGAACATGAGCAAAGGTGCCCAAGGGCGACTTCGCTGCGCCAAAGCAGGTAAAGGACTGCCGAGCGGCAGGAGTTTCTCGCCCGAGAATCCAGCGTGCCGTAGCAATCTTTCGAACTCAGTCCCAGAGTATTGATGGCGCGAGTATTCCAGGAACTCGCACCAGCGTTGTCCCAGGAGGGCCCCCAACCGATGACATGCAAGCTGCGTTCGACGCACCACAGAATTGCGATTCGGTATTGAGACCAGCAGCAGCCCTCCTGGTTTGAGAACTCTGGCAAATTCGGTCAGACAAACGCTGGGATCGGGGACGTACTCCAGGACGCTCGAGCACAAGATGCCGTCCAGCGAGTGATCGTCGAGTGCAAGACGAGCGATCGTCTGTACACGGACGAACCGGAGCCGATCAGAATAGTCTTGTGATTCGGCGGACTGATTGGCCGCAGCGACCATTTCGAAAGCAGCATCGACGCCAAGTACGCTGCACCCGCGCGAGGCTAACCAGCGCGCGAGTGTGCCAGTACCGCAACCCGCGTCAAGCCAAAGGGTGCCGGACACGTCCCAACCTTGCAAAGCATTCAGCAGGACGTTGTGGCGCATCTGAAAAGAGCGCTTTCGATAGCGTTGTTCCCATTCGCCTGCCAGAGAGGCATGGTACGCGATTGCATCCTGGACGAACTCGGTTCGGGTTGCGCTCATTGCCGGGTCGTCATCCGCAATTCGTAAATCTTCGCCTTGATGTGAAAGAACTGGATGCCCTGAAAGGCGCAGTAAATCAGTCCGGGTACGCCATCCAAAAATCCTAGCCGGAAGAGATACTTGTACAGAAAGAACGCGAAGGGCGAGCCGGGCAGAGACAAACAATGTTTTTTCAGCCAACGGCGGCGCTGCGCCTGGGTTCCGACCAAGGCAGGCGGCAAGTCGTTGTGACCACTCTCGCCGGCCAGCCAGGCCTGCGCTTCCCAGTTCGAATATTCATCGTGTTTAAGGATGTAGCGTGAGAGTGAATTCACGTTGTGATGGACGAGTGGGTTGCGCAACCCCGCCATCCGACCTTCGACCACGACACGCTCGTGTGCTTCCATATCGCCCATGGAAGCGTCCTGATCCTTGAACCGGCATTCGAAGCGGCCTTTGCCGCGGCGAAGAAGTCGAGGGCTGGTGTAAAAGCTTGCGTCCCCGTGGCGAAGGACTCTTCCCAGAAAATACATTCGCAAGGCGAAATAGTAGCCGTTGTATCCGGGGTCCTGAACAGTTTGCCGGATTTCTTCCACCGATTCAGGGGTTAGGACCTCGTCTGCATCCAGTAAAAGAATCCAGTCATATGCTAGTGGAAGAGTATCCATGGCCCACTGTCGCTTCTTGGGCCAGCCACCGTGGTAGTGAAACTGCACGACCTTCGCGTCGAAGGACCGGGCGATCTCCGCGGTTTCGTCGGTGCTGCCGGAATCGATGACGTAAATCTCACCTGCTCCGCGCAAAGACTCCAGGCATCGAGGCAAGTTGCGCGCCTCGTTGCGGGCAGGAATGATCACGCTCACGGGCAAGGACACGGAGCGCGGCTTCGGCTGAAGGAGTCGCGGTTCATCGAGTGTTTGCATAATAGACGTCAAGGGACTGAAAACATACTATCGCCGAATTGGGGGGCTCCCATATGACAGAAAAGATGACAGCGGGGGCGTTCATCTCGGAGACGGCCGTGATTACGTTTGGCTGTTGACGGTTTGTAGACGTTGCTCATCGAAACTGTTTTTCAATCACGATTCGGCACGCGCCTTGAAATAGACTGGGTAAACGTTGTGTAACCTGGCAAGCAGGTTCTGCTTAAGGAGATGCATGCGCATTTTGATCACGGGTGGGGCGGGTTTCATTGGCTCGCATCTTTCGGACCACCTTCTCGGCCAGGGTAACGACGTTACGATCATCGACGATCTCTCGACCGGAAGCATGGACAACATTCGCGAGGCCAAGGAACATCATCGCTTCCGCTATTTTATTGACACGATCTTCGACAAACCGCTGCTAGCGGAATTGATCGACGATGCGGATGTCGTGTTCCATCTGGCTGCTGCCGTCGGTGTGCTGAACATCGTCGAATCCCCCGTGCGCACGATTGAGACTAATGTCGGTGGTTCTGAACTGGTATTGGAATTGGCGGCGAAAAAAAAGAAACGGATGCTCATCGCCTCTACCTCGGAGGTCTACGGAAAGTCCACCAAGTTTCCTTTCTCGGAAGAAGATGATCTGGTACTCGGGCCGACGACAAAAGGACGATGGAGTTATGCCTGCTCGAAGGCGATCGATGAGTTCTTAGCGCTGGCCTACCATCGCGAACGCAAGCTTCCCGTCACGATTGTGCGGCTGTTCAACACGGTGGGTCCGCGGCAGACTGGCTGCTATGGAATGGTGCTGCCGACTTTCGTACGGCAAGCACTTTGTGGCTTGCCTTTGACTGTCTTTGGCGATGGCGAACAGTCACGATGTTTCACCCATGTCGAGGACATTGTTAAAGGATTAGTGCAGTGCATTTCCTGTGATGCAACGGTCGGCCACGTCTTCAATCTCGGCAATACCGAGGAAGTGACAATGAATGCGCTGGCGGAGAAAGTAATCGAAGCGACCGGGTCGACCAGCACCGTCAGATATCTTAGTTACGATGAGGCGTACGGCAAGGGTTTCGAGGACATGCAGCGGCGCGTTCCTGACATTTCGAAAGCCCGCCAGTGGTTTGGATATGCGCCGACCCAGTCGCTCGACGACATTGTGAAGAGTGTGGTTGCGTACTGCAAGGTGAACTCGCGCCCTGCCGAACGCCACGCAAGCGAACTGAGGGCGCTTAAAGTGGGCCAGCCGACGGAAGCATTATCTGCGTAGAGGAAAGTGTGACGGCAAGCTCCGCGGTCTTACAACCCGAACCGCAGAATCAGAAACTGTCGCGGCTACCCAACCAATATCCCGCCAATACGGAATTGAAAATTAACATTGGCTGCGGCTTGTCCGGTGCACCGGGCTGGTGCAACATTGACAACTCGCCCACCATTTCGCTGTCACGACTTAAACTGGGGCGTCTATTATTCCGAACCCCAGCTTGGCCTAAAGATGTTCGCCGGCACGATGTGAAAAAGGGGCTGCCGTTTGCCGATCAGAGCGTGAGTTGTATTTATTCGTCGCACACGTTCGAACATTTCTCTTGGGCCGAATCGCTCGCGGTTGCGAAGGAGTGTTTTCGAGTGTTGCGGCCAGGAGGAGTGCTGCGCGTCGTGGTCCCTGATCTGCAACTCATCGCCCGCGAGTATTTAAGGGATTCTGATCCCATGGCCTCGCACCGCTTTGTGGATCGGCTGTTGTTGCGCCACACTATCCACGATCTGTTTCATCGTGGTGCGCACCACTCTCAAATGTTTGACGAGAGTTCTCTCATTGCCCTTCTGCGGCAAGCCGGTTTCGAGCAACCTGTGGTCAGCAGCTTCATGCAGAGCCGCATCACGGATATTACCTTGATCGAACTCAAACAGCGAAAGCACGAGAGCTTATACGTGGAGAGTGTACGGCAGAAAGCTGTTCCTTCACCCTTTCCGACTGATCCTAATTGATCATCTCTCGCGAGATCGCAAGCAACTCCTGCACGTGCCTTGCCCATGAGAAGTCAAGCGATCTGTTCCGCCCCGAGTTTGCCATTTCACGCCCGAGTTTCTCGGTGTTTGCGATTGCTGCAACTTGTTTGGCGAGATCAGACGGAGAAAAACATGGGAAATAAAGCGCTGCGGTACCGCAGACTTCGCGATGCACCTGAAGATCGGAAGCCACGATGGGAAGCCCGCTCGCCATGGCCTCGACCAAGGGATGGGCAAAGGTTTCCGTGTAGGCGGGAGTAACGTAAATATCACAGCCGCGGAGTACGTGCTGCAGTTGGCCATATGGAATTGCGCCCAACTCTATCACTTCACTTGAAATTCCCAGATCCCGGATGAGGGCAGCCGCAGTTGCCGTGCAATAGGCGCCGGTATTCTCTTCCGACGATAGTTTGCAGGTCAGGAACAGCTTAACCTCCCTCTCACGCAAGAGCTCCTTAATACAGGGTATGGCTCGCAACAACGTTTCGAAATTCCGGTAGTAGTTGTAGTGACTCACGAAGATGAGGCGCAGGGCGTCTTTGCCCGAATCGATCTTGGCGCTAATTTCTGGGGGCAATCTTTCCTGTTCGCGGAAGAATATGTCGGGATCGAAGCCGTGATAAATACTGACGACTTTGCCCTCACTCCATACCCGCAGGGTATCGGCAAAAGACTTGCTGGGAGCGACGGTGCAGTCAGCCCAGCGAACCGAGCGCCGGGCAAAGAAGCCTCTAGCCCGGGTGTCCAACCAGATGCGGTAGGCCCTGCGCGCACGTAGATCGTCGTAAAAGTCGGGAGAGGTATAGAGGGAGTTCCCCGAAAGAAGGATCTGGGGCACGGGCGATCGCAACAGGGCGAAATTGCCGGCTGAGATCAATACATCCGCGCCACACTTCCGGATCATTCGAGAGAGGAGAGACTGCTCCCAACAAAATCGCCCTGCTGCGCCAGCGGGAATTTCCAGTTCAACAAATGAAATGTTAGACGGATTGCCCAGCTCATTCCTTAACTGAGGACTGAGAGCGACAGTAGCCCGAAGGCCCCGCTGTCCAGAAAGATGGGGGACGATGTTGCGCACGTATGTGAGCCCGCTTGCAGCGCTGGCCGCGAGACAGTTGAAAAAGAGATGCATCACCTTACCCGGTGACTCGAAATCGCCGCGGGCCCATCAAAGCTAGATCGGCCGTCATTCATGCTGCACGTCTTCCGCGCTGCAGCACCGCGCTGGCCATGCCTTCGGCCCAGGCTTCCGGCGAATACTGCTGGATGCGCTCGTTGCTGCGCTGGCCCATGGCCGAGCGTTGGTCTGCGTCGCGTCCAAGTTCGTCCATGGCGGAAGCAAGTTGGCGGATATCACCGGCGGAAAACACGCGGCCGTTCCATCCGCTTTCGACCAAGTCAGCGGCACAGCCTGCCGCGTCCGAGGAGATGACAGGTAGCCCGCACGCCATTGCTTCATTCACGACCAGACCCCAGGGATCAGTGTGCGTAGGAAATACGAAGGCGTCTGCGAGTGCATAATACGCGGGCAACTGCTCCCGATGAGCAAAGCCTACCATCTGAATGAACCCAGGATTGATAGCGGCGGCACGCTGCAGAAGTGTGGATCGCGCGGCGCCGTCTCCGACAAATACCAGGCCAATTTCCTTCCTAAGTTCCGGTGCCAGAGCGCCATATGCGTTGAGCAGATCGAAGACTCCTTTTTCTGGCACCAGGCGGCCGACAAAGAGAAAAAAGCGAGCGGGCAAACCCAAAGCCTCGCGATGCGTGGCTGCATCGCTGCGAACGACCTTGGCCTTCCGCGCAAAAAGTTGGGTGTCAACTGCGTTCGGTGCGGTGAAAATCATTTCTTCCGACACACCGTAGGTTCTCAAATATTCTCCCGAGGACCTTCCTGGAACGACAAACGCATCGCAATTGCGCAGAAATTTCATTTTCAGAAATTCCACCAACATACGGCCGCCACGAAAGTCCCTAGTCGTGCTCTCCGACCATAAACCGAATGGCACGCCATTGCGTTGCGCCCACGACATGGATTGCCATGAGGCAAAATAATTGTAGCCGCCGCAGATGATGAAATCTGGTTCCGCTTGCTGCAGCGCAACTTCCGCTCCCCAATTCAGCAGGAAGCTATGCCTGCCCACTCGTCGCCTCCATGAACGAAGCACCTGGTAAGGAAAGCGGATTTCCTCTTTGTAAACCATCCACTGGCGCTGAGTGCAATCGTTCTCCGCCAGAAATATTACGTGCAGCTCCATCCCGCCGTGTTGCGCGAGCGCGTTGAAGACAGGAATTCGGTAGGGTGCAATGATCTCGGTAATAATTACGACCCGGCGGCTCATGCCACGCACTCTCGATATAGAGTCGCAAGCTGCGCAGCCTGATGCGCCGAGGTAAAGCTTTGAAGCGTGGTGCGGCGAGCCGCCTCGCCGATCTGCCGTCGAAGCTGAAGGTCTTGCAGAAGCACCGAAAGTGCTGCGATTAATTCTTGCAGGCTGCCGGGATCAATGAGCCAGCCATTGCTTCCATGCCGGATAATTTCATCAATCCCCTGGCCTCGGCACGCGATCACGGCTTTTTCGGTGGACATTGCCTCCAGATAAACACAACCGAGCCCTTCATACCGGCTGGGCAAAGCGAAAAGCACGCAGCGTCGCATCGCGTCAGCAACCTGCTTTCGACTTTGACGGCCAAGAAAACGAACCTTATCGGCAATGTTGCAGACGCTGGCCAATGTGGTCAGACGTTGCTGTTCCGGACCGTCGCCAATAATTTCATATGAGATATCCGGAAAGTGGGGAAGCACAGCCGCAAGCGCTCGCAGGAGCAGTTCGTGTCCTTTGATGGGAATCAGATTGCCGACGCTGAGGATGGTTTTGGACGGGGCGTCCCTCGGAGCCGGAGAAAACATACGTGCATCGACGCTGTTGTAAATGACCGTCGTATTTACCGGCGCCGCAGCGCCGTCTATCACATTTTCGGCAACTTTCTGGCTGATGCATATCACTCGCGACGCCGAACGATACACAAATTGCGCAACCCGCTTGCACCATTCGCCAGCAGATCCATGGACCTGGTTGTCAAAGAATGGGTCCAGGCCGTGGACGGTGACGACGCAAGGAATATTCAGCTCGCGGCTCAACAGCACCGCAGCATGTCCGCACGGCAGCGCAGCATGAGCATGGATCAGATCAATCCTTCGTGACCGATGTAGGCGTCGGACCTTCGAAATCAAGCCCGCATAAAGAAATGCGCCAGCGGGAGCAAGACCGATTCCGCCCGGAATGCACGGATAGCGGATCCATTTTGCGACGGGAATTATGGCGTTAGATCCTGCGCTGATGCGATGCAATGCCTGCACGGCCACAACGCAGGAGTTGACCTCGAACTCCTCCATCGCCCGTAATGGCTCCGCGACAAAGCACCCGTTCGCGTCGTCGGAGGCTGTGGGATAAAAAGGAGTGAGGGTCAGGACTCGCATTGCGGGTTGACGTGTTTTCTCTCCGAACCAACAGCCCACTATCTGAAGATCCGACTGCGTGCTAGCCACGAGCTCATTCATCGGCAGATCAGTTCTTTCTGGAGACTGAGATCAGGTATGGACTGCCAAAGCGATTGCCAATGTTATCGAGTCCAGAGAGCTTCAGTAGCATTTGGGCCGACCGGACAACAAAATCGACCGGTTTTGGCAGGGCGTACGTGCAACGAAACGTTTTGTGATAGTCACAATGCAGTACGCTCAAACCAGCTTTCTCCAGCACCCGCCGCAATACGGCACTTCGCATCAGGGGAAAGCGGTGAACGCGCAGGACCTCAGGATCAAACCATCCGCATAGCAACCTGTGAATGTGGGTCAAATTGGGCACAATAATTACGATGAGCCCGCCCGGCTTCGCCCATTCGGCGTGTTTCTTGACCACGAGCGCGTGATCATCAAAGTGCTCAACAAAACCTCCTGAGAAGACGAGATCATATTTTCTGGCCGGCGTGGTCTGAAAAAAATCTGCACTAAAGAGTTCTGCGTCATGGATGCCGTTGTAAGACAAGTTCAACACGAACATATTCCATGTTGTCTGAGTAATCGAGCCCGTCGGCGCGGTATCCAAATTCCTTGTTCAGGTAAATCATGTAGTTGCCGGTGGCACATCCGATTTCGATGGCATCACCGCCGCCAGCATTGGAAAGGAATCTCGACAGCACGGGATGTGGCTCGTAAACCGGCCCTTCATAGAGGGTGACGGGTGGCAACTTGTTCCAGATCGAATTCCAGTAGTTCTTCCCCGCAGCGTCTCCTGCAGGGTCACAAAGGGGCCTCTCACTTTGCGCGGATATGCCCCCTTCGCACGAAACGCCATTCACCAGTTACGGCCTCCGTTCAAGATGGATCTTGAGCGCTGATTTGATTCCACAATCGGACAGTCAGCGCATAAATACCAAGGTAAGCCAAGGCGCCTAGAGTGACTAGTGCCAAGACATGAACCGGAAACCTTGCCCGCATGGCTAGAAGAGTGACCGCCATGACACAAGTGGCGGGAACCGACATTGCCACCGCCGTGAGTAGTGGTGGTCGGCTCAAGTCCTTAACGAACTGGTAGTTCATGAGCGCCACGACGCCCTGACTGAACGCGGTTGTGAACGCAGCCGCAAGGGCTCCGTACCTGGGAATGAAAAACAGATTCAGCACGACATTCGCTGTGGCTCCGGCGAGGACAGCGACAAGATATTTTTTTTCACGGCCATTCGGTATGAGCTGCGCTCCGCAATAACTCGCTGCCGACCCCGTGATGATGGTCAGCATCAGCCAACGGAATAGAACACCCGAATTCGAATATTGACTCCCAAAAACAAACTGCGTGATGGGCACGGCCAGAATAAAACCGCCGACGGCAATAGGAAGAGCTAGACCCACGGTGGCGTTTCCGAACCAGCGCAGATACCTTTTCTCGGCATTGCGATTCTCCAAGTCGCGAGCTTGGCCTGCAGTCTCCGAGAGCAGTGGCATAAACACTTGTCCCAGGATCGGGAGGAAAGACATTGCCATTGTCATCAGACCATAACTGGCCACATATGTTCCCAGTTCTGCGTCGGCTCGAAAGTACTTGAGCATGACGACGTCAATCTGGTCATAGATCATGGACATGAGACTGGAAAATCCCATGACCAGACAGATCGGCAAGAAAGCGCCCCAGGCTTGCGGCGAAATCTCTGGTCGTGGAATGTGATATCGGCGGCGTGCGGGAACCCAGATCAGCAAAGTGCTGAGGCCCAGGGAGAGAACGGTCGCCGACGGAACGATCCACGCGTCGTGCGAACCGCGAACCAGTGCGAGGATCAGGCCGGCGTAGGCAAGTTGTGCCAGCGCGCCCTGGACCGCGATCATCGACATGCGGGAGCGAGCGGCGAAGATCCACTGCGTGTCAAGACTGCCTGCCACGAACGCGAGACCGGAAAGCATTATCAAAAGACGCGTTTGGCCATCTGATGGCGCGAGGGAAAAAGTGAAAATTGCAAGTAGCGCGTAAGCGCCGGTTGCAAAAACAACCCGGGCCCCAAGAACGTGCCTGACGAGAAATGAAACCTGTTGGCTGTTCTTGGCGGCTTCACGGAGTGCATATGTGGAAAACCCCGGAGAGGCCAGCAAGCCAAAAAAGCCAGCGACTGCGGCGGCGAAGCCCAATCGTCCGTAGGCTGCAGGCCCAAGAGCGCGAACTACTCGCGGGAACACGACCAGAGGAATTGCTTTGTTCAGCAAGTCGAGCAGGATCAAGGCAACCGAGTTGTTGACGATGTGACCTAGACCCACTGCCGGTGGAGAAGACTGCTCCCTTGTCAGCTGAGCGGTCGCCTTCATGCTGTGGTCTCTCCCGAACCATGTGATCCCAGCAGTAGAAAACATCGCAAGCTCATGCGCACGCGCTCCGAGCCTGAGTTACGCTCCTGCTTAATACCAGCCAGCGAAACAGTAGCGCACTTCGATCCGCACCGGCGTGATGCTCTTGATAAAGCTTGGCAACTCGACCCGGAACGATTACTTGGCTGAGTCGCCGAGAGACATCTGCGATTGCTGCTTCCATTGGCCGGCGCAGACTGGTGCGAAACCAAGTATCGAGTGGTGGCGTGAAGCCTTGCTTCTTGCGCCATCGGACTTCCGGTGGAACCCAATCCGGCAAGCATCGGCGGAGCAAGGCCTTGCCTTGGCCGTGGGCAAAGTGATAGCCAATCGGCAGGCTGGCGGCCAGTGCAAAGAGGTCTCGATCCAGAAATGGAGTTCGACATTCCACCGCGCTGAACATGCTGGTGCGGTCCACCTTCACTAAAATTTGCTCAGGCAAATATCCGTTGGCCATGTCTTCCATGGCCGAAAGCGGATAACTCAAACGCGCATGTTCGATTGCGGCATCCTTCAGTTCCTGTAACCCTGTGCTCGCTCGCTCTTGATGTTCCCGCTGAAAGCAGTCCAGGGTCGAGGCTCGTTCCTGCTCAGGATAAAGAAGTTGCCAATCGTTCTTATGTAGAAAAGTCAGCAGACCAGTGCCGCGCCATCGCGTGTTCCAGGAGCGAAGCAGGAAGTTGGCAGCGCCATTAACTCCCGGCAAGCGGCGAAGCGGATGCCACCGCGAGTGCCAGAAGAGCGGACGGTAGCCACCAAAACATTCGTCACCGCCATCTCCTGACATCATGACTTTGCAGTGCTGACGCGCTGCCCGGCAAACAGCGAACGTTGGAAACATTGAAGCGTCCGCAAAGGGCTCATCGTAGTGGTCGATAAGATCGTCAAACACACTCAGCAATTCGGTCGAGGAGAAGCGCACTTCATGATGGTCAGAACCGATACGCTCCGCGATTTGCCTGGCGTAGGGCGCTTCGTTGAGTTCTTCATCATCGAAGGACGCACAAAAAGTCGTTAGGGAAGCGTGCGGAAGAAGGTCCCGGATGGTGCCGACCACGAGCGTCGAATCGATGCCGCCAGACAGGAAGGCGCCGACGGGTACATCGCTGCGGAGCCGTATCCGCACGGCTTCACGAAAACGATTCCGGACAAGCTCGATTGCTTCTGTTTGGCTGAAAGGCCGATGACCATTCGAATTTCGAAATTCAGGCCGCCAATATCGAAACGCACGCTTGTTGGCTCCCGGACCGAAGACGATGGCCTCTCCGGCGCGAAGCTTGGACACTCCGTTAAGATGAGTTCGGGGCGCGGGAAGATAACCCAGCGCCAGAAACTGAGCCACGCCTGCCACGTCCAGGCTGTGATCCACATTCTCGAGCGGCAGCAGAGCCTTCAGTTCCGAGGCGAAGGCCAAGCCTTTTCCGTTGCGGACATTCGCCCAATAGAGCGGCTTCTCCCCAAAGCGATCGCGAGCCAGAAAGAGCTGCTCTTTGCGGGTATCGACGATAGCGAACGCATACATGCCCTCCAAATCGTCGAGCAGCGAGGTTCCCTTTTCCTCGAATAGGTGGACCAGGACCTCGGTATCGCTGTTGGTGGAAAAACGGTGGCCTTGTGCCTCCAATTTCTCGCGCAATTCCAGGTAGTTGTAAATCTCGCCATTACAAACCACCCAGATGGTTCCATCTTCGTTGCCGATCGGCTGGGCACCGCCCTCGATGTCTATAATCGCGAGTCTCAGATGGCCAAGCAAGCAGCGCCCATCCATCAGTGTCACGCACTGTCGCCCGTCGGGTCCTCGATGCTGAAGGCGCAACTGCGCTTGTTCAGCCCAAGCTTGAGCAGAAGTGCCTAAGGGGCGTGCTGGATCGAGGATGCCAAATATTCCACACATATTCAGGCGCTTCGACGTTGGGCGACTACTTCTTGAAAAACCTCACGCCATTGCTCGGCGATCTGATCCCAATCGAATTTCTGCGAATGATGGGCTGCGGCCGACGCCATCGACTGCCGCATTGCCGAATCGCGCAGCAGCAAGTCCAAGTATCTGGAGAGTTCTGCATCTGACTCTGCCAGGAAGCCAGTCTTCCCATGCAGCACGTACTCTGGGTGGTACACGCTCATGGCGATGGCTGGCAAGCCGCAAGCAGCCGCCTGTCCGAGCACCTGAGGATGACCCTCGACAATACTTGGGAATAGAAAAACATGAGCCCTTCGCATTTCTTCGCCAAGTTGCACGGGTGGCAGATGCCCCAAGAAGGAGACGTTGCGGCACTCGTACTTTTGACATAAAGTGCGGCATGCTTCTTCGGTTTCACCGCGCCCCGCCAGGCGAAACTCTACATCCGAACAGCGAGCAGCCTGCTCGATCACCAGTTCGACTCGCTTCCACGGTCGAAAGGATCCAGCATAAAGAACGGTTAACGCTCGGGAGTTACCATTCGATGCTGCGTCGTGATTCGGAAAGAAGAACCGCCGGTCGATCCCGTTGAAGATCGTTCCTGCTGGGACGCCAAACCTTTGTTGTACCGTTTCCGCAACATAGGATGAGTTTGCGAACACGGCATCGCCCTCGACAATGGACCGCGCGACCAAGCTGTTTTCCACTGCCTTGCTCATTACCGAAACGATGTGAGTCACCACCGCGGTCCTGAGCCGAAGACTCTTGCGCAACGCGAACACTATCCGATCGAGCGGCCCGAACCTTGGATAGAAGTAGATGTCAGGACGGTAAGCAACCGATCGCATGAGCAATTGTGCGGTGTTTCCGTGCTTGTAGTAAGGCAACAGCTCGGTGTTCTTGCGTGCGGCAATGCGCGGATCAGGTTTGCCCTCGGAAATCATAATCACGCGAAACTGCTCTGCTGGCAGGCGGGCAATAATTTCTTTCACGGTGAGATTCTGAGCGTTGGTGTTGTCCTCGTCGGCAAACGACGGCGTGAAAATTGTGATGGGTCGAGTTGGGGACTTCGTTTTCATTAGGTACTCGCTAAAGAAATCACAACGCTGTGGCTCACTGCGTCGTCTGAGAAAGCTGTCACGCGTTGTTTGCAACGGCCAAGGAATAGGTTCCCGAGAAAAGATCCTGCAGGTCGTCGAGTGCAATAGCCTTCTGAGGCGCCCCCTGCTGGACTGATTTGTTTTCCCGGTTTGCAAGCAACTCTGGAATTTCGCTGATCTGGTCCGGCGATTCCAAAACGTGACCTACGCCAAATCGCGCGTATTGCTGAAGATATCCAGCCCATGAATCTCGTAGCCATGCGCACAGGAAGACAGGAATGCCCAAGGCACAGCACTCCACAGCGGTTGAAGATTGCACCGTCAAGGCAAATCGCGTGTTGTTCCATAATTGATCTGATGGTGGGCCTGCAAGCACTTCTATCTGGCGCTCATGCTGCGGGACGAGGCGGCGTAACATCTTTCGGTGGCCATTGATGCTTTCAAAGGGATGAAGCTTGAAAACCAGTTTCAAACCGCAGGTCTGAGCGAGGGCGCACAGCCGCGGCAAAAGATCGCGGTAGACTTCATCGCTGCGCCACCCGCTGCTCGCATAAGGTTCGGTGAAAAAAACCAGCCACGGAGCCGAACGGCGTAACACACGCGGCGGCCTCGACGACACTGGCGGCGCGACGACTATCTTCTCCGGCGCAAGACGGCAAATGCGCCGCAGGTAATCGCACTCCATTTCACTCTTCGCCAAATAGACATCCGCATGGTTCGTCTTGATCGCCATTTGGTAGTCGAGCGCGCCGTGATGGCAGGCGAGAACCGGAAGCCCGTGTTTTTGAGCCATAATGAGCGGAATGCTCGAAGGAGGGTTGCTCGCATCAGCCGAAAAACAAGCGGTCACATTCTCGGATTCGAAGATCTGGCTCCAGGCGTCCCGGAGCGCCAATCCCCAAAGCAGAAAGGCAGGAAACCGTCCAAGCAACCCCATCGCATCAGCCAGGTTGAAGACTTCGGCGCCATAAACAAGATGCTTTCTTAAACCGTTCCACGACTCGAGCAGGGAAGCGGTTTCCAGCTTGTCGCTCGGTACGAAGTATGGCGACAGCGATGCCGATCTGACGTTGGGCGGCAGCACGGGAACCTTGGCATTATTCCTGGCGTGGACTAACAGGAACTGATGAACCGGGAGCTGTTCAGCGTAGGAAAGCGCGACACGAGAGACGTTAAGGTAAGCTGACGGGAGCAATATGACGGGCATACCCGTCGGGCGTGTACGGCGAGCAAAGCGGCGACGGATGGAATGATCGCTGTCGAACTTGTCCGCAAGAACCTGGGCAAACTCAGCGGTGTCGAGGTGCGAGAAGACTTCGTGATAGTGACGCATCCGGTGAATGACCGCTCGGAAATTGCTTTCCAAGATCGTCAGCCTAGCGCCCAGAAGTCTCTGCAGAGCCGCGGCAAGGGGATGGAGCCGAGTTGCATACAGCTCGCAATTCTCGTCCAGTTCTTTCGAGAGCCGGTGTACGAGCATCAGTTGCCGAAGCTCAGCCACAATCTCCAGCGACAACACATCCCACCAATCGATTCCCCAGTGGTCCGCCAGGTAGCCCGTTCCAAGTTGCAAGAGTTCCCGCGTGACTCGTAGATCGTCGACTTCTTCAGCGAACTGGTAAAGGCTAAGCACCGGACAACCGGCCTGGCGGCGCCAGTTCTCGTAGGCACTGTCAGGAGCGTGCGCAAAATCAATGATCAGATCCCAACGCTCGCTGGGGGTGGGCCATGGAAGCGTGTCAGCCGGATGAAGCAGCAAGACTCTCACCCTTGGCTGCCTCCGACAGGGACACGTCCCAGTATCCGCCGAACACCATGCTCCAGACGCGGAGAAGATTTGATGGCAGTAGCAACGTGATAACGAGCAGCCTCCCTGAGGTAATGCGTAGTCGAGGCAGTGACGGTAACGTCCAACGTCTGGCGAGTGCCAGTGGCGAATCGCTCTTTGTAACCCTCCGCTCCCAGCCCCAGATCAATCCGCTCGATTGCAGGATCGTCACAGGCTGCTTCCACGATTTTCGAAAGAAGGCAGAACCCAGGAGAAAACTTGCGCCAGTCGCTGTTGAACGTTGGCTGATAATAAAACCAGCTTCCTGAAAACTTGAAACCATAATTCCACGCCACCGAGTTATCCCCGACTCGGAGGCAGGAAAGCACAATCCAGCCCGCGGTGGAGAGCAAGCCAGCTAACTCGATCAGGAACGCCTGCCGCTCTGGATGTGACAAATTGCTGCGCCGGCCTGTGGCGGAGAATCGCGCGATATGCGCTCGTATAAACTCCGGCAGCATTGTCTGGAGATTCTCACGCGAGTTTAGATGGTCGATGCTCAGCGGTCCGAGATTTTGCAGGCATTTCAGGGAATAGCGAAGCGCTTTACGATGAGCCACGACATCGCGCAACTTTCGACGCTCCAGAAATGATCCAAGCGTGATCTGAGAACAGCGCGAGGCCGGACGGAAAAATGCCCTGTAGCCTAGCGGTGCAGTGGCTTCGGGAAAAGCGCCGGCGGTAACAGAATCCGCCGGCAAATTCGCAGCCGCTAACGCAGGTATTCTTAATCTTCGCAATTCCCGAAAGACCAGACTTACAAAATCTGCTCGGTTAGAGGGCGATGAAATAAAATCGCAATAATCCGCCGTTGCGCTGGTCAGGAAGAAAGTTCCTCGTCGCATACTATCGGTCGCCAGCGCTACCACGCCGACCAGAGAATCCTGGTCGTAAGCCAGAATCAGTAACGGTGCAACGGAACTGCTGTAGGCGCGGCTTACGGCCAGCGCCCATTCGTAAGTGTAGAAAACCTCCGGACACTGCATTTGCAGCACGAGTCCATTCCACTGGCAGGCCAAGCGGTCGTCTTCGGGAATTTCTCGATGCAGAACTAGGCGCAAAGCGTTTTTCTCATCAGATGAGATTTTGCAATTTCGTTGTAGCTCCAATTTCTCCTCAAGCGTTCGACCCCGCAACAGCGCTCAGGCTCGCTGGTCTAAACAATTCCTGCAATGAGCGATGAAACCCCGAAATGTGTGCTTCGAATTCCGCGAGACTCATATCAGCCGTAATGTGGACGCGCGGCAGGGCGAATTTCGGAGTTTGCGTTCCGAAGGCGCCGCCCGCGTTGAGAAATGCAGCTTTAAAGCCCGCTCGTTTCGCCATTTCCAGTTCTCGCGACGTCACCGAAGACGAATTGCCGAACGGATAGGCCAACGCCCACATCTCTTGTTCCAAAGCCAGCTCCAAATTACGCTTGCACTCCGAAATTTCGTTCCACGCCACGTCGTCCGATGACTGCGACAGCATCGGATGAGAGAGGGTGTGCGCCCCGATGCTCATCCCGGCGTCGCGGAGCTGATGAAGTTCACTCAGGCTCAACATCAAGAATCGCCGGCTCAGTACAGGGTCGTCGCGGTATTCAGCATCCCATTGCACAGAAAGTCCCAACTGCATCCTTATTCTCGCCAAAAGTGTTCTCCGGCGATTCAGGTCGTATTGCGAAAGCTTCATTACCAGCTCCGACCACGAAGGACGTTTTTCCTGCTGGCTTACCTCCGCTTGCACTCCGATTTCGAGCAACTCCAACGTGAAGCTTTCAGGAGCTGCCAGGAACATCAGGTACAGTTCCTCGTACCAGAGCATTGTGGGTGTTGGGCTGAGAGAAGCGCCAGTGACAAAGAATAGGCACTCAAGATCAAATTCCTGAAGAATCGGCAGCATGTCGAAGAGTGAGCTCCGCAAGCCGTCATCGCAAGTCAGCAGCACGGAACGCGGAGGCAATTCGTGCCCGCCCTGACACCAGAGCAGGAATTCTGTTGGAGAGATCACGTTGTGCTGTTTCCTGATGAATCGCATCTGCCGGCGAAATGAATCCGCACTCAACAGATTGCCACTTAGGAATGGGTCGACAATTTTGTATCCAGCGGGCAAAACACCGTGATACGTCAACACGGCGGGTCCGCCCCCGGCGACACGGCGAAGATACCCTGCTCTGGACAGGCCGGGATAAACGACGTGCTTCAAGAACGGGCTGACCAGCCTCATGCTTCGGCCACCAGATCCCAGTTCAGCGGCGTGCCCTTCTCGATGTCACGAGATGCACATTTGCCGACGATCTGCGGGAGATATCGAGTGTGGAGTCCGTGACCGGGCCGAATCGAGCGCACATTTTCCGCGCTGAAAGCTTCTCCCTGCCTGACATCCTGGACAACAAAAAGCGACCGGCGAAACACGCGGCTGCTCCTTTCGCTGTCAGTGAGGCCGAAGTGAATTTCTCCTAGAGATTTCTCGGCAACTCGAACCGCTTCCACCATGGATTTGAACTCTGCTGGCTCCAGGGAAAAAGCACTGTCGGGCCCCTTCAGCGATCGGGATAAGGTGAAGTGTTTTTCGATGATGCATGCTCCCAAGGCCACCGCCGCCACGGGTACTGCGATATCCATGGTGTGATCCGATAATCCGACAGGAACTTCAAACCTTCGTATAAGCTCAGGAATCGTCCGCAAGTTCATCTCGCCGGGGAGAGCGGGGTAAGCGCTGGTGCACCTCAGCAACGCGATTTGCCCGGCGCCTGCATGACGAGCAGTCGCGACGGCTTCGTCGATCTCCTCAATGGTCGCCATGCCCGTCGAGATGATCAGCGGTTTGCCAGTGCGCGATATTCTCTGGAGAAGTGGAATGTCAATTAGTTCGCAGGATGCGAGCTTGTATGCCGGCACTCCCATGCCCTCCAGAAAGTCCACGGCGGTTGAGTCGAAAGCAGAAGAAAAGAAGTCGAGCCCAAGATCGTCAGCGACCTGTTTTAGTTTGGGCTGCCAATCCCACGGCGTGCAAGCCTCGCTATAGAGTTCATAGAGGGTGCGGCCATCCCAGAGCGTGCCGCCACGAATTTGGAAGAATTCACGATCACTGCGGATCGTAATCGTGTCCGGCGTGTAGGTTTGCACTTTTACCGCGTCCGCCCCGCACTCCTTGGCGGCCTCGATGAGACGGATTGCCTGGTAAAAGTCCTGATTGTGATTGGCGGAAAGCTCGGCGACAACGTACACCGGCTGGCCCACACCGATTTGCCGATTTCCAATTGTCAGACCCGTGATCATCGTCATTCGCTTTTATCCACGGAACAAAAGCTGTGTAAATCCATGTCCTCTTGATGCTCGTCGCGTACTACTCTTTCCAAAACGAAGCGAATAGCTTGATGCCCTCTGATCGTCTCGGCTTTCTCGCGTGCATAACCTGCCCGCGCGAACAGACAGATTGAAGCGGTGTTACTCGGCTTCACATAGGCATCAATTTGCTTCACGGTAGTTGTCCGGAACAGATCCTCGGTTGCCATCGCCAGGACTGCTTTGCCGTAACCTTTGCCCCGGAATTGGGGCGCCAGACTAATGGACACGGCCGCCCTCGCTTTATCTATCTGATATCTCACCTGACCGGCTGGGATGCCACAGGAGTCAGTCACCAGGTAAAGCACTGCGTTGGGATCGCGCAGCTTGAAGTTAAACCATTCCAAATGCCGCTCCCAGGAAATCGGTTCGGTCGCAAAAGATACGGGCCGAACTTCGGGATCATTCGCCCACTCCCACAGTTGCCGGCAGTCTTTTTCCTGGATGCGTCGCAAGCGCAGATCTGCACCAAGAATTGCCGCCATGACCCTTTGCGCGCCTCCGCCGTCTGCCAATTCTCTGGAGCGCTCCGAGAGGGAAACCCGATGTTCTGTGGACAAAAGGAGTGATTGCACTTTCCTAGCGATCTCTGCGGAAGACACTTTGTTGCTCGAGCCAAGATGAATCGCAGCCTGCTTCCGGCCAAGTTCCTGCGCAACTGGCGTTTGATTCTCGGCCAGATCGATCAAAATAGCTGGCAGTCCGAGTAAGCACATTTCTGCACAGGTCGAACCCGCGGCCGACACCCCAATATCGGCCCATGCCATAAGCTCCGGCATGTTCGCTGCGTCCCTCAGGAACCGAATCGGAGGCGATTTACTCGTAAACCTTTCCAGAAAATCAACGTGGGGATTGCTGCCTCCGAGGACGGCAACCACTTCGATTCCGTCAATCCTCACTTCACGGAGTGCATCCAATACAACTGCTGTGACGTTATCGGGATCACTGCCGCCCATGGTGACCAGGACCTTACGTCCATTCGTAGTAATTTTGCGATGCCATTTACCCCATGGGATGAAATCCCGACGCAACATCGCGAAACTCGGGCCGAGAAGCAAACGGGTATAAGCCTCGCAACTTACGTACATGGACTCGCTGGCGTGCACATTTTGGTTAAGTACGATATCCGCTGAATAATGCTTGCATTGACCAAGGTCGTCGATGAACAACAGTTTCAGGCCCGCATCCTTCAGGTTGCGTTGATACTTCGAATCGAAGCGATAGCCATCCACGATGACCCAGGTGGCCTGACGATCGTTTGCCAGTGCAGAAACAGTGCGGGCGTCCTCGATGCTATTGGGAGAAGCCGGAATTTGGACAATTTCCATCCCTTCAAGACGCAGGCGTGCCTTGATCGCGGGAGTTGATTCCACCATGGCAAATACGACATTTCCGCCGGCATCTTGCCACGCCTCAGCCAGCGCCAGGCAACGCATCACATGACCTGTAGCTATCGCGATACTGGCGTCGGCGCGGATGATGAGGGTCCTGGCCAACATCAGGCTCCGTGCAAGGTTTTTTGGATGACGTACGAGTTTAGTTCGACAAGTTCGGGCTCGCGCTCCATGAGTTGAACGATTTCTCCCCAGCGAAAATCGTCCTTGTTGCCGAATCGCGAATAGATTGCGCGGAGTAGTTCGAGGTCTTCTTCGGTGTCAAGCGTCCACCGATGTTGGCTATAGTCGGTCTGCCCTTGGTGCGAAACCAGTCGGAACAATTCTGGATGCTCATAAAAATATGGCGTCACGTGTTCTCGCTCGTAGGGCTCGTAAGCATGGCGCCAAGCCTGTTCAAGGGCGTTCATGGTGAAAACTTCCGTATCCAGGCCGCGCGGATAAGTCCGTGGAAATGAGTTGCTGCAGTAGTCCCCGCATTGCACCTGAAACGCGCCAATAGTTTCGTCCACCAGATCAGGATCGATCACAGGACAGTCCGACGTAATGCGCACTACGACTTCCGCCGCGAACATTCGTGCTGCCTGGTAGTAACGGTCCAGAACATCATCCTCGGAGCCGCGGAAACATGAGATTTCGAGTCGCTGGCACTCACGAATAATCGCATCATCGGCCGCAGAATCGGTGGTGGCGACCACAATTTCGTCGAGCACGACTGCTCGCCGCAATCGCCCAAGGACCCGGGCTAGAACGGTTTCGCCGCCCAGATCCATCAGGACTTTGCCGGGCAAACGACTGCTGCCCATCCGGGCCTGGATGATTGCAACGATCTTCATCGGAACCTTGCGACCTCGATCACCTAGCTACTTGCGTTAACTCGACGCAGCATAAACATCGAGTCAACATTTTGATTCCCTATGTACGGAAGCCGCTGCTCCAACATCAGTTCCAAATCGTCGAAGCGCGCCAGATACTCCCTCGCGTAGTCCATCTTCCAAAGCAGTTCACTGTGGCCCCGATAGTTGATTTCTGTCGCGACCGGTGCGTAATACTCGGATCCCCAGATGTAGCTCTTTGCACATCGATGAATTTCTTTCAGGGCAGCCGGAATATTGTTCGGCGAGATATGGATCAGGACGCCCGAGGTGAAAATCAGATCGAAGTATTTGTCTTCGTAGGGCAGCGCGAACGAGGAGGCCTGGGCAAGATTCACATTCTTCGTCCTTGATCTTGCCAGTTCCAGAGCATGGCTTTGGATGTCCACCCCGTGCAGATTGGAATAACCCAACTGCTGGAGGAGCAATAACTGGTTGCCCATGTTGCATCCAACTTCCAGGATTCGGGCGTTGGTTGGAATCCCGGCAAGGAAGCGGCGGTTCAGTTCAGTTCTCGTGATGCCATAGTTTTTCAGCCAAAGCGCGTCCACTTGTTGAGGAGTGAGACAATTTCGAATCGTGTATTCGCGGCCAAACTCTCCCCGCCATTCTCCAAGCTGCGGTGTCTCTTGCGCTGTTGACATCAAGCCCTCCCGGTTTCTGGAAGCCTAGTTTGCATAGTGCCCGACGACTTTGCGAACCGCGCAGACCACGTCTTCGACATCGTTATCGCTCATGCCATGAAACATCGGCAAACTAATCAGGCGCTCATAGGCAGCTTCGGCCACGGGAAACTCCCCGCCCTTGTATCCAAAACGATCGCGGTAGTACGGATGACGATGAACGGGGATGTAGTGTATGTTCACGCCAATATTCTCCGCGCGTAGCGCCTGAAAGAGTTCGCCCCGGCCAGCCGATAGCTTGGTCAAGTCCAGACGTATCGGATAGAGATGCCAAGCGGGATTGACATCCGGGCGAACCACGGGGGCAACCACGCCAGTCATGCTACGGAACTCGCTGGTGTACTGGGCCGCGATTTGCCTGCGTCGCGCCAGATTCGCTTCCAGCTTTTTCATTTGCTGAAGGCCAAGAGCGCAAGCGATGTCGGTCAGCCGGTAGTTGAAGCCCAGCAGAACCATTTCGTAGTGCCATTGGCCCGCGCTCTGCCCCTGCCTCGCGTTGCTGGAGATCCCGTGATTCCGAAACCGGCGAAGCGTTTCGGCGAAGACAGGATTGTCGGTCGTGACCATGCCGCCCTCACCGGTCGTCAAATGCTTCACGGGATGAAAACTGAAGACGGTCATATGCGCGACACTGCCCACACGCCGTCCGCGGTACTCCGCGCCCAAGGCGTGACAGGCGTCCTCGATCACAATCAGCCCGTGGCGGTCAGCCAATTGAAGAATGGAATCTAAGTCCGCAGGATGGCCGGCGTAATCGACGGGAAGAATTGCTTTTGTGCGCGCCGTAACGCGTGCCGCAACCTGTTCGGGATCCAGGTTCAACGTATCCTCAACAACATCGGCGAAGACTGGCATGGCGCCCTGATAAAGCACACAGTTCGCCGTGGCGGCGAAAGTCAGCGGAGAAGTAATGGCCTCATCCCCTGCTTGCAGCCCGCAGGCGAAAGCCGCCGCGTGCAAGGCGGCGGTGCCAGAACTGAAGCTGATCGCATATTTCGCGCCCACCCAGGCCGCAATCGCTTCTTCGAACTCAGCGACCTTGGGACCTGTGGTCAGCCAATCGGAGCGCAGCGTTTTCACCACGGCCTGAATGTCGCTCTCATCGATCGATTGTCGTCCGTACGGCAACAAAGTTTTTCGGACAGGCAATCCGCCGAGGATCGCGGGCACTTCACTGCTTACTGGAGCCACCGTCATGAGTTTCCCTTTAGGCCGGAGCCCGAAGCTTTTCTTCCTGTGGCCAGGCGACGACCAGCGGAGAAGTCTCGTCGACGAGTTCATACAATGCCTCGGCACTCAGCCACTGCGGATTATTGTCGCTGGTATAGCGGAATCCGTCGGGAAGAGGCCGCGCCTGCTTCCAGTTCTCCTTTCGCCACCAGGGATGCGCCGGCTGGATCACGTACATGTCATCCATTTCGAGCGCGTGGCGAGCTTCGTCTTCTGACAGCAGCACCTCATGCAGTTTCTCGCCCGGGCGTATCCCGATCGCTTCCACATCGCAGCCCGGTGCGATTGCCTCGGCCATTTCCACCAGCTTCATACTTGGAATCTTGGGAACAAAAATCTCGCCGCCATGCATCTGCTCGATGCAGCGAACCACGAGCCTGACTCCCTGCTCGATCGTGATCCAGAAGCGAGTCATGCGGGAATCGGTGATCGTAATCCTGCCCCGCTTGCGCTGCTCCTTGAAAACCGGAATCACGCTGCCACGGCTGCCCAGCACATTGCCGTAGCGCGCACAACTGAATCGGGTGTTCTGCGCGCCGGAATAGGCGTTCGCTTGCACGAACATTTTCTCGGCGCAGAGTTTAGTCGCGCCGTACAGATTAATGGGATTTACTGCCTTGTCGGTGCTCAGTGCCAGAATGCGGCGCACACCGCGGTTGATCGCGGCGTCGATGACATTGCGGCCACCAATTATGTTGGTCTGGATGGCTTCGAAGGGATTGTATTCGCAGGCGGGAACCTGCTTGAGCGCGGCGGCATGAACCACGACCGTGACTCCGGAAAATGCGCGTTCCAAACGCTGGGGATCACGAACATCACCGATGAAATAGCGCAAGCTCGGATGATCAAACCCCGAAGCCCTCATGTCATGCTGCTTGAGTTCGTCACGGCTGAAGATGATGAGCTTTTGCGGGCGGTATTCGCGCAGCATGAGCTCGACGAACTTCCTGCCAAAAGAACCCGTCCCGCCGGTGACCAATACAACCTGTTCGGACCAGTTCACGATGTGATCCCTCGAAGTGAGTGCATCTTTCCAAACAGCCTGCACGCGTAGCTCGTGTGGCTTACGGTCGAAATCAAATTTCAGCGCCAGTATAGCGGAGATAAGCCCGAGTCAAACCTGGGGAACCCCCGTTAACACTAAGGAACCCGCCTAATTAGGGGGGATCGGTGTTCACCTTACGATGCTAGACTGAGCCGAATATCAGTAACGGGAGGCAGCGACGGGGAGCCAGATGGATTCGGGACCGCTATTACCGCTGAATGGCCAGATCCTGCGCGAACTCCAGCCTATTGAGCTCAACCGCAATGCCACACCGGGCCCCTATTCTGGCATTCCCACGCAAGATTCTCTGCTCCGGGAATACGCGCGGGTGCTGATCAAGAGCAAGTGGGTCGTGATTGCAAGTGTGGCATTGGTCGTGGGGGTCGTCGCGATTTCCACACTGCGCAGCACACCGATCTACGAAGCGGTCGGCAGCATTGCCATTAACAAAGTGGACCCGGTCACCTTCAACCTGAAGGACTCATCCGGCAGCCTCGATTATTACGATCCGACTGACCTGGATACCGAGGTGCGAATTCTGAAGAGTGATCTGTTGGCTCTCCAGGTTATCCGGCAGCTGAATCTGGACAAGCAGCCGGAGTTGGAGGCTAAGAATAAACCCTCGCCTTCCTCGCTGGATCTGACAACGGATACGATGCAGCCGGATTCTGCAAAGACCTCGGCTGCTCTAGCCAACTTCAAGGGCAACCTTGCGGTCTCTCTCGTTCCGAATACGAGAATCATCGAACTCCGTTACCGGAGCCCGGACAAGAATCTTGCAGCGCACATAGTAAACACACTCGCCAATACATATGTGGAGCAAAACTTTAAGACGCGATTCGAGTCCACGATGCAGGCGTCGGACTGGCTTTCCAAGCAGTTGGTCGACCTCCAAATAAAAGTGGAGACTTCACAGGAGAAACTGGTCAAGTACCAGAAGGAACACGAAATCCTGGGGATCGACGAAAAGCAGAACATTACCACCGCCAAACTGGATGAGTTGAACCGGGAATTGACCTCGGCCGAATCTGTCCGGATGGAAAAAGAGTCGATTTACCACCTGGTGCAGTCCGGTGATTCTGACTCAATCGCCGCCGCTGCGGCCGCCAACGTCGACGGCGCTGCGAAAGGTTCCAACGCCAATTCAGCGCTGCTCGAAAAGCTGCGTGAACAGCAGGCCGATCTCAAGATCCAAGTGGCGCAACTGAGCACGCAATTTGGGCCTTCCTTCCCGAAATTGGCTCAGCTGAATAGTCAGCTCAAGGAAGTCGACGAAGAGATTCAGACGGAAATGCGCAAGGTGGCCGCCCGTCTGCGCGGCGACTATCTTGCTGCCGTGCAGCGCGAGAGCATGCTACGCAACGCACTGGAGCAGCAAAAGCAGGAGGCTAACAAGCTCAACGAGAGTGCCATCGAATACAGCCTGCTCAAGCGGGATGTCGACGCGAACCGCACACTCTCAGAAGGCTTGCTGGAGAGATTGAAAGAAGCCGGCGTTACCGCAGGTTTGAGGTCGAATAACTTTCGCATCGTGGATGTGGCTCGGGTTCCCACCTCGCCCTCGGGACCAAACCTTCTGAGAAATCTTGCCTTCGCACTGGCTCTGGGTCTTTCCACCGGCATCGGGCTCGCTTTCCTTCTGGAAAGCATGGACAATACCGTGCGGACGCCAGAACAAGCACAAACCATCTCAGCGCTTCCGTCCCTGGGCATGATTCCTCTCGGATCCAGAAGTACCCGGGAATTGGGTGGTCGCGAGAAGCTGGCACTTGCCTCGTCTAAAGAAGCAGTAGAACTAGTGACAAAATCGCGTCCCCGGTCGCAGATGGCGGAGTCCTACCGCGCGCTGCGTACGTCGTTGCTCCTCACATTTGCGGGAGGACCCCCAAACGTCATTCTTATCACCAGCGCTCTTCCCGAGGAAGGCAAGACCACGACCAGTGTAAACTCGGCGATCGTGCTAGCCCAGAAGGGCACGCGAGTATTGTTGATTGATGCGGACCTCCGCCGGCCCAGCATTCACAAGACCCTCGGAATGGGTCCGAAGATCGGGCTCAGCAATGTACTGACTGGCGCCGCGACCCTTGAAGAAGCAATTATTCCCTCGACGATTCTGCCTGACCTCTTCATACTCCCAGCCGGAACGCCGCCACCGAACCCCGCTGAACTTCTCGCCTCCACAAAGATGAAAAATATTCTTGCGGAGCTGCGAAAACAATATGACCACATTGTCATCGACTCTCCGCCGACTCTGTCAGTTACTGATGCGGTGGTAATGTCGACCGACGCTGATGCAGTGGTCCTCGTCATTCGGTCGGGGCACACGACGAAACCGGCTCTGCGACGCGCGCGGGACATCCTTCTGCAAGTGAACGCGCGAGTGTGCGGCGTGTTAGTGAACGCTGTCGATCTCAATTCGCCAGACTATTATTATCACTACGAATATCAGGGAAAGTACGGCCACGGGTACTACCAAGAGGATCCGCTGAGCAAGACGGAGGAAGTCGCTTCCGAAGCCGCCTCCGGCGGAGCGTAGTGTGGGGCCGCATCAGGGTAGAGTTCACTCGCACGAAACCAGCAGTTTGCAGATTTCGCTTCAAAGCCAAGCCCGTAAAATTATCTTCTTAAGCGCATGCCTGGCACTCACGGGGCTTTACATCGGGTTCGTAGCCAGCGAATTCCTGGCCGATTATTTCTCCAAGAAGCTTGATCTCGCGAGCCTCCAAAAAGCCGCACACCTAAGGCCGGAGAATGCAGAGTACCAATACCGGATTGGGCATTATTTTCTTGAGACGCAGCAGGAACCCGCGACTGCTGCACAGTTCTTCAAATCGGCTACTGCGCTGAACCCGCACAGCGCCGGCTATTGGCTTGCACTCTCCAGAACTTATCGGAGGCTCGCCGACGGCGACCGTCAGAAGGATGCGTTGCAACGCGCCATCGCCGCTGATCCCTCCACTCCCGATGTTGCCTGGGAGGCGGCTAATTTCTACTGGACCATGGGTGAAACGGACAAGGCACTCCGAGAATTCCGCGTGGTTCTGGAAAATGATCCTTATTTGCCACCCGAAGCTTTGGTTCGCTGCTGGCGGATCAAACCGGACGTCGAAGCTCTCCTGCGGGACGTTGTTCCGCGCAACGCCGAAGTTTACTCGTCATTCTTGGATTTCTTGATTTCCAGGAACGAGCCGGTCGCAACGGCAAGAGTCTGGTCCGAGATAGTGAAGTTCCAACATCCAGTGGAGACTCAGCATGTCTTCAATTATGTGCGGTATCTCGTCGACCGGCGGGACGTCGCGTCTGCTCGTCAGGCTTGGCAACAGGCGGCGAGCTTATCCGATCTTTCCGGATATCAGGCCTCGCCGGAGAATCTCGTGGTTAACGGCGATTTCAGCTTGCCCGTGCTGAACGGCGGATTCGATTGGTTGTATGAGAAATCATCCGATGTCTCACTGGCACTGGACGCGACCGAGTTGCACTCCGGCCAACGTTCTCTTTCCATTGTCTTTGACAGTCGTGGAATCGACGACGTCGGTATCCGGCAACTTATTCCCGTCGAGCCGAACACAACGTACGAGTTCTCGGCCTATTTCAAGTCGCAAGGCTTAGAGGGCGCGGGTGGGCCACGCTTCCTGCTCGCGGACCGGTTTACCGGGGCGAACTACTTTGCCAGCGACGAGCTCAAAGACGCGGATTTTTGGAAGCTTGTTACGGGAACGTTTGACACCGGCCCGGATACGAAACTGCTGGTTCTCCGGATACAGCGTATGCCACCCGGAGATGCGATTCGGGGCAAGCTTTGGATTGGCGGCGTCCATTTGGCGGAGCGACACCTCGTCCCGGAACAAACCACGGCGGGTGGCCAGTGACCTCACCACTGCCGCTGGCGTTGACTGCACAACCGAGTTCGTATCGGCGGCCCTTCAGTCCAGCGCTTGATCGAGTCATCTTTTATGGCGTATTTGGCCTCCTGTTGTTTGGCCCGGCAGCATTTGGTGCGGTTGAAGTGTGGTCAATTTCAAGCCTCGAAGTGGGTGCGGGCTTGCTCTTCGTACTTTGGGCCACGCGGCAACTGGCAGCAGGAGAATTAGAAATCGTGGGCAACCCGCTATTTTCCCCAATGCTGCTTTTCGCCGGGCTGACTTTAGCGCAGTTGGTGACGGGACGAACCGCCTATCAGGCGCACACTTCTTCCGCTGCCTTGTTGTACTTCGCCTATGGACTTTTATCTTTCCTGGTAGTCCAGTGCCTTCGCAGGACATCGCAAGTAAAAGTACTCGCGTGGATCTTCTCAGGATACGGTTTCGCCGTCGCGATGTTTGCCTTGATTCAGGACATCAGCCCCAACGGCAAACTGTATTGGCTCAGGACATTGGAATCCGGTGGTTGGATTTACGGCCCCTATGTAAACCACAACCACTATGCGGGTCTGATGGAGATGCTGACGCCGATTCCTCTCGTTATTTCTTTTGCCGATGGAGTACGGGGACCGCGCCGGGCGCTGGCTGCTTTGGCGGCTGCCCTGATGGCCAGCACAATTTTTCTGTCAGGATCGCGAGGCGGCATGGCTGCTTTCACTGCGCAGATGGTTTTGCTTGCGGGCCTCCTGACCACGCGACAGAAAAACTGGAAGGCAGCCCTTGCGTTCGGTGCATTCCTCGTTATTGCCTTGGGACTAGTGGCTTGGCTCGGGGGCATCGAGTTGATGGAGCGTATCGCCAGCATTCATAGCGGAACCCGGACGGAGCTGTCCGGAGGCACACGCTTAACCATCGATCAAGACTCGTTAAGAATATTTGTGCAGAAGCCAGTCTTGGGTTGGGGCTTGGGTGTGTTTCCTGACATCTATCCGCAGTTCAGCAGTCTGGCGACGAATCTCCAAGTGGGCATGGCGCATAACGATTATTTGCAATTGCTCGTGGAAACGGGAGTGCTCGGATTCGGTATGGCTCTCTGGTTTTCGCTGACGCTGTTTCGATCAGCCCTAAGAAAGTTGAAAACTTGGCCGTCCGATACGAATAGCGCTGTGACTTTAGCCGCAATGTTGGGCGTGACCGGGATACTGGTTCACAGTTTCGTGGATTTCAACTTGCAAATTCCGGGGAACGCGGCACTCTTCTACGTCCTTTGCATGCTGTGCGCCATGGAGCCGCGTTTTGGTCGACATCTACGCAGAGAACGTGCCAATGCCTCACGAGAAGGCACGATACTGCCTCCGGCCCATGCATTCCGTCTGGAGTTCGGTATAAAGAAATACTAAGTCGACGGGAGCGATCAGTCGGAGAGATTTAGAACTACGGCTTCCACTGGCTGAGATAGGGTTTGGATGTGTCGCACAGCAGCAAGCAAACTATCAGTCCTCCGCCTATCACCGCTCCGCCCAAGACATAAGGATTTGTCAAAATGCTTCCATCTCCGGGCACGGGCGCCGCCCCGCCTTTTCGCTTCTTCTTGCAGTTTCCGGAATCATCAGGAGCAGCTTGCTCTCCCTCGGAGAGGTTGGCAGTGCCCTTTCCGCAATTGACGTTCACATTGCCCTTGCTGGCAACGACCTGAACTGTGCCGCCGGTGTCCGCTACTTCAAATTCTGCCCAAGCGTTCGAGGCAGGCGTTACGGTGACTGCTTTCGCGAGCGCAACCATACCTTTAGAGGTTGCCACGCTGACGCCTCCATGCTGGAGCAACACCGCGTTGCCTTCAAACTTCACCACGGAGTCCTGCAAGACAATGACGCCGGAGCCAGACGCATCCAGGGTTGCGACGGACTCTGACTGGGTTTGAATCAAGTCACCCGGGAATACTGCCGAGGAATGGGGCAACGGTTTGCCATTGAGCCAGACCGTGCCCGCGCCCTTGCCATAGAGCATGGCTGCACCTGAATCAGCATCCGCCGCAATCAGGGATGCGGGAGTAAGGGCGATCAAGATCCAGCAAATAGAGCTTCGCAGCATAGAATATAGAATACGGAGTGGACAAACTCTTCGAGACGATGCTAGCCTGCGGACTATTCACCGTCAATTGCCTAATCTGGTCACCAGCGCACAATTGGCGCGGGTCGAATCCCTAGCGCCAGCGGTCAACCAGTTCCCACCATACGAGCTTCGACCATTCATCAAAGTTCACCTTCGCCCACTCGCGATGTCGCCACCATTGCACGCCAAATTCGCTAGCATCGAAGGCCGCCGCGACGCTGTAGTCTGCCGGCGAAACCCGCTCAAAAATACTGAGTGTGCGCCGGGTGTGGTAATCGGAAGTGACCAGGAGAATACTGCGGGCACTGCTGCCTTGCAGGCAGAGGGACACATCTTGAGCTTCATCCCTGGTGGAGCGTCCGTAAATCGGACAGACGGTAATTGCGCCAGCCCGCGGCAACCCTTCGACATATTTCCGCGCAATCTCCAACTGGTTCCACTGGTAGATCCTGGCTTCGGCTGGAACATCCAGAATTAATCGTGGTGCGTAACCTTGATCGAGTAGTTCCAGCCCTCGTGCCGGACGCCGGTCCGTTTCCCCGGCCAGAACAACCATGACATCTGACTTGCGAGGTTGATTCACCACCAGAAATCTCCCGGAAGTGATAACCAAGGCAGCCAAGAACAATCCTCCGAAAATGAGCGCGAGTCGGAACTTTCCCATGGATTCGTTTCCTGCGTTTTGTGTGCACACCGCAAATGCTGTCGTCAGTCTGTTTTGACAATCCAGACTACGCGAAATCTCGAATCGTGACAGCTAAACCCGTAAGTGACTTCGGCGAGCGTACGTGCGCCCGTTCATCAAGTGTCGAAGTCCACATGTTAAGTGGTCGGCGGACTGCGGCAAGGGACGCAAACACGATCTGCAGATGAAATGCGCTCCGCTGGAAAATCTGGGCAGTATGACTGCGTGCTGATCGTGACCGATCACTCGGATTACGACCATGCGGGGATCGTTCGAGAGTCGCAGCTCGTAGTGGACACGCGGAACGCACGCGTGGCATTAAGAGCCTGAAGATCGTTTACTGCTGACGCGGGCTTGCGCTCCTGACTTCGACTTTTTCCCGGGAATGACAGAACTCTTGTTTAGATCGACGAAGAATACCGAATGGGCGTTACCAGTCAACCGGGGAACGAAACGCTCTCGAATTTACTGTGAAACAGAGCTGGCAACCGATGAAAAGACGTTGTTAGCGTTCGAACCAATCAGACGGATGGTTCCCACCACGATCACCAACACCACCGCGAGCATAACCGCGTACTCGGCGACGTCCTGTCCTCTCTCATCCGACCACAGCTGGTACAAAAACATTGCCACGGGCTCCTCCTTGCTTCCCGGTTAAGCACTTCTTATGAGAACGAAAAACTGCTTACCAGGTTGACATCAGCAGAGACACCCCTGATATCCCTTATCCTTGAAATGCTAATAACGTGGCGAGGGCCGAACAATAGCTCTTCGGTGTCGGCGTATGGCACAAAAGTGCCATATGGTTCAGGCGATCGGTTTTAAGGGTAGGGATTGGTTGACTGCAAAGAGCGCGAGTTCAAGGCGCGTGGAGACCCCAAGTTTATCGAAGATATTGCTAAGGTGATGCTTCACCGTGTCCTCACTGATCTTGAAGTATTCCGCAGTCTCCTTATTAGAGTAGCCAGCAACCACGGCGGAAACAATCTCCAGTTCGCGGGGCGTGAGGCCGAATTTCTTTTGCCGCGCTTCCTCCCCTGAGGACTGGACCAGCGTTCGCAGGTACTGCACGAGGTTGGAGACGCTCTCGCGTCCAACCCAGTATTCTCCCGCCATGACGGTGTGAATGGCTTTTAGCAGAAGCTGGGTAGCTGAGTCCTTTAACACTATTCCGCGAGCTCCAAGCTGTAGAGCCTCGACAATCTGGGCCTTTTCCGCAGCCGCAGTCAGCAGTATCACTCGAACCGCATTCTGGTTCGAAGCGGAACTCATCTCGCGCAATGCCTCCAGGCCAGGATGGCGAGGCATCGCCAGATCCAGAAGCAGGATGTCGGGCTTGAGCTGCTTAGCGAGTCGGACCGCTTCGGCGCCGTCACAGGCTTCGCCGATCACTTTGAGGTCAGGCTCGGTTTCCAAAAGTCGGCGCAATCCATCGCGGAAAATAGGATGGTCATCGGCAATAAGAATGCGAGTCGGCTGCGGTCGTCGGTTATCCATAAGCTGCTTCCCGGCGCTGCGGGACAGTGATTTCTAAACGTGAACCTTGGCCCGGATTTGATTCTATCGTGAGTTCGCCTTCAATCAAACGCACCCGTTCTTTAATAACCAGAGGCCCCTTGCCCATTGCCTCAAGTTCGGCCTGGGAGTGGCGGCCTCCGAATGGAAAGCCACGACCGTCGTCTTCGATCAAAACGTGCCAAGCACCATTGCGAGAGCCCAGTCGCACCAGCACCTGCCGGGCCTGGCTGTGCTTGCGGACGTTGACGAGCGCTTCCTGCACAATGCGCGCCAACTCTCTACACACGGGCTGTGGCATGTTAAGTTCGTCAAGATCGGACAAGAAGCGGGCGGAAATTCCAGTCTCCCGCTGGAATCTTTCTACCGTGTCAGATAGTAACCCCAAAAGCTTCTTGGAATCTACGTCGAGGGTTTTCATCTGCTGCATCAACTCGCGTAATTTGAGAACTTCTTCGCGCAACAGACCCTGAATCCGATTCAGTTCTTCAGTCACCAGACCCGGGTTACCGGGGGATTGACGGCGCAGCACGTCGACCTGCATTTCGACGGCGATGAGCGATTGGACGGCCCCGTCGTGCAACTCACGGGCAAAACGCGCGCGCTCTACTGCTCCCGCCCGCAACCGCAAGCGCCGCAACAAAAGAACGTTGTAAACAGCTGGCCCAACCTGGCGGACTAATTCCTCGAGGAAACGCAGTTCCTCTTCAGTATCGCCAGTCAGGGAAGGATCCAGTAGGAAGATTCGTCCCGACCATTCGCGCCCAAAGGCAAACGATACGGTCATCAAACTCGCAAAATCGTGCTTCTTCGCGAGGACGGCCAGGGATTCCGGCGTGAGATCCCGAATTCTGCCGCCTTGCTTATCCAGTCCCAAGAGGGAAAAATCTCCGGTGTCCCGATCGCCGGTTCGTCGCGCATAAAGGGTCACAGCCGGAGATTCGTAGAGATAGAGCTCGCGGTCGCTTGCGGACGGATCGAGCCAGCGAAAGGAAGAATTACCCTCGATGCGGCGCAATTCACCAACAAATACCCGGTAATTGCTAGTTTCGTGGGAGGCGACGACCAATTGTTTCGCTCCATACATGGAGAGCAACTCACCGGCAATCTCCCCGATAGTTCCCGTAAGGCCAGCCTCAACTCTCGCCTTCCCGATCGTTCTGGCAATCACCGCTTTTTCCGCGCGAAGCTGTTTCTGCTGCTCGGCCAGATACCCAAGGAGGATGCCTAAGACGAGCAGGTATACCGAGCGCATGAAAAGGTGCTTGGGCTCGAAGTCGGTGGTGTTCACTTGCAAGAACGGAAGGTGCAACTTCAAACCGTTCACCCAGTTGACGACATTGAGATGAATCAAACAAAAGCCTTCGATCCAAAGCAGCAACACTGCCGCGACGGCGGTTCCTACGGTCTCCCATAAGCCCCAGCGGTAGGCGGCAGCAGCAAGAACGAAAACGAAAAACAGAGAGAAGGGATTGCCCTGCCCTATGGCGAAAGCTGAAATGAGAGCTGGCCAAATTACATCGGCGCTGTGAACCAGCAAGCGGAAAGATGGTGTCGATTCTTGCCGTCTGCGCAAGAAGATTATGATGAAGACACCCTGGATGATGTAGAAAGCCAGTATTCCGTAAGCCCAGAGGGAATACCGGACCTCCGCAGGATCCATCCAGATGGCCACGAGGGAAGCTAGAGCGAGGGAAACTCGAGCAGTGGCCAGCCACCGTTCAGTCCGGCGTATTTCGCCGGGACCCATGGGGGCTCGAAGTCTCCAGAGAAACCGATCTCGCATAGCTTGGAACGGCAATCGTGTACGACCGCGCACAAGGAATAATGTTAGGCGGATATTATTTGTAATAGCGCCCGAGAGCAAGCAAAACTTCGCTCGAGCGAAGCTAAAACCAACATTCTAAACAACGTACCATCAAGAATGGCACCCTTAGAAGATTGCTAGGGCCCGCGATGGTTACTTGAGTAACTTTCGCTCTGGTGTATTGTGCCTAAGAATTAGTATCGAATGAACATGTCCGGACGTTCGAAGCTATGGATCTCGACCGCCGTCGGCTTAGTCTGCGTACAGACTCTGGCATCGCTATTTCTGCACAAAGGTTTTGCCCTTACCGCTCTGAGTGACATCACACAATTCATTTTGCTGCTTGCAGGTACGACTGCACTCCTCCTAAACGTTCTCGCGACTCGTGGCCGCATCCGTATATTTTGGGCCTTGATGATGCTGGGGACCGCGCTCTGGTGTTCGTATCAGGCCTTATGGACATACTTCGAAGTGTTAACGCGGAGCGACGTGCCGAATCCATTCGCTGGGGATGTGGTGATTTTCCTTCATATTGTTCCCATGACCGCAGCTTTGGCGCTGCAGCCGCATGTGCAACAAGACGATCGCACCACCCGATTGGGAACCCTTGATTTTGCCCTGTTGTTCGTATGGTGGCTATATCTTTATTTGTTTGCCGTGATTCCCTGGCAGTATGTGCATGCGTACGAGCCGAGCTACGATTACAACCTCAACATCCTCTACCTTACGGAGAAAACAGTATTTCTGGCTGGCTTGGGCGTGCTCTGGTTCAGGAGCAAAGATTCCTGGCGAATTATCTACGCCAACTGGTTTGGCGCGGGACTCACATACTCGCTGGCCTCCTACATCGCGAACTGGGCGATCGAGCGGAAAATATACTACTCCGGCAGCCTTTGCGACGTACCCCTGGCGGTCTCCATGGCTTGGGTCACGGTCATTGGCATCCTGGCCCTCCGTTCTTCCGGCAAGCAGCAGCCTGCCCGGGTTTCCGGCGGCTACGGAGTATGGGTAGCGCGGCTGGGGATGGTTGCGATTTTTTCCCTTCCTTTGTTTGCCGCATGGTCTTTGTTCGATACTGGAATTCCGCAACCGGTACGCACATTTCGGGTTGTGCTCACGCTTTCAAGCATGCTCGTCATGGGTACATTGGTCTTCTTCAAACAGCATCTGCTGGACCGCGAACTGGTGCAATTGCTAACCGACTCTCAGGAATCGTTTGACAACCTCAAACGAGTGCAGGCACAGCTCGTGCAATCGGAAAAACTGGCATCCCTTGGACAACTCGTGGGCGGCGCTGCTCACGAATTGAACAACCCACTTACTGCCATGATGGGCTACTCGGATCTGCTGGCATCGACAGAGCTCAGCAGCGAGCAGCGGTCACTCATGCAGAAGATCGAACAGCAGGTACGGCGGACGCGGACCCTGGTTTCCAGCCTGCTGAGTTTCGCCAAGCAGGTCCCAGCGGAGAAGACGCTGGTCGACATAAACGCACTGGTACAGACCGCGGTAAAACTTTGCCTGCCGCAATCGCGTGGCCCCAATGTTCAAGTCCACACCGACTTCGCGAAGGAACTGCCGCGCGTGCTCGGCGACTCCAATCAACTTCTCCAGGTTTGCCTGCACGTCACCAACAATGCTCTCCATGCCTTGACAGATACAGGAGGCACGCTAACGGTGACTGCGCGATTGCAGGATTCTTCAGTAGTACTGGAGTTCTCCGATGATGGACCGGGAATGGAGGAACCGGACCGGGTTTTCGATCCTTTCTACACTACTCGGCCGGTCGGTCAGGGACCGGGTTTAGGCCTTAGCGTGTGCTATGGCATCATTCAGGAACACAACGGAAAAATCACTTGTCAGAATCGGCCGCAGGGCGGGGCGATATTCCGCATCGAGCTACCCGCGGTTATGGATGGTGCATTCGCTTCTGCCTCACTGAGCTACAAGTCGCCCGAATTGCTTCCCGAGGCGAAGGCCGCTGCGGTCCGCTGAGGACGAATCGCCAAAACTCGAGAGCTGATATTCAGTTAGCGTTTTACAGAGATTGTCACTCTTGACGAATGGAGTTCTGGAACGCTGGAGCAGCCCTGCTCCTTCAGAGCATCCTGGTACGGCGATTGCGCGTTAGCCTGCATCGGCACGTAGGCTGCCTCAACTGTCCATCGTCCCGGAGCCATCAGGCCAATGGAATGGCTCTCCTTTGTGATCTCGTAAGATTGCAGCGGGCCAAGCTTGATCCAGTGCTGGTCAATATCGTGACCAGCATCTCTGTCGATCGCGGGATCGGCAATACAGCCCCCGCTATTCTTAGGCCCCGCGACTCCCTTGGGCGGGGTTGCTGTCGCCCTAAGCTCGCCGTCTATGCTGTGACAGTCAATCGAAGGCAGGGGGAAACACAGGAGAGAGCTCGACAAATTTGTGAGTCGGTAGGTTACAACCACTGCTTCTCCAGAAACGTAATTTTCTTTTGATGGAGCGATTCTTAGTCGGGCCAATTGATTGTCGTTCTGAGCTGTTCCAAGCGTGGGAATAAGGGTTGCGAAGGCTAAGACTTCAACGACAAATGCGCGAAGGCTTCTCATCGCGCCAACTTCTCGCCTCAACACCGACGGGATTATTTTACATCAGACTTTCGGTTGGGGCAGCGAGTTCGACAGTTCGCTTCAACTGACCGCAGGCGGCGTAAATGTCGCGCCCGCGCGGACGCCGAATGAATGTGGGAACGCCGGCGGCAATCAATATCTTCTGAAACTGCAGCACGTGGTTCTCGTCCGGAGTTTGAAATGCAATCCCAGGGCCGGGATTTAGCGCGATCAGGTTCACTTTCGCTCGTACTCCGCGGATCAGTTCACCGAGTTCGCGAGCGTCTTGTGCCGAATCGTTCACGCTGTCGAGGAGAACATATTCGAAAGTCAGTCTCTCCCTGTTTCGCAGTGGGAAATCACGCGCAGCTGCCACCAACTTCTGCAAGTTCCATTTGCGATTGATGGGCATAAGACGGCTTCGTACTTCGTCATTGGGTGCATTCAACGATATGGCAAGCTTCGGCCTCACAGGCTCTGCACCGAGATCATAGATCCGTGGCACGATGCCTGCGGTCGAGACGGTCATGCGGGACTCCGGGACCCCAACTCCCTCCGCCAACAAGCAGACTGCTCTCATGAAATTCTCATAATTCAGGAACGGCTCGCCCATCCCCATGAAGACAATGTTCACGCGGTCTTGGGGCGGCGAGACACTCCGGTCATTAAGCACGGCACAAACCTGCCCCACGATCTCGCCAGCGGTCAGATTACGCTTCACTCCGAGCAAGGCGGTCAGGCAAAACTGGCAATCCACGGCGCAACCGACCTGGCTTGAAACGCAGATGGTCGCGCGGTCCCACGTTCGTCCCGCGGCCTTTTCGACGGCGTTCCCAGCCTCGCTCCCGTCTCCGGCTTCGCCGTCGTCGCCTTCCGGCATCCAGACGGTTTCTACAGTTTGTCCGTCGGCGAAGCCGATGAGATACCGAACCGTGCCATCTCCAGAGACGAATCTCTTTTCGATCGTCGGAACCCCAAGAGATAACCCTTCTTGTCCCAGACTCCGCCGAAACTCATGCGAAAGTGTGGAAATCTGTTCGGCGGCCCCGACCCGCTGACGGTAGAGCGCCTCAAACAATTGCCGTCCGCGGTAAGACGGCTGGCCGGATTCCTCCGCGAAATCGGTAAGTTCGCGCAGGTTCAGGCCCAGAAGCACTCGTGTTTTCTCTTCAGGCATGGTTCTATGGACTCTTGAACTGGTTCTCTACGATTGTAGAGGAGATGGGGAGGAATAGCGCTGCGCGATTTTATGACGCATATTTCCTTGTAACTGATTGATTTTAAATGGTTAAATGCGCGTTCGCGGGAAGGCCGCGGGGTGTGTAACAATAGTAGGTGTCCGGTGCGATCTTGAGCGCCGGGCCGTTGGGGAAGAAAAGCTATGGTTGAAGAAGTGCGTAACATCCAGCGGGAATTGTTACCCAACGGGTTAACCGTGATTACCGAACAAATGCAGCATATTCGTTCGGCCTCGATCGGTATTTGGATCAAGAGCGGATCTCGCGATGAAGACGCGCAATGGAATGGCATTTCCCATTTCGTCGAGCACATGGTCTTTAAAGGCACGAAGCATCGTTCAGCCGAAGACATAGCCCGCCAGGTCGATTCCATCGGTGGAAACATGGACGCTTTCACCGCTAAAGAGTGCATCTGCTTTAACGTCAAGATTCTGGACGAGCATCTGCCCATCGCAATGGATGTCCTCAGCGACCTGGTCTTGAACCCGACATTTGACGTTCAGGACATTAGCCGCGAACGGGGCGTGATCTTGGAAGAAATCAAAATGGACGAAGACAGTCCCGACTATCTCGTCCATGAAATCTTCACCCAGAATTTCTGGAGAGATCACCCGCTGGGCAAGCCGATTCTGGGAACCAAGGATACGGTGAAAACATTCGAGCGGGATCCCGTCCTCGGTTTCTACGGGCAACGTTTCGCACCCGGCAATCTGATCATTTGCGCGGCTGGGAATCTGAAGCATGAGCAGTTCGTGGAGCTTGTGGCCAAACACTTCCAGCACATGAAGCCGATCAAGAACGGATTTCATAGTGCGCCGCCGAAGATCGTTCCCCGAATTATCATGCGCAACAAGAAGGCTCTCGAGCAGGTGCAGATCTGCGTTGGCGTGCCCTCCCATCCTATCGCCCACGAGAAACGGCATGCGTCGTACATTCTCAATACGCTGCTCGGTGGAGGGATGAGTTCACGACTGTTTCAGAATATCCGCGAACGTCAGGGACTTGCCTACGCCATTTACAGCGATCTGAATCCGTACCGCGATACGGGCTGCCTTTCGGTCTATGCCGGCACTTCGCGGGAATCGGCCGGCAAAGTAGTGCAGAGTATTGTTTCCGAGTTCCGCAAACTTAAACTGGAAAATGTTCCCGAGGAAGAGCTGCGCCGCTCCAAAGATCAGCTGAAGGGAAGTTTGATGTTGTCGCTGGAATCCTCGACCGCCCGTATGTCGAGCCTCGCCCGCCAGGAAATGTACTTCGATCGCTTCTACAGCATGGACGAATTGATCGACAAAATCGAAAGCGTCACGGCCGAAGAAGTGAGGGAACTTGCCAACGAGTTCTTCCTGACCGAGTCGATCGCGGTCACGGTACTCGGTAACCTGAATGGCCTGAAGTTGAGCCGCGAACACCTTGTCTGCTAAAGCTATCCTTCCGCTTTGCCACTCTAGAAATGAATTAACGGGACGCTAGCTTTGCGGGCTATTTCGAGGCATACTAAGCAGCAAGTCCCAGGTTCGGCAGGGGCAGGGGAATCGCACTATGCCTATGCTGGAACAGAACGGCCATACGGAGATTAGCAGGCCCGTGCCACACGCGGCCTTCGAACAGCAGCAACGGCGCCGGATGCTGATCGCTCTGCTGGTTCTGGCTCTCGCACTGATAGCAGTTATTTTTAAGGACCGCCAGTTCTGGTTCCCCCCCAGTCCAAGCGCTGAATCCGATACGCCAGAGCAGACTGTGCCCCAGCCCAGTCCTCAGGTTACCCCAACCAAGACTGTGACACCCGTCGTTCCACCGAAAGCGGTGGGGCGAGTGCCGGCTCACCCGCGGGCAAAATCCAAGCGACTGGCCGCAACCGCGCATTCGACTGAGACACAGGATGCGATGTCGCCCGTCATCACAGCTACCAATCGTGCGGTACTGCCGCCTCTTGAGGTTGAGGTCGTAGCCGGGAATCAGCATCGTCCTGTTAACACCGCGGACAGTTCCGTCAAACTGGATATGCAGCCGAGCAATGCGGCTGAACCCGAGCAAGCTGCGCCTTCTGCCCAGAGCCAAAGCAGCGCTTCCAGTCCCTCGAACGCCAGAGCACAAGTTCAGCTCTCGCCCAGTAGCGCGCAAGTGGTTTCTCGGGTAGATCCCCGCTATCCGCTGCTCGCGAAGCAGATGAAAGTTCAAGGCGCGGTCATACTGGAGGCGCTGATCAGCAAGAATGGCAGCATTCAAGACATACAAGTACTGAGCGGACCGGCAATTCTTTCGGAGGCCGCCCGCGAGGCAGTGAAGCAGTGGCACTTCAAACCTTATTACCAAAGCGGCCGGCCGGTGGAAACCGAGGCTCGCATCACCGTAAATTTCACCATTTCGACGTACTAAGCGCTTCTGATCAGGTTGCTCGCGTCCACCAAAGGAGACGTTGCAAACAACGTTTCTACAGTGAACCTCCTCTGTAGAGACGTAGCTTGCTACGTCTCAGACTGCTGGTGAGCAACGAGGACATCACACAAACAAAAAACGGGCGTCCGACTCTTTCGAGTCATTGGACGCCCGGGCAGCCCTCCCCCAGAACTGCTCACTTAGGAATGTAAGTCCTTCGCTAATTTTTGTGAATAGCCCGTCCGGGCTAGAGTTACCCACCAACGTGCCATCGCACGATATCGGCACCAACGTTAGCTGTTTCTTTCCCTGAAACACGCGGTTATGCACCGGCTGCTCGCGAAGCAGGAGCAATTTCGACGCGATTGCGGCCGCGGGCCTTGGCGGCGTAGAGAGCCTCATCAGCGGTGCGGAGAAAGGCCTCGCAATCGAGCGTTTCCTTTTCATTTTGTTCCACGGAGGCAAGTCCAAGGCTGAGAGTAACTGAGATCTGGCCAACACTGGTTTCGATCGGTTGATCCGCAATACAATGGCGCAAACGTTCCGCACCGACGATCAGATTGTCCGCATTACAACCGGGGAAGACGACTAAGAATTCCTCGCCCCCATAGCGCCCGACTACGTCGTAAGGTCGAACGCCGACAGCCAGCCGCCGCGTCACTTCTTGCAAGACCGCATCGCCGACCAAGTGCCCATGCGTGTCATTGATTTTCTTGAAGTAATCGATGTCAGCCATAATGACACCTAAAGCATCCCTGGTGCGTTGCCGACGAGATACTTCTCGCTTCAACAAATCGATGATAGCCCCGCGATTCCACAGTCCAGTCAGCGGATCGTGAGCCGCGGCAAATTGCAAGTCATCTTTGGCACGAATCAAAGCTGCCTGCAGATCGAGAATCCGCTTTCCTGCACGCACCCGGGCGCGAAGTTCGTTCACGTCAAACGGCTTGGTCAAGTAATCATCGGCGCCGGCTTCGAGCCCTGCGATCACATCCTGTTTATCATCCTTTGCAGTGAGGAGCAGGACGTAGCGGTATACGCCTTGATCGCGGCTGCGGATCCTCCGACAAAGCTCGATCCCGTCCATCCCTGGCATCATCCAGTCGAGGATGGCGAGCTGTGGAGCATCTTCCCTTTGCAACACTTCCCAAGCACCCACGCCGTTTTCCACCGCCGTCACCTGGTACTCCCACTTCTTAAACCAGCTCTCGAGAATGCGGCGAAAGATCGGGTCATCTTCGGCGATCAGTACCGCATTGATGGACGAGGTTTCCGTCCCAACGCTTGGCTTTGCATCCTTGAGGTCACGGACCTGCTCCGCTGAAATCTCAGTCATGATGCGCCCCAGCTAACTCCTTCAGGCTCGCATGCAAGACTGCTACTTCCCGCTCCAGCACGGTGACGGTATCGCCAGCGCGGGAAAGGTCATTGCTGCGTCCCATCTCTTCCAGTTGCCGCGCCGCTTGTGATGTGCCGCCCGCGCCCAGGTAGCTAGACTCGCCCTTAAGGCTGTGGGCCGCCCGCATGACCGCGTCAGCGTCTCCAGCGGTTACCGCCTGCCGCAGTTTCTCCAGCAATTTCGGAGACTCTTCCAGAAAAATCTGGCACAGTTCCCGGAGCAATTCTTCATCGCCTCCGATGCGACCGAGAGCTTCAGCCTTGTTCCATGACGCCGCCTCGTCCGCGAGCTTGGGCTTGGCCACTGTTACAGGCGCGCTCGCCAGGCCTGCCAGGGTTTCCTCAATGTCGCTAAAGCGCACCGGTTTGGTAATGTAGCCGTCCATCCCAGCCTCCAGGCAGCGTTCGCGATCTCCCTTCATGGCATGCGCCGTCATCGCGAAGATCGGGAGGTGGGCGCTGCTGGTCTTCTCGTTTTCCCGAATCGCTGTGGTCGCGGCTAAACCATCCATTTCTGGCATCTGAACGTCCATGAAGACAAGGTCGAATTTTTCGGCGGCGGCGAGCGCGAGCGCTTCTTTGCCGTTTTGTGCTAGCACCGCAGTGTGCCCCATCTTCTCTAACACACGAAGGATCACTACCTGGTTCACCGCATTGTCTTCTGCCACCAGAATTCTGAGTTTGCGGGCCGATTCGCGAAGGGTGTGACGAGTGACCAGGGCACGGCTCGCATCCGTGTCGGTCAGTCTTTGGCTTAGCGCGGCGAGGATGGCAGCCAGCAGGTCGGCTTTGAGTACCGGCTTGAGCAGATAGGCCGAGATTCCCACCTGCCGGCAGCGGTTGGCCTCGCCGGGTTGTCCTCCGGAGGTCAGCATCAGGACGGTGGTTTCGGCGAAGTCGACTTGGCTTTTGGCCTGCTTCCGCATCTTTTCAGCCAACTCGAACCCGTCCATGACCGGCATTTGGCCGTCGATCAGAATTACCCGGAAGGATTCTCCTTTTTGCTTCGCCGTTTCGAGGGCAGCCAGCGCAATGGCACCGCTCTCTGCGGCGGAAGGCTTCATTCCCCATCCATGAGTCATATCGCAGAGGATCCGTCGATTGGTTTCGTTGTCGTCGACGACCAGCACTGAGAGTCCTCGCAACTCCGCTACCTGAGCCGGAGGCGCGAGTTGAGCCTTCGACTGGCCAACCGCAAAGTGCGCTGAGAAGTGAAATGTGCTCCCTCTATCTTCACTGCTCTCCACCCACATTTCCCCTCCCATTAATTCAACCAGACGCAGCGAGATTGCCAGTCCAAGACCGGTGCCGCCATATTTTCGAGTGGTGCTGCTGTCAGCCTGCGAAAAGGCTTTGAACAGCAGTCCTTGTTTCTCCGGAGGAATTCCGATGCCAGTGTCCTTCACTTTGAAATGCAGCTCCACGCCTCGTGCGTCCTGCGAGCCGTTTTCAATAGTGACCAGTACCTCTCCTCGCTGCGTGAACTTAATCGCGTTGCCGACCAGGTTTACAAGAATCTGCCGCAGGCGCCCCGGATCGCCGAGCAGTTGCGAGGGAACTTCCGGATCTGCGTCATAGGCGAGTTCCAGGTGCTTCTGGTGCGCTCGCAAAGCCAGGGTCTTCATGGTCTCGCCGACGCAATCGTAGAGATTGAATTCGATCATCTCCAGATCCAACTTCCCCGACTCCACCTTGGAGAAATCCAGAATGTCATTGATCACTGACAACAGCGACTCCCCCGAAGCCTTCACCAGCAACAGGTAGTCGCGCTGTTCTGTGTTCAACTCTGTATCCAGGGCCAACTCGGTCATGCCCATGATGCCGTTGATCGGAGTGCGGATCTCGTGGCTCATGTTGGCGAGAAATTCGCCTTTCGCGCGGCTGGCTGCTTCGGCCGCCTCCTTAGCCCGCGTCAGGTCGATGTTCATGGTGAGCAATTCACCGGTGCGATGAGCAACCTGCTCCTCCAAATTCTCCCGATGTTGCTGGAGTTCCAGGTCGCGCCTTTCGATTTGCCCCAGCATGCCGTTGAACTCGGTTGCCAGCAGGCCGAATTCGTCATGGTTGAGGATTTCTGCTCGAATCGAATAGTCGCCCCGGCCCGAAATAGCCTTTGCCGTCTCTACCAAGTCAAGGACAGGGTGCGAAATCGGTTCTTGAAAGCGTGAGGACAACACGAAAGCCAGGGAGAACGTGACCAGCAGTGCCACTGCGAAGTTGATCGTGTATCCCCGCAATCGCCGATGCAGTCGTTCCAGATCCGATTCAAGATACAGCGTGCCGACAGTTTCACCGGCAAGCACGATCTTTCGGAACAGGAACAGGTGACCGTTCCTGAACTGAGTGGTCTCCGCTTGCGGCACCGGCGGTATGAAACCTGAATCCTTTTCATCTCGCGCATATTTGGCGAAGGGTTGACCGTCCGAGGTATAGATACAGGCCGCAGTCACGTTCGGTTCGGCACGTAACGCCCGCAAGACGTCTCGCGCGGATTCCGTGTCCCGAAACGTCAGAGCGGCCGTGCTGTTGCCGGCCAGGACATCCCCTAAGACCGCCAGATTCTGGGCCACCGCGTGCCGGAATGTGATCACGTCATAAATGGCCATGGGGCAGGAAACCGCCAGCGCAGTGAATCCGCTTATCGCCATGAATAAAGCACTGAGCTTGTGGCGAATCGACAAATCCCCAAAATGACGCATCCGAGTTACTCCTAACTCTGGCTTACACGATTACAAATTTCGCCACATTCAACAGCTTGGAACTGATCTTCAATCCAGATTTCTCTGCCGCCTTGCAGTTCACTTCGAACTGCACCCGGTCGTTTTCCAGCACAAAATTAATCATCCCGCCCTGCTCGAGAAACCCATTCGTGTCGCCCACGGTCAGAGCATTGGCTCCCTGCAGACCTTTGAGGATTTCCTTCAGTTGTGCCTTTTCTGAGGAAGCAATGAAGACGATCTGGCAGGTTCTGGCCTGTTGCAGATCGACAAGTTGATCGATCTGGAGTTTGCGTCCGCTTACTGTCTTTTCTTTTGTTATGTTGCGCAGTTCATCGCCGAAGGGATCTCGCCCCAAAATACAGATCCGCAGCGGTGCGGAAGGATCGGGCAAACTGCTCGATGGCCACTCCACAAATTTCGCGAAGTTGAACAGAAAGGCCGCCTTGACTTGATATTCGCCAGCAGTCGGCGATTGTGCCCGCATCCGGCCGAGTAGCAGCACCACGAGACCCAGCGCCCATAGAAGTCGCCTCGGCATGCTCGCAAACTGTGGCGGAATGAGATTCACGATTTGCATTTCACTTCATTTGCATTTCACTTCGAAGAGAAGCGTTGCGCTGGTTTCCTCCCGCCTGCGATATCCGTCACGAGTGTTGTGGTGACAGTCAACAAGCGCCCACGGAGCTCCAGCTGCATCGTTCTGCAGTAGTCAAATTGAGTCGGTTGAATGTTCATCTCCGCTTCACATTCAGAATTGCCAGCTCACCTTCATGTAAGCGCTGTGTTTGACTTGTGACGGGTTCAGGCTGGTAAGTGAATCGTTGGACTCCAGGTGGTGATCTTGAATTAGATTCTGTCCCACCAGACTCAATTCCACGCGTTCCCCGAGACGTCGGCTCAACTGCGTATCGAACCGGGTGTAAGAAGGAACCCGCTGGGCGGGCGGCGGCCGGCCAAAATAACCGCTGACCTCCAAGGCAAAGCCGCTGGGCAGGTCAGCGTGCGACCTCGACAACCCGAGTACCAGCCGTCTTCTTAGTCCGGCGCCTATCGGAACAAGGTGCGCGTGCCCATATGGTTTACGTGGGCTCATTTTTCAAAACCTGCCAGTGATTTTGATTCGGACACTTCTTCCGTCCTGTTGAATTGCATCTTCCGGGTCCTCCGGGCGGCCGGGGTCGAAATATTTCTTGTCCAGAACGTTGAAGACGCTCGCCGCAATATCGAGATGGTTTCCCACCGTGTGTCCCAGCAGCGTGAGGTTGAAGACCTGATAACTGCTCAAGGAATCCTGCAAAAGTGTCAGGCGTCTCCCCAGGAATTGCCCCTCGACTCCCGCAGACAATCGTTGGCCGATGAGCGGCACAATCAAATTCAACTTCGCCATCGGGCCCGGAGAGTTATCCAGCGCCGGGTGCCCCGCGCCCTCGTCATACGCATGCACGTAATCGAAGCTGGCCTTGCCCTGCACGCCGTTGCTTGCGCGTCCACTAAGCTCAACATCCATCCCGGTAGCTTGTGCACTACCAGCATTTTCGTACTCGAAGTTCTGGTCTATGGGATTCAAGGCGAGGGTAATCAAATCGTTTATTCTGTTGCGATATACGCCGCCTGACAGCTGAAAGTGCTGTCCTAGTCCTTGTTCGACCCTGGCCTCCAGACTCTGAATGTGCTCGGACTGAAGCTTGAGATTGTCATCGTAAAAAATTCCGAAGTCCGGCGACGTTTGATAAACGTCAGGAGCGCTGAAGGCATTGCCATAGAGCAGCTTGAGGGCGGTTTTCTCGGCGGCACGGAAGATCAGCGCGGCACGCGGGTTGAAGGTTCCACCAAAGGTGGAATAGTGGTCATAACGAACTCCGGCGTTTAGCTTGATGCGGCTGGTGATGCCGAATTCATCCTGAGCGTAGACCGCAGTAATCAAGGAACTGTTCGGTTCCGGGGTGAATACGTTGGGAGGATTTACGAGGTCGCCCTGATCCTGTCGAAGGTTGTCTCTGATCTCTGTGCCGAGAGTGAGGTGGTTTCGTTCAAACAGATCGCGGCTCACTTTCGCCTCTCCCGTCCACCAGTTTCCTCGGAAGGAGTACGTGCTCAAAACAACTGGCTCGCCGGCCGCTGTGGGCGCCTCCGGCACCGGCCCCTGCAAACGAGCCTGGTCATAGCTGGTGTCCGCGTCGAATTGCCATTTTCCGATGGGGTGCTGGTACTCGATGCTGACGTACTGATGGCTGTCGATGTTTAAATCGGCAGGATCGTTGAATACCCCCCCGAAATAGGCAGTCGGAACTCCCTTATCGCGGGTGGCGAACAATCCCTGCAGAGTGAATCCATGAAAGGTCAGCGTGGCCAGAATGTGCTTGTATGATTCATAGTCGGTGTCACTGGTAATGCCGTGATTGGTTGCCGGACTGTTGAATTGAGGAAAAAACAAGGTCTGGCCCTGGCTGTCGTAGAAAGTTCCGGAGAGCAGCACGCCCAGGCTTTGAAATTGATGTCCATATGTCGCTCTGCCTTCATTGGTGCCAAAGCTTCCCGTTTGAAACGAAAGTTCCCAATCCTTGACTTCTTTCACCGTCCGGGTGATGACGTTGATTACCGCGAAAAAAGCATTGGCCCCATACAGGGAAGAACTGGGCCCGAAGACAATCTCCACTCGTTCGATCATGTCCACATCCACCAGAAACTCGTTTCCCAACATCGCCTGGCCAAGAACGTTGTTGTTTGTGCGATGGCCGTCGATCAACACCAAAATCCGGCTGTTCCAGTCTCCCAGCCGCCCAAACCCGCGTACTCCCACGAAGGTGTAATCGCGGTCGTAAGTGACATAGAAGCAGGGCACGCTGCGCAGAATGTCGGCCAGGTTGCGATAACCGTACTTTTGGATCTCGTCCGCGGTGACGACCGTAACCGATGCCGGCGCTTCGCTGGCGCTCTGCATATGCTTCGAGGCGCTGTAAACCTGAATGTTGGTTAATTCTTCGAGGCTGGCTTCGCTCAAGTCTTTGGCGCCTTGCTGGGCAATTGCAGTTGCGGTTAACGCAAGGAGCGCCAGCAAGCGGAATGCAGTCCGAAATCGCGTCCGCCACTTTCCCGGAGCCGGGTTTCGTTCTACTGCTGCGTAAGTACGAGCAATCAAGCGACACATCACGCTTCTCCAGCCCCCGATACGATCCGACCCGAGTCGTGCATAGGCACACAGGGGCGTATGGAAACTCCTTCGGCCAGAAATGAGGTTTTCTTTACTTTCTGGTGGTCACTTGCGTGCGTCAGCATCGCTATCTACGAGGGGAGACTGTCCGAGGGACACGTCCATACGGGCAATCGGACGAACTGCTGCTACGAAGCTCGTCGCCCTCAATCCATGAGGCGCGAGCAGGCTGAAGTACCGTGCTTTTCCTGTCGATGAGAACTCTAGCGAAGTCTTCTAAATTCTCTATGCCTGATCTTCAAGATCCAGAAATCTTCCGCATGGTGCTGGACAGCCTGCAGACTGGTGTTTACGTCGCGGATCGGCAGGGGAAAATTCTGTTCTGGAATCAAGGGGCCGAAAGGCTTACTGGGCACAAACGCCATGAGGTTGTAGGCCACTCCTGTCGCGACAATATTCTGGCGAACTGTAACGACCAGGGTTGTGTGGCTTGCGGCGCAACCTGTCCTTTTAGGCGAACCCTGCGCGAGGGTAAGCCCCAGGAAGCCCGTATGCAATTGCGTCACAAAGAAGGACATCCGGTTCATGTGCTCATGCGGATTGCTCCAATACGCGATACCCGCGGCTCCATTATCGGAATTGCGGAGAGCTTCGACGAAGAGAAATTCACATCGAACCGAAATCAACACACCCTGGCCGCGCACGGGTGCATGGACGAAACCACGGGTCTTCCAAATCACGAGTACACCCAATTCCACCTGAGCGAAAATCTCGCGACCTTCGCGCGCTACCACCTTCCATTCGGCATCCTTGCGATTCAGGTTGAGCGCTTGGACAACTTCCGCGCCGCCTACGGCAAGCAGGCAAGCGCCGCCATTCTGCGCGTGGTTGCGCAAACTATGAGGAGCGCTCTTCGCCCCAGCGATTTCGTCGGACGTTGGACGGACGATCAATTCGTCGCCATTCTGATCAACTGTCCCGATTCCGGTGTACGGCACACCTGGGAACGTATTCGAAAGATGGTGACTTGCGCCGGGCTGCAGTGGTGGGGCGATAAGTTGTCGGTCACGACTTCGGTCGGTTACGGAAGCGTGCAAACCGGGGACACGATCGATTCCTTGCTGAATCGAGCGCAAGCTTCGCTACAGCAATCTTCCGTGAAAAAGGCGGTGGCTGCCGCAGCGTGCTCGCAAGCCACTCCAGGAAGCTCGGAGATCTGATCCCCCATGTTTGCAATTATCGGAATCGTCATTGTCTTCGGCTCGGTGCTAGGAGGCTACCTGATGGAACATGGCAACATCAGGGTTCTAATCCAGCCCGCTGAGCTTGTTGTCATCGGAGGTGCGGCGATCGGAACCGTGTTGATCGCCAATCCCCTTCATATTCTTAAGCAAATCGTGGGCGGCGTAGCAGGTGTATTCGGCGGCTCAAAATTCACCAAACAGCGCTACCTTGACTCCCTCAAAATGATGTATGAACTCCTCAACAAGGCACGCCGCGAAGGCTTGATGTCATTAGAGGGCGACGTCGAGGACCCGGCCAAGAGTCCTCTCCTCTCCAAATATCCTGCCTTCCTCAAAGATCACCACGTTCGGGATTACTTCTGTGACACCATGCGAATGGCGATCAGCGGAGTGGAAGCATTTGATCTTGACCAACTCCTCGACCTCGACATGGAGGTGCACCATCACGGCGCCAGTCTGCCCATCGCGTCTCTAAGCAGCATGGCTGATTCCTTGCCCGGCCTGGGAATTGTCGCCGCCGTACTCGGCGTCGTGATCACCATGGGAGCCCTCGGCGGCCCTCCAGAAGAGATCGGACACAAAGTTGCCGCAGCTCTGGTCGGCACATTTCTCGGAATCCTGCTCTGCTACGGATTGGTGGGCCCGCTCGCGGCCAGTATGCAGAAGATTGCCGAAGATGAGGGTGCCTACTTGCATGTCCTGCGCGTCGTGATGATCGCTTTCTTGAAGGGAACTGCCCCAATCATGGCCGTAGAGTTCGCGCGCCGCGCAATTCCCGGCCACGTGCGTCCCGGGTTTCTGGAAGTCGAGAAGCATTGCAAAGGAGGCGGCGATGCTGCGCCAACCGAAGGCGCTGCCGCCGAAGCTCCAGCCGCTGCCTCGGCATCGGCCTAAGGAAACAATCTTATGGATGCTTCACGTCCCATAATCATTATCAAAAAGAAAGCCGGACATGGCGGACACCATGGGGGCGCGTGGAAAGTCGCCTACGCTGATTTCGTTACCGCGATGATGGCGCTCTTCATCGTTCTCTGGCTGCTCAACACCAACAAACCCGTGAGGGAAGCTGTTGCTGGTTATTTCAAGGACCCGGCCGGAACCGCCACTAAGATCGGTTCGACGAAAGTGGGCGTGGCCGAGGCTCTCGCTATCACCAAAGACGACATGCCGAAATTGAAAGAGGAATTGGAGAAGGCCATCAGCAAGGTTCCGAACTTTGACAAGATTAAAGATCAGATCGAGATGACCATTACCCCCGAAGGGCTGCGAATCGAACTGCTCGAAACCGAAACTGGGACCTTCTTCGAAGTTGGAAATTCAGCCCCAAGTGACAACGGGAAAGAGTTGCTCTCGCTGCTGGCGCAAGAACTGGGAAAGCTTCCCAACCATGTCTCCATCGAAGGTCACACCGATTCCAAGCCCTACGCGGGCCGCCGTGAATACGGGAATTGGGAGCTCTCCACCGACCGCGCCAACGCTGCCCGACGATTGATGCAGCATAATGGATTGCGAGGCGACGAGGTTTCGGAAGTCCGAGGCTATGCCGATCAGATGCTGCGCAAGCCCGCTCAACCGCTCGATGCATCCAACCGCCGCATCTCCGTAATCGTGCAGAATCTGGAACCAAAGCCGCAAGAGCCCGAGAAGACAGATGGCAAGCCTGAAACCAGCGTGGCTCCAAAAGATCTTCCCAAAAAGGATTAATTGCTCGTGTTAGAAATCTCCGTCACTGCATTGTGGACGCTCATCCGCTACAATAGCCGGTTCGTGCCTTACCCAATTCAAGAGGAAACAACTCCGTGATTATTGGTGTGCCCAAGGAGATTTATCCGGGGGAGCGACGGGTTGCGCTTGTGCCCGTGGTAATCCCAAATCTTGCTAAAGCAGGTTTTGAGGTAGTCATCGAAAAGGGCGCGGGAGTGGAAGCCGGTTACCAGGACGCGTTCTACGCCGAAAAGGGCGCGAAAGTCCTTCCTGATCGTGCTGCCCTCTTCGCGAATGCCGACATCGTCGTTCAAGTTCTCTGCTACGGATCGAATGACGTCACTGGAAGAGCGGATCTGCCCTTGATGCGTCGAGGCCAGATGCTCATTGGTTTCCTGCGGCCGCTCGGATCGTTGGAAGTGATCCAGCAGATTGCCCAAACCGGCGTTACTTCTTTCTCGGTGGAGTTGATGCCGCGTACCACGCGTGCGCAGAGCATGGATGTGCTCTCCTCGATGGGCACCATCTGCGGCTATAAAGCGGTGCTGATCGCGGCCGATACGCTGCCCAGAATTTTCCCGATGTTGACGACGGCCGCGGGAACCATTACTCCAGCCCGCGTTCTCGTGATTGGCGCGGGAGTTGCCGGACTTCAGTCCATTGCCACTGCACGACGGCTTGGCGCTGTGGTGTCTGCGTACGACCTGCGGCCGGCCTCCAAAGAGCAGGTGCAGAGTCTCGGAGGGCGCTTCGTCGAACTTCCCATTGAAGCCAAAGATGCGCAGGATGCGCGCGGATATGGCACTGCACAGGATGAAAGCTTCTATGCGAAACAGCGCGAGTTGCTGACCCGCGTGGTTGCCGAGAGTGACGTTGTGATCACGACCGCAGTCGTCCCCGGCAAGAAAGCTCCGGTTCTCGTGACCGCGGATATGGTGAAAGGGATGGCGCCGGGCTCAGTCATTTTTGATCTCGCTGGTGAGCGAGGAGGGAACTGCGAACTCACGCAATCCGGCAAGACCATAGTCGCGCATGGGGTCACGATTATTGGGCGCATCAATATCGCAACCGAAGTCCCTTATCACGCCAGCCAGATGTATGCGCGCAACGTCACCGCATTTCTTTTGCACTTAGGGAAAGAGGGAAAACTGCAGATCAACCTGGAAGACGAAATTACTCGCGAAACCCTGCTGACCCGGGACGGCGAAATAGTAAACCAACGAGTGCGGGAATTTTTCAAACTACCAGCGCTGGTCTCGCAAAGCGCATAACTAATGTAGGCGCGGGCGTCCCGCCCGTGCGAAGTCGACCGAAATTTAGGAGGCAAGATGAGTTCTGCCTTAATCAACGGATTGTTCGTTTTCATGCTCGCGGCCTTCATCGGATTCGAAGTCATCCGCCGAGTCTCACCTCTACTCCACACGCCGCTGATGTCGCTCACCAATGCCCTCGACGCCATCGCGGTCGTCGGAGCCATCGTCCTGGTGGGCGAGCACAAAAGCACGCTTTCGTTCGTGTTCGGCGTTCTCGCAGTGATCGCCGCCACCAGCAACGTGGTTGGCGGATTTCTAATCACCGACCGCATGCTCAAAATGTTTAAGTCCAGCCGTCCGACAAAGCCATGACCACTGACTTCGCGGGTAATCAGCAGATCATCGAGATCGTTTACCTCATCGCCAGCGTTCTCTTTATTCTTTCGCTGAAGTGGCTGAGTAGTCCAGCCACTGCCAAGCGCGGTGTCCGCTCCGGTGAAATCGGCATGGTCCTGGCTATCGCTGGGACCTTGTTGCATCATGGCATCGTCGACTACAAGTGGATCGTCATTGCGCTGGTGCTGGGCACAGGCATTGGGATTCCGCTGGGGCTCGTGCACATGACCGCCGTCCCCCAACGAACCGCGCTCAGCCATGCCTTTGGTGCATTCTGTGTGACCCTGGTGGGCACGGCGGAATTCTATCTTCGCACGCCAAACGTTCCGCGCTTCATGATGGCGGTTCTGTCTATGGAGGTCATCCTCGCCTCACTAACCTTTACCGGGAGTTTGATGGCGGCAGGGAAACTGCAGGAAATCCTCCCGCAGCGCCCGCTCACCTACAAGGGACAGAACTTCGTTAATCTGTCGCTGCTGGCTATTTCGGTTGCTGTGGCGGTCTACATGGTACTGCACCCCGGCGCCAGACAACTGTTTCCTGTAATGATCGCCGTCCCACTTGTTTTCGGCGTGCTCATGATCGTTCCCATCGGCGGCGCGGATATGCCGACCGTCATCTCGCTGTTGAATTCTTACGCCGGTTTGTCCGCCGCTGCCATGGGATTCGTCCTCGACAGCAAGCTCCTTATTATTGCCGGCGCGCTCGACGGTTCCTCTGGTCTCATCCTCTCCATCATCATGTCGAAAGCGATGAACCGCTCCTTCACCAATGTCCTGTTCGGAGCATTCGGACAGGTGCAGGCTTCCACCGTGGCCGGGCAAGAAGAGAAAATAGTACGCAGCGCTACGCCTGACGAAGCCGCTGGAATCCTGGCCGCTGCCAACAAAGTTGTGATCGTCCCGGGTTACGGCATGGCCGTTGCGCAAGCCCAGCACAAAGTTCGCGAACTGTACGACGCACTCACCAAACGCGGAGTGGATGTGCGCTTCGCCATTCATCCCGTAGCCGGACGCATGCCCGGACACATGAACGTTCTACTCGCTGAGGCCGATATTCCCTACGATCGCTTGATCGAAATGGATGACATCAACGGCGATTTTCCCCAGACCGACGTTGCCCTGGTAATCGGCGCGAATGACGTCACCAATCCCGCCGCGCGCACCGATACCGGCAGCCCCATTTACGGGATGCCGATCTTGGATGTGGACAAAGCCCGCACGGTGATGGTGATCAAGCGCAGCATGAATCCAGGCTTCGCCGGCATCGACAACCCGCTCTACTATCTCGACAAAACCTTAATGCTCTTTGGAGACGCCAAGTCGTTCGTGAACAGCATCGTTCACGAACTATCCGGGAATACGCATTAATGTAGACGCCAGTGCCGCGCTCGTCCACGGAGAGACGAAGCTAGCTACGTCTCTAGCGCATTGATCGCGGAAAGTGAAACCCTCTGCCGTCCATCCGTGTCGAAATTCGACGGATCAAGCCAGCGCTCGAATGCCGCTTTTCGCTTCGGCCATTCCGAGTCGAGCATGGAGAACCACGCAGTGTCACGATTTCGGCCTTTAACGATCATGTGCTGGCGAAAGATTCCCTCGAATGTGAAGCCCAGTCGCAGTGCCGCGCGGCGCGAAGGCGCATTAAGTTGCTCTAGTTATTTTTCCACAGTCCAGATATCAGACAGGACATTTCTGCTGTACCATCCTGCATTCGAATCTACGCTTTGACATAAGGATGACATCGCGGAGACACGAAGACGGAATTTCTTTTTACGCCCCGCAGACATCGGCGTGACACAAGACAAATTCCCGCCTTGTAGTGTCACCTCACGTATCCCACCAATCAAACCGGGATACCTTGGAGAAGCACAAATATGAAGGAAATTACCGAAATTCTAGGCACTTCGAATCGACGCTCGTTCATCAGAAACGGTGCCGTCGCCGGAGCTGCGGCGACCGTAGGCGCTGGCATTCTGAGCGGCGGTTTACGGGCGTTGGCTGAAACCGATCATAAAGGTCCTGCAATAACCAAAGGTGACATCGCAATCCTGCAATTCCTGGCTGCGGCGGAAATCCTCGAGTCCGATCTATGGGAACAATACACCGAACTCGGAGGAACCCAGGATGCGGAAGAGCACGGCGTCAACGGCGGCAGCCCGCTCTACATGGCTGCCCTGCAGATTCTCGATGGCGACATGCCGCAGTATATCCACGACAACACCGACGACGAAAAGAGTCACCAGGCATTCATCAACTCCTACCTGGAGTCGGTCGGAGCTGACCCGGTGAATCTCGATCAATTTGCCAATCTGCCCAGCAGTAAGGCGACCGGGGCCGCTGATGTCGGCCGGCTCACCAACCTGATGAATCTCAACGTCGACACCAGTTTCTGGACCCGCTATCGCAGCGACAACCACAATCCCGATCTCGATCCCAACTTTGTATTTGGTCAAGCCGAGAACATCGTCAATCGAACCGCAATTCCCAGAACCGATGATGACCTCAACGGTCCCGCTAACATCGCCCCCTTCAACGTCCCTGATCATCTCAAGGCGATCGCCTTCACCGCGGGCTTTCACTTCTGCGCCATTGAGCAGGGTGGCAGCAGTCTCTACCCGTCGCTGGCTCAGAGAGTCACCAACGTCGAAGTCTTGCGAATCCTGCTCAGCATCGGGCCTACCGAGACGGCTCACTTCCAGACTTGGCATGACAAGGCCGGAAATGTCCTTACTCTCACCGACGTCGACCCGGTCACCGGCTCAAAAGTGCACTTCCGGGAACTCGCCGGCATCACGTCGGAATCCCTGGAAGGCAACCTGATCATGCCTGAGCCGTGCCCTTTCCTCAGCCGAAAGTTCCAGCCCTGCTCGATCATTCGGCCAACCAACACAAAAGGCGCCGCCATGGGGGCAGTGCAAGCGCTCACCAATGACGGACTGTTCATCGGACAGTCGAAAGATTTCTTTGCCGCAATCACGAAGCTGGCGCAGGCTGCCGACGCGGCCGAACGTGGCTTCTGATTTTACTGAACCTGAAACTTGTCGCGGGCGCCGTGCCCGAGCTACTGGTCACGGCGCTCGCACCCTTAATCAATCGTAAGCGTTGACATTTTTTTGCAAGGAGCAATCAATGTTTGAAGGACTATTTCAGCCCATGCATCTGCTGGTGATTTTCGGAATTGCCCTGCTCGTCTTCGGTCCCAAGAAACTTCCCGAACTTGGCAAAGGAATCGGCGAGGGCATCCGCGGCTTCAAGTCGGCCATGAAAGAACAAGCCGAGCCACCCGCGATCACCGCCAATGTGACCGCTAACGACCACAATAAAGGATAGAATTCGTGGGTCTTGGCACAGAGCTTCTGTTGGTGCTTCTGCTGGGGTTCCTGATCCTGGGGCCCAAGCAGATGCACGCCCTGCTGCGAAGGGTGGCACACGCTAAAGCAGAGTTCGACAAGGCTACCCGCAGTTTCAAGTCCCACCTCACGGCTAAGCCCGAAATCCCCGCTCCCAACCACGAACTTCCAACCCCCTAGGCAAGCGACATCGGGGGAAAGGCTATATCGATCTCCCGCAGGCGAACTTACCAGCGAACTCCGCCCAGCTCCTTTCCATATGAAATTTCATATCTGATTCGATCCGAATCCTCCCAATTCTGGTAGAGATAACAAATCATCCCCATAACTGCTTGAGTTATATGGCCTAACAAAGACAACTCTTTGGAACACGAGTTGCCTAACAGTAGTTTGTACGTGTCTAGGCCTTTTAGCCAACATTTGCAAGGCGGGTCTTGATCTGTTTCGAGTGGATCGATCCGCAGTACCAGTTCTTGATTCAGCAGTTTGCGCCACGAACTTTCGTTTTTCAGGAGAATCAAAAATGACTTATAACTTTAGAAACGCGCTGATCACAGTGCTGCTGGTAGCCAGCCTCATGGCGCCTGCCGCCTTCGCCCAGTCCCTCATTTCTGGCGATATCGCAGGTACGGTCACCGACCCCAGCCACGCGGTCGTCGCCAATGCGACGGTCGAACTGAAGAGTGTGGACGAAGGCTCCACGCAAGCCACCAAAACCAATGGCACTGGCTACTATCGGTTTTCGCTGTTGAAGCCAGGAAACTATAAAGTCACGGTGAAAGAGACCGGCTTTTCGACGGTGGAAACTCCCGTCTCGGTCGCTGTAGGTCAAACGACGACCACGGACATTTCGCTGACCCTGTCAGCTTCAGCGGTGACTGTCGAAGTCAGCAGCGCCCCGCCGATCATCAATACCACCAGCGCCAGCATCGCCACCCCGTATACCCAGCAGGAACTCGCGCTGCTACCGAATCCCGGCGGCGACATCACCAACATCGCCCAGACTTCGCCCGGCGCCGAGATGAACAACACCGGTGGCTATGGCAACTTCACCATGAATGGTTTGCCCGCGACCTCGAACTTGTTCACCGTCAACGGCGAAAATGACATGGATCCGTACTTCAACATCAACAACTCCGGCGCCACCAACCTCACCATCGGTTCGAACGAGATTGAGGAAGCCACAGTAATCGCCAATGCATACTCCGGCGAATACGGACAGTTGTCCGGCGCCCAGGTCAGCTACGTGACCAAGTCCGGCACCAATAAATTCCACGGCAACGCCCAGTACTGGTGGAACGGTCGGACCATGAACTCCAACAACTGGATGAATAACAACTCGGACCCAATCGTGCCGCGGCCTTTCTCTAACGCCAATCAGTGGGCGGGTTCGGTCGGCGGTCCTATTATCAAGAACAAAACCTTCTTTTTCTTCGACACCGAGGGCTTGCGCTTCATTCTGCCTAACGTCATCTCCACAAACGTTCCAACCCCGCAGTTCGCAAGCGCGGTCCTGCAGAACGTCGGGATAATGCAGCCAGCCTCACTCCCATTGTTCCAACAGATGATGAGCCTGTTTGCTAACGCCCCGGGCGCAGCCAATGCGACACCAATCGCCAACAACAATGCGTGCAACGGTCTGACTTTTCAGCCTGGAGTCAACTTCAACCCGGCTACGACTCCCTGCTTTGCTACTTTCAACGCAACCCCGTCTGCCCTCGCGAAGGAATGGATTATCGCCTTCAAAATCGACCAGAACATCGGACAGAACGATAAGCTGTTCGGGCGCTACAAGATAGACCATGGTGTGCAGCCCACCTACCTCGATCCGATTAGTTCCAACTTCGACGCTTTGTCCAATCAGCCTTCTTGGGACCTGCAGCTCCAGGAGACACACGTTTTCTCGCCCACCAAGACCAATGAGTTCACTGCGGCGGGAAGCCACTACGTTGCCCAGTTTGCTCAAGACGAGGCCAAGGCTTTGGGAACGTTCCCGCAAGCCCTGGTCTTCGGCGGAGACAACCCGCTCAGTGCGGCAAGTAACTCGGGGATCGTCGGCAGAATGGAAGCGTTCCCTCAGGGACGTAACGTCACCCAGTATCAATTTATCGACAACTTCACCTGGACCCACGGAAATCACGGCCTTAAATTCGGCGGCAACTACCGCCGCTATGACGTCAGCGATCACAACTTCTTCTACACCAACCCATTAACCTATTTCGATTTATCCGACTCGCAGATAGTCAACGGTGCCCCTGTATCGACCAACGCGTTACAGTTGATGGTCAACGGTTTGGCTGGTCAGTACCGCAGGGCTGATAACGCCTTTACCAACGTACCGGTTGCTCTGTGGGGTCTCGGCGTTTATGCGATGGACGAGTGGAAGGTGAAGCCGAATCTGACTTTGACGCTCGCCTTGCGCGCAGAGCGCAATTCCAACCCGGTTTGCCAGATCAACTGCTTTGCCAACTTCAAGTCCAATTGGTTCTCGCTACCTAGCGTAGTGGCGGGAGCCGGTGCCGGCAATGTTCCGTACACTAGCGACATCGCCTACAACCAGCATCAAGCCTACCCCGGCGTGGACACGCTGGACTGGTCACCGCGCTTCGGATTTAGTTGGTCCCCCCGAGGCAACGGTAAGCAAGTAGTCAGCGGTGGTTTTGGCATCTTCTACGACAACCCGCCCGCCGGCTTGGTGGACGATCTCCTTGCCAATCCCCCGGTCTCCGTTGCGATTCGCGTTCGGCCAACCGGCACAATTAATCCCCCCGGAACACCCGCCTTCGACACGGGCGCGAACGGCTCCGCGAACACTTGGTCCCAATCTGCCGCAGCCTTTAACAATGGTTTTACCAGCGGCGCCACCTATACCCAGATCGCGAATTCCTTGCTGCCCTTTAATGTGCATTTCGCTGCTCCCAGCTTTACAGCTCTGACCGGGACTATTCACGCCCCCAGATGGCAGGAGTGGAACCTGCAGTTCCAGCAGCAAATTAATAATGCGACCGTGCTGGTCATGAACTACGTTGGCAATCACGGCATTCGCATTCCGTACGAAAACAGCTTCTACAACGCCTATGACTCGAATGGACTCTGGCCGGCGGGCACCTTCCCAGGATATGCCGCTCCTCCTGTGCCGAACTATGGGACCGTCATCCAGGTGCAGAACGGCGCGGTATCGAACTACAACGGTCTGACCGTGAGCCTCAGGCGTAATTTTGCCAAGTGGTTTTCCGCTCACGCGAACTATACTTGGTCACACAACCTGGACGAACTCTCCAACGGCGGCATCTTTCCGTACGGTACGGAAGCCTACAACATTCAGATACCGACGCAGATTTGCCCGCAGAGCCTCAAGTCCTGTAATTACGGCAGCTCCGATTACGACGTTCGCAACACGTTCAACGCTGACTTTGTCGTCCACCCCTCCTATCACTTCGGCAACAGCTTCATGAACGCCGCTTTTGGTGGATGGGAGTGGTCGGGGAAGATGTTCTGGCGCGGGGGGCTGCCCTTCTCGGTTATTGACGGTAACTTAAACGGTGCTGTCACCAACTCAAACACGACCGTCTTGGCCAGCCCAGTTCTCGGCGGCAATGCTCCCGGACAGGGTGATTGCGGCAAAAGCGCTGCCAGCATCGTAGGTACGGCGACGCCTTGTCTCAATGCAGCTGCGTTCCTGGATACCTTTAACTTCCTGCCAACCGCCTACTCGACGCAGCGCCGTAACCAGTACACTGGACCGCGCTTCTTCGACATGGACATGGGCCTATTCAAGACTTTCAGGATCACTGAAGGCGTCCAGTTCGGACTCGGAGCTCAGGCCTACAACGTGTTCAACCACCCGAACTTCCAGAACCCGGACAACAATCTTGGTGATTCGACGTTCGGTCAGATCAATGCCATGCAGCCAATGCCGACCAGCCCTTACGGCGTGTTCCTAGGATTCGATTCCTCAGTGCGCGTCGTCCAGGTGTCAGGCAAGATTATTTTCTAACCAGTTCGACTCTGTAACCGCAGATCGAGCTGCAAGACGAAAAAGGGCGATCCCAAAAGGGATCGCCCTTCTTCTTGCGCCACAGTGCAAGCCCGAATCCAAGCCCACGTTGATTCGGCACCCTGCCTGATTGATTTTGCGTGGCCGGCAAGGCCATGTTGGTATCACCGCCCGTGCGCCGTGGATCGTGGCCCTCATATTCGGATTGATGCACGGCCTGGGTTTTGCCAGCGGGCTCAAAGACGCCGGTTTGCCGGACGGACATATCCCCACGGCTCCGCTGTTCTTCAGTATCGGGGTTGAAGCCGGACATTTCCTTTTCATCGGCTTCGTCCTGGCGCTCGCCGCAGTCATGCTACGCGCCGCTTCAAGGCTCACGCCCATCAACCAACAACGATCAGCCATCCTCCAGCTTGTGCCGCCGTACGCGATATCGGCACCGTGGCGATGTTCTGGGTCATTCAACGCATAGCGGCATTTTGAACCGATCCACCAGCAGGAAAATCGCAACCATAAAAAACAAACACAACCTGCGCAAGTGGAATCACGATTTCGTAGGGATGCCCATCGTCAACAAAGAGAAGCAGCACCGGCCAACCGTGACCGAGGCTGAGATTGTCAACCTTACCCTCCACGCGGCGTATCGCTTCGCGGTTCTCTTTGCCTTGCTTGCCGGGACCGGATTACGCGCAGGCGAGGCACTCGCACTGAAGCCTACCGATTTTCACCAGACTTCCGCGTTCTCCCCGTAACGCGGAGCGTCTGGCATGGTCGGGAACAGGACCCGAAAACACCCGCTGCCGTCCGCGAAGTGGATATTGCCGAGCCACTGGCAGCACTGCTTCGCGTTTACGCGGAAGGCAAGACCGGATACATCTTCGCTACGAGGAGCGGGCGACCACTCGCGCAACGAAATGTTCACCGGGCAGCGGGAGTGGGCCTTCACGCGTTCCGACGATTCCGAACCGAAACACTTCGTCGGGCTCGGGTTCCTGAAGACCTAATCGGATTGTGGCTCGGTCACGCGCCACATTCGGTGACGGACCTCTACGCGGGCGGACTGCAGAACGACCGGGCGTGGCGGCGCGAATGGTGCGACCGCGTTGGGCTGGGTTTCTCAATGGGGCTATTTGGGGCTATACCCAGCGCGTCGGGTGATTTGAAGAAAGCGGCGTAAACCTAACACGGGGCGGGAAATAAAATGGCTCCTCAGGTAGGACTCGAACCTACAACCCTCCGGTTAACAGCCGGATGCTCTGCCATTGAGCTACTGAGGAGTGTTTTGGGGCGCGCCCGAAGGGCGGGCCCTTCTGTCGTTATCCATAATATCATTTGCTGGGCTTTCAGGGTCCTTTCGCATTTCGGAAAATCTTTATACTTGTTAGGGTGGGAGTTGGCTCCCGCTTGCATCGCCAGTGAGAGGTGTTCATGGCAGGAGGTCGTGTTTTGTTCTGGATTCTTTCTTTGCTTGGTTTCTTTTTGATTGCCGGGGTGGTGTTGGCCGTGGATGGAGCTTCGAGTACGCCTGCGGCGCCTCCGAAGGCTCGCGTGGAAGTTGTCGAAGAAACTTTGAACGGGCATCGCGTCGCTGATTCTTACCGGTGGCTGGAGGATTCGGACAGCGCGGAGACGCAGGAATTTGTTCGGGCGGAACTGGCTTACACTCGCGGCATTCTCGACCCATTGCCGGGGCGCAACCGGATCAATCAGGAGCTGACCGAACTGCTTTCTATCGGAAGCATCGGGACGCCGCAAGTTGGCGGGAAGTTTTACTTTTATGTACGGCGGGAGGGAACGCAGAACCAGGCGGTGCTACTGGTACGCGAGGGCATTCAGGGGAAAGACCGGGCGCTGGTGGATGTAAATCAGATGTCCTCGGATGGCACGGTCGCGCTGGACTGGTGGGCGCCTTCGGATGACGGCAAGTATGTGGCTTATGGCACTTCCGCCGGAGGGTCGGAAGAGAGTACGTTGCGGATCGTTGAGACTTCGAGTGGAAAGTTGCTGCCCGACACCATTGATCGGGCGCGGCACGCAAACGTCGCATGGAAAAAAGACAATTCAGGTTTTTATTATGGACGCACTCCGAAAAAAGGCGACGTGCCGGCCGGCGAGGAGATGTATCACGTCAAGATTTTCTATCACGTGCTAGGTAGCGACCCGGAAAAAGATCCGCTGATTTTTGGCGAGCGCTCTTCTGGAACAGCATCAAGCGCGCAGGACATTCCGTCGGCGCAACTCGCCGACGATGAAGATCGTTGGTTGCTGATCACGGTATTTCAGGGTTGGACGAAGACGGAGATGTTTCTGCAGGACTTGAAGGCGGGGACGGCGCCGGTTGAAGTTACCAGCGGGAAAGATTTTACTTACACCGGCGAAATTCTGAAGGGGCAGCTTTACATTTTCACTAACGAGGACGCACCCCACTATCGTGTTTTCCGGGTTGACGCGCAAAAGCCGGCGCGCGAGAGCTGGCACGAGATTATCCCAGAATCAGACGCGATATTGAAGAACGCGGTCATCATCCATGGAAACCTGGTTGGCCTGTACGAAAAGAACGCAACCTCGCTGCTGAAGATATTCGGAACGGATGGGCGTCTGTTGTCGGATGTGAAGCTGCCGGGGCTGGGTTCGATCACCGAGATCGGTGGTCAGTGGAATAGCAACGAAGCTTTCTTTGGATTCCAGTCGTTCACGGTTCCGCCCAGCATTTACAACATAAATTTCAAGGAGGACGAGGCTCCGGAGCTGTGGGCGCGAGTGGCCGCACCCTCGATTGATCCCTCGGCTTACGAAGTCAAGCAGGTTTGGTTTTCGTCGAAGGATGGAACCAAGGTTCCGATGTTCGTCTTCTATAAGAAGGGGCTGGTGCTGGACGGCAAGAATCCTACCGTGCTGACTGGATACGGGGGATTCAACATCAGCCTGACTCCGAGCTTTGTGGGCGATCGCTATTTGTGGCTCGAGCATGGCGGCGTTTTTGCGGTGGCCAACTTACGCGGCGGGGCTGAGTTTGGGGAAGACTGGCATCGGGCGGGCATGCTGGAGAAGAAGCAGAATGTTTTTGACGATTTCATTGCGGCGGCCGAGTATCTGATTGCGCAGAAATATACGGATAAAGAGCATCTGGCGATTCGTGGCGGATCGAATGGAGGATTGCTGGTGGGGGTGGCGCTCACGCAGCGTCCCGATCTGTTCCGGGCGGTGGTGTGCGCGGTACCGTTGCTGGATATGCTGCGCTACCAGCATTTCCAGATTGCCAAGCTTTGGATTCCCGAGTACGGGTCGGCGGATGATCCCAAGCAGTTTGATTTTATTTATGCTTACTCGCCCTATCAGCATGTGAAGGCGGGAGTGGAATATCCGGCGGTGTTGTTCATGACGGCCGAAAGCGATACTCGTGTCGATCCCATGCACGCCAAGAAAATGGCGGCATTGATGCAGGCTGAGGCGGCGAATGGGCAGAGCCGGGAGCGTCCGATCTTGTTGCGGATTGAGCCTAAGGCTGGGCATGGAGTCGGGAAGCCGATCACCAAGCAGATTGAGGAATTGACGGATGTTTATTCGTTTTTGTTTTGGCAGTTGGGGGTAAAGTTCGGTCGTTAGTCGTTGGTCGTCGGTCGTGGGTCCGGACGGGCTCGCAGGTCTCCACCGATGTTTATTCGTTCTTGTTTGGCAGTTGGGGGTGCGGGAGTGAGTGTGGTGGGGTTACGCGAGATCCGCGCCGCCCACCGAGCGTTCCTCAGCCCAAGCCATGGCACTAAAAACCCCTCAATGAGCGCTATCGGGATTTTGCAACACCTCTTGCTCCTGGCCATCACCGCACATCAAGATGTGATCCCTCTCACTGACATGGCAACGGTCGTTCGCGTGTTATGAATATGTCCGCTTCCCCGAAGAGCGATTCTCGCTATTGGACGCAACACCCCCTGAGGCGAATGAACTGAATTCCCGGGAAACATGTTTTGGTCAGACAAGTTCATCTTCTGGAGGTTGGTCATGAAACGCATCAGCATCTTGGTTTTGATTTTATGTGCGTGCTTCGTGTCCGAGGCATGGAGTCAGGCGCCAGCTTGCATGGGCAGCAACAAGTGGAGCGAGTTCCACAGGCTGAACATGGTGCGATGGAACCCGTGCGAGAGTGTGCTTAACGTCGACAATGTTGGGAGCCTCAGTCTGAACTGGAGCTACACGACCGGCAAGAGCGGAAGTTCCTCGCCCGCTGTGGTGAATGGGGTGGTTTATATCGGGTCGGGCCACAAAGTGTACGCGCTGAGGGCCAGCAACGGTCGTAAGGTGTGGAGCTACACAACCGGGAGTTACGTGCCTTCCTCGCCAGCAGTGGCGAACGGGGTGGTTTATGTTGGCTCGCTCGACCACAACGTGTACGCGCTGAAGGCCAGCACTGGCGCCATGCTGTGGAGCTACACCACCGGCGACATGGTGGGTGCCTCACCCACGGTGGCGAATGGAGTGGTTTATGTCGACTCGTTAGATAGCAATGTGTACGCGCTGAACGCCAACACCGGCGCCCTGTTGTGGAGCTATACCACCACTCCCGGCCAATATGTGGATACCTCGCCCGCCGTGGTAAATGGGGTAGTGTATGTCGGGGGGGGCGACAGCTGGGTGTACGCGCTGAAGGCCAGAACCGGCCATAAGCTGTGGAGTTTCCATGCAGCCGGCTATGTGTATTCCTCGCCCGCGGTGGCGAACGGGATGGTGTATATCGGCGCAGGCAACAACTGGTCGTACGCGCTGTACGCGCTGGAGGCCAGCACCGGCGCCGTGCAGTGGAGCTATATCCCGGGCTACAACGTGAGTTCCTCGCCCGCCGTTGCGAATGGGGTGGTGTATGTCGGATCGGAAGACTACAAGGTGTACGCGCTGAACGCTAGCACCGGCGCCCTGCTCTGGAGCTACACGACCGGGAGCGGAGTGGATTCCTCGCCGGCCGTGGCGAACGGGGTCGTTTATATCGGCTCAGGTGACCACAACCTGTACGCGCTGAACGCCAGCACCGGCGCCCTGCTCTGGAGCTACACGACCAGCAGCACCGTAAGTCCCTCGCCCGCCGTGGCCAATGGAGTCGTGTATGTTGGCTCGGATGATGGCAAGTTTTACGCCTTCGGCCTGAAGTGAAGGACAGTCGGGAACGGGCAAGGGCAGCTTTCAAACGCCTCAAGGGCTTCACCCCGACTTCAACCTCAAGTTGTTCGAGCTGATCGCAACAAAGTCACCGCGAGAGGTTCTGAGGCTTACAGGGATAACTGTCGAAAACAGGCCGTTACGCTCAAAACCCCTCAATGAGCGCTATGGCGATTTATCGCCAGTTGAGAAGCACTCCGATTGGCAGCCTTATAGGTTTCCCGGCGTCGAAGATTAAATCCGGCCCCGTGGTCGTTCCGGGCTACTCGTGCCTAAGGGGTGAGCTTGAACACCGTGCCGTAATTGAATTCGGTAACGCCCGTTGAAGCCGTGCCATAGAGGTTTCCGGTCGCGTCCATAACCAAGCCAGCGTAAGGGGTCTCCCCGCCCGTGCCCGCGGTGAAGTTATATAGCACTGTCTCATGGCCGCTCTTGTCAAGTTTGAAGACGACTCCACAGCCGACATGCGGCGCGCACGACGTGGAGTTGCCCCCATATTTCGTGGTGCCGTACAAGTTGCCACTGGCATCCATGACCAAACCCGCAAACGGGCGTAGGCCACCTGCCTTCTTGAAGTTGTGCAGGACGCTTATTTTGCCGGTCGTGGCCAGCTTGAATACGGTTCCGCCGTTGAACCTGCCACCTTTCGAGGTGGTGCCATAGAGGTTGCCCTGGGCATCGATCAGCAAAGCTGCCTCAGGGTATTCCCCGTCCGCAGATCCCTTAAAGCGATGCAGAATCGTCTCCTTACCAGCCCGACTCACTTTGAACACTGTTCCGCAACCTAGAGAACAGCCGTTGTCTCCGTCGGAACCGCCGCCGTTAGTCGTAGTGCCGTAGAAGTTGCCGTCCGAATCCATCACCAAACCGGCAGCCGGGTATTTTCCGTCCGGCGCTCCCTGGAAGCTGTAAAGCACGGTCTCCTCGCCCTTCTGGGTAACCTTGAAGACCGATCCATAGCCGGGATTACCGCCGTAGAGCGTGGTGCCGTACAGGTTACCCTGCGCGTCCATGATTAAACCTCCGTAAGCGAACGCGCCGTCCGGGATACCCGCGAACGAGTGCAGTACGGTCTCCTTGCCGGTCGTATCAATCTCAAATACCACGCCGCAGCCATCGTTTTGGCCGTTGACGCATTGCTGGTCGCCACCCGCCAGATTTGTGCCATAGAGATTGCCCTGCGCGTCCATCACCAGACCAGCATATGGATATAACCCACCTGCGTTCGAACTAAAGGTGTACAACACTGTTTCTTCCCCAGCCTTGGTCACTTTGAACACCGTTCCGCAACCCACTCCGTTGCAAAGCTTGCTGACGCCGCCTGTATCGGTCGTTCCGTATAGATTTCCCTGGGCGTCCATGATCAGGCCAGCGTAAGGATTTGCTCCGTCCGAGCCACCGGCGAATGCATGAAGCACAGTGTAGGTCTGCGTTTGCGCCGACGGAGTCGCAAACACCGCCAACCCAAACACGATGGCGAAGGCCAGCGCGTGGATGCGCCCTTCCCGTGTAACTGCGGCTGATAGTAACTCAGGTTTCATAATGTGTACCGCCCTTCGCACCGTGTCTGGTGGGGCTCCGATGTTGGAATCACCCCAGGGAGGGGTAACCGGAGGTGTTGGCAGTGTCCTACGCCGGCGAAGGGCTGTCAAGAGCGGGTCCTGCTCAAAGTGTCGAAATCAGGCCGTTACGCTCTTTGATCCCGCCCTCACCGCTTCGGTCCCCACGAATTTTGTCAACCGTTACGGGTCCGAGAGCCATGTGCACGCGGGCGACTCCGCTTCCTCTATGACATGGGTTTTGGCGGGTGGAATCAGAATCATGATTCCCTTCGGGGCCTGAATCTGGTTTTTTGCTTACCCAGGGCTTAGGGCCTGGGCTAAGTTTTGCCGCCCCTTCGGGGCTGGATTGCTTTCGATCCGGCGATGCCTGGACTTTTAATGTTAGATTCGCCGCGGTTTGTGTTAGGCTATAACTATCCGAAAATATTGTTGAGGCTTCATAGCTGTTGATCCTGGGGTCAACGGGTGGCTGGTTTTGTCTTTGATTTGGGTTCGGGATGGCTGAATTGGACGGGAAGAAGCAGATTCCTCGACGGCTAAAGCCGTCTCGGAATGACAAGAGTGGGGTCAGGGAGTGGGGGATCTTTTTATGGCGGTGTCGATTGTGTTGGCGGAGTTGACGGGGTTGCGGGAGGATGCGGTGCGGAAGCCGCGGCGTCCGAATCCGAAACGCAGGGGGGAGTTGGCGGAGGCGGCGTTTTTGTTGAAGGCGCAGAGCATGGGTTTTCGCGTGGCCAGGCCTTGGGGAGACAGTGACCGGTACGATTTTATTCTGGATTCCGGAGCGCGGTTGTGGCGGGTGCAGCTTAAGTCGACGGAGGTGTTGCATTCGCGGGGATACGAAGTGCAGCCGATATATGGCGTTTACGGGAGGGGCAAGAGCGGGTATACGGCTGGTGATATCGATGTTCTGGTGGTGCGTATCGGGCCGGTTGACGTTTATTATGTGCTGCCGATCGCGGCCGTCGCTCTGGCGAAGAATCTGCGGTTCTATCCGGACATTGAATGCAAATGCGCGCGGTGGGAGGGTTATCGGGAAGCTTGGAGGGTGATGGGAATGGAGTAAACTGGTTTTGCTTTTCGCGGAAGGTTCCCACGTCTCGAAAAGCGCGAGACGTGGGGCACCCGCGGTAATTCATTCCTGGGAGTGGGGGATCGATGACGAAGAGGACGCTATCGGGGTTGTTGGTTGGATTGATGCTTGTCGGGGCTGCCTGGGGTCAGGCGAGCGATGGGGTTGTCACGATCAATGGTGGTCGAAACACGATTTTGATGCGGGCTCCGTCAGAGCCTTTTGTGCCTGCGGTGAGGGCGTCGTCGAAGCTGGTCAAGATTTATAGCAATCTGGGCACGGGTAGCCACGTGTACAACTCGATCGCTGGCTATGGGATTCTCGGGCCGGATGCGGGGCAGCCGTGGCCGGAATCGGTGGGGTGCGGATTCCGGCCTAAGGCCGATCATATGGTGATGGAGATTCAGGTGGGCGCGACGTATGTCCAGGGCACGAATACGCTGGTGGTCAGTTTGAATGAGGACAATAAGGGGATCCCGGGGAAGGCGCTTCATACCTGGCGTTTTTCCAACCTGCCGACGTTTGGAAGTTGTTGCACGCTGCAGAGCGCGAAGTATGCCAAGGGGATTCCGGTGAAGAAGGGCAAATTGTATTGGGTAGTGCTGAGCCCGCAGCAGAAATTTAAAGATACATATGACGTCTGGAACAATAACTTTGCGGGAACGCAGGGTACGTTCTCGAACAACATCGGATCGGGGTGGAATAGCAGCTATCAGGTGCTGGGGGCGTTTGGGGTGTTTGGGAAGTGAGTTCGAGAGGCGGGTGTAGCTACGTTTGGTTTGACCTGACTCCTCTAACATGTTATAAAACTTGGTCTTGTTCCGTGGGCTCGGGAACGTAGCATATCCCTGCCTGGGACACGATGAACATCCGACGCGGCCAAACTCAGCAATCCCTGTTCAAGCCTTGCAGTGGAAGCGTGTTCGGAACTCCGGCCATGCCCTCCCGCGCTCTTTATAAGAGCGTGGGGGAATTGCGCGCCGGTTCGAGGACCTGAACCCGTAGTCATCCTTAATATAGTTCTCAATGAGTGGAGGATTTCCTATGCGCACCTGGCTCGCTGATCTTGTGTCCCGAGGATGCTGTTTCGCCCGCGGACGGGCGGCTGCTGTGGCGGCTTTTGTGGCTGTGGCGGCGTCTGCGGCTTTGGCCCAGCCGGCTTCGGAGTTGGGTGGCGAGGCTGGATTGAAGCTGCCCGACCTTTCTTCGGTTTCATTTCTTGGCGTTGATGGCCACAAGCTGCTGATGATCGGGATTCTGTTCTGCATTGCGGGGCTGGGATTTGGGCTGGCGATTTATATGCGGCTCAAGAATTTGCCGGTGCATCGGGCGATGCTGGAGATCTCTGAACTCATTTATGAGACTTGCAAGACCTATTTGATCACGCAAGGCAAGTTTTTGTTGCTGCTTTGGGTGTTTATTGCGGTGGTGATTGTTCTGTATTTCGGCGTGCTTTCACCAGTGCCGGGAAAGCCGGTGACGACGACGCTGCCGATTATTTTGGCGTTCAGCCTGGTAGGGATTGCGGGAAGTTTTGGCGTGGCCTGGTTTGGCATTCGGGTGAATACGTTTGCCAACTCGCGGACGGCGTTTGCGGGCTTGCGGGGGAAACCTTATCCGATTTACAGCATTCCGCTGCAGGCTGGGATGAGCATCGGAATGATGTTGATCAGCGTGGAGTTGCTGATCATGCTTTTCATTTTGCTGTTTGTGCCTGGGGATTACGCGGGGCCGTGCTTTATCGGGTTCGCCATTGGGGAATCTCTGGGGGCGGCGGCGCTTAGAATTGCGGGCGGGATTTTCACCAAGATTGCCGACATCGGGTCGGACCTGATGAAGATCGTCTTTAAGATCAAAGAGGATGACGCGCGGAATCCGGGCGTGATTGCGGATTGTACCGGGGATAACGCGGGCGACTCGGTTGGGCCATCGGCGGATGGGTTTGAGACGTATGGTGTGACCGGCGTGGCTTTGATCACGTTTATTCTGCTGGGAGTGAAGAATCCGACGGTGCAAGTGCAGTTGCTGGTTTGGATTTTTGTGATGCGCATCATGATGCTGGTTTCGAGCGCGGGGGCGTACTTCCTGAACAGCGCCGTGGCTCGGGCGCGCTTTGCCGATGCGGATACGATGAACTTCGAAGCTCCGTTGACGTCGCTGGTATGGGTCACTTCGGTGGTTTCGATCATTCTGACTTACATTGTTTCATCGGTCATTGTTCCCGAGATCGGCGGCGATACGACGCAGTGGTGGAAACTGGCGACGATCATTTCCTGCGGGACGCTGGCTGGGGCACTCATTCCTGAACTGGTGAAAGTGTTTACCTCGACCGAGTCGCGGCACGTGCGGGAGGTGGTGGCTTCGGCCGAGGAAGGCGGAGCATCGCTCGGGATTCTGGCTGGCTTCGTGGCTGGAAACTTCTCGGGCTACTACTTGGGATTGTCGATGGTGTCTTTGATGTCGATTGGTTACTACATGAGCACGCTGGGGTTGGGCGCGGCGGCGAGCATGCACTTGGCGGCGGCTCCGGTGTTTGCTTTTGGGTTGGTGGCGTTTGGCTTCCTGGGAATGGGGCCGGTGACGATCGCGGTCGACTCTTATGGTCCGGTGACGGACAACGCGCAGTCGGTGTATGAACTTTCGCTGATCGAGCAGGTTCCCAACATCGCTGGCGAACTCAAGAAGGATTACAACTTCAATGTGAACTTTGAGCGGGCGAAGCACATGTTGGAAGAGAATGATGGTGCGGGCAATACATTCAAGGCGACCGCGAAACCCGTGCTCATTGGTACGGCCGTGGTGGGGGCAACTACGATGACTTTCTCGATCATTATGGCGCTGACCAATGGGTTGACGCAGAACGTCGAGAAATTGTCGTTGCTGCATGCTCCGTTTTTGCTGGGGCTGATCAGTGGCGGGGCGATTATTTACTGGTTTACAGGCGCGTCTACGCAGGCGGTGAGCACTGGTGCGTACCGGGCGGTGGAGTTCATCAAGGCGAACATCAAGCTGGAAGGGGTTACGAAGGCTTCGGTGGCCGACAGCAAGAAAGTGGTGGAGATTTGCACCAAGTATGCGCAGAAGGGGATGCTCAACATCTTCATTGCGGTGTTTTTCGCTACGCTGTGCTTCGCTTTCATCGAGCCGTTCTTGTTTATTGGATACCTGATCTCGATCGCGATATTTGGCTTGTATCAAGCGATCTTCATGGCTAACGCTGGCGCTGCTTGGGACAACGCCAAGAAAATTGTCGAGGTTGAATACAAACAGAAGGGTACGCCTCTACACGATGCCACCGTGGTGGGTGATACGGTGGGCGATCCGTTTAAAGATACGTCGTCGGTGGCTTTGAATCCGGTGATTAAGTTCACTACGCTGTTCGGGTTGCTGGCGGTGGAGCTGGCGGTGAAGCTGACGGAAACCAATGCCGGGTTGACCAATCTGCTGGCGGTTGTGTTCTTCTTGATTTCGTTCTTCTTTGTTTATCGCTCGTTCTATGGAATGCGGATTGGGACGGAGAGCACGGCGGCCAAGGCTCACGGTGCTGGGCACTAGTTGGGTGGTTACCTCAGCGGCGAAAGCCTTCGGTGATTCGAGGGCATCTACCACAGCGCTGGAAGCGCTGCGCCACCCAAAATCGCGGCTTTTCAGCACTGGCGCGTGCCAAGGGTGGGGTCGCGACAGGCGTACAAAGGCGTACAACCAACATCGTGCGTTATCCAACTGGAGTGGATGAAGGTCCGGCGGTGGTGCGCATTTGAGGAGTCACCGCAGATCTTCACGATCCATTTTCCGGGGCAGTCCTCAACGTTGCGGCCAGCCCTGCCCCAACCAACGTGATCGCGCCCAGGTATGTAAAACCTGCCAGGAACGTCCCCGTTTGTTTGTTGAGATATCCGACGATGAGGGGGGCGAAGTAGGCTCCCAGATTGCCGATGGCGTTGACAAAGCCCATTGCCGAACCGACGACGGCCGGCGGCAGTGTCTCAGTTGGTATGGCCCAGAAGGCGCCCATCGGTCCGTAAGCGCCCACGCCGCTTAGGACTATGAGCGCGAAAGCGATCGAGAGGGAATGCGGAATCGCGGCAACGGCCAGCAGGATACAGCAACCACCGAACAGCATGGCTCCGGCGGCGTGAAGACGGCGCTCATGCACTCGGTCCGAATGGCGGGAGATGATCAGCAGGGAGACGGCGCCTGCAATGAATGGAATTGTGTAGAGAATTCCGGTTGAAAGACTACTGAGTTTCCTGAACGTTCCCATCGCGCTAGGCAGCCAAAACAGAAGCCCCATCTGTCCGCTTACGAAACAAAAATAGACCGCTGCCAAAAGAAACACCTGCGGCTGAAAGAGCGCGCGAAGGTAGGGCACTCTTTCTGACCCTTCCAGGGCAGAAGATTCCTGGCGCAGGATTTCGACCAGAGGGCCGCGTTCGGCTTCGGGCAGCCAAGTCGCGTCTCGTGGGTGATCCTGAATGAATGCGAGCCAGATGGCAAGCCACAAGAACGGCAACGAACCTTCGGCGACCAGCATCACGCGCCAACTCCAATGGTCCAAAATCCATCCTGAGGCAGGCGAGGAGACGATGAGGGCTCCGGGCAAGCAGAGCAGCCACAGGGCGTTGGCACGGGCCCGCTCGGAACGGGTAAACCAGTGAGAGAGCAATATCAATGTCGCCGGATAAACTCCGCTCTCGGCCACTCCAAGAAGCAACCGCATTAATAGAAGTTCGTGATATGTACGAGCCAGGCCGCAGCCCACGGCAAAGATGGCCCACGCCACCAGGAGAATACTGATGAATTTCTTGGCGCTCCAATGTTTAGCCAGATGCCCGCCGGGAATCTGTAACACGAAATAGCCCCAGAAGAAAACGCCGGCGACCGTTCCTGCTTGTGGCGGATCTAAATGGAGGTCCCTGCTGATCCGGGGCAGAGCCAGAGATATGTTGGTTCGATCGATAAACGCGATCGTGTACATGATTAAGGCGACGGGAATGATGCGAAGCCAGCGGATGGAGATTTTGGATGGAGTGATTTTTGTTGCGGCATTATTGCCTGGTGCGGCGATCATCAGGGTAACGGAGCTCCCACGGTTGTCTTCCTCCGATTTCTTGCGGGCCGGATAAGAATCCTGCCGATATTCCAATTGAAACAATGTGTGCTTGATCGGGCGGATGTTACGCTACTGCAGTCGGGGAGTCAATGTGGCGGGAGGGCGAGCGTCGTGCTGCATCGAAGCTAATTCGCTTTCATCTTGTCTTTTACACTGCGCGCGAGCTTTTCGATCTCTTCAGCCTTTTTAACGACGTCCAGTGACAAAGTGTTTTCATTTGATTTGTCTACGTATTGTTTCAATTCGTTGGCAAGTTTGACCAAGTTGTCGGTATCCCGCTGGAGCTGAGCCTGGCGCTCGCGGTTCGCCTTTTTGGCCATATCTTTTTCGATCTTGGCACGGTTCTCGTCCTCGCGATCATAGGGATCGACAGGCGTCAGGCGAGGGCCTTGGGAGGGACTCTGGATGGAGCTCTGACTGGACGACGGCAGTGACAACACCGGCGTGATCAGTAGAAGTAAGACAATCAGCAGGAATGGTTTGAATCGCACAATGCCTCGTTCGCAGGGAATAAGGAAATTATACGAGTTCCAGAGAAGTGGGAAACTGTCTTGGGAGAGTCAAGGAAGCAGGTTTTAATTGCGGCGACTTGATTAGCTGGGAACGGCAGGACGGGCGGGACGCCCGTCCTCCATTTCGTACTTATTGAACCTCGCATAATATAGAGTCATTCTGACCACAAAGAAGCCTGTTGCCAGAAGGCGGTGATCAATCGCGGGCGGCGGCGCATGCGTCGCAGAGTCCGCAGCGCCGCTTGACTGAGCTGGTAGTAATCTTTGGGGCAAACGTTGGGTAGCTCGTGCTGCTTCCAGTGGGCCCAAATGAACTCCACCGGGTTCAACTCCGGAGCGTAGGAGGGCAGGTACTCCTGATGGATCCAGCCTTGGAGGGATGCGATGTAGTCCTGCACCAGTCGGCTGCGGTGTCCCGGCAGCCGGTCCCAGAGCAGCAACAACGGCCCCGGCAGATGCCGCACCAGGGTTTGGAGAAAGTCCCGCACTTGCGCCTTTTTGATCGACCCCGGGTACAAACGGAAGTAGAAGTTCCACACCGTCAACCCGGCGGCCACGGATAGGGTTTTCCAGTTAAAGTTGTACTGCAGCACCGGGGTCTGGCCGCGTGGCGCCCAAGTGCGGCAGCGATGCGGCCGCTGGCTCAACCCGCTCTCATCGACAAAGATCAGGATGCGCCCCTCGCGGAGGGCTTTTTTTTAAGAGCAGGCAACACCTTCTTCTTCCAATGCCGGATCTGTTCTTCGTTGCGTTCCCGCGCTCGTCCGGTGGGCCGTTGCGGACTCCAGTGAAGACTGACCAGAATCTTCCACACATGTCCCTCGTGATAACGCACGCCAAATTCCTGTTGGATCAGGTGGGCCACGCGTGGGCAGGTCCACAGCGGAGTTTCGAAGCCCAGTCGCTCGGGACCTTGGAGCAGCAAAGTGTGCAGGCGCTGCCGGTCTTTCTCGCTCAAACCGGGCTTGCGCCCGGCCCGTCCGGCTTTGCGCAGTCCGGACTTGCCCTGGGCACGATACTGTTTCACCCAACGGGCCACGGTTTGACGAACCACCTTGACTTGGCGGGCAATGGCAGATTGATTCTCGCCTCGCTCGAACAGGCGAATGGCGTGGAAGCGCCGTTTCTCCAGGGCTTCGAAATCGCGTCGTACTCCGGCAGGGTTTCCCATGCTTGATTAGACGCAGCCACCTCGGAAAAGTATCGCTATATTATGCGGGACTCAATAGTTGCTACAGCGAGCTCATGTTGGCCAGGAACTCGCCGTTTGATTTGGCTTTGTTCAGCTTGTCGATGAGCAGTTCCATGGCTTCTACCGGTGACAGCGGATTCAGAACACGGCGCAGGACCCAAATGCGGGTCAGATCTTCCTTGGGGATCAGCAGTTCTTCTTTTCGTGTGCCGGAGCGCTGAATGTCGATAGCCGGGAAGGTTCGCTTGTCGACCAGCTTGCGGTCGAGGATAATTTCGGAATTGCCGGTGCCTTTGAATTCTTCGAAGATCACGTCGTCCATGCGCGAGCCGGTATCGATCAGGGCCGTCGCGATAATGGTCAGCGATCCGCCTTCTTCAATGTTGCGGGCCGCGCCAAAGAAACGCTTTGGGCGTTGCAGTGCGTTCGAGTCAACGCCGCCAGAGAGCACTTTGCCGCTGGGCGGAACAATCGTGTTGTAGGCGCGAGCCAGACGAGTGATGGAGTCGAGCAAAATCACCACGTCGCGCTTGTGTTCGACCAGGCGCTTGGCTTTCTCGATTACCATTTCTGCGACTTGCACATGGCGGGCGGCGGGTTCGTCGAAGGTCGAAGAAATTACTTCACCCTTGACCGAGCGCTGCATGTCGGTGACTTCTTCCGGGCGCTCATCGATCAGCAGGACCATCAAGACAACTTCCGGATGGTTCGTGGTGATGGAGTTGGCGACGTTCTGCAGCAGCATGGTCTTGCCGGCACGAGGGGGTGAAACGATGAGGCCGCGCTGTCCCTTGCCGAGGGGCGTGAGCAGATCCATGACGCGGGCACTGACGTTCTCGCGCGTAGTTTCCAGCTTGATGCGTTCCTGGGGATAGAGCGGCGTCAGGTTGTCAAAGAGGATCTTGTTGCGGGCCTCGTCCGGCGACTCGAAGTTGACGGCTTCAATCTTGACCAGCGCAAAGTATTTCTCACCCTCGTGCGGAGGACGAACCTGACCGCTAATGGTGTCGCCCGTCTTGAGGTCGAACTTTCGAATCTGCGACGGCGAAACATAGATGTCGTCGGGGCCGGGCAAATAGTTGTAGTCGGGGGAGCGCAGGAATCCATAGCCGTCAGGCAGGATTTCGAGCACGCCTTCGGCGAAGATGTGGCCTTCTTTTTCGCTCTGGGCCTGAAGGATTTTGAAGATCAGGTCTTGCTTGCGCAGTCCACTGGCGCCGGGGAGATCCAAGGATCGGGCGATCTTGGTCAGCTCCGTAATATTTTTTTCTTTCAATTCTGCGATGGTCATTATTCGATATCACCTGCGAAGGGAATTTTCAAAGGGGGGTTACTCAGGAAAGACTTGGCCAATCCGGGGCAGGCGGCGGGGCTGGTTTTATGCAGCCCGCCGTTGTGCCTCGGCAAAGTTTTCCGGTTCCGACAGAACCGTCTGCCGTTCCGAGCTTGCAATCTTATCCAGGACTTCGTTCATAGTTTCCTGGATTCTGGTGTTGGGCTTGTGAAACTTACGGGTAGCCTTCGACGCAAGCTGGCAAAGCATATAACGATTCCGCAAAGTATGTAAAGCATCAAAAACGCGATCAGACCGCATGATATGTCACTCTCCTAATCCGAGCAAACTGCCCGCACGCCCTTCTGTCGTGTCAGAGGAAACCTGACCAGAGTGTCTAACTTACTCAATTCAGATGGGTTTTACGGGAAATCTCTGGTTACTCGTATAGATGCTCCGTTTGGCCCGAAAGTTTCTCGGTTTTAGGATTATGTCCGGTTGCCAGCGGAGATTCGTCAGACAAACTGAACGCTTCAGTCTTCGGAACCATACACCCTACGTTAGAAAGAACGAGACGTCAAGTGTTTCTTGCAATACTGTTCCATTCGTCACGCAGAATGTCCCGTTCGGTGGCTGGAGATTCGGGTCGACAGTCCCCAATGGCCGACTTCAATATACTGATATTAAATGGCTTAACGTCGCTCTTCGTGCCGCCCAGTGTTTCGAAGCTCGACGGGCGGGGACGCCCGTCCTCCATTGTTTGTGTCTCAAGCCCAGAATGTTCTGTCCAGGGTGCGGTACTGGATGGCCTCGGCGATGTGCTTGGGTTCGATTGATTTTCCTCCTTCCAAGTCGGCAATTGTCCTTGCGACTTTGAGGATTCGGTCGTGAGCTCGGGCAGTTAGGCCCTGCTGGGCCATCGCGCGTTCTAACAGTTTTTCGCAGTCGGCGGAAAGCTCGCAGAAGGCACGAATGTGACGCGGCGCGTTGCAATAGAGCTTTTCTCGTGGCGAAGACGAAAATCTTTCTAACTGCGATCCCCGAGCTCGCATGACCCGTTCGCGAATCTTGGCGGAGCTTTCCGGCTCCGCGCCCGAACGCATCTCCTTATAATTAACGGCGGGCACGTCGATGTGGATGTCGATCCGATCCAGCAACGGCCCCGAAATCTTGGACATGTAGCGTTGAATCACGGGCGGTGTGCAACGGCACTCGCGCGAACGATCATTAAAGTAGCCGCAGGGCTGCGGGTTACTTCATGGCTGAAAGACAACTCGTTTATTTACCGATACTTCGGGAGCACCCCACCTCCGGCAGATGAAGAGAGAACTGAATCCTAGACGATCCAGTGCTGAAAGAGCGCCCTCCGGCAATGTGAGTAGCAAAGTTGAGTAGATTCGGAGGACAGGAGGTGTGGACGATGACGAGCTAGGCTCAGTGACGAACTTGCAGAAGAACTGACTCCCGATGGTAGTCGAGGAATTCCTTCTGTCCTTCCGTGAAGACTCCAACGTTCACGATTCCGTTCGTTTCTACACCCATTCGATTCAAAGATGGCGCATGGGCAACGGGTGAAACGATCAGTACACCTGAATCTTCGAAGCTGATAAACCCGCGATCAAAAAGGTGGTCAATCGTGGGAGTCAGTAGAAGTCCGTTCTCGCCATTGAGCCGTTCTTGATTGTCCGAATCTCGCCACGGTTTGCAATGGCTGGCTCGCAAATGAATCGGATTTGTAACACCCGTGATTCTGCATCGAGTTTCGATCTCCATAACCCGTTGTTTGAAAAGCCCCTGCCCGCGTCTCGCGACGATCAATGCCTCGCGTTCTGTGTCCGGTATTCGGGTGTCCGACTCGATATTTGTTTCGATGTGATGTTCCCAGATTTCCAGATCGGAGTTCTCGACCTGCATGGGTTGTTGGGTCAGAGATTCTGCGCTCCGGGCGCTAAGCATCAAGGCTTCCTTGCCAATGAGACCGATCAGCACGTTTGCAAGGTCGGGCGGCAATTCCGTCAGGTAAATCGACTGGATTCCATTCCCCGATTCTTGTAACGGGGAATAGCGCGATGGAAGCAGCCCTCTGAGTACCTCGATGTGATCTTTGGGTCGAATCTTCTGATGAAGCGAAACAAAGTTCACTCGGACGCGCCAGCCGATTGCCTCCCAATTAAGGCCAACCCCGCCGAATTCGGCAGGTTTGGGGCTTTCGTAGCAATACGAGGACACGATTCCAAGTGCGACAATGCGGGTGTCAACAAAGGAGAATACTAAGTCTCCCGGCGTTACTTCCCGCATGAACTCATAAAAGGGGTTTCGCGCACCATTCGCGTTTCGCTTCGGCGACCAGAGATATCCCCCTGCGATCTCTTGCCGATACGTCTGGTTCTGGTTTGCCCACCAGTAGCGCACGTAGCTTTTCTCTCAGCGGAATGAAACAGTGTGCTGGCGAAATCATCGTACTCGAACTGCTGCCCTGCTGCTAGGCGTAAGCCGTTCTGCCGGACACTCGCCCTGCCTGTTGGATTTTGCCCTAATGGGAGCACCGAACCGCCGACGATCCGGTGCCCATTTCGCTACGCACTAGCGGACACGGAAGCTGATCCGCGCTGTCAGGCGTTGCTTGTAGGGTCTTCGCCGTCGAGGCACTCGCTCACCCGTCTGGAAGCACCTGCCCAACTGCCGCAGACGTGATCGCATTCGGCAAAAGCCCGCTGTCGTCGCGCCCAACACGTCGGCGGCAGCACTGGGAGTCGCAGTCGCAGCAATCGCTTCAATCGCTGGCAACACGCTTGAATCTTCGCGTTTCACGAACTCCGAGAACTCCGCGACCGCTTGCCTCGCGTCTCGTTGTCTTTCTTGGCGTTGACATCTTCTCCGCAGGTGCTCCGAGTGCCTGTGGCAGAACTCATCATCAGCCTGATCACGATCCGCGTCCTCCCAAGCTGCGGTCAGGGACAGATTGCCGGGGCGGCACAACGGGTTCTTCAGCCGTCCCGAGCGCATGGTACTGAATTTGTTTCCGAGACAAAGGTTGATGTAGTTGAAGAACCGAGCGGCGTTCGCGCCGTGGTGCTTGACCGGGTCGAACGTTTCCACGATGTCCTGCTTGCCAGCCTCACGGTGCTTCGAATTCGCGGGCAGGTGTCGCAAGTGGATCAAAAGATCGTGCGTCCAGTCCTCGACGTCTTCGTTCGGGGTTGATCTGTCCACATGTCTTTCGACCCATCTGCGGACATATTCGGGAAACCGTTCGTGGAACTCCTCAAAGTTCTGCGGCACCACGAACCCGTCGTGCCCGACGTATCGCCCGTCCACAACGGTGAATGGATCGGACTTACGGTTTTCCACAGACAAACTGGCGAAATTTATATTCTGATTTTCGACTGCGGCGGTATTGCTTCGCATAGGAGACTCTCCTTTGGAAAGGAATCTGAACAACATGCGAGCAAGTTTAGGAGGACGGGAAGAATTGGCAGCGCGGGTTCAGCAGGCGTTGAGTTTGCCGACCAAGAAGCAAGCCGAGATGATTGCGGACACGGTGATTGCTGCACTTGAAGCCACGCTGCTCAATAATCTGGGCACGGACGGATTCACATTGAAGCTCGGTAGCTTCGGTAAGTTCTCAGTCAGGCACAAGCCGGGGATTCTACGGAAGATTCCTTTCACGGGAGAGACGATCCTGACGAAGGACAGGCGCAAGGTCAGGTTCGTTAGTCTGGGCAGCCTGCGGCAACGTGAGCAGGTTGTCTGATTAGCTTAGGGCGTTCAATCGCACGCGCAAGGTCTGCCTTGCATTGCCTCCCAGCCTTCGCGAAGGATCAGAGGGACGATGATCAGTGCCGCAGCAGGATCAGCCCACCTGATGTGCCAGACCGCGTTTGTGACCAATCCAAGCAGCGCGATCACTGAAAAATAACCGCACAGGGCTGACTCAGCCGCGTCCGCCCTGAGTGCCGCGCTGCCCGTCTGGGCTGACAATCGCCGTTTTTCTCTCGCGAGCAAGGGCATCAACACCGCTGCTGCTGCCAGTATGCCGATCCCCAGCAGGCTTGGTTTTGCCTCACTGTATCCGCGCAATGCCATGACAGAAGTAGCTATGACGCACGCAGCGAGCGCGAACAGCAGTCCTCCGGCGATTCGGGCGGCTCGGCGTTCAAAGTGCTCCGATACTGCATTGGAGCGGAATCTCCAAAGCACGACGACCGCCGACGCGAGTTCGATAGCGCTGTCCCCGCCAAACGCGATCAGCGCCGGACTTCGCGCCCGCCACGCAGCGAAAAGAGATACGGCAGCCTCGGCACTCATCCACGCAACGGTGACCGCCTGCACCCTGCGGACTCGCCGGAAGGTATCTGGAACTATGGTTTGAGGCACGAGGTCATTCTATGATGTTCTTCGTTCCAAACTTCTAGGCATTCACGGTCGGCGGAGGTGACACCAGCATGGATCGGACAAGTTCATTCCCCAAACAAGACTTCGAGGGCATGGTCTGCGAAATCTGGTCAGGGTTGGACATCTGCCTTTACCACGCGGCGTATGTAAGAACTTACGCAGATTCGACCGCGATGCGCCTAGCAGGCAGCAGGCGGCGTGAAACAATCTTGCAGAAGATGTCGCAGGCTGACCGCGATTTTCTTCAGGAAGATGTGATTGTATTTCGTGCGCACTTTGCAGGCGTCCTCTGGCAGGTTCACCACCTTGCCGATGAACTCGTTCGGCTGGCATACAAACGCTGCTATCAAGAGGGCATTGTGACGAAGGAACGGTACGATGCACTTCTCAAAGCGCTAGACGACGACCCATTGCTCAAAGAGATTCGAGATTACCGAAATTTGTCCCACCAGTTTGCGGGTGTGGTCATGACCTTGCACGATGGAACCACTGACGCATTCATCGCCCATGTCTTGCCGCCATTGGATGTCCAAGCACCTGCGCAACGGTCTGCCATCAATGAGCAGGAGATACGAAAGGACGCGGAAGAACGGGAACTCAACACGAAGTTGCAATCATACTGCGATCATGTCTCAGGCTACTGCGAGGGTCTTTTTAGAATTATTGATGCCAAGTACAAAATGGCTGTGATTCCTCGCAGTCACGGATTTCTGGTCACGATTCCGCATGCGTATCAAGGGAAACTGCCAGAGGGAGCAAAGGAAACGGTCTACGTCAAAGCCGTGGGTTCGGCGAACTAGGGGTTACGGCTATGTTTTGCGCACGCCTGAGGGTATCTGCGGCTTCTTGCATTCCGGCTTAGAGGCACACTGCTTGTAAGCACGGCTGCCGCCGCAGACTGCTCATGCGTTTGCCCGTAGCTTCGTGCCGTCGCGTAGCAGCAGGTGACGGCGGAACGAATTGTAAAGGCAGTTGCTACGCATGGAGCGGTCGCCCCCGGTGAAGAGCAGCCACAGATTCCGGTCAGCTTTGTACCGTCGCTCAAGGCTGTCGAACCAGTGGCACAGGTTCGCCGGGTCGGCATCTGGGTGCGCCCACTTCTGCGTAGCCTTAGCATCCCACTCGGCGAACTCCCCCTCGGCTGCCACTAGTTCTTCGCATGCCTCGGCGAATTGCATCTCGCGGAGCGTCTGCTCGTCGGAGATGCGTGGCTTGCCGTTGACCATCTCGACCTTCGGGGTCGTATCTTCGTCGAACAGTTTCGCGATATTCGCATCCAATTCAGCTTCGGTCTTCATTCCTCAGGCTCCTCCATCATCGAGTCGGCGAGACGCCGTCCTTCTAAGGCTCGTTCAATGTCGTGATCCGACAGCGGGCGGGCTGCGCACATTGGATCGTGGCGCTTGAAAGCGTTGTCGGTTTCATCTCCTATGTTCGCCGCTCGATTTAATTCCCAGCAAAAAGACGCCACGGACACCTGCAACCCACAGCGACCCTCTTGGTCGTGGACGCACGAACTGTGGATGCGAAGAAGTTCGCCCACGATCTCAGGCGTGAGCCTGCGGGGCTTGCGGAACTTGATCAGCTTACCCACGGGTTGCGCTCCACAGGATCGTGAACGCCAATGGCGAGTACGCCGCGAGCGGGAAGATGCGCATTGCGGTCGCGGACGGTGGCATAAGAAAGACGACGGCAAGCTCGGCGGCGTAGGAAAACGCGAGCGCAGTGAACATCCAGACCGTGTTTTTGGCGGCTCGCCACAGGTAGGAGCCGTGCCGGAACTTCCAATCCTCCACGGAGGGCTTCCCACGCCAGAAGCGGCTGCCAACCAAGATATAAGCGATAACGCTCCAGAAGGCGACCACCCAAGGCGAAACCCAAAATACAAACTGCGCCCCGAGGGGGTCGCGAACCAACCAGAAGGTCGCCACAGGCAAACTGAACGATAGGAAAACCAGAACGAACAAGATCAGTACGCGTTGCAGCAGAGCCATCAAAAACCACTTCATCGGGTTTCCTTTGCGGATCGCTCTACGATCCGATGTACTGATGTCTTGCTAATCCCAAGTTGTTTGGAGATCGCCGCGAGGCTCTTCCCGGCTAGGTGCAGTTTGAGGACTTTGTCGGTGTCACATGCCAGTCGCGGACGACCTCCGATGCGCCCCTGTGCGCGAGCGCGTTCGAGTCCGGCAATCGTCGTCAGGCTCAGCCTCTCACGCTCCTGTCGCGCCAGACATGCGAGGATCGAGATAACTCCGTCACGAAAAGGCCCAAGGCTATCGAGATACGGCTCGGTAAGGGAGCGGTAGGCGACCCCATAGGACGTGAGCCGTTGCAGGTGTTGGAGAGTTTCAAGCGCACCCTCGCGGGAAAGTCGCGATAGTGACCAGAATAGTAAGAGATCAAACTCGCGTTTTGAGGCAGCGATGAACATCTTCCTGAACTGCTCTCGGTCGCTGGTTTTGCCGCTGATGTTCTCGCTGAATTCACGAACGATTGTCCAACCGTCCTGCTTCGCTGCAAAGTCCTTTAGCTGGCGTTGTTGATTTTCAACGTCCTGTCCTTTGTCCTTCGTGCTAACCCGCGAGTAAAGGGCGACCTTCATGGTTTCATTATACGTATTTGCGGAGATACGTAAATAGCACTATCGTACCTATAACGGTCGTTTTGGGGACGAGGATTGTCGTCCGGCTAAGTGGTTGATTCTTCGTTGGTGCCGGGGGCAATCTCGGATACCGTTTCTGGAACGCCCCTGAGCAGCCCCGGCTGGACGAACCCAGACTCCGAGACGTTCACCGTTGCGCGTCACTACGTACCTACGCAGCGAGGTATACTGCGATTTCCACGAGGTGAGCTAATGGGAAGCAGAACCGTAAGCCGAGGCGCGAGCGTGCGCCGGGGTGCAACGCGGAGAGATGGTAGCGCAAAGGACGAGCGAGTGGCACTCACTCTCAAGGTTGACCAAAAACTGTTCGAACGCCTGAGCACGTTTCGGGCAAAGGAGCGGAAGAAGAGCCAAGAAATCCTTCAGCAAGCGCTGCTGGAATACCTTGATCGTGCAGGAGCCTAGCTACTGTGGATCACGCCCTAGCTTCCTCACTCGCCAACGATGTTCGGAGAGAGCTAATCTCCATCGGGACAGCAGCTCGTTTGAAAGCTCTCTGAGTAAGCTGGAACTTGTTTAGTGCGACGTATATTTCGCAGAGATTGGAATAGCTCAAATCGACGCCGAACTTTGTTCGGAAGCTACACAACGCATCGGCAGCAAGCCGCAAAGCAGACCATGAATCTGAATCCATAGTGATCTCCGACTAAACCGTCGCCCAGTTTGCAGACAGCACTTCAGCTTGCTCAAGCACGGTCAGGGTCGCCTTCTCTTGCTTATCGGGTGGATAGCCGTACTTGCGGAGGATTCGTTTGACAAGCACCCGCAGGTTCGCCCGGATGTTCTCCCGTACAGTCCAGTCGATGGTGGTATTCCTTCGCACCGTGTCCACCAACTCGCGAGCAATAGTTTTCAACGTAGGCTCACCGAGCACTTTGACGGCACTGTCGTTGACTTCCAGCGCGTCGTAGAACGCTACTTCATCTTCGCTGAGACCCAGTTGCTCTCCCTTCGCCGACTCCTCGCGCATTTGCTTAGCAAGCCCGATGAGTTCTTCGATGACCTGTGCAGCTTGAATAGCTCTGTTCTGGTACTTGCGAATCGAATCCTCCAACAATGCCGAGAACAAGCGAGACTTCACGACGTTCCTGCGAGAACGCGTCTTGATCTCATCGTTCAGCAGCTTTCGCAGGAGTTCGACGGCTAGGTTCTTTTGCGGGATGTTGCTGACCTCCCTCAGGAATTCTTCGGACAGGATGGAGATGTCGGGTTTCTTCAAGCCAGCAGCGGCGAAGATGTCTACGACCTCGCCGGAGGAGACCGCCCGTGACACGATCTGGCGGATGGCATTATCCAGTTCTTGCTCGGGACGATGCTGCTGTGTCGCGGTCTTTGCGAGCACGCTCCGTACCGCTTGGAAGAAACCGACGTCGTCCCGAATTCGCAGCGCTTCGTCGTGCGGCACCGCGAGCGCGAACGCCTTCGAGAGTTCTGTCACCCCCTTGATCAAACGGTTCTTGCCGTCGTCCTGCTTGAGGATATGCTCCTGTGCGTTCGGCAACAGCCCCAGCTTTTGTGCCGGAGTTCCCGTCAGCCACAGCGACCAATCGAACCCGTGGAACAGACCACGGCAAATCTCGTACTTCTCCAGCATCACCGCGACAGCTTCTTCCTGAGGCAGCGCCGTCCGCCCCGTGCCGCCGCTCTCGGTGTATGTAGCCAGCGCCAGCTTCAGTTCGTGGGCGATGCCGAGGTAATCGACGACCAACCCACCGGGCTTGTCTTTGAAGACGCGGTTCACACGGGCTATGGCTTGCATCAGCCCATGCCCCCGCATCGGTTTATCCACGTACATGGTGTGGAGTGACGGCACGTCGAACCCCGTCAGCCACATGTCGCGGACGATCACGACCTTGAACGGGTCTTTGGCGTTCTTGAACTTCTTGCCCAGAGCTTCGCGCCGTCGCTTGTCCCTGATGTGCTGCTGCCAGTCCGGGCCGTCCGTGGCTGAGCCTGTCATCACGATCTTCAGCACTCCGGCGTCATCGTTCTCGCTATGCCACGAGGGACGGAGCTTCACGATCTCGTTGTAGAGGTCAACGCAGATTCGGCGGCTCATGCAAACGACCATCGCCTTGCCGTCCATCGCTTCGAGTCGTTCCTCAAAGTGGTGTACGAGGTCTTTCGCTACGATGTGTAGGCGCTTCTCCGTGCCTACGATGGCTTCCATCGCAGCCCATTTCGTGCGCAGCCGCTCCCGCCGCTCTATTTCTTCGCCTTCCGTCGCTTCCTCGAAGTCATAATCCACCTTAGGCTTTTCTGCTTCCGGCAATTCCAGCTTCGCCAGTCGGCTCTCGTAGTAGATCGGTACGGTCGCCTTGTCTTCAACCGCACGCTGGATGTCGTAGATGCTGATGTAATCGCCGAACACGGATCGGGTGTTGGCGTCAGCCTTCTCGATGGGTGTCCCAGTGAACCCAATGAACGATGCGTTCGGCAACGCATCCCGCATGTGGCGTGCGAAACCGTCGATAAAGTCGTATTGGCTGCGGTGCGCCTCGTCAGCGATCACGATGATGTTGCGCCGATCCGAGAGCTTGGCGTCCGTCCCGTTCGCAGGCGACATGAACTTCTGGATCGTAGTGAAGACGACGTGCCCCGACGCGACCGCCAGCCGTGCCCTCAAGTCTTCGCGGTCGATTGCCTGCTCCGGCTCCTGTCGCAACAGTTCTCGGCATCGAGAGAACGTTCCGAAAAGCTGGTCATCTAAGTCATTCCGATCGGTGATGACGACGATAGTAGGATTTTGCAGGGCTGGTTCGAGCACCAGCCGCCCAGCATAGAAAGCCATCGTCAGACTCTTGCCACTGCCCTGTGTGTGCCAGACGACTCCTACCCTCCGGTCACCACTCTCCGCAGACGCAGAGATGGTCTCCTTCAAGGCACGGTTGACCTCCCACAATTCGTTCAACGTCAGGTATTCGCAGTTCTCCAGAGACGAGCTTGGGAAGCAGAGTGTCGCGGATCGTACCTAACGTTCGCGATGCGAGCTTAAGGTTCACGATCTGCCCAATGAGTGGAGCGAAGAACCGATCCATTTCCCTAAAAAGGTCTGGCGGTGGAACCAGCACCTTCGCAGCCGATAGATGCCCACGCTGGATGTGACCCATCGTGGTCGCCTTGCCGGACGCTATACGGCGGAATTCAGGCAGGTGGGCATGAATCCAGAGGTAGTAAAACCACTTCGGGTAAATGTCCGATGTCACCTTGAACAAATGCTGATTGAGTGCGCCCTTCCCGCCAGCCCAAAGAACGCATTCGAGCGAACCCGACCACGAGAAGAGCACGTCGCCATCCTCCACGATGTATTCCGGGGCAAGGTCTGCACTGGCTTTGTCGGCATCTGACGTATCTTCCGTGCGAAGTTGAGCGATCTTGATCACGGGCAGGAAACGGTCTGCCTGCGGCGGGAACTTCTGTAAAGCAAGCCCGTTCAGAAAACGTCCGATCTCGTCTAAACCAACAACCTTCCAGCCCTTCGCGGTTTCACGATCCTCGATGGAAGCAAGGGAATCAGGGAAAAGATGAGCGATGCACTGTGGAAAGGCACGTTCGCTGTCTTCAGCTTTGGCGCGGACGGGATCGAAGTCCACGAACCACGACTTGAACAACCCGCGAGCCATACTCTCCAGCGTCTCGCTCATGCGTCCGTTCAATTTGATCTTGTCGTCCAGCGCACCGAGTATGTTGGCAATGGCGACCTGAACTTCTATAGAGGGCACACGAATCGGAAAATCCGGCATGTCGATGAGCGGTATGCGATCAACGGTACTGCCGTGAATCGTGCGGGCACGCAGGGTCTCCTGAAACTCCACCCCCAAATAGGCGTAGAGTAGGAACCGCGAATCGACGAGGTTGTTTCGTGGACGGAGGATTCCCATTCGCCGACCCAAACAGCATCGAAGCCCTTGCTGAATCAGCGCAGCTTCGCCGAGTCGCGTTTCGTAAGAAAAGACGACATCACCAGCTTGCGGCGTGACTCTGCGCGTCCAGCGGACGAAGTCTTCTTCGGACAGGTGTTCAGTCTCCGAAAGGTTCAGTCGTCCTCCTACCAGATTCGAGATGCCTAGAAAGATCGGGCCTGTGGTGGTCTTTGCTGGTGTGGCGTGGGGGCCGTCATAAACTTCGGCAAGATCGCCCAGCCGCCTGACTCCCCACTCACTCGCCATACCCAAGCTCCTTGAGGTTGGCGGCAATGGTTTGGTCTAGCTTCGAGGCTTCTGCGGTCTGAGACCGTAGCAAGTCCGACAGACTCCTCATCTTGTCTTCGAAAGGCTCTCCGTCATCCTCGATCTGTTCAGCCCCAACGTAGCGCCCCGGTGTGAGTACGTGACCATGCTTACGGATGTCGTCGAGCTGTACTCCTTTGCAGAAGCCGGGGACATCGGCGTAATCAGCTGCGTCCTTGTCACCGCGCCACGCGTGGTAGGTTCCAGCGATCTTGGCTACGTCGTCATCACTCAGTTCGCGGTGAACACGGTCAACCAGCGTTCCCATCTTCCGAGCGTCGATGAAGAGGGTCTCGCCCCTCCGATCTCGGAAGCGTCCATTCCTCTTATTGCGAGCGAGGAACCAGAGGCAGACAGGAATTTGGGTCGAGTAGAAAAGCTGTCCCGGCAGGGCGACCATGCAGTCCACGAGGTCGGCTTCGATGATCTTCTCTCCTAATCTCGCCCTCGCCTGAGGTGTTCGACGACATGGAGCCGTTAGCCAGAACAAAACCAGCCAGTCCGGTTGGGGCAAGATGGTAGATGAAGTGCTGCACCCACGCGAAGTTGGCATTCCCGGCTGGCGGCACGCCGTAGACCCACCGCTTGTCTTCCTTCAGCAATTCGCCCCGCCAGTCGCTATCGTTGAAGGGTGGATTTGCCAGCACCCAGTCGGCTTTTAGGTCGGGGTGCTTGTCATTGTGGAAGGTGTCGCCGTGCGCGATCTGGGCGTCGATGCCCCGGATCGCCAAGTTCATCTTTGCCAGCCGCCACGTCGTGTAGTTCGATTCCTGCCCGTAGATCGAGATGTCGCCCAGCTTGCCGCTGTGTGCCTCGATGAACTTCTCGCTGCTGACGAACATGCCGCCCGATCCGCAGCAGGGGTCGTACACGCGACCCTTGTACGGTGCGAGCATCTCGACCAGAATGCGCACGACGTGGGAAGGCGTGTAGAACTGCCCGCCCTTCTTGCCCTCGGCGCTGGCGAACTGCGCGAGAAAGTACTCGTACACCCGACCCAAAACGTCCTTGGCACGGTCTGCGGGACTGCCGAGACCGATGTCGCTGACAAGGTTGATGAGTTGACCGAGCCGCTGTTTGTCTAGCCCCGGACGCGAGTAGTCTCTCGGCAGCACACCCTTGAGCGATGGGTTGTCCCGCTCGATGGCGGTCATCGCCTCGTCAACGATGGTTCCGATCTTGGGCTGAGGGGCGTTGTCCTTCAGGTGAGACCAACGGGCTTCCTTGGGTACCCAAAAGATGCTTGCCGCCCGGTACTCGTCCGGGTCTTCAGGATCAGCACCCTGCTTGCGCTGCCCTTCGAGTTCCGCGTGCTTGGCTTCGAAAGCGTCGGAGATGTACTTCAGGAAGATGAGACCGAGGACGACGTGCTTGTACTCAGCCGCGTCCATGTTGTTGCGGAGCGCATCCGCCATGCTCCAGAGCTTTGCTTCATCCACACCGAAAACGCTCGCGTTACCCACGTGACCTACCCTTGTGCAATGGTTTATCTGAACTAGCTGGTACCTATTGAGTCCCGCATAATATAGCGATACTTTTCCGAGGTGGCTGCGTCTAATCAAGCATGGGAAACCCTGCCGGAGTACGACGCGATTTCGAAGCCCTGGAGAAACGGCGCTTCCACGCCATTCGCCTGTTCGAGCGAGGCGAGAATCAATCTGCCATTGCCCGCCAAGTCAAGGTGGTTCGTCAAACCGTGGCCCGTTGGGTGAAACAGTATCGTGCCCAGGGCAAGTCCGGACTGCGCAAAGCCGGACGGGCCGGGCGCAAGCCCGGTTTGAGCGAGAAAGACCGGCAGCGCCTGCACACTTTGCTGCTCCAAGGTCCCGAGCGACTGGGCTTCGAAACTCCGCTGTGGACCTGCCCACGCGTGGCCCACCTGATCCAACAGGAATTTGGCGTGCGTTATCACGAGGGACATGTGTGGAAGATTCTGGTCAGTCTTCACTGGAGTCCGCAACGGCCCACCGGACGAGCGCGGGAACGCAACGAAGAACAGATCCGGCATTGGAAGAAGAAGGTGTTGCCTGCTCTTAAAAAAAAGCCCTCCGCGAGGGGCGCATCCTGATCTTTGTCGATGAGAGCGGGTTGAGCCAGCGGCCGCATCGCTGCCGCACTTGGGCGCCACGCGGCCAGACCCCGGTGCTGCAGTACAACTTTAACTGGAAAACCCTATCCGTGGCCGCCGGGTTGACGGTGTGGAACTTCTACTTCCGTTTGTACCCGGGGTCGATCAAAAAGGCGCAAGTGCGGGACTTTCTCCAAACCCTGGTGCGGCATCTGCCGGGGCCGTTGTTGCTGCTCTGGGACCGGCTGCCGGGACACCGCAGCCGACTGGTGCAGGACTACATCGCATCCCTCCAAGGCTGGATCCATCAGGAGTACCTGCCCTCCTACGCTCCGGAGTTGAACCCGGTGGAGTTCATTTGGGCCCACTGGAAGCAGCACGAGCTACCCAACGTTTGCCCCAAAGATTACTACCAGCTCAGTCAAGCGGCGCTGCGGACTCTGCGACGCATGCGCCGCCGCCCGCGATTGATCACCGCCTTCTGGCAACAGGCTTCTTTGTGGTCAGAATGACTCTATATTATGCGAGGTTCAATAGTTCTACGTCTTGGGGCCTCAATTATCAAGCGCGTCGGGCACAGTGCGAGCTTTGTAAGTACACCCAGCGGCAGGGGAATTCTTCCAATGTTGTTCTGAAATTCTCGCTTTTGATTTCTTTAGTAGTTCGCAAATTAGGAGAAGTCCATGATGGAACCAGCCGATAGGGAACGCTTACAGTCTCAAGCTGTCGAGCAGGAGATCGCGATGTCAATCGTGCAGGTTGTGTGGGGCGGCTATTCGTTCAACGCTTCGCCGGAACAGGCGGCGAAACAAATCGTCACTGATTTGTTCGAACTGCTTGCACGCGGTGGAACGGTGCCCCGAGTAAGTTGTGACTGATGTCACAGCGAAGCTGTGACAAGTGAACAGGAGTCTGACGTTTCGTCTGTGAACCAAATTACCCAACACGCTTTCGGTTGTTTGCCTGCGGCTCGTGGACTAGGATTCGCCTAGACCCGGCTCGCCAAGATCGCGGTTGCTTCGACCAAGGCTCTTCAACCTGACGAGCGTGCTGGCGGTCGTGGGTAAGTTCATATGCCGGAAACAGAGAAACAGCCGCCGCGCCCTGCCGGCACGTCAACCGGCCTGGAGCAGGAAGAGGCCTTGCTGTGGCGCATTGCGCTTCTATTCGTGGTCCTGCTGGCTACAGGATTAGCTGCAGAGTCCTGGGAGCGTCTGCAAAACCTTCCCTATCATCTTGGCTTTCTCTCCCTTGGCTTGCTCTGCATTGCCATAGCGTTTGCGGGTTTCGCCTACGGGCGAAGGAAGCGGGTTACGGAACTGCAAAACCTGGTGCGCGGCCTGCAGGAGCGTGCAACTGCACCCACGGATGAGCAACTCGATCAACTCGGAGAGCTGATTGCGCGCTCGCAACGAAGTTTCAAGGACCTCATTGATTCCTTCGACGACGTTGCCTTCGCAGCCTCTCTCGAGGGGAAAATCAAGACGGTAAACCGGCGCGTGACCGAGTTGTTCGGAATTCCTTACTCCGATGTGGTGGGTCATCGAGTAGAGGAGTTCCTGGACGAACCGAAGCGTGAAGATGTGGAGCGGGGTGTGGCCCGCTTTCTCGAAAAACGCCGCTGGTCAGGGGTGGTTTGTGTTCGGCTGAAAGCGAACGCTCGGACCCTCTATTTTGATTGCGCCCTCAATGCAATTGTGAAGGGTGACGAGGTGGTAGGCGTGAGCGCTCTTGCCCGTGACGTTACGGAAGAACGCGAGAAGGAGCGGCGATTTACTGAGCTGTTTGAAACTCTTCAGGAGGGAGTCTATTTCAGCACGCCGGAAGGCAAGTTACTCGATGGCAACGCCGCTCTGGTGCAGGTTCTCGGATACGAAAGCAAGGAGGACCTTCTCGCGCTCGACCCCAGAGCATTGAATTCCGATCCCAATCAAAATCCGGTGCTCGGGCGGAGCGCAGACGATCAGGGCGGAGTGCGCACCAGGGAAATCATGTTGCGTCGTAAGAACGGGACCCTCGGCGTCTTCCTTGACACCTCGCGCGCGGTATGGGATGCCGGGGGCAAGATTGTACGCTACCAGGGCACGCTCGTGGACGTAACCGAGCGGCGGGAGATGGAGAAGGCGTTGCGCGGCCAGGAAGAGTTCCAGCGCTACCTTCTGGAAAGCTTTCCGGATCTGATCCTAGTAATCGATTTGAATGGACGCTACAGTTTCGTGAGTTCGCGGATTCACGATCTGCGCGGCTACAAGCCGGAAGACCTGCTCGGGAAGAGAGTCGAAGAGGAACAGGATTATTCCCCCGAACTGTTCGCGTTGTATCGGGACCTGATTACCGGCCGGAAGAATTTCGGGTCGTGTGACTATAGTGCGCGTCACCGCGATGGAAACTGGCGCACCATGCGGGCTTCGGCCAGTCCGCTGTTCGATGCGGAGAACAAACTGAGCGGCGCGATCGTCTCTGTTCGCGACATTACCGTGGAGAAGAAACTTGAGCAGCAGATTATTCAGAGTGAACGGCTCGCAGCCATGGGGCAGATGATCGGGGGCTTTGCTCACGAACTGAATAATCCGCTAACGAGCATCCTAGGGATGTCCGAATTACTGCAGGAGGGCGAAGCGCCCGAGTCGGTGCGAAAGCAAATGGTGGTTTTGCAGCAACAGGCGCGCCGCGCAGCGGAAATTGTTCAAAACCTGATGTATTTCTCACGGCCTCCCGCCCCGGGCAAGACTCCGATCGATTTGGGCGAACTGGTCCAGCGGACTTTGCACTTGCACGCCTACTCTTTGCGCAAGAACAACATCACAGTAGATTTCCTGAAGGAGACATCAGTTCCGGCGGTGAGCGGAGACGCACACCAGTTGATGCAGGTGTTTCTGAATCTGATCTTGAACTCGGAGCAGGCGATGCGGGAGGTCCGCGATCGCGGCACCTTGCGCATCCGCATAGAGAAGCAGGAAAAGTCGGTCTCCGTCATTTTTCAGGATGACGGGCCCGGTATCTCGCCGGAGATCCTGCCCAATATCTTCGACCCCTTCTATACCACCAAACGTCCAGGCCGCGGGACCGGCCTCGGCCTAAGCATCTCCAAAGCCATTCTGCGGGAACACAACGGAAACGTCGAGGCTACTTCCGGGCCGGGCGGCGGCGCGGTGTTCACGGTCATGCTGCCGGTGGCCGCGGGCTTGCCGCCGGGTGGTTAGAGAACTCATTGCAAATCAGCGGGAGCGGGTGACCTGATTCTTTCGGGTTGCTCAAGATTTCTTCTTTGTAGGCTTGGGTTTCAACGTCTTCGCATATTCATAGCTGAATTCGAGATACTTCTGGAGCTCTTTCGTTTTCTTCAACAGCGCGTCCGGGACCGCCACATATTCTTTCATCACCGTGCCATACGCCTTAAACAGTGTTGTGTTGTACTTCCTTAGAAACTCCTCTCGCTTATCCTCCGGAAGTCGGATGGCCAACGAGGATTGATGCAGAAGGGTAAACATGTTGCCATTCAGAGATGTGTAAGGATTAGCCGCGCCCTTGCGTTCGATCTTCGGATTGGTAGCGATAAGCTTGTCGTACAGATCCACGTGGGCGTTAGTTTCGTTCCTCTTCGATGCGGCCATAGCTCTGCCCACTTTGACCCGGGATGGAGAATACGACTGTGAGAACACTGCAACTTATCGTTCGACGGCCATTGCCACCGCGTTGCCACCGCCCAGGCAAAGGGCCGCGATGCCGCGGTGTACGTCACGGCGGACCATTTCATAGATAAGCGTGACCAGAACGCGCGCTCCGCTGGCGCCGATGGGATGTCCGATGGCGACGGCACCCCCGTTCACGTTCACTTTGTTGGGATCGAGCCCAAGCTCGCGCATCACGCCGAGAGCTTGAACTGAGAATGCCTCGTTCAGTTCGTACAGGTCAACATCTTCATTCCTCCACCCGGTCTTTTCCCAAATCGTGCGAACCGCGCCCACAGGAGCCATCATCACCCATTTGGGTTCGACTCCGCTGGTGGCTTGCACCACGATTCGGACCATGGGCTTGGCGCCGAGCTCTTTCGCTTGCTTGGCGCTGGTGACCACGACAGCGGCAGCACCATCGTTGACCCCGGGAGCGTTACCTGCGGTGACCGTGCCGTCCTTCTTAAATGCTGGCTTTAGAGAGCGCAACACTTCGATTGTCGTATCTTCGCGGGGAGATTCGTCCTTATCGAATATGACCGGCGCTTCGCCCTTCTTCCTCGGCGGCAACTCGACCGGAACAATCTGCGACTTGAAGCGGCATTCCTTGATAGCGGCGACTGCCTTGCGGTGAGAGTTGACCGCGAACTCGTCCTGCTCCTCGCGCGTGATGCCATACTTTTCCGCGACGTTCTCTCCGGTGATGCCCATGTGGTAGTTGTTGTAAATGTCCCAAAGCCCATCGTTCACCATTGAGTCAACGATTTGCGCGTTTCCCAGGCGATATCCTTTTCGCGCCTGCGGGAGTAAATAGGGAGCGTTGGTCATCGATTCCATTCCGCCAGCGACCACCACGGAACTGTTCTCGGTCTGTATTGCTTGCGCCGCAAGTGCGACGGCTTTGAGTCCGGAGCCACAGACTTTGTTTACGGTCATGGCACCTACCTCGGGAGCGAGACCACCGAAGATTGCCGCCTGCCTCGCAGGGTTCTGACCCAGACCGGCAGAGAGTACGTTTCCCATGATGCATTCGTCGACTTGCTTGGGATCGAGGTTTGCGCGCTTCACCGCTTCACCAACCACGATCGCTCCTAATTGGGTTGCGCTCAAATCTGAAAGACTTCCCTGAAATTTTCCTACCGGAGTGCGACAGCCGGAAATGATGACGACATCGTCGAAAGCAGCCATTTATGTGCTCCTGCGATTATTTGGTGCCTACCAATTATAGATGTGTGGCGGCGGAAAAGGATGATTGTAGTTGGAGCGCACCTTGATCGCTCAGACGATTGTTTTTGAAAAGGGATCGTCGAGCAGAGCCAGGTATGAACAGAATTCCGTCGAAGATAACGTAAGAATTTTCGCCGACAGACGCGATCGACACGTTCCGCGGAAGGAAGTTTTCTACTTGAGTCCCGCTTGAGTGACTTTGGGCATGGGTCGCATGCTCATCCAACATCATTTTTTTCTTGACTTCACTTTTTATAGACTCTATACATCAATGAGTTGCAACAAACGACCGTTGCATTTCAAGTCCATGAAAAATGGAAAGGGAGAATAGATCAAATGGCAACCAAGAAGAAAGCAAAGAAGGCCGCAAAGAAGAAACACTAAGAGCCTTCAACCAAAGTAGAACCGAGGGGACGCCGAAAAGCGTCCCCTAAGTTTTTTCGCGCTAGTTCCTGCTGCTTGATTTCCTATCGACAGAAATTGTGTAGAGACGCTTCTCGGTGGCAGGGCAGAGGCTGCGGTAAGCGCAGAACGTGCAATAGAAGCCGGGCTTGGCATCAAACTCCTCTGCGGCGATCTTTCGCGCGACTTCTTCCACTTCACGCTTACAGTCCTGCAGTTGGGCTTCGCTGCGGCGTGTAACTACCGAACTGTTTTCGTCGAGGTTGTAGAAGACTATTTGATCGGCGTTGTAGCCCCACTTTTCCCGCGCGGCCAGAGCGTAGATGGAAAGTTGGAGGCTCTTGTCGGCGTCCTCCTGCGACTTGGGTCTGCCGGTCTTGTAATCGGTTATCACGATACGGCCGTTATTCAGTTGATCAATCCGGTCGATCCGGCCGACGACCTTGGCCTTTGCGATCTGCATTTCGAACCACTCCTCGGTATGCAGCACCTGTGGCACGGGAGCCCGTTTGCAGATGGCCAGGAACTCGCGCAGCTGCTCAATCCCCTTGCGCTCGTAGAGTTCCTGCTGATACTTCTCCTCAATACCCGCGGCCCGGAGGTCGGTCTGGAAAAGTTCGATCAGTTGGTCGTCCTCGATGGTTCGTCCGAGGCGAACCGAGGCGTAATAAGCCAGCAGGACGCGGTGAATCGTGGCGCCATACTCCATGGCCGCCGGAACCTCGCCGGGAATTCTCCACTCGCGCTCCAGCTTGAATTGCAGCGGACAGATTTCGTAGGTTTGCAAGGCACTGGCGCTAAGCCTGGAACCGAGATCAAGTGCTGGCGGTAACTTGAGCCACTCGGTGACGGGCGATCCGGGTAGTGCGGGGGCGGCCTCGGCTGCAAACAAGTCGGTTTGAAACTCGAGCGCGTGACGTTGGCGGAGCCATGGCCGCAGGCTAGGATCCTTGAGCAGATCGCGGAGAAAGCCGTTCGGAGTGGGGTCTTTTTTGCCTGTTCCCTGCCGAGCATAGATGGTAAGGGAATCCCGTGCTCGCGTCATGGCAACGTAGAACAGCCGTCGCTCCTCCTGCCGGCAAATGTCCTTGTCGTCGAAATAAGCTATCGAGCTGCTGCCCTGGAGTTCCCGAGGAAAGTCGACGAGGGGTTCCTTGTAAGACGACGGGAACGAATTGGAATTTGCCCGAATGATGAAGACGTGATTGAACTCAAGACCTTTGGCGACGTGGGCGGTCATCAGCCGGACGGCGTTCTCCGCGCCAGTGGAGATTGGGATCACGCCGCCGGCGGCGCGGAAATACTGCAGGTAGTCAATGAATTCGCCGATGTCGCCAGTCTTCGTGATTGCCTCCGGTTTCTCCTCCCATCGCTTGACGAACTCAAGAACAGCGGCGATCGCGGGCGAGGCGCGGTGCAATCCGAAGTGACGAATGATAATGTTCAAAACGCCACTGCTCGTGGTCGCCGCTCTCGTAACCTCGTCCCTGACCTGCTGCAAGGCATTCAGCACGCCGGCGCCATTTTCGATCTTGGCTAAGACCGAGGCCACGCCAGATCTTCTTTCATCTCGTGGAATTGCCTTGATCCCGGCACGCAGTTTCTCTGGATCGATAGCGAACTGAGGAAAGGAGGCAACTCGAAAGAGGGAGGCGCTGTCGTTGACCGAGACGACCGCTCCCAGGCAGGCGAACAGGTCGCGAGCCTCGGGCGTATCCATGACATCCGTGTTTTCGATCGCGAATGGGATGCCCTGCTCGGCCAGTTCCGCCACAATCTGCTCACGATGGAAATGTTGACGGTAGAGGATGGCGAAGTCGCTCCACTTGCAGCGTGATTTACGTTGCCGATCGCGGATCGCAGCTATCAGATCAGAGCATTCGAATTCCTTGGCTGCGAGAACGACTGCGTCCACGGGGGGGCTGGGCAAGAATCTCCCATCGCGAGATGCTTCTTCTTCGCGGGCAGAAATCAGCGCGCAACGGTGGTATCTCGATGCTGGGCCCTGGCCGGAAGGAAAGACATCCGGGTTCTTAGAAACCAGCGCAAAGGCGGATTTCAAGATCGTGGTCGTAGAGCGCCGGTTTTTCTCCAGAACGACCATCTTCGCCTCGGGAAAATGTTCCTGAAAAAGTCCGAATGCCGCGCTCGATGCACCGCGAAAGCGATAGATGGCCTGATCCGGATCACCCACGGCGAAGACATTGCGTTCTTCTCCGGCTAGTTTGTCGAGGATCTTGACTTGAGCAAAGTTCACATCCTGGAATTCGTCCGCCAGGATGAACCGGGTGCGCCGGCGTTCGCCGGCAAGTAGATCGGCATTCCCCTCGAGCAAAGCATGCGCGTGAGTGATCATGTGGCCAAAGGTGCCGAGGTTGTCTTCGTGCAGCATGCGCTCGACCGTCGCGAATACGCTGGCGATTTCCTGGCAGCGCCCAATGACCTCTTCATCCGACAAAGCATCGGCATCTTTCGATTTACTGACCCGCGGAATGGCGACCTCGCCCCGCTCCAGTTGATGCACGTAGGCCGCGTATTTCCCCGGGTCGACCAGATCGTCCTGGCAGCGCCGCATGAAACTCAGGAGATCATGGAGAAACTGGCTGACATTGGCCGCGCGCACAAAGTAGTTCAGGTGCAACTCGCGGATGCGCTTCCGCAAATAGATCCAGAGATCCTGATCATCGAGCACGCCGAACTGTTTGCCGAACCGGCCGAGCAGGTCGTTGCAATATTCGTGGAAGGTGGCAATCTGCAGGCCGGATACATCTGTGCCGCGCAGTTCGTCGCGCACCCGTTCGCGCATCTCCTGAACTGCATTCTTGGTGTAAGTGACCGCCAGAATTTCGTCTGGGCGGGCGTGTCCGTCGCGGATCAAGCGCGCGATGCGCCGGGTGAGGACCGTGGTTTTCCCCGTACCTGCACCGGCCACTACGAGCAGCGGCCCGCGTACATGTTCGATGGCTTCGCGCTGGTGCTCGTCAGGTTCAAAAGCTCGCGGCGCCGGAATGGGTTTCGCAACAGCCACTGGGCAGGAGCATATCAGAGATGGTTGAGGATATTTTGTGACAGATTCTGCGCTGCTTGCCAAACCTGCTAGGCACGCAGTTCTGCAAGAACCACTGCCAGGCTGGCAATCGCCGCGGTCTCGGCACGGAGAATGGTGTCGCCCAGTGATGCCGAAATCCAGCACGCTTCCTGAAACAACTGCAATTCCTCATTCGTCCACCCACCCTCGGGGCCGAGGGCAATGACAACGTCGCCGTAGTTGATATGAGTCTGGAGGATGTCTTTCAACATTGCCTCCGTTTCCACTTCGGAAAGTACAATCCGCAAGGTTCCTGACAGGGCCACGGCCTCTTTGAGCCTCAGCGGTTCCGAGATCTGGGGTGGTGATACTCGACGAGACTGTTCCGCGGCTTGTAAAGCGATCCGTCGCCATCGCTCGACGCGTTTGGCTGCGGCAGTTGCAAGATGAGCCTCGGTTCGCCGGGCAATCACCGGGACAATGCGCTTCGCCCCGAGTTCCGTGCATTTCTCAATTGCCCACTCCATGCGGTCGAACTTGAAAATGGAGAGCGCAACCGTCACCTGACCCGCAACCGGAACTGGAATCTCATCTCCCAGTTCAAATTCAACCCGGCCTTGTGCGATAGAAGTAATACGTCCGCGGCGAACGGCGTTTTGCGTGGTGATGTCGAATTCCTGACCCACGCGGGCCCGAAGCACGCGAGATAAATGCTCGGCGTGGGTGCCGACCAGGACCGCGCGGGTACCAGAAACTTCATCGGCGATCCAGCGTCGGCGGGTCATGGACCAAGAGTTTAAACCACAGAGGTCACGAAGGAAATCGCAGGCAGGGAACTCTGATTAGAGTAGGCCTATCCGAAGATGTCTTTCACCTTACCGAACAGTGTTCGACGCTGGGGCTTATTTTCCACGCGCGTCGTACCTTCCAACTCCTGCAACAACTCGCGCTGACGCTTGTTGAGCTTGCCGGGAGTCTGTACGCGGACCTCGACGAACAGGTCGCCTTTTCCATGGCCATTCAACACTGGCACTCCTTTGCCCCGGATACGCATCGTCGTGCCTGACTGCGTCCCATCCGGCACTTTTAGCGTGTGTTCACCTTCAAGTGTCGGCACTCGAATCTCAGTCCCTAGAGCCGCCTGCCCAAATGAAATCGGAATCACGCAGTGCAGATCATTGCCTCCCCGCTCGAAGAAAGGATGCTCTTTGACATGCAACACGACATAGAGATCGCCCGCTGGTCCACCATGAGCGCCAGCCTCACCCAGTCCAGAAAAACGGATACGCGTTCCGTCCTCCACACCAGCAGGAACCTTGGCGTCCACCGTCTTCTGCCGCAGCACGCGGCCTTGGCCCTTGCACTTCAAGCACGGATCGGTAATCACGCTGCCGGCACCCTGACAAGTGGGACAAGTGCGAGCCATGCTGAAGAATCCTTGTTGATAGCGAACCTGCCCACGCCCCCCGCAGGATCGACAGGAAACCGGAGCTTTGCCCGGAGCCGCACCAGAGCCGCGGCAGTCCTCACAAGTCTCATGGCGGCGAACCGTAACGTTGGTCTCCGTGCCGAAAACTGCCTCTTCAAATTCCAGCGTGACGTCTTCACGCAGATCGGGGCCACGCTGGGCACGGCTGCCCCGCCGAGAACCGCCGCCAAAAAGATCCCCGAAGCCGAAAAAGTCCCCGAAGATTTCGCTGACATCCTGAAAGACCGTGGGGTCGAACCCGCCCGATCCTCCGCCGCTCACGGCAGCATGCCCGAACCGGTCGTATGCGGCTCGCTTGTCTGCGTCCGCCAGGATCGCATAAGCCTCGCTGCATTCCTTGAATTTCTCTTCAGCGTCGGGATTATTCGGATTGCGATCAGGATGAAACTGCAGCGCCAGCTTGCGATAGGCGCTCTTAATTTCCTGCTCACCGGCTTCACGGGTCACCCCAAGCACTTCGTAGTAGTCGCGTTTTACGTTGCTGGCCAGAATGGTTCCAAGTCCTTTCGATTTTCTTGATGGTTAGTGTTTCGGGTTGCGCGCAACTTTGACCATTGAGGGACGCAGCAGGCGGTCTTTCAACTTGTAGCCCCGCTGCAGTTCTTCCAATATTTGATGATCCGCGGCATCGGTGGTATCCACCATCTCGATAGCCTCGTGAAGGTGGGGATCGAAGGGCTCGCCTTTCGCGGGGATGACGCGCAAACCCAATTTCTGCAGCGCGTCCTGCAATTGTTTGTAGATGAGTTCAATTCCACCCCGGAACTCAGATTTCTCCCCTGCACTAGTCTGCAGCGCTCGTTCAAAGCTGTCGAGCGTGGGCAGCAACGCCTTGACCGCGTCCGACACCGCGTATTCGCGAAAGTCCTGCTGTTCGCGAGCGGTGCGCTTGCGGGCATTCTCGAACTCGGCTTGGAGACGCGCCAGCCGATCGATCAGAGTGTCCCGTTCCGCTCTAAGCCTCTGTAATTCGCCGCCTTCCGTCGAAGTGCGGGAGGACGAAGACTCAGTTGACTCTTCGCCTTCGGCACCGTCTGACGCGGGCAATTCGCGTGTCGCGTCAAGTTCCTGGGGATCTACTTCCGACTTTCCATTTGTTCTTGCCATAAACTTGCTCATCTCACAAACCGCGGGATATCATGCCGAGCGAAGCGAAGCATCCCATCTTCATCAAGATTGTAGCGGGAGTAGGGATTCCTCGCTCTGCTCGGAATGACAACATAATGGACTGATCACATGGCCCGCGCTTACTCCGACTCGTTCAAGATCTTGTCAAAAAGACGGGCAATATAAGAGACCGCGGTCATGGTGTGCTCATAATCAATGCGCGTCGGTCCAATCACCGCAAGCGATCCCATTACTTCACCCCCTACGCGGGCGGGAGCACCAATCAGCACAAAGTTGCGCATCGAGGGCAGCGTCTGGTCGAGTCCTATCACCACGCGGACTGCTTCCTGCTTGGCGTCCAAATATGCGCCCAGCAGCCCGACAATTTTCTGTTTCTCCTCCAGAGTCTTCAACAATTCCTGCAAGCGCTGTCGATCCTGCTCTCCTGCAACCAGATTGGCTGCGCCTTCAACGTAAACCGTCTGTGCGCTATCGTCCGCCGTCAGCGCACCTTGTTTATAGAGTTGCTCGACGGAAGTCATCAAGCGGTCGTATTCGCTGCGCTCTTGCTCCAGCCGCCGAGCCAACTCGCTCCGCATCGCTTCCATGGTCCAGCCACGAAAGCTCTCGTTGATGAAGCGAGCCGCAGCGTCCAAATCAGCCTGCGAAATGTCGAGACGCAAAACCCGGTCACGCACCACCCCCGACCGCGTCACCACCACGGCCAGCACTTTCTGATCGCCCAGGCGGGAAAAATAAACGTGCTCCAGCGCGTTCTTTGGTCCACCAATCGCTACTGCTACCCCAACATTGCGCGAAATGAGCGAGAGCACATGCGAGGTGCGCTCCATGAACTCCTGCACGTCCGAGACACCGTGAAACGACTCCTGAATAATGTTCTCATCGTCATTCGAAAGCCGCGCCTTCCCGGTAAGCTGCTCGACGTAATAGCGATACGCATCGGTGCTGGGCACCCGGCCCGCCGAAGTGTGAGGCTGCTCCAGGTACCCCGAGTCCGCCAGATCCGACATCACATTGCGGATTGTCGCCGGGCTCAAACCTTCCCGGTTGGCGCGCGCAAGCGTGCGTGACCCCACCGGCTCGCCCGTGGCAATAAAGGTCTCCACAATAGCGGTAAGGATTTCGCGTTCGCGTTCGCCTATGGGCGGTCCCGGAGGCATACACTCCCTTGTATCACATTGGGCCGGCGGGGCCAGCCGGCTTCTACGGAACTTATAGCTAAGTTATGTAGATGCAACAGTTACACCGCAGGATGCAAAAATGGCCAGCTTGAATTCTAGGAAGCACGCCGAGTCTCTGTCAAGCGTTAGACCTGAGTCGGTGCCTCAGGTTCGCCTCCGTTCTTTGGACGCTAGTCTGGGCGGGCGGCTCACCGCTTTCAAGTATTGGTTCTAGATCACAAATAAAAGGGGGGTGCCCTATGCTTCCGCGTTCTGTGCGGAAGGATGGAAGGCGAAAATGCAAAAGCACGAACGTTACGGATTCACTCCGTCAGATTGTAGATCAGTCCATTCGGATCTTTGACATAACATCGTGGAAAATCAGGCTCGTCCTTAACTACCTGACAACCCTTTTTCGTGAGTCTTGCTCTGGCTTCCTTAACGCTTTTGACGGTAACTTCCAGAACCGGTCCAAGAGCAGAACCCCGCTCAATAAAGAAATTGATGTTCTTCCCGTGGAGGCTGACCATGTTTGGTTTCTTGTCCGTAATCTCAAAGCCAAGTTCCTTGACATAGAAGTCAGCCGCCTTCATCGGATCTTCAGCTTGAATCAAAACATCTGTACCAAATGCATTCGCCATGGGCCTCCTGCTTGAGCAGTCTATTTGCCCAGTTCCGGGACGACTGACGACTAGTGTGCGCCGGGCAATGTCTCCTGTCCACGAAAATATTATCTTGAACATCGCCTGATGCCATGTTTTCATGCAGGCAATGCTGAGCTTAAGTTCCGGCAGGAGCACCCTCGAACCGCCAGCTCCTTTTATCATTGACCGCTCTCCCTAAATTGGATAACCTGATACAAGGTACATTACCTCCAAGATAATATTCGGTCTTTGACAATCTATCCCGCAGCCGACACGGCATCCAGACCCCTGCTTCCAAACGTCATGCCTTAGTTCCAAAATGGGACGTCCCCCGCCGTAACTCCAATGTTCTCTAGATTTTGCGCGTAAGTCCTGCAAACTCAAAGATCTAACACATAGTCGTAAAATAGGTCCCTTGTTTTCAGGATTTTGCAGCGGAACAGGGGGAGGGGTACCCGATACTAAACAGTAAACTTCGTCCCGTTACGGGAAACAAGCGAGCGTCGGCCATCCAGGCTTGTGCGATGCTCTCCGAGACGCTTAGAACGCCAACATGCAATCGAAACCCCATGTCGCTGTGATTGGAGCGGGCGCGTTTGGCGGATGGACCGCCATCTATCTGTTACGCCGCGGTGCTCTAGTGACGCTGCTGGATGCGTGGGGTCCGGGCAACTCGCGGTCATCTTCAGGTGGCGAGACTCGCATCATTCGGGGTACCTACGGGTCCGGCCAGCCGTACACGAAAATGGCCGCCCGCGCCCTACGCATGTGGACCGAGCACGAGATCCGCTGGCGCCGCCAACTTCTACATCGCACCGGCGTTTTATGGATGGCAACAACCAGCGATGATCAATTCGAACGCTCTTCGTTGCCGATGCTGCGCGAGGCCGGCATCGCTTATGAAGAACTGTCCGGAAGGGAAGTGGGGAAACGCTGGCCGCAGATCAATGTTGAAGACGTGCGCTGGGCGATCCACGAGCCCGAAGGCGGTTTCTTAATGGCGAGAATTGCGTGCCAGGCGGTGCTGGAAGGCTTTGTGGCAGAGGGCGGCGAGTACAAACAGGCAGCCGTCTTGCCCCATGACCTTGAAACCGGCCTTCGCGATGGCCTGACACTGTCGGATGGCTCCAGGTTGTCGGCAGACCAGTATGTCTTCGCTTGCGGTCCATGGCTGGGCAAACTCTTTCCGAAAACCATCGGCGATCGTATCCGCCCCACCAAGCAGGATGTATTTTTCTTCGGCACGCCCCCCGGAGATGATCGTTTCTCGGAGACAAAGCTGCCGGTCTGGGCCGATCACCGCGACCGTTTCGTCTACGGCATTCCAGCGGCGGATGGGCGCGGTTTCAAGGTCGCCGACGACACCCGAGGACCAGAGTTCGATCCGACCTCAGGCGAACGAACGGTAGACCAGGAAGGACTCAAGCGAGCGCGCGATTACGTGGCCTTCCGGTTTCCCGCCATGAAAGGCGTGTCGTTGATTGAGAGCCGCGTTTGCCAATACGAGAACAGTCCCGACAATCATCTGATCATCGACCGGCATCCAGCAGCGAAGAATGTTTGGCTGGTGGGAGGCGGCTCAGGTCACGGCTTCAAACATGGGCCAGCAGTGGGCGAGACGCTGGCGGAGTGGGTGATGGAAAACAAACAACCCGATCCGATATTCCAATTGGCACGTTTCGAGAAATAGCGTAACGCCAGCGGTCTCTCGCTATTGAATCTGAATCACGCTCTCGCCAGCACTGGACTTGATCTCATCCACGCGCGCGATGACGTTGCGGGCAAACTCGTAGAGCGATTTGGCATGCGGAGAATTCTCGCCCTCGAGAACCGTGGGCTTGCCACTGTCCCCGGACTTGCGGATATCGGGATCGAGTTGGACGTTTCCCAGGAAGGCAACGTCGAACTGCTTGGCCGTTTTCTCTGCGCCACCACGAGAAAAAATATCGATCTCGTGATTGCAGTGCGGGCACACAAAATAGCTCATGTTTTCGACCATGCCCACGAGATCCACTTTCATCTGGCGAAACATTTCGATCGCCTTGCGAGCATCCTGTAAAGAAACGTCCGACGGAGTGGAAACCACGATTGCACCGGTGAGCGGTACGGTCTGAATGAGTGAGAGCGAGACGTCACCCGTTCCGGGCGGGAGGTCCACGACGAGATAGTCGAGTTGCCCCCACACGACTGAGCCCAGAAACTGTTTGATGATGGAATGCAGCATCGGCCCGCGCCAGATCAGCGGCTTGTCTCCTGGATTGAGCAGACCTACCGAGATCACTTTGAGTCCGTGGACCTCGATCGGTTCGATGCGATTGTCTCCGAGCACCTTCGGTTGCACACTGGTGCCGAGCATGAGCGGAACGTTGGGGCCGTAAACGTCCGCATCGAGCAGGCCAACTGTGTGCCCCAGTTTGGCCAGGGCAAGCGCGAGGTTCACGGCCAAGGTAGTCTTTCCCACCCCGCCCTTTCCGGAACCTACAGCGATAATCGTTTCTACGCCGGGAAGAGGCTGCGGGCCTTGGGGCGCTTGACCGGGCATCGGAGTATTCAAGGAATCACCTTCCAGATGGATGCTGGGATGGAGAACTACCTCTAATTATACAGGCGGTCCACAGATCGGATAAGGCGCGGACCGTTTTCAAGTTAACGCGCCGTAATTATCTCGGTCAGCACGTCTGGCTTGGATTCGTCCCGCACCAAGTGTGGATATTTCTCCCCGCCATGGTAGTCGAGCTTATAAGTCTTGTAATAATCCGTGTTCTCGACCAGCAACTCGATCGGGTCGGAGCTGTTTTTTCCGGCTTTGAGCGCGTCGCTCAACCGGTCTGCGGTGAAGCGCTGTCCATTTACTGCTACAACCTTCATTCCGGGTCCGATGCCGGTCTTTGCGGCTGGCATTCCTTCAACCGTGTCGACGATCCTTCCGTTTTCATCCAGCAGCAGGCCAATCGAGTATTCCGCGTTGATCTCTTTGAGTTCGCGCTTGAGCGCCTCAACCAGTGGCGACGGGGTCTCGTCGTAGACTAATTTCCAACCGCTTCTTTCGATGCCCGTAAGTGGCGCGCCCGGCCCGTGGTTCGTGAGGCGCTCTGTCCAGAATCCACGCCAGTCGTAGGGAGTTACCTGATTCAGGGTCGCGACTACGTCGTCAAAGGTGTAGGTTTTTACTTCCGGAGGTCCGCTCTGTCCGCCATGGAAGAGATGACAGAAATCGTCCATCGACTTCTGGCCGCGGGTCTGCTCGCGAATGATCGTGTCCACCCAGAGCCAGTTCAGAACATCTTCGTCGTAGTAATCTACCGTCCTTCGCCAGGACTCCCACTGAGGTGGGGCACCCTGCATGGAGGGCACTCCGTCCGCCGTATCCTGCAGATTGCGCCAGGTGCGGCCCGGAACGTGATCCAGTCGAGCCGCCAACAATGCCAGATTGTCGCGAAACTGATCCGGGGTGCGGATGCCGCTGCGAGCGCCGAGGTTGTCGCCCAGATACGAAGTCAGCCCTTCATACACCCAGAGCAGATCGTCCTGCATAGGTTTTTCGTAGTCGGGTGTGGTCAAGTCCGCAGGACGCCGGTACTTTCCGTTCCACGAGTGAACATATTCGTGCGACAGCAATCCCGAAGCCAAAAGCCGTGGATCGGCGTCGACCAGAGAGCGCTCGGTGCTCCGGCTGTCGTTTGATTCATGGTGCTCCAGCCCGAAGTGCGCGACATGATTGCTCAAGCTGTAGAGGAAATGGTAATCGCGGAAGTGCTGCGCCCCGAAAAGCTTCAGGGCCTGATCGGTCAGAGTCTTGTAGTGGTCGAGTTCTTCTTGCGGGGCAGCCAGATCGCCGGCGCTGTCGGCGGCAATGTCCATCTCCTGACGCGGGTTCTCGCTCAACGGCACTACGCAGAGATACTCTCCAGCGATCACGGGAGAATCGACCAGCGTGGTCAGGGATGAGGGATTGAATTTAATCTCCGCTCCTGACTGTGAACCTATGGGCAGTGGCGTGCCAAACTTCCACCCCTCGGGCAAACGCAGGCTGGCCTGGTAGGTCAAATCATCGGTGGTCCATCCCGCCGGATACAGCACCACCGTGTTCCAGCTCAGGACGGTCATTTTGTCGGTCGCAGATTGGCCCGCGGTAAAGATACCCTCCTCTTCGGATGCCGGTGAAATAAAGTCCAACGATGCGTTCACCGCGGAAACTCCCGCCGGGACTTCGACGTGGAACGTCCATCCGTCAAGCAGGTCGCGCCGCCACTTCAAGGTTTGTCCATTGGCATTGAACTTCAGCCCGGCCAAGTTCTGGATCGGTCCGGTCGGTCCGTGCTCGCCCGGAATCCACTTGGGATAGTAGAGAGTGAGCGTGCCCGGAGCGGCGGGGATGGTCAGTTGGGCGTGAAAGATTTTGCGGGGAGCATCGCTGGCATCGACGGCGAGGGTGATCGTGGGCGCCGACGGTTTTGGTGCTGCTTTGCTTCTTTGTGCCCCAACGGGCAGTACGGCTGCACAAACCACAATCATCCACAACCCGAGTTGACGAGAAATCATGTAGCTCCTTGAGTCCAGAAAGGTTAACAAAACACCCGAAGAACCAATGACTATAACAGTCGAGTGTGAGTGCCGTCACGCACGGTAGGATGTACTCGTAAACAGCCTCAACATGGTCACCGAGCGAGATGGCGATGTTTCGCCAACCAAGAGTTACTTGCGTGATATGACACGCACACGACGAAGCGCGCAAAATACTTACATGAACGGGAAAACTCCGAGATGGTTCGGACCTAGCGCTCTCGGAAGCGTGAGCGTTGCCATGTCCACAACCTGCTTGTTCTCGATTAGCGTTCCTTATAGAACATTGGCTTCTGTTCCGCCCGTCCTGGTCCCTTGGCACTACTCGCCGAGAGCATTTTTCTTGTGGATAGTCGCATGTGTGGCTCTCAGCGTCATCGCTGGAATTTGGGGTTCGCGGTTATGGCTCTTAGGAGCGGCTTGGGCAGCTTTTACACTCGTTTTCGCCATGAGCGCGGCACTCTAATCCTGTAGCGCCGAGAAGAGGCCATAGATGGAATGAGAAGGTCGATCCCCGATCACGGACGGCATTAAGCTACCGTTGATCAACGCACTCTAAGGTGCAATCAAAACGGCTAAGGAGATCGACCTTGAAGAAGCATAACAATTCTGCAAAGAAGAGTGAACCGACATCGAAGCGGACGAAGTCGCTGGGCCCGGTGCGGCGGGATACGAAGGAAGTGCTGGCGGAACTGGTGGCCAAGCTGAAGGAAAAGCTGGATTCGAAAAAGGTGGCAGCAAGGAGCGGAGAAGAGGATGAGCGAGGTGAGCTTCGCCCCAATCTGGACCGTCTGACGGTGGGCGTGGATCTGGGCGACCAATGGAGCCACTACTGCATTTTGGGTCTGGAGGGAGAAAGGCTGGCGGAAGGGCAGTTGCGGACGAGCGAGGAGGATTTTGCAACCTTCTTCCAGGGGTTGAATGCGGCGCGTGTGGTGGTGGAGGTGGGGACACACTCGGCATGGGTGCAGGAAGTCATCCGCGGTTGCGGGCACGAGGTGTTGGTGGCCAACCCGCGGTTGATGGACGGATCGAAGCGTCGCAAGCGTAAGAATGATCGGATCGATGCGAATAAGTTGGCCCGCTTGGGACGCGTGGACCCCGAGTCGTTGTACCCAATCCAGCACCGCAGTCGGGAAGTGCGGCAGGATCTGGTGATGCTGCGAGCCCGCGATGCCTTGGTGGCAGCGCGGACGGAGCTGATCAACACCACTCGCGGCTTGGTAAAGAGCATGGGCACACGGCTACCCAAGTGTTCCAGCCGGAGCTTCGCACAAAAGGGAGAGGAGGCAGTTGCGGTGGAGATGCGGGAAGCGCTGCTGCCCTTGGTGCGATTGGCAGCAACCCTGAGTGCTGACATTAAGGAGTACGACAAAAAGATTGCAGAGCTGGGCCGGGAGAAGTATGGGCACACGGCGTTATTGCGGCAGGTGAAAGGGGTGGGGCCGATCACGGCGCTGGCCTACGTATTGACCTTGGAGAATCCGAAACGATTCGCGAAGAGCCGGGATGTGGGACCGTACCTGGGATTGGTGCCGAAGCAGGAAGACTCGGGAGAGAGCCAGCCGCAATTAGGAATCAGCAAAGCCGGAGACACGATGGTGCGCAAGCTGCTGGTGGGAAGCGCGCAGTACATCTTGGGGCCGTTCGGACCGGACACGGACCTACGACGGTATGGGCTGCGGCTCTGCGAGCGTGGGGGGAAGAATGCGAAGAAGAGAGCGGCGGTAGCGGTGGCCCGGAAGCTGGCGGTATTGCTTCACCGGCTCTGGGTGAGTGGAGAGGTGTATGAGCCGCTGCACCATGCTATTGAACCTCGCATAATATAGAGTCATTCTGACCACAAAGAAGCCTGTTGCCAGAAGGCGGTGATCAATCGCGGGCGGCGGCGCATGCGTCGCAGAGTCCGCAGCGCCGCTTGACTGAGCTGGTAGTAATCTTTGGGGCAAACGTTGGGTAGCTCGTGCTGCTTCCAGTGGGCCCAAATGAACTCCACCGGGTTCAACTCCGGAGCGTAGGAGGGCAGGTACTCCTGATGGATCCAGCCTTGGAGGGATGCGATGTAGTCCTGCACCAGTCGGCTGCGGTGTCCCGGCAGCCGGTCCCAGAGCAGCAACAACGGCCCCGGCAGATGCCGCACCAGGGTTTGGAGAAAGTCCCGCACTTGCGCCTTTTTGATCGACCCCGGGTACAAACGGAAGTAGAAGTTCCACACCGTCAACCCGGCGGCCACGGATAGGGTTTTCCAGTTAAAGTTGTACTGCAGCACCGGGGTCTGGCCGCGTGGCGCCCAAGTGCGGCAGCGATGCGGCCGCTGGCTCAACCCGCTCTCATCGACAAAGATCAGGATGCGCCCCTCGCGGAGGGCTTTTTTTTAAGAGCAGGCAACACCTTCTTCTTCCAATGCCGGATCTGTTCTTCGTTGCGTTCCCGCGCTCGTCCGGTGGGCCGTTGCGGACTCCAGTGAAGACTGACCAGAATCTTCCACACATGTCCCTCGTGATAACGCACGCCAAATTCCTGTTGGATCAGGTGGGCCACGCGTGGGCAGGTCCACAGCGGAGTTTCGAAGCCCAGTCGCTCGGGACCTTGGAGCAGCAAAGTGTGCAGGCGCTGCCGGTCTTTCTCGCTCAAACCGGGCTTGCGCCCGGCCCGTCCGGCTTTGCGCAGTCCGGACTTGCCCTGGGCACGATACTGTTTCACCCAACGGGCCACGGTTTGACGAACCACCTTGACTTGGCGGGCAATGGCAGATTGATTCTCGCCTCGCTCGAACAGGCGAATGGCGTGGAAGCGCCGTTTCTCCAGGGCTTCGAAATCGCGTCGTACTCCGGCAGGGTTTCCCATGCTTGATTAGACGCAGCCACCTCGGAAAAGTATCGCTATATTATGCGGGACTCAATAAGTCGGTGCCGATAGCGGCGGCTGCGTAGCCGGCCGAGGAAGGGGAAAACACGCCGCAAGGGAGAGCACGATTCCAAGCGATTGGTTTCGGAGGGCAGGACCGGAGTTGATGAAGCGAGAACCAGAGTCGATCCAGAAGGTTTGGCAGACAACGACATCCACCGCCTTGTTCGGGTGACTGCGTTTTGAGCGCTGGTCTATAAGATCTCGCCATAGATGGCAGCCCCCAACAATCCCAGGTTCATCCCATGAGTGATGGACCTGGGTTTAGATCGGACCCCAACTTGCACCGGGCCCAGAAGCGGCCCATTCAGAGTGCGGATAGAAGCACGGCAACGGGTGGGTGGCGTCGGCCAGAGTTTCCGTAGGACTTGGTTAGAGGCGGATCAATCAGTTCTGTGACCGAAACGAATGAAGATGATGCGTGAGAACGCCAGAGGCGGTGACACGGAGTATGGCTGCTGACGAGCGCTCTCGAGAAAAAGCAGAACCCACTCCACTAAGGAACGAAGCTCAACTGAACTGCGTTGCGCTTCGTTCCCAGCTCGATTGTAAGTGACGTGGGGAGCTGTCAAGGGTCAAGATGAACGCCCCCTGTTCGGGGGCGCCCTTGACAGCTCCCCACGTCACCACCGGAGGGGTATGCAGATGGAAAGCAATTAATTAAGGTAGGCCGCCACGTCGGCCTTGACTTTTATGACCTTCTCATAGAAGCGCTCAAAACCCCCTCCGATGAGCGCTAGGTCGATGTTAGGCCAACTGTATATCCAAAGCTCGCTTCAAAGGCAGGACTCGCCCCGTAGCCAGCACACAACGCTCACGGCCACACGACTAGTGAGAAGGGCTTTGCTATGATGCTTTCCGTGCCCTCCCACACTCTGCGCGGCAGATTCATTACCTTTGAAGGGCTCGACGGATGCGGAAAGAGTACGCAACTGGCGAAGCTGGCTGCGGTGCTGACCGCGCAGGGCTTGTCCGTTGCGGTGACACGGGAGCCGGGTGGAACTCCTACCGGAGAGAAAGTTCGCCAGCTCTTGCTGGATACGAAAACTTCCTCGCTTGCTCCAATGGCTGAGTTGGCTCTGATGTTTGCTGCCCGGGGGCAGCACATTGCGGAAGTCATTCAGCCGGCGCTGGCCGAAGGGAAGATCGTGCTTTGTGATCGCTTTACCGATTCGACGGAGGCGTATCAAGGGGGCGGACGCAAGCTAGGCAGCGAGCCGGTTCTGGCGCTGCATCGAATTTTGAGCGGCGATCTGTGGCCTGAACTTACTATCCTGATGGATTCGGACGTGGCGAAGAGTGTGGAGCGTGCCCGTCGCCGCAACAAGACTCATGCTGGCAAGAATAGACGGGGGAAGAGTGATGAGAACCGCTTCGAGCAGGAGAGCCCCGTGTTTTTTGGACGGGTGCGAAGTGCGTATCTCGCCATCGCGGCGCGTGAACCGCAACGCGTGATCGTAGTAGACGCTCGCGGCACTCCCAACGAAACGCACAGACAAATCCTGGAAGTGGTGCGGCGAAAGTTGAGACTGCCCGCAAAAATCGCTTGAAGTCACCACAGAGCCGCACAGAACCGGTCAAAACGAACAACTCGTCAAAATCTTAGATCCTGAACTCTCTGCCGACGCCCGTAGTATCCTCGACTGGTTGATTTTTTCTCTGCGGCTCTGCGGTGAATGAGTGCTATGGGTTTTTCTGACTTTTACGGCAATTCGGAAGCAGTCCGTCAGTTGCGCGATATGCTGGCGCGCAATCGCTTTCCGCAAGCTGTGATTCTGGCTGGTCCGGCCGGTTCTGGCAAATACACTTTGGCTTTGATGCTCGCCGAAGCCATGAATTGCCTGGCTCCGACTGTCACGAATGGCCTGCCCGATTTTTGCGGTGAGTGCTCCAATTGCGTCCATATCGCGCAAGCGCAGGATCTTGAGGCTCGCTTTGCTGAGGCGGTTGAAGCACGCGAGGGTCTGCGCGAAACTGACAAGAAAGAGACGCGGGTTTTCGTCCAAACTCATCCCGATGTGCTGGTGATTCCGCCTGATCCGCCGCAGATGATGATCAAAGTCGATCAGGTGCGGCGGGTGATTGAAACCATTTACTACCGGCCGGGCGAAGCCAAGGAGCGGGTTTACATTTTTACTGACTCGGCTTTCATGAAAGAGGCGGCCAACTCTTTGTTGAAGGTGCTCGAAGAACCTCCCGAGTTCGCCACTATCTTTCTGTTGACGGAGAATGCGGGCGAGTTGTTGCCGACGATCCGATCGCGTTCGATGGTGGTGACGCTGGGTGCGCTACCCGCTGCCGAGATTGAACAATATCTGGCAACGCACCGTCCCGACTGGAATCCCAAACAGCGCGCCCTGCTAGCCCGGCTGTCAGAAGGTGCTGTGGGCCGCGCCCGTAGCTTCGATCTCGCTGCTTATACGGCGGCCCGCGCGCATGCGCTTGCGATCCTCAGTTCCGCCTTGCGCGCCAGCGATCATAGCGAGCTGTTCAAGATTACGGAAACCTATCGAGCCGGAGCCGAGGGTCGCGATAAAACGGAACGGCTGCTGCGGGCAATCTATTCGGTGCTGCAGGACTTGACCTTCCTGAACTCGGGGACTCCGGAGCTTATTCGCAACACTGACATTCAGCCGGAGTTGAGAAGCCTGGCTGAGGCTGCGGACTTCGCCTGGATTGCGGTGGCCTCTGACCGCCTGGCTGAGGTCGAGCGCGGGATGCGGCGCAACCTTTTACGCTCACTCTCGCTGGATGCCTTTGAGGCCGCGCTGGAGCGGGGTTAGATCTTCATATCTGATGCTTCGACAAGCGCCGCAGGTGAAAAAGTTTGCGGCATAGCGGAAAATTACAGCACAGCTTCCGCACTCTCCTCTTGCGCTCCAAACTTTCTCGCCAAATAATGTTCACCAACACAATTACGCGCTGTCTAGTTTTCGTTTTTGTTGGGCCTCGGCCGCATTTTTCTCGCCAGCGGTGGGCGCGACTGTGCTAGCATGCCGCCCTACGCTTCACCACTCGGCATTGTCGCTTTCAAATAAGGGGACTTATCTTGGCAAAGAAACTTGTTCTCGCGGTAAGCACACTTCTGTTTGTGCTCTCGGGCGTCTCGCTGGCGCAGAAGCTGACGCAACTGGTTCACCCAGCACCCGACGGCGCCTTCGTGGAATATCTCTTGACCGATGGTACGGTGATGGTTCAAGGCCAGGGCTGCACGGATTGGTGGAGGCTTACGCCCGACATATCCGGGAGCTACGTGAAAGGGACCTGGAAGCAGACGGCGAGCCTGCCTTCTGGGTACGATCCCTACGCCACTTCCGGGGCGGTACTGGCCGACGGCCGGTTTCTATTGGTTGGAGGAGAATACAGCAACTGCGGCGGCAGCTTCACGCTTGCTAATCAAAGCGCGATTTACGATCCCAAGACGAATAAGTGGACGATGGTAGCGCCACCGAAGGGATGGTATGACATCGGAGATTCGCCGTCGGCTGTGCTGCCAAATGGCCAGTTCTTGCTTGGCCGAAAAACGAATAAGAATATGGCCGTATTGGATCCCGCGACGCTTAAGTGGACGGCCGTAGGGTCGGCGGGCAAGAGCGACTTCAACGCCGAGGAGGGCTGGACTCTCATGCCCGACGGCACCGTCTTGACCTATGACGTAAAAAACAATCCAAACTCGGAGATCTACGATCCGTCTTCACAAACATGGACAAGTGCGGGCAACACGGTGGCGAATTTGCAGGGACCTCCCCAGGAGGGCTGCCTGAACTACGGACACAATCACGTATATTGTCCACCTGGTGAGACGGGACCGGGTATCCTGCGCCCGGACGGCACCGTTTTCGCCACTGGAGCGCTGCACCTGAACGCCTCCACCGGGCATACGGCGATCTATAACCCGGCAAAATCCGGCACGGATAAATGGACTGCCGGCCCCGACTTCCCGAATGGCGATGCCGCTGGCGATTCGTTTGCCGCGCTTCTACCCAACGGACGCGTGCTGGTATTGGGCAATTCCGGGACCATGTACGAATTCAACGGGTCGACATTGACTCCCACGACGGTGGGTTTCGGTAGTTTGATCGTGATGCCAACCGGCGAAGTGCTCGTCGCCGGCAGCGCGGCCTATACTTCCACCGGAACATATAAGAGCTCGTGGGCGCCGAAGATCACCGCGTTCCCAGCTACCGTCACGCGCGGTTCGACTTACAAAATCTCTGGCCAACAGTTCAACGGGTTATCGCAAGCGGCTGCTTTCGGAGACGAGTTTGGAACCGCAACCAACTATCCCCTGGTGCGGATCACGAATCAATCCACCGGTCACGTTTTCTACGCCAAGACGCATGACCACAGCAGCATGGGGGTCGCCACCGGCAAGGCCACGGTGTCGACCAACTTCGATGTGCCTGCGGGGATGGAGACCGGAGCAAGTTCGCTGGTGGTAGTGGCGAATGGCATCCCGTCCAAGGCGGTTAGCATCACGGTCGAGTAGGAGTGCAGTACGTCGATGGTCTGCTTCGCAGATGCAAGGACGGTTTATTGAACCGTCCTTTGCATTTGCCGTCTTGTTTTTTTCTCAATCCTTCGCATCAAGTCTCCACTTACGGATTACGCAAAGAGAGGGGAAAAACCGTCATGTGGTCTCACAGGATTCTTGTTGGCATCCCGAGCGAAGCGAGGGATCTGGGTTTTCGCATGGTCCACGAAGACCAAGAATCCTCGTCGCTGCGCTTCTCGGAATGACAGGAGGATAGGTTGGCAAAACTTCAGATGGAAGGGTCGTGTGCCTCGGTCCACCGCGGCGAAAATAGAGGAAGGTTTCCGAGGACTATGGCGCCGAGCTGAGTCCTACTTCCCGCTCATCACGAGCTTCGCAATCGTGGCCAACTGCATGTTCGAGGTGCCTTCGTAGATTTTGCCGATCTTCGAATCACGCCAGTACTTCTCGACTGGATAGTCCTTGGTGAATCCGTAGCCACCGTAGATTTCGATGGCCAGCGACGTCACGCGCTCAGCCACCTGCGAGCAGAACAGCTTGGTCATGGCGGCCTCTTTGACAAACGGAATGCCGGCATCTTTCATGCGGGCGGCGTTGTACACCATAAGCCGGGCGGCTTCGATTTCAGTAGCCATTTGCGCGATCTGGAATTGAATACCCTGAAAGTCGGCGATGGATTTGCCGAACTGCTTGCGTTCTTGCGCGTATTTCGCAGCATATTCCCATGCGCCGCGAGCCACGCCTGCCATCTGCGCCCCGATGCCGATGCGGCCTTCGTTCAGGGTTTCAATGGCGATTTTGTATCCCTTGCCCACTTCACCGAGGACGTTCGACTTGGGGACGCGGCAATCCTCCAGAATCAACTCGCAAGTCGAGGACGCCCGGATACCCAGCTTGTCTTCCTTCTTGCCGACGGTGAATCCGGGGAACTCTTTCTCGATGATGAAGGCAGTGATGCCCTTATATCCCGCCGTGGGATCGACCGTGGCAAACAGAATAAAGATACCGGCCTCTTTGCCATTGGTGATCCACAACTTGCGTCCATTGAGGACGTAATCGCTTCCCTTAAGCTCCGCTTTAGTCTGCAGCGCAAACGCGTCTGAGCCCGAACCGGCCTCGCTCAAGGCGTACGCCCCACACAGGTCCGCAACCATTCGCGGCAGATAGCGCTTCTTCTGGTCCTCGGTGGTCCAGCGCAATAATGCGTTGTTGACCAGGGTATTTTGTACGTCCACAATCACTCCCGCCGAGGCGTCGACACGGGAAAGCTCCTCAACCGCGAGAATCGCTTCAAAGAACTTGCCCCCGGCGCCACCGTATTGCTCGGGCACCTCGATTCCCATGAGTCCGAGGTGGAAGAACTGGTGAATGAGTTCTTTGTCGAACACACCCTTTTCATCCATCTCTTTCACCAAAGGACGAATTTTTTCTTCGGCAAACTGGCGGATGTTGTCGCGGAAAAGAATTTCGTCTTCGGTGAAGCTGGTTAGAGGAGTCGGCGAGGGAAGTTGCAGAACATCGGGCATGAAGGCACCTTCAGAAGCAGGATAGCGAACTGGAAATTCTAGCACTTACAGGTGGGATATAGGGATCGGGCGGGAGAATTAGCGTCTCTGGCCGCCGTAGACCAGTTTGAGGCCATCGGCCTGCAGAATGCGCTGGATCTGATTCCGCGCGTGGACTGCCCAGGGGCCGCTGGTATCCAACTTCACATACGCCCGCCAGTGCTTCAAAGCTTTGCGGGGTTCCCTGACTTTCTCATAGGCAAGCGCCAAATTGTAATGAGCGTCGCCGTAGGTAGGCGCGAGTTGCAGCGCGGTGTTGTAAGCCTGGATGGCCGCGGCGACGCGTCCGGTTTCATCCAACACATTGCCGAGGTCGAAGTAAGCCAAGGCATAGCGTGGATCAATTTCAATGGCGGCGCGGTAGTGCTTCTCTGACAGCGTGTAATCCTGCCGGTTGTAGTGCAGCGTGCCCAGGTTGATGTGCGCGGCCGCGTGCTCGGGATCGAGTTCGAGCACCCGTTGATAAGCCCCAATCGCCTGAGCCTGGGTGTTGGGATCCTCTTCGAGTGCAATGCCTTGGGCGAAAAGCCCAGCTACATCGGCGGGAATCGGCCCGGGCTTGACCAGAGGGGTCGTGGTAGTGGTAACAACATTGTCCCGGGCGGAGAAATCGAACATGAACTGGCCCGCGATCGGCTCTACCAATCTGCCCTGGTGGCGGAAGGCAACGCGATGCCCGGTGCTTAAAACGCTCGCCTCGACCAACGGATTCTCCATTCCCGCAGCCTGTTTCTGCATGGCATCAAGCGACCGCCGGATTACCGCGGGGCGCACTTTGTGAGCGCACAAGTCGCGAATTTTCTTGATTTGCAGGAGGTCAAAAAAGGAGTAGCTCTCGGCGGCGGCTACCAGTTCAGCTTTTTCCCAAGCTGCCAACTGACGCGCCGTAAGCCGAAGAATCCGGAGCAGATCTGCTCGACTGTATCGGTACACGGTGATAAGGAACGTCCAGGTTTCATTATCCGAAGTTGGGGTTGTGTTGGCAAGTGGAAATAAGTCTCTAAGGGAATCTCAAGCGGCAACTTGCATCGTGGCTGGTGCAACTTAGGAGAAACTTCGTCGGTCCGGCGATCCGCGCAGGGACTGTCGGCTCGATCTACACCGACCCTGTCACGAACTTTTAATATTCCTCAGACGAACAACTTTCACATTCCAGAGATATGATTAACGTTCCCAAGATAGATCCATGAAACAGCCATGAGACGAAAAACCGTTCAAGAGCTCGAGTCCACAAAGGAAATGACCGGATTGGTGGAGCAGGCCTGTCTCGTCGCCAAGGATGCGGCGTTTAATCTGCGAGACTTCCTCGAGAATTCGTCCAACATGGCTTTCATCGCCGTGCAGGACTGCGAGAAAGAACTGGATCGCGCCGAACGCAAAATCGACGACGGCATTACGCATGCGATCACGCAAGTCACCGAAGTTGAGGCACGCGAACTGCTCGCCTGCCTGAAATTCATCATTGATCTCGAACGCATCGGAGATCTGACTTGGTCGGTGACCCAACGCCTGCAACGCCTGACTCCCAAAATCCTGCGCGACGACCGCAGGGACTTAATCGCGATGGCCGACATCCTGGAAAGGATGCTGGAGGTCGTGCACAAGGGATTTGTAAGCCGCGATCTGGAGTCGGCAAATTGGATATTGAAAACGGACACTCAGATTGACCAAGTTTGCCGGGCAGTCTTTCAGCGCCACCTCGAAAGCAAAAGCAAAGACCGGCCCCGCGACTACAGCACAAATCTGCTGCTGATGGCGCAAGCCTTCGAACGCGCCGGAGACCACACCAAGAACCTGGGCGAAGAGTTGGTTCATCTGGTGGAAGGCCGCAGCGTGCGCCACGAGCCGAAGCGGTCGAGAGGCTCACGCGCGGCGCACGAAGCGTAAGCTAGGAAGCGTAACGCACGGTTTGCTTGCCCACGACCTGGGCGCGGTTTCAGGCACTCATCCTCTCCAGCATTTCTCGGAGATGGCTCTTCCAACTCTCAGGCAATGCCGCAACTTTTAAGGCGCGATGGATGGAGACTACATCGGCATCACCGTACGTTCTCGCGATATACAGTCGAGTGATTTCCGAGACCGGAACTGCGTTTGGGTCCCGAGCAATCGGCTTGATCTCATCCCCGGCGCCAACTTCTCCTTCGCGGGTGACCGCAAAATAAAATCCGGTTCGTCGGCTCGCGAGGAATCGCTTCACCATCTCGTCCGATTGAAATCTCACACCAAGCTTGTAGCAAGGCAGGCGAGGCTGGGTCACGACCACCTGCGCAGTGCCGACAGAGAACTGATCGCCAAGATGGACCGAGTCTTCCAGCGGACCATCAACAGTGAAATTTTCTCCAAATACACCCATAGGCAGCTTCTGACCGGGCAACTCTTTTTTCCAGTAATCGTAGTGAGCGAGGGGGTAGCAGTAAACGGCCTTATATTCGCCGCCATGAACGGTGAGGTCCGCCTGACGATCGCCATCCAGATTGAGCTTGCGTAGAGTCACACGGCCTTCGAGCGGCTGCTTGAAAATGCCCGTCGTCACGTTGATCCCGCGCCACACAACTTCGCGGGGAAGTCCGATGTTCAGCGATACGAGCTTCATCTCCGGTCGTCCTTTCCGGCCACCAAGTTCATAGAGACCATCCGTGACTACTCGTTCTGAAAGTTGTTAAACAGGTTGTTCAAAGACTCGGCCAGCGTTGGGTGAGCCAGAATGGCATGGTGCAGTACTGTGTATTTCAGCTTGCCCATCATCGCTAGCTGGATCATCGACATTACTTCACCGCCATCCTCGCCCAGGATCGCAGCCCCGAGAATCTCTTCAGTCTGCGGATCGACTAGCACTTTCATGAAACCGCGCGATCTTCCGGTCTCCATTGCCCGCGCAACCGAGGTCATCGGTAGCTTCGCTACGCGTACTTTTCTTCCCTGTTCTCTTGCTTCTTTTTCACTGAGGCCAATAGGTCCAAGTTGCGGGCCAATAAACACGCTGGAAGGGATTGGGCGCCCGGTGATGCTGCGATTGCCGCCTTCCAGAAGATTGGTTTTCAAGACGCCTCAAGTGCATCCGGCAGTCTAAGAGAAACCTGTTACAGGCGAGAGACGATCAGAAAGCTGCCCGCGATCGCGATTACGTCTTCAACCAATGCCACGGCGAAGTCGGGCAAATGCGCCCGCACAACCAGGGCGTGGCGGATGTTGTAACCGGTAAAACACCCGAAGAGGGCGCCGATAACACTGGTGATCGCCGCGATGATCAGACTCCCGCCGGTGCTAATCGCAAGCGCCGTACCGCATAGACCGCCGAAAACGATGCGCGCAATCAGCCCTGGAGGCGCGGTACGAGGCGGAGTTTTTGGCAGCTTATCTGCAATCAGTTCGACAACGGCCAGCAGCGTGAAAAAAATCAGCGTCCCCGGATGGCCCATGAACGCCAGCTTGCTTCCTGCAAGGTGAAGCCAGCCAAAATGAGCAGCCCAGCAGACCACTGCCGGAGCCGTCAGCGAACGTAATCCCGTTACGCCGCCAAGCAGGAAGCACAGAAGAAGTACTGTCATGAGGTGGCCTTTCTACAGCCCGAGCGGACAGCGTTTCTTTTTAACTTACCAGAATTGATTCCAGCGGCCCCAAAAATGACGAATTCTACACGGCGAAATCCGCGGCAGAATCGCAATGTCGGACCAGAACCATTACGCGCATTCTCGCCGGGGTGAATTTGTTTTGACAATGCTTAATGTCTTCGCTATCTTAATTCCGTGACCAGTCTGGCTTATTGTCATCACCACCATCATGCGCAGAGCGCATTGGCGGGGGTGTTTGGCTGAGCTAGCGTAACACCTTAAGAGATTTCGAAGCCCGCTGATGCGATTCAAGCTCAGCGGGCTTTTTGTTTTTGCGCAAAGGGACAATATTTATGAACTGGGAAATAAATTTCGACAAGATGCAGGGCCTGGCGCCGGCCATCGTGCAGGATGCGGCGTCCGGCGAAGTGCTGATGCTGGGCTTTATGAATCGTGATGCCTGCAAGCAGACGCTCAGTAGCGGCTACGTGACGTTCTTCAGCCGCACTCGCAACCAGCTTTGGACCAAAGGAGAGACCTCTGGAAACCGCCTCAAGCTAGTTTCTGCGACCATCGATTGCGATTGCGACACGCTTCTATTGGAGGTCGAGGTCGAGGGAGCGGGTTTGGTTTGTCACGAGGGCACACGCTCCTGCTTCACCAAGTTATTTTTTCTGAGCGAACCAAAGGAAAAGAGCTCTGACACACTGGTGGTTCGACCATGAAGATCCGCCTGGGTATTCCGAAGGGCAGTTTGCAGGAAGCGACGCTGCAGCTCTTCTCTCGCGCGGGCCTTCCGATCTTCACAAATGGCCGCTCATATTTCGCGACCACAGGGGACCCGGAAGTCGAGTGCATGCTGATTCGCGCTCAAGAGATGGCCCGCTATGTCGAGCACGGCGTTCTCGATGCCGGGTTAACAGGTCTTGACTGGGTGGTCGAAAGCGGGCTCGAAGTCGTCACCGTTTCTGACCTCATTTACGCCAAGCAAAGCCGGGGCAAAGTGCGGTGGGTGCTGGCGGTTCCCGAGGATTTGCCGTATCAGCGCCCCGAAGACCTGGGCAACCGCATCATCGCAACTGAGCTAGTCAGTGTTACTCGGAAGTATTTCGAGGACAGGAATGTTGCCGTGCAGGTTGAGTTCTCCTGGGGAGCCACCGAAGTCAAACCTCCGATGCTGGCTGATGCCATCGTGGAAGTCACCGAGACCGGCAGTTCTTTGAGAGCCAATCGCCTGCGGATTATTGATACGGTGCTCGAATCCAATACGCAAATCATCGCTAACAAGATGGCTTGGTGTGATTCGTCGAAGCGGCGCAAGATTGAAAATCTGGCCCTTATGTTGCGCGGCGCAATGGATGCCCAGAACCGCGTGGGCCTAATGCTGAACGTCCGCAAGCGGGATCTGGCGGCAGTACTCGCGGTTCTGCCTGCCCTCAAGAATCCCACGATCTCTACCCTCAGTGACGACGACTGGGTAGCTGTGAACACGGTGATCGAAGAATCCACGGCCTGGCAGGTCATTCCTCGTTTGAAAGATGCCAACGGGCAGGGGATCGTCGAGTACCCTCTGAACAAGGTGGTCCTGTGATGCGCATTCTTTCGGGAGCCGCAGCCGCGGCGAGCGTGCGCAAGATGGCAGCCCGGGGATCGCGATACGCGGAAGTCGAACCGGGCGTGCGACGTATTGTCGCCGATGTCCGAAGGCGAGGCGACCGCGCTGTGCGGAAGTATGCCGAACAATGGGATGGCCTTGCCCCGCGAGAATCCCTGCGAGTGGCGGAACAGGAGATCAAGGAGGCATGGAAGTCCGCAGCCCCGGAACTGAAAGCGTCCTTGCGTACGGCAGCGGCGAACATCCGCCGCTTTTGCGAATGGCAAAAGCCAGCGCAGTGGACCCGTACCCGCAACGGGATAACCGTCGGACAAATCGTGCGGCCCCTGGATTCAGTGGGCTGCTGCGTTCCCGGCGGACGTTATCCGCTGGTCTCTACCTTGCTGATGACAGTTATTCCCGCGCTGGTGGCGGGCGTGGAGAACATCCGTGTTGTGTCCCCTCGTCCAGGGCCCGAAGTCCTTGCTGCGGCGGGAATGCTCGGAGTGCGCGAAGTCTATCGCATCGGTGGCGCGCAGGCGATTGCGGCACTGGCTTACGGGACGCAAAGCATACCGCGCGTGGATAAGATCGTCGGCCCCGGAAGCCTTTATGTGACCGTCGCCAAGAAGCTGGTGTCTTTTGATTGTGCGATCGATTTCCTCGCTGGTCCGACCGAGGTCGTTATCGTGAGTGATGCCGGTACACCAGAGTTTATCGCCGCGGACCTGGTTGCGCAGACAGAACACGATCCCGAAGCGCTGGCAATTTTTATCACAACCCGGGACGGGTCGGCTCGCCGCGTAGCGCGTGCCGCGGAGAAGTTAAGCCATGGGAATACAGTGGCGCGCCAGTCATTGCGCCGCAACGGCATCATTCTCGTATCCGCCTCGCGCCGGCAGAGTCTGGAGTGGGCGAATGAAATGGCGGCGGAACACCTCACGGTTGACGCGGTGGACGTTGCGTTTGTGCGCAATGCAGGGTCGATTTTCATTGGCGACTATTCACCGCAGGCAGCCGGCGATTATTCTTCGGGCCCTAATCACGTTCTCCCCACTGGCGGCACTGCCCGCTTCCGAGGCGGACTAAGCGTTCTCGACTACGTAAAGCTCATCAGCGTTCAGCAGCTTTCGCGACTCGGTCTGAAGCAGATCGCCCCGGTTATTGAGTCCTTGGCAAATACGGAAGGATTGCGAGCGCATGCGGAATCGATCCGCGCGAGGTTCAGTCATGCTTGAAGCGCGTGAATCGGTGCGCAGGCTACCTACTTATCATCCGCCACTCGGGGGACGCGAGGGGCTGCGTCTGGACTTCAACGAAAATACAGTGGGCTGCTCGACACAAGTGCTCGCGCGATTACGGGAAATTACCGCGGAAGAGATCGCATGCTATCCGGCGCGCGCGCCCATCGAAACCGCTGTGGCCGATTTTCTTGACATCAAACCCAACGAGTTGTTACTCACCAACGGCGTTGATGAAGCTATTCACTTGCTCTGCGAGACGTTTTTGCAGGCTGGCGATGAAGCCCTGATCGTGGTGCCAACGTTTGCCATGTACGAGATTTCAGCTGCGGCGGCCGGCGCTCGGGTCATGTCCGTACCGGCGGGCGTAGACTTCCGCTTTCCAACTTCTGATGTGCTTTCGCAAGTCACGCCGCGCACTCGTCTGATCGCGATCGCCAATCCGAACAATCCCACCGGCAGCGTAGCCGAATCTGCGAGCCTCCTCGCAATCGCGAGCCGCGTCCCAGAGGTGGCAATCCTGGTGGACGAAGCGTATTTCGAGTTCTACGGGAAAACGTTGCTGGGCCAATGGCGAAGCTTGCCGAACCTGTTCGTGGCCAGAACGTTTTCCAAGGCATACGGACTGGCCGGACTGCGGGTTGGCATGCTCGCCGGAAACGCGGCGCACATCTCGATGGTGAATAAGGTCAGCTCCCCTTACAACGTGAATGGCGTGGCGCTAGCGTGTTTACCCGCGGCCCTGGCTGACCAGGACTACATCGGCCAGTACGTGAGCCAAGTTCGCCGCGGAAGGGACGAACTCCAACGTGAGTTCGCGCGTTGGGGCATTCGGTACTGGCCGAGTCAGGCTAATTTCGTGCTGGCGAGTTTCGGCCCATTGAAGACGCCGTTCATCGAGTCAATGCGCGCACGCGGCATCCTAGTGCGCGACCGATCGCGCGACTTCGGTTGTGAAGGCTGCGTTCGCATTACCGTCGGAACCAACGAGCAGACGGCACGCTTGCTCTGGGCGCTCCGGGAGACGCTTGCGGAAATCGGAGCAAAGAGGTGACTGCGAAATGAGGCGGGCCACGATCCGACGCACGACCAAGGAAACTGATATTCGTGGTGTGCTGGTAATTGAAGGCCGCGGCCGGTACAAGATTTCAACGGGAATCCGTTTCTTCGATCACATGTTGGAACTGTTCGCCCACCACGGCGGCTTCGATCTTCAACTCGAAGCCAAGGGTGACCTTGATGTTGATCAGCACCACACCGTCGAAGACGTCGGCATTGTTTTGGGGCAGCTCTTCGACAAGGCTCTTGGCGCCAAGCGCGGCATTCTGCGGGCAGGCTATTTCGTGATGCCGATGGACGAAACCCTTGGCCTCGCAGCCGTCGATTTTTGCGGACGGACCTCCACTACGGTAGATACCAAGGTTCGCGTCCGCATCGTGGGCGATCTGCAAACCGAACTGGTGCATGATTTCTTCGATGGTTTTGCCCGGAGCGCTCGCGCCAGCGTGCATGCTCGTGTGCTCTACGGCCGCTCCAGCCATCATAAGATCGAATCTTTGTTCAAGGCATTTGCGCGTGCCCTACGCGCTGCGTGTTGGCGCGATCGCCGCATGGCGCGATTACTTCCAAGCACGAAAGGATTGCTCTGATGATCGCTGTCATTGACTATCGCGCCGGGAATCTTACCTCCGTAAAGAAGGCGCTGGATCATCTGCGAGGGGACGCTGTTGTGACTCGCGACCCGGGAGTCGTGGCGCGGGCAGACAAAATCATTCTCCCCGGTGTCGGCCACTTTTCGGCCACCGTTATCCTGGAACAAGCCGGGCTGCGCAGTGCCATTCTCGATAGGATTAATCAGGGTGTGCCTTTCCTCGGCGTCTGCGTCGGAATGCAGTGGATGTTCGAATCCAGCGCAGAAGCGCCGGGAAGTCCGGGCCTGGGATTGTTCCCGGGAGCATGCGGACGTTTCACAGCGAGCGTCAAATCACCGCACGTCGGTTGGAATTCTCTGAGCTGTCACGATGAGTCGCGGTTGCTTCGCGGAATCCCCTCTGGTTCTTTCGTGTACTTCACTCACTCGTACTCGGCGCCGGTAGTCGAGCAAACGGTAGCACGATGCGAGTATGGCGGAGAGTTCTCCGCCGCCGTCGAGCAAGACAATCTGTTCGGTGTGCAATTTCATCCAGAAAAATCCGGAGCGCTTGGTCTGAAACTGCTGGAAAACTTTTGCGGCCTCTCATGCTGAGCAAACGAATCATCGCCTGCCTGGACGTCAGCGCTGGACGCGTGGTGAAAGGCGTGCAGTTCAAACAGTTACGCGACGCCGGCGATCCAGCGGAACTGGCAGCGGCTCACAGCAAGGCAGGTGCCGACGAGGTGGTGCTACTCGACATTTCCGCCACCCATGAGAAGCGGACGACTCTGGCCGATACGGTTCGCAGAACCGCGCGACAATTGTTTATTCCTTTCACCGTTGGCGGCGGCATCCGCTCGCTGGACGATGCGATCGCAGTCTTCGAAGCAGGCGCCGACAAAATCAGCATTAATTCCGCGGCCCTCGCTGATCCATCTTTGATCACGTGCATCGCCGAGCGTTACGGTTCGCAGGCCGTCGTCGTCGCCATCGACGCCAAGCGTATTAACGGAGAAGAGCGCTTCGAGGCTTACGTCAGCGGAGGCAGAAATCCAACCGGGCGCGATGCCGTGGCCTGGGCGCGGGAGGCGGAGGAGCGGGGTGCTGGCGAAATCTTGTTGACTTCCATGGATCGCGACGGCACCGGTGCAGGCTTCGATTGCGACTTGACCGGGGCCTGTTCCGAAGGGTTGAACATACCCGTGATCGCTTCAGGAGGTGGTGGAGACACGCAGAGCTTTGTTGACGTCTTTCAGCGCGGCAAAGCAGACGCAGCGCTCGCCGCCTCAATATTTCACTTTGGCCTGCACCGTCTTGGCGATCTCAAACAAGAACTGCAGAGCGCGGGCATTCCGGTGCGATGGCCATGTTAATACCTTCGATCGACCTCATGGGCGGAAAGATCGTTCAGTTGGTGCAGGGAGAGCGCAAAGCGCTTGATTTTGAAGACTTCGAAGAGTGGATCGCGCGCTTCTCCTTTTTCCCACTGGTTCAACTTGTCGATTTGGACGCCGCCATTGGTACGGGTCACAACCGCGACTTGGTCCGCGAGTTTGTGCGCCGTCTTCCGTGTCAAGTGGGCGGAGGAATCCGCTCTATCGAAACTGCGGAGAATATGCTGTTGATCGGCGCGCAGCGGGTGATCTTCGGATCGTCGCTCATCCGCGATGGTCAGCCCGACACCGCGTTTGCAGAAGAGGCTGCACGTGCGGTCACACCGGAAAGGTTGGTATTTGCCATCGATTCCAAGCAGGGAAGGGTTGCCATCCGGGGATGGCGTCAACCAACGGCCATCACGCCTCTCGAAATGATTGCAGCCCTGGAACGCTGGTGCGGTGCATTCCTGTACACGCACATCGATACTGAGGGTCTGATGCAGGGCATTCCTCTCGACACCGTGAGCCAACTGCGGGCTGCAACCATGAAGCAGTTGATCGTGGCTGGTGGCATTGCGAGCTCTGAACAAATCGATCAACTGGATGCTCTGTGGATCGATGCTGTAGTTGGAATGGCAATCTACTCGGGGCGGATAAAACTAAGCGGCTCTACGAACCCGCCGGGCCTTCAGCATGGCTGAGGTAATAGTGAACCGTGGGCGTGATAACGAGCGACAGCACAATCGAGATGGTGATACCTCCAATCACCGCGATGGCAAGAGGCTGAAGCATCTGAGACCCTGCACCGATGGCAAGAGCGAGGGGCAGCATGCCGGCGGCAGCGGCAAGGGCTGTCATCATGATCGGACGCAGGCGTCGGCGTCCGGCCTGAATCATCGCGTCGTGCGAAGACATGCCATCGGCGCGAAACTCTTGTTCGGCATCAAGCAAGAGGATTCCGTTCTTGGCCACGATGCCGATCACCATGATTAATCCCATGAACGACGCGATGTTGAAGGTGGTGCGCGTTACCAGCAACGCCAGCAACACTCCCGACGTGGAGAGCACCGCCGAGGACAAAATGGCGAGTGGCGCCGCGATCGTGCGAAACTCGAAGAGCAGCACGATGAAGACAAGCACGATTGCGAGTACCAGAACCAGCATCAGGTCATGAAACGCCTTTTGTTGCTCCTCATATTTTCCACCGTACTGTAGACGGATCGACGACGGAATCTTCAAGGCAGAGACAGCTTTCCGAACCGCGGTCATGGCGCTCCCAAGGTCTCGTCCTTCGAGACGAGCCGTGACTGAGACCACGCGCTGCAGGTTCTCCCGCCGAACCTCAGTCTGGCCGGGAAGTTCTGTCACCGCGGCCAGGGAACCCAATGTGGCAGTGCGGCCGCTTCCGCTGACTATCAGCGTGTTTTTCATGGCGTCCAGCGAAGACCGATTCAGGTCGGGGAAACGAACCCGTACTACGTAAGTCCGATCGTTTGCGACCACTGGATTTTCGGCCGGCATGCCCTCAAGCAGGGCCTGCGCATCGGTCGAGACCTCCTCCGGCGTAAAACCCGCCCTGGCAGTAAGCGTCGGATCGACGGTAAAGAGTGTGGCCGGTCCGCTGATCGTGTTGTCGATTCCATTGCGAAGATCGACGACTCCATCGATCTTGCTGATCGCGTCGGCGATTTGCGGCGCCCACGTTCGCAAAAGCGCGCCATCGTTCGAATACAGCTTGATGAAAACGTCTTCCGGTTCGTTCGACAAATCCCCGATCATGTCCTGCAAAACCTGAACGAATTCCACATTGATACCGGGCTCTTCCCGTGCGATGCGAGATCGGAGTTCAGCGATGACCTCATCTGTTCCCCGGCTCCGTTCTTGTTTGAGCTTTACCGCAATGTCCCCCCGATTCACTTCGGTAACAGTGGCCAGGCCGAGCTCAAGGCCCGTACGCCGGGATTCCCCCTGAACCTCCGGCACTTCAAGAATCATCTTCTCGATGTGTCCGACCACTCGCTGGGTCTCGACAAGCGAAGTGCCTGCCGGAGTTAGATAGTCGAGGATGAATCCACCTTCATCCATTTCCGGCAGAAGATCGTTTCCCATGACACCGTAGCAGACGACAGAGGTAACGATCAGAACGACGCTAAAGATTGCAATCCACTTCGGACGCTCCAGAGCGAAACGGAGGCACTTCTCATAAAACTCAACAATGCGGCGGAATACGCCGGTCACGGTAGCTTCTTCCGCGGCAAACAGTTGCTCCTTGGTCGCTGGATGCTGAGACGGTTCCTCGGTTTGATTGAGGCCGATGAAATATTGGCTCAAGGTTGGGGTCCAGGACAGGGCCAGCAAGAGCGACGTAAGCAACGAGACCGAAACTGTGATGGCGAGAGCGCGAAAGAAAATCCCGGTCACGCCGGTGATCGCGATCAGCGGAAGAAAAACCACAATGGGGGTGATGGTGGAACCAACCAGAGGAACAGAAATTTCCGACAAGGCGCTGCGGATCGCTTCCAGCCGGTCTTGGCCTGCGTTGCGATGGAGAGCGACATTTTCGACGACAACAATTGCGTCGTCGATGACGAGCCCGACGGCAGCGGCCAACCCGCCCAGCGTCATCAAATTAAAACTCTGGCCAAGAAGCTTGAGAACAATAAACGTGATGAGCACGGTCGCCGGGATCACGAGAGCGGCAACGATCGAAGCCCCCCAATCGCGGAGAAATAGCACCATGATGAGCGAGGCCAGCACCAGACCGATGAGGATCGCATCCCGCACGCTCTTGATCGACTCGGTCACAATTTCCGACTGATCGTAAAACGGCTGAAGGTGTACCCCTGGCGGCAGCGACCGCTGGAGACTGGCAACTTCGTCATGAACCAATTTGGCAACGTCGACTGTATTGCTGTCGGGCTGACGAGTGATGTTGAGCAGCACAGCGGGCTTGCCATTTGCCGTCACCGCGGTATGAAGCGGCTTCACGCTTCGCTCGACCAGCGCCACGTCGCCGATCTTGACGGGAACGCCTGCTGGTGTCGTCTTTACGACGACTTGCCCGAGTTGCTCAGGGCTTGTCACCTGGCCGCTCACGAGCGTCAGGTAAACCTGATGGTTCTGATCCAGGAGTCCAGGAGAATCGATGAGATTGGTCCGCCGGACTGAATCGAGTATGTCTGTTACCGTTACGTTGCTGGCAAGCAGCTTTGCTGGGCTCGGGGTGATGTGAAATTCGGGCTGCTCGCCGCCCTGCACCACGACCGCTGCTACTCCGTTCAGCCGGTTGAGGCGTGGTTTCAGATCGTAGACTGCCGTTTCCCAGAGCTGCGTTTGCGGCACTGAGTCTGAGGTCAGGCTGTAGCCGATAATCGGAAAGGATGCAAATGTCAACCGATGTGTACTGATGACCACCGTCGCCGGCAGTTCCGATCGCACCCGGGCCAGAGCGGCATCAACCTGCTGCAACGTCAGAACCATGTCCACGTGCCAATCAAAAAAGAGATCGATTTCGGCCGCGCCCCGGCTCGTGATTGACCGGACAGAAATCAGTCCCGGCACGCTGTTCACCGATTCCTCGATAGGGCGTGTGATGGTCACCGTCATCTGATCAATGGGCATCACGCCGTTGTCGACGCCGATCACTACGCGGGGGAAGTCCGTGGTCGGAAACACCGAGATCGGAATCGTAAACGCGAGATAGATTCCCACAAAGGCCAGAACAATCGTCAGAAATATCACCGGCTTCGCGAACCGGGTAAACCAATAACGCTCGGCGGCCGGATCGGTCGTGCGCAGACGCTGTAGGAGTGGCTCCAGACGCATGCCCTCAGTCCTTCTCCGCGGCTGGTTTTGATGGTTCGGCAGGTGAGCTGTCCTGCTTTTCCGGTTGGATCGGTTTTACTCTGGTGTTGTCGGGCAGGCCGTAAGCGCCGGTCGTAACTACCGTCTGGCCCGCGGCCAAACCCTTGGAGATTTGCACCAGGTCTGCGTTGCGGATTCCAACCTCTACTTCCGTCTGGTGCGCATGCTGGTCTGCACCGACGACCATCACATTCGTACCACCTTCAGGATTCTGCAACAGAGCAGCCGCAGGAACCGTGATCGCGTCTGGCACTTCCTTTGCGACAATTTGAACTTGAACCGTCGAGCCTGGGCGAAGCGCGCCTTTTGCGTTTTCGGTTTCAACCCATACCTCGACCGTTGTGCTGTTGAGATCAACGGCGGGGCTGACGAGCGTGAGCTTTCCCTCTTTCGCCGGAGTGTCGCGCCCCGAGATCGTCGCTGCATCGCCAACCTTGAGAAGTGCTGCCTGCTCTTGCGGGATATGGACCTTGGCAATCACGGACGAGGTATCCATGACGGTCAAGATAGGAATTCCGGGGGGTGGAGTTTCGCCAGTATATCCGGGCCGTTCCGTCACGAATCCGTCGATGGGGCTCCGAATTTCCGTATAGCCCAATTGCGCCGCGGCACCTTCATACTTTCCGCGGGCGGAGGTCAACTGTCCTGCCGCCGACTTTGTTGTTTGTGGCTTGCCGATGGATTGCAACGCGGAAAGGTGCTGTTCTGCGATCTGGAACTGGGCTTTCGCTTGTACCAAAGATACTCCGGCCTGATCGAGTTCCTTTCTTGGCAAAGCGCCTTCCTTGTAGAGGTACTGCCGGCTGTCGTAGAGTTTCTGCTCTGCATCCAGAGCTTCGCGCGCAGAGGTTACATCCAGTTCTGCTTTCTTCAGGTCTTCGGGCAGGCTGGCTCCTGTGGTCGTTTCGTAAGCTGCCTGGGCCTGCTGCAAAACGCCTTCGTTATCCGTCACTGCGGCGGCGATGTCCCGATTCTCAAGCTCCGCAAGCAACTGCCCGCTATGCACACGAGCACCGCGATTCACGTAGAAGCGGCGTACGGGAGAGACGATCTTCGGAGTAATCGCGGCCTGGTTCTTGGGATACAAAATCGCTTCGGCACGAATAATCTCCTGGATCGGACCCTGCTGCACCACGGCGGTCTGCACCGCTACCAGCGGTTGCTCCTCGGGAGCCTGCTTCGAACAAGCTGTGAGGTTAACCAGACTCGCCAGCCACAGAACGATGAGTTTCTTGTTAAAGCGAACAATCGGCATGAGCTTAAAAGCTCCCGGTAAGAGTTTGAAGGTTGGCAATCGCCACACGATATCTCACCTGCCCATCGTCGAAGTTGTTGCGAGCTTGCGTGAGCACATTCTGGGCATCGACCGCCTCCAGTATCGTAGCCTCTCCGCCCTGGTAGCGGATGGCGGTTAACCGCAAGCTTTCCTGCGCGAGATCCACGGATTGATGCAGCAGATTGAGTTGGTTTCTTGCCAACTGTGCTTCGGAATACAGAGTCTGCAAGTCTGCTATGGCCTGACGCTGCGCCGCGTTCAGTTCCAGCTTCGACTGGTCGCGACGCAGTTGCGCCTGCTTCACTCGGCTTTGGGTTGCACCCCAGTTCCAGATCGGCAGATTCAGGGTGGCGGAGACTTGGTAGCCCAGATTATTAACGCCGTCTGTTTTAGTCGCATATTGGGTTGCGTCGATGCCGTAAAAGTAGTTGATGGAAAGCGACGGCAGATGTTCGCCGATGGCTGAAGTCACTTCCTGCTCCGAGGCGCGCATTGCAGCCACCGCAGCCTTTAACTCCGGATTGTTTCGCGCGGCCAGATCCTGCGCCTCGCTAAGCGCGGGCATAGATGGCGCAACACTGAGATCGTCCGCAACCTGATAGTCGCGAGTAAAGTTCGGGAAGATCAGCACCGCCAACGCCAGACGCGCTTTTTCTTCGGCCAGCGTGCTCTCCTGCAAGTCGCGGTTGCGGTCGTTCGCCTCTAGTTGCGCTTTCACAACGTCGGAATGCGCAACTTCACCGCCGTGTTCCAATTGTTCGCTGATCTTCAGAAAATGTTGCGCTTCGTCCGCAGCTTGCTGCGCATTGGTGATTTTTCGTTTCGCAGCGATCGCGCCGTAAAAGCTTTGAACTACCGTTACCACCAATCCGCGGGTCGCAATCTCAGCCTTCGCATTCGCCAAAGCTTCAACGGCGCGAGCACGGCGATAGTCCGCAATCGACGACAGCCCGATCCCTTCGTGCACAGCACCTTGGCTAATGTATTCGTTCACGGCGTTCGCCGAGATAAACCTGCCGGACAACGTTCCGTTCGGTTCTGTATAAATTGCGCCGGTGGTGTACCCGACATTCGGCAGAAGGGCCGCTCGGGCTTGAACACGGTCTTCACGTGCCAGCCCGGCCTCTGTCAGCGCCGCGTGAAACTGCGGAGCATTGGCTTTTGCTCTCTGGATTGCATCGGCGAGGGTGATAGTCAACGTCTGGTCACGTGCGGGAGTAGGACCCTGGGCTATGGTCACGTTTGTCAGGGCCCAGACGTCCATGCACGCTATGATCATCAGCGCCAGAATGTATCGGAACACGCGTCACCTCTTTTTTGTCGCCATATAAACTATGCCAAAAAGAAAGTGAAGCGAAGCTGAAATCAGGATTTGAAAGGCAAACGGACCGTCATGACCGTCCCTTCGCCAACGCGGCTGTCGACGACAATGGTACCCCCGTAAGCGTTGACCATCGCCTTTGTAATCGCCAGACCCAGCCCATAGCCGCCTGTTTCGCGGGTGCGCGAAGCATCCGCCCGATGAAAGCGGTCGAAGATGTGCGCGAGTTCGCTCTTAGCGATCCCTGTTCCCCAGTCTTGCACCGTGATTTGCGCGTTGTGGTCCTGCTCTGAAACCGTGACCAAAACCCGCGAGCTTTTTGGGCTGTACCGGATCGCATTTTCCAGCAGATTGTTCCAGATGAGCTCCAGGTCTTCGGGATCGGCCTTGATGGTTGGATGGTTTTCCGTCTGAACCTCGATCCTTACACCACCGGCGGCAGCGAAGGCTCCGAGGCGATCAGCGCTCTGCTCACAGGAAACGGCCAGGTCGACGGGGATGAGATCCTGCCGGTGATGACCTGCGGCGGACTGTTCCGCTCGTGCCAGACGCAGCATGGAATGAATGAGCTTCTCGATACGGGCAACATCTTCAAGCGCGATCTCCATCCGTGCCCGGTATTCGTCTGCAGTTCGTGGCACTTGCACCATCGATTGCAGAGTGGATTTCAGAATAGCGACCGGTGTCTTCAATTCATGCGCAGCGTTTGCCAGAAATTCCTGCTGCGAACTGAAGGCACGATACAACGTCGCGAGCATCATTTCCATCGCATGGGTCAGCGGGGCCAGTTCTTCAGTCGCAGTCGCGTCTTCCGGAAGGTTGAGATTCCAGTCTGATGCCGACACCTTTCCAGCGCTGACCGCCAAAGTCGCCAGCGGGGAAAGCCCCTGGCGTATCGCCCATGCCACTACTACCGTGGCAATCGCGAGCAAAAGCAGGCTGCTGGCCAGGGTCAGGATCGCGGCGTGCCACAGGTCTTCACGGAACTCATCGGTTGGTGCCGCATATATCACCGTGATCGTTGCATTGGATTTCGTGTCCGGTCCTTCTCGATCCAGCACCGGAAGACGGTCCAGTCGAACCGTCCGGTAATGGACTCCATCGACGGTGATGTCCCAGTATTGCCGGCCTGGCTTCGAAGGGCCGGGAAGATTTCCTGGCCAGTTCGAGGATGCTCCGATCACACGGCCACTCTCATCGACAATCTGATAGAAATCGGGATGATGTCGGTCCAGGGACGGCGGCGAGAGCTCTCTATCGAAGATAAGTTCGTGATTGCCTTCTTCGGAATACCGGATTAGCGCCGCAACACTCATGGCTCGGCCGTGAAGCCCAGCGTCGAACGCCGCCCGCAGCTGTCCGCGTGTGAAGTACGTAGCCAATGCGACCAGCGCAACGGTCAGGATAAGTTGGGTCGCAAAAACCGATGCAATCAGCCGACGCCGGATGGAGAGTTTCGGCATTTTAGTTCCGTAGCATGTATCCCTGGCCACGCGAGGTTTGTATCAGGTCGCCGTTCCGGTCGTCCAGTTTGCGGCGCAGCCCGGAAATATAGACCTCAATCACGTTGCTGAACCGCTCCCAGTTAAAGTCATAAAGGTGTTCGAGCAATTCCGTCTTGGAAATAATCGCGCCCGAGCGATGCGCCAGATATTCAAGCACACGATACTCCATCCCCGAAAGCACAATCAGTTTGCCATTGCGACGCACCGTACGATCTGCCGTATTTATTTCCAGATCTTTTACCTTCAAGACGGGGGCGCCGTGGCCTTTGCCGCGGCGAATTAGCGCTTTGGAGCGCGCAACCAGTTCGCCGAGATCAAACGGCTTAGTCACGTAGTCATCAGCCCCGGAGTTCAGGACCGCCACAATGGACTCCTTCTCGTCTCTCGCCGTCAGCACCAGGACTGGCGTTGTAATTCCAGCAGTCCGCATGCGCTGCAATACGGTCATGCCATCGATTCGCGGCAGCATCAGGTCAAGCAGCACCAGATCATACGGGTTCGACTCCGCCATATACAGCCCTTCCTCACCGTCAAACGCGAGATCGACGGCGTACCCCGCGCCCTCGCGCATACTGCGCCCAATGTTATCGGCGAGGCGCCGTTCATCTTCGATGATGAGAATGCGCATTGCCTGAGAGTACGCTCGCAAGATATTCGTTGAAAAGGGGCTGCAGAGTGCTTCGGAAGGTGCGGGGATCTTCGCCAATCCAATTGCCAATTGAAGAGGCCGACCCTGACTCGGAACCTCAAGCCGGTCGTGCCAGGTGCTGCCTCAGGGTTTCGCCGTCCAATTCTCCCTCCCATCGGGCCAGGACTAGCGTCGCTACCCCATTTCCAATCATGTTCACCAGGGCTCGGAACATGCTCAGAAAACGGTCAATTCCGAGAATCAGTGCCATGCCGGCAACGGGAATGGTTGGGATCACCGAAAGTGTGGCTACGAGCGCGATGAAAGATGCGCCCTGCACGCCGCTGGCCCCCTTGGAGGTAAGAACTGCGACAGCGAGAATGGTGAGTTGTTGAGTCAGACTCAAGTGCGTATTCGTAGCCTGCGCCACAAATAAAGCGGCCATGGTCATGTACAGGCTGGTTCCGTCTGTGTTGAAAGTGAATCCCGTCGGGACCACTAGGCCAACCAGAGACTTGGAGCAACCGAGCTTTTCAAGCTTTGCCATCAAAGTCGGGATGGCGACCTCGGACGAACTTACCGCCAGCACCAGCAGGATCTCTTCCCTGATGTATGCCAGAAAACGAAAGATGTTGAAGCTCGCGGCCCAGGCCACGGCCCCGAGCACGATCACGACAAAAAGCACCGACGTGAGCCAAAAAGTTCCGATGAGCTTGGCGAGCGGACCCAGGGACGCGAGCCCGAACCTGCCGACTGTGTACGCCATCGCGCCGAACGCACCCACTGGCGCGAATTTCATCAACAGTCTCGTGATTTCGAATATAACCTGGGTAAAGGAATTGACCAGGTCGACCAACGGTTTGGCTCGCGCTCCCACGCCTGACAACGCAAAGCCAAACAGCAGAGCAACGAAAACCACTTCGAGGATATCTCCCTTGGCGAAGGCGTCGACCACTGTTGTGGGAATGATGTGCATCAGAAATTCGGTGACGCTTTGCGTTTTGGCTTGGCCAGCATAATCGGCGACCGACTTGGCATCCAGGGTGGCGACGTTTACGTTAAAGCCGCTGCCTGGCTTTACTACATTGCCTACCAGCAATCCGATGAGGAGGGCTGCCGTGGAAACAACTTCGAAGTAAAGCAGCGCCATGCCACCGATACGCCCAACCTTTTTCAGGCTCTCCATGCCAGCGATTCCGGTGACCACCGTGCAGAAGATGATCAGCGTGATGATCATCGTAATCAGGCGGATGAAAGCGTCGCCTAGCGGCTTCATGGCAACCGCACGAACCGGGTCCACGTATCCGAGCACGATGGCCAGAACCATGGCAAACAAAACCTGAACCCATAAGACGCGGTAGAACGGCGGCTTGCTGGATGCCGACGCGTCGTTTATAAGTTCCGTCTGCACGGGTGAAAGGATTGCCATCTTTTTCGTTTGTCCCTGGTTGGTCTGCCGTTGCTCAGAGAAATTGAAGCCCGAACGTCCCTATTTCGGCGGTTCAGATTGAAGCGTGCGCACCTGCCACGGAATGATTACCTCTTTGAAGATGCGGGGATCAGGCCACACTTTTACTTGCCGGCCGAGGTGACCGCCTTGCGGATTGATCCACGCCGTCTTAGGGACATCGCCTTTGTCCATGAGCAGGTAGATGTCGGAGATTGGCACCTGGGTATCCAGAACGCCGGCAAGAATGAGCATGGGCGCCATGGGTTTGCCGAGCAGTCCTTGTTTGACCAGCGACATTCTCGGTAAGACTTCCGCCATTTGATCGATGGTGGTCACGTTATCGAAAATCGCCATCAATGCCGGGACCTGATCGAAGAGATATTCGCGATTGCCGATCAAGGAATTCATCAGAAAATCTTTCTGAAAGAAAGTATCGGTGGGCGGAGACTGAGCGCTCGCTCCCCGCAGGCGGGCGTGTTCCACGATGGCCATCTTCGTCGCCCAATACGCACCCCAACTCACGCCGTGCATGCTAACGCGGTTCTTGTCGATCTCGGGTCTGGTGGCGATGTAATCGAGAATGCGCGAGAACATGCGGTCAGAGGTTTCACTAACTTTGATCGGACACTGCCCCGTTCCCGGGCCATCGACGGCTAGAAAGCCGATGCCAAAAGGCAGGATTGCGCTAAAGCTCTCGGACAAATCCTCCTTGCGGCTGTCCAGTCCATTCACTGCCAGCACCAGGGGCACGGGCCCGTTCGTGTTCTTCGGCAGGCGGAGGTAGCCGATAATCTCTTTGCCCTCGAACGGGATTTTTACAATCTCGAGCGGCGGATCCCAGAAGCGTGCGTGTGCCAGGAAAGCTTCGATCGCTTTTTCGTAAGACCGCTGTTTGCCTGGCGAAGCGGGGATGGGCCAGCGTCCGAAGGAATAAAGCCGCCACGCCCGGATGTAGTCCGCATTCGCCTTTGCTGGATCGGTTTTTTCGAGCGCTTTGGCTTCGTTCATGTAGCGATCCGCCACTCCCATAAAAGCCGCGGCCCACTCGTCTTTATCTCGAGTATGGATCGAATTGAAGGCTTCCTTCACGTCGGCAGGATCGAGTCCGATGAGCGGGTACTGCCCCACCTCGGCGCGATGTATGGCTTCGACCTTGATTTCCTCGATAGTTCGCTCGGAGCGTTGCTGGGAGAATGAAGGGATGGTGAGAGTCAGCAGTAAGGCAAATGAGGTCGCTAAGAAAATAAGTCTTGCGGGTTGTCGATTGTGACGCCCTAACAGTGTTGACACAGGATGGTTCCTTTCCAGTTGAAAAGAGATGGGGCCGGTTGAGGTCCGGCCCCGATTTACGAAAACTTCGTCATCAGAACAGAAACTTCAATCCCAGTTGAACTGCGCGGCTGCCGCCGGAGCCGATGACCGGGTTGGCAGCGGCCACATCCGGTGTGGCGCATCCGCAACCGAAGTTAGCGGCGGAAGGATCGTTGAGACCGAAACCATTCTGGCCTCCGTAGGGATTGGCAAAGTTGGGGTGGTTGAAAATGTTGAAGAACTCTGCCCGGAACTGGGCCTGAAGCCGTTCCCCAAAATGCCAGTTCTTCGCAATCGAGAAATCGACATTGCGGAAACCAGAATCGGGAAACATGTTGCGGCTCATGTTGCCAAATTGCCCGAGCGCCGGAGGAATCATGACCGAGTCGCCTTTGGCATAGCAGCCATACAGATTGAGTGCCGTGGTCGCGGGCCCAGCAGTATTCCCTCCGTCGAGGGCCGCAGCTTTTGCGTTGCAGGCCGCATTGTTGGTGGGGTTCGTCTGACTGTGGTTGCCCGGGAAAAAGGGAATCGGTGTCGGCCCCGACTTGAAATCGTTCGGGTTGCCAAAGAAATTCCAGCGGATGGGGCTGTTTGCTGGAGGGCTGACAGGCAACGGGCCCACTCCGGCAGCATCCGTTCCCTCATCCATCGGACCCCAGTGTTGTGGAGTTTGCAGGTTGATAATCGAGTTGATCTCCCAACCTTCCAGGGCCTGTGCGTAGCCCTTCTTGCCGGGGATCGCGTAGGTGAGCGAAACCGTGAAGCGGTGACGAATATCGAAGTCGCTGTTCCCGTATTCGCCAGCGAGGTTATGAGCGTCCTGCGGAAGTCCCGATCCGTAACCAAAATCCCAGTTTGCAGCGACATCGTCAAGAGCGTGCGAGTACGTGTAACCGGCCACCATGCTCAGGCCATGGAAATTTCTGGCATTCAGAGTGATTTGCAGGCCGTTGTAATTGGACCGGTAAACGTTGCCCATCTGGAAGATGTTGCTAAGGTAAGGGAACTTGGTCGCGTATGGCCGGTTTGCCTCTTCGCCTCCCGTACTGTCAGGGGCGCAGAAAGTCGGGTCGGTATAACCGGAAGCGACGCATGTAGCTATACTGCTGGCGGGCCAACCCGATCCTACCGGCGGCTGATTGATGTCGCGAGTTCCCATCAAATTGCCGCCGTCGTTACCGACATAAGCCATTTCCAGCGATAGCGTCGGAGTAAACGCGTGCTGCACACTAAGGGTCCAATTCCATACATATGGAGTGGTCAGGTTGCGGTCGACACTCATAATCGCGCACGGAACGTTGACGCAGTTAATTTTTTGGTTGAGGTTGCCGTAAATCGGGCCGTTGTCCCACGGAAAACTTGGAAAGACCGTCAGGTTGCCTGTGTTGATCGTCCCTCCGGCGGTATCTCCGGCGGCATCGATAATCGCACCAGTAGGCACACTGGAAAGGCCGAAGCTGTTGTTGAACGCGAGGAACGACTCCCAGTTGATGGTTTCATAAACCAGCCCGCCGCCGGCACGGACGACGGTCGTTCCTTTGCCATTGGTGTCCCACGCAAAGCCGGCGCGCGGAGCGAAGTTCTTGTGGTCTGAGTTGTAGGGAGCGTTGATCTGCTTTCCGACCTGCACCATGCCGAGATTGGGATCGAAGTTCCCGAGCAGGTTATTGGCTTCCTTTGGCACTCCGCTGAATTCATAGCGCAACCCAAAATTGAGAGTTACATTTCTGGTAACCCGCCAGTCATCCTGAATAAAGGCGGCGTAAGCCCAATTGTGGAGTTGGAATGTAGGATTTCCGGTAAGCACGGATACTTTGAATGGTGCGCCTGAAAAGAAATCCTCCAAAGTCGTAGTGTTGAGGAAATTCGCCGGGTTTTTGGGATCGGGTGTGTTGGCGCCCAGGAACGTGACGCTACCGCGGGCATTTCCCCACGCGCCGCCAGTTACGTTATCCCTATGCACTTCGCCGCCGAACTTGAGGGAGTGATTTCCTTTAGTGTAGGAAACGTGATCAAGGAATTGGGTGATGCTGTCCGGCCCCTGAAACTTTGGCCACTTGAATCCGCCGAGGCCCGGGAAGAAATATCCGCCGAATCCGATGCGTGGCAACCCGCCAGTGTTTGGACCCGAGACGCCGGTATCGAGCCCGTAAGCGGACGCTGGCGTGTTGAGATCGCCCGGCAAGGTAGGCTGGTAGAGCCGGTTGTATCCGACGCGTACTTCATTCACCCAACGAACGCTGGGATTCGTCACCCAGTTTCCGCCGGCCACCTGAGCTCGCGTGTGGATGTCGGACCGCCACTTCGATTGCAGTTCGGGAAAGTCTTCGACCGTTCCCGTGTTGTTCCCGAAGAAGTACATCCCGCTGATGCGGTTTTTGGGGTTGAGATTGACGTCCACTTTGCCGACCGCGTTGTAAATCGAGACGGTGTTAGGGAATCCATTCGGAATATTGATATTTGGATTATTGTTTGTGGGGAAGCCGGTTCCGTTGCATGTAACGTTTATGCCCGAGAGAGCGCACCCTGCAACCTGCAAGCTGGCGGGACTGATCTTGACTCCTCCTGCCTGTAGATCCGCAATCGCATTCGGGATGCTGTTCGCGCAGTCACCTGTGGTGAGGAAAAGGCAATTGCCTGCGGCGGGCATGGAGACCATCGACGGGCTTGTGATGCCTCCAAACGAATTTCCAACGTCATACATCTGGCCTTCGAAGGCCCCAAAGAAAAAGACTTTGTCTTTGACAATCGCACCGCCGACACTGCCGCCGTATTGCTCCAACGTGGTTGCCAGCTTGGGATTGGGTGCCATGTTGAAATAGTTGCGGGCGTCCAGTGCATCCGTACGGCCAAATGCGAATGCGGTGCTGTGAAGTTGGTTCGTGCCCGACTTGAGACCGACGTTAACAACCGCTCCTGGTTTCCACCCGAATTCGGCAGGTGGATTCTCTTCCACGTTGAATTCCTGAATCGAGTCGATGGGCAGAATGGTCGCCGAATCGCCAGCAATGCCGGCTCCGTTGATAATGGCCTGGCCAGAGAAGGGCTCGCTGTTGAACAGTCCCTCAACGAAGTAGGCGTTGTCCTCCGCGCGCAGTCCGTTCGTGCTGGTCGTCGAGAATCCGCCGCCGGGATACCTCATCACACCGGGACGCAGTTGCAGCAGGTTCTCGTAGTTTCGGCCATTGAGTGGCAAATCATTGATCTGGGCGTTGCTCAGCGTGCCGCCCAATGTTGACGATGTCGTGTCGATCAGGGGAACCTCGTCCGTGACCACCACTGTCTCGGAGAGCGATCCCGCCGGGAGCATAATGTCTACCCGCAAGTCTGTCCCGACTTCTACCGGGATGTTGGGGCGCTCCACGGTTTTGAAACCTTTTGCTTCCGCTCGAACTCTGTAGGTGCCGGGCTGTAGTTCGGGAGCGACGTAGTTTCCGGACTCATCGGTGACTACGGTTCGACTGGCGCCGCGCTGAACATCGGTGATGATCACGGTAGCGCCAGCCACAGCCGCGCCAGACTGGTCAGTGACCGTCCCCAGAAGGCGTCCAGTGACGGTTTGCGAAAACGCGGGTACAGAGACGGCAAGGAGCAGGCTGACGATGCCTAGGAACCGAATGCCATTCGACGGAGAATGCATTACGACCTCCAAATCCTAAAGAGGATGGAAGAACTTCGGTCGCACATTCGGCGACCGTTTTCGATCTGGAAAATTGAAAAACTTCTGGCGATTTGAAGGTATAGCCTTGACGCGGCCTACCCGTCAAGTAGTATTGTGGTTCGACCACAAGACCGCTGCCTGATGGGGCCCGCTGCTTGAGTCCAAACAAGGCTGAGGCGTAGCCTACCAAGCGGAGGGACAGAATAAGCATGGCAATAGCGACGATCAATCCCGCGACCGGGGAAGTTCTAAAGACTTTCGAGCCCCTGAGCACGGCCCAAATTGAGCAGAAGTTGCAACTGGCGGCTTCTGCATTCCGAAAGCATCGGCGGACTCCATTCGCGGAACGCGCCAGCAAGATGATGCGTGCCGCAGAGATTTTGGAAAAGGAAAAGGACGAGTGCGCCCATTTGATGACGCTTGAAATGGGCAAGCCTCTGAAGGCCGCCGTGGCCGAAGCGATGAAGTGTGCAGGCGGATGCCGCTATTATGCGGAGAACGCCGAGAAGTTTCTGGCGGACGAAATTGTGGAAACCGGGGCGAAGCGCAGCTTCATCCGCTATCTGCCGATTGGTCCCATCCTGGCCGTAATGCCGTGGAACTTTCCCTTCTGGCAGGTATTCCGTTTTGCCGCTCCCGCGCTCATGGCGGGCAACGTCGGACTGTTGAAGCATGCCTCAAATGTTCCACAGTGTGCGCTAAAGATAGAGGACATTCTTCGCCGTGCGGGCTTTGCCGAAGGAGTTTTCCAGACATTGCTGATCGGCGCGGGGCTGGTCGACGGCATCCTGGACGATCCTCGTGTCGTCGCCGCGACTTTGACGGGCAGCGAGCAGGCGGGGATTCAAGTAGGAGTTTCCGCGGCCAAGCGAATCAAGAAGGTCGTGCTGGAGTTGGGCGGCAGCGATCCTTTTATCGTGATGCCCAGCGCTGATCTGGATGCGGCAGTCGCGACTGCAGTCGACGCGCGGATTCAGAACAATGGGCAGTCGTGCATCGCGGCCAAGCGTTTCATCGTGTCGGAAAAGATTGCCGAAGAGTTCGAGCGCAAGTTCGTCAAACGCATGCAGGATCTGCGCGTCGGCGATCCGTTCCTGGAGAGTACGCAGCTCGGCCCCCTGGCCAGTGCGGACGCGGTTGCTTCTCTCGATGCCGATGTGAAAAAAACCGTGGCCGCCGGTGCGCGCGTGTTGACTGGTGGCCATCCCTTGAAGCTACCCGGTAACTTTTATGCGCCGACGGTGCTGACCGATATTCCGAAAGAATCGCCTGCTTACAAGGAAGAATTCTTTGGTCCAGTGGCGTCGGTTTTTCGCGTGAAGGATATCGACGAGGCCATCCAGATCGCCAACGACAGCCGCTTCGGGCTGGGCGCCAGCGCCTGGACCAACGATCCTGCGGAAACCGAAAGGTTCATCAACGACCTCGATGCCGGTATGGTCTTCCTGAACAAGATGGTGGCTTCCGATCCGCGATTGCCCTTCGGGGGTGTAAAGTTCTCAGGCCATGGACGAGAACTCGCGGTGCAAGGGATTCGAGAATTTGTGAACATCAAAACGGTTTGGATCCAGTAGTCAGGGAGGCGTTTGCAGCCTTATGGTATAGTGGTCATACCACCATACCATTATGATTGATCAGGCGATGCTGATTGGGGATCTCATGACAGACGAAGGGGTGGGCTCGCGAGAAGCCAAGCCGATGTACCGGACCGTAAAGACCTCTCGCCTCTACGAGCAGATTGTCCAACAGGTGGAAGCTTCCATCTTGAAGGGGCAACTTAAGCCCGGGGATCAGTTGCCGGCGGAGCGCGATCTTGCCCAGCGTTTCGGAGTGAGCCGTACCGCCGTGCGCGAAGCAGTGAAGACTTTGCGAGAGAAAGGCTTAGTCGAAGCCTATTCCGGTCGCGGCACCTTCGTGACCAATGGGACTTCGCAGGCGATTCGGCAGTCGCTCGATCTGATGATCCGCATCAACCAGCAGGAAGGTTCGGCGAACCTGGCCGAGTTGCGACTGGTGCTGGAGCCAGAGATTGCAGGCTTGGCCGCAACCCGGATTGAGGAACAATTGCTGAGCACCATGCGCGAAGCAGTTGCGGTCATGGACCGCAACCTGCATGACCCCGACGCTTACGTAGAAGCGGATCTCGACTTCCATCTGGCGCTTGCAGAAGCAGCTGGGAACCCTCTGATCCTTTCGCTCCTGGATTCGATTGTCGGTCTTTTGCGCGAGCAGCGCAGTCGAATTTTCGATGTGGCCGGAGGGCCGGAGCGAGGGCAGTTCCATCACAAGCGCATCCTGGCAACGATCGAGAAACGCGATCCGGCGGCGGCGCGAGAAGCGATGCGCGCTCATCTCAACCAGGTGCTTGCGGATTCGTCGTCGATCGTCAAAAAGTAGGACCAGCAAGAAGTGGTTCGTGGTTAAGTCGAATTTGAAAGGGAATTGTTGAATGGCCAAGCTTGGATTCATCGGTCTCGGGGTGATGGGCGGAAACATGGTAGCCCGCCTGCTCGAAAAAGGGCATACCGTGACCGGATACAACCGGACGCGCGCCAAGGCGCAGTGGTTGATCGACAAGGGGATGAAGTTCGCGGAGTCTCCCAAGGCTGTCGCAGCAGCATCGGACGTGACCTTCACAATGGTGACGAACGCCGCGGCGCTCGCCGCGGTAACTGACGGGCCGGAAGGATTGCTCGCGGGCATCGGTGCTGGCAAGTTCCACATTGACATGAGCACCGTGAGCCCCGAAGTGAGCCGGGCGCTGGCTGCGAAAGTTCGTGAGAAGGGCGCCGACATGATCGATGCGCCAGTGTCGGGCAGCGTTATCACTCTGCAGCAAGGCAAGCTCTCAGTGATGGTCGGCGGTCGCAAAGAAACGTTTGAGCGCCTGAAGCCGTTGCTTCTGGATATTGGACCGAAGGTGACGTATGTCGGCGACAACGGTGTCGCGCTGTCTATGAAGATTGCCGTCAACCTGAGCCTGGCGGTGCAGATGCTGGCTTTTTCCGAGGGTGTGCTGCTGGCGGAAAAGAGCGGGATTCCGCGAGAAGTGGCGGTTGATGTTCTAGTCCACAGCGCGATCGCGTCGCCCATGATTCAGTACCGCGGTCCTTTCGTTTTACAGCAACCGGAAGAAGCCTGGTTCGACGTCAACATGATGCAGAAAGATATGCTTCTGGCCATGGAGTTGGGCCGCAAGCTGAATGTTCCGGTTCCCACCACAGCCATCAGCAACGAGTTCTTGACCGCCGCGCGCGGTATGGGTTGGGAAAAGTTAGACTTTGCCGTCATGTTTGATGTTCTGGCCCGCATGTCGGGTGTGCAAAAATGACGACTGCCACACAGCCAAGAGAAGCTTTGGAAAAAGTTGATTTGTGGCTCCGGATGTACCGCCAGATGGTCGCCATCCGGCAATTCGAAGCCCAGGTCAACGAACTTTATACCCGGGCATTGATGCCGGGTCTGGCCCATCTTTACATCGGTGAGGAAGCGGTCGCCGTGGGGGTGTGTGAAGCGCTTGAGCGCACCGATTACATCACCAGCACGCATCGCGGTCATGGACATTGTTTGGCGAAAGGTGCCTCCCCCGATAAAATGTTCGCCGAACTGCTGGGTAAGAAGGCCGGGTACTGCAAGGGCAAGGGCGGTTCCATGCACATTGCAGACCCGGCGACCGGCAACCTGGGAGCAAACGCTATCGTATGCGGCAGCGCCGGCATTGCGACGGGAGCAGCATTTTCGGCCCAGCGCCTTCGCAACGGCCGGGTCGCAGTATGTTTCTTCGGCGAGGGCGCGCTCGGCCAGGGCGTGCTCTACGAAGAGATGAACCTCGCGCAGCTTTTGAAGCTTCCCGTCATCTATGTCTGCGAGAACAATCTCTACACGGAATATACGCATTACTCGGAAACGACCGCTGGAGATATCTTGACGCGGGCGACCGCCTTCGGTTTGGAAGCGGCCAGCGTGGATGGTCAGGATGTGCGCGCGGTTTACGGCACCGCCCAGCGATTAGTGGATCGCGCCCGCCGCGGCGAGGGTCCCGCATTTCTGCTCTGCAACACCTATCGCTATCACGGACATCACGTGGGCGACATCAACCGCGAATACTACCGCTCCAAGCAGGAAGAGCAGACTTGGAAAACGGAGCGCGATCCGATCATCAATTTCGGCAAATGGCTGGTTGAGCAGAAACTCGCCGACGCCGCGGGACTCGAATGGATGCAGACTGAACTTGAATCGGAAATGAAAAAAGCGGTCGATTTCGCAGTCGCGGCGCCGTATCCGTCCGTCGATGAAGTGGACGAGGACGTGTATGCCTGAAGCCGCCGATCGTGAGCTGACATTCGCGCAGGCGATTCGTGAGGCCCTCGCCGAAGAGATGCGCCGCGACGAAACCGTCTGCATTATGGGCGAGGACGTCGCAGAGGCAGGCACGCCGTTCAAGGTTCTCTCCGGCCTGCTCGAGGAATTCGGCAAAGACCGCGTGCTGGATACGCCGATCTCGGAAGCGGGCTTCACCGGACTCGCCGTCGGTGCAGCCATGACCGGAATGCGTCCGGTCGTCGACATCATGTTCGGCGACTTCATTACCTTGACCATGGACCAGATGGTCAACCAGGCCGCCAAGGTCCATTACATGTCAGGTGGGAAGTGGAAAGTTCCGATGGTGATGCGCACCACGATGGGCGCGACTCGGCGCTCGGCGGCGCAACACTCGCAGTCGCTGCACGCGTGGTTTTGCCACGTTCCAGGTTTGAAAGTGGTTTTGCCTTCGACACCCTACGATGCCAAGGGGCTGTTGAAGGCCGCGATTCGCGATGAGAATCCGGTTGTCTTTTTCGAAGACAAAATGATGTACAAGCTAAAAGGCCCGGTACCCTCGGACGACTACACCGTGCCCTTGGGCGTTGCAGACGTGAAGCGTGTGGGCGAGGACATCACGCTGGTCGCGACCAGCAGCATGGTACAAGTGGCGTTGGGCGCAGCAACGCTGCTCGAGGAAATCGGGATCAGCGCTGAAGTAGTCGATCCGCGAACCATGTGGCCGCTCGACGAAAGAACTTTGATTGAATCGGCGAAGAAAACGTCGCGGGCGATCGTCCTCGACGAAGGTTACGAACGCTACGGCGTGACCGCCGAACTTGCGTCCGTGATCGCCACGGGCGCATTCTACGATATGGACGCTCCGGTCAAGCGCATGGGAGCGATGCATGTTCCAATTCCGTTCTCGCCGCCTTTGGAAGATGTAACTGTGCCGACCGAGCAGACCGTGTTTGATGCAGCCCGCAAACTCTGCGGCCGATCCTGAGAACACGCTCAACTGGCAAAGGAGAACTCTGATGGCTCTGCCCACATACGGAACAATGGCAGTCGATTGGGAAAACCGGGTTGACTTCGATCGCCTGCGTCGCGAACGCCTTGCGCGCGCCAAGGAACTTCTCGTCAAGTCTGAGATGGGCGCTCTGCTGTGTTTCGACATGAACAACGTCCGCTATTTGACGGCGACTCACATCGGCACCTGGGCTCAGGACAAGGCGAATCGCTTCACCCTCCTTCCGCAAAATGATGAGCCGATTCTGTGGGACTTCGGATCAGCCGCAAAGCACCACCAATTGCATTGTCCCTGGCTGGGCGAGCGGTCGCGAGCGGGCATCTCCGTGTTGCGCGGCGCGATGACGCCAGAAATGGGACGCGCCGAGGATGTCGCCAAAAAGATTCGCATCGAACTGGAAATGCGCGGCCTGCACAAGGAGCCGGTGGGCGTCGACATTGTCGAACTGCCAGTCCTCTTCGCCTTGCAAAAAGAAGGAATCAAAGTCGTCGATGGGCAGGCGCTCATGTCGGAAGCTCGCCTCATCAAGACACGCGACGAAATCAGTTTACTAAACCACTCCGCCATGATGGTTGATGCCGCGTACGACGAACTCTATCGCGCCATGAAGCCCGGAATGAGCGAAAACCAGGCGGTGGGCTTGGTGAGCAAAGTGCTGTACGATCTCGGCTCAGAATATGTGGAAGCGGTGAATGCGATTTCAGGAGAACGCTGCAATCCGCATCCGCACGTTTTCTCTGACCGCGTACTTCGTCCGGGAGATCCCGTTTACTACGACATTCTCCACTCCTATATGGGATACCGCACCTGCTACTACCGCTGCTTCACGATCGGCTATGCCTCGCACGCGATGAACGACGCCTACAAACGGTGCCGGGACTACCTCGACGCCGCGATTGAACTCGTGCGCCCAGGACGCACCACCGCCGAGATTGCGTCCGTGTGGCCGAAGGCGCAGGAGTTCGGCTTCGCGAACGAGGAAGCCGCCTTCGCGCTGCAATATGGTCACGGGATTGGCCTCGCCATCTGGGAGAAGCCGGTGATCAGCCGACTGGTGTCTCTGGAGCATTCCTGCGAAATCAAGCCGGGGATGGTGTTCGCGCTGGAAACTTTCTGGCCATCGACCGATGGCTGGAGTGCCGCTCGCATCGAAGAAGAAATCGTGGTCACCGAAACGGGCCACGAGGTCATTACGCGCTTCCCGGCCGAAGAGCTCCTGGTTGCCGGCAGACATTATTTCACCGTGGATGGTCCGCTGGCCGCAATCCGCGAGACCGAATCCAAGCCGAGCTCTCGCGTGCGCGAGATGATCGAAGCCAGCTCCAAGCGGGAAAGGGTGGGCGTAGGGGACTGAGACGAGTCAAAGCCTCGTCTCTACAAATAAAATTATGGCGATCAGTGTGGTGATGCCCGCGCTCGAAATGGCCCAGGAAACTGGCAAGCTCATTTCGTGGCTGAAAAAAGAAGGTGACTCCGTCGCCAAGGGCGAGGCGCTTCTCGAAATCGAAACCGACAAGGCAGTGATGGAGATCGAATCTCCCGGCGATGGCGTCCTGGCCGGTGTGAAAGTTCAACCCGGAGCGGAAGTGCCAGTAGGGCGAACTATCGCCTGGATCGTGCGCCCCGGAGAAGTTCCCCCGACGGACGAAGCTGCCACCATGTCGGGAAGAAAAACAACTGCCGTTGCGGCTCCCTCGGGTTCACCAGCAGCATTTGTAAGTCAAAGCGCTCAACCTGCAAGCCCAGCCATTAAGATTTCCCCCAAAGCCCGACGTCTCGCCAGCGAGCGTGGCGTCAATCTTGCTGATGTCCGAGGCTCCGGTGCTGGCGGAGAAATCCTCGCTTCCGACATTCTTGCTGTCGCAGAATCCAAAGCCGGATCATCGCTCGCCCCAGTTGAAAGCGGCAGCCCGATCTCCAGGCTGATGGCGGAGCGAACAACCCAGAGCTGGACGACAGTCCCCCATTTCTTTATCGTCCGCGATGCGGACGCCGGTGCCCTGAACGACGCACGGCAAAGGCTAGCGCCGGAGATTGAACAATCGCATGGATTGAAACTTACGCACACCGATCTGCTGGCAGCCCTGGTTGCGCGCGTCCTCCTGAAGCATCCTCGCATGAATGCAAGCTGGACTGGCGAAGGCGTTCGCGCAAACGCCGAGATCAATATAGGTCTGGCGATGGCGGTGGATGACGGCGTAGTCGCACCGGTGATTCACAATGCCGACAAGTCCAAGTTGAGGGAGATCGCTGCGAATCGGCGCGATCTCACGGAACGCGCGCGCGGGGGCAAGTTGCGTCCTGCCGATATCGCACGTGGCACTTTCACCATCAGCAATCTTGGAATGTTTGGCGTGGACGCATTCACCGCAATCATCATTCCGCCTCAGGCCGCCATTCTTGCAGTCGGACGCATTACCGACCGCGTCGTGCCCATCGACGGTCATCCCGGGATCCGTCCCATGATGACCTTGACACTCTCAAGCGATCATCGTGTGGTAGATGGCGCAAGGGCAGCCAAATTTCTCCAGGACCTAGTCGAGGCAATCGGCAACCCGCAGCAATGGCTCGGCTCGTAGATACCGTCTCGGTGCGGCGCCGGTGTCGTTGACTCCGACCCAACGCAATGCCTCTCGCCGGTCGGCGAACGCACGCATCTGAATTGCCTTTCCGTCATGAAATGTATAGACGTCGGCAAGGCGGACATCTTGCCATTCGTTGCTGCCCTTCGCTCGAACTCTCGCGTGAACAAATACGACGATCTGGTTACCGTGGGTGATGAACCGTTCCGGCTCACTGCTCACTTCGGCCCACGCGGCTCGTGACTGGGTCAAATAGTGTTTCGCGGCCTCACGCCCGTGGTACGTGCCACCACCGGGGAATTCCGCTGGTTCAGTCCACTCGATTTCCGCATCGAGCGGTTGCACTGCCGCCTCCATGTCACCACGGTTGAATGCGGCATACGCGCCTCGAAGGGCACTGATCGCCTGAGTCACCTCGACCGTGTTTTCCACCTTTCCCTCCTTTCGCGCTCCGCTACATCCGCTTAGCGACAGGATTGAAATAGTAGCGAAGAATGTCAGTAGTCTGGTCATGCTGCAGTGTTCTCAACTCGCGCCTCATTCACTCTATCACTGCAATCTCCGCTGGTTTCACGTCAATCTTCACAACGCGCAGCTCCAAACAAAAATGCAACCGAAAGGTTGCAGTTTCTATAGCGTTTAAGCTAATATGCAACCTGGAGGTTGCAGTGAATGAATAACCAGATTGAGAAGCGCATTGAACTCAAAGCCCCAGTTTCGCGCGTCTGGCGTGCATTGACGGATTACCGTGAGTTTGGCCAGTGGTTTCGTGTGAAACTGGATGGCCCGTTCGTGCCGGGTCAGACCGCGCGCGGCCAGATTACCTATCCTGGCTATGAACACGTCAAATGGGAGGCCGTGGTGCAGAAAATGGAGCCGGAACGGCTGTTTTCCTTTACCTGGCATCCTTATTCTGTCGACTCCACAATAGACTACTCGAAAGAGACGCCCACCCTTGTCGAATTCAGGCTGGAGAAGACCTCGAACGGCACACTTCTTCTACTCACCGAGTCCGGCTTCGACAAGATCCCCAGCGACCGCCGCCTCGAAGCATTCCGGAGGAATGACGGTGGTTGGACGGAGCAGATGAAGAACATCGAAAACCATGTCGCACAAACATCGTAGCCGGGTAGCCGCCAGGCGGCAGCCTCGTGCACCCTTATTTGCCGCGCTGGGCGACGAGACGCGGCTATCGCTGGTCGCGAAGCTTTGCGGCGGGCAGCCTTACTCGATTTCTCAGCTGACAAAAGGTTCGAAGCTGACCCGGCAGGCGATCACCAAGCATCTTCGAGTGTTGGAGAATGCAGGACTTGTGCGCAATATCCATGCGGGTCGGGAGAGCCGGTTCGAATTCGATCCGAAGCCGGTTGAGGACCTTAGGAAATACTTAAACCTCGTCTCCGCGCAATGGGATCAGGCGCTGTCCAGGCTAAAGTCGTTCGTCGAAGACTGATATTTTTGCTTCCGGCATGTCGGCCGTCAGGGCAACCAGTGCAACCCGAGCGCAGGGTCGGACGATTCCATTTCGAGGCTTTGCCTTTGGTTTGAACAGGACCTAAGACTGCTCAGTCCATCCCGGATTCGCGCCAAGCTCGCTTTCCCCGGATAAATTCGTCTCCCTAATCCGAGGAAATATATGGCTTATTTTGTCTAGCAGTTACATATGAAATCCACAACTCCTGTGAAATTCAACTTGACAAGAGTGAACGTCGGGAACTAAGTTAACAGTGTTACGTTAATGGTGTTAATCAAGGAATTGATGTTTATGGGAGTCAAGGAAAGACGCGAACGTGAGAAGTCGGAGACGCGGGACAAGATTCTCGACGCCGCACGCGAGTTATTCGCCACAGAGGGTTACGAAGGCGTCTCGATGCGGAAGGTAGCCGAGAAGATCGAGTACTCGCCCACCGCCATCTACGTCCATTTTGCCGACAAGCAAGAATTGTTTCGCGAACTCTGTCACCAGGACTATGCACGGCTGGCCGAGGTCTTTCAGAGTTCGGTGATGTCGAGCGAGCCGATGGAGCGGCTGAAACAGATTAGCCAGATTTACATAGATTTCGGAACCCGATATCCCAACCACTACAAGTTCATGTTCATGACGCCACATCCCAGGCATGAACTGGATGAGGTCGACCGGGAAGTGATGGGCGATCCCGAGAAAGACGCTTACGCCTTTTTGAAATGGACGGTGCAGCAGGCGATCGACGCGGGATGCTTCCGGCCGGAAATGCGCGACGCCGACGCGATTGCGCAGACTTTGTGGGCGTCGGTGCACGGAGTGATCGCGCTGGAGATTGCGAAGGGATGCGATAAGTGGGTGCAGTGGCGTCCGTTGGCGGAGCGATCCGCGATGATGCTGGATTTAACGTTGCGGGGACTGGAAAAATCGCCCCTTCCCTCAAGAGATGTGAGAACCAGGGCACCCGGTAATCAGGAGAGCCGCTAATCATGCCTCCTCTGGCGCAACGGAATCTGTTTCACGACAAGGTGCGGCTAACGGTCACCCTGACGGGAATTGTTTTCTCGGTCGTGTTGATCGTAGTGCAGCTCGGACTCTTCATCGGATTCACGACTGCGACTTCCAATCTGATTGACCACTCTGGAGCGGATTTGTGGATCACCTCGAAGAACGTGCCCTACGTCGAGCAGGGCGTGGCTTTTAGCGAGCGCAAATTGAATCAGGTAAGAACCATTCCCGGCGTCGCGGACGCGCAGAAAATCATTGCGCACTGGACGCAGTGGAAACGGCACGACGGTGGCGAGGACTCGGTGCAGATCGTCGGCATCAATGTCGACGATCCTCTCGAGCGGCCCTGGAATCTGGTCGAAGGGCGCGTGGAGGATTTGAAATCTCCGGATGCGGTCATTCTCGACGAACTTTACAAGCAGAAGTTAGGCGTAACGCGTGTAGGTGAGGTGTTCGAGATCGGCGGCTATCGGGCGCGAGTGGTGGGCTTCACGCGTGGCATTCGGTCGTTCACGACATCGCCGTATGTGTTCACCAGCTTCAAGAACGCGCAAGATTATACCCGGCTGCGCGAGGACCAGACGCTGTTCATCTTGGTGAAAGTGGCTCCGGGCGCGGATGTGCAGCAGGTACGCCGAGATCTGCTGAACCGGGTAAAAGACGTCGAAGTCTTCACTACGGGCGAGTTCAGCCGCATGACCACGTTCTACTGGATGTTCACGACCGGCGCCGGTGTTGCCGTGCTAATCGCAGCGGTGCTGGGGCTGGTGGTGGGCTTCGTGGTAGTAGCGCAGACAATCTATGCCACGACCGTGGACCACATCCGCGAGTTCGGCACGCTCAAGGCGATGGGCGCTCCCAACAGCTACGTCTACAAAGTGATCATGAAGCAGGCGGCGATCGCCGCCGTCATTGGCTACGTCCTGGGAATGTTCGTCAGCATGTTCGTGGTGCACGCCAGTCAGAAAGGTGGAGCGGCGATTCTGATGCCAACGCCAATGGCGATCGGGATGTTCTTTCTGACTCTGGCGATGTGTACCGGGGCCGCGCTGGTTTCCATCAACAAAGTGACCAGGATTGATCCAGCGATGGTGTTCAAAGCGTGAGTTTTCGTATCTGAGTGAAGTTTGGATAAGTCCCCACTTCTGGCAAAACCGGCCATAAGTGAGCATCCGAAAGGCGCTGTTGAGAAATTATATGCATCCGGTAATTGCGGTTCGAGAGCTTACGAAGAGATATGAGGAAGGGGCTTCTGAAACGCTGGCCTTGCGCGGCGTCGATCTGGACGTCCATGCCGGAGAGTTACTCATGCTGATGGGCCCCTCCGGAAGCGGCAAGACCACGCTCCTGTCGATCATGGGCTGCATCCTGACGGCGAGTTCGGGAAGCGTGCGGGTCGCGGGCAGGGAAGTAGTTGGGCTGCGGGAAAAAGAGTTGCCCGCGCTCCGCCTGGGGCATATCGGATTCGTCTTTCAGGGGTTCAATCTGTTTCCCACGCTAACGGCCGGTGAGAACGTCGAATTAATGCTCGATCTCAAGGGGATTTCGGCAGCGAAGGCCAAAAAGCGCGCGGCCGAGTTGCTGGAGCAGGTCGGGCTAGGCGAAAAGTACGGCAGCATCCCTGCGGATCTTAGCGGAGGGCAGAAGCAGCGGGTCGCCATCGCACGGGCCCTCGCAGGGGATCCAGGAATCATTCTCGCCGATGAGCCGACCGCGGCGCTGGATTCGCACACCGGCAGAAATGTCATGCAGATGATGAGCGACCTTGCGCACCAGCGCGGGCGTGCCGTAGTGATTGTGACGCATGATTCCCGCGTGCTGAATTTTGCTGATCGCATTGTGAGGATTGAAGACGGAGTCGTTGCCGGCAACAGCAGCGAAGGTCACGGCGTGCTTCCTGAGCTACCGGCGCAGAACTTGCTCCAGGCATCTGTAGGCCTGGCTTAACCACGTACTACCACTTGATGGAAGAGGTTTTTATGAAAGGCAATTTCTCAATTCAGAATCTGCTGAAGAGCCGCATTTCTTGGGCGGTTGGCCTTGGAATCTTTTTACTGACAGCTTCTTTGGTGGTGGCTTCACGCAGAGCGCACGAATCAGCGGCGACGAGTATAGCGGCTGCAAGGCACGAGCCGGATTTGATTTCCGGCCCCGGCCGCGTTGAACCTTATTCGGAAGACATCAAGATCGGGTCGGAACTGAGTGGGCGGTTGAAATCAGTGAACGTAGAGGAAGGAGACGCGATCCATCGCGGTCAGGTGTTGGCCGAGTTGGAGAATGCCGATTACAGGGCCCAGGTCGAATCGGCGCGCGCCAATGTTGTAGCGAAGGAAGCGACACTGCGCAAGGTGATCAACGGCGCCCGGCGCCAGGAGCGCGACGAGGCGTGGTCCTCAGTAATCGAGGCCAAAGCCGTAATGGCGGACGCGCAGTCGGAACTATGGCGGCGGCAGGAGTTATTCGCGGCCGGTGTCGTTTCACGGGAGGAACTGGATCGCTACGCTCGCGAGGCCGATGTGGCCAAAGCTAAGTATGACGCAGCCGTGCAGCAGCATGCACTCGTCGATGACGATGCGCGCGAAGAGGACCGCTCACTTGCCGAAGCGGACGTCGAGTTGGCTCAGGCGCAATTCTCGGAAGCGCAGGCGCGGTACGAGAAGACATTCATTCGATCGCCGATCGAGGGGAGCGTTTTGCGCAAGCATCATCGCAGTGGAGAGAGCGTTTCGAACTCATCGACGGTTCCGGATCCGGTGCTGACCATTGGCGACCGCAAAACCCTGCGGGTTGCGCGTCGACGTGGATGAAACCGACGTCAGCAAGGTACAAGTGGGACAGAAAGCGTACGTCACCGCCGATGCATTCAGCGGAAGGAAGTTCTGGGGGCACGTGGTACGCGTGGGGCAGCAACTGGGGCCAAAGAATGTGCGCACGGACGAGCCGACCGAGAGAGTGGACACGAAAATTCTGGAGACCTTGGTAGAACTTGATCCAGGATCGCGGTTGCCCGACGGGTTGAGAGTGGATGCTTTTATCGTGCCGGACGGGCAGGAAGTGGCCGAGAATCGGTAAAGCACCCAGGAATCGAGAATACCTATTCCCACTTCGCGCCGGTTTCGCGAGAAGTAGGGCACCTCGGAAGAAATCCAAGACTGACTTTCCAAACCGTCCCACCCAGCACGAAAATGGAACTCTCCGCCCTGCAGTGCCGTATTATGTTTCGGAAACAGTTATCGTCCGAACTGCCGAACCTTCGAGGCTCAAATGGAACTCCGGATTGAAAAGCTCTGCAAGCGCTACCCCAATGGCGTCCAGGCTTTGCAAGATGTTTCCCTCGACATTCCCCTGGGCATGTTCGGACTGCTGGGCCCGAACGGCGCGGGAAAATCTACCCTGATGCGAACCTTGGCGACCCTACAGGAAGCCGACAGCGGCAACGTCTCGCTCGACGGCATCGACGTCCTGCGGCAGAAGGACGAAGTGCGCCGCGTCCTCGGCTATCTGCCCCAGGAGTTTGGTCTATATCCGAAAGTGTCGGCGCAGACTCTGCTCTCCCACTTCGCTGCCTTGAAGGGAATCGCCAACCCTATGGAGCGCCGTGAGGTTGTGCAGGCCCTGCTCCAGCAAACGAACCTCTTCGAGCATCGTAATAAGCCGCTGGGAAGTTTCTCCGGAGGCATGAAGCAACGCTTCGGCATTGCCCAGGCGCTGCTGGGAAATCCTCGCCTGATTATTGTGGACGAACCCACTGCCGGCCTCGATCCGGAGGAGCGAGTGCGATTTCACAACCTGCTGAGCGTCATCGGGGAAAACATCATCGTTATTCTTTCCACTCACATTGTGTCGGATGTCAGTGATCTTTGCGGCCGCATGGCGATCATTCATCACGGCCGTGTCATGCTGGCTGGCGAACCGGCCGCGTCGGTAGGCGAACTCGACGGTCGCGTCTGGAAGAAAATCATTCAGCCATCTGAGCTTTCCACTTATCGAGAGCGCTTCCAAGTGATCTCGATGCGCCTGTTCGCCGGGCGAACATTGATCCACGTGCTGAACAGCGATCGACCCGAAGCTGGCTTTGAGCCGGTTACTCCCGATCTTGAGGATCTCTACTTCGCGACGATTCGTGGCTTCTTGCATCCCGCGCCGGCCGTCGCGGTGAATTGATGAATATGGTGGTCGACATTCTCAGTTTCGAATTCCGCCAGCGGCTCGGCCGCCTTTCGACCTACGTATATTTTCTGGTGTTTGCCGGCTTGGGCTGCCTTTTCGCTGCCGTTGCCGGCGGCGCAATTCCCGAGGCCAGTGTTGATTTTGGGACTGGCGGCAAAGTTCTGGTGAACTCTCCTTTTGCCCTGAACAACATTATCAGCTTCGTAACGTTCTTCGGCATTGTCATCACCGCGGCCATCGCTGGACAGGCTACCTATCAGGACGTGCACAACAACAGCACCTCTTTTTTCTACACCGCTCCGATCACGAAGTTTGACTATTTGGCTGGACGATACCTGGGCGCCTTGGCCATCCAGCTTGTGATCTTCGCCGGTGTCGGTCTGGGGGCGTGGATCGCCACACATCTCCCCGCCATCGACCCCACGCGCATCGGACCCCAGAACGTTGCAGCTTATTTCCAGCCTTATTTCATTCTGGTCATCCCCAATTTGATCTTCATCACCGCCATCTTTTTTGGGTTGGGAGCTCTGGGAAGGAAGATGCTTCCGGTCTATGCCGCCAGCGCTATCCTGCTGATCGGATATTTCGTAGCAGCGCAGCTTTCCACCGATCTCACGATAAGTGTCCCGGCAGCCTTGGCTGATCCCCTCGGAGCCAATGCGATCCAACGCATCACGCAATACTGGACTGCCTTTGAACGCAACACCAGACTGATTCCGCTTGCCGGAATCCTGTTGCTCAACCGCCTTCTTTGGCTCGGCCTGGGGGCGGCGATCCTCGCCATTACCTACGCGAAATTCAGATTCTCTTATCCTGAGCAGAGTCAGAAAAAGCGAAAGCAAGTCGTGACAGAAGACGACGCAATTGCCGCTCCGCCACGAGCCTTGCCGATTGCGCATCCTGTCTTTTCCGCGGGAGCATCCCTGCGCCAGTTCGTTTCCCTCACCCAGATTCAATTCACGGAGACGGTGAAGAATGTTTTCTTCGGTGTGCTGCTGCTGGCCGGCGGTTTGTTCGCGATCTTCTCCGCCAGCGGCATCAACAACCCCCTCGCAACCCCAACTTATCCGGTGACAGCCAGGATGTTGGAGGATGGCGGGGGCGGCTTCTTCATATTCGCGCTCGCGATCATCATCTTTTACGCCGGCGAATTGGCGTGGCGCGAGCGGGATGCGCAGCTTAACCAGATTGTGGACGCGCTCCCCATGCAGCGCTGGGTTCTGTTCGCTTCCAAGTTGGCGGCCTTAATGCTCATCCAGGTCCTGCTGGTGATGGTCATCTGGGCGGCTGGACTGATTGTCCAGATCACCCACGGTTACCACCAGTTCGAACTCGGCGTGTATTTCAAGGAACTCTTCGGCATTCGTCTCATCCGGTTCTGGATCTTGTGCGCCTTCGCGCTGCTGGTACAGACCATCGTGAACCACAAATATCTCGGTCATTTTGTGGTCGTGCTTTATTTCGTCTCTACCATTGCCTTGCCTGTCCTGGGCTTTCAGCACTATCTCTACCGTTTCGGGCAAGCCCCTCCCTTCACCTACTCTGATTTCAATGGCTTCAGTCCTTTTGTGCGGCCGCTGTTCTGGTTCCAGTTGTACTGGGGGATCGCCGCCGTCGCCCTGGCGATCGTGAGCAGTTTGTTGTGGGTGCGAGGTACCGAGGGCAATTGGCGGGTAAGGCTGCAACTGGCTGCGGCTCGCTTGACAACACCAGCAGTCGCCGGGCTAACTGCGTGCCTGCTGCTTTTCGTGGGCGTGGGTGCCTACATTTTTTACAACACCGATGTCCTGAATCCTTATCGCACGACTTTCCGCGTCGACGACGCTCGCGCCCAGTACGAAAAGAAGTACCGCCAATACAAAGACCTGCCCCAACCCAAGATCACCGACGTGAATACCCAGGTCGATCTTTATCCCGAGAAGCGGTCCGCAGTGATCAAGGGAACGATGACGCTGGAAAACAAAACTCCCGCCGACATCGACCGGGTTGCGCTCACAGTGTGGCCCGTGGATCTTATCCCGGTGCCAATGCCGCACATTCAGGTCCGCGAGTTGGCTCTCTCCGATGGCCAAATGCCAGTCATCCAAGATGCAGCTCTCGGCCTCAACCCTCAGGGTTTGCCGAAGTCCGTGCCACCGCGTCTTGCGGACGGTCAAACGTCCCTCATTCAAGATCCGGAACTCGGCTTCTATCTCTACCGTTTACCAAAGCCTTTGCCCCCACAGGGCCGCATCCGCCTGGAGTTTGCTCTGGAGTACGACAACAATGGCTTTGAGAATTCCAATCCCAATACCGACCTCTCGCACAACGGCACTTATATCGGTGAGCGTTACTCTCCGTTCATAGGCTACGCGGCGGATATCGAGCTAACCGATGACAGCACGCGCCACAAACACGGCTTGCAGAAGACCAAACGCATGCCCACTCTCGAAGATCTTGCCGCGCGCAACGAGAACATGACCAACACCGACGCCGACTGGATCAACTTCGACGGCACTGTCAGCACGAGCCCCGACCAGATCGCGATCTTGCCCGGGTATCTTCAGAAAGAATGGGTGCAGGACGGCCGCCGTTACTTCCATTACAAAATGGATGCCCCGATCCTGGACCTATACTCGCTCAATTCGGGCCGTTACTCGGTTCGCCGGGACAAATGGAAAGATGTCAATCTGGAGATCTACTATCACCCAGGACATGAGTTCGATCTCGATCGCATGATGGACGGGATGAAGTCGAGCCTTGAGTACTGCAGCACCAATTTCAGCCCTTTCCAGTTTCGTCAGGAGCGCATTATCGAGTTCCCACGTTACCAGACGTTCGCCGCGTCCTACGCGAATACCATTCCATTTTCCGAGGCGATCGGCTTCATCACCTATGTTGATCCCAAGAAGGCCGACGCCATCGATCTCCCTTTTTACGTCACCGCCCATGAGGTTGCGCACCAGTGGTGGGCGCATCAGGTGATTAGCGCCAACGTGGAGGGAGCTACCTCCATCGTCGAGACCCTCGCCCAGTACAGCGCGCTTATGGTGATGAAGCATCGTTATGGGCCGCAGTCGATCCGGAAGTTTTTGCGCTACGAAGTGGACGGCTATCTGCGCGGCCGCGCCCAGGAGCGTAATGAAGAAGAACCTCTATACAAGGTGGACATAAACCAGGGATACATCCATTACAACAAAGGCGCGCTGGTGATGTACGCCATACAGGACTACATCGGCGAGGATAAAGTCAACCAGGCGCTAGCCGACTTTACCAAGGCCTATGCCTTCAAGGGCCCGCCCTATCCTGTTTCTCTCGATCTGATTGCTTATTTGAAAAAGTACACTCCACCTGAGTATCAGTACCTCTACGACGATCTTTGGGAGAACATCACCCTCTATGACAACCGCACGATTTCCGCGAACTACGTGCAGCAACCCAACGGAAAATACGACGTGAACCTTGTGGTTGGAGCAAAGAAGTTGCGAGCGGATGGAAAGGGCCAGGAGCACGCGATTCCCATCCGTGACTGGATTGACATCGGCGTTTTAGATTCGGACGGGAAGTATCTCTATCTGCAGAAGCAGATGATCGACAAGGAACAGGCCCAGTTCACACTCACTGTCGACAAGCTCCCCGCTCAGGCGGGAATTGATCCACTCGACAAACTGATCGACCGCAACCCCGATGACAACGTGATTAAGGTAAAAAAACAATAGGGTGTGCCGCCATGGCGAGGACCGGGTGCGAAAGAGCCCGGTGAGACTGCTGGATCGAAATGGACTCGTTGACGTAAAACACACAGCGAGGGTCGTCCTGGAATAAGGGGAAGTCAGCCTTAGCGGTATGGAGTTCGGACGCGTCTGTCAGAATCTGCTTCAGTCACTTCCGGATGTGCGCTAGATCACTGAAAGCTGTTTGGTTTCGAGACTATAAAAGAGATAGCGACCGGGTCGAATGCCAGCCGTTGGAGGCGCGTATGCCCGGATACCACGTACTCGATGTTCTACGACTCGAGCTCAGATTCCTCGAGCTGGGTCTATGCCGCGCTCGAACTGCGGGCCGACCGCTTCTCATATTTCAAGATTCACCAATCTGCCCGCGGTATGGAGCCGCCACTTGCCCGAATTGTGCACTCATGCAGTTTGTGCCCTCGGAATGCAGGTCCGAGGCGACGTCTTGCCAGCAAATCCAATTGAACGACGCGGGAGAGACGGTAGACAGCGTCTATCGAACCGGCACGCAGGAGGAACTGGAAGAGGCTGTCGGCAGGTGGTTGACGGCAACCATCAAGAGACTTGAGGCGCAGCAAGCCCAAAGCGGAGATCTCTGCAATGTTGAGACATCTCCACCAAAGCTAGCAGCTTAGTGCTGGCGAGGGAGGCTACTATGACAACTCTGACTGAAGTTCCGCAACCGCAAGTCCCGCAACAGGAGGCGACTCTTTCATTCAGGAACATCCTCCTGGCAACTGATTTCTCTGATGCTTCCGAGAGAGCGTTCGATTACGCCATCGCGATCGCCCGCCTCCACGGCTCGAAGATCTATCTAGTTCACGTCATACCTCCGCACTCTAGCTCTGTTATTCCACCGCCTCCCAGCGACTGGATGCGACACGAGGCAGAGCGCGAGATGGAAATTCTGGCCGGTCGAAGCGAGCTCAAACCGATCGCCTACGAAACTGTGCTTCGAACAGGCTCAGTATGGAGTGTGCTTTCTGCCGTGATCCATCAACAGAACATAGACCTGGTGGTGCTCGGAACCCATGGGCGTGGCGGGCTCAAGAAGCTGGTATTGGGATCGGTGGCCGAAGAAGTTGTGCGCAGAGTGGGTTGTCCCGTGATCACCGTCGGACCCCACATCGACCTTCGCTTGGGCGAAGTTGGGGAATTTCACAGAATTCTCTATGCGACCGATTTTCATCCAGCTTCTGCGAAGGCTCTTGAGTACGCTCTGCTTCTCGCGAACCAGTTTCGAGCGAAGCTGATTCTCCTGCACTTGATGCCGCCAGCAGTCTTACCTGGTCCCGGAGTCACTTTCTACAACGAAAAGGCAATTGATGAGTGGCAGGCGAAGGTGAGAGCCAGCACAAAGCATGAACTGGAGGAGTTGTTGCCGGTGAGCATCAAGTTGTGGTCCGAACCGGAGTATGTGGTTGGCTTTGATTTCGTGGCGGAGGGAATTTTAAAAGCAGCCGCCGAGCGAAAGGCTGACCTGATCGTCATGGGGGCAAACCGACCTCTCTCCGCGAAAGTTTCAGCCCACGCTCTCAAGGCGGTGTCCTATGAAGTGATATGCCACTCGAAGTGTCCGGTGCTGACGGTTAGCACTAGAACGGGGCGACTACGCGAGGAATGACTGGCTCGATTCGTGACAGAAAGGAGGAGCGCCATGAGAATGCTTAAGATACTTACAGCGGTTGCCTTTGTGCTTGTCGTGGTTCTGATCCTGGGCAATGGCGTGAAACAGCGAGCGCCAAATTACAACGCCGCGACTGAAGTGAAGGTCGAAGGCGTAGTCGTGGACGTGCAACAGTTCTGGTGTCCCATCAATGGCGACGAAGGAACTCACCTGACGCTTAAGACCGATGCTGGAATTCTGCAGGTGCACGTAGCGCCTCGCCGTTTTCTTCACGGCAACGGTGTGAGCTTCAGCAAGGGAGACCAAATTGCAGTCGTCGGATCAACGGTGACGTACGAAGGTCATGATGCGATGATCGCCCGCAAGATTACGCGCGGAGATCAGACTTACGCATTTCGCCAGCCGGACGGTACAGCACTGTGGATAGAGAGCATGCACCCATATGTGCGGTAGCGGGTGGTCGGGACTGGCGCTGGCACTTTCCGTGATAAGCGCTTCGGGAAAAATGAGCTACTCGCACGGCTCGGATGTGATTGCCGTCACACACTCATACGTCAAACTTGATGGCGCCTGAGTCTTCTCGCGTTTACAATCACGGCAGAGATTCAGGAGCTGAGCGAGTGGCTACTCAGGCACGGGCCGTTCTGACGCTTCAGCAACTCGAAAGGTTAATCCCGGCTCTGCACGATCGCGGCTACCAGGTCGTTGGTCCGGCAGTCCGCGACGGCGCAATCGTCTATGACATTCTGGAAAGGCTTTCTGATCTTCCAGTAGGCTGGACGGATGAACAGGAGCCCGGACGCTACCGATTGCGGCGGCGTAACGATGATGCGCTCTTCGGTTATGTGGTCGGTCCGCAAAGCTGGAAGAAATATCTACACCCGCCCGAGGTTCGTTTATTCGCTGCGGAGCGCAGCGGCCAAACCTTTCGTATCCTGAACAATGAATCGGCTCCTCCCCGGCGAGCGTTCCTGGGAGTGCGAGCCTGCGAACTCGCGGCCATCGCCATCCAGGATCGCATCTTGCAGGGCGATCAGTATCGAGATCCCATCTACGCAGCACGGCGCGAGGGGATCTTCATCGTCGCGGTTAATTGCACCCAGGCGGCGTCGACCTGCTTTTGCACTTCGATGAGCACCGGTCCGCGGGTGCGGCAAGGCTACGATTTAGCTCTCACGGAACTGGTGGCGCCAGGCAAACATGAGTTCGTAATCGAAGTAGGTAGCGAGGCGGGCACCGAGGTATTGGCGGAACTATCGTCATTCGGGGCCGGCACGACCGAGTCGCCCGTCTCCACACAAGAGGCGGCTTTTCAGGAGGCAGAAGCGGCGGTGGATCGAGCCGCTTCCCAGATCCAACGCCGCATGGACACAACCGGCATTCAGGAACTGCTCTACGCCAACTTCGATCATCCCCGCTGGGACAACGTTGCGCAGCGTTGTCTCACTTGCGCCAACTGCACCATGGTCTGTCCGACTTGTTTCTGCACGACCGTGGAAGATGTCAGCGATGTGACCGGCATGCACGCCGAACGCTGGCGAAAATGGGACTCCTGTTTCACGCAGAATTTTTCTTACATTCACGGCGGCAGTGTCCGGAGTTCCACCAAGTCGCGATACCGGCAGTGGATGACGCACAAGCTGGCCTCCTGGATCGACCAGTTTGGCAGTTCAGGATGCGTGGGCTGCGGCCGTTGCATCACCTGGTGCCCGGTGGGCATTGATATTACCGAGGAAGTTCGCGCCATCCGGCAATCGCCGGCCTCTTCTTCATCGCTCTCCTCAAAGGACATTAACCATGGAAACTCTTGAGCGAATCATCGCCGAACACCCCTTCTTCGCCGGTCTCGAGTCACATTTCCCCAACCTGCTGACAGGGTGCGCATCGAACGCGCGTTTTGATGAAAACACCTACATCTTCAAGGAGGGCGAGGAAGCTAACGAGTTCTACTTGATCCGGGCGGGCAGAGTGGCAGTGGAGATCTTTGCGCCCCAACGCAAGCCGATCATAGTTTCAACACTGGGCGAGGGAGAGATTCTAGGCTGGTCATGGTTGCTACCACCGTACCAGCGGAAGTTTCACGCACGCGCCATTGAGCCTGTGCGTGCGATTGCGCTCGACGGCAAGTGTTTACGCATGAAGTGCGAACAGAACCATGATCTCGGCTATGAGATGTTGAAGCGCTTTGCTCAGATTTTGGAGGAACGGTTAGAGGCAACGCGTTTCCAATTGCTCGACGTTTACGCGGTTAGGTGATGACGATGGCCGCAGTAGCCAAAATCGATCCGATGCTCCCGCAGCCCTATTCCGTGCGGGAAGTGGTCAAAGAGACTGCGGATACTTTCACGCTGACGTTGGAACCGTCGAATGGAACCGGAGCCGACCGGTTCCAGCCGGGGCAGTTCAGTATGCTGTGGGTGTTTGGCGTCGGCGAGTTGCCGATTTCTATCAGCGGTCAACCTGCCCAGCACGACCGGTTGGTATACACCGTGCGCTCCGTCGGTCAGGCAACCCATGCGCTGGTGAGTCGGGAAGTTGGTGATGGCGTTGGAGTCCGGGGTCCATTTGGGACTGGATGGCCAGTGGATCTGGCTCAGGGTCGCGACGTGCTTGTCATAGCGGGTGGAATCGGTTTGGCCCCACTTCGGCCGGTGATCTACGAGGTTCTGCACAATCGCGAAAAGTATGGGCGGCTGGTGATTCTCTATGGCGCGCGCAGTCCGCGCGACCTGCTCTATCGCAAGGAACTAGCCGCCTGGGCCCGGCACCGCGACACCCAAGTGTTGGTGACCGTGGACTACGGTGGTTTGAGTTGGCGCGGTCATGTTGGTGTAGTTACAACTCTGTTCAAGTACGCGCGGCTGCAGCCGTCGCGTTCCGTCGCCATGGCCTGCGGGCCCGAGATCATGATGCGGTTCGTTGCCCGTGATCTGGAGACTCAGGGAGTCGCGCGAGAGAATATTTACCTTTCCATGGAACGAAATATGAAGTGCGCCGTCGGTTTCTGCGGACACTGTCAGTATGGTCCGCATTTCATTTGCAAAGACGGTCCCATCTTTTCCTATGACCGGATGCGGCCGCTACTGGAAAAATATGAGCTTTAAAGTCAGACGCAAGCCACGGATTGGAGTCTTCAAGTTTGCTTCCTGCGATGGTTGTCAGCTGAGTTTGCTCGACGCGGAAGACGAACTGCTGGGCGTGGCGGGAGCGCTCGATATTGCGTATTTTCCAGAGGCCTCCAGTTCAATGGTGAAGGGGCCTTATGACATCGGGTTGGTGGAAGGATCGATTACCACGCACCACGACGCGCAGCGGATCCAGGAAGTTCGGCGGCAGTGTAAGACACTGATCACGATTGGGGCCTGCGCTACGGCTGGTGGCATCCAGGCTCTGCGAAACTGGAAAGATGTGGATGAATTTATTCGGATCGTGTACGCGACCCCGAAATTTATCAATACGCTGAAACTGTCCACACCTATCGCCGAACACGTGCCGGTGGATTTCGAACTGCGCGGCTGTCCTATCAATAAGCACCAGCTTATCGAGCTGATCACGGCCACACTGGCCGGACGCAAACCGAATGTCCCGACCTACAGCGTGTGCATGGAGTGCAAGCGCAAGGGCAACGTCTGCATCGCAGTGGCGCAAGGCGTGGCCTGCCTGGGGCCTGTCACCCATGCTGGTTGTGGCGCGCTGTGCCCCAGCTTCGACCGGGGATGTTACGGCTGCTACGGCCCAATGGAGAGCCCCAACACTGAATCGCTCAGCAATCAGCTCCGCATTCTCGGCCAGACCGACGCCGAGATCTCACGAGCCTTCCGCGGATTCAATGCCTGGGCCTGGCAGTTCCGCAAGGCGAGCGAGGAGAGTGAACGCACGTGAGCAAGCAACCAACTAGAACGATCAAGGTTGATATCCTGGCGCGAGTCGAAGGTGAAGGAGCACTCTACGTCAAGCTCAAGGGCGATCAGGTTCAGGGCGTGAAGCTGAAGATCTACGAACCTCCCCGTTTCTTCGAAGCCTTTCTGCGGGGAAGGCATTTCTCCGAACTCCCGGATATTGTGGCCCGCATTTGCGGAATTTGTCCCATCGCGTACCAGATGAGCGCGGTACACGCCATCGAGCTTGCTCTCGGTATCGCAATTGATCCGTCCGTGCGGCTGCTGCGACGCTTGTTCTACTGCGGAGAATGGATTGAGAGCCACGCCCTCCACGTATACATGCTGCACGCGCCTGATTTCCTCGGCTATCCCGATGCCATCGCCATGGCGCGTGATCATCAGGAAATCGTGCAGCAAGGCCTGCGCCTGAAAAAGGCCGGCAACCGGATCGTGGCCTTGTTGGGCGGCCGGGAAATTCATCCGGTTTCGGCTGCGGTCGGCGGCTTCTACAAGGCACCCTCCAAGAGCGCACTCAAAGAACTGGAGGACGAACTCAAGTGGGCTCTCGATGCGTCGCTGGCCACCGCGCGCTGGGTTTCAGGACTCGACTTCCCTGATTTCGAGCAAGATTACGAATTCGTCTCTCTGTCCCACCCGGACGAGTACCCGTTCAACGAAGGCCGGATCGTATCGAATCGTGGGCTTGATATTACTGCATCCGAATATGAGGACAATTTCACGGAGCAACATGTGGAGCACTCGAATGCTCTGCATTCCGTCCTGCGGGGGCGCGGCTCCTACATGGTCGGTCCCATGGCCCGCTTTAATCTGAACTTCGACAAACTGCCGGAGGTGGCGCAACAGGCAGCACGCGATTGCGGACTTCAAGTGCCATGCCGTAATCCGTTCCGCAGTATCGTGGTGAGAGCGATCGAGTTGGTATTCGCGTGCCATGAGGCCCTGCGCGTGATCCGTGAATACGAGCCACCCCCCATACCGCGCGCACAGGCAACCGCGCGTGTCTCAACCGGGCAAGCCGCCACGGAAGCGCCGCGGGGACTGCTTTATCATCGCTACGGGATCGATCAGGACGGGCTCATCACCTCGGCGAAGATTGTTCCTCCCACTTCACAGAATCAGAAGCGCATCGAGGAAGACCTCTGGCATTTTGTCGGCCAGGTTGCGACCCGTCCGACGGAAGAGATCACCTGGAAGTGTGAACAGGCGGTGCGCAACTACGATCCCTGCATTTCTTGCGCGACCCATTTCCTCACCTTGCATGTGGAGCGGGATTAGATTGGCACTTCGCATCATCGGTTGCGGCAACTTCGATCGCGGGGACGACGCGGCTGGTCTGCTGGTCGCGCGCCGCTTGCGCGCGTTCGGTGTCGAAACCTTTGGTGTCGAAGTCATAGAGCAAAGCGGCGAGAGCTTCTCTTTGATGGACTGCTGGACTGGCTGCGAGCATGTGATTCTAGCGGACGCTACTGCTCCGAGCGGAGCGCCCGGTCAAGTTCAGGTGTGGAACGCCCACGGCGACAAGCTGCCCGAAGACGTCTTCCCCTGTTCCACACATGCGTTCGGGGTGCGGGAGGCGGTAGAGTTGGCGCTCGCCATGAACCGTTTGCCGCGGACCCTAATGATTTACGGCATCGAAGGCAAACAGTTTTCCTTTGGTGAGCTACTCTCCCAGGAAGTCGAACGCTCTGTAGAATTTGTGGCGCAGCAACTCCTTGAACTGATCCGGACGACGACGGGTCCTGCCCAGGCGGCGCGGAACCGTGCTTGAAATCAGGCAGAGATCGTGCCGTCCTCACCGCGCTCAATCCTTCTGAATCACTTTCGCGATTCTCTCGAAGGCCCAGTCAATCTCCTGACGGGTGATGATGAGCGGCGGCGCGATTCGAATCACCCGGTCATGCGTCTCCTTGCACAGGATTCCTTCTTCCTTGAGGGCTTCGCAGTAGGGACGCGCTGGGCAGTGGAGTTCGATGCCGATCCACAACCCTTTGCCGCGCACATCTTTCACTTCGGAGCTACGCAGTGTTTTCAACAGGGTAAGGAAATAGGCGCCGAGCTCGGCGGAACGCTCGACCATTTTCTCCTCGATAAGAACGCGCAGCGCGGTCCGCGCGATGGCGCAGCCCAGCGGGTTGCCGCCGAAGGTGCTGCCATGGTCGCCGGGGTGGTACACCCCAAGAATCTCGCGCGACGCCAATACGGCCGAGACCGGATAGAATCCACCGGCTAGCGCCTTGCCCACGATCAACACATCGGGCGTGATGCCTTCGTACATGTAGGCGAAGAGTTTGCCGGTTCGTCCTAGGCCGGACTGAATTTCGTCCACCATCAGCAGCACCCGATTCTGACGGCAGATTTCCGCCGCTTCCCGCAGAAATCCCTCGGGCGGAATACAGATTCCGGCCTCGCCCTGAATGGGCTCGACCAGAAACGCGCAAGTGTTCGGCGTGATGGCTTCGCGCAGGGCGCGAGCATCGCCGAAGGGAATGATTTTGAACCCCGGAGTGAACGGGCCAAAGCCATCGCGATATTGTTCGTCGCTGGAGAAACTCACGATGGTGACGGTGCGGCCATGAAAATTATTGGCGCAGACAATGATCTCGGCTTTGTCCTGCGGAATGCCCTTAATCTTATAGCCCCACTTGCGCGCCGTCTTGACCGCGGTTTCGACGGCCTCCGCTCCTGAGTTCACGGGCAGCGCCATGTCGAAGCCGGTCAAATCATGCAGCTCCTTGCAGAGTAGAGGCAGTTGCTCGTTGCGGAATGCGCGCGAGGTGAGCGTGACTTTCCGCGCCTGCTCGTTGAGGGTCTGCAGAATTTTGGGATGGCAGTGTCCCTGATTCACCGCGGAATACGCCGCCAGGCAATCGAGGTAACGTTTGCCCTCGACGTCATACACCCACACGCCTTCCGCACGCTCGATCACCACGTCAAGCGGACGATACGTGTGAGCTCCATACTGGTTTTCGAGTTCGATGAAATCCTGGGTTCGCATGGTTTTTTCGATCAGTTCCGTTGTCATAGTTTCCTTTCGCCCACCTGGTTCGGAGACGTAAATCGCTAGCCTATGTGGTATCTCGTCAGTGCGCTCTCACTTTTCCCATGCCCGCGAACGTGGCAACCAACCCCGTACGTTGCGGCAGTATTCCTGATACTCCGAGCCAAACATCTTTCGCAGGGTTGGCTCCTCATAAAAGTGGACAAATAGAACTACACCGAGCACCACAGCAGCCGCGCCCGCGATGACTGGCAAGCTCGCCCGCCCGAAGACCACCCACAGGCCAATCCATCCGACGAAGAAGCCAAGGTACATCGGATTCCGCACGTAACGGTAGAAACCCACTACCACCAGCCGTTTTGGCGGAGCGATGGGCGCGGGTGTTCCTCGTCCTGTCCGTCCGAAGTCCCAGACGCAGCGCAGCGCTACCGCGAAACCAAGCACTGATGCCAAGGCAGCAATCCATCGCCATTGTGCCACGCGGCTCACATCAACGCGGAAGCCAAGCCAGGGTGGCAGCAGCCAGAACCAGAGCGCAAAAAATGCGGTCCCCACTATCAACGATGCAACGGTTGTCGCCCACCGCGCACCAACATCGTCAGGCCGCGCACTTCCGATAACCCTCGTCATAAGGCTCCCATCAACGCTGGAGAGTATGCACTGCGATCTTGTTCCGAGCTACCACGTACTCTCCACTGCCGGCTATTTGTCCAACAGCATGGTCAACAGGGCCATCCGCACATAGAGGCCGTTCATGGCCTGGCGGAAATACATAGCCCTGGGATCGGCATCGACGGACTTATCTAACTCGACCGTGCGGGGCAACGGATGAAGGATGAGCGCGTCCGCCTTCATGCGGTGCACGACGGTCGAATCGATGGCATAACGCTTCAGCCCGTTCGCGCCGCCCCGCACTCGCTCGGGTCGGATTCGGGTCTGGTAAACCACATCCACTTCGCCAATCACGCGGTCAATATCCGACTCCAGTTCGTAGCGGACGCCATGCTCATCGAGATAAGCCAGGATGTCAGCTTTCATCTGCAGTTGCGGCGGACTGACAAAGAACATCTTGACCCGCTCAAACTTGGCCAGCAGATATGCCAGCGACCGCGCGGTGCGCCCCTTATCCAACTCGCCAATAATAGCCACGCTAAGGCCATTCAGCGGGCGCTGCCTGTAAATAGTGTACAGGTCGAGCAACGCCTGGGTCGGATGCTGCCCGCCGTTGCCATCCCCCGCATTGATCACCGGCACTGCCGCAACTTCCGCGGCCCGGAGCGCGCCGTGCTCATCAGGATGCCGGATCACAATCACATCGGAATAGCCGCTGATGATCCGGATGGAATCCTCCACCTGCTCGCCTTCGACCTCGGAAGAAAACGCACCTGCGTTCTCGGTCGACAAGACCCTGCCGCCCAGGCGATGCATGGCCGCCTCGAACGAAAGTCGAGTCCGAGTCGAAGGCGCGTAAAACAGCGTGGTCATGATGCGGTTCTGGTAGTCGAGCGAGCCGCCGCGTGCCACCACGTGCTCCATTCCGCGCGACCTCTCGAACAATTCCATGAGTAGGGGAACCGTAAATTGCTGAGATTCGACGACATGTTTTAGTGGCATGCCACCTCGCAAAGACGATTCCAGGGTAGGAAACTTGATTAGCTTAAGAGGGGGGAAAGTCGGTGTTGGCATTAGCGTCCTCCCACCGGAAGTTCGAGTTGCAGACTAAGTTCGATTGCCGCACTGTCGTGATCCGGGAACATGTGCGTGCCGGCAGTTCCGGCAACTGCATGGCACAGATTCTCGCACGACGTAATAATTGCTTCCTTCCCGCCGTCGCGCAGGAAACGCAACACGGATTCGATTTTGGGGCCCATGTTCCCGGGCGGGAAATGGCCAGCCCTCGCGTATTCCTCCAACTCCGCCGCGCTGACCCTACCCAACGGGCGTTGCGTGGGCTTTTTGTAATCCAGATACACGCAATCGGCATCAGTAGAAATAACCAATAGATCTGCCCGAAGCCGCGAGGCCAGCAAAGCGGAAGCAAGATCTTTGTCGATGACGGCCTCGACCCCTTGTAATCTCCCGTTGCTCCACGCCACCGGAACCCCCCCGCCTCCGCACGCGATGACCAACACACCCTGCTCAACCAAATCGCGAATAACCTCGAGTTCAACAATCTCAATCGGATCGGGTGACGGAACCACCCGGCGATAACCGCGGGCGGCGTCCTCGACGATCTCCCATCCGAAAAGCCGTCTGCGTTCTGCCGCATCAGCTCGCGAGTAGAAAGGACCAATCGGTTTGCTAGGATGCTGCATGGAGGGATCGTCGAGCGACACCAGGCTCTGGCTAACAACAGTCGCCACCGGCACGTCCAGCCCGGCCAAGTGCAACTCGCTCTCCAACGATTGTTGGAGGAGATATCCGATTTCACCCTGGGTAGAGGCGCCACAAACGTCCAGCGGGAGTCCAGGGACCTGGTTCGCCCCGCGTTCCGACCGCAGAAGTTCTGCTCCAACTTGCGGACCATTGCCGTGTGTGAGCACGATCCGGTAACCGGCTCGGATCAGGCCGACGACTTGGGCTACGGTCCGCTGAGCATTTGCGCGTTGTTCAGCGATCGTTCCTTTCTCTCCCGAACGAATCAGGGAGTTGCCGCCCACGGCAAGGATCATGGTCTTCATAAGAAGAGGCAACACTCGTCCTTCAACCATCACCACACCCTGTCATCCCGAGCGAAGCGAGGGATCTGCATTCTCGCGGGTCAACTGCAGATCCCTCGCGTTGCCCGGGATGACAATTCATGAATAAGATGTCCCTCACGCACTGGTTGGACACTTACTCAACCCAGAACGGGCGCGGACGCCCGTTCTCCATTTATACGTGCACCAACTCTTGCAGCTCGGCGAGTCCCGGCAATCTGACGCACTCACCCTTCATCAATTCCAGCATGATCGCTTTCTGCGAGTGCAGCCGATTCTCTGCTTGCTGATATACCAGTGACCGTGGGGAATCAATGACATCATTGGTGACTTCTTCCCCGCGATGTGCCGGCAGGCAATGCAAAAAGATGGCGTCACGCTTGGCCCGGTGGAACAAAGTCGCATCGACCTGATAAGGATGAAAAATGTGATGCCGCTTCTCAGTTTCCGCCTCTTCGCCCATGCTTGCCCACACATCGGTGTAGATCACATCTGCGTCTGAGGCTGCCTCTTCGGGATCGTTGGTCACCGTGCAAGTGCCACCGGTCTCGTCACCTCGCTCGCGAGCCCACCGAACCGACTCTGCGTCGAGTTCATATCCCGGAGGCGTAGCCACCCAGACATCCGCCCCGAGCTGCGCGCCAGTAAACATCAGCGAACGCGCAACGTTGTAACCGTCGCCAATGAATGCAATCTTCAATCCCTCCAAATTGCCCTTGGCCTCCCAAATCGTGAGGTAATCCGCCATCGCCTGGCAGGGATGACTGAAGTCCGTAAGCCCATTGATAACCGGAATGCTGGCAAACCGCGCCATCTGCTCCACCACTACATGCGAGAACGTGCGAACCATGATGCCCTGCACCATGCGCTCCAAGTTCTTAGCCACGTCGTATACGCACTCGCGTTTGCCCAGGTTGATTTCGGCCGGAGATAGATAAATCGAAAATCCACCCAATTGCTGAATGCCGACATCGAAAGTCACTCGCGTGCGTAAAGAGGGTTTCTCGAAGATCATGGCCAGGGTCTGGCGCCGGAGTGCCCCGCTGTAAGCGGTCGGGTCAGCCTTCACTTGACGGCCAAGAATGAGCAAGTACTGAATCTCCGAGGGCGAGAAATCTCGAATCGAGAGAAAATCTTTGCCATTCATATTCCGGCTCCTTCCAGGACTGGCTCGTGCTCGTGCGAAAACTGAACAAGCATTTCGGCCAGGCCGGGCTTGGTGAGTTCTTCGACTTCATAGGTGACGCGCAGATTGGGTTTGTCGATTTTGACAACCCGCGCGAGGTCAATGGGAGTCGCGATCAAGACCAGATCGCAGGGAGTACGGTGGATAGTTTCTTCGAGTTCGTGTCGTTGGATTGCGCTATAGCCCATGGCGGGCAAAAGGTTCGTCAGGTGGTGATAGCGCTCGTAGGTGCCGCGAATGGACCCCACCGCATAAGGCCGCGGGTCCACCAATTCCGTCGCCCCACACAGCCGCGCCGCGACCACACCAGCGCCGTAGGGCATCTCTCCGTGAGTGAGTGTCGGGCCGTCTTCCACCACCAGCACGCGCCGTCCCTTTACCAAGTACGGCTCGTCAACGCAGACTCGGCAGGCCATCTCAAGAACCTTTGCCTTCGGATTGTGCAGCTTTATGTTTTGCCGAACGGTCTCAATATCATGCTGCTCGGCGGTGTCGACCTTGTTGATCACGATCACATCCGCCCGCCGCAGATTGACTTCGCCGGGAAAATAACCTAGTTCATGCCCCGGACGATGCGGATCGACCACAACAATTTCCAGGTCGGAAACATAAAACGGAGTGTCGTTGTTGCCTCCATCCCACAGAATCACATCGGCTTCTTTCCCCGCTTGTCGAATAATCTTTTCGTAGTCCACTCCCGCATAAACCACGGTTCCTTTGACAATGTGAGGTTCATACTCTTCGCGTTCCTCGATGGTGCATTGCTGAAGGTCGAGATCCTCCATGGTTGCGAACCGTTGGACCGCCTGCGCCGCGAGATCTCCATAAGGCATCGGATGCCGGATAACTACGGGCTTTCGACCCAGCCGACGCAGCTCGTCGGCGACCAGGCGCGAGACCGGGCTCTTGCCGCACCCAGTTCGCACCGCACACACGGAAATCACCGGTACCGCTGACTTGATCTGCGTGTGCTCGGTTCCGGGAAGCCAGAAATCGACGTCTGCAGCCACAGCACGGGAAGCGAGATGCATCAGGTTCTGGTGGGAAACATCGCTGTAGGAGAACACCACTTCATCGATCTCGTATTCGGCGATCAGCTTTTCCAGATCTTTCTCTTCGAAAATAGGAATGCCTACTGGATACAAAGCTCCGGCAAGTTCCGGAGGGTAACAGCGGTCAGCAATGTCAGGAATCTGAGTGGCGGTGAATGCGACTACGTGGTACTTGGAATTGTCACGAAATAAGACGTTAAAGTTATGGAAGTCCCTACCTGCGGCACCGAGAATCAGGATCCTCTTCATATACATTCCTCCAGCGGTGATGGTTACGTTCCATCTTCTCGCTTGCCGGCCGTGGCGGCAGTACCACTCATCACCACTGAGGGTGAGTTTTGGCACAATCGGGCCCGACGCTTGAAGCCTGGAAACCGGTTAGGTGTGCGCGGCTTCATAAGCTCGGTCCGCACCTATCACCGTGTCGGGTGATGCAGGTCACGGCAGAGTGAGACGCCGAGATTGACAATCGAGGAGGTCCTGGGTACAAAGCCTCACGAACAAGTCGCCATGACAGGGCACGTGGCAAGTGCAGCGCAGAGTAATCTTCGAATTTCACAACACAATGGGAGGAAAACATGGCCTACTCATACTTGGTTCTTGGAGCTGGTCGGCAAGGCATCGCGGCGGGATATGATCTAGCGCGTTTTGGCCAGGCCTCGAAAATTACGCTGGCCGACCTCAATCGAGAGCGAGCGCAGGCAGCCGCGGATAGAGTGAACCACCTTTTGCGCGACCAAATCGCGGATGCGATCGGGCTTGATGTCCGCGACGAAAATGCCGTTCGACGCGCCCTGAAGGGTTACGACGTCGTGCTGAGTGCGGTGCCGTACTTCTACAACCTAGCCCTGACCCAGGCAGCCATTGAAACGGGCGTGTCGTTCTGCGATCTGGGTGGCAACACCGAAATTGTCCGGCAGCAGCATGCGCTCGATCGGGAGGCACAGCGCGCCGGGGTGTCCGTAATACCCGACTGCGGTATGGGGCCAGGCATGGGGAACAACCTCGCAGTCTATGCGATGGAACTGGTGGGTGACCCCGAGGAAGTGTATCTCTACGACGGTGGCTTGCCGCAGAAGCCGCAGCCGCCGTGGAACTACGCGCTGACCTTTGCTATCGAGGGTTTGACGAACGAATACTACGGAGGCATGACCATCCTACGGGATGGCAAACTATTCCACGCACCCTGCTTCACCGAATTCGAGATCGCGGACGTCCCGCCGATCGGCAGGTTGGAGGCTTTTCTGATTGCAGGCGGCGCCTCGACCGCGCCCTGGAGCTTTCAAGGCAAGCTTCGCACCTACCAACTCAAGGTGTTGCGCTATCCGGGCACCTTCGCGCAATTGAAAGCTTTCTCCGACCTTGGCCTCTTCGACCTGAAACCTGTTCGCGTGAACGGAAACGAAGTGGTTCCGCGCGAGCTCTTCAATACTTTATTCGAGCCGCAAGTGCGAGTGGACGACGTAGAAGACGTGTGCATCGTTCGCGCCCACGCCAAGGGGAAGAAAAACGGGCAGCCCATCGAGGCGGTCGTCGACGTCATCGATTACTACGATAAGAGTACCGGATTTACCGCGATGCAACGCATGACCGGTTGGCACATTTCAATCGTCGCTGCAATGATGGCCAAGCAGGAAATCCCTTTGGGCGCGATGCCGTTGGAGTTGGCGGTGCCGGGCAAGGCTTTTGTGCGCGAAGCCAAGAGGCGGGGATTCAAGATTACGGAACGCTGTGGACCTGTCGGAATAATAGAAGAAGCCTACGCTCTGATGGGTTAACCCTACCCCAGGACTTGCTTCTGAATCTTCAGAGACCCTGCGAAAATGCTGGGCCCGGCCGTTCGCCGTCGAGCGGCGGCTGAGCGAGTGTCCTCACTCTTGAGATGGCCGGGCCCACTTTGCGGTATTCAGTTTTTGATTCCTCCTGAGCTATTAGTAAACCCTTCTGACCTTGTTTGTCGGTGAGCTTTATCACGAATGAGCGGTCGAGTTACCGTTGAACTCTGGATTCGTTCCAGTGCGCGATGACGGAATCACGAGCAATCGTAAGCCGGACACATCATTTGCACTACCCGACCTTTGTTGAGATTTGCGAGCGGCTCCCGCAGGTTTGGCGCCATTAGATCAGATTGGAGCGAAACAAATCCGCACGCTCCTTGCATTTATTTCACGCTGACCGCAGCATCGCTTCCCCTTGCGCGATTTCCAGCTTGCAGATCACTGCATCAAGAAGCTTTTCTTTGTTCTTCAAAACAGACTTGAATTCGCGATGATCCGTCCGGCAAATCTCCCTAAACAACTCGCGATGGTGTTGCTTGAGGATTTCCAGCAACACTTCCCGTTCTGCAGAAGTTAGTGTGAGTTCCATACGGCTCCTCCCGCGCGGTCCGTTCCAAACTTTGGCCACAAAACCGCGGGCCAAGTTTCCTCAGGCTGCTTCGGCTGCCTGTTTCACGGTCGCCAGCTTTATGACGTTGGGTTCAACCAGCCTTTCAAAATCCTCCCATGCCAATCGCAGCAGTTCGCGATGGGAACCGGCATTGAAAGCGATCTCCTTGTCCCGCGACAAGGCCTCGTCCGCGAACACTCTCATTCCGTAGAGATTGCCGAAGGGGGGCATGGCACCGGTTTCGCAATCCGGGAACCTGCCTTTGAATTCATGCTCCGCCGCCAACTGCACCACCTTGGCTTTGGTGGCCGCTTTCAAAAGCTCGAGATCCACGTGCTGGGAGGCGCACACCACGGCCATCACCAAGGTATCGTCGACCTTGACAATGACAGTTTTGGCGAGCTCCCTTCCGGGGATGTGTGTGAGTGCAGCGATCGTCCCCGCGGTGTACGCCACGGAGTGAGAAAAAACAACATACTTGGTGTTATAGCTGTCAAGGAACTGCCTGAGCCTGAGAAGTGACATACAAATCTCCTTGTCTTGACACCATTCCCGGTCTTCCCCAACACCGCTGAGCGGCTGCCGAGACCGGTCCAAGCGGATTCCACCTGGGCCTATTGAGCCGCGTGTATTCCGCTAACGTGATTTTGAGCCACAATACCGCTGTGGCATGCTTCGCACATCGTCTGCCCCTCCAGTTGGTTCAGCCGCCGTTCCACCGCAAGCGCAGTCGGACCCTTCCCCTTGTTGGATTGTTGCTGTTCGGCAAACGTAAGTAGTTGCCTCATCAGTTGAACCTGCGAGAAGAGTTGTTGACGAACGTTGGGATCAACCAACCAAAAGCTGGAAGTTTCTCGTTCCGCCTGGGCCACGCGGTTGCGCAGCGATTCAAGTGCAACTCGGTTCCGTTCCACCTGGTCCAGCGGTATGACAAGAATCTCCGCGCGGCGCCACATGCGGGAGGTGTCGTCGTTGAACTGAACGGACAATACATTTTGGGGGGACGCGACATTAGCCGATGGAGTATTCGTGGCCTGTCGGGAAGATACCGCGGCACCGAACGCGACCATCGCGGCCAGACATAGTGCAAGCAGAAAAGCTGGGAGACGCATACGAAGACCCCCTTCTGTTGCTCGAAGTACAGCTCCTCACTATTGCTTATCACTTCTCAGCCGTACGCGATAGGACCCGGCGCACAGTGGCTTGTGATGTCTTGGCGGGCGGATGTCGCCGGTGACTCTTTCAAGCCGATCCGTGCTGGAGAACCTGCACGAGTTATTTCCGCACGCGCCTTATCGTGCCGTGGCCACGAACAGCAGCACAAACAGGAGCGCCAAGACAAAACTTGCCATCAGCGCGAATGCCGAATGAAATGGATGGCTATGGAAGAGACCACCTTCGTGGGTTCGGAAATGCATCAGCGTTTTCATGACTTCCCTCCGCAGAGGAACCGCTGCGACACGGCTGTCTCGATTCTATTTAACACCGTTTCTGCCACCTTGTCAGTGACAAGCAACCGTCCCGCGTATGCGATCGCGTTGAACCGCATAACTTGTCCGGAGCGCATCACTTCCGGGTTACCCGATTTCCCGGCGGCCGCGTCGGCGGCTTGCTAACGTCTGGAAGTTTCGGTGACGCTGACTTGAAAGACTTGCACCCGCGCGTTCTCCGTATCAGAAACGTAGATACGGTTGTTGCTATCGACCCACAAGCCTCTAGGAGCACGAAATTCCCCAATCCTGCTGCCGGGTTGTCCAAACGTACCCAGCGGCGTCCCATTCGGTTGATACATGCTGACAATGGAGCTGGCAACATAACTGATGTAGATGTTTCCATCGTTATCTACGGCCAGCCCGCCGTCTCCACCGTCCGAGGCAAGCACGCGATAGAAACCCGTCCGTTTGCCATCAGAATCCAGGACTTGAATACGTGACCGCGCCGCATCCAGAACGACAACTTCGTGATCGCTCACAGCAATCTCGGTTGGAGACACGAATTCTCCCGTCCCATTGCCGTTTCTGTCTTTGCCCACACGTTCCAGAATGTTGCCTTGCAGATCGAGGACAAACACGAGATTGCGTGCGGTATCGGCGAGATATAAACGGCCTGCCTTCCGGTCGATTGCAATTCCGGTGGGACGTTCAAACATGGCTTCGCCATGGAACATCCCGATATAGCGGACGAATTGTCCGTGCTGGTTATAGACCAACACGATTCCCCGACCGGAATCAGTGATGTAAATGTTGTCTTCGGCATCCACCGCGACGCCAGCAGGCTGTCGCAGTCGGCGATTTTGGTCGCCCAGAATGCTGAACGAACTCTTACCCTTCGGGTCAAGAACGTGTACAGCCCGCAGGTCAGGATCACTGATGATGATGCGCAGCATGGAGTCCGTGGTCACCTGATGCGGCGTCGCCATCACCCTGGGTGGCCCATATGCAAAGGTCACTACTGCATCGCGAATACTTCTCAGATTAGAAGTTGGTTGTGCGATTTTAGTGGCATGGGCCGGGGCTTCGAAATCTTCCACAGCCCTGCGGGAGGGAACAAGCATCCACCAAGGAGCCACGGTCTGCGCCGCCACGTCGCCGCCAAGGACGGAAGTGGACTGCGAGCTCGAAGCCAGCGATTCAAGAGCGCGAGTGAACTTCGACGACTTCTTGTATTTTGCATTGGCGCAAAAAGTACCAAGATATTCCAGTTCGCGACCGCCCCCCAGGCTCACTCGCGGGAACGCGCGTACATTCTGCGTCGGCGGTGCAAGGCGGGGCGGCGCGGACAGGCCCATGGCAGACGGGACAGTATCCTCATGCGTTTGACTAGATGCCGATTGGGTCAGGAGAACCAACAGAGCAAGGCCAACAACCATCCACAGTTCGGCCTTTGCGGTGCGCGCGCCCGTTCGATAAAGGAACCTGCAAAATCGCTGCTTGCCGGGCATGGGGCACGTCTCCTCCCATGCGGTTTGGAGTGAGACTGATCAAGAGGATGGGGGATCCTCTCCGAGCTACTGAAAACATTCTCCTGCTTTCGCCTGGCGTTTGTCAGTGACCTATGCCTCAGAGGAACGTGATAAGCGGAGATACCAAACACGACGAAATCACTTTTGGGGCGACCCTGGAGGGCCGTTCCTGCGCGGTAGAGCGGAAGCGGAAAGAAAAGGAAAAAGGGCTGCGGCCTTGGTTACGCTCTGGCTGCCAACTCTTGCGAGGGAGTCAGCAGTGTGGATGCGTGTACCGTCGCAGCCCCTGATGCGATTACCGCTTTGGCGGTTCCAAACCCCAGCTGCTCCTCGCAGGGCAGTTGGTTTTTTCGGGTTTGGTGGCTCAACGAGTTGCCTCATCGAGCGAATCACCCAGCCTACTTCGGATTGGTCAACTTTACTTGGACCCACCCTTTCAGCCGTCGACTTCCACAGGTTAAGCGGCCCACATCGGGAATGCAGTGACCTAGCTCACAACTTCTCCGAATAGTTGTGCAAATTGTGGTCTTAATGTACTCGAACGGGGACGAGCTGCATCATTCCCCCTGAACCACAATTTGCTATGCTTCCCTTCGATCTTGAAGCAAGCTGTGTCTGCCTATATCACTTTCCTTCGAGCAGACAGTATTGGCCAACCCTGTCGCCAAGCTTCGAATCGTTTCTGGTTCGATACATTTCAACGTTGGCGCAATCGTAGACCCCATAGTTCTTGGGAAGCCGAACCATCGAGTAATTGCCAGGCTCCAAAACCGCGCACCCAGGCAAATTCTTGTTGCACTGCAGCTCAAAGGAGTTCTTTCCTTCCCGAGCGGCAAGAATTACGACACCGTTGTTTACCTCACTGCTTCTTACTGTGATTGTCGTTGCTTCACGCTGTTCCTGTGCCAACGTCTGCACTGCGCTGGCAAAAGAAAAACACAGAAGGAGCGCAACGAGCAGAATGGATGCTTTTTTCATGGCTCACCTCCCATTACCCTGGAGTAGCTGTCGAGACGGATTTGTTCGTAAGAGCCCGGAGCTTCCTCCGTTCTCATAGTCGCGCATCGGCTGTCCTTCTGTCAGTGATCATGATCACGGGCCTTGAACGCACTCCAAGCCAATGGCTTACTGGGCCGACCTCTCGCGGTCGGCTCGGAGGCCCTGAAAGTGTTTTTCTCCGCGCGCGGTCGCAGCAGAGAGTGATCACCCAACCTTTGCCAGATGTTCCGCGTCTTGCCTCTCTTTGGCCGCGGAGGCCTGCGCCAATGCCGCTGACAGCGCTGCGCCCTCAGCTTTGGCGATGGCCTGCGTCGCCACTGGCTTCAACCACAGCAATGCCATGAAGGCGGCGGTAATGTCGCAGGCAATCATGACGTAGAACACCGGGATCCAGGAGCCCGTTCTGAGCATCACGTAGGCAGCGACTGGAGCAGCAAAGATAGCTGCTGTACCCTTCGCGGTGTAGACGATGCCGTAGTTTGTCGTGGCCCATGTCCTGCCGTACAGATCCGCCGTGAGCGAGGGGAACAGCGAGAAAATTTCGCCCCAGGCGAAGAATACGAGGCTGGACAACAGCACGAACATTACCGGCCGGTTGATGGTCTGCAACCATGCATATACCGCGACCCCCTCGATGAGGAACGCGGCGAACATGGCGTTCTCTCGGCCAATGTGATCGGAGATCCAACCCCACAAGGGACGAGTTATACCATTGACGATACGGTTCAACTGGATGGCCAGAATCGCCGCAGACAGGCCCCAGGCAATAATGACCTTGTCTACTTTGTAGAAACTGGCAATCTCTTTGAGTTGTGAAGTGACGACCAGCCCGCCGAATGCCACCAGTGTCATCATGATGTAGATGAGGTAAAACGATGGCTGCTTCAGCATTTCTAACCAGGTCATGTCCTTCGTGGCTTGATGGAGTCTGGCTACGGGCTTCCACGCTTTCGGTAGCCACCCTTTCTGTGGCGCCACGATAAACATGGCGGCAACAGTCACGATGATTCCTTGCACAATGCCCCAAAAGATGAAGGCATGCTGGTAGCCGGAAGCATGGATCATTTTTTCAATGGGAGCGACGGTCACCGCAGTGCCGATGCCATAGGCGCCGGATACGATGCCGGCGCACAGTCCGCGGTGATCGGGAAACCACTTCAACACGTTGCCGGTGCAGCCGCCATAAACGGCGCCCGCGCCGATGCCGCCGATCGCGTACCAGATGTAGAGTCCGGTTGTCGTCAAGGAGTAGCCGGAGCCGATCCAGCCCGCGCCCACGAGCAGGCCGCCAATTCCGATGACCAGCCGCGGTCCGAGACGATCAATCAGGTAGCCTTCGAATGGGACCAGCCAGGTTTCACAGAAGATGAACGCGGCAAATGCGATTTGCACTGCGGCCAAAGTTGCGTGCAGGTTTGAGGTTAAGGGTTTAGTGAAAAGCGTCCAGGCATATTGCAGATTGGCGATAGCCATCATCGCGATTATGCAGGCGCACATTTGAACCCAGCGGTTCACGATCTTGGGTTCTGGTCGAGCTAAGGAGGTCACGTTGGTGGCCATAGAAATCCTCCTGGAAAATTGTCAGAATTAGTCGTGTCTTGTCGCTTGGCACTCCTCGCCGGAAAACATCCGAGTAAATGAAAAACCCGCCCCCTTTTAATGGGGCGGGCGGGCTATTCGGTTTCGATATCCTTCTGGAGCGGAATGATTCCCGGTACCAGCCACTTGTTCCACATATCGTCAATCTTGCTCTGGAAGTAATCGATGTCTTCCTCGATAAAGTGCGCGAACCTTCCTTGCTTGAGCAAGTAATCACGAACCGGCAGGCGCTTGAATCTGCCGTTGGCAATCTGTTCTGTCTTGCCGTAGAGCTTCAGTTTGCCGTTTTCGATCTCATACAGAGGCCAAATGCCGGTGTTCACGGCCAGTTCGCCCAGTTCGAAGGAGAGCACGGGATCGAAATCCCAGCCTTTCGGACAGGGGTTGAGGCAGTGAATGAAGGTAGGACCTCCGATGGAGAGCGCCTTGCGAACATTGTTCATCGCCTGCAGCGGATAGGACGTAGAGATGGTTCCTACGTACTTCACTGTGGGATGGCCAGCCGCAATCAGGGGCGCCATGTTCTTCTTCCAGCGGTGATTCATGATCCGCTTCACTTTTCCTGGCGTGCTGAACGAGGTGTTAACGCCATAGGGCGATGTCCCGGAAATCTGGATATCGGTATTGGCGTAAGACTCGTTGTCGTACATCAGGATCAGCAGGTTGTAGTCGGGATGGCACATAGTGGCTGAGATTGCTCCCAGACCCATGTCCGCGCCGCCGCCATCGCCGCAAAAGGCGATAACGTTGATGGGTTCGTCCTTCATGAAGCCCTTGCGCATCTGGACGCGGAATGCCGCTGCCGCTCCCAGCGCGCTCGAACCCGAGCTCCCTAGTTGTGTATGCATCCACGGGACGCCCCATGGCGTCGCGTAGTAAGAAGTATTAGCCACATACATGCAGCCGGTGCTGCCCAGAACGATGGTCCTGGGACCTGCAGCCTTCGCCATCAGTTTCATGATTTGCGCAGACTCGCAGCCCTGGCAGGTGCGGTGGCCGGACGTGTAGTATTCCTCGTGTGGAACCTTCTTGACTCCTTTGAAGGGCTCCAGGTTTTGCGTCGGTTTTTCATCTACGAATGTGCTCATTTGTTTTTGTCCTTTCCGGCTATGAATAACGCCACGCGTCGACGGGCGTTATCCCCGCAGCCCAATCCATTGCGTCAGCGGTTGCGCGTTGCCTTTTGCGGCGTCGAAGGTGATCTCCACCGTCTTTTCCACATCCGGTACGGTTATTTCGCGGCCACCCAGTCCACCGATGAAACCAATGACCGGCGGCCTGGTGCTGCTGCCGGTGTACATCGCGGACCGAACTTCCGTCGCCACCACGCCACTCAGATTCGGTGAACCGAACGAGAAGTCGCGATCGATTACGCCAATGGCCTTGAAACGTTCCAGGCACTTGGCAATCTCCGGACCGGCAAACGGCCGGAACCAGCGCAGGCGAACGAAGCCAACTTTCTTGCCTTCCGCGCGCAGCTTCCGAATTGCAACGCGTACGGGAGTGGACATTGTTCCCATTCCCAGCAGCACGACATCCGCATCTTCGGTCATATACTCTTCGAAGAACGGATTGCCGTACTTGCGTCCGAACGTTTTCTCGAAGTCGGCATAGACTTCGCGAATCACGTCGCAGGCAATTTCGGTGACTGCGTAGTTCTGCCGCCGAATCTCCGTGACCCAGTCCTCGTTAGCCTGTGGGGCCACCGAAATGACGTTGTCGGGATGGAGCAGCAGATCGCCGCGGTTGTAGCGAGGCAGGAATTTGTTGACCTGCTCCTGTGACGGGATCTGAACCAGGGCTTGCGAGTGGGTGAGGAACGCGCCATCGCAACTGATCGCCAATGGAACGAACATGCGGCGATCTTCCGCCACACGATAGGCGATCAAAGCAGTGTCCAACGCTTCCTGCGCGCTATCGACCCAGGTCAACATCCAGCCCAGATCGCGGACGGCGAGCGCATCGTTGTGCTCGACGCCGAAGGCGCCGGGATCATCGAGCGCCCGGTTGCCCACCATTGCGATCATTGGAATGCGCAGCGCCGGGGTTACGGTCAGCGCTTCCATGGCATACATCCAGCCCACGCCGCTCGAACCGCAGAACACGCGCGCTCCGCAAGCCGACGCGTGCTTCACGATTTCAAATTGTGAATGTTCGCCTTCCGCCACGATATATTCGCAGTCCATTTCGCCGTCTGCTACGAGTTGGCTGATGTACTGCATGACCGTGTCATAAGGCCGGATTGGGTAAGCCGTGACTACATCGACGTTGGCCAACTTGCAGGCAATCGCAATGGCCTCGGCGCCCGTAATCAGAGCTTCCTTCTCGACAGTTTTCTTCTTTTCTTCAACTGGTAATGTCAGTGTCGCCATTTCAATCTCCTTAGTATTCAGGTTGCTCCCCTTTGGGGCATTAGCCTTTCTTTGCGACTTCCAGGGCCTCGGGGACCTGTTCTTGATATTGGCCGCGATAACGGAAACCGTGCGTTCGCTTTTCGATCGGCTCGGCTTTCTCAATCGTGGTCGCCAGCCACTTCAGGTATGCGTCCTTGTCTGTCTCGAACGCTGCCCACTGGCTGTTGTTATCGTGGAACTCGGACTCGTTCACCATGGTGATGCAGTCCTTCACCGGGCAAATTTCCTCGCAGATGCCGCAACCGCAGCAGGCTGTAAGGTTGGTGTCATAGGTGCCCGTGATCGTGACATCGAACGCGGCATCCGGACAGTTCAGCCAGCACAGCGTGCACTTGGTGCAAGTGGAGAAATTCACCACCGGCCGTTGAGTGCGCGTCGAGTACTTTTTGAACAGTTCGTTGCGAGCCGGCCGGAAACCACCGACTTGCCCAGTCACCGGATCGGCGAACGCGCCGCCTTGCGACTGACCTTTGATGGAGACGCCACAGCGCATGTCTTCCCAGCGGGGCAGGTCGAACTTGAACAATTCTTCGAGATTGCCCACGCCCGCTTTCACATCAATGCTGGAAAAGCGATCGAAGGCGTTGCGAGCCGAGGTAACCTTCAGTGAGCTCTTGAGCTTCTCGTTGATGAATTTCTCCACCGACTCGAAGGTCATCACTTCCGGAAGTACCTTGGCAATGGCGCCGAGAACGCGCACGTCTGTGTGATCATCTTTGAAAACCCACATGCCGGAGAAGCTGGTGATGCCTTTGATGATTCCCAGCTTGTAAGGCTGTTCCCGACGGTGAATGTTTTTCAGCAGGGCGGGTGCGTCGTCTCGGGAAATCACTATGAGAGTGTGTCCCGGTTTGAGCGCATGATGCACTGGCTGCAACCCGTACCATGCCCACGACTCGGCGCCCTTGCAGAGCGTGTCATCGAGAACCACGGTAAGATCGACTTGCTTCGGTTCATACTGTGCCATTCCGGCTTCGAGCGTCTGTTCATCGTCGGCGACGATGGCGAAACTCTTGGCGGGAATGCCGTTCCTCTCCGGAGAATCTCCATAACGACCGAAGGAAATACCCAGTTTGCCCTGGTTGTGCGCGGCGAGAACGATGTCGCGCGTGATGTTTTTCGCGAGGGTCTTTTGAAAAACCCCCCGGTAAATTACTTCAACCGCGAATAGCTGGCCCATTTGGCAACCTCCATTCTTTTTACAGCTTTTGTAAAACGATCTTCTCTATCTCCTGCAGGTGCCGGCGCATCGCCGATTCCGCGGCTTTGGCGTCGCCCTGTTTCAGGGCCGCAAGGATGCGGCGATGGCCAGCCAGCGACTTCTGCTGCCGTCCCTCCACCTGCAACGAGCGTTCCCGTGTTTCACGCAACAGATCCATCAAAGTGTCCACGACTTTTAAGACCACACTGTTATCGGACGCCAACGCGATTGCGTAATGGAACTCCGAGTCTTCGTCGATCGCGAGTTCGCCCCGCTGTACTTTCGCTTCCTGGTGAACCAGGATTTGTTCCATCTCGAGCAGTTCAGCAGGAGAAGCGTGGAGGGCAGCGCGGCGCGCCAGTAGCGGCTCGATCATTTTTCGGACTTCGAGAAACTCCCTGACCGTTTTCTGCTGCCCCAGCAGCGTCGCAGCGAGAGGATTAACGGGCACAGTCGCGGGATCACGAACCACCGTACCGATGCCTTGTCGCGGTTCGAGCAGACCCATCAATTCCAGAGTGCGAATGGCATCGCGCACTGAGCTGCGGCCGACCCCAAGCATCTGCACCAGTTCGCGTTCTGGCGGCAGCAGGTCGCCCGGTTTCATCTGTTCGAGAATGCGCCGTTCAAGCTGCTTGGCGACTTCCTGATAGACCTTGTTCCTGGGGATCGCTTCAAACTCAACTCTCGCCGGTGGATGTGTGCTCATGACGGCAGTGGTCTGATGACTGTTGACCAACCCATTTCAGACCCGCGCCGAAAAAGGCGCAATGATCCAGATCACCAATCAATGTGACGTCATGAACATAACGCCGTGCTTCAGCACGCGGATTGGTCGCGAGCCTGGAAGCCGCGCTTGCCTCTGACCTTGCAGGGTAGCAATGGCACGTCACACTCTCATGTCTCACACGTCACAGTCAGACAGCAGGCGACAGCCTAGACTGGGTTTTTCAGGGAGGTCTCACAATGTCGACTGCCTGGACCGCTCGTTACGCGCTGCGCACCAAAGGCGTCACCACTTCTGCAATCCGCGAGTTGTTAAAGATCACCCTAAGGCCCGGAATGATCTCCTTTGCCGGCGGCCTGCCCGCCCCCGATGTATTTCCCGTCCAACGCTTTGAGGAAGCCTGTCACAAGGTGCTTACTCAACAGGCGGCCTCGGCCTTGCAGTACGGAGCGACCGAAGGTTACGAACCACTGCGCGAACTGATTGCGAACAACATGGCGCGCTACGGGATCAAGGCAAAGGTGGAGAACGTTTTGATCACTTCGGGATCGCAGCAGGCGCTTGATCTGATTGGCAAGCTGTTTATCAATCGTGGAGATCGCGTGCTGGTGGAAGCGCCGACTTATCTCGGGGCGCTGCAGGCTTTCAATATGTATGGCGCGGAATATGTGTCCGTGCCGATCGATGAGGACGGCCTGCGCACCGACTTGTTGGAGAAGCCGCTGCGGTCGGGACCCAAGTTTATGTACGTGCTGCCAAACTTTCAGAACCCGGCGGGAACCACGTTGTCGGAGGGGCGTCGCCACGAACTGGTGTTGCTGGCAGACAAGTATGGCATTCCGATTATCGAAGATGACCCGTACGGCCAGTTGCGCTATGAAGGCGAGCACCTCCCGTCGCTGGTCGTGCTCGACCGCGAGAACCTGCGCCGCGACAATGGCTATTCCATTGGCAACGTCATTTACCTGAGCACCTTCTCGAAGACGCTAGCGCCCGGCCTTCGTCTGGGATGGATCGTCGCTCCGCCTGAGGTCATCAGCAAGCTGGTGCAGATAAAGCAGGGCGCGGACCTGCACACCTCGACCTTCACGCAGTTCGTGGCTTACGAGGTCGCGCGCGATGGATTCCTTGACAAGCACGTGAAGGTGATTCGTCAGGTCTATCGCGAACGACGCGATGTCATGCTGCAGGCGCTGCAAGAGTTCTTTCCGCCCGAAGTAACCTGGACTCATCCGCAGGGTGGACTATTCTTATGGGTCACACTGCCAGAGGGGCTGGACATCCAGGCGATTTTCAAGTCGGCGATCGAGCAGAATGTCGCATTTGTGCCGGGCGATTCCTTCTATGCCGATGACGGAATGGAAAATGCCAGCCGCGAAGGCTCGCGCCACATGCGTCTCAACTTTTCCAATGCCGCTCCCGAGCAAATACGAGAGGGGATCCGCCGTTTAGCCGCAGCCGTGAAAGACCACATCGCCGGGATCGAGGATATGGTTTGTTCGAGTTCCAAATTCACTTAGGAGGCTTAGAAATGTCACTCTCAGAAATAGAGGTGGTAATCGCGAATCAGAAGACGATTCTTCAAAACCAAGCTTTGATCCTGAAAGGCCAGGAAGAGATCAAGAAGAATCAAGCAACTCTCAATGTCATCGTACGAAACCAAGAGGAGATTCTGGCGGCCCAGCGTCACTGTATGTATCGGGAAGCTTTGGAAGAGCATCTGAAGACGTGCGAGAGCATAGGTGTGACTAAGGAAAAATTAGCGACGCGCCATTAACGAGAAGAGCCCTGTAGCCAGGCAACTGTGAGCGGGTGAACGTGAACTGAAAATTAGCGAGAGAGAAATCATCGAGGGGGTAGCCGCTAGGACTACCCCCTCTTATTTGTTCCCAGGAAAACCATCTACTCCAGTACGAAAATATTCTTCCCGGCGCACATCTCTTTCAGGATCTTTGGCCACACCGTGACGCTGACCTCTCCGAGATGAGCTTTGCGGAGCAGCAGCATTAGCGTGCGCGATTGTCCGATTCCACCGCCGATCGAGAGCGGAATCTCGTTGTTCAGGATCGCCTGGTGATACGGCAGTTTCATGAAGTCCAGTTGCTTGGACAGCGTAAGCTGCTTTTTCAGGGTCTCGGCCGTGACCCGGATGCCCATCGATGTCAGTTCATGACGGCGCTGGGTAACAGGGTTCCACACCAGGATGTCGCCATTCAGCCCGTGCGTGTTTTGGCCGGTCTGATCGTGAGTGTCGGTCACCCAGTCGTCGTAATCGGCGGCGCGCATCTCGTGAGGATAGCCGTCCTTCAACGGCCAGCCAATCCCAACAATGAAGATCGCCGGGTACTTCTGCAGTGCCGCGGTCTCGCGCTGCTTGCGGGGCAGATCGGGATACATGTCGAGAAGCTCCTCGGCATGCAGGAAGGTCAACTCCTCCGGTAGATCGGGATAGCGAAAGTCTTTCAATTGCGGGAACAGGGATTGCGCAAACTTCTCCGCACCGACGATGACTTTCCAGATCTTGCTGACAACCGTCTTTAGGAATTCCAGGTTGCGCTGCTCCCCGGTGATCGTGCGCTCCCAGTCCCACTGATCGACGTACGCGGAATGGTCGTGATCCAGGAAATAGTCCTTGCGCACGGCGCGCATGTCGGTGCAGATGCCCTCGCCAGCTTTGCAATCGAACTGTTTGAGAGCGACCCGTTTCCACTTGGTCGCGGCTTGCACCACTTGCGCGTCAATGGGATGCAAGTTGCGATCATTCGAGATATGGAACTGAATCGGGGTACGCGACCCGTCACGATCCAGCATGTCGTTGACGCCGCTTTCCACATCTACGATGAGCGGCACCTCGACCATCATCAGGTTAAGTTCCTTGCACAGGTTGTCTTCAATGTAGCGTTTCACCTGGAAGATAGATTGCTGCGTCTCTTTGGGAGTCAGCAGGGAGCGGTAACCGCTTGGCAGAATTTTCTCCAATTCTTGGTAATCTCCGATTCCCGGCCCAGCCAGGTCGGCTTTCTTATCTTTATCCAACGTAAGCGTGCTCATGAACTTTCTCCTCTGTGGACGGATTTTCTGTCGATTTGCCCTCGCCGCCCGCTCTATCGAAGGTCCTAAGGGAAGGTGCAACGTCAGAGATTACAGGTGAGCGGTGACGTCTAGCCGGATGTTCCCCGGGGGAACGCTCCATAATTACAGCGACCGCCAGCAGGATCCCGATGGTGCCAAATATGATCAAAGCGAGCAAAGCCATTATTAGTATCGGCATAACTCCACCTCGCTACCGGGATTGTCTCTCCTAAGTGCGTCAGGCGCGGTGACTGCGGTCACCTGTCGACGTGACCGGGAGATGCCCGGCTGGTTACCTCCGAGCACACCACATATCCACAGGGTCACGAGTGAGGGTGATCTGGATCACTGCGCCTGCACCCTCCAAACGTTGAAACTCTCAACTAGGCAGCAACGAAGCTGCTGAGTTCTCTTACATTCAGTTTTTAAAGGATTGCATCAGTGGTTACTTTCGCAACACACGCACGACTGCCGGAAGAACCCCTGATTCCATCCGATTGCAAAACTTCACAAGGAGAGGAATCGAAGATCATGAAGACGACAAAGCTGGTGATGCTGGTAATGACAATTGCGGTAGCCCTTTTCATCCTGATCCCCAATCTGTCCTGGGCCGCCGATGACGGAGCCACAATTTACAAAGCAAAATGTGCGATGTGCCATGGGGCGGATGCAGCCGGCAAACCCGCAGCCAAGATTCCGAGCCTGGTTTCAGACGACTCCAAGAAGGCGTCGGATGACGACCTGGCAAAGGACATTACGGAGAAGGCAAAGCATCCCGCTACGGTGAAGAGCCTGCCGCCGGATCAGGTAAAGATGGTCGTTTCGTACATTCGTAGTCTGCAGAAATAGCGATTGCTGTTCCTCTTGGCCTGGCGTCGCTGTCGCGCGACAAGTTTGTCGGGCAGCGGCTGAAGAAGGCGTGAGGGTGAGTTATGAAGATGTCCGGCTCAATTCGGCGGACGGAACCGAGGCTCGGCCGATCCATAGTCAGCCGATCCATAGTCAGCCGATCTGTAGCCAGCCGGGAGTCTCCTCCCCTGTTCGCTTCCCAAGATGGAACAGCCCTGCCGGGTCCGGATGCTCACCACTCCGGACCCGGTTTTTTCTTCGCAGTTGGCTTGCCAAAGCTGTTCTGTGCGGTTTCCAGGTCTGTTCCGTTGCAGCGTACGTCTGCGTCGTATTTCATTCCACTGGAACGCAAGTCTCGCTGGGCACCGACGAGGAGCAATTTCTATGAGTAAGGCCCTCCTGTATGACGCGACGATGTGCATCGGTTGCAAGCAGTGTGAACAAGCCTGCGCCCAGCAGAACAAACTGCCATACGACGACACAGTAGCGGCAGAGTCGGTGCAGTCGGAACATAAATACACAGTCGTTTTGACCAGGGACGACAAGTTTATGCGTCGGCTGTGCATGCACTGCGAACATCCCGCTTGCGCGTCGGCTTGCCCGGTTGGCGCCTTCCATAAAACAAAGGAGGGCCCGGTCGTCTACGATGTCTGGAAGTGTATTGGCTGCCGTTATTGCATGGTGGCTTGCGCGTTTGCCCAGCCGAAGTACGAATGGCACTCGCTGAATCCGCGGGTTCGCAAATGTATTATGTGCCCGGAACGCGTGCTTGCCGGCAAGCAGACGGCATGTGCCGAGATCTGTCCGACTGGTGCCACGAAGTTTGGAGACCGCGACGACCTTATTAAGGAAGCGCAGGACCGTATACGGCAAAATCCATCCACCTACACACCTCGTATTTACGGCCTTCACGAGGTTGGTGGAACCTGCGTCCTTATTCTCTCCAGCGTAAACGTTGAAGAGTACGGTTATCCCGCCTCCGCTAAAATCGGCGACACCGCTATGCCGGAATACACCGGGCGTGTAATGTCGAAAGTTCCAGATTTTATCCCGGTGTGGTCGTTGGTGTTGGGAGGCATTTATTGGATTTCGCATCGCCGCGAAGAGGTTGCCGCCGCTGAAGCAGAAGAAAAAAAAGGGAACGAGCGATGAAGACCAAGCTGACCTTCTGGAGAATTGTATTCCTTGTGATCATGGCCCTGGGCCTGTACTCCGCATTCGTTCGCTATTTCCGTGGCTTGGGCGCCGTCTCAAACATGTCGGATCAGTTTCCCTGGGGGCTCTGGATCGGCTTCGACTGCCTGTGCGGGGTCATGCTGGCGGCTGGCGGCTTCTGCGTGATTGGCGCAGTTTACCTGTTCAACGTCGAGCGACTGCACAGTGTTGTGCGCCCCGCGGTGCTGACAGCGTTCCTCGGCTATCTGCTTTTCATCGTGGGATTGTTGTTCGATCTTGGCCGCCCCTGGTACATCTGGCATCAGCTCATCTACATGAATCCCCACTCGGTCATGTTCGAGGTGGGCATGTGCGTGATGGCTTATACCACAGTGCTGTTCTTCGAATTCCTTCCCAACGTTCTGGAGCGGTTCAACCTGAAGACTCCTATCAAGTGGATTAAGAAGATCTACGCAGTGTTGGTCGTGTTGGGCATCCTGCTTTCCACTCTGCACCAGAGTTCGCTTGGAGCGCTCTATCTGATCATGCCGAGCAAGCTACATCCATTCTGGTACACGCCCGCGCTGCCGTTCCTGTTTTTCGGATCGGCGATCGCCGTCGGTTTGGCCATGACAATCTTCGAGTCCACGCAGAGTGCGAAAGCCTTCGGCCGTCACCTTGAACTGCCGGTTCTGGTCGAACTTGGCGGTGCTCTGCTGGTGGCTCTCTGGGTGAATGCCCTGCTGCGATTCGAGGACTACTTCCATCGCGGCATGCTGGGCCAAATCATAAAGCCAAGCTACGAAGCATACTTCCTGTGGCTCGAGCTGACGCTGGCATTCGTGATTCCAATTACCATGCTCAGCTTCAAGAAGGTGAGGCTATCGCCGGACGGCTTGTATCTAGCCTCTATCTTCAGTTTGCTCGGATTCATTACCAATCGGCTCAATGTCAGCCTCACCGGCTTCGAGACTTACGTCGGGCATCACTACGTGCCGAAGTGGACGGAGTTCTGCGTGACCCTGATGATCATCGCAATGGGCTTCGCTCTGTTCGGCTTGGCCGTGAAGTACCTGCCTATCTTTCCCGAAGAAAATGATATAGCGGAGCGGCGCCTCCGAATCGAACCCGAGACCGTGGTTGCCACAGCGGTATTAGGCCATGCCGGAGACTAATCCAACTCGCATCGACATGGAATGGAAGCGGCTGTCGAAAAGCATCAGCGCAAAATTGATCGGGTCCCTGTTGGCAGTCATGGTGGTGATCTTCGCGCTTCTTGGGTACTTGAATATCCGTTTGCATCGCCAGCATTTGGAAGCCGCCACGCTGGCCAGCGCTGAAAGGGTCAGCGATGTAATCAGGCGCAGCACGACGTACTACATGCTGCGCAACGATCGCGAGGGACTCTACCACGCGATCCAAACCATCGCGGACGAGCCCGGCATGATCAAGGTACGAATCTTTGATCAGGAGGGGCGGATCAGCTACTCGACCGATCCTGCCGAAGTCAGCCACGTTCTCGACAAGACGGCCGAGGCCTGCTATGGCTGCCACACTCAATCGCAGCCGCTGGCGCGCCTGAATCGCCCCGACCGCTTTCGCATTTATCGCAATGGCGGCGGGCACCGGGTGCTCGGAATTATCACCCCTATCGAAAATCAACCTGGCTGTTCGAATGCTGAATGCCATGCGCATCCCGCCAGCCAGCAGGTTTTGGGCGTGCTGGACACGAACCTCTCACTCGCGAAAACCGATGTTCAACTCGCGGACAGCAGTGCTCGCATGCTTTTTTATACGGCGGCAGCAATGCTGGTTGTGGCGGTGTTGAGCTGGTTGTTTGTGTGGCGCGTGGTCGGCGAACCCATCAAGGCGCTCAAGAATGGCACGGAACATCTTACTGAAGGAAAACTTGGTTACCAGATTGCTGTGCGCTCCCATGACGAAGTTGGCGACCTGGCTCATTCCTTCAACGAAATGAGTCTGCAGTTGCACGCGGCGAACGAAGAAATCGTCGACTGGGCAAAGACGCTGGAAGAGCGCGTCGAACAAAAGACGAGAGAACTCAATCGCGCTCACGATCACATGCTGCATGTGGAAAAGATGGCTTCCATTGGAAAAATGGCAGCCGTGGTGGCGCACGAAGTAAACAACCCGCTCTCTGGAATTCTGACTTACGCCAAGCTGCTGCGGAAGTGGGTGGCCTCTGGCCAGGCTGAACATGAAAAACGCGATGAAGCGATTGAATGTCTGGAACTCATCGCCGCAGAAAGCCGGCGCTGCGGCGATCTGGTCAAGAACCTGCTGACTCTTTCGCGCACCGCGCCCATGAATGTGCAGTCTACCGATCTGCGAACGGTAATTGATCGCTGCCTGCTGCTGGTACGCCATCAACTGGAGCAAGCTGGGATCGAGCTGCAACTGAGGCTTGCGGAAGATCTGCCGCGTGTGCCCTGCGACCCCGCGCAGATGGAACAAGTCTTCCTGGCACTGATCATGAATGCAATCGATGCCATGCCTCGGGGTGGCAATCTCTGGATCGAAACTCGGCTGAGTAGCGATGAAACTGAAATCAAAATCCAGGTGCGCGACGACGGAGCGGGCATCGCTCCCGACATCCTGCCCCAGATCTTTGAACCATTTCTGACCACAAAAGAAAGCGGGCGCGGAGTTGGGCTGGGCTTGGCCATCAGCCGCGGCATCGTGGAGCGGCATAACGGGCGCATCGAAGTCGCATCGGAGTTGGGCCGCGGCACGACGTTCACCGTGACTCTGCCGGCGCAAGCGAATGACGCTAAGCTGGCGGGCGTCGGCGATCAGGATGTCGTGATGAAGGTGAGGTGATTCAAGTGAGCACACAAGGAAAGCTGTTAATTGTGGATGATGAACTGAGCGTCCGTGACTCGCTGGGCAAATGGTTCCGCGAAGAGGGCTACGAAGTAACGACGGTGGAAAACGCGAGCGACGCGCTTACCCGGCTGGCGGAACAGCGCTGGGACGCGGCTCTGGTCGATATCAAGATGCACGGCACCGATGGGATCGAACTGCAGCGCCGCATGCACGAAGTCGATCCTGAACTGATCGTGATCATCATGACCGGCTATGCCTCGGTCGAAACCGCGGTGACGGCGCTGAAGAACGGCGCCTATGACTATGTGACCAAACCGCTCGACCCGGACGAGATCGCGCACCTGGTGAAGAATGCGCTGGCGCATAAGCGGACAACCCAGGAGAACGTGCTCTTGCGCGAGACGGTCGCTGAGGTCGCCCGTCCGGGCGAATTGATCGGCCAAAGCGCCGCCATGCGCAAAGTCTTCGATGCCATCGAGACCGTGGGTCCGACGGACGCTACGGTGCTGGTCACGGGCGAGAGTGGTACCGGAAAAGAACTGGTAGCGCGTGCGATTCATCAGGCCAGCCCACGAAGGTTTCATCCCTTGGTCGTCATTCACTGCGGCGCTCTGACTGAAACGCTGCTCGAGAGTGAATTGTTCGGTCATGAAAAAGGCGCATTCACCGGCGCGCAGTACCGCAAGAAAGGTAAATTCGAAATTGCCGAAGGCGGAACCGTTTTCCTGGACGAAATCGGCGACATCACTCTCAAGACGCAGACCGACCTGCTGCGCGTGCTGCAGGAGCGCGAAATCACTCGTGTCGGCGGCAACCAAATTATCAAGGTGGACTTCCGGTGCATCGCCGCCACTAATAAGGAGCTGGGAAAATTGATCGAGGAAGGCAAGTTCCGTCCCGATCTTTTTTACCGGCTCAACGTCTTCCGCATCGAACTGCCGCCGCTGCGCGATCGACGCGAAGACATCCCTCCGCTCGTGGATCACTTCGTCCGCAAGTTCTCGTTGGCGATGAACAAGCGGATGACTCGCGTCTCGCCTGAGGCTATGAATCAACTGCAGCAGCAGCCCTGGCTGGGCAACGTCCGTGAACTGGAGAACGCTGTGGAGCGCGCCATGGTTGTGGGCCGGGAGCCGGAGCTGCATGAACAGGACTTCATCTTCAAACCGCAAGGCGTCTCCAATGGATCGAGCAAGACCCTTGAGGACATGGAGCGCGCTCATATCCTGCGCGTGGTCCAGGAATGCGGAGGCAATCAGAGCCATGCCGCGGTGATCCTCGATATCGACCGGGTCACTCTCTATCACAAACTCAAGAAATACGGGTGGACTCGTACTCCGGTTGAGACACACTGAAGCTGGGCCCGATGAAGCTGCTGCAAATCTTGCCGATCGGCAATGTAGAGGATGGGCTGCTGAAGGATTTGCGTCCCGCCATCGAAGAAACTTTTCGTGTTCCCTGTAAAGTACTGCCTGTGCGGCTGGATCCGGAGTTCGCATTTCACGGCGAGCGGCAGCAGTACCACTCCTCGGAAATCCTGCAGCACATGCAAAGTTTTCTCACCGCGGAGTCCTGGCGAATGCTGGGCATCAGCGCCGTCGATCTCTATATCCCGATTCTCACTTTCGTTTTCGGCGAGGCGCAAATGGGTGGCCCCTGCGCCGTGGTTTCCGCTCACCGGCTGCGGCAAGAGTTCTATGGGCTTCCGCCCGATCGTGAACTGTTTCGCCAGCGCGTAATAAAGGAAGCGGTGCATGAGCTGGGACACACTCTGAACTTGACTCACTGCGAGGATTACCGTTGCGTGATGGCCTCCTCGCACGCCGTGGAGTGGATCGATCTCAAGGAAAGTACGCTGTGCGCCGCCTGCCGGGCCGCAATAACGCCGACGCAAGTCCAGTCAGCGCGGATCTTCTGAGTTTGCAAACCGTCGTCGCGTTCCCACTTTGGGACGGAGTTTACTATCTGGTACCGGGTACCCCCCTCCCCCCTTTGTCTGCAAAATCCAGGAAACAAACAACTTAAATTTCGACTATGTGCTAGATCTTTGAGTTTGCAGGACTTACACGCAAAATCTAGAGAACATGGGAGTTACGGCCCGGGGTGTCGAGCGTTCAGTTCCATTGTGGAACTGAGTTGTCCCCTCAGCATTGTCTGGGTCAGGTTGTCAAAGATCGCGCATTATCCGCTAGATAATGCTTACTTGTATAGATTATCTGGTTAGAGACCTGCGGTCGATGAGAAAGCGCGCTGTGGTGGATGTGGTCCCGAATTGGGAATCGGGAGTCCTCTTACGCAAAAAGCGGGGAAAGGGCACGACGGCCCGGAGTAAGATTGGGAGGAAAGGCGGGCCCCGAAGGCCAAGATGGAGATTGATATTTGCCCACGTTGGCTCCTGGCGAAGGTTCGCATTCCGGGACAGAGTCAGCGCCACGTTGCGCTGTTCGCTTCGACGTTGCTCGCCCTGTCGTTGGCCCCAATCGTTACCCACATTCCTCACATCTGTTTGATGCGACAGGTTCTCGGTATTGCTTGTCCGGGATGTGGCATTTCTCATTCGATAGTAGCGATTCTGCGGCTGAATCCCGTCATGGCATGGCAGGCAAATCCGGCGGGATTTGGAGTTGCGTCAGCTTTTTGCTTTCAACTTTTGGCGCGACCGATTGCAATCGTAGCTCCACGAACGGGTGATTTTGTGTCTCAACTGTCACGCCACATCTCGAACGTGGCGCTGGCGTTTTTGCTGCTTGTGTGGATTTCTCGGGTCGTTCAGGGGGGACTAGGTGGCGGCGATTTCCTGTTCCAAATGTAACACCTTGACGGAGCGGGCAGGTTTTCCGGCGTGGGCGATTGTTGTGAGCATTTGTCTGTTTCCCATTGGACTACTTGCGCTGTTGGCCGGTCGTAAGCCAACTACTTGCGGCCACTGCGGGTTCACTTGGAACGCCTAAGCGACCGAGACCTTTTGAAAATATGACGACATAGGACGCAGACCCACCTGCTCTCGGCCTCGCCAACAAACAGACTGCCCTACCCTTTGCGTCTTTGTTGAGGATGCTGCGTCCGCCTAAAGGCGCTGCGGAGCTTTGCTCCGCCTGGACGGGCGAGGCGCCCGACCCCACGCGAACGACAAGCGTTTTTTCGCGTTGAACATAAAAAGGGTGGGCCACCAGAGAAAATCTAAGTCAAGGGCGGCGGACAGGAGTGTCCGTCCTATAGGTGCATCGACCGCACGACAATCCTATCTAGCGCTCGAATCAACTCCTCACCGTCAGGACTGGGCACTTGGCGTGACAAACAACCTCATGCGCGGTTGCCCAAGGCAGATGAGCCGAGGCGCGGGCCGAGGCGGTTTGATTTACGCCCATGACAATCAAGTCTGCTTGGGAGTCAGCCGCGGTCTTCACGATCGCGTCGGGGGCGAAGTCGAATTCGACCAGGAATTCCAGCTCGAACGGCAGATTGGCCTCGGGCGGGATCAGTTGCTTGAGCCGTCCGATGTATCGTCTCCGTGCCGTGTTCTGCTGTTCGACGAGGTCTGTCCCCGGGTACCAGTACGGCCCGACCTCGACCACAGGCACTGGGGTGACGACGTGCAGTACGATCAACCTCGCCTTGCTTTCCATGGCCAGCGAGATGGCATAGTGCAACGCGTTCAAGGAAGCCGGTCCGAAATCTGTGGCGAACAGAATCTTGCGAAATTCCTTTGTGCATCCTGGCTCGGCGGGAACAGCCGGGCCAACCGTCAGTACCGGACAGGAAGCCAACCGAAAAAGTTCTTCGGCCACCGAGCCGAGAATGACCTTCTTCAGTCCTCCGCGTCCGTGGGTCCCGAGCACCAGCAGATCGATTTCATCTCGCTGTATCAAGTCCGAAAGCGCATCCCAGATCGGTCCACGCTCCAGCCGGAAATCATGAGGTACATTTGCGAGCGAGTTCTGGAGGAAGCTCTCCATCTCCAGTTCGGCGTTCAGTCGTTCACGAACCAACTCGCCAGGCAGAGGCTCAATCGGGATGGGCATTCGTGGTTGCGCAGGGAGCACATGAGCGAGATAGATCTTAGAACCATATCTGGTCGCGATCGCGGCCGCGTATGGCACAGCCTTTCTCGAGACCTCAGAGAAATCGGTTGCGAGCAGGATGTTCTTGAAAGTGACACTCTGTTTTAGCTCAACGGTTTCCATGGGGATACCTCCTTTCCCCGTTCTACCTTGTTTATACGTCGAAACCGTCCTTTACGCGGTGATTGAGATCACACTGTCCCAATGGACTGCGTAGTGGGCTTTCCAAACGACGGGCGAGGACGCCCGTCCTCCACGAGCAAGTGTCAAAAACTTCGGCCGCCCGGGCCTGGCTGTTTCGCCTGGATCCGGGCGGCCGGTGTTTCGGCGGTCCTCGGCGAGGCTCCTCCACCTCGCGAGCCGCGAAGTCGACTTATGACAGGAAGAACTCTTTCGCTAGCGGCAGCCAATCCTGGTCTGGGATCTGGGCTGAGACGTTGTCCATGGCCACTCCTCCGTCCTGCGCCAGCGCGCCCAGCGCCAGCGGCATGCGGTGTTGCAGACGGCTTGCGGACTCTTCCGTCCACCAGCGGGCAAGCGCGCCACCCAACAAGTTGCGGAAGCTGGTCTTGGCGTCGGGAGCCTGCACGGTCAGCAGCCAGCCTTCGCCGTAGGGATCGCGGAGTGCGAGCTTCGGGTCCTGCATGACCGCCTGGTTGATGTCGGAGACGGTGCCTTCGATTGGCGAAACCATGTCGACCGCGCAGCCGTCGCGATGAATTGTGCACATCTTCTGGCCTTGGCGAATCCACTGGCCGCGTTGCGGCAGCGTGATGCTCTCCAGTTTGCCGGTCAGCTTGGAGGCAAAGTCATCCATGCCGACGCGTACCAGGCTGGGGCTTTCGCTCAACGCCCAGGTGTGACCGGGGTGGAAACGCAGGTTTTCGGGCACTTCGAAGCCGCCGACCAGCGCTGGCTTCAGGCGGGGCGCTGCGTCCGGCGTTGCCGCGGCGACCTGCAATGCTGGCTGCTGCACGATGGCGCGGCGGGTTCGGTAGTGATCGATCAGTAAGAAGGTTGCGAATGTGAAGAGGACCAGTAGGACTGTCATAAGTCACCTCGTCGTTGCTTGGGTGGGGGGCCGTCTTGCGAGCCACTCACACTTTTCTAAAGGCAATCGGCCTGCCAGAACGGGGCAAGTTGCGAGTAAGCGCGTTGTGGCGGCGATCTTCTGGCAACTAAACGGGATAGAAGGAAGGCTATTTCGTTGCGCGGCAACAGCGACGAAATTGTCAACAACGCTTTGTTGGAGATCGCAACAGATTAGCGCTCATGTTTGCAGCGTTTCGAGACGAAGGGAAGAGTAAACGCTTGCAATCAGTGGCTTGCGGGTTGACCATACCGTGATGAATCTCGCAACAGCAAAAGCTGAAGAATGCAACGTTCAATCCTGAAAACCTAATGGATCGTCATGGCGTGGTGGATAACGGAAGTGCAACAAGATTCGACTGCGGTGGATGTCAGCCTTCTCTGTCGGCAAGCTGTGACGACAGTCGACTGCTCTCATGTCCAAATGAGACGACAAAGCTTTCTGTTGTCAGTTCTCGTCGACTCCGTGGATGCTGCTGGGCGCAGCATCCACCGCTCAGAATGACTGAGTCTTATTGATTTACCAACCGGCATCTCAAGAATCAGTCCGCCTGCGCAACCGATTTCGTGATCTCCGGTATCACCGTGGCTGGCTCGCTCTCCCGCGCGTCTACCACCGCGATGGCAACAACGTTGACGATCTCCTCCACTTCGGCGCCGCGGGCCAATAAATGTACGGGCCGCGCCATACCCATGAGGATGGGACCGAGGATGTCGGCGCCGCCGACCGTGGTCAGCAGCTTGTAGGTAATGTTGGCGGAGGCGAGATCTGGGAACACCAGCACGTTGGCGCCACCCTTCAGCGAACTGAAAGGATAAGTTTGCTCCAGTTTTTCGGGAGACACGGCAACATCGGCCATGATCTCTCCGTCCACGATCAGCGTGGGGTCGGCCTTGTGCAGCAGTTCCACTGCCTTGCGCACCTTGTCGCAGAACGGGTGCTTGGTGCTGCCAAAGTTGGAGAAGGAAAGCATGGCCACTCGCGGCACCACATCAAACCGCCGAGCCTCTTGCGCGGTGCACAACGCGATTTCCACCAGGTCTTCCGCGGTGGGATCGATATTGACGCTGGTGTCAGCCAGGAATAACAGCTCTCCGTCGCGCGTGATCAGGGGATAGCATCCGGCGACCTTGTGCAGGCCTTCGCGCATGCGGATGATCTGCAGCGCCGGGCGAATGGTGTCGGGGAAGTGCTGGCTCACGCCGGAGACCAGGGCATCGGCATCTCCCATGTGAACCATCATCGAGGCGAAAATGTTGCGGTCGTTAATATGCGTACGCGCCTCAGCGAGAGTGACGCCTCGACGGTGGCGCAGGCGGAATAGTTCCTGAATGTAGCCCTCGCGAAGCAGAGATGAGGCTGGATCTACGATTAGCGCAGCTTTCAAATCCAAGCCAAGTTCCGCGGTTTTGGCATGAATGATTGCGGCGTTGCCGAGCAGGATGGGCGTTGCTATCCTCTCGTCCAGTATCGAGTGACAGGCGCGCAGGATTTTCTCGTTGTCTCCTTCGGGGAAGACTACCTGCTTGGGTTTGGCCTGAGCCTTGTGAATCATCATGCGCGAGATCTCATGGGCTTTGCCCTGACGGCGCTCGAGCTGTTCGCGATATTCCTCAAGGTTGACCGGTTCCAGGGCTACTCCGGTCTCCATCGCGGCCTGGGCCACGGCTGAGGACTCCCATACCAGAACGCGCGGGTCAAACGGCTTCGGGATCAGATAGTCGGGACCGAACTCCAGCCGGGATAGTCCGTAGGCGCGGCACACTGAGTCCGGGACATCTTCCTTGGCCAGGTTTGCCAAGGCGCGGGTGGCGGCCAGCTTCATCTCTTCGTTAATCACCGTGGCATGCACGTCCAGGGCGCCGCGGAAGATGAAGGGGAAGCCGAGCACATTGTTCACCATGTTGGGATAGTCGGCACGCCCGGTGCACATAATGACGTCGGCGCGGCAGGCTTTGGCGTCTTCATAAGTAATCTCCGGATCGGGGTTCGCCATGGCGATGACAATTGGACGGGCCGCCATCGAGCGCACCATATCCTGCGAAACCACGCCACCGACAGAGAGTCCGAGGAACATGTCGGTGCCCACCATAGCCTCGGCGAGCGTACGGAACTTGGTATCTTGCGCGAAGCGCTCCTTATAAGGATTCATGCCTGCGGTGCGGCCTTTGTAAACTACTCCCTTGGTATCGCATAGCGTGATGTTCTCGCGCTTCATTCCCAGCCGAATATAGTGCTCCGCAGTAGCAATGGCCGAGGCGCCGGCGCCGTTGATGACGAGACGGATTTTGCCGATGTCCTTGCCCACGACTTCCAGAGCGTTCAACAGCGCAGCTCCAGAAATAATCGCGGTGCCGTGTTGATCGTCGTGGAAGACCGGGATCTTCATGGTCTTCTTCAAAGTTTCTTCGATGTAAAAGCACTCCGGGGCCTTGATGTCTTCGAGATTGATACCGCCGAACGTGGGTTCGAGCAACTGACAGACCTTGATGACTTCGTCGGGATCATGGCTGTTGATCTCAATGTCGAAGACATTCACACCGGCAAAGCGTTTGAACAGGACGGCCTTCCCCTCCATGACCGGTTTGCCAGCAAGGGCGCCGATGTCGCCCAACCCCAGGACTGCGGTCCCATTGGTTACGACTGCGACCAAATTACCGCGGCCGGTGTACTTGAAGGCGTCGTGCGGGTTGTTGTGGATTTCCATGCACGGTATCGCCACTCCGGGGGTATAGGCCAGGCTTAGATCGTGTTGGGTGCGGCAAGGCTTTGTGGGAGTGACTTCAATCTTTCCCGGGCGTGTGCCAAAGTGGTAGTCGAGTGCTTGTTGCTTGGTAACCGGCATAAGTTCTCCTCGGTTTCTGGCGGCCTGGATTGTCGCGGCCTCGGACGCTTGAGCAAACCTGCACGTCTTGTGCCAGGCCTCAACTAGAACTATGCCTCGTTTGTCTCGAGTCGCGCTGTGATGCAGGTCACCGACGGCTGTGAGTATCGCCAGACGGTCAAAGTTGAGCTGTGGACATCGATTAGGTTGCGGTTTACCCAGCGAGGCGTCGAGAGCCCATGTGAGTTCGTCCACCAGTTCCTTGAGTGCGCTCTTGGAAGGTGTTTTGTAAAGCCGCCGCCGGCAGCGGACACCGGACGAATTTCACGGCCGCCCATCAAGGCGGCAGTTGCCCGTTCCCGCCCCGGCGCGACCAGGCCGGAACCTGCATCATGGTCGAACTCGGCAACGGCGACCGCTTCTTCTTCGATTTCGGCCCAGGCCGTCAAGAACATCCTCGCCATGGGCGTCCCAGTTCCGGCCATTAACGATATCTTCATTACCCACCTACACGTGGACCACTACCACGACCTGTCTTACCTGCTTCCTTTTTCGGCGTGGGCGGGACGGTGGAAAATGCCGCTCCGAGTCACTGGGCCATCTGACCGGGCGTCTAGTCTGGACGCATGCGGCCTAAGCAGAAGGCGAAGATCTCCTTCCAGACCTCTTTAAAGATCTTGTCGCTGAATCCAGACTCCGACTTCAGCAGGTCGTAAGCCCGATACTTACGGCCTCCGCCAGGCTCAGCCTTGATAAGCTTGTAGTGCCCCACGATGTCCATGTGGTCTCCAGCGACCAGCACATTCTCGCCCTTGGGCCAGAACATGGACATGGTGTTGACGATGCCGTCGTTGTCCCATACCTCAATCGAGTGTTTCGAGGCCCCGGTCAAGCGTCTGGTCACCTTGCCGCTTAGGATCGGTTGCTGAAACGGGCCGCCGGCGCAGGCGCGGTAAAATGTCCGATAGGCAATGTCGGTGCCCGTGCTTAGAGCCGTGTCCTTGGTGACTTCAGGGTAGGTCCAGGGCTTGGTAAGCTCCAGCGGTGGGACGGGCAGACCGGGATTGAAGCGAAACGGGCGTCTCCCCAGCGTTACATACGAGCGGAATTCGATGCCCCGTCCCAGCTTCAGTTCTTTCTCGCGATCGCGAACACCAAAGTGCGCCGGGCTCACCGGTTTGTCGCGTCGTTGGGGACGCGAAGTGAGGTCGTCGATGGCGCTGAAATCCGAAGCCATGTGACGCAAATAGAGTCCTAGTTCGGAGGCGGCTTCCTGCGCTTCCGCAGTGCGCGCGGGGCTCGGTTTTCCGTTATGCTCGTTCGCTTCGCTTAAGGCATCCTGCACGGCCCGAAAGAGTTCTGCCCCAGTGAGGCAAGCGGCGCCACCCGTGATCAGGGTTTCGATCTGATCCAGGAGCAGCAGTTGTGAACCGGCGACAGCGGCGCGAAACTCCTCGACCAGCGCCCTACGCAAAACGCCGTAGGCGTGCACCCAGTCGGCAATGTTGGTACCCCAATGGGGCACGGAGAGGAACACAACCCGACGCACGCATTTGAGGATTCTCGCCGGTTCCACCTTAGCTCCGCCGTCAACCACAATCGGCTGCCTACGGTGATGCAAGTCCCAGAGTAACCAGCGGATGTCGAGGCCGCCGGTCGAGTGCCCTACCAGGATGACATCATCGCTGCTCGAAATCTCACCGCGCGCAATGCGCCGGGCAAGGTAGCTTCGCAACCGAGTTGCGCGCGTGACTACCGCCGCTGTAGGGAAGTTGTCGAAATAGTGAAGCACTTGATTTCCAGCTAGCCACGTCTGAAACAAAGGCGTGATGCCGCCGTAATATTCAAGTTGGCCGAGCGCATCGAAACCGGCGAAGCCCGGTATAAGCACGATGTAAAAACGTTTGGTGGAAGGGTTCCTCGCGCCTTGATCGGCCATTGCTCAGAACCTCCTAAAGTCTGACGAAGATTATCCCTGACTTCTTTTCGAAAATCGAGTTCAATCCTGGAATTGGCACTCCGAAATACTAGCCTTGTCTCACGACGGCGTCGAAAACCTTCTTGCGCCGCGGCCCGAATCACTTCCGTGCCAGAATTGCCCACAAGCTCAGACGGGGAAGTTCCATTGACGCTTGGATTCGATTATGAACGGATGACGGCTACCCTTCAAGTAATCGCCGGGTTCCAGTGCCCGCGTTACCCAGTTATTGCGGATCCAGAGGCTCAGATATGCTATCCGATGCTCCGCGCAAGGAATTGATTCCGTTAACCCAATTTGGTCGACTGCAAGCGAATTGCAAGCTACAGCGGCACTCGAAAACACAATTGTCTTTGATTCCTGCGAAAAAGGAAGCTGCCGGCCAGAGCTGTCATGACCCGATTAATTACAATTTGTGGCTTCTGATATGGAGCAGTTCCACACATTTCCCAGAAGCCCGTTTTCTGGACAACGAGCGATTCAGTGCACGAACTTCAAGCGCGCTGGATTAATCGCTTGGCAGGCGTCGACGAAGTACGGTAAGCGGGCAGGATCCGTGGTCGCACTGACACGCAATCTCCACCTCCTTGGATCCTGCTTCCTTACAGTTGACCACAGTATTTGTCGCTGTGGACCAGGCACCGGCAGGGTAGATGCGCACATTTGTTTTTCTCACTCGTAGTCGTCATTTTTCTCCTTTTATGATGTATCTATTTGCGAACACATCCCGAGTACTTGCTGTTTCGTTGATGTCCTACCGGGAAGCAGGTTTTTGATCGATCGGAATCGCCTTGGCTTCTGAGGGCGTGAGACGAGAGCGATCACAATAACCGTATCCCTTCAGACAGGCCCTGTAGTTACGTTGCTGTTCGGCATCGGCAAGGGTTTTGGATTCGATCGGCGTCAGTTTTGAGTAGTCGCAGGTTTCCTGGCCGTCCCTGCACTCGGAGATATTGCGCTGGTGGTCGGCGACGGCTGTCTGACCAGCTTCTGACGGAGTGAGCTTGGAGCGATCGCAGTCGTCCCAGCCATTGTTACAATTCTGTGCGTTGCGCTGGTGTTCTGCAGCAGCCACGTCGCTGGTTTCCGAGGCAGTAAGCTTGGAATGATCGCAGAGTCCTGTGCCATTCTTGCAGTCGGAGACGTTGAGCTGACGCCTGGCAGTATCCACGGCTCCCACTTCCGACGGGTTCAATTTGGAGTGATCGCAGTCGCCGACCCCATCCTTGCAGTCCGTGACGTTGCGCTGATGCGCCGCCACCGAAGATTCTCGAGCCTCGGATTGTGTCAATCGCGAAGGGTCGCAAGAAGCCATGCCGTCTCTGCAGTCGATGACATTGCGCTGGTGATCGGCTACGGCTAACGCAATCGCTTGCGGTTGGGTGAGTTTCGAGTGATCACAGGAATCGAAGCCGTTTCTGCAATTCGAAACGTTGCGCTCGCGATTGCTTGCGTCCACCTCGGCCGTTTGCGATGGGCTCAACTTCGAGCGATCGCAAGCCTCCCGGCCAGCCTGGCAGGCTGCCAGGTTTTGCACCAGATCGGACGACTGTGCCAATGAAAAAGCTGGCCAGAAAACCAGACAGGCTAATAGCGCCCGGGGACACCAACGTAAATTGACTGACATATGTTTCCACCTTTCAGGAGCTTTCAAATGCCGACCGAAACCGCGTCAGGGGTCTCGGTCAGCCTGAAAACAACTTTACCCGCAAGCTCCCAACCGATTATTTCTTGTCTTCTTTGTCTTCCTTAGCCTCGGCGATGCGCGCCTGTTGGCCCGCCTCGGTGACGGCCTTCAAGAATGCTTCCACACTTTTCGGAGTTGGCCCCTTACCCGAGAGGATGGTTCGAAATTCAATGTGCTTGCCGTAAATCGCGCGAGTAGAGTCGTTGTCCTGCTCCACCACTGCGCCTTCCAGCGTCAAGCCGGCGAATACACCTTTCGAACGCGAGTAGGTCAGCACTTCCGTGTTCATCTTCCAGTCCGTTCCGGCGGACGCATGACGGCCCACTGGGCCTGCCGCACCCGATGCTTCGCCGGTGAGTTCGAACTTGCTGGACAACAGGTGCTGGAAACCCTGCTCATTCATGACCAGCATGATCAGATCTACGCCTTCGACTCCGATCTGCAATCCCCAGCTACCACCGCCAACGGACACGAAGGCGGGGGCGCTCCAACCGGTCGATGTGCGGCACGAGGCCACTCCACGGCCGTGCTTGGCGCCAAAAATGAAACCGCCTTTAATCAGATTCGGCACCACCAGGATGCACTTGGCGCTGCTTAGCACTTCTTCGGGGATCCCTTTGTCTGGGGTTGCCATAATCTCGCTAAGAACGTCCACCGACTTTTGCATGCGCTCGACTGTGTCTTCATGAGTTGAGCTTGCCCATGCGTAAGTTCCAACCAAGCCCATCAAGCTCATCAGCAGCAGTGAAATTGTCTTTTTCATGATTCATTCCTTTAGGAGTTGCGGATCTAAGAGATAGAGAACTTCAGATGGGCTGACTTAGCTCAGAGGACCTGAAAGAGAGAGAGGAAGTGCTCGTCTCTAGATCATGATCGCCCAGGCCCGAAACAATAGCTGATCTGAATTGCTCACTTTGGGTGCGCAGCCAAAAATCAGATCGGCTGATGGTCACCATGCGGACTGACAGCTCTTTGTGTAAGGTGAGCAATCTTGCACAGAATCGCTGCCTTGGATGTGTCATCGTGAGCCTGTCGAAAACGCGAAAGAGTAGGCTCCGTCTTGCATTCTTTTCTCGTCCATCTTCGTAACTTGCGCAGCTTCCTCACTGACTTCCTGGAAAAGCTCTTGTCGACGAAAACATCCCGTGGTGAAGTCGGACCCTCAAGGATGTGCCCGTTCTGCGGGTTAATCACTCCACGATCCAAGCCATTTTGTCTGGAGTGCGGGAAGTCGTTCAAGGGAGTTCAACTGGCGCGGAGAGACGCAAGGCAAGGATGAAGGATAAGGATTAAGGAGTAAGGGTAAGCAATTCGACCAATGAACCCAGGGAGATAAATATGCTTTGGACGATTTTCATTGTGCTTCTGATTCTGTGGCTTCTAGGTTTCAGCCTCCACGTGGCCGGCGGCCTGATTCACCTGCTGCTGGTTGTGGCCTTGGTGGTGTTAGTCATTAATCTGATGAGCGGCCGCCGTATAGCGTGAGAGCACGGCTCGTAGGTTCTACGAGGAGCCGCGTTTACCTAGAAGGTGCTCCTTCTGAGTCGGAAGACCTTTCCTTGGATTAGAGCGCCGATCTCTTTCCAACAGCGATCGCGTTACGCTACTGCTTTTGCCCAGCCTCACGTAGCAAGCTCAAGATGTGCCGCGCCCGAGCGATAGCGTCCTGCTCTCTTCCATGATTGCTAGGCGGCTTTGACAAACTTCGCGATCGCCTCACAATCGCGGCCTCCGCTTCCTCGATTCGCTGCAGCAACCTGCTCCGGTCAAACTCGAGGACGGCAGCCCGGTACAGCTTTTCCCAATCTTGCCTGAGATAACGCATAGACCGGGCATGATCGGTGTGGTCCCAATGAACAGGGCACATTTTGACCTCCACGCTGGGACGTACGGCGGCTTGAACTATTCCGCGTTCTTGCTCCTTGTGCTCTTGCCTCTTGGGTGATCGGTGCAAACATGCAATGTGAACTCTCGGTCGCGCTGCAACTCGAAGTTCCGCGTCATTTCACCGAAAGATTTCCCAGCGGGAGCGCCCGAAGACTTGAAGACCCAGGCGCAGTCGGAGCAACCAAAACCCCGAAATCGCTCTTGTTCAATCCATACCAGCCTCCGATTCATGGCCGCTCTGTCGCTGCGCCCAGCGTTGTCTGACCGCAAGCCTAGTACGCGCTTGCCGTCAAAGGATGCAGCGTTCTCCTTTCGCGTGCGCACTGCCTGACTGCGACAGACAACCGTCACCCGGCCTGGGCGTGGCGGGAGAGGCGTAAAGGGACGGATTTTACATGCGCCAAGCCGGGTGGTCTGTCGGGCATCCTACATACATTAAGGATTTTGTTCTTGCGCGCGCCCGATTTCGCGCCTCGCGGAAAATGCGGAACTACTTAAGCGTTGGATCAGTCTTCGTCCGTCTGAAGCGGTCAGTATTGCTCAGTATCGGGGTCGCTTCCAGCATAGTGTTGATTGGTCTTCGAGAGCGTCCACCATGCCGTCGAGAAGGCTACCCGGTTTCGCACCGCATGATAGACGAGTTCAATGTGGGGGCGGTTCTGATCCTCGTCTGTTAAGGACGGTTTATGGAAAACAAAGGGCTCCAAGTCGTGCAGTCTGGCGAGCGGACGAGTAGCGAAGGAAAACCAGTCAGCAACCTGATTCTTCTATCGCTCTCCTCTAGTGACTACAGTTCACTGCGTCCTCATCTCGAATACGTCAGTTTGCCTAACCATCTGGTTCTTCACGAGGGAAGTGGAAAGGTGGAATTCGCGTATTTCCTGAATCGAGGTTTGATTTCTCTTGTAGTCGTAATGAAAGATGGAAAGACCGCCGAAGCCGGCATAGTCGGCAATGAGGGCTTTATCGGAACGCCGGCGGCCGTTGGCCTGAGCAGGAGCCCGCTTCAAGCGGTGGTACAAATCACGGGGGACGGGTTTCGGGTAGAGGTCGCAGCTTTGCAAAACACTTTGGAATCCACTCCACACCTGCAATTGATGTTGAGCCGCTATGCCGTAGTTCAGGGAATGCAGGTTGCACAAACAGCCGCTTGTAATCGGCTGCACGACATTAAGCAACGCCTTGCACGGTGGTTGCTCATGACTCAGGACAGAGTGGATTCGGAGTCGCTGCCCATCACCCACGATTTTCTCGCAACCATGCTAGGGACAGATAGGCCTACCGTGAGCTTGGCAGCTGGTGCTTTACAGAAGAAGAAGCTCATCGAGTACGCCCGTGGCGCGGTGAAGATCGTGAACCGTAAGAAACTTGAAGACTCCGCCTGTGAGTGCTACGGGATTACCCAACAGTACAATGGCGAGCTAGGCTTGAAATAAGTCCGCGATTCGAGACACCCGCCAGTAAAAGCTCTAGGTACACCCTGTGATTAGGCGACCCCCGCCTTTGGTCACGAATAGTGCCAGTCTAGATGACTTTTTTCGAAAGTGTGCACTTTTGAACAGTCGTCCAAATTTGGCCAATGTATTATTCGACCTGTTCGACAGAGCGGTCATGGGTTAATGTCGATTGACAGTGTCGACGTTCGGACCCTCACGACGGCTCTACTTTCTGTACCCAAACACGCGCGTGTTCAGGCCGGACTGACAAGGTCCGGCCTTTTTCTTTGGCTTTGATTCTGCTCACGAGCTATCTGCTCACAAATCGGAAATCCTGAATTAGCGAATGTGATCAATACTGCGCAGACGGTGACCTACGGGAGCGAACGAATAACAGGCTAGCGCACCACAAGAGAAAGTTGCGGACCTTGCCTATAAAATTTGGGCGTACTCGTGGACGTACTCAATCGTGCAGAACGACGTTGAGTAGCGAACTGCGGACTTGCAATCCGCCTTCAATACCGCCGGCGTATTGAATAAAACCCAGTTTCCTCAACCGGTTCATGAAAAAGCTCACCCGTGAACGGGTGGTTCCTGCCATATCAGCCAGCGCACCCGCTAAACGCTGATCTCTATGCGGATCGGTCCATCATGCAGCGTCGCTCGCCAACAAGATGTTCAATGTTGATCAGTTCACTCGTTTCAGCCCTGGCATTCTTGCGCGTTTTCCTTCGACGGTCCGCTGCGAATTCGTTGTGAGCGTTATTGACCAGACGCAAGAGCTCCGAAATGAGAAGGTCATAGCAGAACTGTTTGCGAGCGAGACAAAGTGTGCAGTACGTTTCGTCCGGAAATCGTGCCTCTCCACCCACGCAACCCGAAGCAGCAGAGCACTACCGGGCAAGCCAAGGATGACCAGGCAAAAGGAAACACCATGCGTTTCATCCCTTCCATTCGTTCGCTGTTGTTCGCGCTCGTAGTGCTCGCCATGTCGGCGGCCTCGTTCGCGCAAATCGGTATATCAGTTTCAATCGCCCCGCCAGCGCTGCCCGTGTACGAGCAGCCACCCCTCCCTGCCCAGGGCTACATCTGGACACCCGGGTACTGGGCTTACAGTGAGGGCGATTACTACTGGGTGCCAGGCACCTGGGTGATGGCCCCGCAAGTCGGTTTCCTCTGGACCCCAGGCTATTGGGGTTGGGGCAACGGCATGTATGTTTTCAATGAAGGCTACTGGGGCCCGCACGTAGGTTTCTATGGTGGAATCAACTATGGCTACGGCTACACCGGTGAAGGGTATCAAGGTGGACGCTGGGACAACGGACAATTCGCCTACAACCGCGCGGTGAATAACATAAACGTCACCAACATTCACAACACCTATAACACCACGGTGATCAACAATACGACCGTGAACCGCGTCAGCTACAACGGCGGCAACGGAGGACTCACTGCCCGTCCGAACTCTGAACAAGAGGCTGCAGCGCACGAGAAACATATCGCGCCAGTCGCGGCTCAAACTCAACATGCGCAGGCTGCTCGCGCGAACCCGCAGCAACGGGTTTCTGTGAACCAGGGCAAGCCGGCAGTCGCAGCTACTCCGAAACCGGGAGCATTTAGCGCCGGCGTACCAGCTAAACAAGCAGGAGCACCTTATAAGCCTGAAGGCAAGAGTGCGGCAGCTCAGCCTCCGGCAAAGACGCCACCTGCTCAGTCGGCAAACAATGTTCCTCGTCCACCGAGCGCACCGGAGAAAGCGAGTGCACCTCGTGCGGAGAACACGCCACGTCCGGTAGAGAACGCCTCTCGGAACGAAAGCAAGCCTCAACCGCAGAGCACTCCACACCCGGAAGCCGCGCCTCGCACCGAGACAGCTTCACGTCCAGAGAATGCTCCACATCCAGAACCAGCGCCCAAATCCGAGAATGTGCCGCATGCTGAAACCCAGGTTCATCCGGAGGCTGCTCCCCGGGCTGAAGCCCATCCAGAAAGCGCCCCTAAGCCAGAGAAAGAGGCCGCTCCCGAAGAACGGCGATAACGAGTTGCAAACCCGACTGCTTCCGCCTGACGGCTCGTAGCACAGACTGCGAGCCGTTTTCTTGCGCTCTTGCTGCTCGATCTTACGACAACCGACCTAAATCGCTTCTGTGAACGATGCCCGGTTTCGTCCGGGTTCCACGTCGAGGCATGTGGTCAATTTTGACCAGTTCTTAGGTCCACTTTCGTTGAATACTGAAACAAGCCAACTCTACTGATGGATGAAACCACGCGCCGGTAACCGATGGCCTCCGACCAAATCGGATGACGCGTCGGGTTTATCGGAAGTCTGACGTATATCAGCAGCCATTCTCGGCAAACTAGGAGCTCATGTCGCTACCAAACGCGGTGCTCCCCAAGGGGAAGTTAGAAGTCGTCGGCCCGCGGCCCCAGCTACGGGAGGAAGTTTCAGCGGCTCGACCACGATCGCAATCAAAGCCATCGCTGCCCAGCCGGATCGCGGTGATCGGGAACTATCTGCCCCGACAGTGTGGAATTGCCACGTTCACCACCGACCTGTGCGCGGCCATTTCCGCCGAGTACGGGACCGCTAGATTGCTGGCTCTACCCGTAAACGACACAGAAGAAGGATATGACTATCCTGCGCGCGTGAGATGGTCGCTCGCCCAGGACGATTTGAGATCGTATCAAGAGGCCGCTGAGTTCCTGAACTTCAACAATATCGACATGGTCTGCCTGCAGCACGAGTATGGAATTTTCGGTGGACCTGCTGGGAGCCATATCTTGCAGCTGTTGCGCGGGCTGAAGATGCCCGTGGTGACCACCCTGCACACCGTCCTCCGCGAGCCGAATCCTGACCAGCTCACGGTGATGGAAGAGATCGCGGAGCTTTCGGATCGCCTCATCGTCATGAGCCAGCTCTCGTCCCAGTTCCTGCAAGAAATCTTCAAAGTGCCCGGCAGCAAAATCGACATGGTTCCGCACGGCGTGCCGGACCTGCCATTCCTCGATCCGAATTTCTACAAGGATCGCTTCGGCGTGGAAGGAAAGGCCGTACTACTAACATTCGGCCTGCTTTCGCCGAACAAGGGAATCGAAAACGTTATTCAAGCGCTCCCGCAGATTTTGTCCAAACACAAGAATGTTGTGTATATGGTTGCGGGCGCAACCCACCCTCACATCCTGCGTCTGGAAGGCGACAGGTATCGAAACCAGTTGCAAGCCTTGGCGAAGGAAGTGGGAGTGGAGTCGAATGTAATCTTCCACAACCGATTCGTCAGCCCGGAGGAGATGGTTGAGTTCATTGGCGCCGCTGACATTTACATCACTCCTTATCGTCATGAAGCCCAGGTAGTTTCCGGGACGCTTGCATATGCATTGGGTGCTGGCAAGGCAATCATTTCAACCCCGTACTGGCATGCGATCGAGTTGCTGGACGACCGCCGCGGCGCCCTGGTTCCCTTCCAGGATCCGGGTGCTATCGCAAGAAAGACAGTCGAGCTTTTGGACACCCCGGCGATACGCCACGCCATGCGTAAGCGTGCTTACTTGTTTGCACGCGAGATGGTCTGGAAAAGAGTAGCGCAGGGCTACATGGAAAGTTTTGTACACGTTCGTAGCGACCGCATGGAGGCTCCACAAGTGCGGTTCTCCGCCCGCGTTGCGCAAAAAACATTGAATCAGTTGCCGGGACTGAACCTGAAGCACTTCAACAGGCTGACCGATAACACCGGAATGCTACAGCACGCGATCTTCACCATCCCTAACTACTCAGAGGGATACACCACTGACGACAATGCTCGCGGGCTCATTTTCGCAGTTCTGCTAGAGCAACTGGGCAAGGGACAGTGCAGTGAGCCAGCCCAAGATTCGTCCTTCCGGTATTTGGCGTTCCTGCAGCATGCGTTCAATCCGGAGAAGGGCAGATTCAGAAACTTTCTCGGCTACGATCGCCGGTGGAACGAAGCTGAGGGCTCCGAAGATTGTCATGGGCGTGCGCTGTGGGGGCTTGGAACGGTTCTAGGCCGGTCCAGGGATCAGGGATTGAGATGCGCTACCGGGCGTTTGTTCGAGATCTCCCTGCCGGCAGTTATGGAATTCAGCAGTCCTCGTGCCTGGGCTTACGCCTTGCTCGGAATTCAGGAATACCTCGATTCGTATCCCGGAGACCGGGACGCACAGAAAATAAGATCCGTCCTCAGCACTCGATTGCTTGAAATGTACGAGTCGATCCGCACCTCGGGTTGGAAATGGTTCGAGAACATTCTGGCCTATGGAAACGCGAGATTGCCCCAAGCCATGTTGCTCGTGGGCTCAGTGTGCGCGGATGACCGGATGGTTTCGGCCGGTCTCGAAGCACTGGATTGGCTGTTAGAGACTCAGCATTGCGAAACCAATGGCCATTTTGTACCGATCGGATCACAAGGTTTCTATCGCAAGGGTGGTGAAAAGGCCCGTTTCGATCAGCAGCCGCTCGAAGCCGCCGGCGCGGTCTCAGCCTGTTTGCAAGCCTACCGTGTAACCGGGGATGCGCACTGGCGCAATGAGGCTTGGTCGGCCTTCAACTGGTTCCTTGGCGATAACGATCTGCAACTTCCTCTTTATGATTCCGTGACCGGCGGTTGCCGGGACGGTCTGCACCCCGATCGCGCCAACGAGAACCAGGGAGCAGAATCCACACTATCGTTTTTGATGGCACTGCTCGAAATGAGCTCGCTGCCAGAACCCGATAGTTCGGGAACAAGCGGTGAGTTATTTACTGCTTCCACTAACTAGACTTTGATTAAGACCACTGAGTGAACACCTATGAGCGTTGCCACAACAATCCGTCACGAGCCGCTGCTTCTTCGGCATCCTGCCAACCCAATTTTGACCGCTAAGGACTGGCCATACTCCGTTAATAGTGTGTTCAACGCGGGCGCGACCCTACTGGCCGATGGATCGACCCTCCTACTTTCCCGCGTCGAGGATCTACGGGGCTTGTCCCACCTTTGCGCCGCTCGCTCTCGCAACGGAGTGGACAATTGGCAAATTGATAAGGAACCGACCCTGATGCCAAGCCCCAAGGAGTATCCCGAAGAAATCTGGGGCATTGAGGACCCGCGCATCACTTTCGTGCCCGAGTTGCAGCAATACGTAGTCACCTACACCTCCTACTCGCGGGGCGGCCCCGGAGTGTCTCTGGCTCTGACCAAAGACTTCCGCAGCTTCGAGCGCTATGGGGTCATTATGCCGCCAGATGATAAAGACTCCGCGTTGCTGCCTCGGAGAATCGATGGATGCTGGGCGCTTATTCATCGGCCGATGACGCCGCTGGGGTCGCACATGTGGGTTTCCTACTCTCCCGACCTGCGTTATTGGGGGAGGCACAAGCTTATGCTGGAGGCGCGCCGCGGCGCCTGGTGGGACGCCAACAAGATTGGCTTGTCGCCGCCACCTATAGAGACTTCCAGAGGCTGGCTAGTGTTCTACCACGGAGTGCGGCACACGCCTTCGGGCTGCCTGTACCGGCTCGGCTTGGCTCTGTTCGAGCTTGAGAACCCGGCCAAGTGTTTACTGCGAGGGGATTCGTGGATCTTTGGGCCCGAGGCCGAGTACGAGCGTCACGGCGACGTCGATGATGTTGTGTTCCCTTGCGGATACACGATGGACCCCGATGGCGACAGCCTCAATATCTATTACGGAGCGGCTGACTGCTCGATTGCCCTGGCTCGGGCCAGCGTTCGCTCTCTACTCGATTGGCTCGACGCCAATGGAAGTAGCGAGCGGCGACGAGTGCAGGACTTGTGAAATCACTGCTCTGGATTCTGCACTCGGCGTTTGGGTGCCATCACAGACAAATCAGTCGCGTGTTCACCATCAAGAAACGAACCTACCGGGTCTGCTTCCAGTGTGGGCAAGAATTCGAGTATTCCTGGGCTTCGATGCATTCAATACGGTCGAGTGCCGCCGCCAACGGTTGTGCACGACTAGATCAGGTGGGACGGGCCGAGGTCCCCGCGATTTGAGCCCGTTGGGCGCAGGCGTCGTAATCCTAATTCTTCACATGTGAGCAATCTAGCTCAGACGCGGGAACCTACACCTGTCATTCTTTATTCTGCTGAGTGTGTCGAGAGAGCGACGAACACCAATCGTAGCTCTCATTCTTAGGCCGCTGTGGGTAAGGTCCCAAACCATCACATCGAAGCGGCCACATCCAGCCGATTGGCATTCGTAATCCGTGTGTATGCCGTGGAACCTCCGGCGAACACGATTCGACCCTAAAAGCTTGCGCAAAACAGATTCAGGCGACACCTCGGCGCAGATGCCAGGCGTTAGCCCTCGAGATAAGAAAGGTCAAAGATCATGCCGTTAATTCAACTTGTAGAAGTGCTCATCGTGGTGGGTGTTCTGTTGTGGTTGGTCAACCGCTTCATTCCAATGCAGTCATCCATCAAGTCGATCTTGAACGGAGTGGTGGTCATTGCCGTGGTGCTGTGGCTGCTCAATGTGTTTGGGCTATTTCATTCCCTCTCCAATGTCCGCATCGGAAAAGGGTGATGAGCTGGCAAGAGATCCTTAGGAACACTTCGTCACAACAACTAGATCGAGACAACGTAACACGGCAGGCATCTGCCAAGGGGATACAGATGAAAATGAAACTGTTGTTAGCAGCTGGAATCGCACTATTGAGTCCCGCATAATATAGCGATACTTTTCCGAGGTGGCTGCGTCTAATCAAGCATGGGAAACCCTGCCGGAGTACGACGCGATTTCGAAGCCCTGGAGAAACGGCGCTTCCACGCCATTCGCCTGTTCGAGCGAGGCGAGAATCAATCTGCCATTGCCCGCCAAGTCAAGGTGGTTCGTCAAACCGTGGCCCGTTGGGTGAAACAGTATCGTGCCCAGGGCAAGTCCGGACTGCGCAAAGCCGGACGGGCCGGGCGCAAGCCCGGTTTGAGCGAGAAAGACCGGCAGCGCCTGCACACTTTGCTGCTCCAAGGTCCCGAGCGACTGGGCTTCGAAACTCCGCTGTGGACCTGCCCACGCGTGGCCCACCTGATCCAACAGGAATTTGGCGTGCGTTATCACGAGGGACATGTGTGGAAGATTCTGGTCAGTCTTCACTGGAGTCCGCAACGGCCCACCGGACGAGCGCGGGAACGCAACGAAGAACAGATCCGGCATTGGAAGAAGAAGGTGTTGCCTGCTCTTAAAAAAAAGCCCTCCGCGAGGGGCGCATCCTGATCTTTGTCGATGAGAGCGGGTTGAGCCAGCGGCCGCATCGCTGCCGCACTTGGGCGCCACGCGGCCAGACCCCGGTGCTGCAGTACAACTTTAACTGGAAAACCCTATCCGTGGCCGCCGGGTTGACGGTGTGGAACTTCTACTTCCGTTTGTACCCGGGGTCGATCAAAAAGGCGCAAGTGCGGGACTTTCTCCAAACCCTGGTGCGGCATCTGCCGGGGCCGTTGTTGCTGCTCTGGGACCGGCTGCCGGGACACCGCAGCCGACTGGTGCAGGACTACATCGCATCCCTCCAAGGCTGGATCCATCAGGAGTACCTGCCCTCCTACGCTCCGGAGTTGAACCCGGTGGAGTTCATTTGGGCCCACTGGAAGCAGCACGAGCTACCCAACGTTTGCCCCAAAGATTACTACCAGCTCAGTCAAGCGGCGCTGCGGACTCTGCGACGCATGCGCCGCCGCCCGCGATTGATCACCGCCTTCTGGCAACAGGCTTCTTTGTGGTCAGAATGACTCTATATTATGCGAGGTTCAATAAGTGTGAGCGCACTGGCTCAAACCAATCAACAATCGGCAGTCGCCGTGGAACCCATGGCGCAGACGCCCACGTTCCGTGTAGTGGTAACCACCCGCACGACGCCCGCGGTCAACTATAGACATCACAGCGGGCCTACGAAGGTGGATCTCATGGGCACGAATCTTATGCCCTCAGCCAACGGTGAAGCCGAAGTGAACAGCAAGCGGGGAACGATGGAGATCAAAGCGGAATTCGGCAACCTGCAGAAGCCCACGACTTTCGGCAACGAATATTTGACCTACATCCTATGGGCGATTTCGCCGGAAGGCCGCGCGGTAAACCTGGGCGAGGTTTTAGTAGGCGGCAACGACCGCAGCAAGTTGCACGTGACCACTGACCTTCAGGCCTTCGCATTGATCGTCACCGCAGAACCTTATTATGCGGTGCGGCAACCCAGCAACGTGGTCGTGCTCGAGAATGTTATTCGCAAGGATACAAAGGGAACCATCGAGACAGTGGATGCGAAGTACGAACTCATGGAGCGGGGAGGCTATATTCCGACCGGTTACAAGTTCGACCCCGTGGTCCTGAATGCCAAGTTGCCGTTGGAATTCTTCGAGGCGCGCAACGCGCTGCGCATCGCGCAATCCGAAGGCGCCGAGCAGTACGCCCCCGACAGCTATCAGCATGCGGTTACGTTGATGAACAACACGGACGAATATGCGACCAGAAAGAACGTTCCGGACAAGCCGCTGATCGCAGTCGCCCGAGAGACAGTCCAAACTGCGGAAGACGCTCGAGCCATCGCAGTCAAGAAGATGGACGACCAACGCGTGGCCAACAACCTGCAGAATTCAACGGACGCACAGGCCCAAGCACAAGCCCAAGCCGACGACGCCACCCGGCAGAAGGAGCAAGCTCAAGCTGACGCCGCGAAAGCGCAATCCGACATGGCCGCAAGCCAGGCAACATCAGCAGCTGCGGTCAACGCGGCTCAAGCCGATGCCAACCAATCCCGTTTAGCTGCGCAGCAAGCGGACACCGACAAAGCCGCCATGCGCGCACGTTTGTCAGAGCAATTGAATTCCATTCTTCAGACTCGCGACAGCGCACGTGGGCTCATCGTCAGCATGTCCGATGTATTGTTTGACACGGGGCAGTATTCCTTGAAGCCAGGTGCACGGGAGAAGTTGGCGAAAGTCGCCGGCATTCTGCTCGCCTACCCAGGACTCAACATTGAAGTCGGCGGCTACACGGATAACGTGGGCGGCGATGACATGAATCAGAAGCTGTCTGAGAATCGTGCCGATTCGGTGCGCGACTATTTGGTGCAACAAGGCGTAACCACGAACTCAGTCAGCGCCAGAGGTTTCGGCAACACTCTGCCGGTGGCCTCAAACGATAGCTCCGCGGGCCGCCAGCAGAACCGGAGAGTTGAACTTCTCGTATCCGGCGACGCCATCGGCAATCCGGCCAACGTCACCACAGGAAGCTTGCAATAAGCAAGCGTAAGTAACGATCGATAATGGAGGCAACACCCATGAAACTAGTAAGGTGTCCCGGCGAATTCGTAAGCAGTGTTCCGTCGCCGAGTATTTGTAACGTCAGCACAGGATTCAACAGATTGGGCAGAAGCGCTTCGATCCATGCTTTCATTATCGCCGGGACAGCTTACTAGTAGGAATTATCGGCACAGCACTTTTGTCTTTGATCCTTGCGGCTCCAGTCTACGCACAGCAGGAGCAGCATGATCAGGAAGAACAGAAAGACCAGAAAGAACAGAAAGAACAGGCAGCAAAGCCTGCGCAGGATGAGAAAAAGGCGGAAACAGAGAAGTCCGCAAAGCAGGATGAGAAGGGCGCGCAGCCGGACAAGAACGCTAAGCCGGAAGAGAAAAGCGCGCAGCAAGAGAGCAACGGCAAGCAGGAAGAGAAGAACGCGCAGCAGCAACATGCGCAGCCGGCGAAGAATGGTGGTGACAACGGAGGTGGCCGCATTCCCGCCGATCGTTACAAAGCCAACTTTGGCCGCGAACACACGTTTCGGGTCACCCAAGGCGATTACAATAATCACCGCTTCCAATACGGTGGCTACTGGTTCGGATTCGCCGCCCCTTGGCCGGGCAACTGGCTCTACACGCAAGAGGTTTTTGTCGTCGACATCGGTGGCGTGTATTACCTTTGCAACCCGACGTATCCCGGCGTCAATGTTGAACTCAACATCACACTCTAGCGCCGCGGAGCAAGCAGCTGAAGCGTTGTCGGCGCGGACCCGATCTTCTGGGCTCGCGCCGATTGAATCGTATTTAAGGAGCAAGATATGGTTGGAACTGTATTGATCGTGATTTTGGTCTTAGCACTTGTCGGAGCGCTGCCACGCTGGTCACACAGTCGGGAGTGGGGTTATGTCCCGACCGGTGGTGTGGGACTGGTTCTTTGCATCGTTGTCATCCTCCTGGTTCTCGGTCGCATTTAACCCGTGCCCCAGCCATCGGTATCGTCAGGCGCCGTAACAAAAGGGTGGCGCCTGCTTTCTTTCCGCATCGTGGTATCTCTCCTTGTGGTGCTGATGTGCAGCGGTGGCTCGTCCGCATACTCCGTTCTGACCCACGAAGAAATCGTGGACTTGCTATGGGCCGACGAGATTCGCCCGTTGCTGCTCGAGCGATATCCTGGATTGTCAGAAGACCAGATCAAGGAGGCGCACGCCTACGCCTACGGAGGCGCGGTCATCCAAGATCTTGGTTACTATCCGTTCGGCAGTAAGGAATTCAGTAACCTGGTGCATTACGTTCGCAGCGGAGACTTCGTCCGCGAACTACTGATCGAGAGCCAGGATGTGAACGAGTATGCCTTCGCACTGGGCGCACTGGCGCATTATGCGTCCGATATTGCCGGCCATCCCGCAGTGAACCAATCGGTGGCGATCGAATATCCAAAGTTGCGGGCGAAGTTCGGCAAGTCGGTCAAGTATGCGCAGGATAAAACGGCGCATTTGAAAACCGAGTTTGGCTTCGACATGGTGCAGGTCGCGAAGACTAGCCGTGCCCAATCGCGCGGCGAGATACCCTCGGGTTTTTCGGCGCAACACTTCAAGCAGTGTATAAAGATCACGCCTTCGTGCTCGTTGCTAGGACAACTGGGTGTGGATTTCATTCGTCATTTCTCCTTTTCCGCGCCGCAGCGCAGATTGATTCCATCAGGTGGCGGCGCGGGTGTGAATAAAGCAAGTAGGACTGCTTAGAATGGGTGGAAATACCCCTTACAGGGGCCAGGTCTATCCGCCGTACCGCTTACGAGGTATTAAGCGGTCTATCGGCTCCCTATCGGCCCCGCCGCTTAATAAGTATCAAGCGGTTCCTCTAACTTCTTTAGAATGGCGTCCCCGACGGGATTTGAACCCGTGTTACCGCCGTGAAAGGGCCACATAGCCGCTTCAGCGAGGTTCTGCGACCCCACACGATTACCTCTCTATCCCCGCGCAAACACTGATGAATGCTGGCGTTTTGCTGTGCGAGTCTCCTTACGCCTTCGGCGAGTGAAAACATGCTATACTGCGCCAAAGTTAAACCAGAATTTAAACCAGAAAGTTACCGCTGTTTATGTCCCGTGGCACCCGAAATCCCGCACTCCGGCTTGACCTGCGAACTGTCCGCCTCCGAATCGCAGCCCGCGAAGCTCCGTATTGGCAACGGATCGGGAAGGGTCGGGCGGTCGGTTATCGCAAGCGCCGCAAAGAGGAACCTGGGACGTGGGTCGTCCGGCGCTTCGACGCTGGGGCTTCACAGCGAATGCTGCACCACGTGATCGGCCTGGCCGATGACCAGCAGGAGGCGAATCGCCGCACTGTGTTCACGCACGAGCAGGCGCTGGACGCCGCGCAGGCGTGGTTCAAGAGAGCGGAGAAGCAACATCAACAACATCGAGGGAGGCTCACGGTCGCCGACGCCATCAACGCTTACTTCGAAGGGTGCACGGGTCGAGGTGTGAAAGGTATGGAACGGATGCGTTCCGCAGCCAAGGCGCACATCATCCCCTCTCTTGGAAACCTGGCCGTTGACAAACTGGATCGTCAACGCCTAGAGGAGTGGCGCGACTCGCTTGCGAACTCACCCCGGAGACTTCGGACACGCAGCGGTGAGCGCCAGCGATTTGCGATCGCGCCCGCCACAGAGGAACAGAGGAATCAGCGCCGCGACACGGCGAATCGCATCTTGACGGTTCTTCGAGCTGCACTCAATTACGCGGTGGATCGCGGGCACACGAGTCCGCATGTCGCTTTTGAGTGGCGCGAGGTCCAAGCGTTTCAAAATGTGGGCCGCGTCCGGCTTCGCTTCCTTTCTGACAAGGAACAGCGGGGACTGACCTCCGTCTGCGAAGGTGACTTTGATGACCTGGTGCGCGCCGCCCTGCTCACCGGAGCAAGGTTTGGTGAACTGGCCAGTTTGGAGGTTCGAGACTTCGATCCGATCACGCGAACGGTGTTGATTGCGTTCTCTAAAGCCGAGAAGCCACGCCATGTACGCCTGACGCCGGAGGGCCTCGCTTTTTTTTCTAGACTCTGCAATGAGCGCGGCGGCGCGGAGTTGATGCTGGCGCGCAGCAAGAACGGGAACGCTGGCGAACGCGGCCAGTGGCAGAACCGGCCTGCCCAGCGATTGCTCAAAGCCGCGTGTAAGGCGGCGAAGATCCCGCCTGTCACGTTCCACGAGTTACGCCATACGACGGCTTCAACCTGGATTCGGCAGGGTGTGCCTCTGCAGGTTGTCTCCGAGCAGCTCGGACACTCAAGCATCGCGATCACTGTCAAACACTACGGGCATATCGCAAAGGACTGGAAAGCCGCGATCTTCGATGCATTGCCAGCCATCGGCCTGGGAAAACAGAACAGCCCTCAGCAGAAGGGGAGACAAATCCTTCAGTGACGAGAAAACGTTCGACGCATCCCGTCATGGTGGGAGGTATCCCCACGAAGCTCGACACAGTTCTGAGCGGAGTGGACCCGGCGACTGGTGCGCCATTCACTCCGAAGGGTCGGGCAAAGCAGCTTCACAACGCGGTCGATTTCGTAATGGATCGCCTTTCGGAACAGGCACAGGATGACTTGGCTCAGCTCAAGCTTGTCGAGATTAGCCAGCAGATAGAGGAACTCGCGGTCGATTTCCTGACTGAGCAGGCGCTGGATGCAAATAGAACATCCGAATCCGAACAGGCAAGGGACTTTGACTCCCTTCAACGTGCCGCACGGATTCTCGCTCGTGTGCCGAAAATGTGTTCTGAGGCGCAAGAGGCAGCGCGGGCGAAATGGCCCGCAAGTCGGGATGCTGGCTTGGAAGCACCGGAGTTTCTTCGTTACGCGCAGGCCACAGCGCTTCCATCGGAGACGAGCAGGCGTGCTGGAAAGCAGAACAAGCGTTCCACGGGAAAACAGCAGAAGACTTGGACGTTCACATCTCGACACTGGCTGATCGAGCGTGGCCAGAAAGTCCTTGAGCAACACTGTGGCCCGAACGTTGCTGCTTTGGAGACGGGCGGTGATCTGGAAGATTTCATTGAACTTCTCTGGTGGTACGCGACGGGCAATCATAATGCGGAATGGGATATTGCGAAGGCGATTCGCCAGATAAGACACACCAGGTCGCTTCGCCGCCCGCACGTCGAGGACAGTGAGGAAGAGGAACGCGCCCAGGGCGATCCGATCTGATGAGTTCACAGCTAGACCGACTACTCGAATCCCTTGCGCCAATTGTGCGCGATGAAATTCTCAAAGACTTCGCCCCGGACTGCTGCATCGCGACGGCCGCGATCCTCCGCCGCGTCTTCCGACACTTCCACTTCGACACGTCGCCCATTCCGGTATACGTCCACATCTTCAACGCGGCGTACCTGAAGCTCAGGGGGACGGGTGTTCCGTTTCCCGATGACCCAGCCGAAATGCGAGAACTGATGGACAGGACAGGAGCCTCGGCCGTCGCCATCGGGGAATCCGGTCACCCTGGAAAATGGCCGGGCCACATGCTGGTGCTGGTGCAAGACGTTCTGGTCGACGCCTCGCTGGACTTCTGCAACCGCACTGAGCACAGCATCACCATCCCGCCCTTCATGACGACACCCGCCCGCCCAGCCTTTCTTGAGTATCGCTCCCAGCTTGCCAGGATAGTGAATGGCTGCGAGATCGTGTACAGGCGGAGCCGCGACAACGCCTGGCTGGGCGATCCCGACTGGACGACTGAAAGCCGGGCGCGACGGGCGGTCAACGCTATCATCGGCAAAGTAGATAGTTCCTGGCGTCGCCAAGCGTGAACTCCCGCGCTCAGTTCCACTCTTTGCGGTTGTGATAGTTCTCGATTGCCGGGCGGTTTGCAACCAACGCCTTTCGGAACATCTCGCGACAGGCTTCCTCCTGCCGGAACAGCGCGGTGAAAACATTTTCCTCTTGTTCCTCAAAGCGCAGCGTCTTTGGCGGAATCATCACCAACTCGATTACGTCTCCCGCCGTCCACGGCTTCTGGCCCGCCGTGATCATGAAGTTTGCCACGGATGACGTGAAGGCTCTGCCCAGAGTGGCTGTGCCCAGGGAGCCAGAGACCGAGCCGGAAACTGCAAAATGCGTGGCGTCAGTGGCTCGGCACGTGATCGTTTCCTCTTTCCTGCTATCCGTTCCGAAAAGCACGACGAGCTTGCCATCGCCGTTGCCCATATAGCACGGGTCGAGCGATTTCAAATAAGCGGAATAAGCGTTGAGCAGTTCAATGAGGGTCACGCCGTGGCCTCACTTTCCCAGCGCCGAATTCATCGCCTTGCGGTTGTCCGCAGCGTGTTTCACGACGATGCGGCCGAAGGCCGGGTGCGCGTCGATGTTCTTCAGCAACAGCCCGTAATCCAGGCCCACGGTCAATTGCGCCGTGCCGCCCTTTTCGCCGCCGCCGCCCAAGGCGAAACCGCCCGATACCTCTCCGCCCGCCGCGAAGCGCGGGCCGCGTGCTGTGGCGAGTGGTGGAGTGCGAAGGCCTTGGTTGATGGTGTGCAGCAACTCGCGAACGCCTGGCTGCGCGACGGCAGCGCTCCGCACTACAAACTCTCCGCGAGATGCCCAGATCGGTACGCTGTCACTGGTGCCGGAGCCTGGCCCGTAGATCTCACCGCCGAGGGCTTTCCCACTTGCACCTCCGAACATGCTGAGGAAACTGAACAGACCGCCGCCAGCTCCGCCGCTGCTGCTACCGCTCTGGCCGCCTTGTTTGGCCATCATCTTCGACATCATGGAAATAAAACTCTGGGCCACTGACAGCGCCAGGTTCTCGAATGCTTTCCCCAGGTCGTTCGAGTCCTTCACGCCTTTGGTCAGGAACTCATGCAGCTCATGGCCCACGCTTTTTCCGAACTCTTTGCCCAGGGCGTCACTCGCGGACTTGGTTTTGTTGAGGCTGGCGTTGAGATCATCCACCTTGGACTTCGCCTCGCCGGCATCGTCGATCAGCGGGGCAAGCCCGCTGGTCTGTGCGATCTGCCGCAGTGTGAGGAGTTCCTGGTCGAGGACCCCCTGCCAGGTCTTATCGAGAGCAATCAGTTCGGCCTTTGCTTGCCTGGCTGTGATGTGGCCGCGCTCAAGCTCATCCTGCACGTGACGGCGCGCCTCACCGAGTTTCTTTTCGCTCTCCTCCAGCTTGCGGTTGGCCTCGGCATAGTCCGCCTGGGCCGTCATCACTTTTTGGAACGACGCCACTTTGGCGTCCACGTCCTGGTCACCCGCCTGCATCAACACCTTGCGGTAAGCCTGGGCTTCACGCTCGATTGCCGCTATCGCAATTGAGTGCCGGTTGCCCTGGGCTTCCAGAATCTTGTCCTCAAAACTGAGCTGTTCCGTTTGGCTCTTTTTGCGCGCCTCCGCTTCCTCAAGTTCCAGAGCGTTGCCTTCCTCCTCGGACTTCAAGCGCTGAAGTTCAGAGCGGGTTTGCAGCTCAACGATGGCCTTTTGCATCTCCAGCTTTTTCGCTGGGTCTTTCTCTTTGCCCATCGCGGCCTGTTCCGTTTTGATCTGATCTTCCAGATTCTTTTTTTCCTCGGCCGCCAGCTCGGAGGACAGCCGACGCCGCGTCGCGAAGTAGGCTGCGGTCGCTTCCTCACCGCCCTTGTAGCGCTCTTCCTCAAACTTCAGCTCTGCCCGGTTGGTCTCCTGATCGATTTGCAGGATGGATTGCGCCGTGGCCCTGGCCAGGTCCAGCTTCGCCTTCGCCTTGCGCTCTGCAGCCGCGATCTGCGCCGTGGTCTCAACCTCGACATCCCGCTGCTGCTTTGCCAGGTTCGCAGCTTTGACCGCGGCTTCCGCATCCTCCTTCGCCTTCGCTCGCGCCGTGTCCGACGCATTCATCATGTCGATGATGGCCTGTTTGAGCTGCTTGTTCTTTGCGACCGCATCATCCATGTCGGCCTTGTATTGCGCCGTGATCGTGTGCCAGTCGCGGAAAGGATGCCAGGAGTTAGCCAACGCGATCCCCGCGTTGGTGAGAGCACGAGTTGTATCCAGCAGCGCAGCTCCGTAGGTAGCGGCCCAGAACGCTCCGAAAATGTATTTCTCAGTCGTCTGCCCAACGGCTTCGCCCATCACCTTGAGCGCGCTCTCGCCGCCATCGGCATTCGTGGCGAGAGACACCAGCGCGCCCGCGAGGCCGGTAATCGAGGGCAGCAGACCTTCGGTGAATTGCATGGCAAGGCCCTGCCCTGCGATTTTCAGATCACCGAGCGTTTCTTCCGCGACCTTCGCTTCCTGGATGGCGTTGTCACTGAGCAGCGCTCCGAAAGCCGTGAGCTTGTCCTTGAGTTTGTCGAATCCCTGCCCGCCGAGCTGGTCAATCACAGGCAGCAGCTCCAAACCGGCTTTGCCGAAAAGGTCAGTGGTGATCTTGGCGCGCTGGCTGCCCGCGCTCATCTTCGCCAGGCCGTCTGTGATCTTCCGCAGCTTCTCGTCTGCGGTTAGACCCTTGAGCGCGTCTGCGGACCCGAGCAGAATCTTCAGTGATGCAGAGGCCTTGGTGCTGCCCTGCTGAAGATTGCCCATCGCTTTTGAGAACAGGCCCAGGCCCTTCGCGACTGACTCCTGGCTGATGTCCGCACGCTTAGCGGCGGCTGCCCAGACTTGCAGAGTAGTGGCGCTCAGTCCGGTCTTTTCCTGAAGCTTGCCCATGCTGGCGGCGAATTCCAGGGAACTCTCGACCGCGCCCTTGATGCCATCGAACACGCGGATCGCGGCCTCGTAGCTGAGAAACTCCACGGCTAGGGAGCGGGCGGAACTCGCCAATTGATCGAAGCCCTTGCTGGCGTCCTGGGCTGTCTGTTTTGTTTTGGTCGCTTCAGCCTGCACACTGCGGAACGCTTTGATGATGTCCGCTTGTCCCTCTGCGCTCAACCGCACCCGCATGTCTTTTTGCGCCATATCAATCGCTCCTTTGCGAGGTGTTCCGTTTTGCGAACAGCCCGTTCCTCTACAGTTGAAGTCCTCCGAATTTCATTCCGAACATGACGCCGAAGCCGGTCATCAGGAAGGTCACGGTGCGGGCCTGCCCTACCAGTGTTCCGTTTACCGGAGTCATACGAATTGAAGTGGGCAGTCCGCCGTCCGGGTTGTCCGTCAAGCGATCTGCCAGCAAATACGTGAACGTGTTGCCGGTGACTCCGGTGTGCGTGTGGATCACGACGCCGTTGATCAGAACCTCGATGGTGTAGTTGCCCTCGATTCCACCTGGCACGCTGGCCTGGGTTTGCGGAATAGCGTTCTGACCCTGGACAGTTCGGTTGCGGTCCGCCCAGGTCATCACTGCGTCGCCCAAAATGTCATCCGGGTACGAGACGCCATTCACCAGAACGTTGCCGGGCGGGTAGGGGAGCTGCGCTCGACTGTCTGTGGTCAGCGTGACGGCTGAGACCGACGTGTCCTTCACCGCGCCGTAATTGTTGATGGGCAGGCACTTCACGCTCACGGTCTCGTCGGTCGGAAAGCCTGCGGTGTTCGTCTGCCCAGCGTTGTCACCGAAAAACCAGACCTTGGCTCCCGCCGCGTGGTCTGCTGGCACCGTGTCATGAAGCCCGCGCAGGATGCCGGCGATGTTCGCCGTGCCGTCACTGTTGATGACAACGGTGCTGAAGGCCATGATCTCGTCATCCACCACGAACAGATTCAGCCCGGTAAGGCGCTCGGCCGGGAGGCAATCGGTCAGGGTGTCAATGTCAACGCTGGGCGACGCGGCCAGAACGAATCCCGTGGAGTCATCCATCGCCGTTTTCGCCGGGTACGCGGAGAGCAGCTCTCCGTAAGGCGTGAACGGTTGGTTGCTTTCGGTCACAGTGCCCGCAAGTTCCACCGAGTACACCAGCGAGATTTGGTCGCCTCGAGCGGCCATCGTCATCACCACGCGGGCGCACCGAGGCCCGGTGATGAAGTACGGAAATTCCATGAGCGCCTGGTCAATCGGCGGCTGAGGCGGCTGTGCTGGATCGGTCCAGCCGGGGAACGGCGGAGGACTATAGCCGCCGACTTGAAGGGCGAAAATATCCTCCACCACGTCAATCTCGATCTGACCGTTTTCCAGTGCGCCGTAGTTGATGGCGCCGATGCGCAGCACCAGGTTCTCGATACCGAGCGGAGGCCAGTTCAAGATGAACACGCCGCCCATTCGGAACGCCCACGCGATCCGGTTTGCGACGATCTTTCCCTTCAACAGCGGGTAGCTGCGCGCCTTCATCTCCCGCGACGTGACTTGCTGCGCGATGGAGCCGTTGCTGAAGCCCTTGAAATCGAAGCTCATGCTGCCGATCATCCCGCGCACCGCATGATTGGCGGACTCGTGCGCCTGCACAACCCTGGGAGTAAAGAACATCGAGCGGTCGATGTACGTGACCTTGATGTCGTTGAGTGTTTCTTCCCAGGAGACGCGAGACAGTTCGGGCGGGATTAGGATGTTGGACTCATCCAGGACCGGGAGCGTCGCCGGGTCATAATCGAACCGATTGAGCGTGAGAGTCCAGAGGCCGGTTGCGGGATCGGTAAACAGAACAGCGTCGATATGCCGGAGCACATCCGCGATGATGGACTCCGCGCCGCCCGCAGTATCCACGCTCATGCTCATGCCCATCTGTTCTGAAAACAGCGTAGCGGCGGCTGCCTTGAAGCTCACCGGATCGAAGCGCGCGCCTGGCTCCGCGAGGCCATACACGGCATTGCTCATGAGGTCGTAGATAATCCAGGCCGGGTTCGCGTCCCCCAGAATGTTGCCGTCCCCCGTGCTCAGTGGATCGGGGCAGCGTTGCACCGCGAAGCTCATGTCCTGAATCACGGGCTGGGTCCCGACGTACATCTGGTACGCAACCGCATGGCAGATGCCGAGGTAGGCCGGTCCCACTCCGTTCACGCCGGGCAGTTTCTTGCAGAGGTACGGGTCCGGCTGCTGGGTCTGAAGCCCGCGATAGAAGGCCATGTAGCCCACCATGCCTCCGCCGCTTTTGTCGCCGCCGAACAGGTTCTCACAGTTCACGTCGATCTCAATGAAGTTCTCTGTGCTGTCGAGGTTGTCATGCGTGACCGTGGTGTACACCAGGGCCTTGCTCTGGGCGAAAATCGCGGCGGGCAATACTGTATCGAAAACGAATGTGTCTCCTGGCTGAAACGGAATGGTCGGACCGGCAACGATCGTGAAGCCGATTTGTGAGTGGTAGTAGCCGACGCCCACGGTCGCATCCGATCCTGCGCCATCGATGGAACCCACCACGGTGAACTTCGTGGTGTCCGTTTTGCAGGTCAGCGTCCAGGTCTGCTGATGAGCGTTCGGGGGGATCGAGATGCCCGTGACCTGGCCGTCTCCGACATGCACTCCGCTCTGGTTTGCGACGTAGCCGAGCGCGACAAGCGCATCAATCGGGCCGTGGCACAGCACCGCCTGAAAGCCGAGATGATAGCGGTACGCATACGCGGGAGACAGAGCGTTGCTGAGAAAGCCTTCGCCAAGTCCGATCAGCCCGCCCGTCACGCCGTCGATCAAGAGTTGCCACCAGGACTGCTTGTTCTTAATCGCCGTCGCTTTCAGATCGCCATACCAGCAGACGTTCAATCCTTTGAGTAGCACCGTTCCGAAAGCCACGGGGATAGCTCGGCCCTCCTCCGCCGTGGGAGCGGTCACATCCCCGAGAGAGCTGGACTTCGGCTCATTCAACCGCGCCACGAGCGAATTCAGAACAGTCGATGTGACGCTAAGGACCGACTGCATGACTAAGGCGAATCCCATGTTGTCCTCAGTAGAACGGGTCTTTGAAGGGGTTTTTCGCGGGTATCCACTGGAAGCCCACGTAGTTTTTGGCGTTATTGAACTTGGTCTTGCACGTGTTGAAGTCGCGCATGCAGCCTGCGTAGAGCGTGACTTCCGCTCCCACTTCCACATCCACCAGCGGCTCAATAAGCGTCAGGACGCCGCCCACGTGCAGCATGATCATCCGCCGTTGCTGGCCGATCTCGATGTACCCGACCGTGAACCAGCCGTCTACCTTGCTGGCCGCAGCCGGGACGGTGACGATTGCGCCGGTCGCGTCCATCGCGGAAATGACGCCAGATGTTGCAAAGGCGGATTTATTGACAGTGCAGCCGGAGTCGTAGAGGAAGTGATTGCACGGGGCCTGAAACGACATCGCCGGCACACTGTTTTTCAGAACGTCGCTGAGCGGGATGGCAGTCAGCTCCGCGAAGTCCCCAAAGACGGTCATCGTGACCTTGCCTGTGAAGTTGACCACGACGTCAGAGTCACCCACATGCCCGCGATAGATGACGAGGAACAAGGGAGTCTCCGGGCTGAAGGCGATGAACTGCTCTGCCACCGGGTTGTCTTTCGGAACAGTCACCTTCACTGTGCCGCCCTTCGCCTCCGCCGTCTGGTTGGTCGGAGTCCGCTTGATCGCGACCGGGGTGTACTGGTGTTCGAGGTATGTGATCGCGTGATCGGAGCTGGTGAAATACCAGTTCGCATCACTCGTGGCAAACCAATACAGCTCGTAGGGCGCGCCGAAGTACGGGCTGATTTCAAGAGCGTTGTAGGTCAATGAGTCCTCCCCTCGATTGGAGCGCCGTGCCGGTTGCTTTCAGAACAGGCTTCCGAACGGTGCTCCTGGTGAAGGCCGTTCACCCTCTTGGCGGGGCTGTTCTGTTTTTGGTCATCACGTCCTTCGCGACTTAGGCCCCATGACCGTTGGCCGCGTGTCCGTCGTAGCGTGGGCTGGCGCTCCGGGTCTTTCAGATTCGGAACGGCAGCGCCCTTGCTCTTTCCAACCAAGACTGTGAAGGCGTCGCGAACGCGCTCAAGCAGCTTCATGACTTGCGCCCATTTGCTGCCGTGTTCCGAAAAGCGATGAAGGGTTTCGCAGGAGCCTCGACTTTTACCTCGTCTGGCTGAGCGCGCTTCTTCTTCTCCGCCGCGAGGACCGCGACTGCGGCCTGCTCACCCGTAGTTTTTCCGTCAAACGCGAGCTTGGCGATCAGATCCTCGTGTCCTGGCAAGAACTGCGCTTCGACGGCCTGGATTCGTTCACGCTCTGCTTTCGCTCCCGCGCGGAACACTTCATCAAATCGTTTCGCTTTCACGCGATCACCCACGTCACGGCTGGCCGCCGTCCAACGCTGCACACCTTCTGGCCAGACTTCCTCACCGCGCCCTCTGACTCCAATTCGGGCAATCGCCGGGCGCAAATGTAGCGATCCATGCCGCTGTGCCGCGCCAGCTCTAGGCTCGTGCATTCTGGGTACTTCTGCACGAGCGCCAAGACCGCCGCGAGCTGAGTCTTGCGCCTGCCACTGCGGGTCAGTTCCTCTGCAGCCAGGCGGCTCGTGGGGGGTCAGAACGACGCCACGACGGAACCTCCACCAGCTTCTTCACCAGCGGTGGGTCCGGGAATGCCAGACCGATTTGGTTCTCTGCTTTCATTGTTCCGATTGTCGTGATTCGTCGGAGCCGCCCAAGGCCTGCCGCCAGCGGATGGAGGTGAGTTCATCCAGGCAGGCTGGGCAGCGTCCATTCCGCAAGCGGGCACCACTCGCGTGCGGAATCTTGTGTTAGGCAGCGCCTCCAAACTTCCGCACCTGCCCATTTGCCAGCGCCTTCTCGTAGGCTTCGAAGGCCGCGTAGCTTGAGAAGGAAGCTCGCGTTTCCGGCTCGCTAGACCAGCGTTGGCGACACTGCTCTTCGAGCGGCAAAAGTTTGTCAACAGTCGCTGTGCCCTCTCTCTCGGCCGCTATTTTGCCGACACGCGGCGGGTGGATGCGCCCAGCGTTGACACCGCGGATGTAGGCGGCATAGCGCGAAAATCCAGCGGCCCCATCGCCGAACTCCGCTCTTAGAGCGACGCCCCCAGCAGAACTGGCAAAGAATTTGGTTCGCGCTTCTTCGTCTCCCTGCGCTCTCAGACGCTCAGCGGCGGGTCCCGCTAGCACCCGTATGTCGATCATGCCAGTCGGGGCAATCCTGATCTCGACTCCATGTTGCTGCGCTTCAGGAGCGATCAGTTTCAGCGTGTCAAGGAATCGTGCCTGCTGCGGCACAAATGGCAGTGAGCGAAAATCCTTCCTGACCACTAGCGTCGAATACAACTCATCTGCACCACCGTGAAATCCGCTGCATGAAGTCTTCAGAATTTCTGCGAGCCTAGGAACATCCATTGCTGTTCTCCTCTCAAAGTTTTACGGGGCGTGCTCATTTCGGAACACCACTCCCGCTCGATCAAATGTCAGTTCGCATGTACTGGCCGGGATCGCACCTTTCGACGCGGATGAGCTCTTTACCCTGCCAGGGTGGGAACCCGATGTGTATCCCAGATGCCTTCACCTGTTTGGCGTTACCCGGCACTCGCAGGAAAGCGGCCAGGGTAGCTCCATCACGAAAGAGGTCAACCGGCAGACCTTTCTGGATCATGAAGCGGAGAACCTGGTCAGAAGTCGCCAGGCAGCTCCACTCCGTTGCGGCGGGGGGTGGAAGTTGCCGCCGTTGGTCAACTAGAGCCACCAAGCTCGCAATGACGTGTGTGACTGTCGGAACGCTTTCTTCTTCTGCATTCGGAACACCCGAGAAACCGTTAGCGACCTCCATCGCAACTTCGATCACGTGGACGATCTGTGCCTTTGGCCACGCCGCATCAACGATGACGCCCCGAGTTTCCGCGAAGTCCAGCAGTTCCGGCTTGGTCATTTTGCCCAGGTCTTGGCGCTCCGCGTGGCTCAAGGGTTGAGAACCGGTGACCGCCGTGTCTTCTACATTTGCTGTTCTACTCATCCATTCCTCCTTCTCGATTTGTGCCATCGCAAAACGGAACATCGCTACGCCCTTACGCGCCGGTCGCGACCAGTCATCACGATGCGCGTGAAACCGCTGAGGCGACTCGCGATCCGCTCATCTAGCTTCTCAGCGATCAACTCAACACTTAAATTTGAAGTGACGACGGTCGGACGCAGGAAGTTCAGTCTCCTGTCCAGGACATGCAACACCGAGCGCCTTTCAAAATCGCTCAGGCCTCCGGCCCCCAGGTCATCGAACGCAAGAAACGGAACATCCGTGAACTGGTTAAGGACGGTCAATTCGGAAACATCGGGAGTGCTGAAAACGGCACGTAGGGCTGCATAGAAATCGCTGCCACACGAGAACGTCACCTTCTTGCCGGTCTCGACCAGGGCGCGCGTGAGTCCAGCCATAAACCAAGACTTTCCGGTGCCGGGCGGTCCACTCAGGAGCAGGCCAGAAGTCGGCTCTGCCAACCAGCGCTGGCCAGCGTCCGCCAGCGGTCGCGTAAAATCCGAGAGCGTCGCAGCTCGAAACAACGGCGGCAAGATCGCCCGCAATTTCAAATCGCTAGTGCGGCATGAACAGCGCGCAACACGCTTCCCCTCGCCCGGAAGAAATACAAAGCCGGTGTCACCACAGAGCGCGCACGTGGGCGCGCAGGATTCAGGACTTCGTGTTGTCGTAGACAAAATCCGCCCCCTTGGCATAGTCAATGTCACGGCTGTGAAGACCGTTCGTCGGCTTTTTGCTCCTGCCGTCGAACGGAACCGGAGCCCGATTCTGGGCCTTCTGCAGCCAGCCGTTCACGAATCGGAGAATGCCGCTTCGGGTCTTCCGGTGTGTTGGATTTGCCAGGCACCAGGCACGCATGTTTCGCAGCTCTTGCATCACGTCCACTGCGGGGAAGAGCGTTTGCCAGTTGCTCGCATCGAGCTGCACGATGGGGTACTCACTCTTATCGTTCAAGGGCAAGGTGATCAACCCAGGCTGCTGCGAAGCGCCGTTGGTTTTTGACGGCGCGCTGCAAGGTGTTTCTTCTTCTACCCTCTGGCTATCTGGCTCTCTGGCTTTCTGAGCAGGGCGAAACGCAGTGCGATCCGCAGTGCGTTTCGCAGGACCATCAGCGGAAGTCTTTGCGGTGTAACGCGTTTGCGCGCTCTGCCGTGCTAAGTCGCTCTTCGCCTTTTCCCTCTCCATGCGCCGCGAATAGAGCCGTCCGTCACGTTCATCGAAAAACGAAACGCAGTGCGAAACGCAGTGCGAAACGCAGTGCAAAGGCACCCGAGTCTTGCGAGCGATCTCTTGCGGATCGGCCGGGCAGGAACCTTCCAGGCAGCAAACGCACCACATCTTGACCACCAGGAGCATCGCCTCGGCTGGCGTGCTATCCACTTTGGGATCGGTGAGGAAGTCACGCGCCCACAATTTAAACCAGGGGTTCTCAGCCACCGATCACCTCATCCGTGAGTTGCTTCCGCGAAAAACGGAACACCGCATCGCTCAGCATCAAGCGCGCCCTTCGTGACCGACTGACGGGACCTCGCTTGTGGCGCGTGTGACCGGTCGATCAGGCAGACTTCTCGCAAACCGTTCCAGCTCTGTTACGAGCACCAAAGTTCTGCCGCCCAGTTTTTTGGATTTCAAGCGCCCGGTAGAGATCAACTCAAAAATGGCCGTCTCTCCCACGGATAGAAGCCGCGACGCTTCCGCGAGGCTAACCGCGATGCTCGGGACCCGACTCTCTTTGACTTGCTTGCGAACAGGCATGTTTTCAGTTCTCCAGCGCAGGGGCCTTGTGCCTTTGGCCCCGCTGCGACGCACTAGAACACAGTTAGCCTTGAACCCGGAAATTGGATTTGCTCACTAGTGCACAAGTGCCCGCTGGAACTCGCGCTAGCTCGTAGGATGAGATTGAGGAGAAGACAATGTTTATGCGCCTAAATCACTCTTTCGCACTAGTGCGAAATTGGAGCCGCATCCGGGAAGACCTGCATCACCCGTTCGAGTTCAGCTTAAACTCCTGGGCGGCTTGCAGGATCTCGGAGCACTCTGCCTGGGTCAGTTGATCCCAGGTCTTAGTGGTGCCGTTCTTTTGGTTCCACTCCGCCAGCGCCAGCGTCACATAGTGTGTATCCATGCAGTCCTCCTCGAAACCGTGTTCCCACCACAGAACCCGGGTCGGGGAGTCCGCCTTATCGTGCGTCCAGCTCATGCTTGTCCCATCCCATCAGGCGCAACTTCTCGCACGCTGACTTCATGCTCTGGCTGCCCGTCTTGGCAAGCTGGGCAACGGCCTCGTAGGTGGAGCGCTTCTCAAAGTTATTGAACCGGACATTCGGCTTCGCTCCGCCGTTCGCCTTGGGAGCCTTAGCCGCTGGCTGCTTCAGGCCTTCTGTGATCCCGGCCAGGGCAACATCGGTCGCTTTGTTGTGTTTGGTTTCGGCTGCCTTCTTGGACGCCGCGTTCGCACTGCGCTTGGTCTTTTTCGCTTTCTTCATATTTCCACGCTACGGGTGTGACTGCGCCGAGTCCACCTCAATTGATGCCTCACACATCAATTTGCGGCAGGCGTCGTGTTCACTCGACTTACATGGAGAGCGTTCCCTTGAAAGTGTGACGCATGGCTTGTCTGGCACGGGTTTGACGGTCCTGGGATTTATTTTTTGACGGCTTTCGGAACATGCTTCCTGCTTCCGAAACAACGTATACTTAGGAACAGTAAAACCAGCGAGAGCCAAGCCGCCGAGGTTGCGGACTGTGGTTCCAGACATGGGCCGCTGTTCTAAACAGCGGCCCATTCTGTTTTCCTATGAAAGTGATGACGGACAGCGGCAACCGTCAGACAGTCGTGATCGGCCACAGCGTCAAAAGAAGACGTGTTCACCGCGAAGGATGCGGACCGCAACGCAGTAGCCCACCCTTAGTGCGATTGGAGTTCGGCGCAGACGAGCTTAATTTCCACTGTGAGCAAGCGATGAACTTCGCTGGAATCAGAACAGCCCGCAATAATAGGCGAGATGCGGTCCGGGATGTTCAAGAGCATGTCCCGACAGCGCCTGGCCAGGTTGAAAGCGTTCACTCTGACCACATCAGCTTCAATGAGGGACCCGCTTCTAAGCTCAAAATCCAGTTTCGCGAGGCGCGCTGCGTAGCCTTCGCGCACCGCACGGGCCTTGATATAGCCCGTTTCAGCCGTGCTGGGGGCTGTCGGAATGGGAGATCGTGCGTCTGAGGAGGCCGGAAGGGGCGGATTTCCGGGCCTTCGCCGCCTCCTGGGATTTCCAGACACGGAATTGCGTGACTTGGTTTCATCCGTGTTGGCTGCCCACTGCTGATCAACTGTTTTCGGATTGAGCAGGCCGTCACGCCCCCTGGTGATCCGGCCAGCGGCGATCGCCTTCTGCACTGCGCGGTGCGTGACGCCGCGGTGCCTCGCGTATGCGCGGACGCTGAGATTCATTGTCGAGATCAACACTAGCACGGTCGCAGCCACGGAAAACAGAACTGTGACCGTGCTGAAGTGGCTACCCGGCTACCCAAAGTGGCTACTTAGCAGCGACGGCTGTCACTGGAATTTTGGCGGGGTCGCCGTTACCGTCGCACCACCCCCCCGCCTCACGAGGACCCGCCGAATACCTGGGGAGCGTACCTGGTAGGACCGCGCGCGTACTCGCTGGCGCGCTGCGCTTGGGTGCGCGCTGTGGCGTGAGCTGGACATGTGGCACACGGCTGTGGGCTGCACTGGTGTTGCGCTTGTGGAGCTGCGCTGCCTGTTACCGGCCTTCCGTGCCGCTGCCATCCTTGACCGCGTTGAAGAATGGTGTTCTATTACGAAAAAGCGGGCTTTGTTCTGAAAGGCCGATGATCACTGTAAACAAATTCGGGACGTTCTTTGTTGTGTACTGCCCACGGTGCGGACGGCATGACTATGTGGAGTGCTGGCAGCAAGCGGAACACCTCCGTGACCGGCACGAATGCGAGCGCCAGCCCGTGTTCCGAATCGACTTAGTACCGCAGGAGTTTGCCTGTGGGGTGTAAGCTCAGGACGCTATGATGAAAATCAGAACGGGCGATCACGTGCAAATCGGCTACGCGAACCGCAGCGTCCAGGGCGAGGTCCGTCTAGCCTCATCAAACGGGAAAAACGCGATGCTGGTGTTCCCGGAGATGCCGCCTCTCGGCAGTTATTTTGGACTGATGCCGGTGCTGCAAGATGATCGCGGCACGTTCCGTGACCTGATATACCGGGCACAGGTCACAGTGACAGTGCGCCGGTGAGCTGTTCCGTTTACCACTTGCCTGCAATTCGGAACACTCCTCACCCTAAATCCACGAGTTCATGATTACCCTTACAGAGACCCTTCGTCTGGGCATGGCATTGCCACGAGGATTTATTGTCCAGGGAAGTTTTGAACTCTTCCGCTGCCTGCCTGGATTCGAAGAGGCGAACATCCGAGTAGCACATCGAATGCGCCGAAGGATGCAGGAAGGCGCATGTCAACACTGCGAATTGGCCGCTACCGCTGACCTCACTTCGTGGCCATCGTCCCTTTGCTTTGGAATTGTAGCTGACCACCATTCCCGGATGTTACCACGCCTGATTGGTGTTCCGAATTGCGAGAAACGATCAGCAGGATCGCCTAGATTGTTGACCTTCAGCCGCCTCGGGGGTTATTCATGCGCGCCCTGTCGAGCGCCGTCATCCCGCGACGGCTCTTCCTAGCTCCGCGCGGAGTCCACGTGCTCGTCGCCGACGCTAGACTGGCCGAGTAATAATCGCGCGCCAATTCTAACCCTTGGTCCTCGGCCCTCAGCCGCACGTAGCCCCGGAGGATGTTCTCGCGAAATCTGTAGAAAGTCCGCCGGTTGCTCGCTAGTATGCTTCCGCATGTAGCTGATTTGAGGGTCTGCAGGTGCCCCACGAAAGCATTCCGCTCCATTGGCACCTCTTCCTGTTTCCTCATGATGTCGGTGTAGGACTCATAGATGCTGTCGATGCTTCTTATCAGCTCCGGATGGTCGGCAAAGGCCCAGAGTACGTCCTCATAGTCGCTTGTCGCCTTCATGGTCGCCGCGTCGTAGGCGGCCTTCAGGTGTTGCTCGATCGCCAACACCGCAGCGTTGACGGCCTCGTGGTAGTGCTCTTGAGTGGGTTCGAGGCGCGTATGGGGATCTCTGAACATCGCCCAAAATAATTTCTCTCCAATCAGGTGTACGTAATGCGGAAAGCCGTCACTGATCGCCGCGATCCTGTAGCGCGGATGTTTGCCGACTGTGACCTTGAGCGCTTCTGCTGCGCGGTCGATGATCGCCTCCCTGGCGTCCCAGCTCAGTTGCGTCACTTCTATTCCCTCAACGTACCGGTGGCAAGACTTGTGTGCCCCGAGCAGTTTTTCTAAGGACTCCGCAACACCGCAGAAGATGAACCGAAAGCCGAGTTGCTGGTCGCCGATCTGCTTTATAAAGTCCGCGAAGTTGACCCTCTCTGAGTCCTTTGAAATTTGGTCGAACTCGTCAACCACTACGACTGTGTCACCTTGACGCCCCGCGCCGGCCTTCGCTAGAAGTGCGACGGCATGGTTGAGGTCCATCACGTCCCCTTCCGACGTCTCGACCTTGTGCTTGGCGTGCTTAACTTCCAGCTCCGCGCTGCCAAGGCCCTTCGGGAGCTTGTATCCCAACTTAGCCGTAGTGTCGGACGGCGGGACCGTGCCCTGAAGTTCCTCAGCGATGTGGCGTATCAGTCCTCCGAACGTCGTGTGTGAGCTGCAAGCCTTTATGACGGGGTCATGTTTTGAGGACTGGTGCGCAAATGCGACGGTTTGGGCAAGCGAAGTCTTTCCGACGCCGCGGTCACCGTAGATGAAAATTGTTCTCCCCGGTGAGTAAAGAGCCTCTTTGATTCGTTGAATCTGAGCGTCGCGACCGTAGAGGTGCTCCTCAGACTGGATGGGCGTCGAGGGGCTTAGGTGCGTGTGGAGGATCTTCGCGAATTCTTCTTCAGTCAGGTTCCCGATCATTCTTTGCGGAACACCTGACATGATTGTACCAGTCTGGACGCAGCCCGGCGATCTTCACCGAGCACATGCGCATGAGCCTTGAGGCGTCACCGGCTGCGTACCCCACTTCCTGTTTTGCTCTCTCACTTGAGGGCGGAAAATGGGGAGTGTTCCACGTGGAACGTTCGAAGCCAGGCTGAAAAACCGTTTTTCGCATTACAGCCCCGTGGCGCGGCGCAAGCGCCCGAAGGCTCCCGGAGCGCACCGTGCCGGGCGATCACCGACCAGCGCGCCGCCAGCGTCCAGCAAACGAGGCTGGGGCGCACGGCCTGCCAAAGTTAAACCAGAATTTAAACCAAACCACCCCTTGCCCCGCGAACCTCGGTGCAAGTTATTGATTTATTTGGCGTCCCCGACGGGATTTGAACCCGTGTTACCGCCGTGAAAGGGCGATGTCCTAGGCCAGGCTAGACGACGGGGACCACTGAGGAATCAAGCAGTTGCCATTCTACCATCCGCAAGCCCGGTACGGGTTCGAGTACGGGTTGCAACCAGCCGCATCACTCCGCTGTGTGCTTCCCTCTTCTCCTCCGACACCGCTGAATCGTAGACATTCATCGTGATCCCATACGACGCATGCCTCAGCAGATCCTGGACAACCTTGGGGTTGTTCCCGTTCTGCCTGAGCAATGTCGTGTAGCTGTGGCGAAGAGTGTGCCAGCCTTTCAGTGGAATGCCGAGGTGCGCAGCGACGGGCTTGATGTACAGCTGCATAATCTTGGACATCCAATAGGGCTGTTTCCCTTTCATCCTCGGACTGGCAAAGACGTAGTCGCTGTCTGCAGCGTAAGGCGATTCCTTCCTCCACGCAAGCAGCTCAGCAACCAGATCATCGTCGAGTGGAATCGGCTTCTTCGAAGCTTCGGTCTTCACGTCTCCAATGTGCTGTTTCACAATGCTGCGCATTGGCGTGAGGACTCTTTCGGCGAAGTCGATATCCTGCCACTTCACTCCACTCAACTCTCCACGTCGAAGACCAGTTCCGAAGTCCAGCAACACCATCAGCGTTTCACGAGCAGGCAGTGCTTCGAGTAGCGCGCGCAACTGCTTCACGTCCAGTCGCGTGGGTGTTCCCAGGCGCTTCCCACCCTGCCGAACCTTGCTGATGGGATTGCGCTCAGTAAGCTCGTAGCGGATTGCGTGCTCATAAAGAAGATGCATGATGTCGCGAATCTTCTTCTTGCTGCGATCCACCTTGGCGAGCCAGTCTTCGACGTCCACAGCCTTCACCTCATTCAGCAAGCGAGAACCCCAGACTGGCACAACCCAGTTCGCCAGGTATCCAGAAATCGTCTCGCTGGTGGAGAAGGCGCGTCTACTGCTCTCCTTCTCCTTCCAGTGCTGAGCCAGCTGCTTCACGGTTTCAAGACATCCCTTCCGTCCGAGCCTCAGGCGCTCAACTTCCTTCCACGCCGCGGCTTCCGACTTGAACTTGCCTACTGGACCTAAGATTCTCTTGCGCTCCCGACCATCCTCGTACCAGCGATAAGCCAGAACGTCTCCGGTCGAACGTTTCAACCTACTGATAAACCCACCTCCGTGCAGCTTCATCCTCTCCTCCTATTCGGAAGAGGTGGGCGGCTTTGCGATCCTACTCTAGTTTTCATGTAGGCGTCCAGTTCGGTTAGCTTGAAACGCCATGTCCGCCGCTGGCTTCCTGTTCCCCATACATAGGCAGGCACTGCACCCGTTCGAGCCATTTCGTTCAAGGTTCTGCTGGAGACTCCCAGGAAGGCCGAAGCTTTCCCGGAATCTACGTAAGGTTCTACGGCTGGTGAAGTCACACCCGGAACCTCGGTTGTGGACTCCCTGCGATGTTGGCCCTGGAAACCACAATTGGCTGTGAGCGGGGGTATGGCCGGCACGGGGACTACAGTTCCATCTTTCATTCCACCAAAGACTGTGGTTGATTCCAGCCCCCCGTCTTCAGGGGGAGCGAAATGGTCGTTGGGTCGGATGCTGTAGCCAATTAGTTCTCTAGGCACCTCAAATTTCTTATCTTTATTGGACACAGTTGTGCCTCTGAATCGAGTCACAACCTCACTTTCCCACCTGGAAGGGAAAAACTGCTGGCAGGTCTCTCGCCGGTCGAAGGTTGATCGTATCGGTCGCCCGGCTCTCAAATTTAGAGAACGACAGTAGTCAAAGCAACCGACCTACAGTCTTGGATGCACTCGAGGCTGGAAAAGTAGCGTTACTCCACTGCGACATCAACTATTAAGGGAACCGGTGGCGAGTCTCCAAGCGGTAAAATATTGTCATCAATGAAGAAAGATCCGTTACGCTAGATTCCGTCCTCTGGAATAATTTCTCTCCGACCCAGACCCGATCTTCGGCCTACAGGTCCATCTTCAATGCTGCTTCCACTGCTCTGAGCGTGTGTTCCTCCGCCTGAAGTTGATAAGACCGTGCGACCTCCGTATAGGAACGGTAACTGACAAAATCTATCGCGGGTGCCTCGATCTGGCCTTCTCTGTTCGTGCATTTCCTTAGCTCCGAGGCGCGGAGCTCCGCGGCCGAGTGGGCGTATTCCACCGCCTCAGGAAGATCAAATATTTCCGCCGCCGTGCAAAGCTTGAGGACTGCATCACAATCCGCGATATGTTCCTCGGCGCAGGATTTCCATTTCTCTTCTATCTTGCTCAGGACGCCTGGAGGTACGCCGAACTGCTGGCGATTCCGCGGCCCTAACTGTTCCGCATGAAGCATTTTTTTGGCCTTCAACTTTGCCAGCGCGGGGAAGAGAGCTCCGGCTGACAGCAAGGTTTCCTTTTGCAGTGCATAAAGGCTGGGCGCGTGCCCATGGGAGACCAGCGCCAGAATCAAGAGCTCCGTCGGAGCACGGCCGAAGTGATCGCCGCCGCTGTATGACGGAGGGGAATACGTTTCTTGCGCGGTAGTGCGCCTACTTTGATTTGATTTCTCTTTCGCGGGGTTTTAGTAGAATTCCGGGCATGACAGCAATTGTCTGTTCCTATGTGACGGAAGGTTTTGTCATCGGGGCAGACGGACTCAGGCAAGATTTCTACGACACCATTACCGATCATGCGCAAAAGATATTTCCCGTCGAGCAATCAAACCTAACTATTGCTTATGCGTGGGCTGGTAGTACCCGATTGGAATACGCTGATCGCGCTCATTTCGATTTCATCGAGGAAACTGTCCCAGCTATGGCCAGACTAAGGACTGGCATCTCGGCTGAACAATTTGCCAGAGAATTGGCTTCGGGTCTTGTGGAGCGCGTAAACGCCCACAACGGAGATACGCCAATTCCAATGATAGGGCGACGGGCGAACGAAATAGTTAGAGGATTATTCGTCGGATATTGGAACAACGACCCATTCAGGACGGAAGTATCATTCTTGCAGGAAAATGGAGTTGTTGTGGCAGATGTGGACACAATACAACTCAAGTTCCCAGATTTTAGGGTGTTTAGCGGTTCGCAAATTGTTCTTGATGAAACGGATGTTGATCGCTGCACATCTCTAAACCGTTGTGTTGACACCGTGCGGGAATACATCCAGCAATGTGCAGCGAACACGATTGATCCGTACTGCAAATCAATTGGTGGGCACATTCATATAGCAACAATAACTCCCGAGAAGTTCAGCTTGTGCCCGCTTAATAAATACAAGAAACCGCCCAACTTTAGGTGGATTGTTCCACCCATTCAGTAACGGTCTTGAGCAGGAATTATAATTTCTTCCCGAAAATGGGAGAGGAACCATGAGAACAGTGCTACTGGTACTGACATTCGTGCTGACAACCCCCATGTTAGCTCAAGAAATTGGCCATGCTCCTACGCGTGAAGCATGTATTGCAGATTTGAATCTGTGGTTGGCCGCAATCCCGGCGGGCAGAACCGAAGAAGTATTTAAAGAACAACGCAAGGCATTAGCCGATCTAACCTACGCGCAAATGGAGAAACGAATGGAATATGCGCTGGATTGCGGGCTTGCATATCCAGAACTGAACCGCACCAGAGACCCCGAGAGATTGCCCGCAGTAACATCTCTCGGCCTCGCTTATCACGGCGAGATAATGGAACGAATGATCGATTTTCTTAAACGGCACCAAGAGTTGGCGAAATTCAACTTGGAAGATGAAGCGGGGCAGCGATAATCAAATCTTCTTACGGTTCGCCCATCTACTTTTCGCGGCTTTCAGCGCGATTTCCCGCCGCTGTTCCGGCGTCATGGTTTCCAACTTGCGCTGGCCGCCGATCTTGCCGCCTTTGCGTCCCATATTGCACAGGCGGGATGCCAGTGCTAGCGCTGTGGAAATTCAAAGTAGCGCACTACCTCTTGCGCCGCTCCATTTGGAAAAACCGCTAGAGCGTGCTAAAATTAATTTTAAGTGGAACCCCGCCAGGGCTTTCACGAAAGAAAACGGAATTCTGCTAGGGATTCCCGAAACCTCTTGCGAGCTGTCATCCTCCGACGGCGAGCATGCGTGGTCGAGCGGTCGCAAGTGACCCTCAGAACTCACCCGCCGAGAAAAACCAGTCTTCCGACTGAGACGGCAACTTAACACTCAAGGACAACCGAATATGAGTACCGCCGAATCGGTCGCACTAGACCGTCACTTTTCAATTGCAGAAATAGCACAGCAGTGGGGCGTAAGCCAAGACACCGTTAGACGCCACTTTGAGCGCGTTCCCGGAGTCCTACGCCTCGGTCACACTGAAACAAAAACCAAACGCCGCTACATTACCGTAAGAGTCCCCGAGCGGATTGTGCGAGCACAACACGCTCTACTCACAAAGGCGGTGTCCTCGTGAGCCGCCCTCGCCCAAAAACCTCGAAATCGTCTGTCCCAAGTGGGAAAGACAAATCGCACCTGTTGACCGTGGTACGGGAGCAATGGGACAAGTATCAAAAACAGGAAAAGCGATTCTCTAAAGACTTCGCTTTGGCGCTCATCAAGCTGCACAAACATCTTGCTAAGCCGGGTTACGGCACGTTCGTGAAAAAGCTTGAAGACCTCAAGATTCCGAAAAGCACAGCTTATCGTTTGATGGGGTTACACGGATGGAAACCCCCGAAACGAATCCCGAAGACCTACACGCTAGAGGAGCACAGAACAGAACGCCGTTCCATGCTGATTAGTCAGCTCGGCGCTTACCTGGACGCACAAGAGAACAAGCTCACCGCACTTGAGAAGCTCTGCTCAGAGATTCTTGGCTATCCGGTCACTGTTAGCGAGAAAGAGGTATCCGCATGAAAAACTCTGAGATTGCTTGGACAGACCACTCGTTCAAGGACGAATCCGATGGGGGCGGTCCCTCGGCAGGCCTGTTGCAGGACACGCAAGGCAACCTCTATGGAACAACCGTCGCTGGCGGCAATATCTCCGATTGCGGTGGATACGGCTGCGGCGTTGTGTTTAAGCTGAGTAAGTCGGGCAAGTTCTCTGTGCTGCACACCTTCACCGGAGGAGCCGACGGCTCCAATCCTGCCTCAACTCTGGTTCAGGATGCGCAAGGCAACCTCAACGGAACCACAACCGCAGGAGGCGCCTATTCGAGCGGCGTTGTGTTCAAGCTGAGTAAGGCCGCCAAGTTAACCGCACTGCACACTTTCACTGGAGGAGCCGACGGTGGTGTTCCGGATCAGGGTGTGGTCCTTGACGAACAGAGCAATCTCTATGGCACAACCTTCCAAGGCGGCGATCTATCGGCGTGCAGCGCGGGTTGCGGGGTAGTGTACAAGGTCACTAAAGCTGGCGAGGAGACTGTTCTGTACGGCTTCAAAGGAGGACCCGACGGCAGCAGCCCCGCGTTTGCAGCCCTGGTGCGTGACAAGCTGGGCAATCTCTACGGTACGACGGAGTATGGAGGAAATCAATCAGCTTGCAACGGAGGGTGCGGAACGGTGTTCGAGTTGAGCAAGGCTGGCAAGGAGACAGTTCTATACAAGTTCAATGAGAACGACGGGGCGTACCCCTCTTCGGGTCTACTCCGGGGCTCCGAGGACGATCTGTATGGCTATACCAGCGGAGGCGGCACATCGCAGAATTGTGGAGAAGGAGGGTGCGGAGTGGTGCCTTCAAGGGAGGGAAGGATGGGATGCAGCCCATCGGAGGTTTGACTCTGGACGCGAAGGGAAACCTTTATGGCACGACCCAGGACGGCGGCGATATGTCTTGCGGCATTTTCGGGTGCGGAACCGTGTTCGAGCTGGATACGAGCGGCAAGAAGACCGTACTTCACACCTTCACTGGATCGCCGGACGGGGCGGTTCCCTTTGGAGGTGCTCTGGTTTTTGACGCCAAGGGGAACCTTTATGGGACCACGTCAGGCGGCGGCGCCCACGGCGGAGGAACAGTGTTCAAGCTGGCCCCAGACAAAAAGCTTACGGTCTTGTACAGCTTTACCGGAGGGGCGGACGGAGCGCTTCCCTATACAGGTCGTTTGTTGTTGGACGCGAAGGGAAATCTTTATGGCACCACTTGGAAAGGCGGCGCTTACGGGCGCGGAGTAGTGTTCAGGGTGAGTAACAAGGGCAAGGAGACGGTACTTCACAGCTTCACTGGGAAGGCGGACGGGGCGCAGCCCATTTTCGATAGTTTGATTTCGGACGCGAACGGAAACCTTTATGGCACCACCAATGAAGGTGGTGAGCCAGCGTCGGGCTGCAACAATTACGGGTGCGGAACGGTGTTTAAACTGACCTCAGACGGAAAAACGTTCACGGTCTTATACACCTTCAAGGGGGGAGAGGACGGATCCTGGCCCCAGGCAGGTTTGACTTGGGACGCGGAGGGAAACCTTTATGGCGAGACCATGAACGGCGGCGGCTCCTTCGACGGAGTAGTTTATGAGGTGAGCAGCAAAGGCAAAGAGACCGTCCTTCACCGCTTCACTGGAGGGGCGGATGGGGCGAGTCCCCCCTTCGGTTTGATTTCGGACGCGAAGGGAAACCTTTATGGCGCTACCTTGTCAGGCGGCAATTCCAACTACTGTTCCAACGGTCCCGGCTGCGGAGTAGTGTTCAAGGTCACGCCAGAGTAGTGTCCACGGTAAGTAACGGAGGCAAGGAAACCGCGTTTTCACTGGGTTCCGGGAAGACGGACTGGTCGAATCCTAATTTATAAAGTGCGAAGTACGGTTTCGGAACTGTGTTCAAGCTGGATCAGAGGCGCAGGGAGGTAATTCCGGACCCATTCCATAACGCGTACCCAACAGTAAATCCGATGGAGGCATGAAATGAAAAATTCAGAGAAACAGGAAGGCACGCTTCGGCGCGTAGAGAAGTGGTCATCGCACATCACGTCGATACTGGCGGTCGCGGTGGTGGTGTGGCTTTTGGGCGTGGGGATTGTGCAAGCTCAGGCATTCACAGTTCTACACGCTTTCGGCAGCGATGGGAGCAGTCCACAAGCGGGTCCGATCGTGGACGGAAAAGGTAATCTTTATGGTACGACATCGTCGGGTGGGGAATTCCTGGACGGGACGTTGTACAAGTTCGAGTCCAGCGACAACTACACGACGCTGGCTAACTTTCAAGGCTCGGGTCCTGGGGCGGCACCAGTGGAGGATCGCGCCGGCAACTTCTACGGGACCACATACTGGGATGCAAGCAAAGACACCCTCACATACGGAACGGTGTGGAAAGTGGGCAAGAACCAAAAAACACCCACCACGTTGTTTAATTTTGCCGAGCACTCTGATGGAATATTGCCACTATTTACTAGCTTAGCGCTTGGCTCAAACGGTGAACTGTATGGTGTAACGGTTGGCGAGGGCCCACTTAGTTCTGGGCAATGCACGCCGCCGCTATGCGGAACTCTGTACAAAATAAATGGCAAGACCGGCAAGCTGACACTACTGCATGTGTTTGGAAAAGGCAAAGATGGAACTGCTCCGGGACAAGGTTTGGTTCGGGATGCCAGTGGCAACTTTTACGGCTCTGCCGCATGTGGTGGCGCCTACGGCTTGGGCATGATCTTCGAACTCACCCAGGCAAACGAGTACAAGGTCCTCCATGAGTTCAAAGGCGGCAAGGGGACATGCCAACTAAACAACGGCTATTCTTCCGTAGCCGGGCCTTGGGCCAGCGGCAATCTGGTGTTCGACGATCAAGGCAACCTGTATGGCACGGCCTGGTCGAACGGCAAGTACGGACTTGGCATGGTGTTTAAGTTGGGCAAAACGGGACTGACCGTCCTGCACGACTTCACCGGCAAAAAAGACGGCGCCAATCCATGGGGCGGTGTGGTCCGAGACGCCAAGGGCAATCTCTACGGTGTCACGTCGAATCAAGTCGGCAGCGTGGGAGCTCCAAATGGGAATGTGTTCGAGATCGACAGTGCAGGTCACTTCAAGGTGTTGCACGCCTTTACCAACGGAGCGGATGGGAGCGGACCTGTAGGAGTAGCTCTCGATCAGACAGGCAAGATTCTCTACGGCACAGCCACCAGCGGTGGCGATGCCACCGGCGGGACACTCTTCAAGCTGGCACTCAAGTAGACACAATCTGACGCTTGCACATTTTCGATCTAGCAACTTGGCAGTTGGTCTCGAAAGAGGGATGAACATGGGAAACAACGGAACACTGCGGAACTGGAACTCCCCGGCAGGTCGAGTTACTCGCTTGGTGTGGGTGAGTCTGGCCCTCGGTTTCACCACTATAGCTGCTGGAGCGCAGGCCCAAACCTTCAAGGTGCTATTCAAGTTTCACGGCCCGGATGGGCAGGCCCCGGCAGCCCGATTGTTCATGGACAACGCCGGCAACCTTTATGGCAGCACATCGAACGGCGGAACGGTTACCACGGGCTGTCCCGTCCAGGACCCTCCGACACCGTGCGGCACCGTTTTCAAGCTGGACAGCTCCGGGAAAGAGACTGTGTTACGCAATTTCAGCAAAAAGGAGTCGGATGGTACCGTGCCTTTCGGCAGCGTAACTCTCGATCCGGAGGGCAACATCTATGGCACGACTAATCAAGGTGGTTACACCGGCAATCAGTATTGCAGTCCTAACGGCTGCGCAGTCGTCTTTGAAATCGATACCAACGGCCGATATAAGGTCTTACACCGGTTTACCGGGCCGCCGGATGGAGCATTCCCGAATGAAGTGAATTTGCTCTGGTTTGACGGCTTGCTTTACGGAGTCACACCGTTCGGAGGGACCGGGACATCCTGTGGGCTTAGCAGTGGTTGTGGAACCGTATTCAAAATCAATCCAAAGACCGGCAAAGAGACCATACTGTACCAATTCAGTGGCGGAACGGATGGGGCAGTGCCTTCCGTCGGCTTGATGCGCGACAAGGCTGGGAACTTCTACGGCACGACGCGCTATGGCGGCACCGGCAATTGTGACGCCTACCCGGGAACCGGATGTGGCGTGGTTTACAAGCTGGATCCACACGGGAACGAAACCGTGCTCTATGATTTCGCCGGCCAGCAGGACGGGAAATATCCCTGGTCCGTCCCCGTATAAGACAAATCGGGAAACTTGTACGCCACCACTTCTCAGGGTGGTCATTTCGGTGGCAATTGCCAAAGCCTCGGATGCGGCACCGTTTTCAAGATCGACACTAACGGCACGTACCACGTCCTTTATGCCTTCACGGGGAAAGGCGGCAGTGGAGATGACGGGCAACCTTGGGGCCAATTGATTCTGGATGCTTCCGGCAACCTCTATGGCACAGCATTGGGAGACGGCAACGGCGTGAGCGGAGAAATATTCAAGCTTGATCCCGCCGCCAAAATAACCGTGCTGCACAGATTCGATACTCCGCAGGGCGGTTATTCGCCGGTGCCGATCATCATGGGTACGAACGGCATGCTGTATGGAATGGGTCAATGGGGCGGGGACGAAAGCTGCAACCCGGATACGTTAGGATGCGGAACGATTTTCGAAATTACCCCGTGATCGTGTCTGGTACGAAAACACAAAATTCACGCTTCAGAAATGCTGCAAGGCGCCAATGTTGTGCCGGCGCCCTTGCTGCGCCTTGGCTAGCGCCGGCGCAACATCTTCAAATGCCGCGAGGTGCTTGTCGATGTCCGCGTCGGTGTGCTGAACCGAGATTGTCCATTGCTCGTCCCACCAATGTGGCTGCGGCATGACGCCACGGTTCACCATGGCGAACCAGTAGTGACGCCAGAGGTCAGCATCAATCGTGATCCAGTCACGGTAATTGCGAATTTCTTTCGGATAAAGCATTAATGCGCCATTGGCACCCGCACACACGACATATGCCTGTAGTCCCACCTTTGCGATCGTTTTGCGATAGCCGTCAGCGAGCTTTTGGCTCAGCTTTTCGACATGCGCATAGTTCTCACGAGTGAGCACATCCCGGAAAGTCGCAAGCCCGGCTGACATCGAAACGGGATTCGTGTTGGGCGTTCCACCGTGAAAAACTTTGCGCTGTGAAATCAGATCCATCACTAATCTGCTAGCTCCGAACGCTGAGAGTGGCAAACCACCTCCGATTGATTTGCCTAAGCAAATCATGTCCGGTTTGACGCCAAAATACTCCGAGGCGCCACCCCAACACAACTTCGCGCCAGTCTTTACTTCGTCGAAAATGAGCAATGCGCCGTTACGGTCGCATAGGTTACGCAAACCTTCAAGAAAGCTGGCCTGCGGCATGCATAGGCCAACGTTCATCATGATGGGCTCGAGAATAATTGCGGCAATCTCGCTAGGGTTCTGTCTGAAGCAAAGCTCGACGCTAGGGAGATCGTTAAATGATGCGACCGCGACATTGGCAACGCTTGCCTTTGGAACACCTAAACCGCTGGGAACAGGAGTCGGAGCGTGCACATCGCCAAAGTCCAGCGCATTCGGCTTGACACTGACCAGGGCGGAGTCATGTGCGCCATGATATGTGCCTTCGAATTTGATAATTTTGTCTCGGCCTGTGGCAGCCCGTGCAAGACGGATCGCGTGCATTGTCGCTTCCGTGCCGCTGGATCCGAAACGAAGCATCTCAATTGGAAAACGAGCGCAGATTTCTTCTGCAAGTTGCCACTCTAGATCATGCGGCATTCCGAAGATTGTTCCGGTAGTCGAACATCCCGTCATCGCTTTCATGACCACAGGATGACAATGGCCGGCGATGTTTGCGCCGAAACAGAGATTGTGGTCGATGTAGTCGTTGCCGTCGAGGTCGCGAAAATGCGAGCCGTGCCCTTCTTTTACAAAGATCGGATACGGATCATAGGCGCGATAGTTGCTGGCGACACCGAGCGGGATGCGTTTCAGATTGCGTTTGTGTGATTCCGCGGATTTTGGTGTCCGTCGCTCGTAAATCACGATTTCCTTTTGCAACTCGGGATGCATGTGGGCTTATCCTCCACCACAGTTGGTCGACTAGCGGATTTTGGTCAGAATTACTCGCAGAGCGATATCAATATGCGAACGCATCTCGCGCTCAGCCGCGTCCGGATTACGCTTCAGCAGTGCACGCACAATGGCATCGTGGCCGGCGAGCGCGATTTCGGCTTCTTGGTCGGTGTAAAGTTCGGCGATCCTGTAGTTGAAGTAATAGGTTCGATTCCTGCGAATCATGTTCGACAAGCTTTCATTTCGAGCTGCCGAAATGATCGCGTCATGAAAGTGATCATTGACATTGACAAGACGCTCCCGGCGGGCCGCTGCGGACAGACCAGCAGTGTTATCCCGATGGATTGAGGCGATTGTCTTCAGTTCACTTTCGCTCGCTCGCTGGGCCGCAAAACGTGCGCAGTAGCTTTCTAGCGCGGCGCGTGCCTCGTAGATTTCGCGAATCTCGTCGCTTCGGTGCTCGCGCACAACCCAACCGTGGCGTTGGCTTGCAACCAGTCCCTCCGCCGCCAACCGTTGAAGGCTCTCGCGTATGGGCGTGCGGCTCACTGCAAGCCGCTCGGCAAGTTCCACCTCGATTAATCGTTCGTTTGGTCGCGCCGTTCCTGTCACGATCGCCTCTTTCAGGCGCTCGTAAACGTCACCAGAAACTTTGCTGACTTCATCACGCCTGAGACGTGGTTCGGGCATGATAATTTCCTCCGTTGTCATTCCGGGATAGATCCGTGTTATCCAACTCCACCTTGCTCAGCTGCAACATCACTCCATCACTAGGTGTTTCGGGTGACATCCTGTTACGCCGTCCTTCTTGACTGCCTGACGCCCGCATCCTCGATTCCTGCCAGCCTCTTGGCCAGCTGCTTGCTACGACGCGAATCGTGTTCGCGCACCATTGCGAGTTTCTCGGCTTCAATGGAACCCTCGGCATGGATCGCCAAGACAGCTTGATAACCGGCGAAATCCGTCGCTGTAAGTTCTTTGACCAGGTTGATCGCTTTGAGTCGATTTTCCACCGGAACGCCTTTTCGTGCGCACAGATAGTTGCGGATGTGCTTGCCAATGTCTGGATTCTGAAGATCTGCTTCGCTCGGTCCGGTGACAATGAGTCCGCCGGTAATATCTTGCACATAAGCAAGCATCTGGTGAAAATTAGTCGCGAAGTGCAACTTGGCCATATTTACAAGCAGTGTCTTTGGAATTGCAATGCCCAGCGGACCCAATTCGCAATCGAGTGCCGCTAACCGCACCAGCGCACGCAAGGTTTCGGCATAGCTGATGAGCTTGGCGAGCTTTTCCTGGATGTGTTTCGCGCGCTCCAGCCCGTTGTATTCCGTCATCAGGAGCGCAGCTCCGACCAGCGCATCCACCAGAGGCAGCTTGTACGAAATAGCCGTGAACCGATGGAACTCGACGAATGTCTTGGCCAAGTCACCGCCAAACTCCCACTCGCCCTTCAGAAACACGCGTTCATGCGGCACCAGTACGTCGTCAAAGACAGTGAGTGTCTCGATCATTCGGTGCCTGGAAGCCAAGGGAAAATCGAATTCGCTGTCCACGTGATGCGCTCCATAAGAGCTAGCAATCAGCTTCAGTCCTTTCGTGTTCACGGGAATGGCAAAGGCCACCGCGTAGGCAGCTTCGTCCTCCTTCATGGCGCGTGTCGGAAGAACGATGACTTCATTCGCATTTACAGAAACTGATGTGTGTGCCTTGGCTCCGCGTACGATAATTCCATCCGGTGTTTCTCGGACAATTCGGAGATAGTAATCGGGATGTTCCTGCTCCAACGGAGATTTGCTGCGATCGCCCTTGACGTCGGTTTGAGCGACCGCCAACCGACAGAGACGTATCATCCTCCGGAAGAGATTGAAAGATCAGTGTTGGCGGAAACGGCGCAGGAACTCAACCTTCTCTACAGGAACGGTGACGAGGAGATTAAAGATGCTGAGGACAGAAGAAACAAAATCCTCAACCCATAGAAAGTAAGCCCAATGTACCCCGGTAATCGAGCAAATCGGACAGTTGAGCTGTCGGGTCGTATACTTTAGTTGGATGCGGGAACTAAACACGCTAATGTATTTGAGGCTGCACCATAAGTCCCCAGTTTACGAGTGAAATGGCGTGTTTTGCACGCTCTCGATACGAAATCTACCTCAGATGTGAAAATTGGGGCGATTCGCAAAACTTTGATTGCTCGTTGGCTGGAAGGTAACGGGACAGTCTCAGCGGGCGAGGTGACCCTGGTGGATCTATCCTGGCAGTAAACTTTCTGGCTCGTGTGGGAATTGAAAAAACTGAAGGAACAGTCTCTGGTAATGGACGAGGACATGATATCGTGTCAATTTGAGGTCACCACCCTAAAACCCGTTCCCCATCTAGCTTTTCCGCACTTTGCAGCACTAGAAAAGCCCTGAAGGACCCGAGTTTTGATGGCGAATTGATGGCAAGTACTCTAGCAGGCTGCGGGAAAATTGAATTGCAGCGGGTTTTTCTTTCTATTGCTCATCGTTGTGGATGTCGAAGAGTTCGATTTCCGGTGTTTTTGTGGCTGCTGCTTCTAACTCGATGCTGCGCGAGACACACGTCGACCCTGACTTACAGCGCCGGAACTGCGACCGCCAAGTTTCGCATGCGCACCAGATTGTAGGCCGCGCAAGCGAAGGTAAAGATCCAGTCTACTTTGCAGACCCCACGATGGCGCACCTTCCGCATCAGCGCAATCGTCTTCAACCAGCCAAAGCATTCTTCGATTCGCTTCCTCTTCCTCTGGCTGATGGCGTAACCCGGATGCCGCGTCGTGCGCCCATCCAACGCGCTGCCGCCTGGCCGCGCATGGTTCTGCGCCACGTGCGGCGTCACACGCAGATGGCGGCACTCGGCCACAAACCCGCGCGTGTCAAACCCTTTGTCGCCACCCACCGTCACCGGCTTCGTTCCGGGAATCTGTTCCAGCATCATCAGAGCCGCATCTCGTTCCGCCGTTCCGTTGGCCTGGAAAACTTCCGCCTCCACGATCAGTCCGTTGCGGTTCTCCACCAACAGATTCCCGCTGTAACTCAGCTTGGACTCTTTGCCCCCGCTTTTGCGCGCCAGCAGCGCCTCGGAATCGCTCTTCGATGCATGCGTCTCATTCGACCTCTGCTCGCCGCGAAAGTTCACGGTGGGATTGCCCGGATCGTCCGGCGGCTTCTGCTTCCCCTCCTTCGGTTGAAAACTCTTGGCACTCGCCCACGCTTCCACCAGCGTGCCATCGACCGTGAAATGCTCGTCGGAGGTCAAACCCTTCGCCCGCGCTTGCTCTACCACCCGCGCCAGAAACTCTTTCGCTACGTCGGCCTCCAGCAAGCGGTCGCGATTCTTGGTGAACACGGTTGCGTCCCAGACGTCGTCATCCGCATTCAGCCCCACGAACCAGCGGAACAGCAGGTTGTAGTCCATCTCTTCCATCAGCAAACGCTCGCTGCGGATCGAGTACAGCATTTGCAACAACTGCGCCCGCAACAGCTTTTCTGGCGCAATCGACGGACGGCCGACGCGAGCGTACATCGTATCGAACCGCCGCGAGAGCTGAGTGAGTACCTCGTCCACCATCACCCGGATCGCGCGCAGCGGATGATCCTTGCGCACGCGCATCTCGGGAGACAAGTAACTGAACATATGATTTTGCTCGGATCGTCTCCGCGCATGCCTTCTCGTACCATAGTCGGCTGTGGATTAGGAGCAGTTTTTCAGCAGCCTGCTAGTACTCTGTCCCTTTTGTCGCGCACGTAGTGCGTCGCTCTTTTCGAAGCTTGCTCCTGCCAGTGATGGGAATTCCGTCGTGCCGCCTTGTATAATTTTGTGGACATGGCGGTTGTGATCCAAGATCCTCTAATTGATCGCCTCCTGGCGTCGCCGGATTGATAAATGCCCTGCTCATATCGGCGACAGCTGTCGCTGGTGCGATCGTTCTAATCAAATTCCTGACGAAAAAACACGAGTTCAAAGTATTCGGCGTTGATTTGGATATCGGGCGCGTGTGGATCATTTTTGTGTTATTCACTATCGGTCATGCATACTGCAGCTATGTGTTCCAACAGGATTGTATTCAACTGATGAAAAAAGGGGCGGACGTCCAGAACGCTGCCTGGCAAGCGCTTACTGGAGCACCTTTACTGTTCTTCCACGGCTTGATTTCGAGACTGAGATACGTTCAGGTCAGAACGGGTCAGCGTCTGTACCTAATGGACGAATCAGACCCTACCACCTGGTTGGTACATGGCGTGGCTACACTAGTCTTCGTGGCCATAGTACGCCTCCGACGTGTCCCATGGGGAACACGCTTAGGAACCGTGTTGGCGGGATTGATCATTTGTGGTGACCAATTGGGGGATAGGCAGTAGCTGGGCAGTAACGGCTTCGTTGCTTAGCCCGGGCTCGTCAAACCAGAATTTACTGGCTATCCGAAGTTGAACTCAGCGCTTGCTCGTCCGTTCCTATATTCCTACCGTGTCAATTTTGAGGTCAGTAAACCCAAGACCCTTTAGGTTTTGCGGCATGCCGAAAGTCGAAGCGAAAGACCTTTGATTCTGGTACTGGGGTTAGCGCTTCGCACTCGGACTGCGAAGTGTCTGTGAGGTCACGCTGCTTTTTCACTGTCTGAGCTTCTTCCTTCGTCGTCGCTAGGAATGTCACAGGAACGAGTACTCTCTCGACCCACATTCAGGAGCTCGCGTGTGCTTTCGTCGAGCAGATCCACTCGTCCACCCGAGATCTTAAAGATCCTGTGGTAAAGAACATCGTCGAACATATCAGACATTTTCAACCCTCTTTTCCGCTCCGATCACGCGCCCCAACAATAAACAAAACGGGTGCAACAAGGCGGTAATTTCACTTTTTGTATTCTGCGTCTTTCCAAACACATAAGGCTTGTTTGATTCGACGTTAACAATGCCGAGTTGCTTCCCCCGGCGTATAATGTTGAGACACCCAAAGCTCTTGAACCTCTTCCCTTCGAGAAGAGATTCTTCCTCTTTAATGATGCTATCAGGGATGAGACTGCCGTACTTTATTTTGGCCACATCGTCAACGATTATGGTTTGATTGGTCCAAAATGCAAAAGGTGCGCCGGGCAAGCAGCGCTTGCGGTTTTTATTATCTCTGTCTCTCTTATCCTCTACCGGCAGCACGAAATCTGCAGTATCCGTATCATTCGCGTAGAGCTCCAATGCCAGAAAATATTCGTATCTGCTTCGATCCCCGAATGCACACTTCAAGCGACTTTCAAGTCTCGGAAGCGCTGAACGGTCATGGGCCACCATGTAATTTGCATTTACTTCAAGATCGTTGACGCGGCCATAGTACTCGATGACTACGGCGCAAATCGAAACAAGGATGCTTTTCGCCACGTCCTGTGCCATTTGGGACCCGCGTGCCGCATCAACGGCAGCAATTGAGTAAGAGAGCTGTTTCACGTAGGAGGGAACAAATAATCTGAAATATTGGTCTTCGCGAACTGCCTTCCGTTCGAGAGCCTGCTGGTATTGGTCACGATGGTACTTGTACCAGTGCAGCGTGAGGCAGTGTCCCGGCAGTTTGAAGGCAGGACCCATAGCATTCAAGGTCGCTGGCAAGCGCTTTTGATCTCAGCCAACTGTCGAAACATCTCGATTACACTCAATGACCGGCCCGGCCAATTCCTCAAAACGTGTAATGGCCAGCTAACGACAGTAATCTGGGAATCGCAACGCCTGAAGCGATGGCCTGATACGAGACCGCTGAGAACTGGCTTCCCTTTACTTGCCCGCGGCGGTTCCCCCAGGATTCAGATACTTGGAGAAAAACTGCGTGATCTCGACGGTCGAGCGGATGCGGTTGTTGACCTTGCGCCAGCCGTGCCCTTCGTCGGGGAACAAGACGTACTCGACGGGAATGCCCCGTTTCTTGAGCGTGGAAACGATCTGCTCAGCTTCGATCACCGGGACATTGGTGTCGTTGGCACCGTGAAGAACCATCGTCGGTGCAGTAATGCGGTCGAGTTTGTAGATCGGGGAAAGTCGGTCGAGCATTTCGCCCTCAGTTTTGGGATCGCCATATTCGACAGTGGATATGGCAGCCATCCAGGGCTCGGTGTGCTCGAAGAAGGTTTTGAAATTAACGATACCGAAAAGATCAGCGCCGGCGGCAAAGGAATCGGGGTACTCGGTTAGGCCAGCCATCGTCATATAGCCGCCATAGCTGCCACCCGTGATACCGAGGCGCTTCGGGTCGGCAATGTGGTTGCTGATGAGGTAGTCCACGCAGGCCTTGATGTCTTTCACGGCGTTCACGCGCAATGGGCCATTGTCGAGGTTCACGAACTTCTTACCGAAGCCGGAGGAGCCGCGCACATTGGGAGCGAACACGCCGATGCCGGCGAGCAACAACGCCTGATAGTCGCTGCGAAATGCCGGTTGCTCTTGCCCCTCGGGTCCGCCGTGGAAGCTGATGACGTAGGCACCGGGGCCAGTTTGGTTCCGCGGCCGGTACAGCCAGCCGCTCAACTGGAGTCCGTCGAAGCTCTTGAAACTGACAAGCTCGGGCTTGACCAGGTCGGCGAAGCTAACTCCGGCGTGAGGGCTGTGGGTGACCTGCGCAAATTGACGGCTGGCCATGTCCATCACCCACACATCCGGGTTCGCGGCAGCTCCACTAAGAACGAGAGCGAGTTTCTTACCGTCGCGCGAGAAAGTGGAGGCCCCAATCAGGTCGCCGGGGAGGCCACTTACCTCGGTCGATTTGCCGGAGGAGAGATCCATGAGTGCGAGTTGGTTCCGTCCTGCATTGTTCCAGATCAGCGCGGCCTGACTGCCCTGATCGTTCATGACGAAGCCTTCGAGTTCGGCATCATCGCGCGAGGCGATCAATTCGATTGGGGCGGGTTTGCCACCGGCATCGATACGAACGCGGCCGAAAGCGGTGAGGTCGCGGTCTTTGTTGGTGACCAGGTAGACGATTTTGCCATCGGGCGAGATAGTTCCGCTAAATTCGCCCGGCCCGGTGTGAGGCGTAAGCAGTTGTTCGCTTCCCGTTTCGCGGTTGATCAAGTAAAGGTTGTTGTCGCCACGGCTGGCGAGCCGGCTGATGACGATATTGCGATTGTCGCGGCTGACGCCTTCGATACCGCCGACACCCTTGAGTTCGGCGACCATATCGAGCGTCCCGCCGACCGGATCGATGAGGTAGGCGTCCATGGTTTCGGCTGAGCGCTGGTTGGAAGCCATGGTTAGCCGCGAGCCGTCGAGCGTCCAGTCGCCGAGCCAGTTGTTATCCTTGCCGCCAGCGGTCAGCCTTTTGACGGAGCTGCCGTCCGGCTTCGCGAGGTAGACCTGCGAATTCATGCCGCCGCCGGGCGCGATGCGGAACGCAAGCCAGTCGGAGTTCGGCGACCATGATACCCCACTGACAGGATCGTCGAAGGCGGTGATTAGTGTCGGCCAGCCGCCTTCGACGGGCACTGTCCAGATCTGCGGCAATCCGCTCATATCGCAAACGACGGCGAGGCTTTTTCCGTCAGGAGAAAAACTGGGAGAACCGCACCGGCCGACGCGCGCCATGCGGGTGACTGCGGCCTTGATGTCGTCGGCTGACTTGCTCTGGGCGAAGATCGGCAGCGATAGGCAGAGCAGCAGGAAAGCGAGACGGCGCATGAGTGACCTCTCGTGACGAAAGGATACAACTTGCACACTGGTCGGGCCACTTATTCTAATGGCGACGGAATCGAACGACAACTGCCATGAAAATGGCGAGTCTGCGCACGAGAAATCAACGACCTACGGGCAGCTAGCTATTTTCATGCTGCGTGATGCGCCGGAGGCCCATGACGCCTGTTGTAAAATCCCAATTTCACTTATTGACTAACGGTGATGAAGGTCACTGACAGCAGAGGTGGAAAACGCTTGTAATAGAGGCCGGAGGAATCAAAACTGAATACCTCTGAATTGGGCCCGGTCCCGCTAAAGTGCAGTCGCATCGTTGAACCGCTGCTCGGCGGCTAGGGGCCGGGCTTGTAGTTTTCAAGCGAGTTCCTCCGAACCCCAAGGAAGTGGAAAGCCAGCCGAACTTGGGTTGGACTCGGGCCGAGGTGCCTTATGATGCTGACTGTCGTGGCGGTGATCGTCGGAGTTTTCGCAATTGGTCTGATCGTCCTCCTGATCTACAAGAGCACACTCACCATGCACCGGGATGACCAGTTGTTTCTGGATGACGCGAGTTGCTGGTAAGCTTTTATCCCCCCAGCAGGCAGCAGCAAAGGACCGAGCCGGGGAAAGACTAGCTCTTTAGCCCCGATCAACGTCGTTGCTCCAGGACAATGCTCCAGGACAATAATGGTTTCCTTCCGCCGCCAGATCGACAGTCCGGGTAGGACGGGGTTGGCAAGAATGTCCACGAAGAGAAAATTGAATCCCCGCAAGAAAGCGAAGAAATCCCCGCCGAGAAAGCGGAAGGAGGCCCTGCGTCCGGCAAAAAAAATACCTGCGCCGCGGCGGACAGCGGAGGTCGGCGGCGAGAAGCTGACCTTCAACCATGCAATGGTCTATGCTGCAGACGTGCGACGCGCGCTAGGCTTTTACCGCGACCTGCTGGGATTCAAACTCGTGGACGAATTCCGCCACGAAGGTATACCCGTCTATGCGCGGCTGCGCGCACCTGGAGGCGACGGCACGATCGCGCTGCACTTGGCGGGGCCGGGGACGCCGCTTGCCAGTGACGGTGTGCGGTTGTACTTCGAGATTCGCGAAGTTGATGAGTTCTGCCGCAAACTGCAGGCCAAGGGCTTCTACATAACACAGATGCCGCGCATGATGCCATGGGGTTGGCGTCACGCCTATCTGAACGATCCCGATGGCCACGAGATCAGCATCTACTGGGCCGGTGAGAACCGCATGAGGAAGACCGTCATGCGCGTGGCAAAGGAAGTTGAGCAGGCGCCTGCCGCAAAAGGGCGATGATGGTCGCCGCCCGTATTCGCCTGGCCACACACTCGGATAAAGGTCAATCTCACGATCTACGCACCCAACGCCCCAAGCGCCCAGCTTCTAAAGTCATGGGGTAAGACGGTGCTCTTAAAACGATGATTGGCGAAATATCTCTTTTACGCTCAAAACCCTTTAATGAGCGAAATGGCCTGGTAACAACAGTTAACCTCCGGTCGTGACCCGCTCCGAATTGCGCACGCGACTATGAGCCCATTCAGACCGGCGCTCCAAACCAAGTAAAATCTCCCAAATGGAACTCAAGGTGGTGTTCAGTGAAGATCCTGCGTTAGTTTTGAGCAGAGCTGGAGTTTTCCTTTCCTCGCAACCGGTTCTCCATAATCTGGTTCTCTCCATCCTGCACGCGCGCGTTGCACAAGGCGATCCGGGCCGCTATTGGATGGCAATTCAACAGGAAGACGTTGTTGGCGTTGTACTGCAGTCGCCCCTGACATTCCCAGCGACGCTGACACCGATGGAACCGCCGGTAGCGACGGCAATGGCCGACGCGATTGCGGATGCGGGCATCCCTCTGCCAGGAGTCAACGGCGAGGCGGCGACGGCGGCGATTTTCTCGGGCCAATGGAGCGAGCGTTCCAGATCGGCAGCCACGCCTTTCCAGGGTAACCGCCTTTATGAACTTCTGGAGGTCAGAGAAGTTCCTGATATCGAGGGCAAGTTACGGCAGGCAGGTCCGAAAGATCGCAGCTTGATGATTGTCTGGACCCGTGCTTTCCAGCATGAAATTGGTGAGTCTGCTGACGATACCGAACTGCGTGTGGATCGAGGGTTAGCGGCCGGACAACTGTGGTTGTGGGATCGAAACGGAGAAACGGTCTCCATGGCTGTTGTCCGCGAGCCGGTAGATAGAGTAGTCCGCCTGTCAGGCGTCTATACGCCCCCCGAAAAACGGAAACATGGCTACGCCGCGGCGTGCGTTCACGCTCTTTCGAGACGGCTGCGTGACGCTGGATATCGCAGCATCCTCTACACTGACTTGGCGAATCCCACATCAAATTCCATCTACCGACGAATTGGATATCGAGCTGTCGCAGAAGCTCTCCGCTATCGCTTTGAGTGATGCGCAGGCGGAACGCATCGCAGCTACGCCGATAAGTGATGCATCGTCGGCCCGACCGGAAGTAATCCAAGCCGCCAGCAATCGTCTCAACTGGCGATAAATCGCGATTTCACTCATTGAGGCTTCGATGAGTGCACTCGCTTGTCTAGAACGGTGTGGCAGAGGCAACAAAGACGCAAGCATCGACGAAAATCAGGTCGACGTTTCGAGCAGTCAGAACTTCACAAACAATTTGCTTGGATGCACGCGCAACGCGGCTGCCAACTTGAGGATGTTCAGTAGCGAAAGATTACGTTCGCCTCGTTCGACATCGGCTGTATAACTTTGATCCATATGCGCCAGTTTCGCCAGTTTCACTTGTGTCAGTCCGCGCTTGAGACGGAGCTTCCGAATTCTTTGCCCGAAAGTGATTTGGTTGCGATTGTTCTTAGATTTCACACAACTATTCTAGACCAAGAGCCAGGCGGCGTGAGTTTCGCAGGTCAACGGGCGAAACATCGCGATTTCACTTATTGACCCTGCGCAGGGGGGGGTTGAGCGAAATGGCCTGATTTCGTCAGTCATCGCTGGAGGCCTCGGAGTTCTGTGCCCGAGAATGCGCAAATATTCTCCCGCGCGAAGAAGGTAACCTACTGCCCTGATGCGGGCGGCTTCACATCGAACTCTTGACCCGCGACTGGTTCTAGGAACGGAATGACATAGCCTTTCACTCTGACTGGGCCGGACCTGTGAACCTCGACCACCAAGTCATACTTGAACCCGCCCCTCCGAAACGATTCGTCGCTGAGGTGAAAGACCAGGGCCTGATTCTTCGATTGCCGCAACGAGATCTGCTCCGGCGTGTCATTCTTTATGACCAGAAGAATTTCGCCACTTTTTTCTCTTGCCGCGCCCTCTGTTTGAGCCTCTCGTTTCTTGTGCACATCTTGGTCTTGATCTCTGTCTTCATCTCCACGAGGCATCGTGTATCCGGGCACCATTTCCCTTGCTTGATCGAGGTTCGTCGCAGGATAGTTTCCGGCCCGCCACAGTTCGTCCGGTATATCAGAAGGACCATCCAGCGTCGGGAACACGATCAGGGTTTGTCCCGCTTGCAGCTCGCGGCCATTGTTCTTGATGAAGAATCCACCAACCACTACCGGCAGCGCAACCAGTTTCGCCCCTTCGGCGATAAACAAAGGGCGTGACCCTGGTTCAGTCAGCTCTGGGATGCTTATGTAGGCGGCTTCCGTCGTCTCCGCCACAATCGTCGCTGAGCGTTGTTCAAAGGCAGCAAAGGTTTTACGGCTATCTCCACTAAAGGGCCCTTGCACCATGCACAGCTGGCCTTTTATGCACAGCGCTGCCGACTGGAACGAATCGTGAGGGGCGCGACCTAGTTGAGCTTCTGGAAAATGCAACACTGTCGCAACCGAATGAGCTAGATTGCCCGCCTGCCGGAAGGTAACCTTCAGCTCGGAGGCGCCGCGCGGAGCGGTGAAGGTGATCGGCCCGTCGCCAGGTTGCGGTGGTTCGCCCTCTGTCTCGAAGTTCCAGCCTGACAACCTAGAAGCTTCACCGGTCGATTCGAATGGCACAGCCAATCGCGTTACGCTCACTTCGGGCATGCCGTCATACCGGCTGGCGTCCCCGGCTACGATACCGGAGACTCGTTCGCCGGGATGAATTTGCGCTGGCACCACAATCCCGACCTCTTGGCCGGCGGAGTTGGAGGGTTGCGGCGCCGGGGCGGCGGGCTGCAGGTACCGCTCTTTCGTTCCTGGTTGCGCGCTTGTTCGCGCGGCGTTCAATGCCTGCACCACTTCCTGCCGGGAAAACTTCCTTACTTTTTTTGCAGCGCCCGACGATTCTTCGCCGGACGGGCACTCCACGGATTTGTAAGCCTGCTCGGCGACATTCCAATCTGCGCAGGTGTACACGCCATTCCAGGGATTGTGAGTCAGTTTGTGCCCGGCAACCTGGCTTTCGGACTCATCGAAAACGCGGATGAATTCTCCCGTGAAGTTCGAGTTTTCATCGTAGGTCACCTGCGTGATGTTGCGAACCTTGCCGTTTGGCCAATATGCCGTGTCGGTTTGCTGAGGCCCCAAGTGTCCCGGCGGGTACTCGTAATCTATTTTCTCCATCACTTTGCCGCCCGCGTCGATGGTGCGCTGTTGGATAACTCTGTCTGCCGCGTCGTAGTCCAGCTCGGTTTTTCTGCCGCCGCCGGCGTCCTGCACGACGCTGTGCTGCGCGAACTCCGGCGCCGCGCTGCCCGCCAGAAGGGCGAGAAGCGCGAACGCCCTCCCGACATGCGGGAACCAATCATGCTTGTTTTGTCGTACGGGGGCTTCCACTTTTTCTGGCGAGGGTTGGAACATTCAGGAAACCGGGAATCCGAGAAACTGTTCGGAGGGCTAGCCGTTGACCTCCAGCGACGATAGTAGCATGTCCGTCCGCGCGGCTTGCAGCCTTGGCCGGTTTGTACTAGAGAAAATAGTCTCCATAACACTGCAGAGTTAATAGTTGTTTTTTGTTCAGGTCTATGGTTAACTCGTCCGGCTGGGCCGCTGGGCTTGGGGTTTGCTTGCTAAAGTGAAACCAAGTCTTGCATCGTTCAGCCATTGCAACCACCAGCTCAATCTACGGAGAGCCCAGGTCGCAAGAAGGGTCAAGAAGGGTAAAAACATGAACAGAAATTACAAGACAATTATCGGTTCATCCATGCTCGCCCTGAGTGTGCTCTTTCTAACCAGCCTGCCGCTTGCCGCGCAGGACGAAAATACCACCATCCAGCGGGCGCAAAGGTTTGCTATTTCCGCTCCGCTCAGCGAGCTGGCCAAGCTTCCACAGCCACCGCATTATGGCTTTCACGAAGCCAACCCAGTCCGCCGCATTCCCAAACCCCTGGCGGGGCATGCCGTAGATACCGTCGAGCAGAGCTTCCTTCCCGCTGGATCGGCTTACAAGGTTGGCGCGGACATCCTGGGAGTCGGCAACGGCTTCCCCAACTACAGCGTTCCAGACGCTCCACCCGATACCACCATGGCGGTTGGCGACACCCAGATCGTGCAATGGGTCAACGTCTCCTATACGGTCTGCGAGAAGACTGCGCCTTACACCTGTGGCCCAGCCATCGAGGGCAACACCCTTTGGAATAAGCTGGGCGGCATTTGCTCCAGCAACAATGATGGCGACATCATCGCCCAGTTTGACGTGGTGGCGCATCGCTGGCTGCTGGCTCAGAACGTGTTCACGGGGAGCTACGGTGTCTGCGTGGCTGTTTCCACTACCGCGGATGCAACCGGCACTTACTATCTGTATGAGTTCCCGGTTGTGAACAGCGGCTTCCCCGACTATCCGAAGTGGGGAATTTGGCCCACAGGATACTTTCAAACCTGGAACAACTTCGGGCCTGGCGGTAGCGGCTTCGTGGGTCCGGTCCTGTGCGGTTACAACAGCGCGAAGCTTCTGAAAGGGGACAAGACGGCGGAACAGATTTGCCACCAGTACACAAGCAAAGAGGACAGCTTGTTGCCCGGCGACCGCGACTCTCCGAAAGCTCCTCCGGCGGGCCAGGATGAGTTTGCCATTGGCAGCGTAGGCGATGTGGACAATTCCCATCTGTCGTTGTATTCGGTGCACATCAAAAACCAGAGTAACTGGAGCAAGGGTGCGACCTTTACCGGCGACAACAACTCCCAATTGATCGCCATTGCCACTTTCAACCCTGCCTGCGGCGACAATAATTATGGTGGCGATTGCGTTCCACAGAAAGGCATCACCGACCTTCTGGAGTCTCTTAGTGGCCGCTTGATGTATCGCTTCGCCTACTGGAATGGCACAGCAAATGCACAGCATTGGCTGGCGATCTTCGACGTGGAAGCCTCGCGCGGCCAGGATGGAGAGCGCTGGATGGAAATCACAGCGCCGATCAAGAAGGTTCCACCGACCGCTTTGAAGGTCCACCAGCAGGGCACCTACGCTCCTGACGGAGTCTGGCGCTGGATGGGTTCGGTTGCCATGGACAGGGTTGGCAACATCCTCGTCGGTTACAGCAAATCCTGCGGGGACACATGTCCAGGCGGTACTCCCACATATCCATCCATTGCCATAGCCGGACGTAAGGTAACCGATAAGTTGGGTAATTTGGAGGCCGAGGTCAAGGTAGTTAACGGTGCTGGTTCGCAGCCGGATACTTCCAACCGCTGGGGAGACTACAGCACCATGCGGATCGACCAGGATGGTTGCACCTTCTGGTATACCCAGGAGTACTACAAGGTCACCATGAGTTTCGATTGGAGCACTCGAATTGCTTCAGCGAAGTTCAGCAACTGCAAGTAACAGTGGCGGCCACCATCTTTTTCGAGGGTAGGATGAACTCGGGCACCCCCTCTGGGGGTGCCCAGTTTTTTTGCAAAGAGCGTCTGCGGCAAAACAGATCGCCAGCTATCCGGGGGTGATTGCCCAGCGCGGATTCTAGTGGCAATCGTCGACGACTGGGACACATCAGCAAGCAAGGCACCGCTCGGTTGCGCTTTTTGTTGCTGCACAGCCGCACAGGCTGCCGATAGACACGATGCGGATTGGCGACCTCGGCCTTGTACAACACGCCCATACCGCCCCCGAGCTTCTCGACGATGCGGTAGTGCGAGATGGTTTGCTCGATCACTGGCTCAAAAGGTTACGTCTGTGAAACGGGCAAGTTAATGAAGGCCGTAGAGTTAGCAGCATCTCAGAAGGATTGTTGGCGAAAAATCCCGATTACACTCATTAACGGGTTCTGAGCGCAGCGCGGGCTTCCTGCGTTAAATTCCGGTCATCCTGGCTGTAGGCCACGAGGCTCGTTGTACAATCTTTCAAAAATTATGAATGAATCGAACGACGTTCATATCGACGCCACCACATTTCAGAAACCCCTAGTGAAGCTCGCTGAAGTCCTAGCTCAAAAAGTGTTGCGTGAAGCCCCAGTGACGGGAATTCTGCGTGTTGATCTTCACATCCTTGTTAGGCAATCGATGTGGACCTACGACCTACTCTTCTATCTCAACGCTGACGAGCGTCGAGAGACTGACGGCTACTGGAGGAACGGTTACACCATCGTCACCATGCCATTGGTGCGGAACATGATTGACTGTTTGTATAACGTCACCCTCATACTGCAAGACCCAGGCCCCAATGGACCGTGGTTTCGCGCGAGCGGCTTTAAGAGAATGCTAAGCGCTATCGAAGAGGACGAACACCGATACGGAGGAAAAGCCGAGTGGGATGAGTACAACGCCAAGCGCCGTGATCATCTTGATATTGGTGTTCGTTCCAGCCAACTCAAGATGGTCGATATACCTACGGCACCTGACTGGCCGACTTTAGGCAGCTATGCGAAGAAGCTTGGGAAAGGCGCGACTACTACTCCGCATCAGCAGTTCCTCAAGACCTTTCTGTATGGGCATTGGCGTCAATACTCTGCGATGGCCCACGCTACATTCGAGGGGTTGAGCGACATTGCCTTGTGCTACACCGAGGATTCGATCCCGGCCGACGAACGACAAAAGCTGGAGGACGGTTACGCGAAATTGAGGTCTACGACTATATGTCGTGCCGCAACTGTCTTGTTGTGCATGATTACCGAGTTACAGGCTTACTTCCATTTTGATGACGCGGGAGCGCGCATTAACGAGCGGATTCACGACATGTGGAATGCACTCATGCCGTCCTTCGACGTGAAGGAATTGTATGACGAGCGCTACAAGAAGCTCATGGAGGACAAACACATCTACCCTTAATAACCCACGGTCGCATCGCCACAGCATGAAGGGTGCTGGCACCCTGGAGGTCACCCAGGGCGCCCGGAATCCCCAGATCGTTACGCTGCTCCTCAGCCCCGAGTCTGCCCACGATATTGTTGCTCTGACTGACTTCTCAACGACGCATCGCTGGCGTAACATCCCCATTTCACTCATTGACCCCCTGCAACCGGGGGTTTTGAATGTAATGGCCTTCCATGAGAATGCCGGTCCGCGTCAAGTAGATTTTGATTTGCCTTTCCTAAAATCTCCCTTTCCTTCATGACGGGAGGGTGTTCAGAGCGGCCCGGAGCGGTCAAGGGCGCGTTCTTTGCGGCGTCAGCGAACCCTTGACGGCGAGGACCGATCTGTCACCATTCCGCCATGAAGGAAAGAGACAGTCGCTCGCGATTTTTGGTCTTGCTTGCGTTCTTCCTCCGCGCCCAAACCAACCCTGTCGCCACCCTTCCATCCGCACTCTCGATGAGCGATTTGCTTCGCTCGGTGCAAGTTGGGTGTTCTCGTTTCAGCCGGTGCTGCCACCTGATTATCGACCTCTCGTTCCATCTCGCGATGGAAGTTGGGCCAGGCCATTAACGCAGTCACCGGAACTCGGCGCTGGGGCGCGGTGTTTCCACTCGATGAATCTTAAACTATGCGGCTGCCCGGCGTAGCACCAAACAAGTTCTTGGCAAAACTTGCATCTGACTGGCGCAAACCCGATGGTCTGTTCGTCATTCAGCCTGAGGATATAGATGGGTTTCTGCTGCCACTGCCGGTTGGACGTCTGCCCGGTGTGGGCAAGGTTACGGGAGAGAAACTGGCGAAACTTGGAGTACAGACAGTTGGTGATCTGCGGGCTCAGGACTTGTCCGTGCTCGAACACCAGTTTGGCCGCTATGGTCTGCGCCTGTACGAGCTCGCCCTCGGTATCGACGATAGCGAAGTCGTCCCGGACCGGCCTACGCAATCGATGTCCGTCGAGGATACTTTTGAGCATGACGTGTTGTTGGCAGAAACCGAGGCAATGATCCGACGCCTTGCAGAAAAGCTTTGGTCTGCTTCGCGCAAAGAATCACGGATAGCACGTACGGTGGTCCTCAAATTGAAGACAAGCGAGTTCAAGATTCTTACCCGCAGCCACACGCCCTCCTCCCCTCCCTCCTCCTGCAAGGAATTGACGGACGTCGCCCTGAAGCTGCGAGAACGGGTGGACCTGGGTCCACAACAACGTTATCGGCTCGTTGGTGTTGGTTTGAGTAACTTTCGGGAACCAGAAGAGACTGATGGGCAACCGGGCCTTTTCGAGTAGCACGAAATCTCGAAAGTATCCCCATCCCGGTGCAGAAATCCACTACGACAAAATTTCTCCCATCTGAGGAAGCCAACCAAGAAGATCTCCTCGAAGTGTTGCAGTGCAATCACGACCATCACACATACCGGTAAGAGCATCATCGCTGGAATTGTCAGCCCACTTCGCCTCACAAAAACACAGCGAGTGAGGAGCCCGCCAATCTTTTCCTGGCACCTCTTGAACTGGTAAAGCATCACCATCGTTCTCGAGACCAGCTTTCGACGCGGTACGGGTTGAGGTACGGGTCTGTTATTGCTTCCACCGTCTTTCAACGACTTACAGTGCCACCCACCTCTTCTAAGTCGTTGTAAATACGTACCGCTTCAGTTGTGAAAGGGCGATGTCCTAGGCCAGGCTAGACGACGGGGACTGAAAGGCAGGAGCCGCGGGCCGATTCATCGATGGTAACAGTGCCTCTACGCAGTGTCAAAAACCGATTTCAAATATGGGAGAGAAGCTCACGGTGTATCTCATTAGCGAGATTGAAATATTTGATTGAAAAAACGCAATGGACACGTGGCTGTGAGGCTGCCTCGAAACAGAAAGGCCAATCAGCGCCGCGGGGCACGGCTGCGTGGCAATGATTTGCCTTCTTCTGAGTGGTGAGGTCAGACGGGCTGGCCAACATCGAGCTGCGTCTCTCACAAGATCGCTCCCGACCTTCCATATGTTTTAGAATCGATGCGTGCGCCCCAGCCTGGGGCGGGAGCGATTTGTGGCCGATGCCCTTTTTCTCAGCTTGTGGTTTCCGAGTTTCGAGTTGGACGATATGTTGCCGCGGGTTTTGGCGGTGATGCGACAGTTTCCATTTTCTGTCCTGCAGCCGGGCATAGCTTATGTGGCCATGCATCCCGTCTCCTGGAACGAGCCTATGATTTTCGAACAGCGTTTCACGCCCGGTGTCCCTCCTGAGCAGGCAGTTCTTCTCGCTTCCGACTTGCTTCACGAAGACTACGCGTATTCGTTCGAAGCATTCTGGGACCTTTGGATTCTTCCCCCTGGGCAGCATGAGTGGATTTTGCAGCCGTCACTGGTAAAATTCCTGGTCCACGGAGTGGAGTTCGAAGAGGGCATCTACCGGCATGAGGGCCATGTCGAGGTGGACTTCGGCATTGATTCGCCTTTCCTTCAGGACGAAGTACAACTCATCGGGGAAGCCGAGAACCGAGTTCGCTCCAATGTGCAAAAGCTCGTCGACTTCACCAATAAGGCGGAAAAAAGTTCTGGCGCTAGTGGACGTTTGCTGTGGTCGGAGTCTGAGGAGAACCTCGCTCAGAAATTGATTGCTCGCCTGCAGAAAGTGCAGTAAATGAAAAAGCGGGGTCGCAGATCCGCGAGCCCCGCGTCCAAGCAGTTGAAGTTATTTCGTTCTTCCGCCTTCAATCTTCAGCTTGTCGCTGGCCCCGGCCTGCGCCGCTGCGAGGCGCGCAGTAAGCACGCGAAATGGCGAGCAAGCCACGTAGTCCATCCCCACCTCATGGCAGAACTTCACTGAGTCGGGATCACCTCCGTGCTCTCCGCAGATCCCGACCTCGAGACCTGGGCGGGTTTTGCGTCCACGTTCGATTCCGATGCGAACCAGCTCTCCGACACCCTCGCGGTCGATCACCGCGAACGGGTCCTGTTTGAGGATGCCTTCTTTCAGGTAGGTCGGCAGCACTTTGTTCACATCATCGCGCGAGAATCCGAATGTGGTCTGGGTGAGATCATTGGTGCCGAAGCTGAAGAACTCGGCCACCTTGGCGATTTCCCCCGCCAGCAGGGCGGCCCGCGGTAACTCGATCATGGTGCCGACGAGGTAATGCACCTTTTTGCCTTTCTCGCGGAAGACTTCCTCGGCCACTCGTCGCACGATCGCTGCCTGATTCTCCATTTCCTTCACCGTTGCGATGAGCGGAATCATTACCTCCGCGTGCGTTTTTATTCCTTCCTTTTCTACCGCAACTGCCGCCTCAAAGATGGCACGCGCCTGCATTTCGGTAATTTCGGGATATGTAATGCCCAGGCGGCAACCGCGATGTCCGAGCATCGGATTGAACTCGTGGAGTTCTTCCACTCGGCGGAGCAGAGTTCTGAGTGTTTTCAGTTTTGACGATTTGGGCTTGGTTGCCTCAAGTACTGCGATCTCGACCATCAGTTCTTCGCGCTTGGGCAAGAACTCGTGCAGTGGCGGATCGAGCAGGCGAATGGTGACTGGGAGACCATCCATGACGCGAAGCAAGCCGATGAAATCCTGGCGCTGCATGGGAAGGAGTTTTTTCAGCGCCGCGCGGCGGTCTTCCTCATTGTCTGCGAGAATCATGTCGCGCATGTGCTCGATCCGCTTCTCGGCAAAGAACATGTGCTCAGTGCGACACAATCCGATCCCCTCGGCACCAAAGGCGCGCGCCTGTTTCGCATCGCGCGGAATGTCAGCATTGGCTCGCACGCCTATCTTGCGGAACGGCTCCGCCCAACCCAGGAACTTCATCAGTTCAGGATCGTCAGGCGCTGCGTCGAGAGTACTGAGCTTGCCTTTGATCACGCGGCCCGTGGTTCCGTCGAGAGAAATCCAGTCGCCTTGCTTGAATACCTGACCTTTCACCCTCATCTCGCCAGCGCGTTCGTCTACCCCGATGTCGCCTGCACCTGCGACGCAACACTTCCCCATGCCGCGCGTAACCACCGCCGCGTGGCTGGTCATACCTCCGCGTGAGGTCAGAATGCCCGCGGCGACTTCCATGCCGTGAATGTCTTCCGGAGTAGTTTCTGCTCGCACCAGGATGACTGGATTTTTCTTGCTGCCATGCCCAGCTTTTTCTACCGCATCATCCGCAGTGAACACAATCTGCCCGACAGCGGCACCCGGGGAGGCGGGTAGGCCGGTTGCCAGAACTTCGATCTTGGCTCTCTTCTCGTCCAGACGTGGAACCAGGAAGTCATAAAGCTGGTTGGGCTCGACTCGAAAGATCGCTTCTTCTTTTGTAATGAGGCCTTCTTCCACCATTTGAATGGCCACGCGTACAGCCGCAAGGCCGGTGCGCTTGCCGTTGCGCGTTTGCAGCATGTAGAGCTTGCCTTCCTGAATGGTGAACTCGAAATCTTGCATGTCGCGATAGTGTTTTTCCAGCCGCGTGGTGATCTCGCGGAGCTGGTCGTACACCGCAGGCATTTCCTTCTGCAGTTCGAGGATCGGCACAGGGGTGCGCACACCAGAGACAACATCCTCACCTTGTGCGTTCATCAGAAACTCGCCGTAGAACTCCTTGTTGCCAATCGCCGGATTACGTGTGAAGCCCACCCCCGTGCCACTGGTATCGCCGAGATTGCCGAAGACCATTGCCTGCACATTCACCGCAGTGCCCAAGTCGTCGGAGATGTTGTTGATGCGGCGGTAGTGTTTGGCGCGGTCGTTCTGCCACGAGCGGAAAACGGCGTCGCGGGCCATGACCAGTTGATCGTGAGCATCCTGCGGGAAGTCATGCTTGGTGTGCTTCTTGACTACCTTCTTATAGTCCGCAATCACTTCGCTGAGATCTTTCTCGTTAAGCTCAGTGTCAAGCTTCTTTTTCTTCTGTTTCTTTTTCGCATCGAAGACTTCGTCGAACGCTGCCTTCGGAATCTCCAGCACGACGTTGCCAAACATCTGAATCAGACGGCGGTAGGAATCGTATGCAAAACGCGGATTTTTGCTGCGCTTAGCCAGCGCCTCGACGCTCTGATCGTTCAAGCCGAGGTTGAGAATCGTATCCATCATGCCCGGCATGGAAAACTTTGCGCCCGAGCGGACGCTTACCAGCAGCGGGTTCTCGCCCTTTCCGAGCGTCTGGCCTTGCAGTTGTTCGAGATGGGATAACGCCTCTTCCATTTCGCGGTCAACTTCTTTCGACACGCCTCCGTGCCGCATGTACTCGCGACAGGCTTCCGTCTGAATCGTGAAGCCCGGGGGTACTGGCAAGCCGGCGTTCGTCATTTCAGCCAGCCCGGCGCCCTTTCCGCCGAGCTCATCTTTCATTTTTCCGTTGCCGTCGGCTTTGCCGCCGCCGAAGAAGTAGACATATTGGATGGCTGGTTTCTTGCTGATTACCGTTACTTCTGCTTCTGGGAGAGTTTGCGTTGCCATAAATGCGTCCTTTAGTGTTTCGAAGATTCCTTGGATTCTTTGCCTTCCGTTACTATCTCTGAAAAATCGGCAATGGTGGAGAATTCCTTTAATAACGACTGCAACAGCGCCAGGCGATTCGTACGAACGCGTTCGTCGTCGACCATAACCATTACTTTATCGAAGAAGCGGTCCACGATGGGCCTGAGCTTTGAAATCTCTACGAGAGCAGGTTCGTAGTTTCGCTTGATGCGCAGGGCATCAACCACCTCGGCTGTCCGCAGGATTTGAGCGGCTAGTTCTTTTTCTACTGGTTCCTGGAGGGCGTCCACGTCGATTGCGGGAGCCACGCGATTTCTGGTTTCCTCTGCCTGACGGAGAATGTTCTTGATACGCTTAAATGCGATCGAAATAGATTCGAAATCCGCAGATGGACGCACTTTGGTGACCGCTTCAGCACGTGCGATTACGTCCACTACGTCGTCAGATCCCGCGGCCAGCACGGCATTCACCACGTCATACTTAAACCCGAGCACATCGCGGAGATAGAACTCCAGGCGCTCGCGAAAGAAAGTCCGCACAGCAGCTGTGTAGTCAACTTCGCCTGAAAACTTTCGTTCCGCAGCCGATCCGCGATAGACTTCGCGCGCGTCAGCAAACAACTCAGTCAGGCTGAGCGGCAGCTTCTTCTCAGCAATCGTCTTCACAATTCCATTAGCTTGACGCCGCAACGCGAATGGGTCTTTCGATCCTGTGGGCTGCAAGCCAAGCGCAAACATTCCGGCAATGCTATCTGCTTTGTCGGCGATAGAGAGAACTGCGCCCTCGATGGAGCGTGGAACCGCGTCCTCCGTGGATTCTGGCTTGTAGTGGTCGTAGATTGCCTGCGCGATCGCCTGGCGGGTCGCATCGGGCATGCCGCTGTCGAGTTCCTGCACGCTGGCGTACAGCCCGCCCACGATCCCCTGTAGTTCGGTAAATTCCTTCACCAACTCAGCCGTGAGATCCGTTTTCGCCAACGATGCCGCCTTGTGCACAATGCCAGGTCGAACTTGCATACCGCTATGGCGAATGATTTCGCAGAGCCAACTACATAGACGCTGCACCCGCTTCGTCTTTTCGTAGTAGGTGCCCAGGTCCTTCTGAAAAGTGACATTCTTGAGCCACGCCGTCCGCTCGCGCAGGGGGTGCTTCTGATCGGTCTGCCAGAAAAACCGGGCATCGTTGAAGCGGGCTCGGAGCACGCGTTCGTGCCCATGACGAATGATGCCGCGCGGGTCGCCATCCGTGTTCAACACTGCCAGAAAATGTGGCAGCAGCCTGCCGCCTGCATCTTCGACCGCAAAATACTTTTGATGATCGCGCATCACCGTGACCAGGACTTCCTCGGGCAATTGCAAGAACTCGCGGTCGAAACTCCCTAGAACCACCGAAGGAAACTCCGTGAGATTGACGACGTTATCCAGAAGAGTCTTGTCTTCACGCCAATGCGCTCCGGCAATGGTGCGAGTGGCTGCATCGAGCGCTTTGCGAATCTGATGCTCGCGCTCGCCGCGCCCCAGGACTTTGGCGGCGCGCAAAGCCTCAACATAAACAGAACCGGCGCTTGAAATAACAATCGGGCCTTCGGCCAGGATCCGGTGACCTCGCGTCTCGTTCCCGGCACGAACACCATCAAATTCGAGCGGAATCACTTCGCTGCCGAGCAAAGCTACGAGCCAACGTACCGGTCGCACAAATTTTTCGCTCGGCTTGCGCCAGTACATGTTCTTTGGCCAGTAAATCGAGTTAATCTCTTTGGGAAGTAATTCGGATAGGACTTCAGTCGCAGGACGGCCCTTCTTGGTGATCTTTGCAGCCAGGTATTCGCCCTTGGAAGTGGTCACTCTCTCCAGTTGAGAAACATCCACTCCAGCCTTCCGCGCAAAAGCATGGGCGGCTTGTGTGGGCTGTCCATCCTTGAAGGCGACGTTCGCCGAAGGCCCGGTGACCTGATCCGTGACATCGGGCTGAGCTACTGGAACTCCTTCTGCGAGAACCGACAGGCGACGAGGAGAATCGAGACTGAAAATTGTTCCGGTCGCGGACAGACGTTCCTGTGCCAGCAATTTTTGCACTCGCTCACGCAAGTCAAGGGAAGCGGCATCGATCATCCGCGCCGGAATCTCTTCGCAACCGATTTCAAGCAGAAAGTCAGGCATCTATAAAACCTTCATTCTGGCCAATCAATAACGCCAAACCGCCAGCCGGACAGCCGCTACACATTGACGGTCTCATTCTTAGCTTTCGGTCCCTTATTTACAGATTCTTTGTCTTCGGACGCCGTCGTCTCGCTTTGCTGCTGCGCCACATATGCCTTCGCAATCCCAACCGCTAGCGCACGCACACGAGCAATCACTCCCACGCGCTCGGTCACAGAAATTGCGCCGCGAGCATCCAGAATGTTGAACAGGTGCGAGCACTTCAGGCACAGATCGTAAGCGGCAAGGACCGGGAAACGCCGCTTGTTCTGTAGCCGTCCATCACCAGCAATCTTCTCCTTGCTCAGCGCGGCATATTGGTCAAGCAGCGATTTGCATTCCGCTTCATAGAGTTCGAAGTGCTTCCATGCTTTTTCGACGTCGGCAGTCTCGAAGTTGTACACGGAAAACTGCTGCTCGTCCGCCAGCCGCACATCGCCATAGGTTGTGACTCGACCTGTTTCTGGATCACGCGCCCAGACGATGTCGTAAATTGAATCCACATCCTGCAGGAATGCCGCGATGCGCTCCAAGCCGTAAGTCAACTCCGCAGATATCGGATCAAGATCCACCCCGCCACACTGCTGGAAGTAGGTGAACTGGGTGATTTCCAGTCCGTCCAGCATGACCTGCCAGCCCACCCCCCAGGCGCTCAGTGTCGGCGCTTCCCAATTGTCTTCCTCGAACTTGATATCGTGCTGGCGCAAATCAATCCCCATCGTCGCCAGCGATTCCAAATACAGCTCCTGCACATTCTCCGGCGGTGGCTTAAGAATCACTTGCAATTGAGTGTGCTTATAAAGACGATTCGGATTCTCCCCATACCGCCCGTCGGCGGGCCGGCGGGAAGGCTGCACATAGGCCACTTTGTACGGACTCGGTCCCAAGACGCGGAGAAACGTTTCGGGCGCCATGGTTCCTGCACCGACCTCGACGTCATAGGGCTGTTGCAGTACGCATCCCCGTTCCGCCCAGAAAGTCTGAAGCCGCAGGATCAGTTCCTGAAAAGTCAGCGGATTGGAGTTGGTCTGAGTCAAAGTGTGGTTATGGAGCACTTAGCAATTGGCATTTAGCACTTCGTCCTGGACGTTTGCCGGAGTTCAATAAGAAATCTCAACGACTAAGTGCCAAGTGCTAACCGCTGATTTTCTCCAGCATCCCTGCCGTTACCAACCTCTTCTCCATGTGTCGTTGAAGAGCCTGCAGCAGAAACTTCCGCAGATCGGCCGCTTGCGCCTTGTGCCCCGGCATCGCAAAGCTCTCGACCGGTGCGCGTAACATTCGGCTCGCTAGCGTCCGCGATTCGGCAGAAATCTCGGATGATGCCAACCGCTTGTCATCGGCGCACATCAACCCGTCGCTCAACGCATGAAAGAATGCCCTACTCCCATTCAGCGTCCGCCCGCAGACGATGCACTCGGAAAGCTCCGGCAGATAACCCATCAGGCGCGTCATCCACAGCTCGAAATAGGTGATCGGCATCCAAATATCGGCGCCGCGAAGCCTAGCCAGTACTGCAAGGGCAAGCCGGAATACATCATCGTTGGCTTCACGATCCGGCAGCAACTCATCCAGCAACTCGGCCACATGACCCAGCGCGACCGCGCGCGCGTAACTCACTTCAAACGCCAGCGGTGACTCCAGCACCTCGCAGGAATCCAGCCGCGCCAACTCCTGCCGCTCGCGATCCTCGTAATAAACTCGGACGTAAGTCAGTGGCTCTAACGCCCCGCCAAACCGTCGTCTGGACTTCATGGCCGAGCGGGCCACCCCGCGCACTTTCCCCTCCAAGCGGGAGAACAGCGTGACCAGCAGGTCGGCCTCGCGCAACGGATACGTCCGCAAAACAATCGCTTCCGACTCCTTCAGCGCCATGGAAGCTCAGCAGGTAATCTTCGATTGTAACGGAGCGGTGCTGAGATGGAAAGGCGGGGACCCGAACCGCCGCAGCGGCGTCGCCGCCATTGACTGACCTCAGCCAGCCATCATTTCGAAACTGCACCGATGTAAACGGAAAACGGCTCCACGGACAAATGCGAGAGTGAGCTCGCTTTCGATCCTGCTGCCATTGTGGTCAAAAGAGTACGCGCGGTCTTTGCATCGAAGCCCTGAGGCGCGAGATCGAAGCTCACCTGCTGCGCGGGGGTCAGTTGGGCGGAGATTCATTGGCCCAGCGGGCTAGTGGATAAGATGAAAGAAATCAAGCCCAATCAACTGGTCTACGCGAAGGAGGGTGAGGGAATTGTTCGCACCGCACAATTCGATCACGCCAAAGGAAGAACATTGAAATAGCCAGGCTCCTCGTGAATCCCGCCGCACATTATATTGCCGTTATCTCCTAACGGATGGAGTTCCTCCCGCCGATAGAGCAATCATGAACGGCGACGCTCGTGCCCCACGGCCCACTCGCAGGAATCGACATGAGAGTTGAATGATGAAGCGACTCCTCACAATCTGCATGACTCTGAGCTGCTGCCTGAGTTTCGGCTTTGCGCAGGGGATTCGAGGCAGTGTGAAACTCACTGGCAAGGCGACGATCGTCACCACCGGGCATTCGGTCACTCTCACCTGGAACGCCAGTTACGGCGCGACGAGTTATTGCATCTACCGCGGAACTACACATGGTGGCCCATACGTAAAGATAGGCTCGGGAATCATAGGAACAAATTATGACGATGCACAAGTAACTCATAATCGAACGCTCTACTACGTAGTCACAGCGGTTGGCGGCAGCAACGAGAGCGGCTACAGCAACGAGATTGTAGTCGTAATCCCTTAGAGATCGGGAGATGAAATGAAGAACTGTGTACTGGTCGTTATGCTGAGTCTGCTGTCTGGAATTTCGTGGGCGCAATGCACCACGGGTACTCCAGGTACGAATTGTAGCGGACCGTTGAGCGTGCAGCCGCAGACCGGAAACAACACGCAATCGGCGATTACTTTGGTTGACCTTGGCCTACCCACGCTAGCGCCAGCAGCGAGTCAATACACGCTGTCGATTGCCAGCGGCATGCTCGTAGAGTCGGACAATGGGAACAACTATCACTCCCTGGTGGGAGCGCAAGGACCACAAGGAGCGACGGGAGCAGCCGGGGCCACAGGGGCGGCTGGACCGCAGGGCTCGACAGGGGCGGTTGGTCCGCCAGGAGCGACGGGCGCGGCGGGAACCACAGGGCCGATTGGTCCTCAAGGAACGACAGGCGCGGTCGGGCCGATTGGTCCGGCGGGAGCAACAGGAGCGACAGGGGCCGCGGGAGCGGTTGGTGTGACCGGAGCCGTTGGGCCGATCGGCCCGGCAGGAGCGACAGGGCCGGCTGGTCTGCAAGGAGCGGTCGGACCGGTTGGTCCGCAAGGAACGACGGGCGCGGCGGGCACAGCGGGAGCGATAGGACCAGTTGGCCCGGCGGGAGCAGTCGGACCTGCGGGATCCACCGGAGCGACGGGTCCAGCTGGCCCACAGGGGCCGCCAGGAAGTACAGCCGCTCCGTCCGACTACAGTTTCTATTATGGGACCGGGTACAAAGCGGGTGTGGGCACGGTTGAAGTCGGGGGCTCATCCGATCGCGATCAGATCGACATGCTCGATGCGACGTCAGTCCGCCTTGTCGTCACGATTGGACCATCGGCTCTGCCGAGCGGAAGCTACGCTCAAGCCGAGTACACGGCAGACGGAACGAACTGGTTTGCACTCTCGGGAGAAGCACCTGTGGTAACGCCAAACGGACTGTACTCGAGTGGATGGCAAGGCCTGCCGACCGGAGCGAACGGCGATTACGTGGTACGCATTGTGGTTTTGAACGCTGGGACTTCATCTCAGCAGATTGGACTCCGCCAGTTGCACGTACAGTTCAAGTAGGGCAGGCTCTTCTCTTAAGATTTCGCCTCCAGCCTTTGGACGGCGAATCATGGTCATTGTTTCTTCGCATCAGCTCCCGCGTCTGCTCGCTGCCGACCATCAGCCCCTTGTCAACCACGAGAGCCTTGGTCGTGACGCGCTGCTGTCGATTCCAACCTCAGACCACTATCTTCCGCTTCTCTATGTCCTCGGTATACGTGTCGGCGGAGAGCGCCCCGGCTTCCCGGTTGAGGGAGGTAGATGGAGGCTTGATTTCCATGCTCGCCGTTCAAATCGGCTGAAAAAGACCCGGCTGACCGAGAGCCGGTTTTTCCACACCCAGAATTGTTGCAGTCATTCTTCAGCGCGAGTATGCTATATCGACGCTAATGTTGATCTCTGGCGTCGCCTGTTTTTGACTGTGAACTCCTGTAGCTGTTTGATCGGAAGAACCCAATAACTTCCGGTTGCGAAAGGATGGTCAGACTCATGCACAACACCCGCAGAGATTTCCTGAAAGTATCCACGCTGGGAGGCGCGGCGTTAACGTTGTTTGGGTTCGACCTCGCCCCGGCTTACGCGCAGCTTCGCCAACTCAAGATTGCCCGAGCGTCCGAAACGCGATCCACTTGTCCTTACTGCTCGGTAAGCTGCGGCATCATTATTTATACGATCGGTGACAAGGCCAAGAACGTCACGCCCCAGGTGATTCACGTCGAGGGCGATCCCGACCATCCCATCAATCGTGGCACGCTGTGTCCGAAGGGAGCTTCCCTCGAGCAAGACATCCTCAACGAGCGCCGGCTCCTGAAGCCGCAGGTACGGCGCCCAGGTTCGGATCGCTGGGAAGACATCGGCTGGGACCAAGCCATTGATGAGATCGGCCGCTGGGTGAAAAAGACGCGCGACAATACGTTCGTTGAGAAAGACGCGCAGGGTCGAACCGTAAATCGCTGCGAGAGCCTCGCGTGGATCGGCGGCTGCACCGACACCAACGAATTCAATTATCTGGTCGTCAAGACCATGCGAGCTCTGGGGCTCCTCTATATAGAAAATCAGGCCAGGGTTTGACACGGACCCACGGTCTCAAGTTTGGGACCAACATTTGGACGCGGGGCCATGACCAATGGCTGGGTCGACATCAAGAACACCGACATGATGTTGATCATGGGTGGGAACCCCGCCGAGAACCATCCCTGCGGCTTTAAGTGGGCCATCGAGGCGAAGCGTAATCGTAACGCCAAGATGATTGTGGTCGATCCGCGCTTCACGCGCACCGCGTCGACCTCCGATCTATTCCTTCAGATTCGCGCGGGCTCCGATATTGCGATGCTTGGTGGAATGGTTCGCTATGCCATCGAGAACAACCGCATCGCGAAAGATTACCTTGTCAACTACACAAACGCAGCTTTCATCGTAAAGGAAGGTTTCAAGCTTCCCGAAGATGGGCTGTACTCGGGCTTCGATCCTGCGACCAAGACCTACGATAAATCCAGCTGGAACTATGAGGAAGCAGGAGGGGGCCACGCCCCCGCCACGCCGGCCGGGCCGGACAAGCCAGCTCCAACTCTTCCTCCGAACGTGGCTTACGATCTGACGTTGCAGCATCCGCGCTGCGTCTTCCAGTTATTAAAGCAGCAATACTCGCGCTACACGCCGGAGATGGTCGAGCGTATTACCGGGATCCAGAGAGATCAGTTTTTGAAGGCCGCCGACCTGTTCACTTCTGTCCGTAAAGATGGTGACTTGAAGAAGGTCGCCACGATTATGTACGCCGTGGGCTGGACGCAGCATTCCTTCGGCACGCAAATCGTCCGCACCGCTGCTATATTGCAGTTGCTGCTCGGCAACGTGGGTCGTGCGGGCGGTGGCGTAAATGCGCTGCGCGGTCATTCCAACATCCAGGGCGCTACCGACATGGGCGGCGTGTTTGACAGTTTGCCGGGCTACCTGAAGGTTCCGAGTCCCGCTGATACCGACTTCGCCGCCTATCTGAAACGAATCACTCCCACTGCTTCCAAACCGGCGCCGTGGGATTCGTTTAACTATTGGTCGAACACGCCGAAGTTTGCCGTCTCCTACTTGAAATCCCAGTTCGGGGATGCGGCCACGAAAGAAAATGATTTTGCATTCCACTACATGCCCAAGGTGGATCGCAACTATTCGTGGACCCAGATCTGGGACAACATGTATCGCGGCTCCGTGAAGGGAATGCTAGCTTTCGGCATGAACGGAGTAGCCATTGGGCCGGATTCGCAGAAAAACATTGACGCGCTGAAGAAAGCTGATTTCCTCGTTGTAGGTGAGATTTATCCCGATGAGACGAGCGAATTCTGGAAGTCGCCGGGAGTTACTCCCGAGGAAATGAAAACTATCAACACCACCGTCTATCGGCTGGCCTGTGCTGGTTTTGCCGAGAAAGACGGGTCCATGACCAACTCGGCGCGCTGGTTGCAATGGAAGAACGTCGCCGTGCCGACGCCGGGGGAATGCCGTCTCGATCAGGACATTGTCTCGGAGATTTTTCTCAAGGTGCGGGAGCTTTACAAGAAGGAAGGCGGCAAGTTCCCCGACCCAATTCTGAACCTGACGTGGTCTTACACGAATCCCCAACCATCGCTCGCCGAATTGGCGAAGGAGATCAATGGCAAAGCGCTCGCCGATCTCACCGATCCGAAAACGCAGCAGGTGATCAAGCGAGGACAGCAATTGCCGGGTTTCGCCTGGCTGAAAGACGATGGCACCACCTCCTGCGGCAACTGGATTTATTCCGGATGCTGGACCGAGGCAGGCCCGCAGCTTGCGCGCCGGGGAACTGAAGATCCCTCGGGTCAGGGCATTTATCCCAACTGGGCGTGGTCCTGGCCGGCCAATCGCCGCGTTCTCTACAACCGCGCATCCTGCGATCCCTCGGGAAAGCCTTGGGATGGGGAAAGAAAACAGGTCTGGTGGAACGAAGCCGCGCAGCTCTGGGTCGGCAACGATGTTCCCGACTTCAAGCCGGATTCTCATCCCAAAGAGCACATGGGCCCCTTCATCATGACGCCCGAAGGGACTGGCCGAATATTCGCGCCGTTGGGGGCATTCGCCGACGGGCCTTTCCCTGAGCATTACGAGCCGATCGAGAGCCCGGTGCAGAATGCGTTTCACCCCAATCAATCCAATAATCCTGTGGTGAAGAAATTATCCACGCCTGCGGACAAGTACGCTACGCCCGGCGACGGATTCAACATTGTCTGCACCACGTACAGGCTGACCGAGCAGTACCACTACTGGACCAAGAACAATCCCATGAACGTGCAGCTCATCCCCGAGCCGTTCGTCGAGATTCCGGTCGAACTGGCGCAGGAGTTGGGGATTAAGGGCAACGACAAGGTGAAGGTGACGAGCGCCCGCAGTTACTACGTGGCAAAAGCGTTCGTCACCAAGCGCATCAAGCCGATGATGATTGATGGCAAGAAGGTTTATCAGATCGGTCTTCCCATTCATCAGGGCTATCGCGGAATTCAGGAAGATGCGGGTCGGGACGCGAGAACGATCGCCAATCGTCTTACTCCGACCGTGATTGATCCCAACGCGTACACGCCCGAATTCAAAGGCTTTCTGGTCAAGCTGGAAAAAGCGTAAGGCAACGTTATGAGCCAAGCAACTTTGCAAATCGTCAAAATCTCCGGTCACGCGGGACCGGCTCCGGGTGCTGGGGTTGAGCGGGCTGAGCAGGTTTGCAAGCTGGTCGATACTACGACCTGCATCGGCTGCAAAGCCTGCGAAGTGGCTTGTTTGGAATGGAACGGCTACACCTTCAGCGAGACTGTCTTTGACAACAGCTATCAGACCATGCCGGAGACGACGTGGAATTATTGGAACCTGATCAAGTTCAATGAGCACGAACGCGAGGACGGCAGCGTCACGCTTCTGATGCGCAAAGATCAGTGCATGCATTGTGCGGAGCCAGGTTGCCTGGCGGCGTGTCCAGCGGACGGCGCTATCGTGCAATACTCCAACGGCATCGTAGATTTTCAGCAGGCGAACTGCATTGGTTGTGGATATTGCGTCAGCGGCTGTCCGTTCAACATCCCTAAATTTAATTCGGCCACAAAGAAGATGTTCAAGTGCACGCTGTGTTCGGATCGGGTGAGCGAGGGTCTGGAACCGGCCTGCATCAAGTCTTGCCCCACGGGCTGCCTGCATTTTGGCACGAAAGATGACATGAAGGATCTGGCCGAGACGCGAGCCAAACAGCTCCGCGAGAACTTCGGTATCGAGAAGGCGGGTGTTTATGATCCGTCGGGCGTGGGCGGAACCGGCGTGATCTACGTTCTCCACGATGTGACCAATCCCGAAGCGTATGGCGGATTGCCGAAAGACCCGCACATTCCCTGGGTGGTGAAGTTCTGGAAGGGACCGGCGAAGTGGATCGGGAACCTCGCCATGCTGGGCAGTATTCTGGGCGTGACTCTCCACTACTTCCGGTACGGTCCGAAAGAAGTGCATCCCGAGACGCATGAGAACGGAGGACAGCCGTGAGTTCGCACGCCATTTCCTCGCAACGAACTACGGGCGAACCCGGAGAACGCATCCTCCGCTACACGCTGGTCGAGCGCGTTCATCACTGGATGGGCGCTCTGTTCTACGTCTATTGTTTGATCACCGGCTTGGCCTTCTGGTCCCCATACATGTTTTGGCTCGCGGCACTGGTGGGCGGCGGACCGACTGCACGCTTCTGGCATCCCTGGATTGGCCTCGCCTTCACGGCATCTATGTTTTGGATGTACAAGATGTGGCGCGGCGATATGGCTACGACCGAAGCCGACTTGCGCTGGAGGAAGGCGGTCAAGCATTACATCGAGAACGACGACCAGAATCTTCCGCCCGAGGGCCGCTTCAACTGGGGACAGAAAGTGTTTTTCTGGCTGATGTTTTATGGCGTGATCCTGTTGGTGCTTTCGGGCTTCGGGCTCTGGTTGGTGGAATCCATCCCCTGGAGCCTGCGCTGGCTGCGGGATTTGGCCGTCACTGTGCACGTCGTTGCCGCTCTCGCCACCATCGGCGGTTTCATCATTCACGTCTACATGGGAACTGCCATGATTCGCGGCGGATTTACTTCAATCATTCGCGGCGAAGTTTCGGTCGCCTGGGCGAAGACGCACCATCGCCTCTGGTACGAACAGGTCACCGGCAAGCTGCCCCCGCGGAAATGAAGCGATCCAAGTGGGATCAGCGAATTCAGCGTGCGGATGAATTGACATCCGCACATCCTTTCGCGGCCGAGGCGTTGCGCTTCTACAAAGGCATCGCCACCTTCCAGAAGGAACTCTACGCCCAAGTCGACGCAGCCCGCGGGAGCGGTTCACGAAAAAAGGTTGCCGGCTTATTCAATGAAGATCTCAATCTTCCACTTCTGCTGCCCAAGTTTCCCGAGTTCCTTTCCCGCGTGAGTGCTTTCAGCCCTCGTCCTGTTGCGGAGTCTGCTGCTAATTTGAGGATTCAGCCGGCCGCCCGAGTTGAGGACTTGCTCGCCTTTCATTGGCGGAAAGCGTCAAATTCTCAACCCGCTCCCAGCGAGACCGAAGCACTGCTCGCCTGGATATTTCTCCAACCATACGCGGAATGTCTTGCCGATCGAATTGAGCACGAGCCCGGTAACGACAGTCTTGCGCTGTGTCCTTTTTGTGGAGGAAAACCACTAGTCGGCGTGCTGCGTCCCGAAGGTGACGGAGCAAAACGATTTCTGATTTGCGCGCTATGTTCCACGGAGTGGGCGTTCCGGCGAATTCTGTGTCCTGCGTGCGGCGAAGAATCCGTGGAGAAGCTTGCCGTGTACACGGCAGCCGAGTTCAACCACGTGCGTGTCGAAGGCTGCGACACTTGCCAGCATTACATCAAGACAGTGGACCTCACGAAGAATGGCCTCGCGGTGCCGGTCGTCGACGAACTGGCGACCATCCCCCTCAATCTCTGGGCCCAGGAACACGGATACGTGAAGCTAAGAACCAACTTGCTCGGAATCTAGGTTTCTCCCTACGGAGAGTGTGAGTCAAACCGGACCTTTATCGTCTTGATCTCATACGGTTTGGTATGCACCGTGACCACGTCGTCGTGTACGGCCAGATCAGCAATCGATTTCTCCATCAGATCCGTTTCTGACGCTGACTGGGCTCCTGCCGGAAGGTGAAGTTTAACGTCCACTTCTTTCCCATCCCACTCGTAGAAACGCAGAACAAGAGAGTCATCGTCCTCAGACTTCTTGACTGCGGTGAGCACAACGTTATCCGATTCAATCTTTACGAAAGAATATTCAGCCGGGAGCGTTCCATCGTGTTTCTGAGACTGGATAGCGAGCGGCTTGTAATTTAGTTCGTATCCGCGGCGCACGGTTTGAGCGGCCCGCCAGGTTCCGGCATGCGGATACAAGGAGTAGGTGAATTCGTGATGACCTTCATCGGCATGCGGATCGGGCCACTCCGGCGAGCGCAGCAGTGAGAGGCGGAGCACGTTGCCCTTCACGTCGTATCCGTACTTGCTGTCGTTCAGCAGGCTGAATCCGTGTTTGGTATCAGAAAGATCGGCCCAGCGCTGCGCTGGGACTTCGAATTTAGCCTGTTCGGCCGGCGTGTTTCGAGTGGTCGGCCGCTCGATCGAACCGTAGGGAATTTCAAACGTAGCCTTGTCACTGTATGCGCTCAAAGGAAAGGCCACTTTCAGCAGAATGTGTTTCTCGTGCCAGTCGGCCTGCATCTTCACGTCGACTCGCGGCACGCCGGCGTACATGGTGATGTCTTGCACGAAAGTGGAATTCTGGAAATGCTTCTTCACTCGGATGATGGCCCGCAGTGGCCCACCCTCAACCAGCTTCACCTCGTCAGCTTTATCCAGATCCCAATGTTGTTTCTCGAAATCTGCATCGATGTTCCAGGCATCCCATTTCTGAGGTTTGTCGTAGAAGGCCTGCAAAAGGTTTCCGCAAGCGGATGTCTTGGGGCCTCCTGTGTCGGTTTCCGAGGGAGCCAACGCTTCTGTCTGATTGCGTAGATCGTAGAGGCTCGTGATGCATCCGGTTTGTGAGTCAACGGTGATCCGAATGGCATCGTTCTCCATCTTATTGCCAGAGGCCCTGACGACCTGCATTAGGCGGCCATTGTAGACGTCCGGAGAGTTCGTCGGCTTCGGCGTGGAACGCACAAAGTAAGTTCTGTAACCCATTGCTGGCGTCGCGGCGAGGATAAGCAAACGCGCCCGGTGCGTGCCTGAGTCCATCGCGAACTCCTCGGATTCAACTCGATGGCCTGCAGCGTCGACTACTTCAACCTGCTTAGCTCGGCCAGGAAGCTGCGCTTCGACCTCGATCACTTCGGTTCGTGGCCAGGAGAGCGAATTGAAAACCACAACTGGTACACCGTCGCCTTGGGTGTTGACGTGAGCCAGAATCTCGTCGAGCGCACCATGCGTGAGTTCGTTGGCGGAACGAGCAACATCTTCCAGATTTCGCTTGGCGTCGAGATAGTTCACCGCTATTCCGGAACCGGGCATGACATCGTGGAAGTGATCGAAAAGCAGATTCTTCCAGGCGAGTTCGAACTGATCTTGTGCATACGGCCGGCCGAAGAGGGAGGCCACGGACGCATACTTCTCCGCGTCGAGCATCAGTTCTTCATCACGACGAATTCGCTGTTTGGTGTCCGCTTGCGACGTATACACGCCCCGGTGATATTCGAAATAGAGTTCGTCCTTCCAGGTAGGCACTTTGAGATTTGGGAGTTCCTGGTTCAGGTCGGCGAAAAATGCTTTCGCCGTGCTGAAATCAATCTCGGGAAAGACGGTGTTCGGATCCCGAAGGCGATTGGCCTGATCCAACATGGTGCGAGTCGGGCCGCCGCCATGGTCGCCGATTCCGTACAAGTAAAGCATCTGCGGCGAATCCGTGACTTTAGTCCCGTAAATCAGCGGGGCATAGAGCGACAGGTCCTTCGTCATTTGCTCAGGGTTGAAGTCGTTGGCGTATTCGTGCGGAAAATACGTCAGCAGACGACTCCCATCGGGCGCTTCCCACCAGAACAGCCGGTAGGGGAACTTTGTGTAATCCGTGGCCCATAGCAGTTTGCTGGTCACGAAATAATCGATGCCGGATTTCTTGTAGATTTGGGGAAGCTGCCAGTTGTATCCAAACGAATCCGGATTCCAGCCGATCTTGATATCGGCGCCAAAGTTTTTCTGAAAATATCGTTTGCCGACAAGAATCTGACGCACCAGCGATTCGCCGTCCGGCATATTCAAGTCGGGTTCGACCCACATACCGCCAATGACCTCCCAGCGTCCCTCCTTCACGCGCTGCTTGATCTGCTCGAACATGTTCGGATATTTTTCCTGCATCCATTCATAAGTCCGAGCCGAGGACATAGTGAACTTGAAGTCCGGATACTCGCGCATCAAATCCAGAGCGCTCTGAAAGGTATTGCGCACGACTTCGACCGTTTCCGTCCACGGCCACAACCACGCCATGTCGATATGGGAGTTCCCGACAGCGCGAACTGTGAACTGTTTCAACCACGGATTCAAGGATTGCATTTTGTCTTGCGCCTGGCGCAGCGACGCATCGAATCCCGCTTGGTCGTTCTTATCGAGTGGCGAAAATTCGATATCCTTGACGGCCGTGTCGAGCTGTTGCTGGCGTTCCGCGCCACCCTCCTCGTAAGCCGCAATCATCGGACGCGCCGCGAGGATCTCCACTCGCAGCATCGCTGGATCGGGCCGATTGGCAGGAGATTCAATACTCAACTGAGCGTGATGAAATTCAGTTTCAACATCGGGGGCGTCGATCCGCACCGCGATCAGAAACTTCTGCCCGGGCATCGCGTTCTCCGTGAGCGGGATCGGCTGCTGCATGTCGTCGTCTCCCCGCGACACCAGCGATCCATTCGAGAACACTGCAATCGTGACCGGACCCTTGTTGTTCCAATTGAAGTCGAACCTGAGGTCCAATTTTGCGCGGGCACCCTGCACTACATAACCGTTGATCTTCTGTGGAATCTCGATCCAGCGCCGCAGCACACGGGATCCGGTCGACCACTTGTCCCCGACTTTTACGGTCTCCCAGCCGGAGTCATCTAGAGACGGATCCTCAGGATGTGGTACGTCCGCGTGAAACCGCCACTCGGGGAGCGGTAGAGCACTTAGCGATTGCAGCCGATCCAAAGTTGCTTGATAGGGATCAGATGTCTTCTGGCTCGGTTGCTGGGCGGAAACAAAGTTGACTGCTACGAGCGCGAGAAGCGCACCCACAATCCATCGCTTCAACGGACGTCCCTCCTTCGTCGATTCGGGCGGATAGATAAATGAACGAATAGGGTACTCGCTCCGGTTGCGCCTTACCAGCCTTTAGCGAGTGTCGGGCCTAACCGCCGGCAATTGCCCCAATGATGAGAAAGGGTTCCGCCCCTGACACGACGGCATCAGGCAGCGGAGCATCCGGCGATTCGTGGGAGAGATCCTCTTCGCAGGCAAAGAACCTCAGGAACGGTCGACGCTGTTGGGTGTCGTGCTCGCGGATCGTTCCGCGCAGCATGGGATAGCGGGCTTCGAGCGTGTCGAGGACCGAGCGCTGCGTGACCGGACCCTTGACCTCGAGTTCCAACTCGGTGCCAACGTGCGCCAGCGTTCGTAGGTGGTGGGGGAGGATGACACGGATCATGATGGCTTGATCATTTCAGCGTCTGCACCTCGACCGAAAGCACCGCCGGAAGATCACGGACGATGGGAGCCCAACTATCCCCGGCATCGGCCGACGCGTATACTTGCCCGCCGCTGGTGCCGAAATATATGCCGCACTTGTCGAGCGAGTCGACGGCCATGGCATCGCGCAAAACATTCACGTAGCAGTCTTTTTGTGGCAGGCCTTTCGTGAGTGCTTCCCATTCGTTCCCGCCAGTGCGGCTGCGAAACACGCGCAGCTTACCTTCGTGCACGTAGTGTTCCGAGTCGCTCTTGATGGGGACAACGTAAATCGTCTCCGGCTCGTGCGCGTGAACGTCAATCGCGAAGCCGAAATCCGTTGGCAAATTACCGCTAACCTCCACCCACTGGTCCCCCGCGTTGTCGCTGCGCATCACGTCCCAGTGCTTCTGCATGAAGAGTACGCCCGGCCGCGATGGGTTCATTGCGATGTGGTGAACACAGTGCCCGATCTCGGCATCCTGGTCAGGAATGTACTGCGAACGTAATCCGCGATTGATTGGCTTCCAACTCGTGCCGCCGTCGTCAGTACGGAAAGCGCCCGCCGCTGAAATTGCGATCCACATTCGCTGCGGGTTCTTCGGTTCAAGAATGATGGTGTGCAGGCACATGCCGCCCGCGCCCGGCTGCCACTTGGAGCCCGTTCCGTGTCCGCGAAGGCCGGGGAGTTCGTGCCAGTTCTGGCCGCCGTCGGTCGACTGGAAAATGGCGGCATCTTCCACCCCGGCGTAAACTGCGTTGGCATCAGTCAGCGACGGCTCCAGGTGCCACACTCGCTTGAACTCCCATGGGTGTTGCGTGCCGTCATACCACTGATGTGTGGTGAGCGGCTTGGCGGCCGCGTCGTAGGCGAACTTGTTACTTTCGCTCTTGGGAGGGCCAGGCGTAGCCGGTTGGCCGGCTGGCGTTCCTGGTTGATGCCAGGTTTTGCCGCCGTCGTCGGAGCGCTGAATGATCTGCCCGAACCATCCGCTGGTCTGCGACGCGTAAATCCGATTCGGGTCAACCGGCGAACCCTTCATGTGGTAAATCTCCCACCCAGCAAAGTGCGGGCCGCTAACGTCCCACTTCTCACGCTTACCGTCTGAGCTGAGAATAAATGCCCCTTTGCGTGTCCCAACCAGAACTCGAACTTTACTCATGCGTCGCTCCGTTTCAGTGATTTGGAATTTATTCGTTCCTCATCCGCGCTGTGTCCTGCCCGAGTCTTTTCGAATCTAGGCCGTTTGCCCGCAGTTGATCATCCATGGGATGCCGAATTGATCCACGAGCATACCAAATCGTACCGCCCAAAATGTCTCCTGAAGCGGCATTTGCACTGTCCCATTTTCTGCCAGCGCGCTGAATACGCGTTCCGCTTCTGCCGCGTCATTGGGATCAAGCTTCACCGAGAAGCCCGCGGGTTTCTGATAGTGATCCGGCGGACAGTCAGCTCCCTGCAATAGCCGGTCGCCGACCTGCAGGCTGGCATGAAGGATCTTCTTGCGCCAATCGCTGGGGACATCGTTCGCCACGGGAGTGTCCTCGTGCGGCATCATGAACGTGATTTTAGCGCCCAAACACTTCTCATAAAACTTGAACGCCGCCTCGCATTGACCGTTGAAAGTCAAATAAGGATTCAGTTGCATACCGACCTCCTTCGCTCAACTCGTGGTTGATGAAATGCCGGTGGGATTCCACCCTTTCGCGTTCGAAGGGTGGAATCCCACTCAATCGCGACTCCGTCCTCAAGCCGCTTTTGCAGGTTGCGGACGCATTTGCTTCATGAACTCGCGCATTTTGGCGATGTGACCGGGCGAACGCTTGTCCATCCAGACCTCAAAGCGCTGCGCGGCCTTTTCCAGATGCGCAAGGAACTGCTTATTGGCCCATTGTTCTCGTCCTTCCGCGATCGTTGGTTTGATCCGCTCCCAGACGCCGAAGAATTCACCGCTGGTTTCGAAGAACAGGTCCTCGTGAAGCAGCCCATAATTCAGCAAAGCGCAGGTCTGTTCCCAATAGCTGACCACCATCATGAAGTTGGTGCCGCCTTCGGTGCCGGGCGCCGCGACTCGCATGGCGTCGTTCCAATTGTCTGCGAAGTAGCTCTTGAAGAACCAGTCGCGAGCCTGCCGAAGCCGGGCCTCGCGGCGCTCTTCAAAGACCTGCAAGTGAAGTTGTGCTTGTTCGTGTGTGGGTTTTGTTTCCATGATCTTCGTCTCCTTAAATTATTAGTTTTGTTCTTCTTGTTTTACGAATTGACTGCCGAGAGCTGCAGCTTTCGGATCTCCTCGCGATGTTCTTGTTCACGCCCCGTATGCTTCTTTCAACCGTTGAATGTCAATTTTATTCATCTGAAGCATTGCTTGCATAACTCTTTGTGACTTCTGCGGATTTTTGTCGCCCAACATTTCGCCCAAGGCCTTCGGAATGATCTGCCAAGACAAGCCGTACTTGTCTTTCAACCAACCGCATCTTTGTGGTGCTCCCCCGCCCGCCGTGAGCTTTTCCCACAGTTCATCGACTTCTTCCTGGGTCTCGCAGTTTACGAAAAACGAGATCGCCTCGGTGAATTTGAACAGTGGGCCTCCGTTGAGTGCGAAAAAGTCTTGTCCGTCAAGTTGGAATGTCGCAGACATAACCGTTCCCTTCGGCCCCGGCCCTGCGTCCCCATATCGGGTAACGCTTCCTACCTTTGAATTCTTGAAGATCGAAACGTAGAAATTCATTGCCTCTTCAGCTTTGTCGTCGAACCACAAGAATGGGGTGATTTTGTGCACGCGATTTTCTCCTTATTATTTGTAACTACTCCGCCCTACTCCATCGGGGCAGCCGTTCCATCGGACCACTTGCCAACTGGAACCATGAACACGGTGATTGGCTCGGGCGCTCCGTGAAACTGCAGATTCAGCATCACCGGGGAGCCGGGCAGATCAGCGCCCCATGCAGCACCGTCCATGAGTGGAGCGTAAAACATGAGATGAGACATGTTGTGTCCGTCCGAATCGGTGAGGTACGCGTCCTTCGACATCATGTAGCTCATCCCGCCGGATTCCAGTGCTGGTAGTTCATGCTTATCGTATGCGACCTTGGTACTGTCGATTATCCGAGCTTTGGAAAGTCCCGCCAATACCATCTCCGTCCTCTTGTAAGTAATGGGCAGGACGGATCGTGCTGCGGGCGGATTGAAGCAGATCGGCCCGCGGAGCTTGGGGTTCCAGAACTCCGGGTTGTCGAATGGGGACATCCACGATCTCTCCACAACGCAGACCCAGCCGTTCTTGCCCTCGACCCCGGTCTCATAGCCATGCCTCGCGAGGACCAGGATTCTTGCTTCGCGGGAGATTGCCTCGGGTGCGGCGCTTCGGGCCAGAGCGATCTCGGCATTGCGGTCCGTCATGAGATATTGATCGATCGAAGCCATGCTCGAATACAATGCTTTCGCGTCCTGGGCTTGCCCTTGCCATAGGGGGCTCAATACGGCGATCAGTGCAAGGACTCCCCGACCGATCGTTTTAAACGTTTTCTTCGCCATAGAATTTCTCGAGTGCTTCTTCAGTTGTTGGCTCGCAGCCGTACTAAGCTGCGGGCAAGTTTGGGATCTCCACCACCGGCCGAATTTCGACTGTCCCTTTGCGTGCGCCCGGGATGCGTCCGGCGATGTCGATGGCCTCATCGAGGTTCTTGGCTTCCACCATAAAGAAGCCGCCAAGCTGTTCGCGCGTTTCAGCAAACGGACCGTCGGTCACCAGCCGTTTGCCCTCGCGCACCCGAACGGTAGTCGCTGTCGACACAGGCTGCAGTGGAGACGTGCCCAAAAACTGGCCATTCGCCTTGAGCGTGTGAGCAAGCTGGGTCGATTCTCCGTAACACTGCTGGCGCTCGGCGTCGGTCCAGGCGTGTTCGTCGGCGTAAATCAGCAACATGTACTTCATTCTTTCCCCTCCATGAGTAAGTCGAACAGCCAATGTCAAAATCGACAGCTTAAGAAAGAAAATTTTATGGCGACTGTCTTGCTCGATGCCCCTGGCCTAAGCACCTTATTATGTGGTTCCGACTATAAATCGAATGCCAAGACCCCCAATCGACACTCTGCGACGAAAAAATCTACAATCAGCCATGTCCCTGGACGCAGCGGCTGCCGTCGACTCAGTTTATCGCTCCGATTGGGGCCGGATCGTGGCCACTCTGATCGGGATGGTCGGCGACTTCGACCTTGCCGAAGAGTCTGCACAAGAAGCGTTTGCGGCCGCTGTAGGCCAATGGCGGGTCTCTGGTGTCCCTGAGCTTCCGCGAGCATGGATCATCCAGACGGCTCGGCACAAGGCTATCGACCGCATCCGGCGCGATGCAAGGTTCGAGGAAAAACTCGAATCATACGCCACTTCGGGCTTGGTTCGCACCGTAGAAGAGCCTGACTACGACACCAGCGAAATTCCCGACGATCGCCTTTGCCTGATTTTCACCTGTTGCCACCCGGCCCTCGCCTTGGAAGCGCAAGTGGCTCTGACCCTCCGCACGCTGTGCGGCCTGGAGACGGACGAAATTGCGCGGGCATTTCTCGTGCCTGAGGCGACTATGGCACAGCGGCTGGTGCGTGCGAAGCGCAAGATTCGCGATGCCGGCATTCCGTACGTCGTGCCCGAGACGAACGACATGGCGGCCAGGGTCGAAGCGGTGCTGACCGTCCTCTATCTGGTCTTCAACGAAGGTTACGCGGCCACTCGAGTTGGGCCGCTGGTGAGGACCGACCTCTGCGCTGAGGCCATCCGCCTGGGGCGCCTGGTCAGATCGCTGATGATGCCGCAGCCCCCGGCGGAAGCAACGGCTCTCGTCGCACTCATGCTGCTTCACGACGCGCGGCGCGACGCCCGTGTCGATGGGGCCGGCGATATGGTAGTTCTCGAAGAACAAGATCGCAGCCGCTGGGATCAAGCGCAGATCGCGGAAGCGTTGCCGCTGGTCGACGAGGCTTTGCGTGGCGGTGCCGGTCCGTTTGCTCTGCAGGCGGCGATCGCAGCTGTGCATTGTCAAGCGGCGAAACCTGAAGATACGGATTGGCCGCAGATCGTGCGTCTCTATGATCTTCTCGAGCGAGTCCAACCGTCTCCCATCGTGTCACTGAATCGCGCTGTAGCCGTGGCGATGGTGGACGGTCCAGGACCAGGACTCGCGTTGATCGATGCGCTGGCCGAAAACGACGACCTGGCCAACTATCACCTGCTGCATGCCGCGCGTGCCGATCTGCTGCGCCGCCTTGGCTCCCCAGTCGAAGCGGCGGAGAGCTATCTGCGAGCCCTCGCTTTGGTTACGAATGACAGCGAACGCCGATTTCTCGAGCGGCGGCTGCGGCAGGTTCAATCTCAGGTCGCGTAAAACCTGCTCCCCACGACGCACCGCGAGACGTCCGGAATCCTGATTCAGGAGTTCAGGCTAGAAAACCGTCGCTTCGCGGAAGGTTTGGGCGCCCGCTCTGCGATTCAACTGTCGGGAGCCCGACCGCACCCCCTTCGAATTAGTGGAATCCGGGGCGCGAAGTTCAGTGCAGGGAGTTCCGTTCTTCCGCCCGAGCAATTCGGAACTCCTGCACAAGCTGCAGAGCGATTCGCACTACGCCAGTTTTCGGCTTACGCTGCCGAGCCCGGATTTTGATACTGCGTTGGTACTTGTACCTGGATGATGTTGTTCTTCACTGCGTAAACAACCAGATCTCTGATCGAGTGGAAGCCCAGTTTCCGCATGATGTTGCTGCGATGGGTTTCGGCAGTTTTTGTACTCAAATTGAGCACGCAAGCTACTTCCTTCGAACTTTTCCCTTCGGCGAGAAGCTGAATGACTTCTCGCTCGCGCGCTGTCAACTTCGGCAGTCTAGGGGGTTCGCCATTCGAGCCGTTGTGTCCTTTATCCAGAAAACCCGCCAGCACCATATCGTTTACTCGAGGAGTAAAGAACATCCGATTGAGCTGTAGCGCCTCGACCGCAGACACCAGGTCCCGGGCAGCGTCGGATTTCAGGACAAACCCTCGAGCACCCGCGTCCAGAGCCTCCCTTATAACCTGATCTGAGTCCGTGATAGTCAGCACGATGACCTTGCACTGAGGGTTATGCTGCGTCAACTGCCGGGTCGCCGCCAAACCATTGAGATTCGGCATCCCGACATCCAGGATCACAATGTCGGGTTTTAGTTGACCTGCCTTTTCGATGGCTTCGCGCCCGTCCTTCGCTTCGGCGCAAATTTCCCAACCCTCATGTGCCTGTAAGAGCGCACACAGCCCGCGCCGTACAACTTCATGATCGTCAGCTATCAAAATTCGCAGCTTCATTTCTCACCTCGGCAAGTTTTATAACGATTCAACCGCCGGACAAAAACTCGACCACACTTTCAGACGGGCTCAGCGGACTATACATTCAGTGCTGTAAAGGGCAGATGCTGGCTTACCGCCTCCACTGCCGCCAATAAATCGCGAGACGCGTTGGACTTCACGACATAGCCCCGGGCTCCCGCTTCCATCGCCTCACGCATCATGTGCGGAGAGTCATGTTGAGTGACAATCAGGATTTCAGATGCCGGCGCCTTTTTGCGGATCAGCCGGCATGCTTCCAGTCCACTCATATTCGGCATCGTTATATCGAGCACCACGACATCAGGCTTCAGATTGGCCGCCTTAGCGACGGCTTCAATTCCGTCCGCCGCTTCATCGACGATTTCCCAATTAGGATTTCCTCCCAGCAAAGTCCTCAGCCCGTGTCTTACAACTGGGTGGTCGTCTACAACCAAAATGCGAACTGTCATAAATTCGTTTCTAGCTTCGCGGGGAGGGCTGAAAACCGTTCTTCAGAATATCTCGATGTACTGTTCCTCCACGAAATCGTCTGACTTCTCGGCCCGCACTGCAGCAGTTTCTTATGCACTCTGAGCGCAATCGGGAGGAACCGGTATTGCGATTCGCATCGATGTACCTGTGCTCCCCGATTCAATTTGAATCGTTCCCCCCAGCTCACGTGCCCGCTCGTGCATACTCATAAGCCCAACGCCGGTGCCTGTTCCCGCCTCACGAAACCTATCGAGCATGTCTTGAGACATTCCATGGCCATTGTCATTCACTTCCAAAATCACCTGCCCGGACGATCGCCGGATCAGAATGTCCGCCGCGGAAGCACCAGAGTGGCGATGGACATTAGTCAAAGCTTCTTGCAGCACCCGAAAGAGCGCGAGCTCGATTGCGTCGGGCAAACGGACCGGATCATTGGGCGCATCGAGCGTCAACTTCAATCCGCTTCGGAGACCAAAGCCTTCGACATACCACCGGGCCGCTGAGGCAATTCCCACCGCGTCCATGGTGGGCGGATGCAGTAGGTAGGAAAGAGTCCGAACCTCAGCAATGCATCGTTCCATCAGCTCTTCCGATTGCGACCATAATTCCATCTGCGCCGGAGATCGCTGCAGTATTTCGACGTTAAGCTTCAACGCCACCAAGTACTGCCCCAAACTATCGTGCAGCTCGCGGGCAATTCTGCGTCGTTCAGTGTCCTGCAAATTGAGCAACCTTGAGGAGAGCTGTCGTAATGCGGCGGTGCGTTGCTCCACCAAAGATTTGAGCTCGGACTGGCTGCGCCGGAGTTTCTCCTCGACCAGGCGGCGCTCTGCGATCTCGGTCTCAAGAGCCGCTGCTTTTTGCTGCAAGTGAGCGATGCCACGCAGGCGTTCATCCTCACTCACTAGGGCGGTATAGCTCTCGCCGGGAATTACCGCTGAGTGTTCGGCGCAGATCTTGACAAGCAGGTCACCGTGTTCCCCACGACAAAAACTTGACATCGGATAGGCGCACCGCAGCGCAAAGGCGTGGGTTCGGGCCAAGTCGTTCCACAATTCTTCTAGCCGGATCGCGGCGTCGGCCTTGCCTTCTATCCACAACAGGGCGACCATTTCCCCAAACGCGGCAACGCGGCGAGCTTCGCCACTGCTTACGGTCCTGACCCTCTCAATCAACCCGCCCACTACCTCGGCGAAACGGGCTGCGTCTGGCCAACCATCCAGCATGAATTTTGCCAGCGTCTCGGCCGCATCCACCGCCACGTACCGTCCCTGTGTCGCCGGCCATGTCGTGTCCAGAACCCACATTTTCAACCTTCGGGCCAAGCCATCACGGTGTTCCTTGGTGGCGATGACGACAGCGGATTCTCCTGTTCCCAGAGCGGTGCCAATGAATCGGCTCAATTCGTCCAGGAGGAAACCATCGTCTCCGTAGAACTGGACTACATGCGCTGGGTTTTCGTGGTCGGCCCAATGCACAAGTGGTGCCATGGATACAGCGTCCGAACTGTTGGCGGTGCTCATATTGATGCGAATCTTTGTTGTATCAGCGGCACCCACCTACAGGTGCCCGGACGAGTAAAATCCCTAATGAACTGTATGATTCTAGTTCGCCCAATCTCATGGGCGATATACAGGGAACCCTGTAGGCCCCTCCCGGGATGACTGCAGACTGGCTGAAAGGCACACCGCAATCAACGCCGAGAACCGGCGAAGCCGTCATTTGACCTCGCGCTCGGCCTTCCAGATATAAAAGTTATCTTCGTCCGACAGAGTCTCAATGCCCAAGCCTTTTGAAGCTGAGGCGCGATGGACAGCGGATCGCAGATTCGCCAATGTGATTCTATCCAACTCCGATAGCGGGATTTTGATCGCCGAACCGGTGGGCAAAGTTTGCAAGTCCTGGAAGACTCCCTGGAGCAGATCGTGATGTTTTCCGCGTCGACTCCTTCTAAGATTCGCAAGAACCACGCGATCGTAATTCAGCGCAGGCTTTTGGTTTTTTAAGGATTCTTTAGTCATATCTTGTGCATCCCTCAAATGCAACATTAGTAATTTCTTATAAAATCTCCACTTGAGTTTGTCAAGATTTTTTTGTTGCACGCCGGATACTTTTATCATATATGTTAAGTCGTTTCGCGATACTTCCACGGCGCCTTAGTTTCTGCTGGTTTCTTTAATTTTTACGGATGTTCTTTTTCCACCCTTTTTTAGTGTGGATTGTATTCTTCGCCTAGACTGCAGGTTGGGAGACCGAGAATGACAACAAGTCCTTCGTGGCGGGAGTTCTATCAGGCGGCTCTACTGGAGGTCCAGCATGAAGAATTGCGACGGCGAATTGACGAGGCGGAAAAGGCTATTTATCAGCGAAGCGAAGAGCTAAAGCAAAACGGTAGCCACTCCGGCGAGGAGCAGCGCGAAATGGCAGACGCCATTCGAGCATTACGTTTCCTTGCGCAAACCGAGTGCCGAAGTTCAACAGGGATCAGTAAACCTCAAAGGGAAGTAGCATCGTGAACCGCTGCCCGCGCTCCCGAATCAGGTGTATCAAGACCCAGCGTTCGACAGCCAGAAATTGTCGCAACTTGCTTGTTCCGTCACGGGTTAGAAGGGAAGTGATGGCGGAAAATCTTGATAAACTGTGGCTTAAACTCCGCCGGCACGCCGCTGTCGAGACGGACCCGCAGAAGTTATGGCAACTTGCGGCCGAACTGGAAAGACGCAAGCAAACAGAAGTTTCTTCGACATAACGGAATATCACCATCCGAGAGCTTGGATCAACCCATGTCACGGCAAATGCCACCGCGTAAGAGAGCGCAAGTAGCGTTCGCAGCGGCTGTGATTCTGCTGTTTCTCAGCGGAGTGGCAACCTACACCATCGTACGCCTTCTGCAAAGCGAGAAGTGGGTGGTTCATAGTCACGAAGTTCAGGCCGTTCTGGGAAATGTAGATTCGGCGGTCGTGGGTGTGGGACGTGACTGCTCCGGATACGTGATTACTGGCGGTGCTGACTTCTTGAGCTTTGAAGTTGCACTTCCCAAGGTTTCCCAGGCTCTTCAAAACCTGAGAGACCTGACCAGAGACAACCCGGAGCAGCAGGGACTATGCACGCGCCTGGAAGAGTTAACAGCACGCAGAGCAGCGCTGTTTCGAGAGGCCGTCGAGCTCAAGATGACCGCTCCTCAGGACCGGCAAGGGCAAGCCGACGTATCCCGTCGCGGTCTACCCGTCGCTTATGAGATCACCTCCACCATGCAGCAGATGCGCGACGAGGAACAAAAGCTATTGGGTACTCGTACGGCATCTTCTAAGCGCTTGTTCATTCTGGGCCATCGTTGTCCTGATGGTCACATTTATTCTGGCCCTCATCATGTTCTCCGTCCATTATCAGCTTCTCACTGCGGAGCTTGATGCCCGCGAACAAGCGGAGCGCACCGTTCGTGACAATGAAAAAATCGCTACGCAATCTCACCGGGCGCGTGCTGCAACTGCAAGATGAGGAACGCCGAAGATTCTCTCGCGAACTTCACGATAGTTTGGGGCAATACCTGGCGGCCGTAAAGATGAATCTGCATATGTTCTCCAATTCTCAGCCTGGCAATAAGCTCTTATCCGAGGCGATTCATCTTCTGGATCAATCGATTGCTGAAACCCGGACAATTTCGCATCTTCTGCACCCTCCACTTCTGGATGAAGCACGATTCTCGTCGGCCGCGAAATGGTATCTCGATGGATTTGCACAGCGCAGCGGAATCGCGGTGAAGGCAGACCTGCCGAACGACTTGGGCCGTTTGCCCAAGCCGGTCGAACTGGGGCTTTTCCGGGTACTGCAGGAGAGTTTGACCAACATTCACCGCCATTCCGGCAGTTCCAGAGCCGAAGTCGCTCTCAAGCTTTTCCCCGACTAAGTCATTCTTGAGGTACGCGACTTCGGACATGGTATTCCCCCGGAACGGCTGAAGAACTTTCAGGCCGCAGGAACCAACTTTGGGGTGGGCCTCGCCGGAATGCGGGAGCGCCTGCGCGAACTTGGGGGTCAGTTGGAGATTGGGTCAGGGCACAGCACAATCGTTTCAGTGACCCATACCGCTCAGGGAATCGGCGAAAGCTGTCGATGCTTCCGCTGTCGATAAGGTTCAGTTGGGAAAGTAGGTTTCCTCGCGAAGCAAAGCACCTACCGCATCGACTACGGAGTTGATGTTCCCCTTTGCGCAAGCGCCGCGTATGCCCACTTTTCGAGCTTCTTCGCTCAACTGTTTGGAGAGGTGGATGGTAACCAGCAGAATCGGGGTTTTTGGCGAAAGCTCGACGATGTGGCGAGCCGCATCCAAGCCATTCATTTCGGGCATCTGGAAATCAATCACAATCAGGTCAGGCTTCGCCTCTCGGAACCGCTCGACTGCTTCCTTACCGTTACTGGCCTCATCACAAACAAGCCAATCTCCGCGATGATCCAGTAAGCCGCGAAGGCAACATCGTATGGCCGGGCTGTCGTCCGCTACGAGGATCCGAACCACCAAAATCTCCCCCTCCCAGCCGCGGATTTAACGGCCTCATTTCTCGACACTTATTGAAGGCTATCGCCTGCAGGCAAACCGAACAATACACTGGACACCTTATAGCGCGGGAAAGCTGCTGATTTTGCAATCAGGTCCCGTCAGGAGTTAACTCGCGAGAAGTAGTGAATTCGAAGCTGGCTAGAAAACCTGCGCGATCCCATTGCGGAGAGCATAGAGGGTCAGGTCGGCACCAGAATGCAGATCGAGCTTGCGCATGATGTTGGTGCGGTGGGTTTCGGCTGTCTTTACACTGAGGTTCAAAGCTACCGCCACTTCCTTGCTTGTTTTTCCTTCCGCTAGAAGCTGCAGCACTTCGCGCTCGCGCGGGGTTAGGCGACTTCTGCGACGAGGCGCCTCTTTCTGGTCTGGGTTTAAGTATCCGCCCACCACTATTTCCGTGACCTGGCTGGTAAAGAAAGTTCTTTGGTTTTGCACGGCTTCTACCGCCGTTACGAGGTCACGACCCGCATCTGATTTCAAAAGAAAGCCACGAGCTCCTGCAGCCAGTATTTCGCGGACGACCTGTGGTGAGTAGTGCATGGTCAGGATGAGGATGTGAGTTGCGGGGGAATTCGCGAGAATTTGTCGCGCCGCATCTATGCCATTCAGGTTCGGCATTCCGATGTCAAGCAGAACCAGGTCCGGTTTCAGTTCTCTGGTTTTTTCGACTGCTTCGCGCCCGTCCCCGGCCTCGGCGCACACCTCCCATCCCGGACGATGTTCGAGCAGAGCACGGATCCCTCGCCGAACGACTTCGTGGTCATCCGCGATCAGAATCCGAAAATCCCTCATGCCTTATCTCCGGTTAGCCGACCTGGCCTACTCCGCTCTTTTCCGACACCAAAACTGTGCACAAGATGTGCCAAACAGAGAGCGGATGAAATTCCGTGACCTCACGCCACTTAACTAGCCGCCGACAAGGCGGTCGCTTGTAATTTTGTCCGGGCATCGCAGCCAATACCGACAGCTATCCCCTCAAAGACCATACGTTCATGAGGTGCGAGTATCGATCAGCTAGATGCTTTAGATTGCGGCAGGAGAGCCTGTAGAGGAGATGCCCGGCCGGGAGAGGGAACGTGACTCGCCTGACAGTCGTTCCGCTTTGGTCGAGTCCAAGGCAGGGAAACGACAAAAACCTGCGCCATCTCCGCTCCCGGCTGGAACCTTTCGCGAGGCTAACACGAAACGGACGCTACTGAAATCGGGTTTTTCACATACAAAGCGCTCAAGGTTGCGTCAAAGATGCTCTGTGCAACCTTCGGAACATCGCTATTGCTGCGGACCCAAAAAAGAACCCGGTACAGGATTCACTGTATTCACTTTCTTACCCTGTTCTACCAATATGACTCTTGCAATTCCTTTGGGGGTAAGCGTGGAAGCTCGGCTACACAAATCTCCGTCTGGCAACGATTGGAAAGAGCTCTACAAGGCCGCGATTTTCGAGGATGACAGTGTGAAGGTCGTGGCGCGCATTGCTGAAGCGGAGAGGGCTCTTGCAGACCGAGCCGCTGAACTATTCGGCTCAAACGAGACTCCAGCTCGTGAACAACAGGCAATGGAAAACGCCGCCTATTTCTTGCGGCTCCTGCGGAAAACAAGCGGAACGCCTAACACTTCATATGAACCTTCCAGCCCTCCTCAAATTTCCGCGCAGCAACTATGCGGATGAACTAAGGGCTTTGTTTTTCCGAACTGCGCAAGTTTTACATACCGCACCCTGAGCGTGGCTATTTGCAATGAACAACTTAATGTTGTGGCATGGTAGTTTGCTTTCAGTAATCCGGGTTTCGATACGGTGAATCAGGGAGCGTTGGAGATGGCTGAAGGCAATCGCACTGATTGGCGGCAGCTTTGCGCCGCCGCTACGGAAACGGACTCTGAAAAGCTAGCCGATCTCGTCCACCAACCTATCAAAGCTCTTGACGAGCGTGGAGATGGATTCGCATCGTCGACGCAACTTGAGCAGTATGGCCAACGGTGAAGCGGACTGGGAATACGTCCCACTGGCCACAGAAAGAAAGCACCAAACTATCCTTGGTGTGCCAACGAGTCCTTCGAACTCCTAGTTGGTTTTGCTAGACTCGGCCGATCAGTACCAGAATCAGTGCGCACGCCGAAGTTTCTTTCTTTTAAACTCTATCTGTGCGTATCAGTTCCGTTCCATCCGGTTGATCCCGTACATGCGTCGTGCCCATGCCTTAGTTTTCGGGCTCATATAGCCGGTCCTGCCAGTTGGGGCGTGCCTGGAGCGGTGGGCAGAGCTACGCCCTCAATTGACAAATCCCATGTCTCAAAAAGTGGTCTTGTGGGTTGGGTTCGCAAACGTTCCGTTTTCGTCGTTGCGGTACGTGATTCTGTCGAATGGGCCAGCAACTGGCGAATTCGCAACTTCGCTTTGTGGAGTTGCGACTTCGAATTTCCCACAGAGCACCCGAGCATTTCAGCAATTTCCTGATGCTCGTACCCCTCGACTTCGTGCAGCAAGAAAATTGTCCGGTACCCGGGAGGAAGCTCTTTAATCGCGGACGCCAATGCCACACGGTCGATGCAACCGGCCAGACGAGTGTCTCTGGTTCCGTACTCGCGGCGCACTCTTGCTCCGTCGCTGTTGCTGTAAGGCTCATCCAGAGAAACCTGGCTCAGCGACTTCTTTCGGAAATGCATCAGCACAGTGTTTACCGCAATGCGGTGAAGCCATGTCGAAAACGCAGAGTCTCCACGAAAGGTGGCGATCTTGCGGAACACCTGCAAGAACGCGTCTTGGGTGAGATCTTCCGCTTCGGCAGCATTGTTGGTCATGCGCAAACACACGGAGTAGATTCGTGCCTTGTGTGCATGAAATAAAGCGGCAAACGCATCGGAGTCGCCCTGTTGGGCGCGCTTCACAACATTGGGATCCAGAGGAACTGTGCCTACGCTAGCAGAGTCGCTGTTCACCGGAGTCTCCTTTCCAGTCTCAAGTCCAGTTGATGTCGATCGAAAACTTGCTTTCGTCGCATTCACATTGTGGAGAGTAGAGCCGAAAACGCAATTGGTCTATCCACTGCAGCCTGTAGGCGTTTCTAGATGTTGCTGTATCGAATGGATGGTGCGGGAAACGTAAGTTGTTTCTTCCTATAACCTTCTCCGTCTGTTTTGCAGTTCCACTTCGTCCTGTTTTCCTATTCTGTTCTGCTCATTCTGTGCTTCTCCATTCGGTTGCCTGGAGCAAGCACTTTGCTACAGAGAATCCCTGCGAAGAGTACAGAGTCGGTGGGATTGTCCCGGCGTGTCTGTCGACCTATGCTGCCGGCATGGAATGTTCCCTCAACGTGCCTACCTATCGAGCAGGAGCTGGCCTAACAGTGCTGGCTCCTGCTTCTCGCCCTCGGCAGCGGTGTGGACGCCGGTAATGAGTGTGGTCGATCTGTAGTGCCATGTCCGGGTAGTTTTAATCGTTCCACTATCTATTGTCTATATTTCATGGAGGCGCAAGAGTGAAAGTCAATTCCCTGAATGATTTGTATCTGGAACAACTCAAAGACTTGTATGACGCCGAACAGCAATTGATCAAAGCTTTGCCGAAGATGGCGAAGGCATCTTTCTCGGCAGAATTGCGTGGAGCTTTTGAGGAGCATATCGAGAAAACCAAAGAGCACGCTCGACGCATTGAAACCATTTTCGAGGGAATGGGAGAGAAGGCGAAGGGCCCAAAATGTAAGGCCATGGAAGGATTGGTGAAGGAAGGCAGTGAAGTCATCGAGGAGGACATGGAAAATGGAGTGAAGGATGCCGCTCTGATCGCCGCAGCCCAGCGGGTTGAACATTACGAAATGGCTGGATACGGCTGCGTGCGGACGTATGCCAGTCTGCTCGACACCAAGGCTGCGGCTCTTCTCGAGAAGACACTAGAAGAGGAAGAGGAAAAGGAGCAGACGAAGTGCTTGGAGGGATCGCCGAGGAAATCAATGCGGAAATTCCTCGAGCACAGAATCGGAGGGGACAGTCGATGGGGAACAGGGCCGGTCAAAGATCGAAGCCAGCAGCTTGATCGGGTGCGAGTTCACGCCATCGGGAAAGATGCTTTCGTTACCCTCGCACATTATTTTCCCGATGGCGCGCTGCTACAGATTTTTCGATTCGGCTTTACAGGGTATGCCGGATCGCCATTCACTGCGCCACAATCTAGGTTGGGAATGACGGGACAAACAGACAAGAAGTTTCGAACGGAGGCACTATGATCTATTGGGCATTGATGTTCTTGCTGGTTGCGTTCATCGCTGCAGTCTTTGGCTTCACCGGCATAGCCTTGGCCGCAGCGGGGATCGCGAAACTCCTGTTTTTCATTTTCCTGGTGTTGTTCGTGATCACACTGGCTACACACCTGACGCGCACAGGCAGCACCAGCATCTAAATTTCAGATCCGTTGCAGAGGGCCCGGCCACGGCAGACAACTCTTGCCCTTGGCCGGGTCGATTTTTTTCTGGGTCCCATCGCTACACATCCCTCTTGATGTTATGCATGAACTATCTCGGTTACTTCCGGCAAGGGAGGATCGCAGAAGGACCGACTCGTTGACGCCATAAGGGAAATGGCCCCGGCAAGTACAGAATCGGCCCGATGGGTTTTTCCGAATGACGAGTTTATTCCTTAGAACAGCCCCAACGCGAGGGGCAGAAGGCAGGCGTTGGATCGTACCTGCCTCTTTAATACCTGCGCTTGCCTTCTGCCCTAATAAAGTCGGTGGGATATTCCTTTGCTCGTGTCCGACCAGCGTGAAACGCTTGAGGTATCCGACTACGACACGAACTCAGCGCCGGCAGGCTACCCGGAAGTCACTTCCAGCAACTAAAGTGCTAGAATGCCGCACAAATTCTGCAAGAGTGTGCGCGATCAATAACCTAGCATCGTAGTCATCCCAGCTCAAAGGCCCCCAGCGGACCTGCTAGGGGATTTTATTCCCTCCCACGCCCTTTCTCGAATCATCGCTAAATCACGGTCGTGTCTGGCTAACTCCTTTGAGGCTAGCTCTTACCGCCCAACCTCCTAAGGACCTACAGTAAATACTGTAGAGCGAACCTCTAACGTTCGTGATAAGAAATCCACAAGGCCGAAGTTCTATCCCGTGTTTTTTGACACATTGGAATGGATGCCTGGACAAAGTGCGGCTAATTTGTCGCAATGCTGATTTGTCGCCAGGAAGATCGTGACGTTTTCCATTGGGAACGGCCCATTTTCCGTGCCAGGGATTGCGTGGAACGGCTGACTCTTCGTTCACTAAGAGAAGACCATGAAAAGAAATGACCGTAACGCAGCCACTGCGACCATAGAAAGCTCGCCCAAGACGCGCGAAAAGAACAATGGGCATTCGAGTGTAACCGCCGAGCCTGCATCCGCTGATTTCACGGCGATCCTCGCGAGCCTCCAAACCGTGCGCGATGGAGACTTTTCAGTACGGCTCCCGGGCTCCTGGACGGGCCTCGCCGGCAAAATCGCTGACACTTTCAACGAGATTGTCGCTGCCAACCAGCAAATGGCGCATGAGCTAAAGCGTGTAGGGCAGGTTGTGGGCAAGGAGGGACGAACCCGCGAACGAACGCGATTTCATGAGTCCAGGGGCGCGTGGGGCGAGATGGAAGTCTCGGTCAACACACTAGTGGAGGACCTGCTTCGTCCGACGACAGAAGTTACGCGCGCCATCGCGGCGGTTGCTCAGGGCAACCTGACCCAGACTGTGCGGCTGGACGTGGACGGGCGGCCGCTGGAAGGCGAGTTCTTGCGGTCAGCCAACATCGTGAACACCATGATTCAGCAACTGGGCGTGTTCACAGCGGAGGTCACGCGCGTGGCCCGTGAGGTGGGGACAGACGGCAAATTGGGCGGTCAGGCGCAGGTGCCGGGAGTGGCCGGTACGTGGAAGGATCTGACCGACTCCGTTAATTCGATGGCCAGTAACTTAACCGGGCAAGTCCGCAACATCGCTGAGGTAGCGACCGCCGTGGCTAGCGGCGATCTCTCCCGCAAAATTACCGTGGACGTCCGTGGCGAAATCCTCCAGCTCAAAGAAGCTATCAACACCATGGTGGATCAGCTACGGTCATTCGCGTCAGAAGTGACGCGCGTGGCCCGCGAGGTGGGCACCGACGGCAAACTCGGTGGCCAGGCCGTTGTGCCCGGCGTTGCCGGTACATGGAAGGATCTTACCGACTCCGTCAATGCGATGGCCGGAAACCTGACGGCGCAGGTGCGCAATATTGCCGAGGTAACTACTGCCGTGGCTCGCGGCGACCTGTCGCGCAAAATCACCGTGGACGTGAAAGGGGAAATTCTCGAACTCAAAGATACCATTAACACCATGGTGGATCAACTCAACGCCTTCGCCGGAGAAGTAACGCGCGTGGCCCGCGAAGTGGGTACGGAAGGCAAGCTGGGTGGCCAGGCGCAGGTACCGGGCGTGGGTGGCACTTGGAAAGACCTCACTGACAACGTAAATTTCATGGCCAGCAACTTGACTGGTCAGGTGCGAAACATTGCCGAAGTGGCAACGGCCATCGCTAGTGGCGATCTTTCCCGCAAGATCACCGTGGACGTGCGCGGTGAAATTTTGCAGCTCAAGGAAACTCTCAACACGATGGTGGATCAGCTCAACCGCTTCGCCGGTGAAGTGACGCGTGTGGCCCGCGAGGTGGGCACCGAAGGGCGGTTGGGCGGTCAAGCAAACGTGCCGGGAGTGGCAGGTACGTGGAAGGATCTCACCGATTCAGTTAACTCGATGGCAGGAAACCTCACCGGGCAGGTACGCAACATTGCCGAAGTGACCACCGCGGTGGCCCGCGGCGACTTGTCGCGCAAGATCACGGTAGACGTGAAGGGCGAAATTCTCGAACTGAAGAACACCATCAACACGATGGTGGATCAACTCAACGCCTTCGCCGGCGAAGTAACTCGCGTGGCCCGCGAAGTCGGCACCGAGGGCAAACTCGGTGGTCAGGCGCAAGTCCCAGGCGTGGCAGGCACGTGGAAAGATCTGACAGACAACGTCAACTTCATGGCCAGCAATCTGACCGGGCAGGTGCGCAACATTGCTGAAGTGGCAACGGCCGTCGCCCGCGGCGATTTGTCGCGCAAGATCACCGTCGACGTGAAGGGCGAAATCCTCGAACTGAAGGACACTATCAACACCATGGTGGACCAGTTGAGGTCTTTCGCATCCGAAGTAACCCGCGTAGCCCGCGAAGTCGGTACTGACGGCCGGTTGGGAGGCCAGGCGCAGGTGCCTGGCGTAGGAGGCACCTGGAAGGACCTTACTGACTCCGTAAATTCGATGGCCAGCAACTTGACCGGGCAGGTACGCAACATCGCCGAAGTGTCCACGGCCATCGCTACCGGGAACCTGTCCAAGAAAATCACCGTAAACGTCAGCGGCGAGATTCTTCTGCTCAAGGAAACCATCAACACGATGGTGGACCAACTGAACGCGTTCGCCGGTGAGGTGACACGTGTGGCGCGCGAAGTGGGTACGGAAGGTCGATTGGGTGGTCAAGCCAACGTACCCGGTGTGGCTGGAACGTGGAAAGACCTTACCGACTCTGTCAACTCCATGGCCGGAAACCTCACTGGGCAAGTGCGCAACATCGCCGAAGTCACTACTGCGGTGGCCCGCGGCGACTTGTCGCGCAAGATCACGGTGGATGTGAAAGGCGAAATTCTCGAATTAAAGAACACCATCAATACCATGGTGGACCAACTCAATGCCTTTGCGGGCGAAGTAACTCGTGTGGCCCGTGAAGTCGGTACCGACGGCAAACTTGGCGGTCAGGCGCAGGTGCCGGGTGTGGCAGGAACCTGGAAGGATCTCACGGACAACGTAAACTTCATGGCCAGCAACCTCACCGGTCAGGTGCGCAACATTGCCGAGGTTGCCACGGCCATTGCGACGGGCGACCTCTCCAAGAAGATCACCGTGGACGTGCGCGGTGAAATCTTGCAGCTCAAGGAAACCCTCAACACCATGGTTGAGCAACTGCGCTCCTTCGCGGCAGAAGTAACGCGCGTGGCCCGCGAAGTGGGTAGCGAAGGCCGCTTAGGTGGACAAGCAAACGTGCCCGGCGTCGCCGGCACATGGAAAGATCTCACCGACTCGGTAAACGCCATGGCCGGAAATCTCACGGCGCAAGTGCGTAACATTGCCGAGGTTACCACTGCCGTAGCTCGTGGCGATCTATCCCGCAAAATCACGGTCGATGTGAAGGGCGAAATTCTCGAACTCAAGAACACGATTAACACGATGGTCGACCAACTCAACGCCTTTGCGGCCGAGGTAACACGCGTAGCTCGTGAGGTCGGCACCGAAGGCAAACTGGGAGGACAGGCGCAAGTGCCCGGAGTGGCGGGTACGTGGAAGGATCTTACCGACAACGTCAACGTCATGGCCGCTAACCTCACCGAACAGGTACGCGGCATCGTCAAAGTGGTGACCGCCGTAGCCGACGGCGAACTCACCCAGAAACTCACCGTGAATGCCAAAGGCGAAGTCGCGGCTCTCGCCGAAACCATCAACAACATGACCGACACACTCGCCACCTTCGCCGACCAGGTGACGACGGTGGCACGCGAAGTCGGCGTGGAAGGCCGTCTGGGCGGCCAGGCTAACGTGCCTGGTGCGGCTGGCACATGGAAGGATCTCACTGGCAACGTGAACCTGCTTGCCGATAACCTCACCAATCAAGTGCGCGCGATCGCCGAGGTCGCGACCGCCGTTACCAAGGGCGACCTCACGCGTTCGATTCAGGTGGAGGCAAGTGGTGAAGTCGCGGAGTTGAAAGACAATATCAACACCATGATCGACAACCTGCGGCTCACCACGGACCGCAATACGGAACAAGACTGGCTTAAGACCAACCTCGCGCGCTTCACCAGCATGCTGCAAGGTCAGCGCGATCTGACCACCGTGGGACAAAAGCTGCTCTCCGAGTTGGCGCCACTGGTGAGTGCCCAGCAAGGCGTCATCTACCAGATGGAGACCGAGGAATCGGCTGGCATGGTGCTGCTCTCGGCGTTCGCTGCCGACGGGCAGGACGGGCATCTGCGGCGCATAAAGTTGGGCGAGGGCCTCATCGGGCAGTGCGCAGCGGAAAAGAAGCGCATGTTGATTAGCGACCTGCCAGAAAATACGGTCCCCATCCGATCGGGTCTATTCTCAGCCGTCCCCCGAAACGTCATTGTGCTGCCCGTGCTCTTCGAGGATCACGTCAAGGCGGTCATTGAGCTTGCCTCGCTGAACAGCTTTACAGCGTCGCATCTCGCCTTTCTTGAGCAGCTGACGGCCAGCATCGGCATTGTGCTGAATAGCATTGAGGCGACGATGCAGACCGAAGGGCTATTGAAGCAGTCACAGCAATTGGCCACCGAGCTTCAAACCCAGCAAAGGGAATTGCAGCAGACCAACGAACAGCTTGCGCAAAAAGCCCAGCAGCTCGCCGAGCAGAACGTCGAAGTCGAACGCAAGAACCAGGAGATCGAGCAGGCCCGCGGCGCGTTGGAGGAGAAGGCAAAAGAACTCGCCCTGACTTCCAAGTACAAGTCAGAATTCCTGGCCAACATGTCTCACGAGTTGCGTACGCCTCTCAACAGCATCTTGGTGCTCGGTCAACAACTCACGGACAACCCCGACGGCAATCTGACTCCCAAGCAAGTCGAGTTTGCCCGCACCATTCACGGAGCCGGAACCGATCTGCTGAACCTGATCAGCGACATTCTCGATCTCTCGAAGATCGAGTCAGGAACCGTCTCAGTGGAAGCCGAGGAGGTTTTCTTCGCCAGCCTGCTGGACATGGTCGCTCGCCCATTCCGGCACGAAGCTGAAAATCGACGGCTTACGTTTGAGGTACACTCCGATCCGCACCTCACGCGTAGCCTGGTCACTGACACGAAGCGTCTGCAACAGGTGCTCAAGAATTTGCTGTCCAATGCGTTTAAGTTCACAGAACAGGGAGGCGTGCATCTTTCGGTAACGGTCGCCAGGGATGGTTGGAGCGAAGACCATCCGATCCTCAATGCCGCAGCATCGGTCGTGGCCTTCGAAGTTACCGATACCGGTATCGGCATTCCATCCGAGAAGCAGCGCATCGTCTTCGAGGCATTCCAGCAGGCGGATGCCGGCACCAGCCGCAAATACGGTGGAACCGGATTGGGCCTGGCGATCAGCCGAGAGCTGGCCAGCCTTCTGGGTGGCGAGATTCAATTGCGCAGCACGCCCGGGAAGGGAAGCACCTTCACTCTTTATCTGCCTCAAACCTATGTTGGTCCTTCTGCGGCGAGCGTCACGACAGCGGACCGCAAGACTCGCTCGACTACTCCGCCCATTCAGTTGTCTGCTGTACGAACGGCGGAGGCCGCGGTGGAGCACGTCCCCGACGACCGTGAGAATCTGCAACCGGACGATGCAGTCTTGCTGATCGTCGAGGATGATCCTCATTATGCCCGCGTGCTATGCGACCTTTCTCGCGATACCGGGTTCAAAGTACTCGTAGCCATGAAAGGCGCGGAAGCCCTCGCGTTGGCCCGCGAATTCCACCCCACGGCCGTGTCTCTGGATGTTTTCTTGCCAGACATGCTGGGCTGGACCGTGCTCAACCATTTAAAACAGGACCCAGCCACTCGCCACATTCCGGTCCAGATGTTGACGCTGGACGAAGACCGGCATCACGGCCTGGCGCGAGGAGCGTTCTCTTTCGTGACCAAGCCGACCACACCCGAAGGACTGGGAGCGGCTTTGACCCGCATCAAGGAATACACCACGCCACGCCGGAAACGCTTGTTGGTTGTCGAAGACAACCCCGCCGAGCAGTTAAGTATCCGCGAACTGCTGGGTTATGACGACATTGACGTTTCGGTCGCAGCTAGCGGCAGCGATGCGCTCAACATGCTTAATGAGAACCCGGTCGACTGCGTCGTGCTAGACCTGCGCCTTCCTGACATGTCAGGCTTCGACGTTTTGGAGCGTCTCCGCGATGCTCCAGGACTTAGCGACTTGCCGGTCGTGGTGTTTACTGGAAAGGAGCTGTCATCGGAAGAAGACGCGCGCCTGCACACGCTGGCGCGCAGCGTGGTCGTGAAGGGCGTCGAATCCCCCGAACGGCTCCTGGATGAGACCTCGCTGTTTCTGCATCGCGTTGTAGCCGATCTTCCGCCGGAGAAGCAGAACATGCTTGACCGGCTACACCGTTCAGATGACGCTCTTTTGGGGAAGAAAGTGCTGGTGGTGGATGACGATGTGCGAAACATCTTCGCCCTCAGCAGTGTGCTGGAGCGGCGTGGAATGACGGTGCTGACCGCTGGAACGGGACGCGAAGCAATCGCAACCCTCGAGTTCACTCCTGACCTGGCGATCGTGTTGATGGATATCATGATGCCGGAGATGGATGGATACGAGACGATGCAGGTGATCCGGCAAAACGCCTCGTTCCGGCGCCTCCCGATTATCGCATTGACCGCGAAAGCCATGAAGGGCGATCGTGAGAAGTGTCTCGAAGCCGGCGCGTCGGAATACCTGGCAAAACCAGTCAATACCGAACAGCTACTCTCTGCGCTGCGTATGTGGCTTCACAGATAGCTTCGCTCATGATTCGAGTGTTTGCAGATGGCGGATGGAGGTATGAAAGCACGATGACTGCAAATGAAAAGGTCAATATTCTCATGGTCGACGATCAGCCAGCCAAGTTGCTCAGTTATGAAGTAATCCTGGCTGAACTGGGGGAGAATCTGATCAAGGCAACGTCGGGGAAGGAGGCTCTGGAACAGCTTCTCAAAACTGATATTGCCGTCGTATTAATGGATGTGAGTATGCCGGATCTCGACGGTTTTGAATTGGCCGACATGATTCGGCAGCATCCACGATTTCAAAGGACCGCGATCATCTTTATTTCCGCCGTCTACCTGACCGACCTGGACCGCCTTAAAGGATACCAGCGCGGAGCGGTGGACTACATTTCCGTGCCCGTCATTCCTGAGCTGTTACGGGCGAAGGTCAGCATATTCGCGGAGCTGCATCGCAAGGCGCACCAACTGGAAAGCCTCAATCGTGAGCTGGAGCAGCGGGTCGCCGAGCGAACCGACGAATTGGAAAGACGAGCCGAAACGCTGCAGCAGCTTAACAGTGAACTGGCGCGAAAGAACCAGGAACTCGACGCTATTGTGCGCACCGCGCCCGACATCATCTTCAGTCGACAGGCCGACGGTTCGAGGGACTACATTAGCGATTGGTTTTACGAATATACCGGCGCCGCTATGGGTTCCGGGAAGGGCTTCGGCTGGTTGGACTTCGTGCATCCCGATGACACAGAGCGCAGCATGGCCCAGTGGATGCACTGCGTCCAGTCGGGTGACAACTATGAGTCCGAATATCGCATACGCGGGAGAAACGGGCAATACCGCTGGTTCCGGGCTCGGGCCGTTCCGATCCGAGATTTCGAAGGACAGATCGTCAAATGGTACGGAACCTGCTCAGACATCCACGACAGCAAGGTACTGGAACAGTCGATTCGCGAAAACGCCAATGAATTAGAGCGGTTGGTCGATGATAGGACCGCCGCTCTCCGACGGCTTTCCGGGCGTTTGCTTACCATGCAGGATGACGAACGGCGCCGTATCGCGCGCGAATTGCACGATGGTTTAGGACAGGAGCTGGCTGCGGCAAAGATGATGATGGACGGTATTCTTGAGAAAAACCCAGCCCAATCGAACCGGCGAGCTGCTACGGAGGCCAGTGAAACAATTGATCGAGCGATCCAGCAGGTCCGGAGTCTGTCCCATCTTTTGCATCCACCCTTACTGGATGAAGTTGGACTACTGTCAGCGCTTCAGTGGTACCTGGACGGTCTTACCAAGCGTAGCGGCATTGAAACCTCACTCGACGTTCAGCCACCCGAATTCCCGCGGCTGGCGGTCGAATTGGAGACCGCAATCTTTCGTATCATTCAGGAGGCTCTTACCAACGTCTATCGTCATTCAGGAGCGCAGAAAGCGTGGGTCACCCTGATGCAGCACGAAAAGCGCGTCGTGGTCAAAATACAAGATGACGGCAAGGGAATCGAACACCCCATAGCCGAGCTGCATCCAGGCAGCATCGGCATCGGCATCGGAGGAATGAATCAGCGAGCAAAAGAATTTGGCGGCAAGTTGCGGCTCCTTAACGCCGATCCGGGCACAGTTGTACAGGTCGAGATTCCGTCACTCAGTTCGCAACCACAAAAAACGCACGCCATGGCGTGATTTGGTATAAAGGCTGGCCCTCGCTCACTACCCCGCTGTCCCGGTTGCGCCTTCCGAAGAGAACTGCCTCCGGACTCGGCCACCCATGTCGTGGACCTTGCCCGCTATTACGCTGCGCGTTTCGTCCCCGCTGGCAGGAGCGAGAATCAAGCCGACGCCCACACCGACGCCGATTCCTGCAGCAAAAAACAGCGTGTTACGGAGCACGTCGTTATCCTCGCCACGAATGGCTCTGGATGCCCTTCTGACTCGCTCCGTCGCAGTTTCGTACTTCTCCTGCGCCGCATCGCGCAAATCGTCCATCCGGGCAGCGGCCCGGTCGCGCGCGCTCTTCGTAGCGTCGTCCGAACGCTCGAGTAAATAAAGGCCAACACCCAGAAGAGTCTTCAGCAACGTATTCATAGACTGTCCTTTCGATTCCGTCACGATTCTCATGTAGGTCAGAGTAGCATCTGAACGTTTCACTTGCCATCAAGCCGATGCTGTAGGCGTATGCGTTAATTTGCGTACTGTTCCATGGAGTTTGTAGCGGCAGTGAAGTGCACTGCAGTTGAAACCCTTTTGAGCAACCGTCCATTCTTCGATATCGAAGGATCCTCGAGTGCTCATGGCTGATCGTATGGGGATACGGTATTCACCCGATTGCTTGGCATCGCCATCGTGCGCTAACTTTGTGGTAGTTTAGTAGTTTGAATCTGCGCCTGGTGTCGGTAGGTTTCGACGCGGGTCAAGGCGGTCATGGGTTAGTGTCGGCAACACCGACGTTCGGACCCTCACGACCGCCTTTCATATTTAGGGTGTAGTACATGGCGATAGCAATCCTCGAGGTGGGTTCGGTATTATGGTTGTAACGGGGCTGTGAGACGACATGCTCACACAACAAGACTTTCACTTTCTTTCGGTACCCCTCACGAGACACTCGATATAGGTTCTGACTATGGCGGAGGAGAGTTTCTGGATCAGCTGGCGTGAGCGCCTGGCCGCTCTTCGCAATGTGCCGCCGGTACTGGGAATCGTGTGGGAATCGGCGCCCGGGGTCGTGGCGGGAGGGCTGATTTTCCGCGTCTTCGCTTCACTCCTCCCCATGGGACTGCTGTGGATCACAAAGCTGATTGTCGACGGCATCGTGAACGCAGTATCCGCCCATCATCCTGTACAACCTCGATTCTGGTGGCTGGTTGCGGCGGAATTCGGATTAGCCGTTCTAGGCACGATTCTCACGCGAATTATCGATTACTTGGATTCTCTTCTCGCCGACAAGTACACCCGCCACGTCAGCATCCGGGTGATGAAACACGCGGCCGAACTGGATCTTTTGGCCTACGAGAACCCGATCTTTTATGATCGGCTGGAGCGGGCCCGGGTACAGGCGACCGACCGGCTGGGAATGATCCAGTCGATAGGACGGCTAGTCCAACAGGTTGCGACCGTAGTCTCGTTGTCTATCTCGATCATGCTGTTCTCGCCCTGGCTCATGCTCCTTCTTGTGGCCGGTGTCGTTCCAGCGTTCCTGGGCGAGAGTCACTTTGCATTCCTTGGCTACGCCAAGAACTTCCGGCAAACCCCGATCCGACGCCAACTCGATTACCTGCGAGTACTGGGCGGCAGCAGGGAAGCCGCGAAGGAACTAAAGCTGTTCGGCCTGAATGAGTTTCTCACCGAGCGCTTCACACGTCTCTCCGACGAAATCTACGACGAGAACGTCGCCTTGTCACGTCGCAGGCTGATTGCCGGTTCGTTTTTGTCACTCGTCGGTACGATGGGTTATTACTCGGCGTACGTGTTCGTGATTTGGCGAACAATCTCGGGTGCCCTCAGCATCGGCACACTGACCTTTCTGTCCGGCGCCATCATGCAGGCCAGCAGCAATATCCAGCAGATTTTCTCGACCCTCTCCGGAATCGCGGACCAGGCACTGTTCCTGACCGACCTGCTTGCGTTCTTTGAAATGCAACCGACCATCCGGTCCAAACCGAATGGGCTGGCGGCTCCAAGGCCAATCTTGCGCGGATTCGAGTTTTGTGACGTTTCGTTCCGGTATCCGGGTAGTCCTCGACTCATTCTCGACCGAATGAATTTCCGTCTTCAGCCGGGAGAGCGAGTAGCATTGATCGGGGAGAATGGGCAAGGCAAGACAACCGTGGTGAAACTGATCACCCGGCTCTACGATCCCACCGAAGGACAAATCCTGCTTGATGGTGTGGACCTGCGCGAGTACAGTCTCGAAGACCTTTATCGCGAGATCGGCGTCATCTTTCAGGACTTCATGCGATACGAAATGACGGCTCGGGAAAACATCGCAATCGGCCGCGTCGAGGAAGTCGACAATCTGGCGCTCTTGCGGACGGCAGCGCGGAAGAGCATGGCGGATAATGTAATTGCGCGACTTCCGCGAGGTTACGAACAAATGTTGGGAGCTCGTTTCGATGGCGGCATGGATCTTTCAGGTGGAGAATGGCAGAAGGTTGCCCTTGCTCGCGCCTACCTGCGAAACGCGCAACTTCTGATTCTCGACGAGCCCACAGCCGCGCTCGACGCCCGAAGTGAATTCGAGGTGTTTCACCGCTTTGCGGAACTTACAACCGGAAAGATGGCTCTTTTTATTTCGCACCGATTTTCTACCGTGCGTATGGCAGATCGCATCGTAGTACTCGACAACGGCAAGATTGCTGAAGAGGGGAGTCACGACCAATTGGCAGGTATGGGTGGCCGGTACGCCGAAATGTTCGAAATGCAGGCTGCCAGCTATCGCTAGGAAATCCCAGGAAACCGAAGAGATGCCACAGGACGTTCATCTGGAAATGATCAACGGGGAAGCCGACCGGAGCCTCGCGACGCCGGGAGAGATGGCGTCGAACGAGCGTGCATTGTGCTCAAACGCGGCGGAGTTGGCGCGTAATCTGTCGTGGCTGCCGAGCGAAAGCCCGTCACGAGTCTTTGCCGAACGTTTCCGCAAGCTGACCAAAGCGCTTAAGCCAGTGCTGAGACGGGTTACGGTGCCGTCGCCTGGTGCAGCGATTTCAGACGACTCCCGCTGGATCTATGACAACGTCCACCTAATCGTCTCGGAACTTGACTACGCGGGCGAAACGTTTAAGCGTCGGCAAAAACTTCCTCATGTTCGCACGTCGAGTGGCGCGATCGCTCCCAGAGTGGCAGCGCTGGCTGAGGCGTTTCTCGGCGCCACTGGATACGAGTTTAGTGCGGCGATGTTCACTTCCTACGTCGAGGCCTTTCAACAGCAGAGAATTCTCAGGACTAAGGAGCTATGGGCGCTTATCCCTGCTCTCAAATTGGCTTTGTTGGAGCAAATCGCAGTTCGTGGTTCCCGGGTTATTGCGAATCCGTCCGGATCGTATGACATCGGCGTCTGCGTGCGCAGTCTTCGCGATGTGATGCAGACGTCCTGGAAAGATGTACTCGAGCCGCTGATTCTATTCGATAACATTTTGCGCCGAGATCCAGCTGGCACCTATTCTCGAATGGATTTTGACAGCCGTGACCTCTATCGAACCAGGCTTGTAGAGATCGCCGAGCACTCCGATTTTAGTGAGATGGAGGTCGCCAGCGAGGTGCTCGCTCTTGCCCAGGAGGCCCAGCAGCGAAACGAGACAAATCCGCGGGCAGCCCTGAGGTGCTCGCACGTTGGCTATTACCTTCTTGCGGAAGGAACCACCGCGCTTCACCAAAGGGTGGGTTTCACACCTTCGTTGTACCAGCGAGTCTGTTCAGTCCTCCGCAGGTACCCGGACGAGTTTTACCTCTCCACGATTCCGTTGCTGACTTTAGCCTTGATGTCGGCGATTGTGTTGCTTCTGATCGACGCCCAAGGTTCGCCCGGACTTGTTCTGTTCTCCATGCTGGCGCTGTGTCTTCCTTGTTCCCAGGCGGCTGTTCAGCTGACGAATTATTTGATCACCTCCCTGCTGGAGCCGCAAATTCTGCCAAAGCTTGATTTGTCTGAGGGAGTTCCGGACGACTGCGTCACTTTCGTAGCTGTTCCGAGCCTGCTACTCGATGAAGGACAAGCTCGCAGGCTGGTAGATGAGCTTGAGGTACGCTTTCTCGGCAACCACGATCCCAACATGCATTTTGCTCTCCTGACCGACTTGCCCGACTCGCCCTCGGAGCCTCGGGAAGACGATCCATTAGTGGATTTGTGCGCGGAATTAATAGGTGGCTTAAACGAGAAATATGCAGGTCGTGGGATGGGGTCCTTTCTTCTCTTCCATCGCCACCGCGTCTACAACCCGCGCGAGGAAGTCTGGATGGGATGGGAGCGCAAGCGCGGCAAGCTTATGGATCTGAATCGGCTGCTTCGAAAGCAGTACGACAGCTTCCCAGTCAAAATTGGAGATCTCTCCATCCTGCCACGGGTTCGGTTCGTGATTACGCTTGATGCGGACACAGAAATGCCGCGAGGCTCGGCACACCGGATGATTGGAACTCTGGCGCATCCTCTAAACCAGGCAATTATGGATCCGGACAAGAACATCGTCGTTGCCGGTTATGGCATCTTGCAGCCGCGGGTCGGGGTGAGCGTTCAAAGTACCGCGCGCTCCCGGCTGGCAAGCATCTATTCCGGGGAGACGGGATTCGATATCTATACCCGCGCAATTTCTGATGTGTATCAGGATCTATACGGGGAAGGCATCTTTGCGGGAAAAGGGATCTATGAAGTTGACATTGTGCAGCGGGTGCTCGATCGCCGGTTCCCCCGCAACGCTTTGCTGAGTCACGATCTGATCGAAGGTGCTTACGCGAGAGCGGGCCTGGCGAGCGACATCGAGGTGATTGAGGATTACCCCTCTCACTACAGCGCTTACAATCGTCGCAAGCATCGCTGGTTGCGCGGGGATTGGCAAACTGCCGAGTGGCTGCTGCTGAAAGTTCCGGATGAGTCAGGACAGCGAGTCCGCAATCCGATCTCGATTACCGCCCAATGGAAAATTCTCGACAACCTGCGGCGAAGCCTGGTCGAGCCTGCTACCTTCCTGTTGCTCGTGCTGGGGTGGATCGTCCTGCCTGGATCGCCGGCGTTGTGGACGCTCGCGACGATCGCCATTTTGGTTGTGCCCACATGGTGCCAGTTCGGGTTCGAACTGATCCACGCCGCAATCCAGCAAAAGACCGTAATGGCTCGCGACGCTGTCGACACTCTGGTTGCAGCGAACGTTCATGTCTTCTTAACGCTGACATTTCTCGCGCACCAGATGTTGATCTCACTCGACGCTGTCGTGCGCACGCTGATTCGCCGCATCGTGACCCGGCAGCGGCTCTTGCAATGGGAGACTGCGGCAGAAGCGGAGATTGGCGGCTACAAGCGCACCCGGCTGGATAGCTATTTGGATTGGACGCCTGCGCTCGCAGTCGCACTAGGTTTCCTGGTGTGGTTCGTGCGTCGCACCGCTCTTCCTGCTGCATTGCCGATCCTGCTGCTCTGGACGTGCAGCAAACTATTGTCGCGATGGCTGAACCGCCCGCCTCGCGCCCTGCGCAGCCAAGTTCCTGAGCAGGATGAATTATTGCTTCGGCGCGCCGCGCTCCGTACCTGGCGTTATTTCGCTGAGTTCAGTACCGAAGAGCACAACTGGCTGGTACCGGACAATGTGCAAGAGAAGCCGCTTACGATTGCGGCTCGCATTTCGCCTACAAATTTGGGCCTTCTGCTGAATGCAAGGCAGGTTGCGTGCGAGTTTGGCTATCTCACCATCCCCGAGTTCGCCGACCAAACGATCCGTACTCTGGCCACGGTGTCGAAACTGCAACGGTATCGCGGGCATCTGCTCAACTGGTATGACACGCGATCGCTTGCGCCATTGGCCCCTGAACTGGTTTCTGCCGTCGACAGTGGGAACTTGCTGGCTTCGCTATGGACACTTCAACAGGGATGTCTGGATCTACTTCGCTGTCCTATCTTGCAGACCTGTGTATCCGAGGGCTTCCTGGACCACCTTCGCGTACTGGTAGATCTTCGTGCGTTATCTCGAAAGCGCTTCTCTGCTTTTCAACGACAGGTTAAGAGAAAAAAGTGGCTGTCGCATTTGCTGGGCCTCCCGAATGCGTTTGTCGAGGAGATCCACCAGAGATCCGCTACGTCAAAGCATTTGAAAGATGTGCAGTGGTTTGCCGAGCAGGCGCGTTCGCGGTTGGAAGCCTTCCGGCAGACAGTAAGCTCCTATGCGCCGTGGTTGCTGCCAGAGTTTGCTTCGCTGTGGGACGACCCTGTCATCAATTTGAAATCAGCGCGGGAGCTTCCCGCCCTGGAACGAGTGCCGGATTTCATTGACGCTCTTGCCGCTCGCCTCCGCATCGTCATGCAGTCGACGGCTGTTGCAGAACAGAATTCCCTGTATCGGCGTCTCGAGGCTTTGTTGCCGGAGGCGCGGTCAAATGCGATACGCTTGGCGCGAGATCTTAAAACGATCGCCGCCAACGCGGGCAAGCTTGCCAATGAAATGGATTTTCGGTTTCTTTTAAACCAGCGCAAGCTGCTGTCGGTCGGATTCGACGTCAAGACTCAACAGGTTCATGCCGCCTGTTACGATTTGCTTGCAACTGAATCGCGCACGGCTGTTTTCGTAGCGATTGCCAAGGAGGACATACGCCAAGAGAGCTGGTTTCTGCTTGGCCGCGCGCATAGTTTGGATCACGGGCGTCCCGTTTTGCTTTCATGGACCGGGACCATGTTCGAGTACTTGATGCCGTTCGTGTGGATGCGCTCCTATCCGAACACGCTTCTGGAACGCTCGGCGAGCGCAGCGGTCCGTTCGCAACAGGAGTACGCGGCGAACAAACGCATTCCGTGGGGCATATCGGAATCGGCTTACTCCAGGGTGGATGAGGCGGGTAATTATCAGTACTATGCTTTTGGTATTCCTCAGCTCGCGCTTAGCAAGCATGACAATCCATTCGTAGTCTCTCCGTACTCAACTGTCCTGGCGCTGCAGGTGTGCCCGTCGGATGCTCTGAAGAATCTGCATCGAATGAGTAACGACGGGTGGTTGGGAGCCTATGGATTTTACGAAGCTGCGGACTTCACTCCTTCCAGAGAACTTTCGTGGCGGCGTCGCTACGAACTGGTACGCTGCTGGATGGCTCATCATCAGGGTATGAGCTTGCTCTCCATTGCCAATTTCCTTCACGATGGCGTCGTACAGCAGTGGTTCCACAGTGAGCCGCGCGTGCAAGCTACGGAGTTGCTGCTTCATGAGAAGCCAGTCGCTCACGTCCGCGCAACGCGTGGCTACGGAGCCGCGGCCGCATGAGTTCAGCCCGGATGGCTGCATCCCGGTTTCAATTGAGTTGTTTCAGCGGTTTGATTTCCATCTGCTAAGGTGCTTGATGCGGAAATCTTACTTAGTCCAGACTTTTGCCACTGTCGTCGTGATGTTCGCTCAAGGTGCGCTCACGCTCAAGGCTCAGGTCAATGCGAAGCCGGATGTGATTGTTGTGGACGCGAACGCGCCATCGCATCAATTTCCGCACTTTTGGGAGAAGATGTTCGGATCCGGACGCGCGGTGCTTAGCCTGCGAGATAGTTACCGGCGCGACTTGCGCGAGGTCAAGCAGGCGACCGAGTTCGAATACCTGCGCTTCCACGCTATTCTTCACGATGAAGTTGGAGTGTACGACGAGGACAGCCAGGGTCGCCCAGTCTACAACTTCTCCTACGTCGATCAGATCTATGATGGATTGCTGGCCAACGGTGTGAAGCCGTTTGTTGAGCTGAGCTTCATGCCGCAGAAGTTGGCGGCTCACAATATCCTACACAGTTTTTGGTACAAGCCGAACATTTCTCCGCCGAAGGATTGGGTCAAGTGGGATGGGCTCATCGCCGCGTTTACGAAACATTTGGTCGACCGGTACGGCATCGATGAAGTTGCGCAATGGTACTTCGAGGTTTGGAATGAACCCAACCTGGATTTTTGGGCCGGAGAGCCCAAACAGGCAAGCTACTGGGAACTCTATGATCATTCTGCATGGGCGATTAAGAGCGTGAATCCGAGGCTTCGCGTGGGCGGCCCCGCTACCGCGCAGGCGGCGTGGGTGGATGCTTTTATCAAACATTGCGCCGAGAACAAAGTCCCCGTGGATTTCGTCTCGACTCATGTCTATGGCAACGATAGGGCTCAGGATGTTTTCGGAACCGACGAGGATATTCCACGCGACAAAATGGCCTGCCGCGCGGTGAAGAAAGTTCACAATCAAATCGAAGCTTCAGAGATGCCGCATCTGCCATTGATCTGGAGCGAATTCAACGCCAGCTACAAGAATGAGCCCGATGTGACGGACTCAACGTACATGGGCCCGTGGCTGGCCGATACCATTCGCCAGTGTGACGGCCTGGTTAGCAGCATGTCGTACTGGACGTTCTCCGACGTCTTTGAGGAGCAAGGAGTGGTGAAAACGCCTTTTTACGGTGGCTACGGACTGATCGCCGCCAGGGGCATTCCAAAGCCTGCGTACAATGCTTTCAAGCTACTGCACAAGCTCGGAGATCAGCGCATCGAGATCAATTCCGATTCAGCTTTGCTTACGCGTAGGGACGATGGCACGCTGGCGCTTGCGATATGGAACTATGCTCCGCCGGGCGAGGCGGGTTTGGCAAGTACCATCACTTTGCGGTTCGAGAACACCAAACAACAGTTTGCCAGGATTTCGCGCCTTGATCACGAACACGGAGATTTTCACTCTGTATACGAAAAGATGAATTCGCCCCGCTATCCCACGCCTCCGCAGATTCAAGAGCTGCGTCGCGCCAGCGAGCTTCCCGAACCAGAGACACTTAAGTTAAAAGGAGACGAACTGACCCTCACGCTGCCCGCACAAGGCTTGGCGCTCATTGAATTGAAGTAACTGCAGGGTTTTGTCATCCGGTCGTTTCGGTTGCTGGGCGCACATAGGTCTGGAACCCGGCGCGTTCCATGCCGCGCTTCGCCTCAGGGTTCTTCATAAACGTTTCCCATACGAAACCGGTGCGCGCGTTCTCGGCCATCACCATCGTGATTCCGGTGTCGATGCCGATCACATCGGTGTCGTACCAGTTTTTCAATGGATTGAATGCATTCACGAATCCATACCGGCTCCAAGCTGCTCCATAATGATTCTTGATGTTTTGGAGGACGCGCATCACTGGCTGTGGTAGAAAGGGAAGGGAGCCGGCCGACGCGCTGGGGACAACAGTTCCGTCGATTGGCCCCATCGAAGGCGGGCCACCCCAGATCACATAGCCTTTTTGCGAATCCGACGCCGTGATACCCCACAGGTCGTCGCTATAGTCCGGAAACTGTTTTGCCAACTCCAAACAGAAACGGCGATGGACGTCGGTGGCAATCGTCGAGTTATGAAAATAGTCAGCGTATTTGTCGCGTTTGCCGCGGAAATCAAACCAGGCCTGTGAATATTGGTGCACGAACAAGGGCGCAAACGACCCAATGTACCGAAGGCCATCATATTCAAAGGTGGCTCGTTTCCATGCATTCCAGGCTTCGACTCGGAGCGGATACGCAGCCGATCCCAATCCCAGGAGATACATCATCATCAGCTCGCTATAGTTATCCCAGCGGTAGGGCAAGAAACCGATTTCGGGGGTCCATCCGTGTGGTAATAAAGATGTGTCCTCTGAAAGCCATGTCCAATCTACGCGATTAAAAATCTCGTATGCCAATAGGCTAATTTCCGAATGCTGGAAGTGCTGGCGGCAGGTAAGAATCCCACAAAGCAGGATGGCTGTATCGACGGAAGAAACCTCGGAGTCCCAAACTCTCTCGCCTGTGTTTATATTGGCAAAGTGATAGAAGAATCCACGATGAGTGGGCAACTTCTTCCACAAGAAGCGCAAGCTGGCCACTGCTCTCTCGCGCGCCTCGGACAAAGAAACATAGCCGCGTTTTTGTCCAATGCAGAGGGCAGTCAGCCCGAAGCCCGTAGCCGCAATACTCGCAACGATTCCGGTGTCATTCGTGCGAGTGTTACATCGGTCCTTCACCATCCCGGTTTGCGGGTTGCCCTGCTCCCAGAAGTAGAGGAAGTTTGCTTTCTCCAACTCCTCCAGCAGCGCATCATCGGCCGGTGAAAGCGACGTTGGCGCTGGAGGAAGGGCTGGCTTTTGGTGTTGTTCATCCGCAGCGGCTAAAAGGGAGGGAATGCGCCACGAGAAGGGCAGGCAAAGACCCAGGCCGGCCATCTGCTTCAGCAGATCCCTGCGCAGCAGGTTCTTATGTTTGGGGTTTTTCTCGTGTTTCCCGCTCACCCAGTGAAGTGTAGACGATTTCCGAGCTGCACGTAGAGTCCGGGAACCACGAAAAGCAAAAGACCTTGCGCCCTCAGCGGAGAGTTGTTCGCCGAGCACGCATCCAACTAGTCCACACCAGTGTCATAGAATGTAGGGGACGGCATGACTGGCAAGCGAAAGATTGTGATTTGGGCCTTTGGGATTGCAACTCTCGGGGGTGTCCTCGCTGGGGTGCTCGTTGCCATTCACAAGGCACAACCGATAACGATAAAGGGCGCTGTACTTCGCGAGGACACCGATCCACAAAAGCAACTGCCTATTGCTGACGTGCAAATAATGGGAACGGACGGTTCGGGCATCAGCACTTCCACATCCGATTCCGCGGGCTTCTTTAGTTTGACTTTGCGCCGGGGACTCAGGAGACGTCAGCCACTCATACTCCGATTCCGGCATCCAGATTACCAGCCACTCGATTTGAACGAATTTGTGGGGGACAAAATCTACATCGCCCGTATGGTGCCAATCTCTCATGAGATCAAGCCCGGTGCGCAATCCGATCATAGCGATGTCACGGTTTCCAACGTCCGAGTTCGGTATTCCGTGAAGGCCACGACAGAAGCGGACGTTGGCAGCGCGGTGAAAACTTTCCAAGTCGTGAATACCAGCGATGTTCCTTGCAAGGGCCGTCACCCGTGTTCGCCCGACGGGAAATGGAAGGCGGCGTTGAGTTCTACATCCCTCGATGCGGGCGAGGGGAACGAGTTCCGAAACGCCAGAGTTTCTTGCATCGCGGGCCCGTGCCCTTTCGCCCGAGTTGAGTTTGAAGATCTATCGCGCGGAGGCCGGAAGGTCAACGTTTCGGTGCGGAACTGGTCTGACACGACGACTTTCTTGGTGGAGGCTGAGGTGGTCCACCCTATGGTCAGCGATCTTGTGCGCGAATCGTATCCGGTGATTTTCGGCCAGGCGTTGAATTTCAGTTTGCCGCTCTTAGCGGAGGGACCAAGCATTGAAGCCGAGATAAATGGAGACTCAATTGTTTTCCCGCTGGGGCCGGACCTCTTTCTGAGCTGGGCCGACTGTCACGTCAGAGTCGATAAGGACCAAGCCAAAGCCTATCGCTGTGAGCTCAAGCCTGGGTATCGGTTTAAATAGTTGATTTTGGCTAGTCGGGGGAAACCCAGATCTAAAGTAGCAGCGTTGACTTGATCTGCTTGACGATCTCAGCCTCCGGCAGGGAAGCGTCGATGGTCACGGCGCCGGTCGGTTCTTCCAAACTTGCAAACTGGCTAGCCAGCAAGGTTTCTCTGGCAAAATGCGCCTGCCGCTTTTGCAGCCGGAAATAAAACAGCTCAAAACTACCCTTCAGAAATACGATCTTCATCTCCATTCCTTGCTGCAATTGCTGGCGGTAGCTCTGCTTCAGGGCCGAACAGGCAAGCACGACATTTCGCCCTTTTCTTGTCTGGTCCACAACGAAGTCGTGGATCGCGCACAGCCATGGGCCGCGATCGGCATCGTCGAGGGGAACACCGCGGCTCATCTTCTCTTTATTCGAGGCCGAGTGGGAATCATCGGCATCGACAAACATCCAGCCCAGAGTTTGAGCGAGCAATTGTCCAACGCTCGTCTTGCCTAAACCTTCCACTCCCATGACGAGGACTACCAAGAAAATGCTCCAAGGCAGTTAAGTGTACCAGCCCGTTGGAATCAATCGGGCAGGCGGTTACGTCTGTCGCACGGCGTTGTTGTCCACGACAGTGTTTTGCTGGGCCAGCATGCGTCGTTTCAGGGTCACGTAGATGGGTTCGCTGTCGAGTAACGTCGCTACCACCATCGCGCCAAGAGACGCCACAAGCAGAGCCAGGGTCAGGTCTGCGCGTCCGGTCATTTCAACTGTAAGCACGACGCCGGTTAGAGGCGCTCGAACACTGGCGCAGAACAACGCCGCCATTCCGACCACTGCAAAGGCGACGGAAGAAAAACCCAGAGCGGGCATGAGATGGTTCAGCGATTCCCCGAAAAGTGCACCCGAGGATGCGCCTAGTAATAGGAGCGGCGCGAAGAGACCTCCAGGCGTGGCCGCAGCATACGACCATGGTCCGATGAGAAAACGCAGGAGAAAAATGATCAGCAGCGCTTCAATGGCGTGGCGCTCGGAGAAAATTGTCTGAGTCAGTGTGTCCCCGCTGCCGACCAGCGTTGGGGCGAACCATGCGGTAAGTCCGACCACCGCCCCGATGAACGCAGCCCGAGTCACAGAGGAGATAGCAGCCAGGCGGTCTGAAAAACGAAGCAGGGCTAAAATCAAGCTGTTGTACAGGGCACCAACCGCACCCAGCAACGCGCCCAGCGTGAGAAATGGAAAAAGCAACCAGGACTGGGTTGAACTGACGTGCTTCAAAGCGAAGTCCAGGTTGTTGCCTAGAATTATTCGCATGATCCAGACTGCGACGGATGCAGAGGCGAGGGTCGCGATCAGGAGCCAGGGAGTAAAGCGGGTCGTCAGTTCTTCGAAGACGAAAACTGATCCGCCAATGGGGGCGTTGAATGCGACTGCGAGACCTGCCCCTGCAGCGGCTGCGTCGACCACCCTGCGGTCTTCCTGCTCGCGCACGACCCACTTGGAAACCAGCGAGCCGAGTGAGGCGCCCATCTGGACGGTAGGCCCCTCGCGGCCAAGCGCGAGGCCGGAGCCCAGAGCGAGCAGGCCCCCGAAGAACTTGACCGGCACGATAACGGGAGGAGATGGCTTCATCTCCCCCGTCATTACTGCCTCGACGTGTTGAACTCCGCTCCCAGCGGCGAAAGGCGCAAACCGAACCACCAGAGCGCGGGCCAATCCGGCCGCGACGGCGCCTAGCACGACTGGCGCTATCCAACCGGTATGCGGCCATGAGTGCGCCCAGTCCACGAGCGCATCGCGCAGACGGTCTGCTACCACGAGAAGAAACCGGAAAGCCGCACCAATCAATCCGATCATTGTTCCAGCCACAAGACTGGCTGCGGCAAGTCGGGCCACGCGCGAGTTCAAGAGTGCCATGAAAACAAGGCTCCGTGCGACCGGGAATAACGGAACTGATGAGTGCTCGTCGGACAGGTCCTGCAGCTGAAAATAGATCCGGGCAAACCGCGCCTTGTGAAACAGGGCGCAGTGATCACGGGCGCCCGATCTCGGTCAAGTTTAGTGACAGCTTTGACGCTTCTGACCTGTAAGTTCTACCAGTTTCGATCGCTTCATAACCTGGGTAGTCTTGGACGGGCTTTAATATCAGGCGCCGTTCGCCCCAACAGCGCTGACCGCGGAATTGCTTGGGGCGGATCTTTTGTGTAGGCTTGCCGCTCCGGTCCGTATACTCTTCGAGCAGCGGCGTGTCAGCCTGAGAAGGAGAAAAAATGCGATTCCAGCAACGATGGTTAACGACCGTTCTCTCGGTTTTTTCGTTGTATGCGTGCTCGAGCGTAGCCGCCCAAACCGCAAATGCTACGCCCAACTCTGATTTGCCGCAGACATATGCGGCCACGGCATTTGGACAATCTGGTGCTCTTGCTGGCAAAAGCTTTGGGGTGACGGTATACATCACGGCATGGACCAGCGATCAAGAAGTCCACAATTTCGCGGCTGTTCTGAAAAGTGGTGGCCCCAACGGACTGGTCAGCACCCTGGGGAAATCGCAAGAGGTAGGCCGCCTGTCGCCCACTGGGTTCGTCGGCAGCGCCTTTCGCATTGCACGGCTGAAACCAGCGGCTGGGGGAGAAACCAAGATCATCATGGTGACCGACCGCCCGATCTCTTTCGGTGAAGCGTATAACAGCACACGTTCCCGCGACTACCAGTTCGGCATCGTGGTGCTGAACTTAGATAAGGATGGCAATGGCACGGGAACCCTGGCTCCCGTATGCAAAATCAAATTCAACAAGAAGGATGAACTGGAGATTGAAAACTACGGCCAGAAACCGTTGCGCCTAGCCAATGTGCGGCGGATGAAATAAGGACACCTAAGATCACTCCGCCTTGTGCCAGGTTTTGTCCGGCGCGTACCCCGTTATAGTGCTGGCCAGTTCGGCTGTCTTGGGACCGAGGTCTTTCTGGTAGATGACTCCATCCTGATTGACGATGAAAGTCATCACGCCTGAGGAACGGTAGTCAGCGGGATAGGCAAGGAGGGCGAAGCCGCCGGTCATCTCGCCGTTCACGATGTAACTCTTGGCACCGCCGGGCGCACTCTTTCCTTGTGCAGTCAGTATCCGGTAATAGTAGCCGTGGAAAGGCGAAGGTCCCTCGCCCTGCTTTTTGCCGTATCCCTCGCCAGCGGCATAGGCAACTAGCGGGCCGGCGGGACTCTCCTGTTCGCCCTCGGACGTCTTCCAGTACAGGCCGTTGTGCTGGCCATCGTCGCTGGCAAACTTTTGCGCGTATTGCTGAGGTTTGCCATCACGCGGCTGGCTGTAGTAATCGTTCTCGGCATCTATGAGGGCATCCAGGACCTCCATCGCGGCGAACTCATTCTTGCCGATGCGGCGGAACAGGATTTCTTTCGTGGCGGCCGAAGTGTCAAAGTACCAGACACCACCCTTGCTGACGAGCGGTATGGGCAGAGGCCAATTCTCAGCGCCAACATAAAGTGTCGTGGTCCCGTCCGGTTCCTTTGCCAGGCGATGCATCTCCCGGTACTTGGCGACGAACTCATCCCTACTCTTCTTGTCCTGCACGTCGTCGCTGGAGGAGACGATTGGAGCCCCCGCCGGTCCCAGAATTTCGATCATGGCTGGCGTGTCACCACTCTGAGCGGCGGCGAAGAAGGCCTGACTTGCGTCGGCGGCAGACGGAAAAGTCTTCTGTCCAGGCTGCTGGGAGAACCCAAGCCCTGTCAGGATGAGTAGCAACAAGGGCAAGCCCAAGCCCGCAATTACCAAATAGTGTTTTTCCGTTTCCGGGATCAGCGAGCGCTGTGACATTAGCATTTTCTCCATTTGAGTAGGTCCGATCGTTGTATGCGTCATGGCTGCGCCATCCTCAGCGTTTTCTCCCGCCGCCCGCACGCGCGGCTCCGCCACTGGCTTGTGCCGCCCCACCTCCGCCGGTATAGCTCGATCGTCCTCGTGCTTGCGTGGCAGCAGTGCTTCCCCCTGCCCCGTAGCCACTGAAGGCGCCGGACTTCGTTCCAGGGTCGCGGTTCTGGCCGTATCCGCGAGCGGCCTCATTCTGCGCTTGCACCTGCGCCTGGTTGTTTTGCACGTTGCCCCGATTCGCCGGCAGTTGGCTCGGCTTATTGGCATTCGCAGGCAATTGGGCTGGTCTATTGGTGGTGGTGTTCCCGCCCGTGTTGACATTCACAGTATTGCCGCCACGATTGACGGTGTTGCCGCTCATATTGCCGCCGCGATTCACCGTATTCCCACTGCGATTTACGTTGGTGTTCCCGCTACGGTTAACATTGGTGTTCCCGCCATACGGCGTTGGTCTCGGGTAGTTGTTGGGGTTGCGGTAGTAGGAATTCCGATTCACAAACACGTTGCTGTTGGATACGTAAACGTTGCGGTTGTAAATCACAGTTCCGCCGTGCCAGTTGCAGTTCCAGGAATTCCATCCCCAACCGCAGCATCCCCCGCCATTGATGGCCGCCCCGACCATCATTCCTACGCCAAAAGAGATGATGGCGGCGGCGGCCACGTCTGCGCCGCTGTAGCCGGGATAGACTGGCACCGGAGTGCCGTATACGACTGTCGGGTTGTAAGTGGGAACGTAGACGACTTGGGGATTGGCAGGCTGGACGACAATAGTAGTCTGGCTCCCCGTGCCCTGGGTGGTGACCGTCTGTTGCGGAGTGGTCTTGAGATTCCCAGCGTCTTTCGCCTTTCTGCGTAGTTCCTGTACCGCCTTCATCACGTCCTGCTGCTGGTTGAAATATGCGTCGCCCAGCGCTGAAGTCCAGGAGAGATTCTTGCTCATGTTGTCAAGCACGGAGGGAAACTGCGTCAGTGCCTTCACGCTCTCGTCCCACGGTTGCTGGTCGACTGCCTTAGAAAGGTCTTCACCCTTCAGGTTGCTGTTTTGCTGCATCCAGCGGTCCGCTTCCACGATTTGGGTCGGGTAAGTGGAGCCCGCCAGAATCTGCGCCACCAGAGCATCCGGGTAAAGGGCGATGGGCGCCACCAGTTGCTCCAATTGCTCAGCCGACTGCCCGGCTGGAGCTTGGGCAGCTGGCGGCGTCGACTGGTAGGCATTGGCCTCTATCGGACAGGTCGCAGTCACCAAGGTCCAGACCAGAAGGAACGCTGTTGTTTGTTTCGAAGTCGTCATTGTGCTCTTCACGCTTCGTCTCCGATCGTGATGCGATGTTGCTACTGCGAGACAGTTCTACGCACGTCTCCTAAATTCAAGAGCATGCAGAGTCGATTATTTGCCTGTAAGATTTTCTGAATCAGAATAGTGGTCAGCAAGAAGACGCGCGACTAGCAAAACTCATAGTTCGATAGCGAAGCTTGAGGAACGACGCGGCAGATATTTCACCTGGACTACGCAGCCCGCTTCGTTGCCAGAGACGTCATGAGGCTTGTCCTCTGCTCGGAAGCGGATACGATCTTCATTGCATTCCAGTCATAGGGAAGCTCCTCGCCGCATTCGAGGCAGACCACGTACGTACCTGTGACGCTGGCTTTCCTGCGACCGGAACCAGGGCGAAGGGTCATAGGAAAACTGTAGCGAAGGTGCCAACATCCGAAAACCGCGTTGAGCAATTTTCCCAACATATGCCCTCCCAACACGCTTCCGCTTCGTCGAAAACCGCCCCACGCCTCAAGATAGAAAGGCGCTCCCTCACACCGCTCGGCGGCGCCAGGAAGCGCTCTGGCGGCGAGGAACGTCACTGTGCGGTGTCGCCGCCCGTTTTCGAATTACAGCAGGGACGCCCCCACAAATGGAACTAGCAGAAACACTAGAAAACGGAAATAAATTGCATGTCAGTCTGCCAGTCCAATCTTGAGGTTTTCAGCCGCTTGGACCGAATCGCCCTCGAGCTTGCCGTTTTCGAGCCAATACGAGATTGCTCTTGAGCAACGACGGGAACACTCCCACGTGTCATCCTCTTGAGTCATCAGTTCAGCACCGCCCAGGTCCGCGACTTCGGCTTTTGAACTTTGACCAGGCGGAGGCTGTCGCAATTGCTACAAGTTCGTACTCTCGTAGTCGATGATTTTTCGTCTTTCCGACGGCGTGTCTGCTGGATGCTGGAAGAAAATCCCCAGGTGCGACTCATCGGCGAGGCCGCCGATGGAGCAGAGGCGGTTCAGAAAGCGGTAGAATTTCAGCCAGATCTCATTCTGCTGGACAGCGACCTTCCAAAACTAAGTGGAATCGAAGCTGCCCGACAAATCCGGAAAGTCGTTCCCAAGTCCAAAATACTGTTCGTGAGCCAGGATTCGAACCCCGAGGTGGTGCAAGCCGCCTTTCAGTTGGGTGCTCGGGGTTACGTCATTAAGTCGGATGCCGCGCGGGAGTTGTTGACTGCGGTGAAATCAGTCATCCAGGGCGCGCGTTACGTGAGTCGCGCATTGGCGGGTTCAGATCTAACCGACACAGCGAGCGAGTAGTCCAGCACGCAATCTCAGATCGTAATCAACTACAAAAGGAGAATACTTCAACGTGACCCTTAGATGGCTAGCAAGAACAATTCTGTTGTGTATGCTTTTGGCTGTTTCCTCATCGATTTGGGCTCAGACTGCCACATTTCAAATGCTGACCAGTCCGGTTCAGAATACCTGGGCAAACTTCGCCCTTTCCCGCGACGGCAAGGTGATGGCTGCCAATTACGGTGGCGAGATCTACCGCTGGACGCCGAACGGCGGATTCGTCGACCTCGGACCCGGAGATCCCAACAGCAGCTCAGTCGCTATCTCGCATGACGGTTCGACCATCGTTTCATCACTCCTAGGCTCCAACCATGCCGGGACTCCCGAATTATGGAAGCAGACAACGGGCTGGACTAATCTGGGCCATCCCGCCAACGGATGCAACTTGGGCAACGAATGGGGCAGTGGGTATGGCGTAAGTGGCGATGGCACGGTGGCCGTCGGACTGGCCTGGTACTGCCCGGGAGCTGAGGGTTTTCGCTGGACTAAGAAGGGCGGCATGAAAGCCCTGTCACATCCTGTTGGTAAGAGCAGCCGAGCATCAGCCATCTCTGCCGATGGGAATACGATTGTGGGTTTCTCCGAGGACCCAATCGGAGGTTATCGTCGGCCAGTGCGATGGATTTCCGGAAAAACCGATTTGTTCGCCGGCGCCCATGCGATCGGAGAGGCATCAGCCGTGAGTTTTGACGGGTCACAGATCGTGGGCCAGTACACGACTTCGGCTAACGGCATTTACGCCTTTTACTATAGCCTGCAGCACGGTCTCGTCTCGCTCGGTACCGTCTCCGGTATCGCAACCGACCAGAGTTTCGCCAACGGCGTCGCTAGCAATGGGATGACGGTGGGCTGGAGCGGCGACCCGTTCGGCAGCGGCATTCAAGCTTTCGTGTGGACTCCAAAGTTGACTATCCGCTCGCTCACAAAGTACTTGAAGAATCACGGTGCGAAGATTCCGAGCAACATCTACCTCACGACTGCGCTCGACATCTCTGCGGACGGATCAACGATTGTCGGAGTGTGGCAGGACGCAAACTTACATCAAGGCGGATGGATCGCTCACCTCAACTAACGGGAAGCGATCTCGCAGCGGGCTCGGACCGGCTAGCCGACCGCAGCCGGTCTTCGGGCTAAACAAGCCGTTCCAGGGAGTGGAGTAAGATCTTGCCGCGGCTCTTGGTCAGCACTCCACTTCGTTGCCACCCGCTGAACAGACGGCTGGCAGTGAATGGCGTGACGTTCGCCGCATTAGCCACTTCCTCATTCGTGACATCGAGTTCGATACCGCTCGGAACCTCCTCACCGATACTTTCTGCAAGACTCACCAGAGCTTGAGCCAACCTCTGTCGGGCGGTATGGCAGGTCAGAGCTACGTGGGAGGCGACGTGCCAGGCAAAATAGTCGCACGCAATTAACAACGCATTATCCAGCAGCTTTGGATACCGCGCCGCAAGGCCGCGGACGGTCGTGCGGTCCCACGCCAATACGGAGCTATCCTTCAGCGTTTCCGTGCTCACGAGATAGTGAGAAGGTCGCGACAAAATCGCCGCACCGCCAAACACGTCCCCCGGCAGAAGCCAATGAAGCAGAATCTTCCTGCCGGTTTGGGTGATGAAAAAAAACCTGGCCCGGCCTTTAGTAAGGAGAAATACACGTTCCGCAGGGTCTCCCTGGTTCACCACCACAGACTTGACCAGGAATCGGCGCCTGGTTGCGGCCGCCAGAATCACGTTGCGGTCGGCCGTTGACAATCCGTCCAGAAAATTCGGCTTCAGGTCTAATGCGGCCGCAACTCCCGCTGCGATCATGGCCGATCCTCTCTTGTCCGATCGGTTTCACGCTCCGGGCATGTTGACCGCCGACTGCGCGATCGCAGAGACGTCCACCGACCGATTGAACTCAGACGGAGTCTTTCGTGACGGGTTGGTCACAAGTCGACCTTAAGTAGTTTGCCTCGTTGTGCGTACTGGCAAAAATACTAGTGATTCCGCAATTGTGAGACGGGTTGTTGTCGGCTTGATATCTTCCGTCAACGTGTCCCGGCGATCATGCCCAGACGTAATCCAAGGCAGCTCCAATGGCAAAGATATAATGGGACGCAGATCATCCGGACACCACTCGAAAGCAGATGTGGCCAACTACCAACTCCTATGGAACAGAACCCTGAGAGTGAAAACCATGCGGTTCATTTGCTGACGAATCAGGGTCGTGTATTAACCTCTGTTTTTCTCTATCTCGCCACCCTCCTATTTACTCCTTGTGCGCAAGCGCAATCTACCGACGAGGTGCACGTGGTGCCGCGCAATGAATCCGGCCACACGACTCATGCGCCAATACTCGAACCGCCCGGCAGCGACTCCGCCCTCAATGCGCACAGTAGACCCTTGCGCGCCGACGTTGACCTCGTGCTTATACCTGCGACCGTTACCGATGCAAAGAATCGACCGGTGATTGACCTTCAAAAGCAAAATTTCACCGTCTACGAGGAAAACGAGCCGCAGGAGATCCGGAATTTCTCCACGGAAGATGCGCCGATCTCAGTAGGACTCATCCTCGACGTCAGCAAGAGCATGAGCAACAAGTTCGAAGTTGAACGCAAGGCAGTGGCTGAATTCTTCCAGAGCGCTAATCCGGAGGACGACTACTTCGTGATCACCCTGGGCGATCGACCCAGAATCGTCGCCGACACGACCGAGTCGCTGGAACAAATACAAGCCAAGCTGGCCATGGTGATACCAAACGGAAATACTGCATTGCTGGATGGGATTTATCTGGGAGTGGACAAATTGAGCTCGGCGCGATACCAGCGACGCGCGTTGCTCATCATCTCCGACGGCGGTGACAATCATAGTCATTACACCTCCAAGGAAATAAAAAGGTTGATTCAGGAAGCCGACGTACTCATCTACTCGATTGGTATTTTCGATAACATGCCGGTCCCGGTTTTTAAGACGATCGAAGAAAAGTTGGGCAAGCGCTTATTGACCCAGATCACCGAAGAAACCGGAGGGCGTACTATCGCCGCTGATGACCGCAGCAAAGTTCCGGAAATCGCCGCCGACATCAGCCGCGAATTGCGTCAACAATACCTTCTCGGATATCGGTCGAGCAACACCGCGCATGATGGCAAGTGGCGGAAGATCAAGCTGCAAGTGAGCGCGTCGGCCTCAGCGGATGCCATCCCGCCCCTGCACCCCTACTACAAGAAAGGCTACCTCGCTCCGGAAAAGTAGGTCTGGTGCGAGCCAAGCAGACTCGTCGGTGGCGGCTGCTACTTGGAAGGGTACTGTTTAAACATTTTTATAACGGCCTTCTCTATTATTTCGAGCGACTTTTCTTGCTGGTCGGGATCAATGTTGGCCTGGGCAACGCCACGCCACCTGAGTTTCTTCGCCGAGCGTTCCACGAGATCGATCACCAGTGTTCCCTTGTCGATCAACACGGCGGCGCTGCCATGCCCTATGGCGCCTGGGTCGCCCTCGTCCCACCATGGACCATCCAGACCAGGCATGGCGTAGACGTTGACGTCGTATGAGACGTTGAGACTTCCGTCGAGTGCGCCGTAGGCGTTGACTAACAGGTCAGGGTTATCTGCCGTCTTTGTCAGGCCCTTGGCTTGGAGTTGATTGTCGACTTCCCCCATCATATCCATGACCATGAATGGGTGGGAGTTGGCTGATTGTTTCATCCATGAGTAAGTCTTGAATCCCGAAAAGTCCTGCTTCTTGTTGTACTCGACCCTGATCTTTTGTGCCTGGACATTGGCTGCACAGGTCAGAAAGAAGCAGGTCAGAAGCAAGAGAAATAGCCAATCCGATCTTCGGTTGCGTTTCACTTTGATGCTCCTTATCACGGTCGCCAGGAAGCAGTTGAAGCTTCACTGTAAGGTGTAGGCATCCCCTGCGCTACTATCAAAACTCGCAGTGGATCAACAGATAGCAAATGATCGAAGAATGCCGCCCGGTCGCTTGCTGCAAGTTTTACTAGTGTTCAGCGACGAGTTGCGCGACTAACCTCTTTGTGGCCGGACTGGGTCTCAAAGGCTCACAATATTCCGCGACGTAAAGGCATATGAATTCGCAGTTGAAACCCTTCATAGTGAAGAACGTACTTTTAGTCGACGCAGATGAGCAGATACATGCGCTGCTTCCGAGTGTTTTCAAGCCTGGGGAGTGGGCCATCCAGCACGCAACTGACAATGCAACCGCACTCGCAATGGCGCGTTTGAAAGGGTTCGATCTCATCCTGACCAGCGAAAAAACGTCGGGCAGGGAGGACATCGAGCTCCTTCGAAAACTTCGCACCGTACGTCCGCATACGCGCTTGATCATCCTGACCAATGAAAGCGCGCCACAGGATGTGATCGACGCCATGCGCGAGCGCGCCTTCAGCTATTTTTCTCCGCCGTACCAATTGGATGTTCTGGCTGACATGGTCCAAAAAGCGGTTGACGAACCCTGCTGGGACGATGGCATCGATGTTATTTCGGCGACGCCAGAGTGGATTCGCGTCCTGGTTCGCTGCGACCGGAAGACCGCCGAGCGGGTGCTACAATTTTTCAATGAAATTGCCGACCTGCCCGAGCCCGAAAGAAGTGCCGTCGGAATGGCCTTTCGTGAGATGCTCCTAAATGCGATCGAGCATGGCGGTGGACTGGATCCGACGAAAAGCGTTGAGATCGCATATGTCCGTGCCCGCCATATGGTTACGTGTCAGATCAACGATCCGGGTCCGGGCTTTACCCTGGACGAGATTCCCCACGCTGCCATTGCAAACCCGGCCGAAGATCCGTTCCGCCACGTTGCGCATAGAGAGGCACAAGGCATGCGTCCCGGTGGATTCGGCGTGCTGCTGGCGCAGAAACTGGTTGACCAGCTTATCTACGGGCAGGACGGGAATGAAGTTTTGCTGGTGAAGTATCTTGATCCTAACCGGCTCCGAGTAGCATAGAATCGGCTAGCTGTGCGATTCTAGATAGTTGACGTGCGAAAGCAAATCCCTAGAACGTGCGTTGAACTGTGTCCCGCCACTGCGGACCAGCATTTTACGAGGCATCGAGTTGACCGGCTTCCGGCAAACTCCTTATGCCCGGCTGTAGATCTAAATATCGAGTCCTGCCCGAGGAAACCTCACCTATGATTTCGAAGAAGATACAGTTGGTTCATCGCAAACTATTCTTTGCGTTGTTGGGACTTCTCTGTGCCACCACTCTCTGGGCCGAACAATGGAGAGTCTTAGGGCCGGACGGCGGAGACGCCCGCAGCCTCGCCTACGATCCGCGCAATCTCGATCACATCTTTCTGGGTACGGGCACGGGAACCATGTTTGAATCGTTGGATGGTGGCCAAAACTGGTCCCGTTTTGCCCACTTGGGCAAAGGCGATGACTACGTGCTCGACCACATCGTGGTCGATCCACAGAATCCGGACCTCATGTTCGTTTCAGCTTGGAGTGTGGAGGATCAGAAGGCCGGTGACTTGTTTCGCTCGCGCGATGGCGGAAAGACCTGGGAAGTCCTTCCCGACATGCGCGGAAAATCCATTCGCGCACTGGCAATTGCTTCCTCCGACTCGAAGGTTCTGACGGCGGGAGCGCTTGACGGCGTATACCGCAGCACCGATAGCGGTGAAAAATGGGTGCGAATCTCTCCCGCCGGCCATGCCGAGATCAAGGATATTGAATCGATTGCTGTCGATCCCAAGAATCCGAACGTAGTATATGCGGGGACTTGGCACTTGGCCTGGAAGACCGACGACGGCGGGGTTACTTGGCATCACATCACCAAAGGCATGATCGAGGACTCGGACGTGTTTTCGATCATTATCGACTCGACGAATCCTGAGGTCGTGTACGCCAGCGCATGCTCCGGAATTTACAGCAGCGACAACGGCGGGGAGAGCTTCCGCAAGGTGCAGGGGATGCCGTTCTCCGCGCGCCGAACGCGAGTATTGAAGCAGGATCCGCATAATTCCAAGATTGTCTATGCCGGAACCACCGAAGGTTTGTGGAAAACAACCGATGCCGGAAAAACCTGGAAACGGACCGGCAATCCTGAAACTGTTGTCAATGACGTGCTGATCGATCCCCGAAATTCGAAGCAGGTGCTGCTGGCGACGGATCGCAGCGGGGTGATAGCGAGTGACGACGCCGCGCAGACGTTCAGACCTTCTAATCATGGTTACGCGCATCGTTACGTCACTGCAATCCTGGCCGATAAGAATGATCCCGACACGATATTCGTAGGCGTCGTCAACGACCGTGAATGGGGTGGAGTGTTTTCCTACCGCAACGGCGGAAAACGCTGGGAACAGAGCAGCACCGGCCTTGGAGGCCGCGACGTTTTCACCTTGCGGCAAGCCGACAACGGTGCATTGATTGCCGGGACGAATCGTGGCATTTTCATCCTAGATCATAAGGCCGCCAAGTGGCGGCCAAGCAACACCATTATGAACGGTCAGCCTTCACCGCCGACAACGAAGAAGAAAACCAAGGTGGCTGCCAAGCCTCCGGTCACTTCGGTTCTCGACGCCAGAGTGAGTGAAATCGAAGTTACGCCTCAGCGGTGGTTGGCTGCCACCTCGACGGGACTCTTTACGAGTACGAATGCAGGGAAGAGTTGGAGCGGCGGTCCGGTGATCGGCAAGAACGACTTCGTTTCCGCGCAGTCCGACGGAGATCTGATCGTGGCTGCCACTCGCGGCGAGGTTGTGTTTTCTGCCAACGGGGGGACTATCTGGCAGCAGGCGGCTCTGCCTGCGAACGTCAAAGTGATCCGTGGTGTGACAGTCACGCCCGACGCGCAAATTATGGTGGCATCCCGGGAGGGCGCGTTCCGCAGTACCGATAGCGGAACAACCTGGCAACGGATGCTGAATGGCCTGCCCGACAGGGACATCAGCTCAATCTCATACGACGAGTCAGGTAAGAGCCTGCTGGCTACCAGTATGGCGATCGGCACGGTTTTTCAGAGCAGCGATGGCGGACAGACTTGGCATCGCGGCCCGGACTCAGGTTATCCCCTTCGGCTGATCAGCGTGGTGCGTGGGCGTTTTGTAGCCGCGACGCCGTTTGATGGTGTAATCGTTCAGCCGTAAGCGTGAAAAGACGCTCTTGGGTGGGACTTATTGCACGTTGCGGGACACAAAGCGATGACCGGCGAGCGCGAGTTTCGTAGCCTCGACTAAGTCGGGTATCAAACGCAGTTTGGTTACGTAACCCAGTGCGCCAGTTTCTGAGGCGGCCTGGCAAATAAGAGCATCATGGCTGGCGGTCAGGAAAACAATTTTCGCGCTGGAGTTACTTTGCCTCAGACGCGAGGCAGCCTTGATCCCATCCAAAACGGGCATCGATATGTCCAGGACAACGACATCAGGATCCAGTTGGGCAGCAGCATCCAGTGCCTCCTGGCCATTGTGTACGGCTGCCACAACGTCGAACTCGGATGCCAACGTTGCAGCCGCCTTCTCGAGTATCGCGGGGTTATCATCGGCTAATAAGACACGGGCTTTGGACATGAGCAGACCTCAACTGAAGGACTGCTTGCACCTTAGCAATTGACCCTCCATCCAGAAAACGTCGAGGTACGATGAAATAGCAAGACCCGGGGAGTCCAATCAGTCAAGTCTGCAGGAAAACTCCAACAGTCGATCTTCCCCCTTTTGTTCAAGATGTTGAACTCGCTCGGAATTCCACGCTCCCACAACCAAATCTTCATGATCCGGTCCAGAATGAGCCCGTCCCGAATTGCCGACGTCTGAACGTCTAGTGCCGGGCACATGTTGGTTACGTTGGCGGGTTCACTGTACGATCGGGAATCAGGCGGGCTAAAGAGTGGAATCAGTATGTGCGCGACTCGAACGCCGCAAGCTTTGAGAGCGAGGTCTCGCCTCCGTCGTGTGTTTTGGTGGAGTGCAGTGCTGAAGCACGCGCTCCGTTGCCTAATCCGGCAAGACGTCTTTGAGCGCCCGCTCAATGTGATCTACCTCTTCACGGATCACTCTAATTGATTGCTGGTTCCTCGACGGGTGTGCCATTGGGGAAATTGCTCCCAGGGCGTGTCGTATCCTGTGGTTTCGGTCCCAAATCAGATGGAGTCTCGCGGTCGTTTGCTTTCGGTGCTGGTAAACGTTCTTGGCCAATTTCGTGGCCAGCCAGCCCAGGACTAATCCGAACAAGGCCTCGATGGGGAGGCGATCTCTCGCTCCATCAAAATCTGAGAACGCTAGCCGGTAAACCGCCTCGCCGAGACCCAACGAAGCAAACAACACCGTGGTTCCGACCAGATAAACTTCCAGGCCTTCCGCCTGTTGAAAGCGTATGAAGCGATCGCCTGTGCGGCGCGTCCGCATAAACTCGATTGCCATAGGGCCCCCAAATGCTGTTATCGCCGTCCCGGTTGTTAGTCTCTGTTTGGAGACAGTGATCAGTCGTTTCTCTGCATCAGTTTACGACATAACTGAAAATCTATGGTGGCCGTCGCGCGCCATTTTTCTCTTATATTCATTCTGGCCGGAAAGCCCCCGTATCGAGCCCAGATAAGGGTTTCCTTGGAATGGCTGATGTGGCTATGGATGGACAGCGAATACATAACTGCTCGTAGAACGAAGTATCAAATAAGGGGCGAGGCCTGTTTTCTTCAATCACTATCGCCAATGTTTTCCCCACTGCGACAGCTCATCGGTAGTGAACCAGTTGTGAAATCTTCGCGGGTCAGCGCGCGACAGACGGCGGATTCTGTCGCCACCCTGCGCTTCCCCGCAGCCGATTCCATCCACACCCGAGCAGCACAGAGGAGCGCTCACAGTCCCCTTGCCTAAACACATCCAGTTAGAAGTTGAATACGACGCCCGCCTTGTACTGGAAATTATTCTGACCGCTGGCCGCGGAGTTGTTGAAGCGAGTGTAAAGGTAATCTATCTCGGCCGGCCGGAATGCGATTGTACCCGTATGGTTGATCGCAATGTCCAGGCCGCCGCCAAACGCGAGCGCAAAGCAGTTGCCAGAGGGAGCCGTGGAGAACACCACGCCCGACGTTTTCAGCAAGTTTCCGTACACGTTGGAGTGCGCTCCACCCAGGAGAACATGGCCGTAAGGTCGGAATTTTCCGGTTCGGATGCCGATTTGCGGTCCGAACAAATAGGTGAACAGGTTCCCCTGCACGTTGGCGCTGCAGCCGAGTGGGCAAATACTACTCCCTGCGGCGGCGGTGAATCTTTGTGTGTTGCTGCCGTAGCCCTGCAGGTCCATCTTGATACCAATATACTTGGTGAAGTTGAAGTCGAACGCGCCACCACCTCCGTTGAGACTGTAGCTGCTGGTGTACGCGTGGCTGGCGTTGTAACGAGCATAGCTGTAGTCCGCAGTCACCTCAAATTTCGGGGCATCCTGCGCCATCGCTGCCAGCCCGGTCAGTATAACGACCCCTGCAATCAGTACGTTTCTGAGTTTCATTATTTCCTCTCCGTTCGTTCAAGTTTAGAAAAGTCAAACCCGCATCGCTTCCACAGTTCCGAAAGTTGCGACCTGAGCGGCCCATGTTTTACACACACCGTCGAGCGCCGCCCGCTTGTTACTGAGCATGTCTAAGATCAGTTCTACCTTGTCAGGGGTATGTGTGCGACTAGCAAAACCGACAGTTGAACCTCAAAAAGTTCGCTGTCCGAGACACCTGAGTTCACAATCTCACTGTTCCGATCGCAAGCAGTGAGTGAAGTCGCAAGAAAATCAATGCCATCAAGCGCCACATTGTCCCTTCGTAACTGCTGTCTGGAGCGTTCTTGCAATCCGCCCGCTTTGTGATTCTGTGAGTTTTTCCCCACCCCCCTGTAAGACTTACTAGTTCCGTCGTCGACGACTGTCAGCTAGCTTGAATTCATGCCTCGGCGGTCTCAACCGATTCCATCCTGCTCACTCGACTGCCGGCGCTTGATCACGATAGTCGAGCGATATCTGCTCAAAGACTCTGTCGCAGATCCTCATCTGGACCCGACCCACCGTGGGAGTCAGTTAAATCGCGCTTCTTCGGCAGGCGGTCGAGAATTCCCGCGGCAGAAGGGATGGTGGTGACTTCAGAGGCTAGGGTGACTTCCGGCGATAAGAAGGTATCCGCTGAGAGCTATGAACGAAGTTCTTAACGCGAACAAAAAAATGGAGGGATCCGTGAAAAAAATTCTAGCAATTCTCGCTTCGATGCTCCTGATATCAGTGGCCGCGTTGGCACAACAGGTATCAGTGAACTACAACCACAGCCAGAGTTTTGCTCAATATCACACGTATGCCTGGGGGTCACAGAATCAGAACCAGATTCAGAATTCCATTCTGGCCCAGGTAGCGCAGCAGGATATCAACAACGCAATGCAAGCAAAGGGCCTGCAGATGGTGCAGGAAACCCAAAATCCAGACTTGATCCTGACCGCCAACGGCGGCCTGAGACAACAAACTTCCTACAGTGCATGGGGCATGCGCGGCATTGGCGGTGGAATGGGTGGCATTACTCCAGAACAAAACGTTGAGGGAACCATGATCGTGGATCTCTATGACGCGAAGAGCAAATCTTTGGTTTGGCGCGGGATCGCCCAAAATACGCTGAATAACAATGGCAACAAGAATCAGCAGATGGTGGAGAAGGCGGTCCAGAAGATGTTCAAGCAGTGGCCCAAGTAAAGCAGTGGACAAAGCAGCTGACCAAAGCATTTCACAAGTATTGTCACCGCCAGGAAAGTAGCAGCGATGAAGCGGAGACGATTTGGATCCTCAAACTTTGATTCGAGGCAGTTCGGCTGATCAAGTGGTTTCTAAGGAAGCCGGCCCTGGCGACCCAGGGCCGGCCGCCGGGGGACCGATTGTGCCTTCGACGAACACTCCGCACCACAGTCGCCGCTCGGTCTGGCTGCTCATTCTTATTCTGGTGTTTCTGATTTTGAATCCCCTGTTGGAAAAAGATCAGATGGGTGAGGCCATTCTCTTGGTTTCCATGTATGCCACTCTGATTTCTGCTACGCGGGCACTATCCGAGAAAACCCGCGTGCGATGGCCTCCGACGCTGCTCGCTGCTGCTTCAATGCTGGCGATGGCAATTGCCCATTTCTTCCCATCTCGACCCCTTTGGATCGTAAACTGGGCAATCTTAGCGGTGTTCTTTGGATTCATCTCGGTGGGATTTTTCTCCTATCTGGGTCGGCCCGGCGCCGTGACCGATGACCGCATTTTTGTTTCGGTAAGCCTGTATCTTCTGTTGGGGATGCTCTGGTTCAGCCTTTACAACCTGCTGGAAGCCGTCCATCCCGGCTCGTTCGCCCTGCAGTCTACACCGCTGTCGTCGCTTCCTCGCGGTACATTGCTCTACCTGAGCCTCGCCACGCTGACGACGCTGGGCTATGGCGATATCGTTCCAGTTACACCAATCGCACGTATGGTGGCCGCTCTCGAGGCGGTGGCTGGCGTGCTCTACATTGCGATTACGGTAGCGCGTTTGGTCGCAGGCTACCGCGGTGGCAAAAAAGAAATAGCGTAGTCCTAACAACGTAATCGAAAAAAGAAAGAAGGAAAATAAAATGTCGAATGCTGATCCGAAGCCATGCAAACACATGCCATGCCGTTGCGTCGTTCCACCCCATCAAGATTACTGCAGCGACATTTGCCGGGATGCGGGAAAAGACGATGTAGAGATTGCATGCGCCTGTGACCATCCCGCGTGTCCGCTGGACGCGTAGCGGGCACGACAGCCTGGAATAGAAACTACACTCAGTCTCTGGGCGGTACTCGGCTTGGTCTGTTAGCCGCTAGAGGCTCTGCCATTTTTCCGGCCAATGTAGCAGCCGGGCATGGGCTGCCTCATGCGTCGGGGGCGTTGACCTGCTCCCAACCTAAGGTCGACAGAAACGTTAGTTGCCGCCACCGACGACGATAACCTCTGCGTTTGCGTTTCCGCACATTCCATAAATGGCGCCCGACACGCAGGCTCCGGCGGAATACTTGTAACACCCCGGCTTCTTCGCCACGACGGAGACCGAGCGATCAGAACCGCCGATGATGGTTCCACCCTGCGCAAACGGATCAGAAGGGCCGAAGTCCACGACGAAACCTGTATTTTTGGAGGCGCTTTGCCAGGTTAACGTCGTGCCCGCGTTCACGCAGAACGTTGCATTCCCCTTCGGCTTCGCAATACTCGCAACGGCCTCAGCTGAGCTCGCAGTTCGTTTGACGTCGACGGTGCACGGAGTGGAAGCAGATCCGCAGGTGATACTGGCATTGCACAATGCCGCCGGGTTCGCTTCCAAGCAAGCATACTTGCTGGCATTCTTGGATTGCGCCTGCGCCACCACGCAATTGAGCAGCAAGAAAAACGATAGCAAGAGTGAACTGGAGCAAATCGCAAAGCTGCGCTGAATCTTCATAAGGTTCCTCGCGAAATTAGGAATTCAAAAACCAAAGGGCCGAATACTTCTTAAACGGCAATTGAATCAGAGGAAGATTCAGCACGAGGCACCATCTTCCTCTGCAAAGGACGAACAAGATAAGGTCAGCTCGCCACAGCCAGTCGACGCAAGTCAGCCTCGCTAGTTGACGCCGGGCGTTCCTTTCCAATCGAGGATGTCAACCAGCTTCCAGGGGTTCTGATTCAAATCCCACTGCAGTTCACCCTGCTTGTCGAGGACGAGCTGCGCCGCCGGATACAGGACGCCTGTGCTCTTACTTTTGTCCTGATCGTTGATTTCGATGATCCCGGCGGTGAGATCGTAGGACATCGATTGGCTGTCCGTCCAAGCCTCCGCAAAGCGGATCTGGCGATTCGTCACAAAGACGATTTTCCGCCCAGTGGGCGTCGGAATCACCCGGATAAAGGAGCAATCGTTGCCGAGTGTTCCGGTTATCTCGACATGGCCTACGGCCTTCATCCTTTGCAGCGCGTTGACCAATCCTTGGTTCTGGCCCTTCTCGTACGCTTGGACCAGAACCTGTCTGTCTGCTGGAGTCGAGAACTGATAAATATTCAATGTCACGCCAATATTCCGTCCCAATTGCGTGCCCGTGCCGAAGGCTGTGGCGTCGATGGTTTCGTCTTTGTCTCTCGCGAAGCCGGTAAGGCTTGCTACCAACAGCAGACCAATCAGTAGCAAACTCGCGGCGGCGAGCCTGTGAATGCTGGCAGTTGTGTTCTTGATATGCAACATTTCCTTGTCCTTTCCTCTAAACCAAGTCCTTTGGACCACGTAATCCAGTTATGGTGATATTCGTTCCTTCATCCTTAACTCTCGGCGCTTTCTATCACCAGCCAGTGAGGTGCGCTGCGACTGATTCTGCAAAAGAACAACCCCGTCTGATTGCAACCTTGCAAGTCACGCCCTCTTGCCGTGCTCGGTGTGAAGAGCGAGGTCTGCAGCGTCCTTCCGATCCTCAAGGTCTGCCATGAGACCTTCATCAGTCAGATCGAGAGGATGAGAGTTTTCCCAGTCGTGGTGAACGACCTTGTGCAGCCGTTCAATCACTTCGTCGTCGCGGACTTCAATGGCCAGTTCGCGGCGGCTGTCGAAACTACCCGGGGCCAGGTTGATCGACCCAACGATGGCGCGGACTCCATCGGAAAAAAGCATCTTGGCATGAAGCTTCAGATGTTTGAGCTTGTGGACCTTGATCCCTACATCGTCCATAATCCGCAGGCCGCCCACGCCCTCCACCAGCTTCTCCTGCTTCAGGGTGTGCGGAGGACGTGCCATCACATGAACCTTAACCCCTCGCTCTTTCGCCCGCACCAGGCGCTCAATAATGATGGAGTCCTGATACCGTTCGTTCTGAAGGAACAACGTATGCTTCGACTGGTCTATAAATTCCGCAATCTTGTTTCGCCCGTTGCCACAGCACCAGATGAGGTGCGCATGTTCGCCAGGATCGAAAGACTTCCGGTGCCAGTCCGCCTCAAAACAATCGATAATCTCGTTCACCTCGTGCCCGTGGTCCGTGACCACGGCGTAGTCACGGGTCTCGGTCAGGTTCTTGGTCTCCCAGTTGAGCGATTTCACGAAGGCTGCGCGGTCATCCACGACCATCGATTTTTCATGAGTGAGGTCAAATGCTGGATTGCTGTCAATGACCTCGACCCCCGCCTTGCTGAGCGTTTTGCGGGATTCCTCATTCTCGGCTTCGCCACTGCGGCGAGCCGGGTTCAACATCACCCGCACCTTGACCCCGCGATGCTGCGCTTCGATCACCGCCTTCAATAGCGCGGGGTCGGAAAAAACGAACATCTTGACGCGAAGCGATTTGGTCGCGCCATTGATCGCATCAAGAATCGGCTGGGCGGAGTCATCAGGAAGAACGACTAGGGAACGGGACATACCACCTCCAGGGAACAGGCATGCGCTCGCGGTTCTCGACGACCGATCAAGCAACCTCGAGCCATGGCTGGCGATAACGCGTATCTAAGACGCAATTGTTTCCGATACTCCATCAACTTGAATGCGATGCAACTCGGCATAAACTCCGCCGAGGGCTATTAGTTCTTGGTGTGTGCCTTGTTCCGCGACTACGCCCCCGCTCAGGACAATTATCTTGTTGGCATCACGAATGGTGCTGAGACGGTGGGCGATGGTGATGACGGTCCGTCCCTTCATGAGCCGCTCCAGCGCTTCGATCACGAGTCGCTCAGATTCGGTGTCAAGAGCAGCGGTGGGCTCGTCGAGGATGAGAATCGGCGTGTTGCGAATAACGGCGCGGGCGATTCCGATTCGCTGCCGTTGGCCTCCAGAAAGAGTAAGCCCTCGCTCGCCGACCATCGTGTCGTAGCCGTGGGGCATTCGGGAAATGAACTCGTCCGCGTTGGCGAGTTTCGCGGCTTCCTCGATTTCCTGCTGCGTGGCGCCGGGCCGGCCGTAGGCGATGTTGTCGCGTATCGTTCCTCGGAACAACACGGTGTCCTGCAACACGAAACCAATCTGGTCGCGGAGGGGATGCAGCTTGTACTCGCGTATGTCGACACCATCAATGCGCACACAGCCGGAAGTTGGGTCATAAAACCGCGGAATCAAGCTCACGACGGTGGACTTGCCTCCTCCAGTAGTGCCAACAATTCCGACTAATTCGCCTTGTTTGATAGTAAAGCTGACGTCTTTCAATACCGGCTCGTCTTTGTTGTAGCCGAAGGCTACGTGGTCAAAGGCGATCTCGCCACGGGTTGCTTTTGGCTCGCGCGCGTCGGCATGCTCAGGAATTATCGTATCTGTTTCGAGTATGGCTTGAATGCGTTCCACGCCCACCGCAGCCTGGGCAATGGCATTGGTCATCTTGGCGAGATCCGAAACCGGTTTGAAGAACTTGTTTAGATACGAAAGAAAAACGGTCAACGCGCCCACCGTCATGGTTCCGATCAGAATGAGAGACGCGCCCCGCCAAAGCACAAACGCAGTACACAGGGCCACAGTTACAGTCACCACAGGCGAGAGCATCGATTTGACTCTGCGAGCTTTGAGCGCTGCATCGACCGTAGCGTGGCTTACTTCACTAAGCGCCTCCTGTTCGAGATCCTGCCGGCCAAAGGCCTTTACAACGCGCATGGATTCGAGTCCCTGCTGGACGACCGCGACGATGTCGCTCTGACGATGCCGTACTTCGTGCGTTGCTTTCTTTACTGCCCGCTTAAACCGCGACACGAACAGCAGCAAGAACGGCGTGACGCCCACGGCTACCAGGGCAAAATCCCAATTGAGCCAGAACATCAGACCGAGCATTCCGATAATCGTCAATAGATCGACAAAAATACCCAAGGTCGCTGAAGATGCGAAGCTCTGAATGGTCTGGATGTCATCTGTAATGGTGCTGAGCAATTGGCCGGTCTGATGGCTGTCGTAATAAGCTAGCGAGAGGCGCTGCAGATGGTGATAGGTGCGCATGCGGAGATCATGCGCTACCCATTGGCCGACGCTTTCGGTGTAGTAGTTATCGATGTAGGAAGCGACCGAGCCGATGATCGCGATCAGCACTGCACCAAGCGCGGCTACCGCAGCGATTTTCATTTTGCCGGGGCCCAATCCGGCTGTCACCGAGCCTAAAAAGTTATCGAACCATTTAGGAAGGTGATGCGATCCGACGACATTATCGAGAATTATTTTCAGTGGCCACGGGCCAGCGAGGCTCATCAAGGTCTCGACCATCATCGCGAGGAATATAACGAGAAGCGTTCCTCGATAAGGCCGTATGAGTTCACGGATGAGGCGCGACATACCGCCTCGTTTTTTGCCGATCGGTTCGGCCATTGAATTTGGCTTAGCGCCGCTCATCATGCGACCAAATGTAGCGCCCCACGAACCGATGTTGCAGCTAGCAAAACTAACAGTTGCGCGGGATGTGCGATGGGGTGCATTGTGGCAGTCCCAGCGCGAACCACCATGAAGTCGGGAAGGACGCCGAACCGAAAGGAAGCAAGTGATGACGTCGATCATGGAGAGAATGCCGGAAGCAGAAGCGATCGAGAAGGCAAGGAACGGCGATGTGACCGGCTACGAGTCCCTCTATCACTTGCACCGGCACCGAGTTTATTCCTTGTGTCTGCGGTTCACGGGCAACGCGTCGGATGCGGAGGATCTTGCCCAGGAGGTATTTCTGCAGGTGTACCGCAAGATTTCTACCTTCCGGGGCGACGCAAAGTTCGGCTCATGGCTGCACCGGGTTGCTGTAAACCTGGCCCTGATGCGTTTTCGCCGGCGACGTCCACGAGAAGTATCTCTGAATATTCCCGAAACGCTGAAGCCGCATCCAATGCAGTCGAAGTTGCGCGATCAATTTTCGACTAGTTCGTTCCTGGTTGAGCGTGTGGCCTTGGGACGAGCGCTGGGCAGTCTTTCAAAAGCGAAAAGAAGCGTGGTTCTGCTCCACGACGTGAATGGATTTACCCACGGAGAAGTTGGCCGGCGTTTAGGTCTGGCAGCAGGGACCAGCAAGTCGCAACTTCATAAAGCGCATGTGGAACTGCGGGACATCCTGGGCCGCAGGGAAGCGACCAGAAACCTGACTTCTTGAGCATTTGCTTACGGCCGTAAGCGTACTCCTCATGCGGGCAAAATCGTGGTTCCGGGGGCAAACTAGTAGTTTTAACAGTAGCGCCGCGACGCTCCTGCGATTACTCTTATCGCGCAACGAATACCTACACCTGATTCGCAATTTTATCTGGTAATTTCAGGGGCTGTGCTGTAACATGCCCGGCATTAGTCTACAGCGCTGACTAGGCCCCGAGTGTATCCTGAGACCGTTTCAACGAAGGAGCATCTATGACCCGGCCACGAATCATGATTGCTGACGACCACGCCTTTGTAGCCGATGCCTGCAAGAAGCTGCTTGAACCGGAATATGACGTCGTCGCGACGGTAGGCGACGGGCGAGCACTGGTGCGCATTGCTGCCACGCTCAAGCCGCAGGTGATCATCATCGACATCGGAATGCCCCTCCTGAACGGTCTCGACGCAGGACAGCAAATCAAGCAGATACTGCGTTCGGTAAAATTGGTGTTCTTGACCATGAATACGGATCCGGTTTTGGCAGCCGAAGCCTTCCGGCGCGGAGCATCAGCTTTCCTGCTGAAAACGTGTGCTGCATCCGAGCTGTCTGTTGCGATTCGGGAGGTATTGAAGGGCATGTCGTATCTCTCTCCCGCCATCGCCAAAGAAACAGTCGACTTCCTGCTGCGCCAAGACAAGGAATTTATTGACGAGGGGCAACGGCTTACCGAACGGCAGCGCGAAGTGCTGCAATTGCTGACGGAAGGGAAGTCGATGAAGGAAGTCGCGTACGCCTTGAATGTAACTACGAACACGGTCGCTTTTCATAAGTACCGGATCATGGAAATCCTGAATGCCAAGAGCAACGCCGAGCTGGTGCAATACGCGATCAGAAATCACGTTATTGCCGCCTGAGAGGCAGTTCCGGCGAGCATCATGGTTTTCTGCGTTATTGATGGGTTGAACCGTCGCCAGAGTTCTTGCGTAGCGTCGGAAGTCCTCCTACCAGTTTTTTGTGCCTCCACTGATATTTTCTCCAGTACCAAAATCTCGCCAAAAAGCCTACGGTCGCATCAACGGGTCCGCCGGTATCGTATTGAGGATTGGCTCTTTATAGGCGACCAATCGCCGCCCAGGACAGTACCGAAAATAAACGGAAGTGGCATGGAATCCAGCAAATCAGTGGTTTCCAATCGGAGCTTGATCATTCGTTCCGCGGTGGTGGGCGGGATGTGCCTTTTGGCCGCTGTGTGCGGCTTAGCGAGTGGCGCAGCCACTCGAAGAACAGCTTCCACGCTTGAGTGTAAGGATCCGTTTTTACTCACTGAAGCGCAGATGCCACGGCTCATTTCGAAAGCCGCCTCAGGTGATGTTCAGGCTCAGTGCCTGCTGGGATTTGCCTACCACCGAGGGTCTTCATTTAATCAGGATGACGGCGAAGCGGCAAAGTGGCTCCTGAAAGCTGCCGACGCTGGAGTTCCGCTAGCTCAGGCTGAGCTGGGGTACTTTTACGAGTCCGGAGCCGGGGTTCAGCAAAGCGATTTTGAAGCCGTTAAGTGGTACCGAAAGTCTGCTCAACAAGGAGTGGACAAGGCGGAGAACAACCTGGGAAATATGTATTTTGCAGGCCGTGGTGGATTGCCGCGAAGTAACGATGAAGCCGCAGCCTGGTTTCGCAAAGCTGCCGAGCAGGGATTAGCGGCGGCGCAAACGAACCTGGGAATGTTATACCGGTTCGGTGAAGGAGTTGCCCGGGATTACTCCGAGGCTCTGCGGTGGTATCGCAAAGCCGCTGCCCAAGGCTATGGCGGAGCCGACGCTGAGCTCGGAATCATGCATCTGCATGGGGAAGGCGTCGCTCAGGATTATGTCGCAGCCGTCGCTTTCTTTCAGGCGGGCGCAGATCACGGCGATCCCTCCGCGCAATCTTGTTTGGGTTATATGTACATCAAGGGGTTCGGCGTTGAACGAGACTATGCGGCGGGTTTTAGATGGACCCGCGCGGCGGCAGAAAGAGGAATTGCAGCTGCCCAGCAAAACCTCGGCCATATGTATGAGAGCGGGCTTGGCACCATTCGTGACGACCACGAAGCTTTCGATTGGTACTTTGCGGCAGCGGCTCAGGGTCTATCTGAGTCTCAGAACAAGGTTGGTTATTTCTTTGAAACTGGCAGGGGAGTTCCACGGGACGAAGTTCAAGCGGCCAAGTGGTATCGCAAAGCCGCTGAGCAAGGGTATGCAGTCTCGCAACTGAACTTGGCGATGCTGTACGCGACCGGACCCGGACAGGGAGTGTCCATCGACCGGGTTGAAGCATACAGGTGGCTTATCCTGGCCGCGGCCAGCGGCAGTGAAGGCAGTGGAGAGGCTTTGCGTCACCTGCGTAACGTGATGACCCCGCTGCAATTGCGGGAAGCGCGCCTCCGCGCATACGGTTGGCGATCGCGACCGGTCCCGGACCTTGCTCAAGAACCTCTGTTCGCACGGACGTCTGTCGCTCTCAGCGACGCTGTGATCGAACCGTAGCTCTTCGCCCATGCCATCGGTCGACGGACTGTAGTATTTCTCTCCACAAACTGCGAAAGTTGCTAGTTGGGAACTTCTGATCCTCGTCCTATAAGGGAAACGAGAGAAATCTGCGGTCAAACGGCTTCACAAATCAGCAATCGGCAAAGGTTATTTTCCATGAGAGATCTGACTCGGCAAGATCTGACTCGGAAAGAAAGATGGATCGGCGGGAACGGCTCCCACGTTGGCGACTGTTACGTCTGGGCGGAAATTAATTACCTCGACTCTGCAACCGACTATCGCGAGTTCCTCCTGTGTAATGCTCCGTCTCCGATGCCTCCAATTGGCGAACTGGTGATGCTGGACGACGGAGCCGCCTTTTCGCGGACCATTCTTAGTTGGTTGCTTGCGGCGTGTTCGTGGCTTTCAGTAGTTTGATCTGCAACCCTTTTCATCCTTCGCTGTCACTTCTGCTAGTTGAGACGCTCAGGTTGTCCGGTGATACTTGGGCCTACGTGCAGGGCCTTTTATCAAAGGAGACATTCAGATGAGTACTAGAACAGTAGGCTCAGAGGAGAACTCGGTAGTTGCTGTCTTTGGCGAACACTCCGGAGCGGAAAATGCCATCAAGGAACTGAAAAAGACGGGTCTCGACATCAAGAGATTCTCGATTGTGGGACGGGATCTCCAAAGCGAAGACAACGTTATTGGTTTCTACACAACGGGAGACCGCTTAGCTTACTGGGGCCAGAGGGGCGCATTCTGGGGCGGTCTTTGGGGCTTACTGGTGGGAGCGGCATTCCTGATAATTCCTGGGATCGGCCCAGTGGTAGTTGCGGGCCCAGTGGCGAGTTGGATCGTTGGAGCGCTGGAGGGCGCCATTTTTGTGGGTGGAGTGAGTGTGTTAGGAGCAGGGTTGGTCAGTGTTGGAATCCCGAGGGACAGCGTCTTGAAGTATGAAACCTCGGTCAAGGCGGGAAAATTTCTCCTAATTTTACATGGGACGGCTGCGGAAGCTGAGAGAGTACGAGATGTTCTCAATGCCACAAATGCCGAGATGGTTGACGTTCATCGGCTGCCCGTCGTGCCAGCGCGTGTCGCCTGAAGGCAATTTTATCTTGTGTATGGGCCGAGGGCTGATCACAACTGAGTTGCTTGACGGTATCGGAAGCCGCCAAGCTCGATTCTCCCCAGACCACGGGACCATGCACCGCACTCGGACTAATGCGCGGTGTGCGCGAGCGTCTCAAGAACCATACCTGTCTTAGCCCGCTGCGTGGCATTCAACGACAGTCCTTTGGTCTTCACCAGTCGTTGCAATTCTGTGTACGTGGATGGGCCTGCATCAGGGCCAACTTTGGTTGAGAGCTCAAGAATCCGGCCCCCACGCCACTCCCAAAGCTCGAGCGCGAGTTTGCGGAAGGTTGGCTGAGCTTTGGTTTGCCAACTTGTTGCTCGGATGTCCGCGATTCTGTTTACGCGGGCCCAATCAACTGAGATTTGCGCTTCCGTCAGTAGTTTCTTTTGTCCCGCATCGAGCAGACTTGAGATCTCGACTCCAGTTTCCGGCACATGCGTCGCGGTGTATTTGCTCCGCGCCGTGTAGGACGGGCTCGCAGCACCGCCAATCAGATCGATTTCGCAGTCAAACCCCTCACCAATGTTGGTGGGAACAAACGGCTTTTCGTTACCTGGAGGACGCAGTTTGATGGTGAGGTCGTTGCTAGCGCTTTGCCGCAACCTGACGATGAGCCCCTGAGAGAGTAAATCGAGTGTGTTGGTATCGAAAAAGTAGACGCGACCCGCTGCTTCTTTTTCAAAATTGAGCGATGTGACGGCAGCTTGAGTCTGCGTCGGCGAAAGCAAAAGCTTGACTTCAACATTGCACCCCTCTTGCGAATGCAAAGCCGAGCCGAAGGATAGCAGGACGCACAACCCGAAAATCCGCCGCGGCAGGTTGCGCAGTGCCGGAGTCAGGAAACCAGTGCAGCCGCGATCACGCATCAAGGCCACCGTCATGTTCCCGCGACTAACCTGGATCAAGCCGCTCTCGATAAGACTCGGTCAATACGCAGCCATCCCGTGGGAACTTCGACGATGTCTCCGACGCTACTGCCAAGCAATGTCGCACCGAGGGGACTAATGAGAGAGATCAGGTGGTCAGAATTTTTCGCATCCTGTGGAAAGACCACGGTGTAGACCGTTTGCCGTTGAAGATCCAGGTCTGTGACTACAACCGTTGAATTGACAGTCACGACATCCTGAGGCACGGCGCCCGGCAAAACCACTCCGGCGTCGCTCAGCGCCTGGTTGATCAATTCGACGTAAGGCCGGCCCTTCAGGAAATGTTTAGCAGATCTCACGATAGGTATCAGTCTGGCCAAGTCAGTTTCCGTGAGCAAGAGCTTCCGTCTTGGTAAAGCTGACTGCTGGTTTGGAGGTTCCGTTGATCGCATGCGGTTCCCTTTAGTCAGAATTGAGGAGGCGGCCGCAATTCGCGAACCCCTGTCTCTCCTGACTGGCGTCAGGTTGGAGTGGATCACGAGTTGCGGCCGCTCGCGCACGTATTGTGCCGCTTCCATACCTTAGTGACAAAAGCTCTGTTGGCAAACTGGCAAAATTGTCAGCAATGCGAGAAATATTTTGCAGAGGTTCGTGGGAGGGTCTAACGTGAACGGACCCGTTTCGCCCTGAAGCCGCCATATCCAGGCAGCTGCCGCGAGCCGAAGTGTGCAGTCCAAAGTTATCTTGTCCCTCAATCAGTACAGTGGTTTGCTCTAGTGATGCGAATTGCAGCGGGCGATGTTTGGAAGGCGTTTTTCTGTCTTGTCTTGATGATGGGGTTCGGCGGGTTTGCCGAAGCCGCAACCCAGAGAGCTTGCACCGAAGCCGAGGTCAAGGAAGCGCAAAAAGAGGCCGACCAACTGAGAGACTGGGACAGCGTATATCGCTCCTTCAAGCGTTTCGCTCATTGCGACGAGGGAGGCATCGCCGAAGAGTACAGCGATTCGGTTGGCCGTCTTCTGGCCCGCGATTGGAAGCATCTGAACACGTTCGTGCGCCTTAGCGCAGATCAGGATTTTGAGCAGTTCGTGATTCGGCACGTCGACGAGACTATGTCTGAAGACGAGGCGGCCCTGGTCATCAACAATGCACGCCTGCATTGTCCCTCGGGAGCGAAGCGGCTGTGTAAGTCGATCGCAGATTACTAGCAGGAACTGAATCGGCCCTTTTCCGCCGTCCGCGAATAGCCACGTAGGATCCCAGAAATTCAGAATGCGTGCTGTTACGGCTGCGACGCAGCGTTATGGTCAGATTCCTCTCTGGTGGCCTTGCCTTCCATGACAGTCGACCACGTGCCTGTGGACGTAAGAGTCTCGTATTTGAAAGTATATGAGGCTGGAGAGACTACGGTGATTGTGTAACGTCCCTTCGCAATCACACCATTCATCTGGGCTTCGGACGTCCACATCCAGATATTGTCCAGGACATGGCCGGTCGCCAATTGGTGCTCCCCCAGGCTGTTGTAAGCGTTATAGGTGTAAACCTTGTCGGCGGGGTTATATTCCAGGACCCTGACACCGCGAACATCTCCCATCACAGAATGCATGGAGGAGTGAGTCTCGAGAAAGAATCCACCTGACACCCACTCGCCATGCTCGGTCGAGGTGAAAGGCGCGCCTGGAGTATTCGAACTAATCTTCATTGTGCCTTGCATCTTCCAGTCGCCGGCAAAGTAACCCATCTTCTGGTGCTCCGGAGTCGGCGTGAGTGTTGGCTGAGGGGCCTGTGCCAAGCAGGGCGACGCGCAACAAAGGACGACAAACGCGAGAGTTAGGAGTCGAGGCTTCGATTGGCGGACCATGATTAAGTTCCTTTCTCCTGATGGCGTCGTTGCGGTCGTACCAATTCTGTCTGGCCAACTCCGTTGGCCAAGAATCTTCCTATGCTTAAACCATCGGGACGCACCGTACCACTGGCAGAATTAGCAGCCCTCGAGATTCCGGATGAAAGAGTGATCAGGCTCTCTGAGTCTGATTCCCCTGATTGCTGTAGAGCAACGACGAGTCCTTTGAACTCCAGTAGTTTTAAAGACGGCGGTGTTTTCGTCGCCGCTGCAAAGTCTGGTCGCGGCTGCTTTCGCCGGGCCAGTCGTCCTCCCAGCGGCTCGAACACCGCCGGATGAGCCGCAGCGCTGCAAACTCTACAGTAAGGACCCAGTTCCGAACGTTGAATAAGCCCCGAATTTTGTTGGCCGATGACAGTGAGCAAATCCTCAGGACCGTTTCCCGGCTCCTGGATCTCCAATTTGAGGTGATCGGCTCCGTGCTGAACGGAGAGCAGGCCATTGAAGGAACGTTGCGCCTCAAGCCCGACGTACTTGTCCTCGACATCATGATGCCAGTGATGGACGGCCTTGAGGCTGCCCGCTGCTTGAAGAGAGTCGGCTCACCGACGAAAATCGTGTTTCTGACTGGCCTTGAAGATCCAGCTATTATGGAAACGGCAATGGAAGCCGGCGGCAATGGTTACGTCTTTAAGTCGCAGCTTCTGACTGACCTTCCGCTTGCAATTCATGCTGCGTTGGCCGGACGCACCTTTCTTTCCACCGAGCCCGGTTCCCGGGGACGGAACCAGTAGGCGTTTCCTGCCCTGCCAAATTGCGGCAATCGACGCCGCGAGAACCACCCAGCTATAACTTTTACTAGTGGCAACTCTCTCGTGCTCACCGTAACGTAGCTCCAGTGAACCAGTGGTTGGATCCCGGGCTTGCCATACCCAACCTCTGAGCCAGTGGATCGTTTACCGGCTCGGTCGGAGTGTGTTCCGGCGGCAAAAGCCACGCAGCAATCTTTGCACTTCAAAAAACGAACAGGGAAGACGAGGAGAACAATACCAATGAAGAAGAGTGTGATTGCAGTTTTGATTCTTGCCGGTGTCATGCTGGCGAACGACCGCGTTCTATTCGCACAGGACAGCGCCAATTCGACCGTTACCGACCAGGACGTTCAGCTGTTGCGGAAGGACTTGCGGTCCCAGAGAAAACAGTTGATCGCCGCAAACCTGCCGCTCACGGATGCTGAAGCGGTGAAGTTCTGGCCGGTTTACGACCAATATGCGGCCGAAATTAAACAAATCGGCGACACCCGCTTCGCCCTGATTAAAGACTACGCGACAAACTATAACACCATGACGGACGCGCAGGCGCACGATCTCGTCACGCGCATGATTGGGGTAGACGAATCACTGGTGCAACTGCGTCAGAAGTACGTTCCCATCGTCGAAAAAGTTCTGCCCGGCAAGAAGACGGCGATGTTTTTCCAGATGGACAGGAGGGTTGCGCTGATGATCGATCTTCAGTTAGCGTCGATGATCCCAATCGTGCAACCGTAGGCAACAAGCGAAAATCGCGCGGCTCGTGGCTGAGGGCCGGAAATTTAGTTTATTCCGGCCTCGTCGGTGGGCGAGCTTCGCGCCCAAACTTAGTCGTTGCGAACGAAGTCGGCCTTCTTCGCGGTTTGGTGCTCTTTTCTGAGCGCTCGAGCGATATCTCCGAGAGGAACTTTAGGGGACAGAGGCTGCACTTCCCAGAGGGGACGTTCACCCTCAACAATAAAATAACCGGAATGGTCAAACAGGCTCTCTTCCAGAGCCATGGGCGCCTGCGCAGCGTGTTCCGGATGGCTGGTCATCTGAATCGTACTGCTCATGCTTGCGCTGCCAACAGAGCCGCCAAACGATTGTCCGAGTGCTGCTGTGGCGCAAAGGAAGCACAAAGCAAATACTGTAGTCTTCATCGTATTCATCTCCCCTGTTCCGAAACCCTGAACCAGCCCGTCTTTGGGGCTTACCATGACTATAAGCAGGCTCCATACCAATCCGGCAGGGCTGAGGAATCTGGGGCTTAGAGAGACGGTGAGCGAGGAGAGTGCAACTGTTTGCACATTAGTGGAGGCAGTCGAGAGCCAGTCCTCTGGCCGATCACCGAATTTCCCACGGTGGGATAAAGTTTACTGTTTAGTACCGGGTCCCCCCTCCCCCCAATCATGCGCAAAATCCAGAAAACAAGAGACTTAAATTTTGACTATGTGCTAGATCTTTGAGTTTAAATGACTTACACGCAAAATCTAGAGAACATTGGAGTTATGTAGGCCCGGTTCCACTTTGGCACGTCGCTTGGGAACTGCATCGGCTACAAACAGGGCCCGGCTGAATAACGGCTGGACTGACAAAACTTTCGAGAAGCCGCGAAGCCAGCGGTCACTCGACTCAATTGTCAAAGATCAAATATTATCCTGGAGATAACCAAGCAAACTATATTTTATCTGTATTGAAGTAAGAAATCAAGCGCTAAAATCGCGGATCACTTTTCGCGGACCTTGTCCTCCATGCGGGTGCGGACGTGCAGGCTTTTTGAGGAAGAACGTACAAACCGGACTGAAGAAAGTCGCTTGTCATCTCTCGGTTCTCAGTTTCTCTTCGAAGAAAAAACGGTTTTAATGTTTCGCCGCAACTTGAGAGCAGGCAAACGCCCGCCATAACTCCAGCGGGCGTGCCATGCGGTTTGGTCGCAAAATCTACGGCTGATAAATCTGCACGTAGTCGTAGACGTTTGTCAGAAAAATGCCGCCTCCGAAGCAATAGAGATTGCCACCGGCTACCGCGGATCCGGCAGCAAAGCCGGGGGCCTGCGGGATCGGGGCGAGGGTGGCCCACTTTTTCGTTCCGGGGTTGTAGGCTTCATTCAGGGTGATCATGGTTGGCGTAGTGCCGCCCGCAACGTACAACTTTCCATTAATGGCCGCACCGCATCCCGGTGTGCGCGGGGTCGGATCGGCAGTGAGTTCAGTCCATGTATTGTTCCCCGTGTTATAACCTTCGTTATCACCGAGGTTAACGGAGCTATTACTTCCGTCGGCTGACACGACCGTCGTTCCGAGCAGACCCACTGCCGACCACCCTTTCGCTACCAGCAGAGGGCCCTCTGCAGTCCAGGTGTTGGTCGTGGTGTTATAGCTTTCGACGGTCGTTAGATAGTTGGTTAAATTCTGGCCGCCAATCACGTAGATGACATCTTTGTCAGCGACGGCGGAAGCGGACTCCTGGACGTAGGGCACGGGAGCCAGCGTTGACCAACTATTGGTGGCGGGATCGTAAGCCTCGGCAACGCTCAGAAGCGCGGAGCCATTGCTGCCTCCGAAGATGTACAGCTTTTTATTGACCACGGCGTAAGCCGCGAACGCGCGCGGGTTCGGGTCGGCAGCGCCGCTCGTCCACGTGTTCTTCTCGGGGTTGTAAATATCGTTGTTACCGATAGCACCGTTCAGGGTGTACCCGCCGACGACATAGATGTCACTGCCAACCGCTCCCGCGGCGGCACCCATGCGAGCGGTGGGCAGCGCTGTACCGCTGCTCCAGGAGTTGTGAACGGTAAAAGTTTGCGGGCTGGTTAAAGTGGTTGTGCCGGTGGTTACGGTGACCTTGCCGTCGGACGCGCCGGATGGCACGGTTGCCAGCAGGAATGTGGTGCCACTCCGGGTGACGGTCGTTGCCTTCACACCGTTGAATTTCACGACGGACGAAGAGCTGAAGCCCTGGCCCAGAATGCCGATCTTGGAGCCAACCTTGCCAGAGGTGGTGACCAAACTCACAAACGGGGCCGCATCGATGTTCAAGCTGTAGAGCACGCCACAGGTGCCATTGCAATTTTCGGATCCAGACCCGCCCCTGTAGGTGTCGCCATACAAAAGGCCATTGGTGTGCTGGGTCAGTGCGGACTCCGGATTCTGACCGGTTTTGCCGTCGAAATTATGCACGACCGAGTAGACGCCTCGGGACGTGACCTTGAAAATAGTCCCAAAGCCTAGCGATCCGCCCCCGTTCGCCACTCCGTAGAAATTGCCGTCCGTGGCCTGTATCAGACTGGAGTAGGGACTGATCCCGTCGGTAGTGCCGTTGAGGTTGTGCAGAACGGTATAAGTGCCGCTCGGTGTGATCTTGAAAACTACTCCGGCGTTGCTTGAGCCTCCTCCACCAGTGACGCCGTAGAAATTTCCATCGGTTGCCTGGATTAGGCCCCAGGCAGAAGTTCCGTCGCTTCCAGCGAAGTTGTGGAGCACGGTGAAGCCTCCGCTCGGAGTCACTTTAAAAAGCACTCCATCACCGTTCGTGCCCCCTGAAAACGAGCCTCCGTAGAAGTCTCCATCAGTGCCCTCGACTAGTCCCGCCACGACGTCATTGCCATCGGTGGTATCGAACTGATGCAGCAGGGTCATGGTTCCGGCCGGGGTCATCTTGTACAGGGTTGAGCCGCCATTACCGACGGACGTGGTTCCATAAAAGTTGCCGTCCGTGCCCTGGATCGGCGCTGCACCGGGGTAGCTTCCGTTACTGTTATCCGCGGGGAAGACAAAAAGGGTTGTCAGTTTGCTGGCCGGCGTAAGTTTCAACACCGTTCCGCAGCCCAATCCAAGGTTGCAGTTGGGATCGCCACCCTGGTTGGTTGTGCCATAAAGATTCCCATCCGCACCCAGGGTTAGGCCACCAATCGGATAGTCACCGTTGCTGATTACAAAGTTGGCCAGCACAGTCAGTTTTCCTGAGGGGATGACCTTGAAGGCCGCGCCCCTGCCATCGCTTCCGCCTTGCCAGCTCATGCTGTACAAGTTGCCATCTCGTCCTTGCGCGATAAAGTTCGGTCCCGAGCCCGGAGTTATGGGGTCATTGGTATGGCTTCCGAAGTTGTAAACGACTTTATAGGTTTGGGCTTGGGCAGGAATCGCTGCCCCTGCAACTGTAAGTGCCAGCACGGCGAGAAGAAGCCCCGTGCCGATGCGATGTGACTTAGCGCACTGAAGATAATTCATTCAAAACTCCTCGAAGCACAAAGAATGCCGGAATGCGTTTTCAGTGCGCTCCGGTGAAAAATGATATCCGCCGAGCACTGCTCCGCTTATCGCTTCGCAGCCAACATCGTCTCGAGCTTGACCATGCGCGCTGCCAGGTCTCGAATCTCCGCCTGTTGCTGAGTAATCGTGGTGCTTTGTTCCTGGTTGGCTTTCTGCTGCTCATCGATTCGTTGCCGCTGCCTCTGGACTTCATTCAGGAGCATAGCGTTGACAAAGTGGTAGCGCACCGTCTCCGGGGTTCCGTCTTCGCCAAAGACGACCAGCTCCGGTGCCACTTTGGCTACCTCCTCGGCAACCAGCCCGTATTGCCGCGTTTGGGTGTCGTCAAGTTCGGGCTTGTAATAGAAAGCCACCGGCCGCAGCTTCATCAGCACGTCACTCTCGACACCCATGTCGGCGACCTGGTGCTTATAACGGAGCGAGGACTTCACGGTCCCAAGCTGGCCCGCACCGTTGACCAGAACGTCCACGCCGTTGGCGCTGGTCTTTCCGGAGATTCCAGCGATATAAGCCGAAGTGATGGTTCCGATGAAGCCGATGCGGATGGCATTCGACTCGCCGGCTATGCCGCTGTTGCCGATGTAGATGTTATTGCTTTCGGCCGCGTTGAGATTACCCCCAGCCCCGGTGCCGATGGCAACGTTTCCACTCCCGCTTGCAAGGCTCGCGAGCGCGGCGGATCCGACCGCGACGTTATTGGCGCCGATCGTGTTGGCCGTGAGCGCACTAAAGCCAAAGGCGGAGTTGCCACCGGCTGTGGTGTTAGCCAGGAGGGCGAAGTTGCCAAAGGCGGAGTTGCCGCCGGTCGTGGTTGAAGTCCCACCCGTCGTGTTCTGGTAGAGGGCCCCGGTGCCGAAAGCGGTGTTGCCGTTACCCGAGGTGTTGGCGAAGAGTGCTTCGTAGCCGAAGCCCTGGTTTTGGGTGCCTGTTGTGTTGGCGTGGAGCGCCGCGTAGCCGAAGGCGGAGTTGTTGTTGGCCGTGGTGTTGTTGTATAGAGCGGCTAGGCCGAAGGCCGAGTTGGACGAGCCGGTTGTATTAGAAAAGAGTGCTCCAGCGCCGAAGGCCTGATTCTGCGCACCGGTGGTGTTGGCTGGGAGCGCAAACCAGCCGAAGGCGGAGCTGTCGTTGGCTGTGGTGCTGGCACCAAGTGCGGAAGCGCCCAGGGCTGTATTGCTTTTACCGGTGGTGTTTGCGCTGAGTGCGGAGGAGCCCACGCCGGTGTTGCCCGTGCCCGTCGTTGTGGAGTTCCCAGCAAATCCCAGGAATGCGTTGCTGTTCGTAACCGAGCCGAAGGCGAAGGGCTTTCCGCCGATCTCGTAGTTAGTGGTCGCGCTGACGCTTCCGGCAACACTAACCGCCGTTCCCGATTGACTCACGATTGAGCTGGCTACTTTGGAGGCGCCTCCAGTGGTCGTGAACACCGGGACAGTGCCGCTTTTGCACGCTGTGGCTGAAGTACAGGAGATAGGGAAGGATGTCGGTTGCTGAGCCGACGCGGGAAGAGTAACGGAAACCACGAGCCAGATCACGCATATACCGCTAATGCGAATCATAAATTCTCCTTTTCGATTTTTTCAGGGCCCCACGGTTGTGCGAAAGGCCTTCCCGCCGTGCCTCGCACGGCGGGCGCTCCCGGTTTCAAACGTAAAGCTTTCTACTCGGTGCCTTGAAAGGCCTCGGGCGTGGTCTTGCCCGCTGGATTGTAGGAACCGACGATTAAGTTGCTGTCATTGATGCCCCCGGCTCCGGTATTGGAACCCTTGGGATAATCGAAGACGTAGTAGTCTTTCCCGATTCTTACTGCGGCGTGTCCGACTCCGTACGGATCGGAGATGAAGTAGGCGATGTCCCCGGCAGTGTTGATGCCTTGGACCTGGTTCACGGCAGCTCCAGGGACGTTGATCGTGGTGTATTTCTTGCCGTTGTAAAGCGAAGCCTGGAAGTAGCCAGCCGAGTCTCTCCACTGCACTGTGACCAGACCAGCGTTGTTGATGCCACGGGCGAGCGTGAATGGCGCGCCTGGGACATTCAGGGCTTTGTATTTGCCGGCGGTGAGAACGAATCCGTGGCCGTTCCCACTTCCATCGACGTAAAGTCCAGAGATTGTTCCGGAGTCGTTAATTCCGAAGGCAGCACTGGCGATCGAACCGGCGGGACCCGGTATATCTTTGAATTTTCCGGATGTGTATTCGAACCCATGCGGATTGCCGGAGGAATCGGTATACAAACCGACAATGTCGCCACTGGTGTTGATGCCAAAGCAGGTGGTAGTCGTGCCCTTTGGATCATTAATGTTCTTTATCGTGCCTCCGGAAATCATCATGCCGTGCTCAGTCCCATTCGAAGCGACGTAATCTCCGACAGTAACGCCAGACTTGTTGACGCCCCAGATTTGCGCTTGCTGGTTGCCGGGGACTTTGACCGTGGTTAATTTGAAGGCTTGTGGCGAGGCCAGATACCCCGACGGCACTCCGTCGACGCCCCAGTAGTAGCCGACGTAGGCTCCTTTGCCGTTGACCCCGAAGGTGCCGGCGAAGTCGGTGCTTGTATACTTACCTTTAACGTAGGTGAAGCCATACGTGAGTCCGGCGGTATTGGTATAAGTGCCGGTAATTTCGCCGGAGTCGTTAATCCCGTTGCACGAGGTCGCGACCGCGCCCGGGTAGGCGATCTGAGTGATGGTTCCGCTGGCGCTGCGGTAGTAGCCGTGTGCGACATTGCTGGAGTCGAAATACTCTCCGACGACCTCGTCAGAGCTGTTGATGGCGTAGGCATAAGTCAGGTCAGTGCCGTTGGCGTAGAACTCTTTCAGCTTGCCACCGATGTAAGTGAAGCCTTTCAGGAAACCACCAGTTCCTACGCGACCTTCGGAGCCAACGAAGTCTCCAGCGGTATTGATGCCGAATATCGTAGTTGAGACATTGCCCCCCACGTCGTACTGAGTGTAGGTTCCGTTCACATAGGTGAAGCCGTGGAAAGTAATGCCATTGGAGTCAAGCCAGTCGCCCACGACCTCGCCGGAGTCGCTGATGCCGAGGGCTCGGGTGAAATTATCCGATCCGGCCCAATTGATAACAGTGTACTTGCCACCGGAGTACAAGAATCCCACGGTAGCTCCCGCCGTGTCCGTGCCGTAGCCTACAACCGCTTCGCTTGTGTTTACGGCGATGGGAAGGGTGGTATTCGCCTGGTCGGTGGGAACCTCCAGTTGGGTCATTTTGAAGCCTTGTCCCAGCGCGGTTTGCGGGCTGAGCATCAAGAAAAGAGGCGCCAGGAGAAGCAGGGTCGCTGCCTTTAACCTTCGTGAGAATTGCTTGTACGAGCCTGGGATATTTGGGGTTTTCATTTGTGCTCTCCTTTTTCGCGGCGAAACGTGATCGCCGGGTGTGTGCTTGTTGTTTCGAATTCCGAATGCCAATCTAGCCACCGGAAACCACAGTGAGGGTTACATTGTCCGAGTTGTAGGTTACGGTGAAGTGCTCGCTGCTGTTGATGGTGGTCCCATTCACCGTGGCAAATGTACCGGTCACTTTTCGAGTCGTCAGAATCTCGAAGGTCGCGCCAATCAATGGCACAAAATTGTTGAGCAGCTTGATGTTCAGAGTTCCGCCGAGGGTGGCTGCGCCGGTGACGTTGAGCACGTTGAACTGGCCGGAGTTGGCGCCGGTGATATTGGCATCCAGCGCGCCCATCGCGGTTTGGGTGTAAGCACCGGTGATCTGCAGCTTGCCGGTTGTTGTAAGCGAATCCGCTGGGATTACCGTTCCTGACGAGGAAACGTGTGCGGCAATGGTTCCTCCGTTGCCGAGCAGCGAGCCTTTGACAATCCGGATGCCGGCGGCGCCAGGGTCGGAGTCGGAAGCGGGTTCGTCCGATTTACCCTCAGCAGTCGAAAGGGTGAGCTTGCCGTTCACCGTGGTTCTGCCGCTGGTCTGAAGGTACGATCCGCCCGCCCCCACCGTGAAGGTGCTGCCCTTGCCGATGGAAATCGCTCCCTGGTTGGTGAATGCGCCCGCGGAGGTGAAGCTCTGGCCTGCTTTGAGGTCAAAGCTGCCCTTGGAGGCATTGGTGAGAAAGCCTGTCAAAGCGTTGGTGCTGGGATTCAGTATCTGCGATGCCTTGCCAGTGAGTGTGATTCTGGCGTCGTTGACGGTGATGTTGCCGGGAATCAGGAGGGTTCCGGTGACGTTGTAGGTGCCACCCGTCAATGTGCTATTTGATAGATTGAGAAATGGATTGTTGACGTCGATCGTGCTTTTGGCTGAAACCGTCAACGTGCCAGTGTTGTTGAAACTATTGGAGGCGTTAACCTGAACCATGCCTCCGTTCGACGCTTCGATGGTTCCGCTGTTGACGATCCCGGAAGATCCCTCGCAGCAGATTTTGAGCACGAGGCCGGAGTTGCCCACAGGCACGTTCGCAATGATGGTGCCCTGGTTGATGACGCCCTGTACGGCAAATCCAATCTCACCGGTCCCCTCGATGGTGGACTGGTTGGTGAACGTGCCGTTGGTGCCAAAGTCAGTGCCGAGCACAGGTAGATTGTTGTAGCTGTTGTCGGTGCCATCTCCCATGATCACCTTGCCGCTACCAGTGAGGGTGAGATTCTCCCCGTTGGGAATCTGCAAGAAAATCGAATCTCCTCCTCCGGAGGCTGGCAGTAATTGGATGGTCCCCGTGTTCTTGAGCGTCCCTTGAGCATTAATGTTTGGAGGGTTGCCGACGTACGGTATTACAAACGTCCCGGAGTTCGTGACTGCGTTCGTGGTTCCGTCAAATGTCGTTCCTCCATAACCGTAAACGACGCCTCCACCTGAACTGGTGTAGGTGCCGCCGCTGATCGTCAGTCCCGACGTCCCCAGAGAACCAACCAAAGAGACGTTAGAGTTCGCGCCTACCGCTTCGATGGTGCCGCCGGTATTGTTAATGGTGGTGCTTCCTACAACCAGCACTCCGCCGTTCGTGGCTTCGATGGTTCCGGTGTTGGTGCTTGCGCCAGCCCGGCCCAATTGAAGCTGCAAGTTGTTCGCACCCGTGGGAACGTTGGCGTTAATGGTGCCGCTGTTGTTGAAGCCGGTGAGGTTCAAGATGAAGCCGCTTCCCTGGACGAGCTGCTGGTTCACGAAAGTGCCGCCGCCGCTGATACCGGTCTGGTTGTTGTACGAGTTGCTCGTGCCATCCCCCAAGGTCAGACTGCCGCTGCCCATCAGCGTAAAGGTCTGGCCACCAGGAATGTTCAAGCCGATCTGGTTGCCCTTCGACAGCAGTTGAATGTTCCCGGTGTTGTTGAGGGTTCCTTGAAAATTGCCGCCCGGGTGCGGCGCGCCGTCAACCAACTGCATGGTTCCGGAGTTGGTTATGGTGTTCCCATTCGTGCCGTCGAGGAGCACGGTGCTGTCAACCACCTGAATCACTCCTCCGTTTGCGGTTGTCCACGTGCCTCCGGTGAACGTTTCACCGCCCTGACCTTCGCCCTCGAGTTGGACGTAGGAGTTTTTGCCCGACGCCTTAACTGTCCCGCCAACGTTGTTCAGCGTGAGGCTCCCCATCGCAAGCTGGCCGCCATTGGTGGCTTCCATCAGGCCGGTATTGGTTGAGGCGCCCTGGGCCTGGTTGCGTCCCACGACCAGTTGAACTCCGGATTCGTTGGCTTTGATCACGCCGGCACTGGCATTGTTGAATGTCATGTCGAAGCCGCCGCCGCCCTGGATCGTCGACCGATTCAACAGCTTCGCGCTGCCTCCGATAGAGTCGCCGCCGAAGGAGTTGGCGTTCAGGGTAATCGTTCCGCGGCCGGATAGGGTCACCGTCCCGCTGGATGAGAACGTCAAAGACGTTGTGCCAAAAGACACCGGAGCGGACAAGATAATCTGGCCGCTGTTCGCGATTGATGAGCCATTGATGTTGAGGCCATTGTTCGTGTTAGTTACGGCGGGAAACGTGAGGCTGTCGGAGCTGCCGAGGGTGAGGTCGGCTACCCCGTCGGCGACGTCCAACAAAACTGCGGCTCCCGATTTCTGAATGCAGACCTGGTCGCTGTTGCCCGGCTCCATGCCGTTCGACCAGTTCGCACCGTTGCTCCAATTATTGTCTCCCCCTGCTCCGGTCCAGCTGTCGGTGCACTGGGCGAGTGCCGAAATAGCCCCGGCGAGTGAGAGGGCAACCATCGCGGCCACAAATAACACGAACCTACGCAAGCATTTTTCCTGACGCCGGACGCAATTCATAAAGCCTCCTGGACGTGCAAATGAATCCTTCTGACTTCTCGCAGATGGTTTTGAATTTGACCTTGCAGCCGGTGAAAATCTCCTTGAAGTCTGAGACTCGCCTGGGAGTGTGCAAAACAATGCACCTTGCAAGCTTCGTCAGCCCATCTCGGGCAGCGAACGACTGCGGGGGGGCGTATTCACAATATCGGCAGTCGCGCTATACTCTAGGAACTTGCTCCCCCAAGCAAGGGACATCACGGGACAACTCAGGTCATTTCAGGCTTGATACTTCAGGCTGTATGCAAACTCGCGAGCAGCAGGCGTCAAACCGCCGTCTGGATTCCTGGAAAGAGATAGCTGCCTTCTTCGGCCGCGATGAGCGGACCGTCAAGCGATGGGAGAAAGAACGGGCTCTGCCCGTGCATCGCGTGCCGGGAGGGGTGAGAGGCGGTGTGTTCGCATACTCCGTTGAACTATCTCAATGGCTAAAGGATCCCAGGGCGACAGCAACGGAATCTTCGGAGCAAACTTCAGCTGCCGAAGCGAATGTTTCTACAGGCGACGGAATTCGCGAGGCAGAGCCAGCGATCTCCAGGCAGGTTTTCGCCCCGGCAATTCCGGCTAGGAGTTCGAGATCCCAGGTGGCTCGAATCCTGGGATTGCTTCTGGCCATCTTGCTGGGATTTCTGATTCTCAAACATCAGATCCCACGGCAGCCAACTTCAGCCTCGGCGATAAACGTTCCTCCGACAGCCCATCGACCAAACCTGGAGGCTGAAGATCTCTATCTGAAGGGACGCTATTTCTGGAACAAGCGGACCCCGGAAGATCTGAACAAAGCTCTCGACCTTTTTACCCAGGCGATCGTTCGCGATCCCGGCTATGCCCAAGCCTACGTCGGCCTCGCCGATTGCTACAACTTGATGCGCGAATACTCCGTGATGCCTCCTAACGAGGCTTATCCGCGGGCACTGGCAGCGGCCAAGAAAGCTGTGGAATTGGACGACAATTCGGCTGAGGCGCACAATTCTCTTGCCTTCGCCACATTTTATTGGACGTGGGATGCCCCCACAGCCGAGCGCGAATTTAAACGTGCGATTGAGTTGAATCCCGACTACGTTTCTGCTCACCACTGGTATGCAACCTTCCTGATGGTTACCCGCCGGTACCCGGAGGCAATCCGCGAAATTGAAATAGCCAGGAAGCTTGACCCTTCTTCTACGCCGATCGTGGCGGATAAGGGGTTCATCCTTTATTTGGCAGGCCAGACGGCGCAGGGGATTGCGCTGTTAAAACAGATCGAGACCACAGAACCGGCTTTTCTTTCTCCCCATCTTTACCTGGCAGAGATCTACCTTGCCGGCCAGGACTATTCAAATTACTTGGCCGAATCGAAGAGAGTCGCGTCGCTACGCCACGACCCTGTAGCCTTAGCAATCGTGAACGCGGCGGAGAAAGGCTTCGCTGCCGGTGGCGCCCAAGGTATGTGGGAGAGCATGCTGCCGGTTCAGAAGAAGTTTTATCTGCAAGGCAAGTTGTCGGCCTATGCATTAGCGCAGACATACTCGCAATTAGGAGAAAGCCAGGAAGCCATCAAGCTTCTGCACGAGGCCTATGACAAACGGGACGCGGCCATGTTGTATATAGACGGCGACCGCGCATTCGATGCCCTGCACGACGATCCTTCTTTTCAGGACTTGCTGGCGCGAAGCCAGCCTAGGCTGGATTGACCTGGGTGCTTGAGTTCAATACTTCAAAGGGCCGCACTTCCCTGAGACTTTGTGTCAATCTGAGACATAAAGCCTAAGACGAGCTTCGCGGCCACTCCAAACGCTTTATCTATCCTATTGATAAAGATACACTTGCTGTTTCTGGAAGGCCGCAGGGCTTTGGCCGCGATCGTGCATTCTTATTGACCGATGCGGTCCGGGTGCCTCAGCCACGCTAACCGGCGGACTAGGGAATCCAGGCCGCATCGACGACCTCTGGGAATCAGGAATAATGAGGAACTCTCTGTCCAAATCGGGCGCTGCGGCTGCTCCGGCGCGTGAAAGCTCGACTACCAAACTGGCAAAGTTCTTTCCCAATGCGACCCCCGTCCGTATCCCCGTACACCTCACCCGCGTGGTGAGTGGCAACGGCACGCTGACCGAGAGCACTGTTATTGAATTTGGTACGCCTAAGGAAGTACTTTTCGCCTCAACCTTGCCGCTTGAGTTCGCGGACAAGCTTCGCCTGCGGAATTCCGATGGCACGCTGGATACCGAGGCTTGTGTCGTTGCGGTGCAATACAACGGAGGGCGCACCGCCGTCGCCGCGCGCTTCACCGGCGAAGTCGCCAACTGGATCGTGAAGCCTGAATAGTGAAAATATGACATCCACATCTCAACTCAGTGAACTGGCGGCAGAGTGGCGTGACGCGCGTCTGCTCTACCCGTTGTACGCTGCGCTGGCACGGGAATTCGTGATCGATCTGCCATCGCACGCCGATCTCGAAGCTGGCGTGGATGCCCCGCCGCAGGAATCGATCGAACAGGCGCGGCAATTGTTTTCCGACCTGGATGCCCGCATTCAAGTGCATCAACTTCGTCAGTTCTTGCAGACGACGACCATAAGCAGTGACGAAGCTCTGCGGACCCTGTTGCTTCATCATTTGCATCGGCAGGAGCAAACCGATTCCGACCGTGACAAGATTGATTTCCTGCTAGTTCAATTCTTTTCGCATTGTGCCCCGTCGCGCCTGGAAGATACTGACGTCGACATGGCCTATGTGGCCCAGATCCTCGAACCTGTGCTGGGGCCGGTGGACCTGAATGTCCCCGAGTGGTTGAATCCGCTGGATGAGGTCATCCAAACCGCCAATGGCTGCCGCAATCTGAATCAGTTGCTGACCAGCCGGATTCTTGAAAAGGGAAGAAAGTTGAAAACCACCTGCGGCAAGAAGTATTTTCTGCCCGCGGCTATGGTTGCCTTTACCCGCTTCAGCTTTCTGATGAGGCGCATTTTCTTCCGGCTAATGCATCAGGACCTCAATGCCATTCTTGATGGCTTGCGCGAATTGGAAAACCGCGGCGTGGAGACACTCGACTGCCGGCGCGCCCAGTTCTCCGCCGAGGAACCCATCGCCCGCCTGCGCATGATCTGCCAATCGTGGAAGGTGATGTTTCACGCTGAATATTCATCCGGACAACCAGTGTCGATGCTTGTCGATCTTCGCGCCGTAGTGGAAGCCGCTTTGGCAAAAAACGCCAAGAATGCGAAGGCCGCCGCTACCGCCAAGCCGGATGCTACAAAAGCACGCGCCCAGGCTGCTGCTGCTGCGAACTCGGACGTCCCCGACTTTGAGGTCGCCAGCAGTTCGCCAGACTGGAGTGGGCAGGACGCTGACAATAACAAACCGAAATAGCAGCGAGGTCTCGGCGCTAGGCTTCCGGCTTCCGGCACCTCGGCCAGATCATTGAACGCGTGAAGCCTAACGCCCGAAGCCTGGATTTTCGAGAAACACAAAAGGAATACGTGGATCAACCTTCCATCTTGATCATTTCAGACGACGCGGAACTTTCTCGCGCCGTGACCGGACGCTGGCAATCGGAGCGGCGCGTTCCCGCATTCACCCTGATGAGCAGTGACGTCTGTCTCGGTTTCGATCCTGACACTTTCCATCTGGCCATCGCCGGCGGCCTCCGGCCAGAGGCACTCTCCGTGGTCCTGGAGGCCATAGACGCGGCAGGAAAGCGCGTATTGTTCGTCACCGAAGATATGCGGCTGGTGCAGACCGTCCGCGAACGCTGGCCAAGCATCGCGATCTTGCGTCAACAAGAGAACTGGTTGGATACGTTGGTCCTTGTGGCTGGGGAAATCCTGCATCGGGTCCGCGCCGAAGCCGAGGCCCACCGCTTTGAACAAGCCAATATCTCGCTTGAGCGGCAAGCTCTCCTCGGACGCTACATGCTGGAGATGCGCCACACCTTGAACAACACTCTCACGTGCGTGCTCGGCAACTCCGAGTTGCTGCTGCTCGAACCGGGATCGCTTTCCGCCGGAGCCCGCTCCCAGATCGAAACCATTCGCAATATGTCTTTGCGCATGCACGAAATCCTGCAGCGCTTTTCCTCGCTCGAGAAAGAACTAACGGTAGTCGATCGCCAGGCTGAAAAAGAGAGCGGAGCAAAGTCACAGGTCGTAGGCGTAGGTCTGTAGACCATTCGTTCCCCCAAAGGCTCACACCGACGTCACACGTGCACCAAGCGTACATGCGCTTTCTTGCACGCCCGGACCAGGTCTTCGTCTAAGGTAGCCAATGGCAATCCGCTATCGAGAGCCAAATCCAGGTAAGCCGCATCGTAAGCAGTCAATCGGTATTCGCGGCTGAGATGCTGAATCCTGTTAAAAATCACTTCGGCAGGAAACTGTTTCAGCACGATGGGCAACGTCGCAAGATCATCAAGGAAGCTGCGCACCAGCTCTTTAGAAATGCGCTTTCGTTTTTCTCCAACCAGCAAGGCGTTCAAAACCTCGTGCGGCCAGAATGATGGCGCCGTCGCCGTGTTGCCCTGCTTGAACAGGTCAGCCACATGCTGTGCCCGAGCATCATTCTCATCGGGGAAGCACCAAGTGAGGACTACGGAGGCATCGAGCACGAACCGGCTCACCGGCGTCCTTCATTGATCAGATCTTTGATTTTGAGCCCTCGCAGAGAAAGTCCGTGGCGCTTGCCGAATCCTGCCAGCCGTTCCACTGCCTCCGCTGCGGAACTGCCGTTGACCATCATGCGCTCCTTGAGCAAGGTGGCCAGCAAACGCGAAACGCTGGTATCCTGGCGCGCCGCCTCGATGCGAGCCCACTGAGCCACATCCTCTTCCAGGGTTACGGTTACATTACGTAAACGACGAGTGGATGACACGATTTCAGTGTAACACAAGTTTCGTGTCACTGGCGGCAAGTAATCCTGACTCTGGGCAGAAAACACCAAAGTTCCTAACCACTCAAAACATTGTTGTCGTTATTGAATGTCTCTCTTGCGATTCGAGCGCAGCTGAGACGCATCTGGCGCCTTACGCTGAACTCCCGGTTCAGCAGGATCGGGAATTGTTGATGGAGGATCGCTGGAACGAAAAGAATCTGCTAACGTTTTGTCCAATCCCGTCTCTCGCGCTTTGTCCTCCGAGGTCGTGCGACTGCGATCATTGGGATCAAGCTGATTAATGGGATTCTCGGGAGCGATTTCGTTTGCCGGTGGCCAGTGCAAGATCGATCGCGCCGCCTCGGCCAAACTGAGCAGCTCTTCGTAAAGCTCATGAATAAATTCCCGTATCCGCTCGGGTTCGGGCCGCTCGGGTTCAGACCGCTCGTGTTCGGACATCCCCGGGGGATGTCCACGATCGAGATTCGTGCTGCCGATGTTGTCCGGTTCTTCATGGGTAAGCTTTTGCAGTCGACGTCGTACGCCCCGGTCCTCCATGGCACCTCGCTTAAGTGAAGTGGCGTCAACTAAGAGGAGCGGTCTTCCGGTTGGGTTGGCCGGCTGCCAACATTGTTCACTACCGAACACGAATTTCAAGCTTGGTTTTCTCTGGTCCTGTCATGATTGCTGCCAACCGCGGCAAGCCTTGGCTACGTGACTTCAAGTGTTGTTCTCTACAGTTCCGAAAGCACGGTAATCTCGACTGGTATTTGCCCTGTCGTTGGATCGCACCCTTCGACGGTCACCCTTATACCGAAAACGTCGTTCCCCGAGGCATCCTGCCGCAGAAGGCCCAGCGACACGGCTATTTTGGCGGCTGCCGAAGCCTTACCAGAGTTGCGACAGTTGGACGAAAACGTTACCTGGTTCGGAGCCTGAGTAGTCGCGCCAGACGGCGCCGCAGTTGCACCGGGGAGCAGCACTGCCGTCACTTTGTGATCCACGGTTACGTGTGCCAGAAGCACATCCAAGTAATTTGGGAGCACCCGCTCGACAGAAAGACTATTGGATGGGTCTTGTTGCGCCGAGGTCAGTATGAATTTCTGAAAGTAGGGCACCTGATTTGACTCCTTTTCGAGGGCTCCAACTTCGTTCCGCAATGCATCTATCTTGCTTTGGCATCCAATGGGACATTGCTGCGCCGTGCAGGTTCCAGAAACAAAGGCGATGGTCAACACAATGGGTAAGAGCGAGTTTTTCATGTTGGTCCTCCACATTCTCTTAGACTCATTCGAACGGGTGCCGCTTCAAGGCGAATCGCCCAACCCGAAGCAGGTCGGAAGTGACTCCGCGTGGTGTTGTATACTCATCAATCTACGAGATTAAAATGCATTTCCAATTCGTGGGGGCGGTCATTCTCGGACTTACCTTGAGCCCCACGCCGAAAACGAGCCGCCTTCGCCGTCACCGCCATGCGTGTCGGTTTGGCGGGTTCTGAAATGGGCTGCACACCGCGGCTCGAGAATCTCTACCCGTCACCCAGGATGGGCGCTATTCGGGCTTTGGCTGTATACATAGCTATGACCTTCCTGCACCCCATCGTAATGCTCTCTCTCAGCCGCAAGTTTGGCCGGTATCCAGAGGCCAGATGGGCGAATTGTGCGTTTGGGACGATTCAAGCGTCCATCGCTTTGCTAGTGCTGTTGTCGCTGGTGCATCCATCGCGGGCCTTCGCGGCGAATCCTGATCTGGAGACTGTGCTGACTGGCTCGCGCCAGCGTATTGAGAAATTGGACTACCGCGCGACCGGGAGACTCACACGGGTGGAAGGCGATGGCAAGCGCACGAGCTACAAGTTTGTCGCCAAGGCTCACTGGTTTCCCGATGGTCTGCGTGTGCTATTTGAGATCTCGGGGCCGGGCTCGGAGAAGACGAGCTTTCTTCTGCAAATGAGCGCGAGTGGGCGCGTGACCGTCGAGGCGGTACTTCCTGGTGAAAAGGCCGCTAGCGTGTTGCCATTCGAACGTTGGAACGACCCACTCGTGGGAACAGACTTCTCCTATGAAGACATGGTAGAGAGCTATTTCTTCTGGAAGCATCAGGAACTCCTGGCCCCGGAGAAATACGGCGCACGGGATTGCTTTGTCCTTAAGAGCGTGTCCGACTCTCAGGACCGGACTTACTATGATTCGGTAACATCGTGGATTGACCGAGGCATTTTGTTCCCCGTGCATGTGGTGAAGACGCTTCGTGGGACGGGACAGCAGAAGGAATTCGTTTACTATGGGCTGCGGCAGGTCGGCGGCGCCTGGTCTGCATCGCAGGTGGAGGCAAGCCTGAAGGGCAAGCCCGGCTCCTCGATTCTTGTAATCGAAGGGGGCTCGGGAAAGGCAAATCTTGGACGCAAGGACTTTGTTATCAGCCAGCCCAACGCTAAAGCAGAGAAAGTGAAATAATTCGCATCGCTTAATTAGGCTGTTGCAAGGCCCTGTGCTGTCACTGGAGTATCCACGGTGTTCGCCGTCATGGGACAAGCTCCTTTTCAGGCGTCGCAGGAGCTCCATATAAGCCAAAGGGCCACCAATTCCAGTCGCCGGCAAGTTGCAAGAGTGCCGGCCCGACAACCATCCGCACCACGGTGGCGTCAATGAACACCGCCACGGCGAGGGTAAAGCCCAGCATTTGGACGACCAGAAAGCTTCCCACGGTGAATGCGGCGAAGACGGCAATCATGATTGCCGCGGCGCTGGTGATGAGCCCGGCCGTCCGCGCCAGGCCCTCGATCACCGCTGATCTCTCGGATAGACCGCGCCGCCGTTCTTCGAGGACTCGGGCGACCAGGAAGACCTCATAGTCCATGCTCAATCCGAAAACGATGGCAAACGCGAGAATCGGCACGATCGGGTATACGGTGCCGGTCGGTCCGTCGAGCCCAAGAAGTTTGCTAAAGTGGCCTTCCTGAAAAACCAGAACTAACGCACCGAATGAAGCGCCGACGGAGAGCAAATTGAGCAGAATTGCTTTGACCGCCGCAAATAGAGAACGTAACCCGACCAGGAGCGCCAGCAAGCTTCCTAATATGACGCCAAGGACCACCCTTGGCAACCGCTCCTTTACCACCGAGTCATAATCTGCTTCGAGTGCGGGAACGCCACCGACGCGCAGCACAGCGCCGGGCACGCCGGTTATCGCCGCGACATCGGACGAACGCACGTCTCGTACCCACTGTATCTGGTTGTTGGGCGAAAGAGCAGCGGTGGGCAGCAACTCAATCAAGGTAGCTTGGCCATCGCTGCGAAGAAAACTCTTGCGGATTGCCTCGGGCACATCGTTGACAGCATCCGCAGTGTCGGACATTCCTGTGAGGGTCGGAAGAGATAAGACCTCTTCCGCTCTAGGATCGCTTTGGAAGCGCTTCGTCAAGCGACTGACGGCAAGCCAGCCAGCCGGCGAGAGGGTCGGAGACTGCGGCGGCAACTCCAGAACCACTCGGAGAGACTGCACAATACCCGACCGCCCCATGCCTTGAAGCGTGTGCAGTGCTTGCACCGACTCGGCTGCGGCCGGGAGCGAGTTGTGGTCAGGAACCCCGGGAGAGATTCTCCGTCCCTGGAACGCAAGGATCAGTAGCGGAATCCCGGCGACAAGCAGAGCTGTCCAGGGCCGGCCGGTTATGATGCAGCCCCACCGCACCCACCGCTCACTCGCCGCGCATAGGTTCTCAGGCGTTTTGAATCGTCTGGCTGGAAGACGCACTCGGGCGGCATCGATGCGATGCCCTAGCAGACCAAGCACCCAAGGCAGAATGAATGTACACAGCATGACACTCAAAACGGTTACCAGCAGGCCAGCGATCCCGATGGAGCGCAGTTCGCTGATGGGCACAGTGAGCAGGGCTGAAAATCCGATGGCAACTGTCGTGGCCGAGATCATCAGCGTCCTCCCCGCGCACCCGGCAGCAATATCGGCAGCCTGACCGGGATCATATCCCTCGGCCAATGCTTCGCGAAACCGGCTCACCATCAGCAATGCGTAGTCGATGCCTAAGCCAAGGCCGAGCATCGTCGCCAGATTCTGCACCAGAATCGACAGTTGCAGATAATGAGCGAGTAGCGCAGCCGCACCCAGCGCCATCGAGATTGAAAGCAGTCCAACCCCCAGCGGCAATAGCGCGGCCACACAACTGCCGAAAGCCAGCAACAGCAGCAAGAGAGTTACCGGCATCGCTCGTTCCTCGGCATGGGTGACGTCATCTGCACTGACCTTGCGAAGATCGAAGTTCAGTGGCGTTTCACCCGTAATCTCCAGTTTGATATTGGGGTATTGCGATCTGAGCTGACCTTCCATCCAGTCTGCTTTTGCCCGTAGTTTGGGGACCAACGCCTCGACAGTTTCGTTGTGCGGGTCCAACCCGACGATGATCAAGGCCCCGCCATTGTTCCCAGTGAAGAGAGAATCTGGCCAATCCAGACTCGAGACGGCACCCGACACTCCCGGCACGCTTCGCAATGAACTGGTCAAGAAGCCCAATGCATCAGCGCCTTCGGCTGAATCCGGATCGGGAATACCGCTGATCACCAGAACCAGGCGGTGGGCGTACGGAGACTGGAAACGCTGCGCCAGTTCCAGGTCAACTTTTTCGGATTCTCCGCCCTTGATGTGAACAACTGTCTCCAGGCGACGTTCGACTTTGTAGGAAAAGGGCAGCAGCACAAGCGCCATGACAAACCCCGACATCGCCAACCAGAATCGGCGGCGAGCGGCACTGTGGCCAGTCTTCAAGCTTGGCCTTACCATGGAAGAGTCACGTCGTTTCCTGGTTCGTCTGAGAGCAATGAAACGGCTCCGGTGATCGGGTACATCCATGATAAAGGGTCAAACTGGATATTCATTGGGGTTCGGCCTTGAGCTCACTTAAGGATAAACGATTGAGGTGGGGAACTGTCCGTTAAACCCTTGTCAATCGAGGGACGTGGCTGACGAAGACTTCGCTGTATGATTACCCCGTATGGTAAAAAAACTCATCTTCGCTTCCGAGGAAGGAGTTTCCCCGACCAAAGGCTCATGCCGCTTCCCGCTCATAGTACTTCAGCAGACCACCCAGCCGTTCCTTGCAACGCACAATTCCGTTATCCCCACTCGCCGTTCGATTCGGCAAGGGGAACAGGAGCCGGTTCTGCTTGCCCTGGTGATTGCGCTCCTCGTGGTAATGGGCCACGTATTGCTGCAGGGCTCGGCGCAGCGGCCTCTCGCCGAACAAGATCAGCTTCGACAGGCATTCCTGCTTCACCGATCTCACCCAGCGTTCCGCATAGGCGTTCAAATTCGGACTCCTGGCTGGTAGCGCCGTGGTTTTCACCCTTCCAGCCCCGATCAGTTGACGGAACGACAAGCAGAACTTAGTGTCCCGATCATGCAGTAGATATCGACTGTTGGCCAGAAATCCCCACTTCTGCATCGTCACGTTGCGCCCCATCTGTTCCATCCACTGCTGGTCCGGATGGGGCGTGATTCCGGCCAGACAAACCCTCCGACTCTCCAACTGGATAAAGAACAACACGTAGTAGGTAACCAACCCTTTGAGCGTAAGCACTTCCACCGTAAAGAAATCCGTTCCCACCAGAACATCCATATGTGCGCGGATGAAGTCTTTCCAGCTGGTCGTGTGTTTTCGTTTGGGGGCAGGAGGGACTCCGTGGCGACGCAGGATGTTGCCCACCGTCTGGTCCGATAGCCGCTGGCCAAGATTGGCCAAGGCACCCACGATGCGATCATAGCCCCAGGTGGGATTCTCCTTCGCCATCTGCACCACCAAACCCTCTGTCTCCTCATCGACTCTGGGCCGTCCGGCAGAACGACGGAATCTGGACCCGTCGAACTTGTTGGCGATCAGCTGGCGATACCAACCCAGAATGGTATCCGACTTGGCCGTGGCCGCTACTTCCTCCAGCGCCTTACGCCCCAGGCGGTGAGCGATCTCCGCGAGCGTGGCCTTGTCGGCTTCTGAAAGGAGCAGTCGGCCCTTGATCTGAGCTTTCAGGATACGGTTCTCCGCCGCCAGATATTCGTTCCTCAGCAGCAGCTCTTGATCGACGGTGCCGGTGATGTAGGCCAGCATGCGAGCCCTAACCATTTTGTGCCTCTTGGTTGATCGAGTTTAGGAGAAGCTGGATTGTAGGCCTATCGAGGCGGTGGAGAAGGCAATCCGAAGAGACTAGTCGAGGCTGCAAGCCTCGCCTTTCCAACCCGTTCGATTTCTTTGACCATACGAGGTCGCGCGGCTCATCAATGCCGCCGGGAACCTTCCGCAGCGCGCGCTGCTGATGACCCTCTACGGCACGGGTATGCGGCGCACCGAAGTGTCTCTCTTGAAGGTCAGCGACATTGACAGCCAGCGCATGACGATCCGCGTGGAACGCGGCAAAGGCGGCGCCGGCCGTGACATTCCTCTCAGCCCGGCGGGCGCTCGCCGCATCCATTGCAGACAACACGTTGGCCAGACTTCCTGTGGGGTAGGTAATGGGCAGCTTGCCTGTGAAGTACTCATTCTGGACGTCAATAACTAGCAGTGCACGTTTCGGGTTCTCAGCCATAAAGCTCATTCTAGGACGGCACGGTAATTGGGGCTAATTGGATTCGGGCGCGCGGCGGTGCGCAGAGCCATCTCATGCGCTGCGCTGACGGCCATCACTATGTCGTCAAGTTCCAGAACAACCCTCAGCACACCCGAGTCTTGGTCAACGACTGGCTGGGCACGCGATTGGCAGAAGCAATTGGCCTGCCGGTTCCCGCAACTGACATCGTTGAAGTAACCCCGTGGCTGGTAGACCATACGCCCGAATTGCACATTGAGCTCTGCGGCCGGCGGGCAATGACCGCCCCCGGACTGTCTTTCGGCTCGCGCTACGTGGTGTCGCCGCTGGAAGGGCAGGTTTACGACTACCTGCCCGAGAAAATGATGGGGCAGGTGCGTAACCTGCGCTCGTTTGCCGGCGTTCTGGCCTTCGACAAATGGACCTGCAATGCAGACGGTCGCCAGGCAGCGTTCTGGAAGTGTCGCGGCGAACGCAAGTTTACGGCAAGCTTCATTGACCAGGGATACTGTTTCAACGCCGGCGAATGGAGCTTCCCGGATGCGCCCTTACGCGGCGTCTTCGGGAGAAATGACGTATACGCGGGTATTACTGGATGGGACAGCTTCGAGCCCTGGCTGAGTCGAATCGAAAGTTTCCCCGAAACCTCGCTTTGGCCGCTTGTCGACCAAATACCTCCCGAATGGTACGACTCCGCCGTAGACGAACTCGAACGGCTGCTCACCTTATTATTGGGGCGCCGTTCGCGGGTACGCGACCTTATTCTCTCGTTCAAGAACTCATCGCGAAATCCCTTTCCCAACTGGTCTCAGGTGACGGCTTGCATTACGGCTTGAACCCAGGAAGGTCCACCCGCCTCGCGATGTGATCCTTAATCCAGTGTGCGTCCCACCATTCCTTCGGATCGATCTGGACGCCGTCCAGCTGCATCGCGAAGTGGATGTGGTCGCCTCCGGCCATGCCGGTCTGGCCGCTCACTCCCATCACCTGGCCTTGCTTTACCGTGTCGCCTTCATGGACATCAATCCGGCTGAGGTGGCCATAGATCGTCTGTAGTCCATAGCCGTGGTCGAGGACGATGCAGTTGCCGTAAATTCCCAGAGGAGCCGCATAAACCACCTTGCCGTCATTCGATGCTTGCACACCGACGTGCTGGGTAACCGCCAGGTCGTATCCCAAGTGAACCTGCTGATCGATCTTCTGGCCGTGATAGATGTAATTCCGCACGTCGGCAAAGTTCGACTCAGCCTGGGAGTGAGGCTGCCGGATGAAAGGCCGGGACCATAGAAACCTGTCGGCAGTCTTGAACTGCAGATCGGAAAGCGTTTTGTTGTTGGCGCGGCGCATCTCGCTGTTGATCTTCACGAAGCGCGTGACCGGATCACCCGTTCCGTTCGGGTCAAGTTCGTTAATCACCTTTTGCAGGAAGGCGTCGCTCACCTGTAAATCATGAACCCTATATTTCGGCTGCTCCTTCTTCGGAAACACGACCACCAGGGGGCTGGTCACGTCGTTTCCTGCACCGTTTCGCAGCATAGACCAGCGGCACGGTATCGGTCGGCATGTTCCAGGCAAACGCATACATGGAAAACAGGCCCGGCTTGCCGCCAGGCATGGGCCAGGCGCGAAATTTCTCATCGCCGACGCGCACTCCCGCTTCTGTCCAGAATCCAGCGACATTGAACGTGGCGAGGTCTGCCATCCCCAGATAGAGATAGTGCTGCTCTGAATCAACATTGAGTGTCGGTGGTTGCGTAACCACGGTCACGTCGCGCTCTGCGCGGCCTGTCTTTCTAAGCAGGTCGTTCGAAGTCGCTTCGACGATCAACTTCGCCTTACCGGCCTGCAGTTGCGGGGTGGTCTTGGCGCCAGCCGTGAAGTTCCAGCTACTGTCGGGCGACTTCGACGGCTGCGCCATCTCGAAGACCTGGTACCGGGCGCCATTCTGCTCGACGAACGCGCGCACGCTGCGAATGCCACGCGGATCGCGAATGTGAACAGTGATGGGAGTGGCTTGGCCAATGGAGGTGACTGCAGACGGGAGCTCGACAACGGGTGTCGCTGATCGTGCCGCAAAAAACACAAGCAGCAACACAACAAGCGCGATGACGACGAGGATGAGTTTTCTCACATCCCAGTGTAGCTCCAAAGAACCAAGTGGCAGGTGAGGACGGGATAGCGAATCCGGTTCTCGCAGCTCTCCCTTGTGTGTCCTCGTCCGGCGTTGGTGAATCAGTCGGAACCACAACGGCTACTGCTCGCGGATTGCTAAATCGTTATGCGGGCTAAACCTGCATCGGGGGTTCGAATCCCTCCGTCTCCGCCACGAGCTCCGGCGACAAGATGCTCGTGGGACGCGGCCCTTATTGCAGAATCTGGCCGTAGAATTCATGCAGCCTTTCGCGATAACTCGATCCTGCTGTCTCAACCAGATCATTGTGTCCCGCCCCAGGAATTTCGATGAACCACTTCGGCTCAGGTGCGGCCTCGAACAAGCCGCGACCGAGTTTCAACGGTATGATCTCGTCGCGGTCGCCGTGGAAGAACAGCAGCGGCGCGCGGACCTTGGCAATCTTACTTTTCGAGTCGAAACCCCGAAACACGTAGGAGGCCAATGACGGGCAGAACCGTGTTGGCAACATCGCGCCCTGACGTAAATGCGGCTTCGAGCACTACACCACCACACTCCTTTCTGGATGCAAGATCCACAGCCACAGCGGTACCCAGTGATTCGCCCTGCAAGACGATGTGCCGGGCACTATACCCATGATCCAGCAGATACAGGTATGCCGCATCGGCATCTGCATACAGGCCGTGTTCACTCGGAGAGCCTTCGCTCTTTCCGTAGCCCCGGTAATCGAGCATCAGAACCGACGAGCCTGCGGCGGTGATTTCTCGGATTGGCAGAAAGCGGTGGGTAACGTTTCCCGCATTCCCGTGCAAATACAGTGTGACGAGAGAAGCCTGCGGCGACATGACCCACCACGCGTGAAGCCGGACACCATCAGAGGTGAGAAGCCAGACATCCTCGGCGCCTAGTTTGCTCTGCAGGTCCCAAAATCCGCTTGGATACTTGGTGGGTAATATGGTGCGCGGCTCGCAGCCATAAAGAGAATGCCGACAACGAACGCAATTACAATCGGCCAGCTGATGTACCACGGAATCTGCATGCTGGAGCCAGTGTAGATCGGCTTTAGTCGGTCGGGTTGATCCCAGACGCGGGTAGTTAGTTCACTTGGTAAATGCCTCTCCTTGTTAAGTTATGGCTTTCTGGCAAAGGGCTTGCTAGAGCCTCGCCTCTATGCGCATGCGGATGGGGTCTTTCGGTCGCAGCGTGAGGCTCGGGACGGGTAGCACCGGCGTCTTCTCCACCGACACGAGCTGATATCTGCGAGCTATGGTTGCGAGTATCAGGACGGCCTCAGTGGTCGCGAACGATGCACCGATGCACTGCCTGGGCCCGCCACTAAAAGGAAAGTAGGCGAACCGGGGCAGATTCTGACATGCGCTGGTACTCCAACGATCCGGATCAAACTGCTCCGGCTCGGAGAAGAACCTTGGGTCGCGATGCATGATCCACTGGCTCATGACGATATTTGCACCCGCAGGAATCCGGTATCCCTCCAGCTCAAAGTCGGCGATCGCCGTACGAGCCACGCTCCAGGCCGGGGGATACAACCGCATCGTTTCCTTTATGACGCTGCCAACGAAGGTCAGCGACGGGAAGTCGGAAACGGTAGGCAATCTGCCTGCCAGCACGCGATCCACTTCTTGGTGAAGTTTTTCTTCTGCTCCGGCATTCTGGGCCAGCAAGTGCAACCCCCAGGAAAGCGCCAGCGCAGTCGTCTCGTGACCGGCTAGCAGGAAGGTCATCACTTCGTCCCGCAGTTGCTCGTCCGTCATCCTGCTGCCATCCTCATCACGAGCACACATGAGGATGGAGAGCAGGTCACCAGATGTCGGCTTTTCACTGCTCCGGCGCTGCCGGATGATCTCGTATACGGCGGTGTTCATGTCGTCCACGGCCCGGCGTACGTCGCGCATTCCGGGAAGGGGCAGGTAGCGGAAGAAGGGAGGTAGGAGCAGCTCTCCCGCCGATGCTGTTGAGCATGACGGTGTTAAGAGACCGCGAAATCTCCTCGGTCTCCATCGTCTCCAGCTCGAAGAGTGCTCGCACGACCACGCGCAGAGTCAGGCGCATCATTTCCTGATGGATGTCCACCACCGTGCCTGGTCTCCAGGTGGTGAGCATCTGTTCGGCGGATTCAGTCATGCAGCGGCCGTAAGCGGCGATGCGATCGCGTGAGAAGGCCGGTTGAATGAGCCGACGCTGCCGTTTCCAGGCGTCCCCTTCCGCCGTGAGCAAACCGGTGCCCAGCAGCCAGCGGCTGTTCCGCACGACGTGGTCCTTCAGGAAGTTCTGCGGATTGCGCACCAGCACGTACTCGATCAGATCGGGCCGATTCAGGAAATAAACGTGGAGCCATAGGGCGCGGTAGTAAAAGATGTCGCCATACTGGGCTGCCCACATCCTGAACGTGTCCAGCGGGGTCCGACCCGCGAGCGGGATGTTGCCGATCAGGAAGTGCGGCTTGGGACCGGGAGGGCGCAGCATACCAGCACAACCAGTTTATTCGCAGGGCGATGCGCTATAGTTCTTCGAACCTTGTGCACCGAGGATTTTAATGACGCGAATTGCCCTCGCAGTTCTCCTGGCTGTTTCGATGCCACTGGCATCGCAGACTAGCTCGCCCCAAGCAGCTGCCAATCCGAAAGTCCGAGCCATCACCGGATTCGTCCGGCTGGACACAGTGAATTATCAGACGCAGATCGCCGATGCTTTGGCTGTCTTGCGGAAGGCAAAGGCTGAATTCGAATCCCGTGGCTACGAGGTTGAGTCGCTGCGCCTGACTACTCAACCGCTAGCGGAATTGGTCGCAGGCATGGGAGAGGATCGGGCATTCGCGTTCCTCAAGCAGCTTGACGATCTCTCGGTGAAGGAGAATTTCCTGCCCAACGTTGGACCAGCGATGTTGCACGACAGCGACAATCTGGCCACTATGCATCTGCTCGAGAGGGCGCTTTCGACGTTGCCGAACATTGAGGCGAGCGCCATCATCGCCGATGAAGCCGGGATTCATTGGAAGACAATTCGCCGCACTGCTGAACTGGTGAAGTACGTCACCGAACATAGTCCGCACAGCCAGGGAAATTTCAATTTCACCGCTACGGCGATGTTGAAGCCTTTCGCACCGTTTTTCCCCGGCTCGTATCACCTGGGTTCTGGCAAACAGTTCGCCATCGGCTTCGAAGGCGCCAACGTCGTTGCGGATGTTTTCGCCAAGGACAAGGGGAATGTTGAAGCTGCTATTGCCGATCTGACGGCTGCGCTGACCAGACATGCATCCGTGGCCAGCTGCCGTGGGCGACAAGGTCGCTAGCGAAACCGGCTGGAGTTATGTCGGGCTCGATCCTACTCCTGCACCTCTGGGTGAGGTATCCATTGGGGCTGCCATTGAAACGTTCACTGGCGCAAAATTCGGTTCCAGCGGGACGCTCACCGCAGCACGTGTGATCACGACCGCTGTGAAAGCCGTGCCGGTGAAGCAGGTCGGCTACTCTGGGCTGATGGTGCCCGTGATGGAGGACAAGCTCTTGGCGGAGCGCTGGGCCGAATCGACTTACAATATCGACTCGCTGCTCGCCTACTCAGCAGTTTGCGGCACTGGGCTCGACACGATCCCTCTTCCAGGAGACATCAGCGCTGAGCAAATCGAACGCATCTTCGGCGACGTGGCCTCGCTTGCGCTGAAATGGAACAAGCCGCTCTCAGCAAGATTGCAGCCTGTCCAGGGCAAGAAACCAGGCGATCGGACCGATTTCCAGGATCCATATCTCTTCAATACGACAATCCACCCTGTGCCGTAACTGTTCGAGCTTGGGTTGCGGCAATGCATAACGTTCCGAGGGGACGGCCTTCCTGACTGGAAGGCGCTTCGTGAAGCAACGCTGATCGGCAGTTCATCACAGGTTGAAATTCCTTACGATGTCGGTCTCAACAGCGGCATCTTTCAGCGCTTGTTGGCATCCCAATGTAGAGGAATATGCATCGCCTGAGCTGTGATGGGCGGACGAAGCAATGGAGGAATTGTGGCCAGAATTGAAGGTGTTGATCCGAAGCAGACGTCGTTCCTGATGCGACAGGTATTCAAGAAAGTCCGCAAGATGCTGGGTCGCGACCTGACACCGCAGAAGATCACAGCGCGTGTGCCGCGGGTTTTCTGGTCCTTCACACTCACTGAATGGTTGCTCGGCCAGAAGGCCCAGGTCCCTCAACGCTCGCGGTCGCTAGTGATGCTACGTACGGCGGTGCGCGTCGGATGCCCGTTTTGAATCGACGCCAATTCTGCCGGCGGCAGAATGGTCGGATGCAGCGACGATGAGATCACCGCGATCCGCGAGGGCAGGTTCGACGAGTTTGCGCCGCCGGAGGTTGCGTTGCTGCGGATGGCGGACGCGATGGCCGACACGCCATCAAATGTAAGCGATGCGCTGTATGCCGAGCTGCGCCGCCATTTTTCCGAAGAACAACTGATCGAACTTGCAGCCAGCGCGGCACAGGAGAACTTCCGCGCACGTTACAACCGTGTGTTTGACGTCGGAAGCGACGGGCTGTATCGGAAAGGGCTGCACTTTAAAGAACGCCGAGTCGCCTAACGTGGGAGAAATTCACGCGCTGGATGATGCCGGTTTCAGAACTACGGCTGCGAACCCTTCTGGGCCTTGGCTAATCTGATGATCGCCGCGAGACTGTGCTCGACATCTTCATCCGTGGTTGCCCAGCTCGAAACGCTGATCCTCATTGCGGTCCGACCGTGCCACTCTGTTCCACCGCACCAGCAGGTGCCCTCCTCCTGCACATCGGCAATGATGCGGCGAGTTGCCTCCGCAGTACCAAAGGACACAAGCACCTGGTTGAGCACGACCTCGTTAAGCACTTCGAACCCTGCCTGTTGGAGACGCTCTGCGAAAACTCTAGCCAGGCGACAATTCCGCTCAATCAGCTCCCTCAGTCCTTCCCGTCCCAATGAGCGCATGGCGGCCCACAATTCAATTCCTCGGGCGCGCCGCGACGATTCCGGAGTGTAATGACAAGGTTCACGCACATCGCTGGTTTGAAGATAGGCCGCACTCTGGGCCATTGCTCTCCGCAGGTATTCAGGGTCTCGAACCACAGCGATTCCTGAGTCGTAGGGCACGTTAAGCCACTTGTGGCAATCAATGGCCCACGAATCGGCTAGGCTGACGCCTTTCAGTAAATGCGCGTACTGCGGGGAGACCGCCGCCCAAAGCCCAAAAGCGCCGTCCACGTGCACCCACGCCCCGGCTTCGCGTGCGCGAGAACAGATCTCCTCGGCAGGATCGAAAGCACCACTGTTCACATTTCCAGCTTGAATACAAATTAGTGTTCGAGAATCGAGTTCGGGCAAGGCGTCCGCCCTCATCCGCCCCTGGCTATCGGTCGGCACAGAGATCACGCGGGAACGTCCCAATCCCAACAACGCTAACGCTTTCAGCAATGAAACGTGAACTTCCTCGCCCACCACCACCCGTATCGGCGGAGCACCAAATAGCCCATCTTCCTCGATGTTCCATCCGCTGCGCTTCAGCAGCGCTGTCCGTGCGGCCGCCAGGGCGGAAAAGTTCGCCATCGTAGTGCCGGTTACGAAGCCAGCGCCGCCGGCCCGCGGCAGGCCGAGCAGGTCGATAATCCAAGCCGACACAATTTCTTCGATCTTTGCCGCCACGGGTGACATTACGAAAAAAGCAGCGTTTTGATCCCAGACTCCCGCCAGCCAATTTGCCGCCAGCGCCGCAGGCAGAGTGCCGCCGATGACAAATCCAAAATAGCGCCCGCCGGTCGTTGCCACGGTGGCTGGCGAGCCAACGTCATCGAGCAAAGCCAAAACCTCCGCGGGGTCAGAAGGATTCTGCGGCAATGCGCCACCGAGCGCTTCCAAGCGCGCTACATTCTGGGGATGCGGCGCAACCCGCATGTTGCCGACAGCCGCCGAATATCGCGCCGATCGAGCCGCTGTTTCTGCCAGCAAATCCTTCATGTTCACCTCCCGTCCCACAAAGAATCGTTTTGAGGCGGTTCTCCTGGCACTGCTGTTTCGCAAGGACTTCATTTTATCGGGAGAGCTGAACGCGCTGGGAGTCCCGTCGCGCCGGTGATCGACAATGTCGAAAGTTTTTTTGAGAATGGATCCTCGTCAGCTCCCGAGGTCTGGTGCTGGGAGATATCATCACATAATCGGCTGAATAGCCGGGAAGTGCTCAACAATGTCTTCCTCTTCCTTCGGAAAGCACGCGAGTGGCGCGACGAGTGGTCAGCCTGCGGTCCCCGAGCCTTCCTTCGCCGAGAGAGCACGCACGTTGATGCACTCGGGTCGCATCGGAAGTCTTTCGACGCTGTCGCGGAAACAACCCGGCTTCCCCTTCGGATCATTGATGCCTTATGCGCTGGACGGTCAGGGCCGTCCCATTTTCCTTATCAGCACGATGGCCATGCACACGCAGAATCTGCAAGCGGACCCGCGCGCCAGCCTGTTTGTGACAGAGCCTGACGCCAGCGGCGACCCGCTCGGTGCGTCCAGAGTCACGTTGATAGGGAGTGTTATCAGAATCCCGGAGCCAGAGCTGGCGGCTGCGCGTACGGTCTACCTGACGCGTTACCCAGACAGCAAGTACTGGGTCGATTTTGACGATTTCTTCTTTTACCGAATGGATGTATTGGACGTTTATTACGTGGGCGGCTTCGGAGTGATGGGATGGGTGGCTGCCTCGGAGTACTCCCAAGCACAATCCGATCCGCTGGTCGAGCACAAGAGCGACATCATGCAGCACATGAATGCCGACCATAAGGATGCGCTCATCCTGCTCGCGAAACGGTTTGCTGGCATTGAGGCACAGGAGGCGGAGATGACCTCGGTCGATCGCCTCGGCTTCCATCTACGCCTGAAAACGCAGGATGGCGTGAAGGGAACCCGGGTCGCATTCTTGCGAGAAGTTAGCGATCCGTCACAGACCAGAGAAGTGTTCGTCGAGATGGTGCAGCAGGCGCGTCAAGGGTAAGCCGGCTGGCCTTCGCGGTGGACTTGACCAGATCGTTGCCGAGTGCGGCTACTCCTGTACGCATCGGCGGTAAGTCGAACAGGCGATCTGCGACCCTATCCGAAAAGGGCACTCTGAGCTGGCAATGAGCTATGGCTCGGCACAACGCAATCCGGGTCATCGTTCGTCACTGAGTTAATTCTTGTACTTACCGGAAAGCATCTCATCTGCGCGGCGTCGAACGGCACCAGAACCTCCGCAAGCGCCTTCACATCCTTGAAGCCGGGATCGAGCCACAGATCGTAGTTCTCCTGGCGCAGAATTACCGGCATTCGATCGTGTATGTCCGCCAGCAGCGAGTTCGGAGTGGTGGTTAGAATCGAGCAAGACTCAATCACAGCGCCGGCAGGGTCTCTCCATCGATCCCACAACCCGGCAAATGCAAACAGGGAATCGTCCTGCATCCCGAAGTGGAACGGCTGTTTCTCTCTCCCGCTTCGCCGACCACTCAAAAAACCCGTCCGCAGGAAGCAAGCACCGACGGCTCGTGAAGGCATCGCGGAAGGCGGGTTTATTCGCCACCGTCTCCGAGCGCGCATTGATTGTCTTGAAGCCGATGCTGGCGTCGCTGGCCCAGGACGGAATCAGGCCCCAGCGAGCCAGAGAGAAGTGCCGCTCCGGTGTCGATGGATCTTGCCGAATAATTCCTACGGGCTGAGACGGGGCGATGTTGTAGCGAGGTTCCCAATCGACCTCGTTATCGGTCTCGAAGTATTCCGCGATCAATTGCTTGCGTCTGGACAGACGATAGCGGCCACACATCACTGACTCCTGAGATCCAATTCTAAAGCGGTTCCGGGAAAGCTGTACC
>CAWFVI010000001.1:0-243462 GCA_963819245.1 uncultured Acidobacteriota bacterium | reverse complement strand
AACCGTGACTCTGTTGCCGAATCCAAGAACATTCCTTTTCTCTCGACGCCACTTTCTTCGCGGCCTTGCGACCAGTTTCGTTCTTCCATCTTTCTCACGACTCGCTCGCGCGTTGCCTGAAAGCGTTTATCCGTTCGCAGAGATTTCGCCTTCCGCCAGCGGCATCCTCTGGACCCACACCGCCGGAAAATCGGCCGAAAAATATCTGCCTGAAACCACGGGCCCGGATGCGCATTCGTCGACTACGACAACGACGGATGGATGGATATCTATCTGGTGAACAGCGGCCCATGCGACTTCTTCACGCCTAACCCGCCTCTACGCAATGCGCTGTATCACAACAATCGCGACGGCACCTTCACCGACGTTACCGAGAAAGCCGGCGTCGCGGGTGGCGGTTACGGCATGGGTGTGGCCGCCGGCGACTACGACAATGACGGCTTTCCCGATCTGTACGTCACTCAATATGGCCGCAGCATTCTGTATCACAACAATGGCAACGGCACTTTCACCGATGTGACGGAAAAGGCCGGCGTCGGCGCTACTGGTTGGGCATCGAGCGCCGTCTGGTTTGACTATGACAACGACGGCCGCCTGGACTTATTCGTTTGCCAATTCGCCGAGTTCGATAAGACGACCGGGTCCTGCGGCAGCTCGGACGGCAAACGCCACTATTGCATTCCACAGCATCTTCCGGCCGATGCCGAGCTGGCTGTTTCACAACAACGGCGACGGGACGTTCACCGATGTGAGCCAGCCAGTCGGGAATCGCGAAACACCTCGGCAAGGCATGGGGCGTGGTTGCGGCCGACGTAAACAACGACGGGCGAATGGATCTGTTTGTCGCCAACGACACGGTGGGCAATTTTCTTTTTGTGAATCGAGGGCAGGGCAGTTTCGAGGAAACCGGTCTGGCCGCCGATGTGGCCTACAGCCCGGACGGGCCGCGCGCGCTCTGGCATGGGTGTGGATGCCGCAGATTTCAACGAAGACGGGTGGATGGACCTGTTTGTCGCCAACATCGACCAGCGAGATTTTTCCCTCTATCGCAACACTCACGACGAGTCGTTCGACGATCAGGCCATGCGACTCGGCATTGGCATGGCAACCCGCTGGATGAGCGGCTGGGGGCTGAAGTTCTTGGACTATGACAATGACGGCAACCTGGACCTGCTTCTTGCAACGGGAATCCCGATGACCTCATTGAGTCTCTGCACACGTGTGACCTACCGCGAGCCGATGATGCTCTTCCACAACACCGGCAAGGAATTTCGAGAACGTAAGCGAGCAGAGCGGTCCCGTTTTTGCGAGACCTTTTTCGGCACGGGGTATGGCTATAGGCGACTTCGATAACGATGGCGCAGTGGATGTCCTGGTGTCCGTGAACGATGGCGCGCCGCTTCTCTTCGCAATCACGTGGAAATCAAAGCCACTGGCTAGGCGTGAATCTGGTTGGAACGAAATCCAACCGGACGCGATTGGCACACGCGTCACCTATCAGGCGGGGGATCTGAAGCGCCACAGCGTCGAAAGTTGGCGGGGGCAGCTTCCTTTCTTCGCACGATCCCCGCCTGGTGCTGGGCTTGGCAAGCGGACCAAAATCGACTGGCTGGAAGTCAAATGGCCCCAGCCCAGCGGCGCGACCGAACGCTTCACTGATCTTCCCATCGACCGCTACATCACGATCGTCGAGGGCCAACCGAAATGGAAGTGATAACAAACGCGTCCCGGCCATGAGATGAATTTCGAACCCAGACTTGTCGTAATGGTCACCCTCCTTCTAGTCGCGGAAGTTGCGAGTCAGAATCGAAGTCCGGAGATGAAATCGCTGCCGAGCCAAACCCCAACTCAGGCGATACCGCCTCAGGAAGCATCTGCGGGAAACACGAAGCCGAACCCTCGCGAGAATTACATTGGTGATGAGGCGTGCCGCAGCTGTCATCAAGACAAGGTCGAAACATTCCACCGAACCGCGCACTACTTGACATCCAGGCTTCCCGATAAAGATTCAATTCTCGGCAACTTCGACGCAGATGCAAATATTCTCAAGACTTCAAACCCCGATCTTTATTTTCGAATGGAAGCAAAGGACAGCGGCTTTTTTCAGACGGCGGTACAGGGAATACCCCCTTACACAACGTCGCGCACCGAGCGCTTCGGTCTGGTAGTTGGGTCGGGAGGCAAGGGAGAGACTTTTTTGTTCTGGAAAGGCGGCCTACTTTTTCAGTTGCCCGTGTCCTACTGGAAGGAAATTGGCTGGGTGAACAGCCCCGGGTATCACGATGGCGTTGCGTATTTCGATCGACCGGTGATTCCACGCTGCCTCGAATGCCACGGAACCTATTTCGAGTCGCTCGCACCACCCCAGAATCATTACAGCCAGACCGGTTTTGTGGTTGGCATCACCTGTGAAAAGTGTCACGGACCTGGGCGGGTACACGTTGAGCGTTTTAGTTCGAAAGCCGCGAAGACTTCATCAGACCCGGCTGTTCTCAATCCCGCACGATTCTCACGCGATCGGCAGATGGATCTTTGCGCTTGGTGCCACGCGGGCCACGGCGTACCGCTCCTCGCCACGTTTTCCTACATTCCGGGCGAGCCCCTTGAAAAGTATTTAGAGTTGCCCCAACCCGACCCGAACGCGCCGGTCGATGTCCACGGAAGCCAGGTTGAACTGCTCAAGAAAAGCCGCTGCTTCCAGTCATCGACTATGACTTGTCTGACCTGCCATGATGTTCACACCACCCAGAAGGACCCAGCGGCATTCTCCGGGCATTGCCTAAACTGCCATAAAGTCGGGACCCATCCAAAGATAGGACAGCCGATTGCGAGCAACTGCGTTGATTGCCATATGCCGAAGCAGCATACGAACCTCATTGTCTTTAACTGGAATGGCCGAAAAGTAAGCCCTGAGGTGCGTAATCATTGGATCAAGGTTTATCCAGAGATCAGCGCCCCGGCGTCTGTACAACAAAACGAAAAACCGTAACCGCCGACGCAAGAAACTGCCGATGCTGTCTAAGCGACGTCAGGTCGTGTCTTCAAATAAGCGAGCACAAAGAGAACCCCAAGCATGAAGTCGCTTCCGACAAAGACGAGATCTGACGGGTGCATGCGCCTCTGTAAAACCAGAACGACCACGGGCGCGACGTAACTGACTTTTTCAAGCATCGAAGGAATCATTAACGGTAGATAGCGGACCGGGTCCGTCGCGATAACGAAAAATACGATCTGCCATGCCAGCCCGGCACCCACGAATCCGTAGAAGAATCCCGGATGCGTGATGGGTGGCGGGTCATTCCGGCCGATCAAATCAAACATGAAATAGAGCGGGGTGAGGACTAGAACGCCCCAAATGGCAGCAATCCAAAATACAATCCTCGCAAATCTCATAATTGCCCCTCGAATGGTCCGGAAATTCTATCGCAGGAGCCAACCACGAAACCAATTCGCTCCATTTAGATACAATAGAAAGCATGACAGACCCATTGATCATCGCTGGCCGCCAGTTCCGTTCCCGGCTCATTGTAGGCACGGGAAAATACAAGTCATTTCAGGAAACCGCACGGGCGCTGGAAGCCAGTGGCGCGGAGATGGTAACGGTGGCCGTGCGCCGGGTGAATCTTGACCGCAGCAAGGAATCGTTGCTCGACTACATCGACGCCAAGAAATATTTCCTGCTGCCCAACACAGCGGGCTGCTATAACGCCGACGAGGCCATTCGGGCGGCGCGTCTGGGACGCGAGGTCGGTCTGTCCGACTGGGTCAAACTCGAAGTGATCGGCGATCAGGCCACACTCTATCCCGATGTGCAAGCGACGCTCGAAGCAACCCAGGTTTTGGTGAAGGAAGGTTTCACAGTTCTGCCCTACACCTCGGATGACATCGTGTTCGCCAAGCGCCTGCTCGATGCCGGCGCCAGCGCGATTATGCCCTTGGGAGCGCCCATCGGCAGCGGCCTGGGGATACAGAACGCAGCCCATATCCGAATCCTGCGAGAGATGATTACAGGCGTACCGTTGATCCTCGATGCCGGTGTGGGCACGGCATCTGACGCCGTGATTGCGATGGAACTGGGGGCTGACGCCGTTTTGATGAACACTGGAATCGCTGGCGCTCAGGACGCCGTGCTCATGGCGGAAGCCATGAAACACGCTGTGCTTGCGGGACGCCAAGCCTATCTTGCCGGACGCATGCCTAAGAAGTTATACGCGACGGCGAGCTCGCCCTTGGAAGGCGTGGTCCGTTAATTCTGCCCAAATGAAAAAAGGGCGACATAAAGCCGCCCTTTCGCGTCTGTTCCCACAAATCAGAGCATCTTCACGCTGTCTACGTGAATGGAATCTCCAGTCATCGCTCCCGTAACCGACACGTGATGTCCTTCATGTCCTTTGAGCACGTCCGGATTGGAGACATTCACTATTTTCTGGTCACCATCCGTAACGATCACCGCCGTCGCACCCTTTCCCAAGCACTTCGTCATACAAGCTGCATGGTTCGCGTTCGCGCCTTTAGCGCCGCACATGGAATCGCTGACGTACCCATTCACGGTCGCGGTCTTGTCAGCCGCCGACGCTATAGCAACGATGAAGAACAAAACCCAGACGGCAGCACAGCTCATCAGTACTTTTTTCATCCCAACTTTTTTCATAGCACACCTCTTCTAGCGGTCACCCCGCCGATTTTTGAAACCAATCTCACGCTGCACAGCACGCTGCGTACGTGCAAGTCACAAACAAGGTGGAAAATGTCGCCCGCCTTGCGCTTCTCAATGGAATTGATCAGAACTATATCACAAATTAATTGCGCCGGTCGCCCCGGCAGGGCGAGGTTATTTCTGAGCCGCGTTTGTTTCTCGTGTGGCGACATGCGGCGCTGGTGGCGCAACGTATACTACCTCACCCGGACGCGCATAATGCAACTGCTCCCTCGCTTCTTTCTCAATCGTGTTGGGGTCGCGAGCCTGCAATGCCTTCACCTGCTGCGTGTAACGGTCGTTTTCCTTTTGCAAACCGTCGATTTCCTTTTGCAGGGTTTGGTATTCGGCCTTCTTCTGCCGGTAGATCACCATGCCGTTATCGCCAAACATAACATGGGCAAACAGCCATACTGTCAGCACCGCTACCGCAGCCGTGGCCAACCGCCGTCGCAAGCCATAGAGCAAAGTCAGCGTCGGACGAAGTTTTGCCATAGTGCGATCGGCCCAGGCTTCGGCCTGCGGAGCCCGCTCGACCAGCGTGCGCAGACGATTCTCCGGCCTTGGCAAGACTCGGATTTTACGAAAATGTCCGATTCGAAGGCGCATGGCTCGGTCGCAGCGGCCGAAAAAGTCGCGAGGATTCCCCCAGTTTTCCAGTGAACGTCTCTCCCCCTTCCGTCGTCAAGCGGAAGTTCTCTCCCCAATGCTGAAAGGAACCAACTTTGACAAATGGCTCGGCTGACGGCCGGCATTCCTCCCGCGACCTTTCGAAAGTGGTAGGCTTTGATGCCGTAAACTAAAAGCGGAAGGCTGACTTTCATATGACCGACAAAAGAATCGTCATGACCACCGCCGGATCCGTCGACGAAGCGCGCCGGATCGCCGAGACCCTGGTCGACCGCAAGCTCGCTGCCTGCGTGAATATCGTCCCCAAGGTCGTATCGATTTACCGCTGGAAAGGAAAAGTGGAAGAGGCGGAGGAATGGCTGCTGTGGGTCAAAACCGCCGCCCCTTTTGAGCACGTGCGCGATGCCATCCTGGAAATGCACTCTTACGAATTGCCGGAATGCTTGTCGATTTCGATCGAAGCCGGCAGCGAGCAGTATCTCAAGTGGCTCGATGATTCATCGAAATAATTTCTCGGGCAGTGTCTTTCGTAATTCTTAATGCAGTGTCATTCCGAGCGAAGCGAGGAATCCCTCCCCAGCGTCGCAGTCCGGGTAGCGATGCCTCGACTTCGCTCAGCATGACAAACGTGGGCTGATCGCAGCCATTGGCAATCGCCACTCGCTCGCACTACCATGACTGACATGGATATTGTTCTGCGCCCAATCGGCTGCGTCCATTCTTCGGAGCATATTTCGGAACAGGGATCACGAGAAGACTACTGGGGCGATATTGTCTCCGAGATTCGCCTCGACGAAAACCGCTTCACTTCCGACGCGCTGCAAGGACTCGCCGACTTCTCCCACGTTGAGTGTTCTTTTATCTGCACGGGGTAAGCGAAGATTCTGTCGTCGCCGGGCGCCGGCACCCGCGCAGCAACCCCAACTGGCCTCAGGTAGGAATCTTCGCCCAACGCGGAAAAGCGCGGCCCAATCGAATTGCTGCGACCATCTGTCGGTTGATCTCAGTTCAAGGGTCGACTCTGAGAGTGCAGGGCCTGGACGCATTCGACGGCTCGCCAGTGCTGGACATCAAACCGGTCTTCGTCGAGTTCACTCCCGACCGTTCAACAATCCGGCAGCCCAAATGGTCCCATGAATTGATGTCCAACTACTTCGCGCCACGCCGGCGCAAGTAAGAGCTATAGCGAATCGGGAATGGCTGTTCCAGTTTCGCATTCACTTTGTCATGCTGAGCGAAGCGAAGCATCCCTATTGCCACCATCGTTTCCGGTAGCGGATTTGTCGTGTCCCTCGGAATGACAAATACTGGGATTTGGGCAATTGGCACTCGCTGCTGGCCACTGGTGCCATTCTCCCGATCCCGGACAGCGACGACGCGCCTAGATTGCCGCCAGAGCTTGGTCAATATCTGCGATGATGTCTTCCACATTCTCGATGCCCACAGAAATTCTGACCATGCCATCGGTGATGCCAATCTCTTTTCTTCCCTTTTCGCCTAAAGCTGCGTGAGTCATGGTCGCCGGATGCGAGATCAGCGTTTCCACTCCGCCCAGCGACTCGGCCAGTGAGCACACGCGGACTTTTCTCAGCATCTTGTTGGCATTCGAAAGCGAGCCGGTCTCAAACGAGATCATGGAGCCGAAGCCAGTCATCTGCCTCTGGGCAAGTGCAAACTGCGGATGATCTGGCAACCCCGGGTAAAAAACTTTTTCCACCTTCTTGTGTCGGACCAGGAATTCCGCGATGACCCGCCCGCTGCGATCATGCTGCTCCATCCGAACCGCCAGCGTCTTTACCCCGCGCAACACTAGCCAGCACTCAAAAGGAGAAAGAATCGCCCCCGCCGTCTTCTGCACGAAACTCAGTTGCTCGGCCTGTTCGGGCCGGGTGCACACGACCACGCCACCGAGACCATCACTATGCCCGTTGAGAAACTTCGTGGTCGAATGCACCACCATGTCTGCGCCGAGCGCGATCGGCTGCTGGAAGTAGGGCGAGAGGAAAGTGTTGTCCACCACCAGTTCCACATTCTTGTTACGGCAAACTTTGCTGATGGCTTGGATATCGCTCAGTGCCATCAGTGGATTGGTCGGAGTCTCCAAATAAACCATGCGCGTCTTCTTACGAATCGCGCGCTCTACGTTTCTAACCTCGGAGGTATCCACGTAAGTGAATTCGATTCCATACCCAGTCAGCACCTGATTGAACAGCCGGGGCACGCCGCCATAAAGGTTATGGCCGCACACCACGTGGTCGCCCGACTTGTACATTGTGCAAATCGCATTGATCGCGGCCATCCCGCTGGCGAAGACGCGCGACGTGATTCCACCTTCGAGAGCAGCAAGATTCTCCTCCAGACGAGTGCGCGTAGGATTAGAAACTCGGGCATACTCATACCCCTTGTTCTTGCCGATCTCCTGCTGGACATAGGTGGAGGTTGGATGAATGGGCGGCGAGATCGCGCCGCTTTCAGGGTCAGGCTCTTGCCCAACATGAATGGCGCGAGTAGCAAAACCAGGAGGATTATTTTTCGACATGATTTGTTGTTTGTAGTAGAGACGTTGCTTGCAACGTCCCGCTAGATGCCGCCTTCAAAAATTTTCTTGGACAGATAGCGCTCCGCTGAATCTGGAATCATGGTGATCACGCGCTTTCCCGAACCCAGGCGACGAGCGATCTGCAACGAGGCGAAAACGTTGGCTCCGCCGCTCGAGCCGGCCAACACTCCTTCTCGCGCTGCCAACTCTTTCACCATGCCGAAGGCTTCAACATCATTCGCGACCACAACCTCGTCGCACACGGACGCATCAAACGTCTTGGGAATAAAACTTGATCCAATCCCTTCGACTTTGTGTGGGCCAGCTTTACCGCCTCCGAGGACCGAGCCTTGGGTCGTTACCGCGATCGCCAATATCTTCGGCAGACACTCCTTCAAGTAACGCGCAACTCCGGTAAACGTACCGGCAGTTCCGGCGCCAATGACGACGGCGTCGATCTGCCCATCCATTTGCTCGAAAATTTCGTGGGCGGTAGTTTCGTAGTGATAATCAGGATTGGCAGGATTCTCGAACTGGGCTGCCATGAAGGCATTGGGGTCCTGGGAGGCTAACTTCTTGGCACGGTCGATTGCTCCTTGCATGCCCTCGGCATCCGGGGTGCGGGTCACCTGGGCGCCGAGGGCCCGCATGATCATCACCTTTTCCTCCGAAAACGTTTCCGGAACGAACAGCGCAACCTTGTAGCCGCGATTCACTCCAATGAGCGCCAATCCGATACCGGTATTCCCCGCCGTCGCTTCGACAATCGTCCCCCCTGGCTTGAGCCGACCCTGCTCTTCCGCCCGGCCAATAATCCCGATAGCGGCGCGATCCTTGACGCTTCCTCCAGGATTCAGATACTCCAGCTTGGCATAAACCTCAGCCGAACCGGCGGGCACAATTCGCTTGAGTTTGAGGATGGGAGTTTCGCCAACGAGTTGAGTAATATCGTCAGCAACCTGCGGGCGGGAGCGTTCAATGGTTGTCTTCTGCACTCTACAGGGTACGGAAGCGGCGCGAAGGCGTCAATCGCACCAAAGGGGTGGGTAGTTCGTGCTTATGCGGCGACGCAGACAATCTGGTGGAACACTTATCCCACTTCGGTAGAGGTTCCAGTTACACCAAATGGTTTGACCAATGGGGTAACGGAGGCAAAGGCCTCAAGAACCGCTATCCGAGCCTGAAATTTTTCATAAACGGGAAGGTTCACTTCGGCTGGGCACGCGTTACAGTCACGATGGGCGGCAAGTCCTTCACCGCTATTCTAACCGGCTACGCCTACGAGACCATCCCCAATAAGTCAATCATCGCCGGCAAAACGAAGGGACCAGACGACGAGGCTGGCGCGGAACAGATAAGTCAGGCTTCAACGCCGACGCCGCAGGCTCCCACGCTTGGTTTACTCGCGCTGGGATCGCCCGGCCTTTCCATCTGGCGACGGAAGGAATCGGCAGAGCCTACGCAGTGGTAGAGACGTAGCTAGCTACGTCTCTACAGGAATGTCGCGGCGAACTTACTGCGGCGCGTGCTCCTGCCCGGGATAATATCCACTGCGGGTGCGGACCACGAGTTTGCCGTAGCCCTTGGCGTGAGCTTCCACGTGGATGGCGCGGTAGCCTCCAACACTCTTCGGGGTCGTGGGCTTGTAACCGATTGTGTATTGGTTTCGAATATCGTGAGCAACGCTGCTGCTGATTTGGTCCACTTCATCGAGCGTCCGTGGTAAGAACGCAATTCCTCCGGTTCGCTGGGCAATGGTTTCGAGCGCCCGCCGGGCACGGCGAGCTTTCTCCTCGCCCAGCAAACCGATTGCGTACACGGTCGGACCGTTTTCTTCCTGCAGTTTGCGGACTGTTTCCTCCAGCGAATTCCGGCTGGCGTTGTCTTCTCCATCGGTGACCACGAACAGAATCTTCTTTTGTAGCTTGGCTTCCTTTAAGTGGGTGGCTGAGGCCAGAATTGCGTCGTAAAGGGCCGTGCCTCCTCGCGCTTCGACCTTTTCCAGTGCCTCCCGCAATTTGTTGATGTTGCTGGTAAAGTCCTGGTCGAGGTAGTACTCGTCATTAAAGTTGACCACAAAAACCTGGTCCTGAGGGTTGCTGGAACGTACCAGGTTGAGGGCGGCCTTGTTCACCTTATCCCGCTTCTCCCGCATCGAGCCCGAGTTGTCGATCACGATGCCCATGGCCACCGGAATATCTTCGTGGCGGAATGAACTGATCGTCTGCGGCTGATTGTTCTCAAAGACGGTAAAAGCACTCTTGTCCAGGTTCGTCACCAGATGATTCTTGTCGTCCATCACGGTCGCGTGTACCACCACCTCTTCGACTTCTTTCTTAAAGACGAAGACTCCGCTATCGCTGGAGGATTGTCCCTGGCTCTGAGTTTGTTGGGATTGGCCCGGTTGGCCCTGAGGCAGCTGACTCTGGTTCGGCAGGCCCGGCTGATTCTGAGGCTCCGAACCTTGAGACTGCGGACCAGGAGATTGCGGACTTGAGGTCTGAGCCGCCGGACTTTGCCCTGCCCGATTTTGACTCTGTGGCGGTTGCGTCGCGGCCTCTGGGACGGCGGCTGCGACTGTCTGATGGCGGCATGCTATGGCGGTGGAAAGGAGAAAAACAACTAGGAGCGGAACCCGGTTATTCCGAAGGAGCATAGTACCCCGTCTTGGCGTACACCTTTAGCGGCGGCAATCCTTTGGGTGGAATCAATTTCACTTTTATCTTACGCCATTTGCCGTCGTGCCCGGGGTTTTTTGGTCGGTATCCGAGTACATACTGGTTGCGCAATTCAATTCCGATTTTTGTCGCTACGTCGGCCAAGTCGTTGGGGTTGTCAATGGTAAAAGATCGCCCTCCAGTCACTTCCGCAACCTCGCCCAGCAGAGCCGGCCCCAAAGCCTCTTCTTGCGTGGCCATGTAATGGTCGTAAATCCCGATGGCATAGATCAGCACGTCTGCCTCTTTGACCGTGGACTTGATCTCGCCTTCGGTGTAGCGGCTGTGGTTGTCGCCACCGTCAGAGATGATGAGCAACGCCTTCTTCGTATACTTTGCCTGCCGCATTTTGCTGACGCCCAGATAAATCGCGTCCAGCAGCGCCGTCCTGCCTTTTGGAACCGTATAGACCAACTTGCCCTGGATGTCGTCCACCGAAGACGTAAAGTCGGAGACCTCCTGAGGCCGATCCGCGAACGCTACCATGAAGAACTCGTCCTGCGGGTTCGCCGTCTTGAAGAACTCCACCACCGCCTCCCGTGCCCGCTCGATCTTCGTAACCATACTTCCGCTCATGTCGAAGATGACCCCGATCGATACGGGAGCGTCTTCGCTGGAGAAGTGGCGAATCTCCTGAACGTCCTTGCCTTCAAAGAGCTGAAAATTCTCCTTGTCCAGGCCTGTGACCAGGCGGTTCATGGGATCCGTGATCGTAACCGGTACCAGAACCAGGTTGACGTCCACTTTTAGGGGCTTGGTATGAGTTTTCAGTGATGGATCGATGCCAGCGCTGGGATCGACCTTAGGAGGCTCGACTCGAGGAGTAACGTGGACGTCGTCGACGGGAGCCTGCGCCAGAGCATTCGGCGCCAGGAAGCAAACTAGAGGGACGAGAAGGAAGACGAGAAACGTTTTCTCCCGAACACACAGCACACTGCCTCGCAGGGTCCGATGAGGGACTGGGTTCTTCCGGTCTCGGGTCATCAGGCGGGGAAACGACCCGCGCCTTTGATTGCGGGCCACAACTACCTCATTAGGGCTGATCGTACCACAGCTCAAAGCCTGTCGCGCCAGCCTTTTTTTCTGCCACGCCACCAGGATGTCATAAGCCTGCACAAGGGTTTCCTCGAGTCGATTCGTGGACCGAGCAGCTATTCGAATTTAATCATTCTGGCGAAACCCACTTGTCAAATATCTGTCAAATTCCCCTGCGGTTACGGTTCTGCCTTACATGCCCCGAACGCTTTCGAGCTATCTCAAACCGAGGGAGCCCATCTCTTGTACAATTCCCATTTCCGGCTATGGCCTACATCGCACCCTTCCGAGCTCTGCGTTACGACCCCGCTCGCGTCGATCTCGCCCAGGTTGTGACCCAACCCTACGACAAGATCACGCCGGAGATGCAAAACCGCTACTACGATGCGAGCCCCCACAATCTCGTTCGCGTCATTCTCGGCAAGCCGCAACCCACCGACCACTTAGAGGAAAATGTTTACACTCGCGCCGCCGCGTCCTTTCGCGATTGGCGCCGGCAAGGCATTTTCCTGCAGGACCCCCAGCAATCCCTATACCAATACACTCAACATTTCGAACCCCCGGGCGGCGGACCCGAACTGGAGCGCCGAGGCTTCATCGCCTTAGGCAAAATTGAAGATTACGCAGCCGGAATCGTCCATCGCCACGAGCAAACCCTCGCCAAACCTAAGGCAGACCGTCTGGAGCTCCTGCGCGCGACGCGGGCGCACTTCGGCCAGCTCTTTATGCTGTACAGCGATCCCGCTGGCGAGATCGACGGAGCGCTCTCAGCATCCGCGGAAGATATGGAAAACGGTATTGAAGTCCGCGATGAATATGGAGTTTTGCATCAAATACGCAAAGTCTCGGATCCCGTCCTCATCCAACTCGTCCGCGACAAAATGCGCGACAAGAAGCTGATCATCGCCGACGGTCATCACCGCTACGAAACCGCCCTGAACTATCGCAACCAGCGCCGGGCCAAGCAGGAAACCGCCGCTTCCGAACTCGCCCCCTACGAATTAGTCATGATGACCTTCATCAATATGGACAGCCCCGGACTCGTCATCCTACCTACTCATCGCGTCGTTCACGGTCTTGAATCGTTCTCTCCCGACGATCTCCGCGACCACGGCCGGTCTTATTTCAGCGTGGAGGAGGTCGATCCGTCCATCGATGCCAAACGCGCCCTCGGAATCCTCCGTGCTGCCGGGAAGGCCGGCACCGCCCTGCTCGGAGTCACCGCCAATCGTGCTTTCCTGTTCGATACGCCGAGGCCTCTCGCTTCCGACGTACTTCAGGGCCTCCCGCTTCGCCAGCAGTCCCTCGATGTGGTCCAGCTACACAAATGCCTGCTCGAAGCTGTGCTGGATATCTCCGAGGACGACATTCGCGATCAGAAGAACGTCAGCTACGTTCGCGACGCAGGCGATGCCATGGCCCGAGTGCGCGAAGGAGCCGCCAACGTAGCCTTTCTGATGAATCCGGTGCGCATGCGCCAGGTGCGCGACATCGCCTTCGCCGGCGAAGTCCTGCCCCAAAAATCCACCGACTTCTACCCCAAGCTTCTAAGTGGCCTCACAATTTATGCGCTGGAGTAACGAGCGCCGCGAAGTAGCGCCGCCGTCCCGCCGGCTGTCGAGGGGACGTCTCGTCCCCGCAGCGGGAGCGTTCGCAACCGCAATTTTCCTGGCCTCCACCCTTCTTCTTTACAGCTCCCCCGAAGAAAAACGCGTCACCATTTACTCCAACGCCGCCAACTATTCTCTCCCGGTCCTTGAGCGCAATGGCGACGAATACGTGGGCCTGCTCGAAGTCTTCGAGCCTCTGGGAGTAGTCAGCGCCAAGGTCAACGGACCCCACTGGAAATTCCGCTACTACGACGTGGAAAGCGAATTCACAGCGGGAAAAACCCGCGCCCGCATTCACGGCAGCGACTACGATCTTCCCTCGGCCTTTCTGCTGGACAACCAGCGCGGCTTGGTGCCGCTCTCGTGCCTGGGAACGCTCCTGCCGCGCATTCTCGGTGGCCCGGTCACCTTCAACCAGAATTCCCGCCGTCTGTTTATCGGCAACGTAGCCGTGCATTTCACCGCGCAGGTCAGCAAGACCACGCCTCCAAAGCTGGTCATGAACTTTACCGCTCCCGTGAACCCGAGCATCGCCACCGAACCCGGAGAGCTGCGCATGGCGTTCAACCATGAGGCGGTCGTAGCACCCGGCTCGCAGGCGCTCACCTTCGATAGCAAAATCATTCCCTCTGCCAGATTTCAGGAAAACAATGGAGTCGCCGAGGTAGTGGTTGCGGCCAGCGTCCCGCTCATGGCGAGTTTCACGAATAACGGACGCACCATCATCATCGAGCCCGTCCCACAGGCGACGGCGCCCCCGCAGACCACGGCACCCGCGCAACCCCCTCAGACCGCCACGGTCGCGCCACCACCCTCGGCCCCTCCCACACCCACCGTCCGACATTATTTCGTGGTCGTCGACCCCAGCCACGGAGGCGCAGAAAGCGGAGCCGCGCTCACCGACCAACTGGCCGAGAAAGATGTCACTCTCGCCTTCGCCCGCCGCTTGCGGCAGGAACTCGAACTCCGCGGCCTCGCCACCTTGCTCCTGCGCGATGGCGACATCACACTCACTCTCGACCAGCGCGCCAGCTTGACAAACTCCGCGCGTCCCGCCATTTACCTCTGTGTGCACGCCGCCTCAGAAGGCAACGGCGTCCGCGTCTACAGCGCGGTCGTCCCTGCAGGGACAGAAAACCACGGTCCCTTTCTCAGCTGGGATGCGGCTCAAACTCCTTTCCAGCTCCTCAGTCGATCGGCGGGAAGCGGCTTGGTGCGGATCCTGCAAAGCAAACAGATTCAGGCACGATCTCTCATCGCCCCGCTCCGTCCCCTGAACAACATCACCACCGTGGCTCTGGCGCTCGAAGTCGCGCCCTCATCCGACGACGTTTCGCAATTGAACTCCCCCGTTTATCAGCAAGCAATCGCGGGTGCGATCGCTGCAGGTGTGTCGGACTTTCACGACAAGCTGGAGGCGTCACGATGATTCCCCGCCATCTCATCATCGCTGTTGCCATCCTGCTGGCCATCACGCTTGGAATGGGTTTCTACGTTTTGCGGATGCGTGCCCGGGTCGATCGCACCGACGCTTCCGCAGCGAACACTCAACCCGTCGCACCCCCGGTTTCGGGTTCAAGCGAGCAAGTGACTCTATATGTCGCTTACGACGACGCTGGAGTCTTACGTCCCAAGGCGGTTCGCATCACGCTGCCCACGGGACGCCAGGAGCGCGCCGCCGAAATCCTTCGCGCCTTGCTCACCCTGTACCTCGACAAGTTTTCGCCGCACCCACTAGGCCGCGGCTCGGAAATTCGCGACGTTTACCTGGTCGATCCCGGACTCGCCGTCATCGATCTAAACGCCGCATTCGCCGACGGCCATCGTTCCGGCGTTCTCGTCGAAGAGCTCAGCGTGGTTTCGCTGGTGCAAACGCTCTCCGCTAACATTCCCGGTATCACTCGGGTAAAGATTCTGGTAGAAGGCAACGAGCGCGACACCCTCGCCGGCCACGCCGACCTCTCCAATTTCTTCGACGTCCCCGCAGTAACCCAGGTAGTGGCCCAACTGCAAAACGCCCAGTGATTGCGGCAAGGCCATCATGCATGTGATTTTGGGTGGCGCAGCGCTTCCAGCGCCGCGATAACCGCCCGCAAATAAATAAGGGGGAGAATACAACGGGATGGAATATGCACCCCCCGGTGTCGGCGGTCCAGCACCTGTATTCTCAATGAGCGCTATGCCTGATTCGATAACAATACCCGTGCTGCGAAATACCTACCGCGTCGGCTAATTCGGCGTACTAGCCCGGAGGTGCGGTGTAATTAAGTTAGATACCATGCACGTGCGGGCAGACTGTCGATCCGCCCAAGGGTCAGAAGGAGTAACGGAGGGACTCGGTGACGGTGTTGGCATGAAAATAGCGAGGCGCAGTCGGTCCGACAAATGAACCCTCGTTGTACTGGTAGTAATTCCAGCCGCTGTTCCAAGCTAGCCCATGGGTCAAATCGACGCTGAAGTTGGCTACGGGCTGGTAGTAGAGGTACTGCAAAGATCCCAGGGGTTGCAGGATGTTGAACTGCGGAGTGCTGCCGTCGACGCTGGTGATGCTGCCGCCGAGGTTCATGGTTAAACGCTTGATGGGCTTGAAGCGGACGGTAAACATCCCGAAATTGGTGTGGTTGGTGTAGTAGGAGTTGGCCAGCAGCGGATTGGACGGATCATTGGCGGCGCAGGAGGCGGCGCTGTTGACGAAGGGAAGGCTGACGCCCGGCGGCGGCGTGTCGTTGAAGCAGATCAGGGCGTTCTGCATGACGTCGTTGTAGTTGTATGCGAGATCGAGGGCGAAGCGCTCGTTGGGTGCGAGCGAAGCCGTGAGTCCGTAGTTGCGGTTGTGTCCCTGGTAATTGATGGAGGAATCGCCGTTCGACTGCTGGAAAATATTGATCGAGCCGCCGAGCACTGCCCAGGGTCTCGGGGTGTATCCGGCCTGAAAACGATACTGGGATTGCTTTCGGGGAGAGATGCGGACGATCACGTTGTCGAAGCTGGTGTACTCCTGATTGAAATTCAAGCGCAGGCCGTGGATGGGGCGCGCCCAGACAGCCGAAGAGTTCGGTGTAGCCGTGGATTGCGAAATAGTCTTCGTCTCCGGGCAAGAAGTCGTTGAAGTGTTTGAAGACCTGGTCGCTGTAGCGGAACCCGAGATTGGCTCCGACTTTTTTCGAAATGTCCCACGCGACCTGGGTCTGATTCGTGATCCAAGTCTGATTGAAAGAGGCCTGAGTCAAGGTGGTGGTGGCGGCTGGGGCGGTCGCGCTGAGCGGGGTCAGCAGATTGCACGCGGCGGTACAAACGCTATCGATCTCGGTGAAGTTGCCATTCTCGGGGATGCGGAAGGCCCAATAATAAAACTTGTCGATGATGCGGATATGTTTGGTCACGTGGACGGTACCTTCGAGATCGAGCACGTTGGAAATCTGGCGGGCGCTGCCGGTTCCGGTATTGGTGTAAGGCGCGGGTGGTGGTGCGGGTTTCGAGGCCGTTGAAGGATTCATCCAAGGGTGTGTTCATGTTGGCCGAGCTGTAAGTGAAAGATCCGAGCAGTTCGACGCGCTGGAAGTAGTTGCTGCGCAGGCTGAGGCGCTCCATGGGGGTTGAGGTTCGGATGCGCTGGTTGCGGAAGTAGCTGAAGTAAGCGTTGCAGTTCAGATTCGTCAGGGTTCCCGAGGAGTTGATAAGACTGGTTGCTGGCGGCACGACTGCGCAGGGCGATTTGTTGACGGTGTCGAAGGGCAGGCCGAGTTCGACTGTGCCTCCGCCGGGCAGGAAGGCCATGGCGAAAGACGACAGTTGCGGGTCGGTGTCTCCTTTGTAGTAGTAGAGGAACTCGTCATAGCTAAGAACGGTTCGGGGCGCGACCTTCCAGTCGGCTCCAAAGCGGTAGGCGTTCATGGTCGTGTTCCAGGGTTGGAGCAGCAGGGCGTCGGTTCCAGTGTGGATGCTGGTGTAGGAAGGCCCGGTCATGTTGTTGTGCGAATAGCCGAAGCGAAAGCTCACCACAGATTGCGGCAGCAGAGTGAGATCGATGTCCGTCATCCGACGCGTAGTGTCGAACGCGTGGGCGGAATTGAGCACGGGAATCGAGGGATTCGATGTCGGAGGGTTGAGCGGATTGACCAGCAGATCGTAGTCAAAGAAATTCTGGTCGCGACGGAAGCTGGCCAGAAAGTTGTACCACTTGTTTTTCTCTATCCGAGCCCGCAATACGTTGTTGGGATCGCCGCCCCATCCGAAGCTGTTGACGGAAAGATTGTCGAAGAGCAGGCCCTGGTGATCCTGCGATTGCATGGAAAAAGTTTCGTCGAGAAATCGTGGGCCAGTCTGGAGGTTGACCAGGGTGTCGTACATATCGTTGCTGCCGGTGACGTTGGTGTAGCGATAGCCGATTTCGGCAGACGTATGAATTACGTAATCTCCGGCAGTGACACCTTCTTGCTGGGCGGGCGGGTTCGGGTTGGCGCTGGAGGACTGCGCAGGTAGGGATTGCGGTGACGACGCGAGCAGGCCAAGAACGAATACAGAGCTCAGGAGGGTCGGCGGGCCGAGTTTTCGGGGCGAGGTCATGAGTCTCCCTCATTTGAAAAAGACATTGCTGAAGTTGGAGCCGTGAATCGCCACGTGGCACATGGTGCAAGCCTGATATTTGGCGGACTGGTTGTGGGCGGGTCCGGCGGGTCCCTGCGTGGGGAAAGTGTGGCACTGCAGACAGAGCATGTTCACTAGGCTCACCTTCAGGAAGCGCGGATTGGTAGAGCCATGCGGAGTGTGGCAACTGGTGCAACCCTCGGTCTTGACCGGCACGTGCTCGTAGACGAAAGGTCCCTGCTTGTCGACGTGGCACTTGTAGCAGATGGCGTCACCGTTGGGCATGGTCCTGAGCTGGCCGGCGATCGCGGTGCCGTGAGGATTGTGACAGTCATTGCATTGCAACAGTCCCTCGTTCACGCGGTGGTGATAGGGTTTGGCGAAGTCCGCTTTGGCCGAAGTGTGGCAGCCGTAGCACAACTGCGGCGTGTTCTGGACCAGTAGGTGCGGCTTTTCTTTAGCGTGATGCGGCGAGTGGCAATCGAGGCAGCCGACGTTGCTGCTGGAGTGGGCCGATTCGGAAAAATGGGCCTGCTCGTGGCCTTCGCCGTGGCAGGTCAGGCAACGGGCGCTGGTCTCCTGCCGCGAGTGATCTTCGAAGACGAATATCTTGGTTTTGTCGCCGCCCCCTTCCACATGGTCTGCTCCGGGACCGTGGCAGGCTTCGCAGCCTTGCTTTGAGGGACCGGCATCCTTATTAAGGGTGGTCTTCCAGTGGGGCGATTTCTCCCAGCTGTTGTAAATGTCTTCATGACAGGTCTTGCAGGTTTCCGCCCCGACGTACTTGGAGGGATCGGTCGATGGGCCGGCGGCCGCATGCATCGCGGGCGATGGGGCACCCTTGCCACTTTGTGGGGAGGTCTGGCCCGGCACGAAGGCGACGAGCAACAACAAAATCAAGATCGAGAACAAAACACCGTAGGACGGGGAACTTGAGCGCATTCGCTCCCTCCCTCAATCTCCGCACTTTCATGCACGAGTGAAAGGCGGATTGTCTGTGGCGCACAGGATTAATGGATTCTCTAACATTGAGCTACTCCGGTGCAAGTAGAAGGGAGAAGAAAGATTAGAAATGTCACTATCAGTTCCCGTGGCTGTTGAAAAACTCAATCTCTCCAAAACTGGTCGAAAAAACTTTGCGCTAGGATGCCCTATAAACGACGTTCTCGATCTTGGTGGACATTTTCTATCCCTCCGCGGGGGCAAGTTTTTTCAAAGGAGGGGGGGCAACGGCCATGAGATTTATCACTCGTTGACTCTGGATTGTCGCCAAGAGCGGCGCTTTAATGGTTGCCGTCGTAGTGTGTTGGATTACCTGAGCGTTGTGTTTCCCTATTCCACCGTGACGCTTACGGGTTTGGATGGGATACCGTTTGCCACCACCTCAAGAGTGCTGGCTCCGGTTTCCATCGTTGTCTGGCACATCGAAGTGAGTCGAGACAATCTTCGAACCAGTCTGCACGCCCATGGCGCTGTGGTCGTGCGTCCGCGCGTAAGTGACGTGCTTCGTAGCGTTATTGGTGATCCGTACCAACGGATAATTGCTGCTCATCTGCGCATCGTCCCCGTAAGCAGCTCCGGCAGTCAGACCGTTGAACTGAGTGCCCGAAATCTTGTACGTGCTGCCCCGGGTGAGTGTGGTCGGAGCGGACTTGATCGTGGGGGCCCAAGCCTGCTGGAACGTTCCCTTCGCCGTGTAGATTTCCGCATCCTTGCTTGAACCATCGGCCAAGGTATAGAGAATCTGGCCGGTGGGAAGAACCAGCAGACGTCCAGCAAATGAAATTCCACCCTCTACTCCGGTGTTGTGCGGGCTAGAAGCTTTCACGATTTTGGTGCCATCGAAGATGTAGAAGGTTACAGGGACCCCACTCACAGGAGAGGTTTCAACCAATACGTCTCCATTCGGCAATACTGCCGCAGGAACGTCCGCCGCAATGTCCTTGTTGGGGAGATCAGGTCCGGCCTTCCACTCGGCCGTTCCGGTGCTGAAAATAGCCGTGTGCCCAGTGGCACCGGTCGCGAAGAGAGTCCCGTCGGGGCGGAGCAGAGCGGGTCCAATTTCGTATCCCCACCGATCTTTCCGACAAATCTACAATCGTGCTTCCGGCACTGCTCCAAGTGCTAGTTTTGGGATTAAATACCTCAGAATTCGAACGTTCTGAGTGTCAACGACCAGAGCATTCCATTCGGGAGCAGTTCCATTCCTTCCTCGAAGAATCCGTCTGCCTTTCCCTTTCCCTTGACCGTCCATGTCAGCGTTTTGGCGTCAAAGAGGGCCGACGCCTTGTGCGGCAAATAACCCGAATGTCCCAAGAGGACCGTTCCGTTAGACAAGGTCAGTCGATGGTGCGTCGCCAATTTGACTCCAACCGGTGGGCGGTTGTACGTCGGTCCACTCGTTCTTGACTGGATCGTAGATAGCGCCTTTGTTCGTTTCCGCTCCTTTGCAGAAGTTGTACTCGCCACCTTCGACCAGCACGCGTCCATCCGCCAGCACCTCAGAAGCGAAGAACAAAGGCCCGTACTTTGCGGCAGCGAGGCTAGCGTTGACCAGGTGCCATTGAGATAGCTACCCTGTTTGTCCGGCGTGAGCCGATGCCATTTGGAGGTGCAGTATTCATGCACCATCACTGTGCCATCAGTGAGCACCAACGCCGTATCGCTCACAAAAGTTGGTTGATTCTTCAAAGCTTGCCACTTTTGTGCGTTGGCCAAGGATGCCGACGCTAAGACCGACAAGATAAGCGGCACTGCGAACGAGCGTGGGAGCTTCATAGTTCATCCTCTCTGATTTGATTGGGGCGATTTGGCCGTTCTTTTCTACGTGGGCTCTGCCAGAGCAACGAAGTTCTCGCGCTGGATGCGGTTTTTCATCGCCCGGTTATCTCACTTCCGACTCCCGGATAGCGCTAAATATTGAAACCACTTTTGTCTCACAAAACATTCCCAACTGCAACTTAGGCAACATTCAAAGTCTGGATGTGTTTCGTGTAATGCGCGTAGAAATGGTTAAGGCATGGACACAGTTCCCACGGTTTGAGCCTGACACGGGAACTGCCGTGGTGATTGGCGTAACATCCCTAACGACGCCCTCCACCCTGCTACAATCGCCCCTATGTTTTATCGCTCCGACAACCGAACTCCCGACCAGATGCGTCCAGTCAACATCCTGCCGGGCTTCATCAACACCGCCGAAGGCTCGGTTCTAATCGAGGTCGGCAACACCCGCGTAATCTGTACCGCCTCGGTCGAAGAAACCGTCCCTCCATTCATGCGCAACAGCGGCAAAGGCTGGATCACCGCCGAGTACAGCATGCTCCCCCGCGCCACTCTAACCCGCACTCCGCGCGAGGTCACAAAGGAAGATCCAGCGGCCGCACTCACGAAATCCAACGCCTGATCGGACGCTCCCTGCGCGCCGTAACCGATCTGGTGCGGCTGGGCGAGCGCACCATCTGGATCGACTGCGACGTAATCCAAGCCGACGGAGGCACCCGCACCGCCTCGATCACAGGAGCATTCATCGCCCTGGGGTTAGCGCTAGAAAAGTTAGTCGAAGCCGGAACCCTAACCTCGGCCCCGCTGCGCGATTTCGTAGCCGCCGTAAGCGTAGGCATCGTCGACGGCGAAATCCTGCTCGACCTTTGCTACGAAGAAGACTCCCGCGCCGACGTAGACATGAATTTCGTAATGACCGCCGGCCGCAAACTGGTCGAGGTCCAAGCCACAGCCGAACACCAGGTCTTCGACGAACCACAACTAGCAAAGATGATCACCCTTGCCGGACAAGGCGTCCAATCCCTGATCGCCAAACAACAAGCCATGCTAGGCACCCTAACCCTGCGTCAGTAAACGTGGGGACATCATTTCAAGGGCTGTCATCCTGAGCCCCGCACATCCCCCTCTCGCGTCATTTCGTTTCGGGCGACTCGATTAGAACCGGACTCCCGAATAAACATTTTCGGCGGTTTGGGTTTACAATTGGTTGCTCCAGGAATTCATCGAATCATGAGCCACAAGGAGGAATCCTATGAAACTCACTCCCGGAAAACTAGCTGGCCTCAAAAAAGTCTCGACCGACCGCGGCGTCATCGCAGCCGCCGCCATGGACCAGCGCGGGTCTCTGCAGAAATCTTTGGCTAAGGAAAAAGGCGGCGAAGTCAGCGACGCCATGATGGAAGAATTCAAGTCGCTGGTCGCCGAAGTTCTTACGCCGCATGCCAGCGCGATCCTGCTCGACCCCGAATGGGGCCTCCCGCCGCCAAGCGCCGCGCCAAGAATGCCGGCCTGCTGCTGGCCTACGAGAAGACTGGCTACGACAAGACCGGTCCCGGCCGCCTGGGCGACCTGCTGATCATTGGTCTGCGCGCCGCCTGAAAGAAGCGGGCGCGGACTGCGTCAAGATTCTGCTCTACTACACGCCTTTCGATCCGAAGGAATCAACGACAAGAAGCACGCCTGGGTCGAACGCATCGGCGACGAATGCCGCGCCAACGACATCCCGTTCTTCCTGGAATTCGTCGGCTACGAAGAAGGCGCGGACGAGAAAGGCCTCGAGTACGCCAAAAAAAAGCCGCAGATCGTCATCGAGAGCATGCGCGAGTTCACCAAAGACCGCTACGGCGTGGATGTGCTGAAGGTCGAGGTGCCGGTGAACATGAAGTTTGTCGAAGGCGCGAAGGCCTACGCGGGCCAGAAGCCTACAGCAAGAAGGAAGCCGCAGACCTTTTCCTGAATGCCGCGGCCGTCGCCAGCAAGCCGTTTATCTATCTGTCCGCGGGCGTGAGCAACGCCCAGTTCACGGAATCCTTGAACTCGCCGGCGAATCCGGCGTGAAGTTCAACGGCGTCTCTGCGGCCGCGCCACCTGGAAGGACGGCATCCCGATCTACGCCAAGCAAGGCGCGGAAGCCTTCCGCAAATGGCTGCAGACCGAAGGCGTGAAGAACATCAACAACGTGAACGACCGCCTGAAGGCCGCGACCTCTGGCACTCGATCTACGAGGTCGAACCCGCCATGGCGAGCGTCTAGACTGTTGAATTTAGCTTGCTACGTCTTCCCGCCCGTCATCCCAAGGCGCGCCACTGATACCGGGACGCCTTTTTATTTGCGTTCTGAGAATGAAGATGTGATAACCGCCATGAACCAGCCGCCCTCATCACCGGCGCTTCCGGCGGCATCGGATACGAACTGGCCAAGCTTTTCGCCAAGATCATCACAACCTCGTTCTCGTAGCCCGCGGCGCGCCCAAGCTCGCACAGGTTGCCGACGAACTTCAGCGCCAGTTTGGGATTCCGAACGCCTTTCCGCTCGATCTTACGCCGAGCCCGCTCCGCAATCTCTGTTCGACCAATTGCAACGCGAGGGCATCGCCGTGGATATCTGGTGAATAACGCCGGCTACGGCGGATTTGGCGAGTTTGAAATTCCCAGCCGAAGAAAGTCTCGGGCAAATCCAGCTCAATATCACCGCGCTCACCCATCTCACCAGGCTTTTCGTGGGGCCCATGATCGAACGCATTCTGGCAAGATCATGAATGTGGCTTCCACCGCGGGTTTTCAGCCCGGTCCGCTGATGGCGGTTTATTACGCCACCAAGGCTTACGTGATTTCGTTTTCCGAGGCGCTGGCCAACGAATTGGCCGGCCCGGGCGTTACGGTGACTTGCCTGTGTCCCGGGGCAACCGAGACCGTTTTGCAGGCCGCGCAGGAGGAAACACCAGGCTGTTCAAGAGGCTTCGCCCCATGGATGCGAAGACCGTCGCTCGAGACGGCTATCGCGGTTTGATGGAAGGCAAGACGCTCGTGATTTCGGGACTCCGTAATTGGCTGGTGGCAGAATCGGTGCGTTTCTGGCCGCGTAAAATGGTAACGGCAGTTTCGCGCAAGCTGTTGGAAAAAGCCTAATGTATTCGCGGATTGGGGACGATGCTGGAACTATGCGGACCAGTATTGAAATCGACGACCGTTTGATGCTTGAGGCGATGCGATGCAGCGGAGCCCGGACTAAGAAAGCTGTAAAATCCGATACCCGGCTGGCGGCGGGAGGATCGATGTTGGCCAACACGGCCACAACGTAGCCGGGCCCAGGACAAATCTCCAAATCACCATTCATCCCAGGAGCGCCACCACCGTGACCGAAGCATCGCGTACCGTTAAGCGTCTGATCAACAAACCCGTATGCATATGTGCTATCCGGCGTCCCAGCCTTGCCCGCGGTCAGCAGTCTCGGTGAAATGCGCGTTCAGCAGCTTGTTCTCCTGCAGCGCATTCGCAAACCCCGACAGATCTTCCGCTGTGGAGTAACCGCCTCCCGCCGACGTGCCGCGATACGGCAAGGTATCCGTATTCGGCTGCCACTGGCTGTTCCCGCCCATTTGCCTTCGTAGTATCCCACACTGCGATCGGTCACCGCCTGATCTTCTGGCTCCGAGCCGCTTGAAGCCATGCCCGCCGGGGTGTAGATGTGCTCGCGAACGTAGTCGTAATAACTCTCGCCGCTCACCTTTTCGATCACCATACCGAGCAGGATAAAACCGTAATTGCTGTACTCCCAGCGTGCTGCCTGGATCGAACTTGGCCCCGCGACCGCCATACAGCTTGTACATAATCTTGCAACGTGCGCAGCTCCAGCCGATGTGCGTCAAATTCCGGACCAAAGATGTCGCCTGTGCCGCCGGTATGCGTCAGCAGTGCATGGATTGTCACTTTCGCGGCAACGTCCTTGTTGGGATAGTCGGTCAGGTATTTCCCCACAAGCATCGTTGAGTCCCAGCTTGCCCGCCTGCACCAGCTGCAAAGTCGCCACCGCCGTAAACATTTTGTTCATGGAGCCAATACGGAAGCGCGTTTGTAATGTGTTCGGTATTTTGTGCTCGCGATCGGCCAAGCCATAAGCTTCGGCGAAAATCCGGTTTGCCGTGCTTAGCCACCAGGACCGCATCCGGCAAAACTACCAGCGGCAGCATCCGTTTCGAGTCTATTTCGCAGGTCCGCGATCAGCTCGCTTCTCGCTGACATGCGGCAGGGGGAAGTCAGCTGGTCGAGGAATTGCCCTTAGCCCCAAACTGGTGATGTTGTGGGGCTCGACGGCTTCTACCTCCAGAGTGAGCCGTCCAAACTGATCGGAGGCGCGCTCCTGCACCAGCGCCACCAACTTCGCTGTGTGGATTCTTCTACCTTTCTGAGTTCAAAACCGCCCGTCCGCTCGCGAAAATCCAGATCCTGGTCCAAGCGCTCCACCCTGGAGGGGAATTTCTTTTGTAGGAAATCACGGTAAGTTTCCCGCTCGCCTCGATTGAAAGCCTGCAACCACGCGGCACATTGCCGAGCGGCAGGTGTATCCGGGAACTGCACTTGCGCGCTGCAGGTCACACCGGCAACGTTCAGGACTAGGAAAACCGCAGTCCACAGCGGAATACTTGGCTTCTTCACGGGTCGCAATCCTCTCGGGCGCATAAGATGAGAATGTTATCTCATCGGGCAAGCTGCAAAAAGTCGCACGAGGTGCGCATCGTCGCAGTCTGGCGGGTGGCCAGCACCTACGGTTTGATTTAACTCTCGAGGGTGGCCCGTCCAAGCTCCGCTTGGCTGGGAATTTCGCTCGACCGAAGGCATCCGGGCTGGCCCACCTGCCCTTCGCTCCACTAATGTCCAGTCCCACGACATGCTTTACATTTTGTCCCGGGACATCCTTTACAGTTTTTGCTTGGTTTCGGTCTCCGGAAGCCAGCGCTCGACCGCGGTCGAGCGCTGGCTCCCCAAGTCCAGTTCCCGGACCACGGTGCGGCAGTAATACACCAGCACTCGTTCTCGATCGTTCTAATCGCACCCATTCTCCCCGCAGTGCCTCGGCGATAATCCAGCGGGTGCCGTCTCAGTTTCCCTGACTGTCCACTTTGAGCACCTTGGCCCCGGCCGGGTATTCCCAGCGCGGAGGTTGCGGATGATAATCGCGCTCGCTTTTGCGCCACACGCTGGCCGGCGTCCGCATGCCTAGCGCTTCGTGCGGCCGCACCTGGTTGTGCTCCCAGCGATACTCATCCAGCCACCTGTGGTTGCTGTCGCGGCGCTCCCCGCGCCTGCAGCGCCCGCTCCAGGCGCCGTGAAAACGTTCCACTTTCCCTTGCGTCTGCGGATGGCGGTACCCGCTCCAGTGCAGCTGGATCCCCTGTTTCATTAGCCACAACGTCAATCCGTGGCTCCCGTCGGCGCCCGCGCGCTCCACCACGGCACTCCGTGATCCATCAGCATCGCGTCGGGCACGCCACAACCAGCAAAGGCCGTCTCCAACTGCTCGCGCACATACTCTCCGTGATCGCTCCACACCGCTTGCAACACCAGCAGGTATCGGCTGTGATCATCCAGCACCGACAAAGGACCCACCGCCGCGTTCCCCCTTTGGACTCTTGAAGTCCATCTGCCACAACTCGTTGGGCGCGCCCCGCTCAAATCGGCCTGGTGGCCTGGGAATGCCGGTCCTGTCCCGCACCAAATCGTGACGCAACAGAACGCGATGGATGGTGCTGCGAGTCAGCTCCACCTGCTCTCGCGCCAGCAGCACTTGCAGCTTGCGCGCGCCCCAGTCGGGATAGCGCTGGCGCATCTGGACCACGCGCTGCTCCAACTCCGCCGGCGTTTGCGTGGGACTCTGCTGCGGACGCCGGCTGCGCTCTGCGATCCCCGCCAGACCCGCTTCCTGATAACGTTTCCGCCACAGACATCCCGTCGGACGAGAGATGCCGAACTCCTGGCACAAGGCGGTGAACGACTTCTCTTGCCGCGTCGCCGCCACTACGAACCGGACTTTCTGTTCTTCGACATCCATGGTCTTCCACGGCATCCTTTACACTCCGCGCTCGCTGCGCTCGCGCGGGAGTGTAAAGGATGTCCCGAGACACTTTGTAAAGGATGTCATGAGACTGAACACAAAGAGCGCGAAAGATGGGGTACCCCTCTTTTTGGTGGTGTCGGCAAAGTACATGGATCCTTCGTTGGGAGCCCTTGGCTTTGCCAAGGACTCCGCTGCCTCAGGATGACGGCGTTTTGGAGGGCGAATGCGGCGATTCGACAACTCATCCGAAGGTTAGCCGTGGTTTGTTGCGTTCCTCTTTTCAAATTGTCATCTTGAGCGGGGGGACGGACTCGCGCGCGAGTTGGTTCCCGCAGTGGAAAGATCCCGAGGTCGCCGGCGTTTGCTCTTGCTTCCGAGAGGCGTTCCCGCCACGCACTCGTTCGGAACAAAGTTCCTGCAGAGAACTCCAATCGATTTCTTGCCGGGTATCGGCAGACGCGGGGTCCCTCGACTCCGCAAGATCGTCCGCGACCGGACGATCTTCCTCCGCTCGGGATGACAGGGTAGAGATGACCGACTGAGACGCGGACCATCGCGTTTATCGAGTGCTGCCCGGCGTGCCGAGGATCCTTCGGTGGGAGTCCTTGCTTTCCCGAGGACTCCGCTGTCTCGGGATGACGGCATAGAGGACGGCGAATGGAGGCTTTGGATTTCGTCCGTTGAGCCTCATCCGAAGACCAGGCCGTCTGGTTGGCGGAGGAGGTGCCAGGCTTCGCGGTAGTGGGCGTAGGGGTCGCGGCGGGCGTATCCCTTGGGTCGAAAGAGCAATGACCTGTGCTCTGTTACCTCGCGCACGGGCAGGATGTACCAGGTTTTTTCGGGCAGAATGTAGACGGCTACGAAATCGATCTCGGAGGCGGTGTAGGCGAGGGCCTTCGGTTGGCGCGATGGTGGGTGCCCACCAGATAGAGGCCGTTCAACATGTGGTTGGTGGTCTTGACCTGCACGCGCCACATTTGGCCGCCGCTGTCCACCACGAAGTCGTAGCGCTGCATGTGTCCGTAGGGCAGGGACAGGGCGAAGCCCAGGCTCGAGGCCTTAGATAAGAAAGCCAGCTCGCCTTGTTCGCCTTTTTTGGTTTTGCGCTGCCCTGCAGGGAGGCTTGCCGGGCGCGGCTCTCCTCGGACGCTGGAATGCGTCTTCGGGAAGCGCGCCTGGGTTTGCCCATTTGTCGGGAAAAACGTCCTTGAGGAGAAATCGCTGCAAAAGAAAAGGCGCAAGCCGGAAGCTTGCGCCCTATTTGATCTCTACTTCTAGATTAGCAAATCCGGAGGGGTAAACCCGCCAAATTTTGAAATTTATTTCTGCCGCTGAATCAGGAGTTTGGCGGGAATTGGGTGGTTTAGGGGGCTTGACAACTTTTCGGCACTGCCGCCTTTTTGGTCAATTCTACGCCTTTCGGCCGCTGCCGAGCTTCGCTCGGCTGGACACCGGCTGCTCCTTAGCCGGCAAACACAAGGTCCCTCGACTACGTCGGGATGACAGGAGAGAGAAAATATCTCATGGCTGACAGCCGGGGGCGGTGTCCCCGCGTGATTTTGCCAACGACCAACGACTAACCCGACGGCTTTGTCACTCCCACTCGATTGTGCCCGGGGGCTTTGACGTTATGTCGTAGACTACGCGGTTCACGCCTTTGACTTCGTTGACGATCCGGCTGGAGATTGTTTTCAGGACTTCGTGGGGGAGCGGGACCCAGTCGGCGGTCATGCCGTCTTCGGAGTGGACGGCGCGGATGGCGCAGGTGTTGGCGTAGGTGCGCTGGTCGCCCATCACTCCGACCGACATCACCGGCAGGAGCACGGCGAACGATTGCCAGATTTTCTGGTAGAGGCCGGCTTGCTTGATTTCGCTGACGACGATGTCGTCGCACTCGCGCAGGATGGTCAGACGTTCGGGCGTGACTTCGCCGAGGATGCGGACCGCGAGGCCCGGTCCGGGGAATGGCTGGCGCTGAAGGATTTCTTCGGGCATGCCAAGGTCGCGGCCGATCTTGCGGACTTCGTCTTTGAATAATTCTTTGAGCGGCTCGATTAGCTTGAGCTTCATTTTTTCGGGCAGTCCGCCGACGTTGTGGTGCGACTTGATAATCTGCGATGGGCCGCGCACCGAGCGCGATTCGATTATGTCGGGATAGAGCGTGCCCTGGACCAGCCATTTGACTTTGCCTTCTTCCTGCTCGATGCGATGGGCCTGCTCGTCGAATACGGCGATGAATTCGTTGCCGATGATTTTGCGTTTCTTCTCGGGATCGGTTACGCCTGCCAGCTTGCTCAGGAAGCGATCGGTGGCATCGACCGCGACTACGTGCAGGCCCAGCTTGTCACGCAGGTTCTGCTGGACTTTTTCGAATTCGTTCTTTCGCAGTACGCCGTTGTTCACGAACACCGAAGTCAGGCGCGAAGGAGCTTTGCCATCTCGCAGGGCGCGATCGACCAGTGTGGCTGCGACGGCAGAATCCACGCCGCCGGAGAGCGCGCAGATCGCCCGGCCATGGCCCACCTGTCTGCCGCACGTTGGCGATGGTCGCGTCGATGAAGTGCTGCGGAGTCCACGTAGGTTTGGCGCCGCAGATCACGAGCGCGAAGTTGCGCAGTATGTCGGTGCCGGACTGAGTGTGGCGCACTTCAGGATGGAACTGCACGGCCCAGAGTTTTTTGCTCGGGATTCTCGATGGCGGCGACCGCGTTGGGCGAACTTGGCAGTCAAGCGGAAACCTGCGGGCAGATCTACGGCTTCGTCGCCGTGCGACATCCAGACGGAAAGTTTTTTGGGTAAGCCGTGGAAAAGAGCGAGTCATCTTTGATTTCGACATTGGCATGGCCGTACTCGCGCTTGTCCGCGGCGCGCACTTTGCCGCCGAGAACGTGAACCATCAGCTGCAAGCCATAACAGATGCCGAGCACTGGGACGCCGAGTTCGAAGACGCGGCGGTCGGTGTTGGGAGCGTCCTGATCATAGACCGAGCAGGGACCTCCGGAGAGAATGATGCCTAACGGCGAGTAGCTGCGGATTTCGTCGAGGCTGGCGGTACAAGGCAAGACCACCGAAAAAACGTTTTGTTCGCGGATGCGGCGGGCGATCAGTTGGGAGTATTGGGCGCCGAAGTCGAGGACGACGATAGATTGGGTTTCCACGGACGAGTGTCTCAAATCGGAGAGTAAGTGTAAAGAGGATCGCTGCTGGCTGCTAGCTGCCGGCTCTTAGCTTGTTGCGTCTCGGACGCTGGGGAAATGCAAGATGACCCGATGTCAGCAGTCGACGCAACGCGTAAGGCTTCGTGCTGCGAGCTGACTACAGAGATCCTTCGCTCCGCTCAGGATGACAGCGTGAATTTATCCCGACGTTTACAGGTCGTTAGCTGCTAGCTGGAACATCGCTGAGGATTAGTTCGGTTGCGTCGACTGCAGGGCTCGAGTGAGTGTCGGAATCGAGATACGTGCCGGCCTGGGGCAACGGTGGATGCGCCGTCTCGGCGCTCACTGGCACGTCTGGCATTTCTACCATGGCTACGTATGCCGCCAGGCGTCCCATGTACAGAAAATCTGTGACGGCGAAATAAAGAAGGGTTACCAGAACCACGCCGCCCAGGACCACGCCCGTGGGCAGGACCGCGGCGAATCCTAAAGGAAAGGCGACCGCTGAGCTGGCTACGACGAATGCGGTGATGTGGGCGAGTCCGAACCACGTCCCCGCCGCGAAGATGGATGCCGAACGAGTCCGGCAGAGATCGACTGCGGCTGTGATCGCGCCGAATGTGTCGTGGCCGTCGGCAACGACGAATATCGCGGCAAGCGAGAGAAACCAGTTCAACGTGGACCATGCGAGCCAGACCAGCATGGTGAAGGTCAGGATGATCAGCAGAGCGCTGCCCGGCGCGGGATCGGTCGGCTGCGACGAAGCTTTGCCAAGAAGAACGGCGGCAAGACAGCCTACGACAGCAGCGAGCGTCGTGGCGAGCCGGAAAAAGTTGAGAGTAAAGAGGGAATGAAATCTCCAAGGCGTTTCGCTGCGCGGCGGTGTTGAAGTGTCGCTCTCGAGGAAATAGGCCAGCAGAGCCTTTATAGTCGCTGCACGGGCCAAGGATGCGACTACGATCCAGGCAACTCCCAGAGTAAGTGTGAGCACTATGACAGTTTCGACCACGCGAAATCCGCTGCCCCCAAAAATATGCATCACCGCGCGAGAGATCAGGACGGGCTGGGTGGTTCGCAATAAAAGTAGATCGCCCTTACTGACTGGCAAGGTGTCCAAATACTCAAAGAAGGAAAACATCAGCAGGAGGCCAGTTGCGGCGCCGAAGCTCCAGCGCCAGGCAATCTCGGCCAGTCCAAACGATGGGCGGCGAAGGATGGCGCGGAAACCTTCGAGGGTGGGCGAGCGAGGTTTCATGCAAGGTTAGGATAGCGCAAGTCGGATCAGCTTGGTCGCGCCCTGCATTGGCAGAATTCCCTGACGCTGTGTGGTGACAATTTGCAGGGCAATGTTGACTTCATCCTGAGTGACCGTCAGACCACGAAGGATCTGGCGCGGATCGGCAGGAATGCGGTTAAGTGCTCGCAGGAACCACCTCAGTCATGGCACTCCGCGCGAGATCCTTCACCCGGCTGACGCCGGGTTCAGGATGACGTCTCGACAGTAGGTAAGTAGACGGCTTTCCGTCAGCGGACGGCCTTCGCGGGATCGCGTGGGAGGGCTCAGCGCACGACGATGTTGACGAGTTTGCCGGGCACTACGATCACTTTCACAATTTGCTTGCCGGCGATGGCTGCCTTGATCTTTTCGGCCGACAAGGCGCGTTCGCGGATTACGCTCTCGGATGAATCTGCTGAGACCACGATCAGGCCGCGCAACTTTCCGTTGACCTGTACCGGGATTGCGATTTCCTCTTCCTTGGCCAATGCTGGATCGTATTTCGGCCAGGGCGTCCGAAGCAGACTTCCCTTCTCGCCCAACATTTCCCACAACTCGAAGGCGAGGTGCGGAGCAAACGGTGCGAGCAGGATGACGAGATCGCGCTCGACTTCGAACCACATTTGGACCGGGACCACTTCCGCGGGCGAGTGCGCCGCGCGTTCTTCGACGGCATAAAGCTCGTTCACCAGTTCCATGATTGCTGCGATCGAAGTATTAAAGTGCCAGCGTCCCTTGAAGTCGTCGCTGACGCGCTTGATCGTCTGGTGGAGCTTGCGTTGAATTTTGCGGGCATCCGGATGTAGAGACGTTGCCGGCAACGTCGCTCGCTCCGCTCGCTGAGCCGCAGCAAGCTGCGTTTCTACAGTGGCGTTTCTTGCTACGAAGCGATAGATACGTGCCAGCGTACGACGGATGCCTTCTACTCCTTCATCTAGCCAGTCGAGTTCGCGATCCGGTGACGTCGCGAAGAGCGTGTACATCCGAGCGCTATCCGCGCCGTATCGAGCGATCATCTCATCCGGAGAAACTATGTTGCCCAAGCTCTTGGACATTTTCGCTCCGCCTTTAATGATCATGCCTTGCGAAAACAAGCGCTCGACGGGTTCGTCGTTTTTTACCAATCCCATGTCGCGCATAAACTTGGTCCAGAAGCGCGAATAGATGAGATGGAGAATGGCATGCTCGATCCCGCCGATGTACTGATCGATCGGGAACCAGTACGCCACAGTCTTGGAATCGAAAGGTGCTTGGTCGTTGTGCGCGTCGGTATAACGATAGAAGTACCAGGACGAATCCACAAAGGTGTCCATGGTGTCGGTCTCGCGGCGAGCCGGGCCACCACATTTCGGACAGATCGCATTTACGAACTCGGGCACTCGGCTCAGCGGTGAGCCGCCGGTCAAGGTTATGTCCACGTTCTCGGGCAAGATGACCGGGAGGTCTTTTTCCGGGACGGGGACGATCCCATCTTTCTCGCAATAAAGCATTGGGATCGGCGTACCCCAGTAGCGCTGGCGCGAGATGCCCCAGTCTTTCAGGCGATAGGTGACCGTGGCTTTTCCAAAACCGTTCTTCTCGGCATACGCAGACATCTCCTTGACTGCCTCTTCGCAATCGAGACGGCTAAATGGCCCTGAATTCACCAGTGTGCCGTTCATGGTGGTGAACGGAAGCGTTGGTTCGACACTGGTTTCTTCGGGGTCGACGGATCGAGGCACGATTACGAGGCGGATCTTAAGGTTGTACTTGCGGGCGAATTCGAAGTCTCGCTCATCGTGCGCCGGCACGCTCATGATCGCGCCCGTGCCGTAGTCCATAAGGATGTAATTCGCCACCCAAATGGGAACGCGTTCTCCGTTGAAGGGGTTGACGGCGAAGTGGTGAGTATTGACGCCGTGCTTTTCGATGGCGCCAATGTCGCCCACTTCTTTGGCTTTGCGCTGCTCCGCAATCAACTGATCTACCTGTGCGCGCAATGGGTCGTTGTTCCGGGTGAGGCGGGCCACCAGCGGATGCTGCGGCGCAAGTTGGACGGACGTCGCCCCGTAGATGGTGTCGACGCGCGTGGTGAAGACGGTAATTGTCGACTCGGGTGAATCGGTCGCGCCGTCGAGCTTGAAATCCACGAGCGTGCCTTCGCTGCGGCCGATCCAGTTGCGCTGCATGGTGCGCACTTTCTCGGGCCAGTCGCCGAGTTTGTCGAGGTCGCGGAGCAATTCCTCGGCATATTGCGTGATGCGCAGGAACCACTGCTCAAGTTCGCGTTGCTCCACCAGCGTGTCTTCGTGCCGCCAGCAGCAGCCGTTCACCACCTGCTCATTGGCGAGGACCGTGGCGCACTTCGGACACCAGTTCACCTTGCTCTTTTTGCGATACGCCATGCCTTTCTCGAAGAGCTTCAGGAAGAACCACTGATTCCATCGGTAATATTCGGGCAGGCAGGTCGTCACTTCGCGTGACCAGTCGTAGGCAAAGCCCAGACGCTTCATCTGCGCCTTCATGTTCGCGATGTTGCGCAGCGTCCACTCGCGCGGGGGAGTGTTGTTGGCAATGGCCGCGTTCTCCGCGGGGAGACCAAACGAATCCCATCCCATGGGATGAAGCACGTTGTAACCGTTCATCCACATGTAGCGGGCGAGCGCGTCGCCGATGGCATAGTTGCGCACGTGTCCCATGTGCAGCACGCCCGAAGGATAAGGCAACATTTCGAGCACGTAATATTTCGGCTTGGTGGAGTTGGGCTCGGCGGCGTAGAGAGATGCGTCCTGCTGCCAGCGCTCGAACCATTTGGCCTCGATGCGCTGGGCGTCGTAACGGTCGTCACCGCGATGGTCTGCGGCGCGATCGTCGCGAGTGATAGACGTGCTTTCTTTCTGTGGCATAGAAGGAGAAATTGCGTACTGGATAAACCTTATATTTTACAACGAAGCGTGTGCGCCACTCCCGCAGCGACCGGCACATTCAGCGATGACATCCTTGCGGTGGCCACCGCAGCACCATTACGGTGATGCGCTCATCCTGATTCACAGATCAGGCGGTGTCGCCGACGCGGTAACGCCAGAGCCCGCGTTGTCACCCTGAAGAGGCCTTCCCCACTGCCGCGGGTTATCTGCTCCTGAGTCGCTCTCGCAGAAAGCGACGATGCCTGCTGGGCCGGGCGATGGAGCTGTGATCCGTTTTCGCGGTGCGGGTAATTTCAATCGTCCACCAAGCCGCGCTCCAGCTCGTCGAGCTATGGTAGGTTCACGCCGTCCAGCGGGCAATGCTTCCGCGAACTCCCCGCGATTTTCCGTATTGACGTATCTCCTCGCGGCTACGTACTCTTGCTCGGCCGTCGCTATGGCAGGCGACTCCAGTTTCTCTTCCAGTTCGGGTTCGAGTCGGATACCTAGCATGTTTAACATGTTTAACATAGCAGTGAAAACATACTAACTCCGAGCTTCGCTCTGCTACGTCTCGCAGGCTGTCCCACGTATTCAGTCGCTAGCAGCTCTTCAGCGCGGCCACGTTTTTCCGGTCATCTCCGGGCTTGTCGATCGGGGTTTCGGCGATGAAGGCGGCTTGGGACAGGCGAGGGTCATTGAGCAGGCGGCGAAACGGTTCCAAGCCGATGCTTCCCTTCCCGATGTGTTGGTGGCGGTCCAGCTTCGATCCGCGTGCAGCTTTGGCGTCGTTGCAATGCCATACGCGGACGTTCTTCAGACCGATCGTCTCGTCAAGATGCGCTAGCGTCTGGCGGAATCCGTCTTCGCTGACGATGTCGTATCCGGCGACGTGGGTGTGGCAGGTATCGATGCAGGCGGCGATAGGAATCAGGTCGCGAAGGCGGTCCAGGACTTCCGCGACCTGTTCGAAGCTTCCGCCCAGGGAGTATTCGGCGCCGGCTGTATTTTCGATCAGGATGGTGAGATTGCTTTTGGCGAGATCAAGGCCTTGGGTGGCGGCCGCGATGGCTGTGGAGGTCTGAAGCAAGCCGGCTTCGCGATCGGCGCCACGGAATGAGCCCGGATGCAGAACCAAATAATCCGCACATAGCGCTAATGCGCGTTCTACTTCGCCACGGAAGGCGGCGATTGACTTCTCCAGGAACAACGGCGTCGTGCTGGCCAGATTCACCAGATAGTTCACGTGGATGGCCATCGGCTTGAGATCATATTTCTCACGCAGGCGCAGCATTTCGTCGCATTGCGGACGGCTCAGTTCATACGGCGCCCACTGGCGCGGGCTGGACGAAAAAATCTGGAAGGTATTGCAGCCCAGCCGATAGGCGCGTTCGGCCGCATTCTGGACGCCGCCAGCAGTCGAGGTATGAATGCCAATGCGGCGCGAAGTCAAACGAGGCGGGCGCTTGGGTGGCGGCAGTTTGAGAATGTCCTGCTCGCGGGCAATCGAACGGGGCATGGAGGGAGTATAGCGACCAGTCGAGATCCGGCGCCCGTCGTCGCACAGCCAGCAGCCCAGGTTTGCGATGTATGCGCCTTCGACGATAGACTTGAACCTTTCGAGGTGGTTCATGTTAGTGGTCATGCAGGCGCACGCGTCCGAAGAGCAGGTGCGCGCCGTCTGCCAAAAGATCGAGTCGCTCGGCTACCGCGCTCACTCTATTCCGGGGGCGGAGCGAACTGCGATCGGCATTACTGGAAACAAGGGCGAGGTTGAGCCAGGCACGCTGGAAGAAATGTCGGGCGTGCAGGAAGTCATTCGCGTCACCAAGCCTTACAAGCTGGTCAGCCGCGATTTTAAGGAAGAAAACACCGTCATTCGTTTCGCTGGCAGCGATGCCACGATTGGTGGGCCGGGACTCGCGATTATCGCTGGGCCTTGCGCGATTGAGAGCCGGGAGCAGGCCTTTGCTGTGGCTGAGCGCGTCCAGCGTGCCGGGGCACAGTTCTTTCGCGGCGGAGCTTACAAACCGCGCACTTCTCCGTACTCGTTTCAGGGCCTGGGTGAAGAAGGCTTACAGATCATGGCGGAGGTTCGCGAGAATTTTGGCCTGCGGACAATTACCGAGGCCATTGACCACGAATCGCTCGACCTGGTTGAGCAGTACGCCGACATCATTCAAATTGGCGCCCGCAATATGCAGAACTACTCTCTGCTCCGGCGTGCCGGCCGCTCGAAGCGTCCGGTCATGGTGAAACGCGGCATGTCGGCGACGCTGGAAGAATTTCTGATGGCGGCCGAATATGTGATGAGCGAAGGCAATTACAACGTGATTCTGTGCGAGCGCGGAATCCGCACTTTCGCTGACCACACTCGCAACACGCTCGACCTGAGTGTCGTTCCGGCGGTGCAGCGGCTCAGCCACTTGCCCATTATTGTTGATCCGAGCCAGGGCACGGGCAAGCGAAATAAAGTCACTCCGCTTTCGCGGGCGGCAATTGCGGTCGGCGCGGATGGCTTGATTATCGAAGTTCATCACGAGCCGGACAAGGCGCTGTCGGACGGCATGCAGTCGCTGTATCCGGATCAGTTCGATGAGTTGATGGCGCAGGTGCGGCAGATCGCGCCGGTGGTGGGGAGAACGGTACCAGTGGTCCTGGCTCGTCCGAACGCGCTTTCATCGGTGTCGTCAGAGTCTGCTCGCGGGTCCTCCGTTGCTCCGCTAACTTGAGAAAGCTTCTTTTTATCGTTGTCCTCTCACCTGTTGCCGTGGCCCTCGGGTGGTGGTATTTCCACGAGCGGCAACTCACCGATTACGGTCCGGCTTGCCATGAGTACGCCTACATCACAAACGGAAAGAGCAACACGGTTACCGTCATTGATCTGAGGACGTTTCAGCTCGCGAAGACGATTAAGGTTGGGAGCGAACCTACTGGAATTGCGGCCAACAGCAAGAAGAACGAAGTTTACGTTGTTAATGCGGGATCGAGCAACGTTAGCGTCATCGATGCCGAGCGCAACGCTGTGGTGGCGACCATTGGCGTGCACGGCAAACCTTACTTCATCGATATTTCTGCGGATGGGGAGCGGGGATATGTCGCGAACTCAGGGTCGGCGAATGTTTCGGCGATTGATCTCGACAAGCGGGTTGTAGTCGGTAATGTTCGGGTGGGAGCTTCGCCGGGGCTGGCGAGAGTGTCGCCGGATGGCGGAACCGTGGTGGTCAGCAACCGCGGCGACAACACCGTTTCGCTGATCAATGCTGAGCAGCTTACGGTTCGCAGCACGATTCCGGCGTGCCAGCAGCCGGAGGACATTGCCGTCCTTCCGGATAGCAGTAAAGCATTTGTCGCTTGCGCGGCGTCGGGACAAGTCGCATCGATTGATTTGAAGAGTGACAAACTGCTGGCCCTGCTGGACGTGGGAAAAACTCCCGTGCATCTGGCGCTCAAGCCGGACGGCGGTGAGCTGATGGTGAGTAATTTCGATTCGGATAATATTTCGATCATCGAGACAACGACCAACGAGGTTGGCGGAAGCTACCTGATCGGCACTCACCCGGCGCGTGGGATTGTTACTGCAGATAACTCCCGTTTTTACGTCAGCAACTTTGGATCGAACACCGTGTCGGTTTATGACATTGATATTGGGAAGATGATCGCGACACTTCCGGTCGGCAGCCGTCCGGATGGGCTGGCGCTGGCGCAAAGCCAGAACTATTTGCTGGTTCTGAATTCGGGTTCAGGAGATGTCACGGTTATCCAGAAGCGGACTCCCAGTAAGAAATTCGAGCCGGGGGAGTATTCCCTGCTCACTATGATTCCGGTTGGAGTTCAGCCGAACAACATCGTGGTGAAATCGTTCGTGTCGGTTAAGCCGGCATCAAGGTAAATTGTCATCCTGAGCGGAGGAGAGGCTTCGCGAAGCGAAGCATCTCCGTAGTCGAAGGATCCCTACGCGACTGAGTCCGTTCATCTCGAATTCGAGCGTTTCCCTCAAGGACGCGGTTACTGAAGCTGGTGAGAATTCCCTGGTGCAATCTCAGCCATGGTTGGCGGTTGCAGGGATCCTTCGACTCCGCCTCTGCTTCGCTTCGCGAAGCAGAGGCTACGCTCAGGATGACAAAGGAGCGGGTTGCGCACTACGCGTTCGCGCCACAGCACTTCTTGTATTTCTTTCCGGAGCCACAGGGACAGGGATCGTTGCGTCCGATCTTGGCCGCGCCGCGTACCACTTGCTGCACGGTTTGCAGATCGCCAGAACCGGCCATGCGAGCCTGCTCCAGCTCACGGCGTTTCTTGCGCTGGAAGGCTTCTTCGATTTCGTCGACAGACGTAGCCACTTGACGCGGCTTCCGCCCATTGCCATCGCCGCCCATTCGCGGAACCGGCACACCGGCTTCCGGACCTGCGCCGGGGCCACCACCATCTCCAGGTCTCGGGGCTCCACCTTCGCTCGGGCGCTCCAAGATCTGCATCAGGTAGAGATAACGGACCGTCTCCTCCTGGGAGCGCTGCATCATGGCCTCGAACATGTCAAAGGACTCGCGCTTGTACTCGACTAGAGGGTCGTGCTGACCGTAGCCGCGCAGGCCGATGCCCTCCTTCAAGTGGTCCATGTCGCGGAGGTGGTCTTTCCATTGCGAGTCGAGCACACTTAACATGATCATGCGCTCGTGATAGCGCATGGCATCGGGGCCAATCAGTTTTTCCTTGGCGTCGTAACGGGCCTTGAGCTTGTCGAAGATCGCGTCGCCCAGTTCCTGCCGGTTCAGAGTTTCGGGCTGGATGCCTTCCGCCAAAATATCCACGCCGAAGCGGGTGAAAATGGCGTCCTTCAGGCCCTTGAGATCCCAGTCCGCGGCATGAACTTTGACCGCGCAGAACTGATCCATCAAATCGCTGAGGATGCCGGAGACGTAATCCTCGAGGATCAACTCTTTCTGATCCACCCCCTCCAACAACTGATGGCGCAGGCCGTACACCGCCTCGCGCTGCTTATTCATCACATCGTCGTATTCGAGTAGATGTTTGCGGGCTTCGAAGTTTTGCGCTTCGACGGCCTTCTGCGCGCCTTCGATACGGCGACTAATCATTCTTGATTCGATCGGGACTCCCTCTTCCATACCCAAGCGCTGGAGCAGGTTCGAGACCCACTCCTTGGCGAAGATGCGCATTAGGTCATCTTCGAGCGAAAGATAGAAACGAGAAGAACCGGGATCGCCTTGGCGTCCAGCGCGGCCGCGAAGCTGGTTGTCGATACGGCGAGCTTCGTGACGCTCGGTGCCGAAGATGTGCAGCCCTCCGGCGGCAATGACGTCCTCGTGCTCCTGGTCGGTTTGCGCCTTGTAGCGATTGAAAATTTCCGTCCACTGATCCGTAGGAACCACGTATTCATTGCCGGCGTAGTACCAGACGGTGTTTTTGGTGTCGTCGACCACGGCTTGAACCTTGCCTTGTGCGGCGCGCAAGGGTTGCGCGATTCCCTTCTTCACGCACTCCTGCTTGGCCATGAACTCAGGGTTCCCGCCGAGGAGAATGTCGGTTCCGCGGCCGGCCATGTTGGTGGCGATCGTGACCATGCCCTTACTGCCGGCTTGAGCAACGATTTCAGCTTCCTTCTCGTGTTGCTTGGCGTTCAACACCCAGTGCTTCACGCCTTTCTTTTTCAGGAGATCGGAAAGACGCTCTGACTTTTCAATGGATGTCGTGCCGACCAGCACCGGCTGGCCGGTGTCGTGCAATCTCTGGATTTCATCGGCCGCGGCGAAGTACTTCTCTTTTTCGGTGCGGTAAACAACGTCTGGATTCTCCAGCCGTAGCATCGGCTTGTTGGTGGGGATGACCATCACTTCCAGCCGATAGATTTTGTCGAACTCGGGCGCTTCGGTTTCCGCCGTTCCGGTCATGCCAGCCAGCTTTTTATACATGCGGAAATAATTCTGGAACGTGATGGTGGCGAGCGTCTGGTTCTCGCGTTCAATCTTAACGTTTTCCTTGGCTTCGACGGACTGGTGCAGGCCATCGGACCAGCGGCGGCCCGGCATCAAGCGACCCGTGAACTCGTCGACGATGATGACTTCGCCGTCTTTCACCACGTATTCAACGTCGCGGTGATAGAGGGCATGGGCCTTTACGGCGGTTTCGACGTGATGCTTCAGGTCCCAATTCTCCGGGTCGGCAATGTTGCCGATGCCCAGCAGTTCCTCAACTTTTTCCCAGCCCACGTCGGTAACAGTAATGTTCCTGTGCTTTTCGTCCACCACATAATCGCCGGTGTATTGCTTGGGCTCGCCGGGAGCGACGTCAATCTCCTCACCCTTTTCAAGCTTGGGGATTATGCGATTGACCCTGGCGTACTTGTCGGTCGATTCCTCACTGGCCCCGGAAATGATGAGGGGGGTACGCGCTTCGTCGATCAGGATGGAATCGACTTCGTCGACGATGGAGAAGTTGTGGCCGCGCTGCACGCAATCGTGCAGGTCGAACTTCATGTTGTCGCGGAGATAGTCGAACCCGAATTCGTTGTTGGTTCCGTAGGTGACGTCAGCGGCGTAGGCTTCGCGGCGCTGCTGATCGTCGAGATCGTGAACGATGACGCCCACGCTCAGGCCAAGGAAACTGTACAGTTTGCCCATCCACTCGGAGTCGCGCTTGGCGAGATAGTCGTTGACCGTGACCACGTGCACGCCGCGTCCACTCAGGGCATTCAGATAGACGGGCAAAGTGGCGACCAGGGTTTTTCCTTCGCCGGTCTTCATTTCTGCGATCTTGCCCTGGTGAAGAACCATGCCGCCGATGAGTTGCACATCGAAGTGGCGCATGTTTAGGACGCGACGGCCACCTTCACGGACCACGGCGAAGGCTTCGACCAGCAACTCATCGAGGACTTCGTCCACCAGCTCAGTGCGCTCGGTATCGAGTTCTTTCCGGCGATCCTGGTCGGCATCCGGCTCGTCTGGAATTTTGGCCAGGCGTTCCTTGATCTGCTGACGGAATTCGTCTGTTTTGGCGCGCAGCTGCTCATCCGTGAGCTTCTGCATGGCAGGCTCAAGCGCGTTAATTTCCTCGACGCGAGGCATCAGGCGCTTGATCTCGCGCTCGTTCTTGGTCCCGAAAACTTTAGCTACCAGAGCATTAATCAAAATGAGAATCCTTGGAGGACACTACACCCACTATCCCAGAAGCCTAGTATAGAAGGTTAGTATATTAGATGCGTGCCTGGCGCGTAAGTCGCGAGCAGGGCCTCTCAAGCAGACTTTCCAAAAAGAGCCGCTTAAAATCACCACGGACAAAGAAAGCAGGATTTGAGGCGATTTCTCGGCGGGATCTCCGGCCACAGCGCTGAAGCGTGTTTTCAGGTATATTTTCCCGCTGGCCCATGCCGACCTTCTACGAACTCTTCCGCGAATGCGCTACGCGCTGGCCTGACAACATTGCGCTGGAAATTCAGCGTCGTGACCGCGTGCAAAGCAACACTTACGACGAAGCGCGGCGCATGGCGGAGAGCATTGGTCGCTGGCTCACGGAGAGCGGGTTTCAACCGGGCGCACGGGTTGCGATTCTGGCTGATAATCATCCGCGCTGGATTACTGCGTACCTTGGCATCATCGCGGCCGGTTGTGCGGCGGTTCCGTTGGACACGGCGTTTCATGCGGATCAGGTTGCGAAGCTGCTCAAGGACAGCGGCGCTTCCCTGCTGTTCTGCGATGTACGGCATCTGGCGGTCGCCCAGAAAGCCGTGGAGGGAGTGTCGGTCCAGATTTTGTTAACGGATTCTGCCGAGCTTCGCTCGGCTGGACACCCGGGGGCGGCTGTCCCCACACAGGCTAATCTCGAGACCATCTTTGCGGCAGGGCCGGGGAACTTTGTTCCTGTCCTCTCTGAGGATGACGATCTTGCTTCGCTGCTTTATACCTCTGGCACTACTGCGGATCCCAAAGGAGTGATGCTGACGCACTCGAACCTTATGGGCGAAGTGCGGGCCGTATTCGGCTGGGCGCATATCGGCCCTGAGGACGCGCTGCTCGGCGTGCTTCCCCTTTTTCACGTTCTGTCGCAAATGGCGAACTTGCTGTTGCCTCTGGTGAAAGGCTCCCGTGTCGTTTATCTCGAAACTCTGAATACGACGGAGCTGCTTCGTGCACTGGCAGAGCGGGAAATCACAGCGTTCGCAGTGGTGCCGCAGTTTTTCTACTTGATTCACGAACGCATTTTTAAGGAAGTTTCGCAACGCGGAAGATTCGCGAGTTGGTCTGTGCGAACGATGATGGCAATCACACGCGTCAGCCGAAGATTCGGATGGAATCCTGGGTCCATTCTCTTTCCTAGAATCCACAATACGTTCGGCCGCAAGATGCGCTATCTGGTGACGGGCGGGTCACGCTTTGATCCCGAAATCGGGCGCGATTTTTACGCGCTGGGAATTGACATCTTGCAAGCCTACGGCCTCACCGAAACCAGCGCCGCCGCTTTCGCCACTTCGCATGCGGACAACGTCATTGGCTCGGTGGGCAAACCGCTCGAGGGCGTGGAAGGAAAGATCGTCGATCCAAAACCACAGGAGGACGACGGCCAAGTAGTTGGCGAAATTGCGATTCGTGGGGCCATCGTGATGAAAGGCTATTGGAACCGGTCCGACGCCACGGCCGCGGTTCTCAGGGACGGCTGGCTGCACACCGGAGATCTCGGCTATTTCGATGCCGGTGGAAATCTGTTTATCACCGGACGCAAGAAGGAAGTCATTGTCCTCAGCAACGGGAAAAACATTTATCCAGAGGAAGTCGAAGCGCACTATCTGAAATCCCCCTACATTGGCGAAATTGCTGTTATGGGCCTCGAAGGCCGCCCGGGTGAGGAACGGTTACATGCCGTGGTGGTGCCGAATTTTGATGTGCTCAAACAGCGCAAGATCGTCAACGCAAAAGAGGTCATCCGCTACGACATTGAAAACCTCTCGGCACAACTGCCTTCGACCAAGCGAATTGGAAGTTATGAAATCTGGCAGGACAGTTTGCCGCGGACGACCACGCGAAAGTTGAAGCGATTTGAGATCGAGAAGCGGGTGCGAGCAAATCGGGCAGTGGGCCGGTCAGGGGATGCGGAGCTTAGCTCAGAAAAACCCTTAAGCACGGAAGACGCCGAGTGGCTGGAACAGTCCGAGGTGCAACGCGCGCTCAAGATCGTGCGCGAGGCGGCAAGAAATACGCCTCAATCAATCCGCCCCGGCGACAACCTGGAACTCGATCTTGGGTTGGACTCGATGCAACGGGTGGAGCTTCTCGTCGCCCTTGAACAGGAGCTTGGCGGGAGCATGGAGGAATCGCGTCTGTCGGAAATCTACACAGTGCGCGAACTGGTGGATGCGGTGCGCGAGAGCGGAGCCAGCGGCGTGGTTGGTACGCCCCGCGCGCACTTCGCCGGCTGGAACGCGGTATTGCAAGATGAACCTGCAGACACCGAGCTCCGAATTCTGCTGGAGCGACAGCCATTCAAGGAAACGTTCTGGTATGTGGTGAGCCGATTGATCCAGATCATCGCTCTCGACCGTTTTCATTTACGCGTCGACGGACTGGAAAGACTTCCTGCTCGCGGACCATTCATCATTTGTTCGAATCACCAAAGCTTCATCGACCCGATCATTCTTGGAGGCGTTCTGCCTTGGCAGGTGTTCCGCGATACCTTCGCCGTGGGGACGAGCGACATTTTCGGCAAGGGCTTCATGCGGACACTGGCGCGGTGGGTGCGCGTTGTCGTGGTAGATCCCGACGCGAACCTGATACCTGCCATGCGCGCCGGAGCCTTTGGCCTGCGGAACGGCGGAGTGCTCTTGCTCTACCCCGAAGGAGAGCGTTCGATTGATGGCCCGCCAAAGACTTTCAAGAAGGGTGCGGCGATCCTTTCAATTCAAATCCAGGCACCGATTGTCCCGGTGGCGATTGAGGGCTTTCATGATGCTTGGCCGCGCGGCAAGAAATTTCAGAAATTTGCTCCACTGCGGATAAGAATCGGCGATCCGATTTGTCCACCACCCGCAGCCGCGGCTTCGGAAGAAGCGTACGAAAAGCTCACGGCGGAGTTGAAGGTCCGAGTGCAGGAGATGTGGGAGCAACTGCGAAAGCGCACCTCTCCAGAAACGTAGCTCTGCTACGTCTCCCAGTTGTATCTACGCGGGAGACGTTGCGAGCAACGTCTCTACAGGTCACTTGGCGCGTGGATGCGTCTGGTCGTACACTTCCAGCACGTGTTTCATTGAGAGCTGCGTGTAGCGCTGGGTGGTTGAAAGGCGTTCGTGGCCGAGCATCTCTTGAATGGAGCGCAGGTCGGCGCCCTCCTCGAGCATGTGTGTGCCGAAGGCGTGACGCAGCGTGTGTGGATGCACATCCGGCGAGAGGCCTTTGGCGACAGCGACCTTCTTAATGATTCGTCCCACGCTGCGTGTCGTGAGCCGTCCGCCGCGCTGATTAATTAGCAGTGCAGTCGTAATCTTTTTTCGTTCCGCTAACGTTTGCTGGCGCAGCGGCAAGTACGCAGCGAGCGCCGCTTTCACCGAATCTCCGAAGGGAACGTAACGTTCTTTCTTGCCTTTGCCGCGGATAAGAATCGCCTCTGAGCTCAAGCGGATGTCATCGAGATTGATGCCGATCAATTCGGAATTGCGAATGCCGCATCCGTAAAGCAGTTCGAACATGATGCGATCACGTTCGGGAAAGGATGCCACCTCGGGCATCTGCCCGTCGAGTACGGTGTTCATTTCTTCGATCGTGGGCACGCGAGGCAGCTTTTTCGGCAGCTTCGGTGTAGAGACCAATGCGGCAGGATTCTGTTCCACCACTCCTTCCTGCGCCAGCCAGCGATAGAAAGAACGGACGGCAGCCAGGGCTCGCGCAACCGAGGTTTTCCCAAGCCCCTTTTCGTAAAGATGAGATAGAAATCCGCGGATCGTCAGGTGATCGATGCTTCGCCAGTCGCGTGCGCCCACGTATGTTGCAAAATTGTCCAAGTCGCCGGTGTAGGCTTTGAGCGTGTGAACGGACGCGTTGCGCTGGCGCAGCGAATGCAGGAACTTGTCGATGGCCTTCTCGACTGTCGTACGGCTCGATTTCTTATCCATATCTCCCAAAACCATTCTCACCACTAGAGTCACAGAGACACAGAGGACGCGGAATTCTTCCCTGTGTCTCTGTGACTCGGTGGTGAAAAATCACGTACTATCTTGCCTTCGCTCTCGGATGGTGCTTCTGGTACACGCTCTTCAACCGATCGAGCGCCAGGTGCGTGTAGACCTGAGTGGTTGAAATATCAGCATGTCCTAGGATGGTCTGAACCGTACGCAGGTCCGCGCCATTCTCCACCATGTGCGTGGCGCAACTGTGGCGCAGCATGTGCGGACTGGCATTGCGTCCCATGCTCGACGACGCAGCCCGAATCACTTGCCAGACGCGCTGGCGAGTCAACTTGCGCGCACCGCGTCCGAGGAACAGAAGCGGCGACGCACGCTCTCCGGCCAGCCGGGGCCGTGAATGCTTCATGTACTCCACCAGGATTTCCTGGGCGGATTTCCCCAAAGGCACGATCCGTTCTTTATCGCCCTTGCCCCGCACCAGTACATATCCAAGATCGAGCTTCAGATCTTCAAGCTTGACTGCAACCAACTCCGAAACGCGGAGCGCTCCAGCGTAGAAAACTTCGAGGATTGCACGGTCACGCAGTGCGATCGCTTCAGCCGACTTGTGCGTGGACCCGGGAGGCGAACCGCGCAAGATAACTTCCATCTCGTCGCGAGCCAGCGACTTGGGCAACACCTTCCACTGTTTCGGCGAGTCAATGTTCAGCGTGGGATCGTGCTCGATAAGCTTGTCGAGCAGCAGGTATCGATACAAATGGCGTAACGCTGAGAGCTTTCTTCCCACCGATCTGCCGTCGACCGAGTTGGTGAACAGTTCCTGAATGAAATCGCGCACCTCGTTGCGACGCGCATTCAGCAACGTGCGCTTGTGCTTCGCCAGGAATCCAGTGAATTGACTCACGTCGGTGGTATACGCAGCGACAGTTAGCGCCGCCAGTCCCTTCTCGATTTTGAGGTAGTCGAGAAAGCCGGAAACCACGCGAGAGTTGGCGTCTGAAGGCACAAGGAGAGTATGCGCGTTATCGGACTCTAGCAGAAGTAATAAAACAGATGCTGTAGTTCGCTACGTCTCCCGTTCACGAAGAAATCACGTTTGGAACTGAGGACTAAAATCACGAACACGCCCGACTCGTCTGTAAAACGAGACGTTGCCAGCAACGTCTCTACAGTTCGAGCTACTTTTGATTTACTTCTTTCAGCACCTCAACCGCGTAAATCGCTCCTTCAGGCGTTTCCTCATGCTTGAAATATGCGAACACGTTCCGGCCCTGGTCAAGGTGCTCTCGGATGCGGTTTACCATCGCACGGCGTTCGTCAGGAGTGTAACTGGGTTTGCGATAGCGGTAATAGCAAAAGTCTGCCGTCACGACGTCAGGTGTGGTGCGCTCTTCAGTCTCCGCAACGCACAGCGCGCGGTTTCCACTCTTAAGCAGAGAAAAAATCTCGTCCGTGAACCATGATGCATGCCGGAACTCGAAAGCGGAAGGAACGGCGCGTGGTAGAACACTAAGAAATTCTCCCAGCAGCGTAGCGTCTGCTTTCATGTTCGGTGGCAGTTGAAATAAGAGCGGACCCAGCTTTTCCGCGCGTGCGATGGGTTCGATCGTGCTCAAGAAGCGCGGAATGAAATCCTCAGTTTTCTTCAAGCGCTTGATATGCGTGATGACCTGGTGCGCTTTAATGCTGAGGCGAAATCCGGCGGGCGTGGCCTCGATCCACTTCTGGGCGGTGGTCTCCTTCAGCAGTTGGCGAAAGGTAAAGTTGACCTCGACTGCGTTGAGTTGCGTCGCGTAGTAATGCAGGAATTTAGACTGGGCCAACTTGGCGGGATAAAAGTCGGGCTTCCAGCTTGGATAAGCCCACCCCGATGTGCCGGCATAGAGTTGCGCCATGATTTCGCTCCGGCAATTCCGAACTGCTTAAGAATTAAAAGATCAGCCGGATTATACCTTCCGGACCTTCGGCTTCGGGACGGAGCGCCGGCGGGCGGGCTTCATGTTTTTCTTTTTCGCTTTCTTGGTGCCGGGATCTTCTGCCTGGGCCGCCAAGTCTAGCCCCGCCCGGGGCGCGGCTTCCGCGATCCCCGCCAGCTTCGGCAACTTCTGTTTGAGAGTGAGCACAGGTTCGAACAAATCTCCCATCTTCTGCACTCGATCGAGGAGCTGACCCGCCTCGAACACCAGCAGGGTCGAGTCTTTCTTTTTGAGGGCCTGTTCCACTTCGTCCCATTTCACCGGAGTGGAAACCGTAGGGCGTTCGCGTGCGCGCAACGAATACACGCTGATCGTGGTTTTGTGCTCGTCGTTCTGGCTCCAATCCACAAACACCTTGCCTACACGCAACTGCTTCTTCATGTCCGAAACTACCAATTCCCGGTGCTCATTCTCGAGCAAACGCGCGAGCGCGTGAGCGAAGGCCTTCGTGACGTCGTAACTGGTGGGCGAGTTCAAGGGAACATAGATCTGCAGCCCCTTCGAACCGGAGGTCTTGGGGAAGCTCTGCAATCCGAAGTGCTCGAAAATCTCCCGCAGCAACATTCCCACCTGGCAACACTGCACAATATTCGCGGGAGGGCCGGGATCGAGATCGAAGACCATACTGCGCGGCGAAGAAATATCCTTCGCCAGCGACAACGAGGGATGAAGTTCAATGGCAGCGAGATTAGCGATCCAGATGAGTGTGGGCAGATCATTCGCCAGAATGTAGTTTACGTTGCGTTGGTTGCCTTCGCTCCAGATCGGCGCAGTCTTTACCCAGTCCGGACGATGTTTAGAAGCGTTCTTTTCGAAGAAGTATTCTTTGTCCACGCCTTCGGGGTAGCGCTTCAGAGTGAGCGGACGTCCCCCGAGATGCGGCAACAGGACAGGCGCGATGCGGGCGTAGTATTCGATCACCTGCCCCTTGGTGAACCCAGCTGCGGGGTAGAGAACCTTGTCCAGGTTAGTCAAACTCAAGTGCTTGCCTTCGACCTCAACTACCTCTGGTTTGCTCAAGCGGCCTCCCAGGTTCCCGCCGCATCATCTCTGATGCTGGATTGTAAACTCTCGGCTGATCCCGCGTTTGACAACTTCCCCCTCCGCCACGTAATTTCAAACTTCTGCCCTTCATTCGCGTCCAACCTCGTGGAGGTCCGATGAGCCGCAACCGCTCTTTCAAGTCGTTCGCCATTATTCTGGTACTCACCGCGCTGGCAGCCGCACAGGATGTTGCCTCTTTCGAGAAGCGCACTACCGTCAAGAAACTGGACAACGGGTTGACCGTCGTGATCTGCGAACGTCCCGAGGCGCCGGTATTTTCCTTCTTCACCCACGTGGATGCCGGTTCGGTGCAAGACCCTCTCGGCCAAACCGGGTTGGCGCATATGTTTGAGCACATGGCGTTCAAGGGCACCGACAAAATCGGCACCAAGGATTACGCCGCCGAAAAAGTTGCCTTGGAGAAAGTGGAGCAGACTTACGCGGCTTACATCGCGGAGCGCGACAAGCCCGTGGGGCGGGACGAGAAGAAATTGAAGGACCTGGAGAAGGCCTGGAAAGATGCCGTCGCCGAAGCCGACAAATACGTGAGGCCCAACGAATTTCCTCAGATCGTGGAGATCAACGGCGGCGAGGACCTAAACGCTAATACCAGCGACGACGAGACCAACTACTTCTACTCGTTCCCCGAGAACCGGCTGGAGTTGTGGGCCTATCTGGAGTCGGAGCGGTTCCTTCATCCTGTCATGCGCGAGTTTTACAAGGAGCGGAATGTGGTGATCGAAGAGCGCCGAATGCGTGTCGACAGCAACCCCATCGGGCGACTGCTGGAACAATTCACCACAGCGGCTTTCCAGGCACATGAGTACCATCGCCCGACGATCGGCTGGATGTCGGATCTAAATTCGTTTTCTGCCACTGATGCCAAGAAGTTTTTCGATGAGTACTACATTCCGTCCAACATGGTGGTAACCGTGGTGGGCGACGTGAAGGCATCTGAGACAATGCCGATCGTCGAAAAATACTTCGGCCGCATCCCTTCGCGCCTGCGTCCGGACGAGCGCACGACCACCGAGCCGCCGCAAAACGCCGAGCGGCGCGTAGTGCTACAGGATATGTCGCAACCGCTCTATCTTGAGGGCTACCATCGGCCTGACTACCGCAGCCCGGATGACGCCGTGTACGACGCGATCGCCGACTTGATGTCGAACGGACGCACTTCGCGGCTGTATCGTGCGCTGGTGCGGGACAAGAAAATCGCCGCGGATTCGGCGGGATTCACGGGGCTGCCGGGCAACAAGTATCCACATCTTTTTGCTTTCTACGCCTTCCCGCTTCCTGGCCATAAGCCCGAAGAAATGGCCGACGCCATCCATGTCGAGATTGAGAAGCTGAAGAACGAAGACATCAGTGATGAGGAATTGAAGATGATTAAGACGCGAGCCAAGGCCAATCTGATCCGCAGCCTGGGCAGCAACGAAGGCCTGGCCAACAATCTGGCTTTATACCAGGCGCGCTACGACGACTGGCGCGAGCTATTCCGCTCCGTCGACCGCATTGACAAAGTCACAAAAGCGGACATTCGCCGCGTGGCTAATCAAACTTTTGTTCCGACCAATCGTACAGTGGGAATTATCGAAACCAAGACCGCTGCTCCAGCAGCGGACCAAAAAGGAGGAGCGCAATGAAAACTCATCTCACGCGCATTCTCCTTTTGGTTTTAGTTGTCATCAGCGCGGCAGTTCCGCGAGCCGCTGCGCAAGCGACGAATTGGCAGCAGATTCCGATTCCGCCTCTGCCTGCGTTTCATCCTCAGGAGCCGAAGCGAATCGAGCTGCCGAATGGCATGGTGATCTTTCTTCAGGAAGACCACGAACTCCCGATCATTGATGGCACCGCACGCATCCGCGGCGGCTCGCGTTCCGAACCCGCGAGCAAAGTCGGAATGCTGGATATTTACGGCGAAGTCTGGCGCACTGGTGGAACCAAGGCGCAAACCGGCGATCAGCTCGACGATTACCTTGAGATTCGGGCCGCCAAAGTGGAAACCGGCAGCAATGCGGACTCAACTACGATTTCGTGGTCTTGCTTGAAGGGCGATTTCGACGATGTGTTCAAAGCGTTTAACGATGTGCTGCGCGAACCCGAATTCCGTGCCGAGAAGATCGATCTGGCACAAAAAGAAATGGACGATGCCATCTCGCGCCGTAATGACGATGTGAGCGGGATCGCGAGCCGTGAGTCAAGGAAATTGGCCTACGGCGCGAACAATCCGTACGCTCGCGAACCCGAATACGCTACGGTCGCCGCAGTCACGCGTCAGGATCTGGTCGACTGGCATCACGCCCACGTGCATCCCAACAATATTATCTTAGGCATCGTCGGCGACTTTGATTCTGCCACCATGGAGGCCAAACTTCGCCAGGTCTACGGTGATTGGCCGAAGGGAGAGCTGACAAAAGAGGACAAGATCGAATTCCAGCCCGCCAAGCCTGGTTATTACCAGATTCCGAAAGAAGATGTGAACCAGAGTTCCATTAACATGACCGACCTGGGCATCCGGCGCGATAACCCGGACTACTACGCCGCTCAGGTTTTCAATGAGGCCTTCGGCGGCGGCTTTTCTTCCCGTTTGTTCAAGAGCATCCGCACCGCGCAAGGGCTGGCGTATGGTGTCGGTGGCGGGATAGGCTCGGCGTTTGACCATCCCGGGATTGTGCGCATTTCGATGAGTACTAAAAGCGCAAGCACCGTGGAATCCATTCAGGCGCTTTACAAAGAAATTGACAATCTGGAGAAGAATCCAATTTCGGACGAAGAGATCAAACGGGCCAAGGATTCCATCCTGAACTCATTCGTTTTCAATTTTGACTCGCCTGACAAAGTCCTCCACGAACGCATGGCGTACGAGTTCTACGGATATCCCGCGGACTACCTGGAGCGATATCGCAGCGGGATCGAGAAAGTTGGGAAGGACGACGTTGCGCGCGCGGCAGCCAAGTACCTGCACAAAGACAAACTCGCTGTTCTGGTCGTGGGCAACACGGCGGAGTTCGACAAGCCGCTGTCCACTCTCGGTCCAGTGACCAACATAGACATTGCAATTCCGCCGCCTCCCGGTGAAAAAGGCGAGAAGGAAGAAGTGCCCGCCAAACCTGGTGTCTCAAATCCAGAAGGCAAGGCTTTGGCTGCAAAGGTGGCCCAGGCTATGGGTGGGCCAGATAAGCTGCAGTCCGTAAAGTCATTGCGAGTAAATTTCACTGAAAGCGATCCTGGAGATCAGACGCCTACGCCGGTCGAAGTAACCATTGCCTTCCCCGATCGAATGCATGTGAGCATTCCAACGCCGCAAGGCAATCTGGCAATCGTCGTTTCTTCGCAGGCCGGGTTTATGTCCGCTGAAGGTCGAGGAACGCGCGACCTGCCTGCTTCGCAAAAGACCGAGAGCTTAACCCAGATTCATCATGACCCTATTTATCTCGCGCAGCACGTAAACGATCCTGCGATCACTTTCACTGCCGCAGGCACGGAAAAGATCGGCGACGTCGAAGCTGCGATCGTCGACGTCGGCGGCGCGGTTCCCTGGATCCGTTGGTACGTCGACCCCAAGACTGGACGAATTCTGCGGGAGACCTATAAAGGAATGGGACAGTCCGGTCCATTTCAAGGCGAGACTGAGCTTAGCGATTGGCGAACCGCGGACGGTCTAACTTTTCCCTATCTGCACCAGAACAAACAGGACGGCAAGGATTCGAGCACAGTAAAATACACGTCGATCCAGATCAACCCCACAATCGATCCCAAAATGTTCGAGAAGCCGACGCAGTAAGCCCGTTTCCCGAATCGGGACGGAGTTTACTGTTTAGTACTGGGTACCCCCCTCCCCCTTTTGTCTGCAAAATCTTGAAAACAAGAGATTTAAATTTTGACTATGTGCTAGATCTTTGAGTTCTAAGGAGTTACAAGCAAAATCTAGAGAACATGGGAGTTACGGGTGGTAGCGGCGGTTCACGCGTTCCATTTTGGAACTGCCCAGGAAATTAACGATGGGAAATTAGCCCCTCCCTAGTGAGCGTACTGACGGCGGGAAAAGCAAAAGCGCACGGTGCCGCGGGTTAGGTTGTCAAAGATCTGTATTATCTATGAGATAATATCCATTCACCTATGTTATCGATCTGAGAGGATGCTGTCAACAGCAAAGAGTGGTGGCGTTCTATGTCGGGAACTCGCACCCACTCTTGCAAAAAACGACTGCGGCGGGGCAACCTCTTTCAGAACGGGGATGGAGGTCGGCCCCAGAAAAAAAACTCTGGACCGCTCAGAACCCCTCAATGAGCGTAATGGGGATTTTACGCCAACAATCAAGAGACCAGGGCTGGCTCCGGGTACATCCATAATTGAACACAGGATTTTGGGAATTGCCGGGGAGGACTGCCCACTTGGGCCGCTTTACGGCAGGTCGCCGACCGATTCTCGCCGCCAGATAGACAAACCAGGTGCACCCATCGCTAGCAGGCCGAGTGTGGCGGGTTCGGGAGTCGTCATGATGACGGCTGCATCTGGTTCTTCGACGCTCACCTCATCCGGCCCCGTCGTTTTGCCTGCGACGATCGCTTTGTTGGGGATGGTCTCGTAAGCGTAACCGGTTAGCGTGGCGTTAATAAGGAAATTGCCTGGCAGTTGAACACTCAAACGCGCCCATCCGTAGTGGGTTTTTCCGTTAATCTTAAACTTCAATCCAAGGTAGCGGTTGGTAACGTTCACCCAAGGACCGGTACGCCAGCTGCTCAGATCGCTGTCTCCCGTAGCCGCCATGCTTCTGGCACCGAAGTGCTTGCCAGCCCCGATCTGCGCACCGTGCTTTAGCGCTGAGGCGAAAAAATAGTGGCGACCTCTGATCTTGCCCTCGGCGGCATTGCCTGATACCGGCTTCACAAGTAGCGTGTTGCTTGCCCTCGTTCCATTAAAAGTTGGGGTCCCTGTCTGCACAATGCGAAAATCAATGATTCCGTCATGGTTGAGATCGAGGCCGTAAACGCCGTGGCTTCCGATTACATGGTGGGTCTTTGTGTAAACGATCTTGCCCTCGGCTGGCTGCGCCAGAACCAACAAACCCACACCCGCTGCACCTGCCGAAAGCGCGTACATGTTGAGTTGGTGGTGAACTGAATCGGAAAGGTTAGCTGTCTTGCGGGACCCAGAAGAGCGTTTCATAAAGCCTCCTCAATGGGAGCCCATTATCCGTCTGCTCGGGTCGGGAGTCAACGCGCGTGTTTCTCAAATGACGAAATCAGGCCACTACGCTCACTGACAATTACTGAGCCTCTGCGGTAGCGCCAACGGAACGGGATGAGCCGATGGGGTGTAGCCGAATTTTTCCCGAAGGATACTACCGAACAAAATAGTTGACAGACCCAATTTGCAAATCTACTCTAGGGCGAATAAATAGCGAATCAAATCATGGCTTCCCTTCCCCTTCTTCCCGACTCCCAGCCCAGGCTCGTCGGCATTGCTCGCCTGGCTTCGCAGGGAGAATCCATGCGTCAAGCGCATGACGTTGAATATTTCACACTTCCCGTCCGTTCTGTGCTCAACCGGTGCACGGGCGTGCGCATGCCCTTTACCTGGACGATCAATCCGTACCGGGGATGCGAGTTCGCCTGCAAATACTGTTATGCGCGCTACACGCACGAATTCATGGAACTGCGGGACGGCGTCGACTTCGAGCAGAAGATCTTCGTGAAGCAACATGCGGCGGATTTGCTCCGCCAGGAACTTCATCACGTTAAGCCGGGGGAAGAAATTGCGATCGGCACCGCGACCGACCCCTATCAGCCAGCCGAGCGGCGATTTGAGGTGACGCGCGCCATCCTCGAGGAGTTGGCACGGCATCGCGGACTCGAGATCGGCATCGTCACCAAATCGAATCTGGTATTGCGGGACACCGACCTGCTCCAACAAATTACAAAGAACAATCGTCTGTTCGTAAACATCACGATAACCACTCTGAAAGCGGACGTTGCTCGGATTCTGGAGCCGCGGGCACCGCGTCCCGACCTGCGTTTGGAGGCCATGCAAAAGCTGAACCAGGCAGGCATCGCGGCCGGTGTGATCTGCGCTCCCGTACTCCCGGGCATCACTGATTCACCACGCGACCTGGAGGCACTGGTTCGAGCCACGGCCAAAGCGGGCGGAAAATACGTCTTTGCCAATGCACTATTCCTGAAGCCCTGCTCGGCGGCTGTCTTCCTGCCGTTTCTGGAAAAGGAGTTCCCTCAGCTCGTCGAAAGCTATAAGAAACGCTACAAAGACCGCGCGTTTCTTCCGGAATCGTACCGAAAGCCGTTGTCCCAGCTCATGAAGCGCCTGCGGCAGAAATATGGTATCCCCAGTGATTACGATCGCTACAGTCAGAGGACGCATCCCGCCGCCGAAGCCGAGTCCGGCGCGCAAATGAAATTGTTTTGACGACGGCAAACTCGATCACAGTTTCCTGTTCGAGCGATTTCCCTCGCGAGCCTCTATAATGGCTGCTCCCAGAGAGCGTTGATGAATCCCCCGCAAACACAAGCCGCGCCCGGTCCGCCTCCGCCAGCCGCAACCCGCAGGCCTGAGTTTTTTGAGCAGCTCGATCGATTCTGGCTTCGAGTCACCGAGGGACTTGAACTCGGTCAACTCTGGAAGCAATTTAGCGCGGATGCTCGCTCCAGCTACCGCCTCTACCACCGTGACTTTCAGGCCCGGGCACCGCAAGACGCTCGCCAGCACCGTTTTTGGCATACGGCGCAGGAGTTCGTGTGGGCGATCCTCGAAAAGCTCACCCCGGCGCGAATAGTGCTGCTGCTGTTGGGCCTCCTGCTTCTGATATTTCCGGCGGGCGGCTTTAGTTATCACGGGAAGACAGGAGAAGTCGAGATCGTCGAATTAGACCTTCGATTCTGGGGTGGGGCCGTGCTCTTCGTGCTGCTGATGCTCGAAGTCGCGGATCGAGTGGTCATGAAACGCGACCTCGAAATCGCGCGCGATATTCAGAGATGGCTGCTGCCGGCGAAACCACCTCTAGTGCCCGGCTTGAGCATCGCTTTCGCTACTCGCCCTGCGAATACGGTCGCTGGTGATTTCTATGACGTCTTTGCCCGGCCGCAGATGGACTCAACCGAACCTCACTTCTTGTTGGCAGTAGCCGACGTCGCCGGCAAAAGCATTCCCGCGGCGCTGCTGATGGCCACCTTCCAGGCCAGCCTCAAAACACTTTCGGAGACTTCCAGCTCTCTCCCCGAACTGGTGACGGGCATGAACCGCTACGCTTGTACCAACAGCCAGAGCGGCCTCCGCTTCACCACCGCCTTTCTGGCGGAGTTCGATCCAGCCACCCGCGGCTTGACCTACATCAATGCCGGACACAACCCGCCGATCCTGCGACGCAGCTCCGGCGCAATCGAACGGCTGACGAATGGCGGACTGCCCTTGGGAATGTGGGCGGATAAAACTTATGAAACCGGCAACGTTATTCTGCAACCGGGCGATTGGCTGGTGATTTTCACCGACGGCGTAGCGGAAGCGGAGAATGGACTCAAAGAGGAATACGGCGAACAGCGCATGCTCAACGTGCTTCAGTCGGGCGCCGGAGCCACCCCGGATGAACTGCTTCGCCGCATGATGAGCGACCTCGAAGCATTTGTCGGCCCCACTCCTCAGCACGACGACATAACCAGCATGCTGGTAAAAGCGGCGTAGCGCGAACCGCAAGACTCACGTGGGGAGAGCCGCCCCGGCTGTCCGCGGAGCAAAGCTCCGCAGTCGTTTTCTCCTAAACTGATAACAAACTAAACGTCCGCGCTACACTGCCTGGAATCTCATCGCTTCCGCGTACATTCGATGAAACGCGTGTACGCCCCTCTCCTGCTTCACGCTGTATCGTCCCCGCTCGTAGCTGCGTGAATGCAGGTTCTTCTGTACCGTCTCGCAAATCGCAACATCTTCAATCTGGATCTGATCGCTGAACTCGACCGAGCCCTTCGCGGTTTTACTATCGAGCGCTTTCTCGGGCAGGTACCATTCGAAAATCGCCCGGGAACGGTCAGTCCCGAGTGGCAGAACGATATTGAGCGAAACATTGTCGGGATAGCAGTTGAGCATCCAGTTGGGAAATATCCAGAAATAGTCCGTGCTTAGGTCTTCACGGGCTTCCTGGTAGCGGCGTAGAGCGGCGTCCCCTGGCTGCGCCCCCCGAATTGGACTGAACTGCCGCACGTGACGCGCGAAGGGTTCCACTGTGTAGGCCCCGTAGTCCAACTCCCGATTCAATCCCGGATGCACGCTGGGCAGGTGATAGCCCTCAAGATAATTGTCGACGTAAGTCTTCCAGTTGCATTTCATATCGTACGTGCGGCGCTCGAAGAGCTTCATTCCGGCAAAATTGAAGCGTTCTACTTGCTTTGGAAGCACGCCCAGGTTCTTCACCAATGGTTCGGCGTCGGCATCCAGGTTTACGAAAATCAGATTGAACCACTGCTCAACGCGTACCGGTGTCAACGCGAATCGGTCCGAACAGAAATCATACTGGCTCTCGAATTCGGGAGCGCTGATCAGGGATCCATCCAGCCCGTAGGTCCAACCGTGGTAGCCGCAGCGAAAGAGCTTGCGCGAACCGCTTCCTTCCGCGGGCGGTCCAGCGCGATGGCGGCAAACATTGTAAAAGCCGCGTAACTCGCCACCAGAACCGCGCACCAGCAGCAGGGGCTCCCCGTGAAGTTCGACCGTAAAGTAATCGCCCGGCTTCGCCAGTTGATGGCAATGCCCTACCACCTGCCATGTCTTGCCGAATATCTTTTCGTGCTCCGATGCGAGTACAGAAGGATGGGTATAGAACGCAGCCGGTAGCGACCGAGCCCGCTCGATGTCCGGATCGATCTGCAGGGATTCAACGGAAACCGTCATGGGAGGAATGGTCATGGGCAAGCGGCATTTTAAATGGTGAGGTCACCAGGAAAGGAGATCTGGTTGACGAAATTTGTCAGGGTCTCTCCTTTTGAGCCATTTCCCGAACTGGTTTCAACTTGCGGAGCACTCGCAGTCCCGCCCGATATTGGGGCAGACGTGAGACTTAGGAGGTGGTGACGTCGAGTGTCGCTGGCAGTCCGCGATGGCAACCAAATTGCCATCAGTCTAGAGTCGAGTTCAAGAAACTCACCCTGATATGGAGACATTGTGAAGAACACGCGGAAACAGAAGGGCTTTTCGCTGATTGAGTTGCTGATCGTAGTGGCGATTATTCTTATCATCGCCGCTATCGCCATTCCGAACCTGTTGCGGGCGCGTATCTCGGCCAACGAATCGTCTGCGGCCAGCTCGATTCGTACCATCAGCACGGCCGAAGTCAGCTTCACTTCCACTTACCCGACACAAGGCTATTCGACTCCTGGCGCGGCTGGTTTGGGCGCACTTGGGCCGGGCGCTGTGACCGGTTGCCCAGCGGCAGGCCCGCTGGTCACTGCGGCTTGCTTGATTGACTGGAACCTTTCGCAGGCCGCTACAGTCGCACTCCAAAAGAGCGGTTACTACTTCAATCTCGGCAACGTCAGCGGCGGACCCCCGTACGCGGATTACACGGCCGGCGGCGCGCCTGCTGCTTTCAACACGACTGGCGTGAACTCTTTCTGCTCGAACGAAGACGGCTCAATCCACAAAAATGATCAGGCTGCACAGGCGGCCCCGATGGTAGTGCATGCGACCTGCACCAGCGCGGCGTGGCAACAGTTACAGTAATTGAATTTGGCTAAGTACCTGGGGGAGGGTACAGGCCGGGGAGCAATGGAGAAATCCATTGCTCCTTTCTGCTTTTGCGGCGTGCTTTCACGGCAAGAATGTCGCTACCTGAAGGCCGCAACTTCTGGTGACCCCAATCTCACTCGCAACGTGCCAAAATGACAGAACTTGTCATCCTGCCGACAAAATCTGCTAGAAACTACCCTCCGCGATCCAACCTGCTTTATGCACAAAGGTTACGAAGGATTGCTGAGCCCTTGAAAACAAACCACGCCTCGGAATCCGAACCCACCCTATAGTAACTTCTGCTTCTGGCCGCTAAAATGCGAACATAATCGGCAATTGGGTCTACTGAGACCACATCTGATAACGGAGAAGAAGGGAACACACATGCGGAAACAGAAAGGTTTTTCACTGATTGAGTTGCTCATCGTGGTGGCGATTATTCTTATCATCGCCGCTATCGCCATTCCGAACCTGTTGCGTGCACGTATCTCGGCCAACGAATCGTCTGCCGCCAGCTCGATTCGTACCATGAACACGGCTGAAATCAGCTTCTATTCTACCTACCCGGCGAACGGCTATTCGGGCGCTGGCGCAGCGGCTTTGGGCGCACTTGGGCCGGGCGCTGTAACCGGTTGCCCAGCTGCAGGCCCGCTGGTCACCGCAGCTTGCTTGATTGACTGGAACCTTTCGCAGGCCTCCACAGTCGCACTTCAAAAGAGTGGCTACTATTTCAATCTCGGCAACGCCAGCGGCGGCCCCCCGTACCTGGATTACACCGCCGGCGGCGCGCCTGCGTCTTTCAACACGACTGGCGTGAACTCGTTCTGCTCGACCGAAGACGGCGTGATCCACAAAAACGATCAGGCTGCTCAGGCGGCCCCGATGGTAGTGCATGCAACCTGCGTCAGCGCGACCTGGCCACAGTTGCAGTAGTTTGATTTGGCGAAGTACCTGGGGGAGGGTACAAGCCGGGGAGCAACGGAGAAATCCGTTGCTCCTTTGTTTTTTTCCTTTGTTTTTTTCCTCTGTTTTTTTCCTCTGTTTTTTTCCTCTGTTCTTTCCTCATGCTTTGCCTCGCCTTCGAACCACGCTGACCGTCCGCCATTCGGTAAACTAAGAGAACATCGTCGAGGAGCGGTCCGGAGGCCAGTCCCAGGCTTTTTACTTTCGTAACTTCGTAACCCTGGCAAGCGCTTTCGCGTCCCCAGAGATTTTGCTTATAATTTTCTTTGTGAGGAGGAAGATGGACGATTCAGCTTTTGCCGCAATGAACGCAATCGACATCCGTGGTCTCGAAAAAACTTACAGCGTGGGTTTCTGGCGCAAGAAGCCGAGGTGTGCATTGAAACCGCTTCACCTGAGGGTGGAGGAAGGAGAGATTTTCGGCTTCCTCGGCCCCAACGGCGCAGGAAAGACTACTACACTCAAGATGCTGATGGGCTTGGTCTACCCAACCGCCGGGTCGGCGCAGATTCTCGGTATGGAAATCAACGATCCGCGCATGAAGGCACAGATCGGCTTCCTCCCCGAGCAACCGTATTTCTATGATTACCTCACTGCCGGCGAACTGCTCAACTACTACGGGCAGCTCTCCGGAGTAGCGCCTAAAGAACGTGAACGCAAAGTCCGTGAGGTTCTCGAGCGGGTGGGGTTGCCGGACGTAATGCGAGTCCAGTTGCGCAAGTTTTCTAAAGGCATGCTGCAGCGAGTAGGCATCGCCCAGGCGATCCTGCACGATCCCCGGATTGTCTTCCTCGACGAACCTATGTCCGGACTTGATCCCATGGGCCGCCGCGAAGTCCGGGACTTGATGGAAGAATTGAAGCACGAAGGCAAAACAGTGTTCTTCTCAACTCACATCCTTTCCGACGCCGAGGCGCTTTGCGATCGTGTGGCAATCATTCATTTGGGTGAACTCCAGAGCGTGGGTGCGGTCGCTGATCTCACCTCGAGCATTGAGGGAAAGATCGAACTGATCTGGCACGGAAACAAAGTGCCAGCCTCGATGAAGGCCTTGGGCGCGGACTGCCACGTGACCGGCGACACCGTACGTGCGGTTCTGCTCGAAGGAAATCAGGACGCCGCCCTTGAAGCCCTGCGGCGCGAACAGCTAAGGATCGTATCGTTGATTCCCGTCCGAACCTCGCTGGAAGAATATTTCGTGCGCAAACTGCAACCGTCCAAGGCGGTTGCGGGGGTGATGCAATGAGTGGACGAATTGTACACATTGCATCCAACACATTCCGCGAAGCGGTGCGCGATCGCGTCCTCTATAACCTGATTGCGTTCGCGTTGCTGATGTCGGGAGCGGCCATCCTGGTCGGCCAGATTTCCATTGGCATCGAGCGCCTGGTCGTGATCAACCTTGGACTCACCGCAGTTTCGTTATTTGGCGTGGTCATTGCCATTTTTATTGGCATCGGGCTTGTCTCGAAAGAGATCGACAAGAAGACCCTCTACACCGTTCTGTCGCGCCCGGTTCAGCGCTGGGAGTTCATTGTTGGCAAATTCTTTGGTCTGGCGGGCACGCTGGTGGTCAATGCGTTCTTCATGGCGCTCGGAGTATTCGCGGCGTTGTTCTACGTTTCACGCCACTTTCAGGCGACTGATGGCTGGGTGTTGGTGGCACTGTATTTCATCATCCTCCAGTTCTTTATCATCACCTCTCTGGCACTTCTGTTCTCGTCATTTTCTTCTCCGTTGCTTTCGGCTGTGTTTGCTTTTGCCTTATTCGTGATTGGCACCTTCGCGGAAGACCTGCGTGGATTCGCCGGCTTGACCAAGGGCATCGTGCGCTGGCTGGCAACGGGCGCAGCTTATCTGGTCCCGAATTTTTCCGCCCTGAATGTGATTAGTTCGGTAGCTCACGAGCAGCCGGTTGCGTCGCAACTCATCGTCTCCAACACGGCCTATGCTCTGGTCTACGCCACCGTGGCTCTCTGCGGAGCGGTGCTGATTTTCGAGCGCCGGAATCTGAAATGAAGCCGTCGCGTCGAATCACAATGATAGCCAGCACTCTGCTGATAATTTGCCTGACGACATCAGTCTTGTTGCTGCGAAGCATCGATCGCCAGCGCACCGGAGCTACGCTCGAAGAAGTGCTTTACATCTCCTCGCCCACTCTGCTCAAGCGCATGAGCCTCGGATACGACGGGTTGCTCGCGGACGTGTACTGGACCCGCGCCGTCCAGTATTTCGGAGACAAACTGAGCCGCGGCTCCGAGCATTTTGACCTGTTGGCGCCGCTGCTTGAAATCACGACCACGCTCGATCCGCATCTGGCCGTCGCCTACGAATATGGCGCCAACTTCCTGGCCCCCAAAGTACCGGGCGGCGCTGGCCAACCGCAACGGGCCATTAAGCTGGTGGAGTTTGGGATCCGCAACAATCCGAGCCAGTGGCATCTCTACTACGATCTGGGTTTCATCTACTACATGGAACTCGAAGACTATGAGAATGCCGCGAAAGCATTCGCCGATGGCGCCAAGGTGCCAAATACGCACCAAATCATGCCACTCATGGCTGCCAAGATGGCAGAGCATGCGGGAAACATCCAGACGGCTCGTCTGATGTGGGTAACCACGTTTCAAACCACCCTCGATCCCAACGTCAAATCCAACGCGGTAGCGCACCTAAATGCTTTGCAGGTGGATGAAGACGTCACCACGCTGGAAAGGCTGGTATCGCACTACCGCGAAAAAACGGGACACCTCCCGCAGAATTTTTCAGATCTGGAAGGGGCAAATTTGTTGCGTGGTGTTCCGACCGATCCGCTCGGTCATACTTATAAGCTCACGCCTGATGGTCACGTCGAAGTGCGAGTTCCCGATGACCTGCCCTTCATTGAAAAGGGAACCCCGATCGGCTACATTCCACCCCGAGTGCCGAAGCTACCGCCCGTGAAGTAACATCCAAATGGTGTAGGCGCGAGCGTCCTCGCCCGTGCAAACTCAACCCATGAATACACGCACGGCACAACTCGAAGATGCCGAGAATATTGCGCGCCTGGTGAATGCCGCTTTCCGCCCCGAGCGCTTCTTCATCGACGCAGAACGCACTAACCCGGAAAAAGTGCGTGCCTTGATGCAGAAAGGAAAGTTTCTGCTCACCGAAGAAGCTGGCGTTCTCACAGGCTGCGTGTACGTGGAACTGCGTGACGAGCGCGGATACTTTGGCCTGCTAGCGGTCGATCCGGCATTACAACGTTCCGGCATCGGAGCTCGCCTGGTTGCGGCCGCCGAGGAGTACTGTCGCGCTGCGGGTTGCCATTTCATGGACCTTACCATCGTGAATCTGCGCATCGATTTGCCTCCGTTTTATCGCCGTCTCGGCTACGTGGAAAGCGGAACGCTGCCCTTTCCTTCGGAACAGGACGCAAACCAGCCGTGTCACCTGGTAAGAATGTCGAAGCCGCTGTTGTAGCTCACGACCCGTTACCATGGTCTGCGATGGCAACGAAACCCGCTGGCGCACCGAGTCTTGTTGCAACCCTTCATCGTTGGTGGAGGGAGAACACCGCGCGCGGTGGGTTCTTTTCCACCTTGAAGCGTTTCGTCTCGATGCTGTGGGAGTTCGTTCGCGAGTCGACTCCCGCACGGCGGCGGCAACGCTATGGCGATGTCGAGTATGACTGGGACTTCCGCGTGGATACGACTGGCGCAACCGTTGGCTGGCGCGATCGTTTGTTGGGGCATTTCCATTCGCCTTACCAACCAACCGAACCAGCGTTGTTTCGCGAAATGCTCGCGAGCTTAATCCAAGCGAGTCCGAAAGTCGATTTTCGCGAATTTACCTTCATCGATATCGGATCGGGCAAGGGACGCGCCTTGCTGATCGCTGCGGATTATCCCTTCCGGCGCGTCCTGGGAATCGAACTGCTGCCTGCATTGCATCGCGTGGCGCAGGAAAATATCAAGAAGTACAAAAGCGAATCGCAGCAATGCTTCGCTATCGACTGTGTTCTCGGCGACGCCAGCGAGTTCGCCTTTCCACCGGAGCCAACCGTGCTTTATCTGTTCAACCCTTTGCCTGAGTCCGGATTGGTCAAGCTAGTCAGTAACCTCGAGCATTCGTTACGGGAACATCCCAGGGCGGTGTTTGTGCTCTATCACAATCCTCTGCTGGAGCCTTTGCTGGCTCGAAGTCCAGCGTTCAACAGGATCGCGGGGACGCCTCAGTATTCTATCTTTTCCCGAAATGTTGCTGCGGCCTGACGAGGGGTACCCCCCCCTCCCCCCTGATCTTTTAGAATGATGGGGTTACAGCCAGACTACCCTCAAAATCTTTGAGGAATAAGGACTTACACGCAAAATATTCCGGAATAAGGAGTTAGCGGGCATGAGTCCCGAATTGGCACCTTTTTCAGAATTCTCTGATTGTCAAAGAGCTAATGTTTACTGATATACGATATCTTATTGGGGAGAAGAAGTACAGGGCGAATTGCAGAGTGAACAGATAGCTCAGCGGGAAGCAATCTTAAAACGCAGAGGCCGCTGAGAACTTCCGCGGAGATCGCTGAGGTTTGCCGGTGCGGCCCAAGCACACGTGCGACAGTTTCTTGTCATATTGACATTGTGTAAATACAGTTTATGCGTTACAGTTGGGACAGGGAGAAGAACCATCGCAATCTCATCCGGCATGGGATCGCCTTCGAGGATGCGGTGCAGATTTTCGACGGGCCGACGGTGGAGAAGGCTGACGACCGTTTCGACTACGGCGAGAGTCGAGTCTACGCGGTTGGTTTGGTGAACGGCTTGGAAATTACGGTGGTTTATACGGATGAAAACGAAGACGAAAGGCGCATCATCTCGGCGTGGCGGGCGGAGCCGCACGAACGACGCTCCTACTGGCAAAACATCGAAAGCTAAGGGCGGCGCAGGTACGGACTGGAATAAACTGCGTCACATGAGCGATGCCCAGATACGACGCGGAATTGCGTCCGACCCGGATGTCCGCCCCACGGATAAAGAGTTCTGGAAAGACGCCAAAGTGGTGTGGCCCACCCGGAAGACAGTTGTGACCATGCGGCTGGATACGGACTTGCTGGCCTGGTTCCGGCAAGAGCGCGGGTACCAGACTCGTATCAACGCTATCCTGCGGGCCTATATGAAAGCGCATGCGCCGTGACAGCGTGGAGATCTAGCTGATCTATTTTGGCCCGCCCATTCGCGACCTCCCCACTTCTCGCGCAAAGTCGCGCGAGAAGTGGGGCAGAAGCTTAGGCGTCTGAGTTCTCTGCGCCCGTGGCCGTGCCATCTAACAAATTGAATAACGATGGAGCGGTCACGGAAGCAGCTTGAACACAACGCCATACCCATACTTGCCCCCGGTCGAGGCAGTGCCGTAGAGATTGCCAACGCGGTCTTGGACCAGGCCGCCCAGCGGCTGACCTCCGTCGTTCGCACCTGTGAAGTTGTGCAGCACCGTTTCCTTCCACTTGCCTCCCGATTGTGGCGTTAGCTTGAAGACTACGCCGTTGTTGAACTTACCTCCCATTTTTGTGGTGCCGTAGAGGTTCCCTGCTGAGTCCGGAATCAGCCCGGCTACCGGTGTGCCGCCGTCATTCCCGCCGGTAAAACTGTGGAGCACGGTTTCCTTCCCTGACTTACTCAGCTCGAACACAACGCCGTTCCCGGAATTGCCGCCCGCCATTGTGGTGCCATAAAAATTGCCCGCTGCGTCCTGAATCACACCCGCCACGGGTTCGCCGCCGTCGCGCCCGCCGGTGAACGGGTACAGTACGGTTTCGGTATCGTTCGCATCCAGCTTGAACACGACGCCGCCCGTAAACCCTCCCGTTCCGTAATACTCCGTTGTGCCGTAGAGATTCCCTTGGGCGCCCTGGATAAGACCGGCTGCCGGAACGGCCCCATCCGTGAAGCCTGAATCGGTACCAAAGTTGTAGAGGACGGTTTCGACGCCGCTCTTACTGAGTTTGAACACTACGCCGACCCCATTTTTGCCGCCGGAAGTAGTGGTGCCGTAGAGATTCCCAGCGGTGTCCTGAATCACGCCAGCTGCGGGAGCCTCCCCGCCTGTACCGTTGAAGGGGTAAAGCATGGTTTCGGCGCCGGCCTTATTCAGCTTGAACACAGTTCCAAGCCCGCCTCCGCCAAAAAAGGTAGTTCCGTACAGATTTCCGGACGAATCCCGGAGCAAGCTGGCGACGGGGCCTGCCCCATCATTTCCGCTGCCGAAGTAGTAAAGCACGGACTCCTTGCCCGCCGGGGTGATTTTGAAAACAACGCCGCCGTTGAACATGCCGGCACCAAGGGCGGTGCCGTAAAGGTTGCCTTGGGCATCCAGGATCAGGCCTGCAGACGGTGTTGCGCCGTTCTTCCTACTGACGTTGAAGTTGTGCAGTACCTTGTAAGTCCGTGCTTGCGAGGGGCTAGCCGCACTTAGCAACAGCAGCACGAGCACCAAGCTCAGCGCGGGGCTGGCCGCTCGAAACCGGGTCAGAGAGATCGAACTTGTTTGCGATACTGCTTGAAGCATGAAGTTTCTCCTTGGCTACCCGCTTGGGGTAGAGAATTCTGTCATTTAGAACATCGCGAGAAAAAAAGTCAGCGCTGGGGAAGAGGTTCAGCGTACCTGAGGGTTGTTAACACCAGATTAAGATTCTGCTACCGGCGCAATACACTCGGTTGCGGGTCTTCTTACTTTGTATGGTCGAGTCGGGAACCTGCGTGGCGACACTCTGCGCGGACATCCCGTAAACTAAATTTTGTGGAGTTAAATTCCATCCTGCGCAACTTCGTTATCTTCGGACTGGTTACCGGGATTGCCACCGCCAGCCCTACCCCCGACGTCCACGCCGTTGCACAGGCGGTGGACGAGCGTTACAACCATTTGCGCTCCCTGCAGGCTGAGTTCACGGAGATTTACCGGGGGGCCGGAATGGAACGTACTGAATCGGGAACACTTTGGTTAAAAAAACCGGGCAAGATGCGCTGGGAGTACCGTTCTCCAAGAGATAAGGTGTTCCTGAGCGACGGCAAGGACGCCTGGTTTTACGTTCCGGGCGAGCGCCAGGTGCGGCGGACGGCGGTTAAGAAGCTGGACGATTTGCGCTCTCCGCTGGCGTTTCTTCTGGGTAAGACGAAGCTGGAAAAGGAATTGCAGGGATTGAGCCTGGCGCCCGACATAACCCCGTTGGCGGAAGGGGATGTGGTTCTAAGGGGTGTCCCGAAGAGTTTGGCGGACCGGGTTAGCCAGGTTTTGCTCGAGATCACCCCGGAGCATTGGATTAGTCGAATTATGATCGAAGAAGTGGATGGTTCGGTTACGGAATATCGCTTTAGTGGTTATAGGGAGAATGTGGCCGTGCCCGATCAGCGGTTTCAGTTTGTGGTGCCCGATGGGGTTGAGGTGATTGATGGCGAGTTGGGGCAATGAACCTGTCCTCTTTGTCATTCCGAGGAGCGAAGGCGCCGAGGAATCTGGGTTTCGCGAGCGACGCGAAGAACCTAGATCCCTCGCTTCGCTCGGGATGACAACGTTGCTAAATGTCTGTTTGTCAACGGGTTGCGACGTATGCGACGGGTACGGGTCAAATAGGGCGGCTTCATTACTCCCGATACAGTTTGACCGGCAATTAACAAATGTCTGACCGGCGGGAATGCTAGACTGGGGTGGGCAACGGTAAACGGACGGCGGAATGGCCGAATTTGTGGTCAAAATCGCGGACGAGCGTGGGCACCTGTTGGAGCAGGTCGAGAGCGGGTACTCGGAGGCCGAGGTTCGCGACCGCTTTGTGCAACAGGGCTTCCTGGTCTACTGGGTCAAACCTCGGGGCATGTTCTCGGGTGGCGGTTTCAGCCTGCGGGCACGGGGCAAGGTCAAGCAGGGGCAGTTTCTGATCTTCAACTCGCAATTCCTGACGTTGATCAAAGCCGGGTTGCCGATCCTGAATTCCCTGGATTTGCTGATCAAGCGGCAGAGAGATCCGTATCTGCAGAGCCTGTTGCAGAATGTGCGCGATCGGGTGAAGGCCGGCGAGTTGCTCTCCGACGCTTTTTCCGGACAGGGTGCATTCCCCAAAATCTACACCAGCACGTTGATGGCGGGCGAGAAGAGCGGCAACATGGAAGAAGTGCTCAGCCGCTACATTGCGTTTCAGCGGATGGCGCTGACCTTCAAGAAGAAATTAGCGGTGTCGCTGGTGTATCCGGCTCTGTTGGTCACGGTGGTTTCGATCATGCTGGTGTTCCTGGTTACCTTCGTGGTGCCGCAGTTCGCCAAGCTCTACGACGAGATGGGAGCATCGCTGCCAACCATCACGCTGATCATGCTGAATGTCGGGAACCACGCGCAAAGATATTTTCCGATTTTCGCGATTGCGTTGGTGGTCGCGGCCCTGGCTTTCTGGCAGTGGAAGAAAACCGACCGTGGGGCGGAACGGCTCGACCGCGCCATTCTCGCGCTTCCCTTGCTCGGCCAAATATGGCTGAAGTACCAGGTAGCGAACTTTTCCCGCATGCTTTCAACCCTGCTGGCAGGAGGTATGCCGCTGGTGCCGTCTTTGCAGACTGCGGGAGCTTCGATGAGCAGCCGGCGCATCCTGATTGGCATTTCCGAGGCCGCGATTCGAGTACGCGAAGGGCAGCCGCTGGCCAAGAGCTTAGAAGAGCAAAAGATGTTTCCCGAGTTGTCGGTGGAGATGATCGAAGTGGGCGAGTCCACGGGCGCCTTGCCGGCGATGCTGACCTCGGTGGCAGAGTTTTACGAGGAGGACGTACAGAACGCGCTGGGCGCGGCCATGGCCCTGATCGAACCTGTCATTCTCATTTTCATGGCAGTGATTGTGGGCGGAATACTTATCTCGCTGTATTTACCCATCTTCACTTTGGGATCTACGATTCACTAGGTTACTAGACGAGAAATAAGGCTCTGGCCTGGGTAGGTAGGTTTAGCAATGGCAACAACGACAGAAAACAAAGCAGTATTCGTGGGCGGAAACGGGACGGCAGCGCCCGGCACCCACGCCGAGGAACTGGAACGGGCGCAGGATATCGCGCGGCGTTATCGCTGCCAGTTCGTCGACCTGCACAACTTCCAACTGCACCACGATCTGTTTAAAACAATTCCCGTTCACTTGATGTTCCGCTACAACTTCGTGCCGCTCGAGGAAACCGAGGACGGACGGCTCGCCATCGCCATCGCCGATCCCAGCCAGTTGATGATGATCGACGAGATCAGCCTGCTCCTGGGGAAGCGCATCGTCACTAAAGTTTCGACTCTGGCGCAGATCACGGAAATCCTCAAGAAGACGGAGCAATCGAAGCGCGTTCTCGAAGACGCCAGCGAAGGCTTTGCCCTGGATGTAATCCGGGAAGATGAGTCCGGTTCCGAAGAGAGTATTTCGATTGACCGGCTGGCCACGCAGCAGGGCGACATCAGCCCGATTATCCGCCTGGTCGATACTACGATCTTCACGGCGCTGCAACGGCGGGCCAGTGATATTCACATCGAAACTCGCGATGATTCTGTGTGCATCAAGTTCCGCATCGACGGCGTGCTCACCCAAGCCATGCCGCCCATCGCCAAGGAGCACCACTCGACCATCATCTCGCGTATCAAGGTGATGAGCGAGTTGGATATTTCCGAACGCCGGGTTCCGCAAGACGGCCGTTTCCGCGTGCGCTATGGCAGCCCCGAGCGGCCTATCGATTTCCGCGTTTCGATTATGCCGTCGATTCACGGCGAAGATGCCGTGCTGCGCGTGCTCGATAAAGAGTCGATGAGCGAGAAGTTCCACAAGCTCACGCTGGATGTTGTCGGCTTCGATGAAGACGATCTGCGGAAATTCCGCCGCTACATCAAAGAACCGTATGGCATGGTGCTGGTCACGGGACCAACGGGCAGCGGCAAAACCACAACTTTGTACGCGGCCGTCAGCGAGATTAAAACCGACGAAGACAAAATCATCACCATTGAAGACCCGGTCGAATACCAGATTCGCGGCATCACCCAGATTCCGGTGAACGAGAAAAAAGGTCTGACTTTCGCTCGAGGACTGCGATCCATTCTGCGTCACGACCCCGACAAGATCATGGTCGGCGAAATCCGTGACACCGAGACGGCGCAGATCGCGATTCAGTCCGCACTTACCGGACACTTGGTGTTTACCACCGTCCACGCCAACAACGTGGTCGACGTCATCGGGCGCTTCCTCAACATGGGCGTTGAGCCTTACAACTTCGTTTCTGCGTTGAACTGCATTCTGGCGCAGCGGCTGGTGCGTTTGATTTGCGAATCCTGCCGCACGGCGACGCATTATGCCCCCGAAGTATTGGAAGCCAGCGGTCTCGATCCGAAGACCTGGTCGGAGGTTAACTTCTACGAAGGACAGGGCTGCATTGAATGTGCTGGGACAGGATTCCGCGGGCGAACTGCCATCCACGAGTTGCTCGACTTGAGCGATCGTATCCGCGAGATGATTCTACTGAAGAAGCCGACTTCCGAGATCCGGCGCGCCGCCCGTGATGAAGGCATGAGGTTCCTGCGTGAGTCTGCCCTGGACAAAGTGCGAATCGGGCTGACGACGTTAAAAGAGATTAACAAAGTCACCTTCATCGAGAGCATGCGATAAGACTCATGCCGGATGGTGGGCTGGCGGCGCTGTTGGAGAAATCGACTTCCTGTCATTCCGAGGAAAGCGAGGAATCTGGGTTTTTCGCTAGCCACGCAAGAACCTAGATCCCTCGCTTTGCTCGGGATGACAACCGGTTGGGGACTCTGTCAGAAATCTGACCGACCTTTCGGTCAATGACTCTAGTGCTCTTCCAGCTATTGCATTTATGAGCGGCTGAGGATTTTACTTGTATTAGGGCTGCTGGGAGTGGTGTCGGAAATGCGTCCTAGTTTCAATTCGAGTTCCAAACCGAAGCTGGCCTGCGAGATCGCCGCCGATCGTGTGCTTGCGGGCCGCATTTCGGAGCGGGGCGATATGGTCGAGATGTGCACCGCTGGGGAACTGGCCAAGGGGAGCGTAGTGCCCGATTTACTCGAAGCCAATGTGCGCGAGCGTAAGGGCGTCTTCGACACCATACGGGAAACATTGGCCAGCCTGAACAGCCGCTCGCGCGATGTGATTGCAGTGCTGCCCGACGCCGCCGTGCGCGTCATGCTGCTGGATTTTGAGACTCTCCCCGCCAAACGCACGGAGGCCGAGAGTGTGGTCCGTTTCCGGCTGAAGAAGTCGCTCCCCTTTGATCTCGACAAAGCCAAGATTTCCTACCACGCGCAGCCCGCCACCAGCGGACTCAGGGTGGTGGCGGCGGTAGCTCTGAGCAGCGTGATCGAGGACTACGAATCCGTTTTCCGCGAGGCGGGGTACAGCCCCGGCATCGTGTTGCCTTCCATGCTGGCTGCGCTGGGCGCGGCCAACGCGGACCGGCCGACCCTGGTGGTAAAAGTAGACGCGCGCACCACCAGCATTGCCATCCTCGACAAGAATCAGCTGTTGCTGTTCCGAACTTTGGAAAACCCGCGTGGGACAACCATTACCGGAGAGCAACTGGCGGAGGAGGTCTATCCCTCCGTGGTGTTTTTTCAGGATACCTACCATTTGAATATTGAGCACATTTTCATCGCTGGCCTGTCGGATCCGGGCGGGGCTGTTCCTGCGTTGCGCGCTCAGACCGGAGCCGAGGTAACGGAGCTGGTCGGGGATGCACAATTGGGGGCCAGCGTGGGTTCGATTCCGAAGTGGAGAATGGCGGGGGTTGTGGGGGCCTTGCTTTCGTAGATGCGCGTCGATATCAATCTCGCGAGCCAGCCTTACGAGGATGCGCGGCTCTTCTGGCTGCGCTGGGGTGGAGGTCTGGTTGCGCTGGGCGTTCTGACTTTGCTGCTGCTCATCATCACGGTGAACGGATGGATCGGCGCGCGCAAAGACCGTCAACTGATCGGCAAGTACGAGGCCCAGAGTGCGGCTCGAGACAAGGAAAAAGCCGACGCCCAGGCGCTATTGAATCTACCCCAGAACAGCGTTACTCGCGACCGGTCCCAGTTCCTCAATGATCTTTTCCAGCGGAAGGCTTTTTCCTGGACGAAGGCCTTTGAAGATCTGGAGCAGGTCATGCCGCCACGGCTGCACGTAGTATCGATTCATCCCGAACTGGCGCCGGATAATGAGTTGGAGATCAAGCTGATCGTAGCCGGAGACTCGCGGGAGCATGCGCTGGACCTGGTAAGCAAAATGGAGGCTTCGCAGCACTTCCACGAGACCTACATTGAGGAGGAAAACTCCAGCGAAGGCAATGGACCGGGAGGGGGAGGGGACGCGGTGCAGTTTCACATCAGTGCGCTTTATGTGCCTGAGACTGGAAGCACCAGTCCAGGAGGGGCGCAGTAATGCCTGATCTGCAAGATACTCGGCGGAAAGTGAAGATCGCGCTGGCCGCGCTGGCGATCGTGGATGTGATCGCAATCGCGGTGTTTTTTTCCCCCCTGGTGGGATCGGAAGCATCGAGGCGCGAACAACTCGATCAAGCCTGGAGGGAGTTGCAGCAGAAGACGCGGGAGGTCGAACCATTACGCGGTCTGGATAAGAAAATTCCTGTCGCGCGAAAACAGATTGCCGACTTCTATGCCCAACGACTGCCTTTGCAGGACTCCGCGATTTCCGTCGATCTCGGCAAAGTTGCGGCGCAAAGCGGCGCCAGAATCGAAAGCATTAAATACACCATGAAGGATCCGGAGACTGTTGGCGTGCGGCGCCTGGGAATCGACGCGAATCTCGCCGGCGATTACCTCCAATTGGTGCGTTTCATTAACGCGCTGGAGCGCGACCAATTGTTTTTTCTGGTGGATAGCGTGGGGCTGGGCGGAGAACAAGGCGGCGTGGTCAAGCTGCAACTCAAATTGGAAACTTATCTGAAGACGGGTGCTGCCTAAGTGGAAACGGGTGCTAAGTGAAGGTCGGAGCGGAAAATCGGACGAAGCTGTTTGTGGCCATCGGTCTGATGCTGGTTGCCGTCGTGGTGCTGCTGTTCAATCTTGGGAGCTCCGCTCCGAAGGCCGCAACGGTCGTGCCTCCGCTTACACCCCCGGTTCCGACTTCCCGGCCTGCTGCGACGGGTAAGGCTCACGGCAAGAAGGTTAGCCCCGCGACCCGTTCGCTCGATCCCACCCTGCGCTATGACTGGCTGAAAGCCAGCGAAGATACCAAGTACGAAGGCACGGGACGGAACATCTTCATGACCCAGGCGGAGATTCCGCAGCCCATTGCGCCGGCTAAAACTCCCGATGAGCTAGAGGCGGAAAAAGGCCCGCCTCCACCACCGCCCCCGCCGCCCATCAACCTGAAATTTTTCGGGTTCGCCAGCAAGCCCGGCGAAGCCAAAAAGATTTTTCTGTCGGAGGGTGAAGACGTCTTCATCGCGGCGGAAGGAGAGGTCGTCAATCGCCACTACAAGGTCCTGCGCATCTCGCCCACTTCTGTCGAAATAGAAGACGTGCTGAACAACAACCGCCAAAGCATTCCGCTGACCGCGGGGTAAGAGAATTAAGAGCTGTAGAGACGTAGCTCGCCACGTCTCGGTTTGCCTAGACCCAGTTGTTGACATCCTGAGCGAAGAGAAGGATCTGGGTTCTTCCGGGACGATTGAATAACGACTGACTGAGAAAAACGTGACATCGCTCCACCCCATCCCAAAACCCCGCCGCCGCACCGAGCGCGGATACATTCTGATTACCCTCATACTGTTCGTCGCCCTCATTGCTATCGCCGCGGTGGTCATGGCTCCCGTCATCGCTTTCCAGGTGAAACGCGATCGCGAAGAAGAACTGATTCATCGCGGGGTTCAGTACTCGCGGGCGATGAAACATTTTGTCAAGAAATTCGGCCGTTATCCAACCCGCATCGAGGAACTGGAAAACACCAACCAGGTCCGATTCCTGCGCAAACGCTACAAAGATCCGATCACCGGAAAAGACTTCAAGATTCTCCACATGGGCGATGTGCAAATGTCGTTCGGAGCGGGGTTGGCAGGAGCTGTTCCAGCCGGCGGCCTGAATCCTGGTCTGAATCCCGGCGGTCTTGTCACTCCGGGAACAGGTGGTCCCGGCGGCCCCGCAGGACTCCCCAATGGCGCCATGAATACGGTGGCCATGGCTGGCGGTCTGGCTTCCGCTATAAATGGAGCCAACCCGGGCCAGGCTTCCGCAGGAAGCACATTTGTAACCCCAAGTCCGGGGCAGAACCCACCGGACAACCCTGATAACGAGGACGCAACGGCCGGGCCCAGTCAAGGCCAAAATCCAGGGGCACCGGGTCCGGGCGCACCGGGCCCCGGCGCACCCGGTGCCTTCGGCGCAGCTGCCACCACGGGCAGCGGGGGCCCTCAGGTCTTCGGCGGTGGACCGATCGTTGGAGTCGCCAGTACAAGTAAAGACAAAACCATCCGCGTATTTAACAAGAAAGACCACTACTATCAATGGCAATTCATCTACGATCCAAGCTCTGATCGCGGTGGACTTCTGACCACGCCCAACCAGCCATCACTCCAAGGGGCAGGCGGTGGTATACAGGCGGGCGCCCCCGGAGCCCCGGGCGCGCCGGGAGCACCTGGCGGCGGACTCTTAGGACAGCCCGGGCCCGGCGTGCAAGCCGGCCAGCCTACACAACCCGGCATGCAGACTCCGCAAATGCCTCCCGAGCAAAATCCCTAGCGTCAATCTAAAATCTGCCCTGAGTTGGGTTGCGGTAGCCGATCCTTTTAGAAACTGGCAATGCGGGACGAATCTTGTCACGATTCGAGGCTCTTTAGAATTCCATTCGCGGAGTTGCTACCCGCGGAAATAGGTGTACAATCGCTGCCACTTCCCAGACCAGAAAGATTCTGGCGGAAGTGTGCCAATACAATCCGATCCCAGGGAGAGAATAATGAAAATCTGCAAATCGGTGTTGCTTGCGGTATTCGCGCTGATGTTCATGATTGCGGCGACTGCAGCTGGGGCGCCGACTTTGACGTTCAAGTTCAAGACCATCCGGGTGCCGGGAGCGCTGACTACAACGGTCGGAGGGATTAACAACGCGGGCGCAATGGTTGGGCAATATCTGTCCAAACCCGGAGGAAACCCACACGGCTTTCTGGTAGTGGATGGCAAGTGGACCCACATTGATCACCCCAAGAGTTCGTCGACGATTTGCAAGAACATCAATTCCAGCGGGGTAATCGTAGGAAATTATCAGATCAAGACCACGACGATGGGGTTCGCCTATCAGAACGGCAAGTTTACGGATATCCCCGGTCCGGCTGGAGCCAAGAACTCGCAAGCCATGGGGATTAATGATAAGGGAGTGATTGTCGGCTCTTATCAGGACTCCAAGGGGATTCATGGATTCCGTCTGACCGGAAGCACGTACAAGACACTGAATGTGCCTGGCGCTACCGCGACCTTCGCAAGCGGGATTAATAACAACGGATACATCGTGTTGTATTGGCAGGACGCAGAGCAAAATAGCGAGTCCTCTATTTGGAATGGCAAAACCTACAAAACCATTGACGTTCCCGGCGCGACGAACACGTTCGCCATGGACCTCAATAATGCGAACGACGTTGTCTTTCAATGGTTCGATTCGCTGTCCCATCCGCATGGCGCGCTGTTGCATAGCGGCAAGTACTACACGGCGGATTATCCCAACAGCGGGGGAACATATGGCATGGGAATCAACGATAAAAACACGCTTGTCGGATTTTATGTGCCCGACAATAACTACCAGGGAGGATTTGTCGCGACATACTGATAGTGCGGTTCCACACAAAAGTAAAGCCTCACCGCTCATAGCGATGAGGCTTTTCTACATTGGAAGTCTTCCCGCTTACACGCTGAACGAAGATCCGCAGCCGCAGGTGCTCTTCACGTTCGGGTTTTCGAACTTGAAGCCGGCACCCTCGAGGGTTTCGACGTAATCGACGATGCATTGATTGAGGTACATCAGCGAGGTGGCGTCCACATAGACCTTGAGGCCGTCCATGTCGAACACCTTATCCATCATACCCGCGCCGTTTTCGAACGACATCGAGTAGGAGAAACCAGAGCACCCGCCGCCCACAACACCGACGCGCAGGCCGGCAGGCACGGGAGTCTGTTGCGCCATAATTTCCTTAACTTTGGCAATCGCATTGGGAGTCAGGCTAACCGGCGGGGTTTTGGGCGTGACTTCTGGAACGGTTGTCGGGACAGTGGTCGTGGCCATTGGTATCTCCTTGAAATTACTACCCGTTTATTATAACAAAGCCAAGCGCAGGGTCGAGGCAAAAATCCACGGTCCTATCCCGCCCTGGATGCCATTTAGATGACCGAAACTCCTCCCGGGTTGCGGCCAAAAAACAAAACCTGCCGGTACTTGGATTCCCGAGCTATAATTCCCCCTTGAGGGCCCCTTACCTGTGTTGGTTGTGGCCCACAACCAACATCGGCAAAGCTTCGGGGTTCGCTCAAGATCAGCACCGAGGTGGCTTATGATGTCAATGCTAATGTGGCCGCTAGCTGTCTGGGGAGTTCTCACCGCTGTCCTGGTCATCCTCCTCATCTATCGCAGCACTCTCACCATGCAAGAGGACGACCAACTGTTCCTGGGCGAGTCTGAGTCCCACATGGAAAAGGAACAGATTGAGATCATGGCCAAGGTGAACAAAATCACTCCCTTGGTGAAATGGTTGGGAGCTGCGTCTGGATTGTTGATCCTGGTCATCGCTGGCCTGGCAGTCTATCAGGGATTGCAGCAGGTGCAGTAATTTCGGGATTCCACCTGGTGCGGCCCGGCGGATTTGAAGTTAGAATCCGCGCCTGAGCGCTATGCAGCTAAGAAATGTAAAAGGGCGAGACGCGGTGTCGTCTCGCCCTGAATTGTCTGGTGCCGGGAACAGGACTCGAACCTGCACGCCTTGCGGCACTGGATCCTAAGTCCAGCGCGTCTGCCAATTCCGCCATCCCGGCAAGACCCTCCTCGATTCTTCATTACCGCTTCTGTGATGTCGGCTTTACTGACGATATTGTAGCGCCCAAATACTCAGCGTGTCTTCCAGTCGACAATCTGGCAAAGCCCCCCAAGCGACGTGATTATTGCCGCATAACAAAGCGGGCATCTGCGAAGATGCCCGCTGGAAGTTCGGTTGCCGACGATTTTCCAGGCTATTTCTTTCCGGAAAAGACTCCGGGCAGCGCTTCCGTGCCTTGTATCTGGACCGCCTGCAAACTCCCAGGATTGAGTCCGAGAGCCTTCAGGATAGTCGGAGCAACTTGCGCCGTCTGTACCGGTGTCGTCAGTGTCGTGGCTTTGAAACTTGGATTCGAGACCAAGATCATCACGTTGGTGTCGTCATGCGAGAAGCCGCCGTGTTCGGCCTGCTTCGCGGTGCTCCCGGAGTAAGTCACACCCACATTCGGAGCAACCGCGATGTCCGGGCTTCGCGGATCGCCGTTTGGCGGGATGCCTGGCGGGTTAAACAGTTGATTGATGGATTGCCCGAAGAAGATTTCGCCGATGCCCGCAATATTATTCGATGTCGGAGATTGGGTTTCGAGAATCCCGGCCTCGGTCGCCGCGTTGCAGGAAGATTTCAGCCACAAGAGCGAAACATCGTCTTCCGTTGGGCCGATTTGTCCACCGCTGTTCGACTCGGAGGGCGGCAAGCAGTCGTCGATGAGCATGCTCGGCGAGGTCGTCACTGGCCCGGACGAGGTAATCCCAACGTAGCGTTGAGAATCGATTGGGCTCTGACCATGCTTGGCAGTGATGATGATGAGCGTCGAGTCCAATAGACCCTGCTTTTGGAGTTCGGCGGTCCATTCTCCGATCGCCGCGTCAGCAAACTGAATCTCCTGGAGCAAGAGGGCGCTTGGAGTGCCCATTCCGTCCAGGTAACCGCCGCTGCCTACGTTTGCTTCGATCAGCTTTTGTCCTACGCTCACGGCCTGGAAATTCATGCCGAAGATTGTGGGCACCTGGGTCTTCTTCTTGTGGTTGTGGCTGTAGCCATCGATTTCGTTGAGAACGCCGTTCACCTTGAGTGTGTCGTAGCACTGAATGTTTAGAAAGCTGTTGGTCCAGGCGCTAAGATCGGCATTCGGGTCCGGAATGGGATCGCAGGCCAGCCCGAGCGGCGTCGTGACGCCCTTCAAGGCAACCACGTCAGAATTGATTTCTGGTGCATAGAAATCGTCCAGGTTCGTGCCGTCACCGGGGCCGGAAACCGAGGAGTAGGCTGGGTGCTTGTCGGACCAGGCGGTGTAGCCGCCAGCGGCGTGAATCACGCCGAAAATTGTGTTCGTCCGGACGAAATTCCACGGGTACACCGGAAGGCAGTTGTTAAAAGGATCGCGTTCCAGTCTTGCCGGATCAATCGAGTTGATTCCGCCATCCCCGTTCTTCGTGCTTATGCCATCGATGCCGTTCAAGAATTTTTGGTTGATGTCGATGCCCTCTTCATACTCGGTAGAAGTGCCGTTCGCCCGGCCGACGGTACAGGGTCCGCCCTTAAGGCCGTTGCCTGTAGTTTTAATTGGAGGAGCAAGGACCCGGTCGTAGGAGACATCGTAAAACACGCCCATAAGTCGCGGTGTGCCCCCGGTTACGATTGCCATCAAGCCGGGGAATGAATCGGAGGGCCGTGAGGTGCTGGTGTCCAGATAGTTCACGGCAGTTGCGCCCAGTTTCGCCAAGTTCGAGCAGTAGGGTTGTCCGCCGTTTATTCCTTTGACTCCCTGCGAACAGTTCAAATAGTCCACCGCATGCATGCCGTCAATGCTCACCAGCAGGACGTGGCTAATTTTGTTCTGCTTTCCTGAGTCTTGCGCAACCAAGGCCTGTACCAAAGCCGCAGCCAGAAATAGAATTACGACAAAGGCCCGTGAAGACCTCTTGGTTTTCATTGAAAAAATCCTCCTGAACACGAAACTGTAGCCGCGAAATGTTGCGCTTAGGTGACGCGCTCGTGAATTTTTTCTGTATGCATGTGGAAATCTTTAATGGCAAGATGCCGTTGACGCATTCTCCCGCTGACCGCTTTGGTTATAAACAAAACAAGAAAGGAGTTCGACTGACTACCGCGTTCCAGCGAATCAAACGTAGTTGCTTTTGGGTTTTGTCCCACTGTGCACTAGCCGCCTATTCCCGGCTTCCGCTCTTCGGCTGGCTACACGGTTCTGTCGGAGTGATCCGAAAAGGTCCATTGGTCCTGGTGATTGATCGAAGCGACGGGCAAGGCTTGTCGTTTCCGGGTGGTCTCGCTATGCCATGGGAAACGTCTGAACAGGCGATGAAGAGAGAAGTTTCGGAAGAGACAGGTTTGGCAGTCAAACACTCCGCACAGCTCTTCGAATATCGGAGCTCAGCCGAGGTTCCGGTGATAATCGCTGTGTTCGCGGTAGAAGCCGAGGGCGAGTTGAAGGATTCCTGGGAAGGCTCTCCGATTTGGTTGCCATTCGCCGACATTCGGCGGCGTTTGCTCCCTAGTCAGAAAGAAATCGTGGACCGACTGCTTTAACTGAACGTCGATAGTTTAGTCGTGTTACCGACAGTTGAGGACGATGCACCGTCTCGCGTATGGGAGCGACCGGCTATTCGATGTCGGGTCCGCACGGGCTAGGAGGACGGCCAGGAGACACGATCCCGTACTTCCGATCCAAGAAAACTTGGAGTTTGTCCGGTAACAGCTCCGCGAGTTCTTGCCAGGTTAGAACCTTGCACCTGGTTCTCAGATCCGCGAGTCTTATGCACCTCATTACTGCGAACCACTCCTCAATAAGATCCGGACGCCGCGCATCCACGAGCACGCAGAAGCTCATACCAAGATGGTGTGCAGCTAGGACGTTCCGAATGAGTTGGTAGGAAACGTATTGCCCATTCAGTCGCGGAAGCAACTCTCCATCAAATACCTCTCGTAGCTCTCGATAGGATTCGACGATCTCCGGACGCTGATTCTGGAAATCCGTTTCGGTAAGCTTGGACTCCGCCAGAAGTGTTCCGACTTTCATGTCGATCTCGGTTCGATCCAACCGGGTACCATCACGCGGAATGCGGGCTCGAAATCCGAACACCGGAACCTCGTCGACTTCGAATCCTAACTTCAGCGCCAGAGCCCGGCTCTCGGTCACACCGGGACAACAGAATACATTCATGAGTAAGGCATCCGAACTCATTGAGGAGTCGAGTTCTTTCCAACCCTCATCGCTTCGAGGCAGCGCACGACGGGCCTGCGCGTGTACTTTACCTAGTCGATGTTTCCATCCGGGTCGATTGAGAATGGACCTGTAACTGGCGTCGAAGAAATTGCCGTGCCTCAGTTCCGATGGCCGGTACACCACCACGGGCATATCTCCGTAGCTCGTGACATGAGGCAATCGAAGCGAGGAGGCGTAGATCGCATTCCGCGACCTCAACTCGCGACGTAACAAATCTGCGTATCCTGTGTGCGTGGGGTTAACGTTGCCACCTATTCATCTCAGCTTCTAAGTCTCATTCACCCGATGCGCGTCGACGATCGTTCCCTGGGTTCACAGCAGAGCTGGGTTTCTTCGAGCTTCCTTCTGTCAAGCTCAAGAAGGTGATCCAAGCACGCCCCGCATAGGCATCCGCGTTCAGCATCAACATTCGCGGAAGCACGAGCCAAGCGAAAGGTAACCACAGGATGAGCAGAACAACGTTCGCCCAACAGCCCGTCGTTAAATTCCAACGCGTCCAATTGCCTTTGAATCCGCAGACCACGATCCCGCTGACGGCCTCAATGACGAAAATCATTCTGGAGGCACAGAGATTTCGCACGAAGCCGTACTCTGCGCCGTGTTTATCGACTAAGCCGCATCCGTCGCATCGGCGTAGGAATTCCTTGACCTCTCGGAATGCGTCCATAATCTTGCGGTCTGCCAGTCCGGGATATTCATATTCCTCTTCTAACGACATGAGCCGTATTCCGAAGCCTTGCAGAACCGCCAACTGGATTCTGTTCTTTTGATGTGCGCTTAGATAAGAATCTCTCATGCGAGCGAGGCGCGTCGATGGAAGGCCGCCTCGTTCTTCCCAGAATTGCTTGGCGTAGCGTACTCCCCGATCTCGGAAGAACATCGAGGCCAGGTAGACGAACGCGAAGGCGAGAATACTACCACCTGCCAACTGCAACGGGTTACTGAGTACTCCTGGAAAGAAGTAATAGATCGTGCAGAACACCGGAAAGAGCAAGATCGCCGTCGGGATCAGGCGAGCTTTCCAGTCGTAGCCGTCTATAAACTGATGCCATCGTATTCGCATGGTTACACCTTCGCTATAACCTGACCGGCCACCGGGAATCGATTTTCGCCATGATTCTTTCCGCCAGAGCAATTGCGTCAGAAATCGTGGACTCGGATGCCGGAGAGTTTCTGCCGTCCCCCTGCGTCAACTTCCGGGCTGCGAGAATACAGGCAGCAATTAGAATCACGCGCTTTCTACCTTCATCCACGACCATGAGTGTAGCGTATTCGCTTTTTGTTCGCTACAACTACATTCGCCGTCTTATCAGCGACTTCGGGAATTTGCGCGCCGGTGCGATAGGGGAGACTTGCTTCGGTTGGATTTTTCTTGATTTCGACTGCTCGCGCCGTCAACGAACGCGCCTGCGGAATATTACCTTGGTGGGCTGATGGAGGGTTCGAAAAAAAAGGCGCCTTGGAGGCTGCTGGTTTACAAGCTTCCAAGGCGCTGCGTTTTAATCACCCGATGTGTGCTTTGCGATTTTGCTGTTGAGCAGCGAATCCAGGGGTTCGCCCGCGGGAGTGGACTTGACCGTGGTGCTGCGCACGATATCCGATGCGGTCAGCCTCTTTCCGTAGAGACGAAAGTTCGCGTCATTATCGGGATCTATGGTTGCGCTTCCCAGGGAGGCGCCGGCGAACAGTCCCTTGGATCGCCCGTAGGTCCAGATGTCGGCATCAGTAGCGCCGGCCGCGGTAGCGCCAGGTCCGGCCGCCGCAGTCGCATCAGCGCCCATCTTCGTTTTGCCATTCAGTATCTGGTTCACAACCTTCCGATCCATGAGCAGGAGGACGAAATCACTGGACGTGCCTCCTATCTGCAGACCGACGCTGGCCCCACCCACCGAATACATCGCGGGCGCGGACCATTTGCCCTCAAAGTTCTGGCCGGTACGGCAAAGCATCGGACCGCGGCCACCGCTTCCGCCAATACCAACGCCGAACTTCTTCACATTGGGCAGAACCAGCACGCAATTCGCCTTTGCCAGTGCGTCTTGCGAGATGTTCTTGTCGTTGAGCATATCCCCCAACACGATGTTGGCTTGCTTCAGTGTGTCTTCGTCCTTCTCCTTGTCAGCAGCGAGCGCAGGGAGAATCAGCAGGACCATCATTATGGAAGTGAGGAAGCAAGGTAAAGCTCTCCTGGCGATCCGCTCACCTGTTTTTTCAGAAGCAGTTCGTAACATGGGATCCTTTCCTTTCTCGTTATGACGTTGCCCGCGCGGCCGATCCTCTCAATGCGCGGCCACACTGCAGCGATTTTGCCAAGATATGCGAAGGTTACCAGGACGGGAACTATAAAAACTTCTAGTCCTCCGACCGGGCGACTCCGCCACAACTCCGAAAGTATACCCATTTCCGAGCAACAAAGCGGCGTGATTTCCGCCTCCCCGGCAAATTCCCTTTTCTCTATTCACCACTGCCGCTAAACTGAATACCTATGAATAATCCACAACAACCTAATATCCGGCTGGTGAACGCTCCCGAATATCGCGAGACCTATGCCAACAGTGTACAAGTGCGGGTGAATGTTTGGGATTTCTTTCTGGTTTTCGGGACCTTGCAACAGCAGACCGAAACTCAAGTCGAGGTTAAGAACTTTCAGGGCATCTATCTCAGCCCGCAGCAGGCCAAAGCGCTGATGTCAATTTTGCAGCAGAACGTTTCCGGCTACGAGAGCACGTTTGGCGAAATCAAGCTCGATCCCCGAATGGCAACCGCGGGCCCGGTACACTAGACTGCTCCGGTGGCCGGAGAGATGACCGGAGAGATCGATCGGCGGCGCAGGTATCCGACAGCACTGTTATTTGCGCTGTTCTTCGTCGTCCTGTTCGCACTGCACACTCCTTTACTGCGCCTCCCCTATTTCTGGGACGAGGCCGGATACTACGTGCCAGCAGCCCGCGATCTCCTGCTGCACGCTGAATTGATCCCGCGTTCTACTCCCTCGAACGCGCACCCACCGCTGGTCATGGCCTATCTTGCGCTGGCCTGGAAGTTTCTGGGATATTCCCCCGTGGTCACGCGCACTGCCATGTTGGGGATTGCCACATTCTCTCTGCTCGGCGTCTTTCGACTCGCCCAACGGGTCGCGAACACGGAAGTCGCGGTGGCCTCCGCCCTCTGCATCGCGTTGTACCCGGTTTTCTTTGCCCAAAGCTCCCTCGCTCACGTAGATCTGGCGGCGGCTGGATTGACCTTCTGGGCCTTGCTCGCGTACGTCGAAGACCGGCGATGGGCCGCAGCCCTGTGGTTCTCCCTCGCGGTGCTTGCAAAAGAAACTGCCATTCTGGCGCCCTTAGCTTTGTTCGCCTGGGAGTTGCTTGTCGTTCTACTTGTCATCCCGCGCGAAGTGGTCATCCCGAGCGAAGCGAGGGATCTGGGTTCTTCCCGCGTCCAGCGAAAACGCAGATTCCTCGTCGCCTTCGCTCCTCGGAATGACAAACCGATGAGTTGGTCAGAGGCCCGTGGCCAACTCCTTATCCCCCTCATCCCACTCACCCTCTGGTACGGCTTCCATTACGCGCGCACCGGATTCGTTTTCGGCAACCCGGAATTCTTCCGTTACAACGTACAAACCACGGTGCAGCCGCTCCGTGTGCTGCTCGCACTCGGCCTACGCCTGTGGCAAGTCGTCGGATATCTCAACTTTTCCTTCCTTACCTTGGCCGGCTTGCTGGCCATGTGGCTTCCGGCGCTCCGCGACCACGGCGAAGAACGCAAGAGGATCTCGCTGGACGTACAGTTCTCCTTCCTCGCAATCATTGCAGCCTACGTGGTCGCGATGGCCGTGGTGGGCGGAGCCGTGCTTGCGCGCTACATGCTTCCGGTGGTTCCACTGGTGATCATTCTCTGGGTTTCAACGCTGCGCCGAAGAGTGCGGCTATGGCGCGTCGTAATCGCGATTGTGGCTTTGGCATTCGTGGCCGCCCTGTTCGTCAATCCCCCATATGGATTTTCAATCGAAGACAATCTTGCTTATCGTGATTACATTCTGCTGCACCAGCAAGCCGAGGACTATATAGAGGCGCGCTACCCCATGGCCCGCGTGTTGACGGCATGGCCGGCAAGCGACGAACTCACTCGCCCCTACCTCGGCTATGTGACCCGCCCGATGCGAGTTTTTCGCATTGAATGTTTCACCGTCGAGCAACTGATGGCAGCCTCCGAAATGCGTTCAAATTTCGATGTGGCGTTGGTTTTCTCCACCAAGTACGAGCCCCCGCATCCCTGGTTCGAGCGCTGGCGCCAATGGCAGCAATGGAAGGCGCAATTCTTCGGCTACCATCGCGACGTCCCCCCAGCCGCAGCAGCACAAATTCTGGGAGGACAACTTGTCTACAACGACCTCCGCAACGGCCAATGGCTCGGCGTGATCGAGATGAACCAGATACAGCAAGCCCAGGCGGTTCCGACCCCAGCGAACAACTCTCATTAGCGCCCCCACACCCGGTCATCCCGAGCGCAGCGTGATCGTGCGAAGCACGCTCACGCGCAGTCGAGGGACCTGCTTTCTGCTGGCGCGGGTCGAGAGTCACCCAAGGCAAACACCGCCCGATGGCCTTATAATGTAATGCGAAATGCAAGCCCCGCAACGGGGCCTGGGAGTATTCCGAAGAACAGCTGCCGGGGGTCGGCTCGTTCTTCACACTTCGTATGAGCACGTACCTTCATTCGCGCCTCAAAATCTTCTCAACCCTGCTGCTGTTTGCAACCGCCACGCCCGTCCACGCGCAGAGCACCCAAGCAGAAGAAAAGCCCACTGACAGCATCCACGGCGTTGTCATCAACAGCGTGACTCATGAACCAATCGGACGAGCCCTCGTCTACTCCCCGGACAATCGCTTCGCTACGATGACCAACAGTGAGGGCCGCTTCGAATTCACACTCGCTCAACCCGAAGAGGGCAACGAAAATAATTCTGTCCCCGCTAACTCTACGACCATGACGCAATGTGTTGGTGGTTCTTGCACGACATACTCTTCTAACGGAGGACAATCTCGCCCAACCCAGCTGATGGCTCGAAAACCGGGATTTCTCAACGATCGACATGGAATCCAGAATCTGCCGCAGGAGCCGGCCGGCAAGGAGCTTACGATCTCGCTCACACCCGAAGCTCTTGTCGTTGGCCGGGTCGTTCTTCCCAGCTCCGAACCTTCCGACGAAATCCAACTCGAGATCTATCGACGCCAGGTGCAGGACGGCCGTGCCCATTGGATCTCCGCAGGTTCGGTTTCGACCAGGTCAAATGGTGAGTTTCGCTTTGCTGAGCTCTCCGCGGGCAGTTATAAATTGCTCACGCGCGAAGAGCTGGATCGCGACCCTCTAACCTTCGATCCACGCGGACAACAGTACGGATATCCTCCCGTCTACTTTCCGAATGCAAGAGATTTTGACGCCGCGCAAACCATTCAATTGACGGCTGGCCAGATTTTTCAGGCGGATATTTCCCTGGTCAAACATGCGTATTATCCAATCAAGGTTGCCGTCGCCAATGCGGCTGAGAATGTTCGCGGCCTCGGAATCGTCGTATCCGCCCAGGGCCACCGGGGCCCAGGGTACGCTCTTGGCTACAACAGCCGTGACCAGATGATTGAGGGCTTGCTCCCCGACGGAAATTTTACCTTGGAGGCGGCGAGCTTTGGACCCAATGCCGCATCGGGACAGCTGAACATCAGCGTCAAGGGCGCTGCGGTTGAAGGGCCCCGCATGACTCTGGTGCCGAACGGGGCAATCAGTGTGAATGTTCAGGAAGAATTTACATCCAGCGAAAATACAAGCTCGGAGCGCGTAGTCATTCACAGGGGAGGACCTAGGCGCGACGTCTATGTGCGGCTGGAGCCGGCCGATGATTTCGGCCAGGAACGAGGCGCCGGGCTGCGCAATCCTTCCGGGCCAGCGGACGACTCGCTGGTAATCGAAGGTGTTCAGCCCGGGCGCTACTGGGTGAGAGTCGATGCTTCTCGCGGATTCGTCGCGTCGGTCACCTCTGGCACGACGGACCTGCAGCATCACCTACTCGTCGTCGGCCCCGGCGGATCAAGTGCTCCCATCGAAATAACCCTGCGCGACAGCACCGCCGAACTCGACGGAACCGTTGAAGGCATGCCTGCGGTCAACGCATCCCAGGGTACGCCACCGCCAGCCATCCAGTCCGCGCGTATGGCGGCCGATGGGTCGTTTGGGCATGTGTATTGCGTTCCTCTCCCCGATAGTAGCGGAGAGTTCAAAGACATAGGCGTAGCCCCGGACGGGAAATTTGGTCCTCGGGACCTATCGCCGGGTACCTATCGCGTCCTTGCTTTCGATCATCGCGAAGAGTTGGAATACCGCGATCCCGAGGCAATGCGCGCCTATGATGCGAAAGGATTGCTGGTCCGTTTGGTCCCAGGCCAGAAAGAACACTTGCAGCTGCCGTTGATCGTGAATAGCGAGTAGCCATGTCATTTCCAGGATCATCATTTCGAAGCGCGTCATTTCGAAGAGGGTCGTTTCGAAGAGTGATTCTCGCATTCGGGATGGTATTGTCCCACTCTCTGGCGATCTTCGCGGCCCAGAGTTCAACCGCACCGCCCAGCCAATCGTCGGACGCAGCATTTCGCATCGCGGGAACCATCGTAAACGCAATCGGCGAAAACCCGCTTGCCCGCGCTCGTGTCACCATCGTGGACGCTAAGAATCGTCAGAAAGCACAGTGGATGATTACTTCTGACGACGGTCGTTTCGATTTCGAGCAGGTCAGCCCCGGAAAATATTCGTTGCAAGGCGCGAAGCGCGGTTTCATTTCAGCTTTCTATGATGAGCACGAGGGCTTCTCAACCGCGATCGTGACCGGCGTCGGCCTTGATACCGAACACCTCGTGCTGCGTCTCGACCCGTCTGCCATGCTTTCCGGCAAGATCCTCGACGAACTGGGAGAGCCGGTTCGCCAAGCCACGGTTTCTCTCTACCGTGAAGATCGTCAAATCGGCGTGGGACGCATCATCAAATTTCGCGTCTCGATGACGGACGATCAAGGTGGCTACGAGTTCTCGAATCTGGACGCTGGCTCCTATTTCATCTCCGCGACCGCGAAGCCGTGGTATGCGCTGCATACTGTATCCTCCGGCGAACCGGCCGCCGGAAATCTCCCTGCCGCCGTCGACCAGTCTCTCGATGTCGCGTATGCCATCACGTATTACGGCGATGCCACCGAGCCCGACGACGCTACCCCGATCCCTGTCCGTGGCGGCGATCATCTGCAAGCCGACCTTCATCTGAATCCGGCTCCAGCCCTTCATCTGCTCTTTCATGTTCCCGTGAACGGCGACAATGGATTCACCATGCCAATGCTTCAAAAGCCGTCGTTCGATGGCATGGAAATGATTCAAAGCGGCGGCATGCAACAGGTCTCCCCTCGCGTGTTCGAGATGACTGGCGTCGCGCCCGGCCGGTACTCTGTTCGTACGCCCGAGGCCGGCAGCGAAGCCAACGAAGTCGATATCACCACCAACGGGCAGGAGCTGGACATGTCGACCGCCCAGCGCGCCAGCATGGTGAAAGCCACGATACAGATCTTGGGAGAGGCGACCTTGCCGCCGCAGATTGAGGTCGCACTTCGCAACAGCAAAATGAGAATCGTGGCCTGGCAAGAGATGGACACGAAGGGAGAAGTCACGTTCCAGGATCTCGCTCCCGGCAAATATGACGTGCTGGCAGGCAGCCGGCCGAAAGCTTATTCCGTCATGCGAATGTCATCCGAGAGCGGAGTTATCCCGGGACATACCTTGAATGTCACCGCCGGTGCATCGATGGCAATCACACTCTCTCTGGTCGGAGGCACGGTAAACGTCGAAGGTTTTGCCAGGCGCGCCGGAAAAGCAACCTCGGGAGCAATGGTGGTACTCGTACCCAAGAATCCTGAATCCAATCGCGAACTGTTTCGCCGCGATCAAAGCGACCAGGACGGGAGTTTCCTCCTGCGCAGCGTGATTCCCGGCTCTTACACCATCGTCGCCATCGAAAACGGCTGGGATCTCGATTGGTCCCGTCCCGGCGTAATCGAGCACTACGCCCAGCACGGACAAACCATAACCGTATCCGACCAAACCCAAACCACAATGCACTTAACAGACTCCATCGAAGTTCAGTCGCGATAACATTACATCCAACACACCTTGTCATCCGAGCACTATAACCAACACCATGTCATCCTGAGCGCAGTAGCCTCGTGTCATCCTGAGCGCAGTAGCCTCGTGTCATCCTGAGCGCAGTAGCTGATTCGCAAAGCGAATCAGCTACGGAGTCGAAGGATCCCTACAACGTCACATGTCCCTGATGCACGTCAAGGCATTCTCCCAAGCCACCGTAGAATCTTGTCATCCTGAGGCAGCGGAGTCCTTGGCGAAGCCAAGGTCTCCCAACGAAGGATCTCTGCACGCCCCCACAAAATTTGGTACCATGGACACCCTGCGCTTCCGCTCCCAGCGCTGTATTCACTGTTTGTAACTTTCAGGAAAGGTGAACTATCTTGCCAAAGAAACTTCTTCTTGTGGTAGTTATACTTCTGCTCGCTGTGCCCACTGTATCGCTGGCGCAGACCTTGCAGAACCTCGTGAACCAGCCCCCGGATGGCGCCGGCATCGGTTTTCTATTGACCGATGGTACGGTGATCTTTCAGGGGAATAGCGAATCCGACTGGGTCAAGCTCACTCCGGATAAGTTCGGTAGCTACGTCCATGGAACCTGGAAGCAAATTGCCAGCCTTCCCGCTGGCTATGTGCCCGATGCCTTCGCCTCCGCCGTGCTGGCCGATGGCCGCGTAATCATCGAAGGCGGCGAGTACAACAACAACGTATTCGCATTCACCAACCTGGGCGCCGTCTACGATCCAGTAAAAGATACCTGGACCAAACAGAAACCTCCCAACGGCTGGGGGCTTCATCGGAGATTCTCCGTCGGCGGTCCTGCCCAATGGTAAATTCCTGTTAGGCAGCAAGTTCGACAAGCGCATTGCCGAACTCGACCCCGCCACGCTGACGTGGACCAACCTCAGCGACGCCGGCAAGAACGACCGCAACGCCGAAGAAGGCTGGACGCTGCTGCCTGACGGCTCAGTGTTGACCTACGATGTGACCAAAGCCCCGCACTCCGAACGATACATCGAGTCCGAACAAAAATGGGTGAGCGCAGGAAGCACAATCGTAGATCTGCACTCCCCCACCGACATCCACGGCTGCATCCCCTACGGCAAGCACGGTTGTTATTTCCCTCCTGGGGAGGTGGGGCCTGGGATTCTGCGGCCGGATGGGACGGTGTTTGCTACCGGTTCGTATACGAAGAACGGGGGAGCGGGGCAAACCGCTATCTATGATCCGACCACTAATAAGTGGACCGTGGGCCCGAACTTTCCCAACGGGGACAATGCGGGTGATTCGCTTGCAGTGCTGCTCCCGAATGGGATTGTACTGGTCGAGGGTGATTCTGGAACTATGTACGATTTCGACGGAACACATCTGACGCCCGATGCGGCGGGGACTGGCTCCCCTATCCTGATGCTGCCTACCGGGCAGGCGCTCGTCGAAACCTTTAACGTTGCGGTCTACAACCCTAAGGGGAAATACCAGGCGGCGTGGGCACCGACGGTCACGAAATATCCGCACACCGTTACCCGCGGCACCACTTACAAGATTTCCGGCAAGCAGTTCAATGGCTTGTCGCAAGCGGCTGCATTTGGCGACGAGTTCGAGACTGCGACGAACTATCCTCTGGTGCGGATCACCAATACTGCATCCGGTCACGTTTTCTACGCGAAGACGCATGATCACAGCACGATGGGCGTGGCCACCGGCAACACCATCGTTTCGACCAACTTTGACGTTCCCGCCGACATGGACACCGGCGCAAGCACGCTGGAAGTCGTAGCCAACGGGATCCCATCAAAGAAGGTAAGCATCACGGTGAACTGAAATCGATTGGGTACTGTTGACGTTGTTCAGCAGTGCCAACTTGCCGGGTGGCCCATCCTAACGTCGTGCTTTTCGACGTTAGGGTGGGATGTTTGGAACTCCGATAATCCCCAGCGATTCTTCACCACGGAGACACGGAGGCACGGAGAAACCGCTAAAAGCCGGTAGTGCCGAAAAGTTGTCAAGCCCTGCTGATTCGTCCCAAGGGATACCCCCGCCTCGACCCCTACGCCCACTACCGCGAAGCCTGGCACCTGCTGCGTCAGCCGGATGGCCTCACCTTCGGGTAAGGCTCCGGCGCAAACTGTGACTTGTGGAACAGTTCGTCATCCGGACCCACATCTCGAAAACCGCGAGATGTGGGGCACCCGGGTTGGTTTTTGGAGAAAACCGGGGGTAAATGGGGCTGGGAGCGGTTGGGCGGTTTTGGGGGGTCGGCAGGGTGAGCTTGGCACGCTACCGATGATAGTTTTGACAAATTCTGGAACGGAATCGGCCACGCGCACTTCTCGTTTCGTAGAACCTGGGAGGGTGACCACAACTTTATCCGGGTAGAGCGATCAGGAGCCCAACCGTAGGCATATTGATGGACCGCTCCTTTGCAAATTGTTGCTGGATCACAACCTCCGAGTTATACCAGTTGCGCAGCAGAACGCGCCCGGTCTCGTCCGCAATCCTGGTCATCCGGGTTCCATCGTAGTCGTAGTGCCGTTCGCGGCCAGACGAGAGGATCGCGGATTTTAGCATTCCGTCCTGGTTGTACTCGTACCGTGCCCAATGGCCCGCGTCGTCCCCAGCTTGCTTGATACGCGAAAGATCATCGTAGCTGAAACATGATCCAATGGTCGTGCGGCGTCCTGATTTTCTGCAGATTCCGCTGCGCGTCACGGCGCAGTTCCAGGCGGTTGCCCTGGTTCTCCCGCATCTCCGTGGGCGCGCCTTGCGCCAGATTCTTAGCGTTGTAAGACTCAGGGAAACGAATCTCTGACCCATCGGCAAGTCTCGTGGTCCACCCCGCTGCCATTCCAGCGTTGCGTGGCTTTATAAAACCGGAGCCGTAGGTTTCCATGTGCTGAAGCACGGAATCGGCGTAGCCCGTGCCCTTCGATATCCGATCGAAGTACAGAAAGTCGCCGTCCTCAAGAACAATCATCTGATACGTGTACGGATTTCTGGTACCGATGGGGTGCGATGTCGAAGGGATGATTCGCGTTGCGACCAAAAGCATGCACGGGATTGGCGGACACCCAATCGTGGGAACGGTACGAGCGGTGTGAGAGGAACCTCAAAACACATCATTGAGGTACAAGTCCGACTGACGCATTACAAAGTTCCCGTTACGCAGATCAACCTCGAAGCGATCGATGGCTCCGGCGTGCTCCGTCGGCATGGCGCATTTCCCGAACTGCGGAACCACGACGGCCGTGCTCACCGACGCGAACACACAAGGAAACTCGCCGTCAAATCTTGGCTGTGGCAGCAACCGTGTTGACGTACTCAGGCAGCCGCTGCCGTTTGCGTGTGGACGTCGACGTAGGCGTTGGGATCGTACTCGACCACACGCCCTACAGAAGATCCAGCTTCCTGATGTTGCTTCTCGAAATCCACTTCGAAGGTAGTGAAAACCCACGGACCTGTGCCTCGGCCGCCGATGATACCATTTGATCGCTTGCGAATAGTCTCGATCTACTCCGTAACCGCGAGTACATATTTCCGAGCGCGTTCATAGCCTCTGAATTGCCGGCATCGGCGGACTTCCGAATCCAATGCATGGCTTTTTCATAGTTTCTCGGCAGAGTCTGCCCACTAAAGTAATTCAATCCCAGTTCCAGCATTGCATCAGAGTTTCCCCGTTCCGCTGACTGGCGATACAATTCGACTGATTTTGTTTGATCTTTAGTTACGCCAGTGTAAATGGGATAGTTGTTGTCATAGTGACGACCAAGAAGAAACTGTATTTCCGAATTGCCGGTTTTGGCAGTTTGCTGTAGCAGTGGAGCAGCTGAAGCATAGTCACCCTTCTTATAGAGATCTGAGATGGCTCCGAGCGTACTCTCGACGCTTGGAACCGGAGAGCTCAACTTTTGTGAATTGCCGGCACTTGTCTTGCGCGAAACGGTATCCGGACGAGTGGAAGAGGAAATTGCCGTCGGATTGTCGGCCGGCCTCTTAGCAATTTTTGATACAAAAACATGTGAGATGAAATAGTTACGCGCATGTAGAGCATCTTGCTTGTCCTTAAAGCCAAAAACATAACCTGCTGCGGGCCTGTTGTCTGCGCTCGTAGTTACATCCGGTGGTACTGGTTGACCGTTGAACATAAAAGTGCGTCCAGTTACTTGATACGTAAAGCTTCTTGGAAAGAGACTCTCTGGATTTGCTTTCAGTTCTAGCGTCCATCGATAACCGTCGTTGACCAGCTCAGGAATCTCAGAAATGTCTGCAAAAGAGATGGTTACCGTCCCGTAGCCGGAGGTGCCCATATTTCCCCGCAAACTTACATACACGCCGTAAGACAACTCTGTTGGGAAATGGTAGTCAGTGAACCTTTGAAAAAGTCTACGACCTCTATTCCATCAGCTCTTGGAGGGAACGTTGAACCTTCAAACGCTTGAACATTAGTCATCATCCAGGGCCGCCGTCGGTACTCCAAGCCGCGTGGAACTTAGGAGCTCTGTCTTCAATTGAGGTGACGGCCCTGTCAGCTAAGTCAATTTGCCGTTGCAGACTGGAGACGCTCTCCTCCACGAAGTACGACAGAGGGATAGCTAATTGAGGACCCGTTGTTCGGCCTCCCACAGCTCCTTCAGATATTCCTTGACGTCATGGAGGCCTCTGTCACCTCTCGCTCGTTCTCGAGGTCCGACTCAATGTTTTGTGATCTCACTGATTCGACCGTAGATCTCCTTCATTCTCAAGTTGTCCGACAACTTTGAGAGTTTGTTTTGTTCATGTGATGTGACCGCTGATTGGATAGACAGGATTCAGAGTAGTGTACTTGCTTGTTCGACAAGATTCACACCACTTGGCCAGCGCTAATTCCAACTTTTGCTGACGTTTAACCTCCTTGATCAGCTTTTCGACTGTCTCCTCGGTCCAAACACCCCACCTGCCCTTTGAAGTCTCCGACTCCGGATCCCTCGTATAAAACCACACTTGCCAACCCACGACTTTGATCTGAGAAGGGTCGTCATAAGAAGGCTGAAGACTCACGCCATTCCATGTGTAATAAGTGGGTGGCCGTTCTGCCTGCAGGGGGGCAAAATTGGTACAAAACAGCGCAAGAAGGCATGCAATGTGGCCCAGCAGTTTCATTTGAACTGGAATCTCTGAGTCGGATCTCGAAGACCGCAACATCATACGCTCCGCGTTGCCTATTCTCTACCGGCCAGATCGCCGGTCTCGTACTCGCTCATGATCGTCCTCCAGCGCAAGTTCTAGAGTTGGCACACTCCCATTACCCACTTTCCTGCCTAGAAGCGATCGCGCTACGCTTGAGCTTGTATGATGATTTGGCCGGCAGACGTACTTACACTTATTGAGGTCAGTGCATCCATCGCGACGGTTGTCCCCGTTTTTCTCGTTTGGCAACAGATCACACTGGCCAGAAAACAAGCAACAACTACCTTCGAAGACAGCCTAAACGAGCAATATCGGAGGATCATGGAGAGCATCCCAACCGACATCTGGTTGGGATCAGAGCTGAAAGCATTGGGCGACGAACAGAGATCTCGCTGTCGGGATGCGATCTACCGGTACATCGACCTTTCCAACGAGCAAGCGTTTCTTCACGACAAAAAGAGGATTACGGATGACACGTGGATTCAGTGGAAAGAAGGAATCAAAAGCAACCTCAGACTCCCAGCTTTTGAGGAGGTTTGGATCGAGGTTAAGGAAAAATGCCCAGCGAGCTTCAAGGAGCTTCACGCATTGTATAATCCATTGCATAGAGCGGACCTGCCTACTCCCGATGCTGTCGCGAAGTTGTAAGCTAGCTCCTGCCTGAGAACAAGAGTTTGGTCAGAGACCAAGGTTTCTTGACTCATCCTGTTACTCAATTTGTGCCTAACAGGGCCAAAAGGTAGGCTTACAGGCCAATCGGACTGCTCGAAATAAAGGGTTTGACGACCGGCAAACCAGGGCAATCAGATTTCGAGACCTGGGTCTCTTATGCTCAACCCGCAGCCCCAATCACCTTCATTTCCAATAATTCCCAATCGTTGACGCGAACCAGACCAATCTCTCCGTAAGCGTACGAGCGGAAACTACTCCACAACCACTGATCAGCCTCAGACACCAAACCCCGTTCCACAGGATTGCGATGGATGTACCGCAGCTTCTCCACCCGTTTCCTCTCGGTATAAACATTGAAATCATAAAACAGCGCCGACCAAACATGAGCTGAAGCCTTAAAACCGGGTGGGTAAAACCGGGTGCCCCAGGTCTCGCGCTTTTCGAGACCTGGGCCCTGGCCAACTCCCCCAGTACCCGCCGCGCGAAACCCAATTTCAAGGCCTGCATCACAGTAGAAGGATTCCCAACCTGCGGCTCCGTAATCAACAGATGAAAATGTTCAGGCATCACCACATACCCGATCACCACAAAACGAGAGCGTCGACGCACCCGCTCCAGCACAGTGAGAAACAGATCACGGCGCGAAGCCGTGCCCAGCCCTGGTCGACGCCCATAACAACTACACGTGATGAAGTGCAAATCGCCTGCCCCGTAACAACGCTGGAGAAGCTTTGGCACACGACCAGGATAGCGGCCCAGCCCTTCTCAAGGATGTGACGAATGAACACCGGGAGTAGAGGAGAGACCCAGGTCTCGAAAGGCGCGAGCACCTGGGGGACCCGGCACCCCGGCTTAAGACGCCGCCATCAGGTGGCAGGAGTGGGTTTTCACGATCAGCCAGACTTGGTGTCCTGCCTGGAGTTGGAGGGAATCGCGGGCGGCCAGGGTTAGGTGGACTTCCATTTCTGCTCCGCAATCTGCGCGCGCGGCCACGATTACGTCCCGCTGCTCCAGCGAGAGCAGGCGCCCGGAAAGTATGTTGCGGGCGCTCAGGCCCTCGGGTTTAACGGTGGCCAGCAGGATGTCGCCGGCGCGAATGCCGACTAGCAGGGTCGTGCCTACGTCTGCGCGGACCAACGGGGTTTCCAGTTCGACGCTGGTATTCGCCAGGCGGCAAGTCATAGTGCCGCGATCTTCGTGGACCGCCGTCACGGTGGCATGGAAAATATTTTCGAAGCCGATGAGTTGTGCCAGGGATTCGCGTCGGGGCGCGGCCATCACACCATGCGGTGTGCCGTCGGCGATGATGCGGCCGTTTTCTAACACGAGCACGCGGTCGCCCAGGGCGAAGACCTCTTCGCGGTTGTGCGTGATGTAGAGAATCGGGATGGCGTGGGCGGCGTTCCAGGCGCGCAGGTCATCGATGATCTTCGATTTGGTAGCGGCGTCGAGCGCGGCTAACGGTTCGTCGAGCAGCAGGACGCAAGGATCGGTAACCAGGGCGCGGGCCAGGGCTACTCTTTGGCGCTCGCCCCCGGAAATCTCTGCAGGTTTGCGGCCGCGCAGATGCGCAATGCGGAACGATTCGAGGATGGCGTCAATCTTTTTTTGGCGTTCGCTTTTGTTTATGCCGGGCAGGCCGTACTCGATGTTTTTTCCGATGGTGAGATGGGGGAAAAGAGCGAGGTCCTGAAAAACGTATCCGATCTTGCGGTGCTGGACGGGGACATTTGTTCCGCGCGGGTGGTCGAAAAGAATCCGGTTACCGATCGTGATCTTGCCTGAGCCGGGAGTGGTGAGACCGGCGATGCAGTCGAGCAGCGTGGTCTTCCCTGCCCCGGATGGGCCGAAAATTATCGTGATTCCTGCGGTGACCTCGAATGAAAGGTCGAGCACGAAATCCTGTCCCGCTCCGGAAAAATGCTTTTGGAGTTGAACCTTCAATCCATCGTGCGATGCGTCCGTCTTCATCTAGATTGGCCGGAAAGGCTTGAACCACAGAGGACACGAAGGTTCACAAAGGAAAACGTTCGACTGCTTGGTCGGATTATTTCCATGGCAACACTGCCCATACTTTTCGGTTCACCCCGTACACCAGCGAGAGCACCGCGAAGGAAATTGCCAGCAGCACCAATGCGGTCTGGTTGGCGGCGGCATAGTTGAGGGCCTGAACCTGGTCGTAGATGTCGATAGAAACCGTGCGTGTAACCCCGGGAATATTTCCGCCAACCATTAACACGACGCCGAACTCGCCCATGGTGTGGGCAAAACTCAGGGCGACTCCGGTGACTAATCCAGGAATGGAAAGCGGCAGAATCACGCGGCGGAATGTTTGCAGCCTGGACGCTCCCAGAGTGGCGGAAGCGGCCATCAGCCTGGGGTCGACGAGCGCAAAGGAGGCCGCGAATGGCTGAACGGAAAAGGGCAGACTGTAAAGGATGGAACCAATTACCAGCCCGCCAAAAGTAAATGCTAGCGTGTGCCCGGTCAGGGCCTGCCAAAAACGTCCCAGGGGACTGCGCGAGCCGAGCGCAAGCAGAACGTAGAAGCCCAGCACGGTGGGAGGCAGAACGATAGGTAGCGCAACCACAGCCTCCGCGAGAAACTTCCAGCGCCAGCGCGAGAAGGCAATCCAATACGCGATGGGCAGTCCCAACACTGCGAGCACCGCGGCGACCAACACAGCCAGACGGATTGTTAGCCAGAACGCCTGCCAGTCCATTCGCCTCCGCCAGATTCGACGATGAATACAGAGTATAGCCAAAGCTTGGTTCGGGGAGTCCCATTCTGGGCGCAGCCGCTGCGGAATGTTCACTCATCACAAGGGCGGGAGCGATGGGGCAGCTACGATTGTGCGCAGGAGGTTGTGGAATGGAAATTCAGGAAGCCATTAAAGTGATTCGCGCGCTGGCGGATGGACTGAATCCGGAGACCCGCGAACTGCTGAAAGACGATTCGATTTGCCGAAATCCGCAAGCGGTTATGGCATTGAACCGTGCGCTGGCCGCGCTGGTCACGCTGCAGGAGCGGGAACTGAAGAAGCCGGCGAGTGCCGGGCAGTACTGGTCACGGGCGGAAGATAAACAGATTTGCGAAGAATTGCACAAGGGAATGAACTTCGAGGATATCGCGAAGAGTCATAACCGTACCGTGCCTTCCATTATTGTGCGGCTGGTCAAGCTGGGGAAGATTGCGCCCAACAAATCGGGATCGCTGTTTCCACCGCAGGTGGCATGAGGGAAACGTCTGCATGGGCGTGGTCCTTTGATCGGTTGTGGGGCGCACTTTACAGCATGAGTCGAAAGCACGGGCGAGGACACCCGCGCCTACATTTGGGTTGTATTGTTGCTGTTGGGATCGGTGAGTTTGGGGCAATCACGATCGGAACCTGCGCTTACGGGCCACCAGCAGCGAGCTCTGCAGGAGCAGTGGTTTCTGCGGGGGCGTAGTTCTTCCGGGCAACCCGGGGCGGCGCGACGGTATCGGGCTTACCTGCAGAAGATGCGGATGCAGGCCGCTCGGCTGGCGAGGGCAAAGAAGTCATGGGATGAGGCGTTTCCGTCCTCGAGCGTTGTTTGGAGTTCGCTCGGGCCGGCGCCGTTGGCCTCGGACGCGAGCGGCGTTGGAGAGTACGACTACGGATGGGTTTCTGGGCGGGCGACCGCGGTGGCAATCGATCCCGCCGATCCGACTGGGAACACGGTTTATATCGGCGGGGCGTACGGTGGAGTTTGGAAGTCGACGAATGCAACGCAAGCTGTCAGCCAGAATTCGTCGAGCGTTACATGGACAGCGCTCACGGACAATCAAGCCACGCTGGCCGTGGGCGCCATCGCCATTCAACCGGGGAACAACAACGCGAACAACAGCGTGATTCTGGTGGGCACGGGTGAAACCAACAGTTCCGCTGACGCTTACTACGGGTTGGGGATTCTGCGATCCGCGAATGCGGGCGGCACGTGGGCGCTGATCTCGTCAGATACTACCGGGACGCGATCGTTTGCGGGGATGGGGTTCAGCAAGATTGCGTTCAGCAGCAACACTCCCAGCATTGTTGTAGCTGCAACTGCGGGCGCATCGGAAGGAATCATTGAAGGCTTGGAGAATCCGCTGACGGCGAACCTTGGACTCTATTATTCGGGCGACGGCGGAAATAGCTGGCGCTATGGAAAGGTAAACGATAGCGGCGTGACGACGGCTCCGGGTTCTGTGTCTTCGGTCGTGTACAACGCCATCGCCAACCGTGGCTTGGGACAATTCTTTGCGGCGGTTCGCTATCACGGCTTTTACTCATCTCTCGATGGCGGCCAGACGTGGACGCGATTGGCTAATCAACCCGGTGGCGGTTTGAGCGCGACCGCGTGTCCACCGAATCCCAGTTCGTCGACCTGCCCGATTTACCGCGGCGAGATTGCGGTGGTTCCCGGCCGCAATGAGATGTATGTCTGGTATGTGGATGCAAACGATTTCGATCAGGGCATTTGGGAATCCACGGATGGCGGCAACTCCTGGGCTCAAATCGACGATACGGGCATTATCAATTGCGGCGACCAACTCGGTTGTGGAACGGAACAGGGCAGCTACGATCTGGAACTCGCGGCGCTGCCGAATGGCAACAGCGGAGTCACTGATCTCTATGCCGGGGCCATCAATCTTTATAAATGCGAGATCGTAAGCACGTCGCCGACCTGCAACGGCGCAGGATCGAATACATTCTTGAACTTGACGCACGCTTACGGTTGCAGCTCTATCGCTAAGGTGCATCCGGCGCAACATGGGTTGTCATTTCTGATCAATAACAGTGCTCAGGACGTGATGTACTTCGCGAACGATGGCGGAATTTACCGCGCGCTGAACGGATACGCCGATCTGACCACCGGGACCTGTGGCAGCGCCAATCAGTTCGACAGCTTGAACATGACGCTTGGATCGATGACCCAGTTTGTTGGGTTTTCACAGGCTCTCAACGATGCCAGCACAATTCTTGGTGGGACGCAGGGCAACGGTTCGCCGGGCACACAGTCGACCGGCGGCAGCTGGCAGAATGTGAACTTTGGGGATGGCGGTTATACGCAGATCAGTCCTGTCAATGAAGAACAGTGGTTTGTTTCCAATCCTCCCGACGCAACTTCGGGGATCAATATTTTCAGTTGCACCAATTCGAATGGAATCAGTTGTCATACCCAGGACTTCCAGAACAATCCAGTGGTTAACAGCGCGACCGTCGGCGGCGACACCGGTCCTTACTATCCCGTCTACATTCTCGATCCGCTGAGCGCCGGTGAAATGATCGTGGGAACGTGCCGAGTGTGGCGCGGCTCCAGCACAGGTGGCGCATTTACGGTGCTGAGCCACAGCTTTGAAGACGGCGGCGACGGCATCTGCACCGGGAGCGAGATCAATCTGGTGCGTTCGTTCGCGGCGGGAGTGCTCGACACCAATACCGGCTTTTCTAAAGTGATGTACGCGGGAACCGACGGCTTTGGCCCGCTGATTCCTACGATCCCTCCGGGCGGCCACGTGTGGGTGAGCACGAATGTGGCGGCCGGGGCCTCGACCTGGGTTGATCAGACCGGAGCGATTAATCCAAACAACTTTCCGATCTCCGGGATCGCGATGGACAGGTCGGATACGCAGGGGCTCACGGCCTACGTCAGCATCATGGGTTTCAGCACCGCCAGCTTCCCTACTTCGCACTTGTGGCAGACGACCAACGGCGGGGCTTCGTGGACCGACTTCACCGCTAACCTGCCCGATGCACCCGCGAATGCTGTGGTGGTTGATTCCGCGACCACCGGAAACCCTGGAAGGGTATACGTTGCGACTGACGTTGGAGTGTTCTGGAGTTTTACGGCCAACGCCAGCTGGCAAGAAGTTGGCCCACCCCCCGGGCAGGCGGGATATCTGCCGAACGTCGCGGTAACCGCGCTTGGAATATTTACCCGGTCGGATTCGACCAAGTTGCTGCGCGCATCTACCTACGGGCGCGGAGTGTGGGAATTTCCGCTGACGCCCGACTTCTCATTGTCCATTTCCAACACGCCGATAACCATATTTGCCGGCCAAGTGCCTCCGCAGTTCAACGGCACGATTACGGCTCTGGGCGGATACAACTCGCAGGTGAACTTGAGTTGTGCTCCGGTTTCGACCTGCATTGTGAATCCAACTTTTGTGAACCCGCCGGGTGGGCCTCCCTTAGGCACACCACTGACTGCAACCGTGTCTCCTGGCAACACGCCCGGAGATTATACTTTCGATCTTCAGGGCGCGGGAACCGACGCGAATCGGGTGACGAACGATGCGGCTTTTACGTTGCAAGTGGTCGACTTCAATCTGACGACGCCTTCGCCTCCGAACATAACCGTGGGTCCGTCGAGTACTTCCGGGCCGGTGTCGTTCCAGGTGACGGCGCAAGGATCGTTCAATGACACGGTAAATCTTTCCTGCGGGAACTTGCCCTCGGGAGCATCGTGCAACTTTCTTCCTTCCGGTTCGGTGAATCCAACTTCGAGCAGCCCAGTTGCCGTAACTCTGACAATTAGCACTACGGCGGACGCAACGGCGGGCACTGTACCAATCACGATCAACGGGTCGGTGACGAATGGACCGACGAAAACGCAAAGCTTGTCTTTGACGATCACGCTGGACTACTCGCTGGTGATCAGTAATCCATCGCTGCAGGCGTACGTGAACAGCACGGTGAAGTTTAACGGCGTGCTGACCTCACTGAATGGCTACAACAGCGGGGTGAACTTATTGAGTCCCGCATAATATAGCGATACTTTTCCGAGGTGGCTGCGTCTAATCAAGCATGGGAAACCCTGCCGGAGTACGACGCGATTTCGAAGCCCTGGAGAAACGGCGCTTCCACGCCATTCGCCTGTTCGAGCGAGGCGAGAATCAATCTGCCATTGCCCGCCAAGTCAAGGTGGTTCGTCAAACCGTGGCCCGTTGGGTGAAACAGTATCGTGCCCAGGGCAAGTCCGGACTGCGCAAAGCCGGACGGGCCGGGCGCAAGCCCGGTTTGAGCGAGAAAGACCGGCAGCGCCTGCACACTTTGCTGCTCCAAGGTCCCGAGCGACTGGGCTTCGAAACTCCGCTGTGGACCTGCCCACGCGTGGCCCACCTGATCCAACAGGAATTTGGCGTGCGTTATCACGAGGGACATGTGTGGAAGATTCTGGTCAGTCTTCACTGGAGTCCGCAACGGCCCACCGGACGAGCGCGGGAACGCAACGAAGAACAGATCCGGCATTGGAAGAAGAAGGTGTTGCCTGCCCTTAAAAAAAAGCCCTCCGCGAGGGGCGCATCCTGATCTTTGTCGATGAGAGCGGGTTGAGCCAGCGGCCGCATCGCTGCCGCACTTGGGCGCCACGCGGCCAGACCCCGGTGCTGCAGTACAACTTTAACTGGAAAACCCTATCCGTGGCCGCCGGGTTGACGGTGTGGAACTTCTACTTCCGTTTGTACCCGGGGTCGATCAAAAAGGCGCAAGTGCGGGACTTTCTCCAAACCCTGGTGCGGCATCTGCCGGGGCCGTTGTTGCTGCTCTGGGACCGGCTGCCGGGACACCGCAGCCGACTGGTGCAGGACTACATCGCATCCCTCCAAGGCTGGATCCATCAGGAGTACCTGCCCTCCTACGCTCCGGAGTTGAACCCGGTGGAGTTCATTTGGGCCCACTGGAAGCAGCACGAGCTACCCAACGTTTGCCCCAAAGATTACTACCAGCTCAGTCAAGCGGCGCTGCGGACTCTGCGACGCATGCGCCGCCGCCCGCGATTGATCACCGCCTTCTGGCAACAGGCTTCTTTGTGGTCAGAATGACTCTATATTATGCGAGGTTCAATAAGTTGTGGCACGGGAGCGCCTCCTACTTGCACTGCCGCTCCCGGCGCTTGTAGCGCCGACTGCGAGCGGCGCGCCGTTCATCGTGACGGTGGGCAGCCCCGCGTGCGGGAGCTACAACTTCAACATCGTGGCCGCGGGCACCGATGCTCAGAAGACATCGCATTTGTTTCCGGTGACATTCACGGCGAATTCATATACGACGCCGAATTACACCCTGGACGTCACTCCGGGTTCCCAAACGGCCGCCGTGAATGCGGCCGCGATCTTTAACGGCACGCTGCAGGGTACCGATTGCTACAACAGCGCCGTGAATTTGAGCTGTGGGTCGAACCATCCCCCGAGTTGCAGCGTTTCTCCGAGCAGCCTTGTGCCCACCGTGAGTCCGGCACCGCCTGCGCCCTTCACCGTAACTGTAAGCAGTGCGGTGGACCAGACCTACAACTTCGACGTTGTGGGAGTGGGCACCGGATCCACTCAGCCGGCAACAACAGGTGCTCGGTGGAGTTTCACCTCGACCGGCGGTTCCGGCACACGAGGGTTCTAGCGTCCCTCACACCATAGTCCAGCGTATCCAGTCGTTGCCAGCGGGACAGCCTGCGATCTACGCACTTAATGTGGTGCCGGCAGGAGGAGCGTTTCCCAATAACGCGAGTCTGGCGTACTCCGCGAATTGTCCACCGTTAAGCACATGTACCGTCAGCCCGGCACGGGTAAACAAAGGCATCAGTGGAGCAACGCCAGTCACATTTACGATCACTACGACTGCTCCGGTTATCGCGGGCGTGCATCCGGCACGTGCAGCCTTACGGTGTCTTTTCGCTGTGGCTTTCGCTCCCCGGGTTGGTTGTGGTCTGGGGAGGAATACGGCGAAGTCAGCGGAAGCGACTTGCATTTTTTCTGTTGCTTGCGCTGGTTTGGGCCGGGCTCTGGCTGGAGATTGCCTGCAGCGGCGGTCTTCAAGGTAATGGCAGCGGAAATGGGCAGGGGGGCGCGCCACGGGGACTTACACTATGACCGTGAGCGCCACTGTGAGTTCGCTTCCGCAACAGACGGCGCAGGTTCAGTTGACGGTTAACTAGGACGCGCTTCGGTTGCTTCCTGGGAAACCTGAATTTCATTTGGGTGGCCCGCAAGAGCGGGGACGCTCGCGCCTACACTTGTTGGGGCTTTGCGTTTATCTTGTAAGTAGCTCTTTCGGCCTCGCCGAGCGAGTACTTCGCATGACGGATCAGCGCTTTGACATTGTGGTTGTTGGCGGTGGAATTGTTGGTCTTTCTACCGCGATGCATGCTTGCCAAGCCTTTCCACGGCTACGGCTGCTGCTGGTCGAAAAAGAAGACCGGGTGGCCCGCCATCAGAGTGGGCACAACAGCGGGGTAATTCATTCCGGAATCTATTACAAGCCGGGTCCTTAAAGGCACGGTTGTGCGTGGAGGGCGCGGCCGCGATGGTGGCGTTCTCGCGAGCATGCGATTCCGATTGAGATTTGCGGAAAGATTATTGTTGCGACCGTCGCTGAAGAAGTCCCGCGCCTGCAAGGGTTGCTGGAACGCGGGCAAGCCAACGGAATTACCGGTCTGAAATTATTGGACAAGGCGCAGGCGCGCGAGATCGAGCCCCACTGCGGAGGCATGGGCTGGTTGCACGTACCGGGCACGGGAATCACCGACTATGTGGCGGTCTGCCAAAAATAGCCGAGTTGATCATCGCGCACGGTGGCATCGTAAGCACTGGGACTGAAGTCACCGGCATAACGCGGAGTAATGGAGAAATCGTAGTCGAAACAAACCGGGGATCGGTTGTGGCGAGATATTTGATCAACTGCGCGGGGCTGCACAGCGATCGCATCAGCCGCATGGCGGGGGAAAAAACAGAAGTCACGATCGTGCCATTCCGCGGCGAATATTACGATCTGGTGCCGGAAAAAGAGCACCTGGTTCGGGGGTTGCTTTATCCGGTGCCCGATCTGCGTTTCCCATTTCTGGGGCTGCACTTCACGCGTCGTATCAGCGGCGGCGTGGACGCCGGACCTAACGCGGTGCTGGCGTTCAAGCGAGAAGGTTATCGGCGAACTGACTTCAGCCTGCAAGACGCGGCCACTACGTTCGCGTACTCCGGGTTCTGGCACATGGCTGCAAAATACTGGCGTAGCGGCGCCGGGGAATTTTACCGGTCCTTCCACAAGCCGGCCTTCGTGCGTGCTTTGCAAACTTTGTTGCCCGAGGTTCAGAGCGCTGATTTGGTGGCGGATGGTTCGGGCGTGCGCGCGACCGCCGTCAGTCGCGATGGATCGCTGGTGGATGATTTTCAGTTTGTTTGTTCGCATAACATATTGCATGTGTGGAATGTTGTGTCACCCGCAGCAACGGCTTCGCTCCCGATCGGCGTGAGATTGTACGCATGGCGCAGAGAGGATTTGGACTTGACCGCAGTGAAGCCCTCCGCTGGGAACCGGATAGTTCAGACGGTCTACTCACTTTGGTTATGACCTCGGGATGTACCGTTTCCGGACTTGAAGAAGCCGGAATTCCCCCTGTGGAGCCAGTCGAAGCGGGACAGCCCTATTTAGATTCAATGGCTTACGGTGAACCTTTGGGGTTAAGGATCGGCTTTTCCTTTATGGCACGAAAGTGCTATTTACCCTGTATAGTTATGAGAATAAAGTCTCAGTAGACAGTCGTCAGGGGTGGCGGCTGATTTGGGTGGGCATTCTCCTCCGTTTGTTACCCGTCCTAACGGCTGTTTTGACTTTTCTGGCCAAACGAAACAACCTTTGCGGGAAGGGTTCTACCTCGTAGATGGCCTAACTGAAGGGACAATCTGGAGACTCGCTCCAGACAACAGGGTCTGTAATTCTTATGGCTTACGCTATCGCCTTACCGGAAATTTCTGAAGTGATCCGAGTGCTGGCCGCTGATGCTACCAGAATGAACAGCCAGCTTCTGGCTGCAGCCCTGGAGCGCGACAAACGTTTTCAGGTGCTGGACCCGGTGTCGGACGCTCGCGGAATCATCGCCGCCGTGGCTAAGGAAAAGCCGGCAGTCGGGTCATCAGCGCCGAACTCGACGAAGACAAGCGAAAAGGGTTCGAGGTCGCGGCGAGCTGCACGCCCTGCACAGTGACACGCGCATCGTGATGCTGCTGACGCTTCCGAACGTAGCCAGGTGGTGGAAGCATTTCGGACAGGAGCGCGCGGCGTTTTCTGCCGCAGTGAATCGCTGACGTCGCTGGCGCGGTGCATCCAGTGCGTCAGCGAAGGCCAGACCTGGGCGAATAGCAAAGAGCTACGCTACTTGCTGGAGGCGCTGGGCGAAGCCCTGCCGCTGCGAGTGGTTGACACGCGAGGGGCTGCATTGCTTTTGCGGCGCGAGATCGAAGTCGTGCGCTGCGTCGCCGAGGGTTATCGAACCGGGGATCGCGCAGCGACTCGGCCTAACCGAGCACACGGTGAAGAATTATCTGTTCCGCATTTTTGACAAGCTGGGAGTTTCCAAGCGGGTTGAGGTTGTGCTTTATGCCTACAGTTTGGGCAGCATGGCTGAAGTCGCCGCACCCAGCAATGGCGGTGATGGGAAGAAGTTGCCGCCAGTCGTAACGAAGAAAGTCCTGGCACCGACGCCAACAACGGTTTCGCAATTTCCGTTGACGCGAAGGCGTAGTACGGCGGAACTGCCTTCCTGAAACCGATTGTGATGATTGCTATGAGCGGTCTATATCCGCGCGAGCCCGGAGCGGGCGTCCCACTGGCGGGCTACTGATTGCCTTATCCAAAGAATCCTGCCAGTTCTTCAGTTTTAAGGCCACCTGCTGCATGTAAGCTGCTGCTTCCGCGGGACTCAAAATCCATGATTGCCTTGCCCATTCGCAGGCGCGGACGGCGCGGGTTGCGTGGGTAGTCGATCTCGACGAAATCGGAGGGGATGTCGGAGGTGAGTTTCGAAAGGTCCAGGTCGGCGATTACTTCTTTCACCGCGGCTGAGTCAACGACCTTCTTGTGCAATGCGCAGGTAAAAGACAGGGCATTAAAGCAGAAATTGTTGATGTTCCTGGGGATGCCTTCGGTGAATCTAGCAATATCCGTGTAAACCTCGGGGGTGAAAAGAGGCTCGCCTTCGTAGCCGGCAATGCGCAGCCGATGCTCAATATAGTTCTTGATCTCGCCTGGCGAAGGGGATCGAGTCCATGAACAATGGAGACGCGTTGGCGCAACTGCGACAAGCCGGGGCTGGCTAATTTATCTGCCAGTTCGGGTTGTCCGCAAGGATGATGTGCATCAGCTTGGCCCGCGGGGTTTCGAAGTCGGAAAGCAGGCGCACGGTCTCGAGCACCGAAGGCTCCAGATTCTGCGCCTCGTCGATCACGACGATGAAGCGGTTCCCGCACGGGCCTCTTGTAGCAGGCGCCGGTTGAACTCCTCGTGCATGCGGACGAAATCGTGGCCGTCGCTCTCGTAGCCTAACTCAGCCAGCAGGAAGCGCAGGAACTCGCGTGAGGTGCACTGGGTCTGGAAGACGAATGCGGTGCGCGCGGAACTACGAAACTTCTCCAACAAATGAAAGAGGATGGTGGTCTTGCCCATTCCGGGCTTTGCGATGAACCGAGAAATCCACGATTCGCTTCGATGCCGTAGTACAGGGAGGCCAGCGCTTCGCGATGGGCTGCGCTGAGATACAAGAATCGCGGGTCCGGAGTTACACCGAACGGCTGTTCCCGCAACCCGAAATACTTCTCATACATGCCGCGCTCCTACTGTTTCAAACTGCCACGAGTGACAGCGATTCCCCTCAAGCCAGAGTTTCGTTGTGATTTGTACAGTTCGGACGGGGATATCCAAGGGACCAGTCTCCCTTACACTCTGCCCGAAAGGGCAATGGCGAACAAGAGGATAAAAGTTATAGGGCCAAACGTCTCGGTGTCCGGGCATGTGTTGGTCAGTCCAAATTGAGCCGCGAATCCACTACTAATTGATTCTACGGCAATTAGGGCGACGCGCCAATCTCCTTACACGAACAGGCAAGACGAGAGTCTGAGGACTCCTTGTGGATTCAGGGCGATTGCGGGTAGAATTTCCGAGGTTTCCCCCTAGAATGGTGCATTGACTTCCTTGGAATCTGTCTCCAATCCGGATCCCAGAACCAGAGTGCTGGTCGCGGACGCTGTTGCCATGAGCTGCCAGCTCCTGTGGATGCCTTGCTGCGCAGCAAACGGTTCGACGCGTGGCCGCCGCAACTCCACAAGAGGTTGTCCTGGCGTTGGACCGAAATCGGTTCGACATTCTGCTGATCAGCACGAATTTTTCCGAGGAACCGCTCGAAGGCCTGTGTTTTATGAGCGAGATTGGAACCTCCATCGCGAAGTAAACGTCGTGGTCTTGTTGGACACGCTGGAGCGCAACCTGGTGGTGGAGTCGTTCCGGCGTGGCGCGCACGGCGTTTTCGCGCGGTCAGACTCCTTCCAGGCCCTCTGCAAATGCATTTCCTGTGTGCACGAAGGTCAAGTGTGGGCCAGTTCCACGGAACTTCAATTTGTGCTGGAAGCGTTGGTCGACCCTTTGCCCATCGAGACCCGCAACCTGCCCAGCTCTCGCCCACTTAGCAAGCGCGAGGAAGAGATCGCGCACATGGTTGCCGAAGGATCAGCAATCGTCAGATTCCGAGCGGCTGGACTTGAGCGAACACACCATCAAGAATTATTTATTCTGGGTTTTCGAGAAGCTCGGAGTGTGACTCGCGTTGAACTGACGCTTTATGGCCTTAAGCGTGGCAGGTTCCACGGACCAGACCGCAAGCGCCTACGTTACTTAACTCGGAGCCGAGACTGGTAGGCAGCGAGAACTAGAATTTGTCATAGTCCGTATCTTCTCTTCCGAATCTATCATGCAACCGCGATGTGCAGCCTTGCCGGCACGACCCTCAGGGCAGTCTGAAATCCACGGTAATTTGAGTCTGAAATTCTTCCGGCGAGCCATTCCGAAAGAAAGGTTTGAAGCGCCATTGTCGCACCGCGTCGGTGGCTGCAGTTGCCAGTTGGGAATCGCCACTGACCGTGCTGAGCTTCTCGACCGTGCCGTCCTTACCGACTAAGGCCTCAAGTACGACCGGCCCCTCAATGTGTTGCTCTCTGGCTGACTCAGGATAGTCGGGTTCGACCCGCAGGATGAGGTACTCGTCGGCAACCCTTGACGGCACATTAACGGGTCCGCTTGAAGTGCCCTTCGCAGAGTGGCTTGAGTTCTGCGCTGGCGCCCGATAGATGACTTTCCCGTTTTCATAAACAACCAAGCCGCCGGTTGGAACCGCACTCGTCCCGCTCTGCTGCGACACGCTTTGTTGGGAAGCGGCCGGCGCGGCTGCGGCGCTCGAGGACGTGGGCTGATCGGGAACTGCTGCACTCGCGGTCGATGCAGCGTCCTGCGGTAGTTTAGCTTGCACCGCCTGGGTTGTAGCATTCACCGCTGCTTTTGCTTTGGTTGCAACCGGCCCTCTTGGCCTTCGCACATACCCCATCATCCAACCCAAGAACAATGCCACGGCAATCACAGCCAGGGTCAAAACGGTTGTCCCATAATCCCGGAGAAGAGGTTGGGAGACCGTCGCTGTTTCCGCGACAGGAAGAGCCGCATCAGGCTGTGCCTGCTCAAACTGTTTCGGATCAAGCTCTGCAGGATCAACTTGTACCGGATCAACTTGCGCGGGATCTACCCTTGAAGGATCAATAATTTCGGCTTCAGCGGTCGCCACTAACCCAGAAGACGGCAAGACCGGGGGCGGGATTGGGACAGGCGGGGCCACTACATCGGCAGCACGATCAACATTGTTTACGATGCTGCGAGAAAGAGCCTGCAGGGTTTGAATCTCGCGATCACTAAAGGCGTTGGGACGAGGCGAAAAAATCTCAAACACTCCCAGCAGCTTTTCCTCTCGCACAACCGGAAAGACCAGGATGGAGCGCACACCCAGACCGCGACAGATCTCGGCATCCACGCGGAAATCGGTTTCGCTGTCGTCGCAACGCTGCCACTGCCTGCTTTTTACGCAAGCGCCAGAGAGGCCGGAATCCACGTCCAACCGAACTCCCAGGTCAGGTGCATTGGCGCCAGTAGTAGCTCGGCAGACGATTTCATTGCCCCGGGTCAGGGCGATTGCGGCCGCAGTCGCGCCGGTCGCCAGGCGGGCGTGTTCAACGATTTCGTTCAAGACCAGATCAAGCGCCAGGTCGGCGGACAAGGCTCCGCCACCGTGGGCAGAGAGCGCAGTCGCCAACTCCGCAAGCGACAAGCCATCTTCTAGTTCTGTGCCTTCTTTTCCGCGCAGGGAAATCGGGGCATCACTCGGCCGTGGAGGGGCGAAGGGATCGGGCCGAGATATCGGACGATAAGCCATTTAGACAGCCCCAGTGCCAAAGGGTGGATTTGCGGCCCCGTGCAGTCGGTCGCGCCGCAGTACCGGCTACCAGTTTAGACCTTGAGCGGAGTTTCCCGCGAAAAAAGCGCGTTGTCAACCCCAAATCGGCGAGGACAAACTTCCGGGGCCCGTTACTTCAGGCTCTGCCGCGATCTTTCGCCTTCCCATTCCTGCATCGGATCGCGCGAAACCGAGTTGCCAATTCCCAGCCTGGCGAGAAAAGCTGCTAAAGTAGATTTCGAAGTCGGAATTTTAGCGTTGCTTTCTGGCGATATCGGGAGATTTGGATGCACATCGCGATTGTGGGATCAGGATATGTGGGGCTCGTGGCCGGAGCATGTTTTGCGGACATGGGCCACCAGGTCATCCTGGTTGACAATGATCAGCAGAAGCTGGCTGCGCTCAAGAATGGCCAGGTCCCGATTCACGAAAAGTTCTTGCCCGAACTGCTGCAGCGCCATCGCGACGGCAGCCTCACTTTCTCCGACGATCTGCGAGCTGCAGTGCAAGCCAGCGAAGCCGTCTTTATCGCCGTGGGAACACCCCCTACGGAACATGGAAACGCCGACCTTTCGTACGTGGAATCGGTAGCGCGGATCATCCCGTCGGCAATCAATGGTTACAAGGTCGTAGTGGAGAAGAGCACGGTCCCGGTCTATACCAGCGAATGGATCCGCAAAATCATTCTGCGCAACGCGGCGGCGCCGGACTCATTCGATGTGGCGTCCAATCCTGAGTTCCTTCGGGAAGGAACGGCGGTCACGGATTTTCTTTATCCCGATCGCATTGTGGTGGGCGCCGATAGTGATCGTTGCGCTTCCGTCCTGCGAGCGATTTATGCTCCTCTCACCGATGGAAGTTATTATCGGCGGTCTGATGCGATCCCGCGGCCGGACCAGGCGCAGATCCCGCCTCCATTGATCATCACCAGCACCAAGAGTGCGGAACTGATCAAACACGCGTGCAATGCATTTCTGGCCATGAAGATTTCGTTCATTAATGCGGTAGCGTCGGTTTGCGAGTCGGTGGGAGCCAATGTGCAGCAGGTTTGCCAGGGCGTTGGAACGGACAGCCGGATTGGCCCACGGTTTCTGAACCCCGGAATCGGCTATGGTGGCTCATGCTTTCCCAAAGATCTAATGGCCTTCCGCGCCGTGGCCCGGGAGTGCGGGTACGAGTTCCGCCTGCTTGATGAGGTCATGCGCATCAACGAGGATCAGCGCCACCGTTTCTTGCGCAAGGTACACAATGCGTTGTGGACGCTACGGGGCAAGCGACTGGGCGTGCTAGGTCTCGCGTTTAAAGGCGGCACCGACGACATTCGTGAATCGCCCGCTGTTTTACTGGTTCAGACGTTGTTGCAAGAGGGCTGTCAGATCGCGGCCTACGATCCTGCCGCGCAGGAGCGGGCTCGCGAGGTCTTGAATTCCAGCGTGGAGTACGCGAGCGATGCCTACGAAGCGGCCCGCGGAGCCGATGCTCTTCTGATCCTCACTGAATGGGATGAATTCGCCAGCCTGGACATGGATCGCCTGCACCAGCAATTGAAGTATCCCATCGTGATCGATGGGCGCAATCTCTATGATCCCGAGGCCATGGCGGCGCGTGGATTCACCTACTACAGCGTCGGACGACCAGCAATTACACCCGAAAATCCGCCGCATGAAGCAAGCACTCCACCGAGGAAAGCCAGCCACTCATGAGCAAACTGCGTGCTCTGGTTACCGGCGGAGCCGGTTTTCTCGGTTCCCATTTGTGTGACGCGTTGCTGGGTGAAGGTTATTCGGTCATTTCTGTCGATAACCTGCTTACCGGGCGACGGTCGAACTTCGAACATCTGCGCAGCGACACCCGGTTTGAATTCCAGCAACTCGACATTAACCAACCCTTCGATTGCGGCAAGGTCGATTACGTATTCCATTTCGCCTGTCCGGCCAGCCCAGTCGATTACACGAAACACGGAATTGAGACTCTGCAGGTTGGGTCGCTGGGCACTTTTCATGCTTTAGATGTAGCTCGCAAATACGGGGCGAAATATCTGATTTCTTCAACTTCGGAGTGTTACGGCGATCCCTTGGAGCATCCTCAAAAAGAAACCTATTGGGGCCACGTAAATCCCATCGGTCCGCGTTCGGTTTACGATGAAGCCAAGCGTTTCAGCGAGGCCGTGACCATGGCCTATCACCGCTATCACAACGTGGACACGCGTATTGTGCGCATCTTCAATACCTACGGGCCTCGCATGCAACTCAACGATGGGCGTGTGGTTCCCAACTTCATGAAGCAGGCGCTTCGTGGCGAGGACTTGACGGTGTACGGCGACGGCAGCCAGACTCGCAGTTTCTGCTACGTCAGCGATGAGATTGAAGGCTTCATACGCCTGTCCAAGTCTTCGGAGCATCTACCGGTCAACATCGGGAATCCCACCGAGTTCACCATTCTCGAATGCGCCCACCAGGTCCTGAAGGTAACTGGCTCGAAGAGCAAGATACGATACGAACCGCTGCCGCAGGACGATCCCAAACAGCGGAGGCCTGACATTACAAAAGCGAGAACCCTGCTGGGCTGGGGGCCGAAGATCGATCTGGCGACAGGCCTGCAAATGTCGCTCGAATACTTTCGCAAGGCAGTGTTCGAAGAAAAAGTGCTTGAAAGCTGAGCAAATTCCTAAGCAGCGATCTAGGTTAATAGTTTCGGCTCCGGCTGCGCGCACGCAATCAACTGCTGCACCTGTTTTCGATGTTCGTCTGTTCTCAGAGTGAACTCAACTCCCATACCAAAACCAGGATGCATGCTCAGCACTTTCCCGTGGATCCGTAATCGCAGATCTTCTGTGCGCACCACAATCTCGAGAGCTGTTCCGCTGTCGAAAGTCTCAGTGGTCTCGATGTAACACCCACCGGGACCAATGTCGATCAAAGTGCAACGGGTAGCGACGTTGCTTTGTGCACGATAGACCTCGGCTCCGAGGCAGCAGGCGTGTCGCGAAAGGTTGCGCCGATCAGCCGCCGAAACCGATAGCAAGCCAAGACCAGCGGAGAGCCGCAACCCGGAGTCGTCGTCACTCGTTGATACCGGCGACGCCGACGGTGCAACTTCTGACGGCAAGGGAAGATTGGCTTGCAACCAATCGTTTAGCACCCTGCGCGAGCTTTGAGGCACCTGCGCAAAGCGGATTCCAACCCGCCCAGAGGAATCCTGCCACATGACCTCGCCGGAAAGTCGAACCAACGACGTGTTTCCCGGCAGAGCGAATTGGAAATAGACTTTGCAGTAGGGCGGCAATTTGCTGTCCGACCGCAAGGCAATACCATCCTCGCTCAAATCCACCAGAGCAGCGGGGACATCTTCTTTCCCAGCGTACGCGATGGAAGTCTGGGCTGCCTGCAGCGCAATACGCGGACGCGTCCGTCTTTCACGCTGCATCAAACCGCACGCTGCTCGCATGCTATGGGCTGCCCGCTCGCGCGAAATGGGTTTGTAAAGCATGAAGTTTGCGCCCTTCGCGAAAATGCCACGCACCTCGTTTCGCCCGCTCACCATGGCGATTGCGACGATATTTTGGTTCGCGGGTGTTTTTCGCGCTTGGGCGATTAGTTCGACGGCGGCTGGTTCATCTTGACAATCAACTAGAAGAGCATCGAAGTGCCGGTCTGCAATGCGGGCTCGGGCCATACGAAGGTCGCCACAAGATTCCACCGCGCTTCCCAGATCTTGCAGAATTCGGCTGAGCACCTGGACAGCTTGGGCATCCGAGCACACCAATAGCGATGTCAGCGCCATGTTCACGGCCATGTTAGGTTGCGCCACACGGAACTCACAAGTTACATGGGTCACGCTTCGCCGAGAGACGTGACCTTAGTCATCTGGAGTTTAAGCCGGTAACCCGCTATGTTCCTCCTGTAACCGTTAACAGGTAACCGTGGTTCATCAGCAGCGGTTTCCCCCGTCCGAGCGAAGGATCGAAATTCATGTCTTCGAAGACAGCCAACTGGATCATCGCAGCCGGCGCGGTCTTTATGGCCATTGGACTCTGCTTTCTGCCCGCCGCATTGGGCGAGCGTCCCGATGCCGATCTGCTGGAGGTAGGAGCTTGCCTGTTCTCTCTGGGCGCTCTCATCATCGCAGCGGGCATGTACACAAAAGCACGTATGGTGCAAATGGAGATCGCGTCCGGGGAGCCGCGGAAGGGACCTACCTCCAACCAGCGGGTTCGTGGCGGCTGTGATCTGTGCGGAACCGAAGCCCCGGTGGTTCAATGCAAAGTTCACCAGCTCCATCTCTGCGGAAGCTGCCTGGCCCAACACTACGATGTTCGCTCCTGCGCCTATGTACCGACCACCCGCACGGCAACCAACAAGTCGGGCAGGAACCTGGCAGCGAACGCGCGGGGCGCGTAATCGCACTTTCCCCTTTCCCAGTCTCCTCAGTTCGTTGCGGTGCCAAAGTTACTGGAGTTACCTGGTCAAATTACGTTACGCAAGTCCAAGCGTGCAGGCCCGTCCTTTAGTACTTTGACGCTCTCCCTTACCCGTCCTTACGATGAGGTTGCATGCGGGTTAGCCAGCGTGACGTTTCCGACTACGGAACCGCCCTTTTTCGGCGTAACACGCGATGAAGGACGCCAGGCTCAACCCCCGAGATGGGGAAACAGGGCCGGGAAAGGCCCTTGCGGTAAATCCGCCCTCGGACAAACCTCCCCACAGAAAGAAAGGGTTCATGTTTTCACGCAGGATGCGCGGTTTCTCGCTGATCGAGATGATGGTGGTAGTCGCCCTCATCATGATTGTGATGGGTTTCTCCATCATAGCCATCCAGCCTGCGCTGCAGCAGGGACACATGACCGAGGGATATAACCAAACCTTGATGGCACTGCGGCAAGCTCGAGACTTTTCGGTGGCCCAGCGACAGATCTACTTCGTTACTCTGAGCAACGCCGCCGCGCCCAACTCCATCACGATCACCCAGGGGTCAACCGGAACGGTGACGGCTACTTATTTCCTACCCTCGGATGTGATTTATTGGGCCTATCCGGGTCTCCCAACATCGCCAACTGTCTATCCGATGACGCCGGATGGCTTTGGCGTAGGCACAACCGCGATTGACTTCGACCAAGGCGTGGCCGGCGGCGTGAAAAACGTGATCTATTTCTATCCCGATGGCTCCGCCGAAGACGCAATCGGCAACGTCAACAATGGCGTGGTTTATATGGCTCTGGCTGGGAATGCGGGATTCTTAGGTGTAAGTAGTTCGCGAGCCATCACCTTGTGGGGTGCGACGGGCCGTTTGCGGGGATGGCATATCTACAAGAACGGCGCACAGTGGTACTGGAGGCAACAGTGAAAGCTGAGAGCAACAATGCTTCCCGGCAACGCACTACGGAAACCCAGCAGGGTTTCAGTCTGATTGAGGTCATGATTTCGATGGTCCTCCTGACGATTGGGCTGCTGAGTCTGCTGGGCATTTTCGGAGTTGCCATGGCGGCCACGCAAACCTCGCAGGAAAACAACACAGCCAAGCTGTTGGCCGACGAAGCCATGGAAGGTATTTTGACCGCGCGCGAAACCGCGAATATAAGCTGGGCCCAGATTAACAACACGGGATCAGGCGGCATCTTCCTTCCTGGATTCCTGCCCATCGATTGTGCCGGAGTCGACGGAATCATCGGCACCGCTGACGACGCGGCCTGCGGCCCACAAATTCTCGAGCAGCCTGGACCGAGCGGAGTCTACGTGGGAACGTGTCCACCCGACACCTGTAACAATTTGACAAACTTTACGCGCCAGATCGTGATCGCGCCAGTCATCGTCGGCGGCGGTCCGCCGAGTACTACGTTGCGCCAGGTCACCATCACTATCCAGTACACGCTTCCCCAGTTCAACGTCCCCAGACAATACGTCCTCAACACCTACATTTCGCCGTATCGGTAAAGAGGAAAAACTATGGGTCGGACATCTGCCAATTCGAGTCGCGGTTTCAGCTTAATCGAACTGTTGGTTGCGCTCGCTGTGGGCGCCGTGGTGATAGGCGCCGCCGTGAAGTTGTTCAGCCAAGGGGTAGCCGCCACTTTTGTGGTTTCGCAGCGCGCCCAGATGCAGCAAGATCTGCGCGCCAGTTCCGACTTTCTCCTCAAAGACATAAGTTTGGCGGGGGCCGGATTGCCGTCCGCAACCGGCATAGCGTTGCCCCAGTCGGCAACCAAGCCGATTTATGGTTACGCTCCCAGTTGCGCCGCTAAAAACAACTGCGCCCCCGGAAACGGCATTGCCTACCCGTGCACATCAGCCGGCGCAATCCCGTGCAATCCAACTTTGTATGGGCTTATTCCCGGATTTCAGATGGGCATTCAGCCCCCGGGCAGCCCGAACAAGACGGATGTGATCACCGTAGTCTATACCGACACCGTGTTTGCGCTGCCTTGCTACACGATCCAGACAATCACGACAGTTGCAGTGACGGTACAGTTGCCGTCTCCCCTGCCCGCCACTTGTATTCTGACGCCGCCCTTGTTGGCGCCTCAGGCAGTCAACGCTCCAGCTGTGGGCTTGGTTCCCGGTGACCTCGTACTGATGCAGAGCACGGTTGCCGGAAACTCTGCCACCGCAGTCGGCGAAGTCACCAATGTCACCGCAAACGGGGCCAACAACTATACCATCGCCTTCGCTGCCGGCGACACCCTGCATCTTAACCAGCCCGCCGCTGCCTCTGGCGATTTAGCACAATTGGTATGCGCGGCGCCGGCCTGCCCCGCGACCGCCACGGCTACCCGAATTTTCGCAATCACCTACTACCTGTGGATGATGCCCGATCCGCTTGGCGTGGGAGTCGGAACACCCACACTGATGCGGCAAGTCAACGGACAAACTCCGGTACCGGTTCAAGAGAGCGTCGTGAACCTGCAGTTCACCTACGACACCTACAACACCACCGGCACTCTGCTCAACGCAGTGGGCGACGCAGGATATTCGACCGGCACATCCTTCAATTTGATTCGCAAGATCAACCTCATTCACTTGACCACGCGCGCCCAGATGTCGGGCGCCAACAGCGGTCTGATGATTTCAAAAGGCTACCAGACCTTCGACACCCAGACTTCGATCAGCGCGCGAAATCTGAGCTACCAGAATCGATATATCCTCACCCCGTAATTTTAATCACGAAGAAAAATGGGAAGGAAGCAAACAATCAGCATGGGCATGAAGACAGATACGAGCCGTAGCACTACACTTGATTCAAGAGGATTCACACTAATCGCAACTCTGATGCTGTTGCTGATTATGTCAGGGATCGCGATTGGCCTGCTCATGATGGTCAACACCGAAGGCAAGGTGGGTAGCCAGGATACCCAAAACAATCTGGCTTTCCACGCTGCCGAAGGTGGTATCGAACACATGACCTCGGACCTGGCCAACATGTTTCAGAACATCGAATCGCCTCAGCCCATAGACATTACTTCCCTGAGTGCGGATGCACCCCCTAGCACCGCCTTCATGAGTTACCCCGTCTATTCCCTGACTTCGGCCACGAATGCCAATGGAACTCTTGCCACCAACTGGGGTCAAATCGCCAGCGGAACCTACCAGGGCCTGTTTGCGCAGTTGCTTCCCGTCAACCTGCAAGTAACCGCATCCACCTCGCTGGCCGGGCTCGGGACGGTGGGCGATGAAGTAAACATGTCCCGGACCATCGAAGTGGCATTAATACCCGTGTTCCAGTTTGGGGTGTTTTCCGATAGTGACCTTGGCTTCTTCAGCAGTCCTAATCTCAATTTCGCGGGGCGCGTCCATACCAACGGTGACTTATACCTCGGCGTAGCCAACGGCTTTACACTCACCTTCCACGACAAACTTACGGCGTGGGGAAACGTGATCCGCACCGTGCTCCCCAACGGGCTGGCCGCCAATGCGTTCAACGACTCGGGTACGGTGTTGATCCCGCAATCGAGTGGAGGCTGTGATCTTCCTGCGCAGCCAGCCTGCCGAGCAATCAAATCGACCGAGGGCAGCGTGGTTGGAGCGGGTGGCAACCCGCCCGCCTCGGGGCCGACCGTCGGCCCGCCATCCTGGCAGAGTGTTTCTCTGGGCGCAGCCTACTACAACACTTTCGTCGAAGATGGTGATTATGGAAACACAGTACTGGGCACGGGAGCTACGAACCTCACACTTCCCTTTGTGAATGGCACGACGGGAGCGTCCACCGGACCTCAGCCCTTTGAGATCGTCCGTCGGCCTCCGGCGGGAGAATCGCCCACCGGCGCTCTGGGCGCGTCTCGACTCTACAATGAAGCGCAAATTCGCGTGTTGCTTTCTGATAGCCCCGACGAGTTACCGTGCGGCAACCCTAGCGGGCCTCCGTCCGTTGGCTGCGGCTCCGCAGACCCGCAAAACATCCGCTTAGCCAATGGGCAGTTCCACAGCGGCCCCAACTACACCCTCGGCGTGCAGACTTCATTCGTCAAGAGCGTCGGAATGCCGGTTCTGGGCGCAGGCGACAGCTACACGACTTACTTCGCGACTGCCTCTACTCTGATCCCCAACCGCAACACGCCGGGAGTCCCTGCCAACCCGCCGTCGATGTTGTCCGACTGGCTGTACGCGCCGGTTGCGCCTACGGTCGCTACCCTCTTCGATGCCAATGCTCCGGTCCTCCGCACCGGAGTTCAAGCGGGACAGAACGTCGCCCTGGCGGTCGTGCCGCCAAACGTCAACATCAACCTCTGCAACACGGTCACCGGGGTATGTCCGGCTTACCCATGGTTCAACACTCCGCCGATGGGTGGAGCTGGTTTCCCGGCGGCGAATGAGACCACTTGGAGTCTCCTGGATGGCTATCTGCGGGTCGAATATCGCGACATCGCTGGCGCTTACCACCCCATCACACAGGAGTGGCTGAAACTGGGATTCGCCCGGGGCGTGGTTCCTCCTACGGTCGCTGGTGCCGGCGCCGGCGCCGGCGGGAACGCGGTCAATCCCGATGCCATTTTGATCCTCCAGCAACCCGCTGATCGCAACGCAGATGGCAATCCGGATTCAGTCGGTGTCAAACCTACCTGCACGGCGAAGAGCGGCGGAGGATTTACCTGTACCGTTGCCACTCCGCCCGAAATACCCTACGACTTGACGACGGTGAGCCCGTGGTATGGTGATTCCCTTGCCGCCAATCCAAGCTACAGCATGTACAACTGGTATCCCATCAACTTCTACGATCCTCGCGAAGGCGAATCCCGCGATACCCAGCAAAACAACAATAGCTGTACGCCCAATGGAATCATGAACGCGGTGGAAATAGACGTAGGCAACCTGAAGCGATGGCTGGCCGGCAATACGGGTGTCAGTGGCCCGTCAGTCGACTTCATATCTCAAAACGGATACATCCTTTACTTCTCGGACCGCAGGGGAATGCTGCCCAGCGTCTGGGGCACTCAAGTGAGTGCTCCCGGTACCAAAACCGGAGACTCCGGCTTGGAAGATGTGGTTAACCGTGCGATTGCCGCGGGCAATCCCGATGGCATACTGGATCCAACCCCGGTTGGCAAGCAGTTCTCTCCGGAGGACACCAACCTGAACAACAAATTGGATAACTTCGGAGCGGCCAACATCGGCCTGGGGCTGGGTTATGGCACTCTTGCCCCCTACAGCTTAGCCAACAGTGTGAACCGGCAGATCATCAGCGCTGCTTCGCCTGATCCATACCTTACTGGCAAACGCATGCCCGCTTGCATCCTGGGATTCAGGAGTTGGATCAGTGGCGCCCGCCACGTGTTGAAACTGGTGGATGGAACGCTGGGGAATCTGCCCCTCCGTCCCGATAACAACAAGGGCGGCTTCACGGTGGGCTCGGAGAATGCACTGTATATTCTCGGAGATTACAACAGCAATGCGGCCGATCCAATCTGGAACACTCCCCCCGGAGGCGACCAAGCCGGGATGGCGGCAGCGGGCGTCGTTGCTGACGCCGTCACCGTTCTGTCAAACGCCTGGGTCGACAGGAACAGTCTGAGCAATGTCTGGCCCACCAATCCCTACACCGGCGTCAACTCTATCGGTTTCAACGTTCCTGCTCCAGCCCGCGTGGCTGCGACTACGTTCTATCGAGTGGCTGTGGCTGGCGGCAAGAACGTGAACTTCCCCTTCCCGGGATGGGAAACCGCCGCCGACTATGGCTTTGGCACCGACGGTGGCGTACATAACTTCCTGCGGTTTCTGGAGGACTGGGGCGGCTCAACCCTCAACTACGAAGGCTCGCTTGTGAGTCTCTATTATTCCACCTACAACACAGGGACATTCAAGTGCTGCAATTACTCCGTGTATACGCCTCCGGCTCGAAACTACATTTTCGATCCGGACTTCACGCAGCCACAAAACCTGCCGCCGGGAACGCCGATGTTCCGCGACATCGACAACTTGAGCTATCGGCAGAGCTTCACGCCGCACACTGGCTCCTATTAACCGAAACCTGCAAACCAACCAGCCCCGGTCCTGCGATCAAGGATCGGGGCTTTTCACATTTAAGCGCAATGTAGGCGCGGGCGTCCGCGCCCGTGCGACTGCCGCATAAACTCTGTTACGATTTCCTGTCTTGCCGACTGCACCAATCAAGTCGCAGCACGCATAGCCAGCCGTAAAATGTCCTGGCATCAGCCGCCGGAAGCGTACGGCGTCAGCCGCGGGAGGGCATAGCTTGAGCTATGCCGCACGAGCCTCACAAACTGCGGCTTCAGCCACTGAGGGAGTCGCTCTTCCAGCCTGTAAGATATCCCAATCGCCATTCGGAGGATCGGTTTGCCAAGAATCAGTGCTCTTTTTTGGGACGTTGGCGGCGTGCTGCTCAGCAATGCCTGGGACCACGAGCAGCGCCAGCAAACTCTCAAGCAATTCGGCCTGAATGATGAAGACGAAGCCGAATTCGAAAGCCGCCACGACATGCTGGTTTCTTCCTTCGAGCGCGGCAAGATCAGCTTGCAGGAATATCTCGAGCGCACTGTTTTCTATCGTCCTCGACCGTTCACCATCGAAGCGTTCACCCAGCACATGTTCTCCCTTTCGCAACCGTATCCTGACACCTTGCGGCTTGCGAAGGAGTTCGCGCGTTCGGGCAAGTATCTGATGTCCACCATCAACAACGAGTCGAAGGAACTGAATTTGTACCGCATTCAGATCTTCGGCTTGCGCGAAATCTTCAGCCTCTTCGTAAGCTCCTGCTTTGTGGGATTGCGCAAGCCCGAGGAAGTAATCTACCGCCTGGCTCTTGAGATTACGCAGCGGCCTCCGGAGGAATGTTGCTTCATCGACGATCGTCCGTTAAATCTGGACAGCGCCTCAAAACTGGGGATGCACGTCATCCAAATGAAAGACGCAGAGCAATTGCGCCGGGAGTTGCAAACGCTGGGAGTCGTCGGTTCGAATTAACAATCAGCAATATTTTGTTGGCGGGTGGCCCAGATCATCTTCCATTTTTACTCCCGAGGGTGGCCCGTCTAAGCTTTCCGCTTGGGCGGGGTTTTTCCTCGTCTTTGCGAATGCAAATCCCAGCAGCAGCGCATCTCGTAAGGGACACCCGTCCTCGACCCGCAAGCGAATGACGATTGCATTGCTCGAAGAGGGGAGGCCGGATTCCCAATTTGGAACCGACTGCGTCGGGCCAGCCACTCTGTTCTTGATCCCAGCTCAGCAAGCGCGATAATATAAGAGCGCAGAAGTTATCTGCAAGATAATCTTCGATCTTTGACAATCTGACAACGGGCGCAGCTGCTTAGCGAATCCCATAACTCCAATGTTTCCAATATTTTACCTCTAACTACCTTTAGAACCATAGATCTAGCGGGCAAGAAAAATTCCGACTCTTTGTTTTCTAGATTTTGGGCGGAAATGAGAGTTTTTTTTGAAGGATTTTCTGCACCAGAATGTGTGCAATCCGAAACTCCAGTTAAGGGCCCTTGCGCGGCGGTTTGAAGGCGGGATTGGGCGGCGCAGGCACGCTGGACTTGGGAGGCGCCGAGTCCACATTGACTCCTAGACTCAAATCGCTGGACCAGCAGTCGGCGAGGATCTTCCAGTCGCCAGCCTGTCGAGCCAGAGTCAGCAGATACTTCCCCCGCTCTTCGCGGCGTTTGCCCATAGTGAACGGAACCAGCATCTTGCAACGACCCGCCTCGTAGGCGACGTCGCCGAAGGTCTCCACGCGCAGCGGTTCCATGTCGACTTCTCCCAACCCGGCGTCCAGCACGCCAAAAAAGAACTCGCGAATGGCGGCAGTGCCACGCACCGGCGGGACGTTCGGACGCAACACGATAGCGTCGACCGCGTAGAGTTCGACCAGGTCGTCGAGTTGTTTGCCATTACAAGCCACCATCCAATCCTGCGTAAGTTTGCGGACCGCAGTCTCTGCCCGGGTCAACGAAGCTCCGCCCGCTGGAGCGCGGGCGTGAACATCGCGGGCGACCGGAGCGCCACTGGTTGCTCGCGGCTCGAAGCCGGCGGGCGGAACGCCGCCCTCGGGAGACGAAAAATAATGGTGATGGTAATGATGATGATAATGATGCTGCCCTGCTGGCTGCGGTGCGGGCTTCGGGCCGACCGCGCTTCTGGCTTCTGGCTCGTCCGCTGGGGCATCTTGCTGAGGCACACCGCAGATCGCGCAGAACCGGTTTTCCACCGGGTTTGGACTACCGCAAGATAGACACGTGCGAGAAACGGCAATCTCGGCTGCGGCGCTCGCGGATGTGTCCGTGTCCACCTGCGAAGCCAGGCGTTGCACCGCTTGCAGAGCGGCGGCAATGGACTCATTGCCCGGCTTGGGCTGACGCAGATCCTGCTTCAGTCGCCGGAAAAAGTCATCGACCGAGGGATTGTGCGCTAGGTCGGCGTCGGACCCGGACGCGGGCAAATTCCTGCCCGGTCCAGTTGGTTTTTCATGATCCATGGAACTGGCTCACCTAGCCGCCATTCTAGTCGAAAAGAATGCCTATCGGCTGGAGAACTCGATCTTGCCTTCGGTTTCGGTGGCGGCACCATTGCACGTGGCCGGACGATAGCGCCAGGAGCGAACCGTGTCGAGGATGGTACGGTCTTCGGCGGCTCCCGCACTTTCAAGGATTAGAGGGGAATGAACCCGGCCGTCGGTGCCAATGATGAAACTTACACTCACTTTGGAGCTCGGCTCGACCGTGTCAAGCAGTGGGTTCGGCGTGGCTAGTGGTTCGGGAGGTGCTGAGGCTTCGCAGTTATTACTCGCATTCGCGCGCATCATCGCGGCAAACTTCGAGTCATGCAACGGAGAACGCCATATCTCCCGTTCGGGCGCGGCTAACGTAAACGAGGCCGGTCCTGTTGAGACTCGCAGACCGGGTTCAATGGCTGAGGCCAGGCAGGTGGCAGACGATAAAGCCACCAGAAGAAGCGAGCACAATCTCCGGACTGGCATGTGAACCCATACTCTGAAAGGCAATCTGCGTGCCAAGGGCGGACTTATGTATCTGATTGCAAACAATATACTTCCGATGGATAAAGAGCATGAGCGAAGGGTCCCAGGTGAAAACCATTGCAGCTTCGGGCGTGGAATGTTGACGCACGCAGCGCATTAAGGATTCTTCCTGCAGAGGCTCGCGCTAGGAGTCCGAGTAAGTCGGAGCCGCATCGCCGACCTGCAGCGGCCACTTATTTCTCTCGAGCGCTGGCGTCCACGCGAGGTCGGGTCGCGGGATATGCTCAACTTCCGTTGGTTCGGAGCTTCGGTCGGAAAGCAGCGGGGCAACAAAGCGCAGCGCATCCACTTCGGTGCGCAAGCGGGCCAGATCCATCTCTTTTTCTCGCAGCACTTCGTATACGTTTTTCATGGCCACCAAGGTGGGCCAGCAAAGGCCCTGAAGTAGTTTTCATGTAGAAACGAACTGCGTGTAGCTGCGGCTGGAATACGCCGATTGTAATACACAGTCTGTCCCGGCCGCCATCATCAAAAACGCAGGTTTGCAGCTTCACGTTGTCCGTGATATTTAAGCCTGTGGACCCCGAGCCGTTACGGCATCTCGATGGCATCTTGCCGGATGACGAAGTGCATGTCTGGCATGTGGACCTCGTTGCCTGGGACAAAGAAGCCGACTCGCTGTTGGAACTGCTCTCTGCGGAAGAGCAAGAGCGTGCAGCGCGATTCAAGTTTCCCGGGCCTCGCAATCAATATCTCATCAGCCGAGCCCTGCTTCGGCGAGCTCTTGGCCGGTATCTGGAAATCGAAGCCCGCGAGGTTCGTTTTCAGATGGCTACGAACGGGAAGCCAGAACTCGCCGCAGATTCTGATCTTCGCTTCAACCTGTCACATACTCAGGGAGCGACCGTCTTCGCAATTGCCCGTAAGCGGCGCGTGGGAGTTGATATAGAGCGGATGCGCAAGGATACGAATGCGATGGAATTAGCCGAGCGCTTCTTTTCGCGTCCAGAGGTGCAATGGTTGCGATCACGACCTGCTTCTGAAGTGATTGCATCGTTCTTCAGTTGCTGGACCGCGAAAGAGGCTTACATCAAGGCGCAAGGAGAAGGCCTGTCGATGCCGCTGAGCAGCTTCGGTGTCGTACCGAGCCCTGCCGGTGCGGGCTCCAAATTGCAGTTGGAAGTGTATGACGACCCGGAAGAGTCAAAACGCTGGTCCATGTGGCGACTGGACATCGGACCGGACTTGCGCGCCGCGCTGGCGGTCGATGGCGAAAGCTGCAGAGTGCGTGTCGGTAAGTGGCCACAACCAGACGCGCACGATCGAGAATGACGGGAGGGGTAATGCGCCACATCCGGTGTGGCCCACCCTAGCCTGTCAGCCGATTGTCGGCTGAGCGCAGCGTAAAGAGCGTAACTTCCGGAGGACAATTCAAACGAATCGGCAAACGAATTGTGCCCAGTCCCACATTGGTGTACAGGGTCAGCGGACCGATCCGGTACAGCCCGCGGGGATATCTCTTGGCAAGCGGGGGTAACCAGGGAGCGCCAATCCCTGGGAGCCAGATTTGCCCGCCATGCGAATGTCCCGAGAGCTGCAGATCCACCGGATAGTATGCCGCTTCATCTGCGAAATCCGGCTCGTGCGCCAGTAGGACGACCAGTTCCTCGCTGGGGATTCCGTTCAACGCGTGATCCATGTCTGGATTCCCTTCCCAGATGGAATCCAAGCCACACAACCAGGTTCGTGACCCTCCCTGCTCAATCGGAATCGAGCGGTTGCGAAGAACGGGAAGGCCATGCGAACGGAGAATCTCGATAATCCTGGGAGCGTCCGAGGCCACATCGTGATTTCCCAAAACAGACACGGTCCCAAGACGCGAACGCAGCGGCGACAGGAGGCCGGCGCAAGGCTCGGCAGCGTTCGCGGCGCGTTTACGGGCATGGAATTGCCGGTAAAGCGGAACCGTGACGAAGTCGCCGGTCAGCACGACCAAATCCGGGTGCAGGTTATTGACGATTTCTACAGCAGCTTTTATCGGCGTCGCCGAGAAATACTCGTCGTAGTGAAAGTCGCTGAGCTGAGCAATGGTGAGACCGTCGAAAGCAGCGGGCAGCCTTGCTAATGCGACTTCGATCGATCGTACAATGGGGCGATTCGGCTCAAGAAGTATAGTGTCTTCGCCAAGCGCCACAGCGCCGGTCACGGCAACCCCGGCGGCAACTTGAAGAAACCTTCGTCTGGTTACAAATGGCAAATGAAGCTATTCCTCATCTCCTTCAGCGTACGGAGGCGGTGCTGCGCGGCATCCGCAAAAGAGCGCCTTGTTTTGATTGTATCGGACGCAATCACGCGGTGGCCGGCGAGGCCCATCCCAGCCAATCAGCGTGCCCCACTAGCTCCTTTCGAGTCTGGCGCATCTATGTCACACTTGGAGGAGCAGGATGCGATTTCGATGGCAAGCAATAGCGGCGGATTATGACGGAACTCTGGCCAATAACGGCCGGGTTGCCAAAGATACTCTCCAGACTCTCCAGCGGGTGCGCGAGTCCGGCCGCAAAATTGTCCTGATTACGGGCCGTGAACTTGAGAGCCTCCAAAGTGTGTTCACGCAACTGGATCTGTTCGATCTGATCGTAGCCGAGAATGGCGCCCTGCTTTATCGCCCGTCCACGGGAGAGGAAAAACTTCTGGGTAAGATTCTGCCCGTTGCTTTTGTGGAAATGCTTCGACAGTCTGGCGCCAATCCCCTCTCAGTTGGCCGCGGCATCGTCGCTACCGTGAGACCCTACGAGGCAGCGGTTTACCGAGCCATTCGCGAACTCGGACTCGATTTACAGGTCATCTTCAACCGGGAGTCCGTGATGACACTTCCGGTCGGAGTGGATAAGGGCACCGGGTTCCGGGCTGCCGTGGCTGAACTAGACGTGGCGAGTACCAGCGTTGTGGGATTCGGTGATGCGGAAAACGACTTCGCGTTCTTGAGTCTCTGCGGATTCTCAGTGGCCGTTGCCAACGCGATTCCGAGCCTGAAAGACCGCGTTCACCTGGTGACCTCGGGAGAGGACGGGGCGGGCGTGGTTGAAGTACTTCAGAAGCTGCTCACGGCAGAAGACTCATTGGAATTGCCCACCCCCCGCCCTCATTGACCGGTTCCCGCGCTGAATCCTTTAAGCCCGCTCATCTCATCGATCCTCTCCGGCGCGAGACGAACATTGCTGAGTTCGGCGATCAAATTCCCCGCCCAGCGGTAGACATTGTGCTCTTGCACAACTCTCCGCATTCGCCGCATTCGGGCCTGACGTTCCTCCGCGGGTAGTTCCAGTGCGATGCGAACGGCCTCGGCCATCTGCTCGGTGTCATAAGGATTGACGATCAGTGCGTCGTTGAGCTCGCGCGCGGCTCCGGTAAACCGACTAAGGATGAGCACTCCTTGTTCGTCATCGCGCGCAGCCAGAAATTCTTTGGCTACGAGATTCATCCCGTCATGGAGCGATGTGACCAGGCAAACGTCCGCTGCACGGTAGTATTTCTCCACTTCCTCGTGGCTAAACTGCCGCTTGAGGTAGACGATGGGCTTCCACGATCCAGTCTGAAAGCGCCAGTTGATGCGGTCGGCTTCCGCCTCTACCTCGCCGAGTAGATCGTGATATCGCTTGATATGGGTGCGGCTCGGGGCTCCGATCTGCACGAAGGTAAACTTGTTTTGATAGAGCGGATACTTCTCGAGTAATCGCTCAATGCCAAGGAACCGCTCGAGGATTCCCTTGGTGTAATCTACCCGATCGACGCCGACTCCGAGAAACGATGCGTTCACGCCCAGCTCTCGGAGCAGGTTGACGCGTTCCGTGTAGGGAGATTCTCCGGAGCGCGGACTGCTGGCGATTCCCTGAAAGTCCACGCTGATTGGAAAAGGTTTTACTACGGTGCGATGGTCCTCGCGGTCAACCGCAAAATGTTCCCAGTCGATTCGTGATTCCAGGGTGCGGTCCACGGTCTGCAGAAAATTGTTGCAATGCGATTGGATGTGAAATCCGATCAAGTCGGCACCGAGCATTCCCTCGATCAATTCCCGCTGCCAGGGACAGATGCCGAATGCTTCGGCATTGGGCCAGGGAATGTGCCAGAAAATCGCAACCCGTGCATCCGGACGTTGTTTCTTAACCAGTCGCGGCAAGAGTGCAAAGTGGTAATCCTGAACCAGCAACAACGGCTGTTCAAAATCCCCCATCTCCTCGAGTACGGCATCCGCGAACTTCTGATTGACCTCGCGATAGGCCTCCCAGTCTGACGTGCGAAAGATGGGACGAGTGTGCGCGATGTGGCACAGCGGCCACAGCCCCTCGTTGGAAAACCCGAAGTAGTAGCCTTCTTCTTCCTCTTTAGTCAACCACACTCTCCGCAGAGTGTATTTCGGATCGTCCGGCGGAACCCGCAAATGAGCATTGGCATCGACCGTTTCCTGGTCTGCGTCGCCACTTCCATGGGCCACCCATTTGCCGTCGCAAGCACAGAGAATCGGCTCCAAAGCCGTGACCAGTCCGCTGGGAGGAACTACTACTTCGAGAGACTCACCCTTGCGGGTGTGCAAATAAGGTTCGCGGTTGGAAACTATGATGAGACCGCTCTCACCAAGTTTGCTGCGCACATGAACGGCCAGGCGTTCAGCGGTCCAGATACTCTCCGCGGTCTCGCGCAGTTGGGCCTCAACCTCCGCCGCTGAACGCGCGGCCATCAAACTCGCGGCAAAGGTCTGCATTTCGCGGGCAAGCGGCCGCAGCAGACCGAGGTCTGGAGCTCCAGAGGGCATGTTGCCCTTTCCGGTCCTCAACGTTTTCATCCACTGCGCCGCCTTCGCGATGGGTCCAACCAGGCTCCAGCGAACGATCAGCAGCGTAATCAGCGCAATCAGGAGAACCTGCACCAAAACACTGCCAAAAGCTTCCCTCCACATGCGCGTGCTCTGGGTGTTGATGAAGCTGGCGTCGTGGACGATCACAAGTCCTCCGACGGCCTCGTCATGTTGCCGCAGGGGATACGCGTAGATGTGAACGGACGCCGTCCCAAGGCGACTGAATTGACCCGAACCTTGGTTGGTCGCGATCGCTTGAGTTACGAGCGGAGGCTGCTTGCCAATGCGGTCTGGCAGGGCGGACGTCGCTGCGAGTAGAGCACCGCCTTTGTCATAGATCGCCATCCCTTCCAGATCCTCACGGTTGCCAAACCGATCAACGATCTTCTGAAGCTGTCGGGGGGATTGCTTTTCGAGGTAAGGCTCGATGTACCCTGCCAAGCTCTCGCCCAGCACCGCGTCGCTACGCTCCAGGTCCTTGCGCAGACCCAATTTCTGCCGCTGGACTTCCTTGTAAGTAAACGCCAGCGATACCAGCGTGATCCCCACAATCAGCGACACAATGAGTCGAACACTTAGCCAGCGCATGACAGTTTCTGGTCACCTCGAACCGGTTAATCCTGATGTGGCTGCTTGCAAATAACTGAAGCTAATCTCGCAAATAACTTGACGCCGCGTTTGTCGCGGCTGGATCCGCATGGCTGGAGCCATTCGCTCCGCAAAAGCTGCGCTCATCTTTAATTTTTGAATCTTTAATCCCGTGCCGTTTGAAAATTTATGTAACCTTATGAATTAGCTATCACACAACTGTCAGCGAGCACGAGATGTCATAAAGGACTTTTATTAGGACGAAGCGTTCAAAGGACCGCTCCTAGCACGCCCATAAGACGAGAATTACCCCAGGAGGGTTGCTACTGCATGCAGCGATCCTCCCAAAGCTGGCTTTTTTCCCCGGGTCGACGAGCGACCGCCGCTATATTATAGGCCTTCGAACGGGGGCGAATATCCAGAACAGACTGTAATTTCGATTGGTAGGGGCTGTAGGTTAGACTTGCGAAATCGCGTGGTTCGTTTCCGGCTGTTCGATTTTTGTAACAAGATCGAAGCGCAATACATTCCAGTTCTCAGGTCGGCTATGGTTAGTGATTCTAAGGATGAGTGAGAGGACTCCGCAATCGGGGCTTTGAGGCTATAATTCCGTCCTTGCGGGCTTTGCTCAGAAAAGCGAGTGGGGTATGTGGAAGAAGATCCTGATTGTCGTAGTAGCGTGGGTTCTTTCGGTGCTCGTCTATGTTGAATTCTTCAAAGCGAGATGAGCCAAGGCGGACTCCGCGCATGGTTTGACCAAGCCGGTGGACGTGTTCCAGGGTTGTCGAGGTCTTATGGCTACCGCGAATAGAAACGTCGTGCCGTTTAGGGAGTCGCCAGCAGAGGGGAACCAACTGTTCCAGCACCTCTTCGAGGAAGCGTCGTTGGGAATCGCGATAGAGGACTTGGAGGGTAAGCTGTTGCTCGCGAATCCCGCGCTTTGCCGCATGCTGGGCTACGGAAGAGAAGAATTGTGCAGCATGAGTTGCGATCAATTTGCAAATCCCGAAGATTCACAAGACGACTGGGCTCACTTTCAACAGTTGCGTGCAGGCACCATCGATCATTATTCGTTGGAAAAACGCTATATCAGAAAAGATGGTTCCCGGATTTGGGGACGTCTTAACGTCTCACTTTTGAAGAGTGGCGATGGAGGATCTCCGCTGGTCGTTGCCCTCGTCGAGGACATCAGCGACCGCAAACTGGCGGAAGAGGCGCTTTCCGGCGTAAGCGGGAGGTTGATTGAGGCGCAGGAGCAGGAGCGTACCCGCATTGCAAGAGACCTGCACGATGACATCAATCAACGTCTGGGCCTGCTGGCCATCGAGCTTCAACGGCTCAAGATGGACGTGCCCGACTCAAGCGTAGAGGTCCTCCGTCGCATGGACGAACTACGCAACCAGGCCTCGACCATAGCCGCCGATATTCAAGCTTTGTCGCACCGGTTGCATTCTCCCCGGCTGGAATATCTCGGCATCGTTGCGGCCATGAGAGGCTTTTGCCAGGAATTCGGAGAACAGCAGAAGGTTGAGGTTGACTTCAGAAGCCATGATTTACCCAGCCCGGTGCCGCCGAATGTGGCGCTTTGCCTGTTCCGCGTTCTGCAGGAAGCCTTGCACAACGCGGCGAAGCATAGCGGGGCGCAACGCTTCACCGCGCAATTGTCGGGAACGCCGGTTGAGATTCGCCTCACGGTCAGCGACACCGGCCAGGGCTTTGATCTTGAGACAGCGATGAAGGGTCGAGGCCTTGGTTTGGTCAGCATGCAGGAGCGACTCCGACTGGTGAACGGCTCGATCTCGATTGAATCGAAGCCGGGCAGCACTACGATTGACGCGCGCGCGCCTCTCATTTCAGAGATCGATTCAGTTCGCGCTGTCGGGTAAGCCCCACTGAAATGATTCAATCAGCGGACTCTATTACTGCAGCGCCTGGCTCGTGCTCAGCTCCTGGCGACCGCCGATGTTATAGCGCTTGAGCTTGCGATATAAAGTGGCACGGCTGATGCCGAGCATCTTGCCAGCGAGCGCCTTGTCTCCCTTCACTTGTTCGAAGACGCGCTCAATCGTCGCCCGTTCAATGTCCTCGAGATCAGTGGAAGAAACCGGGCCCGTGACCATACCAGTAGCCGACTCCAAGGAAGGCGACGCCGACGCAATCGAGGGTGGCAGATCCCCAAGATCGACAAGTTTGCCATCGCCGAGGGCCACGGCGCGCTCGATACAATTCTCCAGCTCGCGTACGTTTCCTGGCCAATCATATTGCAGCAGGCATTTCATCGCCGCGTTGGTGACTTGCATCGAGCTATCGGGCGCGTGACGGTCGAGGAACCAGTGCGCCAGCATGGGAATATCGGAGCGCCGCTCGCGCAGCGATGGCAAATGAACCGTGACTACGTTCAGGCGGAAGTAGAGATCTTTTCGGAAGGTGCCGTTGCGGTATTCGGCCTCGAGATCGCGGTTGGTGGCGGCCACAACGCGGACATCCACTTTCACTTTCTGATTGCTGCCGACCGGGCGAACTTCTTTCTCCTGGAGGACCCGAAGCAACTTAGCTTGCATCTCCAAGGGTAGCTCGCCGATCTCATCGAGGAAAATGGTGCCGCCGCTCGCCGACTGGAACAATCCCGTCTTCGATCGTAGCGCACCGGTAAAAGCGCCCTTTTCATAGCCGAACAGTTCGCTTTCGATAAGAGTGGGAACGAGCGAGCCGCAATCCACGGCCACAAATGGACGATTAGCGAAGGACCCGCGGAAGTGAATGGCGCGTGCCACTAATTCCTTGCCAGTGCCGCTCTCGCCGGAGATCAGTACTGGAGTGCGCGTATCTTTCAGCCGCGAGATCATGCGTAGCACGTCCTGAATCTTGGCTGAGGACCCGACGATGCCGTGCAAGTCACTCTCAGTATCGACGCGCTCGCGCAAAAATTGATTTTCTTCCACCAGATGGACTTTTTCGGCCATCCTGCGCAGGAACAGACGCAGCTCTTCCAAAGGAGAAAATGGTTTACCGATGTAGTCGTAGGCGCCAAGTTTCATGGCCTGCACGGCCGTTTCAATGGAGCCGTGACCGGTCATGACCGCGACCTCGCTGCGAGGAAGCAGTTTCTTCACTTTCTCGAGAAACTCAAGGCCGGACATATTGGGCATAACCATGTCGGTAAGAATCATGTGCGCGGGCTGCTCCTCAAGCAGGGCCAGCGCGGTCTCGCCGCTATTGGCCTCCATGCAGGTATAGCCCAGCGCCTCGCCGACCGTCATGCACAACCGGCGGATGCTTTGCTCGTCGTCGACAATCAACAGGCGGATACGTAAATCTTCACTCACGGTGCCTTCCCCATCGTCTTTTCGATGACCGAAATAAATTGTTGAACCCGGAAAGGTTTCTCCACGCAAGGCGCACCGGTTTTGCGCAAGGTGGCGACGGTATCGTCATTGGCAATATCGCCGGTGATGAAAACGATTCGCGCGGCGAGATCGGGACGGTGCTGGCTTAACCAGGCGTGCACGTCAGCGCCGTCCACGCCACCGGGCGTACGCATGTCGGAGACAACGCCCAGAAACTGCTCCGACTCAAGCAGCCGCAGGCCCTCTGCTCCAGATTCCGTGCACACCACCGCGTAGCCACTGCGTTCCAGAGTCGCCCGCACGTAAGCCATCACGGCGGGCTCATCCTCGATGAGCAGTACGGGCAAAGCGGCGGGGGTGATGTCCGGCGGCGTTGTCATGCTGGGATCACTCCTGCGGCGGCACCGGCGGAGGCCGCTTCCGAGACCGCGGGCAGGCGCACGATAAATGTGGCGCCTTCCCCATCGGCATTGTTGTGGCAAAGAATCTCGCCTCCATGTTCGCGCACGATGCCGTAGCAGATGCTCAGGCCGAGGCCAGTGCCTTTGCCAATTTCCTTGGTGGTGAAGAAGGGGTCGAAGATGCGCTCCGGAAAAGAGATGCCGTAACCGTTGTCGCGAAACAGAACCTCCACAAAGCCGCCCCGGTTTGTGGTCTTGATTTCAATGCGCGCGGGACGTCCGGTGTCGCGCACAGCGTCGTAAGCATTGTTAAGAATATTCAGAAATACCTGTTGCAGTTGGTGAGCGTCGCCAACCGCTTGTGGCAGTTCCGGATCAAGTTGCTCGGCGACTTCGACACCCCGACTGTGGAGATCGTAGGCGCGCAGCTGCACCGTGCGGCTGAGAATGGTATTGAGCTGGACTGGCCTGCGTTGCGGCGGCATCTGACGAGCGAAGCTCAGCAGATTCTGGACGATTTGTTTGGTCCGTTGCGCCTGCTCCAGAATGACGCGCAAGTCTTTCCGGGCGCTCTCGGGAACTTCGGGATTCTCCATCAGCAAGTCGGAAAAACCGAGAATCGCGGTGAGCGGGTTGTTGACTTCATGAGCGACTCCGGAGACGAGTTGGCCCACTGCGGCCATTTTCTCCGCGTGCAGCAATTTGGCCTGCAGTGTAGCGGCATCGGTGATGTCACTCATGACCACGACAATGCTTGCAACATGGCCTTGCTCGTCCCGCATGGGACTCAAATTCATGGAGAAGTATCCGACCCGCCCTTCGCCATGCACAATTTGCACTTCGAGGTTATCGATCTGCTGCCCAGCGAGGGTTGAGGCAAATGCTTCGTTGAGCGCCTGACGCCTGGCGGGAACAATGAGCTCTTCCAGGGGCCGGCTCAACAGTTGATTCTGTTGATAACCCATGTCGTACCAGCGCCGGTTCGCATAACTGACAAGACCGGAAGTGTCTGCCACCAGAATCAGACTCTGGGTATTGTTGAGAATCTTGCCGGAGAAATCACGCTCGCGTTGCAACTCCGATTGAAATGTCTTCAACCCGCTGATATCCAGCATGACGCCGCGGTACTGCACGATGCGTTGCTGGGCATCGCGTACGGCAAAAGCGTTGATCAACACGTGAACCGGCGAACCGTCCTGGCGGCGCAGGGTTTGTTCATGATTCCGTACCGCGCCGTACTGCTGCATCTGTCCGGCAAGTTCCTCGTACTGCTCGGCGGAAAAATATACTTGCGTGCGAACGTCGGCCTGGAGCAGGTGCTCGCGGTTGCGGTATCCGAGCATGCGGACGAGTGCGTCGTTTACTTCAATGAAGCGCCCATCGGGCGTCGAGAAAAACACCCCTTCCTGAATATTGTCGAAGAGTTCACGATAACGTCGTTCCGCTTCGCGGCGGTCGGTAATGTCCTTCAGCACGTGGATGGTCTGGAGACCCTCGCTGTTTGCCCCGTGAACCCGCGAGGTGGACACAAGATAGGTCCGGTCCAGAACGGCGAGAACATATTCGTCGTCGGTTGCATCCGTAGTCGAGCGGCAGAACGGACAGGCGTGCAGGGACGTTTCGTTTCCCATCGCCAACAGGGCGCCCATGTTGACGCCGATGAGCTCATGCGGTTGAACTCCGATGAAATTGGCGAGCGGACGGTTTACCCGCAAAACATGATCGGATTGATCATGCGCGACGATGAAGTCGGTGATGGCATCGAAGATCTCGATCCAATGCCGGTTCGCCTGGTCCATGCGAGTGAACAGCCGCGCATTCTCCAAGGCAACCGAGGCATGGGCCGCGATGGCCTGCAGGAGTTGCACGTCCTCGTCCTGCAGAGCCTTTCGACGATTGGCGAGACACAAGACACCTACCAAATCGCCCGAGGAACCGAGCAGACGTACCATGGCACAGTCGTCCCAGCCTAGCAACGAACTTAGTTCGGGACCGAACAGCTCGGCAGCGCTTGCCGAGACTATTTCGGGATGATGTTGCGCCAGGGCATCGACCAGCGCGTGGTCAAAACGGCGGAGTAACGAACTGAGTTGAGGACCAGAAGTCGAGGTCCCGTGCAGAACAAGCGTTTCCAGATCTGAACCTTCCTGGACAGCGAACGCGGCCGCTTCGGCTCCCATCAAGTCGAGGGCACGGGTGACGAAGTTCCTGGCGCACTCCGGAAGCCGGAGGTGAGAGTTCAACTCCAACGCGAGTCCCTTCAGGGCTTCAGCACGGCGGCGGTGTTGTTCGGACAAGTGCAGATTGCGAGTCGCCTCAAGAGTTACAGCAACCTGGGCCGCCAGAGCTTGCGCCGAACGTACGTTCTCTTGCGAGATTCCCGTACGGTCCAGCCGGTCGAGCACTCCGAGTACGCCCAACACGCGTCCTCCAGCCCCTATCAGGGGCACAGCCAGGAGTTGACGCACTTTGAACTTCAGAATCATTTCCAGGTTGGCGCCTGGGACCTTGGCAGGATCGTTGGCCCAGAAAGGTTGTTTGTTCAACAGAGCGCGGCTGGCGACACCGTCAGGAAACAACTCGTCCACTGGGCCGGGTTGACCATTTTCGGCTCCCCAGCGAACCCGAAACCCTCCCCCTTCGAGCAACCCGACAAAGGCCCGGCCAAAACCCAGGAACTCAGCGGCGCGAACCACGAATTGCCGCAGGAACTCGTCGAGATCTCCAACCGAGCTTAGTTCCGTCAGAATGTTCAGGAGTTGGTGCAGTTCATGAGCCTGAGCACGCGCAGTTGCGTACAGCTCAGCATTGGCGATTGCGGTGGCTCCAAACCCGGCCACCGCCGAGAGCAGTGACTTCTCCTGCTGGTTGAAAGCGCCTTCGCTTCGCGGATAGATGAGGACTGCTCCTTCCGCGTGCGAAGTGCGAATGGGAGCGGCCAACAACATACCTGCGGGGACCAGGTCGCCAAGAGCGTGGGTGACGGGATCGATCGCGACCGTGATCGGCGCATCGGCGGCAATCGCGCGGGCGGCAAGATCGGCCGCAAATTGCAGTCCTCTGCGGTCGAAGCGGGAACGCGCCGAAGTCGCCAGTTGGGCGGACTCGGCGGCCACAGCATGCAGTCCTACGGTTGTTCCCTGGCGCAAGAGAATACAGACCAGCCGGGTGCGCAGCAGAATCTGCAAGCGATCCGCCACAGCCTGGGCCACCATGGAAGAGTCGGGAACGGCGTGTACCGCTTGAGTAATCTCAGCCAGGATTTCAGCACGGCGATGCTCCTCGCGCGATGCCTCAGTCGATCGACTCGCTTCCAACAAGGTACCGAGTTGGCCAGCAAGAATTGTCGCCTTGGCGGCTAGATCGTCGTTGAAATAATCCGGTTCTGAGGCCCGCAGAAATACCGCTGCGCCGATTACCTCGTTGGAAACCACCAGGGGCGCGGCCATCAGGGATTTAGCATGAAATTCAGCAGCCACGGGATACCGGTTTGGCGCAGGATCGGTTACATACAGCGTTGCACGCTGACGAATCGCTTCCATGGCAACCGCGCTCTCGCGGCCCTTGAGGCGCCGGCCGAGAAAATCAGCCGCCATCAAGCCATCAGCTTCACCGCCCACCAATTCCCCGGGAGAAGTACAGCGCCAGAAGTATGTGCCGTCCACATGAAAGAACGCCCGCGTTGCTTGGCAGAAAAGCCGGATCAGAACTGGGGCTGGCATTCCATCAGCAGCAGCCTCCGAGAATCGCAGGAGCAGTTTCTGGAAAGCATCATCCGAGCGCGGGACGGATTTTTCCAGTACCGTCGTGTCTCCGGCATGCTTAGTCAGAAAGGCACCGCCTTTAGCACCACCAAACCCCAAGTAATTGAATATACAGGAAAAATAGCCTGCCATCTCAATTTGAGTCAAGGGAATAACGTTTGGAGTGCCCAACTGTGAAATCTTGGGAAAAATGGCCGAAGTGTCTCAGTCTGAGAGTCGGGAGGCTTGGTGAGACGAATCCAATACTTCTGCAGCAATCGCGCGGATACAGAAAACCCGCCTAAACCGCTGATTTAGAAGTTCTTACATGCACTCTCGTCTCATGCTTAGGGTTCCACCCAGCATGGCAAGGACATTGCTGTGGCTAAAGGCTGGATATGTCACCGGGAGGAGCAGTGTCTTTCCAAAACATGCGGTTGTGGGCAATCGCAGGACTCTTGTTGGTAGCGGCCACAATCTTTCATCCCTTACCTGCAATAGCGCAGAGCGAGTTGACTCGGAAGGCGAAGACCAAAGTGGCTCCAGCTTATCCAGAGTTGGCGCGGCGGATGAACATCACGGGCACGGTCAAAGTGCTGGTGGTGGTTGCGCCCAATGGAACTTTGAAGGACACCAAAATAGTCGGCGGGAACCCGCTCCTGGTCAACGCCGCCATGGATGCTTTGAAGAAGTGGAAATTTGAACCGGCGGACTCCGAGAGCACCGGAACGGTGGAGTTCAAGTTCCAACCTCAGGATTAACCGGGAAGGGACTAACCGAGACGGATTTATGCGAGAGGAGTGACCCTACTCTAGATCGATTCAAATACGTGCTGGGGCGCAGAACGGGACGCGAGACGAGCGGAGGAACGCGAATGACAATTGGCAAGAAACTCTACCTAAACTTCGGAGCCGTCCTTGCGATGGTCGTTGTGCTGTTCCTCATCAACCTCATCGCGGTGCAACGGGAGCATAGCGCCAAGGCCGCGGCATCGCAGGCGTTGCAAATGGCTGCGACCACCGACAAGATCCGCTTCCAGATGATGCAGAACCGCTTGTCTCTCAGCAACTACCTGCTCAGCGGCGATACCCGCGAGGTCGAGCGGCTGAACGATGGTATGCGGGTGCTCGAGGAAAAGCTGCAAGCCGGCGAGAACCTTACAACTTCGGAACAGCAACGAACCGCGCTGGAGAAAGTACAGAGCAGCGAGCAAAACTGGGCGCGCGAATTTGCCGCACCACTGATGGACAAACGCAAGGAAGTAGACAGCGGCAACGCCACGGTAGCTGAGCTTCAGATTTTCTATTTGCAGAAAGACGCGTCTTCCTGGGTGAAAAACGCCACCGAATATCTGGACGTGGCTGACCTCGAAAATACCAAGGTGCTCGAAGCGCGGAGAAAGTCCGACGAGACCGCGGGAACAGCAACCTTTGTGATCGCCCTACTAAGCACGCTGCTGGCACTAGGTCTCGGAGTCGTGATCGCCTACACCACCGCCAGGTCCATCACCTCGTCGCTTAACGATCTGATGAGAATCGCACGGCAGATTGCCGACGCGGGTGATCTCGACCACGAAATCGATATTCATCGCAGCGATGAAATTGGGGAACTGGCTCGAACCTTCTCCAACATGGTCACCTACCTCCGCGAAATGGCTTCCGTGTCAGAGGCTATCGCGGGCGGGAATCTGGGAGTTGACGTCCAGCCTCGATCCAAGAATGACACTCTGGGCAAGGCCTTCGCGCGCATGATTGAGGGCTTGAGAAAGTTGGTGCGGAACGGGCGTGACGCTGCGCAGCAAGTGGCCAGCGCTTCCAATCAGGTGGCGGGAGCATCCGATGAATCGGCCAAGATCAGTCTGCAAACCTCGTCAGCCATCGACGAAGTCACCAGCACCATGCACGAAATGAGCGTCAACGTGCAGAACATGGTGAAGAGCACAAAGGTCCAAGCATCCAGCGTCAGTGAGACGTCAGCTTCCATCGATCAGATGGTGGCCTCCATCCAGCGCGTGGCGGATACCGCCAAAGTGCTGCTGGATATTTCCAACCGCTCGCGTGAAGAAGTCCACAACGGCATCGCCACCATGGAGAAAGCAACGGATGGATTGAATCGTATCAACACCACCATTCAATCCTCAGGCGAGATCATCGACGTGCTGGGTCAACGAGCCGACGACATCGGCAAGATCATCGAGGTGATCGATGACCTGGCGGAACAAACCAACCTGCTGGCCCTGAACGCCGCCATCGAAGCGGCACGCGCCGGAGAGCATGGATTGGGCTTCGCAGTGGTCGCCGACGAAGTCAGAAAGCTGGCGGAAAAGTCGGCTCAGTCCACCAAGGAAATCTCTGAACTGATTCAAAGCATCCAGAAGGAATCTCGCAAGGCAGTCGAGAACATGAACCGCAGCACCGCCATCGTGAACGAAGGACTGGGACACGGAGAGGAACTGAACACGGCGTTGCGCAAGATCTCGAATGTGGTCACGGAAGTGTATAAGTTCGCGCAGGAGATTGGCGCCGCCACCAACGAACAATCGCATGGCTCCTCGCAGATTGCCCGCGCCACCACACGCCTGAACGAGATCACACATGAAATCAATTCAGCTGTCGAAGAGCAGGCTTCGGGGGCACACGCGGTAGTCAAAGCCATGGAACGGATGCGCGAGTTGGTGCAGAACACAACCTCGGGCTCGACCGAATTGGCAGCCTCGGCGGAACAGATGTCAAAGATGTCCCGCGATCTGCTCGATTCCATGGGTAGATTCATGCTCGAACAGATGGACGCGGTGGCGTCGCGCATCGAAGAAAAGGCCGGCGTCCGAGGCAGCTCTCGGCAGGCCGCTGCTGGGGCGCGCAACTAACCTCGAGAATCCTGATGAACCGCGAACTGCACATCGTCGGCTTTAAGGTGGGACGTGAGACCTACGGCGTACCCATCACTGCCCTCCGCGAAATTGTTCGAGTACCTGAAATTACCGCCGTGCCGGACGCCCCGGACTACGTAGAAGGCGTGATCAATCTGCGAGGGAAGATTGTTTCCGTCCTCGATCTGCGCAAGCGGCTGGGAGAAGTTGCCGTCGCTCCCGGCAAGCGCAATCGAATCCTCGTGGTAGAGCACCGAGGGCGGCTTTGCGGCTTGATCGTGGACTCCGCTTCCGACGTGCTCAAGATTCCGACTGCTGACATTGATCCTTCTCCAACCGATTTCGTGGAAGGCGGGCTGAACTGTGTGACCGGGTTGGGCAAGTATCAGGGCCGGCTGATCGTCTTGCTGGATATTGACAAGGTGCTGGAGTTCAGCGGAACCCGTGTAAAGACCGAGGCGGTTAGCAGCACAGGCCGGCCCGCTTCCGCGGAAAACACACGGGGAGCAGCGGCTTCGAAATAGCACCAAGGACAGGTGACATAACAAACGCATGGGAACAGCTGGCGTACAAGCGCAACTCACCGAACCCGAACTGAAACTCCTGCAAACGCTGGTTTATCAGGAGTGTGGAATGCATTTCGACTCCCGCCGCGCCGATTTCCTGCAGGACCGTTTGCAGCGTCGCCTCAAAGAATGCAAGCTCGACTCCTTTTACAGCTACTACCGATTGCTGATCAGCAAGGAAGGAAAAGAAGAGTTAAGCAAGCTGCTCGAGAATCTCACGGTGAACGAAACCAGCTTCTTCCGCAACAAGGCGCAACTGGATCTCTTCCACAAACACGTTCTCGATGACATCCTTCGCCGTAAGCAGGAACGCAGGGATTTTTCATTGCGCCTGTGGAGCGCCGGCTGCTCGACCGGGCAGGAAGCGTACACCATGGCCATGCAGGTTGCCGACGCACTTTCCTATCATGCACTGCGGAATCCCGCGAGCTACGACACGCCTTTCCCCAAGCCTTTGATCCCCCCGCCATGGAAGGTGGAAATTCTTGCTAGCGACATCAGCTACTCGGTTCTACGAGCAGGGCAGGAGGGGACCTACTCGGAAAACCAAATGGCTTCGGTGGACTACAGCTTCCGGCTTCGTCATTTCGACAAAGTCGGCGATCGCTATGCGGTGAAGAAGGCGCTCAAGGAACTGGTTCATTTCGACTTCCACAACTTGAAAACGGAATATTTGCCGCAGCGCAATGACGTAATCTTCTGCCGCAACGTCATGATGTATTTCGATGAAGCCGAGCAAAAACGCTTGGTAGAAAAGTTTTTTCGCTGCCTGAATCCGGGCGGCTATCTGTTCGTGGGACACGCGGAAAGCCTGCTCGGGTTGACGGACAAATTCAACATGATTTACCGCGAGACTGGAACCGCCTATCAGCAAATCGAGGTGACGTCGTGAGTCAGTTCGCGGACGAACGCGCGGCGGAACTAAAGCAGCTCTTCTTTGAGACTGCGCTGGAGTTGTTGCAGTCGCTCAACGACGAGACGCTGAAGCTCGAAAAAAAACCGGGCGATGTCGAAACCGTGCGCACCATCCGCAGAATCGTGCATACCCTGAAGGGCGACTCGGCCGCGGTTGGTTATCACGAACTCAGCGAACTGGCGCATGAACTGGAAGACGCATTGGCCGTGGACACAGGCGCCCCCACTGCCCTGGCGGAGGTAGCGTTTGCCGCGGCGGACACTTTCAGCGCGATGTTGAGTTCCTATCGCGACGCAACCAAGCTGCCGTCGGCGGAACCGGTACGGAAGATGATCCGCAAAATGGCGCGAGATCCGAAAACCCGGAAGCCGCGCAGCGCGAAGGCCTCGGCGGCAACCGCCCCCGAAGTCGAATGGACTGAGTACGAGAAGCTCGCAACCCAAGGAGCACTGAAGCAGGGCAAGTATGTATACCACGTCACAGCGCAGATCGATCCCAACTGCGCCATGCCCATCGCAGCTCAGCAACTGATACTGAAGGCGCTCACGGAAACCGGCGAAGTGCTGGGAACGCGGCCGGAAGCGGGGTCCGCCAAGAACGCAATGCAATTCCAGTTGCTGGTGGCGAGCGACCACGCCGCAGACTTTCTGACTGAAAAGTGCCGCATCCCGACCATCATCTCGAAGGTAAAAATCGAGATCGTCGGAACTCCGGCGCAGAAGGTCGTTCAGAAAACCAAGGTTGGCGAGATTACAGTGAGGCCTCCAGCAACTCAAGACGTCGCCACTCAGACCCCTGCAACCGCCGAAGAAATAGCAGCGCCAGCCCAGGATATCGAACTGGTTCTAAACCCATCTTCCGAACGCGACACCGCAGTCAGGCCAACTGCCGCGCCCCACGAGAACGTCTTGCGCGTGGACGCGGAGCGGATTGATACCGTACTCAATCTCGTAGGCGAGTTGATCATCGGGAAATCCATGCTGCAGCAGGCGCTCAACGAATTCGCCGTACGCTATCCCAAGGAAGCCATGCGCGGGCGCTTTGCCGATGCCATGGCTTTTCAGTCGCGAGTGTTGAACGATCTTCAGCGTTCGGTGATGAAGGTCCGGATGGTGCCGGTCGAACAATTGTTCCGGCGATTTCCCCGCATGGTTCGAGACGTGGCCAAGCAATGCGACAAGCAGGTCAGCCTGGTTCTGAATGGTCAAGACACTGCCCTGGACAAAAGCCTGCTGGATGCCATCGCCGAACCAATGACGCACTTGGTGCGAAATGCAATTGGACATGGCATTGAAAGCGCGGAAGAGCGCGCTCGCGCTGGCAAGCCTGAGCAGGGAACCATCCGTCTCGAGGCCTACCATCAGGGCAATCAAGTCATCGTGGAAATCAGCGACGACGGTCGCGGCATCGACGCGCAGAAAGTCAAGACGCGAGCCATCGAACGAGGCTTGTTGAAACGGGAAGAAGCCAGCCGGCTCAGCGAAGCGGACATTATGGATTTCATCTTCCGCCCGGGATTCAGCACTGCAGATGAAATCACCGAAATTTCTGGCCGCGGCGTTGGTCTGGACGTCGTGCAAAGCGTCCTGCATCGCCTCAAGGGCACGGTACACGTCGTCAGCCGCCCGGGGCAAGGGTCCACATTCCGCCTGCAGTTGCCATTAACACTCGCCATCATCAAAGCCCTGCTGTTCCGGGTCGAACAGAGTCTGTATGCCATTCCGCTGAATGCGGTGGCTGAGATCGCTCGCGCCCACGAGGCTGACATCCATCAGGTCGATAACTGCGAAGTTTTGCAACTGCGCAACACGGTCCTGCCGGTAGCTCGCTTGGGGCGTCCACCAGAACAGAAGCCAGACGGCCGGCCGGAAAAAGTCTTCGTGCTCGTGATCGCGATGGGCGAACGCAAGCTTGGGCTGCTGGTGAACGCAATCGAGGGCGAAGAGGAATTGGTCATCAAAGCATTGGACGAACAGACTGCGGAGACCGATTTGGTCAGTGGCGCTTCGATTCTGGGCAACGGTCACGTCGTACTCATTCTGAATCTGGCCGCCATCGTGGAACGCTTTGCCAAGTCACGGCCCGATACGGTTGGCGGGCCAGCCACGGGTCTCCTTTTGTCGCATTCCGAGCGGTCACGGGTCGCGCAAAGCGCAGCAGGAGGACAGGCATGACACCTCCAGTGCGTGTGTTAGTGGTGGATGACTCGGCGCTCATGCGCAAGCTGATTCCACAAATCCTTCAAACCGACAGCTCGATTCAGGTCGTAGGCACTGCCATGGATGGCAACTTCGGTCTGAAAAAGATCGAAGACATGAAGCCACAGGTTGTCACTCTTGATCTCGACATGCCGGGCATGGGCGGTCTGGACATGCTGAAAGAGATCATGTTGCGCCACCCGTTGCCGGTGATCGTGGTGAGTTCGCACAGCACCCAGGGGGCGTCGGTAACTCTGCAGGCGCTGTCCATGGGAGCATTCGATTTCGTCGCCAAACCCAGCGATGTCTCGGCCAACATGCCGGAAATCGCTCGGGAGTTGATTGCCAAGATCAAGGCTGCCGCCCAGAGCCGACGGGTTACAGTCGCCCCGCTTCCCGCGTCTCCGAGGCCCTCTGAGAAGGCCGCGCCCCAAACTCAGACACGCGCTACGCGAATCGTTGCGATCGGAGTTTCCACGGGCGGACCGCAGGCACTGCAATACGTATTGCCGCAGCTGCCGAAGAATTTTCCTGGGACCATTCTCATCGTGCAGCACATGCCCGAGGGATTTACCGAAATGTTTTCCCGGCGGTTGGAAGAGATCTGCGCCATCACGGTCAAGGAAGCGCAGTCCGGCGACCTCCTGCTGGCAGGACGCGCCCTGATCTGCCCCGGAAACCGGCACCTCAAGGTAAAACGGCTGCAACTGGGCGACGTGGCCGTTCTCAATGACGAACCGCGCGTCAACGGGCATCGTCCCTCGGTAGACGTGTTGTTCAAGAGCGTGGCGGAAGAATTCGGGGAAAAAGGCATCGGTGTGCTCATGACAGGAATGGGCGAAGACGGGGCGCAGGGGCTTGGCATGGTCAAAGCAGCGGGAGGAATGACCATCGCCCAGAGCGAGGAGTCCTGCGTTGTTTATGGAATGCCGAAAGCGGCTATCGAGCGCGGTTATGCGGTTCGAATCGTGGGGCTCGAAGCACTCGCCAATACTCTGCAGGCTCAGTGCATGCAGGACCGGAAAACCGGGAGTAAGCCAGAACCCGAAACTGGCGGCAGAGCCGCTGGAGTCGGCAAGAACTGATTTTGTCCGGCAGGCGAGAACAGGATGCCGGAACTTGAAACGGCGGGAGGTTGTATATGGAGCAGTTTGTGCCAGTCAAACGCAGTAAGGACGGTCAGCCAGTCCGCTACCTGGTAGTGGACGATTCCGTCTTCGCGCGCAAGAACCTGGCCCGGATGATTGAAACGTTCGGGGGCCAGGTAGCAGGCGAAGCCGGAGACGGCGTGACCGCCATAACCGAGTATGTGCGGCTCAAGCCGGACATCGTGCTGATGGACATCACGATGCCCCAGATGGAGGGGATCGAAGCTGCCGAAAAGATCGTGCAGCAGAATCCCGAAGCGCGCATTGTCATGGTGTCCTCAGTCGGATATCAGGAAAACATTGTGGCGGCCCTGCAACGCGGCGCCCGTCATTTCGTGCAAAAACCGGTGAAACCGGAAGTCTTGTACGAAGTGATCAAGTACGTCATGGGTGAGGATGGCACTGCGGCTCAAGCCGCGGGCGCGGGGGCTTGAAATGAAAATGGAGTTGATCCAGCCTTTCATCAACGCGGCGGACGCCGTGTTGGCGCAGGGACTGCAGTGTCCGACATCCGTCGGCAACCTCAGCATGGAGCAGGAGGCTTACCGCCGCAAAGGAGTCGCTGCGCTGATTTGGGTGACCGGCGATATCGAGGGGCGCATCGTCATCGATCTCGACCCGGACACCGCAGTGCGCGTGGCCAGCCGGTTTGCCGGAGCCGAATTGCCGGAGTCCGACGAACTGGTGCGGGAAACCGTGTGCGAGCTGGCGAACCAGGTGATTGGCAACGCCGTCACCTCGCTCAACGACCAGGGATTCCATTTTCGCGTGCATCCCCCTGTGCTCCACACCTCCGAGCATGGCCCGAAAAGCAGCGAAGACACCGAGGCGCTGGTTATTTGCTTCGAAACCGATATCGGCAACGTGTTCCTGAATATCGCCTTACGACATAACTCCTCTCGACAGCCCGAGCGTGCCGCGGCCGTGGGCCAGTAGCTTCGAAAATCGACTATTGATTGTTGATGAAGACTGGCGCTGAAGACTCGAAACCGGGTTCGGCTATGGCCCAGCCACAACGAACACTGGATTCTGCGGCAGCGGAGTCCCGTTCGAGAACGTTGCGCTCTCGGGCGCGGGCAGCTGCAGCAGCATTGTGTCGCTCAACGTCTGAATAATCGCTACATTCCCCGCGTCGCAGTTTCCCACGTAAACTCTTGAACTATCAGCAGCCGCTGCCATGGACAGCTCGGACGGATTTGAAGCGCACACCTGGGCAACCGAGGTCAACGGAATTGTGGTTGTGACGCTTCCGCTCGAAGCGTTGATCACTGTGATTCGAGAAGTGACAGTCCCACCGTTCACCGAGGCGCTTGAAACATAGGCTCGCGTGCCGTCAGGCAGAACACCAACCGAGATTGGATTCGCTATAGCGAGAACCGTGGCCGTGAGCGCATCCGTCGATGCCTGCAGATATGTAACCGTGTTCGCCACCGGGTTCGAAACATAAAGGCGATTTCGCGTCGAATCATAGAGCATAAAATTCGCGCCCACGCCGACCGAAACGCTATTGACCACAGTGTCGCTGGCGGTATTGATCGCCGAAACCATCCCGCTGCCCTGGTCGAGTACGTACGCTCGATTGCCGTCCGATCGTGCCGCCACCGACACCGGAGAAATCCACGTGGCGTTCGAAATTGGCGGGTTTACGCTTCGGTCGACCGGGTTAATGCTGGTCACGGAACCCCCGCCAGCACCGTTGCCCCGATTGGCTACGTAAAGCTTCTGCAGATTGGGAGTCTCCGCGAGCCACACCGGGTCGATGCCGACGGGAATTCCGTACACCGGCTGCTCCAGTACGTTACTAGCCATGGTGATTGCGGAAACCGTATTGTTCCCAGAGTTCGCCACGTAAACCGAAGCGTTCTCCGCCGTAGCCACGAAGCTGGGAGCCGAACCTGCGGGCAAACTTATCGTCGTCACCGGCGTAGGACTGGTGGGAGAAAATGAAGAAACGGTGTCGTCTTGGCTGTTGGCAACGTAGACCCGCGTGCCATTCAGCACGACTGCCGCCTGCACCGGCATCAGGCCCACGGTAGATTGAGACTCCGCGGTATCGCCAGAGACGTTGATCGAAGTGCTGGCCCCTGGGTGATCCGAACCGTTGCCGCTGATGACCAGCGCAAAATGAGAGAACCCCGGATTGGGAAGGCTTGGAATAATAGGAGTGGCGACGGGACGGTATGTCTCCCCACAACTGAGACAAATCAACATGAGTAGCAGAACACCCGTGGCGCGCACTACAGTCATCGATACTCCTGCCCCAATATCCATTTCTGCATAGAATTCTGGAAGAGTCATCTATTCTAACGGCTGGCCGCGATCCGCGCCAGAGAAGCAGCACCTAGCACTTAGCAATTAGCACATTGCCCTTGCAGGTTAGTGCCGGCGGACGATCACAAGGTTGCCCGCGAATCATGCAGGTAAGTCGGTAAGGACAATAAGACGGCAAGCTAGGAAAGCTCGACCTGAGAAAGTGGCGGGGCTAAATGCTAAGTGCTCGCTCTTCACGCCCGCCCGCGAGATCTCTTGCCACCGGCTTCGTGCGTGGCCGGCGCAGCTGGCTTCTTCTTCCCCTCCATCTCAGCCAGGCTCTGCTTAAGCGCAGACATGAGGTCGACGACCGGCGCGAGCTTCTTCGGTTTCTCTACTTCGGCAATCTTGCCGCCTTCGAGCTTGGTCTGGATCAGATTCTTGAGATTGTCCTGGAAGCTGTCGTGATATTTCTCCGGCTCCCAATCGGCCGCCAGCGCTTCAATCAACTGGTGCGCAACCTTGACTTCTGCATCTTTCAGTTCAACATCGGGCGCGCCGAAGCCCTCGACCTTGCGTACCTCTTCCTCGTAGTACATGGTGTGCAACATCATTCCGCCTTCATGCGGACGCAAAAAAACCGTGTACTCCCGGTTGTGCATGGTGAGCTGGGCAATGGCAACATACTCACTCTCTTCCATCGCCTTCGTCAGCAACGCGTAGGGTCGGCGGCCGGCTTCATCCGGAACCATGTAGTAGGACGATTCGAAGAAGACCGGATCGACCTCGCTGGTCTTGACGAATTCGAGAATCTCCATGGTCTTGGCGGTCTTGGGCTCGATCTTCTTTATTTCCTCGGGCTCGATAACCACATACTCGTCCTTGCGGTACTCGTAGCCCTTGACGATGTCGCTGCGCTCTACCACTTTGCCGTCGGCTAGACAAACATATTGCTGCTTCAGGCGGGACAAGTCGTCGCGATGGAGCATGTTGAACGAAATGCCCGAACTGCGTGCGCCGGAGAACAGCTTCACCGGCATTGAAATTAATCCGAAGGTAAGATAACCGGACCAAACCGAGGCCGCCATAGTTCCCCCTAGCCGAAGATCGCGCGCCGAGGCGCGCCCCCCACAACCTTGCGATCGTGAGTTTAAACTACAACCAAAGATTTGATGCACATAAGCTCGCCCGGTAACCCAGAGTGAAAGCACGATACACTGGGGCCGCGCAGGGCGCAACCCCATAGATAGTAGTATCGGGCGTGGCACCTGCCAGCCAGCACGCGAATCGGCGAGAATCTCACGAGTGCCTCACCTGCCCCGAACCGTCGCGACCTTAGCGGATATAGTCTTGGCACGTCCGCTTTGGACTGCCGGCATCGTCACCGTGATATTCACTGCCCTGGGTCGCTGGGTGCGAGGGGTGAGTTTCTCCGGAGCCATCGCCGGAGCCGCGGTCTGCTTTCTGCTATATGCGGGAGCGGGGCCCGGCGCATTTGTGGCGCTGGTTTGGGTGTTTGCCCTGACCTGGCTTTCCACCCGCTTCGGGTATCGCCGAAAAGAGAAGCTGGGAACCGCCGAGAAGCTGGATGGTAGAACCGCGTTGCAGGTTCTCGCGAACCTCGCTGTGGCCGCGATTTGCGCCGCAGTATCGGCGTTCACCACTGGAAAAGGAGTTTGGTTGCTCGCGGTTTCAGCCGCGCTGTCGGAAGCGGCTGCGGATACGGTGTCGAGCGAAGTGGGCCAGGCTCGAAACGAAAAAGCGCGCCTGATCACCACTTGGCAAGAGGTTCCCGCGGGCACGAACGGAGGCGTGAGCTGGGCTGGAACCCTGGCGGGCATCGTGGCCGCGACCGCAGTGAGTTGGGTGTGCGTTTTAGCGGGGCTTGTTCCCACCCGGTGGTTGGCCATTTCAATCGCCGCCGCGATTGCCGGCATGGTCGCGGACAGCTATTTGGGCGCCTTGCTCGAACGACGGGCACTGTTGAATAACGACGCCGTAAACTTCCTCGGCACTCTGATCGCTGCAGGCGCCGCGTTTTTACTGGTCTGAAATCATCTTCGGAACTTCGTCCGGAATGGTCCAGGCTAACGAACGCGATTGATATTCGCGACAGGCTTCAAACCCCGCTGAACGATTTGTACCAGGATATGGCTTCAGCCATATCGAAGACGCCGGAACACATGCGGCTTCAGCCGCTGTTTCTCAGGCAGCCCTTATTGCTGCGCGAAAATCGCCGTTTCCCAGCCTCCCACTAGTGCATGTCCCGCAGTTCCTTGAAGCTTCCTTCCTTGCCGTGGAAAATCTAAGAAGCACCTCTCGAATTGGTGCTCGCATCCAATTTGTTTGGATCAGCTTTCAGGGAATGAAGAGTCGGACACTCATCGTTGGGTACGTGCTGGCGCTCGCGCTATTCCTTTTTGGACAGCGCCATCCCGCCTCGCCAACACCCACCGGATTTCACGCCGTCGTAGATTTGACGCATTCAATCGATCCCAAAGCCGGCGATCAAGTTAAGACCGCCGCGAGGGTCAACAAAGAACATTTCCTCACCAACCCGTCTTCAGCTGAGCCATTCGAGACGCGCATCGACGCTCCCGCGCATTTCGCGCGTGGACTCTGGACCGTCGATCAAATCCCCACGGAGCGCCTGATCGCGCCCCTGGTCGTGCTGGACGTCAGCGCCAATGCCGAAAACCATCCCGACTACCAGATTTCGGTCGAAGACATTGCCGCATGGGAGCAAGCCCACAATCAGATTCCCTTAGGCTCGGTAGTGATCGCACGCACCGGCTGGGATTCTCGTTGGAAGTCATCGCAGCGCAACGCCGCTAGCAACCCCACGCATTTCCCGGGATATTCCCCGGACGCCGCGAAGTTCCTGGTCGAGGGACGCAACGTGCTGGGCCTCGGCATTGACACGCCGAATATCGACAACGGTCCGTCGAAAGACTTCGCGGTGCGCCAGTACACTCTTTCGCACAGCGTCTATCAACTGGAAAATGTCGCCAACCTTGATCGTGTTCCCCCCGTCAGCGCAATGGTTGTGGTCGCCCCAACCAAACTCGAAAGCGGCTCCAGCGGCCCGGTGCGAATCCTGGCACTGCTGCAGTAAGTTCTGCGACTTGTCTTCGGTCTCCGTCATCTGACTTCTGTAATCGATCCGGAGGCGAAGGTGAACGATCCCCGTTATCCCATTGGCAAATTCAAATTCGACGGCCCACCCAGCGAAGCGGAACGAACCAAATTCATCGAAGACATCGAACACGCCCCCGCGGCGTTGCGCGCCGCGATTAAGAATCTTTCCCCAGAGCAGATTGAAACCCCCTATCGCGACGGCGGCTGGACCGTCCGCCAAGTTGTACACCATGTGCCGGAGAGCCACATGAACGCGTACATGCGTTTCAAGCTGACACTCACCGAAGACGAACCCACGATCAAGCCGTACATGGAAGACCGCTGGGCAGACACAGCGGATGTCCAAGCGACGCCGCTAGAGGTTTCGCTGGCGCTGCTCGAACCATTGCACGACCGCTGGGTTCGCCTGTTGCGTACTCTGAAACCGGCGGACTGGAAGCGAACTTTTCGCCATCCGGAGCTTGGCACGGTTTCTCTGGAGAAAAACCTCGCCCTCTATGCCTGGCACGGCAAGCATCATACAGCCCACATCACGGAACTGCGAAAAAAGATGGGATGGTAGGTTGGTTGAGCGCCGCCCTGGTGCCAGCGTCCTTCGTTTTCGATTCTACGTTCCTTGAAAAGTGCGGAGGCAACGCGGTTAGAGCCGCTGTTTCCAGTATCCTGGACTGCGACCCCGCCGCTCCGCCAGCAGCGTCAATGTGCAATTAATTGCAGGGATTTGATGAACAGCCCGAACGAATGGTTCCTAACCCGCCAGATGGAGCCGCCACGCCATGTAGCTAACCGCCTCGCGCAACACCGCCTCCGCACGCTGCCACAGCGAGTGCGGACGCGAATCAGGGCGCGGTGAAACATAGACCTCCATGCCCTCGTGCTCCAGCAGTTTGCGGATGCGGAAAACATGATACGCATCGCTGACCGCTACGCAGCTGTGCATGTGATTGGTCCGCATGATCACTCCAATCCGTTGGGCGGACTGAGCCGTATCTGAACCCTGGGTTTCAGCGATCAGGTTGGAGTCGGGAATCCCGCGGTGCATCAGGTAATCGTGGCCCACCCCACCTTCGCTGAAGCTCGGGTCCGCCGCGGCTCCGCCGGTTGTAATGACCACCGGGGCAACCCCTTGTTGAAACAGGTCGAAGGCATGATCGAGACGCGCTCGATATACCGGAGATGGACGGCCGGCGTACTCTGCGGCGCCGAATACCGCGATGGCGTCCGCGGAACGAATTTCCTGTCGCGAAGCCTCACCCACGATGCCCAGGCAGATTGAAACCAGCCAGATAAGGAAAGCTGCCGCAGCCAGTACCACGAGCCACAACATCCAGTGGCGTCGCAAAGGCCGGTTCGCAGCCGTTTGGGTCATCCTTGTGCGAAGAACTCGGAAATATCCTGGGCAGAGATTGCGCCTTCCCGCATAATCCGCCAGCGGGCTTCCTCATCGGTGAGGTCGACAATCGTCGAAGCGGTTTCGCGGGGCGACGTGCCCCCATCCACGATGATCGAGATGCGCTGCTGCAGTTGATCGCGCACCGCCTCCGCCGTGGTGCACTCGGCTTCACCGCTCAGGTTCGCCGAGGTCGCCGTAATCGGAATCCCGGCAGCCTGCACGACCGCTAGGGGAATTTTGGCGCTGGGGATCCGCAGCGCCACGTTGCCGGTGTTGGCCGTCACCTTTAAGGGAAGACGCGACGCAGCTTTGACGATGATGGTCAGAGGGCCTGGCCAGAAACGGCGCGCCAGCTTGTAGAACTCATCGGGCAGCGGCTTAGCCAACTCCTCAGCCTGGTCTTCGCTCTCGATCAAGAGCGATAGTGGTTTGTGCCGCGACCGCGACTTGATCTCATACACGCGATCCACGGCGCGCAGATTAAAGGGGTCGGCAGCCAATCCGTAAAACGTGTCAGTGGGCATGCCCAATACCTCGCCTGCCCGAATCTGGTCGGCTGCATACCGGATGAGGGACGCCTCCGGCTTCTCGCTGTTGATCTTGAGAATTTCCGCGCGCACACGCTTCCTTCCCAACAATGTTCTGAATCCGCGAAAGCTAACATACCACGAGCCCGGACTGCAAGGAGAGATAAACGCGTATGATTTCGAAAGAGCTACCGTGAAAAAGACGACAACATCGGGCCCAGCTGTCGTCAGCCGCCTGCGACGCGTCGAAGGACGCCACAACGTCCTGGTCAACGAGTTGCGAGGCGCCTTCGCCCACGGTGAACTTACGCCCGACGGCTATTGCGCAATCGAAGGCATGCGCATTTTAGAAGAAGCCATTCGCAGCGGGCTGAAGTTCAAAGCTGTATTCTTCCGGGCTTCCGCCGAGAACCGGGCTGAGCGCCTGCTGCCCCAACTCGCCGCCCACGTGGAGACTTTGCTGCTTCCTGACAAGCTGTTTGCCAGTGCCGTTCCCAGCGAGACCCCGCAAGGCGTCGCGGCGCTGGTGCGTTGCAGGACTTTCAAGGCGGAGGATGTGCTGGCCAAATGGCAGACCGGGCCTTTGCTGGCGATTGCCGGAGTGCAAGACCCTGGGAATCTGGGCACGATCTTGCGCTCGGCGGAGGCTTTTGGCGCTGGAGGTGTACTGCTGGGAGAAGGCACGGTCAGCCCGTTCAACTCCAAAGTGGTGCGCGCTTCGGCGGGATCGGTCTTCCGGCTTCCCATCGTGCAAGCGAAACTCCCAGGAATTCTCGACCAGATGCGTGAACTCGGCTTGCGGCTGATCGCAACCTCGTCGCACAAAGGCACGCCTCTCGACCAAGCCACGCTGACCGGACCGCTGGCCATCTTCATCGGAAGTGAAGGCGCAGGACTGCCGCGCGATCTGCTGGCAGAGATGACTGAAATCGTGGCCATCCCACATTCACCGACGGTCGAATCCCTGAACGCTGGCGTAGCCGCGAGTATCCTGTTGTACGAAGCAGCCCGACAACGCAATTCACCACGGAGACACGGAGGCACGGAGTAAACCAGGTCCTCTTCATGTTGCTTGAGCAGGATATTACAGAAGCAATCATCGGGGCCGCGATTGAGGTTCACCGCGAACTCGGGCCTGGCCTTCTCGAATCGGCTTATGAGGAGTGCTTCTGCCACGAATTGCACTTGCGGGGCTTAAGCTTTCCGCGGCTGGTTGAACTACCAGTCGCGTATAAAGGTCTTGAACTAGATTGTGGATACCGATTAGACGTCGTAGTCGAGAACGCCGTAATCGTTGAACTGAAATCGATTGAGCAAATCTCACCAATTCACCACGCGCAGTTACTAACTTATTTGCGCCTGGCTGGAAAGAAAGTCGGTTTGCTAATAAATTTCAATGTTGCGGTTCTCAAGAACGGAATTGTGCGCAGGGTGCTCTGATCCTTAAATTCCTCCGTGCCTCCGTGTCTCCGTGATGAATTGGGTTATGAGTTTATTTCAGACCATTCCGAGCGGCGATAACGCCGGGGATCGCACCCGGCCTCTGGCTGATCGTATGCGGCCACGGACGCTGGATGAATTTGTCGGGCAGGAGCACTTAGTTGCGCCCGGGAAGCCGTTGCGTACCCAGTTGGAGCGTGACGATATCGGCTCTCTCATCTTCTGGGGTCCTCCCGGCACCGGCAAGACTACGCTGGCGCAGATCATCGCACGTATGACCAAGGCGGAGTTCATCGAGTTCTCCGCGGTGCTGACCGGTATCAAGGAAATCAAGCAGGTCATGGCCGATGCCGAGCGGGCACGACAGTATGGAACGCGCACCATCGTCTTCATCGACGAGATTCACCGCTTCAACAAGGCCCAACAGGACGCGTTCCTGCCTCACGTCGAAAAGGGCAACATCCGTCTGATCGGCGCGACTACCGAGAATCCTTCGTTCGAGATCATCTCGGCACTCTTGTCGCGCAGCCGCGTCTATGTGCTCAAGCCGCTGACCGAGGAGCAAGTCGTGCTGCTGCTCAAGCGGGCGCTGGCCGATGAAGAACGCGGGCTGGGAGCGATGAAGCTCCGAGCATCCGACGCCGTGTTGGCGAAGATCGCGGCTTATTCCAGCGGCGATGCGCGTAGCGCTTACAACGTGCTCGAAGTTGCCGCTACTTTAGCCCGCGCTACTAGCGAAGTTGGCGCGGAGATCACCGATGCCATCGTCACCGACGCGTTGCAGAAACGCGTGTTGCTCTACGATAAAGGCGGCGAAGAGCACTACAATCTCATCTCCGCGTTACATAAATCGGTGCGCAACAGCGATCCCGATGCTTCGCTTTATTGGCTCGGCCGCATGCTCGAAGCCGGCGAAGATCCTTTGTACATCGCTCGCCGCGTGGTTCGCATGGCTGTCGAAGACATCGGCCTTGCCGAGCCGAATGCGCTGGCGCTTTGCATGGCGGCGCGCGATGCGGTCGATTTCATCGGCATGCCTGAAGGCAATCTCGCGCTGGCCCAGGCCGTCGTCTATCTTGCGCTCGCGCCCAAATCGAATGCGCTGTACACCGCCTACGCCGAGGTGCAACAGGATGTGGAGGCGACTGCGGCCGAATCCGTCCCGCTGCACCTGCGCAACGCGCCCACCGGGTTGATGAAGGGCCTCGGATATGGCCAGGGCTATCAGTATGCCCACGACCTTGAGGGCAAGATCGCGGACATGCAATGTCTGCCCGATAATCTACGCGACCGAACTTATTACCACCCAACCAATGAAGGCGTCGAGAAGCGGATTCGTGAGCGCATGGAAGAGATCAAACGGCGCCGGCCGCAGGCGGGCAAACCTGATGTTTCCGATTCGGGAAAAAGTTGAGTTTTTACTAGTCGAAAAAAAACTCTCGTTCCTCGCAAAATCTAGAAAACAAAGGGTCGGAAATTTTCTTGCCTCGTAGATCTATGGTTCTTAAGGTAGTTACGGGCAAAATCTTGGAAACATTGGAGTTATGGTGGTTCCGACGGCTCGCAGTTCCATTTTGGAACTGCGCGTGGAAATGAAAACCGGCTTTGGTCACGATCTGGTCCGGGTCAACGTCCATGAAGCTGCGCACTGCGGTCAGGTTGTCAAAGAACTAGAATTATCTTATAGATAACATCTATGGTTTTATATTATCGTAAGTTGAAACATGAGGTCAAGGGAAAAGCGGTCAGGCTGCTGATCCGGTTCCAATTTGGGAATGTTGCGCCCGGCACCCCCTTATGATACTCCTAGCGCTTAACCGCGCACCGGCGGAGCTTTGCTCCGCTTAGGCGGGCGGGGACGCCCGTCTTCCATGAATCTGGGGTTAGGCGGCTTTTTTCTGGCTGTCTTTCAGAAGGCCCAGGCGGACCAGGCTTTCGGCGGTGGCTACGATGGAATCCTCGTTCGAACGGGGCGCCCAGTTTAGCAAGCGCTTGGCCTTTTCGTTGGTGGCGTTCTTAAGCTTGCCCAGTTCGGGCAGAATCAGCTTGATAGCCGGGTCGCGCAGCGCGGCAATGCGTACCAGCCAATTGGGCAGTTCCCGGGTAGGAACTCTTTTGGCGGCCGCGCCCATGCGGCTCTTCAGCACCTTGGCGATGTCGAGCATCGACATGAAATCGCCGGCGACGGCGAGGAAGCGTTCACTCTTAGCGGCGGGATGAGTCATGGCGCGGATGTGCAGGTCGGCGACGTCGCGCACATCGACGACACCGAAATAGAGCCGCGGGCATCCTGGCACGGCGCCGTCCATCATGCGCTGAACAAAAAGGACTGAGGTCGAATAGTCGGGCCCGAGGACCGGGCCAAGCACGACCACCGGATTGACGACGGAAAGCTCGAGGCCTCCGCCTTCCTTGGCGATGAAATCCCAAGCCGCGCGTTCCGCCAAGGTTTTCGATTTCACGTAGGCATACACTCCTTCGCCATTCGGGTCTGTCCAGTCGGTTTCGTCGAATGGTGTTTTCCGCGGGGCGTAGCCATAGCCGATCGCCGCAAACGAGGAGGTCAGTACGACGCGCTTGACGCCGACGTCGCGCGCCGCACGCAATACGCGGAGGGTTCCTTCGCGCGCGGGTACGATCAGTTCGTCCTCGTGCTTGGGAACGTTCGGGGGCAAGGGGGACGCCACGTGCAGGACGTATTCGCAGCCAGCGACGGCTTGTGGCCAGCCTGCGTCGTTTTCGAGATCGGCAGCGAAGAAGGACAGGCGATCGCCCGGCTTGGCGCCGCCTTCCATCAGCATGGCGCGTACATCGCCCTCGCGCTTCAGATTCCGCACAGTGGTGCAGACGTGATGGCCGGTGGCCAGTAGCTGCAGGATGCAATGACTGCCGATGAAACCCGACCCGCCGGTCACTAGAATTGTGCTCATTGCTGCTTTAGATTCCAGCTGTTCTCAAAAGGTTCGCGGATTTCGTCAACCCGTTCAAGGCGGCCACGGATTTGCGCTGATTTTCACAGATCAAGAAGTAGAAAGCTTTTCTCTCTCAAATCCCTACCCAAGCGGAGAGAGCTTGAGTGGGGCACCCTTGGGAGTTTGGCGATTCGATCTCAGGGCTTCTTCTGCTGTGCCTGTTGCTGCTTCTCGGCCTCCTCGATGAGTTTGCGGAACTCGGCCACGGCGGGGACGTTCGGCGACTTCAGCGAGTCTTTGGCGACGTAGCGCCAGGTCGCCGAGTTGTCCAGGGGATATTCGACTCGTCCGCGATAGACTTCGAACATGTCGTCGGAGGGTCCAATCTCCGTGCTGGGATGCGGTGTGTTGATGGTAGGACCGTTCGTGAGTGGAGGTGGCGTCCCATGCTGCGCGCCGATGCGTACGCCTTGATCCGATGGGTCCAAGATCACGGGACGACTGTCGGGAGCACTAATGGTTGGGCTTACCGTTTTTCCGGTGCCCCGTCGGACTGAAATGACGAGATCAGCGGTGAGCGGTTCCATCGCCAGCGTGAGGCGTCCCCAGTCCATGATGGCTCGTTCGACATCCTGCCGGGCAACCCAATTCGCGTTGGGATTTTGCGGGGACACGCCTGCGTCGGGATTGATGACGATGAGAACGGTCTGAGCTTTCAGAACGTAGTCGGGCAGAATCACTTTCTTCTTGTCTTTATCTTTAGCGTTTACCACGGGAACTGCGAGAAGAACTAATGCGAGGATGAATGCTCTGCGAAGGGACATAAATCAACCTCCGACGTTGCTCAAATCTTATCCTATGGAGCCTCCGGTGACGTACGAATGTTTGCCCTGGCATCCTACTTGTCCCTCTTAAATGCGTTAACCACAAAGCACACGAAGGTACACAAGGATGGCCTTTCTGGCGTCAATAAGTGAATCGAAAGGTCCCCGGCGGTCATCTTATTGACAAGCGTAAGTTATTGTTTTAACTATCACTTATTGACGCCGAGGGGAAACGAAGTATGGCTACCATTCCGAGAGCAGAGGCAACCAGTTTAGGCGGCGGCTTCCGGCAACTGCCTTTCGAACAGGTGGAGGATTTGCTGAAGCTGCAGAAGGCAGCGCAGAAAATCAATTCGATCCTCGACCTGGATCAGCTGATCGACAAAGTGGTGAATGATGTGGCGCGGTCGTTCGGATGCGTCGAGGCGGATATTTACTTGCACGACGAAGAACGCGGCGAATTGGTTCTGGCCTGCGCCCACGGTTGTGCCGGCTGCGACATCTGCGGCACAGGGAACAGCCTGAAGATCGGGAAACAGGGCATGGTCGGCTACGTCGCGGGCACAGGCCAGATGCGCTATGCGCCCGATGTGCGCAAGGACCCGTACTACATTGGATGTGAGGAGTCGACGCTCTCCGAGGTTGCGATTCCATTGCACGTTGAGGGGAAACTGATTGGAGTGTTCACCGCTTCGCATCCCGAGTTGGATGCGTTCCCGGCAGAGCAACTCCGGCTCTTGCAGGCGCTGTGCAGCTACGTGGCAGTCGCGGTTCACAACGCGCGCCGCTTCCAGCAGGAACGAAGCGAGCGGCAGCAGATGAGCCGCGAGGCGAATGAGGCACGCAAGATTCAGGAGGCTTTGCTGCCGCGAAGTTCTCCTTACATTCCGGGCTTCGCTGTGACCGGGCTCTCCACTCCGGCTGGGGCGGTGGGCGGAGACTGGTACGATTTTATTCCGTTCGATGATGGCCGCTGGGGATTGGTGCTGGCCGACGTCTCGGGAAAAGGTACGGCGGCGGCTCTGCTGATGTCGGCAACTCGCGGCATACTTCGCTCCCTGGCAACCGCGTGCTGCCCCAGCGAGGTGTTGACGAAGCTCAATGAGTTGTTGGTCAACGATTTTCCGTCTGGCCGATTTGTGACCATGGTCTATGCGATTCTTGACCCTGCCACCCGGACGCTGAAGTTCTCAAGCGCGGGACACCTGCGTCCGCTTTTGATTGAGAACTCGCATGCACAGTTCCTCGATACGGAGCGGGGCTTGCCGCTGGGAATCGGGCCCGGAGGTTATTCCGAGGCGCAAGTGGAGTTGGCTCCAGGCTCGCGTCTGCTGTTCTACAGCGACGGCATTACCGAGGCGACGAATCCGGAAGATGACGAGTACGGTGCGGAGAGGCTTGAAAAACATTTTCGGCGGACAGATGCTTCGGCGGAGAGCATCCTCGAAGACGTGCGGACGTTTGCCAACGGGGCTGGCTTGCACGATGACGCGACCGTCATTCTGGTGAAGGCGTAGCTTAATTGGTTACGCGACGTTCCTCCTTTGCGTACCTTGGCATTCTTTGTGATTAGTAAAGTTCAAATGCTATAACCACAAAGGACACGAAGGTACACAAAGGAAGGAAATGCAAATCGGTTAGCCGAAGCGGGCTTTGTGTTCTTTCAGGATGCAGCTGTCCATGATTACGAAAATTCCTGCCTGTCGCGCTTTGTGCGCGGCTTTTTCGTTGATGACTTCTTCCTGCATCCAGATGGCGGGAACCTTTAGCCGGATCGCCTGATCCACAACCTCCTCGACGAACTCGGGCCGGCGGAAGATATTCACGATATCGATCTTCTCGGGAACATCGAGCAAGGTTGCATAAGCGTTTTCGCCGAGGGCCTCTTTAATCTCCGGGTTGACTGGAATGATGCGATAGCCATTCATCTGCATGTACGCAGAAACTCCGTGGCTCGGGCGCAGGGGGCTGTTGGAGAGTCCGACTACGGCAATGGTTTTGGAGCGCTTCAGTAGATCTGCGATGGGATCAGGTTGGGGCGACGAAGACATAGCAAAGCAATTGTAGCTAGGGGCGTCGTGGGACGCCAACTTTTGCACTGCTGGAAATTTACTTGGGACCCGCGGGCGCTGAGCTCCGCGGCTACACTTGCATTTCTCTAGTCGCTTTTGGTCACGTCCAGTTTCTGCCTGAACATTCTGAGCGCTATCTTGCGCACCGTGTCTGACACTTCTTTGTTGCCTGCCAGATTCTTAAGGTCTCCGGTCAACAGATGCTTTACCAGGCCGAGCGAAACGTCGATGGGCGTTCGGGGATTGAAGGTCAGGTTACGCAGGATGGCATATTGCTTCATGAAGCGACGCTTCATCGAAATGCCACGAAGCACGGCCTCGAGCACATTCTTTTGGTTGGCAAATTTTTCGACTTCGCTGTCGGTAAGCTTGGGCGATTCCAGCACGGCCAGAGCTACGATTTTTGTCCCGTCGCGAATGAGCAGTGAGCGTTCTTCCTTGGTCCCTTTCATGGCCAGCTGGATGCGTCCTGTGATGCCCAGCTTGGAGATTTTCTGTAGAGCGCTGCCCCGTTGTTCTTCGGCACTTAGATAAGCCTTCTTGACGGCCGGCGCTTTCCGCGCTGCCGTGGCTGCGCCATGGGCTGAGCTCGAAGCGACTGCTTCGGTCTTCGCTTCGACCGGCGCTGCATCGGGAACCATCGGAGCATCGGCAGGCAGTTCCTCGAGTCCGCCGATCGGTTGAAACGGTTTGTTGCCTTCGGCGGAGATTTCGCTGGCATGCTCGGTCAAGTATGCGGCGGTCATTTCGTCAGGGACTTCGTCTGTGCGGGTTTCAGGGCTGGCTTGATTGGGAACCTCTGACGGCGCAAAATCCGCTGCCGGCGAGGATTCAGGAGACGCTGCGGGCGACTCAGGTTGGCTTGTGGTTGGCGGTGCGAAAGAGGCAAGCCTCTCCGCGATGGCCGACGATTGTGCTTGGTTCAAGTGTGGATTGGAGGTTAGCGCGGTCAGAATCGTTTGTGATTGGTTGATCCGCGGGCTCTTGACCAGGGTTTCGAGCATGTAGCGAGAAGCTGCGGCGGCCAGTTCAGCCAGCGATGTTTCGGAGACCGAGGGGTTCTCCAGCAATGCGGGAAGCAGGGTTGGCCGAAGATTTCCTGGGGTGATCAGGTAGGCCAGCACTTCTTTCGGGGTTTTCGGATCGGCTGCAGCTTTCCGGGAAGAGGACTCATCCCATCCCGCCAACGTGAGGCGGGCACGCTCGGCGAAGATCTTGGTCTGAGTTGCCAGGTAAACCAGGATTTCGAGCATCTCATGAGGCGGAACGGAGAGCGCGCCCCGGGCGGCGGTTTGCATCACGTTCGAATTGGCCCCCGAGGAGCGAATGACATCGATCATGCGTGGCATAGAAGTTGGTGAGCTCCGAAAAATGCTGGACATTATAGGATCAGGCTGAAGCGGGCGATTTTGCCAGCGTTTTTGTGGCAGGTAACGTTACGAAAGGCACGGGATGGGATTGGTTGTTCAGTTCAGGTATCGCGTTGCCCAAACACACTGGTCATCCCGAGCGCAGCGAGGGGGATCCAGGTTTTCGCTCGTACGACCGGTATCGTGGCGCCGGCAGGCACCTAGATCCCTCGCTGGCGCTCGGGATGACATTTGTTAGCGTAAATACCGCAGATGTGAAACCGGCCTAGCCGGACGCAACCACGGCTTCCAGTTCGATGACGGCTCGTTCCAGTTCGCGGATCAGGGGGCTTGATTTCTTGCGCTGGAATTCGTCCAGCAAGGTCCTGTAGTACCAGAGCGTGCCGTCTCGTTTTCCGTGAAAACGCTCCCAGACTCGGTCGCCAATCTCGCGATAGATGGCCACGATGGAGCGGACGTTGTGCAGTTTGTCGGCGGCGGAAACCAGGCGAGTGTCGGCATCGGCAGTTCGCAGATGCGCGATGTAGTCTTCCTTGCGTTGCCGCCAGGGGGGTTTGGGATTGAGATCGGTATCGGTGCAGCCGTCGACCACGTGAGCGACGCGCTTGCCAAAACGACGGCGGATTTCCTTCAGCATGGGAGCGCCGCCACAGTCTTCGACCACGTCGTGCAAGAGCGCGGCAATGGCAAGGTCTTCATCGCCTCCGGCTTCGAGCACCAGGCCAGCTACACTCAAGAGATGTGCAACGTAGGGGACGGCTGTGCCCTTGCGGGACTGGCCTGCGTGTTTGCGGGTGGCAAAGACCAGTGCTCGTTCGAAACGCGGGCCAAGTGGAGTAGCTTTTTGCCTTTTGGGTTTCATCGACAGGCCTGCCTACTTCACGTTGTTGATGAGGACCACGTCACTGTTGATTGCGCCGCGCGCCAGGAACAGTTGTTTGCCGTCGGCGGACCACGCGAAATTGAAAATCGTGCCCTCGGTGAAGTTTGTTACCTGCTTGGGCGGACGGCCATCGAGAGTCTGGCTCATCAGATTGGAAACGCCATTCCGTTTATCCACATACAACACTGATTTGCTATCGGGAGACCATCCAAACGCCGCGTCAACCTGGTAGGAAAGCTTGGTTGGCTCACCGCCCTCGATGGGCATATAGGCGATCTCAAATCGGTCTGCTGGTTCCTCTAAAGCGTAAATCGCGATCCACTTTCCGTCGGGAGAGATTGTAGGATTGGTGGCAGTACTTTCGGTGAGGGGCTGAGACGTACCACCGGTGAGAGGCTGCTTCCAAACCCAGATTCTCCCATTGCGCGAAGATTCGTAGAGCAGCCACTTTCCGTCGGGTGTGATCTGCGGGGTGACGTCGCTGCCGCCATCGGTAAGCTGTTTTGGGCTACTGCCATCAACGTTCATACTCCAGATATTGCGACGACCGTCGCGGTCGGAGGAAAAAACCACGGTTCGGCCATCGGGGGAAACGGCGGGTTCGAGGTTATTGCCCGCATTCATGGTCAATTGCGCAGGGCTGCTGCCGTCGGCGCCCATGCTCCAAATATCGCGATGTCCGGTTGCGTTTGAAGTGTACAGAACGCTACCGTTCGGCAGGCACGCAATACCGGCTAGACCTTCGCTGGTCCCGCTCCCGGATGTGAGCCGTCGAGCGGCTGCGGCGTTGCCCTGCGGAGCAACCCAAATTGACGAGGAGACTTCGCTCTGCACCGTGACCAGCGCGCTGGAATCGGCAGTAAGACTGACTCCGAAATACCGGTTCAGGTCGTTAGTGATGCGACGCGCCTCGCCGCTGGGATAGGCGACATACCAAAGCTGCGGCAAAAGGCTGGAACTTTGATCGGACGCGTCGAGGACGAGCCCGCTCCCGTCGCCTAGCCAGGCCACTCGGCCGGAACTGGACCACCGGTTGGACGAAATTGTTTTTTCTGCTCCGCCCGGGACTGGCACACCCACCACGCTCCACGGAGCGGCACCCGTGCCTTCGAAGGCAAGCGCGGCGATGGTTCGGCCGTCCGGCGACCAACTGGGACCGGAACTGAGACCGAACCAGGAGGCTGCGTACCTTGTGGGGAGCTTACGGCTGGCCACGACGTGCTGATCGGCCCCGTCCGCCTTGGCAACCGTGAGATCGTCCGTGCCTTTCGGCGGGTAGAAGCGGGCGAAGGCCATCTGGGAGCCGTCGGGCGAAAGGGTTACGGGATCGTCGATGTCTACGACCAACTTCCGCGGCGATCCTCCGAGCACCGGTACCTGATAGAGCAATGCCTGGGTCTCATTCTTGTTGGCGGTAACGTAGTAGACATAGTTGCCATCCGCAGAAAACGTCATGCCGAAGTACGTCGTCTCCGCCGGAGGAACGATCTGTACGTTGTTTGCCGTCGTCACCTGCCGCACCCAAAGACTCTGTTTCCCGGCGTCTTCGATCACGTGGACGACGTATTTGCCATCGGGGGAGATGGCAGCCACGCGGGACTTGCCGGTGTTGGTCAGGCGAGTCAGGTGGATGGATTGGAACGCTGCCGCCGTGGGTTTGGACACGCGTCCAGCAAGCATCTTGTAGATGCCGAAACCCGCTGCCAGCACCAGCACAATTGCCAGACCGATAGGCAGCAGTCTCTTGCTTCCATTCTCACGGCTCACCCGCGCCGGCGTGCTCGCCGCCGAAACATGTGCAGAATCGATCGGGTGTTTTCCGCTCGGCGGAGGCGCGGCTGCGGCTTGCGCCGCGGCGCTGCCGGCTTCGTCGGTGCTTTGATACGCCGAGCGGCGGCCAGAACTGCTGTCTCGTTGCAATCGCTTCAGGTCGCCGCGCATTTCGGAAGCGTGCTGATATCGAAGGTCGCGATCTTTCTCCAGCGCCTTATTGATGATCTCTTCCAACCGCGGCGGGAGGTCGGGATTGAGGCGTGTGGGCGCGGGCGGCATGCGATTGAGGATAGCGTCGAAAATCATCGCGGAGGTGTCTCCGCGAAACGGCAGCGTGCCGGTCGCCATCTCGTACAAGACCGCTCCGAAGGAAAACAGATCGGTACGGGCGTCCAACTCTTTCCCCTTCGCCTGCTCGGGCGACATGTACGCCACGGTGCCGATTGCGGTTCCGGGACTGGTCAGATAATCAATGCTCGCTGCAGCGGCGGTTGCTTCGCCTGGGCTTGCCTCGGTAGGTTTGCCCGTCACCGGAGTGAGTTTCGCCAGGCCGAAATCGAGAATCTTTGCGTGCCCGCGCTTGGTGACGAATAGATTGGCTGGTTTGATGTCGCGATGAACGATGCCTTCCGTGTGGGCAGCGTCGAGTGCGTCTGCGATCTCGATGGCGAGCGACAGCAAAACCTCGGTATCGAGCGGCTGCCCCGCGATGCGGTGTTTCAGGGTCACGCCGTCCAGAAACTCCATCACGATGAAGGTCTGGCCGTCCTGCTCGTCGATCTCGTGAATGGTGCAGATGTTCGGGTGATTCAGCGCCGAGGCGGCTTTGGCCTCGCGTTGGAAACGGCTCAGTGCCTGGGGATCTTTGGCTACATCATCGGGCAGGAACTTTAGGGCGACGAAGCGGCCCAGCTTGATGTCTTCGGCTTTGTAGACGACGCCCATACCGCCCCCGCCTAACTTCTCAAGGATGCGGTAGTGCGAAATGGTTTGGTTCAGCAGTTGAGAAGTGCTCCTGACTTCAAGGATGGAATGTTATCAGCAGGCGGAGAAAAACGCGATTCTGGAACTCTGGGGCTGCCGTAGCTTCGCTGGAATTGGTCACAAAACTCATCCTCTGTCATTCCGAGAAGCGGAGCGACGAGGAATCTTGGTTTTTGCCGGCCACAGGAAGAACCCAGATCCCTCGCTTTGCTCGGGATGACAACAACTAGAGTTTGGCCACAATCTCTGCCGAGTTTCGCTCGGCTGGACAGCCGGGGGCGGCCGTCCCACTTGATTCTAGGCTTGCTTTTCTCCGCGGCGCATTTGCAAATACGCACGAATGAAGGGTTGCAGATCCCCGTCGATCACGCGGTCCACATCGCCGACTTCCATCTTGGTGCGATGGTCTTTGATCAGACGATACGGTTGCAGAGTGTACGAGCGGATTTGCGAGCCGAAGTCGATGTCGAGTTTTGAATCCTCGATCTTCTTGGTGGCTGCGCGCTTCTTCTCCAGTTCGTTCTCGTAGAGCTTGGAACGGAGCATGCTCATGGCGCGGTCTTTGTTCTTGTGCTGCGAGCGCTCATTTTGGCAAGCGGCCACAATGCCGGTGGGAATGTGGGTGATGCGGACGGCGGAGTCGGTGGTGTTGACGTGTTGCCCACCCTTTCCGCTGGAACGATAGGTATCGATGCGCAAATCGTCGGGCTTGATGACGATGTCGATGCTGTCGTCAATTTCCGGCGAAACGTAGACGCTGGCGAAAGATGTGTGGCGGCGCTTGGCTTGATCGAACGGCGAAATGCGCACCAGTCGATGAACTCCGATTTCGCTGGTCAGCAGGCCGAAGGCGTATTCGCCATTGACCGCGAAGGTCGCGGATTTCAGGCCCGCTTCTTCACCAGGTTGGTAATCGTAGAGCACGGTCTCGAAACCCTGTCGCTCGGCCCATCGTAAATACATTCGCAGCAGCATATCTGCCCAGTCCTGCGATTCCGTGCCTCCGGCGCCGGGATGGATGGTGACAATCGCGTTGCGAGCGTCGTTCTCACCCGAGAGCAGGGTCTCGGTCTCCAGGCGGTCGACCAGTTGACGCAGAGAGTCAATTTCGCGGCGCAGATCGGCGTCGACACTCTCGCCTTCGCGGGCCAGGTCAAAATACGCAGAAATGTCGTCACCGTGGCGAATGAGATTGGCTTCGTTGGCCAACATATCCTCCAGGCGCTTTTTCTCGCGCATGATCGTTTGGGATTTTTGGGGATTCGACCAAAGATTCGGGTCGGAGGCTTGCTTTTCGATCTCGGTCAGACGTTGGCGCAGGTTGCCAGCGTCAAAGATACTCCCGAAGTTCGCGAACTTTGTCTTTCAGGGGTGCGTATTCTTTTTCCAGCTCTTCGACCATGAGTTTGTCCTCTTGAAATTTTCGCGGGAGACGTTGCAAGCAACGTCTCTACAGGCTGTTTTCCTACGTTTCTTTTTGCTTTCGAACCAACAGCCGCATGAATATTGCTGCCACTGAAATTATCGCACACAGATAGGCGAACCAGTCACCGTGACGGGTATAGAAGGTGGTCGCACTAATGAGCGCATATGGAGCCCGCAGCACCGTCCGAGTTTTGCGCGCAGCACTGGTCATGATTCGTCCATTGGGATCGATTCCAGCGGTGCGTCCGGTATTGGTATCAAGCATCAGCCAGCGGTTGTTTTCGACGGCGCGCATGCGCGATTGCTTGAGATGCTGGGCGTAGGCGCCGCTATCGCCGTACCAGCCGTCGTTGGAAATGTTCACCAAAACTTGCGCGCCGTTGTTGGCGAACTGCCGGATATCGTCCGGGAAGATGGATTCGTAGCAGATGAAAACTCCGAGTTTGGTGCCACCGGCATCGAGAGGCGCACGGGAAGTACCTCGGGAAAAGTCTCCAACTTCCTTGGTCAGACCTCCGGCAAAGGAAAATATTTGTTTAAAGGGAACGTATTCGCCGAACGGGACGAGATGAATTTTGTCGTAGCGTGAAATCCAGTCGCCGTTCGGGCTCACGAGCGCGGCCGAGTTGTAGATTTCCGTGACCTGGTCTGGCGTCGTGCTGGCATTGCGGATTCCGATGCTGCCGGTTAGCAGCCACGCGCCCGATCGGAGTGCGACGTTGCTGACAGCGTCGCGGAAAATCGGATCACTGGTGTAGAACGGTGCGGGAGATTCCGGCCACACGATCAAATCAGGATGCGGACCATCATGGGGATCGAGACTGAATTCAGTCAAGTCGCGCAAGGTGTCGTTGAAATACGGCTTGGTCCAATCTGCACCTTCGAGAATTGGCACATTGGCCTGGACCAGGAGCGCGCTGTGGTCGGCGGGAAGTGCGGGGGCGGGAACCAAACTTCCTGCCTGCAAAATCAGGGCGGCGGCAACGCTCGCAAACAAGAGGGGTTTGCGTTTTTCACGAGGTACCAGAAAGGCAGCAGCCAATGCCGCATTCACCAGCATGATCTCGAATGACAGCCCGTACACGCCCGTGACTGAGGCAATGCGAGCCAGCGGAAAATTGTCCACCTGGGTTGTGCCCAGCAGTCCCCAGGGGAATCCAGTGATGCGGGTTCGGGCTAGTTCGACGGCCACCCACACGACCGGCGAGAGCAACAGCGCTCGCAGGTTAAACGTACCGCTGCCTGCAAGCAGACTCACTAACAGCCCGAAAACACCGTGGTAGATCGCAAGATAAAGGCAGAACAGCAGCAGAATGACGATTCCGAGTGGTGTGCTGACCCCGCCGTATTGATGCATGACGCTGTAAATCCAATAGCAGGTGCCGGCGTACCACAGGATCCCGCACGCATACGCTAACAAGAACGCCTGCAGGGGGCTGGCGGGAAGCAGCTTGATTCCTGCTCGCAGTTGCAGCGTTTGCGGCTGACGAGCCCGCAAAATTGCGATCAGTAGCGGTGTGATCGCAACCCAGCAGAGCATGTAGAGATTGGGGAGCGGGAAGATCAGAACCTGCAGAGCGGCCGAGAGCAGAACCAGCAACCAGGCACTTTTGTGAATCTGGGACACATTAGCAGGATAGCAAACGAGGCTTCAGGCTTCAGGTTTTGGGTTTGCACTCACTATGCCTCTGACAAACTCGACGACCTCCGGTGTCACGTACTCTGGCGGGTGAATCTCGAAGATCGGACGACCTGCCACTGGTTTCAGCGAAATGCCAGTCCAAGCCGCTTTACCACCATCTTCATTTTTGGGAGCGTGCAAGATAACGGCATCAGCTTGATCGAGAAATTCCTGGGCTGATCGTTTGAAATCCGCGGTGGCGGGATCGAGGACCGTGAGGTAAAGATCTGGGCGCACGAACTTCAGAATGCTGTTCGATTCCAAGATCACATTTTCCGATTCGGCCAGTTTGCGGCGGATGGTTGGGATGGCTTCCGCGAGACGACCTTGTTCGGTGCGCACCCACCAGGCACGAGCCGCGCCAGCGACGAGGAAGCGCGAAGTATCGGAATCACCGGAACGATCTTTCTCTTCCGAGATCGCCCAGCTGTGGTCATCGGTGGCGCAGTGGCAGGATTCGCCGTTGAGCGAGCAAACTCCGTGGCCGTATTGCGTAATCTTTAACGCCGTCCACTCGTGTTCAGGCAGGGCAGCGATCAGGCCAGCAACTACGCTGGTCTTGCCCACGCTGCGCGAATGTCCGCCGATCACGACAATTGCCATAGCAATCTGATTTCGCGGGCGGGGGCGCCCGCGCCATACAAAACGTCTACTCTTTTCTGGCTAAGCGCGCCAGCACTGCGAGTCCCTTCAAGTATTCGCGAACGGGCTTCGCCGGAGTTCCCCAGAATGCGATTCCCTTCCCTCGCAGAACTTTGTTTGGCAAAACGCCACCTTGTCCTCCCAACATGACACCTTCTTCGATGCGAGCGTGTTCGCCGATGCCGACCTGGCCGCCGAGAACTACGTTCTTCTCGATCGTGATGCTGCCGGAGAGCCCGGTTTGCGCGGCGATCACAACGTCTTCTCCGATTTGGCAGTTGTGGCCGATGTGCACCAGGTTGTCGATTTTTGCGCCTCGGCCGATTCGGGTGACGTCCAAGGCTCCGCGATCGATGGTCGTATTGGCGCCGATCTCGACGTCATCTTCGATCTCCAGCCGTCCGATCTGAGGAAACTTTTCATAACCGCCTGTCGCCTGATCGCGTACGTAACCGAAGCCATCGCTGCCGAGCACGGCGCCTGCATGAACGATCACGCGATCCCCGAGGCGCACACCTGGGTAGACAGTGACATTCGGATAGAGATCGCAATTGCATCCGATGCTCACTCTCGCGCCGATGACGCTGCCGGCCCCAATTCGCGTGCTTTCTCCGATCTGCGCGTCTTCGCCGATGACCACGTGGTCTTCAATCGTCACGCCGTCAGCCAATCGTGCACTGGGATGCACAATTGCGCTGGGATGGATCCCACGCTTCCTCTTCGGCACCGGACAAAGAAGTTGTGCAGCCCGGGCAAAAGCCAATCGCGGTTGGGTTGCGAGAATCAGCGGCTTAGGGTTCGTTTTTCCTGCTGCGAAATCGCCGGCAATCACGGCGGAAGCTTGCGATTCGAGGGCTAAGCGAAGATTCTTCTCATCGTCGACGAAGACCAAATCGCCCAGTACTGCCGACTCGACGCTTGAGATGCCAGTCAACTGCACCGCTTCGTCTCCAAGTACGCGGGCCTGTAGGAACTCGGCGATCTGTTTCACTGAGCGGGCCTTGGCCAGAAGCGTCATGGCACCTTTTTATACGTTTGCCGCCGGAAAGGAAAGCTGAGGATAGAATGCTCTGATGGAGCGGAAGGTCTTCTGGATCAGCTTCACCGTGCTCGGACTGGCGGCGGATTTCCTTTTGCCGCTTTGGTGGGCCTTGGCGGCGACCATACCGATTGTTTACGTGAGTTGGTGGATCGCGTACCGGAGCGACTGGTTTTGAATGTCGCGCGGGCATTCTCGCCAACCTGAGACGTTGCAAGCAACGTCTGTACAGTCACTGCTGCTGCGCCCGGCCCGGCTAGTAAAGCGGGGGTTGACCTTCAGGTCGCGTTTTCCAGCGGCGATGGACCCAGAGCCATTGATCGGGATACCGCCGCACGTAATCCTCGATCACTTTTGTGAACAAGGCCGTGTTCGCAACGGCGTCGGCATCGTCATCGCCCGTGCGCACCAGATTGATCGCAGGGTCAAAGCGCAGGCGATACTTTCGCAAGGCGGGATCCCAGATCGTGAAGCCGGGGACGACAGCGGCATCGGTGCGCAGTGCGATTCTCGCCAGGCCGCTTGCCGTACACGCGGGGATTCCGAAAAAGTCGACGAACACGCCTTGCGGCGGCGTCATGTTCGTGTCCATCAGAATGCCCACGGTTTCTCCGGCTTTCATGGCCGAGAGCAGGCCGCGGACAAAATCGTCCTTGTCGACCATGGAGTTGCCGTGCATGGTGCGATAATGGCGCGTCAGGCGGTCGAGGTATACGTTGTCGAGGGGCCGCATCACGACGTGCAGCGGGTGTCCATGCAGCGAATGAGTGAATGCTGACAGCTCCCACGCTCCCATGTGTGCGGTCAGAAACAGCACACCCTTGCCTCGTGCCAGGGCACGTTCGAAGTTCTCGAACCCGTCGTAGACCACGACCTTGCTGACGTTTTCGCGGGTGTACTTAGGGAACAAACACACTTCCGCCGCTTGCCGCCCGAAGGAGGTGAAGACACCCCGCAGGATCCTGGCGCGCTGGTGGCGCGTCTTTTCCGGAAATGCCAGCGCCAGGTTGTGCATTCCGACCCGACGCAGCCGGACGTGCAGTAGGTAAACCGTCCAACCGAGAATGATGCCGGCGGCGCGGGCCAAGGGACGGGGCAGCGCTCCAAGGAATTTGACGATCAGCCAGGCTAGGGCGTACTCGAATCGCTCCATGTTGGGGGAAATGGTGACGGTAGCACTGGGAAAATCCTACGTCAAACGAGCCCCAGCGCTGCACCAATCCAAGCAGAGAGAGGAAGTGATTGATTCTAAAGGGTTCTGCTGCTTGCGCGAGGGTTGTTACCCGGGCTATGAGGGCGATTGATGATTGAGGCAGGTACAAAAAATGCGGGGTTGGCAACGGTGACCCTAATCTCCGCTCCCAACCCCGTCTCCCAGGTTCTGTGGTAGGTGGACCGAGTATGCGTCAGGGGCAAGAAGCGGACAAGATTACGAGGGTCATTGTCCTTTGGTAACCAAGAATGGCGCCCAAAGATGCCAATCGAATAGCCTTTTCAAGTTCCCAAGGCTCTCATTTGATAGATTGCAACCCGGGCTGCAACCAGGAGAAAACGAAATCCGTGATTCCGGGAAAAATGGTCGTCAGCAATCCCAACAACGGGGCGATGCCAAAGCTTACGATCTTCATCCAGAAATCCCCTCCCAATTCGCCTGGCTTGGTATTAGTGACGTGACTCAGCGTTGCATCCCGATGCATTTGTGCATACACGTAAAAAATAATCCCTCCCAGCACTATAAACAAAGCTAATATCGTGCCGCTGAGTCCCTGCCGCGGATCGAAAGGGTAGCTGGAGATCGCTATCGCGGTCGCAACAAATAGCCATAGAATACTCAGCACCATCGACCGCATCCGCCCAAGAATGTTTTGCACGAAGCCCATGTACGGGAGGCACACGAACTCCTCGGCATCGCGGATGTGCTGTTTCTTCGAAAGCGGCGGCGCTGTGCTGTGGTCGTTCTCGTTATCGCTGCTCTGCGCTGCCTCGACTAAGATCAAAGAATTCTTTTCTGCTCTCCATTCCGGCAGAAGTAAACGCACCAGAAGGATGCCGGCGGTCTCCGCTGTCGATTTTTGAAAAGTCTTGAGGGACTCGAGGTTTCCTTCATCGCAATCCTCGTGCTTCCCTGCTTCCTCGAACCCCCGATAATTCTTGGCATACCATTTAGCGAACTCGGTCCCGTGCTGACGCGTCTCCGTGAGCGCGCAGATGCAGTCCTTTTCAGCCGCAACGATTTTTTCACTCTCACAGGTGACGAACTTCTCTAGCGCAGAAATGCACTCCTGCACCGCAGCCATCGCGCTCGGATCCGCCATGACGGTTCCCATCTTTTGCGCCACGACGCAGTCACGTGCGGCATCCAAGGTCGCTCGCAAGCTCCCCGTAGCTGATTTTCGCAACTGCTTCAAGGCGTCGAGGCAACTCTGGGCCAGTTCGAGCCGGTCGCTCTGGTTGGTTTTGTCAACCTCCTTGAGTTTCGTCAGAACCGCAATACAGGAGCGAGCCGCAATGCAACAGCGGGGCGCTTCCGACGCTTTGGCCTCGAGCGCCGCCAGCGTGTGCCCCAGGCATTCGAGTTGTCGAGAAAGCAATTTGTAGCGGACGTCCAGAACGTTCCCGCTCATGCCCCACACGCTGCCCCACGAAAATCCGCGCAACGCCGCCAGGGTTCGCCGCAACCGCACGCGATCCAAAAACATCAGCAACTGCCGCAACTTCGTCCATGTGGTTAACAGTTGGAAGGCGTCCGCGAGGATCAGGCTGAAACAAATCGTCAGATACAAGAAAAAGTCGATCGCATAACGTTCCGCTCCCAGACTTCGAATCGGCACGCTTTTATCGATGTCAAGCGGAGTTCTGGACACAGCTAGCACGATCCCGACAAAGCCTGCTGCAAGAATCGCTCCGAACTTTACGATGTGACCGGCCAGAGGCATGGCGGCACGTTCGGTGGGGTTCGCAGCTTCTTCTTGGCTAAACATCCGCAAGAGGTCTTTCGTCTCCGGGTCCGGAAATTGCAGGTCGGCCATCGACGGAAGCAGGCAGCGATCCTTCCCGAATAGAGCGAGGCCGTGCAAGGAGTGCCAGAACCACGCGTACATTCCCAGAGTCAGCACTAAGAACGGCACCACGGGAGACACCCCACTCAAAATGTGCATGCCACGGTAGTACGTAAAGAAGCGGTTTGTGGGCATCAACAAATTCTGAAGCGGTCGCGCGTAAGCGAAAAAGAAGAGGATGAGCCCGAGCGCCGAGCCGGCACACGCCAGAACGATTGGCGTGAAACGGCTTTTCACAGACTCTACTTCCCCTCTACCGCTGGCCAACTTATCCATCCTGAGAATGTTTGCGACGCTCGCCACGAGCGCGATCAGGCATTCGAAAAAAATAATACTGAGCACGACCCTCGGGTGAAAGAGCGCCGCCGAGGACCGATCAAATGCTCCGCACCCCCAACCTACGAATAGCGGCAGCATCGCTGCAAACCATCCTCCCAGGAATACGAGCGCTCGATGGCGCCACTTGCCAGGATTCGCGAAATGGGTGCGAAACGAGGGCTTCGCCGTAAACGAAGCCTTCCAACAGCACCACATGTGGAAGCAAACGAAGGCCGCTAGAAAAACCAACCACAGCTTGATGCTGAGCGGAATTTCGGGACCATCTTTACCGTCGATCGGGTGGCGGTCGGGCCGTTTGTACGTAATCGTCTGCTCATTCATGGCCGAGATCGCCCAGTACCCGTCTCGTCCAAGCACTGTCAGCCAAGTTGCCGGTCGCCAGTCTGCGTCACAGTTGCTCTCGTTCTCATCGTTCTTACATTCTTTAGGAATCATCCACGAGGGTATGCCGTAATCAGGGATTGGCAGTTTCCTTTGCTGCTGTAGATGCGAGTTGCAGCCTGGAGGCAAAGGAGGCAGCGACCCCGGGGGGTTCGGGTATGTCAGCGCGGCGAATTGACCAGTATCACGTGTCAGGGTGCAGCTGTCGGTAGTCTGCGCGTTCGGATCTTCGCGTAGGGCCGGAGTGTGAAGTAATAGCCGCAGCGCGATGTACGTCCCTTCCGAAGAATCCGAGTTAAACAGTCGTTGGGCGGGCGATGAAGCCGTACCCGGGAATGGGCGGGACGATGAGCCTGAGCACCTACCCGCTTTTAGAACGCGAGCGGGGATGGGTCGATGGACAATTCAGATCGTCTTTTCGAGCGGGATCCCGGCTTAACGGTCACGATGCGGGCGTCCGGATAGGCGCGCCGAAAATAACGGGCGAGGAAAAGCTGGTCGATCGGGTTGGTGCTGCGGAGGATCACATACTGGATGTGGTGCACCCGCATAGCATTCGCCAGCCCCAACAGATATGCCTTTTGCGACAAACTCGTCTGGTTCCCCGCATAGGATCGAATCGTGTCATGATTTTGGCCTTCGGAGTCGGTGAGATCGGTCGGCAAACGCCCTACGTCGGATGACGGCTGCGGCGCTGTCGTATTGAAAATTGAGTTGGTTTGATAGGCAGCTCGTAGCGCCGACATATCCCGCGGATAGTACAACCACAAGGCATCGTTCAAGCACCCGCTCTCAGGCGAAGCGGGATCGCTACGGCCATTATTTCCTCCGTAGGCGGTTTCATCCTCGGAAACGATCGCAATCGATGCAGTCCCGTGGGACTGTTTCTCGATAAATTCGCAATATCGTTCCAGACCCACCTCGTCGCGTTCGAGGAAACCGTGGAAGTCGATGTTTAAATCGCTGAGGTCCGAATCCGACGTCATGGTGACGAACTCTCTTATCGCCGTACCGCCATTGGCTGTGCCGCTGTAAATCGCTAACGGGACAGTGGCAGAGCCACGAATCTCCCTTACATAGTTTCCAGAATGGCGTTCGAAAGGCAACTTCGCCAGCGGAACGGAAGAAGAATTGCGAAGTGTTCTTACGTCCTTTCCTAAATCGCCATTGGAAAGCAACTTTGTGAGCGAAGGAAAAGATCCCGAAAAGGTCGGTCCAAGAATCGCGAGGCGCGCTGGATTATCGCTATTTGTCCCATCTTTCAGTGTTTCGATCCACGCCAGGGCATTCGTGAACTGCTCGGTGTGGATTCCTCTGGTCGGATCTTCTCCCACAACAAACACAATCAAACCGTTTCGATAAGGCGCCAAGGGATCGCTTGGCTTGCTCCCCGATGGGCTCGGTTCTTCATTGGTTTCCTCCGGTGCGCCTTGTCGAAAGACGAGAATCCCCGGTTGGTACTCCGACAGTTCCTTGCGGTAGGACGCTTGATCCTCATCCGCCAGCCGCACATATGCCTCCTCCTTGTCGTCCCATGGCAGCCATGAAGCTTCATAGAAATAGCCTTCGTCCTGCGCTGCTTGTTGAATGACCTCCGCCATGCGATCGAACATCAGAGCCAAATGAGTGTGGATGGGATCGGGGAGTGTCGCGATGACGAACTTCGGATTCAGGGAAGCTTTTGGCGTCGTCTCGGCAGTTGCCTTCACTGGCTTGCAAGAGTCCGGTCTCGGCGCTTTATCGATAGTTAAGAACAGTTCCAGCACCTGGGCGAGGTCATCGCAAGCGCGTTTTTTCTCTGCTGCCTCGGTTTCAGAAGCTTTCGCCTCAGCCTGCTTCGTATTAACCCGGACTACCCTCGTCCCATTGTCTCCGCCAAACTTACCTCCGGGTTGGAGCGAGACGCCTATTGCGCCCGCGACAGCGAGAGCACCAACGATCCCCCATGTCGCTCTATTTTTCATTCAGCAACCAGAGCCAACTCAAAGCAATGAGGACCGAGTGGATCCTCTATGAGTCAGCTATTCACACTTAGCGATGGTGTTCCGTTCGAGACAAAACAACCCGATGGTTGACCTCGAGAGAGTGCAGAGACCTGGCCCGCACCATGTGCTTCTTCCAGTCGTCCTTCGTGCGCAAGGCCGCGAGAGGTTCTGGGGGCAGGTCTCGCACTCGGTCATCGGTTGCTAGAGAATCGGCCACACGCTCGAGCCGACCATTGCGCGGTCCCCAGCTTAGGATCCATGCCTGCGTGATAGATCCTTTACGCGGCTGCCGCTGCCGGAGCCGCAATTACTGCAGCCAAGTCTTTCTGAAGAGCCGCCATATTGAATCCCGATGGTGAGGTTCCAACCTTCGTGTTGATCCAATCACCGCTCAGGACTGCGAACGCCTCATCCATGTAGGCATCGTAGAACTGCCAGCTCATGGATTTTAGTGCGCCCCAGGTGACGACATATAGGTTTCGAGCATCGTATCCGACTGCCGGAATGCAATGTCCATTTTGAGGATTTGGTGCTGCGTCCCCAACCGGACCCTGTGGCGGGACGACCCACGGCGTCTGCAGAAAGTCCGTTCCTGGCGCTACGGCGAAGTTTGGAAGAGCAACGCCGATATAGCAGTTGCCGAATAAGTTGACCGCGTCTCTGGCCTGAATGTCGTTCTTTGGCTCCAACTGGGCGAAGGCGGTGATTTTGTCGCCGCCAATGCCAGTTTTCCGCCAGTACTTCAAGACATCCAGCATGTTTGCGCCGGCATCGGCGTTGCCCTTGGCGAAATGATTGTAGGCCGCGAGAATTTGCGTATTGCTCAGGGTCTTTTCCGTGCCGGTATTAGCGGTCCATTCCTCGACCATATGGCCGGCTGCGGCGCAAGTGCAGTCGCCGTAGGTGTCATTGCCCATCATCGGCCAAACGGCCACTGGTTTTGAGTAGTCGACGGCGGGAGGTGGCGGTTGTAACGCCGCGGTGAGATATTTTCCGAACAGCAAGGTCCTTTTGTCAAACTTTGGTACGTGTTTTCCCAGCTTGAACGTTGTCATGTGCAGTCCCTCCATTTCGATTTAAGTCCGTGTCGTATGAATTGTGTTGAAAGAAGGGCCAGCGTTTCACCCCCGCCTGCGAAAAAGGGCTTGGCAGGGTTCCCGATTACCAAAATGGAGTCGCCAGAGTCGGTTTGCGGGCTGGCCGCCTCTGCAACCCCCATACATCAGGCGCTTTTCAACATCCTCGACTGCGATGGTGCAGCCCAGCCTTGGTATCCGTCCGAGTCAGATACTGCGCCGCCGCGAACTCGGGCAGCCTTTCTAGCTCACGGGAGCGTGGCGGCGACGCAAACCTATGCAAGACAAGTGCCAAGTCGAAGCGCGCAAGAGATCCATTCGCTCCTTCTGCCTTTGTAATGGCATACAGCGGCAGGAAATATACTCTTACTCGTTCTTGCCTGATGGAACTATCCGTATGGATACTGGCGACTATCCATTCAGTTGGCCATCCGCACGTTCCGGGATTCCAACCAGCTTCTCTAGACTGAGCGCCCGGCGCCAGCCGTCGCTTTCACGGTCGTCCAGTCCGCGTTGTCGATCTGGCAAAGAATCAGACCGACTTCCGCGCGGTTCTCCCCGGGTTTGCCGATCGTTGAGCCGTTACGCTGGAGTAAGATTTTGAAAATGGTCGGCAGCAAAACAGCTATTGCAACTTCGCGTACTCTGCCTTCCCCTGCTTCAGGATAGGGATGTCGGGATCGGCGTCTTTCCAGAGGGTGAGGAAGTCCTGATAGGCGGCTTTTGCTTTGGCGATGTCGCCCTGCATGGCATACGCTCGACCCAGTTGGAGATGAGCGAGTACGCCGATGGGATCCCCGACCATTACCCCGGGGTGATCCAGAATTTTCTGAAATTCCCTGGCGGCTTCAGCACCTTGGCGCGCAACTAAATACGCCTGGCCACGCGCATAGACAGGATAGAGGGCCCCGAAGAAACCCGTTTGAGCGCTGCGCGGCTGGCCCAGTTCATAGGGAACGGCAACTTGGAGAAGTTCGATCGCCTTTGCGGGATCGCCATGATTCAGGGCAAGAAACGCACGCACGGACGGCAGGTAATTGAACTTAACTGACGTATCTTCGGGGAAGCTGCTTTCCAGATCGTTGGCCAGTGTTTGAGCCTGCGAAGAATCCCCCGCGATAGCCAGGGCGAGGGCCGCGCCATACTGCACCTCCCGGTTCTTGGCAAGCGCAAGGGCTGCTATTGCCGCCAGCTTCGCGGTTGGCGCGTTCCCATAAAAAGCTTCCCACAGTGCCACTCGGGTTTCGAATGAAGCCGCCTTCTCTCGATGGGCCGCCTGCTGGGCCAAATCGCTCGCCCGACGTAACATCTTCGTGGCCTCTTGCAAATGACCGGTATATGCGAGGGCAAAGGCTTGGCGGTCGGAAATCAATTCTTCCACTCCCGATTTTCCGCGAGCCCCGGCCACTTCCCGCTGCATGTTCTCATTGTCGCCTTTCAAAAAGGCAATATCGTATCGCAGGAGGGCTAACAGAGGGATTTCGACTTTTCGCTCGGAGGCCCTGCGAGCCGCGTCTTCAGCTTCTCCCAGACGGTCGAGGCTAAGAGAGTTGAAACCAAGAAGGGCATAGCCAACGCCAAAGTCCGGAGCGAGTTCAATCGCCTTTTGGGCCTCTTCGGCTGCCTTTTCATATTCGCCGAGCACCGGATAAATAAAGCCCGCCAAGAATGAGTGGGGCCTGAATTCACGAGGATAAGTTTGTGCCCACGCCTCGCAGGTCTGCTGCGCTTTTTTCTGGTTTCCTGTCGCCCGTCCATCGTAATAAGCGGTGATAAAGAACTTCTCGTTGTCGCTGGCATGGTCCCGCAGTTGGTAGGCTTTTTTAGCATTTTCCGTACCAAGCTCCGTTTCGCCCATGGAGCCGTACATGAGCCCGAGCGACGCGTATGCGGCCGCAAATCTGGGGTCGATCTCGACGGCATGTGTGAAAAAAGGAACAGCGGCGTCCCCACCCTCGGAGGCGACAACTTTCCAGCCCATGCTATAAGCTTTTAAGGCTTCCAGTGACGGAGTCGTAGCCTCGGCGAGCGGAGTGTCGTGCCTTTCGACTGTCGCCAAGGATTCTCCGACTCGCGTTCTGAACTTACTCGCAATTTCAGTCAGAGCATTCAGTACGTCTTCTTTCCTTGCCACCTCCACCTGCTCTTCATCGAGGATGTCCCCTGTGCGACAGTTCTTTGCGCGTAGCCCCAATACGTACTGGCTGCCGAGGTTTGCAATCGAGCCATCGAGGACGGCGGCGCTTGCGGTTCGCTCGCAAATTTCATGAGCGATCGCTGGAGTAAGCCGCGCATCGGCTGACTGGCCCATCAATCTGAGTGTCTGCTGGATGCGCTCCTCTGAGACGAGGCTCAGGAAGGGCGACTGCTCCAACTGCACGGCCATCCCTTGACGCAGCGTACCGTCGAAGACGGGCTCGCCGGTCGTATTGGTGAAGTCGGCGAGGACGATCGTGTCTTTATCGCTGAGCTTGGCTGTCGTGCGGAAATACGTGTGGAAATAAAAGTATCCGACAGCGGATAAGACCAGAACAATCACGGCGGCAACAATCACTAGCATCCATCGATTTGCGCTCGGGGTTGCAGCAGTTCCTTTGGTTAACTGCCCCGAATCCGTGTCGCGTTTGAGTCGCCGCAAATCGGTGCGAAGATCGGACGCGTGCTGATATCGCAGGTTTCGGTCTTTCTCCAAACTCTTGAGGATGACTCGTTCCATCTCGGTAGACAGGTTGGGGCTAAGACGGATTGGAGGAACCGGGGCACGATTCAGAATGGCTTCGAAAATTACTCCCGTGCTTTCTCCGCGGAAGGGCAAGGTCCCGGTTGACATCTCGTAGAGAACAGCGCCAAAGGAGAACAGGTCGCTGCGTGCATCGAGTTCCTGCGCGCGAACCTGTTCCGGCGACATATAAGTTACGGTGCCCATCGCAGTGCCGCGATCGGTGAAGGACTCTTCCAAGGTCGAGCCGTCGCTACCGGTGATCTCGGACTTGAGGATCTTGGCCAGTCCGAAGTCGAGAACCTTGGCGTGACCGCGCGCGGTGACGAAAATGTTGGCAGGCTTGATGTCGCGATGCACAATGCCAGCGGTATGCGCGGCGTCCAGCGCGTCGGCGATCTCGATGGAAAGCGCAAGCAGTGTCTCCTCGTCTAAAGGACGACCTGCAATCCGGCGCTTCAAGTCCATGCCGTCTAAAAACTCCATAACGATGAAGGGGTGGCCCTTGTGTTCGCCGATATTGTGTTCGCCGATTTCATGGACAGTGCAAATATTGGGATGGTTGAGCGCAGACGCGGCCCGCGCCTCGCGCCGAAAGCGTTCCAGCGTCTGGGCGTTTCTAACCAAGGTTTCCGGCAAGAACTTCAGAGCGACAAAGCGACCAAGCTGGACGTCCTTAGCCTTGTAAACCACACCCATGCCGCCGCTTCCAAGTTTTTCGAGGACTTGGTAGTGCGACACCCTCTCGCCTATGAAGGAGTGGCCAGTCTCCCGTGTATTTTTGTTTTCGCTTACAGCGAGCACTCGCGCGGCCACTTCCAAGGCTGGACTTTCGAGAAAGCCTCCGGCTTTTTGCTGCGCGGCCAGGAGAGAGCGAACTTCCTGTTCGAGCGTTTCGTCGCCAGCGCACGCCTGCCGTAGGAATGTTTCGCGCTGCTCGAGCGGATGCTCGAGCACAGACTGTAAGAGCCCGTCGACTTGTTTCCACCGTTTGCTATCCATCGCTGGTCTCGCGCGAGAGCTCGCGGTAGAGCCAGGCTTTGGCGGTGCTCCAGTCCCGCATCACGGTAATCGCCGACACTTTGAGCACCTCAGCCGTTTCTTCCACACTAAGGCCGCCAAAGAAGCGCATTTCGACAACTTGCACTTTCCGTGCATCGAGTTTTGCCAATTCATTCATGGCGTCGTCGAGTGCAATCAAATCCGAACTTCGGTCGCCGCCCACGATGGCCGTATCTTCCAGCGAGACGTGTTGCACGCCGCGTCCGCGTTTCAAATTGCGACGCCGGGCATGATCAACCAGAATGCGCCTCATTACCTGAGCGGACACCGCGAAGAAATGAGCGCGATTCTGCCACTGCATGCCTTTGTAGTCCACCAACCGCATGTACGCTTCGTTGACCAGAGCGGTAGTCTGCAGGCTGTGGCCGGGACGCTCACCTTTCATGTACCGCCGCGCGAGACGGTGGAGTTCGTCATAGACGATCGGGGTCAGCCGGTCGAGCACGCCGCGGTCCCCGTCGGTCCAGGCTTGCAGTAACTCGCTCACCTCTCCAGAGGCTGAAGTTCCGGCCTTATTGTGCTCTGGTCGTGTCAGCTTCCGCATAGAAACGGGTGGAAAACAGCGTCACTCCTACACTAATCAGGGAGGCCTAAGCGCCGCAGTAGATCGGTAAATCTGGGATCGCCGCGGAGATTCTTGAAGCCGGGAGCGCACTTGAGCAGCGTGATATCCTCGCCGTCGCGTTCTTGGTACGCTTTATCGAGCCATTTGAAGGCGCTGTCCTTGTCGCCCGCAAGTGCGTACGCCGCAGCCACATCCCCCGGAGCCACAAACTCGCCACCTGGTTGCTTTAGCTCCTCCAAGGTCCGCTCAAGGTTGTTTTGCCAGAATCCTTTTTCTCCTCCTGTGTTGAAGGCTTGCAGTCTCGTCGCCGCTTCCTTAGCTGCGTCTTCTGAGCTGGCACCGCTCAGCACTTCGCTTTTCTCATTCTCCTTAATTCCCTCCTCATATCTCCCCATCGCGGCGAGAAGGAAGTAAAAGTACTGGTGAGCAAGCGGGAAGGTGGGATCCATGGCAATGGTGTGCTGGAATTGCTGATAAGCCTTTTCGTAGTCCCCGGCAAACGCATAGGTCATGCCCATGAAATTGTTTATCGGTAGGGACAGGGGGTCCAATTCCAACGCTCTCTGGTTCTCAGCGATGGCTTCCGACATTCGACCCATGGGAGCGAGGTAGCAATTGGAATAAAAGAGGTGGGCGTAGGCAGAGTTGGGATTTAGTTCAATCGCCTTCAGAAATTCTCTTTGCGCGCCGGGAAAGTCGAACTCATAGTGTGACTTTACCATGCCCAGGGCAGCATGCGCTTCAGCCAGGGAAGGATCTAGCGCCAGCGCTTTCGTGGCTGCCGCTCTGGCTTCGGGAAGGCTTTCCTTCGCCGAGTAGACACCTAAAATATTTCCGATGTTGTAGGCATCAGCCAGGCCAACATAAGCCAGGGCGAAATTAGGATCCAGTTCGGTTGCCTTCTGAAGATACCCGATACTTTCCTTTATGGCTGCGGGATTTCTCTGGTTCCAGTAGAAACGGCCTTTCAAGTAGAGGTCATAAGCCTCAGCGTTCACCGTGCGCATTTTGGATAAATCGATCTCCTGTTGCGGCGTCAGATTAATCTGCACCTGTCGCGCAATAGCTTTCCCCAATTCGTTCTCGATCAGCAGCAGATCATGCAGCTCGCGTTCATAATTCTGAGCCCAAAGATGGGTTTGATCGCTCACCCGAATTAACTGCGCGCTGACGCGAGCCTCTCCAGCTTCCCGCCGCACACTTCCTTCCAGGATGTAGTCGACGCCAAGCTCATGCCCAATCTGGCTGACGGTCTTGTTGGTGTGCTTATATGCCATGGCGGAGGTGCGAGCGATGACGCCCAGGTGCTCAGGGCTCAACTGGCCCAGGTCGGTAATGGTCTCTTCGGTCAGGCCGTCGCTGAAGTACTCTTGCGCCGGGTCATTGCTCATGTTCTGGAAAGGCAGCACCGCAAGCATCACTCGCTTCTGGGCGGTTGGGTTCGCGGGCGGACGCAGGCGCTTCAACAATAGGACGATTCCTAGAACGACGAGCACAGCAACCGCCGACAATGTCACGACCAACCGCGGGACGCTCCGGGGTCGGGTGCGCGGGGGCTCGGCCAGCGCATCCACTTCCGCAACGCTTTCCGAAGGTTGCGCAGAATCCGCGACCAGATCGTGGACGGGCGCTAGAAAACGGTATCCGCGGCGCGGAATAGTTTCAATGAATCGAGGGTTGTCGGCCGAGTCGCCGAAGGCAACACGCAATTTCCGGATCGCTGTATTGATGCCCTCATCGAAGCCGACGAACGTATCGGCAGGCCAGAGTCTCGCCTGTAACTCTTCGCGGGTAATGACTTCGCCTGGACGTTCCAGCAGCATTGCCAGAACCCGGAAAGGCTGCTCCTGAAGGGGCACTCTCCGACCGTTCTTGTGTATTTCGCAGCAGCCTAGGTCGACTTCAAAGAGGCCAGCGCGAACACGGCGGCCGGAACTGGCGGGCGCTTCCATAACCTCCACCCAGGAGGAACATGATTTTACCCCAGGAACCCGGTTCACGAAACTCAATAACTCCTTCGGAACCTTTCTCTTAGCAAGTCAGGAAGGATTTAGAGCGGGTCAATTGACCAAGCTCGGGTGAACCGCTAATAAAACAGACACTTCGGCAGTTCCTCCGCACTCAGACGGACGGCTGGGGAAGAGTAGCCAAAAGCAAATCGAAGAAAATCAAATCGAAGATCAAGGAGAGACTTATGAAGAAGCTCGTCACGAATACAGCCTGGTTAATTTTGCTTACACTCGCCGCTTTGGGGTCAGGATACGCTCAGAGCAATTCCGCTGCCTGCAAAAACACGCTCATCGCCGGCAACTATGCATTTACGGTTCAGGGCACCAAGCTGGCAGGCGCAGGACCCACCGGTCCCCAGGTAGGCGTGGCCATGACCGAGTTTGATGGTAAGGGCGGGCTCAGTCAGATCGACACTGTAACCATTGATGGTGAGGTCGTCGCCGACTGGACCCACACCCCAGCCACCGGCACTTACTCGGTGAATTCTGATTGCACCGGTACCTTCACCATCAACTTCACCGATAACCGGCCGACCGTGGTCGCAAACTTCGTCGTGTCAGACAACGGCGACGAAATCGACACTGTCGTTATCAGTGCAGGTGGAGACCAGGGGATCCTCGCCACCGGCAGCATCGGGAAGAGGCGCTTTTCCAAACACTGAACGTTGGTTTCCTGGTTGGGGCAGAGGAATCGCCGAATCCGAGAATCTCACTAAATCCGCTGCTGTGGTCGCGATAGGCCTATCGCGACCACACCAAATTGATGAGGGCGACATTCTAGGTCGAACCTATGCTGGGCGGATTTGTCAGTGACCCGCATCTCTCAGCCGCTCCACCCAATCTCTCTCAGAAAAAAAATACCCCCCCCGCATGATAGTTCCATCCCGCGGTTTGCGCCTATTCAAGTGAAGCAGAAAACGCCCAGCCGCATTTTCCGAGGGCGCACGAAAAGGAGAACACCATGAAATCCAGAACGATGACGCACATCGCAGGAATCAGTTTCCTCACTCTGCTGGCAATGCCGGTTGGGCTTGCCGCACAGGAAAGTCACCCACAGTCAGCCCCGAAACTTCAACGCTATACGGTGGCCGACCTCGGCCCACTGGAGGGAGGGACCTTCAGTGAGCCGTTCTTTATGAACAAGAGCGGAGTGGTCAGTGGCTCTTCCAATCTCGCGGATAACACGCAGCATGCCGTGCTTTGGGTAAACAAACTGATTGCTGATCTGGGGACCCTCGGCGGACCTAACAGTACTGCGTTCGACATCAACGCCGCGAACTTGGCTGTGGGTGAAGCGGAAACCAGCACCCCCGATCCGAACGGAGAAGACTTTTGCGGCTTTGGCACCCACCTCATTTGTCAGCCGTTCCTGTGGGATCGCGGAGTAATGACCGCGCTTCCGACATTGGGAGGCAACAACGGGCTGGTGAACCAGATTAGTGATTCGGGAACTGCGGTTGGGTACGCCGAGAACGCCACCCCCGATCCGAACTGCGCGGCACCACAGGTGCTTGAGTTCAAACCGGTCGTTTGGGCAAATGGCAAGGTGAAGCAGCTCTCAACGCCTGCAGGCGACGCCGAAGGAGTCGCTCTGTCGAGCAACGAGAAGGGACAAATCGTCGGATCATCGGGAACTTGCGCAACCTTCAACACCAATACGCTGTTCAATCTCCTGCCGGTTCATCCGCTGCTCTGGGAAAAGGGCAAGGTCATTGATCTTGGAAACCTGGGCGGGAAAACTGGAACGGCGGGCGGAAACCTGGCCTGGGGGATCAATAATTTCGGACAGGTGATTGGCAGTTCAGACTTGGCCGGTGACCAGACTTTTCATGCCTTCCTATGGACCAAGTCCGGCGGCATAAAAGACCTCGGCACGCTTCCCGGTGATTTCGCCAGCACCGCATCCAGCATCAACGACCAGGGGGACGTTGTCGGTCTTTCTCTGGACGCGAACTTTAACGGGCGGGCATTTCTCTGGCAGAAAGGCGTAATGACCGATCTAAACACGCTGATCCCGAAGAAATCCCTCTTGCACCTGATATCGGCGTGCTCGATCAACGCGCGCGGCGAGATCGCCGGATTGGCCATGACAAGCAAAGGAGCATTCCACTCCTACCGAGCGACACCGATACACAGCGAGGTCGCAAGTGATGGAGGAAACTCAGAGCAATGAAAGCCTATCGCCCCGGTTCGCGTCTTATTGGCGCGAACCGGGAACGACGAACGGGTTTCAGCACAAGCTTCCCCAAAAACATTAACTAAGGTCCACATCGCCTGACCTCCGGAGAGCGGTTTGGAGATCGTCAGCAGGTGAGGGAATTTTAGGCCTGTACCGACCTATTTCCCGCAAGACTACTTCTGGGGACTAACCTGGCTCGGCTCGGCATCAATCAGTTGCGACGGGTTGCCAAAGCTCGACACGATTTCCTTCTAGGTCGGTGAACCAGCCGAACTTTCCAAAATCGTAGCTTTCGCGTTTGGGATCGACCGCCACACCTTCGTCTTTCAAACGGTCCAGCACTCCATCGAGGTCATCCACTTGGAGGTTGATCATCGCTTTTTGTGCCGGAGGAAAGTATCCATCGTCTTGCCCGAAGAAGGCGAAGACGACCTGAGCGCGTTGCGTCGAGGCAGGAAACGCGAAAGACCCTTCGGATCTCGTTAGGCCGAGATGCCGCTCATACCACCTATACAGAGCTTCTGGATCATTCGCTCGTACAAACGCACCGCCAAAGCCGGTGATTGAAGCCATGCAGCCTCCGATGAGGAACGTTTGTCCAGAGCTTACACCTTAAGAATCACAGTGCGAGCGTGAATCTCAACGCCGTTGGTTAGTCCTGCGAAACGCGTTGCACGCCATTGCACGCTACAACTATAAGGCCCTCGTAACCTATTGAACGGCAGGCTGAACAATCGGAAAAAAGGATAGAACGCCATCCAGACGAGACCGAGAAAAAGCCATTAACACTCGCCCCGAGGTCGGACGAGCCGACCGTCCTGATCCCGATTGAGCAGCAGATACAGCAACGCGCCTACGAACTTTACGAGCAGCGCGGAAGGGCAGACGGTCACGATTTGGACGATTGGGTTCAAGCCGAGTGCGAGGTAAAGGGCACGCAGGCGAACGCGGCAACGGCATAGCTTACGGCAGTCCTCAAAGCGGTTGGTGGCTCGTCATAAGTGAAGCTGGCTACTGTCCAATGTGGAACACTCGCCCGATCTGCCATAATCTCCCAACGTGCAGACGCTATGTTCGCGCTAAGGGGAAATGCTCGCGAAGATTGTGAAAGGAAGTACAATTCCCAGCCCGGAGGGAACGATGAGCAGCAATACAGGACGTAATGACCCTTGCGGGTGTGGCTCGGGGAAGAAGTACAAGGACTGTTACCGGTGAAGCATTTGCATCATTGACTTCTTCTCGATTCGCATCACAGAGCAATCGGTCATTGCGGTTGCGGAGCATAGGCGGAGAGCCTGCCCTGTGAGGCAACCTTCTCCGAAGAAATCGCCCTCGTTCAGAATGCCGATTGTGGCTTCCTTTCCGGTCTTCGCCACAACCGCGAGTTTTACCTTTCCTTTCTGTATATAGAAAACAGCATCGGACGAGTCGCCCTGAACAAAGATTGTCTGCTTCTTGGGAAACGCTGCGATCTTCCTACCGCCGTCGATGGTCGAGAGGAATGTCTTCGTATCGAATTTGCCGAGTTTCTTGGCTGCTACCACGGGTGTTATGACCTCTCAAGCTTTCTGAATGCGCAGAAGGCAACTTCCTATGATCAAGGACAATAAATGCGCAAGAAGGGCGAAAACAACAGCAGGTCTCAAATGCGGCGTTCTTTGCCTCAGTCGGAATATCGTCAGCGCCCCCCACATACGCATTTTTACTTCTTCGGCTGTGATTCGGGTTTCTCCTGCTTTGGTGCGGGCATTTGCCCCTGCTCGCTGGTAGGAGGAACGATGCCCTTGATCCTCATGTAGGTGACGAGGTTTCCGTAGTGCTCCATGTTGTGACCGATGTTGATACTGAGCACGGCAAATTTCGGCACATCGTTTCCGAAAAACTTCACGGTCTGGGTGGCTGCGGCGTCAGTCACGGCATCGTAAACCTTGTCACAGTAAGCGAATCCGTCTTTGAGGGCAGCGACGAGATCGGCTTTCGACGTTTTGGTCTTCTCGATGTTCAGGTCAGGATTTTTCTCGCCGGAGGCAGTGGAGCAGAAAAGATACTGGGCATCGGCGAGATGTCCGATGATCTGTCCATAAGTGCGTACCGTATCGACGGGCTTGAAGCTGTAATTCTCTTCAGGCATTTTTTCAGCCGAGCGAAGCAGGATTCCCTTTGTCCGTTCGTAGCCGCGCTTGTTGATGGTGCTGAACGGATTGTCGGAGGACTGCTTTTCCTGAGAAAAGGCGGGCAGGGCAAGAAGACACAACAGAATTACCTGAAGAGGTTTTCGCATGGGGTTTCTCCTTTTCGATTGGTATGCAAGGGTAGCAGAAAACTCGAAAAAGCTTGTTAACCGACAGAAACGCCAGCCGAATCAAAGAACCCTTTGATCTGAGCATCCCCAATCGGATGACCCAAGAATTTTGCGATTTTCCGCCAGCCGCTCAATGGCTCAAGCCCCAAAAACGTCCATGAAGGTCGGCGGATGCACGCCTCGCCGGAGGAACTGACTTGTGCAAAACTGACCATTCATGAGAGCGGCTTCGAGACTAGATTAGGACTTGCCAGATAAGGCCGTCAAAGTGCTCTGGCAGCAACAGGAGAAGCCAATGTCAAAACCAGTTCTCCAACGTTCGGGGATCGTCGTGATACGCTCGTCCTGCCTCGTCAACATAGATGGCGGTCGGGTGTCCGGTGCTGCGAAGATGCGCTCAAGGGGCTCGATTTCGGCAATGGTTCGGTCAATATTCATGCCGCTAATTTGGATGCACCTGCGACAAGCATACTAGAATTCGCGAGCGCATCGTCCCGTGCAGGATAACCTGCTTACTCAGTCTTGCGTGACGCACTCTCTCTTAGAAGCGAGCGCGTTCGTATTGCTGGGGCCATGCGATTTGCTGCTTGAGCACATGAGCGGCTCGAAGCGGCCAGTAGGGATCGCGCAGGAGTTCGCGAGCCAACAGGACTATGTCAGCCTGCCCGGTGGCGATGATGTGCTGTGCCTGTTCGGGTGCGGTAATCATGCCAACGGCTCCCGTTAGGATTCCTGCCTCGCGGCGGATGCGTTCGGCAAAGGGAGTTTGATAGCCGGGGCCGAGAGGAATTGTTGCCTTGGGAACGATGCCTCCTGAGGAGCAATCGATGAGATCGACGCCGAGCGGCTTGACCTGCCGGGCGAGGGCGATGGAATCCTCGATGGTCCAACCGCCCTCTGTCCAGTCCGAAGCAGAGATGCGGAGCCACAACGGGAGACGGTCAGGCCAGACTTTTCGGACGGCTTCGATGATCTCGCGCAGGATGCGGGTGCGGTTCTCAAAGTTGCCGCCGTACTGGTCGGTACGAGTGTTAACCAGCGGCGAGAGGAACTGGTGGATGAGATAGCCGTGGGCTCCGTGGATTTCGACAAGTTCAAAGCCAGCTTCGAGGGCGCGGCGAGAGCCCTCGTCGAAAGCGTGGGCGATGCGAGCGATGTCTTCGGGAGTGAGAGCTTCGGGCTGAATCGATTCTGGACTGAAGCCCTTTGCCGTCGAGGAATAGATGGGACGCCAGCCGCCCTCGGCGATGGGGACGGGAGCGCCGTGATTGCGCCACGGGACGCCAGTGGAGGCCTTAAATCCTGCGTGGGCGAGTTGAGTTCCAGCCACGGCACCGTGCTGGCGGAGGAAACGCACTATCCGTCCGAGGTTCTCGACGTGTGCGTCCTTCCAGATACCGAGGTCGGAGGGACTGATGCGACCCTCGGGGACTACGGCGTTGGCTTCGGTGAGGACAGTGCCCGCCCCGCCAACAGCGCGAGCACCGAGGTGGACAAAATGTCACTAGCGAAGTCATTGGAGTTTGCTGTGATGCCCCGCCGTTGGACGTCGGGATCACCAAGCGGAACACGCAGGTGATGGGCAAAGAAATCGTGTCCTTCCCAAATAAAGACTTTCCCTCGCAAGGGCAAGATGAGCGAAGTTTTGTCTTCATACCTGCGCGGAACAATGGTTATCTGCTGCCGGAAATCACAGTCGTCAGGCAAGCGATGCGAGTTTCGTTCGCGCTCCTGCGGGTTCTCCTCGCGCAACAGACAGATCGAGTACCGAAGTTCAGCCAGAGGCACGCTCGACTCGAACCGGAAGAATGGATTGAACACGTCGAGGTGTTCACCGGGTGCCATCGTCTGTTTACCTATGACCTCAATGCTGGGCGCAAACGCATCAGTATTGAGCGATTTCATCATCACCAATGAATGCGTCGAATCGTAAACAGCCAGTTGGATTTCGGAAAGGCGCAATGTCATCCCACTCACGTTGTGAACAATCAAATCGAAGTTCAGGAACTGGTTTGCGTCCCGCGTCTCGATTATCGGTCTTTCTGGAGCCGACTGAATGGTCACGACGGGTAACGACGGCGTCTCGGCGAACATTGCTTGTTGCCAACATAGAAGTAACGCCAGCAGGGACAAAGCCAACGTGGTCATCAGGAGAAGATAGCAGTTCAAACGCCTCAAGACTGTGTACTTTCTGATAAAGTCGTCGAACGACGACGGTGAATGCTCGAAGCCCGTGGAGCTTGCGCAAATTCGGAATCGGCTTTTCGCCTATCCCCGATCACCCGGATTGTTCAGCCACTCCAGCTGCTCGATTTCGCCGATGACGCCCTTGTCCCTCATGGTTCACCTCCAGCTAGTAAAATTCATGACAGTCTGCGGCGTAGGTTCGATACAGGGCTGAGTCGGCAGGATGTCGAGGGACTGACTTAACTCGACAGGATCACCGGAATGTCAAAAGTGTTCAAAGTCGGTGACCATGTGCGATGGAATTCGGAGGCTGGTCGGGTTAGTGGAGTCATTGTCAAGAAGATCGCGTCGGACACGAAGTTCAAGGGATACGTGCATCACGCTTCAAGAGAAACGCCCCAATATCTCATCAAAAGCGATAAAACGGAGCATGTCGCCATTCACAAAGGCACAGCACTTCGGCTGGTCTCGACACGAGCGAGAAAGTCGAGTAGACCCAAAAGGCGGAAAAGGGGATAGCGAGCAATGGAATCGACCCAACTTGCACGACTGAGGCGGGTAGCGGAAAAGCAGACCACGACCCTGACTCATTATGGACGCAAGACCGGAAAGCCCCACGAAGTCACGATTTGGTTCGTTCTGGATGACGATAAGCTCTACATCGGCACCGCGAACGTGAACCGCCAGTGGGTGCGCAACGTCCAGAAGACGCCGAAGATCAAGCTGTCCATCGGTGGCGAGATGTTCGACGGCAATGCTCGTTTCCTTACCGACCGCGCCGAGCACGAACGCGCCATGGCTGCCATTCGTCGGAAATACTGGATGTTCCGGCCAATCATTGAGCTTGGGCGGTTCCTCGCAGCCATCGGCCCCATGCGCGACAAGACGGGGTCGTTCGAGGTTTTGTTGGCTGGCTAGAGGGATAAGAGTTCGGCGTTTGTCACATTCTTTTGGGTCACGGTTTGGATTCGGCTTTCCTATGCTCGTTCTCATCGTATTGCTGGCAGCGTGGCTGGTCTTTCGAGCGATAGGAGCGGCTGGTGTGCATGTTTTCGCCTCGTGGCAGCATTCCGCTCTGTACGCCTTGGCCGTGATGTTCGTCTTCACCGCAATGGCTCATTTCAACAAGATGAAACATGATCTAGCACAGATGATCCCGTCATCTTTTCCGCGCCCCCTGCTGATCGTGTACATCACTGGTGTTTTGGAACTTCTCGGAGCGGCGGGATTGGTGCTCCCGCAATTTCGCAGGCTTGCGGGCATTTGTCTCATTGCGCTCCTCGTCGGGATGTTCATCGCCAATGTAAATGCGGCATGGCGCGGCGTCACACTGCGAGGCAAACCGCCAACCCCGCTTTGGTTGCGGGCTCCAATGCAGATTTTGTTTATTGCGCTACTCTGGTGGTCAACTCGCGTCTAAACGGCATTACGCATCATCAGGCCGACTCGAAGAACTTATTGATCTGCACCCAATATCTTCTGACAACGTAGTCTGTGCTGATGTGCCCACCTCGCTTGAGCGTCTTGAGTCTCGCGCCCGTTATCTCAGCAAATCTCTTGGTTCGCGCGTAGGGCACGTTGGGATCGTCTTTAGCATGGAACAGCAGCACTTTGGAACCATCGATCTCCTTTCTGTGGTGCCAAGGGTTGTAGAAGGAGCCGCTGCGGAGCTTGTTCCAGTTCGCGTCAGATAGCCGATAGGCACTTCCGAAGGCTTCTCGGATGTACTCAGCGTAGTTCTGTTTTGAGGTCTCGGCTTTCTCAGCTTTATTCAGAATGCTCCAGTCCACAACCGGGCAGTTTGCGACGACCCGCTGTACTCGTGCATCAAGAGATAACAGGATCGCTGCTGCTCCACCAAAACTTCCGCCGATGACGAAGACTTGATCTGGCGCAAGTTGGAAACGCTGACCGAAGGCAATCTCTTCCAGTTCCTTTGGCAGTTCGTCGAGGATGTCGAGGATGTCTTCGTGGGGAGATTTCGCCAGAAACTCACCGCCGCTTTCCCACGCACCGCGATAGCGCGGGTAGACCACCCAAAAGCCTTTGGCAGCGAGAAATTCAGACAATGGCTGTTTGCGAGGAATCGAAGGCATCCCGTCGCACAAGATGATGAGCTTCTGTTTTTTCCTCGGTCGCGAGGGAGGCAGAAATTCTGCGACGGTTTCGTTCTTGAACCGGGTTCGGAACATGTCTGGGCATTATCTCGCATTAGCAATGCAGGGCGCGGACGATCGAGCCATTGGCAACCTCCAGCAGTGGCTCATCGGCACCTACCACGGTGTGAGTAAGGCCCAACTCCAGGTATACCTCGACGAATTCGTCTTTCGGCACAATCGCCGCAAGACGCCGGCTGCCGCATTTCAGACCCTTCTTGGTCTCGGAACCGGCCGCAAATCAACCGAGTATGAGCAGATTCGGGGAGCTAGAGACCTCAACCACAACCGATTGGGGGTTGCTGAAGTAACCGGATAATCAGAAGCTAGCTAGACCACTGATCACTCTCCGAATCTCGTCATAAAGCAATACACGGCGTATCCACCGAGAAATCCGATGCCGAGCGCGATCAAGAGCTCTAGGGCAGCCGAGACCCAATTTCGGTAACTCAGTTCGATCTCATTCCGATGTTTCAGCAATCGGATGTTCCGGCGTTCCGCCATAAGTGTTCCTGCGCAGAGGCAGGTGGCTTCCCAGCTTTCATGCGACAACGGGCTCGTGGGAGCCGACACCCTCTGCTATCTACCAGCAATCGAAATCACGAGTACGATGAACACGAGAAATAAGATAAGCGCCAGTCCTCGTGCCCATTCCAGCATCGCCTCGTCATGGGTCATGCCGTTGCCAGCCGCGACCTTTTGCGTTCGAGGGGCCGGGCGCCAGTTCTTCAGGAACTCTTCTTTTCTCTCCAGCCTGGGAATGCACTGAACGATGCGGGCAAACATAAGAGACTCTCCTCTCCTCTTGGAGTAAGAGACCCGGAAGCTTCCTCATTGCCCGGGGGAGTTTTCGAGTCGGGTGCCAGCAAGATTATCCCCGATAAGGTCGGGAGTCAGTGACCCGCGATACACAACCGTGTGACTAGAAGCCCGAACTCGGCTTACACGCTGATCTGCCGGATTTTTCTGAGCCGGATTGTTATTTAATGCCGGGGCGGGAGTCGCGCTGCACGCGGCCATGCCGCATAATTGACGAAATCGCATTATAAGAGGGCGCCCCTTTAGGAGTAGGTTGTCATCGTTGCGCATGACCACCTATGAAAGGAGCACCCTCAATGAGCGGTGAAAAGTATATTGGGCTGGACGTTCACCAAGGAACGATCTCCGCAGCGGTGATGGATCCCATGGGCAAGTTAGTCATGGAATCCATCCTGGAAACGAAAGCATCCACCATTCTGGAGTTCTTCGCGGGACTGCGCGGAACTTTATCGGTGACCTTCGAAGAAGGAACCTGGGCGGCCTGGCTCTACGACCTGCTCAAGCCGCATGTGGCCAAGTTAGTGGTGTGCAACCCGCGCAAGAACGCTCTCCTCAAACATGGCAACAAAAGCGACAAGATCGATGCCCGCAAACTTGCCGACCTGTTGCGTCTCAATGATCTCGAGCCGGTTTATCACGGCGAGACCGGCGTACGCATGCTGCGGGAACTCGCCCGAAGTTATCTGACCATCGTCAAAGATCTTTCCCGGGTGATGAATCGCCTGAAAGCTCTGTATCGCAGCTGGGCCATTGCTTGTGCCGGCCGGGACGTCTACTACACCCGCCATCGCAGCCAGTGGCTGGGAAAGATCCCGGAGGCCGGCACTCGCCGCCGAGCCGAGCAACTTTATCAGCAACTGGACATGCTGCAGCACTTGCGCCAGCAAGCCCGGCGAGAACTGCTAGCGGAGAGCCACAAGCATACGATCACCGCCAAACTGCGGCAGATTCCCTCCCTGGGGCCGATTCGTTCCGCATTAGCGGTGGCCCTGATCCAGACCCCGCATCGTTTTCGCACCAAGCGACAGCTGTGGGCCTACAGCGGACTGGGGTTGGAAACCCGCGACAGCGGGGAATACCACTATGTGCAAGGCCAAGTGCGGCGCCGCAAAAAGCAGTTGTCCATTCGCGGCTTGAACAAGGATCACAACCATGATCTCAAAGGTCTGTTCAAAGCTGCCGCCACCAGGGCGAGTGTGCAGCCCGGACCATTCCAGGATTTCTACCAGCGATCGCTGGCCAAAGGCATCAAGCCAACCATGGTGCGGCTCACGCTGGCGCGCAAGATTGCAGCCATTACATTAACTCTGTGGAAGAAGGGAGAAAACTTCGACGCTGAGAAACTGAAATCGCAAGCCGCTTGAGCGTCTCGGATGAGAGCCCTTTCCATCTCCGCCGATTCTTTTTCTGGTGATGGTCGGTTGGTTCTTGAGACGCTCGGGTTCGAGGGTGAGCATCCCAATGGCCTGTAGGCATATAAGTGCGATGGCACTTAGCCTCTGTGAAATCCCTATGCCCTCTCGGACAACCCGAAAAAGCACTAGGCCACGAGCCTCATATAGATCCATGGTTGCCAACATGCAACCGCCGCGCTTGCCAGTTTCAGAAACCGATTGGCGTCGCTACTAAACGAAGATGGAGCTGAGGTGGAACAACGCGAGACCGGACGCAGGACCAGAGGGCAAAAAAGCAAAACCGAACGCCTCGCATCGCGTACAGGGGCTGGAAATCAAGGAGCAGTTCTCCACTTCCGGTCGAGGGACAAAAATGTCCTTGACTTCCCCTCTCCAAAAGCTATTTCAAGTGTGAATCTCCGCGACTTGGAGTCCAAGTTTGGCGGCTCTTTTTCGGAGTAACTGGATCTGTTGTTTCCTCATAGTACTCAGTCCCTTTATCCACGTATGCTTGGCCGTACTTCAGCATGCGATAGACAAGTCGTGCGAGTCGATGAGCCATAGCGGTGATGGCCTTTGGAGCCCCTAGCTTGGTACGCAAACGGCGATACTGAGCACCCAAGCAGCTGCGGCTTCGCATCAGGGTGTTGGCCGCCTGTCGCAGTGCGGTTGCGGCACGGTTGACCACACGGCGCGTGCCTCTGCCCAGCACCTTATCTCCACTGATCCGGTTATCCGGGCATAGCCCCAACCAGGAGGCGAAGTGTGACTCGGTTTTCCAGCGACTCATGTCCAGTCCTACTTCGCTGAGCAGCGTCTGGGCTACCATGATGTCTATACCATCAATACGGGTGAGGTCCACGCCCGTGACACGCTGCAGTTCGGCACTGAGATCGAAGCGTGGGGCATTCTTAGCTGCGGGCTTCTTTGTCTTGGGCTTCTCCTTCGGCGTTTGGAGCGAGAGGGTATCTGGAAAGCTGGCCAGTTGCTTTTGCAATCGCTGGTCGCACTCAGTGATTCGTTTCTGATAGGTGTCGTACATCTCTATTTCCTGTTGCAGCACAAACAGCAGTTCCGGACGCCAATTGCCCTGCAAGCTTTTGGCGATCTCCTCCTGGCTGGCATGAACTCGCGGATCACTGAGTGCCGCCAACTCTCGTGGGTCGCGCCGCCCGGCTACGATTGCCCGTACAATCGCCTGTCCGGTCAATCCACTTATGTCGCTGATCACATTGGCTAGTTGCACATTCATCTGGGTCAGCGCTTTTTGCATCCGCTGAATGCAGGTCGCTGCTTCCCGCACGTGTCCTGCCCGTTGCCGCCAGTAGGTTCGAACTACCCGAATCTCGGACACCGGTTGGAAAGAGTTGTTCAGTAGCCCATAGGTGTGCAATTTCAGCAACCACTGGCTCTCCTGCACGTCGCTCTTGCGTCCCGGTAGGTTCTTGGTGTGCCGCGCATTAACCAGATAGACCTCGAGGCCCCGCTCTTCCAGAATCTCGTAGAGCGGAATCCAATAAACGCCAGTCGACTGCATGGCTACTGTCTTTACTCCACAACTTTGTAGCCAGTCGGCCAGACGATGCAGGTCCGCTGTAAAACACTCAAACCGGCGTACCGGTTTTGGATCGCGATCCGGCCGCACGGCGACGTAATGTGCACTGTTCCCCACATCGATCCCTGCGGCATGAGGGTGAACTACCTCGAGGCCTGGATCCTCCGATTGCAGTCGGCGACCCCATTCCTTTCTCTCCTTCCGGTTCCGCCACAACATTTTGCCTGGCGTCATCTCTGGTCTCCTCATCGGAAAATTAGGATCCGATTCGGCCCGGTGACGATTGGTTGAGGAATCTCTCCAACGGGGTCAAAGGGCGGTCGTAATGACCGCCCTTGCCACCATGCCAGCGATCGCCAGTACCGGAGCCATGCTTTTCATCCGGGCACAAGAGGCACCAGTTGGAAGTCGGCCTTAGCTTGCCGAATCCGATCCGAGATCAGAATTGCAAATAGCGGGAGCTCGAGACAAGTTTTTGGCACAGTGACTCCGCCCCTGGCGCAATCAACTGCTCTTATAGATCAAGCCATTACGCTCGAGATAAGGGCTCTAGCACTCGTCGCGGTAAGAAAGCTTAGACCACGGGATATTTTCGTAAAGAATTGCCGGGCCAGCAACGGTTCTCAAAGCAGTCGTCCTTTTGCTGGCGTCAATGTCGATCACGACTAGTCTGTTATCGCTATCTTCAAGAAGGACAGGATCGTTCAGCCTGGGAGCGTAACTACCTCTTGGAACAAAATGGCCTGGAGACGTTTTCTGCTTGCTGGACTCCAGGTTCAGGCAACCAGGCGTCTGGGGGGGTGGTCACGCTTCCGTTCAACCTCCTCCTTGATGGTGCACAGGGCATAGTTCCACACAATGTCGTGCACGAATCCCGGAAACAACACTCTGGTACCCTCCCATAGAACCCGATCGGCGACTCCGTCACCTTTTTTGTAGTCGAATGCCGCGTAAATGGAGAGCTTGAGGTTTCCGTCCTTGGTCGGTGCGACGTTGAAGATGAGTTTCCCGTGATCCGCCAGCCGCTCGTCGAGTTGATACAACAAGGTCTCGAAGCCAACCCTCTTCGTCAGCCGCAGTTCCGCGTCCAACCCGACGAGCGGTATCCTGTACCGAATCACCGATCCGACCTGGTTGGGCACTCCCTGGATCCGTCGAACCTCAACGAATCGCAGGTTGAGGAAGCGAGCACTGGGATGGCCGAACTTGGCCAATTCCTCCATGATCTCTTCCTCAGAACCTCGGATCTTGATTACGTACATCCGTTCGAAATCAGGCGACTCGCCGAGTTCCGTCGCCAAGCTCGACGCGAGACGCTTCTTGAGTGCTTCGCGCTTCTCCTTCAGCACCACCGTCGGATACCTTCCGTACTCCCCCCAATTCAGACCAAAGATCACCTCAAACGCCACGTTTCTCAGCGTGACCGCCGCACCGACGAGAAGGGATCGCAACACGCCGTAGCTGCCCATCTCCCGTAATATTTCCCCATAGTCGGCCGTGCCGCTGGCAATCTTCCAGAGCACCACATTCAAGGGCCGACTGCCCTCATCTCGCACCTTACACTCGGTGGCAAACGCCTGGTAGGTGATACGGCCGACCATCGGCCTTGAGAACGCCACCCGGCTCACGCCGAACACGATCCGTCCGAAGTGATTGTCTGCCGTCAGCCACTTGATGGCCTTGCCGTATCCTCTCGCCAGAGCCTGCTTGTCGATTCCGTCGTGGAGCACGGTCTGCGCGAGCCGGCTCGCCGTCACGTGGGCCGAGAACAGGCCGTCTTTGTTCAAACGCATTCCGACTGCGTCGCCGATGATGGCAAACCGGTCGCCAAAGGGGGATCTAGCAGTGGTCACGGTCATTCTGGGAGCACAGGCACAGGCGAGGGGAGCTGCCTCGATGCCTGGCAAGATGCGGTCGATCTGAGGCAGCGTTAGAAAATCGTGGACGAGCTGCTGGCTGTCTCGTGGCAAGACCGCCTGATCGACACACTTGCCGATCATGGCGATGGTCAAGAACCTGCCCTTGGGAATGACAGCGGCGTGCTCCAGAGCGAGGTGTTTCGAACCGTACTCGATGAAGTATACCTCTCGACGCAGATTGCGCTCGAGATAGTCCTCGCCCACGTCGAGCTCGAAGATGAAGGCCTTTCGGGACTTGCCTGGAATGAACGCCGGATTCAACCGCCGGACCGAGGCGATTAGAGCATCGTCCCGATAATCGAAGCCACAATGTGCATTGATTCCGGTAGCAATGGTCACGAAGCTGGCATCGCGCGAGACCCTTTCTCCGGATTGTCTCCTCACCGTTAGGCCGGGCATCCCAGCCGCGGTATAGAAGATGGCCTCAACTTCGCCATACAGGATGCGCGCGCCTTCCTTGACCGCTTCACCAAGCAGAAACCCATCGAACCCTCCCAGTCCACCGCTCCGTCTGCTGGGTAATGAGCCGCGGAAAACGGCATACATCTGCTTGTCTTTGGGAACTCGGAGCCGGAAGTTTTTCCACTGGCCCTGTATCCAGACGTGGTCGAAGCGCCCTTGGACGATCTCGTCCGGAACGACGAGATCATGCTCCTCGAGGATCTCATGCAACCTCGGTGAGATACCGCCCGCGCAGAAGGTACATCCCTTGTATTGAAGGACACCGCGACCCAACTCGATCAGACCACGTTTCTCGACGATGACGACATCGATGTGCCGATTGAGACGCCTGGCTTCCCGAAGAAGATGGATGGCGAAGAAGGAACCAGCAGGTCCACCGCCGACGATGGCAACCGTGTCATTGTTCCGGAGGCTCCCTAACGAAGATGCGCAATACATGGGCCGAGCCTCTTTGGCAAGGATGCAAGTCAGACGGGGAAAAAGGGCCCTTGCGGCACGAGGGCAACACCCTTACTAACTTGGATCTATCTAGTCGGGATTTCCATGGGTTCCGTCGTTTCAAGTTTACTCTGGACGATCCCATTGATCAGCCCGATTTTTTTCCAATGTCTCGGTGACTGAACCCTGTGCGGTGGACCGGGTCAATGGGATCGCCGAAACCAACCGAGATTTAAGCACAGCGTTTCATCATGTCCCCCTACTTCCCGTTTGATCTCCAACAAACGTCCCTTTCCTAAGGCGAAAGCGGATTTCTCCAGCGCGGTGTGCTGGTCCTTGCTCCAATAGCGAGCGGTCGTGACTCTTAGGTCGCTTATTTCTTGTCTCATGCTACCGAGACGTTCCGAAATGTAATTCGCATCCATCATCAGCCTGACCTCTAGTTGATTTCAAGCGGCTCGGTCCTTGGAGGCGTTTTTCGCGTTTGGCCCGCACTTCAACGCGCTCCGAAGAGCGTGCAAGGCATTCATGGCGTCATCTTCTGCTGAGTGAAACAGTTCGCGCGCACGTGCCAGGCTCCGACCAAGAATTAGAAGGAAAGTAGTCACGGACTAGTACGGATAAAACCCGCGCCCTGACTTGCGGCCGAGCCATCCCGCGTCCACCATTTTGATTAGGAGCGGGCAGGGCCGGTACTTTGGATCGCCGAGGCCGGACTGCAGTACGCGCATGATGTCGAGGCAGACATCGAGTCCGATGAAGTCCGCCAGCGTGAGTGGCCCCATCGGGTGCGCCATGCCCAGCTTGAAGACCTCATCCACGGCTTGGGGAGTGGCCACGCCTTCCATCACCGCATACATGGCTTCGTTCAGCAGCGGCATTAGTACGCGGTTGGAGACAAAGCCCGGCGCATCATTCACCTCGACGGGAGTTTTCTCCAGCTTCTCGGCGAGAGCTTTCACGGTCGCAAAAGTCTCGTCCGAGGTTGCCAGTCCACGGATCACCTCGACCAGCTTCATCACCGGCACGGGATTAAAGAAGTGCATCCCGATGACTTTGTCGGGCCGCTTGGTTACCGCTGCCAGCTTGGTGATCGAAATGGACGAAGTGTTTGACGAGAGGATGACCTCGGGCCGGCACATCGCGTCGAGATCGTGGAAGAGGTCGGCCTTGACCTCAAAACGCTCGCTGGCCGCCTCCACGACGAAATCGCAGTCGGCCAGCCGCTTGAGATCAGTTGTGCCCGCGATGCGCGCCAGCGATAAATCGCGCTGCTCAGACGTCAACTTGTTCTTAGCCACCTCGCGTTCCAAGTTCTTGCTGATGGTTTGCAGACCTCGGTCGAGGAAGCTCTGCTCCACGTCAACTAGCACGACGTTGTATCCGCCTTTGGCAAAGACGTGGGCGATGCCATTGCCCATCGTGCCGGCGCCGATTACTCCTACAGTCCTGATGTCCATGATTGCCTCAAATGCGGTTGTGTTAGTGCGTCTAGGCGCGCGAGCAAAACAATTGAGTGAAGCACCTTCGCAATCCGTTTTGGTGATGGTGGATCCGAGCTCACCATCGATATAAGCTTGCGCCCCAGGTCCAGCCTGCGCCGATGGACACGAGCAAGAGAAGATCGCCTTCGTGGAGGAGACCGCGTCGGTTTACTTGGTCCAGGAGCAGCGGAACTGTGGCTCCAGCGGTGTTCGCGTACAACTCCAGGTTCGTCTGGATTCGGGAAAAAGGGATGTTGAGTACCTCGGCGATGCGCTTAAGGACGCCAGCCGTGGCCTGGTGCGGAACGATCATCGAGACGTCTTCGAGTCCCAGCCCGTTTATGCGGAGAATCTCCAGAATACACTCGGGCACCGCGGTTGTAGCCTTCGCGTAAACCGCTTTTCCGGTCATCGTGAAATAGGCGTCCCCAGGGTAGACTGTGAAATGGTCCATTCCCTCGCCGTCGGCGAGGAGAATGCTTGAAAAGAGCCCATTCTCCCGATCCTTCCTCTCGAGTACCACGGCACCCGCACCGTCTCCAAAAACGACGCAGTCGCGGTGGTTCCAGTCCGTGACCTTAGAGAAGGTATCGGCGCCGATCACCAACACCCGCTCGGACATACCGTTCTGGATGAATTGGCCGGCGATCGTGATGCCGTAAACAAACCCGGCACACACCGCCGCTACATCGAACGCGGCGCAGCGGTTGCTAATGCCCATCTTGGTCTGCGCAATGCATGCCGACGAGGGCATCTTGCGGTCGGGTGTTGCCGTGGCAACGATGATCAAGTCAATTTCGTTTGGTTCAAGCCCCGCCGAAGCGATTGCGTCCAGCCCGGCACGGGCGGCAAGGTCCGACGTGTATTCGTCTGGTTCAGCGATGTGCCGCTCGCGAATCCCCAACTTTTCGACCACCCACTGCGGAGAGGTTGGCAAGTTTGCCACCACTTCTTCGTTGGTCAGAATCTTGGACGGAACGTAAGAACCGGTGGCTTTGATGCAGACACTATCAAAGCGGCTGTTTCGGCTTCCCATTCCTCCCTCCAGTCTCGCGAACAGAAAGAGAGATCGCGGAGGTGGATACGCAGCAAGCATACCACGTGACGTTTCAACGGCTACGGCAGAGAGAGGTCTTGTCCGGCGACTTTTTTACTGCAAGAATCCCTTTCATCAGCGAGCGGAGGCGGGCGGGACAGTCGCTTTATCGCGTTGGAAACCCTCTAGCAGGCTGCGGAAAAATACCAAGTTCGGCAACAGAATCTCGTTGGATAGCAGTGGGAAATCCGCTACCAGCGCGGGCTCCGAAAACGCGATAATAACGGAAAGGATTCGGAAAACGCATTTTTCCGCAGCCTGCTAGGCTGACAAAGTCTGGTTGCAAACTAACGTGTGACATTACCTTGGAGCATTTACGCCGTAGGGTTCGTTATTTGACGTGCATGAGGGTTCAGCGTACCGTCAAGCATGAGGCAGTAGTTCCTTTCCTCTTTCAGGCCCCCTGAACTAAGTCAGCCGATCTGAAGTACCCTACTCTTAGTGGGCATCCCAGTTTGAATCTAGAGATAGCAAGTGCATCGAGGCCCGTTACGCTGCGTATTATCTGGTCAGCGCGAAGCTTGCAGCCAATAAAGACGTCGAAATGGAGCGCGCCAAGAACAACTTGGAAGAGTACGAGTCGGTATGCATCGCCATCGCGCCGGGCTCTGCCACCTGTACCGTAGATCATCCGTGAGGACGCGACGTAGGCGACAACCTTGCCAATGACAATTACAATGCTGGAGAAATCTGTGGTGTTCAAGTGTGGACGCTGCCTCGGGCTCATGACTATTTCCGACCCAAGCCTTCTGACTGTTTATGAGGGACACTTTTACTGCATGAGGTGCAGAAAGGCTGGCGGGCACCGATGTGCCAGCCAGCAGGAGGGAAAGGCTCTGCACTCCGAAGAGATGTTGGAGGAGACATCCTGACCCGCGCCGCTTAGCTCATTCACCAAGAAACGCTAAAATCCCTCCTTTTTCAAGTCAACCGGCGTAGCGTTTTCTATCGGGATCGTGCTTCTGCGCCGACATCGTAAGGGCTCTCGCACTCGTCGCGGTAAGAGAGCTTCGACCACGGTACGTTTTCGTAAAGAATTTCCGGACCAGCAATGGTCCTCAAATCAGCCGTTCTTTTGCTGGCGTCGACGTCAACCACTACTAGCCTGTTATCGCTATCCTCGAGGAGGACAGGATCATTCAGCATGGGAACGTAACTATTGGATTTGGTCATGACACAACTCACTTTCTCGGCCCGGTTGTCGCACAGCTTCTCTAGGCTGTGATCAGGGACTCCAAGGCAACGCGGTTGGGAATCGAAAGCATAGAGCCGGTCTGCTGGATAAGACGCTGTTTCCTGAAATCCGCGAAAAGCCGACTCACGGTCTCGCGTGAAGTACCAATCATCTGCCCGATCTGTTCGTGAGTCGAAGGCAGTTTCATTTGGCTAGGGTTTCTGGATTTAGTGTTCTGGTCGAGCCATCCCACTATCAGTCGAGCAAGCCTTTCGCTGGCAGAGTCAGAAAGGATCAGGTCACGGATTTCTCGGCAAGTGCAGGCGTAGTCCTGGCTGATGTGCTGGGTCACCCATAGGCTAAGCTCGCCGTGATGGCGCATGAGGCGCAGCAAATCAACCTGTCGCAGAAAGCTGATTTCGCACGGTTCCTGGGTTTCGGCTGTGGCTTCATACTGGCGTCCGGAAACTACAGCAGCAACTCCCAATGGGCAATCGGGCTCGACAATACGCAGAATCAGCGTCCTGCCGTTGCTGCCGCAAATGGAAAGCTTCACCCGGCCGTGACGCACGATGAACACTCCCCGCGGAGCCTGCCCTTCCGCGAACAAAACCGCTCCGGTGGGATAGGTGGTGGTGATGGCCTCTTGCTCCAAGACATTGGCTAAGGATGGAGGAAAATTGCAGAAGGTTTTGATTGCTGGCCCAAGTTTCTGGGCATTGTTTACGATATGCGTGGCCATATGCTGCCTCCGCTCACAGCCACTTTGGCAAGTCCATGGCCACTCTTCTCAGGCGGGAGGAAGACTTCAACACAAGTCGTCTAACTGGACCAAAGCAAGTGGCTTGATCTGATACCCTGAGGTGCGGTCACGCACCCCTCCAACGAAGTTGCGCCGAGAAGTGCGCGCTTTCACACACCTGTGCGCGAACTCCGTCACCGATCGGTCTGTTACATAAGGAGCGGCTAGTTGTGGTTTGCCATCTTGCGCAGCGCTGTCATGTTGTGAATCACCAGAGTAGAGCCCTTCAACTCCACGATCTGACGTTTCTTCATCTCAGCAAGCAGCCGGGTAACCGTTTCTCGCGAGGTGCCAATCATATTCGCAATTTCCTCGTGAGTGAGTCGAAGCTTCATCCGGGCTTCCGGTTTAGCAGATTCTCCGTTCTTGGAACTCCATTCCAGAAGCAAGTTAGCCAGTTTCTCGTGGGCGAAGTGGGACAATCCTAGCGAACGCACTTCATTGCAAGCATCGTGATACTTTTCGCTTAACTGCTCGGCCACTTTGAAGCAGGCCTGCACATCCTCTTTGAGGAAGCGCAGAAAGTCATCGCGCTTTACGAAATTGACCTGGCAGGGATCAAGCGTCTCCGCCGTCACTTCATAAGGTCTCCCGGAGATCGTGGCACTCAATCCCAGCACCTCTCCGGGCTCGGCACGTTCCACAAGCATCGTTCTGCCGCTAGGAGAGTTAATGGAAAGTTTTACAATGCCTTTGCAGAGCACAAAGATGCCGCGTGGCATCTGTCCTTCGACAAATAGCACTGCCCCCTGGGGATACGCAGCCGCGTATTTGATGTTTTCAAAGGTCTGCAGCGCAGTAGCTGGCAGATCACAAAAGAGGCGATCAGCGCGCAGCTTGCATGTAAGACAGCTTTCGACAATCTCCATTCCATATGGTGAACGCATACACTACCTAGCCTCCTGCGACACCTTCGTACGACGCCTTCAGCTAGGCTGACTCGACAGGGTCGCATCTTGCGCAGTCCCGTCGGTTGAGCCTCTCCTGTGTAAGGTCAGTGTCCCTCTGGACGGGACAATTGACTGTGTTACAAGGCACGGGCCATTGTCGGGTGGCGTCGCCAGGCCGAACCGAAACGTTACGCTGCTTTGCGGTCCAAAGAAATACTTGATGACTCTTCCAGGTTGTCCTCGTCGTCGATCGGACCACAAACAAGGCCGAGACAGGCTGCGCACTTTGAGCCATCCGCCAAAAAGTTTTCTTCGTCGCATTGCGAGCATCTGCCGTAACTGAAGCTATCCATAACCAACTCCTGATTTCAGGATCGGCTCCGAAATCGGAGCCGTCCCAAAGACTTCCGGCTCGACTTTTCCTGAACAGTTGCCACACGATTGCTTGAACCTTTGTTGCCCATAGGAATCCACTACAGCGGCAGCTGAGATAACTGAGATAAGCGGTGCGTAATTAGATTGAGCAAGTCTGCCACACTCATCCCAGAATTGAGCATCTCGATCATTTCTTCGATGCTGAAACCCGCTTGTTCACCTGCTCTTGCCAGCTTCCCTAGAGCTCTTAACAAGTGGACTTGAAGCCCGTTCGAACACTGGCAAAATGATGCCATAATCCGAAGCTCGCGCCTTCACTAGGGACAGATTACGGGCTGTCGGTGCGAAAGTATGTGATCGGTGTCACAGGTTTTTCGACACACTTTCAAAGGTTCAGCTTTGCAGGACTCTTGAACCGACGCTCTACCACGGTGGCTAACTACTCCGCTCTGTGAACATAAGCGCAATCCAATCGACACGCTTCTTGAAAAATTGCGCCGCGCGGCGTACCCAGCTATTCTGACTGCTTACGACTCCTGATGCAAAGGCTGTCCCATGTCCCAAATGCGCAAAGACATCTTCACTGACCGTTGGGTAATTGTGGAGGAGGGTAACGGGTTGCAGCCGACGGACTTTCAGTTCAAGAAATTCGTAAGGGACACGGGCTTCTGCCCATTCTGCGAGAGCAACGAGGCCGCGACGCCGCCGGAAGTCTTCGCGATCCGAAATCCGGCCTCTTCGCCTAATGGGCCGGGATGGTCGGTACGCGTGGTGCCTAATTCCCGTCCTCGGCTGCGGATAGAAGGCCAATTGGAACGACGTGCCGAAGCATTGCACGATCTGATGAACGGTGTGGGGGCACACGAGATCATTGCGGAAACATCGCGGCACGACCGTAGCCTGCACGAGCTGGACATCCTGGAAATCTCCTACGTCATTAGAGCCTACATAGCCCGCATCCTCGATCTTGAGGGCGATAAGCGTGTGCGCTACGTACTGATCTTCAAGAACCACGGTGAGGGAGCCGGGGCGCACACCATTAGTCATTCGATCTCGCAGCTGGTGGCCCTGCCGGTAACGCCGCGTGCAGTTAAGACGAAACTCATGATCGCTCGTGACTACTTTGCTTTGAAGGAGCGCTGCATATACTGCGACGTGCTCCAACAAGAGTTGAAGGGACGAAAGCGACTCATCACTGAGAATGAAGATTTTGTCGCGTTTGCTCCGTTTGCGTCGCGCTTTCCGCTTGAGATGGCCGTGTTCCCAAAGTTTCATAGCAGCGCATTCAGCCGCATCGGTGCGACCCAAATTGACAACTTGGCTCGCATCCTCCGGGATCTACTGCAGAAGTTGGATCAAAGCATGGGTGGACCACCTTATAACCTATCACTCCACGACCAACCCTTCCTGCGTCGAAGAGGGGGCTACTGGAACACAATCGAAGAAGACTTCCACTGGCATATAGAAATCCTCCCTCAGATGTTTCGCATTACTGGATTCGAATGGGCTTCCGGATTCTTCTACAATCCAGTACCGCCAGAACTGGCCGCTCGCTATCTTTCAACAGGTCTCCCTGTCTGAATACTCCCATTCTGTCTGGTCCGGGTGCAAACTTCCGTGCCCACTGGAAACCACGCCGCACACCGAGCCTACAAGGGGAGCCGCACACTAAACGGTCAGTGCAACACACGCTGTCACTTCAACTTCATCAGCGTATTGATTGCCTCTCGGCTCGCTTCCGCATCGCTGATACTGACGTAGCGCATCGTGGAGCTGATGCTGGCATGGCCCACGAACGCGGCCACCTTCGCCAGATTCATGTCGTGTCGGATTAACTCTGTGCAGGTCGTATGTTTCAGCACGTGCGGATGTCGTTTCCGTTCGGGCAAGCCACACTCTTCGGCCACCGTGTGAAAGGCTCGATAGAACTGGGTTGCACTCACGCATCCACCCTTCTGTGACGCTGGGAAAGCATATCGAGTCACTGCTTGGAGAACGCGTGGCGTTCGATCGCGGGGATGCTGCCTGAGACGGTTCGTCGGGCACGTTCCGAAAACATCTGAGACTGTTGAAAAACTCATGCGAGATGAGGACATTTCGAGTCGATCATGGTTTTCGGTGGGATGTGATCTGATCCTCGTGGACTTATTCGTTTCTCCTACACCTTCTTTATACGCACCTCTCGTTATCCGACCTGCGTTTGTAGTAGGGGTGGCCGCCGTGCAAAGAATCGCACCAGGCGTTTCAAGTTCTGGGCCGTGGCTGCCAACAAGAACTGTTCGCTGACATTCCACAGGCGGCGTAGTCGTACCCGCCCGAGCCGCATGCGCTGCTTAAGTTCGGCAAACAAAGCTTCGATTTTGTAGCGAGCTCGCCGCGAACACTCGTAAGCTGGCGTTCCGGCCAGCGTGCGGACTGCCTGCCGGACGGATTCTTGCTCGTGCACAAACAGTCGGCGATAGGGCCCAGAGGTGCAACGTTTCTTTTGCGGGCAGCTCCCGCACTGCGCTTCCGTCGAGCGATAGAGGTAACCTTGACTCTCGCACCGGCGGCCGCGAAATGAGAGCACTTTTCCCTCAGGGCAGTAGTAGGCATTCTCCGCAGGCTCGTAACGAAACTGGTCGCGCGTGAAACGTCCCTTCGTCTGATGACGACGGTCGATAACCGGGATGTGCGGTTGCACACCGCGATCCAATAGCCACGCCAAGAACTCTCCACTGCCGTATGCCTTATCGGCTCCTAGAGTCTCCGGTTTAAGCCCGAACTTCTGGACCTGTTCCACCATCTTTCGAGCCGCCACGGTCTCTTGATGGAAGAGTGCAGGCGTAGCTTCGACCCCAAGGATGACTCGACTCCTGGTATCGATCAAGTAATTGTCGAAGTAGGCCATCTTGGCTGGCCCGACCTTCTTTGCCCAAACTGCATCCGGGTCGGTAGTCGAGGCCATCTTCGCATCGGATACCGGATTGGCCTTTTCCAGTTCGGATAAGTATTCTCGCACTGTCCCCGTCAGCCGCACGACGTCCTTCAGTTTCTCTCGCGGGACCCGGCTTTGTGGGCTTGCGTTCGCTCTATCATCGTTCCATCTACTGCCAGGTTCTTCCCCTCCACCAAGCCTGCTTGCAGACAGCGGCGCACGATCTCTTCGAAAACTTTCCGAAACACGCCCGACTCACGAAAGCGTCCATGTCTATTCTTAGAGAACGTCGAGTGGTCCGGAATCTCCTGCTCGAAGTCCAGCCGCGTGAACCAACGATAGGCCAGATGCATTCTGACTTCTTCCAGCAAACGACGTTCGCTGGTGATCCCGTACAGATAACCCACCAAGAGCAACCGCAGCAGCACTTCGGGGTCAATCGAGGGCCGACCGGTCGCACTGTAGAGGTCCTTGACTCGCTCGCGCACGAAGCTCAAATCGATCTGCTCATCAATGACTCGGAGCAGGTGGTCTTTCGGAATCTGGTCTTCCAAACGGAAGTAGTAGAACAACGACTCGGAGCGCGTTTGCTGACCCATCATCGTCGGCATTCCTCCTGACAGATGCTTAGCACAGATAATGCTGAACGCAGTGAAAAAACTCGGCTCAGTAGCCGAGTTTTTCAACAGTCTCATCTGTTTGTGGGCAGCGAAAACCGCAGTGCTCTGATCACGTAGTTTCAACTGTTTACCGCGGCAGGCGACGATGGGTTTTTGGGCAATATTCAGGGAGGCGTTAGGCCCTACGAGCGGCCGACAAAAATGCCGAATCTTCGCAGGGAAGGAAAGAAGTATTGGCGCGCGTGACGATGCCGCCCAAGCGCTATGCTGCATCAACCCAACGCTTAACAGCCACCCAAATACCGCCCCGCCGTTCTTGGAAGCTCATCACCTTGCCGAAAACAACAATTCCTTTGCTGTCCGGACAGTGCCGCATAGTGAGCTGCGAAGCGCCCCAGGAATCACTTGGGCTCGGTCCTTCCGAATCGAGCCGGCAGTCGATATGACAGCGGTCGCACTGAAAATAGTCCGTGGTTTTCATGCCTTACATTTTACCCCTGCGCGTGGTTAAGATTCACCTCAGAGTGCTGGGCGCAAACTGCTCTCCGATTCCGCGGGCGTGGCATGGTTCCGGCGATTTTAGTCCCGCGCAACACGCGAGTTGCAAATCGGGGAAACGAGGGTATAGTAGACGGTAAGTTCTGAGGGGGGGCGGGGCCCAGGTTTCTCCTTGTTCGGGGGAGCTGGGAGGCTCTGGTGCCCCGCCTTACTGAAGCAGCTCTTTGGGGTGAGAAGAACTTCAAGAGCCGCGTTACGTTACCACCGCCGCATTCATTCCTTTTCAACACCTGTCACAATGTTACGATTCCGGAACGCGCCCTGCAGTCTGGAGGGCTTTTGCCGACGATTATTCTCCTTCGCCGCGATGAGAGGCCGAATACAACGCAGGTTGGTCCCAGTCGACTGGCCGTCCTGCTGGTCTGTGCAGCCCTACTCCAGCCACTTGTGCTGCCCGCGGCACCGGTGGCCGTGCGCCACCTGGAAGGGCTGGTCCACGGCTTTCTCGTGCTGCGCACGTTGGAGGGCGACTCCATCGCCGACGGTGACTTGATTCAAGTCGTTCATAGCGATCGGGTGACCAGCCGACTGGTGTTCCGGTTTAAGGACGGGTCGCTCCATGACGAAACCGCCGTTTTTTCCCAGCACCGTAACTTCCAACTCCTGAGCGACCACCTCGTGCAGAAGGGCCCGGCGTTCGAGCACCCACTAGAAGCATCGATCAACGTTACCACCGGTCAGGTCACGGTTCGTAACACGGACGGCAACGGCAAGGAGAAGGTCGTAACCGACCGCCTCGATCTGCAGCCAGACCTCGCCAACGGCTTAGTTCTCACGCTATTGAAGAACATTCGCTCGGATGCACCGCAGACCAAAGTGTCGATGGTCGTGTTCACACCAAAGCCTCGCCTTGTGAGGCTCGCGATCACTCCACAAGGCGAGGAGGCGTTCTCAATCGGTGGCTCTTCTCACAAAGCCACTCACTACGTCGTAAAGGTGGAGTTCGGGGGCGCGGCCGGGCTCGTGGCGACACTGCTGGGGAAGCAACCCCCAGACACTCACGTTTGGATTCTCGGTGGGGAGGCTCCAGCCTTCGTCAAATCCGAGGGTCCGCTCTACGTGGGCGGTCCCACTTGGCGTATTGAACTAGCCAGCCCGGTGTGGCCAGCAATGCAGCCCGCGGACTCAAAGAACTAAGACAATCATTAAAAGACTTCCGCAGAGCGGTACTAACCGAGACCGCCGCGGATCGTCAAAGAGGAACTAGACAGAAGATTCCGCCCGTTCCAAAAACCCGGCGAACTTCCGGCCGCTAAATACCCCAATCTGAACGCACGGAAATCTCAGTTTCGAATGATCCGAAAACAACTGTTTGCGGAACGCTGGACGGCGATCTTAGGAGCAGGCTTGCGGCCCCAGTCAACTGCCGGCTCGGCATATAATTGGCGGACGCGAGGCTAAGATGACTCCCCGTACTGTCTCTCTGCCAGTCACACCCGCGCTCACCCTGGAATGCAAGTTTTGGCTTGAGGACGACTCCTGGATAGGTATGGCGGAAGGAGTCCCGATTACGATTGTTGCTAGGTCCTTTGCAGACGCGAAGAAAATGATGGAAGAAAGATTAGCAAGCTATCTCCAAGATCTGTTACGAAGTGGGGCCGCTGCAAGAAGCCAATCGGTAGCGTGATCGATTCGAACGACCTGATGTTGACGCTCCGAAAGAAAGGAGGGTGCGATGTGGAAATGGACTCAGAAAGAGGAGAGTAGGCCGGCGCCCATGCGTAGCCCCGTGCCTCCCATGCGTATTATTCCATCCGAGGAATCTCTGCAGGCGGCGGTTCTGGGGCAGCAATCGGTCGAGAGTTCCGACCCCGATGTCACACGTATCGGGAAGTCGGTCGTGATCAAAGGTGACATCTCCGGAGGTGGGAGCCTCTATTTGGACGGCGAACTTGAAGGTAATGTCGAGCTCAACGGTAGCCTTACTGTCGGGTCTGAGGGACGTGTCCGCGCCAACTTGCAAGCTCGTAGCATCGTGGTGCAAGACCGAGTAGAAGGAGACCTGTATGGCCTCGAGCGCGCCGAGTTGAAGAAATCGGCCACCGTTGTTGGTGACATCTATACACCTCGCATCGCCATCGAAGATGGTACGTCCTTGGAGGGAAGCGTGCACGTCCACAAGGACATGCCCCGTCCCCAAACAAAGAAGGCGCCGCAGCGTGAAGTAGCTTAGCGTCACCTGCCTAGCGCTTACGAACGGATCATTAACGCATCATTCTAGGTATCCCGTGAATCGGCGGTTCTCCGCACTACTGCTCTCTCAACCTTCTCGCTTGTCTCAGGCTCTTCGTCAGGACGTCCGTCTGTGGGCATCGTCGACGATGAAAATCGCGTTCCAACCAGCCGGATCGCGAGTGATCTACGGCGCTCCCGGCCGGGAGGCGACTCTCATTTCCACTATGAACGCTTCTTTCGCCGGAGTGCTCGGTGGTAGCGCGATCTTCAAGTTGTCGCGTTACATCCCTGCCTCTGTGTCTCGGTGGCGAATTTGGCTTCGCAGGTTTATCCTTGAGTCGCACGTCTGGGGGCATTGCCATGAAACGCGCTCTTGCCTTTACACTCTTTGCTTCGGCTGCGGTTGGCGTCGCGCAGCAGAACAAAGATCCGGTCTCGAGCGTAGTGAAGGAGATCCTTCCCCATCAGGAGAAAAACCTGGTCGCTGCCGTCGAGGAGATGCCTGCGGATAGATTCGGTTACAAACCCACGCCGCAGCAGATGAGCTTTGCCCACCTGGTCCTGCACATGACGGAATCGAACAACTACCTCTGTGCCAAGGCTGGCGACCTCCCTCAGCCCAAGGCTCAAGAACTAAAAGAAACCGACGGCAAAGACAAACTTGTTGCCGCGCTCAAGGCTTCATTCGACTTCTGCAACACTGCGATGCCGAAAGTAACGGACGCCAAGCTGGGCGATACGATTGAGGTCTGGGGCGGCCGCAAAGCACCACGGGCTTTCGCATTGATCGCCCTCACCAGCGACTGGGCCGACCATTACAGCGCCGCCGCCATGTACCTCCGCCTCAACGGCCTGCTGCCGCCAACCGCGAACAAGTAAGCGGAGATTGTTTAAAAGCGGGTCTCTGATCCGCCCCCGGCCGGGGAAGACTCAGTCCCTTACGGCCGTGCGCACGGTTTATTTTTCCCAGATGTGACCGCGGAATGGTGGACACGTGGGCGTCGTACAAATGCCGCCATGCCTGAGGGACCCAAAATGGAAATTCTGGTTAACTCGCCTTCTTCACCTCGCCTTGCTCTCGCGCTTCACCCGCATGAGCCAGCTCCACCCCGGCGAGATCAACTTCGAGAGACAGCCCGGTCAGATCGGCGCTGTTTGCGATTCGGAACAAGACTTCCGAAACGCGGGAGGCTGCATCCTGCAGTAGGCGCTCCTGCTTCTCTGGATCGGCGATGTACGAAACCATACTCATCTGGGTGAGGGCATTGCGAACGTGATGGTTCAAGAAGGCTAGTTCCAGGGTTCGTCGGATCGCTTGCTTCCGGCGTTGTTCAAGAACGATGGTCAGCAGAACGGTGACGACTAGCATTTGCACCAAACCATCGACCGTGGCGGTCACGTGCCAGGAAGTCTGCCGATAGAACCACAGAGCATTCAGGGCGACTTCAACCAATCCAACGAAAACGCCGATTGTTGCTGCGGTAGTCAGAGATTGGAAGAGAGAGGCGGACTTGAAGTCGAAGACATGGTGCGAGTGTTCGTAGCTGTGAGCGCGCTCATGCTCATAGGCCTTCATGACCCAACCTCTCGTCACTGGAACGTGCCTATAAGCGTACTCTACCACTGGCCGCTTTCTTGTCCAGAGTTTCTTCTAGTGTCATTTGAGGTACGTCTCGGATTGTCCTTGTCCAATGACTATGCCACAAACTGGTTGGCACCACCGGCCCCGTCGTTGGGTTGTGCCGTCATCATCGGCAGCCGAGAGGTGCAACAGGCAAGGAGAAACTAGCCAACGACTTATTAGGGAGCCTGACACCGGAATGGCCTCCGGTCAATGCAGAAAGTGCATTGACGAGAGGCCAATCAAGAAAATTCAACGGGTGAGGCCAGTCTCATCGCTTACGGCGTCCGAACAAATCCGTGCTGCTTGTTAGCAGAGTCCAGGTAGATGCCGACGATAATACCGCCAGGATTTATCCCCGATGCATCAGAGAAGATAGCTCCGGGTGGGTCGAACGACGTGAACACGCCATTGCTCAGCAGAAACGAGTGTGTGACGTTTGCACTATCGGTGTAGGCCCCTATGATGTCGCCCTCGGGGTTATTCCCTCCAGCAAACGTAAAGATAGCGCCCGGGAAATCAATCGTGGCGAACGTCCCGTGGTACAGCAGGTACCCGTGAGTCTTTCCACCACTATCGGTGTAAGCACCGACGACCGCACCGGATGGGTTGACCGTGCTGGCGGTGCTGCTGACTGCTCCGGGCGGATCGAAGCTGGTGAAGGCGCCTTTCTTGGACACGACAAAGCTGTGGTTAGTGGTGGCTTTGCCGGTAGTGCCGCAGGCAGGGTCGGAACAGTAAAACCCGGACAGTTCACCCGAGGGATTGATACCCGTGAGATTGGTTCCCGCTGCGCCGGGGAAGTCCAGGGTTGTGTATTGTCCCCCATCCAGAATGAAACCGTGGGCGACGCTACCCGAGTCGTTGTACCCGCCCACGATGACTTTCTGCGGACTGATGAAGTTGGGAGTCGTCAGTGTGGAGCCCGGAGGGTCGAACGATGTGAATACACCTTTCTTGGTTAACGTAAAGCCGTGAGTCACACCGCCTGAGTCTGTCCAACTGCCCACGCTTGTGCCCTGCGGATCGGGACCGCCGTTTAGACTGGTGGCAACCGCGCCCGGGAAGTCGACCGTCGTATAGGTCTGTGCCCACGCGATTGACAAGGTTGCAAAGGCGACACTAATCGTACACACTGCCACGAACCGAAATACCTTGATCATGGGATTGTCCTCCTGGTTTTTGATTCGAAGTGGCGGATCGAAAATGCTGATGGGAACCCCGGCCCGGTTCCGGTACACGGTGAGAGATTCCATTTTACACCCGCGTCGCCCTCTCGGCGACACCGATGACATAATTTCATACCGTGCTCCTTTCACCTCTCAGCCGGTGGGAGGATTCCTTCGTCTGAGCGCAGGCCCCACCCCATTAGTTGGCTGCCCGTAGATAACTGGCGTGAACAGGCGTGGCTGTTGAAAAACTCACTTCGGAGAAATCTGCAGAAAAAAGATCGCGTTAGGATGCCCCACAAACGACGTTCTCCGCCCGGCGAGACATTTTGTATCCTCAAAATTTCCGCTAATTTCTGGAAACTCGAGTTTTTCAACAGCCATAGGCCATTACACTCAAAACACCCGAACGATGGTGGCGGACTTTTCCGCGAACTATTTCAAGTTGTGTTTCGCGTCACTGACTCCTCGACCTCGAGAGGATGATAATAAAGATGGAGAGTTATCTTGAGCACAGCTCCCAAAATCGAATATGTCTGCAGCTTCTGTGGCAAGCGGAAGGGCGATGCGAAGGATTGGCTGTTAGGTTTTGAAGGCACGAAAGTAAAAAGCGTCGTTATGAAGTACACCATCACTCTGCTCGGGAAATGGGACGACGAACGCGCCGACGAACCGAACGCTGTTCACTTCTGCTGCGAAACGTGCCAAAACAATTATCTCTGCAAGAATTACGGTGACGACACCTGGGCGGCGTAGTCGCATAGCGTAGTAACCCGCACTGATGTTGCAGCACGGTTGGATTTCGCAGAAAACTCAAGCACGGAGTCCATGAGATTTACGCTCGGAAAGATGAAGACGGTTATCCCGATTGACTTGCACGCCTTCTATTGAGGCTCGCATAATATAGAGTCATTCTGGCCACAAAGAAGCTTGTTGCCAGAAGGCGGTGATCAGTCGGGGGCGACGGCGCATGCGACGGAGCGTGCGGCGGGCGGATTCACTGAGCTGGTAGTAGTCCTGGGGACAGACATTCGGCAGTTCGTGCTGCTTCCAGTGGGCCCAGATGAATTCCACCGGATTCAGTTCCGGCGCATAGGGCGGAAGGTACTCTTGCTGAATCCAGCCTTGCAGGCCAGCGATGTAGTCTTGGACCAGCCGACTGCGATTGCCCCGGCAAACGGTCCCACACCAGCAACAACGGCAAGCGCAGGTGTCGTTTTGCCTTTCTCTCGCTCTTTGCTTCGGCTGCGGTTGGCGTCGCGCAGCAGAACAAAGATCCGGTCTCGAGCGTAGTGAAGGAGATCCTTCCCCATCAGGAGAAAAACCTGGTCGCTGCCGTCGAGGAGATGCCTGCGGATAGATTCGGTTACAAACCCACGCCGCAGCAGATGAGCTTTGCCCACCTGGTCCTGCACATGACGGAATCGAACAACTACCTCTGTGCCAAGGCTGGCGACCTCCCTCAGCCCAAGGCTCAAGAACTAAAAGAAACCGACGGCAAAGACAAACTTGTTGCCGCGCTCAAGGCTTCATTCGACTTCTGCAACACTGCGATGCCGAAAGTAACGGACGCCAAGCTGGGCGATACGATTGAGGTCTGGGGCGGCCGCAAAGCACCACGGGCTTTCGCATTGATCGCCCTCACCAGCGACTGGGCCGACCATTACAGCGCCGCCGCCATGTACCTCCGCCTCAACGGCCTGCTGCCGCCAACCGCGAACAAGTAAGCGGAGATTGTTTAAAAGCGGGTCTCTGATCCGCCCCCGGCCGGGGAAGACTCAGTCCCTCACGGCCGTGCGTAGGGCTTGCGGATCCCGTCCAATGGAAGCATGAAATTTCCCATCTGTCGTCCTTTGCTACCTGCTCGAAGGCGATGCCGCGCGCTTCGCTCCCGCGGGGCGTGAGCGGTGTACCTCGTGGATCGGTCCGTTCCTGTTCGGCCTCCGATCGAAGCTGCTGATACCGCCCGTGCCTAACCGCCTTCGAAGGCTCGCGCGATCTCGTCTCGAACTGGGGGCGTGAGCGGCTCTACGGTCCCATTCGTCATGATCGTGATGCCCTCGCTCGACGGACGCACCTCACCAATCACCGTAACCGGAACGCCTGTGGCCTCAATGGCCGTCAGGACCGAGTCCGCTCTGTCTGGCGCGACGGCGATCAGCAACGCGCCCGACGCAATCAGTTTCAGCGGATCGAGCGCGAGCGCACTGCAAATCGTGTCGGTTTCAGGAAACACGGGAATGTGCTCGCGAATAACCCGAAGCCCGAGACCGGCGGGCGCCACCAGCTCGAAGAGCCCCGTCGCGAGCCCTCCTTCCGTCGGATCGTGCATCGCGTGCACGACCTCGCCGACATTGGCAGCCGCGAGAGCCGCACTCACGACACTGATGCCGGGCTCAATCAGGAAACGAGCGGCCCGCGCCAAAAGATCGGCATCAACCCGTCCCCGCAGCCGTTCGGACTTCTCTCGTGCGAGGATCGCAGTGCCCTCGATGGCCACACCGCGTGTCAATAGGATCAGATCGCCGATGGCGACGCGAATCTTCCGCACAAGGCGAGCCGGGGCGACCTCGCCGAGCATCTGACCGACCAGAATCGGGCGGTCGAGGCCTTGGGTGATTTCCGTGTGCCCGCCGCCCAGCGTGACGCCCAGTTCCTCGCACGTGGTCCGCACATCGGCCATGATCGTCTCGGCCAGTTCGGGCTTCGTGCGGCTCTCCGGAAGGAGCATGACGACGAAGAACCACAACGGGCGCGCGCCCAGGACGGCAATGTCGTTCGCGTTGATGTGAACTGCGTAACGCCCGATGTGATCAGTCGCAAAGGTGATGGGATCCGTCGTGACGACGAGATAGCGATCGCCTGCGTCGATGACGGCCGCGTCCTCGCCAATCTGAGGTCCAACGAGCAGGCGCGGATCATGCTTTGGCAGATGCCTCAGCAACGATCGCAAATGCTCAAGCGGAAGTTTGCCGACTGGGAGAACATTCTTCGGTTGGCCGCGTCTCATGCGCTCACGCTCGTATCCTCCCCGCAAGCCGGACGCCCTTCGACAACGTCACCTCCGAATCTCCGCTCTTGGAGGCGACTTCACACACCATCGCCCAGAGCTATCTCCGCATTCGCGCCTGAAGCTATTCCAATTGCGCCCGTAGATCAGATAGCCGATCTTCATGCTCTCGAATCTGACCGACCAATTCCTTGATCTCTAAGCCGCTAAACTCTTTTGATTCAAAGTGGGCTACGCTATCGGATCTTCGACGCGTCGACTGTTCATCGAACACAATCGCTCTGGGATCATCTCTTAGAAGTTGCGCGAGCATTGCGAATTTCGCAGCGTGTTGACCCGCCTTTAAATGAAGGGCCTTTAATTCTTGCTCGCGGCGCTTTTGCTCTAGGACAGGTTGTCCAATCGTTTCGGCATTAGTCATGGCTTAACTCCGATCATTTGGCACATCCGTTGCCAGCACTCGAGTACGAAGGCTCCGGGCGGGATGCGACAGCCAACAGTTCAGGCAGCCTTCGCCTTCGGCAGGCCCTTCATCTCCGCCTGGCGCGGCAACGCAGCGGCCGCGCCTGGGGCAGTGGGGCTGACGTTCGTCTTGTACTGAGTCAAGACACGCGTAGACTCTTGACCGAGGCACGAGCCATTCCGCCACTGATGTCAGGAGTAATGATCAACTCAAGTACGGTGACGTCCGAGAGTTCAACCTGGTATTCCTGGAGTTCCCGCACGGCTTCAGGTGGGCTGAAATTCCACTGCTTCGCCGTTAGGCCGAACCCTCTCCGGAGTCGGACTGATAAGCCTCTTACGCATAAATGCTAGGGTATCTCGGGCTCCGCTCTCGTGATCGCTCTGATGGGGATAAACTCGGTTCATGGACCCGAGATCACAAGCTCCACACCAATCCCGCGGGCGTCTACTGCTCGATTAGCTTGCTGCAATTTGGTGTCTCGTTCTGTTGAACACTCCTTCTGCCCCAGCAGGCCGACTCTTCAATGAGAGTTGAGCGTATGTCTATTTCTCAGTACGCATCTCCCATGCCGCCACGGCCGCCGGTCGGGACGCCCTTGCTGTCTTCAGTAATGTCAGCGACGAGGGCTTCGGTGGTCAGCATCAAAGCCGCGATGGAGCCGGCGTTGGTGAGAGCAGTGCGCACGACCTTGGTCGGATCGAGCACGCCCGCTTTGACCAGGTCTTCGTAGTCGCCGGTCAGGGCGTTGTAGCCGAAGTTGTTGTCCTTCGAGTCGTTGACCTTTCCCAGCACGATGGCGCCTTCTTCGCCGGAGTTCTCGGCGATCTGGCGCAGCGGCTCTACGAGAGCACGCTTCACAATGTTGACGCCGATCTGCTCATCGCCCTCGACCTTCAGCGTGTCGAGTGCGGAGACGCAGCGGGCCAGGACTACACCGCCGCCCGGGACGATCCCTTCTTCGACGGCCGCACGGGTTGCGTGCATAGCGTCCTCGACACGAGCCTTCTTCTCTTTCATTTCGGTTTCGGTTGCGGCCCCCACCTTGATAATGGCTACGCCACCGACCAGCTTTGCCAACCGCTCCTGCAGCTTCTCGCGGTCGTAGTCGCTGGTGGTCTTATCGATTTGACCGCGAATTTCCTTCACCCGGCCTTCGACGTCGGCGTGCTTGCCTTTACCTTCGATGATGGTCGTGTTGTCCTTGTCAATGGTGACCTTCTTGGCCCGTCCGAGATCCTCCATCTTTACGTTCTCGAGCTTGATGCCTAGATCTTCCGTGATTGCCATCCCGCCCGTGAGTGTTGCGATGTCCTGCAACATGGCCTTGCGGCGATCGCCGAATCCAGGCGCCTTTACGGCAGCAACCTGCAGCGTACCACGCAGCTTGTTGACGACAAGAGTCGCCAAGGCCTCTCCCTCGATGTCCTCTGCGATGATAAGCAGCGGCTTGCCACTCTTGGAGATCTGCTCAAGCAGAGGGAGGATGTCCTTCATGGAGCTGATCTTCTTTTCGTGAATGAGAATGTAGGTGTTCTCGAAGGCAACTTCCATGCGTTCAGGATCCGTGACGAAGTAGGGTGAGAGGTAGCCGCGGTCGAACTGCATGCCTTCCACGACTTCCAGCTGGGTCTCGAGCGTCTTCGACTCTTCGACGGTGATGACGCCATCCTTGCCGACTTTCTTCATGGCCTCGGCGATGATCTTGCCGATGGTGTCGTCGTTGTTCGCGCTGATGGTGCCGACCTGGGCGATCATGTCGCCAGTGACGGGCTTGGAGAACTTGTCGAGTTCGCCCTTGATGCGGTTGCCTTCCTTGTCGAGGCTGCCGCAAATGGTGGTGACGGCCTTGTCGATGCCACGCTTCATGGCCATTGGATTGGCGCCGGCTGCGACGGTCTTGACGCCTTCGCGGTAGATGGCCTGAGCCAGAACGGTGGCGGTGGTGGTGCCGTCGCCAGCGACGTCGGACGTCTTGGAAGCGACTTCACGCACCATCTGGGCGCCTATGTTTTCGAGGCCGTCCTGCAGTTCGATTTCCTTGGCCACGGTGACGCCGTCCTTGGTGATGTTCGGCGAACCGAATTTCTTCTCGATCACAACATTGCGGCCCTTGGGGCCGAGGGTCACCTTCACGACGTCCGCCAGAAGGTTGACGCCGCGGAGGATCGCCTGCCGCGACTCTTCTCCGTATACGATTTGCTTTGCCATAATTCTTTCTCCTCATGAAATTGAAAAATTCTTGTCATCCTGAGCGCGCCGTGGTTACGCGCGAAAGGACCTGGGTGAGCGACCGCGCGTCTGCCCGCAAAGCGGGGTGACAATCAAGCGCAACGCGAACACCCTTACTTCTTTGCTCCTACGGTTTCTTTCTTCGCCGCACCGGTGACAACGCCGAGGACTTCCTCCTCTTTCATGATGAGAAAGTCTTCTCCGTCAATCTTGATCTCGGTATACGCTTATCACGTGCGATGCGAGGGTCTAACAAAATAACATTATCCGACATCCGCTGAGAAGGCCTCGCACCTGAGGCAACGAGATCACTGATTCGCACCTTCATGGCCGGATCACGAATGTTGGCTTTCGAAAGAGAGGCGGCCCTTCAAGGAGGCCGCCCCGTAGGGCGGACGATCCCCCTTTACACTGCTACAGCAACGTTATGGAAGGTCGAGGTAACGGACTCAAACGTCTGAACCTTAGGCGTTCCATCGATCATTCTCGCAAACGTTTTCAACACTTCTGGGTAAGTATTAGTGTTGTAAGCTTCTGCATTGGCTTTGCTCTCCCACAGACTGATCGCAATCACATCTAGGCTGCTGGGATTTGACAATGTGATTTCATCCTTGAAACCCTTCTGCTTGCGAAGTAAAGGAAGAATTTCGTTCTCAAAGCTCCGGTTGTAATCAGAAAGCATATTGGATTTCAGATGAATCGATACATTGCGTGCAAACATGGCAACCTCCTTAGGTTGGGGTTGCTAAGAAAGAAAACTTCAGATGGGCTGACTTAGTTCAGGGAACCTGAAAGAGTAAGAAGAGATAGCTTGCTCAACTACAATGCTAGGCTTGTGCGCCACCGTTGTCAAGCTGCCCCAACCGCAACAAGGCATCATCATGTTCAGTTGTTGGACGTTGAAGGAACTCACACGGTAGGAGGGCGTGTCAGACCTGTTAGAACGATTCTGTCCCAGAGTTGGCAGGCTTGCAGATAAGCATTGCCTCAGAGTGAAACTGTGCCGGAAGTTCCCCAACTACGAGGAGCCGCTCGCTCATTACTCTTTATCCCGATACTCGCCGGGAACATCATCCTGCGGCACCTCATGCGTACGAACCTCCTTCTCGTCAGTGTCACCAGCGTGTTCTACGCCCGTCACTGCGTCGGCCTCGAATGCGTTTCCTTCCTCGATCAACTCGGCCACACTCTCCGAATCCGCACCTTCGATGTTGGACAATCCCTGTAAATCTCCCGACTGCCCGCCCCGCGCTCTCAGTCCTTCGAGTGCAAATGCCTCCGTATCCACGCTCTGGCTTTTTCCCCGAACCCGTGTCCTGAGTGCGGGCGGCGTCTTCGCACCGGTTGTCTTCTTGCCGAGGGCCTTCGTTTTCAGCGTCGCTTTTTTCAAAGCGGGCTTCTTCTTCGCCAACTTCTTCTTCGGGGCTGCCTTCTTCTTGGCCAGTTTCTTTCTGACAGTCTTCCTGACTGGCATCCCCTTCTTCGCGGCAGTTTTCTTCAGCTTCGTGCGCTTCTTATTAGTTTTGTTCTTGGCCATACGCGCAGTCTACCACCGGCCCATGCGTGCCCACGAAACCGAGCTGGATGCATAGCGAGGAAACCCACAGGACCAGTGCCCCAGTTTCCGTAATACCTGCCGGCCTGTCGGCAAGCCTGCCGAAATGTCGGCGCGGTTCTCGATACCCGTATGGTTCCCTGCCGCAGGTGCTTGAGGCACTCGCAAAAGCACGGCTCTAACGAAAACGTGGGATTCACCTCCGTCTTGCTGAGGGCCGCCTGCCACGTCCCTGTGTTCTGGATCACAGCCTCCCTTTTGTCCAGATCGCACAATGGGAAAGGACGGAGGGGAAAACTATGCACGGCAACGAAAAGGTAATCGAGCAATTGAACTCGGCACTAAGCTCGGAATTGACGGCTATTGTGCAGTACATGACGCAGTCGGAGATGTGCCAGAACTGGGGCTACAAGCGGCTTGGCGAGAGCACGAAGGTGCGGGCTATCGAGGAGATGCGCCACGCGGAAGGACTCATTGAGCGCATTATCTTCTTGGACGGCATACCCACTGCCGATGTTGGATTGAAGCCTCAACTTGGCAGCAAGGTGCAGCAGCAAATCGAGATTAACCTCAAAGACGAGCAGGATGCGGTACGCCAGTACAATGAAGCTGTGAAGATTTGCGTTGAGGTAAGGGACGAGGGCTCAAAGGCTTTATTCGAGCGCATGATTCAGGACGAAGAGCGGCACGCGGATTTCCTGGAAGCTCAACTTCATTCCATCAAAAAAATGGGCATCGCTAACTATCTATCGCAGCAGTTGTAAGCAGCGCATGACGCTGCGACCTGTGGCTTGATTCGGGTATGACGGACATGGGCACTGCGTCCGAACTGCAGAAGCCCCGCGATGCCGAGCGTATGCGGTTCTATCCCGTGAGCACGCGGATCACCCATGTAGGAAACGATGACGAAGAGTGTTCGCGACCTGTGGTGCTCTCCGAGACGCAGAATCGACTTTTCGCCTAACAGGAAATTCAATTCTCGTGAGTGATCCTTCCAAGTCGTCGGTTGTTTTGGATCGCGAGCCCGACCAAGAGAAAAGCCTCGACCCCTCTGGCCGCGCATCCGCTGCCCGCTTTGCGGCTGGTCGCCCCGCAAACAAGACCGATGGTCTTGTAGCTGCGGAAACGAATGGAACACGTTCGATACGGGAGGAGTTTGCCCCACGTGCCTCCACCAGTGGACTGAAACACAGTGCCTCTCGTGCGCCCGTTGGTCGCCGCATTCGCACTGGTATGCAAAGTGAAGAAGCCGCTGAGCGATGGATTTCAAAAACCAGTGATACGATGAGCGGCTATGAGCGCCAGAGCATCATCTGTCGGGACGGCCATTCTGCTACTGTCTTTCTTAGTTTGCAGCTATCGTGATGGAAAGAGTGCGGACGCCACCGTAAAGGGGAACGCTCAAAGTCAATCTGAGTCCGTTCCGCCTACACGGGTCATATATGCCTCTCGTCCCGACCACATCTGGAACCGATTATTTCGTCTGTTCTATGTGAGGCACACGCTTGACGGTCAACGGTATGGAGGCGATGAACTCGATCCCTACCTGTGGTGGCAAACCAAATATCTACTCAGCGGCTCCTCTCATGATGAAGCCTTGAAGTTGCTCGATGAGTTTCTAGGACAACATTCTGAAAGGGCGGTCACAGACCCGCTGAAACGCGCCTTGTTCCAGCGTGACCTTCTTGCGATTTCTGACTGGCTATCGTTGCCTTTTGTCGAACAAACTCAGGGTCGCTCCGATTTGCAGAAGCGGGTCTCTGAGATTATCCGCAGATTGGCTTTGAGTGAAGATCAGGTTCGAAAGTTGCCCGACAATTATGAAGATGCAATTCGAGCGCATGTGTTTCCCACGACCTACGATCCTGCCGATCCCCAGCGTCCGTTTCTCCCCGCTGACCTCTTCGACCCCAAGGGGACGTGGGTGTGCCTAGGGGAACAGCAGGGACGACCTGTTGCTTCTGACCATCTCGAATTCTTCGATGGAAGATCAATCTTCCTGGTGTTCTTCCAAGTGCCGGGAGGAAGAGCAAAGACGCTGGAGTATTTGGCAAAACTCCGCGATGTCCCGAAGACGTGGAGGCCGAACCCTGACATGCTCCCGTTCCTCCGCGACGGGCAGGCTGATCTTGCCGGGTTGGTTCCGTATCCTGAACCTCCGCAGTTTCCGATAGGAACGAGGATGGCGTTGGTTCGTCAGATGGTTCTTATCAGCAGCAGCGGCAATCCAATGCGAACGCACTTGACCGAAAGTGTGCAGATGCGAGTGTATCGAGCCATACACTTCGATCTGGGCGGAACTGGAACGCACTCTCAGGATTTCTTCGAGTTCAGGATAAGCCGCGAGGGGCTGTTGTCAGGGCATGGGGGCGGGCTGCGAGCTATTGCTCCCGGTGAAAAAGAATTCGCATTTTTCAGGGCGCACGGAAACGACGTGTTCGAGAGTGAGGGGGAGAAGCCGGAGAGCGAGGAGGGTAGCGGCTTTGTCGGCACCGGCGACCACAGTTTCTTCCACTGTGGCTCGTTTCTGGAGTCCTGCGATGAGCTTCTCGTTCGCGGCGACGAGCTTGTCGTTCTCGCCGATCAGCGCTTCATAAGCCCGTTGCTGTTCACCCCAGTATTCAAACTGTGCGTCGGCCTTCGCCTTCGCCGCCGCTCGCTCCTTCATCACATCCTGTTCACGGAGTGTCTCAACGTCCTTGTTGTGCTTGTCCTGAAGCGCGAGCAGGTCGTTGTCCTGTTTGGTTTGCGCGGCTGTGTTCGCGTCGAGCTGTTGCTGAATGAGGTGTGACTCCAGCAAGTGAGTACCGGCGATCTTGTCCATCGCCGCGAGCGCGTAATTGACAGCCTTTCCCCAGAAGCCTTCGACCGCTGTTGCCGCTGTTGCCACGGTGTTCTGAAGTTTCTTGATCTGTTCCTCTTCGAGCGCGACCGCTTCCTTCAGCTCTTCGTGAGCTTTCTTCTGTGCTTTGATTGGGTCGAGCGAATCCTCAAAAGCCTTCTTCTCTTTCGCGAGAGCTTCAATCGCGTCCGCGTGTTGCTTGTTCGAGGCCGCGAGCGCCGCGTCGATGTCGCGCATGGTTTGGGTGTAGATGAGACCTGTGGCGATGAAGTCGGAGGCGCGTTCGGTTAGTTTCACGATTGCTTCGATAATGAAGAGGACGGCGGTCGCCGCAAAAGCAGCCGACAGAGCTTCACCCACACCCGGAAGAGTGGCAATGAACGAGTTGACGTGACGTGGAAGATGAACCCCGAACGCCTCACCTAATAACATCGCCTCGCCGCGAGCCTCACCTACCGAGACTTTGGTCTTCTCCATCGCGCCGTCGATTTCCTCCCCGGCTCCGACAGCCGAGTCTCCGGCTTTACTGAGAGCATCGTCCAACTGACCGACATTCTGTGAGGCGCGGGTCATCCCCTGCTCGATTCGGTCGTTGAGTTTATCGACACCCTGATCCAACTGTGTGAGGTCGCATAAAAAAGAAATCGTGGCATCTCCCACGGAAAATCCCTGAGAACCTGAAGAACTGATGTCTGGCATAAAAATCCTTTCGCATTAGAGCGTCTGAGAGCGACGTTCTCGCTCGCGACCGTGAAACTGGTCATCCTTTTTGAACGAACTTTCAATCACTTAGAAGAGCGGTCCACGGAGCGTGATACTGACACCAGCTCCATATCCGCCCCCTGTGTTCAGCACGCTCGCGGTCGCAACCGGCGACGACACAGGGTCGGCGACGTTTCCAAGGGAAGACGACGTAGACGCGCCACAGAGCGAGAAGGAATCGCGGGAAGGTTGTTTCAGTGTCATTCATGATGGCTTCCTCTTTTCATAAGCCTTGTACGCGAGCGTCACAGCCGGAACACAACCGGAGGTCCACTCACGACACGCGGCGACGTAACCTTCGATGAAGGCGTCGCGCCGGATCGCTTCGAGTTGCTCGGGAGTCAGGTTAGTTTTTTCCATCTTCGGATCCAAGCTCGCGCCGGGAGTCAACGAACTTGCCAGTATTCTGTGGGAAGTTGCTTTTGTTTTGGACCGGAGTCCCCTGACCGGTTGTCTTCACCGGGCTTTGTTTCGTTGCTGGAATTGTGTTTTGCATGAAGTTCACCTCTTAGAGTTATGCCGCGCATCGCACCGGCGCGGCTCGGTGTTGGACCGTTTACATGACGCCGACCCACGGACAAGGCGTCCGAGTTCCCTCTTGCGAGGCCGCTCGGCTCGGGGTGTGAACAACAAGCGGATGTCTCATCCGCTGGTCGGTCAAACTAAACTCGGATCGGCGAATCGAAGCCCGGTCTGACGGCAGTCGGCTCTGTGCTCGGCCTTGAGCTAACCGGCGAGGAACCGAAACTTTTTGGAACTTATCTCGTTTTTCTGAAACATGTCGACAATGTTGCGCATCCGGTTAGAACGGTCCTGCGAGCGTCGGGTGAAGCCGTTCTGTCGCGTTTTTAGATCGTGGAGCTTCACAGGGGCCTCCGTCCGTTCACGATCAACTGCCGGTCGAGTTCGGCGTTCCTCTCTTTATTTATGCGATGCCACGGCCACGGAGCGAGCGAAGCCTTGACCCGGCGATACTCAGCGGCGCGAGCTTCGAGTCGCGGGAGCCGAGCTTCGAGGTCAGCGAGATCGGCGCGACACCGATCCAAGTTTCCATCGACGTGATGGTAGGTGTCGAGAATGCCGGGAAGACTCGGCGAGTCCTTCTCGTCGTAGCCTGTGAGCTTCCGGCGTTCGTGCTCGGTCGGGTTCGAGTTGAGAATCCGCTCCATCGCGGCGATCAGTTGACACAGATTGAATTGTTCCTCGTGCTCGACGGCGAGGATTGCTTCCGCGTCCGGTTGTTCTTCAAAGGTGTGACGAGCGTTCATCGCTTCGTCGACATTCTGATAGTCGATAGGTTGAAGGTCCTGAGGCTTCGGACGTGGGGTTAACAAGCTCGCTCGATGAGCCTCGCTCTTCTGCCGGACCTCTGTGTTGAAGGCGTTCGCCTGTTCCACAGTAAAGATATTCGCAGGATGAAGCATCTTCTAACTCCTCTGTGATGAATTTTCGGTTGACGCGGGACATGATCACTCCGGCGACAAGCCCTTCTCGGCGAGCGTGCGAGCGTCGGCTTCAGAGATGCGAGCGTATTTCTTCCAAGCTTTCACGAGCGACTCGGTGAATGCAGCCGGTTGCTTCGCGGACGGACCCGGATCAGGAATCGAACGATGGAAGTACCCACTGGTCGTGCCGAAAATTGGCCCATGAGTTGGGCGTCAGCAAGTCGACCGTTCAGCGCATCTTGACCCAAGCTCGCCTGAAGCCGCACCGTTTGGAGCGTTACCTGGCGAGCGACGACCCGGACTTTGAAGGCAAAGCGGCGGACATCATCGCTCTGTACTTGGATCCTCCGCAACATGCAGCCGTGTTCTGCGTGGATGAAAAGACTGCGATTCAGGCGCTGGATCGGCTTGATCCGGTACTGCCTCTATCGCCCGGGCGAGCCGAGCGACATGGTTTCGAGTACTACCGGCACGGGACTCTGTCGCTGTACGCCGCCCTGGATGTGAAGACCGGGAAGGTGGAAGGCAAGACTGCGAAACGACACACAAGTTCGGAGTTTATTGCTTTCTTGCGGGACCTGCTGAACAAGACACGGTGGGCCCAGCAGATCCATATCGTGCTCGACAATCTGTCCGCCCACAAGACCCAAGCGGTGGAGGAGTTTCTGGAGCAGAATCCGAAAGTCCGGTTCCACTTCACGCCGACCTATTCGTCTTGGCTAAATCAGGTTGAGTTGTGGTTCGCGAAGATCCAGCGTGATGTCATTGCCCGGGGCGTTTTCACCTCGGTCGCCGATCTCGCCCGCAAACTGCGGAAATACATTCGAGCCTACGCGAAATCCGCGAAACCGTTTCGTTGGACTTATACCGATCCCCGGCGACGCATTCGTGCTTACGAAATCACCGGGACAGCTTACTAGTCCTCCCGGACGGTCTCTTTGCGCAACTGATAGAAATGGGGGTTCACTCATGAACCCGTCCTATTCGCTAACGGCAAGTCGAATCGGAAATCGCCGAGCAGGAGCACGTTTATGAGCGCAACCAGCTTTTCTTTCGCACTGCTGATTGTGCTGTTCACGATCCTGCTGCTCCACAGGATGCACAAGCCGACACCACGGGTTGCTGGATATGGATCACAAACGATGTGCCCGTCTTGCGGATTGATCACATCTCGATTAAAGGCATGCTGCTTGGAGTGCGGCAAGTCCCTTACAGGCGTGCGTGTGACCCCGATTCTGGAGAAATGAACCGCTGGTTGCTCACAAACCGTTTTTCGCGGAAAACAAAAGGCGGTAACAAACTATGACAAATACCAAATTTCTTGTGAAATTGAACCGCGGCAGCACCCTCGCACCTGAGTTCGTGCAGCGGATTGATCCAACTCCCATCCGCATGACAACTAACCGGAAGCTGGCGCTGGTGATGGGGAAATTCATGGCCGAAGATGCGATCAAATCTTTGCAAAACTCCCGCCGCGTCCCGGAGCTAGTTTCCGTGCAGGTAGAGTACGGACAACGTGCCGTTTGAGTCTGAGGTCGGCGTCCGCTTGAGCGCTATGGCCTGTTTTCAACCGTGACGCACTGTTCCTCTTCGCCTTCGTCCCGCTGTCCCTGTCCTTCTCACTCCTGCGGATACACGAGAAGCTGCTCGAGCTTCCCGTCCGGATACGTGTACGTCGTAAGGCGCAGCTTTCGAGTCGGATACACCAACCGGAAGACCCGGAATGTCATCCCGCCGCGCAAGCTCATGGAAACCTGGTGGAAGGTCAGCGGTTCGCCCAGCGGTCCCAGGCTGTTCTTGAAGTCGGCGACTGTCTGCGCGCCGAAATAAGCATCCAGATTCGGGGCCAATTTGCTGCGGTCCAGTTCGCCCTTTTGCAGGCTGCGGTACATCGCAAGCGTTTCCTCCTCCGCTGCCGTCCGCTTCTGCCCGGCAACCGTTGATGCACTCAGCTGCGCAATGGCGCCTGCTCCGCCCGCCATGTGATTCGTCAGCACTGCCACGGCCACGCCGTCATCCACCAACACTTCGTTGTCCGCCACAAACCCCATCACCTCGCCGTCATGCGAGATGTCGAGGTGCCCGTCCAGATCTCCCACCGACACGCCCAAACCATAATGTGTTCCCTTGCCGTCCTTGAGTTTCACCTCCGTGAACATCTCCAGGGAGCTCTCGGGCTGGAGCAGCCTTTGCGCGATCAGGCTCTCGTCCCAAAGCGCGAGGTCGTGCGCCGTCATGGCCAGTTCGCCCGCCGCAAACAGCCAGCCGCGGCCCTCCTTCGGCGCCGGCCGCAGCGGCCCGAGCGCATACCGGATGTAGGGTGTCGCGTCGGCCTGCGTCAGCCTCGCCTCATCCGAGTCCCACACGCTCCGCATCCCTAGCGGATGAAAAACTTTTTCCTCCAGAAAATCCATTAGCTTCTGCCCCGAGACCTTCTCCACAATCAGCCCGGCGATCACGTAGTTGGTATTCGAATACTGCCATTGCGTACCCGGATCAAAGTCCAGCGGCTTCTTCGCCCACCGGTCCAAGATTTCCTGTGCCGTCGTCGGCTGCTCCATCGGCTTGATCAGGTAGTCCTCGGGCCAATAATCCTGGTAGCCGCTCGTGTGGCTAAGAATCTCCCGGATGGTCACCTCGTCGCCCCGCGTTAGCCCTGATACGTATTTCCCCACCGGATCATCGAGCTTCAGCTTTCCCTGTTCCTGCAGAATCAGAATCGCCGCAGCTGTAAACTGCTTCGAGATCGACCCAATCGAGTATCGCATCTCCGGCGTCGCAGCCTTGTCCGGATCGATGTGCGCCCGCCCATACGCGCGCGTGTACACCAGCTTGCCGCCCTGCACCACGGCCAAGCTGGCTGACGGCACCCCACGCTGTTCCATAACACCCGCCGCAATCGCATCCACCCGCGCTTTCATCGCCGGATCGATCGTATCCACTGTCTGCGCCCTCACCGCCGTGCACCCGGCGCACACGCCCAGCACCACTCCAACAATCATTCGAAACTTGAACATGCCATTCACTATATCCGAGCCCTCGAACATTGGCGAAAAATCGCGTTGGTGTTGAAAAAGTCACCGAGTTGGTGCTTGCGAGGGCGACAACAGCAAGGTTATAAGCAGACGAGAGCTAGTGATGCTGCAGGCAATCGCCAATCTCGGAGGCTGGCTGCTTATGATGGGGCAACACGACCGTTCGGAGTCGCTGTTCTACTACTTCCGCATCGAAGATCAAGTTCCTCAAAACCACTTGTTACGTTTCATCGACCGCTACGTTAGTTTCGATTTTGTGCGGGAGAAGTTGCGTGCATCCTACAGCGAAACGGGGCGACCGTCGATTGATCCGGAAGTGCTGTTGCGGATCCTGCTGCTGGGGTATCTCTACGGCATCACCAGTGAGCGGAAGTTGCTAGAAGAACTGCGTATGCACCTGGCGTGGCGCTGGTTCACCGGATTAGGGTTCGAGCAGGAGATTCCCCATCACTCGACGTTCTCGAAGAACCGGCATGGCCGCTTTCAGGAGTCGAACCTGTTTCAGGAGTTGTTTGAGCGCATCGTAGAGCAGTGCATCGCGGCAGGTCTGGTGGAGGGCGAGCAGATGTCGGTCGATGGCAGCTTCATCATGGCGAACGCGAGCCATCACAGTCGTATCCCCCGCGAACAGTTCACGGGGCAGCGCAAGTGAACTATGGGGCGCGGAAGTACCTGGAAGAACTGGAGCAAGAGAACGGCGATGGCGAGCCCATCCATCAGCAAGACAAGGTGTCTACCACCGACCCGGATTCGACGTACCTGACCAAGGGAAATCGCGCTGCCGAACTGGGTTACTTCGATAACTATCTGATCGACAATGAAAGCTGTGTGATCGTGGGGGTGCAAGCGACGGCCGCGCGCTTGAGTCAGGAGAGTGCGGCGGCACGCGAGATGATCGATCGCTACTGCGAACGATATGGTCGGCGGCCCAAGGGGGTGGCAGCCGATAACACCTACGGCAACGGGGAGATGCTGCAATGGCTCGATGAACGTGGGATTACACCTTACATTCGCGTGAAGGAAGGTCCGAACTCGCCCCCTGATCTATACGGGATCGAGAAGTTCACTTACGTGCCGGAAGAAAACTGCTACCTCTGCCCCGCAGGCAAGCCCCTGAACTACGTGGGGATCAACAAACGGAACCGTGCGCACCGATACTACTCGACGGTTAAGCGCTGTCGAGGATGTGAGCAGAAGCCGCAGTGCACACGCGGCCAGTTTCGCACGATCGGGATCCATACCTGTGACGCGGCGAGACAGAAGGCCTATGAGGTAGCCAAGACTCCGGAGTTCGCTGTAGCGCTACGCAAGCGACGGAAAGCGGAGGCTCTGTTCTCGGAACTCAAGAACCTGATTGGATTGCGGCGCTTGCGCCTACGCAGAATCAAGTTCGTGCGTGAGCAGTTCTACCTAGCGGCCGTGGCACAGAACCTGAAACGACTGGTGCGGTTCCTCAACAGGAGAGCACAACCAGCGATGGCAACCGCGTAAGAAACAGACAACCGCAAGAAAAACACGAACCGGAAGAAACTCTCCTGAGGGGAAACGCGTCTTCGAACCGAGTTTTTCAACACCAACTCGCCATTTCACTCATTGACTCCTGGGGAGGGGGTTTTGAGCGCTTCTATGAGAAGGTCGTAAAAGTCAAGGCCGATTTTCTCTACGAACAGGCTCCCAACGCTACGACTGTGCTCGACGAGGAAGTGGCCGGAACCGGTAGCTGCGCCACTATGAGCGTACCCTTGCCGTTTGAGCGGATGTCGAGGTTGCCGCCCAGCTGCCGGAGTCTTTCCCGCATGCCCCGGATTCCCACCCCAGGGATGCCCGTCGAAGCCATCTCAGATTGCTTTTCTGGCGGTATACCCTTGCCGCGATCCTCGACCTCTACGCGAACGCGACTGTCAGAGGCAGCAATGCGAATCGTGGCTGTCGGGCTTTCCGAATGACGATGGATATTGGTAAGACACTCTTGCACCATCAAATTCGACAAACTTCAATACTGTTGCGGGTTTTGCGCGCCTTTCACCAAACTCCACCGAAACGGCGTCCAGACAATTTCGGGTGATCTGGGGCGATTTCGGCAGACGTTTTACTAGGAAATCCTAGAGTAACAATCCACCTCCAAATGCCTCTCGCATGTGGGCCCTTGGAGAGTTTCAGCTAGGCTCAAGGCGAGCAACCCGATTTTTCCCGGTGTGGCTGCGCGCCGGACTGCCGGTCGTGGGTCTTGCGCTGGCGGCAGGGATTGCAATGCTGGCGGTGCGGGCTGCCCGAGTTTCGCAGAATGCCCCGCCTCCTACCGCGGAGCAAGCGTGATCGGGCGTCAAATTGGCCGGCGGTTCGGCTGGATCAATGGCATCCAGGGAGGCGCAATCTTTCTTGCCATCGTCGCGCTCAACGCGGCGCATCGTCCGGATTTCATTGCGCCTGCGATCGCCCTGATTGTAGGGCTGCACTTCCTGCCACTCGCCGGACTGTTCCAACGGCCTTCCTACTACGTCACGGGACTTCTGGGATGCGCGATTGGCGTTGCCGGTTTGCTGATCCCGGACCCTTCGGTCCGGCAAAGCACAGTCGGATTGTCGTTCGGATTGCTGCTCTGGCTGACGGTGGCGGCTGGGGTGTCGAGCGCTTTTAGCCTTAGCGGGGAATAATCAAGGGAACAGAACCCTCCGCCCAAAATTGAGGTGTCCAGGTGAAATGCATTCGTCAAGTGACTCAGGCAGTCTTCCTGATGTTCATCTGCAGTGCATGTTGTTGGAGTCAGACCGTCAAGGCCAGGCCCGCAGAAACCACTGCACAACCATCTAATTCCGTTCCCTCACTAGCACCGGTCAGTTTCATTGCCATACACCTATGGTTTGACGATGGTCATGGCAACTATTGTCTCACTATCCGCTCAACGGCTTGGTTCACGTCCTCGCGGGCTTTCTTCTTGGCAAGATTCGCGGCGGGTGTCATCTAGCCTGTTTTCCAATCGCTTGGATTGGCGCTGTGACCTGTCAAGTTTGGTTCTTTTCTTTGCCATGCTCATAGTTTCCCACAGCAACGAAAGTTCGCCATCTCTGTGGAAATCCAAAGTGGCCCACTACCTAATATTCGGTAGTGTGTCAGTTTGAATGCTCGTCTCTGGCCTGACCATCGCAGGGGTAAGACCCGAACTCTCGTGCTACCGCAAGATAAGGCGTTCCGGATGGAAATTCGAAGCGTAATTGACAATCCAAGCAGATCAGGAAGCGTGCCTGAGCGGACATTTGGATAGCGATACGATGGATGAAGGGCGCACAAATACTGGCTGACATTGCATATTCCAACTCTCCATGTACAAGAACATTATATGCTTCCTAGGAATCAAATTCGGCGAGGATGCTGGCCATGGCCAGCGCCTGGAACCGAAAGGCAAAAGCACGGAGGCTGTGCGGCAGCCCTCATGGGAGCCGACATTGTTATGGAATCAATTGGACTCATTGACGGTCGTGAGCGCAATGGCCTTTTGAGGTCGAGCTTTCGAAGAAGTGATGCAAGCGAGGTCCACGCTACTGCGACCTTTGACAAGCGTAGGGCAGAAGCCTAGCATTGTCATTGAGCAAGCTACGTCTTCTTACTCTTTCAGGTCCCCTGAACTAAGTCAGCCCATCTGAAATTTTTCCTCTTAGCTTCCCTCTGAAGGAGGAATTACGTTATGACAATATTGACCCGTTGGGAGCCTGTCCGTGAGTTTTCCGCCATGCAGGACCGCATGAACCGCATGCGTCGCCTTTTCCGTGAGTCGTACAGCCCGGAAAGCCCGGAGGAGGCGTTGACGACCACTGGTTTCACACCGCCGGTGGATATCTACGAAGACGAGCACACCTTCACTGTAAAGCTTGAAGTCCCGGGCATCGACGAAAAGGACATTGATGTCCACATCGAGAACAACACCCTCACCGTCCACGGCGAGCGCAAGTTCGAGAAGGAAGAGAAAGAGGAAAACTTTCGTCGCGTAGAACGGCAATATGGAAGCTTTACTCGCTCGTTCACCCTGCCCAGCTCTGTGGACCCGGGGCAAGTGAGCGCAGATTATGCGGAGGGCGTGCTCAAGATCAAGCTCGCCAAGAAAGCCGAAGCCAAGCCCAAGCAGATCAAAGTCAACGTTGGCAGCGAGAAGACCCTCGAAGCCAAGGCTCCAAGCAAGGCCGCGTAAAACCAACAGGTGTGGGAGGAAGGGTGCTGCCCTCGTGCCGCAAGTGCCCTTTTTCCCCGTCGTGCGAATTGACTTGCATCCTTGCCAAAGAGGCTCGGCCCATGCACTGCGCATCTTCGTTAGGGAGCCTCCGGAACAATGACACGGTTGCCATCGTCGGCGGTGGACCTGCCGGTTCCTTCTTCGCCATCCATCTTCTTCGGGAAGCCAGGCGTCTCAATCGGCACATCGATGTCGTCATCGTCGAGAAACGTGGTCTGATCGAGTTGGGTCGCGGTGTCCTTCAATACAAGGGATGTACCTTCTGCGCGGGCGGTATCTCACCGAGGTTGCATGAGATCCTCGAGGAGCATGATCTCGTCGTTCCGGACGAGATCGTCCAAGGGCGCTTCGACCACGTCTGGATACAGGGCCAGTGGAAAAACTTCCGGCTCCGAGTTCCCAAAGACAAGCAGATGTATGCCGTTTTCCGGGGCTCATTACCCAGCAGACGGAGCGGCGGACTGGGAGGGTTCGATGGGTTTCTGCTTGGTGAAGCGGTCAAGGAAGGCGCGCGCATCCTGTATGGCGAAGTTGAGGCCATCTTCTATACCGCGGCTGGGATGCCCGGCCTAACGGTGAGGAGACAATCCGGAGAAAGGGTCTCGCGCGATGCCAGCTTCGTGACCATTGCTACCGGAATCAATGCACATTGTGGCTTCGATTATCGGGACGATGCTCTAATCGCCTCGGTCCGGCGGTTGAATCCGGCGTTCATTCCAGGCAAGTCCCGAAAGGCCTTCATCTTCGAGCTCGACGTGGGCGAGGACTATCTCGAGCGCAATCTGCGTCGAGAGGTATACTTCATCGAGTACGGTTCGAAACACCTCGCTCTGGAGCACGCCGCTGTCATTCCCAAGGGCAGGTTCTTGACCATCGCCATGATCGGCAAGTGTGTCGATCAGGCGGTCTTGCCACGAGACAGCCAGCAGCTCGTCCACGATTTTCTAACGCTGCCTCAGATCGACCGCATCTTGCCAGGCATCGAGGCAGCTCCCCTCGCCTGTGCCTGTGCTCCCAGAATGACCGTGACCACTGCTAGATCCCCCTTTGGCGACCGGTTTGCCATCATCGGCGACGCAGTCGGGATGCGTTTGAACAAAGACGGCCTGTTCTCGGCCCACGTGACGGCGAGCCGGCTCGCGCAGACCGTGCTCCACGACGGAATCGACAAGCAGGCTCTCGCGAGAGGATACGGCAAGGCTATCAAGTGGCTGACGGCAGACAATCACTTCGGACGGATCGTGTTCGGCGTGAGCCGGGTGGCGTTCTCAAGGCCGATGGTCGGCCGTATCACCTACCAGGCGTTTGCCACCGAGTGTAAGTTGCGAGATGAGGGCAGTCGGCCCTTGAATGTGGTGCTCTGGAAGATTGCCAGCGGCATGGCCGACTATGGGGAAATATTACGGGAGATGGGCAGCTACGGCGTGTTGCGATCCCTTCTCGTCGGTGCGGCAGTCACGCTGAGAAACGTGGCGTTTGAGGTGATCTTTGGTCTGAAATGGGGGGAGTACGGAAGGTATCCGACGGTGGTGCTGAAGGAGAAGCGCGAAGCACTCAAGAAGCGTCTCGCGTCGAGCCTGGCGACGGAACTCGGCGAGTCGCCTGATTTCGAACGGATGTACGTAATCAAGATCCGAGGTTCTGAGGAAGAGATCATGGAGGAATTGGCCAAGTTCGGCCATCCCAGTGCTCGGTTCCTCAACCTGCGATTCGTTGAGGTTCGACGGATCCAGGGAGTGCCCAACCAGGTCGGATCGGTGATTCGGTACAGGATACCGCTCGTCGGGTTGAACGCGGAACTGCGGCTGACGAAGAGGGTTGGCTTCGAGACCTTGTTGTATCAACTCGACGAGCGGCTGGCGGATCACGGGAAACTCATCTTCAACGTCGCACCGACCAAGGACGGAAACCTCAAGCTCTCCATTTACGCGGCATTCGACTACAAAAAAGGTGACGGCGTCGCCGGTCGGGTTCTATGGGAGGGTACCAGGGTGTTGTTTCCGGGATTCGTGCACGACATTGTGTGGAACTATGCCCTGTGCACCATCAAGGAGGAGGTTGAACGGAAGCGTGACCACCCCCCCAGACGCCTGGTTGCCTGAACCTGGAGTCCAGCAAGCAGAAAACGTCTCCAGGCCATTTTGTTCCAAGAGGTAGTTACGTTCCCAGGCTGAATGATCCTGTCCTTCTTGAAGATAGCGATAACAGACTAGTCGTGATCGACATTGACGCCAGCAAAAGGACGACTGCTTTGAGAACCATTGCTGGTCCGGCAATTCTTTACGAAAATATCCCGTGGTCTAAGCTTTCTTACCGCGACGAGTGCTAGAGCCCTTATCTCGAGCGTAATGGCTTGATTTCGTCAATTATGCGGCATGGCCGCGTACAGCGCGACTCCCGCCCCGGCATTAAATAACAATCCGGCTCAGAAAAATCCGGCAGATCAGCGTGTAAGCCGAGTTCGGGCTTCTAGTCACACGGTTGTGTATCGCGGGTCACTGACTCCCGACCTTATCGGGGATAATCTTGCTGGCACCCGACTCGAAAACTCCCCCGGGCAATGAGGAAGCTTCCGGGTCTCTTACTCCAAGAGGAGAGGAGAGTCTCTTATGTTTGCCCGCATCGTTCAGTGCATTCCCAGGCTGGAGAGAAAAGAAGAGTTCCTGAAGAACTGGCGCCCGGCCCCTCGAACGCAAAAGGTCGCGGCTGGCAACGGCATGACCCATGACGAGGCGATGCTGGAATGGGCACGAGGACTGGCGCTTATCTTATTTCTCGTGTTCATCGTACTCGTGATTTCGATTGCTGGTAGATAGCAGAGGGTGTCGGCTCCCACGAGCCCGTTGTCGCATGAAAGCTGGGAAGCCACCTGCCTCTGCGCAGGAACACTTATGGCGGAACGCCGGAACATCCGATTGCTGAAACATCGGAATGAGATAGAACTGAGTTACCGAAATTGGGTCTGGGCTGCCCTAGAGCTCTCGATCGCGCTCGGCGTCGCATTTCTCAGTGGATACGCCGTGTATTGCTTTATGACGAGATTCGGAGAGTGATCAAAGGTCTAGCTAGTCGAGAGAGCTTGGCCTTAACGCAGTGCTTTCTCCGTGGCTTGGGCAATGAATCGCCGAGGGCCGTGCCCCGCGTGTTGTTCCCTTCGAAAAAACTTAACGAATGTGTCCTATAGGGCCTGTGCAGCCCGGTCGGAGTAGGGATCACGATTGCTCGCGACCCCCTCCGCAGATCCGGACAGGCGCTACTAACGCATCCGGCTCCCACCTTGGGTGACAACGCACAGGCGCTCGAGCGGATAGGGATGACAAATATGGACCGGGGGGAACCAGCGTTGGATATAGCGTCGCAGGCAGCGCCACGGCAAGTGCTTCTGACTGCGGCGTCGCAAGATCCTCCACCACAGGCGGCCTACTGCCTCCTGAAACGAGGTTAGGGCCGGACCGTTCATCGGCACCCCGTAATAGCGGAAGTGTCCGGTTAGGACCGATCGCAGGTAGGCTCCCTGTTCCCCCATGGGCGTATGCATGCGTTGCCGCAGTTCCTCTTTCAAGGCCCGCAGCTTGGCTTGCTGCCTCTGGCGCATCGTTTGTCGCAGGACCGTGAAGTGCCCCTTCCGGGTCCGTCCGCAAATGTGCGTGAAACCCAAGAAGTTGAACGTCTCCGGCTTGCCTTCGCCACGCTGGCGCCGATTCTGTTCCGCAAAGCGGCCAAATTCGACGATTCGCGTCTTATCGGCATGCAGTTGGAGGCCGAAGTGCGCGAATCTCTCGCGCAGCTCCGCCAGGAACCGCTCTGCTTCATACCGATGCTGGAATCCTGCCACAAAGTCATCGGCAAAGCGGACGAAGATGACCTCTCCGCGCGCGTGCCTCTGTCTCCATTGCCGAACCCAGAGGTCGAGTGTGTAGTGGAGATAGATATTCGACAGCAGTGGGCTGATACTCCCGCCCTGAACTGCCCCTACCTCACTCTCCACCCGTTTGCCCTCTTCCAGCACGCCGGCCTTGAGCCATTTCTGAATCAAGTGCACGACGCGCCGATCGGCTACGCGGTGCTCGACCAACTTCACCAACCACCCGTGATCGAGAGTGTCATAAAACTTCCGGATGTCGGCATCGAGCACCCAGCTCACCTTCCTCGTACCGATCCCTACCGCTAGCGCGTCCAAGGCTTGATGTGGACTACGTCCCGGCCGGAACCCATACGAGAATCCCAGGAAGTCCTGTTCGTAGATCGCATTCAACACCTCGACAGTGGCGCGCTGGACGATTTTGTCCTCCAACGCGGGAACCCCGAGCGGCCGAAGCTCGCCCGGTTTACCCACCTTCGGGACGTAAACCCTGCGTACAGGCCTTGCCCTGTAGGCTCCTCGCCTGAGTCTATGGGAGAGATCCTGGAGGTTCACCTCGAGGTTCTCAACGTAGTGCTCCCATGTTTCGCCATCCACGCCTGCAGCGGCATCCTTATTAATGGAAAAATTAATGGAAAAGAATGCAGCCCGCAGCCGCTCGACGTCGTAGATGTGGTGGAAGAGCGTAGTGAACCGTTGTTTCCTATCCCTGATTGCTGCTTGACGTACCCGCTCGAGCGCGCTGAGCGCGTCTTCCCGGCCCTGAGTCCGGAACGCGTTGCGCTCGGGCGAGTTTCCCTTGGCCAGCTCCCTTCCCTCCATCGCCTCCGCTGCCGATCCCTCGGCATTGTTCAGTGACTTCGCAGGTACTTTGGGGCTGTCCGACTTCCCACGTCCGTTCGTCATCGGCGTATGCCTTTCGGCTTCCCGATACAGTCTGCAGGACTCTCCCCTGCAGAAGGACGCGGGATCTCCCGGTTCCCGCGCAAGATGGTTCCGTGCATGCTTGGGGTCTCCGACCGCGCAGGATCCAGGTGCCCCTTGCGTTGGCGGCGCATCCGGTGTTGCCTTCCGCTTATTTCGAGAGCGTCAGCACCCTGAAGGGCTTGCTGCTTGCGCAGCAAGGTCATGTTTTCGCGGCTCAATACCCAGCCTGCACGTTCCTCTGTCAACGCTTCGACGCCGTCCTTTCGGGTGGCTCCGCATGACTCGAGGCCGTTGTGACTCGCTATGTCTTCAACGTGTGAGACTTTCACTCATACCACCTTGCCGGTTTTACCGGCGCACCGAAACTTCATGAAAATCGCTCAACGTCAGACAAGTCAGAGCTAGTGGACTGTCGCAGTGAATTCGTTAGTGCGCAGGCGGCGGCTGGAGTCAGAGTATTTCCACTGGATCGGGCGAGCATTGGCGGAGTAGGCGTTGATGTAACGACGGAGTTTGCGAGCCAGGTCCTTGACGGAGACGGCAGGCTTCTACAGCACGGTGGGCTTCAACGACGATACCCGAGCCTTCCTCTCGATTCCAGGGCGGCATGACATGGCGCGGCGTATGGATTGTGCCTTCCTGGCGAGGTTGGTAACGGAGCATCGGATCGAGGAAGACGAAGCTTTAGAAGTAGCCCACGACTTAGCTTATCGACTGGTAAAAAAAGCATATCGATTGTAGGAAGGCGGCATGGCTGAGACCACGGCTTTCAACAGCCGGACGGAAAGTGGATCGTCTCCGGGCCCGGCCCTGGGGCGCGTGCGCTGGACAATCTGCGCCATGCTGTTTGTCGCCACGTCGATCAATTACATGGATCGCCAGGTGATCGCGATCCTCAAGCCGACGCTCGAGCAGAGCATCGGCATGACCGAGGTGAGTTACGGCTACGTTGTGGACGCATTCCAGATCGCCTATGCGATTGGCCTGCTGGCCGCCGGCCGGCTGATTGACAAGCTGGGCACGCGCATCGGCTACATGTTGGTGATGGCGGTCTGGAGTCTCTCCGCCATGGGCCACGCGCTGGCCAACTCTGTACTGGAGTTCGGCTTCGCGCGCTTTTTCCTTGGACTCGGCGAATCCGGCAACTTTCCCGCCGCGATCAAGACCGTGGCCGGGTGGTTCCCGCGGAGCGAACGCTCACTGGCAACGGGCATCTTCAACTCCGGCGCAAATGTTGGAGCGATCCTGGCTCCGGCCATCGTTCCCTGGGTGACGCTGCGCTGGGGCTGGCACGTGGCCTTCCTGACCACCGGCCTCTTCAGCGTGCTCTGGATTCTGTGGTGGTTTCTGTATTACCGCAAGCCCACCGATCACGACACGCTGACCGGCGAGGAGTTGCGCCACATCCACCAGGAAGCGGCTGTGGACGTGGGCCCGTCTGTGCCTTGGCGACGATTGCTGCGATGCCGCCAGACATGGGCCTTTTCGATCGCGAAGTTTCTAACCGATCCGATCTGGTATTTTTATCTTTTCTGGTTGCCGTCGTATTTCAGCGCGAAATTCAATCTGAACCTTTCGCATCTCGGGTTGCCACTCATCATCGTTTATAACGTCTCGGCTATTGGCAGCATCGGCGGAGGCTGGTTGCCCGCGCCCTTCCGTCGCCTCGGCCTTTCGCTCAATCACGCGCGGCTTACCGCAATGCTCTTCTGCGCTGTTCTGGTCGTTCCCATCTACACGGCCAGCAGCGTGAAGTCAGTATGGACCACCATCGCGCTGATCAGCATCGCCGCAGGTGCGCACCAAGGCTGGTCCGCCAATCTCTTCACAACATCATCGGACATGTTTCCGCGCAGCGCAGTGGGATCGGTGGTCGGTATCGGTGGGATGGCGGGGTCCGTCGGCAGCGCTCTTTTTGCTTTTTTCGCCGGCCACATTCTGCAGCTCACGCATAGCTATGCGAGCCTGTTCGGGATCGCCGCCTGCGCGTACTTGTTGGCTCTGATCGTTCTGTGCGTGCTGGCTCCCGGACTAAGGAAGGTGGAGTTCTCCGCGTGAACCTCGACTGCGCCACGGAGGTGCTGAAAGCGATTATGGACCGGCGGAGAGAACATGACAGGGCTTAAGATGTTGCAACGTGGTGATCTGGAATCGTCCGCAGCGCGGGAGGGTAGATGCATGGGGCACACACGACGCAGGATGCTCGCCGCCATGGGAATCGCGGGGCTCGGGGCGCTAGCGCCGTCTCTGGCCAAGAAAGCCACAGCATTCTCGCGAATGCAACCTTTGGCGTCAGGTGCACGTGCGTGCCCGTTCCGGCTAGCCGTGATCAATGACGAGATCGGGCAGGATTTCGAGAAGGCATGCCAGATTGTCTCCGGCGATTTCGGGTTGCACTGGATTGAACTGCGCTCGATGTGGAACAAGAACGTGACCGAGCTCGGCACGAATGAAGTGGAGGATGCGCGGAAAATTCTCGCAAAGCACAAGCTCGAAGTCACGGACATTGCCAGCCCGCTGTTCAAGACAGATTGGCCGGGGGCTCCGCAGTCGACGCGGAGCCAAACTCGCGACCAGTTCCATGCGAACTTCGACGCGAGCGCGCAAGACAAACTGCTCGAGCGCTGTATCTCGCTTTGTAAATCCTTCAATACGGAGCGGATTCGCTGTTTCGACTACTGGCGCCTGGACGATCAAAAGCCGTACCGGGCGGCAATCAATGCCAAACTGCAGCAGGCTGCGGAGCGTTGCGCTAAACACAACATAATCCTGCTGCTCGAAAACGAGATGTCGTGCAACACCGCAACCGGAGAAGAGGCGACTGCGGTGCTGAAGGCGATTCCAAACAAGAACTTCATGCTGAACTGGGATCCCGGCAACGCCGCAGCCGTAGGAAGCACGCCCTATCCTATCGGCTACAACGCGCTGCCCAAAGATCGCATTGGGCACTGCCACTGCAAGGACGTGGTGAGCAAACCCGATCACAAATACGATTGGGCTCCAGTTGGCAGCGGCATCGTGGATTGGGTTGGGCAACTGCAGGCCTTGCAGCGTGACGGTTTCGGCTATGGCCTGAGCCTCGAAACCCACTGGCGCGGCGGAGGGACGCCTGAAGCGTCCACACGTATTAGCATGGATGGGCTCAAGAAAACGTTGACGAAAGCTGGGTTTTCCTGCTGATCCCGACCGATCCTTTCGGCTGGTAAAAGGCGATGGCTTCGTTATGAGGAAGAAAAATGACGGTTACACGACGTGAGTTTCTCGATGCACTCGCTGTAGGCGCGGCGGGACTTGCGGTGGGAACGACGGCAAAAAGCTATGCCCAGATCCTTGGTTCGAATGACCGCCTCAATTTTGCAGTGATTGGTTTGAACGGCCGCGCCTACGCTCATCTCTCGTCGCTCAAGGCGAACCAGAAGTCAGCTCGCATTTCGCACGTCTGCGATGTGGACAGCAACATTCTCGAGAAGTTCGCCGACGCCGTGCAACGGGAGATGGGCGAAGCCGCGGTGGCAGAAAAGGACTTTCGCAAGATTCTCGAGCAGAAAAATGTGGACGCGATCACGGTCACCACGCCCGACCATTGGCACGCACCGATGGCCATCGCCGGTTTACAAGCCGGCAAGCACGTCTATGTCGAAAAACCCTGCAGCCACAACCCAGCCGAGGGAGAAATGCTGATCGAGGCGCAGCAGAAATATCGCAAGCTGGTGCAGATGGGCAACCAGCAGCGCTCTTCACCACACACAATAGAAATCGTCGAGAAAATTCATGAAGGAATTATAGGCAGGCCCTACTTCGCGAAGGCGTGGTACAGCAACGTAAGGAAGTCGATCGGCACCGGCAAAGAAGTTCCCGTGCCGCCGTACCTTGATTGGGATTTGTGGCAAGGGCCCGCGCCGCGCCAGGCGTACAGAGACAATGTTCATCCCTATAACTGGCACTGGTTCCGAACCTATGGCACCGGTGAGACGCTGAACAATGGCACGCACGAAGTCGATGTTTGCCGCTGGGGCTGGGTGTCGACTATCCGAATCGAGTTATTTCGTCGGGCGGCCGATACCAGTTCAAAGATGACTGGCAGTTTTACGACACGCTGGTCACGAGTTTTGAATATGAAGACAAGATGATTTCATGGGAGGGCAAAAGCTGCCAGGGAATGAAATATTACGGCCGGGATCGTGGTTCGACAATCATGGGAACGGCCGGTACGGTGCTGGTCGATCGCGATGGCTATGAGATCTACGATCTCAAAGGGAACAAGACGAGCGAATTCAGGGTTGGAAGTGCGAGCACATCTTCGGATCTTATTGGTAGCGATTCCATGACCGACGCTCACTTCGCGAACTTCATCGCGGGAATCCGCAAAGGCGAGAAGTTGAACGCTCCAGTGTCTGAGGGCAACATCGCGGTTACGATGCTCGAGCTTTCCAACATCGCGTGGGAAGTGAACCGGGAACTTCATCTCGGCACAAAAGGTGGACGTATCCAGAACGACTCGGAGGCGATGAAAATGTGGGGGCGCGAGTACGAGAAGGGTTGGGCACCGCATGTCTAAGAAAAACAGTGTCTCCCGTCGGGATTTCGTACGCTCCACCGCACTCGTCGCGACAGTGCTTGCCACTCCAAGCAGTGTCTTCGCACTTGCCCAGACGCCGCTGTCGGCAGAACCGGTTCGCTTGGGCCTGGCCAGTTACACCTTCCGTAATTTCAACCGGGCGCAGTTGATCGGATTCATGAAACAGCTCGAAGTGTTCGGGTTGAATGCGAAGGACGTGAAAGATCATCTCCCGATGGATCCGCAAGGGGAGTCGGCTGCCCTCGGCGATTATGCGGCCGCGAACATCAAGCTGCATGCTGCCGGAGCCATCTATTTCCCGAAAGATGAAGATGCCGACATCCGCTCCAAGTTCGAATATTGCAAGCGAGCAGGGATTGGCGTCATCGTTGCCGGCGATCCCGCACCGGAAACTCTGCCGCGAATTGAGAAGTTCGTGAAGGAATACGACATCCGCATCGCGATCCACAACCACGGGCCCGAGGACAAGTTGTGGCGGTCGCCGGTGGATGTATTGAAGGCGGTAAACCAGATGGATCCGCGCATAGGGTGTGCATCGATGTCGGACATACGGTTCGCGCCGGCACGGATGTGGTGCAGGCGATCCACGAAGCAGGCCCACGGTTGTTTAACGTCCACATGAAAGACCTCACGAACTTCGACAGTAAAGAAAGTCAGGTCGCGGTAGGAGACGGCATAATGCCCGTGCGCAAAATGTTCGAAGCTCTTATCGCCACGAAGTACAAGGGCTTCGTTGATCTGGAGTATGAAATCCATCCCGAAGATCCCATACCGGGCGTTATTGCCAGCTTCGCTTACATGCGAGGCGTCCTCGCAGGCATGGGTTTCGCCGGAAAGGACTGACGCAGAACAACGAAGCAGCAGTCTCCAGCCAAATTTCTAATTGTGAATATTCTCCGATCCCGGTGTCGATTTCGCCCCTCGCCGTTCGACCTATTAATGGAATCGCCTATGTAGACCAAAAAAGCAAATACGCGTCCAAATACAAATGGTCCGTGTCCTGTGGGTAACGGCGGCAAGCGAATTAGCCCAATCCTTCCCCTCAGGCCGTGAATCCAATGGAATTATCGAGTTGCAATGCCGCCAGGGACGGTTCCCCGGGGCGGCTTAAAAGGGGCAGATAAATGGCGAAAAGAATGATCCTGATGCTGGGGGTGGCGGCAGTCCTCCTCGGCGCCTTGGGCTTCATAAAGTTCAAACAAGTTCAGTCGGCTGTGCAAGCCTCTGCGTTTCAACCACCCCCGGAAGCTGTCACCAGCATTGCGGCGCACCGTGAGCAGTGGCCGGCAACGTTGAGCGTCATTGGGACGATGGAAGCCGTTCATGGCGTGACGGTTAGCGCCGACCTTCCAGGCCAAGTCGAGCGGATCGATTTCGAATCCGGCAAGTCGGTTCAGGTCGGAGACGTACTGGTTGAGCTTGACACCCGCCAGGAGCGAGCCCAGTTGGCATCGCTCGAGGCGCAGCGGGATCTTGCGCGTGTGAGTTTCGACCGGGCGCAGCAACTGGTGGATGAAGGCGTGATCTCCCGAGTGGAGTATGACCAAGCCACTTCCAACGAAAGGCCAGCGAAGCAAATGTTGCCGAAATCAAGGCGACCATTGAACGGAAGACGATCCGAGCGCCATTTCAGGAATCTTGGGCATCCGCCAGGTCAATTTGGGGCAGTATCTGTCGGCAGGCCAAGCCATCGTTTCTCTCCAGGTGTTGAATCCAATCTATGTAAACTTCGGCGTGCCGCAGCAGACACTTTCCCAAGTGGCCGTTGGTCACGCGGTGCACGTCGCCAAGGAAGATCTACCAAATGCCGCGTTCTCAGGGCGAGTCACGGCTGTCGATTCGGTTGTGAATGAGGCAACCCGAAATATTCAGATACAGGCGACCCTATCAATTCCCGAAGGCAAACTGCGCCCCGGCATGTTTGTTCAAGTGGAGGTTCCGTTGGGGGCGGCCCGCTCCGTGATCGCGCTGCCTGCATCTGCGATTAACTACGCGCCCTACGGCGATTCGGTTTTCGTGATTACCGACCTTAAAGATTTAGGCGGCAAGACCTACCGCGGCGTACAGCAGCAGTTCGTCAAGGTTGAAGGATCGCACGGGGATCAGGTCGCAATCGTCTCCGGCGTCAATCCGGGCGACGAGGTCGTGACGTCGGGCGTGTTCAAGCTGCGCAATGGCGCTGCGGTACAGGTTAATAACAAAGTCCAGCCGGGCACAATCCCGCTCCTAAGCCTAGGACAGTTAAATGAAGTTTACCGACCTCTTCATCAAGCGGCCGGTCCTCGCGATGGTCGTCAGCCTGGTGATCCTCATCGCGGGCCTACAATCCATACGCTCATTGAGTGTGCGTCAGTATCCGCGCAGCGACATCGCCATCATCCAGGTTACGACGGTGTATGTGGGCGCCAACGCGGGCCTGGTTCGCGGCTTCGTCACCACTCCGATCGAGCGCGTCATCGCCAGCGCGGACGGCATCGATTACATGGAGTCATCGAGCGCACAGGGCTTAAGCACGATTATCGTGCACCTGAAGCTCAACTATGACACCACCGCGGCGCTGACGCAGATCCAGGCCAAGCTGGCTCAGGTCCGAAACGACCTGCCGCCGGAATCCCAGGCGCCGGTCATCGACCTGCAGACGGCGGATCAAGAATTTGCCGCTATGTACCTCGGCTTTCGTCCGCCAATCTCGATCAGAATCAGATCACGGATTATCTGACGCGGGTGGTGCAGCCGAAGTTAAGCGCTATCAACGGCGTACAGCGCGCCGACATCCTCGGCGACCGTACCTTCGCGATGCGTATCTGGCTGAAGCCCGAATGGCGGCGCTTGGTATTTCGGCTTCGGCAGTGCGCGACGCATTGTCGAAGAACAATCACCTTTCGGCTCTCGGGCAGACAAAGGGTTCGATGGTCTCGGTCAACCTGATTGCGAATACTGATCTGCGCACGCCGGAAGAGTTTCGCCAGTTGGTGGTCAAAGAAGATAAGGGCGTAGTCGTCCGGCTCGGCGAAATCGCAGATGTCGTGCTCGGCGCAGTTGACTACGACCAAGACGTTCGGTTCAACGGCGAGACCGCGACGTTCATGGGGATTTGGGTGCTCCCTACGGCGAATTTCTCGAAGTAATCCGCCAAGTCCGCGCAGCGCTACCGGGAATCCAATCGCAACTGCCCCCAGGCATGAAAGTGGGCGTGCCGTACGATTCGACGGCGTATATTCAGGACGCGATCAACGAAGTGTTCATGCACTGACGGAGACCCTCCTCATCGTCTGTGGTTATCTTTCTTTTTCTCGGGTCGTTTCGCTCCGTGCTCATTCCGGTCGTTGCCATTCCGATTTCGCTCATCGGCGCAGTTTTCCTGATGCTGATAGCTGGCTTCACCATCAACCTCTTAACTTTGCTGGCGATCGCGCCGTCGGTCGGCCTAGTGGTGGATGACGCGATTGTGATGGTGGAGAACGTCGAGCGGCACCTTCACCTGCCGGGAAGACCCCGTACCGGGCGGCCATTGACGCAGCCCGCGAACTGGTCGGCCCGATCATCGCGATGACCATCACGCTCGCTGCGGTGTACGCGCCCATTGGTATCCAAGGCGGCTGACGGGTGCGCTGTTCCGCGAGTTCGCGTTCACTCTGGCCGGCGCCGTGATTGTTTCTGGTGTGGTCGCGCTGACCCTTTCTCCAACGACTGGATCGAAGCTGCTGCGCGCCGGAGACACCGAGCGCGGCTTTGCGGGAATGATCAATCGTCACTTCGAGAGCGTGCGTCGCTTTATTCACGCCTGCTCGCCGGGACTTTGCAGTACCGGCCTGTGGTCTTTGTTCTCTGGGCGATTGTCGTGGCGTTGATCGTGCCGTTCTACATGTTCGCAGCATGAGCTCGCGCCTGCTGAAGACCAGGGAGTCGTCTTCGGGGTCATCCAGTCCTCCGCGACTCTATGATTGATCAGACCAATCTGTTCACCACTCAGGTCTACGATGTTTATCATTCGTTCCCCGAGAGCGAAAGCATCTTTCAAATCACTTCTCCGAGCGGTGGTTTCGGAGGCATGGTGACGGTACCGGTGGAGCCAGCGCAAGAAAACTGCTCAGCAATTGCTGGTCGAATCCGTCGGGCCACTGTCGAAAATTGCGGGCATTCGCGTAATCCCGCTGACGCCTCCGCCGCTGCCAGGTGGCGGAAACTTCCCGGTTGAGTTTGTGATTGCCTCGGCAGCCGAGCCCAGGCAGCTCAGCGAGTTTGCCAACCAGCTCGTGCAGCGAGCGTTCGCGAGTGGCCTCTTCATTTATGCCGACACTGACCTCAAATTCGATCAGCCGCAGGCTGAGG